>CAVSME010000011.1:0-77403 GCA_963728985.1 uncultured Acidimicrobiales bacterium | reverse complement strand
ACGGCTTGCGCCACTGGATCGCCGCTTAACGGCTCAGCGCGATGAGGACGAAGACCGCAGACGCTGCCGACTGTCCACCGCGCCGTTGTACTGGATGTGGACGATCCGCAACGTGCCGCTTGCTTCAACCAGAAACGCAAGAGTGACGATGGCGAAGATGGCGCACTCGACGACCGCGTGCCATCCCAGCTCGTGTTCCTGGAGGCCGAGGCTGCCGGCGACGAACATCCCTGCAGCGACCGACACGGCGGTCAGCCAGCGCAGGGGTGCGGCCCGCAGACCACCGGTTCCCTCGACGATCCGATCGAAGATTCGGTCGAGCCGTCGGCCGGCTCGACTCCCGAACACAAGGCTCGGCGCTGGCCGCCGAGTTCGACGGCATCCTCAAGAACACTGCATCCATCTTCACGATCCCCAGTTGGCCGTAGCGCGAAGAAGCGAGCGCAGGGACAGCGAGCACGATCCGAGGAGCAGGACAACGAACATGATGAGTGGGAGCGTGATCGTGGTCCACCGCTCGTTGTCGGCTCGGAAGGCGACCGCTACCACATCTGTCGCCGCCGTCGCGGCCACGAGCAGGTCGCTGGTGATCGCGGTACGAAGAACGCCGTCCACGCGGGCGAGGTCGAGGCCTCGGTCCGCTCGGCACAACGCGACGCGGATACCTCCGATGCACGCGACGGCCGGTACGAAGAACATGGTGAACGACACGACCACGTCATAGGGGTCGTTTTGCGACGGGCTGTGGGCTCGCACGAACTGAGCCTGCGTCGATGCGAAGGCTAATACTTGGAACGCGACGGCGACCCCGGCGCACCAGATCAGTTGGTTGCGCACCGCGATACGCCGTGGATCTCCCACCGGCCCAGACTTCGACCGAGCGCCGATCGCGGTCGCGCTCATCCACCGGGCGTGACGACCCCGTTGTTGTAGGCGAACACCACGGCCTGGACGCGATCGGTGCAAGCCCAGCTTGGATAGCACGCTCGACACGTGTGTCTTGATGGTTCCCTCACTGATGTACAGCTCGTCGGCGAGCTCGGCGTTGCTCTTGCCGGTGGCGAGCAGTCGCAGCACCTCCAGTTCTCGGTCCGTGAGCCGGCCATCGGCTCGTCGGCCTGGGGAGAGGTTGCTGCACGAATGTCGAGATCAGCCGCCTCGTCACCGAGGGGGCGAGAAGGGCGTCACCCTGCGCGACCACGCGAATGGCGTGAATGAGTTCCTCTGGTGGTGAGTTCTTGAGCAGGAACCCGCTGGCGCCCGCGCGTAGCGCCTCGTAGACGTAGTCGTCGCGCTCGAACGTCGTGAGGATGATGACGCGGACGCGACACCGGATGCGACGATTCGGCGGGTGGCGGTTATGCCGTCGAGGCGTGGCATCTGTACGTCCATGAGCACGACGTCGGGCCGGACACGCGTCACGAGCTCGACGGCGTCCGTGCCGTCTTCGGCTTCGCCGCGGACGTCGAACTCGTCCTCGGCTTCGAGGATCATCCGGAACCCGGCGTGGACCATGGCCTGGTCGTCGGCGAGCACGACGGTGATCACTGCGACGCCTCCGGGATCGGAAACGTCGCATGCACCGCGAACCCGCCCTCGGGTCGGGGCCGGGCCCGGAGCTGGCCGCCGTGCAGGTGCACGCGCTCGCGCATCCCGATCAGCCCCACGCCGCCGGAGGCCCGATCGGGGTGGGATGGGGCACCCGATCCGTCGTCGACGATCGTGATGGTGAGCGTCGTTGGTTCGTACGCGAGGGTGACGGACGCGTGGCGTGCGTTGCCATGTTTGAGCGTGTTGGTCAGTGCTTCTTGCACAACTCGGTAGGCGGAGAGCTCCAGGGTGCGGGGGAGCTCCCGCTTGGTGCCCGTGACGTCGAGGTCGACGTGGAGGGCAGCACTCCGGAGCTTCGCGACGAGGGGCTCGATCTCCCGAAGCCCGGGTTGGGGTGCGAGATTTTCGGGGTCGTCTGGGGTGTTTCCTTGCCGGAGGAACCCGAGCATGTTGTGGAGTTCGGCGACCGCCTCGCGGCTGGCCGCCTCGACGGACGCGAGGGCGGCCTGGGCACCGGAGGGGTCGCGGGCCATGACGTGGCGGGCCGCGCCCGCTTGCACGCCCATGACGCTCACGTGGTGCGCCACCACATCGTGGAGCTCGCGAGCAATGCGCACTCGCTCGTCGAACACGGCGTGAGCCGCCCGTTCTTCGCGTTCACGTTGCAGCTCGTCAGCCCGTCGAGCGAGTTCGATGCCCCGTGCTTGCAGCGACCGGATGACAGCGCCCAACGCCCACGGCAACGCCAGTATCATCGCGTTGTACACGAGCAGGAACCATTGGGCCCAGAGTCGACCGGGGTACTCGGTGACATCGGTGAAGAAGAGCTCGCGGAACACCTCCAGGCAGATCGCGGCGTACGTGGCGCCGAGCACCCATGCTCGTCGTGGCGGCTTGCCATGGAGCGCGGCGCTGAACAGGCCGACGTCCAGGGCGATCAGGGTCACGCTCGTTTCGGGCATGTCGTAGAAGTAGCGGCCGACCACGAACGCGACGGTGATCGCCGCGAGTGTCGTGAGCGGGAGCCACCGCCGCGCCACCACCGGAACGGTGATGGCGAGCATGCACAGCGTTGCTGTGACGGTGGAGGGTCGGTCGTAACCGGGGATGTTGGCGGCGAGGAGGTTGACCGTGGCGTTGACCGAGATGAGCGCGGCGACGGCGAGCACGATCGCGAGACCGACATCGGTCGCAGTTGGATGGCGTCGCACGAGCGCCCGCATCCATACCCACACGGCTCGACGTTACCGAAACAGGCTTGAGCTGTCCCTCTGCCAAACGGCCGATTCCACCCGGATGGGGACCTGCCAGAGGACAGACCGCAGCCGGGCGTCCAGACCGATGGCAGCGGCCCGAATATCTCAGATGCTCATCAGATGCACAACGCGATCGAGGTGGAAGGCCTCACCAAACGATTCGGTGACATCACCGTGGTCGACGACCTGAGCTTCAGCGTCCAGGCCGGCACCGTCTGCCGGTTCCTCGGGCCCAACGGCGCCGGCAAGAGCACCACCCTGCGGATGTTGCTCGGCCTGGTCGCGCCTACCTCGGGTGCCGCCCGCATCGCCGGCCGCGGCTACACCGAGCTCGAACAGCCGTGTCGAGTGGTTGGTGCCGCGCTCGAATCAAACAGCCTTCACCCGGGACGAAGGGCCCGAGACCACCGCCGCATGATCGCCGCCGCCATCGACCTTCCCTCTACACGCGTGGACGTGGTGCTCGACGAGGTCGGTCTCAGCGCGGCCGCCCACCGTCGAACCGGCGGCTTCTCCCTTGGCATGCGCCAACGACTGAGCCTTGCGGTCGCGCTGCTCGGTCGCCCCCGCATTCTCATCCTCGACGAGCCCGCCAACGGCCTCGACCCCGAAGGCGTGCACCGGCTCCGGCATCTGCTGCGGACCTTCGCCGACGACGGCGGAACCGTCCTCGTGTCCAGCCACCGGCTCACCGAGATGGCGCTACTCGTCGACGACGTCGTGATCATCGCCCACGGACGCCTCGTCGCTCACTCCTCTCTCAGCGAACTGAGCCGACGGGCCGCCACCGGCGTGCGAGTGCGTTCCCCCCAAGCGGCGGCATTGCGCGATGCCCTCGCGGCCAAAGGCATCGCCGCCGAGGTAACCGGTTTCGAGCTCGTCGCCTACGACACCGCCCCCGAAACTGTCGGCCTCACCGCCGCTGCCAACAGCATCGTCATCTACGAGATCACCGAACAGAATTTCGACCTGGAAGAGATGTTCCTCGAGCTCACCCGAACGGGAGCCCCGCAATGACCGCCCTCATACGCGCCGAACTCATCAAGCTCCGCACCATCCGCGCCACCTACGGCACCATCGCCGCCGCCGTCGCCGCGACCGCATTGAGCGTCGGCATCACCATCGCCGGGGCCGGCCACAACGGCCTCCCTGCCCTCGACACCGTCGCGGGCATCCGAGCGATCACCAGCAGCGCCGCCAATGGATGCATCCTCGCCCTCGTCATTGGCACCACCGCCGTCGCCGGCGAATACCGGCACAACACCATCGTCTCCGCGCTGCTCGTCACAGCCCACCGTGGACGAGTCATCGCCGCCAAGGCCGCCGCCGTCGCGCTCATCGCGGTAGTTGTCGCCTCGCTGTGCACCCTGGTGACGTTGGCGCTCGGGCTTCCGGCACTGTCCGCGCACGACGCCAATATCTCGTGGTTGAGTCGGGATGTCGCGGGCGTGCTCGCGGGCTGCGCGGCCGTCACCGTGCTCTATGCACTCATCGGCCTCGGTATCGGCGCCATCGTTCGCAACCAGGTTGCCGCAGTTATCGGTGCTCTGGTCTGGCAGCTCATCGTGGAAAACGCTCTGCTCGCTGTACTGCCGAGCACAGCCAAGTGGTTGCCCCTCGGCGCCGCCAACGCCCTCACGCAGTCGGGAACACTCGACCACCCGCTTCCGATCGCCGCGGCAACACTTCTGCTCATCGGCTACACCGCCCTCGCGATCGCAGGAGGGATGCGGCTCACCGTGACACGGGACGTCGCGTGATCACCGTCACACCCACCCTGGCGACCATGGCCGACATTTACCAGTTGCCGGCAACGGGCGGACCGACGTCCCCTCGATTCGTTGCCTATTGCGACGCGGCTGCATCCGGCGCGCCCATCAGCGGCTACAACCCGATGACGTCCCTACCGGCGCTCGCCACCGTCTACGCGCTGCTCGCCCTCGACGCCGAACCGAAATGCGAGCAAGTCGCCAACCGGGTCGCGAACTGGATCGGGTTCGACACCGACACTGCCTTGCACCTCACCGTCGCCAGTCCCGGAGCGTGGACGGACCGTCTCGCCACCGAAGTCGAGCGCCGACTTCTCGCTCGCGACCCTTCCAGCGTGTTGTGGTGGACCGGCGAGCCAGTCAGCCTCTCGCGACTCGAGACCGAAGTCGCGGCCCAGACGGTCCGACTCGCAATCGTCAGCACTTCGGGCCTACCGCGGACGCTACGCGATGCCGTGCAGCAAGAAGGTCGTGCGCTCGCCGCCGGTGGTATCAGTGGTCAATCGGAGGCGATCGCCGCCATCCTTCTCGCCACGTTCGGAAACGACGAGGGACTCCACCTCATGGTCGCCTACCTCTACGGCGACGACGCCGCCGTTACGCACATTCCCACCCGTCGCCGGCGCCCGCCGTTCGTGGCCGAGATGCTCGGTGAGCTCCTCATCCAACGCCGCCTCGAGAACCGTCTTGGTCAGCTGCTTCAACAGCCCGTCCGGGCCCGTCAACGACAAGCCCTGCTCTTTCGCCTGGCGGACCAGCTCTCGAGCCGCCTGCAGCTCAGCCGACTCAGGCGGCAACTCCTTCTTCTTGGCCACGGTCTCCAGTGTCGCGGTCATCACCGCTGCCTTCAGCCCACCTCACGGCAGACCTGTCAGGCCGGACACACCGTTAGATCCACAGTCCCTCAGCCGTGGACCCTCAGATCACGCCGGTTACACAAACCTTCGGACAGTCCCGGGTCGAGCGGAAGAGGGATGCACGACGACCGGTAGGAGCATCGCGATCGCGCGTGTCGGCGGTGAGGGCATTCGCCAATGTCGGGAGTTCAGCGAAGTCGGCGGAGGGTGAATCCTTCGGTGGGGTCCTGTTGGCA
Organism: uncultured Acidimicrobiales bacterium; assembly: GCA_963728985.1. Classification (GTDB taxonomy): domain Bacteria; phylum Actinomycetota; class Acidimicrobiia; order Acidimicrobiales; family Ilumatobacteraceae; genus DASXAI01. The sequence goes on along the minus strand of CAVSME010000011.1, from coordinate 71,734 downwards.
CCATCCGTGTCGTTGGGCCCACGCGAAGGCCTGATGCAGCATCTGGAGTGTGAGCCGTGTCGTTGCTGGCCCGCGATCCCGGTACAGCGGGGTTAAAAGGGTCTCGAGACGGTCAGAGGTCAGGCGGACCGCGAGTTCGTCGTCGAAGGTCGGCTCGATGATCTCGTGGAGAACGCGGCGCGCCAGTCCGAAGCTGTACGACCGCGGCCGGTAGAGCACGTGCAGGTATCGGTCCACCAGTTCTCGGACGCGGAGGTCGCCGAGATCTCGTCTGGCTCGGGCGACGAGCTCGGCGAGCGCGTCTGAGCGCGTCGTCACAGTCGCCGTGAACGGTGAGGTATCGCCGTCCGGGCGTGCCGGCCGCAGTCATTCCGTCAGCGACCACGAGTTCCCAGACATCTGGTCTGACCTCGCGCGGGAGCCGTGCCCTCGGGGGCGGCGAGGCGACGGCTCGCGACGCGAACGGCGGACAGGGACAGCGACAGATGCGCGACGCGCACGCACGCTCGCTGTTTCGGGCAGCTCATCACGCGCATGCCGTCGGGGACCGGTCCATGCTCGAACTCCCATGCGGCGCGCTGAACCGTTCGGAGTCGGCCATCGATGCGGACCATGCCCACGCCGCGCTTGTCCGTGAATCCGGTCCACACGTCGTGGCCGCCTCGTCGTCGGATCTTGGCGCGGAAGCGCTGCTTCGCGGGCGTCACGCGGCGAGGCTATCGGTCGATCTATCGTCCGGACTTTCGCGGTGAGTTACGCGTGCGACGGAGGCGTCGCTCGCTCATGTCGCCGAAATAACTGCTGGTCACGAACGTGCGCCCCCTGGGATTCGAACCCAGAACCTGCGGATTAAGAGTCCGTTGCTCTGCCATTGAGCTAGAGGCGCGCGCTGGGCGACGATAGCCGGGGGTGCCCGGCGAACACCGCCGTGGGGTGACCGAGGGGACTCGAACCCCCGACCTTCAGGGCCACAACCTGACGCTCTAACCACCTGAGCTACGGCCACCAGGGACCCTGCAGTGTAGACGAGCCCTCCCGGCGGGCGGAGGCCGAAAGCTCACCGCGACGCAGCGGTGCTCCACGTCCCGGGCTGCGGCCGGTCGGGTCGGTCGAGCCACGATCCGGCCACCAGGCATGCGACGCCGGCGCCGGCGAGCATGATGAGCACGCCGACCAGGGGCCCGAGCGTGGCCTTGTCGACCTCGGCCACCAGCTCGGCATAGGGGCTGTCGACCAGCGCCGGCAGCACGAGGACGGGCAGGGCGTAGGCGATCAGGAGCTCGAACACGCTGGCGGCCAGGAACCAGGCGCCGAGCGTGCGCAGCGCGGTGGGCTTGCTCGAGTGGATCAGCAGCCCCAGCACGACCAGCACCACGGCGATGTAGATGAGGATGGGGATGACGTCGCGCAGGGTCTTGCGGGTGGTGTCGAGGGCGTCGAACGTGGGGATGTCGATCGACACCGGGGGGAGCTGGGCCGCCGCCGGGTTGCCGATGGCTCGGGCGACGAGCTCAGGCGCCACCACGACGGGGCCGGTCGACTGGCCGATCAGCCGGCTGTGGATGTCGCGCAGCACCGACGAGAAGGCGATGGCGATGTCGGGGCGCACGAGCGTCGCATCGGCTGCCGATTGGACGAGGGCGTGGTCCACGCCCAGCTCGGTGGCCACGCGGTCGGCGATGCCCCGGGCCAGATCGGCACGGAGCTCCGGGTTCTGGAGGGCCGCCTCGGCGATCGTCGTGGTGTTGCGGGTATCGAACGCCGTGTGCTGCACCCACCACGCCGACAGTGCCAGCGATGCGCTGAGCAGCCCCAGGGTGAGGCAGATCGTCCCGAGAGCACGGCGCACCCGCAGGAGTATGGCCGCCGGTCCCGCCTCCGTACGATCGTGTCGTGGCCCGCGGACAGGTGCGCACCGACTTCTGGCCGATGCTCGGCCGGGCGCTGCTGCGCCGCTGTCCCCGGTGCGGCGGCAAGGCCTGGTTCCGGGGCTGGTTCGGCAAGGTCGACCGGTGCCGCACGTGCGGCTACCGCTACGAGCGCCAGCCGGGGTTCCTCCTGGGTGCGCTCACGATGAACACGATCGTGACGTTCGGCCTACTGGCGGCGGTGCTCGTCGTCGGCAGCATCCTGAGCTACCCCGACATCGCCGCCGTGCCGATGCTCATCGCCGCCGGGCTGGTGGCGGTGATCGTGCCGATCGTCTTCTACCCGTTCTCCTACACCATCTGGGCCGCCGTCGACCTGGCGATGCGCCCGCTCGACCCGGCCGAGGCGGCCGACGCGGCGGCCCACGCCGAAGTCCCGGCCGTCGCTTCGGGCCGAGGTGCTTGATCGAACACTCGTTCGAAGTTACGCTGCTGTGGTCCTCCCGGGGAACTCTGTGACACCCCTTCCGTAGGGTCGGACACATCGGGACCGTGCCTTTCGGTCCCCTCCAGAACGCAGGCAGCCACGAAGGAGAACGGCAATGGAGCGGGACAAAGCACTCGACATGGCACTGGCCCAGATCGACAAGCAATTCGGCAAGGGCTCCATCATGCGGATGGGTGAGAAGACCACCATGGCCATCGAAGCCATCCCGACGGGCGCCTTGGCGCTCGACCTGGCCCTCGGGGTGGGAGGCCTCCCTCGGGGACGGGTCGTCGAGATCTACGGCCCGGAGTCCTCGGGCAAGTCCACCCTGGCCATGCACGTCGTGGCCGAGGCCCAGCGCAACGGCGGCATCTGCGCCTACATCGACGCCGAGCACGCCATGGACCCGGTGTACGCCCGGGCCATCGGGGTCGACGTCGACGAGCTGCTCATCAGCCAGCCGGACACCGGTGAGCAGGCCCTCGAGATCACCGACATGCTCATCCGGTCCGGTGCGCTGGACGTGGTGGTGATCGACTCGGTGGCGGCCCTCACCCCCCGGGCCGAGATCGAAGGCGAGATGGGCGACACCCACGTCGGCCTCCAGGCCCGGTTGATGAGCCAGGCGTTGCGGAAGCTGACCGCCAACCTGAACCGGTCGAACACCGTCGCCATCTTCATCAACCAGCTGCGGGAGAAGATCGGCGTGATGTTCGGCTCGCCGGAGACCACCCCCGGCGGTCGGGCCTTGAAGTTCTACTCCTCGGTGCGGCTCGACATCCGCCGCATCGAGTCCATCAAGGACGGCGTCGAGGTGGTCGGCAGCCGCACCCGGGTGAAGGTGGTGAAGAACAAGGTGTCGCCACCGTTCCGCCAGGCGGAGTTCGACATCATGTACGGCAAGGGCATCAGCCGTGAGGGCTCGCTGCTCGACATCGCGGTGGACCTCGACATCGTGAAGAAGTCGGGTGCCTGGTACACCTACGACGGCGAGCAGCTCGGCCAGGGCCGGGAGAACGCCAAGGCCTTCCTCGCCGAGAACCCCGAGGTCATGGTGGAGATCTCCGAGCGGATCCGCCAGCAGGCGGGTATCGGTGCCACGGGGACGGACGAGAGCGGCTTCACTGCGTCCGACGAAGAGCCCATCTCGCTGGAGTAGATCGGAGCGCCCGTGGCGTCCACATCTCGTGCCCGGCTCAGCCTCGTCACCCTCGCCGTCGAGGATGTGAGCCGGGCCACCGCCTTCTACACCTCGCTCGGGTTCGATCGGTCGAGCGCCTCGGTCGACGGTGAGGTCAGCTTCTTCGCGATGGCGGGATCGGTGCTGGCCGTCTGGCGTCGTACCGCCATGGCGACGGACGTCGGCGTGCCACCGGAGGGCACCGGTTTCCGGGGTGTCGCCCTGTCCGTCAACTGCAACTCGGAGGCCGACGTGGACTGGGCGTTCGAGCGGTGGGCCACCGCCGGGGCCACGGTCGTGAAGCCGGCCGAGCACGCCGAGTGGGGCGGCTACAGCGGCTACGTCACCGATCTCGACGGGCACCTGTGGGAGCTGGCCTTCAACCCCGGGTTCGCCTTCCTGCCCGACGGCCGCCTCGAGCTGCCGGAGTGACGCCGAGCGCTCGTCGCCCGGCCCGGACGCCGGCCGGCGCCTAACCTCGCGCCAGTGGCCCGCACGTACTTCCTGCGCACCTTCGGGTGCCAGATGAACGAGCACGACTCGGAGCGCATCGCCGGTCTCCTCGAGGCCGACGGCTTGGCGCCGGTGTCTTCGGCCGCCGCCGCCGATGTGGTCGTGCTCAACACGTGTTGCATCCGGGAGAACGCCGACAACAAGCTCTACGGCAACCTCGGCCATCTCAAGCAGCTGAAGGCCGAGCGGCCCGAGCTCCAGATCGTGGTGGCCGGGTGCCTGGCCCAGAAGGACGGCGACGAGGTGCGCCAGCGCGCCCCGCACGTCGACGTCGTGCTCGGCACCCACAACGTGCACCGCACCGCCGAGCTGCTGGCCGAGGCGCGCACCAGCGGGCCGGTGACCGAGATCTGGGCCGAGGCCGTCGTGGACGACGACGTGCTGTTCCCGTCGGTGCTGCCTGCCCGCCGGGAGACGTCGTACCGGGCGTGGCTCACCATCCAGATCGGCTGCGACAACTCGTGCGCTTTCTGCATCGTGCCCGCCGTGCGGGGACCCGAGGTCAGCCGCCCGTTCGCCGACATCGTCAACGAGGCCCGGGCCCTCGCCGCCGGCGGCGTCACCGAGGTCACCCTGCTCGGGCAGAACGTCAACTCCTACGGGCGCGACCTCACGCTGGCGGCCCGGCGCCACGGCGACGCCTCGACGAGGGTGCGGCCGCTGTTCGCCGACCTGCTCCGCGCCGTCGGGAACGTGCCCGGCATCCGCCGCGTCCGCTTCACCAGCCCGCATCCGAAGGATCTCCGCCCCGAGACGGTCATGGCCATGGCCGAGACGGCGGCGGTGTGCGAGCAGCTCCACCTGCCACTGCAGGCCGGCTCGGACCGCGTGCTGGCGGCCATGCACCGCGGCTACACCGCCGAGCGCTACCTGGAGCGGTTGGCCGCCGCCCGGGCCGCCATCGCCGATCTGGCCGTCACCACCGACCTCATCGTCGGCTTCCCCGGCGAGACCGAGGCCGACTTCGCCCGCACCCTCGAGGTCGTGGCCGCCGCCGAGTACGACTCGGCCTACACGTTCATCTTCTCGCCTCGCCCCGGCACCGAAGCGGCCACGATGGCCGACCAGGCCATCGATCCGGCCACGTGCGCCGAGCGCTTCGAACGCCTGCGGGTCGTCGTGGAGCGCAGCGCCCTGGCCCGCCACCGCGCTCGCATCGGCCGGGTCGAGGGCGTGCTGGTGGAGGGGCCCAGCAAGAAGGACCCGGCCGTCACCACCGGCCGCACCCGCCAGGGCAAGCTCGCGCACTTCCGCCCACCGCGACCGGTGCGACCCGGCACGTACGTCGACGTCGAGGTCACCGACGCCGCCCCCCACCACCTGCTCGGGCGCTTCGTCGAGGTCACGGCCGGCCCCACCCACCGCACTCGCATCCCGGTGGTGGCGGGCTGAGCGCCCCATCCGACGACACCGGCGCCCCGCCGGCGGTGGCCATCGTGGGTCCCACGGCGGCCGGCAAGTCGGCGTTGGCCATGGCGGTAGCCCGGACCCTCGGTGACACCGAGATCGTGGCCGTCGACGCCTTCCAGGTGTACCGGGGCATGGACATCGGCACGGCCAAGCCCACACCGGCCGACCGCGCCGAGATCCCGCATCACGGGCTCGATCTCGCCGAGCCGGCTGAGGACGTCACCGTCGTGGACTACCGCCGCGCCTACGACGCCGCCGTGGCCGGCATCGCCGCTCGCGGTCGCCGGGCGGTGCTCGTCGGCGGCACCGGGCTGTACCTGCGGGTGGCCATGGACGGCCTCGACCCGCCGGGCGCCTGGCCGGTGCTGCGGGCCGAGCTCGACGCCGAGCCCGACACCAGCGTCCTGTTCGGGCGGCTGCGGGACCTCGACCCGACCGCCGCCGCCAAGATGGAGCCCGGCAACCGCCGGCGGATCGTGCGGGCCCTGGAGGTGTGCCTCGGCAGCGGCCGCCCGTTCAGCACCTTCGGGCCGGGTCTCGACGCCTACGCCCCCAACCCTGTCGTCCAGGTCGGCTTGCGCTGGCGGCGCGACGAGCTCACCCGCCGCATCGAGGAGCGATTCGATCAACTGCTGGCGGCCGGCTTCCTGGAGGAGGTCCGGGCGCTGGCCGCCCGCCCCGGCGGCCTGTCGCGCACGGCCCGCCAGGCCATCGGCTACAGCGAGCTGCTCGACGTCCTCGCCGGGCGGGCCGGCCTCGACGAAGCCACCGCCCGGGCCGTCGCCCGGACCCGGCGCCTGGCCGTGCGCCAGGAGCGGTGGTTCCGGCGCGATCCCCGGGTTCACTGGATCGACATCGACGGTGACCCGCTGGTCGCCGTGCCCACCGTCCTCGGAGCCCTCGCCGCATGCGTCTGAGCCTCACCAAGCACCATGGCCTCGGCAACGACTTCCTCGTGCTGTTCGACGACCAGGAGTGGCCGGCGGTGCCGCCCGGCGAGCTGGCCCGGCGCCTGTGCGATCGCCACCGGGGCGTGGGTGCCGACGGCCTCATCTTCGGCGTCACCGCGCCGATCGAGGGTGCCGACCTCACGATGGTGCTCCACAACGCCGACGGCTCACAGGCCGAGATGAGCGGCAACGGGATCCGCTGCCTGGCCCAGGCCTGGGTCCGACGCGGCCCGCTCGCCATCCAGACCGTGGTGATCGCCACCGATGCCGGCCGCCGAGTCGTTGAGGTGCAGCCCGGTCCCGATGACCTCACCATCCTGGCCAGCGTCAGCATGGGCGCGGCCGTGCCCATCGCCCCGCCGGCCGGATGGGAGGCGCTCGGCTGCGATCCCGCCCGTCCGGTCGCCCATCTCTCGCTCGGCAACCCCCACACCGTGGTGGCCGTCGACGACGTCGACGACGTCGACCTCGCCGGCCTGGGCGCTCTCGTGCCGGACGTGAACCTCGAGGTGGTCGCGGCCGGTCCCGGCCCCGACGCCATCACCATGCGGGTGCACGAGCGGGGCGCCGGCATCACCGAGGCGTGCGGCACCGGAGCGGCCGCCGCCGCCCACGCCGCCCACGCCTGGGGCCTGGCCGAGGCCGCCGATGGCGAAATCACCGTGCACATGAGCGGCGGTGATGCCAAGGTGCGCGTCGGGAACGAGCTCGTCCTCATCGGCCCCGCCACCTTCATCGCCCATCTCGAGGTGCCCACTTGAGCCTCATCGAACGTGCCATCAGGGAACGCATCGTGCTGGTCGGCGTCACCCTGCCCCCCCACGCCGAGGACGACACCGAAGCCAGCGTCGACGAGCTCGCCCTCCTCATCGATACCGCTGGTGCCGACGAGGCCGCCCGCGTCCTGCAGCGACGCGAGGCGCCGGATCCCACGTTCTTCGTGGGCAAGGGCAAGGCCGGCGAGATCAAGGAGGTATCGCTGGCAGTCGACGCCGACACCGTGGTTTTCGACAACGAGCTCACCCCGGCCCAGCAGTTCAACCTGGAAAAGCTCCTCGGCCGCACCGCCATCGACCGCACGGCGGTGATCCTCGACATCTTCGCCCAGAACGCCCACACGCTCGAAGGCAAGGCCCAGGTCGAGCTGGCCCTGCTGCGCTACCGCCTGCCCCGCCTGCGCCGGGGTGCCCAGGCCAACTACACCCGTCAGGCCGGTGGCATCGGCACCCGCTTGCGGGGCTCGGGCGAGACGAAGCTCGAAGTCGACCGCCGCCGCATCAAGAGCCGCATCGCCAAGCTCGAGGGCGAGCTGCGCGACCTCGGCCGCACCCGCAAGCTGCAGCGCAGGTCCCGCAGCCGCAGCGGGCTCCAGAACGTGAGCATCGTCGGGTACACCAACGCCGGGAAGTCCACGCTCCTGAACTGCCTCACCGACGCCGGCGTCCTGGTCGAGGATCGACTCTTCGCCACGCTGGACCCCACCACGCGGCGGCTGTCGCTCCCCGGTGGCGAGCCTGTCCTCCTCACTGACACGGTCGGGTTCGTGCGCCGGCTGCCCCACGGCCTGGTCGAGGCGTTCAAGAGCACCCTGGAGACGGTGGCCGAGGCCGACCTCCTGGTCCACGTGGTCGACGCCAGCGCCGCCGATCCGCAGGCCCAGATCGACGCCGTGCGCACCGTGCTGGGGGAGATCGACGCCCAGCGCGTCCCGGAGCTGCTCGTGTTCAACAAGGCCGACCTGGCGGCGGAGGAGGCCATCCGGCTGACCAAGCTGCATCCCGGCTCGGTGGCCGTCTCGGCCCGCACCGGCGCCGGGGTCGAGCTGCTCCTCCAGGCCATGGGCGACCGCCTGCGGGCGCTGGCCAACGTCGTGGAGCTGCTCATCCCGTACGAGCGGGGCGACGTCCTGGCGGCGGTCCACCGCGAAGGCGAGGTCGTCTCCACCGCCCACACCGACGACGGCGTACGCGTCCGCGCTCGCCTCGACGAGGCCGCCGCCGGCCGACTGGCCGAGTTCGCCGCGTCCTGAGCGCCTGGTCAGGCCGTTCCCGCCCCACCGCCGGCCGTGTCTCTCCCCCCGGCCCGGCCGTGTCTCTGCCCCACCGCCCGGCCGTGTCTCTGCCCCACCGCCCGGCCGTGTCTCTGCCCCACCGCCCGGCCGTGTCTCTGCCCCACCGCCCGGCCGTGTCTCTGCCCCACCGCCCGGCCGTGTCCTGCCCACCGCCCGGCCGTGTCTCTGCCCCACCGCCCGGCCGTGTCTCTGCCCCACCGCCCGGCCCTGTCTCTGCCCCACCGCCCGGCCCTGTCGGGCAGACTCTGAGACCATCATGAGCGCTCGCTCGGGCTTCGTGCCCCCGCCCTACCCCTATGACCGTCTCGACCGCCTGAAGCCGGCGGCCGACGCCCATGACGGTGGGGTGGTGGACCTGTCCATCGGCACGCCGTGCGACCCGCCGCCGGCCGCCGTGGTGCGGGCCCTGGCCCGGTCGGGGGCCGAGCGGGGGTACCCCCCGAGCATCGGGTCGCCCGAGCTGCGGGCCGCCGCGCAGCGCTGGCTGGCGCGGCGCTTCGACGTCGACGTCCCCGCCGGCCAGATCGGGGCGTGCATCGGTACCAAGGAGTTCGTCGGCACGTTGCCGCAGTGGCTCCAGCTCCGCACCCCAGGCCGGGACACCGTGCTCTACCCGGCGGTGGCCTACCCCACCTATGAGATGGGGGCCATCCTGGCCGGGTGCCGGGCGGTGCCGGTGCCGGTCGGCCCCGGCGGCGGCATCGATCTCGCCGCCATCAGCAGCGACGACGCCGGCCGGGCTCTGTGCCTGTGGGTGAACTCGCCGAGCAACCCGACGGGTGCCCTCGACGACCTCCAGGCGGCCGCCGCATGGGGCCGCGCCCACGGGGTGCCTGTCTTCAGCGACGAGTGTTACGTGGAGTTCACCTGGGACGGCCCGAGGCGCACCATCCTGGCCGACGGCCTCGACGGCGTGGTGGCCGTCCACTCGCTGTCGAAGCGCTCGAACCTGGCCGGCGTGCGGGTCGGCTTCTACGCCGGCGATGCCGAGCTCGTCACCTACCTGCAGGAGGTGCGCAAGCACGTCGGGATGATGGTGCCCGGGCCGGCCCAGGCCGCCGCCGTGGCCGCCCTCGACGACGACGGCCACGTCAACGTCCAGCGCGATCGGTACCGCCGGCGGCTGGACCGGCTGGCCGGCGCGCTGGCGACGTGGGCGGGCCTCGAAATCCCGCTGCCCGCGGGCGGCTTCTACCTGTGGTTCGACGCCGGTGACGGCTGGGCCTTCACCGAGCGGCTGGCCAAGGAGGACGGGGTCCTCGTGAGCCCGGGCGAGTTCTACGGACCGTCGGTCGCTCAATGCGTGCGTGTGGCCGTGGTACAACCGGACGATCGCATCGACCTCGTGGTCGAGCGGCTAGGGGTGTCGTGATGTCCTATCAACCGATGGCACCGCCGCCGCCTCCTGCTCCGGCGACGACCGCCACGCCCATCGTGACGACGAAGATCCGCCCCGGCGCCGGCCGGTACGTGGTCGGGGGGCTGCTCATCGCCGCCGGCGTGATCGGCGCCCTCGTCATCCTCGGCATCTGGGCGGCCCGAACGTCGGACGCGGTGGACAACTTCGCCCGCATGAAGGTCGACAACGGCGCGGGCGAACAGGCCTTCACGTTCACCAAGGCGGGCACGTACACCCTGTACTACGAGTACCGCAGCGAGGTCGACGGCGAGCAGATCAGGAACAGCGATCACGACGCGCCCTCGCAGCTCACGGTCGTCGTGAAGGACGCGAACGGCGCCACCATCTCGACACGTTCGTACGACAACGACTTCAGCTTCTCGTTCAACGACAAGCTCGGCCCGGCGTTCGCTCGGGTCGACATCCCGACCGCCGGCGTGTACGTGCTGAACGTCACGTCCAGCAACACCCAGCCGTTCGTCGTGGCCATTGGCAAGGGCGTGCTCCAGTCGATCTGGCCCTGGTGGTTGCTCGGCGCCATCGCCGCCTTCGTCGTCGGCGTCGGCCTGGGGCTGGCGCTGATCATCACCACCGCGGTGAAGCGGGGGCGGCGCAAGCGGGAGCTGCGGCGGGCGGCCGTGGCGACCGGCACCTACGGCTACGGCGTCCCGGCGACCGTGCCGGGCGCGTACACGCCGGCACCCCAGCCGCAGCCGTCGTGGACCCCGCCGCCGTCGACCACGCCGGGCTGGGGCACACCGGGCGCCCCGCCCGCCGAGCCGACACCGGCCCCGGCGCCCGCTCCGGCCCCCGCCCCGGCGCCCCCGCCATCGCCATCGCCCTCCGACGACCCGTGGGGCCCACCGGGCGCCTGATCACTTGTAGCGTCAGCGGCCATGGCTGACCTCCAGGCCCAGATCGACGAGCTGTGGGAGCGCCGGGCCGAACTCGAGCCTGACGACAAGCACGCCCGCAAGCTCGTGCGCGAAGCCGTCGACCTCCTCGACAACGGCCAGGCCCGTGTGGCCGAGGTAATCGGTGGGCGGATCGTGGTCAACGAGTGGCTCAAGCGGGCGATCCTGCTGCTGTTCCGGGTGTCGAAGATGAAGACCACCGAGCTCGGGCCGTTCGAGTACGCCGACAAGCTGCCGCTCAAGACCGACTTCAAGGCGGCCGGTGTCCGGGTCGTCCCCGGTGCATCGGCTCGCTACGGCTCGTTCCTCGAGCGGGGCGTGGTCCTGATGCCGAGCTACGTCAACATCGGCGCCTACGTCGGGCACAACACGATGGTCGACACGTGGGCCACCGTCGGATCGTGCGCCCAGGTCGGGGCCAACGTGCACCTGTCGGGCGGCGTCGGCATCGGCGGTGTGCTGGAGCCGCCCCAGGCGGCGCCGGTCATCGTGGAGGACGACTGCTTCATCGGCAGCCGCTGCATCGTGGCCGAGGGGGCTCGCGTCGGTCGCAACAGCGTCCTCGGCGCCGGGTGCATCCTCACCGGCACGGTGCCCGTCATCGACGCCCAGACCGGCGCCGAGGTGGGCCGGGGCACGGTGCCGCCCAACAGCGTCGCCATCACCGCCACGCGCACGCGCCGGTTCGGCAGCCACGAGTACGGACTGCCGTGTGTGCTCGTGATCAAGCACCTGAACGAGGGCGAGCGCCACGACAAGAGCCTGCTGAACGACATCCTGCGGGACCACGGCGCCACGCTCTAGCGGCGTCGCCCGATGACCGTGCCGGCTAGAGCCGGCGCAGCACGGTGACGACCCGGCCGAAGATGCGCACGTCGCTCGGGTCGAACACCATCGGGCTCAAGCGGCTGTTGGCCGGCAGCAGGACAACCTTGGCGCCCTTGCGGGTGAACGTCTTCACGGTGGCTTCCTCGCCGGGGATGCCGGCCACCACGATGTCGTGGGGCTCGGCGCTGTCCTGCTGGCGGGCCACCACGTAGTCACCGTCGAGGATGCCGGCCTCGATCATGGAGTCGCCCCGGACGCGCAGCATGAAGAGGTCGCCCTCGCCCGTGAAGTCGGCCGGCACGGGCAGCACCTCCTCCACGTTCTCCTGGGCCAGCACGTCCGTACCGGCGGCGACGTCGCCCACGAGGGGGACATGGCGGGCGGGCCGGCGCTCGACAGCGGCCCCGGAAGACGGGTCGAACCGGACCTCGATGGCGCGCGGCTTGGTGGGGTCCCGGCGTAGGACGCCGAGGCGCTGCAGCGACGCGAGGTGGTTGTGCACCGTGGACGGCGACGTGAGCCCGACCGCCTCGCCGATCTCGCGCACCGACGGGGGATAGCCCCGCTCGCGCATGTGACGCTCGATCACGTCGAGGATCTCTCGTTGGCGGGGAGTGAGCTGGACCTCGACCATGGGCGGCACCGTACTGGTGTTCGGCGCGCCTGTCAAACACCCGTTCGCCGCACGTGTGTTCGATATCTCCTTGACGGCGAACGCCCGTTCGTGGCAACATCCGAACGCCTGTTCGTTCACCGAGGAGACCGCCCATGGCCGCCGCGATGGTCACCGCCACCCCGCTCGAGACCCAGCCGTTGCTGCCCCGGCCGCGCCTCGTGCTCGTGGCGCCGCCCCCCGCCGTCATCCGCCGACGCCGGGTCGTGGTCGCCGGCGTGCTCCTCGCCGTGATCGTCATGGCCGCCCTCGTGGTCGGCCGGGTCTCGACGGTGCTCGGGGGCACTCCTGCCGTCCCCGGGCACCGTCCCGGCACCGCCACGTACGTGGTGCAACCGGGTGACACCCTGTGGAGCATCGCCCGCTCGCTCCAGCCCGAGGGTGACGTCCGGCCGCTGGTCCGAGGGCTGAGCACCGCCAACGGGGGTGCCGGGCTGGCCGTCGGCCAGGTGCTCGCGCTGCCATGACCTGACCCGGCCTCTTCCCCGAGCCGGTGGACCAGTGCGGGGGCTACCGTTCGTCGCGTGCGTTGCCCTGCGTGCCGAGCCGACGACACCAAGGTGGTCGATTCGCGCACGGCCCAAGACGGCGCCGCCATCCGCCGGCGGCGGCTGTGCCCGTCGTGCCAGTACCGCTTCACCACGTTCGAGCGCATGGAGGAGGCACCGCTCGTCGTGACCAAGCGCTCGGGGCAGCGGGTGCCATTCGACCGGGCCAAGATCGTCAGTGGCGTGCGGGCGGCGGCCAAGGGACGACCGGTGAGCGAGGAGGAGCTCGAGAACCTCGCCATCGACGTCGAGGACGCCATGCGCCTCGACGGGCCCGAGGTCACCTCGGCCCACGTGGGCGTGGCCGTGCTCGACGCCCTGCGCCACGTGGACGAGGTGGCATACCTGCGCTTCGCCAGCGTCTACAAGGGCTTCGACGACGCCGCCGACTTCGAGCGCGAGCTCACCCTCCTGGCCAAGGGCACGGCGCCCAAACAGCATTAGGTCGAGGGCCACGGGAACCGCTCCGCGGTGGCCGGCGGGGCGGCGCCGTGCGCCGCCGGGGCAGCCGATGGTGGGATTGTCCGAGAGGGCGAGCGGAGAGGTGCTCGCGATCCGCGCGGACGGGGCCGGTGGCCACGATCCGTGAGCGACGTTGGGTGCCGATTCGGTCATGGGTGCCGATCGGCCCGCCAGGCGAGGCAATCGGCACCCAAACGCCGATTGTCGAAACCGGCCGAGCAGCCTCATCGCCCTCGGATCGGTTTCCTCACCCATCCGCTCGCCCTCCGAAGCGCAGCGAGTCAGGAGCCAGCCGACGCGACAGCGGAGGATGGCGACGAAGGTGCGTCGCGCAGGGCCCGCAGGAAGAGGTAACCGTCCTCGGTCAGCAGATGGGCGATCTGGAAGCCGCTCGGGTGCTCGACCGGCGACACCGCCGCCCGCCCGGCGCCACCGCCGGCCAGGAGCGGAGCCACCGTGAGGCACCACTCGTCGATCAGGTCGGCGGCCAGCAGGTCGCCATTCAGCGTGGGCCCGCCTTCGCACAGCGCCACCTCGCCGTCGAGCTGGCGCAGCGCCTCGGCCAGGTCGAGCTGATCGTGGCCGGCCCGCACGGCGTCGACCGGGACATCGGGGGCGTCGAGGGTGGTGATCACGAAGCCGGCCCCGCTGGCGAACAGGGGCGAGCTCCAGTCCAGGTTGGCCCGCCGGGTCACGACGCCGATGCGCTGGCCGGGCCGCCGGGGCGGCCCGTAGCCCTCGGCTCGGGCCGTACCGGCGCCGACCACGATGACGTCGGCGATGTCCCGCAGGTGGAAGAACACCCGCTGGTCGGCGGGGCCGCCGAGGCCGCCGGAGCGCTCGCCGAGGGCGACGGCGCCGTCGAGGGAGGTGATCATGTTGACCAGGAGCCAGGGCCGGCCGTCGACGCGGCGGCGGGCGGGCTCGGCGTAGGCCTCGGCCATCTCGACGTCATCAGTCGGTGCGGGCAGCAATCGACGCATCAGGGCACCGTATCGCCGCGCTCGGTGGCGCCTGCCTCGAAGCTCACGGAGCGTCGTCCACGTTGCGGCCATCCACAGTTCAATTCACAGGTTTTCCCTCTGGCGCCCCACAGCCCGCCATCTCTACTGTGAGCGCCTTGAAGTGAGCCGCGGCGTGGGAGCTAGGCGGATGGACGGTGTCATCGAGGGGGGCTCGAACCACCGATCACCGTGGAGCAGCGCTCCTGACCTGCCCTTCCACGTCGCGGCCACCGGGAACGGCGCTCGCCTGGCGAGCGCCCTCCCGGCCTTCCTGCCGCCGCCGGCGGCCCCGTGAGCGACCCGTTCCCGCCCGGCTTCTTCGATCGCCAGGACGAGAGCCCGGACCCGGCGTTCTACGGGATGCCCCGGCTCCTCACCCACATCGACGACCGCGCCATCGAGGCGGTCGGCCTGCTCTACGAGGAGCTCGGGATCGACGGCAGCGGCCCGCCCGATGGGCACGTGCTCGATCTCATGTCGTCGTGGATCTCCCACCTGCGCACCCCGCCCGCCGAGCTGACCGTGCTCGGCCTCAACCCGTCCGAGCTGGACGCCAACCCGATGGCCACCGCCCGGGTGGTGCAGGACCTGAACGTGGAGCCCACCCTGCCGTTCACCGACGCCACGTTCACGGCGGCCACGTGCTGCGTCTCCGTCGACTACCTGGTGCGGCCGGTCGAGGTGTTCCGGGAGGTGGCCCGGGTGCTGCGGCCCGGCGCGCCGTTCGTGGTGACGTTCAGCAACCGGTGCTTCCCCACGAAGGCCATCCGGGGCTGGCTGGCCAACGACGACCGCACCCACTGCCGCATCGTCGGCATGTACTTCACGCTGGCCGAGGGCTTCGGCGACGTGTACGTCGCCCTCCGCACCCCACCGGGCCCCGGCGATCCCCTCTATGCGGTGTGGGCCGCCCGCGCTGACTTGTGACTCGGGTCACTACCGAGAGGTGGCCATCGCCCACGCCAGCACTTCGGCGCCGCCGTCGCCGGCGGTGACCGTGGGTGAGCCGGCGCCGGTGAGCCGGGCGGCGTCGCCCTCGGCCAGGACGCCGGCGCCTTCCAGCGTCACCGTGCCGCGGCCGACGAACACGTGGACGTACGGCGCGTCGGGGACGGCCACGGACTCGCCGGGACCCAGCCGTCCCACCCAGAACGTGGCGTCCCGCTGGTGGATGCGGATGGCGGCGTCGAGGTCGTGAC
Source organism: uncultured Acidimicrobiales bacterium (assembly GCA_963728985.1). GTDB lineage: Bacteria > Actinomycetota > Acidimicrobiia > Acidimicrobiales > Ilumatobacteraceae > DASXAI01. The sequence goes on along the minus strand of CAVSME010000011.1, from coordinate 56,228 downwards.
CGGAGGCGACGGGTACCAGGCCACCGCCGGCGAGCTGCGGGCCGATGTCGAGCTGCTCGTAGCCGGGATCGATCGAGGGCGTATCGGGCAGCACCCACATCTGGACGAAGTGGACGTCGTCGGTGGCGCTGTGGTTGATCTCCGAGTGGCGGATGCCGCGACCAGCGCTCATCCGCTGGGCCAGGCCCGGGTAGATGACGCCACGGTTGCGCTCGGAATCGGTGTGCTCCAGCTCGCCGTCCAGCACCCACGTGATGATCTCCATGTCGCGATGGGGATGGGTGGAGAAGCCCGAACCGGCCCGCACCCGGTCATCGTTGCTCACCACGAGGAGGCCGTGACCGGTGTTGGCGGGGTCCCAGTGCGGCCCGAAGCTGAAGCTGTGGCGGCTGTCCAGCCAGTCGATGCTGGTGTGGTCGCGGGTGGCGGCGGCGCGGACGTCGATGGTCGTCATCATTGCATGTGCAACTATATGCGAGCGCCGCGCATTCCGTGCTGGCACGATCAGCGGTGTGGAGCTGGTCGACCGCCTGGACGAGCTGCTGGCCGCCGCCGGACCGGACGGCCGGGTCATCGTCGGCGTCGTGGGGCCGCCGGGCGCCGGCAAGAGCACGCTGTCGCGAACCCTGGTCGCCGCCGTCGAGGCCAGGAAGGGGACGGGCGTGGCCGTCGTGCTGCCCATGGACGGCTTCCACCTCGCCAACGAGGTGCTCGAGGCCCTCGGCCGCCGCCAGCGCAAGGGCGCGCCCGACACCTTCGACAGCGAGGGGCTGGCCTCGGTGGTCGAGCGGGTGGCACGCCGTGACGAGCCCGTCGTCTATGCGCCGCGCTTCGATCGCAGCCGGGAGGAGGCGATCGCCGGCGCCATCGCCATCCCCGCCGCCGCCCGTGTCGTGCTGATCGAGGGGAACTACTTGCTGCTCGCCGACGGGGCCTGGGCGCGGGTCGGCGCGTGCCTGACGGAGGGCTGGTACCTCGACACCGCCGCCGCCGTCTGCACCAAGCGGCTGCTGGCCCGGCAGCGGGCGACGTACGGCAGCGCCGAGGCGGCGGCCGACTGGGTGGCGCGGGTCGACGGCCCGAACGCCGAGATCGTGGCCGCCACGCGGGCGCGGGCGCACCGCCTCGTTGCCGGGTGAGGGCGCCGGACCCGTCGGTAGCATCAGCGGGGCATGAGCTTCGCGCCGCCCTCGGCGCCACCGGCGGGTTGGTACCTCGATCCGTGGCAGCGCGCGACCTACCGCTGGTGGGACGGCCAGGCGTGGTCATGGCAGGTGCACACGCCGACACCGCCGCCGACGCCCGCTCCCACCATGCCGATCGAGGCCGGCCTGTGGGGTCTCATCGCCATCACCGCCGTGCTGATCGGGCTGCACCTCGTGGCGTCCGTCGTGGCCGGCTTCCTCCCCATCGTCCCCGCTGTGGTCCTCGTCACGGGGGCCCTGTACGGACCGATGGCGTGGTTCTGCTTCTACGCCAGCCGGCGGTGGGGCACCGGTCGGATCGGGACCGACCTCGGCGTCCGGGCCCGGCCGATCGACCTCGCCCTGGGGCTGGCGGTGGCGTTCATCGCGCTGCAGGCCGAGCGCATCGTGTTCCTGGCGGTGGAGCTCCTGCACCTGCCGGTGCGCAGCAACACGGAGGGTGTCTCGGCGTCCGACGATCGCGGCCTGTACCTGATGCTGGCGGCCGTCGCCGTCGTGGCCGCGCCGCTCGTGGAGGAGCTCTTCTTCCGGGGGCTGCTCCTCAGTGCCCTGCGGTCGCGCCTCGCGCCGCCGGGGGCGATCGCGCTGCAGGGCATGATCTTCGGGGCCTACCACGCCTCGCCGAACTACGGGTGGGGCAACGTCGGTCTGATCCTCATCCTGTCGGCCGTGGGCATCGTGCTCGGTGCCACCGCGCAGCTGACCAAACGCCTCGGGCCGGGGATGGTGGCCCATGCGCTGCTCAACGCCGCCGTTTTCGTCGTGCTCCTGGCCACGACCTGAACGGCCTACGCTCGCCCCGAGCCCGGCCGCTGGGGACCGTGGCCATGAGCGAGGGGGCTGCACCGTGACCCGCATGCGCTTCGGCATCTTCATGGCGCCATTCCATCCGGCCGGGGAGAACCCGACGCTGCTGATCGACCAGGACCTCGACCTGATCGAGCACCTCGACCGGTTGGGCTACGACGAGGCGTGGATCGGCGAGCACCACTCCGCCGGCACCGAGATCATCGCCTCGCCCGAGATCTTCATCGCCGCCGCCTTCCAACGCACCCGCACGATCCGGCTGGGCACGGGCGTCGTGAGCGCCAGCTACCACAACCCGCTGTGGGTGGCCGAGCGGGCCGTCCAGCTCGACCACCTGTCGAAGGGCCGCTTCATGCTCGGCCTCGGCCCGGGAGCATTGCCCAGCGACGCCGCCATGATCGGACTCGACATGCCGCAGACGCGCGACCTGCTCGAGGACGCCGTCGACATCATCACCCGGCTGATGCGCAGCGAGGAGCCGGTCACCTTCAGCAACGACCGCTGGACCCTCAACGAGGCGCGCCTCCACCTGCGCCCGTACACGCATCCCCACCCCGAGATCGCGATCGCCGCCGTGGCCTCACCGGCCGGTCCCCGGCTGGCCGGGCGCTACGGCCACGGCCTGCTGTCGGTGGGGGCCACGATGGCCGCCGGATTCGACGTCCTGGGCCTGCACTGGCAGGTGATGGAGGAGCGGGCTGCCCACTACGGCGTCACCGTTGACCGAGACGCGTGGCGACTCGTGGGGCTGATGCACCTGGCCGAGACGCGCGAGCAGGCCTACGCCGACGTGGCCCACGGCATCGCCACGTGGTTCGACTACTTCCAGCACACCGCTGCCTTCCCGCAGATGGACGTGGGTCAGGGCACCAACGTGAAGGAGTACATCGACTTCGTGAACGAGAGCGGCATCGGCACCGTTGGGACGCCCGACGACGCCGTGGAGCAGATCGACCGGTTGTGGAAGCAGTCCGATGGCGGGTTCGGCGCCTACCTGCAGCTGGCCCACGACTGGGCCCCGCCGGCGGCGAAGTGGCGCAGCTTCGACCTGTTCGCCCGCCATGTCGCTCCCCGGTTCCAGGGCCAGCACCAGTCGACGGCCGACGCCCGCACTCGGGCCCGGTCGGCCCGCCCTGTCCTCGTCGAGAGCAACCTCAAGGCCGTGGAGATCGCCACCGCCCGGTACGAGGCCGAGAAGGCCAACGGTTGATCGATCGGGGTCCCGCGGCGGCGTAGTGTCGGACGTTCGGGGTGAGAGAGGTGGTGGCGATGGAGCTCTCGTACTCGCACGGCGCATCGGGGGTTCCGCTGATCGGTCAGACGATCGGTGAGAACCTGGCCGAGACGACCCGCCGGTTCCCGGATGCCGAGGCGCTGGTCGTGCGCCACCAAGGCATCCGCCTGACCTACGGCGAGTTGCTGGCCGAGGTCGAGCGGGTGGCGCGTGGGCTGCTGTCCTACGGCCTGGCCAAGGGCGACCGGGTCGGCATCTGGAGCCCGAACAACGCCGAGTGGGTGCTGGCGCAGTACGCCACCGCCGCCATCGGCGTCATCCTCGTCAACATCAACCCGGCCTACCGCACGCACGAGGTGGAGTACGTGCTGCGCCAGTCCGGCTGCCGCATGCTGCTGTCGGCCACCGAGCACAAGACGAGCGACTACGCCGCCATGGTGGCCGAGGTGCGCCCGCAGCTGCCCGGGTTGGAGGTCGTGGTCTTCCTCGGCACGCCCGCCTGGGACGACCTGCTGGGTCGGGCGGCGTCGGTGCCGGCGGCGGCCGTGGCCGAGCGGGCGGCCGAGCTCAACTTCGACGACGCCATCAACATCCAGTACACGAGCGGCACGACGGGCTTCCCGAAGGGTGCCACCCTCAGCCACCACAACATCTTGAACAACGGCTACTTCATCGGCGAGGGGTGCGCCTACACCGAACGGGACCGCGTCTGCGTGCCCGTGCCCTTCTACCACTGCTTCGGCATGGTGCTCGGGAACCTGGCGTGCACCACGCACGGCGCCTGCATCGTCGTGCCGGCGCCGTCGTTCGAGCCCGACGCCACGCTCGCCGCCGTCGAGGCCGAGCAGTGCACCAGCCTGTACGGCGTGCCCACCATGTTCATCGCCGAACTGGCCCTGCCCGACTTCGACCGCTACGACCTGTCGTCGTTGCGCACCGGCATCATGGCCGGATCACCGTGCCCGGTCGAGGTCATGAAGCGGTGCATCAGCGACATGCACATGCAGGAAGTGACGATCTGCTACGGCATGACGGAGACGTCTCCGGTGTCCACCCAGACGCTGACGGACGATCCCATCGACAAGCGGGTCGGCACCGTCGGTCGGGTCCATCCCCACGTCGAGGTGGAGGTGATCGATCCGGCGTCCGGTCTGGTGGTGGAGCGGGGCCAGACCGGCGAGCTGTGCACGCGGGGCTACTCCGTGATGCTCGGCTACTGGAACGACCCGGACAAGACGGCCGAGGCCATCGACACCGCCGGGTGGATGCACACCGGCGACCTCGCCGTCATGGACGCCGAGGGCTACCTGAACATCGTGGGTCGCAGCAAGGACATGATCATCCGGGGCGGCGAGAACGTGTACCCGCGCGAGATCGAGGAGTTCCTCTACGGCCATCCCGACATCCTCGACGTGCAGGTCATCGGCGTCCCCGATGTGCGCTACGGCGAGGAGATCATGGCGTGGGTGAAGCCGCGGCCCGGAGCCGCCGTGGACGTCGAGGGTGTGCGCCAGTTCTGCCAGGGCCGCATCGCCCACTACAAGATCCCGAGGTACGTGCACGTGACCGACGAGTTCCCGATGACGGTGACGGGGAAGGTGCAGAAGTTCAAGATGCGCGAGGACGCCATCACGATGCTCGGCCTGGAGGACGCCGCCGGCGTGCAGACGGCATGACGGGCTCGTTCCCCGTGGGCTTCGAGTGGGGTGCTGCCACCGCGGCCCATCAGATCGAAGGCGGCAACTGGAACAACGACTGGTGGGATTGGGAGCACACGCCGTCGTCGGGCTGCACCGAACCCAGTGGCGACGCGTGCGACTCGTGGCATCGATGGAACGACGACGTGAGCCTGTGCCGCCAGCTCGGCCTCGGCAGCTACCGGTTCTCGATCGAGTGGAGCCGCATCGAGCCCGAGGAAGGCGAGTTCTCCCGGGCCGCCCTCGACCACTACCGCCGCATCGGCGAAGCCCTCCTCGAGGCCGGCGTCGACCCTGTGGTGACCTTCCATCACTTCACGACGCCGCGCTGGCTGGCCGCTCGCGGCGGCTGGGCCGAGCCCCGCACCGTCGACGCCTTCGCTCGGTTCTGCGAGCGGGCGGCGCGGGCGCTGGCGCCGGTGATGCGGCGGGCGTGCACCATCAACGAGCCCAACATCGTGGCCCTCCACGGCTACCAGACGGGTGTCTTCCCGCCGGGGCGGCGGGAGCCGTCCGTGCGCCGCCGGGTCGGCGACCACTTCTGCGAGGCCCACGTGAAGGCGGCCGACGCCATCCGCACGGGCGCACCGGACGTACCCGTCGGGCTCACGCTGTCGATGGCCGACTACCAAGCGGTCGACGGGGGCGAGGCCAAGCGCGACCAGATCGTGCGCTCGATGGAGGACGTCTTCCTCGACGCCACCGAGGGCGACGACTTCCTGGGCGTGCAGGTGTACACGCGCGAGCGCGTCGGCCCCGACGGCCTCGTGGGCAACGAGGAGGGCGTGCCCGTCCTGCCGATGGGGTACGAGCACTGGCCCCAGGCGCTCGAGGCGTGCCTGCGGCGGGCGTGGACCTACACCGAGGGCGAGGTTCCGCTCCTGGTCACGGAGAACGGGATCGGCACCGACGACGACGACCAGCGCGTCGACTTCGTGGGCACGGCGCTGGCCGGCGTGCTGCGCTGCGTCGACGACGGTGTCGACGTGCGCGGCTACACGTACTGGAGCCTGCTCGACAACTTCGAGTGGGCGTACGGCTACGGACCCCGTTTCGGCCTCGTCGACGTGGACCGCGCCACGTTCACCCGCACGCCCAAGCCGTCGGCGTGGTGGCTGGCCGATGTCGTGCGGGCCAACGCCCTCCCCGAGCGCGTCATCTCCTGAACGGGGTCCCGACTGGCGACGACCACGGCGGCGCGAACTGACGTGCGGCCGAGGCCAGGGACCTCCCTGATTCCACGTTTGTCGACACCCGGCGCCGCCGATCGAGCGGTCGCCACGAAGGGTGAGAAGAGGCGAGCGGCTTTGGGTGCGGATCGGGTCAGGGGTGCCGATTCCGTCGCCTGGCGGGTCGTCTCGCACCCATTGAGCGATCGCACCCGATGTCGGCCACCGAGCGTCACCGTTGACGTCGGTGTCGGACGCCGATCCGGGGATGGCGACGCTAGAAGTGCGGCGCGTCGGGTCCGGCGACGGGGCAGTGGCCGCCGGACCGGCCGCACGCCTCGAGGTCGCACAGCCGGCACATCCAGCCCGCCGCACCGGACGGCCGGTCCAGCCCCGCCAGCACCCGGCCGGCCAGGGCACCGAACTGGCGGCGCTCGTCGGGCGTGAGCACGGCCAGCGCGTCGTGCAGGACGCGCCGCCTCGACTCGGCGATCCGCTGCGCCGCTCGCCGCCCGGCCGGGGTGAGCGTCACGGCGACCGAGCGGCGATCAGGCCCATGGCCCCGGCGCACCAGGCCGGCCTCGGCGAGGCGGTCGACCAGCCGCACGGTGCCCGACGGCGTCAGCCCCAGCACGTGGCGCAGCAGGTCGATCGTGGGATCGTGGAGGAACTGGTCGAGGGCCGAGAGGGCGGCGGCCCCGGTCGGCCCCTGCTCGACGGCGTCGGCCAGTCCCCGGTACATGCGATCGGCGATGGCCAGACCGAAGGCGCCGAGCAGGTTCTCGGCCTGGCCGCCGGGCGGCGCCACGCTCACCCGAGCTGGTAGTCCAGGGTGAACGTGGCCGTCGGGCCGTGCGGGGCCTCGAAGCGACCCGTGCCGGTCATCCCGGCGAGGCCGCCGGTGCCGGAGCCGGCCACCACCGTCCACTGCCCGGTGGCCTGGCCGCCGTCGAAGTCGCCCGCCGTCTCCAGCACGAAGCTGCCCTCGGTGCCCCCGACGGCGCCGTCGACCTTCTGCCAGCCGACGAACCGGGCGGTGCCGTCGGCCTGGTAGCACATCAGCCACTCGACGGCACCGGCACCGGTCACGTCGCCGGAGAACTGCTGCGTCACGCTGGCGCGGGTGAGCTTGCCCCCGCTGCCGAGCTCGTCGTAGGTGTCTTCGTTCCATGAGGCCAGCTCGAACTGGCCTTTGGCCGTCGTCATGATGCGACCTCCTCATGATGTGTGACTCACACACATGTTCCCGGTCGTGGACCCGACCAGACCTCTGAGCGGCGCATTCCCGATCGGGAGGCAACGCGTGCGATCATTGTCACATGGAGCTGAAATCCGGGTCTCGCTGGCGTAGTGCGGTGAGCGACACCGAAGTCATCGTGGTACGGGCGGCCTCGAGCCCCAAGACGCTGGAGTGCGGGGGTCATCCCATGGTTCCCCAGGGTGAGGAGCGCCCGAGCGGGCTCACCGTCAACCCTGATTTCGCCGAGCCGTCAGCCGTGGGCAAGCGCTTCGCCGACGAGGAGAGCGGGCTGGAAGTGCTGGTCACGAAGGCGGGCGACGGTTCCCTGTCGATCGACGGGGTGGCGTTGCCGATGAAGGGCGCCAAGCCCCTCCCGTCCTCGGACTGACTGCTAGAGCCCGTCCACGAACCGCAGGAGGTCGTCGGCGAACCGGTCCGGGCACTCCTGGAACGGGACGTGGCCGACGTCGAAGTAGACCTGGAGGCCGCAGCGGCGGATGGCCCGCCACGTGGCCAGGTGGTTGCGCACCGGCACATGGTTGTCACGGTCGCCACACACCAGCAGGACCCGGGCTTCCAGTCCGGCGAGATCCGGCGCGATCGTGAAGTTCCGCATGGACCCGGCGGCGCCTTCGATGTGCTCGGCACTGGCCTGGTCGATGACCGCCATCAACGGGCCGAGGTCGGCCGGCGGGTGGCGGAACGCGGCGCGCGCCAGCTCGACCTGCTGCTCGCGGGTGGGACGGCTCAGCGCGCCGAAGCGCTCGGGTGGGACGAAGTCGAGGCCTGAGGTCGAGACGGGTGCCACCAGCACCATCGCCCGGAAGGCCCCGCTCCGCCCGAGCGCCGCCCGCAGCACCGTGCCTCCACCCAGGCTGTGGCCGATGGCGACGGGGTGGTCGAGGCCCTCGTGGTCGCACAGGGCGAGGAGGTCGAGCGCGTACTGGTCGATCGTGCAGCGCGCCGGCGTGGCCGGTCGGGAGCTGGCACCGCAGCCGGCGAGGTCGAAGCGCACCACGGTGAACCGATCGAGATCGAGCCGGTCCACGAGTGGCTGCCACGCCGACGCGTCGTTCTGGAAGCCGTGCACGAGCACGAGCGGCTCGGGCCCGGTGCCGTCACGGCGGACGGCCAGCATCTCGCCCCGGATCGAGACTCGTTCCATCGGCGCACGGTAGTGGCGGCTGCGGCCTCGCCGCGGTGCGACCGTTAGGGTCTGCTCGACGCCGACCCTGGGGAGGGCATCGTGACGGAACTCGTGACCAGGCAGGACCAGGATGCCGTGGCGACGCTCACGCTGCAGCGGCCCGAGGTCCTCAACGCGCTGAGTCCGGCGCTGTTCGTCGAGCTGCACGCCCATCTGGAGGCCCTCGCCGCCGCCACCGACACCGTGGCCGCCGTCGTCTTGCGGGGCGCCGGGCGGGCGTTCTCGGCCGGCAACGACCTCAAGGCGATCGAGTCCGGCGAGCGCGCCCCGTCGCCGCGCTACCAGCCCGAGACGCTGCTGCTGATCGAGGCCCTGCCGCAGCCGGTCATCGCCGCCGTGCACGGCTACTGCTACACCGGCGCCCTCGAGCTGGCGCTGGCGTGCGACTACATCATCGCCGCCGAGTCGGCCCGCTTCGCCGACACGCACGGCAAGTGGGCCATGAGCCCGACGTGGGGCATGAGCCAGCGCCTCCCGCGCCGCATCGGCATCGCCAGAGCACGCGAGATGATGTACACGGGTCGGATCGTCTCCGGCACGGAGGCCGCGGCCATCGGGCTGGCCGTGCGGTGCGTGCCCGACGAGGAGCTCGACGCCGCGATCGCCGAGTCGGCGGGCGCCATCGCCGCCAACTCGTGGTTCACCAGCCGCGCCGACAAGATGCTCACGCGCGAGAGCCAGGAGCACTTCCTGCAGGCCGGGCTCGACTGGGAGGGGGCCAACAGCCCCGGCGCCGGCCCGGACATGCGCGAGCGTCTGAGCGCCCGGAAGTAGCGGACATGACGGACTGGCGTCATGGCGTGGTGTCGGTCAACGGCATCCGGCTGCACTACGTGGAGCAGGGCGAGGGTCCCTTGGTGCTCCTGGTCCACGGCTTCCCCGAGTCGTGGTACTCGTACCGCCACCAGCTGCCGGCGCTGGCCGCCGCCGGCTACCGGGCGCTGGCCATCGATGTCCGGGGCTACGGCCGGTCGTCGGCGCCCACGGCGATCGACGCCTACCGCATGGTGCAGCACGTGGCCGACAACGTCGGCCTGGTGCGAGCGCTCGGAGAGGACGCCGCCGTCGTGGTCGGCCACGACTGGGGCGCGCCCATCGCATGGAACTCGGCGCTCATGCGGCCCGACGTCTTCCGCGCCGTCGCCGGCCTGTCGGTTCCGTTCGCGGCGGCCGGCGACACGCGACCGACCGCGGCGTTCCGGGCGATGGGCGGCGCCGAGGAGTTCTACATCGAGTACTTCCAGGAGCCGGGCCGAGCCGAGGCCGAGCTGGAGCAGGACGTGCGGTTGTGGCTGCTCGGCTTCTACTTCACTGCGTCGGGCGACGCGCCGCGGCCTGATCCGTCGGGGACGGTGGCCACCATCCCGCACGGCGGTCAGATGCGCGACCGCTTCGCCTACCCGTCACCCATGCCGGAGTGGCTCACCGACGAGGATCTCGATGTCTACGCCGGAGAGTTCGAGCGCACCGGCTTCACCGGTGGGCTCAACCGCTACCGCAACGTCGATCGCGACTGGGAGGACCTCTCCGTGTTCCGCGGTCGCCCCATCGAGGTGCCGGCCCTGTTCGTGGGCGGCGAGCGCGACGGGCCCACCATCTGGGGTCAGCCGTCGATCGATCGCTTCCCCAAGACGCTGCCCCGCCTGCACCGCTCGATCATCCTGCCCGGCTGCGGCCATTGGACGCAGCAGGAGCGTCCGGCCGAGGTCAACGAGGCGCTGCTGGAGTTCCTGAGCAGCCTGTGAAGTGGCGCCGCAGTGCGGCGGCGTCCGGGCGGCGGCCGGATTGTCGAGCGTCAGCGAGTAGGAGGCCGCCGAAGCGGAGCGGAGGAGGCCGACGCAGACACGACCGTCACCGGGATGCCGGTCATGTGCGCCTGGCTCGACAGGGGCTCGAAGCTGCCCTCGCCCGCCGGCAGCAGCGCGTTCGGGTTGGCACCAGGATGAGCGCGGGCGACGCGCAGGCCCGGGCTGGCGGCGTGACCCCAACCGTGCACCATCGAGACGACACCGGGCATGAGGTCGGGGTCGTGCGCCACCACCGCTTCGATCTCACCGTGGGCACTGGCGACGTGCACGGCGTCTCCGTCGGCCAGCCCGAGTCCAGCAGCGTCGTCGGGATGCATCGACAGCGGGTTGGTGGTGCGGCCGCCGCGCTTCATGCGGGGCACGTTGGCGAACCACGAGTTGTGCATCCACGCGTCGCGCCCGTGGATGAGCCGCAGGCCGCGGTGGCCCGCGTCGGCCTCGGCGAACAGGTTGTGGCATCGGTCGAGGGCGGCGGCGAACGATGGAGGGCAGCAGTCGACGCGGCCGTCGCCCGTGAAGACCTGCTGCTCGTAGAAGTGTCCCGGCGTCGGGCGCGGGAGCACGCGCACGGGGTGGTCTCGCTGCAACTCGGCGAGATCCACGCCGCTGCCGCTCTGCAACATGTGGCGCCACTTGGCCCACGGATCGGGTTCGGGGTCGTCGAGCATGGACTTGCGGCCCAGCTCCTGGAGGAGCCGGTGGGCGATCCACCACTCGGGCCGGCGCTCACCCTTCGGTTCGACGACGGACGGCGTGTACTGCACGAACGGCTGGGCGCTGGTGCCGATGTTGACGACGTTGAGGTCGTCGCGCTCGTACATGTCCGTCGACGGCAGGATCACGTGGGCCAGCTCGGCGGTGGCGCTCGGGTAGATGTCGATCACGACGAGCAGCTCGAGTTGCTCGAAGGCCTTGCGCAGCCGCTCCTCGCCGGCGATGGACAGCACAGGGTTGCCGGCCAGCACGATGAGAGCGCGTATGGGCTCGTCGCTGTCGAGGATGGCGTCGGCCAGCAGGGTGCCGGGCAGTGCGCCGCGCCGCAGCCGCCCGTACTCGGTGTCGACGTACCCGTTGTCGGGCACGCCGGCGCCGGCGCGAGCGTTGGCGTAGAAGCCGTCGCTCTTGAGGTTGCCGCCCTCCACGTCGAGCCGACCGGTCACGAACGACAGCATGTGCACGAGCCAGTAGGCGAGCGTCCCCTGTCGGCCCATGTTGACGCCGGTGGACGCGTGCACTGACGCCCGTGGCGTCGCCACCCACGCCGCTGCCAGCTCCCGCACCGCGGCCGCCGGCACGCCCGTCACGGCGGCGACGCGCTCGGCTGGATAGGCGGCGAGGAACTGGCGCAGCTCGGCCACATGGCTGCCGTGGCGCTCCAGCACGCCGGCGTCGAACCCGCTGAGCCGGTCGATCTCGTGGAGGAGGGCAGCCAGGAACCACACATCGGTGTCGGGCCGGATCAGGACGGTGTCGCCCACGCCCCGCTCGGGTGTCTCGATGCGGCGTGGGTTCACGAACACGATGCGGGCGCCGCGTGCCGTCGCTCGGCGGAGCTCACCGAGCAGGTTCGGGATGGAGTAGAAGCTGCCCTGCGATGCCCGCGGGTTCTCGCCGATGATGAGGCAGAGGTCGGTGTGCTCGAGATCGGGGATGGGGTGGACGGTGGACGTGCCGAACACGGCTTCCGACGCCACGAACTTGTTGGCGCAGTCCTGCGTCCCCGACGAGAAGGTGCGGCGGACGCCGATGGAGTAGATCAGCGCGCCGAGGTGGAGCGTCGCCAGCGCGTTGAACGCTGTGGGATTGCCGATGTATGCACTGACCGCGCCGGGGCCGTGGTCGGCGATCACCGCTTGCAGGCGCCGCGCCGTGAAGGCCATCGCCTCGTCCCAAGATACGGCGCGGCGCGATCCGTCGGCGTCATGCAGCAGCGGATCATCGAGCCGGTCGGGGTCGTGGTGCACGTCCACCGCGGCCAGGCCCTTGTGGCAGGCGAAGCCCTTCGTGACCGGATGGTCGCGATCGGGCGTGAGCTTGACCAGGGCGCCTCCGTCGACGTGGGCCACGAGTCCGCACGACGGCTCGCAGATCCGGCAGAACGTGCGCACCTCGTCCATCCCGACCAGCGTAGGTTGCGGCGATGGTCGACGAGGAGGGCCACCGCTTCTACGGTGAGCTGGCCCCGTGGTGGCCGCTGATCTCGCCGCCCGAGGAGTACACCGAGGAGGCGGCCTACGCGGCCACGATGCTGCGGTCGGCCGCCATCCCCGTGCACGACGTGCTCGAGCTCGGCAGCGGTGGCGGGCACAACGCCCTCCACCTCAAGGCCAGCTTCACGATGACGTTGGTGGATTTGTCGGGCGCCATGCTGGAGGGGTCACGACGGCTCAACCCCGAGTGCGAGCATCACCGGGGAGACATGCGCACCGTGCGGTTGGGGCGCACGTTCGACGCGGTGTTCGTGCACGACGCCGTCGACTACATGGTGACGGAGGACGACCTGCGCCAGGCCATCGAGACGGCGTACGTGCACTGCCGGCCCGGCGGTGTGGCCGTCTTCATCCCCGACCAGATCGCCGAGACGTTCGCCGAGGACACCGACCACGGCGGCCACGACGGTGCCGACGGGCGGGCCGTGCGCTTCCTCGAGTGGTCGTGGGATCCGGATCCGGCGGACACGTCGATCTCGACCGAGTACGTCTTCCTGTTGCGCGACGCCGATGGGTCGGTCGAGGTGGTGCACGAGACGCACCGGCTCGGGCTCTTCGGTCGCGCCGTGTGGTTGCGGCGGCTGGCCGCCGCCGGGTTCGTCCCGAGCGAGGTCACCGAGGTGACGACGGAGGATCGGCCGCCCCGGCAGCTGTTCGTCGCCCAACGGCCAGCGCGATGAAGGCCCGGGCGGCGGGTGACAGCGGGGCCTGGCGGTGGATGAGGCCGAGCTGGCGCCACAGCGGGGGCCGCAACGGGGCGACGACGGCGCCGTCGCGGCCGGCCAGCGTGGCCATCGGGCGCGGCACGACGGCGGCGCCGGCGCCCGCCAGCACCAGCGGCACGATGGCCTCGCGCTGATCGGTCTCGACGGCGACGGTGGCCTCGGCGCCGATGGCGGCCAGCGCCCCGTCGAGCGCGTCGCGGGTCGACGTCCCTCGCCGCTGGGTGACGAGGGGCCGGCGGGCCAGCGCCGCCAGCTCGATGGCGCGAGGGCGAGCGCTGCCCGGTGGCAGGACGGCCACCAGCTCCTGGCGGCCGAGGGGGATCGTGGCGATGCGCTCGGCGGCGACGGGTAGCTCCGTCACGCCGATCTCGCTGCTGCCCGAGCGGACCAGCTCGACGAGCTCGTCGGTGCCCTCCGGGTGGGCCAGCCGGACGGTCACGCCCGGGTGGGCGGTGCGGAAGGCGCCGACGAGGGGCGTGATGGGATCGACGGCGAGCGTCGGCAGCGCCACCAGGTCGAGGTGCCCGGCGTCGACGCCGATCACCGCATCGACGCCGGCGCGCACGGTCTCGATCGCCCGCATGACCTCGCGGGCCGCCGGCACGAAGGCGTGGCCGGCGGCGGTGAGCGAGGTGTGGCGGCCCAGCCGGTCGAACAGCGGCGTGCCGAGCTCTCGCTCGAGCATCCGCACGGCGTGGGAGAGCGAGGGTTGGGCGACGAAGCAGGCCTCGGCGGCGGCGGTGAAGGTGCCGTGGTCGACGACGGCGAGGGCGTAGCGCAGCTGATGCAGCTCCATAGTTCGAATCTATAGGACTGGGAGAAAGTCGGTCCTGGACGGCAGTGCGCGGGGGTGGTGTCCTGGACTCGTGACGTGGATCGCCATCGCGCTGATCGGTGCCGCCGTGGGCTTCCTGGGCGGCTTGTTCGGCAAGGGCGGATCCGCGATCGCCACACCCCTCCTGGCTGCCGTCGGCGTCCCGCCGATCGTGGCCGTGGCGTCGCCGTTGCCGGCCACGGTGCCGGCCACGCTCGCTGCCTACCGCCACTACCGCCGGCTGGGGCTGGGCGACCCGACCACGATCCGCTGGAGCGTTGCCTGGGGGATACCGGCCACCGTCGTCGGGGCATGGGCGACGCGGTGGATCGACGGCAGCGTGCTGGTCGCCGCCACCGAGGTGACCGTCGCCGTCATCGGGCTGCGCATCCTCCTGCATCCCCATCCCGACGAGGTGGTGCGCGACGTGGCCCGCCCCCGGCTGCGGCTGGCGCTGGTGGCGGTGACCGTGGGCCTGCTCGGGGGCCTGCTGGCCAACGCCGGCGGGTTCCTGCTGGTGCCGTTGTACCTCGCGGTGCTGCGGATGCCGATCAAGTCCGCCTTGGCCGCCTCGCTCGCCGTGGCGTCGGTGCTGGCCGTGCCCGGCACGATCGTGCACGCCGCCCTCGGCCACATCGACTGGTCGGTGACCGCGGTCTTCGCGGCAGCGTCGATCCCGCTGTCCAGCCTCGGTGCCCGGGCCGCGCTGCGCCTGGACCCGCGTCACCTGGAGCGGCTCTACGGCGGTGGCCTCCTCGCCCTCGGGCTGAGCCTCCTGGCCTTCGCCAGGTAGCAGCACCCTCCATCCAGATGCCTTCCGGTCACATCGATGGCACGAGAACGAGCGGTTTCCGCTCGTTCGGGTGACACCACAGCCGGACAGCGAAGCGGTCATGAGTCGCCAAGGTTCTACGCTGCGGCCGTGACGAGCCCGAGACCGGAGACGGTAACGGTGTTGTTCACTGACGTCGTGGGCTCGACGGCCTTTCGTACGTACCTCGGGGACGCCCATGCCGATGTCCGGTTGATCGAGCTGGAGCGGGTCAGCCGAGACGTCGTGGCGGCGCACGGCGGCCAGGTCGTGAAAGGTCTGGGCGACGGTGTGATGGCGACGTTCTCGAGCGCGGTCGCAGCCCTCGACGCCACCGTGGCTCTGCAGGGCCTCGTCGACCGGTTCTACCTGGGTGCTGGCCTGCAACTCCGCTTCGGGCTGAGCAGCGGTGACCTGGTGCAGGAGGCAACGGATTGGCACGGCGTGGCGGCGATCGAGGCGAGCCGGTTGTGCGCGGAGGCGCCGGGGGGCACGGCTCTGGTCAGCGCGAGCACGGTCCTACTCACTCGAGGCCGCGCGGCGTATGACCTGCATCGTCTGGGCGAGCGGCGCTTGCGCGGATTCGACACGCCAGTCGAGGTGTACGAGTTGGCGCCCCAGAAGGACGACGACCTGCCCGCAGCGTTGGCCGGCGCCGTCCCCGCGACGTTCGTTGGCCGCAGCCTCGAGGTCGCCGCCGGGAAACGTCTGCTCGAAGCGCTCGCGGACGGACAGTCTCGGAGCGTGTTGATCGTGGGGGAACCCGGCGTTGGCAAGAGCAGTCTCGCCGGCGCGATCGGGCAGACGGCAGCGGCGTCGGGCTTCGTCGTCCTGTATGGCCACTGCGACGAGGGGCTGCGCGCCCCCTACCAGCCCGTGGTCGAGGCGTTCGGCTCTTGGCTAGAAGCGTGCCCGGACGCCACCCTCGCCCGCGTGCTCGGCAAGGGTGCCCCCGAGCTGGTGCGCCTGTGGCCGGACCTGGCCCGACGCCTGCCCGCACTCGTGCCTCCGGCCGAGGCCGAGCCAGAGACGCAGCGCTGGCGGTTGTTCGACGCAGTTGCTTCCCTGGCCGCGGCGATCGCTGGCGAACAGCCCCTCCTCCTGGTAGTCGACGATCTCCACTGGGCCGAGGCCGCCACGGCGCTCATGCTGCGCCATCTCTGCGACGCCGCCGTACCCCGGATGGGCGTGCTCGCCACGAGCAGGGATCGTGACGCGGATGGCGACACCCGCTTCGCGTTCGACGAGTTCAGCACCGCACGCGATCTTCGTCTGCTCTCGTTGGCAGGACTCGAAGCGGGCGAGGTCGGCGAGTTCATCGCCCTGCACGCGGGCGAGCGACCGCCGGATGAGTTCTCGCGGTGGTTGAAGGAGGAAACCGACGGCAATCCCTTCTTCCTCGGAGCCCTGATCACGCATCTCGCAGAAAGCGGCATGTTGCTCACGCCGACTGGGGAGTGGCTCACACCGGCGCAGCTGAACGACTTGGAGATCCCGTCGGGAGTGCGACTGATGATTGAACGTCGTCTTGGCCGCCTCGACCCCCGCCCGCGCCAGGCACTCGACGCCGCCGCCGTCGTCGGACAGACCTTTGACGTCACGACGGTGGCTTCGGTGCTCGGGATTGGACTCGACGAAACGATCGATGCGTTGGAAGAGGCGGTCAAAGCGGGCCTGCTCCGTGAGCAAGGGCCGGGACGCCTCTGCTTCGCCCATGCGCTCGTGCGTCACGCGGCCACAGCGAACCTTTCGCTCACCCGACAGGCTCGTCTGCACTGGCGGGTCGCCGAGGAGATCGAGCGCACTTCTGGAGATCTCTCATCGCACCTGGACGCGATTGCCTACCACTATGCCGCCGCGGGAGACGTTGGGGACCCTTCCATCACCGTGCGCAGCGCACTCGCCGCTGGCGACGACGCGACGCGGCGCCTGGCGTTCGAGGACGCCGTTCACCACTTCCGGGTTGCTCTCGACACGCTCGAACGCCTGCCTGCCGACCTGGACCGTCGCTTCCGGGTGCTGAGCTCCTTGGCCGATGCGCTGAACAGCCTCACGTTGCCCGATGCGGCCCAACCGCTCTGGCTCGAGGCCGCTGACCTGGCTAGACGACGAGGCGATCCCGAGGGCCTGTTCCGAACGCTCGACGGCTACACCTACATACTCCGACTCACTCCGGATCCCAACGTCGATCGCTTGCTCGACGAGCTTCTCGAGTTGCTGCCGCCGGGCGATTCTCCTGTCCGCGCACGCGCCCTGGGTTGGCGAGCGAGTCAAGCGGGAAGCGACGACAGCGAGCTAGCGGCCCAGGCGGTGGCGATGGCCCGGCGAACGGGTGACGCGGATGCGATCACCGAAACGCTGCACTCGACGCTGTGGTTGGAGTCACGCGGCCCGGACGCCGCCGCCATGCTCAGCGCGGCCGAGGACCTCTACCAGATAGCCAGAACGCTCAGCGACTCCCGGGTTGCCGGCCGCAATACGTGGTCGACCGCGAGGAGCCTGGCATGGGCGCGGTTGCGTGTGGGCCGCCGGACGGATGCAGAACAGGCCCTCGCCAGATGCCGCGAGCAGGCCACGGAGAGCCGGCAGGGCATCGCCATGAACAACAGTCTGCTCTGGGATGCCGCAATCGCTACGGCCGAGGGGCGGTTTGGCGACGGGAAGCGAATCGCCGCAGCGGCGCAGGAACACGGTGGCCGGCACAACGCCGTCGTCGCCCTCGGATATGGCGCGCAGATCCTGGCCGCCCGCATGGAGCAAGGCGTGGTGGACAAGGTGATCGGCGGTCTCCGCCAACTGGATCTGCTCCTCGATCAACTGCCGGCCTGGCGGGCCATGCTCGCAGGAGCCCTCGCCGACGCCGGCCAACACACCGCAGCCGCCATCGAGTTCGAGCGACTCTTCCTGACCCTTGACGACTCGCGTCTGGCCCGCCACGACAGCACGCCACTCGCCGTGCGCTACCTGCCCGAGGTCTGCCGGCAGCTCGGCCACGTAGCTGCGGCCGAGACGCTGCTGCCGCACATCACGCCATGGGCGGGGCAGCTCCTCGTCGTCACGATCGGCACGTCGATCGAAGGCGCAGCCGATCGCAGCATCGGCCATCTGCTCACGACCCTTGGGCTCCTCGATGAGGCGGACGCCGCCTACCAGTCTGCCGCTCAGCTCGAGCTCGGCGCCCGCTTTCCTCCGTTGGCGGCGCGGACCCATTACTGGCATGCGCGGATGCTCCTCGAACGACGATCACGAAGCGATCGCGAGCTCGCCGCGGAACTGCTCAACGACGTCATCGGTGTGACCCGTGAGCTCGGCATGGATCTTCTCGCCCGACAGGCGGCGGCACATCTGGAGAGCGTCTAGCCGTTCCCGTGGCGCGGACGGACTACCGCCCGTCCGGCGTCAGGTGGTAGGAGTAGCCGGCATGACCACCAGCCGGTCCTACGAGGAGCGTCACCAGACCGCCGAGGACGTGATGCTGCGGATGCAGGGCGGCAACGTCGACGTCGAGCGGGCGGCGCGGGCCATGCACCGCCGCCTCGGGGCCCTGGGAAGCCACGCCGTCGACTACGTGATGGGCGACCTGTGGTCGCGCCCGCAGCTGGCGCCGCGTGACCGCAGCCTGGTGGTGATCTCGACGCTGGCGTCGATGGGCAGCACCGAGGAGCTCGCCGCCCACGTCGAGATCGGCCTGAACCACGGCCTCAGTCGGGAGGAGATCGACGAGGTCGTACTGCAGGTGGCGGCCTACGCCGGCTACCCGATGGCCATGGCCGCCAGCCGCGTGGTGGAGCGCACCTTCTGCCAGCTCGACGGCGTCGAGCGCCAGCCCGCTCGCCAGCCGGCCGAGCCCAAGGGCGACGACCAACGGCGGGCTGACGCCACTGACGTCTTGCGCACGCTCACCGACGGTCGGGCCGCCAGCGATCCGGACCAGGCGCTCGCCAACATCGTCGGCCAGCTGGGCGACGTAGGGCTGCTGGCCTTCGACTGGGCCTTCGGCGAGGTGTGGTCGCGGCCGCAGCTGAGCCGGCGCGACCGCAGCCTCGTCGTGGTGGCCATCCTGACGTGGCTGAGCAAGGACGCCGAGCTCGCCTTCCACATCCCGGCGGCGCTGAACCACGGGCTGTCGCGCGAGGAAGTGTCCGAGGTCATGGTGCAGATGTGCGTCTACGGAGGCTTCCCCCGGGCCGTCGAAGGGATGCGCGCCGCCCAGGCGGCGTTCGCCAAGCTCGACGCCTGACGGGCGAGGCCGGCGGTGGCCGGAACCGCATGATCGCTCTGCCGAAGCCGACGGGCGCCGCCTCGCCCGTGTCGACACGATCACGGAGCGGCCCGGCCGAGACCTCACGACGGTTGGATGACCCACCGCGCCTGGCGACGGCGACAAAGACATGTGTTGACGCTTATATATGGATGACCATCACCCCTCGCCCGAACGAGATCGACGGCGTGCTCGACGAGAGCGATGCCGTGCCCGTGATCCGCTTCGAGCGCCGCTTCGCCCATCCGGTCGACGACGTGTGGGCGGCGATCACGCAACCCGAGCAGCTGGCCCAGTGGTGGCTGCCGTTCGACGCCGAGATCGTGCTCGAGCTCGAACCGGGTGGGCGCTTCGAGATGCGGTCCCTGAGCGACCCCACGATGATGCTCGACCTCCGAGTGCTCCGGGTCGCCCCGCCCGTGCTGTTCGAGCACACGCACGTGGACCCGGGCAGCGTCGTGCGCTGGGAGCTGCAGCCCGACGGTGAGGGCTGCACGTTGCACCTGTCACAGACGCTCCCGGCACGCGAGGTCGCCATCGAGCGGGGCTACTTCGTCGGGCTGCACCACTCGCTCGAACGGCTCGAGGCCACGCTCGACGGCGCATCGATCCCGTGGGACTGGGACCGGCTCGACGTCCACCGGGCCCGGTACCACGGCAACGGCCTGGCCCCGGCCCAGTGACTGGGCGAGCGCGGAGTGGAGGCTGGGCGCGGTCCGGCGCGATGCTCTGCACATGCTGGACCCAGAGCGTTACGAGGCCATCGCCATCGACAAGCGGGCCGACGGTGTTGCGCTGGCGACCCTGAACCGACCCGACCGCCTCAATGCCGTGAACGGCACGATGCACACGGAGCTCGCCCGCCTCACCCGGGATGCCGATGCCGATGGCGACGTGCGCGTGCTCGTCATCACCGGGGCCGGCCGCGCCTTCTGCGCCGGTGGTGACTTCGGCCCCCAGCCCGTCACCTCGGACGGATCGGCCACGTTCCGGGAGGCCCGCCAGATCGTCGATCACCTCCTGGAGTGCAGCAAGCCCGTCATCTCCGCCGTCAACGGCTACGCCATGGGCCTCGGGGCCAACCTCGCCCTCCTGGCCGACGTCGTCTACGCCGCCCGGTCCGCCGTGTTCGCCGACACCCACGTGAACATGGGCATTGGCGCCGGCGACGGCGGGCAGGTGATCTGGCCGCTGCTGATGGGCGTCAACCGGGCCAAGTACCACCTGATGACCGGCGATCGCCTGACCGCCACCGACGCCGAGCGGCTCGGCCTCGTCAACTTCGTCGTGGACGACGGCACCGTGGTGGACGAGGCCATGGCCCTGGCCGCCCGACTGGCCAGCGGGCCGGGTCTCGCGATCTCGGCGTCGAAGATGGCGGTCAACACCTACATCCGCATGATCTCGAACCTCGTGCTGCCCCTGTCGCTGAACATGGAGGAGCGCACGCTGTCGTCGCAGGATCATCGCGAGGCCGTGCGCGCCTTCCAGGAGAAGCGGGCGGCCAACTTCACCGGCCGCTGATCGCGCTACGCGGCGTCGGCGAGGCTGATGGCCATCGGCGCGGCACGGCGGAACGACTCCGTCCGCCACCACTCGCGGTAGGTGGCCGTGCCGAAGCGCTCAATCAGCGGTGCCGTCTGGGACGTGTGCGCCCGCAGCGCGGCCTCCTTCAGATCGAGCAGGTCGTCGGGCAGCGTCGTCGCGTAGACGAGATCGGCGGCGTCGTTGCACGGCGGTACGGTCGTGTACCCGAAGAAGTCGATCTCGTCGTTGATCGCCGCCCAGCGTCGGTGGAAGTCCGGCGTCACCGTGACGTACCAGAGATCGGCATCAGACCGGAGCCAGCTCCATGCCGATGTCGTCCACTGGCTGACGACCTTGTGATCGGGGTGGCCGGTCATGCCGTCGGGCCCGAAGGTGACGATGACGTCGGGCTGGATGTCGTCGATGTGGGCGGCGATCAGGTCGGTGCCGTCATGGAGGTGGCACGAGCCGTCCTCGTAGCCGAGGAGACGGAGCTCGTCGACGTCGAGTGCGGCGAGGCTGGCCCGCAGCTCGTTCTGGCGGCGCGCGCCGAGCAGCGCCGGCGGCCAGCGGGCCGGATCGTCCGTCCCGTGCTCACCCAGCGTGGCGGTGATGACGACGACGCGGTCGCCCCGCCGCCGGAATTCGGCCATCAGCCCGGCCGACAAGTACGCCTCGTCGTCCGGATGGGCCCAGATGCCGAGCAGGGTCTGCTCGCTCACTGGTGCACAATCCGAATCACGAGCTCGGGTTCGGCCTGGCGTGCCGCACGGTGCACCAGTGAGCAGTTCGCCGCTGCGCGGCGAACAAGGCACCGTGTCTTCGATGAGCTCGCTCCGCTCGCTCATGGCACGTGCTCCGCGTCCAGGGCGGCGATGGCCTCGACCTCGTCGGCCATGGCCGAGCTCAGCTGCAACAGCAGGTGCGCCACCTCGGCGCCATCGGCCGCGCCGAGGCGATCGACGACATCGAACACTGGCGCGCCTACGCGGTCACGAACGGCCTCGTAGTGCTCGAGCGCGTCGTCCATGGCCCCCGCCTCGTGCCCGGCGAGGACGGCGCGCGCCAGCAGCTCGGCGTCGCGCAGGGCATCGGTGAAGCCGTGCACGCCGAGGGGATCCTTGGCGTAGCCGGCCGTGCCCACGAGTGCCCACCCGGGGCCGTGTGAGCGGCGAACGAAGCCGGTGCGAGGGCGGGTGGTGCGGCCCTCCCGCGCCGCCGGCGCCCGCAGCTGGTCGGCCAGCTCCGGGGCCGTGGCGGCGACGGCGTCACGGATGAGTGACGCACCGCCCAGGCCGATCCGCTCGGGCGAGGCACTCGTGAACACACACGTCAGCCCGCCGTCCGTGGGGATGACGCCGGTGCGGGCGTCCGGCGTGAACGCCCACTCGTAGCCGTCGGCGACGAGGCCGGACCAGTACGCGTACGTGGTGGCGGTGGGCCGGGCGGCGAGCCGAGTGGGCGGCGCGGCGACGTGCCGGGCGATGGTCGAGTCGGTGCCATCGGCCCCGATCACGAGGCGCGCCTCCAGCTCGATGGTCCGGCCGTCCGGCGTGGTGGCCTCCACGCCGACGACGCGATCGCGACGCATGATCACGTCGGTGACGATGGTCCGGTGGTGGCGCTCGACACCGGCGCCGGCGGCGGCCGCCTCGAGGGCGCTGCGCAGGCGGCGACGGGATGGCGCGTAGAAGGCGTTGACGCCGTGCGACGGCTTCACGCTCATGCTGTCGGTCTTGTCGCCGCAGCGGAACGTCGTGCGGCTCACCGGTGGTGTGCCCGTCGCCATCAGATTCTTCGAGCAGCCCCCAGCGCGTCACGAGCAGCACGCCGGCGCGCAGGAGGGCCAAGGGAGCGCCGGCGTCGGAACCGTGCGGGCTCCGGTCGAGCAGGAGCGTGCGCAGGTCGCGGCGGGCCAGCAGCATGGCGGTGGCGAGGCCGGCGGGCTGCGAGCCGACCACGATGACGTCGTAGTCAGTGTCTGTGGGGCGGTGGTGTGCGAAGGACATCGGCGTTCGTTCCTGTGAGCGGGGGTCACCCGGATCGGCGGGGCAGGAGCGGACGGTACGGAGGGGACCTGACCGCACCCTTCTTCCCTCGCCGGTCATCAGGGAAGGGCCAGGGAAGGTCGGCCCGCCACCATCGCCACCATGGTCCCCAGCACCACCACCGTCGCTTCTGCGGGTCGCCGCGGCGCGCTGGCGATGCTGCCCATGCTTGCCGGCTACATGCCGTTCGCCCTCGTCATCGGCTCGGCCGCCGCCGACCGCGGCACGCCGTTGGCGGGGTGGGCGGGAAGCTGGCTCATCCTCGGCGGCAGCGCCCACCTGGCCACGATGCGCACGCTTGACGAAGCCGGCGCCGCCGCCGCCATCATCACCGGGCTCCTCGTGAACGCCCGGCTTCTCGTCTACAGCGCGTCGCTGGCCAAGCGGTGGGGCCAGCAGCCCCAATGGTTCCGCTTCGCCGCCGCCGGGTTGATCATCGACCCGACCTGGGCCGTCGCCGATCGCCACGCCGACCTGGCCACCGACCTCGCCGAGCACCGCCGCTACTTCCTCGGCGCTGGCCTCACGCTGGCCGCCGGCTGGTCGGCCGGGATGGCCGTGGGCGCCGTGCTCGGTGCCCGCCTCGACTGGCTCGACCTCCAGATCGCCGTGCCGCTCTGCCTGCTCGCCCTGGTGGGCACCGGGCTCCGGGGAAGCACGACCCGGCTGGTCATCGCCGTCGCCGGCACCGTCGCCCTGCTCACCGCCGACTGGCCATCGGGCACCGGCCTGCTGGCGGCCATCGCCGCCGGGTCGGTCACCGGGCTGGCCCTCGACCGGCGGGCAGCGGCGTGACCTGGTTCGTCATCGTCGCCGTGGGCCTCGGCAGCTTCGCCTTCCGCCTGGGACCGTTGCTCCTGTTCCAGCGGGTCACCCTGAGCGAGCGGGGGGACCGGCTGGTCCGCCAGGCCGGGATGAGCGCGATCGTCGCCCTCATCGTGGTGTCCACCCGCAACGAAGCGAGCGGGAGCGTGGCCGTGCCCACGATCCTGGCCGTCGCCGTCGGGACGGTGCTCGCCGCCCGTGGTGCTTCAATGGTGCGCCTCCTCATGTGTGGTGGCGCCGTCTACGCCTGCTCGGCGGTTGTCGCAGATCTGCTCGTCCACTGAGGGCGAGGCATTAGGAGGGGTTGGGGGATGGAGACGATCCAGATCACGCTGCTCGGTCGGTTCGAGGTCTCGGTCGACGCCGTGCCCGTGACGGAGAGCCACTGGGCTCGCCGTCATGCCGCGGCGCTGGTGAAGGTGCTGGCGCTGGCTCCGGGCCGCCGCCTCCACCGCGAGCAGATCCTCGATCTCGTATGGCCCGACGACACGATCGACGAGGCCGTGCCCAAGCTCCACAAGGCGGCGCACTTCGCCCGGCGCGCCATCGAGGTGCCGAACTCGGTCGTCCTCCGGGGCGACAGCGCGGTGCTCTGCCCCGACGCCGAGGTGACGATCGACGTGGTGCGCTTCGAAGAGCTCGCCCGGCGGGCCCTCGCCGATGGCGACATCGGTGCCGGCCGTGAAGCCCTGGCCCTCTACACCGGTGAGCTGCTGCCCGGCGACCGGTACGAGGTCTGGGCCGAGGAGCGGCGCGAGCAGCTGCGCCTGCGCCACCTCGATCTGCTGCGCCTCGACGGCCAGTGGGACGCCGTGGTGGAACTGGACGCCGGTGACGAGCTGGCCCACCTCGAGCTCATGCGCCGCCACGCCGCCAATGGCGACCGCCACGGCGCGCTGCGCCAGTTCGAGCGCATGGACCGCACGCTCCGGCGGGAGCTCGGCGTGGCCCCCAGCCGCGACGCGCTGGCCCTGCGGGATCGCCTCTTGGCCGAGCACGACGGGGCGCCAAGACGAGACGACGCACTGATCGGTCGCGATGCCGAGCTGGCCGTCGTGGAGCAGGCGCTGGTGGACTCCACGGCGGGTCGCAGCCGCACGCTGATCGTCCAGGGTCCGGCCGGCGCCGGCAAGTCGTCGCTCGTCGCGGCGGCGATGGTCCAGGCGCGCGAGCTCGGCTTCCGGGTTGGTCACGGCACGTCAGCACCGGTCGAAGGGGCGTGGCCGTACGCGCCCGTCGTGGAGGCGCTGGCCGACGTGTGTCGCCGCCATCCCACCCTGCTCGACGGCCTGCCTGATCACCACCGCGAGGAGATCGACCGGGCTCTCGCGGGCGTAGAGATCCCGTGGACCGGCGGCAGCACGCACCAGCGGCTGTTCGTGGCCGCGGCCGAGCTCGTCCGCCTGGCCTCGGCCACGAACGGCTTGCTGCTCGTCATCGACGACATCCACGACGCCGATGACGCCAGCCTGCGGCTCCTCCACTACATCGCTCGCTCGACGCGCGATCACCGGGTCTGCATCGTCGTCGCCCACCGGCCGGCGCCGCTGACCGACACGCTGGTCGAGACCCGCCAGAGCCTGCTCGACCGCCACCACGCCATCGAGATCGAGCTCGGCCCGTTGGGCGACGACGAGATCGCCGCGCTGGTGGGCCGCCACGTCGGCGCACCGGACCCGGAGCTCGTGGCCCGCATCGCCGCCCTCAGCGGTGGGCTGCCGTTCGCCGTCAACGAGCTGGCTCGCCGCGCCGCCAATGAGCCGGCGTGGGTGCAGGCGCTCGATGCCAACATGATCGGCGGCATCGCGCCTGCCACACGGGAGATCCTCCAGCGCGTCGCCGTCGTCGGCTCGTCGTTCGACACTGATGAGTTCGTCGCGCTGTCCGGGCGCTCGGAGGAAGAGGCGTTCGCTCATCTCGATGCCGCGCTGGCGGCGCGCATCGTGGAGCCGGCCAGCGCCGGGTACCGGTTCCGGCACGGCCTCGTGCGCGAGGCGCTGCTCGACGATCTCCCACCGCACCGTCGCCGGCGGATCCACCGCGACGCCGCCAGCCGGCTGATCGAGCTGGACGCGTCGGCGGCGCGGATCGGCCACCACCTGCTCCAGTCCGGCGCCACCGCCGAGGCCGTTCCCTACCTGCTGCGCGCCGCCGAGACGGAAGCGGCCGTCGGTGCGTATCGGGACGCGCTCGCGCTGGTCGATGCCGTGCGCCCTCATGCCACCGGCGCCCAGCGGGCGGCGGCGCTCTCGCTGCGGGGAGATCTGCTCAACGCCATCGGCGACCCGATGGCGTCGTCGGCCTATCGCGAGGCGCTCGACGGTGCCGATGAGGCCGCCGGGCGCGGCCTTCGGGTCCGGTTGGCCCGCAGCGCGCTGATGTCGGGCGACCTCGAGACGGCCACCGCGGCGCTCGACGGCCTCGACACCGACGGCGGCCCCGACGACGCCGACATCCTGTTGGCCCGGGGCAAGGCGGCGTTCTTCGTCTCCGACTTCGCCACGGCGGAGGCCGCCGCCGAAGCGGCCCAGGCGCTGGTGCTGGCGGGGGAGCGCAACTGGAAGGTGCTCGACCTCGTGGCCCTGCAGGGACTGCTGGCCCACCGCTCGGGCAACTGGTTCGACCGCATGCGCCTCGAACTGCGGCGCACGCGTGAGTTCCCGGAGATCGCCAACGCCATCTTCGACGGCTACCTCTGCCCGGCCGAGTACATGTTGTACGGGCCGATGCCCTACGCCGAGGTCATCGCCGTCGCTCGCGACCTCCAGACCACGGCCCGGCGCAGCGGCGCCCTCCGTGCATCGGCCTTCGCTTCGGCGTTGATCGGCGAGGCCGCCCTCCTGTCCGGCGCCCTCGATCTGGCCACGGCCGAGCTCACCGAGGCCGCCGAGCTCCATCGCGACCTGGGATCGGCCGCGGGGCAGGCGCACTCGTTGCAGCGGCTGGCCGAGGTCCACGTCGCCCAAGGCGACGGCGCCACGGCCATGCGGCTGCTGCACGAGGCGCTCCCGCTGGCGCGAGGCTCGATGATCGCCAAGCACCTCCTGCAGCGGATCTTCGGCACGATGGTCCTGGCCGCCGCCGATCCGATGGAAGCACGAGCGACGGTCGATCGCGCCGAGTCCACCCTCGGCTGGGACGACGTGTGCCTGTTCTGCTCGGTCATGCTCACCGTGCCCGCCACGATCGCCTGCGCCCAAGTCGGCGACCTTCCCAACGCCCATCGGCTCCTGGGCATGGCCACGCAGTCGGCGGCGCTCTGGCAGGGAACGTCGTGGGAAGGCGCGCTGGCCGAGGCGCACGCCGCCATCGAGGTGGCCAGCGGTGACCTGCCGGCCGCCCAGCGCTGGGTGGAGATCGCCGTCGAACAGTTCCAGCGGGCGGGGCAGCCCCTGGACGCGCAACGATGCCGCGTCCTCGTCGCCGCCTCCGCTGACGCTCCGGCTCGCTCCTGACACGCTGCGCTTCGGACAATCCCGCGGCCGGCTGCCCCTGCCGCCGCATTGCGGCGGCGCGCTCGCCGGAATGGCGCGCTGACGTTCGACCGGTCGCGCTGGGCAGCGGCGGGTGCCGCTGCCCAGCAACCGGTCATGCTCCAGGAGGTGCGAACAGCTCGAGGGCGATGTTGTCGGGGTCACGGAAGGACAGGCCCGAGCCGTAGCCGGCGTCCTTGATCTCCCCGTGCTCCACACCCAGCTCGTCGAGGCGGGCGGCCCATTCGGCCAGCTCGCGCCGGCTGGAGACGCCGAAGGCGATGTGGTCGAGACCGGGGCGGCGCTCGTCGAACGCGTCCTTGCTGTTGAGATCCGGGAAGCCGTGCAGCCCGAGCAGCGTGCCGCCGACGGCGTACACGATGTGGCGGAACGGCCCGGTGTCCTCGTCGAGGACGGGCTCGACGCCGAGGAGCTTGGTGTACCAGGGCTCGCTGACTTCGAGGTCCGACACCGTCACGGCGACGTGGGTGATGGAGGGCATGGTCGTGGCAGTCACTTCGTACTCCTTGATGTCTCTGTGGTCATTTGGCGGTGACCATAAGGAGAAGGCCTTCCCGGGTTCTTCCCCGCGCCGGGGAACGGCTGGGAAGCACCCGGAAGGTCGTGACGCAGGTCAGCCCGGGGGATGGGCGGGAGACATGACCAAAAGGCTTCTGGTCACGGATCGGCACCGTCCCGGTGCATTCTGGTGACCGGAACGCTTTTGGGCACCGATGGTGCTCGTCCGCACCACTCGAAGCCGTGGCAATTAGTGGTCGTAGGGGCTGGGGACGTCGCGCAGGAGGGTCAGCTGCCGGAAGTCAGGCGGCTCGACCAGGGTCGGCTCGCCTGGCCCGTCGGCGTGCAACTCGATCGACAGCAGGCCGCCGCGCTTGCGCCCGAACGTCGGCTGGAGGTCGTCGGGCAGGACCGCCCACGTGGTGGGGGCCCAGGCGTGGCGGCGACCGTCGAGGTCGAGCACCCGGAACTGGTGCACGTGACCGCTCACCACCATCGGGACGCGAGCTTCGGCCAGGAGCCGGCCCAGCCAGGCGCGGGTGGCGGGCGGTACGAACCGGTACGGGGGCGCGGTGGCGAGCTCGTCGTCGGGTCCGGCGACCGGCTTGTGCGTCACGAACAGGACGCGCTCGGTGGTGCCGGCCTCACGGAGCTGGTCCTCGATCCAGGCACGCTGCTCACCTTCGGCGGCCAGCCCGGACTCGAACAGCTGGGCGTCGACGGCCAGGATCGTCCAGCCGTCGAGCCCCTCGGCCCACCAGTCGGGTCCGATCGTGTCGAGCCAGCGGTGGCGCCGCTCGTCGTCGACGGCCTCGCCGGCGGGCTGGCCGGGCCGCGGGTTGTCGCCGATGTCGTGGTTGCCGGGGATGGCTCGCCACGGCGCCGGCAGGCGGTCCAGCTGCAGGCGGGCGTCGCTGAGGTCGCGCTGATCGTTGGCGCCGTCGACGGTGAGATCGCCGCCGTGGATGACGAGGTCGGGCGGGTCGGCGGCGAGGTGGTCGAGCACCGCTTCCCAGTTGGCCTGGGCCTCTGGTGTCCGCCGCGAGAGATGGGTGTCAGAGACGATGGCCAGCCGCAAGGTCGACACGCCTGCGACGCTATCGGCGCACGGAGCCGTCCGAACTCGCCCGCCGAACGGCGGATCGGTACGCTGCATCGTGACCGCCGCCGTTGCGCCGGCATCCGGCCGAGCCGACGGCGACCGGTGGTGGGAACCCAGTCCAGACGTTCAGTCCGATGAGAACTCCGGGGGATGATGATGGCGCAAGCACAGGGGAACGGATCCAGCCGCAGCCTTGACGTGGTGGTCGTGGGTGCCGGGTTCGCGGGCATGTACATGCTGTACAAGCTGCGGAACTTGGGCTTCTCGGTGAAGGTCATCGAGCGGGGCGATGGCGTGGGTGGTACGTGGTACTGGAACCGCTACCCGGGCGCTCGTTGCGACGTCGAGAGCCTCAACTACTCCTTCTCGTTCGACAAGGAGCTCGAGCAGGAGTGGACCTGGAGCGAGCGCTACTCGCCCCAGCCCGAGATCCTGAAGTACGCCAACCACGTCGCCGACCGCTTCGACCTCCGCAAGGACATCGAGTTCCAGACCAGCGTCGACAAGGCGGTGTGGGACGACGACGCCTGCCGCTGGGCGATCTCCACGTCGAAGGGCGAGACCATCGACGCCCACTTCTACGTCATGGCATCGGGCTGCCTGTCGCACTCGAAGCTCCCGGAGATCGCGGGCGTGGAGAGCTACCAGGGCGCTACCTACCACACCGGCCACTGGCCCCACGAGGGCGTCGACTTCACCGGCCTGAACGTCGGCATCATCGGCACGGGCTCGTCGGGCATCCAGTCCATCCCCATCATCGCCGAGCAGGCCGCGCACCTCACCGTGTTCCAGCGCACGCCGAACTTCAGCCTGCCCGCCGGCAACCGCCCACTGGCCAAGGACGAGTCCGACGCCATGAAGGCGATCTACCCGGACCACCGCCAGGCCGCCCGCACGTCGGGCTTCGGGGTGCCGGTCGTGGAGCCCACTCGCTCGGCTCTCGAGGTGTCCGAGGAGGAGCGCAACGCGGTCTACGAGGTGGGCTGGCAGTCAGGCAACCTCGTCGGGATGCTGCTCGCCTTCAACGACCTCATCACGAACAAGGAGGCGAACGACACCGCCTGCGAGTTCATCCGCAACAAGATCCGCTCCATCGTGAAGGACCCGCAGACGGCCGAAGACCTCTGCCCGTTCGACCATCCGATGGGCACGAAGCGGCCCTGCCTCGACAGCGGCTACTACGAGACGTTCAACCGGGAGAACGTGCGGCTGATCAACATCCGGCGCACGCCGATCGAGGAGATCACGCCGACGGGCGTCCGCACGTCGGACGAGGAGTTCACGTTCGACGCCATCGTCTTCGCCACTGGCTTCGACGCCATGACCGGCGCGCTGGTGGCCGTCGACATCGAAGGCCGCAACGGCGTGACGCTCAAGGACAAGTGGCACGACGGCACCCGCACGTACCTGGGGCTGATGGTGCACGGCTTCCCGAACCTGTTCACCATCACCGGCCCGGCCAGCCCGTCGGTGTTCTCGAACATGATGATCTCCATCGAGCAGCACGTCGACTGGGTGGCCGACTGCCTCGTGTATCTGCGAGACAACGGCAAGGCGGCGATCGAGTCCACGAAGGAAGCCGAGGACTTCTGGGTCGACCACAACAACGAGGCCGGCAACGCCACGCTCTACCCGCTGGCCAACTCCTGGTACATGGGCTCGAACGTGCCCGGCAAGCCTCGGGTGCTGATGCCCTACATCGGCGGTGTCGGGGTCTACCGCGAGGAGTGCGACGCCATCGTGGCCGACGGTTACCGGGGCTTCGACATGCGTGACGAGCGCCAGCCCGCCACTGTCTGACCCTTTCCGTCGCAACTGCCGGAGCACCGTCTCATCATGGGACGGTGCTCCGGTCGTTTTGGGAGTTGACCTTGACACGGTGAGAGGGCGTGAGATGGCACCGTCATGTTGAGCATCGGTCAGTTCGCCCGTCTCGGCCAGGTCTCGCCCCGGATGCTGCGTCACTACGACCAGCTCGGCCTGCTGCGCCCCGAGCACGTCGACGGCGCCACGGCCTACCGCTCCTACGCGGTGGCTCAGCTCGCTCGACTCCACCGGCTGGTGGCGTTGCGCGACCTCGGCTTCAGCCTGGCGCAGATCGGGCCATGCTCGACGAGGAGCCGACGGTCGAGCAGTTGCGAGGGATGCTGCTCCTGCGCAGCGCCCAGATCGAGCAGACGCTGGCCGACGAGCACGCCCGCCTCCGCCGCGTGGAGGGCCATCTGAAGGCCCTGGAAGGAGCCAGTCCCATGTCGATGCAGGATGTCGTGATCAAGCAGACCGAGCCGCTGCGGGTGGCCGCCATCACCGATGTGTCCGAAGGGCTCGGCCTTCCCCTCGGGCCCGTGTTCGGTCGGATGGTGCCGCTCCTCCTCGCCCGCCTTCAGCAAGCGAGAGTCTCATTCCGCATGATGGTGGCCTGGTACGAGGAGCCCGCCGACGACGGGTCGGTGGTGGTGCATACCAGGCCCGTCGGCCGGAGCCGAGAGCTGTACCGGGAGTGGCACGACGACGATCCATCGCGCTGCGTCACCGAGCTCCAGATGCCGATCGCGCCCGCGGCCGGCTGAGGAAAAAGGCCGGCCGTCAACGGCTCGGCTTCGTTACCGTCGGCGCGGTGGACGACGAGCTCGACGTCGTGGTGCGCCACTACGAGCGTGAGCGCGAGGAGGACCGCTTGGTCGGCGGGCTCGCCGAGTTGGAGCTGGTGCGCACGCAGGAGATCCTGCGCCGTCACCTGCCGCCGCCGCCGGCGCGCGTGCTCGACGTTGGCGGTGGTACCGGCGTGCACGCCCGCTGGCTGCTCGACGATGGGTACGAGGTCCAGCTGATCGACGTCACCCCTCGGCACGTGGAGCAGGCTCGCGACGCGTTTCGCAGTCGTGCCTTCCGTGCTGACGTCGGTGACGCCCGGCAGCTCGACCTTGGCGACGCCGGCTTCGATGCCGTCCTGCTCCTCGGTCCGCTGTACCACTTGGTCGAGCGGGCCGATCGTCTGGCCGCTCTCGGCGAGGCTCGCCGCGTTGTGCGCCATGGCGGTCCGGTCGCGGTCGCCGCCATCAGTCGCTTCGCGTCGCTCTTCGATGGTCTGGCCCGTGGCTTCCTGTTCGACGCGGCGTTCCGCCAGATCGTGCAGCGCGACCTTGGCGACGGTCGCCACACCAACCCCGACGACCACGCCCACTGGTTCACGACGGCGTTCTTCCACCATCCGGACGAGCTGCGCGAGGAGATCACCGCCGCCGATCTCCACGTCGTGGAACTGGTCGGGGTCGAGGGACTGGCTGGGTGGCTGTCGTCGCTCGACGCCCGCTGGCCCGACGAGTCCGACCGGGCCGTCATCGTCGATGCGGCCCGGCTGGTCGAGTCCGAGCCGGCGCTGGCGGGGCTCAGCGCCCATCTGCTGGCCGTCGCCCGGCGCTCGTAGGCGACTCGTCAGGCGGTTGGCAGGCGCACGGTTGCCGTGCCCGGCATCAGCACCGTGCCGTCGCCGTCTTCGGCCCACACGTCGAGGTGCACGACGTCTCCATCGACGGCCCGCACCGTGCCCCGGAAGATGTAGTCGTGCTCGGGGAGTGCGGAGCGGCGGTTCTGCCATGTCAGCGCCACCATGCGACCCTTCGGTCCGGCCCAGTCGGTCACGTACTGGCTGAGCCACGCGCCCTGCAGCGGGCCGTGCACGATGATGTCCGGGTGTCCCTCGGTGAGGGCGTAGTCGCGGTCGTAGTGGATGCGGTGCGGGTTGTGGGTGGCAGCGCTGTAGAGGAACAGCTGGGCGCGTGATGCGTTCCGGGTGGCGGGCGGGAGCTCGTCGCCGGCGGCGAGATCACCGGGGAGCGGCTGGCCGCTCATCGGGCGATCCCCACGAGCCGCGACACGGCCACGACCTCATCGTGCTGGTTGGTGAACGTGGTCTCGTAGTGGATCAGCACGAACGGCCCGGAGCGTCCGTCCTTCTCCTCCACCGCACCGAGCCGGCGCTGCGCGGTGATGGTGTCGCCCACCAGGACGGGCCGGTGGAACTCCCACTCCTCGCCGCCGAACATGCTGCGCGACACGCTGAGGCGCAGGCGCGGGCCTCGATCGAGCCACATGCCGTCGACGCGCAGGTCGTCGAGTGTCGCTCCTTCGACCACGGCGTGGCCTACGAACGTCGGCGGCGCGACGAGCCCGTCGTAGCCGGCGGCCCGGGCGGCGGTCTCGTCGAAGTAGATGGGCGAGAGATCGCCGACGGCCCGGGCGTAGCGCTGCGCCTCGCGCCGGGTCACGACCGCGGAGACGGGGTCGCCCAGCGGCTGGCCCACCATCTCTCGGGTCTCGGGCGGCACAAGTGAGGAAGCCACGGGCCGCACCTTATTCGCGAGTCGGCGCCGAAGAGGCGCTGCGAAGAAGAGGAAGGTCGCGGGAAGGTCGCTCTCTTACGGTCATCCCACCAGGAACGACGTACCAAGGAGACCGACGTGACCGTCACCGAGAACCCGAACCGCAACGGTGTCGACACGGCGACGCTGTTCGCCACCATCGATGCTGTCCGGACCACGCCCGAGATCGCCAAGTTCCAGTTCCGCGCCACGAACCGCTGGGTGAACGGCACCCACAACCAGTCGACCCTTCATGGCTTCTACGGCGCCACACAGGAGATGACCCACGAGAAGTCCTTCACGCTCGACGCCGACCACCCGGCTGTCCTCGTCGGCCGCGACAACGGCCCGACGCCCGTCGAGTACCTCCTCCACGCGCTCGCCGCGTGCCTCACGGCCGGCATCGCCAACATCGCCGCCGCTCGGGGCGTGAACCTCGAATCGGTCGAGTCCACCGTCGAAGGCGACATCGACCTGATGGGCATCCTCGGACTGTCGGACGAGGTGCGCAACGGCTACCAGAACGTGCAGGTGAGCTTCCGCCTGCGCGGTGACAACCCCGAGAAGCTGAAGAAGATCGTCGAGCAGTCCCGCAGGCGGTCCGCCGTGTTCGACGTGCTGACCAACGGCGTCCCAGTCGAGATCACGGTCGACGCCGGTTGACCCCCCCACCCGCTGACGGTCCGGCCGGCAACGACGCCGGCCCGGACCGCGGCGGGGCATCGCAGAAGGAGCCCGTTTCCCGTGTCCACCACCCACACCCTCGTGATCGGCGCCGGCCAGGCCGGATTGGCCATGAGCCGCTGTCTGACCGACGCCGCCATCGACCACGTCGTGCTCGAGCGAGGCCACGCCGCCGAGCGCTGGCGCAGCCGGACATGGGATTCGTTGCGGCTCCTCACCCCGAACTGGGCCAGCCGGCTGCCGGGGTGGCAGTACGAAGGGTCCGATCCCGACGGCTACATGAGCGCGCACGAGCTGGCCGACTACCTCACCGCGTACGCCCGGTCGTTCGATGCGCCCATCGAGGAGGGTGCGGAGGTCCTCGCCCTGCGCGCCTGCGGCAGCGGCTTCGCGGTGGAGACGTCAGCGGGTGAGTGGCGGGCCCGCAACGTCGTGCTGGCCACCGGCTGGTGCGACGAGGCCCGCGTGCCCGGGTTCGCCGGGCAGGTGCATCCCAGCATCGCCCAGGTCACGTCGAACACGTACCGCAACCCGGCGGCTCTTCCGGACGGGCGGGTGGTCGTCGTCGGCGCCGCCGCCAGCGGCGTGCAGATCGCCGACGAGCTCGTTCGGGCCGGCCGTGACGTCGTGTTGGCGGTGGGCCGTCACAGCCGGGTCCCGCGGCGCTACCGCGGCATGGACATCTGGTGGTGGCTCGAGCGCATCGGCACGTTCGCCCGGACCATCGACGAGGTCAGCGATCCGGCTCGCGCTCGCGCCGAAGGCGCCCTCCAGCTCGTCGGCCGTCCCGATCATCGCGACGTCGATCTGCCCGCGCTCCAGCGGCTCGGCGTCCGCGTCGCCGGCCGGCTGACCGGCGTCGACGGTGGGTCGCTGCGCTTCGCCGACGATCTCGCGACGACGACCGCCGCCGCCGACGAGCGGCTCGACGGCCTCCTCGCCAAGATCGAGACCCACATCGCCAGCAATGGCCTCGGCGACGAGGTCCTGCCCGCCCAATCGCCGGCCCGATTGCGTACGGTCGAGCCCCTCGACCGTCTCGACGGTGTCAGCACGATCGTGTGGGCCACCGGCTTCCGGCGCTCGTACCCGTGGCTGCAGGTCCCGGTGATCGATGGGCGCGGCGAGATCATCCAGCGGCGCGGCGTCACGCCCGTCGAGGGCGTGTACGTGATGGGACAGCGCTTCCAGCACCGCCGCGACTCCAACTTCATCGATGGCGTTCGCCACGACGCTGCCCATCTCGCCGGCCGCATCGCCTGCCAGCGCCATCCCGAGCCCGCGTCCTGCTGAGTCGGGAAGGACACTGACATGAACCCTCGATCCACCCAGCACGACGTCGTTGTCGTCGGCGCCCGGGCCGCTGGTGCGGCCACCGCCATGCTCCTCGCGCGCGCCGGTCTCGACGTCCTCGTCGTCGACCGCAGCAGCTACGGGGCGGACACCCTCTCCACCCATGCGCTCATGCGCGCTGGCGTGCTCCAGCTGCACCGGTGGGGCGTGCTCGATGCCATCGTCGCCGCCGGCACGCCAGCGGTGCGAGTGTCGACCTTCACCCACGACGGCGCCAGCGTGCCGGTGCCGGTCAAGCCGGCCGGCGGCGTCGACGCCCTGTACGCCCCCCGCCGCACCGTGCTCGACCCCATCCTCGTTGACGGCGCCCGCGTCGCCGGTGCCGTCGTCGAGTACGGCACGACGGTCACGGGCGTCACCCGCGACGCCCGCGGTCGCGTCGACGGCGTGAACGGCCGGGACCCGACCGGCCGCGCCGTGCAGCACCGTGCCCGCTGGGTGATCGGTGCCGACGGGTTCCGTTCGGCGATCGCCGATGCCGTTGCCGCCCCCATCGAGCGGCGCGGCACGGCCGCCACCGCGTGCATCTACGGCTACTGGCCCGAGCTGGAGACGGACGGCTACGAGTGGATCTTCCGCCCGAATGCCTGCGCCGGCCTGATCCCCACGAACGGGAACCAGACGTGCGTCTTCGTCGTCGCCACCCCCGCCCGGATCGGTCGGGGCGGCATCGAGGTGTTCCACGATGTCATGCGGACGGCGTCCCCCGCGCTGGCCTACCGGTTGCACTCCGCCCGGCTGCCGGTAGGCCTGCGCACCTTCGGCGGCGTGACGGGGTACATGCGCGTGCCGTACGGCCCGGGCTGGGCCCTGGTCGGTGACGCCGGGTACTGGAAGGATCCCATCAGCGCCCACGGGCTCACCGACGCGCTGCGCGATGCCGAGCTCGTCGCGCGCGCCGTCGCCGCCGTCGCACTGGACGGCGTGACCGAGACCGACGCCTTCGACCACTTCCACGAGACCCGGAACCGTGTGTCGCTTCGTCTCTTCGACGTCGTCGACACGATCGCCGCCATGCGGTGGACGGACGCCGAGATCGTCGATCTCATCCTCGAGCTCAGCGCGGCCATGGCCGACGAGATCGAGACCATCGCCCGGCTCGACGACGAGCCGGCTGTCACTGGGGGTTCACGATGACCGCGTCCATGTCCGGCCACGAGGTCGGCACCCTGCTCGGCGTGTGGGCCCACCCCGACGACGAGGCGTACCTGTCCGCCGGTCTCATGGCTCTGGCCCGCCGCGCCGGCCAGCGAGTGGTCGTCATCACGGCAACGCCAGGCGAGCACGGCACGAACGACCCGGAGCGGTGGCCGCCGGCCAAGCTCGCCCGGCACCGCCGCCGGGAGCTGGCCGCCAGCCTCGCCGCCGCCGGTGTGCACGAGCACCACTGGCTCGGCTACACCGACGGGCGATGCCTGGACGTGCCCGAGACCGTGGCCATCGACGCCATCGGTCGGATCGTCGACGCCGTGCAACCCGACACCATCGTCACGTTCGGACCCGACGGCATGACCGGCCACCCCGACCACCGAGCCGTCTCCGCCTGGACGACGGCTGTGTGGGAGCAGCGGGGTCGCTCGGCGCAGCTGTGGTACGCCACCCAGCTGACCACGTTCCACGAGGAGTGGGGCGAGCTGAACGAACGGGTCGGTGTCTTCGGTGACCAGGTGCCACCGTCGACGGCGCCGGCCGAGGCGGCCGGCATCGTCCGCTGCGAAGGGTGGCTGCACGAGCGGAAGATGGCGGCCCTTCGGGCCCATGCCTCCCAGGTGCAGCCACTGATCGATCTGGTCGGCGAGGACGTCTACCGCCGGTGGTGGTCCACCGAGGCGTTCGCTCACGCCAGCACCGCACTGCACACGGCCTCGCCGCGGTCGAACGTCACGACCTGAATCCCGATCACGGGAGCATCCGTACACTCGCCGGCCAGAGATGGCTAGCGAGAGGACGGAGGCATCCCGGTGACCGAGGGTCGATGATCGCTCCATGGCCGCTCACCGGCCGCTCGGCCCAGCTCGAGGAGCTGGGCCGGCACTACCGCGATCCGGCGCGGGCCGGCGTCATCCTCTACGGCTCGGCCGGGGTGGGCAAGACGCGCCTGGCCGAGGAGGCGCTGCGCCTCGCCGAGCGGGGCGGCCGCCCCGTCGAGCGGGCGGTGGGCCATCCCGCCACCCGGGAGATCCCGCTCGGCGCGCTCGCCCACCTGCTGCCGGCGCGCCTGACCGCCGACCTCGGGATCGGCGACGACGAGCGCACCGGCCTGTTCCACGCCGCCCGCGCCGAGCTGCGCCGCCTGGCCGGCGACGACCGCCTGGTGCTGCTCGTCGATGATCTCGATCTGCTCGACGACACCTCGGTCGCCGTGCTCGTGCCCCTCGTCGTGTCGAGGACGATCTTCCTCGTCGGGACGGTGCGCACCGACCGGACCCCGTCGGCGCAGTTCACCGTGCTCCACCGTGACGGTCACCTCGTGCGCATGGAGCTCGGACCGATCAGCGCTGACGAACTCGGTGCCCTCCTGCACCGGGCCCTCGACGGCCCGGTGTCGGCGACGGCCCGCGCCGAGCTGGCCCGGCTCTCGGAAGGCAACCTCCAGGTGCTCACGGAGCTGGTCCGGGGCGCACGTGAGCGCGACGTGCTGGCCAACGTGGGCGGGGCGTGGGACCTGGTCGGCCCCCTGCCCACCACCGCCGCACTCGACGAACTGGTGGCGGAACACCTGGCCGGCGTGCCCCGGGCGGGCCTGGCCGTGCTCGAGCTGCTGGCGGTGTGCGAGCGGTTCGGCCTCGCCGACCTCGAAGACGTCCACGGCCGGGCCACGCTGGAGGCGTTGGAGGCCAGTGGGCTCATCGCCGTCACCACGTCGGGGCTGCGCACGGCGGTCCGCCTCACCCATCCGCTCTACGGCGAGGTGCTCCGCACGGCGTTGCCGCCGCTGCGCCTGCGCCGCATCCAGAGCGAGCTGGCCGACATGGTCGAGGCCCATGGCGCACGGCGGCGGGAGGATGTCCTGCCGGTGGCGCTGTGGCGGGTGGCTTCCGGCGGCGCCGTTCCGTGCGAGCGGTTGCTGGGCGCCGCCCGGCTGGCCCTGGCCGGGCGCGACCCGGCCCTCGCCATCCGGCTCGTGAACGCCGCCGAGGCGGCCGGCGTGGCCACGGTGGACCGGGTGGAAGTGCTGGTCGAGGCGTACTCGATGCACGCCGAGGTCACCGAGATCGAGCGGGCGATGGCCACCGTGTGGGACGAGGACCTCGATGACGCCCGCCGCGCCCACCTCGCCAAGCGGCTGGCCGACGCCCGCTTCTTCGGCGATCGCGATCTCGACGGCGCGTTGGCGGCCCACGAAGCGGCGCGCGAGCGGCTCACCGATCCGGACGCCATCGCCGCCGTCGACGCCCGGCGGGCCAGCCTGCTGGCCGGCGCCGGCCGCCCCGCCGAGGCGCTGCGCATCGCCAGTGCGGTCGGGCCGGTGGCGTCGGCCCGCACTCGGGTGGAGTTGGCGGGGGCGCTGGCGGTGGGGCTGCTCAGCGTGGGGCGCTACGACGAGGCGAGGGCCATCGCCGAGCAGGCGGTGGTCGATCACGCCGAGTTGCCCGGCTGGGTGGCCCACCGGGGCATCGCCCAGCACGTCGGCAACGCCGCCCGGGCCCTGGCCTACGCCGGCCACTTCCGCGCCGCGCGCGAGATGCTCGAGCCGGCCGCCGACCGGGCGCTGGCGACCAGCGCGCTCGGGGCGTGGGTGTGGTTCGACATGGCATTGGCCGAGATCGCCCGCGACACGGGGCGCGCCAGCGAGGCGATCCGCCGGTTCCACGAGGTGGCCGACATCGCTCCGAAGGTGGGCCAGCAGGCCGCGCTGGTGTGGGCCCACGTCGGCGTCGCCCAGGGCCACCTGCTGCTCGGGGAGTGCGCCGAGGCGGCGGCCGCCCTCAAGCTGGCCGACGAGGTGGGCGACAGTCCGGTGGCCACGTCGGTGGCGACCCGGGAGCGG
This sequence comes from uncultured Acidimicrobiales bacterium, assembly GCA_963728985.1. Taxonomy (GTDB): domain Bacteria; phylum Actinomycetota; class Acidimicrobiia; order Acidimicrobiales; family Ilumatobacteraceae; genus DASXAI01. The sequence goes on along the minus strand of CAVSME010000011.1, from coordinate 17,157 downwards.
ACCCGAGCGTGGCTCATGGCCTGCCAGGGCGATCTGATGTCGGCCCGCCAGCACATCCGCGACACCATCGCCCCCATGCGCGAGGACGAGATGTACATCTTCGAGCTCACCCTGCTCCACGATCTCGTCCGGCTCGGCGTTCCCCACGAAGCCGTCGGCCGCCTGGAGGCTCTCGCCGGTTGCATCGACGGGCCGATCGCCGCCATCCACGCCGACCATGCTCGGGCGCTCGTCGCGCGCGACGTCGTCGCCCAGGCCGATGTGGTGGATCGCTACGAGGCCATCGACTCGCTCTGCCTGGCCGCCGAAGCCGCCGCTGAGCTGGCCGATCTCCATCGCGCCCGCGTCGAGTCGCGCCTGGCCACGGCGGCCCAGCAGCGGTCGTTCGAGCTCGCCCAGCGGGCCGGGGGCCTGCACACGCCGGTGCTGGCCCGGGGTGCCGGTGTCGAGCCGCTCACGGCCCGCGAGCGCGAAGTCGCCCTGCTGGCGGTCGGGGGTCGCAGCAGCCGAGCCATCGGCGACCACCTCGGGTTGTCGACCAGAACGGTGGACACCCACCTCGCCCGGGTCTACCGCAAGCTCGGGATCACGGGCCGTTCGGAGCTGGCCGCCGCCCTCGACGCCTGACTACGCAGGCCGTCCGCCCCTGTGCAGCAGCGGACGTACGCAATGGCTCCCGATGTGGGCGGGCCGGCGCGGGCGGATCATGCCGCCATGGAACGACATCGGAGGCAATCATGGACCGGAACCACCACCACGACCACCAGGTCAGTGAACACGGATGGGCGCACGCCAGTCGCCATCACCCTCCTCGGCGGCTTCGGCGTCGCCGTGGACGGCATCCGGACCCCTGATCGCGGTTGGACGCGGCGCAGCGCCGCGGCCCTGGTCAAGGTGCTCGCCCTCGCCCCCGGCCACTACCTGCACCGCGAGCAGGTCATGGACCTGCTCTGGCCGCACGAGTCGCCGGCCCGTTGCGCCCCCCGCCTGCACAAGGCGGCGCACTTCGCCCGCCAGGGAGCCGGTTGCTCCGACGCGATCGTCTTGCGGGGCGACGTGGTGTGGCTGTTCCCGGACGTGGAGCTGACCGTCGACGCCATCGTCTTCGAGCAGCTGGCCCGCGACGCCCTGCGGGAGTCCGACCCGGCCGCCGCTCGCGAGGCGCTGGCGTGGTACGGCGGCGAGCTGCTGCCCGGCGATCTCTACGAGGACTGGGCGTCCGACCGGCGTGAGCTGCTGCGGCTGCGGCGCCTCGACGTGCTGCGGGTGGCCGGCGAATGGCGAGAGCTGGCCGAGCTCGACCCCACCGACGAAGAGGCGCACGTGGAACTGGTGCGCCGCCACCTCGCCGCCGGCGCCGGCGCCGCTGCGCTGCACGAGTACGAGCACCTCGAGCGGGTCCTCGATCGGGGGTTGGGCTTCGAGTCGCCCGCCCGCGACCGCCCACGCCGTTCGCCGGTCGGCGAGCTGCTCACGGAACTGGCCGAACTGATGGGCCGCCAGCGCGTGGTGCTGGCCGAGCTCGACGCCCTCGGCGCGGCGCCGCCTTGGTTCGTGCCGCTGGCAGGCGCGGCATGACACCCGAGGATCTCGTCGCGGTGGAGCGCTCGTGGGCGGAGCTCCGCTCACATCGCGCTCCACTGCTGGCGGCGCTGACGCGACGATTCGAGGCCACGGTCGGGTCACCGACCGCGGCCGGACTCAGGGCGGCGTGGTTGCTCGGGGCGGTGGAGGAACTGGTCGGGCTGCTGACGGCGCCGAGCCGCCTCGCCATCCGCGCCCGCGACATCGGCGAGAGTTGGCCCGACCCGTGCACCGCGCCCTCCTTCGGCGTCGAGGGCCGAGCGTGGATGGGCGCGGCGCGCGAGTGCCTGCCCACGTGGACGGACCGGGCCGAGGCGGCCTGGTGCCAGGCGTGGCTGCTGCTCTCCGACGTCCTCGCCGCTGAGGCGTTGTCCCCCTTTGCCAACGACGCGCCATAGTTGCGACAGCCTGCGGCCGGCCTGGACTCGACGAGTCGTCCGTCGCTGGTGACGATCGGCGGTTGTCGCCGCCTTCGGTAGTGTGCGAGCTTCACCCCCTTCCCGCCGGTGCCGCGCGCCCGGACAGGAGACAGCCATGCCCGACTCGATCGTGTTCGTACACGGCCTGTGGATGACGCCGCGCAGCTGGGAGAAGTACGCCGAGCGCTACGCCGCCGCGGGCTACGAGGTGCATGCCCCGTCCTGGCCCGGCCTCGAAGGCGACGTCGACGCGGTGCGCGCCGACCCGTCGCCCTTGGCCACGCTGACGATCACCAAGATCGTCAACCACTACGAGAAGTTCATTCGCGACCTGCCGAAGCCGCCGATCATCATCGGCCACTCCTTCGGCGGGCTCTTCACGCAACTGCTGGTCGACCGCGGCCTCGGCGCCGCCGGCGTCGGGCTCTCCGCCGCCCCACCACGCGGCATCCACCGTCTCCCGCTCAGCACCGCGAAGTCGAGCTTCGGTGTGCTGCGCGATCCGCGCAACCGGCACAAGGCGGTGCCGTACACGCTGAAGGACTTCCACTACACGATGACGAACACCCTCACGCTCGAGGAGTCGGAGCCGTACTACGACCGCTACGCCATCCCGGCCGCCGGTCCCATCCTGTTCGAGGGGGCGACGGCCGATCTGAACCCGCGCACCGCCGCCAAGGTCGACTTCCTCCGTACGGATCGGGCGCCGCTGCTGCTGGTGGGCTTCGGTCAGGACCACGTCGTGCCCGCCAGCGTGAGCAAGGTAAATGCCCGCAAGTACGAGAAGTCGACGGCGACGACCGAGTACATCGAATTCCCCGACCGGCCGCACTTCCCCGGCGCGCCCGGCTGGGAAGAGGTCGCCGACCAGGTCCTCGACTGGACCAAGGCGCACGCTCGCTGAGCGCCCCGAGCGCGTGCTCCCGGCTCAAAGCGGGCGCACGCGCAGGCCGGGGAGCCGGGCGAACGACGCCAGCAGCGTCTGGCCGTCGGTGGCCACCCCGATGACGGGATCGGCGGACGTCTCGACGGCGTCGCCCCCGCCGGTTGTCGCGGCCAGCCGGTGGAGGTTTCCGGCCATGTCCGCCGCCACCACCGTCTCGCCGTCCGGCGTGATGCAGGCGTCCACCCACGTGCCGGGCGCATGACGCAGGAGCGTTCCCGTACTCGGCTCCCAGACCGACAGCAGGCCGGCCTCGACCACCAGCAGCCGGCCGGCGTGGCCGTCGATCCGTTGCGCCGAGGTCACCCCGTCCAACGATCGGACCAGCGTCCCGTCGGGGCGGTGGACATCCGGATGCCGATGCCCGACGACGACCAGCGGGGGGTCGACGAACATGGCCAGGGGCGGCACGTCGGCTCCCGACCAGAGCGTCGTCGGTCCTGACGGGCCGAGCAACCAGGCCGCCGCCGGGGGCGACGACCCGCCGGGGTCCTCGCGGCGACCGGCGGCTACAGCCATCGATCCGTCCGGCGACCACGCATGGGCGGTCTGCACGTACCCCGTTGCCGGCCGGGCCCATGGCACCTCGGAGACGGCGCCCGTGTGCAGATTGATCGCGCAGGGACCCCACCGCACCTCGTCGGCGAGGATGGTCGGCACCGCCGGGTTCGGCTGACCGGCCTCGGCCTGCCAGATCGGGTCGAGCCCGCGCCACGCCCGCAGCCGGCCCGCCTGGGCGGCCACCCGGACGTCGCCGGCGATGGCCAGCACGGTGCCGACGCCGTCCGGGAGCGCCTGCCACGCCGTCATGGCGGGGTCACCAGCGTGCGGAAGACGAAGCCGAGGCGGCCGCCGCGATCCACCGCCGCCCAGTCGTGGGTGAACCCGGTGACCTGCAGGACATCGCCGGCGTGGACCACCTCGAATGGTGCGCCGTGCATGCCCGGCAACGCCCGCACGTTCAGGCCAGCGGGGATCACTGTGGCCAGGTAGGCGTGCGGCTCGATGCGCACCTCATTGCCGCGACCGGCCCTGACCTGGGCGTTCGCCGCTGGCAGCTCGGGTCCGCCGGGCGCCACCGCCGCCGTGGCGATGATGCCCAACGCCGTGAGCACCTCGTTGGGCGACGCACCGTCGAGCTCGGCGACGACGGCCGGCGTGAGCTCGGGACCGGTGGCCGGCCGCAGCACCTGAGCGGTCAGGAACGCCGTCATGTCCAGGTCGAACGGGTCCGAGCGCAGCCACGCCAGGGCCAGCCGGATCCGACCGGAGGTGGCCGGTGCCGGGCCGCCGAACAGCGCCGCCGCCGAGGCGGTGATGGCGAGGGCATCGAGCCGGCTGCCCATCCAGCCCACCGTGGCCGTCGGCGTGGCGTCCAGCCAGGCCACCAGCGGCGCGGCCCGGGGCCCGCCCTGGTTCAGCCACGCCTGCTCGATGACGAACCGGCCGTTGCGGAACGACGCGTTCCCCGGCGCCACGAACGAGGGCTGCTTGCCGATCTCGGTGTAGAACGCTCCCGCCAGCGGCTGGGTGTTCACGTCGTTCACCAGCGTGCCGACGGTGCGGCCGTGACCGTCTTCGGAGTTGCCGACGAGGAAGGGCGGCCCGACCATGTGGGCCAGCATGTTCAGCTTCTCGACGGGCACACCGGCGCCCAACGCCACCCCGGAGAGAGCGACGTTGATCGCGGAGACGATGATCTCGTCGAACCACTCGTGCCCGGCGGTGACGCCCATCGTCAGGCGGGTCCGCAGCTGGGTTTCGGCGGCGGCCGGCCCGGCCGTGGCCGCCACCTCGACCGCGGCGCGGAACAGTCCCTCGGGCTCGTGACCGGTGGCCACGTAGGTCAGCGCGTTGCCATACGCGTTCGGATCGAACGGGTACTGCACGGACATGTTCCCGGCGGCGTCCATGAACGACGACGACATACCGAGCGCCACCGATGCCCGCGCCCCCTGGGTCCGCCCGGGTGCGATGCCGTGGGCCACCGCCGCCTGGTCGGTGACCGTGGCCAGGCTGCGGTTGGTGGCCAGGTGGGCGGAGATGCCGGCAGCGGGCAGGCCCGCCGGCACCGGGTTCGACCCGACCAGGCAACCGGCGTAGACGACGCGGGCGGTGGCCGGGTCCATGTTGCTCATCAACGTGTTGATGAGGTCCTCGGTGTCCTTCTTCTGCTTGGCGTTGGCCGGGTCCAGGTTCATCTCGTCGTTCTGGGCCAGGTCCACCGACTGCGACTCGCCGTGGCCGGCGATCATGACCTGGCCGATGCGAGGCGTGCCGGTCGCGTCCGGTTGGCCGTAGGCGGCGGCGATGCCGGGCACGGCGGCGGTGAGGTCGGCGATCGTGTCGCGCCCTTCCAGCATCAGGTGGAGGTTGCGGGCGTCGGCCACCAGGCTGGCGAAGAGGCCCACGCTCTGCTGGAACGCGCCAGCGGCGTCGTGCGAGCCGTGCAGGATCAGGTGGACCGGCCGGCTGCGGGTGTGATCGGCGAAGTTGTGGACGAGGTTGGTCAGCATGGCCGGCGGGAAGCGGTGCAGGTCGCGCACCTTGCCGAGCAGCGTGGCGAACGGCGCCGTCCCCGGTCCCCGCAGCAGGTCGAGCATGTTCTGGAACTCGAGCGGCCGCGCCCCGGCCGCTGGTTCGTAGGTCATCTCCAGGTTCGGTTTGAACGTGGTGAAGTACGCAGCGAGCGTGGGGACCAGCGCGCTGGCGTGCACGTCCAGCAGTTGCGCCTCGGACACCGACGAGGCCAGCGTGGCCGCGGGGATCACGGCCTTCAGGGCGATCAAGGTGTTTCCCAGGGCGACCCGGTCGGCCAGCGGTCGCGGTGCCGGGTCGATGAGCCGGACGGTCTCTCCCGCGTTCCGGCGCCCTCGGCCGTACTCGGCCAGGGCTGTCCAGTCGGCGGCACCCACGCCGCGCAAATCGGTGAGGAGCAGGTCGCCCGCCGCCGCCAGGATGTGCGGACCCTCCTTCTCCCGGATCAGCAGGGCGTGGAGGTCGTTGCGATCGGCCGGGGTCAACGACGGCTCGGCGAACCAGTCGGCCTGCACGGCCAGGGAGGAGACGAAGTCGGCCAGCGAGGTCCCCGGCGCGCCGAAGAGATCGGCGGCGGTGTGCCGGTGCACGGCCGTGCCCGCCACCGCGTGCCGCATGACGAGCATCCGGGCCACGGCGGCGTTGCCCGCGGTGCGCTGCAGCCCGATCAGGCGGTTGCCGTTCTCGGTCGCCGGCCGCGCTCGGGCCGGGGCCCGGTGGGGCGCTCCGTGGGCCTCGCGGTGGTCGCGCTCCAGGGCTGCCATCAGCGCTCGGTCACCCAGGTCGTGACTGCATGGTGGCCCGCCGGTTCCGACGGCGCAACCGGCCCGCGGCCTACCTTTCGGGCACCGATACGTGCCCGTACGGCCGGAACGCCCGTTGCGACGGTTGGAGCGGTATTTGCACGATCTGGCTCACGCTCAGCGCTGGGAGGTCCGGTCATGGCGAAGCGACTGAGACGCCAACGAGACAGTGGCGCACTTCGCCAGTTGCCGTCCGGCCGGTGGCAGCCGGCGATTCTTGAGGTCGGGAACACGTACACCTCGCTCGGCACGTTCCGCACCCGTGCCGAGGCTGAGAGGGCGCTTGCCGTCGCGGTAGCCGACCGGTCCCGGGGGAGTTGGATTGATCCTCGCATGAGCTTGGTTCCATCACGCCCTCGATGGTCCGGAAGTGGCACGCCGACCTCTCGCGGGCCGATCGACCCGGTCCGATTACGGTCGCGAAGTGCTGAAGACGCACGGGTTCTTGGGCGATCAGGTCGTCGCCGGCCGCGGTCGTGAGGATCGTTCCTACCGGCTACTGCGCGATCATCTCGACGTATACGCCGAGCCCGGACCTTGTGGGCTCGTGTTTGTGGGCCCGAAGGGCGGTCCATTGCGTCGCGGCAACTTCAGCGGAGCGTGGCGATCGATCGCGCGTGAGGCCGGCCTGGACCAGCTGCGATTCCACGACCTTCGCCACACCGGCAACACGCTTGCGGCGATGACGGGAGCGAGTACCAAGGAGCTGATGACGCGCATGGGTCATTCGTCGACGAGGGCAGCGCTCGCCTATCAACACGCCACAGAGGAGCGAGAGCGTCTCATCGCCAGGAAGCTAAGTGAGATGATTACTGGGGCGCGCGCACCAGCGTGAGGATTCGCTGGGTAGGCAACCGATCGTCCACCGTCCAGCCAGCGACCTGAGCGCTTCCCTCCCACCCATGACCTCGCCCGGCGCCAGCCGGGTTGGGCGATACTCACGATCTACTCACGGCATTCGCGAAGAGAGGATGACGACGAGATCCGCGAGCGACTCAGCGTAGGCTCGGCCCGCTGGAATCGGGGAGGTAGCTATGGACGGTGCCGTGAGTTCCACGGCCGACCCGCGCGCGCAACTGCGCCTCGGGGTCGTTATGACCGGTGGCGTGAGCCTCGCAGTGTGGATGGGCGGCGTCACGCTCGAGCTTGACCGCCTGCGACGCGATGTCGCAACCAGCGTGTATTTCGAGCTTTGTCAACTGGGTCGCGTCCGGCCAGTTATCGACATCGTCTCGGGGACCAGCGCCGGCGGGCTCAACGGCGCCCTCCTCGCATCAGCCACTGCCTGGTCGTCGGATCTGGAGGATCTCCGGAACGTGTGGCTCGCCGCCGCCGACATGGCCGCCCTGCTTCGTCAACCGGGGGCAGCATCCCCCCCGTCGTTGCTCGACGGCGACGGCTACTTCCTCGGCCAGGTACGACAAGCCATCGCCAACCTGCGGGGCAAGGGCACCTCGCCGACGGGCACTGGCGCGGCGCGCGAGAGGGCCGGGCTGCCGCCCGTGCACCTGTCGGTCACGTCCACGCTGATGCAGTCCAACGACGTCAACTTCACGGACGCACTCGGCTCGGGGGTCAGCAGCTCGACGTACTTGGGGCTGTACACCTTCAGCACGGACGCGTCCGGCGCGGGCGGTCGAGCCGCCTTTGACCAGCCGGCGGTCGTGGATCAGCTCGCGGGGCGGCCCGCTCGAGCGCGTCCTTTCCGATGGCCTTCGAGGCAAGTCGGATCGACACGGGCGCCGGCACCGTCGACATGGCGTCCGTCGCAGACTTCGTCAAGGCCGACGATCCTGCGTCCACCCGCTACGTGCTCGACGGTGGCCTCGTCGCCAATGAGCCGATCGACGAGGTCTACGACCTCATACGGGACCAGCCGAGCTCCGGGCCTGTGCGGCGAGTCCTGTGCTATGTGAGCCCACTGGCCGGCGGCGACGAGGTGCAACTCCCTCCACCATTCGGCAGCGACCCACCCGATCTGCTCACGGTGATGAACGCGACCCTCTTCATCCCGCGGGACCAGAACATCGTCCGCCAGCTGCGCACGATCCTCGACCGCTCCAATGACTACCGGTCCGTGAGCCAGGCTCGGCGCGCTCTGACCATCGACCCGGCCACCGGGCCGGATCTCCTCCGAGCGGCCGAGGCACTCCGGCCGGTGATCGACATCCAGCGGGGCCAGCTTGCCCTCGCCGCGGAGGCCGTCGCCGGAGGCGACGTGCTGGCCGACGCGGCTGCGGTCGACGCGGCCGGCAATCGCGAAGGCCGCCGCCAAGCGCTGCTGATCGTGCAGGATCTGTTGCGCCGGGCGATCACTCGCGCCCCCGACGGTGAGCGCACCACGTTGGCCGCTCAACGGGCGGAGGTATCGGCGGCGCTCACCTCAGCCCTCGACCGCGACGAGCCGGTGCGCGATGTCATCGCGTCTGCCTACGAGGCTCTGACGAGCAGCCTCCCGGCGATTGTCGCGGATGTCCATGACTCCCCGCGACCCAACGCACCAATCGACCAACTGGTGAAGGACGTGGATGGTCTTCGGGCACTCGTTGAGGCGGTGGAAGCGACCGGCGCGACGAGCGCCGAGGCCTCGTGGCGCGGCGTGCGCGCCCTCGACATCCTGCTGACAGCGACCACCTCGTCACTCGCCCCGAATCCCCAGCGCATCGATCTGATCCAACTCAGCGCCAACGCCCCGAACTGCTTCGACGGCCGCAGCACGCCGGCCGCCAAGCTCACTGGTGTCCAGTTCAACCATTTCGGTGCCTTCTACCGGGGGGGCTGGCGGGCGAACGACTGGATGTGGGGTCGGATGGACGGTGCGATGCGCATCGTCGAACTGCTCGTCGACCCCGACTCGCTCCTGGGCACCGGCGCCCCGATTGGCGAGCTCGCGGCTCGCCTGTACGAGATCGCGGTCGGCCCGACGGGCGCAGACCGGGAGTGGCTGGCCCAACGGCCGGAGCTGGCCGGTGGCGTTGGCCAGATCGAGTCGCTGCTCACCGAGGTCGCCCAATCGAACCCGACCGATCACCGGGCGGTGGCACTTGTGGCCCGGCGCCGGCTCGGGCGCATCGTCGCGCCCCGGCTGCAACTGCAGATCCTGCGTGAGGAGTTGAGGGAGATCCGCACGTATATCGCGGCGGACCGAGAAGGCGGCGCCACCGCCACCGGCCGCGACATCGTGTTCCTGGAGGCGGCGAGGCAGCTCAACGACAACGCGAGTGCCGCCACGATCGTTGATGTCTTCCAGAACTGCCAGGTGGCGTTGGACCGCCTGAAGGAAGAGCTCGGCTCAGATCGCATGACGACGCTGAGCACGCAGGCCTTGGCCGTCGCCACCGGGGCCGTCGACACCGTGGCCAAGACGCGAGGGCTCGGCGGCGTGCGCCCGGTCCTGGGCCTGGTGCGGTGGACGTTACGTCTTGCCAACATGCTGACGTCGACCGGTTTCCGCGGCTCCCAGGTGGTAAAGGTCGCAATCCCGACGATCGCGGTCCTCGCCGCCGCCCTGATGGCGGTGGCCGTGTGGGACGATCGCAGCACTCTGTTGCAGCTGCTGCTCGGCGTCGTCCTGGCGGCCCTATCGGTCGCGGCGATCGTCACCAATGCCGACAGCCTCAAGGTCGTAGTGGCGGATCTCGTCGTGATCGCTGTGCTTGTTGGCGGACTCTTCCTCGTCAACGCCGATTGGAGCGCAGCGCTCTTTGTCGGAACGGTGCTCGCCGTCCTCGCCGCAGCCGTGCTCGCTGCGCTCGTCCTGCGCCGACCCCGCATAAGGGCAGTGAAGCCGGAGGTGACCGTCAACTCGGTGTGACGGTGTCCTCGATCCGGACGTGGCCGGGGCGATGCCGCCCCGGTGGCGGCGGTCACCGTGACCAGGCTGCGACAATCGCGACCACCCCTTGTCTCGCCACGATCCACGGGGGGACCATGATCGAGCCGTACAACGCCGTCGGCCTCGTGCCAACCGTCTGGGGCATCTCGACGCGCCCGGAGATCATGCGCAACATCGAGCACCACCGCCACATGGTGAAGGCGGCTGCCAGCCAGCGGGGCCCGCCGCATGAGTTGCGGCGGACATCACAATCAAGTCACCACGTCACATGACCCGTCCAGTCACCGAGGATGACCTTCTTCTCGGAGGTCTCTACGAGCGGATCCTCCCAGCGAACCTGCAGAGCGCATGATGTTGCCGCGTTGTACCCGTGACCGAGCAGGTGTGGTGGGAAATACCACCATCCCGCCAGATATTTCGTCATGAAGCCGACCAGCAATTCTCTCGCCGCTTTATAACCGCTGACGCACGCCGAATATGTGGAGTGGGGTCCACACGGGTAGATCTGGCCGTCGAAGCCGAACCACCCCCAGTGATCGACGTCCTTCAACATGGCTTGATGCTTGGGAGGATGCAGTTGGCTCCACAGTCCATTGAGGGCAGCACCCTCCTGGTCATCGGTTCCGGCGATCATGAGTGATGGAAGATTGGCCTTGATCAAGCCATCGCTGGGGTTGTCCCAGGTTCCGGCGACAGAAGCAATGGCCTGCGCCTCGACGACGCCTCGACTGCCCACAGCAGCCGCCGCCTTGGCGCCCCAGGAGTGCCCGACCAACCCGAGAGGAGTGGTCGGGAGGTTCGGTACGATTGACGGACCAACACCTCTGAGCGGAATCATGACGTCGTTCAGTCCGTAATGGACCGGGTGGTTGAACAAATCCACCAATCGACCTCCTCAGAAAGCCTTCCAACCCGGCTTCCTGCCTCACCCGCCCCGGTGCACGACCTTGAAGGCAAAGTCGTTCAGCTTGACGATGTCGGCCACAATGGTTCCATTAGTCTCAACCATGGGCGTAGCGATGCCATTCGTCAGTAGTTGGGTGCCACCGGTGGAAAACGCGACCAATTCGTCGAAGTACACGAGGCCGAAGCGGGCCAGTGGCTCCAGCGGGAAGTCGGCGTTGCCTCGACCGATGCCGGCATTGATCCGAACCGCCGGAGAGAGTCCCGTATCGACGCTGAAGTTGACCGTTTGACGGGTCGTCTCGTTCGCTACGAGATAGAAGGCTGTGCCTGCTTGGTTGTCTTGTAGGCACAGCGTAGCGCTAATGGCGTCGCCCGGGTGGACCGGCAGGTCGAGCACGTCACCGGTATGAACTCGGACTAGGGTGGTGATCGCTTGCGTGGCGCTCACGGCCATTTCCACATGCAGATCCAGAAAGCCCAATCCGAAGAAGGTGCGGAAGTGGTTTGGGGGCGCCGGAGTCAGGCTGTGGTTGAGGTTGGGCACGGTCCACGTTCCAGAAAACATCGCGATCGAGAATCTGCTTGACAACTCATAGCCGCAAGTCTGGATGGCTCCGGGTGGCGCAGGCGCAGCCGATACATCTGCATCGATGTCCTCCCGGGCAATGAACTTCGCCTCGAGATGCTGATAGTTCCGGTAGCGGCTCACACGTTCGTCCCAGAATGCCGCCATGGCAGGTTCCTTGTGCGGGTCCGGACGCTGCGGAATACCGTGTCGTTTGAGCTCCCTCGTGGAAGCCATCGAGGCATCGAAGTGGTCGGGTGGCGGCGGGAAAACACGAATCCGGGCCGCGTTGGGAGTTGCATGTTCGGTCATGGCCAGCTGGTTCCTCCTGTGAGTCATTCCTTGGACTGCGTCGCTCTACAGTGACGAGCGTGTGTTCGTCGATGCTCGGGTGGTGGTTCGAACGGCCGGCGGCTCGGACCAGGCAGGCCTCCCCTGGAGCGAGTCGACTCCTGTATGACTCGGTCCCCCAGAGAGAGTGTCGCTGACCAAGCTCTGATACCCGATTCTCGGCGCCACCGGCGGGCCGGATGACCCTGCCTCAGCGGTCTTCAAGTCCGGCGGATCCGGTTCCCACCCAGGCCGCATCCCCGGCCACGTAGACGGTGTAGGTCCGAGCCGATCGGGACACCGGCACGGCCCAGGCGACCCGGTCGGGAAGCCGGTCGAACGACAGGTACGGCTCTCCGGGGACATCGCCCGGCGCGAGCTGCGGGCGAGCTCGTTCCAGGACGGCCTCCGGGTCGATCCACGAGCTTGCTACGGGCAGGGATCGCGTTGATCCAGAGCCGCCAAACATCGAGGTTCGGCGGTGCCGTAGGTCGACCTCGAGCTCGACGAATCCTGCAATCCGGTCTCCGTCGATCATCGGCACGAACCAGGAGCGGATGTCACCATGCTGATCGCGAACTTCGATCGGCTCGCCGAGGTCGGCGGCGGCATCGACGTAGGCCGCGGCTCGGGCCCGAATGGCGCTCACGTCTTCCAGGGGTTCATACCTTTCGGACGTGGGCGCTGTACGCGAACTGGTAAATCTGCGTGGCGAAGTTCTCCCACCGGGTGACGACTCCGACGCCCGGCGGCCAGGGATCGTAGACCAGCAGCCCGCGATATGGCTGCACGTAGATCGGCGCGATCAGCGCTTCACGGTAGCCGGCGACGGTGCGCGAGTGTCCAGGCACGAAGCTGATGAGAGGCCGATTGTGCTGGATCTCCAGCCGGAAGTCGTCGAAGCCCGGCCCGGTGATCATCGTTGCATCGAGGCCCTTCGTGGTGAGCGTCTCGATCGCGGTGACGACCTTGGCGACTTGGCTGTATGGCAGCCCGTTGGGGTTCGCGAGGGTGCCGAGGCCGAGCTCCTGCGCTAGACGGCTCTGGGTGTACTCGTACCGGTAGAAGTCGAGCAGCATCTGGGTGCTGGCTCCAACGCACCACACGTTGGTCTCTTGGCCCCGAAGCTCGTAGCAGATGGCGTGGTCACCGGTTCGAGGCGAGTACGCGAGCTCACGGACGTCAACGAGGCTGATGACGAAGTATGGCCGCCACCGATCCGGATAGATCGTAAGCGGATCGAGGTCGACGTTCAGCGCGAAGAGGGCGTCCAGTCGCTCCCTGAACTGTCGACTTCTCTGCTCGCGAATCTCTTCCGGCATCTCGTCAATGACGCTCCAGCGCTCGAAGTTGGCCGGCTCGAGCGGCCGCCTATCGCGATCCCTGTCGTCGCGAGGAGGTACTTGCTGCCAGGTCATCCACTCGAGCAGGGCCAACTCTTGACCGTCGACGAGGAACTGGACGGCGACCTTCGGGTAGCTGTAGGCGACGAACCGGACCTCGTCGGCCCGCTCGACGCCGAGATCCTGCCGTCTTGCCTGCTCACGGGCCTCGCCGATGATGGCATCGGGTCGCCACGACAGCCCCGCCGACACGGCCAGCAACGGATCGCCCAGGACGTCGTGCGCGGCGATGTCCGCCACGGCCACCTGGCGCCGCCCCCGAACCAGAGGTATCCGATAGAAGAGGACCTCGCCGTTGATGTCGTGGATCGGCGTCGGCTCCTTGCTGACGGCGGCACCAACGAGCTCGTCGATCGGGAGGGTTCCGGCCGCCGCATGGGCGTTGATTTCGATGCCAGCAACGCGAGCGGCTTCCTCTTCCTCCAGAGCAGGCATGATGTCTCCTTTGCGTCGGCCAGAAGAGTGCTCGCCTGACGTCTCGATGTCTCCTGAGGAAGAGGCCGCCCAACGCGGTTCAGATACGCGCTCCCGACGCCATGGACGAACAGGGCTACCTGGGCATCGTATTCGACACCCCGTCGGGGCCTGACCCGCACGACGTCGGCATCTGCGGATCGTCTGACGATGCGGCGAGCACCGCTCGGCGACAGAGACGCGCTGCTCTTGACGGGGAACGGGAGGGCGGTCCAGACGGCCTGACATCGCGCTCCGAGTACCCCGGTTCTCGTAGCCAACTGCTTGTCCAACATGCGCTCTCGGAACTTGGTGAGGCTGCCGGGGTACGCCAGGTACTCGTGTGGTTTGCCGGGATGTTCGTCCGTCGGAACCACGAGTTCTCTGCCATCAGTGCGATCGTGGCGGCGGCGTGCACCTCGTCGGTCCACGCCTCGCACGGGTCGCTGCTGGTACCCGGGTCGGCGGCGTGGGCGCAGGTCCCGAACCCGCCGGCGGACGGGTCGATGCCGGGCGCCGAGTTGGTGACGACGGTGCTGGGCTGGCTGAAGTGGGGCGGGCTGGCGGCGGCGCTGGCGGGGTTGCTGATCGGGGCGATCGCCATCGGGGTCGGCCACTTCGGGTCGAACTACTACTCGGCGTCGTCGGCCGGCCGGAAGTGGCTGCTGGGCGGCATGGGCTCGGCGATCCTGTCGGGGCTGGCGTGAACGATCGCGACCACGCTGTCGGCACGCTCGTAGACATCCCAATCCCAGCGGCCGACCTCGATCGCCCGACGGGATCATCGCCACCACCTGCTTGTGAGCCATGGTCGGCTCCCGTTCGGCGCGGCGGACCGCTCGTCGACGGGCGCGGCTATTCACCTCGACTCGGCTCCCGCCAGCTCAGCGGCGGCCCGCTCGATCGCTGACAAGGGTCGGCTCGCCAGTTCATCGGCCCGCCCGATGACCCCTCGGCCAATCGGGCGGCGGGGTCTCCGGGGTCGGTCTCTACCGCTGCCTACATCGGGATGTTGTGCCGTTTTCGGTACCAGCGAGCCCACACCCGCTGGCCGACGCCGATCACCACGAAGACCGCGACCATGCCGGGGACCGTGCCGCGCCCGATCACGTAGGCGAGCGTTCCGGTGATTACGCCCCACGCGGCGACGCCAAGCAGAGTCTTGGCGGTCACGGGCCGCCGCCCGGGCAGCGGCCGCGGATCGGTCACAGCGCGGCCGCCAGTGCAAGGCCGGCGGCCGCCGCCCCGGTGGCGGTGAGGAAACTGGCGATGGCGTTGAAGAACGCGTCGGCCACCGCGCCCTCCTCGAGGAGCCGGATCGTCTCAAACGTGAACGTCGAGAACGTGGTGTAGGCGCCGCAGAACCCGGTACCCAGCCAGATCTTCGGCGTCGACGGGAACGCGTGGTAGAGCGCGGCGCCAGTGATCAGACCGAGCAGGAGCGAGCCGCTCACATTGATGACGAAGGTGCCCCAAGGGAACGCGCCCTCGGTGCGCTCCTGCACGAACCCGTCGAGCAGGTACCGGGCCGGCGCACCCACCGACCCGGCGATCAACAACCCGACGAAGATCGTCAGTGTCACGTTCCCGCCCCCCTGGCTGGCCGGCCGACATACTTGACCACCTCGACGTCGTCGACGATCACCAGCCCCTCCGTGATCAGCTCGTCGAGGCTAGGAAGGAACGCCTCGATCGCCTGCTCGGAGTCAACCATGATCACCGCCATCGGCAGGTCGTCCGACAACGACAGGATCCGCGTCGTGTGGATGTGATTGGAGGCGCCGTAGCCCTCCACGCCACGAAACACGCTCACCCCGGCGATACCCGCAGCATGGGCTCGCTGTGTGATCTCGGTCGCCAGCGGCGTATGACCGTGCCGATCGGACTCGCCAATAAAGATGGTGAGCCGCTTCTGGTGACCTTCGAGCTTCATGACAGCCTCTCTCTCGACCGCTGTCGCGTCCCTTGCGGCAACGGCATCAGGCGGGCCAACAGGATGCCTCCCCACACCGCCGCCAAGCCGGCGATCAAGCTCCCCGCCGCGTAGGCGACACCGATCGCGGCGTGGCCGTCCTTGATCAACAGGTCCACCTCCACCGCGAACGTGGAGAACGTGGTGAACGCACCCAGGAACCCGGTAGCGAAGAACGGCCGCACGTAGCGGGTGGGCGGGAACCGTTCGATCACCAAGATCAGGATGAACCCCAGAGCCAAGCTGCCCGAGACATTCGTCCAGAACGTCGCCCACGGGAAGCCGTCCTTGCCGACGTGGATCAGCTGGGCCACCTCGTAACGCGCCGGTGCGCCGAGCGCCCCGCCCGCGGCGATGGCGGCGAGCACAGCGGGCTGCGCCCGACTCGAGAAGCGCCGCGCGGGATGCTGGGCGGGCCGCTGCTCGAGCGCAGGCGCGGCCGGATCGGAGGGAGCGAGGTCCGGGTCGATGGGCACCACCCGGTGGCTGCTGTCGTCGTGAAGAACTGCGCTCACCTCCTACCCAACGTCCAGACCAGACACAAGAGGTAGGAGCTATCAGCCGGGCGGGCGGTTGATGGCGAGCTCCATCGCCGAACGACAAACAGTGTAACAACGGACCGTGGGCTCGGGGTCGCACGTCGGCCTCGACCAGCTGTCCCAGAACGCATGTCCCAGAACGCGCGGCTCGCGGCTGCCAGGCGCGTCCCCAAGGTGCCGGTCGAGGGGCACGCATATTGCGCGTCTCCAACGCCGTTCGAGCAGCCCGGTTTGGCACGTCTGTTCGCCCGGGCGTCGCCTCTGAGGGTTTTGCGCTGCCACCCAGAGTGACAATCGCTGGTGGCCGCCGCTGGGCTGACCACAGGCCTCCCTCTTGCCAAGGAGGAGGGCGATACCCGCGCTGTCGAGCCGGGCGACCGAGAACCTGGCGCCTCTCGACGGTGTCGTCAGGGTCGCGCCCTCTCCCAACGCCCGGCGAATCTCGCTCTCGACGAGGCCAGTCATGCGCCACATCCGATGCTGACGGTCTCGCGCGTGGGAGCGAGCGAGTCGAGCATCCGCCACAGGGCGTCTTTCTTGGCGTCCATGATCCCCCTGGACCTTCGGCCACGCGTAGGCGGCGATGAGGTCGCCGCTGTTGACAGAGACCAGGCGCCGCATCAGGTCCCGCGATCGCCGTCTGTCCGGTCCTCCGCAGTCACCGAGGCGACAGCTCCGTCTCCGCTTCGTCCACCACTGAGGTGGAGCAGCCACGCGCGGGAACCCTCGACCGTCGCGCTGCTGTCGGACGCGGCGCGACGGTTGCGAACGCGAAGCAGACGCCGAGCGCTCGTGGCCGAGCCGGGTGTCGCGAGACCGTCGACCGCGACCGCGATCGACCGCTGTCGTGGGTCATGAGCTGGCCAT
>CAVSME010000010.1:0-54909 GCA_963728985.1 uncultured Acidimicrobiales bacterium | reverse complement strand
CGTCCCCGGAAGGCGCCGCGGCGCGACGACGGGCCGGTCCTCGTGCCGCCGGACCCAGATGACGAACAGCCCGACCGCCAGCAGCAGGAAGGCGAATCCGCCGCCACCACCAAACCAGCCGAAGAGCAACGGGCCGTTCCAGCCCCCGCCCAAGAGACCGGTGAGGCCGAGAATCGGCACGACGAGAAGCGCGATCGGATCCAGCGAGCAGTTTCGGGCGGGGCAGGCCCGACCCGCACACCGGCGGCGGGTTCTCGCGAGGCAACACGAGGGCCAGCACCAGATAGGCGACGAGGCCGACGCCCGAGAGCCCGGCGACGACGAAGGCGATGCGCACCAGGGTGACGTCCACCCCTGTCGCTGCGGCCAGGCCGTTGCAGACCCCGGCCAGCAGCTTGCGTTGCGCCCGGACGAGCCGCCACTCGGCGCGCGGCGGGAGTGGTGGTGGCAGTGGGATGCCGGCGGCCGGCCCCGGCGGGCTGCTCGGCGGGGGTGAGCCGGTTGTGTTCATTGGGCCATGGTCGACCGCTGGGCACCGTCGCGCATCAGGGATCACCCTGGCCCGACCCTGATGTGGCGCGCCAGGTGGGCGTGCGATCATCGGTTACGTGCATCGTCGGTCGCTCGCCCGGTTCGCCCGACCCAGCGAGGGCCGACTGGTCGCTGGCGTGAGCGCAGGCGTCGCCCAGGGGCTTCGTCTCGACGTCAGCATCGTGCGGCTGGCGCTGCTGTTGTTGTGCCTTGCCGGCGGGTTCGGCGTCGTCGTGTACGGCGGGCTGTGGCTGGTTCTCCCCGCTGGTGCCGGACCACCGACCGGCGCCGGCGGCCACCGGACCGACGATCTTGCTGCGCTGGTCGTGGTGGTGGGCGTCATGCTCGTCCTGCGCGCTGGCGGCGTGTGGTTCTCCGACAGTGCGGCGCTCATTGGCGCGGTCGCCGCCGTCGGCGTCGTGCTCATCTGGGGTCGGGCCGAGAGCGCCGACGCCATGCTGCGTGATCGAAGTGCGGCGGCGCGGGTCGCCCTCGGCGTGGCGCTCGTGCTGACCGGCTTCATCGCCTTCAACGTCCTGACCGGCGACGTCCGGGCGTTGGGACGCAGCGCCCTGGGGGCGGCCATCACGGCGGCCGGTATCGCCCTACTGTTCGGACCCTGGCTGCGGCGCCTCGCCACCGAACTCAACGCCGAGCGCCGCGCCCGCATCCGTGGCGAGGAGAAGGCCGAGATTGCCGCCCACCTCCATGACGGCGTGCTGCAGACGCTGGCGCTGATCCAGCGGCGGGCCGGAGACAACAAGGAGGTCGCCGCCTTGGCGCGCCGCCAGGAGCGCGAACTGCGCGACTGGCTCTACGCCCCGCCTTCCGATGCCGTGACACGTTGAGTGGCGCGCTGACGAGCGAGCTCGCCGCCGTAGAAGACGACCACCAGGTGCCGATCGAGCTGGTCGTGGTGGGCGATGCCGCGCTGGACGAGGCCGGGCGTGTGTTCGTCTCGGCCTTGCGCGGAAGCAGCCACCAATGCCGCCCGTCATGCCGGTGTCGACCGTGTCGATGTGTACGTCGAAGTCGAGGCCGAAACCCTCACCGGCTACGTCCGCGACCGGGGCAAGGGCTTCGACGTGGCGCAGTGGCCTCTGATCGGCGGGGCCTCGCCGACAGCATCGTCGGCAGGACGCGACGGGCCGGCGGGACCGCGACGGTGAGAAGCCAGCCGGCGAAGGTACCGAGGTGGCGATCACCATGCCGCGGATACGCACGTGACGCGTGCGGGTGTTCCTCGTCGACGATCACGCGCTGTTCCGTACCGGTGTTCGGGCCGAACTGATGTCGCGCCACGACATCGTCGGCGAGGCGGCCGATGTCGACACCGCCGTCGCCCGCATTCCAGCGGCTCGACCCGATGTGGTCCTGCTCGACGTGCACCTCCCAGGCGGCGGCGCCGTCGAGGTCCTGCGCCGCCTGCTGGCAACCGTGCCGGAGATCCGCTTCCTGGCGCTGTCGGTCTCGGACGCACCGGAGGACGTCATCGCCGTCATCCGCTGCGGCGCGCGCGCGGCTACGTCACCAAGACCATCACGGGCGACGAGTTGGCCGACGCCGTCGACCCGGATCGCCGCGGGCGACGCTGTGTTCTCGCCGCGGCTCGCCGGCTTCGTACTCGATGCGTTCGCCGGAACGAGTGGCGCCTCCTCTCGACTCCGACCTCGACGCGCTGACGCCCCGTGAGCGCGACGTCTTGCGCCTGATCGCCGCGCGGCTACACGTACAAAGAGATCGCCCGCGACCTCATGCTCAGCGTGAAGACCATCGAGACCCACGTGTCGGCCGTGTTGCGCGAAGCTGCAGCTGTCGAACCGCCACGAGCTCTCCCGCTGGGCCACCGACCGCCGCCTGCTGTAACCGCCCGGATGGGTGCCGGGTCCCGGCAGCAGCGCCCGCCCGGACGAGCTTGTGTCACCGAACTCGACCCCGAGGATCGCTAGCCGTCACACAAGCGACGGA
Source organism: uncultured Acidimicrobiales bacterium (assembly GCA_963728985.1). Taxonomy (GTDB): domain Bacteria; phylum Actinomycetota; class Acidimicrobiia; order Acidimicrobiales; family Ilumatobacteraceae; genus DASXAI01. The sequence goes on along the minus strand of CAVSME010000010.1, from coordinate 52,410 downwards.
ACCGGCGGCGCGCCGATCCGGCGACTGGCAGCAACCGCGGTAGCAACGCAACGGGAAACCGCGCTGGCTCGGCGACGGATCGAACGCATCTCACCTGCTAAATGACGCTGTCGTCCCTGCTCACGGGGCAGGGGTTCGAATGGCTCGTACCGCGTTTGCCCTGCTAAATCACTACGCGGAACGGGAGGGATTCGAACCCCCGAGCCTTTCGGCCGCCCGCTTTCAAGGCGGGTGCAATCGTCCGCTCTGCCACCGTTCCGGTGGCCCACGCTAACGGCGCTCAGCGGGCCAGGAGCGCCGGGATGTCCAGCCTCTCCACCGCTTCGATGGCCCGCATGGCCGACTTGTTCGTCGTTCGGCCCACCAGCCCGTAGGTGAGCCAGCGCCGCAGCAACCGGCCCGCCGGCACACGGGTGTCGGCCACCGACGGCCGGCGCGACGGCGACAGGTACAGCTGCACCGTCAGTGCCTTCACCAGCGCCGGCTCGGGCGGCACGCCCGTCGCCGCTTGCAGCCGGGTCGCCAGGTAGGACCCCACCACCTGCACCTCGCGCACACCCTGGCGGATGGCCCGGGCCAGGTTCGCCACCGTCACCAGGGACAACACCCACGGCACCCGCTTGACCCCGGGCACGCGGCGGAGCATGCCCACGCGGCGGGCGATGGGCAGCGCAATGATCGCGACCTGCTGGATCTGGTCGGCGAAGGCGCTGACGTCGATGGACTCGGGGTCCTCGAGGAGGGCCCTCGCGTCGTCCGCAGTGGCCAACTGGTGCGGGCGGGCCAGCATCCGGTCGATGACCCGCTCATAGAGGGAGCCGGCAGCACGGGGCACCGAGGACGCCGCCGAACCCACGATCCGCGGGACGGTGGAGGCGGCCGAGCTCACCGTGCGAGGAACCGCTGCCGCGGTCGACCGGATCTTGTCGATCATGCGGCGCCGGTACCCGCGAACATCGTCACTGGATACGGCGGCGCAGGTCGGCCAGCCAGTCGTCGGCCTGGCGCCAGCGGGCATCGGCGTGCTCCCGGGCGGTGCCGGCGTGGGCCCCGGCGGCGGGGTACGAGCCGAGGAACTTCACCCCGCCCTGCTTGGCGTGGAGGTCGCGCAGGACATCGGCCAGCAGCTCGTCGGCCACGTGCCCGTCGGCGTCGATCACGAAGCAGTAGTCACCGAGCCCTCCCGCCTTCGTGGGCCGGCTCTCCAGCCGCGACAGGTTGATGCGGCGGGCGGCGAACTCCTGCAGGATCGAGATGAGGCTGCCCGGCTCGTTGGCCCGCTGGTACACCACGAGCGTGGTCTTGTCGTGCCCTGTCGGCGCCGGGATGCCGTCCTGGGCCAGCAGCACGAACCGCGTCTGGTTGCCGTCGTGGTCGGCAATGTCCCGAGCAAGGACGTCCAGGCCATACAGGCGGGCCGCGATCTCGGGCCCGATTGCCGCCAGCCCCGCCTCGCCCCCCTCGCCGACGGCGCGGGCCGCTTCCGCCGTGGAGTTGGCCGCCCGCTGCTCGACCCCGGGGAGCTGGCGGTCGAGGTACGCCTGGCATTGCGCCGTGGCCACCGGGATCGACACGACCGCCTTGACATCGGCCAACGTGGTGCCCGGTCGAGCCATGAGGCACTGCTCCACGTCGAGCACCACTTCGCGCTGGATGAGGAGCTCGTGGTTGAACGCGAGCGCGTCCTGGGCCAGGCGTACGGTCCCGTCGATGGCGTTCTCGATGGGCACGAAGCCCACGTCCACCACCCCGGCCTCGACCGCCCGCAGCACGTCGGGGATCGTGGGCAGGTCGACGAGCTCGGCATCGGCCAGATCGGCCTGGCTCAGCAGTGCCTGCTCGGTGAAGGTTCCGGGCGGCCCCAGGAAGCCGACGCGGATGCCTGGTGGACGATCGGGCACGGGTTGGCAGGATAGTGAGGTGGACGCCGAGGCCCTGCGGGCATTGCTGGACGACGTGGCCGCCGGCCGGGTCGGTCCGGGCGACGCGGCCCGCCAGCTGGAGCGGCTGCCCTTCGCCGATCTCGGCTACGCCCGGATCGATCACCATCGCGCCCTGCGTCAAGGGCACCCCGAGGCCATCTACGGACCGGGCAAGACGCCCGACGCGTGCGCCGGCATCGTGGCCGAGCTGCTGACCAACGGCAGCGGCCCGGTCCTGCTCACTCGGGCCAGCGAGGAGCAGGCTGGCGCGGCGTTGGCCGCCAACCCGGGTGGCATCGCCCACGGGACCACCGTCGTCTGGCGGCCGGCACCGCGGGAGCGGCCCGAGCGCGTGGTGATCGCCGCCGCCGGCACCGCTGACCTGGTGGTGGCCGACGAGTGCGCGACGGTGCTCGGGGCCTACGGCTTCCGACCGGTCCGCCTGACCGACGTGGGCGTGGCCGGCCTCCATCGCATCCTGCCCCACATCGACGTGGTGGCCGACGCCGATGCCGTCGTGGTGGTGGCCGGCATGGAAGGCGCCCTGGCCAGCGTGGTGGGCGGGCTGACGGCGGCGCCGGTCGTGGCCGTGCCCACGAGCGCCGGCTACGGGGCCAGCCTCGGCGGCGTGACCGCCCTCCTGGCCATGCTGGCGTCGTGCGCCGCCGGGGTGACCGTGGTGGGCATCGACAACGGCTTCGGCGCCGCCTGCGCCGTGGCCCGAGCGTGCGATCAGCGAGCACGACGAGCGTGAGCACCGTCGCCTGGTTCCACCCCTTCTCCGGCATCGCCGGCGACATGGCCTTGGCCTCGCTCCTCGACGCCGGCGCCGACCGTGAGGCCGTGTTCGGTGCCCTCGCCGCGCTGCCGGTGCCCGGCGGCATCACCGTCGAGACCGTGCAGCGCTGCGGCATCGGCGCGACGCGCGTCGTCGTTCCCGACGAGCCCGACCACCATCACCGCCCTTACGCCGCTGTGCGGAAGCTGCTCGATGCCGCCGAGCTCCCCGAGCGCGTCCACACCCGCGCCGCCGCCGTCTTCGAGCGCCTTGCGGTGGTGGAGGGCGCCATCCACGGGGAAGAGCCCGACGATGTGGAGTTCCACGAGGTCGGGTCGCTCGACGCCATCGTCGACGTGGTGGCGACGTGCGCCGCGCTCGAGGATCTCGGCGTCGACGAGGTCCGGTCCGCTCCGGTCGCGCTCGGCATCGGCACCGTGCGCAGCGCCCACGGCATCCTGCCCAACCCCGCCCCCGCCGTCGTGGCCCTCCTCGCCGCGGCGAGCGCGCCCGTGCACGGCGTCGACGTACCGATGGAGCTCACCACTCCGACGGGCGCGGCGCTGCTGGCCGCCCTCGCCGTCGGCTACGGGCCCATGCCGGCGATGACGCCGCACGCCGTCGGCTACGGCGCCGGCACGCGCGATCTGGACGGGCGCCCGAACGTGGTGCAGGTGGTCATCGGCACGACTACGCCCGCACCGTCACTCGCCTCACCGGGGCAGCCGGTGACGCTGCTCGAGGTGAACGTGGACGACACCACCGGTGAGGTCCTGGCCCACGCCGTCGGGGTGTTGCTGGCGGCGGGTGCCCACGATGCCTGGGTGACGCCGATCGTGATGAAGAAGGGCCGGCCCGCCTACACGGTGAGCGTCCTCGCCGATCCGGTCCTCGCGCCGGAGCTGGCGGCGCAGCTGTGCGCCGAGACCGGCTCGCTCGGCGTGCGCGGCCGCGTCCTGGAACGGTGGCCCCGTGCGCGTGAGGAAGCGGTGGTGGACGTGGGCGGCATGCCGGTTCGCGTGAAGGTCGGTGCCGGACGGATCAAGGTGGAGCACGATGACGCGGCCGCCGCCGCCCGCCACCTCGCCCTGCCGCTCCGCGAGGTGATGGCCAGGGCCGAGGCGGCCGCCCGCGAGACTGTCGGGGCGTGACCGAGTACGACGCCATCGTGGTCGGCGCCGGCCCGAACGGCTTGACCGCGGCAGCCCGGCTGGCGTCGCGTTCGTGGCGGGTGCTCGTGCTCGAGCGCAGCCCGAAGATCGGTGGCGGTGCCCACACGGAAGCGTTCGGCGAGGGTCCTGCCGTCTACGACGTCTGCTCGGCGGCCCACCCGTTCGGCGCCTTCTCCCCGGCGTTCGCCGCGCTCGACCTCGAACGGCACGGCCTCGAGTGGCGCCACCCGCCGCTCCCGATGGCCCATCCCTTCGACGACGGCAGCGCCGCTGTGCTGCAGCGCGACGTGACCACCACGGCCGCCGGGTTCGGGGTCGACCGTGCGGCCTACCTCGCGCTGGTCGAGCCCTTGCTCGCTCGCTGGCCGGCGCTGGCCGATGGCTTCCTCGGCCCGTTGATCCGTGTGCCGCCCCATCCGTTCGTGATGGCCCGGTTCGGCCTGAGCGGCCTGTGGTCGGCCCAGTCGCTCGTGCACCGCTTCACGGAGCCGGCCACGCGCGGCCTCTTCGCCGGCCTCGCCGCCCACGCCTACCTGCCGCTCGATCGCCTCTTCACCGCAGGGATCGGCCTCTCGCTCGGACTCGCGGCGCATGCCGTCGGGTGGCCCGTGGCCGGCGGCGGCTCGCAGGCCATCAGCGACGCCCTGGCCGCCGTCATCCGCGCCCATGGCGGGGAGATCGAGACCGGTCACGAGGTCCGGGGCCTCCACGAGCTGCCGCGAGTACGGGCCACGCTGCTCGACGTCACCCCCAGGCAGTTCGTCACCATGGCCGGCAGCCGCCTGACGGCGGGCCGGGCCCGGGCACTGCGGCGGTGGCGGTACGGGCCCGGTGCGTTCAAGGCCGACTACCTCCTGTCGGGCCCGATGCCGTGGACCAACACCGACTGCCGGCAGGCGGGAACGGTGCACCTCGGCGGCCGCTTCGAGGACATCGCCGGCGCCGAACGCTCGACCGCCGGCGGCACGATGGCCGATCGGCCCTTCACCCTCGTCGTGCAGCCGTCGGTCGCCGATCCGTCACGCGCCCCTGGCGGCCAGCACGTCCTCTGGGCCTACTGCCACGTCCCCCACGGCGACGGCGATGACCGCAGCGAGCAGCTGGAGGGACAGCTCGACCGGTTCGCGCCCGGCTGGCGCGACCTCGTCGTGGACCGGCGGGTCCGGACCGCCCTCGACTTCGAAGCGGCCAACCCCAACAACGTCGGCGGCGACATCGCCGGCGGCTCCCTCGGCGGCACGCAGCTGGCGCTGCGCCCGTGGGCACCACTGCACCCATACCGCACGCCCGTCAAAGGGGTGTGGCTGTGCTCGGCGTCGACGCCGCCTGGCGCCGGCGCTCACGGCATGTGCGGCTGGCACGCCGCCGGCGACGTCCTCGACGTCGGCGGCTGACGGGTCACCGACACGATCTCATGCGCGATATGCGCGCTGACGGTTGATAACTCGCGTCAGTACGACCGGGTCAGGCGAGGGCGTTGGTGACGAACTGGGTGATCTCGTCGAGGGTCATCTCGCCGCTCGTGCGGGCCTTGACCGTGCCATCCGGGCCCAGCACCACCAGGTACGGGTACCCCGGCAGCCCGTAGGCCTGCGCCGCGGTGTTGTCGTCGCTGTCGGCCATGACCGGCGTCGGCCACTTCTCCCGCTGCAGCCACGCCGAGGCCGGCGAGTTCGCGTCGGAGAGGTTGTTGCCGGTGGAGACGGCCACGACGTCGAGGTCGGCCGGCTTCTGCGGCGACGCCAGCCACTGCACCAGCAGGGGCACCTCGCGCTGGCAATGGGGGCACCAGTGGGCCACGAACACGACGAGCTTGGACCGGCCCCCGCCGGGGGCGATGGTCATCGGCGAGCCGTCGAACAGCGACTGGCCGGTCAGCGTCGGGGCCGCCTTCCCGATGCCCGGGTCGGCGGCGGGCGGATCGGGCATCGTGGGGAGCGCGGCGCCGGTCACCGTCACCGGATACGTCTGCGGGCCGGCGTTGTCGTCGCTGCCCCCCGAGCGCGTCACGAGCACCGCCACGACGGCGATGACGACGACCACGGCAGCCACAGCGAGGGCGATGTACGCGCCCTGACCCGACCGCCGGGGCGGCGGGCGCTTCGGCGCCGGTTGGCGCGGGCGGCGGGATGGGGACTTCTGGGGGCTCACGTGAGGGACTCCTGGGGGCGCAGGGTGACGAGCGAGATGATGAGCAGGAAGCCGCACAAGGCCATGAACGGCAGGCTGACGAAGCCGAACACCGGGTCGAACCACTGGACGCTGCACGGGATCGTGGTGCTGCACACTCCGGTCTCGGCCTCCGGGACCCACTCGATGACGTAATGGTAAATGGAGACGGCGGCGCCGATGCTCGCGAGGGGCACCACGTAGAAGCGCACCAGCCGATCGCGCCGGAAGGCGGCGATGGCCAAGATCACCGCGAGCGGGTACATGGCGATGCGCTGGTACCAGCAGAGCGTGCACGGGATGAAGTCGGCGACCTCGGAGAAGTAGAGGCTGCCCGCTATGGACGTGGCAGCGACGACGGCGCCGAACACCAGCGCCGGCCCGGCGAACATGTCGACCACGGCGGCCGCGCCGGCCGAGCGTGGCGCGAGAACCCGCGCGATGACGAGACCGACGGCCCCGATCGCCGCCACCAGTGCCAGCAGCGAGAAGAAGACCTCCGCCGTGTCCGTCGACATGCCGCCATTCTGTCGGCGGGACGGGCGATAGCTTCCGCGCCGTGGACATCCTCGTCGACGCCGACTGGCTGAGCGTTCACCGCGACGATGTCGTGGTGGCCGACGTCCGCTTCTACCTCGACGGCCGCTCGACCCTCGACGCCTACAGCAGCGGCCACCTCCCTGGCGCCGTCTACGTCGACCTCGGGCGGGATCTCTCGTCGCACGGCGCCACGACCGAGGGACGCCATCCCCTGCCCTCGCCAGACGACTTCGCGGCGGCGATGGCGCGCCTCGGCATCGGCGATGACGACGCCGTCGTGGCCTACGACGACTCGGGCGGCGGGACCGCCGGGCGCCTGGTGTGGATGCTGCGGGCCACCGGGCATGCCGCCGCGCTCCTGGACGGCGGCCTGGCGCAGTGGCCGGGGCCGATCGAGACCGGCCCACCTGAGACCGGCGCCGCGGCGTCCTTCGCGGCGCGACCGTGGCCCGCGACCGCGCTGGTCGAGGCGGACGAGGTGGCCGCCCTGGCGGCGTCGAGCTCGGCCGCCGTGCTGGACGCCCGCGCCGCTGATCGCTTCCGCGGCGACACCGAACCGGTCGATCCCCGGGCGGGCCACATCCCCGGAGCCCTGAACGCGCCGTGGCAGGGGAACCTCGACCCCGCCACGGGCCGGTTCCTGGCGCCCGCCGCCTTGCGGGCCCGCTTCGAAGCGCTCGGCGTTCGCGCCGGCGGACCGGTCGTGGCCTACTGCGGCTCGGGCGTGTCCGCCTGCGCCAACCTCGTCGCCCTGGAGCGAGCCGGGATCACCGGCGCCCGCTTGTACGTGGCGTCGTGGTCGGGGTGGTCGGCCGATCCCGAGCGGCCCGCCGCCACCGGCGACGAGGCCCCGCCGGAGTAGCCTGCTCGCACGTGGCCGACCAGCTCTCGGCCGGTGCAGCCACCCTCCGATCGCTGCGCGGCCAACGTCGACGCAACCGTGTGCGCAACCTCGACTGGTTCGAGGCGGCCTACCGCGCCTACCTGACCGGGATCGTCGGGCTCGCCGTCGTGCTCGTCCTGTCGAGCTGGCTCGGCGACAAGACCCCGTCGCCCGCCGGCTTCGCCGACCTCCTCGACCACGGGCCGGCCGCCATCGGCCTCGTGGCCGCCGCCGCCATCGCCCTCGGGCTCCGCTCGGGCAGCCGGGGCGGGCCCCTCGCCGTCGAGCCGGCCGAGGTCCGCTACACGCTGATGTCGCCGATCGACCGCCGGGTCGCCCTGCTCGGGCCGGCGCTCCGCCAGGTCCGCTTCGCCGCCTTCCTCGGCGCCGTCGTGGGCGCCATCGGCGGGGTCCTCGCCTGGCGCCGCCTGGGCGACAGCGGCTTCGCCTGGGCCGCCAGCTGCGGCGTGGCGGGCGCCGCCATCGCGCTCGTCCTGATCGGCTCGGCGATGGTGGCGTCGGGACTGCGCATCCGGCCGTGGCTGGCGTCGCTCCTCGGCGCCACCGTGCTGGCGTGGGCGGCGGCCGACATCGCCGGCTACGTCCCCGCCCCGACGACGACGTTCGGCAGCCTCGCCCTGTGGCCGCTGCGCGTGCACCTCGTGGACGTCCTCGGCGTGCTCGGCGCGCTGGCCCTCGTGGCGGTGGGCATCGCGCTGCTCCGGGGCCTCTCGCTGGAGGCGGCCGAGCGCCGCACCGGCCTCGTGGGCCAGCTGCGCTTCGCCGTGACCGTGCAGGATCTGCGCACCGTCATCGTCCTGCGCCGCCAGCTCGCCCAGGACCTGCCCCGCAACCGGCCGTGGTTCCGCGTGCCCGGTCGAGGGCGCTTCGTGGTGTGGCGCCGGGGCTGGCACGGCCTCCTGCGCTTCCCGGCAGTGCGCTTCCTCCGGCTGCTCGTCCTGGGCATCGCCGGCGGCATCTGCATGAGCGCGGCGTACCACGGCACCACGCCGCTGATCGTGGTGGCGGCGGTGGTCGCCTACCTCGCCGGCCTCGACGCCAACGAGCCGCTCTCCCAGGAGATCGACCAGTCGGACCGCTCCGACGCCCTGCCGATCGAGCGCGGTGACCTTCTCCTCCGCCACGCCGCCGTGCCCGCCGTGGTCGCCGCCGTGGTCGGCTTGATCGGCGCGGCCACCGCGGTGGCCATCAACCGCACCACGCTGTCGGTCGAGCTGGCCGGCGTGCTGTTCCTGCCCGCCGCCTGGTGCGGCGCGGCGGGCGCCATCATCTCGACCGCCATGTCGGCGCCCGACCCGTTCAAGGACGGCCAGCTGCTGCCGCCCGAGGTCGCCGGCATGAAGCTCGCCTTCCGCACGGCGTGGCCGCTGATCGTCGCACTGATCGGCACGTTCCCGGTCGTGGCCGCGCGGCGGGCCGTGGTCAACGGCAACGAACCGGTGCCGGTGGCGGCCCAGGCGTCGATCGCCGCGCTGCTCGTCGCCGGGCTCACCGTCGCCTGGTTGCGCTTCCGGGAGCCGGCCAGGGCATGGTGGAAGAGCTTCCAGGAAGAAGGTCAGCAAGCGGCCAAGGAACGCCAAGCCGCCAAACGAGGATCGACACGATGAGCCGCACCCACCCCAAGCCGACCGGCGCGTCCGCCCGGCCCTCCCACCCGCCCAAGCCGGCGAAGAAGGCGGCGGGCGCCACCAAGGAACCGGCCGCCAAGGCCGCACCCCCGGCGCCCAAGGCACCGGCGGGGGCGCTGCTGTGGTCCCACGGCATCACCAAGACCTACGGCGACCTGCCCGCCCTCGCTCCCCTCACCCTCACGGTGCGACCCAACGAGGCCGTCGTGCTGATCGGCCACAACGGCTCGGGCAAGACCACCTTCCTGCGCATCGCCGCCGGCCTCCTCGAGCCCAGCGACGGCATCATCCAGCTCGGCGGCCACGACGCCGGCTCGCTCGGCGCCCGGGCGGCGGTGTCGTACATCTCGGACAACCCCACCTTCTACGAGGATCTCTCCGTGTGGGAGCACCTCGAGTACGTCGCCCGCCTCAACGGCCGCGACGACTGGGAGCAGGACGCCGCCGATCTCCTCGGCCAGCTCGGCATCTACGAGCGGGCCGACGACCTGCCCGTCACGTTCAGTCGAGGCCTGCGCCAGAAGACCGCCATCGCGCTGGGTCTCATCCGACCGTTCGACCTCCTGCTCATCGACGAGCCCTTCGTCGGCCTCGACGCCGCCGGCAAGGCGGCGCTCCTGGAGCTGCTCGATGAAGTCCACGCCAACGGTGCCGGCCTCATGGTCGCCACCCACGAGCTCGAGTTCGTGCAGCGGGTGTCGCGATGCATCGCCCTCCGTGACGGCGAGCTGGCGTACGACGGCGGGACCACCGGAATCGATGTCCTGGGCCTGGTGAGCTAGGGCGCGGTCCCACCACGGCGCCACCCCCACGCGCTAGGGTCCCGGCATGTTCGAGTACGCCTCGGTCAGCGCTTCTGCGTACGACACCACGAGCCTGGTCGGCAAGATCAACGAGCAGGCCGCGTCCGGCTGGGAGGTCGTCGCGATCGTCTCGACGGGCGGTGATATGACCGCGTTCCTCAAGCGTGAGGCCACCGATGAGGGCTCGACGAACGGTGAGGTCGCCGCCGCCGAGGTCATCGCCGTGAGCGAGCCGTCGGGCTGGGCCACCGAGCCGACGCCCGAGCCCGAACCGACGCCCGAGGTCATCCCGCCCGAGACCATCGTCGCGTCGGACACGGCCTTCATCGAGGCCACCGCCGTCGAGCCCACGCCGGTCGCCGCGGCGGCAGCCGCCTCCAGCGTGCCCGCCGGCTGGCACCCCGATCCGTCGAAGCGCTACGAGATGCGCTACTGGGACGGCGAGAAGTGGACGGAGTACGTGTCGAGCCAAGGGCAGACCTACACCGACCCGCCCGTCGCGTGATCCCGGCGGCCGTCGCTCGCCGTTGGGCGCGGCCTCCGCTCTGACAGCATCGACGCCGTGCGCGCCACGTCCATCGGCCACGCCGGCATCCTGATCGAGACCGAGCGCGGCTCGATCCTCTGCGATCCGTGGTTCGTGCCGGCGTTCTTCGGCTCCTGGTTCGTGTTCCCCCGCAACGACCAGCTCCCGGCCGACCTCCAGGCCCGCGTCGAGCGGCCCGACTACCTGTACGTGTCGCACCTGCACGGCGACCACCTCGACGAAGCGTTCCTCGCCGACCACGTCGACCGGTCGGCCACGGTGCTGCTGCCCGACTTCCCTACCGACGAGCTGGAACGGCGCCTGCGGGGCCTCGGTTTCACCCGCATCGTGGCCACGACGGCGGGCGAGGCCATGGACGTCGGCGGCCTGGAGATCGCCATCCACGTGGAGACCTCGGTGACCGACGGGCCCGGCGGCGACTCGGCGCTCGTCGTGTTCGACGGCACCACCCGCCTCGTCAACCAGAACGACTGCCGCCTTCATGACCTCGCCGCGCTGGCCCGTCACGGTCCCGTCGACATCCAGTGGCTCCAGTACTCGGGCGCCATCTGGTACCCGATGGTCTACGACCTGCCCGACGACCTCCGCCGTGACCTGGCCGTCGCCAAGGTGGAGTCGCAGTTCACCCGGGCCGTCCACTACATCCAGGCGGTGGGGGCGCGGGTGGTGGTCCCGTCGGCGGGGCCCCCGTGCTTCCTCGACCCCGAGCTGGCCGAACTGAACGTGGTGACCGGCGACGAGATCTCGATCTTCCCCGACGCCCCCACCTTCCTCGAACGGCTGGAGCGGGACGGCATCGACACCGGCGTGCTCGCCATCCCGGGCACCGCCATCGAGATCGATCCCTGCTCGGTCACCGTCCGCCATCCGCTGCCCGACGAGGACGTGGCCGCCATCTTCACGGCCAAGGCCGACTACCTGCGCCGCTACCACGACGACTGGGCGGCCTGGCTGGACGCCGAGAAGGCCACGTGGCCGGCGCCGCAGCCCGACCTGGCCGGCCGCCTGGCCCGATGGTGGCAGCCGCTCCTGGCCAGCGCGCCGGCCCTGAGGGCCGCCGTCGGCGCCGGCTGCCTGATCCGCAGCGGTGACGAGGCCGTGCTGGTCGACTTCCCCGCCGGCACGGTGCGGCCGTACGGCGGCGAGCCGTACTCGTTCTCCTTCGATGTTCCCCGGCCCCTCGTCGAGCGGGCCGTGGCCGACCGTGCCGTCGACTGGTCCAACTCGCTGTTCCTGTCGCTGCGGTTCCGGGCCTGGCGGGTCGGGGAGTTCAACGAGCACCTGTACAACTTCTTCAAGTCGCTGTCCCCCCAACGGATCGCCCGGGCCGACGAGGAGGCTCGGGTCAAACGGGCGCCCCGCGAGGCCCCGGCCGAGGTCATCGAGCTGTGCGGCTACGTGATGGAGCGCTACTGCCCGCACCGCCGCGCCGACCTCTCGATCTTCGGCCAGGTCGACGGCGGCGTCCTCACCTGCGCCCTCCACGGATGGCAGTTCGAGCTCGAGACCGGGCGATGCCTCACCGCCGATGATCGCCGACTTCGCGTCCGGCGCGCCGATACGCCGTCATAGCTGGCGGTCGTCCCCGTCTCTTGGGGGTACGCATCGAGGAGGTCCTGTGGCTCGCGCCAGCTTCCCCCGCCGGCAACCGCCGGTTCCCACCATCTCCGAGGTCATCGGCCGCTGGGGCGCCACCCTGCGCCCGGCGATCAGCCTCGACCACCCCACCATCTTCGAGACGGCGCAAGACCTGGCCGAGACGCTCCTGGAGCGCCCCGACGAGATCGCCGGCGCCCTCGACCGCTTCGGGCGGCGCATGGGCAGCGACGGCTGGACCCTGGTCGACGTGGCCGAGTGGATCGACCGGCTGGCCGACGCCGCCGGACCCGCCGCCGCGCCGCTGCGCAGCTTCGAGGCCGGCATCGCTCTCGGGCAGGGCTGGTCGGCGGGGTTCCTGCGGGGCTTGCGCGACGACGGCTGCACGGACGCCCTCACGGGGCTGGCCACGCTCTCGGTGCTCGGGCTGCGGCTCCAGCAGGTGCACGACCAGTGCGCCGCCCTCGGGGTCGAGGCTCGCCAGGTCTACGCGCTGGTCGTGATCGACGTCGATCTCGCCGGCCGGCCGCCGCTGTTCCGCGATGCTGCTCGCGTCGTCGTGGCCGACCGGGTGGGGGCCACGTTCAACACCGGCGAGACGGTGTGCGAGACGGGCGGCCCGATCGTGGTGCTGGCCAGCCGCACCCCCGGGCTCATGGTGCAGCTCGCCGACCTCGAGACCCGGATCGGCTCGCTGGCCATCCTGGAATCCTCGCCGGTGCTGGTGTGGGTGGAGGACCTGCCCGACCACCCAACCCACATCGACCAGTTCCTCCTCGACCTCGCCGGTCGCTAGCCCGGCCCGCAGAGGGCAGGAGCCCGTCCCCCGATCGCGCAGGCTGAGCGTTTCGTACCGCTTGGGCGGTAAAAAGTGCTCAGGCTGTGCGAAAAGTGACGGTCGAGCGCCAGCGGATGCTGTTCGCGGGGAGGCAGTGGCGCCGCAGTGCGGCGGCGGGGCAGGCGCTGGCGGGCATCATCCGAGCACAGCAAGTCGGCGCCGAAGAGGCGCCGCCAGATCACGTGTGCACCCAGACCGTCTCGCCCATGGGCATCAGGTCCTGCGACCAGATGAAGTCCATGGCCTCGGGGGTCACCCGCACGCATCCGTGAGATGCGGGGTAGTTCGGCACCTTGGGCGCACCGTGCACGGCAGCCCCGCCCTTGAAGAACTTGGGCCGGTACAGCTCGCCCAGGTCGCCCTTCCACCAGCCGTTCGACTGCTGGGAGTACACGTTGAACGTGCCCTCGGGGGTGTCGGCGTTGCCGGACACGGTCTGACCGGGCGTCCGCCGGTTCGGCTCGGTGTAGGCCCCGCCGGCGCCGGTCGAGGTGTTGATGACCCACAGCGTGCGGCCGCCGCGGATGATGTAGAGCAGCTGCTTGGCCTTGTCGACCTCGATCATGTCCTGGTCCCAGCCCTGCCCGAGCACCCGGTACGGCGCCATGTTGAGCAGGTCGGTCGTGGTCTGATCAGCGGTGCCCGTCGGTTCCAGCCCGTTGTACTTCTGGAACGCCATCACGGCCTGCTGGGTGACCCAGCCGTACTTGCCGTCGGTGTCGGGCACCCAGAAGCCGAGGTCCAGCAGCCGCTGCTGCAGCGCTGACACCTCCGGTCCGCCCGACGACGGGCCCACCGGGGCCAGCGGGGCGGCGAGCGGCGCCGCCACCTCGAGCAGCGGACCGGCCTGGGCCGTGGTCGTCGTCGGGGCGGGCTCGGTCGGCGGCGGAGCGGGCGCCGTGGTCGGGACGGGGGCCGGTGCGGTGGTGGCCGTCGGGTCCGTGGCCAGCACCGCGGCGGGGGTGACGGCCGGATCGGCGACGGTGGTCGCCGGCGCCTCGGCCGACAAGGCCGCCGCCGGCGCGGAGCTGGCCACCGGAGCACCCGCCCGAGTCACGGCCGCGCCACTCGCGGAGCAGCCGGCCAAGGCCAGTGCCCCTACGACGACCACTCTGGTTCGCGCTGTCCGAAGCGCCAGCATTGCCTCCCGCCTCGTCACTGGTTCCGGCCGGGACAGTACCGGTGGTGACCGCCAACTCCGATGTCGGAGTTGGTGAATTCTCGCGTCAGTGCTGGTGGGGCAGCTCGAGCCAGATCGTGAGTGAGTACTTGACACCTCGGCGCACAGGCGCCGAACGGTGAGGATGGGTGACGAGCGACGGCCACGCCACGAGCGTCCCGACCGGGACGCCGCTGGTGGTGAACCCCTGGCGGGGGAACTCCAGCGCGCCGCCCTCGTAGCCGTCGTTCAGCCGCACCGACGCCGAGATCTGGGCCACGTCGTGATGGAGCGGTAGCTCGGCCCGGCCGCTCGGCGTGAACTTGATGACGAACGCATCCCGCAGTCCGGCGTACTCGATGGCCGGCCACAGCGCCGTGAGGACCGGGAGCACCCGCGTGGCGATGTCGTCTTCGACATGGGCGAACAGGCGCGGGCTCAGAGCGGCGAGGGACAGCTCGTGGCCGGGCACCGGGTCCTCGGGATCGGCCCCGAAGGCGCCCGTCGCCTCCGTCGCCCGGATGAGGGTGGCGCAGAACTCGGCCGTCCAGAACGGCATCGTCACGAGCTCGGGCCCGGCCAGCGCGCACGGCCCGCCAGCGACGGCATCGTCGTAGCGGAGGATGCGAGCGAGGTCCCGGCCGCCGGGGTCGGCCAGGCGCTCCTCCAGCGCGTCGAGGTCAGCCGGATCGTCGGCCACCGCCACGACGGGCTCGGTGCCGGCGGCGGTGTCGAGCAGGCGCCCATGGACGACGACCGTGCTCCCGTCACCGGCCAGGTGGTGGAAGATCATCGGGTCGCCGCGCTGGGTGCCGGCGTCGCCCCGGCCGGCCAGCCACTCGGCCAGCACGTCAGCGCGCCCCACGACGGCCGGTCCGTCGAATGCAGCACCATCCTCGAGGCGATCGACCGCAGCCAGGACCGCCGCCGCCGGAGCCACCAGGCGAGCGCGCCGGTGGTCGAGAGCCACCACCACGTCGTCGGGCGCCGCCTGGGCCACGACGGCGGCGAGATCCCCGCTGTCGGCCTCGAAGACGCGGCGGGCCGGCCGGCCCTCGTCGTTCCCGGCGACCATGGGCGCACCGTAGCGGTGGCGGGCCGTCGCGACGGCCCGTCACTATGCGTGAGCAGCCGGTACGATGATGTAAAGGCCGGGGGAGGGAGCGCTACCCTGGAGGGGAACCCCCCGCATGACCGTGACCGCCTCGTCGTCGCACGGGACGGTCGTGACGACCGAGTTCCCCGCCCCGGTCCGTCGTCGCGCCCGTGCCCGTTGGCGCTCCGCCGCCATCCTTGCCACCACCCTCGTCGGCTCGGCGACCCTCGCCGTCGTGAGCGGTGCGCTGGTGATGTCGGCGCGCGACGTCTGGTTCGACAACCTCCAGCGCCCCGCCTGGGTGCCGGGCGCGTCGGGCTTCCTCGTCCTGGCCAGCACCGTCTACCTCCTCACGGCGCTGGCCGGCTGGCGCATCTGGGTGCGGGCCCCGGGGTCGCTGGCCCTGACCTGCTGGCTCGTCCAGCTCGGCTTGCACCTCGGCTGGACGGTGCTCTTCTTCGGCCTCTGGCTGCCGCGGTGGTCGCTCGGCGCCGCCGTCGTCCTGGGCGCCGAGGCGATCGTCACCGTGGTGGCCAGCCGCAGGGTGACCCGCCTCGGCGCCTGGCTGCTCGTGGCGGACGTGATCTGGATCGGCTACCTCACGGCGCTGAACGCCGTCATCGTGGCGTGGAACTGAGCGTGGCCGAGCCGGAGAAAGTTTTGCTCCGCGACGACGCGTGGGCCCGCTCGACCGATAGCGTGACCTGCACCGATTTGATCTGTTTTGCGTGGCGGGACATCTTGTGAAGATAATCACGTACGGACCCGTCGAACCCCACGTTGTTTTGGAGTCCGTTATCTGACTGCGGGATGCCCCCGCTGGATACAAGCGAGCGTGCGCGAGCACAGGAGGTGCGGGCTGAATGGCCGGCGCTGCGGCGATGCCCGAAGAGGATCTGGTTCGGCTCTATCTGAACGATGTCGGCCGACACCCACTGCTGACCAAGGCGGACGAGGGTGTCCTCGGCCGACTGGTGCAGGCGGGGTTGACCGCACGAGCGGAGCTCGACGCGGGTGAGTACACCCGCGCCCGGCGTCGCGAGCTGCAGAAGGTCATCGCCGCCGGCGATGTCGCCACCCAGACGTTCGTGCAGTCCAACCTGCGCCTGGTGGTGTCCATCGCCAAGAAGTACCGCTCCAGCGTCGACCAGATGGACCTGCTCGACCTGATCCAGGAGGGCAACCTCGGCCTGCTGCACGCGGTCGAGAAGTTCGACCCGGACAAGGGCTTCAAGTTCTCGACGTACGCCACGTGGTGGATCCGCCAGGCCATCCAGCGCGGCATCGCCTCGGGCGACCGCACCGTGCGCCTGCCCGTGCACGCCGTCGACCAGGTCAAGCTGGTGAACCGGACCCGCTCGGACCTGGCCACCTCGCTCGGTCGCACCCCCACCCCGGAAGAGGTGGCCGACGCCGTCGGCATGCCCGTCGAGAAGGTTCGCGAGACCGGCGACTGGGCCCGCACCCCCATCTCGATCGACGAGCCCATCACCGACGACGGTGACGACCGGCGGGGTGACTTCATCGCCGACGGCGACGCCGTCGATCCCATGGAGGCGGCCGTGTCCGCCGCCGCCAGCGCCGACGTGGATCGGGCCCTCGACGTGCTCGACGATCGCGAGCGCGCCATCCTGCGCATGCGCTACGGCCTCGACGGCCGCGACCCGCTCACCCTGGAGCAGGTCGGGTTGGCGTTCAGCCTCACCCGTGAGCGCATCCGCCAGATCGAGGTGAAGGCGCTGTCGAAGCTCCGCCACCCGAGCCAGGCGGAGCGGTTCATGAGCCTCGCCCTGCCGTAAGGGCCTCGCCGAGCACCGGATGTGCCGGCGCAGTAGCGTGCGTGCCACCGTGCGTGTGACGTGGAGCGTCCGTGCCCGGCTGGCGGCGGCGCTGGCGTTGGCGGGTACTGCCCTCGTCGTCGCGCCTCCGGCCGCCTCGGCCGCGCCCGAGGTCCCGGTGCGGCTGCTCGTCACGTACCGGACCACCCCGCCGACCACGCGGCCCGCGAGGCCGCCGCCGCCCTGCCGGCCGACGGGTCGCGGGTGCTGCGGTCGTACGCGCACGTCCCGGCCGTGGCCGTCGAGGCCACCGCCGCCGGACGGGCTCGGTTGGCGGCGTCGCCCGACGTGGCCAGCGTGGTGCCCGACCGCCTGCTCTACACCACCGCCGATCCGCCGGCGGAAAACCCGCAGGCCGTGCCGCCCCAGACGCTGCCCGTCGCCACCGGCGAGGGTTGGACGGTCGCCGTCCTCGACACGGGAGTGGACACCAGCCATCCGTACATCGCCGGGCGCACCGGGCCCGGTGTGGACGGACTCGGCGACGGCGGGGCGTGCTTCGCCACGGACTGCCCGGTCGGCGTGACCGGGGCGGCGTCGGCGCAGCCGTGCATCGTCGCCGGGTGCGACCACGGCACCCACGTCGCCGGCATCGCCGTCGGCGATGCCACCAAGGTCTCCACCGGTGGACTGAACGGGACGGCGCCCGGTGCTGGTCTGTACCCGGTGCGGGTCTTTTCGACGTCGGCGTGCGGCACCCCGGCGACAACGTGCGCCACGGCCAACGAGTCCGACGTCCTCGCCGGGCTCGACCACGTCCTCTCGGAGGCGGCGCACTACCGGTTCGCCGCCGTCAACATGAGCCTGGGCGACGACACCACCTACCCGTCACCCTGCCCGGGGAACGCCGCCTCGGCCCAGCCGGCCATCGTCGCCGCCATCAAGATGCTGAGCGACGCCGGGATCGCCGTGGTCGTCGCCGCCGGCAACCACCGCACGCCGACGGCGGTGTCGTTCCCGGCCTGTGCCGATGCCGCCATCGCCGTGGCCGCCCTCGACGCCGGGTCGGCCAGCATCGCCTCGTTCTCCGATGCGTCCCCGAAGGTTGCCCTCGCCGCGCCAGGAACCAACATCCTGTCGTCGCTGCCCGGCACCACCTTCGGGGTGAAGTCGGGGACGTCGATGGCGGCGCCCGCCGTGGCCGGGGCGTTCGCCCTGCTCCGCCAGGCCGCGCCGAGCGCGTCGCTGGCCTCCTTGCTCGACCTGCTGCGCTCGACCGGCCACCCCGTGAGCGATGTCCGCGTCCCGGGCACGACCTACCCCGCGCTCGACGTCAACGCCGCGCTGCGGACCCTCGGCTACACCGGTCCCCACACACCTGACACCCTGACCCCGGCCTTCGCCGGGCTGTCCACCCCACAGCGGCTGGTCGACACCCGTAGCGGACTGGGCGGCAACCGCCTCGTGGCCGGCGCCACCCTCGCCGTGACGATGCCGGCCCGCCCGACCAGCTTGGGCGCAACCCCCGCCGCCTCGTTGAACGTCACCGCCGTCGGCGCCGCTGGACCGGGCTTCCTGACGGTGTACCCGTGTGGCGGCGACACCCCGCTGGTGTCGAGCGTCAACTACGCCAGCGCCGCGCCGGTGGCCAACAAGGTCGTGGTGACGGTGCCCGCCGATGGGCGGGTGTGCCTGTTCGCCATGTCGGCCACCGACGTCGTCATGGACCTCGACGGCTGGCTCCCGGCCGACCAACCCTTCCACGCCGTGCCGCCGCACCGGGTGCTCGACACGCGCCAACTCTCCGGTCCCGTCACCGATATCGCCGTCGCCGTGGCGCCGGGGGGTGCCGTGGGGGCGGTCGTCAACGTGACCGTGACCGAGCCCGCCCGAGACGGCTTCGCCACCGTCTACCCGTGCGGCACGGCGACGCCGCTGGTCTCGAACGTCAACTTCGGGGCCGGGGCCACCGTGCCGGCGGCGGCACTCGTCCCGGTCGACGGCGCCGGGCGCATCTGCGTCCACACGTCGACGCCCGCCCACGTCGTCGTCGACGTCGCCGGCTGGCTCCAGAGCGGCTTCAACCCGGTGGTGCCGTTCCGCGCCGTCGACACCCGATCGCTCGGTCCGCCCGTCACGGACCTCGTCGTCGCGCCGGGCGGCGTGGCCGGCGCCGCCGGCGTGGCCCTGACGCTCACCATCACCGAGCCGACGGCGGCGGGCTTTGCCACGGTCTACCCGTGCGGGCAGATCCCGCCGGTGGCCTCGAACATCAACTTCGGGGCCGGCCAGACCGTCGCCAACGCCGTGGTGGCCACGCCCGACCTCCAGGGTCGCATCTGCGTGCACACCCTCGTCCCGACCCACGTGGTGGTCGACGTCAGCGGCAGCTTCGCGTAACTCAGCGTCGCCGCCTTCGCTGCGCTCGGCCACTCTCCTTTCCGGAGCACGGACGTCCGCTGGAGGCCAGAATCCGTATCCAGCGGCCGGGCTTCGGCCTCTCCTCCGCAGGAGGCGCGACGTGAACGACTATTGGAACGGCCGAGGAGTCCCGTGGGAGCACGACCCGGGGCCCCCGCCCGAGGGGAAGTGGGCCAGCCTGTTCGCCGAGACCCCGAACTACCGTGGCCTGGGCAAGGCGGTCCTGGGGGGCGAGCAGTTCCGGTGGCACTTCGGCCCGATGTTCTACCGAGGCCGCCTCACCGACGGTGACGTCAAGGTGCTCGTCATCGGCCAGGAGGGCGCGCAGGACGAATCGCTCGGTCACCGGTCCTTCGTGGGCGGCACGGGCGCCCGCATGCAGCACCTCCTGAATCACCTCGGCATCAACCGCTCCTACCTGTTCCTCAACTCGTTCGTGTACCCGATCTTCGGCCAGTACACGGCCAAGCTGCGGGGGCTGGCGCAGGACCCCGACTCGCCGATCGTGCAGCACCGCAACGCCATCTACAACGAGGTGCTGGCCCACAACGACCTCCGCCTGGTCATCGCCGTCGGCACGGCAGCCAAGGAGAGCGTGGTCACGTGGATCACGTCCCGCGGCGGCACCTGCCCGGCCGGGTCGACCGACGTGAGCCGCTTCACGCCCGCCGGCGTGCTCGGGCCGCGCACGAAGGTCGTCGGCGTGCTCCATCCCGGAGGCGCCGCCGCCGGCGGGGCGTCGGCCATCATCGCCGACTTCAAGGAGAAGCTCGGCCGGATCGAGCAGTGGTTGGCCGACGATCCCTCCTGGCTGCCCGCCGATCCCGGCGCCATCCGCCTGCCCACCAACGCCTACAAGTACAAGAGCGACCCCATCCCGTTTCGCGACCTTCCCCTGGGTACGTGCTGGCGACTCGGGTCGGGAGCGACGTCGAGCAACCGCAAGGACGGTCAGCGCTCGATCCAGCTCTTCTCCGACGGCGGGCACTACAACGGCCAGGGCGACGCCATCCATTACACGTCGACGGCGCTCGGCACGGCGACCGGCTATGCCGACGAGCCCGGCGACCTGCCCTACGAGCCGCCGCGCGCCCACCCTGCCGAGCACGACCGGGGCCCGAACCCGGCCCTGGCCCAGCTCCTCCAGGGCGGAAAAGCCGGTTGTGAGTGGCCCGATTTCCAGGCGCTCGGGGTGCGCGCCCATCCGTCGCTCGGCTGGGGGCCGATCCATCGCGGTCGGTACGGCGGCGCGTCGCTGCTGGTGCTGGCCGACCAGGAGTCCGACGACGATCTCTTCACCGCTCGGGCCATGACGGGTGAGGCCGGCCAGCACTTCCAGGCCTGGCTGCGTGCCGCCGGTCTCACGCGCAAGTACGCCATCGTGCGCGTGCTTCCCGTCGACACCGCCGACCTTCCGGCCGCCAAGGTGAACGACATCGTCGACAACCCGCAGGTGCGCAAGGTGTACGGCGCCATCGTCGACACGCTCGCCACCGCCAGTCCCGACCTCGGCGCCATCGTCACCGTCGGTCCCTTCGCCGCCCGCTTGGCCGGCCACCTCCCGGCCGACGGCCTCCCCCGCATCGCCATGAAGTCATGGGCCGAGAGCGGTGCCCTCGCCGACTGGCAGCGCGCGCTGAACGACGTGGCCGCCCTGGACTTCCCCCGCGATGTCGCCCGCCAACCGTCGTACACCGGGGCACGCGGCGAGATCGCTCGCGCCGATCTGCCCTACGGCACGCTCCGGTGGCAGGGCACGTCAGGTGACCGGGCCGTTCGAGCCATCGAGGACGACGCCCCCTCACCGAACTACTACAAGATCTTCATGCCAACATGGGCGGCGGCACTCCCGCCGGCGCCACTCTCGCCGAGCGAGGCGAACGCGGTGCCCAAGATCCCCCATGGCTGACACTGACACGATCGATCCACTCGCCGGCGGCCGCTACGCCCTTCGCGGCCGGGTCGTCACGATGGATGCCGACGGCACGGTGGTCGACGACGGCGTGATCTTCATCGATGGCGGACGGATCGCGGAGGTGCGGGCCGCCGCCGCCGGCACGCCCTTCGGGTTCGCCGACGTGCCGGTCGTGCGCACCGGCGGCACCATCTACCCCGGCCTCATCGAGCTGCACAACCACCTCAGCTACAACGTCATCCCGCTGTGGGCGGTACCGGCCGTGTTCGTGAACCGCGACCAGTGGGCCGGCCGCGACGACTACCGGGTGGCTGTCACCGGACCGATGTCGGTCCTCGGGCGCACGGCCGGGTACGTCGAGGCCATCGTGCGGTACGTGGAGGCCAAATGCCTCCTCGCCGGCACCACCACGTCACAGGGCATCACCCTCAGCTCGAACGCCGGCATCCGCAAGCGGTACCGGGGCATCGTCCGCAACGTCGAGCACTCGGGCGACGACGACCTTCCCAACGCCGCCACCCACATCGCCGACGTCGCCGCGGGCACCGCCGAGGCGTTCCTCGGTCAGCTCGAGTCGGCGACGACGCTGCTCCTCCATCTCAGCGAGGGGATCGGGCCGACCGCCCGGCGCCACTTCGAGGCGCTGCGCATCGAACCTCGCCGCTGGGCGATCACGCCGGCGCTGGCCGGCATCCACTGTGCCGGCCTCAACGCCGCCAACTTCCAGCGTCTCGCCCGGGACGGCGGGACCATGGTGTGGTCGCCGCTCAGCAACCTGTTGCTGTACGGCAAGACCGCCAACATCGCGGCGGCACGACGGGCCGGCGTGCTGATCGCCCTCGGCTCGGACTGGTCACCATCGGGCAGCAAGAACCTGCTGAGCGAGCTCAAGGTCGCCGCGTTCGTCAACGAGAACCTGCCTGACGATGTGCGCTTCTCCGGGCGCGAGCTGGTGGAGATGGTCACCACCAACCCTGCCCGCATCCTGAAGTGGCAGGACGCGATCGGCTCCATCGAGGCCACCAAACGGGCTGACCTCCTGGTGCTCGACAACGCCGTCGGCGATCCGTACGAGCGGCTCATCGGCGCCCGAGAGACGGCGATCTCGATGGTGGTGATCGACGGGATACCGCGCTATGGCGCACCAGCGCTGCTGGGCCGGTTCGGCGCCGAGACCGAGCGGCTCACCGTGGGCGACGCCGAGCGCTCCCTGTTCCTCACCGACCCGACGGGCGACGATCTCGTGGGCGCACTGACCCTGGGCGAGGCCCGGGATCGCCTCGTCGACGGCCTGCACCGGCTGCCCGAGCTGGCCAGCGACCTCGAGCAGCAAGGCCTCGCGCCGACCACCGACTGGGTGCTCGAGCTCGACCAGAACCCGGTCGACGAGGTAGAGAGCCTGGTGGCGGGGCTACTGCCCCCGCTCTCGGAAGTCCTGGTGCCCATCGACCTCGACCCGCTGCTCGTCGCCGACGACGACCAGTACGCCGAGCGGCTGTCGACCCAGCGCAACCTGAAGCCTGCGGTCCGCGCCGAGTTGGCCCATCGCTTTCGGTGAACGGTCGTCGCCCGGCGGGCGCCGACGCCCTTTCGGGCAAGTGACCGTGCCCCCGAGGACGTCTCGGGGCGGTTGCCGGGCGACGTCCCATCGGCGAGCTTCGGAGGATGATCGGCGCGAGCCGGACGCCCGATGGGGCGCGTGCCTCCGTCGGAGGAGCGCTCGCCGCAGGCAGGCGGAAGGCGGCCACGCCCACGGGGCGGGCCGTGGCCGGCGGCCGGGCGTTGCTGGCCCTCCAGCGCGACGTCGGCAACGCCGCCGTCAGCGCGCTGATGGCGGCGCGCTTCCGGTCGCCCGGCGGCCAGGCGGTGCTCGACATCGATGCGGCGTTGCGGGAGATGCGCCACGACGAGCCGGCGATCGACACCGTCGAGACCGGACTGAAGGCGGCCAAGGCCGCCGGGGTGCCCGTCGAGCTGGAGGGGCCCAAGCCGCCGGCGGCGGCCCTCGCCGTGACCACGACCGGCTTCGGGCCGGCGGCGGTCGCTCCCAAGAAGGCCGTACCGCCGCCCAAGAAGGTGCCGGCGACGAGCCCGCTGGGGAAGGCCGGTGCGAAGGCGGTCAAGGTGGGTGGAGCGCGCAAGGTGGCCGGCGCCGCCAAGGCCGGCCCGCCGGTCGCCGCCGCTGCTGCCGGGGCCACGGCTGCGGCTGGTGCCCTCGCCCCGCTGGCCCCCGACCAGCGGCGGCAGCCACCGGTCGCCCCGACGTCGGCCCCGCCCGGGGGCGACCCGGCCTTCACGAAGGTGGTCGGGGGCGTGAAGGCGGCTGCCAAGCGCACGCGGGCGCACCCGCCGGCGGCGTCCAAGGCGAAGGAGGCGCAGGACGCCGCGCTGGCGCCGGCCGACGACCTGGGCGGCCAGGCCAAGGCGGCCAAGGTCGACTCGATGGACGCTCAGAAGGTCGGCAGCTTCGACAAGAAGGCGTTCATCGCCGCGGTGAAGACCGCCATCGAGGCGAAGTCGCCGAAGACGTTGAAGGAGGCCGACAACTACAAGGAGTCGGGCAAGGCGGGCGAGGTCAAGGGTGAGATCAAGGGCCTCGTCACGGGGGGCAAGGAGGGCGAGGCCAAGGACATCGAGACCGCCGCCGATGCGCCACCCGACCAGTCCAAGGCGATCGTCAAGCCCGTCACGCCCATGGGCCCCGAGTCACCGGGGCAGGTGGTGGCGGTCCCCGCTGCCGGCGCCGTGCCGAAGCGGGCACCGGCCGAGCAACTGAACCTGGAGGCAGGCAAGCACGAGGCCAACCAAGAGCTGGCGAACGCCGAGGTCACCGAGCCGCAGCTGGCGGAGTCGAACGAGCCGGAGTTCCAGCAGGCCCTCGCCGACAAGCAGGCCGCCGCCGCCCACGCCGACACCGCGCCCGGGGAGTTCCGCAAGCAGGAGACCGAAGTCATCCAGCAGGGCCAGACCGACGCGGCCGTCACGACGACCGCGGGCATCGCCGGGATGCAGAGCGCCAAGGGTGCGGCGCTGGCCAAGTTGGTGGCCGACAAGGGCAAGACGAAGACGAAGGACGAGGCGAAGCGGGCCGAAGTGACGGCGAAGGTCCAGGGCATCTTCGCCGCCACCGAGGCCGACGTGAAGAAGATCCTCGACGGCATCGACCCGAAGGTGGACGCGGAGTTCGAGAAGGGCGAGGCCGGTGCCCGGTCGGTCTTCGAGACGTACGTCGCCGCAAAGATGTCGGCGTACAAGGAGGATCGGTACAGCGGCTGGCTCGGCGGCCTGCGGTGGGCCAAGGACAAGTTGCTCGGGATGCCCGACAAGGTCAACGAGTTCTACGAGGCCGGTCGGGAGCTCTACCTCAAGAAGATGGACGACGTGATCTCGCGCGTCGCGGACATCGTCGGCAACGACCTCAACGCGGCGAAGATGCGGATCGCTCGCGGGAAGACCGAGATCGCGACCTATGTGAAGAGCCTGCCGACCGACCTGAAGAAGGTGGGCGCCGAGGCGTCACAGGAGATCGGCGAACGGTTCGAGCAGCTGGAGAGCGAGGTCGCCTCCAAGCAGGAGTCGGTGGTCGACACGCTCGCCTCGAAGTACGTCGAGGCCCGCAAGGGTCTCGACGACCGGATCGAGGAGCTCCAGGCGGAGAACAAGGGCCTCGTCGACAAGGCCATCGGCGCCATCAAGGCGGTGATCAACACCATCCGTGGGCTGGTCGCCATGCTCACGAGCGTGCTGGCCAAGGCGGCCAGCGTCGTCGGCGACATCATCAAGCACCCGGTCGCGTTCCTCGGCAACCTCATCGCCGGCATCAAGGGCGGCATCCTCAAGTTCAAGGACAACATCCTCGATCACCTCCGCAAGGGGCTGCTGGGGTGGCTGTTCGGCTCGCTGGCCGAGGCCGGCGTCGAGCTGCCCGGCACGTTCGACGTGAAGGGCGTCATCAAGCTGCTCGCATCCATCTTCGGGCTCACGTGGAACTTCATCCGCACCCGGATCGTGAAGCAGATCGGCGAGAAGGCGATGGGGGCGGTCGAGTCCGGCGTCTCCATCTTCCAGAAGCTCGCCAGCGAGGGCATCGGCGGCCTGTGGGAGATGCTCGTCGAGAAGCTCGGCGACATCAAGGAGATGATCCTCGGGCAGGTGAAGGACTTCGTCGTGACGAAGATCATCACCGCCGGCATCACGTGGCTGATCGGCCTGCTCAACCCGGCGGCGGCCTTCATCAAGGCGTGCAAGCTGATCTACGACATCGTGATGTTCTTCGTGGACAACGCGTCGCGCATCGCGAAGTTCGTGAACACGATCATCGACTCGGTGGCCGACATCGTGCGGGGCGGCGTCGGGGCCGTCGTCGACAAGATCGAGAACGTCCTCGGGCAGATGGTGCCGATCATCATCGGCTTCCTGGCCAGCGTGATCGGGCTCGGCGGCATCGGCCAGAAGATCCGCTCCATCGTGGACACGCTGCGCAAGCCGATCCAGAAGGCGCTCGACTTCGTGATCAAGACGGGGCTCAAGCTCGCGGGCCCGATCATCCGGGGCATCAAGGGCGTGAGCAGCCGGGTGAAGGCCAAGGTCGCAGCGGGCAAAGCCTGGGTGAAGGGCAAGGCCGAGGCCGGCAAGCAGTGGGTGAAGGGCAAGGTCGAGGCGGGGAAGGCGAAGGTGAAGAACTTCCTCCCTGCTCTCCCGGGCCCGCTGCGCTTCCGGGGTGGGGCTGAGGTTCATCGCGTGTGGATCGAGCCGAACGGCCCCCGGCGCGTGATGGTCGCCAGTGTGGAACAGGAAGGACGAGTGCTGCTCACCCACTTCTCGGCTCAAGTCGAGAGCATTCCCGAAGCTCGCTCGATCGACCGCCGAGAAAAGGGCTTCCTCCGCTCGCGGATCGAAGTGTCAACGAACCGGCTCGGTCGGCTCATCGACGCGATCTCGCGACGAGGAACCGGGCAGATCAGCGAGAGCGACATCACCGCCAGGCAACGAAAGTTCGCGGAGTCCTTGGGGCCGATGTTCGACGCCTACCACAGGCGGAGCATGAGGCTTGTCAACGCGGTGCCGAAGTACTCGTCGCCCTCGCTGGCCAAGTCGGCAGGAAGCGTGCGGTGTGCAGCGACGTTCTTCGTCGCAACGGAATCGAACAAGCTGCCTTACCCGGTCGGGGAAGGCGGCGCGCCGGTCGGAACTCCCGCTACACCATTGAAGAAGGGCCCACGGTCGCGCTCCGCCTACGCGATGGCGCCTGGGAAGGCAACGGGTCAGTTCGGGGGGTATGTCCTCAAGGCCGAGGAATCGAAGGACGCCGGCGAACGGAAGATCGAGTTCGTGACGCGAGCGACGGGCGATGCGGCCCCCAGCGAGCACGCCGAGGCTCGACTCGTCGCCCAGGTCCAGCAGTTCGTGACCAGTGACGAGAAGTGGAAGGATCGGGTTCGCTCCTTCGAGGTTCACATCTCCCACAGCCCCTGCCCGGCGTGCGTCGACGCCCTCCGCGGGCTCTACAAGTCTGTCGCCAACCCTGATCTGCGGCTGGCGCTCGTCCAGTGGACGAAGAGGTACAACGGGACATATCCCACGACCGAACAGTCGATCGGCCTCTTGCGCGAGCACTACCGCGTGCACGGCCCCTGAGATCCCTGTCAGGCGCGACCGACTTCATCGATCCGTCGTTGCGCGACGTCGATGTACTCGGGTTCCGTGTCGAACCCCACGTACCTTCGATCGGCCTGCACTGCCGCCACCGCCGTTGATCCCGCGCCCATGAACGGGTCCAGCACCACATCGCGGCGGTACGTGTAGAGCTCGATCAGCCGCCGCGGCAGCTCGACCGGGAACGGCGCCGGATGCCCGACCCGCCGCGCCCGCTCGGGCCGGATGTTCCACGTGTCCAGCGTCCAGTCGAGGAAGTCCTGGCGCGCGATCGTCGACTCCCACGGCAGCTCGCGCTCCTGGCGCAGCTTCCAGTGCACGGCCCGGTCGAACCGGCCCTTGCTGGCGATCAGGATGCGCTCGGTCACGTCCCGAAGCGACGGGTTGGCGGCGGACATCCACGAGCCCCACGCGCAGTTGCCCGACGAGCCGGCCGCCTTGACCCACACCACCTCGCCCCGGGGCAGGAAGCCCAGCCCCTCGAGGACGACCCACACGTCCTTGGCCAGCGACCGGTACGGCTTGCGGCCGAGGTTGGCCACGTTCACGGCGATCCGGCCGCCCGGTTCCAGCACCCGCCAGCACTCCCGGAAGACATCGAGCAACATCCCGAGGTACTCGACGTACGACCCGGGGATGTGGCCCTCGCCCAACGCCTCCTCGTACGCCTTGGCCGAGTAGTACGGCGGTGAGGTGGCGACCAGCGCCACGCTCTTGCTGTCGACCGCGCTCATGTCCCGGCTGTCGCCGAGGAACAGGCGATCAGCCACCGTGCACGGCCGGAGCTCGTCGTCGTCGCTGACTGTCGGGGCATCGAAGCGGGCGTAGAAGGCGGACGCATCATGGGCCTCGCGCCGGCCGACACCGAAGTTCGATGTCGAGGTCGCCGTGCGCGGGCCGCGCCGTACCCTGCCGTCCGTCGCCATTGCGGGACGACGGTAGTACCCGTCTCGGTTTCGACCAGTGATTCCGCCGGGACGTGTACGACTTCCCGTCGGGCGGCGGCGGCGCCGTCGGCTAGTGGGCCGCCTTCGGCACTTCGGTGGTCGTGCACCCAGGGGGCGCAGCGGTGCCGCCGAGCCGCTGCTCGAGCCACTCGACGACCGTCGGTGCCGACGCCGTCCGCACCGCGAAGTGGTCCTCGCCGACGTAGGTGTCGTAGGCGATTGCGGCGCCCGCCTTGCTCCGTGGTGATGATGCAGCGCTCGCCGACGCGAGCCACGGTCTCGCGAGCGTCGAGATGCACGACTGCGCCTTCGCTGCGAATGGCCGAAGACGGCGCTCGGTGGGTCAGTGCCCGGCTCGACGATGGCCTTGGCGGCCCGGATGCTGTCGAGCACGGCACGGCCTTCGCTCTGGCCGACCAGGTACGGATGCGGGCCCGGCGTGCCGAGGCCGGGATAGTCGGTGGCCACCACGACGTGGCCGTCGGCGATCAACTTGTCGACCCCAGGACACGCCAGACCGGCGCGCCGACCTTCGTCGACGACAACGATTGGGTGCGGAGAACGGTGCCGGGCGCACCGATGGACGTGCCCGCCTCGACCCGGTAGAAGTCCGATGGCTCTCCCGGCTCCACCGCCCACTGGAAGGTGAACCACGCCAGCGGCAGGGCCACGACGACGAGGGCGGCGATGATCAGCAGCCAGTGGTGTCGCGTCGTCCAGTCCCGGATGCTCATCGAGGCCCTCGCCAGTCGTCGGTTCGTCGAAAGGGGTGAAGCAGGGGAGTCTCTCGCACCGGTGACGGCCATGCTGCCGCAGGCGAGCCGCCCCGTAGCTGCCAGCCACGGCGAGCGGCTCAGTCACCACAAAATGTGAGCAGAAGTGACGGAAGTCACTCTGAGGGTCCGTCATTCGGAGTAGTCAATGGTGTCCCTCTGATGGCGGTACGTGGTTAGGCGAACACGGAGCGCTAGGACAACCAGCGAGTCCGGCGGCGGAGATCGTGGCGCCGGCCCACATCCCGGAGGACCACCGTGCCCCACCTACCCCTGTTCGAACGCGCCCCGGCAGCCCCTCTCACCAGCATGGACGGCCCGAGCGCGGCCGAGATCGAGGCCCGTGTGGCCGCCATGTTGCCCCTGGTCCGCCATGTGGTGGCCGACGTGGCCATCCGCCTCCCCCGGTTCGTGGATCGCGACGAGCTGATCTCGGCGGGCCTCCTCGGCCTCACCCAGGCGGCTCACAGCTACGACGCCGGTCGGGGGGTCACCTTCCAGGCCTTCGCCCGCCTGCGCATCAAGGGGGCGGTGCTCGACGAGCTCCGGGGCCGCGACCCGCTCAGCCGGGGCGCCCGGCGGCGGGCCAACCAGGTCAACGCAGCGGCGCTGGCGCTGCAGGACGCGCTGGGCCGGCCCCCGACCGACGCCGAGACGGCGGCCCACCTCGACCTCGATGTGGCGGCGGTGCGCCAGACCCGCGTGGACGTGGCCCGCGCCGCCCATCTCGAGCGCTCGGCCGGCGACTTCGAGGGCAACGACGTGGCCGACCGGGCCGACGGCAGCGAGGGCGGCCCCCTCGCAGAGCTGCTCGACGCCGAGCTGCGCGGCTACCTCATCGACGCCGTCGCTGCGCTCCCCGATCGTCTGCGGACCATCGTCGTGGCCCACTTCTTCGACGGCCGGGAGATGCAGGACATCGCCCTCGAGCTCGGCGTGACGGCATCGCGCGTCTCGCAGCTGTGCGGCCGGGCCGTGGCGCTGCTCCGTGACGGGCTGAACGCCCAGCTCGACCCGGACCGGGTGGAGGACCTCGACGAGATGACGAGCCGCGTGGGTCGCCGCAAGCACGCCTACTACCAGCTCGTGGCCGACTCCTCGTCGGTCGGTGACCGCGTCAGTCGCGGTCGCGCCGCCGCCATCGCGGCGTAGCACAGGCTTGAACGGCGGGCGGCCGTGCCGATGAGGAGGGCGTGAGCCTTCTCGTCGTGTTGTTCGTGCTCGGCCTGTGCGTCGGCTCGTTCCTGAACGTCGTCATCTGGCGAGTTCCCCGTGGGGGCTCCGTGGTGCAGCCCCCGTCGCACTGTCCGAACTGTGAGATGCAGCTCCGCGGGCGCGACCTCGTCCCTGTGCTGTCGTGGGTCTTCCTGCGGGGCGGGTGCCGGGGGTGCCGGGCGCCGATCAGCCTGCGCTATCCGATCGTCGAGCTGATCACGGGCCTGCTGTTCGTGGCTGTTGGCATCCGCTTCGGGCTCACGCTGGCCTTGCTGCCGTTCCTCGTGTTCACCGCGCTGGCCGTGGCGCTGGCCGGCATCGACATCGACACCCTGACGCTGCCCCGCCAGCTCATCTACGGCGGCGCCGTCGCCGGCGCCGTGCTGCTCACGATGAGCGCTTTGCTCGACGGTGAGCCTTCCCGGCTGGTGGGCGCGGCGATCGGCGCCGCCGGGGCGGCCGCCGCGTTGCTCCTCCTGCATGAGATCTCCCCCCGGGCCATGGGCTTCGGCGACGTGCGCTTCGCCGGGCTGATCGGGTTGCACATCGGCTGGCTCGGCCTCGCGCAGGTCCCAGCCGCCCTCTTCCTGGCCTTCGGTCTCGGTGCCGTCGTCGGCGTCGGGTGGCTCGCCGTCCGTCGTGGAGGTCGTCGGATGCAGATCCCGTTCGGCCCGTTCCTTGCCGCCGGCGCCCTCGTCACGATCGTGTGGGGCCAGCCCCTCGTGCACGCCTGGCTGGGCTGAGGCCCTACTTCACGAGGTTGATCAGCTGGAACATGGGCAGGTAGAGGGCGATGACCATGCCGCCGACCGCGACACCCATGAACACCATGAGCCCGGGCTCGATCAGTGACGTGAGCGAGTCCACGGTGCTCTGCACCTCGCCGTCGTAGAAGTCGGCGATCTTCTCCAGCAGGTGATCCAGGGCACCGGTCTCTTCGCCCACGGCGATCATCTGCACCACCATCGGCGGGAACACCTCGTCGTTGGTGAGGGCGGCCGAGACCGACTCGCCCAGCCGCACGCGCTCGCGGGTCTCCACCAGGGCGGTGGAGATGACGGCGTTGCCCGCCGTCTCACCGACGATGTCCAGCGACTCCATGATCGGCACGCCGGAGCGCACGAGCGACGCCAGCGTGCGAGCGAAGCGGGCCAGCGCCGTCTTGCGCATCAGTGGGCCGAAGATCGGCAGCCGCAGCTTGAAGCGGTCGAATTGCAGGCGACCTTCGGGCGTCGCCACCCACCGGCGGAACAGGACCACTGCTCCGATGATGAGGATGGCGAGCAGCCACCACGTCTTGGTCAGGAGCCCGGAAGCGGTGATGAGGATGCGGGTCGGCACCGGGAGCTGGCCGCCGAGATCCTTGTACATGCCCTCGAACATCGGGACGACGAACAGGAGCATCGCGGTCACGATGAGCACGACGATGCCGGCGACCACGATCGGATACGTCATGGCCGACTTGATCTTGGCCCGCAGCTCCATCTGCTTTTCCAGCGTGCTGGCCAGCCGCTCCATGACCTCGTCGAGCACGCCACCGCTCTCGCCGGCGCGGACCATGGCGAGGTAGATCGGTGGGAAGGTCTTCGATTGGCGGGCCACCGCCTGCGAGAACGACAGGCCCTGCTCGATGTCCACCTTCATGTCGGCGATCACCTTGGCCAGCGTCTTGGACTCGGTCTGCTCCGAGAGGATCGACAGCGCCCGCAGGATCGACAAGCCGGCGTCGATCATGGTCGCCAGCTGCCGGGAGAAGACGACGAGATCCTTGAGGTTGGACTTCTGCCCGACCCGGATCTCCATCGTCAGCGGCGACCGGGACTTGCGAGCCACGCTCAGCGGCACGTAGCCCATGTCGCGCAGACGCGTCACCACGAGCTGCTCGTTCTGCGCTTCGAGGCTGCCTTCGACCAGGCGTCCGGCCTTGTCCCGGACCTTGTAGACATACGTGGTCGACATGCTCAGCCTCGTTCCCGCTTGAGTCCGAGCAGGTCTCGTAGGTCCTCGACGTTGGCGGCGTGCTCGGTCGCCGTCTCGATGCTGATCTTGCGGGTGTTGACCAACGCCGCCAGCGCCTGATCCATGGTGACCATGCCGTACTCCGCGCCGGCCTGCATCACCGTCGCCAGCTGGAAGCCCTTCTCGCTCCGGATCAGGTTCCGCACCGCCGGCGTGGCGATCAGCACCTCGGCGGCCACGACGCGCCCGTTCCCGTCCTTGGTCGGGAGCAACTGCTGCGTGACCACACCCTGAAGCGTGGTGGCCAGCATCACCCGGATCTGCCCTTGCTGTTCGGGCGGGAAGACGTCGACGATGCGCTCCACCGTCTGTGGCGCCGACTGCGTGTGCAGCGTGCCGAGCACGAGGTGACCCGTCTCGGCGGCCGTCAACGCCATCTGGATGGTCTCGAGGTCGCGCATCTCCCCGACGAGGATCACGTCGGGGTCCTCGCGCAGCACCCGCCGCAGCGCCGTCGCGAACGAAGCCGTGTCCTCGCCGACCTGGCGCTGGTTGACGATGGCGCGCTGGTGGGTGTGGAGGAACTCGATGGGATCCTCGCACGAGATGATGTGGACGGCCTTGGTGCGGTTGATGATGTCGAGCAGCGACGCCAGCGTCGTCGACTTCCCCGATCCGGTCGGGCCGGTCACCAGGACCAGCCCGCGGGGGAGCTCGGTCAGCTTGCGCACGCTGGCGGGCAGCCCGAGCTCATCGAACGGCGGGATCTCGAAGGGGATGACGCGCAGCACCGACCCCACCGAGCCGCGCTGCATGAAGACGTTCATGCGGAACCGGCTCTGGGTCGGGATGGTGTAGGCGATGTCCAGTTCCTTCTCGTGCTCGAAGGCGGCGATCTGCTTGTCCGTGAGGGCGCTGTACACCAGCTCCTTCACCCGATCGGAGTCGAGGCGGACGAACTGATCCATCGAGCGCAGCCGCCCGTGCACCCGCGCCGTCGGCTTCGCCCCTGCAGCCAGGTGGAGGTCCGAGCCGTTCATCTCGAGGAGTTGCAGCAGGAGCTCGTCGATGTGCGCCGGCACGATCTCGGCGGGGGTGGCCGGCACACCGGCCTCGACGCCGGCGGGTGACTCCCAAGCGGGATCGTCTCGCTCGCCGGCCTCAGGGCTGTAGGCGGCTCGGGTGGCCTCGCGCAGCGCGTCGATCTCGGCGATGACGGCGACGACCGGTCGATGAGCGATGGCGCGGGCCTGCCCGAGCTGCTCGGGCGGCGGCGGCATGGCGAAGGCCATCGTCACGTGGGACTCGTCGACCATGATCGGCAGGCCCCGTACCTCACGCGCCTGGTCGGCGGTGAAGAGCTCCACGGCCCGGCGAGCGGGATGGAGGTGCGACGGCGGCACGTACCGCAGGCCGGCCACGACGGCGAGACCCTGCGCCAGCGCCTGCTGGCTCACGAGACGGCCGGCCACGAGGCGGTTGACGAACGAGATGCCCGTACGGGCCGAGTCCGCCATCAGGTCAGCGGCCTGTTGCACCCCGAGCAAGCCACTGCTCACGAGGTAGTTGCTGAGTTGTGCGTCGGGACTCTCGGTCATCGTGCGCATGGCTGAGCCACCTTCTCTTCTGCCCGATCAGGCAACGACACGGGACACTTCCTCGAGCGTGGTGTGGCCGGCCTCCACCTTGGCCAGGCCGTCCTGGCGGAGCGTCACCATGCCCTGCTGCACGGCGACGTGCTTCAGGTCGTCGGACGCGGCGCGGGCGATGATCAGCCGTTCGATCTCCTCGGTGACGAGGAGCACCTCGTGGATGGCGAGGCGGCCGCGGTAGCCGGTCTGGCCGCACGCCGCGCAGCCGACGGCTCGGAACAGCTCCGGCGGTTCATCCGCCAGCCGCGACATGTCCCAACCGCTGGCCAGCAGCTGGTCGGTGTCGGGCCGGTGCGGCAACTTGCACCGATCACACAGGCGCCGGGCCAGACGTTGGGCGACCACGCAATCGAGCGCGGAGGTTACGAGGAACGGCTCGATGCCCATCTCGACGAGGCGCAGCGGACTCGACGGCGCGTCGTTGGTGTGGAGGGTCGACAGCATGAGGTGGCCGGTCAGCGCGGCCTCGATGGCGAGGACGCCCGTCTCCCGGTCGCGGATCTCGCCGACCAGCAGGATGTCGGGGTCCTGGCGGAGGATGGAGCGCAGCGCGTTGGCGAAGGTGAGCCCGGCCTTCGGGTTCACCTGGACCTGGCTGATGCTCGGCATCCGGTACTCGACCGGATCCTCGACGGTCACGATGTTCCGTGACGTCTCGTTCAGCAGGTTGATGGTGGCGTAGAGCGTGGTGGACTTGCCGGAGCCCGTCGGCCCGGTGACCAGGATGGCGCCGTACGGCCGCCGGTAGGCCATCTCGAAGCGCCTGAGCTGCTGAGGGAGGAAGCCGAGCGCCTCCAGCGGGAGGATGCCGCTGGCGCGGTCGAGGATCCGCATCACGACCTTCTCGCCCAGCACCGTCGGGAGCGTCGACACCCGCAGGTCCACGGTGTGGCCCTCGACGCTCACGGACATGCGGCCGTCCTGGGGGATGCGGCGCTCGGCGATGTCGATCTCGGCCATGACCTTGAGGCGGGACACGACGCCGGCGGCGATGGACCGGGGCTGGCGCATCCGCTCGTGGAGCACGCCGTCGATGCGGAAGCGGATCCGGAGATCGTGCTCGCCCGGTTCCACGTGGATGTCCGACGCCCGCTCCTGGACCGCTTGGAGGATGACGAGGTTCACGAGTTTGACGATCGGGGCCTCTTCGACGATCGAGCGGAGGCCGGCCAAGTCGGCCTGCTGCTCGTTCAGGTCGTCGGCCACGATCTGGGCGACCGACAGCACCTCCTCCTCGAGGCGCGTCGCCTGGGCCAGGACGTCGTTGAGCTGTTGCTCACTGACGCGCACCCGCGTGAACGGCTCGCGCAGCACGGCGCGCAGGTCGTCGACAGCGGCCAGGTCTCCCGGGTTGGCCATGCCCACCACGAGGCGGGTGCCGCTCCGCCGGATCGGGATGGCGCGGCAGCGCTTGGCGATGTAATCGGGCAGGAGTCCGACGATGGCGGGATCCAGGCGCTGTTCCCCGAGGTCGACCAGCTCCAAGGCGGACTCCGCCATGTCCGGGGCCGCGCCGTTGGTGACCGTCCTGTCCATTGCCTCTCCTCCTCGGACGGGTGACGGCGCGAAGAACCCCCTGGCCCGAAGAAACCACCAGGAATCAGCGGTAACGGTCATGTCGGCGCCGGTCCGGCCGACTGGGAGGTCAACGACCTCGGGAGATGGGACCGGCATGGCGGACAAGGTGATCGGACTCGACGTGGGGACGAGTGCCGTCCGAGCCGTGTCCTTGACCCGAGGCGATCCGCCCCGGTTGGAGCACCACGGGCAGGTCGAGCTGCCGGCCGGCGTCGTCGCCGAGGGAGAGGTGGTCGACCCCAGCGCCGTCTCCATCGCGCTGCGCCAGCTCTGGAAGGAAGCCGGATTCAAGAGCCGATCAGTGCGGGTCGCCATCGCCTCACCTCGCGTCATCGTCCGTACGGTCGACATGCCGACGCTGTCCGAGGGCGATACGCGCGCCGCTTTGCAGCTCCAGCTCGGCGACTACGTCCCCATGGCGCCCGAGGCGACGGTGTTCGACTTCCAATCACTCGACGAGCCGAGCCCTGATGGCGGCGCCCGCGAGCTCCTCTTGGCAGCAGCCCCGCGCGATGCCGTCCGCCCGCTGATCGAGGCGGCCAGGCAGGCCGGGTTGCGGGTCGGGCACGTCGACGTGGCGGCCAGCGCGCTGGCCCGGCTCGTGCGTCCCGGCCCCGGCCCAGGCCCCGGCGGAGCGGGTGGTTGCGATGCCGTCGTCTCGATCGGAGCCGGCGCCATCGTCGTGACTGCGGCCAATGGCAGCGGTGAGCCGATCTTCAGCCGCACGATCACCAACGTGTCGGGACGCCATGTCACGGACCGCATCGCGACCGAGCTCTCGATCCTCCCCGCCGACGCCGAACGCCTCAAGCGGCATGTGCCTGACCACGAAGCCGACATGGCGGCACGGGTTCTCCTCGCCACCGACCCGTTCGTCACCGAGATTCTGCGAGGAGATTGGTGACTCGCTCGACTACTTCGAGCGCCTGCCTGGTGGGCGACCGATCCAGGCGGTGGCCATCACCGGCGGCGGCGCGTTGCTGGCCGGTGTGCGCGAGCGACTCGAGCGCCGCCTGCTCGTGCCGGTGCGGTTGCTGAACCCGTTCGACGGGGTGGCCGTCGCGGCGCCCACCTTCGCTCCGGCAGAGCTGGCCCTGGCCACACCGTTCCTGGGGCTGGCCACGGGCACGGCCCTTGGTGGCGCGAGGACTCGGGTCCGCCAGATCAACCTCCTGGCCGACGGCGGGCGTCGCGCCAGCACCGCTCGGCCGCGGCTGATCGTTGCCGGTGTCGGCGCCGTCGTGCTGATCGGCGCCGGGGCCCTCTATCTCCACCAGGGCAACGCGCTGTCCGAGGCGAAGGCGGAACGGGCCGATGTGGAAGCCGAGCTGGCCACCGCGCAAGCGGAGCTGGTCGCGCGCACTGCCGCGGCCGCCGGCCAGGGCGCGACGGTGTCGGCGGCCGACGCCGTGCTCGCCTTTGCCCGCAACGCCGACGTCGACTGGTCCGGGGTCCGGGCGCAACTCGACGCCGTGAGCGAGCCCCTTGGGGTGGCCATCAGCGGGATCGATGCCTCGATCACCGCGCCCACCACTGGCACGGCCACCGGCACCACGACGGCGACGACGGCACCGGCCACCACCACCACCGGCACGTCGGCCGGCCTCGGCACGATGTCGGTGACGGCCACGGCGCCCGATCTGGACGTGGTCGCCGCATGGTTGGACGCCATCGCCGCCAATGGCCACTTCGGCGATGCCTGGGTGAGCGCACTGTCGCAGGAGGCGCCGGAACAGGGCGGCGGCCTCAGCATCACCGCCAGCGTCGTGGTCGGCCCCGGGAACCTCGTGAGCCGACCCGAGTTCGAAGGACAGCCGTCATGACGAAGCGCCCCAACCCGGTGCTCCTGGCCGTGCTCGGCGTCGCTGTGCTGCTGGCGGCCTACCTGCTGTTGTGGAAGCCGAGGGCGGACGACATCGCCACGGCGCAGGGCGAGCGTGACGAGCTGGTTTCAGAACTGGCGCTGGTTCGGGCGAACACTCCGCGCACGCCGCCGACCACCGATGCGGTGGCCGACGCCGCGTCGGCGGCAGCCGTTCCTGCCTCCCCCGACCTGGCCAACCTGCTCCGCCAGCTCAAGACCATCGGGAGCACGGTCGGCGTCAACATCACGGCAATCACGCCGACGCCGGTCGCCGGCCTCGGATCGGTCGCCGGTGGAGCAGTGACAGTGGCGCTCACGGGTTCGGGATCGAAGGACGCCGTCAACGCATACGTGACCCAGCTGAGCACCATGCCGCGCCTGTTCGTGATCGACCAGCTCGCCATCGGCGGCGATGCCTCCGGCTCGGGCCCGGACGCCGTCACAGCGACGAGCACGGGGACGATCTCGCTCACGATCAACGGCCGCGTCTTCACGACGCAGGCCGGTGGATCAACGACGGCAACGACGACCGCGCCGGTTGCCGCCACCACGACGCCGACCACCACCGCGGCGAATGGCTAAGGGCCGCAACCACCCGCGCGCCGCCGCTCGGGCGAGCGGCGTCACGGCACTCCTGTTCCCTCTCCTTGCTGCCGCACCCTCCGCGCCGCCGAGCGCGTTCGTCGTGACCGGGCCAGCGACGACGTCGGCGGCGGTCGGGGCGTCCACGCCCGTACCGGGTGCGTCGGTCAGCGGCATGGAGGCCGCCACGGCGGTCCGTGTGCTGGTCGGCGTGGCGTCCGGCACGCTCTCGGTACCGGCCGCCTCGGCGGGCGTGACGGCACCTGTGGGTTACCCGGTGCTCGGCGCCGAAGGGCCGGAGCTGGCGCTCGAGGGGACGCAGGACGCGCTGAACGCCACCCTGGCGCAGTTGCGCTGGACACCGGCGGCCGCCGGTCCCGTCGCCGTCACGATCGACGCCAGCCCCGCCGGCGCCGCCTACGACGCCGCCAACGGCCACTACTACCAACTGGTCACGCCCGCCCAGGGCGTGGACTGGACGTCAGCCAGGACGGCGGCCGCGGCGGCGACGTTCGCCGGACAGGCCGGCTACCTCGCCACCATCACCGATGCTCGTGAGGAGGCCGTCGTCGCGCAGGTGACGACGGGACCTGCATGGATCGGTGCCCGCCGCGAGGCGAACAGCCAGGACTGGGGCTGGGCCACCGGCCCCGAATCCGGCGACACGTTCTGGACACCGGACTGTGGCGTCGGCACCCAGGGCGAGTGCCAGTCGAGCGCTGGTCCCACGTTCGCCATGTGGGCGCCGGGGGAACCGGGCTCGTTCTCCGACGCGTCGGCGGGGACGTTCCTCGGTGGCACCGGCAGCGGCCAATGGGCACCGTCGGCGCCGAGTGCGACGCCGCCCGGGCTCGTCGTCGAGTTCGGCGGCACCGACGGCGACGAGACGCCCGCCGTGGCCCATGCCGACTCGACGTTCACGGCGACCGGTGGCGGCATCACCCCGGTGATGCCCGACGGAGGCGGCATGCCAGTGCGATCGATCCCGACAACGACCACGACCGAACCACCGACCACCACCACACCCACCACGGAGCCGGTCACCGCTCCCCCAGCGACGCCGGCGACGACCGTGGCCACCTCGCCGCCAAGAACCGCACCGCCCGTCACCACCACAGTGGAGACAGCGCCGCCGGTGGTCGTGACGGCGGTGCCGGACACGAGCTCGGAGGCGGCGACGGCAACGGCCGATGCCGACACGACGACATCCGTGCCGGTGCCGCCGGCGCCGAGCAGCCTGCCCGTCTACATCGTGTTCGACGTTCCCGTCGGCACGCCGCTGGCGGGCGTGAAGGTGACCGTACGGGGCTATGGCTTGCAGGCCGATTCGGCCCTCACGGTGACAGCGCACTCCACGCCCGAGCTGCTGGCCAGCGCGCCGGTCGATGCCACCGGCGTGATCACCACCGACGTGGCGCTGCCTGCTGACCTCGCCGATGGCGAGCATGTGCTGGTCGCCAACGCGACGGCCGCCGACGGCACACCGCTCGAGCGCCAGGCACCCTTCGCGCTGGCCGGCGGGGTCCTGTCCCGCATCGGGGCACCAGCCGCCACGCCGGCCACGACCTCACCGCCCACGACCGTGGTCGGCACGACGGCAGCGGCGACACCGGACGCGGTGGCCGAGACGAGCAGTGGATCGGGCGGGCTGCCCAAGCCGCTGATCATCGTGCTGCTGGCCGCGGTCGCCGGTGGG
This sequence comes from uncultured Acidimicrobiales bacterium, assembly GCA_963728985.1. Taxonomy (GTDB): domain Bacteria; phylum Actinomycetota; class Acidimicrobiia; order Acidimicrobiales; family Ilumatobacteraceae; genus DASXAI01. The sequence continues at coordinate 13,223 of CAVSME010000010.1, read as the reverse complement.
ATGGTGTGGCTGGTGACCCGGCGGCGGAAGTCCGGCGACGGCTCGGGCGGCACACCGCCCCCGCCGCAGACGGATGGCGGCACCCAGCGGGCCACGCCCGGCACCCGCCTCCCCGATCCCGTCGACCAGTTCCGCTAGACGCGACCCCCGGCGGGGCGTACTGACGCGAGTTATCAACCGTGAGCGCGCATATCGCGCATGAGAACGGTTCGAGAAGGGTCAGCTCGAGGCGAGCTCCCGGAACGACACGACGGTGTACGTGTCGAGGATCAGCGGGAAGTACGGGGGCTGCAGGTACAGCAGGTTCGAGTCGTAGACGTAGTTGCGGGTGCCGAACATGCTCATGTAGCCGCCCTGGTTGGTGGCCGTCGAGCCGGTGAACGTCATCGACGTGTGATCGGTCGAGGTGCTGTAGGAGCGCCACTGACCCGTCTGCGCGACCGTCGCCGCCGACCACGTGAGTGTGGATGGCGCGTACTGCGCCACGATCATGTCGTTCTTGGCGATCAGGCCGAGCACGTCCACGCCGGTCGTCACGTAGCTGATGTTGCCGGCGATGATGACGTTGTCGTTCGACGCCACCGTCACCTGGCCCTTGACGGAACCCGATACGACGACGCTCTGGTTGGCGTAGATGGCTCCCACGGTGGGCACCGTCGCCGTCGCCGTCGTCGTGCAGTCGGGCGCCGTCCCTCCGATGTCCTTGCCGTTGTGCTGGGTGCAGCTGGCAATGGTGACGGTGCCGGCGCTGTTGAACGTGAGCTTCCAGGCGGCCTTCGACGAATCGTCGAGGTAGATGCCGCCGGTGGTCTGCGACGCCGTCTTGAGGTCCACGAGTGAGCTGGTGAACGTGTTGAAGTTGACCGCCGTGGGGATGACCGAGCGGATCGTGCTGGAGTTGTACCCCTTGGCCCCGTTCTTGTACGCCACCGAGCCCGTGATCGAACCCTCCGCGTACAGGTTGCCGTACGCCGTGCCGTCGTGGTCGATGCTGTGCTTGCGCCCCGAGCTGTCGACACCGGCGTAGATCTTCCCGCGTGTCGTGGCCGTGCTGCCGTAGCTGACGTCGGCGTTCGACACCATCTGGAAGTCGGCGACGGAGGCCGCCCGCACGAGCACCTCGATGGTGCGGGTGTTCGTCGTCATGCCCGTCCGCCGGCCCATCGAGAGGATCTTGACGAGCTGGCTCCCCGTGGTCGGCGGCGTGATCTGGAGGTTGTACTCGTAGCCATTGCCCAGCGCGAGCCACGTATCCCGGCCGTTCGGGTAGGTCCACGTGGACGCGCCGGCCCACACCTGCCCGGGCGTGCCGACTTTGTTGCTCGCATCCTTGCGGGTCGCTTCGCCCGGATGGACGTAGTCGCTGTAGTACGTGTGGTCCTCGGTGAGCTTGGAGATGTAGTCGTCGACGCCGGCCTCGGCGGCGGCCATGGCGGTCGATTCGGTGACCCCCTGGCCCGAGCGCGTCGCTTCGGCCAAGGTGGTCGCCATCAACGCCGCCACGAGGCCGGTGATCACCGCGCCCATGAGGATCACGGTGATCATGGCGCTGCCTCGATCATCTTGACCACGGGTGTGAGCGCGCAGGCGCGCCATCGCTTTCATCAGGTGCCTCGGATCTGGGCGGTCGTGCTGTAGGCGTACGCAGCGGGACCCGTCGTCGTGTCCTGATCGACGCTGAGGGTCAGGGTGACCACCGACACCGCCGTCGGATCGGTGGTGGCGTTGCCGTCGGCATCTCGATACGTGAACACGGTGGTGTTGCGGACGTACTGGAGCTGGGTGATGTACGTGCCTGCTGTCCCGAAGAGCCACGGGAAGCCGTCGGTGTCCGAGCTCACCGTCGTCGAGCGCTGCAGGTCGGTCCCGTTCAGCTTGTAGGAGATCTTCCGGAGATGGAACGGGGTATCGCGACCGGGTGAGTAGAAGGTGATCTGCGTGGCGCTCATGGAATCGATCCGGTTCAGCGTCGAGTCACCGGTGTAGGCCTGGCGCAGGTCACGCACGAAGGCGTCGCCCACGACTCGGACGTCAGCTTCGATGACGGCGCGGTTCTGGGCGTCGGCCGCCTGGCGCACCCCACCGTTGAGTGCGCTGAAGACGAGCGCGAGCACCACGCCCAAGATCGCGGTGGCCACCATCACCTCGACGAGGGTGAACCCGCCGTCGCGCCGATCGGTCATAGCTTCGGCACCGTGAGGGTCACCGTCACCGCCGTGGCACCGGTGGGACCGGCCTTCGTGGTCGACGCAGCCGCGTACGGCGACTGCGTGGGGACGCTGATCGTGTAGACGGGCGTGTCGCCTCGCGGCACCGTGAACGCGACGACTCCCGAGCTGTTCGACACGCCGATCAGCGCGACGGAGCCCGGCCCACCGGTGAGGACCACGTCGAGACCGCTGATCGCCGTACCACTGCTGTTCCTGACGGTCGCCTGCAGCGTCCCGCTGGTGTATGGCTTCATCACCAGCGTGACGTCCGTGGTGAGCGACGCGGGATACGACGGCGTCATCGTCACCGACTGCGACGTGGCGTAGTAGCCCGTGGCGCTGGCACCGACCGTGTACGCCACCTTCGGCACGAGCGCGGAGGAGCCGACCGACGTCAACGCCGCCTCGCCGTTGGTGATGCTCGTGCTGTCCGCACCCGTCGACCAGGCGACGTGCAGCGTCGACGTCGCCGTGAACGGCGCGCCGGCCTGGTCGACGAGCTTGAGGTTCATGGTGACCGGCTTGTAGAGCCGGATCACGGTCGAATACACCTGGCCCGCGGCCAGGGCTGTGCTGGCCGCAGTGGACGGCGGGAGATCGTCGGGCAGCGTCTGGTACCCGGCCGCCGAGACCGCCAGCGTGTAGGTGCTCTTCGTCCCCGTCGCCGGCGTCGGTGTCAGCGCCGCGAACGCCACCTTGCCGTTGGCGTCGGTGGTGTCGGAGATCGGCGCGTCGGGCCCGGTTCCGAGTGTCACCGTCGCTCCCGGGATCACGGTGTTCTGGACGTAGTCGGTCACTTGTACCTTCATCAGGCCGTCGGTCTGCGACGCCTGGTTCGGCGGAGCGATCAAGGTCGACTCCTTGGCCAGCACCGTGGCCGTCTCCGACGTCACCGTCACCACGACGGACTTGTAGTCGGCGCCCGTCTCCTTCGCGGTGGGCACCTTGTCGTTGACGTAGCTGATCTTCGTCCCGACGGTGAGGGTCTGGTTGCCCGACGTCACCGTCTTGGTCGGGCTGACGATGCCGATCGGGTTCCCGCCCACCGTTCCGAGGTCGTCATAGGCGACGCGCCGCATCTCCTCGAGCTGCGACGAGGCCAGCTGCTCGGCCTGCGTCCGCGCCCTCGACGAGGCCAGCGATTGCAGCGAGGCGCTCAGCGTTGCTGCGAACGCGGTGGCGAGGATGGCGAACACGCTCATCGCCACCATCACCTCGACGATGGTGAACCCTTCGTCTCCCTCACCACGGTGTCGTCCCGTCATCCTCACCTCCTCGGTCCCGTCACGCGACGAGGGGTGACACCCGTGCGGATGCCACCCCTCAGACGCTCATTCCTCGGCGCTATGCGATGTGATCGCGTCTCACCACTTCGCGGCCCAGGTCACGCCGGACGCTGCGGCGTCGCTCCCCTTGCACGTGCCCGTAGTGGCCGACGAGTACTGCGTCCCCGTGCCACCCGTGCCGGAGCTGTCCTTGATGAAGTAGCAGGTGCCGCTGTCCGACTTCGCCGCCGCGTAGAACGTGCTCGAAGGGCTGGTGCCGAGGCTGACGGACACCATGTTCGGCGCCGTCGACGCGGTGGCCGAGTCAACGAAGTTCAGCGAGGGTTCGGACTTGGTCAGGTCGCCACTGGTGCCGATGGTGGCCTTGGTGTAGTCGTTGGTGTCGACATAGATGCTCTTCGCCGCGGTGAGCGCGTTGCGCAACGACGACTGCGGGCTCTTGTCCTGGGCCTTACCCCGGCTGGCGAGGAAGGTGGGGATGGCGATCGCCAGCAGCACAGCGATGATCCCGACGACGACCATGAGTTCGATGAGCGTGAAGCCCTCGTCTCCGGTGCCTTCTGGGCCCCGCCGCCGGGCGAGCTTGGTCTTCAGGTTCAGCAGCATGGTCCCTCCGTAGGTTCGTGTGTGGTGCCGCTGACCTCCCTGAACGGCCGCCCCGAGCCCGACATGAGGGTTTTGCCAAGTTTTCTTGACTAGCGCCCGTAGTCGTCGGGAACGGAGCACGCCGCCCGATCGGCGATCTCACCCAGGTGCTGGCACGCGAGGCGCAGCACTTGCCCGTCGAGCGCGTCGCCCTGCAGCTCCAACTCCTCGACCTCCGCCGCCACCGAGGCGCGCGTGGCGGCGAGAGCCGCTGCCGTCGACGACGCGCCGTGGCGGGCCTGGTCGCGGAGGAGCAGCAGGATCTCCCGGTGGTCGTGGAGGATCTCGTCCCATGGGGCGGGGGCAGCGGTGGCCACGTCGAGCAGCGTGGTCGACTCGTGCTGGCCGATGAGACCTCGCCGCCTCCTGCTCAGCTTGTCGAGCTCGTCGGTGATGCCCGCCGCTTCGTCGGCGGCGATCGGAAGCCACCGGTACCCCTCGGCCGCCAGCAGGATGCGCACGACGGCGAGTTTGAAGACGAGGCGCGCGAGGAGGCTGCGCTCCCGCCAGAGGATGTCCGACAACGGGTCGTACAAGTTGTTGCCGTCGACTTCCACGCCGCAACCAATCGACCGACAGGCTCGCGACATGAGCCGGACGACCTATGCCAGGCGCACCCGTCGCAGCAGCTGCGCGTTGAGGGCGACGACGATCGTGGAGAGGCTCATCAAGACGGCGCCGACCGCCGGCACCAGGGTGACGCCGGCCCACGCCAGCGCGCCCGCCGCAAGGGGGATGGCGAGGGCGTTGTAGCCCGCTCCCCACGCCAGGTTCTGCAGCATCTTGCGGTAGCTGGCCTGGGAGAGGCGGACCACCCCGACGACGAGGCGGGGGTCCGATGCCGCGAGGACGACGCCGGCCGATTCGATGGCCACGTCGGTGCCGGCCCCGATGGCGATGCCGACGTCGGCCCGGGCGAGTGCCGGCGCGTCGTTCACACCATCGCCCACCATGGCCACCTTCGAGCCCCGGCGCTGGAGGTCGGCGACGTTGTGCTCCTTGTCCTCGGGCCGCACCTCGGCGAGGACCTCGTCGACCCCCAGCTCCCGGGCCACGGTGTCGGCCACCGACCGCGGCATCGCCGGTGATCATCACGACCCGGACGCCGAGGGCGTGCAACTGCGCGACCGCCTCCCGCGACTCCGGGCGGATTTCGTCCTCCAGCGCGATGGCACCGATGACCATCCCGTCGCAGACGACGTGGAGCACGGCATTGCCCCGCTCCGCCCACGTCGCGGCCCGGGCGACCAGCTCGGCGTTGGGCGCCACGTCCCGCTCACGGAGCAGGGCGGGGCCACCCACCGCGATGTGATGGCCGTCGACGGCGGCCTCCACGCCGAGGCCCGTCAGGGACCGGAAGTTGCGAGCGGCGGGCACATCGCCGATGTCGGTCGCCGCCTTCACGATGGCCCGCGCCAGCGGATGCTCCGAGTCCGCCTCCGCGGACGCGGCCAGCCGCAGGACCGTGGCCTCGTCGTAGCCGTGCGCCGGCGCGACGGCGGCCACCACGTGGGCACCTCTCGTGAGCGTGCCGGTCTTGTCGAACAGGACCGTGTCCACGACGCGCATGCGCTCGAGGGCGAGCCGGTCCTTCACCAGGATGCCGTGGCGGGCGGCGATGGCCGAGCTCAGGGAGATGACGAGCGGGATGGCCAGGCCGAGTGCATGGGGGCAGGCGATGACGAGCACCGTGACGGTGCGCTCGACGGCCTGTTCGGTGTCGCCGAGCAACGACCACACGATGGCCGTCGCGACGGCGGCGCCCACCGCAACGTAGAAGAGGAGAGCGGCGGCCCGGTCGGCGAGCGCCTGGGCCCGTGACCGTGATGCCTGCGCCTCGGCGACGAGCCGCTGGATGCCGGCGAGGGCGGTGTCGTCGCCGACCGCCTCGACCTGGACGCGCACGGACGAATCGGTGGCCACCGTGCCGGCGACGACGCGATCGCCGGTCGCCTTCGGCACCGGCCGCGACTCGCCCGTGACCATGGACTCGTCGACCTCGGCGGTCCCATCGGTGATGCGGCCATCGGCCGGCACCCGACCACCCGAGCGCACGAGCACGGTGTCCCCGACGCGGAGCACATGGAGTGGGACGGCTTCGACGCCGGTCTCGGTGATGCGCTCCGCTTCGTCGGGCAGCAGCTCGGCCAATGCCGCCAACGCGCCTTGGGCCTCGCCGATGGCCTTCATCTCCTGCCAGTGGCCGAGCAGCATGATGACGATCAGCGCCGCCAGCTCCCACCAGAAGTCGTCGTCGTAGGCGCCGAGCTCGGCCGCCAGCGACGCGCCGTAGGCCACCGTGATGGCCATGGCGATCAGCAGCATCATCCCGGGCTGGCGGGCCCGCAGCTCGCCCCAGCCGCTGGTGAGGAACACCCAACCGCCGGAGAAGAAGACGAGGCTGCCGAAGACGGGGGCGACGAGCGTGGAGCCGGGGAACGACGGCGCCGAGTAGTTGAACCAGTCCTGGATCATCGGCGAGTAGAAGACGACGGGCAGCGCCAGGAGGAGGTTGATCCAGAAGAGCCGGCGGAACATGGCGGCGTGGCTGCCGTGGTCGTGATGGTGGTCGTGACCGTGCTCGTGGTCCGCCGCGTTCGCCGCGGCGTGGTCGTGGACGGCTGTGGGCGCCATCACTCGTCCTCCTCCAGCGCGCTCGACGGCGCGGGAGAGCTCGACCAGCTGGCGCAGGCAGTGCTCGAGCAGCGGCTCGGGGAAGTCGGTGGCCAGCCGGTAGTAGAGGACGCGGCCCACCTTGCGGGTCTGCACCAGGCCGGCCGTGCGCAAGATGCGCAGGCCGTAGCCGACGGCATCCTCGCTGGTGCCGAGGACGAGGGCGAGGTCGCCCACGCACAGCTCCTCCACGAGATCGAGGGCGTCGAGCACCCGCGAGCGGACGGGATCGGCCATGAGGCTCAGCAGGCTGGCCAGCCGGGCGGCATCCTCGGCCGGCAGGACGTGGTCCCGGGCGCGGGCGACGCGCTCGGGGTCGACGGGGTGCTCCTGGCCCGGCGTGGTGACGGCAGCCATGCTCGACTCGCTTCCTTCGGCCGAACATCCGTGCGGCCGTACGGATGTCAGTATGCCGTCGCCGGCAGCACGGCACAACCCGCTCTTCACGGTGTTCTGGGAGTGATCCGTCTCACATGTGAGACAAAGAGCGCCGAGAAGGGGAGCGGGCGCTCAGGCGACGAGCGTGCCGTACTCCGGGTTGAGCTGCACGAAGTCGGCCACGAACCAGCACTGGGGCTCGATGCGCAGACCCTGGCGGCTGATGTCGTCGAGGGCCGCCCGCACGAGCACCTCTCCCCAGCCTCGCCCGCGCTCCTTCGGCTCGATGACCGTGTGCGGCAGCACCATGACGTCGCCGGCGCGGACGTAGTCGGCGATGCCGATCACCCGCCCGTCAACGGTCAGCTCGTACCGCCGCTGTTCAGGGTTGTCGCGAACCTCGTGCACGTCGAAGCCGTTCCCGTTCAGACGCTCATCGCAGCCCGAGTGCGCCGGCCGTCTCGGCCGAGGTCCCTTCGATGGCGTAGTCCTCGGCCGTCGGCAGGTGACTGAAGCGGCCGTACGTCTCCACGACGGGGATCTCCTCCGGCATGGGCAGATGCACCTTGCGGGCCAGGGCGGCCTCGACTGCGGGCGCGAGCCGCTCCGCCTTGGCCGCCTCCCGCTCGTCCTCGCCCTCGACGAACTCCGGCATCACCTCACGAGCGAACAGCTCCAGCGAGCGGCAGTTGGCGTCGTGGTCGAGCTGCCCACCCTGGTGCATGAGCAGCACCTGATCGACACCAGCGGCCTGCAGGGCGCGCAGGTGCTCACGGATCTGGTCGGGCGTGCCGATGGCGCTCGTCGGGCTGTCGCCCATCTCGGGGAACGTGTCCTTCACGGCGAGGAACTCCTCCCACGCGCCGCCCTGTCCCGGCCGCACCTTCCCGCTCAGGTAGTACTTGCTGATCGTGTAGCCGAAGAACTTGAGGTGCTCACCGTTGCGCCGGGCGGTGTCGGCGTCGGGATGGCAGTGCAGCGTGGCCAGCACGGCGATGTTCGGATTCACGGTGTGGCCGATCGGCACGCACTCGTCGGCCAGCGTCCGGTAGTACTGGTCCACCATCACCTTGGCCTGCTTGCCGCCGACCACGTTGAAGCCGAGGCACCCCATGCCGTAGCGAGCAGCCACGTCCGGCTTGCCCGCCACCCACAACGGCGGGTGCGGCTTCTGCGCCGGCTTGGGCACGATGTTGCGGCACGGCATGGAGAAGTACTCGCCCTCGTAGCCCGGGTACGGCGTCATCACCATCATGTTGCAGATCTGCTCGAGCGCCTCCAGGTAGGCCTCGCGCTTGGTGGCGTACTCGACGCCGAAGCCCTCGATCTCCATGCGCGACGAGCTCTCGCCCGTCCCGAACTCCACCCGGCCGCCGGAGATCTGATCGAGCGTGGCGACGCGCTCGGCTACCCGTGCCGGATGGGTGAAGGCGGGTGGCATGCACACGATGCCGTGGCCGATGCGGATGTCCCTCGTCCGCGCCGCCGCCGCGGCGAGCCACACCTCGGGAGCCGACGACAGCGCGTGATCGTCGAGGAAGTGATGCTCCACCGCCCACATGTGCTGGATGCCGAGGCGGTCGGCCAGCTCGACGTGCTCGAGCGCCTCCCGGAACATCCGACCCTCGTCACCCTCGTGGTGCGGTGTGGGCAGCTGGACCTCGTAGAACACGCCGAACTTCATCGAGCCACGTTAGAGAAACGACTCGCGATCGCTCCAGTTCACGGCTCAGCCGACGAGTGCCGAGGCCACGGCGGCCCACGCCGGCAGGGCGGCCGGGTCGATCGGCACGCCGAGGACGAAGCCCTGCACGTGGTCGGCACCATCTCCTGCAGCGTGCGCAGCTCCTGGCCGGTCTCGACGCCCTCGGCGATGATCGTGAGGTCGATGGCGTGACCGAGATCGGTCACCATGCGCACCAGCGAACTGCCGCGATGGTGGTTGAGCTCGCTGATGAACGTGCGGTCGATCTTGATGATGTCGATCGGCAGCCGCTGCAGGTGGGCCAGCGACGTGTAGCCGGTGCCGAAGTCGTCGACGGCGACCTTCACGCCGAGGGCTCTGACGGCCTCGAGCCGCCGTCGCCGCCATCCGTGCATTGTCGGGCGTCGCCGGTTCGCGACCCAGACACACCGGGGTCCACCGCGAATGGTCAAACTGGACTACGCGACGCGTGCGGGGATCTCCGCGACGTCGTGGTAGACGGCCAGACCGCGCTCGCGCGCCAGGCGGACGTCGTTGTCGGCTCCGGTCGACGCGCCCGGTAGGCGCAGCACGGCGTCGCAGTGCTCGAGCAGGCGCTCCGCCGTCGGGTAGAGGATGCCCTCCGCAATGGGATCGCCGACCGCGGTGGCGCCGGCCCCGCGCAGGACCGGGAGAGCGACCCATTCACCGATCATCGGGATGTGGCCGGCCTGGAAGATCGGCCACGCCGCTTCCTCCAGGCGCGTCAGGTTGGCCTCCAGCCGGGCGGGATCGTCGTCGGTGCCGGAGCGGTACGGCCCGGCGATCAGGATCAGCAGTGGTTTCGACATGTTCGGGACATTACGTGCGGGATCGTGTAGATTCAAGGGCGTTCGTGCAACGCGTAGGGAGGCTCTGGTGCTGACCGCAGAACGCAAGGAGCTCTTGGTCCAGCGGCTCGCCCAGGACGGGCGCCTCGTCGCCAAGACCATGGCGGCCGAGCTCCGGACGTCGGAAGACACCATCCGGCGCGATCTCCGCGAACTGGCGGCGGAGGGTCGGCTCCAGCGGGTGCACGGCGGGGCACTGCCCTCGTCGCCGGCCATGGGGAACTTCGCCGCGCGCGAAACGATCGGCACCGACGCCAAGGCGGCCGTCGCTCGCGAAGCCACGTCGCTGGTCCGATCCGGCCAGACCGTGGTGATCGATGGCGGCACCACGGCGCTGCAGCTCGTCCGGTCGCTGCCTCCCTGGCTGGACGCCACCGTGATCACGCACAGCCCCACGATCGCGGTGGCGCTGGTGGACCATCCCCGGATCGAGGTGCTGCTCATCGGCGGACGGCTCTTCAAGCACTCGATCGTGACGTGCGGAGCGATCGCGGCAGAGTCGATCAGCGGGTTGCACGCCGATGCCTTCTTCATGGGCGTGACGGGTGTGCATCCCGACGGCGGCCTCACCACCGGCGACGCCGAGGAAGCGGCCATGAAGCGGGCCCTGTCGCATCGCTGCGCGGAGACGTACGTGCTCGCGTCGTCGGAGAAGATCGGCGCCGTCTCCCCTCACCGCGTCGTCGAGTGGAGTGACATCACGGCGGTCATCACCGACGCCAGCGCCGACACCCGCGTGCTCGAGGAGCTCCGCCGGCAGGGCATCGACGTGCGCGTCGCCCCCTGAGCGGCGGTCGTCAGCCGGGCGACCACTGGTCGGGTCGGATGCCGAACGCCTCGATGAACCGCTGCCAGCCCGTCGTCAGCGACAGGGCGACGGCAAGCTCCAGAATCTCCTCGTTGTCGAAATGGCGGCGCAGTTCGGCGAACTGCTCGTCACCGATCTGAGGGTGCTCGGACGCCAGCGTGTCGGCCAGCCGCAGCGCGGCGACGGTGGCGTCGTCGAGGCCCGAGGACTCGAGCGGGCCGATCGCCCGCTGCACCTCGTCCTCTGTCAGTCCACGGCGCGTCAACGACGCGCTCCGGGCGAGGCTTCAATGGACGCACTGGTTCTGGACCGCGGAGCGGACGCGGCACAGCTCGACGAGCTTCGGCGAGAGCCGAGATGCGTCCGTGTAGACGAACCGCACCCACTCGAGGAAGAGCTCGAGGACCGCGGGACGCCGGGCCAGCGTCAGGAAGAGGTTGTCGTCCTCGTACGCCTTGTCGTACCAGACGGCCAGGCGGTGGCGGAGCTCGTCATCGAGATCCTGGCGATCGGCCTTCGGCAGGCGCCCGTGCTCGTTCACCGCGCCAGTCTCGCGGCACCAGGTACGTTCGGCTCGTGGGGCTGGCTGGACGAACTGGTCGGGAGCTTCCAACTGGTGGACGGGCTCGACCTCACCCCTACCTCACGTGGCGTCGGGTCACGCCCAAGCCGGTCTGACTGGCGCGTCCGGGCTCAGCGCGCCGCTGGCTGGAACAGCTCGACGACGTTGCCCGACGGATCGAGGAGCAGGATCTGCTTGCCGCCGGGTCCTTCCACCACATCGTTGCGGAACGACGCGGCCGCGTCTCGGAGTCGTGCGACTTCGGTGTCGATGTCGTCGACGATGAAGTGGATCCGGTTCCAACCCCCTGGACCGGGCCGGGCACCGTCGGGCATCGGACGGCCGGCCGAGCTCTTCGGCCCGGACAGCAAGAGCCGGAGGTTGCCCCGCTTCACGTCGGCGAAGGCGGGCGCCGCGCTGGTCAACACCTCGAAACCGAGCAGCTCGGTGTAGAACGCGATCGACTTGTCGACGTCGTCGACCATGTAGCGGACATTGACGATCTCATCGTTCGGCACGTGAGGATCTCCTTGCTGAGTCGTCTGCGAATTGATGGAGCCGGAACCCGATGCGGGTCTCGAGCTCGAGCGCGGTGCGCTCGAACGCCGGGTACGACGCACGGTTGGTGGCGCCTTCGAGGGCCGGGTCAGGGACACTCCAATGCACGCGCTCGGGTCCGGACGGAGACTCCGGGCACACCTCGCGAACCCGGTCGCACAGGGTGATGACCGTGTCGAACCGCTGCGTGACGAATTCGTCGAGGTGCTTGGTGCGGTTGGCGCTGATGTCGATGCCGCGTGTGCGCATGACGCGAACGGCGTTCGGGTGCAGCGACTTCGGATTGCTACCCGCGCTCTCGGCGTCGATCGACCCGAGCGACATCTGTTCGAGCAGCGCCTCCGCCATCTGTGAGCGGGCGCTGTTCCCGGTGCACAGGAACAGCACCCGCGTTCGCCGCCCCGACGTCCCGGATGGTCGATCGGCGGTCTCCGCGAGCGCGGGGTGCAGCGCGTAGCCGGCGCTCGCGTGGGCGGCGCGGCAGGCGTCGAGATCGATGGCGTAGTAGCTGTCGCGGCGATCCGCGGCGCTGCGTCGCGCCCGGACCAGCCCTCCCTCGCGGAGCAGGCGCAGGTGGTACGACACGAGGTTCTGGGGCTCGCCGACGAGCACCGTCAGCTCCTTGACCGCCCGATCGCTCTGCACGAGCTCCCGCAGCAGGCGCCACCGCACCGGATGCGATGCCAGACGGACGAACACCGGCAGCGCGTCTCCTCCGTCGCCCCCGGCGACATTCGGCTCCACGTCCTCGACAGTACCCGCGGCTGCGGATTCCAATCAAACAAGTTTGATGGATGCCGCGGCACGGGTAGGCGGGGCCTACCTGCCTCGTTCAGGTATCCATCCGCCGGATGCAGAAGGCCGGGTTGCCACCGCTGAGCCCGAGGGGCGTCCGCCTCCGGTGGTGATTGGGCGCGGCGGACGGGCGGAAGTGCGTAGCTCTTGTCAAGGACGGGGTGAGGGGCCTCGTGGCGCGCTGGCAGCTCGGCGCCGAGCTCTGCCGCGAGACGGGCGACACCGACCTGGGCGTGCCGCCAGTGGTCGTGCGAGAGGAGGGCGTCATCGGCCGTCTGCTCGAACGCGGCTACGAGCGAATCGAAGGCAACGGGTTCGCACGTCAGATCGACGACGTTCCGGTGACCGTCCGTGGGACCGAGACGCCCAGAAGCGCCTCGCAGGAGCATCTACGCCATCATTGGATGACCCCTTCGAGGGCAGCGAAGGAACGGACCGGGCGGCCGAACTCCGTGCAGCGCATCGACGCTCAGAACTCGTCGGGCGGCGAGGTGCCTCAGGTCCACTTCCGAGACGGATCGGCTCTCAACATCGATGGCGCGTGGAAGCACGGTGAGCGAGCCCTGAACAGTGAGGAGAAGGACTGGCGCCCGCGTCGGATGGGTTCTACCGGACGCACGGTAGAAGTCGAGCCTGATCGGCCCTCCGGTTACCCGACCGACCTGCATCAACGTGGTGGGCGAGGGGGGACTTGAACCCCCACGTCCTTTCGGACACAGGAACCTGAATCCTGG
>CAVSME010000009.1:0-649329 GCA_963728985.1 uncultured Acidimicrobiales bacterium | reverse complement strand
GATGCTGCGAGGGTGCGGTCGTAGAGGTCGTCGCCGAGCGGGAGGAGTCCGCGTTCCTCGGCGTAGAGCAGCAGGACGAGGCGCATGAGCACGGCGACGGCGGCCTGGTCTGCACGTGGTGTGGGCCCACGTCGGCGAGAAGTGCGCCGTCGCGGTCACGATCGGCTCGGCTCATTCCGGCGACGAGCAGCTCGACGGCTTGGCGGACCTGCCACCCGAGCTTGCCGGTGACCTCTGCTTGGGCGGCGGCGGACTCGGCGAGGAGCGCCTCGATGCGATCGGGTTCGGCGACGGCGAAGAAGCGGCGGGCCCCGAGCACCGAGGTGAAGGCGTCGAGGCGCCCGGGCTTCTCGGAGAACAGCTCGGCGCTGAACGTGGCGGTCCCGCTGGCAGAGCCCGTTTGGGGCCCACACCAGCGTCCAGGTCAGGGCGTTGGTGGCCAGGCCGAGCTCGACGCCGTTGGCTCGGCAGAGCAGCGCCAGCCGCTGGATCGGGGTGGCGGACCATCGGTCGCCTGCCGGCCGGGCGTCGAGCCGGGCGGACGGCGGGTGGACGGTGACGAGGAGCCGGGGATGTCCGGTGCCGTCGTCGAGGGCATGGTCGGGCCGGAGGACGGCACCGTGTTCAGCGACGACGTCGGCCAGGGTCGCCGGCACCTGCGGGACCGCTCTGGAGCCGGTGCCCGTAGGCGAGCAGGTCGGTGAGCACCCACTCGACCCAGGTCGTGATCGACAGCGGGGTCGTCGGGGTCGAGGTTGGCCAGGTGCCGGCGCACCTGAGCCAGGGCGTCGGCGTCGAGGTGGTTGAGGGCCGTTGGGCCAGCACGCGGCGCAGGACCGGCAAGGTGAGAAACGGACCGTTGGGCTCGACCAATCGCAGCCAGTCGGCGTGGACGCCGGCGATGGATGTCCACGGCCGACGGTGCGGGGTCATCGGACGGCTCCGAGGCTGCCGTGGGCGAGGGCTGCGGGCACCAGGAACGTCACCGCGGCGGGGAACCAGCGGGCGGTCGGGTCGGCGTAGCGGCGGCGCAGGGCGGCGGTTTCCCGCTCTCGTTGAGCCGGGACGTCGGCCAACCGGGCGCGCAGCGCATCGCGGTCGGAGTGCAGCTGCTCGCGCTCGATCCTCGAATCAGGCTCGGCTGCTCCCACTGTGGCGTTGTCGTCAAGCGCGGCCCGGATTGACGCCTCCAGCTCGGCGAGGACGGCTGCGATGGCGGCGACCTCCTCGGCGCCACCGCCGCTCAGCAGCCCGTGCGAGACTGCGTGCCCTCTGGTCCGAGCGGGTGGCCAAGGCCCGGCCGAGGGGCTCGCCGAGCGCCGGCCACAGTTCGGCCAGGTGTTCGCGTACCTGCTCCGCCGGTGATGTTGCAGAGGCGGCTGCGAGCCAGCGTTCCCAATCGTCCTGGCGGGCCCGGGTCAGCCGGCCTGCCTCGATCGGGCCGCCAGCCGATCACGCTCCTCATGGAGCCGGGTACCTTGGCCGCCGGTGATCACCACTCGGCCGTGGGCGATGAGCGCCGGTTACGCGACGTCGCCAGACGCGGGCGCCGACCCGGCCGAGCCGGCTGTCGTGGCCGCGGGGCCCACAGCTCGGCACGCAGCAGCCGAAGACACTCTGTGACCAGCCGGTGTCCGAGGTGCAGCAGCACCACGTCGTTGCGCCCGGCCGCGGAGTGGTCGAAGGTGACCGATCGCTCCTTGCCGGTCACCGGGTCGAGGCCGTCGTTGCGGGCGGCCGCCCACGCACCGGGTAGCTCCGGTAGCCGGAACCAGGTACGGTCGCATGGCCGGGGTCGGGGCGTCGAGCAGGTCGTCGCCGGTGGCGCTAGGCTGTGGCAATGAGGCGGTGCGCACGACCCGTTCCACGGTGGCCGGGGTGAGGTTGAGTTCGATACGCTGCCGGCCAGCGCATCGGTGAGGCGGCTGCCGGTCGCGGGCAGGTCACGTTCGACCCGCTTAGGCCGGGCGCGGCTGGCCCGACGGCCGTCTCCGCGCGGCTGTTTGCCAGTCGGCGGTCGGCCGAGCATCTTCCGCTCGACCTGTCGGCGATCACCGGGCCGGCGCTGCCGAGGTCCTCGCGGATCGTGTCCACCTTCGCGGCGACGGCGCAGGAACTCCAGGTCGTCCTCGAGCGTGCCGGCCGGGTGTCGTCTCCCAGCCCCGCCGACGAAGTGGTAGATCAGCACCTCGGCGGCGGCTGGCCGTGCCGGTCGATGCGGCCGTTGCGCTGCTCGAGCCGGTTCGGGTTCGAACGGGATCTCCCAGTGCACCAGCGGTGGCAGTGCGCTGCAGGTCGATGCCCTCGCTGGCGGCGTCGGTGGCCAGCAGGATCCGCACCGGGTAGCGGTCGGGTGCGTCTGGAACTCGTCCTTGATGCGCTCGCGCTCCTCGTCGTCCATGCCGCCGTAGAGCAGGGCGAGGCGCTCGCTCCGCCGAGTCCCGCGGCGGTGAGCAGCTGCTCGCAGCCACTCTGGGTGTCGCGGTACTCGGTGAAGACGATCACCCGCTCGTCGTTCCACCATCGCTGGCCGGTGCGGCGACTCGGTGCAGGTCGGCTCGAGCCAGGCGAGCAGCGCGTCGGCCTTCGCGTCCGGGCGGTCCTTGGCCCCGTGCGCCCAGCCCGCGCAGCTAGTCGAGCAGGTCGCAGCTCCTCGGCCGTGAGGCTTGCGACGCGATCGGCGCCGCAGCGGCGAGGGCGTCCTCGGTCGCCTCGGTCGAGGTCGGCCTCGTCGTCTCGAAGTCCTCGTCGAGGCGTGCGAACGCCGTCGCCGGAGCGCGCTCGTCGCCACTGACAGCGTCGCCAGCGGCGGCGTCCCGAGCGACGCGTCGTGGCAGGTGCATGTCGAGCGTCTCAGCGAACGCGGCCGGCGACGAGAACAGCCGCTTCTTCAGCAGCAGCGTGACGAAGTCGGCGGCCGTCCTGGCCGTCTTCGGCCCGCGTGCTTGCCGCGCAGCGTCGGCGTAGCGGGCACAGCTTGTGCGTGGGCTTCGCGCTCGTCGGCGGAGTAGTCGACCTCCATCGGTACGATCCCGCGCCGGCGAACCGGGAGAGCCGTCCGGCTTGCCGGCCCAGCTCGTCGCGCAGCTCGCTCTTGAGCCGGCGCACCATCACCCGGGCGAGCGGCTCGGCGGCCGGGCTCGACGCCGCGGGCGAACCGCTGGGGGTCGAGCAGCTCGAGCAGCGCGGTGAACGACTCCGGGTAGCCGTTGTGCGGCGTCGCCGACAGGAACAGCCGGTGCTCGAAGTGCGGCGCGAGCGTCCGGATCGCCTCGCGTGCGCTGCGAGTCGCGTCGCGTACTTGCCGCGGCCGGACGGGGCGCACGTTGTGCACCTCGTCGACGATCAGCAGGTCGAAGCGTGCGCGGGTAGCGCTGGGCGCGGCCGGCAGCACCTCGCGCAGCAGCCGCATCGGCCGGTCGCCGCTTGAGCCAGTCGATCGATGACGATCAGCCGCGGGAAGTGCGTCCACGGGTTGGCGTGCAGGCCGCGCGCGCGGCGCAGCTCCCGCAGCAGCTCGGCGTCGACGATGCGGAACTCGAGGCCGAACTTGTCGCGCATCTCGTCCTGCCACTTCAGCGTGAGCGCCGCCGGGCAGACGACCAGCATCGTCCGGGCGCGGTGCCGCAGCAGCAGCTCCTGCATGACGAGCCCGGCCTCGATCGTCTTGCCGAGGCCCGACGTCGTCGGCGATCAGCAGGTTCACGCGCGGCATCGACAGCGCGCGGACGACCGGGTCGAGCTGGTAGTCCTCGATCGTGATGCCGGAGCGGAACGGCGCCTGCAGCGCGCGGCTGTCGGCGGAGGCGATGGCGCCCCACCGCACGGCGTCGAGGAACGCGTCGAGCTGCGCCGGGTCGTCGAAGCCGGTCGAGCTGCGGCCGGGGCAGCGTGGCCGTGTCGCAGGACCGCCGCGCCGGGCTCGATCTCCCAGATCACCCGCAGCTCCTCGCCGAGGCCGTCGTCCTCGACGGAGGCGAGCTCGACGAGGTGTTGGAGCTGATCACCGTCGCCGACCGTCGAGGCGGCAACATCGCTCACGACCCAATGTCGATCGCGGACCCGTACGAGCTGGCCCACCTCGGGCGCTGACGCGATGGGACGAAGCTCGGTGGTCATCATGCTCGTCGATCAGGTTGCTGCCGCCGTGCATTCCACCCAAGGGTACGAGACGACCGTGACACCATGAGGCGGTCAGCCGCTCGACACCCGCGAACGGGATCCCGTTCGACCGCCGGTGATGCCACCTGACCGACTCGGACGCGGTCAAAGTCGAATCGATCCGTGAGGTTGCTCGGTCCCGGGCCCACGAGGGACGAGTTGGTGGGTGGGCACTCGATAAGTCCAGCGCGCAGGGGGGTCTGGGCTTGGGCAACGCCCCGTCCAAGTCCGTGCAAAGTCCATGATCCACGCGGACCCGGAAGGACTGGACGGACGGGAGCGCACGCGAAAGACCAGGTCAGGAGATTTCTTGACATCGGCGCAGGCCACCAAACGTCCACTACACGTTGAAGCGGATCTCGAGGGAAGGGACGGTGCGGTGGTCCCCCTTGGGCGTCGGACCCGGACGTTCGCTGGGGTTTGGCGCTACCGGCGCTCAGGCACTCACCTCGTACACCCCGGAAGACGCCGTCTCAACGAACCGGTCTGATCATCATCTTGAGCGCTGGGTTCGCGCACTGCGTGATCGCATTGTGGCAGTCCCACCAAGCGGTGCCTACTCTCCTCGTCATCTCGCGACGACCGCACCTCGGACAAGTGACAGTGTTCCGTGTGCGCTGGTCAGTCGCCGGGCGAGCCCGGCCTCAGCGGGTCGTCGTCTGTGCCGACGAAGCCCTGCGCGGCGTGGAAGGCGTCGCGCGCGGACGGCGTCCAGAACAGAAGCCGGTCCTCACCGAGACGGCCCAGGACGGCCCGGACTGCTGGCGTGGCATCCGGCCACAGCACGATCACGAGCACCGAGGTGCTGCGGGTGAGCGCGGTGTACACCCACTCCGGGACCGATTCGTCACCGCCGATGGTGGCACGGTCGGAGAACACGACGCAGGACCGCTCGAGGCCCTTGATGCGTAACATGCCGGCGACCTCGATCTCGGCCCACGGAGCCGCCTCGTGCAGTGCAGCCTTCGCGGACGGTTCGTTCTCGGCGAGTGACACACGTGGAGCGTCGCCGGTGTCGAACAAGGGACGGTAAGCCGCGAGCACATCACGGAGGTTGCTGGCCAGCGACTCTTCGTCTCCGGCGAGGACGATCGGCCGCGGCCCGATGACCGCCGCCTTGCGCGACTCGGGCAGAACGAGGTCGAGCTCATCCACGACTCGGGCCGGCGTGTGAGTCGATGAACGCCATCGCCAGCCCTTCGAGAGCCTCACACACCCGCAGCGGGAGTCGGTAGGAGCCTCCGAGCTCGTACTTCTTCCACAGCCGGCGCTTCAGACCGGGTCGCCGGTAGCAGGCCCCCGAGATGCATCGACTGGGACTCGTCGCCGGTAACGAAGAGACGCTGCGGGTCCGGCGGGATGCACGCCAGCAACCTGAAGTCGCTCTCGGTGAAGTCCTGGCACTCGTCGACGAACACGTGCGTCCAAGCGTCCGCCAAGGCGAGGGGTTGCTCGTCTTCGATGAGCGCTCGATGCGCCTCGTACGCGTTGATCCGTCGGTGCACGAAGGAGTCGGGGCGGGGCGGGTCCATGAGCACCGTCCACACGACCTCGCGTGCCTCGACGCGGAGCGGCTTCACTCGTCCCCGCCGGATCCGCAGGTTGGTGTCGCCGTACCGGTCCCAGGTCAGAGCAGCCTGGCCGTAGATGACACGTTCGAGCTCCTCGTCGAGAAAGTCCGGTGTGAGGTACCGGTCGTGACTGCGAGACCCGTTGGGTCCCGAACCTGGCTTCGGCGAGCGCCCGGCGCTGTAGGACGACCGAGTCCCACGCCAGCGCCATTCCGGGCCAGTGCTGGCCCAACACACGGATCGGCAGACGGTCCCGGTTCATCAGCGTCACCGAGGTCCTCACCGCGCCAACCGAGGCGGCGAGTACGGTCCAACCCGAGTCCGCGGTGGATCGCCGAGATGTCGGCGAGGACCTTGGAAGCCTGCATGCGCTCCTCGACCCATTCCGCGAGCTGGTCGACCATCGACTTGTTGAACGCGGTGACCAGGATGAGAGGTGTCGCAGATGGCCGCGCCGTCTCGAGCGCCCGCACGACGCGCTCGGCGAGCACGCGGCTCTTGCCTGAGCCGGCAGCGCCGACGACGACGGTCGGGTGGTCGTCCGGGCGGGCCGCCTCGTCCTGCTCATCGTCCAGAAGCAACGAAGCTTCGGCGCCATCGAACAGGGTGTCTCGAACCGCTCCAAGCCGCTCGACAGCCCTGACGACCGGCGACGCCGGCGAAGCCCATGTCGGTGGCTTGCGGAACAGGGCCGGCCTGACCGCACCGGTGCTCGCGTACCAGCGGCCCCGCACGTCGTGGCACTGCGAGAGGGAGCCCGACCACGCGGGCGGGGCGAGCTCGACACTGCGGCGGGCCCAGCCGAGCGACTCGAGTTTCGTCACCGCTTGGTCGAGCATCTGGCGCTTCGTCGGCGCGGTGAACAGGACGGCACCGCGGGCGTCGAGGTCGTCGCCGAGCCGCACGAACCGCTTGGCGAGCTCGTCGACGTGACGGGTGTCCGAGTGGTCGAACAGGTAGCCACCGACGATCAGCGGGCGCGTGTCACTTGCGGGCGGTCGAAAGTCCGTCCACGACGCGGTCTGGAACGACACTTCCAGCCGATCGGGCCCCTGACCCACGAACGCCCGGACTTCGTCGAAGATCCGGGTGGCGACGGCGACCATGAACGGGCTGGAGTCAGCTGCGTGGATGACGACCTCGGCGGGACGAAGGTCGTTAGCTTCGGCGAGCGCGGCCATGAGCACTGCCACTGCACACGCGGTCGCACCCGTCCCGCACCCGACGTCGACGATGCGCAGCGGCTCGGCGGCGCCGACGACCCACGGGGCGAGGGCACGCACGGCTTCGTGGGTTCGGGCACCGTGGTACCAGAGGGCGTAGCTCACTCCGATGCTGGGGCGGTCGTAAGCGCAATCGCGGTCGTCGCTCAGGGCGAGCAGATCCTCCAGTCCCTCGGCCACCTCCCAGCTCGACCACGTTGCGCCGCGCTCGGAGATCAGGCGGTCGCATGCCCGCCCTACGGCACTGTCAAGGACCCCTGCGTAGCCAGCCAGCGAGTAGCTCACGTTGGCGCGAACCCCTCGCGACCTTCCGCCAGGTGCGGTAGGCGGGAGCGCAAGACGTCAACGGCGCTTCGATACCGGGCCGGGGTCCAATCCATCTCACGGACGAGCGCGAGGGCGGGCTCCCGAGTTCCGGCGACGAACCGCCCCCGGTCGGCGTGGAAGGGCTGCACGACGAAGCGCTCGACATCAGTGGCGAGAAGGTCTCGGGCGAAGGTCTCCGGGTCCTCGATCGGCAGCAGCGGTGTCATCGTGATGGCGCACCTAATTCCGGAGCGCTTCACCGTCGAGATAGCCTTGAGCCGCTTCCGGTTCGTCGAACAGTGCGGTTCGAACGCCCGCCGAACGCGTTCGGAGTCGGTCGTGACGGTCATGTTGACCTGGACGTGATCGAACTGGCGGAAGAGGTCGATGTCGCGTGTGACGAGTGAACTCCGGGTCTGGACGACGAGCCGCGGCTGGTGGCGCACGAGTTCCTCGAGGACCGAGCGGACCAGCCCGAGCTTGCGCTCGATCGGCTGGTAGGGGTCGGTAACGCTGCTCATGTAGATCGTCTTGTCGTGGAGCGGGGTGCGCATCCGGCGCAAGACGGTGAGGGCGTTCTCCTTCACGTCCACCCAGTAGCCCCAAGTATCCCGTCGTTCAGGAGTCTTGCTGAAGAAGGCGGCGTAGCAATAGGTGCACCCGAAGGAACATCCCGAGTACGGGTTCAGGGTGAAGTCGTAGTCGGCCATGAACCCGCTGGCGCGGGTCAAGATGCCTTGCGTCGAGCGGTAGTCGATCCGGGCGTGCCCGAGGCGCGCCGGCCGTTCTGGGCCCTCTTCCTCGAACTGGAGCTGTAGCTCGCCGCTGTCCATCTCGTCTCGTCCCTGGATGTCGATCAGTGTCCATTGTGACGGGGATGCCACTGCTATGCCCGCAGCGGTCCCAGTTCGATGACATGCTGGCGAAGGGCAGGTTGCCCAAGTGTCCTAGGCGTCCAGCGACCAGGCCGGCGGACTCGCTGTGCGCGACATGAGGTAGTCCTCGACGTTGAACCGGTAGTCGACGAGCAGCCACCGCGCGACAACCTCGACCTTCGCGCTGCTGCCGGACGGCCGCGCGACGATCACGAGAGCGAAGCAGGCGCCGAGCGCTCGTGGCCGAGCCGGGTGTCGCGAAACCGCCGACCGTGACCGCGATCGACCGCTGTCGACCGCCACTATTTGCACGCTATTTGCACGGCGGAGGCCCGAAACGAACCCTCCGACCGGCGGCATGGGCCCTGAGCTGGGCATTCGCGGGAGCGGGTGACGGGAATCGAACCCGCATAGCCAGCTTGGAAGGCTGGAACTCTGACCATTGAGCTACACCCGCGAGCGCCCGCCACCCTATCGACGCCAGCGAACGGGTACCGACGCGCCAGACTGGAACGATGACCGACACCGCCGCCGCGGCCCGCGAACGCGCCACCTTCAACTCGATGGCCGAGGGCACGCAGCAGGACTGGGATCGCATCGTCGCCACGCAGCCCGCGTTCAACGCCGGCCTCACCGACCGCGTGCTCACCCATCTGCGGCTCCTCGGTGGCGACTTCGGCGGCTTCCAGACCGACCGGCTGACGCACTCGCTGCAGACCGCCACGCGGGCCTACCGCGCCGATCGCGACGACGAGTACGTGGCCTGCGCCTTGTTGCACGACATCGGCGACACGCTGGCGTGCTTCAACCATCCCGACATCGGTGCCGCCATCGTGCGGCCGTTCGTGAACGAGGGCTACCACTGGATGGTGGAGAAGCACGGCATCTTCCAGGGCTACTACTTCTTCCACTACCTCGGCCTCGACCGGAACCTGCGCGACCAGTTCGCCGGGCACCCGTACTACGACCTGTGCGCCGAGTTCTGCGCCGAGTACGACCAGCCCTCGTTCGATCCGGCCTATCCCACGATGGCGCTCGACGAGTTCCGGCCGCTGCTGGAGAGCCTGTTCCAGACGCCGAAGGCGACGATCTACCGGGCTGACTGACGGGCCGTCGCCCGCCGCAGGAGGAGCGTGCCCAGCACGCCGGCCATGATCGACGCCGCGAGGATGCCGATCTTGGCCTGGTCCTGGAGGTCGGCGTCGGTGAACGCCAGCCCGGTCACGAAGATCGAGACGGTGAAGCCGATGCCGGCCACGGCGGCCACCGCCACGATGCTCGACCAGCCGACGCCGGACGGCAGGGCCCCCAGCTTGAACCGCACGGCGAGCCAGGCGAAGAGGCTGATGCCGACGAACTTGCCCACCACGAGGCCGGCGACGACGCCGTAGGTGACGCGCGACGTGAGGGCGTCGCTCAGCGCGCTGGCGCTGAGCACCACGCCGGCGTTGGCGAGGGCGAACAGGGGCACGATGACGAAGCTCGTCCACGGGTGCAGCAGGTGCTCCAGCCACGCCACGACCGACACCGACTCCCGCGCCAGCACCACGGTCTCATGGGCGGTCTCGGGGGTGGAGACGTCACGCAGCTTGTCGTCGCTCACGTCCTCGCGGCGCCGGATCGGGCGCGTCGGGGCCATGAGCCCGAGCACGACGCCGGTGATGGTGGCGTGCACACCGGCTTCGTGCAGGGCGAGCCACAGGCCGGCGCCGAGGGCGATGTACACCGGGATCCGCCGGACGCCGACGCGGCGGGCGACGAGCACGGCGACGATGATCACGGCAGCGGCGGCCAGCGCGTCGAGATGGATGTCGTCGGAGTAGAAGATGGCGATCACGGCGATGGCGCCGATGTCGTCGACGATGGCCAGCGCCAGCAAGAAGAGCTTGAGCGATGAGCCGATGCGCGAGCCGAGCAAGCTGATCACGCCGACGGCCATCGCGATGTCGGTCGCCATCGGGATGCCCCAGCCGTTCGCACCGTCGCCCCCGGCGGTGAGGGCGACATAGACGAGCGCGGGCACGAGCATCCCGCCGACGGCGGCGACGGCGGGCAGGGCGGCGCGCCGGGGATCCCTCAGCTCCCCCTCGACCAGTTCGCGCTTGATCTCGAGACCGACGACGAAGAAGAAGATCGCCATCAGCCCGTCGTTGACCCATTCCTGCAGCGTCAAGTCGATCGAGTGCGATCCCAGGCTGATGTCGAGCGGAGTGGACCACAGCTTGTAATAGGCGTCCTGCCACGGGGAGTTGGCCCAGATCAGGGCGGCCACGGTGGCCAGCACCAGCACGATGCCGCCCGCCGCTTCGAGGTGGAGGAACTCGGTCAGGGGAGCAGGCAGGCGTGACCACGGGGCGCCTGTCGTCGCTGCTGCGCGCTGTTCGGCCATGCGCCTGCCTGCTTACCATCGCCCGCCGGGAATGCCAGTCGTCTGCGATCCGGGCGCGATGCTGGCGCATGGCCTTCAAGGAGATCACCTACGACGTCGAGGGCGGCCGGGCGAACATCGCCTTCAACCGGCCGGAGAAGCTGAACGCCCTCACCCCCCTCCTGCTCCAGGAGCTGAACGAGGCGCTGTGGGAGGCCGACGACGACAGGCGGGTGCATGCCGTGTGCGTCTCGGGCACGGGCCGCTGCTTCAGTGCCGGTTACGACCTCGGCGGTGCCGCCGCCCGGCGCAAGACATCGACCGACGACGACGGCCCGCGCCATCGCACCGGTGCCACGTTCGACGACGACGTCTGGTTCCTGGAGCGGGCACAGCGGCTGCGCATGGTCCTATTCGACATGCACAAGCCCGTGATCGCCAAGGTGCACGGCTACTGCTTGGCCGGCGGCACGGACGTGGCCCTGCTGACCGACATGGTGATCGCCGCCGACGATGCCCAGATCGGCTTCCCGCCGGCGCGCGACCTGGGCGTCCTCCCGAACCACATGTGGCTCTACAACTGTGGGCCCCAGTGGGCCAAGCGCCTGATGCTGACGGGCGACACCATCAGCGGCCGCGACGCCGCCAAGATCGGCCTGGTGATGAAGGCGGTGCCGGCCAACGTGCTCGACCGCGAGGTCGACGGGCTGATGAACCGGCTGGCGTTGATCGATCCCGACCTGCTCGCCGCCAACAAGCGGATCGTCAACCTCGGGCTCGAGCTCATGGGAGCCCGCACGCTCCAGCGGCTGGCGGCCGAGATCGACGCCCGCGGCCACGTCGCGCCCGGCGCCCACGAGTTCATTGAGTCGTTGCGCGAGCTCGGTGTCCGCGAGGCGGTGAAGGCGCGCGACAGCAAGTTCCCCGACGGCAGGGTGCGCGTCGATGAGCCCGAGCTCCGCGACGCCGACGGGCGGTTCATCGACCCGTGAGCGCCGGTTCGACCGGCGAGAGCGTGATGGCCGGGCAGGGGTACTACAGCGCGAACTCCCGGCCTCAGCACGCCGCCGCATCCGTCGCCTATCCCTATCTGGCCGCGGCGGCTGCTGATGTCGCCGTGCCCAGCGATGGCTCGCCGCTCACCATCGGGGACTTCGGATGCGCCGGCGGGGCCAACGAGATGGAGCCGATGGCACTCGCCGTCGACGGCCTCCGTAGCCGCAACGGGACGATGCCCATCGAGGTGGCGCACACCGACCTGCCCGAGAACGACTTCACGCCGCTGTTCCAGCTGCTGGACAGCCCGGCGAGCTACACGGCCGGCCGCACCGGCATCTACCCGCTCGTCGTCGGCCGCACCCTGTATGGCCCGCTGCTGCCGGACGGCCGGCTCCACCTCGGATGGTCGGGCATCACCCTCCACTGGCTGAGCGCGGTGCCCGGCGCGATCGCCGGGCAGGTCTACGCCAACCTGACCACGGGGGTCGAGCGCGATGCGCTGCGCCAGCAGGCGGCGGACGACTGGCAGACCTTCCTGACCGAGCGGGCCCGCGAGCTCGTCGACGGCGGCGAGCTCGTGCTCGTGGCGGGGGCGTCCCAGCCCGACGGCCTGTCCGGCGCGGAGGCGCTGTTCACCGTGATCGGTGACGTGTTGGCGGCCATGGTGCGGTCCGGCGACCTTCGTGCCGGCGAGCTCGAGCGCATCTTCTACCCCACGTGGAACCGCACGCCCGACGAGTGGCTGGCGCCCTTCCAGGAGGCGCTGGGCGAGGACTTCGAGGTGGTCGCTACCCGCCTCGATGCCTCCGACGACGCCCGGACATATCCGCAGTACGCGCGCGACCGGGATGGCGCCGCCTTCGCCACCGCATACACGCGCTTCGTGCGGGCCATCACCGAGCATCCCTTCTTTCGCTCGCTCGACGCCGATCGTTCACGCGCCGACCGTGCAGCGGTGGTCGAGCGCTTCTACGCGCAGCTCCGCGACGCCCTCGAGGCGCAGCCGACGGCGGCGGCGGTCTGGCACGTGATGTCGCTGCGCCTGCGGCGCCGACCGCGCCGCTCCTGACGCCCGACTCAGTTCTGGGCGCGTAGAGGGATGGCGACTTCGGTCCGCCCGACGGCGCCCACGTCGAGGTAATGCTCGATGACGGTGTCGCCCAGCGCCTCGCCCCGGGCCCGGCCGACGTCGAGAAGCGCGTCGTAGGCCAGGGGGAGGAGGGAGACGGGGCCGGCCAGCTCCACCATCAGCAGTCGCTCGGCGGGAACGGTCACGGCGTGCGGCAGGGGCCGGTCGAGATGGGCGGCGACCTCGATCGTGATCGGCTCGTCGGACAGCTCGAGGGGGAAGCGGGCGCTGAACGAGCGGCACCGGGCGCAGCCGTCAGCGTGGACGGCGCGGCGCAGGCGTTGCACGGTGCGCCGGATGGTCGGGCCCAGCTCGTCAGGGTCGCTCGTGGCCCGGACGATCGCGGCGGCGAAGGCCGGCGCGTCGACGACGCGTGGCTCGGCCAGCGCGGCACGAGCAGCGAGGAGGGCGTCGACGGTGGCGAGCTGGGCCCGGTGCTGCGCGAGGAGGGCGGTGATGTCGGCGCGGCGCTGGTGCAGGGCCGGTTCGGGCGCCGAGCCTCCGCCGAGGACGTCCTGGATGGTGGCCAGGCTCAGGCCGGCCGCCTTCAACTGCTCGATCTGGATGCCGAGGAGCAGCTCCGCCGGGCCGTACGTGCGGTAGCCGGAGCGATCATCGACGGAGTGGGGCAGCAGCAGGCCGAGCTGCTCGTAGTGGCGCAGCGCGCGTGGGGTGACCCGCAGTCGCCGCGCCAGCTCGCCGATGTTCATCGCCGTGATCGCATCGCCCGGCGCAGCGTCACCAGTCGGCGCACGTCGGCACCGGACAGCGGGACCCGCTCGATGATGTCGACCACGGCACCGTCGGGGTCCTGCACCATGAGGTGGCGCTGGCCGAGCTCGGTCACCAGCTCGACCAGGACGGGAACGTCCATCTGCGCGGCCCGCCGCGCCACCGCGCCGGCGTCGTCCACCTCGAAGGAAACGAGCACGCCGCGGGGCGGTCCACCGCTGACCGCCGGGATCGTCTCGTGGTCCCGCTCGACGACAGCGAGGAGCGTCTGCCCGGCGACGCCGAGCTCGGCGTACCACCCGTGGTCGACGAGGACGTCGAGGTCGAGCAGCGTTCGGTAGAAGGTGACCGAACGATCGACGGCGTCGACGCAGAGGTCGGCGAACGAACCGGTGACCATCCGCCGATCATGGACCCTGCCGTCGCGTGAAGGTCAACGCCTGGTCAGGCCGGCTAGGGAACGTAACCGTAGACGTCGATGATGAAGTGGGTGCGGCCCCCTCCGTCACAGTGCACGGCAATGGCGTTCTCGCCGCCGACCGCCGTGAGCGCCATGTTGGCCAGGGTCACGCCGCTGGTCGACCAGTTGATGTTGGAGGTCGACGGGAGCGGCCGCTCCCCGGTGAGATCGGAGGCGAACACCACCAGGTACCCGGCGCCTTCGGTCTCGGTGATCGTGAGGTTGACGAAGGCGGCGGACGGGTTCGTTCCCTCGACGGCAGCGCTGATGAAGACGCCCATGTTCTCCCCGGACTGGATCTTCCGGCGGGGGTCGACCCGGGTGTCGACCACCCGGATCGGCGTCAGCAAGGCCACCAACGGGCCCGCCTGGGGCGTCTGGGCCCCCGCGGACTGATGCGGAAGCAGGACCGCAGCCGCCCCTCCGACGGCCACGCACAGCTCGCGACGAGTCAGCATGAACGGAGCGTGACAGACGCGCCTGCCGGCGTCCATGGCCTCGGCCCCGGACTGGACAGGAGCGAAGCGGCCACGACAGGCTCACCCGGTGGGGCAATGGCCCTGCTCGGTCGGCTCGTCAGGGGAACCGTGGGATCGCTTCATCGAGTGCTCGTCGCCAATCGGGGCGAGATCGCCATCCGCATCGCCGAGGCCGCGGCCGGGCTCGGCATGGAGTCCGTCGCCATCTATCCGCCCGTTGACGCCCTGTCGTTGCACACCCGGGCCACGACCACCGCTCACCAGCTCGGCGGCGGTGACCCCGTCGCCGCCTACCTCGACGTCGCCGCCGTCGTGCTGGCGGCCACCGCCACCGGCTGCGACAGCGTCCACCCCGGCTACGGGTTCCTGGCCGAGAACGCCACCTTCGCCGAGCGCTGCGGGGCGTCCGGTCTCGTGTTCGTCGGGCCACCGCCGGAGGCGCTGGCGCTGTTCGGCGACAAGGTGCGAGCACTGGCGCTGGCCCGGTCGCTCGGCATCCCCGTGGTCCCCGGCAGCGCCCAGGCACTGGCGTCAGCGGGCGACGCCGCGATCGTCGCCGCCGAGATCGGCTACCCGGTGATGCTCAAGGCTGCTGCGGGCGGTGGGGGCCGCGGCATGCGCGCCGTCGCGGGCGCCGACGAGATGGACGAGGCCTTCGAGCGCTGCCGTAGCGAGGCCCAGGCCGCCTTCGGCGACGGCTCCCTCTTCCTCGAGCGGCTCGTCGCCCGGCCCCGCCACATCGAGGTGCAGATCCTGGCCGACGCGCATGGCTCCGTCGTCCATCTCCACGACCGCGATTGCTCCGTGCAACTGCGCAACCAGAAGGTGATCGAGGTGGCGCCCGCTCCCGGCCTCGACGCCGCGCTGCGCCAGCGAATGCTCGACGACGCCGTCGCCCTGGTCCGGGCAGCCGGGTACGTGAACGCCGGGACCGTCGAGTTCCTCGTGGACCCGGAGGCCGGCGACTACTTCTTCATCGAGTGCAACCCGCGCATCCAAGTCGAGCACACCGTCACCGAACAGGTCACGGGGATCGACCTCGTGGAGGCGCAGTTCCGGATCGCCGCCGGGGAGTCGCTGGCGGCGCTCGGCCTGGCCGACCAGGGCGCCGTCGGCCCGCCGCGCGGTTTCGCCGTCCAGGCCCGCGTCGTGGCCACGGGCGCCGGCACGCTCACGGCTTACAAGGAACCGTCCGGCCCCGGCGTGCGGGTCGACGCCTGCGGCTACGTCGGGTACGCGCCGCCGCCCCACTTCGACCCGCTGCTGGCCAAGGTGATCGGCTCGGCGAATTCGCCGTCGATCGGCGCCGCCGTCGACCGGACCCGCCGGGCGCTCGACGAGTTCCACCTCGCCGGGCTGCCCACGAACCTCCCGCAGCTGCGCGCCATCCTCGCCCATCCCGACGTGCGCGCCGGCAACGCGCGGACGTCGTTGCTGGCCGAGGCCGACCTCGTGGCGGCGGCGCCCGGCGGTGGCACGCTCGCCTTGCTCGACCAGCAGGCGAGCACCACTGGGAACGGGAAGGCGCCGGCATCGTCGGGTCCGGGGCTCGCCGTGGCACCGGGGCAGTTGGCGATCCTGTGCCCAATGGACGCCACCGTGGCGGAGGTGCGCGTCGGCGCCGGCGATGCCGTCGCGCCGGGCCAGACCGTCATGGTCGTGAGCGCCATGAAGATGGAGACCCAGGTCGTCGCCCCGAGCTCCGGCGTGGTCGTGGCGATCGTGCCCGTCGAGCCGGGCGACGCGGTGAGCCGCGATGAGGTCGTTGCCGTGCTGGCACCGGCCGACGGCAACGGCTCAGCGGTGGCGGCGCAGCCTCGCGCCGAGGAGACCTGGGCACCCGTGCTGGACGAGGTCGGTGCGCTGCAGGCCCTCGCTCATGAACGCCTCGCCCCCGGCTCCGACGAACCCGGCGTGGTCCGCCAGCGCAACCGAGGCAAGCTCACGTGCCGGGAGCGCATCGCGCTGCTGCTCGACCCGGGCTCCTTCCGCGAGGTGGGCAGCCTGGCCGGCTTCGCCAGCTATGACCCCGACGGTGGCGTGGCCGCGTTCACGCCGGCCAACCACGTCGGGGGATGGGGCACGGTGGAGGGCCGCACGGTCGTGGTCTGCGCCGACGACTTCACGTCGCGCGGTGGCCACGCCGACGGCGCCATCGGGGCCAAGAGCTTCTACCTCGACCAGTTGTCGATGCAGCTGCAATCACCGTCCGTGCGCCTGCTCGACGGCTCCTCCGGTGGCGGCAGCGTCGCTGCGATGGTCCCCGAGCAGAAGACGGAGGGGGAGAGCACGGCCAAGGAGAGTTCTGGCGCCATCCAAGCGGGCCGGCCCCGCGTCGCCGGCACCGGCGGCTCGTTCCTGCCCGGTCACCTCGGCAGCACCGAGTACACCCGGCAGCTGACGATGGTGCCGGTGGTCAACGTGCTCCTCGGCAGCGTCGTCGGCATCGGCGCGGCCAAGGCCGTTCTCGGGCACTTCGCCGTGATGGTGCGCGACATCGCCCAGCTGTTCGTGGCCGGTCCGCCGGTCGTGAGCCACGCCATGGGCTACGACATCACCAAGGAGGACCTCGGCGGCTGGCACATCCACTGCCGCAACGGTTCGGTCGACAACCTGGCCGAGACCGAGGAGGAGGCGGCGGCGATGACGAGGCGGTTCCTCTCGTACCTCCCGTCGAGCGTGTACGAGGCGCCCCCCGTGCTGGCCCCGAACCCGCACGATCCGCCGGATCGCCGGGACGAGGAGCTGTTCACGCTCATCCCCCGCAAGCGCACCACCACGTTCGACATCCGGCGCGCCATCGCGCTGATGGCCGACCGCGACTCCTTCTTCGAGATCGGGCCGCTGTGGGGCACCGACCAGGTGACCGGGTTCGTGCGGTTCAACGGTCATCCGATGGGCGTGATCGCTTCGGACAGCCGCCACGTCAACGGCGGCGCGCTCACTGCCGACGGCTGCAGCAAGCTCACCCGCCACCTCGACCTGTGCGACCTGTTCCACCTCCCGGTCCTGAACCTGGTCGACAACCCGGGTTTCGCCGTCGGCCTGGAGCACGAGATCGCCGGCACGATCCGCCGCGGCGGCGAGTGGATGGTGGCGTTCGCGCAGGTGAGCGTGCCCATCTTCACCGTCTTGATGCGGCGCAGCTTCGGTGTCGCCGGCAACAACTTCGCCACACCCATACGGCAGCCGTCGGTGCGGGTGACGTGGCCGGCGGCCGACGTCGGGGGCATCCCCCCGGAGGGCGGCATCGAGGCGGCCTACAAGCGCCAGCTGGCCGAAGCCGACGATCCCGCCGCCCTGCGGGCCGAGCTGAACGCCCGCATCGAGAGCGTGCGCGGCCCCGTCGGTCCGCTCAACCGGTTCCAGATCGAGGAGATCATCGACCCGCGCGACACCCGCCGCCTGATCTGCGAGTGGGCGCCCACCGCCTACCGGCTCGTGAAACAGCCGGCCCGGCTGGTGCCCCGTGCGCTCCAGTTCCGCCCGTGAGTAAGACTCTGGGTGTGAGTGATCTCTCCTCGTTCGTCAACCTCGTTCCCGAGGACCACGGCCTCGTCGTCGTGTCGACCGCTCGGGCCGACGGCACCGTCCAGTCGTCAGTCGTGAACGCCGGTGTTCTCGATCACCCCGTCTCCGGGCGACCGGTCGTCGCGTTCGTGGCCGCTGGTTCCTCCCACCGGCTGGCCAACCTGCGCGCCCGTCCTCACATCACGGTGGTGATCCGTGCCGGCTGGCGATGGGCAGGGGTGGAGGGGCCCGTCGAGTTGGCCGGGCCCGACGATCCGCTGCCCGGCGTCGACGCCGAACGGCTCCGGGTCCTGCTGCGCGAGATCTTCACGTCGGCCGGCGGCACCCACGAGAACTGGGACGAGTACGACCGGGTGATGGCGGCCGAGCGCCGCGTCGCGGTGCTCATCGAGCCCGTGCGGACATACGGAAACGGCTAACCCCGCGACGAATATGCTGCGGCCCCGTGGGTGGACCGGGGGTGTCGATAGCTGATCGTTGTCCGACGGTGGAGGAGCGGCGAGAGGAAGGTCTGGGGCTCCGCGAAGCGGTGCCTCTCGAGGCCCACGCCGAGCTGCACCTGACCGCCGATCGCCCTCCCGCCCTCGAGCTGCTGCAGGCGCAGGACGCCACCCGCCTGCCCGAGCTCGTGCCCATCCGCTACGGGCGGATGATGGCCGACGCCTTCTCCTACTACCGCGGCGCGGCGGCGGTCATGGCCGCTGACCTGGCCGCTGCTCCCCACACGGCGACGAAGGTCCAGCTGTGCGGTGACGCCCACATCGCCAACTTCGGCGTCTTCTTCTCGCCGGAGCGGCAGCTGGTGTTCGACGCCAACGACTTCGACGAGACCCTTCCGGGACCGTTCGAGTGGGACGTGAAACGGCTGGCGGCGAGTTGCGTGCTCGCCGCCCGCCACGCCGGTTGCGGCGGCAAGCAGCGACGCGCCATCGCCGGCGATGCGCTGCGGGCCTACTGCAGCGCCATCACCTTCGCCGCCATGATGACGCCGCTCGACCTCTGGTACTTCCGCCTCGACTACGACCGGCTCCTCGAGCTGACCAACCTCGACAAGCGGGATCGCAAGTTCGCCGACAAGACGCGCCAGCGGGCCGGCCAGCGCACGAGCCTCGGCGCGCTGGCCAAGCTCACCGAGGTGGTCGACGGGCGGCGCGTCATCACCTCCAAGCCTCCGCTCGTCGTCCGGCTCGACCCCGAGGCCTTGCAGCACGCCCGCAATCACATAGACGCGTTGCTCGACGAGTACCTCTCGACGATGCCGCCGAACCGCCGCAGCCTCTTGCGCCGCTACACGGTCGAGGACGTTGCCATCAAGGTGGTGGGCGTCGGGAGCGTGGGCACCCGCTGCTTCATCGTGCTCCTGCAGGCCGACGACGAGCAGCCGCTGTTCCTGCAACTGAAGGAGGCCGGGCCGTCGGTCCTGGAGGCCCACCTCGGTCCGAGCGAGCACACGCAGGCCGGCCAACGCGTCGTGACCGGGCAGGAGGAGATCCAGGCCTCCAGCGACGTCTTCCTCGGCTGGGCCCGTTTCATCAACGAGCACGGTGACCGCACGGACTACTACTTCCGCCAGCTCTGGGACGGCAAGTACAGCCCGAACCTCAAGACGATGAGCGCTGAGCAGCTTGGCGCTTACGCGCGGCTGTGCGGGGTGGCGCTGGCGCGCGCCCACGCCCGCTCCGGTCATCCGGCCACGATCTCCGGCTATATCGGTGATGGCCTCGCGTTCACCGAAGCGATCGTGTCCTACGCGAGCGCGTACGCCGCGGTGAGCGAGGCCGACTACGCCGAGCTGCAGGCGGCGGTCGAGCGGGGAGACGTCGTCGCCACCCCTGGCGTGTGAGCTGGTTTCGCCGTGGATTGGGGAGTCGGACACTACGAGCACGTGGCGGCGCAGCTGCTGCCCGCGGCCGACGCGGTGGTGGCGCGGTGCCGCCCACGGGCCGGCGAGCACATCGTGGACCTCGGGTGTGGCAGCGGGAACGCCGCGCTCCTGGCCGCCCGCTCCGGCTGCCGCGTCACCGGCATCGATCCCTCGCCCCGCCTCCTGGACGTGGCCCGCGCCGAGGCGAGCGCCAGAGGGGTCGAGGCCGAGTTCCTGACCGGACTGGCCGAGGCCATGCCGCTCCCGGACGGCTCGGTCGATGCCATCATGTCGGTGTTCGGCCTGATCTTCTCGGCTGACGCACCGGCGGCAGCGGCCGAGATCGATCGGGTGCTACGGCCCGAGGGGCGAGCCGTCTTCTCGGCGTGGCGGCCGGGAGGCCCGATCGCCGAGACGGCGCAGCGACGACGGGACGCCGTGGCGGCGGCGCTCGGCACGCCACCACCGGCGCCGCCGTTCGCGTGGCACGACGTCGATGCCGTCATCACCATGCTGGCACCGCTCGGCTTCTCGGTTGCCGCTGAAGTGCATCTGATGCCCTTCACGGACGTCTCGGCCCAGGAGTTCGCCGAAGGTGAGCTGCAGCATCACCCGGGATGGGTCGACGCCCGGGCGGTCCTGGAACCACGGGACGAGTGGCAGCAGCTGCGCGACGAGATGATCGCCGCCTTCGTGGCCGCCAACGAGGATCCGGACGCCTTCCGCGTCTCGAGCGAGTACGTCATCGTGACGGCGACGCGCTGACCGCCGCTGCCCTCAGCCGGCGTTCTGCCAGAGCCCCATGAGGTTGCCCTCGCTGTCGTTGAAGTACGCCGCGAACCCCATCTCGCCCACGGTCAGCTTCTCGCCGACGGCGCTGCCGCCGTGCTTCTCGATGGCGACAATCGCAGTGTCGATGTCGTCGACCGCCAGCGTGATGACGGGCGTGCTGATCGGCGCCTGGCGCTCCATCATGCCGCCGCCGATGAAGCCGGGCTCCGTCGGCATGCCCTGGTCGCTCGTCGGACCAGTCGACACGATGGTGTAGTTCATCTCGGGCATGGGCTGGATCTGCCAGTCGAACACGTCGCGGTAGAAGCTGCGGGCGCGATCGGCGTCGTCGAACGGGATCTCGAAATGCACGACTCGAGCACTCATCGGCATCCTCCGGGTCTGTCGATTGACGGTGGCGGCACGCGAGCCTATTCCTCGGCCGGGGGGCCGAGATCACGAGACGACGGGCGCCGCTCGATCGGTGAAGACGAGCGGCAAGCGCTGCAGGCCGTGCAGGATGTAGCTCGGCTCGTACGCCAAGTCGGCGAGCTCGGTGCCCGGGGCGAGGCGGATGTCGTCGAGCCGCTCCAGCAGGACTTCGAGCCCGATGCGGCCCTCGGCCCGGGCCAACGCCGAGCCGAGGCAGTAGTGCTCGCCGTGCCCGAAGGCCAGGTTCTGCATGCTGTTGGCCCGGCAGGGATCGAGTTCACTGGCGTTCGCGAACTTGGCCTCGTCACGGTTGCCGGCGGCGTACAGCAGGAGCACGTGCTGGCCGGCGGCGATCGGCACACCGCCGATCTCGGTGTCGACCACGGCGGTCCGGTACAGGCCCTGCACCGGCGACTCGAGCCGCAGCACCTCCTCGACGAAGCCGGCGATGAGCGCCGGATCGTCGCGCAACCGCGCCATCAGCTCGGGCTGCTCCAGCAGGAGCCGCACGGAGGAGGCGAGGAGCTTCGTGGTGGTCTCGTTGCCGGCCACCAGGAACTGGTTGAACATCCACAGGATCTCGGGGTCGCTCAGCGGCTCGCCGTCGAGGGTGGCGTGGACGACGTCGGAGATGAGGTCGTCACGAGGGTCGGCGCGGCGCTCCGTGATCCGCTCGGTGAAGTAGGCGAAGAACTCGTGCTGCGACAACAGCAACGACCGCAGTTGCTCGCGCGCCATCTCGTGGTTCCCGATCGCCGCCACGAAGTCGTCCGACCAACGCTGGAACATCGGCAGGTCACCGTCGGCGACCCCGAGGCACTCGGCGATGATCGTGAGTGGCAGCAGAACGCCGTAGGCCTGGACCAGCTCCACCTCGCCCCGGTCGGCGAACGCGTCGATCAACAGGTGCGCCACCTCGCGGATCCGCGGTTCGATGGACTTGATCTTGGGCGGCGTGAACGCTCGGTTCACGAGCTTGCGCTGCCGAGCGTGATCGGGCGGGTCGGCGTTGAGCAGCACCCTGGTGCCCCCCGGGAGCCGGGTGACGGTGGCCGCCAGTTCGGGCTCTTCGCGGAAGAGGTCGTCGAGGGCCTGCCGTTGCCGGCGGGCGAGGACCGGCCCCGTCGGCCGCAGGGACGAGAAGACCTCGGGCTGGCGCGCCACCCGCACGATGTCGTCGAAGCGGGACACCACCCAGCAGTCGATCTCCGGTGCGAAGGTCACCGGTTCCTCCGCTCGCAGCCGATCGAACACGGCGTGCGGGCACCGGAGGAGGTCAGGGTCGAGGTGGATGACACGGTTGAGATCCGCGTCTGCGGTGCTCATGGCGGCAACGTACACCGTCGCACGTACTGTTCGTCGTGCTGACCAGCGCCGAGGAGCTCTGCGATGACCATCCTTCCGATCGCGGAGTACGCCGTGCTGTCCGATCGGCACAGCGCGGCGCTCGTGAGCCTCGGCGGCTCGATCGACTGGCTGTGCTTCCCCCGGTTCGACAGCCCGTCGATCTTCGCTCGGCTCCTGGGTGACGAGGCGGGCCACTGGTCGGTGCAGGCACGGGGAGCTCGTGCCGTCACGCGGCGCTACCTGGACCGCACGATGGTGCTGGAGACGACGTACCGCACCGACCGCGGGACGGCTGTGGTCGTCGACGCGCTGGCGATGGGGCTGGGCAACCGGGGCCACGCACTGGGCAAGGACGCGCCCCATCTCTTGCTGCGGCAGGTCACGTGCAGCCAGGGCGAGGTCGAGATCGACGTCGAGTACATCCCTCGACCGGAGTACGGCCTGGTGTTCCCGTTGCTCGACGCCGTCGACGGGGGGCTGGCGGCGACGGGCGGGTCCGACCTACTGACCCTGTCGTGCCCCATGTCCCTGGACGTCGACCGGTCATCGGCTTCGGGGCGCGTCGCGCTCCGTGAAGGGCAGCGCGCCGGCTTCGCGCTGCATCACGCCAAGCAGGGCGATGCGGCGAGGGCCCGCCTGTGGAGCCAGGACGAGATCGCGGCGCGGGTCGATGACACCGTATCGGCGTGGCAGTCGTGGTCGGAGCTGCACCAGGCCTATGTGGGCCCGTGGCGAGATCTGGTCCACCAGAGCGGGCGGGTGCTCCAGGCGCTGTCGTTCCAACCCACTGGGGCGATCTGCGCGGCGGCGACGACCTCGCTGCCCGAGGTCGTCGGCGGGACCCGCAACTGGGACTATCGCTACGCCTGGGTGCGCGATGCGTCGTTCACGATCGAGGCGCTGTGGGTGGCGGCGTGCCCGGACGAGGCCAACGAGTTCGTGGAGTACATGACGGCCTCGGCCGCCGGCTCCCTCGAGCAGGGCGGCGACCTGCAGATCATGTTCGGCATCGGAGGGGAGCGGGATCTGACCGAGCGGGAGCTGACTCATCTGCCCGGCTGGCGGCAGTCCGCGCCGGTGCGGGTCGGGAACGGCGCGTGGCGCCAGCGCCAGCTCGACATCTACGGCGAGCTGCTGAGCGCCGTGCATCGGCTCTCCGACCGGATCTTCGACGGGACCGGACGAGTGGGCCCGAGCGCCGAGGCCGACCGATGGGGCGTGCCGCCACCGCTGGCGCCGGCCACTTGCCAGTTCCTGGTCGCGCTGGCCGACACTGCGGCCCGGCGCTGGCAGGAGAAGGACCACGGCATCTGGGAGGTCCGGGGCGAGCCTCGCCACTTCGTCTACTCCAAGCTGATGTGCTGGGTGGCGCTCGATCGGGCGACGGCCCTGGCCGATCGTCTCGGCGCCACAGACCGGGTCGAGGCCTGGACCGGTACGCAGGACCAGATCCGCCAAGCGATCCTGAGCGAAGGCTGGAGCGACCGGGTCAACGCGTTCACGCAATCCTTCGGCGCCGACGATCTGGACGCCTCCAACCTGATGCTGCCGCTCGTCGGGTTCCTTCCGGCCGATGATCCCCGGGTGCTCTCCACCATCGAGGTCACCGAAGACCGGCTCACCGACGGGCGCGGTCTGGTCTACCGCTACCGCGCCGACGATGGGCTCGACGGTGACGAAGGCGCGTTCCTGCTGTGCACCTTCTGGCTGGCCCAGGCGCTGGCGATGAGCGGCCGGATCGACCGGGCCCGCGCCGTGTTCGAACGCGCCGCCGCGTTCGTCAACGACGTCGGCCTGCTGGCGGAGGAGGTCGAGCCGGGCAGCGGTGAGCTGCTCGGCAACTTCCCCCAGGCGTTCAGCCACATCGGTCTGGTCAACGCCGCCTGGGCCATCTCCGAGGCGGAGGCGGCGCGCTGATCACATCGTCCAGCAGGGTGCTGAAGTACCCGGGTCGGCGGCATGCGCCGACGCTCTGATCTGGGTGATCACGTGGACGGCTCGCCGCCGAGGGCCGTAGCCGCTTGGAGCCGCTGTTGATCGCGACCGGTGAGGACGACGTCGGCGCCCTCGACGCGTGCT
The DNA here is from genome assembly GCA_963728985.1 of uncultured Acidimicrobiales bacterium. GTDB lineage: Bacteria > Actinomycetota > Acidimicrobiia > Acidimicrobiales > Ilumatobacteraceae > DASXAI01. The sequence goes on along the minus strand of CAVSME010000009.1, from coordinate 625,002 downwards.
CGCCGCGCCGTTTCGAGGCCGATGCCGGCGCTGCCGCCGATCACGACGACGAGCTGCCCCTGCAACTCCGGTTCGCGTGTGCTCACGAGGCGCTCCCGTTCCTGATCGCGGCGCGGAGTGCCTTGAGCGCTTCGGCGTAGATCTCGGAGAACGTCGGGAACGGCTGGATCGTGTCGCGCAGGATGTCGAGCGGTACGCGAGCGCGGATGGCCAGCGTCGCCTGCTGGAGCCATTCGCCGGCTTCTGGTCCGAGGGCGTACGCGCCCGTCAGCCGCTCACCGTCGCTGAGCAGCGTCAGGAAGCCGTTCGACTCGGCATACGCACGGGTGTAGGTGGCGGTCCTGGCGACACCCGACACCGGCGCGCTGGCCGAGAAGCGGGCCTCGGGTGACCCGACGGACGCCGCCTGGGGATCGGTGAAGACGACGCGCGGCAGGGCGTCGTAGTTGGCCTCGCGCGCCTCGCCCAGGATGTTGGCGGCCACGATGTCGCCCTGGTACTTGCCCGTCGTCGTCAAGGGCCAGATGCCGGTGACATCACCGACCGCCCACAGCTGCTCGCCGGCGCGCAGGTGGGCGTCGACGGGGATCCCGTGAGCCGTCGCCGTGACGCCGACGGTCTCCAGGCCGATGCCCTCGACGCGCGGGCGGCGACCGGTGGCGACGAGGAGGCGCTCACCCCGCAACGCGGGTGCCCGGTCGAGCTCGAGGACGTAGTCGTCGCCGTCGCGGCGCGCCGCCGTGACGTGCGCGCCGAGGACGAGCTCGATGCCGTCACGGCGCAGGACGTCACCGAGCGCTTCGCCGAGGGCAGCGGGCTCGCCGGGGAGCACGCGCTCGGCCACGTCGACCAGTGCCACCTCGCCGCCGAGGCGCCGAACGGCCTGGGCCATCTCGACCCCGACAGCACCACCGCCGAGGATCACGAGGCGGCGGGGGACGGCTGTCATCCCCGTCACCTCCCGGTTCGTCCAGATGCCCTCCAGCTCGCGGAGGCCGGGGATGGGCGGCACGACCGGTTCCGCGCCAGTGGCCACGACCACGTGCCGGGCGGTGTGGCGAACACCGTCGACCTCGACGGCGCCGGTTCCCGCCAGCCGGCCGTTGCCCCGCAGCAGGTCGATGCCGTTCGTCGTCAGCCACTCCTGCGCGCCGGTGTCCGTGTGGTTCGACACCATGAAGTCACGCCACGCCAGCGCCGCCGCCACGTCGACGCGCGCGTTCGCCGCCGCGTCGTTGGCGTCGTGGACGGCTTCGCCCGGGCGCAGCAGCGTCTTGGACGGGATGCACGCCCAGTACGAGCACTCGCCACCGACGAGCTCGCGCTCGACCACCGCGACGCGCAGGCCCCCTTCGGCGAGCGCGCCGGCGCAGTGCTCGCCGGGGGCGCCGGCGCCCAGGACGATGACGTCGTAGTCGGTCAGGACGGAAGCTCGGCGCCGGACTGCTCCGCCACCATGTAGGCGGCGTACCACTCGGGCCAGTTCTCATCGGCCTGGCCCGTGCGCTTCTCGTGCTCGCCGTGCGCCGCCGCCGCCCGCTTGAGGGCTTGCACGAGCTCGCCGGTGGAGGTGAACGACGTCGGTCCCGGGTCCACGCGGCCGGGCAGCCGGCTGGTGATCTCCTGCAGCTGCCACGTGTTGCCGTCCGGGTCCTTGAACTCGGCGAACGAGGCGTAGGTCCGCCGCTCCGGATCGGGACCGCTGGCCCGGGCGGCGGGGTCGAAGCGGTTGTAGCCGCCGCCGGCGTCGTGGAAGACCTCGGCGTCGACGCCGTTGGCGGCGAGGTCGTTGTGGGCTGCCTCGATGTCGTCGACGACGAGGAGGCTCTGGGCCGAGCCAGGGGTCGCTGACGTGAGTCCGGTCCCGAACTGGACCGAGCACCCGGAGCCGGGGGGATTGAGCTGGACGATCCGCAAGGCGCCGCCGCCGATGTCGGCGTCCAGCCGCCACCCGAGGCCCTCGTAGAACGCCTTGGCGCGGTCGACATCTGACACGGGGATGACGATGGCCTCGAGCTTCAGGTCGACGGCACTCATGACGGCCTCCACGGGTTGTCGTCCAGGGACGACCGTCGCGCGTCGGGCTGGCGCTGGTCAACACCCGAAGCGGCGGAACAAGCGGGTTCGGTCGCCCCAACGCGACGGCGTTCGAACCGGTAGAGTTGGCGGCGCCGCCGGCGTGACGGTGAGGTTCGTGCTCTTCCGACGTGGCCAGGTGCTTGCCGGAATGCGAACGAGGCGGCGGTGGGCAGACAGGGGAATCGACCGATGGGCATCGGCGCCGATCGAGAGGACGACACGTGACCCAAGTGGCCTGGACCGATCTCGACACCCGTGGCTTCGTCGTCACCAAGGGCTTCCTGTCGGACGACGAGATGGTGGCGCTGCGTCGCGACACCTCCACGTCGCAGGTCCAGGCCAACAAGAACTACCCCCTGAAGACCGTATCGCCGGAGGCGGAGGCGATCGTCGGGCCCAAGATCGAGAAGGCGCTGGCGGAGATCAACGCGACGACCACCTTGAACGTCCACGTCAGCGCCGGTTCGGCGTACTTCGAAACGGGGACGGCGACCGGAGTGAGCTTCCCGTGGCACCAGGACCACGAGAGCTACTTCATCTTCCAGAACCACGACGACTACCTGAACTTCTACATGCCGATCGTGAAGCCGGACGAGAGCCGCTCGAACGTGCGCCTCATCCCGTATGACGTTCTCGAGCGGGACGCGCCGAATTCCTACCGGTTGATGCGGCATCGGGGTGCGTGCCACCTGCAGGAGGCCGGCGGTCGCTTGTGGTGGTTGAGCGATGAGACGGGCGCGGTGCACTTGATGCCCAAGGATTTCGACGATCTGGGCACGACACCCCACCTCGCCGCCGGCGACCTCTTGGTGATGCGCGGCGACATGGTTCACCGCACGCAGGACGCTGACACGGAACGAGTGGCGCTGTCGTGCCGGATGGTGGGGAAAGACGTCGTCATCTCGCGCCAGCGCCTCGCCTCGGGCGGCGTGAGGAAGGCGCTCATGCTCTCCAACGCGCCGCAGGTCTACCAGCAGCTCTGGGCCACGTTCGACGCTGCTGGGTGCGACGCCATGCCGGTTGGGGAGATGCGAGAGCTGATCGAGACGATCGACGTCGTCCCGCCCGCCGAGCGGCGACAGTTCCTCATCCAGCTGCTGGGGGAGAAGCGGCGGGCCCACAAGCTCGTCCGGTTCGCGGCCGACGTCCCGCGTGCCGCGGTGGTCAGGGGTGCGGTGTGGGTGCAAGACCGCGCCGCTCGGATGCGCAGCGCCGCGACCTGAGCAGGGCCGCATACTGTTGGCCGGCGATGGCCTCTGAGCGTGCGTTGCTGGAATTGGTGCGAGCGATCGCAGTACGCGACGCGGACAAAGTGGCGCGGATGCTGGAGGTGTCGCCCGCCCTGGCGAGCGCATCGGTCGACGTCGGTGCCACCCGGCAACAGGCGTCGACGTACTACCTCAACGACATCAACCACTACGTGTACGTCGGCGACACCGCGTTGCACATCGCCGCCGCGGCGTACGAGCCTGATCTGGTGGGCCGGCTGGTGACGCTCGGCGCCGATGTCGGCGCCCAGAACCGCCGGGGCGCGCAGCCGTTGCACTACGCCGCCGATGGCGTCCCCGGCTCGGACGCATGGAATCCGGCGGCCCAAGCCGCCGTGATCGCCGCGCTCATCGCCGCCGGTGCCGATCCCAACGCGATGGACAAGAGCGGTGTCGCCCCGCTGCATCGGGCGGTGCGCACTCGCTGTGCCCCGGCCGTGCGTGCGCTGCTCGACGGCGGTGCGGACGCGAGCCTCCCGAACAAGTCCGGCTCCACACCGATGAAGCTGGCGACGCAGACGACGGGCCGGGGCGGGAGCGGCTCGCCGGAGGCCAAGGAGCAGCAGGCCGTGATCGTGCAGCTGCTGGAGCAGCAAGGCGCCTGAGCACCTTCGTGGCGGTCAACACGCTGCTCTACCTGACCTTGGCGATCGTCAAGGTCCGTCTTCGCCTTGACGTGTGCGCCCCCGCTCGAAGCGGCTACTTGGGGTCGCGGTTGAATGTCGAGGTCGACCAGAAGTACCCGAGCACCGCGAGACCCAGGCACCAGACGACGGCGAGCCACCCGTTGTGGCCGATCTCGCTGCCGAGCAGCAGGCCCCGGAGGGTTTCGATCGCGGGCGTGAACGGTTGGTACTCGGCGATCGGCTGGAACCAGCCGGGCATAGCGTCGACGGGGACGAAGGCGCTGGAGATGAGCGGCAGCAGGATCAACGGCATCGCGTTGTTGCTGGCGGCCTCGGCGTTGGGGCTGATGAGGCCCAGGCCGACGGCGACCCAGGTGAGCGCCATGGCGAAGAACACGAGCAGTCCGAACGCCGCCAACCACTCCAGGACGTCGGCATTCGTGGACCGGAAGCCGATGGCCACGGCGACGGCGCCGACGAAGACGACGCTCATGATCGACTGCAGGACGCTGCCGACGACATGCCCGACAAGGACCGAACTGCGGTGGATCGCCATTGTGCGGAAGCGGGCGATGATGCCCTCGGTCATGTCGTTGGTCACGGACACCGCGGTGCCGACCACGGTGCTGCCGATGGTCATCAGCAACAGACCCGGGACCAAATACGCGATGTAGTCGGAGCGGTCCGCACCGCCGCCGATGCCGGCGCTGATCGTGTCGCCGAAGATGTAGACGAAGAGCAACAGCAGCATGATCGGGGTGAGCAACAGGCTGAGGGTGAGGGACGGATAGCGCCGTGCGTGCAGGAGGTTGCGGCGCAGCATCGTGGACGAGTCGCGTACGGCGAGGGAGAGGGAGCTCATCGGACAGTCTCCTTAGGCTGGTTGGGTACGCCGACGCGGCCGGTCAGGGCGAAGAACACGTCGTCGAGGTCGGGGGTGTGCACGGTCAGCTCGTCGGCCTCGATGCCAGCGGCGTCGAGCCGATCGAGGATGGAGCGGAGGTCGCGCTGGCTGCCGTCGCTGGGGATCTGCAGCGCGAGGGACTCGTCGTCGTGGGTGGCGTCGCGAAGCGCCAAGCCCGCGGACTGGTACGAGGCTGGGTCGGTGAAGCGGAGCCGGACGTGTCCGCCGGGCACGAGCCGCTTCAGTTCCTCGGCAGTGCCTTGGGCGGCCAGCTTGCCGTCGTCGAGCACGGCGATGCGGTCGGCGAGTTCGTCGGCCTCGTCCAGTTGCTGGGTGGTGAGGAAGACCGTGGCGCCGTCGGCGACGAGCTTGCGGATGACCTGCCACATGTTGTGGCGGCTGCGGGGGTCGAGGCCGGTGGTGGGCTCGTCGAGGAAGATGATCCGTGGGTTGCCGACCAGGGTCATGGCGAGGTCGAGGCGGCGCTTCATGCCACCGGAGTAGGTGGAGGCGGGCTTCTTTGCGGCGTCGGTGAGGTCGAAGCGATCGAGCAGCTCAGCGGCGGCGCGGCGGCCATCGCGCTTGGACAGGTGGTGCAGGTCGGCCATGAGGAGCATGTTCTCCTCGCCGGTGATCAGGCCGTCGACGGCGGAGAACTGGCCGGTGACACCGATCGCGGCGCGGACTGCTTGGGGGTCGGTGGCGAGGTCGTGGCCGCCGACGCGGATGCCGCCGGAGGCGGGGTCGGCCGAGATGAGCGTCGAGAGGATCTTGACGGCGGTGGTCTTGCCGGCGCCGTTGGGGCCGAGCAGAGAGAAGATCGTTCCTTCGGGGACGGCGAGGTCGACGCCGTCGAGCACGACCTTGGTCCCGTAGGACTTGCGCAACCCGTTCGCCGCGATGGCCAGGTTGGTCATGATGGATGCTCCTCAGAGGCTGCGGGCGACAATGTCGCCCATGTCGGTGGTCGCATGGATGTTCAGGCCGGCCGCGGCGGCTTCGGTGTTCTTCAGCGTGTTGTGAATCCGGCCGTAGCGGGTCCCGGCGTCCAGGGAGGCGGAAACGCCGTGGGCGGCGCCGACCGTCACGTCGCCCATCTGGGTGCGCAGCACGACCGCGTCGGAGGTGGCCTGGGCGATGTGGATGTTTCCCTTTTGGGTGCTGATCTCGGCGGGGCCGGTAAGGCGGCGGACCGTGACGTCGCCGACGTAGGCGGCCACGCGGACGCTCGCGGCCTCGTCGATCTCGACCGGGCCGTACGCCTCGCAGGCGACGTCGCCGAGTCGTCCGACGCCGCGGAAGTCCGCGAAGGACGCCTTCGCCTCGATGCTCGAGCCGGCAGGCAGCTGGATGGTCACCTCGACGGACCCGGAGGGCCCGAAGTACTGGCTCTTCGCCGCCGGGGCCTCGATCCGCAGGACACCGTCGACGTATCCCACCGTGGCCTGCTCCGCCGCCTTCACGTCGCGCCCCTTCGACGCGTTTGCCGCCAGGACCTCGACCGTCGTGTCGGTGCGGTCGGCGGCGAGGAGTTGGACGCGCGCGGCGGGGATGTCGAGGACGGCGGTGATCGGAGCGGGGGTGTCGAATCTCTGCATGGTCTTCTCCTGTGCGTGTGTTTCCTACATTTGAAACGCTACGTTGCATTCAGAAAGATATCAACATCTATGTGGCGTGACAGAGGCAGATAGCCAGCTCATAGTGCAAGAATCATTGCAATGGTCCCATTGGTAATGCAACGGACGGCGGGCACTGTCGTTGCAATCGAATGAGCGTGAACGCTATGCTGGCGGCAGCAGACCGACGAAGGAGATCGCATGCCGGGAGGCAGGCTCACCCAGCAGGAACGCCAGCAGATCGCGCTGGGGCTCGCCGACGGCCTCGCCTACGCGGAGGTCGCTCGACGTCTCGACCGCCCTACCTCGACGGTCACGCGTGAAGTGATGCGAAACGGCGGCCCAACCGCGTACCGCGCCGACCTGGCCCACCGCGCCACCGGACGCCGCGCCCACCGGCGCAGGCACGCCGCGGCCCAGGGGTCGGAGGCGCCGTCGCACGGCCACGGACGCGACGCCGAGGCCGTGAGCGAGTACGAGGAGATGTTCACGACTGTCGTCATGCAATCGGGCCTGCCCAAGATGATGTCCCGGGTGCTGGCCTGCCTCTACACCACCGACTCCGGCAGCCTCACCGCGTCCGAACTCGTCCAGCGTCTCCAGGTCAGCCCGGCGTCCATCTCCAAAGCGATCACCTTCCTCGAACGCCTGGACCTCGTCCGCCGGGAACGAGACGAACGCCGCCGCGAGCACTACGTCGTCGACGACGACCTCTGGTACCAGTCGATGATGCGCAGCGCCCGGGACAACGCCCAGCTCGCCGACACCGCACGGCAGGGCGTGGCCATCCTCGGCCCCGACACCCCGGCCGCCGTCCGCCTCGAGAGCATCGCGCGTTTCCTCGACTTCGTCGGCGAGAGCATCACGAGCGCCGCGGAACAGGCCCGCGAGGTTCTCTCCACGAAAGCCGAAGCGACGTCGGGCGGCACCGCCAAGCCAGTTTGAGATCGCGGATAGCTGTCGTCGAGTCAGCGGTCGATCACCGCAGGACACGAGATGCTGAGCGCCACGAGGAACACCCAGCCGCGGCCGTCGAGAAGACGTTAAGAAGAGAGCAGGCGGCGATAAGAACGCGTTAAGGCCCTTCTCGGCCCCGTCGCCGGTCGTCAGGATCACTGCCGTGCCTGATGAGTCACCTCGGATCTTCGCCGCCGCCGGCGCGATCGTGGCGGTGCTAGTCGGGGGATTGCTCGCGCCGTTGCGGGACTGGCTCGGCCCGGCGAACGTGGCGTTGGTGCTGGCTCTCGTGGTCGTGGCGGCCGCGGTGTTCGGTGGCCGCGTTGCTGGCGGTGTTACCTCGATCGCGGCGGCTCTGTCGTTCGACTACTTCCACACCCAGCCGTACTACAGCCTCCGGATCAATGACCGCGAGGACGTCATCGCCGCCGTCCTACTACTGGTCATGGGCGTGGCCGTCGGCCAGTTGGCGACGCTGCGCCAGGGCAGCCGCCACGAACTCCAGGTGCACGCCAAGGGCGCCGCGCACCTGGAGGACGTCGCCGCGGTCGTCGCCGCCGGCGCCAACTTGGATGAGGTGTGGCCCGTCGTTCGACGGGCGCTCCTCGACCAACTGGACCTGGCCGGCGCCCGGTTCGAGCCGGCGCCGTTCCATGACCAGTACACGCCCCTCGGCAGAGACGGGCAGATCGCGGCGTCCTCGCTGACCTACGAGCACGGTGGTTTCGCGCTGCCGCCGGCAGGCGTGGTCGTGCCCGTCGTCGCCGGCGGGCGCGAACTCGGCCGTCTCCTGCTCGTCCCTCAACCCCACCACGGCACGAGCCGGGCACAGCGACGGGTCGCCGTCGCCCTGGCCGATCAGCTCGCCGTGGCCGCGTCCCGCACCCAACCGCTCCACCCGTTGACCTGAAAGGATCAGTGATGGCGGATCTTCTCTTCGTCGTGATCACCATCGTCTTCTTCGTCGTGTGCGTCGGCTATGTCCACGTCTGCGACCGGATCATCGGTCCCGATCCACGCCTGCCGGAGGATGTCGAGGGCAGGCCCGGTGAGGAGCGCGAGCTCGTGAATGACGTGGTGGAGTCGTGATGTTCGTCCTCGCTGATCAAACGACGGACAACTACATCGCGCTGGCCATCTCGGTCGCCGTGCTGGTGCTGCTCGTGCTGGTTCTGGTATTCCCGGAGAAATTCTGATGTCGGCTGCAGCCTTCCTTTCGCTGGGCGTGCTGATCGTCGCCCTGCTCGCGTGCATCTATCCGTTGGGCAAGTACATGGCCAAGGTGTACGACAGCGACAAGGCCCCCGGGGATCGCGTGTTCCTGCCGGTCGAGCGGCTGATCTACCGGATCTTGCGCGTGAACCCGAAGCGGGAGCAGCGCTGGAACATCTACGCCGTCTCGCTGCTGGCGTTCAGTGTCGTGTCCGTGCTGGCGCTGTACCTGTTCCAGCGGGTGCAAACGTGGCTGCCGCTGGCCAACGACCTACCCAACGTCGATCCCAAGATGGCGTGGAACACTGCCGTCAGCTTCACGACCAACACGAACTGGCAGTCCTATGCTGGCGAGTCGACGATGGGTCATCTGGTGCAGATGGCCGGATTGGCCGTCCAGAACTTCGTCTCGGCCGCCGTCGGCATGTGCATCGTGGTCGCCCTCATCCGCGGCCTCGCCCGCCGGACGGGCCGCACCATCGGGAACTTCTGGGTCGACCTCACCCGCACGACGACGCGCATCCTGCTGCCCATCGCGTTCGTCATCGCGATCGTGCTCGCCAGCCAGGGCGCGATCCAGAACTTCACATCGTCCACGACGGCCAAGCCGCTCGACCAGACGGTGCAGGTGGAGACCACCGATGACGCCGGCAACACCGTGACCTCGACGGTGACCGAGCAGCAGATCCCTGGTGGGCCGGTGGCCAGCCAGGAGGCGATCAAGGACCTCGGCACGAACGGCGGTGGGTTCTTCAACTCGAACTCAGCGCACCCGTTCGAGAACCCGACCCGGCTCACCAACATCCTCGAGATCTTCGCCCTGCTGGTGATCGGGTTCGCGTTCCCGATCACCTACGGGCAAATGGTGGGAAGCAAGCGCCAGGGGCGAGTGGTGCTGGTTGTCATGGGCGTGCTGTGGCTCTCGGCGTCGATGATGGCGGGCCTGTTCGAGCAGAACGGCAACATCGAACTGGCCCGGCGAGGGGTGGACCAGTCGATCGCCGCTGATCAGGGCGGCGGCAACCTGGAGAGCAAAGAAGTGCGCTTCGGCGCTGCCTCCTCGGGCGTCTTCGCCGCCTCCACCACCGGCACGTCGACCGGTTCCGTCGACTCCGGCCATGACAGCTTCACACCGCTCGGGGGGATGATCCCGCTCGTCAACATGAAGCTCGGTGAGGTGTCGCCGGGCGGTACTGGTGTCGGGCTCGCCGGCTTGCTCATCAATGCCCTGCTGGCCGTATTCATCGCCGGGCTGATGGTGGGCCGAACACCGGAGTTCCTCGGCAAGAAGATCCAGGCACCGGAGATGAAGCTCGTCGTGCTCTACATCCTGGCGATGCCCGCCATCGTCGTGGTGTTCGCCGGCGCGGCCGTGCTGCTCGATACGGCGCTCGCCGGTCGGCTGAACCCTGGTGCTCACGGCCTCACCGAGATGGTGTACGCCTACGCATCGGCGTCGAACAACAACGGCTCGGCCTTCGCCGGGCTCACCGTGACGAGCCAGTGGTACCAGGTGACGCTGGGCTTCTGCATGTTGATCGGCCGGTTCTTCCTCGCCATCCCCGTGCTGGCCATCGCCGGCTCGCTGGTGCGCAAGCAGAAGGTGCCGGTCACCGTCGGGACGTTCCCCACCGACACGCCGCTGTTCGGCGGCCTGGTGCTCGGCGTCATCCTCATCGTCGCCGGCCTGACGTTCCTACCCGTCCTCGCGCTCGGCCCCATCGTCGAGCACCTCAGCCTCTAGGACCCCGGATGTCGACCACCATCACCGAACCTGCAACGTCCCAGCGCCCTCCGAAATCGCGACGGCGGCCCGCGGCCACTCGAAAGCTGTTCGACCCGGCGATCACTCGCCAGGCCGTCAAGGGCAGCTTCGTAAAGCTCAACCCCCGCACCATGGTGCGCAACCCGGTCATGTTCGTGGTCGAGGTGGGCTCGGTCCTCACGACGATCCTCTTCTTCCGCGACCTCGGCTCGTCGACGGCGAACGAGAACGTCTTCGCCGGCCTCGTGGCCCTGTGGCTGTGGTTCACCGTCCTGTTCGCCAACTTCGCCGAGGCCATGGCCGAGGGCCGCGGCAAGGCGCAGGCGGCGACGCTGCGCAAAACCCGCGCCGAGACCATGGCGAAGGTCCGCCAGCCCGATGGCCGCATCGTGGAGAAGCCATCCACGATGCTCGAGCTCGGAGACCTCTGCGTCGTCACCACCGGCGAGCTCATCCCCGGTGATGGCGATGTGGTGGAAGGCATCGCCACGGTCGACGAGTCCGCCATCACGGGCGAGTCGGCACCGGTCATCCGCGAGAGCGGCGGTGACCGCTCCGCGGTGACGGGCGGAACCCGGGTGCTGTCTGACGAGATCACGGTGCGAATCACATCGAAGCCGGGCGAGACGTTCCTCGACCGCATGATCGCCCTGGTGGAGGGGGCGGAGCGCCAGAAGACACCGAACGAGATCGCGCTCACCATCTTGTTGGCCGGCCTCACCATCATCTTCCTGCTGGCGGTCGTGACGCTGCAGCCGTTCGCGATCTACTCGGGCGCCGAGCAGTCGATCATCGTGCTCGTCGCGCTGCTGGTGTGCCTCATCCCGACCACCATCGGGGCACTCCTGTCGGCCATCGGCATTGCCGGCATGGACCGGCTGGTGCAGCGCAACGTGCTGGCGATGAGTGGCCGTGCGGTGGAGGCGGCCGGCGACGTGAACACCCTCCTGCTCGACAAGACCGGCACCATTACGTTCGGTTCCAGGCAGGCCGCCGAGTTCGTACCGGTTATCGGCGTGGAGGTGCGGGATCTGGCAGAGGTAGCGATGCTGTCGAGCCTGGCCGACGAGACACCCGAGGGTCGCTCCATCGTGGAGTTCGCCGTCAGCGAGTACGGCCTCGTCCCGCCGCAGGCTCCCGAGGCGGTCCTCGTGCCGTTCACCGCCCAGACCCGCATGAGCGGGATGGACTTCGTCGACGGTCGTTCCGTCCGCAAGGGCGCCGGCGAACAGGTCCGCCACCTGGTCATGGAAGAGGGCGGCGCGGTACCCATCGAGCTGACGCCGATCGTGGACGGCATCTCGCGTGATGGCGCCACCCCCCTGGTGGTCATGGATCGGTTCGGCACGGCGCCGCCCCGCATCCTCGGTGTCATCCGCTTGAAGGACACCGTGAAACCCAGCATGAACGAGCGCTTCGACGAGCTGCGGGCCATGGGCATCCGCACGATCATGGTGACCGGCGACAATCCGCTCACCGCGGCGGCCATCGCCGCCGAGGCGGGGGTGGACGACTTCCTGGCCGAGGCGACGCCTGAGGACAAGATGGCGTTGATCAAGCGGGAGCAGGAGGGCGGCCGGCTCATTGCGATGACGGGCGACGGCACGAACGACGCCCCGGCCCTGGCGCAGGCCGACGTCGGTGTGGCCATGAACACCGGCACGCAGGCGGCCAAGGAGGCGGGGAACATGGTGGACCTCGACTCCAACCCCACGAAGCTGATCGAGATCGTGGAGATCGGCAAGCAGCTGCTCATCACCCGCGGCTCGCTCACCACGTTCTCCATCGCCAACGACATCGCCAAGTACTTCGCCATCATCCCTGCCATGTTCGCCGGCGTGCTGCCGGCGCTCGACAGCCTCAACATCATGCGGTTGCAGACCCCGCAGTCGGCCATCCTGTCAGCCGTGATCTTCAACGCCCTGATCATCGTGGCCCTCATCCCGCTGGCGTTGCGAGGCGTGAAGTTCATCGCCGAGAGCGCGGCGGCCGTGCTCCGTCGGAACATCCTCATCTACGGCATCGGCGGGATCATCATCCCGTTCATAGGCATCAAGCTCATCGACATCATCATCAGCGCCTTGGGAGTGAAGTGATGCGTGCCTTCGTTCGTCAGTTGTGGCCCGCGATACTCGGGATCGTGGTGTTCACCGTCCTCTGTGGGCTGATCTATCCACTCGTCGTCACTGGTGTGGCCCAGGTGGCGTTCCACGACAAGGCCAACGGCTCGCTGGTCAAGGTCGACGGGACGGTGGTGGGCAGCCGGCTGATCGGCCAGGGGTTCGCCGATGCCAAGTACTTCCATCCCCGCCCGTCGGCGGCGGGCACCGGCTACGACGGACTCGCCAGTTCGTTCTCCAATCTCGGCCCCACCAACCCCGACTTCCTCGCCTCGATCGAGGAGCGGGTGGCCGCGTACCGTGAGGAGAACTCGCTCCCGGCCACGCAGCTGGTGCCGGTCGACGCCGTGACCGCCTCGGGATCCGGGCTCGACCCCGAGATCTCCGTCGCCAATGCCAAGCTGCAAGCCGACCGGGTTGCCGCCGCCCGCGGCATGGCCGTGGCCGACGTGCTCATGGCGATCGACAGGCACACGAACGGGCGCCAGTGGGCCATCTTCGGTGAGCCCGGCGTGAACGTCCTCGAGCTGAACCTCGCCCTCGACGGGCACTGACATGGTCGCCGCGCCAACTCGACGGCGTGGGCAGCTGCGCGTCTATCTCGGCGCCGCGCCGGGTGTGGGCAAGACATTCGCCATGCTCGACGAGGGGTGGCGCCGTCACGAGCGCGGCACGGACGTCGTGGTGGGGTACGTCGAGACCCACCGCCGGCCCAGAACGCAGGCGCAGCTCCGCGACCTCGAGGTGGTGTCCCGCCGCCGCTTCGACTACCGAGGCACCACCTTCGAGGAGATGGACGTCGATGCGGTCCTGGCCCGCCGCCCGGCCGTGGCCCTCGTCGACGAGCTGGCCCACACCAACGTGCCTGGCAGCCGTCATGAGAAGCGCTGGCAGGACATCGACGAGCTCCTGGATGCAGGTATCGACGTCATCACCACGGTGAACATCCAGCACCTCGAGAGCCTGAACGACGTCGTCGAGCGCATCGCCGGGGTGCAGCAACGGGAGACGGTGCCCGACGAAGTCGTGCGACGCGCCGATCAGATCGAGCTCGTCGACATGAGCCCGGAAGCACTCCGGCGGCGGATGGCGCACGGGAACATCTACCCGCCGGAGCGGGTGGACGCCGCCCTCGCCAACTACTTCCGGCCGGGCAACCTTGCCGCTCTGCGCGAGCTCACGCTCCTGTGGGTTGCCGATCGGGTGGAAGAGGGTCTGCAGGGCTACATGGAGTCCCACGGCATCGCCGATGCGTGGGAGACGCGGGAGCGTGTCGTCGTGGCCATCACCGGCGCGCCCGGAGGTGAGCAGTTGGTGCGGCGGGCGGCGCGCATCGCCGGGCGCTTGAAGGGAGGCTTGATCGGCGTGCACGTCGTGCCGTCCGACGGCCTCGAGACCCGCGCTGGCCCGGTCCTCGGGGACCAGCGGCGACTGCTTGAGGAGCTTGGAGGCACGTACCGGGAGATCGTCGGCGACGGCGTGCCCACGGCGCTCGTCGACTTCGCCCGATCAGAGATGGCCACCCAGATGGTCATCGGCGCCAGCCGTCGCAGCCGCTGGCACGAACTGCTCCATGGCGCGGTCGTCAACGCCATCGTCCGGCGGGCCGAGGGCTTCGACGTGCACGTCATCGCCCAAGGCGACGCCTCCGACGATACGGATCCATCGTCGGTCGACCGTCGATCTCCGCGTCGGCCGCCGCGGGCTCGCGGCGCGATCTCCCGTCGTCGCCAGGCGGTCGGTGCCGGCCTCGCCCTCGTCGGTCTCCCACTCCTCACGGCCGTGCTGGCGGCGACGCGCGACCATGTCACGCTGCCGACCGACCTCCTGCTGTTCCTGGTCGCCACGGTCGCCGTCGCGCTGGTCGGTGGCGTGGTGGTCGGGGTAGGGACGGCCATCGGAGCGTCACTCCTCGTCAACTGGTACTTCGTGCCGCCGCTCCACACGTTCACGATCAGCGATCCCGAGAACGTCACGGCACTGGCCATCTTCGTGGCCGCTGCCGCCGGGGCCAGCGTCCTCGTCGACCGCGTCGCGAGCCGGAGCCGCGAAGCCCTGCAGGCCCGCGCCGAGGCGGGTGCGCTGGCCAGGACCAGCGGCATCCTGATCGGCGAGCCCAACCCGCTGCCGGGCCTGCTCGATCAGTTGCGCTCCACCTTCTCCCTCGAAGCGGTCTCGCTGCTCTCGAACCGTGACGACGGGTGGATCATCGACGCCAGCTCCGGTCCCGATCCGCCGAGCGAGCCGTTCGACGGTGAGCGCTGGGACCTGACCACCGACGGCACCGCTGTGCTGGTGGTGCGGGGCGCCCACATGTCAGCCGACGATCAGCGTGTCCTGCGCACCTTCCTGTCGAGCCTCGTCTTGGCCCTCCAGTCGCGTCGCCTCCAGGCCGAAGCCGCCGTCGCGGCGCGACTCACCGAGGCCGACCAGCTCCGTACGGCTCTCCTCCAAGCGGTCAGCCACGACCTGCGCACACCATTGGCGTCGATCAAGGCGTCCGCCACCAGCCTCCTCCAATCGGACGTGGCGTGGGACGTCGATCAACGCCGCGAGTTCGCCGAGGCCATCGATGTCGAAGCCGACCGCCTCAACCGGCTCGTCGGCAACCTGCTCGACATGAGCCGACTGAACGCCGGGGCCGTGCAGGTGTCGTCGCGACCGGTGTATCTCGAGGACGTTGTCGCGTCGGCCCTCGGGTCGCTCGAGCACGACCCCGCCAACGTTGCCGTGAGCGTGCCCGAGACGCTGCCGCCGGTGTCCGTCGATCCGGCGCTGTTGGAGCGGGCGCTGGCCAACATCGTCGCCAATGCGCTCGCCTGGTCTCCGTCGCCGGGGTACATCCGCATCGAAGGGGCTGAGGTCGCTGGTCGCATCCACCTGAGAGTCATCGACCGCGGGCCCGGGGTCGACCCCGCTGATCGGCAGCGGGTCTTCCAACCGTTCCAGCGGCTCGGCGACCACAGCACCCTGGCCGGCGTCGGCCTCGGCCTCGCGGTCGCCCGAGGGTTCATCGAAGCGATCGGCGGCCGCGTCGAGCTCGATGACACACCCGGGGGCGGCCTCACCGTCCTGATCGACCTTCCCATCGCCGACGACACGATCGGTACGGCCGGTAGCCCACCGATCGAGGTGTCGAACTCGTGACCCGCATCCTCGTGGTCGACGACGAGGCCCAGCTCCGCCGCGCGCTCGACGTCAACCTCGCCGCCCGCGGCTATGAAGTCGATGCCGCGACGTCAGGGGAGGATGCCCTCCGACTGGCGGCGGCAACACCACCCGACGTCGTCCTACTCGACCTCGGCCTGCCGGGCATCGACGGCCTGGCTGTCGTCAGGCGCCTACGGGAGTGGTCGAGCGTTCCCATCGTCATCTTGTCGGCTCGTGAGGCCGAAGCGGCCAAGGTTGCCGCTCTCGATGCCGGCGCCGACGACTACATCACCAAGCCCTTCGGGATCGACGAGCTCCTCGCCCGTGTACGCGCCGCCCTCCGTCGCCACCAGCCGGCCAGCGCCGATGCAGTCATCCGCACAGCCGACTTCACTGTCGACCTCGCCGCCAGCAAAGCGTGGCGCGCGGGCGACGAAGTGCGCCTCACGCCACTCGAATGGGGTCTGGTCCGCCAGCTCGTACGCAACCCCGGCCGTCTCCTCACCCAACGCTGGCTCCTCCAACAGGTCTGGGGACCCCAGTACGGCGCCGAGACCTCGTACCTCCGGGTGTACCTGGCGAGCTTGCGCCGCAAGCTGGAACCCAACCCCTCGCAGCCTCGCTACTTCATGACCGAGCCCGGCATGGGCTACCGCTTCGAACCCGGTGGTGATCCGCCGCCGGTGCCGGCTGATGACTAGCGGCCGAGGCTCCAACGACGGGCCTACCGCCGCCGATCTCTCGTTGCTCGAGCGCGAGCGGAATTGGGGGCGTCATCCCGCCCCGACCCGATCCACGGGCCGTCGTCCATCGACGGGTGGTGAGGAACAGGTCGAAGAACTGTCCCATCGCCGCCGGATCGGGCCCGAACGCGTCGGTCCGAGATGGGCGAGATCGCGGCCCACCCGATGACCGCATCGTCGCGCTCGGCGAGCGTGGCAACGGACCTTCGGGCCATGATCGAACTCCATCCATTGACTAACGTCGATTTGTCTGCTTACCTATAGACGTCTGTCAATCTATCAGGAGGCGACCATGTCGCGCATCCAGCTCGCCCTGAACGTCGACGACCTCGACACGGCCATCGACTTCTATTCCAAGCTCTTCGCCGCCGCGCCGGCCAAGGTCCGGCCCGGCTACGCCAACTTCGCCATTGCCGAGCCGCCCTTGAAGTTGGTGCTGATCGAGAACGCCGGCCAGGGCGGGAGCCTCAACCATTTGGGCGTCGAGGTCGAGTCGACCGACGACGTCGCCGCCGCCCAGGCCCGTCTGGCCGGCGTCGGCCTGGCCACCGCGACGGAAGACGGGGTTGCCTGTTGCTACGCCAAGCAGGACAAGGTGTGGGTCGACGGGCCGTCGGGTGAGCCCTGGGAGATTTACACCGTGCTCGAGCATGTGGAGATGCCGGCGGGGCAGCTGCGCACCGTCGACCCCGAGACGGGTGCCCTGTGCTGCGCCACGATGAACGAGGACGGCAGTGTCACCGCCGACACCACCGCTCGTTGCTGCTGAGACTCCGATACAGAATTTCACTCACCATCAGTTGACTCAATACTCGCTGAGTGAGACTCTCCTGGAGTGACGAACGATCTCGCTCAGCGGGCCGCCCGCCACGCGGCGCTCGGTGACCCCCACCGGCTAGCGATCGTCGACGAGCTGGCCTCCTCGGATCGCTCACCGGCCGAGCTCCAACATCTGGTCGGATGCCCGTCGAACCTCCTCGCCCATCACCTCGACGTCCTTGCCGCCGCCGGTCTCGTCACCCGGCACCGATCCAGTGGTGACCGCCGCCGCCGATACGTCTCGCTCATGCCCGGCGCGTTGACCTCGCTCCTGGCCCCCGACGATCGAGTGGCGCAGCCGGTGCTGTTCATCTGCACGGCGAACTCAGCCCGCTCACAGCTCGCCGCTGGACTGTGGCGGGCGATCACCGCCGCGCCGGCGACGAGCGCCGGCACCCATCCCGCCGGCCGGGTGCACCCGGGCGCCGTCGCCGCCGCCCGGCGAGCAGGGATCGATCTGTCCGACGCCATCCCCCGCTCCCTCGACGACGTGACGGCCCGGCCCGGCCTGGTCATCACGGTCTGCGACCGGGCTCACGAGGAGATCGGCGCTCCGTGGGACTGGCTGCACTGGTCCATCCCTGATCCTGTGTCGGTCGGCACCGCGGCGGCGTTCGACGGCAGCGTCCGGGAGCTTCGGCTCCGGATCACGAGCCTGGTGGCGGCCGCGCCATGAGCAAGCTGGACCGACAAGTCGAAACCGGCACCGGCGGACTACAGCTCGACCTCGCCCGTCGCCTCGTAGCCGAGGCCCTCGGAACTGGCCTCCTGATCATCGCTGTCATCGGCTCGGGGATCATGGCCAGCCGCCTGTCGCCCAACGACATTGGACTCGAGCTGCTGGAGAACGCCGCCGCCACCGCCGGCGCCCTGGTCGGGCTCATCTGGATGTTCGGCGCCGTCTCGGGCGCTCACTTCAACCCCGTCGTCACCCTGATCGACCGCGCCTTCGGTGCCATCGGCACCCGCGAGACCGGCCTCTACATCGTCGCCCAGATCGCCGGTGGCTGCCTCGGCGCGGTCGTGGCCAACCTCATGTTCGAGCTGCCCGCCATCGACGTGTCGACCAAGTCACGATCATCCGGCGCGTTGTGGCTCTCGGAGGTGGTGGCCACCGCCGGCCTCCTCCTCGTCATCCACGGCTGTGTCCGCACGGGTAGGGCCAACGTCGTGGCCGTCGCCGTCGGCGTGTGGATCGGCGGCGCCTACTTCTTCACCTCGTCGACCAGCTTCGCCAACCCGGCCGTCACCATCGCCCGCACGCTGTCAGACAGCTTCGCCGGCATCAAGCCTTCGTCGGCACCCATGTTCATCCTCATGCAACTCATCGGCGCCGTCGTGGCTCTGGTGCTGATCCGTTTCCTCTACCCGCGAGAGGTCACCGATGCCTGACCACATTCCCGAGGTCCTGTTCGTGTGCGTCCACAACGCCGGCCGCTCCCAGATGGCCGCCGCGCTGCTCGACCACCACGCCAAGGGCCGGGTCGTCGTCCGCTCGGCCGGCACCGCCCCGGCCGACACCATCAACCCCACCGTCGTGGAGGCGATGGAGGAGGTGGGCATCGATCTCCTTGCGGCGGGCGCCATTCCCAAATCCCTCACCGAGGCCGCCGTGAAGGCCTCGGACCTCGTCGTCACCATGGGCTGCGGCGACACGTGCCCCTACTTCCCCGGTATCCGCTACGAGGACTGGGCCCTGGACGACCCGGCCGGCAAGACGCTCGCCGAGATTCGGGCCATCCGCGACCAAATCGACCGCTGCGTCCTCGAGCTCCTCGACGAGCTCACGAACAGGGAAGGTGCGGCATGACCACCGATGTCAGCGCTCTCACGCTGGCCCAGCGCAACCTGGTGAAGACGGCGACGGGCCGGCTCGGGAGCGAGTTCGCCGGCATCTTCGCCGCCGAGACCATCGAGCGGTTCATCGCCGACAGCCTCGATCAGTTGCTCGGCACGGCGAAGGTCACGACGTTCGTGCCCATCTTTGTCGAGCGCTTCACCCGCGACCGCCTCAAGGCGCTGGCCAAGGTCGAAGGCAAGATTGAGACGACCGTCCCGTCGGTGCTTTTCCTGTGCGTCCACAACGCCGGCCGCTCCCAGATGGCGGCGGCGTGGCTGAAGCGCCTGGCCGGCGACCGCGTCAGCGTCTACTCGGGCGGATCGATGCCCGACAGTGAAGTCAACCCGGCCGCGATCGACGCCATGGCCGAGGTCGGCATTGACATCCGCAGCGAGTACCCCAAGCCCTGGACGGACGAGATCGTGCAGGCCGCCGACGTCGTCGTCACGATGGGGTGCGGCGACGCGTGTCCGATCTTCCCCGGCAAGAAGTACGAGGACTGGGAGGTGGCCGACCCTGCCGGCGCCGATGTCGCCACCGTCCGCCGCATCCGCGACGACATCGGCCAGCGGGTCCGTCACCTCATCGACGAGCTCTGAACCTCCGGCCGGATGGTGTGGGCGGCGAGGCCCGTCCTCAGCGACTGAACCAGGCCAGTCCGGCGGCGACGAAGCACAGCGCAGCGAACACGCCGATCGACGCTGGATAGCTGCCAAGGGCGCTGGCGACGGCAGCGGCCGCCCACGGCCTGACCGCAATCGCCGTCGTGACCGGCACGGCGAGTACCCCGCTGAGCGAGCCATAGTGGTCAGCGCCCCAGCGATCGGTGATCGCCGTTGCCTGCAGGAGGGTGAACATCCCCCGGATGGCGCCCACCACGAGCGTCAGGGCGATCAGGGCACCAGCGGGACCGGGCACGATCGCCAGGGCGGCGATGCTCACCCCCTCACCTGCCAACAGCGCTACGGCTCGACCGCGGACGCCCGTGCTGGTGGCGAGTCGGCGGTAGGCCAGCCGCCCGTCGACCTGGCCGACGCCACCGAGGCCGAGCGCCAGCGCCGCCAGCTCCGTCGACAGGCCGCGGCTCGTGAGGAGGGGCACGATGTTGAACACGACGGCGAACGACGCGAACGCGGCGATTGCGAACGAGGCAGCGAGGAAGCGGAAGGCGCTGGTGCGGAGGACCGACGAGACCTCCAGGTGGCTGGTGGGATGAGCGAGCGGCCCCGGGCCGGCCATGGCGGTCGCAGCCCCCAGAGATGCAGGGGATCGTGACGACGGCAAGGAGGACAATGCCCGGACACCCCGATCGCCGTACCAGCGGGTCAGGGCGGCGAAGGCCGGCTGGTAGAGGACCGCGGCCATCGCCGCCCCGGCGACCAGCCAGGCCAGACGAATACGGCGAAGGTGGGCGCAGCGGCGACGAAGTAGAGCACTCCCCAGCTCGTGATCTCGGTGACGCACAGCACGGCCACCGCCGCCGGTAGCTCCCTACCCCGAACGTCGGTCGGCGCCGTGGCCAGCATGGCTGTCACCATGACTATTCCATCGACAACTGTCAATGTTTCAGGCGACCCCATGCTGCCTGAACGTCCTACGGTGCAGCGATGGTCGACAATCGCGACGCAGTCATGGACCCGTCGCGGATCGGTGATGAAGGCTCGGCGGGAGGGTTTGACATCATGGTCCGCGGCGCCCGATGGCGGCCTCCATCTTGTGCGGTAGGAGAGTGACTGTGGCCCCGCTCGCCGTGGAACCTCTCGACGCCGATCGTCGCCCGGCGTCTCGAGAGCTCATCGTCCTGGGGACATCCGCCCAGGTCCCGACCCGTGACCGCAACCACAACGGTTACCTGCTGCGGTGGGATGGCCGTTGCATCCTGTTCGATCCGGGCGAGGGAACCCAACGGCAGTTGCTTCGCGCTGGGATCGGGTCAAGCTCGATCACCGAGATCTGCATCACCCACTTCCACGGCGACCACTGCCTGGGGCTGCCGGGCGTGCTGGCGCGCTTCGCACTCGATCAGCGCGAGCAGCCGGTCGACGTGTACTTTCCGGCGAGCGGTTCGACCTACGTCGACAGGTTGCGCCGGGTCGCTGCGTTCGTAGCCTGGCCGCACGTGCGCCTGCATCCGTTGCCCCTGGAGCGTTCGGTGCACGACGTCGACGGGTTTCGCCTAGAGGCCGAGCCACTGCATCACACCATCGACGCCCTCGGCTGGCGGGTGGAGACGCCGGCGCGGCGTCACATTCTTCCCGCCCTGGCCGACGCGCGAGGGATCGACCACCGCCACCTCGGCCGTCTGGTCGAGAGAGGATGGCTCGACGTCGACGGCACTCTCGTGTCGCGGGAGGAGGTCAGTGAGGTGCGCCCAGGACAAGCGTTCGCCTTCGTGATGGACACGGGGACCTGCGATGCGGCGGTCTCCCTGGCTCGGGCCGCCGACCTGCTCGTCTGCGAGTCGACCTATCTCGACGACGAGCTCGAACTAGCCGAGCAGCACCGGCACTTGACGGCGCGGCAGGCCGCGTGGATTGCCGCCGAAGCGGGCGCCCGGGCGCTGGTGCTCACCCATTTCTCTCAGCGCCACGCCGACGAGACGAGATTCGCGGTCGATGCCAGCGAGGTGTTCCCTGCCGTCGTGGCGGCTCGCGACCTCACGGCGGTGAAGGTGCCCCCACGGTTCGCCAGATCAGCTTGATGGTGTTCACGATGGCGGCGAGGGCGGTAGCGACGATGCCGATGGCGAGACCGACGCGGATGAGCCACGACCAGTCGTGGTCGTAGCTGGCGAAGTCAAACGGGAAGACAACCCACATCTGCACGGCGACAGCCAGCCCGACCCCCGCGGTGACCAGGTCGGCCAACGCCCGGAACCATCCCCCGTCGCGGTACAGGAAGCAGGTGTTGACGATCATGCTGGCGATGAACGAGATCGACAGCAGAGGCAGCGTGTCGGCGAACTCGTCGGTGAGGAAGCGGGGCCATGTCCAGTCGAGCAGCTGGTGGACCACCCAGAGCATGCCGCCGTTCATGATGATGGCGATCACGTAGCCCGACCGTCGGGCTGCCTTGGGGGGGCGATCGCTGGCGCTGAGCTGGCTGGGATCGACGCCTACCACCGCTTTGGCCTGGGGGTGGGTACCCACATCCATGTCGGCTCCTTTCCGGTCAGTGTCGTGTCGTGCCATCACTGCTCCGCCCTTCCAGCTTCGCCAGAACGGTGCTGATGATCTCTGATGGTTCGCGGCGCCGGAACCAGTCGGCCGCGAGGTCGAGCTCCGCTTGGATGAGAACGTCGCGTTGCAGCGCCTGGAGCCGGCGTGGTTCATCGCCGGCGAGATCGAGGACCATGTCAGCGAGATAGGCGATCGCCGCCGACGACTCCGTCGTGGCCAGATTGCCGCCCGGACGGCTACTGAGGGCGATCACGTCGTCGACGCTGCCGTGAGCGAGGCGATTGAGACCGATCCAGGTCGGCACGAGCTGACCGGTCGCCATCAGGTGCAGCGCGAACTGGCCGGACAGGAAGGCCTCGCATTCGTCGCCGACGGCAGAGGTGATGGCGCGGGAGGCGCTCTTACCGGAGCCACCGTCGGAGTCCTTGCGACGGCGTCGCCAGCTCATCGTGCACCTCCTCGGCGGGTCGCGGTCATCCGCCGTGCCGGCAGGGGGAGGTCGACGTTGTCCTCGCTGACGAGCCGGCGGACGAACGAGTCCCACGCGTGGAGCAGGAGCACGGCCGCCCACCCGGCCATCACCCAGCCGGGCCAGAAGTAGCCGGCCGTCGTGAAGGCCCACAGGAAGACCAGGAAGCCGTTCACGACCAGATAGGCGACGACGTGGGCGGCGAAGGTCCGCCGGGCTTCGATGTGCTTGCCAGCGGCGGCTCGCTCGGTCGGAGCGACCGTCGGTGCGTCGTGATCCGGTTCGTGGATGGTGACCATGCCCGTGGTCCTTCCTTCTCGCCCGTCGGGCTCAGGGCTGCTCGGGCGGGGTGTCCCGCCGCCGGGTGACGACGATGGCACCGGCGCCGCCCAGCGCGACCAGGATCGAGACGGCGATGAGCGGGACAGGCGAGGAGCCGGTCGACGGGAGCGCCGTCTCCGACAGCACGCTCACGAACGTGGACGTCGCGGGAGCCGAGGTGCTCTCAGCGACCGTTGTCGGCGACGCCGTCGTGGGTGCCACTGTGGGCGGAGCGACGGTCTCCGGGGCCGAGGTGCTCGGGGCCGCGGTCGTCGGAGTGACAGTTGTCGGCGGGAGCGTGGTCGGCGCGATGGTCGTCGATGGCACCGCTGTCGTCGTCGAGGCTGGGCAGGCCGGGATGTTGGCCGAGGCCGGGCACGAAGGACCGGCCGAGCTGATCTGGGCCGTCCCGAGGATGATGCCCGCGGCCAGACCGAGACCGGCGATGGCCGCCAGACCCGGAGGCCGTCCCTGTCGATTCCGTGCGTGGGTGCTCTTCATGATTCCAGCGTGATCCCGGAGCTTCGGCCGGGACACCGGTGAAGGTCCGTGCGTCGGCGGGACGAACGTCCCGGGAGCACGGACGACGCGTGACGGGTTCGACGCGTCGCTCAGGCCGGTACGGGGGGCCTCGGCTCGGGGTGACCGAAGAGGAGCTGCGCGGTGATGCCCGTGGTGAGCTCGGCCAACGTCCGGCTGAAGGCCACGACCAGGTCGTCGACGGTGATCATCCCGATGATGTGGGCGCCGTCGACGACGGGCAACCGCCGGAACGCGTGGGTGTTGAACACGGCGATGGCCTGGTTGACGTCGGCGGTGGCATCGATGGCGACGATGCCGGTCGACATGACGCTGTCGATCCGCGCATCGGGTGGAATGCGTCGGGCCATCCCACGGACAACGAGGTCGCGGTCGGTGACGATGCCGACCGGCCGGCCGCCGTCGACGATGATGACGGTGCCAACGGCGTGCTGATCCATGAGGTTGGCGGCCGCCTCGACGGTGCCGTCGGCGGGCATCGTCACGGGCGGCTTGGCGGTGAGGTCGCGGACGTTCATCCGTCGCTCCGTCCCTGCGTGGCGAGGTGATCGATGGAGGCGTCGGTGCCGGGGAAGAACAGGACCTCGTGATCGCTGTCGTCCCACCGCACGACGAATGGTGGTGTGCCGTCAGGCCCCCGCGTTGCGACGATCTCGCCGCAACGGTCGAGCTCGCCGGGATGATGACTGTGGACGCGGATCTGGTCGCCAATGTCAGCGTGCATGCTGCCCTCCTTGAGTGTGGGTCTGGCCGTAGATGCACCGTTCAGCATGGGGGACACCAGGAAACGTCACCAGAGACCAAGGTCCCTGGGCGCACCGGCGATGTCGGCGCATCCTGGGGCCATGCGTCTCACCCGAACTGATCCGATCGCCGGCATCGACTGGGCGGAGCCCATCTCGGTGGGCGGCCGCATGACGTTGCGGGACGTCGCCAACGTGCTCGAGCGCTATGAGGTTGGCGTGGCCCTCGTCCGAACCGGTGACGGTGTCGGCGTCGTGTCCGAGCGGGACATCGTTGCCGCGCTCGCCAGCGGTGGCGACCCCGACCAGCTCTGGGGCGTCGACGTCATGACGCCCGACGTGCTGGCCGTGGCGCCGGCGACAACCATCATCGATGCCGCTCGGCAGATGCGTCGCGCCGGTGTGCGCCACCTTGCGGTCGTCGACGGACCCGATGTGGTCGGCGTCCTCTCGATGCGGGATCTCTTCGCCGTCCTCGTCGACGAGACGTCGTCGTGAACGACGCTGACCTACCTCGCGTCCAGCTGGGCCAGGAGGTAGTTCACGCAGCCATCGATCGTGGTGACCGACGGGTAGTCGTGTTCGGGAATGTCCACACCGAGGCGGGCGTGAAGCTCGTCCATGAGGTTGAGGAAGTCCATCGAGTCGATCTCGAGGTCCTCCCGCAGGTCAGTGCCCGGCCTCAGGGCGCCCGGGTCGATGTCTGGTGCGACCTTCCGGATGGCGTTGTCGACGATGGTTCGGAGTTCGGTCGCGTTCACAGCTCTCTCGGATCCCGGAGGAGACGGTCGATGTGGGACAAGAAGCGGGCCCCTCGGGCACCGTCGCTGGCCCGATGATCGGCGGCGAGCGTAGCGGTGACGGTGCGGCGGGAGCCGACCATGCCGTCGCTGGCCCACGGCTGTTCGAGGATGGTGCCGAAGCCGACGAGCGCGACTTGGGGCGGGTAGATGAGGCCATGCACCACCTCGACCCCATTGTCACCCAGGTTGGTGACCGTCAAGGTCGGATCGGCCATCTCCGAACTACGCAGGTGACCGCTTCGTGTACGCCCGACGAGGTCACGTAGCTCGCGCATCAGGGTGTCGAGGTCCTTCGCATCGGCGTCGTGGATCGCCGGCGCGATCAGTCCGCCAGTGCGGAGCGCGATGGCGACGCCGAGGTGGACGGAGAGGGACGGCCGGAGTTCGTCATCGATCCAAAAGCCGTTGAAGTCGGGGAACTTCTTCGCCGCCAGGGCCGTCGCTCTCAACAGGAGGATGGCGGGCAGGATCCGCTCGCTCACCGGCCGTTCGAGGTTCGCCTGCTCGAGCCAGACCAGGGCGGAGGAGAGGTCGATGCGGGTGGCGAGGTGGTACTGCGGAATTTCGCGGGCCGACCTGGTCATGAGCTTGGCGATGGCCCGCCGCATGGCGAGCGGCTGGTCGTCGGTCCGCCGGGTTGTGGTGGTGATGGGCGGTGGCGCAGCGCGGGTGGCGGCGGCCTGCTCGACATCGTGGCGGGTGATCGAGCCGTGCGGTCCCGTGCCCACCACTGCGGCCAGGTCGATGCCGAGGTGGTGGGCCAGGCGCCGCACGATGGGCGAGTGGGTCTCGCCTGCAGGCGCGGGCGCCTGGGTCACCGTCTCGGCCGGGCGGGCCGGGGGTTCCGGTGGCGGCGCGAGTAGCGCGACCTCGGGTTCGGAGGGTGGCGACACCGCTGGCTCGGTGGGCGGTGGCGCCGCCGGCGCGACCGCTCCATCCAGACGGGCGAGCGGTGTCCCGACCGGGACCTTGATGCCGAGCGGCACGAGCAACTCGGACACGGTGCCGGTCTCGAAGACCTCGATGTCGACATCGGCCTTGTCGGTGTCGACCACGGCGACGATGTCACCGCGGTGCACGTGGTCGCCGGGTTTGACGAGCCATTCGATGACCGTGCCGGCGTCCATGTCGGCGCCGAGGGATGGCATCAAGAGCTCACCCATCGTCGCTCAGCACCTTCCTGGCCGCTTCCACGATCGTGGTCGCCTGCGGGATTGCGGCGTCCTCGAGGTGCTTGGCGTAGGGCATCGGTACCTCGGCCGAGCAGAGCCGGCCGACCGGTGCGTCGAGCTCGTAGAACGCCCCCTCCATGATGCGGGCGCTGAGCTCGGCGGAGATGCTGCCGCTCCGCCAGCCCTCGTCGACGATGAGTGCCCGGCGCGTGGCCCGCACGGAGCCGAGCACGGTCGCGTCGTCGAGGGGTCGAAGGGACCGGAGGTCGAGGACTTCGGCGTCGACGCCGGACTCGGCGAGCTGGTCGGCGGCGGCCACGCACTTCGCCAGCGACCCTCCGTAGGTGATGATCGTGAGATCGGTGCCGCGCCGGCGGATGGCGGCGGCGCCGATCGTCGCCGGCTCGGGCACCGGGCCGACGTCGCCGTCGGTGTTGTACAGGGCGGCATGTTCGAAGAGCAGAACCGGATCGGGGTCGGCGAGGGCGCCGGCGAGCATCCACCGTGCGTCGTGGCACGTACCCGGCGCCAGCACCTTCAGGCCCGGGATGTGGGCGTACCAGCCCTCGAGGCTGTGGGAGTGCTGAGCCGCCAGCTGGCGACCCGCTCCGGTCGTCATCCGGATCACGAGCGGTACGGAGATCTGGCCCCCCGACATGTGCAGGAAGGTGGCCGCGTTGTTCAGGATCTGGTCGAGGGCGAGGAGGCTGAAGTTCACCGTCATGATCTCGACGATGGGCCGGAGACCGTTGATCGCGGCACCGATGCCGGCCCCGACGAACGCCGACTCCGACAGTGGAGTGTCGCGGATGCGGTCCGGGCCGAACTCCTCCAGAAGGCCCTTGCTTACAGCGAAGCAGCCGCCGTACCGGCCGACGTCCTCGCCCATCAGGAAGACCCGCTCGTCAGCAAGGAGCGCTTCGCGCAGCGCCGTTCGCGCCGCTTCGCGGTACGTCATTCGCATACCGACGGCCGTTTCCGTGACGGTGCTCATTGGGCCACCTCGCTGTACACGAACCGGGTCAGGTCGTTCACCGGCTCGAGGTGGCCCGCCTCCGCGCTGGCGATGGCGTCGTCGATCTCGGCACCGACGTCGTCTTCGAGCAACTGGTCACCGTCGGCGTCGAGCGCGCCCGCCGCCTCGAGGTGTTCGTGCAGCACCACCAACGGGTCGCGCTGCTTCCAGAGCTCGACTTCGGCCCGATCCCGGTAGAGCTCGGGGTCGTACATGGAGTGGGCCCGGTACCGGTACGTCCGGCATTCGAGGAAGTGAGGGCCGCCGCCGGCGCGGATCGACTCGACGGCCCGGCGAGCGGCCTCTTCGACGGCCAGCACGTCCATGCCGTCCACCCACCACGACGCCATCTCGTAGCTGCTGGCCTTCAGGACGAGGTCGGTCTCGGACTCGGACCGGGCCACGGAGGTGCCCATTGCGTAGAGGTTGTTCTCGCAGCAGAAGAGCACGGGCAGGCGCCACAGCGCGGCGAGGTTCAGGCATTCATGGAACTCGCCCTCGGCGACCGCACCGTCGCCGAAGAAGCAGACGGTCACGTCGTGGCTGTCTCGCATCTTGTCGGCCAGCGCCAGCCCAACGGCGATGGGCAGGCCGCCGCCGACGATGGCATTGCCGCCGTAGAAGCGCGCCTTCGTGTCGAAGATGTGCATCGAGCCACCCCGACCCCGGCTGCAGCCCTCGACCCGCCCGAACATCTCCGCCATGATCGTGGTGGCCGGGATGCCGCGGGCCAGTGCGTGACCGTGCTCGCGGTAGGTGGCGACGACGGCGTCGGTGGGGAGGATCGCTTGCATCACGCCTACGGCGACGGCTTCCTCGCCGATGTAGAGGTGCATGAAGCCGCGAATCTTGGTGGCGCTGTAGAGCTCGACGCAACGCTCCTCGAACCGGCGGATGCGCAGCATCTCCCGATAGAGGGCTTGCCCGTGCTCGATGTCGATGAGATCGGTCATGGGTGGTCCTCCAAGGCGGACACGTCGCCCTCGGGCAGCCCGAGCTCGCGAGCGTGGAGCAGGCGGCGGACGATCTTGCCGCTACGGGTCTTGGGTAGGTGTTCGACGAACTCGAGCTCCTTCGGCGCGACGGCGGCACCAAGCCGGCGGCGGCTGTGGGCCACGATCTCGTCGTGAAGTTCGGGGCTGGCGGTCTTCCCGGCGCGCAGGGTGACGAACGCCTTGACCAGCTGGCCGACGAGAGGATCCGGCTTGCCGATGACGCCGGCCTCGGCGACGGCGGGGTGCTCCATCAGGACGCTCTCCACCTCGAAGGGGCCGATGAGGTGACCGGCGGACTTGATGACATCGTCTCCACGGGCGACGAACCAGAAGTAGCCATCGTCGTCGCGCCGGGCGAGATCGCCGGTGAGGTACCACCCGCCCGCGAAGCACGCCCGGTATCGCGCTTCCTCGCCGAGGTACCCGCGGAACATGGAGGGCCAGCCGGGACGCAGCGCCAGCTCGCCTTCGCTCATCGGCTCCATGACTTCCTCCACCGCATCGCCGTGGCGGATCAGGGCGCCGTCGTCGCCGCGTCGGAGGATCGTCGCCTCGACACCGGGCAGGGGTCGCCCCATCGAGCCGGGACGGATGTCGTCGGCGATCGCGTTGGCGATCATGATGGCGCCGGTCTCCGTCTGCCACCAGTTGTCGTGGATGGGAAGGCCGAACGCTTCGACGCCCCAGCGCACGGCTTCGGGGTTGAGGGGCTCACCGACGCTGGCGATGAAACGCAGGGCAGGGAGCCAATGACGGCGAGCGGCGTCGGCTCCCGCCCGCATCATCATGCGCACCGCGGTGGGAGCCGTGTACCACACGGTGACCTGTTCCTCGGCGAGGACGTCGTACCAGCGCTCGGCGTCGAAGTCGCCCTCGTCCACGACACTGGTGATGCCAAGCGCGAGTGGGGCGACGATGCCGTACGAGGTTCCGGTCACCCAACCCGGATCGGCGGTGCACCAGAAGACGTCGTCATCGTGGAGATCGAGGGCGAACCGGGCCGTGACCAGATGGGCGACGACGGCCTCGTGCACGTGGACGGCGGCCTTCGGCGTACCCGTCGTACCGCTGGTGAAGTGCAGGAGCGCCATGGCGCCCGGGTCGGTCGGGCCGATCTCGTAGACCGGCGCCGCCTGGGCCATCAACGGGGCGAGATGGAGGGTGCCTTCGGGTGGTGGCCCCTCGCCGACGATGAGCACGTGGCGAAGCCCAGGGAGATCGGCGCGGATGGGCGCCACCTTGCGTTCGTACAGCGCCCTGGTCGTCACCAGGACCCGCCCGTCGCCGATGGCCATGCGCTGACGGATCGGCTCGGGGCCGAAGGCGGAGAACAGGGTGCTGGCGACGGCGCGGTGCTTCAGTGCCCCGAGCACGGCGACGTGCAGCTCTGGCCGGCGGCCGAGGAGCACGAAGACGCGCTCACCGGCGCCCACACCCAGTCCGGCCAAGACATTGGCGAATCGGCTCGTGAGGTCCCGGAGCTCGACGTAGGTCACCGCGCGCCACGTTCCTCGCCGGCCGCGGTGACGCAGCGCGACCCGATCGCTGCGGCTGCCGGCGGCGTGGCGGTCGACGCACTCATGGGCGATGTTCAGGCCTCGCCCCTCTGGCAGGCCATCCAGTGCGTCTGCCGCTCCTTGCCAGCTGAACGTCGCCCCGATGTCGGTGCGCCACAAGTTCGGCGTGACGGTTTCCACTCCGCGATCGTCCCTGCCGTCGGTCGGGGCGACCAGGGCCCAAGGTCCCAGTCTGTGTGACGGAATTCGCGACAACGTCTCGAATTTCGCGCACACAAGCGGTGGCGGGACGGGTCAGTCGGCCGTGCGAACGGCGACGGCGGGGCGGATGGCGGCGGCCCGGTGGGCAGGGCCGAGGGTGGCGAGGATCGACGCCACGAACGTGCATGAGAGGATGACGCCGATGTCCCGCCAGGCGATCGGGTAGGGGGCCCGCAGGCCCTGGAACGTCGCCGCGTTCCGGTAGAGCAGCCACGTGGTGATCACGCCCAGCACGGCACCGATGAGGATGCCCTCGACGGCGACGAACGTACTCTCGGCGAGGAACGATCGTTGGATGGCGCGTGCTCGGAAGCCGAGCGCACGGAGCACGCCGATGGTGCGGCGACGTTCTCGCACCGCTCGCACCATGACCACGCCGAGACCGGCAATGCCGACGAGGAGGCCGAGGGCGAGGAAGCCCTGCATGAGCCGGAAGAAGCTACGGCTGGCGGCGAAGTCCTGCTCGACCCGGTCGTGGATGTTGACGGCCACGACGCCGGAGGCCAGGAACCGGCCCTGGAGGTCGGCGACCAGGGCGGCGTCGTCGGCACTCGTCGCCCTCAGCATGAAGCTCGTGGCGCGACTGTTGCCGAAACCTTCCCGGACGGCGGCTTCAGTGGTGATGATGGGATAGCGGTACTCGCCGGCGCCGATGTTCGTGAACGCGGCGGCGCTGGCCAGCACGCCGGCGATCGTCACCACGTGCCTGGCACCGGACTCCGGATCGGTGATCGTGAAGAGATCGCCGGGGCGGAACGGCTGGCCCTGTGGGCCGCCGGTGCCGCCGAAGAACCCGTCGACCATGACGAGGGATGGGTCGTCGGCGACGGCCCGCCACGCGCTGGCGTCGTCCGGGAACCGGTCCATCCGCTTGTCCAGGACGAGTTGATGGTTCATCGAGCGCGTCTTGCGGGATGCCGACTGCGACCGCCTGGAGCGGCCTGTCGGCGCGATGGCCGGGATCAGTGGCGGTGACGTCGGCGAGGAGCAGTGACGTCACCTCGGCGACGCGCCCGGTGAGCGGGCCGGAGCTCAACGCGCCGGTCGGATCAGCGATGGGCGTCGCGCCGTTGACATCGACCCGGTGCGTCCAACCCCCGCTGGCGTCGGCGACCGCGGTCGAGATCGAGGCGCCCATGATCGCCGAGATCTGGGTCAGCAGCACGACCACGAACACAACGATGCTGTACATGATCAGCGTGGCGCCCGTACGGAAGCGGCGGGCCGTTGGGTAGGCGATGGCGAGGCGGGCCGTGAGGGCCAGCTCGGATGGCTTCTCGAGCAGGCGGCGGATCGGGCGCAGCAGCACGCGCTGGTTCTCGGCGACGAGCAGTACGGCCGAGAAGGTCACGAGGACGCCGAGCACGATGTAAGGCGTCATGGTGGACGAGTCGAAGATGTGGGGCCGCAGCACGTTGGCGAACATGCCCCAGGCGAGGATGCTGAGCGCAGCCGCGGTCCACACGGCATGCGGGCGGAACCAGCGCAGGAGAAGTGGGATGGCGAAGAGCAGGGCCAGGGACGGGAGGAGGTAGGCGCCGGCACCGGCGCTGGCCGCCACGACGGGCACGGAGGCCACCGCCAACACGGCCGACACGACGGTGGACAGGACGACCCAGCGACGGCGGAGCACCTTGTTCCCATCGGGCGGGAGGTCGCGGATGGCGGCGATGACGTTGAGCCGGCTGAGCCGGATGCTCGTCAGGATCACCGTGACGAAGGCGATGACGAAGCCGCCGGCGAAGCCGTTGATGAGGCTGGTGCGGGTGATGCCGAACGTGATGTCCAGCGAGTTGCCACTGGTGTTCCACTGGTCGAAGATGCCGGACGCGACGGCCACCACGCCGCGACCGACGACCCAGCCGAGACCGAGACCGACGAAGCCGGCGATCAGCGCGTACACGCTCCCCTCGATGGCGAACTCGCCGACGAGGCGCCGGCGGGTGAGGCCGATGGCGCGCAACATGCCCAGCTGGCTCTTGCGCTCCTCGGCCAGCATCACGAACACGTTCACGAGCAGCAGGACGCCGGCGATGATGCTGAAGCTCCCGATGAACAGGAACAGCGACCCCATGAGTGACGCCGTCCGGTCGGCGGCATCCAGCACGTCTCGCTTCGCGGTGACCACCGAGGTACCGGCGAGCGACGGTCCGAGCGCCCCTTGGACACGAGCCGTCACCGTGTCGGTGAGCGCGGCACCAGCCTCGACGCCGCCACGGTTGGAGATGAGGACGCTCGTGGCCGGGGCAGCCGTACCTCCTGCTCGGCGGGCGACGGCGTCGAGCGTGCCAGGAGCGAAGAACGCGCCGGGGTTGACCGTCGACCCGAGGCCCATGCCGGCCAGCCCGCGCCGGGGAACGACCCTGGCCACGGTGGCGTCGACCTGCTGGTCGAAGAGGAAGAACGTCACCGTGTCGCCGGGGCGAGCGTCGAGCCGGGCGGCCAGCTCGTCGTTGATGACGACCTGGCCCGCCGACGGCGTGGGGCCGCCCAGGCCGGAGTCGGCGCCACCGAAGGAGGAGGCTGCATCGAAGTCGAGATCCCACACCCACGTGATCGGCTCCGCCTTCGTCGCCGTTTCCTGCTGGCGCGCCGAGGCGGCGACGACGTGGTGGACGGTAAGGATCCCGTCGATGTTCGGGTCGCCGGCCAGGCCGGCCAACCGCGCGGCGATCTGCTCCCCGCGGTCGGGGGCCG
Organism: uncultured Acidimicrobiales bacterium; assembly: GCA_963728985.1. Classification (GTDB taxonomy): domain Bacteria; phylum Actinomycetota; class Acidimicrobiia; order Acidimicrobiales; family Ilumatobacteraceae; genus DASXAI01. The sequence goes on along the minus strand of CAVSME010000009.1, from coordinate 592,191 downwards.
TAGTCGTGATCCGCTCGTCGATCGCGCCGAGCGAGCGCCCGGCGATGGCGCGGATCGAAGTGTTGAGCGAGTCGCCGACCGAGAGGCTGCTGACGATGAGGGCAGTACCCAGGATCGAGCCGCCGATGATCAGCACCGCTTCCGTGCGGCGGCGCGCGACCTGGCGGAAGGCAAGGCGTCGCAGCACGGGCCCGCGGGCGACGAGGTAGCCGACGCCGGCCAGGGCGGCACCGAGCAGGACGAGGAGCGGCGGGGTGAGCTCCGGGAACATCGCGTCACCCGGCCGTGGCGAGAGCAGCGGGTGCGGCGCCCTGGACCTGGTCCTCGTCGAAGCGGCCGTCGCGCATGCGCAGCAGCCGGCCGGCGGTGGCGCCGATGGTCGAGTCGTGGGTCACCAGCACGATGGTCTGCTGTTCCTCGGCGTTGAGCTGCCGGAGGAGGTCCATGACCGATGTCGCCATCGCGCTGTCGAGGTTCCCGGTGGGCTCGTCGGCCCACACGATGGCGGGTCGGCCGACCAGCGCTCTGGCGATCGTCACCCGCTGCTGCTCGCCGCCGGACAGTTCGTTGGGCCGGTGGGTGGCGCGGTGCGACAGCCCGACCCGGTCGAGCATGGCCAGGGCCCGCTCGCGGGCGAGCCGAGGAGCGGTGTTCCTCAGCAGGAGCGGCAGCTCGACGTTCTCGACGGCGGTGAACACGGGGATGAGGTTGAAGGCCTGGAAGATGAAGCCCATCGCCGAGGCCCGGTGCCTGGTGCGCTCGGCGTCGCTCATGGCGAAGAGATCACGGCCATCGACCAGGACGTTGCCGCCGTCGATCTCGTCGAGTCCGGAGAGGCAGTTCAACAGCGTCGTCTTGCCCGAGCCCGAGGGACCCATGACCGCGACCATCTCTCCCCGCTCGACGCGCAGATCGATGCCGTCGAGGGCCATCACCGCGCCGCCCGCGGACCGGTAGACCTTCCGCACCGACCTCGCCTCGAGGAGCGGGGCCGGTTCGCTGGGCAAGACGTCGACGTCCATGGGGTGCTCCTCCCTCGTGTCAGGAGCACGGTCGCGCTCGGGTCGCTCGCTCGACAGGGACCAAGGTCCCCGCGTTCGGCCCAGTCGGGACCTTCGTCGCCAGGTCGGGACGTTCGCCCCTCGTGGCCCACTCGTCCTGCGTGCACGCTGGACCCATGACCTGTCACCAGGATGTGATCGACGAGTTGCGCCTGCCGACGCGGGATTTGCGCCATGCCATCCCCGACGTGTGGCGGGGCTTCGGTGAGCTCCACGATGCCGTGATGCTCGACGGCGCCCTGTCCGGGCGCATGAAAGAGCTCATGGCGATGGTGGCGGCAGTGGTGAAGCACTGCGACGGTTGCATCGCCTATCACGCCAAGGCGGCGGCCCGTCGAGGGGCAGCCGCCGACGAAGTGGCGGAAGCCCTGGGCGTCGCCCTCCTCATGGACGGCGGCACGGCCAGTGTCTACGGCCCGCGCGCCTGGGAGGCCTACCACGAGTTCGCCGGTTCGGCCGCTGGCCGACCGACGGGGTCGGGGTGAGCGCCGTGCATGCGCCGGTGCCCGACCGAGACGTCCTACCTGATCAGCCAGGATGCACGCATCTCGACCATCTGGCGTGCATGGAGCGGCTGGCCAGCACGAACCGAGGTCGAATGGCGATCACCGTCGGTGCCCTTCCCGCCATCGTGCCGGTGCGCTACGCGGTCGTGGATGACCGGGTCGAGTTCCCGGTCGCGACAGACGAGGTCTGGCGAGCGACCGACGGCCACATCGTCGCCTTCAATGCCGAGGGCGTGGACGACAACGGTGAGCTCTGGAGCGTCGGCGTACTGGGTCGAGCGCGTCACGTGCCGAAGGAGGACGAGCGTCTCGTCGCCTTGAGCATCGAACGGCTGAGTGGTCATCGGCAAACCTGATCGGAGACACAACGTGACGAGGCTCGAAGCCTGACGAGCCTCGGCTCAGATGCGCTGGCGAGCGGCCTCCACCACGACTTCGTGCTCGGCCCGAGCGAGGGCGTGACGCGTTCGGTCGACGGCGTCGGGGTTGACGGACACTGACGTGATGCCGTAGCGAACGAGGTGGCGGGCGAACGCCGGCCGGTTCGATGGGGCCTGCCCGCACAGCGATGACGTCAGACCGTGCTCGGCGCAGCTCGAGATGATCTGCCGGATGGCGGCCAGCACGGCCTCGTCCTCCTCGTCGAACAGCTCGCGGCAGATCTCCGAGTCCCGGTCGACACCGAGCATGAGCTGGGTCAGATCGTTCGAACCGATCGAGACGCCGTCGATGCCGAGCGCGGCGTACTCGCCGATGCGGTACACGACCGACGGCACCTCGGCCATGATCCAACGCTTCAGTCCCCGCTGGCGGCCGAGCGGACTGTGGTCGATGAGCTCGAGGCAGGCTTCCAGCTCCCAGCGGGTCCGGACGAACGGGATCATCACGTGGAGGTTGGGCGTCTCCTCGCGTACGCGCGCGAGCACGTCCAGTTCCATCTCGAAGAGGTCCGGCTCGCGCACGTAGCGGTAGCAGCCGCGGTAGCCGATCATCGGGTTGCGCTCCTCGGGCTCGTAACGAGCGCCTCCCTGCAGCCCGCGGAACTCGTTCGTGCGGAAGTCGATCGTGCGGTACACGACCGGCCGCGGCGCGAACGCCCGTGTCACGGTGCGCAGGGAAGCGACCATTGCCGCGACGAGCGCCTCCCGGCCACCGGTGGCCAGGACCTCGCGAGGATGGCGGGCGTCCAGTGCCTCGGTGAGCATCAGCTCGGCCCGGAGCAGGCCGACGCCGTCGACGTCGAGCGCCGCTGCCGCTTCGGCCCGCGACGGGAGGGCGAGATTGACGTAGAGCCTCGTGGCGATCGCTTCCGTCGCCGGAGCAGCCAGCCCCGCTGGGGCGGCGGTCACGACGGGCGCGAGAGGCGAGACCGGCGGGCGACCGGTGGCGATGGTGCCGCGGGTGCCGTCGACGGTGACGAGCTGGCCGTCGCGCAGCAGGGTCGTGGCGCCATGGGCACCGACGACGCACGGCACGCCGAGCTCCCGGCTCACGATGGCGGCGTGGCAGGTGATCCCGCCGCCTTCGGTGACCACCGCGGCGGCGCGCCGAAGGGTCGGCAACCAGTCGGGGTTCGTCATCGGTGCCACGAGCACCTCACCGTCCACCAATGACGGGCCGGCGTCGGGTGTGCGCAGCACGCGGACCGCCCCGGTGGCGACGCCAGGGGCGGCACCCAGGCCCTCGACCAGCAGCGCTGGCGCCGCGCTCTCCGGCGCGCCGAGCGTCGTGATGGGCCGCGCCTGCAGGAGGTGGAGGCCGTTTCTGTCGTCGATCGCCCACTCGATGTCGGTCGGTGCCCCGTAGTGGTCTTCGACCGCGGTGGCCAGGGCGGCGACGTCGAGCACCGTCGACGGCGCGAGGACACGCTGGTGCCCTTCTTCGGTCGACAGCGCCACCTCATGGTCGCCTTGTGCAGCGGCCACGATCTTGTGCGACTTGAACCCGATCCGCTCGTTGAGGATCTGCATCGGGGCCTTGCCGACGGTGTAGGTGTCAGGCTCGACCCGCCCGCCGACCACGACCTCACCTTGGCCGAACGCGCCTTCGATGACGACCCGGGTGCGGTCGCCGGTGACAGGATCGGCGGTGAAGGCGACCCCGGCGGCGGCCACATTGGGGACCATTGACTGCACCACGACGGCGATGGCGGGCTCGGCCTCGATGTGGTGCGCGCTCCGGTAGACGAGTACGCGCTCGGCGAACAGCGACGCCCACGCACCCACCACGGCGTCGATCAGCGCGTCAACGCCCCGCACGTTGGTGTACGTGCGGTTCATCCCGGCGAAGGAGGTGTCGGCCGCGTCCTCGGCGGTGGCCGAGGAGCGGACAGCGACGAGTGGGTGCTCGTCGCCGACGCGCCGGCCGAGCTCGGCGTAGGCCGATCCGATGGCGTGGCGTAGGTGGTCAGGAAAGCGCACTTCGCGGACCAACTGGGCCAGCCGCTGGGCCTGCGCCGCGGCCGCAGCGTCGCCCGCAACCGTCGGCGGCGCGGCGAGCGTGGCGCGGGCGCCGCCGGCCTCCATGGCGGCGAGGTAGGCACCGGCGGTGATCACGAAGCCCGGGGGGACGGGGAAGCCCGCCGCGGTGACCTCGCCGAGGTTGGCGCCCTTCCCGCCGGCGACGGCGACATCGCTGGCACGTAGGTCCTCGAACCAGGCGATGGCGTGCTCGGCGCGGAAGGCGTCGTCGGCGACGGTGGCGACGGTCGTGGTGGATGTCGTGGCGGTCATCGGTCGGCTCCTGTCGTGACGTGCTCAGGTGAGGAGATCCGTGCGTCCACGGCCGGGTCCGCGCCGGTATCGGCGCCGGTCCACAACGGCCGCAGACCTTCGGGCAGCACCGCGATCACGCCTCTTCCTTCTTCGGGTACCAGCGCCCGCAGCGTGGCGAGGACAGCGCGGGTCACGGACTCGGCGCGTGCCGGCGCCAGGTGGTCGGACTGGACGGTGACTTGCCACACCAACCGGTCGACCGTGCGCGCCGGGCGCCCGGCCAGCCAGGTTCGCCGGCGCACGAGCGCCCGCACGTCGGACGGAAGGTGACCGAGCACGTGCTTCGCCTCGGGCGATGGGAGCCGGCGGACAACGATGGTGAGCACGGCGCTGACGGCGTCGTCCGCATCGCCCGCGTCACAGCCACCGCTCATGGCCGCCGCTTCGAGGCGGCGGCGAGCCGGGGACGCCGGGTGCACGGCACGGCCCACCGATGGACGGGTGTCGCTGGGCAGCAGCCCGACGTGGAGGTGTGGCTCCACTGCGGCGACGCCGGGCACGCCGGCCACGTGGCGCACGATCGCCTCGGCGTCGGAGGCGGTTGCGACATCACCGTGCAGCAGCACGGTCTTGCCTTCGGCCATGACGTGCACGCGAGGCAGATCGAGCCGCTGCTCGAGCGGCCCCAGTGACGAGCGCACGCGGTCAGCGAGCACGTCCGGTTCTACGGCGAGGTCCGGGTGGCCGTACGTGCGCTCGTAGCGGAGCCGGGCCACGGCGCCGCGCAGATCAGATCGCACCCGGCGCAGCCGGCGCTGGAACCTGATGGCGACAGCGCGGCGTTCCGGGCGCATCCACGTCGGGACGGGACGAGCCCAGCGGTCGGCACGGAACCTCTTGGTGGTCATGGCGAACACCTCCACCTCGATCATCGGCCCGAGCGGCTCGCGGACCCAGGGCCCAAGGTCCCGTGGTCGGCGCCCGAGCCGGCGGTCAACCTTCGATGTGCAGGGCTGCTTCCTCGGGATCGAGCGGCATGGCCGGCTCGATCTCGTCGCCGGGCAGGTACTCGCTGAGATCGTCCGGCTCGATCGAGGGAGTCCCCGCCGGTGCTTCGGCCAGGAGTGAGTCCAGCTCGTAACGCTCCTGGCAAGCCGTGCAGCGATTGGTCGCGGGGACGACGGCGAGCCGAGCCAGCTCGATCGGCCGCTTGCAGTCCTCGCACCAGCCGTAGCGGCCGGTCGCCAGCCGGGCGGAGGCGTCCTCGTTCGCGTCGAGTTCGGCCCGGAACTCGTTCAGCAAGGCGAGGTCGCGCTCGCGCTCGAACGTCTCCGAGGCCAGATCGGCAGGATGCTGGCTGGCTGCGGCCAGCTCGCCGACGCTCGTCGACTCCGGTTCGAGATCGATGCCTTCGCCCTCCAGCCCGGACACGAGCCCGACCAACCGGTCGTGCTCGGCGGCCAGCTCAACATCGGGTGTCTCGTCGGTCCAGTCGGCGGCCTGTTCGATCGGATGACCATTTGTCATGCCGTCACCGTACGAAGCGGCGGCTAGCTCGGGCAGGGCACTTGGTCCCGACGCTCCGGACGGACGAACCGGCCCCTACTCGTCGTCGAGCCGGAACAGCGTGGATCGGATCTCACCGATGGTGCCATCGAGCGCATCCACCGCCCGCTCGACGCGATCCGTCACCGCCGGGTCGTTGTTCAACTGTGTGATGCCCTGCAGGTCCATGCCGATGGCGAAGAGCCGTTGGATCACGAGATCGTGGAGCTCGCGACCGATCCGTTCGCGGTCGCCGATGCGGAGGGCACGGTCGCGCTCGTCGCGCGCTCGGCCGAGCTCGATGCCGAGGGCAGTCTGGTCGGCCAGCGAACCCAGCAGATCGATGTCGCTGTCGACGAACTCGGCCTCTCCGGGTTGACGAGCCACCATCAGGGCGCCGTCAGTACCCCTCGACGACAGGATGGGCACCCCCAGCACCGGCCCCTGCGCGGGCCCGTTCCCGCCGGCGTCCACGAGCGCCACGCCGGTGCCGGCGTGTGGGGCGCCGCCGTCGAGTATCTGACGGGCCAGGCTGGCGTCCGTCGGAATGACGCCGGCGGGGGCCTCCCGCATGGCGGTGCCGTCGAGCACCCGTATCGTCGCGCTACCGACGAGCACCATGACGCACGTGGCGGCCGACACCAGGGTGCGGGCTTCGTCGCAGACGACCTGCAGGCAGTCGTTGATCGGAGCCCCCGAGAGGATCCGGCTGCGAACGGCCGCCGTGGCCGCCAGCTGTCGTTCCCGTCGCTTGCGCTCGGTGACGTTGCGCAGCAACGCCGAGAATCCGGTCGTCTGGCCGGCGGGGTCCTTCAGCGGGGAGATGGACATCGCTACGTCGAGGAGTGAGCCATCGCGGCGTTGCCATGCCGTATCGCGGGGCGCCGTGGCCGTACTGCTGAGCGCCGCCTCCAGCAACTCCTCCAGGTCGGGAGAGGAGTCGTCGGGCACGAATCGGCTCACGTGCACGCCAAGCACCTCCGTGGCGTCGTAACCGAACAACTGCTCGGCGCCTAGGTTCCAACTCGAGATCATCCCATGCAGGGACAGCGACACGATGCCGTCGACCGATGACTCGACGATCGTGGCGAGCTGGGACCGGGCGTGCTGGGCGGCGTGGCGATCGCTGGCGTCGCGCACGGCGGCGATGACGAGATCGCCGGCGTCCGGAAGCGGAGCCAGGCTGACGTCGACGGGAAACTCCGATCCATCCTGGCGGCGACCGGTGAGCTCCTGGCCGGCCCCCATCGGCCGGGCCCGGGGGGTGGCGGCATAGGCCTGGCGATGGCCGCGGTGGCGGGCGCGGAGCCGCTCCGGGACGAGCACCTCGATGGGATGGCCGGTGAGGTCGCCAGGGGAGTAGCCGAACAGTTCGGCCGCCGACGGGTTGGCCAGCACGATGCCGCCATCGCCGTCGACGACGATGGCGGCGTCGGGCATGAGCGCCAGGAACTGATCGAGCAGCTCCGTGGTTTGGCGATCGTCCATCCCGGGTAATCCGTCCCGACCCATCGGTCTGCTTTGGCGTGTTCCGACCATACGGCCGGTCGGCGCAGTCTCGCATGGGGCTCGGGTTGCGACAAGGCGCTGCCCGTCGAGCAAGATGGGCGCAGAGCTGGCGATTCAGGTAGTCGCCGCCCCGACTAGATGATCACTAGGGATGCGGGTGGGCCGGAGACATGGCGGCGGCGACGGCGAGCGCCGCGCCCCACGCCTCGGCCCGGGCCGGCTGATCGGCAAGGAGATGGTTCTGCTTGTCGACAAGGAAGCTGCCAGGGGCGACGGCGAGCGTGCAGCCATGATGACGCAACTGCCGGGCGATGGCCCTGCTCGCTCGTCCCGTGAGGAGCGCCGGCCCGTCGATGCGGGTGTCGAACGCGGCGGCGACGACGCCGTCGAAGTGTCCGAGGCTCGCGATCCACTCGCGGACTCCGGGTCCGTCGGCGCCAGGAGCGACCTCGAGCGAGGGAGCCCGCTGCGCGCCGTCGACGGCCATGCGCCTGGTCTTCGGTCGCGGCAGGCCGTGGATGTGCGTCGGGGCACCGCAGACGACGAGGTCGGCCCCGTTCGCCAGATCCTGCGTGGCCTCGGCCACCGGGACGAGCGTCGCGTCGAATCGGTCGGCCAATCCCAGCGCGATGTGCTCGGCGATCGTACGGGTGCTGCCGTACATGGTCTCGTACACGATCAGTGCTCGCATGTCTTGATGGTCCAGCTACGTGCTCCCGCCGACCAGAGACCAAGGTCCCGACGCCGCGCCCGGGACCTTGGCCCCTGGCGGGGAGCGCGGCACGACCGCACACTGCACACGTGAACGAGTTGGTGAGCGCGTTCGGAGCCGGGCACGGCGCGCTGGCGTCCGCCGCGATCGCCGAGACACACATCTCGGTGGTCATCTTCATCGGCGATCGCGCCTACAAGGTGAAGAAGCCGATCCACACGGCGTTCCTCGACTACACGACCAGACAGGCCAGGGAGGAGATCTGCCACCAGGAGGTGGCGTTGAACCGTCGCCTCGCCCCCGACGTCTATCTCGGCGTCGTCGACCTGCTGGGTCCGGACGGCGAGAAGCTCGATCATCTGGTGGCCATGCGCCGCATGCCGAGCGACCGGCGGCTCGCCACCCTCGTGAAAGACGGCGCGGCGACGCTGGCCGACATCACGTCGGTGGCGCGCGCGGTCGCTGCCTTCCACGCAACCGCCCGACGGGGCCCCCACATCGACGAGTCGGCCTCACCTGAGGCGGTGCGCCACCTCTGGAGCCAGAACTTCACGGAGATGATGGAGTTCTCCGGCTCGTACCTCGACCCGGACCTGCTCGGGCGAGTGGAGGGCATGGCGCTCACCTATCTTGCCGGCAGGGACCGGCTGTTCCGGGAGCGGATCGCCCGAGGCCGGATCGTGGACGGCCACGGCGATCTGCTGGCCGCCGACATCTTCTGCCTGGACGATGGACCCCGGATCCTGGACTGTCTCGAGTTCGACGAGGCGCTGCGGTTCGGCGATGTCGTACTCGACGTGGCCTTCCTGGCGATGGATCTCGAACGCCTGGGTCGGCCCGATCTGACCCGACACTTCCTCGACGCGTATCGCGAGTTCACGGCCGAGAGCCATCCCCGCTCACTCGAGCACCACTACATCGCCTACCGGGCGCTGGTCCGTGCCAAGGTGGCCTGCCTGCTGGCCGCCGGTGGGCAACCGTCGGCTCGCGACGACGCGTCGGCGTTGATGGAACTCTGCGCCCGGCACCTCTATCAAGGTCGCATCCAGCTCGTGGCCGTGGGCGGCACCCCTGGGACCGGCAAGAGCACGCTGGCCGATCAGCTCGGTCGGCACCTCGGTTGGACGGTGCTGCACAGCGACGAGCTGCGCAAGGAGCAGGCCGGGCTCTCGGCCCTCGACCGGGCCTCGGCGCCGTTCGGGGAAGGGATCTACTCCGCTGCTTCCACGGCGGCCACCTATGGCGAGCTGCTCAACCGCGCCCGGATCGCGCTGGCGCACGGCGAGAGCGTCGTGCTCGACGCCACCTGGGCCTCGGCGGCGCACCGTGCCGACGCGAGGCGGATGGCCCGATCGGCTCATGCCGAGCTGACCGAGCTCCGCTGCCAATGCCCCGAGGCGCTGGCGGTGTCCCGCCTCACCGCCCGGCTGGACGCCAGCGTCGACGCGTCAGATGCGGATGCCGGGGTGGAGGCGCGGATCCGCGCCAGCTTCGATGCGTGGCCGGAGGCGCACCCGGTCGACACCATGGCGTCCCCCGACGTGTCGCTGTCCGACGCGCTCCGTCCCCTCGGCGGCGAAGTGCTGTTGCCCGTCGAGTCTGAACGCTGACGCCGCCGGGCTCAGCCGGTGGGACGGAGGCCGGCGACCGGAGGGGCGGCTTCCCGCACGATTCGGCTCACCGTGTCACCCGACAGCGTCTCATGCTCGATCAGGGCGTCGGCGACGGCGTCGAGGGCGCAACGGTGCTCGCAGAGGATCTGGCGGGCGCGCTCGTGCTGCTCGGTCAGCACCCGCTGGATCTCGGCGTCGATCATGTGCGCCGTCTCCTCCGAGTACGGCCGGGTGGCGACGAGCTCCGCCGGCCCACCCGGGGGCTGCGAGCCACCCCAGCCACCGGGCCCAGCTGATCGGTCATGGCCCAGTCGCGGACCATCTGGGTGGCGATGCTGGTCGCTTCGGCCAGGTCGTTGGCCGCACCGGTCGAGATGTCGTCGCACGTCAGCTCCTCGGCGATCCGGCCGCGCTTGCGTCCGATCGAGTCGATCTCGTCGACGAAGATGATGGAGGGGGCGTGCTCGCGGGCCGCCTCGGAAGAGGCCGCGGACACGGGCGGCGCCGACGCCCACGAACATCTCCATGAAGTGCGAGCCGGTGACCGAGATGAACGCAACGCCCGCTTCGCCGGCGACGGCTCGGGCCATCAGGGTCTTGCCCGTCCCGGGCCGTCCGACGAGCAGGATGCCCTTGGGGATGCGGGCGCCGATGTCGCGGAAGCGGGCGGGGTCCCGGAGGAAGTCCACCACTTCGCGGATGTCGTCCTTCACGGCGTCGTAGCCGGCGACGTCGGCGAACGTCGTGGACGGCCGCTCGGTGGTGTAGACGTGACCGGGATTGCGGCCGAAGGCGGCGGCCCCTGCGGCGCCACGTGTGGTACGGCGGGAGAACCAGATGAAGAGCGCCGCGATGACGAGGACCGGCAACAGCATCCCGGCGACCGAACCGACCCAGCCGAGGCCGCCGGAGGGGGCCTTGTAGTCGCGCGCCACGCCATTGGCGTCGAGGTCGGCGAGGTCCTGATCGGGCAGCGATCCGGCCGGGCCCCTGCTCGTGAAAGACGTCCCGCCCTTGTCGGTGCCGGCGATGGCGCCCGTGGTGGCGTCGATCGTGATGCGCTCCACCCGATCAGCGCGCACGTCGGTCATGAACTCGGTGTACGAACGGGAGATGACGCTCTGGTCGATCGACCAGTTCATGTTGGCGATGACGATCATGGCGCCGACGAAGATCGTGACCAGCGACCACACCGCGACTGCCTTCAGCACGGATCGGCGGTACGGACCCTTGGCGGTCGGTGGCACCGGCGCGCTCTGCGATTCGTTCACGGCACACCCGACCACCTGAGCACGCCTCGTCGGTAGGGTCGGAAGTCCCGGCGCCGCAGGTCCCGAGTGGCCCGCTGGATCGGACCGTGGCGTCAGTGGGGCAGCTCGTGCGGCTCGACGAAGATGAAGCTGTCGGCGTGCTCGGGGTGCTCGTGGACCACGTGGTCCTTCACCTCGTTGGCGTACATGAAGCGGAGCTCGCAGTACGGGCAGTGGTGGGGATGCAACTCATCGAACATAGGTGAAGTACACGGCGGCGCGCCGCTGGAGACAAGGGTCCAAGGTCCTGGCTACCGACCGTGCTGGCCGGGGGGTGGGGGTGGCGGGCCGGACACGGTGGCTCCGAGGCGGTGGTCGCCGCCGTCGAGCTAGAGGTAGCCGCGCTCGTCCAGGTGCGTGGATCGTCCGTCGTCGCCGTGGACCCACCGGCCACTGATGCTGGCGATGTGCACGGCCAGCCATCGATCCTTGGGGCCGGGCGCCCACGGTTCGAGCACCTGGCCGAAGCGGCCGTCGCCGGCGACCTGTTCGGACACGTCCTCGAGCCGTCCCGATACGACGACGCTCCATCCCGCCTCGCTGGCGGCCTCGATCGCATCGGCCTCGAAGGCGATCGACGTACCAGCGGCCGAGGCGGCGTGGGAGTCGACGTCGGTCCGGAACACGACCAGCTCGTCGACGAGGGTGTAGTTGACCGGCACGACGAACGGTTCGGCGCCGGGGAGCACCACCCGGCCGATCTGCTGCGATCCGAGCAGCGCGAGACAGGCCGCCCGATCGAGCTCTTGGACACGGCCGGTGTCGGGGGTGGGTTCCATCACGTGTCATCGTGCGCCCGATGACGCTGGAGCGGAAGGGCCCAACGTCCTTCGGCGGCGCCCCCGAGTCAGCGGCGGCCGGCTCGGAGTCGCTTCTCGACGGCGTCGACGATCAGGACGGCGGGGACCGCGAGCAGGGCGATCGCCAGGCCGGCGGCGTTCGGCGGGCGCTGGCCGAGGAGATCGGCCAGCGGCGGGAACCCGAGGAAGACGAGGAGGGCGACGAGCTCGGCGGCCACGGCGCCGAGGAGGAGGGGGTTCGAGGTCCAGCCGAGCACCCACGGCGGGCGGGTTTCGCTGCGGCAGGCGAACGCGTTGGCGAACTGGCCGAGGACCACGGCGGTGAAGGCGGCGCCGGAGGCGATGAGCAGTGTGTCTCCCGTGGGGAAGCTGTCGCCCGGTCGCCAGCCGGCGGCGACGAAGACCGCGAGGAAGGCCGCCATCTCGACGACCGCTTCGGCCGGACCGAGCGCGCCGAATACCCGGCGCAGGAGCCGACCGTCGAGGAGGTGACCGCGTTGCGGCGGTTGGTCGAGCACGCCAGGCCTCGGCATCTCGGCGCCCAGGGCGAGCGCCGGCAGGAGATCGGTGCCGATGTCCAGCGCCAGGATCTGGAGCACGCCGAGGGCGAGCGGGAACCGGCCCCCGGAGAGGGCCCAGACGACGAAGGGGGTCAGCTCGGCCACGTTGTCGGTGAGGTGGTAGGTCAGGAAACGGCGGATGTTGGCGAAGGTCGTGCGGCCGTGCTCGATCGCATCGACGATGGTGCTGAAGTCGTCGTCGAGAAGTACGAGGTCGGCCGCCTCGCGGGCCACGTCGGTCCCGGACCGGCCCATGGCGACGCCGATGTCGGCCTCCTGGAGGGCGGGCCCGTCGTTGACACCATCGCCGGTCATCGCCACGACGTGGCCTCTGCGCCGCAGGGCGCGGGCGATGCGGAGCTTGTCCTCGGGTGAGACGCGGCTGACCACGACCCCGTCTCGATCGAGCATCGCCCCCAGCACCTCCTCGTCGCTCGGGAGGTGAGCGCCGTCGATGGGCACCGCCTCCGACGACACCAGGCCGACGTCTCGGGCCACCGCCATGGCGGTGCCGGGATGGTCGCCCGTGATCATCGCGACGCGGATGCCGGCGCGCCGGCAGGCGGCGATCGACGCGGCGACTTCCGGCCGTGCCGGATCGAGGAAGGCCAGCAGTCCGAGGAGGTCGAGGTCGCGCTCGACGGCGTCCGCGTCGCTGGCGGCGGGCACGGCGTCGATGTCGCGCGTGGCGACGGCGAGGACGCGCAGACCCCGGTCCGCCAGGTCCGTGACCGCGGCGGCGGCTCCGGGTGCCGGGCGGCACCGGGGCAGGACCGCCTCAGGCGCGCCCTTGACGATCAGGACACCGCCGTCCACGACCGACATCCGACGGCGCCGGGCGTCGAACGGCAAGCGGGCGGCCACCTCGCGGTCGTCGAGCTCAGCACCGACGCGCCGCGCCAGCGCGTCGATGGCCGCCTCCATCGGATCGCCCTGGGCCACCCACTGGCCCCCGTGCAGGACGGCCCGGCCGGTGGAGCAGCGCCGTGCCGCCGCCGCCAGGCGAGCGAGGCCCGCCTGCCCGGTATCGGGACCGGTCACGGTCCCGTCCGGGGTGTAGCCGACGCCGGTGATGGTCGCTTCCCCGCACGGTGTCCACGTGGCCACCACGGCCATCTCGTTGCGGGTCAGGGTGCCGGTCTTGTCCGTGCAGATGAAGGTCGTGGAGCCGAGCGTCTCGACCGCCTCGAGGCGCCGAACGAGCGCGTGGCGGGTGGCCATCCGCTGCGCACCGACGGCCAGCGAGAGGGTGACCGTCGGCAGGAGCCCCTCGGGTACGAGCGCGACGGTGACGCCGACGGCGAACAGGAAGCCGTCCGACGGAGGGGTGCCGATCAGGACGGCGATCAGGAAGAAGGCGACCCCGACGCCGATCGCGATCCGGGCGATCGTCCGCACCACGCGGTGCATCTCGGTGGCCAGGGGGGTGCGCGGCCGCTGGACACCGCTCGTCAATCGGGCCACGCCGGCCAGCCGGGTGCGGTTGCCGGTGGCGGCGACGACTGCGCTCCCCATACCTTCCACGAGGAACGTGCCCGCGTAGAGCTGCGAGCCGACATCCGCGTCCTCGGCCACGCTCTCTCCGGTCATGGTGGACACGTCGACGCGCAGCGCCTGGCCGTCGCGCACCGTCATGTCGGCCGAGATCCGGTCGCCCGCTTCGAGCAGCACCAGGTCGCCCGCGACGAGATCGGCAGCGTCGATGTCGTGCCGGCGACCGTCACGGACGACGGCGGCCCGGCGGGGGAGGAGGTCGCGCAACAGCGCCGCGGCCCGTTCGGCGCGGTGCTCCTGCACGAAGGCGAAGGTGGCGTTCACGATCACCACGACGAAGATGGCCAGGCCCAGCGCCGGCATCCCGGCGACGAAGGCGAGTGCGCCCGCGACCCAGAGCATCAGGGCGAAGAAGTGCACCAGCTGGGCGACATAGGCCCGCCACGCCGGCACTGTGACGGATGTGGGCAGCTGGTTGCGACCGTCCCGCCGCAGCCGCTGCTCGGCCTCCGCCGAGGTCAACCCCTGACTCGGCAGCAGCGACGCAGGGCGCACGTGCAGGGTCACGCCTCATTGTCCCGGGCGGCCGGGGTCGAGCGGCAGGGACCGGCGCCTGGTGCGGGGCAGGACCTTCGGCCCTGTCTTCGGATCGCGCCGGGGCGGATGCTCGGAGCATGAACGAAGAGCGCGATCGGATCGTGGTCGGAGTCGACGGCTCGGCTGACGCCCGGGCCGCGGTCCGCTGGGCCCTGGCCGAGGCATGCGAGCGGGGCGCCGACGTGGACCTGGTGGCCTGCTGGCACTTCCCGTACCTGGCCGACGCCAGCGCGTACGGCCTGATGTACGTGACGCCGGACGACATCATGCGAGGAGCCAAGGAGGAGGCCGAGCGCTCGCTGGGCGCGCTCGGGCCCGACCTGGAAGCGGCCGAGCGGGCCGGCTGTCACGTGAGCCTGCGGGCCGTCGAGGGCGACGCCGACCAGATGCTGACCATCGAGTCGAAGGGCGCCCTCATGCTGGTCGTAGGACGCCACGGTCGGGGAGCACTCGGCCGGCTGGTGCTCGGATCCGTCGGTCGCCATGTCGTGGCCCACGCCGCCTGCCCGGTCGTGGTCGTTCCGCCTGAGACCAACGCGGCCTGAGGCCGAGACACCGGTTAGCGTCGCAGCGTGGACGAACGGGTCACAGTGTTCCTGCTCGATGATCACGAGGTGGTACGGCGCGGCCTGCGAGACCTGCTGGAGGCCGAGGGCATCGAGGTGGTCGGGGAGGCAGGGACGGCCGAAGAGGCCTTCGGTCGGATCCACGCCCTCGACCCGGACGTGGCGGTGCTCGATGTCCGCCTCCCCGACGGCGACGGCGTGACCGTGTGCCGGGAGGTGCGCAGCCGCCACCCGCGCACCGCCTGCTTGATGCTGACGTCGTTCGCCGACGACGAGGCCCTGTTCAACGCCATCATGGCGGGCGCCGCCGGTTACGTGCTCAAGCAGATCCGGGGGAGCGATCTGGTCGATGCGGTCCGGAAGGTGGCGGCCGGTCAGAGCCTGCTCGACTCGGCCGTGACGGCACGGGTGCTCGAGCGCCTTCGGCAAGGGCCCGAGGTCGACGAGCGCCTGGCCCATCTGACTGAGCAGGAGCAGCGAGTGTTGGAGCTGATGGCGGAGGGTCTCACGAACCGGGCTATCGGCGAGCGTCTCCACCTGGCCGAGAAGACCGTCAAGAACTACGTGACGAGTGTCCTGTCGAAGATGGGGATGAGTCGCCGCACGGAGGCGGCGGTCTACGCGGCCCGCCACCCGCCCCCTCGACCGGTCTGACGCTGGCCAGCAACGCGTCGACATCGGCTGGGTGGCACAGGTGGTGCCTCGCGGAAATGGTGGCGGCCGAACCGGCGGCCACCCCGCGGCGGGCGGCGTCGACCAGCGACTCGCCGGCGGCGAGGCCGAGCACGAGTCCGGCGACAAGGCTGTCACCGGCGCCAACCGCGCTCATGACTCGCACCGGGGGAGCGGCGATGGTGCACGGGGGCTGGCCGTCGGCCACCAGTAGGGCGCCCTCGGCGCCGAGCGACACCAGCACCGCGTGGTTGGGGCCTGCTCGGCGAAGGTCGTCGGCCGCGTCGATGATCTCGTCGGTCGAGATGAGCTTGCGTCTGGTGTAGCCGCTCAGCTCGTTGAGGCTGGGCTTGAGGACGAGCACGCCCACTCGGGCGAATGCCGCCAGTGCCTCCCCGGACGTGTCGACGACGACGTGGCTCCCGTCGATGCGGAGCCGGTCGACCAGCGCCTCGAGCACGCCGACATCGGTACCGGGCGGGAGCGAGCCGCTGAGCACGACGAACGATCCGCGGTCGGCCCGCGCGGTGACCTCGGCGACGCAGCGAGCCAGCTCCGAGGGGTCGAGCGGGGCACCGGGAAGCACGAAGCGGTACTCATGACCAGTGGTCGTCTCCCGCACCGAGAAGTCCTCGCGCGTCGTGCCGTCGACCGGCACCATGGCGATGGCCACACCCTCGGCCCGCAGCAGCTCGCCGAGCAGCGCACCACTGCTGCCCCCGGCCGGGAAGATGGCGGTGGCCTGACCGCCGAGGCGGTGGATGGCTCTCGCCACGTTGATGCCTCCGCCACCAGGCGTCCGGCTCGAGTGGAGGCAGTGCAGCTTGTGGTCGGGCTCGACGATGGGCACGTCGGCACACACGTCGAGCGCCGGGTTCAGGGTGACGGTGAGGATGGTCGCCATCGGTTCAGGCGCCCAGCCGGAAGGGCGGGTAGACGTCGGTGACGAGGAGTACGGCGTAGGCCATCACCCGGTCGGTCCACCGGATCAGATCGATCACGAACTGCCGCAATCCGGCCGGCGCCCGCCCCGAGAAGAGGATCGAGAACCACATGATGATCACGGCGACGATGCCGCCGACCCAGAGCAGTGCCAGGACGATGTAGTGGGGGATGGCGAGCAGCCACTTCACCAGTGGCAGCCAGCGGTTCAGGTTGTGCTTCGCGTCCGGGTACGGGACGTGCAGGTGCACGGCCTGCTCCTCGTCGGTCGACGGGTACTCGTCGCGCAGGAGCAGTGCGTACACACCTACGCGGTTGCTGAAGTGCATCAGCGCCACGTTCCAGTCGAACCACCAGCGGGGGTACTTCTGCCGGAAGAGGATGAGGAGGAGCGGCGCCCAGAACAGGAAACCGCCGGCAGCAGCGATCACGATGACACCCGATCCGCCGTTCGGCCGCCACGTCCACACGCCGCCGCTCACCGCAGAGAGCACGAGCGAGATGGGGATCACCCAGAGGAAGCGCAGCCCCACGGTCAGCCGGTTGCGGGCGCCGACAGGCGGGTCGACGGTGAGCTGGAGCGGGTAGGGGGCGGCGGGGGGCACGTTCGGGATGGCGGCGCTCATGGTGGACTTCGTCCTCTCGTTCGACCTGATGGTTCTCGCGCCACCATCGCGCCGATGGCTAGGGACCAAGGTCCGCGGCGGGGTCCGCGGCGCTCCAGTCCTCGTCCGTCACGACGGGAACCCCCAGGCGGGCGGCCTCGTGGGCGGCGGCGAGTTGGGTTCGGCGAGGGTCGTCGGCGGGAAAGGCGAGAACGACCTCGTCAGCGTCGTCGACGAGTGGACACCGGCCCCCGGTCAGGAGCGGGCACGTCGGGACGCGGGTCGTTCCCGGTCCGGCGCACGTGATCACGTCCCAGCCCGCCTTCTCGGCATCGGCCACGCCTCGCCACCGGCCGCCGCATCCCTCGACCAGCAAGCGGCGCCGATCATGGGCGGGAGGCCAGCCTGGCATCCCTTCGCCGCTGGCCATAGTGAGCTCGATGATGTTGGTATCTGGGTAGCTGAACGTGGCGCACCCTCGGCGGGCGGCGAGGCGGAGCATCTTGCGGTTCTCGAGGAGCACGACGGCCCGCAGGTTGTGGATCCCGTGCGCCGCCGCCCGGTGGGCGAGGACGTCCAGCAGGAAAGGGCCGAGCCAGCCGCGCCAGGGCTCGGTGACGGTGATGGCCAGTTCGGCGTCGCCGTCGGGGAGGGCGGTGAAGCCCACGTCAGCCACGATCGCGCCGGCGTCGGTGACAGCCACGAGCCACAGGCCTCCGGTCGCGCCGGCATCCACCAGCCGCTCGATCAACCGCCTCTGGGGCCGGGCCACGGAGAAGAACCGCCGGTAACGGTCGTCGGCGGAGAGGCTCTCGTACATCCGCATGAGCTCGTCGACGTCATCGCCCGTGGCGGCTCGAACCGTGAGCGTCCCTCCACCGGCCAGGGTGATGACCTCGGTCTCGTCATCGGTCATCGGTCCATTGTCCTCGTCAGGCGCGCCCTCGGGCAGGGCCGGAAGTCCTGGATCCCGGCCGCCAGTCATGACCGTCGACTTCGTGAGGCAGGCAAATCGGCGGGAGGGCGGCACTAGTCTTCGCGTGTGGCGTCGAGTCGCTTCGCCGGGCCAGGCAGCCTGCGCCAGTTGCTCGACGCCGTCATGGCGATCGGCTCCGATCTCGATCTCGAGGCGACGCTGCGCCGGATCATCGAGGTCGCTCGGGATCTGGTCGACGCCCAGTACGGCGCCCTCGGCGTCCTGGATCCGGAGCGCACCGGCCTCTCGGAATTCATCACCGTCGGGATCGACGACGACGTTCGCAAGGCGATCGGTCCGCTGCCGAAGGGCCACGGCATCCTGGGTCTCCTCATCGCCGATCCGCGGCCGCTGCGGCTCCCCGACCTCAACGAGCATCCGGACAGCTTCGGTTTCCCGCCCAACCATCCGCCGATGACGTCGTTCCTGGGTGTGCCGATCATGGTGCGGGGCGAGGTCTTCGGCAACCTCTACCTCACGGACAAGCAGTCGGCCGAGGTTTTCTCGGATATAGATGAGGAATTGACCGTGGCATTGGCGGCGGCGGCGGGCATCGCCATCGAGAACGCCCGCCTCCACGTACGGGTGCGGGATCTGGCGCTGCTCGAGGATCGGGAGCGGATCGCCATGGACCTCCACGACACGGTGATCCAGCAGCTGTTCGCCACGGGGATGTCGCTCCAGGCCACCGCCCGGCTGGCCGGCGATCGCGAGGTCCAGGTGCGCATCCAGCAGTCGGTCGACGATCTCGACGTCACGATCCGCCAGATCCGCTCGTCGATCTTCGCCCTCGGCGCCGGCAGCCGGTCCCCGACGAGCGACGTGCGAGCTCGTGCACTGGCCGTCGTGGGAGAGCTCCGGGATGCGCTCGGCTTCGAGCCTCGGCTGCGCTTCACCGGCGTCATCGAGGCCTCGTTGACCCCGTCACTGGCCGAAGAGCTGCTGGTGTCATTGCGCGAGATGCTCTCCAACGTCGCTCGCCACGCCCATGCCACCGACGCCGCCGTCGACATCGTCATCGAGGGTGGGCAGGTCAGGGTGCGCGTGGCGGACAACGGCGTCGGTCCGCCCGCCGACCCGGCGCCGGGCCGCGGCAACGGCCTGCCGAACCTTCAGAAGCGCGCTCGCCGGCTCGGCGGAGTCTTTTCCATGGCACCCGGCGACGCCGGCGGCACGATCGTCGAGTGGTGCGTGCCACTCGCCCACTGAGCCCACGGCCGAGAGCCTGCTCGACCCGGTGCTGAAGCGGGCGGCGCGGCGATGGGTGCGCAGCAGCCGTGGCGGCGGGCGCGATGGCCGCGCAGCGCGTTCGGCCGGCACCGCTGGCGCCGCCGGTCGGCCTCGCTCAGACCGTCGCGTGAGGTCTCCAGGGCAGCAGCGGCAGCCTCACCGTCCAGCCGGGCGACCTGCTTCAACTGCGGTAGGCACGGGTCAGAGATAGCCGCGCTGGTCGAGCGGTGGGGTGCGGCTGGCGCCCTGCACCCAGCGCCCGGTCAGGTCGATGATCGCGATGCAGGTGCGTCGCCCTCCGGGGTCGTGTTCAAGGCCCGCGACCTCGAGCCGGCCCCGGACGATCACGCTCCAACCGACTCGCCGGTGCTCGTCGACCCCGTCGACCTCGACGATGACGAGACGGTCGGCGCGGTCGGCCAGTTGCTCCTCTCCGCCGGTCAGGAGCAGGCGCTCACCGGCCACGCCGAAGCGGACGAGCAGGACGGCCGGCGGCTCGTCGTCGAGGACGACCCGGCCCATGCGTTGCGTGGCCAGCAGGCTCAGGCACGTCCGGCGATCGAGCTCGTATGCCTGCGGCGGTGTCACCTCGTCGTCCATGGCCCTCGTCCTCTCGGTACGCGTCCCATCCTGGTACGGGCGGCGACCCGGCGGGCAGGGGCGAAGGTCCCGAATCGGGACCTTGTACCCGGGGCGAACGCTTGCCGAACGGAGACGATGTGTCCTTCGAACGCGGAGGACCGACGCAATGAGTGCAGCAGATCGTGGAGGTGCCCTCTCCCTGGATGCATCAGGGTGCGTGGTGCTCGATCGCCGGCAGTGCCTCGACTACCTCTCGTCGGGGGGGCTCGGCCGCATCGCGGTGAACGTCGGCGCGCTGCCGGCCATCCTGCCCGTCCAGTTCGCCCTCGACGACGAGCAGGTGGTGTTCTCGGTTGGGGTGGGCACGGTGCTCCACCGCGCGACGCGTGACGCCGTGGTGGCATTCGAGTCGGATGGTCTCGAGCCCGACGGGCGTCGCCAGTGGAGCGTCTCGGTGACGGGCATCGCCCGCCACCTCGCCGACGGTTCGGGGCGATCCGCGGTCGTGGCCCCAGGTTGGACGCACCTCGAGACTCCGGCGATGGTCGCCATCTCGACGGAGTACCTCTCTGGTCGCCGGACCATGTGAGCTCGAGAGGGGTCCGGCGTCCCGGCCCGTGCGGCACGTGATGATCCTCGAGCCCGGCATGTGGGACTGGCACTGCCACGTTCTCACCAAGCCGAGAACGAGGACGGCATGTCGGGATGGTCACCGCCCTCGTCGTGTCGCAAAGGCCGGCCTCACCGGGGACGTAGGTCCCTTCCCCTCGACGGTTCGCCGGCGGATCGTCGGAGCATGACCACTGACATCAAGACGGGCATGACGATCCACGAACCCGACGTGTGCTGGAACCTGCTGCGGTCGGCCGAGGTGGGGCGCCTGGCGGTGTCGATCATGGACCAACCCGACATCTTCCCGATCAACTTCGTCGTCGACCACGGGACCGTCGTCTTCCGGACGGCCGAGGGCACCAAGCTGGCCGCCGCCGTTCTCGGCCGCGGCGTCGCCTTCGAGGCCGATGGTCTCGATGTCGGTGCCGGCGAGGCGTGGAGCGTCGTCATCAAGGGCCGGGCGGAGGAGGTCCTCAAGATGATCGAGGTGTTCGAGGCGACCGACCTGCCGTTGTTCCCGTGGCTCACGTCGCCCAAGCCCCGCTTCGTCCGGATCGTACCGGAGTCGGTCACCGGCCGGAGCTTCCACGTCGCGTCGAAGCGGGTGCAATGACGGCCGAGCGCCGCATCGTCGTCGGGATCGACGGATCGCAGGCCAGCCGCCGCGCGTTGCGGCGCGCCGCCGAGGAGGCGGAGGCCCACCGGACGACCCTCGAGGTCCTGTGGGCATGGAGCCTCCTCGATCAGGAGACAGGCGCGCCCTTCGACCCGAACCACGGCGAGGCGAGCGTCCGCGCCGACCTCGAGCAGCTCATCGCCGAGGAGCTCGGTGAGCGCCCGCTCCCGCTGGTTGTCCGAGTCGAGAACGACCTTCCTGCTCGCGCGCTCGTCGCCGCCGCCGAGGGCGCATGGCTGGTCGTGGTGGGCTCCCGCGGGCGCGGTGGCGTCGCCGGTCTCGTGCTCGGCTCCGTCAGCAGCCATCTCGCCCATCACTCGCCGTGCCCGGTGCTGATCGTCCGCGGCGCCAACGACGACGCTCCTCACTGACGGCCATTTCGGCTGGCGTCGAAGGGACCTTCGGCCCTGTGCCGGCGGTGAGGATCTCCATACGGTCGAGACCATGGCCCGGGTGGTCCGGCCAGGAACGACAAGGGAGCGCACCGTGAGCATCGTCGGCGAGACAGGAACGACCGAACTGCCCACGCCGGAGTCCGCCGCCGCCGGCGAGCCCGTCGTTGCGGCGCGCCGGCGCACGATCGACAGCATCCTGATCGGCTTCGGGGTGGTGTGCGTGGCGGTGATGGCCATCGCCGGCGGACTGTTGACCTGGGGCCACAACTTCGCCACGGACTACGTCCACAACGAGCTCGCGAGCCAGCACGTGTACTTCCCCGATGAGGCCGCGCTCGTGAAGGAGGGTCGCGGCGACCTGGTCGGCTTCGCCGGCGACCAGGTGACCACCGGTAGGCAGGCCGAGGCGTACGCCAGCTACATCGCCCACCACCTCGACGGCATCGCCGGGGGCGCCACCTACGCCGACCTCGGTCAGCCAGAGACGGCGGCCAAGGCTGCGGTGCAGACGGCCAAGAACAGCGGGCAGGACACGGCGACCGTCGCCGACCTGCAGGCCAAGGCCGATGCCATCACGAACAATCGCAACACCCTCTTCAAGGGCGAGACGCTCCGAGGCCTGCTCCTGTCGAGCTACGCCTGGGCGACGGTGGGCACGATCGCCGGGATCGCCGCCATCGCAGCCTTCGTCGCCGCCGGCCTGATGCTGGTCCTGGTGGTGCTCGGCGTGGTCCACAAGTCCCGGCTGCGCAAGTCCTGATCATCAGACACGCTCGGGCGACCGTGCCGGCTGGCCGCCGCCAGCCGGCACGATCGCGTTCGGCGCCCGGAGTACGACCGGTGCGCGACCGCGGGACCTTCGGCCCTGCGGCGGAGGGTGGCGATCCGTCATGGTGGGGGTGGAGATGGACACGAGAACGGGAGCGCCGATCATGGAGCCCAACGACCCGATCGAGCAGCAAAGAACGATCATGGTCATCGAGGACCTGGAGGCCGAGGCGTGCTGGTCCCGCCTGGCGCAGGTGCCGACGGGCCGCCTTTGCTTCGTGGACAGCGGCGACCCGATGGTGCTCCCCTTGAACCATGTCGTCGACGGGCACAGCATCGTTGTCCGCACGGCATCGGGCACCGCGCCGCACCGGCTCGGGAAGGGAGCGACCGTCGCCTTCGAGGCCGACGCCACCGAGCCGGCAACGTGCGAGGGGTGGAGCGTGGTCGTGCGCGGCTACCTCGATGAGCTGATCGACTCGGACGAGCTCGCCGCTGCTCGACGGCTCGACCTCCACCCGTGGGCGTCGGGACAGCGAGACCATTTCCTGCGCATCCGCCCGTGGGCGGTGACGGGCCGGGAGATCAGCGCCCGTGTGATCGAGTGACTGGAGGAGCCATGACGACTGAACAGCATCCCGAGAAGTCCTTGGAGGTGCTCGGCGACGAGGAGTGCCTTCGCCTGTTGGGCGAGGCGGTCATCGGTCGGGTGGGCTTCCAGGCCGACGGCGTCCTGCACGTCCTGCCGGTCAACTACGCCGTGGACGCCGATGGCACCGTCGTCTTCCGGACCACGATCGATGGGGTGCTGGCCCGCCTCGCCGGTCGACAGGCGGTGTTCGAGGTCGATGGCTTCGACATCGTGACTCGCACGGGGTGGAGCGTGTGCGTCCGTGGCATGGGCCGAGACATCGCCGCCGGCCGGTTCCGGGCGGTGCAGCACCTCCTCGACCTGGCGGTGATCCCGTGGGCGCCCGGTCGGCGCGACCGCTGGTTCGCCATCACCCCTGAGGAGGTCAGCGGCCGGCGGATCCCGATCGTGCGGGCGGCCGACTTCGGCTGGATCCCGGGAGTGGTGTCGTGATCGCTGTCCGCACGGACCCCGTGAACGCCGAAGCGGTGCTGGACCACATCGGCCGTGGTGCCGATCTCATCCTGCCGCTCGCCAACGGTGAACCGGTCACGGTCCTCGACGCCATCGAGGCGGCCGCCGGCGAACTCGACGGGGTGCGGGTGCACCAGATGCACGCGCTCCACGATCGCCGGTACCTGCACGGCGACTTCGGTGATCGCCTATCTCACATCTCGTACTTTCTCTCCGACGTGACCCGGCCGTGCTTCCGCGCGGGCACCGTCGATCTGGTCCCGAACCACTTCAGCGAGATGCGGGCGATCCTGGCCGACCGGACCCGGGATCCGCTCGTCCTGGCGGCAGCCTCGTTGCCGGACCGCCACGGCTACTTCAGCCTCGGGCTCAACGCCGACTACGTCGCCTCGTTCATCGGCCGGGCCCGGTTCTTCCTCGAGGCCAACCACCGCATGCCGCGGACGTTCGGCCGCAACCAGATCCACATCAGCCAGGTTGCGGGATGGACGGAGTCGGACGTCCCGCTCGTCGAGGTGCCTCCGGCGGCGATCGGCGAGCTCGATCGGCGCATCGCCGGCTACGTGGCCGAGCGGATCGCCGATCGGTCCACGATCCAGGCCGGCATCGGCTCGATCCCCAACGCCATCCTGTCGGCCCTCTCGGACCATCGGGATCTGGGCATCCACACGGAGCTGATCTCCGACGGGGTCATGGATTTCATCGAGGCCGGAGCGGTGACCGGGGTCGCCAAGGCCATCAATCGCACGAAGACGGTCGGCACGTTCGCCCTCGGCACCCAACGCCTGTACGACTTCCTCGACGACAACACGGCCTGCGAGCTGTGGCCGGCGAGTTATGTGAACGATCCTCGGGTGATCGCCCAGGAGCCGACGTTCGTGTCCATCAACAGCACCATCTCGGTCGACCTGCTCGGCCAGTGCGCGTCCGAGACGATCGGGGGCGCCTACTACTCGTCCAGCGGTGGCCAGGCCGACTTCGCTCGGGGCGCGATGTACTCGCGTGGCGGTGAGGCGTTCGTGGTGCTGCATTCGACGGTGAAGGACGACGCCATCTCGAAGGTGGTGTCCCAGCTCAACGCGGGCGAGGTGGTCACGACGCTCAAGAACACCGTCGACCACGTCGTGACCGAGTGGGGGGTGGCGTCGCTGCGCGGTCGGTCGATCCGCGAGCGCGCCGCGGAGCTCATTGCCATCGCCCATCCGCAGCACCGCGACCGTCTGACGTGCGAGGCCAGATGCCTCGGCTACCTGTAGGGACCTGACGGCCCTCGGTACCACCGGCTCTCACGGATCGGCGATCTCGTCCACACGATCGCCGAGCGGATTCTGGTACGCCGTCGTCAAGGAGGCGCAGCGAACCTTTCCCGCCAGGGACCAAGGTCATGTACTCCGGACCGCTGAAGGCCCTGGTCCCAGTAGGCCCATGGCCACACGATGGCGGCATGGACGCCGCCGTCATCGCCACCCGCGGCCTGACGAAGTGCTATGGCCACACGCCTGCACTCGAAGGGCTGGAGCTGACGGTGCCTGCCGGCGTGGTCTTCGGCTTCCTCGGACCGAACGGCGCGGGAAAGAGCACCACCATCCGGGTGTTGATGGGACTCATCCGGCCCAGCGCCGGTTCAGCCACCGTGCTCGGCCACGACGTGGTGCGCGAGCGGCGCGTGATACACGGGTTGGTGGGCTACCTGCCCGGCGATTTCACCGCCTACAACGATCTGACCGGTATCGAGTACCTCACCTACCTCTCGAACCTCCGCGGCGATGTCGACCCCACGGAAGCGCAACTGCTGGCGAAGCGCTTCGAGGTCGACCTCGACCGCCGCATCGGCACGCTCTCGCACGGCAACCGGCAGAAGGTCGGGATCATCCAAGCGTGCATGCACCGCCCTGACCTGCTGATCCTGGATGAGCCGACCTCGGGACTCGACCCGCTGATGCAGCACCAGTTCATCGGACTCGTGCGGGACGTTCGCGACCGCGGTGGCACCGTGTTCCTCTCGTCCCACGTGCTCACCGAGGTCGAAGCGGTCGCCGACCTGGTCGGCGTCATCCGCCAAGGCCGCCTCGTCATGACCTCCGGCCTGGCGGACCTCAAGGCTCGGACCCGCCGCCGAGTCGAGTTCACGTTCAACGCGGGCACGCCGCTCCCGACCGTCGAGCTGCGTAACGTCCCTTCCGTGCGAGCTCTCGAGGTCGAGGGCGCCAAGGTACGACTCGTCGTCGAAGGATCGATGGCCGAGCTGATGCGCGTCGCCGCGCCGTACGGCATCGAACGGGTCGTCAGCAACGAGTTGGACCTCGAGGAGGTCCTTCTTCACTACTACGAGGCGGAGGGGCAATGACCATGCTCGGCAGCGTGTTCGCCAAGACGATGCGCGACCAGCGGCGGGGGCTGATCGGCTGGAGCATCGGTACGGCGCTGACGGTCGTGGTCATGGCGGCCATTTGGCCGTCGTACTCCGACATGGACATCGAGTCGCTGCTGGCGCAGTACCCCGACGCCCTGAAGGAGATCTTCAACATCGACAAGATGACGACCGGCGCCGGCTACCTCAACGCCGAGTTGTTCAGCCTGATGCTGCCGGCGATGTTCGTCATCTTCGGTGTGGCTCGTGGCGCCCGCCTGATCGCTGGCGAGGAGGAGGACGGCACCCTCGACCTCCTCGCCACCATGCCCGTATCCCGCCGGCTCGTGCTGGTGGAGAAGAGCGCGGCGATGGCATTGAGCATCGGTGTTCTAGCGACGGTCCTGTTCGCGTCGACGTGGTTGTCCTCGCTCCTGTTCGGAATGGACATCCCGGTGTTGCACGCCCTGAACGGGGCGCTTGCCATGTTCTGCTTGGGCCTCGAGTTCGCCCTCGTGGCGTTGGCCATCGGAGCCAGTACCGGTCAACGTGGACTGGCCGCCGGCGCCTCGGCCGGTCTCGCCGGCGCCGCGTACCTGCTCTACCTCGTCGCCCAGCTCGTCGAGTCGGTACGGCCCATCCGCGCGCTGTCGCCGTTCTACCAGGCGATCTCGGCGGGTCCGATCGGCTCCAGCCTGCCACCGCTGGCGGCGGTGATGGTCGTGGTCGGCCTCGGCGCGCTTGCCGTGTCGGTCCCGGTGTTCGAGCGCCGAGACCTGGCGATCTGAGACCGCACCCCGAGGCGCCAACGAGGTGGGACCTTCGTCCCTGTTCACGTGGCAGGGAGGTCCGTACCGTCAATGGCAAGAACGATCAGGAGGCTGCCATGCGTGCGCTCGTCTTCCACGGACCCGGCAACAAGGGGTGGGAGGAGGTGGCGAAGCCCACCATCCAAGCGGACACCGACGCCATCATCCAGGTGGACGCGGTCACCATCTGCGGCACCGACCTGCACATCCTGAAGGGCGACGTCCCCGCGGTCACTGAGGGACGCATCCTCGGCCACGAAGCCGTCGGCACCGTGGCCGAGGTCGGTCCCGCGGTGAAGAACGTGCGCGTCGGCGACAAGGTGCTGGTGTCCTGCATCACCTCCTGCGGTGCTTGCCGTTTCTGCCGCGAAGGCAGCTATGGGCAGTGCCAAGGAGGCGGTGGATGGATCCTCGGGCACAAGATCGACGGCACCCAGGCCGAGTACGTGCGAGTTCCCTTCGCGGACACGTCCACGTACAAGGCGCCGGCCGGCGTCAGCGACGAGGAACTCTTGATGCTCGCCGACATCCTCCCTACGGGCTACGAGGTCGGCGTGCTGAACGGCCACGTCGGGCCGGGTGACGTCGTGGCGGTCGTCGGGGCCGGCCCGATCGGCCTGTCCGCCATGATGAGCGCCCGGCTCTACAGCCCGGCCCACATCGTGGCGATCGACAAGGCCGACAACAGGCTCGAGGCCGCCAAGCAGTTCGGCGCGGACGTGACAGTGAACAACGACCGGGAGGATCCCGGCGAGGTCCTGGCCAGCCTCACGGAGGGGCTGGGCGCCGACGTGGCCATCGAGGCCGTCGGTGTTCCCGAGACGTTCGAGCTGGCCGCCCGCCTGATCCGGCCCGGTGGCCACGTGGCCAATGTCGGTGTGCATGGACAGCCCGCGCTGTTGCACCTCGAGGACCTGTGGATCCGTAACGTCACGATCATGACGGGGCTGGTGGACACCTACTCGACACCGACGCTGTTGAAGCTCACGACGGCGCATCAACTGGACGCGGCCCGCTTCGTCACCCACCACTTCGCCATGGACGACTTCATGGAGGCCTACGACGTCTTCGCTCGCGCCGGCGAGACCGGCGCGTTGAAGGTCGTCCTCACGCGGAGCTGAGCGGTCATCGACATGCACTCGACGACTGGCGGCGAGGGGATGTGGTGTGTGCTTCGCCCCGCAGGCTGACGTCGTCGGCGGGGCCCTCGTGATGGCGATAGGCATCGACGCCTATCGCCATCTCCGGGGCCGGAGGAGCCACCTCCTGCTGGCGACGCTGCCGGTGTTGCTCGGCGTCCACCAGTTGATCGAGGCGTTCGTGTGGTGGGGCGTGGAAGGACACGTGCCGCACGCCTTGGGGCGGGTTGCCCTGTGGATGTACCTGCTGATCGCGTTCGTGGTCCTCCCCGTGTTCGTTCCGTTTGCCGTCCTCGTCCTCGAGCCGACCGGCCGGCGCCGGTGGCAGATGGCTCCGTTCGTCGCGCTCGGGGTGAGCGTCTCCGCGGTGCTGGCCGTCGCGATGCTCGCCGGGCCGATCTCGGTCGAAGCGCAGCCGTACCACCTTGCCTACGCCGTCGAGCTCAGCCACGGCGGCGTCGTCGTCGCCTTCTACGTCGTCGCGGTGTGCGGAGCGTTGCTGTTCTCCGGCTACCGCCACATCGCGATCTTCGGGCTCGTCAACTTCGCGGTCGTCGCCGGACTGGCGTGGCTCACGCTCGACGGGTTCACCTCGCTGTGGTGCGCCTATGCGGCATTGTCGGCGGGCGCGATCGCGTTGCACATGCGCTATGGAAAGGCGCACCGGCACGCGCCCTACCTACTCACGTGACCTTCGTCTCCGGGGAACCAGCCGCATCCGCGTCAAAGTTGGCAGTGAAGGGGTGGCGGGTACTTCTGGCCGGCCTGGATCATTGCCGGCTGGGGTGTCGGGATGCGGCTCGGCCTCTGGGACTACCTGCGGGGGTCCGGTCACGGAGGCGGACATCGACGGCAGACGCGCATCAGGAGGCCTTCGGATGTTCTTCGCGGATCGCACCGATGCCGGACGTCGGCGGCCCGAGCCCACGGAGCTGCCCGTGTGGTTCTTGCGGCTCCGGTCGCCCCGCCTGGCTGGACCGTGGACCGGGCCGGTGCCGCCGACGACCTGGTGTGCTCCGGCGACGCCCAACCGTTCCCGCCGCGGCCCCCTCGACGCCGATGATCCTCCCGTCTACGGCGACATCGACGTGGCCGCCAGCACGGTGGAACCGGCCGGCAACGCCTGGAGCATCCGGCCGGCGTCGGCGGCGTCATCGGCGCTCGACGAGACGGGCATCGGCGTCACGGCTTCCTGGTGAGGTCGGCGAGCAGGCCCCGACGTTGGATGGCCTGTGTGATGTCGACGGGCGAGACGATCCCGACGAGCTCGCCGCGGTCCAGCACGACGATCCGGCCGTCACCGCCGTGGCCGCGGGCCAGTACGTCGAGAACGTTCTCCTCCGGCCCGGCGGTCCACAACTGGTCGAGCGGAAGGGCGACGGCATCCACGGCGGTGGTCGTCCAGCGTTCGTGGGGGACGGCGCGGACCCGGCGGTAGGTCACCAGACCCGACACGCGGCCGGACTCGTCGACGATCGGGAACGACGACCCGTGGGAGTGCAGGCCCTGATGGGCCACGAACTCGGCGATGCTGCTGCCTCGCCGGGCGACGGCGGGATGCGGTGTCATCACATCGGCGACCCGTGCGCCGCCGAGGGCGCCCGTCAACTCGACCTGGGCTTCCTCGCCTCGAGCCGCGGACATGAGGAACCAGCCCAGGAGTACGAGCCACAATCCGCCGATGCCGGCACCGACGAGGACGTCGAGGATGCCGAACCCGATCAGGACCTGGCCGAGGACCTGCCCGACCTGGGCCGATCGCTGCCGCGCCGCTCGCTCGTCGCCGGAGCGGCGCCACAGCAGCGCCGTGAGCACTCGGCCTCCGTCCAGCGGCGCGCCAGGCAACAGGTTGAAGACGGCCAGCACCACGCTGACGGTGGCGAGCCAGGCCAAGGCGCCGACGAGCAGCCCGGGTCCTCCGGTCGTGTACATCACGCCGGCCACGACGCCAGAGACGACACCGACGACGAGGCTCGCCGCCGGCCCGGCCAGGGCGATGCACAGCTCGCCGTCCGGGTCACGGGCGTGCTCGTGCAACTGAGCGACGCCACCGAGCAGCCACAGCGTGATCCCGTCGACGGCCACGCCGTAGTGGCGAGCGACCGCCGCGTGGGCGAGCTCATGGGCGAGGATCGAGACCAGGAACACACCCGCCAACACGATCGCCACGACCCAGTACGCCGCCGTCGCATAGCCCGGCGCCGTCGTCGGGAGCTCAGTCGTGGCCAGCACGGTCGCGAACAGCGCCAGAATCACAAGCGTGCTCCAATGCGCCCCCACCGGCACGCCCGTGACCTTCCCCAACCGCACGGTTGCCTTCATGCCCTGATGGTCGTGCACAACGCTTCGACTTGGCAGGGGCGAAGGTCCTGTCGCCCGGCGCCCGGTCAGGAGCCGGGCGGCAGGTACAGGTAGAAGACGGTGCAGCCGGCGGTCGCTGAGGCGTCGATGTCATGGTCGACGCCGCTGGGGACGTGAGCATACGAGCCTGCTCCCACCTCGACGTCCAGGATCACTGCTTGCCCGTCCAGCACCCAGAGATGGTGGTGGTTGGCCCGATGGCGGTGGGTCCCGAGGCGGTGACCCGCCCCCACCGTCATGACCCCGGCCGTCGAGCTCTCTGTTCGCCACAGAA
Source organism: uncultured Acidimicrobiales bacterium (assembly GCA_963728985.1). Classification (GTDB taxonomy): domain Bacteria; phylum Actinomycetota; class Acidimicrobiia; order Acidimicrobiales; family Ilumatobacteraceae; genus DASXAI01. Next base: position 561,708 of record CAVSME010000009.1, on the reverse strand, counting down.
CCCGGTTGGTGACCCCGGGAATCGACCCGAACGGCTCGACGGGCAGCGCCCTGATGGCCTCGGCGGTGAGCACGAACGGCTCCGACTTGATCGTCGCATCCATGGACGTCACCCTCGACCGCCGCCGGTTCGGAGGCAAGGGACCAAGGACCCGTATCGCGCCCTCGGGTGTCGCGTCAGTCAGTAGCGAGGTACGGCAGCAAGGCCGGCTGGTGAACGCGTCGTCGACGATCCGGTGATCTGGTCGACGCCTCGGCGGGCGCCGCCGTGCACGTTCGGCTGGCGCTCATGGTCCTCGTACCACAGTGCGTCGGCGCCGCTGGCGGGTAGACCGGGCACGGGAGTGTCGACGAGGCGCTCGCGTCCGCCCCGGACAAGCGGACCAGGTTCTGGCTGATCGCCAGTACGAAGAACTGGTCGGCTTCATGGAGGGTGGCGAGGAGCGGGGTGACGACGAACCGGTCGGTGACGACGGAGAGCGCAGGCTGTTGACGACGGCGACCGGGCATGAAGCGCGCTCGACGCACCAGCGGCTGACCGAGCCCAGGAAGGAGCCCAGCGACTGTCGCGCTCGACGACTGGCTGACGCCCGTGACACGCGCAGAGTTGGTGCAGCGGGTTCGTCGGGAATTGCCCAGTCGAACCTAAGGGGCGGCGCCGGGCACGATGGTGACCGGGGTGTGGGCGTTCTGGGCCACCTGCGTGCTGGTGCTGCCGAGCAGGAGCTCGGGATAGCCGCCCAGGCCACGGCTCCCGACGACGATGAGGTCAGCACCCACCTCATCGCTGACCGCCAGCAGCACCGGCACCGCACTCCCGTCGCGCAGCAGGCACTGGTACCGGACACCCGCGGCCCGGAGGGGCAGGCACCACGTCGCCTCGAAGGCCTCTTGAATCTCGCCTCGGTGCGGGAAGCTGGGGACGGGATCTCCCGAGCCCAGTGGTTCGAGGAGGCCCATCGCGTGCACGGCGGTGACCTCGGCCGCGACCAGGCTCGCCATGCCGGCAGCCCATTCGACGGCGGCGAGGCTGTTCGCCGACCCGTCGACCCCCACGACGATTCGCTCGAGTCTCATGTTCGTGCTCCCGGAGGCGGACGGTACACGCCATTGATGCGAGGCGCGCACTCCTGGGCGCCGACGTGGCGTCGCACCTTCAACGCGGGCGTCAGTTCGAACAGCCTTCGGGACGTTCGCCTCTGCACGCGGGCGACCGCTTGACGGTCAAATGACTCCGGACGACGAAAGGAGACGGTAGTGAGGATCAGCGAGATCATGCATACGCCAGCGGTTACCTGCACACCGACCGCGACCGTCGGAGATGCAGCGCGTCTCATGGCCACTCGGAACGTCGGGTGTGTCATCGTGATCGATGCCGTCGGCGAGGTCGCTGGCATCGTGACGGATCGGGACATCACGGTCCGTGGCGTCGCCAAGGGGCGTTCCGCGGACATACCCGTCGAGGCTGTCATGACGCGCGAGGTCGCGACCGTCGATCCGACGGCCGACCAGGCCGACGCCGCCGCCACGATGATGAAGCGCCGCGTGCGTCGCCTCCCGGTCGTGGACATCCATGGCCACGTCCACGGGCTCGTCGCACTCGATGACCTCATTCGCAACGTGGCGCGCCAGGCCGACGAGACGAGCGACGTCGTGTTCTCCCAGCTGCTCACCTCATCGCTCGAACCCTGAGCCACCAGGGGTGGCCGAATCGGGTGAGGATCGTCTCACGGGTGAGACGCAGCACGCCCAGAACGGCCAGGCGAGGAACACCGTCGGGCTGGAAGCCGGTCGGGTAGGTCCCCGGTCGGCGGCGGGTCGGCTTCACAGGCGAAGCGACGCGTTGTTGCCATCGGCCCGCCGCGATCGCACCGCCGCCCGGCCGAAGGGCACGACGAGGATCGGCGCCGGGGCGCAGCGCACGATCTGGAGCGCCGTACTCGGCCGGGTGAGCCGGGTGATCGCTGCCGGTTGACGCGAGCCGACAACCAGCAGCGTTTCGGTGCGCTGCTGGGCGAAGGTGGCCACGGAAGGGGCGACCTGGCCACCTTCGAGGAGCCGCCTCTCGGCCCGGCAGTGGCGCGTGCGCAGAGCCGCAGACATCCGCTCGATGGGTTCGTACGACTTCGTCCCGGGCAATGTCGCGATGGGACCAGGCGCATCGACCGTCACCAGGACGACGTCGGCTCGGAGCGCTGCGTGCAGGCCGGCGATCACGTCGGCGAAGAGGTCAGCCGGCTCGGTTCCGTCGACGCAGGCCACGATGGTCTCGAAGGCGCCGGTGCGGCCCGCGTCGGCGCCGGGGCCGATCATCACGAACGGTGCTCGCGCCGCGTGCGCAACCCCAGCGGCCACGCTTCCCAGGACCGCCTTGCCCACAGCACTCCGGCCCCGAGTGCTCAGGCACAGCAGACGACCGTCACGCGCCCCCCAGTCCGCGAGCGTCGGCGCGAACGTCAGCGACTCGATGATCCGTGTTCGGAGCCTCTCGTCACCCAAGGCGGCCCGCCGCTCTTCCAGACCGGCGCGTTCCGCCTCCGAATCCATGCCGGGCGCGACCATCGTCACCAGCTCGACGTCAGCACCAAAGGCGAGTGCCAACCGCATGGCCGGCCCGATGGCGCGGTCGCCACAGGGGGACAGGTCGAGGGGCACGGTCACCGTGTGGACCATCACGCCCTCACCACGCAGCGGAGGGTACGACGATGACGGGGCAACATGCGTGGTGCACGCAGTAGTTGCTGCAGGAGCCCAGCGTCACCGACGCCAGCGCGCTGTGGCCACGCGAGCCGACCACCAGGACGTCGCCCGTATGCGCACAGCTCACGAGCGTGCGGCCGGGATGTCCTTCTACGGCGAGCTCCTGGACCGCACGCGGTCGATGCGGGGCGCAGGCGAGGGCCTCGCTGGTCAGGCGGTGCAAGAGGGCCTTGGCGCGTCCCTTGCTGTCCGCCACGGCGGGCGGGGCGCCGACCAGCGGTGCCGGCACGACGACGACGGGCTCGGTGTAGGCATGCACGACGTCCAGCTCGGCGTCGAGCATGGCGGCCTCGTCGATCGCCCAACGCAGAGCCCGCCGGGCGGAACCAGAGTCGTCGATGCCGACGACGATGCGTCGAGTCGTCATGCGACCATCGTGGGCTGGCGCCAAGCAACGTCACAGGGCCGAAGGTCCCCCCGCCCCGTGGATTCCGACCCTGCTGGACGGTCCAAGATCTTGCGATGCTGACACCGACACGGAGGTCAGAAATGAGCACCACACTCCACCCACCCAAGGTCGTGGTTGGCGTCGACGGCTCGCCCGAGTCGGACGCCGCCTTGAGGATCGCGTACGAAGAGGCTCGGGTTCGTCACGGCGAGCTCGTCGTCGTGCACGCCTGGCAGTTCCCGCCCCTCGGGCCCTCCGGCGATGACCGGCCTCGAGCGGAGGAGCAGCTCGCTGGAGCGGTCGAGCGGTTCCGGCTCGAGGCCGATCCCGTCGTCCCCATCATCGAGAAGCTCATCGGGGGTGACGCCCGCTACGCACTCGCCCGCGAGTCCAGCGACGCCGCCCTCCTTGTCATTGGCTCTCGGGGACTCGGTCGCGTCTCGGCCGCCGTCTTGGGGTCGGTGAGCAGCTTCCTCCTCCACCACGCCACCTGCCCGGTGGAAGTGGTTCCACCGCTCGAGCGAGAGCTCGTCCCGTGACGGGGCCAAGGACCTTCGACCCTGGCCAGAGCGCCGCAACAGTGCGACAACCAACACAGGAGGTTGTGCCATGAACGAAACCACCACCATCGAGGTCTTGTCCGAGGCGGAGTGCCGCCGGTTGCTGGCCGAGCAAGAAGTAGGCCGGGTGGCCTTCGTCGACCGCGACTTCCCTGTCGTCCTGCCGGTCAACTACGTCTTGGACGGCAACTCGATCGCCATCCACACCGATCGCGGTACGAAGTTCGACCAGATCCCCTTGCATCGGGTGGCGTTCGAGGTGGACGGCATCGAGCGCTGGAACCACAGCGGATGGAGCGTCCTCGTCCAGGGCTTCGGCCAGGATGTGAGCGACGCCATCGGGACGCGTTACGAAGATCTCCGCCGGCGCGGGCTGACCACTTGGCTCCCAGGAGAGCGCAGCCACTGGGTCACCATCGACATCCGACGGATCTCTGGGCGGCGCATCGCCACGAAGATGGGGATCACTCGCGAGTACATGGATTGAAAGGAGGTACCGATGCGTGTTCGAGACATCATGACCAGCACGGTGGTTACTGCGACGATCGCGACGCCCTTCCAGGAGCTCGTCGACCTGATGATCCGCCACGGCGTCAGCGGCGTCCCAGTGGTCGACGGCGACGGCCGACCGGTAGGCGTCGTCTCGGAGGCCGACATCATCGCCAAGGAGGCGTACCGCTCGTTCCGCTTCCGGCCGCCCGACCGGTCCATCGGTCAGCAGGAGAACACATGGGCGGCGAAGTCGCGGGGTCTGCGCGCCGGAGATCTGATGACCGTCCCGGTGCGCACCGTTCGCCCGGACGATCTCGTTCGGATGGCCGCCGCCAGGATGGTGGCGACCGGCGTCAACCGCTTCCCCGTCGTCGACGACACGGGCCGGCTCGTCGGCATCGTCAGTCGCAGCGACGTCCTGCGAATCTTCCACCGCAGCGATGACGAGGTCCGTCTGGCCGTCGACGCCGCCCTCGCCGATCCCCTCCTCGTGCCCGAGGGCCACTCCATCACCGCGACGGTTGACGGTGGTGTCGTCCTGTTGGATGGTTCCGTTCGGTTGCCGAGCCACGTTCGGATCGTGGATCACACGATCCATGAGGTGCTCGGTGTGGTCGACGTCGTGAACCACCTTGAAGCGGTCGACGCACCGAAGGTCCCGGCTGCGACTGCGGAGGCCTAGGTGGACAGGCTACGACGCAACTTCGAGCGTGATCTCGCCGAGCTTCCCGTCCCGCCGTCCCGCCTCGGGCGGCCGGTCGTGACGGATGCCGACCTCGTCGCGTTGCCCGTGGCGGCCGCGTCCTACTTCCGTGCCATGGGCGTGATCGGGCGCCCATGGATCCGCTCGGTCCAGGCCCGGTTCCGGGGGCGGTTCCGGCGGTCTCTCGCGGCCCGGTGGCGGCCGTGTGAGGCCTGGCAGTACGACACGAACGTCTCGCGTCCCACTCGGGTGTACGACATGCGTCTCGAGCTGCGGCGGGCGCTCCCGATCTACGCCAGCGACATCTACGTCATGGGGCGGGGCCGCATGCATGGCAAGCTGCTCGATCTGATCCCAGTGGTGAATGGGGCGGGACCCGAGTTCGACGTCAGCGAGTTGGTCACGTATCTGAGCGATGCCATCCTGTTGGCGCCCACGCTGTTGCTCGACGAGCACGTCACGTGGGTGGACGCGGGATCGCACTCGTTCGAGGTTCGCCTGACCGACGGCGAGCGGACGGTGTCGGGACGGGTCGATCTCGACGGCAGCGGGCTCCCGACCACCTTCCGGACGTCCGATCGGTGGTGCGCGCTGCCCACCGGCCTGGTGCGGGCACCGTGGAGCACGCCCGTCGACGGCTGGACCATGGTCGAGGGCCGGCCGTTCCCGGACGGGGCCGCGGCGGTCTGGGATCTCCCCGACGGTCCGTTCCGGTACGCCGAAGGATGCTTCGACCCGGCCAGCCTCGTGTTCGACGCCCCCGTCCGTCAGCTGGTGGGCTCATGACTGCCCACTCCCCAGCGGGCGACCCGCGCGACCCTGGTCACCAGGTGGCGATCCTCAACCGATACGAATGCGCCGAGCTCTTGCGAAAGAACCGTGTCGGCCGCATCGGGTTCCTGAACGACGGCTGGCCGGCGATCCTCCCGGTCAACTACGTCATGGACGGCGACGACATCGTCATCCGCACCGATTCGGGGACGAAATTCGCGGCGCTGCGGCACGGCGCCGAGGTCTCCTTCGAAATCGATGCCATCGACCCGCTCTACCGCTCCGGCTGGAGTGTGTTGATCTACGGCAACGCGGCCGAGGTGGAGGAGACCGATGAGCTCGAGCGGGTGAAGAACCTCGGCCTGCGGGCCTGGCACCAGGGCGCCAAGCCGTTCTGGATCCGGATCGCTCCCGTGCTCGTCACGGGCCGCCGCCTCCCGAAAGCCTGGCAGTACCCGGAGCCGACGGACTCGTGAGGAGAACGCCGCGTGCATGAGGTCCTGCTCGCGCCCGCCGACCTCCGCGCTCTCGGCGCGGTCGCGCCGCCTGGCCGGATCGAGGAGCTCTTGTCTGGCGATGCGTGGTCGAGGACGCGCGGCGCGGCCGTGATCAATGTCAACTCCACCGCTTCCGGAGGCGGTGTCGCCGAGATGCTCCACGTCCTGCTGCCCTACGCGCGTGGTGCGGGCGTCGACGCCCGCTGGCTCGTCATAGAGGGTGACGAGCGTTTCTTCGCGATCACGAAGCGGCTGCACAACCACCTCTACGGCGTCGCCGGCGACGGTGGGCCTCTCGGCGAGGACGAGCACCGCCACTACGAAGCGGTGCTGCGCGACAACGCCGCCCAGTTGGCGGGTGCGGTTCGACCGGGTGACATCGTGGTGCTCCACGACCCCCAGCCAGCGGGACTGGCCGCCGCCATGCACCAGCGCGGAGCGCGGGTCATCTGGCGCTGCCACGTCGGCACCGACACAGCGAACGAACGCACGGAGGAAGGTTGGGAGTTCCTCCGTCGCTACCTCGAGCCTCCGGTGGCCGAGGCATACGTGTTCAGTCGCCGCGGCTTTGCTCCGTCATGGGCCCCCGACCAGTTGACCCACGCCATCCCGCCCTCGATCGATCCGTTCTCACCGAAGAACCAGGAGTTGCCGATCGACCAGGTCCACGCCATCCTCGGCGCGGCGGGCATACTCGGTTGCCACCACGCCAGCGCGGACTACCGGCGCTCGGACGGCACGACCCGGCGGCTCGAGCACGGTGCCGACATCGTCCGTACGGGTCCGCCTCCCGGCCCTGATGTCCCGATCGTGGTCCAGATCTCGCGGTGGGACCGGCTGAAGGACATGGTTGGCGTACTCCATGGATTTGCGGACTTCGTCGTCGGCGACGGGGGCGCCCAGCTTCTCCTCGCGGGTCCGGTTGTGACGGCGGTCGCCGACGATCCCGAGGGCGCTCAGGTCTTCCACGAGTGCTGGGAGGCGTGGCACCGCCTCCCTCACCATGCCCGACGCAGGATCGCCCTGGTCTGCCTCCCGATGGGTGATTCGGAGGAGAACGCCATCATCGTCAACGCGTTGCAGCGTCATGCCGCCGTCGTCACGCAGAAGAGCCTGGCCGAGGGCTTCGGGCTCACCGTCAGCGAGGCGATGTTCAAGCGGCGGGCCGTCATTGGAAGCGCGGTGGGTGGCATCACCGATCAGATCGTGGACGGCGAGTCCGGCGTCCTGTTGCGCGACCCGACCGACCTCGACGCCTTCGTCGCCGCCCTCGGTAGGACGCTCGGCGACGCCGAGCAGCGCCAGGTGATGGGCGAGCGCGCCCGTGAACGCGTGATCGAGCGGTTCCTGCCCGATGTGCAGCTCGGCCGATGGGAGCGTCTCCTGGCCGACGTGCTCTCGGCGCGTTAGCTGGCGAGCGGGAAGGCGAGCGTCTGATCGGGGACGAGATCGTCCCGGCCGCTCGGCCAACATCCGATGGGAAGCCCGTTCGATGAAGCGGCGGTGAACCGGAGACAAGGTCCCGATGGGACGGCGACCCGCGTGTACTCCGGCGCCGGGGTCGACAGTGCTGGCGTGCCACGACGAGTCCGAGTTGACTGTCGGCGGAGGAGGCTGCGTGGCCCCGATCGAAGTGTTCGCCGACGTGTGCTGCCCGTTCACGCACGTGGGTCTTCGTCGTCTTGTTGACCGCCGCCAAAGCCTCGGTCGTGACGAGCCCAGGTTGTACGTGCGAGCCTGGCCGTTGGAGCTCGTCAACGGCGTGCCCCAGGACGCCGAGTTCATCGGAGAAGAGGTCGACGAGCTCCGGCGTCAGGTCGCCCCTGATCTGTTCCACGGCTTCGAACCCTTAGCGTTCCCTCACAGCTCGCTCCCCGCGCTCGCTCTCGCTGCAGGCGCGTACGGGCGGGGCCTGGCGACGGGCGAAGCCGTCAGCCTCGCGTTGCGGGCCGCTCTGTTCGAGGAAGGCCGGGACATCGCCGATCCGGTGGTGCTCAGCGCGATCGCGGCGGAGCATGACCTGCGACCGCCGGACGAGGGCGATCGACGGCGCGTCCTGGAGGACTGGCAGGATGGGCGGGCGCGAGACGTCGTCGGATCGCCGCACTTCTTCATTGCCGGTGGCGACTTCTTCTGCCCCACCCTCGACGTCTCCAGGGTCGATGGAAACCTGCGGATCACAATGAAGGAAGAAGCCCTCAGTAGCTTCCTCGAAGCTGCACTGGGACCATGATCGGGGCCACGGTGGCTGCCTGTCGTGGGTGCGGTTCCCGAGCGGAGCCCAGGGGCGGTCGGCGTGACGCAACCTCTCCGAGCCGTCGCCGCTAATGGGCGGACTCGACGCGGCGCAGGATCAGGGCGACGGTCGGGCAGGCGTCGGTCGCCCGGCGGGCATGTTCGACAAGGGTGGGCGGGATGGCGCCGGCCTTGATGATCGGGTAGCCCCAGTCGTCGAGCGTGATCCACTCCGGGAAGAGATCGGCGCAGATGCCGTGCCCGACGCAGGTGATGGGGTTGACGGTCATGCGCAGCGTCATCGCCAGCCTCCGGTGCGCGTCGGAACCGGGAGCAGAGGCGTTGTGTCCGCGCCGCAGCCGCCGCTGCTGCGATGTCGGGCCAGGTGATCGCCGAAGACGTCCAGGGCACTGCTGACGAAGCGGTTGACGCCGTCGGGAAGCCGGCAGGCGCCGCGACCATCCACCATCGGCAACCACCGCCGCAGCGCCGCTTCGGCCCGGCCAGACGGGTCGCCGCCGGCGACGGTGGCCAGCGCATCAGCGATGGCCGGCAACCCGAACTTGCACGGGCCGCACTGGCCCGCCGATTGGCCGGCGAGCCACGTCGTGATCCGCGCCACCTCGGCCAGCGGGCACGAACGGGACGGCAGCGGGGCGATGACGCCGCACCCGAGCGAGGCGCCATGACGGGCGAGATCGGCTCCGGCGAGCCGGACGGATGTGAGGGCTGACGGCGGGAGCCAGGTCCCGAAGTAGCCGCCGATGAGCACACCGCTCGTGGTGCCGGCTCCTGCATGGTGGAGAAGGGCGCGCAGCTCGGTGCCGAGGGGAAGCTCGTAGACGCCGGGCCGCTCGACGCCGCCGCTCATGGAGAAGAGCGCGCCGCCCGGGTCATCCTGGCTCCCGACCTGGCGCCACCATGCTGCGCCGAAGCGGGCAATGAGCGCGATCTGCGCCAGCGTCTCGACGTTGTTGACGAGCGTGGAGCGGCCGTCGACGCCCCGCTCGAAGGGCCGTGGTGGGACGAGTGTGGGCTTGGCCTCGCCGCCGTTGAGGAAGTGGACGAGTGCCGACTCCTCACCGGCGACGTACCTGGATGGCGTCGCCACGAGCTCGAAGGCGACGGCGTCGGGCCAGCGCGCTCGGCGCGCCGCCAGGGCCTGTTCGACTGCGTTGATCGCCCCCGTGTTGAGACGGTCCACGCAGACGATGGCCCGGTCGGCGCCCACGGCGGCGGCTGCGGCCGCGGCTCCGTCGAGCACCAGATGGGGCGCGTGAACGAGGAGCACGGCGTCCTTGATGCTGGCCGGTTCGCCTTCGGTGCCGTTGGCGACCACGATCGCCGGTCGGCGCGGACGCAAGGGGGTACGCCGGTCGGTCGTGGCGCGGACGGCGCCGAGCTTCACCGCCGTCGGGAAGCCGGCGCCACCGCGTCCCCGCAAGCCGGCCTGCCGGACCTCCTCGACGAGCTTGGCCGGGGAGCCGGAAGGGAGCGGGCCGTAGCGGTCGAGGTGGGCGGCCAGGCTGCTCGTTGCCGGTCGAGGCAGCAGCCGCGGCAGCGTCGTCGGTGGTGCCGCGCTCAGGTGGCGTGTCATGGTCATTGGCCCGCTCCCGCAATGTGGTCTGGGACGGACGGCGCCGCGCCGGAGGAGCTGCTCGAGGCTGGTGCGGGGGTCCCGGCGCGCTTGGCCCAGCCCGGCTCCAGAGGTCCCGCCAGGGCCCACACGATGACGAGGACGGGCACGACGATCGAGGCCATGCCGGCCAGGACACGGGCCCCTGCTTTCGTCGGCCAGCCGATGGCCAGGCGGCACCAGCAAGCGAGGAGCACGACGCCGGCGCAGGCGGCGTACACGATCTGACCCCACCCGTTCTGGGTGTCGCTGCCGGTACCGAGCCCGTGGAGCACGGCGACCGGCCACGCCAGCCATGACGTGAGGTGGACGATCTGCCAGGTGCGGTGCCCGATGTGACGGCGCACGAGGCTCGTGACGATCACGGCGATCAGGAGGTCGAGGGCGAGCGCGCCGAGACCCAGCCAGATGGGTCGGTACGCCGAGATGAACGGAATCACGGCGTCGAGCCAGCCGATCGGCGCGAAGCCGTCGAAGACACTCGTCGCGATGTGGGCGCCCAGGAAGCAGATCGCGAGGAGCGAGACGTTGCGGTGCAGGGCCTGCGTCACGAACCGAGGCCACGCCGTGGTGCGAAAGCGCGCCATGGTGACGACGCCGAGCGCCACGCTCGCGGTCAGGAGGATCAACGCGACGAAGCCGCTCGAGCGGGTGAGGTACCACGTCAGCTCGCCCGCGACGATCATGCGGATCGGCCCCCGCGGGCGGCGGCGACGGCGGGCTCGTCGTCTGGCCAGCCGCCCGTGATCACGATGGTCCCGTCGTCAGCCACCAGCCGGGCGGCGAGCCGTCGGCTCTCCAGCCAGGCCGGCGCGCTCGAGCCGATGACGATGGCGGCGGTGGCCGCCACGTTGGCGTCGACACAGGTCGCTCCGGCCACGCTGGCGGTCCGCCAGCCTCCGCTGGCAGGCTGGCCGGTGGACGGGTCGACGATGTGGTGCAGCAGCCGCTCACCCCGCCACCAGCGGCGGGACGCCGTGCCCGACGTCGCCAGCCCGCCGCTCGAGATGGTGACCATTGTCGCGTCCGGGTCAGGCGCGTCGTCGTGACGATCGGCGATCCGGATGACCCATCCACCGGCCGGGGCCGGGCCGGCGACGGCGATGTCACCACCCAACCCGACGAGGACGCCAGCACTGGTCGCGGCCGCCGCGTGTGCGGCGGCGCGGTCGGCGCACCATGCCTTGGCGGTGGCGCCGAGGTCGAGCTGGACGCCGCGCGGCACGAAGACCGTGCCGGTCACGTCGTCGAGGTGAACCGCTTGCCAGCCCGGCACGCGTGAGACCCTCACGGGCGACGGCGGTCCCTCGCGCCGGACGGCGGCGAAGTCGCGGTCGTAGCCCAGCAGTCGCACCGCTTCGCCGACCGTTGGGTCGACGAGACCTCCGGTGGTTCGAGCCGCCCACAAGGCCGTCGCCAACGCATCGCGCAGCGTGGGGGAGACTGGCATCGTCCGCCCGGCGGCGAGGTTCACCGCGGTCAGCTCGCTGTCGTCCCGGAAGCGGCTGCAAGCGGCATCGAGGCCGGCGATGACCCTCTCCACCGCTCGCTGCGCCGCATCGAGGGCGTCCGGAGCCGTGGTCACGACGACGGCCGTGGTGCCGAGCGCGGCGAAGCTGACCGTCGGCCACTCGGCGGTCACGAGCTACCCGATGTGGCCGCTGGCCGCCGGTGGGTTCTCGGCACCTGGGCCGGTGCCGTCACGCTCGGCGCGATCGTCGAGGGGCTCGTGGCCGGCGCCGCCGTGGCCGGTGTGGTCGGCGCTCGCCGAGCGGCGTTCGTGCTCGGGTCGCTCGTCGACGGAGACGCGGCCGTGGTCGGTGGCGCGGTGGCCGCCGGTTCCTCGATCACGGTCGGGGTCGTGGGCGGCGTGGTCGCCGTGGCGCCCGTGGAGATGGCAGCCAGACCGGCGAACACCCCGACACCGGCGATCCCGCCGGCGGCGATCCAGCGCGTCGCGATCGTCGTTCGGGCCAGGCCGCGGTCGCGTTCCAGCTCAGGGTACGGGCGCCGGGGAGGCTGGGTTCGCCTGGGGGGGTCGACGGGCTGGGACGGCATCGGCATCCTTCCGATCTCGGTCGCCCCAGGTTCACGCGACCAAGTAAGAGAACGGCCGCTACTCGGTAAGAGCGTCCTGAGAGTCTGCTGAGACTTCGGCGGCGGGCAGGGTCACGGTGAACACGGCCCCACCGTCCGGGTGGTTGGTGACGGTCACGTCGCCGTGGTGGGCGGCGACGGCGTCGCGCACGATGGCCAGTCCCAGGCCGGAGCCGGGCTGGGTCCGTGACGTAAGGACCCGGTAGAAGCGGTCGAAGACCCGTTGCCGGTCCTCGGGCCGGATCCCCGGACCATGATCGCGGACCGTCAGTTGACCGGATCGAACGGTGACCTCGATCGGCAGGTCCGTCGGGTCGAACTTGGCCGCGTTGTCCAGCAGGTTGTCCACGACGCGCAGCAGCAACCGGGGGCGGCCGACGATCATCGAGCTCTCGGCGTCCACCTCGACGCGGTGGCCCGTCCGCCGTTCGGCCCGGGCCGAAGCCCGCCGGGCCAGCTCGGCCAGATCGACGGCGGTGGGCTCCTCGTTGCCGGCGTCCTCCATGGCCAACGTGATCAGCTCGTCGGTGAGCAGCGTGAGCTCGCGGAGCTCGGCGCCGACGTCCGCCAGTATCCGGGCGCGCTGGTCGGGGTCGAGGCCGGGATGGCGGCGGAGGACGTCGACGTTCGTCCGCAACGCCGTCAACGGCGTGCGCAGCTCGTGCCCGGCATCCTGCACCAGTGCCTGCTGCCGGGCCCGGGACGTCCGCAGCGCGTCGATCATCGTGGCGAAGCTCCGTGAGAGACGACCGGTCTCGGTCGTGCTGCTGCCCGTGGGGATGTCGACGTCCAGCGCGCCACTGCCGGCGATCGTCTCCGTTGCCGCCGTCAGCGTCACGATCGGGCGGGTGAAGCGCCGGGCAAGGAACCAACCGGCGGCCATGGCCAGCACCGTGACGGCCAGCCCGAGGAGCGTGAACCGGACCCGCAACGAATCCAGCACCACGTGGACCTCATCGAGGTCACGGGCCAGCTGGACGGCGCCACCACCGGGGAGGGCGATCGTGACGACCCGCTGGTCGACATCGCTCGAGTAGCTGATCGAGGATTGGCCGCGTGCCGCCGCGGCGCGATCGGCGTCGGAAACCGGCAGCGGCGTGGCCTCGGTCGATGCGAACGGCGTCCCCGTGGCGTCGAGGCACTGGACGTCGGTCCCCGTGAGATCGGCCAGCTGGCCTCGGTCGATGTCGCTCGGCACCGGCGTGTTCTTGATCTGGTTGCAGATGAGGTTGGCGTAGCGACCGTCGGGGTCGGCGACACGCGCCGCCTGATTCGACAGGGCATTGTCGAGTTGGGCGTACAAGCGGTCAGAGGTGGCCCGATAGCCGGCGATGGCGACGAGGCCGGCGGCCAACGCGGCGAGCAGACCGAGGGCCAGCGCCAGCCGGGCCCGCAACGTCATGGCGCCCGCACCGTGTAGCCGACTCCTCGCACGGTATGGATGATCCTGGCCTCGCCGCCCTCCTCCAGCTTCCGCCGGAGGTAGCCGATGTAGACGGCCAGAGCCTTGGAATCGGGACCGAAGTCGTAGCCCCACACCCGGTCATAGATCGTGGCGTGGGTGCAGACGATGCCGGCGTTGCGGGCCAGGACCTCCAACAGGTCGTACTCGGTCTTCGTCAGCTCGAGCTCCCTCTCTCCCCGCCATGCCTGCCTGGCGGACGGTTCCATCGAGAGATCGCCAACCTGGATCGCCGGTGCGTCGACGCCGCCGTCGAGGGTGCGCCGCAGCAACGCCCGCACTCGGGCCAGGAGCTCGTCGAGGGCGAACGGCTTGGGGAGGTAGTCGTCGGCACCGGCGTCGAGACCGGCGACCCGATCACGGACCTCGCCCCGTGCGGTGAGAATGAGCACCGGGACCCGGTCACCTTCGGCACGGATGGCTCGGCACACGCTCAACCCGTCGAGCACGGGCATCATCCAGTCGAGGATCACCACGTCCGGCCGGCGGGCATGCAACGCATCGAGGGCCGCACCACCATCGGGTACCGCGTCGACGAAGTGGCCCTCCAGCTCGAGTGCCCGCGACAACGCGTCCCGCACCGAGCGGTCGTCCTCGGCCAGCAGCACACGCGCGCCCACTACCCTCCCCCTCTACCTGCCGCAGGTGAGATGACAGTAAGGGGGCGACGGTCCGCTGTCGCCCCGCTCAAAGGCCGTACACCGGGCGCATGCTCGTCGCTGTGGCGGCGGCGCCGAGTGTGAGCGGCAGGTCGAGCAGCTCCTCCGTGGTGCGCAGCAGTGAGTAGTGGTCAAAGGGTTCGGTCGACGTGACACCGGCGGGGGTGGTGGGACTGACGACCAGGAGCGGCATGGGAGTCGGCTCGTCCCACACCACGAAGACGGCGGTGCGGTGGGTGGCGTAGGCCGCGCTGCTCACAATGGCGCCGACCCAGCTGCGCAGCCAGGCATCACCGACCGCGACGTCACAGTCATGGGTGTCATCGCAGAGGTCGGGTGTGATGAAGCTGAAGGTTGGCAGGTGGCCGGCATTCAGGTCATCGACGAAGGCTCCACCGGCCGAGTCGCCGAGCGGCACGTCGTCGCGTTGGCAGGCGGCGCGGTCGGCCGGATCGGTCAGGTACGCCTGCGGGTTGTGCTTCACCGCGTAGCGGCCGCTGCCTTCCTGCTCGCAGTTGCTCCGCATCGCTTCTTCGTAGGAGCGGGCCGTCCCGCCGGCCGCCGTGACCTGCCGGAAGAGGTTGTCGTCCATGATGCGATGGGCCGCCGGTGACGCGTCGTCGTGGACGCCGTGGGTCGACCCCGTGATCGCCGCGAGGTAGTTCGGCAGCGACGGTGAGCCAGCCGCACGGTAGTGGTCGGCCGCCCCGCAGTCGGCCGCCAACTGCCGCTCGAACGGCGCCTGCTCGGAGGCGAGCACCGATGAGGCGGTGTGGTTCTCCATCCAAATCCACACGACGTGTTCGTAGCGGGCCGGGACGGGGCCCGACCCGCCGCAGGGACCGGCTGAGGCCGCGGTCGATCCGGGCGGTGGCGCCGGCGTCACCACCGGGCTGGTCGTCGGTAGCGGGGGCGCGCTCGACGCCGAGACCGCGGTGGAAGTGGAGTTGGCCGACGGTGACGATGAGGTGCACGCGCCCAGCAGGATGGCGGCAACCACAACCCGCCAAGCTGGCATCGGCGGGCGACGGGTCAGCCTGGTGTCCAGCCGTCGACCTGGCCCAGGGCGAGGAGTCCGAGACCTGCTCCCGCCACCAATGTGGCAACGACAGTGGCGCGGCGCAGCCACACACCGGGCACGTACGCCGCCTTCGGCCTCCAGTCCCGCGGGGCCAGCCGATAGGTGTCGACGAGGTGACCGAGCACATGCACCGTCATCGCCCCGAACCACACGACGAAGGTCGCCTTGTGCAGGACGAGCATCGCGTGGCGCCAGCTGCCCGGCGCCCACAGCAGCGCGACACCGGTGCCGAGCACCGCGAACGTGAGCAACCCGACGACGGGGGCGAGGATCCGCAGGATCGCGTGCGGCGGTCCGCGCCGGACGTAGGGAGCGCTCCCTGCGTAGTAGCGGGCGAAGCGGTAGCCGGTGGTGGCTGTCTTCAGGAGCACGGGCGGCACGAGCAACATGCCGACGAAGACGTGAAGGCGCAAGAGGCGGTCGACTTCGAGGATCGTGACGCCCTCGACGGCGAGCAAGATCAGGAGCACCGCTGCGGCGGAGCCCGTCAAGCGGGCGTTGGCTTCGACCCCGGGCGCTATGCCCGCCGCCGCCGCCCGATCATCGTCGATGACCGCCATGCCACAACGGTAGGTGAGGTCTCGGAGGTGGCGCCTTGGCTTCGGGCGCCGCAGCACCGATTCACACCAACTTCTTACCCGCCGAACGCTGGCCGTTGCCCTATCCGACGCGGAGGCGGTTCGATCTGGACCGCGGGGACGCGATCCACGGGGAGAATCCGCGGTGACGACGAGCTCGGACACGATCAGCGCGGCGCCCTGGAAGTCAGCGACAAGGTCAGTCCGTCCGACGCCAGATCACACTGGTCGGGGAGGGGGGATTTGAACCCCCGACCTCCTGCACCCAAGGCAGGAAAAGCCCTGCTCAGCCAGTGTTTCCGCGTACCGTTCCGTATCACTGAGCAGGCCGCTCCCGTGCTCGGCCTGGACGGGTTGACACCCGTTTGGAAGGGTTGGCGCGCACCGGATTGATACATCTCCGATACTGCGATCTCCGGCTCTCGAGCCTCCGTAGCCTCCTCCGCGACGCGAGGAGACCAAGCCCCGCGGCGTATCACGTGGCCCGGATGTATCAGTTCGTCACCGATGTATCAGAGCGCTCGCCGGCCGCGGCGAGTACGAGGGGCACCGAGATGGCCATCGTGACCGTTAGCACCGTGAACGCCAAGCCGGGCGACGCGGCGGTCCATAGGACGCCGGCGACGAGGGAGGCGGCGAGATTCCCAATCGACTGAACGCCCGTGAGCATCCCGAACGCCGAACCGCGTAGCTCGGCTGGCGCCGAGCGCGGCGACGGCTGCATGCTCGGCTGTTTCTGCGCACCCGATGCCGACACCGGCGAGCACGAAGGGCGGCAGCAGGGCGAGGGGACGGTCGGGCCCGACAGCGAACCAAGCGTTTGCGACGACGAAGACGGCAGCGCAGAGCGCCATCACCCTCGGCGCCGCGACGGGGTCGCCGAGGTGGCCTGCCGGAAGGCTCGTGGCAGTGGCGGCGAGGTTGTAGGCGACGTAGAGCGGGTCAGCGCACCTACGGCGAGGGTCTTCGACTCGAAGGCCCAGCGGCCGCATCGATCCGGCCTTCGGGGCCGGCCGTCGTCTCCGAACGAATTTTCTCCGTCTCAGCGTCCGGGCCGTCCGTTGGTCCGTCAGAAGGCGAGCCGTGCAAGCGAGTGACCGGAGGTGCGACGTGAGCAATGTGGTGGAAGTCGGTGCGTTCCTTTCCCTGCCGGAAGTGGCGCGCCGGTTGCAGATCAGCAGGACGGCGGCCTACCAGCTCGCCCGGCGCTGGCTCGACGGCGACGTCACCGACGGGATCCCGGCGGTGCGGATCGGGCGGAGCATCCGGGTGCCGGCGGCGGCATTCGAGCGGTGGGCTCGCGGCTTGCCGTTCGTGCCGTGACCGGCAACGTCGTGGTGATCGGTAGCGCCGCGAGTGAGCTTCGGCGTCGGCTCGGGCCGCTGGCCTGGGTCGTTTTGGAGCTGGCCGTGTCCGAGAGCTGCGACGGGGCGGCGAGCGTGTCCGCCCGGTCGATCGCGGTGGCGCTCGGCGTATCGAAGGACACCGCAGCGCGAGCCGTGCGCAGGTTGACGGACGCCGGGCTCATGCAGCGGCTCGAGTGCCATCGCGACGACGGTCGGTTCACGGCGGGCTGCTACCGCTTGTTCGTTGGCGCAGATGTGGTCTCGATCATCGAGGCTCGGTCGGTCAAGGTGGTGCCCGCTGCGGTGATGCCGACTGTGTCCCAGCTGTCCCTCCTCGAGTTGGACTGACGGGCGATGGTCTACTCGCGGAAGGCCTCACACGAGAGGGTTCACGTACTTGCATCATCGATGCCCGGCGCGGCGCGTGGAGCGTCGTCGTGTTGAACATCGGGGTGCTGGCGCCGGGGAGTGAGCACTACTACCTCGGCTCGGTCGCCGGTGGGGCGGAGGACTACTACCTCGGCGGTGAGGTGCCGGGCCGGTGGGTGGGCCGGGGTGCCGAGCTACTCGGCTTGGCGGGCGAGGTCGAAGCCGTCGACCTGGTCGCCGTGCTGGCCGACCGTGACCCGAGAACGGGGACACGGTTGGGTTGTGCCGCCAATCGTCGGGTACCCGGGTTCGATCTCACCTTCTCGACCCCGAAGTCCGTGTCCGTGTTGTTCGGACTCGGTGAGCGTGACATCGCTGCGGTGGTGCGCTACGCCCACGAGGCGGCCGTCGACGCGGCCGTCCGCTTCCTGGAGCAGCGGGCGGTGTGGTCGCGCCGGGGTCGCGACGGCGTCGAGGAGGTGCCTGGCGACGGGCTGGTCGGCGCGGCGTTCCGGCATCGCACCAGCCGCGCCGGCGACCCGCACGTGCACACACACGTGGTAGTGGCCAACACCGTGCGCGGCCCGGACGGTTGGTGGCGCACGCTGGACTTCCGCCACGTCTTCGCCCACGCCAAGACGGCCGGCTACCTGTACGAAGCACATCTCCGTCAGCTCCTCACCGAACGGCTCGGGGTTGAGTGGGCGCCCGTCCGCAACGGCACGGCCGAGCTCGCCGGCATCCCCGCCGACGTCGTGCGGCTGTTCTCGACCCGCCGAGCCGAGATCGAAGCCGCGATGGCCCGCCCGCCTATCTCACACGCACCATCGGACCGCCGCCGGCCGACGGCGAGCCGGTTGGCGGCTGGATCGACGCCGCCACCCTCATCGAGACCCACCGCCTAGAACACGGGATCCTTGACGGGTCAAGCGCGCTCGGGACGGAGCCATTGGATCCGTCAGCGCAGCTGCTGTGGCGGCAGGTCCTGCGGGAAGTCCAGGAGGTGATGTCTTCGAGCGGCGTCGTGAGGGAGATCTCGGAGGTTGAGCATGACCTCGACCTCGACCTGTAGCCGCTGGCGCAAGCGGTCGCGAACCAGGCTGGCGAGCCTGGATCCGACCAGCCCCGAGCCGGCGATATGGGGCGCGACGCGGGACCGCCGGCTCAATCTATGGTTTCTTCGTGGTGTCTCGGGTGTCGCACACGACCTTCAACTGTGAGAACGCGTTCGAGCTCTCAGAGTGGTGGAAGCAAGTCCTCCACTACGTCGACATGGCGGGCGACCCAAACGAGCCCGGGGACGAGGAATGCATCATCGTCGACTCGACTGGGGGTCACCGCTTGCTCTTCACCGAGGTCGATGTTCTGCAGGAACCCGTTGGCCGTGTTCACCTGGACCTGGCTCCCTCAGACCGGAGTCGCGATGAGGAGGTGCAACGAGTCCTGGCCCTCGGCGCGAGACAGGTGGCCGACCGTCGTAATGCTGACGGCACGGGCTGGGTGGTCCTCGCCGATCCGTCGGGCAACCAGTTCTGCATCGTGCGCAGCGACGAGGAGCGACGGACGACATAGAGCACCGTCGAGCCGGAGCGATGCGAGTGCCCCCGAAGTGCCGTTACACGGGTGATCTTCCGGGCCTGGGCTGTGTTCATGGAACCATGGGGTGGGCTGATTGTCGAGCGGCGCGTCAGCTGATAGCGCTGTCGTCGATGACGTCGGACGAGCTCGTCGTAGAGCGTGGTGCGAGCCACGTCGGCGTGTGCGACGGCGTCGTCGCGTTGGCGGCGCAGGATGGTGACGAACTCGGGGCCGGTCTCGTAGAAGCCGCAGCCTTCGCAGATGGTCTGGAAGCGGCAGTCGAGCTCGAGGGGTCGGGTGCAGTGGCCGTTGCCGAGGAGCCGACGATGCCGTGCGCGCGGCGTCGCGTTCGTCGTGCCGACGCGGTCACGTGTCGGCGTGTCGGCTTCGACTGCGCTGGTGGCGGTGAAGTACTCGTCGGCGACGACGGTGTCGGAGATGCGGGCGTAGACGAGGGTCATGCGTGGTGAGCGATGGCCCAACAGCGCGGCGATGGCTTCGAGCGACATGCCCCGGTTGAGGCACTGGGTGGCGAGGGTGTGGCGCAGCTGGTGGGGGTGGACGTGCCCGACGCCGGCGCGTCGGGCGACTGCTTGCGACGTAGCGGTGGATGGTGCGCCGGTCGAAGGGCTGGTGGTCGTCGCGTTCGACGAGCAGCCCGGTGGCTGGTCGGTCCCCGCCAGGCCCGGTAGTCGTTGATCAAACCGACCAGCATCGGGTGCAGCGGCACCGAGCGGTCGTTGTGGAGTTTGCCCAGCGGGATGCGCAGCCAGTAGGTGTCGCCGAGGCGATACATGGCGTCGTCGCGGACTCCGCCGATCTCACCGGCGCGCATGCCGGTGCGGGCCAGGAGCTCGACGATGAGCCGCCGTCGCCGGTTGGGATCGGCGGCCAGCGCGGCCATGAACTTGGCGGCGGTGGGATCGTCGAGGAACTTCGGCGTTGGTTCGTCGGCCTTGGGCAGGTCCCCGGGGAAGATCGGAACCCGCGGGGAGCATCCGGATAGTCCCAGTCGATGATCCGCTCGAAGAACGTGCGGAGCCATCCCCAGGTTGTGGCGGATGGTCGTCGACGCTCACTGTCTTGTTGCCGCCGTTTGCCCGGGCCGCGCCGCCAACGCCACCTTGTAGGCCTCGACGTGGTGACGCTCGATCGCCGCCACCGACGTGCACACCGGATCGGACTCGGTCACAATGGCGGCGAGGTGACGCAGCGCCAGCGACGCCGCGTCGACCGTGGAGGGTCGTGACGACACGGCCAGCTGATCCAGATAGCGACCGCATGGTCGTCACCATTTGCGGAGCCCGGACAGCCAGCTCTTCCCAGCTGCGCTCCGGGACCGGTGTCGCCGAGGCGTGTCCTCGTTGCGGGCGGGTCGCGTTCGCCGCCGAAGCAGATGCGACGCCGCGCTCATCGGGGAACCCCCACCGACGCCTGGGCTTCGATGGCCTCGGCCGCCCGCCGGTACTCGTCGGCCAGCCACCCATCACCGAGATGCAGGTAGAGCTGGGTGGAGGCGATCGAGCGATGCCCGGCCTGGGCCTGCAGGGCCTCGATGCTCATGCCGGCCTCGCGTAGACGTGTGAAGCAGGTGTGGCGCAGCTCATGACAGGTGCCGTGGGCCAGACCGGCCCGGGCTCGGGCACCGCTCATGATCTCGTCCAAGCCGTCCGCGGACAGGGGCTGGCCTCGCCGTGGCCCCTTGAGCACCACGAAGACCCGATCGGTGGCCAGCCCGACGGGCCGTTCGGTGTCCATGTAGGCGGCGACGGTGGCGAAGAACGACGGTGACACCGGCACCAGGCGCTGATGGCCGCCTTTGCCGTCGGTGATGAACACTCGCCACTCGCCCAGGTGCAGATCCTCGAGGCGAAGGCCGAGCACCTCGGCTCGGCGCAGACCGCCCAGCACCATCGCCTGCACCATGGCGCGGTCCCGCTGGGTGCGCAGCGCCGCCATCAGCGCGGCGACCTCGTCGGGTTCGAGGATCCGAGGCAGCCGCCGCACCGCCCGCACCAGCGGCTGACCCCGACCATCACGTCGATGCCGACGGGTGGGCAAGCCCCGGGGCACCGGGTTGACCTCGACACCGGCATCGCCACGGGTGACCAGATAGCCATAGAAGGCCGACACGGCAGCCAGCCGACGCCGGATGGTGGCGCTCGACAGCCCCGAGCCGCCGTCGGAGATCCGCACCACGTTCTCGGCCCCGACCCGAGCACGGCGCTGCGCGTTGACGAACCCGAAGACGTCCGCGGCGCGTACGTCCTCCGGGTCCTTGGCGATCACGGTGAAGAACGCCTTCAGATCGTGGGCGTAAGCGCGCACCGTGTTCGGGACGCGCCCGACCCGCAGCGAACTGTAAGAACTCGTCGACGAGCCGATGGCCGACCACATAGACATCAGCGCCGTCGCCCTCGCGAGCGATGCGACGAACCAGCGGAGACCAGACCACGGGAAACCTCCTTGTCCGAGCTCCGCCCGAAGAAAGGTTCCCCGGGCGGTCAGCCCAGGTGGTGGATCACCCGTATAAGTGCCGGTCGGGGACGTCCGCGAGGTGCCGAACCCGGGCCAGCACAAGGTCGGTCGTCACGCATTGGACGGCGGTAACGAACTTGATCATTCGTGGTGCGCTCGGTGGAAGCTCGATCGGCCGGTCCCGATGGAGCGCTGCGACGGACGCTTACAGCGTCAGGCTGACGCTCGGCTCTGGAACTCGTCGATGGCGTCCTCGGGTACGTGCGCGATGCCGTCGACCATGACGTAGCGGATCATCCGGTCGTGGATGAGGCGGAGCAGCTCCTTGGTCGGAAGGTCCAAGCGGCGGGCGGCCTCGCTGGCGCGGAGGGGTTCAGTGGACATCGGTTCCTCCCCACGGGTCATCGAAGTCGAGTCTACGGCTGAGGTCTCGAACCTGGGCCTCGATCGCGACGACCGCTGTCAGATGACCCGCGTTGATCAACGAGTCGCGAGCATCTTCGAGGGCGGCGAGCAGCTCCAGGGCCTCCTCCAGGCTGTACCAGACGTACCGGGGCGGCTCTTGCTCGCCGGGGTCGCTCATGAGCCGTTACCCGGCGCCCGCTGGCCGATGCGGTCGGCGATCGCCCGCGTGCTCTCGGGAAGGGCATGGGCGTAGACCTTCATGAGCATGTCGGGGGAGTGGCCGAGCACGTCGGCCACCGCGCGCAGCTCGCCAACGTCGTGTGCGCCACGGACCATGTGGGTCGCAGCGGTGTGGCGCAGGCCGTGGGAGGTGAGCCGGGGGAGCCCGGCCTCCGTCGACGAGCAGCTCCAGCGCTCGGTCGAGGCTGCGGGGCATTACCGGCCGGCCGACGTGCGTGGCGGTGATCAGGTCGTGGTCCTCCCACTTCGGACCGGCGAGCAGGCGCTCCTCGGCCTGTTCCTTGCGCCGGCGGGCGAGGGCTCGCAGCGTCTCGTCGTCGAGCGGGATCACCCGCCGCGAGCGGGCGTTCTTCGCCTCGCTCCACACGGCGCCCTTGCTCACGGCGACGAGGCCCTTCGTCGATGCGCAGCGTGCCGGCCGCCGGGTCGAGGTCGTCCCACTTCAGCGCCAGCGCCTCGGAGCGGCGCAGGCCGTAGAGCACGCCGAGGCGGAACGCGACGGCCCAGCGGTGGTCGGCGCTGACCGACAGGAACCGGGCCACCTGCTCCTCGGTCCAGGCGTCGACCTCCTTCACCTTCGGCGGCTTGGCGACAGCACGCGGCATGGGCACTCGGGCGGCGGGACTCCGCCGCAACAGGCCTTCCTCCACCGCGTCGGCGAGGGCAGCCCGCAGCACGGTGCGGCAGATCTGGATCGACCGCCACGACAGGTCGCCGGCTGCCGCCAGGCCTTCGAGCCAGACCGCGACGTCCTCCCGGTCCAGCCGGTCGAGGCGGATCGCGCCGAGCCCGGCCTCGATGTGCGGGATCGCCCACTGGTACTGCTCACGCGCCTTCAAGGTCACGTCCGACCGCGACGCCACGTAGCGGCGGACCAACCACGACACCGTGTCCCGTGTTGCCACTCGCTCTTGAACGGAGACCGACCGAGCGGCGGCCAGCGCCGAGCGCTGCGACGCGTAGGTACCGAGCTGTCGCGGCCGGTGCTTGCCCGTCTCGGTATCGATGCCGTCGACGCGCACGACCCACTTGTCGCGCTGCTTGCGGACCGTCGGCTGCCCGGTGGCCTTCCATCCCATGACCTTCACCCCGATACATCGCTGATACATGGGTCGCATCTGCGACGAGGGCACAGGATATCATGCCTGGTCAGACTGGTCGGGGAGGGGGGATTTGAACCCCCGACCTCCTGCACCCAAAGCAGGTGCGCTTCCGCTGCGCCACTCCCCGTGTTCGCCTGGCGAGCCTACCGGGCGGCCTTGGTAGGGTCGCCTCGCCGGCCGCCGGGGGCAGGGTCGAGACTGGGGAGCGCGCTGATGGCCAACACCGTCCTGATCGCAGGGGCCAGCGGCCTCGTTGGCGCCGCTGCCGTCGACAAGTTCCTGGATGACGGCTGGGACGTCATCGCCGTGTCCAGACGGAAGCCCGAAGTCTTCTCCAGCCGCGACTTCCGCCACGTGCCCATCGACCTGCGCGACGCGGACGCGACGGCAGCGGCGGTGGCCGGGCTCGGCGACGTCACGCACGTCGTCTATACGGCGGTCTACGAGTTGCCCGGCCTCGTGCCGGGTTGGAGCGAGCGCGAGCAGATGGAGACCAATCGCGACATGCTCCGGAACCTGATGGAGCCACTGGCCAAGGCGGCGAAGCTTCAGCACGTCAGCCTCCTGCAAGGCACGAAGGCCTACGGCATCCACCTTCACCCGATGCCCATCCCGGCCCGCGAGCGCTACCCGCGAGACCAGCACGAGAACTTCTACTGGTTGCAGGAGGACTACATCCGTGAGAAGTCGACCGCCGATGGCTGGGCCTTCAGCATCTGGCGGCCGCAGCTGATCGTCGGCCCCAACTACGGCGTGGTGATGAACCTGCCCCCGATCATCGGGGCGTACGCCGCCATCCGCAAGGAGGAGGGCAAGCCGTTCAGCTTCCCGGGCGGCGTGTCGTACGTCTGGGAGGCCGTCGACACCCGTCTCGTGGCCGACGCCATCGCGTGGGGTGCCACCGCGCCGGTAGCGGCCGGGGAGACGTTCAACCTCACCAACGGCGAGGTCTTCAACTGGCGCCAGATCTGGCCGGGGATGGCCGAGGTGCTCGGCGTCGAAGTCGGGCCCGACGAGCCCCAGAGCTTGGCCCAGATGCTGCCGGCCAAGGCCGACGTGTGGGACAAGATCATCAGCAACCACGGTCTGCGCAACGTGCCCATGAGCGAGCTCGTCGGCGAGTCGCACCACTACGCCGACTTCTGCTTCGCCTACGGCGCCACCGAGGTGCCCCCGGCGGCGTTCGTCAGCACCGTCAAGATCAAGCAGGCCGGGTTCACCGCGACGTGGGACACCGAGGAGTCGTTCTGCTACTGGCTCCAGGTCCTCATCGACCGCAAGATCCTGCCGCGCTACTCAGCGCGCCGCTGCCCTACAGCTCTCGCAGCGCCGGCAGCACTTCCTTGGAGAACAGCGTGAAGCTCTCCTCCACCTTGTCGAACGGAAGGCCGGCGTAGCTGAACACGACGTTGATGTCGAAGTCTCCCATGATCGCCTTCTGGGCGCTGAGCTTCTCGATGATCTGTTCCGGCGTGCCCCACGGCTGGGCGTCGGCATACGCGGCGGCCGCGGCCTCGAGGCCGGCCTCGCGGATCATGCGGGCGCCTTCGTCGTAGGCCTGGTAGCCCTTCGTCTGGCCGAAGTGCGTGCCGGCGAACTCGTAGTGCTTCACGATGGACAGGAAGTACTGGGAGAGGTGTCGGCGGGCCATGGTCTCCGCCTCCTCCGCATCGCTGTGGCAATAGAGGAACTCGGCGAAGATCGGTGGAAGCGGCTCGCGGTGGTGGGCAGCGCGGTACAGCTCGCGGTAGCGGTCGACGGCGGGCCGGTGGTCGGCGATGGCTCCCTGCAGGAAGGTCATCATGCCGACGCCGAGCTCGGCCGCGGCATCGGCCGAGTCCGGCGACACCGCCACGGAATACATGCGGTCCTGGAACGAGCGCGTCGGTCGAGGCCGGATCTCGACGCGGGGCTGCGGGTAGAACGGGCCGTCGTTCTCCATGAACCCGGTCTCGAGTGCCCTCGTGATCATGATCGCCGCCTCGTCGAAGCGCTCGCGGGCCTCGTTCATGTCCTGGCGGAAGCCGGTGTACTCCATCCGGGCAAGGCCGCGGCCCATCCCCAGCACGAGCCGGCCCTGGGCGAGATGGTCCAGCAGCGTGATCTTCTCGGCCACCCGCAACGGGTCGTTCCACGGCAGGATGACCGCGCCGGTGGCGAGCGTGATGGAACTGGTCCGGCCGGCGAGGTAGGACAACGCCTGCGTGGCATCGGGGCACATCGAGTAGTCGTCGAAATGGTGCTCGACCGACCAGACCGAGTCGTAGCCGAGCGTCTCGGCCATCTCGCCGAGGCGGATCTCGGACAGGAACATCTCCTCGTCCGAGAGGTTCTCGTGCCAGTTCTGGAAGACGAGTAGGACCCCAACCTTCATCGCTTCGCTCCTGTGCTCGCTGACCTCGCGGGAACGTAGCACCAGAGTCCGGCGCGCCTACCCCTTGCGCTTGCGCAGCCGCTTGGCCGCCCGGCCGGTGGGCTCGATCTGGCGCCCATCGAGGTCGGCCACCTCGGCCCCGTTCTCGAACCGCACCCGGTAGCGCAACCAGTTGAACCCGTTGGCCAGGATCACCTTGCCGGCTGTGCCCGACGGCACATCGGGCAGGTCCACGATGGCCCGCACCGTGTCGCCCCGATCGAGGTCGAGCTGATCGGGATGGGGCTTGGCGAGGGCGTGCGCCTTCCACGTCGGCATACGCCGGCCATTGTGGCCGATCGGAGCCCCAACACCGAAGCGAACCCCGCCGGCGGGGCCCTGCCTGAGCACACTTCCTGCCTGGTGCCACCAGTACACTGCCTCCCCTGATGAAGAGCACGGTCGAACCCCTCGACAAGACGGAGGGCAACGAAGGGCGCACGCTGGTCAAGCTGTCCGTGGAGGTCGACGAGGCCGAGTTCGACCGCGACATCGACGCCGCGTTCCGCAAGATCGCCCGCGAGGTCCGGATCCCCGGCTTCCGCCCCGGGAAGGCGCCCCGGCGCATCCTCGAGGCCCGGATCGGTACGGCACCGGCCCGCGAGCAGGCCCTTCGCGACGCCATCCCGCAGTACCTGGCCCAGGCCGTGCGGGAGCACGCCGTCGACATCATCGCTACGCCCGAGGTCGACATCACCGCCGGCCAAGACGATGGCCCGGTCGTGTTCGACGCCACCGTCGAGGTGCGGCCCACCGTCATCGTGCCCGGGTACGCCGGCCTGCGGGTGGAGCTGCCCTCGATCGAGGTCGATGACGCCGACGTGGACGAGCCCATCCAGGTCGAGCGCCGCCGGCAGGGCGAGCTGACCGACGTCGACCGGCCCGCCGCACGGGAGGACTACGTCACGCTCGACCTCGCCGCCACCCGCGATGGCGAGCCTGTGCCTGGCCTGAACGCCGAGGACTGGCAGTACGAGCTGGGTCGGGGCTGGATCGCCGAGGACTTCGACGAGCGCCTCATCGGGGCCACCCCCGACGACGAGCTGGCCTTCACCACCACGCCCACGGGCACCGAGGAACCGGCCGACTTCACCGTCACGGTGAAGAAGGTGCAGGAGCTCACCGTTCCCGAGCTGACCGACGAGTGGGTGGCCGAGAACATCGGCGAGTTCGAGACCGTCGCCGAGTGGCGCGACAGCATCCGCCAGCGGCTGGGCGACGTTCGCCTCGGCCAGGCTCGTCAGATGCTGGTCGAGCGCTCCAGCGGTGCGCTCGCCGACCTGGTCGACGAGGACCCGCCGGAAGCCCTCGTCAACGCCGAGCTGCGCCAGCGGGCCGAGAGCTTCATCATGCAGCTCCAGTCCCAGGGCATCGCCCTCGAGCAGTACCTCGCC
The DNA here is from genome assembly GCA_963728985.1 of uncultured Acidimicrobiales bacterium. Classification (GTDB taxonomy): domain Bacteria; phylum Actinomycetota; class Acidimicrobiia; order Acidimicrobiales; family Ilumatobacteraceae; genus DASXAI01. The sequence continues at coordinate 534,464 of CAVSME010000009.1, read as the reverse complement.
GCCACGGGCCAGGACCAGCTGTCGCTCATGGAGGGCCTCAAAGACGCCTCCATGCGAGCGGTCAAGGTTGACCTCGCCCTGCGGGCCGTGGCCGATGCCGAGGACATGCAGGTCGACGACGACGAGCTGGAAGCCGAGTACGAGCGCATCGCGCTGCGCGTGGGTCAGAAGCCGGCGCAGGTGCGCAAGGCGTACGAGCGCAGCGACGCCGTGCCCGAGCTGCGCGTGGAGCTTCGCAAGCGCAAGGCGATGGAATGGCTCTTGCGCACGGTAGAAGTGGTCGATGGCGAAGGCCGCAGCATCGAGCGGTCCTTGCTCCTGCCTGACGACGAGCTGTCCGACGTGGCCGCCGAGGCCACGCCCGCGGCGGCCGGCGGCGGCACCGAGGACGAAGACATCGAGGACGACGAGTGACCAACATCCAGAACTACTCCATCCCCATGGTGGTCGAGCAGACCAACCGGGGGGTGGAGCGGGCCTACGACCTGTACTCCAAGCTGCTCAAGGAGAACATCATCTTCCTGGGCACCCCCATCGACGACACGATCGCCAACCTCGTGTGCGCGCAGCTCATCCACCTCGAGTCGGAGAACGCTGACAAGGACATCAACATCTACATCAACAGCCCCGGTGGTGACATCACGGCGCTGTTCGCCATCTACGACACGATGCAGTTCATCAAGAACGACATCGCCACCACCTGCATCGGCGGCGCGGCGTCGGCGGCGGCGGTGCTGCTGGCGGCGGGCACAAAGGGCAAGCGCCTGGCCCTGCCGCACGCTCGCATCCTGCTGCACCAGCCATACGGGCAGACGGGCTACGCCCAGGCTGCCGACCTGGAGATCGTGGCCAAGGAGATCCTGCGGATGCGGGAGCTCATGGACGAGATCGTCGCGCTCCACACCGGTCAGCCCATCGAGCGCGTGCACAAGGACACCGACCGGGACTTCGTCATGTCGGCCGAGGAGGCCAAGGAGTATGGCATCATCGACGACGTGATCACCGCCCGGAACGCCGTCGACACGAGCGGCGCAATCCAGTAGGGCATGGGGGAGGCTCGGGCACGTGGCCAAGTTCGGTGATTCGGGGGAGCTGCTCAAGTGCTCCTTCTGTGGCAAATCTCAGAAGCAGGTCAAGAAGCTCATCGCAGGACCAGGGGTCTACATCTGCGACGAGTGCATCGACCTGTGCAACGAGATCATCGAGGAGGAGCTCTCGGAAACGTCGGAGCTGCGCTTCGACGAGCTGCCCAAGCCCCGGGAGATCTACCAGTTCCTGAATGACTATGTGGTGGGCCAGGACGCCGCCAAGAAGATCCTGTCGGTGGCCGTCTACAACCACTACAAGCGCATCCAGTTCCAGACATCGCACGGCCCCGGCCACCACGACGAGGTGGAGCTGGCGAAGTCGAACATCCTGCTCCTCGGGCCGACCGGCTGCGGCAAGACGCTCCTGGCCCAGACGCTGGCGCGCATGCTCAACGTGCCCTTCGCCATCGCCGACGCCACCGCCCTGACCGAGGCCGGTTACGTGGGTGAGGACGTCGAGAACATCCTCCTGAAGCTGATCCAGGCAGCCGACTACGACGTCAAGAAGGCCGAGACCGGCATCATCTACATCGACGAGATCGACAAGATCGCCCGCAAGAGCGAGAACCCGTCGATCACGAGGGACGTGTCCGGCGAGGGCGTCCAGCAGGCGCTGCTCAAGATCCTGGAGGGCACCACCGCGTCGGTGCCGCCGCAGGGCGGGCGCAAGCACCCCCACCAGGAGTTCATCCAGATCGACACCACGAACATCCTGTTCATCTGCGGCGGCGCGTTCGCCGGGCTGGACAAGATCATCGAGGGCCGCATCGGGGTGAAGGGCGTCGGCTTCTCGGCCCAGATCCGTTCGCGCCACGAGCAGGACCCGGGCGAGCTGTTCATCCAGGTGCTGCCCGAGGACCTGCTGAAGTTCGGGCTCATTCCCGAGTTCGTGGGCCGGCTCCCGGTCATCGGCGCCGTGTCCAACCTGGACCGCGACGCCCTGGTGCAGATCCTGGTGGAGCCGAAGAACGCCCTCATCAAGCAGTACCGGAAGTTCTTCGAGTTCGAAGACGTCGAGCTGGACTTCACCGAGGACGCCCTGGAGGCGGTGGCCGACCAGGCCCTGCTGCGGGGCACCGGCGCCCGTGGGCTGCGGGCGATCCTCGAAGAGGTGCTGCTCAACACCATGTACGACCTGCCCGGCCGTTCAGACGTGGGCAAGTGCGTGATCGACGCTGACACCGTCCGCACCAAGGTCAACCCCACGCTCCTGCCCCGGGAACCGGCCCGGGTCAGCCGCCCCCGCCGGGCTGCGTCCTGAACTACACCGAGGCGCTCGTCTTCCTCGACGAGCACGTCAACCTCGAGAAGATGATGGGGGTGGGGCGTCCCGAGGCGCCCTCCATCGACCGGATGCAGCGGCTGGTGTCGGCCATGGGCGATCCCCAGCGCACGGCGCCGGTGGTGCACCTCACGGGGACCAACGGCAAGGGCTCGACGGCGCAGATGGCGACCCGGCTGCTCATGGCCCAGGGCCTCACCGTGGGCACGTACACCAGCCCTCACCTCGAGCGCATCAACGAGCGGATGACCCGCAACGGCGACCCCATCGACGACGACGACTTCGCCGAGCAGATCGCCGCCATCGCCGACCTCGAGGTCCTCGCCGGCGTGCGGCCTTCGTACTTCGAGATCGTGACGGCGGCGGCGTTCCGGTGGTTCGCCGACATCGCCGTCGACGTGATGGTGCTGGAGGTGGGCCTGCTCGGACGCTGGGACGCCACCAACGTCGCCGATGCCCAGGTGGCGGTGGTGACCAACGTGGGCATCGACCACCAGGAGCTGGCGGGGCCGACCCGGGCCCACATCGCCAGGGAGAAGGCGGGCATCGTGAAGCCCGGCTCCACCCTCGTCCTGGGCGAGACCGAACCCGAGCTGGCGGCGATCTTCCGGGCCGAGAACCCGGCCATCACGTGGGAGCGCGACGTCGACTTCGGCACGATCGAGAACCAGCTGGCCCTGGGGGGCCGGCTGCTCGACCTGCGGGCGCCGTACGCCACCTACCCGGACGTGTTCCTGTCTGTCCACGGCCGCCATCAGGGCGACAACGCCGCTGCCGCCCTCGCCGCCGTGGAGAGCTTCTTCGAGTCCTCCCTCGACGTGGAGGTGGTGCGCGAGGCGTACGCCGACGTGTCCGTGCCCGGCCGCTTCGAGGTGCTGGGCCACCAGCCCCTCGTCATCGTCGACGGTGCCCACAACCCCGCCGGGGCCGACACGTGCGCCACGGTGATGGCCGAGGACTTCGCCCCCGTCGGCGAGGAGATCCTGGTCGCCGGGTTCCTGCGGGGGCGGGACCCGGTCGAGATGCTGGAGGCCCTCCGGGCCGACGAGGCCGCCTGGGTGATCTGCTGCACGCCCCCGTCGCCGCGCGGGATCCCCGCCGAGGAGACGGCGGCCGCCGCCCGCGACATCGGCTGCGAGCAGGTGCTGGTCGTGCCCGGCGTGGCACAGGCGTGCGATGCCGCACTCGTGCGGGCCACGGCCGACGACGCCGTCCTGATCACCGGCTCGCTCTACGTCGTCGGCGCCGCCCGGCCCCACCTCGAGACCGCGCTGCCGGTAATTTGCGGCGCCTCCTCGGCGCCGACTCGCCGCACCCCGGCGCGCAGCCTGCGCGTCTACTACCGCTCTGGCGGTATCAAGTGTTCAGGCTGCGCGCTTGGTGACCCGACGGCGCGCCGGCCCGGCGAACTCGTCAGTCGGCGAGGGCGGGCTCGGGGTCGGGCTCGGGGGCCCGCTCGAGCGACTCGCGGGGCGGCGCCGGCCCGTCACGCCGCTTCAGCTCGCGGCACAGCTTGTAGGCCACCTCGCCGGCGACCAGCGGCACCACGAACACGGCGATGCGGAACGTCCAGATCACCGAGTTGACCGACAGCCCGAATCGCGCCGAGAGCACGTCCGACGACGCCGCCCCGAGCAGCGTCAGGTAGAAGAACAGCACGCCCACGCCGAGGCCGGTGCGCAGCGGCCGGTCGCGCGGACGGTCGAGCACGTGGTGCTCGACGTAGTCGTGGGTGAAGCGGGCTTCGATGAACGGCGCCAGGTAGAGGACGCCGAAGAACACCGTCGCCAGGACCACGCCCGGGAAGAACGGGTTGGGCACCTCGTACCCGAAGGCGCGGATCTCCCACGGCGGCATGATCCGCAGCGCCCCGTCGAGGAAGCCCATGTACCAATCGGGCTGCGACGCCGCGCTCACGTCGGCCGGCCGGAACGGGCCGTAGACCCACACCGGGTTGATCTGCACCAGCCCGGCCAGCAGGAACACGAGCCCGCCGGTGAGGAAGAACAGCGACAGCGCCTTCGCCGCGTACGTCGGCCACAGTCGCTCGCCGACCACGTTGTCATCCCGACGCCCCGGCCCCGGGTAGTGGGTGTGCTTGTGGCGCACGAGGATCGCCAGGTGGAGGCTGATCAGCACCGCGAGGATGGCAGGGACGATGAGGATGTGGAGCACGTAGAAGCGCTCCAGCAGGTCGGGTCCGGGGAACTCGCCACCGAAGACGAGCGAGATGATCCACGTGCCGATGATCGGGATCGACAGCACGATGGCGTACACGATGCGCAGGCCCGATCCCGAGAGCTGGTCGTCGAGCAGCGAGTAGCCGAAGAAGCCGTTGCCCATGGCCAGCAGCAGCATCGTCACGCCGATGATCCAGTTGATCTCGCGCGGGCGCCGGAACGCACCGGTGAAGAACACGCGCAGCAGGTGGGCGCCGATCGTGCCGAGGAAGATGAGGGCGGCCCAGTGATGGGCCTGGCGCATGACGATGCCGGCGCGCACGTCGAACGACAGGCGGATGGCCGACTCGTAGGCCCGTGACATGGGTACCCCGTGGAGCTCGGAGAAGCTCCCCGTGTACGTGGTGAGATCGGGACTGGCCTGGTAGAAGAACGTCAGGAAGACACCGGTCACGATGAGGATGACGAAGCAGTACAGCGCCGCCTCGCCCAACATGAACGACCAGTGGTCCGGGAAGATCTTGTCGAACGCCTTGCGCACCACCTTGGCGCCGCCGACCCGCTGGTCGAGCCAGCGGGCCAGCCGAGGCAGGAGGCGCGGGCGCACGACCTTGTTCGGCACGCTCAGCGCTCCGCGTCCCAGAACCCCGGACCGACGGGGTCGCTGAAGTCGCCGGTGGCCACCACGTACCCGTCAGCGTCGACGCTGATGGGGAGCTGCGGGAGCGACCGGGTCGCCGGGCCGAAGATGGGGTTGCAGTGGTTCGGCACGTCGAAGGTCGACTGGTGGCACGGGCACAGCAGGAGGCTCGAACGGGCCTGGTAGAGCCCGACCGGGCAGCCCATGTGCGAGCACAGCTTCGAGTAAGCCACGAGATCCCCCGCCGTCCACGTCTCCCGGCCCGCCTTCGGGATGTTCTGGCCGGGGCGCAGGTGGATCAGCAGCGTGGGCGAGTCGGGATCGTCGAGGAAGCCCTCGGGGTAGCAGGTGATGACCCCGTCGACGGCCAGCTCGGTCGCCTTGACGAGCCGGCCTTGCTCCGTGATGAGGCGCTTCGGCGCAAGCGCGTACGGCGTCACCTTCAGGCCCTTGCCCGGGCGCGGCCCGAGGGAGCGGATGGGGAACAGCGCCGCCACGCCCAGCGCGCCGAGGGCGCCCGCCGCCAACGTCGCGAGGAAGCCGCGCCGGGCGATGCCGCCACTGCCGCGCTCGAGGTCCTCCACGAAGCCCTCGATGTCCTCCTCGCTGGACGCGATCTCGCCCCGCTCCTCCTCGAAGGGTCCGTGCGGCATGAAGCGCTGCGCCCACAGGGCCATGCCCGCCCCGATGCCGCCGAGGATGACGGCGAGGAGGATGCCCTCGGCCTGCGGCTGACCCCCTCGCCAGTACACGACGGCCAGCGCGAGGGCGGCGACGATGGCGACGGCGAACGCGGCCGCCGGCAGGCGCTCGGCCTTCGTGATGCGCCGGCTCCCGCGCTGCGGGGGATCAGGTGTGGAGGCCACGGCGGATGCCCACGATCATGACGCTGATGGCGATGAGCCCGCCCAGCCCGACCACGAGGGCCACCAACCCCTCGGGGACCGGGCCGTTGCCCCCCAGGGCGGCGCCGCCCCGGTTGTCGGGATCGCGGAGGTACTGGACGTAGGCCGCGATCTGGTTGGCCTGCTGGTCGGTGATGGTCTGCTCGCTGAACACCGGCATCTCGCCCGGGCCGATGCGCAGCGCCTCCACCACCTGGGTGGCGGTGGCGTACTTCAGGTGCGGCGCCGACTGCCCGTACGACAGCGCCCCGCCGGCCCCGGCCGACTGGTGGCACGACGCGCAGTTGGCCCGGTAGAGGACACCGCCGGCGGCGACGTCGGCGTCAGTGATGTCGACGACCGGGATGGCCGGTCCGTTGCCCAATGACGCCACGTACGCCACGAGGGCGTCGATGTCGGGCGGCCCGTATGCCGGCTGCTTGCGCGGCGGCTGGAACGGCACGCCCTGGGCCGCCGGCATGCGCCCGCTCGTCAGGTAGAAGTTGGCGCTGGCGGCGCCGACGTTCACGAGCGTGGGGGCGAGGTCGGTGCCTACGCCGTCGACGCCGTGGCAGGACACGCAGCCGGTCAGGTACAGCTCCTTCCCGCGAGCGACGAGCTCGGGTGACGGCGTGGCCTGCCGGCTCACCTCGGTGCTGGCGCTCGCCTGCTGCACGGCGAACAGCACTCCGGCGGCGCCGAGGGCACCGACGAGGGCAACGGCAGCACCCGAGATGCGCATGTCATCGCACCACGAAGATGGTGAGGAACACGAAGATCCAGACGGCGTCCACGAAGTGCCAGTAGTAGGCGCTGATGGTGAACGTCGACCCGAGGGGCACGTGCGATTTGGTGCCGCTGACGGCCACGGCGGCGGCGATCATCAGTGCCAGGCCGCCCACGAGGTGGAGGCCGTGGAAGCCGGTGAGGAGGTAGTAGGCGGAGCCGTAGGCATGGTCGGTCAGGGTGAAGTCGTTGCCGGCCCACTCGAGGGCGAGGTTGGCGACGAAACCAGCACCAAGGACGAACGTCACGAACAGCCACCGCAGCGCCTGGCGGCGGTCGCCGTGCTCGGCCGCCAGGGTGGCCAGGTGCATGGTGAAGCTGGACGCCAGCAGCACGCCCGTGAAGATCAGGGCGCGGATGGTGTCGAGCTCGACGCCGGCCGGCGGCCAATCGCCGTCGACGCTGCGCAGCGTGTAGTACGCCGCGAACAGGCCGCCGAAGAACATCAGCTCCGACGCCAGCCACACGACCACGCCGACGGCGAGCGGGCTGGCGCGCTGCGGCGCGAGGCCGGTGGGCGGCGTCACAGTGGGCCGATCGCCGCCGGGGTCGGGCGCGACCGCGGAGCTGGCGGCCGACGACCCAGTCACACGTCGGGTTGTACCACACGCCACGGTTGCGACGTGACCGGTCGCGGTCAGGGTACGGTCGCAACGTGGCGTCGCCGCCCCCGGCCCCAACGCTGTGGACGCTGGCCGTCCCGGCGGAGATCGACGTCGTCGCGCTCGCCCTCGCCGTCACCACGGCCGGCGCCTACGTGGCCGGCACCCGCCGCCTTGCCGCCCGCGGCCGCCGCTGGTCGCCCGCCCGCACGGCCGCCTTCCTCGCCGGCTGCGCCGTGCTGCTGGTGGCCACCGAGACGGGCATCGCCCGCTACGACACGACGCTGTTCAGCGTGCACGTGGTGCAGCACGTGCTCCTCGGCATGGTGGCGCCCGTCCTGATCGCCCTCGGCGCGCCCATGACACTGGCGCTCCAGTCCGCCCGCCCGCCCACCAAGCTGGTGCTGCGGCGCGCTCTCGACTCGCGCCCGGCGGCCGTGATCACCAACCCGATCGTCGTCACCGCGCTGTTCGCCCTCACCTTGCCCGTCCTGTACTTCACGTCGATCTACGAGTGGTCGCTGCGCTACCACGTCGTGCACGCGTGGCTGCACATCCACTTCGTCGTGGCCGGCGTGCTGTTCGCCGAGGCCGTGATCGGGCTCGATCTCCAGCGTCACCGGCTGAGTCACCCGGCCCGCCTCGGTCTCGTGCTGACCACGGTGCCCCTGCACGCGTTCCTCGGCGTCGTGATGCTCTCGTCGACCACCGTCATCGCGGCTCGTTGGTACGCCAGCACGGGTCGACAGTGGGGCGCGTCGGCCCTGTCGGACCAGCGCACCGGCGCCGGGATCCTGTGGGTGGCGGGCGAGCTGTTCGGCCTCGTCCTGGGGGCCATCGTGCTGGCCCGGTGGATGGCCTACAGCGAGCGAGAGGCCCGCCGCCAGGACCGCCTCCTCGACGCCGGCCTGCCGTCGTGACGACCCGTCGTCGCGCCTTGCGCGCCGCCGCCATCGTTGCGGGACTGCTGCTGCTGGCCGGCTGCGGCAACCTCGGTCTGCCCGATCCCGTGACGTCGCAAGGAACGGAGTCGCGCAACTTGTGGCGCATCTTCGTGTGGACCGCCATCGTCATCGGCCTGATCGTCTACGGGCTGGTGGTGTTCGTCGTGGTGCGGTACCGGCGCCAGCGCAGCGCCGGCGAGCCCAGCCAGCGCCAGTACAACGTGCCGGTCGAGATCGTGTACACGGCGCTCCCCATCGTCATCGTGGGGGTACTGCTCGGTCTGTCGATCCGGACCGAGAACACCGTGACAGCCACCACGAAGGACCCCGACCTCACCGTGCGGGTCGTGGGGTTCCAGTGGCAGTGGCAGTTCGCCTACGAGGGCAGCCCCGTGACCGTCACCGGCGTCCCGGGCAAGGACCCGGTGCTCGTGCTCCCGGTCGGGCGAACGGTGCGGCTCGAGCTGTCGTCGCCGGATGTCATCCACTCGTTCTGGGTGCCCCACTTCATCGAGAAGCGCGACCTCATCCCGCGAGTGGAGAACGCCATCGACGTCGACATCACCGAGGCAGGGGAGTGGGCCGGCGTGTGCTCGGAGTTCTGCGGCTTGAACCACACCGCGATGCGCTTCAGCGTGCGGGCGGTGCCGGCGGCCGAGTTCGACGCGTGGCTGGCCGGTGGGGGGAGCGAGTCGTGACGATCGTCGACGAACGGCCCGACGTGCTGGCCGAGCCACCCGAGCATCCGGTGCGCGCCACCGGCATCCTCGGTTGGGTCACCACCACCGACCACAAGCGCATCGGCATCGCGTACATGGTGACCGGCTTCGTGTTCTTCTTCATCGGCGGGGCCATGGCCGAGCTGATGCGCGTGCAGCTGGCGCGGCCCGATCAGGACTTCATCGGCGAGGATCGGTACAACCAGCTCTTCACGATGCACGGCACGATCATGTTGCTGCTGTTCGTGAGCCCGTTCGCGCTCGGCCTCGCCAACTACCTCGTGCCGTTGCAGGTCGGCGCCAAGGACATGGCCTTCCCGCGCCTCAACGCGCTCGGCTACTGGCTCACGCTGTTCGCCGGGATCGTCATGCTCGGAGGGTTCGCCACCAAGGACGGCGCCGCCAAGTTCGGCTGGTACGGGTACACGCCGCTGTCAGACGGCGTGCGCTCGCCCAACCTCGGCGGCGACCTGTGGATCGTGGGCATCGCCCTGCTCGGTGTGGCCGGCATCATCACCGCGCTGAACGTGATCGCCACCGTGTCCACGATGCGGGCGCCGGGCATGACCATGTTCCGGATGCCCATCTTCACGTGGAACATCTTCGTCACCAGCCTGCTCATCCTGATGACGTTCCCCGTGCTCACCGCCGCGGGCGTGATGCTGTTCTTCGATCGCCAGTTCGACGCCCGCATCTTCGATGCCAACCACGGCGGCTACCCGTTGCTGTGGCAGCACCTGTTCTGGTTCTTCGGTCACCCCGAGGTGTACATCCTCGTCCTGCCGTTCTTCGGGGTGTTCACCGAGATCTTCGCCGTCTTCGCCCGCCGGCCGGTCTTCGGCTACAAGACGCTGGTCTTCGCCACGTTGGCGATCGGGTTCCTGTCGGTCGGCGTGTGGGCCCACCACATGTTCACCACCGGCGCGGTGCTGCTGCCGTTCTTCTCGTTCATGACGATGCTCATCGCCGTGCCCACCGGCGTGAAGTTCTTCAACTGGATCGGCACGATGTGGGGCGGTCGGCTCAACATGAAGATGCCGCTCGTGTGGGGCATCGGCTTCCTGCTCACGTTCCTGCTCGGCGGTCTCACCGGCCCGATGCTGGCGTCGGCCCCGCTCGACTTCCATCTGTCGGACTCGTACTTCGTCGTGGCCCACTTCCACTACGTGCTGTTCGGCGGGTCGACGTTCGGCGTGTTCGCCGCCGTCTACTACTGGTTCCCGAAGTTCACCGGCCGCATGCTCGACGAGCGCCTCGGCTGGGTCCACTTCATCCTCACGTTCGTGGGCTTCCACCTGACCTTCATGGTGCAGCACGTCCTCGGGCTCGACGGCATGCCGCGGCGCGTGCAGACGTACACGTCGGCGGACGGCTGGGGCGCCCTCAACCTCGCCTCGACCGTCGGCGCCGCGCTGCTCGGCATCTCCACGGTCCCGTTCCTGTGGAACGTGTGGCGCTCGTATCGTCATGGTCCGATCGCCGGCCGCAACCCGTGGGACGCCCAGACCCTCGAATGGGCGACGGCATCGCCGCCGGCGCCCGAGAACTACGACCAGCCGCTGCCTCCCATCCGCTCCGAGCGGCCGGTCTGGGACGCCAACCACCCCGACGCCAAGGCGACGGTCCACTGATGGCGCGACCGGGAGAACTGGCCTCCACGCCCGAGCGCCGCTTCCACGCCGAAGTGGTGCTGTACACGGCGCTGTCGGTGTTCCTGGTGCTCGGGGGCGTGGTCTACGGGGTCTGGTCGCAGGAGGCGGCTGGCACCGTCCTGCTCGTGCTCGTCGGTCTGTTCGCCGGGATCGTGGCCGGGTACCTCGCCTTCCAGGATCGGCTCGAGCGCACGACGGCGCGGGGGTCGACGGAAGACGCCGAGCTGGAGGCGCACGACCAGTACCTGCCGCACAGCAGCATCTGGCCCTTCGAGATGGGGGTGGGCATGGCGACGAGCTTCACCGGCATGGTGCTGGGGTGGGCCATCCTCGTGCCTGGCGTGCTCATCCTCGCCCACAGCATCGTGGGCTGGATCGGCCAGAGCCGCCGGAGAGGCTGACGGCGCAGTTGGTCCAAAAGCGCGCAGCCTGAACACTTCGTACCGCGTCAGCGGCACCAACCGCTCAGCCTGCGCGGAAGGATGCGCGCTTGGGCGCGCGGACGGCGCAATGTCCTTCGGCGCCGGCCGAAGGCCGGCTTGCCCGAGCTCGGGCGGAAAGGTCCCTTTCCGCCCGACGCCGCTAGCCTGCGCTGCCGCTATGGCCGACCGCACCCTCGTGATCATCAAGCCCGACGCCGTCGAGCGGGGCCTCACCGGCGAGATCCTCGCCCGCTTCGAGCGCAAGGGCCTGCAGGTCATCGCCCTCGAGCTCCGCCACCTCGACGACGACACCCTCTCCCGCCACTACGAGGAGCACGTCTCCAAGGGCTTCTACGCCGACCTCGTGGCGTTCATGAGCCGGTCACCGGCCGTGGTCGCGGTGCTGGAAGGGCCCCAGGACACGTGGAAGGTGGTGCGCACCCTGATGGGGCCCACCAACCCCCGCGAAGCGCCCCCCGGGACCATCCGGGGCGACCTCGGCACCGAGCTCACGGAGAACCTGGTGCACGGCAGCGACGGGCCCGAGTCCGCTGCTCGCGAGGTTGCCATCTTCTTCCCCGGCCTGCCGCAGTAGTCTCCAGAGGTTCTCGCCCGCTCCTCCTCGAGAGGGGGCCATGCATGGCCGGCAACAATCCGCTCAGCTTCGGCCGCGACATGGCGGTTGATCTCGGTACCGCCAACACCCTCATCTACGTGCGCGGGCACGGCATCGTGCTCAACGAACCGTCGGTCGTGGCGGTGAACGTGCGCGACGGCCGGCCGCTGTCGGTGGGCCTCGAAGCCAAGCGGATGATCGGGCGCACGCCGGCGCACATCCAGGCCATCCGGCCGCTCAAAGACGGCGTCATCGCCGACTTCGAGATCTGCGAGAAGATGCTGCGCTATTTCATCCACAAGGTGCACCGCAGCCGCTGGGTGAAGCCCCGCATGGTGATCTGCGTGCCGTCGGGCATCACCGGCGTCGAGCAGCGCGCCGTACAGGAAGCGGCCGAGTATGCGGGCGCTCGCAAGCCCGCCTACATCATCGAGGAGCCCATGGCCGCCGCCATCGGGTCGGGCCTGCCCGTCTCCGAGCCGACGGGCAACATGATCGTGGACATCGGCGGCGGCACCACGGAGGTCGCCGTCATCTCACTCGGCGGCATCGTCACGAGCCAGTCCGTGCGCGTCGCCGGCGACGAGCTCGACGACGCCATCGTGCAGTACGTGAAGAAGGAGTACTCGCTGGCCCTCGGTGAGCGCACCGCCGAGGACATCAAGCTGGCCCTCGGCTCGGCGTGGCCATTGGAACAAGAGCTCACCGCCGAGATCCGCGGGCGCGATCTCGTGACCGGTCTCCCCAAGACCATCACCATCACGACGGGGGAGATCCGCGACGCGATCGACGAGCCCACCACCGCCATCGTCGATGCGGTGAAGGCCACGCTCGACAAGACACCACCGGAACTGGCCGCCGACATCATGGAGCAGGGCATCATGATCACGGGCGGCGGAGCGCTGCTCACCGGTCTCGACCTCCGCCTGGAGCACGAGACGGGCATGCCCATTCACATCGCCAACAACCCGTTGCAGTCGGTGGCGATCGGATCGGGGCAGGCCCTCGAGGAGTTCGACGCGCTCAGCCGCGCCGGCCTCTTCCGCGGCCAGGAGCGTTAGAGAGCCCGCCTCGCACCGACGTGTTCGAACGCCTTGGTCAACGCCGCACCACCCTTGTCCTCCTGGTGCTGGTCTCCGTCACCCTCATCACCTTCGACGTCCGGGGTAGTGGCTTCATCGACGGCGCGCGCGAGACGGCGGGCGACGTGTTCTCGCCGGTGCGCAGCGTCGCCCGCACCATCTTCCGGCCCTTCGAGAACACCTGGCACGGGATCTTCGACTACGAGGACGTGAAGCGCGAGCGCGACAACCTGGCCGACCAGGTCGAGGCCCAGGAGGGCGCCGCCATCGCCGCCGATGCCGCCGTGCGCGAGATGCAGGCGCTCGAGGCGCTCGACAAGCTCCCCACGCTGGCCAACGTCCCCCAGTTGACCGCCCGTGTCATCAGCGAGCCGGCGTCGAACTTCGACCGCACGGTCGACATCAACCAGGGCACGGCGCAGGGTGTCCAGGTGGGCATGCCCGTGATCACCAACGGGGGCCTCGTCGGGCGGATCATGAAGGTGTACAACGACCGCGCCACCGTGCGACTCGTCACCGACCCGAACTTCGCGATGGCGGTGAAGATCGTTCCCGGTCCCGACCATCCGCCGCCGCCGACGACCACCGTCGCCGTGACCGCCGCCCCGCCGGCCGCCGGCGCCGCCGGCACCACGGCGGCGTCCACCACCACGACGGTCGATCCGAACGCCCCGACGACGACGGTGGCCCCCACGACGACGACGGTGTCGGAGCTGGAGCGCGGCTGGGTCACCGGTCAGGGCGCCGACCAGGATCTCCAGGTCGAGCAGATCAAGGCCGAGAGCACGGTGCAAGCGGGCGACATCGTGTCGACCAGCGGCGTGCAGGAGAGCCTGGCGCCGGCCGACCTGCCGGTCGGGCGCGTCACCAGCGTCGCTCGTCACGCCGGTACGGGACTCCTCGAAGTGCACGTCGCGGCGTCGGCCAACCTCGACAACCTCAACTTCGTGAAGGTGCTCCTCTACTGCACCGAGTGCGCGCAGCGCTGATCGATGCTCACCATCGCCGCCCGCCCATGGGTCCGTGTCCCGCTCGTCACCGTGGCCGTGCTCGCCGTGCAGCTGTCGCTGTTCACGGACATGCGCCCGTTCGATGCCCTCGCCGATGTGATGTTGCTGCTCGTCCTGGCGTCGGGCATGGTGGCTGGCCCCCGTGACGGCGCGCTGTGCGGGTTCTTCATCGGCTTCGTCTACGACCTCATGCTGCGCACGCCGTTCGGCCTGTCGGCCCTGGCCTACGCCTTGATCGGCTACGCCGCCGGGTACCTGCAGGCCGTGGTGTCCTCGGCCCCCTGGTGGATCGGCATGGTGATCATGGGAGCGGCCAGCGCCGTCTCGGTGGCCATCTACGCCACCATCGGCACCGTCTTCGGGTTGCGCGACGCCGTCAACCTCCATCTGGTGACGGTGATGATCGTGGTGGGAGCGGTGAACCTCCTCCTCGCCATCCCCGCCCTCTGGGTCCAGCGCTGGGCGTTGTTGGGGTCCGAGCGGTCGTGACGTCGGCTGCTTCCGTCGCCGTAGCAGAATAAGAGGGATGCCGGGCGATTCGCGGGGTCTGCGGTTGTCGGTCATCGGCATCGTGGTCTTCGCCCTCTTCGTCGCCCTGTTCGGTCGGCTGTGGTTCCTCCAGGTGGTGCAGAGCGACCAGTTGGCGCAGGTCGCCTCGGCCAACCAGGTGCGCACCGTCCCGTTGCCCCCGATGCGGGGCCGGATCCTCGACCGTGACGGCCGGATCCTCGCCGACAACACCTCCACGCTGAACGTCACCATCGACCGCGCCGCCATCAAGGACAAGGGCAACCGTTCGGCGCTGTTCCAACGGCTGGCCGGTCCCCTCAAGACGACGCCCGACGAGCTGCAGAAGCGCTACGACAGCGGCAAGTACAGCCCCTATGAGCCGCTCCCGCTGGCCGAAGACGTCGACGAGTCCACTGCGGTGTTCCTGAAGGAGCGCCGCGAGGACTATCCCGGCGTGGAGGTCGAGGAGGGCTTCCTGCGCAAGTACCGGTACGCCCCGATCGCCAGCCAGATCGTGGGCTACATGGGCGCCATCTCGAAGCAGACGCAGGATCAGTACACCCGCAAGGGGTACCAGCTGAACGATCGCGTGGGCGTGGCCGGCGTGGAGCTGACCTACGAGGACGAGCTGCGGGGCAAGTCCGGCTTCATCAAGTACGCCGTCGACGCCCGCAACCGCGTGCTCGGCGTGGTGGAGCGGGTGGAGCCGGTGCCCGGCAACGACGTGCAGCTCACCATCGATCTCAAGCTGCAGCTCTACAGCGAGCAGATCCTCCAGGCCGGCATCCAGTCGGCCCGCACCCACCAGGTCACGGTCACCGGGACCGATCTCAAGCCGGTGAGCACGGGTCAGACCTTCTCGGCGCCCGCCGGCGCCGCGGTCATCCAGGACCCGAACACGGGCGAGGTGCTGGCCATGGCCTCGTATCCCACGTTCGACAACCGGTGGTTCGTCAACAACATCTCCGACGAGAAGATGAAGCAGCTCTTCCCGGCCGAGCGCAGCCCGCTCGTGAACCGAGCCATCTCCGGCCAGTACGCCATCGGTTCGACGATGAAGCTGTTCACGTCGATCGCGGCGTTGCAGTCAGGACAGCTCAACGACGGGAACTACGTCTACGACGACAAGGGCAGCTATGAGATCCCTGAGTGCTACGACTCCCGCGTTGGTTGCGTGTTCAAGAACTCCGGTGGGTTGAAGCCGGGCAAGATCGACCTCACGAACGCGCTGTCGATGTCGAGCGACGCGTACTTCTACCGCTTGGGCGTGTCCATGTGGCAGAACACGGCCGAGAAGTACGTGTTCCAGAAGACGCTCGGGCAGTTCGGCTTCGGCAAGTCGAGCGGCATCGACCTGCCGTACGAGTTCACCGGCCGGGTGCCCACCGCCGAGCTCAAGAAGCAGCTCGCGGAGGAGAAGGTGATCTCGGAGGAGGACGGCTCGGGCTACTTCGTCGGTGACAACCTGCAGCTCGCCATCGGCGGTGGCCTCTTCGCCGCCAGCCCGCTGCAACTGGTGAATGGCTACTCCACGTTCGCCAACGGTGGTGACCACCTCGAGCCTCGCGTGGCTGCCGCCGTGCTGGCGCCGGGGGCACCGACGCTGTCACCCGGGCTGGTCGATCTTTCTCAGGCCCAGCCGACGAAGCAGTTCGGGGCCGTCGTCGTGAATCACGTCGACATCGCCCAGGACTGGCAGGCCAACATCACGCGAGGCCTTGTCGGCGTGCTCAAGAAGAACACGTTCCCGACGGGCACCGCGTACCGGACCTTCCTCGACTACGGCTACGACTCGTTCCCGATCGCCGGCAAGACCGGCACCGCCCAGGCCGGGACCAACGAACCCGAGAAGGACTCGTCGCTGTTCGTCGGCTTCGGCCCCGTCGGGCCGGGGACCAAGCCGAGCTACACGATCGGTGCCGTGATCGAGCGGGGTGGCTTCGGCGCCGAAGGCGCGGCGCCGGTCGTGAAGTGCCTCTTCGACGCCGTCTCGGGTCAGCTGAAGACCCCGCTGGCCGAGCCCGAGCAGTCCGACCTGCTCGACCCGAACTCCACGCAGGCGGGCGTCATCCCGCCGCTGGCCGACACCTCCTGCGTGAACATCACCCAGACCGGGGTCCACGACTGATGGCCACGGCGACCAGCAGCCTCTTGCGCAAGCCCGTCGGTCTCCTGAGCCGCAACCCGGCCGACCCGCGTGCCCACGTCGACTGGGGCCTGATCGTCGGCGTGCTGCTCCTCGTCGGTGGCGGCATGGTGGCCATCTACACGGCCACCTACCAGAACCGCTCGATCGCCGGGCTCGACACGCTCTACTTCGTGAAGCGCCAGGCCCTGGCCGTCGGCGTCGGCGTGGTCGGGATGGCCGCGGTGATGCTGCTCGACTACCGCAAGCTGCGCGAGTGGTCGCTGCATCCTCTACCTGGGTGTCCTCGGGATGCTGGCCGCCGTGCTGGTCGTGGCCCGGGCCCGCAACGGCGTCGACGCCTGGTTCGACGTCGGCCCCTTCCAGCTCCAGCCGTCCGAGTTCGCCAAGGTCGTGATCGTGCTGGTCCTGGCCGGCTACCTGGCCCGCGAGCGCAGTGCCGGGGAGCTGACCTTCCCCCGCTTCGTCGCCGCCCTCGGGCTCGTGGCCGTGCCTGCCGGCCTGGTGTTGATCCAGCCCGACCTCGGCACCGCATCGGCGCTGGTCGTGATCGCCATGGCCGTGCTGCTCGTGGCCGGTGCGCACTGGCGCCACATCGCCATGATCTCGGCGATGGCGCTGCTCAGCGCCGTCGTGCTGATCGGCACGGGCCAGCTCGACCGGACCCAGCAGAACCGCCTGTCGAACTTCCTGTCCCAGGACGAGGTCCCGCGGAGCAAGGCCGAGGCCGACGCCCAGCGCCAGGTGGCCAACTCGAAGGCGGCCATCGCCGATGGCGGCGTCACCGGCCGGGGCTACCTGAACGGCGACTACACCAACGGCGCCTACGTGCCCGAGCAGCACACGGACTTCGTCTTCTCCGCCATCGCCGAGCAGTTCGGCCTGGTGGGCTCGGCGATCATGCTGTGCGTGTTCGGGTTCGTGCTCCTGCGCATCTGGCGAATAGCCCGCCTGGCGAAGGATCCGCTCGGCACGCTGATCGCCGTGGGGGCGTTGGCCCTGATCGCGTGGCACGTGTTCGAGAACGTCGGGATGAACATGGGGCTCATGCCCGTCACGGGCATCCCGCTGCCGTTCGTCTCCTACGGCGGGTCGTCGTGCGTCGCCTTCCTGGTCCTGATCGGCCTGGTCGAGAGCGTGCACATGCGCCGGTTCACGTGATTTCGCGGTGAACTGACGCGCCGCGAGCCGATGTGCGACACCGATCGCACATGAGTTCGGCGGTTGGCCTCCGTCATCACGCTGCAACACGAACTAAACTTCGGTGTTGCCATGACCTGCCTCTGGCCTCGGCTCGAACCACTCCTGGCCAAGGTGCAGAAACCGGCCCGCTACATCGGGTGCGAGGACGGCGCGATCATCCCCGAGCACGGGCCCGGGAAGGTGGCGTGGCTCTTCGTGTACCCCGACACCTA
Organism: uncultured Acidimicrobiales bacterium; assembly: GCA_963728985.1. Classification (GTDB taxonomy): domain Bacteria; phylum Actinomycetota; class Acidimicrobiia; order Acidimicrobiales; family Ilumatobacteraceae; genus DASXAI01. The sequence goes on along the minus strand of CAVSME010000009.1, from coordinate 516,486 downwards.
CGAGGTCGGCCTGCCCAACCAGGGTCTTCAGATCCTCCACGAGATCGTGAACGAGCGCCCCGACGCGGTCGCCGAGCGGTCGTACGCGCCGTGGGTGGACCTCGAGGCGCTCCTGCGGGCCCGCGGGCTGCCGCTGTTCTCCGTCGAGACCCATCGCCCGGCGGCGGAGTTCGACGTCATCGGTTTCAACCTGTCGGCCGAGCTCGTCTACACGAACGTCCTCAACTGCATCGACCTGGCCGGCGTGCCGGTCCGGGCGGCCGACCGAGGCCCCGAGGACCCACTGATCGCGGCGGGTGGCCACTGCACCTTCAACCCCGAGCCGGTGGCCGACTTCGTCGACTTCTTCGTGATCGGCGATGGCGAGGAGGCGGTGGGCGAGGTCACCGACGTCCTGCGCCAATGGAAGGCGGGCGGGCGCACCGATGGTAGCCGTGAGCAGGTGCTCCGGGCCCTGGCCGGCGTGGCCGGGGTGTACGTGCCGTCGATGTACGAGGTGGCCTACGACGGTGCCGACCTGGTGGCGGTGACGCCCCGGTACCGGGACGTGCCCGCCACGGTGGCCAAGCGCACGGTGGCCGACCTGGCCCAGTGGCCCTACCCGAAGCGCCAGCTGGTGCCGCTGACCGAGGTGGTCCACGACCGCCTGAACGTCGAGGTGTTCCGGGGCTGCACCCGCGGCTGCCGGTTCTGCCAGGCGGGGATGATCACCCGCCCGGTCCGGGAACGACCCGCCGACCAGGTCCGCACCATGGTGCGCGAGGGCCTGGAGCGCACCGGCTACGACGAGGTCAGCCTCACGTCCCTGTCGACGGCCGACTTCTCGGGCATCGAGCGGGTGGTGGCCGAGACCGTCAACGACCCGACCGGGTGCGGCAACGTGAGCGTGGCCCTGCCGTCGCTGCGGGTCGACGCCTTCACCGTCGGGATCGCCGCCCAGGTCGCCGCCGCCCGTCGCACCGGCCTCACGTTCGCCCCGGAAGCGGGCACGTGGCGCCTGCGCCAGGTCATCAACAAGCTCATCCGAGAGGAGGACCTCTACGGGGCCGTCGAGGCCGCCTTCTCCCAGGGGTGGGGACGGGTGAAGCTGTACTTCCTCACGGGGCTGCCGACCGAGACCGACGAGGACACCCTCGGCATCGCTGAGCTGGCCAAGAACTGCGCCGCCCTCGGCCGGACCCACACCTCCCGGGCGTCGGTCACGGCCAGCGTGGGGGGCTTCGTGCCCAAGGCCCAGACGCCGTTCCAGTGGTTCGGCCAGAACACCGAGGCCGAGCTGCGGCGCAAGATCGGCCTGCTGCGCGACGCCACCCACCGGGTGCGTGGCGTCCAGCTGAAGTGGCACGACCCGCGGGCCTCGCTGGCCGAGGGGATCGCCAGCCGGGGCGATCGCCGCATCGGCGCCGTGATCGAGCGGGTGTGGCGGGGCGGGGCGACGTTCCAGGAGTGGAGCGAGCATTTCGACCTCGGCGCGTGGGAAGCGGCGATGGCGGCCGAGGGGCTGTCGATCGACTGGTACGTGCACCGCCATCGCACGGAGAGCGAGCTGCTGCCTTGGGCCCACATCTCCGCCGGCCTCCACCCGGACTTCCTCTGGCAGGACTGGATGGCCGCCCTGGCCGAGTCCGGCCTGGAGGACTGCCGCTGGACGCCCTGCTACGACTGCGGCGTGTGCACCGGCTATGGGCTCGAACACGTCGTGGCCTCACCGGTCGCCCCCGCCGGGGGGAGCCAGGGGACGGGTCAGGATCTCTCGGTCGGCGGCGCCGTGCCGGTGGTCCTGCGGGCCAAGGCGGTGGTGCCGGCGTGAACCGGGTGCGGCTGCGGTTCTCCAAGCTGGGCAAGGTGCGGTGGACGAGCCACCGCGACGTGGCCCGGATGTGGGAGCGGGCGCTGCGCCGGGCCGAGGTGAAGGTGGCCTACTCGGAGGGGTTCTCCCCCCGTCCGAAGCTCTCGTTCGGATTGGCCCTGTCGACCGGTCACGAGTCGTTGGGCGAGTACCTGGACGTCGATCTCGCCGGTCCCGTCGACGTCGGCACGCTGCCGGTCCGGCTCACCCCGGCGCTGCCGGCGGGGATCGACTGCCTCGGCGGCCTCGAGCTCGCCGGCGGCGAACTGTCCCTCCAGCAGGACGTCACCAGCTGCCGGTGGGAGATCGAGTTGAGCGGCGTGACGGACGCGGCCGTGGCCGATGGGGTCGCGGCGGCGCTGGCCGCCTCGGCGCTCGTGATCACCCGGACCCGAAAGGGCCAGAACGTCACCGACGACGTGCGGCCCGCCATCACGGCGATGACCGCGTGCGGTGCGGCCATCGTCGCCGAGGTCGCCACGCAGCCGAGAGGGCTGCGGCCTGGGGAGCTGCTCGATGCATGCTTCCCCGGCGTGGAGGCCTCGCGGGTGCTGCGCACCCACCAATGGATCGAACGAGACGGCGCGCGCCGGGAGCCAGTCCCGGTCGACGCGACGTCGCTCCCGCACGCACTGCGGGCGTGCGCATGAGAAGGGAACGTGCTGATGTCCGACGTCAAGGGGAGCGGTGCCACCGATGCTGCGCCTGAACCCGACCGTGGCGGATCCGACCTCCCGTCGGTCGACGGGGGGCTGATCGACGCCACGACCAGCGCCGAGGGTGACGGCGACCCGGCCCAGGGCGCGGCGGCCAAGCGCCGGCGGCGGGGGACGCGTGGCGGCCGCGGCCGCAACCGCACCCGGGTGAACGGGACGGGGGCCGAGGCCGACGACGCCGGCGCCGACGACGATCAGCCCGAGCTGCCCGACCGGCCGATCGAAGGCAAGGTCCAGTCGCCCGAGGTGGCCGAGCGGGTGCTGGTGCGCCGGCCCCGGATCGGCGATACCCGCCCGGCGCCTCCGGCCGAGCTCCCCGAGGCGCCCACCAAGACGGGCAAGCCGGCGTCCAGTGCCCGCAAGCGCCGCCGGGCGGCGACGTCCGGCCGCAGCGGCGCGGCGGCGGGGCGCTCCCCGGCCCGGGCGGTGGTGACGCCGTCGACGGTGCTGGCGCCCGTCGAGCTCGACGAGGAGACCCTCGAGCGGCGGCGGGGGCGTGAGCGCAAGGGCCGCCCGATCGGCCGGTACCTGATGGCGGTCCACGTGACGCCCGAGCACACGCAGATCGCCGTGCTCGAAGGGCGCAGCCTGATCGAGCACTACGTGAGCCGGCCGGCCGACGACGTGTCGCAGATCCACGGCAACGTCTACGTGGGCCGGGTCCAGAACGTGCTGCCGGGCATGGAGGCGGCGTTCGTCGACATCGGCACGCCCAAGAACGCCGTGCTGTACCGAGGCGACGTCCAGTACGAGGCCGAGGACATCGTGGAGCGGTCCGAGCGGCCCCGCATCGAGCAGATGCTCAAGGCTCGCCAGACCATCCTGTGCCAGGTCACGAAGAACCCGATCGGGGCCAAGGGCGCCCGGCTCACGCAGGAGGTCTCGCTGCCGGGGCGGTTCGTGGTGCTGATCCCGAACTCGCGGACCTACGGCATCTCCAAGCGCCTCCCCGACGACGAGCGCAAGCGGCTCCGGTCGATCCTCGACAAGATCAAGCCGGCCGAGCACGGCGTCATCGTGCGCACCGCCGCCGAGAACGTGGTGGAGGAGGAGCTCAGCAACGACGTGCTGCGCCTGCTGCGCCAGTGGGAGGCCATCGAGGAGGCGGGCCGCAAGGCCACCGGGCCCACGCTGCTGTACCGGGAGCCGGACATGGCCGTGCGGGTCATCCGGGAGGAGTTCAACAAGGAGTATCGCGGGGTCCTGCTCGACGACCAGGCCATGTTCGACGACGTCAGCGAGTACGTCACCTCGATCATGCCCGCCCTGTCCGACCGGGTGGAGCGCTACGACCCGGTGGAGGACGGGCTGCCGCTGTTCGAGCGGTTCCACATCCACGAGCAGCTGCACAAGGCCCTCGACCGCAAGGTGTGGCTGCCCTCGGGCGGGTCGCTCATCATCGAGCACACGGAGGCGCTGACGGTCATCGACGTGAACACGGGCAAGAACGTGGGCACGTCGAACCTGGAGGCGACGGTGTTCCACAACAACCTGGAGGCGGCCGACGAGATCGCCCGCCAGCTGCGGTTGCGGGACATCGGCGGCATCATCGTCATCGACTTCATCGACATGGAGCTCCGGGAGAACCGGGCCGCCGTGGTGGCCGCGTTCCGGGAGGCGCTGGCCCGCGACAAGACCCGCACGCAGGTGTTCGACATCTCCGAGTTGGGGTTGGTGGAGATGACCCGCAAGCGCATCGGGGAGGGCCTGCTCACGAGCTTCGCCCAGGCGTGCCCGATGTGCGAGGGCCGCGGCGTGGTGGTCGACCACTCGATCATCGAGTAGCGCCGCCGGCCCCCAATTCGCGCAGGCTGAGCACTTTTTACCGCTGCAGCGGTACCAAGTGTTCAGGCTGCGCGTTTGGTGACCGGCGGGGACACCGACACACGCGGCGGGGGGGTGCGTTGCTGGGGTCGGCGGCGCTCGGGTAGGCTGGTCAACCGCTATGTACGCAGTGATCGCCACCGGTGGCAAGCAGGAGCGGGTCGAGTCCGGCCAGCGCATCGAGGTCGAGCTCCTCGGCGTGGACGACGGCACCGAGGTGTCGTTCACACCCGTGCTCGTCGTCGACGGCGCTGACGTGCTGGCCACGCCGTCGCAGCTCGAGGGCTTCGCCGTCACCGGCACGGTGGTCGGCCGCTCCAAGGGTCCCAAGATCAACGGGTTCACCTACAAGCGCCGCACCAACCAGCGCCGCCGCTACGGGCACCGCCAGCACTACAGCACCGTCGAGATCACCGGCATCGGCCGGGGCTGACCCGGGAGGACGAGATGTCGAAGACCAAGGGCGGCGGCTCCACCCGCAACGGTCGTGATTCCAACGCGCAGCGCCTCGGGGTGAAGGTGTTCGACGGCACCGCCATCACCGCCGGCACCATCATCGTGCGCCAGCGGGGCACCCGCTTCCACCCTGGTCACAACGTGGGCCGGGGCGGCGACGACACGCTGTTCGCCCTCGCCGACGGCAAGGTCAAGTTCGGCGAGCGCCGCGGCCGGCGCGTCGTCGACGTGGAGGCCTGATCTTCGTCGGCTTCGCCTCCTACTCACCTGTGGCTCGACAGACCGGCGGCCGGCTGCCCGGCGCCGCACTGCGGCGCCGTCACCAGACCGTGTCGACGCCCCTCGGGAGCTGGGCCCGGTCCCAGCCGAGCAGGGCGAGGGCCTGCTGGCAGGCGAACCGGTCGGTCATGCCGCTCACGTAGGTGACGGCCTCCCGCAGGGCCTCGGTGCTCCCCGCTTCGACCCCGGCCGACCGCTCGGACGGCAGCAGGTTGGGCCGGTCGGCGTAGCGCTCGACCAGCGCCCGCAGCATCCGGATGACGGCCTCGGCCTGGCGGGCCGACGCCGGCCGCAGGTAGATGTGCTCGTAGTCGAACTGCCGCAGCGCCGCGAGGGCCTCGGCCTCGGCGGGGAGCATGCCGATGCGGCCGGTGGCCTCGGTGGCGGCCGTCATGGCCATGACGAACGCGCCGATCTGGCCCCGCCGCGCCGATCCGCACCGCTCCCTGACCACCGCCGGCAGCATGTCCGGGGTGACCACCCCGGCGGCCACGGCGTCCTCGAAGTCGTGGCAGACGTAGGCGATGCGGTCGGCCCACGACACCACCTCCCCCTCGGGCGTGGCCGGCGCCGGCCGGCTCCACGAGTGGTTGCGGATGCCGTCCAGCGTCTCGGCGCACAGGTTGAGCGGCGCCAGCACCACGTCGGCCCCCCACACGGCGTGGTCGTAGCCGCCGGCGACGTAGGGCGACAGCGCGTCCTCGCTGGCGTGGCCGCCGGGCCCGTGGCCGCAGTCGTGCCCGAGGGCGATGGCCTCGGCCAGCGCCTCGTTGAGCCGCAGGGCGCGGGCCAGGGCCACGGCCACCTGGGCCACCTCGAGGGCATGGGTGAGGCGGGTGCGTTGGTGATCGTCCGGGAAGACGAACACCTGGGTCTTACCCGCCAGCCGGCGGAAGGCGTTGGCGTGGAGGATGCGGTCCCGGTCGCGCTCGAAGCACGTGCGCACGGGGTCGGGCTCTTCAGCGGCGAGCCGGCGGCCGGCGGCGCACGCCCTACTGGCGCCCGGAGCGAGCTCGGCGGCTTCCCGCTCCTCGCGCTCCTCCCGCCCGAGCGGCGGACGGCCCCCGGTGACCGCGGACGAGTCGAGATGGGCGACGCGGATCGACTCGGTGCCGTGGCCGGCCATGGTGGCGGCCCATCTCTCGGCCCGGTCGGCCCGGTCGAGGCTCGTCATGGTCACGACGGTAGCGAGGGGGTGTCACGGAGTGGGACCGATACCCTGGTCGGGCTCTATGACCGGGTTCGTCGACGAGGCGCAGCTGAACGTGCGGGGTGGCGATGGCGGCGCCGGCTGCGTGTCGTTCCGGCGCGAGGGTCCGGAGGTACGGGGCGGCCCCAACGGCGGTGACGGCGGCGCCGGGGGCGACGTGTGGCTGGTGGCCGACCGCAACGTGGCCTCGCTCCTGGCCTTCCGCGACCATCCCCACCGGCGGGCGGCCAGCGGCGTCCACGGCAAGGGCAAGGACCAGCACGGCGCCGCGGGCAAGGACCTCACGATCACCGTGCCCGAGGGCACCGTCGTGCGCGACCTCTACACCGGCGAGGCCCTCGCCGATCTCGTCTCCCACGGCGACCGGTGGCTGGCGGCCGCCGGGGGTCGGGGCGGGCGGGGCAACGCCAAGTTCCTCTCCAACCGGCGCCGTGCCCCCTCCTTCGCCGAGCAGGGCGAGACCGGCGAGGAGCGCTGGCTCAAGCTGGAACTGAAGCTGATGGCCGACGTGGCCCTGGTCGGCGTGCCCAACGCCGGCAAGAGCACGCTGATCAGCCGCATCTCGGCGGCCAAGCCCAAGATCGCCGACTACCCGTTCACCACGCTCGAGCCCCACCTCGGCGTGGTGCGCCTCGGCGACGACACCGAGTACGTGGTGGCCGACATCCCCGGGCTCATCGAGGGGGCCAGCGAGGGCAAGGGCCTCGGCCACCGCTTCCTGCGCCACATCGAACGGGCCCGGGTGCTGTGCGTGCTCGTCGATCTGGCGCCCGTGGACGGCATGACCCCGGGGACCCAGGAGGCGGTCCTGCACCGCGAGCTGGAGGCCTACCGCCCCGACCTCCTCGACCGGCCCCGCATCGTGGTGGGCACCAAGGCCGACGTGGCCACCGAGCCCTGGGACGGCCCGCGCATCTCTGCGGTGACCGGCGCGGGCGTGGCCGAGCTGACGGGCGCGCTCGGCGATCTCGTGGGCCGCGGCTCGCGCCGAGCTGCCCGACGCCGACGTCTCGTTCGTCATCCACCGGCCCGTCCCCGAGGGCGTGACGGTCGAGCGCCTCGGCGACGGCGAGTACCGCGTCCACGGCCGCGCCGCGCTCCGGGCGGTGGCGTTGTCCGACATCACCAACACCGACGCCCTCGCCTACGCCGATGCTCGACTCAAGAAGCTCGGCGTCGACAAGGCCTTGGCCCGAGCCGGGGCCCGCAGCGGCGACGTGGTCTGGGTCGGCGACTTCAGCTTCGACTACGAGGGCGACGACTGATGAGCACCGTCGTGGCCAAGATCGGCTCGTCGTCGCTCACCGACGAGCGGGGCGTCATCGACCTCGGCGCGGTGGTGAAGCTGTGCCAGGAGGTCGTGGCCCTGCGCGCCGAGGGCCACAAGGTGGTGGTGGTGTCGAGCGGCGCGGTGTCGGCCGGCGTCGCGGCGCTGGGTCTGGCCACCCGCCCCTCGGACCTTCCTACGCTCCAGGCCCTGTCGGCCGCCGGCCAGAGCCGGCTGATGCAGGTGTACAACGACATCCTCGGCCACTACGGCGTCGTGGGGGCGCAGGTGCTGCTGGACGCCAAGAGCTTCGTCGACCGGCGCCGCTACCTGCATGCCCGCCAGACCCTCATCCGCCTCCTCGAGCTGGGGTGCGTGCCCGTCGTCAACGAGAACGACGCCATCGCCCCCGACGAGATCCGTTTCGGCGACAACGACCGCATCGCTGCCCTCGTGTCCCATCTCGTGGCCGCCGACGTGCTCGTGCTCCTCACCGACACGCCTGGCCTGTTCACCGCCGATCCCCGGGTCGACGGCGGCGCCACCCTGATCGAGGAGGTGGCCGCCGATGATCCGGTGCTAGCCGACGCCGGTGGTACCGGCTCGGTGCGCGGCAGCGGCGGCATGGCGTCGAAGCTGGCGGCGGCGCGCATCGCGTCGTGGTCCGGTGTCCAGGCCGTGATCGCCAAGGCGAGCCGGCCGAACGTGCTGGCCGATGCCGTCGCCGGCGCCCGGGGGGTGGGCACCACGTTCCGCGCCCACGACCGCCGGCTCCCGGCCCGGAAGCTCTGGATCGCGTTTGCCACGGGAGCGGCCGGCACGGTGGTGGTGGACGACGGCGCCCGGCGGGCCCTGGTGGAGCGGGGCACCTCCCTGCTGCCGGCCGGCGTGCGCTTCGTGCAGGGGGCGTTCGACGAGGGCGACGCCGTGGACGTGGCCGGGCCCGAGGGCGACGTGTTCGCTCGGGGCATGGTGGCCATCGATGCCGACACGCTCAGAGGGGTGGCCGGCCGCCGCTCGTCCGAGCTCCCGCCCGATGTCCGCCACGAGGCCATCCACCGCGACGACCTCGTGGTCTTGCCGCGATGAGGAACGTCCGAAACGCGGGTTCCGGGCCGCCGCAGTGCGGCGCCGGGACGTGCGCGTGCGGCATTGTCCGAGAGGGCGAGCGGAGAGGTGCTGGCGATCCCGCGCGGCGGGGCCGGTGGCCACGATCCGTGAGCGACGTTGGGTGCCGATTCGGTCATGGGTGCCGATCGGCCCGCCAGGCGAGGCAATCGGCACCCAAAGCTCTCTTCACCTTCCGCTCGCCCTCCGAGCGCAGGAGTCGGCGCCGTCAGGCGCCGGCGGGAGGCGGCTCCACCGCGGCGGGGCTGCCGTTGCCGCCGGTCGTGAGGCCGAGCTCGGCCCGCATGGCATCGAGCCGGCCCTTCGCTTCGGCGTTGGCCGTCGCCTGCTCGATCTCCAGCATCCGGTTCTCCACCGTCTGGCCCTGCAGCTCGGCCATGCCCTTGGCCTTGGCGTAGCGGGCCTCGATCTTGTCGCGCACCTCGTCGAAGGTGGGCACGTCCTGGCCCACGTTCTCTGACAGCGTCGCCATCGCCGTGTTCAGCTGCTCCTGCATCTTCGCCTGGTCGAGCTGCGACAGGAGCTTCTGGCGCTCGGCCAGCTTCTGCTGGAGGGCGAGCGAGTTCTGCTGCACCGCCGTCTTGGCCTGCTCGGCCGCCTGGGTGGCCTGGAGCACCATCGTCTTTTGCTCCTCGACGGCCCGCTCCAGCTCGATGAGGCGAGTGGCGATCGACTGGGCCGCCTGACCGAGCTCGCCGGCCTTGGCGGCATCACCGGTCTGGGACGCCTGCGACTGCATCATGAGCGCTTGGCGGGCGTTGCTGTTGGCCTTCTCCAGCTCGCCCATCGTGCGCGACAGCTGCATCTCGAGCTGCTTCTGGTTGGCGATCACATTGGCCGCCTGCTCGCGCAGGCGACGATGCTGATCCTGCGCCTCGCTGATGGCCTGCTGGATCTGGACCTTGGGATCGGCCCGCTCGTCGAGGGAGCCACCCACCTTGGCGCTCAGGTACTTCCACCACCGCTTGAGTGCCTTGAACATGAGGCCAGACTAGGGCCGTGCGGGCCAGGGCAAACGCCAGTCACCGGCGGGCGAGCCGCTCCCCGATGTACCACGCCAAGTCATGGCGATCCGGATGCTGCAGCACCACGCGGCTGGGCTTGATCAGCACGGTGTCGATGACGAGCACCTCCTCGTCCCGGTAGACGCACCAGAGCTCCCGGTCGCCCTTGTGGTCTCGCACCGAGTACCAGCCCGTAACCATCAGCTTCGGCCAGTAGGCGCCGCCCAGCCGGAAGCGCAAGTCGCCGATCGCGTCAGCGCGCGATGTGACGCGGGCCCCAGTGATGTCGGCCATCGCCAAGTGCTGCCCGCTCGGGTTGAACGTCATCCACTTGTCGATGCCCGAGAACGTGATGTCGACGGCGTCGTCGGACACGTGGACGTGCACAGCCATGAAGTCAGGCTAGGAGGAGGGTGCCGGGCGGGCGACGACGCGGCGCTGCATCGCCCCCGCCTCGGGCACGCGCAGGTATGCCAGCAGCGCGACATAGGTGATGGCGCCGGCCACCACCCCCACCACGACGCGCAGGAGCGCGCCGGAGCCGGTGTCGTCGCCCACCGTCTGCGACACGAGCCACGTCACCTCGCCGGTGACCACCGCAGCCGAGCGCGATGCGGCCGAGGCTCTTCACCAGCGCCAGCGCGTCGAAGCCGCGCACCTTCACCGTCAGCACGTAGAGCGCGAGGACGGCAGCCACCAAGTACGCGACCGTGAACGACCACGCCAGGCCGGGAACGCCAAGCGGCACCACCAGCACGAGGGCGATGACGATGTTGATCCCGTTCTCGAACACGTTGAGGACGAACGGCGTGCGGGTGTCGTTGTGGGCGTAGAAGCCCCGGAGGATGAACAGGTAGGCCGACAGCGTGAACATGCCCACTGCGAACGCGGCGAGCGTGTCACTGGTGATGTCCGCCTGGCTGGACTCGAAGAACCCGTGCTCGAGGACGACGCCGACCGTGGGGCGGGCCAGCGCCACCAGCCCGGCGGCCGCCGGCATCGTCACCAGCGCCAGCGATCGCAGGCCGAGTGACATGCGCCCGAGGAACCTCTGGCGGTCACGTTGCACCCGAGCGCGCGCCAGGTCCGGTCCGAACGTGGTCATGATCGACACCGCCAGCAGCCCCACCGGCATCTGGAAGAGGATGAATGCCGCCTGGTACGACGTCACCCCGCCCGAGCCCGGCTTGGCCAGCACGGTCATGACGTACAGCGCGACCTGGTTGGCGACGACGTAGCCCACCGTCCACCCGGACAGGCGGATCACCCGGCGCACGTCGGGATGGCGCCAGTTCGGGCGCCAGCGGAGGCGGACGTGGGCGCGGCGCAGCGCCGGCACGAGAGCGAGGGCCGTCACCACGATGCCGCCCGTGGTGCTGACGGCGAGCAGCAGGCGCAAGGTGCTGTTGTGATCGGCCAGCACGATGTCTCGTGGCGTCTGGTCCACGATGCGCGGCAGCGCGATCAGGGCGACGATCACCACCACGTTGTTCACCACCGGCGCCCACGCCGCGGCGAAGAAGCGGTGGCGCGCGTTCAGGAGAGCAGAAGCCAGCGCGGTCACGCCGTAGAAGAAGATCTGAGGCAGGAACACGAAGGCGAAGAACGTGGTGACCCGCCGGAACGTGTCGGCGTCGGCGCTGGCCGGCGTGCTGAACGTGTAGAGCCGCACGATGAGCGGGGAGGCGGCCGTGGCGACGACCGTTAGCCCGGTGAGCAAGAGCACTCCAACGCTCACCACCGCGTTGGTGGCGTTCTCGTCCCGGTGGACGACGTGCTCGGTGAACAGCGGCACCAACGTGGCGGTGAGGACGCCGCCGAGCACCAACTCGTAGATGACGTTGGGGACGTTGTTGGCGGTGTTGTACGAGTCGGCCAGGACGGCGTCGATCACGCTGACGAGCAGCGCCACCCGCAGGAGCCCGGTGATGCGTGACGCCAACGTCCCCGCTGCTACCGCGGCGTTGGCTCGCAGGAGGCCGGACCGCCGGGGTTCCTCGGCGGTCGGTTCCTGCACGGTCGGCATCGTACGCTGGGGGTTGTGACCGAACTCGGGATCCACGGCCTCGGCGCGCGGGCGAAGGCTGCCGTCCGCCCGCTGGCGGCAGCGTCCACCGCCGCCAAGGACGCCGCGCTGCATGCTGCTGCCGACCTGCTGCTCGAGCGCTCGGCCGAGGTGCTCGAGGCCAACGCCACCGACGTGCGCCGGGCCGAGGACAGCGGCACGACGGCCACGGTGATCGACCGCCTCCGGCTCACCGCGGCGCGGGTGGAGGCCATGGCCACCGGCCTGCGCAAGGTGGCGGCGCTGCCCGATCCGGTCGGCGAGATCACCGACGGCTGGGTCCGCCCGAACGGCCTGCGCATCCGCCGCGTACGGGTGCCGCTCGGCGTCGTCGGCATCATCTACGAGAACCGGCCCAACGTCACCAGCGACGCCGCCGCCCTGTGCATCAAGAGTGGCAACGTCGCCTTCCTGCGGGGCTCCTCGGGGGCCATCTCGTCGAACCTCGCCATCGCCGCTGTGCTGCGCGAAGGCGGGGCCAAGGCGGGCCTGCCCGAGGACGCTGTCGTGCTCGTCGACGACACGTCTCGCCAGTCGGCGGTCGACTTCATGCGCCTGCGCGGCGTGATCGACTGCCTCGTGCCGCGGGGCGGGCCTTCACTGATCGCCTCGATCCTCGAACACGCCACGGTGCCGTACGTGATCGACGGCGACGGCAACTGCCACGTCTACGTCGATGCCTCGGCCGATCTCGACATGGCGCTCGACATCGTGGTGAACGCCAAGACGCAACGGCCCAGTGTCTGCAACGCCGCCGAGAGCCTGCTCGTGCACGAGTCGGTGGCGACCGCCTTCCTGCCCCGGGCGGCGGCCGCGCTCGACGGGGTGGAGCTGGTGGGCGACGACGCCGCTCGTGCCCTGGTCCCGATGGGCGAGGCCACCGAAGACGACTATGCCTCGGAGTTCCTGGCGCTGAAGCTGGCGGTGCGGGTGGTGCCGTCGATCGACGCCGCCATCGACCACATCGGCCGGTACGGCACCGGACACTCGGAGGCCATCGTGACTGGTGACCTGGCCGCCGCCAGCCGATTCACCAGCGAGGTTGATGCGGCGGCCGTGCTCGTGAACGCGTCGACGCGCTTCGTCGACGGTGAGGAGTTCGGTTTCGGGGCGGAGATCGGCATCAGCACGCAGAAGCTCCACGCCCGCGGGCCGATGGGCCTGCGCGAGCTCACCACGCTCAAGTACATCGTCGAGGGCGACGGGCAGGTGCGCCGGTAGCCGCTACCAGGCGGGCGGGTCCGCACCCGGGCGGCTCGGTGGGCGGCGCCAGCACGGCCGCAGCTTTCCGATGGCCCCGGGTGGGCCGAGGTGGCGCACGTCGCCCCACGATGTCGGCGACACCAGGCACCAGCGATCGCCGTCGGCCAAATCGGGCTGCGGCCGGGCGAAGCCCTCCTGGTCGCGGCCCAGACCGTCGAGCCACAGCGCGGTGCGAGCGAGCGACAGCGTGACGTTCCACGAGCCACCCTCGCGGCGCTGGCGCTGCAGGGCCCGCAGCGCACCGAGCGCCAGCAGGTAGCCCGTGGCGTGGTCGAGGAGCTGGCAGGGGAGCGGTACCGGACGATCGGCACCGGCGGCGGCCGCGCCCTCGGCGGCGATGCCGGCCGACATCTGCACGAGGCTGTCGAAGCCGCGGCGCTCCGCCCACGGTCCCGCGGCGCCGTACGCCGAGAGGCTCGCTACCACGAGACCCGGCCGCAGCGCCGCCAGCGCCTCCGGGGGGTAACCGAGGCCCCGCAGCGCGCCGGGCCGGTAGCCGTGCACCACCACGTCGGCGCCGGCGACGAGCGCCTCGAACGCCTCGCGATCTTGCCCGCGCCGGAGATCCAGTGCGCACGACCGCTTGCCGAACCCGACCTCGACGAACAAGAGCTCGATCTCGTCGAACGCCGGTGCCTCCACCCGTAGGACGTCGGCGCCCCACGCGGCGAGGAAGCGCGTCGCGACGGGACCGGCGAAGACGCGGGTCAGGTCGAGGACGCGCAGGCCGGCCAGCGGCGCGTCGCCGCCCGCGGAGAGGTGGCCGGGCGGGGCGTCACCCAGCCGCTCGATGCCCACCAGCGACCGCTCGCCGACGCGCCGGCCGTGCTCGTGGGCGTGCCACTCGTCGGTGGTGCGGAGGGCTGCCGCGCAACCGCCAGCGGCCACCACCGCCGCTTCCAACTCATTGGCCGTCCAGGTCTTCACCGCGGCGGCGACGGCGTCGCGCTCGGGCCCGACGCCCAGCACCCTCAGCGCCGGGTCGCGGTGCTGGACGTAGTTGGTGTGCAACCGGATCCAGCCGTCCGCCGTTCGGTAGTCGCCGGCCACGGCGTCCCACATCGGCGGCGGCGCCCCGCCCGCGATCGACACGTAGCGCTCGCAGCGCACGGCCGCACTGGCGTGCACCGTGTCGAGACTGACCGTGCCGCGGAGCCTGGTCAACTCGGCGACCGCCAGCGTGGCCGCGCCGATGGCAGCGGTGGCGGCCGGGGTCACGAGGAACGGTGATGGCAGCAGGTGGCGGGGGCCGCTCACGGCGACGCGATCGAGGGCGCCAGGATCACCACCGACCCCGAGCCAGACGTCAGCGAGCACGGACGACATCGGGTCCCACGTAGTGGGCGGCCGGGCGGATGATCTTGGAGTCGGTGGCCTGCTCGAGGATGTTGGCGGTCCAGCCGACTACGCGGGCGACGGCGAAGGTCGACGTGAACAACGGGCGGGGCACCCCCGCCTGCTCCAGCACCACCGCCGCCCAGAACTCGACGTTGGTGACGAGGCGGCGATCCGGGTACCGGCGGGCCAGCTCGGCGACGACGATGCCTTCCACTTCGGCCGCCAGCTCGGCGCGGGGGCCACCGATGGTCTGCGCGACTTCCTGCAAGAGCTGCGAGCGGGGGTCGTGGGAGCGGTAGACGGCGTGACCGAAGCCAGGGATGCGCCGGCCGGCGTCCATCTCGGCGCGCACGTACGCCGCCGCCCGATCGGCCCGACCGACGGTGTCGAGCAGGTCGAGCACCCGGCTCGGCGCGCCGCCGTGGCGGGGCCCACTGAGCGCGCCGAGGGCGGCTACCACCGACGCGCCGGTGTCGGCGGCGGTGGAAGCGACGACCCGCGCCGTGAAGGTCGACGCGTTGAAGCCGTGGTCGATGGTGCTGATGAGGTACTGCTCGAGGGCCCGCACTGCCGTCGCCTCCGGCTCGTTGCCGCTGACCTGGCGGAGGTAGTCCTCCACTGCCGGCCGGCCGGGGTCGGGCGGCACCGGGTCGAGGCCGTGGCGGTGGCGGTAGAGGGCCGCCGTGGCGGTGGGCACCGCCGCCGCGATGGCCAGCGCGTCGGTCCGGCGCTGCGCCGGTGTGAGGTCGCCGATGGGGCGGAGGCTTCGGGCGGCGCCCACGGCGGCGATGGCCGACCGCAGCTCGGCATCCGGGGATCCCAGCGGTGCCAGCCCGGCGATCACCCGGGCGACCAGCGGGGGCAGGGTCCGCCACGCCCCCACCTCGGCGGCGAAGGCTGCTCGCTCGGCGCCGTCGGTGGGCAGTGCGCCGTCGATCATCAGCTGCCAGACGTCCTCGAACGTGCTCGTGCGCGCCAGCTCGCAGGCGTCATATTGGCGGTAGTGGTAGAAGCCCTCTTCGCCGCGGACATCGCCAACGGCGGTCTCGGCGACCGCAACCCCGGCCAGCCCGGGGGGTACATCCATCATTGTTGTCATGGATCAAGCATGATCCTATTGACGAACATCGTCAACGTTGATCAACTATCAACTAGGTTGTCATCATGAATGAACGTCCACGGCTCGATGCAGCTGAGGCCGCCGCTCGCCTCGGCGTGAAGCGGCAGACCCTCTACGCCTATGTGAGCCGGGGCCTGCTGCGCAGCTATCCGGCGGCCAGCGGGCGGGGCAGCGTCTTCGACCCCGCCGAGGTGGACGCCCTCCTGCGCCGCTCGAGGGTCGGGCGCGACTCGGCGCAGGAGCTCACGATCGCCACCGCCGTGAGCTCCATCGCCGACGGCGAGCTTCGCTACCGCGGCCGGCTGGCGCCCGAACTGGCCCGGACCCAGCCGTACGAATCGGTCGCCGCGCTCCTGTGGACGGGCGACACGACGTGGGAGCGTTGGAGCGCCAGCCCGGCGGCCGAAGCGGCCGTCGCCGCCGTGGTCGAAGCGATGCCGCCGGGCGCCCGCCTGCTGGACCGGATCCGGCTGGCCGTCGACGTCGCCGCGGTGACGGATCCGCTGCGCTTCGAGCTGGCGGCGGCGTCGGTCATGGCATGCGGCCGGGGCCTCGTGGCGGCGGTGCTCGAATCACTCGAGTGGCAGGGGCGGCGGCGCCGGCCCGAGCCGCTGGTGCTCGCCGGGCGGCCGCCCCACGCCGCGCTGGCCTCACACCTGTGGCTCCGGCTGACCGACCGCCCGCCGACCGAATCGGCCATCCGCGCCCTCAACGGTGCGTTGGTGCTGTGTGCTGATCACGAACTGGCCACGTCGACGTTCGCCGTGCGGGTGGCGGCGTCGACGCGGGCCAACCCGTACGCGGCCATCGGTGCCGGCCTCGGGGCCCTGGACGGGCCACTGCACGGCACGGTGAGCGAGCTGGTCCACGCTCTGCTCGTCGATGCCGAAGCCGACGGCGTGGACGCCGCCGTGGTGCGCCGCCTGCGCCATGGTGAACGGCTGCCCGGTTTCGGCCACCAGCTCTACCCGGCCGGCGACCCGCGAGCGCCGGCGCTGCTCGACCTGGTCGAGAGCGACGGGTTCGACGGCGGCCGGCTCGACGTCGCCGCCGCCGTGCTCGACGCCGTGGTCGACCGGGCCGGCGTCCAGCCCAACGTGGACTTCGCACTCGGCGTCCTGGCCTACGCGGGAGGCATGGGCGCCGACGCCGGAGAAGCGGTGTTCGCCATCGGCCGCTGCGCCGGCTGGCTGGCCCACGCCATGGAGGAGTACGCCGAGGCCCCGCTGCGCTTCCGCCTCCGGGCCCGCTCCCTCCCGTAGGGCTGCGGCTGGATTGACCCCCAAGTCAAGGCCACCGGTAAGGTCGATACATGAGCGGCTACCAATTCGAGACCGTGCCCGAGGTGCGCGACGGGCTGAAGAGCGTCAGCTACCTGGCTGACGACGGCATCGCCGGCGTGGTGTACCTCGCCGATCGCCTCCAGAAGCCGGTCCTCGTGGAGGGGCCGGCCGGCACCGGCAAGACCCAGCTGGCCAAATCAGTGGCCGAGATGACGGGCGCTCGCCTGATCCGCCTGCAGTGCTACGAGGGCCTCGACGAGTCCAAGGCGCTCTACGAGTGGAACTACAAGAAGCAGCTGCTGCGCATCCAGGCCGATCGCCAGTCCGACGGCTGGGCCGAGATGCACGACGACATCTTCAGCGAGGAGTTCCTCCTCACCCGGCCGCTGCTCGAGGCGATCCGGTCCGAGGACACCGTCGTGCTGCTCATCGACGAGGTCGACCGCGTCGAGGTGGAGACCGAGGCCCTGCTGCTCGAGATCCTGTCCGACTACCAGGTCTCGATCCCGGAGCTGGGCACGGTGGCCGCCACCCAGATCCCCCTCGTCTTCCTCACCTCCAACAACACGCGCGAGCTCTCCGAGGCCCTCAAGCGCCGGTGCCTCTACCTCCACGTCGACTACCCCGATCTCGACCGCGAGAAGGAGATCGTGCTCACCAAGGTGCCTGGCGTCAGCGCCAACCTGGCCGACCAGATCGCCCGCATCGTGCGCTCGATCCGCCAGCTCGAGCTGAAGAAGGCCCCGAGCGTGAGCGAGACCATCGACTGGGCCCGCACCCTCGTGCTCCTCGGGATCGAGCACATCGACGCTCAGCAGGCCAAGGAGACGCTCCACATCCTGCTGAAGTACCAGACGGACATCGCCAAGGCGGCGAAGGAGCTGGCGGTGGAGTCGAAGTAATGCTCGACCTCATGGCTGGGTTCATCCAGGAATTGCGGACGGCGGGGTTGCCCGTGTCGCTCACGGAGAACCTCGATGCCATGGAGGCCGTCCAGCACATCCCGATCGAGGATCGCGAGGCGTTCAAGTACG
Organism: uncultured Acidimicrobiales bacterium; assembly: GCA_963728985.1. GTDB lineage: Bacteria > Actinomycetota > Acidimicrobiia > Acidimicrobiales > Ilumatobacteraceae > DASXAI01. The sequence continues at coordinate 498,650 of CAVSME010000009.1, read as the reverse complement.
CCCTGGCGGCCACGCTGGTCAAGAACAACGCTCACTGGCGCTCGTTCGAGACCGTCTTCGAGGTGTACTTCAGCCTGCGCGGCCCCCAGTACAACATCGCCGACGAGGACGATCCCGACGAGTTCTGGCGCCAGATGCAAGAGCAGCTGCAGCAGCAGGGCGAGGGTCGTCAGGGCGGCGGGATCATGGATTCACTGACGCCCGAAGAGCTGGCCATGATGCTGTACCAGGCCCTGCTCAACGGCGACGAGGCCATGATGCGGGCCATGGCCCGCCAGGCCGTGTCGCGCTTCGCCGGCATGGAGCCCGGCCGGCCCGTCGGCGGCACGTACTACCTCTACCGCACGCTCCGGAACCTCGACCTCGACGGCATGCTCGAGAAGCTCATGGACGCCACTCGCGAGCAGGTCAAGGGCGAGCTGACCCAGCTGGAAGAGCGGCTGGAGCGCGACGAGTACGAGGGTCGCATCGAGAAGTTCAAGAAGGAGATCGAAGCCGAGAATCCGCCGGCGCCTGGTGGCCGACCGGGGCGTCGACGCCATGTCCAAGACGCTGCGCAAGCCGCTGCCCGAAGACGTGGACTTCATGCACGCCAGCCGGGAAGAGATGCTGTCGCTGCGCAAGGCGCTGCAGCCGCTCACCCGCAAGCTGGCCGCCCGCCTCGCCCGCAAGCGCCGTCACGGCCGCAAGGGTCCGCTCGACTTCCGCAACACGATGCGGCACTCGCTGTCGTACGGCGGCGTCCCGGCCGATCCGAAGTTCCGCTACCCGCGCCCGTCGAAGCCGGAGCTGATGGTGGTGGCCGACATCTCCGGCTCCGTCGCCGCGTTCGCCCGCTTCACCCTGCACCTCGTCTACGCCATGCAGAACCAGTTCTCGAAGGTCCGCTCGTTCGTGTTCATCGACGGCATCGACGAGGTGACCGAGTACTTCCGTGGCGTGGAGGACATCACCGAGGCCGTGCATCGCGTGAACACCGAGGCCGACGTGGTCTGGGTCGACGGCCACTCGGACTACGGCCATGCCTTCGAGGTGTTCTGGGAGCGCCACGGCCGTGAGGTGGGGCCGAAGACCACCGTCTTGCTGCTCGGCGACGCCCGGAACAACTACCACGCCGCCCAGTCGTGGGTCATCAAGGAGATGCAACAGAAGGCTCGCCACGTCTACTGGCTGAACCCCGAACCCCGCTCGTACTGGAACACCGGCGACTCCATCGTCGGCGAGTACGGCGTGCACACCGACGGTGTGTACGAGTGCCGCAACCTGCGCCAGCTCGAAGGGTTCGTCGAGAAATTGGCGTGACGGGGCGGTAGCCTCGACGGGCCATGACCCGGCTCGTGCTGATCCGCCACGGCGAGTCCGTGTCCACCGTGGAACGCCGCATCGGCGGCGTGCGCACGTGCGGCGGCCTCTCGCCGCTCGGTCGCAAGCAGGCCGAAGCGCTGGCCGCTCGGCTGGCCCGCACCGGCGAGATCGAGGCCGACGTCCTCGTCTCCAGCACGATCCGGCGCGCCGTCGAGACGGCCGAGATCATCGCCCCCGCCCTCGGCGAGCTGCCGATCGAGCAGATCGCCGACCTGGGTGAGCACGAGCCGGGCGAGGAGTGCGACGGCATGACGTTCGACGCGTTCGTCGAGCGCTTCGGCCAGCCCGACTGGTCCGGCGACCCCTACATCGTCGGCTTCCCCGGTGGCGAGACGCTGGCCGCGTTCAAGCACCGCGCCGCCACCGCACTGCACCTGTTGGCGCAGCGGCACGAGGGCGCCACCATCGTCGTGTCCTGCCATGCCGGCGTGGTCGATGCCGGGCTGCGCTCGTTCCTCAACGTGTCGATGGCCGGCGTGTTCGAGCTCAGCACGACGAACACGTCGATCACCGAGCTGCTCCACAACGCCCCCCGCTGGCGGCTCCTGCGCTACAACGACGCCGCCCACCTCGACGGGCTCCCGCCCGACACGCCCCGCGCCTGAACGTGCCCCGGGCGGACGTCATCGTCGTCGGCGCCGGGACGACCGGTGCGGTCGTGGCCGCCCGCCTGTCCGAGGATCCGCGGCGCCAGGTGCTGCTTCTCGAAGCGGGCCCTGGAGGGCACACGGGAAGGGGCGTCGACCCGTTCGCCGTCCTCGACGAGCCTGGACGCGTGTGGGCGGGACTCGCAGCGACGCGTACTCACGCCCACGCCCCGCAGCCCTACCTGCAAGGGCGCGGCCTCGGCGGGTCCTCGGCGGTCAACGGCATGGTGGCGGCGTGGCCGGCACCGGTCGACTACGACCGCTGGGGCGTCCCCGGGTGGTCGGCGGCCGATCTCGTTGCCGCGATGGCCCGCGTGGCGGCGACGCTGCCGGCGCACCCGGTCACCGCCCCTGGAGCCGTCAACGAAGCGATCGCCGTCGCCGCGGGCACCGCCGGCCGGACCGTGCGGCCCGTGCGGGTGACGGCCACCGGCACCCGCCGGTACTCCGTGGCCGACGCCTACCTCGACGCCGCCGCCGGTCGGCCCAACCTCAGCGTGCGCGTCGACGCCACGGTCGACACCGTGCTGCTGACCGGACGGGCGGCCAGCGGCGTGCGGCTGACCACGGGCGTGGAGCTGGAGGCGGCCGCTGTTGTGGTGTGCGCCGGTGCCATCCACTCGCCGGCCTTGCTGCTCCGTTCGGGCGTCGATCGAACGGGCATCGGCCAGGGGCTCCAGGACCACCCGGCCGTGCGGATCGTGGTGCCGCTCGCTCCGGGACAGCGAGCACCGGATTGCCGGCGGGTGCCATTCGGCGTGACCGTGGAGGACGGCGACGCCCAGCTCCTGCCCATGGACTACACCGCCGACCTTGCCACCGGCGGGGTGGTCGTGGCGTTGATGACGTCTCGCGCCCGGGGGTGCGTCACCGTCGTCGACGGCCGGCCCGAGGTGGCGTTCGATCTGCTGGCCGACGAGCGTGACCGCGACGCCATGGCCGTGGCGCTGGCTGGTGGGGTGGCACTCGTCGCCGACGCCGGCTTCGACGCGATCGTCCCCGCCCTCGACGAGCTCGGCGACGTGTTCCATGCCGCCGGCACGTGCCGCATGGGAGCGGGCGGCGTCGTCGACGAGCGGCTGCGGGTCGTCGGCTACGACGGCCTGCGGGTGGCCGATGCCGCCGTCATCCCGATCCTGCCGCGGGCCCACCCGATGCTGACGTGCGTGCTGATCGGCGAGCGCCTCGTCGACCTCTGGTAAGGACCGGGGCACCGGGAAGTGGTAGGCAAGCGCCATGGGCTACACCAAGGGCCTGCACGATCTCGGTGACGGTTGCTTCGCCTACCTCCAGCCCGACGGTGGCTGGGGGTGGAGCAACGCCGGGCTGATCGTCGGTGACGGCTCCTCCCTCCTCGTCGACACGCTGTTCGATCTGCGGCTGACGGGCGACATGCTGGCGACGATGGAGGCCGTGACGGCGGCGGCGCCGATCGCCACGCTGGTCAACACCCACGCCAATGGCGACCATTGCTACGGCAACGAGCTGGTCCGCGGGGCGGAGATCGTGGCGTCGAGCGCGGCAGCCGAGGAGATGAGCCACGTCCCACCGACGCTGCTCGCCGACCTCACCGCCGCCCCCGGCGAGGTCGGGGATCTCTTCCGTGGCGTGTTCGGCGACTTCCAGTTCGAGGGCATCACGCTGACGCTGCCCACCCGCACCTTCGACGGTCGCCTCGAGCTCGAGGTCGGCGGCCGGCCGGTCGAGTTGATCGAGGTGGGCCCGGCCCACACCCAAGGCGACGTCATCGTCTATTCACCGCAAGACAAGGCGGTGTTCACCGGAGACATCCTCTTCATCGGCGGCACCCCGATCGTGTGGGCCGGTCCGCTGGCGAACTGGATCGCCGCCTGCGATCTCATGCTGGGGATGGACATCGACACCGTGGTGCCTGGCCACGGGCCGGTCACGGACAAGGCGGGCGTGGCCCAGGTGCGCGACTACCTGAGCTTCGTGGCCGAGGCGGCCACCGCTCGCCACGACGCCGGCATGAGCGCATGGGAGGCGGCGCAGGACATCGCCCTCGGCGACTTCGGTGACTGGGGCGAATTCGGGAGGATCGCGGTCAACGTGGAGGCCGTCTACCGTGACCTCGAACCGGACTACGTTCCGGCCGGGATCGTCGAGCAGTTCCGACGCATGGCGGAGCTAGAGGGGAAGGCGAGACCATGACGGGCAGGCTCGGAGTCGACATCGGCGGAACGGGCATCAAGGGTGCGCCGGTCGACGTGGAGCTCGGTGATCTCATCGCCGACCGCTTCCGCCTGGCGACGCCGAAGAAGCAGAAGCCCAACGACGTCGTGAAGGTCGTGCATGAGGTCGTGCAGCACTTCCCCGACGTCGACGGCGCCATCGGCGTCACCTTCCCCGGTGTCGTCATCCGCGGCGTCGTGCACACCGCCGCCAACATGGACAAGAGCTGGATCGGTCTCGACGCCGACAAGCTGTTCACCGAAGCGCTCGGCCGGCCGGTGACGCTCATGAACGACGCCGACGCCGCTGGCGTGGCCGAGATGCGCTTCGGTGCCGGCAAGGACAAGCGCGGCGTCGTGGTGATGATCACGCTCGGCACCGGCATCGGCTGCGCGGTGTTCCACGATGGCGTGCTCCTGCCCAACACCGAGCTCGGTCACATCGAGATCGACGGCAAGGACGCCGAGCGCATCGCCTCCGGGTCGGCTCGCGACGACGAGAAGCTGACGTGGAAGGAGTACGGCAAGCGCATCCAGAAGTACCTCCGCACGCTCGACGCGCTGCTCTGGCCGGACCTGTTGATCATCGGCGGGGGTGTGAGCAAGGAAGCCGACAAGTACCTCCCCGACATCAAGGTCCGCACCCCCGTGGTCACGGCCGAGCTGCTCAACAACGCCGGCATCGTCGGTGCCGCCGTCCTGGTCGACTACTTCTCGTAGCCGAGACTCGATCAGGCGGGGACGCTGTCGGCGGGGGCGTCCTGCGCGGCCGCGGCGGCGCGCTGGTCTCTCGCCTTGGCCGACTTCCGCACGAGCAGGAACCAGCCCACGATGGCGCAGATCGAGAAGATGATCCACTGGACGGCATAGCCGAGGTGGGGGCCGTCGTCGAGCTCGGGCAGCGGGACGAGCGTGGGCAGCGCGGTCGTGGGCGCCGGTGACGACGCCGTCATCTCCACGTACGCAGGAGCCAGGGGGTAGGAGATCTGCTGCTGGAGTCGCGGGATGTCGACGCGAGCGAGCGTGGGTAGCACGCCGTCGGCAGGGTCCCGGGACGCGAGCGCGCCCGGGTTCTGCGTGGGTCGCACCCGGCCTTCGACCGTCACGTTGCCGGTGACGGGTGGGGGCACGTCGGGCGTCGTGCTGTTCGCCGTGGACAGCGGCACCCAGCCCCGGATCACCAGCACGGCGGAACCGTCCGGGCGCCGCAGCGGGGTCAGCACGTGGTAGCCCGGCGCGCCGTCGAGCGAGCGGTTGCGGATCAGCACCTGCGCCGAGGGGTCGAACGTGCCGGTGACGGTGGCCATGTCCCACTCGTCGGCGCGCGCGCCGTCGATGCTCGTTCCGGGGGGCACGATCGTGTCGAACGGCTGGGCTGCCGCTGATGTGCGCGACCGCACGTCGGCGTTGAAGCTGCGGCGCTCGTGGAGGCGGCGGAACTGCCACGCCGACAGGTTGATCATCAGGATCACCAGGAGCACGACGACCACGTGGAAGACGATCCAGCCGGGGCGGGTCAGGAACCGGTAACGCGACATCCAGGTCCGACGGTACCGGCGGGGAGCGGCGCGCGAACGGTCGGTCCGATCTGTGGGAGGGTGGCGCCGTGGCCGCGGGCGACGTCTTCCCGGATCGGGGCATGGAGCACCGGGACAAGGTGGCGTGGATGGTCGAGCAGCACGGCTGGGCGTTCGAGCCGGTACCGGCCCATCCGGAGCTCGATCCGCCGATCCCGGGCTACGGCTACACCATCGGGTTCGAGGCGGCGTTCGAGTTCCCCGAGCTGGTGGTCTTCGGGCTGACGCCGGTGGCCACGCGGGGTCTGCTCGGTCTGGTCGTGGACCTGCTCCGGGGGGGCACGCAGATCCCGATCGGCGCGCTGTTCACCGGCCTGTTCGACAACGACCTGCGCGCCGCCCTGCTGCCGGTCGACCCGGAGGAGTGCGGCGACCTGTTCGCCGTGGCCGACGAGTGGTACGGCGGCAACGAGTACCGCGTCGCTCAGCTGGCCTGGCCCGATCGCAACGGCTGGCTGCCCTGGGAGTCGGGGTTCGACCATCGCCTCATGCTGGCCCAGCCGATGGTCGGCGCCCTCGACGGCCTGATCTAAATCCCGAACTCGTGTACGAAGATGGTCGTATATCGGCTTCGAGCGCGTCAGTTCCGGGTCAGTCGGTCGACACGGGGAGGCCCAGGGAGCGGGCGATCACCAGGCGCTGGATCTCGCTCGTGCCCTCGCCGATCTCCAGCACCTTCACGTCGCGGTAGATGCGGGCCACGGGCGACTCGTCCATGAACCCGTAGCCGCCGAACACCTGCGTCGCCGTGCGGGCGGCGCCGACGGCGGCCTCGGTGGCGTACAGCTTGGCCATGGCCGCAGCCTGACCGAACGGCCGACCCTGCTCCTTGAGCCACGCCGCCTTGTAGGTGAGCAGCCTGGCGTTCTCGATGGCGACAGCGAGGTCGGCGAGGGCGAACGACACCGCCTGGTACCGCCCGATCGGACCGCCGAAGGCATTGCGGGACTTGGCGTAGTCGAGGGCGTGGTCGAGGCAGGCCTGCGCGGCGCCGACGGCGAGGGCCGAGATGGCGACGCGACCGTCGTCGAGGATGCTGAGGAAGTTGCGGAAGCCGCTGCCCGGCGCGCCGAGCAGGTGGTCGGCGGGCACCCGGCAGCCCTCGAGCACGAGCCCGTGGGTGTCGGAGGCGTGCCAGCCGAGCTTGCGGTACGGCGGCTCCACCACGAGCCCGGGCGTGCCCGCCGGCACGACGATGGCCGAGATCTCGCCTTGGCCGGTACGCGCCGTCACCGTTACCAGGGACGTGATGGGCGTACCCGAGTTCGTGATGAACGCCTTGGCGCCCTCGATCACCCATTCGTCGGCGCCCTCGTCGAGCGCCGCCTTCGTGCGCGTGGCGCCGGCATCGCTGCCGCCGTCGGGCTCGGTCAGGCCGAAGGCACCGAGGGCCCGCCCGGCGACGAGGTCCGGCAGCCACCGCTGGCGCTGCTCCTCGGTGCCGAACGAGAAGATCGGGTTGGCGCCGAGGCCGACACCCGCCGACAACGTGATCCCGAGCGACTGGTCGGCCCGGCCGATCTCCTCGATGGCGATGCACAGCGTGGAGAACGGGGCGCCCGAGCCGCCGTAGGCCTCGGGGAAGACGAGCCCGAACAGGCCGAGCTCACCCATGGCCCGGACCGCGTCGAGGGGGAACGTGTGGTCGCGGTCCCAAGCCTCGGCGTTGGGCGCTACCTCGGCGGCGGCGAAGGAGCGGACGACCGCTCGGAACGCCTCCTGCTCCTCGTCGAGCTCGAAGTCCATGGCCCGACCCTACGCTGGCCACACCAGCGTGGTGCCGGAGACGACGCCGGCGGCGACGTCGGCGTCATAGGTGCCGTCGGTGGACGGGGTCCCGTGCTGGAACACGCCGGCCTTCTCGTAGGCCGACACCTCGGCGGCGAACACGCCCGGATCGATCAGGCCGGGCGCCGTGCCCGCCGGCGTTCCCTTCGCCACGATGGCCGACTCCTGCTGCCAGCGGAACGTCTCGCCCTCGGCGCTCAGGTAGTTCTGGTTGCCGGCGGCGTTGATCGCCTTCACGGAGATGGCGACGGCACCGGCCGGGTCGGCCACGGCGTCGGCGTAGCCCTTGAACGCCGCCCGCACGAAGTCCTGCACCGCCGTCGGGTGTTGCACCAGGAACGACGGCGTCGTGTAGATCACGCCGAACGTGCCCGGGATGCCGTAGTCGACCGGATCGAACATGCGGTACTTCACGCCGGCCCGATCGAGCTGGCCGGGCTCGTTGGACTTGTAGACGGGCAGCGCGTCGATGTTGGTCTTGAGCTGGGCCACGGGATCGAACCCGTCGAGCAGGACCTCCTTGTAGTCCTTGCCTCGCTGCAGGCCGGCCTGGCTGAGCATGGCCACGATCGACGGCGGGATGTCGCCCTTCACACCGATCGTCTTGCCCTTCAGGTCCTGCAGCGTGGTGATCGGGGAGTCGCCCTTGACCACGAGCGCCTCGATCGGCGTCTTCCCGTAGTCGGCCACCGCCTCGAACTTGGCGCCGTCCTTGGAGTAGTTGAGGATCTCCGTGTACGACCCGGCCGAGCTGAGCTGGCCCTGGCCGGCCGCCACCAGCGCGTAGTTCGCGGTGGAGAACCCGGGCTTGATGTTCACGTTGAGGCACATGTCGTCGAAGTAGCCGCGGTCCTTGGCCACCACGACGTCGAGGATGGAAGCGGCCGCCGCGAAGTCGAAGCTGGACAGGTAGGTGATGCTGCCCGCCGCCTTGTTGGCGGCGCAGCGCTCCGGGGTGATGCCCGCCGCGGTGACGCCCGGTGCCGTGGTGCTGGTCGCCGCGGCGCTGCTGCTCGACCCGCCCGCCGCGGTGGTGGCCGTGGTCGATGCCGGCGCCGTGGTAGCACCGCCGGCCGGCGCGGAGTTGTCGCTGCCGCAGGCGGCCAGCATCGCCAGGGCGAGCACCCCGGCGGCAGCGGGCACGAAGCGGCGGGTTGGGTTCGTCATGGGGCCTCCGGGTTCGGGTCCGACATCATGCACGGGTGTCTTGGGAGCTGTGCCAGCGCAGCACCACCCGCTCGAGCACGCCGATCAGGAACGTGCCGGTGGCGCCCAGGAAGGCGAGCACGAAGATCGAGCCCCAGAGCTGCAGCGCGAGGTTGAACGACTGCGCCTTCTTCACGGCGTAGCCGAGGCCGCTGGTGACACCGGCGAAGAACTCGGTGAGGACGGCGCCGATCAGCGCCAGGCCCACGGCGATGCGGGCCGCCGAGAACAGGTAGGGGAGGGCGTGCGGCACCCGCAGGCGCACGAACACCTCCCACTTGGAGGCGTCGACCGATCGGAGCAGCTCGTGGGCGGCCGGGTCGATCGAGCGGAACCCGACGACGGCGTTGAACAGGAACGGCACGAAGCACACGAGCGCGGTGCCCACCAGGATGGGCTTGAGCCCGAACCCGAGCCAGATGACCAGCGCCGGTGCGTAGGCGATCAGCGGGGTCACCTGGACGAGGACGACCAGCGGTGTGACCGCCTGCTCGATGAAGCGGGAATGGGCCATGACGGCGGCCACGACCAGGGCCGCGAACAGGCCGAGGAAGAAGCCGAGCGTGGCCTCCCACAACGTGACCTTGGCGTTGGTGATGTAGAACTCGGGGTCGCTCGCAAGGTGGCGCAGGATGGACGACGGCGCCGGCAGCTCGAACTGCGGGATGTCGAAGACGGTCACGACGAGCTGCCACAGCAACAGGAACCCGCCGACGCCGACGATGGGCGGCACCACCGAGCGCAGGACCCGGCCGGCGCGGCTGGGTCGCCGAGGGGTGGCGGCGGGCACCGCTGCGGCGGCGTGCACCTCGGCGGCGTGCGTGGTCACGGAGCGGCGCCCGGGAGGTGGGCGTGCAGCAGCTTCTCGACGTGCTTGGCCATCACGTCGACCTCGATGTTCACCGGCGCGCCGGGCCCCTTCGAACCGAGCGTCGTGACGGCGGCCGTGTGGGGGATGACGGCGACGCGGAACGAGTCGTCGTCGAGGTCGAAGATCGTGAGGCTGATGCCGTCGACGGCGATGGAACCCTTCTCCACGCAGTAGCGCATGAGCTCGGCGGGGATCTGGACGCGCAGGTCCGGGGCTGGCGCCAGCACCCGCCCGACGGCGTCGACGTGACCGAGCACGACGTGGCCACCGAGGCGGTCCTGCATGCGCACGGGCCGCTCGAGGTTCACGGGGTCGCCCGGCGCGAGGGCCCCGAGGTTGCTGCGCGAGGCCGTCTCGTCGCTCACGTCGGCCACCCACCACGCGCTGCCCCGGTCGACGACGGTGAGGCAGGTGCCGTTCACGGCGATGGAGTCACCGAGCTGGGCGCCGTCCAGCACGGTGGAGGCGGCGAAGCGGTAGCGATCGCCGTCACGATCCTCGAAGCGGCCGAGCTCCTCGACGATGCCCGTGAACATCAGCTCACCGCCCCGCTTCGCTGGGCACGGGCGCCGTCGGCGCGGGAAAGCGGTCGCGGAAGGTGAACGCCTGTGCCGACGGGCCATGGGCGCGCAGATGGTCGAGCCGGCCGATGCCTTCCTCGATCGTCGGGATGTGACCGGCGGGCACCCACCAGAGTGCGGTGATGGTCTCGGTCATGCGCTCGAACCACTCGCCCCGGCGACGGAGGTAGTCCGTGTGGTGCGAGCGGTAGACGAAGTCGGCCAGGGCGTCGACCGATTCCCACACGGACATGTTCACCAGGATGCTCTCGTCGTCGTACGGGCGCACCGCGGTGGCGTTGCCGTCGTCGGTCTGGAACCGCCACACGTAGCCGGGACTGGCCTCGGCCAGGGCGTTGACCGGGTCGAGCGCCTCCATGAACTCGGCCACGATGGGCGAGTCGACGGGGGCGCGCAGACGCCCGACGTTGATCTGGGCGAGCTGGAAGCCGTCCATGAGGGAACGCTAGTTGCCGGTCAGGGCACTACAAGTGACCGGCACCCTTACCCCGCGAACCCCTGGCGCACGGTGTTCTCGGTGACGACGCGGGGGTCCACGAACTGATGCAGGTAGTCGGGTCCTCCGGCCTTCGATCCCACACCCGACAATCCGTAGCCGCCGAACGGCTGGCGGCCCACGACGGCGCCGACGATGTGGCGGTTGATGTACACGTTGCCGGCGCGCAGCCCGCCGGCCAGACGCTCGATGGCGGCGGGTGAGCGGGAGAACGCGCCCGCGGTGAGGGCGTAGTCGGTGTCGTTGGCGAGGGCGATGGCGTGGTCGAGGTCGTCGGCGGCGACGGCGGTGAGCAACGGCCCGAAGATCTCGTCGCGCGCGAGGGGATGGTCGGCGGCGGCGACGCACAACATGGGACCGGCGTACCAGCCGTCGCCGGGGACGTCCTTGCGGTGGACGATCACGTCGGCCTCTCGGTGCGCCAGCTGCTGGTACCGCTCGACACGCCGCAGCGCGTCGGCGTCGATCAGCGGGCCGACCTTCACCGCCGGGTCGGACGGATGGCCCACCACGACGAGGTCGATGGCCCCGGCCAGGCGCTCCACGAGCTCGTCGAAGATCGTCCGCACGACGATGAGGCGGGAGGCGGCGGAGCACTTCTGTCCGGCGTAGGAGAACGCGGAGTGCACGATGGCGGGGACGGCTTCGTCGAGGTCGGCATCCGTGTCGACCACGATCGGGTTCTTGCCGCCCATCTCGGCCACGACGCGCTTGACGTGGCGCTGGCCGGGCCGCACGACCGCGGCCCGCTCGATGATGTCGAGGCCGACCGCCTTCGACCCGGTGAACGAGATCGACACGACGCGCACGTCCTCGACCAGCACGGGGCCCACGACCTCGCCCACGCCGGGCAGGAAGGCGAGGGCATCGTCGGGTACGCCCGCGCCGTAGAGCAGCTGGGCCATGCGCCAGGCGATGCCCGGCGTCTGCTCAGCGGGCTTGAAGACGACGGTGTTCCCCGTCACGAGCTGCGCCGCCACCATCCCGAGCGGGATGGCGAGCGGGAAGTTCCACGGGGAGATCACCACGGCGACACCGCGGGGTTGGTAGGTGAGCCGGTTGGCCTCGCCGGGCACGTCGAGGACCGGAGCGCCCTCCGCCAGCCGCAGCGCCTCGCGCCCGTAGTACTCGCAGAAGTCGATGGCTTCGCTCACCTCAGCGTCGGCCTCGGCGATGGGCTTGCCGGCCTCGCGCACCATGAGCGCGACGAACTCGGCGCGCCGGCGCCGCAGCTCGGCGGCGGCCCGGAAGAGCACACCGGCGCGCTCGACCGTACGGCGGGCGGCCCAGCCGGCAAAGGCGCGATGGGCAACCGTCACCGCCTGCTCGGCGTCGGCCACCGAGGCCATCGTGGCGCGGCAGATCTCGTCGGCCGTGTGCCCCGGATCGACGGACGCGAGCGTCTCGCCGCCGGCGATCTCGACACCGTCGACACGGGCGGGCACGGCGAAGCCGGTCTGCAGGCCGGCCACGGCGGCCACGAGGCGGTCACGGACCGGGGCCCGGCGCAGCTCCGAGTCGGGCTCGTTCACGAACGGCCCGGGATGCTCGGGATCGGTGGCGGTGACGACCGGTGCCGGTGGCGGCTGCAACGAACCGGTTGGCGCGGCAAGGAGGTCGGCATGGTCGCCGGTCGAGTGCATCCGCACGAAGCTGTCGTTCGACGTGTTCTCCAGCAGCCGTCGCACCAGGTAGGCCATGCCCGGCACGAGCTCGCCGATCGGTACGTAGATCCGGGTGCGGTAGCCGAGGTCGCGCAGCGCGCCGTGAAGCGGCGTGGCCATGCCGTACAGGACCTGGCACTCGACGGCGTCGTCGGGCAGGCCGGCCTGGCGTGCCGCGGTGAGGGCATAGGCCAGGCTGCGCAGGTTGTGGCTGGCGAAGGCGGGCCGAACGTCGCCGGCCCGCTCGACGAGGAGGCGGGCGCAGCGCTCGTAGTTGGCGTCGGAGTCGGCCTTCTCGGCCCACACCGGCGGGGCCCACCGATGGGCTCGGGCGTTGATGGTCTCCGCATCCCAGTACGCGCCCTTCACCAGCCGGACCTGCAGCGGGCGGCGCAGCGTCGCCGCGCTCCAGTCGATCAGGCGGCGGAGGTCGTCGTAGGCATCGGTCCGGTACGCCTGCACGACGCAACCGAGTTGCGGGCCGTCGGGGTAGGCCCGGCCGATCTCCCGCAGCAGCGCGAAGGTGGGGTCCTTCACCTCGTCGTGCTCGCTGTCGAGGTGGATGGTGGCGTCGCGCGTGGCGGCGTGGTCGATGACGGGTCCGAGGCGGCTCATGGCCTCGTCGATGCCTTCTCGTTCGGTGAACGGCGTCAGGAGCGGGGCCAGCGCCGTCGCCTTGATCGACACGTGGACCTGGGGGAGCGGCCCCCACGGATCGCGCTGCAGCCGGGCGTTCTCCGGCCAGTTGATGGCGGCCGTGGTCAGCGCGGCGAGGACAGCGGCCACCCGCGCCGCGTAGTGGTCGGCGTCGGCGGCGGTCAGCGTCTTTTCGCCCAGGAGGTCGACCGTGGCGGCGAACCCGTCGCGCCACAGCGCCTCCAGCGCGACGGCGGCGTCGCTCGCGCTCTGGCCCGCGATGAACCGCATCGCCATGTGGCGCACGCCTCGGTGGGCGACGGCGCTGGCGAGGTGGGCGCCGCCGGGCACGGCATTCGCGGCGTGCAGGCCCGTGCGCACGAGCCATGGGCTCTCGGGTTGGTCGAGGTAGCCGTCGAGGTGGTCGAGCACGTCGCGGTCGTTGCGACACGCCGGCAGGGCGTCGATGAAGCGGAACAGCGGGACCTTGAACGCCGGCCGGGCCACCGCCCAGGTCATGAGGATCTCGTTGACGTCGAGCCGGCGCCGCAGGCGCTCGCCCGGTCGGGCCCGGGTCAGCTCGGCCAGACGCCGGGCCAGGGCTCGTACGTCGTCGTCGTTGACGGCGACCTCATGGCTCGCCATGGCTTCAAGGTATCGGGGTGAGCTGGCGCAGCCTCCGCCGGCGGGCGACTGAGACGTCGCCGGCCACGAGCACGTACTCGGTGTTGCGGGTGTGCGACACCGTGCCGACCTTCTGACCGGCAGGGTTGTGGATGCCGATCGTGGCGCCCACGTAGCGCCGGGAGTCGAAGGCCAGGATCGTGACCGGCCCGCGGGCGGAGCACATCTCGACGAGCTCGTCGAGGCTCACCCACGACTCGTTGTTGTAGGACACGACGACGACGGCGGCGTCGATCAACTTCACGCACGATTCCAGGGCGCCGGGCATCCGGGCGCGCTCGTTGAAGGCGCTGCGGTCGTCGGGGCCGCGCAGGTCGGTCCGCTTGCACGCCACCCCGTAGTGGGCCGGCGCGTCCCACGCCACGATCGTCTCCCAGACGTGGTAGTTGGCCGTGTAGCGGTGCTGGTTGTACGGCGGGTCGAGGTAGGCGAGGTCGACGGGCGCCAGCACGGCCACGGCCTCGGCGGCGTCGGCCCGCAGGGCCACACCCACGGGCCCGTCGGGCACGACCGGCGCCCGCAACTCCAGCGGGCGATGGGCCCGCGGCGCCCACGACTTCAGGTACGCCATCTGCACGCCCGTCGTGGAGTCGACCCGGTCGGCCGCCTCCAGCAGGGCCGTCAGCAGCACCGGCTCCAACCACGTATCGGCGTAGCGATCGGCGATGGCGGCGCGCACGGCATCGATGCGCTCGCCGTTCGCCGGCTGGAAGTAGCGCGCCGTGCGGCAGAAGACCTCGGTCACGTAGCCGGCCTCCGGCGTGACGGCGGCGAGATCGGCGAGCGCGTCGTCGAGCTCGCGCCGGCGCTCGGCGGTGAGGTCGGTGGCTACGTAGGTGCGGGCGAAGACCTCGGCGTAGCGGGCGCTGTCGACGGCGACGACGGTGGTGCCGGCCGCCCGCCACGCCTGCGCCACGCGCGTCGTCCCGGTGAACAGGTCGACGGCCGAGGATGCGCCACAGATCTCCCGGATCGAGCCGAGCACGGGCACGAGCCGGCGCTTCGACCCCAGGTACTTGATCATCCCGGGCGAGGGTAGAGCCCTACAACCCCGCCAGCTCGGAAATGGTGACGAACGAGTAGCCGGCGGCCTTCCACGCCGCGATCACCGATGGCAGCGCGCTGAGCTCGGCCGAGCGACGCCGGACCAGGCTGGCGCTGTAGCCCCCGGGGCCGCCGAACGCGGAGGACCCGACGCCGTCGTGGAGGTCGATGATGGCGCCGGGATGGATGGAGTCGATGAGATGCCGGGCCACCCCGTCGACGTCGGTGTCGCCGATCGAGCCCGGTCCCCGGGTCACCGACCACATGGCCACGGCCTGGCCGTTCTCATGGGCCCGCCGCACCGACGCCCCGACCAGCATCCCCCGCGGTGGCCGATACCACGCCGGCGTCACACCGGTGACCGTCTTGATCGTCTCGGTGCTGCGATCGATCTCACTGACGTTGGTGGCGTCGGAGACGGTGGCGGCGCTGAGGTGGCTCCAACTGTGGTTGCCGATCTCGTGGCCGGCCGCCACGACCCTCTTGGCGATCGAGGAGTAGCTCGCCACGAGCTTGCCGATCATGAAGAAGGTGGCCGGCACCCGGGCGGCGGCGAGCACCTCGAGCGCCTTCGGCGTGAACTCGGGGGTGGGCCCGTCGTCGAAGGTGATGGCGGCCACCCGCCGGTCGGTGTCGGCCGACCACAGCACCCGCTGCATGCCCTGCGGCCCGGCGGCGTAGGTGCCATCCTCCTGCGCCGCCTGCGTGGACGCCGCCGACGCCTTCACCTCGATGGCGGAGCCGGCCAGGCCGCCGCCCACCGCGGCGCCGCCAACGCCGAGCATCGTGAGGAAGCGCCGCCGATCCACCGCGGCGAAGCGTAAGGGGACGACCGTGGGCTGAGGAGGGGGCCTGGCCAGTTGTAACGAGACGGACAACTAACAGGGTGCTGAAGTGCGGCAATCGGCGACGCGCGATCGGCCGACACTGCAGTTGCCGAATCGTCGCCGACCCGGGTACTTCAGCACCCTGTTACTGCTGCACGGCGGGCGCGAGGGCGATGGCCGAGCGGCCACTCCCCGCGAGACTTCCGAAGAACGGCGCCGCGCCGAAGGGGTACACCCCGCCGTCGGCCGACATCACCTGGTAGCCGCGGCCGTCGGGCGTGCCGACCACGGCGACGGCCGGCTCCTTCCACTTCACGCCGAGCTCCGGCATGCCGCCCTTCTGGATGGCGTCGCCGAAGGCCAGCACCCGACCGTCCCTGGTCACGACCCAGTAGCCCTTCCCCGTGGGCGTCGGCCAGAAGTCGACGGCCTCCGGCGCGCCGGACTTGGCTGCCGAGCCGTACCACTTGGCGTCGCCGTAGGCGTACATGCCGCCGTCGCGGCCGAGGATCCAGTAGCCCTTGCCCGACGGCGAGGCGTGCATGCGCACCGCCCCGACGCCGGGGTTGCTGTGGGCTACCGAGCCGAGCCAGCCCGCCGATCCGAACGCCCACACGCCGCCGGCCGACGTCAGGATCCAGTAGCCGGTGCCGGCGCGGTTGGCGGCCAGGTCCACCGCCGGGGTGGCGTCGCCCGTCGAGCTCTTCGACCCCAGCGCCGTCGCGCCGCCGAAGCCGAGCACGTTGCCCCCGGCGTCGATCGTCCAGTACGACTGCCGCGGGCCGGGGGTGATGGCGATCGTGGCGCTGTTGCCCCGCTGGGCCGGGGATCCGTACTTCTGGGCCTTGCCCAGGGTGGTCAGGTTCCCTCCGGCCGACAGGACCCGCACGCCCATCAGGGTGCCCAGGCTGACCGCGGTCGCCGCCGGCACCGGATCCGCCGGTCTCGCCGTCGTCTTCTTGCTGACGGCCCCAGGGCGCACGTCGTTGCCCGACGGCGTATCCGGGGTGATCGGGCTGAGGTTCTTGTAGCGGATGGCCTTCGACATGTCGATCGGGTTGGGACCGAAGCTCCCCGCGATCGACTTGACCGAACCGCGGATGGCGTTGAGCTTCCCATTGAGGCCATTGCCGGGGCAGATCGTGAAGCCCACACTGCGGTGGCCGACGATGTTGGGGAAGGTGCGCACCTGCCCGAACAGACCGGTGTAGGTCTCGGAGTCCCACGGGTCGATCTGGTGGCGGGAGGCCTTCCACGCCAGGAGGTGAATCAACGCGTTCACGGCGGCGTCGGTGGGCTGGCGGGTGCTGAAGTCGCCGATCAGCACCACGCCGCAGCTCCCCGCGTTCACGCCTTCGGCGTGGGCCGCCATGACGCCGAGGCCGTTCTCGTCCTCACCGTCGTGGAGCTCGCCGGGCGCGTAGCTGCGGGCCCACCGACCCTCGTAGACGTTGCCGCGATGGTCGATGACGAAGTTGTAGCCGATGTCGGCGTAGCCCCGATCGACCACGTGGTACCGGTACATGTCGCGCACGACGCCGGCCGGGTTCGACGGGCTGTTGGCCGAGGCCGTGTGGTGAACGACCAGCTTGCGGATAGGAGCGAACGCGCGGCCGGACGTGCGGATCGACTCGTCCGCACCCCACTCGGCGCGCGTGATGATGCGAGGCGCCGACACCGATCGTGACGATGGGCGGGGCGCTGCCGTCGGGGTGGCGGGGAGCTTGCCGGGCAGCCGTTCCTCGCCGAGCTGGATCCCTTCGAACGGGGGACCGGCGGCGTCGGCCGCATCCGCCCACAGCACGCCTGTTGCGGCGAGGGCGCCACCGGCCGCGAGATGGCGCAAGAAGCGACGTCGGTCGTAGGGCCGGTCGCAAGCGTCGCACACGAGCACATCCTCCGAGGGGTGCACTCCGCCCGCCTGCCGTCTGGCGAGCAGTGTACGGGCTCTCGCCCGCTGGCGGTGGACGCTCCCCCGAACGGGGGAAGCGCGGTGGCATCGACGAGGGAGGACACCCCCGCTCGCGCCGACTATGGTCCCGTCTCGGGGGGCCGTTGCTATCGGCCCGCAGGGAGAAAGTGGGGCTCTCGCGTGGCGACGGGCACGGTGAAGTGGTTCAACAACGACAAGGGTTACGGGTTCATCGCCCGTGACGAAGGCCCGGATGTTTTCGTCCACCACTCGGCGATCCAGATGAACGGCTTCCGCACCCTGACCGAGGGTCAGCGGGTCGAGTTCGAGGTGGCCGCCGGCGACAAGGGTGACCAAGCCCGCAACGTCCGGGCGATCTGAGCCGGGAAAAGGGGCCGAAGGCATCACGCCCAAATCGGGTCAGGCCCGCTAGCCTCTCCTTCCAGGTCAGGCGACACTTCGACTCCGCAAGTCCTGGCCTCGGAACGACCCCACAGATGACATCAACAGAGCCTCTCGCCGAGTCCTTCGCGGATCTCGGCCTGCCGACCGCCCTGGTCGCCGCCCTTGACCGGGCCGGCATCGCGGTTCCCTTTCCCATTCAGGCCCTCACCATCCCCGACGGCCTTGCCGGGCGCGACGTCTGCGGCAAGGCCAAGACCGGTTCGGGCAAGACCCTGGCCTTCGGCCTGCCGGTGCTAACCCGTGTGGGCCGCGCCCGTCCCCAGCGCCCCCGGGCGCTGATGCTCGTGCCCACCCGTGAGCTGGCCCTGCAGGTCACCGAGGTGCTCGAACCCCTGGCCGAGGCGGTCGACCGTCGCGTGCACGCGGTGTACGGCGGCGCCCGGATGGATCGCCAGATCACGGCGTTGCGCGACGGCGTCGACGTGGTGGTCGCCACGCCGGGGCGGCTCATCGACCTGGTCGACCGCGGCGCCGTGTCGCTCGGCGACGTGGAGATCATGGTGCTCGACGAGGCCGACCGCATGGTCGACATGGGCTTCCTCCCGCAGGTCGAGTGGCTGCTGCGCCACGTCACCGGGGCGCACCAGACGCTGCTGTTCTCGGCCACCCTCGACGGCGCCATCGACCACCTCGTGCGCTCCGAGCTGCACGACCCGGTGCGCCACGAGGTCGTGTCCCGCACGATCACCGTCGACGAGATGACGCACCGGTTCCTCCTCGTGCACGAGATGGACAAGGTGCGGGTGCTGGCCGCCATCGCCCGCCAGCATCCCCGCACGCTGGCCTTCGTCCGCTCCAAGCGGGGGGCCGACCAGCTCGCCATCGCGCTGAAGAAGGAGGGGATCGCCGCCGCCGCCATCCACGGCGACCTCCACCAACGCCATCGGGAGCGGGCACTGGCGGAGTTCAGCTCCGGCCGGCTGGCCGTCCTCGTCGCCACCGACGTCGCCGCCCGCGGTCTCGACATCGACGACATCGGCGTGGTCGTCCACTACGACCCGCCGCAAGATTCCAAGGACTACCTCCACCGCTCGGGCCGCACCGCTCGGGCCGGCGAGAGCGGCATCGTCGTCACGTTCGTGCTCTGGAACGAGGAGCTGGAGGTGCGGCGCATGCAGCGCCGCCTCGCCCTCGGCGTCCCGATCGTGCAGATGTTCTCCAACGACCCCCGCCTCGCCGACCTGGCCGGCTGGGAGCCCCAGGCCCACGAAGCCGTCGGCGCCCGCTAGAGCGGGTCGGGTTCATCGTTCTGGGAGTCCTGCGTCTCACCGGTGAGACGCATCACGCCGAGAACGGCGGACAGCGACGCCGCTACGACGTCGTTCGCTTGGAGAAGCCGTCGACGCCGACCCACGTGAGCACCACGGCGAAGACGGCCAACCCGCCGTAGACCGCCCACAGCGACATGTGCGGGACCCCCGACGTGAGTGCGGCGCGGAACCCCTCGCACATGTAGACGAGCGGGTTGATCAGCACGAGCACCTGCAGCCACCGGATCGATTCCAGCGTGCTCCACGGGTAGTAGATCGCCCCGAGGAACGTGAGCGGCAGGACCACCAGCGCGAACAGGTACGACACGTTCTGCGGCGCCACCCGGGTGCCGAGGACGAGGCCGAGCGCGGCGGCGACCCATCCGGACAGCGGGGCCAGCGTGATCAGCACGAGCCAGTGGATCTTCAGGTGCACCGGCGTGGCCGGCACGATGGCAGCGATCGGGAAGACGAGCACGGCAGCGATCAGCGCGTTGATCATGCCGGTCACGATCTTCTGGATGCCCACCATCTTCGTGGGCAGCGGCGCCAGCACCCGGTCCTCGATCTCCTTCGAGTAGCCGAACTCCTGCACGAGCGGGAGGGCGACGGACTGGATGCCCTGGAACACGATGGCCAGGCCGACCACGCCGGCGACGAGCGTCGTGGTGAACGCCGCGCTTCCACCGGATCCGCCGACCCCTTGACCGATCTTCGGGAACACGTACGTGAACACGAACATCAAGAGCAGCGGCTGCATGATCGTGCGCACGAAGAAGAGGAACCAGTGCTTGCCGAGCACGTGGAGGTCCCGGTGCAGCAGGGCGACGAAGGCCCGCGGATAGGCGATCGACGCCGACCGCAGCTGGGCCAGCCCGCCGGACGGCGAGGTCGACGGCGTGGCCGTCGTGGTCGAGGTGGTGATGGCGCTCATTCCCGCAGGTCCTTCCCGGTCAGGTTGATGAACACGGTCTCGAGCGATGGCTCGGCCACCGACAGATCGGTGACTTCCGCCCCCTCGGCTTCGGCGGCCTCGATGATGCGGGGCAGGAGGCTCCCGCCCGACGCCCACAGCTGCACGGTGCCGTCGATCACCCTCGAATCGGTGGCCCCGTCGACGTTCTCGAGCAGGTGCTTGGCCAGCCGATCGAGGTCACCGGTGGCGTGGATGCGCACCACGGTGTCGGCGGCCAGGCTGCGCTTGAGGCCGGCGGCGGTGTCGAGGGCGAGGATGCGGCCGTGGTCCATGATCGCCACGCGGTCGCAGAGCTGGTCGGCCTCTTCCATGTAGTGCGTCGTGAGCATGATCGTCTGGCCGATGCCGTGGAGCTCCTGCATGATCTCCCACAACGCCAGGCGGCTCTGCGGATCGAGGCCGGCGGTCGGCTCGTCGAGGAAGAGGATCTGCGGCTTGTGCATGATCGCCCGCGCCACCATGAGGCGCTGGGCCATGCCTCCCGAGAGGGCCAGCACCGGCGCCTTCGACCGGTCGGCCAGGCGCACGGTGGTGAGCAGTTCCTCGGTGGCGCTCCGGGCCTCCTTCGAGCTCATGCCGAAGTAGCGCCCGTGGAAGAAGAGGTTCTCCTCCACCGTCATGGCCCGGTCGAGGGTGTTCGTCTGGGGCACCACCCCGATGACCTGCTTGGCCAGCGCGGGATGGCGGACGATGTCGACGCCGCCGACCATGGCCGACCCGCTGGTGGGGATGACGCGTGTCGTGAGCATGCCGATGGTGGTCGACTTCCCGGCCCCGTTCGGGCCGAGGAAGCCGTAGATCTCGCCGCTGCGGATCTCCATGTCGAGGTCGATGACGGCGTGGATGTCACCCGGGTAGATCTTGTTGAGCGTCTCGGTAGTGATGATCGCCGGTGACTCAGGAGGCACGGATCGCTCCTTCGGGTGCCTCGACGAGCCGGTCGTGGAGGGTGGACAGCAAGCGGTGGAGCGTCTGCGCGTCCTCGGGCGAGAGCAGGGACCGCACCTCGGCGTCGGTGGCGTCGGCCACCGCTTCCAGCTCGGCCCAGCGCTCGGCGCCGGCGGGCGTGAGATCGACCCGCACCACGCGCCGGTCGCCGGTGTCGCGGGTGCGGGTGAGGAGACCCAGGGCCTCGAGGCGGTCGAGGTGGTGGGTCACGGTGGGCGCGCTGACGAAGAGGCGCTCGGCCAGCTCGCGGTGCGACACCAGCGGCTCCTCCGAGACGATCCGCAGGATCAACCACTGCTGGAGCGAGCCGCCGCGGCGCGCCATGCGCTCGTCGAGGCGCTCGCGGGTGACCTTGTGGGCGAGGAAGAGCTTGCGGGTGAGCCGGTCGATCCCCGGAGCTTAGAGATCGAACTGTTCGACCACCAGAAGGTTGCCCGATCACAGCGTGTGCGCGGAAGCGCCCGTGGGTGCATCTCCGCGCACAGGCTGTGCACGGGAAGGGGAGAGGGCGGGCGGGGCAGCCGGTAGCGTCGCCCGCCGATGACGAACTGGAACTTCGGCGACGTCTACGAGGCGGTCGCCGCCCGCGTGCCCGACCGTCCCTGCCAGATCCAGGGCGACCGAGTCGTCACGTGGCGCGAGTTCGACCGCCGGTCCAACGCCCTCGTGGCCGACATGGTGGGCGCCGGCCTGACCCACCAGAGCAAGGTCGCCGCCTACCTCTACAACGGCCCGGAGTACCTCGAGGTCTACGTCGCCGCCTTCAAGGGCGGCTTCGCCCCCGTCAACACGAACTACCGCTACGGGCCCGAGGAGATCGTCTACCTCTTCGACAACGCCGACGCCGAGGCGGTGGTGTTCCACGCCACCTTCGCCGAGCTGCTCGACGGCGTGCGGGGCCGGCTCACCAAGGTGCGGCGCTGGTACTGCGTGGCCGATGGCCTGGCGCCGGTGCCGGACTGGGCGGTCGACTACGAGACGATCGTGGCGCCGGGCGCGGCCAAGGTCGAGACGCCGTGGGCGCGGTCGCCCGACGACTTCCTCCTCCTCTACACCGGCGGCACCACGGGCCTGCCCAAGGGCGTCATGTGGCGCCAGGACGATCTGTTCAACGTGCTCGGTGCCGGCGGCAACGCCCTGCTCGGCGCCCCCGCCGCCACATCGGTCGAGGAGCTGGTCTCGCGCATCGACCCTGCCGCCGCCGGTCTGGTCATGGTGCCGGCCTGCCCGCTCATGCACGGGACCGGCCAGTTCTCGGCGCTCATCGCCATGAACATCGGCGGCGCCGTCGTGTCCCTCCCGTCGCGCCGCTTCTCTGCCGACGAGCTGTGGCGGGAGGTCGCCCGCACCAAGGCCAACTCGATCGTGATCGTCGGTCAAGCGTTCGCCGCGCCCATGCTGGCGTGGCTCGACGAGCACCCGAACGAGCTGGACCTGACCAGCGTCATCCTCATCAGCTCGTCGGGCGTGATGTGGAGCGAGGAGAACAAGGCCGGGCTACTGCGCCACCTGCCCCAGGTCATCCTGTTCGACTCCCTCGGTTCCTCGGAAGCGGTCGGGCTCGGCGGCTCGATGTCCGTCAGCGGCGCGGCCCAGGAGACGGCCAAGTTCGCGCTGGGCGACAAGGTCGCCGTCTTCACCGACGACGGCCGGCGGGTCCGACCGGGCGACGCCGAGCCCGGCCTGCTCGCCATCACCGGCTACATCCCGATGGGGTACTACAAGGACGAGGTCAAGACGGCCCAGACGTTCCGGACCTTCGAAGGCACCCGCTGGAGCGTGCCCGGCGACTGGGCCGAAGTCCGCGACGACGGCTCCCTCCACCTGCTCGGCCGCGGCTCGGTGTGCATCAACACCGGCGGGGAGAAGGTGTTCCCGGAAGAGGTAGAAGAGGTCCTCAAGACGTATCGCGGCGTGGTCGATGCGGTCTGCGTGGGCGTGCCCGACGAGCGCTTCGGCGAAGTGATCACGGCTGTCGTGGAACCGGCGGCCGGCGTCTCCATCGAGCACGGGCCCCTGGCCGATCACGTGAAGGCGGCGCTGGCCGCCTACAAGGCGCCGCGGCACCTGGTGCTCGTCGAGACCATCGGCCGGGCGCCGAACGGCAAGGTCGACTACAAGCGGCTGAAGGCGCTGGCCACCGAACAGGTGACGGCGGGCTGATGGCCACGCTGCGCTGGGGCATCCTCGGCGGCAGCTCCCGCATCTCCCTCAAAGCGGTGGTGCCGGCCATCGAGGCCAGCCAGCGCGGTGAGCTCACCGCCGTGGCCAGCCGCGCCGCCGACGGGTCCGACGCGCCGTACGCCGCCCTGCTGGCCCGCCCCGATGTGGACATCGTCTACATCCCGCTGCCGAACGGCCTGCACCTCCCGTGGGTGAACGCCGCTCTCGCCGCCGGCAAGCACGTCCTGTGCGAGAAGCCGCTCGGCATGGACGCCGCCGAGGCCGAGGCGATGTTCGCCGCCGCCGACGCCGCCGGCCGGGTGCTCGTCGAGGCGTACATGACGCCGTTCCATCCCCGCACCGAGGCGATGGTCCGCATCCTCGACGACAGCGGCCTGGGCGAGCTGCGTTCCATGCGGGCGGCGTTCACGTTCCCACTGGTGCACGAGCGGCCGGCCGACCACCGCTTCGACCCCGTGCTCGGCGGTGGGGCCTCGCTCGACGTCGGCATCTACTGCACCGCTCCCATGCTGCGCGCCGCCGGGCGCGAGCCGGTTGCCGTCGCCGCCAGCGCCGAGTGGGAGGCCCCGGGCGTCGACCGCACGCTGTCGGCCTTCTACGACTTCGGGCACGGCCTCAGCGGTGCCATCGACGTGTCGTTCGAGGTGGCGCCGTTCCAGCGACTCGAGCTGATCGGCACCGAGGCGGCCCTCGTCGCCGATTGGGCCTTCAACCCGCCGATGACGGCGCCCGCGACGTTCGACGTGGTGCAGCTCGACGGGACAGTGGCAACGAGCTCGTTCTCCGCCGCCAGCGCGTACCTTGGCATGGTGGAGCACGTCGACGCCGTGGTGCTCGACGGCATGGCGCCGCGCCACGGGCGCGACGAGACGCTGGCCGTGGCCCGGACCATTGATCGGGCGAGGAGCGCGGCGACCAGCTAGCATTCGCCGAAACGCGCATCAGGAGTGGCGCGGTGACCAGCTCTGCTGATCATCGGGCCCGGCAACCTGGGTGGAAGCCCCAAGGTGCCTCCTGCCTCCGGGCGGGGATGTGGCCGGTGGACACACCGGCAACCACGGCTTCCGCCGCTCCGGGTGCGCACCGAGTCGACGATGCGAGGAGGAGCGAGGGCGATGAAGCGGCCACCGGCCACCGGTGCCTGGCGTCCCGGCGACGACCCGGGCCGGCGCCAGTTCCTGCGCATCGCCGTCGACCGCCCGTTCATCATGGACGGGGGCGGTCGCCTCCGCGACGTCGACATCGCCTACGAGACGTGGGGCACGCTCGCCCCTGACGGCGCCAACGCCGTGCTCCTGTGCCACGCCTGGACCGGCGACAGCCACGCGACCGGCACGGCCGACGTGGGCCGGCGCAAGGAAGGGTGGTGGGAAGGCGTCGTCGGCCCCGGCCTCGCCCTCGACACCGAGCGCCACTTCGTCGTGTGCGCCAACGTGCTCGGCGGCTGCCAGGGCTCGACCGGGCCGTCGTCACCGCACCCGGAGGACGGGCTGCCGTACGGCTCGCGCTTCCCGGTCGTGACCGTTCGCGACATGGTGCGCGTGCAACGAGCGCTCGCCGACCACCTCGGTGTGGAGCGGTGGTTGAGCGTCGTCGGCGGGTCGATGGGCGGCATGCAGGCACTCGAGTGGGCGATCATGTACCCGAAGCGGGTGGCGTCGATCATCCCGGTCTGCGCCTGCACCGAAGCCACGGCGCAGCAGATCGCCTGGACCGCCATCGGGCGCCGCGCCATCCGCCTCGACCCGGGTTGGCGCGGGGGCGACTACTACGACGCCGCACCGGGGGAGGGGCCCCACGCCGGCCTGGCCATCGCCCGCCAGATCGCCCAGGTCACGTTCCGCTCCGACGAGGTGTTCACCGACCGCTTCGACCGCTCCCTGGCCGAGGCCACCACCGACCCCCTCGACCTGTGGCAGCGCTTCGAGGTGGAGCGCTACCTCGACTACCACGGCGAGAAGCTCGTGCACCGCTTCGACGCCAACTCCTACCTCCTGCTCGGCAAGGCGATGGACCTCCACGACGTGGCTCGTGGCCGCGGGAGCCGGGCCGCCGCGCTGGCCCGCATCGAGGTCCCGGTGCTGTCGATCGGCGTGTGGAGCGACCTGCTGTTCCCTTCGTACCAGCAGCGGCGGTTGGCCGAGCTGGTGAGCGCGGCCGGCGCACCCGCCACGTACGCCGAGATCGATTCGCCGCACGGCCACGACGCCTTCCTGATCGACGTCGATCAGGTCTGTGACGCCATCGCCAAGTTCCTCGCCGTCGTTGAAATCTAAGGAGCACCGGTCCCATGCCCGACCTCAGACCTGACTCGGTGGCCATCCGCGCCGGCCGCAACGACAACGGCTCCGCGCTGGCGCCGGTGCTGTGGGGAACCTCCGCGTTCGTGACACCGAGCCTGGCCGCGGCCCGGCGGATGTCCACGGTGCCGCGCGCCGAGCAGTTCTACAGCCGGTACTCCAACCCGTCGGTGAAGGCCTTCGAGGACGCCATCGCCGCACTGGAAGGCGCGGAGGCGGCCTTGGCGTTCGCCTCGGGCATGGGGGCCACCGCCAGCGTCGTGTTCGCGCTGTGCTCACCCGGTGACCACATCGTCGCCCAGACCCAGATCTACAGCGGCACCCAGCTCTTCCTGGCCGGCATCGCGGCGCGCTTCGGCATCGAGACCACGTTCGTCGACGGCACCCAGCCCGGTGCCTTCGCCGCTGCCGTCCGTCCGGGGCGCACCGTGCTCGTGATCGCCGAGACCCCGGCCAACCCCCAGCTAGCGCTGACCGACCTCGCCGAGCTGGGCACCATCGAGGGGCCGTTCACGCTGGTCGACTCCACGTTCGCCACGCCGATCCTGCAGCAGCCGCTCTCGTTCGGCGTGGACCTCGTGCTCCACTCCGCCACCAAGGGCATCTCGGGCCACAACGACGCCACCTTGGGCGTGGTCGCCGGGGCCGCCGACCTGGTCGATGCGATCTGGTCCTACAGCGTGCTGCACGGCGCCTGCGCGTCGCCGTTCGACGCCACCAACGGCCTGCGCGGCCTGCGCACGTTGCCGGTGCGGATCGCCCGCCAGAGCGACACCGCCCTGCGCCTGGCCGAGTACCTCGAGGGCCACCCGGCGGTGGCCTGCATCCGCTACCCCGGGCTCACGTCGCACCCGCAGCACGACCTGGCCAAGCGCCAGATGACGATGGGTGGTTCGATCATCGCCGTCGATCTGGCCGGCGGGCTCGAAGCGGGCCGGCGCTTCGTCGAGGGCGTGGAGCTGGCGCAGATGGCGTCCTCGCTCGGCGGCCCCGAGACGCTGGTCTGCAGCCCGGCCAACTCCACCCACGCCGGCCTCAGCCCCGCCGAGTTGGAGGCCGCCGGCATCGGGCCCGGCCTCGTGCGCATCTCCGTGGGGCTCGAGCACGTCGACGACCTCATCGCCGATCTTGATCAGGCGCTTCAGCCCTAGATGCCGCCGCAGTGCGGCGGCATGGAGCCGAGCGGAATTCTGTGGAGCCACAGGCGAGGAGGAGCCGGCTGAAGCGGAGCGGAAGAAGGCGACGAAGACTTAGCCTGGGAGGCATGGCCGAGATCGAGAAGACCGACGAGGAGTGGCGGGCGGGGCTGTCGCCCGAGGCGTACGAGGTGCTGCGCCACGCCGGCACCGAGCGTCCGTGGTCAGGCAAGTACGTCGACTGCCACGACGACGGCGTCTACCACTGCGCGGCGTGTGACGCGCCGCTGTTCCGTTCCGATGTCAAGTTCGAGTCCGGCTCGGGCTGGCCCAGCTTCTGGGAGCCCATCGCGCCTGACGCCGTCGACCTGCTGACCGACCGCACCCACGGGATGGTCCGGGTGGAGGTGCGCTGCCACCGCTGTGGTTCGCATCTTGGGCACGTCTTCCCCGATGGTCCCAAGCCGACGGGCGAGCGCTACTGCATGAACTCGCTGGCCCTCGAGCTCGAGCCGGAGGGCGCCGCGGCGGACGATTGACCGCCACGGGAACCCGGGCGATGCGGCTAGCGACCACCACCCCGACGCGGCGCGTCCTGGCGGCTGTTGCCATCGTCGTGGTGGCCGTGATGGCGCTGGCCGGGCCGGCGTCGGCCCACGCCAGCCTCGACTCGTCGGACCCGCCGAGCAGCGCCATCCTGACGCAGCCGCCCAACCAGATCTCGCTGCGCTTCGACGAGTCCGTCGAGATCGCGCTCGGCGCCATCCGCCTCTACGACGGCACCGGCCACGAGCTCGACGTCGGCGCCGCTCACCATCCCGATGGGGACGACACCCAGGTCGCCGTGTCCACCAGCGGCCTGGGCGACGGCGCCTACGTCGTGTCGTGGCGCGTGGTGTCGGCCGACTCCCATCCCGTCAACGGCGCGTTCACGTTCCAGGTCGGTACCGGCGACGTCGCGCGCGACCCCAACCTCATCAGCCGCCTCCTGTCCCAGGGCGGCGGGAACCCGGCGGCCGGGGCCGTGCTCGGTGCCGCCCGCTTCGTGTCCTACGCCGCCCTCGCCGTGCTGGTGGGCGGACTGGTCTTCCTGGCGGTCGTGTGGCCGGCGGGCCGGCGCCGGCGCCGGGTCCGGGTGCTGCTGTGGATCACGCTGGGCGCGGGCGTCGTGGCCGGCGCCATCGCCATCGCCGCGCAGGCACCGTACGCGTCGGGCCGGGCGCTGTCCGATGCGCTCAAGCCCGACGAGTGGTGGCAAGTCCTGCGCACCCGGTCGGGCCGGGCGTGGGGACTGCGGTTCCTGGTGTTCGCCGTGGCCGGTGGATTCCTGCTCGTCACCCTCGACCGGCTCCGGTCCCGGTGGTGGCAGCTCGTCGGCATCTTCGCCAGCCTCGGGCTCTTCGGGCTGGTCGCCGCCGGCGGCCACGGATCGACCGGCCGCTGGGCCGGCATCGGCTTCGTCGCCACCGTCGCCCACCTCGGCGGCATGGCGGTCTGGCTCGGCGGCCTGGTCGCGCTGCTGGTGGGCGCGCTGCGTGAACCCGACGCCGGCGATGCCCTCGACCGCGTCCGCCGGTTCTCGCCGATCGCCTTCGGTGCCGTCGCCGTGATCGTCGCCAGCGGTGTGGTGCAGGCGTACCGGCAGGTCGGCTCGATCGATGCCCTGCGGGAGACCGACTACGGCCGCCTGCTGCTGGTGAAGACCGCCGTCGTGGTGGTGCTCGTGGCGGTGGCGTGGTGGTCACGCCGGCTCCTGCAGGGGGCGCCGTTGGCCGCTGTGCCGGCACGGGCGGCGGGTGCTGCCGTGCTCGCCGATCCGGTCGAGGCGTCGCCGGCGGACGGCGCCCGGGCGGTGCGCCGTCGCCTCCGGAGGACGGTGGCCGCTGAGGTGCTCCTGGCGGCGGTGGTGCTGGCCGTCACCTCCATCCTGGTGGCATCGTCGCCGGCGGCGACCGAGGTGGCCAAGCCGTTCAACGCCACGGTCACCCAGGGTCAGCGGCTGGCCAGCATCACGATCGACCCCGCCACGGTCGGTCGCAACACGCTGCACATCTACATCAGCACGCCTGGTGGCGCGCTCGACAAGGCCGACGAGATCACCGTGCGCATGACCCTGCCCGAACGTGATCTGGGTCCCATCCCGGTCCCGGTGGAAGCGGCCGGCCCCAACCACGTGACCACGAACAACCTCCAGATCCCCTACCGGGGAACGTGGCAGATGGAGGTCCTGGCCCGGTTCGGGGAGTTCGAGCAGGTGCGCTTCGCCACCAATTTCACCGTCCACTAGCGGTCAACAGCGCGTCCATCCGCTCGGCCGCACGCGATGAGCTGGGCACTCGTACCGCGTAGAGCGGCGTGCCGGCGAGCAAGTAGATTGCCTTGCGGCGAGGCGCGTGGTCGGAGCGGGCCGACACGGGTCGGGGATCCACCGCCTGGCCTTTCCTCATCAATACCTTCTTCGTGATGGCCACTCCTCCCTCGACGACCTCGCAGCGCGCTTCGTACCAGCGCGTCGTCGGCCGGCCGGTGGCGTCGATCTCCTGCACCCGGCACGTGAAGCGCGAGCCGTCGGGCGAGCTCCAGTGCGGCTCGATGCGCGCCGCCAGCCAGAACAGCCCGGCCACCGTGCCGAGCAGCACGATCGTCCAGAGCAGCGTGTCCATCACCAGTCAGCATGCTCGACGGCGGCCGCTGGTGGCGGTCGGCGCCGTTGCCGTGGCCGCCGTCCTGGCGGCGTGCTCGGGCGGCGGCGGCGGCAAGCAGACGGCCTCGTCGGCCGCTCCGGCCACCACCGCCACCACGGCGGCACCGACGACGTCGACGCTGGCGCCCACCACGACCACCACGCTGGCCACCGGCGCCGCCGATCTCGGCGCCCCGAGCATCGTGGCGGCCCAGGCCACCGGCATGGAGGGAACGGGCGCCATCGACCCGACCCTGCAGACCCAGATCACCGACGCCGTGCACACGTACGTCAACGCCGCCACGGGGACGCCCCTCGGCACCGGCCAGGTGGCCGTGCTCGACGGCGTCCTCACCGCCGCTGCTGCCAGCCGGCTCACGCCGGCGTCGCGCGACGCACTGACCGACGAGGGGCTGCCCGCCCTGGCCGGCGTGAAGACCGATCACGCCAACGTGGCCATCGACGCCTTCGTCGGTCCCGATCAGACCATGGTGGTGAACGCGGCGATCGATGTCGCGGTGAGCGCCGTCGAGGCCGGCGGCGGGGCCGTGAAGATCGCCCGCTCCGGCACGCTCACCTTCGTGAACGACGGCGGTACGTGGCGCATCGACGCCTTCCAGCTGAACGTGGAGCGTGATGTCCCGTGAGCGAGCGCGGCGAGCTCATCAACGACACGGTGGCTTGTTCGCCGCGAAGCGACGAACGCCTCACTGGTGCCCCCCGCCGGCCGCAGGATCGCACCCGTGGTGAAGCCAGGAGGGGGCACCAGTGAGGCGATTCTTGACCGCGCTCGTCATCGCCGTGACCGTTGCCCTCGTCGGGGGCTTCGCCGCATCGCGCTCGTTCCTCCAGGCCGGCGCCAGCGTGTTCCGCATCTCGAAGACGGCCAGCGGCGTCAACGAATGGGTGCCCGGGCAGCCGCTGTTCATGCTGCTCCTGGGCAGTGACATGCGCCCCGGCGCCGGCTGCGGGTGCAGCGACGCCATCCACGTGGTCGGTGTTCCTGCCGGCGGCGGGCAGGCCGCGATCATCAACGTCCCGCGCGACACCCGCATCGACGTGCCCGGGAAGGGCCTCAGCAAGCTCACGGAGGCGATGGCCACTGGCGGCGCCCAGCTCACCGCCCAGGCCATCAGCCAGTGGATGGGCGTGCCCATCAGCTACACCATCGTCACCAGCTTCGACGGGCTGCCGGCCATGGTCGACGAGCTCGGCGGCGTGACGGTGAACGTGCCCGAGCGCATGGACGATTCGTTCACCAACGTCCATCTCGACGCGGGGCCCACGCCGATGGACGGCGACCTGGCGTTGCGCTTCGCCCGCAGCCGCCACATCACCGGCAGCGATTACCAGCGCACGATGAACCAGGCGCTTCTCATGCTGTCGGCCCTCGGCGAGATGCGGACCATGGGCACGTCACCCGCTGACACCGTGAAGTACCTCGGCATCCTGGCCCGCCACACCACCCTGGACGGGGTGTCCACGCCCGACCTCTACCGGCTGGGCCGGGTGGGGCTGGCCATCGACCCGTCGGCGGTGAAGAGCGTGCTGGTGCCCTCGAGCGGCGCCACGATCGGCGGCACGTCGTACGTGATCCCCACGGCTGATGCCGCCGGCCTGTTCCAGGACTTCGCCGACGACGCAATGCTGGAATGGCACTGAGACGTGTCGTTGCCTCGGCTCCGCCTCGGTCTCGCTCCGCTCGGAAGGCGAGCGGATCGGCGAGGAGAGCTTTGGGTGCTGATCCGTGCTGCGGTGCTGAATGCGTCGGTTTCCGACGCATCTCGCACCCAAGGTGCGATCCCCACTCACGGGCGGGGCGCGGAATCCTGTTCCGATCGGCGTTTGGGTGCTGATTGCCTCGCCTGGCGGGCCGATCGGCACCCATGACCGAATCGGCACCCAACGTCGCTCACGGATCGTGGCCAGGCCCCGCCCGCGCCGATCGCCAGCACCTATCCGCTCGCCCTCTCGGTCAATGCCGAGGGGGCTAGTGCCGTCGCCGCATTGCGGCGACAGTGGACCTGACGGTCCGCGCCACGTCCGTGCCTGAGGGCATCGAGATCGAGCTGTACCGGCGGGCGGCGGAGCCGGCGCTGGGGCGCACGATCGCTGCCGTCTCTGCGCCCGACGCGTGGTTCCTCAAGCGGGGGCTCACGGCGCCGGTGCTGGCCTCGGCGGTGGTCGGGCGGCAGCTGGTCGACGCTCGGCGTCGGGGCAAGCTCCTGCTGCTCGACACGTCGGACGGCGGTCCCGTGCTCGGCCTGCGCTTCGGGATGACGGGGCGATTGGTGGTCGACGGGCGCCAGGGGATCGACGAGCTGGAGTACGGGTCGGCCCGGGACCTGGCGGCGTGGGATCGCTTCGCCCTCGGGTTCACCGATGGCGGCCAGTTGCGCCTCAACGACCCGCGCCGCCTCGGCGGTGTGGAGCTCGACCCGGACGAGGCCGTGCTCGGCGTCGACGCCTTCGCCATCCGGCCCCGTGAGCTGACCGCCGCCCTCGCCGGCAGCGCTGCGCCGCTGAAGGCCCGGCTCATGGACCAGGGCCGCATCGCCGGCATCGGCAACCTGCTGGCCGACGAGATCCTGTGGCGGGCCGGGCTCGACCCCGCCCGGCCGGCGGGCTCCCTGTCGGACGGCGAGCGGGGTCGGTTGCTGCGGTCGATGCGGGCGGTGCTGGCCGAGCTGCTGGCGGCGGGGGGCAGCCACCTCGGCCGTCTCCAGGCCGCCCGTCAGCGCGGAGGCCTGTGCCCCCGGGACGGGACGCCGCTGGAGCGGCGGACGATCGGCGGCCGGACCACGTACTCGTGCCCGCGCCACCAGCGTTGAACCAGCGCGCTCTGTGGTATGGGGCCCGCGTGCGAGACTCACCCTTCGATATGCCGGCTGTTGGGCGGTCCCGCCTCCTCTTCGTCCTCGTGTCCTTGCTGCTCGGGGTGGTCGCCGTCGGGGCGACCGGGGGGCCGGCATCTGGTCAGACCAACACGACCGCTCCACCGGTCACCTCGGCTGCTCCTGCTCCCTCCAGCACCGCGGCCACTGCCGGTGACGAGGCCTCGACGCGCACGGTGAACCGCATCGTGGCCGTGCTCATCGCACTGGCCGTCGTGCTCGTGGGCGTGGCCATCTGGTTCTGGCGGGCGACGAAGCCCACGCCGCGACACCTCGACGGGCTCGACATGATGGGCAGCCGCCGCTGGCGCGACGGCGATCCCGCGGCTCGTTCCGTGCTGCTGGCGCCCGTGCACGAGCGGAGAGGGGAGGCCGACGCTGATGACGTGGCCGCCGAACCCGAGCCCGTCGAGGCGGCGGTGGCCCCGGTCGGCGAGGCCGCCGACGATGTCGACATTGTCGAATCCGCCGAGGAAGAGACCACGCCGCGCGCCTCGTGAGCGGGCACGCCCTACGGTGGTGGCGTGGCTGACTCGCTCGATGTCGACGCGATGATCAAGCGGTTCCGGGATCGGGCGGCGGCCGTCAAGCAACGCCCGCTGCCGCCGGTCGGCGGGGCCGAGCGCCAGCTGTTCATCCAGCAGGCGCAGACCGACTTCCAGGACTTCGCCATCATCGGCGATGCCGAGGGGACGATCGAAGACGGCGTCCTGGTGCTGCGGGTCGACCTGCGGCCACCGAGCTGAACGGCTGTCGCCGCACCTGGGGGGTTGCTAGAGTGGGCCGCTCACGCGGACGTGGCTCAGCTGGTAGAGCATCACCTTGCCAAGGTGAGGGTCGCGGGTTCGAATCCCGTCGTCCGCTCCACGCACAATTGGCGGTAAGCAGGGCCGTTTCGGCCGCTCGGAGCTCTCCGGGCTGTCGGGCTTGGCCATCATTTGCCCATCACGCAGAGTTCCGGCCGTCCGGTCGGGTCGTGCGGATCGGGGGTCGATGATGGCGGGATCGATGCGCCAGCGCGGGCCGGGTACGTGGGAGCTGCGCGTCTACCTCGGTCTCGACCCCGACACCAGGCGCCGCCGCTACGCCACCAGAACCGTGCACGGCACCAGACGGGCAGCCACCGTCGCGTTGGCCGAACTGGTGGAGGATGCGGCCTACAGCCGGGGACGACGGGCGCCCGCCGCAGTTAGCTCCTAGCCATGCGCTGGTCCGACATCGACGTCAACCACGCCGCCGTCGGCTTCTCCCGCGCTCTTGTCGAGGGACCAACCGGACCGGTCCTGCGACCAACCAAGAACCGGCGCACCTACCGCGTCGCTCTCGATCCCGTCAGCACCGAACTGCTCGCCGTCCACCGCGACCGAGCGTCCACCCGCTCGGGCGGTCTCACCGACGGCTTCGTCTTCAGCACCGACCCTGACGGTCGCCGCCCCTGGCAACCCAACTGGGTCACCAAGCGCTTCATCACCTACCGGCACCGCGCCGGGCTCGCCAGCTTCCGGTTGCACGACCTGCGGCACTTCATGGCCACCGCCATGCTCGCCGCAGGCGTCCCCGTCCCCGTGGTCTCCGAGCGGCTCTGCCACACCCGCGCCTCAACCACCGTCAACATTTACGCCCACGCCATGCCCGGCGCCGACCGTGACGCCGCGAACCTCCTCACGGACATCCTCAACCGAGGGCGGTATGGGCAGCTACAGCGCCACGGCGACGTCGTGCAACCCAGCCCGAGGTCAACGACCGCAGGTCCGGCGGGGCGGAGCGGTGATGAGGCTTCTCCGTCGAAGGACCTTCGCCCCTACCCCCAGCCCGGATCCAGATGTCTGCTTGAGGCCACGCACCCGCCGAGTCGTGCCTGACCCGCCGGCCCGTCGGCCGAACCATGCCCGAGGGACGGAGAAAGGAGCCGTGTCAGCATCCCGTGGGCCTGGTGACATGACCTCGGCAGAGCGGGCAAGCTGCAGGCATGACGGGCTGAAGTCGATCGAGGCACCTCGGGTGCGTCGTTGGAGTCCTGATCCAGGATGTCGATCGCATCCCCCGAATGAGCGGGGCGCCGTGAAGGAGTGAGTATGGACGGATTGCCGGCCGCGATGGTGCGCCACCACGCGCGACTCGACGAGATCGCCGAGGTGCTCGCGAAGTACGGCTTTGCGGCGTGGGCTCAGCGGGGGAGCAGGCTCGTCAGCGCGCGGGTCATGAAGGGGCTCGTCGACCGCTACGTCGCCCCGGAGATCGTCGCGATGTCCGATGGCGAGCGGTTGAGGCGGGCGCTGACCGAGCTTGGCACAACTTCGATCAAGTTCGGGCAGATGTTGAGCCTGCGACCGGATGTCGTCGGCGATGACGTCGCCGCCGAGCTGACCAAGCTGCAGGCGACGGTCGCGGCGGATCCACCGGGCGTCGCGCTGGCCCTGGTCGAACGCGAGCTGGGCGACGCTGTGTCGGAGCTTTACGGCTCGTTCGAACCGGAGCCGATGGCGTCGGGGTCGGTCGCGCAGGTTCACCGGGCGACACTCCATGACGGGACGGCGGTGGGGGTGAAGGTGCTCCACGACGGCGTCGAGCGCCGTGTCCTCGAGGATCTCGAGCTCATGGAGGCCATTGCGACGTACCTCGAGCACCAGGATCCCGGGCTCGCACTGCTGCAACCCACGGTGATCGTCGGCGAGTTCTCGCAGATGCTGCACGACGCCATCGACCTGTCGCAGGAACTGCGCAACCTCCAGCGCTTCACGCTGAACTTCGCCGACGAACCCGACATCATCATTCCCACGCCGTATCCCGAACTGTCGCGGCGACGAGTCCTCACGATGAGCCTGATCTCGGGCGCGCCGTTCACCGACCGCGCCAGCGTCGAGGCGACGGGATGGGACGTCGACACCCTTGTTCGTCGGGCTGCCGACGTGTATCTCGAGATGATCTTCCGGGATTCGCTCTATCACGCCGACCCCCAACCGGGGAACCTCCTGCTTCCCGACGGCTCTCACATCGCGATTCTCGATTTCGGGGACGTCGGCCGCATCTCAGGGATGCGGAAGCACCAGCTCGAGGACTTGGTGATTGCGGCAGGAACCCACGACCTCGATGGCTTCATCGACGTCATCGTGGAGATCACGACGCCGCCGCCGACCGTCGACATGACCAGGTTGCGATCGCAGATCGACATGTGGCTGAACCGCTACCTGTTCGTCGGGGTCGGACAGCTCGACATGACGGCCACCATCAACACCGGCATGCAGCTGCTGCACGACAACGGGCTCGTGTTGCCGGCCGACTTGTCGCTGCTCTTCCGGGTCCTGCTCCAACTCCAGGGACTCGGCCGTGGTCTGGACACCGAAGTCCGGGTCACCGAGTTGCTCGAGCCCTACATGAAGAAGTTGCTGGGCGAGCGGTTCGACCCGCGGCGTCTGGCCCGCCATGCGAGCCGAACGCTTCGAGGTTGGGACCGTCTGGCCGCTTCCCTGCCCGGCGACATCGGGGAGATCGTCCAGCAGCTCCGGGCCGGCAAGCTCGGCGTCGACTTCCGGATACACGATTCCGACGGCGCCGTGGATCATCTCGTCGACGGCCTTGTCGCGGCCGCTTCAGTGCTCGCGTCCGCACAGTTGGTCTCGCGTCGCACCGGCCCGACTCTCGGATCGATCTCGGTGCCGGGGGTGGTCGCCGCCGGCGTCGGTGTGCTCACCTGGCAACGGCTCGTTCGACGCCGTCGCGAGCACAAGACCTGGGTCAGCCGGGCCCACGAATTGGCCGAGGCGCGCCGACGAGGTGTAGGGACCTGACGTCCTCTGCGGAGCCGTGGGTTGTGGTCGTGCGCGCCTCAGACATCGACGTCAGAACATGCGGAAGCTGATCTCGCGCCGCTGCACGCTGGCGTCACGGGACCACACTCCACGAACGAGGCGTCCGCGGCGGCCGCCTCGAACGCGATCCCGCTGCTCCTGCTCCACGCTGGCCCAGCCTGTTCAATCAGGTGCAGCGCGAGGAACCGCAGGTGTTCGCGGCGGACATCTGCGACTCTTTCCGAACGTTTCGTGAGCACGGACCGGCGTCGGGGGCTGGCTCACCCGCCGGCTCATACTCCGCGGGCCGGCCTGGCCTGATCATGGAGCGCGTGAACCGCGACTAATGCATCGGGAAGCGGGTCGAGGACCTTCGCGAGCTTGATGGTCCGGTCAGCGTGCGCGGCGACGTACGCGCCGTTGATCGTCGCCAGGGCGAACCTGGCGAGCTGCTCCGTGGCGCGGCTGCGGGGGTCGGCGCCGAACGCCAGGGCGAGCTGCCCGCGTAGGCGCTTGAGTGCGGTGTTCCGCACCTGCCGCACGACGGCTGCGACCTCGCCGCCGCTGACGTTCCGTGGCTGGACCGCGAACACGATGAGAAGGCGAAGGAAGTTCGGGTGGCGCTCGAGTGCCTCGGTGGCGTTCGCTGCCACCGTGTGCAGATGCTCGGCGGCGGTTCCGACCCGTTCATACAGCTCGGGCACGTCGGCGAAGAACCGCTCCGCGCCCCGTTGCATGACGGCGAGCAGCACGCCGTCCTTGGAGCCGTAGTAGTGGTACACGGAGCTGAGGGGGACGCCGGACTCCTCGACCACCCGCGCGACGGTGGCGGCGTCGAAGCCCTCGGTCGCCATGACGCGCTCCGCGGCGTCATCACGCAGACGGCGACGCTGCACGTCTCCGCCGACTTCTCCTCCCACGCACCCGATCACGACGTGCTGATCCGCTGGATCTTCTCTCCCGGGGTGGGCGCGCTCGTCGTCATGGTCCCGATGGGGCCCGAGCGGTGGGGGCCCGACTCGGAGGAGTGGGTGGTGCACCTCAACTATCCGGTCGACGATCCGCGCGCCCAGCCGGACGACAAGGT
Organism: uncultured Acidimicrobiales bacterium; assembly: GCA_963728985.1. Taxonomy (GTDB): domain Bacteria; phylum Actinomycetota; class Acidimicrobiia; order Acidimicrobiales; family Ilumatobacteraceae; genus DASXAI01. The sequence continues at coordinate 461,449 of CAVSME010000009.1, read as the reverse complement.
CGAGGCCGATGTCCGCGAGGCCTTGGGGATCGGTGATCTTCCGATGCGGATCCACAAGGTCACGCGCTGGTCGGTGGAGGCGGTCATCGCGTCGTCGTTCGGCGCGGGGCGGGTCTTCCTCCTCGGCGACGCCGCCCACCGGCATCCGCCGACCGGCGGGCTTGGGTTGACCAGCGCGATCCACGATGCGCAGAACTTGTGCTGGCAGGGGCGATCCCGGGCGGGTCGACGGCTCGTAGACCCGGACGTCGTCGCCCGCGCTGCACGTGGCTCCGGCACCGCCGGATCGGCGCCGATGGTGCGGTGCTGGTCCGTCCCGACCGGTTCGTCGCCTGGGGGTCGCTCGCCGGAAGCGAGGACCCGCGGCGCGAGCTCGCCACCGCCCTCGGCCAGATCCTCGGTCGCTCGCTGGAGGCCCGCGTCCCGTTGGCGCCTCTGCGGCGTGAGCGTCAGTGATCGGCGGCGTTCCACGGGATGCTGCCGGAGACCCAGTGCGTGAGCCGCTCGGCTTGGTCGTCGCGGTGGAGGTGGCGCGGCGGCTGCGCGAACGTCGCATACGGCCGGCAGCGGATGCACCACCCGCTGTTCGTTCTCGGCCATGGCCTCGACGAACGGACGCGGCATCTGCGCCAAGAGGCTCGCCCGACATGCGTCCGCCGACCGCCATCATGACGTCGACGACGAGGTCACGATCGTCGTCGACCACGGCGTCGGCGTACACCTGCAGGTAGGTGAAGGGCCACCGCTCGTCGAGGACGCAGAGGCTGACCTTCGGGTCGCGGGCCACCGCGAGCGCCTTGCTCCGTCCGGCCATCGTCGACACGAGGAGCTCGTCGTCGTTGGTCGGGACGTAGTAGACGACCGACATGGCCGGCCCGTCGTGCCGGCGGGCGTAGCCGAAGATGCAGGTGCGATGGGTGCGCACGAACTCGCGCCGCTCCGACGGGAGCATGTCTCGGTCAGTCGGCGCGGTGAACGGTTCAGGGGCGAGCGGGAGCAGCACGGCACACCTCACGTATCGGGTTCGTCGCCGCGGAGGAAGCCGGTGATCAGATCGGCGCACTCGTCGGCGTGGTCCATAAGCAGCAGGTGCCCTGCGTCGGGCACGACGTGCACGGTCGCGTCGGGGATGCGGGCGCCGAGGATCCGCCCGTTGACCGACGGCACGATCGGGTCGCTGCGCGCCCGTGACGACGAGCGTCGGCCGCGGGATGCGATGCAGCCACGGAAGGCTTGTCCATCCGGCGACCGCGTAGAGCTGGCCGAGGTATCCCCACAGAGTCGGCGGCCGTGAACGACGGGCCCGCAGGTGCTGGTGCATCCCCGGGCTCTCCGCGTCGGAGACCGGCCCGTACATCCAGCGCGCCGTCATCTGCAGGAAGCGTGGCGAGTAGTAGCGCAGCGGCGTCGCGAGGAGCGCGAGGGCGGCGGGCGAGCCCGGCACACCACCCAACCCGCACATCGTCGACGCGAGGACGAGCCGGCGCACGCGATGCGGATTGTGCAAGGCGAGCTCCTGCGCGACACCGCCACCGAACGACACGCCGAGGACGTGGGCGCTCGGCAGCCCAAGCTCGTCGAGGAGGTGTGCGGCCTGCCGGGCGAGGCCGTGTGGGCGAAGCGGGACGAGCCGCGGTGGTGATTCGCCGGTGCCGGACGCGTCGTAGGCGATCGTCTGGAAACCTCGTGCGTGGAGCGCGCGCTCGAGGGGCCACCACATCTCGATGTTGCCGCCGAGACCCATGATGAGCAGGATCGGCGGCCCCTCGCCGCGCACGGCCACCCGCAGCAGGTGCCCGTCGACGCGGACGAACGTACGCAGGGCGTCCACTAGAGGTGGACGTACCGTCCAGGCGCCGCGTCGAGGCGCTGGTGGCTGGCGTTGCCGGTGTGCCCTCGACGCGGCCGGGTGTCTCCCGACCGGGCGGCGAGCCAGGCATGCCAGAGCGTCCACCACGATCCTCGCGTCTCGGACGCGCTCTGCCTCCACTCGGCCGCGGTGGCGGGGAGCTCGTCCGAGGTGAGGTACGAGGCCTTCGGGTTGCCCGGCGGGTTGAGGATGGCCTGGATGTGCCCTCCGTTGCTCAGCACGAACTGACTGGCGCCACCCATGAGCTGGGTCGTGCGGTAGGCGCCGTCCCACGGGATGATGTGGTCGGTGTAGCCGGCCACGACGAAGGTGTCGCACACGACCTTCCCGAGGTCGGCCGGCGTGCCGAGCACATCCAGCGTTCCCTCGACGAGACCGTTCGTCAGGTAGAGGTCGAGGAAGTCGGAGTGCAGCCCCGCGGGTAGGCGTGTGGTGTCGTTGTTCCAGAAGAGGATGTCGAACGCCGGCGGGTTCTCGCCGAGCAGGTAGTTGTTGACCCAGTAGTTCCACACGAGGTCGTTGGGGCGCAGCCACGCGAAGACCTTGGCCATGTCGTCGCCGGAGAGGACACCCGCGCGCAGCGACCGCGCCCGGGCCGCCTCGACGGCTCGTCGGGAGGCCAGGGCGGTGACCGTGGTCTCGGTTCTGGTGTCGAGGCCGGCCACGAGGAACGTCGCCGAGTTCACCAGGCCCGTTTGCCCGGTGGCGGCGAGGTGGCCGAGGAGCGCGGCGAGCGTGACGCCGCCGGCGCACAGGCCGACCGTGTTCGCGTCGTCGGTGCCGGCGATGTCGCACGCCACACGGATCGCGTCGAGGCAGGCGGCTGCGTACGTGTCCAGGTTCCAGTCGCGATGCTCCGGTGTCGGGTTGCGCCAGCTCAAGCGTGAAGTAGGGGATGCCGGCGGCCACCGTGCTCTCGACGAGGCTGCGACCGGGCGCGAGGTCGGTGATGTAGTACTTGTTGATCTGCGGCGGGACCACGACCAAGGGCCGCTCCCGCACCTCGTCCGTGGTCTCCTCGTACTGGATCAGCTCGTAGACGTCGGTGCGGTGGACGACGTGGCCGGGTGTGACTGCGAGGTTCTTCCCGACTGCGAATGGCCGGGTGTCGACCTGGGACGGCATGCCGCCGTTGTGCCGGACGTCGTGCGCAAGGTTGCGGGCACCGGCGACGAGGCTCTGGCCGCGCGTCTGCCCGGCCTTGGCCAGCGCGTTCGGGTTCGTCAGGAGGTTGTTGGTGGGCGCCACGGCCTCGGTGAGGAGGGACGTGGCGAAGTGCGCCCGGACCCGGCTCTTGTCGTCGAGCTCCACCTGGTCGATGACCCGGTGGGCGGCGTCGCGTTCGACGAGGTACGCCTGCATGAGGCGGTGCAAGAACGGGTTCTCGTGCCAGGCCGCGTCGGTGAAGCGGCGGTCGCCCCGCTCGGGGGCCACCTCGCTCCGGCCGATGGCGACGCGGACCAGCTCGGCGCCGGCGTCGAGCGCCGTCGCGACCGCAGCACCAGGCTCCACGGCCACGCGCTGGCCGAGCCGGCCGAGGGCGGCGAGAACCTGGCGGCCGGTGAGGCCGACGAACGGGTTGGCGCCGAGGACGGGCGGGTCGTCGCGGTCGAAGCGTCGAGTCGGTCATCGCAGCGTCACCCCACCATCGACCACCAGCACCTGCCCGGTCGCGTAGCGAGTCTCGACCAGCGCCACGCAGGCGTCCGCCACGTCGTCCGGCGTGCCACTGCGGCGCAGCGGTGCCGTCGCCCGGACCGCGGCGCGTACGTCGTCCCAGCTCTCTGTCCACTCGGTGTCGATGAGACCGGGGGCCACGGCGTGGACGCGGATCTCCGGACCGAGGGCGTTGGCGAGCAGCAGCGTGAGGTGGTTGAGCGCGGCCTTCGAGACGGCGTACGGGATGGACGAACCGACGGGACGGACGCCGGCGATGGACGTGATGTTGAGGACGACGCCGTCGCCCGAGGCCCGCAGGTGCGGCGCGGCGGCGCGGACCACGTTCCAGGCGCCGAGGACGTTCACCCGCAGGATGCGCTCCCAGATCTCGTTCGTCGCCGCGTCGAGGTCGTGGTGCGGGATCACCACCGTGGTGCCGGCGTTGTTGACCACGATGTCGAGACGGCCGTACTGCTCGACGGCCGCGTCAACGAGCCGCTCTGCCTGGGCGGCATCGGAGACGTCGGCCTGCACGTAGATCGCGTCGGGGAGGTCGTCGGCGACCTGCTGTCCGGCGGCGACCGACGAGGCCGAGTTCACGACGACGCTCGCACCAAGGTTCGCGAACGCTTGCGCCACTGCCGCGCCGATCCCGGCCGAGGAACCGGTGACCAGGGCGACGCGGCCCTTCAAGTCGGTCCGCTCGCTCATGGCGCGTGCAGGGGCGACTGGATCGGCTGGTGTCCCCACTCGCTGATGCGGTCGTAGCGGCGATCGTCGGTCCACGGCTCGTCGATCGTGCGGGCGCCGTAGCCGAACTCGAGCTGGAACCCGGCCGGCGTCACGACGTAGAAGCTGAACATCTTGTCGTTGTCGTGCTTTCCGATGGCGTTGGCGATCGGCAGGCCCGCCTGCCACGCCCGGTCGAACGCCGCGCCCACGTTGTCCTGGGACACGGTCTCGACCATCACGTGGTGGAGCTTCTGCGGGAGCTCGATCCCGAGGGACCCGATGGCGAGGGAGTGGTGACGCGGGTTGCAGTGGTAGAAGCGCACGGTCAGCGGCATTCCACCGAGGTCCGTCTCGAGCCAGTCCGACTGCGTGAACCCGAGCGCCTCCCGGGCGAAGCGGTCGGCGCTGTCGAGGTCCGACACGACGAACACGACGTGACCGAAGCCCTGGTCCTTGGTGACGAAGCCACCCGGCACGAGCGGCGAGTCGAACGGGTCTGGCGCGATGGCCAGCCCGTGCACGAGCTCGAAGGGGACGCCCCACGGCGTGTCGACGCGGACGAGCCCCTCGACGCGGCGCGCCGCAGCCTCCGCCGCCGTCCCGTCGGTGACCGAGGCGCCGGAGGCCCGCGCCCGGTCGACGGCCCGCGTGAACGCATCGGATGTACGCGCTTCGAGGCCGACGAACACGGCGTCGTTGGCGGGACCCTCCTCGACGAAGATCCGGTGGACGCGGTCGTCGTCGCGCCAGGTCGTCGCACCGTCGGCGGTGGTGTCACCGGGGATGAGGCCGACGACGTCCCGGAGGAAGGTGCCGAACCCCGCGGGATCGGCGACCTGGACTCCGAGGTAGGCGACTTCGAGCTCAGCGGTCATGGTGGGCGCTCCTGTCGACGAGGTGGGTGTGGATGGTGCCGATGCCTTCGATGGTGGAGACAAGCTCGTCGCCCGGGGCGAGGAAGCGGGGCGGCGTACGCGTCCCGCCGACGCCGGACGGGGTGCCCGTGAAGATGAGGTCGCCCGGCAGCAACGGAGTGATCGACGACAGGTGGTGGATCAACGCGTCCACGTCGAAGATCAGATCGCCGGTGCGGCTCTTCTGCACTTCCTCCCCGTTGACGGTGCAGCCGAGCGCGAGATCGTCGGGCTTGTCCAGCTCGTCGGGGGTGACGACCCACGGCCCGATCGGCCCGAACCCGGGGAACGACTTGCCGAGACTGAACTGCGGTGCCGGGGGCCGGGTCTGCACGATCCGCTCGGACAGGTCCTGCCCGACGGTGACGCCGGCGACGTGGTCCCAGCCCTGGTCGGCCGCGACCTCGTAGGCGAGCCGCCCGATCACCACCACGAGCTCGACCTCCCAGTCGACGAACGCGCTCGGCAACTCGACCGTCGCGTCCGGCCCGGTGAGACACGTCGGGAACTTCGTGAACGTCGGCGGGAAGGTCGGCCGCTCGAGGCCGGCCTCGGCCGCGTGAGCGGCGTAGTTCAGGCCGATGGCGAACACCTGGCGGGGGCGGGGCACCGGAGCTTGTAGCGCGTGCACGTCGAGTGGTGCATCCGCCCTGGCGACGCGCTCAGACAGGGCACGCACCTCGTCCCAGTGGTCATAGAGGAGCTGGGGATCGGCCGGTAGCGCCCCGTTGGACGCGGCGGCGATGTCGACGATCCCCTCGGCGTGGATCAGGACGGCTCGGCCGTTGGCACTGGCGACTCTCATCGCATCCTCCCTGCATCAGCTGGCGGGCGCCGGCATCGATGTGACTATAGAACATCGATCTCGCTCCTGTAAATCACTTTCTGCTTGACAAATCGTTTTCAAGGACCGAGACTTTGTGACGTCCGGGGAACTATGGAGGACGACGCATGATCCGCTCGACCATGAGCGACTTCCCGCTCACGATCAACACCGTTCTGCGCCACGGCCGTCGCGTCCACGCCGGCTCGGAGTGCGTGACGTTCACGGGCGACGGTGTCCGGCGGGCCACGTACCGACAGGTGGCTGACAACGCCGACCGGCTCGCCGCCGCGCTCCGCCGCCTCGGGATCGGCCAGGGCGATCCCGTCGGCACGTTCATGTGGAACGACCAGGAGCACCTCGAGGCGTACTTCGCCGTCCCGTGCATGGGCGCTGTGCTCCACACGCTCAACATCCGCCTGTCGCGCGAGCAGCTGGTGTATGTGACGAACCACGCCGGGGATCGCGTCGTGCTCGTCGACACATCGCTCCTGCCGGTCATCGGGCCGGTGGCGACGGAGCTCACGTCGGTCGAGGCGTGGATCGTCGTCGGCGACGGCGACACGTCGGCGCTGGTCGCCACGGGCCGCCCGGTGCACCGCTACGACCAGCTCATCGCCGCTGAGGCGCCCGGCTTCGACTACCCGGAACCGGACGAGACCGCCGCAGCGGCCATGTGTTACACGAGCGGCACGACGGGCGACCCGAAGGGCGTCGTCTACTCGCATCGCTCGACGTACCTGCACTCGATCACGGCCTGCACCCCGGCGGTCATGGGGCTGGATGCCGGTGATCGTGTGCTCGCGATCGTCCCGCAGTTCCATGCGAACGCCTGGGGCATGCCCTACGCCGCGTTCCTGTCGGGGGCGTCGCTGCTCATGCCTGGTCAGTTCCTCCAGGCCGAGCCGCTGGCGCGGTTCATCGCCGCCGAGCGACCGACGGTCTCGGCCGCGGTGCCCACGGTGTGGGCCGATCTCTTCCGCTACGGCAATGATCACGAGCTCGACCTGTCGTCGCTGCGCCTCGTCGTGTGCGGCGGGTCGGCCCTGCCACGCTCGCTCATGGAGCGGTTCGAGGAGCGCGACGGGCTGCGACTGATCCAGGGTTGGGGCATGACGGAGACGTCCCCGGTCGGAGCCGTGGGGCACCCGCCGGCCGGCGTCGACCCGGGGAGCACCGAGGGCATGGACTGGCGAGCGACGACCGGTCGCGCCGTGCCCGGTGTCGAGGTGCGCATCGCCGGCGAGGACGGCGACGAGCTGCCCTGGGACGGCGAGTCGATCGGCGAGATCGAGGTGCGCGGCCCGTGGGTCACGGCGTCGTACTGGGGCGACCCCGCCCCGGCGAAGTTCCACGACGGCTGGCTGCGTACCGGCGACGTCGGCACGATCACGTCCAACGGCTACCTGCAGATCACCGACCGCGCCAAGGACGTGATCAAGTCGGGCGGTGAGTGGATCAGCTCGGTCGAGCTCGAGAACGCGTTGATGGCGCATCCCGGCGTCGTCGAAGCTGCTGTCATCGGCATTCCCGATCCGCGCTGGGATGAACGCCCGCTCGCGTGTGTCGTCGCCGACGGCGATGTCGCTCCGGAGGAGCTACAGCAATTCCTCACGGGACGGCTCGCGAAGTGGCAGGTGCCCGAGAACTGGGCGTTCGTCGACGGGATCCCCAAGACCTCGGTCGGCAAGTTCGACAAGAAGGCGTTGCGCACGCTGTATGAGACGGGCGCGCTCGCACCCAGCCGGGCGTGAGAGGGAAGGGGGCGACATGGACGAGACAGAGATCTTCGACGTCGCGATCGTGGGTTACGGCCCGGTCGGTGCCGCGCTGGCCATCCTGCTCGGCCAGCAGGGCCGGCGGGTCGTCGTGCTGGAGCGGTGGGGCACGCCGTATCCTCTGCCGCGCGCCGTGCACTACGACCACGAAGTGGCACGCATCCTCCAGTCGTGCGGTGTCGCCGCGCAGTGCTCGGCCATTGTGGAACCCGCTGAGGTCTATGAGTTCCAGAGCGCAGAACGGCAGACGCTGATCCGGTTCGGCCGCTTGGGCAACGGGTTGTCGGGTTGGCCCGAGTCGTCGATGTTCTCGCAGCCCGAGCTCGAGGCGGTGCTGTTCGCACGCGTAGCGGAGCTTCCCTCGGTCGAGGTTCGGCGCGGCTGCCTGGTCACCGCGCTCGCCGACCGGGGCGACGGTGTCGTCCTGAGCACCGACTCGGAGTTTGTGCGGGCGCGCTATGTCGTGGGCTGTGACGGCGCCAACAGCACCGTGCGGTCGTTGATGGGGATCGCGATGGATGACCGCGCCTTCTTCTACGACTGGCTCGTCGTCGACGTCGTGTTCCACGAACCCCGGGTGTTCGATCCGCCCAACGTGCAGATCTGCGATCCGGCCCGACCGACCACGGTCGTCTCGGGTGGCCCTGGCCGGCGCCGGTGGGAGTTCATGGCTCGGCCCGGCGAGTCCGTGGATGAGCTGAACGAGGAATCCACGGCCTGGCGCCTGCTCGAGCCATACGACGCACGCCCGGACAACGCCCGCCTCGAGAAGCACGCCGTCTACCGGTTCCAGGCCCGCTGGGCGGAGGAGTGGCGCCGCGGTCGGGTGCTCCTCGCCGGTGACGCCGCCCACCAGACGCCTCCCTTCGCCGGTCAGGGACTCTGCGCCGGCATCCGCGACGCCGCCAACCTCGCCTGGAAGCTCGATCTCGTGCTCCGTGACCTGGCACCGGACACCCTGCTGGACACCTACGAGCTCGAGCGCGGTCCGCACGCGCGGGCGGTGATCGAGCTCGCGATCGAGATGGGGAAGGTGATCTGCGTCGCCGATCCGGAGGAGGCCGCGGCCCGCGACCAGGCCCTCATCGCGGCCTACGACGGACGCCTCACCGACGTGCCGCCCTTCCCGGCCATCACCGAGGGCATCGTCCTTGCCGGTTCGCCGTGCGCGGGCCAGCTGTTCCTGCAGGCGGAGGTGGAGCGCGACGGCAAGCGGGCCCGCTTCGACGACGTCGTCGGTGCTGGCTGGCGTCTCGTGACCCTGTCCCACCCCGTCATCGGCGAGGACCTGGCGGAGTGGTTCGCCGGCATCGGCGGGATGGTCGCGCCGATGAACTGCGGCCCTGGATCGATGGTCGACATCGAGGACGCCTATCGCAAGTGGTTCGCCGATCACGGTGTGGTCGCCGTCTTGCAGCGCCCCGACTTCGCTGTGTACGGCACCGCGACGCAGGAATCCGAGATCCCCGAGCTCCTTCGCTCGCTGCGGGCTGTGCTGCAGTCCACCAGAAATCGATTTTCGGAGCTAGCGTAGGGTCATGGCTCGCGAGCGACGCGGACGCTCCCTCGTCGAAGATGTCTACGACGCGCTGCGTTCCGACATCCTGTTCGGCCGCCGCCTCCCCTCGTCGCGCCTCCCGCTGAATGAGATCGCCGAGGAGCACGGCGTCAGTCTCAGCGTCGTGCGGGAGGCCGTCACTCGCCTGGCCAGTGAAGACCTTGCCGAGGCAACACCGCAGCGCGGCTTTCGCGTCCGGTCGATCTCCCTCGAGCACCTCCACGACCTCACGTGGGTGCGCATCCAGCTGGAGACGCTGGCGCTGCGCCAGGCGATCGCGAAAGGCGACGTCACCTGGGAGGCCAACCTCGTCGCCGCGCACCATCGCCTCGCTGTCACACCCATGTACTTCGAGGACGGCAGCGGGAACATCGACTGGATGGCGGCCCATGGCGCCTTCCACGCCGCGCTTGCCGCCGCCGCTGGCAGCCCTGTCCTCGAACGGCTGCGCCGCCAGCTGTACGACGCGTCGGAGCTGTACCGCTACTGGGCGGGCGTCCTCCCGCATCACCCGACCCGTGCCCACGTCGCCGACGAGCACAAGGCGGTCTTCGACGCCGCCCTCGCCCGCGACGCCGACCTGGCCGTCGACCTGTTGACGCAGCACCTCGAGACCACTGCTCGCCACCTCGAAGCCATCGCCCCCGACGTCGACGCCGAACCGCCGGCGCTCGGCCCCCGGCCGACTGACGCCAACCGGCCGGGCCGCGCCGCGCCAGTCCGATGACGGCGGGTCCCGCCCAACCCGTTCTCCTCGTCAACCCGCGCTCGGGCGGGGGGAAGGCCGCCCGCTTCGACCTGGTCGCGCAGTGCCGAGCGCGGGACATCGAGGCGATCATGTTCGAACCCGGCGACGACCTCACGATGCTGGCGACAGCCGCGGTGCGCGACGGCGCCGACGCCCTCGGCATGGCGGGCGGGGACGGGTCCCAAGCGGCCGTCGCTGCGGTCGCCGCCGAGCACGGCCTTCCTTACGTCTGCATCCCTGCCGGCACGCGGAACCACTTCGCCCTCGACCTCGGCATTGACGCCACCGACGTCGCCGGAGCCCTCGACGCGTTCCTCGACGGCCAGGAGCGCCGCATCGACCTCGGTCGGGTCAACGGCCGCCTCTTCGTCAACAACGTCGCGATGGGCGTCTACGGCGCGATCGTGCAGTCACCTGCGTACCGGGACCACAAGATGCGGACGGTGATCGACATGCTGCCGGAACTGGTCGGGCCGGGTGCCCAGCCGTACGACCTTCGCTTCAACGGGCCGGACGGCCGTGCCCACGAAAGCGCCACGGTCCTCTTGGTCTCCAACAACCGTTATCGCGTCGACCCAAGGCCGCACCGCGGAACGAGGGGAGACCTCGACGGAGAGGAGCTCGGCGTCATCGCGCTCGCCGGGCCTCCGCCGGTCGGTCTGACCGAATGGTCGACACCGACCTTCCGCGTCGACTCGGCCACTCCCATTGCGCTCGGGATCGACGGCGAGAGCGTCGAGATGGAGCCCCCGCTCGACTTCGAGTTGCTTCCGTTGGCGTTGCGGATCCGCACGCCGCACCGCCGTCGCCGGCGATGAGCGAGAACGCCGACGGCCGGCGGCGAGGCGGTGCCCTCGTCGGCCGCGCCGCCGAGCGCGAGACCATCGACACGCTCCTCGCCGCGGCGGAGGATGCACACAGCGGTGCCCTGGTACTGGCCGGCCCGCCGGGCATCGGGAAGTCCGCGCTCGTGCAGTACGCAATCGACTCCGCCTGCGGGTTCCGTGTCCTCCGTGTCAGCGGCGTCGAATCCGAAATGGCCTTCGGCTATGCCGGCGTGCACCAGCTGGTGCTCCCGATCCTCGAGTCCGTCCACCAGCTCCCCGAACCCCAACGCGACGCGCTGGACGCCGTTATCGGAACGGTGCAGCACGACGCGCTCGACCCGTTCCTCGCCGGCCTCGCCGTGCTGAGCCTCGTCGCGGAGGCGGCGCGCGACCAGTCCGTCCTGATCGTCGTCGACGACGCGCAGTGGCTGGACGAAGAGTCGGCGACGGCACTGTCGTTCGTCGGGCGCCGCCTCCGCGCTGAACGGGTGGCGATGCTCGTCGCCGTGCGGGAGATGCCCGAGCCTGGGGTCCGCTTCGAAGGCCTCCGCCGGCTCGACCTCGCAGGACTCCCCGTCCCGGAGGCCGTCGACCTCCTGTGCTCCGCCGCGGCCGTTCCCGTCGACGACATCGTCGCCCGCCGCATCGTCGACGCAACGCAAGGCAACCCACTAGCGCTCGTCGAGCTCCCTGCCGTGTTGACCGTCGAACAGCTGCGGGGGGCGGCCCCGCTGCCGGATCCCTTGCCCATCGGTGAGCGCCTGTCGGCCCTCTTTGCCGCCCGAGTGCGTGCGTTGGACGCCGACGCACCGACGCTGCTGCTGCTGGCGGCCGCCGAGCGCCTGGGTGATCCGCGGCTCCTGCGCCGTGCCGCCGACGCGATCGGCGAGGTGTCGTGGGCCGAGGCCATCGCCAAGGCAGAGGCGAGTGGACTCGTGACGTTCACTCCGACGGTCGAGTTCCGCCATCCCCTCGTGCGCTCGGCGATCTACTACGCCGCGAGTGCGGCCGATCGGCGTCGTGCCCATGCTGCGCTCGCCGGCGCGCTCGATGCAGAAGGCGACGCCGACCGTCGAGCGTGGCACCTCGGCGCCGCGGCCAACGGGCCCGACGAAGCGGTCGCCCGCGCGCTGGAAGCCTCGGCGGACCGGGCGCGCCAGCGGGGCGGATCCTCCGCTGCTGCCCTCTACCTCTGGCGGGCGGCCGAGCTCACGCCCGATCCCGAGCGGGCCGCCGAGCGTCTGCTCGAGGCGGCGCGCGCCGAGCTGGTCGGAGCCCGCGGACCCAGGGCGCGCGACATGCTGGAGCGGTCCAGGGCGAGCGGGCTGGCGGAGCGACACCGGGCCGACGCGGCCTGGACGGAGGCGCTCGTGCACATCGTCGACGGCACCGTTCGCGAGCCGGCCGCGCTCATGGCCGAAGCGCTGCCGCTGGTCGGCGCCCACCAGCGGGCCCTCGCCGTCGGCGCATCCGTCGCCGGTGAGACCGCCGCGCTCGCCGGTGGCCACCTCGTCGAAAACTCGATACGAACAGCCGTCGCCGCCGGCACGCTCGCCGTCATCGATCGCTGCCACATCCCGGACCCCATCGCGCAGGTGGCGGCCGGCATCGCGACTGCCCTGCGCGGTGAACGGGTCGCAGCGGTGGCGATGTTGCGCGCCGCCACGACCGCCGCTGTCCGCGATCAGGCACGTCTTCAGGAGCTCGCCGGTCGCAGCGTCCATGTCGTGTACTTCGACACCGTTCTGGCCGCGGCCGAGGTCCTCGACGAACGGGCCTGGGAGGAGCTCTCCCGTGCCTGGGTGCAGCTCGCCCGGCGCATCGGCGCCCTCGCCGCGCTTCCGCACGGCCTGAGCTTCGGAAGCTGGCTCGAAGTGCTTCAGGGACGTCTCGGGTCGGCCGCCTCGCACGTCGCCGAGATCGAGGACATCGTGTCGGTCACCGGGTCGCGCGGACTGCTCGGGTCACCGGCTCCCGCCGAGCTGCTGCGCGCCGCATGGCAAGGAAACGAGGACGCCACCAGGGCCGGCGCCCGGCGCATGATGCGAGACGCCCACGAACGCGGACAGGGCATGGGCGTCGACCACGCCTACGCCGCGCTCGCCGTGCTCGAGCTCGGCGCCGGTCAGTACGACGCCGCACTTCGGGCGGCTCGACATGTCTACGACCACGACAGCCTCGTCCTCGGGACGCTCGCGCTCCCCGACCTCGTCGAGGCGGCCGCCCGATGCGGCGAGACCGACACCGCCGAACGCGCCCTCGAGCGGCTGTCGGAACGAGCCTCGGCGTCCCGGACACCGTGGGCCAAGGGCCTCCTCGCTCGGGCGAAGGCACTGGTGGCAACCGGCGACGAGGCGGACCAACAGTTCCGTGCGTCGCTCGAGGCACTGTCGGGCTCGACGATCGCCACGGACACGGCGCGCACCCAGCTGCTGTTTGGCGAATGGCTGCGGCGGGCACGGCGCCGCAAGGAAGCCCGCGAGCCGCTGCACGAGGCCCTCGAGTTCTTCGAGCGCATCGGCGCCGTCGGCTTCGCCACTCGTACACGCGCCGAGCTCGCCGCGACCGGCGAACACGTGCGCAGCCGGTCAGCGCCGGCAACGGGCCTCACACCGCAGGAAGCGCAGATCGCGCGGCTTGCGGTCTCCGGCGAGCGGAACCACGAGATCGCCGCCCAGCTCTACATCACGACCAGCACGGTGGAGTACCACCTCCGCAAGGTCTTCGTGAAGCTCGGCGTGAGCTCGCGCACGCAGCTCGCCCACGTCGAGCTGCCGACCTGACGCCGTTTCGCGGTCGCAAACCCACGAAGACTGGGGTTTCCGTGGATTCGCCGAACAGGCCTTCCGTCTTACCTTCGCCTTGCAAGCAAACGTGAGAACGGAGCACAACATGAAGACACTGTCCGAATCCCTGGAAGAGCTCTCTGCTCGAGTCAAGGTGCTGGAGGACTCCGCAACCGCCGCCTACGAGGCGAATCGAGCCCAGCTCGAGAAACGCGGCAAGGAGATCGACGAAGCGTTCAAGGCCGAGGCCGGCGAGCTCGAGTCGGCCAGCCGTGAGGCCGGCGACGCCGGCCGCACCTGGTGGAACGAGACCAAGGCGTCCCTGAAGCGACCGGTCGAGGAGGTCCGCGCCCGGGTCCAGAAGCGGCAGTCCGAGCACGAGCTGCATCGGGCCGTGCGCCTCGCTGGCGCGGCCGAGGAAGACGCCGCCGCCGCCGTCGAGGTCGCCGCCTACTCGTTGAGCGTCGCCGAGTACGCCGTCGTCGATGCCGCGCTCGCCCGCATGGCGGCCGACGACCTCGCCGCGCCGACCATCGGAGCGGCGTCATGATGCGGGCCTACGTCGGTAGCTGGAAGCGGCTCGCCGTGCCAGGGGCGGCGGCCGTGCTCGTCGGGCTGGGCACGCTGGTCTGGCCGCGCGTCACCCTCTGGGCCCTCGTCCTGCTGTGGGGCGCGTTCGCGTTCGTTGACGGCGTCACCGCGCTGTCAGCGGCGATCTCCGACAAGCGGCTGGTCGACCGCGGCTGGGTCGCCTTCTGGGGCGTCACCGGCATCGGTGCCGGGATCGTCACCCTGGTGTGGCCGTCAATGACGGCGCTGGCACTACTCGTCGTGATCGCGACCTGGTCGCTGCTCATCGGCGGCTCTCGGATCGCCTTCGCCATCACCGCCCGCAAACAGGTGCCGGGGGCAGGGTGGATCGCGCTCGGCGGTGTCCTGCTGGTGCTCCTCAGCGTGCTCCTCCTCGTCAACCCGGGCGCCGGGGCGATCGGCATCACCTGGGCGATCGGCTGGTTCGTCTTCCTGTTCGGCGCTCAGGAGCTGTGGCTCGCGTCGATGGTCCGGCACGAGACCCATGAGCTGACGAGCCAGACCAGCATCCGGACCGAACCGCAGGGACAGGCGGTGAGGTGACATGACTTACGTCGCGGCCCCCACCCGCACGCCGCGCACCCCCGCCGCCGCCCACCAGGGGCGGCGGCGGGGGCGCGTGCCAATGACCGGTCGGGCGTTCGCCCGGCAACCCGGCACCGCCACGGAGAAACAACCATGAGCAGCTTCCCCAAGCGCGCCGCCGATCCCGCCTACCGCACGATCCTCGTCCCGCTCGACGGCTCCCCCTTCGCCGATGGGGCGCTCCCGACCGCCAGCGCGCTCGCGCGGAGGTTCGACGCCACCGTCCACACCGTCACCGTCGCCGCCTCCGACGGCCACGTACAGCGGAGCCGGGGCGAGGCGGCGCGCGCACTCGGCACCGAACCCGACGACCCCGGCATCCACGTCGAGGTCGACACCGACATCGCCGGCGCCGTCCAGCGCTGTGCCTCGCAGCTCGACTCCTGCCTGGTGTGCCTGGCGACCCACGGCCGGGGACGCGCCTCCGGCATCGTGCTCGGATCGACAGGGCGCGAGATCGTCGAGCGCGGCGGTGCCCCCGCCGTGGTCGCCGGGCCCGATGTCGTCCTCCTGGACCCCGACGACGGGCCGGCCCCGCCGCTCGCCGTGGACCACCTCGTCGCCTGTGTCGACGGGACGCCCGGCTCCGAGCGGGGCCTGCCGGTCGCCGCCGCCTGGGCCCGCGCCCTCGGCATGAAGCTCACGATCGTCACCGTCGCCGAGCCCTGCCCGCCCCCCGTGCGCATCGGCGACCCCTGGCGGCGCCGGCACGGACCCAACGAGGATGCCGGCGACTACGTCCGACGCCTCCGCGAGCAGTGGGCGCCCGACGCGCCCGGACTGGAGACCGTCGTCGTCTACGACCCGATCAGCGCCGGGGAGGGCATCAAGGACTACCTCGCCTCCCATCCGACGGGGCTCATCGCCGTCACCAGCCATCTGCGCGACCCGCTCGCACGCCTGGTGCACGGATCAGGCGCCGCCGGCATCGTCCAGACCGCGACGGCCCCCGTGCTCGTCGTGCCGGCACCACCGGTGGAGGCGTGAACGCCATGGACGCCGGTCTGTTCCTGCTGCGAGTCGTCGTCGGCGGCGCACTCGTCGGTCACGGCACCCAGAAGGTGTTCGGCTGGTTCGGAGGTCTCGGCCGGCACCGCACCGGCGCGTTCTTCGAGCTGCTCGGTTACCGCCCGGGCGTGCTGTTCGCGGTGATCGCCGGCCTGAGCGAGGCCGGCGGCGGCGCATTGCTGGCGTTCGGCTTCCTGACACCACTCGCCGGCGCCGCGGTGATCGGCGTCATGCTGAACGCCGCGTCGGCACTCCGCGGGCGCGGCCCGTGGGTCACGAACGGCGGCTGGGAGTATCCGGTCGTGCTGGTCACCGTCGGTGCAGCCATCGCGCTGACGGGGCCCGGATCCATCTCGGTCGACCACGCGCTCGGACTCGACTGGACGACGGCATGGGGTGTCGGCGGCGTGGCACTCGGCGTCGCAGCGGCGATCGCCACGCTGCTGCGGCGACCGCCCGCCTCGCCGGCGTCGGAAGCGGGCGGGCAACGCGCACCAGTCGGAGAGGTGGCGTAGATGCCGGCCCCGCCCGTCCGTCATCCGCCCGTCCATCATCCGGTCGTCGTCGAGCACGCCGCCCGGCGGGCAGCCAACGTCCAGCTCCGCATCGCCGACGCGATCACCGCGTTCGCCGGCTCGATGCCGTTCGTCTACATCCATGCGCTCCTCTTCGCCTGCTGGATGCTGTTCGTCGAGTCCGACCCGTGGCCCAAGCTCACACTCATCGTCTCGCTCGAGGCCATCTTCCTGTCGACGTTCGTCATGATCGGCCAGAACCGCCAAGCCGAGTTCCAACGCGCCAAGGCCGACCATGACTTCACGTCCCAGGAACAGGAGCTGCGGCTGAACACCGAGCTCACCCGTGAGATCCACACGCTGACCACCGAGCTCCACCAGCACATGGTCGGCGAACGATTGCCGCACGACCAGGTCGGGACCCGAGCCGACGGATAGCGCCCGCGGCAACGGGCTGGTGCCTCTGCGCCGGCGACGCGCGTCAAGCCGAAATGGCGCCGGCGACGTGGCCGAACTGATCGTCGGCGCGGCCGTCGAGCCAGGCGGTCACCTCGGGTTCGAGCTCGGCTGTCCCCCCGGCATTGCAGCGATGCTATTGGCCTGTCGAGTGACGGCGCCGGAACGAGCAGTGAGCCTCGTGCCACTTTCGTGCCACTTGGGGCAGCTTTGGGCGGCTGTGGGCGGCTGTGGGCGGCTGCGAGCGGTGGGCAACGGTGGCCAGCGGAGCCCGATGGATGGATCCTGAGCAGGGCAAGTACTCGTCAGGCCTGGTTGGAGGC
Organism: uncultured Acidimicrobiales bacterium; assembly: GCA_963728985.1. Classification (GTDB taxonomy): domain Bacteria; phylum Actinomycetota; class Acidimicrobiia; order Acidimicrobiales; family Ilumatobacteraceae; genus DASXAI01. The sequence continues at coordinate 444,276 of CAVSME010000009.1, read as the reverse complement.
ATCACCTAGGTCAACCTCGCCAAGGTGAGGGTCGCGGGTTCGAATCCCGCCTTCCCGACCACCGTCGTCCGCTCCAGGTCGCAGTCACTTTGAGCAGGTGCGATGCCGCTCAGCCGGCAATCCCTGCTTCGGTGCCTGCCCCAGCACGCGCCCATCATTCGTCCATCACGAGTGCCCGGCAGTTGAGCGCCCGGCAGTTCGGTCCGGGCCAGGGGAGCGGTCCATGGAGGTGGGCTCGGACGGTTGACAGCATTGCTAGCATTGCTGGTATGGCGACGTTGACGATCAGGGACGTGGACGAGGAGCTGCGAGCGACGCTCCGCGTGCGCGCCGCGCGCAATGGCCGCTCGATGGAGGCCGAGGTACGGGCGATCCTGCACGAGGCGCTCGTGAAATCAGCGAGTCAGGGTGGTCTCGGCACACGGATACACCAACGATTCGCGGCGATCGGGGGCGTGGAGGTCACGCAACCGGAGCGGACCGAACGGCCACGCCCGACGAAGTTCCCAGAGTGATCGTCCTCGACACGAACGTCGTCTCGGAGCTCATGCGACACGAGCCTGCCGATGCGGTAGTGGCGTGGGTCGACCAGCAGCCCGCCGACGACGCGTGGTTGACGGCGGTGACGCTCGCGGAGTTGCTGTACGGCATCGGTCGCCTTCCCGACGGGCGGCGCAAGTCGGACTTGGCGACCGCGCTCGACTCGATGATCGTCGAGGACTTCGATCACCGCATTGCGGCGTTCGACGAGACGGCTGCCGCGCACTACGCCGACATCGTCGTCGTGCGGGAACGAGCGGGTCGACCGATCAGCGCGGCCGACGCCCAGATCGCGGCGATCTGCCGGAGCCACGGCGCGTTGCTCGCGACGCGCAACGTCGACGACTTCGCCGACACGCGCATCGCGATCGCCAGCCCATGGGGCGACGGATAACCATTGGTAGCGCGCGCTACGAACGGCACGGACTGGACGGACCAGACGGACGAGCCGACGAGCGGTTTGCGTCGGCAGGTAAATCGGTGACGACTCACGGGCTATAGGGCAGTTCGATCATGAGCTGCAAGACCTCGTCGTCGACGATGGCGTTCAACTCCTCGTACCACTCCGGGAACCTCGGGTCGTGGCGCACGGAGCTGAGGACGTCGCTCACGGCATTCGCATCCGGGAGCTTCCATACGTCGACAACCTGAGAGAGGCGACCGACGGTCGTGATCCAAGCGCCGACGAGACGCCAGCCCTCGGCTTCGAGCGCAGGCTTCATCTGCGCCAACACGGCGTTGAAGCGCGGTACGCATCCGGGATGGATCTTGATGGTGGCGTGGAGGAATGTGCTCACTGATTGATCGCCGCGGCGCGAGATTCGGCGGTGGCGGCGCGCATCTTGAAGCCGTCGTAGCCGACCCGAAGGCCGGGCGTGACCTCCACGACGACGCGCCGGGGCGAATCGAGGAACTTCACGAATTCGGCGACGCGTGTCGGGTTGCGCGTGCCGACGAGGCGCGTGGCCAGAGCCGGGTAGAACCACTCCTTTGTGGCGCCGTCGTCGAGAACTCTCGCCGTTCCCTTGTAGGACACGGTCAGTCCTGCTCCGATGTCGGTGCCGCTGGAGGTGATCACCAGCGCGACGCGCTCGTCACGGCGGATGGCGCTCACCCGCTTGCGCTGGCCACTGGCAGTGAGCCAGAAGCGGCCGTCGCGGTAGAGGTAGCTCATGATGACGGCCATCGGCGAGCCGTCCCGCGTGCTCCAGCAGAATGTGCATTCGTTCTGGCGGTCGAGGAGTTCGACCTCCCGATGCGCGTCGAGCCCGTAGACGCTCACGTCCTCGTAGTCATTGATTGGCATGCTGCCCCCAGTGGTGGATCTCTAGGACACAGATTGGGCTTCGGCGACAGTGGCGGTTGGCGAGAGCGATTCGGCTCGGACTCTCGGTTTTGACCGGAGCAGGCTCCAGATGGGAAGCGAGTTCCGCAACCAGCTTGCTCCGTGCCGGTTGATCAGCGAGAACGGCCACGACGAGACAGCCAGCGCGACCGAGCGCGGACACCATGTCGTCGAGCGGGTCCGTTGCCAAGCGTCGTGGTATCGAGATCACGAGACCGCACCTCCATCAAGCTCACGCCACGCTACTCAGCGTCATCGGGATGTCGATCGTTGACACCGGCGAGTCGTAGTCGAGGTCGCCGGCCGGATCGTCGCCCCCATCGAGGAGGCCCGCGACGTGCTCAGAGCCTGGAGGTAGACGCGCCCCGGTGCCCTCACCGGGGGAGGGGGTGCCGGTGGCGCGAGCTACGGACTGCCCGGACCCGACGGACGGAAGCTCGGTCTGGCGACCACATCAGCGCACGCGGCGGGACTGGCTGGAGGTGGGGCGTCGATCCACTCGTGGCCCACATCGCGTGCCCGCATACGATCGGTCACGAGCACACCACACCGGGGGAACACGTGGCAGAGCAGGGGCGCATCGCGGTCCGGGTCGATCCCGCCACCGGGCAGAAGCTGTTCGACACACGAGTCAGACGGGCGTCAGAACGGGTCGACGGTCATGGCTACGAGGTCGTTGACGACGCCGAGCTCACGTCGCTCCCGGCGTTCAAGGTCGACGCAGAGTTCGGCGTGGAGGCGCAGGCGCGGTACCGGGACTTCAACGAAGTGCGCCGCGGCTCGGCGGACTACATGGCCATGGAAGGCAAGTTCGCCCGCTACCTCGAGGACCACTACTCGGCCCCGCCGGTGGAGCGCGAGGCGCTCACCGACGAGTGCGAGCTCCTCGTCGTTGGCGCTGGGTTCGCCGGGCTTTTGCTCTGGTACAAGTTGTCCCAGGCCGGGTTCGACGACATCCGCTTCTGCGAGAAGGGCGGCGACGTCGGTGGGACGTGGTACTGGAACCGCTATCCCGGTATCGCCTGCGACGTCGAGTCGTACTCGTACCTGCCGCTGCTCGAGGAGATGGAGTACATCCCGACGATGAAATTCGCGTCGGGGTTCGAGATCTTCGAGTACTGCCAGCGGATCGCGGAGCGGACCCGCTTCTACGACCACTGCCTCTTCCACACAACGGTCATCGGCACAGAATGGGACGAGGAGACGGGACGGTGGACGGTGACCACGGATCGCGGCGACGTGATGCGCGCCCGGTTCGTCATCCTCGCCAACGGCGTCCTCACCACGCCCCGGCTGGCCCGCATTCCGGGGATGGAGGATTTTCAGGGGGAGTCCTTCCACACGTCCCGTTGGGACTACGACGTCGAACTGCCGGGTAAGCGCATCGGGATCATCGGCACCGGCGCGACCGCGGTGCAGGCCATCCCCGAGCTGGCCAAGGTGGCCGGCCACCTCTACGTCTTCCAGCGGACCCCGTCGACGATCGACGTGCGTGACCAGCGCGCCACCACGCCGGAGGAGGCGGAGGCCTGGGCCAACGAGCCCGGATGGGCGCACGCCCGTCGCGCCCGGTTCGCCAAGTTGCCGGCCCGCAAGGCGCTCAAGGCCAACGACGACTACCTGGCGGGCAGAGCGCCGCTACCCGAGCGGCGCGGACGCCACGAGGGCGGCCCGCGCCTCACCAGGGAGGAACGGACGGCGCGGGACCTGGAGACGAGCTTCCGGATCATGGAGCAGATCCGCGACCGCATCGACCTGATCGTCACCGACCCCAAGACCGCCGCCGCCCTCAAGCCGTACTACCCGTACGGCTGCAAGCGACCGACCTTCCACGACGAGTACCTCCCCACGTTCAACCGTCCGAACGTCACGCTTGTGGACGTGGCCCCGATGGGCGTGCGGGAGATCAACGAGCACGGTGTCGTGCACGACGGCGTCCAGTACGACCTCGACGTCCTCGTCTACGCCACGGGCTTCGACTTCATGCAGATCGCCACCTTCAACCAGGTGAAGGGGCGGGGTGGCCGCACCCTGGCCCAGAAGTGGGAGGAAGAGGGGACTCGCACCTTCATCGGGCTGCACACGCGTGGCTTCCCGAACCTCTTCATCGTCGCCGGGCCGCAGGGGACGGGCGGGAGCTTCAACTTCACCGACGCCATCGAAGAGCACACCGACTACATGGTCTGGATGTTCGAGACGATGCGGGCCCAGGGGCACCAGATCGTCGACGTCCGGCACGACGACGAGGAACGCTGGACACAGCACTGCGCCGACGCCGACGTCGCCACCGCACCGCTGCGTGACTGCCTGTCCAACTTCAACCGCTACGGCCAGGCCCAACCCGGCTCGTTGGCCTACTATGGCGGCCAGGCCGAGCGGTGGCGGAGCCAGGCCCAGGAGACCCTTGCTCCCTACCTCTTCGGACCCGCAGACCGTCAGCGAACGCCGTAAGAGCGTCCCTGTCGGCCATCGGGCAACGGAGTCCCAGCGCGCCACGGCTACCGAAGCCGGCAGCTCGAGCGCAGGCCGGATCAGCTGGCGCTGGTGAGGGTCTTGTAGGTGCCCAATGGCCTTCGAGGTTGATCAGTGGCCCGTCGGGTACGAACGTGCCGAGTTGCTTCGGGTCGAGGCCCGCCTTCGTCATCACGTCGAAGTAGGTCGAGACGAACGGGTCTTTGGCGAGGGCCGGGTCCGGCGAGTCCTTGTAGTACACGATCGTGTAGGTGTCCTCGCCGGTCAGTTACTTCGTGAGCCGAATGACAAACAGCGTTGTGCAACGTCGTGCGACCCGAACCGGCCGAGCGTCCTGTCGGGCGCACGACGATGCGTGGCGGCTGTGACAGGCTGGAGACCAACATGGGATCCGTGACGGAGCAGAAAGCGAGACGAGATGGCTGGGGAGATCGACACCGGTACCACCGACCTGCTCGCGTCATTGGACGACGGCGTCCTGACGTTGACGCTGAACCGACCCGAGGCGCGCAACGCGATGTCGGGAGCGATGACGACCGCGCTCGGGCAGCAGTTGGCGAGCGCCGAGCTCGACGGTGCCGTGAAGTGCATTGTGCTCACCGGCGCCGGCAAGGGCTTCTGCGCCGGCGGTGACGTCAAGGGCATGGCGGCCCGCGGCGACGGCACGGTCGGTGACAACACCATCGACGCCGCGATCCATCGTCAACGGGTGAACCAACGAGCCACCGCCGGCAAGCTCTTCACCATGCCCAAGCCGACGATCGCCGCGCTACCGGGGGCGGCCGCCGGTGCGGGACTGTCGCTGGCGCTGGCCTGTGACCTGCGCATCATGGCCAGCACTGCGATCCTTACCACCGCCTTCGCCCGCGTGGGGTTCTCGGGTGACTACGGCGGCACGTACTTCCTCACCCAACTCATCGGGTCGGCAAAGGCGCGCGAGATGTACTTCCTGTCCGACCGGGTGAGTGCCCAGGAGGCGCTTCAACTTGGGCTCACAAACTGGGTGTGCGAACCCGACGAACTCGCCGACAAGACCCGCGAGATCGCCCTTCGGCTGGCCGGCGGGCCGACCGTCGCCTACCGGTACATGAAGGAGAACCTCAATCGGGCGATGACTGGTGACATGAACGACTGCCTCGACCTCGAGGCGACCCATCATGTCCACTGCGGCCAGACTGAGGACCACCGCGAAGCGACCAAGGCGTTCGTGGCCAAACGAGAGCCCGTATTCCAGGGTCGCTGACGGCCACGATTCGGTAGGGGCACACCGGTAGCCTTACGACGGTAGCGAAGCTCGCCTCCCGACAGGCTCCACGCAGGTGGCCGGCCAGTTCGGAGAGCCGGCTGCTGCACTAATCACCCGCCTGGCGATGCACCCCCCGCGCCTCATGACGGCGCGACGTGGCAACGGCGAACCCGTGCTACTGCGGCCCGGACATGAGCATGAGCGCCTTGCGCGGTCACCTGACGACGCTGGGGGTACCGGGCTGTCGGGTGGGCCTGGGCACCAACGACGGCGACCGCGACCGGATCCTTCGCCGAGTCTCGAGGGACCTGAGCCGTGATCTCGAAGCGCTCGGCGATCTCTCCGGCCGCGAGCTCTCGGTCTCCGACCACCCGCAGGATGCGGATCCGTTGCGGCTCGGCCAGCGCTCGCAGGACGTCGTCGGCGGTCACGGGGTGCGGCCGAGAAACGCGACGAGCCGAGACGACGGATCGGCGTCAGCGGCAACCACGATCTCCGGGCCGATGCGAGGCACCCGCGTACCCATCTCATCGCCGATCGCGTGACGGGCGAACTCGAGCATCGGCTCGGCGAGTGCTGGATCGATCGTCACCTCAGTGCCGATTGCCCTGGCGAGGTCCCATCCGTGAACCAACACATCGAGCCCGGCGAACCCGGCCAAGCCTGCACCAGGCATCTCGCCGAGCGGCGTGGTGTGCATGCGACCGACCGCGTCCGGAGTCGTGGCCGCCACGAGCGCCTTTGCCCCGGCCTGGTAGGCGCCGAGCAGGTCATCGCCGACGAGATCGACCGCTGGCACCTGACCAGGACCTGCCTGGACGGTGGGCATCTCGTCCGACAGGAGCGCTCGTCCGAGTTCGAGGGTGGCCGGCAGATGGTTGGCGAGGTCGTGCACACTCCATTCCGAGCACGGTGTCGCAAGCTGTTGGTGGGCCGGTTCGATCCGGGCGACGACTTGCTCGGTCGCGTCGCAGATCGCTCGCATCGTGTTCTCATCCATGCGCGTACTAGAGCGTGACCTTTAGATACTTGTCACGTCGATGCCTTACTAAGCAGGTCCTGAATCGACGCAGGTCAGCGACGCGGACGCATACGGCAGACCGCTTTCGGGGCGATCAACCCGGTCTCGTCGCCGGTTCGTCGGGCTCGCCGACGGCACCTCCAGGCGGGGCGCTCGCGATCGCCGAGGTGCGTATCAGGTTGATGATCGCGTCGACGACCGATGTCGGCACTGACGCCGCAGGCAACGAGCGCAACAGGGAGGCGGCGTCGTGCAGTCGGATCATCTCGTCGTTGACTCGGTTCGTGCTGTCGGTGAACTCGAGTCGTTGCGGGTCGATGCGTCCGAGTCGCACCGCGACATCGATCCGATTGGAACAGCGGCACGCCGCCGACGAGTTGACGAGGCCGCAGTTGCCGCTCAGGAACGCACGCACACGAGTTCGGGCGCGCGACAAGCGCTTGCGATAGGTGGCTGGCGCCACGTCGCAGATGTAGCCGCCGTCGTCGGAGTCGACACCGAAGATCTCGCCGAGGATGTACGCGATGCGATGCTCACGATCCAGGCACGTCAACATCGCATGCGTGCAGGACAGCTGGACTTCGCGTTCGAGGATCGCCGCGTCGGGCGCCGTGCTCGGCGCACTGGACAGTCCATCGAGCAGGTCGGTGGCGAACTCGTCGAACGTCATCTCCATTCGTTCGACACGGTTCTTCGCTCGATCGAGGAGATGGTTGACGGCGATGCGATGCACCCATGTCGTGAACGCGGCCTCACCCCGGAACGCCGACAGGTGTGTGATGACCCGGATCAGGATCTCCTGGGTGGCGTCCTCGGCGTCGGGTGGACGAGCCGTCATCCGCAGGCACAGCCAGTAGACGCGATCGCGCACCGCGAGCACGAGGCGCTCGAGAGCTGCCGCGTCGCCGGCCTGCGCGGCCCGCACCGTCGATGCCAGCGAGGTGGCCTCATCGAGGCCGGTCGACTCGCTCATGGGGTCAGCGTCGCACCGCGCGGTTGGTCGATCAAGACCAGCCAGGTGCCGTCTGGTTGACGGCGCAGGACGTCGGCGCTGACGCCGCCTTCGCGGTGGATCGTTCCATTGGGCAGTTCGGCCGTCATCGTCCACGAGTTGGCGACGATCGCGATGTCGTCCACGATCACGACGTGGGGCTCGCCCGCGTAGTCGATGCGCGGTCGCATCGACGCCAGCTCAGTCAACGCCGGCATGATTTCGGCGGTGCCGCGCAGCACGACGCCAGCCTGCGGTTCGAACACACCGTCGGGTTCGTACAGCTCGATCAGACCGAACATGTCCCCGCCCGCGGCTCGCTCCGCAAACATCGCCATCAGCTGCTCTGGGCTGGTCGCAGATCGATTCACGGTCATGATTCCTCCTCGGTCGGTGTCATCCGTCTTTCATGGTTGGACGATCCAGGTCGCCAGTTGTGACCGCGACCGGTCCTCTCTGTGGGCACACCATTGACAGCCAGCGAAGAACCTTGTACTTTCCTCTCTGGTTAATTATCTAGTCAGGAAAGTACGAGGTGAGCGATGCCGACCGCGATCGACGAGGACCGGCTGAGCGAGACGTTCGCCGCACTCTCCAGCTCGACGCGGCGAGCGATCCTGGCCCGGCTCGCCGACGGTGCGGCGACCGTGAACGAGCTCGCCGAGCCGTTCGCGATGACGCTCCCGGCAATCTCCAAGCACATCAAGGTGCTGGAACGGGCCGGGCTGGTCCGACGAGGTCAACGAGCCCAGTACCGGCCATGCGCCCTCGACGCAACACCGCTCGAAGAGGTCTCGAGCTGGGCAGAGCAGTATCGCTGCGTGTGGGAGGCCCGCTTCGACCGGATGGACGAGTACCTCAAGCAACTCCGACCGCGACGAGACGGGTGATCACGATGACGGACAACAACCCTTCCCAGCACGCCGTGACGATCGAGCGCAGCTTCGATGCCCCGGTGGATCTCATCTGGCAGCTGTGGACTGATCCGGAACACTTCGCCAGGTGGTACGGGCCCGACGGTGCGACCATCCCCGTCGCGAAGATGGATGTGCGCGTCGGCGGCTCCCGTCTGGTGTGCATGGAGGTGCACACGCCCAACGGCGCCATGCAGATGTGGTTCACCGGCGAGTACCGCGAAGTGGTTACCAACGAGCGACTCGTGTACACCGAGTCGATGTCGGACGCGAACGGCAACGTGGTATCGCCCTCGGACATGGGTATGCCCGAGGGACATCCCGCCACGACTGAGGTTCGCGTCGAACTCGAAAGCGTCGGCGGCCGCACGAAGTTGGTATTGACACACGCCGGGATTCAGGCCGACTCGCCTGGTGCGGCCGGATGGACGATGGCGCTCGACAAACTCGGCGCCTATCTCCATCGAATCGACTCCGGCCAGAACTGAAGTCGCCGGTCGTCGGTGACTCACGAACTATCTGTGACTCCAACCCGCCACAGCTGTCGCAGGTTCAACCAGACGGACGCAGTCCTGGAGCACCTCGGCGATCCTGTCCCAATCAACCGCAGCGTCACCCGGTGGATCGAGGTAACCACCCCGGGCCAGTCCAACAACGTGACGGACCGGCCAATGCAACCAACGGATCCCCTGAGGCAGCGAACTCCACGTGAGGACCCATTCCGCCAGCACTCCTCCCGGCCACCCCGCTCAACGCCTGCTTGGGGCTCATGCCTGGAGTCGCTCGCAGGAGTCACGGGCGACTCGTCGCCGCCGATCAGGTGACGAAGGGCGGGTGGGCCTCGTTGGTGCCGGCCAGGGTGCGGGCGAGGTGGGGGCGCAGACCCTGGCTGAACATCTGGTGCTGTCGGGCGGTCTCGACGTTGCGCAGCGCCCGCAGCAGCGGGCTGCTGCGGTAGGCGGCCGCGCCGCCGCCGAGGCGGTGGGCGGTGGCGCACACGTGAGTGGCTGCGCCTGATCCTTGACGGTGGTCGGTGGTCAGCGAGGCCGGTGACGACGATCCCGAACCGGTTGGCAGCACGGTGGAACCGTGGACCGCGTGCTCGATCCGCGTCGACGAGCCGATCCGACGCTCTATTGGTTGAGTCGCAAGAGCTGATCGTCACCGTGGGGTGGGTGAGCGTAGGAGGACGTCGATGCTCTCGGCCAGGTCGACGCCCTGCTGGGCGGCCGCCACGTCGAAGGGCGCGTCACGGACATCGTCGGGCCAGCCGTCGACGATCTCGGTGGCCCAGTGCACCCAGCGGGCGACGGTCACGTAGAAGTCGGTCAGGAACCGGCCTCCGAGCTGGTTGAGCGCTGCTCGTTCCGGGAAGGGCCCTTCGCCGGCGAGGTAGTCGCGTGCGGCGGTGAGGTTCTCCCGGTTCTGCTCCAGCACCCAGGCCCGTGCTGCTTGCAGGTTGACGAGGACGTCGGCTTTGGTGCCACTGTCGGCGAAGTGGATCTTGAGGAGCTGCTCGAACTCGAGTGCCGGTCCCGCACCGGGCTCCTGCAGCCACCCGGCGAGTGCTCGGCGGCCCTTGGGGGTGATGGTGTAGCGAGTGCGGCGGCGGCGACCGACGGAGTCATCCGTGGCCCGGGCGAAGCCGTGGGCGACGAGTTTCTTCGGTTCCTCGTAGAGCTTGCTCTGAGCCCGCGGCCATAGCCGGCGCAGGCTGCGGTCGACCTGCTGGACCAGCTCGTGGGTGGTCCACGGCTTGACGGCCAGCAACCCCAAGATGGCGTACGACGTGGTCGTCATCGCCGGTACGCTTGACATGATCCTCCCATTGGGAGAGAGTAACTATCCCAAAGGGAGATTACCAGGAGGTCGGCCATGGCAACGGCCAACTCGGTGACGGTGCATCCGTCCAACGCCGAGCAGCTCGGCGCGTGGGACGGGGACGAGGGCGCCTATTGGGCGGCGCACGCCGACTACTTCGACCGGTCGGTCGCCGAGTACCACCGGCGGCTGCTCGCCGCTGCGGCGATCATGGAGACCGAGCGGGTCCTGGACATCGGCTGCGGCACCGGTCAGACCACCCGCGATGCGGCTCGCGCCGCATCGGCAGGATCGGCGCTCGGCGTCGACCTGTCGACCAAGATGCTCGATTACGCCCACCAGCGCAGCGTCGCCGAAGGTGTGACGAACGCATCGTTCCTGCACGCCGATGCCCAGATCCACCCCTTCGACGCCGAATCCTTCGACGTGGCGATCAGCCGCACCGGGGCGATGTTCTTCGGGGACTCCCGCGCTGCGTTCACCAACATCGGACGTTCACTCGCCCCACATGGCCGACTGCTGATGGTCGCCTGGCAGGGGTTGGCCGCCAACGAGTGGATCCGCGAGATCGCGGCCGCCCTGGCGGCCGGTCGGGAGCGTCCCGCCCCACCGCCTGATGCGCCGGGACCGTTCGCGTTGTCAGACCCCGACAGGGTCCGGACGGTCCTGTCGTCGGCGGGGTTCACCGACATCGATCTCACGGCGGCCGAAGCCGGAATGTGGTTCGGTACCGACATCGAAGACACCCACCAGTTCGTCATCGGTCTCGTGGGCTGGATGCTCGAAGGCCTCGACGAGCCCGGCCGGCGCCGCGCCCTCGACGACCTGCGAGCCACGATCGCCGCCCACGCCACGCCGGAAGGCGTGGTGTTCGGGTCTGCTGCCTGGATCATTCGCGCCGCACGGCGATGACCGCTGCCACGGAGGCGGCCGGCCTGGGAAGCGTCACGATCACCAAGCGCCAGGGCTAGGCGCACCAGGTTGCGGGCCAGGCCGCGGTGTGCCGAGCTACTCCTCGACGGTGTCAGCCCTCACCGGCGGGATCGACGACATCGTCGGAGGAGCGACGTGGTGGGTTCGACGTAGCCGGCGGCGGGGTCCACCGGCGTGTGCCGCGGCGATCCGACAGTTCGTGAGGACCGTGGGCTGACCCATCGCTCGATCTCAACGCCCGCGCCCGGGTCGGAACGAACGACGGCGTTGTCTCGAACGACAACGATCGGACCTTCGTCGCCGCCGTGCACGCCTCGTCCCGGGCGTTCGGATCGACCATCGATCGGGGTCGATTGTCGCCGCCCCGCTCCACCGGGGGCAGACATTCCTGTTTGTGCTGGCGGCGTTGTCGCGGTGGTACTTGGACCTGACCTCGGTCAGTCGCCGGTCGATGTGATCGCCGTAGGCCTATCGAGCGCGGCTGGTGTCGTCGTCGGGAGCCCGATGGATGGTCCTGAGCAGGGCAAATACCCGTAAGGCCTGGTCGGGGGCATCACCTCAGTCACCTTGGCAAGATGTCGGGGTGTGTGTCGGCGCGGCATCCGCTGGCCGGGTCGCGGTAGGTGTGGCAGCGTCTGGGTGATGGCGATTATCGATGCTCAGGTCCACGCCTACGAGCGCGACCATCCCGGGCGACCGTGGGTCGCCCACCTGCAGGGGCCGCCCGAGGTCACCGGCGATGACATGGTGGCAGCGATGGACGCCGTGGGTGTGGACGGCGCCCTGCTCGTGTCGCCGTGGACGATGTACCGCGACGACTACAGCTATGCCGTCGAGGTCCACCACGACCACGACGACCGCTTCGCGCTCATCGCACCGTTCGACTTCTCGCGGCCCGACGTCGGCGATGCCGTCGCCGCCTGGGCGGCCACGCCCGGAGCGGTCGGTGTCCGCCTGGTGTGTTGGAAGCCGCCAGCCGCCGGCGCGCAGGACCCGGGCGTAGCCGCACTGCTGACGGGGGCCGAGCGCGCTGGGTTCCCGGTGTGCGTGTTGAGCTGGGGCCGGATGGACTTTGTCGACGACCTTGCCAGGCGCCATCCGGACACGACGATCGTCGTCGATCATCTCGGGCTGGTGCAGACGATGAAGCCCCCGCCGCCGCCCGACCCGTTCGCCGACTTGGGGAGCGTGCTGGCGCTGGCCACCTACCCCAACGTCGTAGTCAAGGTCACCGGTGCCTGCACGCTGTCGCACGAGCCCTTCCCGTTTGACGATCTGTGGGGGCCGATCGGTCGGATGATCGAGGCGTTCGGCATCGATCGGATGATGTGGGGCACCGACTGGACCCGCGCCGTTGAGCACTGCTCATACCGCGACGCCGTGGCCGCGTTCCGCGACACCGACCGTCTCGGCGAGGCCGATCGCGACGGGCTCATGGGCGGCACGCTGCAGCGCATCTTCGGTTGGGCACCGGCCGTGGTCACCTGACGCGCGCGCTCGACGGCGTCGCAACGCCACCGCGCGCGCACGACGTGTAACCGAGGCGCCGACTGATCGTCTCGACGGGCGAAAGGGAGGCGACCGGATGAGCTGCAGCCAGGGGCCGACACGGGACACGCCCCGCGACCGAGGTGGCTGAGGCTTCCGCCGCACTTACTGTGGGCGTCGTCGGTGGTGGTTCGGCCGGCTACCTCACGGCGCTCGCGCTCGCGCACCGTCGACCGGAGCTGCCGGTGACATTGATCGAGTCGAGCCAGGAAGCTCCGATCGGGGTCGGCGAGGGCACCACGCCGACGATGATCCCCTTCTTGCACGGGTTCCTCGGATTCGAGATCGCCGAGTTCCTCGCCGAAGTGCAGCCGACCTGGAAGTTGGGGGTGCGTCTCGACTGGGGCCGCCGCGGCGTCGCGCCGTGGTTCTTCCCGTTCGCCGCGCCGGCGATGGTCGACTCGTACGTGCGTACCGGTGACATCAATCATTCGGGCCTGGCGGCGGCGCTGATGGGTGCCTCGGCCGGCCTGCATGAGATCGGTCTCCCGCCCGAGGGCCGATCGTTGGTCGAGCGTCTTCCGATCGCGTACCACATCGACAACACGCGTCTGCTGTGCTTCCTGCGCAAGATGCTGGCGCGCCACGGGGTCGTGTGCGTCGACGCGCGCCTGGTCGACTCGATCCGCCATCCCGATGGTTCGCTGGCGAGCGTTCGTGCCGACGACGGGCGGGCGTTCGCGTTTGACCTGTTCGTCGATTGCAGCGGGTTCCGCTCGGCGTTGCTCGGCTCGGCGATGGGGGTCGCGTTCGACAGCTACGAGTCGAGCCTGTTCTGCGATGCCGCCATGGTCGCGTCGGCGCCTCACCGCTTCGACATGCAGCCCTTCACGGGCGCGGACACCATGGATGCCGGCTGGTGCTTCAGCGTGCCGCAGATCGAGGACGACCGCCGGGGGTACGTGTTCTCGACGGCCCAACTCACGCCGGACGCCGCTGCGGCGGAGCTCCGACTGCATTGTCCGGGCATCGGTGAGCCCCGGCTCGTCCGGTTCCGGACGGGCCGGCGGCGGCGTTGGTGGCACCACAACGTGGTAGCTGTCGGGAACTCGTACGGGTTCGTCGAGCCTCTCTTGGCAACCTCACTCCACCTCATCGCCCACGAAGCGGCACTCGTTGTGGCGTCGCTCGACGACTGGCGCCGCTTCCGCCGGCCGGCGGAGCATCTCAACGTCCATGTCGCATCGATCTGGGAGAGCATCCGCGCCGTCATCGCGACGCATTACCGGTATAACGAGCAACGCGACACGCCCTTCTGGCGACAGGTGCACCGCGAGACCGATCTCGGCGTCATCGGGCCGCTCATCGACGAGGCGATCGCGCTCGGTTCGATGGCTACGCTCGTCGAGCGCGGTGGCACCGCGCTACACCTCGGCGCCGCTCGCGACGTCGACGTTCTCCTGCTCGGGATGGGCGTCGTCGACCGAGACCGGCTCGGGCTCACGATGACCGACGCGGCATGGGACGACGCCCTGGCGGTGAACACGGCCTGTGCCGCGCGAGCGCTGTCGGCCACCGAGTCGGTCGAGCTCGCCCGGCGTCATCCCGAGACGTTCGCACCGACCCGGGCCGAGTGGTACCAGTCGGTCCTTGCCGGGCTGGAGTACCGACCGTACGAGCGCCGCGGGCGCCTCAGCATGCCGGCGTGACCGGGCCCGGTGAGCACCGCCTGATCCAGTGGCGCTCACCAATACCAATAGTAGTTCGGGCCCGATCGGGCAACGTGGCCCTGCAACGTGTATCGACGGTCCCCCGCAGCAATGCGCCGGGCTGGCGCGATCCGGTGCAGCACGTCGCCCCGGTGCACCACCGCACAGCCAACACGGTGCTCCAGCGTCTCGCGTGCCGTGGTGTCGACGAGCTCGATCCGGGCCAGGTCATCGAGGGCAGCGAGGTCGTGCTCACGCAGATCCCAGACGTCCAGGCTGCCCCCCGCACGGGGCAGAGCAAGCGGCAGCGTGAACGAGCACACATCGCGGACGTCGACGTGGTCGGGCCACTCGAGGTTGCGGTACTGGACGTCGAAGTGCGCGCTGGCAAACGGCGTGGCGAAGTAGTCGTGGTCTCCGAACAGGTTGAATCCGGGGAGCGCGCCGTACGGGTGATCGAGCACGGGCTGGCCGACACGCGCCGCGAGGAACGTCCGAATCCGCTCGTACAGGTCGGCGAACACGCGAAGTAGGACCGGGTTGCACTCCGCCGCGATGCGTCGATAGGTGGCGTCGGACGGCACGAGGAAGCCCGAGATGCCGAGGCTGTGCACGGGCACGTGGTCGTGGTGGCTCGTCCAGAGTGCCCGCAGGCTCTCGATGCGGCCGGTGAGCTCGCGGCATTCGGCCGCGGTGTACAGCTCCCGCTGCTCGAAGTTGTCGGCGAGCACGCTCACGAGCCCGACCGCGCCGTGTCCAGTAGCTCGCGCAGCCGCAACCGCGTGACTCCCACGGTGGCCCGCCGTCGTGCGCGGTACTCCGGTCGACGCCAGGCCGGGTCAGCCGGCACGAACAACGTGCTCACGTCGGTCGGTGACGATGCGAGGTCGCCCACCGTCGTCGTCGTCAGCCGCGCCGGCGCCTCGTCACGAGCGACGCACACGAACGCGGCCGGATGCCGCGGCGCGTACGAGCGGAGGAGGTGCTCGCGCAGCGGCGCCAGATCGGCCGGTCGAACCGGCCGGTACTGGTCCTGGGTGACATGAACGTGCAGGACAGTTACCCCGGCCAGCACCAGATCGACGTTCGGTGGCGCGACTGCCTGGTTGACGACGAACGCGGTGGCGTCCCACACGAGCACGCCGTTGAAGGGCTCGATGCCGACGTCGGCCCAGAACGCCTCGAGGCACGACACCGACGGCACCGCATGGGCGACGAGACCGCGGGCGGGGGCCTGGCGCAGCACGAGGTGGGCCGCCGCCGTCCCCACGGTCGCGCTCCCGAATGTCGCCAGCGCGACCGGCCCGTGCTCGGCGGCCTCGAGGACATCGTCAGCGATCCGGTTGTAGACCTCGTGGCGCGGGAGACCGACGCCGTAGTGGGGGGACAGGTCGACGATGCCGCCCCGAACGGGGAGGTCCGGCGGGGCAGGCAGGCAGAACACGCGCTCCACACGATCGAGCACGGCGACGCCTTCCAGGGTCAGGTCGGACGGTGTCCGCATTCCCCAGCCCACGAGGTAGATGTCGGCGTGCGGCACGCGCAGGTCCTGGATGGCCGCCAGCAACCACTCCCGCATGTTCCTGCTCCCACGTCTCGTGCTGTCACCGGCGGGTGTAACCGGGACGGGCGTTCGGTGTCCTGAGACAGAGAGCAGGGTTGGTGGTTACAACCGATCGCTCCATCCGATACCGATCAGACCCGCGAGGAGCGAGAGATGGCGAGCAACAGCGAAGAGATCATCAATGGCACCATGATTCACGCCGAACAGGGTGCGATGTACTTCATCCCCGACGAGGAGTTGGAGGCGTTCCGAGTCTCGCAGGATGAGGCCGACCGTGCCGCAGCGGCGCTCAAGGACGTCTCGCGCTCCACCCCCGCCCGGCTCGGCCTGACCATTCGCACGTCGGTGCACGGTCCGATCGGCGTCCGCACGACGCTGTCGAGCAACACCATCTACCACGTTGACCCCGTGGCGCTCTATGGCCCCAAGGGCATCTGAGCGATGTCGACCTGTCCCCTCGCGACGCTCGCGACCGTGCCCAAGGTGTGGCGGGACGGCACCCACCGATCCGTCGCACCGTCGGAGACGATCCGTCGCGTCGAGCAGGTGCGAGCGGCGATGGGGATCACTCGGCTGGCCGACGTGACAGGGCTCGATGCCATCGGCATCCCGGTCGTCCAGGCAGTCCGACCGAACTCCCGCTCGATCTCCGTCGCCCAGGGCAAGGGCGTCAGCGCCGAGGCGGCCCGTGTCTCGGCGATGATGGAGGCCATCGAGGGGTTCCACAGCGAGCGCGTCAGTGTGCCGCTGGTGATCGGCTCCTGGGCCGAGCTGCGTGTCGGGCACCGCATCATCGACGTGGCCGGTCTCCCACGACCGTCTCGGAGCCGGTTCCATGCCGACGCACGCATCCTGTGGGTCGGCGCGACCGACCTGTTCGATGGGCTGCCCACGCTGGTCCCGTTCGAGTCGGTGCACACGGACTACCGGCTGCCGCTGCCGACCGGAAGCGGGTGCTTCGCGATGACCTCGAACGGTGTGGCGTCCGGGAACCACCTGCTGGAGGCCCTCAGCCATGCGCTCTGCGAGGTGATCGAGCGCGACGGCATCAGCATGTGGATCGCTCGCTCCGAGCACGACGACGTGCGGCTCGACCCCGACACGGTCGACTCGCCGACGTGCCGAGAACTGCTCGACGCGTACGACCGCGCCGGTTTCGACGTCGCGATCTGGGATGGCACCAGCGACATCGGCGTTCCCGTATTGATCGTCGCCATCACCGACCGCTCGGACGGTGATCTCGTTCCGACGTTCGGCGCGCACGGCTACGGCTGCCACCCGAACCGCGACATCGCCCTCAGCCGGGCCCTGACCGAGGCGGCCCAGTCCCGCCTTACTCACATCGCCGGCAGCCGCGACGACAAGACGCCGGCCGAGTACGCCTACGGCCTGACCCCACCGGTTCGGTCCTCGATCGCCAGCCAGATCAGCGGCACGCCGCGACGTCCGTTCCAGTCTGTCGCGACCGTGGACTTCGACACGTTGAACGAGGATGTCGACTGGTTGCTCGATCGCCTGCGTGCCGTCGGGTTCGGCGAAGTCGTGTACGTCGATCTGACCCGACCGGAGATCGGGATCCCGGTGGTCCGCGTCGTGGCACCCGGGCTCGAGCTTGCCGGCATCACCGACGCCGTCCGCTTCGGGGCGCGAGCGGCGCGGGCCCGTCGGGCGGTGGCGTGATGACCGTCGTCGTCTTCACTGGGCCGACGCTCGACCACACGACGGCGTCGCAACTGCTGCCGGCGACGTACCTGCCACCGGCCGCCGCGGGTGACATCTATCGGGTCGCTCGGGCCAAGCCGAGCGCAATCGGCATCATCGACGGCGTGTTCCACACCGTCGCCAGCATCTTTCACAAGGAGATCCTCTGGGCGCTCGACCGCGGGGTGCCCGTGTTCGGCGCGGCCAGCATGGGAGCGCTCCGCGCCGCCGAGACCCGGACCTTCGGCACGGTCGGCGTCGGCGCGATCTTCGAGGCATTCGACCGCGGTGACCTCACCGACGACGACGAGGTCGCCGTGTCCCACCTCGGCGCCGACGACGGCTTCCGGGCGACGTCCGAGGCGATGGTGAACATACGCGCCACGCTGGCGGCCGCCGTCGTCGCCGGCGTCGTCGAGCCAGATGCCGCCGCGGTCCTCGCGACCCGGGCCAAGGCGCGGTTCTACCCGGAACGTTCGTTGCGCGCGGTCGTCGCTGAGGTCCGCGGCGACGCCATCTCGAACGACGCGGCGTGCGGTCTCGTCGACTGGCTGGCCCAAGGGGGCTTCGTCGACCAAAAGCGCCTCGACGCCGAGCGTCTGCTGGAGACACTCGCCTCGTGCATCGAGCCGGACGCGCCACCGCGACCGGTGACGTTCCCGTTCGCCAACACGGCCTTCTTCGAGGCGTTGCGGTCCGAGGTGGACCGGGCGCACCCTGTCGAGCGCGGCGGGCTGGCGGACAATGGTGAACGCCACCTCATGACCGAGGTCCAGCTCGACCCCGGGTTCCGGCACCTGTACGACGCGGCGCTGGCTACCGTGCTGGCGCGCCGGGCCGCCCGCCGTGAGGGTTACGCGCTCGATGTGTCGAGCTTGCAGCAGATCGCGGGTGACTTCTGGGAGCAGCAACACGTGCAGAACGCGGACGAGGTCGATGCGTGGATGTCGGCGCGCCGGCTTGACGATGCCGGGCTCTCGTCCGTCGTGTTGGACTACGCGTACCGTGAATGGGCGAGGGGAACCGAACGGCACAACATCAAAGACGCCTTGCACTCGCTGGTCCTCGAGTTGCCGAGCTTCACGCAACTGCGGGATCGCAGCGAGCGCAAGCAACGCTTTCTCGAAGCCGCTGGGCTTCGCGGGATGCCGCATCCCGTGGACATTGGCGACGACGAGCTGTGGGAATGGTGGTTCGCGCGACGTGGAGTGCCCAGTGCGGTCAGCCTCACGACGTACGCGAGAACGCTGGGCTTCGCGGAGGACGCGCACCTCCGGACTGCCGTGATCGACGAGTACCACTTCATGACGCGCGCGAGCCGACCGTTGCGCGAGGAGGACATCCGGGCGGCGGCGGCCGAGCCGGCCACGACACCGCGGGCCACGCTGTCGGCGCGTCTCGTCGAGGCGCTCGTGCGAGCGAACGGTAGCGGTGAGGCACCGCTGAGCGAGGACGACATCGTGCGGGTGCAGCCATGACTGACGTGCTCGCCGCGCTCCTCGGCGGTGACACCGACCGGTTTGCCGACGAGATGTGGGATCGTCGGGCGGTCGTGCGGCGCGGCGTGCCTGATGCGGTGTGGAAGGACCTCTTGTCGACGCAGGAGCTCGACGACTTGATGGCGTCACGCCGCAGTGACATCCACCTGCTGGCGAATGGTCGATGGGTCGACCGCACGCGGTACGTCCGCCCGGTTGCACCGGCACCGATGCTGCTGCGGACCGAGGTCATCGACCCTGGCGAGGTGTTCCGGCTGTTCGCATCGGGTGCGACGATCGTGCTGCACGGTCTCCACGAGTGGTGGCCGCGGCTCGATCGACTGTGCTCGGAGCTGACCCGGTCGTTCTCGATGGCGGTGCAGGCCAACGCGTATGTTGCGCCGCCCGGCCGCGCCGGGCACCGCCATCACGACCTGCATCACGTGATCGTCCTGCAGCTGCACGGGACGAAGCACTGGACGATCGAGCAGCGCAAGGACATCGGTCCAGACGGGCGCGAGCCTGCCGAGCTGCTCGAGGTTGACCTAGGGCCTGGCGACTGTCTCTACGTGCCGCGCAGGTTCGCGCACTGGGTCGAGACGACGACCGCGTACTCCACGCACATCACCTTCGGGATCATGGCGCCGACCTGGGGTGACGTCGTCCGAGCCATCAGCACGACCTCGCTCGAACGGGAGCTGGAGGAAACGCCGCTGCCGCCGGGCTTCGCGTGCGGTGGCGGCCCAGCGCTGCGGGCACAGGCGACGGCGACTTTGGCCCGTATCCGTGACGCGTGGGCCATCGGTGCCGATGAGCTCGCCGCCCAGGCGGCGGAGCGCTTCGCGGCGACGGCGCCGACGACATGGGAGGGGCACTATGGCGCGCTGCTGTCGACAATGAACCTCGACGACGGTGCGTGCCTCGAAGTTCGCGGCGCCGGACCGGACGTGCGCGTCGAAGGTGAGGCGGTCGTGGTGAGCTGCGGCGCGCACCGCCTTGAGATGCCGGCGTTCGTCGCGCCAGCGATCGAGCACATGGTCGAACGTCGACAGTTTCGCCTCGGTGAGCTTCAGCAGTTCCTCGACGGGCAGTCGGCCGTCGTCCTCGCCCGGAGGCTCGTACAAGAAGGCGTGCTCACGATCCACGGGTCAAGCATCCGGCCTTGCAGCAGCGCGGTCTGGAGTCGCCCTCGCGCCCGATGAAGCACGACCTTGGCGTTGCCGTAGCTGATGTCGAGCGTAGCGGCCAGCTCGGCCGGCCCGAGGCCGAGGTGTATCACCATCGACACGGCGGCAGCGTCACGGCCCGACAGTGTGGCGATGCCGGCCTCGATGGCACGGGCCAGGTCGTGCACCTCGGCCACCAGTTCGGGGCTGTCGGCGCAGGCCGGATCAGGCACCTGTTGCTCCTCGAGCGGTTCGGTCAGCACCCGCGTGCGGGCGCGCAGATCGTCGATTGCGGCGTGACGTGCGATCTGGAGCAGCCAGGGGCGGAACTGGGACGGCTCGCGCAGGTCGGCGAGCTTCGCGAGGGCACGGGTGAAGGTCTCCTGGGCGAGGTCGCGCTGGCGCTCGCGGTCGTGCACGTTGTCGGACAGGGCGAGTCGCACCGCGCGCACGTGCCGCTGGTACAGCGAAACGAACGCCTCATGGGACCCGGCCCGTGCCCGCGAAACCAGTTCGGCGTCGGGCGGGTCAGCTGCGCCTGCGGGGTGGGCGGGACTGTCTGGGTGCATGTGGGGCCTCCGGTCGTCGTCGCGCGGCCTGGTGCGCTCGTCCGCCGCCACGCCTACCGGTCGGCCGCTAGCGAGTCGCTAGCCGGGTCGGCGTCGGCCAGGCGCGACGGAGCCCGCGCCTTCCCGCCGACGCGAGGATGTAACGGGTTCGGGGCGGTCGTACGCGTCGACGAAGTCGACGATGGCCAGGTTCACCTGGGCGCCGACCCCGCCGCGGCTCGGCTGCTCGCCAGGTCAGCCTGATTCGGTTGGCCTCGCCTGACGGCGACGGAACGAGGAGCGAGCGTCGTGCCACGTTTGTGCCACTTTGGGCGGCTGCGAGCGGTGGGCAAGGGTGGCCGGCGGGCTCCGACGGATGGGCCCTGACCAGGGCAAATAGTCGTCAGGCCCGGTTGGGAGCATCACGCCAGTCACCTTGCCAAGGTGAGGGTCGCGGGGGTTCGAATCCCGTCGTCCGCTCCACGTCGCAGTGGCAACTTCGGCGCCACCCATTCGTGCGACAGCACCCAGGCGTTTTTCTCGGGAACCGGGCGTCGGTGCTGGGCAGCGCCGTCGTGCGGATCGGCGCCGGCCCTCTCGAGCGACAGCGCCTCCATCAACAGCTGACAGCATTGCTAGCGTCGCTGGCATGGCGACGTTGACGATCAGGGGCGTGGAGGTCGACGACTTCGATCACCGCATTGCGGCGTTCGACGAGCCAGCGGCGGCGCACTACGCCGACATCGTCGTCGTGCGGGAGCGCAACGGTCGACCGATCAGCGCGGCCGACGCGCAGATCGCGGCGACGTTCGCGGTTGGCGAGAGCGATTCGGCTCGGACTCTCGGATCGTGAAAGCCGAGGGCGCCGTTCATCTTGTAGCCGATCATGAGTTGGAGCTCCGGGGAGAGGCTTGCGGCGATGTCCGGAGGGACATCGAGGTACTGGTTCTCTTGCTGACGCAGCCATGCCGCGGAGTACGTGAGGACCACGCCATACCGCGACTCATCGGAGACGTTGGCTCCGGCGCCGTGCAGTGTCCCACCCAGCCAGAACAGGACGGAGCCTGCGGGCATCTCGGCGGCGAGGATCTCGTCAGGTGTCGGCTTCCGATCCGCGCTCCAGCGGTGGCTTCCGGGGACGAGGAGCGTCGCTCCGTTCTCGGCGCGGAAATCGGTGATCGCCCACATCGTGGCGACGACGAGGTGTGGCCGGGGGAGCGGAAAGATCGTGAAGGGGTCTTCTTCTCGGTGAAGCACCTGTGCGCGGGCGCCAGGCGCCACGTTCAGCGCGGCGGTCACGTGGAGCTGATAGCCATCGGGCGCATTGGGACGGAGGAAGTGGTCGCAGATGGCGGTCACGGCGGGATGCAGGACCAGCTCGCGGACCTGCCCAGATCGGGCCACGAGCGCCGTCACGCGTTGAGTCAGCCCGGGATAGAACGCAGTCGGATCATCGTCCGCTTTGACCGGAGCGGCCTCCAGATGCGAAGCGAGCTCTGCGACCACCTTGCTCCGTGCCGGTTGGTCAGCGAGACCGGCCACGACGAGACAGCCAGCGCGACCGAGCGCGGACACCATGGCGTCGAGCGGGTCCGTTGCCGAGTGTCGAGGTATTGAGATCAAAGGACCGCACCTCCATCGAGCTCACTGCCGGAGCGCCGCTCCTCGACCCGATCATCGATCGAAGGCGTGGCTGGCCACGCTACTCAGCGTCACCGGGATGTCGATCGTTGATGCCGGCGCCCCGGAGCCGAGATCGCGGGGCGGTGAGACGACGCAGCGGTCCCGCCGATCTCGTCGCACGCGAACTTCGTGCGTTCTGGTGGGCGGTCAGCCACTGACCACTTCGATGGCGCCCTTCATGCCGTACTGGTAGTGGCCGGGGAGATGGCAGGCGAAGCGGGTCACCCCGGGCTGGTCGAAGACGTAGAACGTGTCGCCGGTCTGGTGCGGGTCGACCGTTCGCGGTTGACATCGTGTGGTCGGGTCAGACCATCGTCGACAGCGCCAAGGACTACTGCGGGTACCTCGGCTTCACGTTGGCGCCGACCGAGGTGCAGATCGCTCATCCACTGGGCGGAGGCGTGCGGCTGTAGTCGTTGCTGCGCCAGTGCTCCGGCGTCAGGCGGGCGAGCACGTTGTCGCCGTTCGTCGACGCGATGTACGCGGCGCCGAGCTCGTCACCGAGGTACCGGATGGCGATGTGAGTCCGCACTTCCTTGTCGGGTGCGGTGTCTTCGACGACGACCGGACCGTCGACGGTGACGAATGCGTAGGGCAGTTGCTCGGACTGCGCGCACAGCGAGGCGACGCCGGCGGCGCGGAGCGCCTTCGCCTTGGCGCTGTTGCGTCCGATGATGAAGACGACCTCGCCGCCAGGCTCGTAGGAGTACCAGATGGGGCTGGCGATCGGGGGCCCCGCCGACCGCGCCACCGCGAGCATGCCGATGCGCGGCGCGGCGAGGAACGACTGGGCGGTGTCGAGCTCCATGACCAACGGGTTCGCCATGGCGCGAACGCTAGCGGCGGTCGAGCGAGGTCAGCGTCGCGCACCCGGGCGGCGAGGTGAACGGCGTCGTAGCCACGGAGCCCGTGGCCTTGGTGGGGCTACCGGCTCGGCGTTTGTGTTGGATCGCCGGTGTCACGACACCATCGGCGATGAGCCGGTCGAGCACCCGTTCCGTCATCGGTGGGGCTGAGCGGCTCGGATGAGACCCGTCTCTGCCATCGCATCGGTGAGTCCGACCGTCGGCTCTGCGAGGAAGGCGGGTGCCAGGCGGCCCACGTCTTCGGGTGTCAGGCCGGCGGCGAACGCGCCGGCGCCGACCTCGATCGCCACCCGCGCCACGCGGCCACCCCCGGCCGAGACGACCTGACCGTTCAGGAGGCAGCTCGGGTGGGCCAGCCAGACGACGACCGACGACACCAACTCCGGATCGAGCAGCGGCGTCAAGTCCCCGAAGACCTCACCGGCCATCGCCGTGCGCGCCATCGGTGCGACCGCGTTCACTCTGATGCCGTGCCGCGCACCTTCGAGGGCGGCGACCTTCGTCGCCCCCACGATGGCCATCTTGGCGGCGGCGTAGCCGGTCGCGCCGGCGAGGCCGAACAGGCCGACTCCCGAGGTCGTGTTCACCACCGCGCCATGCCCGCTGCGACGAAGGTCTGCCCAGGCAGCTTGCGTCACCAAGATGGTGCCCTCGGTGTGGACCGCGAACTCCTCCTGAAGCGCGTCGACCGACAGGCTGCGCAGTGGTGCCGGGCGGGCAATGCCAGCGTTGTTCACCACGATGTCCACCCCGCCGTACGCGGATCGGGCGGTGGCGACGATCCGCTCCACGTCGTGCGGCGCCGCCACCGAACCGACGCAACCGGCTGCCTCGCCTCCCGCCGCCACGATCTCCCGAGCGACCGTGTCGGCGAGCGGGACGCCATCGGCGTCGCGGCCGACGTCGGCGACGACCACCCGCGCCCCACGCGCGGCGAGGAGGATGGCGTGGGCCCGCCCGAGCCCGCGCCCGGCGCCGGTCACGATGGCGGTGACACCGTCGAAACGCAGCTCGTCCATCATTTCCTCCCGTGGTCGTGGCGCACGCCCAGCCTCGGCCGCAGCGTAGATGTGAGGGCCTGGACCCCCACCCCACTGCTGGTGAGGCAGGATTGGTCTCGTCGGTTGGCTCGGAAGGTCGTAGGAGGCCGAGATGCAAGAAGTTGTCATTGTCGACGCAGTGCGATCGCCGATCGGCAAGCGCGGGGGAGCGCTGGCCACCACCCATCCGGCTGACGTTCTCGGTCCCGTCCTGGCCGAGTTGCTCGAGCGCAACGGGCTGGAGTCCGACGCCGTCGACCAGGTCATCGGCGGATGCATCAACAAGGTCGGCGCCCAGGCGATGAACATCACTCGGACGGCGTGGCTGTCCCATGGGGGCTCGGTGGACGTGGCCTGCACCACGGTCGATTCCCAATGCGGTTCGTCTCAGTACGCAGTCAACCTCGGTGCCGCCCAGATCGCTGCGGCGATGGGCGAGGTGGTCATCGCCTGTGGCGTCGAGAACCTGAGCCGCATCCCGATCGGCGCCGACGCCTCGGCCGGTGCCACCGCCGGGATGGGCAAGCCGGTGTCGCAGAGCTACTTCCGCCGCTTCGAATGGGCTTCCCAGTTCGAGGGGGCGGAGCGGATCGCCACCAAGTACGGCATCACCCGCGAGGCGGCCGACGAGCTGGGATTGGCGTCGCAGGAGCGGGCCGCGACGGCCATCGCTGAAGGGCGCTTCGAGCGGCAGGTCGTGGGCATCGATGTCGAGGTGCGCGACGCTGATGGCGCCCGCACCGGCGAGGAGCTTCGGTTCGAGCGGGACGAGGTGCCGCGTGAGACGTCGCTCGAGCGCCTGGCCCAGCTCAAGCCGGTGGCCCGCGCCGATGGCATCCACACGGCCGGCTCGTCCTCGCAGATCGCTGACGGCGCGGCGGCGGTGCTGATGATGTCTCCCCAACGGGCCGATGCGTTGGGCCTCACGCCGGCGGCCCGGGTGGTGGGCACGGCGTTGGTCGGATGCGATCCGGTGCTCATGCTCGAAGGTCCCATTCCGGCCACCCGCCGGCTCCTCCGGGACGCGGCCTTGCAGATGGACGACCTGGACGTCGTCGAGATCAACGAGGCGTTCGCGTCGGTGGTGCTGGCGTGGGCCCAGGAGCTGGATGCCGACATGGCCAAGGTCAACCCGAACGGTGGCGCCATCGCTCTGGGGCACCCGCTCGGTGGCACCGGGTGCTTCCTCGTCACCAAGGCGTTGTACGAGCTGCAGCGCATCGACGGCCGCTACGGGCTGGTGACGATGTGCTGCGGCGGGGGACTGGGCACGGGCACGCTCCTCGAGCGAGTGTGAGGCTCAACCATGACCGACACCGGTGCGGCCGGCGTCCGGGCCGGGTTCATCGGCACAGGCACGATGGGGAATCGTCGTGACGAGGAGAACCGCCGATCTGCCGGTCAGCTCACTCGAGGACGCCGGCGACGATCAGCTCGGCGATCCG
Source organism: uncultured Acidimicrobiales bacterium (assembly GCA_963728985.1). Classification (GTDB taxonomy): domain Bacteria; phylum Actinomycetota; class Acidimicrobiia; order Acidimicrobiales; family Ilumatobacteraceae; genus DASXAI01. The sequence goes on along the minus strand of CAVSME010000009.1, from coordinate 418,305 downwards.
TTCGTCGTCGTAGCCGAGGATGTCCGTGAGCACCTCAGGCAGGTGCTGCCCGAACATCGGTCCGCCCCACGCCGGATGGCCGGGCGTGCGCCAGAGCCGGATCGGGCTGCCCTCCACCCATGTCGTGCCGACGAGCGGGTGCGGAACCTGGCGGAACTGCCCACGGTGTAGGAGTTGCGGGTCGGCGACGCACTGCCGGGAGTTCTGCACCTGGTGCGCCGGCACTCCCTTCTGCTGCAGGGCCTCCTGCAGCTCCTCGGCGTCGTGTCGCGCCGTCCACGTCGAGAGCAGGGCGTCGAGCTCGTCCTGGCGCGACAAGCGGGCGGACGTGTCGAGCGGGACGAGATCGGGAGGCAGCGACGCCGCCGCGCACAATGCTCGCCATTGCTCGTCCGTCTCGACGGCGATGGCGATCCACCGATCGTCGCCCGCGGTCGGATACGCACCGTGCGGTGCGCGCGAGCGATCGCGATTGCCGATGCGACCAGCGACTCGACCGTTGACGGCGTCGTCGAGCAGCTCAGGTGCGAGCAGGTGGAGGCACGCCTCCATCTGTGAGAAGTCGATGAACTGCCCCTCGCCGGTCCGTCGCCGCCATTCGAGCGCGGCGAGCAGCACCGCGGCAGCGAAGCGCGGGGAGGTGTAGTCGGTGTAGGCCGTGAACGGCCCGCATGGTGGCCGGTCGGGCCATCCGACTCCGGGATAGAACCCAGCGACCGCCGCGGCCATCGTGCCAAATCCGGCATAGCGGTGCATCGGCCCGGTCTGGCCCATCAGACAGCTCGACAGCATGACGAGGTCCGGCTTCACCGCGCGCAACGCGTCGTAACCGAGGTCCCACGCCCGCATCGCTTTGGGGGAGAACGACTCAGTCACCACGTCGGCCCAGCGCACCAGGTCGACCACGACATCGCGCGCGCCCGGTTTCGACAGGTCGAGCGCGAGGCCGAGCTTGCCCGCGTTCAACGAGTGGTACTGCAACGCCGAGTCGACGCTCTGTGATGGGTCGTTCCACGGTGCCACGACACGGAGCACGTCAACCTTGCTCGACGTCTCGATCTTCACGACGGTCGCGCCGTAGTCGGCCAGGATTCGTGTCGCGTAGGGACCGGCGAAGGCCCACATGAAGTCCAGAACCTTGACGCCGGCCAAGGGTCGGCCGGCCGGCGGCGGGTCAGCGGCGGGCGGCGCGCTCGGCGTCCGTCGCGGCTCGGCGCGCAATTCGTCGGTGTGCTCGCCGAGTCGGGGCGGCCGGCCGAGCACGGGCAGCGGGCGGCCCGACAGCTTGGCGATCGAGCCCGGGAATTTCACTCCTTCGACGTCCTCCCAGTACCCGCGGTGGCGCAGCTGTCCCAGCGCGAGCACGTCGGACGTGGTCGTGATCGGAGCGATGAGAAGGTTTCGCTCCAAGGCCGCGGCGAGCAGCTCGTCCTTCGTGCGGGTGGCTACGAACGCAGCGATCGCCGCGTTCCCTCGGGCGAGCTCCGATGGGGACTCGGTTCCGTCGATGACCCGAGCGAAGAACCCGATCCAGTCCTTCGTCGCCAGCGATTCGTCGCACGCGCCCTCTTCGTGCATCCACCGGAACAACCGAGACGTGAACGGACCGATCATCTGACCGAACAGGAACGTCACCGTCACCTGGCCGTCGAGGCACCCGTGGACGTACTGCACGTTGAAGGGGCCGAGCTCGACGCCGCCGGCGATGCGCACCACCTCGTCCGGTCCGACGAGCGCGTACATCATCTGGAACTGGGTGCAGACGATCATCGACTGCTGAGCCGAGATGTCAGCGCGCTGACCCAGTCCGGACCGGTTGCGCTCGTGCAGCGCCACCATCGCGGCGACCGTGGCGTCGAGGGACGCGTTCAGCCACGCCTGCCGGTTCGACATGCGCACCGGTGCGCGGTCGCGATCGCCGTTGATCGCCATCTGACCGCCGGCGGCGGCGATCGTGAGATCGGTGGCGAGCCAGCGCGCCTTGGGCCCGTCGGTACCGAAAGGAGTGATCGACACCACCACCAGGGTGGGGTTCAGCGCAGTCAGACGATCGAGGTCGACGTCGATCGCACCGCACTCGATGAGCAGGTCGGCGCCGGCGGCGAGGGCGTCGAGCTCACCGGGCTCACGCACGACGACCGAACGCTTGCCGCGGTTGAACGCCCAATGGGTCAGCGAGCGTTCCGGATCGACGACGTCACCCGCAAAGGGTCCCTCGTGGCGCGACCGTTGACCGCCGGGCGGTTCGACCGCGATCACATCGGCGCCGAGCTGGGCCAGGATGTGGCCGGCGAGCTGGCCGCGATCGTCGCAGAGATCGAGGACTCGATAGGGCGAGAGCATTCAGACGACCAGATTGAACGTGTGCACCACGTTGTCGCGGATGATCTTCGTCCGCTGGGCATCGGTCAGATGCGCCGTCTGGCTGCTGATGGTCTGCTGCGAATGGGGATAGGTCGAATCCGTGTGGGGGAAGTCGCTCGCCCACATCAGACAGCCACTGTCGACCATCTCCGGATCCCGGTATGCCGTCTTGTCGTCCTGGAAGGTGAAGCGGACGTGCTCGTGCACGTACTCGCTCGGAGTCCTGGACAGCTGATCGAGGCCGACCGCCATCCGCTCGGCCACGTGGTCGGCCCGGTAACACCAGTGTGGCACCCAGCCCGCATCGCCCTCGGCGACGACGAGCTTGAGTTGCGGGAACCGCTCGAACACACCGCCGAACACGAACACGCCGAGGATGTCCTGCACACCGCGGATGATGTTCATGAAGCCGTTCGCCCGGTGGCCACGCGGTGGACTGAACGTGGCCGCCACGTCGTAGTCCTTCGACGTCAGGATGTGAAAGCACAGGGGCAGGTCCAACTCCACGGCGGCCTGCCAAACAGGGTCGTAGTCGGGATGGTCGTAGTCCTCGTGCTGGGGCGTGCCTGTCATCATCATGCCGACGAGCCCCAAGGACTCGGCGATCTCCATGTCCTTGATCGTCTGATCGACCGACTCGACCGCAGTCTGGGCCAGACCGAACAGCCGCGTGGGCTGCCGGGCGCAGAAGCCGGCGAGCCAGCGGTTGTACGCGGCCATGCACGCTGTCTTGTACGAGAAGTCGGGGTGGGCGCAGAGCACCATGCCGATCGACGCGTAGATCAACTCGCCGCCGATGTTCTCCTCGTCCTGGATGGCCACGCGAGCGTCCGGGTCGAACGCCGCCGGATTGATCTCGTCGAAGCTGTGCCGCCGCGCCGCGATGAGCTCGGACGACGGTATGCCGGCCGCCGCGAGCAGTCCGATCGGGATCGGGTTGACCAACCCGTCGATCACGTATGCATCCACGCCTTTGGCGTTCTTCTCGACCCGCGGGGCGACGTCGCGCCACTTGGCGTCGATGTGATCGACATAGCAGCCGGGCGGTTCGACGATGTGGCTATCGGCCGAGATCGCAGCAGTGCTCATCGAGTGCCCCCTTGTTGCTGCGCAGGTTGGGCCGAGCGTAGCGGTCCCTGCTGACGTGCCTGATTGAGGCCGGCCCCGGCGGCACTTGGGCTGGTGGTGTCGCACGGGCGTATCGTCAGTGGTGCTGGTCGGACTGCTGGGGACCGACCGGACTGGAGGAGGGTGACGAGCATGGCCACCGAGCAGGGCGTGTCGCAGGTCGCCGGGTCGGACGCGGCCCTCGATGCTGAGGTCATCGTCATCGGCGCAGGAGTCTCTGGCATCTATCTGCTGCATCTGCTGCGTGAGGCCGGTTTCGACGTGCGTCTCGTCGAGGCTGGCACCAACGTCGGGGGAACGTGGTACTGGAACCGCTACCCGGGCGCCCGCTTCGATTCGGAGAGCTACTCCTATGGGTACTTCTTCTCGCCCGAGCTGCTCGCCGAGTGGGACTGGTCGGAGCACTTCGCTGGTCAAGCCGAGACCGAGGCGTACCTGAACTTCGTGGTCGACAAGCTCGGCCTGCGCGACCTCATGCAGTTCCGTACCCGTATCGCGTCGGCCACGTTCGACGAGCCGACTGCCACCTGGGCACTCACCGCCGAGGACGGGACGCAGCTGCGTTCCCGATTCGTGGTGTCAGCCACCGGCGTGCTGTCGGTGCCGTACTGGCCCCTGATCCCCGGCCGGGAGCGGTACCGGGGCGAGGCGTACCACACGGGCCAGTGGCCGAAGGAGCCAGTCGACTTCGCCGGCAAGAAGGTGGCCGTCATCGGTACCGGCGCGAGCGCCGTTCAGCTCATCCCCGAGGTCGCCCAAGAGGTCGCTGAACTCGTGGTGTACCAGCGCACCCCGAACTGGAACTCGCCACTCAACAACGGGAAGATCACCGATGAGGAGCAGGCCGAGATCAAAGCCACCTACGACCAGATCTACGACTCCTGCATGCGCTCATTCGCTGGGTTCGTCCACCGTGCTTCTCGGAAGCACGCCTTCGACGATTCGAAGGAAGAGCGTTGGGCGCTGTACGAGCAGCTCTACCACCAGAAGGGCTTCGCCAAGCTCATCAGCAACTACCGGGACACGATGACCAACCGCGAGGCCAACGCCGAGTTCTCGGAGTTCATCGCCGAGAAGATCCGCGAGCGGGTGGACGACCCGGCGATCGCCGAGAAGTTGATCCCGACCGACCACGGCTTCGGCATGCGGCGGCCGCCGATGGAGACCTTCTACTACGAGGCCTACAACCGGCCCAATGTGCACCTGGTCGATCTCAACGAGACCCCGATCACCACCATCACCGAGGCGGGCATCGAGACCAGCGACGGCGAGCGGGCCTTCGACATCATTGTGTGGGCCACCGGGTTCGACGGTTTCACCGGCGCGCTGACCCGGATGGACGTGGTCGGTGAGGGCGGCCGGGTGCTGCGCGACCAATGGGCGAGCGGCGTCATTACGTACCTCGGTGCCATGGTGCCCGAGTTCCCGAACTTCTTCATGGCCGGCGGCCCCCACCTGATCGCCGGGAACTTCCCCCGAGCCACGGAGATCATGGTCAAGTACATCACCGGCGTCCTGTGCTACGCGCGCGCCAACGGCGACACCTACGTCGCGCCCGACCGCGAGGCGTGCGAGGCGTGGACCGACGAGGTGCACAACGCCGCCACGATCGCCCTCATGGCCGAGAACTCGTGGTTCCGCGGGACCAACATCCCCGGCAAAGCACATGAGTACCTGGCGTACGCCGGCAGCCTCGGCAAGTTCCGAGAGCGCATGGACGGCATGGACGAACAGGGCTACCCCGGCATCGTGTTCGACACCCCGGTCCGAGCCTGAGGGGTGGGCACGATGATCGAGTACCTCGATCCACGGGCGGAGCCGGGCATGCCCGTGGAGCCGTACGCGCTGTCGGCCGACCTCGACGGACCTTTCGACATCGGTCTCCTGGCGAATGGCTTCCCCGACTCGGTTGCGTTCCTCGAGCACGTCGAGGAGGCACTGAGAGAACGCCTCCCGGAGGCCCGCTTCCGCCACTACAACAAGGGCGATGCGTCATCGGTGGTGTCCGACCAGATGCTCGACACCATCGTCGGCGAGTGCCGGGCGGTGGTCGCCGCATACGGTCATTGAGGGAGCTGCACCACCGGCACCGTGCGTGACGGCGTGAAGCTGGCCCGCCGGGGCGTCCCTGCGGTCGCCCTGGTAACGGAGAAGTTCTGGGCCCAGGGTGACTTCGTTGCCCGGTCGGTCGGGATGCCCGACGTCCCGAGGACGCGCCTTCCGCACCCGGTCGCCGGGTCGGGCCACGAGAACATGCGGAAGGTCGCGTCGCACATCGCGCCGGACATCATCGCGTCGCTGAGCGGGGGAGGGCGGCCGTGACGGTGACGGCGACCGCCGGCCGGCTCGTCGCGGTCGACGAGGCCGACGCGCTCGAGGAGCTGCACCGCAGCGGCTGTACCGACGGGCTTCCCGTCGTCGTTCCTACCCCCGAACGCGTCGAGCGGATGGTGCTGGCAACCGGTCTCGACGGTGACCTTGTGCTCGGCGAGATGGGTCCGAACCTGGGGGTCTGCACGGTCGAGAAGCTTGCTATCGCGGCGGTGATGGCCGGCTGCACTCCGGACCACGTCCCCGCCGTCGTCGCCGCCGCCCGAGCCGTGATGGATCCGGTGTTCGACCTGACGGAGGTGCAGGCGACCACCCATGCCATCAGCCCGCTGGTCATCGTCAACGGGCCGGCTCGACAGGCCTGCGGTGGCGTCCACGGCGGGTTCGGAGCGCTGGGTCCCGGCCATCGCGCCAACGCCTCGATCGGGCGGGCCCTTCGCTTGGCCATGATCAACATCGGCGGCGGTCGGAGCGGTACCTCCGACATGGCGCTCCTCGGCCATCCCGGCAAGTTCACGTTCTGCCTCGCCGAAGACGAGGAGGAGAGCCCGTTCCCGCCACTGCACACGAGCCGCGGCTACAACGCCGAGCAGTCAACCGTCACCGTGCTGGGCACCGACGCGCCGCACTCGGTGATCGGGGTGACCGACGCGGACGACCCGACGTCGGCTGACCGCTTGCTCAACTCGCTGGCCGGCGCGTTTGCCAATCTCGGCACCAACAACGGCGCGTTCGGCGGGGGCCAGGCCGCTCTCGCGCTGAACCCCGACCATGCCAGCGCCCTCGCCGCCGCGGGCCACACGCGCCAATCGATCGCCGAGGCCATGTGCGAGCGAGCCGTCAACACGGCCGCTACCCGAGCGGAGTCCGCGGCCGGTGGTGGCGCGTCGGCCGACCCGCAGCGCCGACATCCGTGTTTCACATCGCCCGACGACATCCTCGTGTTCGTCGCCGGCGGAGGCGGGCTCTACTCGGCTGCGTTCCCGTCCTGGTGCGCGGGCCCGCACCGGAACCGGGCCGTCACCGTCGAGATCGAGCTCGACCAGGCTTGCGACGTTCCCGCTCGTCCGATGACAGCGGTCGTCACGGAATCTCGGTGACGGCGGCGAACGGTGGCGCCTGCGGGGACAGACCCAGCGCGCTCGCCACCGCTTCCTGCTGCTCGGCCCGCCTGGGGCCGATGGCGCGCTTGTTGCGGTTCATCGCCGCCCAATACGCACTCACCCCGCCCACGGCTCCCTCCTACCCAGTCGGCCGACGCGATGTTGCCCCGAGGCAGCACCATCCGCCACTCGGTACTTGCCCCTAGATAACACCCGCTTCCTTGAGGCCAGCGATGCGGTCCCAGTCCCAGCCGAGCTCGAGGAGCACCGCTTCGGTGTCTTGACCGAGCTCGGGGGTGGCGAGGTCGCCGTAGCGGGAGCGGCCCGAGAAGTCGACTGGCGTGGCGACCATCATTGCGGTGGTGCCGTCGGACAGCGCCACGTCGACGAACCCGCCGGCGGCGTGGGCCTGCTCGTCGTCGATCAGTTCGTGGACGTGTTGCACCTTCGCCCACCACACGCCGGCGGCGTCGAGGCGCGTCGACCACTCGTCACGCGAGTACTGATCGAATCGACCCTGCAGGGTGGCGCTGACGTCGGTGGCGTGGTCACGGCGGCCCTCCATCGTCGCAAAGCGTGGGTCGTCGAGCAGCTCGTCGAGCTCGAGGGCGGCGGCGACGTTGGGCCAGTGCCGGTCACCTTCGAGGCACAGCAGCCAGATCCATTCGCCATCGGCACAGCGGTAGCCGGTGAGGAGCGGGTTGGGAACGGATCGGATCGATGCCGCGACGGTGGGGAGACCGGCGCGCAGACTCGTGTTGAGATCGGCGCCGATCTGGTACATCCCGGCTCGCAGCAACGACGTCGCCACCAAGCGACCCTCACCCGAGGACTGGCGGCCGAACAGCGCCGCCGCGATCCCTCCTGCCAGCGCCAGACCGGTCATGTGGTCACCGAACCCGCCGCGCTGGTAGGGCAGGTCCTGTCCGGCGACGGTGAGCGCGGCGGCGACGCCGGCGCGACCCCAGTAGGCGCCCATGTCGTAGGAGGCGCGGTCTCGGTCAGGTCCGGCGAGGCCGTACCCGGTGATGCTCCCGTAGACGAGGGCCGGGTTGCGGGCGTGCACCGACGACCAATCGAAGCCGAGCCGTTCGAGCCCGGCGGTGCGGTAGTTGCTGACGAACACGTCGGCCTCTTCGAGCAGGGCCCACACCAGATCGCGTCCCTCGATCGTGCGCAGGTCCACCGACACGGACCGCTTGCCCCGGTTGTCCAGCTCGAACGGTGGGTTCATGTGACCGCCGTAGGCCCACGCCAGCCCCCGAAAAGGGTCGCCGGCAAGCGGCTCGACCTTCACGACGTCGGCTCCCCAGTCGGCCAGGATTGCTCCACATGCCGGTCCGGCCAGCCACAGCCCGAGTTCGACCACGCGGATGCCCGACAACGGCCCGCTGTCTGATTCGCTCACCCTCGCCTCCTCGCTCCCCAGCGGCGATCGAAGCTAGACGGACGTTCGAGTGGGCCCTTGATCGGTGCCCCGATTAGGTTTGGCGCCAGGCAAGCCGTTGGCACGTAGAGGGGGCTCCCGTGTCGTCAATCGAAGTCGACTCCCGGACCGGACGGAAGGTGTTCCACACCCGTGCCGAGGCGGCCTCCGACAAGATCCGTGGCCACGGCTACACGATCACCGACGACGCTGCGCTCAAGGCGCTCCCTCCCCAGCGGCCGGGGGCGGTGTTCAACGCCGAGGAGCAAGCCAAGTACCTCGCCTACAAGGAACAGCGCAGGGGAGCGGCGGACTACATCCCGATGGACGGCGAGTTCTCCCGTTACCTCGACGACGTCCACTCGGCTCCGCCGGTGCCGCGCGACGCTCTGACAGACGAGTGCGACATCGTGGTGGTCGGCGCCGGGTTCGCGGGGTTGCTGTTGTGGCACAAGTTGAGCCAATCCGGGTTCGACGACGTCCGGTTCTGCGAGAAGGGCGGCGACGTCGGCGGCACGTGGTACTGGAACCGTTACCCCGGCATCGCCTGCGATGTCGAGGCCTACAGCTATCTCCCCCTCCTCGAGGAGATGGGCTACATCCCGACGATGAAGTTCGCGTCGGGGTTCGAGATCTTCGAGTACTGCCAGAGGATGGCGGAGAAGCTCGACTTCTACGACCACTGCTTGTTCCACACCACCGTCGACAAGACGGTGTGGGACGACGACACCGGGCGTTGGACCGTGCACACCGATCGCGGCGACGCCATGCAGGCCCGGTTCGTGATCCTCGCCAACGGCATCCTCACCACACCCAAGCTGGCCCGCATCGACGGGATGGACAAGTACGAGGGAGAGTCGTTCCACACGTCCCGCTGGAACTACGACATCGACCTGAACGGGAAGACGGTGGGCATCATCGGCACCGGCGCCACCGCAGTCCAGGTCATCCCTGAGCTGGCCAAGGTCGTGGAGCACCTGTACGTGTTCCAGCGCACCCCGTCGACGATCGACGTGCGCGACCAGCGCGCCACGACGCCGGAGGAGATCGAGACCTGGTCGGCGGAGCCGGGGTGGGCGCGGGCGCGCCGGGCCCGATTTTCGAAGATCTCGCATGGACGCACCGCTGTCCAAGCGAACGACGACTACCTGTCAGGCAAGGTCGCGGACTTCCGTGAACGCAAGGTCTTCGACCGCGAGCTGACGCCCGAGGAGTTGTTGGAGAAGCAGTTGGAGTCGAACTTCCGGATCATGGAACAGATCCGAGAGCGGGTCGACGCCATCGTGGAAGATCCCAAGACCGCCGCCGCTCTGAAGCCGTACTACCCGTACTTCTGCAAGCGCCCGACCTTCCACGACGAGTACCTGCCGACGTTCAACCGAGCGAACGTCACGCTCGTCGACACCGCACCAATGGGCGTGCAGGAGATCAACGAGCGTGGCGTCGTCCACGACGGCACCGAGTACCCGCTGGACGTGCTGATCTACGCCACCGGGTTCCAGTGGATGGCGATCTCCACGTTCAACATGATCATCGGACGCGACGGCCGCTCGCTCAGCGAGAAGTGGCAGACCGAAGGCACCAAGACCTTCTTGGGCGTGCACACCGACGGCTTCCCCAACCTGTTCATCGTCACCGGACCGCAAGGCGGCGGTGGGAGCTTCAACTTCACCGAGAACATCGACGCCCACGCCGACTACATCACTTGGATGCTCACCACCATGCGGGAGCGTGAGGTCGACGTCGTCGATGTCGAGACGAGCTTCGAGGATGAGTACGTCGAGCACTGCCGCTCCGTCGACCTCGTCACTGCGCCGCTGCGCAACTGCCTCTCCTACTACAACGGGCACGGTGAAGCAGCCCCCGGGAGCCTCGCCTACTACGGCGGTCCCCGCTGGCACGACTGGCGCAGCAAGGCACAAGCGACCTTGGAGCCTTACATCTTCGACCGCGTGCCCGCGCACTAGGCGGCGCTGCGCCACCATGACCGTCCTGGACCGTTTCCGCCTCGACGACAAGGTCGCCATCGTGACGGGCGCGTCGTCTGGCCTGGGTGTCGGATTCGCGGTGGCGCTCGCCGAGGCCGGGGCCGACGTCGTCCTCGCCGCCCGGCGGGTCGAACTCTTGGAGACCGTCGCCGCGTCGGTCGAGGGCGCCGGCCGGCGAGCCCTGATCCGGGGAACCGACGTCAGCCAGCCGGAGGAGTGCACCGCGCTGGTGGACGCGACCCTCGAGGCCTTTGGCCGCGTGGACGTGCTCGTCAACAATGCCGGTGTGTCGACGGCGTCGCCCGCCACCCGGGAGGACGCCGCCGAGTTCCGACGGGTCGTCGACGTCAACCTGAACGGGGCCTACTGGATGGCGCAGGCGTGCGGACGCGTCATGAAGCCGGGCAGCACGATCATCAACATCGGCAGCGTCCTCGGCTTCACCACCGACCGGGGGCTGCCGCAGGCGGCGTACTGCTCCACGAAGGCGGCCATCGTCGGGTTGACCCGGGAGTTGGCTCAGCAGTGGGGCGGACGCAAGGGGATCCGGGTGAACGCTCTTGCTCCTGGTTACTTCCCATCGGAGATGACAGACCAGCTTCCGGCCGACTACCTCGCCGAGATGATGGAACGCCGGGTTCCGATGCAGCGAACGGGCAGGATCGAGGAGCTGACGCCGGCGCTCGTGTTCCTCGCCAGCGACGCCAGCACCTACGTGAACGGCATCAGCCTGCCCGTCGACGGTGGTTTGCTGGCGGGTTAGCAGGCCGTCCCGTGATGGCGCCCGCCGTCGTGAGCGCTCGTGCTCACGAGGAGGGAGACGGATCGGTGGGATCGGCGGAGACGGACTTGTACATCGACACGAGCCGGGCCAGGGTCGTGGCGATGAAGACCTGCCCGGTCACGGCCTCGATGGCGACAAGCCGTCGGCCGAGGTTGGTCACAGCGGTGTAGTCACCGAAGCCGACGGTGGTCAACGTCGTGAAGCTGAAGTACGAGAACACCGACTTCGCGACCTCCTCGCCGAAGAGCGGATCAGGGCCGAAGCTGTCGAGAACGGCGTACACGCAGCTGAAGGTGAGGCCGATGATGAAGTAGGCGCACACCGCTCCGTAGAGGGTCTGGATGGACACCCGGCGATGCTGCAGGACCCGGTCGAGCACGGCGATCAACAGCACCACGAGCACGACCGCCGCCGCGATGGCGCCGACGCCAGCGGTCAGATCGTCGGTCGCCCAGGTGAGCGCGATGGCGATCGCACCGACCCCGCCGAAGAGACCGAGCCACCGGTGATCCCGTATGAGACCGGTCGACAGGAAGGCGACGATGAGCGCCGAGACCTGGAGCGCCTCGGCGACCAGTCGTGCCCATGCGTTCTCCGCCGAGCCGAGGACGACGAAGGAGCCGATCAGGAGCAGGAGGAGCAGGCCGAAGCGGTCCCGGACTCTCTCCGCCCTCGCGCGGACACCCCGCGTTGGAGTCCGGCTCATGTATCCATCGCCCTCCTTTCAACGACGGACACGCGAGAGGACCGCGGTCGTCGATTGCACCGTACGAGTCGACTGGCACGGCTGGCATCATCCGATGCGGGTGATGTCGACGGGCCGCCGGTCGCCGATCATCGACGTGGTGCCGGCGACGCACTGGAGGCGAAGTGGCGATGTTTGAAGACACGACGGATTTCGAAGACGCTGATCGAGGGTGGATCGGCGCGCTGGTGCCGGGCGTGGTCAAGGCGGCCGACGGTCGCGTCGTGTGGGACAACGACGCCTATGCCTTTCTCGCGGGCGAGTGCCCCGACACCGCCAACCCGAGCCTGTGGCGCCAGAGCCAGTTGTGTGCTCGACAGGGGCTGTATGCCGTCACCGACGGCATCTACCAGGTTCGTGGGCTCGATCTGTCGAACATGACGCTCGTCGAGGGCGCTGAGGGCGTTGTCGTCATCGACCCGCTGATATCCCAAGAGACGGCGGCGGCCGCCCTCGCCCTCTACCGCAGGCATCGCGGAGACCGCCCAGTCACGGCCGTGATCTACACCCACGCCCACGCCGACCACTTCGGAGGGGTCCACGGTGTCCATGCCCCCGGCATCCCCATCGTGGCCGGCGAGGGGTTCATGGACGCGGCCGTCGCCGAGAACGTCTATGCCGGTACGGCCATGAACCGGCGGGCGGGCTACATGTACGGCGCTCAGCTCGACAAAGGCCCGCGGGGGCAGATCGGCGCCGGCCTCGGGCAGACGACCTCGCTGGGAGCCGTTGGCCTCATCCCACCGACGGTGGAGATCACGCACACCGGCCAGGAGGAGACCCTGGACGGAGTGCTCATCCGGTTCCAGATGACACCGGGCACCGAGTGTCCGGTCGAGATGAACTTCCTGTTCCCCGGGCACCGGGCGCTGTGCATGGCCGAGAACGCCACGCACAACCTCCACAACCTGCTCACGCTGCGGGGAGCCGTGGTGCGCGATGCCCGCGTATGGTCGCGCTATCTGAACGAGGCGATGGAGTTGTTCGCCGACCACGCCGATGTGGCGTTCGCCTCCCACCACTGGCCCACGTGGGGCCGTGATCGTGTGGTGACGTACCTCTCCCAGCAACGCGACCTGTACGCCTATCTCCACGATCAGACGTTGCGACTCGTGAACCAGGGCTATACCGGTATCGAGATCGCCGAGATGCTCGAAATGCCGCCGGCGCTGGAGGCGGCCTGGCACACCCACGGCTATTACGGGTCGGTCAGCCACAACGTGAAAGCGATCTATCAGCGCTACCTCGGGTGGTTCGATGGCAACCCTGCTCACCTCTGGCAGCATCCGCCGGCGGCGGCGGCCGTGCGGTACGTGGACTGCATGGGGGGAGCCGACGCGGCGATCGCCAAGGCCGAGGCATACATTGCCGGCGATGACCTGCGCTTTGCCGCCGAGCTGCTCAACCACGTCGTCTTCGCCGACGAGGACAATCAGCAGGCTCGGGATCTCCTTGCCGGTGTCTACGACTCGCTCGGGTTCGGGGCCGAGAACGGGACGTGGCGCAACTTCTACCTCGTCGGGGCGTCCGAGCTGCGCCATGGTGTCCGCCCCAGCCGCCTCGACTCGGTGCGCTCGCCCGAGATGGTGGCCGCTTTGTCCATCGACCAACTCTTCGATTCGGTCGCCATCCGGGTCAACGGTCCGAAGGCATGGAACGAGCGACTCGTCATCGACTGGGTTTTCTCGGATCTCGGGCGGACCTACCGGCTCCAGCTCTCCAATGGCGTCCTCATCCATACGGTGGGTCCCCGTAACGCGTCTGCCGACCTCACAGTCACGCTGTCCCGGCCGCAGCTGCTCGGACTGCTCGCACGAGGCGGCCACGACGGCGTCGAGATGAGCGGCGACACGAGTGCCCTCACTCGCTTGCTCGCCGTCCTGGACACGACGGCACCTGACTTCGCCATCGTCACCCCCTGAGCGGACGGTGGCCCGCCAGGCACGAGAGCTCCAGCACGCTGGCATCACCCGATGTGGGCGATGACTCCCGAGCACACGATTCGTATGGTGATCGCACCGATCGAACGCCACCACGACGACCACCGGAGGAATCGGCATGGGCCCAGTCGAATACGTCATCATCGGGTTTCCCGGGAACCAGTTCACCGGCGAGATCGTGCCGGAGCTCAGCCGACTGATCGAGAGTGGTGTGGTCCGCATCATCGACCTCGTCTTCGTCGGCAAGAACGAAGACGGTGACGTCGTGGTGATCGAGGTCGACGAGAACGCCGACATGACCGCGTTCGCAATGCTCGATGGCGAGATCGGCGGCTTCATCGGCGACGAGGACGTCCAGCATGCCGCCGCGGCCATCGAGCCGGGCTCGTCGGCGCTGCTGATCTTGTGGGAGGACGTCTGGGCGGCGCCGCTGGTTCAGGCGATCCGCAACTCTGGTGGCGTGCTCCTCGAAGGTTCGAGGATCCCAGCCGAGCTCATCGAGGATGCCGAAGCGCTCCTCGCCTCTGTCCGTTGAACAAGTACAAGGAGCGATCATCATGCTGCGACGTCGACCACTGATGCGGGCGGCGGCGACGACCGCAGTCGTCGCCGGTACGGCCACTGCGGTGTCAGGCCGGGTCTCCCGCCGGCAAGCGGCCAAGGCCCAGCCCGCACCGGCCGAGCCGATGCCGCAGGCGCCGCCCGCCCCGCCGCCGGTCCAAGCGGCACCGGAACCCGCTGGTCTGTCGGACGACGCCATCGAGCAACTGAAGTCCCTTGCCGCTCTTCACGAGCAAGGCGTGCTCACCGATGAGGAGTTCGCCGCGGCAAAGGCCAAGCTGCTCAACTCCTGACAACCGGGTGCTCGGCGGGAGGTTCCAGTGGGTCTTCTGTTTCAGCCTCGTAGATCGGCCAGTCCAGCCAGCCGTGTGGCGCCGGGCCCTCGTGGCGACCTCCCGTGCGACCGGCCAGTGCTGTTCATGGCGGCGCTGGAGGCGGTGGTGCTCGGCGATGGGAGCCGGTTCGGAGAGCTGTTCACCGAGGACGTGGCCTTCTCCAGCCCCCACACGACGCTGGAGTCGCTGGCGATGGTCCAGCGGGGGCTGGGCTCGCCGGAGGATTCGCTCACCGACGTCGACATCGCCGTGATGGCACTCGACGCCATCGCTGACAAGGTGATCGCGGAGTGGCAACTCGAGGCGATCTTCGCGCGACCGGTCCTGTATGACGACCGGCTTCTGATCGAGCCGACGGGTGCCAGTGTGCACCTGCAGGGGGTGTCGATCGCCGAGTTCCGGGGCGAACGGATCCGGGCGTTCCGCCACTACTTCGACGACAGTGCGCTGCTGGCCGAAGCCAGCGGGGTCCCGGGAAATCTCCGGTGGAGGACGCGCGGCTGATCGACTGGTGCGCTGCCGCTCAGCCGTGCCTGGCGGCCTCCAGGAGGCCGAACTCGACGGCCGCCTCGACGGCGCCGCTGCGGGATGAGGTGCCGAGCTTGCGGTAGATGGCAATCGTCTGCGACTTCACGGTGTTGCGGGACACGTAGAGGCGATCGGCCATCGCGGCGATCGAGAGATGGGTCGGCAGGAGCTGCAGCACGCGCAGTTCGGCCGTCGTCAAGGATGACGGGCCGTAGTCGTGCGACCTGTCCCGCGTGCTCAGCTCTCGTCGGAGCCTCGCCAGCTGCCCGGCGACGCCGACCGCGCCGGGCGTGGTCCGGAGGATCGCTTCGGCTTCGTCCACGAGTGCGCCCGCCTCCGCGCGATTGCCGCGGATGATGGCGGCGCGGCCGAGGGCGACGCGTGACTGGAGGTTGAGCCAGGGCGCGGCGTGCAAGAGACCGATGAGCAGGCTGCGGCAGAGCTGCCGGTCGGCCTCGACATCGTCGGCCCGACCGGCGTGGGTCTCGACCAGCACGTTGATGGCGAGCACGAGGTTGGCGGGTGGCCGATCGATGGAGTCGCCGATGATCTGCTTGGCGCGACGGGCGAGCACCGTGGCCTCCTCCCACCGGTCGTGTTCGACATCCAGCACGGCGAGGTGAGCGAGGGCGGAGGCCACCACGTTGGGCCGGTCCAGTGTGGTGTCGACGGCCTCCTGCAGCCGCAGCGCCGCCTCGGCCTCGTCGCCGAGCATGAAGGCGGCGGCGCCCATCGCGAGGCACGAGAGCGGATGGCCCTCGCCGAGCCCGACGTGCTCGTAGGCGTAGCGCGCCTCTGCGCTCATCTCGACCGGCGACACCGGCGCGATCACGGCTCGGGCCAGCGCGAGCTGCACCGGCACGACCGGGCCCCGCACGTCGTCGGGATAGCGCTCGGGGATTGCGTCGACCGCCCGCGCCAGCCATTGGACGGCCGCGCTCGGCTCACCGTCGCGGAAGCGGCCGTGCGCGGCGATGACCATCAGGCCGGGGTGGGAGCTGAGATCGTCGGGCGGCAACAGCGCCAGCCAGCGTTCGACCGCGGGGTAATGGCCGGACGCGGTGAAGCGGCCGAACCAGTGCATCACCAGCGACTCCGCCCGCTCCAGATCGTCGCCGAGGACGGCGTGCATGACGGCCCCATCGGGCTCCCCGTGGATGTGACACCAGTCGCTGGCGCGACGGTGGATGGCGATCAGCCGGGCCCGATCGCGACGGAGCAGCTCGGACCGCAGGAACTCCAACATGAGGTGATGGAACCGGTACCACTCGCGACGATCGTCCAGCGGGATCACGAGCAGATTGCGGCGCCGGAGGGACTCCAGGAGCTCACCCGAGCCGCTGCGCTCGAGTACATCGTCGCAGAGCGTTCCCGACACGCGCTCGAAGCAGGACGCCTCCATCAGGAACGACGCCACGTTGGGATCGAGCCCGCCCAGCAGTTCGTCGCCGAGGTACTCGGCGAGGTAGCGGTGGTCACCGACGAAGTCGACGAGCATGTCCGAGACCTGGCCGCCACGCCCGCCGTGGGCGAGAGCGGCGAGGTACAAGGCGACGGCCCAGCCTTCCGTGCGCTCCACCAGTCGGGCCGTCTCTACTGGCGTCGCCTCGAGACCGAGCGTGTTGAGGAGCGCGGCCGCCTCGACGGCGTCGAATGCCAGATCGGCGGGGCCCACCTCGACGAGCCGCCGCCTGACGCGCAGGCGGCCGACAGGCAGCGGCATCGCGGCACGGCTACCAAGGATGAGGGTCGAGCCCGATGGCATCTCGCCGACCAGCACCGGGAGCAGGTCCAGCACGTCGAGGCTCGTCAACTCGTGGACGTCGTCGAGCACGAGCACGAACGGGCGGCGACTGGCGAGCACGGCGACGAACTGCGCCAGCGCGGCGGTGCCGAGCTTTGGCGACCGCGTCCAGAGAGCGGCCACGTGGACCCCGTCGATGGGGTCGATGGGATCGAGGGCCAGCGCGACGTACGTCAGCAGCGCGGCAGGATCGTTCTCGGCCGAGCTCAGTGAGAGCCACGCGGTGGGTCGGGGATCGCCGGCCACCAGCTCGGCGATGAACGTGGACTTGCCGTACCCGGCCGGTGCCGTGACGGTCACCACCTCGCCATGCCGAGCCCGGACCTGGTCAACGAGCGTCGAACGCGAGACGATGCCCGGGGCAGGCTGGTACAGCTTGGAGGCGATCGGCACGAATCCGATCGCCTCCAACTCCGTGCGCATCGAGCGCATCCGATCCGTTCCTGCGGTCATCAGCGCCCGCAAAGCTACCCCGCTCGCGTCAGCGGCTAAATCCCGCATGCCGGCCCCGCGCCGGCGACGCCGTCAACCATGGGACCAGCGCAGTCCGGGTCGCTGACGGGGACCGCCGCGGGTTGGGCTGTGGTCGCGGAGCCTTCAGCATGGTCGGTGACCAGCGGGAACGGGGAGGCCGCATGCCAGCGATGATCCTCGTGGGGCAATCATCGTCTTGGGATGACGACGCCGTGCCGGCGACGTCTGACGATCACGAGCAGACATCGGGTCCAACGTGCGGATCATCCCTTCTGGGCGATGCGCAGACCCGCTCCGACGCGCTCCACTGGTGCCGTGAGCGGATCGGCTTACCGCGCGCTGGGAGAGTCGCGCTGGCCCCCAGCCATCGCGGTGCTCGTGTTCGCCGTCCTGAACGTGAGCTTGCGCATCTGGCTCCCGAGCGACCGCGCCATCAGCGTGCCATGGTTGCTGCCCGCCCTCGAGCTGATCCTGCTCGCCGTGCTCGTACTCGCCGGCCCGAGCCGTGACCAGCAGCGCGCCGCCGAGATGCGGGCCGTGGCGATCGTGCTGGTCGGGCTGTTGCTGGCCGCGGCCCTGTGGGCGACCGCGATCCTCATCTCGCACCTCATCACCGGTGACCAGCAGGCCAAGAGCGGGGGTCAGCTGCTGGCGAGTGGTTCTCTGGTCTGGCTCGGGAACATCCTGTCCTTCAGCTTGCTCTACTGGGTGATCGACTCCGGCGGGCCGCGGGCGCGTGTGGCCGGCAACCACCGGCATCCGGATTTCGTCTTCCCCCAGATGCAGGATCGTGAGCTCGCCCCGCCTGACTGGCATCCCATCTTCGTCGACTACCTCTACCTCGGCTTCTGCACCAGCACCGCCTTCAGCCCCACCGACGTCCTTCCGCTGGCCCGCTGGGCCAAGCTGGCGATGGCGGTGCAGTCCGCGGTGTCCCTCGCCGTGATCGGCCTCGTCATCGCCCGAGCCGTCAACGTCTTCACGTAGTGCCAGAACAATTGACAACCGTCGTCGCACCCGATCAACGGCCCCGATCCGACTGGATCGAGGTCGTGGCGACGGTGTTGCTCTCACTGGGGGCGCTGGCCACGGCATGGAGCAGCTACCAGGCGACGCGATGGAACGGTGAGCAGGTCAAGGCAGCCAGCCGAGCCAACGCCTCACGGACGGAAGCCGCACGGGACGCGGCGCTGGCCTCGAGCCAGACGCAGATCGACGTGGCGACGTTCATCCAGTGGGTCGATGCCACCGCCCATGACGATCGATCGTTGCAGCAGTTCTACGTACAGCGCTTCCGGCCCGAGTTCCGCCCGGCCTTCGACGCGTGGCTTGCGACGGCACCGCTGACGAACCCCGACGCGCCGGCATCGCCGTTCGCCATGCCGGAGTACAAGCTGGCGGCCGCCAGTGAAGCGCAACGCCTGGATGCCCAGACGGAGGCGCTCGCCGCCGTCGTGCCCCGCAATGTGCAGCGAGCGTCGAACTACGTGCTCGCCGTCGTGCTCTTCGCCGCGTCACTGTTCTTCGCCGGGATGAGCGCCAAGGTCCACGGTCGTCGAGCCAGGATCGTCCTGCTTGCCGTCGGCTGCCTGGTGTTCCTTGGCGCGGTGACATGGATCGCATCGCTCCCGGTCAGCGTGTCCGTCTAGTGGCCCTGACCAGCTCGCCCATCACATCACCCGATGTGGGCGATGCGCACGCGGACCCGCCTCCTTACTCTCCGAGAAGACCCTGCAGGAGGAGGACTCATCATGACGCTCGACGGCAAGGTGGCCATCGTCACCGGAGGGAACTCGGGCATCGGCAAGGCCGTCGTCCTGGCGCTGGCCGAGGCGGGCGCCAAGGTGGTCATCGACTACGTGGCCAACGAAGCGGCGACCGAGGAGCTCGAGAAGCAGATCGCTGCGCTCGGTGAGTCGGCGGTCGGGGTCGAGGCCGACGTGAGCAAGGTCGCTGATCTCCAGCGGCTCATCGCTGCTGCCGTAGAGGCGTTCGGCCGCGTGGACATCATGGTGAACAACGCCGGCATCGAGACCAGGACCTCGATCCTGACCACGACGGAGAGCCAGTACGACAAGGTTCTCGACATCAACCTCAAGAGCGCGTTCTTCGCCACCCAACTGGCCGCGAAGCAGATGATCGCCCAGGGCGGCGGCGGACGCATCATCAACATCAGCTCGGTCCACGAGGACTGGCCCATGCCCGAGAACACGCCCTACTGCCTCTCCAAGGGAGGCATGCGGATGTTGACTCGTACCGCCGGCATCGAGTTGGCGCCCATGGGCATCTGTGTCGTCGGCGTCGGTCCTGGGGCCGTCGATACGCCGATCAACGCCTCGACCGAGGCGGATCCGGCGAAGCTGAAGACGCTGAACGCGGCCATCCCGCTCGGGCGCATGGCCCAACCGTCCGAGATCGGCAGCGTCGTCGTCTTCCTCGCCGGCGAGGGCGCCAGCTACCTCACCGCGACGACCATCTTCGCCGACGGCGGGATCATGCACTCGAGCCCGGGTCTGTAGGAGGGAACACTCATGGCGACGCGTCGATCTCGGGCCGAGCGCCCCGGCCCCCAACGTGCGGCGAAGACGGACACGAGCAGGGCGAGCGCGGCGGCGCCGTCACCCTTCCCTCCGATCGCGGAGTACGCCTTCCTCTCCGACTGCCATACGGGCGCGCTGGTGGCGCCCGATGGCTCCGTCGACTGGCTGTGCGTCCCGCGCTTCGACTCCGCGAGCATCTTCGGCAGCCTGCTGGACCGCCAAGCCGGATCGTTCCGCTTCGCTCCCTTCGGCATCAACGTGCCCACGTTCCGGGCCTACGAGCCGGGTACGAACGTCATGGTCACGACCTGGAAGACACCGTCGGGTTGGGTCGTCGTCCGCGACGCGTTGATCATGGGGCCGACACGCGGTCCGGACACGATCACGCCGCACACACGCCCGCCGGCCGACTCCGACGCCGACCACATGCTCGTCCGCACGGCGGAGTGCATCGACGGTCAGGTCGAGATGGAGCTGGTGTGCGAGCCCGTCTTCGACTACGGGCGCATCACCGCCACGTGGAGCCAGGTCGACGGGACGGGACATACCGCCGAAGCCACGGGTGGCGAGGCGGTCGTCCGCCTCCAGACCGACCTCCTCGTCGGGATCGAGGGCGAGACCGTGCGCGCCCGTCACGTGCTGCGCGCTGGCGACCGGGCCTACTGCGCGTTGACGTGGGCCGAAGGCTTCGACGCACCCGCAGATGCCGACGATGCCGACCGCCGGGTGGCCGGCACGGTGGCGTACTGGCGACGCTGGTTGGGCGGTGCACGCGTTCCTGACCACCGGTACCGGGAGGCGGTCCAACGTTCGGCGCTCGTCATCAAGGGACTCACGTACATGCCGACCGGGGCGACGGTGGCGGCGCTCACCACGGGCCTGCCCGAGACGCCGGGCGGCGAGCGGAACTGGGACTACCGCTACAGCTGGATGCGGGACTCGACCTTCACGTTGCAGGCGTTGCACTGGCTGAACCTCGACTGGGAGGCCGACGAGTTCATGCAGTTCGTCGCCGACCTCGAGCCCAATTCCGATGGCGGCATGCAGATCATGTACGGCATCGACGGTCGCCGGGACCTGAAGGAGTCGACGCTCGACCACCTACGAGGCTACGGCGGCGCGCAGCCCGTGCGGATCGGCAACGGTGCCTTCGACCAGCGGCAGAACGACGTGTTCGGGGCCGTGCTCGACGCCGTCTACCTGCACTCGCACCGCAGCCAGCGCCTGCCCCGCCGGCTCTGGCCGATCGTGCAGGCCCAGGCCGAGTGCGCCAGCCAGGTGTGGCAGGAGCCGGACCAGGGCATCTGGGAGGCTCGCGGCAAGCCGCAGCACTACGTGTCGTCGAAGCTCATGTGCTGGGTGGCGCTCGATCGCGCCGCCAAGCTGGCCCACATGCGGGGCGACAACGACCTCGAGGGACGTTGGCAGGCGACGGCCGACGAGATCCACGCCGACATCCTGAAGCGCGGGGTGAACGCCAAGGGCGTCTTGCGCCAGCACTACGGCACTGACGCCCTCGACGCATCGACGTTGCTCGCGCCCCTGTTCGGGTTCTTCGAGAACGGCGACGAGCGGGCCCACAGCAGCGTGCTCGCCATCGCCGACGACCTGACCGAGGACGGCTACGTCCTGCGCTACCGCACCGACGAGACCGACGATGGCCTGACGGGCAAGGAGGGCACCTTCCTCATCTGCTCGTACTGGCTCGTGTCGGCGCTGTCCCTGGTGGGTGAGCATCAGCGGGCCGTCGACCAGTTCGAGCGGCTGAACCGCGTCGCCTCACCACTCGGCCTCTACGCCGAGGAGTTCGACGTCGGGACCGGCTACCACCTCGGGAACTTCCCGCAGGCGTTCTCCCACCTGGCTCTGATCGAGGCGGCCGGGCGCATCATCCTGGCTGAGTGGCTACCCGAGTTCCAGTGACGGCCGTCGTCAGGCGAGGCGTTCGGTGAGGTGGGCCCCGACGCGGAGGGCGTTCGCCATCGCAGTCAGCGCCGGGTTCACGGCGCCGATGCTCGGGAAGAAGCTCGTGTCGACCACGTAGAGGTTGTCCAGCTCGTGGGCCTTGCAGTTCACGTCGAGCACTGAGCTGGCCGGATCGGTCCCGAATCGGCACGTGCCCGCCTGATGGGCGACGCCGGCGACCGAGACATCCATGTGCATGTAGAAGTTCTTCTCCAGGACGTGGTGCTGCGCCAGATCGAGGTGGTTCAGCAGCCGCTTGAGCTCGTGATACAGGCGATCCGCCTCACGGTCGTTGGTCGCCTCGTACGCGAGGTGCACGTTGCCACTCTCGTCGACCGTCACCCGGTTGTCCGGCTGGGGGAGGTCCTCGGTCGTCAGCCAGAAGTCGACGGCGTGCTTGGCCACCTCGGCCAGGCTGAAGTGCGGCGCGAGCTTGGTGAGCTTCGGCTCCTCGCCCTTCATGGCTTCCGCGTTCGACTTGCCGATCATCTGGATGTTGCCCGCCGGCCAGTCGAAGTCAGGCGCGCCGAAGTAGAAGTCGTTCAGCCCGATGGTCTTCTGGAACACGGTGTCGTTGGGCTCCTTGCCCAGCGCGACGATCGCTTTGCAGTTGTGGAACATGTAGTTCCGCCCGACCTGGTCCGAGCCGTTGGCCAAGCCGCGAGGGTGGTGCTCGCTGGCCGAGCTCAGCAAGAGCTTGGCGGAGTTCGCCGCTCCGGCCGAGACGACGACGATGTCGCCCGCGTAGACCTCCACCTGGCCGCCGCGAGACACGACGACCCCGGTCACGGACCGCCCTGTGTCATCGGTCTCGAGGCGGGTCACCTCGGCACCGACGAGGAGCGTCACGTTCGGCCGGTCGAGGACGGGACGCACGGCGATGGTCTCGGCGTCGGCCTTGGCGTGCACGAGGCACGGGTACCCGTCGCACCAGGTGCAGCGGATGCACGTGCTCATCGAGCGATTGGCTTCGTCGAGCAGGATGCCGCACGGCGCGTGGAACGGGCGGTAGCCGCCCTTCTCGAGCTCGTCGGAGAGCTGCTGCACCCGTGGTTCGTGCGACACCGCCGGCCAGGGGTACGGCTGCGAGCGGTAGCCCTCCGTCGGGTCCTCTCCGCCGTTGCCGTGGACCTGGTAGAGGGTCTCGGCCTGGCTGTACCAGGGTTCGAAGTCGTCGTAGCCCAGGGGCCAGGCCGGTGAGATGCCGTCGATGTGGGGGAGCGCGCCGAAGTCCTGCGGGCGCAACCGGTACAGCGCGGCGCCGTAGAGCTTCGTGGCCCCGCCCACGTTGTAGTGGACCTGGGGTTGGAAGGGCTGGCCGTCGGCGTCGTACCACGTGTCCTTCGAGATGTACTTGCCCTGGATGAACACCGGATCGGGATCCCAGTTGTCCATCTCGCGCGGCAGGAAATCACCACGTTCGAGGAGCAGGATGCGCTTGCCCGATGCCGCCAGGGCGTGGGTCAGAGTCCCGCCACCCGCCCCGCTGCCGATGATGATGATGTCGTAGTGCTCGGTCACCGCGGTCCTCCACTCACACGTCGGCCACAGCTGTGGTCGGTCGGCCGGCAGCTGGCGGCGGGCTCTCGTCGTCCTCGTCGCCCCAATCGATCCGGGGTCGGTCGGGATCGTCGAGCAGCGAGCTCGATCGGCTCGACCCCAGGAAGTCCCAGGCCCACGACATGAAGGCGTCGACACGTTGGTGCACGCCGCTCATCAGCCAGGCGTGCACGCCGAGCCACGCGGCGAACGCCATGTGGCCATGGAGCTCGTGGTGGTGGGCTCCCATCTCGGCGACGGCCGCGCCGTCACCGATCATCGCCATGATGCCCTTGTCCTTGTAGTGGAACGGCTTGCGCGGCTGCCCGTCGATGTCGGCCACGATGTTCTGCGCCGCCCATCGCCCGGCCTGGAGGGCGACCGAGCCGAGTTGGGGAAGGTCGGCGCCGTCGTGGTCAGGCATGTTGGCCATGTCGCCGATGACGTAGACCTGCGGGAAGCCGTCCACGGTCAGGTCGGGCTGCGTGGTCACGCGCCCGCCCCGCCCCTGCTCCATCCCGAGCTTCGCGGTGAGCTCGGGGGCCTGGATGCCGCCGGCCCAAACCACGAGGCGGGTGAGGATCTCGCTGCCGTCGCTGAGCATCACCTTGCTGGGCGTGATCTCCTTCACGCCCGTGTTGAGCAGCAGCTGCACGCCGTTGTGCTCGAGCTTGTCGGCGGCGTACGTGTGCGCGCGATCGGAGAACGCGGCGAGCACGACCGATCCGTGGTCGACGATGTAGATGCGGGCTCGGTGGCTGTCGACGTCGCGGAAGGCCTTCGGGATCACGTCCTTCACGGCGTCGGCCAGGGCCCCGGCCGTCTCGACGCCCGTCGGGCCGGCTCCGACGATCACGAAGTTCAGTGCGCCCTGGTCGACGAGGCCTGGATCGGCGTCAGTCTCCTCGATGAGCTCGACGAGACGAGTGCGCAGCGCCCTGGCGTTCTCGAGGTTGTAGAGCGGGAACGCGTGGTCGCTGGCGCCGGGGGTCCGGTAGAAGTTCGGCTGCGATCCCGCCGCCAGGACGAGGAAATCGCCGGTGAAGGTGTGGCCGTCGGCGGTGGTGACCGTCCGGCTGGCGGCGTCGACGTCGGTGACCTCCGCCCTGTGGACCCGGACGGTCGGCTCGGACTTGAAGACACCCCGCAGTGGCCGGGCGATGTCGGTGGTGGCCAGCTCGGCCGTCGCCACCTGGTAGAGGAGTGGCTGGAACTGGTGGTAGTTGTTGCGGTCGATGACCGTCACCGACAGGTCGTGCTTGGCCAGCTCCTTGGCGCATCCGACGCCGGCGAACCCACCACCGACGATGACGACGGAAGGCTTCGACTCGTCCATGTCGCCCACCTTCCGACGCTGGGCTCCCATCGTCATCACCCGTTGTGGATGATCACCGAGACGTCGGATCACCCAGAGCGGATGATGCGGGGAGCGACGTTCTCACGCACCATCGATCCGCGCGCTCGACGACAGGGGAGAGCGCGTCGCAGCCGAACCTCACGAGGAGGACGATCACGTCATGTTCGCGACGGAATGGGGCGCCGGCCAGGTCTTCTGGTCGATGCTTTGGTTCTTCATGTTCTTCATCTGGATCTGGCTGCTGGTCGTCGTGTTCAGCGACATCTTCCGCAGCCGGGACCTGTCCGGATGGGCGAAGGCGCTATGGGTCGTGTTCGTCATCGTGCTGCCGTACCTGGGCGTCTTCGTGTACCTCATCGCCCGGGGCAGGAAGATGTCCGAGCACGCCGCCGAGGCGGCGCAGGCCCAGGACGCGGCCGCCCGCCAGTACATCCAGAGTGCCGTCGGCGCCAGCGGGACGAGCTCGGCCGACGAACTGGCGAAGCTGGCCGATCTCAAGGCGAAGGGCGTGATCGACGACGCCGAGTTCGCGCGGCTGAAGGCGAAGGCCCTGGCCTGAGCCGACCGGCCATGATCGACGCACGGAAGCGGGATCGACCGTGAGCTTGTTGGCACCGATCCTCGCGGTCGACCCCGTGCCGTGGGCGCGATCACAGATGGCGTTCACGTTGGGGTTCCACATCATCCTGGTGCCCCTCGGTGTCTCGTGGGCGTTCATGGTGCTCGTCGCCAACTACCGGGGCATCCGCCGCGGCGACGCCGACGCGCTGCTCCTGGCGCAGCGCTGGTCGAAGTACATGGCGGTGACGTTCGCCGTCGGTGCCGTCACCGGCACCGTGCTCACGTTCGAGTTCGGGCTCCTCTGGCCGACGTTCATGGGCCGGTTCGGCGCCGCCTTCGGCGTGCCCTTCGCCGTCGAGGGCTTGTTCTTCTTCACCGAGGCCATCTTCGTCGCCATCTACATCTACGGGTGGCGGCGGCTGAAGCCGTGGACGCACTTCTGGACCGGCGTACCGATCGTGATCGCCGGCATCGGGGGCAGCATCTCTGTGGTCGCCGCCAACTCGTGGATGAACGAGCCGTCGGGCTTCACGCTGGACTCGGCGGGGAAGGTCGTCAGCGTCGACCCGATCGACGTGATCTTCAACAAGGCGATGCCCTACGAGTCCGCTCACATGGTGGTGGCGGCGTACCTCGTCGGCGGTTTCCTCATCGCGTCGGTCTACGCCGTCGGGATGCTCCGCGGCCGTCGCGACCGGTACCACCGCCTCGGCTTCCTCATCCCGTTCACGGTGGCGGCCGTGATGACACCCGTGCAGATGGCCGTCGGCGACACGCTGGCGCGATGGGTCTACAACAACGAGCCGACGAAGTTCGCTGCCATCGAGCTGGTCGCCACGACTCAGAGCGATGTGCCCGAAACCCTGCTCGGTCACTTGAACAGCGACGGGACGGTCACCGGTGGCATCCCCATCCCCGGTCTGGCGTCCTGGTTGTCGGATCCCGCCACGGGCAAGAACACGGTCATCCAAGGCCTTGACGCGTTTCCCGTCGATGAGCGACCGACGATCTCGGAGGTGAACACGGTCCACCTCGCGTGGGACGTGATGGTCGGTCTCGCGACGCTGCTCCTCCTGTTGGCGTTGTGGTACCTCGTGTACTGGCTGTTCCGGCGGGACATCCCCAAGACGAAGTGGTTCCTGCGCGCCGCCTCGATCGCCGGCGTGGCCGCCGTGATCGCCATGGAGGCCGGTTGGGTCGTCACCGAGGTCGGGCGGCAGCCGTGGATCGTTCGCAATTACCTCAAGGTGGAGGACGCAGCGACGACCAACAGCGGCGTCTGGGCGACGTTGGTCGTGATCGCCGGCATCTACGCCGTCGTCGGAGTCACCACCATCCTCGTGCTCCGAGGGATGAGCCGGAGGTGGCGCACCCAGGGCGCAGGAGCGGAGACCGACGTGCCGTACGGGCCGAACGCGCCACCTGGCGGGAACGGTCACGGCGTGGCCGCCGAGGACGACCTGGCCGGCGTGGGCGACGACCGATGACCAACGCCGTCGCCATCGTCCTGTTCGCTGCGGTGACGGCGTACGCCGTGTTCGGTGGCGCTGACTTCGGTGCGGGGTTCTGGGACCTCATCGCCGGCGGGCCCGAGCGAGGTGAGCGTCCTCGGGCGGTGATCGACCACTCGATCGGGCCGGTGTGGGAGGCCAACCACGTGTGGCTCATCTTCTCGCTCGTCGTGCTCTGGTCCGGCTTCCCCGAAGCCTTTGCCTCGATCACGCTGACGCTGTTCGTCCCGCTCACCCTGGCCGCGCTCGGCATCGTGCTACGGGGTGCCAGCTTCGCCTTCCGCAAGGCGGTCTTCCGGACGCGCGATCGCCGGAACTTCGGCGCTGCCTTCGCCATCTCCTCGGTACTCGTACCGTTCTTCATGGGGACCGTCGCCGGCGCCATCGCGTCCGGGCGCGTGCCCGCCGGCGGGGAAGCGGGCGAGCCGTGGACGAGCTGGATCAACCCGACGTCAATCCTCGGGGGCCTGCTCGCGGTGATCATGTGCGCCTACCTCGCCGCCACCTACCTCGTGCGGGACGCGTCCCGGCTCGAGCGCGACGACATGGTCGACTATTTCCGCCGCCGAGCCGTCGTCGCCGCTGTTCTGGCGGGCGTCGCGGCATTCGTCGGCATCTTCGTGCTCCACGCCGACGCGGTGTACGTGTTCCACGGACTGGCGTCGCGAGCCCTTCCGTTCGTCCTCGTGTCGGCCCTCAGCGGCGCCGGTTCGCTCGTCCTCCTCGTTCGTCACTCGTCGCGAGGTGCCCGGCTGCTCGCCGTCGGCGCCGTCGCCTCGATCGTCGTCGGTTGGGGCGTGGCCCAATGGCCGTACATGCTGCCGACCTCGCTCACCGTCTCGGATGCGGCCGCACCGTCGGGGACGCTCGCCGCGATCCTGGTCGTGTTCGGCGTCGCCGCGGTGTTGATCGTGCCATCCTTGGCGATGCTCTACGTGCTCGACCAGAAGAGCCTGCTTCCGGACGAGGGCGTCGAGACGACGGCGTAGGTCGGACGGCGAATGACACCTGCTGTACATGGTGGCGGCCGGAGTCATCGCGGGGGTGATGCCGCCGGGGTCGGCAGACAAACGCCGTCGCGCTGGGCGTGGTCCGGACTAGCTGGCGTCGCCGGTGTTCGCCGTGGCATCGAGCCGGCCATCGGCGACGTCGACGCCGCCCTTCGCCGTCTCGGAGGCACCCGGACGGTGCCGGCCGGGGGCGGCGACACGAGCGAGGATGCCGAGCGTGGCGCGGAGGTTGTTCTCGGAGATCACCGGGAAGATGCTCGCTGCGGCGTCGCGGTACTTCTCGTGGATGTTCGACCAGTCGTAGTACGACGTCACCATGGTGCCGCCGTCGATGGGCTCGAGCTCGTAGCCGTAGACGTGGCCGATGGGGGGCTGCATGATGCCGTCGATCGTCCACGCGATGGCGCGGTCCGGCTCGTATCGGGCGATGACGACGTTCACGGTGTACTCGCCGAGCGGGTAGTCGTTGAGCGACTCGCGGTCCATGTGAACGGTGAACCGATCGCCGACCGCGCTCACGGGGTCGCCCTCGGCCGCCATCAGCATCCCTGATGCATCGATGGCGACGTGGCCGCTGGGCGTAGTGAGGATCTCGAAAACCCTTCCCGGCTCGGCCGCGATTGCACGCTGCACCGATAGACGCTGGTCGACGGGATCACCGGGTTCGGCCACGGCACGAGCGTAGACGAGGATCGGCCGAAGCCGGTCCGGGGCTCAGCCGAAGTCGGGTGGTGGTCCGATGTAGTAGGCGGACGGACGGATGACCTTGCCCTCCATCGCTTGCTCCAGGATGTGGGCGCACCAGCCAACGACGCGGGCCACCGCGAACGTGGCCGTGAACAAATCCCTGGGTATGGCGCAGGCCTCGAGCAGCACCGGAGAGTACAAGTCGACGTTGGCGGCCAGGTTGCGGCCGGCCAGCACGTTGGCGGCGGCCTGCTCGACGGCGAGGACGAACTCGTGGCGGGCCGGGGCGACGGTCGCCGTGACCTCCCGCAGCACCACCACGCGCGGGTCGATCGTGCGGTACACCGAGTGGCCGAATCCCGGGATCATGCGCCGCGACGCCAGTTCCGTTCGCATCCACTCCTCGGCCCGGTCGGGCGTGGCGATCTCGTCGAACATGTCGAGGATCCGGCCGTGCACCGCGCCGTGGCGGGGACCGGTGAGTGCGCCGTAGGCGGCCAGCACGCAGGCGCCGAGGTCCGCACCTGTCGACGCGACGACGCGGGCGGCGAACGTCGAGCTGTTGAACCCGTGGTCGATGGCGAGCGTGCAGTACGTCTCGAGGGCGCGGGCCAGCGCGTGGTCGTCCGAGCCGGTGAGCATCCACCGGTAGTTGGCGATGTGGCCGAGATCACGGCGCGGCGTTCGAAGGCGGCCGTGGTGCACCGAGGCGATGAGTGTCGGCAGCGTCGAGATGAGGCGTACCGCGGTGGCGCGGCGGTCGGCGGGGCTCTCGTCGACCAGCGGCCGCCTGTCGATCGCGGCGCCGAGCGCGCTGAGCCCGCCGCGCAGGTCTACCCGCCCCACGAGATCAGCCAGGGGGGATGGCAGCGTCGCGTCGCCGATCGCAGGCTCCCCGCTCGCGTCGAGCACGAGCGCCGCCGCCACTTCGAATGATCTGCTCGTCGCCAGCGTTGCGGCCGACTGACCCCGATAGTGGTAGATGCCCTCATCGCCCAGAACATCGCCCACCGTCGTCGCCGTGACCGCGACCCCGGCCAGGCCCGGCGGGACGTCGATCAGCTCCATAGCGCTGAAGGTAGTACCGGCCCGCCGCACCGATGGCGGCTGCAGCGCCTCTGGGCCAGCGCGACGGCTACCGTGCGGCCCAGCGACGCAGGGGGTGCAAGGTGCTGCTCGAGGACCGCGTAGCGATCGTGACCGGCGTGGGCGCAGGGATGGGACGGGCGATCGCCCTGCGCAGCGCGGCGGAGGGGGCGGCGGTGGTGGGCGTCGACATCGATGCCGAGCGCGGTGCGGCCACCATGGCCGACGCCGGCGGCGACTTCGTCAAGGGCGATGTCGGGGACCTGGCCGACATCGAGGCCATCGTGGGCTCGGTGATGGAGCGGCACGGGCGGGTGGATGTCCTCGTCAACAATGCCGGCGTGACCAGGAGCCTCGGCTTCTTCGACGTCGCCGAAGCCGATTGGGACCGCATCTACCGGGTGAACGCCAAGGGCCTGTTCTTCTGCATGCAGGCGGTCGCCCGCGTCATGCGGGATCGAGGGCAGGGCCGTATCGTCAACATCGCCTCCATCGCCGGCAAGGGCTACCGGGGTACGTCGAACATCGCCTACGCCGGTACGAAGGGGGCGGTCATCGCCATGACCCGCATCGCCGCTTCCCAGTTGGCTCGCTACAACATCAACGTCAACGCCGTGTGCCCCGGGGTCACTCGCACCGACCTCTTCGAACAGGTCGTCGGCGAGTTGGTCGAGCGAGAGGGCATCGGCCGTCCCCAAGCACTCGAGCGTCTCGACCGCTCCATCCCTCTGCGGCGCTCGAACGAACCGGAAGACGTCGCCGACCTCGTGGTGTGGCTCGCCTCGGACCAGGCTCGCAACGTCACCGGCCAGTCCTGGAACGTGGACGGCGGCCTGCTCTGGGACTGACCCTGCGATCGGCCTGGCGCCTACTGGGTGCGAACCGCGTCCGCCAGCCAGGCGGCATCGCCTGTGAACTGCACCCGCACCATGGGGCTGTGGGCGAGGGCCGCCTCCAGGGACACCGCGTTGCGGTAGTACTCGGTGTTGGGAGCGGTGAGCACGCGCCGACGCTCGGCCGGGTCGTCGACCCGTAGCGCCGTGGCCGGCAGGTCGGCGGGCACCGACGCCTTGAGCCGGACGATGAACTCAGGCGTCGCCACCAGGTTGGCCAGCCAGTCTCTCGGCCGGCGCTCGACCCCGGGCTGGCTGGCATTCGGTGTGCCGCAGATATAGGTCTGACCGTCCACCACCGTCGTCCAGATTTCGGTGGTCCGCGGAGCATTGGAGCGGCGGCCGGTCGTGATGATGTCGACCGTCCGCTCGTCGAGCAGGCTGCGGAGAATGGCGTCCCTGTCGTCCACGGCTCGGACGGTAGTCCCGCCCCGAACGGCGGCGAGCATGACCACGTGAGGTCTCACATCCTTCACAGTGCGTTGTATTTGGGAAAAGTCCACAAGGGTGGCCGCTCTATAGGAACAAATCTTCTTGGCCGCCGACGTGGCGATATACACGAACACCTGTACCCTGGCCGCTATGGAGGCGTACGTCGAGCGAGTCGTCGAGGTGGTCCGCGCCATGGATGACCCGCCTGACCTCGAGTCCTTGCGGGCTTTGGTCGCCGTCCGGGATCTCATCGACGCTCGTACCGCCAAAGCGGCGCGCCGCCTCGAGCAGGACGGAGCGCCGTCAGCCGACGGTGCCGTGAACATGGCCCACTGGCTGCGCACCCGCGCCGGGCGGTCAGACCGGGAGGCGCGCCAGATCATGCGCCGTTCGGCCCGGCTCACGGGCTGCCCGGCGTTGTCGGCGGCGTGGCACGCCGGCGAACTGTCGACGGCGCAGGTCGACGCCGTCGTCGCGGCGGTGAGTGACCGCACGGTCGGGTTCCTGCGCCAGCAGGACGAGCCTCTGGCGGCGGCGCTGTCTGGGCTCTCGGCTCGCCAGTCGGCGCTCGTGATCCGACACTGGCGGGCGTACGCCGACGCCCTCGTCGACGGGGCCGAGCCGACGTGCTCGGTGCGGGCGGTCTACCTTTCGCCCGGGTTCGACGGTGGGGGTGAGTTGTCCGGCCGCCTCGACCCGGGGGCCTACGAGGTCGTGGATGCGGCGTTGGCCGCCGCAACTACGGCGGACAACGAAGGCGAGCCGGCGCGCACGATGGCGCAGCGCCGGGCCGACGCTCTGGTGACCATCTCCCAGTTCTTCCTCGATCACGGCGACCGGGCCAGCAGCCGTCGCCATCGTCCCCACGTGCACGTCACCATGACGGTCGAGGAGCTCGAACGGCGAGCCGCGGGACGGTCACTCGACGGGGGCTTCGTCGACGCCGCGTCGATGGGTGCGTTGCTGTGCGACGCCGGTATCCACCGGGTGGTGACGGATGGCGCTTCGGTGGTGCTCGACGTCGGCCGGACCACCCGCACGATCAGCCACCACCTGTTCGGTGCCTTGGCCGTGCGTGACGGCGGCTGTCGCTTTCCCGGTTGCGACCGCCCGGTGTCGTGGTGCGAGGTGCACCACGTGGTGCCGTGGGCCAGCGGGGGAGCGACGGCGCCGTCCAATACGATCTTGTTGTGCTGGCGACATCACCATGACCTCGCGCATCAGCGGGCGTGGCAGTTGAAGCTGTTGCCCGACGCCACCGTCGAGGTCACCAAACCCGACGGCACGCTGTCGACAAGCCGACCACCACCACCAGCGATGCCGACCATCGCCGGGCTCGACGCCGCCTGAACCAGTCCGAGGTCGGGAGGCGAACGGGCGCGGCGGTGGCGCCTAACGTCGGTACTGGCTGTCGACCGGTTCGGCCGCGGTCGGAAGGGAGGTCGACGAGGTGTGATCACCAACTTGACGATGTTCAAGCGCCGACCGGGACTGAGCGTCGACGCGTTTCGCAGGTACTGGCAGACCACCCATCGCGATCTCGCGCTGCAACTGCCGGGCCTGCTCCGCTACGTGCAACACCCCACCGACGACTCCGGTTATCGCCGTCACGAACCTGTCTACGACGGCGTGGCCGAAACGACATGGAACGATCTCGACGATCTCCGGCGGCTGAGAGGATGCGACGAGATCACCGAGGTGCTGGCGGACGAGCCGAGCCTGATGGACATGGCGCACCGCGACGAGATCGTCACCTCCGACGATGTCGTCGTCGATGGGGTGGTCGCCGATGACGCGCTGACCATGCTGGTGTTCCTGAAGCGGCGCCCTGATCTGTCGCCCGAGGCGTTCCGCACTTACTGGCGCGACGTCCACGGTCCCCTCGGGGCACAAGTCCCCGGTGTCCGCCGCTACGTCCAGCACCATGCCGTCGCGAACCTCTACGTCGGCGGGCGCGAGCCGCTCTACGACGGTGTGGCCCAGACCTGGTTCGACGACCTCGAGACCATGCGCGAGGCGGTGGGCACCGAGAAACTGGCGGCCGTGCTCGCCGACCAGTCCTACTTCATGTCCGCACGTGCGCCGTTCGTGGTCTGCACGTCTGTCGTGATGCGCTGACCGGACTTCACCGCAGGCGCAGGTGCGTCCGTTCGAAGTAGTCCCGCCACGCCTTGATCTTGCCGCCGCGAAACTCGAACGTCCCCATGACCGGCAGTTCGAAGCCCGGCTTGAGGCCGGCGCGGTGCTTGAAGATCTCGGTCCGCTCGGTGAGCACGACGTTGCCGGCGGCGGCGATGTTGTCGACTCGCAGCGTGGCGTCCCACCTCTCGCGGAATCCCGCCAGGACGCCGTGGACCGCGTCTGGGCCGATGTGGCGGTCGCCCTCCAAGGGGATGTTCCGGTAGTCCACCTGCGCGTCGAACAACCGGCGGAACTCGTCGAGGTCCATCACGTTCCATGCCTCGCAAACCCGCCGCGCCACGCCCAGGTTGTGCTCGATGACGGATGGGTCGTCCCCTGCAGCCACGTCGTGCTCCCCTCGCGGTCCACCACCGACCGCGTCCTTGTGGTGTGGGTCCTCACCGTAGTACGCCCTCGGATCGGCTGTCGGCGCAGGGTGCAGACTGCAGCCTGGTGAACCCAGCTGCGAGTGGAAGGGGCCTGGTGCGGCGACGCTGGCGCGATGTCGCCGTGGGACTGGCGGCGCTAGCAGGCGTCATCGCCGTCGGCTCGGTGGGCTACGTGCTCCTCGGCTTCGGGCCGCTCGACGCCGTCTACCAGACCGTCACGACGGTGACGACGGTTGGCTTCCGTGAACTGCAGCCGCTCAGCCCCACCGGTCAGGTGTTCACGATGGTGCTGATCCTCGCTGGCGTCGGCACCGCCTTGTATACGCTGACCGTCCTGCTGGAGCTGCTCATTGAAGGGCATCTCAGTCAGGCCATGGAGAGGCGACGGATGGACAAGCGCATCGCGGGCTTGCGAGGTCACATCATCGTCTGCGGGTGGGGACGCGTCGGCCGGGCCATCGCGCGAGAGCTGTCGGTCGCCGGCAAGGACGTCGTGATCGTGGACAACGATCCGGAACGGGCAGGCAGCGTGGGGACGCAGCTCTACGTCCTCGGCGACGCGTCGGATGACGACGTCTTGCGCTACGCGGGGATCGAGCACGCCGGCGCCCTCGTGGCGGCTGCGTCCACCGACGCCGTCAACCTCGTGATCACCTTGTCCGGACGGTCGCTGCGGCCTGACCTGTTCATCGTCTCCCGGGCCCGGGAGGAGTCGAGCGACGCCAAGCTCAGACGGGCCGGGGCCGACCGCGTCGTGAATCCCCAGGAGATCGGCGGAGCTCGCATCGCCGCCTTCGTCGTGCGGCCCCACGTGACGGAGTTCCTCGACGTCGTGATGCACGAACGGGGCCTCGAGCTACGCCTGGAAGAGATCGCGGTCCGGGACGACTCGCGCCTCGCCGACGTCACGATCGGCGAGGCCATGATCCGAGACCGGACCGGCGCACTGGTGTTGGCCCTGCGCGACAGCGAGGCGGGCTTCATCAGCAACCCCTCGGCGGCGACCGTGATGAGGCCGGGTCAGATCCTCATCGCGATCGGCACCCCGCCACAGCTCCAGGCACTGGCCGATGCGGCGGACAGCTCATGAGCTGATGCAACCGCGGCGCCTCGTTCAGGACGCTGAGCGCACCACCCGTCCGGCCAGGGTGCCGGTGTGCTTGCCGTGGTCCATGAAGATCTGCCCGTTCACGATCGTGTAGTCGTAACCGCTGGAGCCTTGGATGTACCGGCCGGCGCCGTTGGGCAGGTCGTGCACGTACTCCGGCTGCGGCAAGGTGAGGTTGTCGAGATCGATCACGTTGACGTCGGCGTAGGCGCCCGGGCGCAGGGCGCCGCGATCGGTGAAGCCGAACAGATCGGCGGTGTCGGACGTGAGCCGTCGGACTGCTTCCTCGATCGTCCAGCGTTGGCGTTCGCGCACCCAGTACGTGAGCAGGAACGTCGGCTGGCTGGTGTCCATGATCTGACCGACGTGGGCGCCGGCGTCGGCGAGCCCGAGGGTCACCAACGGGTCGTCGAGCATCTCTTCGACCGCACTGAGACGTTGGTTGAGCAGCGGCATGTTGAGGTTGACCATGCCATGGCTCTCGATCGCGAGGTCGAGGAACGCCTCGACTGGGCTCACGCCCCGCCGGGCCGCGTGCGCGGCGAGCGAGTCATCGGGACGGCAGTCGTAGCGGGCCGGGCCGTCGGGGAGCACGAAGACCATGTCGGGTCCGAGCACCGTGCGGGCTTGTTCGCCGTCACTGATCAGTCGCGCCCGCCACTCCGGATCGCGGATCGCGGCCAGGCGTTCGCTCGGGGCCAGCGCGTGGAGCTCGCGGAAGGCAGGGGAGCGGTCCCACGGGGTGCGGTTGAACAGCCCGAACAGGATGCCGATGCCACGAGCAGTCGTCTGCGGTCGCACCGTCGCGCCCTGCGCGTTCTGCTCCTTCGTGAACTCGATCACCTGCGAGTAGAGATCGGGCCGGCGATTGGACTGCACGAGGCCGTAGCTCACCGGCCGGCCTGACCGGCGGCTGATGTCGCCCATCACGGCAACCTCAGCGCGGGTCTGCGTCAACGCCTCGTCGTCGCGCTCGCCGAGCCGCATGGCCCCTTCGAACAGCCCTCGCCCGGTGCGCCGGAGCACATCAGCGAACGCCAGCAGCTCGTCCGGGCCCGCCCACGTGCCCGGGACCGGGCGACCATCGGGAACGACATGGCCGAACGTCCGGCTCGTCGAGATCCCCAGCGCGCCGGCCCGCAGCGCCTCCTCGGCCATCTCGGTCATGCGGGTGATGTCGTCAGGCGTACCCGAGCCTTCCACCATCGAGCGTTCGCCCATCGCGGCGACGCGCATGGCGCAGTGGCCGACGAGACCGCCGACGTTGATCCCCTTCGGGATCCGGTCGAGCCAGCCGAGGTAGTCCCCGTACGAGGTCCAGTCCCAGGGCAGGCCCTCCAGGATCGCCCGCCGAGGAATGTCCTCCACGCTCTCCATCATCTCGGCGAGGAACTCGCGCTGGCCGGGGCCGACGGGGGCGAACGTCACGCCGCAGTTCCCCAACACCACGCTGGTGATGCCGTGCCAACACGACGACGTCGGCAGCGGGTCCCAGCCCAACTGGGCGTCCAGGTGCGTGTGCACGTCGACGAAGCCGGGCGTGACCACACGGCCCTCGGCGTCGATCTCCTGGTTGGCGCGGGCGTCGAGGTGATCCTCGACGGCCACGATGCGATCGCCGGCGATCGCGACATCGGCGCGCCTCGCCGCCGCACCCGAGCCATCGACCACCGTGCCAGCTCGGATGATGAGATCAGCGTCCATCGTGCGTCCTCCTGGGGGACTCGAAGGGCTGGCCAGTCTCTCATTCCCGGTCCGACGCAGGCAATGCGGACCGCTCCGCCGGGCGCATTTCGAGGTGGCAGCGCGGGCCGGAGCATGATGGCGGCACCACCACGAGAGGAGCTCTCACCATGCTCAAGATCCGCCAGATCGCGCTCGTCGCCCGACACGACCTCGTGGCCGCCCAGGAGTTCATCGACGTCCTTGGCCTGGCGATCGCCTTCCACGATCCGGGCATCAAGAACCTCGGTCTGCACAACACGCTGATGCCCATCGGCACGCAGCTGCTCGAGATCGTCGCCCCGATCACCGAGGGCACGACCGCTGAGCGCTTCATCCTGCGCCGCAAGGGCGCCGGTGGGTACATGGTCATCACCCAAACCGACGACCATCCGCCCCGGCGGGCGCGAGTGGACGACCTCGGCATCCGGATCGTCGGGCAGTTCGACGAAGAGGGCTTCACCAACATGCAACTGCACCCGGCCGACACGGGCGGGTCCTTTCTCGAGATCGACCGCCAGGCCGGCGGCGAGGACCCCATGGGTCCCTGGAGCCCCGCCGGCAAGGACTGGCAGCAGGCGATCCGCACCGACCTGGTCTCCGCCATCACGGCCGCGGAGATGCAGTGCGACGACCCCGAGAAGGTCGCGACGCGCTGGTCGGAGATCATCGAGATCGACCGCTCGGACGTCGACGGTGTGCCCACGATCCCGCTGGACAACGCAACGCTGCGCTTCGTCCCGATCGCCGACGGTCGTCCCGAGGGCCTGGCCGGCATCGACCTGGCGTGCTCCTCGCCCGATGCCGTGCGGGAGAATGCCGCGAGGCGCAAGCTCCCGGTCGCCGACGACCACGTCGTGCTCGTCGGGATGCGCTGCTACCTGAGGTAACGCGGCGCGAGCTCAATCCGGCGGACGAAAGAAAGAAAGAGTTGACTTTTGGCCAGGTCCGAGAAGATTCTCGCGCGAGACGATCTCCTGGTCGTGGTAAGCAATTGGTTCACCTGGTTGGCAACCAACATTTTCGGAGGGTGAAAATGGGCGGGTTGGCGGCAAAGAGGCTCTGGAGCGTGCCGGTGGCGGTGGCGCTCGTGGCCGGGAGCCTGTTCGCGGGCGTAGAAGGGGCGGCGCCGAGTGCGGCCCAGAGCGTGACGCCGTCCAAGTTCGGCACCCCGCTGTCGCCGAGGTTGCAGGAGCTGTCAAGGCCCTCCGTGTTCTCGCTGCCGGATGCGAGCCAGGCGGATGCGCTCGATCTCGCCGCTCAGGGACCCGGGAGCCTCGTGCGCGCCGACGACGAGCGTCTGCTCGTGACTGCACGCCTGGCCTCGGTCGGCTCGTCGTCGCTTCAGGCGGTCGAGGCGACAGGGGCCGTCATCACGTTCGTCGACAACAACTTGCGTTCGGTCACGATGACGATCGCGCCTGCGGACCTCCCGGCGTTGGCCGCCGTGCCCGGGGTGGAGTACGTGCACGAGGAGCTCGCGCCGATGGTGAATGCCACGTGCCCGACGGGCATCGTGTCCGAGGGCGACGCCCAGCTGAACGCGGCCACGGCTCGCAGCACGTTCGGCGTCGACGGCTCGGGTGTGACCGTCGGCGTCCTGTCGGACTCGTACAACTC
This sequence comes from uncultured Acidimicrobiales bacterium, assembly GCA_963728985.1. Taxonomy (GTDB): domain Bacteria; phylum Actinomycetota; class Acidimicrobiia; order Acidimicrobiales; family Ilumatobacteraceae; genus DASXAI01. The sequence continues at coordinate 380,193 of CAVSME010000009.1, read as the reverse complement.
GCTGGGCGGAGCGCCGACCGACGTGTCGCAGGCGGAGCTGCCAGGAACGACGAACCCTTGCGGCCACACGACGCCGGTCTCTGTCGTCCAGGACAGCGGGAACACCGACGAAGGCCGGGCGATGGCGCAGATCGTCCACGACCTCGCCCCGGGCGCGTCCCTGGCGTTCGCCACGGCGAATCCCACCGAGGCTGCATTCGCGACGAACATCACCGCCCTGAAGAACGGGGGCGCCAAGGTGATCGTGGACGACATCACCTACTTCTCGGAGCCCATGTACCAGGACGGCGTGATCGCCCAGGCGGTCAACGACGCGCGTGCGGCCGGTGTCAGCTACTTCTCCTCAGCCGCCAATTCGAACGCCATCGTGAGCGGTCAGAACGTCGGCTCGTACGAGGCCCTGGCATACCGGCCGGCGGCCTGCCCGGCAAGTGTCACTGCGTTTGAGGTTGGCATCGATGACTGCCACGACTTCGATCCTGGTCCTGGCGTCGACGTGACCGACGGCTTCACGTTCGGCTCGGGCTCGACGCTCAGGCTCGTGTTCGGCTGGAACGAACCGCAGTTCGGCATCGGTACCGACTTCGATGTGTTCCTTCTCAACTCGTCGGACGCAGTCGTCGCCGCCAGCACCGAGGACAACCTGACGAGCCAGCGAGCCTTCGAGACGATCGGCGGGACCGCCACGGGCCAGTTCCGCGTGGTCATCGGCCGCTTCGCCGGCTCGGGAACGCCCCGCGTCAAGTTTGGGCTGATGGGGCCCGACTTGACCCAGGCCGAGTGGCTCCCGTCGGCAACGAGCGACGTGATCGGCCCGACGATCTTCGGTCACAACGCCGCGCTCGCCGCGTCCACCGTGGCGGCCGTGCCGTTCAACAACTCCAACATCGCGGAGCCGTACTCGTCCCGCGGTCCGGCGACGTACTGCTGGGGTCCGGTGGTGGGCACCACGGCGGCGGCGCCCCTGCCCTCGTGCCAGAGCAAGCAGGTCGACATCGCCGCCACTGACGGCGGGCAGACGTCGTTCTTCGGGGGGCCCGGGCCGACCTTCCGCTTCTTCGGCACGTCTGCGGCGGCCCCCCACGCGGCGGCCGTTGCTGCGCTTCAACTCCAGCTGGCTCCGGGCATCACCCCCGCCCAGGTGAAGGCGTCCCAGGCGGCGTCGGCCCGTGCGGTCGGCGCGTTCGGTCCCGATGCCGTCGGTGCCGGCCTGCTCGACGCCGTCGTCGCCGTTGGCGCGAGGGGCGCCGGCGCCCAGTCGATCTCGTGGGCGACCCCGCCCCCGGCCAGCGTCGGCACCGGCACCTCCTTCCCGGTGGCGGCGACGGCGACCTCGGGCCTACCGGTCGCCATCGCGGCCTCCGGGCAGTGCACCGGAGGAGGCACCGGTTCGGCCACGATCACGGCGACCGGCGCCGGCTCGTGCACCGTGCGGGCCGACCAGTCCGGCGCGGCCGGCCAGTGGCTGCCGGCGCCGCAGCTCGCCGCGGTCGTGCAGGTCATGGCCGTCGGGTACGTCCCGACGAGTCCGGCGCGGTTGTTGGATAGTCGGCCGGGTGCGGCGACGGTCGATGGTGTTGGTGGTGGGTTGGGTGTGCGTCCGGCGGGGTCGACGACGGCGTTGCAGGTGACGGGGCGGGCGGGGGTGCCGGCGGATGCGGGTGCGGCGGTGTTGAACGTGACGGTGACGGAGCCGGAGGGGCCGGGGTTCGTGACGGTGTGGCCGTGTGGTGAGCCGCAGCCGTTGGCGTCGAACCTGAACTTCACCGCGGGCGCGAACGTTCCGAACAACGTGATCGTGAAGATCGGTGCTGGGGGCACGGTGTGCCTGTTCACGTTGGCGAACACGCATCTGATCGCCGATCTCAACGGCTTCTTCCCAGCGGGGGCGTCGTACACGCCGACGAGTCCGGTCCGGTTGTTGGACACTCGGCCGGGGAGCGCGACGGGTGGTGCGTCGGGTGTGCGTCCGGCGGGGTCGACGACGGCGTTGCAGGTGACGGGGCGGGCGGGGGTGCCGGCGGATGCGGGTGCGGCGGTGTTGAACGTGACGGTGACGGAGCCGGAGGGGCCGGGGTTCGTGACGGTGTGGCCGTGTGGTGAGCCGCAGCCGTTGGCGTCGAACCTGAACTTCACGGCGGGCGCGAACGTTCCGAACAACGTGATCGTGAAGATCGGTGCTGGGGGCACGGTGTGCCTGTTCACGTTGGCGAACACGCATCTGATCGCCGATCTCAACGGGTTCTTCCCAGCGGGGTCGACGTACACGCCGACGAGTCCGGCTCGGTTGTTGGATAGTCGGCCGGGGGCCGTGACGGTCGATGGTGTTGGTGGTGGGTTGGGTGTGCGGCCGGCGGCGACGACGACGGCGTTGCAGGTGACGGGCCGGGCGGGGGTGCCGGCGGATGCGGGTGCGGCGGTGTTGAACGTGACGGTGACGGAGCCCGCGGGGCCGGGGTTCGTGACGGTGTGGCCCTGTGGGGAACCGCAGCCGGTCGCGTCGAACCTGAACTTCACGGCGGGCGCGAACATCCCGAACAACGTGATCGTGAAGATCGGTGCTGGGGGCACGGTGTGCCTGTTCACGTTGACGGCCACGCATCTGATCGCCGACCTCAACGGGTTCTTCCCGGCGAGCTGAGTCACACCTCTTCGGGTGCGGCGGGCACCCGGCGGTCGGCGCCGATCGGCGCACCGGGTTCGGCCCGGACCCCGTGGCGCAACGGGTAGCGGGACTCGCCGTACCGGCGGGTCTCGTACATGATCATCAGCCACAGGAGCACGTTGGCCGCTGCGAGCGTGCCCAGCGCGTCGACCACGGTGCTGAGTGGGACCGCGGCGAGGAAGACGATGCCCAGGACCAACCGCTGGACGTTCAGCGTGTGCGCGCCGCGCAGTCGAAGTGCGACATGGGCGAGGAGGTAGATCGCCACGCCGCCCAGCAGCGCGAAGCCAACCTCGGCGCCGAGCGGCTCGTCGACGTGCTCCAACACGTGCTCCACGCCGAACGCGGCGAGCACGATCCCGACCACCATGAAGAGGTGGATGTAGGAGTAGCAGTCCCGGGCGTAGCGATTCCGTTCGGGCCCGGCCTCTGCGCGCTCGAGTCGTTGCTCGGTGACGATGGCGACGACGTCGAAGTAGATCCACCACAGCGCCGACGCCAGCGCCACCCCGAGGACCACCGCGACCGTCACGGGTGCGGTGAGCTCGACGTGCGTCCCGACTCCCAGTGCGATGATCGATTCGCCCAGCGCCAGGATGATGACGAGGTTGTGCCGTTCGGCGAAGTGCGTCGGCATGAGTGACCATCCGCCGATGCCGATCAGTCCTCCGGCGAGGTCGGTGACGATGGCGAGCGCCCAGAGAGCGGTCTGCGCGCTGGGATCGAGGAACGAGCCGACGACCAGGAGGGTGATGGCCACGCCGCTGGTGGTGCCGAATTCGAACACGGTGCGTCGCAACCCGGCGTCCTCGCGCCCGGGCACGAGGAAGAGGGCCAGGTGGGCGAGCCGGACCGCGCCGTAGGCCAGCGCGAAGGTGAGCCCGCGGGCGCCGAATGACTCGGGCACCGCCAGAGCAGCGACGACGAGGGCGCTCATGGCGGCGAGCATCACGATCCGGACCGAGCCCTCTTCGGGATCGATGACGCTCGTCAACCAGGCGTAGCCCGCCCACGCCCACCACAGCAGCGCCAGTGCCATGCACCCCCGGAGCAGGCCGAGCCACGACGGCTCGACCGCCATCAGCGCGCTGCACTGCGTGAAGCCGAGGACGAACACCAGATCGAAGAACAGCTCCAGCGGCTTGACCGTGTCTCGCTGACGAGGCTCGACCCGGAGGCCGAGGTTGTGGCGGGTGAAACGGGGCGTCGTCACCCCTCTTTGCTACACCGCTGATGATCGTTGGCCGGGCGAGCAGTCACCGCCGGGGTCGAGCACTTACGGCGCCACCGCCACCCGGACCGGCTCCGGCTCCGCGGGCTCGAGCGGCGTCGCTCGCACGAGCGCCAGCGACAGCGCAGGGAAGACGAGGGCGGACAGCAGGCCGGCGAATGCCTGCTCGTCGCCACGGCGGTGCGGGTGGTGAACGGGAAGGGTGGGTACGCTTCGCGACCGTGCCGGCAGTGCTCTCGGACCGGGTTCATCGACGGCCTCGACCACGCTGATGCGGTTCGGCATCAGCGCCGCCGGCTTCGGCGACCTGGGGCACCTCGTCGAGCGAGCCCAGTGGGCCGAAGAGGCCGGGTTCTCCACGTTCGCGGTGTCGGACCACCTCAACGCCGCGTCGCCCTTCGTCACCCTCCAGGCCATCGCCGGGGCGACCCGTCGCCTCCGTCTGGGGACCCTCGTCGTCAACAACGATCTGCGCCATCCCGCAGTGCTGGCTCAGGACGCGGCGACCGTCGATCGGCTCAGCGGCGGTCGGCTGGAGCTCGGTGTCGGCGCGGGCTGGGCGTTTGCCGAGTACAAGCGCGCCGGGATCACGTACGACCCGCCGGCGATCCGCGTGGAACGGCTGCGGGAGACCGTGATGGCGCTGCGAGCGTTGTTCGCAGGCGCGCCAGTGACGACCAACGGCCCGCACGTCCTCCTGCGCGACCACGTGATCGCGCCCGCCCCTGCGCAGGGCCGGGCCCTTCCCCTGCTGGTTGGTGGCAATGGTGATCGGCTGCTCGCCCTCGCTGCCGAGCAGGCCGACATCGTGAGCTTCACCGGCTTCAGCCCCGACCGTGAGGGCGTCAACATGCGCACCCACTTCAGCCGGCGAGGCCTGGCCGACCGGGTTGCCCACGTCCGCAAGCACGCGACCGGCCGGTCGACGGCGCCCGAGCTCAACGTGTTGCTGCAGCAGCTCACGATCACCGAGGACCGCGAGTACCTCGCCGAGATGATCGCCCATCGCCACCACACGCCACTCGCCGATGTGCTGTCGTGCCCGTTCCTTGCGCTCGGGACCATCGAGGAGATCTGCTGGCAGTTGCTCCGCCTAGCGGGGGACTTCGGGATCTCCTACGTGACCGTGTTCAACCAGCACGCCGACGACGCCGCCGCAGTCATGGCCGCTCTCGCCGAGAGCTGACCGCGCGACTACGCCAGCGAGGCTCCGACGGATCATCGGCGAGGAGGCCGCCGAGGAAGCGCCCGAGCGTCCCGCCGTTTGGCAGGCTGTATCCCATGAACGACGATCTGGTGGGTGAAGCGGCGGCCGAGTTATTGGACATGCGGGCGAACCGTCGAGTGGTGCCCGACCTGCCGGTGCCGCTGCGGCCGCAGACGCTGGCCGACGCGTACGCGATCCAAGACCGCGTGGTTGCTGCCCTCGTGGCCCAGGCTGACGGTCAGTGCATCGGCTACAAGGTCGCATGCACCAGTGAGATCGCGCAGGCTGCCTTGCAGATCGATCGACCCCTGTTCGGGCGGCTGCTGTCGCAGAGCACCTCGCCGAGCGGCGCGACGCTGGCGGCCGACCGGTTCACCCACCGCGTCATCGAGGCCGAGTTCGCCTTCCGCGTCGGCGACGACGTCGAACCCGTCGACGGTGGCCATACGCGAGCCACGATCGCCGAGCACATCGACGCCCTGCTACCGGGCATCGAGATCGTCGACCACCGGTTCGAGTCATGGGCGGTCGGTGCGTTGCGCGTCGCCGCTGACAACGCCATCCACGGTTGGTGGCTGCGCGGCGAGCCGGTCACGGACTGGCGCGGCCCCGATCTCGCGGCATCATCGGTGTCGGTCACCCGCAACGGCGAGCTCGTCACGACCGGCTCGGGCGCGGCGGTGCTGGGCCATCCGCTCGACGTGATGGCGTGGCTGGCCGATGAGTTGCCCCGGTTCGGCTCACGACTGCGCTCCGGGGACTTCGTCACCACGGGCGTCGCCACCGACGTCTTCGAGGCCGACGCGGGTGACACGTGCGTGGCCGACTTCGGACCGTTCGGCCGCGTCACGGTGGCCTTCGACTGACGCTGGACAGCAGGCGAGGTGGGTTGGCCTACAGTCATCGGAACAGGGGAGGAGCGCCCGATGAGTGATGGCGTTCATGTCGGAGTGACGGTTCCGCAGATCAAGCGGACGTGGGCGGAATCGGTTGACGCCGCGTGCGAGCTCGAGGCGATGGGGTTCGACTCATTGTGGGTGTGCGATCACCTGTACGGCCCCCAATCCCCGTCGATCCCGATCATGGAGGCCTGGACCCTGCTGGCCGCGTTGGCCGGTCGAACCGACCACGTGGAGCTGGGAACCTTGGTGACGCCCGCCGGGATGCGCAACCCGGCCCATCTCGGCAAGGTGATCGCCACCGTCGACTCGATCGCCGGCGGGCGGGTGATCCCCGGGTTCGGGCTCGGATGGATGCCACGCGAGCACACGGACTTCGGCATGCCGTTCCTCCCGGTCGGCGATCGCTTCGACCAGCTCGACGAGACGATCCAGTTCTTGCGGCAGCTGTGGGATCCCACCAGCGACGAGACGTCCTTCGATGGCCGCTTCGTGCAGGCCGACCATGTCGTGTGCCTGCCCGGGCCGCCGCGATACCCACCGATCCTGATCGGCGGATCGGGTGAGCGGCGCACGATCCCCTTCGCCGCCCGCCACGCCGACATCTGGAACAACCCGGCCATCAGCCAGCAGGACCTCGCCCACAAGGTCGACGTCCTGCGGACCAGCGCCGCCGAGGCGGATCGGGACCTGTCGACGCTGCGAATCAGTCAACAGTGCCTCGTCGTGATCGGGCCCGACGCGGCGTCGGCCGACGATCAGATCGACACCGCCGCTCGCGTGTTCGGCGGCCATCTCGGCGATCCCCGCGGCGACCTCGCCATCGCCGGGGATCCGGGCCGGATCATCGAGCAGGTCCGTCGCCACGTCGACCTTGGCTGCACCATGCTCATCGTCGAGTTCTTCGGGCGTGACATCCGGGAACCCGCACGCCTCTTCGCCGAGACCGTGCTCCCGGAGCTGCGCCACTGACGTCGGACCGGACGCCTTCTCGTAGGCTCGGCGCCGTGTACTTGAACGAGTTCGCCGACGACCTCGCGCCCAGGGACATGCGCTCATCGGGCGAGTTCGCCAGCCTGCTCGCGAGCGCCTCCGACCTGGGGATCCCCCACGACACCGCCGTGCGGTACGTGTCCCGCCAGACGATCCTGCGGGGGATGCGGTTCCACTTCACGGAGTGGGGCGACCCCGGTGCGCCTGCCGTCCTGCTCCTCCACGGTGGCAACCAGTCGTCGCACTCGTGGGATCTCGTCAGCCTGCACCTGTCGGATCGCTACCACGTGTACGCACTGGATCAGCGGGGCCACGGCGACACCGAGTGGAGCCGCGAGCTCGACTACTCCATGGAGGCGATGGCCGCTGACGCACTGGCGTTCATGGCCGACCAGGAGCTCGTGCGGCCGATCGTCTTCGGGCACTCGATGGGCGGTCGAGTCACCCTCCACGCCGCATTGCGACGCCCCGATCTCGCTCGTGCCCTCGTGCTCGTCGACGTCGGTCCCGAGTTGTCGGCCAAGGGGGCCAAGGTCATCGGCGACTTCGTCGCCCACAACATCGAGTTCGACGACCTCGACGTCTTCCTCGAGAACGTCGCCCGGTACGACCGGTTCCGGACGCGCGAGCACATCGCCCGCACGGTCAAGTACAACCTCCTCGTGAGGGCGGACGGCAAGTACGTCAGCAAGGTGGACCACCGCCGCCTGCCGAGCCGGCTCGATCCCATCACGCTCGACGACGTCGGCGCCATCACCTGTCCGGTCTTGCTCCTACGAGGCGAGGAATCGGATGTGCTGCTCCCCGACGCCGCCGAACGCTTCGTACGCGCGCTACGCGACGGTCGGCTCGTCACGGTGCCCCGCGTCGGTCACAACGTCCACGGCGGCAACACCCCCGGCTTCCTCGACGCCGTCGGTCCGTTTCTGGCGTCGCTCGACTGAGCGCGTCGGGTTGTTCCCGGGTGTGAACGCTCAGGACGGCGCGGGCTAGCGTCGACTGGATGCTGGTCATCGGGCTCACGGGCGGCATCGGCGCGGGGAAATCGACCGTGGCCCGGATGCTGGAGTCCAACGGCGCGGCGGTGATCGACGTCGATCGTCTCGGTCACGTGGTCCTGGAACCGGGCGGCAAGGCGTACGACGGGGTGCTCGACGCGTTCGGGACGGTCGATCGGCGCGAGCTCGGCGCCGTCGTCTTCGCCGATCCTGACGCACTCGCCCGGCTGACCGCGATCAGCCATCCGGCCATCAACGCCGAACTGGTCGAGGTGCTCGCGGGCATCGACAGCGACGTGGTCGTGCTCGACATGGCGATCCTCGCCGAAGGCAATCTCGGACGCGGGGTCTACGAGGTTGTGGTGACCGTCGAGGCCCCGATCGAGCTGCGCGTGGCGCGAGCGACCGCACGCGGCATGAACGAGGCCGACGTGCGTCGGCGCCTGGCCGCGCAGGCATCGGAGGCCGACCGGCGCAAGCTGGCTCAGCACGTACTCGTCAACGACGGGACCGAGACCGAGCTCGCCGCGCAGGTCGCGGCGTGCTGGGCGGCGCTCACCGGCTCGCAGCCCGCTTCAGCTCGCGCCCGTCGTCAGCACCGGACAGTGGGCGTTGCGCACGACGTGATCGGAGATCGAACCGAGCACCGCCCGCCGGATCCCGCCGCGTCCGCGGGTGCCCATGACGATCACTGATGCGCCCAGTGCCTTGGCGAGATCGCACAGGCTCGGGCCAGGGGCGCCGGTGACGATCATCGTCTCGGCGTCAGGCAGACCAAGCGTCGATCGAGCGCGGTCGAGGGCCATGTGTGCATCTCCCACCCGCTGGTCTTCCAGACGTTCGAACTCCGCAGCAGACATGACGCCACCAGCCATCCCCGTGCCAGCGACGAGCGACGGGTCGCCGGGCTCGATCACCGTGGCGATGACGACGCGACGGGCGGCCTCGAGCACCTGCAGTCCCGCCGCCAGCGCGTTCAACGCGATGTCGGATCCATCTGTGCAGAGCAAGAAGGTGGCTTCCATCGAACGGCGTGCTCAGACGATCAGCGTCTGAGGAGGAAGACCGAGCATCGTGCGACCGTACAGCTCGGCGGTGGTGAGTGGGTCGTGGACCACGTGAGCGCTTCCCATGGCGACGTCACGGGCGATGCGCTGGAGCGGGTTGGAGAGCTCGTGGGCGCTCGAACCGGCGGTGTCGAGCATGCGGCGCACGGCATCGCGGCAGGTGGTGGTGGCGTGCGTCAAGCGTGCTCTGATCGCGGCGCGAGCGGCGATGTCGCCGGCCCGGCCGGTGACCGCCAGATCCATGACGTCGTGGGCGGCCTGCCGCACGATCATCTCGGCGACGTCGACGGTGACCGTCACGTCGCCCAAGACCGCCAGCACGGTGGCGCGCTCGACCAGCTTGACCCCGGCGCTGACCCGCGTGGCGACGCGTTCGCGGAAGAGGCGCTGGGCGCCTCGGGTCGCTCCCACGAGCGGGAGCGCGGCGGTGAGGGCGAGGAACGTGCTGAGCGGCATGGCATACAGCGGATTGTCATAGAGGCTCGCTCCAGGCGCCTCGCCCCGACCGGCGGCGGCCACGTCCAGCGTGCGGTGCTCGGGCACGAAGATGTCGGTCATCGACATGTCGTTGCTGCCGGTGCCAGCCATCCCGTCGACGTGCCAGACGTCGTGCACCTCGACCTCGTCGATCGGGACGATCACCCAGCGGACGTCCATCACGTCGGGACGGTCCACCTTGACCATCGCCATCGCCCAGTCGGCGTGCATCACGCCGCTGGCGTAGTTCCAGCGGCCGGTCACGCGGAACCCGCCGGGAACCACGGTCCCCCGGCCCACGGGGAAGGCGGCGCCCGGCGCGATCATGTACGGCTGCGAACCGAAGATCTCCTCCTGGGCCTGCTCGGGGAACAGCGCCAGGATCAGGTTGTGCTCCATGCAGAACGACGTCACCCACGCCGTCGACGCGCACGCCTCGGCCATCGGGAGGACCTCTTCGACGAACTCGGCGACGCCGAGCTCCAGTCCTCCGAAGCGCTTCGGGACGAAGTGGTAGTAGAGACCCGCCCGGCGCAGCGCCGCCATCACCTCGTCGTCTGGTCGTCGTTCCCGTTCGGCGGCGTCGGCCCGCGACGCCAGGAGGGGAGCCAGTGCTCGGACCCGCTCGACGAGCGTCGCTGAGGTGAGCCCGGCGACCTCGTCGGGCTCCAGCCAGTACGGCTCGAGGGCCTCTTCGACCGAACCGTCGGCCGTGTCGTGGTCGTGCATCATCTCCTCACTCACGCCTGGCCGTCGTCGAGCGACCCCGGCACCCCCACGCTGACGATAGAGGCCCAGCCGGCCGGCCGCCATCGGTGCCGGGGACGTCGTAGCTTCACGAACGTGGTGGCACGGCTGTTGGCGCTGAACGTCGGTCTCCCCGTCGACGTGGCATGGCGCGACGCGACGGTCCACACGGGGATCTGGAAGGCTCCGGTTGAGGGGCGCCGCTTCGTCCGCCGGCTGAACATCGATGGCGACGGCCAAGGGGATCTTGCCGGCCACGGGGGGGAGCACCGGGCCGTCCTCGTCTACCAGATCGACTCCTACCGGTACTGGCAGGATCAGCTGAGCCGCTCCGACTTCACCTACGGGCAGTTCGGAGAGAACTTCACCGTCGACGGGTTGCCCGACGACGAGGTCTGCATCGGTGACCGGTACCAGATCGGGGAGGCGGTCTTCGAGGTCTCCCAGCCACGGGTGACGTGCTACCGCCTGGGCATCCGCATGGACGAGCCGCAGCTGCCGGCACTGCTCGTGTCCCATCGTCGACCCGGCTTCTATCTGCGCGTCATCACCGAGGGCCATGTCGAAGCGGGCGAGCCCATCGTCAAGGTTGCCTCCGATCCGAACGCGGTCACCGTCGCCGAGGTCGATGCCTTGCTGTACCTACCCGGGCATCCCCGGGAGCAGTTGGAGCAGGCGCTGCGCGTCGAGGCGCTGAGCCCGGGATGGAAGGCCTCGCTGCGGGCGTTGCGAGATCAGTCCGCACGTGGTGGGACGACCGGTGGCAACGCCGGCCTGGCCACCGTGGCCGCCGACCCGCCGGCGTGGCCCGGCTTCCGCCCGCTGGAGGTCACCGCCGTGGAGCCGGAGACCGCCACGGTGACGTCCCTGCGGCTGGCGGCCGTCGACGGCGCCGCCCTCCCGGCGGCGCTGCCCGGGCAGTACCTGAGCGTCCGGCTGCCCATCGACGCACGCACGACCGTCGTGCGGAACTACTCCCTGTCGGGCCCGCCCGGCGCGCCGGGCTACCGCATCAGCGTCAAGCGTGAACCCCACGGCGTCGCCAGCGCCTACATCCAAACCGGCGTCGCCGTCGGCCAGACGCTCGACGCGGCCGCGCCCCGTGGCGTCTTCACCCTCGCGCCGGGGTCAGGCCCGGTCGCGCTCGTCTCGGCCGGTGTCGGCGTGACCCCGGTGCTCGCCATGCTGTACGCCCTGGCTGCGGACCGCTCGTCCCGGCCGGTGTGGTGGATCCATGGGGCCCGGAACGCATCCGAGCACGCCTTCGCCACCGAGGCCCGCGAACTGCTGGCGCGCCTGCCCGGCGCCCACTCGCAGATTCTGCTACAGCTCGCCGTCGGCGAACGATCGGCTCGGGGAGGACGGGGTCATGGCGGGCCGAGTCACGGCCGACGTCGTTCGCCGGCTCGGCCTTCCCATCGACACCCACGTCTACCTGTGCGGACCGGCGCGCTTCATGGCGGAGCTCACCGCCACCTTCAGCGCGCTCGGCCATGACGCCGGCCACGTCCACACGGAGAGCTTCGGGACGCTGGGCGCCATCACTCCCGGTGTCGTCGGTGGTCTCGAAGGTCCACCCCGCCTCCCGGACGGACCGCCGGGCGAGGGTCCACCGGTGACGTTCGCTCGCAGCGGGTTCACGGCACGCTGGGCCGAGCGCTACGACTCCGTCCTCGAGCTGGCCGAAGCGTGTCGCGTGCCGGTCCGATGGTCATGCCGGACGGGGGTCTGTCACACGTGCGAGACAGCACTGATCTCCGGCGCCGTGGACTACTCGCCCGAGCCCATCGACGAGCCCGCTCTCGGCAACGTCCTCATCTGTTGCGCTCGCCCGCGCGATGACCTCGTGGTGGATCTGTAGCCCGGTCACTCGAGGGCGCCGGCGGCCGCCGAGATCTCCGATGCGCTCGTCGGTGTAGCCCAGCAGGTCTCGGAGCACGGGCTCGACGTCTTGGCCGAAGGTCGGGCCGGCGCGTGTGAATCGCGCTGGTGTGCGGCTGAGGTGGGGCCGGTGACTCTCGATCCACGTCACGCCCCCCGGCTGCGTCGGGTGGGGTACCTCCCGGAAGTACCGCCGGTGGACGAGTTGCGGATCGAGGTGCACCTCGTCGACGGTCTGCACCGGGTGGGCGGGCACGCCGGCCTCTTGCAATTGCTCGGCGGCATCGTCGGCGCTCCGAGCGGACGTCCATGCTTCGACGACCGCGTCGAGCTGCTGCCGACGCCCACGGCGGTCGTCTCCGGACAGGGTCTCCAGGTCCGCCCGGCCGAGGCACCGGCACAGGGCCGCCCAGTCGCGGTCGTCGCGGCACGCCAGAGCCAGCCATCCGTCCGAGGCGGCGTACACGCCGTGGGGACTCATCACGGGATGGTCGTTGCCGGCCCGGCCGAGCACGCGACCGGTGACGTCGACATCGAGCAGCCATGGCGCCAGCAGATGGACGGCCGATTCGCACTGCGCGAGATCGACGTGCGCGCCGCAGTCGCTCAGGCGCCGACGCTCCACTGCGGCCAGTGCGGCGATGGCGAGGAAGCGAGGCGCGGTCGTGTCGGTGTAGGCACTGAACGGCCCCGCCGGGTCTCGGTCGGGCCATCCGGTGAGCCCGGTGAAACCGGCGATGGCTGCCGCCATGTTCCCGAAACCAACCAGCGACGCGAGTGGTCCGGTCTGGCCGAGAAGGCTGCTCGACACGACGACGAGAGAAGGGTTGAGTCGGCGCAGCGTCTCGATGCCGAAGCCGAGCTTGTGCAGGACGCCGGGGGAGTACGACTCGAGCATCACGTCGGCCCAGCGCACGAGATCAGCGAGCACCTCTCGCGCCGCCGGTGTGGACAGGTTCAGGGCCAGACCGAGCTTGCCGGCGTTGGTGCAGTTGTAAGGCCCTGAGAACTCCGGATCGAAGGTGTCGTCGCGGAAGGGGCCGAGCGTGCGGATCGTGTCGACGTGCACCGTCGACTCCACCCGCACCACGGTGGCGCCGTAGTCGGCCAGCACTCGGCCGCCGGCCGCACCGGCCATCACCCACGTCAGGTCGAGCACCTTCAGGCCGGCGAGGGCGCCATGGGAGCTGTCGGTCTCGACGATCGGCCGGGGCCTGCGGTCGTCACGGCGCGCCGGTGGCCAAGCGCCACCTGATCCGAGCGCCGGCGCCGGAGCCGGGAACGGCAAGCGGCTGCCGTCGAACCGAGCGAACGAGGCCGGTCGCCGCGCCTCGTCCTCGGTGACGAAGACCTCGCGAGCGCGGAAGTGCGCGTCGTCCAGCACCTCGGGCAGTGTCGAGACGGGGCTGATGACCAGACGGCGGGCAATCGCCGCCTCCATCAGCTCGGCCTTCGTCCGGGTGAGGAGGAACGCGGCGACGATGTCCTTCACGCGCTCCCACTCGTCGATGGGCTCCTGCCCGGTCAGCAGCTGCAGGCCGTAGCCGAGCCAGTCCTTGTCGTGGGTCGCCTCGTCGCAGAAGCCCTCTTCGCACACCCACTCCATGAGGTTCCGGGCGAACCGCCCGAGCGACGTTCCGAACGCCAAGCCCAGGGCGACGTGGCCGTCGCGACACGGCCAGATGAACCGCAGGCGGATCGGTCCGGTGCGGGCCCCACCGCCGATGCGGCCTGCCGCCGTCCCGTGGAGCGGCGCGCCGAGCATCTGGAACTGGGACGCCAGCAGGAAGGACTCGAGGGCGGAGACGTCGACGTGCTGGCCCCGACCCGAGTGGTGGGCGCGCTCGTAGAGCGCGGCGAGCACGGCGGCCACCGCTTCGAGGCCGGCGTGGAAGTAGACCTGGTCGGCGCTGATGCGAACGGGTGGGCGATCCTCGTCCCCCGTGAGCGACATGAAGCCGCAGGCGGCGGCGATCGTCAGATCCGTGGCGGCCCAGCCGGCCTTCGGTCCGTCGTCGCCGTAGGGGGTGACCGATACGTGCACGAGGCGGTCGTTCACGGCGGCGAGGGCGGCGTAACCGAGCCCGAGCGCCTCCATCGCGCCGGGGTCGGCCGACTCGATGAGCACGTCGGCCTCGCTGACGAGCTCGCGCAGCGTGGCCGTGCCCGCGGCGGTGCGCAGGTCGGCGACCACGGACTGCTTGCCGCGACCGAACGCCTCCCAGAACAGCGACCGGCCGGCGCGGTCGAAGGGCGGCACATGCCGGCCTCCGGAACCCTCGGGCGGCTCCAGCGCGATGACGTCAGCGCCCAGTCCGGCGAGCAGGTAGCCGGCGAACGTGCCGCGCTCATCGGTGAGGTCGAGCACGCGCACACCAGTCAGCACATCGCTACCCCCGAGTCGATGTCGTGCCAGGCGCTAGCCGATTGCGCGAGGTCGCGCCGGCGTGTGGTTCAGCGGCCGGTGTCGGCCACGCGAGCCGGCGGCTGCTGCCACTGTTCGTGCAGTTGCGTCGCCGCCTCGGCGATCCGATCGATGCTTCCGGCCGACGGCTCGTGGAGCTTGATGACTGGAGCACCTTCGGTGCCGCCCCCCGCCCGGAACTCGAGGATCTCCACGCCCTCGGGCCCTGCCCGGTACTTGTACGGCATCCCGTTCGGGACGAAGAAGCCGTCGCCAGCTTTCAGCACTTGGCTGCCCAGGACGGCGGAGCCGGCGACCACGTAGTAGAGGCAGTCGCCGAATCGTGGGTGGCTGTGCCGGAACAGAGGGAAGTTGGGGCCGAACCACGCATGGATGAGGCTCATGCCGCTCTCGCCGCCCTGATCGAAGAGCGGGGTGACGATGTTGCCGGGGCTGATCGCCCGGATCATGCCCGCGACCGACGCACGGACCTCGTCGTCGGAGTGATCGTCGTCCACGAGCTCGCTGTAGTCGAAGTAGTCGACCAGCGCCTCGACCTGCTCATCAGGCAGTTGGTCGGGTGTCGTCGGCGGCGCCAGTGGCGGCGCGTGGTACAGCTCGTACGCGCCGCGGGCCGAGACGAATCGGCGCGCTGCGGTGGCGTTCGCCTCCTCCTCGAGCTCTGCGTCGCCCGGCGTGATCTCGATAGCCGTCATCGTCGCCCTTTCCCCTAGTTGCATCTGGCCCCAAGACCGAAGTTAGTGCGCACTCGTCAGCGCCACAAGCGACGCCGCCGATCCGCTAGCCAAGCTAGCACCCACTTGCTATAGTTCCCTCTCGGGGCAGGGGAGGAGCGTCGATGCACGACATCGTGATCAAGAACGGACAGGTCGTAGATGGGAGCGGCGGGGCCTCGTACCCGGCGGACATCGCGATCGACGGCGATCGCATCACGGCGATCGAGCCTCGACTGTCCGGCGCCGGCCGACGGACGATCGACGCGGATGGCGCGATCGTGACGCCCGGCTTCGTGGACATCCACACCCACTACGACGGTCAGGTCACGTGGGACGACCGACTCGACCCTTCCGCCAGCCACGGTGTCACCACGATCATCACGGGGAACTGCGGAGTCGGTTTCGCCCCCGTGCGCCCAGGGCACCAGCGCGAGCTCATCGAGCTCATGGAGGGGGTCGAGGACATCCCCGGGACCGCGCTGTACGAGGGCATCGACTGGACCTGGGAGTCATTCCCCGACTACCTCGATTGCCTGAAGGATCGGTGGTGGTCCATGGACGTCGGCTCCCAGATCGCGCACGGCCCACTGCGGGTGTACGTGATGGGGGAGCGCGGCATCAGGAACGAAGTCGCCACGGCCGATGACATCGCCCAGATGGCGGCGCTCACGGCGGAGGCCATGTCCGCCGGCGCCCTCGGCCTGTCCATGTCCCGCATCCTCGGGCACCAGTCGATCCACGGCGATCCCGTTCCCGGCACGTTCGCGGCCGAGGAAGAGGTCTTCGCCATCGGTCGAGCCATGGCCGGCACGGGCGCTGTCTTCGAAGTGGTGCCGGGGGGATCGGTCGGCCAGGGCGGCATGGCCCTCGGCACGGAGGCGGCCCTGGCGTCAGAGCTCGACTGGATGTCCCGGCTGTCGATCGAGACCGGTCTGGCCATCACGTTCCTCACCGTCGAGTTCGGCGAGGACCCCGATGCCTACGCCTTCGTCCTCGACTACGTCCGCACGGCCAACCAGGCCGGCGCCCGGCTTCGCCCCCAGACGGCCTCACGCCCCGCGGGCGTGCTCCTGTCGTGGCAGTCGAACCACTTGTTCCAGCGCCGCCCGACCTACATGGCGCTCGCCGGCCTGCCGTTCGAGGAGCGCCTGGCACAGCTGCGCCGGCCCGAGATCCGAGCCGCCATCGTGTCGGAGTCCGACGCGCCGCCGCGTTCGAGCTCCATCAACGACGCGATGCACCTGATCATCGCCCAGCGGCTCGAGTTCGTCTATCCGCTCGGCAATCCGGTCGACTACGAGCCGCGCGCGGAGACGTCTGTCGCGGCGCAGGCCGCTCGCGCCGGCGTGACCGCAGATGAGCTCATGTACGACCTGCTGATGGGCGACGACGGCCACGCCATCCTGATGCTGCCCGGCCTCAACTACGCGCGCGGGAACTGTGACGCCATCTACGCCATCCTCTCCGACGAGAACTCGGTGGTCGGGCTGGCCGACGGCGGCGCCCACTGCAGCCTGATCTGCGACGCGTCCAACACGACGTCGTTGCTGACGCACTGGGTGCGGGACCGGAAGGGCCCGCGGCTGTCGCTGGAGCACGTCATCCGCAAGCAGTGCGCCGAGACGGCGGCGCTGTTCGGCCTGCACGATCGCGGCCGCTTGGCGGTTGGGTTGCGCGCCGACATCAACGTCATCGACTTCGACGGGCTCGAGCTCCACCCGCCGTATCCCGTGCACGACCTGCCGGCCGGCGGCATGCGCTTCCTCCAGGAGGCCACCGGCTACCTGGCGACGCTGGCCCACGGCGAGGTCGTGCGCGACCACGACAAGGACACCGGCGCCCGCCCCGGCCGGCTCCTGCTCCGCCACTGATCCCTCGCCGACCGTTCTGCGCTCCAGGAGACCATCGTGACCAGCGACCCTGCCCTCGTGATCGACTGCGACTCCCACGTGATGGAGCCGCTCGACCTCTGGGAGAACTACATCGAGCCGAAGTACCGGGACCGTGCCATCCGCGTCGTCGAGATCGACGGCATGGAGCACCTCATGATGGACAGGGACAAGCTGTTGATGCCGCCGGGCATCCTGGCCGGCCTGGGCGGCGTCGACACCGAGCCTCGGGCACGGCTCTTCGACCGATCGATGCGCTACGTGGATTCTTGCCCGAAGGCGAGCTATGACCCGGCGGCGCGGGCGGCCATGCTGGACGACTGGGGAGTCGATGTCGGGGTCCTGTTCCCGACGATCGGCATCTTGTGGACGACCGACGATGTCGGATGGGCGTCGGCGTCCTGCCGTGCCTACAACAACTGGCAGGCCGACTTCTCGAGCGCCATCCCCGGCCGGACGGCGCCGATCGCGCAGCTCAACTTCCTCGACGTGGACGAGGCCATGACGGAGCTCGACCGGTGCCTCGCCCTCGGCTTCCGGGGTGTCTTCGCCTACCCGGAGCCGTACGGTGGGCGCCGGCCCGGCCATCCGGACTTCGACCCGATCTGGGCCCGGTGCGCCGAGGCCGGCGTCCCGGTCTGCCTGCACCTCGTCGTGCGCCTCGGTGACGCCAACCCTGCGGGCCGGTGGTACGGCAGCCGGGTCGAGGACGCCATCGATGCCCCGGAGGTGAACGCCGGCTCACTGCTCTTCAACTTCAGCCTGGGAGGAACGCTGCAGCTCATCCCGGCGGTGACGTCGATGGTGAGCGACAGCGTCTTCGACCGCCACCCCGAGCTGAAGGTGATCTGCGTGGAGTCCGGAGCGGGCTGGGCGGCCTACCTGATGGATCGCATGGACGAGAAGTACGACCACTTCGCGTGGACCCGACCGCTCGAGTTGCGACCGAGCGACTACATCCGCCGCAACGTCTACTTCGTGGCCGAACCCGAGGAGCGCACGATTGCCAGCCAGCTGGACCTCGTCGGGCATGACCGCATCATGTGGGGTTCGGACTTCCCGCACGTCGATTCCTCGATGCACGCGCCGGAGATGATCCGCCGGTCGATCGCGTCTCTCGACGCTGTCGATCAGCGCCGGGTCCTCGGCACCAACGCGGCCGAGGTCTTCAACCTGGCACCGGCCACCGTGGGCAGCGGTCGTCCCGCCGCTCGCTGATCTTGCCTTCCTGACCGTCCCAACCTTGGAGCCACCGATGTCGAACGACACCACCGCACGGCCCGTCGCCGGTACCACGCCGGCCGAGCTCGGATTCGATCCCAACGAGTTGCGCGAGAAGTACCGGCGCGAGCGCGACAAGCGCCTGCGCCCGGAGGGCGAGGCCCAGTACTTCGAGACGTCGGGTGAGTACGCGCACTACGCCAACGCCGATCCCTTCGCCGGGCAGCCGCAGCCCCGCGAGCCGCTCACCGACGAGGTGGACGTGGTCGTGATCGGCGGCGGGTTCAGCGGCATGCTCATGGCCGCTCGGCTCCGGGAGCTCGGTATCGCGGACGTCCGCATCATCGAATCCGGCGCGGACTTCGGTGGCACCTGGTACTGGAACCGGTATCCAGGCGCCCAGTGCGACATCGAGTCGTACTGCTACCTCCCGCTCCTCGAAGAGACCGGCTACATGCCGAAGGAGAAGTACTCCTACGCCCCCGAGATCTTCGAGCACTCACGCCGCATCGGGGAGCAGTACGAGCTGTACGACCTGGCGTGCTTCCAGACCAGGGTCACGGAGCTGCGCTGGGACGAGCCCAGCTTGCGCTGGATCGTGAGCACGGACCGCGGCGATGCGATGCGGGCACGGTTCACGATCGTCGCCACCGGGCCGGCATCGCGTCCGAAGCTCGCCGGGATCCCCGGCATCCAGGACTTCAAGGGCCACAGCTTCCACACCAGCCGGTGGGACTACGACTACACAGGCGGCGACCACAACGGCGACCTCACCGAGCTCGCCGACAAGCGGATCGCCATCATCGGTACCGGTGCTACGGCGATCCAGTGCGTTCCTCACGTCGGTGCCGCCGCGCGGGAGCTGTACGTCTTCCAGCGCACGCCCTCATCGGTGGATCTCCGAGGCAACAAGCCGACCGATCCGGAGTGGGTCAAGACGCTCCAGCCGGGCTGGCAACGGGCGCGGCGGGAGAACTTCAACAGCATCGTGATCGGCCAGCCGTTCGACGTCGACCTCGTGAACGACGCGTGGACCGAGATCTTCCGCGACCTCAAGTCCATGGCGCCCACCGGCGGCGACCGGGCGGTGAGCGTGGACGCCGAGCTCATGGCGGAGATCGCCGACTTCCAGAAGATGAACCGTATCCGGTCCCGGGTCGACGCCGTCGTGCAGGATGCGGAGAAGGCGGACGCACTGAAGCCGTGGTACCGCCAGTTCTGCAAGCGGCCGACATTCAACGACGAGTACCTGGACACGTTCAACCGACCCAACGTGACGCTCGTCGACACGTCGGAATCCCACGGTGTCGAGCGCATCACCGAAACAGGAGTCGTCGCCAACGGCCGCGAGTACGAGGTGGACTGCATCATCTTCGCGACCGGCTTCGAGATCGGCACCAGTCCTCGGCGTCGGGTCGACTTCGACATCATCGGTCGCGACGATCAGTCGCTGTTCGACTACTGGTCCGAGGGCATCCGCACCCTGCACGGCCACTCGACGCGCGGCTTCCCGAATTGGTTCTTCGTCGGGATCGGCCAGAACGGTCTCTCCGTGAACATGACCTCCATGTTCGACGACCAGGCCCGGCACATCGCCTACATCATCAACGAGGTCCGCACTCGTGGCGCCAAGGCGGTCCAGCCGACGGCGGAAGGCGAGGCCGAGTGGGTGGACGAGGTCCGCCGCCTGGCTGTCACCAGCAACGCCTTCATCGAGTCGTGCACGCCCGGCTACTACAACAACGAGGGCCAGTTCGACAAGACCGTGGGTTCGCTGATCGGGACGGCCTACGCACCAGGGGCCAATGCGTTCAACGCCCTGCTGGCCCAGTGGCGGGCCGAAGGCGATCTCGCTGGACTCGAACTGATCCCGTGACTCCATCGACCGGGGATTTGGCAGGTCCTCGGCCCCGATACCCGTGGGCATGGCCACACCGAGGCGACGCCCACGGGGTACACGGCCGACCCCGGGATGATCAGGCGCCGGCGACGAGGACCATGTCGGCTGCCCCGCGGGAGCGGAGCAGCATGCCGGGCGTTGCGCCGGTGCACTCGCCGTCGGCGAAGGTGACCTCCCCGTTGACCAGGATCCAGCGGTAGCCCTCTGCTCGCTGCACCCGCCTCCATTCGCCGGCCGGGAAGTCGTGGGCGATCTCGAACTCGAACTCGGGCGTGCGCTTCAGGTTCTCGAGGTCATAGACGACGATGTCGGCCGGCGCGCCCTCTCGCAGGAAGCCGCGGTCGTAGAAGCCGGCCGCCTGCGCCGGTAGGTAGGAGAGGTGCCAGTGCGCTTCCTCGAGGGAGATCTTGTGCTCGTCGCGCACGAGCCACGTCAAGAAGTCCGTGGGGTAGCTCCCACCCGTGAAGAACTTGATGTGGGCGCCGCCGTCGGAGATGCCCGGGATGACGTAGGGGTGCTGCATGAGCTCACCCACGTACTCGGGATTGGTCGACGTGGCATCGGCCGTGCGGAACTCGGCGTTCAGCCCCGAACGCACGGCGATGTCGATCATCACCTCGACATGATGACGTCCTTCGGTCTCGGCGATGTCACCGAGACGCTTGCCGACGTACTTCTCGAGCTCCTTGTTGCCGCCGTGGGACGCGACGGTGATGTTGGCGATGGGACCGCCGATGCCGGCGGTGATCAGCTCGCCGTCCTCCGCCACCATCTGCGCCACCAGCTCGGGGTCGCCGAGCCGCTTCAGGCGCTCCTCGCGCGTGCCCTGCATGGCCCGGTTCCAGGCCGGGCTGGAGTCATAGAGGTTCCAGAACTCGAGGGTGAATTGGAACCAGGTCCGCACGTTGGCTCCCTGGCCGACGATGCGCAGCCCGCGTCGCTGGCACTCGTCGAGCCATTCCATGACCTTGCGGTGGAAGGCCGGGAAGTCGTCGATGGCGGCGACGGCGTTCCAGAGGACCGGCCGCTGGGCCCGAGCGGCCAGCACCTCCATGAACCGGAAGTCGGCGTTGTCGGTAACGTCGAGGCTGGCGGCGCCCTGGACCAGGTCGCCGCCGCCGACGGTCGCCTGCGTGATCTGGATGAAGCCCTGGTCGAGCTCACGCAGGACGTCGGCCAGCGCCAGGACGTCGTCGTCGCACATCAGGTCGGTCGGCATGGGCGTGCCGTCGAAGTCGGCCTGCAGCGAGCGCTTGCCGAGGCGCTGGATCGAGAAGCCGGATGCCCCCGCCAGGATCGCCTCGCGCAGGAGGAGCTGCATCTCCCGCTGCTCCTCAGGCGAGGCCGGCAGCCCGCTCTTGGCCCGCTCGAGGCCCATCACGTACACCATCAGGGCGTTGAGCGGAACGAAGCTGACGACGTTGACCCCCTTCGGGATGCGCTCGAGGTTGTCGAGCCACTCGGGGAACGAGACCCAGTTCCAGGCCATGCCCTCCTTCATGGACTCGTACGGGATCTGCTCGGTGCGAGTCATCATCAGCAGGGCCCGGTCGCGGTCCTCGGGCTTCACCGGTGCGAACCCGAAGCCGCAGTTGCCGAGCACCAGGGAGGTCACACCGTGCCACCCGGACACGGTGCAGTAGGGGTCCCAGTGGATCTGGGCGTCGTAGTGGCAGTGCAGATCGACGAAGCCAGGCGCCACGATCAGCCCGGTGGCGTCGAGCACGCGAGCACCGTCGAGGTCGTCGACGCGACCGATGCGGGCGATGCGGCCTCCCACGATGCCCACATCGGTCACCACTCGCGGAAGTCGAGTGCCGTCGACCACCGTCCCGTTCTTGATCACCACGTCGTACTTGGACATGTCGTACCCCCAACTCGGTTGTGATGCGGAACTCGTGGCGCGGCAGGTCGAACCGCCGCCGGATGGCGAGCGCTCAGGTCAGCGCACGGGGCGAGCGACGCGGCCCGGCCGGGCGCCGGTGTCGGTGTCGTGGTCCCGGGTCTGGACCCCGTGGTTGAGCGTGGCCAGGTAGCCCTTGGCGGGCTGGAGGAAGCGGGTGCCGCCGGCGGGCAGGTCCCGGTAGAGCGTCGGCCGCTCGATCCTGAGGTTCTCGAGGTCGACGACGTTGATGTCGCCCCGCTTGCCGACCTCGATGGAGCCGCGGTCGTTCAAGCCGAACACCATCGCCAGCTTCGAGGTGGCCTTGGCCACGACGTGCTCGACCGGCAGCTTCTCACCCCGCGAGCGGTCACGAGCCCAGTGGGTCAAGTGGAACGTGGGATTCGCCATGTCGCAGATGAAGTTGACGTGAGCGCCGGCGTCGGAGAGTCCGGACACGGTGTTCGGGTCGAGCAGCATCGCCCGGCAGGCGTCGAGGTTGCCGTCGATGTAGTTGGCTCCCAGGAAGACGCCGACCGCCGTGCCGTCGTCCTCGAGGAGGAAGTCGTACAGGTACTCGTATTGGTCGCGCCCCTGCGCGGCGGCCCGGGCGGCCAAGGACTGGTCCAGCGTCGGCTCGTAGTCGACCGGGTCGCGCAGCGGGAAGGTGAGCGGCAGGGCTTCGGCGAACACCGGAGGCAGCACGTTCTGCATCGATCCCGGGCGGTCGTCGAGGACGTCCGCCTCGCTCAGGATGGCGGCCTTGACCTCCGGGCGGCGCAGCTCGGTGATCAGCTTGTCGAACGGGAGGTGGGCGACACGCAGGAAGGTGGGGCGCTGCATGAAGAGGTGGTAGCCCTTCAGCGTCGTCAGGACGGTTCCGGCGCGAGGCGCCACCATGGGGAAGAGCGACGCGCCGAGCTGGTTCTCCCGGGCGACGACGGACAGCCCCTCCTGCCACCCCGTCGGGTTGTCGTTGGTCTGGAACGTGCTGAAGACGAAGCGCAGTCCGGTTTCCCGGGAGATCCGGCCGAACATCGCCAGCTCGTCGGCCAGCGATGCCTGCTCGGCGCCGAAGCTCGCGATCTCGCCGATCGCGCTCGATGGAATGGCTTGGAACACGGCGCCCCCGCCCGCCTTCATGGCCCGGGCGATGGCGAGCAGCTCGTCTTCGGCGGCGAAGGTGCCCGGCACGCAGTAGCCCGACATCGATCGGTGGCCACGGATGCGCGAGGTGCTGAAGCCGACCGCCCCGGCCCGGACGGCGGCCTCGGTCAGCTCCGCCATCCGAGACAGGTCCGCCGACGTGGCGTCGGAGTCGTCGATGGCCCGCTCGCCCATCACGTAGAAGCGCAGGGCGCCGTGGGCGAGCTGAGCGCCGACATCGACAGGCCACGCCCGCCGGTCGAGGAACGCCAGGTACTCGGGGAAGGACTCCCACTCGCCCCACGGCATGCCCTCGTACAAAGCGGTGCCCGGGATGTCCTCGACCCCCTCCATCAGGTCGATCAGCGCGGCGACGCCACCGGCCGGCACGGGAGCAAAGCCCACGCCGCAGTTGCCCATCACGACGGTGGTGACGCCGTTGGCGGCGGACCCTTCGAGCTGGTCATCCCACGTGACCTGCCCGTCGTAGTGGGTGTGGGCGTCGATCCAACCGGGTGTGACCAGCGCGCCGTCGGCGTCGATGGTCTGGCGGGCCGGGCCCGTCACCTTCCCGATCTCGACGATCGTCCCCGCGCTGACAGCGACGTCGCCGGTGAACGGGCTGGCTCCCGTTCCGTCGACCACCGTGCCGGCCTTGATGATGAGGTCGTGCATCTGTGCTCCTCGGTCCCCGGCGAGCCGCCCCCCACGGGTCAGCCTCGCCGCCCCAGAATATAGTAGGTGCTAACTCTAGGGCAACCAGTCGCTTGTGGAGAGAGTGAGCACTATCTAGAGTGGGCCGGGAGCGGAGGGGTTCGTCAGCCCGGGCCGGCCGTGCATTCCCCCGTGTGGCCGGTGCCCGCTCCGCCGTCGGTCGATGCCTGGCCTCGTAGAAGGGGCCGGGCGTCCCGCCGGTGGATTGCCCCGTCTTTGCCGCCATGGCGCCCCTCGTCGGCAGTCACCTCCTAGGATGAGGCGCAATGCCACGCGCCAAACAGCAATCGTCGCCACCGTCGATGGGCGCGGAACCCACCGCCCGTCGTCCCCGGCGATCGTCGGCGGAGGTGCGAGACTTGATCCTCACCGCCGCTCAGGAGCTCTTCGCGGCCAACGGATTTCGCGGGACGAGCACCCGGGAGATCGCCGATCGGGCCGGCGTCGCCGAAGTGCTCCTCTTCCGGAACTTCGGTACGAAATCCGAGCTGTATTCGGCGGCCGTGGTCGCGCCCCTAACCCAGTTCTTCGATTCCTGGCTATCCATGGACTGGTCGAAATGGGATCGCAAGGACACGGAACAGCGTCAACGTGAATTCATCGCCCAGCTCTATGGCATCGTGGCGAAGAATCGCGGATTGATCATGTCGTACCTGGCGATGACCGTGTTCGAACCCGAGCTGGTGACGGGTCTCGAGCACACGCCGGCCCTGCTCGATGCGCTCGACCGGACCGCAGATGCCACGGGCGAGCACCTCGGCCGGCTCGGCAAGGCGGCCGGCTCGAACACCCGCGTCGGCACCCGGGCCGTGGTCGGCATGATCCTGGCCATGGCTCTCTTCCATGACTTCGGGAGTCCCACTGGGAAGCAGCCGACCCGTGACGAGGTCATCGACGAGATGACCCAGATCGTCCTCCATGGCGGCCTGCACCGCGCCCAGCCGCGCTCGGTCCGAGCGGTGCGGGTGACGAAGGCCGGTTCCGCGGCACCGCGGCCCTCGTCCCGGCGGCGCGCCACGGGCTGACTCGAACCGGGCTATCACCGGGGATGCGCGTGCTCGAAGCGCACCCAGGGCCGGCCCACGTTCAGGATGTGGGCCACCTCCCAGGTCTCGGTCGATCGGACGCCCGCTACCGCCCGGAGGTGCTCCGTGACCAGCTCGACCAGTTCGTCGTGGGTGGCGGTCACCGCGCCGATGAGCAGGTCGTGGCGGCCGGCGATGGCGGCCACGAGCGTCACCTCGCTCATCGCCGCCAGCGTCCGGGCCACCCGGTCGACGCCGCCGGCATCCACGTCGACCCACACGAAGGCGGCCGCCCGCACCAGTCCGGCTTGATACGGATCGCTCTGCCCGACGATGCGAAGGAGGCCGGCCTCCTCCAAGCGCCGCAGGCGCACCCGGACCGTGCTCTCTGATGTCCGCAGGGCCCGGCCGATCGAGCGGTTCGACCGGCGGCCATCGTCGAGCAGTGCCAGCAGGATGTCCCGATCGAGTCCGTCGAGGTCCACGGTGGGAGCGGGCAGCCGCAACCCTCGACTGGGGCCGCCGGGCAGCTGCGCGTAGCGAGCGCTGTACTTGATCGTGTCCAGCACGACGTTCGGCTGGACCCGCCGCACGCCCTCCACGGTGGTGATGCGATCGTTGATGAGCGCCTGGGCCTCGGCGCGGTCGGAAACGAGGGCGTGGATCACGAGGTCGACCGGGCCCAAGACGGTGGTGACGGACTGGATGCCGGCGATCGCCGCGAGGTCGTCTCGGACAGCCACCAGGCTCCGACCACCGGCTTCGACCTCGACCTCGACCCAGACGTCCCATTCGTAGCCCGCCGCTTGCCAGTCGAGGACAGCGGTGATCCCCAGCACGTGCCGCTCGGCCATCGACCGGATGCGGGCCGCCACCGTGGCCTCGGTCAGGCCGATGTCGGCGGCGATGGCACGATTGCTCGCCCGGCCGTCGATGCTCAGGAGCTCGATGATCCGCCGATCCGCCCGGTCCAGCTCGAGACCAGGGGCGAGCGCCCGGCTCGGCCGTCGCTTTGCCGCCACCGTCGTCGGACGCCGGCTCTTGGCCGGCGGCGTCGCCCGGCGCACCCGGCTCGTCTCCTCGGGTTCTGCCGGCTTTCGTCTCGCCTTTCCGGAGCTGCCCATACCCGGTGCCTCGCGCTCTCGCTATCGCCAGACCGTCATGGCATGACGATCTCACCCAGGTAGCTCGCCTCCAGGAGCTCGGGCCTCGACGCGAGGGCGGCGGCGGAATCGTGGAGGACCAGCTCGCCGTGGGACATCACGTACGCCCGATCGGCCACGGCAAGGGCGGCGGCGACGTGCTGTTCCACGAGGAGCACCGCCATGTTGACGTCGGTCGCGATCTGCCGGACGACGGGCAGCAGCCGCTCGACGATGATCGGCGCCAGACCGAGCGACATCTCGTCGATCATCAACACACGCGGCTGCGCCATGAGCGCGCAGCCCAGTGCCAACATCTGCTGCTCGCCACCCGACAGGAGTCCCGCCTTGCGATCGACGAGGTCGGCCAGCGCTGGGAAGTGCTCGAAGATGGTGGTGACCGACACCTTGGCGCGCCGCTGACGATGCAGGCGGAGGTTCTCGGCCACGGTGAGCTGATAGAAGATCCCGCGATCATCGGGTACGAGGGCGAGCCCGAGTCGGGCGACGGCGTGGGCGGGCAGCGAGCGGGTCGATCGTCCCAGGACCTCGATGGTGCCGGCGATCGGCCGGAGCACGCCGGCGATCGTCCAGAGCGTGGTGGACTTGCCGGCGCCGTTCGGCCCGAGCAGCGCCACGATCTCGCCCTCGTCGACGTACAGGTCGACATTGCGCACCGCCGGCACGCCGCCGTACCCGGCGACGAGGTCGTGCACTTCGATGGCGCTCACGGCGTCACCTCGACGGTGCGGTCGGCCTTCGCCTTGCGGGCCGCCTCACCCAGATAGGCCTCGATGACCGTGTCGTTGTTGCGGATCTCCGCCGGTGTGCCCTCCGCGATCAGCCGGCCGAACTCGAGCACGTAGATGTAGTCACAGGTCTCGAGGACGAGGCCCATGTCGTGGTCGATCAGGAAGACCGAGATGTCGTGGTCGACGATGTCGTGGAGACGCTCGCCCAAGCCGCGGCTCTCGGTGCTGTCCAGGCCGGCCGCCGGCTCGTCGAGCAGGACGACGCGTGGTCGGGCCGCAAGGGCGCGGGCGACACCGAGCAACTTCTGCTGACCGAGGGACAGGTTCTGCGGCTTGTCGTCGGCGTGCTCGGTGAGGCCGACGAGGTCGAGCGCCCAGTCCACGCTCGTCTGGTCGATCGGTCGGGTCGGTCGGAGCACGTCGAGCACGATCGACCGCACCGACGCCTTCTCGGACGCCACTCGGAGGTTCTCCCGCACGGTGAGATCGGTGAACAGGTCACCCGCCTGCCAGGTGCGCGCCAGCCCGTGGCGGGCCCGGACGTGGGGGGCGGCACGTTCGAGGAGATCCCCCATGAAGACGACCGAACCAGTGGCCGCGGTGAAGCCGGTGAGCCCGTCGACGAAGCTCGTCTTGCCCGCCCCGTTGGGACCGATGAGCCCGACGATCTCGCCGCGCTGCACTTCCAGGGTGACGTCGTCGACGGCCCGCAGGCCGCCGTAGGTGACGCTGAGGTCGATGGTGCGCAACAGCACCTCGGCGTCGGCGGTGCGCACGTGCCGCGCCCGCCGCACCGGTTCGTCCTCGGTCGGGGTGATGATCGGTTGGTGTTCGCCTTGAGCGTCGACGTCGTCGAATGTCAGGGGTTCGTCGGCGGGCGGGACCGGTCGATGGGCGCGGCGCGCCGCCAGCTTCAGTTTGAGCCGGTCCCAGCTCTGGCGGTTGGCGCCGGCGATCCCGATCGGGTTGAAGATGGCGGTGAGGATCACGCCGAGGCCGGCCACGAGCGAGTAGACGCTTCCGACGTTGAACAGGCGGTCGGAGATCACGAAACCGATGCCGAGCGGGGCGAAGGCGCCGCCGACGATGGCGCCGGAGACGGCCGTGATGCCACCGAGGTAGGCGAACGCGAGGAAGCTCACGTTGACGAACGTGGAGAACGAGTCCGCTGAGAGCTGGCCGCGGCTGTATCCGATGAGGCCGCCGGCGATACCGGCGAGGAACGACGCAATTCCGAATGCGAGCAGCTTGTTGGCCGACACGTTGATGCCGACGGCGGCACCCGCCCGTTCGTTGCTGCGCACGGCGATGAAACGACGGCCGACGGCGGAGCGCATGAGGTTCGACACGGCCAGCGCGACGAGCACCAGCACGACGAGCACCATGACACCGAACTGCCAGCGGGCGATGTTCGTACCGCGTCGCACACCCAGATCGATCCCGAACAGCTGGGCGTTCGGGATCGGGTTGCCCGACACCTTGGTGAACGAGGTGTTCCGGAACACGAAGCGTTCGAGACCCACGGCGGCGGCGAGCGTCACCACCGCGAGTTGCGCGCCGCGGATGCGGACCGCCGGCACGCCCACAAGGATGCCGAAGCCGGCGGCGATGAGAGCGGCGAGGAGGATGGACCACGGGAAGCCGATGCCGGCGCCGTCGGCCAGCTTGGAGAGGGCGAACCCGCCCGTGCCGGCGAGGGCGGCCTGGGCCAGCGAGATCTGGCCGATCATGCCCGTGAGCAGGACGATGGAGAGCGTCGCGACCGTGAACATCATGGAGGTGATGACGCCGTAGCGGTACCCGCCGCTGGTCAGCAGGATCGCCAGGAGCCCACCAGCGACGAGCGGGATGATCACGTGGGGACGGTTCTTCGGCACGATCACCTGGGGGAGCGGATCCGCCTTCAGTGCCCCGCGAGTCGGGAGCGACTTGCCCAGGACGAAGAGCACGATGATCAACACGACGAAGGGCACCGCGTCGGAGAGCCCGGTGCGGAACGACGTCGGCCACCAGTCCTTCGACGACAGGAAGGTGAAGATCGACTGGATCGACCCGAGGGCCAACGCCGCCGCAACGGTCTGCCCGACGAAGGTCAGGCGGCCGACCAGCGCGCAGGCCAGTGCGGGCACGATCATCAGCGTGTGCACGGTGGGCGACAACGGCACGATCTGGAGCGTGAGGACCAACAGCAGGGTGGTCACGACCGACGAGAGCACCCACGTGGTTCCGGCGAGGAACTGCGGCGAGTAGCGGGCCAGCGAGACGGCGCGCTCGTTCTCTGCCGCCGCTCGCGTCGCCAGACCCATTCGCGCGTAGCGGAAGTACGCCCACACCAGGATGGCCACGATGATGGCGGCGATGGCGAGGAAGACGCGGTCCCTCGGTACCTCCACGCCACCGAAGTGCACCTTCTCGGCGGGGAGTACCGTTTCGACGGCGCGAGGAACGCTGCCGAAGCGGAAGACGATGAGGGCCTGGAGCGTCGTCATCAAGCCGATCGACGCCACCACCTTCGCCAGCGGCGGCGCGGTGCGCAGCGGCCGGAACACGAGGAAGTGCACCGCAAGGCCGAGAAGCGCGGCGGAGGCGCCGGCGATGACGAAGGCCGGAAGGAAGTCCATGCTTCCCACGTCGTACCGGAATGGGATGAGCGGGAGCCGGTAGGTGCCGTCGCCCTGAAGATCGAGGAACACGTGCACGGTCCAGGCGATCGTCCCGGCCACGCCGACGACGAGGAGCGGGCGGGTCCACGACGGCCGGCGCTTGCCGATCGGCCGGGCGATCAACAGCCAATACAGCAGCAGGAAGGCGGCACCGGAGATCGCCGTGAAGAACACCAGCGGGAACCCCCCGTAGCCGCCGTCGTCGCCCAGTGTGCTCTCGTGGTTGATCGGCAGTGGCAGGAGAAGGTTGCCGTTCCGGCGGAGCTCGTCGTAGACGTAACAGCCCCACGCTCCCATGGCACCGGCGGCGAAGTTGATGACGCCGGTGCCCTTGTAGGTGATGACCAGGCCGAGAGCAATAGCCGCATAGGCCGCTCCCGAGCCCAGCCCCACCAGCAGGAACGTGATGTAGTCAGTCAAAGTTGGCGCTTAGATCGAGGTGCTCTGGGCGGCAATCTTCTCATCGTAGAAGTAGCCGTTGTTCTCCTTGCTCAGCGGCTCACGAATGAGCTTCCCGTCCTGCTTCACCACCTTGAGGATGAGCAGGCCGGCCCGGCAGTAGGCGGGCTCGGCCGGCCACACCTTCACTCCGCAGTTGAAATCAGCAGCGTTGAAGGAGGGGAGTGACTGATCGGTGTTCTTGGCCTTGGCGATCGAGTCCGCGTTGATCGGACCTTCGGGGATCGTCTCGAGCAGCGTCTTCAGGTCCTGCATGAACGAGAAGGACAGGGCGGCGAAGCCGTCGATGTACTTGTCCTGCCCGGCCGCCTTCATCGCGTCGGCGTAGGTCTTGAGGTTGTCCTGGATGTTGCTGGGAGCGGACGCCGCCACGTCGGGGAAGTAGGCGTCGATGAGGTTCAGCGTGTCGAGGGACTTGTCGCCCAGGACCGAGATGTACTGGCTGCACGCACCAGCCATCTTCACGCCGTTGTACGCGAGCTGATCGACGGCGGTCACGTAGGCGATGCAGCCGGGTTCGGAGACGAAGGCCCAGATCGCCGTGGCGCCCTTCGACATCCCGGTCTGCACGGCCGCCGAGTAGTCCGGGTTCCCGGGATCGACGAGTGTCGTGCTGACGATCTCCACGCCGAGCTTCGGGGCCCACTTGTTGAGGAGCTCGATGAAGTTCTGCGAGGACGGTTGGTTCTCGGCGATGAACGCGACCTTTGTGGCGTTCAACGACTTGAAGGCCTCGAGCGGCCAGACGGTGTACGCGCCCGCGGCCGAACCGATGACGGTGGCGTTCGGATCCGTGCGTTGCGCGCTGCCGTAGGCAGCCGGCGTGATGAGAGGGATCTTCGCTCCGCTGTACACGTCGAGCGCAGCATCGATGGCGACCTCGATGCCGTACGACGCGATCGTCACCTTCTTCTCGACGAACTGGTTGGCGCAGTTGACGGCGCCTTCGGGCGACGCGTCACTGAGACATCCGACCAGCTCGATCTTGGCGCCGTTGATGCCGCCATGATCGTTGACGTACTTGGCTCCCACCTCCGCCCCGATCCGGAACTCGGGCAACGAGAAGGCACCGCCCTCGTCGTTGGAGAGCCCGATCGTGATCGTCTGCCCGGTGCGATCGACGTTGACCTTGTGGCTGTTCGAGGTCGAGAACGTGATGCCCGCGCTCGTACCACCATTCGAGCCGGCCGCCGTCGTGGTGGCCCCCGCTGCGGTCGTCGCTGCTGCCGCGGTAGTGGCCGCCGCCGCCGTCGTCGCCTGGCTGGCGGTCGTGCCGCTCGATGACGACGAGTTGTCCGATCCGCACGCCGCCGCGACCAGGCTCAGTGCGGCCGCGATCGCAGGCAGATACCAGCGCGACGACTTCATGGCTTCCCCCTCTTGGTACCAGCGACATCCCCAAGGCATCGCTGAAAGTATGTACTTACCACCTGTGTACCGGAATTGCAATCCACGATCGGGAGCGGTGACGGGTTCGGGAACGAGCGGCATGACCGCCGTCCGCATCCGCATACTTCGAACGACGAGCGGCCGCACTCCTGCGCGAACGTCGAGCCGTCAGGAGTTAGCGCACACTATGCTAACCACTGGGGCCGGGCAAAGAATCGGGGGGACGTGATGATCGTTGGCTTGATCGGCGGTGCTCCCGGCGCGGACGGTACTGGTCACCGTGCCTGACGACGTCTCTCGACCGCGCCGCAGCTCCGGCGAGGTCCGCCGCCTGCTGCTGGAGGCCGCCCAGGAGCTCTTCGGCACCAACGGCTTCCGCGGCACGAGCACGCGAGAGATCGCCAACAAGGCGGGCGTGGCCGAAGTGCTGCTGTTCCGCAATTTCGGCTCGAAGGCCGACCTCTACTCGGCGGCGGTGGTGCTCCCCCTCACGCGTTTCATCGAGGAGTGGCTGGAGGTCGACGCCGCAGAGTGGCGACCGGATCGGGCCGAACACCAGCAGCGGCTCTTCATGGCCAGGCTGTACGACTTCGTGGCCGACAACCGGGGACTCATCATGTCCTACCTGGCGATGAGCGTGTTCGAGCCGGAGATGGTGGCGGCGCTGGAACACACGCCGGCCCTCGGCGAGGCCTTGGATCAGTTGGCCGAGCGGGCCGCCGAGCGCGTCATGCAGTTGGGGAGGGTTCCGCCGGCCGACACCGGGGTGGTGACGCGCGCCGTCATCGGGATGGTGGCGATGATGGCCCTCATGCGGGACTTCGGGCTGGCCAGTGACAAAGGCAGCACGAGCCGGGAGAACATCCTGGACGAGATGACCCAGTTGGTCCTGCACGGGGCCCTGCATCGTGCGTAGCTCGATCGGGCGCCGGTTGGCCGGCCGGCCGGGGCCGTGATAGTAAGCAGGTACCAGCTTTCTCTGTCATGGGGGTCGACATGAGGTTCGGAGCGGTGTACGAGTTGCAGCCAGGCCCGGGGTTGGGCGCTGACGCCGACCGGATCGTGCAAGTCTGGCAGGAGGCGATCGAGCAGGTCGTACTGCTCGACGAGCTCGGTTGGGACTACGTGTGGGAGGTGGAGCACCACTTCCTCGGCGACTACTCCTCCTCGTCGGCTCCGGAGGTCTTCCTGTCGACGCTCGCCGCCCGCACGTCGCGGATCCGCATCGGGCACGGGGTCGTGCTGCTGCCGAAGGAGTTCAACCACGCCTGGCGGGTCGCCGAGAAGATCGCCGCGCTCGACATCGTGTCGGGCGGCCGGGTGGACTTCGGCACCGGGCGCTCCATCACCAAGGACGAGCTCCTCGGGTTCGGCATCGATCCCGGGGACAGTCGGGCGATGCAGCTCGAGGCGCTCGACATGATCCCGCGGATGTTCGTCGAGGACACGTTCTCCTGGAAGGGCCAGTTCTACGACCTTCCCGAGCGGAGGGTCACCCCGCGACCGATCCAGCAGCCACACCCGCCGATGTGGATCGCGGCGACCCAGCCGGAGAGCTGGAAGGTGGCGGGCGAGCGGGGCCTCGGCATCCTGTCGTTCGGCTTCAGCCAGCCGGGCATGCTCGAGGACAACATGGCCGCCTATCGCCAGGCGCTCGAGACGGCGAACCCGGTGGCGGGCGCCATCAACAACCAGGTCGCGGTGTCGCCGATGATGTACTGCGCTCCTACCGACGAGGAGGCGCTCGAGACGGCGTGGCCGCACGTCCAGTTCTTCGTCCAGCAGAACGTCGGGTTCATCTCGCAGTGGAAGGGCAGCACCTCACGTGCCTACGACTACTACGAGAAGATGGCGGCGTTCTCGGAGGAGGGCGAGCTCTTCGTGCTGCCGACCTTCGACCCGCTCGACATGCCTGGGTTGAGCGACGAGGCGCGGACGTTGGGTGGCCAGGTGCAGCATGGCCTCTTCTGCATCGGGAGCCCGGCGACGTGCATCGAGTTCGTGCAGAAGCACATCGACGCCGGCATCGACCAGCTGATCTTCCCGATCCAGTTCGGCACGCTGAGTCACGACCAGATCATGGGATCGGTCCGCCTGTTCACCGAGGAGGTCATGCCGAAGTTCGCCAACGGCGGACGGCGTTGACCCGGCGACCCCTGCACCCTCATCACCTCGCGAAGGAGCAACCATGAGCTCGACCGAGCAGCGCAACATCGAACGTACGAAGCACTGGGAATGGACGTGGAACAACGACGTGATGCGCATGGTCGACGAGTGCTACGCCGTCGACTGCGAGGTGCGCGACATGATCCGCGGGCTCACCTTCCGAGGTCGTGAGGAGCTGCGCGAGGTCGAGAAGCAGATCGTCGCGGCGGACGCCACCCGGCGCATGAGCATCACCAAGATGGTGGCCAGCGGCGACACGGTCGCGGTCGAGATGGATGCGTTCTGGCGGGACGACACCATGTCCATCACCTCCTGCGTCGTGCTGACCTACGACGACGAGGGCATGATCGTGAGCGACCACACGTACTCCGGCGACCCGCTCGGAGTCACGGGATGACGACGGTCGTCAACGGCAGCCACCATCCGGACTTCGCCGGCGTCCGGGCCGCCTTCGAGGAGAACTTCCGCCAGCGCGACGAGGTCGGTGCGGCGATGTGCGTCACCGTCGACGGTGAGACGGTGGTCGACCTCTGGGGCGGCACCGCCGATCCGGCGACGAGTCGGGCATGGGAGGCGGACACGCGCGTCGTGGTGTTCTCGTGCACCAAGGGCGCCACCGCCATCTGCGCCCACCTGCTGGCCGACCGAGGTGCGCTCGATCTCGACGCACTGGTCGGCGACTACTGGCCCGAGTTCGCCTCCAACGGCAAGGAGAGCGCCACCGTCAGCATGATGCTCGACCACTCGGTCGGGGTGCCCGCCCTCTCCGGGCCGGTCGACCCGGGTGGCATGTACGACTGGTCGTACATGTGCGCTCTGCTCGAGAAGCAGGAGCCGTGGTGGAAGCCGGGCACCCGCAACGGCTACCACATGATCACCTTCGGCTGGACGGTGGGCGAGCTCGTGCGCCGCGTCGACGGCCGCTCGCTCGGCACCTTCGTCCGCGAGGAGATCGCCCAGCCGGCAGGCCTGGAATTCGACATCGGGCTGCCGGTCGAGCTGGAAGCGAACGTGGCGCCGATCATCGCGTGGATGCCCGGCCCGGAGTACGACACGGCGTTCACCCGTGCCCTCCTCGAGGATCCGCAGAGCATGCAGGCGCACGGCCTGGGCAACATCATGCAGGCCGGGGTCGACTACAACGCCCGTGACTTCCACGCCGCCGAGATCGGCGGCGCCGGTGGCGTGGCCACCGCCCGGGCGCTGGCCGGTCTCTACCGGCCGTTCGCCCTCGACGGGGACGGGCTGGTCTCGGCCGACACCGTGGCCCGGATGGGCCGCACCAGCGCGGCGACGTCAGAGGACGCCATGCTGCTCATCCCGACCCGGTTCGCGCTGGGCTTCATGAAGACGATGGACAATCGGCGACGGGTCGACGCGGCCGGCACGAGCGCCGTGCTGTCGGCGGCTGCCTTCGGCCACGTCGGTGCCGGCGGCAGCATCGGCTTCGCCGATCCGTCGGCGCGGATGAGCTTCGGGTACGTCATGAACCGCCAGGGCGAGGGCATCCTGCTCAACGAGCGCGGTCAATCGCTCGTCGACGCCACGTACCGGGCGCTCGGCTACCGCTCCGACGCGTCAGGTAGCTGGATCAAGTAGCTCTCGCCCCGCGGGCCGAGGTCAGGCCTTACGGCAGAACTGGGCGATGCTGGCGGCCGTGTCCCAGCTGACGTCGGGGCAGGCGATCGAGAAGATCTCGGTGCCGTGGATCGTCCCCATGAGCTGGCGGCAACGAGCGGGTACGCCGGCCCGCAGCAGGAGCCGGTAGAACTCGATGCCCTCGTCGCGCAGGGGGTCGCACTCGTTCACACTGATGACAGTTGGGGGGAGCCCTCGCACCTCGTCTTCGTCGGCGAAGCCGGGCCACGCCAGCGGGTTCCGGGCGTCGAAGGCCTCGATGCCGTAGCCGACCGCTCCGCGGTTGTTGTGGAGGTCGATCAAGATGCCGTTGTTCTCGGTCGACGACGGCAGCCGGTCCTGCGGCCAGTGCCCGGCGATGTACGGGCACAGGGCGTAGAGCCCGCGGATCAGGCCGATGTCGCCGTCCTGCTTCAGCTTCAGCCCGGTGGCGAGGGTGAGGTTGCCGCCCCCGCTCTCGCCCGCCACGATGATGTGGGCGGGGTCGATGCCGAGCTCGTCGGCGTGGGCGACGACGTACTTCAGGCCGGACACGCAGTCGTTCAGACCGGCCGGGAAGGGTGCCACCTCTGGCGCCGACGACGGCGTCAGGCAGTTGCGGAAGTCGACCATGGCGACGGCGACGCCCTGGTGGGCGATGATGCGGCCCCACGAGCGGTACATGCCGTCGAAGCACGACATCGACGCCATGCCGCCGCCGTGGATGTAGTAGACGCACGGCAGGGCGGCGTCGGACTCGGGCCGGACGAACTGGATCTTGACGGTGTTGCCGTCGGGCGCGGACGTGAACTCCAGTGTCCGGACGTTCAGGCCGGTCCGCGGGGCGATGTCCTCGTTGTCGAGGGCGTCCATCAGCGCGGTCATCTGCTCGCGCGCCGCCACTGCGGCCGGCTCGTTGAGCTCGGCCAGCAGCGCATCCCTGTCCTTCACGTCGGTCTGTGCCATGTCCGGGAACGACCCCATCACAGCCTTGATGCGCGGGTCGATCCGCGCGTCGTCGACGATCTTGCTCACGGCGACCCCCTTCGACGAGATGTCCCTCGGACGCTACCCCGTTCCACTCGTCCGATGCCAGAGAGTGATCACCCACTTCCTTGTCCACGAAGAGGCGATGGGGGACGATCGCATCCAGGTGTCAGACGGCCGCTTCGTCGGCTTCCACGACCTCGGGCCATCGGATGGCACCCCGGTGCTGTGGTGCCACGGCGGTCCCGGAAGCCGGATGGAACCAGACGCGATGGCGCCGGCCGCGGCCGCCGCTGGTCTGCGCATCGTCGGCATCGACCGTCCCGGCTACGGCTTGTCGACGCCGTGGCCGGACCGCACGATCGCCGACTGGGTGCCCGACGGCCTGGTGGTGGCCGACCACCTCGGGATCGATCGGTTCATCGCCGTCGGTGTCTCGACCGGCGGGGCGTACGCGCTGGCGCTGGCCGCGCTGGCTCTGGTGCCGACGCCGCCGGGCTGACCACTCAGGAGATCTCGAGCCCGTCGAGCGTGCCCGCGTCCCGCCACTCGCGGATGATGCGGAAGAAGGCCTCTGAGCCACCCCCGTACGCGCTGCTGAGCAGGCCACCACTCTCGCTGACGTGGCCCTCGTTGTTGTAGTAGCCCGGCGTGCACGCCTCGAAGAACTCCCGCGTCGCCATGGCCATCCGCTGCATCTCGTCCTGCCAGTCGGACTGCGCTCGCACCGAGGTCTCGACCATGGTGGCGTCCCGGCGAGCGCTTTCCCCGAGGATGTAGGCGATGTGCTGGGCCTGCTCGTGCAGCATCTGGGTGTTGTTCGGCGTGAGGCCGGTCTGGGTGATGCCCATGAAGAAGGCGTTCGGGAAATCACGGCTCTGGAACCCGTAGAACGTCTTCGGTCCGTCGGCCCAACGGTCGCTGAGCAGAGCCCCATCGCGTCCGATCGTCTCGAAGCCGGCGCGCCGCGAGTAGTTGGTGCCCACCTCGAAGCCCGACGCGAAGATCAGGCAATCGACCTCGTAGGTCTGGTCCCCGACCACGACCGCGTTCTCGGTGAGCCTGGCCACGCCCTGACCGTCGGTGTTCACCAGCGTCACGTTGGCACGGTTGAACGAGGGCAGGTAGCCGTCGTGGAAGCACGGCCGCTTGCAGAACTGCCGGTAGTAGGGCTTGAGGGCGTCGGCCGTGGACTTGTCCTGCACGATTGCGTCGACCCGGGCGCGAATGCTCTCCATCTTCTCGAAGTCGGCCAGCTCGGCGGCCCGAGCAGCGTCCTCGGGGGAGATGTCGGATGCTCCATCCTTGGGCAGGAACGTGGCCAGCCTGCCGATGATGTCGGTCCAGCTGTCGTTGACGAGGTCGACCTCCTGGTGACCGCCACCCACGAGGATGTTGAAGTTCGAGATCCGTTCCTGCTGCCAGCCCTGCTGCAGGCTCCCGGCCCACGCGGGATCGGTCGGCCGGTTTCCTCGGACGTCGACCGAGGAAGGGGTGCGCTGGAACACGTAGAGGTGCTGCGCCCCCTCGGCGAGGTGGGGTACGCACTGGATGGCCGAGGCGCCCGTGCCGATGATGCCGACGCGCTTGTCGCGCAAGCCGGTGAGGTTCCCACTGGGACCCCCGCCGGTGTAGTCGTAGTCCCATCGGCTCGTGTGGAACGTGTGTCCCTGGAACCGATCGATCCCCTCGACGGCCGGCAGCTTCGGTCGGTTGAGCACGCCCGTCGACTGGACGATGTACCGGGCCCGCATGCGGTCGCCGCGGTCCGTCGACACGATCCAGCGCCGCGCCTCGTCGTCCCACCTCGTCTCGGTCACGCCGGTCTGGAAGCAGGCGTCGCGGTACAGGTCGAACGAGGTGGCGAGGGCCTGGGTGTAGGCCAGGATCTCGTCGCCGAAGGAGTACTTCTCCTTCGGCATGTAGCCGACGTCCTCGAGGAGCGGCATGTAGATGTAGGACTCGATGTCGCACTGGGCACCCGGGTACCGGTTCCAGTACCACGTACCGCCGAAGTCGCCACCCTTCTCGACGATGCGGATGCCGTCGAACCCCGCCTTGCGGAGGTAGGCGCCGGCCAGGAGGCCGCCGAAGCCGCCACCGACGATGACGACGTCGACCTCGTCCTCCAACGGCTCACGATCGATCTCGCGTTCGACGTACGGGTCGTCGACGAAGTGGGCGAACTGGTCGACGACCTCGACGTACTGATCGTTGCCGTCGGTGCGGACCCGCTTGTCTCGCTCGCGGCGGTACTTCTCCCGCAGCGCGTCCGGATCGAAGGTGGTCTCGCGCGGCGGCGTCTGGGTGGACATCTGTGGGTCTCCTATCGGGTGTCCGCTCGGCTCACTTGAGGAGGTCGGAGTAGTCCTGGAAGTCCGGGGTGATGGGTTGGCGGACGATGTTGCCGGCGTCGTCCTTCACGACCTTGTATGTGAGGATGTCGGCGCGGCAGTGCGACTTCTCGGTCGGCCAAGGCGACTCGCCGCAGTGCAGGTCGGGACCGAGGTAGCCCGGCGACGTCTTGGCATCGGCAAACGCCTTGTTGATGGTCGTCCCGTTGATGGGCCCCGCCGGGATGGTCGACAGGATCGAGGCGAGCTCGAACATCGACGAGTAGGGCGCCACGGCGAAGCCGTTGATGTA
Organism: uncultured Acidimicrobiales bacterium; assembly: GCA_963728985.1. Lineage (GTDB taxonomy): Bacteria > Actinomycetota > Acidimicrobiia > Acidimicrobiales > Ilumatobacteraceae > DASXAI01. Next base: position 341,289 of record CAVSME010000009.1, on the reverse strand, counting down.
CTGCTGCTGGCCCGCCGCTGTCATGTTGTCCGTGTAGGTCTTCAGCCGGGCCTGGATGTCAGCCGGCGCGTACTTGGAGATCTCGGGGATGAACACGTCGCCTGAGGTGTACGTGCCGACCGCCTTGTCCTTGAGGACGTCGATGTACGCCGTGCAGCTGCCCACCACGACCGGGCCGGTGAAGCCGAGCTGGCTGGTCGCCGTGGCCAGGCCGATGCACCCCGGCTCGGTGAGCTGACCCCACACGGCGTCGGCCCCGCCCGCTTGGGCCGTCCCCACGGCGGAGGCGTAGTCGGCGTTGGCCGGATCGACGAGGATGGTCTGGATCTTCAGCCCGAGCTTCTGCTCACCGATGGGCTTCACCACGTTGTTGAGGAAGTCCTGGCCGGCCGGCGTGTTCTCGAGCACCACGGCGACGTTCTTCATCCCGAGGTCCTTCAGCGTCTTGAGCGGCGCCACGGTGAACGCGCCGGCGGCAGCGTGCAGCAGATGCGAGTTGGGATCGTTCTTCTGGTTCGGTCCCCACGAGTTCGAGCTGACGTACGGGATGCCAGCCTGCTCCAGTGTCGGCAGGAACGCGTCAGAGGCGACGTCGATGCCGGCATAGACCAGGTTGACCTTCCCGTCGACGAACTTGTTGGCGCAGTTGATCGAGCCCTCGGGACTGGCGTCGCTCAGGCACGTGACCAGCTTGATGGTGGCGCCGTTCACACCGCCCGCCTTGTTGATCGCGTCGACCGCCACTTCACCCCCGACCCGGAACTCGGGCAAGGAGAAGGCGCCGCCCTCGTTGTTCACGTAGCCGATCGTGATCGTCTCGCCCTTGCGATCGACCTTGGCGCCGGCCGTCGTGGCGGCCCCTGCCGTGGTCGCTGCCCCCGCCGCCGTCGTGGCCGCCGCCGCGGCGGTTGTGGCTGCCGCCGTCGTGGCCGGCGCCGCCGTGGTGGCACCACTGCTGCTACCGCTGTTGTCGCTGCCGCACGCCGCCACCGTCAGCGCGAGCGCTGACGCCGCGCACGCGACGAAGCCGCGTCGGCGGAACGAACCGTTCATGGTGCCCCCTTGGGCTGAAGTGCGATTCCCCCATCGGTACTTAACCACGGCTGAGCGGCATTGGATAGTGCCTACTGGCGAACCCTCCGGTCACGTCTGGCCAAGGACTCGGCGGCGCGCTAGAACAGGCCACGGGACAAGCGCCAAGGGGGCACCATGGGGGCGACGGTCCGCATCTCGTCAGGTCAGATCTCGGGCGGCGAGGACCAGGGGGCGCACGCGTTCAAGGGCATCCCGTACGCCGCGGCACCGGTCGGCGAGCGGCGACTGCGGCCGCCGGTGCCGCCGCCGGCGTGGGACGGGGTGCGCGACGCGTCGCACTACGGCGTCGTCGCGTTGCAACGGCCGATGCCGGGCATCTTCGGCGAACTGGGCACTCCACAGAACCCGGCCGGCGACGACTGCCTGAACCTCAACGTGTGGACGCCTGATCCAGGGACGACCGGGCTGCCGGTCATGGTCTGGATCCACGGCGGTGCGTTCTTCGCCGGTAGCGGCATCGATGACGTGTACAACGGCGCCGCGTTCGCGCGAGACGGCGTCGTTGCCGTCACGTTGAACTACCGGCTCGGCGTCCAGGGTTTCTGGCATCTCGGCGAGCTCTTCCCGTCCCTCGCCGAGTCCGGCAACCTCGGCATGCTCGACCAGATCGCCGCGCTGGAATGGGTCCAGCAGAACATCGCCGCCTTTGGCGGCGATCCGGGCAAGGTCACCATCGCCGGGGAGTCGGCCGGTGGCATGTCCGTGGGCACGCTGTTGGCGATGCCTCGCGCCAAAGGACTGTTCCAGCGGGCCATCCCTCAGAGCGGAGCCGCTCACAACGGCATCAGCGCGGCGACCGCGACGATGATCGCCGGCCACATGCTCGACATGCTCGGCGTCCGCCCCGGCGACGTCGACGGGCTGGCGCGGGTGTCGTCGGACACGCTGCTGGAGACCGAAGCGAAGCTCAGCGACGAGCTGACGCAGACGCGCGATCCTGTCCGCTTCGGGGAGGCGGCGGCCTCGGCAATGTGCTTCCAGCCGACGTACGGCACCGAGTTGCTCCCGCAGCGGCCACTCGATGCCATCGCCGCCGGAGTGGCGAAGGACGTCGCCGTCATGACAGGCACCACGAAGGAGGAGGCGCTCATCTTCCTGGTCGACCTGAAGGACATGTTCAACAAGGAGCTGGTCGACGCGACGATGGACGCGGTGTTCGGCGCCGCCGGCAAGAGCGGAGCCGACGCGCTGGCTCGGTACTCGGCGAACCGGCCCGGGGCGGAGTTCCACGAGCTCGTGGCGGCGGTGGAGACCGACCGGATGTTCACCATTCCCGCCATCCGCCTGGCTGATGCCCAGGTCCGGCACAACCCCGACCTGTGGATGTATCGCTTCGACTGGCGCACACCCGCCCGCAACGGCGCGTTCGGCGCCCATCACTTCCTGGAGGTCCCGTTCGCCTTCGACCAGATCGACAACCCGCAGGCGGCCGGTTTCCTCGGCGATGCCCACCCCCGCGCGCTCGCCGCGGCCACGCACTCGGCGTGGGTGTCGTTCGTGACGGCCGGTGATCCCAACAACGCAGCCCTGCCGAGCTGGCCCCGCTACGACCCCGCCACCCGGCCGACGATGATCTTCGACGAGCCATGTCGGCTGGAGCAGCAGCCGTCCGCCGACGAGGTCGCGCTGTGGGAAGGCGTGCTCTGATGGGGGGAACCGTGGAGCTGCACGGGTTCTGCAACGACGGCTACGAGCGGGTGGCGGAAGCGTTCACCGACAACTTCGAGCGCGGCTTGGAAATAGGTGCGTGCGTCGCGGTGACGGTCGACGGCGAGCCGGTCGTCGACCTGTGGGCCGGCGACGCCGACCAGCGCGGTACGGCCTGGGAACGGGACACGATCATCAACGTGTACTCGACGACGAAGACGATGGCCACGGTGTGCATGTTGATGCTGGCCGACAGGGGACTGCTCGACTTCGACGCGCCCGTCGCTCGGTACTGGCCGGAGTTCGCGGCAGAACGGCAAGGACGCGGTGCTCGTCCGTCACGTCATGAGCCACACGGCCGGCGTCTCCGGGTTCGACCCTCCGATCGCGCCCGCGACGTTGTACGACTGGGACACCGTCGTCGCCGGGTTGGCCGCGCAGGCGCCATGGTGGGAGCCGGGCACGGCGTCGGGCTATCACGCCATGACACAGGGATACATCCAAGGGGAGATCCTCCGCCGCATCGACGGTCGCACGATGGGCACGTTCTTCCGCGAGGAGGTCGCCGACCCGCTGGGCGCCGACTTCTACATCGGTCTGCCGGCCTCCGAAGATGATCGCGTCGCCGAGCTCATCCCCCCGGTCGTCGACCTCGCCAACCAGGAGTTCGACCCGACCTCCATCGCCGGCCGGACGCTCCTGAGCTGCGTGATCGACGCGACCGAGCCTCGTACGCGTGAATGGCGAGGAGCCGAGATCCCGGCCGCCGGAGGGACGGGCAACGCCCGGTCCGTTGCCCGCGTGCACTCCGCCCTGGCTTGCGGCGGCACGGTCGACGGCGTCCGGCTGATGGGTCCCGAGACCGTCGAGCGGGTGCTCGAGCCGCAGAGTGACGGGAAGGATCTCGTCATGGAGCTGGGCGTGCGGTTCGGGATGGGCTTCGGTCTCTGGCTGGAGGAGTGGATCATGAGTCCCAATCCGCGCCACTTCTTCTGGGGCGGCTACGGCGGCTCCATCGCGCTGGTGGACCTGGACGCCCGGACATCAGTGGCGTACGTGATGAACCGCATGGACAGCGAGCTCACCGGTGATCAGCGCGGCAAGAACATCGTGAAGGCGGTGTACGAGAGCAGCCGGTGACCACGACGTCGCCGGCGGCTCAGCGGCGGCGACCTTCGAGGTACTTCTTGTAGCGCTCCGCCGACTGCCGGAGATCAGGGTTGGCGACGAACACCGGCTCCATCTTCTTCCACGCCTCTTCTCGCTTGTACGGGATGAACTCGGTGGGGAAGTAGCCGGTGTGGGGTCGGTAGTCCTTGAGCACGCGGCGGGCGACGGTCGCCTTGTGCACCTCGTCGACGCCATCGGCGATGCCCATCGTCGGTGCGCTGGCGTACATCTCCTGGATGGGCGTGAGATCGGTGGTGCCGAGCGAGCCGAGGATGTGCAGCGCGTTGAAGGAGACCTCGCGCAGCACGCGGGCCATCGTGAACTTCACGGCGGCGATCTCGGTGCGTGCCTCCTGTGTGGAGGTCTGGTCGATCTTCCATGCCGCCTCGAGCACGAGCAGGCGCAGCATCTTGATCGACGCGTAGGACTCGGCGATCTTCTCCTGGACCATCTGGTGCTCGGCGATGATCTTGCCGTGCGATTCCCGGCTGAGCGCCCGTTCGCACATCATGTCGAAGGCGAGCTTGCACTGGGCGATGGTCCGCATCGCGTGGTGGATGCGGCCGCCGCCGAGGCGTCGTTGGGCGAGCACCTTGGCCCCGTCCTCCGGGCCGAGCAGGTGGTCGGCGGGCACGCGGACATCGCGGTAGATGACGTGGTTGTGGTTGCGCGGCTCGGGCTGGATCTCCACACCGCGGGTCTCCCGGGGGACGACGAACATGCCGTTCGTGCACATCACGAACAGGAGGTCGGCGACGCGGCCGGCGCTGGTGAACCACTTCTCCCCGTTGATCACCCACTCGTCGCCGTCACGCATGGCGTGGGTCTTGAACAGGTTCGGGTCGGAGCCGCCCTGCGGCTCGGTCATCGAGTACGCCGAGAACATGTCCTGGTTCAGCAGCGGCACGAGCCATCGCTGCTTCTGCTCTTCGGTCCCGTAGGCGGCGAGGATCTCCATGTTCCCCGTGTCAGGTGCGGCGGCGCCGAACATCTGAGGCGCCGAGCGGTAGCGGCCGATGACTTCGTTGAGCAGGCCGAGCCTCAGCTGACCGAAGCCCGGTCCGCCCAGCTCCTCGTCGAGGAAGATCGCCCACAGGCCCTGGTCCTTGACCTCCTGCTGGAGGGAGCGGACGTAGGCCCTCACCGTTGGGTCCTTCGATCGGATGGCGTACGGCAGGACGTAGTCCAGCGGCTCGACCTTCTCCTTGCAGAACGCGTCGACCCAGTCCAGCTTCTGCTGGAACTCCGGTTCGGTGGAGAAGTCCCAAGCCATGATCTGCTCCCTGTCATCGGGTGGTCGCGCCGGCCACGATCAATCGGTTGCGCTTGAACGTAGCCGCCGGTCGGCCGGCGAGCACGAGCCGTCCGATTGCTGTGGTACGGAAGGTTCAAGCGGCCGAAGGACTACCGGTTCGTCGGCGTGCTGCCGATCAACAACTACGGCGAGGTCGTCAAGCGCGAGCTGCGCGATCGGCTGTGGGCCGAAGCGGATCAGGGCTGAGCCGGACCTGTTAGCTTCCAGCCACCGACGAACGGTGAGGAGAGTGTCTCATGAAGCTCGCTCTGTACCTGCCGAACTTCCGGGACAAGGTGACCGTCACAGAGCTCGAAGACCTCACGAGCGTCGCCGAGCAGCTCGACTTCGACTCCGTCTGGACGCTCGACCGGATCGTCGTGCCGGAAGCCTCCGATCGCCAGGAGCTCCAATACTCGTTCGGCATGATGGAGGAGTTCCCGAAGGCATTGCCCGTGTCCGCCCGCGGGGAGTGGCTCCAAGGGATGCCGCTGATCCCCTGGCTCGCGGCGAAGACGACGAAGGTGCGGATCGGCATGAGCATCATCGACACGCCGTACCGCGCCCCCGGCGTCCTCGCCGCGGAGATCGCCACCGTGGATCACCTTTCGAACGGCCGGGTCAACGTGGGCGTGGGGTCCGGCTGGATGCCCGAGGAATTCGCGGCCGCCAGCGCCGCCCACATCTTTCCCAAGCGGCACAAGCACGTGCGCGAGACGATCGAGATCATGCAGGGCATCTGGACGAACGACCTCTTCGAGTACCAGGGTGAGTTCGCCGACTTCGACAGCTGTGGGTTCGGCGCGAAGCCGGTGCAGAAGCCGCACCCGCCGATCTTCTTCAGCGGGCTCAAGGACCCGAAGCGCTCGGCGAACCGCATCGCCAAGTACGGCCTGGCCGGGTGGATCGGGATTCAGGACACGCCCGACGAGCTGAAGCAGTGGCGGGGCGCCATCCAGCGCGAACTGGAGGAGCTCGGCAGTTCCCGCTCGGTCGAAGATCTCGAGATCTGCAGCATGGTCTGGTTCGTCATCACCGACGAGGAGACTGATCAGACGGTGCAGGGCAAGGCCACCAACCTGCTGGCAGGCACCGTCGCCCAGATCACCGACAACCTCAAGCGCTACAAGGATGCGGGATTGACGATGCCGCTCCTCTGGCCGCCGTTCGCGGGCGTGCCGGTCGCCAAGACGCTCGACGACCTGAAGCGGCTGAAGGAGGACATCATGCCCAAGGTCGACGGCATGTAGCCCCTGGGAGGGAAAGGGGCTGGTGTGCCTCAAGAGTTCGAGGGTGATCTCACTGGAGCGGTGTTCTGGGGCGCTGATCTGCGGGGGGCGCGGTTCCGGGACGTGAACCTCAGCGACGCGAAGATCACGCATGCATGGCTCGTCGATGTCGAGATCGAGGCGTTCGTCGAGCGGATCGTGATCAACGGTGTCGACGTGACGGCCTTCGTCAACGACCACGATCGCTGGTATCCCCTGCGAGCGGTGCTGCGCGCCGCGGACCCCGAGAGCATGCGCGCCGCTCGGGCGGCACTGGATGCGGCGTGGGCAGAGACGATTGCGCTGGCGGAGGGGCTTCCGGCGCCGGACGTGTTCGTGTCAGTCGAGGGTGAGTGGTCGTTCGTGCAGACGTTGCGGCACCTCGTCCTCGCGATCGACAAGTGGTTCACCGCCCCGATCCTGGAGGGATCGTTCCATGCGTTCGGACTGCCCAACACAGGGTCGCTCGACTTCCCGTGGCCCGGCCTCGACCTCGAGGCGGCACCGTCGCTGTCTGATGTCCTGGCGGTGCGGGCCGAACGTCTGAGGGGGCTTCGGGAGTACCTCGCCGGCGTCACGACCGACGACCTCACCCGAACCGTCGACGTGCTCGAGAACGGCCCCCACCTCGTACGCGAGTGCATCTCTACGGTGTTCGAGGAGGAGTTCTGGCACAACCGCTACGCCCGGCGTGACCTGGCGCAGCTTCTTGCGACGGAGCCTCGGCCAGGTGGGTGACCAGGCGACACGAGGGCCAGACGTCCGGTGAGGGTGCTGATCAGCGCGGTGGCCAACGAGCAGTTCGGTATCCGAATCGAGGCGGTCGACCCGTCCATCGCGCGGGTCGTGATGGGCGCCGACGGCACGATCCGGGACGTTGACGGCACACCGATCGAGCCCGACCCTCCGATCGAGGTGGCATGGGTGCGCTCGACGGCCGAGACGCGGCGTTGCTGGCGGCGCTCGACCGCGGCCAGCTCGGTGGCGCCGTGCTCGACGTCACCGAGCGCGAGCCGCTGCCCGCCGACGATCCGCTGTGGGCCCACCCTCGCGTGCTCGTCACACCGCACACCTCGGCCCACGGCAACGGCACGTTCCTGCGGGCCGGCGAGGTGTTCATCGCCAACCTCGAGCGCTATCTGGCCGGCGCCCCTCTCGAGCACGAGGTGCAACCCGATGGATCGGCGCGGCCGACTGGTTCAGGCTGAGGCTGCCGCCGGGCGAGGCGTGGCCGCCGCTCGCTCAGCCAGCGTCGGGTTCTCCTTGCGGTCGCCGAGCGGGGCACGACCCGCTCCCAGAAATCTGGGTGATCGTCAGGGCACGCGCGCGGGGAGGCTCGTGACGACGCGAATGAAGTTCCCGGCGGCGAACTCGGGCTCACCGACTTCGATGTCCGGGATGCGGGTCAGCAACTCGCCGACCACGGCCCGCAGCTGTGACCGCGCCAGGCCGGCGCCGACGCAGAAGTGGGGGCCGCCGCCGCCGAACCCGACGTGGGGGTTCTTGGCCCGGGAGACATCGAAGGCGTGCGGTCGTTCGAACACCGACTCGTCGCGATTGCCCGAACAGTAGAAGATGCACACCTTGTCGCCCTGCGCGATGTGCTGACCACCGAGCTCCGTGTCGACGAGCGCAGTCCGGGTGAACTGCATGACCGGTGAGCCGTGGCGGACGAACTCCTCGACGGCCGGCATGATGCGCCCGTCCACGTCCTGCGACACGTAGGCGCGCTGGTCGGGATTCCTGTCGAACGCGACCATCGCGAGCGATGTCGTGTTCCTGGTCGTGTCGTTGCCGGCGACCGTGAACAGGACCATGAACGCCCCGATGTCGTCATCGGTGAGCCGCTGGCCGTCGACCTCGGCGTTCACCAGGTTGGTGAGCAGGTCGTCGCTCGGGTGCTCCCGACGGTGACGAGCCAGGTCGGCGCCCAGCTGGTAGAGGTGCTCTCGAGCGGCCACCATCGTTGCGATCGGATCGTTCGGGTCACCGAACGAGGGGTCGGACCGGCCGATCACCGCGTCGCCGGCGCGGGCTGCCGCCACTCGCTCGGACTCGGGCACGCCCATCATGTCGGCGATGGTTCGCATCGGCAGCCGCGACGCGCACTGCTCGACGAAGTCGATGTCGCCCGCCCCGTGGAGGTCGCTGACGATCTCGCGGGCGGCGACGCGGATCTGCTCGTCGATCAGCCGCACCTGGTGGCGGGTGAACGCCGCGGTCACCAGGGCGCGGTACCGCGCGTGTTCGGGGGCGTCCATCATCAAGAAGAAGCTGAGCGATCGGGCGAGCTCGACCGGGATGGGGTCGAGGCTCACGCCGAAGCTCGACCCGAACCGGCGCGTCTGGCGGCTGACGGTGCTGATGTCCTCGTGCGTGACGACGGCCCAGAAGCCCTGCTCCTCGTGAGGGAACGGGAACTCGGTGGGCGGGTGCCAGCTGACCGGCGCCTCTCGCCGGAGCCTGGCGAAGCTGTCTTCACGCTCTTCGAACGACTTCGCCCAGAAGGCGTTCGATGAGATGTCGACGTCGATCGTGACCTCGTGTGGCGTCGCCGCGAGCTCCATCTCTACCCCCCAAACGAAGGACTCAGGCGGCGGTAGGCTATTCGAACCAGAAATAGAAGATCAACACATCGCCGCTTCAGAGCGGTATGCGGTACAAGCGGGCGGCGTTGTCCTGGAGGACGAGCCGGCGGGTCTCGTCGTCGAGCTCGGCCAGCGCGTTGCGCACATGACCGGGGCCGCCGGGGTAGAGGCACGTGGGATGGGGGAAGTCGGTCTCGAACAGGACCGTGTGGGGACCGAGGACCTCGATGGCGGTGCGCAGGCCCGAGCGCTCGAACCAGAAGCAGCTGAAGAACTGTCGCTTGTAGTACTCCGACGGCAGCAGCGTCAGCTTCGTGCGGTCGTTGGGCATCGTCTCGCTCATCTCGTAGTCGAGGGCGTCGAGGTAGAAGGGCACCCAGCCCACGCCGGACTCGACCGAGACGAACTTGCAGCCGGGATGGCGTTCGGGGATCCCGGCGTAGATCAGGTTGCCGATGACCCGGGCGTTCCCGAGGAAGAGGTTGGCCGAGCCGAGGGCGAGCCGGGTCTCATTGCCCTGCGAGGGCCATGGCGTCTTGCCGTAGAAGTCCATCTCCCGGCCGCTCGAGCCGATGTGGAAGTTGATGGCCAGCTCCAGGTCTTCGCATGTCTCGAAGAAGGGCGTCCACTCGGGCTGGGCCAGATCGGGCAGGCCGGCGTCTTCCGGGTTCGAGCACGTGACGATGCCCCGTAGCCCCATGGCCGCGCAACGGCGCACTTCCTCGACGGCGGCGTCGACGTCCCACCACGGAACGAGCGCCATCGGGAAGATGCGCTGGCCGGACGCCTCCTGGAACTCGGCGCCGGCGTCGTTGTAGATCTGGGCGCACACCAGCCGGAGGCCGGCATCGTCCACGCCGAGGAAGGCCTGGTTCCCGAAGCCGGCCACGTTCGGGTACATCACCTGGGCGTGGACACCGAGGTGGTCCATCATCACCAGCCGGGCCGGGATCTGCGACGAGGCGTCGTGCACCTCGGCAACGGGCATCTTCATCCAGCCGACGCCGTACATCTTCCCGCCGTCGCGGTCGATCACGCTCGACGCGCCCGTCCCGCCGAGGTCGATGCCCTCGCCCACGACCCACCGCATGCGGCCGTTGACCTCCTGCTGGCGCGGCACCTGATCCCGGTAGCGCGCCGGCGCCCGTGACGTCCAGAGGTCGGCCGGCTCGGACAGGTGGGTGTCGACGTCGATGACCTTGATGCCGGCGAGGACGTCGTCGGCGGGCGTCGTGTCAGTGGCCATGGGCTCCCTCGATTCGTCGCGCCCAGTCTCGCGCCGAACGTGACTTCGGGCATGAGGCGGGCGGGCGCGACCGGTCAGATCAGCTGTTGCGTGAGCGTCGTCGCCAGCCACTGCCGGTACCGCTCGGCTGACCAGCCTCGGTCGCCGACGAGGAGGCGGTAGACCTCGGGGGACATCAGCGCATGGATCAGGTCGGCGGCGTCGCGTTCGCGCAGCCCCGGTTTGAGTGCGTGTGCTCGGGACAGCGCGCGGGCGATCTGGCCCTGCCCCTGATCGCGCTGCCGCCTGGTCTCGTCGAACAGCTCGGCGGCGGCGGGATCGGACCCGGCGGCGCTCGTGAGGACGCGGTAGACGTCGTTGGTCCGCTGGTTGATCGCCGTCGTCACGGCAGCGAGCCCGGCGAGGAGCCGGCCCGGATCGGGTTGGGTGAGCAGCGATGCCACATCGGGCCGCTCCTGGACCGCGAGCGGCTGATCATCACCGGCGATGGAGGTTTCGAGGAGCGCTCTGAGGATCCCGAGCTTCGAGGAGAAGAGGCGATAGACGGTCGCGGGAGGGACGTCGGAGTGCTGGCTGATCGCCTCGATGGTGGTGGCCACGTACCCGCGCTCGAGGAACAGCATCCGGGCGGCGTCGATGACGGCTCGCCGGGCGAGCCGGGTGCGGGCCTGACCCTGCCCGCTCTGGTTCGACGATTGGCGCTTGACGGACTCGGGCACAAATCGATAGTATCACTCTCAATTCGAGAGCACCAGTACCAACTGGTGAGTGAACCTCAAGGAGGAACCAGTGAGCACGGCATCATCTGTCCAGGGGATCAAGACCGTCCTGCACCCGGTGTCCGACGTGGAGAAGGCCAAGGTGGTCTACACCGCTCTCCTCGGCGTCGAGCCGTCGGCCGACTCGGCCTACTACGTCGGATTCGACGTCGCCGGCCAGCACATCGGTCTGCTGCCCGGAGGTGGCCCGCAGGGCCTGACGTCGCCGGTCGCGTACTGGCACGTCGACGACCTCGACGCCAAGCTGGCCGAGCTGACGGCGGCGGGGGCGACCATCAGGGACGCGGCGAACGAGGTCGGCGGCGGCCGTGTCGTGGCCTCCGTCACCGACCTCGACGGCAACGTCCTCGGACTCATCCAGGACAAGGCATAGGAAGGCGAGAGCCCATGAAGACGATGACCGGCAAGCAGCTGGGCGGACCGTGCGAGGACGGTCAGCGGCTGAGCGAGCGCCGGTAGGCGCGGACGGCGAGCGGCGCGCAGACCACGACGATGCCGACGATCGAGTAGGCGGCCGGGTGGGCGATCGACCAGGGGTCTCCTGAGGCGGATGGGGCGTGCGGGTTGCCGAACTGGACTCGGAGGGCATCGGCCAGCGTGGTGGTCGGATTCCACTCGGCGATCGTGCGCAGCACGCTGGGCATCGTGGCCGTGGGCACGAAGGTGCTGGCGATGAACGTCACCGGGAGGAGCACGACGAACGCAATCCCGCTGACGCCTTCGGGTGTGGACACCACGCTGCCGAGGAGGATGCCGACCCAGACCATGGCGAACGCGAAGCCGAGCAGCAGGAGGTAGCCGCCCATGGCGTCCAGGGCGCTGCCGTTGATCCGCCATCCGACGGCGAGGCCGCACAGCGACGTGAGGGCGATCGGCAGCAGCGACTTGAGCAGGTTGGCGAGGGCGTGGCCGCCGAGCACCGCACCACTGGCGAGCGGGAGGGACCTGAACCGATCGACCACTTGGTTCTTGCGGTCGGTGGCGAGGGCGACGGCGACACCGAAGGCGCCGAAGACGACCGTCTGGGCGAAGATGCCGCACATCAGGAACTCGCGGTAGTTCCCGGCGCCGGGGACGCCGATGGCGCCGCCGAACACGTAGCCGAACATCAGGACGAACAGGACCGGTTGGACGGTGGCGTCGGTGAGCACCTCCGGCTGGCGGCGCATGTGCAGCAGCCCCCGGCGGGCGATCACCCAGGCATCGTGCGCGACTCCGCGCGGGGCGGGCACGGAGCCGTCGACAGTTACAGGCGACGGCGTGGTGATGGCGGTCATCGTTGTGGTCACAGGTCGCTCCCTTCTCGAGCGGTTGCGTCGACGCCGACGGGTGCCGACCCGGTGAGCGTGAGGAACACGTCGTCGAGCGTGGGTTGGCGCAGGCTGAGGTCCTCGAGACCGATGCCCGCCACCGCCATCGCCGACGCGACGTCGACGATCGAAGTCGCCGCCTTCACGACCATCTGGAACGTCGGCAGCGTCGGGATCGAGCTCGCCGACCCCCGCAGCGTCGAGCCGCACAATCGGGCCGTGCGGGAAGCGGCCCGGACACTGGACTCCTGGGCCTATGCCGAGGCCGTGAGGAACACCCAGCAATTGTCCCGCCTGCATCGTCGAGGGCTTCGTCGCCCGGTTCGACCTCCTCGTCACCCCCACGATGGCGTGCCTGCCCCCACGCATCGGTGCGTGGCGAACAGGTGGTGACGATCCGCTGCAGGCACTCCACAACAGCATCCCGATGGCCGTGTTCACCTCACTGTTCAACGTGACGGCCAACCGGCGATCTCGGTCCCGGTCCATCACGACGATGCGACTGGCCTGCCCGTCGGCGTCCAGCTGGTCGCCGCGCCGTGGCGGGAAGACCTGCTCCTGCACGTGTCCCGCAGCCTCGAGGTCGCCCATCCGTGGACCGATCGGCACCCGGTGGGCTGATCGTCCTCTCAGCGCCGGACCGATACCGGGCTCTGCACTGGCACCGCCGCCAAGAGCAGCAGGCTGTACCAATCGACGAACGGTGGGCAATCCGATGCCTGTGCGAGCGTTGCCGTTGCGCGAATGAGGTCGGGGAGGAGAGCGAGCGATCGGGCGCGATGGAGCTCCTCGGTGCTGAGTGAACACACATTCCCGAGCGAGTAGCGGCGGGGGAGTCCGTAGGCGAAGGGGTACACATCGCCCCGCTCGTCGATGACCAGCGGGTTGACCAGCGCGCTGAACGGCAGCCGATCAGGTTGCGGCTGAAGGATCGTGAACGTCTCGATCGCGGCGGGCAGGTGATCTCGTCGCACCTGCTCGCAGCGCACCCTCGGGCCGCCCGGCGCCCGGTCGAGGTAGGCGGTGAGCGCCGCCAGGCGAATCGTGTCCGCGCTCGACAACCCGGTGGTGCCGGTGTCCATCTCGGCAGCCCGGCCGACCTTCGCCAGCGGCCGGAGCTGCATGACGTCCACGCCGATCGAGCCCAACAGAGCGTGAAGTTCTGGCAGTTCGGCGAGGACATCACGCGTCACGCACGTCGCTACTGCGACGACCGGCACCATCGTCTTCAGCGCCGCGAGGTTCTCGAGCGCCTTTCGAAACGAGCCGTCGCGCCCCCGGAGCCGATCATGGGTGGCTTCCCCGCCGTCCAAGCTGACCGCGACGACGTCCATCGACGGCGCGGACTGCTCGAATCGACGACTGGCGACCGTGAGCCCGTTCGTGACGACGCTTGTTCGCCAACCGAGCTGCTTGGCCTGTGCGAGCAGCTCCGGCAGATCCTTGTAGAGCGTCGGTTCTCCGCCCGACAGGCTGAGCTGGGAATACCCCTCGCCGCGCAGTCTCTCCAGCGCGGCGAGCACGACACGAAGGTCGAGCTCGTCGGCCCGGTCCGGTCCCGACGCGCTGTAGCAGTGCGCACACCGGAGGTTGCATCTCGTCGTGAGATGCACTTGGACGACGTGCTCGGCGAGGGGCGTCCCCACCGCTCAGGCCCCGTTCATCGCGCGTACGTCGTTGGCGACCGTGAATCGGAACTCGCGCGGATCGATGATGCCCCACGGGAAGCCCTTGATCTTGACGATCACCGGCTTCGACGAGAAGAGGCCCTCGAAGAAGCGCGGGAGGTCTCCGATCCCGACCGCGTAGTCGATGCAGATGCCGTACGCGCACACGTCGAGATCGCGCACGTACTCCGCGACCGGTCGCTGGGCATCGACGAAGGACGCCACCAGCTCGTCGTCGAACTCGCCGTCCGCCAGCCGCCGAGCGACGGCGCGGTCGAAGATGTCATTGCTGTCCATTGGAAGTCTCCTCTCCGCATCCGTCAGTCGGATCCGTATCCTGAAGAGGCGTCCAGGTTTCGGGTTGATACGTGCCTGCCGTGGTCAGGTGAGGCTGAGGCCGCCGTCGATCGTGAGCGTGGACCCGGTGACGTACGTGTTGCTCATCAGGAAGAGGATGCCGTGGGCGATCTCCTCGGGCTGCGCGATGCGACCGAGTGGTGTGCGCTTGGCTTGCGACGCGATCACCGCCTCGAGGCGGTCGCCCGCCATGTGGGCGAGCATGGGGGTGTCCACGATGCCGGGCCGGATGACGTTCACCCGGATCGGCGCGAGTTCGAGCGCCACCACCCGAGCGAGTATCTCCGCGCCGCCGGCGGCGGCGGCGACGATGGCGCCGCCGCGGCGGGGTCGGCCGACGCCGACTCCCGTGCAGATGGTGATGGAACCATTCGTCATCTTCGGCGCGGCGTAACGGCAGATGTAAAGGGCGCCCCAGAGGCGGCTGTCGACCGGTCCTGCGATGGTCGACGTGTCGATCGTGGCGACCTCGCCGTCGGCGCGCGTCCCGGCGAGCATCGCCACGTGATCGACGTGATCGAAGGATGCGAACAGGTGCTGCACCGCTCCTTCGTCGGCGACGTCGAGCGCCACCCCGCGAGCGCGGCCACCGAGCTGCTCGAGCGCGCCGGCCAGCCGATGCTCGTCGCGTCCGACGACGGTGATCCGGGCGCCTGCGTCCTGGACCATCGCCGCGGTCGCGAGGCCGATGCCCGACGTACCGCCGATCACCACCACTTCGGCATCCTCGAATGACAACGACATGGCCACCATGATGGCCGGTCGCGCTCGTCGTCGCGGGCGACCGCCTCGATCGTCAGCCGAACTGGCCGGGCTGGTAGTCGCCCGCGGGGCGCTCGACGATGACGTTGGCGCGGTTGAACGCGTTGATGATGGCGATCTGGGCGACCAGGGCGGCGAGCTGATCCTCGTCGTAGTGCTTGGCGGCGTTCGCCCAGGTCTCGTCGGGGACGCCGCCGGCGGCGTCGGCGATGCGGGTGCCCTGCTCCGTCAGTTCCAGGGCAGCGCGCTCGGCTTCGGTGAACACCGTCGCCTCCCGCCAGGCCGCCACCAGGTTGAGGCGGGTCGATGTCTCCCCAGCCTGCGCGGCGTCCTTGGTGTGCATGTCCGTGCAGAATCCGCAGCCGTTGATCTGGCTGGCGCGCAGCTTGACCAGTTCCTGCGTCGTGGCCGGCAACGTCGAGTCCGAGACCACCTTGTTCGCCGAGACGAGGTACTTCCCGAACCTTGCTCCGATCGGGCTGTCGGCGAGGTTCAAACGAGCATCCATGATGCGCTCCTTCGCTGGTTGTGTTCGTCTGGTGGTACGACGAGACAGCCAGTCGGAATGTGACGCCACGCCGACGACCTGCGCTACCGCAGTCGGCTTGGACGAGCGCTGGGGCTGCGACGGTACGATCGCTCGAAGGCACCGACCACACGGCACGCACGAGATCTAGGGGGTCGTTCATGCGTATGCGCTTCGGCATCTTCCTTGCGCCCTTCCACGCATCCAGCCAGAACCCGACGCTCGCGCTCGAGCGCGATCTGGACCTGATGCAGCACCTGGATCGACTGGGCTACGACGAGGCGTGGATCGGCGAGCACCACTCCTGCGGCCACGAGATCATCGCCGAGCCGCTGATCTTCATGGGGATCGCCGCCGAGCGGACCCGTCACATCAGGCTCGGCAGCGGTGTGTTGTCGATGCCGTACCACCATCCCCTGTGGGTGGCGGACCGCCTCATCCTCCTCGACCACCTCACGCGAGGCCGGGTCATGCTCGGGGTCGGCCCCGGGGCGCTCCCCACCGACGCCGCCATGATCGGCATCGAGCCGGCCGATCAGCGTCAGCTGCTCGAGGACAGCATGGACATCCTCATGCACCTCCTGCGCAGCGACGAGCCGCTCACTGCCAAGGTCGGCACGCACACCCTGGTCGAGGCCAAGACCCAGCTGCGTCCCTTCAGCGACGACCTGCACGTCGCAGTGGCGGCCATCGCCTCCCCGTCGGGACCGCGCATCGCCGGCAAGTACGGCCTCGGGCTGTTGTCGATCGGCGCCACCATGGCCATCGGCGCCGACGTGCTGGCGTTGCACTGGGACGTGATGGAGGAGCGGGCCGCCGCCTTCGGCACGAGCGTCGACCGGCGCGACTGGCGGTTGGTCGGCCCGATGCACATCGCCGAGACGAAGGAGCAGGCGATGAAGGAGGTCGAGTTCGGCATCGACGACTGGTTCGACTACCTCCAGAAGGTGGCCGCCGCCCCCCAGTTCTGCCCGCTGGGCGATACGTTGCGCGAGCGGATCGACTGGGTCAACGCCACCGGCGTCGGCGTGATCGGCACGCCCGACGATGCCGTCGCCCAGATCGAGAACCTGCAGAAGCAGTCGGGCGGCGCCGGCACCTACCTCATGATGGCGCACGACTGGGCCAACTGGGAGGACACCAAGAAGCACTACGAGCTGTTCGCCCGCTACGTGATGCCCAACTTCCAGGGCTCCACGATCGGCACGGTCGACAGCGAGAACCGGGCACGCGCCCGCAAGCCCGAGCTCAACCAGAAGCAGGCAGACGCGCTTGCGGCCTGGACCGACAAGCACGCCAAGGAGACGAGCAAGCCGTAACGCGAGCGCTCCCGCCGCACGACTGGCGACGGGAGCGCTTCAACCTCTCGACGTGGTCCGTCAGGACGTCGGGCAGGCGTTCCCCGGTGTCGGGACGCACTGCACCGCCGGCGGGATCCACCCGTTCGGCTGGAACAGGACGTGTTCAGGGCGTCCTGCAGGGCACGACGAGTCACGGGATCGAGCGTGTCGAACCGGAAGGGACTGCCGGGGACCATCCCGATCTTGGCCATCTCGCGGACCAGCGTCGCGTCCGCCGGCGCCGGCGGGTTCGGGCCCATGAGCCGGGTCGCCTTGTCGTAGAACGTCGCCGCGTCCATGTTCTGGACCTGTAGGTAGGGAGCCGACATGTCGAGGCTGGGGTCGTACGGGACGTTGGATGGCGGGGTGTAGGGCTTGCCGTACTTCGACAGCGGCACCAGCGAGAGCTTCGTCTGGATCGTCGCGACCTCGGTGAGATCGTCCTGCGCTCCGGTCGAGTAGATGCGGCCGGCGATGAAGACCGTGTTGGTCGGGAAGCGGAGCACCTCCTTGATCCCGCGTGGCAACTTGCCCTTGAAGCCGGGCCCGACGTAGGCGTAGTCGCCCGGTCCGGCCGCCGTGCGGGTTCCCGGGGAGTTCGTGATGACGTCGGTCCACGCGTTCATCGACTCCATCACGAAGAAGCGGCCCGTCAGATCCGGCAGGTGCAGGATCATCGGCTCCTTCGTCAGGTCGAGCCACGCCAGCGAGTACGGCGTGTTGACGTTGGGCAGGACGATGTCGGACTCCTGCTCGCCCGTGGGGATCTTGTTGTTCGAGAGCTGGTTGACGGGCGCTCGGCCTCCGCTGGTGGTGGCGTTGGGCACGTTCGTGCTCACACCTTCGGTGACGCCGGTCATGACGAGCGGGTAGCTGTACACGTAGGCCCGGACACCGAGGGCGAGGCAGGCGAGATAGCCGCGGCAGGTGGCCTGCGGCTTCGCCGACGCTGTCCCTGGGCTCATGATGCCGGCGGTCGCGACGAGCGCGATGACGGCGACGTGACGACGAACCTTCTCCCGCGCGACAAGCGCGACATAGTCCCCTCCCGATGTGCAAGTGACGTGGCGTCGCATCCCGGCGCGACGCGTGTGCGTGCTCCCGCCAACGTACGTCTTCTTGCGGCCGACTGCAAGAAGAGAATGTCGAGCGACCGCGCCCAGCGTCGAGGTCGGCCGCTCAGCGCTCGGAGGCCGACGCGTGGGCACAAATCGCCGGCTGCATCGACTCGTCACTTGCAGTTCACCGCAGTGTTCTGCTGCCCGCTCGGCTCGATGTACGTCTCTAGGATGCACGTCGGCTGGTGCGCTGATCGTGTCGGGGGTGGGCCCTGTGGGTCTTGATCGTCTGGAGATCGTTGGCTGCGAGCCGTACGAGGACGGGTGCGCGTTCGGTGACGTCGGCTCCTACGAGCGGATCGACGCCATTGCCCACTACTCGGTCGATCCCACCGTCGCCGCGAACGCGGACATCGTCGACTTGGCCCACGCCGTCCACGACGGCGAAGGTCGCGTCCACTTCCGCGGCGACGTGGTCGTGCTGCGACCGGTGGCGCCGACCGGTGGAAACCGGGTCGCGCTGATCGACATCCCGAACCGTGGCCGGCGCACGATGACGGGTCTGTTCAACCGGGCCGTGCTCGACGTGCCGCAACAACACCGGATTCCCGCCGGGGACGGCTTTCTCATGCGTCGCGGCTTCTCACTCGCGTGGTGTGGATGGCAGTGGGACGTGCCGCGCGCCGACGATCGGATGGGACTCGATGCCCCGGTCGCGATCGGCAGCGACGGGAAGCCGGCCACGGCGTGGACGCAGCTGCGCATCCAGTTGCCCGGCGACGTGGCCTCGGTGCCGCTCACCGATCAGCACGTCGGTCCGATCGGCAACCATGAACCGATCCCGACCGTCGACGTGGACGATCCCGGTGCGACGCTCTACGTGCGCGACGAGCTCCACGCGGCACCGACGATCGTCCCCCGAGATCGCTGGCGGTTCGCACGACCGATCGGAGACGACGTGCACGGTGACCCCGGCCACCTCTGGGTGGACGGAGGGCTGCAGGCCGGACGGATCTACGACCTGGTGTACCGGGCGGCCAGCTGCCCGGTGGTCGGTGCCGGCCTCCTGGCGGTGCGAGACCTCGCCGCCTTCGTGCGCTCGGACCGGGCCGACAACCCGCTGAGCGGCTCGATCGATCGTGTGCTGCTGACCGGCGTGTCGCAGACGAGCCGTTTCATCCGGCATCTGCTGTACCTCGGCCTTGACGTGGACGAGCTCGGCGGGCGGGCCGTCGACGGGACGCTCGGCCTGGTCGGCGGCGGGCGCCGCGGCGAGTACAACCATCGGGGGGCGCAGCCCTCGGTGCAGCCGACGCCGAGCTTCGGACACTGGTTCCCCTTCGCCGACGCCGCCCAGGACGACCCCCGCACGGGACGCCGCGACGGCCTCCTCGAGCGCGTCGCGGCGGCGAGTGACCCGCCGAAGGTGGTCTTCGTCGACACTGCGGCCGAGTACTGGCGGGGTGATGCTTCCCTGGCCCACACGCTCGTGGTCGACGGGTCGGATGCCGGCGATGCGCCGTTCGTGCGGCGCTATCTGTATGCGTCCGCGCAACACTCGGCAGGACTGGCCGAGCTGACCGATCTCAGCCCGAGCGGTGGGCGCGGCGCGAACTACTTGAACATCGTCGACTACACGCCGCTGTACCGCTGCGCCCTCGTGAGCCTCGTCGACTGGGTCTGCGAGGGCGTCAGCCCGCCGCCCTCGGCTGTTCCTCGCTGGTCGGACCAGTCCGCCGTCAGTCGCGACGCCGCATTGGCACAACTCTCGGCCATCCCGTCGCTGGCGTTGCCTGACCCGGCGGAGCTGGCGGTGATGTCGGCGCTCGATCTCGGCCCTGACAGTGATCAGGGGATCGGGCGCTACCCGGCCCGTCCCTTCGGGACGCCATATCCGTCCGCGGTGTCCGCTCTCGACGTCGACGGCAACGAGATCGCCGGCGTGCGCATGCCCGAC
Organism: uncultured Acidimicrobiales bacterium; assembly: GCA_963728985.1. GTDB lineage: Bacteria > Actinomycetota > Acidimicrobiia > Acidimicrobiales > Ilumatobacteraceae > DASXAI01. Next base: position 321,225 of record CAVSME010000009.1, on the reverse strand, counting down.
ATCAGCGTTCCGGTCGCGACCCATCTCGGCGTCAACCCCCGTCATGCCGACACCGGCGGGACGGGCCAGGTCATCGACTACTTCGGGTCCAGCATCCCGTTCCCCCGCACGATCGCAGAGCGGGAGCGCCTCGGCGATCCGCGGGCATCGCTCGAGGAGCGCTACCCCAGCATCGCCGCCTACGAGGCCGCCGTGCGGGCCGCCGCCCAGCAGCTCGTCGCCGAGCGGCTGCTCCTGCCCGAAGACGTCGAACTGTGCGTCCGGATCGCTGTGCGCCGCTACCGCCTCGTGACGAGCTGAAGGCGGCGAGCCTCAGTCGTCGATGCCCTCTTCGAGGAAGCTGACCAGGCCGCCACCGTCCAGGACGATCGTCTGGCCCGTCATCCACGTGGCGTTGGCCGCCAGCCAGACCGCGGCGTCGCCGATGTCCGCCGCCTCGCCGAGGCGCTGCAGCGGGAGGGTGGACGCCACCTTGGCACCGCGCTCGCCCTCCCACAGGATGCGAGCGAAGTCCGTCTTGATCAAACCGGGGGCGATGCAGTTCACCCGCACGTTGGGTCCGAGCTCGGCGCCGAGCTGCTTCGTGAGGTGCACCAACGCCGCCTTGAACATGCAGTACACACCGAGCTGGCTGGACGTGGCGTACGCCCCGCCGGCGGCGATGTTGATGATCACGCCTCCGTGATCACGCATCGCACGGTTCCAGGCGACCTGCGACCACAGCAGCGGGCCCCGCAGGTTGACCTCGTAGGTCTTGTCCAGCCGGGACGGGTCGACGCCGATGGTCGGGCCGGCGTAGGGGTTGGTGGCGGCGTTGTTGACCAGGATGTCCACCGCGCCGAAGCGATCGAGCGTCGCCTGCATGCACGCTTCGGCATCCTCCTGACGCCCGACGTGTCCCGCGTACCAGGCGACATCGCTGCCGGGAGCGGCTCGGGTGAGCTCGGCCGCTGCTGCCTCGAGTCCGTCCGGTTTGCGGGAGACGAGCATGACCGCGGCGCCGGCGTCGACGAACGACTGCGCAATGCCCAGGCCGATGCCCCTCGAGCCGCCCGTCACGACGGCGACCTTCCCCTCCAGAGTCCGCTCCACGGCCGGAAGCGTAACGTGGCCGCCCGTGGTGTTGCGGCCGGACATTCGTTACGCACGTGTCGGCCACGAGCACGTGGCCTACCGGGTCGTTGGTGACGGCCCGATCGACGTCGTGCTCGTGCCCGGGTGGTTCAGCAACGTCGAGGCGATGTGGGATCTCCGTCCGCTGGCGCGGTTCGTCGAGCGGTTGGCCTCGTTCAGCCGCGTGCTCGTGTTCGATCGTCGGGGCACCGGTCTGTCCGATCCGGCCCGAACCTCGGGCGCGCCGTTCTTCGAGCAGTCGACCGACGATCTCGTCGCCGTGCTCGACGACGCCGGCTCGGAGCGGGCGGCCGTGATCGGATGCGACGGCGGCGGGCCGGTCGCCATGCTGGCGGCAGGGACGCATCCTCGGCGGGTGGCGGCGTTGGTCCTCGTGAACACGTTCGCCCGCATGGCCCACGCCGATGACTATCCCGACGGCATCCCCAGCACGGTGCTGGCAGCGTGGCTGGCCGATGCGACGACGCAATGGAGCGGGGAACCGGGCTTCTACCTGAACGCGCCGAGTGCGCGCGATGACCCTGACGCGGCGGCGCAATTCATCCGGTTCCTGCGGCTGGCGGCGAGCCCCGGTGTGGGCTACACGACCCGCCAGGTGCTGCACGCCATCGACGTTCGCGGCATCCTCGGGTCGATCCACGCCCCGACGCTGGTCGTCCATCGCCGGGGTGACCGGATGATCCGGGTCGAGCACGGGCGGTTCCTCGCCACCCACATCCCCGACGCCCGGTTGGTCGAGCTCCCCGGCGATGATCACCTCTTCTACTTCGGCGACGCCGACGCCATCCTCGTCGAGATCGAGGAGTTCCTGACCGGCGTCCGTCACGTCGATGTCTCGCGCACGCTGGCCACGGTGCTGTTCACCGACATCGTCGGATTCCAGCGCGCTGGTCGCCTCGATCGGAGATCGCCGGTGGCGGGATCTGCTCGACGAGCACGACCACGCCGTCGCCCAACTGGTTGCAGCCTTCGGGGGCACCTTGATCAAGACCACCGGTGACGGCGTGCTCGCCAGCTTCGACGGCCCGGGACGGGCGCTCCACTGCGCCGGTGCCATCCGGGACGCGGTCCGCCGGCTCGGGCTCGACGTGCGCAGCGGCCTCCACACGGGCGAGGTGGAGCGCCGCGGGGACGACATCACGGGCATGGCCGTCGTGATCGCGCGGCGGATCTGCGACCTGGCCGGCGCCGGAGAGATCCTGGTGTCCCGGACCGTGACCGACCTGGTCGTCGGGTCGGGGCTCACGTTCGCGGCGCGCGGTACGCACGCCCTGAAGGGGGTCACGGGCGAGTGGCCGCTCTTCGCCGTCGACGACGACGTTGCGCCGGTGATGCGATCATGACCGGATGAGCGCTCCCACGGGAACAGACCGCCTCGGGGTGAGATGGGGTCTCGCCGGCGGGACCACGCTGGCCTCGATCGCCGAGGTGCGCGAGGTCGCGCAGTACGCCGTCGCCGCCGGGTTCGACAGCCTTTGGATCTCACACGCCAACGCCGTGGATCCCATCGTGGCATTGGCTGCCACCGCCGACGAGACGGCTCGCCTGTCCGAAGTGGGCACGTCCGTGGTCCCGCTCTACGGACGGCACCCCATTGGTCTGGCGCAACTGGCGAGAACGGCGCAGAGCGCGCTCGGCGGCAGGTTCACGCTCGGCATCGGGGCAGCGTCGCGAGCAGCGGTGGGCACGAGCATGGGTCTGGCATGGGATCGGCCGTTCGCGTACACCCGTGACTTCATCGACGGCCTGCAGCCCCTGCTGGCCGGCGAGCAGGCCGACGTCGACGGCGACCAGGTGACGACGCACGGGCTGCTCAACATCGCTGCGGCTGACACCCCCATCCTGTTGGCCGCGCTCGGACCGAAGATGCTCGACCTCGCCGGTCGGTGCGTGCAGGGGACCACGGTGGGGCAGTGCGGACCGCACACGATCGCCACGTACGTGGCGCCGGCGATACGGGCCGCGGCCGACGTCGCGGGACGGCCGGAGCCCCGCATCATGGCCCTCATCCGGATCTGCGTGACCGACGACATCGCCGGCGCCTACGCCCTCGCTCGCGAGACGGCGACCCGGTACCGGGCGGTGCCGTCCTATGCCGCCGTCCAGGACCGGGAAGGTCTCGATGACCCGGCCGAGTTGCACCTCATCGGGACGTGGGAGCGCATCCTGGACGGCCTCAGCGCCTACGCCGCCGCCGGTGTCACGGACTTCCGCCTCGAGGTTGCCGCGCACGACAGCGCGGCCCGAGACGCCACTCGGGCCGCGCTCGCTGAGCACCTCGATCCGTCGCGCCGCTGAGCGTCAGTGCGCGGCGCTGGCGGCGAGCTCGGGATAGATCGGCGCCACCGCCGTCGGCCGCGTCAGCCGGCTCGACAGCACGGTCACGGCGATGCCGCAGGCGACGAGCAGCCACCAGAGGTGGCGGAAGCCGTCGATGGCGTCGCCCGTCGCTCCGCTGGTGAAGGCGACGACGAGGGCCACGCCCAATGTCGACCCCATGTAGCGGACCGCTTGCACCACTGCGGCGCCGGCGCCGAACTGGTCGGCCGGGAGCCCCTGCACCGCAACTGACGAGAGCTGGGGCAGCACGAGGGAGACGCCGATGGCGGTGCAGATGCCCGACGGCAGGTACACGGTGACGTACTCCGGGGTGGTGGTGGCGCGGGCGAGGAGCAGCGCGCCACCCAGGGCCCAGATCAAGCCGCCTGGCAGCAGCAGCCGGCGCTGACCCACCCGAGCCGCCAGGCGCCCGAACATCGGCGCGGTCACGGCCACGACCACAGGACCGATCGAGATGGCGAGGCCGGCGGTCAGGATCGAGTAGCCCCACACCCGGGTCAGGAACAGGATGTTGCCGAGGAACATGGCGCTGAAGCCCGAGGCGTAGATGAGCATGGTGGCGTTGCCCCAGCGGAAGTTGTTGGCGCGGAACAGGCCGAGGTGGATGAGCGGGTTCTCGACCCGGCGGCAGCGGGCGATGAACAGGCCGAGCAGCGCGACGCCGGCGGCCAGCGTCAGGGCGAAGCGGGCGCTGGTCCAGCCCCACGAGTCGGTCTGCACGATGGCGTAGGTCATCAGGCCGATGCCGGCAGCGAGGACGACGACGCCGAGGGGATCAGGCAGGCGGCCGGGGTGCTCCTCGCGACCCTCCGGTAGGACGGCTCGGCCCAGGAAGAAGCTGACGATGCCGACAGGGAGGTTGATGAAGAACGCCCACCGCCAGCTCAGGTTGCTCACCACCAGGGCGCCGAGTGTGGGTCCGGCGGCGCCGGCGGCCGCTCCGATGGCGCCCCAGATCGCCACCGCGACGGGAACCTTGCTGCGGGGGAAGGTCTGGAGCACGAGGGCGAGCGACGCCGGCACGAGGATGGCGGCGCCCACCGCTTCCAGCATCTCGGCGGCGATGAGCACGCCGATGGTGGGGGAGAGGCCGCACAGCATCGACCCGACGGTGAAGACCACCACGCCGACGAGGAACATCTTGCGCCGCCCGACGCGATCGGCCAGGCGACCGGCCGGGATGAGGAGGGCGGCGAACACGAGCGTGTAGGCGTTCAGCACCCACGACACGGTGGAGGGGCCCGCCGACGAGAACGTCTCGCTGATGGCGGGGAAGGACACGAAGCCGATGGTCGTGTCGAGGAAGACGGCGAAGACGGCGAGGCTGGTGGAGGTGAGCACGACCCAGGGGTTGCGCTCCTTCGCCGGCGTGACGGCGATGGTGTCGTACTCGCCTTGCTGCTCGATCATGAGACTCCCTTGCGCTCGCCGCCAGAATCAGTACTATAGAACTACTAATCGATAGCTCATCAGGAGTCAATGTGAAGAGCAGCACATCCATCGGCACCGGGTTCGACCGCACGACGGCCGTCCGGCGCGTCAGCGAAGCGCCGCTGCGCTACGCCGCCGACCTCGACGAGTCGTGGGCCTCGTTGCGGGGCGTGCACGGCGGCTACTGCACGGCGCTCCTGGTCCGGGCGGCCGAGGCGACCTTCCCCGACCGCGCCGTGCGCACGGTCGCGACTTCGTTCCTGCGGCCGGCGGAGATCGGTCCGGCCGAGATCGACGTCGACGTGCTCCGAGCCGGTCGGTCGTTCAGCACGGTGGTGACGACGCTGCGCCAGCAGGGACGGGTGGCGGTGACCGGGACGGTCACGATGCTCGGCGCCGTCGTGGGCGCCGACTGGACATCGGCAGTGCCCGGCCGGCCGGCGGCGATGGCCGACTGCGTCTCGTTCACGCCGCCGCCGACGATCCGGCACTTCGAGCAGGCCGAGCTCCTGCTCGACCCGGGCACGGTCCCGACCGGCGACGCCGAGGACGCCCGGATCGCCGGGCACGTGCGGCCCCTCGAGGCGCGGCCGTTCGACGCCGCCTGGCTGGCGATGATCGGCGACTGGTTCCCGCCGTCGCCGTTCCGCCGGCTGCTCCCGCCCACCGGTGGGGTCAGCATCGACTACACCGTGCACGTGCACCGCACGCTGCCGCTCTCGCCCGACCTGTGGCTCGAGGGTGTCTTCGACACCGGCACCAGCGTCGACGGCATGGCCCTCGAGCACGGCACACTGGCCACACCCGACGGCCGCCCGGTGGCGGAGATGTTCCACACCCGGTGGACGGCCTGACCGGGGACGCGATCGGAGGTCGACCCATGCCCGCAACCGTTCGCTACGACGAGCAGTACTGCCCCATCGCCCGGGCCCTCGACGTCCTGGGCGACCGTTGGACGCTCCTCATCCTGCGGGAGCTGGCCAACGGCGACCAGCGCTTCACCGACCTGCGCACGAACCTGCCCGGCATCGCCCCCACCGTGCTCACCCAACGGCTGCGGGCTCTGACCGACGAAGGCCTGATCACGACCAAGGAGTTGCCGCCGCCGGCGGCCCGCTCCGTCTACACCCTCACCGAGCGGGGCCGGAGCACCGGGCCGGTCCTGTCGGCCCTGGCCCGCTGGGGCATGCCGCTGCTGGAGCCACCCGACGATGCCCGTCAACTGCGGCCCGAGCGGGCCGTCAACATCGCCGTCGCCATCTACTACGACGCCGTGGCCGCCGCCGGCATCGACGAGCGCTACCTCGTGCGCGCTGACGGCCGCGAGGTGACGCTGTCGACCGTGAAGGGTGGCGGGGCGCCCCACGCCGAGCCGGACCTGGTGATCGACGGCCCGGGAGGCGTCTGGATCGAGCTCCGCCAGGGTCTGACCACGCTGGCCGAGGCGCGGCGCCAGAAGCGGCTCACGGTCACCGGGTCGAAGGCGGCGCTGGCCAACTTCCAGCGCATCTTCCGCGTGCCGTGACGGCGATCCGTTGCCGCGAGAAGTGGGCGTAGTGTCTCCGGCATGGGGACGATTCAGCTACGCCGCTACACGATCGAGCCTGGTCGGATGGACGACTTCGTCGCGTGGTGGCATTCGATCATCGCACCGCGAGCGAAGTACGGGTTCCACGTCGTGTTCGCGTACGCCGACGACGAGCACGACCAGTTCGTCTGGGCCGTGGAGCACGAGGGCGACTTCGACGTCGCCGAGAAGGAGTACCTGACGTCGCCCGAGCGGGCCGAGGCCTTCGCGTCGAATCCGAACGTCGTGACCGGCACGGTCGTCTCCAAGGTCCGTTCGGTCGGGGACTGAGTCACTGCCTCTCGGCTCACGGGTGCGGATTCGCCCGCCTGGCGGGTTGACTCGCACCCATTGGTGCTGCCGGGCCATCTCGTGTGCGATCGGCAACGCATAGCGGGTCGAGGCGCGTCAGTTCGGCAAATCCAGAGCGAGCCGCGACGTTCTGGCCGCAGGTCGTGACAGGTTCGACACGAGCCCTGGCGGGCGTCAGACTTGGGTGGAGTAGCTCGATGAGCCTGACGTTGGGGGATCGATGACCGAACAGATGCTTTCCATCCCGACACCCGACGGCGAGATGGGTGCCTACGTCCGCCGTCCCGACGGCGACGGCCCGTTCCCGGTGATCGTGTACTTCCATCACGGGCCCGGCCTCGACGACGGTTCGAAGGAGTCGATGCAGCGGCTCGCCAACGAGGGCTACTACGTCGTCTCGCCTGACCGCTACCACCGCGAGGGTGCGTGGCTGACGTTCGATCCCGCGGTGATGCGCTTGGGTACGCCCGAGGGCGAGGCAATCCGCAAGCGCATGTTCGGCATCCTCCTGGGGACGACCGACAACATGGTCGAGAGCGACCTCGCGTCACTGCTGGTCGCACTGGACAAGGAGCCGGCGGCCCGCAACGGTTCGATGGGCGTCATCGGTTTCTGCATCGGCGCCCGCTCGGTGCTGCGCACGATCGCCAACCATCCCGACGTGTTCACCGCCGGCGTGGCGCTGCACCCGTCGTTCTGCACGACTGACGACGCCGACTCTCCCCATCTCGGGGTGTCGACGTACGACGGCTACCTGTACGTCGGCTTCGGCGCCGAGGACAAGATGCAGTCGGCCGACGACAACAAGGCGTTCATCGAGGCGACGAACGACATGAGCGACGGCCGCGGTCTCGCCGAGATCCACGACGGCGCCGACCACGGTTTCGCCGTGCCCGGTGGCGCGTACCACGATGCCGCCGCCGACCGCTCCTACGACAAGGCGCTGGAGTTTTTCGCCAAGGCCGTCGCCTAGCAGGGTGCCCCGCCGGACCTGGGTGCGCACCGGCGCCACCGCCTAGCCTCTCGGCGAGGTGACCAGGGCCCGCGTGACCGCTTCCGCGCCCTGGCGGCGGGCGCCGCGGCGGCTCGTGCGCCAGCCGCGACTGGCTGCTGCCGCGCTGCTCGTGGCCGCGGTCGTCGGCCTCGTGGCGGCCACGCCCCTGCTGTTCCTGTCGTCGGTGGCCAGCGGGGCCATCGCTCATCAGCTCGACCCCTTGTGCCGCGGCACCTCGATCGACCCGAGCATGCGCACGGGTGGCGACGTCACGCCCGTCGAGCTCGCCGCCGGGCAGGTGGGAGGGTTCGATCCGATCATCCGCACGATCGTGCTGGCCGGCGGGTTCACCCACCCGTTGGAAGTCAGCACTGCCACCGGTTCGCGGCCGGTGGTGATCGGCACCCGCACCGGGTACGTCGACCACCTGCGGCCCATCGGCCCGACGGTCCCGGGTGACGGCATCTGGGTGCCCGACGACGTGGCGACGGCGCTCGACCTCCACGCCGGCGACGAGGTCGCCATCGGCGTGCAGGACAACCGCTCATCGGTGCGCGTCGTGGGGGTGTACCCGAGCCTCGTGCAGCACGGCTACGACGGCTATTGGTGCTCGCTGCGCCCGTACCTCGGCACTGGCACCACCTTCAGCGACAGCGCGCCGCCGCCACTCGTCCTGACCGACGCCAGCACCCTCGCGGGACTGCGGGCCCGCTACGCATTGAACCAGCGCGCCGCCACCGTCGAGCTGCCGTTGTCCTCGCGCCCAAGGACACTGAGCGCAGCCCAGCTTGCGGTGAAGCGCCTCGACCGGCTCGAAGCGGCGGTGCCCGACTTCAACAACGGCACGGGCGTGGTGAACCCCACGGCCAACACCCGCCTGCGCTACGCCACCAAGCGGGCGGCCGCCATTCGCGCCTCGGTCGCCGGGGCGGTGGCACCCATGGCGGTGGTGAGCGCGCTGGTCGCTCTCGGCCTGGTGTGCGGGGTCACCGGCTCGTGGCTCGACCGGCGCCGCACCGAGGTGCGGCTGCTCTGGGTCCGGGGTGTGCCGGCGCCGCTCATCGGTCTCAAGGCCGTGCTCGAGCTCCTCGTGCCCGTCGCCCTCGGCCTGCTCGCCGGCTACGGGTTCGCCGTCCTCGCCATCCCATGGCTGGGCCCCAGCCGCTACCTCGACCCTGGTGTCGTCGGGTGGGCCGGTCTGTGGGTGCTGGCCGGCTTCGCCGCCGCCTTGGTGGCCGTGCTCCTCACCGTCGTCCTGCGGCTGCGCCAGGGTCTCGAGCGGATCGGTCGGCGCCGGTCGCCGGTACCGCTGCTGTGGGAGGTGCCCGTCCTGCTGCTGGCGGCGTGGTCGCTCCATCGTTTCAACGAGAAGGGCCTGCCCACGGTCGAGGGCGACGCGCTGCCACCGATCGACGTCCTGTCACTGCTGTTCCCGCTGCTCTTCCTGGCGGGCGGGCTCGGCCTCGCCGCCCGCCTGCTGCGCCTGACGCTGGGGCTGACGCGGCGGCTCGGACGGCGATGGCCGATGACGTGGTACCTCGCCGTGCGCCGCCTGGCGGCCGAGCGTGACGCGGTGCTCGTGCTGGCGGGACTGGCGGCGATGGCCGTCGGCGTCGTCGTCTACGGCAGCGGCCTGGTCCGTTCGACGAACGCCACCGTGCGGGCGAAGGCCGGCGTCGAGCTGGGGGCCGACGTCGCCGTCCGCTTCGCCACCCCGGGCATCCCACCGGCGCTGGTCGGTCGGGCCACCATCGCCCGCACCGGCCGGGAGGGCGACTACGGCGGGGCGAGAGTGCACCTCCTGATGGTTGATCCTGCAACGTTCGCGGACGGCGCCTACTGGAACGACGACTTCGCCGATCGACCGCTGGCTACCCTGCTGCAGGAGCTGGCGGCGCCGACGGCGGACGGCTCGGTCCCCGCCATCGCCGTGAACGGCAACCTCGCGCCGTCGGGCACGTTCGTGGCCTCCGATCTCGGCGCTCCGCAGGGCGAGCTGCGCGTGGTCGACCGCGTCACCACCTTCCCCGGGATGGGGCCGGTGCAGCCCACGCTGGTGGTGGCCGAGGGCCGCGCGCCGGCGCTCGAGGACGGCATGGATCTCCAGGTTTGGACGCGGGGGACGGGCGACGAGGTGCGGCGCGCCGCCGCCGACGCCGGCCGGTCGATCGTCTTCCTCGTCGACGCGAAGCAGCTCACCGACACCAGCCCGGCACTGCCCATCGTGTGGACGTTCTCGTTCGTGCAGGGGTTGGGCGTGATGGTCGGCCTGCTGGCCGTCGTCGGTCTGGTGGCCTACGTCGACGCCCGCCAGCGCCAGCGGTCGGTGGCCACGTCACTGCTCGGCCGCATGGGGCTACCGGCGGGCCGGCAATGGCGCAGCCTGGCACTGGAGCTGGCGGTGCTGGCCGCCGTGGCCGTCCTCCTCGGCACCGTGCTCGGCTGGGTCGCCGTGGGGGCCGTGAACAGCCACCTCGACCCGATCCCCGACCGGCTGCCGGCGCCGCTGCTGCGGTTCCCGTGGCCCGCCGTCGCCGGCGTGGTCGGCGCGGCGGTGGCGACCGTGCTGGCCGGGTCGGGCCTGGCGCAGCTGGCGGCGCGCCGGGTCAATCTGGGGGAGGCGCTGCGTGAAGACGTCTGAAGCGGCGGGCGCGTCGGGCCTCGTGATGGAGTACCGACTGCCGACCGGGGTCGTGACGGCGCTCGCCGGCGTGGACGTGATCGTCGCGGCCCACCGGCTGACGGTCGTGGCAGGGCCGTCGGGCTCGGGGAAGTCGACCTTGCTGCGCCTCCTCGCCCTCGTAGAACAGCCGACGGCCGGTCGCGTGACGGTCGAGGGGATCGACGTCAGCCGGTTGGCCGCCCGGCGGCGACGCAGGATGCGGCGCGCCCTCGTCTCGTACGTGTTCCAACGCCCGACCGACAACCTGATCGAGTACCTCTCCGCCGCCGACCACCTCGAGCTCGCCGCGCAGCTGCGGGGCGAGCGCTGTCCGGACCCTGTCGGCCTCCTCGACCGGGTCGGGCTGGCGGAGCGTGCCGACCACCTGCCGTTCCGCATGTCGGGAGGCGAGCAGCAGCGGCTGGCCTTCGCCGCCGCCGCAGCGAGCGGCGCCCCGCTCATCGTGGCCGACGAGCCGACCGCGCAGCTCGACTCGGTGTCGGGCGCGTCGGTCGTGGCCGCGCTCCGGGCACTCGTCGATGCGGGTGCCACCGTGCTCGTCTGTTCCCACGACGCAGCGGTGGTGGCGGCGGGCGACGACGTCGTGCGGCTGGCCGACGGCCGGGTCGACGAGGTCGTGGGGTGAGCCCGGTGCTGATGGCCACGGGGTTGGTCAAGACGTACCGGCCGACATGGCCTGGTGCCCGCGCCGCCGACGTTCCCGAGGTGCGGGCGGTGCGCGGCGTGTCGCTCGTGCTGGAGGCGGGCGAGGTCGTGGTGCTGGCCGGGCCATCCGGCTCCGGCAAGACCACGCTGGTGAACCTCCTGGCCGGGTTCGAGACGCCGGACGAGGGAACCGTCGAGTGGATGGCCGCGAACGGCCCTCCCGCGTGGAACGAGCTGGCGGTGGTGCCGCAGGCCCTCGGGCTGCTCGACGAGCTGACCGTGGCCGAGAACGTGGCGTTGCCGCTTCGCCTGCGGCGGGACGGGTGGCGTGCCAGCACAGAGCGGGTCGTCGCGCTGCTCGAACAGCTGGGGCTCGCTCATGTCGCCCGGCACCGACCGAGCGAGGCCAGCCTGGGGGAGCAGCAGCGCGCCGCCATCGCCCGTGCCCTCGTGCTGCGGCCGGCACTGGTCGTTCTCGACGAGCCCACTGCGCACCAGGACGAACGGTCCGCCGCGCTCATCACCGACGCCGTCGGCGTGGCCGCCTTCGAGGGCGCCGCCGTCCTGGCTGCCACCCACGACCGGGCGTTCGCCGACGTCGCCCATCGGCGACTGACGATGGCCGACGGGCTACTCGTCGCCGCGCCGGGTTGACGCGCCTCTCAGTCGTCGCGCAGCAGCGGCGACGGGCCGTACGCCCCCCACCGCGAGTTGCGCTCGTCGATCGCCTCCCGCAGCCCCCGCTCCTGCATCGTCTTGATGAACGGAGCGCCGCGCATCGTGTTGAGCGCCATGATGTCGTTCCCGGCCGACAGCGCGTTGCGGATGCCCATGATCTCGTAGGTGCGGTTGACCTGCCGCTTCGACAGGGCGAGGAGCTCGGGGGAGACGAGCGCCACCCGGTTGGCCAGCGCCGTCGTGAACTCCTCGAGCTCGCCGGCCGGCACCGAGTAGTTGGCGAGGCCGTACTCGGCCGCTTGCTTCCCGGTGAGGGGATCGCCGGTGAAGATCATCTCCTTGGCCTTGCGCATCGGCAGGTGCCACGGGAACCAGCAGTTGTCCGGTGGCGACATGTCGCGGACCGGCGGGTAGCCGATGAGGGCGTCGTCGGCCACGACGAAGAGATCGCAGTACGAGGCCAGCTCGCTGCCGCCCGCGAGGCAGTAGCCGTGGGCTTGGGCGATGACGACCTTGGTGAGGTCCCAGATCATGAAGTAGCCGGTGTTGAGGTGGCGCGCCCACTGGGCCGCTCCCGGCAGGAGCGGGCCGACGTCGGGGAGGTCCTCGGGGGTGATCCCGCCGGCCAGGTCGTAGCCGGCGCTGAAGCAGCGGCCATTGCCCTTGATGATGATGACGGACACGTTCGGGTCGCTCTCGGCCACCCGAAGGGCGTGGAACAGCTCGCCTCGCAGCGTGTTGCGGAGAGCGTTCATCCTCTCGGGCCGGTTCAGCGTGATCCGGGCCAGCGGCGCGTCCACCTCGTAGAGGATGTCCTCGTAGTCGAGCGGCTGCTTGTAGTACGAGTGGTCAGTCGGCATCGACCCTGTCTAGCGCCGGGCCGATCGCGCCGTCGACTGCCGCTCGCGTCAGGTCGTGGCGACGATGAGAATCCTCGCCGCTCGATGGCCGCAGGCCGTCGGACCGGCCGGTGAAGTAGCGCTCGGCCAGGTCCTTGCCGGGGACATGCCGGGTCTCGGCGAAGCCGGCGTCGCGGGCCATCGTCACGAGCTCGTCAGGAGTGAAGAAGCTGACGAACGGCGTGCCCGAGGAGCGGGCTCCGCGGGCGCTGGTCTGGAGTCCGGACCGGTCGGCGTCGTCGACCAGCTCGGCCGGGAGCAGGAACGACATCGCCACGGTCGAGCCGGGAGCGAGGGCGGCGAGCTGGCGCAACGTCGCTGCCGTGGTCTCCTTGCCGAGGTACATGCTGACGCCTGTCGACGCCACGACGGCGGGACGACTGGGCTCGAACCCGGCCGCCGCCAGGCCGTCCCACCAACTGGCGGCCGACTCGAAGTCGACGGGCACGAACCGCAGCCACTCGGGGAGGCCGAGACCGAGCTCGACCAGCCGGCGTCGCTTCCACAGCTGCGTACCGGGCTGGTCCACCTCGTAGATCCGCAGGCGGCCGCCGAGCTCGGGCCGCCGCTGGGCGAAGGTGTCGAGACCGGCGCCCAGGATGACGAACTGGGTGACGCCGGCGGCGAACCGCTCGGCCGCCGAGATCCTCCACGAAGCGGGCGCGCCCGACGATCGCCGCCCGGAAGCCGCGGGTGCCGATGGGATCCATGTCGGGCCGGTCCCGCCAGGTGTCGTCCGGCGCCACGAGCTGCAGCCCGACCAGATCCTCGAGCACGTGCGGCGCCGAGTCGATCTCGACGTGCAGTGCCCGCCATAGGGCGGTGCGCACGGCGGTGCTGTCGGGTGCTTCGGTGTGCGGTTCAGTCATGGGCGGCCGGCGCCTGGAGGCTCCAGATGCGTCCGTCGGGGTCGCGCACGGTCATCTCCTTGGTCCCCCAGTGGGTGTCCTCGAACGCGGTGACCACCTCGATCGCGGGATCGCCCTGGAACTCGTCGGCACGGTCGACCTTCAGCACGATCTGGACGCCGGGCTCCTTCGCCTCCGGGACCTCCGCGATGAAGATGTACGGGCCGTCCCCGTTGCGCAGCTGCCCGGAGTGGTGGTCGGTCTCGAATTCCAGCTCGAAGCCCAGCGACTGGAAGAACCGTGCCGCTTTGCCCCAGTTGTGCGTTTCCAAGAACACCGCCTCGATGCCCTGGGTCGTCATTCACCGCTCCTCTCTCGGCGTACGTCGTCGCGGTCGGTTGGCGGCGTCCAGGTAGGCCCGCAGCGCGTCGGCGACGAGCGCCGACAGGGATAGCTCCGACTCGACGGCGTGGTGCTTGATCTGCTTGATGAGTCCGACGGGCAGGTACACGTTGAACTGCTTGACGTCCTCGTCAGCCACGCTCGCATGCTAGCATCCTAATCATCTAGCCACCGTGAGGGCCTTCGTGCAGAGCGCCCGCAGGCGGTAGGTTCGCCGGTCGTGGACAGCGTCGTCGCGTGGGAGGGTGAGTGGTGACGCACTCCTTCGCGGGTAACCGGATCGTGCAGGACGTGGGCTGCCGGTTCCCCATCTTCAACGCTCCGGTCGGATACTTCGCTCGGGCCAGCCTCGCCGGGGCCGTTTCGGCGGCCGGGGGCATGGGCCTGATGGAGACCAGCTCGGCCAGCCTGGAGGAGACGGCGGCCCAGTACGACCTGGTGCGGGCGCAGACCGACGCGCCGCTCGGGCTGCAGATGTTCCTGCGGGTGCTCAAGGGTCAGGGCCGGGTCGACGAGGTCCTCGAATGGATCCTCGACGGCCGGACGCCGCTCCTGGTCACCTGCGTCGGTGACCCGACGCCCATCGCGGCGCGTGCCCGAGACGCCGGCGTGACGATGTACCACCAGGTGGGCAGCCTCAACGACGCCGTGCGGGCGGTGGACGCCGGTGTCGACGGGCTGATCGTGGAAGGCGCCGAGAGCGGCGGTCTCCGCAGCGTGCGGTCGCCGCACCTGTTCACGCTGCTGCAGCAGGTTCGGGCCAAGGTCGACGTGCCGCTGGTCGCCGCGGGTGGCATCGCCGACGGCTACGGAATGGCGGGGGCGTTCGCCCTCGGTGCCGAAGGCGTCTTGATGGGCACCAGGTTCATGAGCTCCGCCGAGAGCCCGGCGCACTCGAACTGGAAGCAGGCGATCACCGATTCGGAGGTGACGTTGAACACCGAGCCGGGCATGCCGGGCATCCGCATGCGCGTGGCTCGCACCGAACTGGCCGAAGCCGTGTTCCGCGGCGACGTCGATCCCGCCGGCAACCCCTACGCCGGCCCGTTCATGGAAGCGTTCGAGAACGGACGGCTCGACCAGGCCATGGTCGGCTGCGGCGAATCGGCGTCGCTCGTCGGCTCGATCAAGCCGGTGCGCGAGATCATCGACGAGACCGTCGCGGTGTTCTGGCAGGAGATCGAGCGGCTCGCCCAGATGCTGGAGCGAGTCCCGGCGCACTAGACCGCGTCGCGGCCCCCGTACTGGGCCAACGCGTAGAAGACGAGCACCGCCAACCCGACGTACGTCAACGACCAGATCGGGTAGTACGGCATCCACGTCATCGCGCTCAGACCACCGATGGCCGCAGCCACGAACCCGATCCACCGTGCGAGCTGCGACCCCACGAGGAGGAGCACGCTTGACGCGACCAGGATGAGGCCGACGCCGAGCCAGACCCACGCGTAGTTCTTCAGGTTCGAGCCGAGCACGCCGTCCTTCAACGCCTCGGGAAGGGCCCCTTTGTAGCGGAACGCCCAATAGGAGTCGATGAGCCGCATGAGGCCGGCGAGTCCGAGCACGGTGCCGGCGAAGAAGCGCCATCCTCGCACCCGCCGCTCGTCACTGTCGTAGTACGTCCGCCCTCCGGCGGGGCTGCTCCCCTGTACCGCGGTCATGTCGACCTCCTCGGCTGATCGTGCGACGATCGTCAGCACCCACCGGGTAGGCGGTACCCACCCCGCGCGGGGTGGTCCGGGAGTGCGCCGTCAGTCGGTGGACAGGTCGAGGGCGTGGCAGGTCTGACGCTGCCACGCTTGCACGAGCTGGGGAGCCCGCTTCGGGTGAAGCTCGGCGACCAGGCCCGCGCCGCGCATGCCTTGGACGAGCAGATCGATGGTCTCCTGGAATCGGTGGTGGGCGGCGAGGTCGGGCCCGAACATGTCGCCACAGAGCCGCCGGATCTCGGCGGCGAGCTGGCGGTCGTGGTCAATGACGAGCGGGCGGAGGTTCGGGTCGTGGCGCGCCGCTATCCAGAGCTCGAGCTCGGCGCGGAACAGCGAGCTGTCGAAGCTGGACCAGAGGAGCTCGATCGCCACCTGAACGCGCTGGACGGGGCCAGCGTTCGTCATCGCGTTCGCCGCCGCCGACATGTCCGCCCGCAGTCGGCCTGCGGTCGTGTCGAACAGCTCCTTGACGGCGTCGACGACGAGCGCCGCCCTCGAGGGCCAGTAGTGCTGCAACGCCCCCCGGGAAACGCCGGCGCGCTGCTGGACCTCGACGACCGTCGTCGCGCTGTAGCCGCGGTCGACCAGGCAGTCGACGGCGGCGGCGAGGAGCTTCCCGCGCGTCGTGGCGCGGCGCTCCGCCTGCGCGCGTGGTCGGGTCGCGGGGGTCGGCGACGGCGTCACGTCTCCATTGTGCCATGGATCACCCGTGACAAGCAGCACTGCTGGTTATATCGTCGGAGCCATGATCGACACCAAGGTCCAACAGCAGCGCGCCGTCCGGTTCCGCGCTCTCCACGACAGCGATCGCCCGCTCCAGCTGACGAACGCCTGGGACGCCACCTCGGCGCGGATCCTCGCCGCGACCGGCGCCTGCGCCATCGGCACCACCAACTTCGGCGTCGCCCTGAACAACGGGATGGGGGACGGTGAACAGGTCCCCTTCGCGACGACGCTCGAGGTGGCCGCGTCGGTCGTGGCCGCCGTCGACGTGCCGGTGAGCATCGACATCGAGGCTGGGCACGGCGTCACGCCCACCGATGTCGGGCAGTCGGTTGCGGCCATCATCGCCACCGGCGCGGTCGGCATCAACATCGAAGACGGCATCCCCGGCCGGCCGGGCGACCTCTTCGACGTCGCGGAGCAAAGCGAGCGGATCGCTGCCGCCCGCGCCGCCGCGGATCGGACGGGCATCCCCCTGTTCATCAACGCGCGCTGCGACGTGTACTTCGGCGCCAACGTGCCGACCGGGGATCGCGTCGACGAGGTCTTGAAGCGCGCCGAGTCCTATCGAGCGGTCGGCGCCGACGGCCTCTTCCTGCCGGGGCTGCTCGACCCGGCCACGATCAAAGCAGTCACCGCGCAGGTGGACCTGCCGGTGAACATCATGGTCGGAACCGGCTCTCCCCCTCTGGCCGACCTGGTCGCTGCCGGCGTCCGGCGGGTATCGCAGGGAGGCGAGCCGTTCCTCGCTCTGGTGGGCATGCTCAAACAGCTCACCGAGCGCTACCTCTCGGGTGAGCTCGCCTCGCCGCCCGACGCCCTCGGCGCCGGCGCGTCCCTGCTCAAGGCGCTGGTGGCATGACCGGCCGACTGCGCGGCGGGACGCTGACGACGCCCGACGGTTGCCGGCTGGTCTACATCGCCCAGGGCACCGGGCCGACGGTCATCTTCGTGCACGGCGGGCTCACCCGGGCCAGCAACTGGATGGCGGTGGCCGACCTGCTCGGTGACGCGTTCAACTGCGTCATGCTCGACCAGCGCGCGCATGGCGCCAGCGACTGGGGTGGCGGCCCCGACGTCGGCCGCGCCGCCGCTGATCTGCAGTTGGTCATCGACCAGGTCGGTCCGGTGCACGCAGTCGTCGGCCACAGTTACGGCGCCCTCGCCGTGCTGGAGGCGGCGCGCCTCGCGCCGAAGGGGGCGATCCCTCGCCTCGCGGTGTACGAGCCGCCGCTGTCGGTCGATGGGCCCATCATGAGCGACGCGGTGCTGGTCCAGGTCGACGCGGCGGTCGCCGCCGGTGACTACGAGGAGGCGCTCAGGTTGCACCTCGAGTCCGAGAGCGGCGGCCTCTCGGAGGCCGAGGTCGAGGGGTTCCGGTCCAACCCGATGCTGCGCGCTGCCTACAGCGAGATCGTGATCCAGGCGCCATCGATCGCACCGGCGCTGCGCACGTGCACCCCGCTCGACTCGGCCGAGCCGTATCGATCGATCGCGGCGCCGGCGCTCCTGCTCCTCGGGTCGGCCAGCGCCGACCACCCGTTCCGCTCCTCGATCGATGCGCTCCTCGCGGCGCTTCCCGACGTACGACTGGCGATGCTCGACGGGCAGACCCACACGGCGCTCTTGTTCGCACCGCACCTCGTAGCGGCAGAGCTGCGGGACTTCCTCTCGACAGGCTGCGGCGTCACCAACCCTGCATGATGCCGTGTCGTGCAACGTTCGTGGGTCCGATGTGGCCCCAGAGGGCAATCGGACGCGCTCCTCCGGTGCCGTTCTCATTCACGCCTCGCCGGAGAGTTACGCAGGTGCCGCCGTGTTCGTCGATCGTCTGGAAGGCATCAGTGTCTGTGGGGTCGCGTCGCCCTGCAGGAAGTCGGCGATGATGCGGCAGACCTCAGCAGGTTTCTCCAAGGGCACCAGATGCGACGAGCCGGGGATCACGGCGAGTTGAGCCGACGGCATGGACTCGTACAACGCGCACGTGTGGCTCAGCTCGATAGCGTCGTCGTCGCCAACCAGGACAAGAGCTGGCGCGGCGATCCGAGCGAGATCCGCGACCGTCAGGGTCGGTTCGCTTGCGAACATATCGAGGGATTTCCCGGCGATCGCTTCGAAGTGCTCGGCCCCGTCAGGTGACCGCTCGGCGTACGCCGATTGGATCATGGCGAACACCGGCGAATCCGGTCCGATGTCCAGAGCCCGGAGGCCGTCGTAGTGGAAGTTCGCTCCGATCAGCACCAGCCGATCTACCAGGTCGGGTCGGCGCAGTGCTACGAGCAGCGCGACGTTTCCTCCGTCGCTCCAGCCGACGAGATGAGCGACACCGCCGACGACCCTCTCCAGCACGCCAATTGTCTCCGTCGCCATGTCGTCGTAGTGGAACGGTTGGTCCGTGTCGCTCGTGCGACCATGCCCTCGGCGGTCAAAGGCAATCACCCGCCACCTCTCGCCGAGCGGGCCGCCGAGCGCCTCCATAAGCTCGTCGCTGTTCGACAGCCCGCCGTGCAGTACGAGCACGGTTCCGGCGTCGTCGGCCGGCTGGCCCGACGATTCGGTCCAGGTCGGATGACCGTTGATGTCGACGTATTCACCCACGGCTTCTGCCCCCGACTCGCGGCTGGGCCCGTGCCACAGCAGCCTCAGTGTCGCGCCAGTACAACCACGTCGCAATCGAGTCCGCTACGTCCAGCGTCTACGTCACCGAGTGCCTGCTTGACACCGCCATATCTGCCGATATGCGTGCGTCGCTCTGTCGGTGCAAGTCTTCTTTCGGTCGGTCGACATCGCCGATAGTGTCCGCAGCGGCGGCTCGCTGACTGCGACGGAAGGAATTGTGCCGTCGCGGTGAACGCCTTGAGGGGATCGGACCCGGACCAGCAGTAAGGGAGCTGGTGGGGTGAGCCACGTCGGCGGTGGTGACCTTCGATCTCGACGGCTTGCGCGCTTCCTACGACAAGACCATCGACCTCGAAGTGCGAGGCTGCACACCAATGCCCACCGCAAAGGAGCGAGCCATGACCTTGGGATCGATCTCGCGGCGCGCGTGGATGGCGGCACTTGTGGCCGTCGTCGCCGCGTCCGTTGCGATGTCCGCGACCGCAGTTGCCGGAGCCGGAAAGGAGACGCCTGAGGTGACCGCGATCACGGTCCGCCCGATCCACGAAGCGCAGGTCGTCCGCGGCGACGACGGCAAGGACCACGTCGAATACGATCTGCTCGTCGTCAGCGTGGTCGGCGATCCGGTGACCTTGTCGAGCGTGACCGTCCTCGATCGCGCCGGAACCGAGCTCGGCCGGATCGACGGGGACACGCTCGCCGCCGCCACCCAGAACCTCTTCACGCACGCGCCGGTGCCCGCCATTCCCTCATCGGGTGCGGTTGCCGTCGAGGTCGACCTGGCCCTGGCGCCGGGCACCGTGCCGGCACAGGTCACCAACCGGATCGCGTACAGCGTGCCGCAAGGCACCGGCAGCGCGGTGATCCTCGACGCCACCGAGGGCGAGGTGGACGGCATCAAGGTCGCGGTCAACCGCCGACCCGCCATCGAGATCAAGCCACCCCTGGCGGGGGATGGTTGGCTCGCCGTGACCGCGTGTTGCGGACCCAACGTCCACCGCGATCTTCGACTCGCCATCGACGGCCGGCGCATCGAAACCGGGGAAATCTTCGCCGTCGACTATGGCCAACTCCAGGGAAACAGGCTCCATGAAGGCGACGGCAGCACGAACGAGCAGTTCTTCGGCTTCGGAGCGGAGGTGCTCGCGGTCGCCGACGCAACCGTGGTCTTCACCCACGACGGCGAGCCGGAGCAAACCCCTGGCGAGGCGATACCCGCTACGAAGTTCTCGCAGATCGGCGGCAACAAGGTGATCCTCCAGATCGCCCCCAAGGTCTTCGCGGCCTACGAGCACCTGCAGCCGGGCAGCCTCACGGTGAAGGTCGGCGACAAGGTCAAGACCGGCGCCGTCCTGGCCAAACTCGGGAACACCGGACCATCCACCGGCCCACACCTGCATTTCGGACTCTTGGACCGGCCCAACATCGCCACCGGCCGCGCCCTGCCGTTCGTCTTCGACCAGTACACCCTGGCCGGCACCGTCGACATCGCAAACGCACAGGGTGACGACATCGTGATCCGGCCCGAGTCGCGGCAGGTTCGTTCGGCGTATCCGCTCTGGGGCAGCATCCAGAACTTCCCGTAGGTCGAGGGCATTCAGTCTGCGGGCGAGCGTCGTCGGCGACGGCACTCGTTCGGCGATCGCGAGCCGGGCTCGCCTATCTCCACGCTCTCAGCACGTCGCGGGCCTCCTCGATGGAGCCGACGATCCGGCCGACGTCCTCGATCGCGCCCTGGACGAAGAGGTTGAGGCCCGTCGACTCTCCACGAATGCCGCGTATGTCGGTGAGGAGGCCGACGATGCCCTTCTTCGACGGATCCGACTGCATGAGCGTGTGGAACATCCCGATCTCGCACGCGGTACCGTCGTCTACCGACGGGCCGTCGAGGACCGCGAGCATCGCGTCGGCGCGCTCGACCCCCGGCCGGTCCTTCGCGAAGATCCACGCCGCGGTGACGTCGAGGCCCGTCGCGAGTTCGTGCTCGTGCGGAACGAAGACCTCGAAGCCGTCGGCCCGCAGCGCGGCGACGCACTCGTCGATGAACGAGCGCTCGTACGGCGTGAAGAGGGGACCGGCGAAGTAGATCTTCACGAGGCGGACGCTACCGAACCACGATCCGACCCCGTGTGAGCTGTCCCACGGGGATGCCGTCAGGACGTTGACATCGGTGCCATGCGGGGGTTGCGCACGGCGCAGACGGTGCTCGTCCCGATGGGACCGCGGTGATCGTGCAGGGTGCACACCGCTACCGAGATGCCGTCGCCGGCGACCCGGTGGGCGGTCTCCGTGCCGATCCACTCGCCCTCAGGGAGCCGGCCGAGGTACAGGGTGAGGTCGGCGTTGATGTAGTCGAGTCCCTCGGCGCCGAAGTTGGCCAGCGGGCTGGCAAGATCGGCGGCGAGCGCCGCCCGCACGAACGGGGTCAGCTCGACACCCCGCACGAGCTGGCGACGATCCCGCACCCACGCCCGACGCACGCCCGGCGCGTCGAAGCCCCGGTCGGTCGGTGACACCACGTCGAACGAGCCATCGTCATCGACATCCGTGGCGAGGTCGTGGGCCGGCGCCGCGTCCCAGGCCGGCGACACCGGTACGGGATGGTCGACGGGCTCCTCGCCGGTGGCGAGGAACAGGGCGCTGGTGCGGGAGACCTCGGTGCCACCCATGCGCACCACGGCGTCCATCGCCCGGACCCGCCGACCCCCACGGACGAGCGTGGTCACCACCTCGGCCGGTTCCATCGGCGGGTTGCGGAACATGTCGACCGTGAGCCGGCAGGGCGCGAAACCGTCCATCCCGTGGTCTCGTTCGATCGCCCAGGCGGCCAGTCCGGCGAGGAGCCGCCCGTGCAGCATGTCGGTCGCCCATGGACCGACCGCCTTTTCGCCCGGGATCAGCCCGCGCTCACTCGGAACGAAGAACGGTTCGATGCCCACGG
This sequence comes from uncultured Acidimicrobiales bacterium, assembly GCA_963728985.1. GTDB lineage: Bacteria > Actinomycetota > Acidimicrobiia > Acidimicrobiales > Ilumatobacteraceae > DASXAI01. The sequence goes on along the minus strand of CAVSME010000009.1, from coordinate 299,303 downwards.
CGCCGATCCTAGGGGTGGCGAACCTGAGAACACGGGTGACGGCGCGGTACGGTCGGTCCTGTGAAACCGGTCGGCGCGCCCGTCCCGGAGGCGCCGCCGGCAGTGACGTCGGCGACGGCGACAGGTGTCGCCGAGCACGTCGCGCCGCAGGCCGACCTGCTGGATTCACCCCGGGCGTGGCTCGTGGTCGCAGCCACCTTCCTGGCCACGTTCACGGTGTTCGGGGTGGTCTACAGCTTCGGCGCCTTCTTCACGTCGATGGCCGACGACTTCGGCTCGGGCAAGGGCGCCACGGCGCTGATGTTCTCGATCACGACAGCCTGGTACTTCACGCTCGGTCTGCTCTCGGGACGCATCGCCGACCGCCTCGGTCCGCGCCCGGTGATCGTGGCCGGTGCCGTCGCCTTGGGTGTCGGGCTCCTCGCCACGTCGCGCGTCAGCTCCATCTGGCTCGGCTACGTGACCTATGGCGTCGGCGTCGGCACCGCCGTGGCCTGCGCGTACGTGCCGATGGTGGCCACCGTGGGCGGATGGTTCGCCCGCCGCCGGACCGCGGCGCTGGGCGTGTCGGTCGCCGGCATCGGCATGGGCACACTCGTGATGGCCCCCGTCTCGGAGTCCCTGATCGATCACTACGGCTGGCGGACTGCCTATGTGGTGCTCGCCGTCGGCGGGAGCGGACTGCTGCTGCTCGCCAGCCTGGGGGCGCGACGGCCTCCGTTCGCCACGCACCAGGCGCCCGCCTCGATCCGCCCCGTCGTTCGCGACCGCGGCTTCGTCGTGGTCTACGTCGCCAGCGTGCTGGTCTCACTCGCGCTGTTCGTACCGTTCGTGTTCATCAAGGACTACGCCGAGGATCACGGGATCGGCTCGGGCACGGCCGCGACCCTGGTCGGCATCATCGGCGGGGCGAGCGTCGCCGGGCGACTCGGTCTCGGCGCCCTTGGCAGCCGGTTCGCCGCTGTGCGGGTGATGCAAGCCAGCTTCATCATCATGGCGGCCAGCTTCGTGCTGTGGCTCGTGGCCGGAAGCAACCTGGTCCTGCTGTTCGCGTTCGCGGTGGTGATGGGTGTCGGCTACGGCGGCTTCATCGCGCTCGCTCCTGCCGTGGTGGCCTCGCTGTACGGCACGCGCGACCTCGGCGCCATCCTGGGTGCGTTGTACACGGCGGCGGCGATCGGTGGGCTGATCGGCCCGCCGGTCGCGGGCGTGGTGATCGACAACGTGTCCTACGGCGCCGCCATCGTGTTGGCCATGGTGTTGACGGCGGCGGCCTCAGGGGTGCTCCTCATGCTGTCGCCCGGGCATACGAGCACGCACCTGAGCTGACCTCTGGTCAGCGCGGATCGTTGGGCAGTGCCCGCTGCGTGAAGCCGAACACCATGCCGAAGGCCTGGTCGGGCCCGAGCACGATGGTGTCGTCGTCGACCTCCTCCGGGCGCATGCCCTTGGACCGCAGGAAGTCCCGCGCCCGATCGAGATCGTTCGTGCGGAAGACGAGCGAGTGGATGCCGTCACCGTTGCGCTCGATGTCGCGCCCTTCGTACGTGGTCGCCGACAGGGGCTCGGCCAGCTCGACGACGGTGTCTTCCCCGACGGCGACGAAGGCGCTCCGCTTCTGCCCGGCCACCTCCTCCTCGTGGATCAGCGTCCCGCCGAGGACGTCGCCGTAGAGGTGGATGGCGGCGGTGAGGTCGCTGACGGCCACGCCGATGTGCGACGCCCCCTCGATGCCGAGCGGGTGCTGGCGCCAGCGATCGGCCGACCAGTCGGACCGGAACCGTGGGTCCTTCAGGAAGTCGCCGTAGAGAGCGAACTCGAGCTGACCGTACGTCTCGCGTGGATGCGTCCAGATGGCGGTCACCTCGTGCGGAGGGACGACCGGCTTGCCGACGAGGTTGTACATCCGGAGTTGCTCGGCATGGAGCGCCTCCGAGATGGCCCCCACGTCGTCGACGTACCACGCGATCGAGTGGAAGTGCTGGCCGAAGCGGTCGTGGAAGCGCTTGACGGACGGGTTCCGAAGCTCCTCGACGCGGGCGGGCATCATCGGCTCGAGCACGACCCCGCCGATGGCGATCAGTGATGCTTCCCGCCCGGCCAGCTTCTCGTAGCCGCGGTAGAAGCGCTCGACGGCGAAGACGTCGTCATACCAGGCGTCGACGGCGTCGAGGTCGTCGACGACGTGGGTGAGGTGGAAGAGCTTCCCGATCTTGAACATCGCGGCCGATCCTTCCACGTCGGCGCGCCGACCTTCCACCGGCGGCGCTGACTTGCGGGCGGGGGAGCGGTCGCACGACGCTGGCGACCATGGCCCTCGCGCACAACGGATCGGTCGAGATCTACTACGAGACGTTCGGTGATCCGGCGGATCCGGCGCTCGTGCTCGTCAACGGCCTAGGGAGCCAATGCATCAACTTCCGGACCGAGTGGTGCGACCGCTTCGCCGCCAAGGGGTTCTACGTGGTGCGGATGGACAACCGTGACGTCGGGCTCTCGACGCACTTCTCGGACGTCTCCCCTGATCTCGGCGCGCTGATCGCCGCCCTCACGGCGGGCGAGCCGGCCAACGCTCCCTACACGCTCTCGGACATGGCCGCCGATGTGGTGGCCGTCCTCGACGACCTCGGCATCGACCGGGCCCACGTCATGGGCCTGTCGATGGGCGGCATGATCGTGCAGACCCTCGCCATCGAGCATCCCGAACGCCTCCGCTCGATGACATCGGTCATGTCGACGACCGGTGAGCTCGACGTCGGCGAGTCGAGCCCCCAGGCCCGGGAGCGGCTGTTCGGCGCGCCGGCCACCGACCGCGAGTCGGCCATTGCCAACCATCTCGCCGGCCTGCGCATCTGGGGCAGCCCGGGCAAGGTGGACGAGGACGCGCAGGCGCGCTTCGCCGGGGAGGCCTACGACCGGGCCTTCGATCCTGCGGGCGTGGGCCGCCAGATCATGGCCGTCACGGCGAGCGGCTCGCGCGCCGAGGGGCTGAAGCACGTCCTGATCCCGACCCTCGTGATGCACGGCAGCGCCGACGCCCTCATCGACCCGAGCGGCGGACGGCGCACGGCCGAGCTGGTCCCCGGAGCCCGGTTCGTGCTGATGGCGGGAATGGGCCACGACTACCCGCAGGCGTACTGGGACGAGTGGGTCGAGCTGGTCACCGAGCACGCCCGCGCCGCCGGCTGACCCCCCGTCATGAGGCGGCGACGGTCATCTGCCAGAGGTCACCGCCCCAGTTGTCCGTGCCCCCTGTGTGCTTGCCGCTGTAGATCCAGATCTTGTCCTGGAACACGATGGTGACTGGGAGGCGAGGCGCCCACGGTGCATGGTCGGCCTGCCGCGTCCAGCTGGCTCCGTCACTGCTGAACCAGATGTCGTTCTGGGCGTTGGTGGACCGGTCGATGTACCCGCCCAGCACCCACAGCTTCCCGTCGAAGACCACCTGGGCGTAGCCGTAGCGCGCCCCCCACGGCGCCTGCGCCGTCTGGCGCGTCCACTCCGTGCCGTTCGAGGTGCGCCACACGTCGGCTTGGCCCTGCCCGCCGACGACATACAGCTGGTCGTCGAACACGATCACGCCGGGGTAGGCCCGAGGCGACCAAGCCGCCCTGTCGGTCACCTGCGTCCACGCCACGCCGTCCTTGGACACCCAGACGTCGTGGAGGAGCCCGTCCATCGAGAAGTCCGGGGCGACGTGATCGGTGCCCCCGAACAGCCAGAGCTGATCGTGGTAGACGACGACGGTGTGGGCCCCGCGAGGTGTCCACGCCGCGGTGCCGAGCTTCGTCCAGGTGACCCCGTCCGGCGACGACCAGATGTCGTCGAGGAGCGTTCGGGACTGGTAGTCGAGACCACCGAAGAGCCACAGCTTCCCCTGGAAGTAGACGATCGAGTGGTAGATCCGCTCGCCCCAATCGCTCTTGGCGTGCTGGGTCCAGGTGAGCCCGTCGGGCGACGAGTAGGCGAGCGTCTGCGCCGTCATCCACAGCTCGCCGAGGAAGGCCAGGCGCGGAGTCAGCGTGAGCGGGAACTTGCCCGGCTGCCAGAGCGGCCGATCCTGGGATCCCGGACTGGCCGGGAAGCCGCCACTGCCCAGCGGCCTCACCTCACGCCAGCAACCGGTGGGCGAGGTGGCGCCACCCGTCGCGCACCGTGCGCCCGGTGATGTGGTGCCCGCCGACGAGTGGCCGGTGCTACAGCCGGCGATGAGCACGAGCAACGCCACGACACCGATGCGTGCGCTGCGCAATCCCACGACCGTCACCCCCGAGGACGTGCCCGACCCCTGTTGTACACCGGCCGGCGCGACGGGGTTCCCGCCCCCCGGGGCGGTCGGGTCAGACGAAGCGGGCCAGGTGGTCGAGGATCGAGCGGGCGACGAGCTCGCCGTCCTCCATGGGCGCGAAGTGGGTGACGCCGGGGAGCACCTCGAGCCGCCCGTCACCGAGGGCCTCGGCCACGAGGGGCGCCACCATCGGCGGCAGCTCGTTGCCCATCGCCACGGCGCCGCCGGCCGCCACCACGACCGGGCAGGCGATTGCCGAGAACTGCGTGAAGTCGAGCTGCTCGTTCGACTCGTAGATGCTGGCCTCGGTCTCGCCGGTGCACGTCAGCTTGACGGTGCCGTCGGCCTGCGGGGCCGTCCCCTGCTCGACGTAGGCCCACACCGCCTCGGGTTCGCACCCAGCGAACGGCGGCTTCGACCGGAAACGATCGAACGCCTCCTGCGCCGACGCGAACACGAGCCGGCGCCGCCGGGACGCCTCGATCAGGTTGGAGGGGGGCGGCTTGACGTCCCACGTGTCCGGCACGAGCACGGGCTCGAACGCCCAGCACGCCTTCAGCGTGCCGGGATGATCTTGCTCGGCCCGCAACAAGGTGGCCCCACCGAGGGAATGACCGGCGGCCAGCGCCGGCGCACCGCCGATGGCGTCGACGGCGGCCGACACCTCGGCAGTGAACCAGTGGCGCTCCACAGGGATCCGCTCATGAGCCTGCTGCGACGCACCATGGCCGCGGAAGTCGAGCCCGTAGCAGTGGAACGTGGCGAGCAGATGCGGGACGACGGTGGCCCACATCCCGGCATTCAGCCCGTTGCCGTGGGTCAGCAGCAGGGCCGGTCCGTCGCCGCCGAGGTCGTGCAGGGCGGCGTGCTCGCCGTCGTCGTCGCGTAGTTGCAGGATGTCCATAGCTGACCCGCACGCTACGGCGCCGGACGGGTCATCGCCCGATTTCGCACTCCTTCGGATCGATGCGGCCGAGGTTCTTCACCACGTTGAACGTGCCGCCCTCGGACCGTGCGATGTACATGTTCATCCGCACGTGGTGCTGACCGGGGACCATCTCGGCCGGCCCACCCGGACCTTGCGCGATCTTGGCGTGGTCCAGAGCCCGGATGACATCGTCCTGATCCAGCGAGCCGGCTTCGTTGACGGCGGCCTCCCACAGCTTGAGCCCCCGGTACATCCCGGAGCAGGCGCTGCCGGCGGTGAACATCGCACTACCGGGGTACAGCGCCTCGTACCGGTTCAGCAGCTCGGCGCTGAAGGGATCCTTGACGGCCCGGTAGTAGTCCAGGCAGCCGTACAGGCCCTCGACGTGCTCGGGCGGCACGAGGTTCAGGAAGTTCTCGTCGAAGTAGGTGCAGACGATGTGCCCACCCCGCGCCGTGAAGCCGGCGTCGTAGAGCTGCTCCAGGAACGGCGTGAGCCCCGGCGGGACGATGGTGTTGAAAACGACCTCGGCGCCCGACGACATGATGTCCTCGACGACGCGTTGGTACTCGGTGTGCTCGAGGGGGAAGTACTCCTCGCCGACGATCGAACCACCCTCGGCCGTGACGACCTCGCGCACCTTCTTGTTCATGGTGTGCGGCCAGATGTAGTCGGCCGAGGGCATGTAGAACTTCTTCGCCCCGGTGTGCTGCATCAGCCACGGGAAGAAGGGCTCGACCTGCTGGGCCGGCACCGGACCCGTGCAGAAGATCAGGGGATCGCACTCCTGGCCCTCGTACTGCTCGGGGTAGATGTACAGCGTCTTGCTCTGCTCGACGACGGGTCCCTTGATGGCCTGGCGGGTAGAGCTGTAGATGCCGCCCACGACGACATCGACCTGCAGCTCCTGGACGAGCTTGGTCGCCGCCGCGGCAGCGACGCTGTCCTCGGTGGCGCTGTCCTCGATGAACAGCTCGACAGGGCGGCCGAGGAGGCCGCCGCGTGCGTTGATCTCGTCGATGACCATCTTCGCCACGTTGGCGTTGGCGATGCCCATGAACGAGAGGGCACCGGTCTGATCGGTGATGACACCCACCCGTGCCGGTCGGTTGATGGCGGTTCTCATCGCGCTGCCCCTACGCCCGGAAGGTATCGAGGAGGGTGGCGGCCTGGGGCTTGGCGAGGTGCCCCGCGTCCTTGAGGATCGGCGGGACCTCGGGGTCGGAGACGAAGTTCGTCCACCCCTGCTCGTCCCAGTCGAAGAGCGCCCAGACCCGGTTCTCCTCGGTCGGGTCGCGGAACACCGTGGCTCCCTTGGATCCGTGGAAGGCGCGCTTGTCGGCGCCCTTGCTGCCGAACACCTCCAGGAATCGATCGACGTTCTCGACGGTCGTCGTTGCCAGGATCATCACCGTTCTCCGTTCGTGTGGTCTTCACGCCCGCCGGGATGGCGAGCCGGAGTCGATTCTCCGGATCCGGCTCGCGCGCAACATCGGTAGACCTACCCATTTCCGCGACGAAGGTCGGCCCGCTGTCAGCGGGCGGCAGCGTCGTCGACGACGTTGTGCTTGACCGCCCACCGGGTCGCCGCGGCGCGACCGGAGACGCCGATCTTCGTGTAGACGTGCTGGATGTGGTGCTCGGCTGTCCTCGACGAGATGAACAGCTGTGACGCGATCTCCCGCGCCGTTCGACCGTCGGCCACGAGCCGCAGCACCTCGATCTCTCGGCGGCTCAGCCCGCCGGGAGGAGGCTGGCGCCGTGGTCCGGTCGAGGTCCGGCGGGCGATGTCGATCTGCTGGCGTGCGTAGCCGGCGGCGTCGTTGAGGTCGAGGGCGGCGCCCACCGCCGCCAGCTCTCGCTCCCGCTTCTCGCCGAGCTCGCGAGCGAGCCGCGGCCCGAGATCGGTGAGCTCCGGAACGTGGTGGAAGCTCGAGGGCTCACGGGACATGGCACCAAGGAGCGTGGCCGCCGGCTCCGGGCGGCCGAGCTGCACGAGGACGGCAGGGACGCTGGCCAGGGTGATGATCAGCTGGGGGATGTTGCCGGCGCGGTGGAACGCGGCGATGGCATCGGAGAAGAGCACCAGTGCGGCCTCGGGCTCGCCCTCGGTGGCCCGCAGGCGGGCCAGGTCTCGAGCGAGGAAGCCCTCGAAGAACAGGACCCGGTGCCCTCGCACGAAATCGACGCCCTCGTCCCAGGCGGCCAGCGCCCGCTGCGCGTCGGCCTTGGAGAAGGCCAGGCCGGCGATCCACAGGGAGTACGAGATCCAGTAGGGGTTCCCGAGCTCTCGAGCGATGGCCACCGACTCCTCGGCGAGGGCGACGGCTTCCGCCACACGACCGCTGGCCTGGAGACCGTCTACGTAGGAGGCGAGGCCGTACCCGCGGCTCGGCCCGTAGCGCTGCGCCACCATGCCGGTGAGCTCCACATAGCGATCGAGGTTCCCGCAGTAGACCTCAGCGAGGGCCTCGATGAAGGCCGCGTAGCCAGGCTCGCACGGGTCGTAGCGGGGGTCCGCCTCGAGCTCGGTCGCCCGGTGCGCGTGGAGGCGCGCCGCCTCGGCCCGTCCGGCGAAGCAGGCGTAACCGGCGGCTGTGTAGAGGCGGGGCAGCCGGGCGACGTCAGCGGCGGTCGCCGCCGCCAGGAGATCCTCGGCCCAGGCCAGGGTCTCGAACAGCTGCACGGAGAACCCCATCAGCGCAGCATGGGCGGCGATGTCCGTCGCGACGTCCAGCTGGCTTCGGGCGGCGCTCCAGCGAAACGCCGAGCGCAGGTTGCCGAGCTCGACGTCCACCCAGTCGACGGCGTCGCGCCACCCGGGACCGTCCCAGTGCTCCCATCGGTGCGAGGCCTCTCGCGCGAAGTGGGCGGCGTGGCCGTCGCGCGTGCGTTCGAGCGCGCCAGTCTCCGACAGCCGATCCTCGGCGAACTGCCGGATCGTCTCGAACAGGCGGTACCGGGTGCGGGCGGCGCCATGGTCGGCGACGACGAGCGACTTGCGGACCAGCGAGTCGAGGTGTCCGAGGACGTCGACCTCGTCGGCCTCGTCGACCACGGCGCAGATGCTCGCCAGATCGAAGCCGCCGGCGAACACCGAGGTGTTCCGGAGCAGGCCGCGCTCGTCGTCGCTCAGCAGGTCGTACGACCAGCCGACCACGTGCCGGAGCGTCTGCTGGCGCGCCGGCCCGGGTTCCGATCCCTTCAGCAGCCGGAAGCGGTCGGCCAGTCGGTCCCTGACCTCACTGGCGCTCATCGCCGCCATCCGGGCCGCTGCCAGCTCGATCCCGAGCGGGAGCCCGTCGAGCACGTCGCAGATCTCGATCACCGCCGCCGCCGTCTGGCCGTCCTGCAGCCCGAAGTCGGGACGCACCGAGCGGGCCCGATCGACGAAGAGCGTCACCGCGTCCGACGCCGCGCCGCCCTGGAGCGCCAGGGGCGCCACGGACAGCAGCGTCTCGCCGGCCACCCACAGATTCTCCCGGGAGGTGGCGAGGATCCTGACCCGGCCGGATCGGCCGAGGATCGCCCCGATGGCCGAACCGGCCGCCGCCAAGACGTGCTCGCAGTTGTCCATGACCAGCAGCAGCCGCCGGCCGGCCAGTGTCTCCGCCACCGTGTCGATCAGCGGGGTGTCGCCTTGCGGCGTGATGCCCAATGCGGTGGCGATGGCCGCGGCGACGGACGACGGCTCGCCCACCGGCGCCAGCTCCACCATCCACACACCCTCGGGAAACTCGCCGGTCAGCTCGGCCCCCACCTCGAGCGCCAGCCTGGTCTTGCCGACACCCCCGACGCCGCTGAGCGTGACCAGCTCGTTCGTGCGCACCAACTCGGCGACCTCGGTGACCAGGTCTTCACGGCCGACGAACGAGTTCAGCGGTTGCGGCAGGTTGCCGGCGAAGAAGTCCACGCTCCGGAGCACGGGGAACTCGGCCCGAAGGCCGTCCGCGACGATCTGGTACACGGTCATCCGCCCGCGCAGGCCTCGGAGTCGATGCTCACCCAGTGGCCGCAGCGCCACTCGGCTCCGCAGCAGCACCTCGGTCGTGTCGGACACGACCACCTGCCCGCCGTGGGCGACGGACATCAGGCGTGCGGCCCGGCTGACGTCCGTGCCGAAGTAGCTGCGTTCCCGTTCGGCTGCCTCGCCGGTGTGGAGACCCATCCGGACGCCGAGAGGAACGGCGGCTTCGCTCAGCCGCTGCTGCGTGACGACGGCGGCCGTCGCGGCGTCGGTGGCCGTCGAGAAGGCGGCGGCGAAGCCATCGCCGGCACTGTCGAACACGTGGCCGCCGTGCGATTCGATCGTGTCGCGCACGATGGCGTCGTGCGCCTGCAGCGCGGCGGCCGTGTCCGTGGACGCGTCTTCCCACGGTTGCGACGACTCGTCGATGGCGGTGAACAGAAACGTCACCGTGCCCCTCGGGGCCCCTCGCGCCATGGCCGAATGGTATTCGCCGGCAGGCGCTGCTCCCGAGGGCGGCGGTGGTGCCCGACGACCTCGCCGTCGCCGTGCCCTGCGGCCTATGGTGCCGACGTGCCACGCGCCGGGGCACTCCAGCGAGCCAGGGGACGGCAGGATGGATTTCGACTACAGCCCGAAGGTACGGGACCGCATCGAGCAGGTCGAAGCCTTCATGGAAGAGAACATCTACCCGCGTGAACGCGAACACCACGACTTCGTCATGGCACCGGAGAACCAGTGGAAGCAGCCGCCGGTGGTCGAGGAGCTCAAGGCCAAAGCGAAGGAGGCCGGCATCTGGAACTGGTTCCTGCCGGCCGAGTACGGCGACTGGAGTCCCGGGCTGATGAACGTCGAGTTCGCTCCGGTGGCGGAGGTCATGGGCCGCCAACCGTGGTCGTTCGAGGTGTTCAACTGCTCGGCGCCCGACCGCGGCAACATGGAGGTGCTGGCCAAGTTCGGCACGGCCGAGCAGCAGGACCAGTGGCTCCGACCGCTGCTGGCCGGCGAGATCCGCTCGACCTACGCCATGACCGAGCCGCAGGTGGCGTCGTCGGATGCCACGAACATGCAGCTCACCATCCGGCGCGAGGGCGACGAGTACGTGCTCAACGGGCGCAAGTGGTGGAGCAGCAACATCATGCATCCCCACAACCGGATGCTCATCACGATGGGCGTGTCCAACCCGGACGCTCCTCGTCACCAGCGGCACTCCATGGTGATCGTCCCGCGAGACACTCCCGGGCTCGAAGTCGTTCGCTTGGTCGAGGTGTTCGGCAACTACCACTCGCCGGGTGGCCACGGGGAGCTGAAGTACACGGACGTGCGCGTTCCCGTGGACAACCTCATCCTCGGCGAGGGGCAAGGCTTCACCATCGCCCAGGGACGTCTCGGCCCGGGTCGCTTCCAGTACGCCATGACCTGCGTCGGCATGGCCCAGCGGATGCTGGAGCTGATGTGCGCCCGTGCCGATCAGCGCGAGGCGTTCAACCGCAAGCTGAGCGAGAACTCCTCCGTCCGCCAGGACATCGCTCGGGCCCGGTGCGCGATCGAGCAGGCTCGCCTGCTGGTGCTGCGGGCGGCCGCCGCCATGGACCAGGCGGGCGCCAAGGGTGCTGCTGACTACATCTCGATGGTGAAGGTCATCGGACCGAAGCTGGCCCACGACGTCGCCGAACGAGCGATGCAGGTCTTCGGCGGCAAGGGCGTCAGCGGCGACACGCCCATCGCCGAGATGTACACGATGGGCCGGCTGATGCGCATCGCCGACGGTCCCGACGAGGTGCACATGAACCAGTTGGCCAAGCTCACGATGGCGCAGGTCGAGCTCAAGCGCCAGGCCGGCAAGGGCGGCATCTCCTGGTACGGCGACTGATGCCCGCCGGCGAGGCTGTCGAATCGCAACGGGTCCGGCTCCTCGTCGTGGAGGCGGTCGAGGTGTCGGCCGACCTCATCGCCAGCAACGCCGTGGCCGTGCGCTGGGACGAGCCCAGCGCGCTCGACGGGATGACGGTCGGGGCGCTGTGTGCCCACCTGGTGCGCGCTGCCGGTTCGGTGCTGGCCTATCTCGACCGCACCGATCCCAGCACGCGGCCGGCCGACGCGCTGCTCACGCCGGTGACCTACTTCCACGCGGCGATCGCGTCCCCGATCCACGAGCGGATCAAGGAGGTGTCGGCGGACGAGGCGGCCGCCGGCTGGCAGGGGGTGTCGTCGCGCTGTGCCGAGGTGGCGGCGGCGCTGCGCATCCGACTCGCCGAGGAGCCGACCGACCGGCTCGTCGCCGCGCTGGGCGGGCGGCTGCTGACCCTCGACGACTTCTGCCGCACCCGGCTGATCGAGGTGCTGTTCCACCTCGACGACGTGGCCGCCAGCATCGGGGTACCGCCGCCTGACACCGACGTCGAGGGTCGCACCATCGTCATCGAGACCCTGGTCGGGATCGCCCGCATGAGGCACGGCGACTGGGCCGTCCTCCACGCCCTCGCCCGCGACGAACGCCGCGAGGTGGACGTCTTCCCCGTGTTCTGACCCGGAACGCGCCCGTCCGGGCTCCCTGCGAAGGAGCCCGGACCAGCGTCGTTGAAGTTCGGTTCACGCTTCGATCGAGAAGCCGATCGTCTTGTCGAGGGCTCGCCAGCCGACCGAGCTTCCCGACACGATGGTGCGGTCCCAGGCGACCAGCTGCAGCACGTAGCCACACGCCTCCATCGTCGTGGTGTCAATCGTCCACGTGCCGCTCGTCCCGCCGGTCGGCACCACTGGGAAGCTGCCGCTCGCTGGTACCGGCTGTCCGCTGTGAGCGTTCGCCGCCGGAAGCACGAACAGGTCGAACCGGCGGAAGTGTTGGTCGCTCACGCTGTATGTGCCGTGCAGCGTGTCGCCGACCTTGAACTTCATGCAGGGCTGAGCCGGCGATGTCGCTCCGCCTCGCTCGAACGATGTGATCGCCAGGGTGGTCACCGGCGCAACCTCGTCCAGGCGGACCTTCACGCTCGACCGCAGCGTGCCGTCAACGCAGTGGATCGTCTGGGCCGAGTAGTGATTGCCGGCGCTGTCCTTGGCATCGAGCTTGATCGTCCAGAGGCCGGTCATCGGTGCCGCCGTCGACCACTGCCCGAGGACGTTGCCCGCGATTCGGCGCCATCCCGTGCCGAGTGGGTTGGGGTCCTCGAGGTAGGTGTAGTAGCCGTCGCTGTCGACGCTGAGCACCTGCCCGTACTGTGCTGGCAGCCCGGAACCGACCTGTTCCGTGACGGTGACGGACACGTCGTTGGTGAGCGTCTGCCAGTCGAGTGCACCGCCGCCCGGCGGGAGCACCTGGATGCGGTACTTCAGGGGTGGCGCAGCGCGATCGGGTGCACCAGGGATGAATCCGGTCACGGTCAGCACACCACCGAAGGGCTGCTCGGCGCCGGTGGTGCGTCCGCTGGCCTGATCGATGGCGCAGACGGCCACGCCGCTGATCGTGTCCATGACGGGTCGCAGCGCGCTGACGGCGCCGGGACTGAGCTGGATGTGCGTCTCGACCCGGTTTCCCCAGACGGGGACGGTCGTGGGCGTCGCCGGGACGGACTGCCATGACAGGATGGCCCGAACCCTCGGTTGCACCGGGCCGTCCACGCAGTCCTTCCGGCGAGCGCTCGAGCTGATCGGCTGGTAGAGCGCGTACTTGAGGCCCCCCGGTGGGAGGACGGCGAAGTCGTGGACACGAACCGCGGACGTGCCGGCGAGCTGCCAGCCGAGCCCGTCGCCCCAATCGATCCAGAAGCGGACGTACTCGAGGCTGCCGCTCGTGCAGGGTCCACCGCTGTAGCCATTTGAGCGCTTCACCGTGAGGACGCCCATCAGCACGTCGTCCGCCGCGTCGTAACCGATGCAGTCGAGCTCTTCGTAGCTCGTGTCTCCGTCACCGGTGTCGAACAGCTTCGCGATGATCTCGGACAGGTCGATGTCGAGCTTCTTCAGTTCGAACGGCAAGGTGAACGGCAGCGGCGAGGACGGTGCCGGGTCAGGACCAGGCGGAGGCAACGGCAGCGTGGGCGACTCCTGGAGTTGTAGGCCGGCCACGATGTGGGGGAACACGTAGCGATGAGGCTCGACGTCGCCTCGATACGCCTCGTGGGCCTCGACCAGCGTGTACGCCGGCGCGGGGTCGGCAACCTTGATGTCGGCCTCGAGATCGAGCACCTGGAGGGCCGTGCTCGGCAGCTTGAGGTCCAGCTCCGTGACGAAGTCCTTGAGCTTGATGATCGGCAATCCGTCGGGCTGGATGGTGACGTCGACGACGTTGCCCCACACGGGCGAGAAGCCCGGCGTGTTGGGGGTGGGGTCCACGTTCCACGACAAGATGGCGCGCAGTATCGGCTGGTTGGTGACGAAGCAAAGGCGATGACGCACGGGCGCCACCAAGCTCACGGCGTAGTCGAGCGGTCGAGGCCCCGGCGTGTCATAGACCGGGAAGCTCGTGGACCCGAGATCTGTCCAGGTCGCACCGCCGTCGTAGGAGACGTAGAAGCGAACAAACTCCCTCGAGCCCCCCGAGCATAGCGTCCCGCTGAAGCCCGTGTTCTGCACGAGGGACACGATCGCCTCGACGCGGTTCAGCTGCGGCTGCAGTCCCACACAGGTGATCCGTTCGTACCGTGTGGATGCCGCGAGGGGGAAGATGACCGGCAGCTCGAGCTGTGGCATCGTGCCGAAGTAGTTGGGGTTTCCGAGGAACAACTCTCGGAATCGGGCCCGCTCGACCGGAATGTCTACGGCCGCGTCGGTTTCATTGTCCATGGTGTGTCTCCATCGTGTTCGTCGCCCGGCGGATGGGTCGGCTGGGCGCAAGGAGGAATGCGTGTAACACGGGAAGAGACCGCATCGGCGCCGACGAATACCTAGCGATTTGCTGGAGAGCTCGGCGCCCGCCGCGCTTCGCGCGTTGTATCAGCGTCTACAGACACCGCTACGTCTGATCGCGGTCGGCAACGTCCGGTTGCGTACCGTTGATCCGTGACCGATCGGAATGTGGAGGCACGCGCCGGCGAGATCGTCACGGCGCTGCGCGAGACCGATGCCGAATCCGAGTCGCGGCGGAGTCTGAGTGATCGCGCCGTGGAGCTGCTGCGCGACGCTGGACTCACCCGGCTGATGAGCCCCGCGGCGTACGGCGGGTACCAGCTTCCGCCGCGAGCGTTGGTGGAGGCCGAGCGGGTCGTGGCCCACGGCAGCCCGGCGGCGTCGTGGGTGCTGATGGTGTGTGGTGCTCACACGTTCATGGCCGGGCGGCTACCCCGTGAGGCCCAGGACGAGATCTTCGGGCCCGATCCCGCCGTCCTGATCCCCGGGGTGCCGTCGAGTCAGGGCACGTGCCAGCGGGCTGGGGGCGGCTTCGTGCTCAAGGGGCGCTGGCCGTTCTGCAGCGGCATCGACCACGGGAGCTGGGTCATGCTGGGCAGCCGGGGCACGCGCAACGACGCCGGGGAGCCAACGCCCGGCATGCTCGTCGTGCTCCCCAAGGCCGACGTCACCGTCGACGACACCTGGTACACGCTCGGCATGCGCGGGACCGGCTCCAAGGACGTCGTCCTCGACGACGTCTTCGTTCCCTTCCACCGGGCGGTGCGGGTCAGTGACGCGTGGATGGGCGTCGTGCCCGACGTGGAGGTCCCGCTGTATCGGCTGCCGGTCGGTGCCACCCTCTCCACGATGCTGCTCGGCACGATCGTCGGCATGAGCGAGCGTGGTCTCCGCCTGTTCGTCGAGGAGACAGCGGCGAGGACGGACGCCTATTCAGGCGAGCCGAAGACGCAGCGCGCCGGGATCCAGCAACGCGTGGCCGAGGCGGCCGCCGAGGTCGCCCACGCCTGGGCGCTCGCCACCCGCAACTGCGACCTGCTGGAAGCGGCCATGGATCACCCGCCGCCGATGCCGACGGCGGCGCGTGCCGAGGCGCGCTGGAACGCCGCGTACGGCGCCGAGCTGTGCCGGCGGGCTGCCGACCGGCTCTACGCCGCTGCCGGCGCCAGGGCCAACCACGATGCCAACCAGCTCCAGTCCGTCTTCCGAGACATCAACACGTCCACCCATCACGCCATGCTCGACTTCGACACGACGCGCGAGATCTGGGGCAAGGTCCTGCTCGGGGTCGAGCAACCGGATGCCTTGATCTGACGGCGGCTTCAGCGGGAGCGGTACACCGCCGTCTCGAACTCGCGGAACAGCGGCAGCGCTTCGACATCGGCGAAGGGGAAGAGCTGTGTCGCCATCACGCCCGACACGTCTTTCACGGGGTCGATCCAGAAGTAGGTGTTGGCCAGGCCCGCCCACGCCAGTGATCCGGCCGAGCGACCCTCCGCGGTGTCCTCGGTGTTGATCAAGAAGGACAGGCCCCACTTCTGCGCCATGTCGGGGTAGAAGTTGGCGTCGTTCGAGAACGGATGCACGGACGTCAGCGTGGTGACGTTCGGCGCACCGAGGTGGTTGCGGCCCATGTCGGCCACGGTGCCGGCGGCGAGTACGCGGTTCCCGTCGAGCTCGCCGCCGCG
This sequence comes from uncultured Acidimicrobiales bacterium, assembly GCA_963728985.1. Classification (GTDB taxonomy): domain Bacteria; phylum Actinomycetota; class Acidimicrobiia; order Acidimicrobiales; family Ilumatobacteraceae; genus DASXAI01. The sequence goes on along the minus strand of CAVSME010000009.1, from coordinate 283,584 downwards.
CAGGATCATCCTCGTGAAGCGCAGGTAGTCGCGCACCGTGGAGTAGAGGCCGCCCCCGCCCATCCAGAACTCGGGCTCCTGGGGCGTCTCGAAGGCGAGGTTGCTCAGCCCGTCAGGACCGCGCAGGTGGACGCTGGCGAGCCGCTCGCGCTGCGAGGCCGTGAGCTTGAACCCCGTCGACGTCATGGCGAGGGGCTCGAAGATGTCGGTGCGCATCACCGTTTCGAGATCCCGGCCCGCCACTGCCTCGACCATCTTGCCGACCCAATCGATGTTGATCCCGTACTCCCACCTGTCGCCGGGGTCGAAGATGAGCGGCATGTGCAGGCCTTGGTTCAGGCAGCCGAAGATCGACGGTGTGCCCGTGCGCTCCATGTAGGTCACGTAGTCGGGGTTCCAGATCTCGTAGCTGAACCCGGCCGAGTGGGTGAGGAGGTGGCGCAGAGTCACCGGTCGCTTGGGTGGACGGACCATGGGCTCGCCGTCGCTGGTGAAGCCGTCGAGCACCTGGACCTCACCCAGGAAGGGACAGACCTCGCCGGCCGGTGCGTCGAGCGAGAGCTGCCCGCGCTCGACCTGCTGCATGGCGGCCGCCGCCGTGATGGCCTTGGTCATGGAGGCGAGGAACACGACGGTGTCGACCGTCATCGGCGCATCCCCCTCCATGCTCCGCCGGCCGAAGGCGCCTTCGTACAGCACGCCGTCGGCGGTACCGACGGTGGCGATCACACCGGGCACGCGTCCGGCCGTGATGGCGGCGCTGAGGCAGTCGTCAATCATGGGCATCGTTGGCATGACGCGCTCCTCGATCGGACATCTCTGCGTGGAGATCCTTCCACATCGGCGCGGCGGCGCCACACCGGCTCACGACCGGTTGCGTTCGGCGAGCTCCTTCAGGAACTCCGGCATTCGGCCCGCGCCGAAGTCGTAGAAGCGCACCCAGCTCGGCACGATCGCGATGCGGGCCATCTGGTCGTACATCTCGCGGCAATTCTTCTCGAACTCGGCGGCGGCCTCGGCGTCCATCGACTTGCGCGCGGCCGCGAGGTACTCGGGCACCAGGCCGTCGACGATCTCGACGCTCGCCCTCCCGCGCACTGACAGCGCCCGTGCCTGCTCGGGCGTATTGCCTCCGTCGATGGACAGGGCAACCTCAGGACGGGCCTTCAGCGCGACGACCTTCGGCGAGGTCGTGGCGGTCGAGACAACGAACTCCGTGCCCGTCCAGAAGAAGCCGACCGGGATCACTCGCGGCGTTCCATCCTCGGCGTTGTACGCGAGGTGAGCCGACGACGTCGCCGCCAGCAACGCCTGCGCCGCGGACAGTTCGGCGGCGATGACGTGCTGCTCCATGCCGTTCTCCCTGCGCTCGATCCTGACCCGCGGACCCAGCGTGGCGATTGCGGAATGGGCTGTCAAGCGAGCTCGGGAGGTACCGTCCCCGGAGGCCAAGGCAGCGCGACGTGTCCCGCCTGGCGGAAGAGAGCTGACGTCGACGTGACCGCGACTCGATCGATCGCCCAGGCCGGCACCGAACCGTCGCGCCCCGCCGATCCGTCCGCGGCGACCGCCGCCCTCGCCATGGCCAGCATCATCGTGATCTGGGGCCTCGGCCCGCCGATCACCAAGCTCATCTCCGCACCGGCGCTGGTGGCCGTCTCGATGCGATTCTGGCTGTCCGTGCCGATCGTGTGGATCCTCACGTACGCGACCGGCGGGCGCGTCACGAAGGCGGTGCTGCGGCGCACGGCGTTGCCCGGCGCCCTCTTCGGCGTCAACCTCGCGTTCGTCTTCACGGCGCTGCAGCATTCCTCGGTGGCGGTGCTCGCCGTCATCCAGACCCTCCAGCCCGGGGTCGTTCTCGTGATCGCCGGGCGCTGGCTCGGCGAGCGAGCCGGCCGCTGGCACGTGACCTGGACCGCCGTCGGCGTGATCGGCGTGACCGTCGCCATCCTCGGCGGCGATCCCGACGTGCGCGGTTCGGCGCTCGGCATCGTCTTGTGCGTCGCGTCGATGCTGACGTTCACCGGCTACTACCTGATCAACCGCCTGGCCCGGTCGACGACGCCGATCAGCCCCATGGAGTGGATGGCCGGCGTCACCTTGTTCGCCGGGCTCCTCATCACCCCGATCGCGCTGGCGACGTGCTCCGTGGACGACTACCGCCAACTGGACGGGGCCGACTGGTTGTACCTCCTGTTCGTCGCCGTGGTGGTCGGCATCGTCGGTCACACCATGATGAGCTGGGTGCACGGGTTCATCCCGGCGGCACGGTCCTCGGTGTTCCTGCTGGCGATGAACGTCGTCGCCATCGCCGCCGCCTGGCCGATCCACGACGAACCGGTCACCGTCGTGCAGGCCGTCGGCGGTGTCGTCGTGCTGGCGGCGGTGACCGCCGTGCTCAGCCGCCCGGCCAGCGTCCAGGTCGTCTCGGTGCGCGCACCCGCGTCCGCCGACACGACGCCGGCGTAGCGGCAGAACACCAGCTCACGGCCACCACCGCCCGAACCAGGCGGGTGGGCACCGACCGGTCGGTACTGCGAATCCGTGCTGGGCACGGATGCGGCGCGAGCCCCGTTCCCGCAGGCTGCTCGATGACACCGATCTCCTGAGATCGCCCATCACCGAGGAGCACGCAATGACCACCACGCAAGATCCCGTCCGCAACGGCGTCGACACCGCCACCCTGTTCGCCACCCTCGAGCGGTGAAGGGCACGCCGTACGGCGCCAAGTTCCAGTTCCGCGCCACCAACAAGTGGATGAGCGGCACCCACAACCAGTCCACCATCCATGGCTTCTACGGGGCCATGCAGGAAATGACCCACCAGCAGCCGTGGACCTTCGACGCCGACCACCCCGCCGTACTGGTGGGCAAGGACAACGGCCCCACGCCGGTCGAGTACGTCCTCCCACGCCCTGGCCGCCTGCCTCACCGCCGGGCTGGCCAACATCGCCGCCGCCCGCGGCGTGAACCTGACCGAGGTGGAGTCCACCGTCGAAGGTGACATCAACCTGCTCGGCATCCTCGGCCTGTCCGACGACGTGCGCACCGGCTTCCAGCAGATCAAGGTCAGCTTCAAGCTCCGGGGCGACGACCCCGAGAAGCTCCGCAAGGTCGTGGAGCAGTCCCGCCGCCGGTCGGCCGTGTTCGACATCGTGACCAACGGTGTGCCGGTCGCCATCGACGTCGACGCCGCCTGACGGCGCACCGCGACACGGCGAACGCCGGCCGGTCGCAGACACCTGCCGGCCGGCGCCTCGCCGCCACGAGCCCGGAGCACCTGCCATGACCACCTCCGAAACCATCGACACCGTCGTCGTCGGCGCCGGTCAGGCTGGCCTCGCTGCCAGTCGCTGCCTGACCGATCGCGGCATCGATCATGTCGTCCTCGAGCGCGGCCGGATCGCAGAACGCTGGCGCAGCGAACGCTGGGACTCATCGCGACTGCTCACGCCGGACTGGATGACCCGGCTACCCGGCTGGTCCTGAGCGTGGAGCGGGCCCGACGGCGGCTTCGCCGTCACCACGACCTCCGAGCGCTGGAGGGCGCGCAAGGTCGTCATCGCCACCGGCTGGTGCGACCAACCGACCGTGCCTGCCAGCGCCGGCGGTCTCGATCCCGCCATCACCCACGTCACCCCCTCCGGGCTCCACGTGCCCGTGCTCGACGCTCACGGCGAGATCCGCCAGCACCGCGGCGTCACGTCCGTTCCCGGGCTGTACGTCCTCGGCCAGCGCTTCCAGCACCGCCGGAACTCGAGCTTCATCGACGGTGTGGGCGACGACGCACAGTTCGTGGCCGACCACCTCACCGGTCGAGCCGTCGTCTCCCGCTGAACTCGCGCGCGATGTGCGTCCCCACGGTTGATAAATCGCGTCAGTACGCCGCGGTAAGAAGCCCCAGCCCCTCTGCTTCGCGAGCGGAGATGTCGACGGTTCGCTCGGGCTTCACAGCCGCGTCATCGTACTTCCGGGCGCGTCCACCTCCGCTGACGGCCGCACTACCGTTCCCCGTGGTGGGAGGTCGGTGAGCAAGAAGCCCTTCCTGGTCGTCCTGGTGCTCACGGCGGCCGCCTGCGCGCCGGTCACCACCACCCCGGGGTCGGCACCGACCGTGCCGAGCTCACCGCCCTCCACGCCACCGTCGATCTCGACCACGGTGCCGCTGGCCACCGTGGCGACCACGACCATCCCGACCATCGCCGCACCGATCCCGGCGCCCACGACAGCGCCGGATCGTGCGGCGCTGGCCGGCATCTCGATGACCGCCGTGCCGCCTGACGTCATCGTGCCGACGAGCGATGCATCGTTGGACAAGGCGACGAACCCCATCAACGGCGGTCGCGGGGGCCGCCACCCTCTCCCGACGGGGCTCGACTGTGGAGCGGGCGCTCCCGAGCGGTGCGTGACCGGCGTGCTCGACTCGTTGGGCTTCGACGTCACCGGGGCGAGCGGGGATCGGGAGCGACGGGTCCGGCGGGCGACTGCGGTCGTCCAGCTCGACGCCGGGTTCCCGATGACCGGACAGCCCGATGACGCGCTCCTCGCGTACATGGGCCCCGCCGCCGAGACGACGATCGGCACGCCAGCGCAGGAGGTGCGCCGGATCGGCACGTCCGCGCAGGGCCGGCCGATCACCGCCGTCCGCTACGGGGACGGCCCGCGGACCATCCTCGTCGTCGGCCAGACCCACGGCGACGAAGAGGGCGGCCTCCGGGTGCTGCTGCGAGCGCGGTCGCTGACGTTGCCCGACGGCGTCACGCTCTGGGTCATCCCGACGATGAACCCGGACGGCCTCGTCCTCGATACCCGCTTCCTGGCCGATGGTGCCGACCCGAACCGCCGCGCCCCGAGCGAGCCCGAGCAGCAGGCCGTCGTCGACTTCGCACTGGCCATCCGGCCGACGTTGTCGGTGTGGTACCACCAGAACTACGGCTGGGTCGGCGGTTCGGGCGCGTCCATGGCGCCGGCGGCCCGATATCAGAAGCGGACCGGGCTGGGCACCCTGGAGCGCAGCGGGGACTGCGCCGTCGGATTCATGTGGTGCCCGATCGACGATGCGCTCGGGAGCAGCTCGATCCTGGTCGAGCTGCCCGACGTGCTCACCCCCGCCGACGTGCAGGCCCACGCGCTGGCACTGCTCGCCGTGGCGGCGGGCGACGAGAGCTGACCGACTTCGTGGGCGAGCACGAGGGCTGACCACTCGCCGGTCGATCGTCGCGCCACCTCGACCAGGGGGCGGAGGAACCCCGCGACGAGCGAGCACTGGGGCGGTGAGATGCCGCTCACGGCGAGCCATCCGCCCGGTGCCAGATGCCGGACGAGCTCGGGCCCGAGCTCGACGGTCGCGGCGCGAGCCACATTGGCCACGATGACGTCGAAGGTCCCGTCGATCTGGGCGAGGGATGCCAGTGTGGCCTGGACCTGCTCGTCCCACCCGTTCAGCACCGCATTCCGGCGAGTGGCCTCGACGGCCTGCTCTTTGATGTCGACCGCGACCACCGTCGATGCCCCGAGGGCGAGCGCGCAGAGCCCGAGCACGCCGCTGCCGCAGCCGACGTCGAGGACCCGCTCGCCACTCGTGATCCGCGCCATCAGCTCCTCGACGAGCAGGCGCGTCGACGGGTGCTCGCCGGTCCCGAAGCCACCCGCCCCGAGCTCGATCAGCGGCGGCAGACCGGCGCGATCGTGCTCGGACCACGCAAAGCACACGCCGAGTCGCTCGCCGAACGTGATGGGGCGGGTGTGCCGCATCCACGCGTCCAGGCGGGCACCGCCGTTCGGGCGGCTCACGGCCAGCTCGCCCTCGGCGCGCAGCGTCGCGGTCACGCGCTCGGCCTCCCACTCGTCGCCCACCGCGGCGAGGACCAGCCGGCGGGTCGCGCTGGGCGCCAGCACCCGCGCGGCGCGCACGCCGAGCGCGCCGAGGCGGGACTGCACACCGTCCAGCGCGTCCTCGCTCGTCGCGACCACCACGATCACTGCGCCAGGCTGGCACAGCTCGGTGCCGCGATGTACAGCTGACGCGACGCGCACAGTCGGACGTCAGCGCGCTGCAGGAAGCCCCCGTCGAGCAACGCGTCGAGCGCGCCGAGGTCGTCGGGCTCGGCGTAGCCCTCGAGCAGCGTTCGCGTTCGCTGGAGATGTCCGTGGGCGAAGCGTTGGGCGGCGGCATCCAGCGGCGCGTCGAGGACGACGTTGAGCACTCGGTCGGCCAGCAGCGCGAACCCGGCGTCCACGATCATCGAGGCGTAGTCGGCGGAGGTGGTGGCGTGGGGAAGTTCGGCGCGCATGTCGTCGAACCACGTGCCCGAGGCCGCATCGAGCCGCTCCCAGATGCCGGGCCGTCCGAGGTCGCCGTCGAGCACCACCCGCAACGGCTGGGCCCGCTCGACGACGGCGAGCACGCCTCCCGGCTCCAGCAGTTCGCGAATCCGGCGAAGGGCGTCCACCTCGTCACCGACGTGATGGAGCACCATCGACGCCCACGCCACATCGGCCCGCCCGAGCGCGGCGAGACCGGCGGGCAGCTCCGCCCGGTGGGTGCTCACTCGTTGGCTGAGATCCAGCCCCGCGGCGCGGGCCGTCACGCGCTCGAGCATCGTGGCCGACCCGTCTACGGCGACGACGCTGGCGGACGGGAACCCTTCGGCCAGGTAGCACGTACCGACGCCGGGACCGCAGCCGATGTCGAGCACGCGACGCACCTCGACCCCCTGGCAGAGCTCGGCCAGCAGGGAGATGCCGTCGGCGAACAGGCCGGCGAACACCTCCGCTTCCAGCTCGGCGAACGCCGCCATCTCCGGTGAGTCGAAGTCGAGGTGGCTGGCGCCGTGATGCGGATGGGGATGATCGCTCATGCCGCCAACGGTAAGGTGCTAGTGCTTCGAGCGCATACCCTCTTGCCAATGACGCAAGATGATCCGATCGAGAGCACCGCCCGCCGCCGGCTGCGCAGCCTGCGGGCGGCGCGCGGCTGGTCCATCGACGAGCTCGCCCGCCGCGCTCACATCGGAGCGTCGACGATCAGCCGCATCGAGACGGGACACCGGCGTCTGGCGCTCGATCACCTGGTCACGCTGGCCCGAGCGCTCGACACCACCGTCGACGAGATTCTCGCCGACGACGAGTCCGACGACGTCGTCATCCGCCCGACTCGGGACGCCGCCAACGGTGCCACCTACTGGCTGCTCACCCGGCCCGACGACCCCTCCGGTCGGATCGTGGCCAAGATGCGGGTGCCGGCCTCGAAACGTCCGCCCCAACCACGCGTCCACCCAGGGCGCGATTGGTTCTACGTGCTGGAGGGCACCGTGCGCCTCCTGCTCGGTGAGCGAGAGCACCTCGTCCCGGTGGGCCAGGCCGCCGAGTTCGACACCATGACGCCCCATTGGATCCTCGGCTACGGCGGACCGGCCGACATCCTCACCATCTTCGACCGCCACGGCGAACGCGCCCACCTGCACTAGTGGACCAGCTTCAACTCCAGCCAGCGGGCCAGGTCGGTGATCTCCCGCTGGAGCTTGGTGTCCATGGCCTTGGTGAACTCGGTGTCGCGATGGATGGCGTTGAGGCGCAGGACGCCCGCCTTCGGATCGGCGGCGACGTCGACCTTGCCGACGAGGCGGTCGCCGTAGAGGATGGGCAGCGCGTAATAGCCCCATCGCCGCTTGGCAGCCGGCTTGAACATCTCGAGCTGGAAGTCGAACTCGAAGATCTCGGTGGTGCGCCTGCGGTCGTAGACCAACCGGTCGAGGGGTGACAGCAGGGCGAGCCGGCCGCAGAACGGTTGCCCGAGCAGGGCGGGATCAACCCGCCATTCGCCCCGCACGCCCTCGACGACGGCCCGCTCGCCGGCATCGCCGACGTCCAGCGGCTCGACGGGGCATTCGGCGCCGCGGCCGCGGGCGATGCCCAACGCGCCCAGCCGCCGCTCGTCGCGGACCCGTCGTGCCTCGTCGGCCGGGACGACGGGTCCATCGGGATAGACGCGCGAGGCGAGATCCCAGAGGCGCTGGCCGCTGCGGCGGCCGGCGACGGCGACCTCGCCGCGCTGCTCCATCAGCTCGAGGAGCTGGCCGACGTTGCGATTGTTGTTCCAGCCGCTCGACGACCACGGCACCGCACAGGTGTCCGGGAGGTCACGGGCCGGGAGCGGCCCTGACGACGTCAGCCGCTCGAGGATGTCACGGCGGCAGGCGTCGTTGGCCTGCACCCAGTCCCGCTCGTGCCGGTGCCATGGCCTCAGCCCATCGCGCCGCGACCAACTGGCCATGTCAGCGCGATAGAGGGCGACATCCTCGCTGGGCCGGGCCATCCCCCGGAGCTCGACCACCTCGCCGTGCTCGATGGCGCGGCCTAGATCGCCGGGCCTGTACGCGGCGCCGAGCCGGCTCCACGCGACGAGCTCCGCGCTTGGCGCGACGGCGTTGGTCGAGTCGATCTGGACCATGGTCAGTCCCCGGACCATCTGCAGGAACCCTGCGGGTCGCTCGCCGTCGAGCAGCTGCGCCCGCACCGCGATCCGGCGCGCGTCCCTACGGGAGAGCTGGTGAACTGCCACCGCGTCGAGGCTAGGACACCGACACCGGGACGTCGTCACTGCGACCCACGGGCGCTCGCAGCACACCGGGGGCGAGCATCACCGGGTCTCAGGCTTGGCCGAACATCATCAGCCAGCCGTCCTTGCTCTTCGGCTTGTAGACGATGTTCGTGGCCCGCACGGCGTCCATCGTCCCGAACGACGGCAGCGAGTAGCGATGGCCGGGGTACACGACGGTGGCTTCGGGCAGGCGCGCCAGCCGTTGCAGGCTCTCGTACATCGCGTCGGCGTCGCTGCCCGGCAGATCGGTGCGACCGCAACCGTCGAGGAACAGGGTGTCACCCGACACGAGCCGGCCATCGACGAGGAAGCACTGGCTGCCCGGCGTGTGACCCGGCGTGTGCACCAGCTCGATGGTCACGTCGCCGACGGTCACCACGTCGCCCGGATCGTGCACAGCCAGATCACCATCGGACAGTTCGGTCACCTTCTTCACGTAGGCGGCCTCGGCCTTTTGCACGTGGACCTTGATGTTGAGGCGTTCGAGGAGCTCTCGGACCCCTTCGATCCGGTAGCCCATCATCGAGCCGCCGACGTGATCGGCGTGGTAGTGCGTGGCCAGCGCGCCGACCACGTTCATGCCGTCGGCGCCGACCAGCTCGACCAGTTCGCCGACCGCGTAGGCGGGATCGACGAGGAAGCACTCGCCGGTGGCCCGGTCGCCGATGGCGTACACGAAGTTCACCATCTGGGCGGCGATCTGATCGTGGCGGGCGAAGTCTCGACCCGACAGCAGCTGGCGGAAGTACAACCGGTCATCCACGACCCCAAGCCTACGAGCTGCGTGCGGCCCGGGAGGCGACGAGCTCGTAGCTGTCGAGCACGAGCTCGCGCACCCGCCCGTCGGGCACCTCGCCGTCGAGCGTGATCGTGATCCAGTGGCGCTTGTTCAGGTGGTAGCCGGGCACGATCGAGCGGTACTGGCCCCGCAGGGCCTCGCCGATCGCCGGGTCGCACTTCACGCTGACGCCGACGACGCCCTCCGCCTCGGTCACGATCGCGAAGATCTTCCCGTTCGCCGCCTTGAAGACGGGAACGTCCGGCTCGAAGGGGTACGTCTCGGTCGCTCCCGGCAGGGTCAGGCAGAACGACTGGAGCTGGTCGCCGGTCATGATGGCAACGCCACCGTTCCGTCCGGGTGCAGCGTGAGGGCTTCGATGTAGGCGACCTCCCAGGTGTGGCCGTCCGGGTCGGCGAACACGCCCGAGTAGCCGAAGGGCTTGTCGACGGGCGGTCGGGTGAGTGAGGCGCCGGCGGCGGCCGCCTGCTCGCACAGCGCATCGACCTGGGCACTGCTCCCCACTGCGTAGCCGAGCGTGAAGCCACCCCAGCCTGCAGGTGGGGCCGTCACGCCTGAGTCCTCCGCCAGCTTGGCGCGGTCCCAGAGCGACACGATCATCGGGCCGGCCTGGAACATCACGATGTCCCCGTCGGTGAACGTGAGGTGCCAGCCGAGCGCCTCGTAGAAGCGGCGCGCCCTGGCCACGTCCTCGACGCCCAGGGTGATGACATTGACTCGCTGGTCCATGCCGCCAGCGTCGCGCCGGACCCCGGGCGGGGGCTTGGAAGAAACGGTCATGGCACCTTTGACGGGTACCGTCGGGAGCGTGTCGGTGGCAGTGCCGTCCCGGCCACGGGCGATCTTCCTCGGTGGCGACGACGTGGAGTACATCGAGCGCGCTCCCGGCCCGCACCTCGCCCCGTGGGTCCAGGCGTTCTGGCAGCTCCGGTGCCTCCGCCCCACGTCGCTGCGGGTTCTTCCCGACGGCTGCATGGACATCATCAACGGCGACGTGGTGGGCTCCCTGAGCTCCGTGCTCGTCGCCGACTTGCAGCCGGGCGAGGTGGCGGTGGGCGTCCGCCTCCGCCCGGGTGCGTTCACGGCGCTGTACGGCGTGCCTGCCGATGAGCTGACCGACCTGCGCGTGCCGTTGGGCGACGTCATCCGCCCTCGCCTGCTGCTCGATGCGGCCCGTGAGGCCGAGCCGCCCGATCCCCTCGCCGTCGCCGCCATGGCCGAGCCCGACCTGCGGATGCTGGCCCGTGAGTCCGGCTACAGCGAGCGCCACCTGCGCCGGCGGCTGGTGGCGGCGACGGGCCACAGCCCGCGCAAGCTGGCCCGCATCGGCCGGATGCAGGCGCTGCTGGCCGCCGGCCGGGGCGAGAGCTGGGCGCGAACGGCGGTCGAGTTCGGCTACTACGACGAGTCGCACATGATCAACGACATCCGTGCGCTGGCCGGCGCCACGCCGCAAGCGATGCTGGCCGACCGGGCCACGACCGCATCAGCCGCGATGAGTTCGTGTGGGCTTCTCCGTCATACGTTCTGACCCGAGACGGAGGAGCGAGCGATGCGAGTCGTGGTGAGCGAGTTCATGAGTCTGGACGGCGTGGTGCAGGCACCGGGCGGTCCCGAGGAAGACACCGAGGGCGGCTTCGCGCACGGTGGTTGGTCGATGCCGTACTTCGACCCTGAGGTCATGGGTGCGGCGATCGGCGAGGGCATGAGCACGGCGGGCGCCCTCCTGTTCGGCCGCCGGACGTGGCAAGGGATGGCGGCAGCGTGGCCGGAACGAGCCGGCGATCCGTTCGCCGATCAGATGAACGCGATCCAGAAGTACGTGGTTTCGCGGACGCTGACGCAAGACGACCTGACATGGACGAACACCACGCTGCTGTCGGGCGACAACGCCATGGCCGCCATCGCCGCGCTGCGGGCCCAGGATGGCGGCGACATCCAGATCTGGGGAAGCGCCAGCCTGGTGCGGGCCATGCTCGTCGAAGGTCTGGTCGATCAGCTCAACCTGATGATCGAGCCGATCGTGCTCGGTGGCGGCAAGCGCATCTTCCCTGACGACGGCATCGCCCGGCCGCTGCAGCTCGTGAAGGCCGTCGCCACGAGCACCGGCGTGCAGGTCTGCACCTACCAGCCGGTGTCGTAGCGGTCCGTAGCGACGCACCGGGCGCCCGCTGCCGCGGGCTGGCTGACCATGCGATGTATCTCGGCGAGGCGAAAGCGCCTCTTCCGGGAGAGAGGACCGCACGCAGGCCCGTCCGAGGGAGGAACATCCCAGATGACCGACATTCGTTTCGACGGCGATTGGGTGCTGATCGAGGGCACGATCACCAAGGCGACCACAACCGACATCATGCTCGACTCGGCCGCACGACGGAAGACGGCTACCGCCTACCGGCGCGCCCTCGTTCATGACTTCGATGACGGTCTGACCGTGAACTGGGACAACGACTACCCAGCTGGCGTGACCATCAACTCAACCAAGCGAATTGTGGGCCACGGCAACGCTGACTGGGTCGAGCTTGCCAGTCGAGTCGTTTCAGTCAAGGGAACCGACCTCATGCTTGACTACCAGTCTCGGCGAGCGAACTCGACCCCGTATCGAAGGGCGCTCGTGCATGGTTGGAACGACACGTTGACGATGAACTACAACCGGGACTACCCGGGAGGAGTGCTGATCGAGGGACCGGTCCGGATGCCGGGCGGTGCCGTCATTGGCGGCCAGGACGTGGCGGAAATCCTGACCTCGTTGTCGACGCAGATCTCCTCCCTGACGGCGCGGGTGGCGCAGCTCGAGGCGAGGCTGGCATGACGGTCCGGTCCGTACGCGAGGCACTGAACGCGATGGGTCTCGGCAACAAGGCCAACCCTTCCGTCATGGCCGATGTCTTTGGCTACTGGAGAAGGCGGGCGCCGACCGATCCAGCAACCGGCTCTCCCGTTGTTCCGTCCCTCGCGCAGCAGTTCGACGGTCTGAGCGGACGGCACCTGCACCTCAACATCATTGAGGTCGGTCTCGATACCCTGTCGTCAGCTGACCTCGCCGATGCCGATGACCGGGTCGACTATGCCGTTCATCGCATCCGCCAGATTTACCGAACGCGCCAGCTAGGACTCGGGCGCGTGCTGTACTACTGGATCACTGCCGCAGAATCGAACGGTCGCGATGACCTCGGCTCCGAGTCGGAAGCCGACACGCTCTCGGATGAGTGGAGTGTCGATAACGATGGCGTCGACATGTTCATTGTTCGGATCATCAGCGACACGGACTTCGTCGGTATCTCCCCGGTGCCAGGTGACTGCAACAAGGGCGACAAGGCCGACGGTATGGTGGGCGGCGAGGTCAATCGCGAGGCGGAGGGATTCTCCCGCACCGCAGCACACGAGCTCGCCCACTTCCTCGACCTGTCGCACAACCACGGCGACGACTGTCCAACATCAGACACCGACCGCGACAACCTGATGGCGCAGACTCGCTGCGCGCGGAGTCTGCGGACGTCGGTGCTCTTGACCTCGGGCCAGGGCACGACCATGCGCGGCCGCTGCCAGGTCCGGCCCGGGGTGTGAACGATGAGCGAAGGACACGAGATGTCTACCAATCGACCGCTTGAACTCGAAGTGCGGCCCGCCGCCGAGTTGGTCCAACTCGCTGGGGCGACCCGTCCCGACATCGCCCGGGAGAGCCTGAAGACGCTGGCACGACGGCGGGACTCGGCGGCGTCTGCATTGGCACGTGACCTCGTCCTGCACCACGCCGACGAGAACGTGAGGGCTACGGCCGCCGTCATGCTCGGGCGTGATGCGGACCCCGCAACCGAAGAGGCCTTGATCAGCGCTCTCCACGACCCGAACCCGACGGTACGACGTCGAGTGGCGCAGGCACTCGGACGCACCGGTGGAGTGGACGCGTTACGTGCGCTGGAATCGATCGGGCCGCCACCCGACACTCCGGTTGCCGAAGCGGTCCGGACCGCTCAGACGTTGTTGAGCTACCGGATCGGCCTGACCGCGTACCTCATCGATCCCGAAGGAACAGGTCTGGACAGGGTCCGGGTCGACCGAGGTGATGAGATCGAGCTCGGAGGACGATTGCGCCGGTCTCGGAACTCGGTCCTCGCCGACGCCGCGCGTGAGCTGCCTGGCTTCGATATCAGTCCGCGGTTGCTGACCGCCTTTGCATGTCAAGGGCAACCGGGCGCATTCGTGGTGAGTCGCTCGGCCACGGCAGCGGCCGAGTCCACCGAAGGGTTTGCGCGGCCACAGCTCGTCGGTGCCATGCTCCGCGATCGCCCGTGCTCGGAGCACTACAGCCTTGATGCCTACGTACTGACGGACGACCGCGACGGAACCGATGGCAAGGCGCCGCACGTCTGGTTGATGCGCCCGGACGGCACGCTTCTCCACCATGGCCGGCTGAACGTCAGGGATGAGACCGTTGATTTCACCATCCGTGAGTCCAATGCTCCGTACAGCCCACCTATCTGGATCGAGGGCGTACTTGCGAGGCGGAGCGGCGTCATCACGATGACGGCCGCGCTCGCTGGCAGGTGGCGGGCTGGCGCAACGAGAGCGACTGTGCCGGAGAGCCGGTCCGTTCAAGCCGACGGGCTGCCGCCATCCGGCGCTCAGCGGTAAGGGGCCGGCCGAGTCGCGAGTTGCCGAGCCCTGACGATCAGATGCTGCCGACCGCCGCCCGCTTCAGCGAGCGGCGGTCAGGTGGGTGACCAGCTCGGCCACGACGCGATCGGCGGCGCCGTCGTCGGTGAGGAAGTGGCCGGCGCCGGCGATCTCCACGAAGCGGTACGGAGCGTCGACGTACTGCGCCGTCAGCTCGGCCGCCGTGCGCCCCACCGATTGGTCCGCCGTTCCCCAGAGGTACAGCGTCGGCACGGTCACCGCCGGACAGTCGGCCATCTGCAGGCCGTTGGTCAGCGCGGCGGCGCGGTACCAGTTGATGGCGGCGTCCATCGCCGCCCGCTCGGCGAAGCCACTCGCATACGCGTCGACGTCGGCGGGCGGTACGCCGGCCCGAGCCAGGATCGTGCGGAGGCCTTCGCCGCCGTTGGCCCACCAGCGATCGGTCGCCTCGGGCCCCATCGCCCGGTGATGGCGGGAGCGGGTCGCCTGCTCGGGATCGACGGCGAAGGAGCGACTGAAAGCGGCGGGATGAGGCCGCGACAAGACGGTGAGCGACTCGAGGCGGTGGGGATGGTGGGCGGCGGTGAGCCACGCGATCTGGCCGCCCCAGTCGTGGCCCACGACGTGCGCCCGCTCGGCCCCGAGCACGTCGACGATGTCGAGCACGTCGGCCACCAGCCGGTCGGTCGTGTAGTCCTCGATCGCCGGCGGCCGCACGCCCGCTGAGTAGCCCCGCTGGTCGGGCGCCACCGCGTAGAAGCCGGCGTCAGCCAGGGCGGGCAAGGCATCGCGCCACGTGTAGCGGGTCTGGGGGAAGCCGTGCAGCAGCACGACCAGCGCGCCGTCCTTGTCACCGGCGACGTCGGCGGTGAAGCGGCCCTGGGCGGTGGCGATCTCGGTTGTCGTGGTGTCGCGGCGCACGCTGCACGGTATCCCGCCGGCTGGACAGCGACGATCGCTGGCGCGATACCGTGCGCGCGGATTCGAGACTTGGGAGCTGCAATGGGATCTCTCGACGGACGCGTCGCCATCGTGACCGGCGCCAGCCGCGGCATCGGCGCCGAGATCGCCCGCCGGTTCGCCGCCGAAGGCGCGCGCGTCGGCGTCACGGCGCGCACCACCGAGGCGGGGCAGAGCGTGTTCGAGGGCACGATCCACGAGACCGTGCGGTCGATCGTCGACGCCGGTGGCGAGGCGGTGGCGATCGCTGCGAACCTCGCGCGCCCCGAGGACCGGGCCCGCATCGTGGAAGAGACGGAGCGTCAGCTCGGCCCGGTCGACGTCCTGGTCAACAACGGTGCGGTCACCTGGTTCGGGGCCGTCGAGACGTTCCAGGAGAAGCACTTCCGGATGATGTTCGAAGTGCAGGTGCGCGCTCCTTTCGAGCTGTCGCAGATCGTGCTGCCGGGCATGCGCGCCCGCGAGTGGGGCGCCATCGTGAACATCTCGTCGAAGGGCGCCATCCACCCCGTGGGGCCGCCGTACGGCACCGGCCCCGGTACCACGGTGTACGGCATGGTGAAGGCGGCGCTGGAGCGATTCACCACCGGCCTCGCCGCCGAGGTCCACCGCGACAACGTCCGCGTCAACGTGCTGTCGCCCACGTCGCTCGTGCCCACGCCCGGTGCCGTGCACCACGAGCTGCTCACGCCCGAGCGCGAACGGTTGATCGAGCCGGTCGAGGTGATGGCGGCGGCGACCCTGGCGCTGGTGACCGATCCACCCGGGCTGACCGGCCGCATCGCCTACAGCCAGCAGCTCCTCTGGGAGCTGGGCCTCGGCCCCAAGCCACTCGACGAGTTGCTCGTGGCGGAGCACCCGCGCATCGGCGGTGCGCTGATGGAGCAGTGACCGCGCCGTCAGCCGAGCAGCGGGAACACCTTCGTGGCCAACTCCTCCATGGCCCGGTAGCGCGAGGGCGAAGCTGGGGAGCAGCATCAGGGGATCGAGCCCAGCGTCCTCGAGCGCTCGGATCTGCTCGACCAGCTCTTCCGGGCGGCCCACCACGCACGTCATCTTGATGAGCTCGGGCGTGGCGAATTGGCGCTCATCGGGATGGAGGTGCGCGCCGTGGCCGGCGTGGATGCGGAAGTAGCGCCGATCCTCGGGCGTCTTCTCGACCAAGGCGACGTACCGGTCCCACTGATCCGGTAGCTGCACCGGTGGCTCGACGCCGAACTGCCACTGCCGCTCGTAGGCATAGTG
The DNA here is from genome assembly GCA_963728985.1 of uncultured Acidimicrobiales bacterium. GTDB lineage: Bacteria > Actinomycetota > Acidimicrobiia > Acidimicrobiales > Ilumatobacteraceae > DASXAI01. The sequence continues at coordinate 267,341 of CAVSME010000009.1, read as the reverse complement.
CAGCGCCGTGTCTCCTCTGGCATCGCGGGCCTCGGCAACCTAACCGCGCGCCGTCATCGGTGGGCGTCGACGACGTGCCGCAGCTCATCGGCCAGCCAGGTCGCCAGCGCGCGGTAGCCCGCCGCCACGAGATGGGGGCAGTCGTGCGCGGAGTACTCGGGATGGCCGGCCAGGAGCGAGGGGTAGTCCAGGAGCTCCAGGTTCGGCCATCGTTGCTTGGCCGCGACGAGCTCTTCGTTGGCGGTGGAGAGAGCCTGCTGGTAGCTGGCGGAGCACTCTGCGGTGGGAGCCAGCAGGGCCCAGACGACGAGGCGGTGGCCGGCGGCCTGCATGACCGCGTCGATCCTTGCCGGGAAGCGCCCGGCACCGACTTCGGACCGGGTGTCGTGGAAGCCGGCGACGACAAGGGCGATGGTCGACTCGGTGGTGGCGGCCTGTCCCAGCCGCGCTGCGCCGTCGCCGATGGGCATGCCTCGGTACGCCGCTTCCCAGACGAGCGGGCAACCGACGCGCGCCAGAGCGTCGCCCAGTCCGTTCTCGAGCGTGCCCGTGCCGACCGAGTCACCGATGTAGCTGGCGGCGCACGGCGTGGGCGCCACGGTCGTGGCCGGTGTGGCCTCCGCCATCGGGGCGGCCGTCGTGGTGACGGGAACGGGCGGCGTCGGCGGTTCGAGGAGGGGGAGGACGGCCGCCTCCAGGAACGGGGCCAGCCACGTAGCCGCGGTGGCGGTGATGTGGTTGTCGTCTCGGTACACGAGGACGTCGCCGACGATCACCGGGCAGCCCGTGTCGGCGCACAGCCAGTCGCTCGTGGAGACGAACGCGGCGCTGTGCTCGGCCGCAACGTCGCGCTCGATCGCCAGCCGATCGTCGCGGACGGCGTCGGCCCGGGCGGCGGCGCACTTGCCGACGCTGCGGAGGTGGCCGGAGACGCACGCCGGCACATCAGCGGCGGGTGTCGGCGTGTCCCCCAGCACGAGCACCTTCGCCGCCAGCGGTGCGAGGTCGTCGAGCGTGGTGGTGAGGCCCTGCCGCCACGCGTCGTTGGCATTGACGCCCGCCCACGCGCCCATCTGGCGGCGGTAGCGGTACGACGACATCAGGATCAGGCTGGGGTGCTCGACGGCCAGGCGGTCAGCCACGTTGACTCGCCAGGCCTCGCATTCGCGTAGCTCCCGGTTGACCATGGGGCTGAACACCGAGATGGCGGCGCTGGGGCAGCCCTTCTTCGTCATCGCCAGCAACCGCCAGTGGTGCTGGCTGGCCAGCAGGTCGAGGGCGGGGAACCACTGCGCGGCGTGGGAATCACCGAAGAGCACGACGGTGGTGGTCGACGTCGGGTCGCCGAACGTGCATGGGCCGGGCACCGTCGCCGCAGCGTCGAGGTTGCAGCCGTCGTGATCGATCGCCGGAACGTCGTTGCGGGCGCCGCCCACCGGCGGCCGGAGGTTGGCGGGGACCGCGTCGGTCAAGAGGCTGGCCCGCAGTTGCGCGCCGTTCATGGCGGCCAGCTCGTCGGGCCCGGGCACCGTGGATGTCGGTGGCGTCGACGTCGCCGGCGTGGTGGTCGGCGGCGGCGCGAGCGGCGTCGGTGCGGCGCCATCGGCGGGGGCGCTCGCCGCTGGCGGCGGGGCCGTGGTGGCGGCAGGGGCGGCGACGGCGAGAGTTGCCGGCAGGGTGGGGGCGGTGGCCAGGACGGGTGCAGCTGCGGGACCGGCACCGACCAGCGTGGGCGACGTCGTCACCACCAGCATCGCCGTCGTCGCTCCGATGGCGATCAGGCCGCCGCCCATCGCCAGGCCGCGGCGGGCTCTGCCGGCCAGCCAGCGCGAGTGGTGGATCGGGTCCTCCAAGAACCGGAACGTCACGGCGGCGAGCGCCACCGCGCCGGCCACGGTGACCACCCGCGACCACGCCGGCTGTGGACCGAATTGGGCAGCGACGAGGACGAGCGCCGGCCAGTGCCAGAGGTAGATGCTGTAGGAGCGCTTGCCGATCCAGGTCAAGGGGCGCCGTCGGAGCATCGCGATGGGTCCGCGTAGCGCGGTCGGTCCCGCGGCGATCACGGCGGCGGTGGCGAGCACAGGGACGATGGCGGCCGGTCCCGGGAAGGGTGTCGTCGCACCGAACTCGACGGCGGCGACAACGATCGTTACGAGGCCGATCCAGCCGACGACCGAGCGGATGGCCGCGGGCAGTCGGGCGATCCGTCCGACCACGAGGGCGAGGCCGGCCCCCGTGAGGAGCTCCCACGCTCGCGTCGGGAGGCCGAAGAACGCCCACGGCTGGTCGGTGTCGGTGAAGGCCACGCAGGCGACGAACGAGACGGGCCACAGCACGACGACCAACGCGGAGACGACCGCCCGCGGGTGGCGCCGGTAGCCGGCCAACACCTGCAGCAGCACCGGCCAGACGACGTAGAACTGCTCCTCCAGCGCCAGCGACCAGAAGTGGAGGAGCGGCGACGGTGCTCGGTCGGCGGTGAGGTAGTCGCTCTGGCGGCGGGCGAGCACGATGTTGATCACGAACACGGCGGCGGCCAGAGCATCGCGGGCCAGCTCCGCAGCTGAGAGCGGATCGAGCACGAGCGTGCCCACCAGCAGCGTCGTCACGATCACCAACGTCGAGGCCGGGAGCAACCGCCGGGCCCGTCGCGCCCAGAAGCGGCGAAGGCTGAGGAAGCCCGCGCGTTGCAGTTCGTCGAGCAGCAAGGACGTGATCAGGAAGCCCGACACGACGAAGAACACGTCGACGCCGAGGTAGCCACCGTCGAACGGGCCGACGTGGGCGTGGTACGCCAGCACGAGGACGACGGCGAGGGCGCGCAGGCCTTCGATGTCGAGCCGCAGGCGCGAGCCCCCCGGTGCCGGCAACGGCGGCCAGATCGGGGCGGCCCATGGCGAGGTGGGCGGGGGGAACGACGACGGGCTCCGTCCCCCGATCGAGCCCCGTTCCACCTGGTGAAGGTACCGACTCGGTCACAGCCGGGCGGGGATGGCCGCTACCCGCGAACCTGGTCGTTGTGCGAGAGGGTCCTCGCCGGGATCAGACCAGTCCCGCTCGCCTCGCGGCATCGACGGCGTCGGCGCGCGAGTTCACGCCGAGCTTGCGGTAGATCGTCTTGAGGTTGCCTTTGACGGTGTTGACCGAGAGGTACAGCTGCTCGCCGATCTGCGCATACGAGAGGTACGTCGGGAGCAGTTCGAGCACCGACGTCTCACGGGGGGTGAGCCGGTCGTGACGCCCGATCGCGGCGGGGTTCGGCTGGTACTGGAGCGGCAGGGCGTCGGCGAGACGCGGATGGAGCGCTTCCAGCGGGAGCTCGTGCAACAGTCGTTCGACGGGCTCGCCGTGACCGAGGAACGGCGAGACCCACTCGGTCGCCGCACCCTCGGCCAATGCCGTGGACAGCTGGGTGAGCGCCGCCGGCATCGGACTGATCGATGCGATCACCACTTCGGCCTCGAGCCGTTCCTGGCGCGACCAGCTGCCGCGGTCGCTCAGCAGCCTCTCGATCGCGGGAGCGCTCTCCTTCTGCGCGGCGACCCGGGCCTGCAGGAGGCGGCGGCGAGGGCTGTCATCCTGGCGCCCGATCAGCCGGCGAGCGGCGTCGATCTGGCCGCACCCGATGAGTGCTCTCGCCTCGACGAGGTCGAGCTGGCCCGCGAGGTAGCTCGATGGCAGGACCTCGACGCGGTCACGGAGCTGTCGTACGACCTCCAGAGATGAGAGCGGGCCCGACGTCAGCCAGCGCAGCTCGGAGGTGAGCACGCCGGCGCGAACGCGCGACCAGGTGAATCCCAAGACCTCGGCGTCCGCGTTCGCCAACTCGGCCAGATGGTCAGCGGTCTCGATGTCACCGGCGCCGATGTGGCACCACGCCGCGATGATGCGGGCGTCGAGCACCCCCACGGTTCGAGGACCGAGGCGTGCGGCGTGCGTGCACGCCTCGTCACCCAGTCTCAGCGCCGCGGTCAGCTCGCCCGTCTCGAGCTCGAGCCAGGCCTCGAGGGCGGGCACGGTGACCATGATCGACTCTTCCGGTCCGGTCGCCTGCTGCGCTCGCTTGATCCACATCCTGGCTTCGTCGAAACGATGGGAGGTGATGGCGACGCGCGCCGCCATCGTGGCGAACCGCACATCGATGTCGTCGGTCGGAGGCACGAGATCGATGAGGCGTTCGTACTCCTCGACGTGGTTGCTGGACGTGACGAGATCGCCGCTCATCAACGAGAGCGCGCATCGGTACGCATGCAGCCGGACTTGGAGGGCCGAGTCGTCGCTCGCGCTCAGCTCCTCGGCCCGGTCGCACCAGGCACGGGACTCGCGCTCCCGCCCGGCCAGGAACGAGGCCAGGGCCAGATCGAGGGCGAGCGACGGACTGTCGACGTGACTGGCGTGGGGGAGGGCATGCATCCACTGGGCCAACCCGGCTCGATCACCTCGATCGACGAGCACGCGCGTGGTCTGGACGACGAGAATCCGACGCCGCTTGGACGTCGCCGATCTTGCGAAGGTGGCGGTAGGCGTTGTTGAGCTCGCCCCGGTTGGCCCAGAGCGCGGCCGCCCGGCGGTGCAAGGCGTCCCGCTTCTCCGGATCGCGCCACCACAGCTCGCTCTCGAGGAGCTCACGGAAGAGCGGATGGAACCGCATCGCGCCGCGGCGGCCGTCGATCGTCGTCAGGAAGAGTCGGCGGCGCCGCAACTGGTGGGCGATGGGAACAGCGTCGTTCCCGACGAGGTCTTGGCAGAGGTCGGCGTCGAACCACTCGAGCACTGACAAGGCCAGTGCCACATCGCGTTCGGCGGCAGGGAGGCGGTCGAGGACCTCGGCGGCGAGGTAGTCCGCCAGCAGGCGATCGGACCCCGCGATCTCTCGCGCGTACGCCTCCGGATCCGGTGAGTCCCGGATCGACAGGAGGGCCAGGTGGAGCCCGCCGGGCCATCCCTCGGTCCGGTGGTGCAGTCCGAGGACGACCTCGACGCTCAGCTCCAGGTCGGGGAACATCGCCGCCACCGTCAGCGCCTCGGCCTCGGTGAAGCGGAGGTGCTCCTCCCGCACCTCGGCGAGCCAGCCCGCCGAACGCCAGCGGGCCGCCGGCAGGGCGGGGTCGGATCGGGCGATGACGATGAACCGCAGGAGGTGGCCGACGCGATCGACCATGAGCGCGATGCCGTCGAGGACGGAACGGTCGGAGATGACGGACACGTCGTCGAGAACGACCACCCCGTGGTGGCCATCCCGCTCGATCTGGGCCATGAGCGCGGCCAGAAACGCCAGGTCGTCCGGCCGACGTTCGGACAGGAGGATCTCGACCTCGTCGTCGATGGTGGGAAAGATCTCCCGGAGCGCCTGGATGAGGTGGGCCCAGAAGGATGCGGGGTTCCCGTCGAGCAAATCCAAGTCGAGCCAGGCCATTGGCGGGCCGGTGGCGTCGACGAACTGCCACACGGCGACGGTCTTCCCGTAGCCCGGCGGGGCGACGACCAGGCCAACTCTGGCCGTCGCCAGCTGCTTGGTCAGGCGCACGCGCCGGAGCGCGTCTCTCGGTACCGGCGGCGGGACCAGCTTGCTCCTGATCACCGGTAAACGGTCGAAGGACCGCGCCGGGGCCGGCTGGCTCACGGCGACACGTTAACCGCGGACCGCACTCGTTTCGGAAAAATGGGAAGCACCTGGTGCGGGTGTATCCGGCTCATCCTCGTCGTCGTACGATCCCTGCATAGGAGGGCGAATGGCGTACGAGGTCGTACTCCTTGGCCGAGCCGAAGGAGCGTTGCGAGCCGCGCTGTCGAATCGCCTCGGCGCGGACGCCATCGTCGACGACGCTGGCTCGTTCAAGCTCCTGATTCGCGACAAATCGGCCTTGATGGGTGTCCTGGAGCAGCTGCACGACTTCAACATCTCCGTGGAGACGGTCCAGCACGTCGAGAGCACCTAGTGGTCCGTCGCCGGATTGTCTCGGGTGTCTCACCGGCCATCGTCGCTGCTGGCGGCGTTTCTCCTCGTCGCAATAGCACTGCGGCTATTGCTTCCTCCTCGCGCCTTGCCAGCAACGGCGATGACTCGGCGATCCACCAAGCCAACTCGGCGACGGACCACTAGGGCCGTGACCGCAACGTTCCCCGCGTGAACGGTCAGCGCGTCAACATGAGGGTGCGCTGGCCGGCACTGTTGAGGAACGTCGCCTCGTGGCTCGCCACCTCCGCGTTGACCGAGGCTTCGAGAGCTTGCACGAACGACGTCTCCTGTGCCGACAGTGCTGCGTCCGTGCACGCCGCCAACGTCTTGGCCAGCGGCCCGATGTGGACGGCATCGTCGGGGCCCTGGGTCCACGGACCGTTGTAGCTGTTGCAGCCGGTCGTGCCCGAGACGGTGCCGTCAGCGACGAAGACGGCCGTCGGCGTGCCCGCCGCCTCAGTGGACATGAACGCCGAGCCGGACGAGTTGAGGTAGCCGGTGACGGTCCACGATCCCACCAATGATGTGTTGGCCGCGGTGAACGAGAGCAGCGTGGCCCCGCTGGCGTCTTGCAGCTGGAGATCCGACAGCCCGAGGTCGAACTTCGCCACCCGGGAGAGGCGGTCGAGGTAGGCCCGCTCGATGGCGGTCTGGATCGGCGGGCACGCCGCCTGCGTGCCGGCGAGGTTCCCGAACGTCAGCCCCGGTGACGCCAGCGTGTACGGACCGGTGTACCGGTTGCAGCCGGAGAAGCCCGACGCCGTGCCGTCGCGAAGGAGCAGTGTCGGTCGGGACTGCTCGAGCCCGGGCAGGTCGAGCCCTTGCGGTCCCAGCTCCCAGGTCGTGCCCTCGAGCGGCGTGCTGGGAGAGATGGTCACGTCAGGCTGGGCGGGTGCGGCGTCGTTGTCGTCCTTCCCGCAGGCGCCGAGAACCACGGCCACCATGACGAGCAGGATCAGGGAGCGTGTCGTCACCCGACTGGTCACCATGGGTGTCCTCGCCATCATGAGCTCGGCCGCAGGACGGCGGTGGTGGGCTGGACGATGCCGTTCGACGCCTCGAGCGCAGGTGGGCTCACGGGCACACCGTTCACCGTGATGGCGTCGCCCTGGCCACCCACCGTCAGGATCGGGCCCGACAGGCTGGTGAGGGTCTTCCCCGGCGTGAGATCGGCGGTCGTCACGCGTCCCTCCACCATCCCGGCCTCCAACAGCTCTCGGAGCTTGTCGGGATCGGCGCGTGCTTCGTCGAGCACACCCGCGGGGAGCGCGGCGAAGGCATCGTTCGTCGGCGCGAAGACGGTCACGGGTCCGAGGAGGGCGAGCGAATCGGTCGGGTCGGCGATGTGGAGCAGTTCCACGTAGGTGCTGAAGCGGGGGTCGGCGCGCAGGACGCTGAGCAGATTGGAGACGATCGGCGGTTTCGTCGTGACGGGCACGGTCGTGGGCGCGACAGTCGGTTTGGTCGTGGCCGGGGCCGTCGATGGCTCGGGCGGCGGCGGGGTCGCCGTCGGCGTCGTCGGTGCTGGCGTGGTGGGCGGCGTGGTGGGCTTCGGGGTCGTGGGCGGCGCGGTGGTTGGCTCGGTCGGTGGCACCGTCGTCGTTTCCGGGGGAGGCGGTACGGACGCCGCCCCCAGTGCGAAGATGGCCTTCGCGGTCGCGGCGTCGACGACGCCCGTGGCGGGAACGCCCAACGAGGTCTGGAAGGCTCTGATGGCAGCGATCGTCTCGGCCGAGTACCGGCCGTCGATCGGCCCCTTGTAGTACCCGAGGTCCCTCGAGCGCGAGCTGCAAGCTGATGGTGGCGTCGTTCACGGCCGATGAGGCGGTGCCGAGCTTCTGCCGCAGGGCGGCGTCCGTCTCGGCGTCGTACACGCCCGTGGCCGGCAGACCCAGTTGTTGCTGGAGCGCGGCGATCGACGCCGTGAGCGCCTCGGATGCTTGGCCGTCGATCGGTCCCGAGTAGAGGCCGAGCCCGGTCAGCGCCTGCTGCAGTCTCGTCGTCTGCACCGCTGCCGCCATGGCCACCTCGGTCGCCTGCGCCGCCTGCAGTGCGGTGATGTCCAGGTTGACCGTCTTGGTCACGACGAAGTTCCCGTTGGCCAGGTTGGCGATCGTGAACCGGGACGCGGTGGGGGTGTTGGACGGGCCGAACGTGAACGACCCGAGCTGGCCCTGGTACGCGATGGACTCCCCGGCGACGAGCTTGGCCCGACAGTCGTCATACGTCGAGCAGGCGCGGTCTCCCGACAGGACGGCGTTGATCTTGGGGCCGTACACCGCCGGGTCGGTCGACCGGGCAGCCTCAGCGGCGAGGGCGATCACGATGACGCAGTCGTACATCTGGGCGCCGTAGAGGACCTGGCCTGACGGCAGGGCGTTGAGCCGCCGCAAGAACGCGCGGTCGCCGGAGACGCCGATGACGGTCATGCCGTCGAGCTTCTCCGGCGCGCCGGGGAACGTCATCTCCGCGAGCCTCGGTTGGAACATGGCATCGAGTCCGATGATCGACGCCGCCGGGATGCCTTGATTGACCAGCTGGTCGATGAGGCGGGGCGCTTCCTCGTAGGTGACCGCCACGACCAGGTTCGGAGCGAGGGCGACCGCGTCGGCGGCCTGCTGGCCCAGCGATGTCCGCTGGGGGTCGTAGGAGATCACGCTCGTCGTGATCCCCTGGCTGCTGAGCAACGACGACAAGCCGCTGCTCACGGACGTCCCGTAGTCGTCACCGCGCGCGACGATCGCGACCTTCCAGGGCTGACCCGGCGCGACTGCGTCGCGCCGCTCCACGATCTGCGTCGCCACGAACTCGACCGTGTTGTAGTCCGGAAGGGCGGTCCGGTAGAACGCCGCAGCCGGCGGGTTGCTGTTGAGGTCGGGCGAGGTGGCCGACGCCGAGCACGCCAAGGCACCGGCACCGGCGACGGCCGGGATGGCCGCCTTCGCATCGGTCGAGCTGATCGGCCCCAGCACCGCGTTGGCGCCGCCGGCGACGAGACTCGTCACCGCGTTGGCGACTGATCCGGCCACCTGGTCGTCCGTGCTCGTCGCCTTCACCGGTGCGCCGAGGACGCCGCCGCCGTCGTTGATGTCGGCGACGGCCAGCGAGATGGCGTTCTCCTGGGCGTAGGCGAGGTCCAGCAGCAGCGGCAGACTCGGCGCGACGAAACCGAACGAGAACTTCGGCTCCGCTGCCGGCGCGGCGGTCGTCGCCGGGGCCGGGGCCGGCCCGATCGACGTCGGCGTCACCGTGGTGGTGGGCGTGGCGCTCTTGTTGTCGCCCGAGCAGGACGACGCGATGAGCAGCGTGACCGACATCGCGCCCACGATCAGACGTCGCGGTCGGAGAGGTCCCGGGCGCCGCATCAACGTGAACGCTAAGCACGGACGATTTCACCGACTAGACCCGGACCGGGTGGAGTCAACGGTCAGAGGTGCTTGTTGCGCTGCAGCCACCGCAGCGCGAAGAACCCCCAGATCGGCGGGAGGTAGAACGTCGAGAGGCGGTACATCAAGACGGCGGCGAACGCCGCCTCTTCGGGCACGCCGGCGCGCACGAGACCGAAGGTGAGACCACCTTCCACGACGCCGATGCCTCCAGGCACAGGGATGAGGCCCGACAGCAACGAGACGCTCACGTTGATGAAGATCAGCTCGCCCAGCCCGATCGGGAACCCGAGCGACCGGGTGAACGCACCGAGGGCGGCGGCGAAGAGGAGCTCGTTCGCGAGGTTGCCGCCCATCAGCATGCTGAGGCGTCGCGGGGACCTCAAGCCTCGCGCCGCCGCCAACGCATCCGTCAGGAGGCGACGCACGAAGTCCACAACCGCCCGGCGCCAGCGAGGAACGATGGCGACGACGACGATGGCGGTCAGGGCGGCGATGAGCACGACGAGGACCAGCCGAACCAGTCCGCTCGGCGATGCCCCACCGAGGTCGAGCTCGAGCGAGGCCGGCGTGAGCAGGAGGATGCCGGTCAGCAGCCCGATCTGGACGATGAACTGTGAGATGGCGTCGAGTCCGCCGATGGCCAGCGAGGATCCGGCCGGCAGGCCGTGGCGCTGGAAGAAGCGGATGTTCACCGCGATGCGAGCGGCGTAGCTCGGCACCGCGAGCGCGACGTAGGAGGTCGCCAGCTGGAGGGCGTAGACGGGCCGCAGCGGCAACGGCGTTGGTGAGGCCCCGAGCGTGGACACCGCCTGTGCCACGCGCGTCGCCTGGGCGAGGAGGAAGCCGACGAAGATGAACCACCACGCCGCGTCCCGCACCTGGGCCCAGAGGTCGGCGAAGTCGAGTCCGGCCAGGCCCGATGAAAGGGCGAAGAAGGCCACGATCAGCAGCGCCACCTGCACGCCGGACCGGAGCGTCATCCGCCGCAGCTTCTGGAGCTCGACCGCCTCCACGCCGGCCGCGGCGGCGGCGCGGTCGCGGATGTCGTCCAGGTCGAGGCCCGCCTCCCGCACTTGGGCCCGCTGCCGCGAAGTGAGGGCGGGAACTTGCACGAAGGGCAGCACCGCGGCGAGGCCATCGGGGCCGAGGGCGAGCACGGCGCTCGCCAACGCGTCGTCGACACCGACGCCGAGGATCGTGGTGACGAGGAGCTGCGCCTCGTCGGTGCGCAGGCCGTCACTCGCCGGCGTCACCGTTGCCCCCCGGAAGTCGATCACGCCGACCTCGTCACCCTCGACGATCACGTGCCGCTCGTCGAGCTGGCCATGAGCGATGCCCGCGTCGTGGAGCCGGCGCAGCATGAGCCACAGCTCGGGGACGAGCGCGACCGACCACCGCTCCGGCACGGTCGCCAGCGGCTGACCGACCCGACGCAGGACGAGTAGCACATCGCGAGTGGTGGTGGCACCGGCCACGACGACCTGTTCGGTGAGGATCCCTTCCTGGCGGGCCAGCAGCGTCAGGAACGCCTCGTGCTCGGCTTGTCGCAGGCGGCCCGGGAGGCTCGGCGAGCCCGCCTCGCGGTACCAGAGGGTCCGCCACACCGTGGTGACGAGCTGGGTGTCATGGGCATCGCGCCCGTAGACCTTGACCGCCAACGGTTCGCCGTGCTGGTCGACGGCGTCGACGAGGAACACGCCGGCCGGTTGTCTCGTCGCGACGCCGACCAATCGTGCGTCGATCCGCAACCCTCCCAACGCCAGCGTCACGTCGGCCAGGCTCGGCCGGCCGCTCGTCGAACCGAAGATGAGATGGACGGCGGCGGCGATCACGGCGGCGATCAGCACTGCGGCCAGAGCCCCGGACGGAGTTGCCGCGCCCATCAGCACCGACGCCAGCAGCCCGAGGAGCACGAACCAGCGGCCCGCCTGGCGTGCGGGCTGGCTCAGGTGCGGCGACGTCATCATGACGATGGCGCTGGGCACGGCCAGTCGAAGCGGTGGGAAGTAGAGCGACGGCGAGGCCGCTCGCAACGAGTCCCAGATGGCCGGCCAGGATCCGAGCACCGAGCGGCCGATCGTCAGCGATGCGCCGACGGACAAGGCGATGGCGACGATCAGATCGCGCACCAGGCCCCATCGCCGGCGCACGAGGGCGGCGATCACCAGGCCGGCGGCGAACAGCGCGAGCAGATCGATCAGCAGCTGCCAGACACCGTCGAGGCCGCCGGGAACGCTGGCGACGAGTCGCAGCACCGCTCGCTCGAACCCGGCCGGGGGCTCGCCGATGACACCGATCAACACCAGGCCCAGCCCGGCGGAGACCAGCAGGATCATGTCGGTGGCGCGCCGAGACCGCGGCTCCTCGAACGCGTTCGCGAACAACCGCCAGCGCCGCCAATTCATGGCCACGCCGGCCGGCGAGCCGCCCGCCGTCGCCGCGACCGGAGTCAGCACCTCGTCACGGGACGAGGATGGGTACCGCCTTGGCGGCGAACTCCTCAGCGTTGAGGATGCCCTGCTGGTAGAGCTGCGCCAGCTTCTCGAGCTGGGCCAGCGGGGCCCCGTCGTCCGCCGGCGGGGCCGCCGCGGCGGGCGGCGGAGGTGGCGGCGCCGCCTGCGCCTGCGCGGCCTGGGCCTTCGCCTGCTGCGAGCTGCTCACGTGGCCCACCACCGCGGTTGCCGTACCGGCGATGACGGCCGTGCGGGCGGCGGTTCCCACCAGACTCGGTCGGCCCACTCGTCCCACCCCTCGCATCCCCCTCATCGACGTCCTCCCATCACTCGGACACGCTCGCCCAGGCCGCGGCTACCTGATCGCTGGGAATTCGCTCGTGCAGCACCACCTCACCGTCGGCGGCGCGGATGGCCGCTGCCGTCTCGGCGGCCCAGACGTTCTCCCACACCAGGAGCCCGGCGGCATCCCCTGGCGCGACGAGCTCGGCAAGGCCCTCGATGTCCTCGTCGCTCAAGAGCTCGTCCACTTCGCCGTCGAGCTCGTCGAAGGCGGAGGCCTCGTCCCCACCCAGGTCGCTGAGCTCGATCACGGTGACATCGCCGTCGTCGGACTTCTGGATGAAGACGAGGTCCAGGATGCGAACGATCCCACCATCGACGAGGCGCTTGATCGCTGGGACGATGTCGCCCTTGAACTTGCTCCCGGGGAAGGAGACCACGACACAATCGACCGGTCCGGTCGGGTCGGTGGGGCTGCCGTTGACCTGCGACACGCGCGCTCCTTCAGGCCGCCGCACTGGTGACGGCGGCGACGAAGTGACCAGCATGCGGGCGACGGGCGAGGACGAGCTACACCCGAACCGGGTGGTTGGCCAGGGAGCGACGGACCGGCACGTCAACCGACCCGAGCCGGGTCTACCACCTGCGGCGGCGGCGCCGTACCGTCGGGCCGGAGGCAGGAGGATGGCGCGAGACACGACGTCCAGCCGCCGAGCGGCGCGACTCGCCCAGTGGAAGCGCGTCCAGATCGACGAACGAGCAACGGTCGCCAACCGGTGGATCACCGAGCATCGCAACGACAACGTGCTGATCGATGTGGCGTACCGCACCTACGAGCGCGATCGGGCCGCGGCCGGGGCTCTCACGGGCAGCGCCGTCGCCTTCCGCCTGTTCTTGTTCTTCGTGCCGTTCCTCCTGTTCTCCGTCGGGATCCTCGGCTTCATCGCCGCCTTCCTCGACGATCACACCTTCATCAAGTCCACCGGCGTGACCGGCCGGCTGGCCGAGCAGATCGAGGTGGCGTTCGCGCAGCCCAACAGCACCCGGTGGCTGGCCACTGGGTTCGGCCTCGTCGGCATGGCGACGTCGGGGCGGGCGCTGGCCCGGGTCCTCATGGTCGCCAGTGCCCTGGCCTGGCAGGTGCCGCTGCAACGGCGCAGGGCCGTGCGGGTGGTGGGCATCGTCGTCGGGACCGCGATCGGCATGGGGCTCCTCAGCACGTTCGTCAACCGCATCAGGGAGAACGCCGGCCTCCCGTTCGCGTGGTTGTCGTTCCTGCCGGTGGTGCTCGTCTACATCGTGGCGTGGTCGATCCTCTATCTCGCCTTGCCACGCGGCACGTCGGATTCTGAGTGCGGTGCTCCCGGGCGTCACCCTCTTCAGCGTCACGCTGGCGGGCATGGAAGCGGTGACGCAGCTGTACCTCCCCGGCCGCTTCGATCACGCGTCGGCGCTGTACGGTTCGGTCGGCGTGACCGTCGTGACCCTCGGGTGGTTCTTCATCCTCGGACGGGTGCTCGTGTTCTCGATGACCGTCAACGCCGTCATCTACGAACGGATCGGGAGCGTGTCGCGGTTCATCTTCGGCCTGCCGCTGCTTCGCGCTGTCCCCCAGCGATGGCCCCGGCTCACCGACCTGATCGGCGTCGAGGCGCAGGACCCAGCTGGACAGCAGGACGATGGCGGCTGATCGAAGTAACAATGAGACCTGAGTTGCGACTCGGTCGCCTCGAAAGGAGTCGTTACCATGGCCAGCGCTGAACGACCGGCTCGCGGAGACCACGCGGCGCACAACGTCGTCGCGGTCTATCGGACGGCCGATGAGGCCCGACAAGCCGTGAACGCCCTGAGCCGTGCCGGCGTGGATGCTCTGCACGTCGAGCTGATCGATCGGGAATCGTCCCTGAGCAGTGGTAGCACGGCGCGGGCGGACGAAGAGTTGACAGGACAGGTCGGCCGGCGCGCGGCAATCGGTGCGGTGATCGGTGCGGTGGCCGGCATCATCGTCGGGCTTGTCATCCACCTCATCGTGCGAGGCAACGTCGTCCCCGAGATCGTCGGTGGACTCGTCGGGCTCGTGATCGGAGGGGTACTCGGAGCGTTCTACGGCGGGGCGTCGGCGCTGTCTCCGAGAGGCCCCAACTTCTCCGACATCCAGGTCGATCGCGACGCCGTCGCCGTCCACGCCGACGACCGCGATCTCGTCGAGCGGGCGGTTGCCGCGCTGACTCCTACCTCGCCCGAGCTGCTCGCACGGTTCGGCGCTGACGGCCAGCTACGTCGAGTGTGAGACGCCGCGGGTCAACGGCGGCGCGGGAGCAGGATCACGACGACGATGGCCACCACTGGAAAGAAGAAGCCGAGCAGCGCCCAGAGCCAGAAGCGGCGGCCTCGGGCCCGGCCGATGAGGCCGGCCAGCACTGCCAGGAGCGCGTCGGCGAAGACGAGCAGGATGATGAGCAGCACGGTGACCACGGCGCATCATCGCGCGCGCGACCCGCGTACGCGAGCGACGAAGCTGCTCCACGCCGAGGCCGCTCGGGTTGGTCGGCGTGGTGTCGAGACGTGAGAATGGGTTGCGAGCATCACCCAGGAGGGGCGAGATTCATGGACGGCGTGACCCAGGCGCTCGGATTCGATCCCGATGCACTTCGTGAGAAGTACCAGCAGGAGCGGGACAAGCGGCTGCGGGACGACGGCGCCGACCAGTACATCGAGATGGCCGGCCAGTTCGCGTCGTTCGCCGAGGACGACCCGTACGTCGAGCCCGGTTTCAGTACTCCTACGTCACCGAGATCTCGAGCACTCGCAGCGGATCGGCCACCACTACGGCCTCTATGAGAAGACGCACTTCCAGACGCGGGTCCGGTCGGTGGCGTGGGACGACGAGATCAAGCTCTGGCACATCCGCACCAACCACGACGACGACATCAAGGCTCGCTTCGTCGTCATGGCGCTCGGCACGGCGACCCGCGCCAAGCTCCCGGGGATCCCCGGGATCGACGAGTTCGAAGGTCACTCGTTCCACACCAACCGGTGCGATTACAACTACACCGGCGGGGACACGACCGGCGGGATGACCAAGCTGGCCGACAAGCGGGTCGCCATCATCGGCACGGGGGCCACGGCCATCCAGTGCGTGCCCCGGGTGGCGCAGCACGCGCAGCGCCTCTACGTTTTCCAGCGGACGCCGTCGTCGGTGGACTGGCGCGGCAACAAGCCGACCGACACCGAGTGGTGGAAGTCGTTGCAACCCGGTTGGCAGCGGGAGCGGCGCGAGAACTTCGGCGCCGTCGCCTCCGGGCAGGCGGTCGAGGTCGATCTCGTCGACGACGGCTGGACGGACATCTTCCGCAATGTCGTCACGGCTCCGAAGGGCGCCAACAAGCCGAAGAGCCGCGAGGAGCGGGATGTTCGACGACCAGGCCAGGCACATCGCCTACGTCATCGCCGAGACCCGACGCCGGGGTGGCACGACGGTGGAGCCCACCGAGGAAGCCCAGGACGAGTGGGTCGATGTGATCAACGGCTTCCACGTCGGTGGCCTCACGTTCCTCGAGACGTGCACGCCCGGCTATTACAACAACGAGGGCGCCCCGCGCGGCGGCAGCGCGTTCTTCGGCGCGTACACGCCGGGCGTCAACGCGTTCAACCAGTTGCTCGAGGAGTGGCGCAGCAACGGCGACATGGCCGGCCTGGAGTTCGACCGCCCCAGCTGACGGCGGGCGCTACGCGGGGACGGTGCCGGGCATCTGCAGCGGCACCGCGGACCAGCTCTTCAGCTCGGGGAGCACCTTGTCGGCGAAGAGCCGGAGGCTGCGCTCGGCCAGGTCGTAGGGCATGCCGCCGTAGCTGAACGCCGGCAGCAGCCCGTTCATGTCGATCATGGTGCGCATGTGCTCGAACTTGCCGAGGATCTGATCGGGCGTGCCCCACGGCATCAGCTTGACGAAGTCGTCGATCGCCCCTTGCGCGCCGTGCCGTTCGAGGTAGCGGGTGATGCCCGTGTAGAACTCGTAGCCCTTCACACCCTGATGCGGAGCGGCGGCGAACTCGTAGTGGCGCATGACCGATGCGTAGTTCTCCCCGATCCACTTGTGCGCCATCTCCTCGGCCCGATCCGCGTTCTCGTCACAGAACACGAAGCCGCCCGAGATCGGCCGGGGCGGTTCGGTGCCGTTGACCTCGCGGTAGACCTTCTCGTACGACGCGACGTCCTCCTGCACGGTCGGCCACGGCTTCTGCGGGATCACGAGGACGCCGATGCCGAGGCTGGCCATCAGCGGCATGGACTCGGGGGAGACCGCCGCGGCGTAGGTCCGCCCGCGGAACGTGTGAGCGGGCCGCGGCCGGATCTGGCGACGAGGCTGCGTGCCGAACTCGTTGTCGTACTCCATGTGGCCGCTCTCGAGCGCCTCGGTGATCAGCCGGGCGTACTCCACGAACCGCTCGCGCGAGGTGTTCATGTCGACGCGGAAGCCCTCGTACTCGATGCGCGCCAGACCCCGGCCGATGCCCAGGATCATGCGACCGTTGCAGAGGTTGTCGAGCAGTGCCACCTGCTCGGCGACCCGCAGCGGGTCGTGCCAGGGGATCACGATCACGCCCGACCCCAACAGGATGTTGGGGTGCTTGCCCGCCATGTACGACAGCCACTGCACCGGATCGGGGCACATCGTGTAGTCGTCGAAGTGGTGCTCCACCGTCCACAACGACTCGAAGCCGAGCTCGACAGCGAGGTCGCACAGGCGCTGCTCGTTCTCGTAGACCTCCTGGTCGTCGAGGGCATCGTGCGGATTCTGGAAGGCGACGTTGTAACCGACGTGCATCAGCTCTACCCCCACGACTCGGACGGCCGGATCGGGGCCACCGTAGTCGCGTCCCGCCGGCCGGACGCCACCCGGAGGACGTCGATCGGCGCCCTCGCGTCATCCTCAGGGCTGACGCCGGCCGCACCAGCGAGTCGTACCCTCATGCCGTGAACGAGTGGCCGATCTGGCGGCGCCATCGACCTCGGGGCGCCCTCGGGCGCCCTGCCGTCGTCGACGCGCTCATCGCCATCGGCTTCGGTCTCTTCGCACTCGGCGCGTTCTTCGCCGCCGACGTGAAGCCGCCAACGGTCGAGCCCGACCTCCTCGGCGCGGTGCTGGTCGTTGTCGCCTCGGGCGCGCTCGCCTTCCGGCGGCGCTGGCCCGTCGCGGTGTTCCTGGTCGTGTCGGCGGCCACGTTGAGCGTGCACCTGCTGCGCTATCCGGATGGCGGCCTGCCGTTCGCCGTGGTGATCGCCCTCTACACGCTGGCGTCGATGTGCGATCGCTGGCTGATCGTGAGCGCCACGGTCGCGTTGCTCGTCGCCGTGCCGATCGCCTTCTGGGTCACGGACACGATCGGCGACGGTGGCACGTTCGTCGGGACGCTGGCGGTGTTCGTCCTCGCTGCGGTCTGGGGCGATCGCAAGAAGGTCCGCGACGCCTACGACGAGCAGGTCGAGCTGCGGGAGGCGGAGAAGGAGCGCGAGCGGGTCGAGTCGGCGCGCCGGGCGGTGGCCGACGAGCGGCTGCGCATCGCCCGTGAGCTGCACGACGTCCTGGCCCACGCCATGAGCGTCGTGGCCGTCCAGTCGGGCGTCGGGGTCCACGTCATCGACACCCGCCCTGAACAGGCCAAGCGCATCCTCCAGACCATCAGCGAGACCAGTCGCGAGAGCATGAAGGAGATGCGCAGCCTGCTCGACGTGCTCCGTGACAACCCCGAGCTGCAGGCCGAGGAGCTGTCGCCGGCGCCCGGCCTCGAGCAGCTGCACGACCTCGTCGGGCGCGTCACCGACGCCGGCGTGCCCGTAGAGCTGGTGATCGAGGGCGAGCGGACTGCGGTGCCGGCCGGCGTCGACCTCGCCGCGTATCGCATCGCCCAGGAGGCGTTGACCAACATCCTCAAGCACGCCGGCCGGGCACGCGTCAGCCTGGTGGTCCGCTACGGACCCGGCACCGTCCAGCTCGAGGTCGTCGACGACGGCCGCGGTGCGGCGGCCGCGAGTACGGGTGGGTCCCGGGCCAACGGCACCGGTCACGGTCTCGTCGGCATGCGGGAACGGGCCGCCCTCTACGACGGCGCGCTGGAGGCCGGCCCGCGCCCGGGTGGCGGGTACCGGGTCGCCGCCACGTTGCGCTTCACGCCGGCGCCGGCGCCGTGATCCGGGTCCTGCTGGCCGACGACCAGGCCCTGGTGCGGGCGGGCTTCCGCGTCCTCATCGAGAGCGAGGACGGATTCGAGGTCGTCGGCGAGGCGGCCGACGGGGCGGAGGCCGTCGAGCTGGCCGTCGCCCATCGGCCGCACGTCGTCCTGATGGACATCCGCATGCCCGGTGTCGATGGCATCGAAGCCACCCGCCGCATCGCCGCCGATGAGCGCACGGCCGACACGCGAGTGCTCGTGCTCACGACCTTCGATCGCGACGAGTACGTCTTCCAGGCCCTGCGCGCCGGTGCCAGTGGGTTCCTGTTGAAGGACACGCAGCCGGTGGAGCTGCTCCACGCCATCCGGATCGTTGCCGCCGGCGAAGCGCTCCTGGCGCCGAGCGTGACCCGTACCGTGATTGCCCAGTTCGCCCAGAAGCCCGAGCCCGCTACTCCGGTGAACGACGCCGGGCTGGCCTTCCTCACCGACCGCGAGCGTGAGGTGCTCACGCTCATCGGCCGAGGGCTGTCGAACAGCGAGATCGGCGAGACGTTGATCATCGGAGCGGCGACGACCAAGACGCACGTGAGCCGGATCCTGTCCAAGCTCGGCGCCCGCGACCGGGCCCAGCTCGTGGTGACCGCCTACGAGACCGGACTCGTCACCCCTGGGTCGGACAGCGCCCGCCCGCCTCACCCCTGAGGGGGACGGCGCGAACCACCGCCAGGGCCGATGATCGGGCGCCTCCCGAAGCGCACCGTGGAGGCATGGCACTCACCCTTCCCACGACAGCAACCAGTCCACCCCTACTGTCCCGACCCTCTTCCGTCCCTGCCGCGTGCGCCGTCGATGCCGTCAAGATCTACGGCAAAGGCGACGCCGCGGTCCGTGCCCTCGACGGGGTAAGCGTCGAGTTCGCCGCCCGTGGCTTCACTGCCATCATGGGCCCGTCGGGCTCGGGCAAGTCCACGCTGCTCCACACCATCGCCGGGCTCGACGACCTGACCTCCGGCCGTGTCTTCATCGGCACGACCGATCTCACCCGCCTCAACGACAAGGCGCTCACGACGCTCCGGCGCGACCGCGTCGGGTTCGTCTTCCAGGCCTTCAACCTCGTCCCCACGCTCTCCGCCATCGAGAACATCAAGCTCCCGATGACGCTGGCCGGCCGGAAGCCCGACAAGGACTGGCTCCGTCTGGTGATCGGGACCGTCGGTCTCGAGGGACGCCTGCGCCACCGGCCGAGCGAGCTGTCCGGTGGACAGCAGCAGCGGGTCGCAGTGGCACGCGCCCTCGCCGGCAAGCCGGCGATCATCTTCGCCGACGAGCCGACGGGGAACCTGGACAGCCGATCCGGCGCGGAGATCCTCTCGTTCATGCGCATGGCCGTCCGCGAGCTCGGCCAGACGATCGTGATGGTGACGCACGACCCGGCCGCCGCCAGCTACGCCGATCGAGTCGTGCTCCTCGCCGATGGACGACTCGTCGGCGAGATCCACGATCCGACCCCCGATGTCGTTCTCGACCGCATCAAGCAGATTGGACGGTGAGTCATGTTCACGCTCACGCTCAAAGGATTCTGGGCGCACAAGGTGCGCTACGCGCTGACGAGCCTCGCCATCGTGCTCGGCGTCGCGTTCATGGCCGGCACGATGGTGCTGACCGACTCCATGCAACAGACGTTCGATCGCGTGTTCGCCGCGGCGAACGAAGGCACGGACGTGATCGTCCGCCGCCCCGAAGCGTTCCGGGGTGAATTCTCGTCCGACTCGCGGGGCCGAGTCGACGCCGGACTCGTGGATCGGGTGGCCGCCGTCGGCGGGGTCGCGCAGGCTCGCGGTTCCATCGAGGGTCGCGCTCAGCTCGTGATGCCCGATGGTTCGACATCGAAGACCGATGGGCTCGGCACGACGGTGGGCGCCAACTGGATCGACGACGTCCGCCTCAACCCGTTCCGGCTCGCCGCCGGGCACATCCCTGCCGCGCCCGACGAGGTCGTGCTCGACAAGCGCACGGCCGACGACCAGCACTGGTCGCTCGGCGACGCTATCGGCGTCCTCGGCAAGGGCGGCCCGGCGACGCTGAAGCTCGTCGGGACTGCTACCTATGGCGAGCTCGACGGCGTGCCCGGGTCATCCCTCGTGGCCACCGTCGACGCCACCGCTCAGCAGCTCTTCGCCGAGCCCGGTCACTATGACCGCATCGTCGTCGCCGCTGCCCCCGGAGTATCGGCCGGCGACCTGGCCTCGCGGGTGCAGACCGCCGTTGCCGTACCGGGCTCGAACCTCGAGGTGCTGACCGGCGATCAGGACACGGCCGCGAAGCAAGCAGACTTCAAGGACGACGTGGGCTTCATCAGCAGCTTCCTGATGGCGTTCGCCTTCGTGGCCCTGTTCGTCGGGACGTTCATCATCTACAACACGTTCTCGATCGTCGTGGCCCAGCGCATGAAGGACATGGCCCTCCTCCGAGCCATCGGCGCCCGCCGCGCCCAGGTGCTGCGGTCGGTCGTGCTGGAGTCGATCGTGGTCGGGCTGTTCTCGGCGGCCGCTGGACTCGCTGCCGGTGTCGGACTGTCGTTCGGCCTGCGGGCGATGCTCGGCTCGGCCGGGCTCGAGCTGCCGAACGGCGGGATCGTGGTGTCGACAGCCACGATCGTGACGGCGTTCGTGGTCGGCGTGACCGTCAGCGTGCTGTCGGCCGTCGCCCCTGCCGTCCGGGCCAGCCGTGCCCGTCCGGTGGCCGCGCTGCGCGATGTCGCCGTCGATCGATCGGGCGTGTCGTTCGGTCGAGCCGTCGTCGGGATCCTGCTGACTGGCGCCGGTGTCGCCGCGTTCGCGGCCGGCCTCTCGTCGTCGGGGTCGGGCGCGCTGCCGCTCATCGGCGTCGGTGCGCTCATCGTGATCATGGGTGTGTTCACCCTCGGCCCGGTCCTGGTGCGCCCGGTCATGTGGCTGTTGGGTCTGCCCGTCGCGATGCTCGGCGTCACCGGTCGGTTCGCCCGCCAGAACGTCCGTCGCAACCCCAAGCGGACGGCGGCCACCTCGTCGGCCCTCATGGTCGGTGTGGCCCTCGTCGGTTTCATCACGATCCTCGCGGCGTCGACCAAGGCGTCGGTGGTCGATCTCGTCGACCGTTCGTTCCGGTCCGACTACGTGGTCGATTCGGGTTCGTGGACGCAGGGCTTCTCGACGGCGATCGAAAAGGACGTCCGAGCGATCCCGTCCGTGCAGGCCGTCTCCCCGGTGCGGATGACGTCCGCGCAGGTGGACGGTGTCACGACCCCGGTCATGGGCCTCGACACGTCCGTCATCGACTCGCTCTACGACCTCGACGTCAGCGGCGGTACGATCGCCGCCGTCAGCGCGGGCACCGTGGCCGTCGCCGCGGACGAAGCCGATGACGCCGGGCTGCACGTGGGCGATCAGGTGCCGTTCCGGTTCGGCGACGGCGCTGTCGAACCGCTGACCGTGGCTGCCATCTTCAACGGGCACACCGTCGGTGGCGACGCCAGCTGGATCGTCGGCCTCGACACGTTCGACCGGCACGTGACGGATCAGTTCGACCGGAAGCTGTTCGTGAAGGTCGACCCCACCGTGCCGGCGGCCGAGTCACGCGCCGCGCTGGACGGCGCTCTGTCACAGTGGCCCAATGCCGAGGTGCAGGACCGCGCCGGGTTCGAGCGGAGCATCGCCGAGCCGATCGACGCCCTGCTCAACCTCGTCTACGGACTGCTGGCACTGGCCGTCCTCATCGCACTGATCGGCATCGCCAACACGTTGGCGCTCTCGGTGCACGAGCGGCGGCGAGAGCTGGGGTTGCTGCGAGCGATCGGCATGCAGCGCAAGCAGCTGCGGCGGACCGTTCGCCGGGAGTCGCTGCTGATCGCGGTGCTGGGAACGGCGCTCGGAGCCCTGCTCGCCGTCGGCGGGGCATGGGCGATCGTGAAGGCCCTCGCCGACGAAGGCGTGAGCAAGTTCGTCGTGCCCGGTGGCCAGCTGGCGGTCATCCTCGCCATGGCCTGCCTCGCCGGTCTGCTGGCGGCGGCCGGGCCGGCCCGGCGGGCGGCGAAGCTGAACGTCCTCGACGCCATCGCCACTGAGTAGCGACGACAGCGAGAGGTGCATGGGGTGGCCCCGCGTCCTGCGGGGTCACCCCGTCGCGTCAGGGGGCGGGCCGAGCCAGCGGTCGAGTCCGGCGGTCAGGGCCTCGGCGGGGACTCGATGGCCACCGTCGAACTCGTGGTACTGCACCTCGTAGTCGGCCATGCGCAACGCGGTCACCACGAGGCGCCCGCACTGATCGATGGGGAGGACGGGATCGGAGCGGCCGTGGGACACGAAGATCGACGGCCACCCCTGGCGCCGGGCGGGCACGAAGAACCCGGGGGAGAAGGCCAGGATCGAGGGGAACAGGTTGCCGTTGGCCAGCCCGAGCGTGAGGGCGTACGAGGCGCCGTCGGAGAAGCCGGCGACGGCGAGCCGCCGAGGGTCGGCCTCGACGTGGTCGAGCACGGCGGTGAGCACGACATCGATGGCGGTGACGTCGGCGCCGAAGTCTCCGTGGATCGCGTCCCAGGTGATGCCGACGCTCTTCGGCACGACGACGACGAAGTGCCGGCGCTCGGCTTCGTCCTGCACGATCGGCAGGGCCTGCAGCGGATTGGACGAGGCCCCGTGCAGCAGGACCATCACCGGCACGGGACCATCGGGGAGGGTCGACGGTACGAAGATGGCAGGGGCGGGGGCGCCGTCGATGTCGAGCCAATCGACCCCGGCCGGGTACGTCGCCTGCGCCGGGATGCCCGGGCGGCAGAACATCTCCCCTTCGCGCCAGCCGCGCTGCTCGTCTTCGGAGAAGGCAGGGGAGGGGTCAGGCACGCTGGCTCCACCATGCGGTCGCGGCGTCGGCGATGAGCGCCGCGCACGCGGGCAGCGGTAGCACCGTGGAGTCCACGATGAGGTGGTACAGCTGGGGGTCGGCCGGATCACGGCCGAAGACCCGCTTGGTGAAGGTGGTCCAGGCCCGGTCGGCGTCGGCCTGGTGCAGGCGGGCGACGTCTTCGGAGACGCTCTCGATGCGCACGCCTTGGGCCAGCCGGCGCTCGGCCGGCCCGTCGAGACGCACGTGGAACGCCAGCCCCTTGCCGCCGAGCACGACGGCGGCGCTCCGCCCGAGGATGACGCCGCCCCGTGGCCCGAGGGCGATGCGCATCACGTTTGCCTCGACCTCCTGGCGTATGCGCGGGCGGGGGTCGAGGTCGGCCGCCGCCTGCGTCGAGAAGCCGAAGAGGGCACTCATGTGGCCGAGGTTGCTGGCCACCGTGCTGGGCGCCCGCTGCCGGCGCTCCTCTTCCGAGAGGCGCTCGAGGATGTGCTCGGCGTTGTGGGTCTCGGGGCCGTGGAGCAGCCGGTCGTAGAAGGGGACGTCCAGCCGCTCGGCCAGCGCCGGTCCCACCACGCTGCCGCCGGCGCCGTACGACGCGGAGATGGTGACCACCAGAGCGCCCGACGACTCCTCGCGCACTGTCATCTGACCCTCCCGTTCGGTCGGTGCCGCTTCAAGCTACTGGTGCCCCCGATCCGAGCGCTCGAACCCCGCGGGCCGGGGCCGGTGCCCGTGGCCGCGGACTCGGCCGCACCTTCCGCTCCGCGCACAACCATCCGCGCCGGCCCGACCAGACGCCCCGTCGGGGCGTCAGCGTCGGTCGCCGTGTTCGGCGACGTCGGCGTTCACAGCGCGGGCGCCGTCCCAGCCCCGCCCGTCGGCGTGCGTCCACGTGGCCACCTCGTCGCTGGCCCAGCCCGCCCACTGCTCGACCAGCCGGTGGAAGTCCGTCACGAAGCGCAGACCCAACGCGCCGACCGAGGCCCGCTCGGGGAACGGCGCCTCGCCGTCGAGGCTCTGGCGGGCCATGGCCGCCAGCTCCCCCTGAGCGGCGATCGCTTGCTGGCGCGCCGTCTCGAGCGCCGCCAGTAGGTCCTCGCGGCGCCCGCTGTCGGCGAAGAAGGTCCGCAGCAGGACCTCGGCCTCGAGCACCGGCGGCGCCGGCTCGGTGCGCAGCCACTTCTGCAGTGCCCGGCGGCCCGCCGGTGTGATCGCGTAGGTGGTGCTGCGCCGCCGGCCGGTGAAGGCTTCCTCGCTGCGAGCGAGCCCGGCGTCGGCCAGCCGCTTGGCCTCGGCATAGAGGTGGCGCTCGGCGCGCGGGAAGAAGAACCGCAGGCTCCGCTTCGTCTGGTTCGCCAGTTCGTACGTCGTCCACGCTCGCACGGCGAGCAGGCCGAGCAAGGCGTACGACGTAGATGACAGCTCCATCGAGTCTCCTGACAGGAGGGGTTGACGGATCATACTGCAGTGTGCAGTATATCGCCAGCGAACGTACTGCAGAGTGCAGTATCCCGAGGAGGCACTACCGTGACCATCACCGAGCCGACGATCACCGACACCGACCGCCTGATCTGGAGCTTCAACATGCTCATGGACGTGAAGGCCACCACCGAAGAGACCGGGGGCGCGCTGACCGTCATCGATACGTGGCTCACCGCCGACGCCAACCCGCCCATGCACGTGCACCACGGCAGGGACGAGGCGTTCTTCGTGATCGACGGCGAGGTGGACTTCTTCCTGGGCGACGCCGGGCCGCGCCGGGCTGGTCCGGGCGACTTCGTGTTCGGCCCCCGCGGCGTGCGCCACCGCTTCGAGGTCCGCAGCCCCGAAGCGCGCATGCTGGTACTGGGCACGCCGGGAGGCGGCGAGCGGTTCTTCCGGCAGTTGGGTGAGCCCGCCCCGGTCCCCGCGCTGCCCGTCCCCCAGCAGCCCGACGTCGAGCGGGTCGTGGCCATCGCCGCCGCCCACGGCATCGAGATCCTGCCGCCTCCCGGCGCATGACGGACTGGGCCGGGCGCCGGTTGCTCCTCGTCGTGGCCCATCCCGACGACGAGACGTTCGGCTGCGGCTCCGTGATCGCCGACGCCGCGGCCGGCGGTGCCCACGTGACCGTGTGCTGCGCGACGCGAGGCGAGGCGGGCGAGCTGGCACCGGGGTGTTCCCTCGGTGGCGGCACGCTCGCCGAGTTGCGTGTCCGTGAGCTCCGCGAGGCGGGTGCCGCCCTCGGGGCGGCCGAGGTGATCCTGCTCGACTTCGTGGATTCGGGCATGGCCGGTGACGCCCCCGCCGGCACGCTCGTCGGCGCCCCGCTCGCGGCTGTCGTCGACGCCGTCGCAACCGTGCTGGAACGCGTCGACCCGCACGTCGTGGTGACGCTCGACCCCACCGGGGGAGACGGGCACCGCGATCACATTCGCATCGCCGAGGCCACCACCGAGGCGGTGCGGCGCAGTCGGCCGGACGCCAGCCTCTACCACTGGTGCGTCACGCGCTCGTTGCTGCAGCGCTGGCTGGCGTGCCTGGAAGACGCCAACCCGGCCAGCGGCCACCTGACGCTCGAGACCACCGAGCTCGGCCGCCCCGACGACGAGATCACGACGGTGCTGGACGTCGGCCCGCACATCGACCGCCGACTCCACGCCATCGGCCTGCACGCCTCACAGCGCTCGCCCTACGGCGACATGCCGGCCGACCTCGTCGATGCGTTCCTCCGCTACGACCACCTGGTGCGGGTGCAGCCACCGTGGAGCGGCGGTCGACGCGAGACGGCACTGCACGTGCCGGCCTGAGGCGCGTCCGCCGTCACTCGACGAGGATCACCATCGGCGTCGGTTGTCGGACTTCGCTGAGCACGTCGGCGCCGTGGATCACCTGGCCGGCGGCGTCCATGACGACCGCGGGCATGTCGGGACCCTGCGGTTCGGTGTCGCTCTCGAAGGCCTGGTGGACCTCGGCGGCGGAGAGGGCCCAGCCCTCGTCGCCGTCCAACCGCCGCAAGAGAGCCTGGCCGACGGTGTCGGTCATCACCATGAAGCGAGCGGCCTGGGCGCCGGCGACGATGCCGGTCGAATCGAGGACCACGACTGGCCGTCCCGTTGCGTCCGGCGAGCGGTGCAGCAGGTCAGTGGCCTCGTCGGGCGTGACC
Source organism: uncultured Acidimicrobiales bacterium (assembly GCA_963728985.1). Lineage (GTDB taxonomy): Bacteria > Actinomycetota > Acidimicrobiia > Acidimicrobiales > Ilumatobacteraceae > DASXAI01. The sequence goes on along the minus strand of CAVSME010000009.1, from coordinate 241,046 downwards.
GTCGCCAGGCAGCGCTGGGATGGCGCAGGCGGACCGGCGAGCGGTTCCATCTGGCCATCACCGACGTAGACGAGCGTGTCCGACGGCCATGGGGATGCATCGACACCCACACCGTCTCCATACCCGCCGTCGCGGGCGGCGAACCCCGTGCCCTGTCACGACGCGATGTCGCGCTCGAGTGCCTCGGCGATCTGTTCGTGCTCACGCGCCAGCGCCAGGTGAGCCTCGCCACTCCGGCGCCGCTCGTCCTCGAGTGGGCCTCCGAAGAGGTAGGCCTCGTGGAGGTCGCACGCTGCCATCTCACGCTCCTGGCGGGCGAGCTCCCGCTCCGCTCGGACTTGTCTGACCACCGATCGCCGCACGCGATGTCCACCTCCCGGTTCCTGCACCAACGCAACTCCTGTCGATGGAAGGATCGCCGTCGCGGCCGCCGCCGTTACACGCGCTGCTGAAACGGGCCGACAGGCGCTGGCGATGCTCCCGGTGTGAGCGCGTCGGCGATCGGGGCGGGATCGCCGGCGGTCCTCGGGCAGGCGCCGCTGAGGGAGCGCAACATTGGGTGCCGATTCGGTCATGGGTGCGGATCGGCCCGCCAGGCGAGGCAATCGGCACCCAAACCGCCATCCTCTGACGTCCGGCGGGGCTGGGCCTAGCAGGGCCCGCCCGGGGTGTCGGCGGCGGCGGCGTCGAGCCCGCGCTGCAGCAGCGACGGGTCGGGGGCCTGGCGGAGGCACTCGGCGAGGATCTCGGTCAGCGGTCGCGACCCGTCGCTGTCGGCCCAGCGCTGGAGGGCGAGGAAGCCCAACGTGACGACGGTGGCGGTGCCCGCCTGCACGGCGAGGTCGTCGGCCGGGACACCGCGCCGTTGCATCGCCGCCCACGCCTCGCTCTCGACGCCGAGTCGGCGCTCGACCAGCACCCGTTCGAGCCGTGGCTCGCGCAGCATCACCCGCAGGCCGTTGCGCAGCACGTCGTCGTCGCGACTGAGCCGGTACAGCGAATCGAACGTGGTCGCGACCGCCGCTACCAGCGACACCACCGGGTCTTCGCTGGCCGGCCGCTGCCCGAGGCCGGCCAGCACCAACCCGACGACGAGGCCGTCGGGGAAGAGGACGGCCATCTCCTTGGTGGGGAAGTACAGGTAGAACGTGTCCGACGAGACGCCCGCCTCACGGGCGATGTCGTCGGCCGTCGTGGCGTCGTAGCCCCGCTCGACCATGAGGCGCAGCGCGGCCCGGCGGATGGCGACCTCGGTCGCTCGTGAGCGGGCGGTGCGGCGCCCGTCCGGTTGCTCCCGCCGATGGAGGGCGTCAGGCGCCGACGCAGACAAGGACTCAGAGGGTAGTGGATTGACCGCGAAGGGCGCGTACTGCCCGGGTCAGGACGAGGCCAGCTTCGCCTCGTCCAGGATGGGCTCGAACAGCTCGACAGGGTTGCCCGACGGGTCCTCGACGAGGATCTGCCGGCCACCCACGCCGGTCACGATCTCGTTGCGGAACCGCGCCCCACTGGCACGGAGCGTGCCGACCATCGAGTCGAGGTCGGTCACCTCGAGGGCGAAGCGGTTCCAGCCGCCGGGGCGGGGGAGCGTGCCATCGGGCATGGCCTGGCCGCCGCCACCCGGTCCGCCCGGCGCGCTCAACGTCAGGCGCAGGTCGTCGCGCTTGACCATGGCGAACGTGGGGGCCGGGTGCATCACCTCCACGAACCCGAGCTGCTGGCAGTAGAAGACGATCGCTTCGTCGACGTCGTTCACGATGTACCGGACGCTCACTGTCGCCATTCGGACACCTCCTGGTCGATGCTGACCATGGTGCACCCAACCCGACGCGATTCTCCATCGGGTCCGGCGGCGGTGCGACGAACTCGTGGCTGTCAACCGGGCTCGACCAGGCGGAGTCGGGGCGCGCCGCTTCTCGCCGATGGGGTGGGCGTTCCCGCGGACCTCGAACTCGGGGTTGCGGCGCAGGTCACTGATGAGCGCGGCGACGGCCTCGTCGTGCGACCTGATCGCGACGACCAGGCGGTGGCTCAGATCACGAGGCGGTGGCGAAGGCGTCGATGCCCGTGAGCTGGGCCGATAGCGCCCAGAGCCGGGCCGCTTGCTCGGGGTCGGTGGCCCATCGGCGCACGCCCGCTCCGGTCGAGTCGTCGGCCGCCGGCTCGGCGACATCGCAGTCCTCGCAGTAGACGCCGCCCATGCCATCGAGCTGCGGGGAGGTCGCCACCCACACCGAGGTGGCCGCGCCCTGCTCCGGGGTCTTGAAGCCCTTGGCGACGACGTTGCCCGCTTCGTCGATCCAGCCGAGCGCCACCATCTCGTCGGTGGCCAGGTGGCGCTGCAGCGGGGTGAGGATGCCGCCGGGGTGCACGGAGAACGCCCGGACGCCGTCGCGTTCGCCACGAGTGTCGAGGTGGAGGGCGAACAGGACGTTGGCCGTCTTGGCCTGCCCGTAGGCGGTCCACTTGTCGTAGCCGTGTTCGAACTGGACGTCGTCCCAGCGGATTCCCGAGCGGCGGTGCCCGGCCGATGACACCGAGACCACGCGCCCGCCGCCGACGGCGATCGCCGGCCACAACCGGTTGACCAGTGCGAAGTGGCCGAGGTGGTTGGTGGCGAACTGCGCCTCCCAGCCGGGCCCGACCCGGGTCTCGGGGCACGCCATGATGCCGGCGTTGTTGACGACGATGTCGAGGGCGCGGCTGGAGGCGAGGAAGCCGTCGGCGAAGGCCTGCACGCTGACGAGGTCGCCGAGGTCCAGGTGGCCGACCTCGGCGTCGGGAACGTCGGTCAGCGCCGCGGCGGCGACGTCGGGCCGGCGGGCGGGCACGACGACGTGGGCGCCGGCGTCGGCCAGCGCTCTCGTGGTCTCCAGCCCGATCCCCGAGTAGCCCCCGGTGACGATGGCGACCTTGCCGGTCAGGTCGATGCCGGCGACGACCTCCGCCGCCGTCGTCCTGCGACCGAAACCGGACCCGATGGCGTGCTGGGCAGAGGGCATCGACTCACCCTACGGGCGCGTCGCGGCACGCCGAGGACAGTGGTGTAGAAGTTCCCATGGCTTCCGTCGAGCGCGAGTTCGTGTCGTCCGAGTCCCCGACCATGCCTCGCGCCGGTGCCGGCGGTCGCCCCTGCCAGGGCCTCTACCACCATCCCGGCGGGGAGCGGCCGAAGGTGGCCCTCGTCGCCACCCACTACGAGGTGGACTTCGCCGAGCACTACCTCGCGGACTTCGCCGCCGAGCGCGGCGTCGGCTTCCTCGGTTGGAACACCCGCTACCGTGGCAACGGCGCCTACTTCCGCCTCGAGCAGGCCGTGACCGACATCGGCGTCGGGGTGCGCTGGCTCCGGGAACAGGCCGGTGTCGACACCGTCGTCATCCTGGGCAACTCGGGCGGCGCCTCCCTGATGGGCGCCTACCAGAGCCGAGCGCTGGACCGCCCCGACGAGCTGCCCGCCGGCGACCTGTTCATCTCCCTCTGCGCCCACCCCGGGCGGCCCGACGTGCTGACGACCTGGCTCGATCCCGCCGTCGTCGACGAGGCCGACCCGATCCCGACCGATCGGTCACTGGACATGTTCGACCCCGACAACGGGCCGCCGTACCCGCCCGAGTTCGTGGAGCGCTACCGCGCCGCGCAGATCGCCCGCAACGACCGGATCACGGCGTGGGCCAACGCTGAGCTGGAACGGCTCGGCCGAGCCGACGTTCCCGACCGGCTGTTCACCGTCGCCCGCCAGTGGGCCGACCTCCGGTTCCTGGATCTCTCCCTCGATCCATCCGACCGCCCGCTCGGCTGCTACGCCGGCGATCCCGCCGTCGCCAACCGCGGCCCGTTCGGCCTGGCCTCGTCCTGCTCGCTGCGATCGTGGCTCGACATGTGGAGCCTGGCCGAGTCCGAGTGCCGCGCGACGCCCCACCTCGGACGCATCACGGCACCCGCGCTCGTGGTCCAGTCCACCGGCGACCAGGGCTGCTTCCTCAGCGACGCCCGGGCCATCTACGACGAGCTCGGATCGACGGACAAGCAGCTCGAGCTGGTGCCCGGCGACCACTACCTCCGCCAGCCGGACGGGGCCCGGGCGGCGCTGGCCGACATGGTCGTGGCCTGGGTGAACGAGCGGGCCTGAGGATCAGCGACTGCGTCGTCAGGCCGAGCGGCGGTTCGGTTCGATCTTGGCGACGGCCAGCAGTGACTCCACGCAGTCGCGGATCGAGTCGTCGAGCGGCCGGAAGGTGATCGGCAGCACGGCCCGGATGCGGTCGTTGCGCAGGATGCAGCCCGCCCAGATCGATCGGAACTCGGCCTCGCGGGCCTTCAGCCGCTCGGGGGTGTTGTCGGCGATCGGACCGGGATCGTGGCGCAGCTCGGGCAGCAACCGGTCGATCGAGGCGCAGACGTCCTCGTAGTTGCGCGTCTCGGTCGACCACGAGATGTACCGCTCGCCGTTGGCCACCTGGTCGCTCTCCAGCAGGCCGACGTGGCTGGCGGCGTCGTCGCGCACGTCGACCGTCATCCACGGGCGGTAGGGCCCGGTGCCCTGGAAGATCTCGCAGCGGCCTTGGAGCATCCGCCCGATCAGGTGCTGCCACGGGCCGCCGTCCTTCTGGTGGGCGGAGAGGATCGGCCCCACGTTGTCGGCCGGGCACACCGTGATCGCATCCCAGTCCCCGCTGCGCTCGGCGGCGTCGGCGAAGGCGCGCTGGGCGATCACCTTCCCCATCGAATAGCCCTGCCCCCGCTCGGGCGTGCGCTTCGGGTTCGACTCGTCGGGATAGCGGTCCTCGTCGCACACCGGCCGCCGCACCAGCTCGTTGATGTCGGCCTCGGAGATCACTGCGGCGACGCTCGACGTGACGATGACCCGTCGCACCGACCCTGATCCTTCGAGGCTGCCGATGATGTGATCGCACGTCCGCTGCACGTAGGCCGGATCGTCGTAGGTGCTGACGTGGGAGACGTGGGCGACGCCGTCACAGCCGCGGAAGAATCTCGTCGAAGCACCCGGCGTTGTCGAGGTCAGCGGCATGGAGCGTGAGCCGTCCGGACGTGTATGCGCCCATCGCCTTCAGGAAGCCGACTCGCGAGTCGGCGTCGACGTCGCGGACGCACGCCCGCACGCGGTAGCCGCGATCGAGGAGGTCCTGCACGACCCAGCCACCGATGAACCCGGCGGCGCCGGTCACCGCCACGACGCCACCCTTCGGCACTGCACTCATCGGTTCCCTCCACGACGGCTCGACATCTCGGCCCAGAGCATCGCACCAAGGGATCGCCGATTCGAAGCCGGCGCTATCGTCGCCCTCGTCGTCCGGCGAGGTGGTGTCCACGGTGAGAGTTGCGTTGCTGACCAAGGAGTACCCGCCGGAGGTGTACGGCGGCGCCGGTGTGCACGTCGAGTACCTGGCTCGGGAGCTGGCCCACCTGGTGAACGTCGACGTGCACTGCTTCGGTGGTGACCGCCCCGACCGCGGCGCGTCGCCCCGGGTCTTCGCCTATCGCTCCTGGGACCGCCTGGCGGGCCCCGCCCCCCACCTCGCCGCCCTGCAGGCCATGGCCGTCGACCTCGCCATCGCCGCCGGGGTGGAGGGCGTCGATGTGGTCCACAGCCACACGTGGTACGCCAACTTCGCCGGGCAGCTGGCCAAGTTGATGTACGGCGTACCCCACGTGTGCACGGTGCACAGCCTCGAACCGATGCGCCCGTGGAAGGCCGAGCAGCTGGGCGGCGGCTACCGACTGTCGACGTTCTGCGAGCAGATCGCGCTGGAGAACGCCGACGCCGTCATCGCTGTGTCGAGCGCCGTGCGCGACGACGTCGTGCGGTGCTACCCGGCCGTCGATCCGGCCCGGGTGCACGTCGTGCACAACGGCATCGACCCGGTCGAGTGGCATCCCGACACGGGCGTCGAGGCGCTGAAGCGTCACGGCGTCGACCCGGACGCTCCGACGGTGATCTTCGTCGGCCGGGTGACGCGCCAGAAGGGCATCCAGTACCTGCTCGAAGCCGTCGGCCACCTCGACCCCTCGGTGCAAGTCGTGCTGCGGGCAGGCTCGCCCGACACCCCCGAGCTGGGCCAGGACCTGGCCCGCCACGTCGATGCCCTGCGGGCCCGGCGCGGCAACGTCGTGTGGATCGAGGACATGCTCGACCGCTGGCAGGTGATCCAGCTGCTGACCCATGCTGACGTCTTCTGCTGCCCGTCGATCTACGAGCCGCTCGGGTTGGTCAACCTCGAGGCGATGGCGTGCGAGACGGCGGTCGTCGGGAGTGCGGTCGGCGGCATCCCCGAGGTGGTGGCCGACGGCGAGACCGGCATCCTCGTGCCCTTCGTACCGGCCGGCGACCACGACCCCACGCCCGCCGATCCGGAGGTCTTCGTCGCCGATCTCGCCGCCGCCCTCCAGACGGTGCTCGACGATCCCGCCCGAGCGACGGCCATGGGCCAGGCCGGCCGTCAGCGGGTCATCGACCATTTCAGTTGGTCGGCCATCGCCCGCCACACCCTCGACCTCTATCGCGACGCGAGCGACGCGCCGTAGGACGAGAGCCGGCCAGCGCGCCGCCTGCCGCCACTCCTAGAGTCACCGCCCATGCGCGTGCTGGTGCTGGGTGCAGGGTTCGGGGGACTGGAGCTGACCACTCGCCTGTCCGATGAGTTCGGCCACGATGTCGACGTCGTGCTCATCGATCGAACGGAAGGGTTCGTGTTCGGCTTCTCGAAGCTCGACGTGATGTTCGGCCGGACGTTGCCGGCCGTCGTCCACCATGCCTATCGCGACATCGTCAAGCCCGGCGTGACGTTCGTGGCGGCAACAGTGCAGTCGATCGATCCGGTCACGAAGCGAGTGGAGACCGACGCCGGCAGCTTCGACGCCGACATCCTCGTCGTCGCGCTCGGCGCCGACCTCGACCCGAGCGCCACGCCGGGTCTGGTGGCCGGCGGCCACGAGTTCTACACGGAGGCCGGCGCCTTCGCGCTCCGCGACGTCCTGGCCGGCTTCGACGGCGGCCGCGTCGTCGTCGGCGTCACGTCGACGCCGTTCAAGTGCCCGCCGGCACCGAGCGAGACGGCTTTGCTGATGCACGACTTCCTCACCGCGAAAGGCAGTCGTGACCGTTCGGAGATCGCGCTCGTGATGCCGCTGGGCGTGCCCATCCCGCCGTCGCCGGTGGCGTCGCGGTCGCTGCTGGCGGCATTCGCGGAGCGGGGCATCGAGTGGCACCCGGAGCGCCTGGTGCGCGAGCTCGATCCGGCTCGCACCATGGCCGTCTTCCGCGACGGCACCGAGATGCCCTACGACTTGTTCCTCGGCGTGCCCGTGCACCGGGCGCCGGCGGTCGTGGTCGCCTCGGGGCTCACCGTCGACGGCTGGATCCCGGTCGATCCGCTGACGCTGGAGACCTCTTTCCCCGACGTGTACGCCGTCGGCGACGTGACCAGCGTCGGGACGCCGAAGGCGGGCGTGTTCGCCGAGGGTCAGGCCGGGGTGGTGGCGCAGCGCATCGCCGAGCGGATCCGGGGCGAGGAGTCATCGAGCCAGTACGACGGTCGGGGCATCTGCTACCTCGAGTTCGGCCACGGCCAGGTGGCCAAGGTCGATGTCACGTTCCTGAGTGGGCAGGCGCCGGCGGGAAACTACGGCGACCCGTCGGCCGCCTTCGCCGCCGACAAGTCGGAGTTCGGCACCAGCCGGATCGCCCGCTGGTTCGGACGCGACTGGCCGAGCCCCGAGCCGTCCGTGCCCTGAGGCGGCGGGCGGTCACCGACGATACGACCGGCCGACGTGCGACTCGGCCAGCCACGGCCCGTTGCCGAGCAGCTTGTGGCGATAGGTGCCGGGGACGTACGACGTCTTGTAGCGGCCCCGGCGTTGCAGCTCGGGCACGACCAGATCGATGAAGTCGTCGTACGTCTCGGGCATGACGACGCGGGTGAGGTTGAAGCCGTCGGCGTCGGTCTCGTCGATCCACCGCTCGAGCTCGTCGGCCACGCGACCGGGGGACCCGACGACGACGGGACCCGACCCGCCCACGCCGAGGTACTCGGCGACCTGTCGCACCGTCCAGCTGCGGCCGCCGGGCCGTCGCGTGAACTGGCCGATGGCGCCCTGCACGCCGTCGGCGTACACGTTCTCGACCAGATCGTCGAGGTCCCATTGCGCGAAGTCCACGCCCGCCCACCCGGACACGAGCGTCAGCGCCGCCTCGGGATCCACGCAGGCGCGGTACTCCGCCAGCTTGGCGTCGGCCTCCTCGTCGGTAGCGGCCACGACGACGGTCATGAGCGGGAACACGAGGAGGCTGCTCGGGTCCCGGCCGGCGGCGGCGGCCTGCGCCCGGAGCTCGGCGATCGATCGGCCCACGCCCGTGGTCGACCCGCCGGCGACGAACACGCACTCCGCGTGCTTCGCAGCGAAGGCGCGACCCGCCGGTGATCCACCGGCTTGGTACAGGACCGGCGTGCGCTGCGCCGACGGTTCGCAGAGGTGGTACGCCTCCAACGTGAAGAACCGACCGGCGTGGGCCACCTTGTGGACGCGGGTCGGGTCGGTGAGGACGCCGGTCGCAACATCGGCGAGGACGGCACCGTCCTGCCAGCTGCCCTCCCACAGCTGGTACATGACGTCCATGTACTCCTCAGCCATCTCGTAGCGCGTGTCGTGGGGCGCCTGCTCAGCGCTCCCCGTGCCCTTCGCCCCGCTCTGGAGGTAGCCGGTCACGATGTTCCAACCAGCGCGTCCGTCGGTCAGGTGGTCGAGGGTGGACATGCGTCGAGCGAACGTGAGCGGGTTCTCGTAGGGGAGCAGCGCGGTGACGCCGAAGCCGATGTGCTCGGTCACCTGCGCCATGGCGGGGATGACCATCATCGGGTCGTTCACCGGGAACTGGACGCCGTGGGCGATCGCCGGCGTCGGTGATCCACCGAAGACGTCGTACACACCGAGCACATCGGCGAGGAAGACACCGTCGAACAGACCCCGCTCCAGTGTCCGGGCGAGATCGGTCCAGTACGTCAGCGAGGTGTACTGCAAGGACGTGTCCCGGGGATGGCGCCACATGGTGGAGTTGATGTGCGCGGCGCAGTTCATCGTGAACGCGTTGAGCCGAATCTCCTTCGCCATCCGTCAGACCGATGTCACGGTGTCACGAGGTAAGGGGTGAGGCGCGGCCCGAGCCAGGGTTTGCGCCCCCATGCGAGGAGCTTCCCTCGCACGACGGCGCTCCACTGCGACTTGCGTCCATAGGCGACGAGGAGGAGGGCGACGGGGTCGGCGCTCACGTGGCAGTCGGCCGGTTCGCTCTCGTTGCCGATGGTCATCGTGCCGTGCTCGATGGCGACGCACACCTGTACACCGCCCCGGACGCGGACGTCATAGGTGGCGCTGACCTTGGCGGTGACGGCGGGATCGACGAGCAGCGGGAGCAGCGGCAGTGCTGAGGCCAGCACGAGGCGGGCGTCGTCCGGGCGGATCGTCCATGGCCGCCAGAGGGCCTTCGCGATGTCCCAGCCGTGGAGCAGGTACTCGGCCAAGCCGATGCCGAGCATCGCTCCCAGCCCCATCGGCACGCCGTTCCACGTCACCTCCTCGTCGGCGCTCCGACCCTCGCTCGCCTCCAGCAGCGCGGTCACCGCCACCCGCATGCGCTCGGCCAGGGCCGGGAGGTCGCGTTCGGCCACTCGCCGCAGGGCGGCCCGCACGGCCGCGATGTCGACCGCGGCGGTTGGCGCGTTCACGTGCGAAGCATGCGTGCCGTGACGGCCGCGCGCAAGCGTCGCCGTCGATCGTTCAGCGGCAGAGGGTGCGCTCGGCCGTCGTGGCCAGGACGTGGGCGACCTCGTCGGTCGCCATGCCCCGCCCGGTGTAGAGCGCGTCGAAGCTGGCGAAGCTGGCGAGCATCCACAGCACGTCGGCGGCCTGCTCGACCGTGACATCGGGGCGCAGCACGTCCTGCTCGGCCAGCCGCTGGGCGAGGTACTGCATGCCGCCCCAGCGCCGCTCCTCCAGGCGGACGATGGCACCGCCGACCGACTCGGGGTCGAGGGCGGACATCGAGAACAGGGTGACGGCGACATCGCGGATGGCGGCGTAGATCTCGACGCCGGCGCGCATGCCCCCCCTCAGGTGCTGGCGCGCATCGGGGTGGGCGACGGCCTTGGTGAGCTCGGGCAGCCCGGCCCGTTCCCACAGCTCGGTGGCCAGCGCGTCGAACAGGCCGGCGCGCGAGCCGAACACGAGGTAGACGGTGGTGCGGGCGACCGCCGCCCGCTTGGCGATCTCCTCGATGCTGACCGGCTCGGTCGGCGCGTCGCGCAGCCGCTGCTCCAGGGTGTCCAGGATGCGCCGGCGGGTCGCCTCCGAATTCTCGGCCCGCAACCGCTGCTCGTACTTCCGTGCGGCCACATCTCCGACGTTACCCATTTCACTTGACAGTCTGTATTCCAGACTACAGTATGTCGTGTGAAAGAAGGACGGAGGACGGTCATGGAAGATGTCGATGTCGTCGTGGTCGGAGCCGGCGCCGCCGGCCTCGGCGCGGCGGCCACGCTGGGGCGCTACGGCGTCTCGACCCTGCTCGTCGAGCAGCGGCCCGAGCCGTCGACCCTGCCCCGGGCGACGGTCATCAGCACCCGGTCGATGGAGCTCCTGCGGGCGTGGGGCCTCGAGGACGAGATCCGCGCCGGGGGTGTCGATGCCGACGTGTGGATCTGGGAGTGCACCACCCTGGCGTCTGCCGCCGACGGCCGGTCCCATGCCGTGGGCTACCCGAGCCGCGCCCAGGCCGCAGTCGTCAGTCCGTGTGCGCCCGGCACGGTGCCGCAGGACTGGCTGGAGCAAGTGCTGCGCCGCCACGTTGCCGCCGCCCCGTCGGTCCGATTCGAGCTCGGCACGCAACTGGTGGGCGTGGCCGACGAGCCGGACGGCGTACGGGTGAGGTTGCGCGACGGTTCGGGCGCGCTACGGAGCGTCGCGTCGCGCTACCTCGTCGCCGCCGACGGCGCGCACAGCCCGATCCGTCGCCTGCTCGGCGTCGAGATGCACGAGCGGGACGGCGCTCACGGCGGCGTGCAGGTCGTCTTCCGCGCCCCGCTGTGGCAACTGCTCGGGAGCCTGCGGTACGCGCTGTTCGTCGTGACGACGCCGGCCGCGCCCGGTCTGTTCCTGCCCGCCGGGCGAGGCGACCGCTGGGTCTACGCCCCGAGCTTGGACCCCGGTGCCGATCCGCAGTCCGCCGTCGACCCGGCGCTGCTCGCCCGGCGGATGCGCGAAGGCGCGGGCGTCGCCGACCTCGATGCCGTGATCGAGCGCATCAGCCCGTTCTGCTCACCGGGCCAGCTGGCCGACCGGTTCCGCGTCGGACGCGTCTTCCTCGCGGGCGACGCCGCCCATCGGGTGACCCCGCGAGGCGGGACGGGCATGAACACCGCGCTGCAGAGCGGCTGCGATCTCGGCTGGAAGCTGGCCTGGGTGCTCCAGGGCTGGGCCGACCCTGGTCTGCTGGACACCTACGAGGCGGAGCGCAGGGTGGTGGCCGAGCACAACCTCGCCCGATCCACCGATCCCGACGGCAGCCGCCGCCCAGTGGTCGACGAGCTGCTGGTCGACCTCGGTGGCCGGTTGGCTCACGCGTGGTTGCCGTCGACGTCGGGAGTTTCCACCATCGACCTCCTCGGGCCGGGCTGGACGTTGTTCACCGGTCCATCGGGATGCGCGTGGGCCGACGCGAGGTCGCCGTCGGCGGCGCCGCTGGCGATCCGGACGCTCGACGCCATCACGGCACGAGCCTTGGGCGTGCGCGGTGACACTGCGGTGCTCGCCCGTCCGGACGGTGTCCCTGTCGCCGTGTGGACCTCAGCCGCTGGCGCGTAAGCTCCCGCACGAGGGGCAAACTGCGACCGGGGGGTCACGATGGGCAACGGGGCTGTGCAGATCGGTGATGTCACCATCACGCGCATGGAGGAGGCGTACGGACCGGCATTTCCGGCGTCGATGTTGCTCCCGGCCTGGGACCCGGCCGTTCGCGACGATCACGGTCCGGACACGATCGCGCAGTTCATCGACCCGTCGACCGATGCGGCGCTGGCCAGCGTGCACACCTGGGTCGTGCGGACGCCGCAGAAGACGATCCTGGTCGATACGTGCAACGGCAACCACAAGCAACGGGCCATTGCAGAGATGTCGATGCTCGACACCGACTGGCTCGAGCGCCTCGTGGCCAGCGGCGTGAAGCCCGACGAGGTGGACGCCGTCGTGTGCACGCACCTGCACCTCGACCACGTCGGTTGGAACACCACGCTCGACGGCACGGAGTGGGTGCCCACGTTCCCGAACGCCCGCTACTTCGTGAACAAGCGCGAGTTCGAGTTCTGGAACCCGGAGGTCACCGATCAGGCGGGCCTGGAGTTCAACGGCAACGTCTTCGACGACAGCGTGAAGCCCATTTTCGACCGCGACCTCGTCGAGCTGTGGGAGGGCAGCGACTGCGCGGTCGACGATGCGCTGCACCTCGTGGTCGCTGCCGGTCACACGCCCGGTCACTGCGTGGGCTGGATCCAGTCCGGCGGCGAGCAGGCCCTGTTGTCGGGCGACTCCATGCATTCGGCCGTGCAGGTGTACCGGCCGGATTGGAACAGCGGCTTCTGCCTCGACGGTGACGGTGCCGCCGCCACCCGGCGCGCCCTGCTGGAGCAGTGCATCGAGCGCAACGCCGTGCTCCTGCCGGCGCACTTCTCGGCGCCGCACGCCTTCCGCGTGGTGGAGCGCAACGGCGGTTTCGGCGTCGTCGACGCCATCTGAGCCCTCAGCGCAGGCTGGGATCGGTGCCGCGGCGGAACAGCGCCACCGCTTCCCAGCAGTAGCGGGCCACGATCGAGCGGTACGGGCGGAACCGCTCGCCCATCGGCACGAGCTCGTTCGCTGTCGGCGCGGGGTCGATGCGCCAGGCCAGCGCGTATCCCTGACGCACGCCCAGATCGTCGACCGGCCAGACATCCATCCGCCGCTGCTCGAACATCAGGTACATCTCGGCCGTCCACCGCCCGATGCCGCGCACGGTCGTGAGGCCGGCGACGATCTCGTCGTCGGATGTGCGCGCCGAGCCGCCGAGCACGACGGCACCTTCCAACACCTTGGTGGTGAGGTCGCGCAGCGACGCCAGCTTCGCCGCTGAGAGGCCGGCGGCGCGCAGCGCCTCGTCGGTCACCACTGCGAGCGCCTCCGGCGTGAGGGGGCCATCGACGAGGGCGCGGACGCGCTGATGGATGGCGCGGGCGGCGGCGCCGGCCAGTTGCTGGAACGTGATGGCGCGGACGAGCGCGCCGAAGTGGCCGTCGGGGTCGCGCGGTCGGTGCGTGATCGGGCCGGCCTGGGCGACGAGCGCGGCGAGGACGGGATCGCGCTCGGCCACCTCGGCGATGGCGCCGGCGAGGGAGGTCCGGGTCATGCGTCCATCGTTGCGCGCTCTTGCGCTCCTCGTGCTGATGGGACAATACTTAGCCTCGTGGCACAGTATTTGGCACCGCTCGACGAAGTGTTCGCCGCCCTCGCCGACCCGACCCGGCGGGCGGTGGTCGGCGTGCTGGGTCACGGGCCGGCCAGCGTGGGCGAGCTGGCTCAGTCGGCGGCGATGACGTTGCCGTCGTTCATGAAGCACGTGCACACGCTCGAGCGCTGCGGGTTGATCCGGACGGCAAAGGCCGGGCGAGTGCGCACGTGCACGCTCAACCGCAAGCGCTTGGGCGTCGTCGACGGCTGGCTTGCCGCGCAGCGGGCGATCTGGGAGGGCCGCACCAATCGCCTCGAGCAGTTCGTCACCGCAACAGACGAGTCGCCATGATGCTCGATCTCGACCAGGACCTCGATCTGCGGCTCGACCGCGTGATCCGTGCCCCCCGTCTGCGGGTGTGGCAGGCGTGGACCGATCCGCTCGACCTCGCCCGCTGGTGGCTGCCGGCTCCGACGCGCTGCCGGGTCGAGCGCCTGGACGTCGTGCCCGGCGGCGCGTTCGTCACCTCGATGAGCGACGACGGCGTCACGTTCGGGCCGCACGTCGACGCCTCGTCGCGGGCGCACCACGAGCAGCTCGGCTTCGCCGACGGCTGGGCCACCGTCACCGCACAGCTCGCCGCCATCAGCGAAGCCGGCGAATCGCGGGACCGCTCGTGACCAAAACCGATCTGGGCATGTGACGGCACCTGGCAGGTGCATCCTGGTGCCCAGAAGCCTTTTGGTCAGACGTCAGCCGAAGAGGTCGGTCCCTTCGAGGTAGCCCGGCTCCAGCAGCTCGGTGTCGGGCGACGCGGCGCGGATCGCGGCGCGCAGGGGCTCCATCTCCGTGGGAACCGAGAAGCCCGGGAGCCAATTGTCGTGATGGCTGAGCAGCAGGCGGCCGGGCCGCACCGCCCCGACCTGGCGGCCGACGAAGTCGGCCAGTGAGCCCTGGATCGGCTCGCCGTCGACGTTCCCCCGCCCGGCGGCGGCGAGGATCGCGGCGTCGGGGCGGAGACCGTCGAGGATCCCCGTCCAGTGCCCGGACGTGTCCTGATAGAGCAGCGAGCCATCGGGGGTCTCGAACAGGTAGAGCAGCGCGCCGCCGTCACCACGCGGGCTGTGACCGACGAAGGAGTCCCGCATGTGCTCCACCGCCTCCGGGGCCAGCGCCGTGCGCAGGTACGTCTGGAGCCCCCGCATCCGTTCCTGCTGCTCCTGCCACGTCACGCCGAGGTCGCCGAGGCAGGCGTCGCCGCTCTGGCCCATCTGCGCGTGGGACCAGACGCAGCTGTGCTGGCTGGGCAGCACGGACACCGTGACGTCGTCGCTCAGGCGGACGCGTTCGCCGCCGGCGACGCAGATCATCCGGTCGCCGGGCACCCCGGCCGCCTCCATCACCCGCACGGACTCGTAGCTGCCGATCAGCGTGGCGTTGGTGCGGGCCATGATCCGTTCCGCGCCGTAGAGGTGATCGAAGTGGGCGTGGCCGATCACGATCCAGTCGCACTCGTCGATGTCGTCGGCCGTCAAGCCGGTGCCGGCGGCGCCGGGGGCCCGGTCGATGTAGGCGTCCAGGAAGACGGTCAAGCCGCCGGTGCGCAGGCGGAACGTCGCGCACCCGTACCAGTCGAGCGTGGCCACGAACGGCAACGTACCAACCGGCTGTGCCCGGACTGACACCCTCGGGGCGGGGCGCGGTAATCTGGCTACCAATTCCATAGAGGACGGGGGGTCGCCATGTTGGACGTCGTGATCAGCGGCGGGACCGTGGTGGATGGCACCGGCCGCAGCGGGTTCCGCGCCGATGTCGGCATCAAGGCCGGCCGCATCGAGCTCATCGCCGGCGAGATCACCGATGATGCGACGCGCACCATCGACGCCACCGGCAAGCTCGTCACGCCTGGTTTCATCGACGTGCACACGCACTACGACGCGCAGGCGTTCTGGGATGGTGACCTCACGCCGTCACCACTGCACGGCATCACCACGGTGATCGGTGGCAACTGCGGCTTCACCATCGCGCCGATGAGGGACAAGCACGGCGATTACCTCATGCGCATGTTGGCGCGCGTCGAAGGCATGCCGCTCGGCTCGCTCCAGCAGGGCGTGCCATGGGGCTCGTGGCAGAGCTTCGGTGAATGGCTCGGCTGTATGGACGGCACGCTCGCCGTCAACGCCGGGTTCATGGTCGGCCACTGCGCGCTGCGCCGCCTGGCCATGGACGAGCGGTCCGTCGGCGAGAAGGCCAACGACGCGGATCTGGCCGAGATGGAGCGGTTGCTGCGTGAGAGCCTCGAGGCGGGAGCGTTCGGCTTCACGTCGTCGTGGGCCATCAGCCACAACGACGCCAACGGCGACCCCGTGCCGTCCCGCCACGCCACACCCGACGAGCTCGTGCATCTGAGCCGGGTCGTGCGGGACTACGAGGGCACGAACCTGGAGTTCATCCCCACCGTCGGACGCTTCGACGAGTCGCACTACCAGCTCATGACGGACATGTCGGTCGCCGCCAATCGCCCGCTGAACTGGAACCTCATCGCCGTCAACCTCAGCCCCCGGCAGATGGAGAACATGGAAGCCAGGCTCGGGGCGTCCAACTTCGCCCAGGAGCGGGGCGGGCGGGTGCTGGCCCTCACCGTGCCGTGTGCCGTGCAGTCGCGGATGTCGCTGGAGAGCGGCTTCGTGTTCGACATGCTGAACGGGTGGGCCAAGCCGATGGCCCTGCCGGTCGACGAGAAGATGGCGTTGCTCGCCGACCCGTCGCAGCGCCAGGAGCTGAAGGAGTTGGCCGAAGGCCCGAGCCCGATGCGCGGCATCGCGAAGTGGCACAAGCTCACCGTGGGCGAGGTGTTCGCCGAGAGCAACCTCCAGTACCAGGGCCGGTCGATCGGCGAGATCGCCGAGGACGAGGGGCGCGAGACGTTCGACGTGATGTGCGACATCGCACTGGCTGACGATCTCCGCACCGGGCTGTACCAACCCGTCATCGGCGATGACGAGCCGACGTGGCAGAAGCGCGTCGAGGTCTGGCGGGACGAGCGCACCCTGGTCGGCGGCACCGACGCCGGCGCCCACCTCGATCTGCTGGCGACGTTCAACGCCACCACGGCCATGCTCGGCAAGGCGTGCCGCGAGATGAAATTGCTCCCGTTCGAAGAGGCGATCAGCTACATCACCGATGCGCCGGCGCAGCTCTACGGGCTGAAGGACCGGGGCCGGCTGGCCACCGGCTACCACGCCGACGTCGTCGTCGTCGACCCGACCACGGTGGCGGCCAAGCCGATCGAGATCCGCCACGACCTCCCCGGCGGTTCGTGGCGGCTGTACGGCGAAGCCGAGGGCATCGATCACGTGCTGGTGAACGGCACCGAGATCGTCGACCACGGCCGCCTGACCGGTGCTCGCCCGGGCCGGGTCATGCGCTCCGGGCAGGACACGGCCGGCACCGCCATCAGCTAGCGGGCGCCCGTGGCGGAGCTGGCGCAGAACCCGAACGGGTACCTGTGCCTGTCGTTCGACTTCGACGGGCCCTCGCTGTGGATGCAGCGCGGCATGACGACCCCGACCCCGATCTCGCGCGGCGAGTTCGGGGCGGTGGCCGTCCCGCGCATCCTGCGCCTGCTCGCTCGCCGCGGCATCACCGCAACGTTCTTCATCCCCGGTCACACGCTGGAGACCTATCCCGATGCCTGCCGGATGATCGTGGACGCCGGGAGCGAGGTGGCCCTCCACGGCTACGCCCACGAGTTCAACCCGACGGTGACGCCCGAGCGGGAGCGGTGGGCGATGGCGAGGTCGTTCGAGCTCGCCGACCGGCTGTGCGGTGCCCCGCCGGCCGGCTACCGGGCGCCCTCCGGTGAGCTCACCGTCCAGACCATCGACCTGCTGATCGAGCACGGCCTCACCTACGACTCGTCACTCATGGGGCACGACTACCAGCCCTACCCGCTGCGGCGGGGCGACCAGTTCCCCGACGACGGGCCGGCGCAGTGGGGTGAGGCGACCTCGCTCGTCGAGCTCCCGTGGAGCTGGACGCTCGACGACTACGTCTATCTGGAGTTCGTGACCTTCCGGCGCATGCTGATGCCCGGGCTGCGGCGGCCCATCGAGATGTTCGACAACTTCACCGGCGACCTGGAGTGGATGACGAAGAACGTGACCAGCGGCGTGTGCACGGTGGTGTTCCACCCGCAGGTCATCGGACGCGGCCACCGACTTGTGGCCCTGGAGCGCTGGCTCGACGAGATCGCCGAGCTCGACCTCACGTACGCCCGCCTCGACCAGGTGGCAGAAGCGGTCGCCGGAGGCCGCTCGTTCGGCATCGAACCCCGCCAGTGACACTCACTATGGTGACCGGCCGATGACCGCAGCACCGGCGTTGGACGGCCTGACCGTGCTCGAGCTGACGACCGGGCTGTCCGGTGCGTACTGCGGCCGCCTGCTGGCCATGCTCGGCGCCGATGTCGTCAAGATCGAGTGCGCGGCCCACCCGGACGAAGCGCGGGCGGCCGGTTCCGGCGTCGACCGGTTCCTCCACGCGCAGAAGCGGTCGGTCGATCTCGACGTCACCACCGACCAGGGCGCGGCACTCCTGCACCGGCTCGCCGCCCGCGCCGACGTGCTGCTGGACGACGGCGTCCTCGGTGCTCCCCCTGCCGTCCGCGAGCGATACGACGCGCTGCTGGCGGCCAATCGGCGCCTCGTCCTCGCCGCTTTCTCGCCGTTCGGTCTCGACGGCCCCCGCGCGGCATGGCAGTCGACCGAGCTGACCGAGCTGGCGGCGGCGGGCTGGCTGGCCTACGGACCGCACGGCGGCCGGCCACTGATGCCCGGCTCGCAGTGCCACCGCTACGGCGTCGGCACGTTCGGCGCGGACGGCGTGCTGCTGGCGCTCGCTGCTCGGCGCCGGACCGGTGAAGGGCAACTGGTGGAGGTGAGCGTGAACGAAGCGCTCGTGCACCTGCTGCCGGCACCGACCGTCTTCTTCAGCTTCTCTGGCATCGACCTGCCCCGCCTGGGCGACGAGTTCCCGTTCGCCATCTATCCCTGCGCCGACTCCTACCTCGGTGTGAGCATCCTGACGCAGGCCCACTGGACCGGCCTCTGCCGGCTCATGGGCCGCGACGACCTCGCCGATCATCCCCGCTACCGCACTGGTGTCGAACGGGCCGATCCGGAGGTCGCCGCCGAGATCGACGTCATCGTCGCCGAGTGGATCGCCGGCCAGCCCGCCCACGAGACGTTCCACCGGGCGCAGCGCATGCGGGTGCCCATCACGATCGTGGCGTCGCCCACCGAGGTGCTGGCGTCACCGCAGTACGAGGCGCGTGGCTACTGGGTGGACGACACCGATGACGAGCGCGGCCCGCTGCGGCTGCCGGGCACCCCGTTCCGCCTCGCCTCAGGTGCGTTCGCCGCCTTCCGTGCCGCGCCCCGGGCCGGCGACGACACCGACGACGTGCTGGCGCTCATCGCCGAGGCCAGCGCGTGACCGCGGCACTGGCCCTCGCCGGCGTGAGGGTGCTCGACCTGACGGCCTGGCAGGCCGGTCCGCAGGCGACGATGGTTCTCGGCGACTTCGGCGCCGAGGTGCTGAAGATCGAGGCGCCGCAGCGGCTCGATGGCTGGCGCGGCGGCGCCGGGCTGACCGCCGAGCGCATGTACGAGCGCAACCCGTTCTGGAACATGGTGAACCGGAGCAAGTTCGGCATCTCGCTCGATCTGGCGTCGACCGAGGGGCGGCGCCTGTTCCTCCGCCTGGTCGAAGACGCCGACGTCGTGGTCGAGAACTTCACAGCCCGCGTGATGGCCAACCTCGGTCTGGGCTACGACGTGCTCCGCGAGGCGAACCCGACGATCATCGCCGCGTCGTTCGCCGGCTTCGGCCAGACCGGACCGTGGCGCGACTACTCCGCCTTCGCCTTCCCCACCGAGGAGGCGTCGGGCCTGGCGTACCTGAACGGCGAGCCCGGCGGACCACCGGTCCTGAACGGTACGTCCGTCACCGATGCCATGGTGGCGGCGATGGGGGCGTTCGCCATCCTGGGCGCGCTCGAGCGGCGGACGCAGACGGGGGAGGGCGACTACATCGATCTCAGCCAGATCGAGACGCTCACCACGTTCATCGCCGGCGAGCTCGTGCAGGCGCAGATCACCGGCACCGATGGTCAGCGGCTCGGCAACGAGCGTCCTGGGCTCTGCCCCCATGGCCTGTTCCCGTGCCAGCCCGCCGGCCAGCTGGTGGCGATCGCGGTGCGCGACGACGGCGAGTGGCGCCGCCTGTGCGACGTGGCCGGCCGGGCCGATCTGGCCGCCGACGCCACGCTGGCCACGACGGCGGGCCGGGAGCGAGCCCGCGACCGGATCGACGAGGCCCTCAGCGCGTGGACGGCGACGATGGACGGCGCCGCCGTGGTGTCGGCCCTCCAAGCCGCTGGCATCCCCGCCGCCGTCGCCGTGCGCTCGACGACGCTGGCCGCCGACGACCATCTCTGGGTCCGCGAATTCTTCCGCATCATCGATCGTGACGAGGTCGGCGCCCACGCCTACCCGGGTCCGGTCGTGCGGCTGTCGGCCACCCCTGCGGTGATCGAGCGGCCGGCGCCCCTTTATGGCGAGCACACCGTCGAGATCCTGCGCACTCACCTCGGGCTCACCGACGACGACATCGCCGAGCTGCGCGCCGCCGGCGTCACCTCGACCGAGCCGCTGCCCCAGGACTGGCGTTAGTCAGTGGCCTATCACTAGCCATGGACGACGAGGCGATCGATCACATCCAGGCGGCGCGGGAGCAGGCCTACGACAGCGCCCGCCCCGACGCCGTCGCCCGCGTGCACGAGCGAGGGCGCCTCACGGCCCGAGAGCGGATCGAGGCCGTCATCGACGCCGGCACGTTCGTGGAGACGGGCGTGCTCGCCGGCGCCGAGGGGGAGGCGGCCGGTGGGCTCGTCGCCGGATTCGCCACGCTGCACGGCAAACCCATCGCCATCTCCTCCTACGACTATTCGGTCTGGGGCGGGACGCAGACCGGCATCAACCACTCCAAGATCGACCGGATCATGGATCTGGCCATCCGCCATCGGTGGCCGTTCGTCTGCTTCGCCGATGGTGGCGGCGCGCGGGCCGAGGGCCTCCGCAGCGGCGGGTTCCACGGCGTCGGGATGTCCAATCAGGTCGGCACGTTCGACGGGATGGCGCTGCTGTCCGGATGGGTGCCGACGGTCGCCGTCGTGTCTGGCCGTTCGTTCGCCGGCAACGCCAGCATCGCCGGCATGTCGGACGTGGTGTTCGCCACGCGAGGCAGCGCCATCGGCATCGGCGGGCCGCCGCTCGTCGAAGCCGCGCTCGGCATCGCCGTGACGCCGGAGGAGCTCGGCCCATCCGAGATGCACGAGCAGAACGGCGGCGTCGATCTCCTGATCGGCACCGATGCCGAGGGTGCCGAGCTCGTCCGCCGGTACCTGGCGTTCTTCCTCATCGAGCGCACGGCGGGAACGCAGTCGCCGACGCACGACTCCATCCGTGCGATCGTGCCCGACAACCGCCGCGGTCTCTACGACATGCGCAAGGTGGTGCGGGCGCTGGCCGATGAGGGCAGCGTCTTCGAGCTGCGACCGGCGTGGGCCACGGCCGCCATCACGGCGCTGGCGCGGATGGGTGGCCACACGGTCGCCGTGATCGCCAACCAGCCCTTGTCGCCGATCGCCGGCGCCATCGACGCCGACGCCGCCGACAAGCTCGCCCGCTTCATCCGTCTCGCCGATGCCTACGACATCCCGATCGTGTCCCTCATGGACAATCCCGGGTTCATGCTCGGCCCGGACGCCGAGCGGGCCGGCATCGCCCGCCACCATGCCCGGCCGCTGATGGCCCAGGTCCACCGGACGGTGCCGCTGTACCTCGTCCACATCCGCAAGGCCTACGGCCTCGGGCCGATGGCGATGGGCGGCATGGCCCAGCCGACCGACCTGCGGCTGGCGTGGCCCACCGTCGAGGCCGGCGGCATGGCGCTGGAGGGAGCGGCCGCTCTCATCCAGCGCCGGGAAGCGAGGAGCGAACCGGGTGACGCCGACGGTTCCTCGGCGCGGGAGCGTCGCGACGAGCTGGCGTCGAGCCTGCGCGAGGGGAGCCTGGCCCTCAACGCCGCCCGGCGCTACTCCTACGACGAGGTGATCGATCCGGCCGAGACGCGCGACCGCATCGTGCGCATGCTGGACCTGCTGCCGCCGCCGGCGTCGCGCTCGACCAAGAAGCACTACATCGACACCTGGTAAGACGGTGGCCGTGACCGACCTCGCCTCGCCCGTCACCGGCAGCATCTGGAAGGTCGTGTCCGACGTGGGCGACACCGTGGCCGAAGGCCAGGAGCTCGTCGTCGTCGAGTCGATGAAGATGGAGTTCCCGCTGGAGGCGCCGCACGCTGGTGTCGTCGCTGCGATCGCCGTCGCCGAGGGTGATCACGTCAAGGCCGGCGACCACATCGTCACGCTCACGGGTCGATGACGGACTGGTCGGCGTATGCCGACGCGGCGCAGGCGCTGCGGCGGCTCAATCGGGCGTTCACAGGCTTCGGCGTCGAGGCCGACGAGCTCCGCGAGGTGACGAGCCGGGCTCACGCGCTGGCCGACCTGCTCGAGGCCGGGCAGCGGCGGAACAAGGAGGACGACGCTGTCGAGATGAACACCAACTACGACGCGTCTGCCGCCGCCGTCGGCGAGCGGTTGGAGTTCGATCCGTTCTCGGCCGGCGGGGGACGGTTCCACCCGTGCTCGATCGGCTTCGAGCTCCAGCGGGAGGGCGAGTCGTCGGTCACGGCCACGACCGTCGTCGATCCGATGTTCCAGGGACCGCCCGGGCGGGTGCATGGCGGCGTCGTCGCGCTCATCGTCGACGAGGTCATGGCCAGCGTGAACCGCGTCGTCGGGCAGCGCGCCTTCACCGCCATGCTCAGCCTGAACCTGCGGGCGGCGGCGCCGACGGCGACCCCGCTCGTGTTCCGGGCCTGGCTGCGCGAGCGCCGCGGCCGCAAGATCATCATCGACGTGGAGGGTCGCACCGACGCGGGCGTGTTCGTCGACGGCGAGGCGCTGTTCATCGCCACCGACCTGTTGCCCGAGGCGCCCTGACGCGAGGTCCTTTGGAACGGCGGTTGTCGGCCATGGTTTACTTCGCGCGATGACGGCATCCGCTCTCGAAGGTGTGCTCGTGCTCGATCTCTCGGCCGCGGTGACCGGGGCGATGGCGGGGAAGCTCCTGGCCGATCTGGGGGCCCAGGTGGTGCTGCTCGAGCCACCCGCCGGTACGACGTTCCGGGAGCACGGGATGTTCGACTACCTGGCCGGCGGCAAGCAGTCGGTGGTGGTCACCGACGAGGCGACGTTCCGGACCTGGCTCGACGCCGCCGACGTCGTGCTGACCGACGGCTCCTCGGAGTGGCACGCCGCGGCCGTCGCCGGTCGCCCGGAGGGCACGGTGCTGGTCGACCTCTCACCGTTCGGGCGCTCGGGTCCGTACGCCGAGTGGAAGAGCAGCGACCTCGTCACGTGGGCCATGGGCGGCTACCTGTACTTCACCGGGTCGCCCGATCGTGAGCCGATCTGGGTACCGGGCCCGCAGGCGCAGATGCACGCTGGTGCCCATGCCGCACTGGCGGCGCTGGTCGGCCTGCACGAACGCGAGCGCAGCGGTCGCGGCCAGGGTGTGGAGGTGGCCGATCTGGACGCCGCGCTGACGGCGCACGCGTGGTTGGTGGTGTCCTGGGCGGCGTGCGGCGTCGCGCTGCAGCGCCAGCCCGGTGACCTCATCCGCGCCGCCGACGGCTGGGTCTACGTGATGCGGATCGTCCCGAAGGACGAGGTGTTGGTGATGATCGACCGGCCCGACCTCGCCGACGAGAACCTGACCGTCGACATCCCGACGTGGATGGCGAACGTCCCTCGCGTCTTCGAGGCCGTCGCGGAGTGGGCCAAGGACAAGACGGTGGCCGAGATCGTGGAGCTGGGTCAGCTGCTGCGGGTCGCCGTCACCCCCGTGCTCGACGGCGCCGGCGTCCTCGCCGACGAGCAGCTGGCGGCGCGCGAGTGGTGGGAGCGGGAGGGCGACGTCACCTTCCCCGGCCAGCCGTACAAGTTCTCGGGAACGCCGTCGAGCGCGCCGCGGCCCGGCGCCGTCGATCGGCCAGCACTCCGACCTCCGTCCCGCTGCCGGCGACCGCCCGGCGGTACCTGCCGGTGCGGGTGACGCCAGCGGGCCGCCGCTCGAGGGGGTGCGCATCCTCGAGGTCACCACCAACTGGGCCGGTCCCGTCGCCGGCCGGTTCCTGGCCGATCTCGGCTCGGACAACATCAAGGTGGAGTGGGCCACCCGCCCCGCCACGCGCGCCTTGTTCTGGGTGGGCCCCTTCCAGGATCTCCAGCGCCAGCCCCACCACCGGGCCATGTACTTCTACGAGATGAACCGGAACAAGCGCGACGTCTGCATCGACCTGGCCAAGGCCGACGGCCGCGCTGCGTTCCTTGAGCTCGTGAAGACCGTCGACGTCGTGCTCGAGAACAACAGCGCCCGCGTCATGCCGAGCCTCGGGCTCAGCTACGACGACCTCCGGGCCGTGAACCCCTCGATCATCATGGTCTCGATGTCGGGGTACGGCGGCGACGGCCCTCACCGCGACTGGGTGGCGTACGGCGCCAACATCGAGACGACCAGCTCGCTCACGTCGGTCACCGGCTACCCCGACGGCCAGCTCTCGCGCACGACGCTGTTCTACGCCGACCCGGTCTCGGGCAACTACGCCGCGGTGGCCATCATGGCCGCCCTCCGCCACCGCGCCCGCACGGGCGAGGGGCAGTGGATCGACATGTCGTTGAACGAGTGCGGCGTCACCTTCTGTGCCGACGCCCTCCTCGAGTACCAGCGCACGGGCGTGCTCCGGGCGCCGAACGCCAACCGCGACCGGGCGGTGGCGCCGCAGGGCGTCTACCGGTGCATCGGCACGGACAACTGGGTCGCCCTGACCGTGCGCTCGGCGGAGGAGTGGAGGCAGGTGGCCGACCTCATCGGACGGCCCGACCTTGCCGCCGACGAGTCGCTGTCCGAGCTGGCCGCTCGCCACGCCCGCCACGACGAGCTCGACGCCGCCATCTCGGCCTGGACCGCCGGCCTCGAGCAGTACGAGGTGGCCCATGCCCTCCAGGCCCGGGGGGTGGCGGCCGGCCCGGTGCTGGCCAACTGGCAGATCATGCCGGACCCGCACATCCACCACCGGGGCATGTACGAGACGATCGTCAGCCCGGTGGTCGGCGCCTACCCGACCACGACGTGGCCCTGGAGGTTCGACCGGACCCCGGCGCGCCTGGTGCGGCCAGGCCCGCTGTTCGCCGAGCACAACCGTGAGATCCTGAAGGAAGCGGGGCTCAGCGACGACGCCATCGCCGCGCTGTACGAGAGCGGCACGACCGCGGATGAGCCCGAGGTGGCCTGACCGACAGCGACGTCAGGCGGGTTGCCAGAGAGGGAGGCGGATGCCGTCGGCGTTCTGCTCGTCCCAGACGAGCTCGACGGGCATGCCGACGCGCACGTCGTCGAGCGGGCAGTCGACGAGGTTGCTCGTGACCCGCGGGCCCTCTTCGAGCTCGATGATGGCGACCACGTAGGGCTCGGTGCCCTCGAAGGCCGGGTGCGTGGGACGGCGCGCGACGGTGAACGTGTGCAGCGTGCCCCGGCCCGACGCTGCTTCCCAGTCCAGCTCGCTCGACCCGCAGGTCGTGCACGTCGCCTTCGGGTAGAACTGCGCCGTCTTGCAGGCGCGGCAGCGCTGGATCAGGAAGCGGCTGTCGGCGGTGGCCGCCCAGAAGGCCTCCGTCGGCGGTGACGGCGAGGGTCGGGGACGGCTCACGGCTCCACCCCGAAGATCAGCGCGCACTCCTCCGACATGATGCCGCCGTTGCCGTTCACGAAGGCGAACTCGAGATCGGCGACCTGGCGCCCGTCGCCGCGGTGCTGCACCTGGCGCACGGCCTCCGTCACGTGGCTCATGCCGCCGGCCAGCCCAGGCTGGCTGAAGCTGAGCTGGCCGCCGTGGGTGTTGAGAGGGAAGTCGCCGTTCCACCGCAGGTCGTGCTCGTCCACGAAGGCGCCACCGGCCCCGCGCTCGCAGAACCCGGCCTCCTCCAGCGTCACCAGCACCGTGATCGTGTAGCAGTCGTACAGCGACGCCAGCCCGACCTGACCACGCTCGATGCCCGCTTGGGCGAAGGCCCGGTCGGCGGCCGGCCTGATGGCCGTCTCCGTGAGCGACGGCGCGTACGTGATGGTCTTGTGGGTCACGCACTCGCCGGCACCGAGCAGCCAGGCTGCCGGCCGCTTCGTGCTGCGCACGAGATCGGGGTGCACCACCACGAGGGCGGCGGCACCGGCCGATGGCATCACGATCTCCAACAGGTGCAGCGGGTCGGCCACCAGCGGGGACGCGAGGACGTCGTCGACCGTGATCGGCTGGCCGTAGAAGAACGCGTCGGGGTTCTGGCAGGCGTTGTCGCGCTGATGGACGGCGATCTTGGCCAGCTGCTCGGGTGAGCAACCATGCTCGTAGAGGTAGCGGTTGGCGATCATGGCGTAGCCGACGTTGGCGCCGACGTTGCCGAAGGGAACCTCGAACTCGGCCCAAGCCGATGTGTCCCGCCCCAACGACTGGCCGCTGCGCTTGGGCTGGCCGGCATTGCGACGCTGCCGCCGTGCCGCGGTCACGCACAGCACGGCACGGGCTTGCCCGGCGTGGATGGCGGCGGCCGCCCGCCACACCATGCCGGCGCCGGTGGCGCCTCCGAGGTCGACGGTGTCGGCGTAGGTGACCCGAAGCCCCATGGCTTCACCGATGGTCGACGGCACCAGCATCGGCACGCCGCCCATGGGGTGGCAGACGAGTCCGTCGATGTCGCCCAGCTCCAGCCCGGCGTCGGCGATGGCCTCGACGCCGATCCGGGCGGTCATGTCGATCGTGGTCTCGCCGTCGGTCCAGCGCGTCGGCTTGCGCTCGGCGACGCCCGTGACCGCCGCCCACCCTCGCGTGCCGTTGGTGGCCATCAGCGGCTCACGAGCCGGCCGGGGTCGGCGCCGCTACGTCGTGCGCTTCCGCCGTGATCCGGGCGGCCTGCTCGTCCTGCAGCAGGATGCCGGCGCGGTGCCACTCGTCGATGTCCGCGTCGCTGGACCCGAGCCAGTCGATGAGGGCTTCGTAGTTGTGCTCACCGCGGTAGGCCGCCGGCCGGCGCACACCGGCCTCGGCGTCGGAGAAGCGGTACGGCGTGTTGGTGACGCGCCGGCGGCCACCGGCCCGGTCATCGACCTCGGTCAGGACGCCGCGGCTCTCGATCGAGCCTTGGCGGTCGAACACATGCTGATGGTCGTGCACGTTGCCCCATGCCAGGTTCACCTCGGTGAGCTTGGCCAGCAGCGACTCCCGATCGGGGAAGGACAGCAGGAACGTCTGGATGGCCTGGCGGCGCAGCGCGATCTTGGTCTCGAGATCGGCGCCTTCGGGCGTGGGATCCTCCAGGCCGGCGCGCGTGTTCAGCACCCGCCAGTACCACTTCTCGTCGCCCGCCAGCATGAGCGGACCACCCGGCGCCTCGAAGATCTGACCGCCGCCGGCGAGCACCCGCCCATTCTCCAGCGAGAAGTGGGCGTAGTCGTCGGTGAAGAACATGGCGTTGAGCATGGCCATGTCGACGTGCTGGCCGACCCCGGTCCGCTGGGCGTAACCGAGCGCCGCCAGCAGGCCGACGGCACCGTGCAGGCCGGTGTACGTGTCGGCGATCGAGAGGGCGAAGTCCCGCGGCAGCTCGGTGCCGTCGACGAACTGCTGGCGCTGGAGCAGGCCGACCTCGCCGTGGATGATGGGAGCGTACGAGGCCCGGTCCCGCTCGGGCCCGGTCTGCCCGAAGCCCGAGATCGACAGCATGACGAGCCGGGGGTTCACGGCCGAGAGCTCCTCCCAGCCGAGGCCGAAACCGGACATGACTCCCGGCCGGAAGTTCTCGAGCACGACGTCGGCCTCGGCCGCCAAGCGCAGCAACAGCTCGGTGGAGCCGTCCTTGGTGAGGTCGACGCAGATCGAGCGCTTCCCGACGTTCTGCTGCGCGAAGTAGCCCGAGATCCCGTTGACCTTGCGGCCGATGAGGCGGGTCATGTCGCCTTCCGGCGGCTCCACCTTCACCACGTCCGCGCCGAGATCGGCGAGGATGCGGCTGGCGAACGGACCGGCAAGGACGCGGGTGAAGTCGAGCACCTTGACGCCTGCGAGCAAGTAGGGCATGTCCATCAACTCCTTGGGGCCGTGGGCCAACCGGGCACGCCGTCGTCGAGTTGCACGCCCGCACTGTTGAGGAACCCGCTGACGGTCCGATAGCAACCGCCGGCGGCGATGAGATGGATGATGTCGGCATCACTGAAGTGGCGCCTGGCCTCCGCCCACGTGGCGTCGGTGACGCAGTCGTCGGCGTACAGATCGTCGACGAGCTGGAGGATGACCCGGTCGGCGTCGGACCATGCGCCTTCGCTGACGGGCCGGGTGGTGAAGTAGATCTCGGCGTCGCTGAGGCCGGCGTCGCGGCCGAAGAGCGTGTGCTGCCCGAACTCGTACACCGACTGGCAGTTCCAGCCCATCCGCAGCACGGCCAGCTCGACCTGGCGCCGTGGGATGTCGCCCTCGAACAGCACCGTCTGAGCGAACTTCCCGATGGCCCGGGCCATCGTGCGGTTGTGCGCCATGGTGGCGGTCACGTTCACCGCGTTGATGGGCTGCTTCTTCATCGCCTCGCGCGCCTTCTCCGCCACCGCCGGGATCGGCTCCAAGCGCGGCGCGGCCGGACGAGCTCCATGCATGCCTGCCCCCTTGTCGACTCGGTGGCGATCGAGCCCCGTGGTCATCGTCGACACTAGCGGTCGGGCTCAGACGGGCATCAACCCGCGCCGAGGGCGCGGTGTGGCCGTCAGGCGTAGTTGCTGGCGAGCTCCGACGGCCGCTCGCCGGCGATGCGGGTGTGCCACATGCGCCGGGGCTGGGTCATGTCGAAGGGTGTCCCCTGGTGCATGAGCCGGCGGTTGTCCCAAATCACGGCGTCGCCCACCGTCCACTGGTGGTAGTAGATGCGCGGCGGTTGACAGGCGGCGGCGGCCAGGTCGTCGAGGAAGCGCTCCGACTCCTCCGGCTCCATCCCGGCGATCCCGTACGCGTGCCGCCCGATGAGGAGGTTGGGCCGTCCGGTGATGGGATGGACCTTCACCAGTGGTCGCAATGGCGTCTCGCCGCCGTGGTAGCCGTAGCCCTCGTAGCCGCCTTTGGCGTTCCGCCGGGACGGCAGGTACCCGGCTCGCCCCTGGCTGTAGGCGAGGGAGTGGAACGCCGACAGCCCCTGGAGGTGGCGCTGCGTCGCCTCGTCGAGCGCCTCGTAGGCGGCGCGCATGTCCGCCCAGCCCGTGGCCGCACCTTCGGTGGGGACGATCTCGGCCGTGAACACCGCCCCCTTCGCCTGCACGGGCATGTAGGTGCTGTCGTGGTGCCAGCCCTCGTTCCCGCGGAGCCCCTTGACCCGGTCATCGTCCGGCTCGCTGTGGATCGTCCCGTCGACGTCGACGTTGGCGATGGGGGAGGCCGGGAACTCCAGCTCACCGAACCGCCGCGCGAACGCGTCCTGCTCCTCGCGCGTGAGGAACTGGTCAGGGAAGATCAGCAGGGCGCGGTCGATCCAGGCGTCGTAGAGGGCCGGCCACGTGTCCTCGTCGAGCGCTCGGAGCTCGACTCCCCGGACGATGCCGCCAAAGGTGGCGTCGAGCGGTTCCAGCTCGAACATCGTGTCGTTCACGGCACAAGCGTAGGTATCGCCGCCCCGACCCACAAGATACGTCACTACAGCTTGCGCAGGGCCTGGCCCAGAGGTTCGACGGCGCTGGCGGGGTACGGGCCCCGCATGCTGAAGATCACCTGATCGAGACCGGCGCCGACGAGCTCGGCCGCCTTGTCCGCCAGCGCGCCCGGATCGGCGCCCGCCGGCCAGGGGATGTGGGCGGTGCGCTCGATGTCCTGCGGGTCGCGGCCGACGCGCTGGCAATGACCGATCAGTGCCTCGTTCTTCTCCTGCCACTGCGCGACGGTCTCGTTGAACCCGCTGTCCCACTTCTGGGCCCAGCGAGCCACGATGGCGAGCGTGCGCTTCCTGCCGCTCCCGCCGATGAGGAGCGGCGGGTGAGGCCGCTGGATCGGCTTCGGTTCGCACCGGGCGTCGGTGATCGTGAAGTACCTACCGCTGAAGTCGGTGACCTCCTGCGAGAGCAGGCGGACGATGACCTCGACGCCCTCCTCGAAGCGGTCGAGGCGCTCCTTGATCGAGCCGAGCTCGATCCCGTACGCGTTCGACTCCTGCAGGTTCCAGCCCGCGCCCATGCCGAGATCGAGCCGGCCGCCGGAGATGATGTCGACGGTGGCGGCCATGTTCGCCGTGATGGCGGGGTGGCGGTAGTGCATGCCGTTCACCATGGACCCGATGCGGATGCGGCTGGTGGCCTGGGCCAGCGCGCTGAGCATCGTCCAGCTCTCCAGGCACGGGCCGGTGGTGTCGCCGGTCAACGGGTAGAAGTGGTCGAAGTTCCAGGCCTGGGTGAAAACGTCGCACTCGTCGACCGCTCGCCAGACGTCGAGGAATTCTTGCCAGGTTCCGTGCTGAGGCGGCGTCTTCACGGCGAATTCGGTCATGGTCGGCTCCGTTCTGTCAGAACTTGTCGAGGGGGAGGCCGAGAAGGTGGCGACCCCATCGTTCCGTCACTCGGTCCTCGTGGGCATTGATGTGCAGCGGCATCGATTGGAAGTCGCGATAGCGCCGTTCGAACGGATGCTGCTCCCGCAGCCCGTTGCCGCCGACCACCTTCAGCAGGTGGTGCATGGCGCGGTCGCACGCCTCCAGGGCGAAGGCCGACAGCGCGGCGAGGCGGAGCTCATCGGCCTCGGTCGGGGCGACGGCGGCGGCGATCCGATCGTCCACCTCGCGACAGCCCTGGGCTACGGCGGCTCGTGCCCCAGCCCGCTCCTTGGCCGCCCGCCCCAGGTTGAAGTGCACGCCGGCGAGCTCGGTCATCGGCCGTCCCATCAACGCCCGGCGGCCGCCGACTTCATGGGCGATGTCGTCGAGGGCGGCGGCGACGATGCCCGTGCCCATGGCGGCGAGCCACACATCTGACAGACCGACCCAGTCCTCGCGGTAGCGGTGGTTGATGACCGGGAACGCCGGGTCGCGCAGCATCTCGGCCCGGTTGGCGCCGTACCACGGCACCGCCCGCCCTGCGGGCAGGCAGACGGCCTCGTACACGACGTCGTCGGTGGCCGAGGCCCGCAGACCCGAACCATCCCACGTCGGTCGTACGTCGACGCCGTCGGTCTCCAGCCGGACGATCGAGAACCGCAGGTCGAGTGGCCGGATCGGCGCACCATCGGCGCCGGCCATGGCGAAGGCCACCCCCGCCCAGTCGGCGTAGCGGGCGCCGGACCCGAAGGCCGCCCTCCCGGCGAGCACCAGCCGCTCACCATCCACCTGGGCCCGCACGCCGCTACCGGCGCCGGCGGGGAAGCACACCCATTCGTGATGCTCCACGATGCCGCCGAGCAGGTCGACGTGGTCGGGTCCGAGGGCGCCGCAGAACAGGTGGAAGACGCACAGGTGGTTCCAGGCGCACCAGGCGGTGGACGCGCAGGCGGTGGCCAGGAGCTCCAACTCGGCGGCCATCTGTGAGATGGACGCTTCCGCGCCGCCGAGCTCGGCCGTGGCCGACAGGGCGAGCAGGCCCGACGCCTTGATGGCGGCGATGACGTCGGGCGACACGGTCCGGGTGCGGTCGGCGTCGGCGGCCTGTTCCGCTACGGCGTCGACCAAGCCCGCCGCCAGGAGGTCGGCACCGGACCCGGAGTGCATCGCCGGACGGTACCAACCCTCACGGTCGCCGGGACAGGCGTGCGGTCCCGGTCAGCGAGCGAGAGCGGTGTCGACGGTGGCCGCCGGCGACTCGCGCAGCAGGCGCGCCGCGAGCGGGCCGAAGGCCAGCGCGATGGTGCCCCACATGACGGCCTGGATGCCGAGGGAAGCGATGCGGAAGTTCCAGAGGACCGAGGGTGGGAAGGTGACGCCCCCGTCGCTCACGGCCCCCACGACGCCGGGTATCTCGGCCTGCGGCACCTCGTTGATGCCCGGGAGCAGGAGGTAGCACAGCAGCATGGCGACGACGTAGCCGCCGCCGACCAGCAGCGTGGCGTTCCACTGCCCGAACCGGGGGACGAGGTGGCGGCGCACGATCACGGACCCGACGATGGCGACGATCGACAGGAGCATCATCACCAGGTACAACACCGTGCGCCTGCCGATCGTGTCTTCCTGCCCGATCGCCGGTGGGTTCGGTGGGTACTTCAGGAACGGCACCACGTACAGACCGAGGAAGCCGAGCAGACCGAGGAGCGCGGCGGTGCCTCGGGCGGTGGCCAGACCGATGCGGCCGTAGGCGATGCTGAACACGATGGCGAAGATCCCACCCATGGCGACGCCGTAAAGGATGGCGCCGGTGCCGAGGCCGGCGGAGTCCTGGAGGGCGCGGCTGACCTGGTCGTGCTCGGCGGCTTCGTGGTGGACGTCGTACTCGACGTACGACTCGAAGGCGATCGCCTTGCGGACCGCGGGCTCACCCGGCCAGCGGGCGAAGCCGAACGCGGCGACGCCGGCCAGTAGGCCGACCAGCATGCCTCGGATGAGGAGGCTGCGAACCATGGCTTCGCCCGCTCAGTGGCAGGGGAAGCCGAGCAGGTGGCGTGCGTCGTGCATCCACTCGTGCAGGTACGTCCCACCGATCAGCGAGACGGCACCCTGCTCGCAACCCACGATGTACACGAGGAACAGGAGCACGACGCCACTGAAGATGGCCCACGGGGCCCACTCCCGCACCGGGATCGTGATCGGCTGCGGTACCGCTCGGGGGGTGACGGCCAGGTCGCTCATCGGTGGCTCTCCTTGGGGATGTCGCGTCCCATCTCAGGGCACGAAACGTCGCCAGGTCTGGCTCGGAGAGCACGCTCTCCACACAGTGGCGCGACCGCGCCGGGTTCTCACCGGCTTCCGGACGACGAATCGACGGGAGTCTGTTCCTATCAGCCAGTTCGGCCAGGGTCAAGCACCGGTCAGCTCTGCGGGCTGACGCGGTTCCAGAAGTCGCTGAACTCCACGGTGTCGAAGAAGGCGATGGCCTTCACGACGCGGCCGCCGGCCATCGTGAGGTACCACGTGTAGGTGTTGAAGTACGGCTGGCCGTCACGCGCCGTGCCGGCGGCTTCGAAGTAGGCGATGACGGTGTCGCCCTCGGCATACAGCGCGTGGACGGTGGGCACGAGCGGCGAGCCCATCCGGGCGTTGAACGGGGTGATCACCACGTCCATGAACTGCTGGCGGCTGGTGTACGTCCCCGACACGGGGGTGGTGCCGACGATGGTCCAGGTCGCATCGTCGGCGAGGAGGTCGAACACCCCGCCCGTCCCGGCCGCCCATGCGTCGAAGGCCCGACGGATGATGGCCTTGTTGTCCTGCTCGGTCTGCACGTCGGTCATGGGTCGGTTCTACACTGGCGGCGTCTCGGGGGGTGTGCCATGGGCTACAGGATCGCGATCGGCACGGTCGGTTCAGGGTTGTGGGTGAGCTACGACGCCGGCGGGAAGTTCCGCCACATCCCACGCGGGATCGAACCGGAGGGGAACTGCCGGGCACTGGCCGCCAGTCCCCACGTCCCCGGACAGCTGCTGGCCGCCGTCGACCGGGTCGGGGTCTTCCGCTCCGACGACAACGGTGGGGAGTGGCTGCCGATCGGCACGCCCATCAAGTCCGACATCTGGTCGCTGGCGTTCGACCCGACCGACGCCGATCGGATCTACGTCGGTACGCGGCCCGGCATCTGCCGCTCGACGGACGGTGGCGAGTCGTTCCACGCGCTCGACACGAGCATCCCCGAGCGCTGCCCCATCGGCGTGCCGCGGACCACGAACATCGTCGTCGACCCGACCGACGGGAACAGCGTGTGGGCGTCGGTCGAGGTGGCCGGCCTGCACCACAGCACCGACGGCGGCGAGACGTGGACCGCCTTGGGTCGTCTCGGTACCACCGAGTTCCACGACGACGTGCACGGGTTCGCCCTTCGTCCGACGGCTGACGGCAACGAGCTGCTGGTGACGACGCCATATGGCTTCGCCCGCAGCGACGACAACGGGGCCACGTGGGCGTGGCACGAGTTCGACACCTTCCCGGGCAGCAAGTCGGGGATCGCCTATTGCCGCTGCATCCGCACCCCGTGGAACGACGGCACGGTCATCGTGTGCGTCGGCGACAACATCCCCGGCGGCGTCGGCGCCCTCGAGCTCTCCCGTGACGGCGGCGACACGTGGAAGCGCGTCGACCTCCCCACGAAGCCGAACTCCACGATGTACTGGCTGGGCGTCAACGAGGATCTGCCCGGCGTGGTCGTGGCCACATCCGTGTTCGGGCAGATCTTCGTGTCGGAGGATCACGCCCACACCTGGCGCAAGCTCGACCGTGAGTTCGGCGAGATCCGCGCCGTGTGCCTCTCGCCCGACTGAGCGGGCGGCGCTGCGCACTCAGCTCAGCGGATCGTGCCAGCGCAGTCCGGTGAATCGGGCGAAGCCGTGGTCTCGCGTGGCCAGGATCAGTCCCCGCTCGATGGCCAATGCCGCCAAGTAGACGTCGGGAACGTCGTTGGCCGACAACCCGGGCGTGCGCATCAGATCGCCGGCGAGGCCGGCATGGATGGCACCGGGTTCGATCAGGACGGCGCTCGGCTGGTTGCGGTACGCCTCGGCAGCAGCCCACGCGGTCGGAACGTCGACGCCGTCCTCGCCCATGATCCGCCGGTTCGACACGATCCGCACGAACGCGTACAGCGAGCTCCACGACAGGCCCGCGAAACCATCGGCCGCGGTGAGCACATCGGCCAGCCAGGCGCGGGTGGCGGTGTGCTCGCGCATCGCCGGCAAGGCCCCGAAGACGAGGAGGTTGGCGTCGATGAGGTAGCTCACGGGCCCCCGCGCTCGCGGCGACGCTCGTCATCGAGCTCGCCGAGCACGGCGGAGATGTCGGTGACGTCGATCCGGGGTGATCCTGCGAGCAGCGGCAGCGGCGGCGATGCCCCGGGCGGGCGGGCGGTCTGCAAGCCGCGGCGCACGAGTCGGTTGAGCGCCTCCCGGAAGGTCTCACCGGTGGCGGCCCGTTCCGCCTCGATCGCCGCAGCGACGTCGTCGTCGAGCGTGAGCGTGGTGTGCACGCCTGCAGGCGAGCGAATCAGCGATGTCGGCCGAGGCGCATCAGTGATGCAGCGTGGCGGTCGGACGGGCGTTTGCCCTGGTCAGCCGGTGAGGCGGACGTGGGCCGTGCCGAGGACGCCCGTGGCTCCTGAGGCCTCGCTCAGGATCGTGAGATCGATCTCGATGGTGTCGTCGTCGTTGACGCCGGTCACGGCGCCCCGGCACACGACGGCCGTGCCGACCACCATCGGCGTGCGGAAGACCGTGTCGATGCGCAGGATCGAGCAGCCCGGTGCCCAGCGGTGGATCATGGCCGACAGCTGGCCCTGGCTCATGATCCCGGGGATCACGGCGCCGGGGAGGCCCTCGGCCCGGGCGGCGTCGTGATCGGTGAAGCGGGGGAAGTCCATCTGCGCCGCCTTGACGAAGCGCCGCACCGTCTCCAGCGAGACGTCGGGACGCTCCTCCGGCAGCTCGTCGCCGAGGTCGACGTCTTCGATGCGCACGGTCACACGTCCTGGCGGATCATCCGCCAGTCGACGGTGGCGACGAGGCGGTCCTGGGCGTCGGTGAAGGTCATGCGGTTGACGATGAAGACCATCGTCCCCGACCGGCCGGTCTTGTCGTAGACATCGCCGATCTGGACGGTGGCGTGGAGGCGATCACCGGCCCGCATCGGCCGGTGCCACTCGATCGACTTGCCGCCGTCGATGCCCCGGCCCGAGCCGAACAGGGGGAAGTCGTCGGGCAGCATCCGAGCGGCGTTGATGTGGGTGGGGAACGCCGTGGACGCCTGGAAGTCGGGATGGTCCGGATCGACGAAGCGGGGATCGGTCTCCCCGCAGGCGATGGCCCACTCCAGCATGCGATCACGATCGACGACGAGGTCGATCTCCTGGAACGTCCGGCCCACCCACTCCTCGCGCACCGCTCTGATGTCTACCGCCATGTCCTCGCCTCACACTTCCCGGCCTGGAGGGCCGCGACCAGATCGTCCATCGTGGCGATGTCGTCTTCGAACTCGGTGGCGCACGAACCGATGCGGCTCACGATGTGCGAGTCACTGCCACCGATGCCGCGGTAGCCGTAGCGCTCGGCCTCCTGCACTGAGCGCTCGTCCTCGCCCGGGATGCTGCCGCCGTTGTGCACCTCCACCACCTCGACGCCGGCCACCGGACCGCGCCGCTCGTAGTGGGCGAACAGGCCCACGTTCTTGCGCCCGGGATGGCACGGGACGGCGAACCCCCCGCAGCGCTTGGCCGCGGCCAGCACGTCGGGCAGCGGGCTGTCGATGCGGGCGAAGTCGAAGGCGTTGACGAGGTCGTCGTTCACGCCGAACACCAGGACGTGGCCGTAGTCCGTCTCGACCTCGCTGGCCTTGAGGATGAGCAGCCCGTACTTGTCCTCGAGGGCGCGGTAGTCGCTCTCGGCGTCGAACTGCCGGTGCTCGGTCAGCACGATGCCGTCGAGTGGCAGCTCCTTGCGCCGGATCCACTGGCAGTAGTTGTCCACCTTGGCCCGTCCGTCGTCGGACCGGACCGAGTGGGTGTGGAGGTCGAGGATCATGCCGGCCGGAAGCGGGGCACGGCGAAGGCCTCGCCGTCGTCGCGCTCGGTGGTCGCGAAGTCGGCCACGACGGGCTGGCCGATGCGGACGTCGGCCGGATCACAGCCGACGATGTTGGTCAGGACCCGCGGGCCCTCGTCGAGCTCGACGTAGGCCAGCACGTACGGCAGGTGACCGCTGAACGGCGCCACCATGTTCTGGTGCGTCACGGTGAACGTGTGGACGGTGCCCCGACCGGTCGCGACGAAGTGCTCGAGCGTGTCCGTGAGGCACTTGGCGCACACCGCCCGCGGCTTGTGCTGCACCAGCCCGCACGTCACGCAGCGCTGGAGCACCACCTCTGCGCGCCCCGCGCCTTCCCACCATCCCCGCGTCTCCCATGACGCGTACGGGGCCGGATGGGTCATGTCGCTCACGTGTCCAACCCTAGGATCAGCGTGGCGCCGCTGTGGGCAACGCCCAGCGTGCCGCCGGTGCCGTGCACGCAGGCGATCCCGGCGCCCTCGACCTGGCGAGGGCCGCACTCGCCGCGGAGCTGCCTGACCGCTTCGATGACGAGGAAGATGCCGCGCATGCCCGGATGGTTCGACGACAGGCCTCCGCCGTCAAGGTTCACCGGCAGCGCCCCTCCGAGGCGGATCCGGCCGTCCGACACGAACGAGCCACCCTCGCCGACCTTGCAGAACCCGAGGTTCTCGAGGGTGGCCAGCACGGTGATCGTGAACGAGTCGTAGATCATGCAGAAGTCGATGTCGTCGTGGGTGACACCGGCCATCGAGAAGGCCCGCTGTCCCGA
The DNA here is from genome assembly GCA_963728985.1 of uncultured Acidimicrobiales bacterium. GTDB lineage: Bacteria > Actinomycetota > Acidimicrobiia > Acidimicrobiales > Ilumatobacteraceae > DASXAI01. Next base: position 203,856 of record CAVSME010000009.1, on the reverse strand, counting down.
TTGGCGGGCAGCGATCGTCAGCAGATCAGGTGCGCCCGTCTCCTGGTGGGCGACGGCCTCGCCGCAGCCGAGCAGCAGCACGGGTGCCTTCGGGAGGTCGCGCGCCCGGGCTGCCGACGTGACCACCACGGCGCCGCCGCCGTCGCTGATGATGCAGCAGTCGAGGAGGTGGAGCGGGTCCGAGATGATGCGGCTGGCCAGCACGTCGTCGACCGTGATCGGCTGGCGCATCTTGGCGGCGGGGTTCAGCGACGCGTGGTGGCGCATGGTGACGGCGATCTCGGCGAGCTGCTCGGCCGTCGTGCCGAAACGGTGGCGGTGGAGCTGGGCGACGAGCGCGTAGCTCCCCACCGTCGTCATGCCGTAGGGGCTCGTGAACGACGCCGCCGGATCGCGGCGCTCGCCGCCCATGCCGGTACCGATGGCCATCGCGTTCGATGCCGCCGTGCTGCCGTAGAGGACGAGGGCGACCTCGCACATCCCGGCGTGGATGGCGGCCGCGGCGTGCGAGACGTGGGCCACGAACGACGAGCCGCCGATGTTGGTGCCGTCGAGGTACGTGGGCTTCAGGTCGAGGTACTCGGCCAGGTCCACGATGCCCATGCCACTCATGGTCATGCTCGCCCCGAACAGCGCGTCGACGTCGCCGATCGTCAACCCGGCGTCGTCAAGGGCGCCCTTGGCGCTCTCGGCCATGATCTGGAACTCGGTCTTGTCCGGGGCCCACCGCGTGGGATGCTCGTAGACGCCGGCGACGGCGATCGCGCCAGACAGGCTCATGCCGGTACTCCTTCGGCGACGCCGCCCACGATCGCCGCAAGTGCGGCGGGCTGTTCGAGCACACCCCGGCGGCCGGCACCGGCCAGCGTGACGACTCGGCCCGAGGCGACGGCGGCGGCCAGCGCGTCAGCCGCTGCTCGGGCGTCGGCGGACTCGTGCTCGCCGACCACCACCACGACGGGCGCCGTCACCACGGCGGCGCGTGCGGCTCCGTCCCAGGCCGCTAGGGCTTCGAGATCGCCGATCGTGGCCCGGGGGTCGGTCTTCATCCACTCGCCGAACGCCTGCTGGTAGATCTCCCGGGCCGTGTCCGGCGCGTAGCCGGTGGTGTCGAACTGCCGGCGTGCTCGGCCCGCGGTCACGAGGCGCAGCTGGTCGATGTCGGCCGGATCGGGCGCCGGCGTGGCCGACGCGCCGCCGCAGACGACGACCGCCGCCGGCCAGTCGGGCCAGGTGGCCGCCGCCTCCAGCGCGACCGCCGCTCCCATGCCGTCACCCAGCAGGACGGGCGAGGTCAGCTGCAGCTGGTCGGCCAGCGCTTTGGTGTGGGCGGCCATGGCCGGGATGCTGCCGAGGCTGTCGAGCCCGCCGGAGCGACCGTGGGCGGGAAGGTCGAAGGCGATCGGGCGATGACCCTCGGCCAGCGCGTCGAGCACTCCGGCGAACACGTTGCCGTTCCCGGCCACGTCGTGCACGCACAGCACCGTGGCCCCCGAGCTGGGAGCCGGCGGCCGTCCAGGCAGTGTTGTGGCACCACGATGCTGGACGAAGGTCGCCACGGTTCCCACGGTGAAGTACTTCGCGGCCACCCGTCGACGGTAACGAAGGTCGCCTCGCCAGGGCGAATCCCCGCCGGCCGGGAGGTTTCTGCCCGGGCGCGGTAGACGACGCGGTGTCACGATCGTCGTATGGGTATGAGGTACGTGCTGTTCATCTGTTCGGAGGGCGCGCCCTTCGATGCCACTCCCGACGAGCTCGACCCGACCGACTGGGTCGAGGAGATGACCCGCCGCGGCGTGCGCTCCTTCGGCGACCAACTGGCCCCGACCGACGGGGCGACCACGGTGCGCCTGCGCGACGGCGAGCTCTTGCTCACCGACGGCCCGTTCGTCGAGACCAAGGAGCAGATCCTCGGCTTCGACGTCATCGAGTGCGCCGATCTCGACGAGGCGCTCGAGGTGGCGGCCAAGCACCCGGTGGCCCGATTCGGCATGATCGAGGTGAGGCCGTTCTGGACACCGTCACCGACACCCTCGTAGCCGCCCACGAGCGCGAGTGGGCGGGCATCGTGGCCCGCCTGATCCGCCTGACGAACGACTGGGACGTGGCCGAGGAGTGCGCCCAGGAGGCCTTCCTCAGGGCGTGGCAGCGGTGGCCCGAGGACGGCATCCCCGAGCGCCCCGGCGCTTGGCTGGCCACGACGGCTCGAAATGCCGCTCTCGATCGCCTGCGCCGGCAGTCGATCGAAGCCACGAAGCTGGCCGAGGTCGCCGCCACCGACGTTCCCGTCGAGCCGGCGCCGGCGGCGGCCGACGACGAGCTCAGCTTGATCTTCACCTGCTGCCACCCGTCGCTCGCCGTCGAGGCGCGGGTGGCACTGACGCTGCGCTCGGTGGGCGGCCTCACCACGGCCGAGATCGCCCGCGCCTTCTTCGTGTCCGAACGCACCATGACGCAGCGGCTCTTCCGGGCCAAGCGGAAGATCCGTGATGCGGTGATCCCGTTCCGCGTGCCCGTGGGAGAGCAGCGACGGCCGCGGCTCGCCGCCGTGCTGTCGGTGCTGTACCTCGTGTTCAACGAGGGCTACCGCGCCACCGGTGGCGATGGGCTGCCGCGGGCCGATCTCTGCGACCAGGCCATCCGGCTCGCCGGGATGCTGGCGGACTGGATGCCGGACGAGCCCGAGGTGAGCGGCCTGCTCGCCCTCATGGAGCTGCACGACGCGAGGCGAGCGGCCCGCACCGACGAGCACGGCGACCTCGTCCCCCTGGACGAACAGGACCGGTCTCGGTGGGATCACGAGCGCATCGCCGCCGCCGTCGCCCGCCTGGGCGCCACCGCCAGCGGACCCCCGGGGCCCTACCGCATCCAAGCGCTCATCGCCGCCGAGCACGCCACCGCGGTGTCGGCAGCGGACACGGACTGGTCGCGGATCGCCGACCTGTACAGCGAGTTGGCCATCGTCACGCCCGGGCCGGTCGTGGAGCTCAACCGCGCAGTCGCGGTGGCGTTGTCGGGTGAGCTCGACGCCGGACTGGGGATCGTCGAGGCGCTCATCGAGACGAACGCCCTGCCCGGCTACCACCTGCTGTTCGCCACGCGCGCCGACTTCCTCCGCCGGCTGGGGCGCGTGTCCGCCGCCGCCGCCGACTACGAGATCGCCATCAGCCTCACCACCAACGACGCCGACCGACGGCTCCTCGAGCGGGCCCGTTCGGCGGCCCGCCAGGCCAGCGAGAGCGCGTAGCGTCCCCCGGATGAACGAGGCCCATCAGCGCTGCGGCAGCGACGAATGGCGGACGATGATGCGCGATGTCATCCTCCCGTGGGCGATGGGCGACGTCGATCTCGGCGACGATGTGCTCGAGGTCGGGCCGGGCTACGGCGCCACCACGGACGTGCTGTGCCAGAGCTTGCCGCGCGTGACGTCGGTCGAGATCGACGCCGAGCTGGCGGCCATGCTCACCGAGCGCTTCGCCGCCGCGTCCAACGTGGAGATCGTCCTCGGCGACGCCACCGCCCTCGACCAGCCCGACGGGCGCTTCTCCGGCGCGGCGTGCTTCACGATGCTGCACCACGTCCCCACGAACGAGCTCCAGGATCGCCTGTTCGCCGAGGTGGCCCGGGTCCTGCGGCCGGGCGCCGCGCTGGTGGCCAGTGACACGCTGGGCAGCGACGAGCTGAAGGCCCATCACGAGGGCGACACGTACAACCCGGTCGATCCGGCGACGTTGCCGGCGCGGCTGGCGGCGGCGGGGTTCACCGACGTGGACGTGCGCACCAATCCCTTCGGCTGGGCGGTCGTCGCCCGCATCTGACCCTCGCCCGAGGATCGGGACGTACTGACGCGCCTGGAGCCGGTATGCGTCGGTTTTCGTACACGAGATCGGCGGCCGGCCTAGGTGCCCGGTCTAGGTTGCACGGATGGACGAATCACTGCCGCTCAGCGGGAAGGTGGCCTTCGTGACCGGTTCCGCTCGAGGCATCGGGCGCGCCATCGCCCTCGGCCTGGCCGGCGCCGGTGCCGACGTCGCGGTGGTCGATGCCCACCTGGCCCGCTTCGAGGGCGAGCGCTACTACCGGCTCCGGCAACGGGTGTCGGGACCGGACGAGGACGTGCCGACGGCCGACGCCGTCGCCGCCACCGGGCGGCGGTCGATCGAGCTCGAGGTGGACGTGGCCGACGCCGATGCCGTGGCCGCCGCCATCGACCGCTGCGCCGCGGACCTCGGTGAGGTCGACGTGCTGGTGAACAACGCGGGCATCGTGAACAACATCGCGCTCATCGCCGACATGACACCGGAGGCCTGGGACCACGAGCTACGGGTCAACCTGACCGGCATGTTCCACACGGTGCGGATCGCCGCGCCCCGCATGGCGGCGCGTGGCTGGGGCCGCGTCGTCAACATGGCATCCGTGGCCGCCCTGAGCCCCGGGCTCGGGCAGCCGGCGTACACCGCCTCGAAGGCCGGCGTGGTGGCCTTCACCAAGGCCGTGGCCCAGGAGTTCGGTCCCGGTGGCGTCACCGCCAACGCCATCCTGCCCGGCCTCATCGCCACCCCGCTCGTGCGATCCATGCCGGAGCGCCACCGCGACCACTACAGGTCGCGCACCCCGGTCGGCCGGCTGGGCGAGCCCGAGGACATCGCCGCCCTCGCCGTCTTCCTTGCCTCGCCAGCAGCGGGCTTCATCAGCGGCACGGCCATCCCGTGCGACGGCGGTGCCTCCAGCGCCGCCCGCGAAGGCCTGATCTAGTCGTCCCCTAGGTCCACGCAACGGGCTCGGACGCCACGACGCGCGCCGCCCGCAGCGCCGTGATCTCGTCGGCGCGGTGACCGAGGGCCTCGAGGAGCTCGTCGGTGTGCTCCCCGGCGAGCACGCCGGGCCCGTAGGCGTCGAGGCCACCGTTCACACGCGCCACCGCACCCCACCGGCGGTGATGGCCGAAACGGGGATGCGTGCACTCGGGCGCGAAGTCGTTGGCCAGCACCTGGGCATCGTGGGCGAAGAAGGGGCCTGGGGTCGGGCCGTCGGCCCGCACACCGGCCACGCCGGCGGCGAGGAAGGCGGCCTCCCACTCGTCGGCACCCCGCCCCTGCAGCGCGTCGACCAGCAGCGCCGCCAGTTCGGCGTCGTTGCCGGCGCGGGCCGAGGCCGTGGCGAAGCGAGCGTCGGCCGCCAGCTCTGGTCGCTCGATGGCGGCGCAGCAACGCGTCCACTCGTCGTCGGTGGTGAAGGCGAGGAAGAGCCAACCGTCCGCGGCGCGATAGAGGCGATAGCCGGCCGCAAACCCGAGGAGGTCGTCGTCGCACGCCGGTCGTGACGGTTTGCCGGCGTACGCCAGGGCGTCGTCGGCGTTGGCGTACATGTTGGCCGCCAGCATGTTGACGTACACCGCCTGGCCGATCCCGAAGCGAGCGCGCGCCAGCAACGCCATGAGCACGGCGGAGGCGGCCACGGCCGAGCTGTTGGGATCCGGGTTGGCCTCGTTGGCCCGCATCATCTGGCGGGAGATCTCGCGGACGTCGGCCAACGTGTCGCACGGCGCGTTGACGGCGCGACCGGCTTGGAAGGTGGCGCCACCCGCGGCTGCGCCCGCGCACGGATGCGTGGCCGGTCGATTGGCGCTGGGGCTGTGGCGCCCGTACCCCGTGAGGGAGACCCACACGAGGTCCGGGTTGGCGGCGCGCAGCTCGGCCTCACCGAGGCCGAGGCGATCGGCCACCCCGGGCCGGGTGTTGAACACGAGGACGTCGGCGGTGTCGGCCAGCGCGCGGGCGATGCGGCGACCTTCGTCCTGCTTGAGATCGATGCAGATGGACTCCTTGCCGGCGTTGGTCTTGGCCGCCGGGGTGCCGCCGGCGATCAGGTGCCGGTACGGGTCGCCGTCGATCGCTTCGATCTTGATCACTCGGGCCCCGAGGTCGGCCAGCATCGTCGTGGCCAGCGGGGCGGCGATGATGGTGGCCAGCTCGACCACCGTGATGCCGTCGAGCGGCCGTCCCGGCGGGGGCGGGCTCTCGTCGTTCACCACCGCGGTGTCGGGACGGGGCTGCCACTCCGCCCGCACCTCGGTGGTGTGCTCGCCGGGCGAAGGCGCCGGTCGCCCGATGACGGCCGGCGTCGCCGTCAGCTCGGCGATCGGGCCGATGGTGCGCACGGCCCCGCGCACCGGATCGTCGATCGTGACGATGTCGCCGCCCGCGACCAGATCAGGATGGTGGAGCGCTTCGGCGGTGGTGAGGTACGGCTCGGCGGCCACGTTGCCGTTGGCCCGGAACACGTCCATCCACTCGTCGGCCGTGCGCTCCTGCAACCGCAGGAGGATCATGTCCCGGGCCGCCTCGACGGCGTCCTCGGCCCACGAACCGGGCGGTTCGATGAAGCGAGGGTCGCTCAGCATCTCGTCGAGCAGCTCGGTGGCTTCGAGGAACGCCATGAGGAGGTGCTCGAGCAGGTTGCCGCACTGGATCCAGCGCCCGTCCTTGGCCCGCACGGGGTGATAGTTGAGGGTCGGGAGGTCGCCCCCCATGGCCAGGATGTTCGGCGCCACCAGGCCGCTGCGCTCGGCCATCTCGATGAGCAGGAGCTCCACGAGGTCGAAGGGGAGCACGCCCTGCAGCAGGCTGGTCTCGACCCGTTGGGCGCCGCCGCCCGAGGCGCGAGCGACCAGGGCAGCCAGGATCCCCTGGACGGCTCCTTGGGCCGTGACGTGGGAGGCGACCGGCACGGCGGCGAACACCGGACCGCCTCGGCGCAGCTGGCGCTCGAACGCCAGCATGCGACCGCTGCGGGCGGCCACGGCGCCGTCGTAGCCCGGCACCTCGGCCAGTGGGCCGGCGGGGCCCCACCCAGTGATGGCGCAGTGCACCAGGCCGGGGCGGAGGGCGATCGCGGCGTCGGCGTCGACGCCCCAGCGGCGGGGGCGCGACGGCGGCCCGGCCACGACGAGCACGTCGGCCGCCGCGACGAGCGTGTGCAGCTCGGCTCGACCGGTCACGCTGTTCAGGTCGAGCGTGACGCTGCGCTTGCCCCGCAGCCACAGTGGAGCCGCGGCCAGCGAGCGGAAGCGATCGCCGCCCGGCGGCTCGATCTTGACGACGTCGGCGCCGAAGTCGGCCAGCACCATCGTGGCCATCCCGCCCACAGGGCCGCTGGTGAGGTCGACGACGCGGATCCCGTCCAGCACGCTTGGCATGGCCGGAGCCTAGAGAAGGCTCGCTGACCGGGCCAGATCCGCCCGCCGCTCTTTGACGACCGCCGATCGGTTCCCTACGTTGATCCCGCCTCGCCGGGCGCGAGGTGTCGCCGACGCGGAGGGATGCCATGACCGCCACGATCTCGGGTACTTGTGAGCCGGCGTTCGCGGCGGTGCGCGACGAGTTCGCCCGCAACTTCGCCGAACGCGACGAGGTCGGTGCCGCCGTGTGCGTGACCATCGACGGCAACACCGTCGTCGACCTCTGGGGCGGCGTGGCCGATCCGAAGACGGGCCGGGCGTGGGAGGCCGACAGCCGCGTCGTCGTGTACTCATGCACGAAGGGCGCCACCGCGCTGTGCGCCCACATCCTGGCCGATCGCGGTGAGCTCGATCTCGACGAGAAGGTCGGCCACTACTGGCCCGAGTTCGCCACCAACGGCAAGGAGGACGTGACCGTCTCGATGATGCTCGACCACTCCGTCGGGGTGCCGGCGATCTCGGGCGAGCTGCAGCCGGGGGCGATGTACGACTGGGACCTCATGTGCGACCTGCTGGCCCGGCAGGAACCGTGGTGGACTCCGGGGACTCGCAACGGCTACCACATGATCACGTTCGGATGGACGGTCGGTGAGCTGGTCCGGCGGGTGTCGGGGCGGTCGCTCGGCACGTTCTTCCGCGACGAGGTGGCGGCGCCGCTCGGGCTGGAGTTCGACATCGGCCTGCCCGAGGAGCTCGAGTCGACCGTGGCGCCCATCATCGTGTGGGTGCCCGACGCGGACTACGACTCCAGCTTCACCCGCGCCATCCGGGCCGAGCCGAAGGGCGTGTCGGCCAGCGCCATGAAGAACATGATGAAGGCCCGGACGAATCCCAACGATCGCGCGTACCGGGCGGCCGAGCTGGGCGGCGGCGGTGGGGTGGCGACGGCGCGCGGGCTGGCCGGGATGTACGCCCCGCTGGCGTGCGGCGGCGGCTCGCTGGTGGGGCCGGACACGCTGGTGCGCATGGGCCAGGTGTCCATGGCCACTGGCGACGACGCCGTGCTGCGCATCCCGACGCGCTTCGCGCTGGGCTTCATGAAGTCGATGGACAACCGTCGCCGCGTGCCGACATCGGGCTGCAGCGCCGTGCTGTCGGCGGCGGCGTTCGGTCATGTGGGCGCCGGCGGCAGCCTCGGCATGGCCGACCCCGACGCCCGGATGAGCTTCGGCTACGCCATGAACCGGCAGGGGGCCGGCATCCTGCTGAACGATCGAGGGCAGTCGCTGGTGGACGCCGTGTACCGCAGCCTCGGCTACCGCAGCGACGCCGCCGGTGTCTGGGTGCGCTGAGCGATCTCCTCGCGCACGCGCGTGACGAGCTCGCCATAGGCGACGGCGTCGACGAGGGGGTCGTAGCCGCGGATGAGGAACGTCGTAACGCCGATGTCGTAGTAGTCGAGCAACGCCGCGGTGACGGTCTCGACCGATCCGACGAGCGCCGTCGAGTTGCCTCGGGCACCGGTCGCGGCGGCGAGGGGCGTGAAGAGGCAGCGGTCGAGCACCTCACCCTTGGCCGCGGCGGCCAGCAGGCGTTGCGAGCCGGCGTTCTGCGGGGCCACGTCGGCGCCGCGCGCTTGGCGCTTCGCCTCGTCGAGGATGGCGTAGGCGCGGTCCCAGGCCTCGGCGTCCGTGGCGGCAAGGATCGGTCGGGTCGACAAGGAGATGCCGGGGTTGCGGCCGTACTCGGCGGCCGCCGCCTTCACCGTCTCGATGTGCGCCGCCGCCTCGGCCAGCGGCTCGCCCCACAGTGCGTAGACGTCGGCGTGCTTGGCCGACACCGCCACCGCTTCCGGCGACGACCCGCCGAAGTAGATCGGCAGGTGCGGTTGGTGGACGCAGCGCACCTGGGAGAACGAGCGGCGCACCGTGTAGAACTCGCCGTCGACGTTGAACGGCGCCGTGGCCGTCCACGTCCGGCGCATCACGTCGAGGTACTCGTCGGTCCGGCGGTAGCGCCCTGCCTTGTCGAGGAAGTCGCCGTCGCGGGCCTGATCCTCGTCACTCCCGCCCGTGATGATGTGCGCCGCCAGGCGGCCGCCCGAGAACTGGTCGAGGGTGGCGAACTTGCGCGCCGCCACGGTGGGGGCCACGAACCCCGGGCGGTGGGCGAGCAGGATGCCGAGTCGCTCGGTGGCCTGCAGCACCCACGACGCGACGATGAATCCGTCCGGTGCGGGCGAGAAGTAGCCCACGAGGACACGATCGAACCCGGCATCCTCGTGCGCCTTGGCGAAGTCGATGGTGAACCGGGGATCGACGACCGGGCCGCTCGGGGGGATCACCTCCGAGTAGAGCTGCGGCGCGATCATCCCGATGAACTCGACCGTGTTCGTCACGTCCACCAAGGAAGCTTGACGAGGCCCGCGGCCGGACGCAAGCGGCCTACCCGGCAGTCAGGAGGCGCGCGTCGTGGAACCTGCCCAAAGGCTTCTGGTCACGGATATGCACCTGGCCGGTGCATTCCGGTGACCGGAACACTTTTGGTCACGATTGCTGCACGTCGTCGGGGCGGAAGCCCCAGCCGGCGGCGCGCATGCGGGCCTCCCACTCGTCGTCGCTGGCCCGGCGCCGGTCGGCGATCATGCGCAGGCAGTCCTCGCCGACCGGCCACCGCAACGGCAACGGCTGCTGGAGCTGGACGATGTCGGCGATGGCGGCGGCCACGGCGTCGGAGCCGGGGCGGGTGGCGGCCAGCGCCCGGAAGCCGGCGATGGCGCGCTCGGTGGCGCGGCCGTAGGCGCTGGCGCCCGTACGGACCTTCTCGCAGACGTCGAGGTTGGTCGTCTGCCAGTCGCTGGCGTACATCCCGGGCTCGAGGATCGTGACCTGCACCCCCCACGCGGCGAGCTCGGCGGCCAGGCCCTCGCTCATGGCCTCCGCGGCGTGCTTCGTGGCCGCATAGCACGACAGCAGCGGGCTCGGTACCCGGCCGGACAGCGACGAGACGTTGATGATCTTGCCGTAGCCCTGCAGGCGTAGGTGCGGCGCCGCTGCTCGCACCATCCGCCACTGCCCGATCAGGTTGGTGTCGAACTGGCGCCGGGTCTCGTCATCGGACAGGTCTTCCTGGGCGCCGAAGAGGCCGTAGCCGGCGTTGTTCACCAGCGCGTCGACGCGTCCGAAGCGGCTGATCGTCTCCTCCACGCACGCGGCCGTCGCTGCTGAGTCGTTCACATCGAGCCGAACGGGGTGGATCGCGTCCTCGTAGCCGTCGACGACGGCCTTGGCGTCGCGATCGGGCTCGCGCATCGTGGCCACCACGATGCTGCCGCGCGCCGCCAGCTCGCGTGCCGCCGCCGCGCCGAAGCCCCGAGACCCGCCGGTGACGATGACGACGTTCTCGCCGCTCCACGTGTGCGGCGCCGGCTCGGGCGCGGTGGGATGGAGCGGTGCCCGCCACGGGCCGAACGTGCCGGTGCGGCACAGCTGCGCCCACTCCTCGTCGGAGACGGTGGAACGGATCGGGATCTGGTGCACGGCGTCGTTGCCGACGGGCCAGCGCAGGGGCAGCGGCTGCTGCAGGTCGACGATGTCGGCGAGGGCCGCCGCCACGCTGGCCGACCCGGGGCGGGTGGCGGCCAGATCCCGGAAGGCGCCCAGCCGGGCGGCGACCAGCTCGGCGTACGGGCCGTCGGTCGCGCCCTCGGCGATGTCGAGGTTGCCGGTCTGCCAGTCACTGGCGAACATCCCCGGTTCGAGGTTGCACACCTGGATGCCCAACGCCCCGACCTCGAAGCGCAGGCCCTCCGTCAGGGCCTCGAGCGCGTGCTTGGTGGCGGCGTAGTGCGCCAGCAGGGGCGAGACGATCCGGCCCGACAGCGAGGTGACGTTGACGATCTTGCCTCGGCGCCGGGTCCGCATCGACGGGAGCACGGCGCGGATGACGCGCAACGGGCCGAAGGTGTTCGTGTCGAGCTGGCGCCAGAGCTGCGCCTCGCTGCCGCACTCGGCCGGTCCGTAGAGGCCGTAGCCGGCGTTGTTCACGACGACATCGATGCGCCCGTGCCGCTCCAGCGTCGCAGCGACGACCCGCTCGACCTCGGCGGCGTCGGTCACGTCGAGGCGCATGGTCTCGATGAGGTCCTCGTACCCGGCGCGAACGGCGGCTCCGTCGCGGAGCGGATCGCGCATCGTGGCGACGACGCGGTGACCGCGGCCGGCGATCTTGCGCGCCGCCGCCGTACCGAAGCCGCGGGACGCGCCGGTGATGAGTACCACTTGCTGATCCACGGGCGGAACGTATCCGCCCGGATCAGGGAACGTCGAGCACGTCGCCGGGCGGGCCGAGGTGATGGGGGTGCCTCGGCTCCGGCGAGGTGCCGCTGCTCTCGACCGAGACCGTCCGCCCGAGGAACTCGATCACCGCCCCGGCGAAGATGTCGTTGCGATCGCCGGCCACCATGTGGGCCGCGCCTTCGACGTTGACGTACTCGCTGTTGGGGCACAGTTCGAGGAACGCGGCCGCGCCTTCCTCGCTGAGGATGTCCGACAGGCCGCCACGAACCAGGAGGGTGGGCAGCGTCAGGCTGCGGGCGCACTCCTCGAGCCGGGCCTGGCGCTGGCCGAGATCGCGGGCGCCCGTGCGGAAGCGGGGGTCCCAGTGCCACCGGTAGCGCCCGTCCTCGCCGAGGCGCACGTTCTTGGCCAGCCCGTCGAGGTTCTTGGGGGGCTTGCGGTGCGGTTGGTAGCTGGCGATGGCGGCGGCCACCTCCTCGAGCGAGCCGAAGCCTTCGGGGCGCTGCGACATGAAGGATTGGATCTTGGCGACGCCCTCGGGTTCGATCCGGGGCGCGATGTCCACGAGGACGAGCGCGCTGGCGTCGACGTGGTCCTCGCCGACGGCCACCAGACTCGTGCCGCCGCCCATGGAGGCGCCCACCAGCACCGGACGGCGCCCACCCAGCGCCTCCACGATGCACTGGAGGTCGGCCACCATCAGGTCCTGCCCGTACTGGCCGTCGGGCGCCCAGTCGGAGTCGCCGTGGCCTCGGGCGTCGAAGGCGATCGCGTAGTACCCGGCGGCGCCGAGCGTCTCACCGGCGCCCTTCCAGGCGTGCCTCGTCTGACCACCGCCGTGCTGCAGCAGCACCAGCGGACCGCTGGGATCGCCCCACACGTCGCCGGCGATCTTGATGCCGCCGTGGCCCTCCCAGTAGTGGCTCGGTGCCGGTGTTGACGGAAGACGTTGACCTGCAGTCATCGCACTGCTCCCCGTTCGGTGCCTCGCGCCAGTGAAAGGCGCTCACCGGTGGCGCTCCAAATCGCCCGCCGCTCCCGTCGTCACCGAGAGCGCCGCTGCGTGTGCCACTCCTCGACGTCGGGCCAGTACCAGAGGCGCACGCCTCTCGACACGGGACCGGCGGAGGTGAACACCGGCGGCGGGAAGGCAGGATCGGAATCGATCCACGAATAGACGGTCGGTCGCGCGCAGCCGAGCCGTTCGGCGATGTGGATGGCGGATACCAGGTGGTCCACGTCGATCAGTCGTCCCATCCGCTTGCGTGCACCTCCCCGACCTCCGTGGCCCGAGGTACCCCGGTGGGGCCGTCGCCACACCTGCGCCGGCGGGCCTAGCCTCGCTCGAGTGTCGGACGTCGGTGTGCTGGCGGACGAGTACTGGGACTACTACCGGGCCACCGCGCAGCTGTGGAACATCGACCGTGGTGACGTCGACCAGATCGAGCACTGGGAGAACTTCAGCCCCTCCCGCGTGGCGGAGCGGGTCGATCGGTTGACCGCGTTCGCGCAGCGGGCCGAGTCGCTGGGCGCCGGCGCGATGAGCGAGCGTGAACGGACCATGTTGGGCGCGCTGGCCTTCAGCGCCCGCTCGGAGGTGGCCGCCCTGCCGCACCTGCGCGACGTCTCGCTGGTGGCCGGACCGTTCAACTTCGTGACGTTCCTGTCCACCCTCGTGCCGGCGTACGCGCTCGTCACCCGCCGCCATGGCGCCGGCTACGTCGAGAAGCTGCGGGCGCTGCCGTCGTTCGTGGATGGCTGGGTGGCCGGGTTGCAGGAAGGTCGCGCCGAGGGGCGGACCCCAGCGGCGCGCGGCGTGGCCGCCGCCATCGAGGCCTACGACGCGCTGCTGCGCACCCATCTGGCCCGCGACCCGCTCGCCGCGCAGGCGCCACCCGTCGAGCTGTCGGCGACCGAGGCCGACGAGTGGCATCAGCACGTGCTCGATGCGATCCGCGATGCCGCTCGGCCGGCGATCGCCCGGCTGCGCGATGTGCTGCGAGACGAGGTGTTGCCGGCGGCGCGATCCGACGATGAGCCTGGCTTGTGCTTCCTGAACCAGGGAGAGGAGGCCTACGCCGGGCTCCTCCGTGCCGCCACGTCGACAGAGCTCAGCGCGGCCGCGGTGCACGAGATCGGCCTGCAGCAGCTGGCTCGGCTGGACGACGAGTACGTCGCGCTGGGTGCCCCGGTGCTCGGCGTGGATGATCCGGCCGCGATCCGCGATCGGCTGCGGACCGACCCGGTGCTGTGCCATTCGAGCGTCGACGAGATCGTCGCCGTCGTGGCCGCCGCCATGGACCGGGTACACGCCGAAGCACCGCGCTGGTTCGATCGGCTGCCGGTGGCGCAGTGCGCGCCCGTCGCCACCGCCTCGGGTCCGCTCGCCTTCTACACGGCGCCGTCACCCGACGGGCACCGCGGCGGGACGTTCTTCTACAACGCCGCCGACCCCTCCGCGTGGCGGCGCTACCTCCTCGAGGTCACCGTGTTCCACGAGGCTGTGCCGGGACACCACCTGCAGCTGGCGTTGGCCCTCGAGCTCGACCTGCACCCCGTGCTCGGGCAGCTCGAGGTCGCCAGCTTCAGCGAGGGCTGGGGGCTCTACGCCGAGCGGCTGGCCGACGAGATGGCGCTCTACGACTCACCGGTGTCGCGCCTCGGCATGCTCGTCATGGACTCGCTCCGCGCCGCGCGCCTCGTCGCCGACACCGGCCTGCACGCCATGGGCTGGACGCGCGACGAAGCCATCGGCTTCGTGTGCCAGCGCGGCGCGCAGAGCCTGATGAACGCCACCCTGGAGGTGGATCGCTACATCGCCGATCCCGGGCAGGCCACCAGCTACATGATCGGCCGCCTCGAGCTGGAGCGGCTGCGCGACCAGGCTGCCGCCCACCTCGGTGACCGGTTCTCCTTGCGGGCGTTCCACGGTGTCGTCCTCGGCCACGGCAACGTGCCGCTGGCGGAGCTGGCCCGCTGCGTCGACATCTGGATCGCCGGTCAGCGGTAGCCGGTCGTGTCGGCGGGCTGGCCGGCGTCCTGGACCTCGACCAGGTAGCGCCACGCGTCCGGCTGGCTGCCGTCGACGTCGGTGAACCCGTAGACCTGGGCGAGTTGGCCGCTGGAGAGCGACTGCCCGTTCCACCGGGCCACGTCGGGGTCGCCGGCCAGCGCCGCCACCGCGCGGCCGACGAAGCGCGGGCTCTCGGCGATGGCGAAGTGGGGGATGCGTTCCGTCGCGTCGCGCCAGTTGTCCTCGGTCACCCCGAAGGCCTCGAGCATGGCTTCCGAGCGCAACCACCCTGGCGTCAGCGCGACGGCCGTGGCGCGGTACGGCTCGAGCTCGTGGGCCAGCGCGAACGCCATGCGCAGGTTCGCCGCCTTCGCCATGTCGTAGAAGAACGACACCCGGTAGTTCGTTGCGTTGTACTCGGCGGTCCCGTCGGTCACCTCGACGACCAGCCCGCCGGGCGACTCGATCAGCAACGGCAGCGCGAAGTGACACGTGATGGCGTGGGTGTCCACGGCGAGGCGCAGCGTGCGCAGCCCGATGTCGAGCGACGACTCCCACACGGTCTTGTCCCACTCCATGGTGGTGGCGCCCCAGATGTCGTTCACGAGCACGTCCAAGCCGCCCTGCTCGGCCTCGATGCGCGCCACGAGCGCGGCCACCTGCTCGGGCACGAGGTGATCGACCTGCACCGCGATGCCGTGGCCCCCGGCGTCGTCGACGAGCGCAGCGGTCTCTTCGATCGTCTCGGGACGGTTCATCTCCGATTGCTCGGTGCGGGTGGTGCGACCCGTCACGTAGACCGTGGCGCCGGCGGCGCCCAGCTCGACGGCGATGCCCCGCCCGGCGGCGCGTGTGGCCCCGGCGACCAGGGCCACCTTGCCTTCCAGCGTCGGCTCCATGCCGGCCATCCTCGCGTGGCGGGTTCTAGGGAGCACGCGATGACGATCTGAGGAGGTCTCCCGATGTGGGCGGGGCGTCCCCGGGGCGCAGACTGGCCCGTCGGCGCACCGTCGCGCCGGAGGATGGGTGAGACCGTGGTCACATCGACCGAAAGCTGCCGGAATCGGGACGGGGTGGCGCGCGCGAAACTGCGGCGATGCCTCAACGGGTGTCGTGCCCCGCCTTCGTGGGCCGCGCCGAGGAGCTGGACGTCCTCGATGCCACGCTCGCTCGGGTGGCCGCCGGCCGGGCGGCCACGGTGCTCGTCGCCGGCGACGCCGGCATCGGCAGGACGCGCCTGGTCGACGAGCTCGGTGAGCGGGCCCGGGCCGCTGGTGCGCTGGTGGCCACCGGGGTGGGCGTGCCGATCGACGGTGGCGGCCTGCCCTACGGGCCGATCGTCGGGATCCTGCGGGACCTGCTCCGCCAGTCGAGCGATGCCGCCGTCAGCGAGCTGCTCGGGCCATTGGCGGCGGGCCTCGGCCTCGGTCCGCCCGCGCCCGCCCGTGCCGCGAGGTATGCCCCCAGCCGCAACGTGGCCGACGAGCTGGCGAAGACGCGACGGTTCGAGTCGGTCCTGGCGTGCTTCACCGCGCTGGCCGAGCAATCGGTGATCGTCCTGTCGCTGGAGGATCTGCAGCGGGCCGACTCGGCCAGCGCCGAGCTGCTGGGCTTCCTCACCCGCAACCTCGCTGACGGTCGCGTGCTGCTCGTCGGCACGTATCGCAGCGACGAGGTCGGCCGGGACCACCGCTTGCGGCCGTGGCTGAGCGAGCTCAGCAGACATGGTCGGGTCGTGCATCTGCGGCTCGAGGGGCTCGACCGCGGCGAGATGGCCACGATGATCGCCGGCATCCTGGGCCATCAGCCGGACTGGACCCTGGTGGAGGCGGTATGGGCCCGCTCCGAGGGCAATCCGTTCTTCGCCGAAGAGCTCACCGCCGCCCGCCACCAGCCGTCGCTGTCGCCCGAGCTCAAGGGCGTGATCCTGCACCGGGTGGATCGTCTTGCCCCCGAGGCCCGCCTGCTCCTGCGGGGCGCGGCGACGGCGGGAACCATCGCCGATCATCAACTGCTCGACGCGCTGGGCCTCCTCGACACCGACGCGCTCGACCGCGCTCTCGCCGACACGATCGACAAGCAGATCCTCGTCGTCGACCCCGGCCAGGCGGCGTACCGGTTCCGCCACGAGCTGCTGCGTGAGGTCGTGTACGACGCCATGCTGCCCGGCGAGCGCCGCCGCCTGCACCGCAAGATGGCCGTCGCCCTGACGGCCAACCCGGCTCTGGCCATCGACGGGCCAGGCCATCGCGCCGGCGCGCTCGCCGCACACTGGTGGTCTGCCGGCGAGTGGGAGCGGGCGATGGAGGCGTCCCTCGTGGCCGCCGACGCCGCCAGCGCGGTGTGGGCCTTCCCCGAGGCCCACGGGCACCTCGAGCGAGCACTGTCGGCACTCGATCGCCTGCCCGTCGAGTCGATGCCCGCCGGCGACCGGTTCCGGTTGCTGGAGATGGCGGCCGACGTCGCCTACCTGGCCGGTGCCGGTCCCCGGTCGGTGGCTGCTGGCGCGGTCGGGCGAGCGCGGCGTGGGCAGTTGCATCACGGCGCCGTCGCTCCTTCGCGCGATGGTGCTGATCCGTCGCGGCCGCGCCGACGACGCGACACGAGCACTGGCGATCTCCGACGGGGTGACCGCCCGCCTCACCGACGTGCAGGGCCGCGGCGCGTTCCACGTCCGCAACGCCGAGTTGGCGCTCGCCCAGGGCCGACCGTCCGATGCCTACGAGGACGTCGAGCGAGCACTCGCCCTTGCCGCCGGGACCGACGACGAGACGCTGCGCCCCGAGATGTACGCGATGGCCGTCTCTCGTCGCCGCCGGCTTCCTGCAGGAGGCTCGCCGGATCGTGACGGGAGGCAGTGAACGCAGCGGCACCTGCGCACCCCGGGCGCGCGCCTTCGCAGCGACGTGCGCGGCGGAGCGGACGCGTCTGGACACCTCGGATCCCGATCGCTGGGCAGAGGCCGCCGGCGAGTGGGATGTCGCCGGTGAGCCGCATCCCGCCGCCTACTGCCGCTGGCGGGAAGCCGAAGCGCCGCTCGAGCGGCGCGCGGGACGCGCCCGCGCCGACGAGTGCCTCCAGCAGGCGTGGCAGACCAGCGTGAGCCTCGGCGCGTCGCCACTTCAGGAGCGCATCGAGCGCCTGGCCCAGCGCGCCCGCATCTCCCTGCGCGATGCGCCGGAGGCGACGGCCTCCACGGTCGCCACGGATCTCGGCCTCACACCACGCGAGGTCGAAGTGCTCGGTCAGCTCGCCGCCGGACACACGGATCGCGAGATCGCGGATGCACTGTTCATCAGCAAGAAGACGGTGAGCGTGCACGTCTCCAACCTCTTGCGCAAGCTCGAAGTCACCAATCGTGTCGAGGCGGGACGGATCGGGCAGGCACACGGCTGCCCGCAAACGGCTAGCCCAGACCCCTTTGGTTCTCGGGGGGTGCCGGGACAGGGCAGTATTTGCGCGTGACACCTACCGAGACCGAGCCCTCTACACCAGCGGAACGGAGCCACCGAGTCCGCGGCGTCTTCACGTGGGTGCTCATCGTCTTGGCGGCGTTGCTCGTGGGCATAGCCAGCGTGGCCGTCTGGGCATCCCGCACGGTCTTCAACGACGACCGCTTCAGCGCCACGGTCACCGACGTCGTGAGCGACGAGCAGGTGATCTCGGCGGCGTCGACCTACATCACCGACCAGGTGCAAGCGGCGGTGGTCGCCTCCGGGGTCCTCGACCGCGTTCCCGCCGCGCTCCAGCCGTTCGTCGGGGTGCTGGAGGGGGCCGTGCGCAGCCGGGTCGAGGAAGGCGTCAACGCCGTCTTGTCATCGGACGCCGGCCAGCGGTTGTTGATCGGGGCAGCCGAGCGGGCCCACAGTCGCGCGTTGCAGATCCTCCAGGGGGACGGCCTGCTGAGCTCGGACGCCGTCTCCATCGAGAACGGCACGGTCACGCTCGATCTCCTACCGGTCATCCGCCAGGCGCTCATCCAGCTCCAGGAGGGCGGCCTGATCCCATCCAGCATCACCATCCCCACCGACACGAGCACGCCGGGCCCGATCGCGGCGGCGCTGGGTGGGCGGCTACCCGACGACTTCGGCCAGATCGTGGTGTACCGGACCGATGTCGCGTCGGGCGACGATCTGCTCGACCAGGCCCAGCGCGGCTTCGTCTTGGCCAAGCGGGCGGTCGTCCTCCTGGTCATCCTGGCCGTGGTGGCATGTGCCGCCGCCATCTTCGTAGCGGTTCGGCGCCGGCAGGCGCTGTTCCGCCTCGCCGTGGCCATCACGTTCGTCTCGGTGCTGTTGATCGTGGTGATGCGGCGGGTCGCCGCCCGGGTCGCCCGCGCACCGGCCACGCCCGGGGGCCGGGCGGTGGCCGATGCCCTCGCCAGTTCGCTGCGCTCGAGCCTCGTACGGGCGCTCGTGATCATCACCATCCTCGCCGTCGTGACGGGCGTGGTGGCGCGCTACAGCGACCCGCTCACGGGCTGGGCCCGCCGTCACCGGGACCTGGCCACGATCGCCGCCGTGGCGCTCGGGCTCCTGATCCTGCTCGTGCTCGGACTCGGCTGGGCCTCGCTGATCTTCGCCGTCGTCGTGGCGGCGGCCGGCGTGCTGGTGGTCAGGCCAGAACTTTGGCCTTTTGCGTCTCGAACTCCGCCGCCGTGATCACGCCCTGATCGCGCAACGTCGCCAGCTTCTGGAGCTCGTCGGCCACGCTGGCGGAGCTGCCCGCGGCCTGCTGCACGTAGCTCGTGAACGCGGCGTTGGCGGCCTGCTGCTGCTCGACCGCGTGCTCGTGCATCTTGCCGCCGCGCGCGATGAGGTACACGAAGATCCCGATGAAGGGGAAGATGATGATGAGGATCGACCACAGCGCCTTTCCCCATCCGGACAGATCGTGGCTGCGGAAGATGTCGCTGAAGACGGCGATGAGGAGCCAGAAGAAGATGACGAATCCGAAGATCCACAGGACCGTCAGCAGTGCGTCCCCAAGCGTGTAGTCGGCCAGCACAAGCACAGATGCCTCGCTTTCGCCGTCCGGGTCGCAGCGGGTCGCGATCGGCTCCGAACGGTTGTCGACGCGCATCGTAAACGAGCGCGCCTGGTGCGTCGATCATCGTCGGCGCGTGGAGACGATCAGCTCCGCTTGGCGCGAGCGCGGCGCTTGCCCTCGTGCATGGCCTGCACGCGCGCGACGGGGATGGCGCGGCCTTCCTCGATGAGCTCGGCGCTGAGGTGCTGCGGGGCCGGCATCTGCGCCGTCCACGGCTCGGTGTCGCCCAGTTGGGACAGGGCCGAGTGGATGGTGAAGTCCCGAGGCGAGACGTCGTCGAGGTGGTCCCAACCGACGGGGTAGGACACGGGTACGCCCGGCCGGACGCGGGGGCTGTAGACGGCGACCACCGTGGCCCCGCCCACGCGCGTCGAGTCGACGAAGACCTTGCCGCCCCGGTCTTCCTTCATGAACGCGGTGGTGGCGATGGCGGGATCGAGCCGTTCGGCGCGCGCCGCGATGGCGCGAGTGGCGGCGGCTGATTCCTCCAGGGAGGCCTGGTCGTCGACAGGGACGAACACGTGGACACCCTTGGCCCCGCTGGTCTTCACTGCGCCTTCCAACCCGACGTCGGCCAGCGCCTGGCGTACCAGGTGGGCGGCGCGCACCGCTGCCGTGAAGCCGCCGCCCTCGGGCGGGTCGAGATCGAGGACGAGATGGGTGATGTGGTCGGTCCGATCAGCCCGCACCAGCGTCGGGTGGTACTCCACGGCTCGCTGGTTGGCGAACCACAGCAGCGTGCGGCGGTCGTTGCAGAGCGCGTAGGAGACCTCCCGCTTGGAGGTCTCCGCCCAGAACGGCACGGTCCGCAACCACTCGGGCGCGTACTTCGGGACGTTCTTCTGCATGAACGCTTCCTCGCCGCGGTGGACGCGGATCACCGAGAGCGGGCGGTCCTTCAGCTGAGGGAGGATGCGGTCGCGCACGCCGTCGAGGTAGTCGACCAGCTCGCGCTTGGTGGCATCGGCCCCGTCGAACAGGGGCTGGTCCAGGTTGGTGAGCGCGACACCGTCCCTGGACTCGCCACTCGTGGCCATGACTAATAGGCGCCGGCGTTCTCCAGGAAACGCCGCGGCGTGTCGACGAGCATGGTCTCGATCTGGGCCTCGGTGACACCGGCGTCCCGCAGCGCCGGGATCACGTCGCGGCTGATGTGCAGGTAGTGCCAGTTCGGCATGTACGCCGGCGGGATCTCGCCGGGGATCCAGTCGAGGTAGCACGATGCATCGTGGCTGAGCACCATGCGGTCGGCGTAGCCGCGCTCGCACAGGTCGGCGATCACGCGAACGCGCTTCTCCGTGGGCAGCAGGCCGTCGATGCCGAAGCGGTCCATCCCCAGGATGCTGCCGTTGTCGATCAGCTCTTCCAGGTAGCCGAGATCCTCCGTGTCGCCACTGTGGCCGATCACGACCTTCGTGAGGTCGACGCCCTCGGACTTGAAGACCTCCTGCTGCTCGAGGCCGCGGCGGGAGGCGGCGTCGGTGTGCGTCGTGATCGGCGCGCCCGTGGCCCGGTGCGTCTGCGCGCAGGCCCGCAGCACTCGCTCGACGCCGGGGGTGATGCCCGGGCGGTCGGTGGCGCACTTGATCACGCCGGCCTTGATGCCGGTGCCGGCGATGCCTTCGGTGATGTCGCGCACGAAGAGATCCACCATGGGATCGCTGCCGTTGGGACCGCTACCCGGCACCCGCGCCGACCAGTAGTGGGGGAGGTCGTTGAACGTGTAGAGACCGGTGGCGACGATGATCTTGAGGTCGATCCGCGACGCGATGGTCCCGATTCGCGGGATGTAGCGCCCGAGCCCGAGCGCCGTCGGATCGAGGATGGCGTCGATCCCGCTCTCCTTGAGCTCCTGCAGTCGCTTCACCGCGTCGTTCATCCGGGTGTCGTCGTCACCCCACTCCTCGGGGACGTTGTCCTTCATCTCCGGAGAGATGACGAAGACGTGCTCGTGCATCAACACGCGCCCGAGCGAGGCGCTGTCAACGGGTCCGGTGGCGGTCTCGATGGTAGGCACGGCGCGACCGTAGCGCTCGCCCTAGCAAAAGCCCAGGCCGGCGCTACCCGCCTGGGGGTGCAGGGTTGCGCCGCAGTTGACAGGGGTACCGTCGAACGTGATGACAGTCGGCACGGGCCTGGAGCGGCCGTGCACGCTGCCAGGATCGGCGCCGTCCCGGGCGGGGGCCGCGACCGACGAGGCGGTAGTGCTGAGGTCGGGGCGCAGGCGGCTGCTGCGCCTGCTCGTCACCTTCGCCATCGCCGCCAGCGTGGTCATCGCCATGACGTCGCTCGTCGGGGGCTTCGGCGGCACGTGGACGGCGATCCGCGACATGGATGTCGGTTGGCTGGCCGTCGCCATGCTGAGCGTGGTCGTGGCGTACGGGTTCCTGTCGTTGCACGTCCGCTGGGTGGTGCGCGACGTGCCCGACATGAGGCGGGCCGCCCCCGTGCGCACCGCCCTCGTGCTGTTCGGCCTCGGGTCGGTCCTGCCGGCGGCGCCGCTCGAAGGCTTCGCCATGGCGGGCGCCGCGCTGCGCCGCCGCCGAGTCGATCGCCGGCGCATCCTGCTGCTGTTCGGGTTCACCCAGTGGTTCAGCGTCCGGGGCCTGCTGGCACTGGCGGCACTCGATGTCGTCGTTGCCCTCGCCCTCTCGCACGTGCCGGTGCCCTACCAGGCGCCCGCCATCGTGGGCGCGGCGGTCACCCTCGGTCTGCTCGCCCTGACCAGTTGGCTCTCCACCCGCCGCCGGTCGGCCGAAGTGGTCGCCGCGTTGCTGCTGCGGATCCGCTACTGGCGCGACTGCCCTGCCGCGCACGTGCGGCGCGCCCGCGGCGCGGAATGGCACACCGAGGCCATGCGGGTCGCCGGCCGGGGCGTGGACCGGCGCATCCTCCTATGCACGTGCGTGGCGGCGTGGATCGCGCAGGGCTTCTGCCTGTACTGCACGGTCCACGCCGCCGGTTCGCGGGTCGGCCTCGATGTGCTGTTGCTGGCGTACACCGTCGGCATCCTGGCTTCGATGGTCCCGCTGCTGCCCGCCGGTGTCGGGATCGTGGAGACGGTGACGCCGCTCATCCTCCACGCCTACGGCGTGCCCCTGCCGGCGGCGCTGGCGGCGGTGCTGAGCTACCGGCTGTTCGCCAGCGTGCTGCCGGCGGTAGCGGGCGCGCTGGCCCTCATCGGACTCCGGGTCGGGGAGCCGAGCCGCTAGCGCGTGCCCTGGAGGGGCGGGGGCATGGATGCCAGGTGACCCCGGTCGAACATGGCCGGGAGGGCGGCGCCGTGCGGGTTCCCGGCGAGCTCGGCCGGGTGGAGCCACGAGTTCTCACCGGTGCGGAGGATGGCATGGCCAGTGCTGATGTCTCGGCCGCCTCCGACCCGTCCATGTCCCAGTAGTCGCGCAGCGTCTGCCACGTCGGTCGCTGCCGTCAACCAGGCGGAGCGGCCTCCACGTGCCACTGACCGTCGTCGGCTCGGAGGCGTCCGGCTCCCGGCCCGCCCCAGTGCGTTCCGATCACCAGCGCGCCGTCGGCGTAGCGGCTCAGGAAGGCGCCGCGGGTGTCGGCGGCGGCGTCCGGGTCGTAGTCGAACGAGGACGAGAGCCGGACGTCGGCGATCTGGATCGGCGTGTGGATCATGTCGCCGGTGATGACGGCCTGCTGGCCCTGGGACTCGACCACGACCGAGACGTGCCCGGGGGTGTGTCCGGGCGTGGGGTCGAGCCGGATGCTGCCGTCGACTCGGTGGTCGATGGGCACGAGGTCGGCCCGCCCGGCCGCCACGATGGGCGCCACCGAGTCGCCGAAGATGTCGTCGCCGTCGGGATAGGAGGTCGCCTGCCAGTACTCGAACTCCGGTGTGGCGAAGATGTAGCGGGCGTTCGGGAACGTGGGCTCCCAGCGGCCGTCGACCAGCGTCGTGTTCCAGCCGACGTGATCGACGTGCAGGTGCGTGCACACGACGGCGTCGATCGACTCGGCGGGGAACCCGGCGGCGGCGAGATCGGCCAGGAACGGGAGCTGGAGGTGGTCCCAGCCGGGGTTGGCCCTTGTCTTGTCGTTCCCGACGCAGGTGTCGACGGCGATGCGGGTGCCGTCGATGTCGATCACCAGGCACTGGATGCGTTGCAGCAGGTAACCACCGCCATCCACGAACGTCCCGTCGAGCCACGGGGCGCGCTGGGCGATCTCGGTGACACCCGCCTTGTCGAGGCCCTTGAACAGGAAGCGCGGCGAGGTCTTGGTCTCGACCTCGACAACGGGCGTGATCGTCGCCCGACCAACTTGCCAGCTCGTCACGGGCGCACCTTAGATGCTGTTGACCAGGGCCGAGCAAGGAGACCGAACCGTGCACATCGGGTTGTCCGACGCCTTCGGCGGCACTCCAGCGCGAGATGCCGCGTTCATCCAGGAGTACGCCACGGTGGCCGAGTCGCTCGGCTTCGAGTCCCTATGGGTGCCCGAGCACGTGGTCTTCTTCGACCGCTACGACTCGCGCTATCCCTACAACGAGTCGGGCGTGCTCGACCTCGGCTCGGACCCGGGTGTGTTCGATCCGTTCCTGGCCCTCACGGTGGCCGCGGTGGCGACGACACAGCTGAAGCTCGGCACGTCAGTGCTGTTGATCGGCGAGCGCAACCCGCTCATCACCGCGCGCGAGTCGGCCACCCTCGACCAGATCTCCGCCGGCCGGTTCCTGCTCGGTGTGGGCGTGGGCTGGTCGCGCGAGGAGTACCTCGCGCTGGGCGTGCCCTGGGAGCGCCGTGGCGATCGTTGCGACGAGTACATCCAGGTGATGAAAGAGGTGTGGACGGCCGGGCGGGGTTCGTACCACGGCGAGTTCTGCAGCTTCGACGACGTGATCGCCATGCCGAAGCCCGTCCAGCAGCCCCACCTCCCCGTCCTCGTCGGCGGCAACACGCCGCCCGCGCTGCGCCGGGCGGCGCGCTGGGGCGACGGGTGGTTCGGCTGGAACCTGACCGTGGACCAGTTGCGGGCCACCATCGAGACCCTCGACGAGCTGCT
Organism: uncultured Acidimicrobiales bacterium; assembly: GCA_963728985.1. Taxonomy (GTDB): domain Bacteria; phylum Actinomycetota; class Acidimicrobiia; order Acidimicrobiales; family Ilumatobacteraceae; genus DASXAI01. The sequence goes on along the minus strand of CAVSME010000009.1, from coordinate 179,291 downwards.
GGCGGCCAACGGGCGCAGCCGCGACGGGTTCGTGGTCCAGACCGGCCTCTTCCACGGCGGCGACGGCGACGGTCTCAACGACTACGCGCAGGCGTGCGCGCAGCTCGGCGTCGACCGGCTCGTGCTCGGGTTCGCCGTATCGCGGCGCACGTTCTCGACGCAGCTGGAGCGCTACGCCGGCATCCTCGCGCTGGCCGCGTGAGCGGCCGTCAGCCGGACCACGGGACGCCGTAGGCGTCGTCGAAGACGAGCTCGGCCGGCGGCCGGCGGGCGATGGGGCCGTGGCCCCGCCCGATCGGGTAGCCGATGGGCACCATCGCCAGCGTCGCCCAGCTCTCGGGGATGCCGAGGGCGGCCTTCACCTCCGGCTCCCTGATGCAGTGGAGCGTGGTGAGCGTGCAGCCCAGTCCCTCGGCGCAGCACGCCAGCATCGTGTTCTGGACGGCGGTGTAGACCGAGCCGCCGCCCACCATGGAGATCCGGTCGAGGTTCTTGTCGGTGATGGCCATCATCGCCGGATCGGCGATGAACAAGAGGATGGCCGGTGCCTCGGTGAGATGCTCGGCCAGGTAGTCGCCGGCCGCCAGCGTCCGTTCGAGCTTGGCCCGGTCGGCCTCGGGGAGCTGCTGGCGCTCGGCCCGGCGCCGGCCGAACTCCGTGTAGGTCCTCCATTCCGGTGCGTAGACCTCGGCCAGCGCCCGCTTGTTCTCCTCGCCCCGCACGACGATGATCCGCCACGGCTGCATGTTCCCTCCGGTGGGCGCCCAGCACGCTGCTTGCAGGACCCGGTCGAGCACGTCGGCCGGGATGGGGTCGGGCCGGAGGCGGCGGACGGCTCGCAGGGTGCTCATGACGTCGTAGAGATCGTGACTGGCCATGCGCGAGCGTGGCACGTGGCTGGGGCGGCCTGGCAACATGCGGCCATGAGCACCGAAGAGACCCGCACGTTGATCCAGGACTTCTATGCCGCGTTGCAGAAGGCCGACCGTCCCCGGCTGCTCGATCTGCTCGCCCCGGACGCGGTGTGGATCCCGCCGGCCGCCGCTCCGGTGGAGCGCACCGAAGGCGCGGAGGCCATCGTCGACGCCCTCGGCGGCCAGATCGTGCGCCAGATGTTCGACCTCTCGAAGCCCTTCGCCCTCGAGATCCGTCGGATCGTGGCCGACGGCGACGTGGCTGTCGTGCAGCAGCGCCTCACCGCCACGGCCAAGGCGACCGGCCTCGACTACGACAACCAGTACTGCTGGGTGTACGAGGTGCGAGACGGGCGCATCGCCGTCCTCGAGGAGTACGCCGACACCATCGTGGCCGGCCGGGCCATGGGGTTCCTCAAGGCCGACCAAGCGGGCTAGCCGCCCGCGCGCGGCCTCGACCTACTTGATGGCTTGGGGGTTGATGGCCGAGCCGACCGAGCCGGTGACCGTCAGCGGCGGGGCCACGAACATGAACTCCCACACGCCGTCGGCGGCGCAGTCGGCCGCCAGCTCCTCGAGGTCGAACATCTCACCGATGTGGATGCCGGCGTTGACGAGCAGGATGATGTGCAACGGCTGGAACACGTCGGGCGTCTCGTTGGGCAGCACCTCGATGCCCCAGGTGTCCGTGGCCACGGCGGCCACCTTGCGCTCGCACAGGAACTCCGACGCGCTGATGGCGAGGCCGGGCGCCGGTCCACCGGCGTACTCGTCGCCGTAGCTGCCACGCTCCTTCACCAAGCCGAGGCGACCGGTGCGCACGAGCACGATGTCGCCCTCACCCACGGCGACGCCCTGCGCGTCGGCGGCGGCCTCCAGCTCGTCCTTGCCGATGGGCTCGCTCACGTCCAGCCAGCGCTTGCCCTTCAGGTGGGCGATGTCGAGCAGCACACCGCGGCTGACCATCTTGTCCTTCACCTGGGTGATGCTGTTCTTGTTGGCGCCCAGGCTGTTCACGGCCTCGGTGCCGTAGCCGTTGTACATCTTGCCCTCGTGGTAGATGTGGGCGAGGGCGTCCCACTGCGTGGCGCACTGCAGCACCAGGTACACGGCGTCATCGGTGTAGCGCAGTTCGGGGAAGTGGTCCTGTGAACCCGACGCCACGTCGCCGCCGTCCTGCAGCATCACGTGGATGGGATTGACGCGGCCGTAGGCGCCGGTCATCGGCCCGTTCCCGTCGAGGGGCAGGGCCAGCGAGAACACCTTGCCCTTGCGGACCAGTCCCGCTGCTTCGATGATCTTCTCCGGCGAGATGTAGTTGACCGTGCCGAGCTGGTCGTCCGGTCCCCACTTGCCCCAGTTCCGGTACCGCTCGGCGAGCTGCTTGACGGTGGTGCGGTCGTGCTGCGTGTCGGTCATCGCGTGATCATGGCACGGGCCCGTCACCGGGGGCCAAGGCCGCCAGCGGGCCGGCGACGTGCTGCCAGATCTGGGTGAAGTCGCTGCCGGGGAGGGCCGCATCGGCGTGCTGCCACACGTCGGCGACGGTGCGGCCGACGGCACCGGCGGTTCCCGCTGCCGCCACCATCTCCATGTACAAGCGGACGTCCTTGGCCATGAGCGCGGTGCGGAAGCCGGCGTCGAAGGTCCCGGTGAGCACCCGGCGGGGGAACTTGTCGTCGGTCGCCGAGTTGCGGCCGCTCGACACGTTGAGCACGTCGACCATCATCGCCAGGTCGAGGCCGTGGACCCGCCCGAACATGAGCGCCTCCGACGTCGCCGCCAGCGCCGTGGCCGACAGGAAGTTGTTCAGCAGCTTCATGGCCTGGCCCTGCCCGGGCATCGTGCCGACGGCGAAGATGTTGCCGGCGATGGCTTCGAAGATGGGTCGGTGGGCGTCGAGCACCGCAGCGGGTCCGGCGAACATGAGGGCGATCGTCCCGGCGGCGGCTCCCGCCGCGCCGCCCGACACCGGCCCGTCCACGTACGTCACGCCGACGCGTTCGAGCGCGGCGGCAGCGGCGGTGGCGGCGGCCGGACCCACGGTGGAGAGGTCGACGACGGTCGTGGCGCGGCGCTGCGGCGCGGCGGCCACGCCATCGGCGACGGCCAGCGTGGCGTGGCCGTCGGGGAGGCTGAGGAGGATGGTGTCGGCGCGGGTGGCCACGTCGGCCACGTCGGTGGCGGCCGTGGCGCCGGCGGGCAGGCGCTCGGCGGTGCCGGCAGCGTCGAAGCCCACCAGCTCGAACCCGGCGGCAACGATGCGCCGCGCCATCGGCCCACCCATGTTGCCCAGGCCGACGAAGCCGACGACCGCCGGGGTCACGCCGCCGGCTCCGGTGTGATCCCTTCCGCATCCAGCACCTGGCGGGCCAGGCGGAAGGCCTCCACGCCGGCGGGGATGCCGGCGTACACCGCGATCTGGATGAGCGTGTCGCGCAGCTCGTCCAGCGTGCAGCCGTTCCCCAGCGCGGCGCGGAAGTGCGTCTTGAACTCCTCGCCCCGGTTGAGGGCGGCCAGCAGGCAGAGGTTGTTGAGGCTGCGCTGCCGATCGGTCAAGGCCGAGCGGCCCCACACGCCACCCCAGCAGTACTCGGTGAGGATCTGCTGGAACTCGTGGTTGAAGCTGTCGGTCGAGGACATCGCGCGCGTCACGTACTCGGCGCCGAGCACCCGCGTGCGCGCCTCCAGCCCGACGTTGAACAGCTCGGCATCCATGCATCTCTCCTCGGCTTCGGCGTCTGGCGGCGCCCTACCATACGGGCGCATGACCGGCAGCGGTACCTACCGCGTCTACGCCCTCAAGTACGCCGAACGTGACGCTCGACGGGCCGAGCACTTCATCGGCGGTGACCCCCACGACGCACCGATGCCCATGGACTACTTCGTGTGGGTGGCCGTCGGCGCCGACGCCACGTGGGTGGTGGACACGGGCTTCGGCCCCGACGACGCGGCGCGGCGCGGTCGCCGGCTGCTGCGCTCGGCCGCCGGCGCGCTGGCCACCATCGGCATCGATGCCGCCACGGTGACCGACGTGATCATCACCCACCTGCACTACGACCACGCCGGCGGAGTGGCCCACTTCCCGCATGCTCGCTTCCACGTCCAGGACCGGGAGATGGCATTCGCCACCGGGCGGCACATGACCCGTCGGGTGTTCGGCCACTCGTTCACCCCCGACCACGTCGCCGATCTCGTCCGGGCCGTCCACGGCGGGCGGGTCGTGTTCCACGACGGCGACGACGAGCTGGCCGACGGCCTGTCGGTGCACCTCATCGGCGGCCACACCGATGGCCTCCAGGTCGTGCGGGTGGGCACCGAGGCCGGCGGGCTCGTGCTCGCCTCCGACGCCACCCACTACTACGAGAACATGGACACGGGCCGACCCTTCCCGATCGTCTACGACCTCGGGGCCATGGTCGAAGGGTGGGAGAGGCTGCGACGCCTGGCCTCATCGAGCGACGCGGTCATCCCGGGCCACGACCCGGCCGTCCTCCTGCGGTACCCGGCGGCGGGACCGGGCCTGGACGGCGTCGCCGCCCGGCTCGATCTCGGCCGGGTGTGAGCGCTACGGCTCGTTGACGGCGGGCTCGCCGGCGGCCTCCAGCACCTCGTTGAGCGGACCGAGGTCATAGATCTTGCTGAGGTCGACGGGCTTGAGGAGCTCGAGGGCGATGGCGTTGTCGGCCGACGTCTTGAGCGACGAGGCGATGGGGTCGTCGGTGAAGGTCAGGTTCTTCCAGGCGGCCGTGATGACGCCGTCGGCCAGCCGCTTCTGGGTGATCTTCTCGATCTCGTCGTTGGCTGCCTTCTGGGCGTCGGCCGGGTTCTTGTTCACGTAGTCGTTGGCCGCCACCTGACCGGCGAGGAGGCCCTTCACGACGTCGGGGTGGTCCTTCAGGAACTTGGTGGCGACGATCAAGTGGGTGGTCACGAACTGGCCCTGCGGCCACAGGGACTTCTCGTCGACGAGCACCTTGCCGCCGCCCTCCTGCACCAGGCGGGTGGCCCACGGCTCGGGGACCCAGGCGCCCTGCACCTGGTCCTGCTTGAACGCATCCAGGGTGGCGGCGTTGTCCTGCGGCTTGACGGAGACGTCACCGCCGCCCGAGGTGTCGCTGCTCAGCCCGTTGCTCTTGAGCCAGGTGCGCAGGGCCACGTCCTGGGTGTTGCCCAGCTGCGGTGAGGCGATGGTCTTGCCCTTGAGGTCGGCGGGGCTGTTGATCTCGGGCTTGACCACGAGGGAGGCGCCGGCGGACGTGGCGCCGGAGATGATCCGCAGCGCTTCGCCGCCGGACTGGGCGTAGCCGTTGATGGCGGGATTCGGGCCGATGTAGGTGGCGTCGATGGCGTCGGCGAACAGCGCCTCGATGGCGGCCGGACCGGCGTTGTAGGTCGACGTCTCCAGCTTCACGTTGGCGCCGAGCTTGTCGGCGAAGATGCCCTTCTCCACGCCGACGAGCGCCGTGGCGTGGGTGATGTTGGGGAAGAAGCCGAGGCGGAGCGTCACCTTCTCGCCCGACGTCGTTGCGGCACCGGCGGCCGTGGTGGCGCCCCCGGCCGTGGTGGCGGCCGCAGCTGCGGTGGTGGCGGCGGAGGAGGAGCCCGAGTTGTCGCTCCCGCACGCCGCCGCCGCCAGCACCATGGCGAGGGCGAGGGGAACCAGACGGCGGACAGGCATAGAGGCGACCTCCAGGGGATTGTTGACTAAGACAGTCAGGTTTTAGAGGTATCGCGGCCGGCGCGTCAAGCACGACCGCCGCGACCCGGGCCGCTCGATACCGTCGGCATCGTGCGGATCTCGTATCGGGTCGACCACGGGGTGCGGGTGATGACCAGGCTGGCCGAGCTGTCGGCCGACCTCCCCGGCCGGCCCGTCACTCGGGCGCGGCTGGCCGAGAAGGACGCCCTACCGCCCGGGTTCCTCGACGACATCCTCCGGCTCCTGCGCACCGGCGGCCTCGTGCGCAGCCAGCGGGGCGGCGGCGGCGGATGGCTCCTGGCCCGCCCTCCTGCCTCGATCACCGTCGCCCACGTGATCCGCGCCCTCGAAGGACCGCTGTCGGTCGTGCGCGGGGTACGGCCCCACGAGCTCCTGGCCGAGGGCGATCCCGAGCCGTTCGTGTCGCTGTGGATCGCCGTGCGGGCGTCCTTGCGCTCCGTGCTCGAGACGGTGACGATCGCCGATCTCGCCGCCGGCACACTGCCGCCGCACGTCGCTGCCCTCGCCGCCGACCCTGATGCGTGGGACGCCCACGGGACCGGCGGCTGACGCGCTCCCGGTACGTTGACGGCGATGGCTGAGGGCCCGGACGCGGCGACCGAGCGGCTGCTCGGCGCGGCGCGCCGACGCATCAGCATGGTCGATCCGGAGCAGGCGGCCGCCCTGCGCGACCGGGGGGCGATCCTCATCGACACCCGGCCCGATGCCCAGCGCCGCACGCACGGCACCATCCCCGGCGCCGTGATCATCGACCGCAACGTCCTCGAGTGGCGGATCGACCCGAACGGTTCCCATCGTGACGCCCGTGTCGCCACTGATCGACCGATCGTGGTGTTCTGCCAGCAGGGCTACGCGTCGAGCCTGGCGGTGGCGGCGCTGGTCGACATCGGCGTCGGCGATGTGCACGACCTGGCCGGCGGGTTCGACGCGTGGCAGGCCGCCGGGCTGCCGATCGCCGGCGGCCCGCCGGCGATCGCCATCGACCCTCTCACGGCGACGATCGGGGCCGAGGTGCGGGGCCTGACCCTGACCGCGCTCGCCGCCGACGACGAGGCCGCCCTGCGCGACGCGCTGGAGCGCCATCGAGTGGTGTTCCTCCGCGAGCAGCACCTGACCGCGCCCGAACTGGCCACCTTCGCTCGCCGTTTCGGTGAGCTCGCCGGCGAGGGGGGCGGCGGGTTCGGCCCGGGCTGGCGCACTGACGGCTCGTTCACGGCGAGTCCCCCGGTGGCCGTCGTGGCCGCCGCCGGTCGTGGGATCGAGCACGGCGGCGACACGCTGTGGGCCGACCTCGTCGCCGCGTACGGCGCATTGCCCGAGTCGCTGCGCGCGCAGCTCGGCCCGTTGGTTGGCGTCCACGACGACGGCGCCGGCGAGACGGCGCGCCACCCCGTCGTCCGGGTCGACCCGGCGACGGGGGAGCGGGCGCTGTTCGTGAACCCCACGTTCACCCGCCGGATCGAGGGCGTGTCGGCGGCCGAGAGCGCCCGGCTGCTCGATCTGCTGGGCACCCACATCGCCGCCCCCGAGCGCACGGTGCGCTGGCGGTGGCGCGCCGGCGACGTCGTGGTCTGGGACAACCGCGTCACCGCCCACTACACGGTGGCCAGCCCGACCGAGCGCCCCTGGCGCGGCGTGGCGATCGCCGGCGAGCGCCCCCGTGGCGTCGAATCTTGATCAAGTCAGTCGGGTATTGGCCATTGTCGGGGCCGCCCCCGCTGCGCACCGCGGACGTTCGCGACGACCGCGCCACCGAGTTCGTGCTCGTGGCCTCGGCGACCTGAGCCCGCCTGGCCGGCCACTGAGATTCCACCCGAGCGGGTTGTTCTCCGTCCGATCGCGATATATCGTGAGCGAATGCGAACGAACAAGAGGTTTCTCATGCGACATGAACCAGGCCATCACCACCGTCCGGGTTTCGGCCGTGAGGGTGGTCCGCGCCGGATGCGGCGAGGTGACATCCGCACCGCCGTCCTGGCGGTGCTCGACGAGCAGCCCCGCCACGGCTACGAGGTGATCCAGGCCTTGGAGGACAAGACCGGCGGGGCGTGGCGCCCGAGCGCCGGGTCGGTCTACCCGACGCTGCAGTTGCTGGAGGACGAGGGCCTGGCCCGGTCGTCCGACCGCGACGGCAAGCGGGTGTACGAGCTCACCGACGAGGGCCACGCCGAGGCCCGCAGCCGGTTGGAGGAAGCGGGCGGACCGCCGTGGGCGGGGGCCGAGGGCGGCGGCAGCCTGCGTGGCGCGCTCATGCAGCTCCACGTCGCCGCCCGCCAGGTCGGCGCCGCCGGCAACCAGGCGCAGGTCGAGCAGGCCCTGCAGATCATCACCGAGGCCCGCAAGCAGCTCTACCGCCTGCTGGCGGAGGACTGAGGGGTTCTCGGAGCACTGCGTCTCGTCTGTGAGACGGATCGCTCCGAGAACGACCGCTCGTCGACTCGGGTGTGTGACCGGGCCGTGCGTAGTATCCCGCGTCGGTGCTGCCGCTGGCCGACCTGCGCGTCGTCGACCTGACCATCGCCCGCGCCGGACCCACGTGCGTCCGGCAGCTGGCCGACTGGGGCGCCGACGTCGTGCGGGTGGAGCCGCCGACGGCCGGTCGGGCCGATGCCGAGCGCCACGGTTCGGACTTCCAGAACCTGCATCGCAACAAGCGGGCCATCGGCATCGACCTGAAGCAGCCCGAGGGCCTGGAGCTGCTGCTGCGCCTCACCGACGACGCCGACGTGCTCGTGGAGAACATGCGGCCCCAGGTGAAGGCCCGCCTCGGCTTCGACTACGAGGCCGTGCATCGGCGCAATCCCCGCCTGATCTACGCCTCGCTGTCGGGGTTCGGCCAGGACGGCCCCTACGCCGACCGCGGCGGCGTGGACCAGATCGCCCAGGGCATGGGCGGCTTGATGAGCGTGACCGGTCTGCCCGGCACGGAGCCGACCCGTGTCGGCATCCCCGTGGCCGACCTGTCGGCCGGGCTGTACCTGGCCATCGGTGTCCTCGTGGCGCTGCACGAGCGGGAGCGGACCGGCGTGGGCCGCTGGGTCCAGACATCGCTCCTCGAGTCGATGATCGCCATGATGGACCTCCAGGCGGCGCGCTGGACGATGGAAGGGGTCGTCGCCGCCCAAGAGGGCAACCACCATCCCACGATGGTGCCGATGGGCTGCTTCCGGTCGGCCGACGGCTACGTCAACATCGCCGGCGCGTTCGGGCGCATCCTGCATCGCTTCTGTGACGCGGTCGGCCTGCCTGATCTGCCTGCCGATCCCCGCTTCGACACGTCGGCCAAGCGCTCGGCCAACCGAGAGGAGCTGAACCGGCTCATCGGTGACCGACTGGCCGAGCGGCCGACGGCAGAGTGGGTGGAGCGATTGAACGCCGCCGGGGTGCCCTGCGGTCCGGTGCTGCGCACCGACGAGGTGTTCGCCGATCCGCATGTGGCCCATCTCGGGATGGTCACGACGGTGGACTCAGCCAGCCTCGGGCCTATCGACATCCTGCGCAACGCGGTGACGCTCGTGGACGGGCCGTCGACCGTTCGGGCCGCGACGCCGGAGGCGGGCGAGCACACCACGTCCGTGCTCCTCGAGCTCGGGCTCGAAGCGGACGAGGTCGACGATCTTCGCCGGCGCGGCGTGATCTCGTAGGGTCGCCGCGTGGGCGCGCTCGACACCGGCACCGGCAAGCTCCTCGTCGACGTCGACGGCGGCGTCGCCGAGGTCACGTTCAACCAGCCGGAGAAGCACAACGCGCTGTCGATCGAGATCCTCCGGGCCTTGCCGGACGCGCTCGGCGCGCTGCAGGCCGATCCCGCCGTGCGCGTCGTGGTCGTGACGGGAGCGGGCGAGAAGGCCTTCGTCTCGGGGGCCGACATCTCCGAGTTCGGCAACGTCCGCACCGCGCCCGAGGCCCGCGCCGACTACGACCGGTCGATGGCCGACATGGGCCACGCCTGGCGGAACCTGGAGAAGCCCATCGTCGCCATGATCCGCGGCTACTGCATCGGTGGTGGCCTCCTCACCGCGCTGCAGGCCGACATCCGCATCGCCGCCGAAGGCAGCCAGTTCGGCATCCCGGCGGCGCGCCTCGGGCTCGGGTACGGCTATGGCGGCGTCGAGGGGCTCGTGGCCCTGGTGGGCCCGGCCTACGCCGCCGAGATCCTCTTCTCGGCCCGGCGGTTCACCGCCGAGGAGGCGTTGCGCATCGGGCTCATCAACCGGGTGGTGCCCGCCGCGGAGCTGCGCACCACGGTCATGGATCTGGCCCGGACGATCACCGAGAACGCGCCGCTCACGGTGGCGGCGTGCAAGGTGGCCATCGCCCAGACCCAGATGACCCCCGAACGCCGTGACGGCGAGCGCCTGGCGCAGATGATCGAGGCGTGCTTCCGCTCGCAGGACTACCGCGAAGGTCAGGCGGCGTTCCTGGCCAAGCGCGCTCCTCGCTTCGAAGGACGGTGACCGTGGACGTCGATCTGGCGGCGCTGGCGACGAGGCTGCAGCGCCTCGAGGATCTGGAGGCCATCCGGGCGACGGTGCACGACTACTGCAACCGGCTCGACCTCGGCGACTTCGCCGCGCTCGGCGACGTGTTCACCGAGGACGCCGAGCTCGAGCTGGTCGGCCTGGCTCGCAGCGTCGACGGCACCTACCGCGGCCGGTCGGCGATCATCGACGACTTCTACGCCCGCACCGCGGACCCGTCGAGCCACGGGTTCATGACCGGGCACATCGCCACGAACATGCAGATCGACCTGGACGGCCACGCCGCCACCACGCTCGCCTACTTCTTCGAGATCGTGGACGGCATGCTGCTGATCGGTACGTACCAGCATCGCCTGCGCCGCGATCCGGATCGGTGGCGCTTCGCCGTGCTGCGCATCTCGATCCGCTACCGGTCCAAGCTCGAGGCGACCGGTCTCCATGGCCGGTCCCTCGCCGAGATCGTCGCCAAGCCCATCTGAACCGTGGGAGAGTGAGGGCATGGGGGAGCGTCTGGCTGGTCGGGTGGCGGTGGTCATCGGCGGTGGGCAGACACCAGGTGAGACCATCGGCAACGGTCGAGCGACGTCCATCCTGTTCGCTCGCGAGGGTGCCCGCGTGGTCGTCGTCGATCGTGATCTGGAGTCCGCCAACGCGACCGTGGCGATGATCCACGCCGAAGGCGGCCAAGCCGTGGGGCACGCCGCCGACATCACCGACGTCGACTCCTGCGCCACGATCCCGGCCGCCGCCCTCGAGCGCTACGGGGCGCTGGACATCCTGCACAACAACGTGGGCATCGGCACCGGCGACCTTCCCGCCACCAGGGTGGAGGAGGACGCGTGGCAGCGCATCTTCGACGTGAACCTCACCGGCATGTGGCGCACCAGCAAGGCCGTCATCCCCGTGATGCGCGAGCGCGGCGGCGGCGCCATCGTGAACATCTCGTCGATCGCATCGATCTGCTCCACGGCGACGGCGGCCTACCAGATATCCAAAGCGGGCGTGAACTCGCTGACCGAGCACCTGGCGATGGGCAACGCCCGTCACGGCGTCCGCGTCAACGCCATCCTGCCCGGCCTCATGAACACCCCCATGGCCATCGAGGGCATCTCGGCCGCGCGCCACATCAGCCGCGAGCAGTTGATCGCCGAGCGCGATGCGTCGGTGCCGCTGGGCAAGCAGATGGGAACCGGCTGGGATGTGGCGTACGCCGCGCTGTTCCTGGCGTCGGACGAGGCGCGGTTCATCACCGGCGCGCTGCTCACGGTCGACGGCGGTCAGCACCTCCGCCGGGGCTGACATCGTCTCGTTGACGACAAGGAACAGTCTCTGACTACGGTCAGGGAATGGACGACACCGTGGTCGCCGACGTGCGGCGCTTCAACCGGACCGTCACCCAGCGGGTGGGTGCCCTCCACGACCAGTACCTCGCCCGGGACCGGCCGCTCGGCGAGGCGCGCCTGCTGTGGGAGATCGGCGAGCACGGGTGTGACGTGCGGGCCTTGCGCAGCCGCCTCGATCTCGACGCCGGGTACCTGAGCCGGCTGCTGCGCTCGCTCGAAGCGGGCGGCCTCGTCACCGTCGGGGTCAGCCCCGACGACGGGCGGGTGCGCACGGTGTACCTCACGAAGAAGGGCCGGGCCGAGCGGGCCCTGCTCGATCGTCGCAGCGACGCGTTGGCGCGATCGCTGCTCGACCCGCTGAGCGACGCGCAGCGCGACCGGCTCGTGGCGGCCATGAACGAGGTGGGGTCGCTGCTCACCGCCGCCCTCGTCGAGACCGACGTCGTCGACCCGGCCCACCGGCACGCCCAGCACTGCCTGCAGGAGTACTTCGCCGAGCTCAACCGCCGGTTCGACGCCGGGTTCGACCCCAACCAGACGCGGCCCGCGGAGCTCAGCGAGATGAGATCTCCGGCCGGCCTGTTCCTCGTGGCGACGTTGCGGGGCGAGCCCATCGGGTGCGGCGCGTTGAAGCTCCACGGCACCGAGCCCGCCGAGATCAAGCGCATGTGGGTGTCGCCCACGGCGCGGGGGCTGGGCGTGGGACGGCGCCTGCTCACGGAACTGGAGCGCCACGCCGGCGCCGCCGGTTGCCTGACCGTCCGGCTCGACACGAACCGGAACCTGGCCGAAGCCATCGCCATGTACCGCTCGGGCGGGTACGTCGAGGTGCCGGCGTTCAACGACGAGCCGTACGCGCACCACTGGTTCGAGAAGCACCTCGATCAGGCCGGCGCGTCGTGATCGACGTGCGGCCCCTCGTGGCGGCCGACGACTCGTGGAAGGAAGCGGCGCTGGGGCGCGTCTGGGGCTCGTGCCTCGTGGCCAGGGGCGGCGAGCTGATCGATGCCCTACCGCTCGACGGGTTCGCGGCGCTGGCCGGCGACGAGCGCGTCGGCCTGCTCACCTATGCCGTGCGCGGTGACGAGCTGGAGGTGGTCTCGATCCACGCCGATTGCGAGGGCGAGGGGATCGGCCGGGCGCTCATGGACGCGGCCGGCGATCGGGCCCGGCAGCTCGGCGTCCGCCGATTGTGGCTGATGACGACCAACGACAACGCCCGCGCCATCCGCTTCTACCAGGAGTGGGGGCTGGACCTCGTCGCCGTCCACCGCGACGCGGTCGAGCGGTCGCGTCTGGTCAAGCCGTCGATCCCGCTCACCGGCTTCGACGGTGTGCCCATCCGCCACGAGCTCGAGTTCGAGCTCGCCGTCAATCCTGGAAGATGAAGATCCGCCCCACGTAGCACGCCACCCAGAGCTCCTTGGTCTCGTCGTCGTACGTGATGCCGATCGGGTGCGTGGCCGTGCCGACGGTCTGCACGACGGTCATGTCCGCCGTTCGGATCTTGCTGACGCTGGCCGACTCGTAGTTGACGACGAAGAGGTTGGCGCCGTCGGACGCCAGCGACGCGCTGCGGGGCTCGTTGCCGGTGGCGACGCGCGCCACCACCTGTTCGGTCGCCGTGTCGAGCTTGGCCACGGCGCCGTCGGCGTTGAGCGTGATGTACAGCCAGCGCCCATCGGGCGAGAGGTTCAGATGGCGCGGACCGCCGCCGACGGCGCCGGTGATGCGCACCGCGCCGGTGGCGAGATCGATCACGGCCAGGCGGTTGCCCCCCATCAGCGCCACGTACGCCGTGCGCGAGTCGGCCGTGATGGCCAGCCCCCGCGGGTTGTGCCCGACGTGGACGCGCCTCATCTCCTGCCCGGTGGCCGTGTCGACGATGCTCACGTTGTCGCCACACCAGTTGCTCACGACGAGCTGGCTGCCGTCGGGGGTGACGGCGAGGAACTTGGGGACGGGCCCGACGGGGATCACTTGATCCACGGTCAGCGACGCCACGCTGATCCGGTACACGGTGCTGTCGGCGATACCGTCGCCGGTGGTGCAGGCGTCGAAGCCCGGCCGGCCGGCTCCGGGGCCGTACATCGAGTAGTTGCTCACGTAGACGAAGCGACCGTCCGGGGTCACCGCCGCCTCGACCGGACCGCCCTGCAGGCCGCCCGTAGCGTCGGGGATGGTGGCGATCAGCCGGCGATCGCGGCCGTACACGGTGATGGTGTGGCTGTAGATCATGTTCTGGGCGAACACCAGGCCGGCACCAGTGGCCACGACCGACTTGGGCGAGATGGTGCCGCCGATGGAACCGGCGGCGACCAGGGTGCCGTCCGACGACGGAACGGCCGGCGCCGGCGCCTCGGCGGGAACGCTCGGGTCGATCGGGGCGGGCGCGCCGATGAACCACCCCGACGCGTCGGCGGCGAGCTGCGTGGTGCGCTGGGCGTGGAGGGACACGGCACCGTTGGCGCCCATCGCCACGATGGACAGGTTGGCGATCGTCTGCCACGTGCGTTCGGTGTTGAGGTTGGACGTGGGCGGTAGCGGCGTGCGCGCCGGGTAGGCGGTCACGAACCCGGCGTCGGACGATTCGGTGGCGGTCAGGTTCAAGACCACGGCGGCCACCCCGGTGGCCGGGATGCCGGCCCGCCCGGCGAGCGGAAGGTCGGCGCGGGCACCACCGAGCAGCCGCGGCAGTGGTGCGCCGGTGCGCGTATCAAGCACGCGTGCCGGCGTCAGGGGCACGAACAGCCCGTCAGCCGACGACGGCGCCCCGTCCCCGGTGAAGGTGCCGACGAGGTCGATCACGACATGCGTCGTGCTCTGAACGAAGACGGCCACCCGGCCGCCGGCGTCGACCGGCGTGACGACCGTGTTGGCGACGGTCTGCCCGGGCCGCTCCACGTTCACGTTCGATGCGACGGGCCGGGGCGCACCAGGGCCCCAGACGGTGACGAACCCGGCGCCCGAGGCCTCCGTGGCGGTCACGTTGAGGACCGCACCCGACGCACCGGCGGCCGCCGGTCCCAGGTCGACGAGCTGCGTGGTGCCACCGGCCACCGCCGCGCCGCTGCGGGTGTCGAGCACACGGGTCGGTCCCGTGGGCACGAACCGGCCGGCGGTCGCCGTGGCCGCCGGTTCCCAGGCGCCGACGACGTCGACGACGAGGTGCGTCGCCATCTGGGTGAAGATGTCCACCGCGCCGCCGTCGCCGAGCGGCACGATCACCAGGTTCGGGATGGTCTGGCCTCCTCGCTCCACGTTGAGGTTGGACGCCTCGGGCCGGGCGACGCCGGCGGGCCAGACGGTCACGAAGCCGGGCCCGGCGGCTTCGGTGACGGTGACGTTGAGGGCGACGGCGGTGGACCCGGCGGGCACGCCGAGGCGCCCGGCAACGGGAACGGTCGTCGTCGCGCCGCCCGCTGCCGGGAGGCCGTCGACGCGGGTGTCGAGCAGCCGGCCGGGCGCGACGGCGACGTATCGCGCCGGCGAGGTGTCGACCTTGTCGAGGGACGCCCGGTCGATGGCGGCGGCCGGTGGCGGTGCGCCCATGGCGGCGACCGCCACCATCACGCCCAACACGGCGACGGCGCCGCGACGCAGGATCACGGCGCCACCGTAGGTCGTGGCGCGAGATCCACGTCATCTTGGACGGGGTCGGGCGTCGTAGAGGTAGTGCTACGGCAAGGAGACATCGCCATGGCGAGGACGCTCTGGATCAATGCGTACACGGGC
Source organism: uncultured Acidimicrobiales bacterium (assembly GCA_963728985.1). Classification (GTDB taxonomy): domain Bacteria; phylum Actinomycetota; class Acidimicrobiia; order Acidimicrobiales; family Ilumatobacteraceae; genus DASXAI01. The sequence goes on along the minus strand of CAVSME010000009.1, from coordinate 164,095 downwards.
CGCCGGCTGGAGCCGAGCGAGCTCGCCGATCTGCGGGACAAGGCGCACGTGGTGTACGCCGCCAACGGTCATCTGTTCGAGGACGAAGCGGACGCCCTCGTCGCCCTCGGCGCCATGCCGCTGTCGAGCCTGGCGTCCTGACCAAGGGCCCGCCGCCGGGTCAGGGCGGTGGATCAGCCGGCGAACTTCGAGTAGGTCTCGGAGACGGGCAGGATCACGTGCCTGTCCAGCCCGGCCAGGCGGTGGTGGTTGATGGCGCGGTAGTCGTCCGATGTGATGGTGGCGACGAACGCCTGGCGGTCGGGGTACTGCACGAGCACCGCGTAGTCCCAGTGGTCGCCGGCGTCGTCACCGATGGCGACGCCGGTGACGTCTCCGGCCCACAGGATGGTGCCGCCGCACCGTTTGAGCAGCGGGATGAACCCGCGTGAATAGCGCCCGTAGGCGTCGCGCCCGGTGCCGTCGCCGTCGGACGCCAGCTCCCGGAACCGCACGAGGTTGAGCATCACGACCGGTCCCTCGTGCTCGCTGGTGCCGAGGGCGGCCAGTTGCTCGGCGGTCGGCTCCATCTGGGCGCCCGTCAGACGGTGCGCCCGAGGAAGGCGGCGAGCCGGTCGGCGTTGCTGGCGCCCTCGGGCGCCTGTTGCTCGGGACCGAACGGCGCCACACCGTCTGGACCCCGGAACGTATCGGGGAGAGCCGGCTTCACCTGGGCCAGGAGGGCGGCGGCGAGCTCGGGCTCGAGGTCGGTCGGCTGGCCGGTGGCCTTGGCCAGGTCCCAGCCGTGGATGAACGTGTCGGTGCAGGCGAGGCCGTAGAAGACGCCTCCGGGCATGTCGCCGAAGGGCAGGTGCAGCATGCGCTCCATGGCCCCCTCCTGCGAGAACGCCGCCACCGCAGCGGCCGAACCCCGGTCGAAGTCGCCCATGAAGTCGCCGGTGGCGTACTCCGTCGGCTCGGCGTTCAGTGGGGCACCGTTGACGCCGTCGGTGAAGAATTGCTGGGCGCCGACGATGTGGTTGATGAGATCGGACACCTTCCACGACGCGCACGGCGTGGAACGGCTCAGGTCGCCTTTGTCGACGTTGCTCAGCACGCCCCGCGTGCTCTGGATCGCCTGCTGCAATGGTTGCACGGTCATGGTCTGGTCTCCCCGGTTGCTCGGTGCCTCAGCGGCCCTCCGGACGGTAGACCCGAATGGGGTGGGGCTCGGTCAACCAGGACGCCTGGCTGCGCCACGGCCGCCCGAGGCGGAACCCGCCGTCCACCACCATCTCGATCCCCGTGATCCACGCGCTGTCGTCGGAGGCGAGGAACAGCGCGGCGTTGGCGATGTCGGTGGCCTCGCCGACGCGGTGCAGCGGCTGGGCCAGGCTGGACTGCTCGCGCATCTTCTGCATGCGCTCCTCGGCCACGTCACGGCCGCGCTTGCTGAGCGGTGAGTTGGCGGCCAGCGGGGTGGCGATGAAGCCCGGGCAGATGCAGTTGACCCGGATGTTCTGCTCGGCCAGCTCGGTGGCGACGCTGTGGGTCAGGTGGATGACCGCGGCCTTGGCCACGTTGTAGAGGTGCGGGCCGCCCCCGGCGACGAGCCCGGCCACCGACGCCGTCGAGATGATCGAGCCGGACTCCTGGGCCTTCATGACCGGCGCGGCGTACTTCATGCCGAAGATCACGCCCTTCAGCAGGACGTCGAAGGTGATGTCGATGTCGTCCTCGGACAGCGACTCGATCGGGCCGAGCGCCCCGCCGAAGCCGGCGTTGTTGAAGATGACGTCGAGCGCGCCCCAGCGCGAGGTGGCCGCCTCCACGAGGGCGGCCACGTCGGCTTCCTTCGAGACGTCGCAGGGCTGGAAGGCACAGTTGGCACCCAGGCGCCCGGCGGTCTCCTCGCCGACGTCGGCCTGCAGGTCGCCGATCACCACCCGGGCGCCCTCCTCGACGAACAGCGCCGCCGTGGCCGCACCGATGCCTGATGCCCCGCCCGTGATCACCGCCACCTTGCCGTCCAGCCGACCCGTCATGTGCGCCTCCGCGATCTCGTTCCGACGCGCTGCAACGTAACGGGCGGCGCCGCGCCACCGACAACCGGCGGCGTTGGCCGGCGGCACGGGTCACGCCCTACGGTGCCGGCCGTGACGACCGACGACCTGATCGCCGCAGCCGCGCCGAAGCTCGGTGCCCTCGGCGGCGCGTTCTACTTCGACCCCAAGACCCTCGCCGTCGGCAAGGAGCACGGCCTCGACGGGTTCCGCTTCTACTTCCTCGGGCGCGGGGGCGTGATGGGCGACGTCGAGGCGCCCGTCGTGGTGAGCGCCTTCGGCTACTTCAACCCCGGGCTCGTCGACAAGATGTGGACGACCGCCCGCCAGAAGGTGTCGCCGCGGGATGCGGCCACGCTGTACCTGGAGTGCTGCCGCGAGTTCGGCCGCGGCCGCCTCGCCGGCGTCGAGAACCTGGACACGTTCTGCACGGCCGCCGAGGCCATCATCGCCGCCGTCGATCCCGCCGGACTGACACTGGGCGCCGCTGCCGCAGCCGCGCCCCTGCCCGACGACGCCCCGGGTCGAGCCATGCAGCTCATCGCCGTCTTGCGGGAGCTGCGGGGAAGCGCCCATCTGGTGGCCGTCCGGGCCGTCGGCCTCAGCGCCGAGGTCGCTCACTACCTCCGCCGGCCCAACGACTACACGTCCTTCGGCTGGGGGGAGACGCCGCCGGCGGTGACCGACGACGACCGGGCCCGCTTGGCTCGCGCCGACGACCTGACCGACGACCTGGTGCGCTCGTCGTTCTCGGTGCTCGACGATGCAGCGGCCGGCACCGTCGTGCAGGTGCTGACCGATATCGAGGCCGCCCGCGCCTAACAGGGTGCTGAAGTACGGCCCTCGGCGGCGAGCCGTCCACCTGATCACCCAAATCAGAGCGTCGGCGCATGCCGCCGACCCGGGTACTTCAGCACCCTGTTAAGCGGTGGCGGCCAGGTGCTCATCGCTGCAGCTCTCCGCGGCGTCGGCGTCGAGCAGCGCCTTCACGACGGGCTGGCGGCGGATCTTGTCGACCACCCGTGAGCGCGACGGGCCGATGCTGCCGATGGGCCGCTCCAGCAGGCCGCCGATGGTGCCGTACGAGAGGCCGCGCTCGTCGATCAGCAGGCTGACCAGGTTCTGATCGGGGCACGAGAGCTGCTCGACGGCCTCCTCGAAGGCGTCGCGCCGCGTGCGGTCGACGGCGAGCGTGGTGACGTCGTCCTCGAACGACGGCAGCACGCGCTCGATCATGGTGTCGTCCACCAGGTCGGTGCGGGCGTTGCGCATGGCGAGGCGGCGGGCAACGTTGGTGGCCGTGGTGCGCAGCCAGCCGACGACCCGCTCGGGCTCGCGGATCTGCGTGGCTTTGGTGACGAAGGCGAGCCAGGTCTCCTGGACGACGTCTTCGACGTCATGGGGGGAATAGACGTGCCGGCGGGCGGCGCCGACGACAACGGGACGGAAGCGGGTCATCAGGGCATCGATGGATGTGACATCGCCGGCGCAGTACCGACGGACGAGGTCACCGGACCATGCGTCGAGTTCAGCGACGTTTGGCATGGACGCTCCTTCCACCAGGAATGGTGCGCCCTTACGGAACCACTGAGCGTGAATACCAACTACGGCAAATGGCACACAAAGCCGACGCCTTCCGACGCACAGCGTCCTGGGGTGCGTACCGAGCGCGAGGGTAACGTCCACCGGATGGAGGCATCCGGGGGCACCTTCATGGGCCTCCTCGACGAGAAGAGCCGGGCGGCGGTGGTCGGCCTCGGTCGCCAGCGCTCCTACCGCCGGGGGGCCGTCCTGCTGCTGGAAGGCGACCGCAGCGACCACGTCTTCATCATCCGGGAGGGCCGGGTGAAGGTGGTGGCCACGACGGCGGGCGGGCAGGACCTGCTGCTCGCCGTGCGGGGACCGGGCGAGCTGGTGGGCGAGCTGGCCGCCCTCACCAACGGCGCCGAGCCCCGGACCGCCAGCATCGTCGCCCTCGATGCCATCGTCGCCCAGGTCATCACCGGGCCCGACTTCATCGCCTTTCTCGAGGCGCAACCACGGGTCCTCATGATCGTGTTGCGCAAGATCATGGAGCGGCTTCGGGACGCCGACCGCCGCCGCATCGAGTTCGGTTCACAGCACACGATGGGTCGGGTCGCCGGTTATCTGGCGGAAATGGCCGAGCGTCACGGCCGGCCACTCGACAACGGCATCGAGATCGGCGTGGCCCTCTCACAGGAGGAACTGGCCGGTTACATCGTGGCGTCACGGGAGTCAGTCGCCCGGGCCTTGATGACGTTGCGGCGTCAAGGGCTGATCACGACCGGCCGCCGTTCGGTGGTCGTGCTCGATCTCGACGGCCTGCGCAGCTACCGCGACTGACCTGGCGCCGGTGAGAGCCCGGCGAGCAGGTCGCTGATCGTGCGGCTGACGGTGTCCCGCCTCAGCCGTGGCGTGGGGCTGGCGGCCACGAGCATCGCGCCGCGCACGAGGGCACCGAGGAGCAGATGGGCGAGTGCCTCGGGGTCGTTCACCACGAGCTCGCCGCTGGCGTTGGCCCGCTCGAGGATGTCGACGACGGCGTTGAGGGCGTAGCGCTCGTCGAGCTCGGTGAAGCGGGCCAGGCCGAGGACCGACGGCCCGTCGATGATCATGATCTGGCGCACGTCGGGCTCGAGCACGGCGTCGAGGAAGTCGTCGAACGCCAGTGTCAGCGCTTCGACCCCGTTGCTGGCCCCGGCCGCGGCCTGCCCGTTGCGTACGAGCACCTCCATGTGCACGAGCTCGAACACGGCGGCGAAGAGCTCGGTCTTGTTCTGGAAGTGGTGGTACAGCGCACCGGTCGTGACGCCGGCATCGTTCACGAGGTCGTCGACCGACGTCGCCGCGAAGCCCTGGGAACCGAAGCGGGCGCGACCGGCCCCGAGGAGAGCGGCCCGGGTCTGGCGCACTTGTTCCTCGCGCAACGACGGCACGCCGATGTGTGTAGCCGGTCGGATGTCACCTTGCACGTCTGCAGCACCTCTGACAGAGTAACGCTATGCAACATAGCGATGTTATGTACGGACCGGTTGCCTCGCTACGAGCGGATCGGGAAGCGGTGCTCGACCTCGGCGCCCGGCTCACCGATGCCGACTGGCAGGCGCCCAGCGGGTGCGCCGGCTGGTCGGTGCAGGACGTGGTGGCCCACATGGGCGCGCTGTTCTGGCTGGCCGTCGACCGCTCGGCGCTGCCCGACACGACCGGCGTGCCCACCGAGCAGGCCCAGGAGCAGCTGGTGGCGGCCCGGCGGTCGTGGAGCGCCCATCAGGTCCTGGAGGACTACGAGATGGTCAGCGCCAAGGCGCTCGACGCCCTGGCCGACCTGGAAACGCTGGCCATCGCCGTGCCCCTCGGCGACCTCGGCACGTACCCGGCGTCGTTGCTGCCGAACGCCTACGCCTTCGACCACTACACGCACATCCGGGCCGACTTGTTCGAGCCGCGTGGTCCGCTCGGCGGATCGCCGCCGCCGTCTGACGAGCTGCGGCTCGTCCCGACTGTCGACTGGATCGTGGCGGCGGCGCCGCAGCAGAACGCCGAGCTGTTGGCCGGCGTCGGCGGCGCCATCGCCATCGAGCTGGCGGGAACGGCGGCACGATCGTTCACGATCGGCGCGGGCGACGTGGTCGCCACCGTCGCCTGCAGCGCCCACGACCTGGTGCTGTGGTCGACCCAGCGGGCGGCCTGGGACGACCTCGACGTGACCGCCACCGGCGAGCGAGACGCCGTGGCCGCCGCCCGCCGCCTCCACATCTTCTGAGGAACCACCCGAGCCGGATCGGCGCGCTGGGTGCTTGACTGGGAGCCCGTGGCCGCCGACCCGAACATCCGGTTCGGCACCCCGCCCGGCCGGTGGCTACTGGCGGCGACAGTGGCGGGGTCGGGCATCGCGTTCCTCGACACCAGCGTCGTCAACGTGGCGCTGCCCCACATCAGCGATGACCTCGGGGGCGGGCTGACCGGACTGCAGTGGACCCTCGATGCCTACCTCGTCACCCTGACGTCGCTCCTGCTCCTGGGCGGTTCCCTCGGCGACCTGTACGGGCGCCGGCGCATCTTCGTGCTCGGTCTCGCCGGCTTCAGCGGGGCGTCGCTCCTGTGCGGCCTGGCGCCCACGATCGAGGTGCTCATCGCCGCACGGGCGCTGCAGGGAGTGGCCGCCGCCCTGCTCGTACCCAGCAGCCTCGCCATCATCTCCGCGTCCTTCCATCCCGACGACCGGGCCCGGGCGGTGGGCGCCTGGTCGGGGTTGGGCGCCGCCGCCATGGCCGTTGGTCCGTTCGTCGGCGGGTGGCTGGTGGACGGCCTGTCGTGGCGCCCGGTCTTTTTCATCAACCTGCCCATCGCGGCGGCGACCATCTGGATCGCGATGCGCCACGTGCCCGAGACGTCAGCGGGGGCGACCGCCCCCAGCCCGGATCTGCGCGGCGCCGCGCTGATCACGGTCGCCCTCGCCTCGTTGACGTTCGGCTTGATCGAGCTCGGCAACGGGCTCACGGCGCCGGTGGCCGCCGCCCTCGTCACCGGCGCGGTGGCAATGGCCGGGTTCCTGACCGTCGAGCGCCGGAGCCCCCACCCCCTGCTCCCGCTCGATCTGTTCCGCTCCCGGCAGTTCACCGGGGCCAACCTCGTCACCGTCACGGTGTACGCCGGACTCGGCCTCTCGTCGTTCCTGGTCACGGTCCAGCTGCAAACGGGCCTCGGGTACTCCGCCCTCGCCGCCGGCGCGTCGATGCTGCCGGTCACGATCATCGCCGCCGCCGGTTCGGCCCGATCCGGAGCCCTGGCCCAGCGCATCGGCCCGCGGTGGCCGATGACCATCGGTTCGTTGACGGTCGCCACCGCCCTCCTCCTCTACAGCCGCATCCAGCCGGGAAGTAGCTACGTGAACGCGGTGCTGCCGGGAGCGATCGTGTTCGGGCTCGGTGTGACCACGCTCGTGGCGCCGCTGACGGCCACCGTGCTGGCGTCGGTGAGCGCGCACCAGGCGGGCATTGCCTCGGGCGTGAACAACGCCGTCGCCCGCCTGGCCGGCCTGCTGGCGGTGGCCGTGCTCCCGGGCCTGGCCGGCATCACCGCGGCTGAGGCGGGCGTGGGCTTCGGGCCGGGCTTCGCCGTCGCGCTGCGCATCGCCGCCGGCCTGTGCGTCGCCGGTGCGGTCATCGCCTTCCTCACGATCCGCACCATCGTGCCCGTGAGCGCGTCGAACCCCTCGCTTGCGGTGTCGTGCCTCGACCCCTGCGTGGCCGAGGAGACGCCGTCGACCAGCGAACTGATGCGCGATGAGCGCGCTCACGGTTGATAACTCGCGTCAGTACGACTCACCTGAGCGTGACGGCGGCGGTGCGGTGGAGGCGGCCGAAGTTGTAGTAGGCGGCGCAGGCGCCCTCGGACGACACCATGCACGTGCCGATCGGCGTCTCGGGCGTGCAGGCGGTGCCGAACACCTTGCACTCCCAGGGCTTGATGACGCCCTTCAGCACCTCGCCGCACTGGCACGCCTTGGGATCGGCCACCCGCACGCCCGGGACGTCATAGCGCAGCTCGGCGTCGAACCGAGCGAAGGCCGGTTGCAGCTTGAGCGCGCTGCGGGAGATGAAGCCGAGGCCCCGCCATTCGAAGTGCGGTCGCAGCTCGAAGACCTCGGCCAACACGGCGAGGGCGCGGGGGTTGCCCTCGTCGCGAACGACTCGTGAGTACTGGTTCTCCACCGCGCAGCGACCCTCGCGGATCTGGGTCAGCAGCATGGCGATGGCCTGCAGGATGTCGAGCGGTTCGAAGCCGGCCGTCACCACCGGCTTGCCGTACCGCTCCGGCACGAAGCGGTACGGCCGGTTGCCCACCACCGTCGAGACGTGGCCCGGCCCGAGGAAGCCGTCGAGGCGGAGATCGGGCGATTCGAGGATCGCCTTGATGGGCGGGACGATGGTGACGTGGTTGCAGAAGACCGAGAAGTTCGCCAGCTCCAGCTCGCGGGCGCGCAGCAGCGTCAGTGCCGTCGATGGTGCCGTCGTCTCGAAGCCGACGGCGAAGAACACAACATCGCGGTCCGGGTTCTCGACGGCCAGGCGCAGCGCGTCGAGCGGTGAGTAGACGAAGCGCACGTCGGCGCCACGCGCCTTGGCCTCCAGCAGGTTGCCTCGGCCGCCGGGCACTCGCATCATGTCGCCGAAGGTCGTGAAGATCACGCCGGGGTGCTCGGCGACGGCGATGGCGTCGTCGACGCGTCCCATCGGGATCACGCAGACGGGGCAGCCGGGGCCGTGGACGAGCTCGACGCCGTCGGGCAGGACGTGCTCGATGCCATGGCGGTAGATGGTGTGGGTGTGCCCGCCGCAGACCTCCATGAACTTGAACGACTCGCCGGCGGACAGGTCGGTGATGTGCCCGATCAGGGCGCGGGCGGCGACGGGATCGCGGTACTCGTCGACGAAGCGCACGTCAGGCTCCCGGCCCGGTGACGGCGCGCGACGCGTCGAGCGCGTCCAGTTCGTCGGTGTAGGCGGCCCCCATCATGCGCAACGAGTCGAGGGCCATGGCCGCCTCGGCCTCGTCGATCTTCGACATGGCGAACCCGACATGGATCAGGACCCAGTCGCCGGGCACCAGGTGCTCGTCCTCCAGCAGGCCGATGTTGACGATGCGCCCCACGCCGTTGACGTCGACGCGAGCGAGGTGCTCGTGCTGGTCGAGCAGCGCCACCACCTGGCCGGGGATGCCGAGACACATGCCGTCAGTCCTCCTTCTGCGCCACGATGTCGACCGTGACCCGCACCTCGGGCGCCACCTTGAGCAGCAGGATGCGGGGCGGTTCCATGCCGAAGTCGCGGATGTCGAACACCGACGAGCCCTGCAGCCGGAGCGTGTCGCGCAGACCGTGGGCGACCGTCATCTCGTCCTCGCTCGCTCGTGTGACGCCGCGGAAGGTCACGTCGCCACGCACGCGGTAGCGACCGTCGCCGTCGAGCGCCTCCATGGCGGTGAGGTCGCCGCTGATCGTCGGGAACCGGCGGGCGTCGACCCGCCGGCGCAGCTCGCGATCCTCCATGGCGTTGCCGGACCGCAGCTTCTCGATGGGCAGCTCCAGATGGGCCCGTGGTGGCACCGCGGGGTCGATGTGGCCGCCACCGTCGACGTCGACCTCGATCCACCCTTCGAGGCCGTCGGTCTCGGAGTGGATCGGGTGCAGGCTCGACGAAGCATCGATCGCCACGCGCGAGCGCGCCGGGTCGATCCGGTAGCGGGCCACACCATCACATCTCCCGGATCTTGAGGTAGCGGGCGATGTCCGGCGCCGACCGGACCACGATCCCCGCTACCGCGGCCAGCAGGCCCAACATCAGCAACCGGCGGATCATCGCCATGCCCTCCCTTGCTCCTACGCCCGCGTCCGATTGGACGTCTCGGCGGCCAGTGTCTCGAGTACCTCGCGCGTCGCGGCGACGGCGGCAGGCACGGCGGCCTGCACCACCGCGCTCAGCCCCATGCCATCGCTGATGGAAGCCGGCTCGCAGCCAACCACGATGACCCGCTCGACGCTGCCGCCGAGGCCGGCGAGCAGCCCGAGCAACGTCGCCGGGCTCATCGAGTGCGCATCCATCGTGGACGGGGGCTCGACGTCGCTCGGGTCGACCTCCAACACAGCAACGGTGCCGGGTTCCTCGCCCATCGGCAGCGCGTCGATGAGGACGAGCGCGTCGTAGCCGTCGAGGAGCTCGTAGGCGAGATGGACGCCGCGGATGCCGTACTCGCCCAGCCGCACGCCTCGGGGCAGGCTCGCGCCGGCCAGGCGGTCGGCCACCTCGACGCCGAAGCCGTCGTCGCCGAAGAAGATGTTGCCGATGCCGGCGGCCAGCACCTTCACCGCAGCTCCACCTCGTCCGGCGCGAAGTAGTAGTACCGGCCCTGGGCTGCCAGCAGCTCGGTCGCCGGATCGTCGTCAAGGGTGACGGCGACGTGGTCACCGCCGTCGACGTCACGGAACACGCCGGCCACCGTGGCGTGCTGGCCGGCGAGGAACAGGTCGTGGGCGTCGGCTCGCCTCGATGGCCGCAGCACGACCTGGGTGCCCCGGCCCACGCGCCGGCCGCCGATCATCACGGTGTCGGCGAACGGATCGACGCTCCCGTCGACGCCAGGGTCCCACCACGGCGCCGCACCGGGCACGGACGGGTCAGGCTCCGGCGCCGACGGGCCGATCGAGCGGATGGCGCCGTGCAGTCGTTCCCAGATCTCGGGCGGCATGTCGTCCCAGCGGTCCACGATGGCCGCCGCCCGCTGGTCGGTGCCGCGGGCCTCCGCCTTCTCCTCGTCGGTGAGCGTGAGGATCCGCAGGGCGAGGATCTCGTCGATCTCGGTGGCGTCGAACAGGTCGCCCTCGCTCTCGGGGGCCACGGCGGGGTGGTCGTAGAGGATGATGGGCGAGGAGAGCACCACGTCGGCGGTGGGACTGCCTTCGACGCCGACGAGCACGGGGAAGGTCGCTTCGCTCCGGCAGCCACCGGCGGCGGCGGCGGCGAAGTCGGGCGGCTCGAGCAGGCTGACGAAGACGCCGTCGTCGATGGCGAGAAGGGTGTGCACAGCGGTCAGCGACCGGTGCAGGGCCTGGTCGCGAGTGGCGGCCGGATCATCGTCGGCCACGGTGTTCTCGACGTCCACCGTGACGTGCAGGAGAGCGCCCGGTCCGTCGGCCCAGCGGGCGGTGACGCGCACCTGCGCCGTCACGTCCCAGCGCTGGCGCACGATGCGCCCGACGACGTGGCCGTCGGGATCCTCGATCGGGTCGACGTCTACGCCGGCGTCGAGGTGCACGCCGATGATGGCGCGAGCCCCGGCGAGCGGCAGCAGTGTCACGACCGGGAGGTCGAGCTCGTGCTCGATGGCCTCGGCGAAGTCGACGTGGGTGACGCTGCCGACCGTGAGGGCGTCCACCGGTTCGAACGTGCCGTCACCGCCGGCGCCTTCGATGCGGCGCTCCTGCACCTGCAGGCAGCGGATGCGGACCCGTAACGCCGGAGCAGCCCCCGGGTCGACGATCACCTCGGTGCGGTTGGCCCATCGCTCGGATCCGTCGGCCTCGGCCCACCGCCTTGGGGCCAGGACGCCGAACGTCCAGCGGATCTGGTTCTTGCGCGACGACGCGCGATAGGGATACAGCACGTAGCCCTCGTACAGCACGGCGTCGGCGATGGCGCGGGCCGTCGAGAAGCGGTCCGCCGGGCGCGTGGGCAGGACCATGGTCATGACTCGTCCCCCGCTTCCTTGAGAAGGTGCTCGAAGGCTTCGTCCCAGCCCCGCAGGGCGCGTTCGGCTTTGAACCGCTGCAAGTGGTCGAGGGTGGCGCGGCTGACGCGGATCCAGCCGCTGTCGGGGAAGTAGCGGTCCATGACGGCCCGCCACGTGGCCACCGGCAGGGCGTACGCCGCCTCGGCCTGCCACGAGATGGGCTCGGCGACGAAGCCGGCGCCACCCTTGGAGAACACCGTGCCCGAGAACAGGGCGACGATGGGGATGTCGCCGCCGTCGAGCGCGTGGAGGTACTTCGCCGCCGCCACCTCGAAGTCGTACGTGCACACGACGGGGAGATCGATGTCGCCGGTGCCGTCGAAGCCGGGGACGGTGACGCCGATGTGCGTCCACAGGAAAGGCCGCAGCGAGTCACCCCACTGCGGGGTCTCACCGAAGAGCTCGTAGAGCCGGGCCACCTCGGTGTCGCTGTAGTGCCGGCGTTGCGGCTCGATCTTGAGCTGGCAGCGCAGGGCGAGCGCGTGCACGGGCGTCCCGGTCGTCTCCGTGACGCAAACCCGCAGCAGCAACGTCGGCTGCGCCGCGTAGGGCTCCACGTCGGCCCCCACGATGGCGAAGTCGAGATGGCTCACGGCGACGCCTCCGGTGGTGAGGGGCGCACACCGGAGGCGGGGGTGGCGCGCGCCGCACGCGCGCGAAGAAGGCACCGAGCTCGTCGCGGGCGTCGGCGCCGCCGTCGAAGCCGCGCCACGTCGCCCGCAGTCGGCCGACCAGCTCGTAGCAGGCGTCGATCGGCACCAGGTAGCACTCCGGCCCGGCCTCGCCCCGTTCGGCGTGCATCAGCAGCGCCTCCACGTCGGGCGCCATGGCCGCCACCACGGGATAGGTGCGCTCGAGCTCGGCCCAGGCATCGAGGGGCAGCAAGGACTCGGTGGCGCCGGCCGGGCTGGGGTACAGGGCCACCACCCGGGACAGGCTGGAGTTGAGGAAGAAGAACGCGACGCTGACGGGGATCTGGAAGGCATCCCAATGGGCGGCCGTCAGCCGCACGTCCGGGAACGACAAGTAGCGGTCGGGAACCGACCGCAGGCGGCTACCCCCGGCGGTGAACAGGAGGTAGCAGGCGCGGCACGAGCACCGCAGTGCCCGGCTGTCGAGGTCGACCAGGTGGCCGTGCTCGTCGGCGAGGAGCTCGCCACACAGGTCGCAGCGCTCGCCGGCGGGCACCACTGGCGCCGCGTTGCCGCGACGGATGCGAGCGAGCACCGCCAGCGGCCCGGATGCGTCGCTCATCCGGCCAGGACCTCGGTGGGACAATGGTCGTAGCTGGGCTTGCGGCCGAGGGCCACGGGGACGCCGCCATTGCCGGCCGCACCGGCGGGCACGACGACCGGGTCGTGGGCCTCGACGTCGATGATGGCGATCTCCGGGGCGGCCTCGCGGATGGCCCGCTCGACGGCCTGCTGCAGCGTGACGGCCGACGACGGGCAACCGTCGCAGCTTCCGAGCAGGCGCAGGTGGACGGCGCCGGCCCGCTCGTCGACGTCGAGCAGCTCGACATCGCCGTCGTGGCGCTGCAGGAAGGGCCGCACCGACGCCAGCGCCGCTTCGACTCGCGACGACAGATCCTGGGGATGCAGGCCGTGCACGAGCAGCAGTCCGGCCACCAGTTCGTCGGCGAGGAGATCGGGAACGGCGTCCGGCCCGACGATCGCGAGGATCCGCTCGAGCCCGGCGCCATAGAGCTCCGTGACGAGGCGCACGACCTCCTCGACGTGCTCGTACTCGCGCGGGATCACCGCCACGCGCAGCCCGTCGAGGAGGCGCTCGATCTTGTCGCCGACCGCCTGGAGGTCGTCGCTCACGTTGCCAGCGTGGCCGGGTCGATGCCGCTCGGCGAGTGCACGCTGCTTCAGCACCTTGCCCTTGCCGAGGTACATGTGGACGCCGCACGGCAGGCACGGATCGAAGCTGCGCACGGCCCGCATGATGTCGATGCCCTTGAAGTTGTCGAGACCGTTCTCCTCGAAGATCGGCGTGTTCAAGATGGCGTCCTCGTACGGGCCCGGCGTGCCGTAGATGTCGCGCGGGTTGGCGTTCCACGGCGTCGGTGGGTACGGGTGGTAGTTGGCGATCTTGCCGCCCTTGATGACGAGGTGGTGCGACAGCACGCCGCGCACGGCTTCGGTGAAGCCGCACCCGATGCCCTCGTCGGGCACTGTGAACGGCTCCCAGGTCTTCGTGCGGCCGGCCCGCACCTCGGCCAGCGCCTTCTCGATGAAATCGAGGGCGGCGGCGGCCGAGTAGGCCTGGAAGTACGTGCGGGCGCGGTTGCGCTCGATGGCGTTCGACCACTGCGGGATCTTCCACTCGAAGGTGACCTCGGGCTTCAGCGCGGTGCGGGGCAGGTTGATGACGACGCTGGTGCCGGTGGCCCGCAGGTGGTCGGTCTGCACGAGGCCCGACAGCGCCGTCGACCACAGCCGGGCGATCGGTCCACCGCCCGTGTCGAGGGCGAGGTGGTCGGTGCCGTCGAACCAGCGCGGCGACATCACCCAGCTGTACTTGTCGTCGAAGTCGCGCTTCTGCGGCTGCGGGATGGTGTGCTGGTTCCAGGGGTGGTTGCGGTCGACGCGGTTGCCGAGCGGGTCGCGCGTCACGAACATCTCCTGGTCTTCCCAGCTGTCGTAGTACGAGCTGCCGAGCAGGATGCGGATGCCGAGGTTGATCTCGACGAGGTCGTTGGTGACCAGCTTGCCGTCGACCACGACACCCGGGGTGACGCCCATGGCCCGACCCCAGCGGGTCATGTCCTTGTAGTCGAAGTTGCAGACGTCCGGGTCCTGGAACGCGCCCCAGCAACCGAGCAGCACGCGGCGGCGGCCCACTTCCTCGTAGCCGGGCAACGCTTGGTAGATGAAGTCGAAGAGATCGTCGTGCATCGGCACGACGCGCTTCATGAATTCCACGTAGCGCATGAGCCGGGTGTAGTAGTCGGTGAAGAGCTGGATGGTGGCGGTCGTGCCGACGCCGCCGGGGTAGAGCGTGGAGGGATGCACGTGGCGGCCCTCCATGAGGCAGAACATCTCGCGGGTGGACCGGCTCACCTGCAGCGCCTCGCGGTAGAACTCGCCCGAGAACGGGTTGAGCGAGCGCATGATGTCGCCGATCGTCTTGTACCCGTGGGCACCGGCGCCCGGCGCCTCGGTCCGGTTGGCCAGCTCGAGCACGCCGGGGTTCGTCTCGGCCACCATCTTCTCGCAGTAGTCGACGCCGACGAGGTTCTCCTGGAAGATGTTGTGGTCGAACATGTACTCGGCCGCTTCGCCGAGGTTGACGATCTGCTCGCCCAATGCCGGCGGATGCACGCCGTAGGCCATGTTCTGCGCGTAGCACGAGCAGGTCGCGTGGTTGTCGCCGCAGATGCCGCAGATGCGGCTGGTGATGAAGTGGGCGTCGCGCGGGTCCTTGCCCTTCATGAAGATGCTGTAGCCGCGGAAGATCGACGACGTGCTCCATGCTTCGGCGACGCGTCTTCTGGTTGAAGTCGATCTTGGTGTAGATCCCGAGGCTGCCCACGATGCGGGTGATCGGGTCCCAAGCCATGTCGACGAGGCCGTCGGCGCCCACGGTCGGTGTGTGGTTGGACATCGCGTTACCTCCACTGACCCTGGTAGCCGGTGAGGAGCTGCTGGCCGGGCTGGCGCCACTTCGGCTCCTCGTTGACGGTCTTGTGCGTGATGCCCCGGAGCCGCCGGATGACCGAGCCGTACAGGCCGCTGGCGGTGGTGGACACCTTCCCGCCCGGGGGCTCGTCCATGAACGGCATGAACTTGTCGGGGAAGCCCGGCATCGTGCAGCCGATGCAGATGCCGCCTACGTTGGGGCAGCCGCCCACCCCGTTGATCCACCCCCGCTTGGGGACGTTGCAGTTGACCACCGGCCCCCAGCACCCGAGCTTCACGATGCACTTCGGCGAGCCGTACTCGGTGGCGAAGTCGCCCTGCTCGTAGTACCCGGCCCGATCACAGCCCTCGTGCACGGTGGCCCCGAACAGCCACTGGGGTCGCAGCTGGTCGTCGAGGGGGATCATCGGGGCCTGGCCGGTGGCCTGGTACAGCAGGTACAGGATCGTCTCGGACAGGTTGTCGGGATGGGTGGGGCAGCCGGGCACGCAGACGATGGGGAGCCCGGCCTTGGACTTCCACGCCCACCCCAGGTAGTCGGGCACGCCCATGGCGCCCGTGGGGTTGCCGGCCATGGCGTGGATGCCGCCGTAGCAGGCACAGGTGCCGGCGGCCAGCACGGCCAGGGCCTTCGGGGCCAGGCGGTCGAGCCACTCGCTGGTCGTCATCGGCTGGTTCGTCGCGGGGTCGTTCCCGAACCCGCACCAGTAGCCCTCGCTCTTGATCGCCTCGTTCGGGATGGAGCCCTCGACCACGAGCACGAACGGCTCCAGCTCGCCCCGGTCGGCCTTGAAGAACCACTCGATGAAGTCGTCGGCGCCCCCGACCGGACCGCATTCGAAGTCGATGAGCGGCCAGTGCACCGCGATCTTCGGCAGGCCGGGTAGGGCGCCGAGGGCGATCTCCTCGATGCTCGGCTGCGTGGCGGCGGTGAGGGCGACGGAGTCCCCGTCGCAGCTCAGGCCGGCATTGATCCACAAGATGTGGATGACGGTCTCGTCCGTATCGGGCACGGTTCCTCCGGGCGGATCGGAGTAGGCGGGGCGCGGCGTCGCCCCCCGGTCATGTTCACCCCGCCGTGCTCCCGCCGTACATGAGTGTCTTTTTCACCCCCGTTGACGGTGCCCGGCCCCCGGCGTCCAATAGGTCGGGTGCCCGTCTCCCTCGTGACGGCCGACGACCGGGCCTGGTTCGCCCGGTGCCATCGGGCCTGGGACTTCGGCGCTCGGACCCGCCAGAACCTGCGGCCCCGGGTACCCGTCCCGACCGGCGACGCCGGGCCCGCGCTGCTGGCGGCGCTGGCGGTGCACTACTTCCCGGGCATGTGGAGCTGGGACCGGGCGGTCGTCGCCCCGCTCGTGACGAAGGCCTACGCCGACGCCGGTGGACCCGAGGCTGGCCGGCGCCTCCTGGCCGAGTTCCAGCGGTGGGCGCCTGGTGTCGACCACTTCACGCCCGTCCGGGTGCAGTACGACCTCGACGTGCCCGTTCCCGACCCGGCCTGGCCCGAGGCCCATCTCGCCACGGCCGCCGGCCAGGCCGTGCGCTACCGCCAGCGCGTCGCCCTCGTCGCCGTCGACGACGACGAGCGGTCGTGGCTGGTCGAGCACCGCGTGGTGGACCGCTTCGCCGACGCCGACCAGCTCTACCTGGACGAGGCCGGGCTGGTGGCGTGCTGGGCGTGGGCGGAGAGCGAGCTGGCCGGCCCGCCGGCGGGCACCCAGTACACCGAGCTGCGCCTGGAGCCGCCGGGCGTGCGCCGCACGGCCGTCACCCGGTCGCCGGCCGCCATCGCGCTCGCCGGCGCCCGCCTCGGCCGGGCGGTGGCGGCGATGCTCGACCCCGACGTGGACGTCGACCCGACGCCGGCGTGGTCGCACTGCCAGCGCTGCCCGTTCCGCATCCCGTGCGTCGTCCTGCAGCGGGGCGAGGACGCCGGGCGGCTGCTGGCCACCGGCTACGAGCCCCGGCCGCCCGACGAGCTGGAGGAGGGTCGCCTCGGCGGGGCCAGCTGGGGCATGGGCCGCGGCGCCCGCCCGCCCCGCTGGTGAGCAGTGGACCCAATCCCGACTCATGCGCGATGTGCCACGCATACCGGGCTGCGGCGCGTCAGTACGCCGAGGCGGCGGCTACGGCGGCTTGGCCGACGCTGATGCCGCCGTCGTTGGGCGGCACCTGCCCGTGCAGCAGGACGGTCAGGCCGGCGGCGCGCAGTTCGGTGTCGACCACGTCGGTCAGGCGGGCGTTCTGGAAGACCCCGCCGGTCAGCACCACGGCCTCGATGCCCCGCTCCCGGGCGATACGGGTGGCGAGGCCGGCGGCGGCGCGTCCCAGGGCTTCGTGGAAGCCGGCCGCCAGCAGGGCCGGGGCGGCGCCCGCGTCACGATCGCGCACCAGGGCGGCCACGAGGGCGGTCGGGTCGAGGACGCCGCCGATGGCCGTGACGAGGCCGTCGTAGGTCGGCGCGTCCTGGCGGGGCACGGCGCGGGCCCGCGCCTCCAGCTCGATGGCGGCCTGACCCTCGTAGGAGACCCGGCGGCGGCCGCCGAGGAGGGCGGCCACGGCGTCGAACAGCCGCCCCACGCTGGTCGTCACCGGCGCCGCGCCCCGCTCGGCGAGGTCGAGGACGGCTCGGCGGGCGCCGGCGTCGACGCCGGCCAGCGCGTCGCCGCCCGCCCACACCAGGGCCATTCGCCACGGTTCGCGGATGGCGGCGACGCCGCCGGGCATCGGCACCGGGCGGAGGTGCGCCACCCGCTCGTAGCCGGCGAGGTCGGCCACCAGGACCTCGCCCCCCCAGAGCGTGCCGTCGGGCCCGTAGCCGAGGCCGTCGAAGGCGAGGGCCACCACCGGCGCCGGGCGGCCGTGCTCGACCAGGCACGACGCCACGTGGGCGTGGTGGTGCTGGACGGCCACCACGGGGAGGTCGAGATCGGCGGCCAGCTTCGACGACAGGTACTCCGGATGCAGGTCGCACGCCACCACCTCCGGGGCCACGCCGTACAGGTGGCACAGGTGGTCGATGGCCTGGCGGAACGACCGGTACGTGGCCAGGTGCTCGAGGTCGCCGATGTGGTGGCTGGCCACCACCATCGACCCCTTGGCCACGGCGATGGTGCTCTTCAGCTCGGCCCCGACGGCCAGCACCGGGCGGGCGGCCGCCACCGGCAGCGCCAGCGGCTCGGGCGCGTAGCCCCGCGAGCGGCGCAGCAGCTGCAGCCGGCCACCGGTGGCCCGGGCCACCGAGTCGTCGCAGCGGATGTGGATGGGGCGGTCGTGGCCGAGGATGCCGTCGACCAGGGCTCCGAGCCGTTCGACGGCGTCGTCGTCGGTGTGGGCGATGGGCTCGTCGGAGAGGTTGCCGCTGGTGAGCACCAGCGGGCGCCCGACGCCGGCGGCCAGCAGCTGGTGCAGCGGGCTGTAGGGCAGCAGCAGGCCGAGCTCGGGCAGGCCCGGCGCCACCAGCTCGGCCACCCCGGCGCCGGGGCGCCGGGGCACCAGCACGATCGGGCGGCGGGCCGACGTGAGGGCGGCGGAGGCGCCATCGTCGAGGTCGGCCACCTCGGCGGCGGCGTCCAGATCGGCCACGAGCACCGCGAAGGGCTTGTCATCGCGATGCTTGCGGCGGCGTAGCTCGGCCACGGCGCCGTCGTCGGCGGCGTCGACGGCCAAGTGGAAGCCGCCCACGCCCTTCACCGCCAGGATGCGCCCGGCCCGCAGGGCGGTGACGGCGGCGTCGAGGGCGGCGGGCCCGGTGGCGGCCAGCGTCCCGTCGGGATGCCGCCACGCCAGCGCCGGCCCGCACGCCGGGCAGGCGTTGGGCTGGGCGTGGAACCGCCGATCGCCCGGGTCGTCGTACTCCGCCTGGCAGGCCGCGCACATCGTGAAGGTGGCCATCGTGGTCGCCGGCCGGTCGTAGGGGACCGCCGTCACGATCGTGTATCGGGGCCCGCAATCGGTGCAGTTGGTGAAGGGGTAGCGGTAGCGGCGATCAGCGGGATCGGCCACCTCGGCCAGGCACGCCCCGCACGTGGCGGTGTCCACGCTCACGGGGACGTTGGGGGCGCCGGCGCCGTCGGTCTCCACGATCCGGAACCCGCGGTCGCCGGCGGCCGCCTTCACCTCCTCAGCCTGAACAGTGGCGATGCGGGCCAGCGGCGGCGGCTCGTCCTGCAGCAGGCGGTGCAGCTCGGCGATGCCGGCGGGGTCGCCCTCGACGTCGATCAGGACGCCGTCGGCGTCGTTGCGCACCGAGCCGGCCAGCCCGAGGGCGACGGCGTGGCGGTAGACGAAGGGGCGGAAACCCACGCCCTGCACGGTCCCGGTCACACGGATGCGGGCGCGGGTCATCGGCGGACTCAGCAGATGCGGGGGAGCGGATCGCCGACGAGCATGTCCACGATGCGGGTGCTGCCGAAGGTGGTGCGCAGCACCACGATGCCTTCGGGCTCGGCCATGATCTCGCCGATGATGGCGGCGTCGGCGCCGAGGGGGTGGGCCCGGAGCGCGGCCAGCGCGGCGTCGGCCTCGGCAGGAGCGACGATGGCCACCACCTTGCCCTCGTTGGCCACGTAGAGCGGATCGATGCCGAGGAGGTCGCACGCACCGGTGACGACGGGTCGGACCGGGAGGGCGCTCTCGTCGAGCACTACCGCCAACCCGCAGTCGTGGGCCAGCTCGTTGGCCACCGTGGCCACGCCGCCTCGCGTCGGGTCGCGCATCCACCGCGTCGCGGGCGCGGCGGCCAGCAGCGCGTCGACCAGCCCCGCCACCGACGCCGTGTCCGAGCGGATGTCGGCGTCGAGGGCGAGATCGCCGCGAGCGATGAGCACGGCCATGCCGTGGTCGCCGATGGTGCCGGACACCAGCACCTTGTCGCCCGCCTGCACCCGATCCGGCCCTAGCTCGCGGCCGGCGGGCACCACGCCGATCCCCGCCGTGGTGATGAACACGCCGTCGGCCGCGCCCCGGCCGACCACCTTCGTGTCCCCGGTGACGATGGCGACCCCGGCGGCAGTGGCGGCCTCGGCCATGTCGGTCGCCAGCTCCTCGAGCTCGGCGACGGGGAACCCCTCCTCGATGACGAAGGCGGCCGAGAGCCACACGGGCCGGGCCCCCTGGACGGCGAGGTCGTTCACCGTCCCGTGCACAGCGAGGTGACCGAGCGAGCCGCCCGGGAACCGCCGCGGGTGCACGACATGGGCGTCGGTGGAGAACGCGACGCGCTCGCCGGTGGGCAGCACGCAGATGGCGGCGTCGTTGGCCGGGCCGGGCGGGCCCCCGAAGCGCTGGAGGAAGACGTGGTCGATGAGCGCCGCCGACGCCTTGCCCCCGGCGCCATGGGCGAGGGTCACGACCTCGTCCTGGAACCGGGGCCGGCGGCGGCGGAACGCCTCGATCCGCTCGAGCACCTGCCGCTCGTGCGCGCCGTCAGCCATCGGTGACCGCCCGGTCGTGGTCGTCGGTGGCGCGCCAGAGTGCGAAGCCGAGGGCGGCCTGCACCTCCTGGATGCGGTGGATGCTGTCGGCGGCGACCACGAGGCAGTGGTGGACGTGGGGTGAGCGGGCCATCTCGCCGCCGTCGTAGCCGGCCAGGCCGATGGTCAGCAGGCCCCGTGACGCGGCGGCCTCGAACGCCACCAGGAGGTTGCGCGAGTTGCCGCTCGTGGAGGCGCCGAGGGCGATGTCCACCTCGCGACCGTGGGCCATGATCTGGCGGGCGAACACGAGGTCGAAGCCCACGTCGTTGCCGAGTGCGGTGAGCACGGCCTGGTCCTCGACGAGGCAACGGGCCGGGAGCGGCCGCCCCCACGGTGGCTGGCGGAACAGCGCCGCCAGGCCCGCAGCGTCGGTCGAGCTGCCGCCGTTGCCGAACGTCAGCAGCTGGCCGCCGGCGGCGAACCGATCGGCCATGTCCCGTGCCGCGGCCGCCAGCGGGCCGGCGTTCGCCGCCAGCGCCTCGGCCTGTAGCGCGGCGCTGGCGTCGGCCTTGGCCACCGCCGAGGCGGCCAGGTCGGCCAGCAGCGCGGTCGGGTCGGCGCCGTCGTCGCCGAGGAACGGGTAGAGGAAGTCAGTCATCGTCGTCGCCCAAGCGCTCGATGGCGGCGCCGGCGTGCACGAGGAGGAGGTCGCCGAGGGCGACGTCGCCCACGAGGGTGGCGTCGATCGTCTCGGCGCCGCGTGCGGTGCGCACCGCCACCAGGCCGCCGCCCAGCAGGGCCGCCACCTCGGCCGGGCGCCCCTCGTCGGTGCAGGTCACGCACATGCCGTCCTCGCACGCCGCCGCCGGGTCGGCCAGCAGGCCGGGGTGCTCGAAGCAGACGTGGGTCAGCTCCCACAGCACGTGGTAGCGCAGCACGAGCCGGCCGTCGTGGCGAGGCGACGGTCCGGCGTCGTCGATCCACACGAGATGGTCGCCGGCAGGCGGTCGGGGGCCGGCGCCGATCCACACGGTCGTCAGCCCCCACGCCGGCGCCCTGCGGACGGCTTCGGCGGCGGGCGGCGATGCGGCCGGCGCCACCACGACGAGCACGTCGCCGGCGTGCGCCGCCGAACGCAGCTCGGCCACGGGATCGGTGCCGGTGATGCTCACCGCCGGCAGCGCCCGCTTGCCCATCACGACCGGGTGGACGAACTCGACGGCCACGTGGCGGCTGTGCTCGGGCCACTCGGGGGCCAGGCACCACAGCGTGGCGCCGGCGGCGAAGCGGCGGGCCAGCGTCAGCGCCGCGGTGGCCAGCTCGGAGCCGGCGTCCAGGTCGAGGCGGTCGCTCATGGAGTCGACCCGCGGCCGTCGGTTAGCTTTCCCCGGGTAGGGCGCCTGGGGGTGCGATGAGCGAGCGGAGCGAGCTCAGTGTGGACCGTGTGGAGATCGACTCCATCGCCTTCCTGGAGGCGGTGCTCGATGCCACCGCCGACGCCGTGTTCGGGGTGGACACGGCCGGCCTCGTCACCACGTGGAACCGCAGCGCCGAGCGGATCTTCGGCTGGATCGAGTCCGAGGTGGTGGGGCAACCAGCGGCCACGTTGTTCCCCGCCGACGTGCGCCCCACCATCGTGTGGCTGCTCGACATCGTGGCCACCGGCGACCGGATCGAGCGCTACGACATCGACGTGCATCGCAAGGGCGGCATGCCCACGCCGATCTCGATGAACCTGCGCCCCGTCGTGGTGGCGGGCACGGTGGTCGGCGCCGCGGTCGTGGCCCGCGATCTCACCGAGCAGCGCCTGGCGCAGGCGTCGCTGGCCGAGACCGAGGCCCGCGTGCAGGAGGGTGAAGCGCTCACGCATGTCGGCCGGTGGTTGTGGGACGTGGCCACCGACACCGTGCAGTGGAGCGCCGAGCTCCATCGCATCCACGGCATCGACCCGCTCGAGTTCGGTGGCGACCTGGCCGCCCATGTCGCGCCGATCGTCGTGGACGACCGCGAGCGGGTGGCCGACGCGCTGGCGACGGCGATCCAGCAGGCGCGGCCCTTCGAGGGGGAGTACGACATCGTCCGCCCGGGGGGCGAGACCCGCCACCTCTATGCCCGCGCCGAGCCGACGTTCGGTGCCAACGGCGCGGTCATGGGCTTGCGGGGCATCATCCGCGACACCTCGCCGTTTTGAATGCCTCGGCTTCGCCTCGGTCTCGCTGTGCTCGGTCAATCCCGCCAGCAGCGGCCCCGGCGCCGCACTGCGGCGCCACACCGTCGCCCCGGTCTCGCTGTGCTCGGTCAATCCCGCCAGCAGCGGCCCCGGCGCCGCACTGCGGCGCCACGCTGTCGCCTCGGTCTCGCTGTGCTCGGAGGGCGAGCCGATAGGTGCTGGCGATCCGCGCGGCGGGGCCGGTGGCCACGATCCGTGAGCGACGTTGGGTGCCGATTCGGTCATGGGTGCCGATCGGCCCGCCAGGCGACGCAATCGGCACCCAAACGCTGATCGGAACAGGATTCCGCGCGAAGCGTGGGTGGGGATCACAGCTTGGGTGCGAGATGCGTCGGAAACCGACGCATTCAGCACCGAAGCGCGGATCAGCACCCAAAGCTCTCTTCGCCTATCCGCTCGCCCGCTCGGTCAACCCCGCCAGCAGCTGCCCGGGCGCCGCACTGCGGCGCCAGCGGACCTATCGGTCGGTAGCTCACCGGAGGCCGGCGAGGTGGCGGACGCGCTCGACGAGGTCGCCGGCGGCAGCGGTGTCGGCCCCCTCGCCGGCGGGCCGGTCGATCATCGTCGCCAGCTCGCGCAACGTGGCGCCGGCGTGGTTGCGGACGCTGGCCACGAGATCGTGGAACTCCTCGGAGTCCTTGATGGCGCGCAGCGAGCGGACCACCTCGTCGAAGTGCTCGCTCCCGGTCCGGGCGCCCAGCACGTAGCCGGCCGCGAGCGCGAGGAAGACCTTCATGGTGAAACCTCCTGCTGGTCGCCGTCGTAGGCCGCCTCGATGTGGAGCCGGACGGTGACATCGGGGTAGATGCGCAACATCAGCACCGTGGGCGACTCGATGCCGAAGTCGCGGATGTCGAAGACCTGATCGCCCGTCACGTCGAGCTGCCCGTCGGCCGAGAGGTGCACGACGACGGTGCCCGTCGCCGGGCGGGTGACGCCGTGCACGGTGGCCATGCCTTCGAGTAGGTAGCGATGGCCGACGCCCAGCGCGCTCCCGTGGTGCAGGTCGAGCGTGACGACCGGGTGGCGGGCAGCGTCGATGCGCCGCAGCAGCTCGGCGTCGTAGAGGCGGTTGCCCGACCGGAGCCCGGAGATCGGCACCTCGACCAGTGCCGTCGGCCGCCCGCCGGCCACGATCTCCCCGCCGGCCACGTCGAGCTCGACGACACCGGTGAGCCCGAGGGCGCCGAAGCTGATCGGTCCCACCGTGGACCGGGCCTCGACGAGCACCACGGACCGCTCCGGGACGAGGCGGTAGCGCCGGCGTCTGGTGACCGGGGCGGGGTCGCCGGGAGCAGCAGCGGTGGTCGGTGCCGCGGTGCGGGGACCGGCCATGCGGGGCCGGTGGTCAGACTCGGCCGTCGCCGACACCGGCGACCACGCCGTGCCGCCCACCGCCACGAGCCCGCTCTCGGCCTCGGCCAGGAGGGCGTCGGCGGTGCCGGTGGCGGCGTAACGCCGCAGGACGCCCTCGAGGGCGTCGCGCTCCTCCTTGATGATCCCCATCCATGCCCGCAGCACCCGGCCGCCGTCGGCGGTGAGCCCGTAGACCCGCCGCATCGACCCCGCCACCGGCGCGTCGCTCCAGGCCTCCACCAGGCCGTCCGCTTCCAGCTGGGCGAGCACGCGGTAGACGGCGGGCCGGTCGACCGGTCCGAAGTGGAGGCCGCTCAGCGCCTTCACCAGCTGGTAGCCGTGACTCGGTTCCTCGGCGATGAGCAGCAGCACGGCGGGCAGCAGGAAGTGCCGCGGTGGTGCCAGCGCGAACCGGGCGGCGTGCTGATCGCTCGTCGGGGCGGTCACGGCTGCCCCAGGGACGCGCGCAACCAGTCGCACCACTCGTCGACACCTTCGCCGGTCCGCGCGCTGGTCCGGATCACTCGCGCCGCCGGGTTCACGGCGTGCAGGTGGCGCAGGAACTGGTCGAGGTCCATGTCCAGGTGGGGGAGCAGGTCGATCTTGTTCACCACGACCACGTCGACGGCGCGGAACATGACCGGGTACTTGAGCGGCTTCTCCTCGCCCTCGGTCACCGCGTAGACCATGGCCCGGGCGTGCTGGCCCACGTCGAACTCGGCCGGGCACACCAGGTTGCCGACGTTCTCGACCAGGAGCAGATCGAGGTCGGCCAGCGGGAGCCGCCCCAGGCCCGAGCGCACCATCACGGCATCGAGGTGGCATTCGCCGCCGAACCCGTTGCTGGTGTTGACGAGCGAGATGGCGGCGCCGAGGCCGTCGAGTTGATCGGCGTCGATGCTGGTGGCGATGTCACCTTCGAGCACACCGATGCGCACCTGCTCGGCCAGGGTGGCGAGCGTGCGCTTCAGCAGCGTGGTCTTGCCCGCCCCGGGGGAGGACATGACGTTCACCGACCACACCCCGGCGGCGGCGAAGTCGGCCCGGTTGGCCGCCGCGACCCGGTCGTTCTCGGCGAGGATGTCCTCGAGGACGGCGACGCGGGCCACGCCCGTCTCGGTGTAGCCACCGTGATCGCCGACATCGTGGTGCTCGTGGCCCTCGTCGTCGTGATCGTGCACGTGCGCGGAACCGTCGGCGTGACGGTGGAACCGGCCCATTCAGACCACGCCCTCGACGACGTCGATGGCGGCGATCTGGAACTCCTCGCCGTGCACCACGATCACGTCGTCACTCTCGCAGCGGGGGCAGATGAGCAGGGGGCGGTCCAGCTCCGTCGTGGCGGCGCACCGGCGGCACTCGATGACGGCGGGCACGTGCTCGATCGAGAGCTCGCAGCCGGCAAGGTCGCTCCCGTCGGTGATGACCTGCCAGGAGAACTGCAGGGAGTCCGGCACGACCTGGCGCAGGTAGCCGATGCGCACCAGTACGCGGCGCAGCGGGCGCTCGCCCCCGTACCGGCGGGCGGTGTCGACGATGGCCTGGCACAGCGAGAGCTCGTGCACGGAAGCAACTCCCCAGTCGTGGTCAGTTGTAGCAGACCACCGATCAGGTCCTTCCCCAGCCGCCCCCGGGCCCAGTCGGTTATCGCGGCTCGCGCGGCAGGCCGAGCACGCGCTCGCCCAGGATGTTGTGCTGGATCTCGTCGGTGCCGCCGGCGATGCGCAGGCCGGGCGACGAGCACACGAACTGGGCCCAGGAGTACGTGCCCCAGTCGCCCGTGTCGGCGGTGAAGGCCGGCCCCAGCAGCTCGCCGGCCAGCGTGCCGATGCGGCGGTTCTGCTGCGACGACAGCAGCTTCACGATCGAGCCCTCGGCCCCGCGCTCCTTGCCGGCCGCCACCGCTGATTCCGCTCGCATGGTGAGCCACTGCAGGATGCACTTGTTGGTGACGACCTGGGCCAGGCGCTGGCGCACGACGGGATCGCTCGTCCGGTCGAGGTGGCGGGCCAGCTCGAGCAGCATGCCCGCTGGATCCATGGACGACGACTTGCTCGAGCCCACGGCGGCGCGCTCGGACATGAGCGTGGTGAGGACGGCGCGCCACCCGCTGCCGGCCTCACCGACGCGGTTGGCATCG
Source organism: uncultured Acidimicrobiales bacterium (assembly GCA_963728985.1). GTDB lineage: Bacteria > Actinomycetota > Acidimicrobiia > Acidimicrobiales > Ilumatobacteraceae > DASXAI01. Next base: position 137,951 of record CAVSME010000009.1, on the reverse strand, counting down.
GGCACCCGCACGTCGGTCAGGAACACCTCGTTGAACTCGGCGGCGCCGTTCATCTGGCGCAGCGGTCGGATGTCGACGCCCTCGGTGTCGAGCGGCAGCAGGAACATGGTGAGGCCCTGGTGCTTGGGCACGTCCGGGTTGGTGCGGGCCATCAGCTGGCCGATGTCGGCCTTGTGGGCGTACGAGCTCCACACCTTCTGGCCATTCACCACCCACTGGTCACCGTCGCGAACGGCCCGGGTGCGCAGCCCAGCGAGATCGGAGCCACCTTCCGGCTCGCTCAGCAACTGCGAGCACAGCAGCTCGCCCCGGTAGATCCGGCGCAGGAAACGCTGCTTCAGGTCCTCGCTGCCATGGGCCAGGACGGCCGGCGCCACCATCTCCCACGCCACGCCCCATGCACCCTGGTCGGGCACGTCGAACTCGGCCTCGAGGCCGCGGTAGATGCCATCGAGCTCCGGGTTGCGACCGCCACCGCCGTACTCGACGGGGCCGCCGAGCCAGCCGAAACCGGCGTCGAACACCTTGGCCCGCCACACTCGTGCGGCGGCCAGGCGCTCGTCCTCGCTGCCGTCTTCCCGGCCGCCCATGAGCCGCAGTTCATCGGCGCCCTCGCCCCAGCGGAACTCCTCGGTGGAGGTGTGACGGCGCTCGGCGTTCGCCTCCAGGAAGGCGGTCGCCTCCTCGATGAACGCGCTGCGCTCGCCCTCGGAGACCTCGATTGCCGCACCGTCGATGGCCATGTCAGTTCCCCTCTGCCGCGTCGCGCCCATCCGTCTCTAGCAAACGTCCGGTTCGCCGTACAACCGTGTCGGATCACGACGAGAATGCTTCCGGTCGAGGCGCTCAGATGATGGGCTCGGATTCCAAGGAGCGGATCCGTTCGCAGGCCTTGCGGAGCATCTTGAACCCGATGTCGGGCACGGTCCGAACGATGCGCTTCACGTTGAAATTGGCGAGCGACAGCGCTGACACCGGACTGGTCGCGGTCACCGTCGCCGCCCGCGGCTGGCCGTCGATGACGGCGATCTCCCCGAAGTAGTCACCCGGTCCGATCGTCTCGACCTTGGCGCCGTGGACGAACGCGTCCGCCGTGCCGTCGATGATGAGGTACATCCGCGCGCTGGGCTCCCCTTGCGTGACGATGTTCTCGCCGTCTCGGAACTGGGCCCGCTTGCACGCATCGGCGACGCTCTCGAGCTCCTTCGTGGTGAGGCCCGCGAAGAGATCGACGTTGCGGAGTAGATCGACCGTCGGGTTGACCTTCCTGGCCATGCCGTCTCCTTCCGGGTCAGACCGAAGGTGTCGGCGCCGAGAGCGCCACCGGTTCGAGCGGATGGTGGCAGCGGATCCGGCGCTCACCGGCGAAGGGCGTCGGCTCGGGCGTCTCTTCCTCGCACTGGAGATCCGCCCGTGGGCAGCGGTTGCGGTAGGCGCAGCCCTGCAGGGCGTCCGGGGGCGCCGCCTTGGTGTCGGCGTCGTCGGTGGCGGCGAGGGATCGCAACGCCGATGCCGTCACCAGCGCGGCGGTGTACGGATGCGCGGGGTCATCCAGCACCGCCAGTGCCGGTCCGTGCTCCACGATGCGGCCCCGGTACATCACCGCCACGTCGTGGCAGAGGTGGCGCACGAGCCGCAGGTCGTGACCGACGAACACGTACGTGACACCGATGCGGTCCTGCAGGTCCAGGAGGAGGTTCACGATCTGGGCGCTCACCGACACGTCCAGCGCCGAGAGGGGCTCGTCGAGGATCATGACCTCGGGATCCTGGGAGATGGCTCGGGCGATGGCGACCCGCTGACGCTGGCCGCCCGACAGCTGATGGGGGTAGCGGTCCGCCATGGGGCCGCCGAGGCCGACGAGGTCGAGCAGTTCCCGAGCGTGCTCGCGCCGCGCCTTCTTGTTGGCTGAGCGCTCGATGGCCTGTTGCTGGGTGATGGCGTCCCAGATGCGCATCCGCGGGTCGAGCGAGCTGTACGGGTTCTGGAAGACGGCCGACACGGCATGGCGGTAGCTGCGCAGATCGTCGGCGCTCAGTGCTTTCAGTGAACGGCCCTCGAACTGGACCTCGCCCTTGGTGGGCGGCTCGAGGTTGAGCAACAGGCGGGTCAGCGTCGTCTTGCCGCTGCCGGATTCGCCCACGAGGCCGAGCGTGCGACCGCGCCTGACGTCGACGTCGACGTCGGCCAGCGCGTGCACCAGGCCGCCGGTAGGAGCGTTGTAGATCTTCGTGACGGCCCGCGCTTCGAGGACGACGTCGGTGTCGCTCACATCTCACCGGCCCGGATGCAGCGCACCTTCACGTCGCCGTGGAGCTCGATCGGTGGAAGCGCACGGGTGCACTCCTCGATGGCGATCGGGCAACGGGGTGCGAACGGGCACCCCGGCGGCAGGGCCGAGAGCGGCGGCGGTTGGCCGGGGATGGCCCGCAAACGGCTGTGGGGTCGGGCATCGCGCTCGTCGGCATCGAGCAGCGCGCGGGTGTAGGGGTGCTTCGGCGCCGCCATCACGTCGGCGATGGGGCCAGCCTCGGCCACGATGCCGCCGTACAGGACGGCCACGTCCTGGCACACCAGCCGAGCCACGGCCAGGTCGTGGGTGACGAACAGGACAGCCAGCTTCCGCTCCCGGCGCAGCTCGTCGAGCAGCCGCAGGATGGCCAGCTGCGTGGTGACATCGAGCGCGGTCGTCGGCTCGTCGGCAATGAGGAGCCGCGGCTCCTTCACGAGCGCCACCGCGATGGCGACCCGCTGGCGCATGCCACCCGAGAACTCGTGGGGGTAGCTCTTCAGGCGTTGTCGAGCGTCGAGCACACCGAGGCGTTCCAGCACATCGACGATCAGGTCGTCGGTCTCCGCCCGCGACTTGCCCGGGCAGGCCTCGGCGATCTGGGTGCGCACGGTGAAGAGCGGATCGAGCGCGGTCGTCGGGTCCTGGGGCACGTACCCGATCTCGTTGAGCAGCACCTGGCGCATGGCCCCGTCGTTGAGCGTCATGAGGTCGGTGCCGTCCAGGCGGACGCGGCCGCGCACCACGTCGCCGATGGGCTTGCGGATGAGGCGCATCACACTGAGCGCCGCTGTCGTCTTCCCGCTGCCGGACTCACCGACGAGCGCCGTTGCCGATCCCTCGCGTATGAAGACGTCGATGCCGCGGACCGCCGGCACCGCGCCGTGCCCACCTTGGTAGTAGACGGTGTGGAGATCTTCGACGTCGAGCACAGCGCTACCGCTTGGTGGCCGGGTCGCTGTGAACGCGCAGCCAGTCGCCCATCAGGTTCGTAGCCAGCACCGTGATGCTGAGTGCGATCCCGGGCATCGTCGGCATCCACCAGGCGTCGGAGAGGTGCCGGCGGCCGTCCGACAGCATGCCGCCCCACGACGCCGCCGGCGGGGGCACGCCGAGACCGAGGAAGCTGAGCGAACCCTCGGCGATGATGGCCAGGCCGAGCTGGAGGCTGAGCAGCACGAGCAGCGTCGGCACGATGTTCGGCACGATGTGGCGGCGCACCACCCAACGGCCCGATCCGCCCATCGTCCTCGCTTGGGTGACGTAGTCCATCGTCTTGAGGTGCAGGACCTCACTGCGCAGCACGCGTGCGTAGGCGGGCCAGAAGGCGATGGCCAGGATGATGATCACGATGGTCGTGCTCGGCCCATAGACGCCGACGACGACGATGGCGAGCAGCAGGACCGGGAAGGCCAAGCTGGCATCGGTCGTGCGCATGAGGAACGCGTCGAGGCGGCCGCCCCGGTAGCCGGCGATCAACGCCACGAGGAGGCCGACGATGCCGGCGATGACGACGACCGCGATCGAGACGGCCAGCGCCACGCGAGCGCCTTCGATCACGCGTGAGAGCATGTCGCGGCCGAGATCGTCGGTACCCATCGGATGGCTCCACGTGCCGCCGAACCCGATGGGAGGCTGCAGCGAGGCGGCGAGGTCGATCTCGTTCGGCGGGTACGGCGTGATGTACGGGCCGAAGAGGCCGGCGAAGATGAACACCGCCAGGATGGTCCCGGAGAACCACGGCCACCGGCGTCGGCGACGGCGCGACACCGGGCCGACGATGTCCTCCGCGGGGGCGTGGATCGCCTCCTCCGTGACCGCGTCAAGCGGGACTGGCAACACCACGGCCGAGCCTCCTCACGCGAGGGTCGAGCAGTCCATACGAGACGTCGACGAGGAACAGGAGTACCACGAAGATGGCGGTGTTGACGAGCACGACCCCTTGGACGACGTTGTAGTCGCGGGAGTTGATCCCCTGGATCGCCAACTGGCCGACGCCCGGCCAGGCGAAGATGGTCTCGACGATGACGGACGCCGAGATCAGCGTCCCCAGCAGGATGCCGGCCAGCGTGATGATTGGGAGCGAGGCGTTGCGCAGCGTGTGCACGATGAGAAGGCGGGGCGACACCCCTTTGGCGTTCATGAAGAGTGTGTGGTCCTTGCGCAGCACCTCGATGATCGCGGAGCGGCTGAGGCGCACGAGCGACGCCAGGGAGAACGCGCCGAGCGCGATGGCCGGCAGCACGAGGTGCTGCCAACCGCCCTGCCCGAACGGTGGTAGCCAATCGAGCCGCACCGAGAACAGGAGGACCAGCAGGATGGCCAGCCAGAACGACGGCACCGACTGACCGGCGAGGGCGAGGCCCTTGCCGACGTGGTCCGTCCAGCCGCCCGGCCGCATCGCCGAGCGCACGCCGATGGCGATCCCGAAGACAGCGGCGAAGGCGAAGGCGCACACCCCGAGCTCGATCGTGTTCGGGAGCGCGCTGGCGATGAGGCTCCGGACCGGCTGGCGATAGGCGAACGAGTCACCCAGGTCGCCGTGCACTAGAATCCTTCATGTAGTCGAAGTACTGGTTGATCAGCGGCTGGTCCAGGCCGAGGTTCTTCTCGATCTGGTCGATGGTCTCGGGTGGCGCGTCGGGCGGCGCCACCAGCTCGGCATAGTTGCCGCTCGCCCGGCTCAGCATGAAGACCACGGTCGCAACGACGAAGAGGACCAGGATCGCCTGTGCGAGCCGGACGAGGGTGAAGCGCAGCATGGGGGATCAGTCAGTTGGTCACGTCAGCTATTTGGCGATCCAGAACGACGTCGGGCCGGCGTAGGGGTTCGCCTGGACGAACCCGAAGGTCGCGACGTTCGGCCCGGTGGCCACGAGGGACGATGTGAGGATCATCGGGAGCCCGTACAGCTGATCGTCGAGGTAGTCGGCCTGCTGGCGCGCCAGCGCCGTGCGCTTGTCCGGGTCGAGCTCGCCGTTCTCCTGGGCGACGAGATCGTCGAGCTTCTGGTCGCCGACGATCGTGGTGTACGGCGCCTTGGACCAGAAGAACGACGTCGCCGACAGGCGAGTGGCGTCGACGTAGAAGCTGGTGGGACCGGCGATCATGCACGCCCCCTTCAGCTGCTTGTTGCGGAACTGCGGCAGGTACGTCGCCGAGTCGGCGACGTTCTGAGTGGTCTTCACGCCGATCTGACCCCAGAAGGCGGCGATCGTCTCCATCAGCTTCTGGATGTCCGGCAGTGTCGAGGTGGCCGCGTAGGTGCTGATCTGCAGCTCCAGGTTCGACTGGCCCGCAGTGGCGAGCAGCTTCTTGGCGCCGTCCGGGTCGTAAGGGACGGCCTTGCGATCCGGGTTGTAGCCCGGCGTGATCGTGGGCGTGTTGCTCGGCGGTGTCTTGGCGAAGCCCTTGTAGAGCGTCTTGGCGATCGAGTCGCGGTCGACGGCCATCAGCAGGGCCTTGCGGACGTTGACGTCCTTGAGTGGCGACGGCTGATCCGGGAAGTTGTTGTCGTACATCATGCAGTAGCCGAGACCCGTACCGGCGATCTCGTTGATCTTCACGTTGCTGGCGCTCTTGAGACCGTCGGCGCTCGCCGGAGTGAGGCCGAACGCGATGTCCAGCGTGCCGGTCTGGATGCCGGCGACGCGGCTCGACTCGTCAGGAACGATGGCGTACACGAGCTTGCGCCAGTTCGGCTTCCGGGTCGGATCCCAGTAGCCGTCGTACCGGTCGTACTTGACGTTGGCGTTCAGCTCCTGGGAGACGAACTTCCATGGTCCGGCCGCGACCGGGTTGGTCTTGAAGGCGGCGTCCCCCACCTTGTTGTAGTAGTCAGTCGCGATCGGCGGCGGCATGTCGATCAGGAACGTGCCGTACGGCTTGTTGGTGGTGAGTGCCACCGTCTGCGGGTCGATCACGTTCGCCGTTGCCGCGAACGACTTGAAGTTGGCGTAGTGCGTGAACTCGGGCCGGGTCACGATGCGATCGACAGCCGTCTTCACATCGGTGGCCGTGAAGGGCGTCCCGTCCTGCATCGTCACGCCGGGGCGCAGCTTGAACGTCCACGTCAGCTTGTCGGCGCTGAGGTCGTACCCGGTCGCCAGGGTCGGCACGAACTTGCCGCTGGCGTCCTGCATGTAGAGGAAGTCGGCGATCGCCCACATGAGCGGGAAGATGAGCCCGCCCACCGCCCAGTGGGGGTCGACGAAGGCCTCCTGGAGGCTCGGAACGCCCACCGTGATCGTCTCGGCCTTGGCCTCGGTGCGGGCACCTGCGGCGGCGGCCGCCGACGTGGTGGCGCCGGCGGCGGCCGTGGTCGTGGCGCCGGCGGGTGCGGTCGTAGCCGCGCTGGGCGCCGTCGTGGCGGTGCCCCCGGCCGTGGTCGGTGAGGTCGAGTTCTTGTTGTCCCCGCCGCACGCCGCCACCAACGCCGTCAGCGCGGCGAGGCCGGACGTGGCGAGGAATGCGCGCCGCGAGTGCCCGAACCCGAACGTGCCGGGCTCGATGGGCGGCATGGTCTCGTCGTGGTGGTACAGCGTGGGTGCGTCGAAGTCGTCCACCGTGCGTTCCCCCTTGATCTCGGCATCGTGTGGCGGCGGGCTGAGCGCCGGAATTGCTTGTCCCGTTTTGAAGGTGCTGCGCAACGGCGCGGTCACACCATCGCTCTGCGTCTTCCCCCGACTCACTTTGTACTTGCGGCGGCGACGCGGACGCAAGCTTGACACGAGGTCGTCACGTACCGCGCCTGGTGACGGCGCTTGGCCGGCCGCCGGTCGTTTGGTAGACACCGCACGGTCAGTACGGCAGTCGTCACTCGATCAGCGAAACCTGGGGGTAGCTGGAGATGATGGTCGGCGAGGAGCACAAGGCATCGCTGTTCGACGGGCAGGCCACCTATTTCGATGGCGAGCGCGTGGAGGACCTCCCGGGTCACCCGATCCTCGGGGTCGCCGTCGGGCTCTACGCCCAGCGCATCGTGACCCGCAGGCACTACGACCTCGACGCCGCCAAGGAGCGGGCCCTCCAGGTCGCCGGACTCGCAGACGGCGCCCGCTGAACGCGCCCGACCCTTCTCCTGCGCCGCCGCTGGCGGGGCTGCGGGTGCTCGAGTGCGGCGACACGATCGCGTCGGCGTACGCCGGGCGGCTGCTGGCCGACCTCGGCGCCGACGTCGTGGTGGTGGAGGACCGCGCCGGCCATCCGTTGCGGGCGGCCGGCCCGTACCTCGGGTCGAGCCCGGGCCGGGATCGCAGCGCGGGATTCGCGTACTTCGCCGCCGGCAAGCGCTCGATCTGCGTCGACGTCGGGACCGCGGCGGGCGCGGCGACGCTGGCCGATCACGTGGCCCGCAGCGAGGTGGTCATCCGGTCGACCCGTGACGGCCGGGACTGGGTGCCCGACGAGGCGCTGACCGACTCCCGCCTGATCGTGGCCGACGTGTCGACCTTCGGACGTCAGGGCGGCGGCGACCGCCACCCCACGAGCGATCTGCTGGCCCTCGCCGCCGGCGGCCTGCTGTCGGTCAACGCCACCGCGCCCTGCGATCCGATGGCGACGCCGCTGCGCTACCGCGGTGAGCTGTCGTCCGTGCACGCCGGTGCCGACGCCGTGCTCGCCGTGCTCGGCGCGCTGTTCGAGCGGCGGCGCAGCGGGCACGGTCAGCGAATCGACGTGTCGGCCCAGGCGGCGGTGGCCAGCATCCTGGCCACGGCGCTGTCCACCTACACCTACGCCGGCACCGTGGCCGTGCACGACGGGCGGCGCGGCGTCGCGCCGTGGGGGTTCTTCGCCTGCCGCGACGGTGACGTGCTGTTGCAGGTCACCGAGGACGGGCAGTGGCGCCAGCTCGTCGCCATGTTCGGCGAGCCGGACTGGGGTCACCTCGAGGTGTTCGCCACCACCGCCCAGCGCATCGAGGTGGCCGACGTCCTCAACCCGCTGGTGGCGGCGGCCATGGCGGACTACACCACGACGGAGTTCCTGGCCGCCTGCCACCAGCACGGGGTGGCGGCGGCCAAGATCCACAGCGCCGCTGATCTCGTCGAGTGGGAGCACCTGACCGCCCGGGGCTTCCTGCAGCCGGTCGCGGTGGCCGACGGCTGCTATCGCGCCGACGTGCTCATGCCGGCACCGGCATGGCGCTTCCACGACACGCCGGCCATGCGGCGCACCCCCCCGCCGCTCCTCGGTGGCGCCGGCGCTGCCATCGCCTGGTCCGGCCCGCCGGCCCGCCCGTCACTTGAGGCCGATGGCGGCGACGGCGGGCCGGTGCCGGCCCCACTGGCGGGCGTGCGCGTCGTGGACCTCACGTGGGTGTGGGCCGGCCCGTTCGCCGCCATGCAGCTCGCCCACCTCGGTGCCGAGGTGGTCAAGGTGGAGTCGGCCGAACGGGTGGACGTCACCCGCGTGCTCGGTCCCTGGGCCGACGGTGAGGTGGGCGTCGACCGGTCGGGCTACTTCAACCAGTACAACCAAGGCAAACAGGGGATCGTGCTCGACCTGAAGCAGGAGCGGGGCCGCGAGGTGCTGGGTGCGATGCTGGCGAAGGCCGACGTGGTGATCGACAACATGCGGGCCGGCGCGCTGGAGCGCATGGGGTTCTCCTACGACGTGCTGCGCCGGCTCAACCCCCGCATCGTGGCCGTGTCGATGACCGGCTTCGGTGAGTCCGGGCCCGAGCGCGACCGCATGGCCTACGGCTCGCTGATCGACGCGCTGTCGGGCGTGGCGTCGAGCAACGGCGCCGTCGGCGGCGGGCCGAGCGACTTCGTGATGTCGCTGCCCGATCCGTGTGCCGGCATCCACACGGCCATCGCCACCGTGGCCGCCATCTACCGCGCCCGGGACACGGGCGTGGGCACCCGGGTGGAGTGCTCGATGCTGGAGGCGTCGATCGCGGCGTTCCCGTGGCCGATCCTGTACCAGTCGGTCGAGGGCCACGGCCCGCCGGTCGACGGCAACCGTGACGAGCAGCGGGCGCCGCACGACGTCTACCGCTGCGCCGGCGGGTACGAGTGGGTGGCCATCGCCGTCGACGACGACGAGCAGTTCGCCGCCCTGGCCGGTGCCATGGGCCGGCCCGGCCTGGCCACCGACGCCCGCTTCGCCACGTACCCGGCCCGGCGCCTCCACGCCGACGAGCTCGACGCCGTGCTGTCGGCCTGGACGGCCGACCAGGAGGCCGCCGCCGTGGCCGCGCTGCTCCGGGCCGCCGGCGTGCCGGGCGAGCGGGTGGCCCACATCGACGACCTGTTCACGTCCGCGCCGCTGCTCCAGCGCGGGTTCTTCACCGAGCTGGCCCACCCTGTGGTGGGGCGCAAGCGCCTGGCCGGCGTGCCCTGGCGCACCTCACGCTCGCCCATGGTGGCGACCACCGCCGCGCCCTGCCTGGGCCAGCACACGGAGGCGGTGCTCGAGCGCTGGCTCACCAGACGTCCAGCGGTGAGTGCTCCTGATCGCGGCCGAGGAGGACGGCGCGCGTGAGCGATCTCGTGCCGTACTTGCTGCGCACGTCGTCCATCGCCGCGTCCAGCGCCCCGCCGGCGTAGCGGTCGAACGGCAGCGTGAGCTGCACCGCGTCGCCTCGGCCGAGGTTGCTCACGGACAAGCCGACCAGCGTCAACCCGCGCGTCTCGATCATGGGCCAGCTGGCCGCCATCAGCGCCCGCAGCGCCATCAGGACGGGGCGGGTCTCGGCGGTGGCGCGGGGGAGCGTGTGCGAGCGGGTGGCGCGTGAGAAGTCGTCGAACCGCAGGCGCAGCACGACCGTGCGGCCCACCCGCCCGGCCGCCCGCACGCGGCGCATGACCCGGTCGACGATGCCGACCACGATGGAGTCGATCTCCTCCGGTGTGCGCCGGCCCCGGCCGAGGGCCGACTGCGACCCGATCGAACGCCGCCGCCGGCCCACCTCCACGGGCCGGGGATCGCGGTTGTGGGCCAGCGCGTGGAGGTGGCGCCCCGACGCCCGGCCCAGCATCGCCACCAGCGCCGCCTCGGGCAGAGCGGCCATCTCGGCCACCGTCTTGATGCCGCGGGCGTGGAGCTTGGTGGCGGTGACCGTGCCGACGCCCCACAGCCGCTCGACCGGCAGCGGATGCAAGAACGCGATTTCGTCCTCGGGCGCCACCACGAGGAGGCCGTCGGGCTTGGCCACCGCGCTGGCCACCTTGGCCAGGAACTTGGTCCTGGCCACCCCGACGGTGATCGGCAGGCCGACCCGCTCGAGGACCTCGTGCCGCAGCCGCACGGCGATCTCGCGCGGCGTGCCCGACACGCGCAGGAGACCGCCGACGTCCAGGAAGGCCTCGTCGATCGAGAGGCCCTCGACCAGCGGCGTGGTGTCGTCGAACACGGCGAACACCGCCTTGCTGGCCTCCACGTAGGCCGAGAACCGAGGCTTCACCACGACGGCCGCCGGGCACAGCTGGCGGGCCTGGCCACCGCCCATCGCCGTGCGCACCCCGAAGGCCTTGGCCTCGTAGCTGGCCGCCAGCACGACGCCCATGCCCACCACCACGGGTCGCCCCCGCAGCGCGGGGTCGTCACGCTGCTCGACGGACGCGTAGAACGAGTCGAGGTCGGCGTGGAGGATGGTGGCACCCGGCACGAACACATGTTCGCACACGGGTGTGACTCAGAGCGGGCCGATCACCTTCCGTGAGGAGAGCTCGGCCCGCTCCGCGTCGCTGTAGCCGGCGCCGGCCAGCACCGACGCGGTGTCGGCCCCGATCTCGGGCGCCGGGTGCTTCGGGCCCACCTCGGCGGTGGCGAAGCGCATGGGGATCGACACGGTGCGGTACTCGCCCCGCTCGGCGTGGGCCATCGTCGGGAACAGCCCGAGGGCGTTGGCCTGCGCGTCGACGACGACCTCGTCCAGGCCGAGGGCCGGACCCCAGATCATGCCGTGCTCGTCGAAGAGCACACCCCACTCGTCGCGGGTCTTGGCGGCGAGGGCCTCGTCGACGTGCTGGACGATCTCGGCCATGTGGTCGAAGCGCCCCTTCTTGGTGGCGAGGCGCTCGTCGTCCAACCACTCCTTGCGATCGAGCACCGTGCAGAGCTTCACCCACGCGGCGTCGTCGGGCATGTTCATCACGATCCAGCGGCCGTCCCCGCAGGGGTAGCGGTTGGCAGTGGGGATGATCATCTCGTGGCGGGCCCGGCGCCGGACCGGCGCGGCGTCGACCGCCGTGACTCCGTAGTCGGTCGCCTGCGTCCAGATGGCCGTCTCGAACAACGACGTCTCGACCACCTGACCCTCACCCGTGCGCTCGGCCATGCGCAGCGCGGCGAGGATGGCCCCGAGGAAGGCGAGACCCGTCGTGTGGTCGCCCTGCGCAGGACGGGCCATGGGCACGATGCCGGCGTCGCCCTCGCGCATCGCGTCGTACAGGCCGGAGCGGCCGAAGAAGGCGGTGACGTCGTAGCCCGGGCGCCACGCCTCCGGCCCGGTGGTGCCGTAGCCCGTGAGCGTGGCGTGCACCAGCTTGGGGTTCTCCTGGAAGAGCCTCGCCGGGTCGAGGCCGAAGCGGGCCTGGCGGGGCGCGATGAGGTTGCACAGGAAGACGTGGGCGGTGCGGCACAGGCGCCGCACGATGTCGGCTCCCTCGTCGGTGTCGAGGGCGACGGCGATGGACCGCTTGCCCCGGTTGTCGACGTCGAACTGGAAGTCGTAGCCCTTGAGGGGCCCGTCGATCTTGGCCGGCCGGCCGAGGCCGCGCATCGGGTCACCGGTGAGCGGTTCCACCTTGATCACGTCAGCGCCGAGGTCGGCCAGCATGGCGCCGGTGCTCGGCGCCGCCATCCAGCTGTCGATCTCGATCACCACGATGTCGTCGAGCGGTGCGGCCACCGATGTCTCCCTTCGGGCGGGGCAGGCGTGTGGCGCGTCGGGTGCCACCACCGACCCGCAGTCCTCACAGATCAGATGGAGCCAGCATGCGGGATCGCCCCCGATGTCGGACACGCGTACATCCTGGCCCACGTAGCGACTTCGAACCGCAACGGCATGACCGAATAACGTCGACAGCAGTCGAACCTTGGGGGCCCACGATGGCGCAGGCGATCGGAATGAGCGACGAGGTCCGGGAGCTCCGGGCCCGCATGAAGGACTTCATCGACAACGTCGTGTTCAAGGCGGAGCCGGAGCTGGAGAAGCAGGCCGAGCACGGGTTCCACCCGGACACCGGCTTGCCGATGGAGCTCTACGAGCTGGCCGAGGAGCGCGGTGACAACACGGCGCTCGGCCTGCGCGGTCTCGGCGACCTCCACAGCCGCCGCTCGACCGGGCTCATGGCCGACCTCAAGGCCGAGGCCAAGGAGCGGGGGCTGTGGGCCCTCGGCCACCCGACCGAGATCGGCGGCGGCGGCCTGCCCTTCATGGACTTCGTCTACCTGAACGAGATCATCGGCCGGTCGGAGTACGGGCAGGTGGCGGTGGGCTCGGCCAGCATGCAGGACTCGATCATGCTGCACCTCTACGCCAGCGCCGATCAGCGCGAGCGCTTCCTCACCCCGCTGGTGGCGGGCGACGTGTACCCGTCGGTGGGGTTGACCGAGCCGGAGGTGGCGGGCAGTGACCCCACCCAGATGCAGACCAGCGCCTACCTCGACGGCGACGAGTGGGTCATCAACGGGCACAAGTGGTTCACGTCGGGTGCGTCTCGCGCCGCGTTCACGACGTGCTTCGCCAAGTCCGAGCCCGACGCCGAGAAGCACATGCAGTTCAGCTCGATCATCGTCCCCACCGACACGCCCGGCTACCTCATCCAGCGGGCCGTGCCCACCATGGGCCACGTCGGCGGCCAGCACTGCGAGGTCGTCTACGACAACGTGCGGGTGCCCAAGACGAATCTGCTCGGCAACCGCGGCGAGGGCTTCCTCATCGCGCAGAAGCGCCTCGGCCCGGGCCGCATCTTCCACTGCATGCGCTGGCTCGGTCAGGCGCAGCGAGCCTTCGAGCTGATGTGCGACCGGGCGCTCACGCGCTACGCCCACGGCTCCCTACTGGCCGAGAAGGGCGCCATCCAGACGATGATCGCCGAGTCGGCGGCCGAGATCCAGGGCGCTCGCCTGATGACCCTGGATGCCGCCCGGGCCATGGACGCCGGCACCGAGGCGCGCGTGGAGATCAGCCTCATCAAGTTCCACGGGGCGACCATGCTCCACAACGTGATCGACCGGGCCGTGCAGGTGTACGGCGCCATGGGGGTCACCAGCGACACGCCGCTCGACAAGATGTACCGCGAGGCCCGCTACGGCCGGATCTACGACGGTCCTGACGAAGTCCACAAGATGGTGGTGGCCCGCAACCTGCTCCGCAATTACAAGGATCGTGCGCCATGGTCATGAGCGCGACCGACGAGCAGCAGTTCGCCGACGCCATCGCCGTCGCCAACATCCCCACGTTGTTGATGGTGCTGGTGCAGCTCACCGGCGAGCGGCACTGGATGGAGGCGCCCTACCGCCCGACCCGAGCGCGCGGCATGGGCGACAACGACACCGGGGGTCTGCCCGAGGCCATCCAGCACGAGATCCGCGAGGCCGCGCTGGAGGCCATCCTGGCGTGGCGGGCCGGGCGTCCGGAGGCCATTCCCCAGCCGTCGTCGGAGCTGCTCGTCGAGATGCTGAGCTGCGCCATGGGCGAGCACGTGCCGCCCGAGTACGGGCCGATGATCGCCGCGCAGCTCGGGTTGGTCCCGTTCACCGAGGACCAGCCGCTGGACGTGCCCGACGGCTTCTGCGTGCTCGTCGTCGGCGCCGGCGTGTCCGGCCTGTGTGCCGCCTACAACCTCCGGCGCGCCGGCATCCCGTTCGTCGTCGTCGAGAAGAGCGCCAACGTCGGCGGCACCTGGCTCGACAACCGCTACCCGGGCGCGGGCGTCGACACGCCCAACCACCTGTACTCGTTCTCCTTCGCCACCTACGACTGGTCGATGTACTTCGCGCTGCGCGACGAGCTGCACGCGTACCTCGAGAGCGTGGCCGACCGCTTCGACCTGCGCGGCGACGTCCAGTTCGAGACCGAGGTCGTGTCGATGGAGTACGAGGAGGGCGACCAGCAGTGGGCCGTCACCGTGCGGCGCCGGGACGGATCGATCGAGGTCCTCCATGCCACGGCGGTGATCAGCGGCACCGGCATCTTCAACCCGCTCGTGTTCCCCTCCATCGAAGGCCTCGACCGCTTCGAAGGGCCGTCCTTCCACACCGCGCAGTGGCCTCGCGATCTCGATCTGACCGGCAAGCGGGTGGCCATCATCGGCAACGGCGCCAGCGCCATGCAGATCGGGCCCGAGATCCAGGACACGGTGGCGTCGCTCACGATCTTCCAGCGCTCGCCGCACTGGGCCGCACCGTTCGAGCAGTTCCGCCGGCAGGTGCCCGATCCGCTGCGGCTCCTCATGCGGGAGGTGCCGCTCTACCAGTCGTGGTACCGCGTGCGACTGGGCTGGACGTTCAACGACCGCATCCACCCGGCGCTGCAGAAGGACCCGAACTGGGAGCATCCGGATCGGTCGCTGAACGCCATCAACGACGCCCACCGCGAGTACTTCACGCAGTACATCCACAGCGAGCTCGCTGACCGTACCGATCTGCTCGAGCACGTGGTGCCGACCTACCCACCCTTCGGCAAGCGGATGCTGATGGACAACGGGTGGTACCGCATGCTCCGCAACGAGAAGGTGGAGCTGGTCGCCGATCCGATCGTGGAGATCGGGCCCGACCGCGTCATCACCGAGAACGGCAGCGAGTACGAGGCCGACGTCCTGGTGCTGGCCACTGGCTTCGACGTGCTCCGCTTCCTCACTGCGTTCGAGACCCGCGGGCGCGACGGCCGGTCGTTGCGCGAGGTGTGGGACGACGACGACGCCCGCGCCTACCTCGGCCTCGCCATACCGGGCTTCCCGAACTTCTTCTCCCTGTACGGGCCCAACACGCAGCCCGGCCACGGCGGCAGCCTCATCTTCGTGGTGGAGATGCAGATGCGCTACATCATCGACCTGCTCCGGGCCATGGTCATCAACGACATCGGTGCCGTCGAGTGCCGTCAGGACGTGCACGACGAGTACAACGCCGGCGTCGACCGGGCCCACGAGAACATGGTGTGGACGCACCCGGGCATGTCCACCTACTACCGCAACGCCCGCGGGCGCGTGGTCGTCAACTTCCCGTTCCGGAACGTGGACCTGTTCGACATGACGGCGCGCGCCGACCTCGCCGAGTTCGTCGTGGAGCCGCGGCGGGAGAAGGTCAGCCGCTAACGGCGGCGCAGGCGGCGGATGCTGCCGTCGCCGTTGGCGCCGACGTAGAAGCCGCCGCTGCCATCGCTGCACACGGAGCAGAACGCGGCGGGCACGAGACCGGCGGCGGGCTGCCCGATCGGCGCGTCGGCGACGGCCACGTCGCGCCGGCCGCTCTCGATGTCGATCACGACGAGCTGATGGGCGCCGGCGTCCGCGACCAGCAGCGTGCCCTCGGAAGCGGCGATTCCCTGGGCATCGGTGAAGCCGTCGATCGTCGCCCGGTGAGCACCGTCGGCATCCAGGATGACGACCGTGGACCCCTGACTCACGAACATGGTGCCGGCGGCATCGCGCGCGATCGCGGCCGGACCGTCGAGGCCCGTCACGGCCGCCTCGCGGTGGCCATCGCGGTCGACGCGCGTGATCTGACCGCTGCCCCGCTCGGTCACGAGGATGCCGTTGGGTCCGTCCGCGCAGATGGCGGTGGGAGCGACGAGGCCCTCGACGAGCACGCTCGGCTCGGTGCTCCCTTGACGGTAGAGCAGGACCTCACCGGTGACGGCGAGGACGGCGAGGTCCTCGCCGAGGGGGCACACGCCGAGGGCGAGCGTGTGCAGCTCGATGAGCAGCGTCAGGAGCCGCTCGATCTCACCGTCGCTCGCGAGGGTGGCCACGCTGAGCCCGTCGGCGATGAGCAGGCGACCGTCCGCTGTCAGCGCCAGGCCGTGAGGCCCGAGCAGACCCGGCTCGGACAGGATGCGGTGCCGGTTGCCGGTCTCCTCGGCGACGCGGCCGCTCACGTAGTGGGACACGAAGATGCGGTCGTCGGGCCCCACGGACACGTTGTCGATGCCCTTGGGGACCTCGGCCAGGATCTCCCGCACGCCGGTCTCGAGGTCGATGGCGGTGATGCAGCCGGCGCCCGACTCGGACGTGACGAGGCGGCCGCGGGAGTCGAACTTCACCGCCGTCGGCACGCTCACGTCGTCGAACATGAGCTGACCGCGGCCGGCGTCGATGTCGTACACCCAGATCTCGTTGGCGAACACCTGGGGGAAGTACAGGCGCCCGTCGGGACCCATCGCCGGCGCGTTGGGGCCGTTCAGATCCTCCATGAAGAACGTGGGCTCGCCCTGACCGGAGGGGTCGACCTCCATCAGGCGTCCACCGGGGCGGAACTCGTCCACGAACAGGCGCTGGCCGGCGTGGTCCATGGTGATGCCGTTGGCGGCGGGCAGGTCGTCGTACAGCACGCGGTACGAACCGTCGGGGTTGCGGGCCGTCACCCGCCCGATGAGCGGTTCGGTGGCGTAGAACGTGCCGTCGGCGCCGAAGATGGCGTCGTCGGGCCCCACGATGCCGCCACCGAGCGGCGAGAACACGTCGTGGGCGCCGGTGTCGATGTCGATCGCCGTCACCTGCGACGCGAACACCTGGGTGACGTAGAGGCGGCCGTCGGGCCCGAACGTCATGCCGTTGCTGCCGCCGAGGCGGCTGGGCGGCGTGAGCGTGTCCAGGTTCCAGCCCGAACCCACCGTGGGCGTCGCCGTCGTGTACATCTGCCACCGGTCGCTCATGCGCGCACCGTAGCGACCGCGGCCGGGACCGTCAGAATCCGGCTGGTCTCATGCACGTCGGCGAGTGCGACCGTCACGCCGGACGGAGGCCTTGGAGGAGACGAGCCATCTCCACCGCGCCGAGGGCGGCCTCCTCGCCCACGTTGTGGCCCCCCGCTGGTTCGCTGCGGGCCAGTGCCTGCTCGAGGGTGTCCACCGTGATCACGCCGAACAGGACGGCGAACCCGGTGGTGACGCTCACGAGCTGGATGCCCGACGCGCACTGGCCGGCCACGAGCTCGAAGTGGAACGTCTCGCCGCGGATGACGCACCCGACGCACACGACGGCGTCGATCCGGCCGCCGCGGATCAGCCCGTTGGCGGCGACGGGCAGCTCGAAGGCACCGGGAACCCAGACCTCGGTGATGTCACCGCTGGCGACGCCGGCGCCGGCCAGCCCGCCGCCGCGCCCTCCAGCAAGCGGAGCGTGATGTGATCGTTGAAGCGACTGGCGGCGATGCCGATGCGCAGACCGTGGCCGTCGAGGACCGGTTCGACCCGGCCCTCGGCCTTCACGTCGTCGGCCACGGATCGACCTCGAGCAGGTGGCCGAGCTGATCCCGCTTCGCCCGCTGGTACAGCTCGTTGTAGGGGTTGGGCGGGATCTCGATGGGTACCCGTTCCACGATGGACAGCCCGTAGCCGGCCAGCCCGCCGTACTTCGCGGTGTTGTTGGTCATCAGCCGCATCGACGTCACACCGAGATCAACGAGCATCTGCGCGCCGATGCCGTACTCGCGGTTGTCGGTCGTCGCCTCGGCCGCCGGCGGGTCGCTGCCGGCGTCGATGTTGCGACCTTCCTGGCCGCGCAGGTACACGATCACGCCCCGGTCCTCATGGGCGATGCGGCGCAGGGCGGCCCGCAGCTGTGGCCCGCAGTCGCAGCGGTGCGAGCCGAACACATCGCCGGCCACGCACTCGCTGTGGACGCGCACGAGGACGCCGTCGACACCGGCGACGTCGCCGCGCACGAAGGCCAGGTGCTCGGTGCCGTCGAGGTGGCTGCGGAACCGCACGCACCGGAACAGGCCCCACTCGGTAGGGAGCATGGTCTCGTCGATGCGATCGATGAGCTGCTCGGTGCGGCGGCGGTAGCGGATGAGGTCGGCGATCGACATCATCAGCAAGCCGTGCCGGGCGGCGAAGGTCTCGAGGTCGGGGCGCCGGGCCATGCCCTGCTTCGTCTCGTCCACCACCTCGCACAGCACGCCCGACGGGCGGCACCCGGCCAGCCGGGCGAGGTCGAGGGCCGCTTCGGTGTGGCCGGCGCGCTTCAGCACCCCGCCCTCGCGGGCCTGCAGCGGGAAGATGTGACCCGGTCGCAGGAGGTCGTCGGGGCGCGTCGCCGGGTCGATGAGACCACGGATCGTGGCGGCGCGATCCGACGCCGAGATGCCCGTCGTGGTGACGCCGCGCCGGTCGACCGACACGAGGAAGGCCGTGCGCTGGGTCTCGGTGTTGCGCTGCACCATCGGTCCGAGGTCGAGTTCGGCGGCCCGCTCGGGGGTGATGGACACGCAGATCACCCCGGAGGTGTGGTGCAGGAAGAAGGCGATGGCCTCGGGCGTGGCGAACTCGGACGCCATGATGAGATCGCCCTCGTTCTCCCGGTCCTCGTCGTCGACGACGACCACGATCTCACCCCGCGCGATGGCGGCGATGGCGTCGGCGATGGGCGCAAGCGTCACCGGTTCATCCTCTCAGTCTCGTGACGATCGGCCCAATCACGGCTGAACCTGGCGTTCCGTGGGCATGGCATCACCCGTTGTGGGTAGAGGCGGCGGGACAACCAGGCGAGGGAAAGGGGTCGGTCCGTGCCCGAGCACGCTCTCACGGACCGTGGCACCATGACTGCGATGCGGCGAACGGCGGTGGTCTTGTTCTCGTGCTTGCTCGTGGCGGCGGGCCTGGCGGGCGGTCTGGCCCCGCCCCCGGCGGCGGCCATGGCCCATGGCACGCCCGTGTTCCTGGTGGGTGACTCCACCATGCTGGGGATGGCCTACGGCGGCAATGACGCCCGGTCCATCGTGGCCGCCTCGTACCCGCTGACCTACGACGCCGCCAGTTGCCGGCGGGTCCTGGCGCCGTCGTGTCGCGGTCACGGCGTGATCCCACTGTCGGTGGTGCCGACGATGCAGCAGTACGCCGGCCGCCTGGGCAACGTCGTCGTGGTGATGGCCGGCTACGACGACATCGACATCTCCGCCGGCGTGGATGCGGTGCTGGCCGAGGCCGCCCTCCAGGGCGTGCAGCGCGTGCTGTGGCTCGACTACCCGACCACCGTGCCGTACCACCAGCCGCTGTCATCGGCCAACGTCGCTCCCATCTACCAGCGCCACAACGCGGTGCTGGCAGCCAAGGCGGCGGCCAACCCCATGCTCGCCATCGCGCCGTGGGCGGAGTACTCGGCCGGCCATCCCGAGTGGTTCCAGCCCGACGGCATCCACCTGCGCTTCCCGCCCGGGGCCGACGAGCTCGCCCGCTTCATCGTGGCCCAGCTCGAAGCGCTGCCGCCCCCCCGATGCACCGGCACCCTCGCCGGTGACCCGGTGAGCGCGCCCGCCGTGGTGCCCGCGGTGAAGGCGCCCGAGGCCAAGCTGGCGCCGGCCACGCCGCCTGACCGCGTCCTCGACACCCGCGCCGACGACGGTGACTCGTTCACCGATCCCGTGGGCGCCGGCCGGGCGTTGCGGGTACCGCTCGCCGCCAACGGGGCGACGTCGGCGGTCGTCAATCTGACGGCGGCTGATCCATGTGCTGCCGGCTACCTCACCGCGTATCCCTGCGACGAGGCCGTGCCGCTGGCATCGAACGTGAACTACCGCGCTCGCACGGCGGCGTCGGCGCTGACGACCGTCCCGCTCGACGGCGACGGTGATTTCTGCGTGTACTCGATGTCGACCACCGACGTCGTCGTCGACCTCTATGCCTTCTCCCGCACCACTGCGCGCGACGGCTTCCGCGCCATCGCTCCGACCCGGCTCCTCGACACTCGTGATGGGTCCGGCACCGTGGCGGCGCGCGGAGCGCTGGTGCCGGGCACCCCGCTCACCGTCGGCGTGGCGGCGGCCGGGGTGCCGGGTCAGGCCACGGCAGTCGCGCTGAACATCACCGCGGTCGCGCCCAAGCAGGCGGCCTACGTGAGGGTGGCACCGTGCGGGGTCGATCCGCTGGTGTCCAGTCTGAACGTGCAAGCGGGGCAGATCGTGGCCAACGCCGCGGTGGTGGCACTCAGCTCGGCCGACACGCTGTGCGTGACCGCCAACGCCGCCACTGACGTCGTGCTCGACGTGACCGGCTGGTATGGACCCGGCGGCGGCGACGCCACCTCGGTCCAGACCCCCACTCGCTTGGTCGATACCCGCTCGGCACTCGGCGGGAGCAGGCTGGCGGCGGGCGGCCTGCTGGCGGTCATCGTCCCGCAGTCGACGGCGGCATCGGCCACCGTGAGCGTGACGGTCGTGAACCCGGACAAGGCCGGCTTCGCCGCCGTGCGACCGTGCGACGTGCCGGCCGGGACGTCGACGCTGAACTACGTCGCTGGGGACACCGTGGCCAACACCGCCAACGTGGGCCTCGACGGGCAGCATCGCCTGTGCGTCATGACGTCGGCGGCCGCCGACGTGGTGGTCGACCTGCTGGCCACGTCGCAGTAGGAGCTCTACGGCCAGCCGCTTCCCGCCGCCGGTGCATCGGCCACGAGCACCTGGCCGGTGCGGGCGGCGAGGGCCTCGTCGACGTTCTCGATGCCGCGCCAATCGGCGGCGAGCATGAAGAGCGTGCGTCGATCGGGACCGCCGAGCGTGCAGGCGAAGCCGGCGCGGTCGACCACGATCCGCTCCGTGATCTCGCCACCCTCGAAGACGCGGATGAACTCGCCTTCGGGTGAATCGGGACGGCCGGTGTGCGTGCGGGTGTCCGCCGACGACGTCCAGATGGCGCCGTCGGCATCGGCGACGATGCCATCGGGCCCGATGCCGTCGGCCCACACCCGCCGGTTCGACAGGCTGCCGTCGGCGGCGATGTCGAATGCGGTGAGGCGACCGGCGAACGACTCCGAGATGATGAGCGTGGCGTTGTCCGGCGTGACCACCATGCCGTTGGGGAACTGGATGCCGTCGGCCACCTGGCGGGCGGCGCCGTCCGGCGTCACGAGGGCGATGAGCCCCGGCTTGGGCGCGTCGCCGGCCCGGAAGTCGAAGCCGAGGCTGTTCACGTAGACGTTGCCGCGTCCGTCGACGACGATCTCGTTCCAGCCGTAGCCGGTGATGTGGCTGAGATCAGCGTGGCGCACGACGGTCCCGTCGGGTTCGTGGCGGACGAGCTCCGGCCCGGTCACCAGCAGGCGCCCGTCAGGCAACCAGTCGATGGACCAGCCGAGGCCGGGGGAGCCGTGGGCGACCACCTCGCTGTTGCCCTCCAGGTCGACGGCCACGATCTCCTCGGTGCCCCAGTGGGCGAACCACAACCGACCTTCGTGCCAGCGCGCCGATTCGACGTAGGCGAGACCGTCCAAGAGCACTCGCGGCGTCATGGCTCCTCCTTCCGGTCGACAGCAAGAACTAGACCGTACAGTACTCTACTCAGTACTGATCCGTCCAGTACTCTGACGGCGATGGACGAGGAACCCCGGTCGGACCGCAAGCGCCGAGCGATCATCGACGCGGCGACCGCCGCCTTCCTCCGCGGCGGCTACCTGGGCACGAGCATGGACGAGATCGCCGCGGTGGCGGGCGTGTCGAAGCAGACGGTCTACAAGCACT
Organism: uncultured Acidimicrobiales bacterium; assembly: GCA_963728985.1. Taxonomy (GTDB): domain Bacteria; phylum Actinomycetota; class Acidimicrobiia; order Acidimicrobiales; family Ilumatobacteraceae; genus DASXAI01. The sequence goes on along the minus strand of CAVSME010000009.1, from coordinate 116,032 downwards.
TCGCCGACAAGAAGCGCCTGTTCACCGACATCGTCGTGTCCACGGTGGGGGAGGCCAGCGACCCGGTCGACGAAGAGGTTCGCCACCTCGAGGACACCGGCGACCTCGACGCCGATCTGCGCGACCTGGCCCGCCGCCAGCTGGCCCTGGTGATGCAGCCCCGCATGATGCAGCTCCGGCGGCTCGTGATCGGCGAGGCCGGTCGCTTCCCCGAGCTCGGCCGCGTCTTCTACGAGCGAGGCCCGGGACGGACGATGGCGGCGCTCGCCGCCACGTTCGAGCGGTTGTCAGCGCGCGGTCTGCTGTGCGTCGACGATCCCGTCCTCGCCGCCACGCAGTTCAACTGGCTGGTGATGTCGGCGCCGCTGAACCAGGCGATGCTCCTCGGCGACGACGGGCCGCCCGAGCCGGCCGACGTCGACCGCTGGGCGGAGGACGGCGTGCGCACGTTTCTCGCTGCCTACGCTCCCGCTTAGCATCGCTCGATGGAACTGACCGGCAAGGTGGCCCTCGTGACCGGGGGATCGGGTGACATCGGCGCCGCCATTTGCGATGCCCTCGCCGCCGAGGGTTGCGACATCGCACTGACGTACGTGGGCAACACCGAGGGCGCCGAGAAGACGGCCGCCGCGGTGGAGGCCCACGGTCGCACCGCCCACGCGGTCGCCCTCGATCAGCGGGACGAAACCTCGATCGATGCGGCGGCGCGCGATGTGATCGGGCGGTTCGGCGTTTGCGACATCCTCGTCAACAACGCGGCGTGGAACATCGGCATCCCGTTCAAGCAACTCGAGTTGCTCGACGCCGTCACCTGGGACCGGGTGCTGGAGACGAACCTGCGGGGCCCGTTCCTGCTGAGTCGCGCCCTCGCCCCGGCCCTCGCCGCCGGCGACGGCGGCCGCATCGTCAACATCGCGTCCGTGGGTGGACTCAGCCCGGGCTCGAGCAGCATCGCCTACTCGTGCTCGAAGGCCGGTCTCATCCACCTCACCCATTGCCTCGCTGTCGCGATGGCGCCGCAGGTCTCGGTCAACTGCGTGGCCCCCGGCCTCGTCGAGGGCACTCGTATGGCCCTGCGCCTGCCGCCCGAGGTTTCCGCCGGTGCTCGCCGCCAGGCCGTGCTGGGCAAGGTCGGCAGCTCCGTCGACATCGCCGATGCCACCGTGCTGCTGTGCCGGGCCGACACCATCACCGGCCAGACCATCGTCGTGGACGGCGGCATGCCCGGCGCGATGAACTTCGGCTAGGGGTCATCGCAACCCGGTGGGTTAGTGTCACGCCGTGGTCGATGGTGACCGCCAGCCGGGGGCGGCGGATTCTCAGAGACGGTCCTCTGACCGGGATCACCGTTGTCGATCTGACGGTCGCGATCCAGGGTCCGCACGCCGGCGCGTACCTGGCCGACATGGGCGCCGAGGTCGTGAAGGTGGAGCGGCCCGGAGGCGAGCTCAACCGGTACGTGCGGGGGCCCGGGTTCGCGGCGCCGTCGGATGTCATGGGAACGCAGTACGTCGCCATGAACCGGGGGAAGCGCGGCATCGTCGTCGACGCGCACAGCGAGGTCGGCCGCGAGGTGATGCGGCGCCTCATCGCCGGGGCCGATGTCTTCGTCACCAACTACCGGCGCGAGGCCCTCGAGCGCATGGGGCTCGGGTACGAGGAGCTGTCGGCGCAGAACCCGCGCCTCGTGTACGCGCGCGTGTCCGGCTTTGGTCCGCTCGGGCCGGACGCGGCCAAGGCCATGCTGGACGGCGCCGCCCAGGCGCGCGCCGGCCTGGCCGCCATCTCCGGCCCGGCCGACGGCCCGCCGATGCCGCCAGGCGCGGCGGTGGCCGATCACTCGGGCGCCATGCAGCTCACCCTCGGCATCATGACCGCGCTCTACGCCCGCGAGCGGACGGGTCGGGGCCAGGAGGTCAACACATCGGCGCTCGGTGCGCTGATGTGGATCCAGGCGTGGGAGATCACCCACACCACCATGAGCGACGAGACGCTGCGCCGCGAAGGCCAGCACAACCCCAACATCCGTTGCCCCTACGGGATCTACGAGACCAAGGACGGCGACGCGTTCCTGTTGGCGGTGGCGATGAGCGACGAGTCGTGGGACGACTTCTGGCTCTTCGTCGGCCGGCCCGAGGTCCTGGTGGACACGCGCTGGAACACCGCGGCGAAGCGCATCGGGGCGCGGGGCCTCACCGACGGCGTCGACGACATCCGCCAGTGCGTGCGCGAAGCGTTCGCCTCCAAGACCACCGCGGAGTGGACCGAGTTCCTCGCCACCCAGCCCGAGATCATCTACGAGCGGATCCAGAACTACGACGAGTTGATCGTCGACCCGCAGGTCAAGGCCAACGGCTACCTCGTCGACGTCGACGTGCCGAAGTTCGGCACGGCGCGCGTCGTCACCAACGTCGTGCAGCTCAGCGACACGCCCGGGAGTGGGGTGCGGCGGCCGCCGCCGCTTCTCGGCGAGCACACCGCCGAGGTCATGGAGGAGCTGGGCTTCGGTCGCGACGAGATCGACGAGGTGCTGGCGTCGGCCGACGGCGCCGCCGATCTGATCATCGCCGCCATCTTCGGCGACTGATGCTGCGTCGGCGCCGCCCCGGTCGCGGTGGGGCAACGTTGGGTGCGGATCGGCTCACGGGTGCGGATTCGCCCGCCTGGTGGGTTGTTTCGCACCCATTGGGTGCTGCAGGGTGACCAGAAGCTTCTGGTCATCGGGCCGGCGACTGATGCTGCGTTGGTGACCGGCTCGATGTGAACCGGTCACCAACGCCAACGATGTCGATCAGGCGAGGTCGAACCGGTCCAGGTTCATGACCTTGTCCCACGCCGCCACGAAGTCACGCACGAACTTCTCCTCGCCGTCGTCGCAGGCGTAGACCTCCGACAGCGCCCGGAGCTGCGAGTGCGAGCCGAACACGAGGTCGACGGCGGTGGCGGTGCGCTTGAGCGCGCCGGACGAGCGATCGCGGCCCTCGTACACGTTCTCGTCGGTCGCGGACGCCTTCCACTCCGTGCTCATGTCGAGGAGGTTCACGAAGAAGTCGTTGGTCAGCGTCTCGGGCCGGTCGGTGAAGATGCCGTGGGCGGTCTGCCCGGCGTTGGTCTTCAGGGCCCGCATCCCGCCGATGAGCACCGTCATCTCCGGCGCGGTCAGCGTCAACAGGTAGGCCCGGTCCAGGAGCAGCGTGTCCGGTGACCGCTTCTCGCCGGCGGGGAGGTAGTTGCGGAACCCATCGTGGGTCGGCTCCAGCACGGCGAACGACTCCACGTCGGTCTGGTCCTGCGTGGCGTCGGTGCGGCCCGGCGCGAACGGGACCGTGACGTCGTGGCCGGCGTTCTTCGCCGCCTGCTCGACGCCGGCGCAGCCGCCGAGCACGATGATGTCGGCGAGCGAGACCTTCGCCCCGCCCGAGCTGTTGAAGTCCTGCTGGATCTTCTCCAGCACCGGCAGCGCCTTGGCCAGCTCGGCCGGGTCGTTCACGGCCCAGTCGCGCTGTGGCGCCAGGCGAATCCGGGCCCCGTTGGCGCCACCCCGCTTGTCGGTGCCGCGGAACGTCGCCGCCGAGGCCCACGCCGTGGAGACCAGCTGCGAGATGGACAGCCCTGATGCGAGGCACTTCTCCTTCAGCGCGGCGATGTCGCTCGCACCGATGAGGTCGTGATCGACGTCGGGCACGGGGTCCTGCCACAGCTGCGGCTCCGGCACCCACGGGCCGAGGTAGCGCGAGAGGGGACCCATGTCGCGGTGCAGCAGCTTGTACCACGCCCGGGCGAAGGCGTCGGCCAGTTCGTCGAGGTTCTCGTGGAAGCGCTTGACGATCGGCGCGTAGATCGGATCGACCCGCAGGGCGAGGTCGGTCGTCAGCATCATGGGGGCGTGGCGCTTCGACGGATCGTGGGCGTCCGGCACAGTGTCCTGGGCCGCGGCATCCTTGGGCTTCCACTGCTGCGCACCGGCCGGGCTCGTCGTCAGCTCCCATTCGTACGACAGCAGGTTGTCCAGGTACCCGTTGTCCCACTGGATCGGGTTGTTGGTCCAGGCCCCCTCCAGCCCGCTGGTGAGGGTGTCGGCGCCGGCGCCGGTGCCGAAGGAGTTCTTCCAGCCCAAGCCCTGGGCCTCGAACGGGCACCCCTCGGGTTCCGGACCGAGGTACTCGGGATCGACGGCACCGTGGCACTTGCCGAACGTGTGACCGCCGACGATGAGGGCCGCCGTCTCCACGTCGTCCATCGCCATGCGGGCGAACGTCTCGCGGATGTCCTTGGCGGCGGCCAGCGGATCGGGATTGCCGTTCGGACCCTCGGGGTTCACGTAGATCAGGCCCATCTGCACGGCACCGAAGGGACCGGTGAGCTCCCGCTCGCCCGTGTAGCGCTCGTCGCCGAGCCACTCGTCCTCGGGGCCCCAGAAGACCTCGTCGGGTTCCCAGATGTCGGGCCGCCCGAAGCCGAAGCCGAACGTCTCGAACCCCATCGACTCCAGGGCGCAGTTGCCGGCGAAGACCAGCAGGTCGGCCCAGGAGATCTTCTGGCCGTACTTCTGCTTGACCGGCCAGAGCAGCCGGCGGGCCTTGTCCAGGCTGGCGTTGTCCGGCCAGCTGTTGAGCGGGGCGAAGCGCTGGGCGCCTTCGCCACCGCCGCCCCGGCCATCAGCGATGCGATACGTGCCGGCGGCGTGCCACGCCAGCCGGATGAACAGCGGTCCGTAGTGGCCGTAGTCGGCCGGCCACCAGTCCTGCGACGTCGTCATCACGTCGAAGACGTCGCGCTTCAGGGCCTCGACGTCGAGGGTCTTGAAGGCTTCGGCGTAGTCGAAGTCATCCCCCATCGGGTTGGACAGTGACGAGTGCTCGTGGAGGACCTGCAGGTTGAGCTGGTTCGGCCACCAATCAAGGTTCGACAGTGGCCGGTGGGGCTTGGGAGTGGGGGACGGGATTGCTGGGTTTTCGCTTTCGCTCTCAGGCACGTCGGACCTCTTCTCTCGGCGGTTCTTGATTGATGGTTGCTCTCGACGCTGTTCGTCGGCCGCCTTCAGCTCTCGGACGCGACCGACATGGCCGCCACGCACTCGGGGCAACGACCCCAGTAGATGACCTCGGCTTCATCGATCTCGTACCCCGAGCTGTCGGCGGCCGTCAGGCACGGGGTGTCGCCGACCGCGCAGTCGACGTCGACCATGCGGTTGCACGTTCGGCAGATGAGGTGGTGGTGGTTGTCACCCACCCGATCCTCGTAGCGGGCCGGTGACCCGGCCGGCTGGATGCGGCGCAGGACGCCCTTGTCCGTGAGGGCGGCGAGGGTGTCGTACACCGCCTGCCGGGAGATGGCGCCGATCTCGGCCCGCACCACGTTGTAGATGTCGTCAGCCGTGCGGTGGGGCTGCGCCGACACCGCCCGGAGGACAGCCAGCCGCTGGGCGGTGATGTTCAGACCGTGACGTCGCAGCAGTGCGTCGTTGTCGGCGGACGACTCCCGCGGCATCGACGCCAGCCTAGACCAGATGTTGGAGTGAGTCCAGATCCTGTGTCATACCAGTTTCGGACGACTCGCGACGGCGGCGCGCACCAGCGGGGGCAGGTCGGCGGCCTCCCCGTAGGAGCTGCTGCCGCCGACCGTCATGCGCCAAGTGTCGGCCAGGTCAGCTCTGGCTGTCCGGCGCGTCGGGCCCGTCGGGCTCCAGGTGCAGCAGCAGGTGCCCGCTCACCATGAGCGCCGTTCCATCCGGGAGGTACACACGCAGCGAGCCGTCGCCGCTCGGCTCCTCCGTGACGCGGACGCGGATGTAGGCGTCGCCGATCGTCGGAGGCGACCCGCTGTCGAGGTAGGGCGTGAACGTCGCGGCCATGTTCACCTCGTCGTGGCTGCTTGCCGCGCCAACCAGTCGTCGAGCGTGGTCTCGGCCAACTCGGCGCCGTCGTCGGGGACCAGGCTGCGCTCGCTCAAGACGGCGCCGAAGTAGCGCGCGCTGGGATCGGCGACGACCCGTCGCTGGTCGTGACGGGCAGCGAGGCCTCGCCGGATGAAGTCGTCGAAGCGGAGTGCCTCGGGGCCGCCGACCTCGAGCATGCCGTTGAGCGGCCTGCCCACGGCGACACGGCACACGGCGGCGGCGACGTCGTCGGCGGCCATCGGTTGGATGAGCGCCGGAGGTAGACGAACGGTGTCGCCATCGGTGGCGTCGTCGGCGATGCGGCCGAAGAACTCGAAGAACTGGGTGGCGTGGATGATCGAGTAGGGGATGGAGGAACCCTCGATCAACGCCTCCTGGGCGACCTTGGCCCGCATGTAGCCGCTGTCGGCCAGCCGATCGGTGCCCACGACCGAGAGCGCGACGTGATGGCCGACTCCGGTCGCCGCTTCGGCGTCGAGGAGGTTGCGGGTCGAGGTCTCGAAGAACTCGAGCACGGCGGCGTCCTCGAACGAGGGCGAGTTCGACACGTCGACGACAACCGCGGCACCCTGGAGCGCCTCGGTGAGTCCCGCTCCGGTGAGCGTGTTCACGCCCGAGTCGGGAGAGGCGGCGACCGCCTCGTGGCCGCTATCGCGGAGCATGGTGACGAGCTTCGAGCCGATGAGCCCGGTGCCGCCTATCACGACGACTTTCATGATGATCCTTTCGTTCATGGTGTTGGCCGCGAGGCGGCGTCGAGGACCGCTGCTGCTTCGACGGCGTCGTGGTACGCGCCGACGATGACCTCGCCGTCGTAGGTGGTGTGGCCGTAGATGACCCAGGTCGACTCGGCGACCTGGAGCTCGCCGTCGACCTCGACGCCAGTTGCGGTGAGCGCCGCGAGCGCTGCGATGTCTTGGCTGACCTGGTCTGGGGAGATGAGGTAGTCGCACATGGTGGCCTCGGTTCGTTGCCGGCAACCCGTTGGTCAGCAGGTCAGACGGTGGCGAGGGCGTCGAGGATCGACGCGGTGACGGCGTCGGGCTCGGAGACGCTGATGGCATGCGAGGCGCCGGCGATCTCGCGAACCCCCTTGGCGCCGGCACGGTCGGCCATGAACCGCTGCAGCGCCGCCGGGATGTTCAGATCCTGGTCGCCGATCACGAACCACGACGGGTGCGACCGCCACGCCGGCCTCTGCGTGGGCAGGGGTTCGGAGAGCGCCGCTTGCGTGACCGGTCGTTGCGTCGCCGCCATGAGGGCCGCCTGATCGGCCGGCACGTCCGCCGCGAACTGGTGGTGGAACACGTCCTGGCGGATGGCGAGCTCGTTGCCGCCGGACGTCACGGGGTAGGCGGTGAGCGCGTCGGCCAGTGAGCTACCGCGGAACATCGTCGACAGCTGGAACGCCGATTCGCCGTGGTCCGGGGCGAACGCGCACACGTAGACCAGCGCGACGACCGCGTCGTTGTCGGCGGCGGCCTCGGTCATCACCATGCCGCCGTAGGAGTGCGCCACGAGCACGACCGGACCGCCGCTCCCACCGATCACGTCGCGCACGTAGGCGGCGTCACCGGCGACGCTGCGCAGGGGGTTGGCGGCGGCCACGACGTTGCCGATGCCGTGGTGGTGGAGGCGCTCGATCACGGGGTTCCAGCTGGCGGACTCGGCGAACGCTCCGTGGACGAGGACGATGGTGGGTGACTGCTCGTACATGGGCTCTGTCTCCTTGGTTGGGTTCCTGGCTCGATGGGTCACTCGGTGCCGAGTGCTCGGCGGAGAACGTGGATGGCCTGCTCGATGGCCGCCGCCGTGGCGGCGGTGCCGCGGAGGGGGTTGAGCATCAGGAAGTCGTGGCAGATGCCGTTGAGCCGCACGCTGGTCGTGCGGACACCGGCCTTCGTGAGCTGCCGGGCGTAGGCCTCGCCTTCGTCGCGCAGCACGTCGTTCTCGTCCACGATCACGAACGCCTCGGGCAGCCCGGCCAGGTCGTCCAACGTGGCCCGCAGGGGCGACGCGGTGATCTCGTACCGGTCCTCCCGCTCGGGCAGGTAGGCGTCCCAGAACCACGCCATCGCCTTGGCGGTGAGGAAGGGGCCGGCGGCGAACTCGCGGTAGCTGTCGGTGTCCTGAGCGGCGTCGGTGACCGGGTAGTAGAGCGATTGGTGCACGAAGGCCAGGTCGCCGCGCTGCTTCGCCAGCAGCGTCAGGGCGGCGGCCATGTTGCCGCCCACCGAGTCACCCGCCACCGCCAGACGTGACGCGTCGAGACCCTCGGACGACCCACAGCGCACGATCCACTGCGCCGTGGCATAGGCCTGCTCGATGGCGATCGGGTAGCGCGCCTCGGGCGAGCGGTCGTACTCGACGAAGACCACGGCGGCGTTCGCCCCGACGGCCAGTTCACGGACGAGCCGATCGTGGGTTCCGGCGTTGCCGAGCACCCATCCGCCGCCGTGCACGTAGAGGACCGCCGGGAGCGGTCCGGTCGCGTCGAGGGGCTTCACGATCCGCACTTTGACGGCGCCGACCTGGGCGGGGACGGTGATCCACTTCTCGTCGACGTCGAGCTTCTCGATCGGCGCCGCCTGGATGTCGTCGAGGACCTTGCGGGCGCCGCCGGGACCGAGCTCGTAGAGGAACGGCGGCTTGGAGGTCGCGTCAGCGAGCTTCTGTGCCGCCAGCTCGAGGACGTGCTGGCTCATGGGTGCGCTCCCCGGTCGAACGAGATCACACGAGGAGCATCCGCCCGCGCCGCACCCGATCGCTTCCGTGGAAGTCCCGAGCCGGATCCCTAGTCCTGCCCCAGGTACTAGGCGGTCGAGCGTTCCAGCAGGTCGAGCGCGGAGCGGAGCTGCCGGCGGGAACTGATGTCGAGCTTCGTGAAGACCTTGTGGAGGTGGTACTCGGCGGTCCGCGGGCTGATGAACAACTGGGCACTGATCTCGGGGTTGGTGCGGCCCTCGGCGGCGAGGCGCGCCACCTGCGCCTCCTGCGGGGTCAGCAGGTCGTCGGTCGGCACGGCGCGCTTGCGCACCGTCTCGCCCGTCGCCTGCAGCTCCCGGCGGGCCCGCTCGGCGAACGCCTCGGCACCGAAGCGGTCGAACAGATCGTGGGCGGCCCGCAGTTGCTGACGGGCGTCCGTCCGCCGGTTCTCGCGCCGCAGCCATTCGCCGTACACCAGATGGGCGCGGGCGAGATGGACGGCGACGCGAGTGCGACCGAGCCGCTCGACGGCCTCGCGGTAGAGGCCGTCGGCGGCGTCGCCGTCGCTGACGAGCGCTCGGGAGCGCGCCTCGATCCCGAGCGCCCAGTCCGTGCCGCTCGCCTGTGTCCGCTCGACCAGTCGTTCGAGCGTGGTGACGGCAAGTTCGCGTCGGCCGCAGCGGGTGGCCGCTTCGATCAGTTCGATCAGCGGCCAGGCGACGAGGCCCAGGTCGTCGTGCTCACACGCCGCCTGGGCGGCGGCGAGGGCGGCCTCGTACTCGCCGAGGCCGTTGAGCACGAGGGCGATGGCGTACTCGCCCCACGTGAGCGCCCGGCCCTCGCCGCGGACCGCCGCGTCCGGGATGCCGAAGTCCAGGAGGCCGAGGGTCAAGGCCTTCTGGCCCCGCCAGGCGGCCAAGAGGATCTTGGTGTACATGAGGACGGCGCCACCGATGGATTTGGTGAGGGCGTCCGATTCGTCGATCAGTGCCGACGCGGCGGCCAGCTCGCCGGCGTGCAGGTGGGTGCCCGAGCGATAGACCAGCGCCAGGGGCAAGACGGCGAGGGCGCCTCGCTCCCGGGTGTCGCGGACCTGCCGTGACGCCAGCTCCTCCCACGTCTCGTCGTCCCACAGCTCGGAAGCGATGCGACACGCCAGCCAGCGCCAACGGACGTCGTCGTCGCGCCGGACGAACTCCAACGCCCGCCTGAGGGGCCCGACCGCCGCGACGTAGCCCTCGGTGAAGCGGCAGGCCAGAGCGTCGAGCAGCAGATCGACGGCGCGAGGCGGCTCGGGCCGAGGTGGTGCGGCCAGTGCCGCCGTGGCCATCTCCACCACGTCTGGGTCCCTGCAGAAGCGACCGGCGAAGATGGCGGCGCCGAGCGCATCGAGGTGCGTCTCCCGGGCCAGGGCGGCGTCGAGCGGTTCGAGACGCCTCGCCGCCTCGAACAACAGCGGCGGGGCATCGCTCCCGTGCCGGCGGGCGAACGCGATCTGGGCGCGCAAGCGGATCAGCCTCGCCCGATCGAGCTCGTCGAGCGGGCACAGCTCCGCGGTGGCGATCAGGGCGGCGGCGTCGTCAGGCGAACCTGCATCGAGTTGCGCCTGCGCCGCCGCCAGCGCGCGAAATCCTCGCCGCACCGGGTCGGCCGTGAGCTCGGTCGCCCGCTCCAGGAACGCGGCTGCCGCCGCCACGCCACCCCGTGCCTGCGCCCGGGTGGCGGACCGTTCCAGCTCGAGCGCCACCTCCTCGTCGGGTCCCAGCGCGGCGTTGGCGCGGTGCCAGGCCCGCCGGTCCGGTTCGGCCTCGGGGTCGGTGACGTCGGCCAGTGCCCGATGCACCGTGCGCCGCTCCGACGCCGTCGCCGACCGATACGCCGCGGCGCGCACCAGTGGATGATGGAACCGCACCCGCGTCCCCAGTTCGATCAGCCCAGCCGCCTCCGCCGGCGTCGCCGCATCCGCTCCGATCCCGAGCCGCCCGGCCGCGCCCGTCAGCAGGTCCACGTCGCCGACCGGCTCGGCCGCCGCGATGAGCAACAGCGTCTGCGTCGGCGCCGGGAGCGACTCGAGACGACGCTGGAAGCTCTGCTCGATGCGACTGGCGAGGGGCTGCGCATCGGGACGTCCGAACCCGCCGGCCAACTGGGCCGCAGTCAAGCCCCGGGGCAACTCCAGCATGGCGAGCGGGTTGCCCCGGGTCTCCGCGAGGATCCGGTCACGCACGCGATCGTCCAGCCGCCCGGGGACGACGGCGTCGAGCAGCGCGCGGGCGTCACCGTCGCTCAGACCCCCGACCACCATCTCGGGGAGGCCCGCCAAGGCCTCGTCCGAGCTGGGCTCCCGCACCACGAACACCAGCGCCACCGACTCGGCGAGGAGCCGGCGGGCGGCGAAGGCGAGCGCCTGCGTCGATGCCCGATCGAGCCATTGGGCGTCATCGACGAGGCACACCAGCGGCTGCTCGTGGGCGACCTCCGACAGGAGCCCGAGGAGGGCCAGACCGACGAGGAAACGGTCGGGCGCCGCCCCGGCGGCCAGGCCGAACACTGTGGCGAGCGCATCGCGCTGCGGGTCCGGCAGGCGGTCCATGCGCTCGAGCATCGGCAGGCAGAGCTGATGCAGGCCGGCGAACGCCAGCTCCATTTCGGACTCCACGCCCGAGGCGCGAGCGACGCGACAGCCGGATGAACGCTCCAGCACGTAGTCCAACAGCGCCGTCTTGCCGACCCCCGCGTCACCCCGCAGGACCAGCACCTGGCTCTGCCCCGCCCGTGCCGCCGCCAGCAGCCGATCCAACGCCTCGCACTCGAGGCGCCGTCCGAGGAGGCGACGCCCAGCGTGATCATCAGGCATGACCAGAGACCTGTCTAGGGGAGCTGTGCAGGGGCGCGGTCCGGCGGATGATCCTGTCGGGTCGCGCCCGCAGCTTAACCACTCGTTCGGGTGACCCTGCGAGGGGCGCTCTAGTGATCGATGGCGATCACCGGACGTAGCCGTTGACGTCGACGACGAGGTCGCTGCCGACGAGGGTGAAGACGCAGACCTTGCCGTTGTCTCCGACTTTGGCGACGACGGCGTTGGGGATGATCTGGCCGGGTGTGTAGTTGACGTTGGAGGCGAGTGGTCGTTCGGCGCCGCAGGGGTAGACGGTGAGGTAGCCGGCGGCGTCGGGGGACACGGCGGTGACGTTGAGGACGACTGCTGATGCGGTTGCGGGGACGCCGCCGCGTCCGGCGACGGTGACTTCGGTGACGGAGCCGGCGGCGCGGCGGCCGTCGGCGGCTTGGGCGCCGTCGATGGTGGTGGCGCCGGCGCGCGAGTCGAGCAACCGGGCCGGCACCAGCGGTCCGGGCGAGCCGACGGCGGGCACGAAGCCGTTGACGTCGACGACGAGGTCGCTGCCGACGAGGGTGAAGACGCAGACCTTGCCGTTGTCTCCGACTTTGGCGACGACGGCGTTGGGGATGATCTGGCCGGGTGTGTAGTTGACGTTGGAGGCGAGTGGTCGTTCGGCGCCGCAGGGGTAGACGGTGAGGTAGCCGGCGGCGTCGGGGGACACGGCGGTGACGTTGAGGACGACTGCTGATGCGGTTGCGGGGACGCCGCCGCGTCCGGCGACGGTGACTTCGGTGACGGAGCCGGCGGCGCGGCGGCCGTCGGCGGCTTGGGCGCCGTCGATGGTGGTGGCGCCGGCGCGCGAGTCGAGCAACCGGGCCGGCACCAGCGGTCCGGGCGAGCCGACGGCGGGCACGAAGCCGTTGACGTCGACGACGAGGTCGCTGCCGACGAGGGTGAAGACGCAGACCTTGCCGTTGTCTCCGACTTTGGCGACGACGGCGTTGGGGATGATCTGGCCGGGTGTGTAGTTGACGTTGGAGGCGAGTGGTCGTTCGGCGCCGCAGGGGTAGACGGTGAGGTAGCCGGCGGCGTCGGGGGACACGGCGGTGACGTTGAGGACGACTGCTGATGCGGTTGCGGGGACGCCGCCGCGTCCGGCGACGGTGACTTCGGTGACGGAGCCGGCGTCGCGGCGGCCGTCGGCGGCTTGGGCGCCGTCGATGGTGGTGGCGCCGCCGCGGGAGTCCAGCAACCGGGCCGGCACCAACGGCGTGAGCGCGGCGTCGTCCGGCAGCACCACGGCGGTCACGTCGATCGGGAACGACGCGCGCTGGCGCACGCCGCCAGGCGACGTACCCGACACCACGAGGGTGTGTTCGCCGGTGAGCCCGGGCGGGACGGGCGCGTCCAGCGTGGCCTCACCGTTCGAGTCGGTGGTGACGGTGCCCAACGTGACCGGGTCCGAGTACATCTTGACCGTCAGCACCGTGTCGGGATCGAACCCCGACAGCTGGACGCCGAGGTTGCACGATGCCGGCGAGCACGCCGGTTGGACGCACGAGCCGCCGCAGCCGCCCTCGGGCGACACGTTGACCGTCCCGACGTTGAGCCTGATGGGCTGCGAGGCGGGCCGCAGGTTGGGGTTGGCCGTCGGGTTCGTGAACGTCAGGTGCCCCTGGCCGTCGGTGTAGTGATCCATGAAGTACTGACCGACAGCGGCGTGCCCACGCTCGTTCAGATGGAACGACTCGTTGCCGATGACGACCTTGTCGTTACCACCCCGGATGCCGTTGATGAACTCGCCGTCGGTGCAGATGGTCTTGCCGGCCGTGACGCTGGTGATGTCCATGTACGTCATGCCGGTCGCCGCAGCAGCGTCGGCGATCGCCTGGTTGAGGGTCGGGAGCAGCTCGTCCTTGACCCACCGCCGCTCATCGACGTCGAGGGTCTTGGTGCCGAGGTCGAACCCCTTGCAGGCGGGCGTGTCCGGGTCGACGACGCTCGGGTAGCCGTACGCCAGGAACGTCGCCCCGTCGAAGTCGTGCGCTACTCCGGCGAAGGTGGTGACCAGGCGGGGGTACACGACCTCGTTGATCTTGGCCAGGACGCTGGGGCCGAAGTCGGGGTCGTCGAGGCAGCGGTTGCTGTTGAACAGGCCCCAGAACGCACCGTCGCCCCAGATGCATTCCTTGATGAGATCGGCGAACCCGGCATCATTGCCGCCCACGCCGATCGTCACGAAGTCGTCGTGGGTCGCTGCGGGCCCCCTGAAGTCGAGGGCGTTCTTCTTCTGGAGCTCGCCGCCGGCCACACCGTTGGGCGAATCCTTGTAGGACGGCTTCTGCGTGACCGTGTAGCCGATGTTCGCCGTCACTGCGCCCGAGCAGGCGACGAACTGCTGGTGCGACCCCGGGATGCCGAGGGCCTGGCGGACCAGGACGGGCCACGCGCCGCCGTGGCGATGGCAGAGGTTCTCGTACGTTTTGTAGGGGCGCTGCCACCAGTCGAGCGCGGCGCCCGGCTGCGGGTGCTGGCCGGTGGTCGTCTCGCACATGTCTGCCTGCGGGGTGCCGGTGTAGACCGCGTACGTCGTGTTCTCGTAGTACACGGCCTTGCTCATGTCCGTGCCACAGTCGTAGCGCCGGCCGTTCTCGCCGAGCAGGCCCTCGCCCGCCGTGTACGAGTCGCCGAACGAGATCATGCGCGTCGGCGCGATGCCGGTGACGACGGTGTTGATCTCCAGGTTGTCGATCGAGTACCCGGCGTCTTCGTTAGCAACGACCGTGATGTCGATCCGGCTGACGCCGCGCGCGGGCACGTTGATCGGATTGATGCCGAACGCGTTCGCCCGGATGGCCCCGATCTTGTTGCTGAACGCGTCGAAGTAGGCGACCTCCACCGAGTTCGGGTTGTTGATGTACCCGAGGTCCATCTTGAAGCCGTCTGCCGTGGCCGGTTGGCCGGTCACTGGGTCGACGATCAGTACGACGATCGGGCCTTGGTACAACGGCGTTCCCGACGCGACCGGTGAGCCGGGCTGCGCACCGTCCGTCGTGATGAAGGCGGGAAACAGCGTGCTGAAGTGCACGCCGTAGCTCTGGTACTGCGTGCTGAGCGGCGTGCCGATCGGGAACTCGTCGAACCGGATCGGGCCCGGTGTCGGTGTGGCCGCCGCCACCGGCGTCGGCGATGCCGTGGTCACGGCGAGCACGCCGACGATCATCGTGAACACGCCGAGAACTACCGCCGCAACGCGTGAACGCATGTCGATTCCCCCGCCCTGGCCACCCGCTGGCCGCCGCCCGATGAAGGGTCGGAAGGTAGCACGCGGCGCGTGGGTGCTGACGGGTGAACTCCGTCGGCGTCAACGCCGTCACTCGGCGCAGTGGGTGTCAGCCCGGTGAGCGGAGCACGGAGCGAATCCGTGCGGCCCGCTCGTGCTCCACGTGCGACTCGTCGGCCCCGTCGTCGAACATCTCGGCCCAGGGGATCGGGCCGCCGGGAGCAGGGTCGTCGGGATAGCGGGGCACGACATGCGTGTGCAGGTGCGGCACCCAGTTGCCCAACGTGAGGAGGTTCATCTTGACCGGCTGGAACGCCGTCTCGATGGCGCGGCACACGGCCAGCACGTCGGCCCAGTACGCGCTGGCCGCCGGCGGGTCGAGCTCGGTGGGCTCGGCCACGTGGCCGTGCCGCCAGCTGACGATGCAGTAGCCGGGCAGCCGACTCCGACGCGCGAGGCGGACCTCACTGGAGGGCAGCGCGGTCACGAAGATGCCGTGGTCGCTGTCGGCCTCGCCGCCGATCTCGGCGCAGATCGGGCAGTCGGCACCGGCCTTCCGATCCGCCCAGTCGTCCGGCCACCCGGCGGTGCTCACCGTGGTGGCGGGCCGTCGGCGATGGCGAGGGGCACCATCGCGGTGATCCCCAGCCGCCCGTCGTGCCGGGCGAGCAGGTAGAGGACGTGGACCTGCTCGTAGGGCTCGTCCCCGGCCCACCTCGTCACGGTGACCTGCAGCGCCGACCGGCGATCGCGTCCCTCGGTGAAGTGATCGCGCGGTCGGAACGCGGCGTCGTCGGCGACGACGCGGACCTCGTCGATGGTGCTGCGCGTCCATGCCGCCGGCAGCGCCGGCCAGAGGTGGGCCATGTCGGTGACGACCAACGGCGCTCGCCCGTCGTCGCCCTTGCGAGACGGCAGCGGCCAGATCGTGACCGGTAGGTGGAAGAAGCCGGCGAAGGCAACCTCGTCCCGGGCGTTGAACGCGGCGATGTACCGCTCGTAGAAGTCACGCAACTCGTCCACGCTCACCCATCCTGGCACGCGCCGATGTTGTTAGCGTCGTGGCGTGCCGGCGACCGCCCGTCCGCTCCCGCTGATCCCTACGACGGTCATCGGGAGCTATCCCCAGCCGTCCTGGTTGATCGACCACGACCTGCTCGTGAAGAAGGGCGTACCCCGCACTCGGGCGACCGACCTGTGGCGGGTGGCCGCCGACGAGCTCGAGGAGGCGCTCGACGCCGCCACGCTGCTCGCCATTCACGACCAGGTCCGAGCGGGCATCGACATCGTCACCGACGGCGAGATCCGCCGGGAGAGCTACTTCAACCACTTCGCCAACGCCCTCGACGGTGTCGATCGCGAGCGATTGGGCGAGGGCGTCAACCGGCTCGGCGGGAGATCGATGGTGCCCTTGGTGATCGGCCCGATCAGCCGGCACGAGCCGGTGGAGCTCGCCGCCGCCGAGTTCCTGCGAGCTGCCACCGACCGGGCCACGAAGGTCACGGTGCCCGGTCCCTTCACCCTCAGCCAGCTGGCACAGAACGACCACTATCCCGACCAGCGGTCACTCGCGCTGGCCTATGCCGACGCCATCCGGGACGAGCTCGGCGATCTGGTGGCGGCCGGCATCGACGTGGTCCAGCTCGACGAGCCCTATCTCCAGGCCAACGCCGAGGCGGCGCGCCACTTCGCCGTCGAGGCGATCGACCGTGCCCTCGACGGCATCGGCGCCACCACGGTGCTGCACACGTGCTACGGCTACGCCGTGTACGTCTCCGACAAGAGCGGCGGCTACCCGTTCCTCGCCGAGCTGGCCGACTGCGCCGCCGACCAGCTGGCCATCGAGTTCGCCCAACCGCGGCTGGATGCGGCCATCCTGGCGCCCGTGGCGGCGAAGACGATCGTGCTCGGCGTGCTCGACCTGTCGACCCCCGACGCCGAACCGCCCGATGTCATCGCCGGCCGGCTGCGGGCGGCTCTCGAAGTGGTCCCGCCGGAGCGCCTCGTGGCGGCGCCCGATTGCGGCCTGAAGTTCCTGACCCGAGCGCAGGCGTTCGCCAAGCTGGCGGCCCTGGCCGAAGGTGCGGCGCTCGTCCGCGTCCGAACTCGGCTAGGCGGACTGTCGACGCGTTCTCGGCGTGTTCCGTCTCACATATGAGACGCATCACCCCGAGAATCGGATGTCGACTGGCCACGAGGGTCTGCGTCGACCTGCCGGGGCGCTCACGTCTTCCAGCTGAAGACGTCTAGAGCCACCTGGCAAGGTCCTGACCAGCGCAATCACGGGCGGGCGGCCGCCTCGTGACACAGATTGGACACGGATGATGCCAACGCCGCTTGGATGACCGTCCGTGCCCGGTCCTCGTCGACCGGCATCAGGTGCGCGTACGTATCGAGGGTGACGACCGGTGAGGCGTGCCCCAACCAGTCCGCAACCGCCTTCACCGAAACCCCCTGGCTGAGCAACGTCGACGCGAACGTATGGCGGCAATCGTGGTAGTCGACGGCGGGCGCGCCGGCCGTCTTCCGCGCTGACCGCCAGACGGCGCCGAACCGGTTGCTGTCGACCGGACGGCCATCGGGCATGTGCAACACGAGCCCATTCTCGCCCGTGCCGTGCTCGGCGATGTGGGCCGCCAGCGCTTCGACCACGAAGCCCGCCTGCGGGATGGTGCGGAACGATGACGCCGTCTTCGGAGCCTCGAGCGTGGTTCGACCCTTCGCCGTGACGAGCTGGCGATCGACGCGCAACGTCTTGCGGACGCTGATCTCCACCGCCTTGAACGTCGACGGTCGCCACGAGGGCCGCATCCGCTCCAGCCACTCTGCCCCGTAGGCGGCCAACGTCATCCGGCGGAGACGAGGTTCTGCGTAGGTCCCGACGAGCTTCTCGCCCTCCACCTTGACGAGGAACTGCTCGGCGTCGACCTTGCGGGCGAACGTCCGCGACCGGCTGCCTCCGTCGGGGGAGCGGTACCGCGCCCGGTACTTCCCAGCGGCGATCTTCGTGATCGAGGCCATCAGCGCACCCCCGCCTTCTTCTTCGCCGCTGCGACGATCTTCTTCGCCTTCGGGGTCAGTCGCGCCGGCCCGAACTCGATCAGGCCGCGGAGCTTCGCCTCGTGGAGCTTGTTGTGGAGGCTGGGGCCGCTTCCTTCGTCAATCCTGTCAGCGGCCTTCGCCCATGCCGGCAGCCAGGTGGCCGCCTCGTGCCGACCTCCTGGGCCAGCGCGGGGCTGGCGGCGAGGACGGCGCCAGCAAGGACAAGGGCGGCCGTGAGCGACTTGCGCATGGTGTTCTCCCGTCGTTGACTAGACTGCTAGTCAGATGGGAGTATGACTCTTGCCTAGTCGGCTAGTCAAGAGTCGGAACGTAGGGTCCCGGCCTTGGTGGGGAGGAAGATCGACGTGGACGATCTGGTGGGAGCGACCGAGATCGCTGCGCGCATGAAACTCGCCCACGTGGAGACGGTCCACAACTGGCGCCGGCGCTACGACGCCTTCCCACAGCCCATCGCCACCGTCAGCGGCGTCCTCGTCTGGGCATGGCCCGACGTCGAGGCGTGGGCACGGTCGACTGGCCGCCTCGGATGACTGCGTTCATCGTCCCAGTAGGCGCTATCGCCGGCGTCTTCGTCGTGGTCGTCGTCGCCATGATCCTGGTGAGTGTCGTGAACGGTCGCCGGCGATGATGTTGGACCGCGCCGACGTCGAGCGGTGGGCGGGGGGACGGCGATCGTGATTGGCTACGAGCTGGCCCACATTCTGGGCATCCATCACCAGGCCCCGGACGAGCTCGTTGTGGCCACGTTCATGCGCCTCGCCGGACGGACCACCGACGGGCGTTCCGCCAGTCCGGGCGCCGCACGCTGGATCGGAGAGGTTGCAGGCAAGCTGGCCGAACACACCGGATACGACTTTCGCGACCGCACTCAGCTTGACCTGACCGCTATCGCCAAGGCCGACGCGGCCGCGATGGTGCCGCAACCGAAGCGCTCGGATGCCGTCTCCGCCCTCGGCGTTATCGCCCCGAGTGCCGTGATCCCGGCCGGCACCCCTGCCGAGATCGAGCGCGCCGCTCGCGCGCTCGTCGGCCAGTACCTACCTGGCGTGTGCGAGAAGGTGCTCACCGAGTGGGCGCGCGAGGGGAAGTTCGCCGACCCATACGACACCGGGCGGCTTGATCCGTGAGCCAGGCCCGTGACACACCAGTGACACAGCCCACTCCGAAATGCTCGGTACTGGTCGGTAGTAGTCCGAACCCAAATGGGCTGGTCAGATGGCCAATCGAGCATCAACGCAGGTCAGAAAGACCCGCTCACGTCTTCCAGCTGAACTCCTGCGGCTTGCGGTCGGCCCGTGCTGCGATCAGCACGTGCACGACCGACGGGCGCCCGGACGACAAGGCCTTGTCGAGGGTGGGCCGCAGATCGGCCGGGTCCTCCACGTAGAAGCCCTGGCCGCCGAAGGCCTCACACACCTTCTCGTAGCGAGCGGTGCGCGACAGTGCCGAAGGCGGCAGCGGCTGCTCGGCGGGCCAGTCCTCGAAGCCCCCGCCGATGCCACCGTTGTTCAGCACGATCGTGGTGATCGGCAGGTTGTACCGGCAGATCGTCTCCAGCTCCATGCCCGAGAACCCGAAGGCAGAGTCGCCGGACACCGACACGACGGGCCGATCCTGCACGACGGCCGCACCGATGGCGAAGCCGAACCCAACGCCCATCGTGCCGTAGCTGCCGGCGTCGAGGCGGCTGCGGGGCGAGTAGTTGTTGAGCTGCGTGCGCCCGATGTCCATCGTGTTGGCGCCCTCGCTCACGATGATGGCGTCACGGGGGATGGCTTCCTTGATGTCTCGGAAGGCGCGGTAGTAGTTCATCGGGACCGAGTCGTCGGCGGCCATGCCCTCGAGGGTCCCGCGGTTGCCTTCGATCTTCTCGGCGATCGAGCGCCGCCACGGCGTGTCCGCCGCGTACGACCACGGCTCGGCCTCGAGGGCGGCGTTGAGCTGACCCATCACGGCCTGGCCGTCGCCGACGAGACCGACCTCAGTGGCCACGTTCGTGGAGAGCTGCTCGGCGGAGACATCGAGCTGGATCACGCGGACGTTCGGGTTGAAGCGCGGCGGCAGGCCGAAGTGCATGATCCAGTTCAGCCGGGCGCCGAGCAGCACGATCAGGTCCGCTTCTTTCAACGCGTGCGAGCGCGCCGCGCCGACCGACAGCGGGTGGTCGTCGGGCATCACGCCCTTGCCCATGGGCGAGTTGAGGAACGGAAGCTGCGTCTTGTCGATGAACGCCCGCACCTCGTCCTCGGCGCGAGACCACGCCATGCCCTTGCCCACGATCACCAGCGGGCGCTCCGCCGTGCGCAGCGCGGCAAGCGCCGCGGTGACATCGCTGTCGGCGGCCTGGCTCCGCGGCGGGGTGGCGATCGTGGCCGCCGGGCGGACGCCGGCTTCGTCGACGCGGGCGAGGATGACGTCATCGGGCAGGTCGAGATAGGTCGGCCCCGGGCGCCCGTACCAGGCGTGGCGCACGGCCTGCTCCACGTAGAAGGGGATGCGATCGGCGCGCTCGATCATGTGGCTGTACTTGGTGAACGGTGTGGTCACCATGACCTGGCGCTCCTCCTGGAACGCGCCCATGCCGTTCTGGTCGATGCCGTTGGCCCCGCCGAGCAGCACCATCGGCCAGTTGTTTTGCTGGGCGTTGGCCAGGCCGGCCAGCGCGTTGATCACGCCGGGACCGCTGACGACGAGGCACGACTGCGGGCGTCCCGTCAGGTAGCCGGCGGCCTGGGCCGCCATCGACGCCGCCTGCTCGTTGCGCATCCCGATGAACGTGATGCCTTCGCGCTGAGCGGCGATCGACACCGGGATCACGGGGAAGCCCACGATGCCGAACATGTAGTCGACGCCCTGCTGCTTGAGGCTGCGAGCGATGAGGGAAGCGCCGGTCGTGTCTGCCATGGGTGGACTCCTTGTTCTCCTACTCGATCCTGGGTTACGCGATCACGCCGTCGGCGCGCAAGGCCGTGAGCTCGTCGGCGGTGAGGCCGAGCTCGGCGCTGAGGACGCTGTCAGTGTGGGCGCCGAGCACGGGCGCCGCCTGCAGCGGGACATCGGACTTCTCGAGCCGGAAGGGCTTGTCGAGCAGCAGCACGGTGCCGTGCTCGGGGTGGGGGACCTCCTGCACGAACCCCCGCGCCGTCAGGTGCGGGTCGTGGAACACGTCCTGGGTGTCCATCACCGCCGACGCGGCGATGCCCGCTTCCGACAACAGCGTCATCGCCTCGTGCTTGGTCTTCGTGCGGCACCACTCGGCCACGATCTCGCCCAGCGGCTCGGAGTTCTCCTCGCGCTTGCCGGCGCTGGCGTAGCGGGGGTCGTCGAGGAGATCGAGCCGATCGATCACCTTGCACAGCGCCTCCCACATCTTGACCGTGCCGGCCATGATGAAGACGTAGTCGTTGGCGCCGTACGGCTCGCACAGGTACATGTCCGACGGCGCGCCGCCGAGCTTGTTGCCGATGCGGGGCGACGGTTCGCCGTCGAGGTCCCAACCCCGGATGCCGGTCGTGCGGATGAACATGGTCATGACCTCGTGCATGCTCATCTCGATGACCTGGCCCTCGCCCGTCCGCTGCTGCTGGATGTAGGCGGCCAGGATGGCCATGGCGGTGTGGGCGCCGGTGGCGGTGTCGCCGAACGTGCCGCCCGGCCGCATCGGGGGACCGTCGGCGTCGCCCGTGAGCGAGAACAGCCCGG
Source organism: uncultured Acidimicrobiales bacterium (assembly GCA_963728985.1). Taxonomy (GTDB): domain Bacteria; phylum Actinomycetota; class Acidimicrobiia; order Acidimicrobiales; family Ilumatobacteraceae; genus DASXAI01. The sequence goes on along the minus strand of CAVSME010000009.1, from coordinate 94,537 downwards.
CGGCGGCCTGGGCCAGCATGTCGAAGCTGCGGTAGTCGGCGTAGGGGCCGGACAAGCCGTAGCCCTTGATGCGGGCGTAGATCAGGGCCGGGTGGATGGCGTGCAGCGCCACGGGATCGAGCGCCAGCTTCTCCATCACCCGGGGGCCCTGGTTCTCGACGAACACGTCGAACCCGGTCACCATCCGGCGGACGAGGTCACGCCCCGCTTCGGTCGACCCGTCGATGGCGACGCTGCGCTTGTTGGCGTTGTAGTTCTCGTAGTACTGCGCCTTGCCGCCGTTGGGGGCGCCGGTCTTGCGCCCCGGCTCGCCGCGGGGCGGCTCGATCTTCACCACGTCGGCACCGAGCCAGGCCAGGTACTGGCAGCAGGACGGGCCCGCCTCGTACTGCGTGAAGTCGAGCACCCGCATGCCGTCGAGTGCAGGCATCAGTACCCCCTCGTCTCGTGCTCCCCAACCCGGGACCATAGCGCTCCCTGCCTGGCCGGAGACAGCTGAGCCTCTCGACAGTCCAATACATGTGTGATACAAGTTGGGGGTCATGCGCACGGCGAGCGACCTGGATCGCATGAAGCCGACGGCCCTGTTGGTCAACACCAGTCGCCAGCAGGCTGACGCCCCGCCGGCTCAGGTCGCGCTGGCCGCCTCCGGCTGCGATACCGCGGGCGCCGACGACACCCGGATGGCGGCACCTAGGGCCAAGAGCACGATGGCCATGCCGACGACCTGGGTCGGCGCCACCGACTCGTCGAGGAAGATGGCCGCCGTCACCGTCGAGATGACCGGGATGCTGAGGGTCATGGTCGATGACGCCCACAGCGGCAGGTGGGGGATCGAGATGCTCATCAGGAGGTGGCCGCCGATGCCGGACACCAACGCCAAGCCGAGGATCCACAGCCACGACTGGGTGTCGGGCCACGACACGTCCTGGTGGAACAGCAGGGCCGCCGGCCACGCCACGAGGGAGGCGACGATGGCAGTGACGGCGGCGTACTCGAGGGCCTCCACGCGGTTGCGGATCAAACGCGTGGCGACGAAGTAGCCCGTCCATGCGAACAGCGCGAGCACGGCGATGCTGTCGCCCTTCGCGCTCCAGTCCGGCAGGCCGGAGGCACCGAAGATCACCAGTGCGCTGCCGGCCAGGCCGACGACCGCCCATCGCGACGCCCCGCGAGCCACCCGCTCGCCGAGGAGCGGAGCCGAGATCAGGATGACAAGGGCGGGCTGGAGGGCGCCGATGACCGTGGCGTTGGCCACCGTCGTCAGCTTCACCGCCGAGAAGAACAGGGTGAGATCGAGCCCGAGGAAGATGCCGCCGGGGATTCCCAGGCGCACCGTGGACCACGTGAGCCGGCGACCCGTCAGGTACACCAAGGCCACCAGGGCGACGGCACCGACCGAGGACCGGTAGGCGGCCAGCGCCATCCCGCCCATGTCGACGGCTTTGGCGGCCACGCCGGTGATGCCCCACGCGATCATGGCCGCCGACAGGGCGACGATCGCCGGCCGGCGGCTGTTCACCTGGAGCAGCGAGCGGCGGCCGGTCGTGACGGACATGTCCTGAGTCTGACCGCGCCGTCGCCTGCCGGTCCAAGCGGGCCCTCGACCTATCGTCCGGTCGTGTTCGACGTGATCGTCGTCGGCGGGGGGAACGCCGGGTTCAGCGCGGCCCACGCCGCCGCCGAGCGGGGCCGGCGCACGGTTCTGTTGGAGAAGGGCGCCCCCGCGGCGGCCGGTGGCAATAGCTTCTACTCAGCGGGCGCGACCCGCATCGAGCACGCCGGGCTCGAGGATCTGCTGGACATCGTCGAGCCCGACGAGCGGCTGGCGCACACGGAGGTCCCGGCCTACCCGGCGTCCGACTACGCCGCCGACCTGGCCAGGGTCTCCGGTGGGCGCAACGATCCGGCGCTGACCTCGGTCCTGGCCAACGAGGCGCAGGCGACGGTGCGCTGGCTGCACGGGCTGGGCGTCCGCTACCGGCTGATGTACGAGCGCCAGGCGTACGAGCGTCCCGACGGCAGCTACCTGTTCTTCGGCGGTCTGCACATCGGCAACGTGGACGGCGGGCAGGGCCTCATGGCCGACCACACCCGGGTCGCCGAGCACCTCGGCGTGGAGGTGCGCTACTCGGCGGCCGTGACCGATCTCGTGACCGAGGGCGGCCGTGTCATCGGCGTGCGGGACTCGACCACCGAGTGGCGGGCCGAGTCGGTCATCCTCGCCGCGGGCGGCTTCGAGTCCGACCCGGCCATGCGCCGGACCTACCTCGGTGACGGTTGGGAGCACGCCAGGGTCCGCGGCACGCCGCTCAACACCGGCGAGATGCTCGCCGCCGCGCTGCGGGCCGGCGCCGCCCGTGGCGGCGACTGGTCCAGCGCCCACGCCGTGCAGTGGGACGCCGGCCATCCCGCCAACGAGAGCAACCGCGAGCTGACCAACCGGCTCACCCGGCAGAGCTATCCGCTGGGCATCATCGTCAATCGGGACGGGCGCCGGTTCGTGGACGAGGGCGCCGACTTCCGCAACTACACCTACGCCCGCTACGGCAGGGTGATCCTCCAGCAGGCGGGCTCGATCGCGTTCCAGCTGTTCGACGGCCGTCTCCGTCCGCTGCTGCGGACCGAGGAGTACGACATGCCCGGCGTGTCGGTGGCCGTGGCCGACACGGTCGAGGCGCTCGCCGGCAAGATCGGCGTGCCCCCGGCCACGTTGGCGCGGACCATCGACGAGTTCAACGCGTCGATCGATCTCGCTATCCCGTTCGATCCGACGGTCAAGGACGGTCGGAAGGCGGCGGTGCAGCCGCCGAAGAGCAACTGGGCCTCACCTCTCGATCAGCCGCCGTACTACGCCTACCCGGTCACCTGCGGCATCACGTTCACGTTCGGCGGGCTGCGGGGCGACACGCACGGGCGCGTGCTGGATGACGGGGGACAGGCCATCCCCGGGTTGTACGTGTGCGGCGAGATGCTCGGCGGCCTGTTCAGCGGCAACTACCCCGGTGGGTCGGGCCTGGCGGCGGGCATGGTGTTCGGGCGGCGGGCCGGCCTGCTGGCGTGAACGGGGTCGACTACGCGAGTGTCTGGTCTCACCGATCCCGCGGTGACGCCGAGGACTAGGAGGGACCATGAAGGCTGCCGTTCTGAACAGCCAGCCAGGCGCCCTGGACATCGAGGATCTCGCGCGTCGACGACCCCGGGCCGGGCGAGGTGCTGGTGCGCACCGTCGGTGCCGGCCTGTGCCACAGCGACCTGCACTTCATGGAGGGTCTCTTCCGCCTCAAGGTGCCGGCCGTGCTCGGCCACGAATCGGCGGGCGTCGTGGAAGCGGTGGGGGAGGGCGTCACCTACGTGCAGCCCGGCGATCACGTCGTGTGCTGCCTGTCGATCTTCTGCGGCTCGTGCCGCCAGTGCCTGAGCGGGTTCCCGAACCGCTGCACCAACCCGGCGGCCACGTCGCGTCCCAAGTCGGCACCGTCGCGGCTGTCGCGTGACGACGGCACCGCCGTCGGCCAGTTCGCCCGCCTCGGCGGCTTCGCCGAGCTCATGCTCATCCACCAGAACGGCGTGGTGAAGGTCACCGAGGACATCCCGCTCGACAAGGTCGCCCTCATCGGGTGCGGCGTCCTCACCGGCTCGGGCGCCGTGTTCCGGACGGCCGGCGTGGAGCCGGGCAGCCGCGTCTGCGTGATCGGCGCCGGTGGCATCGGCCTGGCCGCCATCCAGGCGGCTCGCATCGTCGGCGCCGGCCAGGTCATCGTGGTCGACGTCAGCGAGTCCAAGCTCGACACCGCCCGCCATCTGGGAGCGACCGCCACCGTCGACGCCTCGCAGGTCGACAACGTCGTCGAGGCGGTCAGGGAGCTCTCGGGCGGCGGCGTGGACTACAGCTTCGAGGCCATCGGCAAGAAGCCCACGGCCGAGCAGGCGTTCAAGATGCTCGACACCGGCGGCACCGCCACCATCATCGGCATGGTGCCCGACGATCAGCGCCTCGAGATCAAGGCCATGGATCTGCTGATGGAGAAGCGGCTGCAGGGCTCGATGATGGGCTCGAACCAGTTCCGCACCGACATCCCGCGGCTGATCTCGATGTACCTCGACGGCCGGCTCGACCTCGACACGATGGTGTCCAAAACGCTCACGCTGGACGAGGTGAACGAGGGCTACGCGCTGATGAAGAAGGGCGAGGTGGCCCGCTCGGTCATCAGCTTCCCAGGCTAGCGGTGCGTATCCTTACCCTGTCTCGTGGGTAAGGAGGGCGTCGTGGACGCTGCCGCAAAGATGACGTCGAAGGGGCAGGTGACCGTCCCGAAGGCGGTGCGTGACGCGCTCGGTCTCAAGGAGGGCGACGAGGTCGTCTTCCGAGTGGAGGGCAACCGGGCGGTCCTTGCCCGGATACCAGACTTCCTCGCTCTGGCCGGGACGGTCCGCGTACCCGCGGCGAAGCGGAACGTCGCTTGGGATGAGGTGATCCGACGTACGAGGTCTGATCGAGCGGCGACGCGCGGTTGAGCGCGTTCGTCGACACCAACGTCCTCGTGCGGCATCTGACGGGTGATCCGGCGGACTTGGCAACGCGGGCGACCGCCTACCTCGGCTCCGAGCGAGAGTTGTTGCTCACGGATCTGGTCGCGGCCGAGACGGTGTATGTGTTGGAGTCGTTCTACGAAGCGCCTCGCGACGAGGTCGCCTCCGCGGTGCGATCGCTCGTCGCGTTCGACGCGATCGTGTGCGTGGACCCGGCGCTCCTGCTCCGGGCGATCGAGGTGTACGAGACCGACCGCCTCGACTTCGCCGAGGCTTACCTCGTCGCGTGCGCCGAGAGCACCGGGGTCGGCAAGATCGCTTCCTTTGACCGGTCCATCGACCGGGTGGACACGATCGAGCGGATCGAGCCGCCGACGATCTGATCCGGGGACGATCACCGGGGCGATGGTGTCGAACAGGTGGGGTACACCACCCAGTACGAGAGCCATCGTCTCGCGGCGGCGGAGGTGATCGGCGATCGTCGCCTCCCTGCGGCGGATCAGTCGACGGGCACGCGCTCGCTGTCGCGACCGAAATCGCCCGTGCCAGTTTGTCCCCCTGGCCAGCGCCTGCCGTACGGTGCCGCCATGGCCGACCAGACCGAAGGAACCACCGGGCGCCCGCCGCTGCGCTTCGGCGTGGCGCACGACTTCCGCTGCCCGCCGGGCAGCTCGTACTCGTTGCAGGACGTCTACGCCCAGACCTTCGAGCAGCTGCGCATGCTCGACGGGCTCGGTCTCGACCTGGTGTGGTTCAGCGAGCACCACTTCGTGGAGGACGGGTACCTGCCGAGCTTCGTGCCCGTCGCCGGCGCCGCCGCCGCGGTGACCCAGCGCATGCGCATCTCCACCGACATCGCGCTGGCGCCCTTCTACCACCCGATCCGCTTGGCCGAGGACATGGCCGTGCTCGACCAGCTGTCGGGCGGGCGCATGGAACTCGGCCTCGGCCTCGGTTACGCGCCACACGAGTTCCGGGCGTTCGGCATCCCCGTGTCGAGACGGGTCTCGCTCACCGAGGAGTGCGCCGACATCCTGCGCCTGGCGTGGCTGGGGGAGCGGTTCAGCTACGCCGGCAAGCGCTACCAGTTCGACGATGTGCTGGTCACGCCGTCACCCGTGCAGCCGGGCGGCCCGCCGCTGTGGACGGCCACCACGAGCCCGCAGAGCGTCGACCGGGCGGTGCGCTACGACACCCACGTGCTCCCCCAGGGCGTGCGCTCGCTGGTGCTCGACCGGTGGCGGGAGAAGTCGCGCGAGGCCGGCCTCGACCCCGACTCGCACCGCGTCGGCATCATCCGCGGCGTTCTCGTGACCGACGACCCGGAGCGGGACTGGCCGCCGCTGCGGGAGGCCGAGCGCTACCGCATGCGGGTCTACGGCCGCTTCGCCGAGGAAGCCGGCCAGGGCGGCAAGCAGGTCTTCCTGACCGAGGGCCGCATCTCGCAGCACATCATCATCGGCGACGTCGACACGTGCGTGGCCACCCTCACCGACTTCATCGTGGAGCACGGGTTCACCGACGTGGTCACGTGGGGATCGGCCCCCGGCCTGCTGCCCGAGGTGCTCACCCCGGCCATGGAGCGCTACGCCGCCGAGGTGGTGCCCCGAGTGAAGGCCGCCGTCGCCGCCCACGCGTCATAACACCGTTGCGGTGCGCCCGAGTTACGGCGCAGCCAGGCCGTGCAGCACCATGGCCACCGCTTGGTCGGCCACCACGGTGGCGCTCTTGCCCCGGCCGGGCTCGTACCACTCGGCCGTCCAGTTGAGAGCGCCGAACAGGAGCATCCGGGCCACGAACAGATCAGTGCCGGGCCGGAGCTGGCCGGCATCGGCGGCTGCCTTGATGAGGTCGTTCCAGTAGGCGCCGTAGTGGCGCTGGTCGGCTTCGTGGCCCTTGAGCACCTCGGGTGGGACCTGGCCGACGATGCGGGCCTGGGCCGAGCCGTAGTCGCTGATCTCCAGGACGGCCAGGGTGTGGGCCCGGACCGCCGCCTCCAGGCGGTCGAGCGGCGTTCCGCTGGCGGGCACGGCGTCCACGGCATCGCGCACGTGCTGCCACGACGTCTCGATGCCCAGCCGCAGGATCTCGGCCACCAGATCCTCGCGCCCGTCGAAGTGGTAGTAGAGGCTGCCGGTCTGCATGTCCGCCAGCTCGGCGATGTCGGCCAGGCGGGCGTTGGCGTAGCCCTGCTCGCGGAAGACCCGGGCGGCGGCGTCGAGGATGCGCTGCCGCGTGCGCTCGGACTTCGTCAGCCGCTCGGTCATCGCAGTGATCTTGCCATCCCGGTCGCTCTTCCCCGCTCCAGGGGCCGGATCCGTCTCCTAAAGGCCGTTCGATTTATGCTCGGACCCGAGCCAGCAAGGAGCGTGCCAATGGACGTCGGCATCCAGACCATCTTCTCCAGCCAGGGCTGGGACGGCATCACGGACGCACAGGTCTACGCCGAGGACACGGAGCTGGCGCTGCTGGCCGAGGAGCTCGGCTTCGACGTGATCTGGGCCGTGGAGCACCACTTCTACGACTACTCCTTCTGCCCGGACAACACCGAGTGGCTGGCCTACATCGCCGGGCGCACCGAGCGCATCGACCTCGGCACGGCGGCGATCATCATGCCCTGGAACGAGCCGCTGCGGGTGGCCGAGAAGGTGGCGCTGCTCGACCAGGTGGCCGGCGGCCGCTTCCGGCTGGGCTTCGGGCGCGGCCTCAGCCGTCGCGAGTACAGCCACTTCAGCACCATCGAGATGGACGAGTCCCGCGACCGCTTCGACGAGGGCTCGATGATGGTGAGGCGGGCCCTCGAGACGGGCTACATCGAGGGTGACGGGCCGTACTACCCGCAGCCGCGCACGCCGATCCGGCCGGCGCCGTCGCGCACCTTCGACGGCCGCACCTACGCCGTCGCCAGCTCCGACGACTCCATCGAGGCCGCCGCCGAGCTGAAGGCGGCCATGGTGATGTTCTCCGATCGCCGGTGGGAGAGCCGTCTCCCGTCGATCGAGAAGTGGCGGGACATGTACCGCGATCTCCATCACGAGGAGCCGCCACCCCCGCTCATCTGTGACTTCGTCTACTGCACCCCCGACGCCGAGACCGCCGCCGCGAAGGGCCCGACCTACATCGCCGCCTACCTCGAGAGCGTGCTCGAGCACTACGAGATCATGGGCAGCCACTTCGAGACCACGAAGGGATACGAGGCCTACGCCAGCGCCTCCACCGTGCTCAACCGGGTGGGCATGACCGGTCTCCTCGACGGCTTCCTGTCGGCCACCTGCTACGGCACGCCCGAGCAGATCATCGAGAAGTACCGGGCCCGGCGCGAGCTGCTCGGCGACTTCGAGGCGGCGCCGGCATTCCGCTTCGGCGGCATCCCGTTCGAGGAAGCCAAGGCCAGCGTGAAGTTGTTCGCCGAGGAGGTCATCCCCGAGCTGAAGCGCTGGGGCTGAGCCCCGCCGGCGCCATGACCGTCGACTATCGCTCCCTCATCGAAGACGACCGGGTGCACGGCCGCCTGTACGTCGACGCCGAGGTCTACGACGACGAGATGGAGCGCATCTTCACCCGCGGCTGGGTGTTCGTGGGCCACGAGTCCGAGGTGCCCGAGCCGGGTGAATGGGTGACGCGCCGGCTGGGGCGCGAGCCGGTGATCATGGTGCGCGACCGACGCCGTGCCGTCCACGTCCTCGCCAACCGCTGCGCCCACCGCGGCACGGCGTTGTGCTGGGAGCCGTGCGGTACCAGCTCGTCGTTCCAGTGCACGTACCACGCGTGGACCTTCGGGCTCGACGGTGCACTGAAGGGCGTGCCGTATCCGGGCGGGTTCCGTCGTGACAAGGCCGACCTCGGGCTCGACCGGCCCGGGCAGGTCGACGCCTACCGCGGCTTCGTATTCGCCAACGTGTCGGGCACGGCGCCCCCGCTCGCCGATCATCTCGGCGCCGGCGGCGTGGAGCTGATCGACCGGCTGTGCGACCTCTCGCCCACGGGCGAGGTGCAGCTGCGGGGCGGGTGGATCGGGCATCGGATCGCGTCGAACTGGAAGATGTGGCCCGAGAGCGACAACGACGGGTACCACCTGAACTGGGTGCACGCCTCGATGGTGAAGGCGGCACCCGACACGTACTACGAGGAGACCGTGCTCGGCGGGGAGGGCGGCAACCAGTCGCTCGCCGTCGACCTCGGTGACGGCCACTTCGAGCTCGACTTCCGCCCGAGCTACCGCCGCGAGCTGGCGTGGCTGGGGGCCAGCCGCGAGAAGGTGGCGTCGTACTGCGACGCGCTCGTTGCGGCGCGGGGCGCCGAACGAGCCGAGCGCCTGCTGTGGGACGGACCGCCGCACGCCATGATCTTCCCGAACCTGTTCCTGGGCGAGCTCAACGTGGCCATCGTGGAGCCCGTCGGACCGGCAGCCACGATCCACCGGCACACGGCCGTGCTGTTCGAGGGTGTCGACGAGGCGTTCAACCGGCGCCTGCTGCGCCAGTCCGAAGCAGCCATGGGACCGGCTGGTTTCATCGTGCCCGACGACGCCGTCACCGCCGAGCGCATGCACGCCGCGTTCGCCGCCGGGCGAGGATGGATCGACCTGAGCCGGGGCCTGGAGCGCGAGACCGTGGACGAGCGCGGCCGCCGTTCGGCGCAGGTCAGCGACGAGACCACCAACCGCGCCTTCTGGCGCCACTACCGCGGCGTCATGGCGTGATCGACGAGGCGACGCGGCGCGAGATCGAGGCGTTCGTCTTCCGGGAAGCCCGCCTGGCCGACGAGTCCCGCTACAGCGAGTGGGAGGCGCTCGTGACCGACGACTTCCACTACTGGGTGCCCAACGGTCGAGCGGACTACGACCCGGCGACGCGGTTGTCGTACGTGAACGACAACCGGGCCCGCCTCGCGACGCGCATCCGCCAGCTCGACTCCGGACTGCGTCACGCCCAGACGCCGCCGTCACCGATGCGCCGGATGGTGACCAACCTCGAGCTGCGCCCGCTCGACGGGGGCGACATGCAGGTGACGACCAACCAGGTGGTCTACGAGCTGGCCGCCCAGTCGACGGGTGACCTGCGCGTGTGGCCGGGCCACGTCACCTACCGGCTCCGGCGGGAGGAAGGGTGCTGGCGCATGGCGGCCAAGACGGTGGAGCTGGTGACGGCGCGCGACGGCCTGCCCAACCTGGCGTTCCTGTTGTGATGACTCGTTCTAACCTGGTGTAGATTTCCGTCATGGACATGGGGCTCGGCGGTCGCGTCGTCATCGTGACGGGCGGGGCATCGAACATCGGCCGCGCCATCTCGCACCAGTTCGCCGCGGAAGGGGCCAGCGTCGCCATCCTCGATCGCGACGACGCGATGGCCAAGCGAACGGTGGCCGAGATCGAGGGCGCCGGCGGGCAGGCCACGCCGTACTCGGTGGACCTCACCGACGTCGATGGCACCGCTGCCGCCACCGCCGCCGTCGAGTCCGATCTCGGCCCCGTCGACGTCCTCGTGAACAACGTGGGGTGGAACGGCCCCGCCGAGTTCTTCCTCGACCTCTCGCCCGAGCGATGGGAGCAGGCGTACCGCCTCAACATGTTCCCGACGCTGAATGCCACGCGTGCCGCGCTGCCGGCCATGGTCGAACGGCGCCAGGGCGCCATCGTGTCCATCTCCAGCGACGCCGGCTTCGGTGAGTTCCGCATGGCGGACTACGGAGCCATGAAGGCGGGGGTGATGAGCTTCACCCGCACGATCGCCAAGGAGTACGGGCGGTACGGCATCCGCGCCAACTCGGTGTGCCCGGGTCTCGTCATCCCCGAGCCCGACGCCATCGGCGAGCACAGCCTCTGGCAAGTGGACATCAAGATGGGCGAGGCCCAGATCAAGAACATCGAGCAGAGCACGCCGCTGCGCCGGCGCCCGGAGGCGGTCGACATCGCCAACGCCGTGGTGTTCCTGGCGTCGGCGCCAGCGCGGCTGCTGACCGGTCAGGTGCTCAGCGTCTCCGGCGGCTTCCAGATGCCGCGCTGACAGTTCAGCCCGTGACGAGCAGGCGGCGCCACGCGTCGATGAGCTCAGGGCGCACGCCGTTCGACGCGAAGTAGCCCGCGGCGCCGCCCCACCGGGCGTCGAGGCGATCGAGGAAAAGCTCCATCGTCTGCGGCGTGGCGTCGAAGATGAACGCCGGGATCTGGCGGGCCAGCGCCTGGAACGCCTCGGACTGCTCGAGTTGCTCGCGCACGTGGCTCATCGTCTGATGGGACAGCGCGTAGTCGGCCACGATGGCGTCACGGTCCACACCGGCGGCACCGAGCAGCAGCGCCACGAGCACGCCGGTGCGGTCCTTGCCGATGGCGCAGTGCACGAGGGCGGGAACGCCTCCGGGGGCGGCGATGCGCTCCAATGCGGCGACGAACGCCGGTGCGCCCAGCTCGAGCAGCTCGACGTAGCCGTCGGCGATGATCACGTTCGGGTGGACGCCGGCGGCGAACGATGACTCGCGGTTGTTCTGCCGGCGGGCCAGGTGCGCCTCATCGATCACGTCCAGGTCGGAGTACCGCACGGTGGTCTGACCCAGCAGGCCGCGGCCCTTTTCGACGCGCTCGGCCCGGGAGCGGAGGTCGACGACGTGCGCGAGGTGGTACGTGTCCACGAGGACCTCGACGTCGTCGGCGGTCAGCGCGTCGAGGGCGTCGCTACGCAGCAGCACACCGGTCCGGGTGGACGAGTCACCGGCGGTCAGCCCATCCAGGTCGCGGACGTTGTGGGCGCCTTGCAGCACGATCTGGGTCATGGATCGATCACTGTAGGGGTGGCCCGCGCCTGGTCCGAAGTTCGGAAAACGGCGGGTGAACGAGCAAGATGGCGCCCGCGCCCATGCCGATCGAGGAGCACACCGCATGACCGACGTCCCCGCCCATGACGAGCTCGCCGAGCGGCTGTTCCGCGCCTTCGAGGCCAACGACATCGACACGATCGCGGCGTGCTTCGAGCCCGATGGCGTGCTGGCACAGAACGCCAACCCGCCCGCCCGCATCACCGATGCCCTGCCGGCGCTGGCCACGTTGCACGAGCGCATCGGGTGGCACAAGTACGTGAACGTGAAGCGGGCGACGTTCTCCGACGGCTTCGTGGAGGAGCACGGCGTGGAGACGGTGCTGCCCGACGGCACGCCGCTGACGATCCCCGCGGTGTGCGTCGTGGCGCGCGTCGGTCCGACCGGCTTGGTGGCCGAGTTCCGCGAGTACCAGGACATGAGTGGGCGGTAGGCGTGCCTACCGCCCATCTGATGCGCGTTATGTGCGCTCACGGTTGATAAATCGCGTCAGTACGTTCCTCAGGTCAGGCGCTGGGTCCAGACGAGGGCGGCGACGGCCGCCAGTCCTGCGGCCACGAGGCCGAAGGCGGTGAACCACACCGTGATCTCGTGGAGCTCGGTGTCGTAGCCGATCGTGGTGGCGATCTTGGAGTACGTCTCCGTCAGCTGATCGGCGGTCTCGGCGTCGAACGTCTCGCCACCGGTGTCCCGGGCGATCTGGGCCATCGCCTGGGGATCGGCGGGCACCGGATGGTCCTCGCCCTGCACGTTCACCGTGCCGTTGGGCGTCCCGAAGGCGATCGTGTTGATGGGCACGGACGCCGTCTTCGCCGCGGTGGTCGCCTGCGTCACGGCTTCCTCGGGTGAGAGGTCACCCGTGCCGATGGTCGGCGTGCCGTCGCTCATCAGCACGATGACGGCGGGGGCCGGCTGGCCGTCGGCGCCAGGGGGCAGAGCGGCGATGGACTGCAGCGCCAGCGAGATGGCGGGACCCGTCGCGGTGCCCGGTCCCAGCTGGAGCTGGGAGAGGCCCGCGATCACCGAGGTCCGGTCGGACGTGGGGGACACCACGATCGACGCGTTCTCATCGAACGAGAGCAGACCGACCTGCAGGCCCTCGGGGAGGCTGTCGATGAAGCGCTTGGCCGCCTGCTTGGCGGCATCGAGCCGGTTCGGGTCGACGTCGGTGGCGCCCATCGACTCGGACGTGTCGAGGGCCACGATCACGGTGCCGCGCTGCTTGGCCACCTTGGTGGCCTGGGCGGGACGAGCGACGCCGAACACGAGCAGCACGATGGCGGCGAGCAGCCCGACGGCGGGCAGGTGACGCTGCCAGCCGGGCCGGCGCGGTGCCACCGATGCCAGCAGGTCGACGCTGGTGAAGCGCACGGCGTACTTCTGGCGCTGGCGCTGGCGCACCACGTACGCCACGAGGAGGAGGACAGGGACGAGGAGGAACACCAACCGCCACGAGTCGAGGAAGGTCATCCCGCTGCTGCTCCTACGGTCACCGACGCCCGCCGGGCGAAGCGTCGCTGGTTCTGGTTGCGAACGAACGTGCTGATGTCGGCGACCCAGTCGCTGTCGGTGGCCAGCACGAGATGGGTGGCACCAGCCGACCGCACCGCTGAGGCGATGGCCTCGTGACGGGCGCGCGCCGCGTCCGCGTACCGGGCCCGCAACTTGGCCGAGCTGGTCTGGACGTGCAGCTCGCGACCCGTCTCCGTGTCGACGACGGTGAGCACGCCGACCGGGGGCAGCTCGCGCTCTCGCGGATCGATCACCTGGACGACGATCACCTGGTGATGGTGGGCGAGGGCCTGCAGCGGCGGTGCCCATCCATCGTCGAGGAAGTCGGACACGACGACCACACGCCCGCGTCGACGGCGCAGGCGCCCGAGCGTCTCGAGCGCGTCGGCCAGCGTCGCGCCCGCCGCCGGGGGCCGTTGCGCCCGCTCGCCGTCGTGCAGCCGAGCCAGCGCTGCCATCACGGTGACGCGCGACGAGGCCGGCTGGAGCCGCTCCAGCTCATCGCCCCCGGCCACCAGGAACTGCACGTGGTTGCCACCCTGGAGCGAGAGCAGGCCGAACGCCGCGGTGGCGGCGAGAGCCACGTCGCGCTTCTCCTGCACCGTGGTGCCGAAGTCGAGGCTGGCCGATCGGTCGACGACGATCCACGTCTCGAGCTCCCGATCGGGATCAGTCGTGCGCACCTGCGGCGCCAGCGACCGGGCGGTGACGTTCCAGTCGATGCGGCGGGCCTCGTCGCCGGGCCCGTACTGGCGGACGCCGGCGGCTTCACTGCCGGGACCCGAGCCCAGGCCGAGGAACTCGCCGCTCACGAGGCCGTCCAGGCGCCGACTGACGAGCAGCTCCAAGCGCCGGAGCACGGCGGCCCGCTCGGCCACGCCGCGCGGGGACACCTCGGCGCTCATGCGGGCACGCTTGACGGCATGGACGCGGGCGCCGGCATGGCCACCACGTCCTGCTGGGGTGCCACCCGGGGCGCGGTGATCGTGCTCAGCAGCAGGCGGATCAGGTCGTCGCTGGTGACGTTGGCGGCCAGCGCGTCGTAGGAGAGGATCACGCGGTGGCGTAGCACCTCGGGCGCCACGTCGAAGATGTCCTGGGGCAGCAGGTAGCGGCGACCGCGCAGGAGGGCGAGGGCGCGGCCGGCGGCGATCAGGCCGAGCGTCGCTCGCGGGCTGGCGCCGAGCGTCAGGTGGGGAGCGAGGTCGGGGACGCCCCAGGCGCCCGGATCACGCGTGGCCATGACGAGGCGCACCGCGTAGTCGGCCACGGCGTGGTGGACGAACACCTCGTCCGCCATGGCCTGGAGGCCGAGCAGTTGCTCCGACGACAGGACCTGATCGGCCGTCGGCGGGTGGACGCCCATGCGCCGCGCGATCTCGGTCTCCTCGGCGTACGACGGGTGCTTCACGTCGATCTGCATGAGGAAGCGGTCGCGCTGGGCCTCGGCCAGCGTGTAGACGCCTTCGGACTCGATCGGGTTCTGCGTGGCCAGCACCAGGAACGGCCGGGGCAGCGGCCGGGTCTCACCGGCGATCGAGACGTGACCTTCGGCCATGGCCTCCAGGAGCGCCGACTGCACCTTGGCCGGGGCTCGGTTGATCTCGTCGGCGAGGACCATGTTGGCGAAGATGGGCCCCCACTCGATGTCGAACGCCTCCCGGGACGGGCGCCAGATGCGGGTGCCGACGATGTCGGCCGGTACCAGGTCGGGCGTGAACTGCAGGCGGCGGAACGAGCCACCGGTGACGCCGGCCATGGTGGACACGGCGAGGGTCTTGGCCACGCCGGGCACGCCTTCGAGCAGGCAGTGGCCACGGGCCAGCAGGCACACGAGGGCCCGCTCCACCATGCGGTCCTGGCCCACGATGACCCGCTTGATCTGGAAGAGTGCGTCTTCGAGGAGGTCGGGCGGCGTGGCCAGGGGATCGGTCGCGGCCGGGGTGATCGTGGACATCAGCGCTCCTGTTCGGTCGGGGCGGCGGCCACCCCGAGGGCGGCGACGCTGCTCCCGGACCACGCTCCAGGACGCGAATGAGGAAATGCTGTGACCGGGCTGAGAGCTTCTTTAGCGCGCTGAGAGCTCGTTCAGCGCAAGCGCTTGGTGCTGGTGAGCGCCGACTCCGTGGCGTCGATCACGAATCGGGGCGGCACCAGGTCGGTGTCAGCCCGGAACGTGAACCCGATGATCGGCGAGGCCAGCTTGAGCGAGCCGCGCATGCCGAGGGCCTGCGGATCGGGGAGGCGCACCTCGGGCCGGCCGCGGTCAGCCTGGTGGATGGTGTATTCCGGGTCGACCTGCACGAGCTTGGCCTCGCCCCCGAGACGCACCAGGTGCAGGTTGTCGAACGTCATGAGGTCATTGCCGCTGATGACGTCGTCCGTGTACACGGCGAAGCTGGCCACTTCGTGGCCGTCGAAGGAGGCGGTGAAGCGGACCTGGTCGTGGCGGCTCGACGCCGTGACCGGCCCGTGCTGCACGGGATAGCCCCAGTGCTCGCGCAGGGCGGCCACCACCGGGGCCGAGTCGCACACCGCGCCGAGGCACAGCGCTCGGGGGCGGATGCCGGCCCGCACCACCAGGCGCACCTGCACGATCGAGAACGGGCCCTCGGGCGACTCCGGGAAGTGGCCGGCGAAGAACGACGCGAACGGTGGGATCGACGGGTGCAGCGACGGCGGCGTGAGGTCGAGGGCGGCGGCGTCCTCGACCTCCCAGTTGATCTGGAGGAACTGAGCGTTCTCCATCTCCCACGTGGGGCTGTCGAGGGAGAACACCTCGGGGGCGTCGCCGAGGACCTCGGCGACGGCGAGGCTGCCGGAACGGGGCATGGTGGCGGTCCTACTTCTCGAAGGCGGGCATGACGTCCCGAGCGAAGATGCGCAGGCTGTCGAGCACCTGCTCCTGCGGGATCTGCTCGTGGGCGTTGAGGATGAAGTTGACGAGGTCGACGCCGGTCGCCTCCCACTTCTTCAGCTCGCGGATGATCTGGTCCGGGCTGCCGATGGCGATGCCCTCGGGCGGCTCGCCCGCCTCAGCGGGGCTCGACGCGGCGCGCCGGCTGGCGGCCAGCAGGCCGGGGGACGGGTAGCCCTTCGTGGGCCACGCCTCCTTGGCCATGTCGAGCTGGCCGGCGAGGTACTGGAACGTGCCGATCATGCGGCCGCCGGTCTCCACGCCGGTCTTCGAGTCCTCGTGGCAGAACAGGAAGTTGGCGGTGGCCAGCTTGTCGTTCACGAAGGCTCCGGCCGGTTCGCAGTTCTGGATGCGCCGGCGGTACTCCTCGACGCGGCGCTCCTGCTCCTTGAACGTGGTGAAGTTCACGCCGAGGGCGCCGATGCCGCGATCGGCGGCGTCGAACTCCGTGCCGGGCGACGACACGGCCACCCACATCGGCGGGTGCGGCTTCTGGATCGGTTTGGGCAGCACGGCGCGCGTCGGCATGGAGATGAACTCGCCCTCGTAGCCGAAGCGCTCGTTCATCCACATCTGCGGGATCACGTGGACGTACTCGTCCCACGTCTTCTTGGTGACGTCCGGATCGGCGCCGAAGCCGCCGAGCTCTGTCCACGTCGCCGACCGGCCGGTGCCGAATTCCAGGCGGCCACCCGACAGGATGTCGAGCACCGCGGCGCGCTCAGCCGCCTTGATCGGGTGGTTGAACTGCGGCACGCAGATGACGATGCCGTGGCCGACGCGGATGTTCTGCGTCTGCATGGCGCACGCCGTCAGGAACAGCTCCGGCGCCGAGCAGTGCGAGTACTCCTCGAGGAAGTGGTGCTCGACGGCCCACACCGAGTGGAAGCCCAGCTCGTCGGCCAGTCGGACCTGCTCCAACGCGTTCATGTAGACCTGGCGTTCCGAGTCCTGCGTCCATGGCCTCGGTACCGACAGTTCGTAGAAGACCCCGAATTTCACGCTCGCCTCCCTGGACGATGCCGATTGAGGGCACCCTAACGCGGGAGGTCGCGTGACCCCTTATTTGAGGGCGATCAGATCCACCACGAACACGAGTGTCTCGTTGGGCTTGATGACGCCACCGGCGCCGCGTGAGCCGTAGCCGAGGTGAGCCGGGATCGTGAGCTGGCGGCGGCCGCCGACGCGCATCCCCTGCACGCCTCGGTCCCACCCGCCGATGACCTCGCCGCCTCCGAGGCGGAACGAGAAGGTCTGGCCCCGGTCCCACGACGCGTCGAACTGGTCGCCCGTGCTCCAGGCCACGCCGACGTAGTGCACCTCGACCCGGTGGCCGGCCTGGGCCTCGTCGCCGGTGCCGACCTCGAGGTCGTCGATCACCAGGTCGGTGGGCGGCTCGCCCGAGGGCGCGGCAACGGCAGGCTTCCCATCGGAGGGCATCGACCCACCCTACGGGTTGGTCACCGGACCAAGTCGCGGAAGGCGGCGAGCTCCTCGTCGGAGATGGGGTAGGTGTGCTCGTCGGTCGGGAACCGGTGCTCGCGCACGTCAGAGGCGTACGCGGTGACGGCCTTGCACAGCGATTCCCGCAGACGGCCGTAGCGCTGCACGAAGCGGGGTGGGGTGTCGCCCGTCATGCCGGCGAGGTCGTGGAGCACCAGCACCTGCCCGGCCACGTCGGGGCCGGCGCCGATGCCGATCACGGGTACCTCGAGGACCTGCTGCATGTGGGCGGCGACAGGCGCGGGAACGGCCTCGGCCACGATGGCGAAGCAGCCTGCGGCCTGGAGCTCGACGGCCTGGGCCACGATGGCCGCCGCCTTGTCGGCCTGGCGCCCCTGGGCGCGGTAGCCGCCGAGGGCGGTGGCGGTCTGCGGGGTGAGGCCGACGTGACCCATGACCGGGATGCCGGCGTCGACGATGGCTGCCGCCCGGCGGGCCGAGGTGCCGCCGCGCTCGAGCTTCACCGCGCCGGCGCCGCCTTCCTTCACGAAGCGAACTGCCGTGGTGACCGCCTGGGCGTCGGACACCTCGTAGGACCCGAAGGGCAGATCGGCGATCAGCAGCGGTCGGCGCAGCCCGCGGCGCACCGCCCGCACGAGCACGAGCAGCTCGTCCACCGTGACGGGCACCGTCGTGTCGTAGCCGAGGACCACGTTGGCGGCGCTGTCACCCACGAGCACGAGATCGACGCCGGCAGCGTCGACCACTTCGGCCGAGGGATGGTCGTAGGCCGTGACCATGACGATCGGACGACCCTCGTCCTTCCACCCCGCAAGGTCAGGGAGGCGCACCTGCACGGTTCGTTTGCGCGGAGGAGCGGACATCAGCTTCGGTCCAGGATGGCGTTGTCGATGAGCCGAACGGGCCCGACATGAGCGGCGACGACGATGAGGGCGCGCTCCGCGATGCATTCCAGCGGCGCCAGCGTCGATACCTCCACAACCGCCACGTAGTCGGGTCCCACACCACGCGCGAGCATCGCCTTGGTGGCCACGCTCTCCACCGCGGCGGCGTCGGTCTCGCCGGATCGCACGGCGGCTTCGGCGGCGTCCAGACCGTCGACCAGCGCGCGCGCCCGGTCGCGGTCGTCGCCGCGGAGGCGCACGTTCCGGCTCGACATGGCCAGGCCATCGGGCTCCCGCACCGTGGGGCAGATGACCAGCTCGACCGGGAGGTCGAGGTCGGTCACCAAGCGGGTGACGACGACGCACTGCTGCGCGTCCTTCTGGCCGAAGTAGGCGACGTCGGGCTGGACCATCCCGAACAGCTTGGTGACGACCGTGGCGACGCCCCAGAAGTGCTCCGGCCCGCGCACCGCGCCCTCGAAGGTCTCGGTGATGGGACCGCGCAGCTCGATGGTGGTGGCGAAGCCCTCCGGGTACACCTCCTCGACCGGCGGGGCGAAGACCATGGTGGCGCCGGCGCTGGCGGCCATGGCCACGTCGTTGTCCTCGTTGCGGGGGTAGGCGGCGAGATCGGCGGCGTCGTTGAACTGCGTCGGGTTGACGAAGACCGACACCACGACGTCGTCGCAGTCCTTGGCCGCCCGGCGGATCAGCGACAGGTGGCCTTCGTGCAAGAAACCCATCGTGGGTACGAGCCCGATCCGGCGTCCGGCGCGCCGCGCCGCCCGGATCGTCTCCCGTACCTCGGCGACCGTTCGCGTCACCTGCACCACGTGTGACCTCCAGGGCGCCGTGTCGTCACACCAGATCGGCCACGACAGCGTAGTGATCCGATGGCTGGACACCACCGACAGGATCAGCGCCCACGACCCTGCACGCAACAGGATTGCCGAGAGGGCGGGGCCGGGGCCAACCGACCAGGATGTAGTCGAGCCGGCGCTCGGGCCACGCCGCGTCGACGCAGTACGGGTTGTTCCGGGTCCAGGTGACGCCGGTGCCGCCGTCACCGGCCACCTCCCACGCGTCCTGGAACACCAGGCCCGGCACCGGCCCGGCGGTGCGACCGGTGAGCAGGCGCACCTCGTCGGCGTCGGGCACGGCGTTCAGGTCGCCGGTCACGATGGGTGGGTAGGCGGCAGTGGGATCGCCGCGCCGAGCACCGACGTGACGGGCGATGGCGCGGGCCTGGGCGACCCGTGCGGCGCTGGCGTCGTACTGCCAGTCGAGGTGCGTGCAATAGACCGCCATGGGTCCGTCGGGCGCGTCGACCTGCGCCGCCAGGAGGGTGCGGTAGGGGAGGCCGCCGTCGATCCGGGGCAGCCACAGCGTGGTCGACGCCGAGATCGGCCAGCGCGACATCACGGCGTTGCCGATCGTGGAGCCCACGCGGTGGCGGTCGGCGTCCACGTGATGCATGTCGAGCGTCGCCGCCAGCTGCCCGGCGAGGGTGGTGGCGTCGTCGGCGATCCAGACCTCTTGCAGGCAGACGATGTCGGGGGCCTCGGCGGCCAGCACCTTGGCGATGGCGTCCTGGCGCGCCTCCCACGGCCCGTTCAGGCCCCAGACGTTCCAGGTGAGGACCCTCACGGGCGTTGGCCCGTCGATCGGTGCATCGCCCCCAATCGCTATCACGGGATGGTCGCGCCCATCGGCGGTGTCCACGGCGGCGGCCTGGACGTAGCCCGGCCCGGTGTCGGTCGCACAGGTCGTCGTCACCTCCGCGGTCATGCCGTTCGGCGCGACCAAGGTGTCCGCCCGCGCGCCGGACACGCCGGCGATCATCGCCAAGGAACCAATGAGCGTCGCCGCGGCGATGGCTACCCGTCAGGCAGAGGCCGGCCCCTGCCCGTTCGCGGGTCCGTCGCCGGACTGGCATGCTTGGAGCCGATGCCCGGAGGCACCCCCCAGCCGGACGAGCTCAGCCTGGTCGACGCGTGGTGGCGGGCCGCCAACTACGTCTCGGTCGGCCAGATCTACCTGCTCGCCAACCCGCTCCTGCGCGAGCCCTTGCTGCCCGAGCACATCAAGCCTCGCCTGCTCGGGCACTGGGGCACGACGCCGGGACTCAACCTGATCTACAGCCACCTCAACCGCGTCATCCGCCAGCGCGACGCCAACGTGGTCTACGTGATGGGCCCTGGACACGGCGGCCCGGCCGCCATCGCCAACGCATGGCTGGAAGGCACCTGGTCGGAGGTGTACGCCGACGTCGGCCGCGATGAGGACGGCATGCACCGGCTGTTCCGGCAGTTCTCGTTCCCCGGCGGCGTGCCCAGCCACGTGGCGCCCGAGGTGCCGGGCTCGTTCCACGAGGGCGGTGAGCTCGGCTACAGCCTGGCCCACGCCTACGGTGCCGCGTTCGACAACCCCGATCTCGTCGTGGCCTGCATCGTCGGCGACGGCGAGGCCGAGACGGGGCCGCTGGCGGCGAGCTGGCACGGCAACAAGTTCCTCGACCCGCAGCGCGACGGTGCCGTCCTGCCCATCCTCCACCTGAACGGCTACAAGATCGCCAACCCCACCGTCCTGGCCCGCATCCCCGAGACGGAGCTCGTCCACCTCCTCGAGGGCTACGGCCACGACGTCAGCGTCGTCTCCGGCGACGACCCCGCCGACGTCCACGGCCAACTGGCGGCCGCCCTCGACGCCGCGTTCGCCGGCATCGCCGCCATCCAGCGGCACTGGCGTGACGGCGGCGCGCCGGTGCGACCGCGGTGGCCGATGATCGTGCTGCGCACGCCGAAGGGCTGGACCGGGCCCAAGGTGGTGGACGGCCTGCCGGTCGAGGGCACGTGGCGGGCCCACCAGGTGCCGCTCGACGGCACCCGCACCAATCCTGAGCACCGGGCGATGCTCGAGGAGTGGATGCGCAGCTACCGGCCCGAGGAGCTGTTCGACGCCAACGGCTGCCCGCAGCCGTGGCTGGCGGCCCACGCACCGCACGGCGACCGGCGCATGAGCGCCAACCCCCACGCCAACGGCGGCGTGCTGCTGGCCGACTTGCGCCTGCCCGACTTCCGTGACTTCGCCGTACCCGTCGCGCAACCCGGCGGGTCCAACGCCGAAGCGACGCGCCAGCTCGGTACGTGGCTCGCCGGGGTGGTCACGGACAACCCGTCGAACTTCCGGGTGATGGGGCCGGACGAGGTGGCGTCCAACCGGCTGAGCGCGTTGTTCGACGTGACCGACCGGGCGTGGGTGGCCGAGCATCTCCCGACCGACGACCACCTCGCGCCCGGCGGGCGCGTCATGGAGATCCTGTCCGAGCACCAGTGCGAGGGCTGGCTGGAGGGTTACCTCCTCACCGGTCGCCACGGCCTGTTCACGAGCTACGAGGCGTTCATCCACATCATCGACTCGATGTTCAACCAGCACGCCAAGTGGCTGCGCACCAGCCGGCGCCTGGCGTGGCGTCGCCCCATCGCCTCGTTGAACTACCTCCTCACCAGTCACGTCTGGCGCCAGGACCACAACGGGTTCTCGCACCAGGATCCGGGCTTCATCGACCACGTCGTGAACAAGAAGGCCGAAGTGATCCGGGTGTACCTGCCGCCCGACGCCAACACCCTCCTGTCGGTGGCCGACCACTGCCTCCGCAGCCGCGACTACGTGAACGTCATCGTCGCCGGCAAGCAGCCGGCGCCGCAGTGGCTCACCATGGAGCAGGCCGTCCTGCACTGCACGCGTGGCATCGGCATCTTCGAGTGGGCGTCGTCGGACGCGGGGGGCGAGCCCGACGTGGTGATGGGGTGCGCCGGCGACGTGCCCACCCTGGAGACGCTCGCTGCCGTCGACCTGCTGCGCCAGCACCTGCCCGACCTCAAGGTGCGAGTGGTGAACGTGGTGGACCTCATGCGCCTGCAGCCGCCGAGCGAGCATCCCCACGGGCTGCCCGATCCAGAATTCGACGCGCTGTTCACCACCGACCGCCCGGTGATCTTCGCCTACCACGGCTATCCGTGGCTGATCCACCGCCTCACCTACCGGCGCACGAACCACGCCAACCTCCACGTGCGCGGCTACGTGGAAGAAGGCACCACCACGACACCGTTCGACATGGTGATGATGAACGACCTCGACCGGTTCCACCTCGTGATGGACGTGATCGATCGCGTGCCGTCCCTCGGAGCGCGCGCCGCCGAGCTGCGCCAGCGCATGGTCGACACCCGCGCCAGCGCCCGCATCTACACGCGCGAGTTCGGCGAGGACCCGCCTGAGATCTCCGGCTGGGTCTGGCGGCCCGAGGCACCCACGAACGTGTAGTGCGCGTCCTGGTGGTGAACGCGGGGTCTTCGAGCCTGAAGCTGGCCGTTGTCGACGGCGGTCTGGCCGTGGCGGACGTCGACCTGGCGCCGGACAGCGATGGGCTGGCCGATGCCCTCGATCGCCTGGGCGCCGCCGACGCCATCGCCCACCGCGTCGTGCACGGCGGCGAGCGCTTCTCCGCGCCGGTCGTCATCGACGACGGCGTGGTGGCCGAGCTCGACGGCCTCGTGCCCCTCGATCCGCTCCACCAACCGATCGCGCTGGGACTCATCCGCCAGCTGCGGGAGGCTCGCCCCGACGTCCCTCACGTCGCCTGCTTCGACACCGCTTTCCACGCCACCCTCCCGCCGGCGGCGGCCACCTACGCCGTGCCGGCGCGGTGGCGCGAGTGGGGCGTGCGCCGCTACGGCTTCCACGGGCTGTCGCACTCATGGGCGGCGTCACGCGCCGCCGTCATCATGGAGCGCCCGCTCGGCGAGCTGGCCGTCGTGACGTGCCACCTGGGCTCGGGCGCGTCGCTGGCAGCCGTCGACGGCGGGCGCAGCGTGGACACCACGATGGGATTCACGCCCCTCGACGGTCTCGTGATGGCCAGCCGCCCCGGTGCCCTCGATCCCGGCATCGTCGCGTGGGTCGCCCGCCAGCACGGTGTCGCCATCGAGGACATCGAGCATCAGCTCTACAAGGAGTCCGGGCTCGTCGGGCTGGCCGGCACCGGCGACATGGCGGCGCTGCTACAGCGCTCCGACGCCGAGGCGCGGCTGGCCGTCGACGTGTACGTCCACCGGCTGCGGGCCGCCATCGCCGCCATGGTCGCGGCGCTGGAACGGCTGGACGTGCTGGTGTTCACCGGCGGGGTCGGCGAGCACGCGCCGGCCATTCGTCAGCGGGCGGCCGACGGGCTCGGCTTCCTCGGTGTCGCCGTCGACGCCGCCGCCAACGCCGCGACGACCGCCGACGGCGACATCACGGCCGAGGGCGCCGCCGTGCGCACGGTGGTAGTGACCGCCCGAGAGGATTTGGAGATCGCCCGCCTCGTGACCGCCCTCCTAGGCGGTCGGTAGCCCGGGCCGGGGCGCTGCGATCGTGGGGGCCGCGTGTGTTTGTGTGACGTTTTTCGCGACCATGTCGCGCTTTTCGCGCACACAGCCGACGGCCACCACGACGCGCACGGCGCTGGAGCCCTACGATCGGGTCGTCGAAATGGGGGTGACGAGGTGACCTACGCAGGGACGCGCCGGATCGTCGACGCCGACAGCCACGTGATGGAGACGCCCACCTTCCTCGTGGACCACGCCGACCCCGCCGTGCGCGACCGGATCCCGGTCCTGGACGGCGGTCGCACCGGCCTCGACCTGCGCGCTGGCGCCCACACCGACGACGACCGCGCCGCCCTGATCGAGCTGGGCGACGGCCTCATCAAGCGCGGCCCCAAGTGGCACGCCGCGCTGGGCGCCGTCGATCCGGCCGAGCGCAGCACCGCGCTGGACCTGCTCGGCTTCGAGCGCCAGGTCGTCTACTCCTCGGTGTGCTCACCGCTCTTCGCCGTGCGCGACCCCGACACCCGCTACGCCAGCTACCGGGCCCACAACCGGGCCATGGCCGAGTTCTGCGCCGCCGATCCCCGCCTCACCGGCGTGGCCCTCTGCGACCTCGATGACGTCGAGCGGGCCATCGCCGAGCTCGACGCCGCCCTCGACCTCGGGCTCGGTCTCGTGCAGCTCCCGGCCCGCGCCCCCGGTGGGCGCGCTCCCGGCCACGGCGACCACGATCCCTTCTGGGCCCGGTTGGCCGAGCGGGGCGTCCCGTTCGTGCTGCACGTCGGCAGCGGCCCGCTGCCCATCGGCGACGAGTGGATGAACGACGGCCGCAGTCCCGCCGAGCAGATGGTCGGCGCCGAGATCATCGGCTCCAAGGACTTCATGGTCGTGTACCAATCGGCCGAACGGTTCCTGTCGGTGCTCGTGCTCGACGGCGTCCTGGAGCGCCACCCCACGTTGCACGGCGGCGCCATCGAGATGGGTGCGGGGTGGGTGCCGATGATGCTGCGCCGCCTCGACTACGCCGCCGCCATCTGGAGCCGCTCGGAGCCCCGCCTCGCCGAGTTCACGCGCACACCGTCGGAACAGGCGGCGGCGCAGCTGCGGTTCACGCCCTACCCGTTCGAGGACGTCGGCCTGATGTGCCGCGAGTCCGACCCGCAGCTGTACCTCTTCTCGTCCGACTACCCCCACGCCGAGGGCGGCCGCGACCCGCTCGGCCGCTTCGACCGGTCGCTGGCCGACATGCCCGCCGACGTGGTCGACGGCTTCTACGCCGGCAACGCGCTGGCTTGGCTTGGCGCCCCCAACTGAGAGCAGGAGTCGGATGACCCCCGAGCACGCCGCGTGGCTGGATCTCGTCCGCGAGGAGATCGTCCAGCCCGACCTCCCCATCTGCGATCCCCACCACCACCTCTGGGAGCACCCGAAGGAGCGGTACCTCGTCGAGGAGCTGCACCAGGACACCGGCGCCGGCCACAACGTGGTGACCACCGTCTACGTCGACTGCATGTCGGGCTATCGCACCGATGGACCCGAAGCCATGCGGCCCGTCGGCGAGACGGAGTTCGCCCTCGGGCAGTGCGAGGCCAGCGAGGCCAGCGGCGGCGCCGTCATCGGCGCCATCGTGAGCTACGCCGACCTCCGCCTGGGCAAGGGCGTGGAGGAGGTGCTGGTCGCCCACGCCGACGCCGGCGCCGGTCGGTTCCGCGGCATCCGCCACGCCACGTCGCGGGATCCCGATCCGGCCATCCGAGGGAACCACGTCGGCTCGCCCGCTGGGCTCATGGAGACCTCCGAGTTCCATGACGGCATGGCCACCCTCGGGACGATGGGCCTCACGTTCGACGCGTGGCTCTACCACCCGCAGATCCCGGAGCTGGTCGCCGCCGCCCGCGCCGTGCCGGAGGTGACGATCGTGCTCGACCACCTCGGCGGCCCGCTCGGCATCGGTCCCTACGCCGACCGCGCCGCGGTGCTCGAGGGCTGGCGGGCCTCCATGGCGGAGGTGGCCACCTGTCCGAACGTGTTCCTGAAGGTCGGCGGCATCGGCATGCCCGACTTCGGGATCGCGTGGCACAAGCGCGAGCGGCCGCCGACGTCCGCCGACCTCGCCGCGGCCTGGGGGGACGAGATCCGCTACGTGATCGACACGCTCGGCCCGCAGCGGTGCATGTTCGAGAGCAACTTCCCCGTCGACCGCAAGGGCTGCTCGTACCCGGTGCTGTGGAACGGCTTCAAGAAGATGGCGGCCGGCTACTCGCCCGATGAGCAGCGCTGGCTGTTCCACGACAGCGCCGCCACCGCGTACCGGCTCACGTGAACAAGCCGTCGCCCATGCCGGTGGCGATGGCCTCCTCGTCCAGTCCGGCGAGGGCCGTGTACACGTCGAAGTTGGACTCGCCGATGTAGCCGCCCGACAGCACGTACGGCTCGAGGTCGGTGCCACTCCACAGGGCCGGGAAGCGGTCGTAGGGGCGCTCGCCGAACACGACGTGGTCGGTGCTGCGCCAGAAGTCGCGCGCCACCAGCTGCGGATCGACGGTGAGATCGCCCGCGTCCTGCACCACGCCGGCGGGCACGCCGTTGGCCTGGAGCTCCTCGGCGGCCGCCGTGGCCAGGCGGTTGGCGCACCACTCCCGCAGCCGGGCATCGATCTCCTCCCGGCGGGCGAAGCGTCCGGCCACCGTGGCCAGCGACGGGTCCTTCGCGAGGTCGGCCATCGGCCAGCTGACGGTGGCGCACAGCCGCCGCCACTCCTCGTCGGTCCGGCAGGTGATGGCGATCTCGGCCTGGTTGCCGCAGCGGTAGACCTCGTTCGGGCACCATTGGCCGAACGGGTCGACGTTGCCGATGGGATGGGCCTCGCGGCCGTTGCTCAGGTAGTCGAGCACCGCCGGGCCGATGAGGTAGGTGCCTGTCTCCATCTGGGCGATGTCGACGTGCTGGCCCTCACCCGTGCGCCGCCGCGCCTCCAGCGCCGACAGCACAGCCACGACCGAAGTCATGCCGGCGGCATGGTCGTTGAGCGAGAAGCCGGGCCCGACGTCGAGCCGCCCGGGCGGGTTGGACAGGTACGTGAGCCCGCACAGCGCGTGGATGGTGGGCGCGTACGTGATCACGTTCGACCAGGGGCCGTCGTGGCCGGGGCCGCTCATGCTCACGTACACGATGCCAGGGTTCCATGCCCGCACGTCTTCGTACCCGAGGCCCCAACGGCTGAGGACGCCGGCCGAGAAGTTCTCCATCAGTACGTCGGACTGCTCCACGACCGCGCGGATGACGGGAATGGCCTCGGACCGCTTCATGTCGAGCGACACGAGGCGCTTGGAGCGGTTCCACACGTAGAAGTACGGGAAGTCGGGCGAGTTCACGAGGGTGGCGCGCTCCGCCGTCTGGAACTTGAGCACGTCGGCGCCGAGATCACCCAAGATGCGGTTGGCGAACGGCCCCGCCAGTACCCAGGTGAAGTCGACGATGCGGACCCCGTCGAGGGGCTTGCCCGCCGACGTGGGGCCGTGGTGCAGGTGCTCGGCGGGCGTGGCCGGCGGGCGCTCGACGCTGGCCCACGCCGCCGCGACATCGGCCACGGAAGTCGGCTCGGACGGCGGCGGCTGCGGCGCCGACGGCGGGGTGCCGTGGAACCGGGCGTACGGCCCGGGCAGGCGCACGCCGTCGAACCCCTCGACCGCCCGGAACGACTGGCGATGCGCGTACTGCGGGTTCTCCGCCACCTGAGCGACGGTCTGCACCTCGCCGAAGGCGATGTGGCGCTTCTGCGCTTCGTGGAACAGCTCGCCCGAGTCCTTCGTGAGGCAGAAGCGCTTGATGGCGTTCATGACCCGGGGCATCTCGGCGAGGGCTTCCTCGAGCGTCATGCTCGACAGCTCGGCACCCTCGGGATCGCCCTCCTCGGCCATCCACTGGAACAGGTAGGAGGGCTGCGGCACGGGCGCGATGTTGACGGCGCCCGACTTGGCGTTGGCCACGACGTACGCACCGATCCAGTGCAGCGATCCCTGGCGCAGGGCGCGCTGCGGAAGCGGCAGGAGATCAGGGAACCACCACTGGAAGAACAGGTTCTCGACCGACGAGGTCATCACCTCGTGCAGCGACAGGTCGACGTGCTGGCCGTGTCCAGTCTCGCGAGCCGACCACACGCCCGCCAGCCCGCTGATGCACGCCATCAACGAACCGAAGTTGAGGTACTGGCGGCCCCACGCGGCAACGGCCTCGGCCGGCGTGCCCGAGATGCTGAGCACGCCGGCCATGGCGCCGGCTACGAGATCGCTCGACTGCCACCCGGCGCGCGGACCGGTCCGGCCGAACGGTGTGAGCGACACCTGCACGAGCGACGGGTTGGCACCGACGAGATCGGCGTGATCGACGCCGAGCTCGGCGAGGCGCCCCGGTGTCTCGGTCTCGATGATGAGATCGGCCTGGGCCGCCAGCGCGCGATAACCCTCGCGCCCGGCATCGGTCGTGAGGTCGAGCGCTACGCGCTGCTTGCCGCCGTCGTACCACCAGTCGAGCAGGCCGCCGCGAGCGGCGGCGGCCGCGTCGCGCATCGCCGGACCCGCGAACGGCGGCGCCGCGCCGACCTGCGCCACGGACGCGCCCGTCTCGGCCAGCATCTTGCCGGCGAACCGGCCGGTGTCGTCGGTCAGCTCGATCACTCGCAGGCCGGCCAGCGGTCCACTCGGCATGCTTCGTTCCCCTTTCTGCGGCCGATGGTCGCCCTGCGACCGCCGGTGCCGCAGTATCGCGCCGGTCAGCGCGGGCGGGTGGACGGGAGCTCAAAGCCCACCTCGGCCCCGCCGTCGGGATGGTTGGCCACCAGCACGCGCCCGGCGTGGCGGCGCACGGTCTGGTCCACGATGGCCAGTCCCAGCCCTGATCCGGGTGCGGACCGGGCGGCGGTGGCGCGGTAGAAGCGCTCGAACACGTGGGGCCGGTCCTCGGCGGCGATGCCGGGGCCGTGGTCCCGCACGACCAGGCGGCCACCGGTCACGGTGATCTCGACGGGCGACCCGGCGGGGCTGTACTTGACGGCGTTGTCCACCAGGTTGGACACGGCCCGCTCGATCATCTGCGGCCGGGCCGGCACCGGGGTGCTGTCGATGGCGTTCGTGGTGATCTCCCGGCCGCTGCGCCGGCTGGTCTGCCGGGCGACGTCGCGGCCCACGTCCACCAGCACGACCGGCTCCGTCGGCTCGTCGTGCACCGACGGCTCGGCGGCCAGTTCGACCAGCTCGGTGAGGAGGTGCGTCAGCTCGCCGAGCTCGACGCCGATGGCGGCCAGCACGTCGGCCCGATCGGCGGGTGGCAGTCGTTCGAACTGCTCGAGCAGCTCGAGGTTGCTCGTGAGGCTGGTCAACGGCGTGCGCATCTCGTGGCTGGCGTCGCTGAACAGGCGCTGCTGCTCCTCCCGCGACGTGGCCAGCGCCGACACCATCGTGGTGAAGCTCCGGCTGAGGCTGCCGACCTCGCCGTAGCCGCCCGCGGGGATGGTGGTGTGCAGGTCCTGCGTCGTGGCGATGACCTCGGCGGTGTCGCGCAGGCGCACGATCGGGCGGGCGATGCGGCGGGCGATCCACCAGCCGAGCACGGCGGCGAGCACCACCCCGGAGCCGACCACGAGGGCCAGCCGGGTGCGGACGTCGCTGAGCACCTGGTCGGACTCGGTGAGGCTGCGACCGATCTGCACGACGCGCCCGTCGCTCCACCGGGTCGTGAGGATGCGGTACGACTCGCCGTCCACCGTCGTCGTCTGCCAGTGCATCGTGCCGACGCCGATGCTCTCGCCGGCGGCCGGCGTCGGCAGGACGGGCGCTCCCGCGACGCAAGGGGTCACGCTGCCGTCGCTGCTGACGACTTGGGCGGCCGACGCCGGACGGAAGTCGCCGGGGTCGGGGCAGGCGCCGCCGCCGGGTCCCCGTTCGGCCCGGCCCTGAGGCCCGCCGCGGTCACCGCCGTCGGGGTGGGCGGCCGTGGTACCGAGGGCAGTGGCCCGGGACGAGAGCGACTCGTCGATGCTGGAGCGGAGCTGGTCGGACACGGACACGTACGCACCGACTGCCACCAGCGCGCCGACGGCAGCGGCCACGGCCGCCAGCGCGGCGGCGATCCGCCAGCGCAGGCTCATGGCTTCCGGATCGTGAAGCCGACACCTCGGACGGTGTGCACCACCCGCTCCTCGCCCGCCGCTTCCGTCTTCTGGCGGAGGTAGCCGATGTAGACGTCGAGCGCCCGCGACGTCGTCTCGAAGTCGTAGCCCCAGATGCGCTCGTAGATGGTGTCCCGGCCGAGC
The DNA here is from genome assembly GCA_963728985.1 of uncultured Acidimicrobiales bacterium. GTDB lineage: Bacteria > Actinomycetota > Acidimicrobiia > Acidimicrobiales > Ilumatobacteraceae > DASXAI01. The sequence goes on along the minus strand of CAVSME010000009.1, from coordinate 64,741 downwards.
ACCATGCCGGCGTTGAAGAGCAGGAGCTCGAGGAGGTCGAACTCGGTCTTCGTCAAGGTGAGCTCGCGCCCGGCGCGCCACGCCCGGCGGGCGCCGGGATCGAGCACGAGGTCGCCGACGACGAGGTCCTCGCCCGCGCCCGAGATGCTGGTGCGCCGCAGCAGTGCGCGTAGCCGCGCCGCCAGCTCGCTGAGGGCGTAGGGCTTCACGAGGTAGTCGTCGGCGCCGGCGTCGAGCCCGGCGACACGATCGTGCACGGCGTGCCGGGCCGTCAGCAGCAGGATGGGCAGCGCGGGGTGGCGGACGCGGCAGCTGGCGGCACGCGGACAGCCCGTCGAGGACAGGCATCATGACGTCGAGCACGGCCACGTCAGGCGCCTCGTTGCCGGCGGCGTCGAGCGCTTGGCGGCCATCGGCGACGGCCATGACCTCGTAGCCCTCGAACCGCAGCCCGCGCACGAGCGATTCACGTACCGCCCGGTCGTCTTCGGCGACCAGCACCCGGGGCGGCACCAGGACGCTCATGGCGGCGCACGCTACGAACCGATCCCGAGAGGTTCCTGTGAGTGGGCTGGACGATCCTTACAAAGATCTCGCGCCGGCCTGCGGGTGGCCTTACGCCGGTCCGTCATCGTCGTCGCCGTCCACCAACGGACGACTCGAAGGAGTGACATGCAAACCATCCGCAAGGCCGCCATCGGTGGCGTCCTGGCCATCGCCGCCCTCGGCGGCGGCGCGCTGGGCGCCGCCCTGATGAACGGCAGCGCCAGCGCGCAGACCGACACGCCGACCACCTCTGCGCCCGCCGCCACGACGGCACCGGCGGATCCGGGCAGCGGCGCCGCCCCCTCCGATCCGCAAGGCCGTGGTCAGCGGCCCGGCGGCGACGCCAACCACGACCCGAGCAAGGGCGGTCACACGGCGAACGGCATCACCGAAACGGTGCTCACCGGTGACGACGCGACCAAGGCCACCGCTGCTGCGCAGGCCGCCGTTCCCGACGGCACCATCGAGCGGGTCGAGACCGACGCCGAGGGTGCCGCCTACGAGGCCCACGTGGTGAAGGCCGAGGGCTCGCACGTCACCGTGAAGATGGACAGCAGCTTCACGGTCACCTCGATCGAGGACGGAGCCAATCAGATGCGGTAGCTGATCGGCAGGCGCTTCACGCCGCCGACGAACAGGGTCTGCATCAGCTTCGGGTCCCCGTCGAGCTCGATCGACTGCAGACGGGGCAGCAACTCGGTGAGCAGCGCGCGGATCTCCATCCGGGCGAGCATGGCGCCGAGGCAGTAGTGGACCCCGAAACCGAAGGCGAGGTGCTTGTTCGGCGCTCGGCCCACGTCGAAGCGGAACGGATCGTCGAACACCTCCTCGTCGCGGTTGGCCGACGGGTACGACAGCAGCACCGCGTCGCCCGGTTCGAAGTGGTGGCCGCGCAGCTCGTAGGGCTCGACCACGTTGCGCATGAAGTGCTTCACGGGCGTCACCCAGCGGATGATCTCGTCGACGGCGGTGGGTATGAGCCCCGGGTCCGCCTGCAGACGAGCGAGCTGGTCAGGATGCTGCATGAGTGCGAGCAGGCCGCCGGCCATGGCCGAGGCGGTGGTGTCGTGGCCGGCGGTGGCGATGATCACGTAGTACGAGATCGTCTCCATCGGCCCGAGCGGCTCGCCGTCGATGGTTGCATTCGCAATGAGTGAGGCGAGGTCATCGGTGGGCTGGGCGCGGCGGGCCTCGGTCAGGTTGGTGAAGTAGACGAAGAAGTCGTTGATGACGGCCACGAGGTCTTCGAGCGTCTGCTGCTCGCCGCGTGCCAGTTCGGGGTCGGCCGCGCCGAACAGCTCCTGGGTGAGGGTGAGCATGCGCGGGTAGTCGGACTCCGGCAGCCCGAGGATGGCGAGGATCACCTGGAGCGGGAAGGGCATGGCGATGTCGCGGGAGAAGTCGCAGCGACCGCCGTGCTCGACCATCGTGGCGACGGCCTGCTGGGCGAGCTCCTGGAGCCGAGCGTCGAGGCGGGCCATGCTCTTGGGCAGGAACCAGTCGGCGGTGATGGCCCGGATGACCCGATGGTCGGGCGCATCCATGTGGATGAGTGTGCGCAACAGCTCGCCCTGCTCGGCTTGACGAGCGTCGGCCTCGTGGTTCTGGAGCACGGGCCGGGGGGCGTTGCGGAACTCGTTGGGGTGCAGCTCGACCTCGAGCACGTCGGCGTGCTTCGTGAGCGCCCAGAACGGGGCGAAGTCGGGATGCTCGACGAGGTGGATGGGCTCCTCGCGCCGCAGCACCGTGCAGGCGTCGTGGAACCACTGCTCGTCGGCGTACGCCGCCGGCGTCACGAAGACCTGGCCCGCCTCCCGCGGCGACAACATGCGCACCCCCTGCTCGAAACGTCCCTCCGGCACGGACTGTAGCGGCGACCGCGACCGCGCCTGGCCGGGCCACTGTGCCTGTGTCACGGAATTCGCGACGATGTCGCGCATTCGGTCACACGAGCGTCGCGTCAGCGTGCTGTGAACTTCACCGGCATCGTGCGGACGCCGGCGATGAAGTTGGACGCCAGCCGCTCGGGCTCGCCGGCGGGCTCCAGGTCGGGCAGGCGCGTCAGCAGCTCGCGCAGCATGGCGATGATCTCCACGCGCGCGACGTGGAGGCCGAGGCACAGGTGCGGCCCGCCGCCCCCGAAGGCCATGTGCGGGTTGGGGTCGCGCCCGACGTCGAAGCGGTCCGGATCGGCGAACACCTCCTCGTCGCGATTGCCGGAGCCGTAGAACACGACCACCTTCTGGTCGGCGGCGATCGGCTGGTCCCGCACCACGGTGTCCTCGGTGACGGTGCGGCGGAAGTGGATGACGGGCGAGGTGTGGCGCAGCATCTCCTCGGTGGCGGTGGGGAGGAGCCCATCGAGATCGGCCATCAGGCGGGCCCGCTGATCGGGATGGTCGAACAGCAACTGGATGCCGCTGGCCAGCAGGTTGCGGGTGGTGTCGCCGCCGGCGTTGACGAGCAGCAGGAAGAACCACTGGAACTCGCCGTCGGTCAGACGGTCGCCGTCCACCTCGGCCTGCACCAGGATCGAGGCGATGTCGTTGCCGGGGGAGCGGCGCTTCTCGTCGGCCACCGTCTGCGCATAGGCGAGCATCTCCTGCATGGCGGCGAGCTTCACATCGGGCGGCGCCACGGTGAGGTCGGACGTGTGCATGATCTCGGTCAGGTCGTAGAGCCGCTCTCCGTCCGCCCGGGGCACGCCGACCAGCTCGGCGATGAGGGCTGACGGCAGTCGCCCGGCCACGTCGTGCACGAGGTCGCACTCGCCCCGTCCGGCGACGTCGTCCACGATGTCCCGGGCCAGCTCGGCGATCCGTGCGCTCATGTCGGTGGCGCTGCCGCGACTGAAGCCCCGGCTCACGAGCAGCTTGAAGCGGTCGTGCTCCGGCGGGTCCATCGACAGCATCATCAGGCGCTGGGCGGCGAGGGCGGCCTCGTCGGCGTCGGCCATGCTGATCCCGCCCCGGTACGAGCTGAACAGCTTCGGTCGCCGGCTGATGTCGCGAATGTCCTGGTACTTGGTGATGGCCCAGAAACCGGGCCCATCGGGCTCCTCGTGCCAGTGGACCGGATCGTTGGCCCGCAGCCAGGCGTACTGGTCCCACGGCTGGCCGTTGATGTACGACGACGCCGAGATGAGGTCGATCTCAGGCCGGATGGCAGTGCTCATGCCAGAGCTTTGACCAGATGGACCCCTCCGTGCCACCCTCCTTGCACTTGGAGGAGCGCCGATGACGGACACGATCGAGCCGCCGGAGCTGGCCGCCGTCCGGCCCGGCGAGGAGCTGGACTGGGACTCGCTCGAGTCCTACATGAAAGAGCACGTGCCCGAGCTGGCCGGCCCGTTGACGGTGCTGCAGTTCCCGAGCGGTGCCGCCAACCTCACATATCTGCTGCGCTTCGGCGACGACGAGCTCGTCCTGCGCCGGCCGCCGTTCGGCGTGGTCGCCCCCGGGGCGCACGACATGCGCCGCGAGTTCAAGGTGCTGTCACGGCTGTGGCGCAACTTCGACCGGGCGCCACGCGCGTACGTGTTCTGCGATGACAAGGACGTGATCGGGGCCGACTTCGTGGTGATGCAACGGCGCCACGGCGAGGTCATCCGGAGCGTCATCCCCCGCTCGATGGCCCAGCACCGCGACGTGGGCCGCCGCATCAGCTTCGCTCTCGTCGACGCCATGGCCGACATGCACCTGCTCGATCCCGCCGCCAACGACCTCAGCGACCTCGGCAAGCCCGATGGCTTCGCCGCCCGTCAGGTGGCCGGGTGGAAGACCCGCTGGGATCTCGTGCGGCCCGACGACGGGCCGCCCCTCATGGACGAGGTGCCGGTCCGTCTGGCGGCGTCGGTGCCGACCGCCACCCGAGTCTCGATCGTGCACAACGACCTGAAGCTCGACAATTGCCAGTTCGATCCCGCCGACCCCGATCGGGTGCAGTCCATCTTCGACTGGGACATGACCACGCTGGGCGAGCCGCTCGTCGACCTGGGGACGCTGCTGAACTACTGGCCCGACCCGACCGATCCGCCCGAGGCGCGACGGGTGAGCCACGAGGGTCTCCTGCACATGGGGCTGCCGACGCGCGCCGAGATCACGGCGCGCTACGCCGAGAGGACCGGCATCGACCTGTCGTCGGTGGGTTGGTACGAGGCGTTCGCCCAGTGGAAGACGGGCGTGGTGATCCAGCAGCTGCACAACCGGTGGAAGAAGGGGGAGAGCACCGATCCCCGCATGGCGGTGATCGCCGACCGCCTGCCGGTCCTGGCCGAGGGCGCGTCCACGCTGCTCGACAACCTCAGTCTTTGAGGAGCTCCTGAGCCCGGCCCCAGAGGCGGGCCATGCCCTTGATCCAGCGCTGCGGATCGGCGGCCTTGCGCTCGATGAAGGTCTGCATCTCGGGGTGGGTGAGGATCAGGAACTGATCGTTCTTGATCGCATCGATCACGCGGGCGGCCGCCTGGTCGGGCGGCAGCACCTCGCCGCCGCCGATCACGGCGCTGGCCCGGCCGGCATCGCCGCCTGCGCCGCCACGCAACATGGCCGTGTCCACCGCGCCCGGGCAGATGCACGACACCTTGATGCCCTGATCGGCGTACGTGATGGCCATCCACTCGGCGAACCCGACGGCGGCGTGCTTGGTGGCGGCGTACACACCGTCGCCCAGCGACGTGAGGATGCCGGCCATCGACGCCGTGGTGATGAGGTGACCCTCGCCTCGGGCCAGCCAGCCCGGCAGCAGGGCCCGCACCGCGTAGGCATGGGCGAGCACGTTGACCCGCCACTGGAGATCCCACGTGGCGTCAGGGGCGTCGGCGCCACCACCGCCGGCGACCCCGGCGTTGGCGAACCAGAAGTCGATCGGCCCGAGCTCGGACTCGATCGAGTCGACCAGGGCCTGCGTGGCGTCGTTGTCGGCGACGTCGAGGGTGCGAGGCACGATGTTGTCGCCGCTCGGCAACCCGTCCGCCCTGATGTCGGTGGCGACCACCTTGCTCGCGCCGGCCTGCAGGAGCGCCTGCACCAGCGCGCCCCCGATGCCGCCGGCAGCGCCGGTGACGACCGCGATCTTCCCCTTGGGATCCATGGGAGCGACCCTATGACGTCAGCCGTTCGCGCAGCGCAACGTAGACGGGGCGGCCCACGATCTCCTCGATCTCGGGGCGCAGCGAGTCGACGACGCGCTCGTCGCCGACGTAGGCGAGCGTCCCCTCGGTGCAGCACCAGGCCATGGTCTCGCCTTCCTCGCCCCAATCGGCCCGGCTCCACCGGCGCACGGTCGCGATCTCGGTCCGCTCGTCCTTCCGTTCCCAGTCGACCCGGATCGGCAGCTGCCAGCACACCGACGGCTTCCAGTCCATCGGGGACTCGCCGGCGTCGACGGCGGCCAGGTGCAACGCGCACCCGGCGCCGCCCTCGAAGCCCGGGCGGTTGAGGAAGATGCAGGCACCGTCGACGACGCGGGTGGCGTTTCGTTCGTCGTCGCGGAAGATGCCGCCGGCTTGGGCATCGTCGTGGTGTTCGAAGCGCTCGGGCTTCAGCGTCGCCGCTAGTGCCGCGATCATGCGGGCTTCGTGCTCGTCCTCCAGCTCGGCCCCGACCGAGCAGCATCCCCGGCCGAGCTCAGGCGCCGGCTCGTCCTCGATGCCCAGGCAACCCCGGCCCCAGATGCACGTCCAGCGCGAGTCGAGGAAGTCGGCATCGAACCGCCAGACCGTGCTCCCACCGTCGATCTCCACTTGCTTCACGGCGCGAGCGTAGGAGGCGGCGGCTTCAGCGGCGGCGCAGTGCGGGATCGGCCAGGGCTGGGGGCACGTAGCCGGCGTCGGCCGGGTTGAGGTTGCGACCGGGGGCGACCAGGGCGTCGATGCGGTCGAGCACCGCGGGCTCCAACCGGACCTCGTCCGCTCCCAGCGCCGACTCCAACTGCGACAGCGTGCGGGGGCCGATGATGGCGGCGGTGACCGCCGGATGAGCGAGCACGAACCCGAGGGCCAGGTGCGGCAGCGGCAGCGCACACTCGGCGGCCAGCACCAGCAGCTCCTCCACCAGCGACAGCTTCTCCTCGGCCGCCGCCGCGTGCAGATCGAAGTGCTCCGCCTCCCGCACGCCGCGTGCATCCGGAGGCACTGCCGCACCCCGCCGGTACTTGCCGGTCAGCCAGCCGCCGTTGAGCGGCGCCCACACCAGCACGCCCAGCTCGAGCTGCTGGCACACGGGCAGGACTTCGGCCTCGATGCCCCGGTTGAAGACGGAGTACGGCGGCTGCTCCGTGGCGAACGGCCGCCGCCCGCCTCGCGAGGCCGCCCATGCCGCCGAGACGAGCGACGAGGCCGGGAACGTCGACGTCCCGAAGGCGCGGATCTTGCCCTGGTCGACCAGCTCGCCCAGCGCCGCCAGCGTCTCGTCGACGTCCGTGTCGGGATCGGGCCGGTGCACCTGGAACAGGTCGATGCGGTCGGTGCCGAGACGGCGCAGGCTGTCCTCGACCGCCTGGTGCATCCACCGCCGGGACGCGCCCCGCTGGGCCGGGTCGTCCGACATCGGGTTCCCGAACTTGGTCGCCAGCACCACGTCGTCGCGCCGGCCTCGCAGCGCCCGACCGACGAACTCCTCGGCCTCGCCGAAGGAGTAGATGTCGGCCGTGTCGATCGTGTTGATGCCGGCGTCGAGGGCGGCGTGGAGGATGGGGCCGCACTCGGCCTCGGTCGTCGCCCCCCAGGCCCCGAACATCATCGTCCCCAGGCACAGCGGCGACACCGAGAGGCCCGTCGCCCCGAGCGGCCGGCTGATCACGGGCGGCCTCGCCGTCCGGTGGCGCCCCGACCGGGGCAATGGGTGCGAGATGACCCGCCTGGCGGGTCGTCTCGCACCCATGCACGGATTCGCACCCATTGTTGGAGGGTCTGGCGGGGGCGGACGGCGGGCGGCATCAGACGTCCGGGACCAGCGCCAGGTGCTCGTGCACGGACCGGATGGCCGCCGACCCCTCGCCCACGGCCGCCGCCACCCGCTTCATCGAACCAGCGCGCAGATCGCCCACCGCGAACAGCCCGGGCCGGCTCGTCTCGTACGGCAGTGGCCGCCGGTTGAGCGCGGTCCACGCCTCACCGAGCGAGTCCGGGTCGAGCGACCGGTCGGTCAGCACGAAGCCCTTGTCGTCAGCGGCCACCCCGCGCATCCAGTCGCTGTTGGGCGTGGCGCCGATGAACGAGAACAACCCGGCGCACGCCACGGTCTCGGCGTTCCCGTCGGGCCCGGTGACGGTGACCTGCTCCAGGACCCGATCGCCGTACAGACCGGTCACGTTCGAGCCCGTGTGGACCCGCACGCGCGGGTGGCTGTTGATGCGGTCCACGAGGTAGTTCGACATCGTGGCCGACAGGTCGCGGCGCACCACGACGCACACCTCGGAGCCGGACTGGGCGAGGAACATGGCCGCCTGGCCGGCCGAGTTGCCGCCGCCCACCACCACCACGTGCGCGCCGGCACACGCCCGGACCTCGAGCTCGGTCGCCGCGTAGTAGACGCCGACCGACTCGAAGCGGTCGAGGTCGGGCACCGGCAGCCGCCGGTAGTGGGCGCCGGTGGCCGCCACCATGGCCCGGCCCGCCACCTCCGTCCCATCGGCCAGCGTGGCCACGAGGTGCCCGGCACGGTCGGTCAGCCCGGTGACGGCGCACGGGCTGGTGAGCACGGCGCCGAACTTCTCGGCCTGGATGACGGCGCGGTTGGTGAGGTCGCCGCCGGAGATGCCCGTCGGGAAGCCGAGGTAGTTCTCGATCCGCGAGCTGGTGGCGGCCTGCCCGCCGGCCGCCACCGAATCCACGGTGAGTGTGCGCAGCCCCTCGGAGGCGGCGTAGACCGACGCCGCCAGGCCAGCGGGACCGGCGCCCACGACCACCACGTCGAAGCAGCGGTCCGGTACCGAGTCGACCGTGAGACCCAGCTCGGACGCCAGCACGCCCGGCGTGGCCCGCCGGAGCACCCCCTCGGGGAGGATGGCGATCGGCAGCTCGGCCACGGTCACGCCGAGCCGGTCGAGCAGCGTGGCCACGTCGCTCTGGACGTCGGCGTCGATCCATCGATGCGGCAGGCGGTTGCGGGCGGCGTACTCGCGCAGCGCCATCGACTCCGGCGAGAACTCCGAGCCGACGATCAGCAGCGTCTCGGCGGCGCTGGCGAGGAGCACGGCGCGGCGGGCGAGGTACGCCTCCAGGATCACATCGCTCACCCGGGCGTCGGCCACGACATGGGCGCGGAAGACCTCGGCCGGCACCACGATGACCTCGCCGGCCTCGACGACGCGCGCCGTCAGGTACGGCCGCTGGCGAGTGAGCAAGCTCACTTCGCCGAGGAAGCGGCGGGGGCCATGGCGGGTGATCACCACCTCGCCACCGGCGGCGTCGGTGCCGAGGATCTCGATGGCACCGGAGACGATGACGATGAAGTCGTACTGGGCGTCGCGTGGCGAGAACATCACCTCGCCGACGGTCACTGCCCGGCGCTCGCCGTAGGCGGCGATGACGGCGATCTGGCTGTCGTCCAGTGCCGGGAACGCCACCGCGTCGCTGGCACGGTCGGTCATTGGCGCGCCCTCATCACCCCGACGGTACCGGCACCTTGCTCCGACACCGACCAGGGAGCGAACCTGGAGGCCATGACCTACGAAGATCTCCGCTACGACGTCGCCGACGACGGCGTCGCCACCCTGACCATCGCCCGTCCCGAGGTCATGAACGCGCTGCGACCGCAGAGCAGCGTGGAGATGTTCGACGTGCTCGACGACGTCCGCCACAACGACGCCGTGCGCTGCCTCGTCATCACCGGCGAGGGCCGCGGGTTCTGTGCGGGCGACGACTTCCAGGCCATCTTCCTGGCCGAGGACCGGGCCACCCGCAAGAACGAGCGCCAAATCCGCCGCATCAAGGAGGGCGAGGCCTCGCTCGATCGAGATCTTCGCCCTCGAGAAGCCCACGATCGCCGCAGTCAACGGGCCGGCCGTCGGCTACGGCATGGACATCGCCCTCTACTGCGACATCCGCATCGCCTCCGACCGGGCCAAGTTCGGTTGGTTCTTCGTGCGCCGCGGCGTGATGGGCACGATCGGCGGCACGTTCATCCTCCGCCACCTGGTCGGGCTGTCGAAGGCGTACGAGCTGACGCTGACCGGCGACCTGGTCGACGCCGAGGAGGCCTTGCGCATCGGCCTCGTCACCAAGGTGGTGCGGGGCGACGACCTGATGGCCGAGACGTACAAGATGGCTCGCAAGATCGCTGCCGGCCCGCCGCTGGCCCAGCAGCTCGTCAAGCGGTCGATCCACCTCGGGCTGGGCAACGACTGGAAGTCCCTCGGCGAGTACCAGCAGGCCGTCGGCGACGTGCTCTGGGAGACCGACGACCACATGGAGGGCGTGCACTCGTTCCTGGAGAAGCGCGAGCCGAACTTCCGCGGTCGCTGAATTAGCGATACAACCTGCGCATGACCGTCCAACTGACGAAGGACTCCATCGACCTCGGCATCCACGTGAAGGACCCGGAGAAGTCGCTCGCCTTCTACCGTGACACCCTCGGCTTCGAGCAGGTCGGCGAGATGGACATGCCCGGCGGCATGCACATGTGGCGCTTGATGTGCGGGACGTCGATGATCAAGCTCGTCAATTCCGAGCGGGGCCCCAAGGCCGAGAACCCGGGCGGCGGCATCATCGGGGCCAACGGCTACCGGTACTGGACCATCTCGGTGTCGAACCTCGACGAGATCGTCGCCACGTGCGAGGCCGGGGGCTACAAGGTGGCCATCCCGGTCACGACCATCCGTCCGGGAACGTCGATCGCGATGGTCGAGGATCCGGACGGCAACTGGGTCGAGTTCCTGGCCGCGGAGTGAGCTACGACGACATCGCCGCGGCGTACCTGACGCCGCTGGCCGAACCGATCCCGGCACCGGCGGTGCCGCTCACCACGGCCCGCCGCCTTCGCGACGCGCTCGAACCGATCGCCACGCAGGGCTGGTGGTCGCGGGCATCCAGCGATCGTCTGGTCGCGCTCGGCCTCGGCTTCTTCGACGGGTACGTGTGGGGCCGGGCGGCGTCGCTCGGCGCACCGGCACCGGCCGTCGTGGTGGCCACGTTCGGGGTCTTCGAGCCCGGCCTCCTCACCGCCGTCTACGAGCAGGGTGTGGCGGCGGCGTCCAGAGACGACGTGCTGGCGGCGCGCGCGGCAGGCGCCGCCGAGAGCCTGGCCGCCATCGTGTCCGAGCGCGACGCCGCCGCCGTGGCCGACCCGCTGCTGGCCGTCATGGACGGTCTCGACGGGGTCGGCCGCCCGCTCTTCAGCGCGCTGCGCGCACTCCCGCTGCCCGAGACCGCCCATGGCCGCCTGTGGCGCGCCGCCGAGCTGGTGCGCGAGCACCGGGGCGACGGTCATCTCGCCGCCGCCGCCGTCTCCGGGTTCGACGCGGTGATGTTGAACGTCCTCACCGAGCTGTGGCTCGGCTACCGGCTGGGGGAGTACAGCGGCACGCGTGGCTTCAGCGCCGATCGTCTCGATGCCGCCCTCGCCATGCTCGAAGGCCGGGGCTGGGCCGCCGGCCCGGCCCTCACGGCCGACGGCATCGCCATCCGCACCGCCTTGGAGGGCGCCACCGACGCCTCCCAGACGGCGCTGATCCAACGATTGGGTGCCGACATCGAGAAGATCACCGCCGGGGCCGTCGCCATCTCCGAGCGCATCCTCGACGCCGGGGCCTTCCCGACCGATCCCCGCAAGCGCGCCGGCGGCTAGTGCGCTAGCAGGGTGCTGAAGTACCCGGATCGGTGGTATGCGCCGGCCCTCTGACCTGGGTGGCGAGGGGGACGGCTGACCACCGAGGGCCGTACTTCAGCACCCTGCTAGTCCAGCAGGTTGAGCTCGGCCAGCTCGGCGGCGGGGACCGCCGTCGGCGGCCGGCGCTTGAGCACCGGCGGGTCGAGCAGCGCGCTGGTGATGAGCAGCGCCGTCATCGTCAACCCGGCGATGAGCCACGTCGGTCCGGAGCCGAGCCACGAGAACAGCGGCGCCGCCGTCAGCGCGCCGATGGCGGCGGCCGCCGAGCCCGCCGCCTCGCCCAGCCCCTGCGCGGCAGCGGCATCCTCGTGGGGCGAGGCATCAGCCACGGCCGCCTGCGTGCCCGGTGACTGGATGGCCTCCATGATCCCATGGGGCAGGGCCATGAGCATGATGATCGGGACCGCGCTGACGAACCCGTAGGCGGCCATGATCGGCGCCGTCACCAGCGCGGCGCCCACGGACGTGACGCGCGGGCCGAAGCGATCGGACAGGCGGCCGGCGCGCTTGGCGATGATCAGCATCGGGAGGGCGAAGCCGGTGAGCGAGAGGGTGATGAGGAACGTCGACGCCCCGAGGTCGTCGAGGTAGGTGGCCCACAGTGGCTCGAACACACCGATCGAGTACCGGAACGACACGATCACGAGCAGCGCCGCCACCACCTTGCGCATGCCGATCAGGCGGCGCAGCACGCGCTTCGACGGTGCGCCGGTGGGATCGGCGGACTCGACGGCGGGAGGCATCTCGAGGTCTCTGAGCGAGAAGAGCGTGAGCGCGACGAGGATGCCCAGGACGAAGAACGGCAGCCGCACGTCACCGATGGCGGTGAGGACGCCAGCGACCGGCGGCCCGAACACGAACCCGGCGATGTAGGCGGCGTAGAACACACCGAGCTGCTCGCCCTGCTTGTCGCCGGCGGTGAGCACGATGGCCCGGCGCGCCGGCGGGATGATCATCCCGACACCGGCACCGAGGAGGGCGCGGGCGAGGACGAACTCCCACAGGTTGGTGGCCGCCGCGAACCACAGCAGTCCCGCGGCCGCGGCCACGACGCCGGCGCGCAGCAGCAGCGTCCCGTGGCCGCGATCGGCGTAGCGGGCCAGCGTGAGCTGCGTGGCCAGAGCCGCCAGGAAGGCCGATCCGGCGATCCACCCCAGGCCGGACGTCGGCAGGTCGTACCGGTGCTCCAGCTCGGCGAGGAGGACGAACACCGAGCTCACGCCGGCCATCGTCACCGCCGCCACGACGTAGAGCCCCCGCATGGCGCAGCAGCCTCGCGCCGACCGGTGCGTCGGGCCAAGGCGGCTACGGTGAACCGATGGCCGGAACGACCCGAGGCTTCTTCGGCCGGGCTCGCAGTCCTCGCAACGAGCGGCTGCCACCTGGCCAGTACGACACCGGGAACACGTGGCCCGTGCTCACCGCCGAGGTCACACCGCGGCTCGACACGGCGACGTGGACGTTCCGGGTGGAGGGCCTGGTCGAGCAGCCGGTGTCATGGACGTGGGAGGAGATCCACGCCCTGCCGCCGTCGGAGTTCGCCGGCGACATCCACTGCGTCACCACGTGGTCGAAGTTCGACGTGCACTTCAGCGGGGTGTCCGTCGACACGCTGCTCGCCGCCGCCCGGCCGCTGCCCACCGCCACCCACGTGCTCGCCTTCAGCCACACCGGCTACACCACCAACCTGCCGCTCGACGACGTCACCAACGGCAAGGCGTGGGTCGTGTGGGACTACGAGGGCCAGCCGCTCGTACCCGAGCACGGCGGCCCCGCCCGCCTGCTGGTGCCGCACCTCTACTTCTGGAAGAGCGCCAAGTTCGTGGCTGGCCTGCGCCTGCTCGATCACGACGAGCAGGGCTTCTGGGAGCGCAACGGCTACCACGACCGCGGCGACCCCTGGCTCGAGCAGCGCTACCAGGGCGACTAGGGCGACCAGGTGACCGACGCGCCGCCCCGCCTGCTCTGGCAGACGGCCACGGTCATGGCCGTGCGGGAGGAGACGCCGTCGGCCAAGACGTTTCGCCTCGTGCTGCCGTCGCCGTCGCCCCACCTGGCCGGCCAGCACTACGTCGTGCGCCTCACCGCTCCCGACGGCTACACCGCGTCCCGCTCGTACTCGGTGGCGTCGGCGCCCGACGGCGGCGCGGAGATCGAGCTGACAGTGGAACGGCTGGAGGACGGCGAGGTCTCCAGCTACCTCCACGATGTCGTGGAGGTAGGCGACGAGCTGGAGGTGCGGGGACCGATCGGGCGGTGGTTCGTGTGGAGCGGGGACACACCGGCGCTGCTGGTCGGCGGCGGATCCGGCGTGGTGCCGCTCATGGCCATGCTCCGCCTGGCCCGCCGCACCGGGCGCGCCGAACTGCTGCGCGTCGTCGTGTCGGCCCGGCGCCCCGAGGACCTCTACTTCCGCGACGAGCTGCCTGGTCCGGAGACGACCATCGTCTACAGCCGCGTCGCGCCGCCCACATCGTCGCGCCCGGCCGGGCGGCTGGCCACCGCCGACCTCGCCGATCTCATCGTGCCCGACGCCACCGCCTATGTCTGTGGCTCGCCCGCCTTCGCCGACGCCGCCAGCGATCTCCTCGTGGGTGCGGGCGTGCCGGCGGAGCAGATCCGGGTCGAGCGCTTCGGCCCTACTTCGTGACGGAACGGGGCCGGCGGTACGCTCCCGCGGACGGCCGGCCGGGGTTGGGACCGGACCTGGGAGATCGGAGGACGGCATGGCTCTGGTGACCGAAGGTGTGGCCGCGTGAGCGCCAACTCGACCCCGCCCGCCGCCCCGTGGGGCAACGCGTCACGCCACGACGGCGCGCTCCGCCACATTCGCATCTGCGATCTGTCCGGGCAGCTGGCCGGGGCGGGTGCCACGCGAGTGCTGGCGGCGTTCGGCGCGCAGGTGATCCGCATCGAGGATCCGGTGACGCGCGGCCTGTGGGACATCGTCCGGCAGATCGGGCCGTACATCAACGGCGATCGCAGCCCTGATGGTGGTTCCGGATTCAACAACCACAACGTCGAGAAGCTCGGCATCACGCTGAACCTGCGCACCGAGCGCGGCAAGGAGCTGCTGACCGACCTCGTGCGCGTCTCCAACGCCGTCACCGAGAACTTCGCTGCTGGCGTGATGGAACGGCTCGGCTTCGGCTACGAGCGGCTCAAGGAGATCCGACCTGACGTCGTCTACGTGTCGAACTGTGGCTTCGGCCAGACCGGCCCGTACCGCCCGTTCAAGTCGTGGGGCCCGATCGCCCAGGCCGTCGGCGGGCTGACCCACACGTCTGGCCTGCCCGGTCAGGAGCCGGCCGGCTGGGGCTACTCGTACATGGACCACACCGGTGGTTACGTGATGGCCATCGCCCTCCTTGCCGCGCTCTACCACCAGCGGCGCACGGGCGAGGGGCAGTGGGTCGACCTGGCCTGTGCCGAGGCCGCCATCTCACTGACGGGGCCTGACATCCTCGATGCCGTGGTGAACGGTCGCGACGAGCGGGCCGAAGGCGCCGTCCACTCGAATCGCAGCTCGTCGCCGGCGATGGCGCCCCACGGCGTCTACCCGGCGCGCGACGCCGACAGCTGGGTGGCCATCGCTTGCCGTCACGACGACGACTGGAGCGCGCTGGCCACCGTCGTCGGCGAACCCTGGGCGAAGGAGGACGCGCTGGCGGCGCTCGCCGGCCGCCTCGACGACCAGGAGGAGCTGGACGAGCAGCTGGCGGCGTGGACCCGCCGGCAGGATCGCGACGAGCTGGTGGCCAAGGTTCGGCTCGCGGGCGTGCCGTGCGCGCCGGTCACGCGCCCCAGCGAACGCTGCGACGTCGATCCCGAGACCAGGGCGTGGGGCCTGTGGCCGACCGTCACCCACACCAAGCACGGCCCGGTCCGGGTCGATGGCCTGCCGGTGCACCTGTCGGCCACCGATTGGCAGCTCGACCGAGGTGGGCCGGTGCTGGGTGAGGACAACGAGCGCGTGTACAGCGAGGTGCTCGGGCTGACCACCGCCGAGATCGGGCGGCTCGCCGCCGACGGGGTCATCTGATGGGCCCCCTCGACGGCGTCCGCGTCGTGGAGCTGTCCCACGAGCGGGGTGCGTGGGCGGGCAAGCTGCTGGCCGACATGGGCGCCGACGTCGTGCTGGTCGAGCCGCCGGGCGGGTCCGTCCAGCGTTCCTACGGTCCGTTCGTCGACGACGAGCCGGGTCCGGAGCGCAGCCTCTGGTGGTGGTACTACAACACGTCCAAGCGCGGCGTCGTGGCGGACCGCGACGCTGATCGCGATGCCCTCCACGCCCTTGTCGCCGGTGCCGACGTCCTCATCGAGGCCGAGGCGCCGGGGGTGGTCGAGGCCGCCGGACTCGGGTGGGACGCGCTGTCCGCCATCAACCCGAAGCTGGTGATGGTCTCGATCACGCCGTTCGGCCAGGCGTCGCCGCGCTCTCACGAACCGACGACGGAGCTGACCGTGATGGCCGAGGCGGGTCCGGTGTGGAGCTGCGGCTACGACGACCACGAGCTTCCACCCGTGCGGGGCGGCGGCAACCAGGGGTACCACGCCGCCTGCCACTGGGCCGTCATGTCGGTGCTGATCGCGCTGCTGCACCGCGAGGAGACGGGTGCGGGCCAACACATCGATGTCAGCATGCACGCCGCTAGCAACGTCACGACGGAGATGGCCACGTACGGCTACCTCGCTACGGGCGCCGAGGTGCAGCGCCAGACCGGTCGCCATGCCCTCCACGTCGTGAGCCCGCCGACGCAGGCGCGGTGCCGGGACGGTCACTACGCCAACACCGGCGTGCCGCCGCGGACACCGGCCGAGTTCGCCAAGGTCCTGGACCTCCTCGACCGCAAGGGTCTGCGCGACGAGTTCCCGCAGTCGGTCCTCTTGGAGCTCGGCGCCGAGCGGGAGTCGATCAGCTTCGCCGACATCGAGGTGGACCCCGTCGTGGCCGAGATCTTCACGGCGGCGCGAGACGTCCTGTGGTTCCTCGCCGAGAACCTCGACGCCTACGACTTCTTCGTGGAGACGCAACGCATCGGCATCGCCACCGGTGTCATCTACACACCCGCCGAAGCACTGGCCGATCCTCACTTCGTCGAGCGCGGCTTCCCGGTCGAGATCGAGCACCCGGAGCTCGGCCGCAGCTTCACCTACCCCGGTGCGCCCTACCGGTTCACGGGCACGCCCTGGTCGGCGCGTCGGGCGCCGCTGCTCGGCGAGCACCAGGAGGCCCTGAGCGCCCAGTAGGTGGTCCGCGCCGGCGTCCGACAAGATGGCCGGCATGGACTGGGGCATTCACCTTCCACACATGGGCGCGCAGGCGGGGCGCGACGGGCTGATCTCGTTCGCGCAGCGCGCCGAGGAGCTCGGCTACCACTCGGGTTGGGTCAGCGACCACATCGCCTGGCCCGCTGACATCTCGTCGAAGTACCCGTACACGCCCGACGGTTCGTTCCCGGCGCCGCAGAACATGCCGTGGATCGATCCCATCGGCACCATGTTCTTCGTGGCCGGCTGCACCGAGCGCCTCCGGCTGGGCACCACCGTGCTCATCCTCCCGTACCGGCCGCCGGTGCTGACGGCCAAGGCCCTCGCCTCGCTCGATGTGGTCTCGGGTGGCCGCCTCATCCTCGGCGTCGGCGTGGGCTGGATGCAGGAGGAGTTCGACGTCCTCGGTATGCCGTACGACCACCGCGGCAAGCGCAGCGACGAGCAACTGGAGGTGTTCGAGCGCCTGTTCACCGACCCGAACCCCTCCTACGACGGGGAGTACTACAAGTTCCCGCCGGTGGGGTTCGAGCCCAAGCCCGTGCAGTCGCCCGTGCCGATCTGGGTCGGCGGCAACACCGAAGCGGCCTACCGGCGCACCGCCCGCTTCGGCGCTGCCTTCCATGCCGCCTTCGAGCCGCTCGAGGACGTCCGCGCTGCGTGGACGCGCATCCAGGAGCTGCTGAAGGCCGGGGGCCGAGATCCGTCCAGCGTCCAACTGTCGATCCGGCTCTACCTCGATCCCGAAGGGAAGATGCCACCGGCCAAGTCGGTGGCCGGGTCGAAGGAGCAGATGCTGGACACGATCGGGCACTGGCAGGGGATCGGCGTCACGCACATCCTCTTCGATCCCGTCGCGTCCGGCGGTCAGGCCGGGCGTGCCGGCGCCATGGAGCGCTTCATGACGGACGTGGCGCCAGGCGTCGGCTGAATCTTCGTCGCCTTCGTCCGCTCCGCTTCCGCCGGCTCCTGACTCGCTGCGCTTCGGACAATCCTGCGGCCGGCAGCCCCGCCGCCGCACTGCGGCGGCAGTTGACCTCCCGCGGTCGCGTCAGACGGGTACCACAAGCGTCGCCATGAGGCCGCTGTCGATCGTGCCCGTGATCGTGCCGAGCTCTTGGTCCCAGCCGTCGCGGAACACCATGTCGGTGGCGAGAGAGGTCTGGCTCAGGTTGCGCACGCTCTGGTTGTAGCCATCGGTGGCGTAGACGAGGTCGCACGTCTCCTCGGGCAGCGCCATCTGGGACGTGGTCAGCTTGGTGCCGGCCTTCGTCGCCTCGGCCAGGCTGGGGTACACCTCGAAGTGGATGTGGGGCCAGCGGCCGGAGTACGCAGCGGGGAAGATGCTCGTGAAGCTGACCTTGCCGTTGCTGTCCGTCTCCTGCACGCCGCGCAGGTAGTTCTCGTTGGTGACGCCCTGCGAGTACATCGAGTACCGGCCGTCGATGTCGCAGTGCCAGAGGTAGACGGCCGCACCGGCCATCGGGGCCGACCCGTTGGCGGTGTCGAGGACCTGGAGCTGGATGGTGAGGGGCACGCCCTGAGCCAGGCCGCTGGTCGAGCCGAAGCTGGACCGGATGTCGCTGCGCACGATGCCGCTCTGGGTGAGGATGTTCGGGCCGTTGGAGCCGTCGCCGGGGTAGGGCCCGGCCGTCTCCTCCGGGATGGGCGTGGAGGTGTCGGTGCCGGCGGCGCCGGTGGCGGTGGTCGCCGCGGCGGCGGTCGTCGCCGTGCTGGCGGCCGTCGTGGCGCTGGTGGCGCTCGACGCGGCGGCGGTGGTGGCCGTGCTCGCCGAACCGCCCTTGGACGCGCACCCGACCAGGGCCAGGAGGCCGGCGCCGCCGAAGAGCTGCAAGGCCCGCCGGCGGTTCAGCAGGGTCGAGAGGTCGAAGGCGAGACCCCGGTCGTGGTCGTCGTCGTGGAGTTCGTCTTCCATGGCGTCCAGCCTCGTTTCCGGATCGCCGCCCAGGCTCAGAGCCACCTGGGCGTTCCCTGTGAACGCGTGAGCCGCTCCCCATTTTCCCGCCGCCGGAGTGGAGCTGCGAGAGTGGCGGCGTGGAACTGGCAACGGTGCTCTACCACGTCGACGGCCACGTGGCCCGGGTGGTGCTGAACCGCCCGGAGCGGCGCAACGCCCTGAACCACCAGCTCCTGGACGATCTCGACGTGGCCTTCGCCGCCGCCGAGGCCGATCCCGATGTGCACGCCGTCGTGCTGGCCGGGGCCGGGCCGTCGTTCTGCTCGGGCTACGACCTGAAGGGCAGCTACTACATCACCGCCCCCGACGAGGGCTGGACGGTCGGCAACAGCCTCGAGCGCCTGCGCGGCATCGAGAACCGGTACAAGCGCATCTGGGACTGCCCGAAGCCCACGATCGCCCAGGTGCAGGGGCACGCCCTCGCCGCCGGTTGCTACCTCCAGATGCTGTGCGACATCTCCGTGGCCGCCCACGATGCCGTGCTCGGCCATCCGGTCGTGAAGCTCGGCGGGGTCAGCAGCATGCCGCTGTGGCAGGTGCTGCTCGGCCCCAAGAAGGCGCGCTACCTGTTGCTCACCGGGCGCACCATCGACGGTCAGGAGGCCGAGCGCATCGGCCTCGTGAGCATGTCCGTGCCGCCGAAGGATCTCCGCCGTCACCGTCGATGCCATCGCTGCCGAGTGCGCGGCGGTGCCGCCGGGCGGCCAGCGCAACAACAAGGAGGCCCTCAACACCGACCTCGAGGTGATGGGTCTCGGGGCGATGTTCCGCTACCGCGGCGCGCTGAACGCGCTCGGCCGCCTCGAGGGCGATCCGTACAAGTCCTGACAGGGAGACCCGTAGATGACACCCAGCGCCGACGATGCCGAAGCGATCCGCCAGCTGTTGACCCGCTACAACTTCGCCATCGACTTCGGCGAGGCCGAGACGTGGGCCGCCTGCTTCACGCCCGACGGCACGTTCGAGTGCGTCGGCGTGCCGGAAGGCAGCCCGATGGGCGGTCGGCACGAGGGCACGGCCGCGCTGCTCGCCTACGCCACGCGGCACTACGCCACCGCCAAGGGCCATGCCCGGCACTGGAACTGGAACCTCGACATCGACATCGACGGCGACACCGCCACGATGCGCTGCTACCTGATGGCGATGTCGGTGGGCCGCAACCGCCCGCCCGTCATCCTGAGCACGGGCATGTACCGCGACAACCTCCGCAAGGTGGACGGGCGCTGGCTCTTCCAGGACCGCCACATCAGCATCGAGTAGCCGAGGAGGATCGATGACCGCGGCAGTCCTGCCTTCGCCCACGACCAACGACGACGAGGTGCGGGCCAGCATCGACGAGTTCGGGGTCGCCGTCGTGCCCGACATGCTCTCCTCCACCGAAGTGGCGGCCGTGCGCCGGCGCCTGGTGGAGCAACTGGCGGGCGAGCGGGCCGCCGGCCTCGGCCCGCGACGGGGGCACAGCGACGGCACCGGCCCGGTCCAGTACACGTTCGGCTTGGTGTCGAAGGGACAGGTCTTCCGCGACCTCGTCGTGCACCCGCGGGCGCTCTCCTACGCCCGTCACGTGCTCGGGCCCGACCTCACCATGTTCAGCTACTCGGGCAACGCCATCGGTCCAGGGGCACCCGGCGGCGGTGCGCACACCGATCAGATCTACATGCCCGCCAGCACGCCGTGGCCGGTCGTGTGCAACGTGATCTACATGCTCGACGACTTCACCGAGGACAACGGCGCCACCCTGGTGGTCCCCGGCAGCCACCGGCGCAGCCGACGGGAGCTCGACGCCGACGCGTTCGCCGCCGGTGCCGTCTCCGTCACGGGACCGGCCGGTTCGGCACTGGTGATGGAGAGCCGGGTGTGGCACTCGATCGGTGCGAACCGCACGACCGACGAGGTGCGCCACGCCATCTTGGCGGCCTACGGGAAGCCGTTCCTACGGCCGCAGGAGAACTGGACGTTCTCCACGCCGACGAGCGTGGTGGAAGCGGCGTCGCCCGAGCTGCGCGAGCTGCTCGGGTTCAAGGTCTGGCGCTCACTCGGCGGCGTGCAGGGTCCTTACGGCGAGGGCGCTGACGAGTCCGACCCGATGGACTGGGGCTGGGTGGCCCCGCAGCCGACGTACGTCGGCGAGCTCACTGCCAGCGGAACGCCCCGCGAGTAGCCCTACATCCTGACGGGAACGTCCCGATCGAAGCGGAGGCCTCCGGCGTGAGGCCTCACGATCGGGAGGAGATCGGTCCATGGATCAGCACAAGCGGCGGGGGCGCGCCCTCACCGCCTCGACGGCTGCGGCCGTGGCGGCCGTGCTCGCCACGACGGGACTGGCGTGGGGCGCCGATGGTGCGTCCCGGTCGGCGGGCGTCTCCCGGCAGGTGGCGACGCCAGATGCCACCGGCGAGGCGCACCGTTTCCGTGCCCGGCGCTATCGCGGATGGCACGACGGCCGATCTGATCTGCCGCACGGGGTCGCTGGCCGATCTCGGTGGACCCGTCGAGATCCAGTCCGTGCAGGTGAGCGCCCATCGCGTCAACCTGCTCGACAACAGCTGATCACGTTCCGGCGGGCGCTCCCACGGTGGAGTGCCCGGCTAGTGCTGCACGACGGTGCCGCCGTCGACGTTCCACGACTGGCCCGTGACCCACGAGCCTTCGTCGGAGCACAGGTACACCACGATGTGAGCGATGTCCTCGCCGGTGCCGGCGCGCCCCATCGGGATGAGGTCCTGGATCACCTGCTCCCACACCTCGCCCCGCCCGAGATCGTCCATGCGCGACGTGTCGATGACGCCGGGGCAGATGGCGTTGACCCGCACGCCCTGCGGCGCCACCTCCTGGGCCATGCACGCTGTCAGCGCCTGCAGACCGGCCTTCGACGCCGCGTACGCCGACGTGCTCGGGCTGAGCTTCTTGCCGGCGATCGACGAGATGTTGACGATCGACCCGCCCTTGCCCGAGGCGACCAGGTGGCGCCCGAACACCTTCGACATCAGGAACGACCCCGTGAGGTTGACGTCGATCACCGTGCGCCACTGCGCAGGGTCGAGATCGATCACGGGCTTGCGGTCCTCGCCGCGCGCCGCGCCGGCGTTGTTCACGACGATGTCGACGCGACCGAACTCCTTCAGCGTCTGGTCGGCCAGCGCTTCGACGGCGTCGAGGTCGGCCACGTCCGACACGACGGCGAGGGCGCGGCGCCCCTCGGCTCGCACCTCGTCGGCCACCGACTCGATGTCGCGCCAGCCGGCGGCCTTCTCGTCGTCGGGGTAGCGGTCCGGTGAGCGGCCGGTACCGGTCAGCACGATGTCGCAGCCGGCCTTGGCGAGGGCGACGGCGATCGGGCGGCCGATCGAGCGCATCCGGCCGCCACCGGTGACGACGGCGACCTTGTTGTCCAGACCAGAGAGCGTGTAGGCCATCGGCGCACAGTAACCACAGATGGCCGACGGCACGAAGTGGCTGTCAGCCCTTCTCGGGTATCCCAGCGGCGTGACGGGCGTAGCTCTTGGCCCGCTCCATGTCGTAGTGGCGCCGGGTCACGATGCGCTGGGCGAACAGGCCGCCGCCCGACTGGAGGTTGGTCACGAGGTGCCAGCCGCCGTAGGCGTCGGCGGTGAGGTCGCGGATGGCGTGGAACAGGCGCAGGCGCTCCTCGGCGTCGCTCTCGGCGCCGGTGCTCATGTACTTCTCGACGTAGCTGTGGGTGTCAGGGTTCTCGAGGTCGGCGATCGACGGCGACGTGAGCACCGCGCCACCGGCGATGTCGTGCAGGTGCCGCACCATGCGGCCGAACTCGGCGGCGCCCTGGTACTTGGCGGCGTTCGTGAACAGCTCGTCGGGGTAGTAGAAGCCCTCGGGCGTCGCCTGGGCGTGGGCCAGCGCCGCTTCCATGCCCGCCCGCAGCAGCGTGGCGTGGATGGCCATCTCGTCGATCTTCTCGCGGATGTGGGATGTCCCAGCGAGGCCGTTCGCCTCGGCGATGAGCTGGGCCAGCCCCACCAGCTCGTCGGCCTGGTGGACCATGGCGGTGATGCCGCCGAGGCGCTCCCACAGGCCGAGGGAGTGGGCGAACACCGCGGCGTTGGCGGCCTCGCCGTCGAGGAAGACGCGCTCGTCGGGAACGAACACGTCGTCGAAGATCACGAAGCCGTCGGGCATGCTGAGGCGGCTGCTCACCGGGAAGTGCCGGATGTCCTCGCCCTTCGGGTGATACGTCGTGTTGATGATGCGCACACCGGGCGAGCTGACGGGCACGGCGCACGTGATGGCGTACTGCTCCTCGCCCGGCTTCATCGCCTTGGTGGGCATCACGAGGAGGTCGTGGCACAGCGATGCGCCGCTGATATGGAGTTTGGCGCCCCGGATCACGACGCCGTCCTTGCGCCGGTCGACCACGTGCACGTACGCGTCGGGATCGTCCTGGCGGCCGGGGGCGAGGCTGCGGTTGCCCTTGGCGTCGGTGATGCACTCGGCGATGCGCACGTCGGCGGTGATGGCGTCGTCCACGTAGGCCTGCAAGCGGTCCTTGTAGATCGGGTCGACGCCCTTGAGCCGCGGTGCCGCCGTCAGCAGCGTCATGAGCGACTGGTACGTGACGTTGAGGGCGAGGTCCATCGTGTGGATGGTGTCGGCGCGCTCGCGCAGCTCATGCGCCGACCGGGGCGCGACGACCAACGGGTTGGTGGCGCCGGGCGTCGGGTCGTAGCAGCGGTCGTAGCCGGCGGCGATCGCGCGGGCGGGCACCTCGAAGGCGGGCTCGGCGAGCATGTCCTTGACCTGGTGTCCCTCGAAGTAGGTCAGCCGGCCGTCGTCCAGGGATGACAGGTACTGCTCGCCAGTCAGCATGGCTCTGCTCCTTCTCCGACGCGCGCTCCCCACGGCGCGACAGCTGCACGCTAGTAGGTGGGCTGCTCGTTACCCTCGGCTCGTGCTGCACCACCTCACGCTGTGGGTACCGGACCTCGAACGGGCCGCCGGGCCGTGGCGGTGGCTGCTCGACCGCCTCGGCTACGAGCTCGACCGCACGTTCGACCACCTCCTGCTGTTCCGCCAAGGCGGCTTCGCGCTCGTGCTGGAGCAGTCGGCGGACATGGTGCCGGGCATGCTGCACAGCCGGTTCCGGCCGGGGCTCAACCACGTGGCCTTCACGCTGCCGGGCGACGAGTCGCTCGCCGGCATCGTGGCCGACGCGCCCGAGCACGGGTGGACGGCGCTTCCGGTCGACCGCCACCCCATCGCCGGCGGCGCCGAGGTGGCCTACCTCGAGGACGGCGACGGCTTCGAAGTGGAGCTGGTGGGCGCCTCGCGTTGACGCGGGTCCCCCTGGTTAGGCTCCGCGCTCATGTATCCCGGGGCACATGCGACCGACCATCCCGACAAGCTCGCCTTCATCATGGCCGGCACCGGCGAGGGCGTGACGTACGGGGAGTTCGAGGCGAGAGCGAACCGGCTGGCGCAGCTGCTGCGCGACGTCGGGCTCGGCCGGCTCGATCACATGGCGATCTTCATGGAGAACAACCCCCGCTTCCTCGAATGCTGTTCAGCGGGGGAGCGCGCTGGGCTCTACTACACGTGCGTCAACTCGTACCTGTCACCCGACGAAGTCGCCTACATCATCAACGACTGCGAAGCGCGGGTCGTCGTCACCTCGGCAGCGAAGCGCGAGGTGGCGATGCAGCTGCCCGAGCGGTGCCCCAACGTGCAGCGCTGGCTCATGGTCGATGTGGATGCTCCTGATGCACCGTTCGAGGCCTACGTCGAGGCCACCGCGGCGTATCCCGCCGAGCCGATCGGCGACGAGCAGCTCGGCGCAGCGATGCTCTACTCGTCGGGCACGACCGGCCGCCCGAAGGGCATCATGCGCCCCCTGCCCGACGTTGCGCCCGGTGAGCAACTGGCGCTCATGGACTTCGTGGCCAAGGTCTTCCAGTTGCGCGAGGGCATGACGTACCTGTCGCCGGCGCCGCTGTACCACTCGGCGCCGCTCGGCAACCTGTCGGGTTCGCTGCGGCTCGGCGCCACGGCGGTGATCATGGAGTACTTCGATCCCGCGCAGTACCTCGACCTCGTCGCCCGCTACCGAGTGACCACCTCGCAGGTCGTGCCCACCATGTTCTCCCGGTTGCTCAAGCTGCCCGAGGACGTCCGCCGCGGCGCCGACGTCTCGTCGCTCGAAGCGATCGTGCACGCCGCCGCGCCGTGCCCGGTGCCGGTCAAGGAGCAGATGATCGACTGGTTCGGTCCGATCATCTACGAGTACTACGGCGCCACCGAAGCCAACGGCATCACGTTCTGCACGAGCGACCAGTGGCTGACCCACAAGGGCACGGTGGGCCAGGCGATCCTGGGGGAGGTGGTCATCCTCGACGAGGACCTCAACGAGTGCCCGACCCGCACCCCCGGCACCGTCTGGTTCCGCGGCGCGACGAACTTCCAGTACTACAACGACCCGGCCAAGACGGCCGAGTCCCGCATCGGCGACGGCAACACCAGCACGGTGGGCGACGTGGGCTACCTCGACGAGGAGGGCTACCTGTACCTCACCGACCGCAAGACGTACATGATCATCTCGGGTGGCGTGAACATCTACCCGCAGGAGACGGAGAACCTCCTCATCACCCACCCGAAGGTGCTCGACGCCGCCGTGATCGGCGTGCCCAACGAGGACCTCGGCGAAGAGGTGAAGGGCGTGGTGCAGCCGGCCGCCGGGGTGGAGCCCGGGCCCGAGCTGGAGCGGGAGCTGATCGCGTTCTGCCGAGAGAACCTGGCCCACTTCAAGGCGCCCCGCTCGATCGACTTCGTCGACGAGCTCCCGCGGTTACCGACGGGCAAGCTCTACAAGCGCCTGCTGCGCGACCGCTACTGGCAGGGCCACATCTCGACGATCGTCTGAGCGCCGAACTGATGCGCGATAGACGCGCTCACGGTTGATAAGTCGCGTCAGTACGACCTCAGCGGTCGTCGTCGGCGTCGACGTGGTTGGGGCTGCGCCAGTAGGGGGTCATGCCCACCGAACGGCGGGGCAGCCCCTGCACCCGCCGGAGGTAGCGGCGCACGGCGGTCATGGTCCAGCTGTCGCCGCCGCCCCACGCGTAGGGCGTGCCGTCGAGGAAGCTGATCTCGCGCACGGCGTCGGCCACCTCCACGATGGCCCGGGCCGGCACCCCGACCGGCAGCCAGGCGAGGATGCGAGACAGCGCCGGCAGCCCGGTGTCGTCGGCCACGAGGAGGAACCAGCGGGTGTCGGCGGGCGGGTCGCTCGGGCAGGGTCTGGTAGTGCTCCCACGTGAACGAGCCGTCCACCGTCAGGTCGGGGCGCCCCGGGCGTGCGGCGGGCGACGGCCTGCACCCTCGCCACGTAGGTACGGATCGCAGGGTGACTTACTTCCATATAGTAGGACGGCCTAACAGTGACCCGAACGGTGGTGAACGGGCGGTAGCGTGCGAGCGGCATGACGGGCTGCGCTCCACCTCGAGGTCGTGACGGGACCGGCCCGGCGTGCTCGTGACCTCGCCGACCGTCGTGGTCCGCCGCGACAAGGTCAAGCGGGCCGAGCAGGTGGCGTCCGTGATCCGAGCCGACATCGTCGCCAACGGCTGGCCCGTCGGGCGGGTCCTGGGGGCCGAGCCCGAGCTCATGGAGCGCTACGGCGTCAGCCGCGCCGTGCTGCGGGAAGCAGTGAGGATCGTGGAATACCTGGGCGTGGCCCGCATGCGCCAGGGCCCTGGCGGCGGCCTCGTGGTGTCGGCTCCGAACGCCACTGCCGTCACCAGTGCGGCCCTGGTGTACTTCGCCTACGACCGGGTGAAGCTGGAGGAGGTGCTCGGCGCCCGCCGCATCGTGGAGGAGATGGCCGTCGAGCTGGCCGCTACGCGGGCCACCGACGCCGAGCTCGAGCAGCTCCGGGCCTGGCTGGCCGGCGCCACCAGCCGCCTCAACGACCGCACCGACCAGTGGGAGCTGCACGACGTGGTCGCCGGCCTCACCGGCAACCCGGGCATCGTGCTGTTCGTGAAGATCATCAGCCGGATCACCGTGCTCTACGGGGCGTCCGGACGGCGCTCGGTCGCCAAGCGGCGCCAGGAGCGGCAGGCCACGATGGCGGCGCACGTCCGCGTCGTCGACGCCATCTGCTCGCGCGACCCGGTCGGGGCCCGGTTGGCCATGCGCCAGCACCTCGAGGAGATCGAGGGGTTCCTGCTGAGCCGGCGCGGGCGGGCCACGGTCACCATCGGCGACCCCAACCGTGACTTCCCGGGCACGAAGCTCGGTGGCCAGATCGCCATGCACATCCTCGCCGACATCGTCGACCGGGGATGGCCCGTCGGCGAGCTGCTCGGGTCCGAGGCCAAGCTGATGGCCCGCCACGAGGCCAGCCGGGCCGTCATCCGCGAGGCCATCCGGCTGCTCGAGTTCCACCAGGTGGTGACGACCAGGCGGGGCCCGGGCGGCGGCGTGTTCGTGGCGGCGCCGTCGATCGACGCCGTGGCCGAGGCCATGGCCGTGCACCTGGACTTCCAGCGGATGGACCGCCAGCAGCTCTTCGAGGTCCGCTGCGCCCTCGAGGTGGCCACCGTGCACCTGGCGGCGACATCGTTCGACCCCCGCCACATCGAGCAGCTCGAGGCGATGCTGGCGGCGGAGCGCGACGCCCAGATCGAGGTGGTGGGTCAGGCCAGTCACGCGTGGCACGGCATGATCGCCGAGCTGACCGGCAACCGCGCCGTGCTGCTGTTCATCCTCGTGCTCATCCGGCTCACGGAGGAGCGCGGGGGCGTGCCCAGTCGGGAGAGCGCCGAGATCGTCTGGCGGGCCCACTCGACGATCATGCGGGCCATCGCCGAGCACGACCCGGTGCGGGCCCAGCGCCGCATGGAACGTCACCTCGACGCCATCACCCCGACGCTCCGCTAGGAACGCCGGGTCTTCAGGGTTGCCGACACTTGACTGTTAGGTCGATGGCTGATCCGGGGCGCCCGCCGGACTCGCGCGCGCGGCCACCGGCGTGATATCCCTGCGCCGACGAGAGGGGAAGGTCGTGCGCATCGAGGACATCGAGTACGAGGCCGAGGGCCTGCAGCTCATCGGTCAGCTGGCGGTCGACGATCAACTGGAGGGCACCCGCCCAGGGGTGCTGGTCTGCCACGAGGGTCCGGGCCTCGACGACAACGCCAAGCAGCGCGCGCTGCGGCTCGCCGGCCTCGGCTACGTGGCGTTTGCCCTCGACTACCACGGTGGGGGCAAGCCCGTGCCGATGGATCAGGTGATGGCCCGCCTCGGGCCGCTCATGGGTGATCCGGTCAAGACCCGGGCGCTCGGGCAGGCAGGGCTGGACGTGCTGCTCCGCCAGCCCGAGACCGACGCGTCGCCGCGTCGCCGCCATCGGCTTCTGCTTCGGCGGCACCATGTCGCTCGAGCTGGCTCGGGGCGGGGCCGACCTGAAGGCCGTGGTCGGGTTCCACGCCGGCCTGGCGACGGCGCGGCCCGAGGACGCCCGCAACATCGTGGGCAAGATCCTGGTGCTCATCGGGGCCGAGGACCCCATCATCCCGCCCGAGCAGCGCCTGGCCTTCGAAGAGGAGATGCGGGCCGGCGACGTGGACTGGCGGATGAACCTCTATGGCGGCGCTGCGCACAGCTTCACCAACGAGCGGGCCAGCGCCCTCGGCATGCCGGGCATCGCCTACCACCAGCCCACGGACATGCGTTCCTGGCGGGCCATGCTCGATCTCTTCGACGAAGTGTTCTGAGTCTGGCGCTCGGCCTGGTCCTGACGCGCTGCGCTCGGAGGGCGAGCGGACAGGTGAAGAGCCGATCCGAGGGCGATGAGGCTGCTCGGCCCGTGTCGAGCATCGGTTTGGGTGCCGATTGCCTCGCCTGGCGGGCCGATCGGCACCCATGACCGGATCGGCACCCAACGTCGCTCACGGATCGTGGCCACCGGCCCCGTCCGCGCCGATCGCCAGCACCTCTCCGCTCGCCCTCTCGAACAATCCCCGCCAGCGGCTGCCCCTGGCGCCGCACTGCGGCGCCATCACAAGTGTCATGGCCGATTCGCGCGGCGGTGCCCTCCCCAAGGGCCTCGCCGCTCGGCACAGTTGAACCATGACAGCAGACGGCATCGAGTTGCACGGCCTGGCCAAGTCCTACGGGCGGGTCCAGGCCGTGCGCGACGTGAGCATCTCGATCGACGCCGGCCAGACCGTGGCGTTGCTCGGCCCGAACGGCGCCGGCAAGTCCACCACCATCGACATGATGCTCGGCCTCGCTCGGCCCGACCGCGGCCAGGTGCGCATCTTCGGTCAGACCCCCGAGGCGGCGGTCGATGCCGGCATCGTCGGGGCGATGCTGCAGGTCGGCCTGCTCATCCGCGACCTCAGCGTGCGGGAGCTGGTCACGATGATGGCGTCGCTCTACCCCGACCCGCTCGACGTGGACGAGGTCCTCGCGCTCACCGGCACGACCGAGGTGGCCAACCGCCGCACCCAGAAGCTGTCGGGCGGGCAGACGCAGCGGGTGCGCTTCGCCGCCGCTCTCGTCGCCAACCCCCGTTTGCTCGTGCTCGACGAGCCGACCGCAGCGATGGACGTCGAAGGGCGCCACCACTTCTGGACGACGATGCGGGAGTTCGCGTCGCGGGGCAAGACCATCGTGTTCGCCACGCACTACCTGGAAGAGGCCGACGCCTACGCCGACCGCATCGTGCTGATGGCCCGGGGTCGGGTCGTGGCCGACGGTCCCGCCACGGAGATCAAGGCCAAGGTGGGCGGCCGCCAGATCCGGGCCACCCTCCCCATACCTGATCTCGCCCCGCTCGGCGCCCTCCCTGGCGTGGTGAACGCCGATCGTCACGGCGAGGCCGTGCTGCTCGCCTGCACCGACTCCGACCGGGCCCTACGGGCGCTGCTCGAGCGCTACCCCGAGGCCCGGGACATCGAGGTGCGGGGCGCCGGCTTGGAGGAAGCGTTCCTGGAGCTCACCGGCGAACCCGACGCTGCCGACGACGTCATGGAGGACGCACGATGAGCACCGCCACCGCCACCTACACCCGCTACGAGATGCTGCGGACGTTCCGCAGCACCCGCTTCTTCATCTTCTCGCTGGCCTTCCCCATCATCTTGTTCTTCTTGGTGGCGGGCCCGAATCGCGATCAGCAGTTAGGCGGCATCGCCTTCCCGCTCTACTACATGACGGGCATGGCGGCCTGGGGCTCGATGATGGCGGTGATGGCGAGCGGGGCCCGGATCGCGGGGGAGCGGTCGGTCGGCTGGAACCGCCAGTTGCGGATCACGCCGCTGCCGACGCGCGCCTACTTCCGCGCCAAGATCGTGACCGGCTATTCGATGGCGGCGCTCACCATCGGGCTGCTCTACCTCGCCGGCACGCTGCTCGGTGTGCGACTGTCGGTGGGGAGCTGGTTCACGATGACCGGACTCCTCCTCGTCGGGCTCGTGCCCTTCGCCGTCCTCGGCATCCTCCTCGGCCATCTGCTGACCGTCGACTCCATGGGCCCCGCCATGGGCGGCATCACCGCGCTGTTCGCGCTGCTCGGCGGGGCGTGGGGACCGATCGCCAGCAGCGGCGCCCTGCATGACATCGCCCAGGGGCTGCCGTCGTACTGGCTCGTGCAGGCGGGCCAGTCGGCGCTCAGTGGCGATGGCTGGCCGCTGCGGGGCTGGCTGGTGATCGGCGTCTGGACGGCGGTGCTGACCCGCATCGCCGTGCGCGTGTATCGCCGCGACACCAGCAGGGTGTGACGCAAGCGCCCACCGGTGAGGCATGCTGGCGGGCGTGGCCGTCACGTGGAGCGACGAGGTCGACGAGGTGCTGCGGGGCGACATCACCGCCGCCGTTGCCTACGTGACGCCGGCGGGCGGCGCCGTCGTTACCGCAGTGGCCCCGTGCGGCATCGACGACCGCGCCGCCGGTGCCGTCGGCTTCACCACCTCGCTCGGCTTCGGCAAGAAGCTGGAGCGCATCGTGCGCGATCCCAAGGTGGCGCTGGCGTACCACGCCCGCCAGCACGGATTGTGCACGCGCCCGCCGTTCGTGCTCGTGCAGGGCGACGCCACCGTCGATCTCACACCGTCCGAGGAACGGCTGGAGGCGTTCGCCCCGCAGGCCACCCGCTACCTCGGCGACATCAAGCGGGGTGCGGTGTGGGACCGCCTGCTGCGCGAGTACTACCAGGAGCGGGTGTTCGTCGACATCGCCGTCACGCGGCTCGTGGTGTGGCCCGACCTCCACGCCAGTGGTGAGCCGGTCGTGACCGGAGCGGCGCCCCCGCCGCCACCTCCGCCGCAGACGGCGCCGAAGAACGGTGTCGGTCCGCGTGTCGACGTGGCCAAGGCCGCCGGCCAGCTGACGGGGTTGCCGCATCGAGTGCTGGCGTACCGGGGCGCCGACGGCTATCCGGTCGTCGTGGCCATCGGCCTGGCCGGTCACGACGAGCGCGGCATCCACCTGGTCGATCCGGGCCGCCTGCTGCCGCCCGGTGGTCGGCGCGCCGGCGTCCTTGCTCATGCCTACCGGCCGAAGCTCATCGGCTTGGCCACCCGGGTCTTCACCGGATGGCTCGACGTCGCCGGCGATGGCACCGCCATCTACGCGCCGCACACCACGAGGGGGTTCGTGGCCCCGCCGCGCAAGAACCTGCTGCTCGTCTCGAACGGCCTGATGGCGAAGTACGGGCTGCGCAAGGCCCGCCGGGAGGGCCTCGCCGAGCGCCTTCAGGCGCAGGCGCAGCGCGGCGACTGAGGGTCAGGGCGACAGCGGCAACGAAGGATCGATCACCGGGTTCATAGGGGCGGTGTGCATCGATCGGGCTCCTTCGGTTCGGCGGGCGCCAGTACGGGGCGCTCGGTGTGACCGGTTGCACGTCCGCCCCGAGTTGAGCTGGAACCCACCGCCGCCTTGGCCCACCTGCGGGCCGAGGACACCGAGCCGGCCGCCGGCTGCTCGCCGCGGTGTGACGGGCGGCGGCGGTCGGGTAACGATGGAGCCGTGGCCAAGAAGTCGGGCACTGCCGACCGCCTGGAGCGCTACCGCTCGATGCGGCACTTCGACCAGACCGCCGAACCCGCGGGTGCCGACGACGGGGTCGAGCCCGGTCGCCACTTCGTGGTGCAGCGCCATCGGGCCCGGCGCCTGCACTACGACCTGCGCCTGGAGCTGGACGGCGTCTTGGTGAGCTGGGCCGTGCCGAAGGGTCCCACCCTCGACCCGAAGGCCCGCCTGCTGGCGGTGAAGGTGGAGGACCACCCGCTCGAGTACGCCGACTTCGAAGGCGTGATCCCGAGCGGCGAGTACGGCGGCGGCGACGTGATCGTGTGGGACCGCGGCACGTGGGCCCCGCACGAGACCGACGATCCTGCGGCCGCTATCGCCGGGGGCGAGCTCCACTTCGATCTCCACGGCGACAAGCTGCGCGGTCGCTTCGTGCTCATCCGCCGGGACAAAGACCGCGGCAAGGAGCAGTGGTTGCTGTTGCACAAGAAGGACGACGACGCCGTCCCGGGCTGGAGCCCCGAGGATCACCTTGAGTCGGTGATCAGCGGGCGCACCAACGACGACGTGAAGTCGGCGCCGGCCGCGGTGTGGCACAGCGACCGCGCCGGCCAGCGCTCGTGGCCGGCGCCGACGGCGGCCGAGTTGGAGGCCCTCGACGCGCTCGGCGCGAAGGGGCCGTGGACGTTCCAGGACCGCGAGCTGGCCCTCACCAACCTCGACAAGGTGCTGTTCCCGGCGCGCGACGATGGCCAGGGCCCGTTCACCAAGCGCGACCTGATCCGCCATCACGCCTGCCTGGCGCCGATCATGCTGCCGTACCTCTTCGACCGCCCGGTGAACCTGCACCGCTTCCCGAACGGCGTCGATCGTCCTGGCTTCTGGCACAAGGAGGTGCCGAAGCACGCGCCCGACTGGCTGGTGCGGTGGCGCTACGACGACCGCCGTCCGGGCGAGACCGAGTGGTACTTCGTGATCGACAGCCCGCCGGCGCTGGCGTGGATGGCGAACTACGGCGCGGTGGAGCTGCACCCGTGGACGGGGCGCACGACCGATCCGCACCAGCCCACGTGGGCCTACATCGACATCGATCCCGGGAGCACCACGAGCTTCGACGACGTGGTGTTGCTCGCCCGCCTGTATCGCACTGCGCTCGAGCACTTCGGCGTCCGCGGGCTGCCGAAGGTCACGGGCCAGCGCGGCATCCAGGTGTGGATACCGATCGCCGGTGGCTACTCCTTCGACGAGACCAGGGCGTGGGTGGAGTCCGTGTCCCGCGCCATCGGCGACACCGTGCCGGACCTCGTGAGCTGGAAGTGGCACAAGTCCGATCGTGAAGGCAAGGCCCGGCTCGACTACACGCAGAACGCCATCAACCGCACGCTGGTCGCGCCCTACAGCGCCCGCGCCGCGCGGGGCGCGCCGGTGTCGGTGCCGCTGCGGTGGGACGAGCTCGACGATCCGGATCTGCGCCCCGACCGCTGGACCCTCGGCACGATCATGGAACGGGTGACGGCGGCCGGCGACCCGTTCGCCGAGCTGCTCGGGTTGGAGCAGCGCCTACCCGCGCTCTAGTGGTGTGAGCTCGTCGCCGACGGAGACCTTGCCGCCGCTGATGACCAGGGAGCCGATGCCGAGCTGGCCGTTGCTGCGGGCGTTGATCGTGCGCAGCACGTCGAGGTCGCGTTCGATGCCGCCGGGCTGCGGGCGCGTCGTGATCACGCAGCGGCCGATCGACTTGACGACATCGACGACGGCGTCACCGAGGCGCAGCTTCTGCCCGATGAGCGCTGCCTCCCCGGTACCGTCGACGAGCACGTTGAAGCGGAACCGCCGCTCGTCCCAGCCCTCGAAGCTGGACTCCGTGGCGATCGACACCTGGGTGCGGTTGTTGTCGTGGAAGCTGCCGCGAGGCCCGTTCCAGCTGATCCACGCCGACGTGTCCTCGTTTTCGAAGTCCTCGGCGATCTCGTAGGTGCCGCGCTCCTCCTCGGAGGCCCGCCGCAGCTCCACGTCGTAGCCCAGCCACGCCGACAGCTCTACGGCGCTCGACGTCACGCTGCCGTCGGGCAGCACCACCTCCACGCTGTCGTCGCTGGTGAGGCGGGCGAAGGCGTACAGCAGCCGGGGCTCGCGCCGGGCGGTGAGGGCCTTGCCCGTCTCGACGGCGATGAGGGCCCACTGGCGATCGCCGGTGATGCCGCGGTCGCCGATGACGGCCTCCTCGAGCTGCTCGCCCTGCATGGATTTCACCGGATAGCGCCAGAGCCGGGTCACTCGCATCGCACCAGCTTGACAGCTCCCGAGCTACCGCAGGAGCCGCTCGCGCGCCGCTCGGGCCCGGGCCGCCAGGGGCGGCTCGCCCTGGGCGTCGGCCACGGCGATGGCCTCGTCGAGGAGGGCGGCGATCTCGGTGGCGGGTGCGCCCTCGGCAGCGGCGATCTCGGCGTGGAGGTGGAGGAGGCCAGGGAGCCAGAACCGCTCCCCCCGCTCGTCGACGTCGGCGCGCGCCCGCTCCAGAATCCTTGCGGGCTCCGCCACTGTCGCCGGCCCGCCAGCGCACCTCGGCGACGAGGGTGCGCAGCATGGTGTCGGCGATGCGCGTCGGTGCGGCGTCGATGTCGTCGATGGCGGCTGCGGCGTCCGTCACCGCCGCGTCGGACTCCGCCGCCGGACGGCTCCACGCCTCGATGATGGCCGCAGCGGGCGTGATGTGACCGAGGCGGATCTGCGTGCTGGCCGCCGCGGCTCGCAGCGACCAGCGGCGGGCGGCCGCCGCGTCGCCGTGGATGACCGCCGCCATCGACGCGAAGAGACCGGCACTGATCATCGACGCGGGGGACTCGAGAGCGGTGGTCAGCTCGTCGAGTTGAGCGACGAGGTCATCGCGCAGGTCGTCGTCACCCGTGAGCGCGGCGACGATGGCGGACACACCGACGAGGTTCATCGGCAGCGAGATCGCGGTGGCGCGCGCCTGCCGGTCCCCGGAGCGGGGCGCGATCTCGTCCCATGCCCGCCGGGCCTCGGCCAGGTGCTCACCGGCCGCCGGGATCCGCCCGGCCGCCCAGTGGTTGGCCCCGGCCATGTAGTGGGCGTAGACGCGCGACCGGGCGTTGTCGGGATGGGCCGCCGCCACGGCCAGGGCCTCGCGCACGAGCGGCAGGGCGTCGTCGATGACGCCCTCGTCGGTCGGGAAGCCGAACTGGAGGTACAGCAGCAGCTGCTGGCCGACCGGACCGCCCAGCCGGCGGGCGGCCGCTTCCGAGCGCCCCTCCAGCTCGCCGCGACCGAGTACGAACCAGCTCCGCTCGATGGTGAACATCGTCTCCACCGCCGCCACTTCGCGCCGCTCGCGCTCGTGCCCGGGAGGCATCGCCTTCGCCGCTTCGGAGGCGCGGTCGACGAGCTCGGCCGCCGCCGTCATGGCGGCCCGACCGCGGGCCACCGCGGCGGCGCGCAGCTGAGCGTCGACGACGGCGCCGGGATCGTCGACCGACGAGGCCGCCCAGCGGTGGGCGGCGATCGGCTCGGCGTGGTCACGGCCCGTGCCGTAGACGGCGGTGATGGCGTCGGCCGCTCGCTGGTGCAACCGAGCGAGCCGCAACGGCGAGAGGTCGGCGAGCACGGCGTCGCGCACGAGGGCGTGGCCGAAGCGGAAGCGGCCGCCTTCGCTGGGCACGAGGATGCGCGTGACCACCGCCGGGTCGAGGTCGTCGAGACAGCGGTCGGGAGCGAGGCCGGTCGCCGCGGTGAGGAGGCGCAGGTCGATCTCGGGGCCGAGCACCGCCGCCACCGCCAGCACCTCGAGGGAGCGGTCGGGGAGACGGGCCAGGCGCTGGCGCACGACATCGCGCACCGCGGTCGGCACCGCCGTTCCCGCCGGCGCCTGACGCTCCGACACGAGCAGCCGGGTGAGCTCACCGACGTAGAACGGGTTGCCGCCGGTGCGCTCGTGCATGCGGGCCGCGGCGTCGTCGTCGGGGGCGGCGCCGGCCAGACCGTGCATCATGGCGGCCACGTCGCCGGGGCTCAGGCCGGCGAGCGACAGCCGGCGCACGGTCGGGAGCCGGGCCAGGGCTCCGAGCGTGGTGGCCAGGGGACCGAGGTCGCCGAGGTCGAGGGGGCGGTGGGCCCCGGCCAGCAGGACGCGCCTGCCCGCGAGCCGGGCGCCGACGAGGCTGAGCAGTTCGAGGCTCTCCGGGTCGGCCCAGTGCAGATCGTCGATCACGACGACGATCGGGGTGACCGCCGCGGCCCGCTCGAAGGCGGCGGCGATCTGATCGGCGAGCTGGAACGACGTGCCGGCGTCGATGGTCAGCAGCGCGTCGACGTCGGCGCCGTCACCCAGCAGCGCGGCGCGCTGCTCGGGAGGGGCGGCGCGCACCAGCGAGCGCAGCGCTTCCACCCAGGGCCACAGCGCGGGGGCCATGCCCCGCTCGACGCAGCGGCCCCACGCCAGCGGCCAGCCGCGGGCGGCTGTCTCGCGGCCGACGTCGTCGAGGATGGTGGTCTTGCCGATGCCGGCCTCGCCGTCGACGAGGAGGATCACGGCGGCGCCGGCGGCGACGGCATCGAGGGCGTCTGCGATCTGGTGCTGCTCGCCCTCCCGCCCGATGAGGGCGCTGGGGGCGGGGGCCTGAACCGGCGGGGCTGGTGCGACCGGTGGTGGCGCGGGAGCGGGGCGCTCGACGGGAGCGGCGGCCAGCGCGAGGGCGGGGTCGTGGTTCAGGATCTGCAGCTCGAGGCGCTGGAGCTCGGGTCCCGGGTCGAGGCCGAGCTCGTCGGCCAGGGTGGTGCGCGCCGTCGACAGGGTGCGCACGGCGTCGGCCTGGCGGCCGGCGCGGTACTGGGCCAGCGCCAGCAGGCCCCACAGGCGCTCCCGCAGGGGCTGCTCGGCCACCGCCTCCTGCAGGCGGCCGATGGCGGCACCGTGACGGCTGAGGGCGAGCTCGGCCTCGAAGCGATCCTCGACGACGGCGGTGCGGCCCTCCTCCAGGCGCACGATGACGGCCTCCACGGAGACCTCGCCGGCCAGCCCGGCCAGGGCGGGGCCCCGCCACAGGGCCAGCGCCTCGTCGAAGCGTTCGAGGGCCAGGCCGGTGTCGCCGGCTTCGGCGGCGCGCCGGCCCTGGTCGGCCAGCGACTCGAAGCGGAAGAGGTCGATGGTGTCGCGCTCGACCCGCAGGAGGTAGCCAGGGGCCTCGGAGGCGAGGACACGGGCGGGGGCGCCGGCCGAGCGCCCGGGTTCGAGGGCCCGGCGCAGGCGGGAGATGTAGCTCTGCAGCGTGCCCAGCGCCGCCGCCGGCGGCTCGTCCCCCCACACCCGGGAGATGAGGCGGTCGACGGGTACGACCCGGCCGGCCTCGAGCACGAGGTGCGCGAGCACGGCTCGCTGCTGCGGCCCGCCCAGCTCCAGCGGGTCGCCGTCGCGGAGCACCTCGAACGGTCCCAGCAAGCCGAAGGTGAGCGTTCCCGCCGCCGGCTGGTTCACCCGGGCCGGTTTAGCATCCTCCGCCCACGAGCTCCTCCATGCGCGCGGCGTACATCGCGCCGGTCGCGGAGGGTGGCGATCGATGGGCCGGAGCCACCTTGCTTTCGGTGCGAATCCCGCCTTCGGGGGCGATGTCGTCGGATTCCGACGCATCTCGCACCGAAGCACCGATCAGCACCGAACGGCCGAGCACGGCGGCCAGCCGGGTGCCCCGCAGGACGGGGCCGAAGGCGGGCACGATCAGCTCGATCCCGAGCCGGCTGAGGGCGGAGGCACGCTCGGTGTCGGCCCCGGCCCACCCCGTGTGCACGCCCACGGCGCCGTCCCAGTAGGCGTCGTCGAGATCGTCGGTGTCGGTCGCGGGCATCAGCACGGGCGCGCCGAAGGCGTCGGCGCTGTAGAGCACCTGCCGCTCGACGTCGAGCACCGCCCGTGATCGCACCGGCGCAGTCGGGGGATCGAGCAGGCGGAAGCGGCCCGCCGCCAGGCGTTCGCCGGCGGGAACGGCACCGATGGGCACGGCGTGGCGGCACCGGGCCAGGGCCAGGCGCAGGTCAGGCGTGGGAGCGGACCGAGCGGACACGATCCAGTGCACGTCGTCGGCCACGGCGTTCAGTCCCGGCGCCCACGGAGCGCGCCGGGCGCCGGGGATTACCAGGAGGCAAGGGCCACGCCCCAGGACCAGGGCGTTCACCGGCACGAGGAACGGGTCGGCGCCGTCGCCGTCGAAGCCGGGCAGGAGGAGGACCCCGGGAGCGAGGTCGACCGGTGCGCAGGGCCGGGGAGGGTCGTTGGCCATGGGACCACGGTGCCCTGGGCCACTGGACAACCACTTGACGGCCGATGGACGCCGGCCGCCCCCGTTCGGGGGTTTCGGCCCGGTTGACCGTGACGGCCGCCCCGAGCGGGGGTCGTGAAGAGGGCATCGCGCGGGTGGTTCGCCGCCCGGACGGCGCCTGGCAGCCCCCGGACCCTCCACCCGCCGTCTGGGGGCTGTCTCGCGCCCGGCACAATCGCGCCATGGCCGACGCCCCCAGCGCCTTCGACGACCTGCTGCTCCGCCTCGAACAGATCGGGCAGCGAGTGGCGAGGACCGACGAGGGCCAGGCCGTCGAGCTGACGCGCGACGAGGTGCTCGTCGTCCTCGACGTGGTCCGCCGGATGGCCCGCGGCTTCCAGGTGCTGGAGCGACGAGGCCTGCGGTAATCGGGCGGTTCGTGTAACGGAGCGGGGCGGCCGAGCGATGTAGCCAAGATGCGGGCGCAACTCGGAGGCCAACCCCCATGACGCTGCCCTTCCTTCCGACCCGTAGCGAGCAGGGGCGTCCCTTGTTGGTGGGCTCCACGTTGCTGACCATGGCCGTGACGGTCCTGGCGGTGAAGGCGACTGCCGGCATGCGGGGCCAGACGATCCGAGAGCTGGTGCTCGACCGCCACTAGCCGGTGGAGGCCCGTCGCCGCCCGAGGGCTCCTCGAACTGATGGACCGAAACGCCGCTCCTGGGCACCGTTCGTACACCAGTTGCGTCGGCCAGGCGCGCTGGCCCACTTGTGGCGGAAGTGGATGGCCGATCGGCTGACCTGCGAGAACGGGTCGAAGTGTCGTTTGACCAGGCCATTTCCTCTCTCGTCGGTTCTCACCGTTTCCGGTGGGTTCTCAACGTCCTGTGTCATGCTTGTGTCACGAGGAACCGGCGGGTGGCTACGTCTGGATGGGAGAGACCGGCACCTGGGAGGCTGCGCCCATGGCCACGTGGAGCTACCTGGTAACGGAGAACATCGACGGGCCTCAGCTCGACAAGCTCGGCGAAGATGGCTGGGAGCTCGTCGGCGTCACTCCGTATCCCGTGACTGAGTCCGGCTCCTTCACTGAGCCCACGTATTGGCAGTTCCGGTTCTATTTCAAGCGGCCTCGCTGAGCCTCGCTACCGGCCAGCCAAGTCAGCGCCCAAGAGGCCGCAACGTGAGCCACGGCCGCCCGCCGGGGGTGGTTCCGCGTCAGGGCACGGCCAGCCACGGTCTGAGGGGAGCCAGCGGCGGGAACTGATGGGGCACATAGCTCCCCAGGCCTGCCCGCCGACGGAGCGCCCCGAAGAGACAGCCTCCTTCAACGTCCGGTGGCGTACGGGAGGCTGTCTCGCGTCGAGTCAGCACCCGCCCAGCCCTGGCCTAACCCCTTCGTGTGGTTGGCGCACCGGACCGAATGAACTGATCCCTTTGTGGGAAGCCGACAGCCACATAGCGGGCGGGTCTCCCCGGCCACGCGCAAGAAGCGGACCCCTCGGTACGGCAATCCTGCAGGGGTCCGCTTCGCGTTCGGCCGGCCTACCTCTCCCCCCTCGGGCGTGCTGTCCATGGGCGTGTCTGGGCCGGCAACCAGTGCGCGATCGACGACTTCGGCTTCGAGCTACCGATGCATGTCGCCGAGCATCGAGAACCACTCGGCCCGGGTGGGCGCGGGAGCGTTCGCCTTCTGCAGCGCCGGTCCAAGCTCGTTCTGCATGAACTCCTCTTGCGCGGCCTTCGAGTCCCACACCTCGACGACGATGAGACTGTCACCAGCCTGACCAGCAACGTGGCAGCCCATTGCACCAGGCCACCCCGACGGATCACCGGGGCCACCAAGGCCGAGCTCCTGGTTCACCGACTTGTACATCTCAGCGGCATTCGAGTGGGCGAACTCAAGAACGAGCAGGTCAGCCATTGCGCTTCCCTTCAAGGGTTGCGACCGTCACCGACAGCCGCCGACGCATGATCTCACACGCACGGATGCGCTCAGGACGCCTGCCCTCTTCGCGCCGCCCACCGCTCGTCATCGACCCGGACCCAGAGCACCACGCCTACCGCCCGAACCCGACCGGCCCCCGGGGCTCGTCGTCGTCGAGCAGCTCTCGTTTGAGGATCACCCACGACTCGTCGAGGTCTCGAGGCACGACGCCAACGGCCTCCCAACCGTCGTAGCCGGCGCCGTTGAGGTTCTCGAGGCCACCGGGAGAGTCCTCGTGGGGGAAGCGGATGACCCGGTACTCCCATCGGCGATGTTGCTGTTCGGACACGGCCGGCACGCTACGCCGCCGTCCGCCTCCCCCTCCGCTCTCGGGCCGTCTCAGGACTTCGATACGCCAAGGCGTGTCCACTGGTAGGGGCCCGGCCCATGGCACGGTTCCGGGCCCCCGACGGTCCTAGCCGCCGGCATTCCCGCCGACGGTCGAGCCGTGCCACGCGAGTACCTCCACCACGCCCGGGCCAATCCCACCTGTTCGGGTGGTTGTGCGCCGAGGGCGGTTGGTGTGGCCACTCCGCGGGCGTTCGACCGGTACAGAGCTTCTCCTACGAAGCGCCAGAGACAGCCTCCAGGCCCGCGACGGAGTCGGAGGCCGTCTCGCGTTCGGGGACCCAGCGCGAGCTGACCGTCACGCGTCGCCCTCGCTATCCTGACCGCTCCCGGCGGGGGATTTCCCTTCACTCCGGCGGTAGCAGCCTGTCCGGTCCGCCAACGTGGCCAGGCCGCAACGTGAGCACCCCCGGGCCGCCCGCTGGGGGTGCTCCGCGTCGCGGTGACTCACGCCGAACGGCAGTTCGGCGTGCGACGAGCAGGGCGTCATTCTGGACCTGACTCCGCAGCTATATCGGCGGGTTTGCCTAGGGGATGATCGAGCAGACGCCACCGCTGGTCCGTCCTAGTAGTCGTCCAAAGCCGGTAGGTCCATTTGACCCGGGCAATACCCGAGGATTACCCAGAGCACATCGACGGCCTCCGGTAACCGCGGTGGCGGAGTCAGGGACGGGTCGCCGCTGATCCCGGATCGTGCGACCCACACCGCAAGGTGAGTCTCACGCGGTCGAGCCTCGGCCAGCTTGTCGGTGTTGTCTTCGACCGCGTGGCGGAGCAACGTGCCGAAGCCTCGCTGCATGGAGTCGCCTGCTGGCGGAAGCAGCCACAAGCCATCCGGGCCACCCTGTCGGAGTGCGCTTAGTAGGCCCCTGTCAAGTGCATCGACAAGACAGCGAAGCTCCGAGGATGAGAGGTCTGGGGGGGCTTGCTCCTGGTCGAACAGCGCGACGCTCTCATGGATGCTTTGACTGCGTAGGAAGGCGAGCACTGCGGGTTCGAGCCGACGAACCTCCGTTCCAACGCGAACGCCAAGCATCCAGGAGCCCAAGCCTTGGGCACGAACGGCATCCTGCAGTCGCGCCTCCATCTTGAGGAGCTCAGCATTGAGCCCGGCCACCTCGGGGTCTGCGAGTGAAGTCACCTCCAATGCTACGGGCGGCTCGGTAGCCTCGAAAGTGAAATCCACTCGCAGCGAGTCCGCACGGAGTCGGGAGGATTTCGCCACGTCAGGCTGCCGGCGTCATCGGGCGCAACCGGCATTCGCACAGATTGCCCGTTCGGGCGGCACTCGACCGGCCGGTGGTGCCTTGGCCACCCGCGCTATACCCTCACCGCTGTGGTGCGGGTGAAGCTGGTTAACGGGCGAACGCTATGGCGCCACGTCAGCTGGCGGTGGAGAGCTGATCGGCCTCCCAGGCCTCGACGCCGTCGAGAGGGAAGAGGATCCGCTTGCCGGAGCGGCAACCGCGCGGGCTGTCACCGCGATGTCGGCGCATGGCTACCGCGGCCGGCGTGGTGCGGTGCCGCTCCGCCAGTTCGTCCGTCGTTAGGCAGGCGTCCACCATCCTCGACACCTACGGCCACCTGTGGCCAGGCGACGACGACAGGATCCGGGCCGCCGTCGCTAGCTCTTGGGCATCGCCTGTGTCACCATCGTGTTACGAGGCTCTGACGACCTAGGCGTTTGCCCAGGTAAACCCACCGAAACGGTGAGTCCTGGCCTACTTGTAGCGGAAGGTGATGCGGGCCCGCGTGAGGTCGTAGGGCGACAGCTCCACCTGGACCCGATCGCCCGGCAGGACGCGGATGCGGTTCTTGCGCATCTTCCCGCTCAGGTGGCCGAGCACGTCGTGTCCGTTGTCGAGCACGACGCGGAAGTGCCCGCCCTTCAACGCCTCACTGGCGTGACCCTCCAGGACGATGGCATCTTCCTTCGGTTTCGGCACTCGCTCACTCCTCGATCGCTCGATGCTGGCTCAAACCTCATGCAATGTACGCCAGAACGGCCCGAATTCCTCATCATTCAGCCTGCTCGGGCTGGGCAGTCGGCACTGACGCACGGGCTGGGCGGCACGCCGAGCGCTTGGAGTTGGCTCGTGACGGTGGCCGGCACGGTCACCTGCCACCCGGCCGCGGCCAGCGCGTCGCGAGTGATCGTGAGGTCGCCGGCGTCCTGGCCCTGGGCCCGGAAGCGGAACACCCACGAATCACCCTGGTCGATCACGTCACGAATGTCGCGGGTGGAGCGCTGGCCGAGCACGGCGAGGGGGAGCACGGCGCCGTCCGCGCTGGAGGCGAGCTGGACGCTCACGTCGTACTCAGTGGGGTTGGTCAGAGTGAGACGGTTGATGCGGGCCGGCCCGTCGAGCAGGACGACACCGACCACCAGCACCGAGGCGATGGCGATCACGATGGCTACGGCGTCGGCGCGCAGGTAGTGGCCGATCGACCGAGCCGGCCGGTCGGCCCGTGAGGGGCGCGACCGAGTTCGCTCGTTCATGTTCTCTCCTTGCAGCGTCGAAGGTCAGATCGACAGGCGTGCAGGAGGAGCGCGTGGCGTGCGCGTCCAGGCGCTCGAGCGGTGCAGCCGCCCGAGCAAGGTGGGGGCACCGGCGACGCCGAGCCCGTAGAGGAGGAGGGCCACGACGGCAACGAGGGTGGCCGCCGGCACCAGCGGTGCCGTACGACCGTGCTTGGCCGCGCTGGGCTTCACCCGCGTCGGCATCGTGCCCGACGCCAGGCGGGCCACGGGCAGGTCGCTGTCGACCCCCGACGTCGCATCGGGCAGGTCGAGGCGGGTTTGCCCGGCCGACAAGGCGGCCACCAGCACCAGCAGGCCTGCGGCCAAGACGACCGCGAGACGGCCGGGGCGCCCGGACATGCCCCCTACGGTAGGGCCTGAGGGGGGTGATGGCGATGGTCGGCCGGTAGCGTCCCCCCGCTGTGACCGTGCTCCGCGCTCGTGGCCGCGTGATCCCCTTGACCAGTCCGGTCCTCATGGGCGTGGTGAACGCCAGCCCGGAGTCCTTCTCCGACGGCGGTCTGTACGCCACCGTCGAGCAGCAGGCGGCCCGGGCCGAGGAGCTGGTGGCGGCGGGCGCCGGCATCATCGACGTGGGTGGGGAGTCCGGGGTGACCGGCATGGCTGCGCTGGAACCGGCCGAGGAGGCTCGCCGGGTCGTACCGCTCGTGGGGCGCCTCGTCGCCGCCGGCATCGTCGTGTCGGTCGACACGTGGAAGCCGGCCGTCGCCCGGGCCGTGCTCGACGCCGGTGCGCACATCATCAACGACGTGAGCGGCCTGCGTGACCCGGCGCTGGCCGACGCCTGTGCCGACGCCGGCGCCGCGCTCGTCCTG
This sequence comes from uncultured Acidimicrobiales bacterium, assembly GCA_963728985.1. GTDB lineage: Bacteria > Actinomycetota > Acidimicrobiia > Acidimicrobiales > Ilumatobacteraceae > DASXAI01. The sequence continues at coordinate 21,153 of CAVSME010000009.1, read as the reverse complement.
ATGCACACGCGTGCCGAGCCCAAGAAGAAGGAGTTCCCGGAGTACGACGACGTCGTGGCCGACGTGGTGACGTTCCTGCGCGATCGCATGGCCGATGCGGTGGCCCGTGGCGTGCCGTCCGACGGCATCATCCTCGATCCCGGCCCGGACTTCGCCAAGACCCCGGCCCAGACCGTGACCGTGCTCCGTCGGCTCGACGCCCTCGTCGCCCTCGGCCGGCCCGTGCTGCTGGCCGTGTCCCGCAAGGACTTCATCGGCGCGCTCACGCAGCGCACGCCGCGCCGAGCGCGATCCCGGCACGCTGGCCGCCATCGGCGCCGGTGTCGACGCCGGCGCGTCGATCCTGCGGGTGCACGACGTGGCCGCCGTGCACGACTACCTCACCGTGCGGGCGGCGCTGCGCGGCGACGCCGCCGTCCCCGACGAGCTCCACCTCCCGGTCGAGCTGCGCCGCGAGCGGAGTTAACGTCGCTCGTGCTCGCAGAACTGGCTGACGCGGTCCGCAACGGCAAGATCGATCCGGTCGATCTGGTCGACGAGAGCCTGCGCCGCATCGAAGCGGCCAACCCCACGCTCAACGCCGTCACTGCGTTGCGCGCCGACGAGGCCCGGGCCGAAGCGGCGGCGTCGCCGCGCACCGGCGCGCTCGCCGGATTGCCGTTGCTCGTGAAGGACATGGCCCGCTGCGCCGGCATGACGACCACGTTCGGCTCGCCGCTCTACGTCGATGCCGAGCCCGACACCATCGACGACGTCGTGGTGGCGCGCTTGCGCGCCGCCGGCGCCATCGTGCTCGGCCGCAGCAACACGCCGGCCTTCGGGCACACCGCCGTCACCGCCAACCAGGTCTACGGCGTCACCCGCAACCCGTGGAACCCCGAGCGCTCACCGGGCGGATCGAGCGGGGGCAGCGCCGCCGCGCTGGCCGCCGGCCTCGTGCCGCTGGCCACGTCGTCGGACGGCGGGGGATCGGTGCGCATCCCCGCCAGCTGCTGCGGGCTGGTCGGCTACAAGCCGACGATGGGCGCCATCGGCCGCAACGTCGTGCCCCGCTGGATGAGTCTGTCCACCCAGGGGGCGACGGGCGGCAGCGTGGCCGACGTGGTGCTGGAGGCGTCGGTGACGCTCGGCCCGGCACCCGGCGACATCCTGTCGCTGCCGGCCGGCAGCGTCGCGTTCCAGCCGGTGCGCCCGGCGCGAGTGCTGGGGTGCCGGTCGTTCCGGGCCGACGTCGACGCCGTGATCGAGGCCGCGCTGGGCGAGGCGCTGGCGGCACTGGCCGACGACGGGCTGCCGGTCGAGTGGGTCGAGCCGCCCTATGACGCGTCGGTGGCCTACGACTGGTTCACCATCGCCTGCGCGGATCTGTCGGAGTCGATGCTGGAGCACGGCCGCCACTGGTCGTCGTTCGAGCCGTCGCTCACCGGCCAGCTCGAGCACGGCACCGAGGTGTCGGTGGTCGACTACATCGGCGCCCAGCGCCGCCGTTACGAGCGGGCCGCACGCGTCGATGCGCTCCTCGGTGCCGACGCCGTGCTGGTCGTCCCAACGTGCAACGCGGTGAGCTGGCCCGCCGAGGGCCCGATGCCGAGCGGTGCCGGCGGCGTGGAGAAGGACCTGACGATCGCCGTGAACACCACGGACGTGAACTTCACCGGCCATCCGGCCGTGAGCGCGCCCCTCGGACTCGATCAGTACGGCGTGCCGTTCGGGCTGCAGATCATCGCCCCGCGTTTCGTCGACGGTCTCGCCCTCGGGCTCGCCGCCGTGCTGGAACGGGTGCGGCCGTGGCCGACGGTGGCGCCGGGTTACGCCGAGTTCGGGGTCTAGGCCGCCGCCCTTCGGTCGTACTGACGCGATTTATCAACCGTGAGCGCATTTAACGCGCACGAGTTCGGCTAGGCCGCTGCAAGTTGGCGGGCGACCTCGCCCCAGCGCAGGAGCGACTCCTGATCGTTCCGCCACATCGCATAGGCGTGGTAGGCCACCAGCCGGTCGGCGCGGCCCGTGTACCGCTCGCGCAGCGCGCCGGCCAGCTCGTCCCACGTGGCTCGTACCACGAAGTTGTCGATCACCTCGTCGGTGAGCAGCTCGGCCTGACCGGCGACGTCGCCCTGCTTCAGGAGCGCGTTCAGCTTGGCGCTCAAACCGTCGAAGCCGAGGCGGTCGAACTGGAACGCGTACGCCGGCGTGGACCCGTAGAACCCGAGTTGCTGGCGCACCATCCTCGCCATGGCAGCGCGCTCGGCGTCGGTGTCGCCCACGATGGGCAGGATCGGCACGATCATCGTGAGCGAATCGGGATCGCGCCCGGCGCGGGTGGCGCCCTCGACGAGCGCGGGGCGAGCGACGTCGTCGAGGTAGCTGAGCGAGTGCATGGGATGCACGTGCACGCCGTCGGCCACCTCGCCCGCCATCCTCCACATCCACGGATTGACGGCGGCGATGTCGATGGGCGGATCGGGCACGTCGAGCGGACCGGGCGCCCACGCCGGCGGCATGAAGGAGAACGACCAGTGCTCGCCGTCGAAGGACAGCTTCTCCTCGCCGTGGAAGGCGCGGAAGATGGCCCGCAGCGCGAGCACGTACTCCTTCAGGCGAGGGCCGGGACCGTCGAAGTCGGCCGAGTAGCGGCGCTCGACGTGCGTGCGCACCTGGGTGCCGAGGCCGAGACGGAAGCGTCCACCGCTGACGTCGGCCAGCTCCCACGCCGTCTGCGCCGTCACCATCGGACTGCGGGGGAAGGCCACGGCCACGCCCGTGCTGAGATCGAGGCCGGGAGCGGCGAGGGCGGCGGCCGCCACCGAGAGGTACGCCGTGCGGCCGGTCTCGGTGAACACGACGCCAGCGGCGCCTGCTGCCTGCGCGGCATGGGCGAATCGCTGGACGGTGTGGAGGTCGCCGCCGCCCATCATCACGTCGAGGTGCATGGCTCGCCTACCGCGCTGCCTGTGCGCCGCGCACGAGGCCGCCGGGGAAGGCGCCGGTGTGCTGCCCGTCCTCGAACGTCACCATCCCCCGCTTGATCGTGGCTCGGTAGCCGTCGGCCGTCTGCATGAGGCGGCGGCCGCCGGCGGGGAGGTCATGGATGATCGCCGGCGGGTGCGTGTCGATGCGGTCCATGTCGATGAGGTTGAGGTCGGCCAGGTAGCCGGGCGCCACCACGCCACGGTCGAGCCAGCCGACGTGGCTGGCGGTCCGCTGCGTGAGGTGATGTACGAGGAGCTCGATGGGCAGCTTGTCGCCGCGAGTGCGGCGCCGGCCCCAGTGGGCCAGCGTCGTGGTGGGGAAGCTGGCGTCGCAGATGGCGCCGCAGTGGGCGCCGCCGTCGGACAGGCCCATGATGGCGTAGGGCGACAGCAGCATCTCGCGCACGTCGTCGAGGTTGCCGCCCACGTAGTTCATCAGCGGCATGTAGAGCAGCTGGTTGCCCTCGCGCTCGAGGAGGAGGTCGTAGGCCACCTCGGCTGCTGGCCGGCCCGTGGCCCCGGCGATGCCCTCCACGGAATCAGCGGCGGCGGGCTCGTAGTCGACCGGGTCGGTCAGCGGGTAGAGCTTGTGGAAGCTCTGCGTCAGGTCGCCGAGGATGCCCTCCAGCCGGGCCTCGTGCTCGCGCAGGATGCGGGCCTTGCGATCGGGGTCGCGCAGCTGGCGCACCCGCTCGGGCAGCGGCAGCGACGCCACCTCGCGATAGCTCTCGGTCACCACGAACGGGTTGATCGACGAGCCGAGGCCCTGCAGCACACCGATCGGCCGGGGCGCCACCTGGGCCCGCATCGGCAGGCCGTCGGCCACGCAACCGCCGACGAAGTCGATCATCTCCCGCCAGCGGTCGGGCACCTCGTCGGGCTGCTGCACCGTCATCGACAGCGGGCGCCCCGTCGTCTCCACGAGGTTGCGCATGAGGGCGAGCTCGTCCTTGGCGAAGGTGCCGTCGGTCGACAGGTACGCGTCGGAGATCATCTGCAGCACGCCCTTGCGGGCATCGGCGAGGGCCGACGCGATCGCCGTGAGCTCGTCGACGCTGGAGTGGCGGGTGCCGAGCGCCTCGCCGTCGCGCGTGCGGTGGAGGATCGTGCGCGACGTCGTGAAGCCGAGAGCGCCGGCGTCGATGCCCTCGCGGGTGAGGCGCGCCATCTCGGCCAGCTCGTCGGACGTCGGGGCCTCGTTCGGGTCGGCGCCGCGCTCGCCCATCACGTAGGCCCGCAGGGGAGCGTGGGCCACCTGGGCGCCGATGTCGACGGCGTAGTTGCGGCGCTCCAGCGAGTCCAGGTAGTCGGTGAAGGACTCCCAGTCCCACGGCAGGCCCTCGGCCAGCGCCGTGCCCGGGATGTCCTCGACGCCCTCGAGGAGGCCGATGAGCCAGTCGTGGTGCTCGGCCGTGGGGCGGGCCGGGGCGAAGCTCACGCCGCAGTTGCCCATCACGATCGACGTCACCCCGTGGAGGGACGACGGGGCGATGACGCCGTCCCAGGTGACCTGGCCGTCGTAGTGCGTGTGGATGTCGACGAAACCGGGGGTGACCATGAGGCCGTCGGCGTCGATCTCGCGCTGCCCGCGCTCGTCGAGGTGGGGCCCGACGGCGGTGATCGTGGCGCCGGTGACGGCCACGTCGCCCTGCGTCCCCGGCTGCCCGGTTCCGTCGACGATGGTGGCGTTGCGAATGACGAGGTCGGCCATCCACCCATTGTCCTCGACCCGGTCCGACCTGGACAACTGCTAGACCAGTCGGCGTGAAGGCGATGGTCATCTACGAGACCCTGACGGGCAACACCCGCAAGGCGGCGAGCCTCATCGGCGACGAGCTTTCGCGTGGCGGGCTCGATGTCGTCGCGCTCAGCCCGACCACTGACGTCGACCTCCAGGCCCTGTCGGTGGCCGAGCTCGTCGTGGTGGGCACGTGGACCGACGGCATCCTCGTGGTGGGCCAGAAGCCGGGCCGTGCCGGGCGGCTGGCGCAGCTTCCCGCCATGCAGGGCAAGCGCGCCGTCGTCTATTGCACCTACGCCATCAATCCTGGGCGCACGATCGACAAGATGATGGGCATCATCGGCCAGCGTGGCGCCGAGGTCATCGGTGGGCTGGCGCTGAACCGTCGCCATCTGGCAGATGGTGCGCGCGACTTCTCCGATCGACTGTTGGGTGCCGTCGCTGGCTGAACCGCCAGTAGACGTAGCAGACCACGCCCACCGGGATCGGGAGCAAGTAGGTCAGGGCGCGGTAGAGGAGGACGGCGGCGGCGGCCTGGTTGGCCACCGTCGACGACTCACCCGACGCGAGTGCCGCGGTCAGGCCGAGCTCCACCACGCCGAGGCCGCCCGGGGTGATCGGGATGGCGGAGATGAGGCGGACGAACGCGAACGCGGCCAGCACCTCGCTCCAGCTCACCTGGCTCTCGCTGATGCCGACGGCCCGCACCGCGACGAGCAGCACCAGCCACAGCGACAGGTGGCCGACGAGCGAGGTGATGGTCAGGGCCACCCACCGCTGGCGGATGAGGCCGACCGTGCGCTCGCGGAACTGCACGGCACGTTCGCCCCATTCCGCCCGGCTGCCGAGGTCGTGGTGGAGCTTGCGGCCGATGGCGCTGATGACGACGCCGAGGCGCTCGCCAATCGCGGCGGCTAGGCGATCGCTGCGCAACAGCAGTGCGAACACGACGATCGTCACCGCCATCACCGCCACGCCCACGATGGCGGCCGGGACGAACGACGCCCGCAGGTCGCCGGTCAACGCGAGGAGCACCAGGGCGATCACGGGCAGGCCGAGCTTGACGAAGTTGTTCCACATGCCCGTTACGAGGGACGACAACGTGTACTCCGCGGGCAGGAAGCCCCACGAGTCGTACATGGCCCAGTTGACGCCGATGCCGATGGCCGAGCCGGCGGGCACGCTGTTGGCCACGGCCGTGCCGGCGCTCATGTTGACGAAGGCCTCCCGGAATCGGAGCCCCGGCATCGACACGATGATCAGAGGCACGAGGGCCACGAGGTTCCACACGGCCACGACGACGAGGGCGACCCAGCCGGTCGTGTCGAGGTCGCCGAGGCTGTCCCACGCCTCGCCGTAGTCGGCCAGCTTCGGGAACAGGAACCCGAACACGGCGACGAGGAGGACGATGGTGACGATCGCGCCGGCCCAGCGCCGCGCCGGTGATCGGCGCGCGGGCGGGCGGGACACGCCGTCAGCCTACGAGGGCCTTGTCCGGTGTCACGGTCTGTGGCCAGCGTCTACTGTGGCCGCCGGCCAGGGGGTTCTCCGTGGAAGGCACGACCGGGTGTTCGAATCGATCCGTCGCTGGTTGAGCCAGCTCTTCGGGTCGTCGTCGGCCACCCCGCAGTCGGAACCCGGCCACGGCGTGTCATCGTTCCATCTGTGGTGGCAGGGGATCGATGGCGGTGCGCCACTCGTAGAGGTCGCCGCCACCATCGAGGTGTTGCGCCAGCCCGCCGCCGACCGGCTGTACTTCTGGGCGCTGCAGATGTCGTTCATCTCGGACACCGGCACTCACGGCGCTGCGCACATCGGGCTGCAGTGGAATCCTCGGCACCCCGACCACAAGGCGGTCAACTGGGGCGGGTACGCGGACGTGGCCGACGTGCGCTCGGTCCTCGATGGCACGCCGTCGCCGCTGCCGTCGACGCCGTCGGACCCGAACACCCGCGACTACCCGTGGCAGGAGGGCGTGGCGTATCGATTGCGGGTGTCGCGTTCAGCGGCCGGGTGGCGGGGGTCGATCACGGACCTCTCCACGGGCATCGCCACGGTCATCCGGGACTTGGCGGCACCGGGGGACCGGCTGGGCAGTTTTGTCGTCTGGTCCGAGATCTTCGCGGCGTGCAACCACCCGCAGACGGTGGTGCAGTGGTCGGACTTCGAGGCGGTGTCCGCGGCCGGGGACGTGCGCCGGCCTGCTTCCGTTCGCTTGACGTTCCCGACTGGCGGCGACTGCCCGAACACGGACGTGGTCATGAGCCAGCTCGGGTTGCTGCAGATCACGAACACGGTGCGCACGGCGCGGGATGCGGCGGTGCTGCCGGTGCCCGGCCGGTAAGGTGGACGGCCGCTACGGGTTCCGCTCGTAGCTCTGGCGACGTGGCCGAGTGGTTTAGGCAAGGGCCTGCAAAGCCCTGTACCCGGGTTCGATTCCCGGCGTCGCCTCCAGCCGTCTGCCTGCTATCATCGCAGGTAGATGGCTGTTTTCGTTCTGTCCGGCAGTGCCCGCCAGTGTCGGCTGGTGACCAGGACTTCGCGTCCCAAACGCGTCCTTTTGGGCCCTGCCGCGCCCAGGACGCGTCCCGGAGGAGGCTGAGATGGGCTTCGTCGAGCGCCGCAACGGCAAGTACCGGGCCCGGTACCGCGACGCGCTCGGGCGGGCGCACTCCAAGACGTTCACCCGCAAGGCCGACGCCGACCGCTTCGTCCGGGAGATGGAGACGGAGAAGGAGCGCGGCAACTGGATCGACCCGCGGGGCGCCGACCAGCCGCTCGCTGAGTGGGCTGAGGAGTTCTTCCTGCTTTGCCGGCGGCTGGCACCGAAGTCGCAGGAGACCTATCGGCGCGACATCAACCGGTACGTCCTGCCGCGGTTCGGCACCTACCGGCTCGGCCGCCTCCCCGCCGACGAAATCGAGAACTGGCTCAACGACGAACTGGCGGCCGGGCTGGCGCCCTCGTCGGTCCACCGCCACTACCGCATCCTCCGCCGGATGCTGCAGGTCGCCGTGCAGAAGCAGAAGCTCCTCCGCAACCCCTGCGACCGAGTCGACCCGCCACGGGTGCCGCGCCGCGACATGGTGTTCCTCGACTGGGACGAGGCGGTGCGGCTGGCCGAGGCGCACAACGAGCGCTTCCGGGCGCTGATCTACCTCGCCGTCGACTCGGGCATGCGTTGGGGCGAGCTCGTCGGCCTCCGTCGCGGACGTGTCGATCTCTCGCGCGGGAAGGTGCGGGTGACGGAGCAACTCACCCAGCTCGAGGACCATTCGTGGATCCGGCAGCCGCCGAAGACGACCGCCGGTGTCCGGTCGATCACGATGTCGGCGTTCACGAGCGAAATCCTGCGAGGTCACATCGAGCGCTTCGCGCTGCCGGGGCCTGACGGGTTGGTGTTCCCGAACTCGGCCGGCAATCCGCTGTCATCGTCGAGCTTCCGGTCCCACCACTTCGGCCGAGCCCTGCGGGAGGCCGGCCTGTCGTGCCGGTTCCACGACTTACGGCATACCAGTGTGTCGCTGGCGATCGCCTCGGGCGCTCATCCGAAGGCCATCCAGGCCCGGATGGGGCACGCGTCCATCACGATCACACTCGACCGCTACGGACATCTCTTCCCCGAGCTCGACGAAGCGATCGCCCAGGAGTTCGACCGCCAGCTCGTCGAAGCGCAGCGTCGGCGGACGAACACCGTTGTCCACGTCGAGTTCTAGTTTTGTGCCCTGCCAGGTTGGTGACTCGGCTGGCGGGTGGGCCGCCGATGGCGGTGTGGTGGCGGTGATGGTTGTAGCGGTGGAGCCAGCGGTCAAGGGTTCGGGCGCGGCTGGTGTCTGATCTCCAGAGGCGGGCGTAGGCCCATTCATCGAGGAGGGTGCGGTTGAAGCGCTCGACTTTCCCATTGGTGGCGGGCCGGTAGGGGCGGGTGCGGCTGTGGCGGAGGCTGAGGTCGGCACAGCGGACCGCCCAGGGTTTGGAGCGGTAGCCGGTGCCGTTGTCGGTGAGGATTCGTTCGATGGTGATGCCTCGGGCGGCGAACCAGGTCACGGCCCGGTCGAGGAAGGCGACGCAGTTGTCGGTGTTCTCGACGCCGGCGAACTCGCTGTAGGCGAGACGGGAGTGGGCGTCGATGGCGGTGTGGATGTGGGTGTAGCCGCCGCCCCGGGACCGGGTGGCGCTCGATCGGCCGAGCTTGTGGTGACCACCGCCAGCGGGGATGCGGGCCAGCTTCTTGACGTCGATGTGGACGAGCTCGCCGCAACGCCGTGTGTCGATCCGGCGGATCACCCGGCCGGTGGGGCGGTCCATCCAGGCCAGCCGGTTGACGCCGTGACGGACCAGGACGCGATGCACGGTCGACGCGGGCACCCCCACGATCCCGGCGAGACGGGCCGGGCCCAGCTTGCGGGATCGACGCAAGGCCACGATTCGGCGCTCCACCCGCGGCGAGGTCTGATGGGGACACGACCACGGTCGGCTCGAGCGGTCAACCAACCCGCCCGGTCCCTCGTCCTGGTAGCGGCGCCACCATTTGTGGGCGCACTGGCGGGAGATGTTCATCGATTCGGCCGCAGCCGAGACCGTCCAGCCATCGGCGATCCGTCGACACAACCGGAGCCGGCCTTCAGGGGTGAGCGGAGCGTTACGGTGCACCACGGCCTCCTGGGTTCGTGTGATGCCTTCGACAGCTCCACACTCGCCCAGGCGGCCACCTACTCAACGGATGTCAACAACGTCCCAGGGCACAACATCTAGTCCAGTGGCACGCAACGTTGTGTCGTTCAACTCACACGCACGAGCCGGGACGGGGTGCCGCAGCCCTCGCCCGGACTGGTGCCGCGTCAGACGACGTTCGTCCTGTTGGGGATGACGCCGACCGGCAGATTTGAGCTACTCCATCGCCACGTACGTGACCTCGAGATGTCGGGTTCGCAAACGTCGCTTGAGATCGTCGAGGAGCGCGATGTCGTGCACTAGGAGCTGGTCCGGGGCCGACCGCCGGTGGACGAACTCGACCACGATGTCGCCGTCGATCGACCACGCGATGCCGGGGAGCGGCCGAGGTGGCCGTATCTCGTGTCGCCGAACGGCGCGTCCGACGTACGACGCCGCGTAGCCGGCCACGACCTCCTCCACGATCGACTCGACCCGGTCAACGGCGCGGTCGAAGACCCAAGTACTGCGCTCACCCACGCTGACAGGCTGGCGCGGTAGGACCGGCCGATCAACGACGTTTCGGCATCTCGGGTCGTCGAGCAGACCGAGCAGACTTCGCCGACCTATCACCCCCGCACCCCAACGTTGTTGGACACGGCACTAGCTGGACCGACGTCACGGTGCGGAGACCACGCGTCCTGAGGGTCGGACGGTGGCAAGCGCGCCCGAGTGATCGAGCTAGTGCCGCGTCAGGAAGCGTTTGCCTGGTCGTGAGACTCCAGAACGGGCAATCTGTACGCGTGGCGAAGAAGGGCGCGGAGCGCGACGGGTCTGACGACGGTGCGCTCTTGGCGCTGTTCCGTGCGATCGCTTCCCGTGACGACCGCGAGGTCGCGCGGCGGTTGGACGAATCGCGCAATCTTGCCATCCGTCCGATTCATATCGGGGCGAGCCGCGACTATGCGAAGACATATTTCCTTACTGCGATCCATCACTACGTCTATAGCGGTGACACGGCGCTGCACCTCAGTGCCGCCGCGCATCAGCGACGACTCGCCGAGTCGCTCGTCATCAGAGGCGCCGACGTTCGCGCTCGTAACCGAAGGGGAGCTGAGCCACTCCATTACGCCGCCGACGGTGGTCCCGCCGCGAACGGGTGGGATTCTGTGGCGCAGGGTGACGTGATCACCTACCTGATCGAAGCCGGTGCCGATCCGAACGCGTTGGACAAGAGGGCGTTGCGCCGCTCCATCGCGCTGTTCGGAATCGTTGCTCGATGGCGGTCAGCGCCCTCATCGACAATGGTGCGGATCCGCTGCTGATGAACAAGACCGGTTCGACGCCGCTGCACCTCGCGGTTCAGAACACCGGCAAGAGCCATTCGGGCTCGGACGGGGCAAAGGACGAACAGGGCCGGATCATCGTCTTGCTCCTCGGCCACGGCGCGAGTCCGACCGATGCCGACGCAAAAGGAAAGACCGTCGCAGCGGCAGCTACCAGCGACTGGATCCGCGATCTGCTGGCCACCCACTGAACCACCCAGGTGGCGCGGAGATTCAAGGAGGACTTCGCAGTGGCCGAGTCGGCCCAGCGCGCCCTCAGCGGCGGCGCCGCACCTGTCGAGCTGGTGTTCGGACGCAACGAGCCGCAACTCCACCACTTCCACGGACAGCTCGCCGCTTGCCTTGATAAGGGCCGTCGCGTCATCGCCGGCGGCTCGGAGCCCGGTCGCTCGGTTGCCGACGCCGGGTAGAGTGCGCCCGGCTACGAGGGGAGTGTGAGGATGACGACGGGCCTCGTGTTCCATGAGCGCTACCTGTGGCACGACACCGGCCACGGATGGATCGTCCCCAATGACGGAGCCGTGGTGCAGCCATATGAGCATCCCGAGAACCCCGAGACGAAGCGGCGCATGGTGAATCTCTGGCGGGCGAGTGGTCTGCTCGACCAGTTGAAGCCGATCGCGCCGCGGCTCGCGACCGTAGAGGAGGTCCTGCGGGTCCACACGGCCGACTACCGCCATCGGATCGCTGACTTGTCGGCGGCCGGTGGTGGCGACGCTGGGGGACTGACGCCCTTCGGGCTGGGAAGCTACGAGATCGCCCTGCTGGCAGCGGGCGGTTGTATCACGGCGGTTGACGCCGTGCTCGACGGGGATGTCGACAACGTCTACGCGCTGGTTCGTCCGCCGGGCCATCACGCCATCGCCGGTATGGGAATGGGCTTTTGCCTTTTCAACAATGCCGCGATCGCGGTGAAACACCTTCGCGAGGTGCGGGGCGTGGCGCGCATCGCGATGGTCGACTGGGACGTTCACCACGGCAACGGCCAGCAGACCGTCTTCTACGACGACCAATCGGTGCTGACGATCTCGTTGCATCAGCATCTGTGCTTCCCCCCGAACTCGGGGTACGTGACCGAGAATGGGGAGGGCGACGGACTCGGCTACAACGTGAACATCCCGCTCCCGCCCGGTTCCGGACACGGGGCGTACGTCGCTGCCTACCGGCGGGTGGCCATGGAAGGACTACGACGCTTCCGACCTGACTTCATCGTGGCCCCGTCGGGCTTCGACGGCGGGGTCTTCGATCCCCTTGGTCGCATGATGGCGTGGAGCGAGACGTTCCGCGAGATGACTCGCATGCTCAAGGCGGCGGCCGACGAATTGTGTGCAGGGCGCTTGGTGCTCACCCACGAAGGTGGCTACTCGGCGCCGTACGTCCCCTTCATGGGCCTGGCAGTGATGGAGGAGCTGAGCGGCATCGACAGCGGAGTCGTCGATCCTTACGCGTTCTTCGCGTCGACGTTGGGCGGTCAGGAGCTCGAGCCTCATCAGGGCGCGGTCATCGCCGAGGCTGAGAAACTCCTGGACCGCATCGGCTGACGACGCCAGGCCGACGAGTGGAGCGTGCCGTCGCGTCAGAGGCGTTGCGACCTGCGAAAATGGCGCGCGACGATTCGGCCGGTGTTGACAGGAGCACCTGGCGCAGGTCCGCCGATGGCGTAGGGTCACCCTCGAAGGCCGACGCGAGGAGACGCTCATGACGATCGGCGCGATAGAGGCCACCGATGTTCACGACGGCGCCACGTTACGTCGTCATCCGCTCGACCCCCTGACGGCTGATGACGTCGTGAGATCGCGGCGGCTCCTCGACGCCGCCGGGCTGCTGCGCGAGACCACGCGGTTCGCTCTCGTGCAACTGCACGAGCCGGCCAAGCACGAGGTACTGGCGTGGGGCGACGGGGCTGGGGTCGACCGCCAGATCTTCTCGGTCCTTCTCGACACCTCCACGGGCGAGGTCACCGAGGTGATCGTGTCGCTCGATCGCGAAGAAGTGCTGTCGACCGCGGCGGTACCGACGCGAGAGTGGCCGTACGGGCAACCGGGTCTGGTCTTCGGGGAACTGGCGACGCTCGACGAGGTCGTCAAGAGCGACGAACGGTGGCAGGACTCCCTGCGTCGACGCGGGATCACAGATTTCGAGGCTTGCCGGATCCTGCCACTGTCGGCGGGGCAGTTCGAGTTCCCCGACGAGGTCGGCCATCGGGTGATGCGGGCGATCACGTTGTTCCAGGAGCATGCGTCCGACATCCCATGGTCGCGCCCCATTGAGGGCGTCATCGCCTACGTCGACCTCATCGAGCGTCGGGTGATGGCGTTCTTCGACCACGGCGGCGACGAGGTCCCACCGAGGGAACCGGGCCTCGGCGAGGGCGCGTGGGGTCCGGTCCGGACGAGTTTGCGCCCGCTCGTCATCACCCAACCCGACGGGCCCAGCTTCAGCGTCGAGGGCTCCGCCGTCGAATGGGAGGGCTGGTCGTTCCGTATAGGTTTCGACGCCCGCGAGGGCCTCGTGCTCCACCAGGTGGCATTCGCCGATAGCGGCCGCACCCGTCCGATCATCTACCGCGCCGCGATCTCTGAGATGGTGGTGCCGTATGCCGACCCGCACCCGATGCGCTTCTGGATCAGCTACTTCGACGAGGGCGAGTACGGCCTGGGACGAGTGGCCACATCACTGACGCTCGGCTGCGACTGTCTCGGAGCCATCCACTACCTCGACGCCGTGTATGCAGACGACCGAGGCGAGCCGGTGCCACTGGCCAAGGTCGTGTGCATCCACGAGGAAGATGCCGGTGTCCTGTGGAAACACGACGACTACTTCAGTGGCACGAGGGAAACTCGCCGTTCGCGCCGGCTGGTCGTGTCGTTCTGGGCGGCGATCGGTAACTATGACTACGGCTTTTTCTGGTACTTCTACCAGGACGGCACGATCGAGCTCGAGATCAAGCTCACCGGCATTCCGCTTGCGGTCGCCACCCGAACGGCGGGCGACCACGCCGCGCAGATGACGCCAACGCTGGCGGCGCCGTTGCACCAACACCTCTTCAACGTGCGGCTCGACATGACCGTTGACGGGGTCGCCAACACGGTCGAGGAAGTCGATGTCGTGGGCGTCGCCGACGAGGCCGCCAACCCGTACGGGAACGCGTTCACGACCCGCACGACGGTGATCGAGCGCGAAGCCGACGCTGCCAGACTGGCCGACGCCGCCTGCTCACGCACGTGGCGCATCGTCAACCACGAGCGACGCAACGGCGTGGGCGAGGCGGTGGGTTACAAGCTCGTGCCGTCCAGCACCCCGGTGCTGCTGGCCCAGCCCGGTTCGAGCGTCGCCAAGCGCGCCGCCTTCGCCACCAAACACCTCTGGGTGACCCGCTACGATCCCACCCAGCGGTACGCTGCCGGCCGCTACCCGAACCAGCACGCCGGTGGCGCCGGCCTACCGGAGTTCCAGCGCGCCGACCGCAGTCTCGTCGACGAGGACGTCGTCGTGTGGCATACGTTCGGCTCCACCCACGTCCCGCGCGCCGAGGACTGGCCGGTCATGCCCGTCGAGCGCGTCGGTTTCACGCTCAAGCCGGTGAACTTCTTCGACCGCAACCCGTCGCTCGACGTCCCCCGCACATCGCCCGGTTCGGAGTGCTCGGTCGAGACCAACGGATCGTGCCACTGACTCGGCAAGCCTCCCGCCACCGGCGCGGCCTCATGCCGGAGTTGGAACAATGCTCGGGTGCTAGGCATCGCGCCCGACGAGATGCATCGGATGTACGTGGAATACCAGCGGGTGGTGGCCGAGCATGAGGTGCTGGCGGCCGAGGCGGCGCGCGTGCAGAGTGGCGCGTCCTCCGAAGTCAACGACCGGGCGGTCGATAGTCCACGGTCATCTTGCCGGCTCGGTCCATCTCTTCGGCGGTGAGCAGCGCGACCGTCTCGTAGCTCTTGACTGCTCCTGAACTGCCGACGGCAGTCGCCAAAGCCGCCGCAGCCACGTTGTCGGGCAGGTCCACGATCAGGAGCGCGTCGTCCGCCCCGAAGGCCCAATACATGCACTCCATCGAGCCTCCGACGCTGGCCAGGGTCTTCTTGAGCACCTCCAGGCGGTTGGAGGCTCCGGCTTCCGCCAACCCCTTGGCCCCTTCAATCGTGTAGGACGCTTTAATCAGGTATTTGGCCATGTTCCCTCCCTTCGATGGGGACAAAAACGTATCACCCCGTGTCGCGCTCACGCGCCGCCGTCAGAGCCACGCTTTCGGTGACAGAAGGGCCATGCGGCCCAGGTGGGCAGTGGCGTCGCGATGCTCTACTTCTCGGAGAGACGATCACCTTCGAGCCCCCCTCGAAGCGCTCAGCGACGGCCTCCCTGGTCAACGACGACCAGGGAGGCTGTTTCGCGCCAGGCGTCTGTCGCCTGCGGTGTCGAACGCCTTGGCGTCCGTGGCTGCAGCCTTCTAGCGTCGGGCTGGAGGGGTCACGGGGCCCCGGGAGTCGCAAAGGAGCCATCCGTGCGCGTCGGGGTGACGATCTTCAATCAGAACTACGTCGATTGGGACCGCTAGCCCGGACCTTTCAGTAGTGACTGGGGCGTGACGGGCCCGGTCCGCGAAGCAGCCCTCCTGCCAGGCAAGACTGCACTTGTCGAAGGTTCAGTCGGCCGAGCGGGAGGGCACTTCGAAAGTGAACGGTACACGGGCGGCGCGGCGGGTGAAGGTGACCGGCGATGGCAAGGGTGTGGCGGGTCATGCTGGCGCCTTGCTGCTGGCCGAGCTGGCTGATCGAGTCGGTCTCACCGACAGCATGTCGGCGGCGATGACGCATACCCGTCAACGTCGTTCGGTCCATGATCCCGGTGTCGTACTTACGCAGTTGGCGGTGTCGCTGGCCGATGGCGGCGACTGTCTGGCCGACATCGCCGTGCTCCGCAACCAGCCTGACCTGTTCGGCGCGGTGGCGTCGGATGCCACGGTGTTCCGGGTGATCGACTCGGTGCACGCCGACGGGCTGCGCAACATCGCCGCCGTTCGCGCCGCGGCGAGAGCGGTGGCGTGGGCGGCCGGCGCGGCACCCGACGAGATCGTGATCGACCTCGACGGCACGCTCCTGGACGCTCATTCCGACAAGCAGGACGCCACCGCCACCTATAAGCACGGGTTCGGCTTCTACCCGATCGTCGCCTATCTCGATGAGACCGGTGAGGCCCTGGCCGGTCTGCTGCGTCCGGGTCGGGCCGGGTCGAACAACGCCGCTGATCATCTCGAGACCCTCGACCGGGCCCTGGCCCAGCTGCCCATGTCCAGCGACGAGATGGAGATGCTGGTGCGCACCGACTCGGCCGGCGCCACCCATGACTTCATCGACGGCTGCCGAGACCGGGGGGTGCGATTCTCCAGCGGCCTGCCCGTCGACCAGCGAGCCCGAAACGCCTTGCTGCTGGCCCAAGAAGAAGACTGGCGGGCGGCGGTGGAGACCGACGGCACCGTTCGCGACGGCGCCTGGGTCATCGAGCTCACCGACCTGATCGAACACGCCTGGCCGCCCGGGACCCGGGTGATCGCCCGTCGAGAACGACCCCATCCCGGCGCCCAGCTCAGTTTGTTCGACATCGACAACGGGTTCCGCCATCAGCTGTTCATCACCGACCAGACCGACACCGACATCGCCGCCCTGGAACTCCGGCACCGTCACCGCGCCCACGTCGAGAACCGCATCCGGGCCGCCAAAGACACCGGACTGCGCAACCTGCCCTGCATCGACATTGTGTGCAACGACACCTGGCTGCAGCTGGTGCTGATCGCTCAAGACCTCATGGCCTGGTCCCAGCGCATCTGCTTCCACGGTGCCCTCGCCGTCGCCGAACCCAAACGGCTCCGTCACCGCGTGTTCCACGCCGCCGCCACCATCGCTCACACCGGCCGCCAGACCGTCGTGCGGTTCCAGCACACCTGGCCCTGGGTTGACGACATCGTCCTCGCCTTCAAACGGTTACGTGTCGCCCTTCCCGGCTGAACCTGCTCACCACGGCGCGGCAAACACCCTGGCGTCGCATGCCCTGACACCACCACGGCGACGCCGACACGACCCCTCCAAGCCGACTCCGCTCGACGCGCGCCCCGAGCCCGCTCCTCGCGACCGACGACACGAGCCCAGACACCCCAACACCCACCCGCTCGACTCCTTACTGCAACGTCCGGGCTAGGCCGAGGAGCGCGGAGAGGAGGTACCGGCTCGTCCTGCAAAGTCCGATCGGGAGGTGTTCAACGAGGAACTGACCCTCGCCCGCCTGGCCGACGAACTGGGCTTCGACTCGGTGTGGACGATCGAGCACCACCTCACCCCGTACACGATGGTGACGAACCCGTTGCAGTACCTGACCTACATCGCCGGTGTCACCGAGCGCGTCGACCTCGGCACCATGGTGGTCGTGCTCCCGTGGCACAACCCGGTGCGCGTGGCCGAGGACGTCAACATGCTCGACAGCTTCCTCGGCGCGGATCGGGATGTGATCTGTGGCGTCGGCCGCGGACTCGGCCGGCGCGAGTACAACGGCCTCGGCATCGACCAGAACGAAGCGCGTGGTCGCTTCGACGAAGGCCTCCAGCTCTTGAAGCAGCTCCTGGCGACCGGCGGCGCCGACTTCGACGGTGAGTACTTCCAGGTGAAGGGCGTTCGGCTGCGCCCCCAGCCGACGAAGGACTGCCTAGGGCCGCCATCGCAAGTGGCTCACCGCCAACATCGCTAGGACGCCGTCGGAGTACTCCGCGAGCACATCTACATGACCTTCCAAGACGACTGGGTCGCGTTCAGGAACGTCGATCAGGTCAACTGGCGGCGCCTCTGCTGGGCGAACGACTTCCCGCACTCGGACTCGACCTGGCCGTGGAGCCAGGCGCTGCTCGACGAGCAGACGGTCCAGCTCACGGCCGAGCAGACTCGCGCCATCCTGTGCGACAACGTGGCCGACCTCTACGGCATCGACATCTCATCGCTGCCAGTCGGCGGCGATGCGCTAGCCGGTACCGCCGCCTGAGGCGACGAGCGATCCCCACGTTCAAGGGGCCGGGACCTCCCGCACCGCGAACAACCTACAGATCGGCATCAGATCTCGGCGCGGCGCGATTGCTGTCCCCGACCGAATCCTCTTTGAGTCAAGGGCTGCTCGAGGCGGGTTCGGGGCGCGTGGACCTAGACGGATGTGCTCGCGCGTAGGTTGTGGGGCGGGTCTGGGAGTGGCTTCGTCCGAAGAGCCGGTGTTCAGGATGCGAGCCGGTCACGCTGGACAACAGAGACGTTCCTGCTTGCCCTCCCGGACCCGCTCAGCGTGCGGCGTGGTCGGCGTCGATGAGGAGCTGGCGGTAGACGGCGTTGCTGACTTGGCGCTTGAGCGCTCGCAGCGCTTCCTTCTTGGTCTTGCCCTCGGTCAGCTTGCGGTCGAAGTAGACGCGTCCGTCGGAGTGGCGTTGGCGGATCTGGCAGACAGCTGCGAGATGGAGGGCGTGGTTGAGGCGGCGGTTGCCGCGCTGGGACAGCCGATGCACGACCCGTCCGCCCGAGGAACGCTCGACCGGGGCGGTGCCGTTGTAGGCGGCGAACTGGTCGCGGTTGGCGAATCGGCCGACGTCGCCGGTGAAGCCGATGAGATAGCAGGCGATGACCGGGCCGACGCCGAACAGGTCGGTCAGGGTCGTTGCGGATGCTTTGACGGCGACGCGGATCCGTCGATGCGATTCCTTCAGCTGCGCATCCAGTTGTTGCACTTCGGCCAACAGCTCGCCGGCGAGAGCGTGTCGTGTCTGTTCGACCGGGTTCGCCGGTTCGATCGCCGCCAGCAGCGCGACCGCATCAGAAGCGTTGAGTTCCTTGGCGATGCCGCCCGGTGCCAGCTCCATCATCGTGTTGTGGAGGCGGCACACGACCCGGGTGCGATGGTTGCCGATGTCGATGTTGCGCTTGGCCAACAAGCGCAGCACCTCGCCGTGGTCGGCGCCGCGAACGGTGCGCAAGGCCCGGGTTCGCAGAGCGGCGATCGCCACCGACAAGGCGTCGTTCGGATCATTCTTGTCCGAACGCCCCGTGCCCAGCACCCGCACCCGCGACGCCAGGGTGGCGGGCACGTCGAGCACGGTCTCGCCGGCATCGACCAGCTGCTGGGCCAGCAGGTAGCCGAGCCCGGTGGCGGACTCGATCGCCCACGTGCGAGCCCCGAGAGGTTCGGCCCACGCCAACAGGTGGGGCACTTGCTTGTGGGTTGCTCGCACCCGGGTTCGGCCGAGCTCGACTTCGGTGCTGTCGATCGCCACCGCGGTGTGGGTCGCCTTGTGCGGATCGACGCCGATGATCACCGTCATGAGTACCTCCGTCGTCTCATCTGAGTTGAAGACCGCGAGGGCACTCCTGCTTCGGAATCGTCGTGCACGTTCCTCTTTCGAGCCACATCGCGGCGAGGGCCCCGACGGAAGGCTCTTCGTTCGAAAGCCAACCAGCGAACACCGGCAGCAGGCACTTCGTGAGCTACCCCGTCGGGACCCCCCAGACGCTACGAACCAGCCGCAACGCCACCCGCAGTCTCAAGCAGAATCTTCGGAGATGCCTTGCGAGGAGCCGCGTCGCGTGGCGCAGACTGGCCGGGGGCCGCTGGGCGAGACCTACGATGCTGCGATCCTTACATCCGGAGGTCTGACGTGGAGCGCGAGGATCTGGAGCGTCTGCTCGTCGAACACACCCACGCGTGGAACAGCCACGACATCGACCGACTCATGATCTTGTTCGCCGACGATTGCGTGTTTGAGGCCTCCGCTGGGCCGGAGTCCCACGGCCGGACGTTCGAGGGTTGGGCGCAGGTGAAGGCGGCGTTCGTCGACGTGTTCCACTCCATGCCCGACGCGAACTGGGGCGGCGGCCGTCACTTTGTGATCTCCGATGACTACGGCGTGTCGGAGTGGAGATTGACCGGCACGCTTGGCGATGGCAGTCGCGTCGATGTCTTCGGCTGCGATTTTCTCACGGTTCGTGACGACAAGATCGTTCGGAAGAACTCATTCCGAAAGCAGCGCCCTGTAGTGGGCTGACTAGGCAACCGTCCCCGACCGCCGGCACAAGGGCGCCCCGACACCCTTCTGCGTGCGGTGACGGTCGAGAACCGCGTCGTTCTGTGTCGTCGTTCTGTGTGCGAAGCCGGAGCACCGATCGGCAGGTCAGTGCGGTGTCAGCGCCCTGAGGGGCACGTCGGGGATGGTCGCGCCAACGAGCGGGCTCGGGGATCGGTGGGCTCTCAGAATCCGCGCTTCGAGGACAGCGAGATCGCGCACCGCGTAGCGGCGGTGCTCGCATTCCTCTTTCATCACGACGCGCAAGCACCGCCCGACCGTGCGGGACTCATCGGGATAGCCCGGCGCGGGCGACAGTGCGCACAGCCGCTCGAGCTCATCGTCGGTCAGTCCGTCGACAACGCGGCGCATCACGGCCATGCGATCGGCTCGTACATCGATCACCTCGTCGAAGGACGGGCGCGCCGCGAGGTCGACACCGATCGCCGCCGCATCGGAGGCCGGATAGCCGCTGTAGGCGTAACCGAGTCGGTGATAGGGCATCGGCTCGTCGAGCACGGTACGACGAACCCAGGCGTCCGTGGCGAACACCAGGTGGCGCAGCGTCTCGACGAACGACCACTCATCATCGACCCGCTCCTGTCGGGCGTCCTCGGGCAGTCGTCGCGCCCGGGCCACCGTGTCGGACCAGAGGCGTTCGATGGTGTCCCACATCTTGCGGTAGTCGTCCGCCGCTTGCATCTCGCGGACCTGCGCACGCTCGGGATGACGCCGATCGAGCTCGGCCTCCACGAAGGCGGTCACATCGACGTCGTTCACAACGACATCGCCGATGAGCCCAGACACGTTCACGTCGACGAGCCACGAGTCGACGATCTTCACTCGTCGCAAGTCGCAATCGCGAAAGGTCGCGCCAGTGAAATCCACGCCGGTGAACTGGGCCCCTCGGAATGCGGTGGTGTCGTCGTGCTCGTCTGGCATCGCGACATTGTGCCCCGATCGGCAGTTTCGACCCGACGCTGCACGCGTCCCTAGAACGCCAGGTGAGTGCGGTGCGCCGACCCCACCCGGCCTTGGCCACGATCCGCGCCCAGCACCCACGCTGGGGCGACGCACGCAGCTGACCTGACACCGCAACCGTGCCCAGCTCACCATCTTCGGGGCGTCGAGCACCTCATCTCACCCGGCCAGCCAGCGAGCGCCCCGGAGTAGCGGACCACCGCACGGCCGCGATGCGACGCATCGGCCTTGGGAAGAGCAACTCGACGGGCCCGCCACGCGCAGCTCGATCCACGAGGATTCCCGTTCACTCTCGTGCTCAGCGCCGACCTGTCCCGGACTTCGGCGAGGTGAGCTGCAGGCGGATGCCACGACGCTTCCGCGAGCACGCATCAGCTGCTC
>CAVSME010000008.1:0-434427 GCA_963728985.1 uncultured Acidimicrobiales bacterium | reverse complement strand
AGCTGGGGCCGGCTTGATTCCCGGTGTGGAGGCGCCGACCTGGTAGCTCCAGATCGCACTCGGTCGGGTCCATGCAAATGCCCGAGAGTGCCCCACGAGGTCGGTTGAGCGCAATGGTTGGCTGCTGGTGCTCGGAGAAATGGCAATGGCCCAGGGCTACGTAGGCCACGGCGCCGGCACCGACGTGGTGGGCGTAACGCAGTGACCGCGTGCCGCGCTCGTCCGAGGCCGAGGTGTCGACGTCGTGTTCCCGCCCGTCTGTCGGTGGCGTCGGACGTGGAAGGATCGAAACGTGGAAGTCGGCTTCATCGTCCCTCATGTAGGCCGGGACAACGTGTCGAGACGATCGATCGACGCCACGTGTGACGTTGCCGAGGAGTTCGGCGCGGATGCGTTGTGGTTCGGCGATCACATCGCCTTTCCATACGACTACCTCACGCCATATCCGTACGGCACCGCGAGTGGGTTCGATCCGTCGGACCCCGAGCAGTTCTGGGAGGTGTTCAGCGTGATGGCGTACGTCGCGGCGCGGACCTCGCGGGTCAAGCTCGGTGCCGGCGTCATCATCCTCCCGTACCGCCACCCGCTCCTCACGGCGAAGTCGGTGGCGACGATCGACATGCTCTCCGACGGCCGGGTGATGTTCGGTGCCGGCGTGGGATGGCTCGAAGAGGAATTCTCGGCCCTTGGCCTCGACACCTTCCCCCATCGGGGCTCGGTCTCCGATGAGCAGTTGGAGATCATCAAACGGGCTTGGACCCAGGAGCGGCCCAGCTTCGAGGGCCAGTACTACCGATTTCCTGAGGTGAGCGTGACGCCGAAGCCGTTCCAGCGTCCACATCCACCCATCCTGATCGGCGGGAACGGCAAGCGGGCGTTCCGCAGGGTCGTGCAGTTCGGCGACTACTGGCACGCCGCGATGCTGCTGCCCGACGAACTCGAGGAAGGCCGCGCCGAGCTAACCGCGATGGCTCGGGAGGCGGGTCGGGCCGAAGCACCGAGGACGTCGCTGCTGATCGTCGTGTACCTGACGAGTGATCCGGCGCATCAGGCGTCGATGTCCGTGCCCCAGCGACGTCAGACGATCGCCGGCACCCCCGAACAGGTCATCGCACTGCTCCGACGATATCGGGACGCGGGACTGGATCATGTGTCGACGGTCGTCGCCAGCGATGGCTCGTTCGGCCCGGAAGAGGACATCCTGGCGCTCTTCCTCAAGGACATTTGGCCTCAGGTGAACCGGAGCTAATCGCGAAGGGGCGACAACGGTGCGCCACGTCGCCGTCTGGTGAGCAGCTCGTCGGATGGTCGCGCCCAACTGACACTGGGCGATGCTGGAGCCGCGGCAACGGTACATCCCGCTCGACGACACCCGCCGTGCGGGGGTGCGCAACCGGCTCAGATCCGACACCTGCGAGGACGGGGCGGGTGACTTCAGCGTCGGCGGTAGATGTCGGAGCGGTGAGCGATCGCGTCGATCACGATCGTGGCGTGGTCGTCGTCGATGCGGTAGGCGATCCGGTAGTCGCCCCGACGGGCGCTGTGGAAACCTTCGAGCTCGAAGCGCAGCGGACGCCCAACACGGTGCGGGCTCACTGCAACGCTCGCGTAGACGAACTCGATGACGGCGGTCGCCACCTTCTCTGGCAAGCGTTCCAAAGCCCTGAGCGCTGGGCTTGCCCACTGGACGTCGTAAGGTGGCATCCCCGCCGGTCACTGCTTGCGGATTCGAGCCAGCGCCTCATCCTTCGAGAGCTTCTTCGTCAGGCCCGTCGACCGCTCGAGCTCCGCATCGCGGATATCGGCGAGCACCATCGGGTCGGACAGGATCTCAAGAGTCTCTTCGAGGGACTCGAGATCCTCGACACTCAACACGACGGCAGCGGGTCGACCGTGCTTGGTGATCACGACGCGGCCGTGCTCTCGCTGGACGCGGTCGACCACTTCGGACAGTCGATTCTTGACGTCCGCCAACGGGAGTTGCTCAGCCATCGACATGGCCAGAAGTATAGCTACTTCGTCGCTTGGTGCTTGTCACTACGCGGATCGGTTCTCGCAGCCAGCCTGCCGTCGGGTACAGGCTTGAATGACAGAAGAGTGCACGGATTCCACGCGCCCAGCCCGCGTCCCGTGGTTTCGTGCTGAATGGGCAATTCGTGCGTCTAGCTGGTATTACGCGGGCAGGACCGCCGACCTGCAAAGCCCTCTACCCAGTTCGGACCTCACGCCGTGCTTGGCTGGGCCACCGCAAGTGATCTCGGTCTAGGTGGCCGCTTACTCGCGCGCCGCTTCACGGCCGGCACGACCAAATCACCGAGACGGGCCGTAGACAGGGTCGAGCGACCGAGGACGGCCCGGGCCTCAGCCCCACAGGACTGGGGCGTCCCAGCGGTCGAGGAAGGTCGTCTCCGACGTTGGCTTGCGGGTCGTCGGGCCGAAGTTGCCCCGTGGGTAGCCGAGCGGCACGCAGAGATGGAACCGGACATCGTCGGGGATGCCGAACATCTCGTTGAAGCGATCCATGACTGACGGATGGAGCGTCGTCGGCACGGAGCCGATGCCGAGCGCTCGGGCTGCCAGCATCAGGTTCTGGACGGCCGGGATGACCGAGTTGGCGGGACCGTTGTGCAGCGCCAACGCGAACACGATGCATGGCGCCTCCGACATCACGTCGGCCAGGCCGGCCGCTGGTGCATACCGTGCCGGGAGATCTTCAGGCCCCTTGAACCCCTCGTCGCGTCGCTTGGCCCACCACGCCTCCCGGTAGAGCGGGCCGAACTCGCCAATGCGAGCACGATCGGTTACGACCAGGAACCGTCCGACCTGCTGGTTGCCGCCGTTGGGCGCCTTCACCGCCGCTTCGATGATGAGGCGGAGATCTTCCATCGGTATCGGGTCGGGCTTGAAGCGTCGGATCGAGCGCTGGGTGAACATCGCTTCGCCGATGGGCATCGACAGCCGGCTGTAGTCCATTCCTCTCACTCTCGCGCGAGCAGCATGCCGAGCTGGCGGGCACGGGCCACCAGCGCACCGGAGGAGTCCCAGAGCGTCCCCGTTTCGATCATCAGCCCGCCGGCGACGTCGTCGCAGCTGATGTGGGCCTGCACCCAGCCAGGGCACGGTCGGCGGCGTACGTGGACCGTGAGCTCCAACGTGGGCACCCATCCGACGCGGCCCAGGGTGGCGTGCAACGCCGGCGGGAAGACGTCGGCCAACAGGGGCAGCGTCGTCGATAGAGGCGGTGAGCCGTCACCCAAGCGGGCCCAGCCGTCGATCGTCGCCTGGCCGCCGCTGTGAGGCCGGACGCGCACCTCGACGCGAGACAGCAGCGGTAGCTCGATGCCTTGGTCGAGATCGCTCCGATCGGTGCACGCCTCGGGCGGCGGGACATCGGGCGCGGCGACGGTGAGACCCGGGTCGGGCACCGTGCTGACGGGCGCTGACAGGTCGGCAAGCACGGCAGTCACCGTGAGACGCTCGGTCCCGTCCTGCACCAGCGCAGCCGTGGCGTACGTCGCCGTACGGCCTGACCGCACGACGCGCGTGGTGATCGTGCCGTCGGCGTCGGGTATGGCCGGGCGCAGATAGTGGACCGTCATCGACACCGGGTCGGGTCGTCCGGTCGCATCAACCAAGGCCCGCAGTGTCGACGACATGGCATAGCCCCCGTTGGGCGTCGCGCCGATGTTCCATGCCGATGACAGCCGGGTCGTGTAGGTGCCGTCGCCGGTCGGACACACGGCGGCGTCGTCATCGAGTTGACCCATGCCGCCGATTCTTCCCCGCCGCAAGCCTTGAACGCGCATACCCTCGCGTGATGCGGCCGGCGGGAATCCGGGGAGCGACAGCGCTGCTCGTCCTAGCGATGCTCGCTGCCACCTTGCTGCCATCCGCAGCGACCGGCGCAGCTCCATGTGCGACGCCGCTGGACTATCCGGGCGACGGCGCTCCAACGACTGCGATCGCCCAGTGGATGGCCGACGGCGCTCAACGCCGCGACATCCCCGGGGAGCTGCCGGTGATGGCCGCCCTGGTCGAGTCGGGCCTGCACAACCTCAGCCCCGGTAGCGCCGACAGCGCGGGCTACTTCCAGATGCGCGTCGCGATCTGGAATCAGGGCACCTACGCCGGGTTTCCCGATCACCCGGATCTACAACTCCGCTGGTTCCTCGACCAGGCTACAGCCGTACGGGAGCAGCGCCGCGCCGCCGGCGACCCCTCGTACGGCGAGGACCCGAGCACGTGGGGGGAGTGGATCGCCGACGTCGAGCGGCCCGCCCAGCAGTACCGCGGCAGGTACCAACTCCGCCTCGACGAGGCTCGCAGCCTGATCGGCACCGGCGGCTGCGCTGAGACGCCGCCCACCGAGCCGCCGAAGCCGCCCACGCGGCCGACGCTCGTGCCGGTGGCGCCGACGCGCGTGCTCGATACCCGCGCCGCGATCGGCTACACGGGTCCGAAGCCGGCGGCGGGTGACGCGATCGAGCTGACGTTGGCGGGCCACGCCGGCATACCCGCCCAGGGCGCCGGCGCGGTGGTGCTCAACCTCACCGCCACCGAGGCCACGGCACCCGGCTTCGTCACGGTGTGGCCGACCGGAGCCACGCGACCAACGGCGTCGAACCTCAACCTCGAGCGGGCCGGTCAAACCCGCCCGAACCTGGTGATCGCCGCCCTCGGCGCCGGCGGTGCGGTGAGCATCTACACCCAGTCCGGCACGCACCTCGTCGCCGACGTGATGGGGTGGTTCCCCGATGGTGCCGGCCTCCACGCCCAGTCGCCCGTTCGCATCCTCGATACCCGACCCGGCGGGCTGATCGGGTACGCCGGGCCCAAGCCAGCGCCGGGCGCGCGCCTCGACGTGCCCGTCGCCGGCACCGCCGGTGTACCCACCATCGGCGTGAGCGCGGTGATCATGAACGTCACGATCACCGAGGCCGACGGTCCCGGCTACGTCACCGCCTGGCCGAGCGGCACCGACCAGCCGCCGATCTCGAACCTGAATGTGAGCGCGGCGGGGGAGACGAACCAGAACCTCGTGATCGTGCCCGTCGGTGCCAGCGGCGGCGTCAGCTTCGCTACGTTCGCCGGTGCCCACCTGATCGCTGACCTCGTCGGCTGGTTCGACATCAGCGGTCGCTACCAGTCGCAGGGACCGGCACGGCTGATGGACACCCGCGCCGGCAGCGGCCACGCCGGCGCCGGGCAACGGCTGGCGGCGGGTGGCTCGACGGCATTGGCCCTCGACGGCGCCGCCGCCGGTGCCGTCGCCGTCGTCAACGTGACCGCCGACGATGCCGCCGCACCCGGCTACGTCACGGTGTGGCCGTCGGGGCAGGCGCAGCCGGAGACGTCGAACCTGAACCAGGAACGGGCCCACCAGACCGTGGCCAATCTCGTCATCGTCCCGGTGGGAGCGGACGGCACCGTGCGCCTGTTCAGCCTGTCAGGCACCGACCTCATCGTCGACGACATCGGACGGTTCTGACTCCACCGATGACTTCGCGGGTACCCGGGCGTCCAAACATGTGAGGGGAGTCCCAAGAAGGAGAACCCACCATGGCCTTGCCGAAGATCGTGTCCCAGGACGAGTGGACCGCCGCCCGCCGTGCGCTGCTCGAGAAGGAGAAGGAGTTCACGCGCCAGCGCGACCGGCTGAACACGGAGCGCCGGGAGCTGCCCATGGTCGAGGTGACGACGCCCTACAAGTTCGAGGGACCCGATGGAACCGTGTCGCTCCTCGACCTGTTCGAGGGACGTCGCCAGCTGATCGTGTACCACTTCATGTTCCACCCGGAGTGGGACGAAGGTTGCCCCAGTTGCACCGCCGGCACCGACGAGCTGTCCCAAGGGTTCATCGACCACCTCAACGTACGCGACACCAGCTACGCCCTCGTGTCCCGCGCCCCGCTCGAGAAGCTCGAGCGGTACAAAGCGAAGCGGGGTTGGACGATCCCGTGGTACTCCACCAACGACGGTCCGTTCAGCTATGACTTCGGCGCCACGATCGACGCGTCGCGTGGGTTCGACGGGTACAACTACCGGACCCTCGACGAGTACGCCGCCCTCGGCCACGAGAGCATGAAGACCTCCGAGCAGCCCTACGACATGCCCGGACGGACGTGCTTCCTCGAGGACGGCGGGCACATCTACCGCACCTACTCCGTCTACGCCCGCGGGTTGGAGAGCACCGGCGGCTCGTACTACTTCCTCGACCTCACCGCCCTCGGGCGCCAGGAGGACTGGGAGCTGCCGGCCGATCGCTCGGCCACCCCGCGGACCAACCAGCCGGACTTCGCGACCTAGCAGCTAACCCATCGTCTTCTGGCCGTCGATCGCCTCGCGGATGATGTCGGCGTGGCCGGCGTGCTGCGCGGTCTCGGCCACGATGTGCACGATCGCCCGGCGCACCGAACGGGCCGCCCCCGGGCTGAACCACGGCGCCGGCGGCAAGAGATACTCGGCATCCAGGTCGGGCAGCGTGGCCACCAGCTCGTCGGTGGCGGCGGCGACCCGCTCGTACTCCGCCAGCACACCGGCGAGGCTCTCGTCGGGCAGCAACTTGAAGCCGTTGCTGTACGCCTCCAGGATCGCCGGGTCGGGGTTGGCCCAGTCGATATCGACGTCCGCACCGAGCAGTCCCTCGCCGGTCATGAACGCCGCCCAGGCCTGCTCGGTCGCGGCGACGTGCTTGATGATGCCGCCCACCGTCAGCTCACTCGCCGTCGTGCGCAGGCGGGCCTTGTCGTCGGTCAGGCCTTCGGCGGTGGTGCGCAGGAACGTGCGGTGGGCCCGGAGCGCCTCGAGCAGGTCGAGCCGCTCGCGGCTGAGGGACGTGGTGTCGGTCATGAACCCATGATCGCGCTCGAAAGTGGCCACGATCCGGCCAGTTTTCGAGTGGGAGGTGGAGGGAACGGAGGCGGCCACCGCAGCGGCCGCCCCATGTCACGAGGGCTAGTGCCCGCCGACGGCCCGCAGTGCGCTGATCACGCCCCGGCCGTAGAAGCCGTTCCCGAGGATGCCGCCCTCGCACGTCGCCTCGGCCGTCACCGTGGAGCCGTCGGGACGGTGCCACGTGTACGTGTACGTCCGGGGGTTGGGGCAGGCGGTCTTGGTGGCGGTCACCTTCAATGCCAGCTCGACCACGGCCGGGAACAGCGCCTTGCCGCCGTCGCGCGGGTCGCGGAACCCGAGCTTGCCCACGATCAGGGCAGCGACGCCGACGGCATGCGGTGATGCCATCGAGGTGCCCTGCAGGTACTGGTAGTAGGCGCAGGTGTTGCCTGACGCGTCGCAGCTCTTCACGACCGAGGCCGTCGTCGGCTCCCCGTCGTCACCGATCGTCCCGGTCGCACGACCGACCGACTCGGGATAGGCCGCGAGCACCGTCTTGGTGACGTCGAGCGTGTTGGCGGGCGTGTCGTAGGCATCCCGACCGGGAGCGGCGACGTCGACGTAGCCCTTGCCGTAGTCCGAGTAGTACGCCTTGCGCAATGAGATGCCCGTCGAGCTCACCGAGATCACGTGATTGCCCTCCGACGGCATGGACACGCACGAAGCCGGGTCGAGCATGTCGCGCACCTTCGGCTCCTTGCCCGGTTCGTACGCGTAGTCCGGGCTCGAGGCGTCGTCGATCACCTTCGTGTAGTCGGTGGCGCCGTTGCCCGCCGCCGACACGAGGGTGACGCCGTGGCGGTAGGCGTAGTCGAGCGCCCGCTGCATCGCCGTGATGATCGTCGCTTGCTCTGCCCGCTCATCGGGCGAGTCAGCGGGATGGTTGGTGCAGTCGAACAGCCACGGATCCACGTAGTAGCTCATGTCCACCACGTCGATGCCGTGGTCCCCGGCGAACGTCAGCGCGTCGATCGACGGCTGCAGGAAGAAGAACCCGGAGTCCTGACCAGCGCGCAGGTTGACGATGGTGGCCTGCGGCGCCACGCCGGCGATGCCGATGCCGTTGATCGGCGCGGCGATGGTGGACGCCACCTGGGTGCCGTGACCGTCCTCGTCGACGGTCGGCGGGTCCTGGTACGAGCCGTCGGGGTCCTCGGCGCAGGGACCGTCGATCTCGTTCCCGTCGGCATCGAACGGCAGATCAGTGTTGAAGTTGCGGCTGTCGGCGAGGTCGAAGTTCGGGGCGATGTCCGGATGGGAGGCGTCGACGCCCGCGTCGAGGATCCCCACCTTGACGCCCTTGCCCTGCTCGATGCGGTAGGAGCCGTCCACGGTGGCCCCGATCTGCTGCATGTCCCACTGGCGGTCGGCCAGCGGCTCGGCCGCGGTCTTCGCGCCGCTCCGGCTGGCCTGGTTCGCCGCCGGCACCGCGCTCGACCTCGGCCTCGGCGGCGTCGAGCTTCTTGGCGCTGCCGTCGGCGCGGACGAGGCGGGGCACCGATCCGATGAACCGGTTGGCGGCCGTGCCGGCGATCGCCGCCGACGCACCCGCAGCGGCAGCGAAGCCGGCGTTCGTCGTCTGGACCGTGGCCACGCCGACCTCGGTGTTCTCGCTGACGATCGTGCCCCCGGCGGCGGTGATGGCGGCACGGGCGGCGGCATCGGATGCGCCGTCGGCGTACAGGACGACGAACTCCTGCCCCTGGTCGGCCTGCGGGCCCTGGGCGCCCGCCCCGGTCGACGTGACGACCACAGGGAACGCCATGCAGGTCACGGTCGCGACCGCCGGTACGAGTCTCTTCATTCGTACCTCCCAGACGATGAACTGCCGCGGCGCCAGAGGCTCGATCGCGCCGCTCGCGGGACAATCCATCGGCGGCCGCCAACGGAGCAAACTCACCGCTAGCTGATCTCGTCGCGGACCTGCCGCGTGGCGGCAACCATGGCCGCCGTCTTGGCCCAGGCCACCTCACGCTGTAGGTACTTGCATCCGCAATCGGGTGCGATCACCAGCCGCTCGGGCGGGAGATGCCGCAGCGCCGCCCTGATGCGGCCGGCGACCACATCGGTCGACTCGATGGTGGTGTCGCGCAGGTCGAGCACGCCGACGTGCACCCGCTTGCTCGGCAGCTCGTCGAGCACGCCCAGATCAAGGCGCGGTTGGGCCGCCTCGATCGAGATCTCGTCGGTGCGGCAGGCGTCGAGCTCAGGCAGGAAGTCGTAGCCGGCGGGCTTGTCGGCGACGTGACGCCCGTAGCCGAAGCAGACGTGCAGCACCGTCGGGCCGGGGGCGTCTTGCAGGGCTCGATCGATGGCGGCGATGGCGTGACGGCGAGCGGCCTCGGGCCGGGCCTGCACGTAGGGCTCGTCGAGCTGCACGATGTCGGCGCCGGCGGCGAACAGGTCGAGCACTTCGTCGTTCACGGCGGCGGCGTAGGCCATGGCCAGCTCGGCGTCGTCGCCGTAGTAGTCATCCTGCGCCTGCTGGCCCATCGTGAACGGCCCTGGGAGCGTGACCTTGAGCGGTCGATCGGTGGAGCGGCGTACCTGCGCCACCACGTCCACCTCGACAGGCTGGCGCCGGCCGATCGGTCCCACGACCCGCGGCACGGGAACGGTGGCCCCGGTGCGATCGACGGCCTCCCCGGGCCGGTCGAGGTCGATGCCGTCGAGGGCAGTGGCGAAGCGGTTGGAGTAGCTCTCCCGCCGGACTTCGCCATCGGTGACGATGTCGAGGCCGAGTCGTTCCTGCTCGTGCACCGCCAGGGCGATGGCGTCGCCGTGGGCCTCGGCGAGGTGCTCCCCGTCGACCAGCCACAGGTCGCGGGCGCTGACGCGTACGGGCAGGTGGGCCTCGAGGCGAGCCCGGTCGATGAGCCAGGACGGCTGGGGCCAGCTGCCGACGAGTGTGGTGGGCAGGACGGGCAGCGACATCGTCACCGGTCGGCCCGCCGAGGTGTCACGCCCGCCACCAGCCGGACTGTACCGCCCCTGCCCGAAAGTGCATCCTGGGCACCCAAGCGTCCGAACGCTCGCCGTCGTTGCCGCATGAGGAGACGGCCATGCTCGTGTGGCGCACGAGGCGCACGAGGTCGACACGCACGGGCAGCCCGTTCCCTCGTTCGCGGTCGCGGCGACGGGCGGTCGGCAGTCACCGCGCCCGGACACCCCGCCGCCCGCGTCGTTCTCGCCCTGCAGCGGCGCGCCGGCAATGCCGCGTGAGCTCGTGGATGCGGTGGCCGAGCCGTGCCCACACCGTCGTCCAGCGCAGCCCGTGGGATCACGAGCGTCACCACGACGAGCAGCGGTGACGGGATGGCGGTGGCGTGGGTCGATGGTGAGGACCGCCTCGTGGCGCAATGGTTCACCGCCGATCTCGTTCCCGGTGCGGAGCTGATCATCGCCGGAGCGACACCGCCGACCACGATCGTCGCCCCCCGCCTCGCCGTCGCCGGGGACCGGCTCGCCGTCTTGCACCTCGAACAGACCGTCGGCGATCCGCGACCGTTGACGGACGACGCGACGCCGGTGCTCGACCACCCGCCCCGATCGACCACCGAACTCCTCACGATCGTGCCATCGGCCGTCGACGATGCAGCCGTCTCGACGCGTATCGAGCCGCCGAGCGCCGGTTCGGGGGTCGCCGCCTGGCTTGGTTCCACCCTGTTCGTGGTGCACGGCGCCGGCACCCCCCTGGTGTCGGTGTTCGACGCCTGACTCGATGCCTCGGCTTCGCCTCGGTCTCGCTGGGCTTCGGAGGGCGAGCGGATAGGCGCTCGCGATCCGCGCGGACGGGGCCGGTGGCCACGATCCGTGAGCGACGTTGGGTGCCGATTCGGTCATGGGTGCCGATCGACCCGCCAGGCGGGGCAATCGGCACCCAAACGCCGATCGGAACAGGATTCCGCGCGCCGAGCGTGGGTGGGAATCACAGCTTGGGTGCGAGATGCGTCGGAAAAGCTCTTTTCGCCTATCCGCTCGCCCTCTCGGTCAATCCCCCGGCGTTCGAGACGGCGCCGCTCGCCCTACCGCTTGCGTTCCTTCCCACCCTCGAAGAGCTCGCGCCAGTCGTCGGCGTCCACGTCGACGTCGTGACGCCGGGCGGCGGCCTTGATGCGGCGCCACGCCTCATCGCGCTCGGCGTCCGAGACGCCTTCGACCTGGTCGAAGCGAGCGATGGCGTTGCGCACATGAGCGGCATCCGTCAAGGGCTCCTTGCGCTCCTTGGGGAACGCGAACTGATCGTCGTCGACGCGGTTCTTCTCAGCCGTGCTCAGACCCTCGTGCGAGCGGGGGACCGACTGGCCGTGAGCCCGGGCCGACTGCGCCCGCCGAGCCTTCACCAGGTTCTTGCGGGCTGCTTCCTTCTGTCGTTCGGTGGCCATTGGGCGTCACCTCCTTGTCTTTGCAGGTACCCGCGTCGCGCCGGCCCGAAACGAGTGGCATCGCCGCTGGATGCGAAGCTGTCGGGCGATGCAGGTGAAGGTGCCGGGTGAGCTGGAGGTCGCGGGCGACGACGGCGATCCGCTGGCCACGCACACTGACGCCCTGCGCTCCGGCGGGGGCGGCAGCACGGCGATGAGCCCGGTGAGTCGGTGGAGGTGGCGGGCAGGGCATCATCGAGGCCATGGCTGCGTCCGAAGCTGACCTCCGCCGGGCGGTTGCCGACTTCGTTGGTTGCCGCGCCGCCAGCCGACAGGACATTGCCGCCGCGCTCGAGACGCAGGGTCTTCCCACCGACCAGCGTCTCGAGCGTGCGCTGGTGAGCGACGCCTCCTTCGCCGAGCTCGAGGGTGGGTTCGTCCACGTCCCGGGCCTCCTCGAGGGGTCGTCGTGGACCGTGTGGATCGACGCCGACGACGCACGAGCCGGGTTCGTGCGCACGTCGCCGCATCTGACGGCGATGAGCTGGTGGCTGGTCGTCGCCGACGGCGTACCGCTCGTCGACGGGACCGGTGCCGTGGTCGGCGAGCTCACGACCGACGACTGGGACGACGAGGACATGGTGATCGGTCCCGACGGGTGGTTGGACGACCTGGCCGGCCGATGGGCGACCGTCAAGGTCGCGAGCGGAGGGCTCAGTTGGTCGCCGTGCAATGCGCCTCCGGCGGCGACGTCGGCGCAGATCGCGGCCATCCGAGCGGGGTTCGAGGCCGCCCTCCGGTGTCGCACCGTCCGACAGGTGCACCGGCCCATGCCCGACGACTTGTTGCATGCCCCGGACGACCACACGATCTATGAAGCGTTCGTGGCCGACCGGCTCGCCTTCGTGGATGCGCCCATCCCCCCGGTGCCCGAACTCCTGGAGGCGGCGGGGCTCGAGTTGCGAGGCGGGATCGTCGCCGAGTCCGGTTTCGACTGGGAACGGTTCGAGGACTGGCGAGACCACAACCGCCTGGCTCTCGTCTACGAGCTCGATGACGATGAGGTCGAGGCGCTGATCCTCAGCCTTGGTCTCACGTTCACGTGGCTGGATGGTCTGGAGATCTTGTTCCCGGACGCAGAAGGGCTCCCGAGCGCAGTACACACGGTGAGCCTCATCCTCTCGGACCCCACCCTCGCCGACGCCTACTGGACCGAATGCGACCGGCGGGGAGCATCGCCGGACGACATGGCAAGGTTCGCTGCTGAGCTCACGGCGCGCCACGAGGGAGCACTGCCGATCGGACTGGCGTGGTTGCAAGCCCGAGGGCTGGACATCATGGGCGACGCCGTCGCGGCGCTCGATCTCCTCGAAGCGACGGTTGGGCCCGATTGCGTCCATGACCCCGCTCTGGTCGACCTGGCCGGTCTCCGCGCCGATCGAGGCGACGCCGTCGGTGCGTACGCGCTCCTGCAGCAGGCGAGCGTGTCCGAGCCACCCGATGAGTCCTATGGCGAGGCTGACGAGGCCGAGCTCCTGCTCGTCGAGGTCGAGGGGTTCGCCCGGCATCGGCCTCGCCCGGTAGTCGGGCGGAATGAGCGGTGCCCGTGTGGCTCGGGCCGCAAGTACAAGGCGTGTCACCTCGGTCAGGAGCGCCACGCGCTGGACGATCGGGCCAAGTGGCTCTACGACAAGGCCGAGCGGTTCATGCGGGTTCGTTGTCGAGATGCCTACAACGACTTGGCCGACGAGCTGGCGGAGCGGATCGACATGCCCGACGATTGGTGGCCGCCGCGCGATTCGCCGTTCCTGATCGATCTCGCGCTGCACGAGCAGGAGGCGTTCGCCGAGTTCGTGACCGCACGCGACGCGCTGCTACCCGACGACGAGGCGCTCCTCGCCGCCCAGTGGGCGCAGACTGATCGAGGCGTGTTCGAGGTCCGGCGCGTCGAGCGAGATCGCCTCGAGCTGCACGACATCGGGCGAGGCGACGACATCACCATCGTGAATGTGACGCCGAACGACCGAACCCGCAAGGGCACCGTGTTGCTGGGACGCCCGCTGCCGGTGGGAGACACCTACCGGGCATTCGCCGGTCTCATCGAGATCCCGCGGCGTCGAGTCCAGGCCTTCCTGGGCGTGATCGACGCCGGCGACGCCGTCGCCATCGCCGCGCTGATCGCCGACATGTACCGCCCGCCGAACCTGCAGAACACCGACGGCGAGGACTTCGTGATGCACGAGCTGCGGTGGCGGTGCCCACCCGGCGCCGATGTCGGGGGTGCATTGCGCAGTGCTGGTCTCACGGCCGGCAGCGATGCCACCTGGACCTTGACGCGTGACACGGCCGGCCAGAAGGCCACGGTGGTCGCCCAACTCCGGCTGTCGGGCGATGAGCTGACCGGCGACGTGAATTCCGACGAGCGCGCCACGGAGGTGCGGGCCCTGGTGGCCGCGGCGATCGCCGGCGCCGAACTGGTTGACGACACCAGGCGCACGATGGATCAGGCGCTGGCCGACGCCCGTGAGGACCAACCGCCACCGCCTGCGCTTGACGATGACCCGGTGGCACAGGCGGCGCTGTCCGACTTCGTCGCGGACTACGAGCGCCGATGGCTCGACGAGTCGATCCCCGCCCTTGGTGGCCGAACGCCGCGGGAGGCGGCCGCCGATCCGATCGGCCGGGAGGAGTTGGAGCAGCTGCTCGACAGCCTCCCCTCCCCGGCGGCCGGCGACGTAGGGGCGATGGATCCCCAGCGTCTGCGCTCCGCCCTGGGCCTCTGACGCGCGCCGGCCACCGAGCGGCGGCGAAGTTGGTCACCAGCGGTCTGTACTCGGTCTACTCGCGACCAACCCCGGCGTGCCGTCGAGTGCCACCCGGCCGAGGTCGGCCGGTGATGGCGCGAAGAAGTACTCCCCGCCCCGCAGACGCACGAGCTCGGTCGAGCTGGACGATCGGCCGTAGGTACTGCCCGAGCGGGCGCCCTGGCCGATGAGCGGATCCCGCTGGCCGGTTCCCGATCCGTTGGCGGCGATCTGTATGGCCTCGTACTGGGCGCCGAGGTCGGCCATGTACGCCATGAACAGCAGGCCGACCCCCGTTGACGGGAGCGTCTCGGGCGACGCCCAACTCGCCCGATCGACCGCCGGGCCATACGGGATGCCTCGCCGCGGCGATCATCATTGGGCGGTAGCGAGTGGCGCGGGGATTGACGATGCGCACGTGCGAGCCGATCGGACAGGCGGGAGGATCGTCGTTGTAGACGAACCCGTTCTCGACCGGGAGGACCGACGGCAACTGGTCTCGGAGGCCGACTGGGCGCCCGTCCTCGTAGCGTCCGACGATGGTGGCGCCGGCGAGCTCGGTATCGCCGAGGACGCCGAGCTGCGCCGCTACCCGCTGCTTGGCGAGGGCGAACGCGGCGAGGTTCTGTTCCAGCTTCCGGAAGACGAGGTAGCTGCCGTAGCCCCCACTCGTGCCGCGGACGAGGACCTGGCGAGGGGGGAAGCCCGGCGACCAATCGTGGCGCCGGTTTCGTCGCTCCACCTTGTCGACATCAGCCTGGAAGAACTGCGGTTGACTGGTGCCGTCGACGTAGCGGAAGTGCTCGATGTCCTGGCCGAACTCGTTCATCATGCGCTGACCGACCTCGACGCCGACGACGGCCACGCCGCTGATCGGATCGTTCGAGAACAGCTTTCGGAACGTCGACCATGCGTTGTCGGGGTTGTCGTCGGCGATGATGAGCAACGCATCGCAGCCTTCTCGGTAGGGCGAGTCCCACTCGTTGAGGGGTGGGTCCGAGAGAATGGCCCGCCGTCCGGCCATGCCCTGCCGGAAGACTTGCTCGGCATCGTCGTTGCTGGTGTAGCGCCCGCCCGAGAGTCCACGAGCGCTGAGGGCCAGCGACACGAAGACCGGCCGGGCGGCGTCCGAGTCAGGCTGGCGGGCGGTGCGCTCGTCGGCGGCGGTCGTGATCTGACCCGCCATCGACGTGATCCAGTCGCGCGCCGGGTTGGCCG
The DNA here is from genome assembly GCA_963728985.1 of uncultured Acidimicrobiales bacterium. Taxonomy (GTDB): domain Bacteria; phylum Actinomycetota; class Acidimicrobiia; order Acidimicrobiales; family Ilumatobacteraceae; genus DASXAI01. The sequence continues at coordinate 419,147 of CAVSME010000008.1, read as the reverse complement.
CCGTGAAACGCAGGATCACGTGCAACGCGAAGCGGCGGGCGTGCGGCTGCAGGATGTTGCCTTGCACCTGACGGAGCTCGTCGAGGAGGTCGGCCGGGGGCAGGCCCGAGCCGCCGTCGGGAATCGGACCGTCCAGCTGCAAGAGGCGCAGTCCCGCGACGCCACCTGCCGAGACGTCGTAGCTGCTCAAGGCAGCCACCTGGCAACGTCACCGCCGATCGGCGGGTAGGGCGGCCAGTTGCCTGGCAGGGCGCGATTCCAGCGGAAGCGAACGCCGTCGGCCGGTGGCCCCCCTGCCGCCAACAACTCGTCGGCGGGCTGATTGAGGGCAGGCTCACGGGGGTCGGCAAGGAACTCCCTGAGGTCTTGAACCTGCACATCGCCCCTGAGCCGAAGGCCGCGATCGTCCGGAACGGCCAGGGCCGTGCCCCGGAAGGCGGGATTGTGCGGATCCGGATGGCCGCCCAGGACGGCGACCAGATTGTTCTCGGCCTCCCGAACGGCGTCATCGAACGCTTGGCGCCCAGCGGGCCCAGAGGTTGGTGCGTGGTAGCCGTCTCGGCGCGCTTGCAGTGCGTCGAGAAGTTCCTGGTTGGCGGCCGTTGCTTGATCCGTGACCACAGCGATCTGGAAATCCCTTACCTGGTCGAGTTGGGCCGGATTTAAAGCCGCCAAGATAGCCAGTTCATCCAGGCTTGCTGACCGAGCCTGACCGTAGATGACTCTGTCATAAAGATAGTTGTCCGGTACACAGCGCCAGACTCGAACGACTTGCCCGCGAAACCCTTCTCGCGGCCATGTGATCCATGTCTCGAAGTCGCGATGATTGCACTGACCGTAGAACTCGCAGCGTTCGGCGCCGGCGAGCAGGAGCTGAGCTAGATATGCCTCCGAGGCACAGGTGACGCGGTGCATCTCCGCGGGCCGGGTCTGCGCCGAGCGGTGCCACATCGGCTGACCGTTGTCGCCGAACCAGTTCTGCGCGACTCTTTCGAGTACCTCTCGGAGACTGGCACGGTGGTTTGGGTTGACCACGAACGTTGAGAACAAGCGCGCTCTTTCGGTGATCACGTTTGCATTCTGAGTCGGATCACTCAATACGTCAAAGAAGTCCTGCAGTTCCACGCGATGATTCCTGGCCGATTCGTTGAAGAAGTTCTCCAGGTAGAAGTACTCGTTATCGTTTCCCTTGCTCCATATCGGCCCGACGGACATGGCGTTCTCCTTCTGTAGTTACGACACGGGGATGCGGTTGTCCGCCGACTTCAGAGTGAGCTGTCCGGGAACGTCTCGTTCTCCCGCCCAGAGATCCAGGCCGGGCGGTGCTCGCCGATGCCCTTGAGTTCGACGGGCGTGCCTATCCGGACCTCGACGTGTGCCGGGTCGAGATCGTCGGTCACGGCCTCGTCGGCCACGATGTCGCCGCCCTTCGCCAGGGTGACCAGCCGAGCTGCGCGATTGACGATCAGCCCATACGGCCGGTCATCGAGGATGAGCGGGTCGCCGCCGCTGAGCGCGACCTTGACCCCGAGGCGATGCCCGGATGCCTGCGCCGGCGCCAGCGTTGTCTCGTCCTGGATGGCCAGCGCGGCCTCCACCGCGTCATCCGTCGTCGAGAACCAGGCGAAGAGACCGTCGCCGGTATCGCCGAACTCGTGACCACCGTGCTTCTCGACGCAACGACGAACGAGAGCGTGGTGCTGCATGACCAGCTGGTGATAGGCGAGATCACCCAGATGCTGGCTGACGCTCGTCGACGCCACGATGTCGGTGAGGAGGATGACGCGCCACTCGCCCTGACGGTTACGGACGGCCGGGTGGATGTCGATGTCTCGCCGGAGGAGCGCACCAGCTTCGGCTCGTAACGCCGGGAGATCGAGCCGGCGAGACAGCTCGAGTGCCTCAGTAGCGGACCGGCGGGCCTGATCGCGCGAGCCGCCTCGGGCGCGGCTGTCCGCGCGGCATTGGCCGATCAGCGCTCGCACCAGCTCGGGATAGGCCGCTGTGTCGCGCAACACCGGGACCGCGTGCCGGTAGAGGTCGAGGGCGTCGTCGTACCGTTCGACGGCGCAGAGCGCATCGGCGAAGATCCGCGGCATCGAGCTGGGGAAGCTGGCAGTGAAGACCAACTCCGTCTGCTGCACCGCCTCGAGTTGTCGTAGAGCCGACTCCAGCCATGCGGTGTCGCCGGCCTCGAGGGCGTCTGTCACCTGGGCGGCGAGGACACCCGCTCCGAGCCATGTCACATGGCGGATTGGAGCTCTCCGCGGGACTGAGATCATGGACGCCCGCCGTCGCTCGATCATGGCCCGAAGTGGTGCCAGTGCGGCGTTGGGTAGGCCACTCCATCCTTCGGCCTCCGCCTCGGCCTCATCCAGGCGGCCCTGCGACAGGTGAAGTGCGGTTCGTAACGGAGCCAAGTGGTAGGCCGCCGAAGCGTGTCCACACCGGCGCGCCGCAGCAGCCGCTCGATCGGCATGCCGGTCGGCCTCCGCGAAGTCGCCGTGCAGCATCGCCGTCGCGGCACGCACGGTGTGCCCGAGCGACAGTGCGGCGTACTCGTGGTAGGACGAGGCCACTGCGATCGATCGCGACGCAAGCTGATCAGCGCCGGCCAGGTCTCCAACGCCGATGTGGAGGAACGCCAAGCGCGCCTCGAGGGCCATCGGGACGAACCAGTCGCCGGTCCGGCTCGTGTGAAACAGGACTTTGGCCTCGATCGAACGTCCCTGTCGCAAGCGCAAGGCCGCAAGGGCGCCATATGCCCGGGAGAAATGGCACATCGCCAGCGCGCGATCATCGCCGGAGCCTTCGAGGAGCTTGATCGCTTCACCGGCCAGCCGATCGGCCTCCTCGTCGAGCCCAGCGCCTGAGTGCGCCTCGGCCAGCACTTCGAGTGCCAGCGCCTTCTCGACGGGATCGCGAGCGGCGTCGAGGAAGTCTCGGATGACCTCCATGTTGTTGACCCGCTGGTACGCGTGAACGTTGAGAGTGTTGTCCTGGCGCGTCAACGTGCGGGCCGCCAGCGACCAGATGCGCTGGTCGTCCTCCGCCTTCGCCAAGTCGATCGCCGTCAGGAGGTGGCGCCGAGCCGCGTCAGCATCGTGGCTGAAGAAGTGGGCCTGCCCGGTCCGCAGGTGCAGGAGGGCAAGTTCTTTGGTCGGCAGATCATCCGGCCGGTCGATGATGGCCGATTCGAGGAACCGTCCCGCCTCTACCCAGTCGGCCCGAGCGATTGCCGCGGCACCAGCTCTCGACAGACCGATCCACCGGTCGGCGGAGCCCGTCGCAGCACGCGCCTGGAGGAGGTGATGGCCGATGGCGTAGTGGTCGCGTTCGGCCGTCTCCCTCGACGACGACTGGATGTGGCGCAGGCAGCGCAGGTGGATCTGGGCGCGTGAGCTTGGTTTGAGCGACGACGACAGCACCTCTCGATAGTGCGGATGAACGAACCAGAACGTCACGCCGTCCGAGGCCAACGTGCCGATCGCACACGCACGATCCAAGAGAGGAACGACCTCGGCTGGTGGCAGCGCGCTGGCGGCCGCAGCGGCGGCGACATCGAATTCGTCGGTGAGGATCGCGCAGCTCGAAACGAGCGTCCAGAGATCCGCTGGCAATCCCGAGAGCCAGGTGACCACCGGGTCGGCTTCGGAGGGCAGCGGCAGCCGCACACGACCGAGGATCCGGAGGTCGTCGCTGGCGATGCCCGGCCCGATGCCTCGCTCACGCAGCACATCGATGGTGGCCAGCATGTCGAGCGGATTGCCGGCCGAGGTACGCCGCACGAGGTCGACATATGTCCGGCTCGGGTAGCTCGTGTGGTACCGGACGAGCTCTTCTTCTTCCGCGACCTCGAGCGGACCCAAGCTCAACTCCTGGCCGCGAGGACTCGCAAGGAGGTGGCGGACGGCGACGTCGATCTCGTCGCCGGGAGGCCCCGGCCGCCGCGTGATCAGCAACGCAACGCGGCGATACGGCGAGCACGTCATCTCGTGGACCAACAGGTCAAAGAAGCTGAGCGTCGTCGCGGAGGCCCAATGCAGGTCCTCCACGAGCAGGACGGCATTGCCATCGGCCGTCGCCTGCAGCACGGCGGCGACCGCCCGCGCCAGGGAGGCGGTCTTTCGGGCCTCGACTTCCGATGGCGACACCGACGCGAGCTCGACCTCCCAGGTGTCAGCGTGCGGCTCGGCTGCGGGAGCTGCGTCTTCCTGCCCGGTGAGCCGGTTGATGAAACCGTCGAGGAGCGCGTCCGTGGCGCCGAGCTGGTCGACGCAACTGAGCCGAACAACTCGGTCGATGCTGGGATCCTCGAGCTCGAGCGCCTTCGCGACGAGCCGGCTCTTTCCGATGCCGCGCTCGCCCGTGAGGACGAGGAGCTCGAAGCCGTTCGTTCGGGTTGAAGCAACGGTCGAGCGCACGCGCGCCAACTCGTCAAAACGCCCGACGAACGGTGATCGATTGCGGGAAGCGGAGCTCATGAACGGCTCCATCCCGGGTGCTGTCGCGCTGCCGCCCGCCCCTGGCGGCGCTCCAGTGGCCAACTGGAGAATTGCTGGTGCTGGTGCACACCACACCCCCCTTGCGACAACTCGGAAGAGGCGGCGAATCGGCGGTCAGATACCAAGAAAAGAGAGATTCCATGGCGAAGTCGTTACGAAACGGCTGTTTTGGGCTCACCGGTGACCAGCTTCGGGTCGAAAGCGGTGGACCGGACCGGAGCTGACGTCGCGCCTACGCTGCGCGCCGCGGATCCGAACGTCATGGGGGTGTTGCCGACATGAGCGATCTGGCCATTGCCGACACGCCCGAGGCGATGACGCCGGCGTGGTGCACCGAGGCGCTGCGCCGCTCAGGCCGGATCGCCAACGGCGACGTGACGGCGGTCGATCTCCGCCCGATCGGGACCGGCCAGATGAGCGACAGCTTCCGGATCACGCTCCGCTATTCCGGCGTCGCTGGACCGGCGACGATGATCGCGAAGCTGCCGGCGGCCGACGAGACCAGCCGAGCCACCGCCGTCTCGCTGCACAACTACGAGAACGAGGTCCTCTTCTACCAGCAGCTGGCACCGAGCCTCCCCATCCACACCCCGACCGTGTACTACGCCGACATCGAGCCGGGGACGCCCCACTTCGTGCTGCTGCTGGAGGACATGGCCCCGGCTCGTGCGGGCGACCAGCTGCAGGGCTGCTCGCCAGACCAGGCGGGCGCGGCGGTCGACGAGCTCGTCGGCCTGCACGCGCCCCGGTGGGGGGATCCGGCGCTGGCCACGCTCGACTGGCTGGCCGGCGACCGCGCCGAGCGGCGCGACCTCCTGCTCATGCTCCTGCCGCAACTGTGGGAAGGATTCCGCCAGCGCTATGGCGACGTCTACGGGCCTGACGTCTCGGCCGCCGGTGGTGCGTTGTTCGACGCGCTGGCCGGCTACCTCGGCGCCGACACCGAACCGTGGACGATCGTGCACGGCGACTACCGGCTCGACAACTTGCTGTTCGAGCCCACGCCCGGGCGCCAGCCGGTGACGGTCGTCGACTGGCAGACGTGCGCCATCGGTCCGGGTCTCAACGACGTGGCCTACTTCATCGGCGCCGGGCTCCTGCCGGGAGACCGCGCCGCCGTCGAGGAGGAACTGGTCCGGTCGTACCATGACGGGCTGCTGGCTAGTGGCGTGCAGGGCTACGACTGGGCGCGCTGCTGGCGCGACTACCGGCGGGGCACGTGGTCCGGCGTGGTCATGGCCGTCGCCGCCAGCATGCTCGTGGAGCGCACCGATCGCGGCGACCAGATGTTCATGACCATGGCTGCTCGTCACACCCGCCACGCCCTCGACCTCGACGCCATCGAGCTCCTCGGGTAGCGACTGGTATCACGCAGCACCGCGGCGGTCTCTCACAAAGCGTTATGGTGAGCCGCCGCGAAGGAGGGGAGAGCGTTGGCTGACACCGTGCCTTCGGTTCTGCCGGCTGACGCGCTGTCGCGCCTCGGTCAGGTTCGCGACCTGCTCGACCTGATCGACCTCACGGGGGCCACGCACGAGGACCTGAACGGTCCGCCGCGCCGCCACTACTTCGGCTCGATCCGCCCGGCCGACTTGGCCAACCTCACGTTCGATCCCGCCAGCGGTCGCTTCGCCGTGAAGAAGACCGACGGCACGGGCAGCCCGGCCGGCGCCGAGCCGACCTCGTGGCTGGCGTTCCCCGATCCGACCATCGCTTACGACCTCGAGGTCGAGACCGACGCCAGCGACGCCAATGCCACCGGGCCCTTCAAGCTCACCCTCACCTTCCCGTCGGCGGTATTGACGCTGCCGTGGTTGCGGGGCGCCAAGCTCGACGCGCAAGGGTTGCTGGTGGCCGACCCCGACCACGTGAAGGTGCGGTTCCACCTGCCCCGCCTGGCGGTGCGGATCGAGCGGACCGCGGCGACCGGCGACCCGAGCGTGTCGTTGAAGTCAGCCGCGGGTGACCCGGACGTCTACGAGCTGTGCCGGATGGAGCCGGCCCATGCGCTGATCGGGCCGGGCACCGTGCTCGGCTTCACGTTCCGCGCCGCCGTGCTCGACCTGTCCGACGCCTCGAACCCGGGCGCCGCCAAGCCGCCGCCGCCCAACGCCAAGTCGCTCCCCGCCGACTGGCAGGGCCTGTGGCTGCCCGAGGTGCGCCTGTTCATCGCTCCCCATGGCCTCGAGGATCTCGCGGTGGCGGCCGGGGTCGAGGACCTCTGGATCGGCATCGGCAAGCACGAGGGCGTGACCGGCACCTTCGAGCTCGACGTCGTGAACCGCGGCGAGGCGCCCACGATCCGGGTCCGGTTCCACGATGCCGACGGGCGGTGGACGGGCACGACCGGCGCCGCCCCGAATCTCAGTGCGGCGGTGCCCGAGCACACCACGATCGTCGTCGACGCCGCCGGCGGACTCAGCCCGCTGTCGACGGCCATCAACGTCGGCGGGCAGATCACGAACGCCACCCGCGCCGACGTGACCACGCCCGCCGCCGGTTCCGTCTCGATCACCGTGACCGTCAGCGACGCCGGCGGCCACACCTCGACGGTCACCGTCACCGCCACCCGCAAGGCCGGGCCTCCCGATCCGATCCCGGGCGAGGGCACCCATCCGGTCGAGCCGACCAGTGCCACCGGCGCGGACGCCATCGTGCTGGCCGGCTCGGACGACGTGAGTGCCGGGGTGACCCTGGCCGACCCAACCGGCACGATCACGTGGTCGTGGCCCGGTGCGGCGCCGGTGACGGCCGCGAACGCCACTGTCCCTGTCGCCGCCGGGCAGTCGGTGACCGTCACCGCCCAGCGGACCGTGACGGCGACGACACCGCGCACCTTCACCGCCTACTACCACTTCAACCACCCCACCAACGCCGAGGACGGGTCGACGGCGCCGAAGCACTTCCACTACTCCGACGACCCCGACAACGTGAACGCGTTCCCCGCCCTCGATCCGGACAAGGACACGTGGACGACGGCGCAGCGACTGGCCGGCACGAGCGGGTGGGCGGACCTCCTCGCGCTCGGTGCGGGCGACAGCGTGACGATCACCGGGTTCGCCTCCTTCGACGGCGACCCCGACGCCGTCGACTTCAACAAGGAACTGTCCCGGCGGCGGGCCGAGGCCCTGGAGCACCTCCTCCAGCAGGCCCGCCAGGCCGCCGCCCAACCGTCGCTCGCCATCGTCCAACCGCTCACGGCTGACGGCTTCGCCACCTCGAAGGCCAACCCCGGCACGCCGCGACCCGAGTACTGGAGCGCGGTGGCGTCGTACCAGCAGCCGACGACGACATCGGCGACGTCGACCGTCACGCTCGTGCGCCCGCCCAACGACGCGCCGCCGGAGCCCGTCACGCCGGCCAACGCCGAGCCCGCCCGGCCCGGTTTCCCGGATTGGTTCCACCGCATCGGGCTCAAGGTGCGCCTGGAGCGCGGCGACGTGGTGCTCGTGGAGATCAACGGTGAGATCGACATCCGCACCGCCGCCGAGCGGGGCCTGGCGGCCAACGACCCGACGGCGCAGCTGCCGCCGGCACCGAACCCGAACGACGGGATCTCGCGGTTCCTGCTGCGCCTCGACCTCGACCGCACGGCCAGCGAGTGGAAGATCACCGCCGCGTTCACCGCCATCGATGCCGACACCGATGGGCTGTGGAAGGTGGAGCGCCCTGCCGCCGGCGCGGGGATCATCGGCGTGAACATCTATGGCGCGATGGCCGCCCTCGGACCGGTGCTGGCTGCGGTCGCACCGCCCAGCCCGGCGAGCGGCGAGGTGGTCCCACTGGCCCTCACCGCCGGCGCCGCCACCGGGCTCGCCGCGCTGGACCGGTTGAAGACCAAGCACGTGATCCTGCACGGCGGTGAGCTGATCGTGAGCCATGGGCCGGCCGGCACCGACTACGTCGTGCTGCTCGACCTGGAGACGGCCATCGGCTTCGACGCCGGCGTGGTGTCGGTGAACCTCGACAAGCCGATCACGACGCGCTACCGCGCTGTCGGCCTCAAGCTCGGTGATCGCAGCGGCGGTCCGTTCCAGGCGCGGCCGGTGTTCGACGCCTCGAAGGGCTTCACGATCGACATCCCCGACGGCGCCATCGTTGCCAAGGATCCGCTCGGCGACATCTTGAAGGTGTTCGGGGCGAAGGTCAGCAAGGACAACCCGACCTACCTCGAAGCCGAGATCGGCATCGGCGCCGAGCTCGGGATCGTGCGCATCGACCGTGCCCGCGTCCGCGTCCGCCTCGATGCCAACGAGGTGCCCACGCTGTCGGCCCTCGGCGCCACGCTCGAGGTGCCCGGCGCCTTCGTGGGCACGGGCTACGTCGAGATCAACCCGGACGGTTTCGCCGGATTCTTCGACATCACCGTCACGCCCGTCGGCATCCGCGCGTCGGCGTCGCTCAAGGTGCAACGCACTCACGTCGACCCGGCCAACAACGCATCGGCCACGGTGCTCGGCGTGTTCGTCGCCGCCGAGGTCGAGCTGCCGGCGCCCATCCCGCTCGGCAACTCGGGTCTCGGCATCTTCGGCTTCGCCGCCGGCATCGGCGTCAACATGGCGCGGTTCCACCCGACGCCGGCCATCGAGTGGCTGAAGAACCAGCCTGGCCACAACCCACTGCATCCCGCCGGCTGGAACGCCCAGGCCGGGGCGTGGGCCTTCGCCGCCGGCGCCACGCTCGGCACCGTGGACGGCGGGTTCCTCATGCGCCTCAAGGGCCTGCTGATCCTCGAGCTGCCCGGTCCGCGTGTCGTGATCGTGATGAAGGCGCGCATCCTCACGCCGCCCCTCGACAGCCCGTCCGATCACAACACCGACGGCTATCCGATCCTGGCCGCCATCGAGATCAGCCCCGACGCCATCTCGATCGGCATCCTGGCCGAGTACGACGTGGCGTCCCTGGTGACGTTGCGGGTGCCGGTCCAGGCCTTCTTCGACTTCCACGACACCAGCAACTGGAGCTTCGACCTCGGCCGCTACTTCGATCCGGTCGTCGTCAGCATCTTCGACCTCTTCCGCGGTACCGGCTACCTGATGGTGCACGGCAAGGGCATCGGTGCGCCGCCCGACCCGCCGTACGACCCGTTCCCGGACGTGAAGACGGCCGGCATCACGCTCGCCGTCGGCTTCCACCTGACGTTCGTGTGGGGTGACACCGACGTCGGGTTGTACGTGAAGGTGGCCGGCGGGTTGGACGCCCTCATCTCCATCGACCCGTTCTTCGTCGGCGGCAAGATCCGGCTCGAGGGCGAGCTGCGCCTGTTCATCGTCTCGATCGGTGCGTCGGCCGAGCTCGACGCCATGACCGACGGCCACTCGTACTACGTGCACGGCGAGGTGTGCGGCAGCGTCGACTTCTTCTTCTTCTCGGTCGAGGGCTGCGTCGAATTCGAGCTGAACAGCCCGGTCACGCCGCCGCCGAAGGCGCCTCCGCTCGTCGACGGCGTGGCCCTCGTGAACCGCTCGCCCGCCCTCGTGGAAGGCAGCGGCACCGACGGCGCCATCGACGGCGTTCTCGGGCGGGCCCACCAGGACGGCCAGCCCGCCGATCCCGATCCGCTCGATCCCGTGCCCCTCGATGCCTTCGCCGTCGTGGAGTTCTCCGTCATCCCGCAGCTGGCAGCGGGGTTCACCGCCGTCGGCCACGCCACGACGAACGCCGAACTGGTCGCCAGCCCGGGCGCGTTCAACGGATGGGTCAGCAGAGGTGCCTACTGGTGGCGCTACGAGCTGCGGGAGGTGGCCATCACGCCGGTGCCGACCGGCGGGCCGGTGCCGTGCGCCTGGTGGCCCCGCTCGAAGACCGACGACCCGCTCGCTGGTACGCGGCTGGCCATCAACTCGTGGATCCCGTTCGCCACACCGAAGGCGATGCCGTACGGCACCAAACTCGAAGAGATCGTGAAGGAGACGTGGGGCACCACGTGCGACCCGGCCGCGCCGGCGGCCCCGTTCCTGTTCACGTTCGATCGGCAACCGGTCGGCGAGTCCGAGTCCGGCTGGACGTTGACCGGCATCCGCTGGCCCGACGATACGGGTACGTACCGCTCGGACGCACCGACGGTGACGGTCGACGTGAGCGAGCGCTGGCGCTGCCACGTGGTGGAGGCCGATCGCCGGCGCAACATCGACCCGGCCGACGTGGTCGGTGGTGCGGTGGCGTGCTCTCACTCCGATCCGGCCGCCCCGACGCTGGCCGGCCTGGCCGCCGGTTCGGTGGGTCCGTCGGGGCCGTCCACGCTGACGGACAAATCGGCGTTCACGAGGGCGACGGCGTTGCTCGACAGCGGCGTCCACCCACGCGAACTGACGAGCTGGCTCGTGGCCACGCCCGTGCTGGCGCCGTTCGCACGCGCGTTCCCGTGCGAGGGACGCGTGCTGCGCTCGCCCGAGCGCGACAGCGCCGAGCCGTCGCCGCTCGGTGACGACGCTGACGTCGCCCTGGTGAAGGCGGCATGGACGAAGACCGGGTTCACGCCGTCCGACCTGCGCGACGGCGTTGTCGTCACGCTCGCCGGTTCGCCGTACGCCACCGTGCTCTACGCCGCCCGCCGCAACGCCCTGCACGGGGAGATGTTCTTCCGCTACCTCGCCGCCGACGGGACGATCGTGGGCGAGGAACGCGCCGATCAGGTGAGCACCATCGGCGTGGGCGGCATCCCCGCGCGCTGGTGGGACCCGACCGGCCCGTGGCGCGATCCGGTCGAGCGGTGCGCCGAGCTGCTGGCGGCGCTGGCGGGCAAGGAGGAGTTCGTCATCGCGGTGGCCACCTTGAAGCCGCCTGAGAAGGCGGAGCGGGTGGAGATCGGCCTGCGTGCCGAGGTGGCGGGCAAGCCCGGGTTCGATCCCTTCTACCTCGCCGCCGCCGAGCTGCTGCCGGCTGTCGAGATCGAGCGCCATGACTTCGACGTGCTCGTCCAGCAGAAGAAGGTCAGCGCCCTCGACACCGTGCTCGGTCAGGATCCCGACGACCACGCGCTCCTGGCGCCGGACGCCGACTACGCCGTGTCCGTCACGTGGGATGCGTTCTTCAAGGAGTCAACGACCCGTCCTCCCGTCACCGAGAAGGGAACTCTTGCGAACGCCCAGCCGGTCACGCAGCGGTTCACGTTCTCGGCGCAGAGCTCGGCGGAAGCGCCCACCCGTCTCGATCCCTGGGTTCTCGACACCGACCCGGGAGACCGGGAGGGCGCTGCGTTCTGCGACGACCCGGTACGGATCAGCTTCGCCACCCAAGACGTGGCCAAGCTGTTCACCGCCTACGGCTACAAGCTGCGGATGATCCTGCACGGCTCGTCGGGTCGCCATCCGCAGCCCGACGGGACGGCGCTCGTCGGCAGCCCGCCGATCGCCTTCGACATCACGCCGGCCGTCGTGGGCACCAACGGAGTGCGGATCAGCTCGCCCTGGGAGGAAGCGGTGCAGGCGCTGGCCACCGATCTGCCGTGCGTCGCGTCCTCGGGGAAGCGCGACGAGCATGTCAGCATCCAGATCAAGTTCCCGCTCGACACCCGCACCGACTACCTCATCGACATCGTCCGCGAGCCGCTGACCGGGGCCGGGCAGACGCTGATGTACCGGCACGGGTTCACCACGTCGGCGTACCGGAGTCTCACCGAGCTCGCCGCGTCCATCCGTGCCGCCGTCGTGGAGCACCGCAGCGTGCCGAACCCCGGCGCGCTGGCCGCCCTCGGCGCCCATCCCGTGGGCGCGCAGCTCGACGAGGCGTTCGCCGCGGCCGGCCTCGATCCGCTGGGCGTGCCCCGCCATGGCGGCATCCTCGTCCTGTGGGACGCGTCGCCGACCCCGCAGCCGGTTGCCGTCGTGCTCGACGCCAACGAAGCGTTGTGGCGGCGGCGCATGGCCCCGGAGAAGGTCCCGTTGCTGGATCCCGGCGACCCGCGCGGCGTGCGCTGGGTCAGCGCTCCGTTCGAATGGCTCAGTGTGACGACCGCGGGAACAGCCGCCATCACGAGCGTGGTCGAGGCGCCTGGTGCGCAGCGCGCCGTCGTGCTGCTGGCGGCCAACCAGCGAGGCCGCACGCTCGCCGTCAACCTCGTGCGGGCCAACGACCCGGTCACGAACACCGGCGGCGCCACCGCACCGCTCGTCAACCTCACGTTCTCGGCCGCCGCGTGGGAGGACTCGTGATGGACCGCCTCGTCGACGCCAACCAATTCGTCGCCGAAGGCGCCGTGGTCGACTGGGAGACCGCGTGGGCAGCCCAGGAGAAGGCATTGGCCGCCGCCAACCGGCCCGGTCGCGACCACTTCGCGGCGCCACGCGGCCTGCAGCTGCGCTGGTACGTCTCGGACGGCGCTGGTGTGCCCCCGGTGCCGTTCACCGTCTGGGTCCGCCAGGACAAGGACGCGCTCGATCGGCTCGATGTCTTCACGCTGCCCGACGGCGACGGCACCTGGATCGTCTGGGCCGGCCCGCCGCTCCTCACACTCGAGATCACCTGCACGCCGGTCAACGCGGCGAAGCCGCGTTCCCTGTGGGCGTTCCGCACCGAGGCCAACGTGGCGTCGGCGGTCGCCGTGACGTCGGCGCCCGCCGGGCCGGCGCAGCTGTCGTTGACCGTGCGCTCGGGCTCGATCACCTACGCCCGGTTGGTGAACGGCACGTTGGTCGGCGCCCGGGCCGTGAGGGCCGCCACCGTCGCCAGCGAAGGGACCTGGGAGGAGCTCGAGCTCGTCGGCCTGCCCTACGACGCCGCCGACTGGGCCGGTCTGGAGTACGACGGCCCGAAGCAGGGGATGGTGGCGGCACTCGTCGACCCGTTCGCCGCCGCCGTCGAGCGGATCAAGCGGGCCGGGCCGCCGTTCGGGTGGTACCCGGTCACGGAGACGGGCCACCTCGCCCCGCCATGGGAACCGCCCGATCCCGGCGCGCTGGTGAAGGACGTCCAATCCCTGCTGCTGAGCCAGATCGGCCCGCTCTTCGCGCCCGGCCTCGATCCCGCCGCCCAAGCGGCGTTGCGCCAAGTCCACGCCATCGGTCCGCCGGAGCAGGACGGTCGCGTCGCCACCGTGGCCTCGTCCACGGCCAAGGTGCCACCGCTCGGGTCGTTGCTGATGGCCGCCAACACCGACCCCTTCGAGGCCATCGCCGTGGGGTTCGGCACCGGCTATCCGCTGTCGGCCGCCAACGAGCGGCTGTTCGGCCGCGACCTGATGGTGACGGCGACATACCCCAAAGGCGTCGCCGGGCTGTTGCCCCTCGAGTACGCGTGGATCGTGCCAGCCCAGGCGCCGCACTCGGCCATGGCCTCGCCCGCCGGGCTCACCGCCGGTCGGGCCGGGCTCCTCGATCCGCTCAGCCGCAACCAGCCCTGGCGGGACACGGTGCGGCTGTCCTGGCTGGCCATCCCCCGGTCGTTCCTGCTGAGCCGGGCCGCCGGCGCCGCTGCCGCCCGCTACGACCCGCCCGATCTGGCCACACCCGCCCAGTCGCTGCTCGACACCCGGCCGAGCGGGGGCCCGCAGCCGCTCGCGCCCGTCCGCCAGGTGAAGCCGGCCAACGATCACGTGGCCGTCGTCGATGCCGCGCGCCCGCTGCCGGTCGACGGCACGGCCCGTACGAGCGGCTACGCCGTCGCCCAGCAGGACCCGTTCGGTGTCTGGAGCCCATGGGAAGACGTCGCCCACTCGGCCACCGAGCCCGACCAACCCATCCCGGTCATCAGCGACGTCCGCCTCGACGCCAGCTTCGCCGGCACCTCGGTGTGCCCGATGACGCTCTCGATCGTGGTCACCGTCGACTGGTCGGCCCGCAGCCCCGCGTTCCTCCAGACCGCCGTCGTCGTGGTGCCAGCGCCGTACTCGGGCGCGCCGACGCCGGCCGGCGTGACGCCGTTCGGGCCGCCGCCCGCAGGCGGTCGACGGTTCGAGCTGACCGTGCAGTTCATCGGGGACACGCCGAACCCGCTCTCGCCCGGGCTCACGGTCGAGCCACTGTCGGCCAGCGACGACGTCGTGGTGGCGCCCGGTCCAGCGCAGGGTGAACGCCGCCGCTACCGCCTGCTGATCGCCAACCAGACGCTCGACTTCACGACCGAGGCCCACTACCTCGCCGCTACGTGGGCGCGCGAGGCGGCTTTCGGCCGCCCGAGCTTCGGCGCGGTCTCTCCGCAGCCCATGCGGGCGTTTGCGTCGAGCCCGGTACCGGTAGTGGTGCCTGCGCCGGGGTTGCCGATCGTGCCACTCGGCAGCCTGACCGACGCCGAGGGGTCGTCGCATGTGCAACTACGGCTCGCAGTGCCGGAGGCCACGAAGCTCGTGGTGTGGACGGCGACAGAGCTGCGCATCCGGCACCTCGCCGGCATCGGCCCTATCCCTCCGGCGATGTCACTGTCGCTGCGCTTCGTCGCGCTCAAGCAGGCCTTCGCCTCGTTGACGGCCGAGCAGAAGCGAGAGGCGTTCGCCCGCGTCACCGAGCTCACGTCTCCCTTGCCCGCCACCCTCGACCACCCGTTGCCGCGCGGCAGCCGCGAGATCCACCTCTTCACCGTCACCGGGATCACGCCCGCGAACGTGGAGTCCGCCTTCCCGACGAACATCGACCAGTTCCAGGCGGCCGCCGCGCCGACCCCGGTCCGGCCCGGAGTGCCCGAGATCTCCAGCGCCATCGTCAGCCAGGGCGGTGGCGACCGTGTGCAGGTCGACCTCTCGTGCCGAAGCACGGTCCCCGTCGTCGCCTTCGAGCTGCACCGCACGTACCTGCCCGCGGCGACGGGCTCGACGGGGCAGATGGGCCCGCCGCTGGCCAGCGTGGCCGCGACCGTCGCCGCCGATCCCGAGACGCCGGCGGGCTTGCGCTACATCGCCACCTTCGTCGACCCCAGCCTGGGCGACTGGCGTCCGGCGCGCTACCGGACCCGCGCCGTCCCCCTGCTCGCCCCGGCCGACCGTGAGCACGGCCGCGTCGGCCAGCGGTCGCTCGACTCCAGCACCTCGACGGTGCTGCTGCCGCCGCCGGACGCGCCCGACCTCGTGCTGGGCACGGTCACCAACTGGGCGCCGGACGAGACGGGCGTGCTCGTCCCGATCACCACCGACGCGCCACTCGAGCGCCATCCGCTCGGCCCCTTCCGGCTCGACGTCGACGCGGCCGTGGCCGGCGGTGGGGCAGAGGTGGCGGCGTTCTCGACGAGCCTCGACCAGATCGCCGAAGCGTCGGTCACGACGCCACCCGGCGCGGTGGGGACGGGCACGTTCACGAGGACGGCCCGGGTGGCCCGGCACACCACGGTCGCGATCTGGTTCAGCCGGCCGTCGGCACAGCAGGCGATCGACGTCGTGGTCCGCCTGACCGACCCGCTCGGGCGCTCCCGGGAGGTGACCGTCACCGTTCCCGCCCTGCCGCTGCACCCGGTCCCGCAGGTGGCGATCACGGGAGTGCGGGCCGTTCCCAACGGCGTGGTGGCGACGATCACGACCAACGTCGTCGCCGACTCCGGGCCGGGGGGCGACGCCTCCATCACGGTCACAGCTCGGCGGCTCACGTTCCCCGCGACCGGCGCCACCGTGCACGCGGCGCTAGCGGCCATCCCCGACGTCGACGCGCTGCCACCCAACCCGCCGGGGCAGATCGTGCTGGCTGCCAACCGGACCCACGGCGTCGAGTATCTCGCCCTCGTGCGCATCACGCGACCGTTCGGGCTCCGGGTCGTCGTCACCGACAGCCTGGGCCGCTCGGCGACGGCCAGCCGCACGGTCGGGCTCGGGCCGCTGTAGCCCGCCGCTCGTATCAGGGCGACATCAGGCTCGCATCAGCGGGTGGGCGGATGCTGCCGCCATGAGCGAAGCGCACGTCGTGCTCGAAGCCCCGGTCGTCCCCATGGTTGAGGCGGAGCCGTCCCGCCGCTCCCGGGTGACGCGAGCAGCGATCGACCTCCTATCGGCATCGCCATCGTGCGGGCCTACCTGCCCGACGCGGGCTGCGCGCCTACATCTCGATGGCCCGCACGATGCACTGAGTCCATCAGCACCCAATGGGTGCGGAACAACCCGCCAGGCGGGCGAATCGGCACCCGTGAACCGATTCGCACCCAACGTTGACGCCGGTGATGCGGCCCCGCACCTTGGGGAGGTGTTCAGCGTGCGCCGAGGCCCTTCGATGGGCCTGACACGGCGCTGACGCGCCCCCGTCAGCGCCGCGTCAGAGCCGAGGCGGATGGTGTCGTCGTCCGCACCGTGCGGCCCACGAACCGGAGGTCACCATGTCGTCGTTCCTCTTCCGACTCGGTCGCAGTGCCGCCCGCCATCCGTGGCGCGTGATCGGCGCCTGGCTGATGGCCGCCGTGGTCGTCATGGCGTTGAGCGGGAGCATCGGGGGTTCGTTCAAGGACAACTTCCGTGTGCCCGGCGTCGAATCCCAGAAGGCGGCGGACGTCCTCAGCGAGCGCTTCCCCAGTGAGGCCGGCGGTTCGGGCCGGCTCGTCTTCCATCGGGACGACGGCCGGCTGGACGAGCCGGCGTCGGCCGCCGCCATCGAGGCCACGGTCCAGCAGCTCGGCACTGGCCACGACGTCACCGGGGTGACCGACCCGTTCGACCCGGCGGCCCCGGCCCTGAGCGCCGACGGGCACACGGCCTACGTCGACGTCTCCTACGCGGTGCAGACCATCGACGCCACCCACCTCCACGAGGCCGAGAGCGCGCTCACGACGGCGCGTGACGCCGGCGTGCAGACCGAGCTCACCAGCTCGATCGCCAGCGCCGGCGACGAGGAGGGCGGCAACGAGAAGCTCGGCCTGCTCGTGGCCGTCGTCGTGCTGCTCGTCGCCTTCGGCTCGATCATCGCCATGGGCATCCCGATCGCCACGGCGCTGCTCGGCATCTTCATCGGCCTCGCCGGTGTGAGGATCCTCGCCGGTTTCGGCGACGTGCCGACCGTCTCCCCGATGCTGGCCACGATGATCGGGCTGGGCGTCGGCGTTGACTACGCGCTGTTCGTCGTGACCCGTCACCGCCAGCACCTGCATGACGGCATGAGCGTGGCTGATGCCGCCGGTACCGCCAACGCCACTGCCGGCCAGGCCGTGCTGTTCGCCGGCGCCACCGTGGTCATCGCCATCCTCGGCCTCCAGCTGGCCGGCCTGCCCGCCGTGACGATGATGGGTGTGGCTACCGCCATCGTGGTGGTCGTGGCCATGGCCGCTGCGGTGACGATGCTGCCCGCCCTCCTCGGGCTGGCCGGCACGAAGATCGACCGGCTCTCGATCCATCGCAAGTCGCACAAGGCCAAGCCGGCCGACCAGACGGCGGCGGGTCGCTGGGCCCACCGCGTCGGCCGCCACCCGGGTCGCTACGCCATCGCCAGCCTCGTCGTGCTGACCGCCATGGCCGCCCCGGTGCTGAGCATGCGCATCGCGATGTCCGACGACGGCAACGCCGCCAAGGGTTCCACCGAGCGCAGCGCCTACGACCTGCTGGCCGCCGGCTTCGGCAAGGGCTTCAACGGCCCGTTCACGGTCGTCGTGACCACGCCCTCGTCGGCTGACCAGGCCGCCGTGACGCGGGTCCAGGATACGCTGGCCTCCGACCCCGGCGTGGCCTCCATCACGCCGCCTGCCTTCAACGCCGCCGGCGACACCGCGGTGATGACGCTCAACCCGACGACGTCGCCGCAGGACGAGGCCACCTCCACCTTGGTGGGGCATCTGCGCTCGGACGTGCTCCCGGCCGCCGTGGCCGGCACCGACGCGACCGCGCTGCTCGGCGGCAACGCCATGACGACGGACATCTCGAACCGGATCAGCGAGCGCCTGCCGCTCTTCATCGGTGCTGTCGTGGCGCTCTCGTTCCTGCTCCTGCTCGTCGTGTTCCGCTCGATCCTCGTGCCGCTGAAGGCGGCCCTGATGAACCTGCTCTCCATCGGTGCTGCCTACGGCGTCGTCGTGGCGGTGTTCCAGTGGGGTTGGGGAGCGGGCCTGATCGGGCTGCAGGACACCGTCCCGGTGAACCCCTTCGTGCCCATGATCATGTTCGCCATCCTCTTCGGGCTGTCGATGGACTACGAGGTGTTCCTCCTGTCCCGGGTGCGTGAGGAGTTCCTGCGGACCGGCGACAGCCACCGCTCGGTGGTGGACGGCCTCTCGTCGACCGCTCGGGTGATCACCTCCGCCGCTCTCATCATGATCAGCGTGTTCGCCGCCTTCATCCCGTCGTCGAACGTCACCCTCAAGATGTTCGGTGTCGGTCTGGCCAGCGCCGTGTTCCTCGATGCCACGCTCGTGCGGATGGTGCTCGTGCCCTCGACCATGAGCCTGCTCGGCAAGGCCAACTGGTGGCTGCCCCGCTGGCTCGACCGGATCCTGCCCCGCCTCGATCTCGAAGGTGGCCACCCGGCCCCGTCGGCGACGCCGCAGCTCCCGCCCGTGGTCTCGGAGCCGGAGCCTGAGCGGGAGCTCGAGCTGGTCTGAGTTGGTGCTTCGCAGGACGGGCCGGCCTCACCTTCGTGGTGGGGCCGGCTCGTCGCGTCCGTGGCACGATGCCGCCCGTGGACACGACCGCACCGCTTTGGGGGATCGCCATCCCGCAGCACGTCCCCGACGGCACGTTCGACCCCGCTGCCTTCCGAGCCTTCATGGCGCGGGCCGAAGCGCTGGGGTTCCACAGCGCCTGGACACTGGAACAGGCACTGGCGCCGCTCGCCGTACCTCGGGCCCATCGAGACGATGACGTACGCGGCGGCGTGCACCGAGCGGATCCGCCTCGGCTGCTCGGTCCTGGTGAGCACGCTGCGCAGTCCGGTGCACCTGGCCAAGAGCATCGCCAGCCTCGACCAGCTGAGCCGGGGCCGGGTCGAGGTCGGCGTGGGCCTAGGAGGCCGGTCGCCGTTGCTGGCCGCCTGCGGCGTCGCCCCCGTAGGCCTCGTGACCCGCTTCAACGAGGGCATGCGGCTGGTGAAGGCACTGTGGACCGAGCCCACGATCGACTTCGACGGTCGCTTCTGGCAGTTGCACGGAGCGGCGGCCGAGCCCAAGCCGTTCCAGAAGCCCCATCCGCCGGTCTGGTACGGCGGCAGCCATTCGGCGGCGCTGCGCCGCGCCGTGCGCGACAGCGACGGCTTCTTCGGCGCCGGATTGATCCCGACGGCGACGTTCGCGAAGCAGGTCGGCATCGTGCGCGAGGCATTGACCGAGACGGGCCGCGACCCGGCCACCCTGCCGATCGCCAAGCGCGTCTACGTCGCCGTGGACGACGACATCGCTCGCGCCCGCGAGCGCGTCGGCGCTGCCCTCAGCGCGTTGTACAGCCACCTGAGTGCCACCGACCTCACCCCGGTCGCCGTGTTCGGGCCACCTGAGACCTGCCGGACCGGCCTGCAGGCGGTGGTCGACGCGGGAGCCGGGCTCGTGATGCTCAACCCCCTCTACGACGACCTCGACCAGATGGAGCGTCTCGCCGCCGAAGTGCTCTAGCGGCAAGCCCATCTCGCGCGCGATATGTGCGCTGACGGTTGATAACTCGCGTCAGTACGCGCCTCCCTCACCCAACGTTGCGGTCAGGCGACCGCCCACTGCAGGAGGGTGTGCTTCGGGTCGGCGTCGTCGTGATGCTCGTAGTAGCCCACGACCGGCGCGCCGATCGTCAAGGGCTGCTGCGGATCGCCGATGAGGTTGCCCACGATGCGCACGCCGTCGGCCTGGGGCAACTCGACCAGCACCACGACGTACGGCCCCTGCTCGGCCAGCGCCGGATGGACCGGGTGCCAGACCCGCTCGTGGCTGTAGAGGACCCCCTCGGCCGGCGTCTCCTCGTAGCGCAGGTCGAACGAGTGGCAGCGGTGGCAGCACCACTCCGGTCCCCACTGCCAGCCGTTGCAGTCGTTGCACCGCTGGAGCAGCAGCCGCTCGGCTCGTAGGCCCTCCCAGAACGGTGCGTCGAGGCCGTCGGACGTCGGCGTCGGCGCGGGAAGGCCGGGGCGGAGGTACGACTCGGTCACAGCGTTGCCTCGCTCCCGAAGATGGACGAGCTCACCGGCGTCACCATCGGCCCGGAGGCCACCAGCGCCACGTCGGCGTCCGGCACCTGCGACGTCGACTGGCCGCGAACCTGGCGCACGGCCTCGATGTTCAGCCCCAGGCCGTGCATGTAGCACTCGGCCAGGTTGCCGCCGCTGGTGTTGAGCGGCAGCTTCCCGCTCGGCGCCAGCAGGTTGTCGACCGTGAGGAAGTCGTTGGCCTCGTCGGCCTTGCAGAAGCCGTGCTCGACGATGCTCATCATCACGCCGCCGGTGAAGTTCTCGTAGCTCTGCAGGACGTCGACGTCGGCCGGGCCGAGCTGGGCCATGTCGTACAACCGGGGTGCCACGGTGGTGAAGCTCGACGACGCGTACTCCGGCGTGTTGTGGACCGGCGCCCCGCTGCGGTGCTGCGAGCCGGACACGGCGGCGAGCACGTAGCACGGCTTGTGGGGGAAGTCCTTCGCCCGTTCGGCGGCCACCAGCACCATGGCGGCGGCGCCGTCGTTCTCCTGGCAGCAGTCGAAGAGGTGGAACGGCTCCACGATCCAGCGCGACGCGTCGTAGCCGGCAGCATCAAGCGGGCGGCCGTACATCACGGCACGCGGGTTGTTCTGAGCGTGGGCGTACGAGGCCAGTGAGATGGCCCGCAGCGCGTCCTGCTCGACGCCGTGGTCGTGCATGAACCGGTTGACCTTCATGGCGAACATCTGCGCCGCCGACATGAGTCCGAACGGCAGCGTGTGGGCGGCGGGGCCGGAGACGGTCTTCATGCGCGGGCCCTGCCCGAACCGCCCGAACTGGCCCTGGGCCAGTGCCCGGAACACGACCACGCACTCGGCTTGGCCGGTGGCGATGGCGGCGGCGCCATTGGCGACGGCACCGGAGCCGCCTCCGCCACCGCCGCCCCACTGCATGGAGGCGAAGCTGAGCTCGCGGCACCCGAGCGCGGCCGACAGCCGGGATGCCTCGCTGCGGTCGTTGCTGTACGACGAGAACCCGTCGACGTCGCGAGGGTCGATGCCGGCGTCGGCGCAGGCTTTCAGCACGGCGTCGATGGCGAGTTTGAATTCGGGGTCGGGGGACTGGCCCCACTTGTAGTACTCGGTCTCGGCGACCCCGACGACGGCGACCTTGCCCCGCAGTGTCCGCTCGGTCACGATCGGGCCTCGACCTCGACGCCCGCCTGCGTGGCGGCGGCATCGTCGTGGTCCAGGTAGCGATCAGGGATCGGCAGCCGGAAGATGCGGGCCATGTTGAGCCCGAGGATGCGGGCCCGCTCGCTGTCGTCGAGATCGCCCATCGTCCGCTCGATGGCCTGACCTGAGTATGGCCAGGTTCCCTCGTGGTGGGGGAAGTCGTTGGCCCACAGGAAGTTGTCCGTGAGGCCGTGCTCCCGAGCGAGGTCGAGGCCGGGCTTGTCCTCCTGGAAGGTGGCGAAGCCCTGGCGGTGGAAGTACTCGCTGGGGAGCAGGTCCAGCTTGGGCTTCACCCACATGTGGTGCTTGCGGTACGCCTCGTCCATGGCCACCAGCGCCCACGGCACCCAGCCGATACCGGCCTCGACCGAACCGAAGCGGAGCCGGGGGTGGCGCTCGGCCACGCCTGACGCGCAGATGTTCACCAGCGGCTCCATCGTGGGCGCCAGCGAGTGGACCGTGTAGTTGATGACGGCCCCGCCCTGGCTGCGGGAGGTGCGCGGATCGCGCCCGGTCGACACGTGGAAGGTGATGGGCAGGTCGACGTCGTCGATGCAGTCCCACAGCGGCTCGAACTCACGCAGGTTGTAGTTCAGGTCCTCGTGGTTCGGCGGTCCGAAGACGGGCTTGCACGGCAGCGACAGGCCGCGGAACCCCAACGCCGCGCAGCGCTGGATCTCGGCGATGGCACCGTCGATGTCGGCGGTGGCCACGCACGCCAGCGCCACGAGGGTGTCGTTGTACGGCCCGAAGGTCTCCCAGGCCCAGTCGTTGTAGACGCGGCACATCGCCTGGCTGAACTGCGCATCCTGCGTCGCCCAGATCGTGAGGCCCTTGTTGGGGAACAGCAGCTCGGCGTCGACGCCGTCGAGAGCCAGGTCGCGGATGCGGTCCTCGGGCGTGCGCCCCGACTTGTTGCGCAGCAGCTCGTGGCCTTCGAGGGCGACGTTCTGCATCCTGGTGGGCCGGAAGCCCTCGGTCTTCTGGAACTGATCACCCTTGGCGTCGACGACGATGCCGGGGAGGCGATCGCGGTAGCGCGCGTCCATCCGCGTGACCCAGAGATCCCCGGGCTCCTGCACGTGGCCGTCGGCCGAGGCCATGTAGAACTTGTCGGCGGCGTCGGGTCGAGCCGAGCGCAGCCATCCGTCGTTGCCGGGCGTCTCGAGCCGCCAGACGTTGTTGGCGTCAGGTTCCGGTAGCACCACGCCTCCTCGGAGTCCGTTCGTTCACGTCTCATTCTGCTCGCGGTGCCGCGTCGAGGACCATTCCGGCAGGTACCGTGGCGAACACATGCCCCCGCCTGCGGTCGCACGGTTCGACGTCCTGGGGTTGCATCCTGTCAGTAGCGGTCGTTCGGAGGCGTTCGACGGCTTCGACCTCGCGCTGCACCTGTCGGGCGGCGACAGTTGCGTGTACGGCGTGAGGACAGAGGCGCTGGTGCTCGGCGGGAAGGCGAACGATGCGTCCGGCTGGCTGGCCGGCTACGTCCCGGTCCGCGTGGAGTTCGAACCCGCCGCCGTGACCTTCTGGGATTTCGGGCAGCCGATGTGGATCGGGCCCGAGCCCTGGCCCTGTCTCGTCTGGAGCAACGCCCAGTTCTTCACCCGCGCCGGCATCGACCACGTCGTGCGAGCGGGCAACGTGGCCAAGGTCCTCGCCGGGCGCGACGGCCGTGGTCTCCCGCCCGTCGCCGACCTCGAGCGTCTTCGTTGATCAGCTCGTCCCCAGCGGTGTATCTGGTAGGGCGGACACTCGCTCTTCCAGGTGTCGATCGCCACGAAGGACTGGGGGCCAGGGATGCTCGATTCGAGGTTGAAGTTCCTCGCTGACGTGCACGCGGCGGATCCGGCCGGCCTGGACCCGCTCGAAAGCACCGGTCGCTTCGCGTTGCAAGCCGACGCCGCCGGCGTTCGCACCACGGGCGTGCTGGTGCGGGTCGATCGGGGTGTGAATGTCGCCGATCTGGAAGCGGCCGGCCTGACGATCCGAGTGCGGGCGGACGACGTCATCACTGGAGAGATCCCGGTCGCCTCCCTGGAGGCACTCGACGCAGTCGCCGGCGTCGTGCTCGTCGAGGCGCCGATGCCGCTCCACAACGAGCTCGACGTCAGCGTGCCCGAGATCCGAGCGGACATGGTGCACACCGGTCCGCCCACCCGTCTGGGCGCCGGTGCCATCGTCGGCATCATCGATACCGGGATCGACTGGCGTCACTGCTGCTTCCGGGACGGTCAGGGTCGGTCCCGCATCCTTCGGATCTGGGATCAGAACCTGATCGCGAAGGCGGGCGAGGTCGTGCCCCCGCCGTTCGGGTTCGGCGTCGAGTACAAGCAGCAGGAGATCGACGCTGCGCTCTCGGCTCCCGGCCCGACGACTGTTCGCCACGTGGACAACGACGGGCAAGGCCACGGCACGCACGTCGCCGGCATCGCCGCCGGCAACGGCTTCACGGCCGGGAACAATGGGAAGGCCTCTCCATTCGTGGGGGTCGCACCGGCGGCCGACATCATCGTCGTGGCCCGTCGCGCGCCGGCGGCCGGCCAGTCATTCGGCCGATCGGACGACTACCTCGCCGCGCTCCAGTACATCTTCACCGTGGCCAAGGAGTTGGGGCGGCCGGTCGTGGTCAACATGAGCCAGGGCAATGATCTCGGCCCGCACGATGGGACATCCCTTCTCGAGCGGGGCATCGACAACTTCCTGAGCAAGCCCGGCCGGTCGGTGGTCAAGTCCGCCGGCAACGATGCGGCGGCGGCCCGGCATGCCACCGGCAGGGTGGCCGCCGGCAGGTCTCAGACCATCACCGTCGTCGTGCCGGACCTCGACGCGACACCGGACACCGTCGACATCTGGTACCCCGGTCCTGGCGAGATGGAACTGCGCATCACTCCGCCGCATGGCACGATCAGCGCCCCGTTCCCGCCGAAGAGCAAGGAGACGCGCGCGCTGGCCAACAGCAAGGTCTACGTCGACTCGGTCGTGAACTATCAGGGCAACGGCGACAACCGCATCTACGTCCAGTTGCTGCCCGGAACCGCTCCGAACATCGACCCGGGCGAGTGGACGCTCACCCTCACCGCACGGCAGGCCGGTGACTGCCACTGGCATGCCTGGATCGAACGCGGAGACGCTGTCCCGACGTTCAAGGGCCCGACGTGCAGTCTCGACAGCACCATCTCGGAACCGGGGACCGCGAAGCGGGTGATCAGTGTCGGGTCGTACATCACGAAGGGCGACCATGTCGGCGAGCTCTCCACAGGATCGAGCCGGGGGCCGACGCGCGACGGGCGGATGGCGCCGACCCTCGCCGCGCCGGGCCAGAAGATCATGTCGGCGATGGCCGGGGCCGGGCCGATGCAGTACCAGAGCAAGTCGGGCACGTCGATGGCGGCCCCGCACGTCGCCGGCACGATCGCGCTCATGCTCGCCGCCGAGCCCAAGTTGAGGCAAAACCAGATCATCGAACGCCTCGCCGCCAGCGCTCGTCGCGATGCCGGCACCGGGCCGGTACCGAACAATGCCTGGGGCTGTGGGCGTCTGGACGCCGACAAGGCTGTCGGCCCACACCAGTAGGGTTGGCGCGTGTCGGGCTCGTCATCAGCATCGAGCAATGGCGATACCAGGCTCGGCGGCGATCCTCGCCGGCTGGCCGAGGACGTCAGGCAGGCGCAGGCGCTCGGATTCCGAGTGGCGACCGACGTGGCCACGTCGATCCTGCCCTATCTCTACGACGACGCCGCTTCCCCGTCGACCCCGCCGAGTGCCTTCGTCCGTGACCTGCTGGCGAGGGGTGATCAGCTGGCCGATGGTGTCGCCAGCGTCGTCCGGGGGATGGTCGGTCCGCTCGTCGACTACGTCGAGGCGGCACTGGCCAGCAGGATCCCGCCGGTGCCCGCCAGCGACGTCGTCTGCGTAGCCGAACCCGGCCAGACGGCCACGGCGATGGCGACGGTAGTCGTGCCGTCGGACGTGTCCGCCGGCCGATTCTGGGTCACGGCGTTGATGCACCCACGCGGCGCCACGGTCGACGGTGAACGGATCCGGTGCATCCCTGACGACTTCGATCAGATCGCGCGAGGTACGTCGATGCCGGTGCGCCTCGTGATCGATGTCCCGCCTGACGCGTTGCCGGGGTCATATGTCGGTCATCTCCTGTGTACGGAACTGCCCCACGCATTGGGGTGCGTCCGGCTCGAACTTCCGGTGGAATCGGATCGATGACGGCATCGGCCACCGTGGCCGATCATCTCGTACGCTACGGCGGCATCGTTGCCGCCGAGCTGGAGACCTACCTGCCATCGGCCGAGCCGCCGAGCTACCTCTACGACCTCCTGCCTCGGTCCGTCATGCGTGAGGGGAAGGCCCTCCGCCCGAGCATCTGCTTGGCGACGAGCTCGGCCTTCGGCGCCGACCTCGAGTTGAGCATCGGACCGGCGGTCGCCATCGAGCTGGCCCACAACGCCTTCCTCGTGCACGACGACGTCCAGGATGGATCGCACCGGCGTCGCGGGCAGACCGCGTTGCATGCCGAGATCGGCCTCCCGCTGGCCATCAACGTGGGCGACGCGTTGGCCATCCTGAGCTTCGAGCCGCTCCTTGATGCCGACCGCCGGCTGGGCTCGGCCATGGCCAGCCGGCTGTTGCGGGAGTTCCACCACACCATCGCCACCACCGTCGAGGGCCAGGCCTTGGATCTCGGCTGGCGCCGCGACAACATCTGCGACCTCACCGCCGATGACTACCTCGGGATGGTCCTGCGCAAGACGTGCTGCTACACGACCATCCATCCGCTGCGGGTGGGTGCGCTCGTGGCCACCCGAGGGCGGGCCGACCTGGCGGCGCTCACGCAGTTCGGCTTCCACCTGGGCGCGGCATTCCAAGTCCAGGACGACGTGCTGGATCTCGTGGCTCCACCGCCTGAATATGGGAAGGACGTGTGGGGCGACCTCTACGAGGGCAAGCGCACACTTCCCGTCATCCACCTCCTCGCCGCGTGCACCGGCGCCGAACGAGGGGAACTGGTTCGCTTCCTGGGAATGGGGCGCGAAGCGCGATCCACGGACGGGGTCGCGTGGGTGCATTCGCTGCTGGTGCGGTACGAATCCATCGACTTCGCCCGGGAGTTCGCCAAGGGAATCGCAGAGGCAGCACGGGATTCGTTCGATCGCGCGTTCTCGGGCGTGGCGCCCAATGGCGACGTCGACTTCCTCGCCGCCCTCGTGGACTTCGTGATCGAACGGTCGTCCTGACCGTCAGACGAGGTAGAAGCCGGCGACGCCTTCGTCGAGGGGCCGGCCCAGCACGACGTTGGCGGCCTGGAACGCCGACCGCACCGCGGCCTCGATGCAGCCGGCGTCGAGACCGTTGTGCGTCCAGTCGCCGGCAAGCACGAGCCCATCCAAGCCACTCTCGTCGGCCGCCAGCCGGTAGCGGTCGCTCATCGGCAAGGACTGGACGTACCGATCCGACGGATCGACGTTGGCCTGCCAGAACTGATGGTCGAGGCGGTCCGGTCCTTCCTGTCCATCGGGCGCGACGAGGGCGCTCCATCGGAACGAGCCGTCGTCCGCCATGGCGCCGGGCCAGATGTGGCGGATCCGCTGCTCGAGGAGATCGGCAAGGTCGGCGCGGACCTGCTCCGATGGCGAGCGATCGGCATCGGTCTTCATGGCGCTGCAGAAGTAGGCCACCGCCCTCGGTTGGCGATCGACGGGCCAGTCTTCGCTGGGGAGCACCTGCGACATGTCGGCATAGGTGTCGAGCGGGTGACCCAGCCCGGCCATGGTGGCGTCGGCCACGGACGAGCGCAGCGCCCGCTCATCTTCGTTCAGCCACAGCTGCGCCGACTGGGTGGCGACCGTGCCCAGGTGGCGAGCGACGTTGCGCCAGCGGCGGCTGACGTCGATCAACTCGGGGCAGACATCGGGCACCACACCAGCGGGCAGGGCGAAGACGAGCACGTCGAAGTCGTGCCCGCGAACGAGCGTGGTCGGCGCGACATCCGGCGGCGTTCGCCGCGGCGCCGACGGCCAACAGGGCAAACCCTTCACCCGGATCAGCGGTTGGTACGGGGCGTCGGTCCCGACCGGCTCGACCGGTGTGCTGATCGTCACCGCGCCGATGCCCCGTCGCTCGTCGTCGAGATGCAGGGCGCGTACGTCGGTGGAGAAGCGGAAGCCGACCCCGCGCGCTACGAGCGCCTGGTAGAGCGGCGCGAACACCGCGTCGCCCATCCCCGTGGTCATCTTCCAGAACACCGAGCCGCGGTATTCGAAGAACATCTTGGCCGAGAGCATGAGCCCGGTCCCCGCCGCGAACGCAGGCTGAGCGGGGTCACCGTCTCGATAGCCGAACACGAGGTCGTAGAGCCCATTGACGAGCGGCGACCGCAGCGTGTCTTCGGCGGCACCGTGGCGCCGCATCCAGGCGCGGAAGTCCTCGTCGTTGGCGGCGGCGAGGCCGCGAGGGTCGTCGAGCAGCCGGTCGCGCCAGACGCCGATCAGGCTGGTGGCAATGAGATCGACGAGCGGTACCGACCGTCGCCAGCGCGGATCGGCGAGGGGTGGGCTGGTGGCCGACTGACGAAGGCGATCGACGGCGACCGGGCCGCCGAATCGCCGCAAGAGGTCGGTCGTCGCCATCTCGGTCACCCATTCAGCGCGATGACGAGTGTCAGTCAACGCCCGTCGACCAGGAGCCGGTCGGACGTCAGCACGCGGACCGCCATCCAACGACGACACGAAGCTGGCGAGCAACGCGAGGCCGCGGCGCACGAAACGATCCAGGGTCAATGGCGACGCGTCGGCGTCGGGCTCGCCGGGCACAGCGTCATCGGTGGCGAAGTCGGCCATCCACGGGTTCCACTCGTCGTTCCCGAGCGGTTCGGCGATGCCAACCCGGCCGGATCGGACGAAGGCGTCCTCGAAGGTCGCGATCGGAGCGGCCGGATCACTCCGTGGTCGGTCGAGCTCCTGGTACACCTCGCGCATCAGCCGGAACGCGTTGTCGTAGTAGCCGAGCCAGACGTGGAGTCCATGCTCTTCGATGCGTCCGTGCTCCCCGCGGCCCGACGCCCCTTTGCCGCCCAAACGCCAACTGCGCTCGAGGACGGTGATCGTTTCGAACTCCTCCTGCCAGCCGGGTCGACTGAGTGCCCAGGCCGCGCTGACACCGGCCATCCCTCCACCGAGGATGACGATCTTGCGCCGTTGCCCCGCCGTCACGGGCGAGAGAGCTCGGGACGAGCGGAGCCGAGCATCAGGGCACGCGCCGCGTCCAACTCTGGTCCTTGGACGTCGGCGAGCGCCGTCAGCGCGTCGGACACGAGGTCGGGCCAGGTGGGACCCCGCAACGGTGCGGGCACCGCCGCGCTGAGGGCGAGCGCGGCACGGATCTGGAAGCGGCGAGCGCCCTGCTGACGGGCGAGCGCCACTGCCGCCGTGAACGAGGCGACCGCATCGTCGACGCGGTTCGCGGCGAGGGCGATCTCGCCGCGGATCCGGAGCGCTTCGGCCAGGAAGAACCGCTCGCCGGTCGATTCCGCGAGCGCGACCGCCTCGTCGATGGTGGCTGCCGCGTGGTCCACTTGGCCGGCGGCCAGCTGCAGCTCCGCCAGGTTGGCGAGGTTGCACGGTCCGTAGGCCTTCACGCCGAGGGCGTGCCAGAGCTCAATGGCCGACGCGACCTGCTCGGCGGCGAGCGCGGCATCCCCGGTGCGGCCGGTCGCGATCCCGGCGCGGAGCCCACCGACCGCGGCCCAGAACGGGTAGGCGTGCAGCGACGCCAGCTCGATCAAGGACGCTGACGCCGCGAGGCTGGCGGTCTGGTCCCGGCGCAGTTCGGCGAGCCACATCGCGCCGACGAGGGCGAAGCACTCGCTGAAGGGGCCGACGGGGAAGGGCAGCGACCGGGCCCGAGCGAGGGCGTGCTCGATGGCGCGATCGCCGGCAGAGTCGTCGCCGATCATCCACGAGTTCGCCGCTCCGATGGACCACGTCGCCACCACGGGATCGTTCGGGAGCTTCCACACCGGACTCACCGCATCGTCGCCGCGCGCCGTGAACCCGGCATCGGCGGCGGCGAAGTGGATGGCGGCATCGTCGAAGCGCCCTTCATAGAAGCGCTGGACGGCGGCGCAGGTCTCGATCTCGGGCCGGAAGAATTCGCCATCCGCGCTCGAGCCCAGGCGAAGGAGCCCGTCGACGACGGAACCGGCGGCGAGCAGATCCCCGCTCACGGTGTAGTAGGACCACACCGCGACGGTGAGAGGCACGATGAGCGGCGAGTAGTCCATCTGCTCGCACAGCGACAGGGCGCGGTGGTAGTCGTCCGCCGCCGACGGACTCGCGTAGCTCTCCGTGTAGACCAAGCTGAGCCCGCGGAGCACGCGAGTGGTCAGCTCCAAGGGAGCCTGTTCCTCGGGCGACAGCTGATCGAGGAGCTCGAGCGACCGTTCCAGCTCGTGCAGCGCCACGGCGTGCGCCCCGACGCGCTCCTGAGCGGTGAAGGCGGCGATCTGGTGATAGACGATGGCGTCGGCCACGCGGCCGGCGCGGGCGAGGTGGAAGGCGACGAGGGATGGATCCGCGCTGCCCGACGCCGCCAGGCGATCGGCCAGTGTGTTGTGCAACTGCCGCCGAGTCGAACTCGCGAGCGTCTCGTAGGCCACTTCCTGGAACAGCGAATGGCGGAATCGGTACTGACCGCCCCCGGCGTCCTCGACGAGGTCGGCCTCGAGAACACGGGCGAGGGCGTCGGCCCCACCCGCCGCGTCGAGGTCTGTCAACTCGAGCGCGATCGAAACGGAGAACTCCCGTCCGACGACGGCGGCGGCTTGCGCCAGCACCCGGCCGGACCCCAGCCCGTCGAGCTGGCCGGCGACGAGATCGGCGATGGCGGGCGGCATCATCGCGGTGCCTGAGCCTCCGAGCAGTCTGGTCGGGGCCGGGCGCGGCAAGTGGTGGAACCGGGCGAGTTCGACGGCGAACAGCGCGACGCCTCCGCTGCGCTCGACGATCGAGTGGACGACCTCGTCGTCGGCGTCGGTGTCCTCGCCCAACACGCTGCGAACCAGGACCGTGGTGCTCGCCGCGTCGAGCGGACCCAGATCGATCGTGTGGACGATCCCAGCCGGAATGGCGGCCGCGTCACGGGCGGTGACGGCGAGGAAGAGGCGCGGATGAGCACCAGCGAGCAATCGCTGAACGAGCTCGGCCGTCGCCCCATCCGCCCATTGGAGGTCTTCGAGCAGGACCAGCAGTGGTCGCCGGCCGGCCCGGGCCACGAGCAGCGCGACGATGCTCACAAGTATCCGCTGATGGACTTCCAGGGAGTCCAGCGGCGGCAGCGGGTACACGTCAGGGCTGAGCGCCAGCAGCTCGGCGATGAACGGCGCGTGGCCGTGGTCTACCCCGAGCGCATCCAGCGCGTCGATGAGCTCACGCTTCTGATCGTCGGGCGACGCGTCGCGATCGATCGGCAACGCCGCGGTCAGGATCTGTCGTATGGGGCTGAGATGACGACCCATTTGCATCGTCGAGCATTCGGCCTCCAGCACGTCGGCGCCATGCTGACGAGCAAGGTCGGCCAGCGACCACGCCAGCCTCGTCTTCCCGACGCCGACCGGCCCGACGATGGCGGCGCTGGCGTTGTGACTCGAAGGCGCCCCGTCGCCATCCGCGTCCGGCGCGATGAACGTGGACCACAAGTGCGCGAGGGTGTCTCGCTCTGCGTCTCGGCCGACGAGCGGGCTGACGCGATACCGGAGGGCCGTGCGCCGGTCCGATGCGGCGCGTTCGGCCCCGATGGCGAACACTTCCAGCGGCTCGCTGATCCCCTTGATCGGCGTTGGCCCATGCGACTCGAGCTCGAAGTACGGCTCGACGAGTGATGCCGTCACGTCGCTGACGAGCACCCGTCCGATTCCAGCGAGTCCCTCCAGGCGCGCCGCGAGGTTCGGCACCAGGCCGGTCACGGCATCCGGCAGGGGAGCAGCGGCGGCGCCGACGGGACCCGCGACGACGAGGCCGGTGTCGATGCCGATCCGGCTGCGCAAGGAGGCGTTCTTGTCATCGATGTCGAACGTGATGGTGGGGATCGCCAGTGCCATCTCGAGTCCCGCCTGCACGGCGCGGCGCGCGTCCCCTTCGTTCGCGCGTGGATAGCCGAAGTACGCGATGACCCCATCGCCGCGGTACTCGGCGATGTAGCCGCCATAGCGCCGCGTGATCTCGTGGCACAGCTCCTGGTAGCGCATCAGGATGTCGCGCATGGGCTCGGGGTCGATGCGTTCGGCCAGGGAGACGGAACCCTCCAGGTCACAGAAGAGCACGGTCAACTGGCGGCGCTCCGCGGCATCCCACGTGGGACGAGTGGACCGATCGAGCCCGTCGAGCATGTCTTGGGCCTCGGCATTGTCGAGGTCGAAGGCAAGGGCTCGAGCGGCGAGCGATCGCGCCAGCTCCCAGTCATTCGTCATCGCTGCCCGCCGCGCCGAGGCTACGTAACCCGCAATCTGAGCACTGATACTTGAACGCTCCATGTCGTTCCTCCGGGTCGGCCACAGCGTGCCACATCTCTAGACTTCGGTCATTCGAAATGAGCCATCATCGAATTACCTCCGTGCCAGCCCGACCGACCGAGCCATGGTGGCCCTCGACGAGCGCAGTGGCGTCACCCATCACCTTGTTACGCACTTCGCCGGCCATCTGGACGAAGCGGTCCTTCGTGAAGCGTGGCGATCGTTGGGTCACCGCCATCCGATCCTCCTCGCCACCCTCTCCTCGGCCGACCGTGCGTGGATCTCGACTGATCGCGAGCTGGGCTATGCGTCCTTGTCCGTCGCCGACCGTTGCGCCGAGGAGCGCGTGCTCCAGACCTTGTGCGCGAGCCGCCTCGGCAACGATCCGGTCGGGGCGGGTCGGCTGACGTTCCTCCGACGAGGCGACGGTCGCTGCTCCCTCGTGCTGAGCTTCCATCACGCTGTTGTCGACGGTCGAGGGACGTTCGTCATCCTCGACGATCTCCGTCGTGGCTACCTCGGCGCGCTCCACGCCACCGGCGCGTCGCCCGAGGTCGATTCGAGCGTTCGCACCATCGGCGGGGCCGTCGCCGCTGCCGGCATGGACGGCCGGACGAAGGCCGACCTCCTGCGCACGGCCGCCCATCGGTGGGCCAACGTCGCGCCGTCATCGCACTGGGCCCCGCGGGGTGACGGCACAAGAGACGAACTTCCGGGTGCCAGAGCGTTCCGCTTCGCCCCGAGCCCGCTCGAGTCCCTCGCGTCCATCCGTCGAGATCACGGATGGACGCCCACCGACATGATCCTGGGCGCCCTCGCCCGCGCCTGGGAAGAGGCGATCGGCCGGGACCACTCGCGTTCCCGCACGAGTGGCTGGCTCGTGACCGCCGACGTCCGGCCGCGGCTGGGCCTGACCGGTGGCGTGGGCAACCTGAGCGGGACCGAGCCCGTGGCACTGGTGAACGTCGGCGCCGGCCGCCCTGAGGATTCGGTGGCCGTGGCGGCGGCGGCGTTGGCCGGCGTGCGCCAGGGCTTCCCCGGCGTGGGGGCGGATCTCGCCGCCAGCGAGCTGGAGGACCTGGCCGCCACCATCCCCGGCTGGCTCAACCGGGCCCTGCTGCGCTACGGCACCGAGCGCAGCCGGTACACCCGCGCCATCGCCAACTTCGGACGGGTCCCGGATCAGCTCATCGACTGGTGCGAGGCGACGCTGATCGACCTCTGGTGGGCGCCGCCGCTCGCTGATCCGCCCTACATCAACGCCACCTTCACCAGTATCGGGGACTCGTTGACGCTCAGCCTGCGCACGCACCCGCGGGGCATCACCGTCGATGAGGCCGAAGATCTCGCAACGGCGTTCCGTGAGTCGCTCGAAGAGATGGCTCGCCACGCGTGATCGCGTTCTGAGGTATCTCGCGCCGCGCGGCCGTCATCTATCGTGACGGTCGACTGGTTTCGGAGGTCTCGCCATGCCCGACAGCGATCCGGCGGCTACCGCCAAGGCCCGCGTCAGCCTCTCCCTGGCGATGCCGCCGCCCGACCGGCCGACGTTGGGGCGACGCGTCTACCAGGATCTGGGGAAGTTCTTCGGCGGCGACGGTCCCTTCGAACGGATGACCGTGGATGGCGCGTTGGCTGTGCTGGCGGAGGCAACGGGCGACAAGCGAAACCTTGATCTCGTCCGCGCCGACGCCATCATGGATGTGTACGCCCACCGATCCCCTGACGACCTGGAGAGCGGCTCGGATGACGCCCTCCGCGAGGTCGCCGGTGTCCTGCTGGACTACACAGGGGAGCCTGACACCGAGGACGACGCGACGACGGACCTCCTGGACAAGCTCGACACGGCCAGCCGTGAGCGCGACAAGACGAAGCGGTGGGACTACCTCAGGAAGAACGCGAGCACCCTGATCTCCGCCGACGTGCTCCTGGCCCCGCACCCGCAGTGCCACGGTGAGAAGGTCAAGTTCGGGCAGAAGCGCAACGAGTTCGCGGCCGAGATCACCACCGGCTTCACCATCTCGAGGGATGGCCGCACGATCGACGCGCTGGCGGCCAACCTCGTGCCGAGTGCGTGGCCGGTGTGCAACCACTTCTTCTGCCGGTTGGCATTCTGCCCCGAGCGGGCGAGTGACGTCCCCGGAGGCCGAAACGTCGAGTTGACACCCGAGGACACGCGGTGGGCCGGCGTGTACCACGAGGTGGTCGGCACATGTAGCGAGGACGGCGAGGGCAGCGTCAAGAACGTCTTCCTCGACGTGCGCTGGAGCCGCACGGCCGACACGCTGAGCTTGAGCTACGACTTGTTGGACAGCACGCCGCAGGCCGACGTGGAGGTGGACAAGGGTTACGTCACCGTCGAAGTCGGCGCCAACGACATCACGGTCAGCACCCAGAAGCTCCTTCGGTTCCGGAAGGACTCGGGCTATGCCGATGGCCACTCGCTGGCGCTGCTGGCCTGTCCGATGGGCTGGCTCGACTTCGTCGTCGGCATGGTCGTATGCGCGGGGCGTGAGAACACCATCTTCGACCCCGGAGGGGTGACGCCTCCGTTCGACGTCGCCGAATGCCTCGCCCGGGCGCGCACGATGGCCGATCGCTACAGCGATCTCTTCGACCAGGCCCGATCGGTGCGAGCCGGCGGCAACGTGGCCGAGGGCTCGATCTCGCTGCTGGCCAATCTCGGCATCGCGGCGATCGGCGACGCCATTGGATTGGGCAAGGAGTTGGCGGACAACAGCCGCAGCTTGTTGGGTACGCCGCCGTCGGCCGCCACCACGACGCGTCCCACCGCTGGCGCGACCGGGACCCAACCAGACTGAGCGATCGACGAGGAGCTGCGACATGGCCAACGACCTGGGCGCGAAGGCGAAGGCGGCATTCCAGGACATTGCGGACCAGATGGACCAGTGGACTCAGGCGGTCAGCGACCGCGTCAAGGAGAACCTCGACGCCGCCCAGGCCAAGAACGACCTCAGTCCGACCGATGTGGCCCGTTGGTCCGTCGAGGCCGTCCAGTTCCTCCTTGATGGTGCGAAACGCATGGGCGAAGCCGTGCTCGACGGCGTCGCCCAGTTCGACGCCGCGCCAGCAGATGGTCCGCTGTCGACGGCCGGCGGTTCCCCCGGTCCCGGGCAGGAGGACAGAACGTTTGACATCACGAACAGCGGACCGGTACCGAGCCCGCTGACGCTGACCTTGACCGGTCTGCGCAGCGGCACCGCCCTCGACTCGGCCCTCGTGGTCCTGCAGCCGAGTGTGGTACCTCGCGGACCGGTCACGGTCAAAGTGAAGGTGACCGTCGATCTCACGGGACTCGACGACATCTATGTCGGCCGGCTCACGGGGGGACCGTCGATCACGCCACAGCCCGGCGTGACCTTCGGCCACCGGGTGATCTGACCGGGCCCGACCGGAACGCCCGCGGCCGCCACTCTTGAATCTGCTGCCGCCGTGCACTTCCATGACGGCTCATGACGTGGTCCTCGGAGCTGGATGAGCTGCGGCGGCGCCAGGCGTTCGCCCAGCAGATGGGCGGGCCCGAGGGCATCGAGCGCCAGCATCGCAACGGCAAGCTCACCGTGCGCGAGCGGATCCCGCTCCTGGCCGATCCCGACTCCTTCCGCCAGTTCGCCGGCCTGCGCGGCGAGGGCCGCTACGACGATGCCGGTGACGTCGTCGGCGTGCTGCCCGACGGCAAGGTCGAGGGCATGTGCCGGGTGGACGGGCGCAAGGTCGTCGTCACGGCCGGCGACTTCACCGTCCGGGGCGGCTCCTCCAGCGGTCACACCGGCGGCCTCGGTACGGAGCTGACCGCCACCGAACGAGCGCTCGAATGGCGGCTACCGCTGGTCCGCCTGCTCGACGCGGCGGGAGGCAGCGTCCGCAACTTCGAGTCCCTCGGGCGCACGTACCTGCCCGATGCCAACAGCTTCACCCACGTCGACGTGAAGCTGCTGAACACGGCGCCGATCGTGTCGGCCGTGCTCGGCGCCGCGGCCGGCATCGGCGCGTTGCACACGTCGCTGGCGCACTGGAACGTGATGGTGCGCGACACGGGCCAGGTGTTCCCGGGGGGTCCGCCGGTCGTGCGGGCCGCCCTCGGTGAGGAGATCACGAAGGAGGACCTCGGTGGCTGGCAGATCCACACCCGGGTGAGCGGCGTGGTCGACAACCTCGCCGTCGACGAGGAGGACGCCTTCCGCCAGATCCGGCAGTTCCTGTCGTACCTGCCGTCCAGCGTTGACGAGATGGCGCCGAGGAGCGAGACGAGCGACCCGGTCGACCGTCGCGAGGATGCGCTCGCGGCACTGGTGCCGAGGGACGCCCGCAAGGTGCACGATGCGCGGCGCCTGATCGAACTGGTCGTCGACGAAGGTTCGTTCTTCCCCATCGCTCCCACACACGGGCGGGCTCGGATCACCGGCCTGGCCCGGGTCGATGGCTACCCGGTGGGCGTGATGGCCAACGACCCGATGTTCTACGGCGGCGCCACCGACGTGGCCGCCGGCTCGAAGGCGTTGCGCCTGCTGCAGCTGTGCGACCTGTTCCATCTGCCCCTGGTCGACTTCGCCGACGAGCCCGGCCTGATGGTCGGCCTCGACTCCGAGCGGGCGGGCATCGAGCGGGCCGGCGCCCGCCTGGTGTGCGCCACCTGCGACAGCCGGATGCCGTGGGTCACGTTCGTGATCCGCCGCCTCTACGGCGTCGGCGGCCAGACCCACCACCGCGCTTCGGGCATGTTCCGCCGCTACGCCTGGCCCTCGTCGAACTGGGGCTCGATGCCGATCGTCGGCGGCGTCGACGCCGCCTACCGCCGCGAGATCGAGGCGGCCGCCGATCCCGACGTGAAGCGGGCCGAGATCGAGGCCCGCCTGCACGCCGTGGCGTCGCCGTTCCGCACGGCCGAGGCGACGGGCCAGGACATCATCGATCCCCGCGACACGCGCCCGCTGCTGGTCGACTTCGTCCACGACGCGCAGCGCATCCTCGCCCGCCAGCTCGGGCCGTCGCCCATGCGCTATTGGCCGTGAGCGGGTGAAGCCGGCCATCGACCTCGCCGCGAAGCGGATGCTCGAGTTCGGCGTGGCGTGGGCGGGCCCGCTGGCCGGCCGCTTCCTGGGCGACCTCGGTATGGAGGTCGTGAAGGTCGAGCACCCGGCGTCGCGCGGTCTGCAACCGGGCCATCGTGGGACCGCTGCTGGGATGCGACGACGACGAGGTGGCCGAGCTCGAACGCCGCAACGTGCAGGCGTCGTTGCCGCTGTACCGCTGAGCCTGCTGATAAGAAGCCGAACGCGCCGTCCCGGCCAGTACCGTACGCGCCATGGCCGCGCGGTTCGGTGTGCTTTGCGTTGCGGCCCTTACCGTGGTGGCGGCCGCCTGCGGGACCAGCCCGGCGAAGGCCACGGACACGGGCACCGCTGAGGCGTACACCGCCGTGCTGAAGCACCTGCTGCCGTCGCCGATCCCGGACGACGACAAGCCGGTCGTGTACGTAGCGCCGTTCCCGAACCAGAAGGCCATCGCGCTGGAGACCCAGGTCGACGTCATCGCCGATCTCGCCGAGCTGGCCACCGTGCGGTTCGTGGACGAGCTGTCGGAGGCGGTGGACGCCGACTCGCCCGACTCCCCGGCCAAGGGGTCCGAGGTGGTCCTGCTGGGCCCGCTGGTCACGACCGGTGAGGTGACCGAGGTCGAGGCGCAGCGCTACGCCAGCGAGTCGGACCAGGTCCGGTACCGCTTCCGTGTCAGCTCGACCGCGAGCGGCGGTTGGGAGGCACAGCAGGTCGAAGCGATCGACGTGCCCCCGACGACTTCAGCCTGACGCCGGCGAGTGGGCGGCCACGATGCGGCCGGCCAGCTGGGTGGCCCGGGCCGCCGCCTCGGCGTCGAGCGGTTCGCCCGCCGCGGCGTCGCGCCAGAGCTTGACCAGCTCGTCCAGCTCCGGGGGCGTGACGCCGTTGATCGCCTGGGCCTGGCAGACCTGGGCCGCCTCGTGGGCGAGGGAGATCGCCATCCGGTAGGCGCCATGGGCGGACGCGGCACGGGCCACGCTGAGGATCGACGAGGCGAGGTGCTCGTCGTGGTCGGACGCGCTGAGCGGGACCACGAACTGGCCGCCGCGCAGCTCACGGAGCCCGAACCAGTAGACGGCGGCGGCCGCCAGCATGACGGACCCGACGGCGACCAGCCCGACCGGGAGCGACGGCTTGAAGGTGACGGGGATGATGGCGCCCACCACCCACGCCAGTTCGAAGCGCCATTCGAACCCGGCGAAGGCGCGGCCCTTCTCGGCGTCCGGGGCCAATCGCTGGGTGAGGCTGTCGAAGCCCTGGCGACCGGTCGTGGCCGCCGAGCGCGACGGCGCCGGCCAGCGCCATCACGGCGACGGTGTCGGGCGCCGCCACCGTCACGAAGCACACGAGCCCGGCGGCGCCGAGGCACGCCAGCAGGATGGCCTGCTCGTCGACATGGCGCCGCAGGGGACCGGCGATGAGCGTGCCGACGAAGCCGGCGATGCCACCGGCGAGGAGGGCGACGCCGTACATCCAGGCGGGGCGGGCGTTCGCCTTCAGCACCAGGGCGATGAGGAAGGTGGCGAACCCGACGGAGCTGCGCAGCACGCCCATCGACGTGGCGGCAAAGGTGAGGCGGGTCTGGTGGATCTCGGCCTCGTCGAGCACCGGGTCCTTGTTCTCCGGGGTGGTGTGGCGGGGCAGCCGCCAGCCGATGACGAGGGCGATCGCATGGGCCGCCGCGGCCGCGGTCGTCGCCAGCGCCGGGCCGGCGAAGTGGAGGATCCCGGCGCCCACCGTGCCGCCGGCGACGCCGCCGATCGTCCCCATCCGGGCCAGCTGGGCGTTGGCCGCCACCAGCTTGCTGTCGTCGAGGACGAGGCGAGCGACCATGGAGCTCTTGGCCACCGAATAGGTCCGCCCGAGCACCAGGACGACGAAGGCCTCGGGGAAGAAGAGCAACGAGTCGAGGCTGAACGAAAGCGCGACGCACGCCGCACTGCGCAGGAGCGACGTGGCCAGGATCACGACCCGGTAGCCGCCCGAGGCCCGATCGATCACCGGCGCGATGAACGGACCGAGCACGGCGAAGGGAGCGAGGGTGAGCAGGAGGTAGAGCAGGATCCGGGGCCGGGCGGCGTCGGCCGACACGCTGAAGAACAGCGAGCCGGCCAGCGACACGGTGAACAGGGCGTCGGCCGCGTTCGTGACGCTGTGCAGCACGACGAGGCGCCCGAAGGGTCCCGACCCGAACAGCCGCCGAGCGGCGCCTACGGCTCGAGAACCCATCGCTTGATCATGCCGGGTGCCAGCACGGGCGCGCAGCCGCGACCGTAACCGGAAGGCTTCTGGTCATGGATCTGCACCTGCCCGGTGCATTCGGCTGCCCGGAAGGCTTTTGGTCAAGCTCTGTGGGCCCGGCGCCGCACCGTGATCACGAGCGCCCCGCCGGCCAGGAGTGCGGCGGCGCCGGTGGCGGCGATGGTGCCGGGCGAGGAGCCTGTCGCCGGCAGCGCCGTCGCCCGCACCGTGGTCGCCGCTGCGTGCCGGGTCGGGGCGCGGGACTGGAGGGCGAGCAGCGTGGCCTCGACGTCGGGGCGGGTGGCGGCGCCGGTTGCGCCGGGCAGGGTCGTGGCCGGGGCGGTGACGGCGACCGAGCCGCAGTCGTCGCGTGGCGGGATGGCCTCCGCGCAGGTCGTCGTGGGTGGCGTGGTGGACACGCCCGACGGTTCCACGCAGTCGCCGGGCCGGTCGGCGGTGATGATGCCCAGGTCCTGGCTGGTGGCATCGTTCCAGGTGAGGCGGATGGCGGCGGTGATCTGATCGCTCACGCCGGTGATCAGCGCCGAATAGCCGGCGGCGGGCACGGCCACCGCATACGGTCCGGCGGCCGTCGAGATGCGGGCGATCGGGTGGTGCTCGAGGTGGTCGGCGCTGATCGACAGGGTGGCCCCCCAGCCGTCGCCGCTCAGGCAGCGGGTCGCGGTGAACGCGGCGCCGGTGCCGTCGGCCGCCGCCGGGCCCGCCGCCAGCACCGGCACGGCGACGGCGAGGACGCCGAGCACCACGGCCGCCGCCGCGGCGCGCGCCCGAGGGATGAGGTTGCCGTGCATTCGATCCGCCTTTGCTGGAGGCTCGCCGGCCCGATCCCGCTCGGGCCTTGCGGCTCCCTTCGCCTCATCGGCCCCGCGCTGGCGCGCATGAGGCTCGATGAGCGGGCGGTCAGACGGGTACGTCGCCTCGGAGGGTGACGCGCTCGGATGACCCGGTGCTGGGTGCCGTAGTCCCCGACGACGGCGTGCTGGGTGGCGCGGTTGTCCCAGAAGGCGAGATCGCCGGCCGTCCAGTGGTAGCGCACCGTGTGCTCGGGCTTGGTGCAGTGGGCGTAGAGGAACGTGAGCAGCGTGGCGCTCTCGTCGTGGGCGAGGTCCTTGATGTAGCTGGTGAAACCGGGGTTCACGAACACGGTGCGCTCGCCCGTCTCGGGATGGGTGCGGATCACCGGGTGCTCGACCGGTTCGAGGCGGTCGAACACCTCGCCGTCCCACTCGCCCTCGCCCCGCCGGGCCAGGAGATCACCGAACTGGGCCTTGCCGTCGTGGACGGCGGTCAGACCGTCGAGGAAGGCTCGCATGGGCGCGCTCAGCGACTCGTAGGCCGCTGCCTGGTTGGAGAAGAGCGTGTCGCCGCCGGCGGGCGGGATCACCACCGCGTTGAGGATCGAGCCGAGCGGTGGGCGCTTCACGAAGGTGACGTCGGTGTGCCAGTACACGCCCTGGGCGTCGCGCCGGCTGAGGTCGCCGTAGGTGGCGTACACCTTGCGCGTCTTCGTGTAGTCGATCTCGAAGACCTCCGGGTAGTCCTTGATCCCGGGGATCACCGGATGGGCCGATGTCAGCTCACCGAAGCGCCGTGCGAAGGCGCGGTGCTCGTCGGCCGTCAGGTGCTGTTGGGGGAAGAAGACCACCTTGTACTGCAGGAGGAGGCGGCGGATCTCCGCGATCGTCTCGTCGGGCACGGCCTGCTTGAGGTCGGCGCCGCGGATCTCGGCGCCGATGACACCCGACAGCGGGCGCACGTCGAGCTGCGTGGTGGTAGCGGTCACGGTCACCGCCCCATCCTCGCGCTGTCGGGCAGGTCCGCCCACCCGCGACCGGTCAGAGCGCCGCCGGGTCGCCGACGGCGTGGATGTGGTGGATGCGGTCGCCGTGCAGCTCGAACAGCAGCACCGCCGCCACCTGCTGCTGGCGCGATGCGATGACCGCGGGCTGGTCGCGGAGCCGGGCCGACACCAGGGTGAAGCCGGACGCCGGTCCGAACAGGCGCAGGAGGTTGGGTGCCACGCGGTCGGCGCCGACGATCGGCTTGAACGCCGGTACCCATCCGCCGGGCGTGCCGTCGCCCTCGACCTCGGGGTCGAGCAGCGCGATGAGCCCGTTGAGGTCACCACCGGCGCAGGCCGCGATGAACGTCTCCGTCACCCGCCGATGCTCGGCGGGTTCGATGGGCGCCCAGCCCCGCCCGGCCTGATCGCTGATGTGACGGCGGGCGCGACTGGCAAGCTGCCGTGACGCCGCCGCCGAGCGGCCGACGATCGAGCCGACGGTCTCGAAGTCGAGCTGGAAGACGTCATGGAGCACGAACGCCGTCCGTTCGGCCGGTGTCAGCCGTTCCAGCACGACGAGCAGCGCGTGGCGCACGGCATCGTCCAGTGTGACGCGGTCGGCGGGGTCGGGGCCCATCGCGGTGACTTCGGTGGACCCGGCGTCGGTCGCCGCCGGCGGCC
This sequence comes from uncultured Acidimicrobiales bacterium, assembly GCA_963728985.1. Taxonomy (GTDB): domain Bacteria; phylum Actinomycetota; class Acidimicrobiia; order Acidimicrobiales; family Ilumatobacteraceae; genus DASXAI01. Next base: position 377,143 of record CAVSME010000008.1, on the reverse strand, counting down.
GGACCCGGGCCGATCGCATCATGTCGATGCACACGCGACCCACGACCACCGTGAGCCACCCCCTCGGGTCGTCGACGCCGTCGACGCCCGACCGCACCAGGCGGATGAACGCCTCCTGCACCGCGTCCTCCGCCTCACGGAGATCGCCGAGCATGCGAAACGCGATGTCGAGGAGGTGCCGGTGCTCGGTTCGCCACACCTCGGCGATCCGGTCATCGGCGGCGGTGGGAGGGTGATCCATCGGACTCCGATCGGCGACGACTACCTGACAGTGTGCTGAAGTACCCGGATCGGTGGTATGCGCCGGCCCTCTGACCTGGGTGGCGAGGGGGACGGCTGACCACGGAGGGCCGCACTTCAGCACCGTGTTAACCACAGAGGACGTCCGCCGCCGGCGGCGTGTGACATCGGAGACGCCGTGTCACACCGCCGCCGCGGCCGCCGTCCTCGGAGTCATGAACCAACACGAAGCAGCGAGGCCCGGTGTTCCCGCCATCGAGGTCGAGGGCCTGGCGAAGACGTATCACGGGGGCGTGCCCGCCGTCGTCGGGCTGGACCTGCGGGTCGCCGCGGGGGAGGTGTTCGGCCTCCTCGGCCCCAACGGAGCCGGCAAGTCGACCACCATCGGCATGCTCACGACGTCGATCCGACCGACCGCTGGATCGATGCGGATCGCCGGCATCGACGTCGTCGCCGAACCCGTCGCGGCGCGTGCCCTGAGCGCGGTGGTCTTCCAGGATCCGGTGGTGGATCGTTCCCTCACAGGGCGACGCAACTGTGAGATCCATGCCCGGCTGTGGGGCGTCGATCGCCGGCGCGTCGCCCATCGGATCAACGAGACCGTACGCGCCGTCGGACTGGAGGGCGTGATCGACCGCGCCGTCGGTACCTACAGCGGTGGCCAGCGGCGGCGATTGGAGATCGCCCGGGCCTTGCTCTCCGAGCCACGCGTCCTCTTCCTCGACGAGCCGACCGTCGGTCTCGATCCCCTGATCCGCCACGAGCTCATCGACCTCTTGGCGACGTTGCGGGCCGACGCCGGTACGACCATCCTGCTGACGACCCACTACCTCGACGAAGCCGACCGGCTGTGTGACCGCGTCGCCATCATGCACGGCGGGCGGATCGTGGGATCGGGTGCGCCCGGCGCGTTGCTCGCCGGTCTCGGCCGCGAGGTGCTCGACCTCCGGGTCCATGGCGATCCCGCCGGGGCCCTCGCCACGCTGCGGTCGCATCAGGTGGCGGGCAGCGACGCCTTCACCATCGGTTCCACCGTGACGATCCCCCTCCACGACCTCACCGGCGGGGAGGCCGTCACCGTGGTGAGCGGGCTGGGGTTGGACATCGGCAGTCTCACCACCCGGCCGCCCACGCTCGACGACGTCTACCTGCAGCTGACCGGCGATCGCCTCGCCGCCTGATCCGTCCGTACGAACAGGAGCACCTCAATGGCCGTCACCACCCTTCCTGCCATCAATCACCCCCGCGTCGAAGCGGCCACACCGTCGCGGCACCGCTTCAGTGCGTTCGCCGTCCTGGCCCGTCGACGGTTCACGTTGAGTGCGGGCACGCCGCGCGAGATCGTGATCCCCTTGCTCACGCCGGTGCTGTTCGCGCTGGTCATCGCGCCCGCCCTGGCCGACATGGCCAGCGACCCCGGCGGCATCGACTACATGAGCTACGTCGCCGTCGCCACCATCGGGCTGCTGGTCCCCTTGAGTTGCCTCTCCGCGGGCACGGGCGTGATCGTCGACCGCCAGACCGGAGCCCGGCGCGACCTCCTCGCCGCACCCGTCCCGCGCTCGCTCCTGGTGGTGGCCAACGCCGCCGTCGCGCTGGTGATCAGCCTGCTGCAGGTGGCTGTCCTCCTCGTTGCCGCATCGCTGCGCGGTGCCGACTTCGACGTGACGGCGAGGGGAGCGGTGTGGTTCGGCGCGACGGCCGTCGTCTTCGCCCTCGCCATGTACGGGATCGCCGAAGCACTCGCCAACGGCGTCCCGTCGCACGAGGAGTACATCGCCGCCCTCCCGGCGGTCGCCATCGTGCCCTGGTTCTTCGCCGGCAGCCTCTTCCCGATCAGCGCCCTACCCGCCGGGCTGGCCGCCTTCGCCAAGATCCTGCCGCTCACCCACGCCCTGGCCCTGATGCGCTACGGGCTCGTCGACCCCGACGGCGACGGGCTGCGCGGCATCTGGGGCATGTCCAACGTGACAGCCATGGCCGGGCTCAGCCTCGGGGTCGTCGCGGTGTTCGCCGTCGGCGCCACGGTCCTGGCCCTGCGCAGCCTGGCCCGCAGCTCCGTCCAATGACACCGAAGCGTTGACATGTGACCAAAGGGTCACATATGTTGGACCGGTGGACGCCGTCTTCCGAGCCCTCGCCGACCCGACCCGGCGGCGCCTGCTCGACGAGCTGTTTCGCGAGGACGGGCAGACGCTGAACGCGCTCGAGGAGCGCTTCTCGATGACCCGCTTCGGGGTGATGAAGCACCTGAAGCAGCTCGAAGACGCGGGGCTGGTGGTCACCAAGCGGCGGGGGCGGGAGAAGCTCCACTTCCTCAACCCGGTCCCGATCCGCCTCGTCCACGACCGATGGATCAGCAAGTACGCCGAGCCGTGGGCCGCTGCCCTCAGCGGCCTCAAGCACGAACTGGAGAGCACCATGGAGAAGGTCTTCGAGATCTACATCCGCACGACGCCGGAGCGGCTGTGGGAAGCCATCACCGATCCGGACATCCGCAGCAAGTACAACTTCGGCGCCCGCCTGCGCTCGGATTGGACGCCGGGCTCGCGCTTCGAGATGTTCCACCCGGGGGCGACGAGCCTCTTGGGCGAGGGCGAGAACCTGGAGGTCGATCCACCTCGGCGGCTCGTCCAGACCATGGTGGCGCTGTGGAGCGACGAGGTGAAGGACGAGGGGCCCACGCGGGTCACCTGGGAGATCGAGCCGGTGGGCGATTCCTGCCGCCTGACCGTGACCCACGACCAGCTGCGGGACGGCGCCAACGACCAGCTGTACGGCGGCTGGCCGATGATCCTGTCCGGGCTGAAGACGTGGCTGGAGACAGGTGAGCTGCTGACCACGCCCGGCTCGCTGATGTACAGCTGAGCTAGTGACTCAGGTCACCAATGGCCGATCTCGTAGATGACACGAGCGCGGCGAGCCGGGGCAGCACGGAGGGGCTCGTGACCGACCATCCGCCGTGGCGATCCGCCAGCGCGTAGCACGGGGCCCCGTCCTCGAGCAGGGCAGCGATGCCCGGCTGCTCGAGCACGTCCTGGGCCAGTGCGTAGACGGCGCCGATCCGAGGCAGGATCACGCCGTAGTCGATGGCGCGGGGGAGCCGTCCCTCGCGGGCGACGAGCTCGCCGACCGTGATGCCGGTGAGGGGGTAGTGCTCGGGGAAGGCGCGCCGGAGGTCGAGGAACAGGTCGACGGCCCCGCGTCGCGGGTCGGCCAGCCGGGGCCCAGCGGCGGCGAGACGGCCGAGGGCCAGCCGGGGGCGGACGAGCATGGCGTGGGTGAACAGCACCCGGGCCAGCGCCACGTTCATCACGAAGCGCTCGGCCGGCAGCTCGCGCCGCGCCTGCTCCTCGTGGTCGAGGTAGCCGGCCGTGATGCTGGCGTTGTGGGCCCGATACCACGCCAGCGGTGACGGCGAGGCGATGAATTCGCTCCACAGCTCCACGCTGCGCGAGGTCGGGCGGCCGGGGGCACCGGTGGCCAGGAGGTCGGCTTCGATCTTGTCCCGCAGGAGGCGGTCGTTCACGCCCCGCCACCACGGGCTCCCGGGCCCGCTCGAGGTGGTCGCGTTCAGCACGCCGCGGGCGATCTCCCAGCGCAGGAAGCTCAGCTCGGCCCGTCCGTAGGGGGCCCGCCGGCGCGACGAGCCGTAGAACTCGGCGGCGAGGTGCAAGCGGGCCGCCGGGCTGTCGGCCACGGCCCGGACCCGACCATCGGCCGTCTCTGCGGCGTGGGCGCGATCAGCGCTCGGCATGGACAGCAGGAACCGGAGGCTAACGGCTTCAAGCCGGCATCGAGACGACGCCAAGGACACCGGAGAGCTCGCCGCTGGTGCCGCGCTGATCGACGAGTGGCGGTCCTGGCGCGCGCCGGCCATCGACATGTTCGGACCGATGCCGTTCTCCGAGGCCGATCGCATCAGCAACGACTCCGTCGATCCGCTTCCCTTCCTGGGCACGACGGAGTGGTTCGACGCACTGCCCGACGCCGCCATCGATGCCATCGTCGCCGCCACGGAACCCGCGAGCGGACCGCCCGCCCTCCTGGACCCGGATCGCCGGTTCCGCCACGGCTTCGCCATCTGACGGCCGGCGCTCGGCGCCGGTCTCGGAGCATCCTCCAAAGGAGCTCCCAGGCCGGGAGGAGGTCCGGCCCCGACCATCGCGGCCATGACCCCCACCGTCCTCGAGGAGGCGACCGCCCCGCCGAGGGCCGCCGCCCCATCCGCCCCGCCCCGACCCGACGCGTCACCCGGGTCGGGGCGGGCGCGTCGCATCGCCCGCGCCGCCGTGCGCGGGCCGGCTGCCGACGCGCCGTGGGTGCGTCCCGCCGTCCTGGGCCTCCTTGCCGGCACCGCGCTGCTGTACCTCTGGGGCCTGGGCGCGTCGGGCTGGGCCAACACCTTCTATTCGGCGGCGGCGCAGGCCGGCTCGCAGAGCTGGAAGGCGCTGTTCTTCGGCTCCAGCGATGCCGCCAACTTCATCACCGTCGACAAGCCGCCGGCGGCGCTGTGGGTGATGGGCCTGTCCGTGCGGATCTTCGGCCTCAACTCCTGGAGCATCCTCGTGCCGGAGGCGCTGATGGGGGTGGCGTCGGTCGGGGTGCTGTACGCCACCGTCCGGCGATGGTTCGGCGCCGGCGCCGGTCTGCTCGCCGGGGCGGTGCTGGCGCTCACGCCGGTGGCGACGTTGATGTTCCGCTTCAACAACCCCGACGCGTTGCTGGTCCTCGCCCTCGTGGTCGCCGCCTACTGCGTGACACGCGCGCTGGAGGCGGCGTCGACGCGCTGGCTCTCGCTGGCGTTCGCCCTCGTGGGCCTCGGCTTCCTCACCAAGATGCTGCAGGCCCTGCTGGTGGTGCCGGCGTTCGCGCTGGTGTACGTGCTCGCCGCGCCGACCCGTCTGCGCCGGCGCATCTGGCAGATGATCGTCGCCACCGCCGCCCTCGTGCTGGCGGCGGGATGGTGGGTCGCCATCGTGGAGCTGGTGCCGGCGTCATGGCGGCCGTACGTGGGCGGCTCGCAGGACAACAGCGTGCTCAACCTGATCTTCGGCTACAACGGCTTCGGCCGCCTGACCGGCGACGAGACCGGCAGTGTGGGCGGCGCCGGCAACGGGACGGGCCGATGGGGCGCCACCGGGTGGCTGCGCCTGTTCAACACCGAGTTCGGCGGCCAGGCGTCGTGGCTGCTGCCGGCGGCACTGTGCCTGCTCGCTGCCGGCCTGCTCCTGACGTGGCGGGCGGCGCGGGTCGATCGCACCCGCGCCGCCCTCGTGCTGTGGGGCGGTTGGCTCCTCGTCACCGGCGCGACGTTCAGCCTCGGCCAGGGGATCATCCACCCCTACTACACCGTGGCCCTCGCTCCGGCGATCGGTGCCGTCGTGGCCATCGGCGCGGTGACGGCGTGGCGGCGCCGCCACCAGTGGCCGGCCCGTGCCGCCATCGTCGCCACCATCGCCCTGAGCGCTTGGTGGGCCTCGGTCCTCCTCAGCCGGTCACCGGCATGGAACCCGTGGCTGCGCCCGCTGGTGCTGGCCGCCGCCGCGGTCGCCATCGTGGCGCTCGTCCTGCCGCACCCGGTGCGCCGCCGCCTCGGGCCGGTGGCGATGGCCGCCGCGCTGGTGGCGGGCCTGGCGACGCCGGCGGCGGCGTCGATCGCCACGGCGGTGTCGGCCCAGGGCGGCGCCATCCCGTCGGCCAGTCCCGCCGTCAGCGGTGGCGGAGGCTTCGGCGGCGGCGGTCCCGCGGCGGCGGCTGCCGGTGGCGGCGGCGCTCCCGGTGGGGCGGCCGGCGCCCGGCCGACGACCGGCGGTGCCACCGGCGCTCCCACTGGCGGCGGGGCCGGCGGCCTGCTGCAGGGCAGCACCGCGAGCGCGGAGCTGACGGCCCTCCTGACCGACGGCGCCAACGGCTACACCTGGGTGGCCGCCACCGTCGGCTCGAACAGCGCCGCCGGCTACCAGCTCGCCTCGCAGGAACCGGTCATGGCCATCGGCGGCTTCAACGGCAGCGATCCGTGGCCCACCCTCGCCGTGTTCCAGCGGTACGTGAGCGAGAGGCAGATCCACTACTTCATCGCCGGAGGCGGCGGTGGTGGCGGTGGTGGAGGTGGCGCCGGGTCGTCGACGGCGAGCGCCATCGCCAGCTGGGTGATGGCCAACTTCACGGCCACGACCGTGGGCGGCGTGACCGTCTACGCCCTCACGGCGGGCGCGTCGTGAGCGCGCGGGCTCGCGCCGGCCAGCTGCTGCGCTACGGCGGTGTCTCGGTGATCGCCACCACCACCAGCCTCGCCGTGCTCGTCGCCCTTGTGGCCACGGGCACGGTGGCACCGGCGGTGGCCAACGTGATCGCCACGTTCGCCGGCATGGTGCCCTCGTTCGAGCTGAACCGCCGTTGGGTGTGGCGGCGGCGCGGCCGGCCGTCGCTGCGCCGCCAGGTCGTGCCGTTCGCCGCGCTTTCGCTCACCGGCCTGGCGCTGTCGACCGGTGCCGTGCACGTCGCCGCCGACGCCACCGCCGGCTGGAGCCGACCGGCGGCCACGGTCGCCGTGGTGGCCGCCAACCTCGGCGCCTTCGGCATCGTGTGGATCGCCCAGTTCGTCATCCTCGACCGCGTTCTCTTCCGGCGGCCGACCGTGCGCAAGCGGCTCGGTTCGGTGTCGTGACGGATGGCGAGCAGAATGACGGTCTGGGGCCGGCGCGCCGGCGTGAGAGGAACGAGGGAGCCGTGGAGTTCGGAGTGCTGTACGACCTGCGCAATCCGCCGTCGTCGGGGATCCACCGAGCCGACCTGTACGCGGAGACGCTCGAGCACATCGAGGCCGTCGAGGAGCTCGGCTTCGACACGGTCTGGCTCACCGAGCACCATTTCATCGACGACGAGTACCTGCCGTCCGTGCTGCCGATGGCCGCGGCCGTGGCTGCCCGCACGAAGCGGGTGACGATCGGGACGGCGGTGCTGCTCCTGCCGCTGCACGATCCCATCCGCGTCGCCGAGGATGCGGCCGTGGTCGACGTGCTGTCGAACGGCCGATTCCGGCTGGGTCTCGGCCTGGGCTACAAGCTCGAGGAGTTCGAGGCCTTCGGCGTCGATCGCCGGCACCGGCCGTCGCTGCTCGAAGAGGGCATCGAGATCATCCGCGGCGCCTGGGCCGACGGCCCGTTCAGCCACCACGGCCGCCACCGGTCGTTCGACGACCTGGACGTCACACCCAAGCCGGTGCAGCGCCCCGGGCCCGAGATTCTGGCTGGCCGGCCGAGCGCCGGTGCCGGTGCGGCGCGCCGCCGAGGTCGGCGACGGCCTCATCGTGGTCGGCGGTCCCGATCTCTACCGCTCCTACATCGACGCCCACGCCGCAACCGGGCGCAGCGACCCGGCCCGCCTGTGCATCTTCGCCTTCACCTATCCCACCCACGATCCGTCGGGCGATCAGGACCGCCTCGGCCAGTACGCCGCCTACCGGATGGCGAACTACGCGAAGTGGTACGGCACGGCGGGCGACCTGCCCTCGGACGAGGATCTGCTCAAGGCGGCAGGAGCGTCGGACGAGACCGGCACGATGCGCATGTTCGGACCGCCGGAACAGGTGGTGGCCGAGCTGAAGGCGGCCGAGGAGGCGGGTGCCACTGCCGCGCTGTGGTTCGGCACGCTGCCCGGTGCCCGCCCCAGCGCCACGCTGCCGATCTTCGAGACGCTGGCCAAGGAGGTCATGCCCGCCTTCCGCTAGCCGGGTGGCGCCGCAGTGCGGCGCCAGGGGCAGCGGATCGCGGCATTGTTCGAGAGGGCGAGCGGAGAGGTGCTCGTGATCCGCGCCGGCGGGCCGGTCGCCACGACCCGTGAGCGACGTTGGGTGCGAATCCCGTCATGGGTGCCGATCGGCCCGCCAGGCGAGGCAATCGGCACCCAAACGCCGATCGGCACAGGATTCGAAGCGATAGCGGAGGCGGCGACGAAGGCTCAGCCGAGGGCGCCGGCGATGGCGAGGTTGGCGATGCGCTCGTCGTCGTAGCCGAGCAGGTGGCGCAGCACGTGGTCGGTGTGCTCGCCGAGGGAGGGCCCGGCGCGGCGCACCTGACCGGGCGTCCGCGACAGCTCCACGCGCGGGCCTTCGACCACGCACGTGCCATGCAGGGGATGCTCGACGGTGACGTAGTGGTGGCGGTGCTGCAGCTGCGGGTCGGCCCAGCACTCGGCGCTGTTCTGCACGCCGTGCACGGGCACGCCGCGTGCCTGCAGCATCTTCTCCACCTCGGCGATGTCGCGCGTCGACGTCCACGCGGTGATGTGCTCGTCGGTGATGCCGCCGATCTCGGCGGTCAGTGCCTGCCGCTGCTCGTCGGACTCGCAGGCGATGGCCACCCAGCGGTCGTCGCCGTTGCAGCGGTAGACGCCGTGGGGGTGCAGGAAGCGATCGTCGTTGCCCATGCGGGTGGGATGGGCGCCGTTGACCGAGTGATCGAGGATGGCCGGCGCCAGGAAGTGGATGGCGGCTTCGGCTTGCGAGAAGTCGAGGTGCTGGCCGCGGCCGCTGGTGCGGCGCCAGTCGAGGGCGGCGAGCACGGCGGCCACGCTGAAGCGCGGCGCCACGTAGTCGGTGTAGGCGAGGAACGGCCCCGCCGGCGAGCGGTCGGGCCAACCCGTGAGCTCGTAGAAGCCGGCGATGGCGGCGGCCAGGTTCCCGAATCCGGCGAACGTCGCCAGCGGTCCCGTCTGGCCCATGAGGCTGGTGCTCATCATCACCAGTTCGGGGTTGACCCGCCGCAGGGACTCGTAGCCGATGCCCCACGCGTCCATCACCCCCGGCGTGTAGGACTCCACGAGCACGTCGGCCCAGCGGACCAGATCGACGAGCACCGCTCGCCCGTCGGCGTTGTTGAGGTCCAGCGACAGGCCGAGCTTGCCGCAGTTGAAGTGGGCGAACTGGACGCTGCCCTCGGGACCGAGGTCGCCCTTCAGCGCGCCACCGCCGCCGCGCGCCGCGTCCGGGCGGGCCGGGCCCTCCACCTTGACGATGGTGGCGCCGAAGTCGGCCAGGACGCGCGTCATCAACGGCCCGGCGTACACCCACGAGAGATCCACGATCTTCACGCCGGCCAGCGGCAGCTCGTCCGACCGACCCGGCCGCGGCGGCAGCTCGAGGGTGCGGGGCCGCGCCGGCAGGAGGCGGGCCGAGTCCTGGCCGATGGCCGGTGCGCCGGCCAGCGTCGGCAGCGGGGATGCGCTGGCCTTGACGAACGGCCCGGGACAGACCCGCCCGTCGACCTCCTCCCAGAACTCCCGTTCGCGCAGGTGCTCGGCGGCCACCAGCTCGGCCGGCGTGGTGACGGGCGCCAGCAGGAGTTGGCGGCGTTGGGCCTCGGCGAACAGCTCGGCCTTCGTCTTGCTGCTCGTCAGGCCGGTGATGGCCGCCTTGGCCGCTTCCAGCTCCCCCGGCGCCTCCTCGCTCGTGACCATGCGGAGGCCGAACGCCGCCCAGTCCCAGTCCCGCATGGCGGCGTCGCAGTGGCCCTCCTCGTGCACCCACTCCATGAGCCGGCGCGTGTACGGCCCGATCGTGTCGCCGAACAGGAACGTGATCGAGACGTAGCCGTCGAGGGCGGGGTACACGAACTGCAGGTGCAAGGGTCCGTAGAGGATGCCGCCGGCGGTACGTCCCAGGGCGGGGTTCTCGTTGGGGACCATCAGGACGCCGGGGATGCCCGCCTGCATCATGGCCTGCTGGGCCGAGACGTCCACGCGCTGACCGAGCCCACTGCGAGCCCGCTCGGCCAGTGCCAGCAGCGCGCCGTCGGCGGCTTCGGCACCGGCATGGAGCCAGGCTTGCGGCACGCTGGTGCGCACGGGGGCACGATCGCTGTCACCGGTCAGCGCCAGCGCGCAGCCAGCGGCGCCGACCGTGATGTCGGAGGCGGCCCAGTCCGCCTTCGGCCCGTCGGCACCGAACGCGCTGATGGTCACGTGGACGAGCGCCGGGTTGGCGGCCAGCTCCTCGGCGGTGAACGCGGGGTCGGTCTCGATCAGCACGTCGGCGCCCCGCACGAGGTCGAGCAGCTCGTCGCGCGACTCGCACACCACGCTGGCCTTCCCGCGGCTGTAGGCCCACCACGTCAGGCCGTCGTCGCGCCAGCGGGCCGGGTTGCCCGAAGGGGGTTCGACGGCGATGACCTCGGCACCGAGGCTGGCGAGGACGAACCCGGCCAGCAACCCGCGGTGGTCCGTGAGGTCCACGACCCGATACGCCGACAGCATGGACTCCACGTTTCGACACCCCCCGATGCCTCGCCTGACCGGCACGTTAGAGGCCGAGCGGGGGTCGTGCGCGATGATGCCCGGATGCTGTTGTCGGACAAGGTCGCCATCGTCACCGGAGCAGGTTCAGGGATCGGGCGCGCCGAGCGCGCAACGCTTCGCCGCGGAAGGTGCGGCGGTGGTCGCCGCCGACATCCGCCTCGGCAAGGCCAGCGAGACCGTCGAGCTGATCGAGGGCGAGGGCGGCCACGCGGTGGCCTGCCAGGTCGACGTGGCCAACAGCGACGACGTCGCCCGCATGGTGGCGATGTGCGTCGAGACGTTCGGCACGCTCGACGGGTTGTACAACAACGCCGGCACCATCCGGCCCGGCACCGCCGTCGACCTGTCCGTGGAGGATTGGGACCTGGTGATGGCGGTGAACGTCCGATCGGTGTTCCTCGGCGCGAAGCACGCCGTGCCGGTGATGGCGGCCAACGGCGGCGGGGCCATCGTGTCCACCGCGTCCGTGTCGGGCATCAACGGCGATGCCAGCAGTTGCGTCTACAGCGCCAGCAAGGCCGCCGTGATCAACCTGACCCGCAGCCTGGCCGTCGACCACGCCAAGCAGAACATCCGGGTGAACTGCATCTGTCCCGGCGCCATCGACACGCCACCGGTGGGCCGCATGCTGAACGACCCGGATGTGCGCCAGCGCAGTGAGCGGGCCCACCTCCTCGGTCGCATCGGCCTGCCCTCCGAGATCGCCGCCGCCGCGGTATGGCTGCTGTCGGCGGAGGCGTCGTTCATCACAGGAGAGGCGCTGGTCGTCGATGGCGGCCTCACCGCGCAGTCCCACATGCGGGGCATGAACGACCCGCGGCCGGCGCACCTGCGCAGCTGAGGTGGTTCACTGGGATCCATGACCCGCCTCGGCTACCAGATCCCGAACTTCACCTATCCCGCCGCCGGCCCCGCCGAGCTGTTCGCCGTGATCGCCCGCCAAGCCACGGAAGCCGACACGTCGGGCTTCGACACCGTCCTCGTGATGGACCACTTCTTCCAGTTGCCGATGCTGGGCATGCCGGATCAGTACATGCTCGAGTGCTACACGCTGCTCGCCGGCCTGGCCGGGGTCACGTCGTCAGTGCGGCTCGGCGCGCTGGTGACGGGCAACACGTACCGCAACCCTGCCGTGCTGGCCAAGACGGTCACGACGCTGGACATCGTGTCGGGCGGGAGGGCGCAGCTCGGCATCGGCGCCGGCTGGTTCGAGCTGGAGCACAACGCGTTCGGCATCGAGTTCGGGACGTTCACCGATCGGTTCGAGAAGCTGGAGGAGGCGCTGCACATCATCATCCCGATGCTGCGGGGCGAGGCGGCGACGCTCGCCGGGAAGCACTACCAGGCGGCCGATGCGTTCAACTCGCCACCGCCCGCCGGACGCATCCCCGTGATGATCGGCGGGGGAGGGGAGCGCAAGACGCTGCGCATGGTGGCGCAGTACGCCGACGAGTCGAACCTGATCGCGGAGGCCAGCGACGTCCCGCGCAAGCTCGACGTGCTGGCGGAGCACTGCGCCAGGCTCGGACGGGATCGCCGTGAGATCACGGTGTCGTTGCAGCGGTCCACCTGCATCGCGCCCACGATGGAACAGGCCGAGGCCGATCTCGCCGCCTACTTCGCCATGCGGGGCATCGACCTCGCCGGTCTGTCCGACGGCCGGCGGGCCGCCATGACGGGGCGGTTCATCCTCGGTGATCCGGACACGGTGGGCGAGCGCCTGGCCGCCGATCTGGCGCTCGGCGTCGACGGCTTCACGCTGAACGCGCCGGCCAACGGCCACGTGCCCGAGCGGGTGGCGCTGCTGGGGGAGACCGCAGCCAAGGTCGTCGCCTGACCGAAAGGCTTCCGGGCATCCGAATGCACCTGTCCGGTGCGGCGCCCTGCCCGGAAGCCTTTTGGGCGGATGCCGCCGCGCTACGCCCGTTGCGGGTGGGGGCGGGCGCCGGTGAGGCCGCGGTAGAGCTTCGTCAGCTCGCGGGGAGGGCGCGCACGTCGTCGATCACGAGGTAGCGGTCCTCCGCGCACATCGTGCGCAGGTAGTCGTGGCCGGCCGGATCGACGGTCACGCAGAACGTCGTGACGCGGGCTCGCTCCGCCTCCAGCAGGGCCCGGGCCGTGTCGTGGAGGCCATAGCTGTTGTCGCCCCGGGTCGGCCCGTAGTCCTTGTCCTGCGGGTACCCGTCGGACACCACGATCAGGAGCTTCGTGCGAGCAGAAACGGCGCCCAGCTTGGTCACGGCATGGCGGATGGCCGGACCCATGCGGGTGTAGCGGCGCGGTTCCATCGCCGCGAGCGCCGCCCATGCCCGCGTCGACGGGGCGTCGTGCAGCTCCTTGGCCACGTAGAACTCGACGCCGTCGCGCCCCTCCCCGGAGAAGCCATAGATGGCGTACTCGTCACCGAGGATCTGCAGGGCTTCGCCCATCAGCGCCAGCGCGTCCTTGGCGATGTCGAGCACCCGGCGCTCGGGCTCGCCCGGCGGGGCGTCGCGCAGGCCGAAGCTGAAGGGATCGTCGTCGTCCTCGTACACCGGCGGTGGGGCGTCGGGATCGAGCACCGGCGCGCTGGTCGATCCGCTCATGTCGAGCAGGAAGGCCGTGGCCACCTCGCGCAGGGCCCGCTCCCGCCGCACGTAGAGGTGCTCGTCGGTGACGTGGCCGGCGCGCCGGTCGACCATGGCGGCGATGACGGCGTCGAGGTCGAGCTCCTCGCCCTCGTTCGTGGCGTGTACCCGGTGCCACGACTCCGGCCGCACGAAGCTGAACGAGCGCCGCACCTGGCTGGCCAGGTCGGCGTGACGGCGACGGACGCCGGCCAGGAACTGGTGGTCGTCGCCCCGGAGCCGGTGCTCGTAGAGCCGGCACCAGCCCTTCAGGTAGCCCTGGCGGTGGTAGTCCCACTCGTCGTAGAGGAAGCTCCGATCGGACTCGAAGGGCGAGCGGCGCCCGCCGAGCACCGGCGACGGGGTCTCGTGGCGGGACTGTTCTTCGGCCTCCGGTGCCAGGCCCGGTTCGCCCGACTCGGCCACCAGATCGGGCAGCGTGCCGGCCTTGCCGTCGATGTTGGCGTAGGGGACGTCGATGGCGGTCAAGAGGCCCCGCACGTCGACCGGCGGGCCATCGAGGTCGTCACCGGGCAGGCCCAGGGCATCGCGCAACTCGTCGAAGGAACTGCCGGACTCGTCCTGCGCGCGGCGAGTCGGTTCGCCTGACGAGTTCAGTGCCTCTTCGAGGTCGATGGGGTCGGCGGCCGGCTCGTGGCCGAGCTCGTCGAACAGCGCGCACACGGCGACGGCGGCGCGAGCGCTGTCCACCGCCGTGGCGTCCTCGTGCTCCACCGACCGGAGCACCGCGAGCAACCGCTGCTGGAGGCCGGCCGTGTCGCCGGGCAGAGGCTCGGGGTCGGCGGCGCCGAGCGAGTGCTGCACCAGCACTTCGGCCAGGCCATCGCGCAGCGGGAGCGATGCCGGCGACGGTCGCCGGGCGAGGGCGCGAGCCAGAACGCGGTCGAGATCGCCCGTGGCCCCCGGGTAGAGGCGCCGAAGGGCGAGGTCGATGCGGCGGTCCTCGAGGCGCACGAAGCTGAAGCGCAGGAGGCTTCGGGCGGGCAGCTGGTCGATGCCGTGTTCGGCGGCGAAGGCGTGGGTACCGAGGGCGAGCTGGCCGACCTGATGGAGCACGGCCACGAGGTAGGCGCCGAGGTTCTGGCGGGGCGACGCGAAGGCGGTGACCGCGGCGGGCAGGCGCAGCGCGTTGCCGTCGGTGCCGATCACGGTCTCGCGGTCGGTATCCGCTGCGGACTCATATGGTTGCAAATGCAATGGACGGCCGGCGACACCGTGAGCAAACAGCGCCAACACCCGCTGCACGTCGGCCAGTCGGAGACCGTCGCTCACGGCAGCAAGACGTCGACGATGGCGCCGACGGCCGCTTGGACCTCGGGATCGTCGGTGACGGCGCGCACGATGGCGACGTCGCAGGAGCGGCGGGGCTCGATGCCGCCGGCGACGAGTTGGGCGGCGTAGATGAGCAGACGCGTGCTCACACCTTCCTCGAACCCGTACTCGCTCAGGTTGCGGACCTTCTCGCCGATGAGGGCGAGGCGGCGGGAGAGGTCGGCGTCCACCCCGCCCTCGTGGGCGATGATGGTGGCCTCCACGTCGACGGCCGGGTAGCCGAACTCGAGGCTGACGAAGCGCTGGCGGGTCGACGGCTTCAGGTCCTTGAGGATGCTCTGGTAGCCGGGGTTGTAGGAGATCAGCAGCAGGAAGTCGGGGTGGGCATCCAGCAGCTCGCCGGTCTTCTCGATCGGCAGGACGCGGCGGTGGTCGGTGAGGGCGTGCACCACGACCGTGGTGTCCTTGCGCGCCTCCACCACCTCGTCGAGGTAGCACAGGGCACCGTTGCGCACGGCCCGGGTGAGCGGGCCGTCGATCCAGACCGTCTCGTCGCCCGCCAGCAGGTAGCGGCCGACGAGGTCGGTGGCGGTCAGGTCCTCGTGGCACGCCACCGTGATGAGCGGAGTCTCCACCGAGCGGCGGGGGCTCTCGGCGTGGCGGAACAGGCGCCACGCCATGTACTCCACGAAGCGGGTCTTGCCGCAGCCGGTGGGCCCCTTCAGCAGGACCGGGAGGCGGGCCTGGTAGGCGGCCTCGAACATCTGCACCTCGTCGCCGATGGGCAGGTACCAGGGCTCGTCGCGCAGCTCGCTCGTGGCGTGGTGGGCGGAGGGGTCCACGGACATGGTCCTTCTATGGAACACGACCGCCGACCGCACCGCAGCATCGGGGAGTGTCGAGGGAGTGACGTACGCTCGGGGCTTGGCTCTCGACCCGCCGCTCCACCTCGCCGTGGCCCTCGACGGCTCCGGGTTCCACCCGGCGTCCTGGCGCCATCCATCGGCGCGACCGGCTGACATCTTCGCCGCTCCGTACTGGGCGGGACTGGCCCGCACGGCCGAGCGCGGCCTGCTCGACTTCCTGACGATCGAGGACTCCTTCGGCCTCCAGTCGTCCCGGCGAGCCGGACCCGACGAGCGCACCGATCAGGTGCGGGGCCGCCTCGACGCCGCGCTGATCGCCTCGCTCATGGCACCGCTCACCGACCGCATCGGCCTGGTGCCCACCGTCACCACCACCCACACCGAGCCCTTCCACATCGCCTCGACGATCGCCACGCTCGACTACGTCAGTCACGGACGGGCGGGCTGGCGCCCGCAGCTCGCGACGCGCGCCGCCGATGCCGCCCACGTCGGCCGCCGTTCCTTCGACGGCCTGGGTGACGCGCTGGCCGACGAGCTGTTCGCGGAGGCCAACGACGCCGTCGAGGTGGTGCGGCGGCTCTGGGACAGCTGGGAGGACGACGCCGTCATCCGCGACGTGCCGACCGGACGCTTCGTCGATCGGGACAAGCTCCACTACATCGACTTCGAGGGACGGTTCTTCAGCGTGAAGGGTCCGTCGATCGTGCCCCGGCCGCCGCAGGGCCAGCCGGTCATCGTGGCGCTGGCGCACAGCCGGGTCCCGTTCGAGTTCGCGGCGCGATCGGCCGATGTCGCGCTCGTGACGCCGGCCGACCGCGACGAGGTGCCCCGGTGGGTGGCCGACGTCCGCGACGCCGAGGGCCGCGTGGACCGCCACGGGCCGCCGCTGCTCGTCTTCGGCGAGCTCGTCGTGTTCCTCGACGCCGACGCCGACCGGGCCGCCCGCCGCAAGGAGGAGCTCGACGCCCTCGACGGTCGGGCGCTGCGCACGGACGCGCCGGTGTTCACGGGCACGCCCGAGGCGCTGGCGGCCCAGTTGATCGACTGGCGCGGCGGCGGCCTCGCCGGCTTCCGCCTCCGGCCGGGCGTGATCGGTCACGACCTCGACGCCATCGTCGATGGCGTGGTGCCCGCCCTCCAGGCCGCCGGCGCCTTCCGCCGTCGCTACGACAGCGCGGTGCTGCGCCAGCGCCTGGGCCTGGCCCGCCCCGAGAGCCGCTACGTCGTCACCGGAGGTAGCCGATGACCGCGCCGAAGCAGATCATCCTCGCTGCCTACTTCCCGGGCGTGAACAACACCACCGTGTGGAGCGACCCGGAGTCGAAGAGCCAGATCGAGTTCGAGTCGTTCGTGCACCTCGCCCAGACCGCGGAGCGAGGCAAGCTCGACTTCTTCTTCCTGGCCGAGGGTCTGCGCCTGCGCGAGCAGCGCGGCAAGATCCACGACCTCGACACCGTCGGTCGGCCGGACACGCTCACCGTGCTGGCGGCGCTGGCCGGTGTCACGACCCACCTCGGGCTGGCCGGCACCCTCAACGCCACGTTCCGCGAGCCGTACGAGCTGGCCCGCCAGCTGGCCACGCTCGATCTGCTCTCCGACGGCCGGGCGGCCTGGAACATCGTCACGTCATCGGACGCCTTCACCGGTGAGAACTTCCGCAGGGGCGGCTTCCTCGACCACGCCGATCGGTACAAGCGGGCCGGCGAGTTCATCGCCACCTGTCGCCAGCTGTGGGACTCGTGGGCGGCCGACGACGTGGTGGCCGATCAGGAGTCCGGGACGTTCGTGCGCCACGGGCCGCCCGGAGCGTTCGAGCACCACGGCCCGCAGTTCGACATCAAGGGCCACTTCAACGTGCCCCGCAGCCCGCAGGTCCACCCGGTCATCCTGCAGGCCGGTGACAGCGACGAGGGCCGGGAGCTGGCGGCGGCGTCGGCCGACGCCATCTTCACCCGGCACTCGATGCTGCCCGGCGCCCAGGCGTTCTACGCCGACACCAAGGGTCGGCTGGCCCGCTACGGCCGCTCGCGCGACGAGTTGAAGCTCCTGCCGGCGGTGTCGGTCGTGATCGGTGACACGCAGGCGGAGGCGGACGAGCGGGCCCACTACATCCGCCGCCAGCAGGTGAGCCCGCAGACGGCGATCCTGCTGATGGAGCAGCTGTGGAACCGGGACCTGTCGAGCTACGACGCCGAGGGCCCGCTGCCCGAGATCGATCCCGACGTCTCGGCGACGTCGATCATCCAGGGCCGGGCGCGGATGTTCCCCGAGCCCTTGAAGACGGCGAAGGCGTGGCGCGAGCTGGCCGCGGCGAAGGATCTCAGCATCCGCGAGCTGGTCATCGAGACGACCGGTCGCCAGACGTTCATCGGCACACCGAGCGACGTGGCGGCGGCGATGGACCACTTCGTCCAGTCCGACGGCTCCGACGGCTTCGTGCTCGCCCCCCATCTCACCCCGACCGGGCTCGACGACTTCGTCGATCAGGTCGTGCCGCTGCTCCAGGAGCGGGGTGTGCTGCGAACGGAGTACGAGACCACCACGTTGCGGGACCACATGGGCCTGCCGCCGGCGCGGCCGCTCGGGGAGCGCCGGGCAGCCACGGGATAGGCATGCGCTAAGCATTGCGTCATGCGCGCATCGGTGTTGGAAGAGCAGGGCGCCCGGCTCGTGGTGGCCGATGACGTCGAGATCGAGGACCCGCATCCGGGCGAGGTGCGGGTGAACGTGACCCACTGCGGCGTCTGCCACTCCGATTTGCACTTCGTGCACGGTGAGCTTCCCACGCCCTTCCCGGTCGTCCTCGGTCACGAGGCCGCCGGTGTGGTCGAGTCGGTCGGCGCCGGTGTCGACAGCCTGGCCATCGGTGACAAGGTGATCCTCACGCTGCAGCCGCAGTGCGGGCGCTGCTACTTCTGCGCGCGCGGCGAGGTGCACCTGTGCCGCCTCGGCAACGGCGTCGCCACCGGCGTGCTGCCCGATGGCGGTACCCGGCTGTCGCGTCGAGGCGAGGTCGTCTATCGCGGCGTCGGTCTCGGCGGCTTCGCCGAGCAGGTCGTGGCGCCGGCCAGCTGCGCCGTGAAGGTGGCCGGCGACACGCCGCTCGAGATCGCCTGCCTCCTCGGGTGCGCGGTCCAGACCGGTGTCGGCGCGGTGCTCAACACGGCCAAGGTGGGCGTGGGCGACACGGTCATGGTGATCGGGCTCGGCGGCGTCGGCATCTCCGCCGTGCAGGGCGCCCGCCTCGCCGGCGCGTCGCGCATCGTCGGCGTCGATCCGGTCGCCAGCCGGCGGGCCCAGTCGCTCGCCTTCGGCGTCAGCGACCCCATCGATCCCGCCGAGGACGACATCGCCGGCGCCGCGCTCGAGCTGACCGGTGGCATCGGCCTGGACCATGTCATCGACACCGCCGCTACGCGGACCACGATCACCAGCGGCATCATGGCCATCCGTCCTGGTGGCTCGGTGACGATCGTGGGTGTGCCGGGCTTCGAAGACGCCGTGGAGCTGCCCGTCATCGCCTGGGCGCTGGCCGAGAAGACGGTCAGCGGATCGTTCCTCGGGTCGTCGAACTCGCACCGGGAGTTCCCGCGCCTGCTCGACCTGTGGCGCGCCGGTCGCCTCGATCTCGAGAACATGGTGTCGAGCACGCGCCCGCTGTCCGAGATCCCCGACGCGTTCGACGATCTCATGGTCGGGCACGGCCTGCGGACCGTCATCGACCTCGGGAAGTAACTACCAGACGTCGATGCGCTTGGAGCCCTCGGGCGGCCGGCGGCGGTTCTCGACCGAGCGGAGGCCGTTGACGAGCCAGTGACGGGTGTCCATCGGGTCGATGACGTCGTCGACGCCGAAGGCCACTCCTTGGTGGAGGGCCTTGCTCTGCTCGTAGGCCCGCGCCACCAGTTCGTTGAACCGGGCCAGCCGGGCCTCCGGATCCTCGATGTTGACGAGCTCGTTGCGGTAGCCCAGCTTGATCTGCCCCTCGAGGCCCATGCCGGCGAACTCGCCGGTGGGCCACGAGACGGCGAAGAACGGCTCCATCACGTTCCCGCCGGCCATGGCGAGCGCGCCCAGCCCGTAGGCCTTGCGCAGCACCACGTAGAACATCGGTATCGACAGATTCGCGCCGGTGACGAACAGCCGGTTGCAGTGGCGCACGAGCGCCGTCTTCTCCACCTCGGGTCCCACCATGATCCCGGGCGTGTCGCACAGCACCAGGAGCGGGATGTCGAAGGCGTCGAGCAGCTGCATGAAGCGAGCCGCCTTGTCCGATCCGTCGCTGTCGATGGCGCCGGCGAGGTGGGCCGGGTTGTTGGCCAGGATGCCGATGGGTTGCCCCTCGATGCGGGCCAGCGCCGTCACCATGCCGAGGCCGAAGTGCCGGCGCAGCTCCAGCACCGAGCCCGTGTCGGCCAGGCCCTCGACGACGGCGCGGATGTCGTAGGTGCGCAGCCGGTTGGCCGGGATGGCCGAGCGCAGGACGCGCTGGTCGGCGCACGACCAGTCGGGCACCGGCCCCTGGAAGTAGCCCAGGTACTTCTTGGCCACGGCCACGCCCTCGGCCTCGTCGCGCACGCCGATGTCGACGACGCCGTTGGCCAGCTGCACGTCGATGGGGCCGACCTCGTCGGGCGAGAAGACGCCGAGCCCGCCGCCCTCGATCATGGCCGGGCCGCCCATGCCGATGTTCGAGTCCTCGGTGGCGATGATGACGTCGCAGGCGCCGAGGAGGGCGGCGTTGCCGGCGAAGCAGTAGCCGGAGTTGATGCCGACGATGGGCACCACCGCGTTCAGGCGGGCCATCGACGTGAACGTGGGCGTGACCAGGGGGCGGGTCAGCCAGGCCCGGTTGCCGTCGCCACCGTTGGCGGCACCGGTGCGGTTCCCGCCGGTCCCGGCCCGGCCGCCGCCGCCCTCGGTGAAGAACACCACGGGCAGGCGCCAGGCCCGAGCGAGCTCCAGCATCCGGTCGGTCTTCGGGTGGTTGAGCGCCCCCTGCGTGCCGGCCAGCACGGTGTAGTCGTAGGCCAGCACCGCGGCGCGCGACGCCGTCGGGCCGAACAATTCGCCGTTCACGCTGCCCACGCCGCAGACCATCCCGTCGGTGGGGAACTTGCGGATGACCTCTTCCATGGGGAGGCCCGTGCCCGGCGTCAGCACGAGGCCGCCGTGCTCCACGAACGTGCCCGCGTCGCACAGGTCGTCGATGTTCTCCCGCGCCGTACGCTGGTGCGTGCGACGGCGGCGGGCGACGGCGTCGGGCCGAGCGTCGTCGAGGAGGACGGCGTGGCGGTCGAGCACCTCGGCCAGGTCGGGGCGGACCTCGTCGAGGTCGACCTCGTCGTCCACGGCCGTCGTCAGGTCGTCGACGTCGGCGGGCTCGATGAAGACCAGCGGATGGCCCTCGAACACGGCGTCGCCGACGGCGACGCCGACCAGGCGCACGTAGCCCGCCGTGGTCGCCGCCACGACGTGCTCCATCTTCATCGCCTCCATGACGAGGAGCTGCTGTCCCGCTCGGACGGGCTCGCCTTCGGTCACGGCGATCTGGACCACGGTGCCCTGCAGGGGCGACGGCACCCCCGTGGTGCCGGCGGGGCCGTCCATGGTGGTGGCGGGCGCAGGAGCGGCCGCGGCGGCGCGCGGCGCGGCGGCCGACTTGCCGTAGTCGAGGACGGCGAGTGGATCGGCGCTGGCCAGTTTCACGCCGGCGAGGCGAGGCCCACCGGCCGGAGCGGACTCGGTGGCGAAGTACAGCTGCTCCTGCTGACCGGCCTGCTCCACCAGCTCGGGCAGGTGGTCGTCGACGAACCGCGTCGTGGCCGTGCCTGCCACCACCTCGGGGTGGGCGAGGATGCCCTGCAGGAACGCCGCGTTGGTGGCCACGCCCTCGATGCGGAACTCGGCCAGGGCGCGGTTGGCCTTGGCCAGCGCGTCGGGCAAGCGGCCCGACGGCGTGTGCACGATCACCTTCGCCAGCAGCGAGTCGAAGCTCGTGCTGGTGCGGTAGCCGACGTAGCCGAACGAGTCGGTGCGGTAGCCCGATCCCGACGGGACCTCGAACGCCGTCAGCACCCCGCTGGCGGGGCGGGTGATGCCGTCGGGCGTCATCGTCTCCATGTTCACCCGGGCCTGCACGGCGACGCCGCGGGGTGCCGGGATCGACGCCTGGTCGAGGCCGAGACCGGCGAGGGTGGCGCCGCCCGCCACCTCGAGCTGGGCCCGCACGAGATCGAGGCCGAGCACCTCCTCGGTCACGGTGTGCTCGACCTGCAGGCGCGGGTTGGCTTCGAGGAACACGTGGCGGTGGTCGCCCTCGGCGGTGGCGTCGACCAGGAATTCGAACGTGCCAAGATTCTGGTAGCCGACCTCGCGCGCGATGCGCAGCGCATCGTTGATGACGCGGTGGCGAGCGGCGTCGGGCAGCGTCGGGCTGGGCGCCATCTCGATCAGCTTCTGGTGGCGGCGCTGGATGCTGCACTCGCGCTCCCAGAGGTGGCTCACGTCGTGGCCGTCGCCGATGATCTGCACCTCGATGTGGCGGGCCCGCGGCATCAGCTCCTCGGCGAAGAGCGAGCCGTTCCCGAACGCCGATGCCGCCTCCGATTGGCACCGGGCGTACGCCTCCGCCACCTCGTCGCGGTGGTGCACGATGCGGGCGCCGCGGCCACCGCCACCCGCCACCGCCTTGAGGATCATGCCGCCGCCGGGACCGAGGGCGGCGAGGAAGTCGGCGGCCTCGTCGACCGACACGCCCCCGTCGGTGCCGCGCAGCACGGGCACGCCGAGGCGGCCGGCCAGCGCGCGGGCGGCCGCCTTGTCGCCGAAGAGATCGAGCACCTCCGGCGCCGGGCCGACGAAGCGGATGCGCTCGTCGGCGCAGCCCCGGGCCAGCGCCGGGTTCTCGCTGAGGAAGCCGTAGCCGGGGTGAACGGCGTCGCAGCCCGTCTCGATGGCGATCTCGAGGATGCGGTCGATGTCGAGGTAGGCGGCGGCGCCGGCGCGGCCGAGCGAGCGGGACTCGTCGGCCTTGCGGGTGTGGAGGGAGTCGGCGTCGTCGTCGGCGTGGACGCCGACGGTCCGGATGCCGAGCTCCGACGCCGCCCGCATGATGCGGATGGCGATCTCGCCTCGATTGGCGATCAGCAGCGCGTCGATGCCCAAGACGTCTGAGGTTCGCACACGCCGCCGTTCGTACCAAAAGGCGGTCGTAGGGTGGGCTCGATGGACGCCGCCGACCGACCGTTCCGCGTGCTCGACCTGACCTCCACGCTCGGCGGCGCGTACTGCGCTCGGCTGCTGTCGGCGGGCGGGCTCGACGTGATCCGGGTCGAGCCACCGGGTGGTCACTGGCTGCGGCGCTGGAGCGCGAGTGGCGCAGCCATCCCCGACGGCGAGGACGGCGCCCTGTTCCGGTGGCTGGCCGGGGGGCAGCGCAGCGTCACCGTCGACACAAGCGACCCCGCCGACGTCGACGCCCTCCTCGGGTGGGCCGGCGTCGTGGACGCGGTGGTGTGGTCGCCGGGCCGGGGGGCGCCGGCGATCGCGCTGGCGCCCGTGCGGGCCGCTGCGCCCGGCGCCGTGGTCACCACGATCACGCCCTTCGGCCTCAACGGGCCGTGGGCGGACCGGCCGGCCACCGAGCTCACGCTGCAGGCGCTGTCGGGCGCCCCCGCGCTGCGGGGATCCCGGTCGTGGCCGCCGATGACCGCTGGCGGCCAGCACGGCGAGTGGATGATCGGCCTCGTGGCCGCGGTGGCCACGATGCTCGGCCTGCACCGGCGGGCCACGACGGGAGAGGGCGCCTTCCTCGACGTGTCGTCGCTGGAGGCCGTGATCATGACCCAGCTGTTCAACCCCATCACGATGGAGACGATGGTCGGCGGCGTGCGGCCCCGGCGCTCCAAGGCCACGGTGGCCGACGTGGTGGCGACGAAGGACGGCTACGTCGGCTTCGCCGTCGTCAACCGACTGCAGCACTGGCACGACTTCTGCGCCATGATCGGCCACCAGGACTGGGCCGACGACCGGTCGCTCGATGTGCCATGGAACCGGTCCGAGCGCTCCGACGAGCTGAACCCGGAGATCCGGGCGTGGACCACGGCCCGCACCACGACCGAGATCGTGGAACTGGCGGCGCTCATGCGCATCCCGGCCATCGAGGTGGGCAATGGAGCCACGATCCCGCAGATGGACCACTTCGCCGAGGGTGGCTTCCACGAGGTCAACCCGAGCGGCGGGTTCCTCCAGCCGGCGGCGCCGTTCCGCTTCCATCCGCCGTTGCCCGGGACGCGTGGGTGCCGGCCGGCGCCACCCGCCGGCCCGCCGATCCGCACGCAGCCCCGCCCGGCGCCGACCGCGTTGGAGCCGGCGGCGGGACCGCCCGGCCGCCCGTTCGCCGGCCTGCGCATCGCCGACTTCACATCGTTCTGGGCGGGACCGTTCCTCACCCACACGATGGCGATGTTCGGGGCCGACGTGATCCACGTGGAATCGGTGGTGCGTCCCGACGGTGCCCGGCTCATGAGCCACTGGCCGCCGAGCGAGCCGCAGTGGTGGGAGCACTCGTCGTTCTTCCACGCCACCAACACGAACAAGCGCGGCGTCACCCTCGACATGGCGACCCCGCGGGGCCGGGCGCTGGCCCACCAGCTCGTCGCCGCCTGCGATGTCGTGGTCGAGAACTACAGCCCCAGGGTGATGGAGTCGTGGGGACTCGGATGGGACGACGTGCGGGCGCGGCGGCTCGACGCCGTGATGGTGCGCATGCCGGCGTTCGGGCTGTCGGGACCGTGGCGCGATCGCACCGGCTTCGCCATGACGATGGAACAAGTGTCGGGCATGGCGTGGATGACCGGCTTCCCGGAGCACGCCCCCGGCGCGCTGTTCGGTCCATGCGATCCGGGCGCCGGCCTCCACGCCGCCCTCGGGTTGATGGTGGCCCTGGAGGCTCGGCGCCGCACCGGCGACGGAAGGTTGGTGGAGGCGCCCATGGTGGCGGGCGCGCTCAACGTGGCCGCCGAACAGGTGATCGAGCACTCCGCCTACGGCGCCCTCCTGGTGCGGGGCGGCAACACCGGGCCGGCCGCCGCGCCCCAGAACTGCTACCTGTGCGCCGATCGTGACGATGGCGGCGAGCGGAACCGCTGGGTCGCCATCGCCGTCGCCGACGACGACCAGTGGGCGGCGTTGCGCGACGCCCTCGGCGCACCGTCATGGGCGGCGGGCTCGCACCTCGCGACAACGGCCGGGCGCGCCGCCCATCGCGACGAGCTCGATGCGGCGCTGGCGGCGTGGTGTGCCGAGCGGCCGGCCGACGACGTCGTGCAGCGGCTCTGGTCGGCGGGCGTCCCGGTGGCGCCGGTCGTCCATCCCTCCGAGCAACTGGGCTTCGAGCAGCTGACGGCCCGGCGCTTCTTCGAGACGGTACGCCATCCCGTCAGCGGGGAGGCCGTCCACGTCACGTTCCCCTTCCGGTTTCCCGGTGAGGAGGGGCCGGTCCACCGCCGGCCGGCGCCGACGCTCGGCCAGCACAACGACGAGGTGCTGCGCGACATCCTCGGCCTCTCCGACGCCGAGATCGCCGGCCTCCGCGAGGCCGGCGTCATCGGTGAGCAGTTGGCGGGTTGAGGTCGATCAGGCGGCGACGGGCTGCGGCCGGCGCTCGGTGGCCGGATGGTGCTCGACGGCGGCCGTGGAGCGGCGGTGGGCGATCTCGAGGGCGAGCACGTAGCCGGCGCCGGTCACAAGGTGCATGGTGGCGAGCAGCAGCTTGGCCGCCGGTGAACCGTCGATGGGGAGGTCCATCGCCACGCTGGCGACTGCGATCACGGCCCCCACCACTTGCAGTGCCCGGTAGCTCGGTCGTCGGACCCACCGGGCCACGACGGCAGCGAGGAGGCCGGCGGCGAAGCACATCAGCGTGAAGCTGACGACGTCGGCGGCGGCGACCGTCGTGGTGGAGTCGACGACGAAGTCGACGCCGGCGGCGCGGCCGAGGCCGAAGATCGATGCGTTGATGGCGGCAGTAGCGGCGGCGGCGACGGCGCCAGTGGCGAGCAGGGGGCGGATGCGGATCGTGGTGCTGGTCATCGTGCTTGTCCTCTCATCGGGTGCTTGTGGCTTCAATGAGTACGACGTGTGGTGGCATGGGAAACTGATCGCATGAATCCGGTAGATGTCACGGACCGAGTGGAATTTCTCTCCGACGGATGGATCGAGGTGGCCCGCCGCTACTTGCAGGAAGCTGTCGAGAAGACACCCGAGCTGGGCACCGCGCACATCTCGATCTGCGAGTCGTTCACCGACGCGCCGCCCGCCCTCGGCCTTCCTGACGATCGCGCTGTGTGGCACTTCTCGATCGACGACGGCCGCGTCGACGTCGGCCGCGGCGACCTGCCCGGCGCCGACCTGCGGGTCGACGGCGACTACCAGACGATCCTCGGCATCGCCCAGACCGTGTACGCCGCCGGGCCCGAGGCGACGGCACGCGCCCACCGGGAGATGGCCCATCGCGCCGGCCCCGATGCCGTGCGCGTCCAGGGTGCGATCGACGGCGACGAGGAGGCGCTGAAGGCCATCGGCCGCCTCCACGATCACCTCGCTGCCCACACGATCGAGAACCCTCATTTCGAACATCGCGTGCAACGCCTCGGCCTCGAGCGGAACGTGGAGGAGCTCGCCGAGCGGGGCTACACCGTGATCGAGCGGGCCGTGTCCGAAGAGATGGCTGACGAGCTGCGTGAGGTGGTCGAGCGCGAGGTCCTCGCCCATCACCCGTTCACCACCAACGGGCTGCTGCTGCGCGACCGCCTGTTCGAGGAGGTGGCGCTGCACCCCCTGGCGTGCGCCGCCGCCGAGAGCGTGGTGGGGCGCGGCTTCCTGCTCGGCGCCATGTCGGGCACGTACAAGGAGGCGGGGCCTGGTGCCATCGGGCTCCACGCCGACTACCCGTTGATCCGCAACCCGTTTCCCGAGTTCGGCATGATCGCCGTGGCGTGCTGGGTGCTGGAGGACTGGACCGAGGACGTCGGCCCCACATGGGTCATCCCCGGCAGCCACTTCCACCGGCGCTCACCGACGCGCGACGACACGCGCGACGGCGGCGTGCCCATCCTGTGCCCGAAGGGTTCGATCGCGCTCTGGGGCAACGGTGTGTGGCACTGGCAAGGCGATCGCACCGCTCCTGGTGCACGCGTGACGATCCACGTCACGTACAACCGGCTGTTCGTGCGCCCGCTCGACGACCTGAGCGCCGTCGGCGACGAGATGTACGCCCGCAACCCACCCGCGTTCGCCACCCTCATGGGCTGCGACGACCCGTTCGGCAAGAGCAGCTACACCGGCCATGACCGCGACCGCTTCGCCTACGCCGGCCGCGGCCTCCAGAGCTGACCGCCCGGTGGTCGTTCTCGGAGTGCTCCGTCTCACATATGAGACGCAGGACACCCAGAACCGGGCGACGCCGGGCTATCGCGAGCGGATGGCGCGGATGGCTTGGCGGGGCGACGTGAAGGTGGCCAGCACCGCCGTCGGCTCGTAGCCGCAGTGGGCCATGCAGTTGTTGCAGCGCGGGTCCTTGCCCCTGCCGTACTTCGACCAGTCGGTGGTCTCGATGAGCTCCTTGTACGAGGACACGTAGCCGTCGGCCATGAGGTAGCACGGGCGCTGCCAGCCGAGGACCGAGTAGCTCGGGATGCCCCACGCGGTGCAGTCGAAGTCCACCTTGCCCTCGAGGAAGTCGAGGAACAGCGGCGAGTGGTTCAGGCGCCAGTGCTGGCGGCGGCCGCCGGCGAAGGCGTCCTTGAAGAGGCTCCGGGTCTGCTCCACGCCGAGGAAGTGCTCCTGATCGGGCGCCTTCACGTAGGCGTAGGCGGGCGAGATCATCATCGCGTCCACCTTCACCTCGTCGTTGAGGAAGTCGAGCACGTCGCGCACCGTCTTGGGCGAGTCGGTGTTGAAGAACGTGGAGTTGGTCGTGACACGAAAGCCGCGTGACTTCGCGTCGCGGATGGCGTCTATGGCTTCGTCGAACACGCCGTCTCGATCCACGGCGAGATCGTGACGCTCCTTCAGGCCGTCGATGTGGACGGCGAACGAGAAGTACGGCGACGGCGTGAACTTGTCGATCTTGCGCGGGAGGAGCACGCCGTTTGTGCAGAGGTAGACGAAGATCTTGCGCTTGACGAGCTCGTTGACGATCGTGTCGATCTCGGGGTGCAGCAGGGGCTCGCCACCGGCGATCGAGCACATCGGCGCGCCGCACTCCTCCATGGCGCCGATGATGTCGTCGGCCGACAGGCGCTTGCGCAGGATGTCGGTGGGGTGCTGGATCTTGCCGCAACCAGGGCAGGCCAGGTTGCAGGCGAACAGCGGCTCGATCTCCACGATCAGCGGGTACTTCTGCCGGCGCATGACCTTCTGGCGCAGCAGGTAGGCGCCGATGCGCAGGTCCTGGCGGAGGGGAATGGGCATCAGCGCACCTCGGCGGGCAGTCGGAACTGGATCGTCTCATCGATCACGCGCCGTTCCTCAACGGCGGCCGGTCCCAGCGCGTCGAGGGTAGCGATGACGTCCTCCACGAGCTCCTCGGGCGCCGACGCGCCGGCGGTGACACCGATGGTGGCGGCGGCGGCCACCGCGTCGAGGTCGAGCTCGCTGGCGTCCTCGACGAGGACGGCGGGGCACCCGGCCCGCCGCGCCACTTCGGCGAGGCGGTTGGTGTTCGACGAGTTGGCCGAGCCGACCACGATGACGAGGTCGCACTCCGGAGCGATGGCGCGCACCGCCTCCTGGCGGTTCTGCGTGGCGTAGCAGATGTCGTCGGCGCGCGGGCCCATGATGGTGGGGAAGCGCTCGTGGAGGGCGCGGATGACCTCGGCCGTCTCGTCGAGGGCGAGTGTGGTCTGGGTGAGGTAGACGACCTGCTGGCCGTCGGCGATGTCGAGGCGATCGACGTCGGCCGGTCGCTCGACGACGCTGATGCGCTCGGGCGCCTCGCCCCGGGTGCCGATCACCTCTTCGTGATCGGCGTGCCCGATGAGCACGATGTGGTGGCCGTCGTCGCGGTGGCGCCGGGCCTCGTTGTGCACCTTGGCCACGAGTGGGCAGGTGGCGTCGATCACGAACAGGTCGCGCTGCCCGGCGTCGTCGCGCACGTCGGGCGTGACCCCGTGAGCCGCCAGGACGACGGTGGAGCCGCGCGGAACGTCGTCGACCTCCTGGACGAAGACGGCCCCGAGCCCTTCGAGGCGGCGCACCACGTGTGTGTTGTGCACGATCTGGCGGCGCACGTACACCGGCGCGCCGTAGCGCTCGATGGCCCGCTCCACCACGGTGATGGCCCGCTCCACGCCGGCGCAGAACGACCGGGGTCCGGCGGCCAGCACCCGCCGGCGGCGGATGGCGCCGGCCCACTGCTCCAGCACCGGGCCGACGGCGCGCAAGACGCGAGCGGCCTGTATCCCGCCGGTCATCGTGGCCGGCGACACGAGTCCGTGCGCGGCGGTGTCGGCGATGACCCGCACAGCTGCCAGCCGGCGCGGATCCATGCCTCGCTGCACCAGCGCGTCGAGGTACCACGCCGATTCCATGTCGACGACGCGGTCACCGGCGGCGAACAGCGCGGCGCGCGACTCGCCGCGCGTGAGGCGCGGCGTCGACACCAGCGGGCCGGCGATCGCGTCGATGCCGGCGCGCTGCAACGCGGCGACGAGCGGGCCCGCCCCGGGCAAGGTGATCATGGCCCTCGACCCGTCGCTGGCCCGTACGTGGGTGGCCACCACCACCTGGCCGGCGCGAAGGGCGGGATCGAGCCCGCCGCCGAAGCCAACGACGGCCACGGCGCCGTTGCCGTCGGTCCTGGCGCCGGTGGCGGCGGCCCGCTCGGGCCCCATGCCCGTGCGCACGAGCGTCGACGCGCCCAGGCCCTTCGCCACCAGCCGGGCTTCGATCCGCAGCGGAGCGGCGACGGTCAGGCCCATGCGGGGCCCCGCACGTACCGGCCGAGGGCCATGACCGGGAAGACCTGCCGGTACAGGTGGTAGTTGATGTAGAAGTCGCCGGGGAACCCGGTCCCGGTGAACTCGGGTTCGTCCCAGGTGCCGTCGGACCGCTGCACCGCGGCCAGGTAGGCGACGCCGCGTTGCGTGGCCTCGCCCCGGTCGCCCACCGCCAGCAGCGCCAGCAGGGCCCACGCCGTCTGGGACGGTGTGGAGCGCCCGCGGCCGTGCCACGCGGGGTCGTCGTAGCTGCGAAGGTCCTCGCCCCAGCCGCCGTCGGGGTTCTGGTGATCGGCCAGCCACGTGATGGCGCGCTGCAGGCGGGCGTCGTCAGCAGGAACACCGGCGGCGACGAGCGCCGGCACCGCCGCGCCGGTGCCGTACACGTAGTTCGCGCCCCAGCGACCGAACCACGAGCCGTCGGTCTCCTGGGCCCGCCACAGCCACTCGACCCCGCGGTCGAGCTCGGTGCCGGTGCGCCCGAGGACGCCGAGCATCTCGACCATGTGGGCGGTGACATCGGCGCTCGGTGGATCGATCACCTCGCCGAAGTCGCAGAACGGCAGCCGCCGGCACAGGTCGCGGGTGTTGTCGACGTCGAACGCCGCCCAGCCACCGTCGCGGCACTGCATGCCGACCGTCCACGCCACGCCGCGGTCGATGGCGGCGCTCACCGCCGCCGGCTCGGTGTGGGCGACGCGCCGCAGAGCCAGCACGACCTCACCGGTGTCGTCGATGTCGGGGTAGTTGTCGTTGGCGAACTCGAAGGCCCAGCCCCCGGGGGCCAGCTGCGGTCGGCGGATCGACCAGTCGCCCGTGACGCGGACCTCCTCGTCGAGGAGCCACGTCGCGGCGCGCACGAGGTGGTCGTCATCGGCGGCCACGCCGGCGTCGGCCAGCGCCAACACCGCCCACGCCGTGTCCCACACCGGTGATTGGCACGCTTCGAGGCGCCGAGTGCCGTCCTCGTGGACGGTGAAGGCGTCGAGTCCGTCGAAGCCGGCCTGCATCACCGGATGGTCGAGCCCGTAGCCCTGCAGGGACAGCGCGACCATCGAGTACACCCACGGCGGCTGGATGCCGCCCCAGGAACCGTCGGCCTCCTGGCGCTGCACGATCCAGCCCTCGGCCTTCGCCAGTGCCCGCTGCCGCAGACGGCCCCACGGGTGGCGCTGGTAGCGCTGCAGGACCCGGTCGAGAGCCTCGAACCGGCCGGCCCACGTGCGCACCGAACGGCGGCGGGGCGGCGCCGAGCCGGAGAAGAGCTCGTCGAGGTCGAAGGGCAGGGGCCGCACGGGGCGCAGGGCGCTCACGACGGTGAGCGGCACGATCGTCTGGCGGGCCCAGCAGGCGAAGTCGTAGATGTTCAGCGGGAACCAGCGCGGCAGCAGCATGACCTCGGGGGGCAGCGCCGGCAGCGCGTCCCACGGCCACACGCCGAACAGCGCCAGCCAGAGCCGGGTGAAGATCCGCGTGCTCTCGATGCCGCCCTGCTCGAGGATGAAGGCGCGCGCCTTCTCCAGGTGGGCGGCGTCGGCGGGATCGCCGGCGAGGCGCAGCGCGACGTAGGCCTCGACCGTGGTGGACAGGTCGGCGGGGCCGCCGTGGAAGGTGGCCCAGGTGCCGTCGTCGCGCTGCTGCGACCGGATCCACGCGGCGGAGCCCGACGCCTGCTCCGCCGTCAGCACGCCGAGGAACTGGCGCAGCAGGAGATCCTCGGCGTCCATCGTGACGTTCGTGTCGAGCACGCCCTTCCACCAGCCGTCGGGGTGCTGCATGGCCAGCAGCGCGTCCCTTCCGCGTTCGAGCGCGGTCGCCGCGTCAGTCACGCCTCGCGCTCCACCACGAACCGGGCCAGCTCCACGAGCTCGGCCTTGGCCGTCGCTTCCGGCGCGGCGGCGTCGAGGGCGATCAGCGCGGCGTCGAAGTGCTGCGCGGCGGCGCGTTCCGTGGCCTCCCGCCCGCCGCACTTCTCGATGAGCTCGGCGGCCCGCGCCGCCGCCTCCTCGTCGTCGCGGCTGGACATGAGCAGCTGGCGCAGGTCGCCGTGGTGGCCGTCGGCGCGCGCCAGCGCCGCGGTGATCGGCAGCGTCTTCTTCTGCTGGCGCAGATCGCTCCACACGGGCTTGCCGGTCGCCGCCGTCTGCCCCCAGATGCCGAGGATGTCGTCGACGGCCTGGAAGGCCAGCCCGAGGTGCAGGCCGTAGTCGTTCAGGCGGGCGACGCGCTCCTCCTCGGCCCCGGCCAGCACCGCGCCCAGCGAGGCGGCGCACCCGAGCAGCGCCCCCGTCTTGGCGTTCGACATCTCGACGCACTCGTCCCACGTGACGTCCTCGCGCGTCTCGAAGGCGATGTCGACCGTCTCGCCGGCGATCAAGCGGGCGGTGGCTTCGGCGAGCACCGACGCCCCCCGCACCGCGGGCGGCGTGCCCTCGTCGAGCAGGACCTGGATGGCCAGTGTCGCGAGGGCGTCGCCGGCGGTGATGGCGTGGCCGACGCCGAACGCCGCCCACACCGTCGGCCGGTGGCGGCGCTCCCGGTCCACGTCGATCACGTCGTCGTGCATCAACGAGAAGTTGTGCACCAGCTCGACGGCCACAGCGCCGGGTACGCCCACGGACTCGTCGGCGCCCACGGCGGCGGCCGACAGGAGGGCCAGTGCCGCCCGGACGTGCTTGCCGGCGCCGCCGTTGACGATCGGCGTGCCGTCCACGTCGGTCCACCCGAGGTGGTACTCGGCCGAGCGGCGCAACTCGGGCGCCAGCCGGGCCGTCGCCCGGCGCAACGCCGGCAGGATCGTGGTGCGCGCCCGATCGAGCGCAGCCGGTGCCTGCGCCATCAGACGGTCGCTCCTTCGCGGGAGGCGGCGACTGCCCCGATCGCCGCCACGGCGGCGTTGCCACTGCGCACGGCTCCTTCCATGGTGGCGGGCCACCCCGTGGCGGTCCACGCACCGGCCACGAAGAGGCCCGGGATGCGGGTCCTCGTGGTGGCGCGGTGGGCGGCGCTGCCGGGCACGGCCCGGAAGGTGGCGGCCCGCTCCTTGGTGACGACGCTGTCGAGCACGCGGGCGCCGCCCATCGCCGGCAGGACGTCGGTGAGGGCGGTGGTCATCCGGTCGACGAGGACGTCCGGTCGGGTGGCGAGGTCCTGCTCCGCCGCCGACAGCGACACGGCCAGCACTTGCCCCGCCGTGGCCCCGGCCGGCTCGGTGCGATCGAACACGAACTGCACGGGGCTGTCGACCACGGCGGCGAAGGCGAGGTCGGTGACCCGCCGGTCGAGTACGAGGTGGACGTCGACCACGGGCGACGTCCCGAGCTGGGCCGGATCGACGCCCGGCGCGAGTGCTCCCGCCGGCAGCAGGGCGGCGGCGACATCATGGGCTGTGGCCAGCACGACAGCGTCGCCGGTGATCGTGCGATCGGCCAACCGGACGGTGGCCGAGTCGCCGACGTCGATGGCCTCGACGGCCGCGCCGGTCACGAGCTCCACGCCGGCGCCCTCCAGTGCGGCGACGCCGTGCTCGCCGTGGGCCACTCCGAGCGGGGCCCGGGCCCAGCCGATGTCGGCGGCGTCGGCGCGGTCGAGCAGCCCGGTGCGGAACACCTTCACCGCCGGGCCGAGAGCCGCCTCGTTGACGGTGAGGTTCAGCGTGGGGCGGGCGATCAGCTCCCAGAGGTGAGCCACGGCGTTGGGCGACTGGCCGTGGTCGGCCAGCCAGGAGCCGAACGTGACGCCGTCGAGGGCCGGGTCATCCGGGTCGAGGCGGCGCAGCGCGAGGGCGCCGCGCACGGCGGCCGCCCGCTCGACGAGGCGGAGGTGCCGGTAGCGGGCCAGCGCCGGCCCGAGGTGGAACGGGGCCGGCAGCGGGGAGCGGGCCAGCCGGGACGTGGGACCGCCGGGCGCCAGGACGGGCACGTCGAGCCGGTCCTGGAGGTGGAAGAGCTCCGTGGCGCCGATGCGATCCAGGAACGCTCGGTACTCGGTGCAGCAGCGCAGGAAGACGTGCTGGCCGTTGTCGAACCAGAGCCCACCGCGCTGGAACGACGACGTGAGGCCGCCGAGGCGTGACCGCCGCTCGACCACCACCACGTCGTGGCCGGCGTCGGCGAGCCCGAGCGCGGCGGCCATCCCGGCGAGACCGCCGCCGACCACCACGACTCGCGACGTCACGCTCGGCCCACCGAGAGCGCCCGCGCCGCCACCCGCAGCTTCTCCGCCGTCGGGAGCGACAGCCGGCCCTGGAGCACCACCGCGGGATCGGCCTCGATGCGCCCGAGCAGGCGCCGGTAGATGCCGGCCATGGCGGCCACGCACGCCCGGCTGCGCCGATCGAGGAGCGGCAGCAGTTCGAGACCCGAGGCGAACCACGTGCGCGCCCTCGTCGTCTCGAAGCCGATCAGCGCGGCCAGCGCGTCGGGCGGACCCGACAGATCGACGGCACAACCGAAGCGCTCGGCGTCCTCCCGGGGCAGATAGGCACGACCCATCTCGCGATCTTCCACCACATCGCGCAGGATGTTGGTGATTTGCAGCGCGACACCCAGTGCTTCGGCCCGGGGCTCGGCCGACTCCGGGTAGGTGGTACCGAACACCGAGAGGGACAATCGGCCGATGGACCCGGCGACCCGCCGGCAGTAGCCGACGAGATCATCGAAGGTGGCGTAGGTGGTGCCGGTCACGTCCATCTCGCAGCCGTCGATGAGCTGACCGAACTCTTCCATGGGCAGGTGGTAGCGGCGGGCGGCGTCGTCGATGGCGACGAGCACGGGATCGTCGCCGGTGCCCGCTCCGGCATCAAGTGCCTTGCGCACGTCGGCCAGCGCCTCCTGCTTGCGCGCCGGGGGCAGGTCGCCGTCACCGATGTCGTCGATGCGCCGGGCCAGTGCGTAGACCGCCGACAGCGCGTGACGCTTCGGTTCCGGCAGCAACCGGATCCCGTACGAGAAGTTCTTGGCCTGCTCGTTGGTGATGGTCTCGCACTGCGCGTAGGCGTCGCCGACGTTCATGCCGTTCCTCTCGTCCTCGCTGCCGTGACCAACACCGCCGCCAGCTGCACCGCGACCCGTCGGGGGCGCGGTCGACACTCGACACCGAGCACGTCGCCGTCGACGGCATCGATGGCGTCGAGAGCAGCAAGGCCGCCAGCGACGTAACCGGCGACCGCGATCCGCATGCGCCCGCGGAGCGTAGCCGCCAGTGGGGGGCCGGCAGTGAGATGGTCGCGGGCGCGCGCTGCTTCGTAGCGGACGACGGCGCGCACCCGCGGCGACGCCGTCGGCGCGGCGAGGTCGGCCTCGGTGCAACCGAACCGGGCCAGATCCTCGAGCGGCAGGTACACCCGCCCCCGAGCCAGGTCCTCGCCCACGTCCTGCAGGTGCTCGACCACCTGGAGGCCGCTGCACACTCGATCGGACAGCGCCAGCCGGTCCGGCGTGGCCATCTCGAAGACGCGCAGCACGAGCTCGCCGATGGGGTTGGCCGACAGGGCGCAGTACGCCAGCAGGTCGTCGAACGTCGGGTACCGCGTCACCACCTGGTCCTGGCGGTTGGCGTCGATCAGCCGCCGGAAGGGTTCGAGGGGCAGGTGGCGGTCGCGCAGGGTCGGCGTGAGGCGGACCAGCACCGGATGGTGGGCCTTGCCCTCGGCGGCCAGCGCCAGCTCGCCGTCGAGCCAGTCGAGGGCGCTCGCGCGGTCGAGGTCGCTCTCGTCGCCGATGTCGTCGACCAGGCGGGCGAAGCCGTAGATGGCGAGCAGGTGCCGGCGGCTGGCCGCCGGCAGCAGGCGGGAGGCGACGGTGAAGTTCTCGTCGGCCGCCTTGGCCATGACCGCGCCCGCGTCCGGCAGGCCGGCGGGTGCTCCCGGCGGCATCGTCAGGGTGGCGCCGGGCGCCCCGAGATCACGCTCACGTCCAACGTGGGATGACTGCGTGGTCATCGACTATTGGACAACCCTGGGGCCAAGTCAAGTTGCGGTGTCGATGGCGGTGGACACCAGCCGGGCCAGCACATCCTCCAGCCGCCGGCGCGACGGCGGCCGCCGCCACCCGGCCACCCGCACGAAGGCCCGCTCCATGTCGTCGAGGGCGGCCACCAGGGCCTGGCCGACGGCGATGTTGCCCCGCATCGTCTGGCTGCCCGCCTCGAGGAGGAGGGCGAGGTAGGGGAGCGCGGCGCGACCGAGCGCCTCCTGGGCCGCCACCACACCGGCGCCGTCGCCGAGGGCGGCCAGCTCGGCCTCCATGCAGTCGCCGATGGAGCGCACCGCCATCACGTAGGCGTCGTCCTTCGACGCGAACCACCGGTAGAACGAGCCCTTGGCGATGCCGGCGGCGACGCAGAGGTCGTCGACGCTCACGACGGTGTAGCCCTGCTCGGCGAACAACGTGCGGGCCGCCGCCAGCAGTTCGGCGGGCGGCGCGGCCGGCTGGAGGCGGTGCAGCTCGCGGTCGACGAGCGCGTCCCACGTGGGGTCGTCGGGCAGCTCGGGTCCGGTGGCGTCGAGCACGGCCGGCAGGATGGCGGTCACCTCGCGGAGCGACAGCCGGCTGCGCTGGCGCAGCTGGCGCACGGCGACGGCCGCCCGCACGTGGCGCTCGTCGTAGGCGAAGCGGTTGCGGGCCAGGCGGATGGGGACGGGCAGGAGGCCGAGGCGTAGCCAGTGGTGCAGCGTGGCCGACGGCACGCCCGTGCGGGCCACGACGTCGGCCAGGTCGAGGGCGACTCCGTCCCCCTCGCCCGTGTCCCTGCGCCCGGTCGACGCCACGCTCACACCCCCATCGTGGCGCGTTCGGACCGGTGAGGTGGAGCTGGGAGACTGGCGGGCATGGGTTTCGACGTCGGCAGCCTGTTGGACGAGCGGGGCGAGGAGGGCTACGAGCTCCACCGCCGGCACATGAACCCGCAGCTTCCCCGGGTGCTGCACACGATCGGCTTCGACACCGCCTACGTGCGCGCCGACGGCGCCTACCTGTACGACCGCAGCGGCCGGCAGTACATGGACTTCCTGTCGGGCTTCGGCGTGTTCGGCATCGGCCGCAACAACGCCACGGTGCGCGCCGCCCTCCACGAAGTGCTCGACCGCGAGCTGCCCGACATGGTGCAGATGGACACGCCGGTGCTGGCCGGCCTGCTGGCCGAGCGCCTCCTGGCCCACGCGCCGTCGTTCGATCGCGTCTATCTCGGCAACAGCGGCACCGAGGCGGTGGAAGGTGCGCTCAAGTTCGCCCGCTGCGCCACGGGCCGCGGACGGGTCGTCTTCTGCGACCATGCCTTCCACGGCCTCACCACCGGCTCGCTGTCGATCAACGGCGGCAAGGAGTTCCGCAAGGGGTTCGCGCCACTGCTGCCCGACACGGCCGTCCCCCTCGGCGATCTCGGTGCGCTCGAGTCCGAGGTCCGCCGAGGTGACGTGGCCGCCTTCGTCATCGAGCCGATCCAGGGCAAGACCGTGCACGTGCCGCCGCCCGGCTACCTCAACGCCGCCCATGCGCTGCTGCGCGAGCAGGGCGCCCTCCTCATCGCTGACGAGGTGCAGACCGGCGTCGGCCGCACCGGACGCTTCTTCGCCTACGAGCACGACGGCGTCACACCGGACATCGTCACCGTGGCCAAGACCCTGTCGGGCGGGTTCGTGCCCGTGGGCGCCATCCTGGCCAAGGAGTGGATCTTCGACAAGGTGTACTCCACGATGGATCGCGCTCTTGTGCACGACTCCACGTTCGGCGGCAACGCCCTCGCCGCCACCGCCGGCTTGGCCACGCTGAGCGTGATCGACGACGAGGGTCTCGTGGCCAACGCCGAGCGGACCGGCGCGCAGCTGCGGGGTGCGCTCGGCGCGCTCTCCGAGCGCTTCGAGATGCTCGTGGACGTGCGCGGCCGCGGCCTCATGGTGGGCCTCGAGTTCGGCAAGCCCCACTCGGCGCGCCTGCGGGCCGGGTGGGAGGCGTTGCACCGCGCTCGGGACGGCCTGTTCTCGCAGGCGATCGTCGGTGCGCTGTACCACCGCCACGGCATCCTCACCCAGGTGGCCGGCGACC
The DNA here is from genome assembly GCA_963728985.1 of uncultured Acidimicrobiales bacterium. Lineage (GTDB taxonomy): Bacteria > Actinomycetota > Acidimicrobiia > Acidimicrobiales > Ilumatobacteraceae > DASXAI01. The sequence goes on along the minus strand of CAVSME010000008.1, from coordinate 339,797 downwards.
ACGGCGAGATCATCAAGCTGCTGCCGCCGCTCATCATCGGCGATCAGGAGATCACGCGGTTCGTCGACGCGTTCACCGACGTCATGGAGGACGCCCACCGCGCCCGCGGCCTCGTGTGGGAGTTCGCCAGCCGCATGGTGAAGGGCGCCCGCTCGCGCTGACCGTCTGACCAAAAGGCTTCCGGTCATCCCAATGCACCGGATAGGTGCGGCTCCGTGACCAGAAGCCTTTTGGGCAGCGCCTGAGCCGGCTACGGCTTGCGGATGTGCTTGCGGACGAACGCGCACATCTCGTCGATGGCGGTGACCGCCTCGGGGGCCTCGGCGCCGGAGTCGACCCACTCGACGCCGGCATGGATGCCCAGCTCCTCGAAGTCGTCGCCGTACTTGATGCGCCACGGCCCATTGAGGATCCAGATGTGCTCGACGTCGGGGTATTCGGTGATCGTCACGTCGACGCCGGCCGCCCGTGCCGTCGCCGCCATGCGCACGCTGTCGTCGTGACAGACGTCGTGACCGGCGGCCTGGATCAAGAGCGGCGGCAGTCCGGCGAGGTCCCGGTAGACGGGGGAGTGGCGCGGATCGTAGGGATCGACGCCGCCCGTCGACAGCAGCGTCTCCGACAGGGACACGACCATCTCCCGCCGGATGTCGTAGCTGTTCCTCACCGGGTCGTCGAGGGACGGCGTGTTCATGGCGATGTCGGACCACAACGAGTTGAGCATGCCGCACGCCGGCATCGGGATGCCGCGGTCGCGAGCGTCGGCCATCAGCGACACGGTCAGCGCGCCGCCGGCCGAGTCGCCCGCCACGGCCACCCGCTCCGGCGAGAAGTCCGGGCGGCCGATGAGTGCCTCGTAGACCGCCAGCACGTCCTCGTGGGCGGCGGGGAACGGGAAGCGCGGCGCCAACCGGTAGTCAGCCGCCACGACGCGACCGCCCGTTCCCAGCGCCAGGCGGGCGGTGCCGCGGCGGGCCCACTTGGCCAGGCCGTTCGAGTACCCGCCGCCGTGCAGGTAGAGGATCACGAGCCCGGGATCGCTCGGGCCGCCGGCCGGGATCGTCCACTCCACGGGCACCCCGCCCACCTCGTCGACTTCCAGAGTCACGCCCTCCGGCTCGACGATCAGTGGCGCGAAGAACGTCTCCTGCTCGGCGATCTGTTCGGCGATTTCAGGGCGCATCACCTGACCCTAGATCGTGACGCCGTAGGACTCGTCGAAGAAGCCGGCAGCGATGTAGGCGGGCGAGGCGTATGCGAAGCCGCCGTCGCCCCACGACGTGCCCCAGCTGTTGCGCACGATGAAGCGTCCGTTCGGCAGGTACCCGACGATGGCGATGGCATGGCCTCCGCGCACCGTGGACGGGTTGAACGTGTCGAGGTTCCCGTGGGTGGCGGTGGCGCCGTCCCAGGTCGCGTCGACGCTCAAGCCGGCGAGGATGGGGCCGTGGCCGGCCAACCACTGCCGCCACTGGTCCGGGTCCTTGCGGAGGTTGAAGTACGACAGCACGCGCCGCTGCGCGGCGGCGGCGAAGAACGAGTTCTCGTTGCCGGTGTACATCTTCGTGGCCACATGGAACGGCAGCGAGGTCTCCGTGACGACGCCGAACTTGCGGCACACGTCCATCGCCGCCTTGAGCGCGGTGCCGGCGCCTTCGACGAACGTCTGCGGCCGTGACGTGAAGCTGTCGGTCTCCTTGGAGCTCATCCACACGTAGCGCGGGGACAGGCGCTCGTCCTTGCCGAGGCGCCCGGCGGTCACGAAGTGGTAGCGCATCACGCCCTCGGCGGTGGCCCAGCCGACGCACGAGCCGGTGTCCTCCTGGTCGCCGATCGTCCACCACGGCTGGCGGAGGTCCACCGTGGTTGGGGGCGCGGCGGTCGTGGCCACGATGCCGGCGCCGAGGGCGTCAGCGAGCTGCCAGTCCTGTTCGGTATCGCGCGACGGCACCAGGTTGCAGATCCGATGCGTCACCGGTATCGCTGCCCGCCGCCGGGCGGTGCGGGCGGCCTTGGTCGCCTTCGTCGTCGCCTTGGCCGCCTTGGTGGTGGCCTTTGCCGTTCCTCGCCGGGTCGTTGCCATCGAGAACCCCCTCAGTCGTCGCGCCCGCAGCATCGCGCACGCCGCCTGTCGAGAGTCGGCGCCATCGTCGCTGATACGTCAGCCGGCGCGCATCCGGTTGCCGCGCACCCCGTGCTCGACCTCGGCCCGCCCCAGCGCCTCCAGCACCGGCGGCACGTAGTTGGCGAAGCGGCCACGGAGCCCTTTCTTCATGCCGTACCAGCCGCCGACGGGATTGCTGGCGTCCCGGGCCCATGCCTCCACGGTCCCTGCTGCCGCGGGCTTCTGCTCGTCGGCGTTCCCGAGGGGCACCCAGTCGGCCCGGTCCCGAAGCATGGCCTCCAGGTCGTCGAGAGCACGGAGCTGGTAGCGCAGCTGCGTCTTGCCGACCTGCACGACGAGCGCCGGCGGATCGGCGCTCTCGTCGCGCCACGCCTCGTAGCTCGACTGCAGGCTCGGTGTCTGCAGCACCCACGGATCGTCCTTCGTCCCCGCACCCTCGACGGTCATCACCGGTCTCCCTTCGTCGTGCCGGACCCAACCGTAACCTCTTCGTTACGGTAACGGAACCGCTACCGTTGCGCCGGTGCCGGCCGCCGGTCCGTTCGAAGCCCTCGCCGATCCCAACCGGCGCGCCATCCTCGAGTTGCTCGGCGAGGGCGAGCGGTCGGTGCAGCAGCTGGCCGACGAGCTCCCCATCAGCCGGCCCGCCGTCTCCCGGCACCTGCGCCTGCTGAAGGAGGCCGGTCTGGTCGAGCCCGAGGTGGTGGGAACGCGGCGCGTCTACCGGCTGCAGGGCGAGGGCATCGAGGCCGTGCAGCACTACCTCGAGTCGGTGTGGGGTGACGTTGCCCGCCGCTTCGCGCTGGCGGCCGAGAACACGACCACGCGGAGGCGACGGCGGTGATCGAACCGCTCCATCTCGATCTCGAGCTGCGGTGCGACGTGCAGCACGCGTTCGAGGTATGGACCGAGCGCACGTCGACGTGGTGGCCGGTGAGCCACTCGATGAGCGGCGCCGCCGGCCTGGTCGTCACCATCGAGCCGTTCGTCGGTGGGCGCATCTACGAGCGGGCACCGGACGGGACCGAGCACGACTGGGGGGACGTGACGGTGTGGGAGCCGCCCGTCCGCCTGGGCTACCGGTGGCACCTGCGCCGGGACCGGGCCGACGCCACCGACGTGCTCATCACGTTCGCGTCGCTGGATGCGGATCGCTGCCGCGTCACCATCGATCACGGCGGCTGGGAGCGTCTCGGCGCTGATGGCGAGCGCTGGCGCGACGCCAATCGGGGCGGCTGGGCTGGGCTGCTGCCGCACTTCGTCGCCGCCGCTGGGAAGTAGGCCCCCGCGATAATCTCGCCGCCGGCGGAGGGCGACCCGGAACGGGGGTGGACGTTGGATTGCGCGTGGTGCGGGGCGACGAACGCGCCAACGGCCACCACCTGCGGGGCGTGTGGGCGTGTGCTGGGTCCCGTCACCGAGCCGATGTGGCTGTCACCCGTGGCGCCGCCGCCCGAGCACGCGGCAGCGCCGCTGCCGCCGCCCGCCGCAACCCCGCTACCCCCGCCGCCGCGGCCGACTGGCAACCGCCGCCCGACGCGACTGATCGCCGGGCTGGGCATCCTGGCCCTCGTGGTGGCGGTCGTGGCCATCACGCTCGCGGTGGTGCAACGGGGCTCGGACGACGATCGGGTGTCGACGGCGCCGGCGACGCCGGTATCCACGACCACGGCGACCACGACGCGGGCCACGAGCGTGCCGGCCACGTCGGCCCGGCCCCGCACGAGCACCACCGCGGCGACCGTCGCCCGCCCACCGGCGGCGACGGTGGTCCCGCCGAGCACCGCGGCGCGGGCGCCGGCCAGCACCGTCACGGCCCCCACGACGCTGCCGTCCACCGCGCCCGCGCCGCAGCCCGACCCTGCCGCCACGCCCTCGGTGCCGGCGGTGACCCCACTGAGCGGGCCGGGCAGTCCCCAGCTGCTGAGCAACCCGCTGCCGTCCGGACTGACCTGGGAGAAGGTGGCACCGTCGCTGGCGGTGGCGCAACAATTGGCCGACGCGCTGGCCAACGACGACTGGGACACCGCCCGGCGCATCGACACCGACAAGGCGAACTCGTCGGACAGCCAGTACGCCACCGGCTACAGCGCCCTCGATCGGGCCTCGTTGATGTTGCTCGATGCCCGGCCGGAGGGACGCGGCCAGCGGTTGCTCGTGGTGTCGGTCGCCAACGAGCGCGCGGGCGCGCAGACGTCCCTGTACTGCCTCGAGTGGTCGGTGGACGCGGCCGCCGGCACGGTGCACCAGCACGGCGGTGTGGTCGGCCAGGTGGCGCGGGTGGCGTCGGCCATCTCCCCCGAGGGTGTCCGCAACGATGCGTCGCTCGACGCGGCGGCGCGGACGCAATGCCATTGGAGTTGAGGCGCTGGGGCGGGCTCGCCGCCGCAGTGCTCGTGGCCACGAGCGCGTGCTCCGGCTCGGCGTCGAGCCCGGCACCGCTGGCGATCAGCACGGTCGGCAGCACGGCGCCGACGACGGCGGTCGTTGCCACCTCGACGTCGCCCCTTGGAACGATCGCGTCGGCGACGGCGCCGCCAACGACCAGCCCGGCGACCGTCGCCGTGACGCTGCCACCTCCGCCGTGCGACCGGACCGACAGCATGATGACCACGCCGTCGGGCCGCCACATCCTGCTGCGGGCGGGCAGCCTGTTGGGGCCGTCGCCGCTGATCGTCGTCATGCACGGCTACACCGGGACGGCGGCCGGCACCGAGACCTATGCCGAGCTCACGGCGGCTGCCGGCGCCGAGGGCATCGCCGTCGCCTACCCCGAAGGGACCCCAACCGGTGCAGGGGGCCTCGGCTGGAACACAGGCGCCGGGCTGTTCGCCACCACCGGCGTGGACGACGTCGCTGCGTTGCAGGACATGCTCGACACGATCATCGCCACCGGTTGCGTCGATCCGACCAACATGATCCTGGCGGGGGAGTCGAACGGGGGCGGCATGGCGCTGGTGGCGGCGTGCGCCGACGGGTTGAGCCAGCGGTTCCGCCAGGTGGTGATGGTCAACCCGGCCGTCGATGCCTCGGTGGTGGCGCACTGCACGGCATCGGTGCCGCCGGTTCCGCTCGCGGTGGTAGCGGGGCGCCGCGACCGGACCGTGCCCTACGACGGTGGCCGCCCTCCGCTCCTGGCGCAGCCGGTGTGGTACGAGCAGGCGGCGACGCTCCTGAACCGGTGCACCGGCCTGGAACCGGCCGCCCCCCTCGACGCCCATGTCGAGCGCATCGCCGGTCGAGCCTGCGGGGCGTGCACCGAGCTGTTGACCATCGACGACGGCACCCACACGTGGCCTGGCACCAGCCGGGGGGTGGCGGGGTTGAGGCCGGGGTCGTTCGATCTCGACCATCTCCTGCTCGATCGTGCCCTCGCGCCCGCGGCCACCGGCTGCCTGGGCGGCCAATGAGCCCGACCCCGCGCTGAATCGGGCCGCGCGCCGGCGGGTATCACGCCCGCGTCCGAGGCGCGAACGGAGGACGCATGGCTGAGATCGGATACTTCCTGTCGTCGGAGGAGCACGGACCGGCCGAGCTCGTGCAGCAGGCGCGTCTCGCGTCCGACGCCGGCATCGGCTCCGTGTGGATCTCCGACCACTTCCATCCATGGCTCGACGAGCAGGGTCAGAGCCCGTTCGTGTGGAGCGTGATCGGTGCGATCGCCGCCTCTACACCGCTGGCGGTGACGACGGCGGTGACGTGCCCCACGATGCGCATCCACCCGGCGATCGTCGCCCAGGCGGCGGCGACGTCGGCGCTCCTGCTCGACGGCCGCTTCGAGCTCGGCGTCGGCACCGGCGAGTACCTGAACGAGCACATCCTGGGTGACCACTGGCCGATCGCCGACGTCCGCCTCGACATGCTGGAGGAAGCGGTCGAGGTCATGCGCCTGCTCTGGACGGGCGCGGAGATCGTCCATCGGGGGCGCCACTACACGGTCGAGAACGCCCGCCTCTACTCGTTGCCCGAGCGCCCGCCGGCGGTGCTCATGAGCGGCTTCGGGCCGAAGGCCACCGACCTGGCCGCCCGCATCGCCGACGGCTACGTGTCGACCAAGCCCGACGATCTCGTCGCCCGGTACCGCGCCCAGGGCGGTCGGGGGACGGCGTCAGCCGGCGTGAAGGTGTGCTGGGGACCCGACGAGCGGGCGTGCGCCGAGCTGGCGCACCACCTGTGGCGGACCTCGGGTGTGCCCGGTGAGCTGTCGCAGGAGCTGCGGTCACCGGCGCTCTTCGAGCAGGCGGCCTCGGTGGTCACCGTCGAGGCGGCGGTCGAGCACGTGCCCTGCGGTCCTCGCGTGGAGCCGATCGTGGCGGCCGTGCAGACCTACGTCGACGCCGGGTACGACCGCGTCTACCTGAACCAGATCGGTCCCAACCAGCGTGACTTCTTCCGCTTCTTCGAACACGAGCTGGCTGGCGAGCTCGCCACCATCGGTGTCGCCGCCGACGCCGACGCCTCGCTGACGGCGAAGGCGCGCTAACCGGGTACCAGCGCGGCGATGAGGGTCTCGGCCACGAACCGCCCGTACCGCTCCGGCGCCCAACCCCGCTCGAGCACGAGGAGCTCGTAGACGTTGACGCTGTTGTACGTCCACAGGACGTCACGAACGTCGTCCTGGGTCAGCCCGGAACGGAGCAGTCCGGACCCGACGAGGTGCCCGGCGAACGCCGTCATTCCGATCAGGCGCTCGTCCTGCAGCTGCTGCCACACGACCGCCACGTCAGCATCGAGCGTGGCGGCGGCGCGCGCCAGCAGGAGGACGGGGGCGGTGCGGGGCATCGCGGCGACGAGGTGGTCGCAGTACCGGTGCAGCTTGCGGGCGACGTCGGGCTCGGCGTTGATGGCGGCCACCCAGGCGCGGTCCATGATCGGCACCGGCTCGTCGTCGCCGGCCACGGCCACGTCGAACACCGCCTTGAGCACGCCGGCCTTGTTGCGGAAGGCCTTGTAGACGGACTCGACCGACACACCGGCGTCGGCGGCGACGGCGGGCAGGGCGGTGGCGCTGTACCCCTCGGCCAGGAAGCGGTGGCGGGCGGCGGCCAGCACGCGCCCCCGGGCCTGGCGGGCCTGCTCCTGGCGGCGGCTGGAGTCGTAGGTCCGGCGCTTGACAGGATCGGGCATTCGGCACAAGCTCCTGTATCGGTTACAACAAAGTGTATCCGATTCTGCGAGCAGGAGGTTGGACATGACCATCGACCGGAACAAGACCACGGTGCGCCGGGTGTTCGAGGAGGGTTTCGGCCAGGGCCGGCTGGCCGTTGTCGACGAGTGCCTGGCGCCCGACGCCGTCGACCATCACGAGATGCCTGACGGCGAGGGCAGCTTCCGCAGCCACCTGAAGGGCGTGATCGCCATGCTGCGGGCGGGCCTGCCCGACCTCGCCGTGGCGGTCGAGGACCTCATCGGCGAAGACGACCGGGTGGCCGCCCGGGTCGTGATGACCGGCACCCACACGGGTGCGCCGATCGCCGGGATCGAGGCCCGGGGCAACGCCGTGCGCATCGAGCAGTTCCACGTCGTGCACTGCGATGCCGAGGGGCGGGGCCGCGATCATTGGGCCGCCGCCGGCGTGGACCAGTTGCTCCACCAGCTGCGCGCGGTGCCCGCCTGAGGCCCGGAAGTGGCGCCGCAGTGCGGCGCCGCATCAACTCGGGTCGGGCTCTGACGGGGCTCCGGCGACGATGTTGCTGACGCGATCGGCGAGCGGCTTCCAGCGGGCGTCGTGCTGGGCGGCGCGCTCGGTGGCCCGGGCCAGGCGCTTCGGCTTGTGCCGGTAGCGCCGCCGAGCCCACGCCGAGCTCGGACGGGCCAGCCGGATGGCGCCGGCGTACGCCACGGGCGACAGGAAGATGCCGAACAGCGCCAGCTTGAACTTGCCCTTCAGCACGCACACGATGACGCAGCCGACGTCCACCACGATGATGACGATGGAGGTGATGCGCACGCCCAGCTCGGCGCTGTCGGTGTTGTCGACGCCGAACGGCACGACGCCGATCAGGAGCAAGCCGAGGCAGGCGGTGGCCAAGCTGATCATCTCGACGGACAGCCGGCCTTCGGCGGACCAGTACACGTCGTCCAGGTGGAGGATGAGGGCGAACTCGTCGAGCACCAGTGACGTCCCGATGCCGATGGCGACGGCGGCGATCTCGGGCCACGGGACGTCGTCCACCCCGACGGCGAGGAACGCGCCGGCGACGAGCAGGATGATCCCCGGCACGGCGTGGTGCACGTGGATGCCCGAGGACGTGACGTTGTTCTTGAACGGCCCGTCGCCGGCGCGGATCAGCCGCGTGATGGTGCGGGTGGCCACGAACGTGACGACGAACGCAGCGAAGCACAGGAACAGCGGGAGCTTTCCCGGCTCCACGACGTTGCGCCACCACCAGTCCGCCACCGGTCCAACGTACTGCGGCGCGTTTGACGCGGGTGCGAGCGCCTCGTAAGCAGGCACCATGCGCGTCGTCGGAGCCAAGGAGTACGGGGGACCCGAGGTCCTCCAGGTCACGGAAGTGCCCGAGGTCCACGCCGGGCCCGGTCAGGTCCGCATCCGCGTGCACGCGGCGGCGGTGAGCCCGACGGACACGTACGTCGGCACCGGCGCCCGCGCCGAGATGCAGAAGGCCGACCCGCCGCCCTACGTGCCCGGCATGGACGCCGCCGGCGTCCTCGACGAGATCGGCGAGGGCGTCGAGACCGACCTGGCCGTCGGCGACCACGTGATGGCCATCGTGCTGCCGAAGGGGTCGCACGGCGCCTACTCGGAGGTGATCGTGGTGCCCGTGGAGTCGGTGGCGCGCGTGCCGGCCGGGGCGACCGATGCGGAAGCGTCGACGCTGCCGATGAACGGCCTCACCGCCCGCCTCTCGCTCGATCTGCTGGACCTTGCCTCCGGCCAGACGCTGGCCGTCACCGGGGCCGCCGGCTGCTACGGCGGCTACATGGTGCAGCTGGCCAAGGCCGACGGCCTGCGGGTCATCGCCGACGCCTCGCCGGCCGACGAGCAGCTCGTGCGCGACCTCGGCGCCGACGTCGTAGTGCCCCGGGGCGACGACGTCGCCGCGCACATCCGCGCCGCCGTGCCCGAAGGGGTCGACGGGCTGGCCGACGGGTCGGTCCAGAACGAGGCGCTGCTCCCGGCCATCAAGGACGGGGGCGGCTTCGCCACCGTGCGGGGGTGGAACGGGCCCTCCGAACGGGGGATCACGATCCACCCGGTGTGGGTCCGTTCGTACCTGAAGGAGCAGGCCAAGTTGGACCGGCTGCGCCAGCAGGTCGAGGACGGAGCCGTCACGCTGCGCGTGGCCCGCACCTTCCCGGCGGGCGAGACGCCGGAGGCCCATCGCCAGCTGGCGGCGGGCGGCACCCGGGGGCGGCTGGTCATCGAGTTTTGACCGCCATCTGACGCCAACGGCGTTCCGGCGCGACACTCTGGCCATGCGCACCCGCGTCAAGGACCTGTTGGGGATCGAGTTCCCCATCCTCGCCTTCAGCCACTGCCGCGACGTCGTGGCCGCCGTGAGCCGCGTCGGTGGCTTCGGCGTGCTCGGCGCCGTCGCCCACACACCCGACCAGCTCGACCACGACCTCGCGTGGATCCGCGAGGAGTCGGGCGGCGCCCCCTTCGGCATCGACCTCCTGCTGCCGCAGAAGTACATCGGCGCCGATGAAGGCGGCCTCGACGCCGCCGGTGTGGCCGCCCGGCTGCCGGCCGAGCACAAGGCCTTCCTCGACGGCCTGCTCGACAACTACAGCGTGCCGTCCCTGCCTGACGACGAGCACATCAGCGGGCGGGCGATGAACGTCTCGCCGGCGGGCATCGCCCCGCTGCTCGACGTGGCCTTCGCCCACCCGATCCGCCTGATCGCCTCGGCCCTCGGCCCGCCGCCGCCCTACCTCGTGGAGCGGGCCCACAAGGAGGACGTGCTGGTGGCGGCCCTGGCCGGCTCGCCGGTCCACGCCGCCCGCCACGCCAACGCCGGGGCCGACATCATCGTCGCCCAGGGCACCGAGGCGGGCGGCCACACCGGCGAGATCTCCACCATGGTGCTCGTGCCCGAGGTCGTGGACGCCGTGGCGCCCATCCCCGTGCTGGCCGCCGGGGGCATCGCCCGGGGCCGCCAGCTCGCTGCCGCCCTGGCCCTCGGGGCCGAGGGCGTCTGGTGCGGGTCGGTCTGGCTCACCACCGAGGAGGCGGAGACCGACCCGGTGGTGAAGCAGAAGTTCCTCTCGGCATCGTCGGCCGACACCGTGCGGTCGCGCTCGCTCACGGGCAAGCCGGCCCGGATGCTGCGCTCGCCCTGGACCGACGAGTGGGCTCGTCCCGACACGCCCGAGCCCCTCCCGATGCCGCTGCAGAGCGCGCTGGTAGCCGAGGCGCAGGCCCGCATCCACCGCTCGGCCCATCGTCCAGGCTCGGGCGCCGAGCAGCTCGACACGTACTTCGTCGGTCAGGTCGTGGGCACCATGGACCGGGTGAAGCCGGCCCGGCAGGTCGTGCTCGACATGATCGAGGAGTACATCGACACCTACGAGCGCCTACGGACCGTGACCGAGGCCGACTGACCGGATCGTACTGACGCGAATTCGCGCAGCAAACCCGCAGGTCACACGACTGACTCGTGCATCAGTTCGCCAGGGAAGAGGTCCACTCGGCGCGGACCTCGGTGAGACCAGCACCCACGGTGACAAGGTGACGGGCCACCGCACGGGTGCGCTCCCGGGCGGCCTCGTCGAGGTACTCGACCGGCGAGAGGCCGTCGACGCGGGCCAGGAGGCACGCGGCGATCCACCGGGCGATGCGATCGTCCAGGCCGGCGCCATACGCGGCCCGGTGGCCGTCGAGCAGGGTGTCGAAGCACGCCACGAGCTCCGCCGTGGCGCCCGGGTTCCAGTGGCACTTCAGCAGGAGGTGCGACGCGCAGAAGCCGATGTCGAAGGCGGGGTCGCCCCACGTCGCGCACTCGCTGTCGAGGAACACCGGACCGTCGGGGCCGGCGAGGATGTTCTTCGGGCTGGCGTCGCCGTGCACGAGGGCGACCGCATGGGTGGCGAACGAAGCCCGCAGCGCCGATAGGGGCGAGGCCAGATCGGGATGCAGCCGCGCCACCGCATCGAGGTATGGCTCGAGGCGCATCACCGCGAACACGTCGGCGTTGTCGAAGCGAGCGCGTAGTTCCGGACGGGCGGCGGTGGCGGCGTGCACGCGACCCAGGCGCCACCCGACGGCTCGCGCCACCCGCGGGTCGGCGTGGCCGTCGCGCAGCTGGTCCTTCCACACCGGGTAGGCGTCGGGGTCGAGGTAGGTCAGCACGACCGCGCCACCGTCCTCGAAGGCCATGACGTCGGGTCCGATGCCGGGGACGATGGCGTTGGCCACGTCGAGCCACGCCACTTCGTAGCGGCTGCGCTCGACGGGCGCCTCCCAATGCGCAGCCACGTTCAGACGAGGCAGTGCCCGCTTGACGCACACGGGCCCGGACGGGAGGTCGACCCGCCACACCTCCGATGACACGCCACCGCCGAGTGCGCGCATGGGCGGGCGCTCGTCGCCGATCAGCCCCAGGCGCCGCAGCGACGCCAGCACCGACGTCACGACACGACGCGTATGAGCAGCTGCGCAGTGCGGCCCGCCACCTCGACGGTGGTCTTCGCCGCGGCGACGGGGCTCGGCTCCGGGACCTCCCACATCGCCGTGTCGACGTGCACTTCCCACGACTCGCCGAACTCGAGCCCGGGGAGCGTGAACGGCAGTGGCTCGTGATAGGCGTTGAACAGCAGGAGCATCGAGTCGTCGCGCACCGGCTCACCGCGCTGGCCCATGTACGGGATGCCCGCGCCGTTGAGGAAGACCATGAGGGACTTGGCGTGGCCCTCGCTCCACTCCTCATCGGTCATCTCCTCGCCGGAGATGTTGAACCAGTTGACGTCGGCCACGTCCTGACCGTGGATGGGCCGGCCGTGGAAGAAGTCGCGCCGGTGCAGCACGGGGTGCCCCAGGCGCAGGGCGACGAGTCGCGAGGTGAACGCCGCCATGTCGTGGTCGACGTGCTCCCAGTCGAACCACGAGATCTCGTTGTCCTGGCAGTACGCGTTGTTGTTGCCGCCCTGGGTCCGGCCCACCTCGTCACCGCCGAGGAGCATCGGGATGCCCTGTGACGTGAGCAGCGTGAACATCAGGTTCCGCCGCTGCTGCGCCCGGAGCGCGATCACGGCCTCGTCGTCGGTCGGGCCCTCGACGCCGCAGTTCCACGAGCGGTTGTCGGTGGTGCCGTCGTTGTTGTCCTCGCCGTTGGCCTCGTTGTGCTTGTCGTTGTACGACACGAGGTCGCTCAGGGTGAAGCCGTCGTGGGCGGTCACGAAGTTCACGCTGGCGAAGGGCCGGCGACCGTCCTCCTGGTAGAGGTCGGACGAGCCGGTGAACCGGTTGGCGAACTCGCCCAGCCCTTGCTCCTGGCCCCGCCAGAAGTCGCGCACGCAGTCGCGGTACTTCCCGTTCCACTCCTCCCACTGGGCCGGGAAGTTGCCCACCTGGTAGCCGCCCTCGCCCACGTCCCACGGCTCGGCGATGAGCTTCACCTGGCTCACCACGGGGTCCTGCTGCACGAGATCGAAGAAGGCCGACAGGCGGTCGACGGCGTGCAGCCCGCGCGCCAACGTGGACGCGAGGTCGAAGCGGAAGCCGTCCACGTGCATCTCGGTGACCCAGTACCGGAGGCTGTCCATCACCAACTGCAGCGTGTGCGGGTGGCGCATGTTGAGGGTGTTGCCGGTGCCCGTGTAGTCGAAGTAGTGGAACTCGTCGCCGTCGACCAGGCGGTAGTAGGCGGCGTTGTCGAACCCCTTCATCGACAGCGTGGGGCCGAGGTGATTGCCCTCCGCCGTGTGGTTGTAGACGACGTCGAGGATCACCTCGAAGCCGGCGGTGTGGAGGTCCTTCACCATCTGGCGGAACTCCTGCACCTGCTCGCCCGTCTGGCGGCGGGCGTAGTCGTTGTGGGGCGCCAGGAAGCCGATCGAGTTGTAGCCCCAGTAGTTGCGCAGACCCTGCTCCACCAGATGGCTGTCGTGGATGAACTGGTGGACGGGCAGCAGTTCCACGGTGGTGACGCCGAGCCGGTGGAGGTGCTCCATGAAGGCAGGATGGGCGAGCCCGCCGTAGCGGCCCCGCAATTCGTCTTCGATCTCGGGATGGCGGGCGGTGGCCCCCTTGACGTGGACCTCGTAGATCACCGATTCCTCGACCGGCACCCGCAAGGGTCGGTCGTTCTCCCAGTCGAAGAACGGGCTGATCACGACCGATTTGGGCATGTGCGGTGCGCTGTCGGCGTCGTTGCGGACGGTCGGGTCGGCGTGGGTGTGGGCGAAGACAGCCTCGTCCCAGCGCACCTCTCCCTCGACGGCCTTGGCGTATGGGTCGATGAGGAGCTTGGCCGGGTTGCACCGCAGCCCGTTGGCCGGGTCCCATGGACCGTGGACCCGGTACCCGTAGCGTTGGCCGCGACCGACGTCGGGCAGGTAGCCGTGCCAGCAGAACGCCGTCGTCTCCGGCAGGTCAATGCGCTCCTCCGCGCCGTCAGCGTCGAACAGGCACAGCTCGACCCGCTCGGCCGGTTCGCTGAACACGCTGAAGTTCGTCCCCACGCCGTCGAAGGTGGCGCCGAGGGGGTAGGGCTTGCCAGGCCAGATCCGGGGCAGCTCCATGGGCGGAAGGTCTCCTAGCGGGGCTCGGTGAGGATGGCCACCGTATCGACGGGCAGTAGCACGCACCCCTGACCGAGCCGGATGGCCTGGTCAGAGGCGAGGGCGAGCTGGCGGTCGCCGATCGGCCACCGCGCCTCGGTCGTACCCAGATTGGCCACGATCATGATCGTCTCACCCCGCTGGACCACGACGACACCCGTGGCCTCGTCGGCCACCGTGGCCACCGTGCCCAGGTCACGGTCGGCCAACGCAGGAGTGCGCCGCCGCAGCGCCAGGAGCTCCCGGTACCAGTCGAGCACCCGGCCGTGGGCGCCGGCGTGGCGCTCGGCCCAGCACAGCGTGGAGCGGGTGAAGGTCTCGAGCGCCTGCGGGTCGGGCACCCCGGCCGGGTCCCAGCCGAACGCCGCGAACTCCCGGCGGCGGCCCTCGGTCACCGCCCGGCCGAGCTCGGGATCCTCGTGGTCGGTGAAGTACTGGAACGGCGTGCTGGCCGCCCACTCCTCACCCATGAACAGCATCGGCACGAACGGGGCGGTGAGCAGCAGGGCGGCGGCCACCTTCAGCTGCCCCTCGGGGACGAGGGCGGCCAGGCGCTCGCCCGTCGCCCGGTTGCCGACCTGATCATGCGTCTGGGTGGCGATGACGAAGCGATCGCCGCTCAGGCCGGTGACCGGCCGGCCGTGTACCCGGCCCCGATGGGGGGAGTAGGTGCCGTCGTGCACCCACGCCTGGCGCAGCGCCTTGGCCAGGGCCGCCCGGCTGCCGAAGTCCTCGTAGTAGCCGTCGCCCTCGCCGGTGAGCACGGTGTGGAGGCCGTGGTGCCACTCGTCCGCCCACGCCGCCGCCAGCCCGTAACCGCCGGCGGCGCGGGGCCGCACGAGAGCCGGGTCGTTGCGGTCGCTCTCGGCGATCAGGAACAGCGGCTTGCGCACATGGGCGGCCAGGGTGTCGACCTCGGTGGCCATCTGCTCGAGGATGTGGCGGGCCGACGTGTCGACGATGGCGTGGACGGCGTCGAGGCGCAGCCCGTCGCCGTGGTAGTCGCGCAGCCACATGAGGGCGTTGTCGACGACGAAGCGGCGGACCTCGTCGCTTCCGGGCCCGTCCATGTTCACGGCGTCACCCCAGCCGGTCTGGTGGCGGTCGGTGAAGTACGGGCCGAACTGGCCGAGGTAGTTGCCCGCCGGGCCGAGATGGTTGTAGACGACGTCGAACACCACACCGATGCCGGCGTCGTGGCAGGCATCGACCAACCTTTTCAGGCCGTCGGGCCCGCCGTAGGCGTGGTGCGGGGCGAAGAGGTCGACGCCGTCGTAGCCCCAGCCTCGATCGCCCGAGAACTGGGCCACCGGGAGCAGCTCGATGGCGTCGATGCCGAGGTCGACGAGGTGGTCGAGGTGCTCGAGCACGCCGTCGAAGGTGCCGGCGGCCGAGAACGTCCCGACGTGGAGCTCGTAGAGCACGCTGCCCGGTAAGGCCACGCCCCGCCACGACCGGTCGGTCCACGCGAAGGCCTCGTGGTCGACGACGGCGGACAGGCCGTGGACGCCGTCGGGTTGCCAGGCCGAGCGCGGGTCGGGGCGGATCGGCCCGCCGTCGATCGAGAAGCCGTAGCGGCTGTCGGGGCCGGCCGCTGCCACCGCCGTCGCCCACCAGCCGCCCGGCTGGCGCGCCATGGCCGCGCTCGTGCCGTCGACCACGACGTCGACGGCGCCCGCCCCCGGCGCCCACACCGAGAACGACGCCATCAGCCCGACCGGGCCAGCACGGCGACCGGGAAGCCGGTCAGCAGGTCGGCGACCGCGACGGCGGCGCCGCCCGCCACGACGGCGCCGGTGATCACGTCCCGCCAGTCGCCGGCGGGGAGCTCGACGGTGGTGCCGTCCCAGCCCCCCGCCAGCCCGACCACCAGCCGGGGCACGACCACGACCGTGTCGCGGCGTTCGTAGGCCACGGCGTGGCGGGCCTTCGGGCCCTGCGCGACCAGCGGCCGGTAGGGCGCGCCGTCATAGGCGCCCGGGCGCTGGCGGCGGTCGGCCAGCACCTGGCGGATGAGCCACAGCTTCGGCCCGCCGTCGTCGGCTCGTTCGAGGGCATCGGCGACGGTGGTGAGGGCGGCCAGGGTGCGGCGGCGCCCGTCGTAGTCGACCGGCCGGCGGTTGTCGGGATCCACGAGGCTGAGGTCCCAGCCGTCGGTGCCCTGGTACACGTCGGGCACCCCCGGGCTGGTGAGCAGCAGCGCCGTCTGCGCCAGCGAGTTGGTGCGGCCCCGTTCGACGATCTGGTGCTCGGCCAGGAACTGCTCGATCGCCGTCACCATGGCGTCGTCGCCGAGCAGCCCTTCCACGAAGGCCCGCACGGCGTCGTCGAAGGCGAGGTCGGGGCTCGTCCACGACGTGTGGACCTTGGCCTCCTTGATGGCCTTCTGGGCGAAGGCCACGAGGCGCTCGCGGGTGATCGGCCACGCCCCGACCAGCGTCTGGTACAGGAGCAGTTCGGTGGAGCGATCGGGCCCGGCCGGCTGGCGGTACGCCGTCGTCAGCTCGTGCCACTCGTCCACCGCGGCGGCCCACGGCGCGGCCAGCTCCGAGAGGAGGTGGATGCGGGCGCGCACGTCGTTGCTGCGCTTGGTGTCGTGCGTCGACAGCGTCAGCATGGCGCGCTGGTGGTGCGCCGCCGCCCGCTCGTTGGCGTGGTGGAAGTCGGCCACCGTCGTCCCGAAGGTGCCGGGATCACCGCCGACCTCGTTGAGCGAGATCAGCCGCTGGTAGCGGTAGAAGGCGGTGTCCTCCACGCCCTTGGCCATGACCGGCGCGCTCACCTGCTGGAAGTGCACGGCCAGTTCGAGCTCCTCGTCGTCGGCCCCGTCGCCGGCGAGGATCCGGGCGAGGAAGGTGAGCAGTTCGCCCTCTACGTCGGGCCGGGACGCGGCCACCTGCTTGGCGGCGTCGGCGATGTGGGCCCGGTCGGCGCCGGACGTCGCGCACCCGGGGCGCACGTAGGTGCGGTAGACGCCGAATGCGGCGAGGGTGGCCCGCACCGCCTCGCGCAGCTCGTGGCGGGTGTGATCGCGATGGCGCCGGTGGTGCTGGCAGATCGCCGCGAGCCGGCCGGTGATCCGCTCCACCTCGGCCCGCAGCTCCTCCCGCATGATCTGCTGCTTGGCTTCGGCGACGACGTCGTCGTAGGCCCGATCGTCGCCCACGAACGCCGTGTACGCGGCCGTCACCGCCGCCTCGGCGTCGGGATCGACGAGCAGGCCGTCCACCCGCTTCGCGAACTCGTAGCCGGTGGTGCCGGCCACCGGCCACGGCGGGAGCTCCTCGTCGCCCTCGAGGATCTTCTCCACCACCACGGGAGCGCCGCTGACGAGCTGCGCCAGCCGCTCGAGGTATTCGGCCGGGTCACGGAGGCCATCGATGTGATCGACGCGCAGCTCCTGCACCGCCCCCCGGTCGACCAGCTCGGCGATCAGCGCGTGGGACGGCGTGAACACCGAGGGGTCCTCGACCCGGAGCCCGACCAGCGTCTCGATGTTGAAGAACCGGCGGTAGTCGAGCTCCTCGCTGGCCGTGCGCCACGACGCCAGGCGGAAGTTCTGCCGGAGCAGCAAGGTGTCGAGCGCGTCGGGGTCGGCGTTGATGGCCGCGATCTGCGCGTCGATGGCGGCCGCCGCCGGCGCGTCGTGGGCGACCAGCGCGGCCAGGCGCTCCCGCAGCAGCTCCTTGTCGCGGTGGCGCTCGACGACCGACGCCGGATCGGTGTTCGTGGCGTGCGGCAGGTGGCCGAAGGCGGCGGCGATGCTGGCCAGCTCGTCGGAGCCCGCCGCCTCGGCGGCCGCCGCCAGCAGCTCGTCGAGCGACCGGGGGGAGACGGGGAGCTCGTGGTCGAAGTAGCGCACGGTGAACGACCCGCCGTCACGGACCAGCGCCAGCTCGCCGGCCTCCAGCACCCGACCGATCTGGTCGGCCAGCACCGGCACCAGCACCCGGGACTCGGACCGGGCGTCGGCGCCGGACCAGTCGATGTCGAACGCATGGGCGTGGACGCTGGCGGGGCCGTTCTCCAGCACGTCCCACCACCACACGTTGGCCCGGCCGGCGATGGCCATGTGGTTGGGCACGATGTCGAGGACGTGGCCGAGTCCGTGGCCGGCCAGGACGGCGAGCAGGCGGTCGTAGCCGTCGGCGCCCCCGAGCTCGACGTTGAGACGGGTGTGGTCGACCACGTCGTAGCCGTGGGTGCTGCCCGGCGCCGCCTGCAGGATCGGCGACGTGTAGAGGTGGCTCACGCCGAGGTCGGCCAGGTACGCAGCGATGGCGGCGGCATCGTCGAACGTGAAGCCGGCGTGGAGCTGGACGCGGTAGGTGGCGCGGATCGGCGCGCCAGGCGGGAGCACAGGGGACGCTACCCAGGGTTGCGCCGCGCTAGCCACGGTCACCGGCGGCCTCGCTGCGCACGGTGCCTTGTCTACCGTGCTGGCGGTGCGCACCGCTCCGCTTGCCCCGCCCGTGCCCGAGCGGCCGCCCCCGATCAGCGACGAGCCGCAGCGGCGGGCCGACCTCCGCCGCATGAAGGTCTTCGCAGCTGCCCTGCTCGCCGGGGCGGCGGTGGTCTTCCTCGTGACTCGGACCCTGGAGGACGACTTCGGCTGGTTGGCCCCGATCCGGGCCACGGCCGAAGCGGCCATGGTGGGCGCGCTGGCCGACTGGTTCGCCGTCACCGCGCTCTTCCGCCATCCCCTCGGCATCCCGATCCCGCACACGGCGATCATCCCGGCCAACAAGGACCGCATCGGCCGCTCCCTCGGCCTGTTCGTGGAGCAGAACTTCCTGTCGCCGGCGCTCGTGGCCGAGCGGCTGCGGGAGGCGGCGCCGGCCCGCCGAGCGGGTGCGTGGCTGGCCGACCCGGCCAACGCCGGCCGAGCGACCGAGACGGTGGCGTCGATGGTGGCCGGCCTGCCCGACGTGCTCGACGACGACGAGGTGTCCGCCGCCGTGCGCCAGGCCATCGTGGAGCGCATCCGGGCCACGCCGGCGGCGCCGCTGCTGGCCCGGGGCCTGGAGGTCGCCATCGCGGAGGGCCATCACCACCTGGTCGTGGACGCCGTCCTGGCGCGGGCCGACGACTACCTCGACGCCAACCGGGACGCCCTGTACCAGCGGCTGCGCACCGAGTCCCCCTGGTGGCTGCCGGGCGCCATCGACGAGCGCATCTTCGCCAAGATCTTCGGCAGCGCCCAGCGCCTCGTGGCCGATGTGGCCGCCGATCCCGACCACGAGCTGCGCCGGGACATCGACGCCCGCCTGGTCGAGCTCGTCGCCCGGCTCCGCGTCGATCCCGTGCTGGCGGCCCGGGTCGAGGCCCGCAAGGAGCAGCTGCTCGACCATCCCGACGTGCAGGTCTGGGCCGGCTCGGTGTGGTCGGACGTGCGGGACTACCTGCTGCGCTCCGCTCGCCAGCCGGATTCCGTCCTGCGGTCCCGGTTCGAGGCCGCGCTCGTGGGTGCCGGGACCCGCCTGCGCGACGATCCGCCGTTGCAGGCCACCGTCGATGGCTGGCTGGTCGACGCCGTGGCCGCCATCGTCAGCCAGTACCGGGAGAACGCCGCTGACCACATCGCCGCCACCGTCGAGCGGTGGGACCCGGCCGACACCGCCGACCGCCTGGAGCTGGTCGTCGGCCGGGATCTGCAGTTCATCCGCATCAACGGCACGGTGGTCGGCGGCCTCGCCGGCCTGCTGATCTACCTGGTGGGCACGCTGCTGTAGCTCTGCGGGGCCCTCGCTCATTGGGTGCGAAACGACCCGCTGGGTGCGTCATCTCGCACCCATGAGCCAATCCGCACCCAAAGTCGCTGGGGGCGACCCGCGACCCCCGGCGCCCGGCCGTCGACGGTCTCGGTGGCCGTGGCGCCGGTCGCCGTAGCGGTCGGTCGGTACCGCTACTTCTCGATGGGTGGGCTCTCCTCGTCGCTCACCGCCGCTTTGAACTCCTTCTGGGCCTGCCCGAGTGAGCGGGCCAGCTTCGGGAGCTGGCTGGCGCCGAACACGAGCACGACGATGGCGAGGACGATGAGGAGCTCGGGACCTTCCAGGAACGCGATCATGGCGGATGGTACGGCACGGCCGGTGCTCGTGGATGCCCGGGCGCGGCCGACGACGAATCAGGGCGAGATCGTGCCAGCCTGGGAGCGGAGGGTCAGGCTGGTGAAGCGGCTGCGCAGATCGTGGCGCTGGTTCGTCGTCCTCGCAGGCGTGGTCTGCTTGGCGGCGATACCGGCAGTGGTGGGCGCCGTGCCGGCGCGCGCTCGGGATGTGGCCCCGGCCGACCTCGCCGCGGCCGTGCTCGGATCCTCGCATCCCTACAGCGGCTACGCCGAGGCCTCGGGCCGGCTCGGTCTCCCGGAGCTGGGCGACCTCGACGCCGCCGCCGGCCTCCTCTCGACGGTGACCAAGGTTCGGGTCTGGTGGCTGGAACCCACGGCCTGGCGGGTCGATCTCCTCACCAACACCGGTGAGACCGACGTGTACGGCGACGCGTCCGGGACGTGGACGTGGGACTCGGAGGCCCGCCGCGTGCGGCGCGTCGACGGCACGCAGGCCGTGCGCCTGCCGACGGCGGCCGACGTCCTGCCCCCGGCCCTGGCCGCTCGGCTGCTGCGGGCCGCCGATCCGGCCGAACTGCAGTCCGTCGGCGCCACGCGGGTGGCGGGCCGCTCGGTGCCCGGCGTGCGGATCGTGCCGGCGTCACCGGCGTCCACCATCGGCCACGCCGACATCTGGGCCGACCCGGACACGGGCGTGGCGCTGCGGGTGAGCGTGGTGCCCCGCTCGACGAGCACGGCCGGCTTCGAGACGCAGTTCCTCGACGTGTCGCTGTCCGCTCCTAGTCGCGATCGCGTCACGTTCCACCGCCCCGACAACGTGCGCACCGGCCGGCCCCAGACCGACATCGTGCGCCAGGTGGCGTCGGCCTCGCCGGTGACGCTGCCCGACGCGGTGGCCGGGCTCGTCCGGGGCACCGGCCAGACGGGCGCCGTGGCCACCTACGGGTCGGGCTTCGACGTCGTCGGCGTGGTCGCCGTGCCCGGCTTCGCGATCAGCCAGGCCATCCCCAGCACGATCCCGCTCGTCGACCGGCCGTGGGGCGGCAAGGCCCGCATCGTGTCGACCTCGCTGGTGAACGCCATGGCCTTCGAGGTCGGCAGCGTCGCCTACGTCGTCGCCGGCCCTGTCACGGTCGACGAGCTCGACCGCGTCGCCGCTGCCCTCAACACCGGCACGGCCACATGAACGCCGTCGTGCGCACCGATGGGCTGACGAAGGCGTTCGGGCGCCTCACCGTCGTCGACGACGTCGACCTCGACGTGCAGTCCGGTGACGTGTTCGGCTTCCTCGGCCCGAACGGCTCGGGCAAGACCACCACGATCCGCATGCTCCTCGGCCTCGTGGCCCCGACCGCGGGTCGCGTCGAGCTCCTCGGGCGCTCGATGCCGGGTGCCGCCAACACCGTGCTGGAGCATGTCGGCGCGCTCATCGAGGGCCCCGGCTTCTATCCCACGATGTCGGGCCGGCGGAACCTGGCGCTGTTCGACGCCGCCGGGCGCAACGGGCGCCACGGCACGCGCAAGCAACGCATCGGCGAAGCGCTGGAGCGGGTGGGTCTGGCCAACGTGGACCGTCGGCCGGTGCGGGCCTACTCCCTCGGCATGCGCCAGCGTCTCGGGCTGGCCGCCGCCCTGATGCGCCAACCGCAGCTGCTCGTGCTGGACGAGCCGACCAACGGGCTCGACCCGCAGGGCATCCGCGAGATCCGCGCCCTCCTCGCCGAACTGGCCGGCGCCGGCACCACCGTCTTCCTGTCGAGCCACCTGCTCGGTGAGGTGGAGCTCATCTGCACCCGCGCCGCGATGATGGCGCAAGGCCGGCTGGTGGCCCAGGACACGGTGGAGAACCTGCTGGCCCCGACCGGGCGGCTGGTGATCGACACGCCCGACGTCGATGCCGCTATGGCCGTCCTGGGGCTGCGCGGTGGTCCCGTCCAGCGCGAGGGCGATCGGGTGCGAGTCACCCTCAACGGCCACCGGCCCGAGGATCTGAACCACGCGCTCGTCCATGCCGGCGTGCGCGTGCGCGAGCTCGTGGTGGAGCGGCGCAGCCTCGAGGACGCGTACCTCGGCTTGACCGGAGGGAGCGGCGATGCTCGGCGTTGAGCTCGGGAAGCTGTTCACCCGCCCCCGCACGTGGCTCACGGTCGCGCTCCTTTCCGGATTGCCGGTGATCGTCGGCATCTTCCTGCGCACGACCGGCGTCGGGCCCCGACCCGGGCAGGGGCCGGCGCTGCTGACCGACGTGCTGAGCAACGGCACGCTGTTCCCCGCCGCCGCGCTGGCGTTGATCCTTCCCATCTTCCTCCCGGTCGCCACCGCGGTCATCGCTGGCGACACCATCGCCGGTGAGGCCAACGCGGGCACGCTGCGGTACCTCCTTGTGCGCCCGGTCTCGCGCTCGTGGCTGCTGTTCAGCAAGCTCGTCACCGTCGTCGTGTTCGTGTTCCTCGCCGTGCTCGTGGTGGCCGGCATCGGCTTCGTGGCCGGCGCCGTCCTGTTCGGGCTGGAGCCGGTGACGTCGGTGTCGGGCTCCACCCTCAGCACGACCGACATCGTCATGCGCACGATCCTCACCATCGCCTACGTGGGGGTGTCGATGCTGGGGCTGGCGTCCATCGCGGTCTTCGCGTCGACGCGCACGGACTCACCGCTTGCCGCCGCCCTGGCCGCGCTGGCCACGTTCGTGACGTCACAGGTGCTCGATCTCATCGACGCCGCCCGGGTGATCCGTCCGTACCTGCCGACGCACTACTGGCTCTCGTTCGTCGACCTCTTCCGCGACCCGATCCTGTGGCACAACCTGGCCCGAGGCTTCGCCCTCCAAGCGGTTTACATCGCGCTGTTCCTGGGGCTCGCATGGGCCAGTTTCTCCACGAAGGACATCACCAGCTGACGGTGATTGATCCGAACGGCGTTGAGTAACGTAGATCAGGCGTGGCCGGACGTCCCGTGATCGTCGTGATCGTCGCTGCAGTCGTCACCATCGGTGCAGCGGCGTTCGCTTTGGGACGGGGTGTGGCGTCCGACTCCAGCAGCAGTGCCACCGGAGGTGCCGCGGCCCCGGCAACAGCGGCTCCGCAAGGAGCCACCCCGGTGACGATCCAGGACTTCGCCTTCTCTCCCGAGACGGTCACGGTCAAGGTGGGGAGTGCCATCACCTGGACCAACGGCGACGGGTTCGCCCATTCCGTGAAGAGCGCGGATGGCTCCTTCGTGAGCCAGGACCTGCAACAGGGGCAGACGTTCACAGCGACGTTCACCGCCCCGGGGACACACCCCTACGTGTGCGGGATCCACAACTCGATGACCGGGACGGTCGTCGTCGAGCCCTGAGCCAAACCAGGCCGACAACCCAGGAGGAATCGTGGAGATAACCGAGCGCGAGCTCGATCGTCTCGTCCGCGCCGTCGACGAGACCCATCGTGAAGGCATGGAGACCATGGCGGCCGACGTCGCCGAGCTCCATCACGGCGAAGGCAAGCGGCTCATGGGTGCGCGGCGCACCCTGGCCGGTGTCGGCATCGGCGGTGCCGCCATCGCCATCGGCAGCATGCTGGTGCCCGTCGGGCGCCTCGTCGGCGTGGCCGGCGCGCAGACCGGCGACGCCGGTGTGGCTGCGTTCGCCGAGTCCGTCGAGCTGGCGGCCGTGGCGGCGTACATGGCGGCGGCCAAGAGCGGCAAGGTGACCACGCCGGCAGTGCTGCAGGCGGCCACCACGTTCGCCGGCCACCATCAGGAGCACGGTGCCGCGTTCGGCGCGGCCGCCGGTTCGGCGTCGACGAAGAAGGCCAACCAGAAGCTCGTCGACATGGTGGCCCCGCAGATCCAGGCCGCCGCCGACGAGAAGGCCATCCTCGAGATCGCGTACGGCCTCGAGAACGCCGCCGCCGCGACCTACCTCTTCGCGCTCGGCGCGCTGACGTCGAAGGCGGCGCTGCAACTCACGGCGTCGATCCTGCCGGTCGAGTCGCAGCACGCCGTCGTGCTCGGCACGGTGCTGGGCAAGGCCGCTACCGACAAGACCTTCCTCCCGTCGTTCCAGACGCAGGACGGCGCAGTCACGCCCGACCAGTTCCCGATCGCGTGAGAGGACCATCGATGCCCCACACCCCAGACATCAACACCGACGAGCTGCGCCGCGAGGCCAGTGAGATCGACATCGAGCATCGCCGGGCCATGCCCATGCTGCGTGACGCGCTGGCGCGCATCTTCGGTGGGGACACCGCCATGTCGCACGATGAGCGCGCTCGCGCCGTGCTCGGCATGGACCGCCGCAGCGCGCTGAAGCTGGGCGGCGTGGTGCTGCTGGGCGGCGCCGTCATGGCCGCCTGCGGCTCGGACAACAGCTCATCGGGCGGCGCCGCGTCGACGTCGGCCGCCACCACCGGCGCCGCCACCACGACGGCGACGACGGCGGCGGCCGCAGCCGCGACCACAGTGCCCGCGGCGGGTGCGGGGGGCGACGTCACCATCTTGCGGACGGCCTCGTCGATCGAGGAGCTGGCAGTCGCCGCCTACCAGACCGCCGTCGACTCCGGGCTGGTCAAGACGGCCGCCATCGGCGACGCTGCCAAGCTGTTCCAGAGCCAGCACAAGGAGCACTCGGCGCAGTTCCAGGCGGCCACCAAGGCGGCCGGTGGCCAGCCCTTCACCATGCCCAACCCGGCGGTGCTGGCCGCCATCAAGCCGATGGTGGACGCCCTGAAGGACGAAAAGGGTGTCGTCGCCCTGGCGTTCGAGCTGGAGACGGCGGCGGCCCAGTCGTACCAGTCGTACGTGGGGACCTTCACCGACCCGAAGCTCAACCCGGCGATCATGGCCGTCGGCGGTGTCGAGGCCCGGCACGCCGCCGTGCTGGCGCAGGTGCTGAACTCGCTCGGCGACACGTCGGCCATGCCGGTCCCGAGGGCGTTCCAGGTGACCGACAACGCCGTCATGGCTGGTACCGGGGTAGGGTGAACCGTGAGCCAGAGGCTGGTGATCGGGGGTCGCGTCCTGGCGGCCGTGCTCGTGCTCATCGGTGGGTACATCCACCTGAAGCTGTACTTCGACGGCTACCGCGACATCCCTGACGCCAACCTCGGGCGCTCGTTCCTCCTGAACGCCGCCGCCGCCCTCGTGGTGGCGGTGGCGCTGGTGGTCTGGCGCAGCGTCTGGTCGCTGGTGGCGGGCCTCATCCTGGTGAACGCCACCCTCGTCGGCTTCGGCCTGTCCCGCACCAGCAGGGGGATCTTCGGGTTCACCGAGTCGGGCTTCCAACCGTCCCCGGAGGCGGCGATCAGCTTGGTCGTGGAGATCGGCGCTGCGGCCGTGCTCATCGCGCTGCTCTTCGTGGAGCTGCGCGAGCCGGCGCCCGCGCGCCAGCCGGCACTCGGGTAACCCGCGGCCGCGTGGCGGCGGGTAGCCTGGTGGGTGCGATGCCGAGCCAGGCCCAGACGACGACGTCGGTTTCGAACACCCACCCGTGAGCGACACCCACATCGACGTCATCGTCCCTGGCAACCACCTCATGACCGGGCTCCTCGGGCATCGCGACGAGCTGCTGAAGCAGATCGAGCGGTCCTTCCCGGCCACCGACATCCGCGTGCGGGGCAACGAGATCTCGATTGGCGGCCCCGAGGCCGAGGAAGTGGGTCGCCTGTTCGAGGAGCTCGTGCTGCTCCTCCAGCAAGGCCAACCCATCGACAGCGCGGACCTGTCGCGCTCGATCGACATGGTGCGCGCCGCCGAACGCCCCAGCAAGGTGCTGTCGGCCGACATCCTGCGCGGCGCGAAGGGTCGCGTGGTGCGGCCCAAGACGAGCGGGCAGAAGCGCTACGTCGACGCCATCGCCGAGAACGTCATCACCTTCGGTCTCGGCCCCGCCGGCACCGGCAAGAGCTGGCTCGCCGTAGCCATGGCCGTGCGGGCGCTCCAGGCCAAGGAGGTCCAGCGCATCATCCTGACCCGCCCGGCCGTCGAGGCGGGTGAGCGCCTCGGCTTCCTGCCCGGCGATCTCATGGCGAAGGTGGACCCCTACCTGCGCCCCCTCTACGACGCCCTCTACGACATGGTGGATCTCGGAGGGCGCCCAGAAGCTGCTGGAGCGCCAGACCGTGGAAGTGGCGCCGCTCGCCTTCATGCGCGGCCGCACGCTGAACTCCAGCTTCATCATCCTGGACGAGGCCCAGAACACGACGCCCGAGCAGATCAAGATGTTCCTCACCCGCATCGGGTTCGGGTCGAAGGCCGTGATCACCGGCGACACCACGCAGGTCGACGTGCCCGGTGGCCGCAGCGGGCTGGTCGGACTGGAGCGCATCCTCGCCGGCATCGACGGCCTGGCCTTCGTGCACCTGTCCGGCAGCGATGTCGTGCGCCACCGGATCGTGGCCGACATCGTCGCCGCCTACGAGCGAGCAGGCGACGGGAACCAGCGTGGCTGAACCGTCTCGCCCTCGTCTCGGCGGACGGCAGAAGGTGGGCGGTGACGGCGATCCGGAGGTCTTCGTCGCCGACGAGCAGCGCAGCGTCGCCGTGGACGTCGCTCGCTGGCGCGTGCTCGGCGAGGAGGTGCTCGCCGCCGAAGGCGTGCGGGGCAACGTGGAGCTGAGCGTCCTGTTCGTGGAGCCCGACGACATCGCCGCCCTCAACGAGCAGTTCCTGGGCCACAGCGGACCGACGGACGTGCTCGCCTTCCCGATCGACGCCGTTGATGTCGACGTCATGTCGTCACCCACGTCGGGCCACAGCGGTCCTGACCGCCCGCCGCCTGATCCGAGTGACCAGCCGCTGCTGCTGGGCGACGTCGTCATCTGCCCGGCCGTGGCCGAGCGCCAGGCCGCCGACCATGCCGGCAGCTACGACGACGAGGTCGCCCTCCTGGTGGTGCACGGCATCCTCCACGTGCTCGGTCACGACCACGCCGAGCCGAACGAGACCGCACTCATGCGCCGGCGCGAGCTCGACCTGCTGGAGTCGCTGCACTGGCACGGAACCGCGCCCGAGGGCTTCCGCCAGGAACAGGCGTGATGTTCGCTGCCCTCAGCGCCACCGACATCTGGATGCTGCTGGCCATCATCGTGCTGATGCTCGGCCTCGGCTACCTGGCGGTGGCGGAGACGTCGCTCAACCGCATCTCCAAGGTGAAGGCGATCACCATCGCCGAGGAGCGGCCGTCGAAGGCGACGGCGGCGTTGGTGTCACTGGTGGAGCATCCGGAGCGGTTCATCAACCCGCTCCTGGTGATGATCACCATCCTCCAGACCGGACAGGCGTTCCTCACCACGATCCTCGCCGACTCGCTGTTCGGACCCATCGGTGTGCTGGTCGGCTTCGTGCTGAACGTGATCGTGTTCTTCGTGCTGTCCGAGGCGTTGCCCAAGACGTGGGCGGTCCTGCACTCCGAGCGGGCCGCCATCATGACGGCCCGCACCACGCTCATGCTCGTCTCGTTCCCGCCGCTGCGCATCATCTCGCGTGGGTTGATCGGCCTGGCCAACGTGCTGTTGCCCGGGCGGGGCCTGAAGCAAGGGCCGTTCGTGTCGGAGAAGGAGCTCCTCGGCATCGTGGAAGCGGCGGCCGAGGACGAGGTGATCGAGCACGAGGAGCGCGAGCTCATCGAGTCGATCATCGAATTCGGCGACACCCTCGCTCGCGAGATCATGGTGCCCCGCCCCGACATGGTGACCCTCGAGCGCGACGGACAGCGTGAGCTCCGCGCTCGACTCCGCCATCGAGCACGGGTACTCGCGGTTCCCGGTGACCGGGGAGAACCTCGACGAGGTGCTCGGCATCGCCTACACGAAGGACCTCATGCGGGTGGAGCGCGAGGGCCGCGGCGACCTCCCGGTGCGCGACCTCGTCCGCCCCGCCCACTTCGTGCCCGAGACCAAGCCGATCGCCCGGCTCATGCGGGAGATGCAGGCGGGCAAGTTCCACATGGCGGTCCTGGTCGACGAGTACGGCGGCATCGCCGGCCTGGTCACCCTGGAGGACTGCATCGAGGAGCTGGTGGGGGAGATCTTCGACGAGTACGACGTCGAGGACAGCGAGGTGGAGCGGCTGGCCGACGGTGAGCTGCGCGTCGACGGCGGCCTGTCGATCGACGAGCTGAACGAGCTGTTGAACCTCGAGCTACCCGACGCCGACTGGGACACCGTCGGCGGGTTCGTGCTCGGCACCCTCGGTCACGTTCCCGAGGAGGGCGAGAACGTCGACCACAACGGCTACGGCTTCGCCGTCGAGAAGATGGAGGGTCACCGCATCGCCAGGGTGAGGGTGACGCGGCCACCGGGCTGGGCCGCCGAGGACGCCGCCGCCGAGGACGTGTGAGCTTCCGCTCCGGCTTCGTGACGCTGGCGGGCCGGCCCAACGTGGGCAAGTCCACCCTCCTCAACGCCATCTGCGGGCAGAAGGTCAGCATCGTGTCGGACAAGCCGCAGACGACGCGCACCGCGGTACGCGGCATCCTCCACCGCCCCGACGCTCAGATCGTGTTCGTGGACACGCCCGGGGTGCACAAGCCCGTCACGGCGCTGGGCGAGCGGCTGAACGCGTCGGCGCGCGACGCCCTCGCCGACGTGGACGTCGCCTGTCTGCTGCTCGACGCCACCCAGCCGTTCGGCCGAGGTGACCAGTGGGTGGCCGACAGGTTGCCGCCCGGTTTCGTCGTCGTGGTGAACAAGGTGGACCGGGCGGCGCGTGCCGCCGTGGCGGCCCAGCTGGCGGCCTCCGGCTCCCTGCCCGCCGAGGCGTGGTTCCCCATCTCGGCCCGCACCGGCGACGGCGTGGACGCCCTGGTCGACCACCTGGTCGAGCGCATGCCGGAGGGCCCGGCGTACTACCCGGCCGATGTGGTGGCCGACGTGCCCGACGCCACCCGCGTCGCCGAGCTGGTGCGCGAGCAGCTGCTGGCCGTCACCCACGACGAGCTGCCGTACTCGATCGCCACCCAGGTGACCGAGTGGGAGTGGCCCCGCATCCGCGTCGAGATCCTGGTCGAGCGGGACAGCCAGAAGGGCATGGTCATCGGCAAGGGCGGGGCGGTGCTGAAGCAGGCCGGCATCCGGGTCCGCCAGCAGCTCCCGCCCGGCGCCCACCTCGAGTTGTTCGTCACCGTCGACAAGAACTGGCAGCACAAGCCCGACCGCATCGACCGCTTGTACTGATCGAACTGACGCGCCTGGACCCGATATGCGTGGCACATCGCGCACGAGTTCGGGGTGGGTGAGTGGCGCCGCAGTGCGGCGCCAGGGGCAGCGGGCCGCGGGATTGTTCGAGCGCAGCGAGTCGGCGCCGCAGGCGCCGCGAAAGACGCGGCGGCGACGCCGAATCGTCACAGAACGGATGGCTGAAGCGCGCACCTCCTGGGCACCATGACGGCCACTGTGACCGATCCATTCGTCCTCGAGGTCAGTGGCGCCGGCGAAGCCATCACGCTCGAGCCGGTCGGGCTGATCGACCTGAACGGCGCCCGCACGATGCTGGCGGCCATGGAGTCACTGCGCCACGACCGTCACGGCGCCCTCCTGGAGATCCGCCTCGACCGGGTGACCGGCCTCACCGCCGACGCCCGCCTCGCGCTGGCCGGCGCCGGCATCCCCGTCGACGATCTCCTGACCGGCGTCGGATGACCACCGCGGTCTCCGCTCAGCGCGGCCTTGTGCGCATCGAGACGTGCGCCGGCTCGTGGCTGGTGGACGTGCGCCGCCGGCAGTACTGCCGGGTCGAGCGGGGCACGCCGGTCACGTTCGTGCCGCCCCGCGCGTGGCGGGCGTTCCACTCGGTCCTCATCGGCGACGCCGGCCTCGTGCGACTCGTGCTCGACGAGCGGGGCGTCTCGGCGGTCAGCGGCTGGCTGCACACCGGCGACTGCCCGCGCTGCGCTCAGGCCGCCCGCAAGCTCGCGTAGTTGTCGGCCGAGACCGGCCCGTCCACCAGCGAGCCATCGGCCGCCAGCGCGCCCTGCGGCTGACCGCCGACCGTGAAGCGCACCTGCCCGATGCCGGGCAGGCTCGTCAACGTCAGGACGATCTCGCCGAACGCCAGGGGCTGATCCACGTTCGGCACGGGCAGTTGCTCCGTGCCGGTCGACGGCTGCACGAAGGCCGGTGCGAGGTCGACGTTGGCCACGCCGCCCGACACGGTGACGACGCCGACCGAGTTCGGGGGAACAGCCGAGCGCAGTCCCGGCGGCTGATCCTGCGGGAGGGGCCCTTCCTCGAGCCGGTCCATCACGGTCTGGGGCAGGACGGGCAGGGGGAAGCCGCGCACCACCGGTGTCAGGCGGCCGTTCAGCACGTAGAACAGCGACACCGCCTGGGACGGGATCGTGGTGGTCGTCGTGGTGGCCTCGGGTGCCGTCGTGGTCGTGGCCAGCGGCACCGTCGTGGTCGTGGTGCTCGTCGTGGTGGTGTCGGAGATGCCGGCGGGCAGGTCGTTGGGCTGGATGGCCGTATACGTACCATCGTTGGGCAGCCCGCACGCGGCCAGCACCAGCGCGCCGGCGGCGAGGATGGCGGCGGCTCTCACGCGATGTCCGCCGGGAAGGACACGACGAAGCGGGCGCCGCCACCGGGACGCTCCTCCACCCACGCGCTGCCGCCATGGACGGCGGCGTGCTCGGCCACGAGGGCGAGACCGAGCCCCGTGCCGACGCGGTGACGAGCGGCGGTGCCGCGAGCGAAGCGCTCGAAGATCCGCGTCCGCTCCGACGGGGTGACGCCCGGCCCGGCGTCCTCGACGACGAGGTTCACGGTGCCGTCGCCGCCGTCGTCGATGGCGATGCGGATGGGACCGCCGCCGTGCTGCTGCGCGTTGTCGAGCAGGTTGGCCAGGATCCGCTCCAGGCGGCGCTTGTCGACGGCGACCGGACGCTCGGCCCAGCGGTGGCCGACCCACACGGGGACGTTGTCGAAGCCGTAGCGGGCAGCGATGCGGCGCACCAGGTCGCCGAGGAGCACCGGCTCGGGGTTGAACTCGGTCACACCGGCGTCGAGGCGGGAGATCTCGAGCAGGTCGAGCACCATCTGATCGAACCGCCGCACCTGGCTGGTCACGACGTCGAGCGCCTGTTGCGAGCGCGCCGGGAGGTCGTCGCGCCGGGCGTCGAGCACCTCCACCGCAGCGGTGAGCGCCGTGAGAGGTGAGCGCAGCTCGTGGCTCACGTCGGAGGCGAAGCGGGCCTCGCGCTCGATGCGGTCCTGCACGGCGTCGGCCATGTTGTTGAACGAGCTCACCAGCCGGTGGAGGTCGGGATCGGACTCCTCGGGTAGGCGGGTGTCGAGGCCGCCCTCGGCCAGCTCGCTGGCGGCATCGGCGACGCGCGACAGCGGGTTGAGGAGGCGCCGGCTGGCCCACCACCCGAGCCCGGCTGCGGCCAGCGTGGTCACCGTCGCACCGACGGCGAGGGAGGTGCCGATGACGCTCATCGTGCGCTGCAGGTTGTTGTTCGGGAACACCTCGAAGTAGGCGGCGTCATTGGCGGCGACGTAGAGGCCATAGGCGAGATAAGGGTCGCCGCTGCGGTCGTAGCGCTGGCGCCCGCTGTTGCCGAGGAGCGTCGCGTCGCGCAGGCTCTTGGGCAGCTGGTCCTGGCCGAAGCCGGCGCTCTGCGGGAACCAGTGACCCTCGTAGTGGACGATGGCGAAGCCGCCGCCCTCGGTGCGCACGTCGTTGATGACCCGCCCGACGTCCACCTTCGGGTCGCGCAGGCGGTCCTTCACGAACCGGGCGTTGTTGAACGCCTGGCTGCGGGCCGCCGAATCGCGCTGCTGGAGGAGGAAGCTGCGGGCCAGCGAGTAGGTGATGAGCGACAAGCCGACGGCGACGATGAGGCCGGCGATGGCGAAGGCCACGGTGACGCGTGCCCGCAAGCCGAGAGACAGCCGGCGGCGCCGGCGGGTGGTGCTCGAGGCCTGCCCCTGGTCCCGCACGGCCTCCATCTTGCCGAGCCGGGTACCCGTCACCAGCGGCGCGCCGCTGGCGCCGAGGACGAGAAGGAGCAGGAGCGCCATGACCTATCCGTCCGGTACGAGCCGGCTGGGCCCCGCAAGAATTGAGCCCGTATGCGCCTGGTGGGGCGCCAGGGGGAGTAGGCGCCCCACCAAAGCTGCGTGAACAGGCCGGATCGTCTCGCGGGCGTGTGACGAGGTCAGGGCCGAACTGTGCGGTTTCCGTAACATTGACGACCAGGGCGGTGGTTGCGCCGCCTACCGTGTTGGCCACATGCACCGGCTGCTGTTCATCGAGGACGACGACCAGATCCGCCTGGCTCTCCGCCTCGCCCTCGAGGACGAGGGCTACGTGGTGGAGGAGGCCGGCGACGGTCGCACCGGGTTGGCGGCCTTCGACCGGGACGAACCCGATCTGGTGATCGTCGATCTGCGCCTGCCGGACATCCAGGGCTTCGATGTGTGCCGCATCATCCGGGCCAAGAGCATCGTGCCGATCATGATCGTGACCGCCCAGACCGACACCTACGACCTCGTGGCCGGTCTGGAGGCCGGCGCCGACGACTACGTGACCAAGCCGGTGGTGCCCAAGGAGCTGGCCGCCCGCATCCGCGCCCTGCTGCGCAGGGCCCAGTTCCACGAGCCGAACCCGGCCAAGGCCACCGTGTTCGGCGACCTGGAGCTGCGCCGGGAGCAGGGCACCGCGCTCGAAGCGGGGCGAAGAGGTGCCCCTCACCAAGACCGAGTTCCTCCTGCTGTGCGAGTTCGCCGACCACGCCGGCATGGTGCTCAGCCGCGACCAGCTCCTGGAACGGGTGTGGGGCTACGACTACCTCGGCGACAGCCGGCTGGTCGACGCCCACATCCGGCGGCTGCGGGTGAAGATCGAGGACCACCCCGACGATCCGAAGCTCATCGTGACGGTGCGAGGCATCGGCTACCGCCTGCAGGGTTAGAGATGCGCTGGCGCTGCAGTGCGGCGCCGGGGCAGTGGCTTCTGTCGAGGCGCAGCCGAGTAGGAGGCGAAGCCGACGAGGGCAGGGGTTAGAGCGGCGCGCGCAGCTCCCGCAGGAACGCTTCGGCTTCCTCGCGGTGGCGGGTGCGGCGCATGGGCGGGAGGGCCCGCACGACATCCCACCGGTACCCGGCCTTGGCCAGGCGGGGGTCGAGCACGGCGACGACGCCGCGATCGGTGGCGGTGCGGATGAGGCGACCGGCGGCCTGGGCCAGGAGGGTGGCGGCGCGAGGGAGATCGACCTCCCGGAAGGCGTCGGGACCGGCGCGCTCGCGCCTGGCCTCGAGCAGCGGGTCGTCGGGTCGGGGGAACGGCAGCCGGTCGATGGTGACGAGGCTGAGCGTGGCGCCGGGGACGTCCACGCCCTGGAACAGGCCCACGGTGGCGAACAGGCACGCCTCGGTGTCGTCGGCGAAGGCCTTCAACAGCGCGGGCTTGGGCAGGTCGGCCTGGCTGAGGATGTGATATGGCAGCCGCGGTTTGAGGGCGGCGACGGCGCCGTTCATGGCCCGCCAGCTCGTGAACAGCGCCAGGGTGCGGCCGCCAGCGGCGTCGATGAGGGCAGCCAGCTCCTCGTGCGTGGCGGGCTCGAACTCCGGGCGCCGCGGGTCCGGCAGGTGGGCGGCGCAGTACAAGATGGCGTGGGCCTCGTAGTCGAACGGGCTGCCGACGTCGAGGGCGTCGTAGCCGTCGGCGGGCAGCCCCACCCGCGCCGGCAGCGTCGCCGGGATGGTCGCGCTGGTGAGCACGGCCGTGCACCGATCCCACACCTGGGCGGTGAGGACCGGACCGACGTCGATGGGCGCCACCTCGAGGCGAGGATCGGCGGCCGGGCCGCCCACCCACGCCACGGACGTGTCGGGCAGGGTGAGGGCGGCGTCGAGGTCGACGGCGAGCGAGCCGGCCGCCTTCTGCGCCCGGATCTTGCGCTGGTTGACGTCGACCACGTCGGTGGTGATCGACCGCAGCGTGGCCAGCACCTCGTCGAGCCGGGCGCGGGCGGCCACGACGGCGTCGGCGATCGCCACCGGTATCGATCGCAGGCGGCGTCCGTGGTGGGGCACGAGGCTGGCGCTCAAGGCGTCGCCGGCTGCTCCCAGGCGAGCGGTGAGCGCCTCGTCGGCCACGACCCGGCCGATGGTGCGGGCCAGGGCCGTGAAGCGAGCGGCGCCGATGGCGAAGCCGACGGTGTCGGAGATGACGTCTTCCAGCTGGTGGGCTTCGTCGAACACGACGACCTGGTGCTCGGGCAGGAACGCGCCGTCACTGGCCACGTGCATGCCGTAGAGGTGGGTGTTGACGACGACGATGTCGGCGGCCGCCGCCCGTGCCCGGGCGTCCTCGGCGAAGCACTGGTGACCGAACGGGCAGCGCGACGCCCCCGGGCACTCCTCGGAGGTCACGCTCACCGCCTGCCACGCCCGGGGCGACGGGGCCCAGTCCAGCTCGGCCTGATCGCCGGTGTCGCTCGTCTCGGCCCAGCGGGCCAGGCGCTCCACGTCGGCGCGGGCTGATGGCAGGAGCTCGTCGGCCAACGACAGCTGGGCATCGGCGCCGCCGGCGTGCTCCTGCAGCCGCTGCCGGCACGCGTAGTTCGACCGCCCCTTCAGCACCGCCGCCTCGAACGGCACGTCGAGGTGGCGGGCCAGGAACGGGAGGTCCTTGCCCGCCAGTTGGTCCTGCAGGGCCTTGGTGGCGGTGGCCACCACCACCCGCTGCCCCGAAATGATGGCGGGCACGAGATAGGCGAGGCTCTTGCCGGTCCCGGTGCCGGCCCGCACCACGAGATGGCGACGGTCGGTGACCGCAGCGGCGACGGCCTCGGCCATCTCCTCCTGGCCGGTGCGCACCTCGCCGCCACCGGGCAGCGCGGCGACGGCGACGGCGAGCGCCTGTTGCACGGTGCTACCGCGGGCGAATGCCGGCGTCGCGGCCGCGCCGTCCACGTCGGCCTCGGTTGCCTCCTCCAGCCCGTCCCGCATGGGCCGACGGTACCGTCGGAGGGTCACAGCACACGGCTAACGTCGCGTCGTGGTGTCACCGTGAGCGAGCGAAGCGAGCTCACCAGCGATTCGGTGCTTTGTTCGCCGCGACGCGGCGAACGGCTCAATGGCGCCCCCAGAGCCGGGCGGCCGCTGCGTTCGGCACCGTCGTCACCGGGGCGCCAATGAGCCTGATCGAGGGGCTCGATCCCAACAGGATCCCCAGGCACGTCGGCGCGGTGATGGACGGCAACGGTCGGTGGGCGCAGAAGCGGGGACTCAAGCGCACCGATGGCCACGCCGCCGGTGAGGAAGCTCTCTTCGACGTCGTGCACGGCGCCCTCGAGCTCGGCATCAAGTGGCTCACCGTGTACGCGTTCTCCACCGAGAATTGGCGGCGGCCGGTCGACGAGGTCCGCTACCTCATGAACTTCAACCGCCGGATCCTGCGGGACCGGCGCGAGGAGCTGCACGAGCTCGGTGTCCGGGTGCGCTTCTCGGGACGCCGGGACTGGCGGGTGCCCAAGCGCCTGATCGCCGAGCAGGACGAGGCCATCGACCTCACTCGCGGCAACCGGCGGATGACGCTGACGTTCGCGTTCAACTACGGCGGCCGGGCCGAGATCGTCGACGCCGTGCGGGCGTTGGTCGCCGGTGGCGCCCGGGCCGACGACATCGACGAGAAGGCCATCCGCCGCCACCTCTACGACCCCGAGATGCCCGACCCCGATCTCGTGATCCGCACCTCGGGCGAGTTCCGCATCTCCAACTTCCTGCTGTGGGAGCTGGCCTACAGCGAGCTTGTGTTCACCGATGTGCTCTGGCCCGACTTCCGCCGCCACCACCTCGCCGAGGCGATCAGGGAGTTCCAGCGTCGCGACCGCCGCTTCGGGAGCATTGAAGGATGAGCGGTGCCCGGCGGCGGCAGCCAACCCGAGGTCGTGCGTATGGCCGGACGGGGCACCAATGAGCCTCTATCGCGACACCGCGGTGGTGCTGCGTACGTACCGGCTGGGCGAGGCCGACCGCATCGTGGTGCTGATGACGGCCCAGCACGGCAAGGTGCGAGCGGTGGCCAAGGGCGTCCGCAAGCCCAAGAGCCGCTTCGGTGGGCGGCTGGAGCCGACGTCGCACGTGTCGCTGCTCCTCTACGAGGGCCGCCAGCTCGACATCATCAGCCAGGCCGAGTCGCTCGACCACCTGCGGGCGGTGCGCGAAGACCTCGATCGCCTCACCCGGGCCATGGCCCTGCTCGAGGTCGTGGACCAGGTCGCCCAGGAGCGCGAGCCCGACGCCCGCCTCTACCAGATGCTGGTGGGAGCGCTGCGGACGCTGGCGGCGCAGCCCGCCCCGCTGCTCGTCCCCGCCTTCTACTGGAAGGTCCTCGCCAACGACGGCCTGCGCCCCGAGCTCGACGGCTGCGTGTCGTGTGGGGCGCCCGACCCGCTGGTCGCCTTCGACGTGGCCGAGGGCGGGACCCTGTGCCGGACGTGCCGGCGGGGGGTGGCGCTCAGCCCGCCCGCCCTCGCCCTCCTGCGCCGGATCCTGGGCGGGGACCTCGTGGGGGCGCTGGCCGAGCCGGCGTCGCCGACCACCCACGAGGTGGAGGTGCTGGCCATCCAGGCCATGGAGCACCACCTGGAGCGCCGCCTGCGGACGGTGACCCTTCTCCACTGAGCCTCCACTAGGCCTTTTGGCCCACACGGTACGTGGGCAATCCGGCCTATTTCGTCACGCGCGGTGCAATTCGACCCGCAACCGTCATGTGTGTGGCGTACGTTCCGGCCGCGGGTTCCAGACAGCGCAGTCGGAGGGATGCGTCATGAACGGCAAGGCCAAGGCGGGGTGGTCGGTGCTGGGAGCCGGGCTGCTGCTCGGGCTCATGGCCGTGTTGAGTGCCCCGGCGGGGGCCACCACGGAGACCTCGAGCACGTCGATCGTGAATCCCGAGTGGGCGTCGTCGTCGAGCTCGTCGAGCAGCTCGTCGTCCAGCTCCAGCAGTTCCTCGTCCAGCGTGCCGCCCAGCTCGTCTTCGTCGAGCAGCACGCCGTCGAGCTCGTCGAGCTCCTCGTCGTCCAGCTCGAGCAGCTCCTCCTCCAGCGTGCCACCGAGCTCGTCGTCATCGAGCAGCTCTCCGTCCACTTCGTCGTCTTCCAGCGTGCCGTCCAGCTCGTCGACCAGTCCCCGCGCGTCGGTCGTGCCCCCGGTGCCGAGCGCGCCGGGCACCCAGCCGGCCCAGGTCCTGCCGGCGTCGATCGTGCCGGCGGTGGCGCCGTCGGCGGCCCCCACCCAACTTCCGGCCACCGGCTCACCGGCCACCCTGCTGGCCGCCCTCGGGGCTGCCCTGACGCTCGCCGGCATCGTGCTGGTCGTGCGCTTCCGCAGCGCCGGCTGACGGCAGGGTCCGCCTGGACCTCACCGATACCCTGGTCAGGTGGCCGCCACCGAGCTCGACCAGGTCGTCAACCTCTGCAAGCGCCGCGGGTTCGTGTTCCCCTCGGCCGAGATCTACGGCGGCTTCCGGTCCACCTACGACTACGGGCCGCTCGGCGTGCTGCTGCTGCGCAACGTCAAGGACGCGTGGTGGCGGTCGATGGTGCAACTGCGCGGCGACATCGTGGGCCTGGACGCCGCCATCCTGTCCCCACCGGCGGTCTGGGAGGCGTCCGGCCACCTGAAGAACTTCACCGACCCCCTGGTGGACTGCAAGGTCTGCCGGCAGCGCTTCCGGCTCGACAAGCTCGACGATCCCCACACGTGCCCGAACTGCGGCGCCAAGGACAGCTTCACCGAGGCGCGCCAGTTCAACCTCATGTTCAAGACGTTCGCCGGCCCGGTGGAGGAGGACGCGGCCGTCGCCTACCTGCGGCCCGAGACGGCCCAGGGCATGTTCGTGAACTTCGCCAACGTGCTGCAGACGACGCGCAAGAAGCCGCCGTTCGGGATCGCCCAGATCGGCAAGAGCTTCCGCAACGAGATCACGCCGCAGAACTGGATCTTCCGCACTCGCGAGTTCGAGCAGATGGAGATGGAGTTCTTCGTGCCGCCGGCCGAGTCGGCCCGCTGGTACGAGTACTGGTGCGCCGAGCGGCTGCGGTGGTTCAGCGACCTCGGCATCCCCGCCGACATGCTGCGGCTGCGGGCCCACGACCCCGACGAGCTGTCGCACTACTCGTCGGGCACGTCCGACGTGGAGTTCCTGTTCCCGTGGGGCTGGGACGAGCTGGAGGGCATCGCCAACCGGGGCGACTACGACCTCACCCAGCACGCCACCCACTCGGGGGAGCGGCTGGAGTACTTCGACCAGGCCTCGGGCGAGCGGTACGTGCCCCACGTGATCGAGCCGGCGGCCGGCGCCACCCGCACGATGGCGGCGTTCCTGCTGGCTGCCTACGACGAGGACGAGGTCGGCGGCGAGCGCCGCACGGTGCTGCGCCTGCACCCGCGCCTGGCGCCGTACAAGGTGGCGGTCCTGCCGCTGTCGAAGAAGGAGCCGCTGCTGTCCCTCAGCCGTGAGGTGGCCGGGCTCCTGCGCCCGCGGTACCTCGTCGACGAGGACGACACCCAGTCGATCGGGCGCCGTTACCGCCGCCAGGACGAGATCGGCACGCCGCTGGCCGTCACCGTGGACTTCGAGTCGATCGAGGACAAGGCCGTCACCATCCGCGACCGCGACTCGACCGAGCAGGTCCGCGTCCCCATCGACCACCTCCTCGACGAGATCGAAGCCCGCCTCCTCTAATGCGGCGCCTCTTCGGCGCCGACTCGCTGCGCTCGGACAATCCCCACAACGGCCGCCCCTGCCGGCGCACTGCGCCGGCATCTGACGCGATGTATCAACCGTGAGCGCGCTTATCCCGCGTCAGTACGACCCGCCGTCTTCGGGCGGGGCTGGTTGCGCCGCCTGGCGCCAGCCGTCGGCGGCCTCGGCGTAGCCCAGCAGCCCGAGGGCGTTGGCCACCAGGTCGGCCACCGCAGGGTGGGGATGGGCGTGGTAGAGCCGGGCCCCGTAGTCGGCCGAGCGGCGCAGGTAGCCCGTGTCGAGCATCGCCTTCTGCAGCACGATGCCGGCGTGCAGGTCGCCCACGGGCGGCGGTTCGGGTACCAGCTCGACCAGCGGCACCAGCTGCTCGCTCGGCGCGTCGACCGGCGGCACCCACGCCCCGCCTCCTCGCTCGAGCGCCTCCACGAGCAGGCCGCGCGCGGTCGTGTCGGAGCCGGCCTCGTGCAGCACGTGGGCCCGGTACCACGGCGACGGTGAGTAGGGCGGCGGGAACAGGCCGGGGCGACCCGTGGTCCACGCCGCCTGTTCGGCCACCTGGGCGGCAACGAAGGCCCGGCGGGCGGCGTCCTGCGCGCTGGGGCTCCGCGCTCGCCCCGCGGTGAACGAGCGGATGTTCCAGATGGCGAACAGGGCCACGGTCAGGGCCCACGGCCGGTAGGTGGGCGACAGGGCCACGACCACGACGGCGACGACGGTGACCGCCAGCGTCCACGCCTCGACGATGCGGTTGCCCTTGCCGGGGAGCACGGCGTCGATGCCCGTAGCGAGGATGTTGCCGCCGTCCATCGGGTTCAGCGGCAGCAGGTTGGCCAGCCCGAGGATGGGTCCGGCCCACCACACCGCCAGCGTCAGGGACTCGGCCCGCACGTCGTCGAGGGACCACGGCGGCGCGCCGAGCGCCAGCAGCACGGCCGTGCCGAGCACGATCTGGATCGCCGGCCCGGCAGCGGTGATGGCGATCCGTTCACCGCGGTGCAACCGGCGCGTCGGCCGGTAGGACGCCCATCCGACGAGGAAGCTGAGGGAGATGGCCGACTCCGCGCCGAAGCGGCGGGCGGCGAGGGCATGGCCGAGCTCGTGCACGAGCGTGAACACGGCCACCGCCGCCACGAGGCCCAGCGCGAACGACGGATCCTGCAGGTTGAGGCCGGCCAGCAGCAGCAGACCGAGGAGAAACCCGGGCGCGATCGTGACCGGGAAGCCGAAGATGGTGAAGGCGGAACCGTCGCTGATCGTTCCGATCGTATGGCCGCGTGCCCGCCGGAGGCGCCCAGGTCGGCCATTAGGCTGAACCCGTGCCCTACGTCTTTGCCTTTGACCACAAGCACCGTCGCGCGCCCATGGACATGAAGGACCTGCTGGGGGGCAAGGGCGCCAACCTCGCCGAGATGACGAGCGTGCTGCAGCTGCCGGTACCGGCCGGCTTCACCATCACCACCGACGCCTGCCGCGCCTACATGGCCGCCGGCTGGCCCGACGGTCTCGACGCCGAGATCGCCAGGCACCTCGCTCGGCTCGAGAAGAAGATGGGCCGCCGCCTCGGCGATCCGGGCGATCCGCTGCTCGTGTCCGTGCGCTCCGGCGCCAAGTTCTCCATGCCCGGGATGATGGACACCGTCTTGAACCTGGGCCTCAACGACCACAGCGTGAAGGGCTTGGCCGCCGCCACCAACGACCAGCGCTTCGCCTACGACTCCTACCGCCGCTTCATCTCGATGTACGGGCGCATCGTGCTCGGCATCGACGGTCCCGCGTTCGAGGAGCCCTTCGACAAGGCGAAGGCCAAGGCCGGGGTGGCGAACGACGCCGAGGTCCCCGCTGATGCCCTCGCCGAGCTGTGCACCGAGCTCAAGGCGGTGGTGAAGGAGCACACCGGCAAGCCCTTCCCTCAGGATCCGAAGGCGCAGCTGCGCGGCGCCATCGAGGCCGTGTTCAGCTCGTGGAACGGGGCTCGCGCCGTCGCCTACCGCGTGCGGGAGCGGATCAGCCACGATCTCGGCACCGCCGTCAACGTCCAGGCCATGGTGTTCGGCAACCGCGACGACAACTCCGGCACCGGCGTCGGCTTCACCCGCAACGCCGCCACCGGCGAGAACAAGCCCTACGGCGACTTCCTGGTGAACGCCCAGGGCGAGGACGTGGTGGCGGGCATCCGCAACACCGAAGACCTCGACTCGCTGGCCCACCACTTCCCCGGACTGCACACCGAGCTGCTCGCCATCTTCGCCCGCCTCGAGGCGCATTACCACGACATGTGCGACACCGAGTTCACGATCGACCAGGGCAAGCTCTGGATGCTGCAGACGCGCGTCGGCAAGCGCACCGGCGCCGCCGCCCTGCGCATGGCCGTCGACATGACCAAGGGGCGCGGCTGGAAGATCAGCAGGGCCGAGGCGGTCCAGCGCATCACCGCCGATCACCTCGATCAGGTACTGCACCCGCAGTTCGCCAGCAGCAACCTGAAGGTGATCGCCACCGGTCTGGCGGCCTCACCGGGCGCTGCGGTCGGCAAGGCCTACTTCACCGCTGACGATGCCGCCGACGCGGCCGAGCGCGGTGAGGACGTCATCCTCGTGCGCAGCGAGACCAGTCCCGAAGACGTCCACGGCATGATGGTGGCCCGCGGCATCCTGACCGCGCGTGGCGGTCTGGTGTCGCACGCCGCCGTGGTTGCCCGCGGCTGGGGGACGCCGGCCGTCGTCGGTGCCGACGCCATCAAGATCGCCGGCCATCAGTTCACCGCCGGCGACACGGTCGTGCGCGAGGGCGACCTCATCTCGCTCGACGGCTCCACCGGCCAAGTGGTGCTGGGCGCCGTCACGTTGAGCGCCGCCGAGCCGCCCGCCGAGTTCCACACGATCCTCACGTGGGCCGATCAGATCCGAAAGGGCCACCTTGCGGTGCGAGCCAACGCCGACAACGGGCCCGACGCCGCCAACGCTCGCTCGTTCGGCGCGGAGGGCATCGGCCTGTGCCGCACCGAGCACATGTTCCTGGGCGAGGACCGGCTCCCCGTGGTGCGCCGCATGATCCTGTCGTCATCGGAGGCCGAGGAGGGCGCCGCCCTGGAGGACCTCCGGCGTGTCCAGAAGGCCGACTTCGAGGAGATCCTCGAAGCCATGGACGGCCTGCCCGTGACCGTGAGACTGCTCGATCCACCGCTGCACGAGTTCCTGCCGC
This sequence comes from uncultured Acidimicrobiales bacterium, assembly GCA_963728985.1. Taxonomy (GTDB): domain Bacteria; phylum Actinomycetota; class Acidimicrobiia; order Acidimicrobiales; family Ilumatobacteraceae; genus DASXAI01. Next base: position 297,960 of record CAVSME010000008.1, on the reverse strand, counting down.
GCGTCGACGAGTTGGAGCTGAAGAAGGTGACCGAGGGTCTCTCGGTGGAAGAAGAGCGACTGCTCAAGGCGGCGCGGGACTGGCACGAGTTCAACCCCATGCTCGGTACGCGAGGCGTGCGGCTGGGTGTGGTGAAGCCCGGCCTCTACGCCATGCAGGTGCGGGCGTTGATGGAGGCCGCCGCCGAGCGCGTCGCCAAGGGCGGCAAGCCGGTGGTGGAGATCATGATCCCGCTGACGGTGACGCGCGAGGAACTGCACGAGGCGCGCAGGTGGGTGGAAGACGCCATCAAGGCCGCCACTGCCGGGCTGAAGCGCAAGCCGAAGGTCATCATCGGCACCATGATCGAGACACCGCGCGCCGCGCTGCGGGCCGACGAGATCGCGGAGGAGGCCGACTTCTTCTCCTTCGGCACCAACGACCTGACGCAGATGACGTTCGGCTTCAGCCGGGACGACGTGGAGAGCCGCATGATGCCGGCCTACCTCGCGCTCGGCCTGCTGAAGCGCAACCCGTTCGAGACGATCGACCAGACCGGCGTGGGCGAGCTCGTCCACATCGGTGCCGAGCGCGGCCGCGCCGTCAAGCCCGGCCTCAAGCTCGGCGTGTGCGGCGAGCACGGTGGCGACCCCGAGTCGATCGCGCTCTTCTACGACGCCGGGCTCGACTACGTGTCGTGCTCGCCGTTCCGGGTCCCGATCGCCCGACTGGCCGCCGCGCAGGCGGTGATCGGGGCGGGCGGTGACACTCGATAGCTGATGGTCGTTCTCGCTGCCACCGCTGATTTTGCTGACATCGATGTCGAGTGGTGGGCCTGGGTCGGCCTGTTCGCGCTCATCCTCGGTCTGCTGCTCGTCGACCTGCTCGTGTTCCACCGGCGGGCCCACACCGTGGGCACGAAAGAAGCGGCGATCGAGTCGTCGGTCTGGATCGGCATCGGTCTCACCTTCGGGTTCGTGGTACTGGCGCTCTACGGCGGTCAGGCGGCGGGCGAGTACTACGCCGGCTATCTGATCGAAAAGAGCCTGTCGATCGACAACGTCTTCGTGTGGGCGTTGATCTTCAGCTACTTCGCCGTACCGCGGCAGTTCCAGCACCGGGTGCTCTTCTGGGGCATCTTCGGCGCGCTGGTGATGCGCCTCATCTTCATCTTCGCCGGCGTCGCCCTGCTCGACAGCTTCGAGTGGTTGCTGTTCGTGTTCGGGGCGTTCCTGATCTTCACCGGGGCTCGACTCGTTCGCAAGAAGGACGACGCCGTGCATCCGGAGAACAACCCGGTGCTGAAGGCCGTGCGCAAGGTGGTGCCGTCGACCACCAACTACGACGGCCAGAAGCTCTTCACCAAGGAGAACGCCAAGCTGCTGGCGACGCCGCTGTTCGCGGTGCTGGTGCTCATCGAGACCACTGACGTGGTGTTCGCGGTCGACTCCGTTCCCGCCGTGCTGGCGGTGAGCCGCGAGCAGTACATCGTGTTCGCGTCGAACGCCTTCGCCATCCTGGGTTTGCGGGCCCTGTACTTCCTGCTCGCCGATTGGCACAACCGGTTCGAGTACCTGCAACAGGGTCTGGCTATCATCCTGGTCTACGTCGGCATCAAGATGATCGTGTCGCACTGGTACCACATCAACACGGTGGTCTCGCTGGCGTTCATCGGGTTGATCCTGCTGACATCGATCCTGCTGTCGTTGCGCAAGTCCAAGCGGGACGAGGAGCGGGACACCGAGGTGCAGCCGGCTCGCGAATAGGCGCGATGCGGCCGTCGTGCGTCGTACCCGGCCGGTAGCCTGCGATGGGTGGGGATCGTGGACGAGGACATCGAACGTGTCCGTGCCGCCGTCCCCCTCGTCGAAGTGGTGCAGCAGTTCGTCCCGATGCGGCGCGTCGGCACCCGGTGGGTGGGCTTGTGCCCGTTCCATGCCGAGAAGACGCCGTCGTTCGGCGTCAACGAGACGCTTGGCATCTACAAGTGCTTCGGGTGCAACGCGGGGGGTGACGTCATCACCTTCGTGCGGGAGATCGAGCACCTCGACTTCGTCGGTGCGGTGGAGTGGCTGGCCCACCGGGCCGGGATCCAGCTGCGCTACACGAGCGGTGGTGAGGGCCGCGATCGCCAGCGCCGCACCGTGCTGGTGGACGCGATGGCCAAAGCCGTGGCGTGGTACCACGAGCGCCTGCTCGAGGCGCCCGACGCCCGGCCCGCCCGGGACTACCTGCGCAGCAGGGGCATCACCGGCGAGCTGGCCCGGCACTACCAGCTCGGCTGGGCGCCCGACGACTGGGATGCGCTCGTGCGGGCGCTGCGGCTGCCCGAGGATGTGGCGCGCGACACGGGCCTCGCCTTCCTCAACCGCCGCCAGCGCCTGCAGGACGCCTTCCGGGCCCGGCTGATGTTCCCGATCTTCAACGAGGCCGGCGACGCCGTGGCCTTCGGGGGACGCATCCTGCCCGGCAGCACCGACCCGGCGAAGTACAAGAATTCGCCCGAGACGCGCATCTACGCGAAGTCGAAGACGCTCTATGGATTGAACTGGGCCAAGACCGACGTGGTGGCCGCGGATCAGGTGGTGGTGTGTGAGGGCTACACGGACGTGATCGGGTTCCTGCAGGCGGGCGTGCCCCGCGCCGTCGCGACGTGCGGCACCGCCCTCACCGAGGAGCACGTCCGGTTGTTGAAGCGCTTCGCTCACCGCGTGGTGCTCGCCTTCGATGCCGACGAGGCCGGCCAGGGCGCGGCGGCCCGCTTCTACGAGTGGGAGAAGAAGTACGAGGTCGAGGTGAGCGTGGCCCGGATGCCGGCCGGCTCGGATCCCGGCCAGCTGGCCCAGGACGATCCCGCCGCTCTGGCGGCGGCGGTGGATCAGGCGCCCCCGTTCCTGCGCTTCCGCCTCGACCAGGTGTTCCGGCGGGGGTCGCTGCGCACGCCGGAAGCCAAGGCCAAGCTGGCCGAGGCGGCGCTGGCGGTGGTGCGCGAGCACCCTGATCCGAACGTGCAGCGCCTCTACGCCGGCGAGGTCGCCGCCCAGACGGGGCTGCCGGCGGCGGAGCTGGTGCGGGCGCTGGACCGGCGTGGGCCCGTGCGGGTGGAGCCCCTCCCCAAGCGGCCCGAGCGCGAGAGCGCCGAGGCCGTCGCGCTGGCCCTGCTGGTGCACCGGTGGGACGACATCGCGCCGTGGCTGGTGGAGGCGCTGTTCGTCGACGAGCAGCACCTGGCGACGTTTCGGGCGTTGGCCGACGCTCACGGTGACGCCCGCAAGGCCATGGAGCTGGCCGACCCGGCGACGCGTGAGGAGCTGGAACGGCTGGCCGTCACCGATGTCGACGAGGATCCCGACCGCCACGCCCGCTACCTCATCGGCGTGGCCGCCAAGCGGCACCTGGACGCCATGCGGGGCGATTTCTCGCAGGCCCGTGAGCATGCGCGCGGCAAGGTGCTGGTGGAGCAGCTGGATGATCCGGAGGCCGGGCCGGCGGCGGCAGAGCAGTTGCTAACTTGGCTGGATCGACGCACGGAGGAGCGCGAGTGACGGACCGGGCAATCCTTCCGCCCTTCGATGAGATCGTTCCGGGTGACTGGACAGCCCTCGTGGCGGAGGGGCGGGTGCGGGGCGTGGTGCACGCAGAACGCGTCGCGCACGTGCTGCGCTACGTCGAGCTGACCGAAGAGGTCATCACCTCCGTTCGGGTCACCCTCGAACGGGAAGGGATCGCCGTCGACGAGACGGTGGACGAGACGCTCGACGAGACCGCCACCGACGCGGTGACGGTGGTCACGGTGGAAGCCGAGCCCGTGCGGGCGCCGGTGGCGTCCGTGGCGTCCGTGGTCGACACCGACGACACCAAGGCGCGGCCCCGCCGGCCCCCACGCCCGCCCACCACGGATCGTGGCGAAGGGGGAACGTCCGACACCGTCCGCATGTACCTCAAGGAGATCGGGCGGGTCAGCCTGCTCACCGCCGAGGACGAGCGGGAGCTGGCCATGCGCATCGAGGCCGGCGTGCAGGCCGAGGAGCGCCGGGGGGCCAACGGGGCGCTGGCCGAGATCGATCGGCGCATCCTCGCCGGTGCCGTGCGCGACGGCGACGAGGCCCGCGCCGAGCTCATCCAGGCCAACCTCCGCCTCGTCGTATCGATCGCCAAGCGCTACGTGGGGCGGGGGATGCTCTTCCTCGATCTCATCCAGGAGGGCAACCTCGGCCTGATGCGGGCGGTCGAGAAGTTCGACTACACGAAGGGCTTCAAGTTCTCCACGTACGCCACGTGGTGGATCCGCCAGGCCATCACCCGGGCCATCGCCGACCAGGCCCGCACCATCCGCATCCCGGTGCACATGGTGGAGAGCATGAACCGGGTGATGCGCATCCAGCGCCAGATGACCCAGGAGCTCGAGCGGGAGCCCACCATCGACGAGCTGGCCGAGAAGACCGGCCTGACCACCGAGCGGGTGCGGGAGATCCAGCGCATCGCCCAGGATCCGCTGTCGCTCGACTCGCCCGTCGGCGAGGAGGACGACTCGAACCTGGCCGACTTCATCGAGGATTCCGGGGCCGACGCGCCGGCCGAGGTGGCCACGCGGCGCATGCTGGCCCAGGCGGTGGAGGAGGCTCTCGGCGAGCTGTCCGACCGCGAGAAGGAAGTGGTGAAGCTTCGCTTCGGGCTCATCGACGGTCAGGCCCGCACGCTCGAAGAGGTGGGCCGGGAGTTCGGTGTCACCAGGGAACGCATCCGCCAGATCGAGGCCAAGACGCTGGCCAAGCTGCGCCACCCGCAGCGCAGCCAGAAGCTCAAGGAGTTCCTCGACAGCGAGTAGCTCTGTGACACCCCTTCGGCATCATCGCCGCATGGGGTATCGGGGACGGCCGGAGGATCGAGAACAGGCGCGCCGCTGGCGGGCGCAGGCGTGGACGCTGGCGGCCATCGCGGCGGACCTAGGTGTGGCGCGGAGCACGGTGTCGTTGTGGGTGCGCGACGTCACGTTCGTGCCGCAGCCGCGCAATCGCGGTGCGCCGTCGCACCGGGTCCATCCGCAACGGGTGGCGCGGCTGCAGGAGATCGAGGAGCTGCGCGACGAGGGCGTGGCCCGCATCGGCGAGCTGAGCCGCAAGGAGCACCTCGTCGCTGGCGTCGCGCTGTACGCCGGCGAAGATGCGAAGACCGATGGCGTGGTGAAGTTCGCCAACAGCGACCCGCGGATGATCCTGTTCTTCGTCACGTGGCTGAGGACGTTCTTCGCCGTCGACGAGACGCGTCTCCGATTTCGGCTCTACCTGCACCAGGGCCTCGACCTCCACGAGGCGCACGCCTTCTGGTCCGACGTGACCGCCATCCCCATGAGCCAGTTCCTGCGGCTGTACCGGGCGGTCGCCGAGTCCAGCATTCGCTCCACCAAGCACCCTCGGGGCTGCGCCACGGTGGCCTACGCCTGCAGCCGGACCCACCGCTCGATCATGGGTCTGGTGGAGGCGCTGCTAACCTCCCCAGGCCGAATTCCGGGGTAGCTCAATTAGGCAGAGCACGCGGCTGTTAACCGTGTTGTTGTGGGTTCGAGTCCCACCCCCGGAGCCTCAGCGTGTCTGGGCCAGTAGCTCAGTGGTCAGAGCAGGGGACTCATAATCCCTCGGTCGCAGGTTCGATCCCTGCCTGGCCCACCCCTCCACGAGGTCAGACGCCACGCCATCCTCGTGCGAAGCCGGCTGCCGGGCCTGTGGTCACAGAATGGTCACGAGACACCACGAAACGACGGCCCTCGATCGGGCTCAGCCGCGCCCCCACGACGCCGAGCGGCGGGTTGAGCAGGGGCGTCAGGACCGGTAGCGCTCGGCGGCCGGGCTCGACCGGCCGACGGATCGCGCGCCTCCGCCTCTCGGGCAGGTACAAGAGAACCCTTCCCCCGGGATTAGCCGCCCCGGAGAACCCGCCTTCACTGGCGCTGGCCCACCATCAACCGCCGGAGTCACTTCTCCACGACACGGTGGGACGTCGTCGTACGAGGCGTTCGAGCCTCGTCATCCGCCCGCACCCCGGCCTGAACCCACAGGCGGTCTTGACAGCTTCCTGCAGATGGAGTTACAAAATTGCCGCGGTCCTAGACCGACGCTCCAGCGAAGAGAGGAGTTCCAATGTTGATGCGGACGGACCCGTTTCGCGAGTTCGATCGGCTCGCACAGCAGGTCTTCGGCACTCCAAGTCGGCCAGCGGCAATGCCGATCGACGCCTATCGTCAGGGCGACGCGTTCGTCGTGCAGTTCGACCTTCCTGGCATCGACACGAGTTCGATCGACCTGACAGTCGAGCGCAACGTGCTCACCGTCCACGCCGAACGGCGTCGCCAGGAAGCCGAGGGCGTCGAGTTGCTGATCGGAGAGCGGCCGCAGGGCACGTTCAGCCGCCAACTGTTCCTCGGCGACACGCTCGACACCGATCGCATCGAGGCCGAATACCGCGACGGCGTACTCACGCTGCGCCTCCCGGTCACGGAGAAGGCGAAGCCGCGACGCGTCCCCATCCAAGCGGCCGAGGGACGGGCGACGGCCATCGACGCGTCGTCGCAACAGGCCGCGGCCGACGCCGCGGCAAATTGACGAGCGCGTGCCCGCACCCTTCGATGACGAACTCGCCATCTTTACTGTCGGGCAGGTTGCGTCGATGCTCGGCGTGCAGCCAGCCTTCGTGCGCCGGCTCGATGCTGAACAAGTCGTCGAACCGCTCCGATCCGACGGAGGGCACCGCCGTTACACCCGCAGCCAGATACTCCAGGTGCAGCGCGTCTCCGACATGGCCGGCGAGGGACTCACCATCGCCGGCATCCGTCGCATCCTTGTCCTGGAAGCCGAAGTAGCCGACCTGCAGCGCCAGCTCGCGGAACTTCACACCGCCGCGACCAAACCCGCTGACACCACGTTACGACGGAGGAAGACGCACGTCGATGGCACGGCACATCGCAGCGAGTCACGCACCGATGAGGCGAGATAAGCGCCTATTCGTCGGCATCAGAGCCAGAACCAGCTCGTCGGTCGGGGTCCTCGAATCCACGACGAAGTCGACAGAATGCTCGGCGACCAATGACACGGCGAAATAGCCTTTCCCGAGGCGGCCGGTTCGGACCCAATCGATCGACACGCCGCCTGACGTCCGTCAGGCGGAGTGTGCGCCGGAAGGCAGCACAATGACGGACGCATCCCAGTCGGACGCGATCGCCGAGGAGAAGGGTCGGAGGTTTGTCCTCTACCACAGGACGCGGGACCGGCGTCTGCGCGATGAATTGGTAGCTGAATACCAGGGCCTGGTCCACTACTGCGCCAACCGCTTCGCCGGACGAGGCGAACCGCTCGACGACCTCATCCAGGTGGCCCAGCTCGGGCTGATCAAAGCACTCGAACGCTACGACCCTGAGCACGGATCCACATTCATCGCGTTCGCGACGCCGACCATCGTAGGGGAGCTGAAACGTCATTTCCGGGACAAGACATGGCCGCTGCGCGTGCCTCGCCGCGCATCAGACCTGCTGGGGAGCACCCACCGGGCTATCGACGAGCTCAGCCAAGCCCTCGGCCGCACCCCGACGGTGCCTGATCTGGCCCAGTACATGCGGGTGTCGGAAGAGGACATCCTGGCCGCGCTCGACGCCGGAGCGGCCTATCGATCCGATCCCTTGATCACTGACGTCCCGACGGACTCAGAACGGGGGCGCCCCCGAGCAGCGCTCGCTACCGAGGACCTCGGTCTCGATCCAGACCGCATCGACGTACGCCGAGCGCTGCACCAGCTCTCCGACGACGAACAACGAGTCGTCTACCTCCGGTTCTATGAAGGGCTCACGCAGTCCGAAATCGCTGCTCAAGTCGGCACCAGCCAAGTCTCCGTCTCCCGATGTCTACGGCGCGTCTATCGCCAGCTCGAAGCAGCGATGCAGTGACGGCGCGGTACGACGAACCATCCCTGACCCCCCAAGGGCACCGGTGCACAACCGCGGTCGGGAACGAGTGTCGTGCGCGCCGGCCGTTTGTCCGGTGGACTCGGGGCGGTCACCGGGCCCGTCGAGTCGATTCGCGACGGCATCGGTTGGAAGGGGGGTCGCGATCGGCACCGAAGTATCTCGGTGGGGTCGTCGAGTGACGGCTTGTCGCGGCCAGCGGTCGATGCGTTGGACCTCAGGCTGCCGGCCGGGTGCATTTTCGGCTTCATCGGTCCGAGTGGGGCCGGAAAGGCGACGGCCCTCGCCGAGCGATCGCTCAGGGTCGAACAGCAACTCGCGTTGCCCCCTTGCGGCCTCCACTGGCGCACCCAGGCCGGGCCGATGACAGTCGACGTCTCGCCGATGAAGCCGTCACCATCGCCCCGCGTACGATGAACCCGACATCGGTGGCCTCCGCGCTGTTCGCCCACGGCGAGTGCCGACGTCCGCGCAAGCTGAAGGACGAGCGACCAGCCACGCTGTCGCTGAACGGCTAGGAAGTCAACACACCATCGCAACACGGAGCGATGACCGCGTCGACTCGCGCGCGCAGCTCAGGGCGGTGCGATCTCGGACACCGAGTGGCGTTCGCCAGGGCTCTGTGTCGCGGAGGTAACGGTCACGCGCAGTTCCTTCGATCGCGTTGCCGCGACCGCGCGTTGAGCGGTAGCCCGGAACCACCGTGCGTAGAGAGGAGTGCACCATGATCGAACTGAGCCAGGAGGCCGCCGAGTTCGTTGGCACGTTGCGCCGTCAGCATCATGCTTCCGCCAAGGCAACGATGGCCATCTTTTCCGGCCGCGGCCGCGGTCTCCGAAGCCTCAAGGTCTGCTTCGTCGACCGGCCCGGACTGGGACAAGCCGTCGGACGCAGCCATGGCATCACCTTCTGTCTCCCACCCGGGCTGTCTCGCACCCTCGACGGCATGCTGCTGGACGTCACCCGAACCGATGACGGTGACAAACTCGCCCTCGTACGCCATCCGACGCGCCCGGCGCGCTGGCATCGCGAGCCCACCGACGCGGTGGCTCCCACCCCACGGGTGGCGGTCCCCGTCTGAGCCCGTCTCGCTTCCCCGCCGAGCGGCGCCCCGCGGTCATCGGCCCGCCAGGCGAACTACGCGCCCAACGGGCTCGATGAACCGCCCAGGATTCGTGGAGGCTCACCGGCGGACACCGTCGAACATCGGCGCGTACTGCTCGGCCAGGTGGTGGATGTCCGGCCCGACCATGGACTTGAACTCGAGGCGCAGGAGCGCTTGCTCGAGTTTGCCGGCCCGCTCGAGTGCCTCCGCCGCCAGGTCCTCGCCGGTCCCAGCCGTGGAAGGGCGTGCGGTCGCCGGCCTCCCAGGGCCCCGCTCCGATCCCTCAGGCGGCGAACGACAGTGACAGGGCGAAGTCGCCGGCGGGGTCGGTCCACCAGTGCCGCAGCTCGAAGCCGGCTGCCGCCAGCTCGGCCTCCACGCCGGGCCGGCGGAACTTGGCGCTCACCTCGGTGCGCATCTCCTCCTGGTCGGCGAACTCGACGGTCAGCCCGAGATCGGTGACGTGGCCGACCTGCGCGCCGATCGAGCGCAAGCGCATCTCGATCCACTCCTGCTCGGCGTCCCAGCAGGCGACGTGGGCGAACCGAGCCGGATCGAGATCGCCACCGAGGCGGCGATCGATCACCCGCAGCACGTTGCGGTTGAACTCGGCGGTCACGCCGGCGGCGTCGTCGTAGGCGGCCACCAGCCGCGCCGGGTCCTTCACCAGGTCCGTGCCGAGCAACAGCGACTCGCCGGGGGCGAGCGTGGCCCGCAGCGCAGCCAGAAACGGGGCCCGCTCGGCCGGGACGAAGTTGCCGATGGTGCCGCCGAGGAAGGCGACGCACCGGCGCCCGCCGCCCGGCAGGTGCTCCATGTGCCGCTCGAAGTCGCCGACCACGGCGTGGACCTCGACGCCGGGGTACTCGGCCGCTACCGCCGCGCTGGCGCGCCGCAGCGTGGCCTCGCTGACGTCGAAAGGAACGAAGCGGCGGAGGCGCCCGGCGGCCGACCACGCGTCGAGGAGCAGCCGGGTCTTCTCGGACGTGCCCGACCCCAGCTCGACGAGCGTGTCGGCCTGGGCCGCCCGGGCGATGGTGGTGGCCTCCCGAGCGAGGATCTCGCGCTCGCGCCGGGTGGGGTAGTACTCCGGCAGCCGGGTGATGGCCTCGAACAGGTCGGAGCCGGCGTCGTCGTAGAACCACTTCGGCGGCAGCCACTTGGGCGCGCTGGTGAGCCCGCGAGTCACATCGGCCCGCAGCGCGGCATCGAGGTCGGCGGGGTCGAGGTGGACGTCGATGGTGAGGGTGGCGCGTTGGGTCATCAGAGGCCTTTCTCGGCATCACGGGCACAGCGGAACCCGGCGAAGATCTGGCGCCGGATCGGGTAGTCCCAGTTGCGGAACGAGGTGCGAATGGCGGTGGGGTGGGTGGCCCACGATCCACCCCGCAGCACCTTGTACTCGGGCCCGAAGAAGACCTCGGAGTACTCGCGATAGGGGTACGAGGTGAAGCCGGGATAGGGCCCGAAGTCCGACGCCGTCCACTCCCACACGTCTCCCACCATCTGCACGCATCCGTAGGCACTGGCGCCGGCGGGGTAGGCGCCGATCGGGGCCGGGCCGAAGTGGCGCTGATCGAGGTTGGCCTCGGCGCCGCCCGGGGGCGCATCGCCCCACGGGAACCGGCGATGGTGCTCGGTGACCGGATCCCATGCCGCCGCCTTCTCCCACTCGGCCTCCGTCGGCAGCCGCTTGCCGGCCCAGCGGGCGTAGGCGTCGGCCTCGTACCAGCACACGTGCTGCACGGGCTCCACGGCCGGCAGCGGTTCGACCCAGCCGAAGCGGCTGCGCTCCCAGCCCCCGCTGGTGCGCCGCCAACCCTCGGGGTGCTCGAGGCCCGCCTCCTGGCGCCACGCCCAACCCTCGGGGACCCACCACGTGCGGTCGTCGTAGCCGCCGGCGGCAATGAAGGCGGCGTACTGGCCGTTGGTGACTGGCGCGGCGTCGATCCAGTAGGCCGGCAGATCCACGACGTGACTCGGGCGCTCGTTGTCGTAGGCCCACGGCTCGTCCGAGGTGCCCATGACGAACGGGCCCGCAGCCACGAGCACCTCGGCGGGCACGGCTGCCGTGGCCGCCGGCGGCGACACGAGCGCCGGCTGGTACCCCGGCGCCGCCATCAGGTTGAGCGTGGCCAGCATGGTCTCGTCGTGCTGGTGCTCGTGCTGCACGACCATGCCGTAGACGAAGCCGTCGCGCAGCAGTGGTGCGGCGTCGTCCAGCTCGATGGCGGTGAGGCGGTCGACGGCGCGCTCGCGGACGTCGACGAGGTAGCGGCGGGCCGCCTGCTGATCGAGGAGGTCGAGGCCGGGGCGGTCCCGCCGGGCGTGGCGGAAGGCGTCGTAGGTGTCGTCGTACTGCGGGCCGACGCCGTCGACGCCGACGGCGCGCAGGAGCCAGAGATCCTCGTAGTTGCCCACGTGAGCCAGGTCCCACACGAGCGGCGACATCAGCGGGGAGTGCTGGCGCACGAGGTCGTCGGGCCCGAGAGGCTCGAGCAGATCCAGCGAGCGGGCTCGGGCCGCGGTGAGCTCGTCAACGATCCTCGCCTTCACGTCCATCGGTCGTCCTCCGGGGGTAGGGGCACGAGCGGTCGGCCCTGGCGCCACGCGTCGAGGACGTCGTCGCCCGGGGTCCGGCCGCGGGCCAGGTAGCGCTCGACGTACCCATCGCACAGGTCGGCGGTGGCCCCGCTCACCGGCGTCGGGAGGCGGTCCAGGGCATCCCGCCCGGCGCTCACGCAGGTGACGGCGGCGGCGTGGACGACCGGATCGGCCAACCCGCAGCGGGCGCTGTCGTACCAGCGGTCACCGACGGGGGCACACGCCGCCAGTGCGGCGTCGCCCGCTGCCCGATCCTGGACGAGGGCGGTGACGATGGCGACGGCCACCCGCCACCACGGATCGGGGAGGGCGTCGAGGTAGCGCAGCTCCAGGAAGCCGCGGGGCCGCACCGGCGGGAACAGCGTGGTGAGGTGGTAGTCGAGGTCGTCGACGGTGGGCCGCCCGAGGGCGTGGCCGTCCCGGATCCAGGCCGAGAACGGCAACCGCTCGCGCAGCGGCACCATCTTCGTGCCCTGGCGCACCAGCAGCACGTTGGCGTCGAGGGCGTACGCCACCCACTCGTCGGGACCGCCGGACGTGGGTGCCGTGCGCGACGGGTCGATGTCCAGCCACGTGGCCAGGCGGGTGGAGGCCCACCCCGTGGGCTGACCCTCCGCCACCGGCGACGACGCGAAGGCGGCGGCCAGCGCCGGGCCGATGCGATGGGCCACTCGCCAGCGACGGTCGCACTCGACGATGTCGCCGTGGTCGAGGTTCACCTGCAGCGCTGCCGTCCTCGACATCATGCGCCGGCCGGCCGCGCCGTCGACGTCGAAGAACGCCTCCATGGCGTCGTAGCGCGGGTGGTGGAGCTGGCGGTGCGGGGGCCGGACAGGATCGACGCCCGTCGCCACCAGCGCGATGCCGAGGGGCGCCAGCGTGGCTGCCACGACGTCGTGATCGGCGGCCACCGCCGCGCAGGCCGCATCCACACCGTCGCACGGCGGCGAGCTGAGCTCGAGCTGCCCGCCTGGTTCGAAGGTGATCGTCGAACCACACGGGAGGGCCAGGCCGCCGGCCACGTCGACCAGCAGGTCGAGGGGGACGATGCGGTGGAGGTCGGTCCGGTCGAACACGTGCCACTCGAGCTCCAGACCGACCAGACCGTCGGTGCCAGGACGGAAGCACCGTTGTCGGATCCGGTCCCGGGCCATGGCCATGGTGAGCGGGAGCGCGGGACCGGACCGGGCCATCAGCGCTGCGTCCCCATCGGACGAACGACCCGACCCGACTCGATGACCGACCAGGATCGGTCGACGCCCCCAGCGTCGTTCCGGCGCATGCGCCAGAGATACCCGTCAACCATCGCTTGATGCCACCTCTCCGCACCGCTCATGTGTCACACCGTACCACGGGAATACGAACAGGTGTTCGCATCGGAGCAAAATGCATCCCGACGTGGTACCCAAGCCCGGTGAAGATCGAGGACTACGCCCTGATCGGCGACACCCAGACGGCAGGGCTGGTGAGCGTGGCCGGATCGATCGACTGGCTGTGCCTCCCACGGTTCGACTCCGGAGCGTGCTTCGCCGCCCTGCTGGGGGACGAGCGCGACGGGCGGTGGCTCCTCACGCCGAGCGGGACGATCACGGGTCGACGCCGCCGCTACCGGGACGGCAGCCTCGTGCTCGAGACCGAGCTGGAGACCGCTGATGGTGCGGTGCGGCTCGTGGACTGCATGCCCATCCGTGATCGCACGCCAGACGTGGTCCGGTTGGTCGAGGGCATCCGGGGGCGGGTGCCGATGCGCATGGAGCTGGTCCTGCGATTCGACTACGGCTTCGTCGTGCCCTGGGTGCGCCAGGTCGACGGGCGCCTGCGGGCCACGGCCGGTCCCGACTCGGTCGAGCTCATCACTCCGGTCGAGACCCGCGGCGAGGACTTCCGCACGCTCGCCGATTTCACCGTCGCGGCGGGCGACCGCGTGCCCTTCATGTTGCGCTGGCATCCGTCCCACGAGCGGCCGTCGGCGCCGATCGATCCCGTGGCCGCCGTGTCCGACACCGACGCCTGGTGGTCGGAGTGGAGCGGCCGGGCCAAGCTGCAGCTCGACGAGGACCGGTGGCATGAGGTGGTGCGGCGCTCGGTCATCACGCTGAAGGCCCTCACGTACGCGCCCACGGGCGGGATCGTGGCCGCTGCCACCACATCGCTGCCCGAGAAGATCGGTGGCGTGCGCAACTGGGACTACCGCTACTGCTGGCTGCGCGACGCCACGTTCACGCTCTACTCGCTCATGCTGGCCGGCTACGTGGAGGAGGCCACCGCCTGGCGGGACTGGCTGCTGCGGGCCGTGGCCGGCGAACCGTCGAAGCTGCAGATCATGTACGGGGCCGCTGGTGAGCGCCGCCTCGACGAGTTCGAGCTGCCCCACCTGGCTGGCTACGAGGGCTCGCAGCCGGTGCGGATCGGCAACGCCGCCAGCGGGCAGTTCCAGCTCGATGTGTACGGCGAGGTGATGGACGCGATGCACCAGGGCCGGCAGGCGGGGATGGCCGACGACGGCGGCTTCGGCTGGGCCTTCCAGTGCGCGCTGATGGACTTCCTCGAGACGGCATGGACCGAGCCCGACGAAGGGATCTGGGAGGTGCGGGGCCCGCGCCGGCACTTCGTCCACTCGAAGGTGATGGCGTGGGTGGCCGTCGACCGCGCCGTGAAGGCCACGCAGCGGTTCGACTGCGAGGGACCGGTCGATCGCTGGCGGTCGCTGCGTGAGACCATCCACGCCGAGGTGTGCGCCCAGGGCTTCAACGCCGAACGCAACACGTTCACGCAGTACTACGGGTCGACGGGCACGGACGCATCACTGCTGATGATGCCGCTGGTCGGCTTCCTGCCGGCGTCCGACGCCCGCATCGTGGGCACGGTGGCGGCCGTGCAGCGTGAGCTCACGACGCCAGAGGGGTTCGTGATGCGCTACGGCGGCGACAGCAGCCACGTCGACGGGCTGCCGCCGGGCGAGGGGTGCTTCCTCGCCTGCACGTTCTGGCTGGCCGACAACCTGATGCTGGCGGGCCGCCTCGACGAGGCCACTGTGCTATTCGAGCGGCTCCTGTCGCTGACGAACGACGTCGGCCTGCTCAGCGAGGAGTACGACCCGGTCGGGCGGCGCCTGCTCGGCAACTTCCCGCAGGCGTTCTCCCACGTCTCACTGGTCAACACCGCGCACAACTTGACCAAGGGCAGCCACAAGGCCGCCCACCGGGCCGATGGGGTAGCGTCCGGCCAGTGAGTTGGCCAGGCAGGCCCGTCATCCACGAGGTCAACACCTGGCCCTGGCTCCACGACCTCGCGCAGCGCGCTGGGCGAGCGGTCACGCTGGCCGACGTCCCCCGCGAGGCATGGGACGCGCTGTGCGTGCCCGGTGTGGACGCGGTGTGGCTCATGGGCGTGTGGGAGCGCAGCCCGGCCAGCCGGGCGATCGCCCTGGCCGATGCCAACAACCTCGCCTCGTTCCGGGCCGCCCTCCCGGATCTCGACGTCGAGACGGACGTCACCGGCTCCGCCTACAGCGTGCGCCGCTTCGTGGCCGACGAGCGCCTCGGCGGTTCCGAGGGCCTCGCCGTGGCCCGCCGCGAGCTGCGTGACCGCAACGTCCGGCTCATCCTCGACTTCGTGCCGAACCACGTCGCGCCGGATCATCCCTGGACGGACGAGCATCCCGAGTACTTCGTGCCTGGCGACGGCACGACCCGCTACGCCGCCGGCCGCGATCCGTACTTCCCGCCGTGGGACGACACCGTCCAGCTCAACGCCTTCGTCCGTGGCGCTGCGGGCGGCGGCCGCCGCCACCGTGCTCGACATCGCCGGCCAGTGCGATGGGGTGCGGTGCGACATGGCGATGCTCTTGCTCAACCGCATCTTCGCCCAGACCTGGGGCGAGCGGGTGGGCTGGGCGCCGCCCAGCGAGTACTGGACCGACGTGATCGGCGCGGTCCGGGCCGAGCATCCCGGGTTCGTGTTCCTGGCCGAGGCGTACTGGGACCTCGAGCACGAGCTCCAGCAGCTCGGCTTCGACTTCTGCTACGACAAGCGCCTCTACGACCGGTTCGAGTCAGGTGACGCGCGGTCGATCGGCGAGCACCTGAACGCCGATCTGGACTACCAGGATCGGCTCGTGCGGTTCCTCGAGAACCACGACGAGCCGCGTGCCGCTGCCACGATGGGGCCCGAGCAGGAGCGGGCCGCCGCCGTGGCCATCGCCAACCTGCCCGGCGCCACGCTCTGGTACGAGGGGCAGTTCGAGGGTCGCCGTGTCCGCCCGCCCGTGTTCCTCACCCGGCGCCCGGTCGAGGAATCGGATAGGGCGCTGCTCGCCTTCTACCTGAACCTGCTGGCCATCGACCTCCGCGTCGGCCGCTGGGAGCGGCGCAACGTCATCGGCTGGCCGGACAACCACAGTGCCGACCATCTCCTGGCGTGGTCGTGGACCGATGGCACCCGCCGGAGCCTGACCATCGTGAACTGGAGCCCCGAGCCGGCGCAGGGGCGGGTGACGCTCGACTGGGACGATCTGCGGGGCCGGTCGTGGGCCTTCACCGACATGCTCACCGGCACTCGCTACGACCGCGACGGCGGCGAGCTGACGTGGGGCGGGCTCTACATCGAACGCCCGGGCTGGGGCGCTCACATGTTCCGCGTGAGCTAGTCGTCGGTGCTCGGGTCGGCGTCGGCCGGCTCGTCGTCCTCGTCCTCGTCGGGCTCGATCTCGTCGTCGTCGATGGCATCGAGGAACGCTTCGACGTCGTCTTCCTCGCCGCCGATCAGCCACAGCACCGGCTCACCGTCACCGTCGCCGTCATCCGGATGGTCGTCCTCCCACGGGAGCACGCCTTCGATGGGGTAGCGATCGACGGCGATCTGGTCCTCATCGGTGACAGGAGCGATGATCCCCATCTCGATCTCGGTGTCGGCGGGGTAGTCCTTGAGGATCTCGATGAGTTCTCGCACGTTCACCTGGCGACCCCTTGCTCCGGATGGTCGTACACCAGCCTGGCATGGATCAGGCTGGCTGCCTGCGCACTAGCCCTCGCCGAGCCACGCCGGCGCCCGATCGAGCAGGAACAGGCTGACCGCCCGGCACCGGTCCAGCGTCTCGCACAGGATCTCCTCGCCGGCGATCACCTTGGCCAGCGAGACCGAGACGCGCGCCTCCAGCGACAGGCTGCGCTCGGGGGCATCGGTCACCGTCGGGAAGGAATCGATGGCGGAGACCTCGATCGGGAGGTCGATGCCGCCGATGCCGGCGAGCTCCGTGGCCAGCACCAGGAGGTCGGGTGGGTAGGGGAGGGGCGGGAGCCGCCAGGCGAACTTCAGGGGGAAGTCGAACTCGTCGGGCGGCTCGTCGTCAGGCTCGGGCAGCTGGTGGACGGTGTCCTCGAAGGCGAGCAGGACCCGAGGGTCGACGCGCAGCTCGAGGTGCAGGTCGATGGGGCCGTCGCACGCTTCCTCGGGATGGAGGTCGACCTCCCACGCCTGGTGCAGCGAGTAGGTCTCGACGAAGTGGCGCTCGTCGTGCACGTGGAAGCCGTGGTCGACGGCGTGCTCCTTCAGATCGGCCACGAAACCGGGCACGTCGATGACGGCCACTCGACTCCTTCCTCGGTCCAGCGTCGGGTTGACGATGGACATCGACGCCCCAGGATGCCACCATCGTCCCGCCGATGAGGACCGCATCCAGTCCGGCGGAGGCGTCGACCCTGCTGGCCTTGCTCCACACTGCTGCTGATGCCATCGCTGCCGCCCTCGCCCCCGGTGGTGAGCGCGGCCTGTCCGGCGCGCGCCCGGGCCAGTACCGGGTCGACCTCGTCGCCGACGCCGCTGCCGTGCCCGTCCTCGCCGCTGCCGGCGTGGGCGTGCTCTCGGAGGAGAGCGGTCTGGTGCCGGCAGATCTCGACGGGATCGACATCGTGGTGGTGATCGATCCACTCGACGGCTCGACCAACGCCGATCGTGGCGTGCCGTGGTACGCCACGTCTCTGTGCGCCGTCGATGCCGCCGGACCGGTAGCCGCCGTCGTCGCCGACCTGACGCGCGACGTCCGCTTCGAGGCCACACGCGGCGGTGGCGCATGGCGCGGCGACCGAGCCCTGGCACCGTCGGGGTGCGCCCGCGTCGGCGACGCCCTCGTGGGACTGTCCGGTTGGCCGCCGGTGCACTTCGGCTGGCAGCAGTACCGCTCGCTCGGCGCCGCCGCGCTCGACCTGTGCGCCGTCGCCGCCGGTGTGCTCGACGGCTACGTCGATTGCAGCCCCGACGCCCACGGCGCCTGGGACTACCTGGGCGCGGTGCTCGTGTGCCGGGAGGCGGGGGCGGCCGTGACCGACGCGTTCGGGCGCGACCTCGCCGTCATCGACCACACGGCCCGGCGCACGCCCGTCGCCGCCGCCACGCCGGCGCTCCTCGACGAGCTCGTCACCGCCCGGCGGAGCTTCCGGTGAACCGCGCGATCCATCGAGCCCTGCTACGCGTCTTCCGGCGCCTGCCGACCCGCTTGCGCATCGCTGCCGTGCATCTCCTCAGCCCGTCGTACACGGTCGGCGCGATGTGCGTGATCGAGCGGGCCGACGGTGCGGTGCTGTTCGTGCGGCACAGCTACCGGCCGCGCTGGGGCGTTCCCGGCGGTCTGTGCCGCGCCAGGGAGGAAGCCGCCGACGGTGCGCGGCGGGAGGTCGGCGAGGAGGTCGGTGTAGCCGTCGCGCTGCTCGGTGAGCCTGCCGTCGTGGTCGATCCGGGGGAGCGCCGCGTCGACATCGTCTACGCCGCGCGGCTGGCCGACGGGGTCGATCCGGCGGCGGCGCGACCCGTGTCGCCCGAGATCGTCGAGTGCCGGTGGTTCGCCGCCGGCGAGCGGCCGGAGCTGCAGCGGGAGACGGCGCAGGCGCTGGCCGCCCTCGATCGCCGGGCCGGCGCCTAGGCGTTGCGACCGGCGGCGAGGTCGCCCGCCTGCCGGGGATCGTGCGTCCACAGGCGAGCCACGCTCGGGTGGCGCAACTTCCCGAGCGCCCGTGCCTCGATCTGGCGAATGCGCTCGCGGGTGAGGTCGAACTCCTCGCCGATCTCGGCCAGCGTCTGCGGCTCGGGCTGGTCGAGACCGAAGCGCAACGCCAGCACTCGCCGCTCCCGCTCGGACAGCCGGGCCAGCTGCACCCGCAGCGCCTCGCGCTCCAGCGCGGCGGCCGCTTCCTCGTAGGGCGCGGCGGCGTCGAGGTCGACGATGGTGTCGGCCAGCTCGGTGTCGGAGTCCGACGACAGCCGGGCCGACAGCGACAGCAGATGCGAGCGGTGGCGCTGCACGAGCTCGACGCGCTCGATCGTGAGGCCGGTGTCGGCGGCGATCTCGACGGGCGTGGGCGGCCGATCGAGGGCGGCGGCCAGGCGCTCGGTGCTGGCGTCGATCAGCGCATAGTTCTCCCGCACGTGGGCGGGTACGCGAATCGTGCGCGAGCTGTCGGCGATGGCCCGCCCGATCGCCTGGCGGATCCACCACGTCGCGTACGTCGAGAACTTGAAGCCGCGACGATGGTCGAACTTCTCGACGGCGCGCATCAGCCCGAGGTTGCCCTCTTGGATGAGGTCGAGCAGCGCCAGCCCGCTCGACTCGTAGCGGCGGGCGACGGACACCACGAGGCGGAGGTTGGCCTGGATGAAGCGCCGGCGGGCGTCAGCGGCGTGCTCGAGCACGGCGTCGAGCTCGGCGCGCCGTCGTGGACCGATGCGGCCGCCCGCTTCGAGCTCGGCCGTGGCATGACGGCCCGCCTCCAGCGCGCGACCCAACTGCTCCTCGTCGGCGGCGGTGAGCAACGGATGGGCGCCGATCTCGTCGAGGTAGCGGCGGAGCAGCTCGCCACCTCCTGCTCGACGCCCGCTCATCGGCAGCACGGTAGCCAACGGGTCTTGGCTTCTCGCGGATGATCAGCCGGCGAAGGGGACGTAGCCGTACACGTCGACGACCGCGTGCGTGCGTCCGCCGCCGTCGCAGTGCACGACGACACCGTTCTCGGCACCGACCGCGCTGACGGCGAAGTTGGCCAGCGTCACGCCGCTCGTCGACCAGTTGATGTTCGACGTCGACGGCAGCGGGCGTTCGCCGGTCGGATCGGAGGCGAACAGCACGAGGTAGCCGGCGCCCTCGGTCTGCGTGATCGTGACGTTGAGGAACGCCGCGGTGGCGAAGCCCTCGAAGGCCGAGACCGTCACGATGACGGAGTCGCCCGACTGCAGCTTCCGCCGCCCCGGCAAGATGGAGTCGGTGCGGGAGTCGTAGACCCGGACCGGCGTGAGCAGGGCGACGATCGGGCCCGAAGGTGGGGCCTGCTGGGGAGCGGCACGCCCGAGTGTCGTCCACATGTCGCGACGCGACCGCATGACGGGACACTGACAGATCACCGCTCGGTCGTCCACGGCCGGCGGTCGGTAGGCTTGCGCGTTCCCGGGCGCGTAGCTCAGTTGGTTAGAGCGCTGCCCTTACAAGGCAGATGCCGGGGGTTCGAGTCCCTCCGCGCCCACCCCTTCCGCTGCAGGTCAGCCGCATGGACCCGCTCTTCGTCGTTGTCGTCGGGCTGTCCCGCCCCGCGAAAAACCCGCGGAAACCCGCGGGACGCGTCGTCACTGGTTGGCACGGTGGAGGACGCCATGAACGCGTCGAGACGATCCAGCACGACGGCTTCGTGCCCCTCGAAGAGGTGGCCGTAGCGATCGAGCACGACCGACACCGACGTGTGGCCGGCCCACGTGGCGATCTGCTTGGGGTTGGCGCCCGCCCCGATCCAGAGCGCGACGGCGGTGTGGCGAAGGTCGTGAGGACGCAACGGTTCGAGTTCGGCGGCGCGCACGGCCGGGTGCCAGTGCCGGGCTCGCCACTGGCCGGCGCGAAGGACGCCGCCCCCGGCGCCGGCAAAGACCAACGCGTCGGCGTCGGCGTCGACGTAGCTGGCAAGGTGCTCCTCCAGGCTGGCTCGGACACCAGCTGGCATCGGCACCGTTCGTCGGCCGGCGCGGGTCTTGGGCGCTCCCCACACGATCTCGCCCCGCACCTCCACGGCGTTCTCGACCACCCGCACCCTGGCGCCGGCGAGATCGACGTGGTGGCGGCGGAGGCCGGCGAGCTCGCTGAGGCGCAGCCCGCAGTAGGCGTCGAAGATCACCAGCGCCCGATAGTGCGTTGAGATCTCGCCGGCGAGCATGACGATCTCTTCGGGCGTGAGAAAGCGCATCTCCTCGCGCTCGATCCGCGGCAGGGGCGTCCTTCGGCATGGGGATTGCCCGATCAAGTTGGCGTCGACCGCAGCCTGCATGACCTTCGACAGCGTCTGGTGCGCCTTGTGCACCGTCGCCGGCGCGAGCCCGCTGGCCGTCAGGTCCGACACCCACCGGCGGACCTCGAACGGCGTGATTGCACCGAGACGGGCCATCCCGAAGCGGGGCACGACGTGATTGCGCAGATACGAGTCGTCGCGAGCCAGTGACGACGCTCGGAGGTCGACAACGGTTGCCCGCCACTGCTCGACCCAGTCGGCGAGCGGCATCCGGGCGCCGCGCGGGTCACGCCACGCGCCGAGCTGGCGCTCGACGATGATGTTGGCGAGGAACGTCTGGGCGTCCCGCTTCGTGCTGAAACGTCGAGACCGCTCTCGACCGTCCGGCCCTCGGTAGCGGGCCTCGAAGCGGCCGTTCGGCATCCGTCGCACGTGGCTCATCACAACCTCCCCGTCTTCGCCCGTCGGTGTTGTCCGAGCACCCGGGCGCCTAGGGTTGAATCGTGAGTTTCACGGTGACCATCCCCGATGAGTTGGCCACCCGCCTCCGCGAGGCGGCCTCGCGTCGCGGGAAGTCTGTCGACGAGATCGCCGCGGAGGCGCTCGATGAACGATTTCCGGCCGACGACCCATTGGAGGGATTCATCGGTTCGGGCGCCTCCGGCGACCACGAACCGCTCGACATGGCGAAAATCCGGCGGGACGCCGCCGACGCCAGCTCGGCAGATGGTGCCTGACGGGTAGTGCTGGTCGACACGGGCGTGCTCCTGGCTGCCGCCGATCGCGACACCGCCGACCACTCCCGCTGCAGCGCGGTGCTCCGGGATCATGCGGGCGACCTCACCGTTCCGGCACCAGTCGTACCCGAGATGGCCTGGCTCATCGAGCGTCGTCTCGGGCCGTTGGCCGAAGCCCGCTTCCTGCGTCTGGTCACGACACGGCGGATCGAAGTCGTCGATCTCACCCGTGACGACTATGCGCGCTGTGTCAGGCTCATCGAGGAGTATGCCGACCTCGGTCTCGGTTTCGTGGATGCCTCGATGGTCAGTGTCGCTGAACGGCTCGGGATCGTGCGCCTTGCCACGTTGAACCGCCGTGACTTCACCGTCGTGCGGCCGCGCCATGCGGAGGCCTTCGACCTCGTCCCCTGAGTCCGGGGCCATTATTCGCCTCGACCGCGTCGTGGACGGGCCGGGGCGTCGTCCGTCGGTGATCCGTGGGCGTCCTCGAGTTCGGTGTCGTATTCGCGGCGGACTTGGGCTTCCCAGTCTTCGAGGTGGTTGGCCATGGCCCGGAGCCGGGTCTGCCAGTCTGGGAGCCAGCCGATGGCTTTGGACATGACGAGCCGGACTCGGGCTGTGGCGGCTGAGGCGATGGCGTGCTGGGCGGTGGTCATGCGGTCTTCCTCCAACCCATGGAAGAAGGTTTGGACTCGCATGTCCATGAGTCCGGCGGTGGCCCCGTCGCCGTAGACGAGGTCGACCATGAGGGCTGGGGTGATGCCCCATTCCGGCTCGTCGGGCACGGCGATGTTCACGGGGAAGCCTTCGGGCACCCGAGCTGGGGGTGGCAGGAAGAACCAGGTCACCGGGAGCTCGAAGCAGCGGGCGAAGGCCACGATCTCGTCGGCGGTGAACTGCCGCACTCGCTCGCCGTCCATGGACCGTTCGGCGGCGGAGAAGCTGGCTTTGGACCAGCGGACGCCGAGGAACGGTTCGAGCGCGTCGGCGGCCTGGTTTTGGGTCCAGCCCTTGTTGAGCCGGGCCTGGGCGAGGTTGTAGGCGACCAGCTGGTTGGGGGAGACCTGAACGATCCATTCGACCGGTTGCTGTCGAGCCGCCTTCTTTCGGGCCACGCGCCACACCTCCGTTGGGTCAGCCTCACGATAGACCAGTCGAGCGACCGGTTGACGACGGGATGACGCTAGCGTAGTTTGATGAGACGTTGACCGGTCTACCTGTGACATGACTGGTCGGGCGGAGGTGGAGCGATGGTGTACGACGACTTGCCCGACTTCTTGACGATCCCCGAGGCAGCCCGCGTGCTGCGGGTGAGCAGGGGAGCGGCGTACGCCGCCGCCCGACTGTTCCGCGACAGCGGCGGTCGGTCCGGCCTGCCGGTGGTGTGCGTCGGGCGTCGCAGCTACCGGGTGCCGAAGGCGGCTATCGCTCGGTTCCAGGACGCCGCCGAGCTCCGCCGCCTGCTCTCGGCGTGACGCCTCATGCCTATGGCGACTGACAGCGCCGACCTTGCCGATGGCGGCGTGGTCGTGTCCATCGCCGCCCGAGGCGCGCTGAGGACCTTGCGCCCCGTCGTGCGGGTCGTGCTCGAGGACGTGGCACTCGACGCGGCGTGGCGGGACGGCCGTCTCATTTCCTACACGTCGGCGCGGCTCGTCGCCGAGCACATCGGCGTCGACGCCGGCACGGCCGCCTCGGCGTTGCGAATGTTGCGCGAACGCGGCATCGTCGAGCTGGCACAGTCCGCCGGAGCGAACGGCCGTTTCGGTCTTGCTGCGTACACGGTTCACCTGCCGGCGGGGATGGAGCTGGTCGGATCACCGCGTCCTGGTCGACCGCACACGGTTCGTCCGCACGCGGTCGAAGCTGTCACGGCGACCATGGTCACCAACCGAGCCCCGCGCTCGACGCTGCCGTCGAGGCGAGGCGAGCAGGGCGCGCTGGACCTCGGGTTGGGCACTCGGTGAGGGGCGCCAGGTCCGCCTGCCCGGAGGGCTGGCAAGTGTCTGTGGCGACTCCTCCTGGTCGTGGCGGGGGTGGATCGTGTTGACGGTGACGGCGTTGACCGACGGCGAGTACCTGTTGTCGTCGGTGGCGTTGGGCATCGATGAGTACTACGCCGGCGTGGGTGAGGCACCCGGTGTGTGGTCGGGCCGGTGGTCCCCCGAGCTCGGTATCGAGGGAATGGTGGAAGCCGATCAGTTGCGGGCTCTGATCGACGGCAATGATCCCGTATCCGGTGTGCCGTTGCTGGTGGGGTTGCGGGAGCGGAGGGTGAAGGCGTTCGATCTGACGTTCTCGGCGCCGAAGTCGCTGTCGCTGTTGTGGGCGCTGGGCTCTGAGCCGGTGGCCGACACGGTGATGACGGCTCACCGGGAGGCGGTCGAGACCGCGCTCGGCTTCCTCGAGGAGCATGCTGCTGTCGCCCGCATGCAGGTCGACGGGATTCGTCGCCATTTCGCCACCGACGGCTGGGTGGCGGCCGGGTTCGTGCATCGCACGTCGAGGGAGGGCGACCCCCAGCTGCACACCCACTGCCTGGTGCCGAACGTCGTGCGACGCGGGCCGGACGGGCGGTGTGTGGCGCTCGCGGCCCGGCCCTTGTTCGTGTGGGCCCGAGCGGCGGGGTCGATCTATCAGGCCGAGCTGCAACGGGCGCTGTCGCTGCGGCTGGGGGCGGAGTGGGGACGGGATCGGTCCAACACCCGCGAGCTGGTCGGGTTCACGACGGCCCAGTTGCGGGCGTTCTCGAAACGGACCGTGGAGATCGAGGCCGAGCTGGAAGCCCGGGGCGCCCGCTACGAGTCGCCGACGTTGCGGATGCGTGCCGACGACGAGGCGTCGCTGGCCACTCGGCCGGCCAAGGACCACTCGCTCACCCCGACCCTGCTGATCGGTCGCTGGCGGGCCGAGGCCGAAGCCGTCGATCTGGCGGTGGGTGGGGGGCTGGATCGGCGGGTGTGCTGGCGGGACCCGGCGCGGCCCGCCCTCACCTACGACGAGGTCGTGCGCGCTTTGGTCGACGAGGACATCGGCGTGTGCGCTCATTCACCGAGGTTCGACGAACCCGACGTCATCGAGCACCTGGCTGCTCTGTCGGCGGGGCGGCTGACCGTGGAGGAGATCCGCGACATCACCGCCCGGTTCCTCCGCTCGGATGCGGTCGTGCGGCTGGCGCCGTCCCGGTCGGCGCCGGGGTGGGAGCCGGCCCGGTGGTCGACCGCCGCCCACCGCGCGCTGGAGGACGAGACGCTCGCCCTGCTCGATCGCCTGCAGGCCCGGCCCGGTTCGGCCATCCCGACGACGGTCGTCTCCGCCGGGTTGGGCGCCGACCAGCAGCACGCTGTGGCCATCTTGTGCGGTCAGGGCGGCGCGGTGCGAGCGGTGCTGGCCCCGGCCGGCCACGGCAAGACGGCCATGGTGCACGCCGCCGCCTGCGCCGCCGCCGCCGACGGGCGGCCGGTGGTGGCCGTGGCGACGACGGCCAAGGCGGTGGCCGAACTCGCCGACGCCGGCCTCCCGGCGGTGACGGTCGCCCGGTTCCGTGTCGACCTCGAGGACCGGTCGCTCACCCCGGGCTCGGTCGTGGTGCTCGACGAAGTGTCCCAGAGCTCCACACGGGATGTGCACACGATCCTCGCCGCGGTGGCTGCCTGTCCCGGTGGACAGCTGTGGGTGCTGGGCGATCCCCGCCAGGCGCCGTCGGTGAAGGCGGGCGGGTTCGCCGCCGAACTCGAAGCACGAGTGGCCGCGAGGGTGATCCCGGCTGCCACCTTGAGCGTGAATCGCCGCCAAGTCGACCCGGTCGACCGCCGCGCCCTCGCCCTGTTGCGTGGCGGCGACCCGGCCGGTTCGCAGCAGCTGCGACGTGGTCACGGTTGGGAGCATGAAGCCGCCACTCCGGCCGCTACCCGGGCGGCGATGGCCGACGCCGTCGTCGCCGACATCGGCGATCACGGCGTCGACGCCACCGTCGCCCTCGTCGTCTCCCACGGTCAGGCCGAAGATGTCGCCGACCACATCCGCCGCCGCCTCGCCGCCGCCGGGATGCTCAGCGGCCCGACCGTCACCGGACCCGGCTGGACCACCGACCGCCAGTACCAGGCGGGTGACCGGATCCTGTTGCACACCCGCTGCGGCGACCGTCGCTCCCCGTTGGTGAACGGGACCGTGGCCACCGTGACCGCCGTCGATCGCCACGACATCGTCATCCGCACCAAGGACGGGACGGCGATGTCGATCCCGGTCGAGTTCGTGCGCGGCGTCCGCGCCGACGGGACACCGAACCTGTCCCACTCCTGGGCCCGCACCGTCGACGGCGCCCAGGGCGGCACCTGGGACCACGCCCACCTGTTGGGCTCGGCCGCGCTCGACGCCTACCGGGGCTACACCGCCCAGTCCCGCTCCCGCCACCCCACCCACACCTGGAACACGACCCCGGTCGATGACGGTGATCACGGCGGCCGCCTCGCCGACCAGCGCACCGCCCCCCAACACGTGGTGGCGGCGCTGGCCCGGATCCCGGACACGACCATGGCCGCCGTCGACGACCCCTGGCCCCTCGACCGACACCTCAGAGCGGTGATCGACGCCCATCACGCCGTGTTGGAGCGCCAGCCGCCCGACCTCACCCACCAGCTCGCTCACGCCCGCACGGCGGCCGCTACCGCCCACGACCAGCTCCACCTCAAAGAACTGGCGGCGGTGGCAACCGGCGCTGCCATCGACATCCAGGGACCGCTCCGGACCCTGGTCCGCGCCGGTCGAGCGGAGCGACGCCAGCTCGAGGACCGCCTGCCCGCTCAGCAGCAGGCCGTGATCGACGCCGCCGGCGTCCTGGCCCAGGCCGAACATCGCCTCCAGCAGCTCCAAGGTGAGCAACGCAGGCACGACCAGTTCGAAGAGACCGAAGGATGGCGACGCGACGCCATCACCGCCAGCGTCGACCAGCTCGACGGCCACTGGACGGCCGTTGCCGTGGCCTGCTGTAGCGGCGACGACGCGCTCGCGTTCGGCGTCGAGCCGCTCCGCCTCGCCCACCGCCGCCTTACCGGCCAACTCGCCGCCGTCGACGCCTCCGTCCCCGCCAACCGCGCCGTCGAACAGCGCGCGGCGCGATCCCGACTGGTCGAGGCCGTCGCCGAACGGCGAACGGCGGAGCAGGAACTGGTCGAGGCCACCAAGCAGCACGACCAGCTCGCACGACAACGATGGCCACGACGAGACTCTCACGCCATCGGTAGCGCCGCCGACCGCCTGGACCAGGCGCGCCACAGGCTCGACCGGGCCGACGCCACCCAGGCCGAGTCTGATGCTCGACTCGACCGGCTCGACGCCCATCAACAGGAACGTCGCCGGGCGCTCATCGCCACCGCACCTGAACGCCGCCGTCTCACTACCGACCTCGCGGTGATCGACGACGCCCTCGAACGAACACGGCCCCAGCGCGTCCTCGAAGCCCTCGACCGACCGGCGTCATGGCAAGTCGAGCTCCTCGGTCCCGTGCCCCGGACCCCGGCCGGTCGGGCCGTGTGGTGCGACGCCGCCCACCGACTCGAAACCCACCTCGACCACCACGCCGGCGCCGAACCAGGCTGGCGCCAAGTCCGCAACGATGTCGCCGACACCCCCGAACGGTGCGCCCTCGCCGACCGCCACCTCCACGTCGACCGACTGGGCGGACCTCAGCAATGGGCGCGCGCCACCGAACGCGCAGACGAGCTCCATCTCGCCCACCTTGCGCTGGTCCCGCAAGAGCCGGGCGATCCAGGGGTCGGCCTTGATCTCGGACTCTGAGCGAGGCCGGCTCCCGACATCCTCGCCGCCTCTCGGGTCGGGAACGAGTGTCGTGCGCGCCGGCCGATTGTTCGGTGGACCCCGGGGCGGTCACCGGGCCGCCCGTCGAGTCAAGCCGCTACGATCCGCGACGGCATCGGTTGGGAGGGGGTCGCGATCGGCACCGAAATGTCTCGGAGGTCGATGGGTGACAGCTCGTCGCGGCCGGCGGTCCCAGCGTTTGACGTTGGGCATCTTGGGGTCATGACGGGCGTAGAGATGGCGATCGTCGCCGAATCTGCGTCCAGACGGTTTGGCAAGGAGGTGGCGGTCGCAGGGCTGGACCTCAGGCTGCCGGCTGGGTGCATCTTCGGCTTCATCGGTCCGAGTGGGGCCGGCAAGACGACCACGATCCGGATGCTGACGGGACTCATCCCTCCATCGGCGGGCACCATTCGGGTTCTGGACCGCGATCCGGCGACGTTCACTGCAGCCGACCGCCAGCGTCTCGGCTACATGCCTCAGCTCTCGGCGCTCTACCCGCAGTTGTCGGTCAGTGCCAATCTGCGTTTCGCTGCTGCGCTGTACGGTCTCAGCGGCAGTCGTCGCCGCCGGCGGACCAAGGAGGTCCTCGACTTCGTGGAGCTCTGGCCACACCGCCGCAAGCCGGTGTCAGCCATCTCCGGGGGGATGCAACGCCGGCTGGCGCTGGCCTGTGCCCTGGTTCACCAGCCTGCCATTCTCTTTCTCGACGAGCCCACGGCGGGGCTCGATCCGCTTCTCCGGAACAAGATGTGGCAGCAGTTCGAGGCCTTGCGCGATGAGGGTCGGACGCTGTTCGTCACGACACAACACATTGCCGAAGCACGCTGGTGCGACCGCGTCGGCCTCATGGTCGCGGGACGGCTGGTCGCCGACGAGACGCCCGCGGGACTGTCACGTCTGGCGTTGGGTGGCGACGTCCTGGTCGCGCGCACGTTGCGGCCGTGCGATCCCACCCTTCGCGAGCTTCTCAACCTGACGCCGGGAGTGCGTCGGGTCAGCTGGTCGCCGGAGGATCCGGGCCGCGTGGAGGTAGTGGTGGACGACAGCAGTCGCCGACTCCATGAGCTGGCCGCTGCCCTCGCGCCTGCCGGGATCGTGACACTCGAACCGCTCGTTCCCAGCTTCGACGAATTGTTCGCCATGCTCGTGGCTCGGGCCGGTGCGCCACACGCTGGCGCCGACACGCCGGCGGTGTGATGCGTTGGGCTGTCCGCGTCTGCGGGATTGCGCGGAAGGAGATCGTGGAGGTGGTCCGGCAGCCACGCCTCCTCTTCCTCCTGGTGGTGGGGCCGTTCACCGTCCTCATTCTCTTCGGCCTGGGGTTCACGCGGGAGGTCCCCCGATTTCGCACGCTCTTCGTGGCCCCGTCTGGATCGGCAATGGCCGGTACCGTCACGCGATTTCAGGATCGCTTCGCTGACTACATCACCGTGGTGGGAGTCACGGATGATCTCGATGAGGCGAAGCGGCGGCTGCTCGCACGAAAGGTCGACGTCGTGGCGGTCCTCCCTGTCGACCCGTACGCGAGCGTCCTGAACAACCAGCGGGCGATCATCGACGTTTATCACAGCGCGACCGATCCCATCATCGCCCAGGCGATCCAGGTCGCCGCCCGGTTGGCGGCGGACGAGCTGAACCGCCAAGTGCTGGCGGCCGGTGTCGCCGAGGGTCAAGACGCCAGCCAGGTCCTCGCCCAGGCATTCCCCGATGTGGAACGAGCGTTGACACAAGGGCAGGAAGCGGCGTCGGCAGGCGACCAGGCCGGAGCGCGCAGTGCCATCGACGAGGCCCTCCCCGCCGTCGAGGCTCTCAGGGGGAAGGCGAAGACCTTCTTCGATCTGCTCCGCGAGTTACCAGGAGCTGACGCCGAGGCAAGTGAGGGGAGCGCCAACCTCGCCACGCTCGACGAGGCCGCCCAGCAGCTCGGTGCCTCGGGACAGACCCAGCCGACGGCAGCACAGCTGCAAGTCCGCCTCGCGACGGTTCAAAAGGCGGTCATGGAGCTCCGAAGCCAGATGGAGGCGCTGCAACGCATCGATCCCGCCGTACTGGTGCGACCCTTCCGGGCTGTCACCTCGTCCATTGGGGTACAGGTCGACAGCGCCATCGACTTCTACGTCCCGGCCGTGCTGGTCCTGTTGCTTCAGCATCTCGGCGTCACCTTCTCAGCCCTTTCGTTGGTACGAGAACGGGCCCTCGGGATCACCGACGTCTTCCGCGTGTCGCCGATCTCAGGTGGCGAAGTACTCGTCGGCAAGTATGTGAGCTACCTCGTGGTTGGGGGCGCCGTCGCCGCTGCGCTGACCGCAGCGGTAAAGCTCTTGGGCGTATCCTTCGCCGGCGGGGTCGTCAACTTCGCCATCGCTCTTCTCGTCGTCTACCTGGGTGCCCTGGGGATTGGGTTTCTCATCTCGTTGGTGGCGTCGACGGACATCCAGGCCGTCCAGCTGTCGATGGTCGTGCTGTTGGCGAGCTTCCTGTTCACGGGCTTCTTCCTCTCGATCGACCGGTTCGCCCCCAACCTTCGGTTGATAGCGGATACATTGCCGGCCACGCACGGCATCGTCATGACTCGCCAAGTCATGCTGCGCGGCGCCAACCTACCGATGCCAGAACTGCGCGCCGCCGTGGTCATCGCCCTCGTCACGTTCGTCCTGAGCTTCATCGGCTTGCGGAGAACGCTCAGTACGCGACGAGCACGACTTCAGTAGACCCGGGTCAGGCGCAGGACATCTTCCTGATCATGTGGTCGAGCACGTGGAGGTGTTCTTGTTCCGGGCTGAAGAGGATGATGTCGGCGTCCCGGAGGACGCGGACGCTGTGACCGGGTGGCCAGTAGAAGAGGTCTCCTTCCGCGCAGTGCTCGGATGTGGTCTGGTAGGTGACGACGACTTCTCCGGTGAGCATGTACCCCCAATGGGGAGCGTGGCAGGAGTCGTTCTCCAGGCCCTCGAGCAGCGGTGCGATGTCGGTGCCCGCGCTGAGCGAGAAGAACTCGCCCGAGATGGACGTGTACGGACTGGCGTCGCCGAAGCTGGTGACCTGGCGGGCGGCCGCGCCCGGCACGTCGAGCTTCATGGGGAGGTCGTTCTTGGCGAGATGCATGACAGTCTCCTTGTTGGCGCTCGATGGCGCGATGAGTGCGTTGTCCGACTGGTCGAGCGGTGACGGCGGGGGCGTCCTGCGCCACGGTGTTGCGACGATCGGTGGCTCAGGCGGCCGGGCCGTGGAGCCGGCTTCGGGCCGAGTGGCGCGCCCTCGGGCCGTCCCCGGCCGCCTGAGCACGCTTCAGCCGACGGTCGCTCCCTGGGCGAGGGCCTTGACGTCGGCGGTCGTGAGCGCCTTGCCTCCGATGCCCCATTCACCACTGGCGACCTCCTCGATCACGACCCACGTCACTGCCCGCATGTTCTCGCCCTCGATCGACACCATCGTGTCGGTGAGCTTCGCGATCATGTCCTGCTTCTGGTCGGGACTGAAGACCCCTTCGATGAGCTTGACGTTGACAAACGGCATGCGTGTTCTCCTCGGTAGTGGCGGACGAGCTGTCGCGCTGGTGACCACACTGTGCAGGTCGTGTCGTGCATGCCGGATGCATTCGGGCTGCACGCCGGATGCGTCGTAAGTTCGTCGGGGGGCGGCGAGAGGAGGGACCGGCGTGGAGGTTCGGGTGCTCGGGCCGTTGGAGGTCGTTTCTGCCGACGGCGCCCGCCGGGCGGTGCGTGGCCCGCGGCGGCGGCTGCTGTTGGCAACCTTGGTGCTGCACCGCAACGCCGTGATTGGGATCGAGCAACTCATCGACGTGCTCTTCGGAGATGATCCACCGGCGAGAGCGGCTGGAACTGTGCAGAGCTACGTGTCGCGGCTGCGTCACGACCTGGGCGACGGAGGTGGGCGGCTCCAGACCCGATCTGGCGGATACACCCTGTTGCTCGGCGACGACGACCTCGACAGCGCCCGCTTCGAGCGCCAGGTCGCGCAGGCACTGACCGCCGTAGACACCGACGCGGGCGATGCGACGCAGCTGTTGACCGAGGCGCTGAGGTGGTGGGGTGGTGACCGGGCGTACGCCGAGTTCTCGGACGACTTGAACCTCCAAGCCGAGAGCACGCGGCTCGAGGAGGTGCGTCAACGGGCTGTTGAGGGGCTGGTGCAGGCGCGAATCGTCCAGGCTGACTTCGCCGGCGCCATCGACGTGCTCGAGAGCTCCATTGCCCGCTGGCCACTGCGGGAACGCCTCCGCGCGCAGCAGATGGTGGCGTTACATCGGTGGGGGCGGCAGCCCGAAGCCCTCCGCGCCTTTCAGCGATTTGGCGATGAACTGGCCGAGTACGGGCTGGTGCCCTCGCCTTCGTTGGTCGATCTGCAGGGGCGGATCCTGCGCCAGGACCCATCGGTCGTGGGGCCACCGGCAACGCGCGAGTCCACACGCGCCCCGGCCTCGACGGAGCCGCCCCGAGGGAACCTCCCGTTGAGCGTGACCGCGCTGCTGGGTCGCGACGTCGAGCTGTCGGAACTGGCGCGACTGCTGAAAACCTTCCGGCTGTCGACATTGACGGGACCGGGCGGGGTCGGCAAGACACGTCTGGCGATTCGGCTCGCCGAACGGGCTGCGCCCGAGCACCCAGACGGCGTGTGGGTGTGCGATCTCGCGGGGATCAGGGAGGACTCGTTGGCCGTCGAGGCGGTCGCCACATCACTCGAGGTACAGCGGCGCCCGGGCCGCTCCGTGCTCGAAGGACTGGTCGAGGTTCTGAAGCACCGGAGGATCCTGGTGGTGTTCGACAACTGCGAACACCTGCTCGGGCCAGTCGCCGAGATCACGGAATCCATCCTGCGATCGTGTCCCGGGGTGCGGATCATCACGACGAGCAGAGAGCCGCTCAACATCGACGGCGAAGAAGTCTGGCCCCTCGGCCCGCTTGCACCGCCTGCGCCCGGCGAGACTGACCCGGTCGTCGCGATGGAGTCGCCTGCGGTGCGGCTGTTCGTCGCTCGCGCGACGTCGGCACAGCCGGCATTCCGGCTCACGGGCGAAACGACCGCGGCGGTCAGTGACATCTGCCGCCGGCTCGACGGCCTGCCTCTCGCCCTCGAGTTGGCCGCCGCCCGGGTTCGCTCGATGGCTGCTGGTGACCTGGCCGACAGGCTGCAGGAAGGGCTCGGCGTGCTGGAGGGTGGTTCGCGGCGGGATCCGCGACATCAGACGCTGCACGCCACCGTCGCCTGGTCCTATGACCTGCTCGGCCATGCCGAGCAAGCGCTCTTCGACCGCCTGTCGATCTTCGCCGGCACCTTCACCGTCGACGACGTCCGGCAGATCTGTGCCGACCGGACCGTCGCCGCCGAGGCAGTCCCGAACCTCCTCAGCGCGCTCGTCGACAAGTCGATGGTCGTGGCCGACACGCGCCGCAGTCCGAGCCGGTACTCGCTGCTCGAGACCTTGCGCACGTTCGGACGGGAACAACTGCGTGACGCTGGTACCGCAGCGCTCACCCGACGCCACGCCCTTTGGGGGATCGAACGGGCATGGCAGGCGCCGTCGGGACTGGATGGGCCGGACGAGGCTCGGTGGGCCCGGCACCTTGAAGACCAGTTCGACGACCTGCGCATCGCCCACCGTTGGGCAATGGCCCATGGCGACGTCGACGGTGCGCTGCACCTCGTGGTCGGCCTCCGTGAGTTCGCCTTCCGACGGATGCGTTATGAGCTGTTCAGCTGGGTCGAAGCCACCCTCGAGATGCCCGGTGTTGCTGCTCACCCGCTCGCCCCGCTCGCCTACGCCACAGCGGCGTACGGATGTTTCGTCCGCGGCGATCTGGACCACGCGACGGCGCTCGCCGAGCGATCGCTCACCGTCGAACAGCAACTCGCGTTGTCCCCTTGCGGCCTTCACTGGCGCACCCTCGGCAATGTGGCGTACTACCGGGGGCACGCCGACATGGCCGCCGGCATCTGTGAACGCATGGTCGACGCCGCCAGGGCCAGCGGCCACGACGCCCGGCTGGTTCACGCCCTCTACATGACATCGGTGGGGCTCGCCAGCATCGGCCGGGCCGATGACAGTCGACGTCTCGCCGATGAAGCCGTCATCATCGCCCGGCGTACGATGAACCCGACATCTGTGGCCTCCGCGCTGTTCGCCCAAGCTCTCACCCTCGAACGCACGGACCCTGCCGGGGCCGCCTCTTTACTCGACCAGGCCGTGAGCCACGGTACTGCCGCGAACAACCGTTGGATCGTCGCGTTCGCCCGCACCGAACTCATCTCGCTCGCCGCACGAGGCGCCGATCTCGACCGCGCATTGACCATCGCCCGAGACGTCATCGACACGTGGTATGGGGCAGGAGATTGGGCAAATCAGTGGCTGACGCTGCGCCACGTCGCCACCGTGCTCGCCCAGCGGGGAGACTCCGCCTACGCCGCCGTGCTCCACGCGGCCGTCACCTCCGCCTCCGCCGACACGGCCATGCCCATCGAAGCGTCCGACCTACGCCGAGTGGCAGCCATCCTCGACCATCTACCCGTCGACCTCGGGCCCGCACGCTTCGCGGACGCGCAGACGAAGGGCGCCACGATGGCGGCGAACGACGTCGTGCGCGCCACGCAAGATGTCATCGACCGCCTTCTGGCGACGAGGTGACACGGTCGCAGCGCCTCGACTCGGGCTGCGCATCGGATCGGCGCTGAGGCTCGGGGCGCCGCGGCGTGGCCATTGCGTTTCCCTGGGCACGGCGAGTGCCGACGTCTGGCGCCAGCTGGAGGACGAGCGACCAGCCACGCCGTCGTTGAACGGCTAGGAAGTCAACACACGATCGCAACACGGAGCGACGACCGCGTCGACTCACGCGTGCTGCTGAGGGCGGTGCGATCTCGGAGTCCGAGTGGCGTTCGCGGGGCTCTGTGTCGCGGAGGTAACGGTCACGCGCCGTTCCTTCGATCGCGTTGCCACGACCGCGCGTTGAGCGGTAGGCCGGAACCACCGTGCGTAGAGAGGAATGCACCATGATCGAACTGAGCCAGGAGGCCACCGAGTTCGTTGGCACCTTGCGCCGTCAGCATCATGCTTCCGCCAAAGCAACGATGGCCATCTTTTCCGGCCGCGGCCACGGTCTCCAAAGCCTGAAGGTCTGCTTCGTGGACCGGCCCGGACTGGGACAAGCCGTGGGACGCAGCCACGGCGTCACCTTCTGTCTCCCACCCGGGCTGTCTCGCACGCTCGACGGCATGCTGCTGGACGTCACCCGAACCGATGATGGTGACAAACTCGCCCTCGTACGCCATCCGAAGCGCCCAGCGGGCTGGCATCGCGAGCGGCCGCCCACCGACGCGGTGGCTCCCACCCCACGGGTGGCGGTCCCCGTCTGACCCCGGCTCGCTTCCCCGCCGAGCGGCGCCCACGCGGTCATCGGCCCGCCAGGCGAACTACGCGCCCAACGGGCTCGATGAACCGCCCAGGATTCGTGGAGGCTCACGTTGAAGCGCCGGGGTGTGGCTCGCCGGCGCCGCGTGGCCCATCCGTATCCTGACTCTCCCGAAGCTCCGGCTCCGTTGCCACGAGTCGATGCTCCGGCGGGCGCCGTCGAGCCTCGGCGTGTACTGCTCCCCAGGTTGTGGATGTCCGGCCCGACCATGCCCGTGAACTCGAGGCGCTGGAGCGCCTGCTCGAGTTCGTCAGTCGGCCCGCTCGAGTGCCTCCGCCGCCAGGTCCTCGCCCACCGCCGCGACTGTAACGACGTGTGTTCGCCAAACACCGACAAACCGGCCTCGACAGATGGCTGGCAGTGGTTGCGGCCGGAGCGAAAAGCGCGAGAGCACGCATGAGAACTGCGGGGTGTTCAGTGCCGGCATCTGCACCATCGTCATGCGGACCCGGCTGTGCTCATGGAGCAGTTCGCAGCGGACAGACTCTGTGAACCCTTGGATGGCATGTTTCGCGCCGCAATACGCCGACTGGAGCGGGATGCCGCGATAGGCGAAGGCGGAACCTACGTGCACGATGACGCCCTGGTTGCGCGGCCGCAGCGAACGCAGCGCCGCGTGGGTGCTGTAGACGTAGCCGACGTAGCTGACCTCGGTCACCTGCCGGAACTCCTGTGCCGTGATGTCGTCATCGACACAGACATCGCGTCGCGGCGGCGGCCACCTGTGCCGGGTCCCCGCAATCAGTCGCCGATGGCAAACGCACCGCCGTGGGCGGCATCGACGTCCTTGGCGGCGGTCTCGAGCCCAGCGTCCTCCCAAGAGCGCAAGGCTGTCTCCGGCGGCGCCAAAGCGGCGGGAGGCGGCTCGGCCTACCTCTCCCGATGCGCCCGTGCGACGACCACCCGATTCGACATCACTCTCCTCGATTCCCGCAGGGTCTCGACAGCCCGACGTCAATGTCTTGAGTCAGTCAACGTGCGTGACGTTGGTGGCCCGACCAGATCGCGCTCACTCGAAGTCGTCGCCCTGAAGGGTGCACGACTGTCGGGCGCGCCCGTCCCGCTGCGTCAACGATCGAGTGGCCAGGACGGTGGTATGCGGCTGCGTTTGAGCTCGCTGGCAGAACGCCTGAGGGCGAGCCTCTTCTTCGTCCCGCTGATCGCGGTGGTCGGGGCCGTCGCCCTCGGACTCATCGGCGTGGCCCTCGATGGGCGGCTCGATCGACGGGCGGCGACGCTTCCACTCGGTCTGACCTCGACCGTGGACAGCGCCCGTGTGCGGTTGAGCACCATCGCGGGTGCGACGATCACCTTCGCCGGCATCGCCTTTTCGGTGTCGTTGCTTCTCATTCAACAGGCGTCGAGCCAATATTCGCCGCGAGTCGTCCACACCTTGTTCCGTGACCCGTTCAACAAGCGCGTGATGGCGCTGGTCGTCGGCACGTTCACCTACTGCTTGGTCGTACTGTGATCGGTGCACACGCCGCTGGATCCAACCGGAGAACCCAACATCCCGAACCTGTCGGTGGCGCTGGCGGTGGTGCTCGGCATGACCACGATTCTCGCGGTCGTTGGCTTCATCAACCACAGCGCGCATTCGATGGACGTCAGCGAGATCCTCGAGCGGGTTCGTCGGGAGGCAACCGTTCACGTCCGGCGGGACTGGACGCTCGCCAGGCCGAATCAGCCGGCACCGAGGCCAGTCGACGTCCCCGAAGACCTAGGCGCTGTTGTCCGCTTCGACCGATCGGGCTGGGTGCAGCAAATCGACACCTCAGCGCTCCTCGGGCTGATCCCTGATGGTGTCGTCATGCGTGTCGACACGTTCCCTGGTCGGTATGCCATCGAGGGGACACCGTTCTGCGTGCTTTCCGTTCCGGGGTCAATCGACGACCGGACCAGGCACGAGATCTGCACCGCGGTGGCGATCGGCGAGACCCGAACGATGCAGCAGGACCCATCGTACGCTTTACGCCAGCTCGCGGATGTTGCCCTCAAGGCACTGTCGCCGGGCATCAACGACCCGACAACCGCGCAGGATGCCATCTTCCGCTCGGCCGCCGTGCTCAACGAGCTCCTCCTCCGAGACCCGCCTGCTCAGCTGCACCTGGGCGACAACGGCCGACGTCTCGTGCTCGCCGAGCAACCAACCCGCGAGGATCTTGTCAACCTGGCATTCGACGAGACACGACGCGCCGCCGCCAACCAGCCGACAGTCTGCTTGTACCTGTCGGAGGCGCTGGACCTGCTCGACGAATCGCTCCGCTCATCCGGCCTGGAGTCTCGCACCGCCCCCCTCCAACAGCAGGCCCGCCTGATCATCGCCGGATGCATGGCCGCCGGGCTTCTCCCGTCCGATCTCGAGATGGTCCGTCGCGCCTATGCCACGCGCTTCGCCGGACCGTGATCGGCCCCGCTATGCGCCGCTACCCACTGCGTCACCGTCTCACTCGTGGTTCCCGTGATCAAGGTCGGGCGCTCCCGCCTCCTCCGTCTGGTGATCGGACAGTACCGAGCCGCCGTGCGCCAGCTGGGAGAGATCCCGCTCGCATTGGTCGAGCTCGATACTGAGGTCGCGAAGCATCTCCTCGAGCGGGGCCGGCGGGATCTCTCCCGAGTCGCGCATCGCTTCGAGCTCTCGCTGGGCCGCCTGCAAGGCGAGCATCCGAGCGAACAAGCGCTCATTACGCATCACCTCGCCAGACGGGCCGGTCAGCCCGAGACGCCGAAGGAGCGGCCGATAGGTGAGGCCCTGGACGACGAGCGAGAAGAACACGACACCGAACACGACCGCCACCGGATCGACGCCCGCGAACTGGCGATCGCCCAGCCCGAGAACCAGCGCGATCGGAATGGACCCTCGTAGCC
The DNA here is from genome assembly GCA_963728985.1 of uncultured Acidimicrobiales bacterium. Lineage (GTDB taxonomy): Bacteria > Actinomycetota > Acidimicrobiia > Acidimicrobiales > Ilumatobacteraceae > DASXAI01. The sequence continues at coordinate 260,212 of CAVSME010000008.1, read as the reverse complement.
CGCCCCAGAACACGGCGACCTGCCACGAGCCCGGCACGCGCGCCCATCGCGACCGGCGAAAAGGGGCCAAAAGCCCGAACGCGACAATGGCCCGGCCGACGAGCATCCCGACGACGGCCACGGCGGTGGCCACCAGCGTCCGGCCCTGAAGATCGGAGACGTGGAACCTCAACCCGATGATCAAGAACAGCGCCGAGTTGGCAAGGAACGCCAGCACCTCCCAGAAATCGGTCATCGCCACCTGCGACGACGCCGACATCGCTCGCCGGGTGCCGTAGTTCCCGAGCACCAGCGCGCCCACCACGACGGCGATGACCCCCGACCCGCCGAGCCGATCAGCGGCGAGATAGGCCCCATAGGCAGTCACGAGAGACAGGGTGATCTCCACGAGATGATCGTCCAAGGTGGCCATCAAGCGGTGAGCAATGAGGCCGACACCAAACCCGACGGCGGTGCCAACGGACACCTCGATGCCGAACTCCGAGAGAGCGTGCTGCACCGTGAGCGGGTTGTCGCCGAAGGCAACGTCCACGGCGATCACGTACAGCACGATCGCCAACGCGTCGTTGAAGATGGATTCGCCTTCCATCAACGTCCGCAGTCCGACACCGACGCCGGCCTCCTTGAACACGGCCAGGACGCTCACCGGATCCGTGGGGGCGAGTATCACCGCCAAGACCACCGCAAGGTCCAGCGCCATCCCCGGAACGACGACCAGTGGCGCCGCGATCGCAACGGCGGCGATGACCGTGCCCGCGGACGCCAGCACGGCCACCTGCTTCCAACGGCGCTTCAGCACGACCAGTTCCATGTTGAACGCCCCCTCGAACAGCAAGGGCGGCAGGAAGACGAGAAGGATCAAGTCGCTCGTCAGATCGACCGAAGAGAACGCCCCGCTCACGCCGAGCACCAGGCCGACGATCACCAAGGCGACCGTGTAGGGGACCCGCACCCGGGTCACCGCGATCGCCACCAGCGCCGCCACGAACAGCAACCCGACGATCACCGACTCCGTGACCTCGATATCGGTCGCCGCGGTCGCCTCGATCACCATCGGTACCCACAGTACGAAGTCGCCGTCCCGGTCGCCGCTGAACTCTCGGCGGCGTCCCACCCATTCCAGGGGCGGCGCCGGCGTCAGGCGGGTGCGTCAGGTAGCGGGTGAACGACCATCGCATAACTGCCGATCCCGATCAACGACTCCGCCGGTAGGCTGCGACCTCCGTCCAGCACGAGGCTCGTCACCAGGCCGGAGCCCGGATCGAACTCGATATCGGCCAATGTGCCCAGCGACAGTCCGCCGGAGGTCAGCACGACACCGCCAATGACCTTGCCTCGCCGCAGCGCCGGTGGCGTGTCCTCTTCCGGCCCCTCGGTGAGCGCGTCAACGGTGTCGACCGTCGCCGCGTCGGCACCCATGGCCTGGAGCCGGTCCCACGGTAGCCACGAGGCCTTACCCGGCGTCTTGCGCAACGTGAAGCCAAGCAGTTGGCGACTGGCGGGATCCACCACCACGTCATCGATCCGACCGACCGTGGTAGCGGTGGCCACGTCCAGGACGGGACGCTTGTTGAGATCGGTAACCCTCACGCCCCGCCCTCCCGTATGAGGCACCGGAAACGCTCGACGGCCTCCCCGAAGCCGGCGAAGTCGCTGGTGACGTACTCCACCGCGGCGGCCGGCACCATGAGCGCCTCGCCGGAGACGGCGCCCGCGTCGGGGAGTGGCACGTACGCCCGTCGGCCGTGCCACCCCGAAGCCTCCTGGGCCGGTTCCACCTCGTAGCCCACCACGACTCCCTCGCCGGTGTCGATCACCACATCGGTCACGGTGCCGACCTGCACCCCGCCATCGGTGACGACGAGATCTCCGAGCACGTCGCCCGGGCCTTCATGCCCGGCCGCCATCGATTCGGTGACGAGCGCGTCGGTATCGGCGACCATAACGGCGTCGGGACCAACCGCGCTCACGCGAACTCGCGCCAATGTCTCCTTCATCGGCCCAGCCAGCCGGCCCCGCTTGTTGAGGGTGAAGCCGAGCACGAGTCCCCGGCCCGAGTCGAACACGACATCGCGTACCTCGGCGACGTCGTCGCCTGCCAAGGTAACCACTGGCAATCCGATCATGTCGGTTCCCCGGATCAACGCTTTCATCGCTGGGACCGCTTCCGCATGGCCACCAGCCCGCCAGCGCGACGCTTACGTTGGACCACCACGAAGGCTGCGGCCAGCACCACGATCACGACGACAATGAGGATCACCCACCACCACACACCCATTCGACCCTCGTCCCTTCTGCTGACGCCCAGCGTCCTGTTGACGGCCAACATCACCAGTCGACGGCGCAACGGAGGTTACCCGCAGTGCTGCTCTGAGACCTGAGCAGGGCGGGGCCGATCGTCGGGCGGGTGCTCGGATCCATGGCTGCCGGCCGCGGATCGCCGGCCGGTCAGCAGCCGTGCGGTTCCCCTGAGTGTGCTGGCCGTCAGCGACATCCCCGATCCCGACAAATGAAGAACGTCTGGTTTGGGGCGTTGTCGCCCGAGCCCGGTGGCGCCGGATGTGGTAGGAGTGCTCTCGTGGCGTCGGCGTGCCGGGGTGGAGGGCGCAGGCTCGGCATTTCGTTGATGGTGGTGTCGGTGACGGCCTGCGCATCGGGGATCGCGGGCGGATCCCGCCGACCGCCTGCCGCCCGTACGAGTATCCGGCTGCTCCTGTGGTGCCTGACGGGGCGCTCGATCTCGCCGTCGCCGACGCGGCGGCACAGCTGGTGGAGAGCGCCGCGCGGCGACGGGTTCGACCGTGAGGCGCTGGACATCGTGGCGAGATCGGGCGACGGCCGGCTCGCCTGGGTCCTGCAGGACCTGCTGCGCTTCATCCAGTCCGGCGACCGCGAGCGGGCGCTGATCGCAGGATTCGCGTCCTTGACCGGCGTGGATCCCTGCGCTCGACCCGGCGTTCGCTGACGGCGCGTGGCGCAGCATCGCCAATCACCTCATCGCCTGGAATCTTCCGGCGCCTCCCCGCTACCGGGAGCTCAAAGCAGTCCTGTTCTTGGCCGTCGAACCGGGCTGGAAGCCGTTCTTCGCCGACGACAGGTCCGCCATCGATTGGCGCCTGGTGTCATGGGGCGGAGTCCTCATCGACGACCGCCCCCTCGACGACGCGACGCCGTGTCCCCTGGGGTGCATCCCAGCGCTGGACGACCCGCGGTTGACCGACGCCGAGCGGGCCGATTGGTATCCCGACGACGCCATCGTGTTCGGCATCACCGAAGGTGGCGAGTCGGTGGCCCTCCCGAAGAACATCATGCAGGTCCACGAGATGGTGAACCTCACCGTCGGGCATCGCCGCTTGGGCATCCCGTACTGCACGCTGTGCGGATCGGCCCAGGCCTACTACACCGACCGGCAACCCGGCGGCGCCGACCTGGTCCTGCGCACCAGTGGGCTGCTGTCTCGTTCGAACAAGGTCATGTACGACCTGGACACCCAATCGGCGTTCGACACGTTCAGCGGCGCCGCCGTCTCCGGTCCCCTCCATGACGCCGGCGTCGTTTTGCAACAGGCCACCGTCGTCGTCAGCTCGTGGGGTGCGTGGCGCGCCGCCCATCCCGACACGCGCATCGTGGCCATCGACGGTGGCATCGGCCGGAGCTACCCGACCGACCCGTTGGACGGACGCGATGACGGCGGTCCCATCTTCCCGATCGGGCCTGCCGATCCCCGTCTTCCGGTCCAGGCCCAGGTCGTGGGCGTGATCGCGCCGGGCGGCACCCCGGTGGCCTTCGACGCTGCGCAAGCGACGACGGCGCTCACCGCCGGCCGCCACGTCGAGGCGGCGGGCGTGGAGCTGTTCCTCGACGGTAGAGGCGTGCGCGCCCGCACCGCCGGTGGCGACGAGCTTGCCGCCCATCAGGCCTTCTGGTTCGCGTGGAGCCAGTTCCACCCCGACACCGTGGTGTGGACGCCCCTCGGACCATGAATCGACTGATGCCGTGCGCAACGGACGCCGAGCACACGACGCCTCGGCCGTCGCCGTACGCTGGGTCGGTGTCTGCCGGGTACCTCGTGGCGCTTGCGACGGTCGTCGCCACGATCCTGAGCGCCCGCTTCGTCCTTGCTGCGCTTCCCTTCCGAGGAGTTGCCGTGCAGCTGACGGTGACCGACGCCGCTCTTGCCGCCGTCGGGATCGCGGGGCTGGTGTTTCACTGTGGCGCGATGTTCTTCCGATCCGGGACCGAGGCCCTCCCCGGCGTTGACCCGCTGGTGAGGCAGATCGACGCACTGGGCACCATCAGCGTGATCTTGTACGTGGTGCCGGCGGCATTGGTGACGCTCGGACTGCGTCGCCAGACCCCGCTGGCGGTTGCCGCCGTCGTGGCAGCGTTGACGGCGGTCGGAGTGACGATGTACGACGGCGGCCCGCTCGACACCCACCTCACGGCGATCTTCGTGTCGATCGTGACACTCGCCATTGTCGCGTCGGCGCTGGTGTTACCGCCATGGCGGGTTCGTTCCGACGCGCCAGGGTGACAGCGACCCGTTGATCCGCACGGCGACCTGGGAGCCCACCGTGGCCTGGCCGCTCCGTCCCATACGACGCCGACGCGGAGTGGGTGGTCGCGGGGACGAGCGAGATGTGGCGGTCAAGCGCAACCCGGTGATCCCCGCCGGGGGGCGGTTCAGGCGTCGGTGGTGGGCGGGTTGGCGGTGGCGGTCGTGGTGGTGACGTGGTCGGCCCATGTGAGGGTGGCGAGGCCGATGGCCATCATGAGGCAGAAGGAGAGGGTGGCGCCGTTGGCGCCGGTGATGTTGTTGCCGTCGATGGCGCGGAACCCGATGAGTATCTGGATGGCGAACAGGCCGTATCCGGCGGCGGCGGCGATGATGAGGCCGCGACGGCGGTTGGAGACGCCGACGAGGGCGACGACGGCGAGGGCGACGGTGAGGAGACCACCGAGGCGGTTGTAGGACATGAGGTGCACTTCGAGGGAGGCGTAACCGATGTCGTGGCCGTGATGGTTCGTGAACCCGCCGGAACCGGAGATGAGCCCGAGGCCGCCGGCGGCGACGCCGACCACGGCGACGGTGAGCTGCGCCCGAGCGACGCGGGTCATGAGACCCTCAGCAGGAGGCGGGTCCAGCGGCCGGGTCGGGTGGCCCAGACGGGACGCAGGACGCCGTCGAGGCCGCTGTAGCGGCCGGCGGCGAGGGCGGCGACGGCGAGGTTGGCGGCGATCATGAGCACGTACGACCATGGCCACTCGCCGGGGGTGCGGGCCACGGCTAGGCCGATGAAGAGGGCTTGGACGGCGCCGACCACGCCCCAGAAGCGGGTGGCCAGGCCGAGCAGCAAGAACGCGCCCAGGAGCGCCTCGACGATGAGGACCAGCCATCCGAACAGGCTGAAGTGGGGCAAGACGAGATGCTCGACCACCCATGAATACGGCTTGAACACCGGGTGATCGACGGCGTCGCGGGTGAACCCGTAGAGGCCGCCGCCGCCCTGTTCACCGAAGTCGGTGGGCACCTTCCAGCGGGTGTTGGTCAACCACAGCACGCCGACGGTGATACGCACGGCGGCCAGGACGACGCGACCGAACCGATCGGGTCGCCATTGCGCGGCGGCGATGACCGTCTGGGCTGCTGGCTCTGTGGTCTCGGTCATGGCGGTCCCTTCGTGACAAGACCGTCGGGGGCGAGTGGCGAACTGTTACACCGATGCGGCTATGGACCCGACCGGGCCCGGTGGTGTCATGTTCAGCGGATGGCGAGGGTTGTGTCGTCGCCCCGTGGTCGTCCTTCGACCAGGCGCAGCAACGCGTTGGCCGGGATGGCCAGGGGCAGGGTGGTGCGGGTGATGAGCAGATCGGTGTCGAGGCGACCACCGGTCACGGTCGGCCCGAACGGGCTCCAGAACGCTCCGTCGGCCGTGACCGTGAGCTCGGCGGGGATCTCCTCGGCAGCGAACGTCTGGCCGAGTCCCTGCACGACGGCGCGTCCGCGTCGGATGACGGGGCGCACGAGATGATCTTCGTCGGGCACACCCAAGGATCGATGGAGGGCACACAGCCGGGCGTGGTCGTCGTCGGACAGCCGGCCCGGCTCGGCGGTGGTCGCGATGCGTACACGGATGCCGCGCTCGACGAGCCGGGGAATGGCATCGACGACTTTGGCGAAGTTCTCCGGTGCTCGCATCTCGTCGTTGACGACCGGGTCGGCGCTGTCCAACGAGATCTGGATGGCCACCGGCCGGCCGGCCAAGGGTCGCATCCGTTCCAGCCGGGCGGGGGTGAACAGGGTGGCGTTGGTGAGCGCCACGACGGGCAGGATGTCAGCCAGGCGGGCGAGGGTCTCGGGCATGGTCGCCGCCAGGAACGGCTCGCCGCCGGTGACGCCCAAACCGGTGAAACCCAGATCGGCGGCTTCAGCGGCGACAGCCGCCATCGTGTCGGCGGTCAGAGCCCGTCGCGCGACGTCGGGGGCCGATTCGGTGAGGCAGTAGGCGCATGCCAGGTTGCAGTGGTAGTTGCTGTAGAGCCACACCCGGCCCGGCACGAGCCCGGCGGTGACGGCGTCGGCGACGGCGCTCACGCCCACCCCTCGGCCCGGAGACGCTCGACAGTCGCCGGTGCCGTTGGCAGCTCCAACGCCGTGCACAGCCGGTTCAGCATCATGGTCGCTCCGATCACCACGGTGAGCTCGACCAGTTCATGGTCGCTGACATGCGGCCGCAGCGCCGCCAGGACAACCGGATCGACAGCCGTGCTCCCCGCCACCGCCGCCACCCACGCCAGCAGCGCCCGGTCCGCCGCCCCGTCGAACACCGTCTCGATCGGCACCTCCCCCCGCAGGCCCGCCACCTCGGCGCGGTCCACGCCGGTGTCAAGGGCGACGACGGTGTGGGCGTGGACACAGAACCGGCAACCCAGCAGCGCCGACGTGCGCAAGATCACCAGCTCTTTGGTCCGGGCCGGCACCGACGACGGGCCCAGCACCGTGACCAGAAACGGCATGGCTACCTCGAGGACCTCGGGGACCTGCGCCAGGGCGGCGACGATGGCGCCCGGCTCGCCGTCAGCGAAGTACCGACGGGCCAACAGCGGCGCCTGGTCGGCCGTCACCAGCTCGACTCTGGACATCAGTACCGGTAGCCCGCTGCGGTGATGCGGCCGGCGGCGTCGTAGAACCCGCCTTCGTCGACCGCGGCATCGAGCGCGTCGTAGCCGTTGCTCCGGCCGGGAAGCCAACGGCGCAGCCCCTCCAGATCCAAGAGGCGACGAACCTCGTCGTCCTCGTAGGACATGCCCAGCAGCAACTCGGCGAATCGGTCCACCAACGCCGCCCGAGCCCCGTCGATCGCGGTGAAGTTGCAGTGATCAAACGGCTCGGTCCGGGTCACGACCCGAGTCGAGCCGGGGTCCACCGTGCCGTCATGTTCGAACGCGCGATGGTTCACTTCGAGCAGGCAGGCCGCGTCGATCTCACCACCCTGCAGCGCCAGCACCGCATCGCGTTCACCTCCCACGTGGTCACCGTGCTTACCGCCCAGGACATCGAAGATCTGCAGCTTCACATCCCGCTGCGGGTCAAGTCCGCGCTGGCGCAGATGATGGACCGGCAGCAGGGTGGCCTGCGGCGAGTCGACGGCGCCGACACCCACCGTGGCACCGCGCAACCCGTCGATGTCGTTGACCGGACTGTCGCGGCGCACGACGACGACCGACCGGAGACCACAATCGGCGTCGCGCATCGCCACCGCCCGAACGCTGCGACCCCGGACCGCGGCCAGTCGACAGGCCCGCACCCACGCCAGCGGCGAGTTCCAGGCCACGTCGAGATGGCCGTCAACCAAATCCTCGACCATCCGCTCGTAGTTCGAATACAAGACGTAGTCGAACCGCAAGCCCTGGCCCGCGAACCACTCCCGGAAGCCCTCCCAGATGGTCACGACCTTGGGCGCGTACGCCACCGCGCCCAACACCAGCGTCTCCTCGCTCACCGGCCGCCACCAGACACCACAACCCGGCCCGGCACCCGATACAGCCCCATGCGGCCCCGGCCGCCACCAATGGCACCCCGGTCGACACCCGTCAACACCGTCGCCGGCCCCCTTCGGTCGTCCGACCCGGCGACCAGTCTTACCCCATCCAGTCCAGTCGAAGCGCCGCACGTCGTGGCGTACTCCGATCGGGCGAGCGGGCAGCTGCCGGGACCGACCGCAGCCATGATGTTGTGGGTCGCTCCGACGCCTTGACGTCACGCTGAGCAGGATCCGACGTGTCCTACGACCCAGGGGCACGCTGCTCGCACTCCTCCCGGCGCGGTAACCGCGGGTCCGATCGCTGGCCCGGTTTCGTCGTCGCACGGCTATCCCAGTGACGGCGAGCGCGCCGACGCGGCGCGGTTCGCCTCCGCGATCGTCGACGCTGACGTGTTCGTCCGCCATGAGGACGCGACGGGGCTCGACGAGGCGCACGGTTCGGATCCCGCGGCGCCGCCTCGTGGCTCGAGCCCGCCAAGCAACCACCGGGACGACAAGGTGGTAGAAAGCCGCCACGTACCGGTCGGTGCCCGATTCCGTCCCGGTGCGACGTCCCAACTGCCGACCACCTGGAGGTGGCGCCGTGACTGACGAACGCATGCGCCAGGGCGTAGAGCACCTTGACGTCGTCGACTACGGCCCGACCGCGGCGACGACAGCGCCGTCCCTCGAAATGGCGCGCATCGCCGTCGTCACCACGGCCGGGCTCCGTCCCGATGGTGTCGGCACCTGGAGCGACGGCCAGGGATTCACCGTGCTCGATTCCGGCGATCGGGCACTAACCCTGGCCCACGTCTCACCGAACTTCGATCGCGCCGGTATCGCCGCTGATCTCAACGTGGCCTACCCGATCGACCGGCTCGACGAACTCGCAGCGAACGGTCAGATCGGCTCGGTCGCGTCCCGACACCTGTCGTTCATGGGCGCCCAACTCGACCACACGTTCACGACACTCCTCCTCGATACCGGCCCGGCCGCCGCCAAGGTCCTCATCGACGACGACGTGGACGTCGTGCTCCTCACGCCGGTTTGACCGCTGTGCACGCGCACCGTGAGTGCGCTCGCCCACGTGCTCGAACGAGCCGGCCTGGCTACCGTCGGCATCAGCCTCGTACGCGGGCAGGCCGTCGACGGCCGTGCCCCGCGGATGCTGCACTGCCAGTTTCCCCTCGGCCGGCCGCTCGGCCGGCCCGGCGACGTCGCCTTCCAACGCCGCGTGCTGGCGGCGGCGTTCGCTCTCCTTCCCCGCACCGACACGCCGGTTCTCGTGGACTTCCCCGACGTCATCGACGACGCCGCCGACCAGCCGCTCGTCTGCGCCCTGCCACCCCGCCACGACGCCACGCTGCACCCCGCCGTCGACGAGGCGATCGGTCTCCGTCCCGCCTACGACCGGACACTTCAGCGCACCGGGCGTACCGGCGTGACCCGAACCGGCGACGCCGATCGGATCCCCGAACTGCTCACCACCTTGGCCCGCGTCGCCGACGGCATCCCGGCCGAGAAGGCAGGATTGGACCCGACGCTCATCGCCGGTGCCGGACTGGACATCCGCGCCTACTACGAAGAGGCCGCCCTCGCTCTCGCCGATCATGTGCCCGCCGCCCGGCAGGCCGAATCCTGGCTGTACCGTTCCACCGCCGCCGGCCGCGTCCTGACCTCCGCCCGAGATACGCTCCGCGATGGCGGTGTCTCACGCGCCGTGTGGTTCCCGTTGGTGCCGGCGGGGCAGCCGTGACCGAAACCACCGACGACCCCGCCGAGCGATACGGACAACCTGGCGGCCAGATCGCATAGCTCACCAGCAGTGGCGCACGGCGCTGCCGCGCGACCCGGAAGGGGGCTGATCGTCGTCGCCTCGACGGTGAGACCAACGTCATTGGGCGCGAGGCGGACAGCGCGGCGACTCGGCGATCGTCACTGTGCGCGTTCTCACGGACTGTGACGGACGACGGCCGCCGCGCGGACGCGCTCGACTTCTACCAACTTCTACCGCATTGGGTAGAAGTCCTCATCACGCTCGAACACAGGTCCACGGCATCGAGTAAAACGCCTGCTCAAAGCATACGTGCCACCATTGGCTGGTCCCAGACGAACTGCGCGAGCGGGTTCGATTCCCCCAACCGCTCCCGAACGAACCATCGGGCCATTCAGGACGTCACAGTCCCGGCGGATGACGGTCGGAACGCAGCGACCCGTGTCAGCGGCCGCTATCCTCGCAAGCGGTGTGCCGGGAAGTCTGGTCGGCAGGATCACGACTGCACGGAGGTGCACATGCTTCAACGCATCGGGCAATCGGCCGGAGACTCTCACTCGGGAAGGCGACGGGCTTCATGAACGTGGTCGCCTTCATCGAAGGCCCGGAGCTCATGATTGTCTTGGTCGTGGTGCTGCTCGTCTTCGGCGGTTCCCAGTTGCCCAAGCTGGCACGCTCGCTGGGGCAGGCTCAGCGAGAGTTCCAAAAGGGCATTCATGAGAGCGCTGAGCCGGACGCTCGCCCGGAGGGTCCGGCCGCGCCCTCGCAGCCATCAGACACGGTCGTTCTGTCCCAAGCGGAGCTCGATGCCCTCCTGCAGGCCAAAGAGGACGAGGTCCGCAAACGACTGAAGGACGACGAGCCCTCGCAAAGAGGAGCCAACCGACCTGATCCGAATGAATGAGCCCGCCGACGTCATCACTGCGCGTACCCCGACGCAGTCGGCCACGACCTGCATCCGTGCCGGATGCCGGCACCCGCTGGGACGACAACACGCCACCTGCTGATTGCACTCGAAGGCCAGTGCAAGGTATGCCACGGGCGCGTCTGATGGACTCGTGGCTGACGTCGGAAACGGCTAACCCCCTGGCGGCTTCCATCGCCGTTGTTGCTTGGGCGAGCCAGCCGCGGAACACCGGCACAACGCGGTCGAGCGGCTCCGGTCGTGGTCTCCTTCTGGCGGAGGCTCTCGCATCGGGGACGTTTGGTGTCTCCGACTAGACCCTATCCGAATCCCACCTTCGGGTCCCGGCGGTGGGCGCGCTGGGTCCCACAATGCTCAATGGCCTGGGAACCCGCCCCGCGAAAAACCCGCGAATGCTTCAAAACACACCGGTACGAAACAACATCGCCTACCACGGAATGGACGTCTGACTTGGCTGTTCGTGCGAACCGCCAGCGTCAGGAATCGTCGATATCGCCCTTACAAGGCAGATGCCGGGGGTTCGAGTCCCTCCGCGCCCACCAGAGCGGACATACGTTCGCAAACACGAACTCGGCACCAGAGGGCCAGCCTGTCCGATCGGACGGACTCGTTCGTTTGACAATAGACACAGTGATGGCTTGCGACATCCGTTAGCAGGGTTTGAGTACCGGAGGAGTGTTTGGATCGTTTGCTCTTGCACCAGCAAACTGTGGGCAGATGAGACCGACCAGAGTGTCATGACAGTTATGGGGACTGGGTCCGGCTCAGGTGTGGACGTGATCGTGGGTCGCTTCAGTCTCAGGTGAGCCGCCCATCATCTTGAGCATCGGGCTGCCGCCGGTGCGGAAGAAGCGCAGCACCAAGGCAGCGGCCAGCAGTAGGAAGGCGATATTCAGGAAGGTTGTGTAGTTCCAGCTGATGCTGGCATCGACGACCTTGGCATTTCGTTCCGTTGGGGTGAGACCGAGCGCCTCGAAGAGTATTTCGATGACATAGCCGGCCAGCACCATGGCGACGTAGAAGGTACCGGTGATGAAGAGCGCCATTTTCCAGCCGTAGTACTTGGCGTAGATGACGATGATCGGCAAAATGATCAGGTCAGCGAACATGAAGCTGACCACGCCGCCAAAGCTGATTCCGCCGTTCCAGAGAACACCGGCTAGCGGGACGTTGCCGATCGAGCAGACAAAGCTCAAGATGGCGACGATCGGGCCAATGATTGGACCCCAGACCTTGGCCCAGAAGGCATGATCCGTCAGGAAGAGTGACTGCCAGAAGCTGTTCGGCACCCAAGCTCCGACTGCACCAGCGATCAGCAAGCCGATAACAATGTCCCGGATCACGGCGGCCCATTCCATGACGAAGATGTGCGAGACCGAGGTGTAGCCGTCGGGCGATCCGAGCCGTCGCCAGAAGCGGCCATCGCGTTGGATGCTCATGTCCATGGCAGCGTGACCTTCCATCGAGCCTGCCCGCCCCTCGTTGGCTTGACGCAGTGCATCCGCGACGAGGCGTTGGCGCAGGAAGACTCGGAACAGCACGGCGATGAAGATGATCATGACCGGACCGCCGATGTACTCGGCCAGCGTGAACTGCCAGCCAAGGAGCAGGGCCAGAATGATGCCGAGTTCGAGCACAAGGTTTGTACTGGCAATCTCGAAAGCCATGGCCGACGTGAAGCTGGCGCCCTTGCGGAACAACGAGCGAGCCAGTGCGACGGCTGCGTATGAGCACGACGAGCTTGCAGCGCCAAGTCCGGTTGCAGCCGCGAGCGTCTTGGGGCGGTCGTCGCCGAGCATTCGGGTGATCGTCTGGCGACGCACGACGGCCTGGATGATGGCCGACAAGGTGAAGCCGAAGATCAGTGCCCACAGGATCGACCAGGTCATCGCACCGGCGAGCGCCAAGGCATGACCGACGGCATCGAGGAGTGTCATGGCTGTGCCTCCGTAGCAATGGCGAGGAGCTGGCGCAGACAGTGATCGGCGAGGTCGTGGGGGAAGTTCGGCGCCAAGCGGTAATAGACAACTCGGCCCTGCTTCTGGAAGACGACAAGTCCGGCTGTCCGAAGCAGCTTGAGGCCATAGGAGACGGCGTCCTCGCTGACATCGAGTGCCAGAGCGAGATCTCCGACGCACAACCGCTCTACTTGCCCGAGGGCCATCAGGATCCGGGAACGCACTGGATCCGACAGCAGGCCGAGCAAGCCGGCCAGCCGGCCAGCGTCCTCGGCCGAGATGACGGCTGCCTTGGCTTCCGCTACGGCGTCGCTGTCGACCGGATGAGCATGAGTAATTGAGTCATCCATATATCCGTATGGTTGCACGGATACACCGATGAGTCAACGTTAGATCGCCCTGGTGTCGACTGGGCGGGCTTCAGGACACGGTCAGGGTGGTGTACATCCCCGCCGCATAGTGCCCGGGCAGGTTGCAGATCAGCTCATAGGTGCCCGGGCTGAGGTCGACGCTGGTCCAGCTGATGGCGCCAGGGTTGATCCCGTCGCCGGCGTCGGCGCCGCACGTGTTCGATGCCTCGGCAACGATGCCCGTCTCGTCGACCCGATCGTCAGGACCGACGAGGCGGCTGCCTACAGTGTGGCCAGCGGGCAGCGGTAGGACGACGAGTTCGTGGACCAAGCTGCCGGTGTTGGCCACCCTCAGCGAGACCATGCCAGGGGGGACGTTGGATCGGTCCGTCAGGATCCTCATCGTGCCACCCATCATGCTGTCACCCATCATCGGACCGCCCATGTTGATGAGGCCGACGTCGATGATCGACCCGGGCAAAGCGGGTGCCGAGCATTGGCCATCCGGTGCGATCCAGCCGTGCCGGAATGCCCCATCAGCTGCGGCCAGGGCGACGGTGGCTGCGCCTGCAAACACGAGGACCGTGGCGCTGGCGGCGACCAGCAGACGCACATTCCGGCGACCGACACTCATTGGGACCGAAGCACATCCCGACGCCGTGCGTACTCGTCAGCGTCGATCTCGCCTCGCGCAAAGCGCTCGTCAAGGATGCGCATGGCATCGTTAGAGCGTGCGTCCGTTTGCGGGCCTGCTCCGTTGCCTCGCCAGCTGCCAGGTCGGATCAGCGCCACGAGTACGGCGGCGATGAGGGCGAAGAAGATCACCATCATGATGGCCATGAACACCCAGGCACCCCAGCCCCAGCCGCCGTTGCCCCAGCCGTTGCCCATCATCGGGATGCCTCCTCTTCGTGCACACCCCGAGTCAACCGCCGGGTGAGACAGCTGCGGTAGGGGCGAAGGTCCCTGCGATCAGATATGCGATACGGGCAGCGCCGGGCGCCAACCAGTGATCGCCTGGTACGCTAGATGCGTGACTACGCAGGTAGCTGAGGAGCCGAGTGGCGAGCGTCTCGACGCGGCCGTCGTGACGCTGAAGCTTCTGGCCGACCGCACTCGGCTGCACATCATGTGGGCGCTGCTTCACGGCGAGCACTCGGTCAACGAGCTCGCCAGCCACGTCGGTGTCGCCGCGCCGGCGGTGTCGCAGCATCTGGCCAAGCTGCGGCTCGCCAGACTGGTTAACACCCGCCGCGACGGCAATCGCATCTTCTATTCGGCCGAGAACGACCACGTACTGCGGCTCGTCACCCAGGCACTGTTCCAAGCCGAGCACCTCACGAGCACAACGCCGAGCCATCACAGCAAGCGGGTCCAGGCATCGTGAGCTTCCACGATCACCACGACCCCGGGCATCGGGCCGGCTTACGCCGTGCGGTTGAAGCGATCTTCCATCTCCACAGCCACGACGTCGCCGACAGCGTTGACACAGCGTTGGCGGCCAGCGAGCAAGGCATGCACGCAATCAAGGTCTCCTTCGTCGCCTTGGTCGCAACCGGCGTTGCCCAGCTGCTCGTGCTGCTGGCCACCGGCTCGGTAGCACTGCTCGCCGACACGATCCACAACCTGTCCGATGCCCTGACCGCCGTGCCGCTGTTCATCGCCTTCCGTCTGAGCCGACGGCCCGCCACCCGCCGTTACACCTACGGGTACCGCCGCGCCGAGGATCTTGCCGGCATCTTCGTTATCGCCATGATCGCGCTATCGGCCACCATCGCGGCCTACGAGGCCGTGAGCCGACTGCTTAACCCTCGGGCGCTCACAAACATCGGGTGGCTGTTCGCCGCCGGCCTAATCGGCTTCGTCGGCAACGAGATCGTTGCCGTCTACCGCGTGCGGGTGGGCCGTCGCATCGGGTCGGCGGCTTTGGAAGCCGACGGGGATCACGCCCGTACCGACGGCTTCACCTCGCTCGCCGTCGCGCTCGGCGCCGTCGGCAGCTGGCTCGGCTTCGAGCGGGCCGACCCGATCGTCGGCCTGTTGATCTCCATCGCCATCTTGGCCGTCCTGCGCACGGCCGCAGTCCAGATCTTCCGTCGACTGATGGATAGCGTCGACCCAGTGATCGTCGACAGCATCGAACGAACGGCCCGCCAGACCAACGGAGTCGAACGGGTGAACTCGGTCCAGGCACGGTGGGTTGGACACCGCCTGGCGGCCTCCGTCGCCATCGTGGTTGACGAGGACATGTCTGTCCGCCAAGGGCACGACGTCGGCGAGATGGTCCGACACGAGCTTCACCATGCCGTATCCCACCTCGACGACATCGACATCCACGTGGACCCGAACGGTCGCAGCGGCATCGACCCGCACGCCGCTTCGCGACAGCACTGCTAGCCGCGAGGTCACCTGTCAGACGACGCCGGCATGAACCTATCCCGAGCGCTCGGGGTGTGAGCCGATCCGGGTGGTTCAATGAACACGTGGCGACAGACCCTTCTCCTCCGAGCCGGAGTACCACTCGAGGATGTGTTAACTGACCTTCGAGACTTGAAGGCCGAGCTTGACAACGCGCGAAACGGATATGGAAGCGAGCTACATCGGACCTACATGCAGTGGGTGAAGAAGGCTGATCGGAGAGGACTAGAGGCACACTGTTAGCGCTATGGGTAGGAAAGGCAAGAGACCTCGGCGAGACACGCAAGGTCTGTGGGGGGCTAGGGGTAGGCCTCTCAGCCCCCTGCAGAAAGGCGGATATAGGTTGCCGTCTGGTGACTATTTGTTAACCGGTAAGGTGTTTCGAACAAGGGGTGGACGGAAGTTGGCTATCACAGGCATTGTCCGTGATTCACCAAACTACGAAGCCATTGCCAACGCGCTGCTTGCCCTGGCCGAGCGGCGGAACCGGGAAGACTCAGACCGAGCTGCGTGATGAGGCCGGCGGCTTACGATCGGGCTTCTGCCAAGGCGTGTCTGCCTTCCTTGATGCCGTAGACAACGATGACGAGACCGGCGAACGGATCGGCCCACCACCAACCAAAGGCGGCGTTGAGACTCAGGCCGACCAAGACGGCGGCGGCCAGATAGGCGTCCGCCCGGGTCACCTTGCCTTCCGTCTGTAGCACCGGGTTACCAAGGGCCCGCCCGGTCACGGTCTTGCCGAAGGCCAGGGCCATCATTGCGAGGAAGGTCACGGCCGTCCAGACGATGCCGAGCGGGCTGGCATCGGGATGGTGGCGAGTCGCCAGCACCCAAGCCGCCTGGCTGGCGATGTAGAGGGCGAGGCCGAAGAAGGCGAAACCAATCAGGCGCAAGGCGTGCCGCTGGCGGGCACGGCCGCCACTGCCTGTCAGCTCCCACACCACGACAAGCGAAGCGAAGATCTCCACCAGTGAGTCGAGACCGAAACCGGCCAGGGCGACCGAGCGTGCGGCGATGGCCGAGACGGCGATAACGACCACGCCGACAACGTTCCAGCCGAGTGTGCTGTATTCCAGTCTCAGGCCCCGACGTATAAGCGAATGAGACTGTGCCGAGTCCGACCTTACCATTCTGCTATTACCATTAGTTGAATAGTAGCATAACGGCACAGAGTGCTGTTCTGAGAATTAACGAAAGTGAACTGGATCGCATTATGACGACCAACCACGCCGGGCTCGCACCGGGATGCCGGCCCGAGTGAAGGTCCGCCGGATGGTGGCGGCATCAACGTCGAACGTCTGGCCAACGACAGCCAGCGACAAGCCATCGGCATAGAGCCCCGCTGCTTCACGGACGTCGACGTCTGTCAGCTTCCGCATCCACTGTTGGCGACCTACTCCATGACGTCTTCACGGGCTTCGCTGCCCGGCGCCACCGGCGGCCGCCACACCGTTACCGCCGCCGGGTTCGGGCGGTCGCCGAACTCGAGCCACACGTAACGACGCAAGCTCGAGATCCCCGCCGCCAAGCCGTGCTCATCACGCAACCGCTGATGCA
Organism: uncultured Acidimicrobiales bacterium; assembly: GCA_963728985.1. GTDB lineage: Bacteria > Actinomycetota > Acidimicrobiia > Acidimicrobiales > Ilumatobacteraceae > DASXAI01. Next base: position 243,200 of record CAVSME010000008.1, on the reverse strand, counting down.
CCGTCGTCACCGTGTTCGTCGCCAGCATCGCCTCGATCCGATCCCGGTGCGCGTTGATCTCCGGATACGTGAGACTGCGAGCCTTGGCGTCGAGCAACTCGGGGAACCACCCCCGCACCAACTCGACCCATTCGGCCCGCGACAGCGACGGTCCGCCCGGCACCAACCCGGCCGTCTCCGCCGGGGCCACATACTTGCGGGACCGTCCCCCGATCCACCCCCACACTGGCCGCGACATCGGCCTTGGACCGACCCGCGTGCCAGTGCTGCAGAACTTCCACCACATCGATCACGTCGAAGGTTCGCCTTGCCATCACACCTCGCTCCTCGGGGGAGCGAGAGACCTACGTGGACAACGAACCGAGCTGGTGGACCCCCCGCCGCTCACCACCGCGCCAGCCGCGATGGATTACGTGAACGTCCAGACGGTGGAATACGTGAACGCCGCCCCCGACACGCGGTGGATTACTTGAACGCCGACAGTCCCAGTAGAACTAGCCGCGATCGTTCGTGCGCCCGGTCAGGCGGAGCGACCGCTACGGTGCGGTGTGCTGAGTCCCGGCGAGCTGAAGGTCAGGCCCCTACGGGCGCCTCCGACGACTTTGACTTCACCTGGTCAAGGATGCTGAACGGCTGGCCAGCCTCGGCGAAGCCTCAGTTCGACGCAAGCGGCTCGCAGCTCGCGAGCGATGGTCGAAGCGTCGACGTTGAAATGTTGACCGAGAGCAGGCAGAGACTTGCCGTCGCGGGGTTGCGGTGGATGCCGAAGGACTTGGCGAGCTGCTTGGCGGTAGCACCATTCTGGTAGCCGATGAGCAGCTGCCGCACTTCGTCTGGCTCCGGCCGGCGCTGTGGCTGAAGCTTCCGCCTCGCGGGCTGCTGTGGGGCTGGACATGTGTTGCCCCGGTGTGAGAGCGCTTCCAGGGGTTCGAAAGCTGTCCACTCAAGTCCACCGCTTCCTCTGCAGGTCAGCGATGTGCGCCCGCTCTTCGCCGTAGGCGTCAGGCGGCCCCGCCCCGCGAAAACCCGTGGAAGCCCGCGGGACGCCTCGTCACTGGTTGGCACGGCGGAGGACGCCATGAATGCGTCGAGACGATCCAGAGCGCGACGATCCATCAGGTCTCCTCTCGTGGTCGGGGCGGCAGAGGCGCGGGTCAGGGGCGAGATCGAGGTCCCGGTCACTGCGGTGTGCGGGCCTGAAGGTCGTCGACGGCGGCGCGGAGGCGGGTGGCCGCGTCGTGGGCCAGTCCCGCGAATCGTGGGTCGTCCATGAGCGCATGGGGATCCATGATGCGGACGCGGGTACCCGCATCGGCCGGTTCGAGCACGACGTTGCACGGCAGCAGCAGCGCTACCGTCGGGTCGATCTCGAGGGCCTGATGGGCGAGGGTCGGGTTACAGGCGCCGAGGATCTTCAGTGGTGCCCGCTCGACGCCCAGCTTGGCCCGCAACGTGGCGGCCACGTCGATTTCGGTCAGCACCCCGAATCCCTGCCGAGCGAGCGCCTCGCGTACGTCGCGCTCGGTGGTGGCGAGATCAGTGGTGAGGGTGGTTTCGATCGAAGGTTGCATGTTCTCCTCCGCGAGTCAGGACGCCGCGGTGGCGGCGAGTTGGGCGCGGACGGCGTCCATGTCGAGGGCCCGCACCTGGGCGATCAGGTCGTCCAGCGCCGGCGCCGGCAAGGCACCGGGCTGCAAGTAGAGGAGGACGCCGTCCCGGAAGGCCATCAGCGTCGGGATGGACATGATCCCCGCCGCTCGGGCCAGACCCGTTTCCGCCTCGGTGTCTACCTTGGCGAACACGATGTCGGCATGCTGGGCGGCGGCGGCCTCGAAGACGGGTCCGAACCGGCGGCACGGTCCACACCACGACGCCCACCAGTCGACCAGCACGATGTCGTTGCTCGTTATCGTCGACTCGAAAGTCTCCGCTGACAGGGTGATCGTTCCCACATTCTCTCCTGACACTTGGCTTCCACCGATGCAACGACGATACCCCAGGGGGTATTCCAGCGGCGGCGACATCGACGCGTCAGGGAGTCACGATGGGTAGGCCGGCGTGGCCGGCGTGTTCGTAGTCGTCGTCGATGAGGACGACGGTGCGGCCGGCGCGGTCGAGAAGGCTGGTGGCGATGCTGGCGCGGAAGCCTGTGGCGCAGTGCACCCACAGCGGCTGGTCTGGCAGCTGGCGCACCTCAGCGACGAGGTCGGGCAGCTCGACGTGGAGGGAGCCGTCGATGAAGCTCGTCGCTCGCTCGTCGGCTCGGCGTACGTCCAGGATGGTCACCTCGGTGGCCCGACTGGCCTGCTCGAAGTCGAGCACCGGGTAGTGGCGGTGGTCGGCCGGGGGGCTCCACCGATCGGGGCCGCCCGTGGCGGCGCCGCTCGGGCGGTCGATGCCGATCCGCACCAGTTGGCGCTGGGCCGCCGCGACTTGCGTCGGTGTGTCGCCGAGCAACGTGAGCGGGGTCCCCCACGGGATGAGCCAACCGAGGTAGGTGGCGAACGGGTCGCCCAGCTCGATGCCGATCGTGCCCGCCACGTGGTCAGCGGCGAACAACCGGCGCTGGCGAAGATCGACGACCCAGTCGCCGCGATGGATCCGCCGGGCCAACTCCGACGAGTCGACGGCGACCGGTGGTGACAGGTCCACCGGAACGGCGCCGGCCAGGTTCATCGGTCCCATGTGGGTGTAGTACCTCGGGTAGGCAGTGAGCCCGGCGACGAGCCGTTCGGCGAACGCGTCCTCGCTGTCGAGGGTGAGGGCGAGGTTCACCCGTCGCTCGGTACCGACGGTTCCGTCGGATTCGCCTTCGTTCTTGGCGGACGAGCAGAAGCTCCCGAAGCCATGGGTCGGGTACAGGCGGGCGTCGTCGTCGAGTGCGGCCGAGAGGCGGCGAGCCGAGCGGAACTGCGCCCGGGTGAGCTCCTCGGTCTGGTCGGCGGAGATCAGGTCGGTGCGCCCCACGGTGCCGTACAGCAGTGAACCTCCGGTGAAGACGGCGGCGGGGTGCCCTTCGGAGCGCACCAGGTAGCTCAGGTGATGGGGCGTGTGGCCGGGCGTGTGGACGACCTCGACCCGGAGCCGCCCGACGGCGAAGGCGTCCCCGTCGCCCACGGCGACGTGGTCGAAGCGCAATGGTTCGGCGGCGGCGTGCACGTAGGAGGCGTGGGTGATCCGGGCGAGGACCAGGCCGCCGCTCACGTAGTCGTTGTGCACGTGGGTCTCGGCGACATGAGTGATCGTCACGCCGGCGGCGTCCGCTGTGTCGAGGATCCGGTCGATGTCGCGCTGCGGATCGACCACCATCGCTACCCGACCGTCGTGGATCAGGTACGTCCGGTCGCCCAGCGGGGGCGTCTCGATCGTCACGACATCCATCCACTCACCTCCGGCATCGGCTGCCTCTACGACATTCACGGGCGCGGGTGGGCATAGGCGGTTGCGGCCGGTTTGACGGGGCGGGCGAACCAGAGCGGGCGCCGCAGGTTGCCGGGGCCAGGCCCGGGCCGTGTCAGCCGCAGCCATTCCTCGTAGGCGGCCATCGATTCGGTGGTGTCGACGTGGACGTCGCCGTGGAGGTCGCCCGGCTGAGCAGGGGTGATGGTGACACGCTGCAGCCAGCAGTGCATGCCGGAGACCGGATCCGGTTGGGGTGGAAACGTTAGGTTCTGGTGCACCCCGGCGTCGGTCCACCAGATCCGGGCCGAATCGGGGTCGCCGCTCGGGAACGCCTCGATGCCGTGGCGCAGCCGCAGGCCCCATTCACGACCGTTCTGGTCGAGCTCGGCGAGGCCCGACGACCACCGCTCGTTGCCGGTGGACTCGTCGAGACGCCAGCGGCCCATGTGGTGAGAGCAGGCGACGACGCCGGGCCGGACGCCCTCGGTGCGCCACGTCTCGATGGCGAAGTAGCCGGTTCGGGTGGTCACCCGGCAGAGTCCACCCGGCTCGACGCCGAGCTGCTCGGCGTCGCTTGGGTGGATCCACAGCGGATGGCGGTGGCTGATCTCGTTGAGCCACTTGGCGTTGCCGGAGCGGGTGTGAATGAGGGTGGGGAGCCGGAACGTGGGGATGAGGATCCGCTCGGCCCCGTCGAGGTCGAGATCTTCCCAGTGGACGTGGCTGCGGATCCAGGTGGGTGTCGCCCATTCCGGCCATCCCCAGTCGGCCAGCGTGGAGGAGTACAGCTCGAGTTTGCGGGACGGGGTCGGGAACCCGACGCGGGCGGTGCCGTCGACGTCGACACCGAGCGAGCCGTCGCCGATGAACGGCATGTGCCCGATGATCTCGGCGAGATCGTGATGGCGGCCAGCCGTTGCGGGCACCCGGTACACACCGTTGTCGTCGCGCACGGCGCCGGTCAGCTCGTCGTCGGCGACGGTGCGCTCGTGCACCTCGTGCTGGTCGCCGGGGATGGCGAACGCGCCCCGCCGGCGCATGTACTCGAGTGGCGACACCCCCTCGGCGGCGGCGGCGTCGGGCAGGCCGGGGATCGAGTGGGTGAACAGGTGCTGGTAGTACTCGTCGATGCCCATGGGCTCGCCGGGACGCTCGATGCTCTCGAAATGGGTCCGGATCCCGAGTTCGCCGTCGGGGTCGATCTTCCAGGACAGGTCGATCCAGAACTCGTTCTCTTCCCATACCTCGCCCGGGTTCGCCTCGTGGGTGCGACGCACGGGCTGGCCGGCCAGCTCGGCGTAGCGGCGCTGCACGGGTTGGCGGAACCCGATCCAGCGCCCGGAGTGCGTCTCGTAGGAAGCGACGTCGTGGCGCTCGGGACCGAGGCCCATGGGCAGGACGTAGTCGGCGAACCAGGCGGTCTCCGACCAGGTCGGGGTCAGGGCGACGTGGCAGCCGACGAGGTCGGTGTCGGTCAGCACCTCGATCCAGGAGAACCCGTCCGGGTTGGTCCACACCGGGTTGTAGACCCGGGTGAAGTAGGTGTCGACGCGTCCCCGGCCCGACTTCAAGAAGTAGGGGAGCAGGAAGCTCATCTCGTGGTGCGCGAGCGGGTATTCGATGGGCCAGGTCAGGTCGTTCCATCGGGCCTGGGGAGGGGTGTGGCGGGGCGGTACGGGTATGAACTTGTTCCAGCCGTTGGGACTGGTGCCGCCGACGGTGCCGACCGAGCCGGTGAGCACGTTGAGGAGGAACAGACACCGTGCTGTCTGCCAACCGCCGAGGTTGCCGGCGCCGGCGGCGCGCCAGTTGTGCGTGGCGAGCCGGCCGAGGTTGGCGCCGATGACCGCGGCGATGTCCCGGATGGCGCCGGCGTCGATCCCGCAGACGTACGCGGCTCGATCAGGGGTGTGTTCGGCGTAGTCGTCGAGCAGGGCGGGGCCGACCTGGTCGAAGGTCACCGGGCGTTCGGGGTGGGCGGCGCTGAGGTAGGTCTCCCAGTTGACCCAGCGGCGCACGAACTCGCGGTCCCAGGTGCCGGCTTCGAGGAGCAGCCTGGCGATGGCCAGCAGGAGCACGGGCTCGGTGCCGGGCCAAGCCGGCAGCCACCAGTCGGCCATGGCGCCGGTGTTGGACAGCCTCGGGTCGACGCAGACGATCTTGGCCCCGCCGCGCTTGCCCTCCATGATCCGTTGGGCGTGAGGGTTGAAGTAGTGACCCGCCTCCAGATGGGAGCTGATCAGGAAGATGACCTTGGCGTTGGCGTAGTCGGCCGAGGGCCGGTCGAAGCCCATCCACGTCGCGTAGCCCAGCCGGGCGCTCGAGGAGCAGATGTTGGTGTGCGAGTTGTGCCCGTCGATGCCCCAGGCGTGCAGGACCCTCTCGATGTAGCTGTCGTCGCCCGGGCGGCCGACGTGGTAGATGATCTCGTCGTGGCGGTCCTCGTCGAAGGCTCGACGGATGCGCCCGCCGATGTCGGCGAGGGCGTCATCCCACGACACTCGTTCCCACTGACCTGAGCCGCGGGGCCCTCGCCGCCGCAGCGGGTGCAGGATGCGTTCGGAATCGTGGACCTGGTTCAGCGTGGCCGGTCCCTTGGCGCAGTTGCGGCCGCGGCTGGCGGGATGGTGGGGATTGCCTTCGAACTTGGCGATCTCACCGGTGTCCTTGTCGATCCAGGCGACGAGACCGCAGTTGGCCTCGCAGTTGAAGCACGTCGTCGGCACCAGTTGGAAATGACGGGTGACCGGTGTCGGCCACGCTCGGGCGTCGTACGCCTCGACGTCGTCCCATCCGGCCGGATCGGGGTAGTTCGTGAGCGGCGGGCCGGCGGTCGGATGACGGTCTGTCATGGTGGCTCGCTGCTCCTCGAATGGGTCAGGACAGGGGCACGGCTTGGCCGGCGCCGACGAAGGCGTGCTCGTAGAGGGTGATCCCGCCCAGCGCCGCAACCGCGGCGACGGCGGTGAGGGCGACCGGCTCGGCGCCCGCGAGGGCTATCGCCGCGAGAAGCGCCGCGGTGGCGGCGAGGGCGATCCCCGTCCAGAACCGGGCGGCCTCGCGGCCGTGCCTCATGGCCGCTACCGCCAGGTCGACGTGACGAGTTCCGTGGCCGGTGATCTCGATGGCAACGACGGCGAGGTGGGCGACAAGACCGCCCAGGAGGGCCCAACGGGCGGCGTCGGGCGCCGGAACCGCCATGACGACATCGGCCAGACCGAACACGGCCCCGCCGGCGGCGGTCGCCTGCGCCAGCAGCGACGGCAGTGTCAGCGGGCTCTGCCACAGATCGCGGCCTTCGCACTGGGCGAACAGGAAGGCCGTGTACCCGGCGGTCGCCGCCGCCACCAGGGCCGCTGGTGCGGCCAGCGCCCGGACGCCACTCGCGCTGCCCGCCACCCCCGCGATGAACCATCCCGCCGTCACGACGGCGTACACACCCAGGACCACGGCCCCTCGCACGAGCCACGACGACCAGTTGGGCCTGGTCAGGAGGTACAGGAAGCGTCGAGGCTGCTTCAGGTCGGCGACGAGGAGCACACCGGTCAGGGCGGTGAAGGCTCCGGCGACCACGGCCGGCAGGACGCCGACGGCGGCCTGATCGTCGGCGTGTCCGAGGAGCACGTACAGCGCGCCGACGGCGAGGGCCCCCGCCGCGATCGCCTTCGTGACGAGGTACGCGGACACCATCCAGCCCCACGGCGCCGGGTGGGCAGTGGTGTAGGCGGTCCGCGTCGCGTCGTGACCATCGGTGACGGGGACCGTCGGGTGATCGGGGGTCGTCTCTGCCCAGGCCATGCCATCGGACGCGATGGCAGTGCGGGTGGGATCGAGCGCCACCTGGGCGGCGCCCTTGTAGAACAACTTGGGCCGGGTGCCCTGCTCGGGCGCGCGCACCGCCACGTCGTGGCGGGCAACCAGTTCGCTGATCCGGCTGGTCGGGTCGTCGAGGTCGCCGGCGACGATCGACTGCGTGGGGCACACCACGACGCACGACGGCTCCAACCCGACCTCGACCCGGTGGGCGCAGAAGTTGCACTTCTGGGCGGTGTGGTCGTCCGGATCGATGTACAGGGCGTCGTAGGGGCAGGCGTTCAGACACGACTTGCACCCGATGCAACTGGCGGTGTCGAAGTCGACGATGCCGTTGGGTCGGTAGAACAGGGCGCCCGTCGGGCAGATCGTGACGCAGGGGGCGTTGTCGCAATGGTTGCAGCGCAGCACGGCGAAGTGGCGGCTCACGCTCGGGAACGTCCCCGACTCGACGTACTTCACCCAGGTCCGGTTGACGCCGAGCGGCACGTCGTGCTCGGCCTTGCAGGCCACCGTGCACGCGTGACAACCGATGCACGTGTCCTGGTCGATCAGGAACCCGAACCTCGTCACGGTTGTGACTCCCCGCCGATTCCCGACGTGCCGGATCTTCGGGACGAGGGCGGTGCAATAGCCGCCGCCGTTCTGCCACTGGGCGACGAACGTGTACCGGTCGCCGCGGACGACGGTCTCGCGCCATTCGATCGTCCGGTTCTCGAACCGGCTCAACCGCTGGATGGTGAAGACCGGCGCCCGCCCCCGCAATTCCAGGAGCTGGCGATCGGCGGGCGTCGCCAAGTCGGCGTGGATCCATTCCGAGCCGGACGTCGGCCGCGCCCCGCAGCGGCGGGCCAGCTCGTCGTACAGCGCGGTGTGGGTGAAGTCGACCCCGAGGAGCGGCCGGGCGATGGTCGCCGGCAGCCAGGCCGTGTCGTGGGCCAGCGGCTGCCCGTCGATGAGGCGCAGTCGCTCGAGACGGACCAAACGGGCGTTGGCCCGCACGCCGAGGCGCGCCGCCACGTCGGCGTCAGTCGTCTCCATCAGGCCGAGGACCGTGCTGCGCTGCTCGTGTCCCTGCGCCTCGATCGAGCGGAACAGGCTGTAGATGGCGCCGGTTGGCTGCTCGATCGCCGCCGGCCGGACAAACGTCCGGCGCCCCCGTTCCCGGGTCACGACACCCTCGGACTGCAACCGGCGCACCGCCTCCCGCACGGTGTGGCGGGACAGCCCGAATTCCTTGGTCAGCTCGGCGTCGGTGGGAAACGCCTGAGCAAATTCTCCCCGCCCCAATCGCTCGCGCAGCACGTGCAACAGCTGTGCCCACAGCGGCATGGGACTGGACCGGTCGATCTCCGGCACATGTCACAAAGTACGGATATCCGGTCGCTCGCACAAGCGGCGATGCCAGGACGCCCGCTGGCACACATCCCGCCGACGCCGGCCCGAAGCGCCAACTCGTGTACGAAAAGGCGTCGTTGAGGTCGCGAGACGGTGTCAGTGTGTCGCTAGGCCAGTTTCATGAACATCTTCTCGACGACCTCGAGCGGGTAGCCGGCGGCTTCAGCTTCTTCGGGGTGGGCGAGGCAGTAGGTGAGACCGGCGGAAACCAGCTTGAAGCCGGTCTGCTCGAGGGCCTTGGTGGCGGCGCTGATCTGGGTGACGACGTCTGAGCATTCGCGGCCGTCGTCGAGCATGCGTTCGATGCCGGCGAGCTGGCCGCTGATGCGGTGCAGCCGCTTGCGGACGTCGTCGATGACCTCTTCGGGGAGTTGCATCGTGTGCTTCTTTGTCGGCTGGGTCCTTGCCATATACCCCTTAGGGTATCGCAGTTCGATGACAGCGGGACCGGCTGGCTCAGTGGGAGAAGCGGACGTGGGGGAGGCGCCTGGCCAGCCATCGGGGCATCCACCAGGCGCGTTCGCCGAGGAGTCCGAGCAGCGATGGAACGAGCATCATGCGGATGACGGTGGCGTCGAGGAGGACGGCGAGGGCGAGGGTGATGCCGAGCTCGGTCGGGGGGATCGGTCCGGTCACGCCGAAGGCGATGAAGACGACGATCATGATGAGCGCGGCGTTGGTGATGGGCCGGCCCGTTCGGGCGATCCCTTCGCGGACGGCCTGGCGGGCGTCGCCGGTGGCTTCGTAGCGTTCCTTGATGGCGGCCAGCAGGAACAGCTGGTAGTCCATCGACAATCCGAAGAGCAGGGCGAAGAAGAACAGGGGTGCCCAGGCGTCGACGAAGCCTTGGGGCTCGATGCCGATGAGGCTGGCGCCCCACCCGTGTTGGAACACGAGGGTGGCGAACCCGAAGCTGGCGGCCACGCCGAGGAGGTTGAGGAGCAGCGACGAGATGGCGATGGTGAGGCTGCGGAACACGACGAGCAGGAGCACGAAGGCGACGGCCATGATGAGGGCGACGGCGAGGGGCGCGGTCGAGGTGAGGGCGGCGGTGAGGTCGTGGTTCTGGGCGGCGGGGCCGCCCACCAGGGCGGAGGGCGCTGCCTGGCGCAGTTCGTCGCGGAGCCGGCTGACGAGGTCGGACGTGCGCGGGTCGTCGACGGCCGTCTTCGGGGTGACGCGGATGGCGACCCGCCCGTCGGCCGCCGGTGGCGCAGCGATGCGGGCGTCGGCCACGTCGGGGTCGGTGGCGGCGGTGGCGATGACGCCGGATGCGTCGCCGGCGGCGGCGGTGATGAAGATCGGGGCGGCGGCGCCGGGCCCGAAGGCGGCGGTGACCAGGTCGTAGCCGTCGCGGCTGGATCGGCCGGTGTCGACGACGCCGGCGCCGGGCATGCCGAGTCGCATCCCGAGGGCGGGTCCGGCGAGCACGAGCAGCAGGGCGAGGCCGGCGGCGAGGGTGCGCCCGGGTCGGCGGATGGCGGCGCCGGTCCACCGGGCCCAGCGGCCTTCGGCGGCCCGGTCGGGATCCTTGCCCTTGGTGACCAGCACGCGGTCGCCGAGCGCCACGAGGACGGCGGGTAGCAGCGTCAGCGACGCCGCCGCCGTGGCGATGACAGCGAGGATCATGCCGAGCGCCATGGAGCGGAAGACCATGACGGGCACGAGGAACACGGCGGCCAGCGACAGCACGACGGTGAGGGCCGACAGGAACACGGCCTTGCCGGCGGTGGTGAGGGTGGTGGCGATGGCGTCGAGGGGGCCGTGGCCGTCCTCGCGTTCCTCCCGGTAGCGGGAGACGATGAAGAGGCTGTAGTCGATGCCGACGGCGAGGCCGATCATCATCGAGAAGTTCATCGACCACACCGACAGTGGTGTCCCGGAGGACAGCAGGTGGAGCGCTGCCCAGCCGACGAAGATGCCGGCCACGGCGAGCAGGAGCGGCAGGCCGGCGGCGACGGCCGAGCCGAAGGCGACGAAGAGCAAGATGACGGTGGGAAGCCCGGAAAGAAGCTCGGCGAGGTGCAGGGCGTGTTCGTTCTCGGCGTTGAAATCGCTCCACACGGCCCACTCACCGGTGACCTTGGCGGTCGCTCCCGCCGGCAGGTCCACCGCGTTGACGTGGTCGATCAGCCGGCCGGCCGATATCGGGCGGTCGGCGTCGACGGTGGCCGTGAGCTCGACGGGCACGAGGGCAGTTCGACCATCGGGCGAGATCAGGCCGGCGTCAGCCGGCAGCGAGAGCGGATCGACGACCGACGCCGCTCCCGGGGCACCCTGCAGGGAAGCGACAAGGGTGCGCAGCCCCGCCGGCTGCTCGGCGACGGGCGCGTCCTGGTGGTACGCGACGATCGCCGCTTCGGCTCCGGCCTGCGGGAAGTCGCGTCGCAGCTCGTCGCGCACCTTCTGGGCAGTGGACCCTTGCACCTCCCAGCCAGCCCCCGACAATGCGCTCGTCAGGCTGACGGCCAGGGGCGCAGCCAGCACGATCACCGCGACCCACACGAGCATCACGAGCCGGCGACGGCGGCCGGAGAAGCGGGCGAGCCGGGCGAGCAGGGCCTGTCGTTCGCCGTGCTCGGCCGCGGGCCCGTCGCTGGTCGGAGGGCGGGCATCGGTGAGCTTCATCGGGTCGTCTCCTGCCATGCGGCGTCGCGGTGTCGAGCTGGTTGGGCCAGCTATCATACCCCCGGGGGTATAGAGAGCCTACCCGGGGGGGTAGCGAGGAACACAACTCCTGTGCACCGATGCTCGGTCACGTGAAGATGATCTGTCCGCCGGCGGCTTTCTCGTAGAACTCGCCGACGGTGATGATGTCGTCGATCTGGTCGATGAAGTCGTCCTTGTCGAAGCCGAACATGTCGACGGAGGCCTTGCAGGCGTACAGGCCGGCACCGGTGTCGCTGATCATCTCGATGAACTCATGCACGGGTGGGATGTCGAGGGCCGACATCTTCTTCTCCATCATGTGGGTCGCGATGCCCGACATGCCGGGCAGGGCGCCGACGAGGGTGGCCATGTGCATGCCGGGGTTGCCGACCGTGGCGACCTTGATGTGCTCGATGCGCTTGGCGTGGATGGCGTCGAGTCCGAAGAAGGTGAAGAACAGGTTGGCGTCGATGCCCTCCGCCCGGGCGCCGTTGGCCATGATCAGCCCGGGGTAGATGCCCTCGAGGGAGCCCTTCGAGATGATGACCGAGACCTTCTTGATGGTGTCGCCCATCGCTGGGCTCCTTTCGTCGTGGCCGTTGCGGGCCGTCGATCAGATGCAGCCGCGGGGCTTGGGGATCCCGGCGATCTTGGCCGCCGTCTTGGCCGGGCCCTTCGGGAACAGCTGGTACAGCTCCTTCACGGTGACGCCCGACGTCTTGCCCAGGACCCTGACGGTCGGTCCAGTGCCCTTGGCGAAGTACTCGGCCCGCATGAACCGGATGACCTGCCAGTGCTTGTCGGTCAGTTCGTCGATGCCTTCGGCTCGGGCCAGCTCGGGCGCCATGGCCTCGGTCCATGTGTCCGGGTGCTCGAAGAAGCCTTCGTCGTTGACGGCGACGGCGGTGCCGTCGAGGGTGGCGGTGGGCATGATCGCTCCTCCAGGTTGCTCGTTCAGTCGGTGGTGTTGGTCAGGTGTTTGCCGGCGAGGGGCATGTCGGCGGTGACCCCGGGGATGTCGCGGCCGGGCAGGAGGGCGTGCCAGTAGAACCACTGGAACATCAGCTTGCCGAGATGGTTGAGGCGGGACTCTTTGAGGAGGGGGACGCCGGCCGTCGTCGGGAAGTGGCCGCCGACCGGTTCGGTGTCGTAGTTGAAGTCGATCAGCATCGCCTTGTGGAAACCGGTTTCGATGAAGCAGTTGGTGTGCCCGTCGTAGGAGGCGTCGAGGGGCTCACCGTCGAGGAACCGTTTGATGTTCTCGACGAGGATTTCGCCTTCGAAGTGGGTGACCGACCCGGCCTTGGAGGCGGGCAGGTTGGCGGCGTCACCGATGGCGAAGATGTTGGGCGCCACCTCGGACTGGAGCGTGTGGGGATCGGTGACGACGAAGTCGAGGGCGTCGCCCAGCCCCGGGGAGTCGGCGACGTAGGCGGCCCCGCTGTGGACCGGGATGACCACGGCCAGGTCGAAGGGAACCTCGCGGTCGTCGTAGCTGATGAGTCGTCCACCGGCGCCGTCGACCTCGCCGGTGTTGAACTCGGTGACCAACTCGATGCCGCGCTCCTCGAGCATGCCCGCGAGCGTCTTCGACGCGGTCGGTTTGGTGAACGCGCCGTCCAGCGGGGTGACGTACGTCAGTTCCACCTTGTCGCGGATGCGGCGCTCACGGAAGAACCAGTCGGCCAGGAAGCAGAACTCCAGCGGGGCCACCGGACACTTGATGGGCAGGTCGACCACGTTCACCACCAGCCGGCCTCGCTCGAACCCGTCGAGCTTGGCGGCCAGGGCGGTGGCGCCGTCGAGGTCGTAGAACGTGAACACCTTTTCCATCCAGCCTGGCCCCGTCAGCCCGTCGGTCTCCTCCGGCACGAGGCGGGCGCCGGTGGCGACGACGAGGACGTCGTAGTCGAGCGTCGTGCCGTCGGCCAGATGCACCCGCCTGGTGGCGATGTCGACGTGATCGATGGCCGACTGCTGGTAGTCGATCCCGCGGTGCAGCTGCTTGTGTCGAGGGCGGACGATGTCATCGGGATCGGCGAGGCCGAAGGGCACGAACAGCAGACCCGGCTGGTAGACGTGACGGTCGTTGTCGTCGACGACGGTGATCACGATGTCGGGCAGCTCCTTGCGGAGCCGGTTCGCCGTCAACGTGCCGCCGGTACCGGCTCCCAAGATGACAATCCGTGCATCCATGGCTTCCCTCATTTCGGTCGGCGGCGACCTGATGAGCACGGTAGGCAGCCGCGAGCGGCCGTGAACCGGGTACAAGGTCCCGACCGGGCGTGACGAGTCGCCGCTCCGCCGGTGGTCATCCGACGATGAGGGCCTGGTCCAGGAAGGACGTGACCCTCGCCTCCCACTCCTCGGGCTGCACGTGGAGTCCGCCCGTGTGCCCGGCCCCGGGGACCACCCATACGGCGACCGTGGTCGGTGACGCCGACTGGATCCACCGCGCCGCTGCGGCCTCGTCGGCGACGTCACCGGCGGCGATGAGGAGAACCGGTCTGGGCGCCGCTCGGGCGACGGCGTCGCGCAACGCGACCGGCGGATCGGCCGCGGTGAGCAGGTCGGTGGCGGTGTAGAGGACCCAGTCGACTCGCTGTTGGAGCCAGCCGCGCAGCCCGTAGTTCTCGGCCAGCCACCCCTTGTCGGCGTAGGTGCGGTTGGTGACGCCTTCGCCCACCACGGCCCGGATCCGCGAGTCCCGGCCGGCGGCGCCCACGGCTTCCTCGCCCCCCATCGACAGGCCGACGGCGGCGATCCGGCTCGCGTCGACATCGGGCCTGGTGACCAGGTAGGAGACCGCGGCGCCGATGTCCCGGTCTCCGTACCAGCCGAAGTCCATGGCCCGTCCCCCACTGCGGCCGTGGCCGCGGGCGTCGGCCAGGAGGACCCCGTAACCGTGCCGGGCCAGGACGACGGCGTGGTCGAGGACCGCCGATCGCGTCGAACCGGCCCCGTGCAGCAGGATCACGGCGGCCCGGTTGCTCGACGGCACGTACCAGGCCGAGATCGTGACCCCGTCTGAGGTGCGGTAGGTCACGTCGAGATAGGCGAGGTCGCGGTCCGCCGGCGTCTCGCGGTCGAGCTCCGTGGGCGGGACGTTGGTGGCCGCCACCGCGAAGGCCAACGGGTACAACACGAGCGCGACGACCAGCACCGAGGCCGGGACGGCCATCAGACGCCACCAGCCGTGGGCGGCCCTGATGAGCAGCACCGTCGCGACGACGAGCAGGGCGACACCCGTCAGCAGGCTCACGAGGCCGAGCACCGACGGCGCTGTCAGGCCGGTCTTGACGGCGTACGGCAGGCCGAGGCCCAAGCCGACGACCGTGCCGGCGGCGCCGGCAGCAAGAGCAAGCAGTCCCCGACCGTGGCTGGCCAGCCGGCCGGCTTGCCACACCGCGAGTCCGGTGATGACGAGCATGACCAGCACACGCGTGCTGCACCACAGCGGTGTCCCGTCACGACCCATGACGATGGCGAGCAGAACCCCCTGCACGCCGATGAGCACCTGCAACGGTCGATGGGCACCGCGGGTGCTTGGTTCGTCGCGTGCTGGCGATGACGTCGAACTCGTGACGGACGTCGTCATGCGAGCAGCCATGAGCTCAGTGTCGACGCCGACTTGCGGGTGGGGAAGGGCCGATGGTCCCGGGAACGGCCTCCATCTGGCACTGTGGAACAAATACCCCTAGGGGTATGTTGATCGAGAGTACATCAGGATCGGAGGTCGCCATGTTCTTCCGCCAGTACGAGCTTGCCTGTCTGTCGTTGTACAGCTACATGATCGGCGACGAGACGACCGGGCGCGCCGTGGTCGTCGACCCGCAACGGGACATCTCGCAGTACCTCGCTGATGCCGAGCGACACGGACTGCGGATCGAACGGATCTTCGAGACGCATTTCCACGCCGACTTCGTGTCCGGGCACCTGGAGCTCGCCGACGCCACCGGCGCCGTCATCACCTACGGGGAAGGGGCGGTGGCCGACTTCCCGATCGAGCCGTTCGGCGACGGCCAGACGTCGGCCCTCGGGGAGGTCGTGATCGAGGTGCGGGCCACACCGGGCCACACACCCGAGTCGATCTCCCTCGTCGTGTACGAACACGCCGCCGACGAGCCCTGGGGCGTCCTCACTGGCGACACCCTGTTCATCGGCGACGTTGGCCGGCCCGATCTGCTCGCCTCGGTCGGGTGGACGCCCAAGCAGTTGGCTCGCCTCCTGTACCGATCGATCCACGGCCGGCTCCTCACCCTGCCCGACGCCACTCGGGTCTTCCCGGCTCACGGGGCCGGCTCCGCCTGCGGACGGGCCCTGTCGAGCGCCGCCCACTCCACGATCGGCGAGCAGCGCACCACTAACTACGCCCTCCAGCCGATGACCGAGAACGCCTTCATCGAAGCGGTGACCCAGGGCCAGTCGGTCGCACCCCTCTACTTCGCGTTCGCCGCCGACGCCAACCGGCGCCGGCGCGACCTGCTCGACGGCGACGCACCGCCCGAGCTCGACCTCGCCGGACTCGAGCACTGGGCGCGCCAAGGCGCCGTCGTGATCGATGCCCGAGCACCGGAGGTCTTCGCATCCGGTCACTTCCGCGGGTCGATCAACGTCGGCCTCGACGGTCGCTTCGCCGAATACGCCGGCGACGTCGCCCGCCCCGGCCAGTCGATTGTGCTGGTCACCGAACCCGGCCGCCAGATCGAGGGCAAGGTGCGCCTGGCCCGCATCGGCTTCGACACCGTCCGGGGTGCGGTGGGGACCATCGACCGGATGCTGGCCGACCGCCCTGATCTGGCCGAACGCTCGCACCGGTTGGCCGCCACCGACCTGGCCGCCTGGCAGGCCGACTCACCACGACTCCAGCTGGTTGACGTCCGCGATCCCGCCGAGCAGGCCGAGGGTGTCATCGACGGCGCCCGCGGCATTCCCCTGCCGACCCTGTTGGAGCGGCTGGGCGAGCTGGACCAGACCGCGCCAACCGTCGTGTACTGCGCCAGCGGATATCGCTCCTCGGCGGCGTCCTCGTTGCTGCGGGCCCACGGGTTCGCCCGGGTGGCCGACATCTTCGGCGGCTACGACGCCTGGCGAGACGCCCGCGTTCCCACCGCCAACGACCTGACCGCGATCGCTTGAGTCGGGATCGAACATGCGGGCCCTCATCGCATCACCGCTCGGCTTCCTCATCGGCCTGTCGCTCGGCGCCCTCGGCGGCGGCGGGTCCATCCTGGCCGTCCCCGCCCTCGTCTACGCCGCCGGGCAGGATCCCAAGGCCGCCACCACCACCAGCCTGCTCCTCGTAGGCATGGCATCGCTGGTCGGCATGGCCACCCACTGGCAGGCCGGTCGAGTCCGGGTCGGTATCGGCATCATGTTCGGCCTGACCGGCATCGGCGGTTCTCTGGTCGGATCCGCCGTGAACCGGCTCATCGACCCGAACGTGCTCCTGCTGATGTTCAGCGGCCTGATCCTCGTCGCCGCCCATCGGATGCTCGTCGGCTGCCCATCGTGCACCAAGGCCGGTGAAACGGCAGCGCTCGCCTATGCCGACCAGCCCGGAAGGGGCCGCATCGGTGTGCTCGTGGGTGCGCCCTTCAGCGTTCGCCACGCCGTCGAGATAGTGGCGGCCGGCACCGCGGTGGGGTTCATGACCGGGCTCTTCGGCGTCGGTGGCGGGTTCATCATCGTTCCCGCCCTCGCCCTTGTGTTGCGCCTCCCCATGCCCGAGGCCGTCGGCACCTCGCTGCTGGTCATCGCCATCAACTCCGCCGTCGCCCTCTCCACCCGTGTCGCAACCACGACGATCGACTGGTCGACCACCGCTCCCTTTACGTTCGCCGCCGTCCTCGGCGTCCTCACCGGCGGACGGATCGCCGACCGGCTCGACCCGAAACGGAGCCAGCGCTGGTTCGCCGCTCTCCTGGTGGCCGTCGCGGTGTACACGGCGATCCGCGCCACGATGGGCCTGCGCTGACCGGCTGAGCCGGCGCTCAACGCGGACCGGCCCGACGGAGGGGTCTGGTCACATCGCCGGGAAGTGGCGGAACCGCACCAGCTCGTCACGGTCGATCTGTTGCAGCAACGCGAGCTCCCAGTCGAGATAGTCGCGCATGCGCCCATGAGCAACGGCTCGATCCTCGTCGTAGGGCTTGTACCAGACGTCGTCGGCCTCGGTGGTGGGGCGGCCCGGCCCCTCCTCGAGCGGGTATCCGAGGGCGGTCCAGGCCACCGTGCCGCCGGCGAGGACGGTGGTTCCCGGCCAGTGGTGTTCGGCGTCCTCGTGAGCGGCCCGGGCCAGTTCACCGTCGGGGGATGTGAGGACGACGGGTCCCGCGATGCCCGCTGCCTCGTCGAAGCGCGAGCGGATGGCCCACCACGAGCCGGGGATGTGCCCGCGCCGGTAACGAACCGAGTCGGCCAGGTCGATCACCGTTACCCGTCCCGATCGCGCCGCCAGTTCGGGGGCGTCGATCGTCGGAGCATCGAGAGGGACGAGCGACGCGACGGTGTCCGGGCCGGTGGTGGTCGAATCGTCGAGCCGGGCGACGGCAACCTCGTAGCGTCCGAACTGCGCCAGCCACGACGCCGTCATGGTGGCGCGCACGAGCGAGTCGTCGTCGACCAGCACGATGCGGGATCCGAGTACGCCGACGTACTCGTCGGTGGCCTGGACGAGCTGACCTCCCGGCGCGTGACGGGCGACGGCGGCATGACCGGCCTCGTATTCCTCGGACGTACGCACGTCGAAGACGAGCGTCGTGCGGCTGCCGTCGGCGAGCCAGTCCCGCACCGTCGCGGCCGTGACACACCGGACGCTGAAGCGTTGGGCGACCCGGGCGGCGGCGTCCTTCGCGCGGGCCAACCCCTCCGTGGAGGGAGCGGGCGCATGGAGCGTGGCACCGTGGGCGAGGGTCAGACCGGCGAGCTCCCAGCCCATCGTGCCGTGTTCGAGGGCGAGCACCCGGTTGGGCAGGCCCGCGTTGCGCAGCGACTGCGCACCGATGATCGATCGCGTCCGGCCGGCGCAGTTGACGACCACCGTCGTGTTCGGGTCCGGTGCCACATCGTGAACTCGGTACACGAGTTCGACGCCCGGGCAGTCGACACCGCCCGGGATCGACATCCGGCGGTACTCCCGCATCGGACGGGCGTCGAGTACTACCAGCAGTTCGCCGGCCGCCTGCCGGCGGGCCAGCTCGGCGGCCGCGAGGTGCGGCGTGCGCTCGATGCGCTCGATCCACTCCCCGAACGCCTTGGACGGCACGTTCACGCCGCTGTAGCGCTCGCCCGGCCAGCCGGAGGCACCTCCCTCGAGCACCGCGACGTCGGTCCAGCCGAATGCGAGCATCCGGCGAGCCGCTCGGGCGGCGACCCCGCCCGCGGCACCGTCGGCGTCGACCCAGACGACCGGGCAGTCTCGTCGTGGCACAAGGCCGGCGACGAGGAATTCGAGGCGCGACAACGGTACGCACGAACCCCAGAACAAGTGGCCGACCGAGAAGCTGCCCTGCTCGCGGGCGTCGAGCACGGCCACCTCGCCGCCCGACAGCAGCCGGTCGCGCAACTCGTCGGCGCTGATGGCGTTCGTGCTCACCCGTCCGGCGTTGGGCGGAGGCGAGCTTCGCGGATGATGCTGAACGCACCCATCCGCTTCCAGGTCTGCGCGGTTGTGCTGAAGTACTCCCGCTCGTCGAGCCGGTCGAGCGCGAGCCCGTACATGTGGAAGTTCATCCCGCCCCCGGCGATGTGGATCGAATGCAGGTCATCGGGGAGCATGGCAACCCCGGTTCCCTCCCGCACGACGTCGCGGTGCGTTTCTTCCGGCGTGCCGTCGCCACGCCGCCGGTAGAAGCGGTTCAGCTCCTCACCGCGGAACCCGCAGACGACCGCCCAGGTGGTGTGGTTGTGCACGGGCGAGTCGGCACGATCCCTGCAGGCGTTGACGTACAGGGCGAAGCGCCCGTCGTCGTCCTCCGCGATCCGGTAAAGGTAGCTGTCCTCGTTCTGGGGCGGCGGGAAGTCGTCCGGAGGGAACAGGTCACGCGTCGCGATCAACTCGAGCAACCGGCCTCGCATCAGCGCGAGCTGCTCGCGGTCGGGGATGCCACCACCCTCGATGCGACGGATGTCGCTCATGGCCGCCGTGACGGCCTCGGCCCGCTCTACGGCACGTTCGTCCAGCGTCACCCGCGGAAGGCTAACCCTCTTTCCACGGCAACGAAGTGCACGCGTCTCGCCTCAGGCACAGGCCGGCGGCCGGCGGTGTGGCATGGTCTGATCGTGACCGACGATGCGTCGCTCGACACCTACCACAAGGACCACTGGATCGACATCGAACCCGAGCGCTTCGACCGCTATGAAGCGATGTTCCGCCTCGACGATCGTCGCGGTGATGCCCTGCTCGCCCCCGTCGGCGTGGCACCCGGCGAGGTGATCGTGGACTTCGGGTGCGGTCCCGGCTACGTGGCCGCGCAGCTGGCCCGGCTGACCGGCCCGGACGGCCACGTCCACGCCGTTGATGTGAACGCGGCGTTCGTCGAGCGCGCTCGAGCCGTCGCCGCCGAGGCCGGCCGAGCCGATCGGGTCACGGTCCATCACACCGTCGACGAGCGGGTTCCGCTGCCCGACGGTTCCATCGACCGCGTGTACGCCAAGAACGTGTTGGAGTACGTGCCCGACCTCGACGCCGTGCTCGACGAGCTGCATCGCACGTTGCGGACCGGCGGGACGATGGTTGCGTCGGACTCCGACTTCGGTTTCGTCGTGATCGAACCGCTCGCCCCGACCGAGGTCACGGAGCTCTTCGAGGCGGCCGCTCCCGCCTTCAGGGAGCCCTTCGTGGGGCGCAAGCTCCGGTCCGCCTACCTGCGGGCCGGGTTCACCGACGTCCAGGTCACCATCACGGCATCAGTGGACACGGCGGGCCATCTGCGAGGCGTGATCGAGAACATGCTCGGCTATGCGACCAGGTTCGAACGGATGACGGCAGCGCGGGCCGCCGAGCTTCGCGCCAAGGTCGACGACGCCGTGACGGCCGGCGTGTTTCTGGCCGTGCTCCCGCAATGGTGGGTCACCGGCCGGAAGACCCGCTGAAAGAGACGGGCAGAGCCAGGAACCGGCCTCCACGGTCGTCCGGTAGCCGGCGGCCCGGGCGTCGCCAATTCCCCGTCTGCGGTCAGAAGGGCACGGAGCCGCCGGCCTGGGCGCGATGCATCTCGCGCAGGTAGCGGCCGTCCCAGCGGTCGCGGGCATGGTTGACGCTGCGGTTGTCCCAGAACAAGACGTCGTGGGGCTCCCAGAAGTGGGTGTAGCGGAAGCGATCCTGCCCGATGTGGGCGAGCAGTTTCTTCCGGAGCGTTTCGGCCTGCTCGGCGTCGTCGATGCCCACCAGCTCCTCGGTGAAGGTGGACACCCACAACGCCTTGCGCCCGCTGTGAGGATGGGTACGGACCACCGGATGGGTGACGACCGACGCCTGGTCGGGAGCGTCGTTGGCGAGCGCCTGGGGTTGGTGGACTCCCTTCATCGTCTTGTACGTGCTGGTGGGGCGCCAGCGCATGCTCGCCACCCGTTCCTTTTCGGTGGCGTCGAGTGCCTCGTAGGCGGCGATGAGGTCCCAGAAGTACGTCTGGCCACCGGCTTCGGCAGGGGGAACGTCGATGGCGTGCAGCGTGGTGAGGTCGGGCGGGGCCGCGTAGTCCTGCACGTCGCTGTGCATCTTCAGCTCCTGGGTGGCGGCCGCCATCTTGTCGCCGGTGATGACCTCCCGGCCCGGCCGGCGGCGGTCGCGGTTCGACAGCAACTGCACCGGCAGGGAGCCGACCATCGGGAGCTGGTCGATGGCGTCGGGCCCGGCACCGCGTGAGAAACGCCGCCCGAACCACTCGACGACCTGGACCTGGCGCTCGGCGGTCAACCGGTCCTGGCCGCGCAGGATCATCACCCCGGCGTTGTTCCAGATGGTGATGAGTGAGCGGATTTGATCGCCGGTGAGCGTGTCGGCGAGGTCGACGCCGTCGACGAACACCCCGACCGGGCCCTCGGTGCGACGCACGGAGACGCCCGGCGCCAGCCGCAGTGCCGTCACTGGCATCCCGCTCTGCAGCACGACTTCGGTGGCCGTCGTCATGTCTCCTCCGAGTGGGTCAGCAGTAGGGTCGGTCGCCGGCGATGGTGACGCGCTGCATGAGACGGCGTCGCGGGTGGTAGTCGGCCACGGCGTAGTGCTGGGTGCAGCGGTTGTCCCAGAACGCGATCGAGTTCGGTTCCCACTTGAACCGGACGTGGAACTCGGGGCGGGTGGCGACGTGGTCGTACAGCATGCGCAGCAGCGCCGCCCCTTCTTTGCGCCCGACACCCTTGACGTATTGGGTGAAGGTGGAGTTCACGAAGAGGCCGTACCGTCCCGTCACGGGATGGCGGCGCACGAGTGGATGCTCGACCGGTGGATGGTCGCGGTCGTACTGCTCGAGGGCGGCGTAGCCGTCGGGCTGGCGCACGACGCCTTTGCGGAACGAGTCGGGGTAGTGGTGGACCGCGGTGAGCTCCTT
Organism: uncultured Acidimicrobiales bacterium; assembly: GCA_963728985.1. Classification (GTDB taxonomy): domain Bacteria; phylum Actinomycetota; class Acidimicrobiia; order Acidimicrobiales; family Ilumatobacteraceae; genus DASXAI01. The sequence continues at coordinate 221,385 of CAVSME010000008.1, read as the reverse complement.
GCACATCGCCTGCATCGCAGCGGGAAGCGCCTCGAAGGCGGCGTACATCGAGGCCCACAGCGTGTCGCCGCCGACGTCGGGCACCTCCACCGCTCGCAGTATGGAACCCATCGGTGGCTCGGCGTCCATGGTCACGTCGGTGTGCCACGTGTCGATGTTGGGCGGGTGCCGCTCGTCGTTCTCCAGCACGATGATCTCGGGATGCTCAGGGAGCGATGCCGCCACCGAGTGGAGATGCAAGTCGCCGAAGCGCCGGCCCAGCGCCACGTGCTGTGCGGGCGTCAAGTCCTGATCGCGGAAGAACAGGACCAGGTGCTCGATCAGGAGGTCGTCCAGCTCCTTGATCGCGGCATCAGACGGCTCGCGCAGGTCGACCCCCGACACCTCGGCCCCGATGTGGACGGTCAAGCGCCGCACCGAGATGGCCATGGCGATCCCCTTTCCCCGGCGATTCAGCCTAGCGACGGCGGCGGGCCAGCGCCCACTGGTCGATGTGGGCGCGGCCGATCCGGCGCGGGCACGATGGAGGCCATGACGTACTTCCCCTTGACTGCCGCGCAGCAGCACTGGCGCGACGTCGCCCAGACGCTCGCCGACGAGGTGCTGGCGCCGCGTGCCGCCGAGACGGACCGGTCCGGCGCGTTCCCGACCGAACAGCTGGCGGCGCTGCGGGCGGCGGGGCTGATGGGCCTGCGCGGCGACCGCGATCAGGGCGGAGCTGGCGAGGGGCTGCTGACCACGTGCGTGGTAACTGAGACACTGGCCGCGGCCTGCCCGTCCACCGCGCTCGTCTACAAGATGCACCTGGAGAGCGTCGAGATGATCTGCCGTGTGCCGACGCCGGCCCAGCATGAGGAGTTCGTGCCGCGGCTGGTGTCGGGCGAGTGGCTGAGCACAGTCGCCGGCAGCGAGGCCGGTCACAAGGGCGGAGCATGGGCGGAGGCTCCCAAGGCGACCGTCACGAGGACGGACGGCGGCTACGAGGTCCGCAACGTGGCCAAGTCGTTCGTGACCGGCGCCGAGGTGGCGGACGTGTTCTTCTTCATGTGCAGCGTCGAGCAGGCCGACGGACGGCCCGCGCCGTTGATGTTCCAGATCCGCCGCGACGACCTCGACTGGTCGATCGACGCCCCGTGGGACGGCCTGGGCATGCGGGGCAACGGCAGCTCGCCCATGACGTTCAACGGGTTCCTGCCCGACGAACGTCTCCTCAATCCCGACGGGTTGCCGGTGGACTTCTTCCCAGTCGTGCTCGGCACCTACGCCGCCACCTACCTCGGCATCGCCGCCGGCTGCTTCGAGCGCCTCCACGCCCACATCGCCGGCGCGGTCCTGGCCGACGGCCGACGGATGGGCGAGGTCGAGACGGTCCGCAGCCGAGTGGCCGCCTGCAAGGTGGCGATCGAGCGCAGCCGGGCGTTGCTGTACGCCGCCTGCGCCGCCTTCGACGAGAGTCGCCACGGCGGCCCGCTGCCGTTCTTCGAGGCCAAGGTGGCGTGCGACGAGCTCGCCGCGTTCGTCACCGCCGAGGCCATGACCCTTGGAGGAGGGGCGGCCTTCGCCAAGCGGCTGCCGTTCGAACGGTACTTCCGCGACGCCCGCGCCGGGATGGTGATGGGCATCGCCCACGACGTGGCCGTGCAGAACATCGGCCGCCTGCTGTTCCCCAAACCGAAACAGGAGCGGAGATAGCCCGACGTACCATTCGCGTCGGCGTTCCGGACGGTCGAGCTGAACGCCAGCTTCTACCGATGGTCGGCGGATCGGGGATTCGGGTGAGCCGACGACTCCCGACACGGAACCGCAAGGCCTCCGAGAGGCTGTTCCGATCGGCGTTTGGGTGCTGATTGCCTCGCCTGGCGGGCCGATCGGCACCCATGACCGAATCGGCACCCAATGTCGCTCACGGATCGTGGCAACCGGCCCCGTCCGCGGGATCGCGAGCACCTATCCGCTCGCCCTCAGAGCGAGTCGTCGAGGAACAGGCAGAAGGGATGACCTTCGGGGTCGAGCATGACGCGGACATCTTGTTGGGGCTGGTGGTCGGCCAGCCGCGCACCTTGAGCGAGCGCCCACGTGACGCCGGCGTCGAGGTCCGTCACGCCGATGTCGAGATGCATCATCATCAGTTGCTCGCCTTCGACCGGGGGCCACACCGGTGGGCGATAGTGCGGCTCCCACTGCATTTCGATCTTGTGGTCGCCTGCCGGCGAGCGCAGCATGGCCCAGCCGTCGGAGGAGGGATTGCCAGCGCGGGGCCCTTCGCGTCGAACGATCGGCCAGCCGAGGAGACGCTCGTAGAACAGGGCCAGCGCGATCGGGTCGCGGGTGTCGAGTGTCGGTCCCGAGATGCGCATGATGGGTCGCTCCACGTTCGCCATCATCGCCGACCAGGGCGCGCCTCGGCAGCGGTGGGGCGAACCACCGGGTCCGGCGTAGCGGAGTCAGCCGAGCCTTAGGGGGCTCTCACAAAGCACCGACGGGGTCCGAGCCGCGATCCGTCATCGCGACGGCGGATCGAGATCGGATCGCCGCAGGGTGCCGGCGAGGATTCTGACTCATCGTTCATGCGGCACGGCTACCCACGTAGGCCCGTGGTGGCGTGAGCGCGGACGGCGAGCGGGCTGGACAGGACACACTCGGCACGCCAGGCTGTCCATCGTGGTGGGGCCGTTCGCCAGAATGCAGAGCTCCCTGGCCGGGAACGCCGGCGGCCGGTGACGGCACCACCACCCACGCGGCGCCTCGAGGGCCGTCGCGCACTGGTCACGATGGCCGACCGGTACACGGGTCCCGCCGTTGTCGAGCGGTTCCAGGCGGAAGGTGCGACGGTGATCGCGGACAGCGACAGCCACCGGCGGGCGGAGGGCCCGCAAGAGGCGATCGAGGCGGCGGGCCGAGTGGACGTGCTCGTGGTGAACCTCATTGCGCGCTCGGCGACCGGCGCCGCCGACAGACACCTCCGACGAGCAGTGGCTGGCGATGTTCGATGCGCTGGTGCATCCCACGATGCGGTTCGTTCGAGCCGTGCTGCCGCAGATGATCGAGCGGCGCAGCGGCAAGATCATCGTCGTCACCAGTGCAGCGCCCTTGCGCCCGACGCCCAAGAGCGACGCGTACAGCGCGGCCCGAGGCGCTCAGAACGCATACGTGCGGGCCGTCGGCGCCGACGTCGCTCGTCACAACGTCCAGGTCAACGCCATCGGCCAGGCCTACGTCGAGAGCGTCGACGCGTTCCAGCGGGAGACATGGGACACGGAAGGGATGCAGCGACAACTCCGGCATGTTCCTGTGGGACGGATCGCGGAGAGCTGGGAGCAGGCCGAACTTGTGACCTTCCTCGCGTCGGGCTCGAGCGACTTCTTCGCCGGCCAAGTGATCCCCTTCGCCGGAGGCTGGGTGACGTAGCGCGTGCGGTGAAGCGACTTCCTGGCGCGGTGATGATTCGGCGGCGGACAGGCCGGGAACGGGTCGGGCATGAGCACGCATGACCGGGTCGAAGAAGGGCTGCGATCACGGCCAATGCGGCGCCTGCACGGTCCTCATGGATGGCCGGAGGGTCAACAGCTGCCTCGTCCTGGCCGTCATGGCCGATGGCGCCGACGTGGTGACGGTCGAGGGCTTGGCCGCGAGCGAGGCCTCTGCGCTCCAGGCGGCGTTCGTCGAGCGCGACGCCCTCCAATGCGGCTACTGCACGCCCGGGCAGCTCTGCTCCGCCGCGGGCATGTTGCGAGAAGTGGCGGACGGGTGGCGAGCGCCGTGACGGCCGGTGTCGGCGAGCCGGTCGTACTCGACAGCGAGGAGGTGCGCGAGCGGCTGAGCGGCAACCTCTGCCGCTGCGGCGCGTACGTCAACATCGTCGCCGCGGTCTTGGACGTGGCCCGCGCGGTCGGCGGGCGGCGCGGGATGAGGCCCTTCGCCTTCGCTCGTCCCGGCGACCGCGACGAGGCGGTGACCCTCGTGGCCACGACGCCCGGCGCCAGCTACGTGGGCGGAGGTACCAATCTCGTGGACCTGATGAAGCTCGGCGCCACCGAGCCCACGATGCTCGTCGACGTGTCGCGCTTGCGGCTCGGCGGCATCGAGCCGACGGACGCCGGCGGCCTGCGCATCGGCGCCATGGAGCGCAACAGCGACGTCGCCTCCGACCGGCGCATCACCGGCGGCTACCCGCTCCTCGCCCAGGCCCTCCTCGCCGGCGCTTCGGGGCAGGTCCGCAACCTGGCGACGGTCGGAGGCAAGTGCGGTTCGGTTGGGAGGGTCGACGGTCCCGACCCGGCCGCCGGCGCGAGGGTCGGTGGTTCGTCGGCACCGGAGTGGCGGCATCCATCTACCCCGCTCGTGCCCAACAGTCATCGGCACGGGCGGCGGTGGACGAGGACGGGCGGTGGGTGGTCGAGATCGACGCGGCGGACATCGGGACGGGCGCCCGCACGGCGCTCCTGGCCTTCGCCGCCGAGCGCGCCGGCGTGACGCCGGCCGACGTCACCCTCCGCATCGCCGACAGCCGCCTCCCACCGGCCATGATCGCCGGCGGCTCGATGGGCACGGCGTCGTGGACATGGGCCGTCGCCCGGGCCGTCGACGCGATTCGCGACGAGATCGCCGGCGGCATCCCTCCCGGCGGCGCTCAGGCCGAGGCGGCGACAGCGGACGAGCTGGAACAGCGACCGGAGGTGGCTTCGTTCACGTTCGGGGCCCAATTCGCCGAGGTGCGCGTCGACGCCGACACCGGGGAGCTGCGGGTCCCCCGCCTGACCGGCGTCTTCGCCGCTGGCCGCATCCTCAACCCCTGTATGGCCCGGTCGCAGTTCATCGGCGGCATGACCATGGGCGTCTCGATGGCACTCTTCGAGGAGGGCGTGCTCGATCCCGCCTTCGGTGACATCGTGAACCACGACCTCGCCCATTACCACCTGGCCGCCAACGCCGACATCGGCGCCATCGACGTCGCCTGGCTGGACGAGCAGGAGGCGACGCTGGGGCCGGCGGGGGCGAAGGGCATCGGCGAGATCGGCATCGTCGGCACCGCCGCGGCCGTGGCCAACGCCGTCCACGACGCCACCGGGATCCGCGTCCGCGACCTGCCGATCCGGCTTGACCGCCTCCTCCCGGAACTGCCCGGTTGAGGCGACCTGACCGCCCGACTACTGCGACGAGGGCGCGGGTAGCGCTCTAGTGATGGCACCGCGCCGCTCGCTACTCGACCTCGTGCGATCGTGGCCGGTCGTGCGGCAGGTGACGACGCCGGACCGCACCGCTCGAGGCGATGCAGTGCGATCGCCTCGGCAGGCCACGTTGCGACCCCGCACCGAGACGGCTGAACGCGTCGTGTCGTCGGTTTGTCCGTATTGCGCCGTCGGCTGCGCCCAGCGTGTCTTCGTCAAGGACGAGCAGATCCTGCAGATCGAGGGCCACCCGGACAGCCCGATCTCGCGAGGACGGCTGTGCCCCAAGGGAGCCGCCACCCGATCGCTGGTCACCTCACCGACGAGGCTCGCCACCGTTCGCTACCGCCGGCCGTTCGGCACGGCTTGGGAAGACCTACCTCTGGACCGCGCGATGGACATGATCGCCGATCGCGTCATCGCCAACCGCCGGCAGTTCTGGGAAGACAAGGACGAAGAGGGCCGGCCGTTGCGGCGGGCCACGGGCTTCGCTTCCTTGGGCGGGGCGACGCTCGACAACGAGGAGAACTATCTCATCAAGAAGCTGTTCACGGCACTCGGCGCCATCCAGATCGAGAACCAAGCACGCATATGACACTCCTCGACCGTCCCCAGTTTGGGGACATCCTTCGGGCGCGGTGGGGCCACCTCCTTCCAGCAGGACCTGCAGCACGCTGACGTGATCCTCATCGAGGGGTCGAACATGGCCGAGGCCCATCCCGTCGGCTTCCAGTGGGTCATGGAAGCGAAGGCACGGGGCGCCACGATCATCCACGTCGACCCCAGGTTCACGCGCACGTCCGCCCTGGCCGACGTGTTCGTGCCGATCCGCGCCGGCACCGACATCGCCTTCCTCGGCGGACTCGTGAACCATGTGCTGACGCACGATCGCTGCTTCATGGAGTACGTGGTGCCCTACACGAACGCCGCCACGATCATCAACGACGCCTACGTGGACGCCGAAGATCTGGGCGGCGTGTTCTCGGGATTCGATGCGGAGTCGGCGACGTACGACCCCACGTCATGGCAGTACGCCGGGGCCTGGTCGGCGCCGTCGGCCGGAGCCCGCGAGCACGAGACGAGCTACGGCGAAGTGGCTGGCGGCCATGGTGGTGGCCACGGCCCCGGGCAGCCTGAGCGGGACGAGACCCTTCAGGACCCGCGCTGCGTGTACCAGATCCTCAAGCGGCACTTCGCCCGGTACACGCCGGAGATGGTGAGCGAGACCTGCGGCATCGAGCCCGAGATGCTGCTCCGCGTGGCCGAGCTGCTGTGCACCAACTCCGGACGGGAGCGAACGGGGGCGTTCTGCTACGCGGTCGGATGGACGCACCACTCCACCGGTGTGCAGTACATCCGCACCGCCGCCATCCTGCAGACGTTGCTCGGCAACATCGGTCGGCCCGGCGGGGGCATCATGGCGCTGCGGGGCCACGCCAGCATCCAGGGCTCAACCGACGTCCCGACGCTCTACGACCTGCTGCCGGGCTACATCCCCATGCCGCACGCCGATCACGGCGAAGGGCTCGACGACTACCTCGAACACGACGCCGGAACCACCGGTTACTGGGGTCACATGCGGGCGTACGTGGTCAGCCTCCTGAAGGCCTGGTGGGGCGACGCCGCCACCGCGGACAACGACTTCGCGTTCGGCTACCTGCCTCGTCTGACGGGCGACCACTCCACCTATCAGAGCGTCCTCGGCATGCTGGCGGGCACCGTGACGGGATTCTTCGTCCTCGGAGAGAACCCGGCGGTCGGCTCCGGCAACTCGCGCCTGCATCGCCTGGCCCTGGCCGAGCTCGACTGGCTCGTCGTGCGGGACCTGCAGGAGATCGAGACCGCTGCCTTCTGGTACGACTCACCCGAGATCGAGACAGGTGAGCTGCGCACGGCCGACATCGGGACGGAAGTGTTCCTCATGCCGGCGGCGGCCCACACCGAGAAGGACGGGTCTTTCACGCAGACCCAGCGCCTCCTCCAATGGCACGACAAGGCCGTCGATCCGGCCGACGACCAGCGTTCGGAGCTGTGGTTCACCTACCACCTCGGGCGCATCATCCGCGAGAAGCTGGCGGGCTCGACGGATGACCGGGACCGGCCACTGCTCGACTTGACGTGGGACTACCCCACGGTCGGCCGCCACGACGATCCCGATGCCGAGGCGGTGCTGGCCGAGATCAACGGCTGGGACCCAGAGGGTCGGCCCCTGTCGTCCTACACGGAGCTGAAGCCCGACGGCTCGACCCGGTGCGGGTGCTGGATCTACTGCGGCTGCCGGACCGAGGGCGTGAACCAGACCCGCCGCCGCCGGCCACGGTTCGAGCAGGACTGGGTCGCCGCGGAGTGGGGCTGGGCCTGGCCGGCCAACCGGCGCATCCTCTACAACCGGGCGTCGGCCGATCCCGACGGCCGGCCGTGGTCCGAGCGGCGCCGGTACGTCTGGTGGGACCCGAGCATCGGCCGCTGGACCGGTGTCGACGTCGCCGACTTCCCGGGCACGACCGCTCCGGATCACGTCCCACCCGAGGGGGCCGAGGCGGAAGCAGCCCTCGGCGGGCGGGACCCGTTCATCATGCAGTCAGACGGCAAGGCATGGCTGTTCGTGCCGGCCGGCCTGAAGGACGGGCCCTTGCCAACCCACTACGAGCCGTTCGAGTCGCCGGTCGGGAACCCGCTCTACCGCCAGCAGGCGAATCCTGCCATCCAGCCGATCGAGCACGAGGCCAACCCGACCAATCCGTCTTCGGATGCGCCTGGCGCCGGTTCGTACCCGTTCGTCCTCACGACCTACCGGCTCACAGAGCACCACACCGCTGGCGCCATGAGCCGCACCATCGGCCGACTGAACGCACTCCAGCCCGAGCTGTTCTGCGAGGTCAGCCCGGCGCTGGCATCGCTGCGGGGCCTCGAGCACGGCGGGTGGGCCACCATCGTCACGACTCGCAGCGCCATCGAGGCGCGCGTCCTGGTCACGCCGCGGATGGTGCCGCTGCGGATCCGAGGGAGGGCTGTGCACCAGGTGGGCGTGCCCTTCCACTGGGGCCGCCGGGGGCGGACGACCGGCGACTCGGCCAACGACCTCCTCGGCCTCGCCCTCGACCCGAACGTCCACATCCAGGACACCAAGGCGCTCACTTGCGACGTCGTGTCGGGGCCGAGGCCGCGAGGCGCCGAGCTGCGGACCCTGGTCGAGCGCCATCGGGGTGCAAGGCCGTGACGGACCGGGTGGGGTTCTTCACCGACACGTCGGTGTGCATCGGATGCAAGGCCTGCGAGGTTGCGTGCAAGGAGTGGAACCTCGTACCTGACCGCGACCGGGCGCTGAGCGGGAACTCCTACGACAACACGATGCGCCTCGACGCCGACAACTGGCGCCACGTCGCCTTCATCGAGCAGACGCGCCCGGTCGCGCGTCCGGACGGCAGCGAGACGGACCGGCCGGAGATCCGCTGGCTCATGAGCTCGGACGTGTGCAAGCACTGCACCCAGGCGGCCTGCCTTGACGTCTGCCCGACCGGTGCGCTGTTCCGGACCGAGTTCGGCACGGTGGTCGTGCAGGAAGACGTCTGCAACGGCTGCGGTTACTGCGTGCCCGCTTGCCCGTTCGGCGTGATCGACCGACGCGAGGACGACGGACGGGTGTGGAAGTGCACGTTGTGCTACGACCGGCTGCGCGGCGATCTGGAGCCGGCGTGTGCGCAGGCCTGTCCCACCGACTCGATCCAGTTCGGCCCCCTCGCCGAGCTTCGCCGGCGGGCTGACGACCGGCTGGCGGAACTGCACGGGCGCGGCGTCGATGAGGCTCGGCTGTACGGCCACTCCGAGGACGACGGCGTAGGGGGAGCGGCGGCCTTCTTCCTGCTGCTCGACGAACCCGAGGTCTACGGCTTGCCTCCCGATCCACTGGCGGCGACCCGCACAGTGGCAGCGACCTGGTCCCGCGCCCTTCTGGCCAGCGTGGGCTTGGTAGCTGCCGCGGTCGGTGCCGTCCTGGTCGGACGGCGATGACCGGCTGGACCACCGGACGCGACGAGCCGGGCTACTACGGCGAGCCGCTGGTGAAGGCGGCACCCTGGAAGAAGGAGATCGCTGCCTACTTCTTCACCGGTGGCCTCGCCGGTGCGTCCTCGGTGCTCGCCGCGGCCGCCCGAGTCCTCGGCCAGCCCCGGCTGGCTTCGCACGCTCGGCGCTGGGCGTTGGTCGGGCTGGCACCCAGCCCGGTGCTGCTCGTCGCCGACCTCGGTCGTCCCTCGCGGTTCGCCAACATGCTGCGGGTGATGAAGCCGACGTCGCCGATGAGCGTCGGCAGCTGGCTCCTCGCCGCGTACAGCCCGGTGGCCGCCGGCGCCGCCCTTTGCACCGGACGCTCGCGCTCCTCGCGCACCGGCCTGGCGCTCGATGTCACCGCCGCGCTGCTCGGATCGGTCTTGACCACCTACACGGCCGTGCTGGTGAGCGACACAGCGACACCTGTTTGGCACGAGAGCCGGCGCCTGTTGCCGGTCTTGTTCGCTGCCAGTGCAGCAGCCAGTGCCGGCGGCGCGGCCGCGATCACGGCCGGTGGACCCGACGGCGGCCCCGCGCGCCTACTCGGTGCCGGGGCGGCCCTCACCGAGGCGGTGATCGCCCGCGCCATCGAGCGAGAGCTCGGACCGCTCGCCGCCGCCCGCCAAGGTGGCCGGGCCGGCGCCTACCGGCGGGCGGCCGAGGTGCTGTCGTGCGGCGGCGCGGTGTTGCTGGCCGCCGGGCGCCGCCGCCCGGTCGTCGTCGCGGGCGCGGTCGCCGTGGTGAGCGGTGCTCTCGCGCAGCGGCTGTGCGTGTTCGAGTCCGGCCTCGCTTCGGCGCAGGACCCGGCACACACGCTGTTCGCCCAGCGTGGACCCGACGGCCCGGTCTGACGGCGGGCGGTGGTCCGCAACACGGGCGGCCGACGAGAAGCGGCCAGTGCGGGCATCGGGGCGCCGAGAGGTCTCACGTCGATGTTGGCGACGGCGCACGCTGGCGAGCGGGCACAGCCAGTCGTTTTCGCGCCCTGAGTCGCCGGCGCGCCTACCATCGGTGGGGAAGTAACCGCGCGGTGCGAGCTGATCCGGCCGACTGGGCGTCCACGGAGTAGGGGGTCCCTTGTGCCTGCGCTGACCAAATCGCGCCGGTCTGTGCTTGCCGGCCACCGCGGTGGCCCGACCGGCCGATGGATGGGCGGCATCGGTGCGGCGGTCATTGCTGCGGCGCTGTTGGTGCTGGCGGTGAGCGCGCCGGTCTCGGCGGCGCCGGTCGATGCGGGCTCGGTGTCAGGGCGGGTCGTCAACATCGCGGGCGACCCGCTCGCGGGGATCTGTGTCGGCGTGTCCAACGGTCCCGGGACGACGACCGCGGTGGACGGCACCTACGTGGTCGACGGCATCGAGCCCGGGGACCACACGATCCTGTTCGTCGACTGCACCGCCACGCCGATCTACGTGGCGAGCTGGTACCGCGGTCACGCGCAGCAGGACCAGGCCGACCCGGTCACCGTCGTGGCGAACACCGACGTGGCGTTGGCCGACGTGACCCTCGCCGACGGCGTCGCCATCTCCGGTGTCGTGACCGACGGTGCGGGCTCACCGGTGGCCGGGATCAACGTGAACGCCAACCCCTTCAGTGGTCCGGGCCCGTCGGCGGGTGCGCAGACGGCGCAGGACGGGACGTACCGAATGGGTCCGCTTCCCGACGGCAGCTACCGGGTGCAGTTCAGCGACCCGAACAACGTCTGGGCGACGCAGTTCTGGTCCTCGGCGGTGACCTTCAACACCGCGATGCCGGTGGAGCTCAGCCTGGCCGCCGGCCACGAGCACGGAGGCGTCAACGCCAGCTTGGCGGCGGCGGCGACGATCACCGGCGTGGTCACCGACGAGGCGGGTGCGCCGCTGGCCGACATCTGCGTGAACGCGAACACGCCGGACCAGAACTGGTTCTCCGGCCTCGGCTCGTCTACGCGCACTACCGCCGATGGCAGCTACTCGCTGACCGCTCTGCCGGGCGGGATCGACATCCGCGTCCAGTTCCACGACTGCTCGGTGGTCCCGACGCACATCGACCAGTGGTACAACGGCGTCACCGACGCCACTGCCTCGACATCGTTGGTGCTGGCGCCGGGCGAGGTGCGCGCCGGCATCGACGCCCGGCTGCCGGACGGGATCCGCGTCGGTGGCACGGTCACCGACGCCGCGGGCAACCCGCTGGCCGACATCAGCGTCAACGTCAATCCCGACGGTCCCGGGGCGTCGGGGTTCGGCCGCACCGACGCCACTGGTCACTACGGGGCCAGCCCGGTGCCGCCCGGCCGCTATCGCGTGCAGTTCCGCGACGACTCCTCGCCACCGTCGTGGGCGGCGACGTACTGGCAGCAGCAGCCGAGCTACAACAGCGCGACGCTGCTGGAGCTCGTCGCCGCGGACGGGCCCGAGCGTGACGGGATCGACGCCCAGCTCGGCGCGGCGGCGTCGATCACCGGGACGGTCACCGACCCGCAGGGTCATCCCGTCGGCAACGTGTGCGTCGACGCTGTCGTCGCCACCCCCAACGGACCGGACGGTCTCGGCCACGTCGTCACCGGCCCTGATGGCAGTTACGCCTTCACCGGCCTACCAGCGGCGCAGGTGCGCGTCCGGGTGCAGGACTGCAACGTGGTCGGGCCCTACCGCAGCGTGTGGTGGCCAGCGGCCGACACCTACGAGGCGGCCGGCATCGTCGATCTCCAGGCCGGGGAGCACCGCACAGGCGTCGACGTGCAACTCACCGCGGCCGCGATGATCAGCGGCACCGTCACCGACGACCAGCAGCGGCCGCTCCCCGGCATCTGCGTGCAGGCCGCCACGCCACGAGCGTTCGGTGCGCTCGCTCAGACCGACGGCAACGGCAACTACCAGATGATCCTCAATGCGGCCGGTGACTTCACGGTCCAGTTCGTCGACTGCACGCAGCAGCCCAGCCACGCCGGCCTCACCGCGCCGAACACCATCCCCGTCGCGCTCGGCCAACGCGTCAGCGGGGTCGATGCCACGCTCGCGGCCGGCGCCACCTCGACCCTCACCGGCTCGATCCGCAACGGCGACGGCGTTGCGATCACGGGCGCGTGCGCCGTCGTCTACCTCGCCAACCAGTACGCCTTGTTCGCGCCGGTCGACGCGGACGGCACCTTCACGGTGAACGGGATCCCCTCTGGCACGTACGCGCTCGCGTTCCTGGGCTGTGACACCGGCCAACCGGCGCCCACCGTCCACGACCCCGTCGATCCGGCGCGCACCTACCAGGCGCAATGGTGGCGCGGCGTCGACCTGTCCCTGGCGGGGACCACCGAGGGCGGTCCCGACCCGATCGCACAGCACGCGACGCTCATCGCCGTCGGCGTCGGCCAGCAGCTCACCGGGTACGACCAGTGCTTCGGCTGCCAGTCGCCGGCACCCCCCGTGACGCCGCCTGGCACCGTGCCGCCGATCGCCAACCCGCCGACCGCGCCACCCGCCCAGGCCGTCCCGTTGACCATCACCATCACGGCCCACGCCCGCACCCACGAAGCGATCACGCTCAGCTTCGTCGCCGGACCAGCCGCCGCCAGCGCGCTGCAGGGGCTGCGCGTCGCCGAGCAGCCCGAAGCGACGATCACCTACACGGCGACCTGCATCAGCCCGACGGGTCCCACTGCTCGTGTCGAGGGCCCGACTTCAGCGCTGGTGGTGACCGGTGTGGACGACACCTCCACGTACTCGTGCGTCGTAGCGGCCACGAGCGACGGCGTCCCCATCGGTACTTCGGCCGCCGTCATCGTCGACCCGATCCCCGTCGGTCAGCTCCCTCCAACGGGTTCCGGTGCACTGCCGACAGCATGGATCGCCGTCGTCGCCGCTCTCGCCGGCGTCCTCCTGGTCGTTGCGGTCCGCAGAGGTTCGCCCGTCACGTGAGCCCGTCCCTGACCACGCCGGCGATGACTCTGAGGGCGAGGACGGTGGCGCACGCCAGGCCGAGGTAGCCGAGCACCTCGTTGAGGGTCACCGTGTCGCTGAGGGTCGGCCCCGCCTCGACGTTGAGCAGCAGCACGGACCCGATCCCGAGCGATGCCGACAGCAGCGCCAGCACGAGGCGGTCCACCATCCCCCGCACCAGGCGTTCGTCGCCCTCGTGGGAGAAGAGGGCCAGCCGACCGGACAGGCGGCCGCTCACGGCTTGACCGAGCAACTCGTCGACCCGCTCGGGCAGGCGTTGGAGACGAGGGAGCTGAGTCATCGCCTCCTGCTCGAGAACGTCGCGGATCGACGACGGCCTGACCCGGCCGACGAACACGTTGCCGGCGCGGGCCTGGGCGGCGTCGACCAGCGAGAAGCTCGGGTCGATCGAGCGGAGCGTGCCTTCCAGCGTGACCAGCGTGCGCGCCAAGGTGCCGAACCAGCGGGGGAGCTGGATGCCGTGCCGCCCGACGAGCAGGATCAGGTCCTGGAACGCCGCGGTGGTGATGCCGCCGCCCGGGCGCAGATGGCGCCCGAGCATGTCGTCGATGTCGAGGTCGAGCTGGCGCACGTCCGTTTGCGGCGCGAGGACCGTCACCTCGCTGATGGCCTCACGCAGCAGGGTCGCGTCGCCCGCTCCGGCCCCCGCGAGCATCTGCAGCACCAGCGTCCGCTGATTCGGACCGAGCCTGCCGACGGCACCGAGGTCGATCAGCACGATGGTGCCGTCGTCCTCGACGAGGATGTTGCCCGGATGCGGGTCGGAGTGGAAGACGCCGGCGTCGAAAACCTGCGTCACGAAGGCGTCGAGCAGGCGCTGGGCCACAGCTGCGGGGTCGAGGCCGAGGGCGCGGAGGCGTTCGACATCGGCGACGGATCGACCCTGGACGCGTTCCTCGGTCAGGACCGACCAGGTCGACAGCGCCGGGTAGAGCGTGGGCACTCGGACTCGATCGGTCCCGGCCAGCGCCAAGGCGACGGCTTCGACGTTGGCGGCCTCGATGTGGAAGTCGAGCTCCTCGCGCACGTTGTCGATGAACTCGGCGGCGAGCTGAGTCGGCCGCAGCGCGAGCCCGAGCGTCGTGCGCCGCTCGATCAGGCCGGCCAACTGCATGATGGCGGCACCGTCGAGCGCGATCGTCGCTTCCAGACCCGGCCGCTCCACCTTGACGACGACCGGCGTGCCGTCGTGCAGTTCGGCGCCGTACACCTGGGCGATGGACGCGCTGGCGATCGGCTCCCAGTCGAAGCGGGCGAAGGCGTCCTCGACCGACGCGCCGAGCTCTCCCTCCAGCACGGGGCGAATGACATCGGCCGACGCCGGCTCCGCTTGGCTGCGAAGGAGCGCCAACTCGTCGCACCACGCCACCGGCAGCACGTCGGCACGCGTGGAGGCAACTTGGCCGAGCTTCACCAACATCCCGCCGGCCTGCTCGAGTGTCTGACGCACGCCGACCGGCAGGGTCGCCGGGTCCGGTCGGTAGGTCGTCACGCCGTTGACCCACGCGAGATGCAGGACCTCGCGGTAGCGGCGGATCGGACGGACCGCCTCCTGAAAGCCCTTCAGCGGGTTGCGCAGGTTGAGCAGGCCCGCCTGCTCGCCCCTCGCCAGCGATCCCATCGGCGCCAGGAGGTCGATGCCGAGCGCGGCGATCATCGTGAAGAGGGTGCCGAGGAGTAGGGCCAACAGGACCATCTCGAGCGCGTCCCATTGCCAACCGGTGATGACGCCGGCGGACAGCACGCCGAGCGTCCAACCGACCAGCCCGGCGAGCGACAAGGCGAACCAGCTGCGGCGGGCCCCGAGCAGCCGACCGGCGCCGACGGTCACGACAAAAGCCGCCGGCGGTCCGAGCACGGTCCAGGCAATGATCGCGGGAGCGGTAGCGGCGACGATCAACATGCTGTCGAGCTCACCGTGGCCCCGGTGGCGGGGGTGGCGGGAGCGACGGGAGCGGGGCCGGATGGCGTTGCTGCCATGCCGCTGCGTTCAGGACTGCAGACGCCGCGAGCATCCGCCCCAGGAGATAGGCCCAGAACAGGATGGCGAGCGCGGCGCCGATCGCGCCATAGGTCTCGGACTTGGATTCGAGCAGATGGGTGATCCAGTACACCGTCACAAAGTGCAGGACCTGCACACCGACGCCGAACAGGACAGCGCCAGGGAGGAAATCGCGCCAGCCCGCCCCCTCGGCGTGGACGAAGAAGCGTCGCGAGACCTCGAGCCAGAACCACGTCGGGATGGCGATGAACAACACCTCCGCGGTGAATCCAGCGATGAACGACTGGTCGCGGAGCCAGAGGATCCCACGGACGAGAAGCAGCGCGGCGGTCACGATCACGATGAAGAGAAGCGCCGGCTTGGTGATCTTCCGCACCCGCCTCAGAGGCAACTGCCAGGCCAACGCATGAACAGCGGCCAGAACCTTGAGGAGCGATTTCGACGTGCTGAACAGCGCGTAGAGCGCCGTGAGGAACACCACGATTCGAGTGAACAGAGGCTGATCGTCGGCCACCTGGATCGAAGCCGCCAGCAGACCAGCGATGCCGGCTCGCTGCGCCAAGTCCTGCGCATCGGTGCCCGAGGCTGACGACGCCAGCCCGAAGCCGTAAACGAGCACGAAGACGTACGGCACCATGAACAGGAAGATCCGGAACGCGGCGGCGGCGGCCAGCACCGAACCGGCCGCCGCCGTGTCTCGTTCGATCGACACGAAGGCGACGTCGACGGTGCGATGGCGGGGCCGGGCCGCCTCGAGCTGGGCGAGGTACTCCGCCCCTTTGGCTTTGGCCGCGTCGACTCGTGCCCGGACCCTGGCCGTGCGGGACGGTTCGGCCGCAGGCGGCAACTCCACTGGGGACGTCGGCTGCGGCGGCGGCAGTCCCGGCGGCGGTAGACCGCTCATCGTCAACGACCCGCGGGTCGATCTCCCCCCACGGGGCGCGACGTTATCGTCCCGCGCCGCGCGCGTTATCCGTCCATCGCAATGGGGAACTGGTGATCGGACACGATGCGGCCCTCGTTGTCGAGCACGAGGAACTCGTGGCCGAGACCGACGACCTCACCGCCGTCGACTGTGACCATCTCCCACCAGACCCGCACGGCGCCGTGATGGGCGACATAGGGCTGATGCTGTCGGAAGCGGTGGAGGCCGGTACCGACGTAGGCGTCGTACGCCCGAGTCACTCTGGCTTCGATGGCGTCGAGTCCCACCGCCTCCATGGTGAGCGTGTAGTTCCCCGCGCCCGGAGCCCATTGTGTGTCGATGATCGCCCGGCGCTTGGCGGGGTCAGGCTCGTTCCACATCTCGATGTAGCGGGCGACGAAGGCGTCCATGGCGGTTTCGTTCGTGGTCTGTGTCATGCCTCAACGGTGAACGATCGACGTCATCACATCGAGTACCTGTGAGGTACTCGATGCGGGCAGCTGCCGCCGGTACGTTCGACGACGATGGCCGCCGTACGCACCCGGGGTGTGGGTCCGCTGATCCGTGAGCGGCGGGTGAGCGCCCGCCGCAGCCAGCTCGACCTGGCGCTCGACGTCGGCGTCTCGGCCCGCCACCTGAGCTTCGTGGAGCTCGGCAAGTCCCGCCCGAGCCCCGAGCTGCTGATCGTGATCGCCAACCGGCTCGGCGTGACGGCGCGCGAGCAGAACGACTGGCTCATCGCCGCCGGTCACGCGCCGCGTCATGCCGAGACGCCGCTCGACGACGCGTCCATGGCGACCGTGCGGCGCTCGCTGCAGGCGTTCCTCGATGCGCACGAGCCGTTCCCCGCCGTGGCCATCGACCGGTGCTGGACGGTGCAGCTCTGGAACGACGCGTCGGCCTGGCTCGGCGACGGCATCTCCCGCGAGGCGCGCGGCGACCCCACCAACATCTTCCGCATCTCCCTGCACCCCGACGGCTTCGCCCGTCGCACCCGGAACTTCGAGCAGTGGTCGGCCTACCTCCTGCGCCAGCTCGATCTCATCGTGCGCCGCACCCGCTCGGCCGAGGCGGAGGCGCTGGCCGCCGAGATCGCCGAGTGGCCGAACATCGCTCCCCGGGAGACGTGGTCACGCTGGACGGCGCACGCCGACGACCCGGTCATGCCATGGGTGCTCGAGCACAGTGGCGTCGAGCTGTCGATGTACACGGTGATGGCCACGTTCGGCACGCCCGTCGACCTCACGCTCACGGAGATGACCGTCGAGCTGTTCCTGGCTGCCGACCCGCTCACGCAAGCCATCTTCGCCGCCCGCTGAGGGCGTGCGCTCAGGACCCGAGCAGGCCGCGCACGTAGGCGGCCTGGCCGGCGTGCTGCAGGCAGTCGTCGGCCACGCTCACGAGGCGCACGCCGAGTGTGACGGGCGGATCCCAACGGCGGTCCACGATGCGGTCGAGGTCGTCTGGCATGACACCGGCCAGAAACGACCGCGTGCGCTCGTCGACGGCGTCGAGGTAGTCGAGCACGGCCGCCGCGTCCACCGGCCGGACGGCGGCGACGTCGGCGGGGGAGTGGCCGTAGCCGGTGTTGCGCGGATCGGGCGCCAGTCCGCAGCGGCTGGCCCAGTCGCCGCCGGCCCAGAGCTGCGGCGCGTCGAGCAGCTCGGCGATGTGATGGTCCTGCACCCGGGCCAGGTGCCACACCAACCAGCCGATGCTGTTCGTGCCCGGCGCGGGTGTGGCTGCCAGTTGCTCCGCATCGAGACCGTCGGCAGCGTCGCGGGCCAGCGGCGGGACGCGGCCGTACAGCTCGAGGAAGACGTCGGCCACGTTCATGCGAGATCCTCCTGAGGCGCCTGCGGCGAGACCAGGCTGTGGGCAAGGGGCCCGCTCAGGTGCCGCGGGTGGGTGTAGATGATGCCAAGTGCGCCCTTGTGGGCGGGCCGCCAGCCCATCAGCCGGCGCAGGTCCGGGTCGAAGCCGGCGGCGCGCTCCTGGGCGACGGCAACCGTGAAGTTCTCCTGCGGGCGCAGCCAACCGGCGCAGTACGCCATGACGATGCCGTGGCGCTGGCTGTCCGAGCGGTTGGCCCCGCCTCCGTGGTACGTCGTGCCGAGGAAGAAGCACACGCTGCCCTTGGGCATCTCGGCCGCGATCGACGGGTAGCGGGTGTCGATCTCGCCGTCCGCCATGACCTTGATCTCGGGATACTCATCCCAGTGGTGACTGCCCGGCACGATGCGAGTGGCGCCGTTTTCCTCGGTGAAGTCCGACAGGGCGATCATCACGTTGCAGAAGATGTCGCGGTGGGGGCGGGGGAGGCGGTACATGACGTCGTCGGCGTGGACGGCTTGGGCCGGCTCGCCGGGACCGATCGATGCAGTCCCGTATGTGCTGAGGAGGCAGTCGTGGCCGACGACGCCGCGGACCACCGGCAGGATGTGATCGTGCACCGGCGGCTGCTGGAACACGGCAGCAGCGTTGAGCAGGTCGAAGTACCGAACCGTGCGACGGCCGTGGAAGGACTGCACCAGCGACCGGCCCCAGGTGCCGTCCATGCGGGCCAGCTCGTCCAGGATCTCGTCACAAAGTGCAGGCGACAGGGCGTCCCGGCGCACGCTGTAGCCGTTGCGCTGGAGCTCGGCGAGGTGGCATTCGACCGCGGGGTCGACCTGCCGCTCCGTGTCGGTGTCAGTCACCTTCACATCCTCGCACTCCAGAGTTGAGTGTCCGGAGTCGCGACCAGGTACGTTTTCGTCAGGGGATTAGGAAAGGGGCCCGCATGAGCGACGCGGACATCCACATCACCGGAGGCACGGTGGTGGACGGCACTCGAGTTCCTCGATACCAGGCGGACGTCTGGATCAAGGACGGAAAGATCACCCAGATCGGGGGCCGCCCGACGGGCGTCGCCGAGCGAGTCATCGATGCCAAGGGCAAGATCGTCGCGCCCGGCTTCGTCGATCTCCACACCCACTACGACGCCCAGATCCGCTGGGACCCGTGGTGCACGATCTCCGGCTGGCACGGCGTCACGTCCGTGGTGCTCGGCAACTGCGGCTTCGGGTTCGTGCCCGTCAAGCCCGACTTCCGTGATCGCTCGATGCTCACGATGACCCGCACCGAGGCCATCCCGTACGAGTCGATGGTCGAGGGCATGCTCCCGCACTGGGACTGGGAGACCATCCCGGAGTACCTCGACTCGCTGGATCGGGCGCCGAAGGGCGTCAACGTCATCCAGTACATGCCCACCGCATCGCTGATGACCTACGTGATGGGGCTCGAGGCGGCCAAGTCCCGCCCCGCCACCGACCAGGAGCGCAAGGAGATGCAGCGGCTCCTGCACGAGGGCATGGACGCCGGCCTGTGCGGCTTCTCCATCCAACGCCTCGGGCCCAACTCGGTGCAGGCCGACTTCGACGGCACGCCGATGGTGACCGACACCATGTGCGACGAGGACATCCTCGCCCTCGGCCAGGTGCTGGCCGAGCGGGACGAGGGCTTCATCCAGATGACGCAGGCCACCGGCGACATCAAGGCCGACCTGGCGTTCCTGGAGAAGCTGGCCGAGGTGGCCAAGCGCCCCATCCTCTTCAACGCCGTGGCCCCGGCCCGCAAGGACCCGGCGGTGCACCAGCGGCCGTTGCGCTGGATCGAGCGCTGCCGTGAGAAGGGCCTGCCGATGTTCGCCCAGTGCGGCACCGGCCGGGCCGGCTTCGCCTTCACCCTGGAGCACTGGAACCTCTACGACGCGTCGCCGGCGTGGCGAGCCGTCACCACGGGCACGAAGGAAGAGAAGATCGAGAAGATGCAGGACCCGGAGCTGCGCGAGGCGCTCGTGGCCGAGGCCGAGGAGGCCGACAAGCGGCTGCGCGTCATCCAGGCCGGTGTCGGCGGCAACCCCGCCGGGCTCATCATCCAGGGCGTGAACCGGCAGGCCGATCTGCAGTGGGCCGTCGGGCGCAGCGTGGGCGACATCGCCGCCGAGCAAGGCAAGCACCCCATCGAGGCGATGATCGATCTGTCACTGGCCGGCGACCTGAACGTGGAGTTCCTCGGCCCGGACAAGGGCTCGAACGCCGAGTTCATGAAGGAGATGATGGCCGAGCCCTACTCCATCCCGGGCGTGTCCGACGGTGGTGCGCACACCAAGTTCTTCACTGGTGGCGCCTACACCACGGACTTCCTCACCTGGCTGGTGCGGGACGAGAAGGTGCTCACGCTGGAAGAGGCCCACTATCGGCTGTCGGCCCTGGCCGCCCATGCCGCCGGCTTCCGCGACCGGGGCACGCTGCGTGAAGGCGCGGCGGCCGACGTCGTCATCTACGACATGGAGGAACTCGCCATCGATCCGCCGTGGATCGGCGAGGCCGAGTACGACCTGCCTGGTGGCGAGTGGCGGCGCGTGCAGCGGGCCAAGGGCTACCAGCAGATCATCGTCAACGGCGAGGTCACGTTCGAGTCGGGCGAGTGCACGGGCGCCACGCCGGGGCGGCTGCTGCGCCACGGCCGGGGCTAGCGGACTGAGAGCTGGGGCGCCTGCGCGCGCATGTCGCGCGTAGGCGCCCCAGTTCGCGTTTTCAGGCGAGGACCACGCCGGGGAGGTCGCCGGTGGCCCGCCACTCCTCGAGGATGTCGAAGAACCGCAGGGGCCCGGCGCCGTACATGCCGGCGAAGAACCCGTTGGGGTTCCCAAGGTTGCCCTCGTTGTTGTAGTAGCCCGGCGTGCACGCCGAGTAGAAGCGCTCCGCGAAGCGCGACTTGTCGCGCATCTCGTCGAGCCAGTCCTGCTCGGCCTCGGTCGTGATCTCCACCGTGGTCGCGCCCCGGGTCCGGGCCTCGTCGAGGATGTAGGTCACGTGCTTGGCCTGCTCGTTCAGCGCGTAAGGCACGCTGACGGTCACGGCCGTCTGGGTGAAGCCGAGGAAGAAGCAGTTCGGGAACCCACTCGACTGCAGCCCATGCAGTGTGCGCAGCCCGTTGGCCCACTTGTCCGACAGCGTCACGCCGTCGCGCCCGACGATGTCGTAGCCGGCGCGGCGGGTGTAGGTGGTGCCGACCTCGAAGCCGGTGGCGAAGATCAGGCAGTCGAGCTCGTACTCGGTGCCGTCCACCACGACACCCCGCTCGGTGAGCAGTTCCACGCCCTTGCCGGCGGTGTCGACCAGATGCACGTTCGGCCGGTTGTACGTGTCGAGGTACTCGTCGTGGAAGCAGGGCCGCTTGCAGAACTGGCGGTACCACGGCTTGAGCGCTTCCGCCGTGGCCGGGTCCTGCACGACCTGCTCGACCCGCGACCGGATGGCCTCCATCTTCTGGAAGTCGGCCAGCTCCATCAGCTCGGCCTTCTCCAGTGGCGTGAGGCGGCGCCCCAGCTTGCGGCTGGCCTGCTTGGCGGCGATCCCGGTGAGGTTGCGGAAGATGTCCGTCCAGCCGTCGGCCACGAGGTCGACGTCGGCGTCCCCGCCGCTCACGAGCGTGTTGAAGTTGTCCATGCGCCGCTGCTGCCACCCGGGCTCGAGCGCCTGTGCCCACTCGGAGTCGGTCTCCCGGTTGTTGCGGAAGTCGATGGACGACGGCGTGCGCTGGAAGACGTAGAGCTCCTTGGCCCACTCGCCGAGGTGCGGGATGCACTGGATGGCGGTGGCGCCCGTGCCGATGATGCCGACGCGCTTGTCGGCCAGCTTCGTCAACCCACCGGTGGAGTCACCGCCGGTGTAGCCGTAGTCCCAGCGACTGGTGTGGAACGTGTAGCCCTTGAACTCGTCGATGCCGGGGATGCCGGGGAGCTTGGGCCGGCTGAGGGGGCCGTTGGCCATGGCCACGAAGCGGGCCGTCATGCGGTCGCCGCGATCGGTGCTGATGATCCAGCGGTCGTGCTCGTCGTCCCAGCGCAGCTCGGCCACACCCGTCTGGAACAGGGCGTCCCGGTAGAGGTCGAAGCGCTCGGCGATGGCCCTGCTGTACTCCATGATCTCGGGGGCGAAGGAGTACTTGTGCTTCGGGACGTAGCCCATCTCCTCGAGGAGGGGCAGGTACACATAGGACTCCACGTCGCACATGGCGCCGGGGTAGCGGTTCCAGTACCAGGTGCCGCCGACGTCGCCCGCCTTCTCGATGAGGCGGATGCGCTCGAAGCCCGCTTCCCGCAGGCGGGCGCCCATCAGGAGGCCGCCGAACCCACCGCCGATGATGGCGATGTCGACGTCGTCGAACAGGGGCTCGCGGCTGTAGCCCGGCTCCACGTAGGGATCGTCGACGTAGTTGGAGAACTCGGCCTTCACCTCGACGTACTGGTCGTTGGCGTCGGGCCGCAGCCGGCGGTCGCGCTCCTCCCGGTACTTGTCCCGCAACGCATCGGGATCGAAGGCAACGTCTCCGATGAGCTCGACGATGGCAGGTTCGACGTCCACTCGGAATCTCCCTGGTCACGACGTAGATTTCGAACTCAGCTTAGTGAGCACCGCGGCACCGGGCACCTCCAGCCGACGAGGTGTTTTCGAATGGCGCGCGCGATACTGGTCTGCTGTGTCAACCCCTCGTGAAGATCGGCCGGCGAAGCCACCCCGACGGGAGCGTGTCGAGCGGCCCCAGGCGTACTACGACGAGATCAAGGAGCGGTTCGCCGCCGAGCGCGACCTGCGCCTGTCCTACCGACCGGAAGGGACGGCGCAGTTCATCACGGACCTGTCCGGGCCCTTGGCGCAGTACGAGACCGACCCCTACGGCGGGCCGATCATCGAGCGCGACCCGATCGACGACACCGTCGAGGTGCTCTTCATCGGCGGCGGCTTCTCGGCGCTGCTCACCTCGGCGCGGCTGCGCGAGGTCGGCGTGGAGTCGATCCGCATGGTCGAGAAGGGCGGCGATGTCGGCGGCACCTGGTACTGGAACCGGTACCCCGGTGTGGCGTGCGACGTCGTCGCCTACGACTACCTGCCGCTCCTCGACGAGATGGGCTACGTCCCCACACGCCACTACGCCCGCGGCGAGGAGATCCTGAACCACTGCCGCGCCATCGCCGAGCGCTACGACCTCTACGGGCTCGCCGTCTTCCAGACGACGGTCACGTCCACCATCTGGAACGAGGACGAGCGGCTCTGGTACGTGGGCACCGACCGCGGCGACACGATGCGGGCCCGGTTCGTGGTGTGCGCGAACGGCACGCTCACCAAGCCGAAGCTGGCCCGCATCCAGGGCATGGACAGCTTCAAGGGCCACTCCTTCCACACGAGCCGGTGGGACTACGACTACACCGGCCAGGACCTGGAGAAGCTCTCCGACAAGGTGGTCGGCATCATCGGCACCGGCGCCACCGCCGTCCAGGCCGTGCCCGGCCTCGGCGAGAACAGCAAGGAGCTGTACATCTTCCAGCGCACGCCGTCGTCGATCGACGTCCGCGACGACTGGGAGACCGATCCGGAGTGGGCGGCCACGCTGCAGCCCGGCTGGCAGGCCGAGCGGCGGGCCAAGATGTTCACCGAGCCGCCGCTCACCGCCATCCAGATCGAGAAGCGGGCATCGATGACGCGCGAGGACAAGATCCGGGCGCAGGAGAACGCCAACATCGACTACATGATGCGGATCCATCGCCGCATCGAGGACATCGTGGAGGACAAGGCCACCGCCGAGGCGTTGAAGCCCTGGTACATGTTCATGTGCAAGCGGCCGTGCTTCCACAACGACTACCTGCCCACGTTCAATCGGCCGAACGTGCACCTGATCGACACCCACGGCAAGGGCATCACCGAGATCGCCGAGGAGGGTCCCGTCTTCGACGGCAAGGTGTACCCGCTCGATCTGCTGATCTACGCCACCGGCTTCGAGGTGCAGAAGACCGGTACGTGGAACCGGATCGTGGGCGAGGGCGGCCTCGACCTGCAGGACAAGTACGCCGAGGGCATCCGCACGATGGTCGGGATCCACACCCACGGCTTCCCCAACCTGTTCATCATGGGCGGCTACCAGGCGTCGTTCAACTTCAACCTGACCGACGTCCTCCAGGCCCAGGGCGACCACATCGCCGCCTGCATCGACTACGTCCGCCGCCACGGCTACGCCACCCTCGATGTCACTCCGGAAGCGGAGGAGTGGTGGGTGCAACAGGTGATCGAGCACCGCGGCAAGACGAACCGCAACGCCGAGTGCACGCCCGGCTATTACAACTTCGAGGGGGAGTTCAACCGGCGCCAGGACGGCAACTACAACGCCGGCTTCCCCAAGTACTACGCCCACCTCGGCAACGTTCGCGAGGAGATCGAGCGCCACTTCGCCTTCAACGAGTAGCGCTCACGTCACCGCGGCTCGGTGTCGTCAGGGTCGAGCGTCACGCTGGGCGCGAGCGAGCCGGCACCGGTGGCAGTTTGGGTGCGAGATGCGTCGCCTGGCGACGCGATCGGCACCCATGACCGGATTCGCACCCAAAGTCCTCGGGTGACCAGCACGCTCCGTGGTTGGGCGCCGAGTCGACCGAGCCCGGCTCGCCGTAGCCGGGCCGGTGCCGACACGATGGACCGGTGCACGACCGCGCCCGGACCGGTGACGCCGCCCTTCCTGTCGATCCCGACGCCATCGCGGCTGACCGCCGCATCGACCCTCGGGTCGTGGCCGCCGTCGCCATCGGCGCGCTGCCTGGCGGTGCCCCCGCTACGCCCTCACGCAGCTGATCACCGTGCCCGTTGGGCACTTCCCCTGGGCCACGCTGGTGGCGAACCTGTCGGGCTCGCTGGCGATCGGGGTACTCGTGGCGCTGCTGCTCGAGCGGTATCCGCCCTCGCTCTACGCCCGCGCCTTCATCGGCACCGGGTTCCTGGGGGCGTACACCACCCTTTCGACGTTCGCCGTGGAGACCGATCTCCTCGTGAAGGTCGGCCACGCCGGTGCCGCCGGCGCGTACGTGGTGGTGAGCCTCGCTGGCGGCCTCGCCGCGGCGGCGCTCGGCCTGGCCATCGGCCGACGGATGGGTCGGCGATGAGCCCGGGCACGTGGCTGCTCTTCGTCGTCGCCCTCGCTGTCGGCGCCCCCGCCCGCTACGTGGTCGATCGCCTGGTCACCGAGGCCACCGGCGGCCGCTTCCCGTGGGGCACTGCGCTCATCAACGTCTCGGGCTCGTTCGTCCTCGGTCTGCTGACCGGCCTGGGGCTCTACCACGGGTTGTCGACCGACGCCCGCCTGGTGCTGGGCACGGGCTTCTGCGGTGCCTACACCACGTTCTCGACCTTCACCTTCGAGACGGTGCGGCTGGCGGAGCGCGGCCAGTCCCGAGCGGCGGTGCTGAACGTCGTGCTGAGCACCGGCGGCGCCCTGGCGGCGGCGGCCGTCGGCTTGGCCCTCGCCGCCCGATGACCGATGAGTTGGGCGTGGCGCGGAAGTCACACCCGGCGAGACCAGGAGGACGTTCCCTGCCCGAGCACGCCGATCACGACCGCAGCCCGCCGCCTCCGCCGGCGGAGCTGACGGCCTGCGTCCTCACGGGCGACGGCTGCGCCACCATCGTGGTGCGGGCGCCGGGCGACGTGGAGGTCGTGAGCTGGCCCGTCGCCGGCGCCGACACCGACGGGCTGGCGGTGGTGGACGCCCTCGCCCGCCTGCAGCTCGCCGCCCGCCGGTGGGGTTGCTCGATCCGCGTCCGGGGCGCGCAGGACGACCTCCTGGGCCTCATCGACCTGGTCGGCCTGAAGGCCGTGTTGACCGGCCCGTCAGGCGGCGTACGTGCGGGGGAGGCCGAAGGCCTCGAACAGCTCCAGGTCGAGGAAGTTGTGGTGGCCGACGATCCGCCCGCCTGAGATCTCCAGCACCTGGATCGACCACGCGGTGTGACCACCCTGGCCGTCCGGCCGGTACTGGGCGAAGGCGGCGCAGCCGTTGGCGGCCAGCGGCACCAGGTGGGAGCCCTCGCACTCGGCCCCCGGGCCGACGAACCACCGGCCCATCTCCTCGGGACCCTGGAGCCAGAAGTCGTACGGCGGCATCGACATGACGGCGTCGTCGTGGAGGAGGGAGACGAGCGACTCGATGTCGTAGCGCTCGAAGGCCTCGACGTAGCGGGCCACCAGCGCCTGCTCCTCCGGCGCGATGGCGGCGACGTCGGTGGTGCCCCGGTCGTGCTGGGCCAGGGTGGCACGCGCCCGCTGCAGGGCGCTGTTCACTGACGCCACGCTGGTGTCGAGCAGCTCGGCCACCTCCGTGGCCTGCCACCGCAGCACCTCGCGGAGGATGAGCACGGCCCGCTGCCGGGCGGGCAGGTGCTGGAGGGCGGTGATGAAGGCGAGCCGGATGGTCTCGCGCGCCGCGGCTATCTCGGCCGGGTCGTCCGAGTCGGCCAGCAGGACCTGGCCGTCGGGGATGGGCTGGACCCAGGTGTTCTCCGGCCGGGTGAGGCCGGAGAACGACTCCACCGAGCCCGCGGGCCCGAGATCCATGGGGGTGGCCCGCCGCTGGCGGCCCCGGAGCTGGTCGAGGCAGACGTTGGTGGCGATGCGGTAGAGCCAGGAGCGCACGGCAGAGCGGCCCTCGAAGCCGTCCATGCCCTTCCAGGCCCGCACCATGGTCTCCTGGACGGCGTCTTCGGCCTCGAACGCGGAGCCGAGCATGCGGTAGCAGTAGCCCGTCAGCTCCCGTCGGTACTGCTCCAGATCCTCGGAGCGCAGTTCGTGCCCGGAGAACGTTTCATGGCGAACGGTCACGACGGCCATCCTACGCAGGGGGTCTGACAGAGTGACCCCGTCGACGTTCGCCCTGGTCAGCGCCGGACGGACGCCTTCTTGACGTCCTTGAACGGCAGATCGCGGTCGACCTCGGGCTCCTTGGGGAGGCCCAGCACCCGCTCGCCGATGATGTTGCGCTGGATCTGGTCGGTGCCCCCGCCGATGGAGGTGAAGTAGGCGTTGAGAGCGAGGAAGTTGGCGGCGTCGCCCTCGGGATGGTCGGGACCCTCGAGCAGCGCCTCGGCGCCGACGATGGTGCCCTGCACCCTGGCGCCCCGGTGCAGGATGCCGGACATGGCCAGCTTGCCGAGCGAGAGGATGGGGGAGGACGTGCCCTGCTCGAGCTCGGCCTTGGCCCGCCGGGCGTTCCAGCGGTTCACCTGGCGCAGTTCGGTGACGGCAGCGATCGACTGGCGCACGAGGGCGTCGCCGTTGCGACCGTGAGCCTGGGCCAGCGCCACGAGGTCGACGTCGACGGCCGACACGCCCCCGTCGGACGGCTCGCCCATCTCCGCTGCCGGGCGCCCACCCGGGCGGGGGCCACGGGCGACGTCGCCCATGACCGAACGCTCGTAGGCGAGGGCCGTCTGCAGGACCCGCCACCCGTTGTTCAGGTCGCCCACCATGTTCTCGGCCGGCACCCGACCGTCGGTGATGAAGACCTCGTTGAAGTGGGCCTCGTTGGTGATCTGGCGGATGGGCCGAACCTCGACGCCGGGCTGGTGCATCGGGAACCAGAAGAACGTGATGCCCTGGTGCTTGGGAACGTCCCAGTTGGTCCGGGCGATGAGCATGCCGTAGTCGGCCTTCTTGGCGCCCGATGTCCACACCTTCTGCCCGTTCACGACGAACTCGTCGCCGTCGCGGTCGGCGCGGGTCTGCAGGCCGGCGAGGTCAGAGCCGGCCCCCGGTTCGGAGTACAGCAGGCACATGTTCACCTGGTCGAGCAGGAGCGGCCGGATGAAGCGCTGCTTCAGGCTTTCGGTGCCGTAGGCCAGTGCCGTGTTGGCCCAGAGGTTGTGCACGTCCTGGCGGGCGCCAGGGGCATTCCGGGCGCGGAAGGCGGCGGCGATGACGGCGCCGGCCTCGGCGTCGAGCTCGCGCCCGTACCACTCGCTCGGCCACGTGGGCACGGCGTAGCCGGCGTCGACCACCATGGCCAGCCACTCCTGCTTCGGCCGCTCGGGACGCCAGTTGGCCTCGAGCCACGCCGTCACCTCGGTCTGGATCGCATCGAGCTCGGCCTGGGTGCTCACCGTCGCCCCCTTTCCCCGTCAGGAACGTAGCCGCACGTAGAGGTCGCGCAGGAGGCCGACCTCGGCACCGTGGTGGACGACCTCGTCGAAGACGTGGAGGGCGAGGTCGACCGTGTTGGCAGTGGCGTACGGGCCCCACGCCGCCCCGAGCGGCTGCTCCCACGCCTCGGCGTCGAGACCGGCCAGCCCGTCGCGCCACGCCCGGTAGTTCTGGTCGACGAAGTCGGCGACCTCCGACGCGTGCCGGGGCAGCTCGTGGGTCACCTCGGCACCGAAGCGGCGCTCGGCGAAGCCGCCCAGCGCGGACCCCGCCAGGTGGCAGACGCGCCACGCGATGGTGGTGACCGGCATCGGGTCGAGGTCGGGGTACGGACCGAGGTCGGCGCCGTCGAGCACCCACCGGCCGGTGGAGTCGGGGCGCACCGTCCAGCAGCCGCGCACCGGCTCCCAGAAGTACTCGGCGTCGCTCAGTCCCTCGAGCCGCGTGGTGAAACGGTCCCAGACGAAGTCGAGCGCCGTGACGAGTGACGACCCGGCATCGACCACTAGGTCGTTAGTGGTCGTAGGCGGTGAGCGATCGCAGGACTGGTTGGCCGGTGTGGTCGTTGTGCCAGATGGCGGCGGTGAGGGCGAGGAGTCGTTGCAGGACTCGGGTGAGGACGCCACCTGGTGTTCTGCCGCCGTGGCGTTCCAGATCGAGTTGCCCTTTGAGGGTGTCGTTGATGGATTCGATGATCTGACGGAACGGTTTGAGGAGCCGGGCTCCGGGGCGGGGTGGTTCGCGTTTGAACGCGGGGCGCAGCAGGTCGACGCCGTGGTCGGTGAGGAACGACTCGAACTCGCGGCTGGCGTAGCCCTTGTCGGCGATGAGCGTCTGTCCGGTTCGGGTCCGCAGCAGGTCCGGGTCGGTGTCGAGCAGGTCGCGGGCGATGTCGCGTTCATCGAGTTTGGGGTGGGCCAGGGCGAAGGTGATGGGCAGACCGCCGGGGGTGCAGATCAGGTGGAGGCGCAGTCCCCAGAAGTAGCGGGAGTGGCTGGCGCAGTAGCCGTAGCCGGCCGAGCCCTAACTAGTTGCCGAAGTCCCAGCCGTCGCCCTTCTCGTAGGCGCCGATCACGTTCTTGGCGATGAGCACCTTGTGGACTTCGTCCGGACCGTCGGCGATCCGCAGCGTCCGGGCGCCGTGGTACATGCCGGCCAGCGGCAGGTCGCTCGACACGCCGGCCGCGCCCCACACCTGGATGGCCCGGTCGACGACGCGGGTGTAAGCCGCGGGCACGAACACCTTGATCGACGAGATGTCGATCCGCGCCGCTTGGTCGTCGCGGTCGATCTTCTCGGCGGCGTTGATGGTCATGAGGCGAGCCGCGGTGATGTCCATGTAGCTGTCGGCGATGAAGCCCTGGATGAACTGCTTGTCCTTCTGCAGGCCGCCGTGCACCTTGCGGCTGATCGAGCGCTCCACCATCAGATCGAAGGCGCGCCACATCTGGCCGACCGACGTCATGCAGTGGAAGATGCGGCCGGCGCCGAGGCGATCCTGCGCCGCGCGATGGCCGTCGCCCACCCGACCGAGGATGTTGTCCACCGGCACCCGGACGTCCTCGTAGAGCACCTCGCAGTGGTCCGACGATTCCGACCCCCACACGCCGACGCCGCGCACGATGTTCAAGCCGGGCGTGTCCGTCGGCACGATGATCTGCGCCATCTGGCCGGGCCGGAACTGGCCGGTGTCGTCCTGCACCCGGCACATCACGATGAAGAAGTCGGCGGCGAAGCCGTTCGAGGTGAACCACTTGTGGCCGTTGATGACCCACTCGTCGCCCTCCCGCACCGCGCTGGTGGTGAGCGAGCGCGGATCGGACCCGGGGTTCTCGGGCTCGGTCATCGAGAAGCCCGACTCCAGCTCGCCTTCGATGAGCGGGAGCAGCCACTTCTCCTTCTGCTCCTTGGTGCCGTACTTGACCAGGATGGTCTGGTTGCCCGAGTTCGGCGCCACCACACCGAAGAGCGCACCGGCGCCGACGCCGTAGGCCAGCACCTCGTTCATGTAGGCGTGGGCGAGGAAGTCGAGGCCCATCCCCCCGTACTCCTGGGGCAGGTGGGGGGCCCACAGCCCCGCCTGCTTCACCCGCTCCTTCACGTGCTCGCGCAGTTCCCTCGATTCCTTGCGCTCCACATCGCTGGCGCCGTTGGCGCGGCCCCGCCACAGCTTGCGCTCGTTGGGCAGGATGTCGTCGTTGATGATCTCGGCGGTGCGCATCCGGATGTCGTTGATGCGCTCGTCGAGCGTGGGTACGGGCTTGACGTTCATCGGCATGCCCTGGAAAAACTAGCTGACAGTGCGTCAGGTCGCTTTATTCGGTGCCGTCCATGACCACCACGACCTTGCCCTCGGCGCGCCGGTCGGCCAGCTCGCGGATGGCCTCCGACGCCCGCTCCAACGGGTACGTGGCGGAGACGTGGGGCTTGATCTTGCCGGCCTCGATGAACTCGACGAGCTCTTCGAGGTTGCGCCGGTTGCGCTCGGGCTCGCGCGCCGCCCACGCGCCGTAGAACACCCCGACCACCGAGCACGCCTTCAGCAGCGGCAGGTTGAGGGGGAGCTTCGGGATGCCGGCGGTGAACCCGATCACGAGGAACCGGCCCTCCCACGCCGTCGAGCGCAGGGCGGGCTCCGCGTAGGGCCCGCCGACCGGGTCGTAGACGACGTCCGCGCCCTTGCCGTCGGTCAGCTCACGGATCCGCACCTTGAGGTCCTCGGTCTCGTAGTTGATGCCGAACGAGGCGCCGTGGTCGAGGCACACCGCCAGCTTCTTGTCCGTCGAGGCCGCGGCGATGACGGTGGCGCCCATCATGGCGCCGAGCTCGACGGCGGCCAGGCCGACCCCGCCGGCGGCGCCTAGCACGACGAGCGTCTCACCCGGTTGGAGGTTGGCTCGGTCCCTCAGGGCGTGCCACGACGTGCCGTAGGCGCTCAGCACCGAGGCGGCCTGCGGGAGGCTCAGTCCCCGGGGCACGGGAATGGCGCCGGAGGCCTTGAGCGCCACCTGCTCGCGCAGGCCCCCCGAACCCACCGAGCCGAACACCTCCTGGCCGACCGTGAACCCGTCGACGCCATCTCCGATCGCGCTGACCATGCCGGCGATCTCGCCGCCGGGGCTGAAGGGCAGCGGCGGCTTGAACTGGTAGAGGTCCTGGATCATCAAGACGTCGGGGAAGTTGATGGCGCACGCCTTGACGTCGACCACGATCTGACCGGGGCCCGCCGTGGGCTCGTCGATCTCCTCGACGACGAGCGATTCGGGCGGCCCGTAGGCCTTGCACAGCACGGCTCTCATGGCGCGGACCTTACAAGTGGCGGGCCAGCGGACCATCATGGCGGCGATGCCTGGACGACCGCCCGTGATCATCGAAGCCGCCATCAACGGCAACACCCAGAAGCGCTCGAACCCGCACGTCCCGCGGACGCCGGCGGAGATCACGGCGTGCGGGCTCGAGTGCCTCGACCGCGGCGCCGCCATCGTGCACAACCACAACGACGAGCCCAACGTGGGCGGCCCGGCCCGGCACGATCCCGCACCGTACGCCGAGGCGTGGACGGCGATCCTGGAGCAGCGACCCGACGCCGTGCTCCACCCGACGGTGCGGGGCATGTCGCCCGACGCGCCGATCGAGGAGCGCTACTCCCATCTCGACGCTCTCCACGGCGCCGGACTCCTGCCGATGGCCTCCGTCGATCCGGGCATCGTGGCCATCGGCTCGTTCGTCTACGGCAACACGATCGCCGACGCCGACTACATGTTCGAGTGGTGTCGTCAGCGCGATCGGCCCATCCACCTGTCGGTGTTCGAACCGGGTTTCCTGCGCGCCGCGCTCCGACGGCTCGAGGCGGGTACGTTGCCCGACCGGGTCAAGATCCAGCTCTACTTCGGTGCCGCCGCGCCGTTCGGATTGCCCCCGACGCCGACGTCGCTGGCGGCTTACCTCGCCATGCTCGATGGCACCGGCCGGCCGTGGATGGTGGGCGTGATCGGCGGCGACGTGGTGGCGTGCGGGATGGCCCAGGCCGCCATCGAGGCCGGCGGCCATGTGCGCGTCGGGCTGGAGGACCATCGCGGCACCGAGCCCGCCCGCAACGAGGACCTCGTGACCGGCGCCGTGGAGCTGGTACAGGCGCTGGGCGGCGAGGTGGCGACGAGCGGGCAGGTGCGCGAACTGCTGGCTCGCTAGTTCCTCTTCATCCAGGGGTAGGTGGTGCCCTCACCGAGGGGGAGGAAGGCCGGGGGCCGGCCTTCCAAGAATGCGTCGACGCCCTCGCGGACGTCGGGGCCCTGCGTCGCAACTGCTCCTTGATGGTGGCCATCGATGCCGGCGACACGTTGGTGGCGACGTCCTTGGCGTAGGGCCATGGCGGTATCGAGCACGTCGTCGCGATCGACGACGGCGCTCACCAGCCCGATGCGTAGGGCTTCGGCGGCGTCGAACACCCGGCCCGACAGGAGCAGGTCCGTCGCCGCTGTCTGGCCGACGATGCGGGGCAGCAACCACGCGATGCCGTACTCGGCGACGAGGCCGCGGCGGGCGAAGGCGGTCGTGAACTTGGCCTGCGTGGCAGCGAAGCGCACGTCGCACTGGAGGGCCTGGACGAGGCCGACGCCGGCGCACCCGCCGTTGATGGCGGCGATGAGGGGCTTGTCGATGCCGAGCGGGAACGTCGTGGGGATCTTGGTGTTGGGGAGCGGCTCGTCACCGGGCTCGGCTTGGTGGCCGAGGTCGGCGCCGGGGCAGAAGGACCGTCCCGACCCGGTGACCACCACTGCTCGCGCCTCGCGGTCGTCGGCGGCCTCGGCCAGGCGGGCCCGCTCGGGGCGCGGGATCCTGTTCCGATCGGCGTTTGGGTGCCGATTGCCTCGCCTGGCGGGCCGATCGGCACCCATGACCGAATCGGCACCCAACGTCGCTCACGGATCGTGGCCACCGGCCCCGTCAGCGCCGATCGCGGGCACCTCTCCGCTCGCCCTCTCGGTCAATCCCGCCAGCACCTGCCCCGGCGCCGATATCACGCAGAGCGCGTAATGCCGGCCCTCCGGAGGACGTCGGGCTGGACGCCGACTTCCCTCCATGCCGCATAGGAGATGCCCTGGCGGCTGCCGTATTGCGCGGCGATGCCCACGAAATCCTCTTCCAGCTCCTTCATGCCGTCGTCGACCGCCATCGACTCGAGCTCGTTGATGAGGTCGAGGCGCTCTTGGGAGAGCTTCAGCATGGTGATGCGGTCCGCCGACTCGATTGCTTCTTCGACCACGGCCAGGCGCTTCTCCACCGAACTGATCGTCCGCCGCCGGCCCCGCTTTGGTTTCGACGCCGCCAACGCCTCCAAGTAGCGCCGGACGATCCGGCTTTCGTTCCGCCCTGTCGCCAGCGCCTCCTTGTGCGCCTTCGTCATGCCGCCCGATGATCGCTTCGCTGCCATGCGCCCGCTATTCCCAGGACGGTGTCCGTTCCATACGCTGGCCGAACGAAAATCAGCTGGCGCGCCCACGGCGGAAGTCGCCCGTGCGCTCGTAGCCGTCGCCCTCCGTCTCCTCGGCGCGGATGACGTGCATCACGGCGTTTATCAGTGCGAGGTGGGTGAACGCCTGCGGGAAATTGCCGAGGTGCCGACCGCTGCGAGCGTCGATCTCCTCGGCGTAGAGCCCGAGGGGGCTGGCGTGAGAGAGCAGACGCTCGCACAGTGCGCGCGCCCGGTCGATCTCGCCGATCTCCACCAGCGCGGCCACGAGCCAGAACGAGCAGATCGTGAACGTGCCCTCGTGGCCGTGCAGCCCGTCGTCGGTCTCATCCACGCGGTAGCGCAGGACCAGGCCGTCGAGGGTGAGTTCGTCGGCGATGGCCAGGACGGTCTTGACGACCCGCTCGTCGTCGGGCGGCAGGAACCGCACGAGCGGCATCAGGAGGACTGATGCGTCGAGGGCGCTGGTGCCGTAGTGCTGCGTGAAGACGCCTCGATCGTCGACGGCGTGGGCGCAGACGTCGGCGTGGATCTCGTCGGCCACCTTCTGCCACCGCTTGGCCGTCTCGAACTCCTCTTTCATCTCCGCCAGCCGGACGCCCCGATCGCACGCCACCCAGCACATCATCTTCGACGACGTGAAGTGCTGGGGCTCGCCCCGTACCTCCCAGATGCCACGGTCGGGCTGGCTCCAGTTGGTGATGGCGTCCTCGACCTGCTTCACGAGCAATGGCCAGATGCGCTCGGGCAGGTGATCGCGCGAGCGCGTGTGGAGATAGAACGAATCGAGGACGGCGCCCCAGACGTCGTGCTGGTCCTGGCAGTAGGCGCCGTTGCCGACGCGCACGGGCCGGGCGTTCTCGTAGCCCGAGAGGTGATCGAGCGTCGACTCCAGCAGTTCGGCCTCACCACCGATCCCGTACATGATCTGGAGGCGGCCCATCTCCGCCTCGGCGCAGTCGGCGATGAAGAAGAAGAAGTCGTTGGCCTCCCAGTCGAAGCCGAGTGTGTAGAGCCCCCACAGCATGAACGTGGAGTCTCTGATCCACGTGTAGCGGTAGTCCCAGTTGCGCTCACCGCCCGGGGTCTCGGGGAGTGAGGTGGTGGCGGCGGCCACCATCGCCCCTGTCGGTGCATAGGTGAGGCCCTTCAGCGTGAGGGCGCTGCGCTGGAGGTGGGTGCGCCAGGGGTGGTCGGGGAACTCGCCATGGTCGAGCCAGTGCTGCCAATGGTGGGCCGTCCACACCATCCGCCGGTAGGCCTCGTCGTAGTCGGCCGGCGGGGCGAGCTCGCTCCACGACAGTGCGAAGAAGAGCGTGTCCCCCTCCTTCACCAGCGTGCGGGCCAAGGCGCGCGGGCCCTCGAAGCCGAGGTTGCTCGATGCTGTCAGGGTCAGCTCGACCGGACAGCCGGGCGCCCGGCAGACGCCCTGCGTGTAGCCGTCGCCCGTGTAGGACCACTCGCCGCGGGCGCGCCCGTAGTCGAACGCCGGCTCGCAGTCGAGGTTCAGCTGCACTTCGCCGTTCACGCACCGCACGGTGCGGGTGAGCACGTGCTCGGCGTCGTAGTCGGTCGGCGTGCGGCGGTAGTTCTTCGAGCGCGACGACATCCGGTGCCACGGGCCGATGAGGAGGGCGTCGCGCACGATCACCCATCCGGTTCGAGTGCCCCAGCTCGTCTCCAGCACCATCGTGCCGGGCAGGTAGCGCCGCGAGACGGGCACGTTGACGCCGTCGGGCGCCAGCCGGAAGAACCCGGCCCCGCGGTCGAGGAGCGCGCCGAACACGCTGGGGGAGTCGAAGCGGGGCAGGCACAGCCACTCGACGTTGCCGTTGGGAGCGACGAGCGCACCGGTCGTGCAGTCGGAGAGGAACGCGTACTCCGCGATCGGCGGGAACGGGCTCGTCGCCGCCACTGTCAGCTCACCTTGACGGGGAACGTGGCGGTCTGTGCAGGCGCCACGCCTGTCTCCCACGGGCGCACGTAGGCGAAGGCCAGGCTCGTGGTCCCCGTGGCGGCAGCCTCGAACGTGAACCGCTGGACCCCGCCGCTGCCGGCCGTCTGGGGGCCGGCCGGCGTGTAGTCCTCGTCGACGAGGGTCACCTGCGCGCCGGGCGGCGCCGAGAGCTGCCACGAGTAGCCCGTCGTCGGGTTGCTGTCGAGCTCGACGGAGAAGTGTTGACCGACGCCGACCGCCACTGACTCGCCGGCCCGGTACACCAACGCGCTGTCATCGTTGTCCTGTCCGCAGGCCACGAGGAGCAGCGCTGCGAGTACCAGCGGAGCGACGAGGCGGGTCATCGGGCCAGCGTAGATCGGTCGGCGACGGCACCGACGAGTCGGGCGGGGCGTCCCCGTGAACCGGGCGTGACCGATGTGACGTATCGAGAGACGACACCCGCACTCCTGATGAGAAGAAAGGAGGAAGAGTCATGGCTCTCAGCATGTGGACCAACGCCATCACCGGGCAGCGCCTGGAGGCCGACGAACTTCGTCAGCTCCAAGCACGTGCGCACCGGCTGTACGAGGTCAACCCGCACATCTTCGAAGACGAGCGGGAGGCACTCGTGGCCCTTGGCGCCGAGCCGCCGATGTTCGCTCTGCCGACCCGGCCCCTCGCGCCCCAACCGCTCGTCGCCGCGTAGTGCGTCGGGTCACAACGGAATCTGGAGCAATGCCGGCGTGATGGTGTCGAACACCAGCTTGGCGCCAGGCCGGTAGTAGTGCACGCCATCCCAGCGGTAGCCGAGATCCGCGGCGATCGAGGGATCCGAGCACCATTGCTTCGGTCCTTCAACGAACACGACATGGCCAGGATCGCGGGCCGCCGCTGCCCGCAGCAGGTCGTTGAGATGGCCCGTGCGCTGATCGTTGCTCCGCTCCGGCAGCGCCACGAGGCCGCCGCCGTCGACGTTGCGGTAGCACGGCACCTCGAGCAGGGCCATCTTGCTGCCGGTCGCCGTCACCGCGTCGATGCCCCGCTGCAGCTGACTCGCCAGGTACTGGTCGTCCTGCGGCGAGCCGAAGGCGACGCGAGCGCCGTCGCGGCGCACGTCGAAGACGTCCCACGCCCCGATCACCACGAGCGTGATGTCGTTGCCCGTCGCCGACTTGGCCCACTTCTGCTCCCAGCCGCGGCAGTTGTCGAAGTCGCGCCGGAAGCGGGCGCCGGTGACGATGCTGCCCGAGTCGACCAGGCCGCAGCCTTCGACGGCCCCGTTGGACACCTTCAGGTACTGGCCGAGGCCGGTGGGGGCGTTGCGCACCAGCGCGGTGGCCTGCGAGTCGCCCACGACGGCGACCCGGCGGGGGAGGGTGGCGGGCAGGGTGCTGGCGGTGGACACGGGACCGGCAGCGACGATCGACGGCGGCGTCGTCGGGAGGCTGAGCTGCTGCTCGGCCCCGCCGAGGGTGATGTCCACCTTCTCGGCGTTGGCCAGGCGCACGCCAAGGCCGCCGATCACGAACACCAGGGCCAGGCCGCCGACCTGAGCCCGACTCCAGAGCACCGACCGGTCCTGTCCCTCCGCGGTGCGCAGCCGGTGGTACCAGCGGGTGAGGGCGCCGTGACGGATGGGCGTCTCCACGAAGCGGTAGCTCAACTCGGCCAGCCCGACGGTGAGCCCCGTCCACAACAGCACCATGGCCGGCCGGGGCCAGCCGACGTCGCGCTCAGGAAGCAGCACGACCACGGGCCAGTGCCACAGGTAGATGGCGTAGGACCGCTGCCCGATCCAGCGCAGCAGGGGTGTCGACGAGCGCGCCGCCCAGCAGCCGGGCGCCCGGGTGGACGGCGGCCGCTACCACCACGATCGTCAGCAGGCCGACGACGACGAAGCCGCCCTGGTACAGGAAGGTGGTGTCCGACCCCCACCGCAGCATCGTGAGCACGAGGGCGGCGAGGGCCACGGCGCCGGCCGCGTCGAGGGCCACGAGGTGGCGCTGCCCGGCCGTCCGGGACCGCCACGGCCGCCAGCACATCGCCGCCGCCGCGCCGATCAGCAGGCCCGACAGGTGGGTGTCGGTGCCGTAGTAGACGCGGCTCACGTCGCCGGTGGCGTTGAACAAGATGGCCATCCACACCGCGGAGGCGGCGGCAACGGCGAGGAGGGGGACGACCAGGCGGTGCACCGCCCCGGCCGTGCGGCGCATGGCGAAGGCGAAGGCGAAGGGCCAGATGAGGTACCACTGTTCCTCGATGGCCAGCGACCACAGGTGCTGCAGGACCGGTGGCCGGCCGAGGGAGTCGAAGTAGCTCTGGCCGTCGACGATGTACCACCAGTTGGTCACGTACAGCAGGGCGGCGATGACGTCGCTGCGGAGGCGATCGAGGGCGTCGGGCACGAAGAGCACCGCCCACGCGCACACCACGACGAGCATGAGGTAGAGGGCGGGCAGCAGGCGCCGGCCCCGTCGCAGCCAGAACTGGCGGCGATCGACGGTGCCCGAGCGGCCCCATTCCTCGATCATCAGGGAGGTGATGAGGTAGCCACTCACCACGAAGAAGATGTCGACGCCGAGGAACCCGCCGGGGATCCAGGCGAACTCGAAGTGGAAGAGCACCACCGCGACCACGGCGACGGCGCGCAGCCCGTCGAGCGCGGGCCGGTAGCCCATGGACGGGCGCGACGAGGCCCGGCTCGGCCCCGCGGGTGCCGGTCGGTCGAGCGTCGTGGCGGTCGTCACTGTGGCCCGCATCTTCTCCGATCTGGCCGAGCCGGGTGTGGACCCGTGAGAGACTATTGACGTGACGGACGCGCTCCCGCGTGGGTCGGTCACCTTCGTCTTCACCGACATCGAGGGTTCGACGCGCCTGCTCCGCCAGTTGGGCGAGGGGTATCCCGCGGTGCTCGAACAGCACCGTGCCGTGCTGCGGACGGCGTGGGCGGCCCACGATGGTACGGAGATCAAGGTGGTGGCTGACGCGTGCTTCGTCGCGTTCGCGTCGAGCACCGACGCGCTGGCCGCCTGCGTCGCCGGCCAGGAGGCGCTGGCCGCGGCGGCGTGGCCCACAGATGGACCACCCAAAGTGAGGATGGGCGCGCACACCGGCATCGCCTTCCCCCATGACGACGACTACATCGCCCTGGCCATGCATCAGGCCGCCCGCGTCGTCGACGCCGCCCACGGTGGCCAGATCGTGGCGTCCGAGCAGGCCGTCGCCGCCGCCGACCGCGACCGCCTCCAGGCCACCACCGTCGTGCTGCGCGACCTCGGTCACTACCGGCTGCGCGACTTCGACCACCCGGTCGCCCTCCACCAGGTCGCCCGCCGGGGCGATCCCGCCGACTTCCCCGCCGTGCGGGCGGTGCCCGCCGACCAGCACAACATCGTCGCCGCCCGCACGTCCTTCGTCGGGCGCGAGATCGAAACGGCCGACGTCGCCGCCCGGCTGGCGGCGCAGCGCGCCGTCACCATCGCCGGCGCCGGCGGCATGGGCAAGACCCGGCTGGCCACGGAGATCGGGCTGCGGGTAGCGCCGGCGTGGCCGGCGGGCGTGTGGATGGTGGACCTGTCGAGCATCACCGACGCCGCACGCGTCGTCCCGACGGTGGCCGCCACCCTCGGCATCGCCGCCACCGGTGCCGACTGCCTCGACGACGTCGTCGCCCACCTGACGGGCAAGGAGCTCCTCCTCATCCTCGACAACTGCGAGCAGGTCGTGGAGGCCAGCGCCGCCCTGGTCGCCGCCCTCCTAAATCGCTGTCCGTCGCTGGCGGTGCTGGCCACGAGCCGCGAACCGCTCGGCGTCTCCGGCGAGTGGGTCCGGCGGCTGCCGCCGCTGTCCGTCGCCGCCGACGCCGTGACGCTGTTCGTGGATCGGTTCGTCGCCGCCGGGGGGACGCCCGACGTCGACCGTGCCATCGCCACTCGCATCTGCCAGCGCCTCGACGGGACCCCGCTGGCCATCGAGCTGGCCGCCTCCCGGGGCGCGGTGCTGTCGGCGGCCGAGATCCTCGACGGGCTGGACGAGCGGTTCCGCCTCCTGCGTAGCGGCGATCGCACCGCCCCCGAGCGCCAGCGGACGATGACGGCGCTGCTCGACTGGAGCTACGACCTCCTCACGGCGCCGGAGCGGGCGGCATTCGAGCGGCTGTCGTGCTTCGTCGGGACGTTCGCCCTCGACGCCGCCACCGCCGCCGTCACCGGCGGGACGGTCGAGGCGTACGACGTGCCCGAGCTGGTGTGGTCGCTGGCCGACAAGTCGCTGGTGACGGTGGAACCGGCGGCCAACGCCACCCGGTACCGGATGCTGGAGACGGTGCGGGCCTACGCCGGCCTCCACCTGGCGGCCGCCGGGCAGACCGCCACCACCGCTGCCCGCATCGCCGACTTCTACCTCGACCGCTTCCCGCTGGCGCAGCGAGGGAACCGGGCGTGGCTCAACAGCCTGGTGGCCGAGCTCGACACGCTCAGCGCCCTCATCGACGGGCTCGACCCCACGACCGACGTCGTGCCGGCGCTGGCCCGGCTGCGGGCCGAGCCCCGCGCGGTAGCGGGCCAGCCCCGGCTCGGTTGCGACGAGATCGACGCCGTGCTGGCGCGGATCACCAGGCCGTCGGCGGCCGTTGCCCGGCTGCTGCTCGTGTCGGCCAGCCTGCTCGGCGACGCCGGCCAGGTCGACGAGGCCTGGCGCCGCTGCAACGAGGGCGAGGCGATGCTCGACCGCTGTGGCGACGGCGACCGCTGGGGACCCGTGCGCATCATGTCGCCCCGGGTCACGCTGCTGCTGCGCCGGGCCACCGCCGACGACCTCGACCAGGCCCGGGCGCTGGCCGAGCAGCAGGTGGCCCGGGCCACGACCGACGGGGATCGGGCCGACACCCTGCTGCGGTTGGCCATCGTGGCCAGCGCCCGCGGCGACGACGACGTGGCCGCCATCAACGCCGAGGTGTCGGCGCTGGCCCGCCGGGCCGGCGATCACGTCCTGGCCGCGCTGGCGCTCAACAACCTCGTCGAGGAGGAGCTGCGCGACGGCGACTTCGCGCGCGCTGCCGCCCACCGAGCGCGACGCCCTCGACTACGCCGCCGAGCTGGGCATGGAGCACCTCACCACGTTCGGCCTGATCGTCGCCGCCCGGATCGCCGCCACCGAAGGCGCCGACGCCCCGGCCGCCCGGCTCCACGCCCTCGCCGAGTCCCGGTTGGCGGCGACCGGGCTCCTGCTCTACCCGGACGATCAGGCCCAGAGCGACGCCATGCTGGCGGACGTGGCCGACCGGCTCGGGCCCGACGCGTACGCAGAGGCCCGGACCTCGGCCGCCGACCTCACCATCGAGCGCGCGCTGGCCGAGGCCGAGGCCATCTTGGCCACCGCGGCCGGCGAGACGCCGCTCAGCGCCTGATCACCAGCTGATCTCGTCGCAGCCGCGATGGTCGTCCGGTTCGACCTGGACGGTGGCGTGCGGCAGCCCGTGGCGCTCGGTGAGCAGCAGCCGGGCCTGGTCGAGCACGGAGTGGGCGTCTGTGCCGACGGCCACCATGACGTGCGCAGTCGCCACTTCCATCTCGCTGGTGAGCGTCCACACGTGGAGGTCGTGCACGTCGACGACGCCCGGGATGGCCCGTAGGTCCGCATCGATGGCACCGAGGTCGGTGCCGGCCGGGGCCGCCTGGACGAGGATGCGCAGCGCCTCGCCACCCAACCGCCACGCCCTCGGCAGGATGAACACGCCGATGGCGGCGCCGATCACGGGGTCCACCCAGTGCCAGTCGGTGAGGGACATCACGATGGCCGCCACGATGACGCCGATGGACCCGAGCGTGTCGGCCGCCACCTCGAGGTAGGCGCCCTCCACGTTGAGGCTCTCGCGCGAGCCGGCCCGGAGGAGGGCGAACGAGGCCAGGTTCACGCCGAGACCGATGATGCCGACCACGAGCACCACGCCCGAGGCGATGTCGGGCGGGTCGGAGAGCCGCCGCCCCGCTTCGACCAGGACGTAGCCGGCCACGCCGAACAGCAGCACCGCGTTGGCCAGTGCGGCCAGGATCTCCAGCCGGTACAGCCCGAACGTGCGCTGGCGGTCGCGCCCGCCGCGGTTGGCCACATGGATGGCGAGCAGGGCCATCGTGAGGCCGAGGGCGTCGGTCGCCATGTGCCCGGCGTCGGACAGCAGGGCCAGCGATCCGGTGGCCAGCCCGACCACGACCTGGACGATCAGGAAGGCGATCGTCAGGGCGAGTGCCGCCCCGAGGCGACCCTGGTGGCGGGCCCCGGCGCGGGCGGCGGCGCCGTGGTCGTGGCCGTGGCCTTCCATCGGTCCATTCTGGACCTGGAATCGGTCAGCGCTGCGGATCGAGCGACGCGATCTTCAGCTCGTACTGCTCCTGGTAGTGGACGTCGCCGACGAACGTGGACGTGGTCGACGACGAGGTGGCTGTCTCCCGCAGCACCAGCCCGGTACGCATGTCGAACCATTGGTCGGTTGTCGTGTGGGCAGTGCCGTCCTTGGCGACATCGTCCTCCACCCGCTGCGTGTGCACCGCAGCGACGTGCTGACCGGCGACGGTGACGTCTTCGAGGGCGACCACCGACACCGTCGTCGACTCGGTGGTTCCCTGACCGTCGGTGCACGTTCCCGTCCATCTGGCTCCCGCCCCCGGCGCCGCCGGTACCACGACGTAGGGCGGGGCGCAGTTCCAGTCGGAGCGGTCGTCCTGGCCGTAGAAGCGGTGGAAGTCCGTGTACGCGCCGGAGACGATGCCGCCCTCACCCAGGCAGAGCTGGCGGCTGCTCCACCGTTCCTTCAGCGCATCCCAGCGCGTCTGCACGCCGCACGTCGACGGTGTGATGGTGATCGTCGTGGTGGCCGGGTAAGCGTGGGTGGTGCCGCCGAGGGCGTCGACCCGCTCCGAGCCCGTCGTCGCGTACCGGTACACGCCGGGCGCGGGCAGGCTCAGGGTTGCCGCCGGTGCGGTGGTCGCGGCGGTGGCGACGGTGGACGAGGCGCGGTAGCGGGCCAGCACGTCGTCGGAGGAAAGGGCGGTGGTGGTGTCGTGCAGGAACACGAAGCGGACAAGGACGAACACGCCGACGGCCACGACCACGACGATGCCGGCGGCGATCCACCACCAGCGGCGACGGAGGCCCACCACCATGGCGCCAGTGTGGCCGGTGAAGGAGAGTGCCGCCGCAATGCAGCGGCGGCGCAGGTGCCGGCGGGATTGTCCGAGCACAGCGAGTCGGCGCCGCTAGGCGCCGCATCAAAGTCGGTACCATGCCGCCATGCTTCACGAGCTGCCCGAGCTGGCCGAGCGGGGCTACGTCGTGCTCGGCCGGTGCGATCTCGAGATCCCCGAGGCGGAGTACCTGGACCTCGAGTACCGCGATTGGAAGAGCGGTGGGGACACCAACTTCGCGCCGATCGCCTCTGCCTACGGTGCCGTCGAGTGCGCCGGCTTCTGGGACCACGGCAAGGCGGACAAGGACGGCGTGTGGACGACCAACGCCGCCATCAGCCCCACGCTCGTCGAGTGGACGGTGCGCGTCGGCGCCGACTACGGGCGGGTCCGGGTGATCAAGCTGGAGCCGAACGTGATGCCCGACGTGGAGCGGTGGATCCACCTCGACGACAACAACCGCCTCAACCCCGACGGCACCGGCCGCGTGGTGCGGGCGTGGCTGCAGCTCACCGATGATCCCGGCAGCAGCATGATCCTGCGCACGGCGAAAGAGGATCGCGACGGCGAGGTGCGTATCCCGCTGGCGCGAGGGACCCAGTTCGTCGTCGACTCGGAGCGGATGTGGCACGGCGTGCACCACCCCGGCCCCGCTGCCCGATACGCGCTCATCGTCAGCTTCGAGTCGGGCGCCGCCCTCCAGAGCTGGATCGACGCCAACCGCGACCGCGCCTTCCAGGACGCGTAGTCCAGCACCGGGGCCGGCG
Source organism: uncultured Acidimicrobiales bacterium (assembly GCA_963728985.1). GTDB lineage: Bacteria > Actinomycetota > Acidimicrobiia > Acidimicrobiales > Ilumatobacteraceae > DASXAI01. The sequence goes on along the minus strand of CAVSME010000008.1, from coordinate 177,943 downwards.
ATGACCCCGATGCGGGGGTATGTGGCGGGTACCCTCGACCGAACGTGAAGACCCTCTTCCGCCTCGCCATCACCGTGGTCGTGGCCGGCCTCGGGCTGGCTGCGATTGGCGTGGCCGTGGTGCCGCAGGTGGTGCAGATCGTCACCGCCAACACCGTCGAGGCCACGGACCTCCCGGCGTTCTCGGAGCTGGCCCGCCGGTCGATCGTGTTCGACGCGGCGGGGAACCAGATCGACATCTTCAAGGCCGAGAACCGCGAGCCGTTCAAGATCGCGCAGGTCCCGAAGGACGTGGTCGACGCCGTCCTGGCCGTCGAGGACGAGAGCTTCTACACGCACAAAGGCGTCAACGCGAAGAGCCTCGTGCGGGCCATGCTGGTCAACGTCTCGGCCGGCGAGGTGACGCAGGGCGGATCCACCATCACCCAGCAGCTGGTGAAGAACCTGCTGCTCACCAGCGACCGTGACACCGATCGCAAGATCCTCGAAGCGGCGTACGCGTGGCGTGTCGAGCAGAAGTACTCGAAGGACGAGATCCTCGAGCGCTACCTGAACACCGTCTACCTCGGGAACAACGCCTACGGGCTCCAGGCTGCGGCCGAGACGTACTTCGGCAAGAACGTGGACCAGCTCGATCTCTACGAGGGTGCGTTCCTGGCCGGGCTCATCCGCAACCCGTCGGGCTACGACCCGCTGGCCCACCCCGAGCGGGCCCGCGCCCGGTTCAAGCAGACCACCGAACGGCTGGCGGCGACGGGCAGGATCACCGAGGACCAGGCCAAGCAGGCGGGCGACGCGTGGCCGTTGCCCACCAAGCAGCTCTCGACGCCGCAGACGGCGGTTCCCCGCTCGTACTTCACCGAGGAGGTGCGCAAGCAGCTCCTCAACGAGACGACGATCCTCGGCAGCGACGCCCAGACCCGCTACAACGCCCTCTACCGCGGCGGCCTGCGCATCTACACGACGCTCGACCCCACCATCCAGCAGGCGGCCGACCAGGCCGTGGCCGAGCAGCTGCCCGACACCGGCGGCCGTTTCCAGGCGGCGCTCGCCGCCGAGGACGCCCGTACGGGCGCGGTCGTGGCCATGGTCGGCGGGCGGGGCTTCGACCAGTCGCAGGTGAACCTGGCCATCACGCCCCGCCAGACCGGCTCGTCGGCCAAGCTCTTCATCCTGCTGGCCGCCCTCCAGGCCGGAGTGCAACCCAACGACACCATCGACGGCACGCTGCCGTGCTCGTTGCCGAACCCCGGCTCGAAGGAGCCCTTCCTCATCCACGACGGTGTCAGCCGGTCCGTCGACACCGTCTCCACCATGACGGCGCTGTCCATCAACTGCGCCTACGCCAAGCTCAGCCAGATCGTCGGGCTCAGCCGCGTGGTCGACACCGCCCACCGGCTCGGGGTGAAGAGCGACATCCAGCCGATCGCCGCCTTCGCCACCGGCGGCAACGAGATCTCGCCGCTCGACTTCGCCACGAGCGGCGCCACCCTGTCGACCCAGGGCGTGCGCCACGACGCCTACTACATCGAGCGGATCGAGGGGTCCGACGGGTCGATCGTGTACCAGCACCAGGATCCCGGAGCCCCGGCGGTGGCCCCCGAGATCGCCCTCACCGCGATCAACACGCTGAAGGGCGTCATCAAGCACGGCACGGTGGAGAGCTCGTCGAAGAAGTTCCTCGGCACCCGCCCGGCGGCCGGCAAGACCGGCACCTACGAGAACAACACCAATGCCACGTTCGAGGGCTTCACCACGCAGCTGTCGGCGGCCGTGTGGCTGGGCAACCCGCTGGCCAGCGGGACCGACGGGATGCGCAACATCCCGGAGTTCCGCGCCGTCGGGGTCAGCAACGTCCACGGCGGGAACCTGCCGTACCGCATCTGGGAGCAGTTCATCGCCAATGCCAGCGAGGCGAAGGGCTACCCCGAGGAGGACTGGCCCGCCGCGCCAAAGCCGGCCCGCGGCTCGAAGCGCCTGTACCTGCCGGGCAACGAGTGCCTCTACACGGTGAGCGCGGCACCGCCGGCGGTGACGACGCCCGGCGCCACTGTCGATCCCGACCCGACGGCGACCACCGAGGCGCCGGCGCCCGTGTACTCCAGGGTGTCCAGCGGCACCACGATCCCGGCCAGCCAGCTCGACCCGGCGGCCCCTGTCGGTGCGTACGCGCCGTCGGGTGCCACCGTCGGCTCCTGCGCCGGCCCGCCCGCCCCGCCCGCCACCGCCGCGCCGAAGCCACCGGCGACGACGCCACCGGCGACTACCGGACCGCCGAAGGCACCGGCGACGACGCCACCGGCTACCGGACCGCCGAAGTCACCGGCGACGACGCCGCCGGCTGCCGGACCGCCGACGCAACCGGCGACGACGCCGCCGGCTACCGGACCGCCGAAGTCCGGATAGATGGCTGATCTGCACGCGCTGCTCGTGTTGCAGCAGCAGGACACGGCCGCGGACCAGCTTCGCCATCGCCGGGCCACGCTGCCCGAGCGCGCCCTCGTGGCCGGCCTCGAAGGTGAGCGCGCTCGCTTGGGGGCCGAGCTGGCGAGCGCCGGCGCCGAGCAGAACCGCCTCGCCGCCGACCAGGAGCGCATCGAGGGGGAGGTGGCGGTCACCGAGGAGAAGCGCCGCGTCCTCGAGCGCCGCCTCGCCGCGACGAGCGTTCCCCGCGAGGCGCAGGCCATGAGCGGTGAGATCGACGGCCTGAAGGCCAGGCAGTCGTCGATGGAAGACAACCTGCTCGAGCTCATGGAGGCGCTGGAGCCGCTCGACCAACGGCTGGCGACGGGGGCCGACGAGCAGGTGCAGCTCGACGAGCGCCTGACCGCCGCACGGGCCGCATTGGCCGACGCCGAGGCCGGCGTCGATGCCGAGTTGGCGGCCGTGGGCGCGGCGCGGGTCCAGGCGGCCGCACCCATCCCCGAGGCGCTCCTCGCCCGGTACGAGCGCATGCGCCCGAAGTTCGGCGGCGTGGCCGTGGCCACCCTCGACGGGAACCGGTGCACCGGCTGCAACCTGGACCTCCCGCTGCTCGAGCTGGAGCGGGTGCGCGCCGCCCGCCCCGACGCCATCATCGAGTGCGAGCAGTGCGGCCGCATCCTGGTGGTTTGAGTGCTCCTGTGGTTCTGGGGAACGGCGTTCCTCACCGTGTGGTTCGTCTTCCACGACCCGGCGATCGACTACCGAGTGCTCTTCGTCGGGGCCATAATCCCTGACCTGATCGACGCTCCGTTCGGCGGCGCCGCCGTGGCCCACTCGATCACCTTCAGCGTGGCCGTCCTGGTCGTGGTGATGCTGGCCACGATCGGGCGGCGGGCGCAGCGCCGGCGGTGGCTGTTCCTGCCCATCGGGATGTTCCTGCACCTCGTGTTCGACGGTGCCTGGGGTGACGCCAACGTGTTCTGGTGGCCCTTCAGCGGATCGACGCTTGGTGAGCAGCCCCTCCCGTCCGTCGACCGGGGCCTGCTCAGCCTGGGGTTCGAGGTGACCGGGCTGCTGATCCTGGCCTGGGGGTGGCGGCGCTTCGGACTGGCCGATCCCCGCCGCCGGCGACTGTTCTGGCGCACAGGACATCTCGACCCCGCCCTCGTGTAACGGGCGCCCCGGAGTGTGATCGACTGTGGGCGTGCTGATCCTCGTCCGCCACGGCCGTACCGGGTTCAACGCTGCCGGCCGCCTGGTCGGGCGGCTCGACCCACCCCTCGACGAGGTCGGCCTCACCCAGGCGGCGGCCATCGGCGACGCCCTGAAGGGCATCGACCGCGTCATCGCCAGCCCGTTGCTGCGGGCCCGGGAGACCGCGGAGTACATCGGCCCGCCCGTCGAGGTCGACGACCGGTGGATCGAGGTCGACTACGGCGTCTACGACGGCGTGGAGCTCGGCACGGCCGCGGCCACCGAGCTGTGGGAGCGCTGGCGGGTCGACACCTCGTTCGTGCCGATGGGCGGGGAGTCGCTCGTGCAGATGGGGGAGCGGGTGGCCGAGGCGATGCAGGAGCTGGTGACGGCGGCGGCCGACATCGACATCGCCGTCGTCAGCCACGTGTCCCCGATCAAGGCGGCGGTGTCGTGGGTGCTGCACGCCGACGCCGAGACGGCCTGGCGGGCCCACCTCGACCAGGCCTCCATCTCCCGCATCGCCATCACCCCCCGGGGCGCCGTGCTGCGCTCCTTCAACGAGACCTGGCACCTGTCGATGTCCTAGCGGCGCCTCTTCGGCGCCGACTCGCTGCGCTCGGACAATCCCTCGGCCACCTGCCCCTGCCGCCGCACTGCGGCGGCACTCGCCTCTTCGGCGCCGACTCGCTGCGCTCGGACAATCCCTCGGCCACCTGCCCCTGCCGCCGCACTGCGGCGGCACTCGCCTCTTCGGCGCCGACTCGCTGCGCTCGGACAATCCCTCGGCCAAGCGACGTTGGGTGCCGATTCGGTCATGGGTGCCGATCGGCCCGCCAGGCGAGGCAATCGGCACCCAAACGCCGATCGGAACAGGATTCCGCCGCGCCGAGCGTGGGTGGGGTGGCCGGTACGGTGGCCGCCATGCCCGCCGCCCCCTGGAGCCCCCTGCCGCCCCGCTTCGCCGAGACGCGCGACGCGCTGCACATCGTGGCCGAGCACGTCCTGGCGGCGGCTCGCTACCGGGCCGTCGGGCGCATCGGCCTGCAGCCCGCCCTCGGCGGCATCGGCACGCCCCTGACCGACGGGCGCTGGATCGAGGTCATCGGCGGCGATCTGGTCGTGCGCGACGAGACCGGCGAGGTGACGCGCGAACCGGTGACCACGCTGCGCTCGGCGGGCACGCTCGTCGGCATCCACCCCGGCTTGCCGTCCGGCACGTACGCCCCGGCGACGCCGCTCGATCTGGACGCCGGGCTCGAGATCGATCCCGACGCGGCCGCCGCCATCGCGGCCTGGTTCGCCCTCGTCGCCGACGCGCTCGGGGCCTTCGCCGCGCAGCATCGCGACGAGCAGCCGACCGACGCCACCCTCTGGCCCGAGCACTTCGACCTCGCCCTCTCGTTCGGCGAGGTCAACTACGGCGGTTCCGTCGGCGACGACGCCCATCCCGAGCCCTACCTCTACGTGGGGCCGTGGACGGCCCGCAAGGGCGACTTCTGGAACGAACCCTTCGGCGCCAGCCTCGGGGCCGGCGCCGTGCCCGACGTCGTCGCCGCCGTGGCCTTCTTCAGCGAGGGCTACGACCGCGCCAGCAGAGGCTCTTAGCGGCGGGACAGAGCGAGCACCACGAGCACGATGATGAGGATGAGCACGATCGTGCCGACGCCTATGTACATGGCCTCGGACCTACCCGGGCCGTCGGGCGCCTAGCCCTCAGCTCGGGACGGCGGGCTCCAGCGGACCCACGTCGGTGCCCAGCGCGCGATCGGCGAAGGCCCAGAAGGCCACCGCCGCGGGACCGAACGACGGGCCGGTCGCCGTGTCGTGGCCGAAGGCGCGCAGGCGCACGAAGCCGCCCATGCTGCTGGGGCCGGCGCTGACCTCACCGGTGGCCGTGTCGGCCCCGGCGGCCCAGCGCCACCCGTCCGGACCACCGATCACCTCGCGCTCCGACGTCTCGGGAACGGTCGCGGCAACGCCGTGCCACGTTCCACCGCCGCGGTGGGCATCGGCGCCCTCGACGAGCGTGCACTCCAGCTCCCGCGGGTCGTACCCCAGGTCGTGCCCGCCGACGAGGAACTCGAGCAGCAGCGACAACGGCACCTCCGGCTGCCCGCGCTCGAGCACCAGGAGGCCGGCCCCCGAGCGCGGGTTGAGCTCGGTCGGGCGGAAGCCGTCGGCGGCGATGACGCCGTCGATCGTGAACGCACCGCGGAAGTCCACGCGGTCGCGAAGGTGGTCACCGACGCGCCGAGCCATGGCCCGCATCGACTCGCGGACGGGTTCCGGTGGGTCGTAGAACGTGGCGCAGCCGGCGTAGAAGAAGGTCGGCTGGTCGGCGCGGCGAAGGGTGATCTGCTCGACCGGGCGCAACGCGATGACGTCGTCGGCGTAGACGATGCCGTGGATGCTGCACGGCACGCCCTGGAGGAACGGCATGATGCGCACGTGCCGGGCCCGGCCGGCGAAGGCCCGCACGGCATCGTCGACGTCGGGGGCGCCCCGCACCCATCGGAGCCCGTCCGCCCCACCGTGCCAACCCTCGGACGAGTCGGCCGCCCACACCGTGCCGGAACCGGCGTCCAGCTCGGCGGCGGCGGCGCGGGCGGCATCACCGGCGAGCGGCACGACCGCCGAGGGAGCGCGAGCGACGCCGACCTCGTCCCACAGGGCGTCCACGATGGTCTTGTCGTCGAGCGCCACCCACGCGGCGCGGCGGTGAGCGAGGAACGGCCGCCCCAGCAACTGCGGCGCCTCGTTCAGGAACGTCCCGATGACGAGGGCCGTGCCCGCAGGATCGAACTCCTCGACGGCGCGCCGGAACTCCGGCGGGGGCTCGGCCAGCAGCCGGTTGCCGGCGCGGATCATGGCGACGATGGACGGCATGGGCGGCAGTTCGGCGGCCACCCAGCTCGCCACCTCCGGCGCCGGCGGCGGCCCAGCGCCCATCCCTTCCGTGCCGACGATGAGGATGGCCTCGGCGCCGAGGCGGTGGATCAGCTCGGCGACGGGGGTGGAGGCGGCGACCACGCCGCCGGCGAGGATGACCCGGCGCCCGGCGATCAGGGGTCGCAGCAGCGCGAGGTAGTCAGGCCGCTCCATGGGCCGACGGTAGCGATGGCCCGGCCGCCGGTGACCGGGATTTCCCGCGATCATGGGCGCCGTGCCGGGATGGACGTGCCCGTCGTGCCGCCGCCTGTTCAGCCGGGACGGCCAGTCGCACGAGTGCGAACCGGCGATGGCACTCGAGGAATACTTCGCCACCGGCCCAGCCCACGAGCGGCCGGTGTTCGAGGCCGTGCTGGCCCACCTGGAGACGCTCGGACCCGTGCACGTCGAGCCGGTGTCGGTGGGGATCTTCCTGAAGCGCGACCGGCCCTTCGCCGAGCTGCGCCCCATGGTGCGCTGGGTGTCCCTGTCGTTCGCCCTCAGCCGGGTGGTGACCGACCCCAAGATCACCAGGCGGATGGCCGGCTCCGCCCGGCGCACCCACCACGTCGTGCGGCTGCACACCCCGGCCGACGTCGACGACGACGTGCGGGCCTGGCTCACCGAGTCGTACTTCGAGGCGTGAGACGGGCGCCTCTACGCTGCCACGGTCGAGAGGAGGCTCCCATGGAGCTGAAGGTCGAGGTCGAAGCGCAAGAGGCGGGGTTCGATGCGAGTCGCCTGCAACGGATCGGCGCCCGGCTGCGGCGCTACGTGGACGACGGCCTGCTGCCGGGGTGGACGCTCGTCGTGGCCCGAGACGGCCAGGTCGTGCTGGTCGAGACGTGCGGGCAGCGCGACATGGAGGCGGGGGCGCCGATCGAGCTCGACACGATCTTCCGGGCCTACTCGATGACCAAGCCGATCACCTCCGTCGCCGCGCTCATGCTGTGGGAGGAGGGTGTGTTCGAGCTGAAGGATCCGGTCTCGAAGTACATCCCCGCCTTCGCCGACGCCCGCGTCTGGCGCAGCGGGACGTTCCTCAAGCCGGTCACCGACCCCATCGTGGAGCCGATGGCGATCTGGCACCTCCTCACCCACACGAGTGGGCTGACCTACGGGTTCGTCGCCTCCCACGCCGTCGACGAGCTGTACCGCCGGGCCGGGTTCGAGTGGGGTGTGCCCGAGGGCGCCGACCTCGCCGCCGTCTGCGACCACCTGGCCGCCCTGCCCCTCCTGTTCCAGCCGGGCGCCGAGTGGGCCTACAGCCACGCCACCGACGTCCTCGGCCGCGTGGTGGAGGTGGCGTCGGGCATGCCGCTCGATCAGTTCTTCGCCGAACGCATCTTCGGGCCGCTCGGCATGGTCGACACCGGCTTCTTCGTGCCGGAGGCCGAGCACGGCCGGCTGGCGGCGCTGTACACGCCGGAGCCGGGCACGTTGGAGGCCCGGCGCCTCGATTCGATGGGTCGCAACGCGCTCGAGCCCCCCACGTACTTGTCCGGTGGCGGCGGCCTGGTCACGACGGCGGCCGACTACCACCGCTTCGCCCAGATGCTGGCGGGCCGGGGCGAGATCGACGGGGTGCGGCTGCTCGGCTCGCGCACCGTGCGCTACATGGCCTCGAACCACCTGCCCGACGGGGCCGACCTCACCGCCTTCGGCCGGCCGTTGTTCGCCGAAACGGCGTTCGACGGCGTGGGCTTCGGCCTCGGCGTGTCGGTCACGGTCGATCCGGTCAAGGCCAAGGTGCCCGGCTCGCGGGGTGAGTTCGGCTGGGGCGGCGCCGCCAGCACCGCGTTCTGGGTGGACCCGATCGAGGACATCACCGCCGTGTTCCTCACGCAACTGCTGCCGTCGAGCACCCACCCGCTGCGCTCCCAGCTCAAGGTGCTCGTGCACCAAGCGTTGGTGTGACGGCGCCCGAGCCGCCGCTCGTCGTCCTATGGGACATCGACGGCACGCTGATGCGGTCGTCGGGCATCGGCGCACGGGCGTTCATCGCCGCCGTCGAGGAGGTCACGGGCCGGACATGGACACCGGAGCGGCTCGACTTCGGCGGGCGCACCGACCCGGACATCGCCACGCTGCTCCTCGGTGCGGTCGGCGTGGACGACGTGTCCCTGGTGCCTGCCGTCCTCGAGGCACTGGTGCGGGGCTACGCCGCCCTCGACGCCGACCTCCTGGCCACCGTGAAGGTCATGCCGGGCGTGGTCGCGGCGCTGGACGCGCTCGCCCTCCCGGGGGCGGTCCAGACCGTGGTGACCGGCAACATCGAGGTGGTGGCGCGCCAGAAGTTGGCGGCGGCGCGCCTCGTCGAGCGGCTGCGACTCGAGTGCGGCGCGTACGGCAGCGACGAGCACACCGACCGCGCCGCGCTGGTCGAGCTGGCCATCACGAGGGTGACGGCCACCGGCGCCGCCGTCGATCGGGAGCGGGTGTGGGTGATCGGGGACACGCCGCGCGACCTGGTGGCCGCCCGCGCCGCCGGCGTGCGCTGCCTGCTCGTGGGGACGGGCGCCCATGCCTACGACGATCTGTCGGGCAGCGACGCCGACCTCGTGCTGCCCGACCTGGCCGAACTGGCCGTCGTGCTCGAGGCCATGGCCCCTGGCAGGAGTATGACGATTCCGTGACGACCGTCTGCCGGCGCCGGTCCGATGGGTAGAGCACCGGCAACCAACGCAATGCCCACACACTGGTGCCCCGCTGACCTCGGAGTCGGTCGGGGCACTGGCGCGTCCCCCAGCTCGTCGAGCGAGGGGTCGCCGTCAGCGCCGCCCCGGCCTTCGACCTGGGGGCGGTTCGTGTTCTTCTCCCACCCCGACGGGAACGGCTGGGCCCTGCAGGCGATCGGGGCCCGGTAGGGGCACTCACCCCGCAAACGCGCTTCAATACGCCGGACGAGCGGGAGCGGCGCTCGGAAGGGGGAGCGAGCAGTGAGCACGACCGGGTCGCAGCTGGGCCGGGGCACGGTGCTGGCGCTGGTGGCGATGGCGCTGGGCGTGTTCGTCATCGCCAACGACTTCACGGCGCTGAGCGTGGCCATCCCCAAGATCGAGGCCGACCTCGGGACGGACATCACCACGGCGCAGTGGGTGATCAACGGCTACGCGCTCGGTCTTCGGCGTGCTCATCGTCACCGGCGGGCGTCTCGCGGACCTGTTCGGCCGCAAGCGCATCTTCCTCATCGGCGGGGCTGTCTTCGCCGGCTTCTCGTTGCTCGGTGGCCTGGCCCCGAACGTGGGCCTGCTCATCGCCTGCCGATCGTTCATGGGCATCGGCGGGGCGCTGATGTGGCCGGCCATCCTCGGGATGACCTACGCCATCCTGCCCGACGACAAGGCCGGTCTCGCCGGCGGGCTCGTGCTCGGCGTCGCCGGCTTCGGCAACGCCGTAGGGCCGATGTTCGGCGGCTTCCTCACCGACGTCTTCAGCTGGCGGTGGGTGTTCCTGGTGAACCTGCCGATCACCGCGTTCGCCATGTTCGTGACGCAACGGGAGGTGACCGAGAGCCGAGCCGACGCCGGCGAGCCTCGCATCGACTATCTCGGCGTGGCGGCGCTGTCGGTCGGGGTGGTGTCACTGCTCCTGGCTCTCGACCAAGGCACCGACGCGGGCTTCGCCAGCCCCGGCATCCTCGCGTTGTTCGCGCTGGCGGTGGGGCTACTCGTGGTCTTCGCCGTCGTCGAAGCCCGCCAGGGCGACGCCGCCCTGGTGCCCCGTGACGTCCTGCGCAACCGCACGTTCGCCGGGGCCAGCCTGTCCGTGCTCATGATGTCGGCCATCTTCTTCTCGGCGTTGCTGTACCTGCCGCAGTTCATGACGAGCGCGCTCGGCTACTCCGCCGTGCGCTCGGGCGCCGGGCTCCTGCCCATGATGGGCATGTTCGCCGTGACGTCGTTCGTCGCCGGATCGCTCTACGACCGCCTCGGTGCCCGGCTCATCGTCGGTGTGGGCGCGGCGTGCCTGGGCATCGGCATCTTCGTGCTGTCGTTCATCGAGGACGGCTCGAGCTACGTGTCGCTCGTGCCGGGCATGATCGTGCTCGGCATCGGCGTGGGCCTCTTCTACTCGTCGATCACCACGGTGGCCATCACCTCGCTCGACCCGTCACGCTCCAGCCTGGCCGGCGGCATCGTCTACATGTGCCAGATCGCCGGTGGGGCGATCGGCCTCGGCCTCAACACCGCCATCGTGGCGTCGGCGTCCTCGCTGGCCGTCGGGATCAGTCGGGCGTTCCGGGTGGACGCCGCTCTGGCCGCCGCCGGCCTCGTGGTCGCCCTGCGGTTCGTGGGCGCCCCCAACCCCACCCACCACCGCAGCATGCTGCGCTGGCACCAGCGCGCCCACCCGTGACGGGCTAGAGGAAGCCGAATCGCAGCGGGTTGGCCAGGGTGACGGAGAGCTCGGCCCAGACCGTCTTGGTGTCCTGATGCCAGTCCACGCCCCACTCGTCGGCCAGCGTGGCCACGATGAGCAGGCCTCGCCCGTTGGACCTGCTCAGAGCCAGCGACCGTCCGCTGGGCAGTTCCGGCGCGCCGTCGACGACCTCGACGCGAGCCATACCGCCGCCGAGGTTCAAGCCGACCGAGAACGGGGTCCGCGCGTGCATCACGGCATTGGTGGCGAGCTCGGACACGACCAGCAGCAGGTCGGACAAGCACCTCGGTGTGACGCGCTCGAAACGCGCCTGCGCGAACCGCCGGGCCGCAGCGACGCTGTTCCCGTCTGGTCCGAAGGGTCCCTCCCAGTCCATCTCGGCCGGCTACGCGACCTTTCTGACGGCGGCGACCAGCGCCGCGCCGACCATTGCCTTCACCATCTCCACCCCTCCTCCTGCCGGCGGCGTCCGGTGGGGTACCCCAGGTCGGGAGGGGTCTAACCCCACCTCACGGCGTGCGATGACACGGTGACACACCGCGCGTCGTCGTGCTCGGGAACGGGGTCAGGCGGAGGACCACGACAGGGCGGGCGGCGTCACGCGGCCGCAGCGCGGCCCGCCACCGCCGTCCGTCAGGTCGACGGTCGCGTGGAGCGGTCGCCCGCCCGTGGACGCGTCCCGGATGAGCCCGGGCTCGACCTGGCCGAGCATGAGCTTGGCCCGGCGGAACATCCGGAAGCTGCCGTCGGCGCCGACGTCACCCCACGTCAGGTACAGGAAGCGTTCCCCGCGGCGACCCTGGACGGCCGGGCCCTTGAAGTCGAACGCGCCGTCGTCGTCCACCTCGACGCGCACGTCGAGCTGCCACCGGGCCGACGGTGCGTCCCCGGGCACGAGGTCGACGGGATCCCGCCGGACCTGCACGCCGACGTGCACGTTGGGCGCCGGTTCGTCGCCGCCGTCGAACGTCCGCCCGGGCAGGTTGTGGCCGTCGATCACGATCTCCACGGCGCCATGGTCGCGCGCTCCATCGGTCGGCGCTCGGCGGCGATGTAGCGTCCTCGCCGGCGTGACCACGGCCATCGATCTCACCCGCTACATCCGGCCCGGCGACACGGTGCTCATCGGCCAGGGCAGCGCCGAGCCCCGCGTGCTGGTGGAGAGCCTCATCGCCCAGCGTCACGCCATCGGACCCGTCACCGTCTTCGTCGGCGCGTCGTTCACGGGCCTGCTGCAGCCCGAGCACGCCGACGTGCTGCGCTTCTGGTCGATCGGCGGGTTGGGCTCCACGGCGACATTGACGAGAGCCGGTGTCGTCGACGTCCTTCCGATCCATCTGGGCACCATCGCCCAGCTCATCGCCACCGGGCGCCTCCACGTCGACGTCGCCCTCATCCAGCTCAGCGCGGCCGACGCCGAGGGCCGCCACTCGCTCGGTGTCACCAGCGACTACCTCCTGCAGGCGGTGGCCGCGGCGCGGGTGACGATCGCCGAGGTCAACCCGCGGGTGCCGCGCACCTTCGGGGACACCGTCGTGCACGCGTCCCAGCTGGCCGCCGTCGTGACCGACGATCGTCCGCTGATCGAGCTGGAGCAGCGCCCGATCACCGCCGAGGACCGGGCCATCGCCCACCACGTCGCGGCGCTGATCCCCGACGGCGCGACCCTGCAGGTCGGCGTGGGCGGCACCCCGGACGCGGTGCTGGCTGAGCTGCGCGGCCACCGCGACATCGGCATCCACTCCGGCCTCGTGAGCGACGCCATGGTGGACCTGGTGGAGGCGGGGGTCGTCACCAACGCCCGCAAGGAGATCGACGCCGGCATCACCGTGGCCGGCGTGCTCTTCGGGACCGAGCGCCTCTTCCGCTGGGCCGACGGCAACGAGGCCCTGCTGATGAAGCCGGTGTCGTACACGCACGGGATCGGCGTGCTCAGCTCGTTCGGGACGTTCTTCGGCGTGAACTCGGCCATCGAGATCGATCTGACCGGGCAGATCAACGCCGAGATGGTGGGCGGTCGCCAGGTCGGATTGATCGGTGGCCAGGGTGCCTTCGCGCGCGCCGGCATCTCCTCGGCCAACGGTCGCTCGATCATCGCGCTGCCGTCCACAGCCAAGGGCGGCGAGATCTCGCGCATCGTCGGTCGGCTGGCCGACGGCGTCGTGACCACGGCGCGGGCCGACGCCGACGTCTTCGTGACCGAGTACGGCGTCGCCGACGTGCGCGGCCAGCCGCTGGCCGAGCGGGCCCGCCGGCTGATCGCCATCAGCCACCCGGATCATCGGGAGGCCCTCGAACGGGACCCTGCTAGGCGGTGATGCCGCCGTCGACCGGCACGTGGGCGCCGGTCATGTACGAGGACTCGTCCGACGCGAGGAACAGCGCGACGCGGGCGATCTCCTCGGGCTGGCCGACCCGCCGCAGCGGCGTCGCCTTCACCATGGAGCTCATCATGTCCGGCGACGCGCCGGCCACCATGGGCGTCTCGATGACACCCGGATGGATGGAGTTCACGCGGATGCCGTTGCGCGCCAGCTCGAGGGCGGCCGCCGCCGTCATGCCCGTCACCGCATACTTCGTCGCCGCATAGCCGATCATGTACTTCGTGGCGCGCAGCCCGGCGCCCGACGAGATGTTCACGATCGAGCCGCCGCCGGCCTCCGTCATCGGCGCCACGGCGGCGCGGATGCCGAGGAACACGCCGACCTGGTTGACGGCGACGACCCGCTCGTAGTCGGCGAGGGTGTGCTTCGCGATCGGCCCGCCGCCGGTGATCCCGGCGTTGTTCACCAGCACGTGCAGCCCGCCGAAGTGCTCGCGGGCGAACACGATGGCGGCGTCCCACTCTTCTTCGCTCGACACGTCGTGCCGGTTGAACGCCACGTTGTCGCCGAGCTCCGCGGCGAGCGCCCGGCCGTCGTCGACCAGCACGTCCGAGATGATGACGCGCGCGCCCTCGGCGGCGAAGAGGCGGACCTCGGCCTCGCCCTGGCCCCGGGCGCCGCCGGTCACGAGGGCCACCTTGCCATCCAGCCGTCCCATCAGCGCACGATCCCGGTGTCGCGCCCGACGTTCGCGGGAGCAGTCGCGGCGCCGGCGCTGGCGATGAGCGTGTCGAGGTCCCAGGGACCGTCGTTGTCGAGCTTCCACTCGGCGTCGAGGCTCCAGGGCGTCGCTCGCTGCACGACGCCGCCGGCGACCAGGAACACCTGCCCGGAGAAGGGACAGGCGTTGCTCACCAGGTAGCTCACGAACGGCGCGATGTTGGCCGGGTCCCACCGGTCGAGCTTGCCCTCCTTGGGCGCCCCGATCAGCTTGTCGGTCAGCCGGGTGCGGGCCCGCGGCAGGATGCCGTTGACGCGCACGCCGTAGCGTCCGAGCTCCTTGTGCCACACCTCGACGAGCGCGGCCACGCCCGCCTTCGCGGCGGCGTAGTTGCTCTGGCCGGCGTTGGCGAAGACACCCGACTCGCTCGACGTGTTGACGATGGAGCCCGAAACGTCCGAGCCCGCCTTGCTGCGGTCGCGCCAGTAGCGGGCCGCCGCTCGGGACGGCGCGAACGTCCCCCGCAGGTTGACGCGGATCGAGACGTCCCAGTCGTCGTCGGTCATGTTGAAAAGCGTGCGGTCGCGGATGATGCCGGCGTTGTTGACGAGGCCGTGCAGATCGCCGAACGTCTCGACGGCGGTGTCGATGAGTCGCTGGGCGCCGTCGGTGCTGGCGACGTCGTCGTCGTTGGCGACGGCGACACCCCCGGCGGCCACGATCTCGTCGGCCAGTTGCTGGGCCGGACCGGCATCACTGCCGGTGCCGTCGGCGCCCCCGCCCAGATCGTTGATGACAAGTTGCGCGCCGTGCGACGCGAGGAACAGCGCGTGCTCGCGCCCGATGCCTCGGCCGGCACCGGTGATCACGATGGTGCGGCCTTCCAACGATGGGCTCATGACGCTTCTCCTCGGGTGCGACCGCGTGGGCGGCGCTCCCGCCGGTCACCGTACCGTGAGCGACGTTGGGTGCCGATTCGGTCATGGGTGCCGATCGGCCCGCCAGGCGAGGCAATCGGCACCCAAACGCCGATCCGAACAGGATTCCGCCCGCCGAGCGCAGCGAGACCGAGGCGAAGCCGAGGCGTCGACTCAGTAGCCCAGGTCGCGGGCGGCCCGCTCCAGCACCACCGGGATCGACCACTGCGTGCGGGCCAGGCGCAGGTCCCGGCTGCGCCCGGTCGCGTAGAGATCCGAGGCACTCATCCAGAACGCCGCCGAGCGCATGGCGTAGAGGAGTTGGTAGTAGCGGCACACTTCATCGTCGATCTCGATGCCCGTCGCCGCTTCGTACTGCCGGTAGAAGTCGTCGCGGTCGACGAGGTTGGAGAGCAGCTCCGTACCCTCTCGGTTCAGGTCCGACAGCACGTAGGCGACGTCGTACATCGGATCGCCGATCACCTGGAGCTCCCAGTCGAGGACGGCGGAGATCTGGTCGCCGTACACGAGCAGGTTCCCGGTCCGGTAGGCCCCGTGCACGAGGACCAGCCGCTCCGTCCGGGGCGCGTTCGCCTCCAGCCAGTACATGAGGTCGGTGAGGATGGGCTCGGGCTCGTGCTGCGTCTGGTCGATGAGCGCCCGCCACTTCGCCACCTCGCCGAGGGCGAAGGCCGTGCCGAGGGGTGGGACCCCGAGGAAGGCGAGTCCGGCGGCCTCCCAGTCGAGGCTGTGGAGGGCGGCCAGTGCGCTGACGAAGCTGGCCGGCAGCCGGCCGCGGCCGGCGGCCTCCTCGTAGAACCGGCGCCCGTCGCGCCCCCACGGGTTCGGGCACGTGCCAGGGACCTTCTCCATGACGAGGAACGGTGCCCCGAGGATGGCGGGGTCGTCCTCGAACCAGTACGGCTTTGGTGTCGGGACCTCGGTCGGGTCGAGACACTGCAGGACGCGGAATTGCACGGCCAGATCGGACAGATCGCGCAGGAGGGCATTGCCCGGATCGCGACGCAGGCAGAAGCCCTGGGCCCTCGTGGCGTCGCCGTCGTTCCATCGAGCGTCGAACAGCCAGGTCTCGTGCGACCAGCCGACGGCGATCTGCTCGACATCGTCGAGGCGCAGATCGGCGGCATCCGGGATCCGCTCGGCCAGGTAGTCGCGGATGCGCTTCTCGATCGCGGGAGCGTCGGCCGTCGTCATCGGGCGTACTCCATCTGGCGGTCGACGCGGGCCCGCAGCGTCGCTCGCACGCGGCCCAACGTGGCGTCGAACGAGGATCCCATCGTGTCGCGGTGGGCGTAGAGCGCCGAGATGAGGCGGCACAGCCGTTCGTTGTCGCTGCCGGGCCCCCGCTCGTTCACGATCGCCCGGATGGCCGGCGGCGTGCTGGCGGCGCCGAGTCGGGCCCGCAGGTCAGTGAACAGCTGCGTCATGTCGGTCCTGTCGGCCTCCTCGTGAGCCGGTGCCAGGGCGAGCTGGCGGGCCATCTTCTCGAGGACGACGGCGGCCATGAACGCTTGGGTGCGGGGGTAGGCGGCGTTCACCGCCGGGCCGATCTCCTCGCGCAGCGTCGCCGCGAGGCCCCCGAGGAGCTCCGGCGGCGCGACCGTCACCGCTCCTCCCTGCGGTACTTCGACCAGTCGTGGACGGGCCACATGTCCTGGTCCTCACCCCACGCTTCCTGGCCGCCGACATCCCACTGCACGAGGCTGTTGACGTCGATGAAGGTGTGCCGATCGATGATCATGCGGCTCACGGGGCGCCCGATGGCATGGAGAAGGCGGCCTTCCTCGTCGCACGCCTCGAGCTCGATGCTGGTGATCCACCCGTGCTCGACCGAGCGCTCGACGCGCCGGCTGCCGGAGGCCAGCGGGGTGGCCCGGCCGTCTCGGCGCAAGAAGCCGTAGGCGACGGTGTCCATGCCGTCGCGGACGTTCGTCACGGCGAGGAAGCCGTCGGCCGGCGCCGCGCCGGTGACGTACGCCGCCCGCCGCGGCCGATCCTCGGGACGGCGTCCCCACGTGCGATCGCGCATCCCCACGCAGTCGATGTCGATGCGTTCACCGTGCAGGACGATGTGGCCTGTCACCCGGCCGAACTGGTCGAAGTGGTGGGCCCGCCCGAACGTGGAGCCCACCGCGGCGAGCGGCTCGGCCGCCATGACGGCGTCGAAGCGCAGCTCCAGCGTCAGGCGATCGCCGTCGGCGTAGCCGAGCTCGTACACCTGGCCGGGCACCACGGCGCGGATGGCGACGCCGTTCGCGAGCACCACGTTGGTCAGATCGCTGTCGGCAGCCAGCGGGGCGGCGGAGTAGTTCCGCGAGTAGGGCACCTCCCACGGCAGCCACGCGGTGTCGTCCCACACCCAGACGCCCCCGGCGACGGTGCCGATGTTGGGGCGGGCCATGGTGTAGAGCCAACCGCCGAGTCGGCGCTCCGGATGGTGGAAGGAGAACCACGCCGTCTCCGTCGCCCACCAGTCGTCGCCGAGCTCCTCGAAGTGGAACCCGTCGTCGCGGGGCTCGAAGACGGGTTTCGTGGTCACAGGATGGCGACCGCGTTTCCGGGCGAGCCGATCCCGCCGCGCACCTTGAGTGGAACGGCCACGAACATGAAGACCCACCGTGCCGCATCCCGGCACCGTCGCGCCAGTGCTTCCAGGTCGAACATCTCGCCGAGGGCGAGACCGAGCAGCGGGATGAGCCGTCGATGGAGGGAGCCGACGGTGGGATCGCCGGGTACGACCTCGACGGCGGGGTTGTCGCACACCACGGCGGCGACGTGGGCATCCCACAGGAACCGGGCCGTGTCCTCGTCGGCGCGTAGCCCGGCGAAGACCGGTTCCTCGGCGTAGGTGACCCGGGCAGCGCGATCGAGCCCCTTGTAGGCGCCGACCCAGCCCGTGCGCAGGCAGAGGATGTCGCCCGGCTCGAGTCGGGTGCCCTGGTGGTCGAGTACGGCCTGGAGGTCGGCGGCGGTTATCTGGGTGCCGGTCAGCGCGTCGAACGGCCGCCCGGTGGCCTCCGCCCAGCCGCCCACGTCTACCAGCACGCCCCGGCCAACGATCCCGTGCTCGGCCCAGTGGTCGATGCCCAGGTCGTTGGCATCGCTGGTGGGGTTCGTGGTGCGGCCGCCCCAGAAGCCGTGCTCGCGGCACCGGACGTGGCCGAGCGCGTCCCACTGCGTCGAGCCCTGCAGGTGGAAGTCGTCGAGGCGATCGTCCATCTCGTTGCGGTTCAGGGCGAAGACATCGTGCCGGTACGGCTTGCGACCGAAGAGCGGCGGATCGGGGAGGTCGAGCGGCAGGTCGAGCGACAGGACCTCACCCGAACGCACCAGCCCTGCCGCGGCGACGACGCGGCTGGCGTCGAGGAGGTTGATCATGCCGCAGCGGTCGTCGGGCCCGAACACGTCCCACGCGTGGCGCAGGCCGAGGCCCGGCACCTCGGGCAGCTCGTCGAACCGTGGCAGGTCGGCCATGGGCGGATGGTAGGTGACGCGCCGCTCGGACCCCACGCCGACCTCGCGCACCGCGGTCGGGCGCCCGGACGCGACGACGGACCGCAGACCAAGTGGTCCGCGGTCCGTCGTCTCGAACTCAGCGGTCAGAGGACCCGAACGTTCTGCGCTTCCTCACCCTTGCGGCCGGGAGCAACGTCGAACTCGACGCGCTGGCCCTCGTCGAGGGACCGGTAGCCCCCACCTTGGATGTTGGAGTAATGGACGAAAACGTCGTCACCCTGTTCGCGTGAGATGAAGCCAAAGCCCTTCTCAGCGTTGAAGAACTTGACGGTACCTGTGGTCAACTTTTTCTCTTCTCAACTACGGAGCCGCCAGAGCAGTGGCTTCCGGTGCGTATACCCTACCGCCAGCTCAGCTGTTCGGCGCTCTTTCGGTCGGCGGCGGCCGGCCGGGCAGTCAGGCCGGGTCGTCGGGTGCGCCGAGCGCGCTGAGCTCGACGGTGCTGTTCACCAGCTGTGCGGCGAGCAGGCTGAGCCGGAGATTGTGGGCGCGGGGGTAGCTGCGCAAGCGCCGGAAGGCCTGATCCATGTCGAGCTTGGTGTGCTCCGCCACCATGCCCTTGGCTTGCTCGATCACGACCCGGCTGTCGAGCGCGTGCTGCAGCTGTCGCGCCCGGGTCTCCGCGTCGCGGACCGTCTGGTCCTGGAGGATGGCGATCGTGGCGACGTCGGCCAGTGCGCGGCGCGAGACGCATGTCCTCGTTCGGAATCGGCCCGGCGGTGACGCGGAAGAGGTTCAACGCGCCGATCACACCGTGAGCAGGTCGATGACATCGAACTCGGCGACGAGGGAGTCGGGGAGTTGGACGAACGCCTGTGACACCAGCTCCTCCCGCCCGGTCACGCGCACCGCTCCCCAGCCACGGTCACCATTCGATCACAGTGACGTGTGCGATGTGGGCGGCACATCCCTTGTGCGGTGGCCCTCGACGATCTCCGCCTGGTGCACGACGGCACGATGGTGGGTGCCCATGGCGTCGCTGTCGCCGTCGAGGGGTGTGCTCGAAGCGGCGAGGACGCGCGCCAGCGCCTCGGCGACCGATGGCGCGTTGGCCCGCTGCACCCCGCTCAGCGGACCGACCACCCGCAAGTAAAGGGTGAGGGCGCCGAAGGCCGTCGCCGCCACGCGCAGCTGGTACGCATGCACTGCTCGGAAACCCTCCTCGAAGGCGGCCTGCGAGAACGCCGGCCACAGGCTCGAACCATGCGGGCCGAGGTCTGCGCAGCAATCGCCATCTCCGACCGGAATGCGTCGCCGCTCGGCCCGTGGCCCCGGGTGAACTGCAGCTCCTCCAGCGCCGCCACTTGTGGGCTGGTGGCACACACGGGGCCATTGTGATCCTCGGTCATGAGCGTGATGGCGGCGCCCTCCACGCCGAGCAGCTCCATGGAAGCGACGCACAATCCGCCGCTCGGAGGTCCGGTGGACCCGACGGGAGTGGACATTGGCTGGCACCCATGGGTCGAGGGGCGTCGGGCCAAGCCGTAGCGGCGAGGGGACGAACAGGGTCTCCTGCGGGGCGACCGTCTGCGAGGGTAGCGGGCGGCGAGCGTCGGCTACGCTTCTGTCCACCACGGTGGTCGACGCCACTTGTGGTGGGACCAACTCGAGACCCTGGTCGGTGCCAACTCTCGTCTCACTCGGGACAGAGAACCGTCACCAGGAGTCGAGATGTCGGTGGATGTTCTCCCCGAGGTCGTCGTCGTTGACGAGTCCGCACCGGCCGTCGCTACCTCGCCCCCGTCCTCGACGGGGAGTGGCGTCGAGCGGGCCATCACCCTCGTCGTGGTCGTCGCCCCCCTCGTGGCCTTGTGCTACGCCGCTGTGCGGTGGTGGGGTCACGGCATCGATTGGCGCGACCTCCTGCTGGCCGCTGGGTTGTATGCCATCGTGGGCCACGGCGTGACTGTCGGCTTCCACCGCCTGTTCACCCATCGCAGCTTCACGGTCGGACGGCCGTTGAAGATCGCCCTTGGCGTCATCGGATCGATGGCCTTCCAAGGCGGTCCGATCGGCTGGGTGGCGGACCATCGCCGCCACCACGCGCTGGCCGACCAACCGGGCGATCCCCACTCGCCGTACGGCCACGGCACCGGGGTCCGGGGACAGCTGAAAGGCTTCTGGCACGCGCATGTCGGCTGGCTCCTCAATCACACGCCGACGTCATGGCGACGGTATGCAGGAGACCTGCTCAAGGACCGGGACCTCGTGATCGTCAACCGCTTGTTCCCCTTGTGGTGCCTCACCTCGCTCGCCATCCCGTTCGGCATCGGGTGGCTGTGCGGAGGCATTGCCGGCGGCCTGACCGCGCTGCTCTGGGCTGGCGGGGTGCGCATCTGCCTGCTCCACCACATGACATGGAGCATCAACTCCATCTGTCACATGTTCGGTCGGCGCCCGTTCCTCACCAAGGATCGAAGCGCCAACGTGGGCGTGCTCGCCGTGTTGAGCTTTGGCGAGTCGTGGCACAACGGCCACCACGCATTTCCCCGCTCGGCCCGCCACGGAGTGATGCGCCGGCAGTTCGACTCGTCGGCGATGATCATCTCGCTGTTCGAGCGCATCGGATGGGCGCACAACGTGCACTGGGCAACAGTCCCGGTGTCATGACTCGGGGCCACGGCGTGCGAACCGGTAACGGCCGCTCAGCCCTGCGGCGCGTCAGCCTCGGGCGCGAGACCGAGCAGGTCGTAGATGAGGCGTTCGAGGATCTCGCCGAACCCCGGACCGAACCCGGCTTCGCCGTGGCCGAAGTCCGGCAACACGATGAGGCGCCGCGGCGAACCCAGTCGCTCGTGCAGGGCCTTGGCGTCGCTCAGCGGCACGTAGCGGTCGCGGTCGCCGTGGACGATGGCGACCGGTGTCGGGGCGATGGCCGCCGCCAGCTCGATCGGTGCGTCAGAAACAGGCGCGAAGGGGTCAACTCGGGTGCCGTGGCGCGCGAGCAGGCGCCGGCCGCGCTCGCTCCGCACGAGCCGGCCCAACATCCGGGCGCGAGGCATCCTCGGGATGGTCCGGAACGCTGGACTGCTGATGGCGACCACGGCATCGACCTGCCCGCCGAGCCCGGCATGGCGCAGCGCCACGAATGCGCCCATGGATGCGCCGACGGTCACGACGCGCTCGTGATGATCTCGGGCGTAGGCGACGACGGCTTCGAGGTCGAGCACCTCACGGTCGCCGAAGGTCGAGTGTCCGGCGCTGGCCCCGTGGCCCCGGAAGTCGGCCGTGTAGACGGCGAATCCGCGCCTTACCAACTCCGTCACCAGCTCGATCACCTTGGGATTGCGCTGCGATCCGGTGAACCCGTGGCCGAACACGATGGCGAGGCGCCCGGCGGGCGGCCCGTACGCCAGTGCGGCGAGATCGATGTCGTCGGCCGTCGTCAGTGGGAGTGGCCTGGCCGCACGGGCTACATCTGGCGGCAGCGATGATGGAGCGGTCCCGGCATCCGGTGACTGCCGACGCCCCTCCATCAGTGGTTCCTTCGCCTCCATCTCGGCCTCGTGCAGTCGTGAGCCTAACGACCGCCGTGCTCGTGCTGATCCATGGCGAGAACGGGAGGTGTTGATGCGCCCGCCAGATGCGCCGGCGCGGCCGGGTGTGCTCGCCGCCGCGGTTGCCGTGGTGCTCGCCTACGCATGGATCGCGGCGGGGCTCCGGCCGTTCACGCACCCCGAGGAGTTGCTCGTGGTCGTGCCGGTGATCCCCGTCGTCATTCTCACGGCTCGCCGCGCCCTGCCGGCGGCGGGCGCGCCGATCGAGCGAGACGAGGATGGAGTCACGGTCTGGGTGGGGCTGGTCGCGGCTCTCGTGGTCTGGGAGCTGGCCGCGCTGTTCTCGTCGCCTCGCAGCGAGCACCCGACCATGAGCTACGTCGCCGACCGCATCATGAGCGTCCATGTGGGACGCGCTGCGGTGTTCGTGCTCTGGCTGGTGCTCGGGGGTGCGCTGGCCCTGCGTCCCCGCTGGAGGCCCGTCCGATGACGGCCAGGGAGGTGACACTGGCCGGCTTCGCCGTGATCTTCGCCGCCGGCATCGGCTGGTCGTTGCTGGTGGCTCGCCGGCCGCGGCTGATCTCTCTTCCCCGCCTGGTCGAACGGATCACCGCGCATCGATGGGCCCGCCTGGCGCTGGCGCTGGCGTGGGCCTGGCTGGGTTGGCACCTCTTCGCGCGCGGCAGCGGTGCCTTCGAGTGAGACGCGCCGTCAGGTGAGGCCCCGTCATGAACGGGCGGCGACGGCCTCGCAGCGCCAGCACTCCTCGTCGGGATCGCGAGGATCGAGGTGGACAGACAGCCGGCTGGGCCGAAGGACGGCTTGGCGGCCGATCTCGGGCCCCATCCTGATGCCGACGTCATTGGGTCCTGATACCGATTGCACCAACGCAACGGTTCCGGGCACGAGGCGCATCGACGAGTCGCCGGGATCGTGCACGAGCACCTTGTCGCCCACGCGCAGGGCGTTCCATTCGAGTCTCACCATGTCATCCTCCGGGGTTGCGGTTCATGCGGGTGGAACTGGGTGCGGACCGAAGATGGCGTCATGGCACGGCTCGCACAGCCACCACTCCTGGAGCGCGACCGGATGTAGCGCCGGATCGCCCGGAAATGTCCCGCGGCAGCGCCCGCATTGGCGGGACCTGACCGCGCCTGCTTCGTCGTCCACGACGCTCCTCGTTCCAGTCCGGGAGAGGCGTCGGGCCTGTGTGCGGGGCGACAACCAGATTCGGTCGTCCTGCCCAAACGAGGCGTCCCTACCAAGTGTGACCACAGCATACCAACGGCCACGTACGAACCTCGGCTCGCTGGCATGTTCGGAGTGCCGGGGCTGGGACCGGGCGGCGCGAACGGCGAGTAGTCTCGTCGACGCGGTCCCGCTGGTGGCGATCTGGTCCAGTCCTCAGGAACCGATCGACTGCCGATCCGCAGCGAAGGGCGATGCGAGTGTCCGCTGACGAGCAGTTGACAAGGTTGTTACAGGCCGTCCGGGACGGCGGCTACGCGAGCACCCCGGTGGACAACCAGATGTTGGCGGCAGCGACGCGGTTGCCGCTCGGCTCGGTGGCGAGGCACCTGCAAGAGGCGACGGCGCGTCGGCTGGTGTCGGGGACGCGCAGTGGTGGGCAGCCCGGTCCGTGGTACACAGACCTCGAGCTGACCGGCCGTGGCGTCTCGTTCCTCGCTCGCGGCGACGCCACCCCGGCGCGCTGACCCGGGCGGCCGACTCGTGCAGGCGTTCCACTGCCAGCGTTGTGGCCGTCGTCTCGGCTTCACGTCCGCTCGCTGCCCGAGCTGCAAGAGCGAGCAGGGATTCGTGCTCGATCGCCGCCAGCTCGCCGTCATCGAGGTCGTTGACGGAGCGCTGTACGAGGTGCCCTTCGACGCCGGCGCGCCTCGCTTCTGGCGGTGCCTGAACGCGGCGTGGGACTGCAACTGGTTGATACCGGCCGAAAAGGCCGACAGCTGGTGCGAATCGTGCCGCCTGACGCGCGGCCGTCCTGACGAGGCCGACACGAGGGCGGTCCAGGCCTGGAGCGCCGCCGAAGCCGCGAAGCGCGTGCTCATCTGTCAGCTGCACGGGCTCGGCCTGCCGATTCGCGCTCGCAGCCTCGGTGAGTCCGATGGGCTGGCGTTCGATCTCGTCTACGTCCCGGGGGCCACGTCCGTGACCGGGCACCGCGGCGGCGTCGTCACGATCGACCTCACCGAGCACGACGACCAGCGCCGTGAAGCTCTTCGAAAGGATCTCGACGAGCCGTACCGCACCCTGCTCGGGCACCTCCGTCACGAGATCGGCCACTACTACTGGACCGTGCTCGTCGCAGGCGGCGGCCGCATCGAGGGATTCCGACACTGGTTCGGCGATGAACGTGTCGACTACGCCGGGGCGCTCGAGCAGCACTACGCCGGCAAGCGGCCGACGCCGCGTGATCCGGCCTTCATCAGCGCCTACGCGTCGTCGCATCCGTGGGAGGACTGGGCCGAGACCTTCGCTCACTACCTCCACATCCTCGACACGCTCGAGACCGCGGCCGCCGTCGGTCTCCATCTGTCCAAACCGCTCCGGGCCGGCCCCGCCGGCGTCATCGATGCGCTTGCCTGTAGTGGACCGGGTGGGCGGGCCACGTCGAACTTCGCATACGTGGTCGAAGCGTGGATCCCGCTGGTCGACGCCCTCAACGAGGTGAGTCAGAGCATGGGCGAGCGGCCGCTCTACCCGTTCGTGCTCACGCCGCCGGTCATCGCCAAGCTGTCATTCGTCAACGACTGCGTCCGGAACGCCTGACGGCGCCGGCGTGCACGCCGCTGACCGCCGGGCCCGCGATCAGACGTGCGGCAGCACGTCGTTCGTGAACCGCACGAAGGAGTCGTGTGAGAGCGGGGCGATCATCAGGTAGCCGAGGTGCATCTCTTCGGCCAGCCGAGCCAGCTCGTCGCGTACGCGCGCGGGCGAGCCCCACACGACTTTCTCATTGACGTATCCGTCGATGCGCTCGCTGACGTCGGCGGCGAACCCGCCTTCCCCGGCGGGCACACCGATCCCGCCCCGGTCGCTGTTGGCATACGCGCCGATCGTCCACGCCGCGCCGGTCCTGGCGATCTCGCGAGCCTCGTCGTCGGTGGGGGCCACGGCGAGGAGACGGGCCATCGGTGTGTCGCCGGGCGGCGGGAACCCGTGCGCGGCCAGCTCGCGGCAATACAGCTCGTACTTGGCGCCGATCTCGGAGAAGGAGGCGTGAGGGTCCATCAAGATGGCATGGCCCATGGACGCCGCCCACGAGACGGCATCAGGTGACGTGGCCGCCACCCATGTCGGCGGGGTCGGCTGTTGGAGCGGCTTGGGGAGGACCTCCACGTTGTCGAAGTGCCAGTACTTCCCGTGGAAGGTGAGGCGCTCGTGCTGCCACGCCGCCAGGACGACGTCGACGGCCTCGCGGAACCGGGCGACGGTCTCGTCGAGGGGAACGGCGAACGCCTCGAACTCGGTGCGTTCGAAGCCGCGCCCGGCGCCCCAGTTGATCCTCCCTCCGGTGAGCACGTCGAGCAGCGCGACCTCCTCGGCCAGGCGCAGCGGGTGGTACAGCGCGGCCAGCGAGACGGCGGTGCCGATGCGGAGGTGACGGGTGCGGTGCGCCGCCTCGAGCGCCATCAGGTGGACCGATGGACACACGCTGTAGGTCGTGAAGTGGTGCTCGGCCAGCCAGACGGCGTCGTAGCCGGCATCGTCCATGGTCACGATCCGCTGGAGCGCTCGCTCGTAGACCGTCCCGAGCGGGACGCGTCGTTCGGGCCAGCTGAAGAACTGCAGCACCCCGACCTTCATGGCCGCACAGTATGCGTCGCGGGCGGGCCCGCGTTCTACGCTGGGCCAGTCGAAGGGGGAATGCCGATGACCGACCAGAACCTCGCCCTCGTGGAGCAGTGGGCCGAGACCTTCAACAACGACGTCGAGAAGATGGTCACCGATCTCTACGCACCCGACTGCCTCTTCAGCGGTGCCCAGTTCGGCCCCGAGAAGCTGCTGCGGTTCGAGCGTCGGGTCCTTGCTGCCGCGCCGAAGCGCGCCATCCGCATCGAGAAGACGCATGCCGTCGGTGACGTCGTGACGGTCGAGGGGGTGCTCGTGGACCCCGACCAGGGAGCCGAGTGGGCGCTCCCGTTCTGCGCGGTGCTCACGTGGCGTGACGGCAAGGTCGTCAGCGACAACACCTACGCCGACATGTCCCGGTGGCCCGGCGTGGGTTGAGGCTGCGCCGGGCGGCCTGAGTAGGCTCAGCCTCCACAGAGCACATCGGAGGAGGCGTCATGGGACTCGCGAACGGTGTCCATCACCTGGCCATCTCGACCGGCGACATGAAGGGCCAACTCGAGTTCTTCTGCGACGTCCTCGGCGCCGAGCTGAAGGCGCTGTATTGGATGCACGGCGTGGAGAACACGTTCCACGGGTTCGTGAAGCTGGACGACAGCAGCTACATCGCGTTCGTCCAGGCGCCCACGACCGGTGACATCGAGCCGGTCTTCGGCGTGTCGCACGCCGGCAGCCCGGCCGACCCATCGGCGCCGGGCACCATGCAGCACGTTGCGTTCAACGTCGACACCCTCGATGATCTGCTGGCCGTGCGCGACCGCATCCGCGACCGCGGGATCAACGTGTTCGGGCCGCTGAACCACGGCATGTGCCAGTCGATCTACTTCGCCGGTCCGGAGAACCTCGCCCTCGAGATCGCCACGTCTGCGGTGCCGATCGATGAGCGGGCCTGGATCGACCCCGAGGTCGTGGGGCTGCTCGGCATCGACGCCGACGAGCTCGACGCCATGAAGGAGCCCGCCGCCTTCGTGGCCAAGGGCGGTACGGTGCCGCAGCCGCCGATCGATCCGGCCAAGCCGCATCTCAGGATGCCCCGCTACGCCGCTCTGATGAGCATGCCCGACGAGGAGGTCACCGCCCGGCTGTCGCAGTCCGATCCGCCGGTGGCCGTTCCCGTCTGAGCGCCCTCTGCCCTTCGGGCGCGGCGCGGTTACAGTCGGCGCCGGTCGAGCCCAGTCACCCCGAGGTTCAGGAGCCCTGGCATGGACGCAGAGCAAGTGGTCAACCAGTTCATCGAAGCCATCGGCCGCAAGGATCAAGCGGCGGCCCTGGCGCTGATCGGCGACGATTGCTACTACGACAACGTTCCGGTCGGGGACATGACCGGCAAGGACAAGATGGCGGAGTTCCTCGCGCCGATGTTCAAGGGGAGCGGGCCCGTCGTGTTCGAGATCCACCGCCAGACCACCACGGGCAACATCGTGATGAACGAGCGCACCGATCGGTTCGTGATGAAGGGCAAGGAGATCGCCATCCCGGTCGCCGGCGTCTTCGAAGTGAACGACGGCAAGATCACCTTCTGGCGTGACTACTTCGACAACGGCATGTTCATGGAGCAGATCAAGAAGTAGCGGGCCGTCCGCGGCCACCGGACGACAGAGGGGACACATGGAACTGGTCGACGCGATGCGGTCGCAACACGCGTGCCGCTACTACCGCCCCGATCCCGTGCCGACCGAGGTCTTCTACCGGGCGGTCGAGGCGGCGCGCTTCGGACCCCAGGGCGGGAACCGCCAGCCCGTCCGGTACCTGATCGTGACCGACGAGGCCAAGCGCCGGCAGCTGGCCGAGTGGTACCTGGTGCCGTGGAAGGCCTACATCGCGGCGGCCTCGAGCGGCCAGGAGGCCATCGAGGCCGAGAGTGGCGACGACAAGTCGACCAAGGTCCTCACCAGCAACCCCGAGAAGGCGCTGGCCGACGCCGACAACTTCGCCGAGCACTTCGCCGACCATCCGGCGATCGTGGTCGTGCTGGCCAACCTGGCCGACACCCACCCCACTGACACCGACCTCGGTCGACTCAGCATCGTCGGCGGCGCCTCCGTGTATCCGGCCGCGCAGAACCTGTGCCTGGCGCTCCGTGACGAGGGCGTGGCCACCACGCTCACGACGTTGCTGTGCATGTACGAGCCGCAGGTCAAGGAACTGCTCGGGATACCGGATGAGCTCTCGACGGCGGCGTTCATCGTCGCCGGCTATCCCGCGAAGCCGTTCCCGACCAAGCTCATGCGCCTGCCGGTCGAGGAGATCGCGTTCCTCGACCGCCTCGACCAGCCGCTCACTCTCGGCTGACCAGTGCGGGTGCGGCGGGGGGAACGTTGGGTGCCGATCGGTTCACGGGTGCGGATACGCCCACCTGGCGGGTCGCTTCGCACCCATTGAGTGGGGAGGGCTCGGCCGGCTCGTGACACGTTCAAGAGCTTCCAGGTGATGCCGCCCTCGCTGAAGGCCTCCGGGAAGGGCTGCCACGGGAGGTCATCCGTGTGGGTGTAGTCCTGCGGCAGCTTGGCCTTCATCGTCGTGGTGTCTTTGCGGCGATCGGCAACGCTCGTGCGAACCCCCCTCGCCTGTCGGCAATCGCGCCGACCGTAACACCGCGGGGCCAGGGCCTGGACCGGCTACCCCTCGTCCTTGAGCGTGGCCCGGATCTGGGCGCGGAGCTCGGGGCCGTCGGTGTGGCCGTGGGTCGAGACGGCGTGTTCGGCGGCCGCCTGGAGCACTTCCATCTCGGTGCCGGTGATGGTGAGCGTGCATCCCGTCTCGCTGGGGAAGTCCCGGCAGTCTGCGACCTTGCGGGTCATGGCGGTCCTTTCGATGATGTCGCCGACGGCGGGCCGCTCGCCCGCCGGGCCCGGGAAGACGGGCAGCTCGGTCAGCCCGCGCAGGACGAGGCCGTCTCCGTGGCCCCAGTGCAGCTCCTCGGAGCCGACGGCCAACCGGAGGTGGGGGAAGCGGGCCAGCAACGAGCCGAGCGCCAGCTGGCCTTCCATGCGGGCCAACGGCGCGCCGAGGCAGAAGTGGATGCCGTGACCGAAGGCGAGGTGGCGGACGTACGGTCGATCGATGTCGAGCACGTCGGGCTCGGCGTAGCGCTCCTCGTCACGATCGGCGGCTGCCAACGAGATGATGACCTGGGCGCCTGCTGGGATGGTCTTGCCGCCAAGGTCGACCGGCTCGACGGCGTAGCGGAAGGTCGAATGTGGAACCGGCGCGTCGTACCGGAGGAACTCCTCCACCGCCGTGGTGATCCGAGCGGGATCGGAGCGGAGCATGGCCAGCTGGTCGGGGTTCCGTAGGAGGGCGACGACGCTGTTGCCGATCAGGCTCGTGGTCGTGTCGTGTCCGGCCACGATCAACTGGAAGATGGTCGAGAGCAGCTCTTGATCCGTGAGCCGCTCCTCGCCGTCACGCGCCTCGAGAAGCCCGGAGACGAGATCATCGCCGGGGGCGCGCCGCTTGCTCTCGACGAGCGCTCGCAGCGTGGCGACGACGGCATCGGACGCCGACTTGGCCCGCTCGTAGTCGGCCGGCGTCGCCACCGGGCTGAGCAACGCATTGAGCTCCCGACCCAGGTCGTCCCGGTCGGCTTCAGCGACACCGAGGAGCTCGCAGATCACGGTGAACGGGAGCGGGAACGCGAAGGCGGACACGAGCTCGACGCGGCTCTCGGGTCCCACCGCGGCGATGTCGTCGAGGAGGTCGTCGATGATCTTCTGCACCCGCGGCCGCAGGCCCTCGATCCGGCGCACGGAGAAGGCGGCGGCCACGAGTCGGCGCAGCCGGGTGTGATCGGGCGGGTCGACGCTGAGCATGTGACGGGCCAGCGCCGGACCCGGCAGGCCCTCGGCCACGACCTCGGGGCTCATGGCCATCGCCGCGTGCATGTCCTTGGAAAGCCTGGGGTCGTTGAGCGCGGCCCGCGCTTCCTCGTAGCGAACCACCAGCCAGGCGTCGTGACCGTCGGCCAGCGTGACCGGGTGCACAGCGCCCTCGCGCCGCACGTCCGCGAACAGCGGGAACGGGTCGTCCCGGTCGAAGGCTCCCCACGCTCCAAGCGCCTGATCGCTCACGACATCCATCCTCCCTGACGGGAGCGGGCTCGTCCACCAAGTACCCCTCCGTCGAGGACGTACGATCTCTGACTGTTCCGAACCGCGGACAAAGGACGGGTCCATGGCATCAACGTTTCCTCCCCTCGCCCACGTCGCGCTCGACGGTGCGCGACCTGTCGGTCAGCGTGCCCTGGTACGAGGCGTTGCTCGAAGCCAAGCCCGTGCTCGACGAGGACACGGATCCCGGCTTCCACCACACCGTCTACCTCCTCGGCAACGGCACGCTGATCGGGCTGCACCAGCACGAGACCGCGGCGCCCGCGGAGGGCTTCAGCGAGTACCGGGTCGGCCTCGACCATGTCGGCTTCGGCTGCGCCGACCGGGCCGAGCTGGAGCGGTGGGCGCGCCGCCTCGACGAGCTCGGCATCGCCAACGGCGGGATCAAGGACGCCAGGTACGGCTCAGGCGTGAGCTTCCGGGACCCGGACGGCATCGCCCTCGAGTTCTTCGCCCCGCCCGGCTGAGCGGGGAGCCCTCGGCGGCACTGTTCACGCGAACGGGTCGAAGTCCAGCATCCCGGCGGCACCCTCCAACGTGAGGCCCGCGGCCCCGACGCCCATGAACCACGTCTGCTCGTCGACGACGCCCGAGCCGCCCTGTTGGAAGTCCTGCACCGACGCCTTCGTCTGCGGCCCGAACCAGCCGTCGGCCGGACCGGGTGTCACGCCTCCGGCGTTCGCTCGCGACAAGGCCAGTTGGAGCCGGGCCACGTCCGGTCCGAGATCGCCATCAGACAGGGTCGGCGAGGCTTCCAGGTAAGGAGGCAGCGCGCCCCACGTCTGGGGCCCCACGATGCCGTCGACGACGAGGCCGTTGTCCTGCTGGAACTGACGGACGAACCCATCGGTCTCGGGCCCGAAGTCACCATCGAGGTGCGTCGGGTTGAGCTCCTTGGCCCGGACGAAGTACCGCTGGACCCGCATGACGTCCTCGCCGTGCGAACCGAGTTGGATGGTGGCTTTCGGCACGATCAGCTCCTTTGCATGGCACGGCCCACGCCGTCCCTGTTCTAGAGACATCACGCTCTCAGTGAAATACCGCCAGGGAGCGGTCCTGGGCAACGGGATCGTCCTCGCGACCTACGCACCGTTGAGGGGGGTCACGGGGGGCGCCGAGCATGCTCTCGGCGAGTTGGGCGGCCACGAACACTCCGCGATCGGGCAGTCCCGCACGGGCAGAGCTGCGGTCGAACTTGAAGCCAGAATCCTCAGCTGGTCCTTCCGTTGATGGCCGCGCCTACCCGGCGGACTGACCGCAGGCGCGGCGACGCTACGCAGCGACGGAGTAGGCCCGCAGCATGCCGTTCGGCCCGATGGCCGTGGCCAGTCCCTCGGCCCGAGCCGTCCGGACGGCATCAGCTACCGTCAGCACGACGCCTGTGCAGGTGAGGGCCCACGCCGCCAGCGTGGTGGTGCCCACGAAAACGGCCGTCGGGACCGTCAGCAACAACGTCAGGCTGACGGCGGCGGCTACCAGGTTGACGCCGGCCCAGAGGTAGGTGAGCCGCCGGAACAGCCCCGCGATCCCGGGACGCACCTGAACCTCGGGCGCGAGCGGACAGAAGTCGGAGGCGAACCGAGCGATGAGGGGCCGGCCGATCAGGACGGACGCCGCGAGAACGATCGCCGTGAGGGCCGTGCGGAGGATCGGCTGGACGAAGTACACGAAGCTGTTGCCGCTCGAGAGGTAGAGGGCGGTACGCATCGTGATGCCGAGACAGGACAGGACCAGCAGGGCGGGGATCGGGCGTCGGCGGATGAGTCGTCGAACCACTGCCGCGTACGACCAGCCCGCAGCGGCGAGGAACGCCGCGGTGAGACCCGAGGAGACGAGGAACACGTAGAACAGGAGGAGCGGTACGAACGTCGCTTCGACGAGGTACGGCACCAGGCGCCTCGTCACGGCGCCGATGACCGAGAGCTTGCCGGGGTGCAGCGTCCAGCCCATCTCGGGCGCATCGTCGCTGTCGCCGGGCACGGAGCTCCTGGTGTCTCGAGACACGTTCGAGGATGCGTCGTGCCGACCTGCATGATACCCGCGTCCACCGCCGCCGCCCGGTCGGCCCCGAATGGATGCTGCGGACCGTCCACGTCGTGCCGGCCGGGATCAGGTGAGCCGGTCGAGCACCTGCTGCACCGAGACGATGGCCACGCCGACGTTGGCGTCGGCCATGCCGTAGGGGATCACGATGTTGTCGCCGTGGATCATGGCGCCGCACGAGTAGACGACGTTCGGGACGTACCCGTTGCGCTCATCCTCGGCCGGGGTGAGGAGAGGTTGAGGCAGGTGGCCGATGACCTGTGTCGGATCGTGGAGGTCGAGCACCTCGAGCCCCAGGGCGTAGCGGCGCATCGGTCCGACGCCGTGCGTGAGCACGATCCAGCCAGACTCCGTCTCGAGAGGCGATCCGCAGTTGCCGAGCTGGATGAGCTCCCACGGCTCAGTCGGCCGCTGGAGGCACACGGGGTTGTCCCAGAGGTTCGGGCCAGACGAGGTCACGATGGCGTTCGTCTCCCGATCCCAGCGCGACAGAGCCACGTAGCGGCCGCCGATCCGGCGCGGGAAGAAGGCGAGGCCCTTGTTCTGCGCACCCTGTCCCCCCAGCTGGGTCGCCTCGAAGGTACGGAAGTCCGTCGTGGACAGCAACCGGGTACCGACGTCGTTGCCGTCGTACGCGGTATACGGCGCGTAGTACATGGATGTGCCGTCGTCGTCGGTGAACCGGACGAATCGGGCGTCCTCCATCCCGTGACTCTCCCTCGGGGCGACCGGGACCAAGACGCGCGCCGACAGGGTGGACCCGGCTGGGAAGGTCACCTGGTAGTTGGAGGCGGCGACCCATCGGATCCTGTCGATCGTGTCGGTCGCCCCACGGCGGGTGACGAGCTGGTCGTGCAGCGCTCTCAACGCGACGTCGAGGTCGGCATCCGTGAATTGTTCCGGGAGGCTGTCGAGCACGAACGCGGTGCTCAGGCCGTCGCCCTCGAGGGAGCTCAGCATCCCGTGGAACACATCGCGGTCGTATCGGGCTGGGCTTTGGCGACCGGTGACCAGGTGGGGCGCGGGCTCGTCGAAACGGACCTCGCCATCGGCGGCGACGACGCCTGTGCGGAACTCGATGCAGGAGTGGTGCCCTTCGCCGATCGCCCGCAGGCTCATGGCGAATCGCGCTTCCCCGTCGCCGACGCCGCTCTGGTCCGGATGGAGCACCATCGAGGGGTTGCAGATGGCCGCACCTTCGACGGCGTACTCCTGCGTGAAGTAGGCGCCCACCAGCCGCCGGCGGGCGGTCGACAGCCTGCGGGGGTGCTCGATCCGGTGGGCGACGAGCTCGAAGTGCTCGTCGAGCGTGGCGGCCAGATCGGCGTGCCGGTCAGCGAAGGAGGCGACGACCTCGGCCAGCACACCGGCCACGACGTCGTCGGCGAGTCCGAGCACGCGCTCGACGACGGGCCCGGCCCGCGACTCGACGTCCACGACGTTCTCGTGGCCCGGTACGAACAACTTGGCGAGTACCCGTCCGGTATCCGGTCGCAGTCGATGAGTGCTATGTCGAACCTCGATCGACGCAGTCGTGGTCACGTGAGCACGGGTTGGTGAACGTGCTGGAGGGTGGCGATCGCCGCCAGGGTCGATTCGGCACCCTGGTTGGCGTTTCGGCCGTCGACGTGGAGGCCGTCATATCCACCCCCGGTCACTGGGTCATAGAGCGGCGTGCCGGCGTCGTTGTCGCCCAGGAACCAACCCACGGCTCGTTCGACACCCCGCGCCCAGCCGCGGTCACCGGTCAAGCGAAAGGCGCGGGCACATGCATCGGCGAGTGCCGCGACCTCGATCGGCTGTTGGTCGAAGCCCGGACGGACCTCGCCGAGGGCCCACCCGCCCGCGGGCGTGACCGACAGGTGGGATCCGCTGGTCTCGAGGTCGAGCAACCAATCGAGCAAGGCGAGGCCGTCGTCGAGCGCCCGAGCGTCATGGAGATACTCGCCGGCGGCCATCAGCGCCTCCGGAAGGGTCGCGTTCGCGTAGGTCAGACGCGATTCCGGCCACGGCCACGCAGCACTGCCGGTTCGCCCTCCGATCGCCGCGGCCGCTGATGCGAGCAGGGTTCGCGCGCCGGTGTCGTCCGGGATGACGGACAGTACTTCCGCAGCGCCCAGTGCAGCGAAGGCCATGGTCCGGCGGTGGCCGGAGCGCCAGCGGGCACTGAGGGCGAATCGATCCGCAGCGCGCTCACGGACCTCGCCGTCGATCGACCTCGCGGCGGCCGTTCCCAGCCCCCACAGGGCTCGTCCCCAACAGTCCTCGACGCGGGGGACGTCCTTCCATCGGCGATCGAGGCCGAGGCGGTTGTGACAGCGCCCGTCTTCGCTTTGTGCCGAGCTGACGAAGTCGAGATATCGACGAGTGAGTTCGACGAGTGCCGTCGTCTGCTGCGGCTCCCGGACCACGACGACCAGCGCACGGGCGACGTCGTCGAGGCAATAGCCGAGATGCCGGCGGGGCGTCGAGTGGTCGGCGTGTTCGAAGATCCCGATGTCGTCGGTGAGCTGGCGAACGTGATCGAAGGACACGGGGGTGACGTTCATGCCGTTGCCCGGAGGTCGGCGTCGAGGAGGTCGTCGGCGACGGTGCAATAGCGGGCGGCGACAGCGCTCCACAGCAGGTCCGGAGCCAGCAGGGCGGCCTGCCTGACCATCGTGGCGGCCTGTGCCGGCTCGCACAGCACTTGGCGGATGGCCGCCGCCATCCCCTCTGGATCGTCGTGCTCGACGACCAGCCCGGCGCCGGAGGCGAGTAACTCGACGGCGTGGGCGAATGCCGTCGCGATGACGGGGCGGCATGCGGTCACCGCCTCGATCAGGACACCCGAGGTCACCTGTTCTCGCGAGTCGTAGGGAAGGAGGACGACGTCGGCATGCCCGGCGAGCGCCGCGAGCGAGGCGACGTCCAGGTGACCTGGCTGGAAGGTGACCATGTCGGCCACTCCGAGCTGCTCGGCCCTGGCGATCAGCCCGCTCCGGTAGGCCTCTCCGTCGCGCTCGAGGACCCGTGGGTGCGTGTCGCCTACGACGAGGTAGTGCGGGCGCGCGATCAGATCACGAAGTGACGGGAGCGCGTCGATGACGCGTTCGATGCCCTTGCCCGGCCCGAGCAGGCCCCAAGTGAGCATCAGCGGCCCGTGCCCGTGTCCATGTGCCCGACGGCGGCCATCAGGTGGTGCGGCGGACGCGCCGTGCGGAACGACGATGACGTTCAGCGGCTCAACGTCGTAGTAGGCAATGAGCCGCTCTCGCGCCGTCTCGGTCATCGTGATGAGAGCACCGGCCCGCGCCGCGATTGCATTGAGGACGTCGCGTTGATGCAGGGTGGGCTCGACCAGGACGGTGTGCAAGACGACGATCGCCGGGACCGTCAAGCGGTCGAGGATCTCGAGCACGCTGTCACCGTCCGGCCCGTCGTAGATCCCGTACTCATGTTGGACGACGACCAGATCGAAGACATTGAGCGCCGAGGCCGCCGCACGCGCGCCATCCGGCTGGCCGTGCACGAGATCATGGACCACGTCGGCAAGGACGATGGGATCGGGGTGCTCGAGCACCCGCACGACGCCCGTCTCGTGGCCGGACCTTGCGATCTCCGACCGCAGCGCAGCAGTGAACGTGGCCAGTCCGCATTGTGTCGGGGGATAGCTGCTCAAGAAACCGAATGACGTCGACAACGCACAACCTCCAGGCTCGGGCGCTCCGGTCGGGCGACGGGAGCTTCTGCCGAATCGGCCCAAGAACCGATCCGTCGACGGCGCGTGTCGACACGACGGTCAGAAGGTCGGTCTGTTCAATCGACGGTCACAAGGGGGCAGAGGCCGACGGCTCGGACATGACGCTCCTCGCCCCGCCGAACTGACTGGGACCCTACCAGCCCAGCGGACGAATCGTTCCGCTACCGTCGGGCAGGCGGCATCGACCTTTGGTCCCTGCTCGTCCGGTGTTCGATCGAGAGGCCTGTGCGTGAGTCTTCGCGTTGCCGTGCTGGCGCCCATCGCTTGGCGCGTACCGCCCCGTCACTACGGGCCCTGGGAGCAGTTCGCTTCGCTGCTCACCGAGGGGCTGGTCTCGCGAGGTGTTGACGTGACGTTGTTCGCCTCCGCCGACTCGGTCACGGGCGCTCGCCTGGCATCCGCCGTGGCGCATGGGTGGGAGGAGGATGCCACCGTCGAGCCGAAGGTGGCGGAGTGCCTCCACATCTCAGCGGTGTTCGAGCGGGCGCGCGAGTTCGACCTCATCCACAACAGCTTCGACTTCCTGCCGCTGACGTACAGCACACTGGTCACGACACCGGTGCTCACCACGATCCACGGCTTCTCGTCGCCACAGATCGTGGACGTCTACGCCAAGTACAACCGCCGGGGCGGATACGTCGCGATCAGCGATGCCGACCGCCACCCGCGCCTCGACTACGTGGCCACCATCCATCATGGCGTCGATACCGACGGGTTCGCCTTCCACGATGGCCCGGGGACGTATCTGCTGTTCTTCGGCCGCATCCATCCGGACAAGGGCACCGCTGGTGCCATTGAGGTCGCCCGCCGGGTCCAGATGCCATTGGTCATCGCTGGGATCATCCAGGACCAGCGATACTACGACGAGAGGATCGCGCCCTTTGTGGACGGCAGTGGCGTCTCCTACATCGGGCCGGTAGGTCCGGATCGTCGTTCGGAGGTGCTGGGCGGCGCGGTGGCGCTGCTGCACCTGATCGAGTTCGAGGAACCGTTCGGGTTCAGCGTTGTCGAAGCGATGGCGTGTGGCACACCGGTGATCGCCTACCGGCGCGGCTCGATGCCCGAGCTCATCGTGGACGGTGCCAGTGGGTTCCTCGTGGACGACATCGAGCAGGCCGTCGACGCGGTGGAGCGGGCGGCCTCGCTCGCCCGGCTACCGATCCGCCAGCATGCGGTCACCCACTTCGGCCGAGACCGGATGACCGACCAGTACATGACCGCGTACGGGAAGCTCACCTGAAGTCAGCCCCAGACGAGAACAACCATGACGATGGCCAGGCATCGAGCGCGCTGCTGGGCTCATCTCGGCCATGAGGGGTGCCCACCGGTCGAGCCATTCGAGCGTGGTGCTTTCGTCGTGGCGCATCATGGTCGGGGGTGGGATCACGATGCGCTCGACGCCGAGCGTGGCGTAGGACTCCAGGCGCTCCCGGTTCGGTCGCCCGAACGAGAAGATGGTGATCGGGATCGCCTGCGCGTCGCGACCCGCCTCGGCCGCCAGCCGACGGAATAGCGAAACGCCGCCCGGCACGTCGGGGCGACCCGAGTCGTTGAGGAGTTGAGCGTCGATGGGACACCAGTGGTCGGCGTACTCAGCGGCGTGGCCGATGCCGACGGGGCCAGCGTTGCCGAGCGCGATCGGGACCGGTGCCTGCATCGGCTTCGGATAGACCCACGACGCGGTGAACTGTTCGAAGCGCCCGTCTCGCGACGGTGCTTCCTCCGTCCAGATCGCACGTAACGCGTCCACGCGCTCGCGCATCGCCGAGTAGCGCTGGCTGAATGGCAGGTTCGAGCGGTGGTTGGCCAGCTCCTCGGCGTTCCAGCCGACGCCGATGCCGAGCAGCACGCGCCCACCCGACAGCACGTCGAGCGTTGCCACGGTGCACGCGAGGTCGAGCAGGTCGTGCTCGAGTACGAGGCAGATGCCGGTGGCGAGGGTGAGCGACGTGGTGGCCATCGCCGCGGCCGTGAGGGACACGAACGGGTCCATCATGTGCCAGTAGCCGTCGGGCAGGTCGCCGCCACCGGGGTACGGCGTGGCCCTGCTCGCCGGAATGTGGCTGTGCTCGGGCATCCAGACCGAATCGAATCCCCGGTCCTCGAGCTCGCGGGCCAGCCGGTCCGGCCGCACGCCACCAGCGTCGTTCAACGACAGGTACCCGAACTTCATAATGCCTCCCCGATGTGTCACCCCTGCGCTGACGCCGTCGCAACTCTACTGGTCGGGCTTGAACGTTCGGAGTGACAAGCTCTCGGCATGCCGCCCGCCGAGATCGACCGCTACTTGGCTGCACTGGACGAGCCCAAGCGAAACACCCTGGAGGCGGTGCGGAGGTCGATCATGGAGGTCGTACCGGGAGCGGAACAGTGCATCTCCTACGGTGCGCCGGCCTTCAAGGTGCAGGGCGAGACGGTGGCCGGATTCGCTGCGTTCAAGAACCACCTGAGCTACTTGCCGCACAGCGGGTCGGTCCTCGCGGAACTCGTCGACGAGACTGGTCCGTACGAGACGTCGAAGGGAGCGCTGAAGTTCGCCATCGACACGCCGCTCCCGAGAAGTCTGGTGGGCAAGCTCGTCGTCGCTCGGATGCGAGAGCTCGGCTTCATGTAGGCCGCGTTCGCGATGGGCTGTCGTGCGTCGCGACACGGTCGGGCCCGCCGCGTCGCCGGTAGGGTCCGCGCGGTGAGCGACGACACGGTGGCCAGCCCGCCCCGGACCGAAGACGTGACCGACCTGCGCGAGCGGGCGGTACGGGTGCGGACCGACATGGGCGGCGCCGACAAGGTGGCCCGGCTGCGAGCCGACGGCCAGGCGACGGTACGGGACCACATCGACGGCGTGCTCGACCCGGGATCGTTCCGGGAGCTCGGCACGTTCAGCCGATCGCTGCGACCCGAGGATCGGGACCGCACGCCGGGTGACGGCAAGATCGGCGGTCACGGCACGATCGACGGACGCCCGGTGGCGGTGTTCGGCGACGACATCACGGTGCTGCGGGGCTCCAGCTCCATCGTCGGCACCCGCAAGGAGCACCGGCTCTACGAGCGGGCGCTCGCGATGGGCAATCCGATCGTGCACTTCGGCCAGACCGGCGGGGCCCGTATCCCCGACACCATGGGCTCCGAGGGCATCTCCGAGGTGGGCGGCCTGTTCGAGATGGCGAGCCGCCATCACCAGGTCCCGATGGCCACCGCCATCGTGGGCCAGTCATTCGGCGGGTCATCGTTCCTGTCTGCGCTGTCGGACTTCGTGGTGATGACCCGGGGCTCCTGCCTCGCCGTCACGTCGCCGCGCGTGTTCGAGGTGGCCACCGGCGAGATCATCACCTTCGAAGAGGTGGGCGGCGTCGACGTCCACGCCCGCCGCACCGGCCAGATCGACCTGGGCGTCGAGAACGACGAGGAGGCGTACGCCGCCATCCGCCGCTGGCTGTCGTACCTGCCCAACAACGCCCGCGAACCGGCGCCGCGCGCTGAGCCCGCGGACGCCGTGATGCCCGATCCCGAGCTCGCCGACCTCGTGCCGGCCAGGCGCACCCGCGGCTACGACATGCGCCGCGTCGTGGCGCGGCTGTGCGACCCGGGCTCCGTGTTCGAGCTGCAACCGCTGTACGCCCGCAGTGTGTGCTGCGCGCTGGCCCGCATCGACGGCTGGTCGGTGGGTGTCGTGGCCAACAACCCGACGTTCAACGCCGGCGTGCTCGACCCGGAGGCATGCCACAAGGTCATCCGGGCCATGACGGTGTGCGACGCGTTCAACCTGCCGATCGTCTTCCTTGTCGATGTACCCGGCTTCATGGTCGGCCGGCGCGTCGAGCACGATCGCATGCTGCACTGGGGCATGCGCATGATGCAGGCGCTGCAAATGGCCACCACGCCGACGCTGACGGTGTGCGTGCGGAAGGCCTTCGGTCTGGCGTGGCAGGCGATGAACGGCTCGGGCATGGTGAACCGTGGTGTGTACGCCTGGCCGGGCGCCGAGATCGGGTTCATGGATCCGGAGGTCGGGGTCAATGTGGCCTTCGGAACGAAGCTCGCCGCCATCGCCGACGACGACGAACGCGAAGCAGAGCGACTCCGGCTGGTGAAGGAGGTCGGCGAGGCCACGTCGCCCTACGAGGCGGCGGGGACGATGCGCATCGACGAGATCATCGACCCGGCCGACACCCGCTTGGTGCTCGCCGAGGATCTCGGCCGCCTGGCCGGCCGGGTCCTGCCCCCGCCCGAGTCCCGGCCCCTCACGTGGTGGCCCAGCTGCTGACGCTTCGGGCACGTCCGCGGGGCATTCTGTGTCTGTGTCCAGAAGCGAGAAGATGTGGTTGCTGATTGGCGGGAGTCGGGACCATGACCTCAACCCGTGAGTTCGGGGTCGCCACCCCCCCTTCGGTCCGTGGAGCCTGGCCGCTGTCCGGCTCCCAATCCCAAACCGTCCCGTGAACAAGCGCAGGCTCATCCGTCCGATCCCGGTGCTTCGTCGCGTGGCCACCACCCTCGACCGCTATGAGTTGGAGTTGGCGAAGATGACCGAGGTGAACACCGCACTCGGCTCGGAGAGGGACGCGCTCGCCCGGGAAACGGACAGGCTGCGCGCTGAGGTCGAGGCGCTCGCCGCCGACAACGACCGCTTGCGCCGGTATCTCAACGGCCTGGCCTTCTCGCCGGATGCCACCGAGGGTGCCGACGGCGGGTGGCCGCTGCCTTCGGCCAGCCTCCGGTTCCTCGTGGCTGGCACCGACGACCTCGGGGTGTTCGTCCATCTCGGCAGGAACGGGGCGGAGCTGGTGCGGCAGATGCCGGACCGACACGGCCGGAAACTCACCGAAGTAGGCCGCGTCCTCGACTTCGGCTGCGGATGCGGGCGAGTGGTCCGCCATCTTGCCGACGCCGGCGCCGAGATCTACGGGTGCGACCCCAACCCGCACGCCGTCCGATGGTGTGAGACGCACCTGTCATTCGGTCGGTACGCAGTCAGCTCGCTCGTACCTCCGTTGCCGTACCCGGATGGACACTTCGGGCTCGTGTACGCCTTCTCTGTGTTCACCCACCTGCCAGTCGACCTCCAGGGCGCGTGGATGGACGAGATGCACCGGGTGATCGCTCCCGGCGGCTTCCTCCTGTTCAGCACGCATGGAGATGCGTGCACCGAGGTGCTGACCGCGGATGAGCGCATCGACTACGACGCCGGCAAGGTCGTCGTGCGGTTCGGCGAGCGAGCCGGGGCCAACGAGTGCGCAGCGTTCCATCCACCTGCGTACGTACGGTCAGTGCTGGCCGCCGGCTGGGACGTCATCGAGCATGCACCCGCCGGAGCCACCGGCAACCCGCCGCAAGACGCATACTTGCTGCGCCGCGGAAACCAGCCGGGGAGGAGTGCGCCGAAGTAGGTGTCGCTCGACACGACAACCCGGCTATCGGCGTCAGCGGCGGCGGCGTACTCCAGGGCGGCGACGATGTCCTCATGCTCGAGGTACGGATAGTCACCCAGCACCTCGTCGGTGGTACGGCCAGCTGTCCGGATGCTCCCATCACCCCTCCCGCAGCGCGCCGAGTTGACGCAGCATCGTCAGGTCGTCCCGCACGGCCCAGCGCTCAGCGATGCGATCGCCGACGAAGCGGTACATAGCTGCG
Organism: uncultured Acidimicrobiales bacterium; assembly: GCA_963728985.1. Classification (GTDB taxonomy): domain Bacteria; phylum Actinomycetota; class Acidimicrobiia; order Acidimicrobiales; family Ilumatobacteraceae; genus DASXAI01. Next base: position 136,618 of record CAVSME010000008.1, on the reverse strand, counting down.
AAGCCGCGGTCATAGTTCCCAGCGTCTGCTTCGATACCCATGAACCGGCCACCGTGCCAGCGGCCATGCCGGGAGCCGTACTGCACGATGTAGTCACCCTCGGCGACCACGACGAGCTGACGCCAACCCTCGTGTGTCATCTGGTGCCGCCCCATCGTCTCGAGGAATTCGCGTGTGCCTGCCAGCCCCGCGGGCCGGTCGGGGGCGAGCGTGTGGTTGACCATGTCCGGCAAACACAGCCGATCGAGTGCTGACAGATCCTGGGCACCGAGCAGCCGATCGAACTCCTCGAGCGTCTGCTTGTTCGCTTCGACTCCCACAGCAACACCGCCTTCCTACTCGTCAGCCCCGCTCGTTCGCGGGTGCTCGGAAGTCTGCTGCCGAGGCGGAGAGCGCGCCGAATCTGCCGATCGTGTCGACGTCTTGCGACCACGACGCGCTCCGGAGCGAAGGACCCTCCTGGACTGCCGGCGGCGGGCCGGCGCCGCTCACGGGCCCGGTCCGGACGGATGGCGGTGACCGTGGGTCGGGAACCGTTCGCTCCGTGCCAACGACTGCCCGGGAGTGGACTGTGTCGATGCTCGGGAGTTGATGTCGGCGCCCTTGGGCTACGTGAATGTGGCGTGGCGGCCGGTGGGGGCGTTCGGGCTACTGCCCGTGGCGGCAGCGCTGGCGGTGACGATGGGGTTCACCGCGGTCTTGGATCTGGCCCAGGGGCGTGCCGGCGGGAGCGGTGAGTCCACGCATCTGCTCGATGTCGCCGCGCTGGTGTTGCTGTGGTTGCTGGCCGGGCGTCCCGGTGTTCGTGGCCGCCTGACCCGGCCGGTATCTCGACCGGCGGCAACGGGCTGATGCGGCTCGTGCACCGGTGGGTCGTCGGGGTGGTGGTGGCCGGAGCGATGGTGCTGCTCGTGGCGGCACCGGCGTCGGCCCACGCCCAGCTGATCTCGACCACGCCGGAGGCGAACGCCATCCTGACGGCACCGCCTCGGCAGGTCACCTTGCAGTTCGGCGAGAACGTCGAGGTGTCCCTCGGTGCCATCCGACTGTTCGACGCCAACGGTAACGAGATCAGCATCGGCCCACCCGAGCATCCGGGCGGCACCGGTGCGGTGGTGGCCGCCGATCTCCCCACCCTGGGAACCGGCGCCTACGTGGTGGCCTGGCGGGTGGTATCGGCCGACTCGCATCCGGTGCATGGAGCGTTCACGTTCCAGATCGGCGCCGGGTCGGGGGTGACCGACCCGAACCTGGTCAGTCGCATCCTCACCTCGGAGGGCGGCGACCGGATCGTCGGAGTCGTGCTCGGGGCCGCCCGCTTCCTCGCTTACGCGGCGTTGGCGGTGCTCGTCGGCGGCTTGTGGATGCTGGCGGTGGCGTGGCCGGACGGGGAACGATCCCGGAGGGCTCGGGCCGTGTTGTGGGCGGCATTGGTCGTCGGGCTCCTGGCCACGGCGGCCGGGATCGGCGTGCAAGCCCCCTACGCCGAGGGCAGCAGCCTGAGTCGCATGTTCGAGCCGGCCGGGTGGCAGGCCGTGGTCGCCACTCGATCCGGGCGGGCGTGGGAAGCCAGACTCCTCCTGCTGGCGGTGGCGGGTGCAGGGCTGCTGTTCACGTTGCGTTGGATCCGGTCGTCGACCTGGCGGCTGGTAGCCCTGGTTGCCGGTGGGGCGCTGGTCGTGGCCTACGCCGAGAGCGGACACGGGGGCGTGGGCCGCGACGCCTTCGTCGGTTTGGTGTCCACGATCGGCCATCTGACGGCGATGTCGATCTGGGTTGGGGGCCTGGTCATGCTGGCGCTCGTGGTGTTGCCCACAGCCGTCACCGCCGACGCCTTGGCCGTGACGCGACGCTTCTCGGCCTATGCCTTCGCCGCGGTGGCGGTGATCGTCGTGAGCGGCGTCGTGCAAGCATGGCGGCAGGTCGGCAGCCTCGACGCGCTCACGTCCACCACCTACGGCCGCGTTCTGCTGGTCAAGACGGCCCTGGTCATCGGCCTGATCGGCGTGGGTGCAGCCAGCCGTCGCCTCCTGCAACGCCGGCTGCTCGACTGGCGGCCACAGACTCCGGCCCGGGCGCTGAGCGCGGCCGTCAACGACGACGCGATCAACGAGGTGGTCGCCGACGACGTCGTCGATGAGCCGGAGTCGGCGCGACGCCGGCTCCGGCGCACCATCGGTGCCGAGGTGGTGCTGGCGGCGGCCGTGCTGACGGTGACGTCACTGCTCGTCGCCACCGCGCCGGCTATCGCCCAGGCGTCAGGCCCATTCGACGCCACCGTCGTGCAGGGCAACCGGATCGCCAACATCACCGTGATCCCGGCCCACGCCGGCCGCAACACGCTTCACATCTACGTCATCACCCCGGGCGGTGCGCTTCAGGCGGCCTCGGAGATCTCGGTGAGCATCACGAACAGCGACCGCGACGTCGGCCCGTTGTCGGTGGACGTCGAAATCGCGGGGCCGAACCATGTCACGACCGACGCCATGCAGATCCCGTTCGCCGGGACCTGGCAGCTCGACGTGGACGCCCGGTTCGGGGATTTCGACCAGACCACCTTCACGACGAACTTCCACGCACCATGACCCGGCGCGCCATCGCGGCGGCCGCCGTCGTCGCGGTGATCGCCGCGGTCGGAGCGTGTGGGTCGTCCACCTCGACGACATCGACGCCGCTGTCGACCGCAGCCCAGCACGGGCAGGCGTTAGCCAAGCGCAACGGCTGCGTCAACTGCCACAGAGCCGACGGGTCCGCCGCCGTCGGTCCGACGTGGAAAGGCATCTGGGGTGAGACGGTCACCTTCGACGACGGCACGACCACGGTCGTGGACGCTGCCTACATCGCCGAGTCGATCCGCGATCCGAACGCGCATCGCGTGAAGGGCTTCGCCGTCACGATGCCCACCCTGGCGCTGTCCGCCGCCGACATCGCCGACCTGACCGCCTACATCGAGTCTCTCGGGTCCGCCGCCGGGTGACCCGGTCGGGATCACCACCGACCGGGTCGAAGCCCAGAGTCAGATCATGGCGCAGCCGATTTGCGGCGGGACACGACCATCGTGCCGACACCGAAGGCCAGGCCCGCGGCACCGACGACGATGCCGATGATGCCGAGCGTGCGGGCGGTGCTGTCCGAATCGCTGCTCGAGCTCGCCGCTGGGGTCGCGGCCGCCGAGTCATCGCTGGCCGGGGTCAGCGTCAACAGGGGTGCCGGGTGCTCGGGCTCGGCCGCACCAGCAGTCCTGTCCTCGATCCAGCGCACCACGTCACCGTCGGAATAGGTCTGGAGCGCCTTGAATTGCAGGCTGGTCGCGTCCTTCGGCAATGGACCAGCTGACACGGAGAAGTCGTCGAACTCACCCGGCTTGATCGTTCCACCGGTCCAGACGATGTTCGAGACAGCTTCGGTGATCTGACCGTCGTCGGTCTGGATGGGTTGCGCCAAGGGTGCGGTCGTCACCTTGTACGTCCAGCCGTCCTTCGGCTGGACCGACACCGACGCGATCGGGTGGTCCGTCGGGAACTGGACCTCCAGCTGTGTCGTGTCAGCCGAGTCCTTCTCGTTCGGGACCCGGAACGACAGCTTGGCGTAGCCGCCTTGGGTCGCGGTGGGCGGTTGCACCGTGACATGAGCCGACGCTGCGGTGGCCGACAAGGCCAGCGCGGTGGCAACCACGCCAACGCTGGCGAGCAGAAACGCGAGACGACGAGGCATGCATCTTCTCCTGAGGCGAGTGGGTGTCCGGAACCAGTAGTCGCGGCAGTAGTCGCCCGATATCGCTGCCTGGTTCCTCGCCAACAGGGCCGATCGATCCCATCCCGAACGGGTACTGGCCCGCGCTGATCACCGCCTTCGACGTTGCGTCCGACCGTGCCTGTCGGGTGGCGTCACACTGCGATCGAGCTGGGGACGCTGTCGACGGCGCTGCGGGTTTCGTCGTCGCTGTCGGGCCAGTGGTGGCTGTAGGTGTCGGGGGTCTCGACGACGGCCGCCTTGGAGATCGTCGCCACCCATCGGTAGATGAGCTCGACCGAGGCAGGCGCCAGGATCTCTGACCGCTCCTTCACCCAGATCTGGATGTCGCGGCGGATGGCACCGAGCCGTCGGCGTCCGAGCGTGGGATAGGCGTGCACCGGGAGGTACGTCTCGAGCTGGACGGCGGTCGACGCTCGACCGAGCTGCCCTGCCCACCACGTCTCGGCGAAGCCGGCGAAGAGCATCCGGCCGCCGTTCGGGTCGATGTAGACGCCCCGGGCGAGATCGCCACGACGGTATCGAGGAACATCTCGGCGTCAGTTTTGCGCCGGAACTGCCTGGCGCGCTGGGGACCACCGGAGTACTCGCGCCACTGCCGCCCGGTCGGTTCCTTGTGGGCGTCGGAAAGTCGGCCGAGACGAAATAGACGTGGTGACATTGGTTGTGTACACGGCTTAGAGTCGGGGCATGCGCGTCGTTGTCTTGGGTGCTGGGTTCGGCGGCCTCGAACTGACGACGAAGTTGTCGGAGGAGTTCGGGGAGACGGCCGAAATCGTTCTGATCGATCGCGAGGACGGTTTCATCTTCGGGTTCTCGAAACTCGACGTGATGTTCGGGCGGGCGACTGCGGACGCGGTCCTCCATCGGTACGCCGACATCATCAAGCCCGGTGTGAAGGTCGTGAAGGCCGAAGTCACCGCCATCGATCCCGTGGCCAAGCACGTCGACACCACTGAGGGCCCGTTCGAGGCCGACATCCTGGTGATCGCGCTGGGCGCCGATGTGCACCCCGAGGCGACGCCCGGTCTTCTCGAGGGCGGTCACGAGTTCTACACGCCGGGCTCGGCCTTCCCGCTGCGCGAGGTCCTCGAGAACTTCCAGGGCGGCCGAGTCGTCATCGGGGTGACGTCGCTCCCCTTCAAGTGCCCACCTGCGCCCAGCGAGGCCGCGCTGCTCCTCCACGACTTCCTCACCGAGCGAGGCCGACGAGACCGCTCGGAGATCGCGCTGGTGACGCCCCAGCCGGCGCCGATCCCGCCGTCGCCCGACACCTCGGCGGCTCTGCTCGCCGCCTTTGCCGAACGCGGCATCTCCTTCAACCCCAACCGCGCCCTGAAGAGCGTCGACCCGGCACGCCAGCTCGCACTGTTCGACGATGGCAGCGAGATGCCCTACGACCTTCTCTTCGGCATTCCCGTCCACAGTGCCCCCGCCGTCGTCGCCGAATCCGGGCTCGCCGTCGACGGCTGGGTTCCGGTCCACCCGATGACGCTTGAGACGTCGTTCCCGGGCGTGTTCGCCATCGGCGACGTCACCAGCATCGGCACGCCGAAGGCCGGGGTATTCGCCGAGCGCCAAGGCGAAGCCGCCGCCGAGCGCATCGCCGCCATCCTGCGGTCGCAGGCCGAGACGGCCGAGTACGACGGCAAGGGCCTCTGCTACATCCAGATGGGTAGCGACCAGGTGGCCCGGGTCAATGTGCAGTTCATACCCGGCGCAGCGCAGCCCGTCGTTGGCATCTTCGACGAGCCGACCATGCAGTTGGCCGCCGACAAGGCCGAGTTCGGTCGCAGCCGTGCCCGCCGCTGGTTCGGCAAAGAGTGGGCTACGTGAGGCGAGCGCCTTTGTAGGTCGTGACGTCTTGGCCGGCGTCCCATGCGGCGTGCCACTGATCGATCCATTCGGGCATCGGTAGGTGCGCAGGATCGCGTCGCCGATTGCCACCGCGCCCCGCTCAGTTCCGAAGAGCCCGATATGCCCGCGCGTTCGGCACGCCTGGCCCCCGTCAGAGCACGCCCAGAGCCGTCTGATTGAGTGTCCACCACGACGGTGCGGCTCGTTCGTACTGTCGAGAGATCCGATGGCAGGGCTCGCGAACCGTCTGGCGGTCGCTGTGGCGGCTTGGCTTCCGAACGAGGTGCCTGCCGTCGGGTCTCGCCGTGGCCTGGCTCGAAAGAGGCGTGAACGCGCAGACACCGAGCTGCAATCAGACATGCCGACCACGGTCTTCCACGCGCTCAACGAGGAGGACCATCCGGTGACGGTGATGATCGGCATCGACCCGCACAAGGGATCGCACACGGCGGTGGCGGTCGACCACAGCGAGCGGAGCCTGGCTGAGCTGCGAGTGCGGTCAGGGCCCAAGCAGCTCGAGCGGCTGTTGGGGTGGGCGGAGCAGTTCCCTGAGGGCACGTGGGCGGTCGAGAACGCCACGGGCCTCGGGTTCCTGTTGGCCCAGCAGCTCGTCGCCGCTGGCGAGCGGGTCCTGCACGTGCAGCCGAAGCTGGCGGCACGGGTGCGGCTGCTGGCCACGGAGTCGACCAACAAGAACGATCCGCACGACGCGCTGTCGGTGGCCGTCGCCGCGCTGCGGTCACCGTCGCCGAAGGAGGTTGGGGTCGAGGATCACGTCGCGGTGATGAAGCTGTGGGCGAGACGTCACCGGAACCTGTCGAGCACCCGCACCCAGGTGGCGTGCCGCCTGCATGCGGTGCTGTGCGACCTCGTCGCCGGCGGTGTTCCCGACGAGATATGCAGGTAAGGCGGCTGAGTTGCTCGCCGAGGTCGAGCCCGACAGCGCGGTAGCGGCCGCCCGCGTCGAGCTCGCCAGCGACCTGGTCGACGATCTGCGCCGCGTCGACGGCCAGCTCGCCGAGTCGAAGAAGCGGCTCGAGCAGGTGGTCGCCGCCTCGGGCACCACCGTCATCGACATCTTCGGAGTCGGCCCCGTTGTGGCCGCCACGGTGGTCGGCGTCACCGGTGACATCGCCCGCTTCCCCACTCGCGATCGCTTCGCCGCGTTCAACGGCACCGCCCCCATCGAGGTGTCCTCCGGGGGCCGCAAGGTGTGGCGGCTGTCGCGCCGGAGGAACCGCACTCTCAACCACGCCATCCACATGGCCGCGTCACCCAGGTCCGGTGGGCGCACCGCCGTGGGCGCGGCTACTACGACGGCAAGATCGCCGGGGGCAAGACACCGAAGGAAGCGCTGCGGGCGCTCAAGCGCCGCATCAGCGACGCCCTCTGGGCTGCCATGGTCGCCGACGCCCGGCACGCCGCAGCTTCGCCGAAGTCGTCGCAGAAGGCGGGCTCGGGAGGGCAACCCGGGGAACGACTCTGTCGCCAGCGCGGCCGGCTCACACCCCGATACACCGGCTCTTCGGCCAAGCCACTCCCGAACCCGACCGAAGGCTACGACCACCGAGGCCGGGTCGCACGACACCGAGAACGCCAGCGAGGACCCGAAGGACAACTTGACGAACAAAGAGGACTCGATCTGGCACCCCTAAGGGGACGGTCGGCCGAAGCAGCAGTGGCGCGCCCCGAGCGGCATTCGGTGCCGTGTCCCGACGCGCTGCTCGCCGCGCCGCGCCACCCTCCGCGACGCGTCGCGCAGTATCAGACACGGTCCGGCGGCCGCAGCAGTTTGGCCGTCGGTCAGGGGTCACGAGGTGCTGATGTGACCCCGGTAGACGTAAGTCCCGGCAGCACGATGTCCTTGAAGTCGACGCGCCCGCTGGCACCTGCGAAACCGCCGGTTCCGCTACCCGCCACGATGGGGTGCTGGCAGCGTCCACGGACTTCCGAGCCCGTGGAGACGTCCGGATCCCACTTGGACTCGAATCTGTAGGTCGTCGTGAACACCCCATCCGGTCCGCCGTCAAGACTGCCGACGAAGACCTCTCTCCCGGTTTCCAAGTAGACACCGCTCGGCGCACCGTTGTCCTTGACGGTGTCGACTCTCGTGTACCAGCAGCCTTCCAAGCTTCCGCTCATCAGGAGCGGCGGGTAGCCGACCCCCCGGCTGTGAAGGGCAGGTTCTGTTCATGAGGAACTCATCCAGACGAGCGCCTTGTCAGCGAGCTCCGTGGCGAGCTATAGGGGGGCCGGCGGGCGCCACCCTGGCCGTCAGACGACGTCCCCGACGAATGAACATTTCGCTCCGAACGAAGTGCCGAACTGCCGATCCGTGCCCATCGCGCCCCAGCACTTGCTTCCGGCCTGCGCGTACCGAGTCGGCGCTCCGGGTCAGGCAGTGAGCGACGACGGCGCCGTACCGAACAACGGCGTTCCCGAACCTTGAGCATTTGGTCGCGGCGGTCGGGCACGCCGCACCGTCGATCCGTCGACGCCTGGGGTGATGTCCGTCCCGATTTCATCGAGATGGGGGTCGGGGATGAGTCAGTACCTCACGATTCAGTACTTCGGGTCCCGCGATGGCGCCGACGCGACACGAGCGAACTTCCAGGCGACGCTCGACTACTTCCTTGCATGGCAGCCACCCGAAGGCGTCGCGCTGCTCCATCTCTGGGTCGCGGTCGACCTGAGTCGGTCCTTCAATGTCTGGGAGGCTGACGATCCTCTCAAGATGGCAATCGTCGCTGCGAACTTGTTGCCGTTCGGAGCGATTGAAACAATTCCAGTAGGCACGACCGAGTCAATGATCAATGCAATGGTCACGGGCGGCCTGATGCAGATGCCGGAACCGACCTGAAACTCTAGCGTGGCACGTTCGCGTCATCCTTGCGCTGCTTGGCGCCCATAACCGTGGCCCGGATGTGGCGCAGGCCGCCGAGCTGCCGGTACGTGATCATGGGAGGCGACTGGCGTCGTGCTCGCGGCGGGCGTTTGGCGTGGGGCGCGACGGTGCCGCCCCATATTCGGCGGTCCGGGGCGTTCCGCCAAGCGCCCTGGTCCGCGCCGGATCGGCGCGACAGAACGCGCCGGGTTGGCGTCTTTGGTCAGGACGAGCGGTCTCGACGAGGTGCGCCCCGTTCCCACCAGTCGGGTTCGTCGCCTTGCTCGCGCAGGTAGGTCAGCGTGTCCGCGGCTTGCACCCACTGCCCGCCCGTTGAGCCACAGAACTTCCACAGGTCGGCAGCGGCTCGCTTGTACCGGTGAATGAGATCGTCGAGGTCGAACTCGTCGATGTCGCCTGCGTCGAGCTTCACGAAGCCGTCGCGGACTCGCTCGAGGAGCGCTCGGAGTTGCTGCTGGTGATAGGCGGCGATGAGCTCACGGGCGGCGCGCCGGCGTGCCTTGTGGTCTGCAACCCGATGCGCGCTGGGCTCGGTCACCGACCGAACCTACAACCGTGGTCTGCGCCGATCGTGTGCATCCGTCGGAGGGGCGCGAGCGGCCGCAAGACCCAGTGGTAGGTCCATCGGCGCACCGGGACCGTCACCGCGTGTTCGTGTCGGACCTTCGCCACTTCCTGCACCTGCCCGAGGACGCGCCGTCGACTGCCCGGCGGATGGCCGAGCACTTGACGCTCATCGTTCGGGCGGCGACCGCCAGCGATGCTGGTCTTATCAAGTGAGCGCCCTGAACTGCACTCGCCGGCCGGGTCGGCGACCGTGCCCCGGACAGCTCGGCGTGTTCCGCGGCGACGTGCCGCCGTCGATCCAGTGGTGGTGCACGTCCTGCGAAGACGAAGGAGTGATCAGCGGCTGGCTCATCGGCGACGACGACGACTCCGAGGAGCTGATCGGCTACGTCGCCGCCGAGGCCAACCACGAACAGGACTGCCGTCGCCAGAAGCGGCTTGATGCGGCCTTCGCCGTACTGAACGACGCGCTCGACGAACCACCGATCTCACGACGCGACCACGATCCTGACCTCGGGCCGCCCCCGACGACGACACCCCGTCGACCTCGGGCCGGCGTCATTGTGGCGCCGCAGAACACCGCCCATCGCCGTCGACCGATACGCCACGTCCCGCGTGAAACTGCTCTCCTCCTGAGATGTCCTGCCGCGTGGTTATCCCGGCCGTCGTCCGAGGAGGTGAAGCAGACGGGCTTGTGCTGAGAGGTGGGTGGTCGTCGTGCCGGGCGGTGGGGCGAAGGAGCCCCGCTCACGGCCTGCCTCGAAGGTGTCGTGGAGGGTGAGAGCGAATGCAATCACGTCCGGGTCGAGCGACTCGTCGGCGCGGATGGCCCTGGCGAGGTCCCAGGTGTGTACGGCGACGTCGAGCACCCGCATCTCGAGTAGCTGGGCGCCCGTGCGCTCGCCCCCTGGGTGGTGAGCTGTGCGGGCCAGCGCACCGGGCTCGCAGAAGGCGGCGTTCAACGCTGACGCGGTCGTGACGAACGAGTTGACGGGGTCCTGGCCGAGGTGGTCGACGATGCGGGTCGCGTCGACCTCGCCTGCGGTGGCACCATGGAGCAGCAACGTGTAGCGACGGTTGGCGCCCACCACGTGATTCACGAGGGCCTGGACGTCCCACTCGGTGCAGGGAGTGGGAGCGGTCCACTGGTCGGGCTGGACGCGCGCGAGGCGCCGGGCGAACCCATCGCCGGCCCGACTCAGCAGGTCGAGCGCGACCACGCTCGGCCTCCGCCTAGTGGTGGCTCTCGACCGGTCGGCCGAGGAGGTGGTCGCGGGCGGCAACGCTTCCCTCCACCGGATCGGCGTGTCGGTGGAACGCACGCCACTCGCCGTCTTCGCGGCGCAGGAGGGTCGTAGCCCGCAGCGCGTAGCTCTCGGCCGGGGCTCCCGCAATCGAGCCGGTGGTGTGCTCGATCACCACGACGTAGGCGAGATCACCGCTCACGTCGGCCGAGACCACCTCCCACTCGGCCGACTCGAAACCCGTGAAGCGGGAGGCCAACCAGTCAAAGGTTGCCTCCGTCTCAACTGGTCCGGTCGCCGTCATCGCCGCGCCGAACACGCTCACGGGCTCCTTGGTTGACCACAACGCCCTGCGCGGCCGGGGATCTCCGGAGTGCAGCGCGTCATCGGCCGCCTTCATTCGAGACACCAGCGCCTCGAGGAACTCCGCCTTGTCGTGCACCACACACCCTCCTCGGCCACGAATAGACCTGACGTCTATTGGAATAGACCAGTGATATAATACGAGGGTGGCTTCTGTCAACACCCGGCGCTCGTATCGGTCGACGATCCGCCGAGGCGACGCGCCCCAAGCGATCCTCACTGCGGCCGCCACGCTGTTCCGGACCAAGGGCTATCTGGCGACCTCCATCGACGACATCGCCGCCGAGGCCGGTGTGGCCCGCCCCACAGTGTTCGCCGCCGTAGGTCCGAAGCCCATGATGCTCAAGCTCGTTGTCGACCACGCCACCACCGGTGACGACGCCCCGATCCCCGTGGCCGAGCGCGCATGGTCCCGCGAGGCGCTCGACGCCAAGGACCCGGCCACCTCGCTGCGGCTACATGCCCGCAACAGCCGGCGCATCTGCGAACGGGTGGCCGACCTGCTGTGGGCGGTGGAATCCGCCGCGGCGGTCGACGCGGACGCTGCCGCCTTGTGGGCAGACCTGCAGAAGCAGCGGCGTACCTCTATGCGCACCTTCGTCCAGAGCCTGGCCCGAAAGACCGAGCTACGGGAAGACGTCGGCACGATCGTTGAGATCTTGTGGGCAATGATCCCCACCTTCTACCTCCGCCTCGTCCGAGACGCCGGCTGGCCCCCGGACCGCTTCGAGAATTGGCTGGGCGACACCTTCATCCGACTCTGGCTGCCCTAGACGGCCGCGCCCGATTCGGCGTGCAGCTCGTGGCCGTCGCGAATCTGGCGCGCCAGCACGGCGAGCCGAGCCGTCGATCTGTAGCTGCTCCGCGTCGGGTCGGCGCTCGCCGAGAGAGTGCTTGCGCCACGCGTTCGGCAGCCACCCGACCGTGTTCTGGTGTGCTCGTTACGTTCGCTGCACGGGCTGCACTTCGCCGGAAGTGCTCCGTTCGGAGTCGGCCGGACGGCTGGGATTATCGGCGAGTCCGCCGGCGCCATCGAGCCGGCGTTCCCGTATACCTTCAGCGCAGTCGCGAACGCCTTACTCGGACACTGTCGGAGCCAACTGAAGTCTGCGGTCGACGGGTGGACGACCTTTCAGCCGGATCATCGCGCGACGCGGCTGCGCACGGCAAAGACGGTCAGGGTGAGGAGGCTGACGGCAGTGAAGCGTTCGGCGATCAGCAGGATCGTACCGCCGGGGGTAAGCCCGACGGCGGGGGCGCTGAACAGGCTGATCGAGTTGCGCAGCACGAAAGCCAGAGCACCCCAGAACGAGTCGAGGTGGTACCCCTCGATCGTGTTCTCGAAGGAGTCGCGCACGAACCAGCCGGTGGCAACCATGAACAACAGCGTCGTAGCCAGCACCGTGATCAAGAACGAGACGAGCGGCGACATCGCCCGCACGCCGTAGCCACCGACGACGCGGTACACCGGCAGAAGCCAGCGATCCAGCGACCAACGTTCGGCTTGGCGGCGACGGGCCTCGAGCTCGCCGACGTAGAAGTCGGCCGCCGATGGAGCCGCCCTGGAGCTCTCGAGGCCGGCCCGTAGCTGCCGGTAGGTCGCTTCGAGCTCGGCGGCCGGTACGCGGCGATGGTCGGCGATGACTCGGCGGCGGTGCCACCGCGGCCCCTCGACCGGCCAGTCCGGCCACGCTGGGAACCGCAACAGGTCCAGTCCGGTCGACCCGCGGAAGGACGTCTTCGTCAGAGGGCAGTCGAGCGTCACGGGCGCTGTGAGCGTGCACGCTTCGAGCGCTGCGAGTCCGGCGGAGGTCATATTGCTGGTGATCGTCAACGGCTGCCCCACGACGCAGCCCACCAGGCGCACGTCGCAGCCACCGACCTGTAGGACCGACGGCTTCGTCCACGTCACGTGGGCCAACCTGATCGTGGCATCTGCTATCGGCTCCGGCGCCGAGCCCCAGCTTGCGGCGTCTACAGGAGGCGGCGATGTCACCCTGGAGATCGACGGCGCCGCCGAACGACGTACGGCGGAATGTCAACGGCTCTGCACAACGGATGTTCGAGAGGTCGGCGCCGACGGCGAAAGATGCGTCATTGAACGACGGCGGCGTCGGGAACGTCGCCCCGGCGAAGGTGGCACGGCCGACAAACTCGGCGTGCTCAAAGAATGTCGGCGAGACGGCGGTCACTGTCGGCTCGACGCGCGGCCATGTGGTCCCGCTGAAGTCCGCTTCGGCCTCGAATCTCGTGTTGCTGAAGTCAGGTTCGCCGGTTGGCGCCGTCCACGACGCGCCGCGAAAGACCGCATCTCCTTCGAATCGGGCGCGGTCGAACGCGGTGAAGCTGGAAAAGTTACTCCTAGGAACGTGGCAGACCTGTGGAAGACGGCACCCGTAAAGCGGATAGCCTCCTTGATCTCGCCGCTGAACAGCACCCAGGATTTGAAGGTGGCGCCGCGGAAATTCGCATCGAACCCAAAGCCTTCGGCGAACTGCACGGCGTCTTCGAAGGTCGCACCCTCAAATATCACTTGACGCGCCGCCGTCCCTGCAGACCCCACAAACGCGAGGAACGTCGACTCGGAGCAGTCCAGCACGGCGCCGCGAAGGATGTCGCCGCCAAGGAGCTCCTGGACAGTGGTCCACAGCTCGCCGGTGATCTCGCAGCGGGTCAGGTTGATCCTCCGGCCGGGCGAGGTAGCCATAGCCCAAATCTGCCCGGCCGGAGAGGGGTGGTGAGCGACGCACCGGTCGTCAGCGACCGCACAGGCCCGGCATGGTCGAGCTGGATCGGTGGTCCACACCGCAGAGCACACCTCCACGATGCCCACGCTAGGGCGTTTGCCCCGTCCAGATCGCGGATCGGCTGGTGCGAAGCGAGGCTCAAGTGCCGCTCTCCGGGGGTTCCGCTCTGCCAACACCGCGGATGACGGCCTGCTCGGTTCGCGGGAAACATGGCTTGCTCCTGCTTAAGTGCCGATGTGCATCGTGCTCCGACAGAGCATTGGAAGGCGTCGGCGGCGGAGTTGGCGTGGCTCGGAGTGCCAAGCAATGCGCTCAGCGGCGCGGTGTAGCCGAGGCGGCGATCCAAGTTCGCGAGCACCGCGCGCGCTCGTCGCCGGCCGCGGGTGACGCTCGCTGGCACACGGGGAACGTCGATGGCGGCGCGTGGCCGCAACGGTCGAGAGACTTGACCGCAACGCCACCAGGCTGGTGTGAGGCGTCAAGCGGCCTGCGCTCAGCTTCGCGAGCGGCTGCAAGAGCCCGAACGCTCACGCCGTCGTCGCGTCGGAGTGTCGAAAGACGCGTGCCCGTCCGCATCGATCGCCTGGAAACGTACGTCCGAACCACGCCGCTCCACGACTCGGCCTCCATCCGATAGGCACAGTCTCGGAACGCCGGGGTGTTCGCTGCCGCCTGCCGATAACGCGCGCCCGAGAAGGTGCGCACCGGACTGGCTCAGCGTGACTTGAAAGCGCCGGTGGGGGGTGCCACGAGCAGCCGACAATGCGCGGGCAGTAACTCGTCGTGCGGCTTGTCGCCACCGCTGCAGTTCGGCCCTTACCGGGCGCGACATAATGACACTGTCCAGTCGATCGTTGACGCAACCAGCGAGGCTGGGCGCCATGGCGATGGCCGACCCGATACACGCCCATATTCGGCGGACTGTGTCACCGCCGTGTTGAGGAACTAGTCGCGTCAGATCGGCACGCCGGACGGTCGATCGGCCCGCTTGCTGTTGATCGTCAGAGCAGGGCGGCCGCGAACTCGTCATGGTGGTTGGTCCACCAGCGCCGTCGGCGGTCGTACTTCTCGATGCCCCCGGTCCTCTCCAGCATGGCCACGTTCGGAACAGCGGCATCGACGCTGCGCCGGGCGGTGACTTCGATTCGGTCAAGAGCGTCGTCCATGGCGGTGAGCAGCTCGAACCTGGCGTCCCGGTCCAGTCCGTAGGCATCGGCTACCAGTCGGAGCCGTGCCGGCCGGTCGGCCGTTCGCCAACCCATGCGGGCCTGGTCGAAGTCGTCTTCGATCGGTACACAGAGGCGGGCGAACTGGGCCAGGTCATAGACGGGGCGGCCAGGTGCCGCGAACTCGAAGTCGAGCAGCGCAACTGCGATGCCGTCCCGGAAGACGACGTTCGAGAGCTCCACGTCGTTGTGGCAGACAAGGCTTCCCCCCGCGGGGTCGGCAAGGTCATCATTCCAGGGGAAACCCAGAGGGTCGAACCCGCGGGAAGCGCCGTGCAGCCTGTGCAGCAGCCCCGCTACGGAGGCCAGAGCGGCGTCCGATTGGCTCCACTCCGGATACGGCGACCGTGGCACGTCGCCCTCGATGAACAAGAGCCGCTCGTGTCCGTCCTCGTCGATGCCCACCGGCGTCGGGGCGCCCTCGAAACCGTCGTTGCGCACCGCCACCAGGAACGCGTGGATCGAACCCGAGTACCGGCTCGAGGGTCGAAGAACATGCGGACCGACACGAACGACCTGGCCCGCGTTCGCGATTCCACCTTCGAGCGGCTGCTCGTCCACATGGTCATTCTGGCACTCCAGATTCGGCGTGACGCGCCCGGCTCTCGCGCACCGAACCGAGTCACATAACGCGCGGCGCATCCGGCCGGTGGATCGCCCCATACCGCTGATCAGGGGCGCCCGATATCGTCGACGCCGAGGACGTGATCGACTGCTGCATATCCGGCGAAGTGCGGCGATCACCGCGCCCGATAATGCCGATCCCGAGCGCCGACCGCGCTGCCGGCCGCGCACCGATCGTCGCCCCGAACGACGGCCTGTGGCGTTGGGCGTGCGAACCGATCGGCACGTATGCCGGTGGTCGACCGATTCGCCGCTTCGACTGGTGACGACCGCGCGGAAAGGGCGGCGAGGAGGATCGTGGCGTCGATCGCCACGCTCGGATAATTCCGAGATGGACCCCGTCACAATTCGTTGCGCCGTGCCGTGTCCGACGGCGATGGACCTGAGCACGCTGTCGACGGCGTTGCGGGTCTCGTCGTCGCCGTCGGGCCAGAGGTGGCTGTAGGTGTCGAGCGTCTCAACGGCGGTTTGGGGGCCGTGTCGTTTCTGGACCGCCTTGACGGAGCAGGCCGAGAGATCAGCAGGGAAGCGTAGAAATGGCGGAGATCGTGGAAGGTCGCCCACGCAGGCAGCTCCGCCTCGGCAGCGACACGCCGCCACACGTTGCCGAACGCGCTGCGCTGGAGCGGGCGCCGCTGTGTGTTCGTGAATACGAGTCCCTGCACGCCTGGGCGCTGCCGCGCGAGCTGCGCGGCCAACGCGTCGACGACGCACACGGGTAAGGGGACGGTGCGGAAGCCGGCGGGTGTCTTGGGTGGCCCAAATTCCGGGACACCGTCGCGAACACCTACGAGCTGGCCGTCCACGCGCAGCTCTCGCCGGAGGAAGTCGATCCGGTCGACGGTCACGCCGAAGCACTCGCCTTGGCGCAGGCCGGCTCCTGGCCCGAGGACGATGAGCGCGCGGTGGCGCTCGGGCATGGCGCCGACGAGGCGCTCGATGGCGTCGACGGGCAGCGGCACGATCTCGTGGCGGTCCTTCTTCGGCAGTGCGATCCGCTCGCATGGCGACGCCGGAGGAGGCGGTCGGCGGCGGCCGCTTTGAAGATGGTCGCCACCCACCGGTAGACGAGCTCGACCGAGCCGGGCGCCAGCACGACGGATCGCTCCTTGACCCAGATCTGGATGTCACTCCGTCGGATCGCCCGCAGTTGCCGGCGCCCGAGCGTTGGGTAGGCGTGAACCCAGAGATACGTCTCGAGCTGGACGGCCGTCGACGGTCGGTGCAACTGTCCGGCCCGCCAGGTCTCGGCGTAGTCCTGGAACAGCGTTCGACCGCCGTTCGGGTCGATGTAGACGCCGCGGGCGAGGTCGCCGCGGACCGTGTCGAGGAACCGCTCCGCGTCGCCCTTGCGCCGGAACTGTCGGGTGCGCTGGGGACCGCCCGGGTACTCGCGCCATCGAGCCCGGTATCGACCGTCGGACCGCTTGTCGATGCTCGCCACAGCCCCTCCCTCGACGGCTCGAAGTCGCCCGATCCAGTCCTCAGTTCTGAGGACTACGGGGCCGTGCGGGCTGACACAGGAGGACACGCACACCTAAAACTGCTGCTCAAACGCTGTTTATCCCGCCACTCGCTGGGGTGACGGTGAGTCGGCCTGTAAGCGGGGTTCTGTAGCAGCGCCTTGGCGCTGCTGGTGACCATCCATCTGCGCGGCCTACCCGGGGGTCGTCCCTTGCGGGACGAGCGGGCCACTCATGCCCCCTGCTCGACCTTGCTCCAGGTGGGGGTTGCCGAGCCGCCCGGGTCGCCCCGGACGCTGGTGCGCTCTTACCGCACCGTTTCACCCTTACCTGTGACCGGCGAACCGGTCCATCGGCGGTCTCTCTCTGTTGCCCGATCCGACAGGTCGCCCCGTCCTGGCTCTCGCCAGCACCTTGCCCTCCGGAGCCCCGACTTTCCTCGACCCGGTCGGCGCCGGGCCGCGGCCACCCGGCCGACTCACCGTCAGCCGACAACTGTAGCTGTCGTCCTGTCGACCGAAGTTGAACCGGGGAACGCCCGGACGGACGCCCGCCCGTGCGAACGGAGGGGCCTCAGCCCGCCGCCGTCGTGGTCGTCGGCTCAGGCAAGTACTCGTAGGAGTTCGGCCCGAGGAGGTTCCAGGCCTCCTCCTGGTTGGCGATGGCCACGGAGACGGCCGTCTGCGACCCGAACGAGCCGGGCACCTGCGTCACGGGGATCAGCTGGGCCGCGGGCGTCGTCGTCGTGGTGGCTCCGGGCACCGTCGTGGTTGTTGTCGCCGCTGCCACTTCCTCTTCCGTGGCTGACGGCGGTACCACGGTGACCGTGGGGATCAGCGTGGCGGCGATCGCCGAGGTGCGGGCCTCGGCCCCGCCCACCGACATCACTGCGCCGCGCAGGCCCGGCACCCGCAAGATCGGGACGAACGACTGCATGGTCCCAGTGGCCACGTTCTCCAGCCCGTAGATGAACCAGTTCAGGTCGTTGACGTCGTTGCCGGCGTCGGCGATCGATTTGAGCGCAGGGTCGATCACCTTCTTGTTGAACGGCTCGTTGCCGGTCGTGACGGGCTCGCCCCCGTTGTCGCGAGTGAGGTCCTCGAAGAACGTGGCCCGGTCGGCATGCTGGTCGGCGAAGCGGCGCACGAGCGTTGTGGTCGCGGCAGGCAGCACGTTGAGGGCGAGCACCTTGGCATAGGCGTCGGCCAGGCTGTGCTCGAGCGACGACGCGGTGCGCAGCAGCACGATGTCGTCCACGTTCTGCTCGGCGAGCGCCGTGGTGGCCGAGGGCACACCGGCCTGGGGCACCTGGGGCTTGGGCTTGTCGGGGGCGCAGGCCGCGACCACGGCCGCCAGCCCCACGGAGAAGCCGCCGACGGCCAGGATCCGGCGACGGGAGAACGTGACCGGCTGATCGTCGTCGCTGATCGGGTCCACAGCGCTCACCTCGCCACGATCGGGTACTGCGCCGGCGTCAGCGCGGCGGCGGTGGGTTCGAGCAGGGGGCTGTAGGCGTCGATGGGGAGGTTGAGGGCCTCGCCCAGCACTGCGGCATGGCGCGCTTCGATCGGCTGGATCGACGCCACGAGCGACGCCGGGTCCGTGCCGATGAGCAGGGCCAACCCGGCGGTGTACGTCGCGGCCGCCGCGTCCTCCACCTGGAGCAGCAACTGCACGAGGTCGGCCTCGCTCTTGGCCGCCTGCAGCTTCGGGCTGAAGGTGGCCAACAGCGTCTGGTTGGCCACCCCGGTGGCCGTCTTCCCGGCCATGCCGGCGAAGGATTGGGCGTGGTCGAGGTGGTGCTTCTGGAAGGCGCGAGCGACGTCGGCGACCTTCGCGCTCAGCAGCGTGCCGCTGATGGCCAGGCCGTAGGCCTGCACGGCGACCAGCTCGACCGACTGGGAGAACGACAGGAAGGCGAGGTCGGTCGGTTGGGGCTTGCTCGGCGGCAACGTCGTGGTGGTGGTCGCCTGCGGCGCCGAGGTGGGCGAGCCAGTCGTGGCGACTCCGGCGACCGTCGTGCCCGACGTGGCGCCCGGACCCCCCAGCGCGGTGGTCGACGACTGCTGCGCGTCCGCCACCCCGGCCAGGGCGGGGATGGCGACGCTGACCCCGGCCACGGTCACGGCGAACCCGCCGAGGCCACGCACCAGCGCTCGCCGGTCGAGCGTGCGCTCGATGTCGTCCATCGCGGCGCGGTGCTCCCGGTCGACCTCAGCGGCCAGGCGCCGCAATCGGTTCGCGTCCACGCAGGTCGTCTCCTTCTGATGCTGCTTGGGGCTCAGCCGCCGATCTGCTCCGGAGAGCAGGGCAACTCTAGAAGTCGAGGGCTGATAGATCGGGAATCCAGGCGGAAGCCCTGGTCAGCGCCTCGCGCCAGCGTTCCCGATCGAGCGCCGTGCCCGGCTCGATCACCGCCCGGGGTGACCAGCCCGCCGCCGCCTCCTCGAGGCTCGACCACGTCCCGACGGCCAGACCGGCGAGGATGCCCGCCCCCACGGTGGTGGCCTCCACTACGGGCGACACCTCCACCGGGCGACCGGTGGCGTCGGCCAGGGCCTGCACGAACGTGGCGTTGGCGCTCATGCCGCCGTCGACGCGCAGTGAGTCGATGGCCACGCCGGTGTCGGCTTCGGCCGCCTCGAGGAGGTCGGCGCCCCGCTGGGCCACGCCTTCCAGCACGGCCCGCACCACCTCGGCGCGGCCGCTGCCCCGGGTGAGGCCGAGCAGCGTGCCCCGGGCGCCGTAGTCCCACGCCGGTGTGCCCAGGCCGAGCAGCGCCGGCACGTACACGACGCCGCCGGCATCGGCGCAGCGCTGGGCCACGTCGTGGCTCTCGGCCGCCGAGGCGAGGACGCCAAGGTCCTCGACCAGCCAGTCCACGTTGGCGCCGGCGGTGAGCATGATGGCCTCGACGCCCCACGTGATGACCCCGTCGATCGACCACGCCACGATCGGGAAGGTTCCCGCCTTGCCCCGGGCTGCGGAGGTCGGCGCCTCGGGACCGGTGCACAGGTCGAGCATGCCGCCCGTCCCGAACGTGGCCTTGGCTCGACCCGGCACGACGCCACCCTGGCCCATCAACGACGCCTGCTGATCGCCCGCCAGCCCGGCGATGGGCGGCGCGCCGGCCAGGGCCGTCGCCGGCCCCAGGACGCCGCTCGAATCGACGAGCCGGGGGAGCATCGGCCGGGGGATGCGCAGCACGTCGAGCACGTGGTCGTCCCAGTCGGTGCCGTCGGCGCGCAGCAGGCCCGTGACCGCCGCGTTCGAGCGGTCCGTGACGTGCAGGGCACCGCCCGACAGCGTCCACGCCAGCCATGAGTCGATTGTGCCGAAGCACAGGTCCTGCTGGCGCTCCTTGTCGTAGGTGTCCAGCAGCCACGCGAGCTTGGTGGCCGACTGGTTCGGCGCGAATCGCAGCCCCTGACCGGCGAGCGTGAGGCACTCCACGATGGTGCGCAGGTCCTGCCAGCCGAGGGCGGGCCCGACGGGCTCGCCGCTGGCGCGGTCCCACACGACGGTGGTGGCCCGCTGGTTGGTGATGCCCACCGCATCCACGGGACCGGCCACCGATCCCACCTCCGCCGCTACTTCGAGCACGAGCCGGGAGAGGGCGGCGGCGTCCACCTCGACCAGTCCGGGGAACGGGGTGGCCGGTGGCGACGGGCGGTACGCGACGTGGTCGACGGAGCGATCGGCCCGCACGATGGCGGCGCGCAACCCGCTCGTGCCGACGTCCACAACAAGCACCGTCATGGCGCCCTCCTCGATGCGGTGGCCATCGAGGCCAGCAGCGCGCCGACCGTACCGGCCACGATCGACAACAGCAGACTGGACGCGTACTTGGCCCAGTTGAGCTCCTCGCCGGCCACCGCCCGCTTGAGGATGCCGATGCCCTGGACGATGACGTACACGGCGACGGCGGCCACGATCCCGTTGGTGAGCGGCGCCCCGACCTGTTGATCGCGAGCGGCGAGGAACCCACCGATCACGAGCCCGAGCATGATGCCGAGCACCGAGAGCCAGCCCGCCCAGCCGAGCGACTCTGTGTCGGACGCGGCCAGCCCGAGCAGGGCGAAGGGCACGGCGATGACGGCGGCGGTGGCCATGCCCTTCAGGACGGCGGGGCGATCAACCTCTACCGCGGCCATCCCACCTCCCCGAATGCCGACGCCGATCCGAGCTTGCCCGGGTTGAGGATCCCGAGCGGGTCGAGGGCCGCCTTCACGCGGGCGAGCACGCCGAGGCCACTGCCGAGCGCGTCGGGCACGAAGCGGGCCCGGTTCAGGCCGACGCCGTGGTGATGGCTCAGCGATCCGCCGCCGGCGAGGACGGCGCGCTGGCCCGCATCCCACAGTGCGACGTACGTGCGCTCGATGGCGTCGGGTGGTGGGGTCGCCGCGAACGTGAAGTAGAGGCAGGCGCCATCCGTGTAGCTGTGTGACAGGTGAGCAGTGGCGACACGGGTGTGCTCGACGGCGAGCAGCGCAGCCACGGTATCGGTGTAGATGGCGGCCAGCCGCGACCACGGCGCGGCGATCTCCATCGTGTCGACCACGAAGCCCTTCTCGGTCAGGGCGTGCAGCGCGCTGACGTCGTTGCGGTGCCCCAGCCACTGCTCGACGAGCGCGTCGTCGAGCGCGTGCGCGCTGGCGCACTCTTCGTTCACGATCGACTCAGTGGCGGCGAGGATCGCCGGGTCGGCCTCGTCCAGGACCAGCAGCACGCACGTCGTGCCGTCGGTCGCGTAGCTGCGGGCCGATTCGGCGCCGTCGTACAGGCGCAGCACCGCCGGTGTGGCGCCGCGGCGCAGGATCCGCCGGCAGGCGTCGACGCCCTCGATGAACGTGGCGAAGCCGAAGGCGGCCCGCCACGTGGCCGGCGGGACGGGCCGCACCCGCAGGCGGGCACCGGTGACGAGGCCGAGCGTGCCCTCGGAGCCGACGAAGAGCTGGGTGAGGTCGGGGCCGACCGCCTGGCGGGGAAACCCGCCCGTCGTCACCGCCGTGCCATCGGCCAGCACGACGTCGAGGCCTACCACCATGTCCTCGATCTTGCCGTAGCGCGTCGAGTACTGGCCGGCGGACCGGCAGGCCAACCAACCGCCGACGGTCGACAGCTCGATCGACTGCGGCCAGTGGCCCGTCGTGAGGCCATGGGTGGCGCGCAGCTCCGCCTCGAGGTGGTGCCCGAACGTGCCAGCGCCGACATCGACCACGAGGCTGACGTCGTCGACGGCGACGATGCCGGCGAGGCCGGTGAGGTCGATCACGACGCCGCCGAACAGCGGCACGCTGGCGCCGCACACCCCGCTGCGGCCACCGGCGGCCGTGACCGGCATGTGCGCCTCGTGGCAGCAGCGCACGACGGCGGCCACCTCCGCGGCGCTGGCCGGGCGGCACACGACCGACGCCGGCGCGGCGACATCGCCCGCCAGGGCCCAGTGCAGCGCGAGGGGCCACCAGTCGCGGCTGGCCTCGACGAGCGACGCGTCGTCGGTGCGGACGTCGGCACACAGGGCCTCCAGCGCCGGCACCAGCGCGCTGGCGTCGCGCCAGCCGTCCACGGCCACGCGGCCCGCCACTCAGGCTCCCAGCATGGCGTCGACGGCGTCACCGAGCCCGGCGGCGTCGCGTTCGTGAGCCACGTCGGCGGCGTAGGCGCGGGCCTGACGCTCGCATTCGGCGTCGTCCCACCCCAGCTCTCGAGCGAGGACCCGGGCGACGGCGGGCGCCGCCGCCACGGACGCGTCCCGCGCCAGCAGGCGGGCCCGCGTGCGGCGCGACAGCACGTCGTCGAGCGTCGTGGCCATCTCGTGGCGAGCGGCGAAGAGCGCCTCGGCGCGGAGGTAGGGGAGACCCGGTACGAGGGGCTGCGCCAACGTTCCGTCCTCGTCGAGCAGGGCCTCGACGGCCGGTGCCTCGTTGCCGTAGCGGCCGGCGAGATGGGCGGCCGCGTCGGCGCCGTCGGCCGGTTCGCCGTAGCCGTCGGCGCCCACCAGCGCCAGCGACTTGGTCCGGGAGCGGCCGGGCCGATCGAGCAGCGCCATGACGTCGTCGACGGTGTCAGCGGCCATTCGCCGGTACGTCGTGAGCTTGCCCCCGGTCACGGTGATGACCCGGCCGGCGGAGGCGCTCACCCGGTGGCGGCGGGAGAGGTCGGCGGTGCGCCCGCCGGCCTGGCGCACGAGCGGCCGCAGCCCGGCCCACGTCCCGACGATGTCGGCGGCCGTGACGTTGGTGGTGACCGAGTGGTTGAGGGCGCGGAGCACGTAGGCGATGTCGTCCGGGGTGCACTGCGGGTCGTCGATCCGGCCGTCGTAGTCGGTGTCGGTCGTTCCGACGTACGTGAACTCGCCCCACGGGACGACGAACAGGCTGCGGCGGTCCTTGGGCACCGGGATCACCACGGCGATGTCGTTGCGCACCTTGCTCCACGGCACCGTGATGTGGATGCCCTTGGCGGGGCGGATGGAGTGTGGATGGGTGCTCTCGTCGAGGGCCCGCACGTCGTCGGCCCAGACGCCGGCGGCGTTGACCACGGCACGAGCACGCACCTTGATGGTGTCGTCGCCCGCCCGGATCACGGCGCCCGCGGCGGTGCCGTCGTCCGCTTTGATCAACGCGCTCACGCCGGCGTGGTTCGCCACCACGGCACCGTGGGCGGCGGCGGTGCGCACGACGGCGAGGCACAGACGGGCATCGTCGGCGCGGGCGTCGTAGTAGAGGTAGGCCGACGCCAGCCGGTCGGCGGGCATGGTGGGCAGGTGGGCCAGCGCCTCGGCGGCGGTGATCCGCTCGTGGCGCTTGCCGATGCGCAGCCCGCCGGTCAGGTCGTAGCCCCACATGGCCGTGCCCAGGGCGCGGGCGATCTTGGCGTTCATGAGCCCGTCGCGAGTGAGGATCGGGATCATGAAGGGCAGGACGCGTACGAGGTGGGGGGCGTTGCGGCGTAGCCGCTGGCGCTCGGCCAGCGCCTCGTAGACGAGGCCGACCTCGCCCTGCTGCAGGTACCGCAACCCGCCGTGGATCAGCTTCGAGCTCTTCGACGACGTCCCCGAGGCGAAGTCGTCGCGCTCCACGAGCGCCGTGCGCAGGCCCCGGCTGGCGGCGTCGAGGGCCACCCCGGCGCCGGTGATCCCGCCCCCGATGACCAGCACGTCGAACGTCTCGTCGGCCAGGCGGCGCAGCATGGCGGCGCGGTCGAAGGGCACCGGCGGGAGCACCCGGGTCATCCTAGGAGCGGGTCGCCGGTACCTTCCGGCCGAGGTGACCAACATCCACCGGGTCTGCCAGGATCGGTGCAGCAGTGACGACCACCTACGACCCCCGCCACCCGCAGTACCTCGACGAGACCGATGTCCGCGAGGAGATGACCAGGGTGTTCGACGTGTGCCACGGATGCCGCTTGTGCCTCGGCTTCTGCGGCTCGTTCCCCACGCTGTTCGACCTCATCGACCACCACGACGGCGCCGGGCTCACCCCGGGCCAGCAGGACCAGGTCGTCGACGAGTGCTTCCAGTGCAAGCTCTGCTACGTGAACTGCCCGTACATCCCGGGGCAGAGCGAGTGGGCGGTGGACTTCCCCCGCCTCATGCTGCGGGCCGGCGCTGTGCGTCACGCCGCCAAGGAGGTCCCGGCGATGCGGCGGCTGACGGGCAACCTCATGGGGCGTACCGATCTGGTCGGCAAGCTCAGCAGCCGCGCTGCGCCCGCGGTCAACGCCGTCGCCGGCCGGCGGGGTGGCATCGTCCGCACGATCGTGGCTCGGACCACGGGCCTCTCCAGCGAGCGCCTGCTCCCGCCCTTCGCCCGCCAGCGCTTCACCACCTGGTTCAACAAGCGACCGAAGGTGCGCATGGAGCGGCCCCAGGGCAAGGTGACGATCTTCCCGACGTGCCTCGTGGAGTACCAGTCGCCGCCGGTCGGCCACGATCTGGTGCGGGTGTACGAGCGCAACGGCATCGAGTGCAACGTCGCCTACCCGGGCTGCTGCGGCGCGCCGTTCCTCCACAGCGGCGACGTCGAGCGCTTCCGGAAGGAGGCGGCCACCAACGTCCAGGCCCTGGCCGCCGCCGTACGCAGCGGCACCGACATCGTGGTGCCCCAACCGACGTGCAGCTACACCCTCAAGCAGGACTACGTCGACTACGTCGCCGGCCCCGATGCCGACCTGGTGGCGGCCCACACCTACGACGCCGCCGAGTACCTCATGAACGTGCACAAAGGCGAGACGACCAGCCTCGATCTCGACTTCCGCGGCGACGTCCCCGAGACGGTCACGTACCACACGCCCTGCCACCTGCGGGCCCAGAAGATCGGGTTGAAGAGCCGCGACCTCATGAAGCTCACCGGGGCCAGGATCAAGCTCGTCCAGCAGTGCTCGGGCATCGACGGCATGTGGGGCCTGCGCGACGAGAACGCCGAGCGGTCCCTGCCGATCAGCCGGAAGCTCGGTGACGAGATCACGCAGGCCGGAGGCGAGGTCGTGGCCGGCGATTGCCACCTCGCCAACACCGCCATCACGGAACAGACCGGGCGGCTGCCCGTCCACCCTCTGCAGGTCATGGCCCGCGCCTACGGCATCCCCGAGGAGAGCACGTGATGGCCCACGAGGCGACGCGTTCTGGTCCTGACCGGAGAGCGCGGGTGGTGAGCGGCGGTAGCGTCCGGCGATGACCGTCGACGAACGCCTGGTCGAGCTCGGCATCGAGCTGCCGGAGCCGTTCCCACCTGCTGGCAACTACGTGCCCGCCGTGCTGACGGGGTCGCTGCTGTTCCTGTCGGGCACCGGGCCCGCTCGAGCCGACGGGAGCTTCGTGCGGGGCAAGGTCGGCGGCGACCTCGACCTCGACGGTGCCGTCGAGGCGGCCCGCCTCACCGGCCTCCAGCTGCTCGCCGCGATGCGCCGCGAGCTCGGCTCCCTGGCACGGGTCCGCCGGGTCGTCAAGACGTTCGGCATGGTGAACTGCGCGCCGGGCTTCAACCGCACCCCGCAGGTGATCGACGGCTGCTCGAACCTGCTCGTCGAGGTCTTCGGCGACGCCGGTCGAGGCGCTCGGTCGGCCGTGGGGATGGCCGAGCTGCCGTTCGACATCGCCGTCGAGATCGAGCTCGTCGTCGAGGTGGCTGACGAGCGGCGCGGGGTCTAGGTCGAACGGCCCACGGCCACGAGCGGTGGTGGCCAGAGGGAAATTGGCGAAAACCCGACAAAAGGTCTGGTCAGCTGGCCGATCGGCTTCTACCATGCGGGCGTTCCAGGGTCCGATGGTCATACCGGACACGAGGCCAAGCGTTGAGGGAACCGTCTTGAGGGAAGCAGTCTGGACGAGAGAAGCGATGTGGCGGGAGCGAGGCGCGTGCAAGGGCCTCGACCCCCAGATCTTCTACCCGGAGACCGACGAGGACGCGGACACCGCCAAGCGGGTCTGCGCCCAGTGCCACGTACAAACCGCCTGCCTGGAGTACGCGCTCCAGTTCCGAGAGCGCGAGGGGGTCTGGGGCGGCACCACCGAGCGGGAGCGCCGCCGGATCATCCGCCAGCGCCGCCGGTCGGCATAACCGGCCTGGTGGAGGGCGGGCGCCTCGTGCCGCCGCGCCTAGCCTCCGCCCGATGACCACCCTCGAGGAGCTGGGCGGCTGGCCGGCCGTGCTCGGGCCCCTGGTCGCCCACCATGACCTGCCCGCCGATGCCACGCGGGCGGCCATGACCGAGATCCTCGAAGGCGCCGCCACGCCGGCCCAGCTGGCCGGCTTCGTGGTGGCGCTGCGCATGAAGGGCGAGACCGTCGAGGAGTTGAGCGGCCTGCTCGACGCCATGCTGGCCGCCGCCGCCCTGGTCGAGGTGGACGAGGCCACGCGCGACCGGCTCGTCGACATCGTCGGTACCGGTGGCGACCGCAGCCACACCATCAACGTCTCCACCCTGGCCTCGTTCGTGGTGGCCGGCGCCGGGGTGCCGGTGTGCAAGCACGGCAACCGGGCGGCGTCGTCGGCGTGCGGCGCAGCGGACCTGCTCGAAGCGGTCGGCGTCAACCTCGAGCTCGGCCCCGAGGACGTGGCCCGGTGCATCGTGGCGGCGGGCATGGCCTTCTGCTTCGCCCCCCGCTTCCATCCGGCCCTGCGCCACGCCGGACCGCCGCGCCGCGAGCTCGGCGTGCCCACGGCGTTCAACATCCTCGGCCCCATGGCCAACCCGGCCCAGGTGCGGCGGCTCGTCGTCGGCCTGGCCGACGCCACCCTGGCCGAGCGGATGCTGGGCGTCATGAGGCAGCGAGGCGCCCGGCGGGTGATGATCGTCCACGGCGACGACGGCCTCGACGAGCTGACCACCACGACGTGCTCGACGGTGTGGGAGCTGGACGGCGACGCCGTGCGCACGTGGACCGTCGACCCCCAGGACCTCGGGCTGGCGCCGGCGCGGCCCGACCAGCTCGTGGGGGGCGACGCTGCCACCAATGCCGGACTCGCCCGGGCCGTGCTGGGGGGCGAGCGGGGCGCTCACCGCGATGTCGTCGTGCTCAATGCCGCCGCCGGGTTGCTCGTCGGGGGAGCGGTGGACTCGATGGGAGACGGGGTCGCCCTGGCGGGAGCCGTCCTCGACGACGGCCGCGCCGCCGCCGCCCTCGACCGCCTGGTCGCCGCGTCGCAGGCCACCGCCCGAGCCTCGGCGTGACCGGACCCGTCATCCGGGTGCCGGCGTCGTCGGCCAACCTCGGCCCGGGCTTCGACGCCCTCGGCATGGCCCTGTCGCTCCACCTCGAGGTGGGCTTCTGGCAGGAGGGCGACGGCCATCCGATCGCCGTCGAGGGTCACCCCACCGTTCACGCCTTCCGCCTGGGCGGCGGTACCGGATCCCTGTGGGTGCGCTCGCCCATCCCGATGGGGCGGGGCCTGGGCTTCTCCGGGGCGGCGCGCATCGGTGGTCTCGTAGCCGCCCACGTGCAGCGGTGCGGGCCGCGCTTCGACCGGGCCGACGTCGGCGGCCGCGTCCTGGCTCTGGCGACCGAGCTGGAGGGCCACGCCGACAACGTCGCCGCGTCGCTGCACGGTGGCGTGGTGGCCACCACGGCGGGGCGGGCGGTGCGCATCCCCCTGGCGGTGGCGCCGGCGGTGGTGATGTGGGTGCCGTCCTTCACCACCTCGACCGACCAGTCCCGCACGGTCCTCGACCGGACGGTGCCCTTCGCCGATGCCGTGTTCAACGTCGGCCGCACGGCGCTGCTGGTGGCGGCGCTGGCCGCGGGCGACATCGACGCGCTGCGGACGGCCACTGAGGACCGCCTCCACCAGGACGCCCGCTTCGCCCGGTCGGTGCCGTCGCACGAGGCGTTGACGGCGGCGCTGCGGGCCGGGGCGTGGTGCGGGTGGCTGTCCGGCTCGGGACCGGCGGTGGCGGCGTTGTGTGACCCGGCTGACGCCGAGCGGATCGCCGCCGCCTACCCCGAGGGCGCGTCGGTGAAGGTCCTGGCCGTCGACCAGTCGGGCGCCATCGTGGTCTGAGCTTCGATCCGGGCCAGCTCGGCCCGGGCGCTGTCGAGCAGATCGAGCCGGGTGGCCACCGCTGCGAGGGCCTCGGGAGCGGGCGGGACACCAGGCATCTGCTCGGCGGCCCGGACGGCGGCTGTCACCCGGTGGGCCAGCACCTCGATGGCGCCGACCTGCTCGGCCAGGGCCTTGCGGGCCGTGACGGCGGCCGGACCGCGGAGCCGGTCGACCACGATCAGATCACGATCGAGCGCCACCGCCTGGACCTCGATCTCACGGGCGAGATCCTCCAGCGCCGACGACTCGCGGCGGCGGCGACGGCGCCGGCGAGGGACCGGCAGGACGAGGTGGAGGGCGGCCACAGCCGAGCGCAGCCGCCGGTGGAGGCGACCGCAGGCGGTGGGCGACGCCAGCCAGTTCGTGGGTGGGCGCAGGCGGTGCTGGGGACTGACCTCGTTGCGCAGCTGGATGCGCCGCCACGTGGCGCCCATCACGGCGAGGCTCAACATGATCGTGGCCAGCACCGCGATGGCGACCAAGGCCGCGACCTCGCCCATGGCCGGCCACGTTACCGCTGCCCCACGGTCGTGATGCCGGCACCGGCCTGGAATGACGGAAGGGTGCCCACTCGGGACGCGAGGCCGCCGTCGCAGTGCTCCAGGCGGACCCTGGCCGCTTCGGCGTCGAGCCAGCCGGCGATGCACCCCACCTCGTCGGCGAGGGCGAGAGGGAGAGGCTGGTCGCACGGTGGCGGCTCGGGGCCCGTGGCCAGGGGCAGCGCCGCCTGCTCGTCGGCCCAGGTGCGCACGAGGACGCCGTTGTGCAACTCGGCGCCACCGCCGCGCCGGAACGCCAGCCGCACCACGCCGGCCCGGCGCAGGGCGTCGACCCGCCGCTGGCGGGCCAGCGCGGACGACAGCGCGGCGGCCCGGTCCCGCATGTCCGCCGCTTCCTCGTAACGCTCGGCGAGGGCCAGGGCGTCCATGCGGTCGGCCAAGGGGCCGAGCAGGATGCCGGGCTCGACCGTGAGCCCGCACGTCGCCGTCTCCACGAGCCGGTGATAGGTGCCGGCGTCGATGCCGCCGCTGCAAGGACAGGTGGCCACGCCCAGCTGGGCCGGCGTGCACGGGGCGTCCCGCACCGGGATCCGGGCCGGCGACAGGCGAGCGGTGCAGCGTCGGAGCGGGACGACGGTCGTCACCGCCTCTGCCACCAGCCGCGCGGCGTTGGCCGACGGCAGCGGCCCGAGGTAGAGGCCACCGTCGGGCCGGGCCACGCGCACGACGGCGAGCCGGGGGAAGGCCTCGTCCAGCGTGAGCTTCAGGTAGCTGTAGGAGCGCCATCGCTTGGCCACGCGGTTGTAGCGCGGCTGGTGGGCGTGGATGAGGCGCACCTCGGTGACGGCGGCTTCGAGCGTGGTGGCGCAGGCCAGGTGGCGGATGTCGTGCGTCTCCCGCAGGAGCGGCCCGATCTTGCGCCGGTCGTCACCGGAGAAGTACGAGCGCACCCGCTGGCGCAGGTTGGTGGCCTTGCCCACGTAGAGCACCTCGCCCCGCCGGTCGACGAACAGGTAGACGCCCGGTGTGCGGGGCAGGGTCGTGGTGAGCTTGAGCTTGGCCACCTGGGGATGGCCGCCGAGGCGGGGCAGGGCCAGCAGGTCGTCGAGGCCGAGCACCCCGAACGCCGCCGCCCGCTCGAGGAGGAGGTGCAGCAGGTCGGTGGTGGCCATGGCGTCGTCCAGGGCACGGTGCGTGGGCTTGTGGTCGAGCCGGAAGCGGCTGGCCAGGGTGCCCAGGCGGCAGTTGGGCACCTCGTCTCGCACGAGGCGCCGGGCCAGGGCACACGTGTCGACGCTGGGGTTGGTCAGGCGGGGCCAGCCGTGGCGCTCCAGCGCCGCGTTCAGGAACGACAGGTCGAACCGCACGTTGTGACCGACGATGACGGTGCCGGCCACGAAGTCGGCGAGGGGGCCGAGCAGGGTGTCGATCCGCGGCGCCGGCAGCACCATGGCCTGGGTGATGCCGGTGAGCATGGTGATCTCGGGCGGGATGGCGGCCCCCGGGTTCACCAGCGTGTGGAAGGTGCCGAGGTGCTCGCCGCCCCGCACCCGAACCGCGCCGATCTCGGTGATGCCGCACGACTCGGCCGACGCGCCGGTGGTCTCGAGGTCGAGCACACAGAACGTGGTCTCGGCCAGCGGTGTACCGAGGTCGTCGAACGAGCGCTGCACGCCGGCACGATACGACGAACGTACGTTCGTGGCAAGAACACGCGTTCGGGCAGGTCAGCACGCAAACGCGCCGGTACGATGCCGACATGGCGGTCCGGTACCGATGCACATCGTGCGGCAACCTCACCCGGTTCGACGTGGTCATCACCCGGCGTACCCGCGCCTTCCATCACTACACGACCGGCGGCGAGCTGTCGGTGGAGGACGAGGAGCTGCTGGGAGAGACGGTCGAAGCGGTCACGTGCCGGTGGTGCGGGCCGACGGGCGCGGTGGAGGTGCGGGCCGGCGCTGACGGCGAGGTCGTCCGCTGAGCGAGCTGGCGATCCCGGACGAGTCGCTGCGACCCGCCATCGAGGTGGCCTTCGCCATCGCCGTCGCGGGCGCCCGCATGCGGCCGCCGGTGCCGAGCCCTCCCGCCCTCAAGCCCTACCTGCGGTTCCAGAAGCTGCCGGGCGCCGCCCTCGGCCCAGTCCGCCGGGCGGTGGAGGGCGACGACGAGTTCCGCCAGCGCATCGCCGCCGTCGTCGACGAGGAGCTGGCCGGCCGGGTCGGCTGGCTGTGGCTCCACCGGCCCGACGGGTGGACCGACGAGGTGGCCGGGCTGGTCGCCGCCGAGCAGGCGGGCGAGGCGGCGGCCACGGAGGAGCGCCAGGAGCGGGCGGCGAGCAAGCGGGTCGAAGCGGCGGAGGCGACGGCCCGCCGGGCGACCGGCGAGGCTGCGGCGCTGCGAGCGGAGCTGGCCGGCGAGCACGACCGGCGCGTCGAGGCCGAGGCGCTGCGGAGCCGGCTGGAGCGCAAAGTGGCGCAGCTCGAACTGGAGCTGACCGGCGCCCGGCGGCGGGTGGCCACGGCCGAAGCCGAACGTGCGGCGGCGGACGAACGGCAGGCGGCGGCCGACGGGCACACCGCCGTCGCCGAGGCGAAGGCCGCCATGGTCGAGGCGCAGCTGTCGGAAGCCGAGGCGCGCGCCAGGGTGGCCGAAGCGGCCCTCGAGCTGGCCCGTCGCGGCGGTGAGGCACCCGGCGCGGTGGTGCCCGAAGGCGAGCGTGTGGACCTGCCCCCCCGGGGCACGCTGTCGGTGACCGACACCGGCGCGCTGGTCGAGGCGCTGCGCGACGCATCAGCCGCCACCGAGCGGCTCGGTGCTGCCCTGGCCGCCGCGGCGGCGGCCGTGGGGCCGGCCGACGACGCCTGCCCGCCGGATCACGCCCGCCGCGCGGCGCGGCCGGCGCGCCCACCCCGGCCGCCCCGACCGCACGGAGGCCGGCGGCCACCGCGGCGCGCCCCGCTCCCGCTGCCGGGCGGGGTCTTTGCCGACACCGTCGAGGCGGCGACCCACCTCGTGCGCCAGCCGGGCATCCTGCTCATCGTCGACGGCTACAACGCCGCCAAGCGGGGCTGGCCCAACGACGCCCTCGCCGTGCAGCGCGAGCGGCTCCTCGACGCTCTCGACGAGCTCGTGGCCCGGCACGGCACCGCCATCCACGTCGTGTTCGACGGCGCCGACCTGTGGACGGGCCCGCCCGGGCGGCGGCACCTGCGCATCGAGTTCTCGCCGGCGGGCGTGACGGCCGACGAGGTCATCGTGGAGATGGTCGGCTCACTGCCCGCCGATCGCCCGCTGGTGGTGGCCACCAACGACGGTGAGGTGCGCGACGGCGCCCGCGCCGGCGGGGCCAACGTGATCTCCTCTGAGCAGCTCCTCGCCGTCGCCCGCCGCTGACCGGGACCAGGCTCCGCGAGCGCCGCAATGCGGCGCCGGGGCAGACGGCCGCGGCATTGTTCGAGACGGCGAGCGGATAGGGCTAGGCGGCTTTGGGTGCCGATTGGTGCTCGGGTGCGGAAAGCGTCGGTGTCCGACGCCTCTCGCACCGATGATGCGATCCGCACCGATTGCCGATCCGACGGCGACGAGCCTGCTCGGTTGCCGGCACCGACCATGCCGAAAGCCGGCCGAGCGAGCGTCCCTGTCGACAAACCCCCGCGGCCGGCGGCGGTGTTCGCGTCGGTGGCCACCCTGGGCGCGAGAAGTCGGATGCCCAGCAACGTTTGGGTGCCGATTGCCTCGTCGGGCGGGCCGATCGACACCCATGACCGAATCGGCACCCAAAGTCGCTCACGGATCGTGGCGCTCGGGCCCAGTCCGCCGATCGCGAGCCCCTATCCGCTCGCCCATTCAGACAATGCCGCTGGCGACTGCCCCGGCCGCGCACTGCGCTGCCACGCCCGGTCCTGTGCTTGTGTGACGAAAATCGCGAGATCGTCGCGCTTTCGCGCACACAAGCAGCGCAGCGAGACCGAGGCGAAAGCCGAGGCATCGACTCGCCCCCAACTCTGTGACACCCCTGCGTCACGATGACCGGCGGGTGGAGGAGCGTGGCTGATGTGGCGACCGAGAGGAACGAACAGCGATGGCCGAGGTCTTGGTGATCGATTGCGACGAGTGCGTGATGCAGCACTCTGCCGCCTGCGACGACTGCGTCGTCACGGCCCTGTGCGAACGGACCGCCCACCAGGCGGTCGTGTTCGACTCCAAGGAGGCGCAGGTGGTGCGGCTCCTGTCCACCGCCGGACTGGTCCCGGCACTGCGCCATCGCCGCCGGTGCTGACCCATCTCCCTTCCGGTGGAGCTGGCGTTCTAGCGTGCGCCGGGGGAGGCCGGCATGGGCGGAGGGATGACAGGTCTGGTGGCGGAGGCCATGTCGCCCAGCGAGGTCGCGGTCTCGGCCACGCTGGCGGTGGCGTCGGCGTTCACATACACGTTCGGGTTGGCCTTGCAGCAGAAGGGCAACCTGGCCACGCCGGACTCGGCGTCGTCGGGCGCTCACACCGCGCTGCGGGTGGTGCTCCATCCGTGGTGGCTGGCTGGCTTCGCCCTGGGACTGGTCGGCTTCGCCATGCACGGCGTGTCGCTGGCGGCGGGCTCGCTCACGCTGGTGCAGGTGCTGCAGGTCACGCAGATCGTGTTCATGGTGCCGCTGTCGGCCTGGGTCGGCCATCTGGCGCTGCGCCGCCAGGACTGGCTGGGCGGTGCGCTGGTGGCGGCCGGACTCGTGGGCCTCCTGGTCGCCGCCCGACCCGGTGACGACACCCGGGCTGGGAGTGCCGGCTCGTGGACCGCTGCGGTCATCGGCGCCGCCGCCCTGGTGGTGGTGCTCTTCCTCGTCGCCCGGGGGTCACCGAGGCGGGCGCCCATCCTCGGCGCCGCCGCCGGCGTGGTGTTCGGCGTGGAGGCGGCCACGCTGAAGGTGGCGTCCGACCAGCTGGCCGACGGCTTCTCGTGGGGCACCCTTGTGGGGGTGGCCACGTGGGCCACGCTGGCCGGCGGGGTGCTCGGCATCCTCATCCAGAACATGGCGCTGCGGTCGGGCAGCCTGGCGTCGGCCCAGGCCAGTCTCACGATCAGCTCACCGGTCGTGTCCGGGGTCATCGGGGCGTGGATCTTCGGCGAGCGCCTCGATGTGAGCCCCGCCACCATCGCCGTTGCCGTCGTGTGCGTGGCGGCGGCGGTCGGCGGCGTCGTGCTGCTGTCGCGCTCGGACGCCCTTGTCGCGTCGCAGGTGGCGCCGGCCGTGGTCGGTGGTGCCGGCGCGCCTGATCAGCAGGCCGGCGCGGGGCCCGGGGCTACCGTGACCCCGTGACCCCGGTGGCCGACGTCCCCGACCTGGAGGAGCTCCGGGCCCTGGGCCACGCCGCCGGCCTCGACGCGGTGGGCGTGGCGCCGGCCGAACCGTTCGCGTCCACTCGTCGGCACCTCGAGGCGCGCAAGGCTGCCGGCCTCCACGCCGGCATGGGCTTCACCTACAACAACCCGGCCCGCTCCACCGATCCCGGGGCGGCAGTGACCGGCGCCCGCGCCCTGGTGGTGGGGGCGCGCGCCTACCTCCTGCCCGACGCGCCCCGCCCGCCGGGGGAACCCGCCGGTCGAGTGGCCCGCTACGCCTGGGTCGACCACTACCGGCCATTGCGCGACGGCCTGCGGGTCGTGGCCAAGCGCCTGCGCGCCGACGGCTGGCGGGCGGTCACCTTCGCCGACGACAACAGCCTCGTCGACCGCGAGGCCGCCTACCGCGCCGGGCTCGGCTGGTACGGCAAGAACGCCAACGTCCTGCTGCCCGGCCTCGGGTCGTGGTTCGTGCTCGGGGCCGTCGTCACCGACGCGCCCCTGGTGCCGGCGCCCCAACCCGTCGCTGACGGCTGCGGCAGCTGCCGCCGCTGTCTCGACGGTTGCCCGACCGATGCCATCGTGGCGCCCGGCGTGGTCGACGCCCGCCGCTGCCTCGCGTGGTTGGTGCAGCAGCCCGGCTCGTTCCCCGTTGCCTACCGGGATGCGCTCGGCGACCGCATCTACGGCTGCGACGACTGCCAGGAGGTGTGCCCGCCGAACGGCCGAGCGGCCCGCCCCGGACGCCTTCCCATGCACGACCCGACGGGCGCGGTGCAGGCGTGGGTGCCCCTGCTGGAGCTGCTGGCGGCCTCCGATGCCGAGCTGCTCGAGCGCCACGGCCGCTGGTACATCGCCGGTCGCGATCCCCGCTGGCTGCGCCGCAACGCGCTCATCGCGTTGGGCAACGTCGGCGACGGCCGGGACCCCGGCGTCGAGGCCGCATTGCGCGCCGCCCTCACCGGCCCCGATCCGCTGCTCCGGGAGCACGCCGCGTGGGCCGCCGAGCGCCTCGGTCGCCTCGACCTCCTCCAGCTGGTGCCCGCCGAGACGTGAGGCACCTCCTCGTCACCAACGACTTCCCACCCAAGGTCGGCGGGATCCAGTCGTACCTCTGGGAGCTGTGGCGGCGGTTGCCTCCCGACGAGTTCGTCGTGCTCACCACGCCCTATGACGGGTCGGCGGAGTGGGATCGGGCCCAGCCCTTTCCCGTCGTGCGGTCGCGCGAACCGGTCCTGCTGCCTACGCCCAGCCTCCGCCGCCGCATCGACCGGTTGGCCGACGAGACCGGCGCGCGAGGTCGTCGTCCTCGATCCGGCCTTGCCGCTCGGTCACCTCGGCCCGGCGCTGCGCCATCGCTACGCCGTCGTCGTCCACGGCGCCGAAGTCACCGTGCCCGGCCGCCTCCCTGGCACCCGGGCGTTGCTCGGGCGGGTGCTGCGGGGGGCCGAGCTGGTCGTGTCGGCCGGCGAGTACGCCGCCGCCGAGGCCACTCGGGCCGCGGGCGAGGACCTTCCCACCGTGATCGTGCCGCCCGGCGTCGATGTCGAGCGGTTCCGGCCCTTGGGCCCGGCGGAGCGGGCCGTCGCCCGCCGCCGGTTCCGCCTGCCCACCGATGTCCCCGTCGTGCTCGGCGTGAGCCGGCTCGTGCGGCGCAAGGGCTACGACATCCTCATCGCCGCCGCCGACCGCATCGCCGGCACGGGCCGGCCGATCGCCGTCGCCATCGCCGGTGGCGGGCGCGACGAGGACCGGCTGCGGCGCATCGGCGCCGAGGCCAGCGTGCCCGTCCACTTCCTCGGCCGCGTGCCCGACGCCGACCTCCCCGACCTCTACGCCTGCGCCGACGTGTTCGCCATGTGCTGCCACGACCGCTGGAACGGCCTCGAGCAGGAAGGGTTCGGCATCGTGTTCGTGGAGGCCGCCGCCGCCGGCGTGGCCCAGGTGGCCGGGGACAGCGGTGGTGCGGCCGAGGCCGTGCGCCATGGGGAGACCGGCCTCGTCGTCGCCCATCCCGAGGATCCCGAGGCGGTGGCCATCGCGCTGGCCCGCCTGCTCGACGACCCGGCCCGGCGTTGCGAGCTGGGGGCGGCGGCGCGCCGGCGGGCCGAGCAGGAGTTCACCTACGACCGGCTGGCGGCGCGCCTCGGAGATGCCCTGCGCGCCCTGGCATCATCGTGACCGTGCCTGGACGCCGCCTGATCCAGTTCTCGATGCTCGGCACGGTGCTGTTCACCGTGGTGAGCGTGGTCGAAGTGATCGTGCAGGACTGGACCCGCCCGGTGGCGGTGATCCTCGACCTCGTGCTGTTCGGCATCGGCTGCACCGCCTTCCTCGGCGCCTACGCCATCGCCATCGGCCGGAGCCGGACCGAGGAGATCGGGGTGGCGTCGCTCTATTTCCTCACCAACCGTGTGGCACCGAACCCCGTGCGCGTCCGCCTGCTGGTGGCCTTCGCCGTGCAGTGCGTGGTGGCAGTGACGGTGGCCTCGGTGCGGCCGTTCACGGCGGCCGCCTTCGCCGTGCTCGTGCCGATGTTCGGCCTCGGCCTGAACGGCGTGTGGGCTGCTCGCCACGGCAGCTTCGGCCCCCGCATCCGCACCGCCGCGCCCGCCGGTGAGCCCGATGGCACGAAGAAGGATGCCGACGGTCCGGCCGAAATGGAGCAGAATGCTGGGCATGGCTGAGTCCGCGACCCAGACCATCACCATCGAAGCGACGGCGGCCGAGTGCTACGCGATCGTCACCGACTTCGAGCACTACTCGGAGTGGGCCCACGACGTGAAGGAAGCCGTCGTCAAGGAGCGCGACCACCTGGACCGTGCCATCGAGGTCGAGTTCCGCGCCTCCGCGCTCGGTCGCAGCACGCACTACACGCTCCACTACGACTACTCCGACGCCCCCGACCGGCTGGCGTGGAAGCTCGTGAAGGGCGACATCATGCGGGCCTGCGACGGCGCCTACGTGTTCACGCCGTCGGACGGTGAGCCGGCGTCCACCCACGTCGAGTACCAGCTGTCGATCGAGCTGGTGGTGCCGCTGCCCGGCTTCGTGAAGCGGCGCGCCGAGGTGCGCATCCTCAACACCGTCAAGGAGCTGAAGACCCGCGCCGAGGCCTGACCCGGGCGGGGGTGGCCGGTCGCGGCACTACCATCGCGGTCTCCCCGCGAAGGAGGTTGGCGCGTGACCACCATCAACGAGGAGACGGTTCGAGCACTGGCGGGGTTCCGGGGCACCGATGCCCCTGTCACGTCGTGCTACCTCGACGTGGACGGACGCCACCTGCCGACACACCGCGAGGTGCAGCAGTCGTTCGGCTCGCTCGTGCGCCATGCCGGCCTCAACGGTCACACCCACCCCTCGGTCGTGCAGGACGTGCAGCGCATGGAGCGCCACATCCGCGGGCTCAAGCGGGCCCGAGCGCGTGGCCTGGCCATGTTCTCCTGCACGGCCCACGGGTTCTGGCAGGTCCACGAGCTGCCCATGCCGGTGACCAGCCGCCTCCTGGTCCACGACACGCCGTGCGTGCGCCAGCTCGAGGACGTGATGGAGCGCTCGGCGCGGCTGGGTGTCCTGCTCACCGATCGCCAGCGGGCCCGCATGTTCGTCTACGAGCTGGGCGAGGCGGTGGAGCACTCGGAGGCGGTCGACCCGCTGGTGCGCGACGGCACCGACGGGCGGGGTGACATGGTGAAGACCCGCGTCGGCAGCCAGCGCCAGGAGCAGGCCCTCCAGCACGTGCGCCGGGCGGCGCAGCACGCCTTCGCCGTCTACCAGAGCACGGGCTTCGAGCGCCTCGTGATCGGCGCGCCCACGCCGGATGTCCTGGCCGAGCTCGAGCAGGCGCTGCACCCGTACCTGCGCGACCGTGTCGTGGACCGGCTCTCGGTCCCGATCGGGATCGGGCGCGAGCGGCTCGGGCGGATGGTGCAGGACGCCGAGGACGCCATCGAGCGGCGCGAGGAAGCGGCCTTGGTGGGCCGGCTGCGGGCGGCCGCCGGCACGACGGGCGGCGTGACCGGTCTGGCCGGGACGCTGCGCGCCATCGGCGACCGGCGCGTCGAGCGGCTCTTCGTGTCCCGTGGCTACGTGGCCGAGGGTTGGCGGTGCCCGGCGTGCGGGCGGCTGGCCACGGTGGGCCGGCGCTGCCCGGCGTGCCGCGCCGACATGGTCCACGTCGACGACGTGATCGAAGATGCCGTGCAGGAAGCGCTCATCCAGCACTGCCGGGTCTCGATCCTCGTCGCCAACGCCGACCTCGACGTGCTCGGGTGCATCGGCGCCCTGCTGCGCTACTGAGGTGCTCCGGGCGGGCGTCGACATCGGCGGCACCAAGTGTCTCGGCGTCGTCGTCGACGGCGGCGGTGCCGTGCTGCGCGAGGAGCGCCTGACCACGCCGGCCGGCGCCGACGCGCTGCTCGACGCCCTCGACATCCTCGCTGCCGGCCTGGCGCCCTACGACACGTTCGGCGTGGGCGCCGCCGGGCTGGTGTCGACCGATGGCGTGTGGCGCGCTGCTCCCAACGTCACTGACGTGTGGGACTTCCCGATCGCCAGGCGGCTGGCCGAGCGGCTCGGCCACCCGGTCCACGTCGACAACGACGCAACGTGCGCCACGCTCGCCGAATGGCAGGCCGGCGCCGCCCTCGGCGCGTCGGACGTCGTGCTCGTCACCCTCGGCACGGGCATCGGCGGCGGCATCGTGTCGGGCGGCCGCCTGGTCCGGGGGGCCAACGGGTTCGCCGGCGAGCCCGGGCACATGGTGGTCGACCCCAACGGGCCGCCGTGCGTGTGCGGGCGGCGAGGCTGCTGGGAGCGCTACGCGTCGGGATCGGGGCTGGCCCGCCTGGCCCGGGAGGCGGCGACCGGGGGGCGCCTGGCCCGTGTCGTCGCCCTCGCCGGTGACGCCGAGGCGGTCCGGGGCGAGCACGTGCAGTTCGCCGCCCGGGAAGGCGACCACGACGCCCTCATGGTGATCGACCAGTGGGCGTGGTGGGTGGCGCTCGGCCTCGTGAACCTCACCAACCTGCTCGACCCCGAGGTGGTGGTGATGGGCGGCGGGCTCGCCGGCGCCGTCGACCTGGTGCTGGCGCCGGTGCGGCGGCACTTCGCCGACCTGCTGTACGCGCCTGGCCACCGGCGCCATCCCCGCATCGAGATGGCGGCCCTCGGCGAGCAGGCCGGCGCCGTCGGCGCGGCGCTACTCGTTGTGGCGTAGGCGCGACGCCCGGATCTCGTCCCAGGCGGCGTCGCGGCCCTTGAAGCCCTGTGTGGTCGAGGTCTTCCCCGGTTCGAGCATCTTGTACATGTCGAAGAAGTGCTCGATCTCGGCGAGGAGGCTGGGCTCGAGATCCTCGAGATCGAACGTGTTCTCCCAGCGGGGCTCGGACGGCGGGACGCACAGGATCTTGGCGTCGGGCCCGGCTTCGTCCTGCATCCACATGATGGCGACGGGACGCGCCTCCACCCACACGCCCGGGAAGGTGGGGTCGTCGAGCAGGACCAGCGCGTCGAGCGGATCGCCGTCCCCCGCCAGGGTGTCGGGCAGGAACCCGTAGTCGGCGGGGTACACGGTGGCCGAGAAGAGACGCCGGTCGAGGAACACCCGGCCGGTGTCGTGGTCGATCTCGTACTTGTTGCGGCTGCCACGGGGGATCTCGATCACCACGTGCACGCAGCCGTCGCGCGGGGGCTTCATCGGGACCATCCTCGCGGAGAATGACCAGGACCGCTGGCCAAGGCACCGGTACCGTTGCTCCCATGGAGTTCCGGCGCATCACCAACCTGCCCCCGTACGTGTTCACGATCATCAACAACCTGAAGATCGAGGCACGGCGCGCAGGTGTGGATGTGGTCGATCTCGGGTTCGGCAACCCGGACATCCCCTCGCCGCAGATCGCCGTGGAGAAGCTGGGCGAGGCGGCCCGCATCGAGCGCAACCACCGGTACTCGATGTCCAAGGGCCTGCCCAACCTGCGCCTCGCCGTGGCCCGCCTCTACTCCCGCAACTGGGGGGTCACCCTCGATCCCGAGACCGAGATCACCAACACGATCGGCTCGAAGGAGGGGTTCAGCCACCTCATGTGGGTGCTGCTCCAGTCGGGTGACGCCGCCATCGTGCCGGCGCCGAGCTACCCCATCCACATCTACGGCCCGCTGTTCGCCGGCGCTGATCTGCGCCAGATCCCGATGCGCACCGACGCCGACTTCCTCGAGGGCCTGGAGGCGGCGTGGAACATCGGCTGGCCGAAGCCGCGGGTGCTCGTCATCTCGTTCCCGCACAACCCCACGGGGGCCTGCGTCGACCTGGCGTTCATGCAGCGCGTCGTCGACTTCTGCCGCGAGCACGAGATGATCGTGGTGCACGACTTCGCCTATGCCGACGTCGGCTTCGACGGTTACCGCCCCCCGTCCATCCTCCAGGCCGACGGGGCCAAGGACTGCGCCGTCGAGCTCTATTCGATGACGAAGAGCTTCTCCATGGCCGGCTGGCGGGTGGCGTTCCTGTCCGGCAACCGCGACGTCGTGGCGGCGCTGGTGAAGTTGAAGACGTACCTCGACTACGGCACGTTCCAGCCCATCCAGATCGCCGCCACCGTCACCATGAACGAGGCGCCCGAGTATCCCAAAGAGGTGTGCGCCACCTACGAGCGCCGGCGGGACGTGCTCTGCGACGGGCTGGCCCGCATCGGCTGGGACATCCCCAAGCCCAGCGGGACCATGTTCGTGTGGGCGCCCATCCCCGAGCCCTACCAGGAGCTCGACTCGGTGGAGTTCTCCTCGATGCTGGTGCGCGAGTGCGCCGTGGCCACGTCGCCCGGTGAGGGGTTCGGGCCCGGCGGCGAGGGCTTCGTGCGCTTCGCCCTCATCGAGAACGAGCAGCGCATCGCCCAGGGCATCCGCAACCTCAGGAAGGGCCTCACGAAGCTGTAGCCGGTTCACCAACCTGTCACATCGCGGTCATCTTGGTTCTCGCCGCCTGGGTACCGTCAACTGCGTGCCCACGTACCTCGTGCGCGTCTGGCTGCCTGATCGTCCGGGAGCATTGGGTCAGGTGGCCAGCCGGATCGGGGCCGTGCGGGGCGACGTCGTCGGGATCGAGATCCTGGAACGGGGCGGGGGACGGGCGGTCGACGAGCTGGTCGTCGAGCTGCCCGAGGACGGCCTCCTCGACCTGCTCGTCTCGGAGATCAGTCAGGTCGACGGCGTCGACGTGGAGGACGTGCGCGCCCTCGGCACCGACCGTCACGACCCGGGTCTGACCGTCCTCGCCACCGCCACCCGCCTCATGGAGGCCGACGACGAGGCCATGGTGCTGAAGGTCCTGTGCGAGCACACGGTGGCCGACTTCGAGTGCGACTGGGCCGTGGCCCTGCGCCTCACGCCCGCCGAGACGCTGGTCGAGGTGGGGGAGGCGCCGTCGGCGGCCTGGGTCGGCGCCTTCGTGCTCGGCTCGCGGCACCTCGACGGCGGCGCCGACGACTTGGGGCCCGAGGACGTCGCCTGGGCCGACCTCGGCCGGGCCGGCATCGCCCTCGCCGTCGGCCGCAAGGGCCGCCCGTTCCGGTGGCGGGAGCGCCGCCAGCTGGCGGCACTGGCCCGCATCGCCGACCTCCGTCTCCTCTGACACCGCGCCGCTCAGCTCGGGGCCGGACGCTCCCAGCCCTGGGCTCGCACGACGGCGCGCTGCCACTGCTCGTAGGCGGCGTCGGCGGCGCTGCGATCGGGGTCGGGCTCGAAGAGGGCATCGAGCTGCCATTGCGCGGCCACGTCGTCGAGGCCGCCCCAGACACCCTCGGCCAGGCCGGCCAGGTAGGCGGCGCCGATGGCCGTGGTCTCCTGGTGGCGGGGCCGACTCACGGGGACACCGAGCTGATCGGCCTGGAGCTGGAGGAGTAGATCCATGGCGGCGGCGCCCCCGTCGACCCGCAGCGCGGTGACCTCGCACCCCGCCGCCCCGGCCATGGCCTCGACCACGTCGCGGGTCTGGAAGGCCATCGCCTCCACGACGGCGCGGGCCAGGTGCGCTCGCGTCGTGCCCCGGCTGATGCCGAGGATCGTGCCCCGGGCGTACGGATCCCAGTAGGGGCTGCCGAGGCCGGTGAAGGCGGGCACCACGACGGCCCCGGCGGTGTCGGCCACCGATGCCGCCAGCGCCTCCGTCTCGGCCGCCGCGCCGATCACCCCGAGGCCGTCGCGCAGCCACTGCACGGCGGCCCCAGTCACGAAGATGGCGCCTTCGAGGGCGTAGGCCACGGCGCCGTCGTCCAGCTCCCAGGCCACCGAGGTGAGCAGCCCGTCGGCTGGCGGGCCCGGCTCGGCGCCCACGTTCATCAGCACGAAGCTGCCGGTGCCGTAGGTGTTCTTGGCCATGCCCGCCTCGAAGCACCCCTGCCCGAACAGGGCGGCCGCCTGATCGCCGGCGATGCCGGCCACCGGGATGCCGGCGGGCACGCCGCTGCCGTCGACGGTGAGCCCGAGCCGGCCGCTCGACGGCCGCACCTCGGGCAGCGCCGCCAGCGGCACGCCGACCAGGGCGGCCAACTCGTCGCTCCAGGACCGGCGGCCGATGTCGAACAGCATCGTGCGGCTGGCGTTCGAGGGATCGGTGGCGAACACCGCCCCTCCGGTGAGCAGCCACACGACCCAGGCGTCCACCGTGCCCAGCGCCAGATCAGGCCCCGCCGCCACCCCGCCCTCGGTCAGCAGCCACGCCATC
This sequence comes from uncultured Acidimicrobiales bacterium, assembly GCA_963728985.1. Taxonomy (GTDB): domain Bacteria; phylum Actinomycetota; class Acidimicrobiia; order Acidimicrobiales; family Ilumatobacteraceae; genus DASXAI01. Next base: position 93,767 of record CAVSME010000008.1, on the reverse strand, counting down.
TTGGTGGCCGAGAAGTACGGGTCGAGCACGAGTCCGGTGCGCTCCCGCACGAGGGGCAGGTGGCCCGCGGCGGTGAGCTCGGCACAGCGGTCGGCGGTGCGCCGGTCCTGCCAGACGATGGCCCGGTGGAGGGGTCGGCCGGTGCGCCGGTCCCACGCCACCACCGTCTCGCGCTGGTTGGTGACGCCGATGGCGGCGATGGGGCCGTCCAGCTCGGCGGCGACGGCGGCGAGCGTCGCCCGCACGGCGGCGGCGATGTCGTCGGCATCGTGCTCCACCCACCCCGGCCGGGGGTAGTGCTGCGGGAACTCCTGGTACCGCCACGCCACGACGGCACCGGTCTCGTCGAGGGCGAGGGCGCGCACGCCGGTCGTGCCGGCGTCGACGGCGACGACGTAGGCCATCGGCAGTGCGCTAGCGCCGGGTGGTCTTGGCCTTGGGGTTGGTGGCGTTCGTGCGGCGCGTGGCCGCCGGCTTGGTGCGGGCCACTGGTGCCGTGCGCGCCGTCTTGCCCTTGGCGGCGTCGCGCGCCGCCCGGCGCTCGGCCGCGGCCTGGGACGCGGCGAGGCGCTCCTCCTTCGACTGGAACATCGGCGGGTTCCAGCCGAACTTCACCATGAGGGCGGCGAGACCGGCGTACACGATGCCGCCGGCGACGATGCCGATGATCAGGCTGGCCTTGAAGCCACCCACGATCCCGAACAGGGCGACGGCGACCACGGCGTACAGCGCGAAGGGCGTCAGCACCTTCTTCCACGGCACCTTGCGGCTCGCATCCCACGCCATGGCACGTACGGTACAGGGGGTGCGCGTAGGTGTGATGACGGGCGGCGGCGACTGCCCCGGGCTGAACGCCGTCATCCGCGCCATCGTCCGCAAGGGTGAAGCTCACTACGGCGACGAGATCCTCGGCTTCGTCGACGCGTGGGACGGCGTGATGGGGCGGGTGACCATGCCCCTCGACGTCCGCTCGCTGCGGGGCATGCTGCCGCGGGGCGGCACGTTGCTCGGCACCCGGCGGGGGAGCCCGTTCGACCACCCCGACGGTCTCGCCCTCGTGAAGGCCACGTTCGAGGAGATGGGCCTCGACGCGCTCATCGTGATCGGCGGCAACGGCTCGCTCACGGTGTCGCACTTGCTGTGCGAGCAGCTCGGCCTGCCGATCGTCGGCGTGCCCAAGACGATCGACAACGACATCGAGGGCACGCAGGTCACCTTCGGCTTCCACACCGCCGTGCAGATCGCCACCGACGCCATCGACCGCCTCCACACGACGGCCGAGAGCCACGACCGGGTGATGGTGGTGGAGGTGATGGGCCGGCACGCCGGCTGGATCGCCACCTACGCCGGCATCGCCGGTGGGGCGACCGTGATCCTCATCCCCGAGCAGCCGTTCGACATCGACGAGGTGTGCGCCATCCTCAAGCGCCGGCACGAGCGGGGCCGCTTCGCCTCCATCGTGGTGGTGGCCGAGGGAGCGGTGCCGCAGGCGGGCTCGCTGGCGCTCGACGAGCGGTCGATCGATCGCCACGGCCACATGCGCCTAGCCGGCACCGCCTACCAGATCGCGCCGGTCATCGAGGAGCGCACGGGTTTCGAGACGCGTGTGGTCATGCTGGGCCACGTGCAGCGGGGCGGCACGCCGTGCGCCTACGACCGAGTGCTGTCCACGCGTTACGGGCTGGCCGCCATCGACGCCGTCCACCAGCAGGCGTGGGGGGAGATGGTGGTGTTCCGGGAGCAGCGCATCGAGCGGGCGCCGATGGCGGTCTGCGTCGGCCGCACCCGCACGCTCGACATGGCCATGTACCGCGACGTGGCGGAGGTCTTCTTCGGTTAGCTCGCGTGCCGCCGCAGTGCGGCGGCGGGCAGGCGTCCGAGGGATTGTTCGAGCGCAGCGAGTCGGCGCCGAGGAGGTGCCGCAAAAGTCGCGTTACTTTGTTTGTCTGACTAACTACTTCGCGGCATACTGGCAGCCGTGAACGACCCGGCCACACCCGCCATCTCCGAGACGGCTGGACGCCTGCGCATCTCCGTGGCCCGGCTGGCCCGCCTGCTGCGCCGCCAGAACGTCGACAGCCTGGGCGCCACCCTCGACGCCGCCCTGGCGTCGCTCGACCGGGAAGGCCCGCTGACCCTCGGGGAGCTGGCCGCCATCGAGCAGATCGCCCCGCCCAGCGTCACCCGCATCGCCACCAAGCTGGAGGACGCCGGCCTCGTCGTGCGCCGGTTCGACGGCCACGACCGCCGGGTCTGCCGCTTGGAGCTCACGCCCGAGGGCCGCCGCCATGTCGTCGACAACCGCAGCCGGCGCCACGCCTGGCTGGCCGGCCAGCTCGAGCAGCTCCCGCCCGACGACCTCGCCACGCTGGAGCAGGCCCTCGTCGTCCTGGAACGCCTGAGCGGCACCGGCGCGCCGGTGAAGGCGGCCTTGTGAGGAAGCGCGTGGCCAACGTGGGGCGGGGCACGTTCAGCTCGATGCGGTCGCGCAACTTCCGCCTGTTCTTCATGGGCCAGGGCATCTCCCAGGTCGGGAACTGGCTCACGCTGGTGGCGCAGGCCCTGCTCGTGCTCAAGCTCACCGGCAACGGCTTCGACGTCGGCGTCCTCACCGCCTGCCAGTTCGCGCCGGTGCTGCTGCTGGGGGCGTGGTCGGGCCTCATCGCCGACCGGGCCGACAAGCGCCGGCTGCTCATCGGCGTGCAGTGCTTCGCCATGGCGCAGTCGTTCGCCCTCGCCGCGCTGGCCTTCAGCGGCAACCCGCCCGTTGTCGCCATCTACGCCGTGGCCGTGGCCGGCGGCATCGCCACCGCCTTCGACAACCCGGCCCGCCGGTCGTTCGTTGTCGAGATGGTGGACGAGCCCGACGTCCAGAACGCCGTCAGCCTGAACAGCGCCCTCATGACCAGCTCCCGCATCGTGGGCCCGGCGCTGGCCGGGCTCCTGATCACAACGGTGGGCTACGGCTGGTGCTTCCTCATCGACGGCCTGTCGTACATCGCCGTCATCGTCGGCCTGAAGCTGATGGACCCGAGCAAGTTGCGCCGCTCGGCGCCCGTCGCCCGGGCCAAGCGCCAGGTGCGGGAAGGCCTGAACTACGCCCGCCGCACACCGGACCTGTGGATCCCGCTGGTGATGATGACGATCGTCGGTACCTTCGCCTTCAACTTCCAGGTGGTCCTGCCGCTGTTCGTGACCCGCACGTTCGACGGGAGCGACGCCACGTTCACGCTGCTCCTGTCCGTCGTCAGCGTCGGCTCGCTGACCGGCGCCCTGGCCATGGCCCGGCGCAACGAGGCCTCGGTGCGCAACGTCATCGTGGGCGCCTTCGCCTTCGGTGCGGCCATGCTCGTGTTCGCCGCTGCACCCACGCTGGCGTTCGCCTTCCCCATCTCCGTCGTCATGGGGTTCGCCAGCATGACGTTCATGGTGACGTCGACGGCCATCGTGCAGATGCGGGCCGACCCGATCATGCGCGGCCGCGTGCTGGCGCTGCAGGCCATCGTGTTCCTCGGCACCACGCCCATCGGCGGCCCGATCGTGGGCGCCATCTGCGACCTCTGGGGCGCCCGCGCCGGCCTGGCGGTCGGCGGGTTGTCAGGTCTGGCGGCCGGGCTGTACGGGCTCTATGCCAGCGCCCGGCGCGAGAGCAACGACGCCGCGCTCACAGCTGACCCGGAGGCGAGCTCGGTGCCGTCGTTGACGTCGATGTCGTCGGCGACGGCGCCGGTGGGTACTCCGGCTGGCTCGTCGGGTTGAGCTCCGGATAGGCGTACTGCGTGAGCGGCTCGCCCACCGGTTGCGCGGTGCCGTCGCCCCGCAGCCAGCCCTGCGGCTGACCCTCGACGAGGATCTTCACCCGCTGCACGCCGTCGATCCCGGTGGCGGTGAACACGATCTGGGCCACGGCCTTGATCTGGTTCTCGCTGGTGGCTTGGAAGAACGCCTGATTGAGATCGATCACGAGGGTCCCGTCGCTCTCCTGCACGGCCGACATCAGCTTGGTGTCGGCCGGGATCGACGTCCGCCACCGCCGCTCCTGCTGCTCGTCCTTGGTGAGCCCGTTGAACAGCTCGGTGAGCACGGCGGTCGGGGTGCTGCTCACGTTGCGACCGGCGGGCTGGAGACGGTCCTGGCCGCTCGGAGCCTGCGACAGGAAGTACACCTTCGGCCCGACCGACGAGGCCGCCTGTGCCGGTGCCTTCTGGCCGCTCAGCTCGAGGCGCTCGTTGTCCGGGACGTCGCGCGGCTGGCTGTCGTTGGGGATGCCGCAGGCGGCCAGCGCCACCACCGCGATGAGGAGAGCCAACAGCCGTTTCACGCTTCCTCCGCCGGCAGCTCGATGATGAAGCGGGCGCCGGGCTCGCCGTCGGCCCGATCCTCCACCCACACCCGGCCGCCGTGGAGACGGACGTGCTCGTCCACGAGGGCCAGGCCGAGGCCGGCGCCCTCCATGCTGCCGCGCCGGCCGGCACCCCCGCCGCGGGAGAACCGCTCGAACACGAGCTGGCGTTCCTCGGGCACCACGCCCTGGCCGTGGTCGGAGACGGAGATCCACACGTAGGACACCGGCTCGGAATCGCCCGGTGGCTCGCTGACCTCGACCTCCACGCCGAAGATCGGGTCGTCGGCGTCGGCCGGAGCGCCGTGGATGCGGGCGTTGTCCACGAGGTTGGCGATCACCCTTGCCAGGCGGCGCTTGTCGGCCCGGATGACGAGCAGCTCGGCCTTCTCGCTGACCTTCACCGGCGCGTCGCGCACGGAGGACACGCTGATGGCCTGGCGCACGAACTCGGCCACCAGCAAGTCCTCCCGCACGAGGCGCACGGCGCCGGCGTCGAAGCGGGAGATCTCCAGCAGGTCCTCGACCAGGTTCTGGAACCGGGCCACGTCGGCCACGAGGAGGTCGAGGGCGGCCACCGCCCGCTCGGGCATCTCGTCGCGTCGCGACTGCAGCACCTCGATGGAGGCCGACAGCGTCGTGAGCGGCGAGCGCAACTCGTGGCTGACGTCGCTGGCGAAGCGGGCGTCGTTCTCGACCCGCAGCTGCAGCGCCGCCGCCATGTCGTTGAACGCCGACGAGAGCTCGCGCAGATCCCGGTCGTCGGTGGACTCCAACCGGGTGTCGAGGCGGCCGCCGGCGATGGCTTTGGCCGCCATGGCCGCGTCGGACAACGGCCGCACCGCCCGCCTCGACGCCCACACACCGAGCAGGACGCCGAGCGACGTCGTCAGCACCGTGGCGCCGAGGAGCGACACACCCACGCTGTTGAGGGTGCTCTGCAGCTCCTGCAGCGCGACGATCTCGAAGTAGCTGGCGCCCACCGACGGCAGCGGGATCCCGACGGCGAGGGCGGGCTTGCCCCGCACGGTGGCGATCATGCGGGCGGGCACGGCGTCGTCGCGGACCCGCCGCCGCAAGGCCTCGGGAATGGCGGACTCGCCGTACTCCGAGGTGAGCGGCGTCCACTCGCCGCGGAAGAACAGGATGGGGCGCGACGAGGTCGGCGTCTGCAGGCGGGCGAGCACGCCCTGCACCGACGTGGGATCGGACTCGAGCTCGTTCTGGGTGATGCGGGCGTTCTGGTACGCCTGGCGCAGAATGGCGTTGTCGCGCTGGCGCACGAGCGTCGAGCGGGTGAGGCCGTAGGTGGTGGCCGCCAGGAGCAGCGAGAGGGCGAACGCCCCCAAGGTGAAGGTGAGCGTGATGCGCGCTCGCAGGCCCAGGCGCCGAGGCCGGAACCGGGCCAGGAAAGCGCTCACGTCATGCCTGAAGGCGGTAACCCAGCCCCCGCACCGTCACCACGTGGCGCGGGTTGGCCGGGTCGACCTCGACCTTGGTGCGCAGCCGGCGCACGTGGACGTCGACGAGGCGACCGTCACCGAAGTAGCCGTAGCCCCAGACCCGGTCGAGGAGCATCTCCCGGCTGAACACCCGGCCGGGGTTGGACGCCAGCTCGCACAGCAGGCGGAACTCGGTCTTGGTGAGGTGCAGCTCGCGGCCGGCGAGCACCACCTTGCCCTCGTCGGGGATGATCTCGAGGTCGCCGAAGGCGAGGTGGGCGTGGCCCGGTGACGCCGGGCGGGCCCGCCGCAGCAGCGCTCGGATGCGGGCCGAGAGCTCTTTGGGCGCGAACGGCTTGGTGAGGTAGTCGTCGGCCCCGGCCTCGAGCCCGGCGACGACGTCGTGGGTGTCGGCGCGAGCCGTCACCATCACGATCGGGACGTCGCTGCCCCGCCGGATCGAGCGGCACAGCTCGAAGCCGTCCATCCCCGGCAGCATGATGTCGATCAGCACGACGTCGGCCTGCTCGCGCCCGAAGGCGTCGATGGCTTCCTCACCGCTGGCCGTCTCTTCCACTGTCCAGCCCTCGTCTTCGAGGGCCATCTTCACGGCCGTGCGGATGCGCTCATCGTCTTCGACGGTCAAGATGCGCGTGCCCACGTGAGAAAGTGTGCCGTATCCAGCACCTTCCGCGCGTGCAGGCGTAACCTGGCCTGGGATGGACAGCGCGGCGAGGCGCTGGGCGGAGCTACTCGACGGTTGGACGATCCCCGACGAGATCCTGTTCCAGGCGCCCGAGGACCCTTGGGCGATCGCCCCGGCAGCAGTGGCGCCGCCGTTGGTGCCCGTCGACACGCCGTCGCGCCAGCTGGCGTTCGAGTCGCTGCCCACCGGTGGTTCCGTCCTCGACGTCGGGTGTGGGGCGGGGGCGGCCTCGCTGGCGCTGGTGCCGCCGGCGGGGCTCGTGGTCGGGGTCGACGCCTCGGCGGCCATGCTCGACGCCTTCACGGTGGCGTGCCGGGCGCGCGGCGTGCCCTACCAGGCGGTGCAGGGTGAATGGCCGGTGGCGGCGGCCGACGTCGACGTGGCCAACGTCGTGGTGTGCCACCACCTCGCCTACAGCGTGCGCGACGCGGTGGCCATGGTGGTGGAGCTGACGGGCCGGGCGCGCTCGCGGGTGGTGGTCGAGATCGGGGCGGTGCACCCGTCGGCGGCGCTGGCGCCGATGTGGCGCCACTTCTGGAGGCTCGACCGGCCCCGGGGACCCACGGCGGGCGACTTCCTCGCCGTGCTCACCGAAGCGGGGATCGAGCCGGTGGTGGCCCAGGCGCCGGGGCGGCCGCACGTGCGCACGAAGGCAGACGCAGTGGACGTGGCCCGGCGGCGGCTGTGCCTGCCGGTCGAGCGTCGCGACGAGGTGGCGCGGGCCCTCGAGGTCCTCCCGCCGACCCCGACCGACGTCTGGACGTTCGCCTGGTCCGGCGACGCGTAGTTGCGTGGGTGCTGATCCGGAAGCTGTGATCCCCACCCACGCTCGGCGGGCGGAATCCTGTTCCGATCGGCGTTTGGGTGCTGATTGCCTCGCCTGGCGGGCCGATCGGCACCCATGACCGAATCGGCACCCAACGTCGCTCACGGATCGTGGCCACCGGCCCCGTCGGCGCGGATCGCCAGCACCTCTCCGCTCGCCCTCTCGAACACTCCCGCGACCCCCGGCCCGTCGCCGCACTGCGCCGACACGCTCCGCGCAGCCTGAACGCTTGCTACCGCTCACGCGGTACGAAGTGTTCAGGCTGCGCGCGAAAAGACCGCTGGCCGGGCCGCTGCTCTGGTCAGGCGCCGGCGTCGGCGAGGAGGGCGAGGAGCGCGGCGTGCACGCCCGGCGCGGCGGCCACCACCGATCCCGGCTCGGGCGGGCCGCCGTCGAAGTCCGTGACGATGGCGCCCGCCTCGCGGGCGATGAGCTCGCCGGCGGCCAGATCCCACGGTCCTAGGCCGCGCTCGTAGTACGCGTCGACGCGGCCGCAGGCCACGTGGCACAGGTCGACGGAAGCAGCGCCGAAGCGCCGGACGTCGCGGATCCGCCCGATCACGCCGGCCAGCGCGCGCATCTGGCGCACCCGCAGCGCGGGGTCGTAGTTGAACCCAGTGGCCACCAGCGCCGTGGCCAGCACGGTCCCGGTCGAGCAGTGGATCGGGCGGTCGTCGAGGAACGCACCCTCACCGCGCCCGGCGTGGAACGTCTCGCCGAGGGCAGGCACGTGGACCACGCCGGCCAGCAGACCCTCTCTGTCGAGGGCGGCGATCGACACGGCGTAGCCGGGCAGCCCGTAGAGGAAGTTGGTGGTGCCGTCGATGGGATCGATCAGCCACTGCACGCCGCTGGTGCCAGCGCGGTTGGCGCCCTCTTCGCCGACGATGGCGTCGTCGGGCCGGGCCGCCAGCAGGCCGGCCACGATCAGCGCCTCGGACTGGTGGTCGTACTCGGTCACCATGTCGGTGGCGGTGGACTTGGTGGTGACGTCGCGCAGGCCCTGGTTGCGGCCCTCCCGCACCAGCGCCCCGGCCTCCACGGCCAAGCGGCGGGCGAGCGCGACCAGCTCAGCGGGTTCCGGCACGGCCGAAGAGGTTAGGGGGGCCGGTACCGTGGGCTCCGATGCCGGACCTGGTGGACCTCCGCTCGGACACCGTCACCATGCCGTCGCCCACGATGCGCCGGGCCATGGCCGAAGCCACGGTGGGCGATGACGGCTTCGGCGAGGACCCCACGGTCACCGAGCTCGAAGCGGAGCTGGCGGGGCGCCTCGGCAAGGAGGCCGCCGTGTTCGTGCCGACCGGCACGATGGGCAACCAGATCGCGCTGCGGATCATGGGCGTGCCCGGCACCCGTGTCATCGCCGGCCGCTCGCAGCACGTCGTGGCCTACGAGCGGGGCGCCGCCGCCGTGAACGCCCGGGTCCAACTCGACCTCGTCGACGACAGCGCCGGCGTGCTCGACGCCTCGACCGTCCAAGCGGCCATCGACGCCAACGGCCTCGACGTCAGTGCGGTGTTCGTCGAGAACACGCACATGGAGGCGTGCGGCACGCCGTGGGATCTCGCCGCCCTCGACGCCATCGCCGCCATCGGGCGCCCGCTCTACATGGACGGCGCCCGCCTCTTCAATGCGTCGGTGGCGACGGGCATCGCCGTGGGCGACTACGCCGACCGGGCCGATCTCGTCATGACGTGCCTGTCGAAGGGCCTCGGCGCGCCCGTCGGTTCGGTCCTCGCCGGCCGGGCCGACGACATGGAACGGGCGCGGCTGGAGCGCAAGCGGCTGGGCGGGTCGATGCGCCAGGTCGGCGTGCTGGCGGCGCCGGCGCTGGTGGCCGTGCGCCAGAACGTGGAGCGGCTGGCCGACGACCATGCCCGTGCCCGGCGGTTGGCCGAGGCCGTGGCCGAGCGCTGGCCCGGCACCCTCGACCCCGACCGGGTGCGCACCAACATCGTGGTGGCCCCGCTGCCCCACGCCCCCAAGGTGGTCGACCACCTCGGCAGCCAGGGCGTGCTGGCCACGATGCTCGGGCCCACCCGGCTGCGCTTCGTAACCCACCTCGACGTCGACGATGCCGGCATCGACCGGGCGTGCCGGGCCGTGGCGACGGCCCCCTGAGCCATCCGTGACCGTGCGCCTCGACCGCCTGCAGCCCGCCAGCGCGCTCGCCGTCTACGCCCATCCCGACGATCCGGAGGTGTCGTGCGGCGGCACGCTGGCCCGCTGGGCCCGCGGCGGCGCCGACGTCCACCTCGCCATCGTGAACCGGGGGGAGAAGGGCGCCGTCGACCCGGCCGATGCCGACACCTTGGCAGCGGTGCGGGCGGTGGAGGTGGAGAAGGCGGCCGAGGTGCTGGGCCTCGCCGGGTGCGAGCTGCTCGGCCTCCCCGACGGCGAGACGGAGAACGATCTCGCCCTCCGGGAGCGGCTCGTGCGGATCGTGCGCCGGGTGCGGCCCGAGGTCGTGGTGTGCCCCGACCCCACGGCGCTGTACTTCGGCGACGGTTGGGTCAACCACCGTGACCATCGGGTGTGCGGGTTCGCCGTGCTCGACGCCGTCGCCCCGGCCGCCGCCAGCCCGCTCTACTTCCCGGACGCCGGCCCGCCCCACCAGGTGCGGGCGGTGTACCTCACCGGCACGCTCGAACCGGACACGGCGGTGGCGATCAGCGACGTGCTGGCGGTGAAGGCGGCCGCGCTGGCGTGCCACCAGAGCCAGCTGGGCGCCCTCGCCGTGGGGCAGGGCGAGCTGGTCCACGAACTGGTGGAGCAGCGGGCCGCGGTAGAGGGCCAAGCCCTCGGCGTCCGCCACGCCGAGCTCTTCCGCGTGCTCCGCCTCACGAACTGACTCTGCCTCGCTCGCCTCCGCAAGCTTCGGCTCCATCGGGTCGCTGCGCTCCACAATCCCGCATGCGCCCGCACGCCGCCGCACTGCGGCGGCAGTCACGCACCGCGGCATTGTCCGAGCACGGCAGCGCAGCGGACGCCGGCATCAAGACGGCGCCCCCGCCCGCCACTCGCCCATGGCCCGGAGCACGAGCACGGCGATCACGGCCGTCCCGGCGGCGGCGGCGATGGCGCCGACGGCGGCACCCAGCGCCTGCCACAGGGCGGTGTCGGACTGGATGGCCACGAACGCCCAGCCGATCACACCGCCGGCGAGGCCGCCGAGGACGATGGCGGCGAACCCGAGCGCCCGGGCCAGCGGGGAGGGCAGGGCCGACAGCGGTCGTTGCCCGGGGTCGGCCACGGCCTCGATCGTATGCTCAGCCGGGTGCGCGTCGTGGTCGTCCTGCCCACCTTCAACGAGGCAGAGAACATCACCGACGTGCTGTACCGGGTGCGGGCGGCCGTGCCCGAGGTGGGGATCCTGGTGGTCGACGACAACAGCGCCGACGGCACTGCCGACCTCGCCGAGGTGACCGCCCGAGCCATCGGCGGCGACATCCAGGTCCTGCGCCGTGAAGGCAAGGCGGGACTGGGATCGGCGTACCGGGCGGGCTTCACCCTCGCCATGGACCAGGGCGCCGAGGTCCTCGTGGAGATGGACAGCGACCTCTCCCACGACCCCGCCGACCTGCCCGCCCTGCTGGCAGCCGTGGAGCACGGCGCCGACCTCGCCATCGGCTCACGGTACGTGCCGGGCGGCCGCATCCCCGCCTGGTCGTGGCGCCGCAAGATGCTCTCGCGCTGGGGGAACCGCTACGCCGCCGGCGTCCTCGGGCTGGCCGTCAACGACGCCACCGCCGGCTACCGCGCCTACACGGCCACGGCGCTCAAGACGATCGATCTGACCCGGGTGCGGGCCGAGGGCTACGGCTTCCAGGTCGAGATGACCTACCGGTTGGTGCGGCGGGGTGGGCGGGTGGTGGAGGTGCCGATCTCCTTCGTCGACCGGGTGCGGGGGACGTCGAAGATGTCGGGCCGCATCGTGGTGGAGGCGCTCGGCCTCGTCACGTGGTGGGCCGTGCGGGACCGGGTGTTCGGGCGGCGCCGTGCGTGAGGAGCGCACCAGCAGCCCTCGCACGATCCTGCACGTCGACATGGACGCGTTCTACGTCGCTGTCGAGGTGCGGCGCCGACCGGAGCTGGCCGGCTTGCCCGTCGTGGTGGGCGGCACCGGACCGCGGGGCGTCGTGGCGGCGGCGTCCTACGAGGCGCGGCGCTACGGCATCCACTCGGCCCTGCCGTCGATGCGGGCGCAGCGCCTGTGCCCGTCGGCCATCTTCCTCGCCGGTGACTTCGCCGCCTACGAGGAGACCAGCCGCGACGTCCACGCCGTGTTCCGATCGTTCACCCCGCTCGTGGAGGGCATCGCCCTCGACGAGGCCTTCTTGGACGTGAGCGGGGCGACCCGGCTGTTCGGCGACGGCGCCACCATCGCCGCTCTCATCCGCCGTCAGGTCAGCGACGAGCTGCGGCTCACGTGCTCGGTGGGCGTGGCCACCACCAAGCTGCTGGCCAAGCTGGCCTCGAAGGCGGCCAAGCCCACGGCCGGCCCGGGCGGCGTGCAGCCCGGGCCCGGGGTGGTCGTGGTGGCGCCGGGGGAGGAGCTGGCCTTCCTCCACCCTCTGCCCGTCCAGGCCCTGTGGGGCGTGGGGCCGGCCACCCTCGAGCGGTTGCGGCGGCTGGGCGTGGCCACCGTCGGCGACCTCGCCGGCATCCCGGAGGCGACGCTCGTCCACGCCCTCGGCAAGGCCAACGGGCGCCACCTCCACCACTTGGCCATCGGCGACGACGACCGGGCGGTGGAACCCGATCGGCCGGTCAAGTCGATCAGCCACGAGCAGACCTTCGCCCGGGATGTGGACGATCGGGCCGAGCTGGGCCTGGAGGTGGTGCGCATGGCCGACGCCGTGGCCGCCCGCCTGCGCGCCCAGCGCCTCGTGGGCCGGACCGTCACCATCAAGGTCCGCTTCGGCTCGTTCACCACCATCACACGGTCGGTCACCGCGCACGAGGGCCTCGACACGGGTCCGGCGATCGCCGGGGCGGCCCGGGGTCTGCTCGACGGCGTCGACCCGGCGCCCGGCGTCCGCTTGCTCGGCGTCGCCGTGTCCGGCCTCGCCCCGGCGGTAGGAGAGCAGCTCAGCCTGGGTGACGGCACCGACGCCGCCGGCTGGAGCACCGCCACCCGCGCCGTGGACGACGTGCGCCAGCGCTTCGGACCGACGGCCATCGGGCCGGCCAGCCTCGTCGGGCAGGACGGTCTCAAGCTGACCCGGCGGGGCCGCCAGCAATGGGGTCCCGACCACGACGACGACCCGACGGCGGCGCGCTAGGGAAGACCGCAGTCGGACCGTACACTGGGGCCCGAAAGCGGCTCGGACCACGCGTTGTCGGGCAGGAGAGCGTGTGCGATGATGCCGTTGGGCCGGTAGGCGCCTAGCGGATGCAAGGGTGGTTGGCTATGCCGCTCAGTGAAGACGAACAGCGCATCCTTCACCAGATCGAGCAGCAGTTCTACGAGAGCGACCCCGCTTTCGCGCAATCGGTCAGCCAGAGCACCCTGTACCGCCATGCGTTCCGCCGCATCAAGTGGTCGGCGCTCATGCTCGTCTTCGGGCTCGTCTTCCTCGTCTTCACCCTGCACATCCACTTCGCCCTGGCCTTCGTGGGCTTCCTGATCATGCTGGCGGCGGCCTTCATCATCGAGAAGAACGCCCGCGCCATGGGCCGGGCCGGGTTGGAGCAGATGACCCGGAGCTTCCGGGCCGGCCGCCTGCGTGACACCTTCGGTGGCGCCGGCGAGCGGATGCGCAACCGCTTCAAGCGCGACGAGTAGCGGGCCGCGACCGTCGAGGAGACGGTTTCCGGCACCAGGCACCGAGAAGCGTCACGTCGCCGTTGGGCGATGGCGCCCGACTCGGCTCAGCGATCGACCAGTTCGAGGTGCCTGCGGCGCTCGTGGTCGCCCGGTAGCGGCTGGAGCAGGGGCCGGGGGTCGGCCCGCCAGTTCAGCCGGGTGCGCAGATCGGCCCGGTCGTGGAGCGTGCGGCTGACCTTGTCGCGGATGCCGTCGGCGTCGGTGACGACCTCGGGCGCGACGGCGCCGCCCGAGTAGGCCGCCTGGGTCACGTGGTCGGCCAGCCGCTCCAGGCCGCCGTCGTCGATGCGAACGGTGCGCGCCGCGCGCGCCGCGAACTCGGTCGGGGTCTCGCTCGGGCGCGGCGCCACGCCGGAGCGGGCCAGCACGGACTCGGTCTCGTGCCACGAGACCAGCACCTGGTCGGCCTCGGACTGGGCGGCGCGCCGGCGCCGGCCCCAGCGGCCGCGGATGAGGCGGGGGACGAGCAGGATCCAGATGCCGGCCAGCAGCAGCAGGACGAGCAGGACGATGCCGGCGGTCACGATCCACGGTCGGCCGTGACTCGAGCTCCCGAGGCTGCCGCCACTGCCGAAGTTGGGCACGGGCACGTCGATCAGGCCGAGGTCGCCGTCGGGCGTCGCCGGTGAGATCGAGACGGTGGAGCCCTCGGTCGAGCCGGCCACGGTCGTGGTCGACGTCGACTGCGGTGCCTCGCCCACCTGCTGCTGCGGCACGCCCGTGAAGATCTCGTCGCCCGGCGCGCCACGGGTCGGCGTCGGCTCGAAGGGCACCCACCCGATGCCGGCGAAGTACACCTCGGGCCAGGCGTGGGCGTGCTTGCCCTCGACGTGGAAGAGCCCATCGGGGCCGGCCGTGCCCTGGGTGAACCCGACCGCCACCCGGGCGGGGATGCCGAGCGAGCGGGCGAAGGCGGCGAACGTGCCGGCGAACTGCTCGCAGTAGCCCTTGCGCTGGTTGAGGAACGCCTCGATGGCGTTGATGCCGTGGCCGCGCTGGACCTCGAGGTCGTAGGTGAAGTTCTTGCGGAACCAGTTCTGCAGGAGCAGGGACTTCTCGTAGACGGTCGTGCCGTTGGCCGTGATGTCGCGGGCCAGCTGCGTCAGGTTCGACGGGAAGCTGGCCGGCAGCTCGGTGTAGTGGGTGGCGATCGACGTCGGCGCCGGCCCCGTGGCCGCCTGCAGCGCGTCGGGCGTGAGGTTCGGGATCTGCGACTCGACCGTGTACTGCTGGCCCTCGGCGGTGTCGCCTGACTTGGTGACGATGCTGGCCGTCTCGGCGTCGTAGCGGACCTCGCTGCCGATCGAGATGCGGCTCGGGGCGAAGGCCGCCGGGAACCAGATCTGCGACAGGCCCTTGATCGTGTACTGCTGCTCCAGCGGCGTGCTGTGGCCGTTGGTCAGACCGCCCCCGAGGTTCCCCGAGGCGTCGCTGTAGGTCCGGGCCGACGACCAGATCCGGCCGTCGAACTCGTCGAGCGCGGTGAGCCGCCAGTAGGACGGCTGCGCCGCCTTCACCGTGAACAGCTCGGTGTCGCTCGTGTTGGCGATGCGGCCCTGGATGTCGACCAGCGGGCTGATCGTCTGGCGGGAGCCGGAGCGGGGGTTGCGGGTGTCGATCAGCGCGTCGTCGCCGGCACCGGGCAGCAGCGGTCCCACGAGCAGGGCGATGACGATGGCACCGAACCCCAACGTGCTGCCGACGCGCGCCGCGGCGGTGATGGTGCCTCTTCGGTGGGTGGTCAGCCAGCCGCTGCCGTCCTCTTGCAGCATGCTCCGGTGGAGCACGAAGGCGAGGACGGCGCAGCCGAGCCACAGCGCGGCGGACAGGAGGCGGAAGCGGTCGGCGGCGAGGGCCGAGCAGAAGACGAACATGATGCCGGGGGCCACCAGCATCTCGGGACCGGCGCCGGCGCGGAAGCCGAAGCCGTCAGCGAGGAAGGCCGACAGCCACACCGCCAGCACCGAAGCGACGAGGAAGCCGGTGCGCGGCTCGACCAGGGCGATGGCGGTGCCGAAGTCGTGCCAGCCCGTGGCCAGGTCGTCGGTCAGCACCGACCAGGTCTGGCGGGTGGGCAGGCCGAAGGCGCTCGAATCACGGTAGAAGGCGAGGCTGATGAAGATGCCCAGGCCGGCCAGCGAGGCGATCGACGAGAGCACCAGGCCCAGGCCCCGCCGGCGGCAGAGGATGGCCAGCAGGTGCGACGCGATGGCGGCCAGGGCCAGCGTGGGCAACCAGGACCAGCCCTCGAAGAGGCGGCAGAACCCGAAGGCGGTGGCCAGCGAGAGGGCGACCAGCGCCATCTCGGCGGCGGTCTGGGCGTCGCCGGCGCGGTTGCCGACGCCGACGACGGGCCGGCTGCGCGTGCTCATGCCATCACGTCCGCGCGGATCGAGCGGACCATGGTGCCCCAGGACGGGGCGAAGGCGCCTTCACGCGTGTTGTCCACCCGGGTCAAACGTGCCTGGAGCGCTGATGGTTCCGGGACGGGCGGCTCGGAGACGACGGCCACCACCATGCGGAAGGTGCGGCGCAGCCGGGCCAGCGTGTCCAGCTCACCCGAGGTGGCTCGGCCCAGCACGGCGATGAGGATGCCGCCCTGGTTGGCCCGCGTGAGGGTGTCGAGGACCTGGCGGAACGAGCCGTGGCCGACGGCATCGAGGCGGGCGAGGTACTCGAGGATGGCTTCGTTGTGGGCGATGCCCGAGCCGAGCCCGGAGTCGACGGCATCGCTGGCCATGAACCGGGTCAGTTGGTCCTCGTGGGCCGAGGCGGTGATCACGCTGGCGGCCGCCGACACCGCCCGTTCCAGCGACGCCGTGCTGTGGGAGGCCCGGCGCACATCGAGGATGACGGTGGTGCGGTCCTGCCACGGCATCTCGTCGTGGCGCACCATCAGCTCGTCGCGCCGGGCGGTGGAGGGCCAGTGCACGCGGCGCAGATCGTCGCCGACGACGTACTCGCGCAGGGAGTAGAAGTCGTCGCCCTGCTGGCCGAGGACGTTCGGGTTGGCCACCGCACCGTGCGGATCCCGGTCGCCGCCGCCGCCGGGCGCGGCGATCCGGTCGATGCGGGGGTACACGGTCAGTTCGAGCACGGGGGCGGCATCGGCGGCCTGGACGGCCAGCCCGAACGGGTCGCCGACCTCGAGCCCGAGGGGCCCGACGGCCACGATGCCCCGGCGGGTGGTGGGCAGGCGGTAGGCGGCGCGCGCCGACTCGCCCGGCTTCAGCGGGGCGAGATGGAGGAGCGCACCGCGGGTGCCGCCGACCGGATCGCGCATGCGCAGCACCGGGGTGCGGCGGCCGCCGAGGTTGGTGGCGCCGAGCTCCACCCGGGTGGCGTCGCCGGCGTGCACCCGGGTGGGCGACAGGCTGCGAGACACGCGCAGCCGGACCCGAGCAGCGCGGACGTACAGCAAGCAGGCCACCGGCAGGATGGCGAGCACGGCACCGGCCACGTACAGCTCGATGATGCCGAACGCCCGCGCCGCGATGAGCACGCCGGCAGCGACGAGGAGGAGGGCCCACCCCTGGCGGGTGAGCACGCTTACTTCCCCGTCGGCACCGGGACGGCGCCCAACACGTCGGCCACGACCTTGCCGGCGTTGATGCCTTGGAGCTGGGCGTCGGAGGAGAGCACGAGCCGGTGCGAGAGCACGGGGTCGGCGAGGGCCTTGATGTCGTCCGGGATGATGTAGGTCCGCCCGGCGGCCGCCGCCCGGGCCCGCGCCGCTCGCTGCAGGGCCAGAGTGGCCCTGGGCGACATGCCGAGGGCGACGTTGGGGTGGCGTCGGGTGGCGTCGGCCAGATCGACCAGGTAGTGCTTCAGCGCCGGCGCCACGTGGATGGCCTTGACCGAGTCGACCAGCGTCTGGATCTGCTCGGTGGTGGCCACCGGGTGGACCTCCGACAGGGTGCCGCCCGAGGCGTGGGTGTCGAGGATCTCCAGCTCGTACTGGCGGCTCGGGTAGCCCACCGACAGGCGCATCAGGAACCGGTCGAGCTGGCTCTCGGGCAGCGGGTAGGTGCCCTCGTGCTCGATCGGGTTCTGGGTGGCGATCACCATGAAGGGCGAGGCCAGGGGATAGGTGGTGCCGTCCACGGTGACCTGGCGTTCCTCCATCGCCTCGAGGAGGGCCGACTGCGTCTTGGGCGATGCCCGGTTGATCTCGTCGCCGAGCACGATGTTGGCGAAGACGGGGCCGGGGCGGAACTCGAAGATGTCACGGCCGCGGTTCCACACGGTGACCCCGACCACGTCGGAGGGCAGCAGGTCGGGGGTGAACTGGACACGCTTCCAGGACGAGTCGATCGATGCGGCCAGGGCCTTGGCCAGGCTGGTCTTGCCGACGCCGGGCACGTCCTCGATCAGGAGGTGGCCTTCGGCCAGCAGGCAGACCAGAGCCAGCTCCACCACCTCGGGCTTGCCCTGGATGACGATCTCGATGTTGGCCGCGATGGCGTTGAAGAGTTCGGAGAACGTCGTCGCGGGCGCGTCGCCCGTCACCTGCGCCGTCATAAGACGCACAGGGTAGAGGCGAAATGCCGACCCGTGCCGTCGGGAGTGGCGTTGCCCACCTGTTGCGGCCTGCAACTACCCTCATCCGGTCGGGCGGCGACTGGAGGGACTCATGGCGCGTTGGCGGCGATTCGCCCGGATGGGCGCGCTCGCAGGAGCGATGCTGGTTCCGTTCGTGGCCGTCGTTGCCCTCCCGACCGGTGCCGCCGACGCCGCCACGATGGCGTTCCACCCCCTGGCGCCGGCCCGGATCATGGACACCCGCGCCGGCGTGGGCACCGAGCCCGCTCCGCTCGGCACCAGCGAGACCCGGGCGCTGCAGGTCGTCGGGCAGGCCGGCATCCCGGCGAGCGCGGTGGCGGTGGCCGTCAACCTCACCGTGACCGAGCCGACGGCGGCGAGCTACATCACGGTGTGGCCGGCGGGGGCGACGATGCCGACGGCATCGAACCTGAACGTGGTGGCCGGCCAGACCGTGGCCAACATGGTCACCGTCGGCATCGGCGCCGGCGGCCAGATCGACCTGTTCAACCTGGCCGGCGACGCCCAGGTGCTGGTCGATGTGACCGGCTGGTACTCGAGCGGCTTCCAGCCGGTGGTGCCCGTGCGGGTCATGGACACCCGCGCCGGCCTCGGCGGTGCCACCGTCCAGGGCGGGGAGACGCGCGTGATCGACCTCACCCCGGCGGGCGTGCCCGCCACCGCCACCGGCGTGGTGGCCAACGTGACCGTCGCCGGGACGACCGCCGCTACCTACCTCACGGTGTGGCCGGCGGGATCGCCCATGCCCACCGCCTCCAACGTGAACGCCGTCCCCGGCCAGACCGTGGCCAACATGGTGACCGTCGGCCTCGGCGCCTCGGGCAAGATCGCCCTCTTCAACTACTCGGGGACCACCGACGTCGTGATCGACGTGGCCGGCTACTACACCGACGGCTTCCACCCGGTCGCGCCCGCCCGCCTGGCCGACACCCGCAGCGGAGTCTGCGGGGTGCGGCTCGGTGCCGGCGAGACTCGGCTGGTGGCGGTGGCGGGAGGCACCAGCGTCCCCGCCGGCCCGGCCGGCGCGGTGGCGCTCAACGTCACCATCGTGAACCCCACGGCGCCGACGTACCTGACCGTGTGGCCGTCGGGACAGCCGCAACCGGGGTCGTCCAACGTCAACGCCGTCGCCGGCGCGGTGGCCAACATGGTCATCGTCGGGCTCGGCCCCGATGGTGCGATCGCCGTGTCGAACTACGCCGGCAGCGCCGATGTCCTGATCGACGTGACCGGCTGGTTCGACGGCGCCGGCGGCGTGGCTGCGGCGGCCGGCTGCACGGCGTCCGGAACCCCGGCCCCGGCGCTCACGAACGATCCGGCGGTGCCGCCGAAGTGGGCGCTCACCACCATCACGCGCGGCACCCCGAAGGAGGTCATCTCGGCGCTCCAGGAGCGCCTGGACAACCTCGGGTTCTGGGTGCCCGACTACGACGGCGTGTTCGGGGCGGTCACGTCCCAGGCCGTGCTGGCCTTCCAGAAGTCCGTCGGCCTGCCGCTGACCGGCCAGGTCGACGACTACACAGCGCTGCTGCTCAACATGCAGGGCCTGCGCTCGGCCGGGCAGTCGACGTCGGGGGACCGCATGGAGGTCGATCTCACCAAGCAGCTCCTCTATGTCATCCGGGGCGGCAAGACGGTGTACACGGTCAACACCTCGACCGGCAGCGGCGCGTTCTACGACGAGGCCAACCAGAAAGACGGCGGCCGCATCTCGGGTACCGCCATCACGCCCGTGGGCACCTTCCACGTCTACCGGGAGTTCTCCGACGGCTGGGAGCCGGGGCAGCTCGGCGACCTGTACCGGCCGAGGTACTTCGTCGGCGGTGTGGCCGTCCACGGCGCCCCCCGCATCCCGAGCGTGCCCGCTTCGCACGGGTGCGTCCGGGTCACGACGACGTTCATGGACTACGTCTGGAACGCCAACCTCATGCCGATGGGCTCGGAGGTCTGGGTCCACAACTGACGATCGGGCGCCTCCTCGCGCGTACCGATAGCCTTCGGCCATGCGCCCCACGTACAGCCCGGAAGCCGAAGCCTTCCGAGAGAAGGTGCAGGCGTTCCTGGCCGAGCAGCTGCCGTCGAATTGGGCCGGCACCGGCGGACTCGACCACGAGGCGCTCGACCGCTTCACGAAGGACTGGCGCAAGACCCTCCACGAGCACCACTACCTCGCCCTCGGCTGGCCCGCCGAGTACGGCGGCGGTGGCTTCTCCGACCTCGAGCAGGTCATCGTGGCCGAGGAGTTCACGAAGGCCGGGGTGCCGTCGGGCAACCAGAACGACGGCTTCAGCATCACCATGCTCGGCAACACGCTGCTGCAGTGGGGGACCGAGGAGCAGAAGCAGCACTACCTGCCGCGCATCCTGAGCGGTGAGGACCTCTGGTGCCAGGGCTACTCCGAGCCCAACGCCGGATCCGACCTCGGCTCGCTGGGGTGTCGCGCCGTGCTCGATGGCGACCAGTGGGTGATCAACGGGCAGAAGATCTGGACGTCGTCGGGCCACCTCGCCGACCACATCTTCCTCCTGGCCCGCACCGATCCGGACGCGCCGAAGCACAAGGGCATCAGCTTCCTCCTCGTCCCGATGGACCAGCCCGGCGTGGAGGTGCGGCCCATCAAGATGATCTCGGGCGACAGCGAGTTCAACGAGGTGTTCTTCACGGATGCCACGTGTCCGCGAGGCGACGTCGTCGGCGGCGTGAACAACGGCTGGGCCGTCGCCATGACGCTGCTCGGCTACGAGCGGGGCGCGTCGGCGGCCACGTCGCCGATCCGGTTCCAGGCCGAGCTCGATCGCCTCGTCGCGCTCGCACGCGAGCGCGGGCTCACCGGCGACGCGGTGATGCGCCAGCGCCTGGCCCACTGCCACGCCAAGGTGCAGATGATGCGCTTCCTCGGGCTCCGCACGCTCACGGGCTTCCTCGCCGGCCAGCCGCCGGGGCCGGAGAGCAGCATCTTCAAGATCTACTGGAGCGAGTACCACCGCACCGCCACCGAGCTGGCCATGGACATCATGGGCGCCGACGGGCTGGTGCCGACGGGTCGGACGCCGTCGTCGGCGTTCCAGACCGACGACGCCGGCGCGCCCAACTCCACGGCCTCGTGGACGACCACGTTCCTCACCGCTCGCGCCGAGACGATCTACGCCGGCACCAGCCAGATCCAGCGCAACATCCTGGGCGAGCGGGTGCTCGGGTTGCCGAAGGAACCTGGGTAGCGGCAGCGATGTCGGAGGGTGCCCTAGCCGTACGAGCCGCCCTCGGCGTCGGCGCGCGCCTGCTCGTGCGTCCGCACCTGTGGCCGACGGCCGTGCGCCAGGCCGGCATCCTCACCACCCCGGCGTGGCGGCGGTTCCGGATGGAGACGCAGTACGGCGATCCGGCCGCTGCACCCGACGCCGGCGATGTCGTGGCGTGGCTGGCGTGGTGCCGATCGTGGCGACGAGCGGTGCCGCTGCCCGGTGGTCCATCACGCTGGCGAAGTGCGCCGCCGCGGCGCCGGGCGCGGGGATAGGTTCACGGGCCATGCGGCGTGCTCTCGTGTTGAACGCGTCGTACGAGCCGCTCAGCGTCGTGCCCACCCGCAGGGCCGTCTGCCTCGTGCTGGCCGAGAAGGCCGATGTGCTCCACGACGACGAGGGCCTCATGCGCTCCGCCCACCTCGAGCTGCGCACGCCGCTCGTCATCCGGCTGCGGTACATGGTGAAGGTGCCGTTCCACCGGCGCACGACGATGTCGCGCCGGGCGGTCTTCGCCCGCGACGCCCACCAGTGCCAGTACTGCGGCGGCCACGCCGACTCGATCGACCACGTGCTGCCCCGCAGCCGCGGCGGCCAGCACGTGTGGGAGAACGTGGCGGCGGCCTGCCGCCCGTGCAACCTCCGCAAGCGCGATCGCACCCCCGACGAAGCGGGCATGCGCCTCCTGCGCTCGCCGAGCCCGCCGCGGGAGCTGGCGTGGGTGGTCATCGCCGTCGGCGGCGTGCCCGAGGTGTGGAAGCCGTACCTGGCCGAAGCGAGTTGACCTGGGCCGTGGTGCGGCGCGCCGGTCCGGCGGGCGAGCTCCACGGGCTGGAGGTGCCGTCGCCGCCCCGGCGTGAGGTGTGGTTCCTGGAGGCGACGGGCCCGGCGCTGGTGCTGGGCTCGGCCCAGCCGGCGGCCACCGTGCGCCACGACATCGCCGGGGTCGAGGTGGTACACCGCCGCAGCGGCGGGGGCGCGGTGCTCGTGGCGCCGGGGGCCGTGCTGTGGATCGACGTGATCCTGCCCGCTGCCGATCCGCTCTGGGACGACGACGTCGGCCGGGCGACGCACTGGCTCGGCGGGGTGTGGGCGGCTGCCCTGGCGGCGTGCGGGGTGGCGGGCGCGGTGGTCCATCGCGGGGCCATGGTGCGCACCGACTGGTCGCCGCTCGTGTGCTTCGCCGGGCTCGGGCCGGGTGAGGTGACGGTGGGCGGCCGCAAGGTGGTGGGCATCAGCCAGCGCCGCACGCGCGCGGCGGCTCGGTTCCAATGTGTGGTGCTGGACCGGTGGGAGCCGGAGGTGATGGCGGCGTTGTTCGAGCCGGCCGCCCGCCCTCCGTCGGCGCTCGGCGACGTCGCCGCCGGGCCCGGCCTGCCGTTGGCCGAGCTGGCCGACGAGTTCGTGGCCCACCTCCCCACCTGACCCCACCCGCGCACACCCTTCGCCGCGGGAGGCCGCCCACCGCCGCCATCCCCCCAGCTCACCCGCCCGCCCCCCTTCCGTGCACAGCGCTGGTGGGGGTGCGGTGCGGTGGGTGGGGTGGTCGGCGGGTCAGGTGGCTCCCGAAGCGCGCAGCCTGAACACTTGGTACCGCTGGGGCGGTAGTACGCGCACAGGCTGCGCGATTGGGGGCGGGGCGCGGGCGGCATCGGCCCTGCTCACGCGCCTGCCCGCCATCCCTTCCGTGCACAGCGCCGGGTGGGGAGTGGGGCCCGCGGGGCGGAATGGGGCGCGAAGTGGGGGGAAATGGTTGACCGAGGGGGGGAGTGGGGTTTACGGTGGGGGCCGGTGGGGATGGCGGGAGGTCGGTGAAGCACCGGCAGCACGGCAGCACCACCGGAGGCAGGGCAGAGCGGAAAGAGGCAGCCGGTGTTCGTTGGCAGGCACGAGCGCCAGCTCGACCCCAAGGGTCGACTGGCTTTGCCGTCAGCGTTTCGCCCGCGGTTCGAACCCCGCTGCTACCTCGCCTTGGGCAGGGATGGCTGCATCGACGTGTTCACCCCGGAGGCATTCGAACTGATGGCGACCGAGACCATGGAGAAGGTGAAGCGAGGCGAGATGGGCCGCGACGAGCAGCGGGCCCTGGCCGCCAGCACCTTCGAGACCGCCGTGGACGCCCAGGGTCGCATCAACATCGACCACACGCTGCGGGAGTTCGCCGGCCTGGAGGTCAGCACCCGGGTGATCGTGTCGGGTTCCTTCGACCGGGTCGAGATCTGGAACGCCCAGGCGTACGACGACGTGGTGGCCCGTGGCGGGGCCGCCCTCAAGGGCGCATAGCCCCGCAATAGGGCGCAGAGCGCCAACCAGCACCAAGCATCACGAACAGGAAAGGAGGCCGAGGAACGGACGAACCAAGGACCCGAGAAGTCGCTCATCTGCAGTCTCCCGGTCGGCAAGATGGACAGCCCCAACTCCGCCCGCTTCCGTCTCGCTAGTCGGGGAGACATCCCGGCGGCAACCGCCGGCCGGGGGGCTGCAGATGAGCGAAGTCACGGGCCGCTTGGAGTGCGGTGCCCAGCCGAGTGGAGTAACCGTCCAATGACCGACTTCCACCACATCCCGGTGATGGCCGAACGGATCGTCGAGATCTTCCGGCCCGTGCCCGCAGGTGTGCTGGTGGATGCCACGGTCGGCGGCGGTGGCCACGCTCGCCTGCTGCTCGAGGCCCGGCCCGACCTCACCCTGGTCGGGATCGACCGGGACCCGGCGGCACTGGCGGCAGCGGCGGCGAACCTGGCCCCTTTCGGCGACCGCGTCACGCTCCGGCACTCCCGGTTCGACCACCTCGACACCGTCATGACCGATCTCCAGACCAAGCCGGTGTCCGGTGTCCTGTTCGATCTCGGCGTCTCCTCGCCGCAGGTGGACCAGGGCGAACGAGGCTTCTCCTACCGCCACGACGGCCCGCTCGACATGCGCATGGACCCGACCGAGCAGTGGTCGGCGGCCGACGTCGTGAACGGCTACAGCGAAGTCGAGCTGGTCCGCGTGCTGCAGGAGCACGGCGACGAGCGCTTCGCCATCCGCATCGCCGCCGCCATCGTGGCTGCCCGGCCGGTCGAGACCACGGCGCAGCTCGCCGCCATCGTCCGCGAGTCGATCCCCGCCCCGGCCCGCCGCCGCGGCGGTCATCCGGCCAAGCGCACCTTCCAGGCCATCCGCATCGAGGTGAACCGGGAGCTGCAGATCTTGCCCACCGCCATCGACACCGCCATCGACCTCACCGCCGCCGGCGGCCGGGTGGCCGTGCTGTCGTACCACTCGGGCGAGGACCGCATCGTGAAGGATCGATTCCGCCGCGCCGTCACCGGTGGTTGCACGTGCCCGCCGGGGCTGCCGTGCGTGTGCGATGCCGTCCAGACCGTGCGCCTGCTGCGGCCGGGGGCGTGGAAGCCCACCGAGGCCGAGCTGCGAGCCAACCCTCGGGCCGAGTCGGCCCGGCTGCGCGCCGCCGAGAAGCTCGCCGTCGGCGAGTAGCCCGGCGTGGCGACGACCGACACCCGGCTGGCGCCGGCCACGGCCCGCCGGGTCGGGCCGCTGCGCATCACGATCCCGCACCGCCGGGCCGACACCGAGCCGGCCGAGAAGCGCCGTCCCGATCTGCGGATCGTCCCGCGGTTCCGGCGCCGGCGCGCCGGCGTCGTGGCCGGGGCGGCCTGCCTCGCCATCTTCGGGATCATGTTCGGCCTCGTCGCCTTCCAAGCCAAGATCGCCGCCGATCAGCAGCGCCTCGACCACGTCGAGAAGCAGATGAGCGACGCCCAGGCCACCTACGAGCGACTGCGCCTGGCCGTGGCCCAGCTCGAGTCGCCTCAGGCGGTGATCTCGACGGCGGAGAGCAAGGGCATGGTGGTGCCCGAGAAGGTGACGTACGTGACGCCCTCGCTGGCCGATGTCCTCGCGGTGGCGCTGGCCGAAGGGCGCAGCGCGGCGCCGGCGTCGGGCACGACGACCGCCGACACCACGTCGGGCTGGGCCGCGATCAAGCCCATCGTGGGCGCCACCCCGTGAGCACCACGGTCACCCGCCGGCGTCCACCGCCAGCACCCCCTCGCCGCCGCCGCCCGGCCCCGTCGGTCTGGAAGGCGGGCCGTCCCCGCCGGCGGCTCCTGGCGTTGTTCCTCGTCTGCACCGGGCTCATGGTGGCCGTCGTCGGCCGCGTCGCCCTGCTCCAGACCATCGACCAGCACGGCCTCGCCGCCGAGGGCGAGAGCCAGCGCGTCTCGAACGTCACCCTCACCGCGCCCCGCGGGGCCATCTTCGACCGCAACGGCTTCGAGCTGGCGCTGTCGATCCCGCAGACCACGCTGTGGGCCGACCCGCGGGCCGTCGTCGACAAGGCGGGCACCGCCGCCCAAGTGGCCCGCGTCCTCGGCCTCAGCGCCAGTCAGGCCACCGACATGCAGCAGCGGCTGGAGAGCGACAAGGAGTTCGTCTACGTCGCTCGCCAGGTCGACGACGCCACCGCCAAGAAGGTGTCGGACCTCAAGTTGAAGGGCGTCTACGCCTACAACGAGCCCAAGCGCTTCTACCCGGCCGGCGATCTGGCCAAGGGTGTGCTCGGCGCCACCGACACCGACGGGAAGGGCACGGCCGGCCTCGAGGAGCAGGCCGACACGACCCTC
The DNA here is from genome assembly GCA_963728985.1 of uncultured Acidimicrobiales bacterium. Lineage (GTDB taxonomy): Bacteria > Actinomycetota > Acidimicrobiia > Acidimicrobiales > Ilumatobacteraceae > DASXAI01. The sequence goes on along the minus strand of CAVSME010000008.1, from coordinate 68,185 downwards.
ACGGGCGAGCCCGGTGAGCTGATCCGGGAGCGTGATCAGCAGGGCCGTAGCATCCCGAGCGGGCGCCGCCAGCTGGTACCGGCCACGCCCGGGAACGATCTCGTGCTCACCATCGACAAGACATTGCAGTTCAGCACCGAAGAGCTCCTGAAGCAGGAAGTGGCATCGCTGAAAGCGGCCGGCGGCCAAGCCGTCGTGATGGACACGGCCACCGGCGACGTCCTCGCCATGGCCAGCGTGGACCGCGACAAGTCGACCGGTCAGGTGGCGGTGTCGCCGGCCAACCGGGTCGTGACCGACCAGTTCGAACCGGGCTCGGTGGCCAAGATCGTGCCGTCGTCGGCGGTGCTCGACCTCGGCGAGGCCACGCCCGACACGTACTGGCACGTGACCGGCGTGCACAAGTCGGACGTGTACGAGATCGAAGACGTCGAGCAGCACGGCAACGTCGATCTCACCACGACGCAGATCATCGCCGTCTCGTCGAACATCGGCGCCGTCCTCATCGGCCAGCGCGTCGGTGCGCAGAACATGGAGAACTACCTGCGGAGCTACGGCTTCGGCGCGCCGTCCGGCCTGGGGCTGCCGAACGAGACCGGGGGCACGCTCACGCCGGCCAAGGACTGGACGAGCAGCCAGGCCGACACCATCAACTACGGCCAGGGCATCGCCGTCACCGCCATCCAGCTGGCGGCGGCCATGAACACGATCGCCAACCACGGCACGTACGTCGCGCCGCGGCTGGTGGACGCCACCATCGACAAGGACGGCGACCGCCACGACACCGCAGGCTCGGCCACCCACGCGGTGCTGAAGCCCGAGACCGCAGCGGCGATGGTGCCCATCCTCGAGCAGGTCTGGTGCAAGGGCACCGCCGTGAGCGCGCCCCGCGTCGACGGCTACTCGATCGCCGGCAAGACCGGCACTGGCTACATCGCCCAGGACAGCAACTACCTCGTGGTCGGTGCCGACGGCCAGCTGCGCCGGGACGGCTACAAGGACGCGTCGGGCAACCGTCACTACAACGCGTCGTTCGCCGGGTTCCTCCCCGCCGAGAACCCGAGGATCACGATCCTCGTGACGATCACCGACCCGCCCGGTTCGGGTCCGCACTACGGCGGCAACACCGCGGCGCACGTGTTCAGCAACATCGCCCATGAGGCGCTGCAACAGTTGCAGATTCCACCATCTCCGAACGGGGGAGCCTGCCCGCCGCCTCCCAAGGGCGCGGGCTGATGGGCAGGGGCGGAGTCCTGCTCGATGAACTGTTGGCTGACGCACCCGAGATCCGGGTGCGTCAGCGCGTCGGCCCCGCGACCGTGACGGTGCGCGGCGTGTCGCACGACTCCCGTGCGGTGCGCGCCGGTGACCTGTTCTGCTGCCTGCGCGGCGAGCGCACCGACGGCCATCGCTTCGCACCCGTCGCCGTCGATGCCGGCGCCGCCGCCATCCTGGCTGAGCGCCCGCTCGACCTGGCCATCGCCCAAGTGGTGGTGGACGACAGTCGTGTCGCGATGGCGCCGCTGGCCGCCGCCTTCCAGGGCCATCCCTCCGCGGCCATGACCGTCGTGGGTGTGACCGGCACGACGGGCAAGACCACGACCACGCATCTGCTGGCGTCGGTGTTCGAGCACGCCGGCTGGCCGTGCGGCGTGATCGGCACGCTCACGGGTGTGCACACGACGCCGGAGGCACCGGAGCTGCAAGCGACGCTGGCCGGCTTTCGCGATCGCGGTGATCGCGCCGTCGCCATGGAGGTGTCCTCGCACGCGCTGGCGCAGCACCGTGCCGACGCCACGCAGTTCGCGGTGGCGGTGTTCACGAACCTGGGTCAGGACCACCTCGACTTCCACGGCACGGTCGATCGCTACTTCGCGGCCAAGGCTCGCCTGTTCACACCGGAGCTCTCGGCGCGCGGTGTCGTCAACGCCGACGATCCCTACGGCCGGCAACTGCTGGCCAGCGCGGCCATCCCGATCGCCCGCTACTCGTTGAGCGACGCCGCCGACCTCACCGTCGGCCGCGTCGCGTCGACGTTCACCTGGCGCGGCCATCGCATCCAGCTGCCCCTCGGCGGTCGCTTCAACGTCCTCAACGCGCTGGCGGCGGCGACGGCGGCGTCCGAGGCCGGCATCGCGCCGGCCGCCATCGCCGACGGTCTGGCGGCGGCGGGGGCGGTGCCGGGGCGCTTCGAGCCGGTGGAGGCGGGCCAGCCGTTCACGGTGGTCGTCGACTTCGCCCACACGCCCGAGAGCCTGGCGTCCGCCCTCGGCGCCGCCCACGAGGTGGCGGGAGCGGGCCGGGTGATCGTGGTGTTCGGCTGCGGCGGCGACCGGGATCCGGCCAAGCGCCCGGCGATGGGGGCGGCCGCCGCCCGGCTGGCCGACTCGGTCGTCGTGACCTCGGACAATCCTCGGACGGAGGATCCCGCTGCCATCATCGCGGACGTGATCGCCGGCATGCCCGCACCATGGATCTCGCGCGCCCGCACCGAGCCCGACCGCCGGGCGGCGATCGCGCTGGCGCTGGCGGAGGCGACGCCCGGCGACGTCGTGGTCATCGCCGGCAAGGGCCACGAGACGACGCAGACGTTCGCCGACCACGTGGTCGACTTCGACGACCGCGCCGTCGCCCGGCAGCTCCTCGAGGAGCTCGCGCGGTGATCGCGCTGCTCATCGCGGCGGGCGTCGCCGCCGCCACGTCGATCTTCGGTACCCGCTTCACGATCCGCTACCTCTCCCGCCTCGGCCGGGGCCAGCCCATCCTCGGCCGCGACGAGCTCGGCCCGGAGCACCAGCACAAGGAAGGCACGCCCACCATGGGTGGCATCGCCATCCTCGCCGCCGCCTTCGTGGGCTACATCGTGGCCCACGTGCGCACGGTGTTCTTCTCGGATCAGGCGTTCGTCATCCTCGGCGGCGTCGCCGCGATGGCGCTCGTGGGCTTCACCGACGACTTCATCAAGGTGCGGGCCAAGCGCAACCGCGGCATCTTCTGGAAGCGCAAGAGCCACATCATGCTGGGCGTCAGCTTCCTGATCGCGCTGACGCTGTGGCTGACGGTCGACATCAACACCACGCTGTCGTTCACGCGCGCCGACTGGCCCGGGATCGAGTTGAACGGGGCGGCGTACGTGCTGTGGTGCACGGCCATCATCTTCGCCACCGCCCACGCCGTGAACGTGACCGACGGTCTCGACGGCCTGGCGGCGGGTTCGGCGCTGTTCGGCTTCTTCGCCTTCACCATCATCGCCTTCTGGGGGTTCCGCAACCCGACGATCTACAGCATCGTCAACCCGCTCGATCTCTCCGTGCTGGCGGTCTCGTTCGCCGCCGCCTGCGCCGGTTTCCTGTGGTGGAACGCCGCACCGGCACGCATCTTCATGGGCGACGTCGGCGCGCTCGGCCTCGGGGCGGCCCTCGCCCTCCTGGGCATCACCACGAACACGATGCTGCTCCTGCCGATCATCTGCGGCCTCCAGGTCACCGAGATCCTCTCCGTCGCCGCGCAGATGGGCTCGTACCGCTACTTCAACCGCCGCCGCATCTTCAAGATGTCGCCGATCCACCACCACTTCGAGCTGATCGGGTGGCCGGAGACGACGGTCATCATCCGGTTCTGGCTGATCTCTGGCATCTTCGTCGCCGTCGCCCTCGGCATCTACTACGCCGACTTCGCCCGTGTGATCGGAGTGGGATGAGGCGGGACCGGCGTGGGAGGACGGGGGAGCGGGCCCTGGTCTACGGCCTCGCCGTCTCCGGCGCCGCCACCGCACGCGCCCTGCTGGCGCGCGGGCTACCGGGTGACCGTCGCCGATGACCGGCCGACACCGGAGGCGCTGACATCGGCCCGCCAACTCGGCGTCGACCTGTACGAGGCGCCGTCGCCGCCGAAGGTGGAGCGCCTGGTGGAGCGGGCCGACTTCGTCGTGCCGAGTCCGGGCATCCCGGAGGACCACCCGCTCATCACCTCGGCCCAGCGTGTCGGTGTCCCCGTGCGCAGCGAGATCGACCTGGCCTACGAGTGGGAGTCGGCCCGTCCCGCCGGCGCCCGGCCGATGCTGGCGGTGACCGGGACCGACGGCAAGACGACGACGACGATGCTGGCCACCGCCATGCTCGATGCCTCAGGTGTCTCGGCCATCGACGCCGGCAACACCGACACCCCGCTCGTGAGCGCGCTGGCTCTCGACGTCGAGGCGTTCGTCGTGGAGTGCACGAGCTTCCAGCTGGCCCGCACGACGTGCTTCCGACCGGTGGCCGCGGCCTGGCTCAACCTCGCCGAGGACCACCTCGACTGGCACGCCTCGATGGCCACCTACGGTGCCGCCAAGAGCCGCATCTGGTTGCACCAGCAATCATTCGATGCGGCGATCGGCTTCGTCGACGATCCCGTCGTGATGGACCACCTCGCGACCGCGCCGGGCCGCCACGTCACGTTCGGTGCCGCCGGCGCCGACTACCACGAGGCCGAGGGCTGGCTGGTGGGGCCGCAGGGTCGGCTGGCCGAGGTAGCTTCATTGCGCCGCCGCCTGCCGCATGACATCACCAACGCGCTGGCCGCCGCCGCGCTGGTGCTCGAGCCCGGCCTCGCCACGATCGACGGCGTCGCCGCCGCGCTGGCCACGTTCCACGGACCCCATCACCGGATCGAGCAGGTGGCCGAGCGCGACGGCGTCGAGTACTACGACGACTCCAAGGCCACGACCCCGCACGCGGCGCTGACCGCCATCCGCTCCTTCGAGCACGTGGTGCTGGTGGCAGGCGGCCGCAACAAGGGCCTCGATCTCACCGCCATGGCCGGGGAGCCGGAGCGGATGCGGGCCGTCGTGGCCATCGGCGAGGCCGCCGGCGAGGTCGAGGCCGCCTTCGCCAGTGTCTGCGCCGTGACATCGGCGGCGGACATGGACGCCGCGGTGGCGCTGGCCCGCGAACTCGCCCAGCCCGGCGACGTCGTGCTGCTGTCGCCCGGTTGCGCCAGCTTCGACTGGTACCGGGGCTACGCCGAGCGCGGCGACGACTTCGTCAGCGCCGTTCGACGACACATGGAGGGATCGTGAGCAAGATCAAGACGATCGATGCCGGGGCCGTCGATCCGCTCGAGCGGGACGCATCCAAAGGTCGGCACCCCACGGCACAGCGTCGCCGCAAGGCCCGGCGCGTGCCGCCGCCGATGCAGTTCTACGGGCTGGCGGTGATCATCGCCATCCTCGTCGGCCTCGGGCTCGTCATGGTGCTGTCGGCGTCGTCGGTGCTGGCACTGCACACCGACGGCTCGGCATGGACGTACTTCATCAAGCAGGCGGTGTGGACGGTGCTCGGCATCGGCGCGCTGCTGCTGACGGCCAAGGTGCCGTACCACTTCTGGCGCCGGCTGATCCCGCTCGCGCTGATCGGTGCCTTCGGGCTCATGGTGGTGGTGCTCGTGCCCGGCATCGGCGTGACGGTGAACGGCGCCCGCGCCTGGATCCACCTCGGTTACTTCGCCGTCCAGCCGGCCGAGGTACTGAAGTTCGCGCTGCTGCTCTACTGCGCCGACCTGCTGGCCCGGCGCGCTGATCGCATGCACGAGCTGAAGGCCACGCTGTACCCGATGCTCGTCGTGCTCGGCGCGTCCGGTGTGCTCCTCATGCTCCAGCCGGACCTCGGCGGGGCGCTGGTGATGGCGGCCATCGTCCTCGGTGTGGCCTTCATCGCGGGCTCGCCGCTGATCCCCCTCGGGGCCACGGCCGGGCTGGCCACGGTGGCCGGCATGGCATTCGTGATGAGCGCCGACTACCGCCGCGACCGGTGGCTGGCGTTCCTCAACCTGGCCCAGCACAAGCAGGACTCCGGCTTCCAGGTGTGGCAGTCGCTCATCGGCATCGCGTCGGGCGGTGTCACCGGGGTCGGCCTGGGCGCCAGCAAGCTGAAGTGGGGCTTCTTGCCGGAGGCCCACACCGACTTCATCTTCGCCATCATCGCCGAGGAGCTCGGGTTCGTCGGGGTGCTGGCGGTGTGTGGCCTGTTCGTGGCCTTCGGACTGCTCGGCGTCCAGGTCGCGCTGCGGGCCAAGGACCGCTTCGGCATGCTGCTGGCCGGTGGCGTGACGGCGTGGGTGCTGACGCAGGCGCTCATCAACATCGGCGGTGTCGTGGGCATGATGCCGCTCACCGGCCTGACGCTGCCCTTCGTGTCCTTCGGCGGCTCGTCGCTGCTCGTCATGATGGCTGCCGGTGGCTTGCTGCTGAACGTCGCCCGAACGGCGCGATGAAGCCCGGCAATGGCGCCGCGGCCGATGGGCCGCTCTTCGTCATCGCCGGCGGCGGGACGGCCGGTCACGTGATGCCCGGTCTCGCGGTGGCCGAGGCCATCGTCGAGGCCGGCTACGCCAAGGAGCGCATCCACTTCATCGGCGCCCGCCGGGGCATGGAGGCCACGATGGTGCCGGCTGCCGGCTACTCGGTGAGCCTGTTCGACGTGCGCGGCATCGCCCGGTCGCTGTCGCCGTCCAACCTGCCGGCGTTCTACAACCTGATGGCCGGCATCCGCCGCGCCGATCGCCTGTTCCGGCGCATCGAGCCGTCGGTCGTGGTGTCCGTCGGCGGCTACGCCAGCGTGCCGGCGGTGATGGCGGCCAAGATCCGGCGCATCCCCCTGCTGGTGGTGAGCTACGACATCGTGCCGGGCAAGGCCAGCCGCCTCGCCGCCCGGCTGGCCACCGCCAGCGCCGTGGCCTTCGAGTCGTCGCCGCTGCCCCGCAAGGTGGTGACGGGAGTGCCCCTGCGGCCGGAGATCCTGGCCATCGACCCCCAGCGCGACCGGACGCGGGCCCGCGGAGAGTTGGGCCTCCCGTCCGATCGCTTCACCGTGGTCATCGTGGGCGGATCGCTCGGCTCCGGCGCCTTGAACAGGGTGGCCCGCGACCTCGTCGCGGCGCGCGCGCGATCGCACCGACTTGGCCATCCACCACGTCTACGGCAGCCGCAACGACGACGAGCGGTGGGAACGCCTCGACGCGCCCGGGGGGCTCGTGTACCACCCGGTACCCTTCGAGGACCGCATGGACCTTGCCTACGCCGCTGCCGATCTGGTGGTGGCCCGAGCCGGAGCCACCACCGTTGCCGAGCTGGCGGCGCTGGGCGTGCCGTCGATCCTGGTTCCGTGGCCGCTGGCCGCCGAGGACCACCAGACGGCCAACGCCCGGGCGCTGGCTGCTGCCGGCGGGGCGCTGCTCGTGCCCGAGACCGAGCTGGACGCCGACCGCCTGGGGCGCGAGCTGGATCGCCTGCGCGCCGATCCGGCCGCCCTCGCCGCGCTGTCGAGCGGCGCCCGGTCGGTGGGCCGGCGCGGTGCCGCCGCTGCCATCGCCCGGCTGGCCGAGGAACTGGCGAGGGGGGAGGCGGACCGGTGAGCCCGGTGGACCTGCGGGAGCCCGGCCGCTACCACGTCGTCGGCGTGGGCGGTCCGGGCATGAGTGCCATCGCCCTCGTCCTGGCGGGCATGGGCCACGACGTGTCGGGGTCGGACCTCCGCGACCTGCCCGTGCTCGAGCGGCTGCGGGCGGCCGGTGTCGCTGTCGAAGTCGGCCACCGCCGCGAGCACGTGGACGGCGCTGCGGCCGTCACCGGGTCCACCGCCATCCCGGCCAACAACGTCGAGCTCGACGAGGCCCGGCGCCGGGGCATCCCCGTGCTGCGGCGCGCCGGGATGCTGGCGTCCATCTGTGCTTGCGCCCGCACCATCGCCGTGGCCGGCACCCACGGGAAGACCACCACCACCTCGATGCTGATGATGATCCTCACCGAGGCGGGGTTGCAGCCGAGCTTCATCGTGGGTGGCGACGTCAACGATGTCGGCACCGGTGCGCACTGGACCGACGCCGAACACCTGCTCGTCGTGGAAGCCGACGAGAGCGACGGCACGTTCCTCGAGCTGCCGGTGCACGGCACCATCGTCACCAACGTCGAGGTCGACCACCTCGACTACTACGGCACGCCCGAGGCCATCGTCGCCGCCTTCGACACGTACCTGGCCGGGATCGCCGGCCCGAAGGTGGTGTGCCTCGACGACCCGGTGGCGGCTCGCCTCGGCGCCGCCCGTGGCGCCGTCACCTACGGCACGTCGGAAGGGGCGGACTTCCAGCTGCTCGACCTCCAAGCCGATCACGGTGCCGTCGTCTTCGCCGTCGCCCACCACGGTGAGCGCCTGGGTGAGGTGCGGCTGCCGCTGCGCGGGGTGCACATGGCCCGCAACGCCACCGCCGCCATCGCCATGGCCCACCTGCTCGGCGCCCCGTTCGACGTGGCCGTGGCCGCCCTCGCCCGCTTCGGCGGGGTCGCTCGCCGCTTCGACTTCCGCGGCGAGCGTGACGGGATCACCTTCGTGGACGACTACGCCCACCTGCCCGCCGAGATCGCCGCCGTGTTGGAAGGGGCGGCGACCAGTGGCGACGGCTGGCAGCGCATCGTCGCCGTCTTCCAGCCCAACCGCTACAGCCGCATGGAGGTGCTCTCGCCGGAGTACCGCGACGCCTTCGAACGAGCCGATCTCGCCGTGGTCACCGACGTCTACCCGTCCGGAGAGGCGCCCCGCCCCGGGGTCACCGGCAAGCTCGTGGTGAACGCCGTGCTCGACGCCCATCCGTGGCAACGCGTCGCCTGGATCCCCCGCCGCACCGACCTCGTCGAGTTCCTGGCCAACGAGCTGCGCGCCGGCGACGTGTGCATCTCCATGGGGTGCGGTGACGTCGCCTCCCTGCCGTCCGAGGTGCTGGCCCGGCTGGCCGAGCGCGCCGCGCTGGCGTCGTGAGCGAGCTCATTCGGGACACGGTGCCGATGAGCCGGACGACGACGCCGATCGAGGAGGCGGCCGGCATCCTCGGGGGGCGGGCCCGGCGGGGCGTGCCCATCGGCCCGCTCACGACGTTCCGCGTCGGCGGCGCCGCCGCGCTGTTCGTGACGGCCGAGACCCCCGACGATCTCCAGGTCGTCTCCCGGGCCGTTCGGGAGAGCGGGGTGCCCACCCTGGTCCTCGGTCGGGGTTCGAACACGCTGGTGGCCGACCGGGGCTACGACGGCCTGGTCATCGTCCTCGGTGCCTTCGCCGCGGGGATCACCGTGTCGGGCACGATGGTCGAAGCGGGCGCCAGCGTGCTGTTGCCGGTGCTGGCCCGGCGCACCGCGGCCGCCGGCCTGACCGGCGCCGAGTGGATGGTCGGCATCCCCGGCTCGGTGGGCGGCGCCGTGCGGATGAACGCCGGCGGCCACGGCTCCGACATGACCGCCGTGCTGGCCGGGGTCCGCGTAACTGACCTGCTCAGCGGCGAGGATAGGGAGGTGGCTCCTGCCGCGCTGACGCTGCGCTTCCGAGGATCGGCGATGGTCGATCACGAGGTGGTGACGGCGGCGCGCCTGCAGCTCGACGCCGGCGACCGGGCCCGTTCCGAGGCCGAGATCGCCGAGATCGTGCGGTGGCGGCGCGAGCACCAGCCGGGCGGCCAGAACTGTGGCTCGGTCTTCGTGAACCCGTTGCCGTTCCAACTGGCGGCGGCCGAGGTCATCGACGGCCTCGGTCTGCGGGGCCTGCGCATCGGCACCGCTCAGGTATCGGACAAGCACGCCAACTTCGTCCAGGCCGATGAGGGCGGCTCGGCCGCCGACGTGCACGCCGTGATCGAGACGGTGCGCGCCGCGGTGCTCGCCGACTGCGGCATCGCGCTGCGCAGCGAGGTGCGCCTCGTGGGCTTCGAGGCCGAGACGTGAGCGCGAGCGTGATGCCGCCCGAGCGGCCGGCCGAGCGTCCGCCGATGGACCCGCGCCTGCGGGCCCGCATGATCGCCGTGCGGCGCCAGGCCGGGCGCCGTCGGCTGCGCAGCGCCGGGATCGCCGGCATCGTCATCGCCGTGCTGGCGCTCGCCGCCATCGCCACCCGACTGCCGATCCTGAGCGTGAGCTCGGTGCAGGTCACCGGTGCCGTCTACACCGATCCCGCGGTGGTGGCCGACGTCGTGCGCGGCATCGACGGCTCGTCCATGCTGTCGGTCGACCTCGGCGCGGCGCGGCGACGGCTCGAGGCGAGCCCCTGGGTGAAGCGCGTGAGCATCACCAAGGACTGGCCCCGCGGCGTGCGCATCGACATCGCCGAGCGCAGCCCGATCGCCGGCTACCTGGCCACCGACGGCCAGTTCCGGGTGATCGACGACGAGGGCCGGATCATCGCCGCCCTCGCCGGCCAGCCCACCGCCTATCCGGCCATCGTGCCGACCGGACGGGCCTACGGCGGCGGGCCGGCACTCGCCCCGGGCCAGCAGGCGCCGGCCGCCATCGCCGACGGTGGCCGCCTGATCCGCGTGTTGCCCGACGAACTGCGCAGCGCCGTCACCGAAGTGGGCGTCAACGAGGTGGGGGAGCTGGAACTGCACCTGCGCCCGCAGGGCACCGTCCTGCTCGGCTCGACCGACCAGCTGCGGGACAAGCTCATCAGCGTCCTCGCCGTGCTCCACGACGTCGATCCCACCACGATCGGCGTGCTCGACGTGCGGGCGCCGGCAAAACCGGTGTGTGAACCGGCGTGCAAATCCTTGACGACGGCTGCGCCATGAGGGTACAACGTCAACGTCAGGGTCAACTTTACATAACGCTCGACCTCTTGTCAAGGTTGAGACTTCGGCGAGGAAGCAGCGGCTCCAGTTCGGTCGATTGCCGGCCTGACCAGCCTCTTCGCTTACTACAGCCCATCCATCCACTGCTCGGCTCCTGACCCGGAGGTCCCCATGGCCGGCTCACCCCAGAACTACCTGGCCGTCATCAAGGTCATCGGCGTCGGCGGCGGCGGCGTGAACGCCGTCAACCGCATGATCGACGCCGGTCTGAAAGGCGTCGAGTTCATCGCCGTCAACACCGACGCCCAGGCGCTGCTCATGAGCGACGCCGACGTCAAGCTCGACATCGGTCGTGACCTCACCCGGGGCCTCGGCGCCGGGTCCGATCCGGAGGTGGGGCGCGCCGCCGCGGAGGCCCACCGCGACGAGATCGAAGAGGTCATCAAGGGCGCTGACATGGTGTTCATCACCGCCGGCAAGGGCGGTGGCACCGGCACCGGCGGCGCGCCGGTCATCGCCGAGATCGCGAAGAGCATGGGGGCGCTCACGATCGGTGTGGTGACGAGGCCGTTCCAGTTCGAGGGCCGGCGCCGGTCGGTGCAGGCCGATCAGGGGATCCAGCGGCTGAAGGAGAAGGTCGACACGCTGATCGTCATCCCGAACGACCGGTTGCTCACCGTGTCGAACGAGAAGACCTCCATGCTGAACGCCTTCAAGATGGCCGACGAGGTGCTCCTCCAGGGCGTGTCCGGCATCACCAACCTCATCACCACGCCGGGGTTGATCAACACCGACTTCGCCGACGTGAAGGCCATCCTCACCAACGCCGGTTCCGCCCTGATGGGCATCGGGCAGGCGAGCGGCGAGAACCGGGCCGTCGCCGCTGCGAAGGCGGCCATCTCGAGCCCGCTGCTCGAGGCGGCCATCGACGGCGCCCGCGGCATCCTGCTCAACATCACCGGGCCGTCGGGCCTCGGGCTGTTCGAGGTGAACGCGGCGGCCGAGATCATCCACGGGGTCGCCCATCAGGACGCCAACATCATCTTCGGCACGGTCATCGACGACGAGATGGGCGACGAGGTTCGCGTCACGGTCATCGCCGCCGGCTTCGACCGGTGGGAGGGTTCCGCCGCTGCCGCCGGCACCAGTGGCGGGCGCGCCCCTCGCTCCGTGTCGGCCGTGGATGCCGGTCGTGACGTCTTCGCCGAAGAGGAGGACGACCTCCTCGACAGCGACGACGACTTCGACGTGCCGTCCTTCCTGAAGTGACGAGCACGGGCGCGACGGTTCGCTTCAACACCCCCCGCGGTCGCGCCCACGTCCGCTTCACGACGCGCGCCGACGGCGACCTCAACGCCGACGTCGTCCCGGCGCCGGTGCTGGCGGCCCGGTGGCAGGCGGTGGCCGATCGGCCGGTGGTCTGGCTCGACGAGGAGCACGGCACCACCGTCGTCGTGGTCGACGGCGACGGCCCCGAGCGCGCCCAGCGGGGCGACGCCCTCGTGACCGCGGACGCCGGTCGGGCTCTCGGCATCTGGGTGGGCGACTGCGCGCCCGTCGCCCTCGTCGCCGACGAAGGGGTGGTGGCGGCGGCCCACGCCGGCTGGCGCGGCCTCGCCGCCGGCGTGCTGGGCGAGACGGCGGCGGCCATGCGTTCCCTTGGGGCCACCCGCATCGACGCCGTCGTCGGTCCGTGCATCCACGCCGAGTGCTACGAGTTCGGCACCGCCGATCTCTTCGCGCTCGGCCTCCCGCTTCGGCGCGTCGGTGACCGCGACCACGTCGTGGGGCACGCCGGCGCTCGACCTGCCCGCCGCCGTGCGCGCCGCGCTGGTGGCCGAGGACGTGTCGGTCATCGACGTCAGGACGCCGTGCACCGCGTGCGACGACCGCTACTGGTCGCACCGTGGGCGCGGGGACCGCGAGCGCCACGGGATGGCGGTCTGGTTGGAGGCGAACGCGGCGTGAGCGTGGCCGAGCGCCTCGAGGCCGTGCGGGCCCGCATCGCTGCCGCCGGTGGCACGGATGTGCGCGTCGTCGCCGTGACCAAGGGGTTCGGGGCCGATGCCATCGAGGCGGCCGTGGCCGCCGGCTGCCCGGACGTCGGCGAGAACTACGCCCAGGAGCTCGTGGCCAAGGTGCCGGCCGTGCGGGGCCCGGCGCCGCGTGTGCACTTCATCGGCCACCTGCAGACGAACAAGGTCAAGGTGCTGGCGCCGATCGTCGACGTGTGGCAGAGCGTCGACCGCGTCGCCGTCGTCGAGGCCCTCGAACGTCACGCCCCGCCCGGCGCGGCGGTGCTCGTGCAGGTGAACGTCTCGGGCGCGCCCGAACAAGGCGGCTGCGAGCCCGGGGAGGCGCCGGCGCTGGTGGCGGCGGCGGCGCAGGCTGGACTGCACGTCGCCGGGCTGATGGCCATCGGCCGGGCCGGGGAGCCGGCCGCCGCCCGGCCCGGCTTCCGGCTGCTGCGCCACCTCGTCGACGACCTCGGGCTGGTCGAGTGCTCGATGGGGATGACGGCCGATCTCGAGGTCGCCGTCGCAGAGGGTTCCACGATGGTGCGCGTTGGGACAGCGGTGTTCGGGCCCCGCCCGGAAGCGAGAAGCCACCAGCGCGCGGTACAAGCGAACTAACGTCGGTCGAGGAGGCTGCGATGGCGTTCTTCAAGAAGGCGATGAACTATCTGGGTCTCGGTCCTGACGACGCGTACGACGAGTACGACTTGCCGATGGAGCCGGCGCCAGGTCGCGGGCCGCGCTCGTCCTACGGGCCGGAGTCCATCGACAGCGGGACGGTGCGTACGGTGCCCGCCGGTGCCGCCGTCGCCCGCCCGCAAGGTGCCCGGGCGCCGGGCGCCGAGGCCGACCAGCCGTCGGTCACCGTGCGCGCTCGCACCGGCTCGGCGGTGCGCACCATGCCCGCCGGTTCCGCACCGCCGCGGCCGTACACCGTGCGCCCCACTCGCTTCGACCACGCGCAAGAGGTGGCGGACAACTTCAAGGAGGGCGTGCCCGTCATCGTGAACCTGCAGGACGTGAACAAGGACCTCCTGCGGCGCATCATCGACTTCTGCGCCGGCCTCACCTACGGGCTCGACGGCTCGATGGACAAGGTCGGCAACGGCATGTACCTCCTCACGCCGGCCAACGTCTCGGTCTCTCCCGAGGATCGGCGCCGGATGAGCGATCCCGACCATCGCGATTGACGTGACGCGGCGCTGCCGGCCGCCTCGTCGCGCCTAGGTTCTCGTCGCCATGCGGTCGCTGCTGTGCCAGCTCGTACTCCTGTTCGAGGTCGCCCTGTTCGCGCGCGTGATCCTGTCGTGGTTCCCGCTGCAGCGGGGAGGCGTGATGGCCAAGATCAACGGGTTCCTGGTGCGGGTCACCGATCCCGTGCTCGAGCCGGTGCGCAAGGTGCTGCCCCGCATGGGCATGTTCGACCTTTCCCCGATCATCGTGTTCCTGGTGCTCGAGATCGTGGTCCGCGGCCTGCTCCTGCAGTGCTACAGCGCGTAGCCGTATCTGCGTCGGACGATCGCTCGAGCGGCTGCCCCGTCGCCGCACTGCGGCGCCACTGGGCGCTGCACGTCCCCCGATCGCAAATCGCTGCGCGTGCTGGCCGTACGATGTCCAGATGGAGCTCAGCCCGAAGTCCATCACCGGCGTGCAGTTCCGCACCGTCCGCAAGGGGTACGACCCCGAGGAGGTCCGTGGCTTCCTCGCCCAGCTGGCGAGGGGCGTCGAGGCCGTGCAGGCCCAGTCGGCGGCGGCCGACAGCCGGGCCCGCTCGCTCATGGGCAAGCTCCAGGAGCTGAGCAGCCGGGAGGAGCCGGATCCGGGCGAGGCCATGAAGCGGACGCTCCTGCTGGCCCAGCGCACGGCCGACGCCGCCGTCGCCGAGGCCAACGACGAGGCCCGCTCGGTCCTGGCCGCCGCCGACGAGAAGTCGCGCTCCACCCTGGCCGACGCCCAGGCCAAGGCCGAGCAGATGATCACCGACGCCGAGGCCGACGCCCGGCGGGCGGCCTCGGTCGAGAAGACCCGCATCGAGGCCGAAGTGGCCGCGCTGACCGCCCGGCGCGACGAGCTGCACACCGAAGCGACGCGCCTCGAGCGCCACATCGGCGACCAGCGTGAGCGCATCGGCACCGTGGCCGGCACGCTGCGGGCCATCTTGTCGGAGTCCTCGGGCCTGGTGGTGACCGAGCTGGCCCCGCCCAGCCCGCCGCTCGATGACGGCGGCGACGCCGATGGCGACATCGAGGTGGCGTGGTCGGGCGATCGTGGAGACGGCCGCGACGGCGATCCCACCGTGGCCGAGGATCTGGCGCTGCTGGCCGAGCCTGCCGGCGGTCTCTTCGACGATCCGGGTCCGCCCACCGCCGAGGTGCCGGTGATCTCGGGCGACGACGAGCTCGTGCGGGGGTTCTTCGAGCCCGAGCCGTTCACCGACGAGCGGTGGAAAGGCCGCCGGTCGGACTGAGGCGCCGGGTAGAGTGGTGGGCCACAGGCGACGACGGGGCCATCACCCCTGAGCCTCCCGAAGAACGGGTGCACCGGCGCTGCGGTCCACCTCAGTAGAACGGGACGGGTCCGGCCCGTGATCGCCGGAGAACCGAGCGGGCGTCGATCTCCGGGTCGCCGCCAAGCGGGGTGGTACCGCGGGACGGTCACGTCTCGTCCCCGCACGAGACCGTCCGTGCGAGGAGAGGACCATGAGCTACCCCGACGTCGATCCCCAGTTGCGGTTCCCTGCCCTCGAGGCGCGCGTGCAGGAGCAGTGGGAGCGGGACTCGACGTTCCTCGAGTCGGTCGAAGCCCGCCCCGCCGGCGAGCACGGCAGCAACGAGTTCGTCTTCTACGACGGCCCGCCCTTTGCCAACGGCTTGCCGCACTACGGCCACATCCTCACCGGCTACGTGAAGGACGCCGTTCCCCGCTACCAGACCATGCGGGGCCGCCGCGTCGAGCGGCGCTTCGGCTGGGACTGCCACGGGCTGCCGGCCGAGGTCGAGACCGAGCGCCAGCTCGGCCTGTCCGGTCCGCCCGACATCGTGAAGTACGGCGTGGCCGCCTTCAACGACGCCTGCCGCACGAGCGTGCTCCAGTACACGAAGGACTGGGAGCGCTACGTCACCCGCCAAGCGCGCTGGGTCGACTTCGAGAACGACTACAAGACCCTCGACCTCTCATACATGGAGAGCGTCATGTGGGCGTTCAAGGCGCTGTGGGACAAGGGCCTCGTCTACGAGGGCTACCGGGTGCTGGCTTACTGCTGGCGGTGCCAGACCCCGCTGTCGAACACCGAGACGCGCATGGACGACGTCTACCGCGACCGCCAGGACCCGGCCCTCACGGTGTGGTTCGAGCTGGACGACGGCCGCCGCCTGCTGGCGTGGACGACGACGCCGTGGACGCTGCCCGCCAACCTGGCGCTCGCCGTCGGCGACGACATCGACTACGCGGAGGTGATAGACGCCGACGGTCAGCGCTACGTGCTGGCCGAGAGCCGCCTCGGCGCCTACGAGCGCGAGCTGGGTGAGGCGACGGTGGCGACCACGTTCAAGGGTCGTGATCTGGTCGGCCACCGGTACACGCCGCTGTTCCCGTTCTTCGCGGAGCAGCCGAACGCGTTCCAGGTCATCGCCGCCGACTTCGTCTCGACCGAGGACGGCACCGGCGTCGTGCACCTCGCGCCCGGCTTCGGCGAGGACGACCAGAACGCCTGCGCCGAGCACGACATCGCCGTGGTCTGCCCGATGGACGCCGCCGGCAACTACACGGCCGAGGTGGCGCCGTGGGCCGGCGTCCACGTCTTCGACGCCAACCCCGGCGTCATCCGTGCGCTGAAGGACGCCGGCCACGTCGTTCGCCACGAGACCTACGACCACTCGTACCCGCACTGCTGGCGGTGCTCGCGGCCGCTCGTCTACCGGGCCGTGTCGTCGTGGTTCGTGCAGGTCACCAAGTTCCGCGACCGCATGGTGGAGCTCAACCAGCAGATCCGCTGGGTGCCCGAGCACATCCGCGACGGCAGCTTCGGCAAGTGGCTGGAGCACGCGCCGCGACTGGTCCATCAGCCGCAACCGCTTCTGGGGCTCACCCATCCCCGTGTGGAAGAGCGACGACCCGCGCTACCCGCGCGTCGACGTCTACGGCAGCCTCGCCGACCTCGAGCGCGACTTCGGCGTCACGGTCACCGACCTCCATCGCCCGTCCGTCGACGAGCTGGTGCGGCCCAACCCCGACGATCCCACCGGCCAGTCGATGATGCGGCGCGTTCCCGAGGTGCTCGACTGCTGGTTCGAGTCGGGCTCGATGCCGTTCGCGCAGGTGCACTACCCGTTCGAGAACGCCGACTGGTTCGAGCACCACTACCCGGGCGATTTCATCGTGGAGTACATCGGCCAGACGCGTGGCTGGTTCTACACGTTGCACGTGCTGGCCACAGCGCTGTTCGATCGCCCCGCCTTCCAGACGTGCGTGTCGCACGGCATCGTCCTCGGCACCGACGGCCAGAAGGCATCGAAGAGCCTGCGCAACTACGTCGATCCGCTCGAGATGTTCGACACCTACGGCGCCGACGCCGTGCGCTGGTTCCTGCTGTCGTCGGCCATCCTGCGCGGCGCCGACCTCATCGTGAACGAGCAGGGCATCCGTGACGCGGCCAATCAGGTGCTGCGCCCCCTGTGGAACGCGTGGTCGTTCTTCACCCTGTACGCCAACACCGAGGGCCACACCGGACAGCTGCGCACCGACCAGACCAATGTGCTCGACCGCTACTTGGTGGCCAAGCTCCACGACCTCGTCACCGACGTGACGACGCAGATGGACGCCTACGACCTGTTCGGCGCGTGCGCGTCGGTGCGGAGCTTCCTGGACGCCCTCACCAACTGGTACATCCGCCGCAGCCGCGACCGGTTCTGGAGCGGCGACGGCGACGCCTTCGACACGCTCTACACCACGCTGCACGTGCTGACCCGGCTGTCGGCGCCGCTGCTGCCGCTCGTCGCCGAGGAGATCTACCGTGGGCTCACGAACGAGCGCAGCGTGCACCTGGCCGACTGGCCCGATGCCGACGCGCTGCCGTCGGATCCTGATCTCGTCGCCGCCATGGATCGCGTGCGCGACGTGTGCTCGGCGGCGCTGTCGATCCGCAAGGCGCGCGGCTTGCGGGTGAGGCTGCCGCTGCAGTCGCTGACCGTCACGGCTCCGGGCGCCGACGCCATGGTGCCGTTCGCCGGCCTCATCCAGGACGAGGTCAACGTGAAGAGCGTCGGCTTCACCGAGAACGTGGGGGCCGACGCCACCTACGAGCTCAAGCTCGTGCCCGCCGCGCTCGGGCCGCGGCTCGGCGCCGACATGCAGCGCGTGATGCGCGCGTACAAGGCGGGCGACTACGAGCTCACCGCAGGCGAGCTGCCGGTGGTCGGCGGCGTGCAACTCCTGGAGGGCGAGGCCGAGGTGCGGCTGGCGGCGACCGATCCCGACAGCTCGGCGACCTTGCCGGGCGGCGCTGGCATCGTGCACGTCGATACCGCCGTCACCCCCGAGTTGGAGGCCGAAGGCCAGGCGCGCGATCTGGTGCGCACCGTGCAGCAAGCGCGGCGCGACGCCGGCCTGCACGTGAGCGACCGGATCGGCCTCGTCGTGCGGGCGTCGGGCGCCGTCGTGCAGGCGCTGGAGCCGTTCCGGACGTTCGTGGCCGATGAGGTCCTGGCGACGGCAGCGTCCTTCGTGATCGACGACGACCTCGCCGCCGGCGAGGTGGAGGTGGAGGTGGTGCGGGCGTGAGTGAGCGGAGCGAGCTCATCAGAGACACGGTGTGTTGTTCGCCGCGCAGCGGCGAACCGCTCACTGGTGCCGCCCGCCCAGCACCGCGTCCACTCCGTGCCGAGGATTGGAGTGTGGACCAGTGAGTGACGTGACCGATCTGTATGACGTGGCCGAGGGTGCCGTCGTGCTGCGCGTCCACGTGTCGCCGGGCGCCGGGCGCACCGCCGTCACCGGCCGCCAGGGCGACGCCGTCAAGGTGCGGGTGGCCGCGCCGCCCGTGGACGGGCGGGCCAACGCCGCGCTGGTCGAATTCCTGGCCGCCGAGTTCGGGCTGAAGGCGGCCGATGTGACGCTGGCGTCGGGCGCGACCAGCCGGGCCAAGCGCTTCCGGCTGGCGGGTCTCGAGCCCGACAATGCCGACTCCGCCCTGGAGCGGCTGCTGGCCACCGTCGGCGCTGGCAGTCAGCGCCGCAGCGGGCGCCGTTGATGACACCGTGCCCGGCACGTAGCATCCACCGACTCCATCCGCCCGGAAGGACCTGTCACTGATGGCCAAACCCGCTCCGAAGAAGTCTGCCCCCGCCAAGAAGGAGGCCGCCAAGGCCGCCCCTGCCGCTGCCAAGAAGGTGGCCGCCAAGCCCGAGGCGCGGAAGGACGAGTCGAAGGCGGTGCCGGCCGCGACCGCCACCAAGGCGCCGGCGAAGAAGACCGCCGCCAAGGCACCGGAGCCGGCCAAGCGCACCGGTGCCTCCCCGTTCGACGCCAAGTTCCTCGACGGCCAGCGTGAGCTGCTGCTCGAGGAGCGGGCCAAGCTGCTGGGCTCGGCCGAGCGTCTGGAAGGCGAAGCGGCGTCGTTGATGGAGGACCTCGATCCGGGCGACGTCCAGTTCGACGACGAGTCGGGCGAGGGTGACTCGCTGGTGGTCGAGCGTGAGCGCGACCTGGCCCTGTCGGCCCAGGCCCGCCAGATGATCGCCGACATCGACGCCGCGCTGCTGCGCATCGGCGAGGGCACCTACGGCTTCTCCGTGGTCTCCGGCCGGGCCATCCCCAAGGACCGCCTGAGGGCCATCCCGTGGGCCACCGAGCTGGTCGAGGAGAAGGTCGGCGGCCTCGGCACTCGGCGGTGAGCGCGTCGCCGCGCCCCTTGACGTCGAAGGCGTCGAGGAGCACGGCCATCACTATGGCAGTCGCCGCCCTGGTCCTGCTCGTTGATCAGCTGACGAAGGCCTGGGCGGTCAGCGCCCTCGACGACGGCCACGACATCGACGTGATCTGGACCCTGCGCTTCCACCTCACGTTCAACGGCGGCATGGCGTTCAGCCAGGGGCGGGGCCTCGGCCCGGTGATCGGCGTGGTGGCCATCGTGGTCGTGGCCGTGCTGCTCATCTCGCTGCGCCGCACCGGCTCGACCGTCGCCTCGGTGGCCGTCGGCCTCGTCGTCGGCGGCGCCGCCGGCAACATCGTCGACCGGCTGTTCCGCTCCGGCGACGGCTTCCTGGCCGGCGAGGTCGTGGACTTCATCGACCTGCAATGGTGGCCCGTGTTCAACGTGGCCGATGCCGCCGTCGTGATCGGCGGCATCCTGTTGTTGGTGTCGACCTTCCTCGCTCCGGACCCAGGAGCCCGATGATCGAGGTCGTCCCTGCCGCCCTCGACGGCGAACGGGTCGACCGCCTGGTGTCCATGCTGTGCGGCGTCAGTCGCGCCGCCGCTGCCGGCCTGATCCACGATCGGGCGGTGCACCTCGACGGCGACGTCGTGATCGGCGGCAAGCAGCGGGTGCGGGCGGGCCAGACGCTGAGCGTCACCGCCGAGCCTCCTGGCGCCCCCGCCGGCGCCGAGGCCGACGCGTCGGTGGAGGTGCCGGTGGTGTACGCCGACGACTCGGTGGTGGTGGTGGACAAGCCGGTCGGGCTGGTGGTCCACCCGGGCGCCGGCAACGCCACCGGCACGATGGTGAACGGGTTGCTGGCGCTCTACCCGGAGATCGCCGGCGTGGGACCCGACCCCGACCGCCCCGGCATCGTGCACCGCCTGGACGCCGGCACGTCGGGTCTGGTGGTGGTGGCTCGCACCGACGCCGCCTACGCCTCGTTGGTGCGGCAACTGGCCGCCCGCACGGCCAACCGGGAGTATCTGGCGCTGGCCTGGGGGGTGCCCGAGGCCCGCCGGGGCGTGGTGGACGCGCCCATCGGCCGCTCGGCGCGCGATCCCACGCGCATGGCGGTGGCGGTGACCGGGCGGCCGGCCCGCACCGCCTACGAGGTGGAGCGGTCGTGGGCGGCACCCGAGGTGGCGCTGCTGCGGTGCCGACTGGAATCGGGCCGCACCCACCAGATCCGGGTGCACCTCGCCGCCATCGGGCACCCGGTGGTCGGCGACGACCGGTACGGCGGGGTGCGGCCGGGGCTCGCCGCCGCCCGCCCGATGCTGCACGCCACCGCGCTGGCCTTCGACCATCCCGCCCGCCACGAGCGCGTGCGGTTCACGTCGCCGATGCCCGCCGACATGAGCGCCCTCCTCGCCACCCTCGACGCCACGAACTGACGCGCTTCAACCCGGTATGCGTGGCCGATCGCGCATCAGATCGGTGGTGGGCCGCCTCACTCCGGCCAGGCGGTCTCGCCCCGGGCGGCCGAGGCGACGTCGGCCAGCGTGTAGCCGTCGAGCTGGTGGCGGATCTGCTCGCCGACCACCTGCCAGATGGCCAGGAGCACGCACTGCCCCTCGTGGTCGCAGGCCCCGTCCTGGTGCGGCTCGCCGAAGTCGCCGAGGGTGATGGGGCCGTCGACGGCGCTCACCACGTCCGACAGGCGGATGTCGACCGGCGGCCGGGCCAGGATGTACCCGCCGCCCACCCCCCGCTTCGAGCGCACGAGGCCGGCGCCCTTCAGGGCCAGCAGGATCTGCTCCAGGTAGGGCTGGGGGAGGCCCGTGCGCTCCGCGATGTCGCGCACCGACGTCGGCATCCCCTCGCCGGCGTGGAGCGCCAGCGACAGCAGCGCCCGGCAGGCGTAGTCCCCTCTGGTCGAGACCCGCACGGCCTCATCGTACGGGCTGGTCGGGCCGTCGAGCAGTACCGATCTGGCGCGCCGGGATGGCGGGTGGTGGACTTCGGGGTCGTGGGCGACCATCCCGTGCTCCCTGACTACGGTGGCGCCTGCGTCCACCACCTCGTCCCCGCGCTGGTGGCCCGCCGCCCGACGGTACCCCTGCCCGCCTGGATGCCCGCCGTGGTCGCCCATGCCCGCCAGGTCGTGCTCGTCGTGCTCGACGGCCTCGGGTGGGAGCAGCTCGAGGCCCGCTGGGCGCTGGCGCCCACGCTGCGCTCGCTCACGGGCGGGCCGATCACCACGGTGGCCCCGTCCACCACGGCCACCGCCCTCACCTCGATCAGCACCGGGCTCACCCCGGGCGAGCACGGCGTCATCGGCTACCGCATCGACGTGCACGGCGAGGTGCTCAACGTGCTGCGGTGGGCCACCGGCAGCGGCGACGCCCGGCGCCGCATACCGCCCGGGCAGTTCCAGCCGATGGCGCCCTTCCTCGGGGCCAACGTCCCGGTGGTGACCAAGGCCGAGTTCGCCGGCTCGGGCTTCTCGCTGGCCCATCTCGCGGGCGTGCGCCAGATCGGCTACCGGCTGCCGTCGTCGCTGGTGGTGGAGGTGCGGCGGCTGCTGGCCAGCGGCGAGCCGTTCGTCTACGCCTACTACGAGGGCATCGACAAGGTGGCCCACGAGTACGGCCTCGAGGAGCACTACGACGCCGAGCTGGCCGCCGCCGATCACCTCGTGGCCGAGTTGCGGGCCGCCCTGCCCGCCGACGCCGCCCTCCTCGTGACGTCGGATCACGGCCAGGTCGACTGCGGGCCCCGGCTGGTCACGCCCGATCCGGCCGTGCTCGACATGGTGGCGCTCCAGTCGGGCGAGGGGCGGTTCCGGTGGTTGCACGCCCGGCCCGGCGCCGACGGCGACCTCCTCGCCGCCGCCGCCGATGCCCATGGCGACGTGGCCTGGGTGGTGCCGGTCGAGCAGGTCTGCGACGAGGGCTGGTTCGGCCCCCGGCTGAGCGCGGACGCCGCCGATCGCGTCGGCGACGTCGCCCTGGTGGCGCGCGAGCCCATGGCGTTCGACGACCCGGCCGACTCCGGCCCGTTCCGGCTCGTGTCCCGGCACGGCTCGCTCACCAGCGCCGAGATGTACGTCCCGCTGCTCGCCGGCACCCGGTGAACGCGGTCATCTCGTGCGCGATATGTGTCGCAGAGGTTGATATGTCGCGTCAGTACGGCTCAGAGGTAGGTGCCGGGGCGGTCGCCGTCGGGGCGGCGCTGCATCGTCGCCCCCGGCGGTAGCTGGCCCTGACCGCCCCGCATCTGCTGGAGCTGTTGCTGGGCGGCGAGCTGCTGGGCGAACAAGGTGGCCTGGATGCCGTGGAAGAGGCCTTCCAGCCACCCGACGAGCTGCGCCTGGGCCACCCGCAGCTCGGCGTCGCTCGGCATGCCGTTGGCGAACGGCAGCGCGAAGCCCTGCAGCTCGGCCTGCAGATCGGGTGACAGCGCCTCGCTCAACTCCTGCACCGACTTCTGGTAGATGTCGGTCAGGCGCTCCCGGCTCTTGTCGTCGAGCGGTGCCGCTCGGACCTCGTCGAGCAGCTGCTTGACCATCGTGCCGATGCGCATGACCTTGGCCGGCGACTGCACCGATTCGGTGTCGGGGGTCGACTCTTCAGGGGCCTCGCCGGGCGTGATCAGTTCGCCGTGCTCGATGTCTGGCTGGCTCATGACCACCATCATGCCTGGGGTATCCGACGGTGCCCCCAGTGTGCTGAACTACAACCGTGTCGTTCTCGCACCTCCACGTGCACACCGAGTACTCCATGTTGGACGGCGCCTCCCGGCTGGAACCGCTGGTGGCGGCGGCGGTGGCCGACGGCCAGCCGGCCCTCGGCATCACCGACCACGGAAACATGTACGGCGTCCTGGAGTTCTACCGGGCCTGCCGGGACCAGGGCGTCACGCCGGTCATCGGCTCGGAGATGTACATGGCCCACGAGAGCCGTCTCGAGCGGCCGGCGCGCCGCGGTCGCATCGACGACACCGGCGGCGACGCCGAGGGCGGCAAGAAGCTCTACTACCACCTGACGCTGCTGGCCGAGACCGACACCGGCTACCGCAACCTCATCCAGCTCTCCAGCCTGGCCTTCCTCGAGGGCTACTACTACAAGCCACGCATGGACTGGGAGCTGCTGGAGCGCCACCACGAGGGCCTCATCGCCTCCACCGGCTGCCTCGGCGGTCACGTGCTGCAGTCGCTGGCCGCCGGCGACGAGCGCGGCGCCCTCGAGAAGGCGGCCCGCCTCCAGGACATCTTCGGGCGCGACAACCTGTTCGTGGAGCTGCAGGACCACGGCATCCCGATGCAGCGCCAGACCAACCCGCGGCTCCTGGCCATCGCCCGCAAGATCGGCGCGCCGCTCCTGGCCACCAACGACAGCCACTACACCCATCGCGACGATCACCTCGCCCACGACGCCCTGCTGTGCGTGCAGACCGGCGCCCTCATGAGCGATCCGAAGCGGTTCAAGTTCGAGGGCGACCAGCACTACCTCAAGCCGGCGGCCGAGATGCGCCATCTCTTCCAGGAGCTGCCCGAGGCGTGCGACAACACGCTGTGGATCGCCGAGCGGGCGAACGTGGACATCGAGTTCGGCACGCCCAAGCTGCCCGAGTTCCCGCTGCCGCCCGAGTTCGCCACCGACACCGACTACCTGCGCGAGCTCACGCTGCAGGGCGCGAAGGAGCGGTGGGGCGGCTCGATCCCGCCAGCGGTACAGGACCGCTTGACCTACGAGCTGGGCGTCATCGCCACGATGGGCTTCAGCTCCTACTTCCTGATCGTGTGGGACCTCATCCACCACGCCCGCCAGGCCGGCATCCGGGTGGGGCCAGGACGGGGAAGCGCGGCCGGCTGCGCCGTCGCCTACTGCCTGCGCATCACCGACCTCGACCCGATCCGCTACGACCTGCTGTTCGAGCGCTTCCTCAACCCGAGCCGCATCTCGATGCCCGACATCGACATGGACTTCGACTCCCGCTACCGGGACGAGATGATCCGCTACGCCGCCGAGCGCTACGGCCGCGACCACGTGGCCCAGATCATCACGTTCTCCACGATCAAGGCCCGGGCCGCCGTGCGCGATGCCGCCCGCGTGCTCGGCTACCCGTACGCCGTGGGCGACCGGGTGGCCAAGGCCATGCCGCCGCTCGTCATGGGCCGCGACACGCCCCTCCATGCCTGCTTCGACCTCCACCCCAAGCACGAGGACGGCTACAAGGCGGCGGCCGAGCTGCGCGTCATGTACGACGCCGACCCGGACGTGAAGCGCGTGGTCGACGTGGCCAAGGGCCTCGAGGGCCTGCGCCGCCAGGACGGCATCCACGCCGCCGCCGTGGTGATCACCAAGGACCCGCTCACCACCTACCTCCCGATCCAGCGCAAGCCGGAGAACGGCCTCACGCCCGAGGAAGCGCCGATCGTCACGCAGTACGAGATGCACGGCGTCGAAGAGCTGGGCCTGCTGAAGATGGACTTCCTCGGCCTGCGCAACCTCGACGTCATCGAGGACACGGTGGGCCTCATCCGGGCGGGCAAGGATCCCGCGTTCGACGTCGACGCCATCCCCCTCGACGACGATCCCACGCTGGAACTGTTGCGCCGCGGTGACTCGATCGGCGTGTTCCAGCTCGAAGGGGGCCCGATGCGGACGCTCATGCGCTCGCTGGCGCCGACGTCCTTCGACGACGTGGCCGCCCTTGTGGCGCTCTACCGCCCGGGGCCCATGGCGGCCAACATGCACAACGACTACGCCGACCGCAAGAACGGCCGCAAGCCGATCAAGTACCTCCACGACGACCTGGCGGAGCTGCTGGCCGACACCCAGGGCCTGATGATCTACCAGGAGTCGGTCATGCGGGTGGCCCAGAAGTTCGCCGGCTACTCCCTGGCCGAGGCGGACAACCTGCGCAAGGCGTGCGGCAAGAAGATCCGCGCCCTCATCGCCGCCGAGCGGGAGAAGTTCGTGGCCGGCTGTGAGCGCACGGGCTACGGCGAAGCGATCGGCACGCAGCTGTTCGACATCATCGAGCCGTTCGCCGACTACGCCTTCAACAAGAGCCACTCCTACGGCTACGGCTACATCGCCTACCAGACCGCCTACCTGAAGGCTCACTACCCGGTCGAGTACCTGGCCTGCCTGCTCACCAGCGTGAAGGGCAACCTGGACAAGGCCGCTGTCTACCTGGCCGAGTGCCGGGCCCTCCAGGTGCGGGTGCTCAACCCCGACATCAACGTGGCGGCCTCGGACTTCATCGCCCTGGCCCCGGAGGAGGCGCCCCCGGGCACCGAGCTGCCCGCCGGATGTCCGGGCGTGATCCCGTTCGGGCTCTCAGCGGTGCGCAACGTGGGCGAGGGCCTGGTGGAGCAGGTCATCCGCGAACGGGACAAGAACGGGCCCTACCGGGACTTCCAGGACTTCGTCGATCGCGTCGACTTCTCGGTGCTCAACAAGCGCACGGTGGAGTCCCTGATCAAGGCGGGCGCGTTCGACTCGCTGGGGCACCGGCGCAAGGGCCTGCTGCAGGTCCACGAGCTGATCATCGACCAGTCGGTGGCCCGGCGGCGCAAGGAGGCCGAAGGCCAGTTCGACCTGTTCGCCGGCCTCGACGCCGCCGTTCCCAGCCACGACCGGGTGGACATCCCCGAGGTGGAGTTCGACAAGTCGGAGCGCCTCGCCTTCGAGAAGGAGATGCTCGGCCTCTACGTCAGCGACCATCCCCTGCTCGGCGCGGAACGGGCGCTGCGGCGCAAGGCCGACTGCACGATCGCCGAGCTCATGGAACGGGAGGACGGCTCCACGGCCACCGTCGGCGGGGTCATCACCAACCTCCAGCGCAAGTTCACGAAGAAGGGTGACCCCATGGCGGTCTTCGTCCTGGAGGACCTCCAATCGGCCATGGAGGTGATGGTCTTCCCCAAGACCATGCTCGACCACGGCTACAAGCTGCAGCCCGACGCCGTCGTCACCGTGAAGGGGCGCGTCGACGGTCGGGACGAGACGCCCAAGCTCATGTGCCTCGAGCTGACGGTGGTGGAGGTCGTGGCCGACGATGCCCCGCCGCTGCGGCTCAAGCTGCCGGCGCTCAGCCTGAGCGAGGAGCGCATCGGCACACTGAAGCGGCTGCTGAGCGAGCACCCGGGCGAGTCGCAGGTGTTCCTCCACATCGGCGAGGGCAAGGTGCTGCGCCTGGCCGACGACTACTGCGTCGACCTGCCCAGGGTGGTCGGGGAGCTGCGCGTGGCGTTCGGGCACGACGCCGTCGCCCTGTAGGGTTGCCCGCCCAGCACCGGCCCCTGCGATGGTGAGTGGGAAGACAGGTGCCGGAGATGGCAAAATGGCACTCGTGCCCGGAGCCTGATCCGGGCTGGCACCACACGCGTCGCCGGTGCTTCCCGCCGGCGACCCGAGCACCTTCGGGGGCAATCCGGACATGGCAATCCAGGTCGAGACCAAGGACGGCACGGCACTCACCGACGCGGACCTCGGCGAGCTGGCCGACATGTCCGCCGCCGGGGGCGCGACCTTCGAGGTCGGCCAGTTGTCGAAGGCGAAGGAGGACTGGGTGCTGGCCGGCAGCGCCCGCATCGACGGCAAGCTCCAGGGCTACTCCTTCGCCACCCTCGAGCGCATCGGCGGGACGCCGTGCGTGCTGCTGGGTCTCGTCGCCGTGCGCCGCACCTCCAAGCGCGACAGCGTGCTGAAGGCCGTCATGGGCGAGGCCTACCACCGGGCGCTGATGGCCTTCCCCGACGAGGACGTGCTGGTCGGAAGCCGTTTCGCCTCCCCGTCGGGCTTCGAGGCGTTCCGGGCCCTGTCGGACATCGTGCCTCGTCCCGGCCACAAGGCCGTCGGGGAGGAGCGGGCGTGGGGGCGGCGCCTGGCCAAGCGCTTCGCCGTCGAGGGCACCTACGACGAGCAGACGTTCCGGGTCGCCGGCTCCGGTGGTCTGGCCCCGCACCTCGACCACGAGTCGCTGAAGCCCGAGGCCGTCGACCCGGAGGTGGCGGCCATGTTCACCGGGCTGCGGCCCGAGGCCGGTGACTGCCTCATCGCCTTCGGCTGGGCCATGGCCGAGGATCTGCTCAAACTCGGCTCGCACTAGCCCTGATGGAGTTCGCCGAGCTGATCCACTCGCGCCGCATGGTGCGGGCCTTCGACACTCGGCCCGTGGAACCCGAAGTGCTGGAACGGGTGCTCGATGCCGCCCGGCGGGCGCCGAGCGCCGGCAACGCGCAGGGGTGGGTCTTCGTCGTGCTGGAAGGCGAGGACACCCGCAAGTTCTGGGACGTCACGCTGCCCGAGGAACGGCGGGAGTCCTTCCGCTGGCAGCACCTGCTCGATGCCCCGGTCGTGATCCTGCCGCTGGCGTCGAGGGAGGCCTACCTCAGCCGCTACAGCGAGCCCGACAAGATCTCGACCGGCCTGGCCGACCCCACGCGCTGGCCGGTGCCGTACTGGCAGATCGACACCGCCTTCGCCACGATGCTGCTCCTGCTGGCGGTGGAGGACGAGGGGCTGGGAGCGCTGTTCTTCGGCGTCTTCCGCAACGGGGAGAAGTTGCTGGCCGAGCTGGACGTGCCCGGTGGCTACGAGCTCATCGGCGCAGTGGCGCTCGGGCACCCGCTCGACGACGAGCCCGGCCGCAGCGCCGAGCGACCCCGCCGCAGCCTCGACGAGATCGTCCACCGCGGCGGCTGGCAGTCCGAGCCGTACCTGCCGTAACTCTTTGCCCGCCTCCGGCGGGCCTCGCTGTGCTCGGACAATCCCTCGAGCGGCTGCCCCTGCCGCCGCACTGCGGCGGCACACTCTTCCTTCCTCGGCGTACTGACGCGAGTTATCAACCGTGAGCGCGCTTTGCGCGCATGAGATGGGCGGGCTTGCTGCTCTCGCCGTTTGCACAGGTCCGCTGAGTTAGGCATCCTTGACATGTGAGTGAGAGCCTGCTGATCACGCTGCGGGAGGGGTTCGAAGCGGCGCTCGTCGTCGCCATCGTCCTCGCCGCAGTGCGCCGCTCTGAACGGCCCGAGATGGCCCGCTGGGTGTGGTTCGGCACGGGCGCGGCGTTGGCCCTGGCCATCGCCATCGGCTGGCTCATCCACGTGACCGTTGATGACCTCACCGGCGCCGCTCGGTCCCGGGTCTTCGCCGTCATCTGCTTCGGCGCCGCCGGCCTGCTGACCTGGATGATCTTCTGGATGCGCCAGCACGCCCGCTCCCTGAAGGGCGAGCTGGAGGGCAGGACCCTGCAGGCGTTGCACGAGTCCGCGTTCGCCCTCGGCATGGTGGCCTTCGTGGCCGTCGCTCGCGAGGGCCTGGAGACGGCGCTCTTCCTCATCTCCACCACGGCCAACAGCGCCGGCGACGACGTGCTCATCGGCGCCCTCATCGGCATCGCCCTGGCCATCGGGCTCGGCGTGCTCGTGTACCACGGCAGCAAGGCCATCTCGATGAAGCTCTTCTTCCAGGTGACCGGCGTGCTGATCATCCTCTTCGCGGCCGGGCTCGTGTCCCGGGGCGTGCTGTTCCTGCAGTCGTCGGGCGACCTCGGCACCCTGAACGACGCCGTCTACAACCTCACCGGCCAGCATTGGCTCACCCAGGACACGCAGACCGGACGCTTCCTGGCCGGCATCTTCGGCTGGGACCCGCGCCCGTCGATCGAGCAGGTCGTCATCTACCTGGCCTACCTCGTACCGGTGCTGATCCTGTTCTTCAAGAAGCCCCGCGCCAGCGCCCCGGCTCGCCAGCCGTCACTCGATCACGCCACGGTGTAGCCCTTGGCCGCCGCCGCCTGATCGATGGCGGCCCACGTCTGCTGACCGGCCACGCCGTCGACCTCCAGGCCGTTGGTCTGCTGCCACCCCTCGATGGCGGCCCGGGTCGGGCTCGTCGGCAGCACCCCGTAGCGACCGTCGACCTCGAGGGTCGTGCCCGCCAGCGCGTTGAGGGCGCGCTGCAGCACCGCGACGAAGCCGCCCTCGTAGCCGGGCCGCACCGTCGGGTGGGCCGGCTTCTGGTTGAGGGCTTCCCAGGTCTGGCCGGGCACGTTCACGACGCCGTCCACGGTGAGGCCGTGCAGCGTCTGGAAGGTCCGCACCTTGCCGTCGGTGACCGGGCCCCAGTCGCCGTCGGCCGCCGTGGCGTAGCCGTGCACGGCCAGGCGGACCTGCATGGTCCGCACGCTGCTGCCCTTGGAGCCGAGTGTGAGCTTCTCGCCGGCCGTGGGATCGGTCTTCAGGAAGGTCGAGGACTCGCCGCCGTCGTCGTCGGGCGCCGGGGTGCCGGGCACGGCAGGGCGGGCCGCACCCGTCCATCGGGCCCACGCCTCGTCGGTCACGATGTTGAGGTCGAGGTCGCCGCTCGACACCCCGTATGTCGGTCCCTGGCCGTTGAAGCCGGCCGAGAACTGCCAACCGGCCCAGGGGCCCTTGCATCCGTTGGGGATCTTCGGACCGTGGCGATCCTTGGAGAACGCCCAGTCGGACCACGTCGGCGGCGCGCCCGGCGTCGAGGCGTTGGGGACGTAGATCGGGTAACGGGCGAGGATGAGCTCGCACCGGCCGAGGCGGGCCAGGCTGGCGTTCAGCGTCTGGAGGTCGTCGCCGATGGCGGTGGCGGCCACGAGCGGGTCCCAGAACGTGGCGCTGGTGTAGATGATCGGCTCGGCGCCGGTTCCGCTCAGGATGGCGTCGGCCATGTCGCAGTACCAGCGGGCCAGGGCCACGCCCTGGATGACCGGGTTGGGGCCGCCTTCGGACGTGTACCACTCGGCGTCGATCATGCCCCGCCCGGCGCCGACCTGGTTGACGGCGGCGGCCAGCAGCGCGCCCTGGGCGGCGCCGCTGGTCGAGCTCTTCGGGTTGGCGAACCAGTACACGGCGGGCAGGGCGAGACCCGCGCCGCGGATGCCGGCCACGTACGCATCGAAGCGCTTGTCCCGCCGGCCGTTGATGCCGGCGCGCGGGATGGCCCCGACCACGCCGGTGGCGGCCATCTTCTTGAAGTCGATGTCGCCCTGGTGCTCACTGACGTCGATCACCGCTTGGTAGCCCATACCTGGTAGATCCTGCCGCACGCAGTTTGATGCGCGCGCCGAGTCAGCCGAGGAGGGCGGCGAGGGCGTCGCTCGTGTCCACCGGCGCCTCGCACACGTAGTCGTGGCAGACGTAGGCCAGGCCGTCGCGGCGCCCGTCCCACAGCGGCGAGTCGTAGCGCTCCCCCCATGCCACGACGGCATCCGGGAGGTACCGGGCGAGGACCTCCGCCACCAGATCGGGGCGGTCGCCGGCGACGGCGATCTCGGTGATGCCGGCCCGGCGCAGATCGACGGCGGCGAGGAGGTGGGAGAACGCCGATGGCGCGCTCGGCACGACACCGGCCACCAGCTGCAGGATCTGATCGGCCTGGTGGCGGTAGCGCGGCTCGCCGGTCAGGGCGCTGAGGCGGTAGAGGGCGACGGCGGCCAGGGAGTTGGCCGACGGTGTGGCCGAGTCCAGCAGGTCCTTCTGGCGCACGATGAGGGCCTCGCCGTCGTCGGCGGTGGTGAACAGCCCGCCCCGCTCGGCATCCCAGAAGCGCTCGAGGAGCATGTCGGCGACGGCGATGGCCTCGCCGATCCAGCGCGCCTCGCCGGTGGCCTGGGCCAGCGCCACGAAGGCGTGCACCAGGGCGGCGTGATCGGCGGCCAGCGCGTCGTGGCGGGGGCCAGCCGAGCGTTGCCACGACCGCCACCACCGGCCGTCCCCGTCGCGCAGCTCGGCCAGGAGGAACTCGGCGGTGCGGCGGGCGTGCTCGATCCACTCGAGCGTGCCCGTGGCCGCCCCCGCCTCGGCCAGGGCCGCCAGCATCAGCGCGTTCCACTCGGTGAGTACCTTGTCGTCGAGGCCCGGCCGCGGGCGCGCCTCCCGCACGGCGAACAGGCGGGCCCGCGCGTCGTCGACCGCCGGTGGCCGCACCAGATCGGCCCGCACCGGCCGGTGGAGGATCGTGCGCCCCTCGAAGTTGCCCTCGTCGGTCACGCCGTACCACTCCAGGGCGGCGGCCGTGAGCGCGTCGTCGCCGAGGGCGGCGGCGATCTCCGCCGGCGTCCACGTGGAGAAGCGACCTTCCTCGTTGTGGCCGTCGGGGCCGGGGGAGTCGGCGTCCTCGGCTGACGAGAAGCCGCCCTCGGGCTGGCCGAGGTCGCGCCGGACGTACGCGATCGTCTCGTCCACCACCTGGCGGTAGCGGGCCTCGCCGGTGACCTGCCAGGCGTGGAGGTACACGGGCGCGAGCAGCGCCTGGTCGTACAGCATCTTCTCGAAGTGGGGCACCAACCAGTGGCGGTCCACCGAGTAGCGCGCGAACCCGCCGCCCAGATGGTCGTAGATGCCGCCCGACGCCATGGCGTCGAGGCTGGTGGTGACGACGGCGAGGGCGTCGGCGCTGCCGCTCGACCGGTGGGCCCGCAGCACCAGCTCGAGGCTCATCGCCTGGGGGAACTTCGGTGCGCCGCCGAAACCGCCCCACTCGGCGTCGAACTGCTGGGCGAGATGAGTGAGGGCCTGGTTCAGCTGGTCGACACCGGGGACGGCCTCCGCCGGGTCGAGCCGGGCGGTGCGGTCGAGCGCCTCGGTGAGCTTGCCCGCCTGGTCGAGCAGTTCGTGGCGTCGGTTGCGCCACGCGTCGTCCACCGCCGCCAGCAGCTGCAGGAACGACGGCTTGGGGTAGTACGTCCCGCCGAAGAAGGGGCGACCGTCGGGGGCGAGGAACACCGTCATGGGCCAGCCGCCGTGGCCGTTGATGGCTTGCACCGCGTCCATGTAGACGGCGTCGACGTCCGGGCGCTCCTCGCGATCGACCTTCACGCTCACGAAGGCGGCGTTGACGGCCGCCGCCACCTCGTCGTCTTCGAAGCTCTCGTGGGCCATCACGTGGCACCAGTGGCACGCCGAGTAGCCCACCGACAGGAGCACCGGCTTGTCCTCGTCCCGAGCCTTGGCGAACGCCTCGGCGCCCCACGGGTACCAATCGACCGGGTTGTCCTGATGTTGGCGCAGGTAGGGCGAGCTCTCGCCGGCGAGGCGGTTCAACGGGACGCGACTGCTCGGTGGCCCATGGCTGGCAGGGTAGCCAGTACCGTGCCGACTCCATGGAGATCCGACTCGACGGCAAGGTGGCCCTCGTCACGGGCGGTTCGCGGGGCATCGGCAAGGCGATCGCCGCCGGGTTCGTCGAGTCCGGGGCCAAGGTCATGCTCACTTCGCGCAAGATCGAGGGGCTGGAAGCGGCGGCCGCCGAGATCGGCGGCGAGGTCGCCGTGTTCGCCGGCAACGCCGGCGACATCGAGACCGCCGACGCCTGCGTCGCCGCCACCATCGAGCGCTTCGGTGGGCTCGACATCCTGGTGAACAACGCCGCCGCCAACCCGTACGCCGGGCCCACGATGGGCATCGATCCGGCCCGGTTCGACAAGACGTTCCAGGTGAACATCCGGGGTCCGGTGTTCTGGTGCCAGTCGGCGTGGAGCCGGGCCCTGCGGGAGCAGCCCGGCGTCATCGTGAACATCGCGTCGGTGGGCGGCCTGCGGGCCGAGGCCATCCTCGGCACGTACAACCTCACCAAGGCCGCCCTCATCCACCTGACCCGCCAGCTCGCGGCGGAGCTGGCCCCGACGCGCGTCGTGGGCATCGCTCCCGGCCTCGTGAAGACCGACTTCGCCGCCTACCTGGTGGAGAACTTCGGTGACCGCCTGGCCGCCAGCATGCCCACCAAGCGCCTGGGCGAGCCCGAAGACGTCGCCAACCTGGCCGTGTTCCTCGCCAGCGACGCCGCGTCGTGGATCACCGGCGAGACCTACGTCGTCGACGGCGGCGCCGGTGTGCGCCAGGTGTGAACGAGCGCGGCATCTGCGTCGCCGCCTCCGCTGACGCTCCGGCTTGCTCCTGACTCGCTGCGCTTCGGACAATCCCGCGGGCGCCTGCCCCGCCGCCGCATTGCGGCGTCAGCGGGCGATGCCACATCTGCGTCGCCGCCTCCGCTGACGCTCCGGCTTGCTCCTGACTCGCTGCGCTTCGGACAATCCCGCGGGCGCCTGCCCCGCCGCCGCATTGCGCCGACCCCGGCGTCAGCGGGCGATGGCGCCGGGGTCGGCGAAGACCCGCTCGGCGGTGTAGATGGCGGCGCCCAGGGCGGCGGCCGAGAACCCGAGGGTGGACACCGACAGCTGGCAGCCGCCGGCGTCGGGGGCGATGGCCAGCTCCCGCATCGTCGTCTCGGCTTCCTCGAGCAGCCAGGGGGCGACGTCGCGGAAGAAGCCACCGAGGATCACGACCTCGGGGTTGAACAAGTTCACCAAGGTTCCCAGCCCGATCCCGAGCCACCGCCCATGGCGCTGCAGGGCGTTGATCACCCGCTGGTCGCCGTCGGTGGCCCGCTGCACCACGTGGGCCACCTTCTCCTCGGGCCCCACGAGCGGATGGTCGGCATCGACCTTCGCCAGCACGTCGGGCACGGCCTCGCGCAGCAGGGGGCGCAGACCGACGAGGGCCTCCCAGCAGCCGAAGCGACCGCAGCCGCACTGCGGCCCGCCCTCCATCACGTGCATGTGCCCGACCTCGCCGGCGAAGCCGGTGGCTCCCCGGAGCAGGTGTCCGTCGATCATGATGCCGCCGCCCACGCCCGTCTGGCCGGTGATGTAGATCAGGTTCGGGGTGCCGGCGTGCTTGCCCACGCGGTACTCGGCGAACGCGCCGAGGTTGGCGTCGTTGTCGACGCTCACCGCCGCCGGGGTCCCCAGCGCACCGGCCACCCGGGTCCCCACCTCCACGTCCTGCCAGTGGAGGTTCGGCGCGAACGTGATGGCACGGGCGTCCACGTCCACCAGGGCGGGCACCGCCACCGTGATGCCGGCGATCACATCGCAGGTGCCCGAGACGGCGTCGACCGTCTGGCGCACCATCGACGTCAACGTCCGCAGCGTCTTGTGCCGCGGCGCCGATGCAGCGTCGATGGGCCGCGTGCGCTGGAACACGATCCGCCCCGCAAGGTCGACGGCGACGGCGGTGATGAAGTCGACGTTGAGCTCGAGCCCGAGGGCGGCGACGTGGCGGCCGTCGAGCTCGATCAAGGTGCCCGGGCGGCCGCGCCGCCGCTCGCTCACCACGCCGAGCTCACGGACGAGGCCGCGGTCGATGAGGTCGGCCACGAGCCGCGACACCGTGGCCTTGTTCAGTCCCGTCTCGGTGGCCACCGCGGCGCGCGAACGAGGTCCTTGATCATGCAACAAGCGCAGCACGAGAGCGAGGTTGTTGCGCCGGACCGTCAACAGGTCGGCCGGCTGCAGCGGGGGCACGGGGATTAGTGGGCGATGGCCCGCTTGCGAGAGAGCGCATCCACGCTGGCGGCCAGCAGCAGGATGAGCCCTGTCACGACGAACTTCGGACCGGCATCGCTGAACTGGATCTCGACGCCGAAGATCTCCTTCGTGCCGAGAAGCGCCATGCCGTTGGGGATGATGGCGACGACGAGTCCGCCGATCACCGCGTCCATCACCCGGCCCCGACCACCGAACAGGCTCGTACCGCCGATGACGGCGGCGGCCACCGCCAGGAGCACGGTGTCGTTGCCACCCGTCTGTGGGCTGACCGACTGCAGTTGCGACGCCAACGCCATGCCGCCGAGCGCGGCGACCGTCGAGCACACCACGAAGCCCGACAGGCGCACCAACGTCACGTTGATGCCGGCGCGGCGAGCGGCCTCGGTGTTGCCGCCCACGGCGTAGATGTGGCGGCCCCACCGGGTGCGCGTCAGCAAGATCGTGAGGACGACGACGATGACGAGGATGAACGGGACCGCGTCCGGTACGCCCCGCAACGGCTTGCCGCCGCCGAGGGAACGGTCCTTGTTGAGCAGCAGCGTGGCGACGCCCCAGATCACGGCGAGGGCGATCGTCTTGAGCACGACCAGGCTGTAGGGGTTGGCGGCCAAGCCGTTCTTCTGGCGCTGGCGCACCTTCAGCGTGCTCGTCAATGCGAAGCCGATCACCACGATGGCCCACAGCACCCACCCGACGACGGGTGACAGGTTCTTGTTGGCGATGGCCACGATCCAGTCGTTGGTGACGGCGATGGTGCCGCCCTCTTTGGCGATGATGAGCACCACGCCCTGCCACGACAGGAAGAACGCCAGCGTCACGACGAACGACGGGATGCCCACCTTGGCCACGAGCCAACCCGTGAGGGCGCCGATGGCCAAGCCGATCACGATGGCGGCGGGGAGCGCGATCCAGGGTGAGTAGTCGTTGTCCAGCAGCCACGCCATCGAGACCGCGCAGACGCCGGCGGTGGCGCCCGCCGAGAGGTCGATCTCGCCGAGCAGGAGCACGAACACGAGGCCCACGCCGATGAGCGTGATCGGCGCGGCCTGGGTGAGGAGGTTGGCGAAGTTGCGGGTCGACAGGAAGTTGGCGTCCTTGGCGGTGATGCTGAACAGCACGAACAGCACCACGAAGCCGAGCACGGCGGGCATGGCGCCCAGCTCGCCGCCCCGCACCCGCAAGAAGTACGCCCGCAGCGCGGCGCCGAGCGAGTACTCCTCCTTCTTGACACCCATACGCTCGACCGCCGGCGGGGGAGCGGATGTCTCGACATCGGTCTGGGCCATGCCACGTCCTCAGATCTGGACCTGCTCGACGGCCAGGAGGCCGAGGTCACCCGAGCGCCCCGCGGTGATCAACTCGACCACCTGCGTGTGCGTCGTATCACCGCGCAGGACCTCCGCCGCCACGCGGCCGAGGTAGAGCGTGACGATGCGGTCGGCCACCTCGAACACGTCGTTCATGTTGTGCGAGATGAGCACGACGCCGATGCCCTGATCGGCCAGCCGGCGCACGAGGTCGAGCACCTGGCGGGTCTGCGCGACGCCGAGGGCGGCGGTGGGCTCGTCGAGCACCACCACCTTGCTCTCCCACAGCACGGCCTTGGCGATGGCCACCGTCTGGCGCTGGCCACCGGACAGGCTGGCGACCTTCTGGCGGACGCTCGCGACCGTCCGCACGTGCAACGTGTCGAGCGTCTCGCGGGCCAGGATCTCCATCCCGACGTCGTCCAGACCGAGACGGTTGGTCCGCTCCCGCCCGAGGAACATGTTCTCGACGATGTCGAGGTTGTCGCACAGCGCGAGGTCCTGGTACACGACCTCGATCCCGAGGGCGGCGGCCTCGCGGGGACTGTGGATGATGACGGGCTTGCCGTCGAAGCTGACCTGGCCGGCATCGATGCCGTAGATGCCGGCCAGGCACTTCACCAGTGTTGACTTGCCGGCGCCGTTGTCACCGACCAGGGCCGTCACCTGGCCCCGGTAGATGTCGAAGTCGACGTCGTGCAGCACGTGCACGGCACCGAAGCTCTTGTTGATGCCCCGCATCGACAGCAGCGGGGCCACGGTCGGCAAGTCGCTCATGTCAGCTGATGCCGGCGTCCTTGCACTGGGTTTCGAAGCCCTTGCACAGGTCGGCGGCGGTGACGTAGCCGTCGGCCACGACGTCCTTCACGTTCGCCTTGTAGATGGCGACCGGCGTGGCGAGGATGGCGGGCACGTCCTTCTTGGTCTGCGTGTCGGTGACCGTACCAGTCGTTTGCGGGGTCTGGCCCTTGAGCAGCGAGATGGCCGCCGCCGACGCCGCGTCGGCTTCCTTCTTGACCGCCTTGTAGACGGTCATGCACTGGTCACCGGCGAGGATGTTCTGCAGGCCCTGCGTCGTGGCGTCCTGTCCCGTCACCGGGAGCTGCAGGTTGTTCTTCTTGAGCACGGCGATGGCGGCGTTGCCGAGGCCGTCGTTGGCGGCCAGCACACCGTCGATCTGGCCGTTGGCCTTCGTCAGCATCTGCTCGAAGATCTGGCCGCCCTTCTGGTTGTCCCAGTCCGGCACGCTCTGGTCATCGACCTTGGTCCAGCCCGAGGCGTACTTGGGGTCGAGCTTGGAGTCGTAGCCCTGCTTGAACAGCGTCGCGTTGTTGTCCGTGGGCGAGCCGTTCAGCTCGACGACCTTCGGACTGGCCACGGCCTTGTCGGTGAGGCACTTGATGAGGCCGTCACCCTGCAGCTCGCCGACCTTCACGTTGTCGAACGACACGTACACGGCGGCGCTCCCGCCGAGCGTGAGGCGGTCGTAGTCGATCGTCTTCACACCCGCGGCGGCGGCCTTCTGCTCGATGGCGGCGCCCGACGGGCTGTCGAGGTTCACGATCATGAGGACCTTGGCGCCGCTGGTGATCATCTGGTCCGCGATGGTGGCCATCTTGGTCTTGTCGCCTTCGGCGTTCTGGATGTCGTACTCCACGCCGGCGGCCTTGAAGGCATCGCCGAGGTACTTGCGGTCGGCGGTTTCCCAGCGCACCGACGACTTCGAGTCGGGCAAGATGACACCGATCTTGCCGGCGGCTGCTCCTCCTCCGGCCGTCGTGGTAGCGCCCGCCGCTGCTGTGGTGGCAGCACTGGCGGCCGTCGTCGCGGCACCGGCGGCGGTGGTGGCACCGCCGCTGCTGCTCGAGCTGTTGTCGCTTCCGCACGCCGCGAGCGCGAAGGTGAACGCGGTTGCTACGGCAGTGACTCCGATCACGGACTTGCGCATTCGGAGGATCCTTTCTCGGGGTTCGAAGGCGCGACCTAGAAGCGGGGGACGCGCTCGGACGAACCGTCGGCGCTGTGCGACCGCACCGGTATCCCCCCTGCTCGGTCGCGTTGGTGGATTCGTTGCTTATAGAAACGTTTTCGACCCAGGGGCGTCAAGTCCCCGTCTGCGTCGGCTCCGCCTCCTACTCGCTGGCGCTCGGCAATGGGGTCTCTGGCCTGCCCGGCGCCGCACTGCGGCGCCGATATGTCAGTTCGGCAACGGTCCGTCGAAGCGGGCGAACGCCCCTGGCAGATCGGGGTAGCGCTTCGTCGACGCCCCGCCGTCGATCGAGTAGAGGCTGCCCGAGACGAAGCTCGATTCGTCGGACGCGAGGAACGACGCGAGGGCGGCGATGTCGTCGGGCGACGCGAACCGGCCGACGGTGGTGTTCTCCACGAACTCCTCGACGACACCCGGGATCGCCCAGAACGCGGCCGACATCGGCGTCTCCACGAGTCCAGGCGCGATCGTGTTCACCCGGATGCGGCGGTGGCCGAGCTCCATCGCCGCCACACGGGTGAGCATGGCGACGCCGGCCTTGGCGGCGCAGTAGGCGCTCATGCCTTCCGATGGCTGGATGGCGTTGAGCGACGAGATGGTGATGATCGAGCCGCCGTCGGTGAGCCGCGCACCGGCGTGCTTGATGGTGAGGAACGCGCTCGTCAAGCAGAGGTCGAGTACACGTTGCCACTCGCTCAGCTCGTGCTCCACGATCGGCGCGAACGCGCCGCCGCCGGCGTTGGCCACCGCGATGTCGAGGTGTCCGAACCGCTGGACGGCGGTCGCCGCCAGCGCCTCGACGTCGGCCTCCTTCGTGGCGTCGGTCGGCGCCGTCGCGACGCTGTCGCCCAACTCCTTCGCGACGCGCGCCATCGCATCGACGTCGATGTCGCCGATGACGACGCGTGCTCCTTCGGCGACGAACCGGCGGGTGATGGCGAGGCCGATGCCCGACGCGCCGCCGGTGACGAGACCGACCTTCTCGCGAAGCGTGCTGAACCAGGCGCCGTGTCGTTGATGAGCTCGCTGCGCTCGCTCATAGCGCGAACGGTAGGTCCCCGCGCCGCACCTTGCCGAGCGCCGTGCGGGGCACGGCCTCGACGAGCACGACCTGGCGGGGCGCGCACCACGGCGGCAGTTGCGCCTTCACGTGCTCGCGAAGGCTGTCGAGCGGTGGCGGGGTGGACGAGTCGGCGGCCACGACGAAGGCCACGACGCGCTGACCCCACTCGGGATCGGGCCGGCCGGCGACGGCCACGTCGGCCACGCCCGGGTGATCACCGAGGACGCGCTCGACCGGCTCCGGCCACACGTTCTCGCCCCCCGTCACGATCATGTCGCCCCGCCGGCCGTGGACGACGAGGCGCCCGTCGTGCCAGTCGCCAATGTCGCCGGTGGGGAACCAGCCGTCGGCGGACTTGGGATCGCGCCCGTCGCGGTAGGCCCGCAGCAGCATGGGCCCGCGCACGTGCACCTCGCCGTCGGCATCGATGCGGATCTCGACACCGTCGAGCGGCTCGCCGTCGTAGACCACGCCGCTCCCCGTCTCCGTGAGCCCGTAGGTCGTGACGGCGTTCGGCGGCACGACGGGCGGCGGCGTGGAGCCGCCGAGCACGATCATCCGGAACGACGTCGGGTCGAGCCGAGCGAGGGCGGTGGGCACCAGCGATACCAGGCTGGCGCCGGCGGCGGCCACCGCCTCCGGGTCGGGCCCG
Organism: uncultured Acidimicrobiales bacterium; assembly: GCA_963728985.1. Classification (GTDB taxonomy): domain Bacteria; phylum Actinomycetota; class Acidimicrobiia; order Acidimicrobiales; family Ilumatobacteraceae; genus DASXAI01. The sequence goes on along the minus strand of CAVSME010000008.1, from coordinate 28,343 downwards.
GGGAGAACCGTGAGCGGCGTGCCGGTCACGAGGGCGCGGGCGACGACGGCCAGCCCGCCCACGTGGGCGAGCGGGAGGCACGCCAGCCAGCGATCCGCAGACGGTTCGACTCGCAGGCGCACGCTCGTGGCGCGCGCCGACGCGGCGACGGCCTCATGGGTGAGGACCACGCCCTTCGGCGCGCCGGTGGACCCGCTGGTGGCCACCACCAGCGCGTCGCCGGGCTCGACGGGACGGCCGCTGTCTAGTCCCTGCTCGGCGCCGTCGGCATCGACGAGGCGGGCCGGGGCCATGGCCGCCAGCGTGGCGCGCTGGGCGGCGGCGGGCAGGCGGAGGTCGAGCGGGAAGGCGGCGTCGCCCCGTTCCCACACCCGCTGCAACGCGCTCGACGAAGGCGGGGCCGCCGGGCATGGCCAGCGCCACGAGGTCAGCCACGGGCCAGGACGGTACCGTGGGTTCCCGCCATGAAGCTTCCTGACGAGTGCTACGGGCCCATCGAGTGGGTCGCCTCCGGCGACTACCGCGACATCTCCTACGAGACCGCCGAGGGCATTGCCAAGATCACGATCTGCCGACCCGAGGTGCGCAACGCCTTCCGACCGCAGACGCTGTTCGAACTGGCCGACGCCTTCAACCGGGCGCGCGACGACATCGCCGTCGGGGTGATCGTCCTCACCGGCCAGGGCGACCTCGCCTTCTGCTCCGGCGGCGACCAGCGCATCCGGGGCGATGACGGCTACATCGGCGACGACACCGTGGCCGAGCACGGCGTGGGCCGCCTCAACGTGCTCGACCTCCAGATCCAGATCCGGCGCACCCCCAAGCCGGTGGTGGCCATGGTGGCGGGCTACGCCGTCGGCGGTGGGCACGTGCTGCACGTCGTGTGCGACCTCACCATCGCCGCCGACAACGCCAAGTTCGGCCAGACCGGCCCGCGCGTCGGCTCGTTCGACGGCGGCTACGGCTCAGGCCTCCTGGCCCGCAACATCGGCCAGAAGAAGGCTCGCGAGATCTGGTTCCTCTGCGCCCAGTACGACGCCCAGGAGGCGCTGGACATGGGTCTGGTGAACACCGTGGTGCCGCTGGCCGACCTCGAGCGCGAGACGGTGGCGTGGTGCCGGCGCATGCTCCAGCTGTCGCCGCTGGCGTTGCGGATGGTGAAGGCGTCGATGAACGCCGCCGACGACGGTCTGGCCGGCATCCAGCAGCTCGCCGGTGACGCCACGCTGCTCTTCTACCTGAGCGAGGAGGCCCAGGAAGGCCGAGACGCCTACGTCGAGCGCCGCCGGCCCGACTTCGCCAAGTACCCGAAGCGCCCGTGAACCACTGGGTCGCCGGCGCCCGGCCCCGGACGCTGCCGGCGAGCGTGGTACCGGTGCTGGTCGGCACCGCCTGCGCCGCCGGCGAGGGCGACGTGATCGCGTGGCGGGCCATCGCCGCCGGCGTGGTGGCGCTGTCGTTGCAGATCGGCACGAATTACGCCAACGACTACAGCGACGGCGTCCGCGGTACGGACGCCGCCCGTGTCGGGCCGGTGCGGCTGGTGGCCTCGGGGCTGGCGGCGCCCGCCGCGGTCAAGCGCGCCGCGTTCGCGGCGTTCGCCGTCGCTGCGGTGGCCGGTCTCGCCCTGGCCCTGGCCACGTCGCTGTGGCTCATCGCCGTCGGTGCCGCGTGCATCGCCGCCGGCTACCTCTACACGGGCGGCCCCAAGCCGTACGGCTACCTCGGCCTCGGTGAGCTGTTCGTCTTCGTCTGCTTCGGCCTCGTGGCCACCGCCGGCAGCACGTATGTGCAACTGGAACGGATCACCGGGCTGTCGATCGTGGCCGCGTCCGCAGCGGGGTTCCTGTCGTGCGCGCTGCTCGTCGCCAACAACCTGCGCGACATCCCGACCGACGCGGCGACGGGCAAGAAGACGCTCGCCGTGCGCCTCGGCGACGCTCGCACCCGCTGGCTCTACGCCGGCTTCCTGGTGGGCGCGTTCGCCCTCGGCGTCGGTTGCGTCGCCTGGCGGTGGGGGGCGCTCGCCTGCCTTGTGGCGGCACCGCTCGCTGCTGAACCGATCCGGCGGGTCCTCGCCGGCGCGCGGGGCGCGACCTGATCGCCGTCCTCGTCGGCACCGGCCGCACGCAGCTCGTGTTCGGCGCGGCGTTCTCCCTAGGACTCTGGTTGACGGCCTAGCCACGCCCGCAGCAGGCGGAGGAAGGCGCCCGGCTGCTCGAGGTGGGCGGCATGGCCGGCACCGGGGACGACCTCGAAGCGGGCGTTGGCGCCGACGGCGGCGGCCACGCGCTCGCCGATGGCGCGGAACTTCGCATCGGCCTCACCGGCGAGCACCAGCACGGGCAGGTCGAGGCCCCCGAGCTCGGCCCACACGTCGGGCTCGGCACCGGTGCCGGCCAGGCGCAGCGACGACGCCAGGCCGGCGGCGGTGTTGCGGCGGCGGTCGGCCCCGTCGGCGGCCGACCGGGGGAGGGACGCGAACAACGGCTGCGCCAGCCACTCGTCGAGGAAGGCGTCTACGCCGTCGCCCTCGATCCGGGCGGCGAGGGCCTCGTCGGCGGCCCGCCGCGCCGCCCGCTCGGCGGTGTCCTCGATGCCAGGGTTGACGCCCAGCAGCACGGCCGCCTGCACGACGTCGGGGCAGGTCAGGGCGGCCCGCAGGACGTAGCGCGCCCCCATCGAGTACCCGACGTAGACGCCGGGTCCGGCGGCGGCGGCGATGGCCTGCGCCCCGGCGGTCAGGCCGGCGCGCACGGCCGTGGACGCCCCGTGCCCGGGGGCGTCGACCATGACCACCTCGTGGTCGGACGCGAGGTCGGCGGCGATCGCCGCCCATGATCGGGCGGTCTGGGTGAAGCCGTGCACCAGCACGATCCGTCCGCCGGTGCCGACTGCCTCCCACCCGATGGCCACTGGTGCTTCGCCGGCCGGGGCCACGTCGGCCAGGCTATGAGGCGTGCCGGTCACCACCGCAGCCACGTTCTGCGCCACCCTGGTGGATGAGTGGGTGCGCAGCGGCGTCACCGACGCCGTGGTGGCCCCCGGCTCGCGCTCCACCCCATTGGCGCTGGCACTCGCCGCCGAGCCGGCGCTGCGCCTCCACGTGCACCACGACGAGCGCTCGGCGGCGTTCCTGGCCCTCGGTCTGGGATTGGCCACCGGCCGCCCGGCCGTGCTGCTGTGCACGAGCGGCACGGCGGCGGCCCACTTCCATGCCGCCGTCATCGAGGCCCACCAGGCCGGCGTGCCGATGCTGGTCTGCACCGCCGACCGCCCGCCCGAGCTGCGCGACGTCGCCGCGCCCCAGACGATCGACCAGAGCCACCTGTACGGCCGGGCCGTGCGCTGGTACGCCGATCCCGGCGTGCCCGACGAGGGCATGCGGTCCACGTGGCGCTCGCTGGCGGCGAGGGCGGTGCTCGACGCCACCGGCCCGCCGCCGGGGCCCGTGCACCTCAACCTCCCCTTCCGCGACCCGCTCGTGGGTGACGCCGGCCCGCTGCCACCGGCGCGTCCGGCCGATGCGTGGCACGCCGCCGCCTCAGGCGCGCCGCTGCTCGGCGCCCATGCCCTCGATGCGCTGGCCGGCCGCCTCGACCACCACCGCGGCGTCATCGTCATGGGTGGGGGCGGCGGCGATCCCGAGGTGGTGCACCGGCTGGCGGCGGTCGTGCAGTGGCCCGTCCTGGCCGATCCCCGCTCGGGCGGGCGGTTGCCGCTGCCCACGACCGTCGGCGCCTTCGACGGTGTGCTGCGCCACCCCGCCTTCGCCGCCGATCACACCCCGGCCGTGGTGCTGCGCCTCGGGCACCCGCCGGCGTCGAAGGTGCTGAACCAGTGGCTCGCTTCGTCCGGTGCGATGCAGGTCCAGGTGGCGGCCGCCGGCTGGATCGACCCGGAGCACTCCGCGGCCGTGCGGGTCACGGCCGATCCCACCGATGTCGCCCACGAGCTGGCCAAGCGGATGAACGGCGCCTCGGGGACGCCCTGGCTGGCCCGGTGGCAGCGCGCCGACGAGCGGGCCCAGGACGCCATCGACCGGGTGGTGGCGGCCGGCACCGCGGCGACCGAGCCCGCGATCGCCCGGCGACTGCTGGCCGCTCTCCCGGCGGGCGCCACAGTGGTGGCGTCGTCGTCGATGCCGATCCGTGACCTGGAGTGGTTCGGCCGGCCCCGCGCCGACGTCCGCGTGGTGGCCAACCGGGGAGCCAACGGCATCGACGGCGTGGTGTCGACGGCGGTGGGCGTGGCTCTCGCCACCGGTCCCACGGCCCTGCTCATCGGTGACGTCGCCCTGCTCCACGACAGCAACGGCCTGCTCGGCGCCGCCCGCCGCGCCGTCGACCTGACGATCGTGTGCATCGACAACGACGGCGGCGGCATCTTCTCGTTCCTCCCGCAGGCCGCCGCCCTCGCGCCTGAACGCTTCGAGCAGCTGTTCGGCACGCCCCACGGCGTCGACCTCGGCGCGCTGGCCGCCGTGCACGGGGTGCCGACGAGCGGGTGGGAGCACCTCGACGAGGCCTTGGCCGCGGGCCCCGGCGTGCGGCTCGTGCTGGTGCGCACCGACCGGGCTGCCAACGTGGCCGTCCACGACGAGCTCAACCGGGCCATCGCCGCCGCGCTGTGACCGACGTTGGTCGTGGGGGAGCCGACGGCTCCCAGGTGACCGACTCGGTCGAGCAGACATCCACTGGCGCCGCAATGCGGCGCCAGGGCAGCGGCCTACGGAACTGTTCGGGAGGGCTAGCGGATAGGCGGGGGGTCTGGGGGGCGGAGGCTCCCGCCGGAGCCCCCCGGTTCGCCGATTGGGCCAGCTTCGCTGGCCGATCGGCACTGTCATTCGGTGCCGGCCAACGGCCGGCTGCCGGCGAATTCGAGCGGAAAGGTTCCCTTTCCGCTCGACACTGAAGCGCAGCGAGTCAGGAGCCAGCCGAAGCGTCAGCGGACGATGGCGACGCCGACTCGGCGGCGGCCAGCTTCTCGGTGACGATCTCCAGGACCCGCAGCATCGTGTCGGGGTCCTGGGCGCCGGGCACGGACCAGAGGCCGGCGAACACGAAGGTCGGCACGGCCGTGATGCCCCGCTCCACGCTGTCGCGCAGCTCGTCGCGCAGCGCCTCGACGCCCTCGTCGGAGGCCAGGAAGGCGGCCACCTCGCCCCGGTCCAAGCCGACCTCGGCGGCCAGGTCGGCCAGCTGCTCCTGGTCGGCCACGTCCTTGCCGTCGATGAAGTAGGCCTGGAGCAGGCGCTCCTTCATGGCCTCCTGCCGGCCGTGCTCGTGGGCGAAGGCGAGCAGCCGGTGGGCATCGAACGTGTTCGCCCGCTGGGCGATGTCGAGGTGGAAGTCGAGGCCCTCGCTGGCGGCCGTCGCCGTCATGTGCTCGATGATCCGCCCCGCTTCCTCCGGCCCGCCGAACTTGCGGGCGTAGGCGTCGGCCACCGGCGTCGGCTCCTTCGGCGCCCGGGGATCGAGCTGGAAGGGCTTGAACACGACGGTGACGTCGTCACGGCCGTCGAAGCGCTCCAGCGCGGCCTCGAACCGCCGCTTGCCGATGTAGCACCACGGGCACACGACGTCGGAGTAGATCTCGACCAGCATCTCCAGGTGGAACGGCGGCGGTTTCGGGAAGATTCCCGTCCTCGGCTCTCGGCCGCTCGGGCCCGTCACGGCCGCACGATGGCCGACAGCATGGCCTGGAACTTGGCCTGGGTCTCGGCCAGCTCGGCGTCGGGGTCCGAGCCCGCCACCACCCCCACACCGGCCAGCAGCCGGGCCGTGCGGTCGCGCACCTGGGCGCAGCGGATGGCCACCGCCCACTGCCCGTCACCGTGGGCGTCGACCCATCCCACCGGGCCGCCGTAGGAGCCCCGATCGAAGGGCTCCAGCTCGGCGATGAGCGCCAGCGCCTCGGCCCGGGGGAACCCGCCGAGGGCGGGCGTGGGCTGCAGGGCGGCGACGAGCTCGAGCACGGAGGGCGGTGGTGACGACAGCCGCCCCTCGACGAGGGTGCCGAGGTGCTGCACGTTGGCCACCGTCACGACCGACGGCTCAGCCTCCCAGTCGACGTACGAGCACCACGGCAGGAGGGTGTCGCGCACCATCTCGATCGTGACCCGGTGCTCGACCTGGTCCTTGGTGGAGGCGATGAGCTGTGCCGCCAGGCGGGCGTCGACCGTGGGATCGCCGGTGCGGGGTGTCGTGCCGGCCAGCGGGTGGGCCCGCACGACGTCGCCGTGGCGGGCCACCAGCAGCTCGGGGCTGGCGCCGATGAACCCTTCGACGGCGAACAGGTGGCTCGAACCGAACGACGCCCGCAGGCGGGTGAGGACGGCGTGCACGTCGATCGGGTGCTCGGCCTCCACCACGACGTCGCGAGCGATCACCACCTTGGTGAGCCCGCCGGCGCGCACGAGGTCCCGCCCCCGGCACACCGCTGTCTGGAAGGCGCCGGGATCGAAGCCGGGACGCAGCGCGAAGCCGCCGCCGGCGGCGGTGGGCGGCGGTGCCGGCTCCAGGTCCACGGCGACCCCGTCGATCGTGGTCATCCACGTGGTGCCGTCGGCGTCGCGCCGAGCCACGGCGGCGGGCACGATCAGCTCGCCGCCGCCGTCGGGGAGGAAGGGCAGGGCGCCGAAGGCGACGGGGCCGGGGCCCGGACCGTCGACGGCGATGGTCGCCAGCGCGCGCCCCGACATCGGCCCGCGCCACCCTCGCCGCCACGCCCCGGCCGGCCAGGCCCACGCCGTCGCGCACGAACAGGTAGCCGTCGCCGCCGGCGAAGGCCACGAGGTCGATCGGGCGTTCGAGGCGGTGGGTGGTGGCCTTCATCGGCGGGTGGCGGTGACGAGCTGGGTGATGCCGGCCGACAGCAGGCGGCGCTCGACGTCGGCGAAGCCCGCCGCCGCCAGCTGCGCCAGCAGCTCGTCCGGCGGCGGCAGGTAGGCGACGCTGCGGGGCAGGTAGCGGTAGGCGGCGGGGTTCGACAGGAGGCCGCCGACGAGCGGCACCACCGAGCCGAAGTAGGCGCGGTGGCCGGCCCGCAGCACAGGGTTGGGTGGGGTGGCCACCTCCAGCAGCGCCACCCGGCCCCCCGCCGGGAGCACCCGGGCCAGCTCGGCGAAGAACGGCCCCAGCTCGACGAGGTTGCGCAGGGCGAACCCGCAGGTGGCGCCGGCCACCGACCCGCTCCCGAACGGGAGCTGCAACACGTCGGCCTGGACCCGCGGCACGCCGCTGCGGTCGGCCGCCAGCATCCCCATCGACAGGTCGACGGACAGGGGCTGGTAACCGCGGGCGGCCAGCTCCACGCAGAGGTCGCCGGTGCCCGACGCGAGGTCGGCAACGGCGGACCCTTTGGCCAGGCCGAGCGACGCCACCGTCGTGCGCCGCCAGCCGACGTCCATGCGGAACGTCATCACCCGGTTCACCAGGTCGTAGCGGGGGGCGATGGTGTCGAACATCTCCCGCACGGCGGCGACCTTGGCCTCACCCTGGGGCAGCGGATCGTCGGGCTGCGGGATCGGCACGATGAGGTTCTACCCGTTGGGCTAGCCGACCTCGGTCCGCACCCAGCGATGTCCGGGGCGGAAGAAGAAGGCGATGACGACGCCGCTGGCGGCGACGGTGATGGCGAACACGGCCAGGGCGGCGGGCACCGCCCGGTCGGCCTGCTTGCCGTCCCGGCACCGCACCCAGGCCTGGTGCGCTTGATCGGCGGCCGGCGTGGTGTCGGCCGGCTCGCGACCGCAGCGGCTGCTCGACGAGTGCTGCCAGCGCCACGATGCCCACGCCGCCGCCAGCAGGAGCGCGGTGGCGGCGACGATGAGCAGCGTCAGCTGGAGGCGAGCGACGGAGCGCGCCGCAGTCGATCGCTTGGCTCGGGACATCTCGCGCAACGTACCGATCGGTTCGCGGCGATCGCCTGGGCCCTTCGGACTGTATTTGCGGTCGCTTGCGCGCTCCCCGTGTCAGCCGGCGGCAACCTCGCGCGCCCAGCGGTAATCGGGCTTGCCCGAGGGGAAGCGCACGACCTCGTCGACGAACACGAACGCCTTCGGGAGCTTGTAGCGGGCGAGGCGGGTGGCGGCTTCCCGGCGCAGCGCGGCGGCGTCAGGTTCCAGGCCGGCGCGCAGTTGGACGACGGCGACGACCTCGCTGCCCCAGCGCTCGCTCGGCCGGCCGGCGACGACGCAGTCGTACACGTCGGGATGGGCCTTCACCGCCGCCTCCACCTCTTCGGCGAAGATCTTCTCGCCGCCCGAGTTGATCGTGGACGCCTCCCGGCCGTGCACCTCGACGGTGCCGTTGGGCCACAGGCGGGCGCGGTCGCCCGGCACGGCGTAGCGGACGCCGGCGACCACCGGGTAGGTCTCCTTGGTCTTGGCCGCATCGCCGAGGTAGCCGAGGGCGAGCCGCCCGTGCTTGGCCAGCCAGCCCAGGTCGGCGTCGCCGGGCTCCAGCACGCGTGACCGGTCGGCCGAGAGCACGACGCTGTTCGTGGCCAGCGGGAAGGTGCCCGTCGACGCGCACCCGGCGGTGGAGATGTGGGTGAGCTGGCCGCCGGCCTCCGACGAGCCCAGCCCGTCGACGATCATGAGCGTCGGCAGGTGCTCGAGCAGGGCCTGCTTCAACGGCTCGGCCAGGGGCGCGCCGCCCGAGAGCAGCACGGTGAGCGACGACACGTCGTAGGGGTGGCGCTCCAGCTCGTCGAGCAACGGCCGGGCGAACGCGTCACCGACCACGAGGAGGAAGGTGACCCGCTCGTTCTCCACGATGCGCCAGATGTCGGCCGGGTCGAGGCGTTCGGGCCGGCGCTGGAGGTAGACCGTGCCGCCCGTGTGCCAGGTGAGGAAGCCCACCCACTGGCCGGCGCCGTGCATGAACGGCGGGGCGAGGAGCGCCTGGAGGTGGGTGGTGGCGGCCGCCGTCACCTCGTCGATCGTGGTGGCGGTGCGGGAGCCGCCGAAGCACTCCGTGAACGCATCACCCTGGCGCCACATCACGCCCTTCGGTCGCCCGGTCGTGCCTCCGGTGAAGAGGATGTAGAGATCGTCGGGCGAGGGCTGCACGGGCGGGGGCGCCGGCGACGCCGCTGCCAACGCGTCCTCGTACCAGACCGCGCCGGGCAGGAGCGGGTGGCCGGAGTGGTCGGCGACCTGCAGCAGCACCTCGAGGCGAGGCAGGCTGGCGCGCACGGCGGCCACGTTCGGCGCGACGGCGCTGTGGTACACGACGGCGCGGGCCCGGCCATCGGCAAGGACGGCGGCCAGCTCCCTCGGTCCGTAGCGGTAGTTCACGTTGAACGGGGCGACGCGTGCCTTGAACGCGCCGAGCATCGACTCGAGGTACTCGTTGCCGTTGTAGCAGCAGATCGCCAGGTGGTCCTGGCCCGACTCCCACGGCGCCAGCTCCGCCCGCTCCATGTGGCACCCGAGGCCGGCGGCGTGCAGGTGGTTGGCCAGCCGGCGCGAGCGCTCGGCCACCTGGGCCCAGGTGAGCCGGAGGTCGCCGAACACGAGCGCTTCCCGGTCCGGTGTGGCGGCGGCGATCGCCTCGTGCGCGACCCCCACGTTCACGTCCACGAAAGGACGCTAAGCGCCGATGGAGATGAGCTGCGAATCCCTCGCGGCGGGTGAGGTGAACAGTCGCGTGCCGACGACGGCGGCGGCGAAGCGGTCGACCAGCGGGCGGGCCGCCCGCTCCACGAGCGGCGTCTCGGCGGCGGGCGCGACCGCGGCGATGGCGACGCCGATCAGCGCGTGGCCGAACGTGCACGGCGCGACGAGGAGCCGGTCGGTGCGCCACTGGACCGCCAGTCGGCGCAGCGCCGGCTCGTGGAGGCGCGCCGTGTCGCACACGGTGGCGTGGGATGGCAGCACGAGGGCGAGCACGGCGTCGCCGTCGATGAGTCCGAGCGGCGGGCCCTCGACGTGGCGATCGAGCTCCAGGCCGGTGCTGGGGTCGGCCAGCAGCACGATGGCGCGCCGGCGCCCGGTGACGGCGGTGAGCTCCCGAGCGAGGTGGCCCGCGGGCCGAAGGCCGACGCGGTCCGGACAGGTCGGTTGGGGGGCGGTCGTCACGTGGGGCATCGATCAGCTCCTGGTCCAAGGAGGAGAGCCCGGAGCCGCCGTGTGGATACCTCTATTCTCGCTGCGTGCAGGACGAGGGCAGCGTGCGGCGGCTCGTCGGGGAGGCCGCCGCCGGCAACCCGGCGGCGTGGGACCAGCTCGTGGACGCCTTCAGCGGCCTCGTCTGGTCGGTGGTCCGCGGCTACGGCCTGTACGGCGCCGATGCGGCCGACATCTCCCAGACGGTGTGGTTGCGCTTCGTGGAGCACGTGCACCGCCTGCGCGAGCCGGAACGGGCGGGGGCCTGGCTGGCCACCACGGCCCGCCACGAGTGCCTGCGGGTGCTGCGCCGCCGCGGCCGGACCATCGCGGTGGCCGACGTGCCCGAGCAGCTCGACGGCGTCAACGACATCGACCCCGGCGCGCTGCTCGCCGCCGCCGAGGACCGGGCCCTGCTCATGGCCGCCCTGGAGGACGTGCCGCTGCCGTGCCAGGCCCTCCTGCGGCTGCTGATCACCGACCCACCGATGTCCTACGACGACATCTCCGCTGTCCTCGACATGCCCAAGGGCAGCATCGGCCCCACCCGCCAGCGCTGCTTGAACCGCCTGCGAGCAGCCATGACCACTCTCAGTGGTGGCATCTCTCGGGAACGTGGTATCAGGGGCAACGGGGCGGGCTCATGACCGGTGAAGGAGGTGCCCGATGACGGCTGGCGGATCGTTCGACCGCAGCACTGATGATGAGCTGCTGGCGGCCCTGGGCCGTGCCCTGCAGGAGCGAGAGCCGGTGCCCGACGACGTGGTGGCGGCGGCGAAAGGGGCGTTCGCGTGGCGCACCATCGACGCCGAGCTGGCCGCCCTCACGTTCGACTCGGTGGCCGACGCGCAGGCGCTCGCCGGCGTGCGCGGCAGCGGTGGCCCGCGGGCGCTGACGTTCGAGCACGACGACGTCGTCGTCGAGGTGGAGGTCACCGAGCACGGCACCCGCCGCACCCTCGTCGGCCACGTCGCCCCTGTCCCGCTCGAGTCGGTCGAGGTCCATCAGGCCGGGCGCGACGAGCCGCTGCGCCAGGACGCCGACGCCCTGGGCCGCTTCCAGATCCCCGATCTGGTGGCCGGCCCGTTCCGGCTGCTGTTCCGGTTCGGCGCCCGCCGGCCCACGCTCCTCACGGAGTGGGTCACGATCTGAATCACGTCCAGGCGGCAGCGACGGCCAGGGCCCGCTCGGGGACACCGGGCTGGGCCACGGTCACCTGCCACGCCGGTCCCGTCGTGTCGGGCTGGCCGAGCACGCTCAGGCCGCTGGCGCAGCGGTAGCCGACCGGGACTGACGGCGCCGGCGCGCTCGTCGTGGGCGGCGCGGTGGTCGTGGTCGTCGGCGGAGCCGTCGTGGTGTCGGGCGGTGCCGTGACGATGGTCGTGGTCGTCGTCGATGGCGGCGGCGCGGCGGGATCCACCGGTGGTCCGGGCGCACCGGGTGGGGCGCTCGGCAGGCACAGGTCGCCGCCGGCGAGCACGAGCGCCACGTACGCCGGGGCGGGTGCCGGTGATCCGGGAGTGGGTGGCGTGGTGGCCCGCACGAGGCGCACCGGCTGGCGGGGATCGCTGGTGCAGCCCACCAGCGTGGGATCGGTGGGCGAGACGACGCACGGATCGAGCACGACGGGCGGGTCGGCCGGGGCGCCGTCCGGCCCGACCGCCGCGCAGCGCACGAACCCGCTACGCCCGGCCAGCACCGCACTGGGCGCGGCGCAGAACGCGCTGACCACATCGCCACTCGTCTGGGCGATGACGCCATCGGGGCCGAACACGGTGAACGGCCGCACGTCCGTGCTGGCGGGCGGTCCGGTCACGTCGGTCGGCGGCCCGCCGGCGTCGGCCGTGCCGGTGGCGCCGTTGGCCGGCAACGCCAGGTCGCCCGTGGTGAACCAGCCGTTGGCCACGTCGGAGGCCAACGCTTCGAAGCGGGCGCCGACGACCCGGAGGTACTCCTCGTTCGGGTTGTAGGCGAGGATGGCGCGGATGACGCCATCGCGGGTCAGCAGCGTGAGGTCGCTGGCGGCGGCGCAGAGGTAGCGACCGGCGGCCAGCGTCTCGTCGAAGACGTTGTTCGGATCGGCATCGCCGTCGCCGTCGCCGTCGGCCCCCCAGCGGGCCCACGTCGACGGGATGAACTGCATCGGCCCGACGGCGTGGTCGCGCTCGGGATCGTGGTCGAGGACGCCGGCGTCGGTGTCGGCCCCGATGGGGATGCCGAGGATGGGCGTGAGCGAATCGCCGAGGGCGTCGAGGCGGCCGCCGCCGTGGTTCGACTCGGTCTTGCCGATGGCGGCCAGCAGCTCCCAGCGCAGGCCGCACGCCGGCGATTCCCCGCCGACCTGCGTCGCCGCCGCTTGGTAGGCGGCATAGGCCACGGTGGTCATGCCGTCGGCCGACGTGCTGCCGAGGCGTTGGACCAGACCGGACAGCGACGACTGGGCCGCCTGCCGGTCGGCTTCGGCGGCGGCGATGGCCGGGGCGAACTGGTCGTGCTCGTGGGTCAGCGCCGAGCGGCGGGCGAGGGCGCCGGTGAGGTCGGCGTTGGCCTCGCTGGCCACGCCCTTGGCCTGCCGGACGAGATCGATGGTGCGCTCGTGGGTGACCTTCAGGACGCCCAGGCTCCAGGCGGCGTCGTTGACATCGGGCTGGCCGAGGGCGGACACGAGGGCGAACGTCTGCTCGGCCCCATCGGCGCCCATGTACGACGCCAGGGCCTGGCGGCGGGCCGCCGCCACCAGCTTGGACGAGTTGCTCCGGACCTGGCCGAGCTGGGTCTCCAGCCGCCGCACCTCGGCATCGGCGGCGGCCAGCTGCGTGGCCGCCGCCTGCTCGCGCTGCTGCAACGTGGTGATGGCGTTCGCCGCCTGCTGCACCCGCTGGGCGAGGGCGGTGACCGTCTCGGGCGTAGCCGGACCGCCGGCCGGCGGAGCCTGCTGCGCCGCTGCCGGTAGCGCGCCCGCCGCGCTCGTCGCCAGCAGGGCGAGGATCCCCACCGCCACGGCCCGGGCTCGCACCCCGCGAGGTTAGGACCGCCAGTAGCGTCCCGGCATGGCAACCGGGGTGGTCTTCGGGGCGTTCGTGCCGCAGGGGTGGAAGATGGAGCTGTCGGCCATCGACGGCGCCGAGGCCAAATGGAGCAAGGCGGTGGAGGTGGCGCAGCTGGCCGAGCGCCTCGGCTACGACTCCGTCTGGCTGTACGACCACGTTCACAACGTGCCCCACCCGGCGCACGAAGCGGTCTTCGAGTGCTGGACCACGATCGCCGCCATCAGCCAGGTGACGTCGAGGGTCCGCCTCGGCCAGATGGTGGGCTGCAACTCGTATCGCCAGCCGTCGCTCCTGGCCAAGATCACTTCCACCGTCGACGTCATCTCCGGCGGCCGGCTCGACTGGGGCATCGGGGCGGGCTGGTACGAGAACGAGTACAAGGGCTACGGGTTCGACTTCCCGCCACCGCGTGAGCGGATCGGCCGGCTCCGGGAGTGCGTCGAGATCGTGCGGTCGATGTGGACGCAGCCGGAGACCACCTACCGCGGCAAGTACTACGAGACGCAACGAGCCAACTGCGACCCCAAGCCGCTGCAGCAGCCGCACCCGCCGATCTGGATCGGCGGCGGGGGCGAGCAGATCACCCTGAAGGTGGTGGCCCGCCTGGCCGACTGCTCGAACTTCGGTGGCCAGCCCGACGAGTGGCGCCACAAGCGGGAGGTGCTGAAGGAGCACTGCGCCGAGGTCGGCCGCGACGAGGAGGAGATCCGCAAGACGTGGTCACCGGAGGTGTTCATCCGCTCGACCGAGGCCGAGGTCCGGGCGGCGGGCAGCCGCAGCGTGTGGCACGAGCCGGTGGCGTCGTGGCGGGCGGGCAACCTCGTGGGGACGCCCGAGCAGGTCAGCGAGAAGATCCAGACCTACCTCGACCTGGGCTGCACGGGCTTCGTGCCGTGGTGCGCGGACTACCCGGACACGGAGACGCTCACCCTCTTGGCCGAGCAGGTCGTGCCCAACTTCCGGTGAGTGCCGCCGCAGTGCGGCGGCGGGGCACCTGCTCGCGGCATTGTTCGAGCACAGCGAGTCGGCGCCGAAGAGGCGCCGCAGCTAGACGTAGTAGCGGAAGATGACCTCGGCCACGCAGCTCGGCTTGGTCGTGCCTTCCACCTCGAAGGTCATCTCCACCGTGCCCTGGGCGCCGCCGGTGACGTCCTCCACCGACAGCAGCTTGGCCCCCAGGCGGACCTTGGCGCCGACGGGCACGGGCGACGGGAAGCGGATCTTGTTGGCGCCGTAGTTCACGCCCATGGCGATGCCGCTCACCTGGAGCACCTGGGGGAGCAGGGCGGGCCCGAGCGCCAGCGTGAGGTAGCCGTGGGCGATCGGGGCGCCGAACGGTCCCGCCTTGGCCTTCTCCACGTCGACGTGGATCCACTGGTGATCGCCGGTGGCGTCGGCGAAGAGGTTCACCTGATCCTGGGTGATCTCCACGTAGTCGCTGTAGCCGAGGTGCTCGCCGACCTTGGCCTTCAGCCCGTCGATGCCGTCGATGATGGTCGCCATAGGGCGCCGATCATCGCACGGGGATGTCAGCGGAACCAGATGCGCTGGTACTCCCGGCTCATCGGGTGCAGCAGCAGGGCCACCAGGGCGATGGCGAAGAGGAACGAGATGAGCACGGTGCCCCGGAAGACGTCCATGACCCCGCCGGCGGCCAGCACGATCAGCACCACATCGAGCACGGCCATGACGACGCCGAGGATGTAGCCCCAGCGCTGCTCGTTGGCGATCCCGAAGGCGGCGGCACCGCAGCCCACCAGGGAGGCGAGGCCGGCGATCGGGCCGAGGGCGAAGAAGAAGCTGCCGAGCAGGAGCCCGCCGACGGCGTTGAAGTAGAGCAGCCAGACGGCGATCTGGAGCGTCTGCGGTTGTGAGGGGTTGAACCACCGCTTGGTCTCCATGGCCACATGGTCAGTTTGGCAGGCCAACCACCTCGCGCCACACGCGCTGGCACCGCGATGCGTCGAGCGGGTAGGAACTGCGGGCCATGGGGGACTTCCTGACCGCGTACGCCCAGGTGCAGCCGGAGAAGCTGGCGGTGGTGGATGACCGGCCCGACGGCACGGTCCACTCGCTGACGTTCTACGAGCTCGAGGAGCGGGCCAACCGGCTGGCCAACGTGCTCGCTTCGTTCGGCGCCGCGCCCGGCCGCAAGGTCGTGTGGTGCGGTCAGAACTCCATCGGGGTGGTCACACTGATCAACGCCGCCCGCAAGGTGGGCGTCACCGCCGTTCCCCTCAACTACCGGTTGGCGCCCGACGAGGCGGCCTACGTGACCGACCACTCCGACGCCTTCCTCGTCTTCACGGATGCCGAGCAGGCGCCGATGTTCGCCTCGATCCGGGGCGAGCTGCCGTCGGTCGAGCAGATCATCGTGTTCGACGGGGCGGCCCTCGACGGGATGCAGTCGGCCGAAGCGCTGACGGCGGCGGCCTCCACCGATCCGCCGCCCGAGGTCGAGCCCGGCGCCACGATGATCTACACGTCGGGCACGACGGGGAAGCCCAAGGGCGCCTTCCGGCGCGGCGCCGGTGACCCGTCGCAGGTGGCGGCGCTGCTGCAGCTCATCGGCTGCACGCCCGACGACGTGTACATCAGCACCGGCCCGCTCTACCACTCGGGGCCGGGCGGGTTCATGGGCATCGCCCAGGTCCTCGGCCAGTCGGTGGTGCTGCAGCGCAAGTTCGACCCGGAGGACTGGCTGCGGCTCGTCGAGAAGTACGGGGTCTCGTCCACGTTCTCGGCGCCGACGCCGATCCGGATGGTGTGCTCGCTGCCCGACGAGGTGAAGGCCCGCTACGACACGTCGTCGATGAAGCGGATGGTGGCCAACGCCGCGCCGTGGAGCTTCGCCCTGAAGCAGATGTACGTGCGCGACTTCCCGCCGGAGTCGCTGTTCGAGGTCTACGGCTCCACCGAGCTCGGCGTGAACACGGTGCTGGAGCCGGCCGACCAGCTGCGCAAGCCGGGGTCGTGCGGCAAGCCGGCGCCGGGGGTCGAGGTGCGGCTGTTCGACGACGACGGCAACGAGGTGACGGGCACCGGCCCCGACCACCCCGGTGAGCTGTTCGTGCGGTCGTCCAGCGTGTTCGCCGACTACTACAAGCAGCACGACAAGTACGAGGCCGACATGCGGGGCGAGTTCCACACCGTCGGCGACATCGCCTACCGCGACGACGAGGGCTTCTACTTCATCTGCGACCGCAAGAAGGACATGATCATCTCGGGCGGCATGAACATCTACCCGGCCGAGATCGAGGCGGCGCTGGAGGCCCATCCGGACATCTACGAGGCGGCGGTGTTCGGCATCCCGTCGGAGGAGTGGGGGGAGACGGTGCACGCCGTCGTCGTGGCCAGGCCGGGGAGCGAGCTGACGGCTGATGCGGTCGAGACGTTCGCGAGGGATCACTTGGCCAGCTACAAGATCCCAAGGTCGGTCAGCTTCCAGGACGAGCTCCCCAAGACGGGGTCGGGCAAGATCCTCAAGCGCGAGCTCCGCGCCCCCTATTGGGCCGGCCGCACCAGCAACGTCTAGGTCCCAGTTCGTACTGACGCGAGTTATCAACCTCTACGACGCACATCGCGCATCAGATGGCTTGAGGATGCGCCTGAGGTCGGCGACGATCGATGGCAGCCGGCGCCGGACGTCGTCGTCGGTGATTCGCGTCGTGTGGATTCCGAGATGCCGAAGTAGGCGGTCGCGCCGCTTGTCGGCGGTCAGGTCGAGTTTGCCGCCGTGCCACGTCACGTGGTCGACCTCGAGCGCCTCGCGCACTTCGGGCCAATAGAAGTCGAGCCGAACGGTCTCTGCTGACGGCAGCACGACCTCGTGCTGGCGGACCGGGCGCGGGAGGCCGGCATCAAGGATGGCGCGCTCCACGACGAGCTCGAGATCGGAGTCGACGGGCTTGAGCCAGGCTGGCCGGCTCTCGATCACCCGGCCGAAGCGGGCCGAGCCGTCACGCCCGCGCTGGCGGAGTCGGCGCCCGGTGGCGAGGAGGGTCGGCATCGTCGTCAGGCGATCGTGCAGGACCTGCTCGATGATCGACTCGATCTGGGTGTCGGTGAGCACCGATGCCAGATCGAACACTGTCCGGGGCGGACTGGTCACTCGTATGCCGTCCGGCTGCTCAACGACGTCGACCGGGTCGATACGGTGTGTTCGGTGCACGACGACGTCGGGAAGGCACCGGTGGTTCCGGCCGCCGATCACGATGTGCAGTTGCTCGTTGGGTCCGAGCCGGCGGAAGCCCCAGCGCCGACCGGCCGAGACGTGGGACACCACGACGTCGGCGCCCGCCGCACACGCAAGGGCGGCGGCCTGGTCGAGCGTCTGCGGCGCGCCGGCCAGCCGGTAGACGCCACGCACGTAGGACAGGAGCCGTCCTTCCCGCAGCAGCCGCTGCGTTTCGCGGGCGGTTACGCCGAAACGTCGCAGCTCGGCGAACGTGATGACGGCGTGGTGCGACGCCAACCACGCAGTCACGGACGGATCGAGCGGCATGACGCCCTCCCATCGTCGGAATGCGATGGGGGAAGGCAGACAACCGTAGCAACCGTCCGAACTGATGCGCGCTAAGCGCGCTCACGGTTGATAACTCGCGTCAGTACGACCCGGCTCAGGCGCCCATTGCGTGGTGGCCGCCGTCTACGTGGAGCATCTCGCCGGTGGTGAGTGGGAACCAGTCCGACAGCAGGGCCACGCACGCCTTCGCCACCGCGGACGAGTCGTGGACGTCCCACCCGAGCGGCGCCCGGTCGGCCCAGACGTCCTCGAACTTCGAGAACCCCGGGATCGACTTCGCCGCCATCGTGCGCACCGGCCCGGCGGCCACCAGGTTGACCCGGACCCGCCGCGGGCCCAGCTCGCGCGCCAGGTACCGCGACGTCGACTCGAGCGCGGCCTTGGCCACGCCCATCCAGTCGTAGGCGGGCCACGCGACGGTGGCGTCGAAGTCGAGGCCGACGATCGAGCCACCGTCGGTCATCAGCGGCAGGAACGCGTCGGCCAGTGTCTTGAGCGAGTACGCCGAGACGTTCATGGCCACGGCGACGTCGTCCCACGCCGCCTCCATGAACGTCCCCCCGAGGCACACCGGCGGGGCGTAGGCGATGGCGTGCAGCACGCCGTCGACCCGGTCCCAGTGGTCGGCCACCTCGGCGCGCACCCGCGCCACGTGCGTGACGTCCGACACGTCGAGCTCGAACACCGGCGCCGGCGTCGGCAGCTTGCGGGCCGTGCGTTCGGTGAGCGACAGGCCGCGGCCAGCACCCGTGAGCACGACGTCAGCGCCCTCTTCTTGGGCCAGCTTGGCCACGCCAAACGCCAGGGATGCGTCGGTGAGGACGCCCGTGACGACGATCCGTTTGCCGGTGAGGAGCCCCATGGAGCGAGCACGTTATCCAGCGGTCATCCGTGCCATGCTCTGTCCCCATGCAGATCGGCATCTTCGGCGCAACGGGGCCGGCGGGTTCGGCGCTCGGCGTCCGTCTGGCATCGGTGGGTTTCGATGTCGTGCTCGGCTCCCGCCAGCTCCAGCGAGCCATCGAGGTCGTCGACCGCCTCCGCGCCGACTGGCCCGATCTCCAACTGCCTCTCGTGCCCGGCGACAACGAGGCCGCCGCCGATGCCGACGTCGTCGTGATCGCCACGCCGTGGGAGTCGGCCGCCACCACTTCGCAGAGCCTCGCCGACCGTCTCGCCGGCAAGGTCCTCGTGAGCATGGCCAACGCCCTCGTGCGGGTGGGCACCGAGTTCCAGCCGCTGCTGCCACCCCGCGGCTCGGTCGCCGCCCACGTGCAGGCGGCGGTGCCCCGCGCCAACGTGGTGGCCGCCTTCCACCACCTGCCGGCCAAAGAGCTCGGCCACCTCGGTCATCCGATCGACAGCGATGTGCTCATCTGCGGCGACGACAAGGCCTCGGTGCACACGGTCATGGAGATCACCGAGAAGATCCCCGGTTGCCGGCCGCTCGACGCGGGCGACCTGTCCAATGCCACCGCCATCGAAGCGTTCACCGCCGTGCTCCTCCAGCTGAACGTCCGCTACAAGACCCGCGTGGCACCGAAGCTGACGGGCATCCGAGCGTAGGCGTCCCCATGATGCGCCTGTACGACACCGCCCGGCAGGCGGTCGTCCCGTTCGAGCCCGGCCCGCTGGTCAGCATCTACACGTGCGGGATCACCCCGTACGACGCCACCCACGTCGGCCACGCCACCGTCTACGTGCAGTACGACCTTCTGCACCGGCGCCTGCTCGACCTCGGCCACGACGTCCACATGGTGCGCAACATCACCGACGTCGACGACCCCTTGCTCGAGAAGGCGCGCCAGCTCGGCGTGCAC
Source organism: uncultured Acidimicrobiales bacterium (assembly GCA_963728985.1). Taxonomy (GTDB): domain Bacteria; phylum Actinomycetota; class Acidimicrobiia; order Acidimicrobiales; family Ilumatobacteraceae; genus DASXAI01. The sequence continues at coordinate 8,834 of CAVSME010000008.1, read as the reverse complement.
TACCTCGACCTCGCCGCCGGTGAGGTGAAGCGCTTCGACGAGGACATGGCCGCGCTCGACGTCCTGCCCGTCTTCTCCGAGCCGAGGGCGACGTCGGCCATCCCCGACATCCGCGGCTTCATCGGCATGGTGCTCGACCGCGGCCACGCCTACCAGGCGGGTGGTTCCGTCTACTTCGACGTGACCACGTTCCCGGGCTTCGGCGACGTCAGCAAGTACAGCGAAGACAAGATGCTCGCCTATGCCCGGGAGCGGGGCGGCTCCGTCGACGATCCGAACAAGCGCCACCCGCTCGACTTCGTGCTGTGGCACCCGTCGGCGCCCGACGAACCGTCGTGGGAGACGATGTGGGGGCCCGGGCGGCCCGGCTGGCACATCGAGTGCTCGGCCCTGGCGCTGCGCGAGCTGGGCACCACCATCGACCTCCACGGCGGTGGCACCGACCTCATCTTCCCGCACCACGAGTCCGAGCGGGCCCAGAGCGAGGCCGCCACCGGCGAGCCCTTCGTGCGGCACTGGATGCACGTGGGCATGGTGTGCAAGGACGGCGAGAAGATGTCGAAGAGCCTCGGCAACCTCGTGTTCGTCGATCAGCTCCGGAAGGAGTGGGATCCGCGTGCCATCCGCCTCGCCATCATCGAGCACCACTACCGGGAGTCGTGGGAGTGGGACGACGAGCTGATGCCCCGGGCGGCGGCCCGCCTCGAGCGCTGGCAGTCGGCGGTCGGCGGCACCACCAACGACAGGGCGCTGACCGAGGTGCGGGCGGCGCTCGACGACGACCTCGACGCGCCCCGCGCTCTGGCCGCCGTCGACGCCGCCGTCGGGCGGGGCGAAGACGTAACCGACGCCGCGGAACTGCTCGGGATCGAACTGGCATAGTCTCCCCCTCATGGGCGCTGCCACGGGGGCCGGCAAGCTCCAGGACCGGGTGCGGAAGGTGCTCGGCCCGGTCGCGCGGCGGGTCTGGCGGATCGACGTGCGGGGCCTCGACAAGCTTCCGTCGGGGAGTGGCGCCATCTTGTGCCCGAACCACATCAGCTTCCTCGACTCCGCCTTCCTCATGCTCACGTTGCCCCGGCGCATCAGCTTCGTGGGCAAGGCCGAGTACCTCGACTCCTGGAAGACGAAGTACGTCTTCCCGGCGATGGGCATGATCCCGATCGACCGCTCCGGCGGCGATGCCAGCAAGCGGGCGCTGGAGGCGGCCGAGGGCGTGCTGCGCCGGGGCGAGCTGTTCGGCATCTTCCCCGAAGGCACCCGCAGCCGTGACGGAGTGCTGCGCAAGGGCCACACCGGTCCGGCCCGCCTCGCCCTCGACACGGGGTGCCCGATCTATCCGGTGGGGATCGTCGGGACAGCCGAGATCCAGCCGCCCGACGCCAAGCTGCCCAAGCCGTTCCGGTCGTGCGCCATCACCATCGGCGACCCCATCGATCCGGCCCGCTACGCCGCTCATCCCGAGGACCATCTCGCCTACCGGCAGCTGATCGACGAGGTGATGTTCGAGATCCGCGAGATGACCGGCCAGCGCTACCTCCACAGCTACGCCACCAAGCGTCCCGACGCGCTCCCGGCGGAGAGGGCCCGCGTCGCGCACGTCAGCGAGGAGCCCGTCGCCGTCTAACTCCTCGGGAGCGGGGGAGGGCGGCCGATAGCCTCGGGCGCCATGGCCGAGGAATTGACGGTGACACTGCCCGACGGGACGACGAAGACGGTTCCCGCCGGCACCACCGGGCTCGACCTCGCCACGTCCATCGGCCGCCGCCTGGCCAAGGACGCCGTCGCCATCCGGGTGGACGGCGCCCTCACAGACCTCACCGCGCCGCTGCCCGACGACGCCGAGGTGGCGGTGGTGACGGCGGGCTCCGACGAAGGCCGCCACGTGCTGCGCCACTCCACGGCGCACGTGATGGCCCAGGCCGTGCTGCAGCTGTTCCCGGGGGCCAAGTACTCGATCGGCCCCGCCATCGAGGACGGCTTCTACTACGACTTCGACCTGCCCGGTGGTCGCACGTTCAACGAGGACGACCTGGCCGCCGTCGAGGCGCGCATGCGCGAGATCGTGAAGGCCGACCAGCCCTTCGTGCGCTCGGAGCTGAGCGCCGACGAGGCCCTCGCCCTGTTCGCCGATCAGCCGTACAAGTGCGAGATCATCGAACGGGCGGCCAACGCCAAGGCCGACGCGGCCGACGCCGGCGAGGTCAGCGTGGGCGGCACGGTCAGCGTCTACCGCAACACGCCGGAGTTCGCCGACCTCTGCCTCGGCCCCCACGTGCCGTCGACGGGCCGGCTCGGCTCGTTCCGCCTCCGCCGGGTCGCCGGCGCCTACTGGCGGGGCGACGAGAAGCGGCCGATGCTCCAACGCATCTACGGCACGGCGTGGGAGTCCGACGCCGCCATGAAGGAGTACCTCCACCGCCTCGAGGAGGCCGAGAAGCGCGACCACCGCCGCCTCGCCGCCGAGCTCGACCTCATCTCCTTCCCGGAGGAGCTGGGCGGCGGCCTCGCCGTCTGGCACCCGAAGGGCGCCACCGTGCGCCGGCTCATGGAGAACTACAGCCGGGCCCGTCACGAGCGCGGCGGCTACGAGTTCGTCTTCACGCCTCACCTCAGCAAGGCCCAGCTGTTCGAGACGTCGGGCCACCTCGACTGGTACGCCGACGGCATGTACCCGCCGATGGAGATGGACAACGGCGTCTACTACCCGAAGCCGATGAACTGCCCGATGCACTGCCTCATCTTCCGGGCCCGCCAGCGCAGCTACCGCGAGCTGCCGCTGCGGTTCTTCGAGCTGGGCACCGTCTACCGCTACGAGCGCGCCGGCGTGCTCCACGGTCTGCTGCGCACGCGCGGGTTCACGCAGGACGACAGCCACATCTTCTGCACGGCCGAGCAGCTCGACGACGAGCTCCACTCGCTCCTCGAGTTCGTCTTGTCGGTGCTGCGGGCCTTCGGCTTCGAGGAGTTCCAGGCCTACCTGTCGACGCGCGATCCCGAGAAGTCGATCGGCAGCGACGAGATGTGGGAGCGGGCCACGGTGTCGCTGCGGGCCGCCCTGGAGCGCGAAGGCATGGCGTACAAGGTCAAGGAAGGTGACGCTGCCTTCTACGGGCCCAAGATCGACATCGACGTGCGTGACGCCATCGGCCGCATGTGGCAGCTGTCCACCATCCAGCTCGACTTCAACCACCCCGAGCGCTTCGAGCTGGAGTACGTGGGCGCCGACAACGCCCGGCACCGCCCGATCATGGTGCACCGGGCCCTGTTCGGGTCGATCGAGCGGTTCTTCGGCGTGCTCGTCGAGCACTTCGCCGGCGCCTTCCCCACGTGGATGGCGCCGCTGCAGGTGCGGGTGCTCCCGGTGTCGGACGGCCACGACGCTTACGCCCGGCGCATCGCCGACCGCCTGCACGGCGGCGGCTACCGCGTCGACGTGGTGGAGGCATCGGATCAGCTCGGCAAGCGCATCCGTGCCGCCAAGCTCGAGAAGATCCCCTACGTCCTCGTGGTGGGCGACGACGACGTGCGCGACGGCACCGTCGGCGTGAACCGGCGCGGGGGCGACGTGGAGCGGGGCGTGTCGGTCGGCGACTTCGAGGCCCGCATCGCGGGCGACGTCGCGCTGGCTGTGTTCTCGTAATGTCGGTCTCGCTCGCCTTCGCTCGCCTCCGCCTCGTCGCTGGCGCTTCCCTCGGCGGGTTTGGGCCGGTCGGCGGTGCTTGACCATCTGTGGGCCGGCTGGCGCACGACGTACGTGGAGTCGGCGGCCGCCTCGCCCACGGGCGGGGACTCGCCGTTCACCGCCATCTTGGCCAGCGGCCTGCCCGACACCGAGACGCACATCGTCTGGCGGGGCCACCACTGCTTCGCCATCCTCAACGCCTACCCGTACACCAACGGCCACCTGCTGGTGATGCCCTACCGCGAGGTGGGGGAGCTGGAGGACCTGCGACCGGAGGAGCACGCCGAGCTGTGGGCCGGTGCCACTGCCGCCGTGCGCGCCCTCAAGGCGGCGTACCGGCCCGATGGCGTGAACATGGGCGTCAACCTCGGTCGCTCCGCCGGCGCCGGCGTGCCCACGCACGTCCACGTCCACGTCCTGCCCCGTTGGAACGGCGACACCAACTTCATGACGAGCACGGCCGAGGTGCGGGTGCTGCCCGAGGCGCTGTCGGCCAGCGCGGCCAAGGTCCGGGCGGCCTGGCCCGGTAGCGTCGATGGCGATGGCTGACGAGCCGGCCGCCCCGGATGCCGCTGCTGGCGACGTGCGCGACGCGCTGCCGGAGGACCTCGATGTCTCCGGCTTCGTCGGGCCGTACCAGTTCCCTGACAACAGCCGCCGCCGCTATCCCGGCGTGCTGTACCTGGTCATCGCCGCCCTCTGCCTCGCACTGTGGCTGGCCCGCGGCGGCGGCGATGCCGTCCTCGTCAACAACGGCTTCCTGCTCGCCGCCATCCTCCTGGCCGCCGCCGGCGTGATGTCGCTGACGTCGGGCTGGCGCATGCACGTGGACGAGAAGGACGCCCTCGTCGCCGCGTCCAAGGCGGTGGGGTTCGCCGTGGGCCACGCCTCCGCCCAGCTGGCCTGGCGGGGCCTGCGCAGCCGGCCCACGTGGCGCATCCTGTGCTACTCGGCCGAGGAGCCGCCCCAGCGCCGGGCCTTCGTGCTGGTCGACGCCGTCGACGGCCGCATCGTCGGCCAGATCGTGGAGGAGAACCCCGAGGACTGGCAGGGGGGCAGCTAGCCCTTCGCCGCCGCCGCCTCGATCTGGCGCAGCAGGCGGCCGCCGTCCAGGGCGAGGGTCCGGAGGCGCTCGAGGCGAGCGTCGTCCCACGCGTCCGGCGGGGTGGCGGCGATGGCATCGGCGACGGTGGCGCCGCCGGCGCGCACGTCGCTGGCCGCGGCCACGCCCATCACGCCGGCGGCGTCGGCCACCACGCCACTCAGCTGAGCCGCCAGCTCGCGCGCCGACGGCGAGCCGGTGTCGGCGCGGGCCGGATCGTCCTTGGTGGGGGCCATGGCCTCGTCGAGCCGGCGCCCGAAGGAGCGGAAGGCGACCGCGAGGTCGCCAGGGGACTCGCTCATGCCGACGCCGCCGCCAGCGAGGCCTTGGCCTTGTCGACCAAGTGCCCGGGCAGTACGTCGTAGTGGCTGTGCTCGGCGGTGAACCGGCCCCGGCCGCCGGTCATGGACCGCAGGTCGATGGCGTAGCGCAGGATCTCCGACGTCGGCACGGTGGCCGTCACCTCCTGCTCGCCGCCGCCCACGGTCTCGGTGCCCTGGACCCGGCCGCGGCGGGAGTTGATGTCGCCCATGACGTCGCCCTGGTACGCGGCGGGAACGGTGACCTTCAGCAGCGAGACGGGCTCCAGCACCACGACGCCGGCCTTGCCCATCGCTTCGCGGAAGCCGAGTGAGCCGGCCATCTTGAAGCTCATCTCGGACGAGTCGACCGGGTGGTACTTGCCGTCGAAGCACTCCACCCGCACGTCCACCACGGGGAACCCGTGGACGCCGCCGGTGCTCATCGTCTCCTCGATGCCCTTCTGCACGGCGGGGATGAACTGGCGGGGGATGGCGCCGCCCACGATCTTGTCCACGAACTCGAACCCGGCGCCCCGCTCCCGCGGCGCGACGCGCAGCCACGCCACGCCGAACTGGCCGTGCCCTCCGGTCTGCTTCTTGTACTTGCCCTCGGCCTCGGCCGGCCCACCGATCGTCTCGCGGTAGGGCACGCGGACCTCTTCGGTGTCGACGTTCACGCCGAACTTGCGGGCCAGTTTTTCCAGGACGACGGCCAGGTGGGTCTCGCCCATCCCCCGCAACACCGTCTGGTGGGTCTCGTCGCTGCGCTCGATCACCAGTGCCGGGTCCTCGGCCTGGAGCCGCTGGAGGGAGGACGCCAGCTTGTCGTCGTCGGCCTGCGTGCGGGGCTTGACGGCGATGCCCAGCACCCCTGGCGGGGGCGCGATCGGCGCCACGGTGACCGGCGTGCCCTTCGGGGCCAACGTGTCGCCGGTGTGGGTGGCGGCCAGCTTGGCCACGGCGGCCAGATCGCCGGCGACCACCTCCGTGATCGGCGTCTGGTCCTTGCCCCGGAGGAGGAACAGCCCGTGGAGGCGCTCGGTGGCGCCCGACGCCGGGTTGACGAGCTGGTCGTCGGCCTTGATCGTGCCCGAGAGCACCTTGAACAGCGAGAGCTGGCCCACGTAGGGATCGGCGATGGTCTTGAACACGAAGGCCAGTGGCTGGGCCGCTGGATCGGGCTTCACCTCGGCCTCGGTGTCGCCGGCGCGCACGGCCACCGGCGGGCGGTCGACGGGGGAGGGGCCGATCTCGCAGAGGAGGTCGGCCAGGCGGTCGATGCCGACGCCGGTGATCGCCGACCCGCAGACCACGGGGAAGACGGTGGCGCCGGCGACCCCATGGGCCAGCGTGTGCTCCAGCTCTTCCACGCTCGGCACCTCGCCCTCGAGGTAGCGCTCCATGAGCTCGTCGTCGGCGACCACGATCCCCTCGACCAGGTTGTCGTGCACCTGGTGCTCCAGCTCGGCCAGATCCTCGGGGATCTCCTCGGTGGTGTGCGTGCCGTCGGCGGCGTAGATGAAGGCGGCGTCGGTGAGCAGGTCGGCGACCCCGCGGAAGCCCGCTTCCTGCCCGATCGGCAGCTCCAACGGGGCGATGCCGGCGCCGAAGGTGCCCCGCAGCTGGTCGAGGGCGCGTTCGAAGTCGGCCCGCTCCCGGTCGAGCTTGTTCACGAAGACCATCCGGGGGACGTCGAGCTCGGCGCACCGCCGCCACACCACCTCGGCCTGGACCTCCAGCCCCTCGACGGCGCTCACGACGAACACGGCCAGGTCGGCGACGCGCAGCGCCGCCTCCACGTCACCCACGAAGTCGGCGTAGCCCGGGGTGTCGATGAGGTTCACCTTGTGGCCGGCCCATTCGAACGGGAGCACGGCCAGCGAGATCGAGATCCCCCGCTTCTGCTCCTCGGGCTCGGTGTCGGAGGCGGTGGTGCCGTCTTCGACCCGGCCGATCCGGTTGATGGCACCGGCCCGGGCCAACAGCGCCTCGGCCAAGGTGGTCTTCCCGCTGCCACCGTGCCCCACCAGGATGACGTTGCGGATCTGGTCAGTCGAGTAGCTCTTCATCCGAACGTGGCCCCCCGAGGTCGCCGGCGAGTGCGTGTGGGGGCGCATGCTATCGACGGCTCCGGCCGCGAGACGCACGTGGCGCACGCTGCGCAGGTAACGTGATCGCCATGTTCGACGGGCGTTTCCGAGCCCCGGTGGAGCGCGCTGTCAAGCCCATCGGTGATGGCCTGCGGCGCACGGGTCTCACGCCCGATCACCTCACGCTGATCGGCCTGGTCCTCGCGGTCGCCGCCACCATCGTCATCGCCCTCGGCGGCCTGCGCGGGGGCCTGCTGCTCGTCATCCTGGCCGCCCTGCCCGACCTGCTCGACGGCGCCCTGGCCAAGGCCTCGAACAACGCCAGCCAGCGGGGTGCGTTCTTCGACTCCGTGGCCGACCGCGTCACCGACATGCTCCTGCTCGGCGGGGTCGGCTGGTACCTGGCCACCGAGTACGGGGCCCACGCCGCCCTGCTGCCGTTCGCCGTGATGGGCCTCTCGGCCCTCATCTCGTACCAGCGGGCCAAGGCGGAATCGCTCGGGCTCCAGGCCAAGGGCGGCCTCATGGAACGGGCCGAGCGCGTCATCCTCCTGTGCATCGGCCTCCTGTTCGACTCCATCCTCGTGCCGATCCTGTGGGTGATGCTGGTGCTGACGGCGGCCACCGCCATCCAGCGGTTCATCGGCGTGTGGAACCAGGCCGTCGCCGCGCCGGTCGTCCTCGAGCGCCAGGCCGCCCGCCGCAGCCGGCGCTTCGCCCGCCGCACCGCCCGTGCTCATCGCCGCACCGAGCTGCGGCGGCGCCGCCCCCGCCCGTAGTGGTGCCGTAGCGCCGTTGGACCGGGCGCTCGCCGGCTTCCAGGCCGGATCGTTCCTCGCTCGCTACCTGCCCCCGCCACTCACCGCGCTCCTGGCGCGTGGGGCCGGGGTGTCGCTGGCCCACCTGCAGCGCGACCGGCGGGCCATCGTCACCCGCCACATGCGACGCGTGCTGGGCGCCGAGGCCAGCGATGCCGCCGTGCGGGCGGCCGTCGACGGCGCCTTCGAGTCCTATGCCGCCTACTGGGTGGAGAGCTTTCGCCTGCCGAGCCTGTCGGCGGCCACCGTCGCCGCCGGTCTGGCGACCGACGGGGTGGAACCCCACCTCCTCGCCGCCCGAGCAGCGGGCGCCGGCGTGATCCTCGCCCTGCCTCACCTGGGTGGCTGGGAGTGGGCGGGACGGTGGGTGGCCGACCAGGGCTACCCGATCACCGTGGTGGTCGAGCCGCTGCAGCCGCCCGCGCTGTTCGAGTGGTTCGCCCAGCTGCGGGCGTCGCTCGGCATGACCGTGGTGCCCCTCGGGCCGGCCGCCGCCGGTGCCGTCCTGCGGGCTCTACGCGCCAATGAGGTGGTCTGCCTGTTGTGCGACCGCGACCTCGGAGGCGGCGGCATCCCGGTGACGTTCTTCGGCGAGACGACGCGGCTGCCGGCCGGACCGGCGCTGCTGTCGATGCGCACCGGTGCGCCGGTGCTGCCCACGGCCGTCTACTTCACCGCCGAGCGCGACGGTCACCTCGGCGTCGTCCGGCCACCGATCGCGGTCACCCGCTCCAATGATCGTCGCGCCGACGCCGTCCGCTTCACCCAGGCGCTGGCCGTCGAGCTCGAAGCCCTGATCCGGCGGGCGCCCGAGCAGTGGCATCTGTTCCAGCCGAA
>CAVSME010000007.1:0-296176 GCA_963728985.1 uncultured Acidimicrobiales bacterium | reverse complement strand
CTGGCCGTCGGACCCTGGCGGGGAGATAGCCGTCAATCCCGGTAGCACACCCGCCTGACATGCGGTCCGTGCCTGTCACGATCACGAACACGCCGCCGCGGGAGCCGACCACCGCTCCTGCCGCCGACGGCACCGCCTCGGGCCACCACTCCCGGCGATCCACCCTGCCCGCCACGGGCTCGTCGGACACGCAGCCGCTGCTGCTCCTGGCGCTGCTGCTCGTGCCCGTCGGGGCCGGCCTGGTGCTGCCCACGCGCCGGCGGGCGCCTCTCTGAGCCGCCTGAGAGCCACCTGAGTGGGTTCTCAGGTAGCTCCCAGGATCTGCACAGCGGTGACCCATCGCTCCAGGCCACGATAGAGGCATGAGTGATCCGCCGGCCGAGGGCCGCGTGCTCGTCGTCGACGACGAGACCAACATCACCGAGCTCGTCGCGATGGCCCTGCGCTATGTGGGCTTCGAGGTGGCGACGGCGGGGTCGGGGCGCGACGCCCTCGCCGCCGTGAACGAGTTCCGCCCTGACCTCGTCGTCCTCGATGTGATGATGCCCGACCTCGATGGGTTCGAGGTGTGCCGGCGACTGCGGGCCGACGGCATCCGGGTTCCGGTCGTCTACCTGACGGCGCGCGACGCCACCGAGGACAAGGTGCGCGGCCTCACCATCGGCGGTGACGACTACGTGACCAAGCCGTTCAGCCTCGAAGAGGTGGTGGCACGGATCCGGGCCGTCCTGCGGCGGGCCGGGCACGGCGACGCCCGCACGAGCAGGCTGGCCTTCGCCGACCTCGAGCTCGACGAGGACACCCACGAAGTACGGCGCAACGGCAGCCTGGTCGAGCTGTCGCCCACGGAGTTCAAGCTGCTGCGCTACCTCATGCTGAACCCGAACCGGGTGCTCTCCAAGGCCCAGATCCTCGACCACGTGTGGCAGTACGACTTCGGCGGCGACGCCAACGTGGTGGAGACGTACATCTCGTACCTCCGCAAGAAGCTCGATCGCGTCGAGCCGGCGCTCATCCACACGGTCCGGGGCGTCGGCTACCGCCTGTGGTTAGCGGCGTGACATGTCGCTGCGCGCTCGGGTCCTGATCGGGGTCCTGGCGCTCACGACGTTGGCCATGGCCGGCCTCGGCGTCGTCGTCTACAGCTTCCTCGACCGCTACCTGACCCAACGGGTCGACGAGGATCTGGCCCGCAGCGCACAACCGATCATCGGCTACGTCCAGCGCGGCTTCATCCCTCCGGACCGGCCCGAGGAGCGGGCGTTCAACCCGTCCAGGCTCTACACGCAGGTCCGCGATGCCAGTGGCCGGCAGGTGAAGACCACGCCGATCATGAGCGGCGACGAGCAGCTCGCCGCCCCCGACCTGTCCAGCGTGCAGACGGTGGGCCAGCCCCAGGGCGTCGACTACCTCACGACCGACTCCGTGGACGGATCGCCCAGCTACCGGGTCCAGGTCACGCAGCTCAACAACGGGACGGCGGTGATCATCGCCTCGCCGCTGACCGACGTGGAAGACACCCTCAGCCGCCTGGTCACCGTCGAGATCGTGGCCACGGTGGCGGTGGTGGTCGCCCTGGCCGGGCTCGTGACGTGGGTGGTGCGCCGGGGCCTGCGCCCCCTCGGCGACGTGGTGGTGGCGGCCGATGCCGTGGCCGCCGGCGACCTGTCCCACCGCGTGCCGGTGCCCAGCCCCCGCACCGAGGTCGGTCACCTGGGCGTGGCGTTCAACACGATGGTGGACCGCATCGAGGAGTCCTTCGCCGAGCGCGACGAGCTGGAGCAGCGGCTCCGTCGCTTCGTGGCCGACGCCTCCCACGAGCTGCGCACCCCGCTCACGTCGATCCGCGGCTACTCGGAGCTCTTCCGCCGCGGTGCCGCCGACGATCCCGACCAGCTGGCACTGGCCATGCGCCGCATCGAGGACGAGGCCTCGCGCATGAGCGTCCTGGTCGACGACCTGCTCCTCCTGGCCCGCCTCGACCAGGGACGACCCCTCGAGCGCGAGCCGGTGGAGCTGGTGGCGCTGGTCGACGACGCCGTGGCCGACGCCCGCGCCGTGGAGCCGAACCGCCCGATCAGCTTCGTCGACCCCGGACGCCCGGTCGTGGTGAGCGGCGACGACATGCGGCTGCACCAGGTCGTGGCCAACCTGCTGGCCAACGCCCGTGTCCACACACCGGAAGGCACGGCCGTGGCCGTGCGGGTGGACGTGGACGGCGGCGACGCCGTGGTGGAGGTGGCCGACGAGGGGCCAGGCATGACGCCGGAGGCGGCGGCCCACGTCTTCGAGCGGTTCTACCGGGCCGATTCCTCCCGGAACCGCAAGCACGGCGGGGGCGCCGGGCTGGGCCTGGCCATCGTCGCCGCCGTGGTCAGCGCCCACGGGGGGCGGGTCAGCGCCATCGCCACGCCGGGCAGCGGAGCCCGCTTCGTGGTCCATCTCCCCATGGGGCTTCCCCCACCGGGTTAAGTTTGGGGGATGCGGGTCGGCCTGGTCTGCCCATACAGCCTGGCCGTGCCGGGTGGTGTCCAAGCTCAGGTGCTCGGCCTGGCCCGCGTCCTGCGCCGGCTGGGGCACGAGGCGCGGGTGCTGGCCCCGTGCGACGGCCCGCCGCCCGAGCTGTTCGTCACGCCCCTCGGCAACAGCATCCCGACCGCCGCCAACGGCTCGATGGCCCCGGTCGCCCCCGACCTGGCCGCCACGCTGCGCACCATGCGGGCCCTGCGTGACGAGGAGTTCGACATCGTGCACCTGCACGAGCCGCTCGCTCCCGGGCCGACGCTCACCGCCTTGCTGATGCACACGGCGCCGACGGTGGCCACGTTCCACGCTGCCGGCGAGAGCTCGTCGTACCGGTGGCTCAACCCGGCGCTCGGGCGCTTCGCCGCCCGCATCGACGTGCGCTGCGCTGTGTCCGATGACGCCCGCCTCTTGGCCCAGCGCTACCTCGGCGGCTGCTACGAGCTGGTGTACAACGGCGTCGAGGTCGACCGCTGGCGGCTGGCCGATCCGCTGAAGCCCGACGGGCCGACGGTGTTCTTCTGCGGCCGCCACGAGCCCCGCAAGGGCCTCGACGTGCTGCTGGCGGCGATGGCGTCGCTGCCCCCGACGACCCGTTGCTGGGTGGCCGGCAGCGGTCCGGACTCGGCCCGCCTCCAGGCCCAGTACGCCGGCGATCCCCGCATCGAGTGGCTCGGCCTCATCAGCGACGAGGAGAAGATCGCCCGGATGCGGGGGGCGTCGGTGTTCTGCGCGCCGTCGCTCGGCGGCGAGTCGTTCGGCGTCGTGCTGATCGAGGCGATGGCGGCCCGCACGCCGATCGTCGCCACCGACCTGCCCGGGTACCGCAACGTGGCCCGTCCTGATCTGGACGCCCGGCTGGTCCCGGGCGGCGACGCCGAGGCCCTCGCCGCCGAGCTCCGCCACGTGCTGACCGACGACGATCTGGCCGACCGGTTGCGCCGCTCCGGCGCCGAGCGCGCCGACATGTTCTCCATGGACAGCCTCGCCCGGCGCTACCTCGGCCTCTACGAGATGCTCCATCGCAGCGAAGTCGGTCGGCAGATGGCCGAGCGCGTCCACTCGCGCCGGGGGCGGCGCCGTAACATCCCTGCACCAGACCCATCGAAAGGATCGCCCGCACCATGATCATCGCGCTCATCGTGATCGTGGTCGTGGTCGTGCTGCTCGTCCTGTACGTCATCGCCACCTACAACGGGTTGGTGAAGCTGCGCAACCGCGTCGAGAACGCGTGGGCCCAGATCGACGTCCAGCTGAAGCGCCGCCTCGACCTCGTTCCCAACCTCGTGGAGACCGTGAGGGGCTACGCCGCTCACGAACGCCAGACCCTCGACGCCGTCATCCAGGCCCGCAACGCCGGTGTCTCTGCGCAGGGCCCGCAGCAGGAAGCGCAGGCCAGCAACATGCTGACCGGGGCGCTGCGCCAGCTGTTCGCCCTGTCCGAGGCCTACCCGGATCTCAAGGCCAACCAGAACTTCCTGTCGCTGCAAGAGGAGCTGACCGCGACCGAAGGTCGGGTGGCGTACGCGCGGCAGTTCTACAACGACTCCGTGCTGGGCTACAACACCAAGATCCAGTCGTTCCCGGCGGTCATCCTCGCCGGCGCGATGAAGTTCACCGAGCGGGAGTACTTCGAGGCCGAAGAGGGCGCCCGCGAAGCGCCTCGCGTGCAGTTCTGACGCACCCGGCGTAGATGTACGAACAGATCGCCGCCAACAAGCGGCGCACGGTTGTTCTCGTCGCGGGCTTCGTGCTCGTCCTCGCCGCCGCAGGAGCGGCCGCGGGCTACCTCCTCGGCTTCGGCTGGTACGGCGTCATCATCGCGTTCGTCGTATCCGGTGCCCTGGCCTTCGCCTCGTACTGGAAGTCCGACGCCGTCGCCCTCTCGGTCAGTCGCGCCCGGCCGGCCGATCCCAACCAGTACAAACGCCTCTACAACCTCGTCGAAGGGCTCTGCATCGCCGGCGGGTTGCCCCAGCCGCGCATCTACATCGTCGACGACGAGGCGCCCAACGCCTTCGCCACCGGCCGCAACCCGCGCCACGCGGCGATCGCCGTGACCACCGGGCTGCTGGAGAAGATGAACCGCGTCGAGCTCGAAGGTGTGCTCGCGCACGAGTTGTCGCACGTGAAGAACTACGACATCCTCGTGTCGACCATCGCCGTCACGCTGGTCGGGGCGGTGGCCGTGCTGGCCGACATCACGTTCCGGATGATGTGGTGGAACGGCGGGCGGGTGTCGCGCGGCAACGACCGGGACAACGGCAACAACCCGCTGGCCTTCGTCGGCTTCATCTTCATCCTCATCGCCCCGCTCATCGCCAAGTTGATGCAGGCCGCCGTCAGTCGCAATCGCGAGACGTTGGCTGACGTATCTGCGGTGCACCTGACCCGTTACCCTCCCGGTCTGATCTCGGCGCTCGAGAAGCTCCGAGACGACACCACGGTCACCCACTCGGCATCGAAGGCGACGGCCCACCTGTGGATCGAGCAGCCAATGGCGGGGGTGGGTGACAAGGGCCGCCAGGGGTGGCTCAACAAGATGTTCGACACCCATCCACCACTCGAGGAGCGCATCGCGCTGCTCCGGGAGCTCTAGAACCTTGCCGACGTCCCGACGTACCCCCCTCGTGACCGTCCTGGCCGGCACCGCCGCCCTCGTGGCCGGTGCCTGCAGCGGCGGCTCCAAAGCGGCCACGCCCTCCACCACCAGCGCGGTGGCGACGACCACGTCCACGTCGGTGGCGGCCAGCTCCACGTCGGCGGCGGCGGGTACGACCACGACGCAGGTGGTGGCCCGCTACGCGTTCACCGGCCTGCCCGTCACCGACCCGACGACGCAGAACCGGCCGGCACTGGTGGTGAAGATCGACAACCACGCCGAGGCCCGCCCCCAGACCGGGTTGAACCAGGCCGACGTCGTGTACGAGGAAGAGGTCGAGGGGATCACGCGGTTCTTCGCCGTGTTCCAGTCCGGCAACTCCACGCCGGTCGGGCCCATCCGCTCCGCCCGCACCACCGACGTCAACCTGGTCGCCGCGCTGTCGCACCCGCTGTTCGCGTGGTCGGGCGGCAATCCCACGGTGCAGCGCCAGATCAGCGGGGCCGACCTCACCGACGTGGGCCAGGGCCAGGCCAACGCCCCCGGCGGCTACCACCGCGACAACCGCACCAATGCCAAGGGCAGCGAGCACACGCTGTACGCCGACACCGTGGCGCTCTACACGCTGGCGCCGGCGGGCCAGGGCGCCCCGGCGCCGCTGCTCACCTTCCGGGCCGACGACGAGGCGTCACCGGTGGGCGACCCGATCGGCGGCATCCGGCTCAAGATGGAGAGCACCAAGGCGCAGTTCATGTGGGACGCCGCCTCCAAGACGTGGCTGCGCGACGAGAACGGTTCGCCTCACGTCGACCACGACGGCGTGCAGATCGCCCCGGCCAACGTCGTGATCCAGTTCGTCTCCTACGTGGGCGTGCCCGGCGTGGGGCAGTCGCAGCAGGCTGTGACGGTGGGAGAGGGCGAGGCGTGGATCCTCACCGACGGCAAGATCGTGAAGGGCACGTGGAGCCGCCCCGACCCCAAGCAGCCGGCCGTGTACAAGGACGCCGCCGGGAACGTGGTGAAGCTCACGCCGGGACGCACCTGGGTGGAGCTCCCCGAGCCGGGTGAGGCCGCCGAGATCCCCGTCGGCGCCGACCCCGACAGCGTCCCCTTCCCGTAACTCTCGGTCGTACTGACGCGATTTATCAACCGTGGCGACGCTCATCGCACATCAGATGAGCGCGATTGCGGCGGCGTGGGCGCTGGTGGCGCGCCCTAGACTGGACGCCATGGTCGACCAGCCCACTCCCACCGCGCCGCGAGCGACTGGCACCTTCCGCGTCAAGCGCGGGCTGGCCGAGATGCTCAAGGGCGGCGTCATCATGGACGTGGTCAACCCGGACCAGGCCAAGATCGCCGAGGACGCCGGCGCCTCGGCGGTGATGGCCCTCGAGCGGGTGCCGGCCGACATCCGCGTGCAGGGCGGCGTGGCCCGCATGAGCGACCCCGAGATGATCGAGGGCATCAAGGCCGCCGTCACCATCCCGGTCATGGCCAAGGCCCGCATCGGCCACTTCGTCGAGGCCCAGATCCTCGAGGCCCTCGGCGTCGACTACGTCGACGAGTCCGAGGTGCTCACCCCGGCCGACGAGGCCCACCACATCGACAAGTGGGCGTTCACGGCGCCGTTCGTGTGCGGCGCCACCAACCTCGGCGAGGCGCTCCGGCGCATCAGCGAGGGCGCGGCGATGATCCGCTCCAAGGGCGAGGCCGGCACCGGCAACATCGTGGAGGCGGTGCGCCACCTCCGCTCGATCATCGGCGACATGCGCAAGATCACCCAGGCCGATCCGGCCGAGCTGTTCGAGTGGGCCAAGCGCCTCCAGGCGCCGCTGCCCCTCGTGCAGGAGGTGGCCGAAACGGGCTGGCTCCCGGTCCCGCTGTTCTGTGCCGGCGGCGTGGCCACGCCGGCCGACGCCGCCCTCGTGATGCAGCTCGGTGCCGAAGCCGTGTTCGTCGGCTCGGGCATCTTCAAGGCCGCCCATCCGGCACCCCGGGCCAAGGCCATCGTGGAAGCCACCACCCACTTCCGTGACGCCCACATCCTGGCCAAGGTGAGCCGCGGCCTCGGCGAGCCGATGACCGGCATCGGCATGGACGAGATCACGGTCAAGCTCTCCGAGCGGGGCTGGTAGTGAAGTCGAGGCCGCCAGGTGAAGCCCACGGTCGGTGTCCTCGCCCTGCAGGGCGCCTTCGCCCTGCACGCCCTCGCCGTCACTGAGCTGGGCGCCCGGGCCAAAGAGGTCCGCACCCCCAACGATCTGACTCGCGTCGACGCCCTCGTCATGCCGGGCGGCGAGTCGACCACGATGTCGATGCTCCTCGAGTCGTCGGGCCTGTTCGACGCCATCGCCGAGCGCCTCGATGCGGGCCTGCCCGTCTTCGGTACGTGCGCCGGCATGATCCTCCTGGCCACCGACGTACTCGACGGCCGCCCCGACCAGCGCTCCTTCGCCGCCATCGACCTGGCCGTGCGCCGCAACGGCTACGGCCGCCAGATCGACAGCTTCGAGACCAGCCTCACCGTGACCGATCTCGCCGGCGCGCCGTTCCCCGCGGTGTTCATCCGTGCCCCGCTCGTCGAGTCGGCGGGCCCGGGCGTGGAGGTGCTGGCCTACCACGAGGGACGCCCGGTGCTCGCTCGTCAGGGCACCGTCACCGTCGCCTCGTTCCATCCCGAGCTCTCGGGCGACAGCCGGTTGCACGCCCGCTTCCTGCAGGAGGTCCTCGTCTGATGTCCGGCCATTCCAAGTGGGCCACGATCAAGCACCAGAAGGGCGCCAAGGACAAGGCCCGCGGCAAGTTGTTCGCCAAGCTGATCCGCCAGATCGAAGTTGCCGCCCGAGAGGGCGGCGGCGATCTCACGTCCAATGCCACCTTGCGCACGATGGTGGGCAAGGCCAAGGCCGCCTCCGTCCCCAACGACACCATCGATCGCGCCATCAAGCGCGGCACCGGCGAGCTGGAAGGCGTCACCTACGAGTCGATCATGTACGAGGGCTACGCCCCCGGCGGGGTAGCCATCCTGGTCGACGTGCTCACCGACAACCGCAACCGCGCCGGCGCCGAGGTGCGCAACATCTTCAGCCGCTCGGGCGGATCGATGGCCGAGCCGGGCTCGGTGGCGTGGCAGTTCAGCCGGGCCGGTATCGTGCTCGTCCCCAAGCGCTTCGCCGAAGATGACGTCATGCTGGCCGCGCTCGATGCCGGTGCCGACGACATCGTCGACGAGGGCGACACCTGGCGGGTCACGTGCGAGCCTGGTGCCGTGGAAGCGGTGCGGGAGGCACTGGAAGCGGCCGGCATCGATGTCACGTCGGCCGAGTCCACCATGATCTCCTCGACGACGGTGCCACTGGAGACTGCCGAGGACGCCAAGCGCGTGCTGCGGGTGATGGACGCGCTCGAGGAGCATGACGACGTGCAGGACGTGTACGCCAACTTCGACATCCCCGACGCCGTCCTCGACGCCGTCGAGACGGTCTGATGCCTGGGCTCCGCCTCGGACTCGCTGTGCTCGGACAACCCCGTACGCCCTCGACCCGGCGCCGCACTGCCGCGCCACTGGAGGCGTAGCTGTGGCCGGCCTTTCCACGGGTGACACCGCCCCGGACTTCACGCTCCCGGGCACCGGGGGGCGGTCGTACTCGCTGTCGGAGTACCGGGGCCAGCCCGTCGTGCTCGTCTTCTACCCCGGTGACAACACACCGGTGTGCACGAAGCAGCTCACGTCCTACACCGAGAACATCGGCCAGTTCGCCGAGGTCGGCGCCCAGGTGCTGGCCATCAGCCCGCAGTCGGTGGACAGCCACGAGGACTTCGCCGCCAAGCACGGCTTCAGCTTCCCGCTGCTGGCCGACACCGACAAGAAGGTCGCCGGCCTCTACGGCACGCTCGGCCCGCTCGGCTACCCGCGGCGCAGCGTGTTCGTCGTCGACGGCGACGGCATCATCCGCTACGTCCACCGCGCCATCGCCGGGCTCACGTACCGGTCGACCGACGAACTGATCCGGGCCGTCGAATCCTCTCGGTCGCGTTAACTTCCCGGGCCATGGCCCATGAAGTGCGCGCTGTGATCGCCGCTGCTGTGAAGGCGCCGGTCACCATCGAGACCATCACCGTCCCCGACCCGGGACCCGGCGAAGCCCTCGTGCGCGTGCTGGCGTGCGGGGTGTGCCACACCGACCTCCACTACCGCGAGGGCGGCATCAACGACGACTTCCCGTTCCTCCTCGGCCACGAGGCGGCCGGTGTGGTGGAAGCCGTCGGCGACGGGGTCGGCAACGTGGCGGCGGGCGATCGCGTCATCATCGCCTGGCGGGCGCCGTGCGGGCGGTGCCGCTCCTGCGCCAAGGGCAAGCCGTGGTACTGCTTCGACTCGGCCAACGCCGCCCAGAAGATGACGCTGGGCGGCACCCCGCTGGCACCGGCGCTGGGCATCGGCGCCTTCGCCGAGAAGACCCTCGTGGCCGCCGGCCAGTGCGTGAAGATCGATCCGGCGGCGTCGGCGGCGGCGGCCGGGCTCATCGGCTGCGGGGTGATGGCCGGGCTCGGCGCAGCCATGTACACCGGCAACGTCCAGCGGGGCGACACCGTGGCCGTCTTCGGCTGCGGCGGCGTGGGCGATGCCGCCATCGCCGGTGCCCGCCTCGCCGGTGCCCGCACGATCGTGGCCGTCGACCTCGACCCCCGCAAGCTCGAATGGGCCAAGCGCTTCGGCGCCACCCACACCGTCGACGCGTCGACCACCGATCCGGTCGAAGCGGTGAAGGCGGCCACCGACGGCTTCGGCGCCGACGTCGTGGTGGAGGCCGTGGGCCATCCGGAGGTGCTGCGGCAAGCGTTCTTCTCGCGCGACCTCGCCGGCACCGTCGTGCAGGTCGGGGTGCCCAACCCCCAGATGACGTTCCCCGACATCCCGATGATCGAGTTCTTCGGGCGCGGCGGGGCGCTGAAGCCGAGCTGGTACGGCGACTGCCTGCCGTCGCGCGACTTCCCGATGCTGATCGGCCTCTACCTCCAGGGCCGGCTCGACCTCGACGGCTTCGTGAGTGAGACCATCCCGCTCGACGGCGTGGAGGAGGCGTTCCACCGCATGGAACGGGGCGAGGTGCTGCGCTCCGTCGTGGTCTTCGAGTGATCGAACGGTTCACGCTCGACGGCGTCCACGTCCGGCTGGAACCGCTCACGATGGACCACGCCGACGCGCTGCTGGCCGCCAGCGAGGAGGACCGCAGCACGTACGGCTGGACGCGCACACCCGAGGGCGCCGCCGGCGTCGTGGCCTACATCGACGACGCCCACGACAACGATCGCATCCCGTTCGCCACGTACTGGAAGGCCGAGGAGCGGGTCGTGGGATCGACGAGCTTCTTCCCCGAGTGGTGGGGCAGCGGCGACGGTCCGCCCGACGTGGTCGAGATCGGCGCCACCTTCCTCGCCGCCTCGGCTCAGCGCACGGCGGTCAACACCGAAGCCAAGCTGCTCATGCTCACCCACGCCTTCGAGGTGTGGGGCGTGCAGCGCGTGTCGCTCAAGACCGATGCCCGCAACGAGCGCAGCCGGGCCGCCATCGAACGCCTCGGCGCCCGCTACGACGGCACGCTGCGCCGCCACATGCCCGCCTACGGGCCGGGCGGCGGCCCGAGGGACAGCGCCTTCTTCTCCATCCTCAGCGAAGAGTGGCCCGCCGCCAAATCCCGCATCCACGCCCGTCTCTCGGCGTACTGACGCGATTTATCAACCGTGAGCGGGGTTATCGCGCACGAGAACGGGAATCCGCCGCTGCGGCGGGCCGGTGGACTACCGTCGAACTCGTGTTCGTGCTCGGCATCGACCCCGGGTTGTCCCGCTGCGGCTACGCCTGCCTGGAGCCGGCGCCCCGCCGCGCCGTGCGGGCCGTGGCCATCGGCGTGCTCACGACCCCGCCCACGCAGGAACTGCCCCACCGGCTGGCGGCGCTGCGGGCCGATCTCGCCGCCCTCATCGCGGAGCTCCAGCCCGACGTCGTGGCCGTGGAGCGGGTGTTCTTCCAGGTGAACGTGCGCACGGCCATGAGCGTCGGCCAGGCCAGTGGGCTGGCCCTGGCCGAGGCCGCCGCCGCCGGCTGCGAGGTGGTCCAGTACACGCCCAACGAGGTGAAGGAAGCCGTCACCGGCTACGGCGCCGCCGGGAAGGAGCAGGTGCAGAAGATGGTGCAAGCCCGCCTCGGCCTGGCCGAGCCCCCGCGCCCGGCCGACGCCGCCGACGCCGCCGCCCTCGCGCTGTGCCACCTGGCCGTCGCCCCGTTCCGGGCCAAGGTGGCGGCGGTGCCCCGGTGATCGGCTCGCTGCGGGGCACCGTGCTGGAGCGCAGCGCCGAGGCCGAAGTGCTGCTCGAGGTGCACGGCGTCGGCTACCGCGTCACCGTCACGCCCCGCACCTTGGCCACGCTCGACGTCGGCGCCGAGGCCTTCCTGCACGTCCACCATCACATCCGCGAGGACGCCCAGACGCTGTACGGCTTCTCGTCTCGAGACGAGCGGGTCTGCTTCGAGGCCTTGCTCGGCGCCCACCGGGTCGGCCCGGCGCTGGCCCTCGCCATCCTCGGCACCCACGGGCCCGGCGAGCTGCGCCGGGTGGTGGCCGACAACGACGTCGCCGCCCTCACTCTCGTGCCCGGGGTGGGCAAGCAGACCGCGGCGCGCCTGCTGCTGGAGCTGAAGGGCCGCCTCGACGGTGCCGGCCTCGACGGGCTCGTCCCCGTAACGAACGGTGACGGCGCCCCGACGGCCACGCAGGCGGTGGCCGAAGCGCTGGCCGGCCTGGGGTACTCCACCGAGGAGATCCGCGACGCGCTCCGGGAGCTCACCGCCGGCACCGACGCCTCCGTGCTGCTGCGCGATGCCCTGAAGGTGCTGGCGGTGCGGCGTGCGTGACGAGTTCCTCGATCCGGCCGCCGATGCCGACGAGCTGAGCATCGAGGCCGGCCTCCGACCCCACCGCCTCGACGAGTTCGTGGGCCAGACCGAGGTCAAGGAGCACCTCTCGGTCATCCTCGAGGCCGCTCGCCGGCGGGGCCAGGCCGCCGACCACCTGCTGCTGGCCGGCCCGCCGGGCCTGGGCAAGACCACCCTGGCCGGCATCGTGGCCACCGAGATGGCGGCCCAGCTCCAGATCACGTCGGGCCCGGCACTGGAGCGGGCCGGTGATCTCGCCGCCATCCTGACCAAGCTCGACGAGGGCGACGTGCTCTTCATCGACGAGATCCACCGGCTGTCGCGCGCCGTCGAGGAGATCCTCTATCCCGCGATGGAGGACTTCGTGCTCGACATCGTGGTGGGCAAAGGCCCGGCGGCGTCGTCCATCCGCCTCACCCTGCCCCGCTTCACGCTCGTCGGGGCGACGACGCGCACGGGCCTCATCACCGGCCCGCTGCGGGACCGCTTCGGGCTCGTGGCCCGGCTCGACTACTACGACGCCGGTGAGCTCCAGGCCATCGTCACCCGGGCGGCGGGCATCCTCGGCGTCCAGGTCGACGACGAGGGGGCGGCCGAGATCGCCGGGCGCAGCCGGGGCACGCCCCGCATCGCCAACCGCCTGCTACGGCGGGTGCGTGACTACGCCGAGGTTCGCGCCGGCGGCGCCATCGACATCACGACGGCGCGCGCCGGTCTGGCCCTGTTCGGCGTGGACGAGGCCGGGCTCGACAAGGTGGACCGCGCCATCCTCGGCGCCCTGTGCAAGCACTTCAACGGTGGCCCCGTCGGGCTGTCCACGCTGGCCATCAGCGTGGGGGAGGAGCCCGAGACCGTGGAGGACGTGTACGAACCGTTCCTCATCACCCAGGGGCTACTGATGCGCACCTCGCGCGGGAGGGTGGCCACGCCGGCGGCGTACCTGCACCTCGACATGACCCCGCCGGGGGGCCCGCCCAACCTGTTCAGCTGACCGGCAGGTGCTGCCGCAGGAATGCCACGGTGCGCTCCCAGGCGGCGGCGGCCGCCGCTTCGTTCCAGAACATGGCGGCCTCGTGGTTGTCGAACGCGTGCCCGGCGCCCGCCTGCACGTGGATCTCGACGTCGGGCCGGTCGCCCACGCTGGCGCGGATGGCGTCGACCTGCTCGTTGGGCAGGTACGGGTCGTTGTCGCCGAAGTGGAAGATGACCGGGCACGAGACCGATCCGGCCTGCTCGAGCCCGCCGGCCACGCCGGAGCCGTAGTAGCTCACGGCTACGTCGGGATCGGCGGCGGCGGCCACGAACCACGCCAGCGTGCCGCCCAGGCAGAAGCCCATCACGCCGGTGCCGCCGGTGACCTCCGGCAGCGCCCGCAGCCGCTCGAGGGCGGCCACGCAGTCGGCCACGCCCTGCGGGAAGTCGAAGCTGGACACGAGCCCGATCGACGCCTGCAGTCCGGCCTCGTCATGGCCGGCCTCCCAGTTGCGCTGCCGGCGCCAGAACACGTCGGGGGCGGCCACGACGTAACCGAGGCCGGCGAGGCGCTCGGCCACGGCCCGGATGTAGGGCCCGACGCCGAAGATCTCCTGGAACAGCAGGATGCCCGGGCCGTTGCCGGCGTCCGGGAGCCAGACGTGCAGGTCGAAGGAGCCGTCGCCCACGACGACGGTGTCGGTTCGAGACGGAGTGGCAGAGGCGGTGGCCATGGCGGCGGACCGTACCCTGTGCGCATGCGGCTGGCGGACTACGACTACGACCTGCCGCCCGCCGCCATCGCCCAGACGCCGAGCGAACCTCGCGACGGCGCCCGGTTGCTCGTCGACCGGGGACCGGGCGCGGCGCCGGTCCACCGCCACGTGCCGCGACCTCCCCGGCCTGCTGCGTCCGGGCGATCTGGTCGTCGTCAACGAGACGAGGGTGATCCCCGCTCGGCTGCGGGTGCGGCGGGCGACCGGCGGCGCCGCCGAGGCGCTGCTCGTGGAGCCCGCCGCCGACGGCACGTGGCTGGCCCTGGTGCGCCCGAGCGCCAAGTTGCGCGACGGCGAGGTGCTCCACGCCGTCGACGGCACCCCCGTCGTGGAGGTGGGTCCGCGGACCGGTGCGCAGCGTCGCGTGCGGCTCCTCGTGCCCGAAGCGGACCTCGAGCGGTACGGCGAGGTGCCGCTGCCGCCCTACATCGGCACCGCCCTCGACGACCCCGAGCGCTACCAGACCGTCTACGCCCGCCTGCCCGGATCGGTGGCGGCGCCGACGGCCGGCCTCCACCTCACGCCCGCAGTGCTCGGTGCACTGGCCGATCGGGGGATCGCGGTGGCGGCGGTCGAGCTGGTGGTCGGGCTGGACACGTTCAAGCCCGTGACGGCGGCCGACCCCGCCGACCATCAGATGCACAGCGAGCGCTACCGGGTGCCGCCCGAGACGCTCGACGCCTGCCGCCGCGCCGAGCGGGTCGTGGCCATCGGCACCACGACCGTGCGGGCGCTGGAGAGCGCGGCGGTCACGGGTGCGCTCAGCGGTCGCACCACGTTGTTCATCCGCCGGCCGTTCCCCTGGCAACTGGTCGACGTGCTGCTCACCAACTTCCACCTGCCCCGCACCACGTTGCTGATGATGATCGACGCCTTCATCGGGCCCCGCTGGCGGGATCTGTACGGCACGGCGCTGGCCGACGGGTACCGCTTCCTGTCGTTCGGCGACGCCATGCTCCTTGAGCGCGCATCGTGACCGCGCCCGTCACCATCGACATCGCCGCCACCGACGGCGCCGCCCGCACGGGCGTCGCCCGCACGGCCGCCGGCTCGTACCGCACGCCGTGCTTCATGCCCGTCGGGACCCGTGCTGCGGTGAAGTACCTCGACGCCCTCGACTACGAGGCCCTCGGCGTTGAGATCGTGCTGGCCAACACCTACCACCTGATGCTGCGGCCGGGGCCCGACGTCGTGGCCGGGTTCGGCGGCGTCGGGCCGTTCGCCGGTTGGGGCGGCCTCACCCTCACCGACTCGGGCGGCTTCCAGGTGTTCTCACTCGGTCCCGACGTCGACGACGACGGCGTCACGTTCCGGTCCACCTACGACGGCTCCCGCCACCGGCTCACACCGGAGTCGGCGGTCGCCATACAGGAGCAGCTCGGCGCCACCATCCAGATGGTGCTCGACGTCTGCCCCGGCCTGCCGGCACCTGCCGAGGAGATTCGAGCGGCGGTGGAGCGCACGGCGGCATGGGCCAAGCGGGCCCGCGCCGTGCACCGTCGACCCGACCAAGCGCTGTTCGGCATCGTCCAGGGCGGCATCGACGAGACGATGCGCAGCGACTCGGCCCGCCGTACCGTCGACCTCGACTTCGACGGGTACGGCATCGGCGGGCTGTCCGTGGGCGAGACCCGGGCGGAGATGCTACCGGCGCTGGCCGCCGCCGTGGCCGAGCTGCCCGCTGACCGGCCCCGGTACCTCATGGGTGTGGGTGACCCGGCCTCGCTGGTCGAGGCGGTCGCCCTCGGCATCGACCAGTTCGACTGCGTGCTGCCCACCCGCCTCGGCCGCCACGGCACCGCGCTGACCGGCGGCGGGAAGGTGCACCTGCGCAACGCCCGCCACGCCCGCTCCGGCGAGGCGCTCGACCCGGCCTGCGCCTGCCCGGTGTGCCGGCGCCACTCGCGCGGCTACCTGCGGCACCTGTTCCTGGTCAACGAACCGAGTGCGTCCCGCCTCGTCTCGCTGCACAACCTGGCCTGGACGTTCGCCCTGATGGAACGCATGGGAACCGCCATCGCCGCGGGCACGTTCCCATCAGTGCGCGCCGAGGTGCTGGCTGTCTGGGCGTGAACAGGGACCCCCGCAGCCGCATCTCCTGGTCGTGGCCGCTCGGGCCTGGGGCTGCGCCTGCCGGCACAGGCCCCAGGAGTACGATCTTTCAGCCCATTGCCCTCGACGTCTGGACCACGAATGGCCGCTCTCCTGCCGATCCTGCTGCTGATCGTTCTCATGTACTTCATGCTGATCCGCCCCCAGCAGAAGCGGATGCGAGCGCAGCAGGCGCTGTTGTCGGCGGTCCAGGAAGGCGACGAGGTCCTCACGACGGCCGGCGTCTACGGCTTCATCACGGCGATGGAGGGCGACGTCGTGTGGGTGGAGATCGCCGAGGGCGTCGAGGTACGGGTGGCGAAGGGGGCCATCGCCCGGAAGGTCGACGCCACCACCGATGCACCAGCGGCCGCCGACGTCGCGGAGGACGCGCCGGCCACCACTGACACCACGCCGGAGATCACCGAGACCACCGATCCGGCGCATCCCACCGACGACGAGAAGTAGTCCATGCGCCGGCGGAACCTCATCTCGCTCATCGGCATCGTCGTCGTCGCCATCGGCGCGCTGGCGCTCACCATCGGCTTGGGCGACACGCCGAACCTCGGTCTCGACCTCCAGGGCGGTGTATCCGTCACGCTCGAGCCCAAGCCGGGCACGAGCCCCAGCAGCGATTCGCTCGACCAAGCCGTCCAGATCATCCGCCAGCGCGTCGACGCCCTCGGCGTGGCCGAACCGGAGATCACTCGCCAGGACCAGAACATCGTGGTGGATCTCCCCGGCGTGAAGGATCAGGACCGCGCCCTCCAGCTCGTGGGCCAGACCGCCGAGCTGCGCTTCCGCCCCGTGCTGCAGATCCTGTCGCCCGACGAGAGCGCGCCGGTCCCGATCGTCGACACGACGCCGACGACGGCTGGTCCCGGTGTCGCCACCACGGCGGCGCCCACCGACACGACGGCGCCGGCGGCGGTCACGCCTGACTCCACGGCCACGACGGCGGCCGGGGGCGGCCCCGGCAACGCCCGGCCCGTTCCTGCGCAGGACAGCCCCACCACGGTGGCGCCCGCGGACACCACGGTCGCGCCAACCGACACCACGGCGCCGGCCACCGCCACCACCGTGCCCACCACCGCCACCACCACGCTGGCCACGACCTCGGCCGCCGCCGACGCCGATCCGAGCTCGGTGAACAACGTCGTGGTGCTGCCCGAGCTCGACGACAAGGGCAACGTGGTGCGGCGCTACCAGCTGGGCCCGGCCTTCCTCACCGGTTCCGCCATCGACGGGGCCGACGCCGTCTTCCAGAACGGCTGGCAGGTGAGCCTGGACATGAAGGGCGGCGCCAACGGCATCGACACCTGGAACAAGGTCACCGAGGAGTGCTTCAACGGCGCGCAGAACTGCCCGGGCATCGGCTCTCGCGGCCGCGGGCTCGTCGCCATCACCCTTGACGGCACGGTCAAGTCGGCGCCCGAGATCCAGCCCGGCAACAGCGCCTTCAGCCCGTTCGCGGCCGACCAGATCTCCATCTCCGGCAACTTCAGCGAGAAGGAGGCCGACGACCTGGCCCTCGTGCTCAAGTACGGCAAGCTGCCCGTGCAGTTCGAGGCGCCGACGGCCGAGACGGTGTCGGCCACGCTGGGCAAGGACACGCTGCGCGCCGGCGTGATCGCCGGCATCATCGGCGTAGCCCTCGTGATCGTGTTCATGTTCGCCTACTACCGCAGCCTCGGCTTCGTGGTCCTCGGTGGTGTGCTGCTGTCGTCGGCCATCCTGTGGGCGGTGATCTCCTGGCTCGGCGAGACCAGAGGACTGGCCCTCACGCTGGCCGGCGCCACCGGCATCATCGTGTCGGTCGGCGTGACCGTCGACTCGTACGTCGTCTACTTCGAACGATTGAAAGACGACGCCCGGCTCGGGCGCACCTTCCGGTCGTCGGCGCAACGCAGCTGGGCCGGCGCCTGGCGCACCATCCTGGCCGCCGACATCGTGTCGCTGATCGGCGCCGCGCTGCTCTGGTACCTCACCGTGGGCTCGGTGCGAGGGTTCGCCTTCTTCCTCGGCCTGTCCACCCTCATCGACCTCATCGTGGCGTACTTCTTCCTCCGACCGGCCGTGGTGATGCTCAGCACCTCGCGCTTCTACCGGGGGCGGACGCACCTGTTCGGCATCACGCAAGGCGAGGCCGTTGCTGTCGCCGGAGAGGCCGGCGCATGACCACCACGGAAGATCGCCCGGTCATCACCCCGAGGCCGCCGGCCCAGGGACGCCTGTGGCACCGGCTCTACCACGGCGAGACGTCG
Source organism: uncultured Acidimicrobiales bacterium (assembly GCA_963728985.1). Classification (GTDB taxonomy): domain Bacteria; phylum Actinomycetota; class Acidimicrobiia; order Acidimicrobiales; family Ilumatobacteraceae; genus DASXAI01. The sequence goes on along the minus strand of CAVSME010000007.1, from coordinate 278,011 downwards.
TACGACTTCGTCGGTAAGCGGCGCATCGGCTACATCATCTCCGGCGTGATCATCCTCGTCTCGCTGCTGTCGCTGGTCACCCGCGGGCTCAACCTCGGCATCGACTTCGAGGGTGGTGTCGCCTGGGTGGTGCCAGAGGCCAACGGCATGAACACCGAAGGCGCCCGCAGCGTGCTGGCGGCCGATGGCATCAACGTCGACGACGCCAAGATCCAGACGCTGGCCGGCGGCACGAGCCGCATCCGCATCCAGGTCGGCGCCCAGACGGCGGACGTGCAGACGAAGGTGCGCAACGACCTTGCCGCCAAGGCGGGCGTGGCGCCCGAGGAGGTCAGCGTCAAGTCGGTGAGCGCATCGTGGGGCAGCGACATCACCAAGAAAGCCGTCCGCGCGCTCATCTTCTTCTTCATCGCCATCGCGCTGTACATCTCGATCCGGTTCGAGTGGCGCATGGCCATCGCCGCCATACTCGCCGTGATCCACGACGTCTTCATCAGCGTGGGCATCTACTCGATCTTCGGGTTCCAGGTGACCCCGGAGACCGTCGTGGCCTTCCTGACCATCCTCGGCTTCTCCCTCTACGACACGATCGTCGTGTTCGACAAGGTCCACGAGAACACGAAGCGCTACGGCGGCGGGCGCACGACCTACACCGAGATCGTCAACCTGTCGATGAACCAGACCCTGATGCGCTCGCTCAACACGAGCCTCGCCGCCGTGCTGCCGGTCCTGTCTCTGCTCGTGGTGGGCTCGTGGATCCTCGGTGCGGTGGCGTTGCAGGACTTCGCCTTGGCGCTGCTCGTCGGCTTGATCACGGGCTCGTACTCGTCGATCTTCATCGCCACGCCCATCCTGGCCATGCTCAAGGCGCGTGAGCCCAAGTGGAAGGCCATCGCGGATCGGGCCAGGCGCAATGCCGACGTGCCGGCGCCGGCCGCGGCCGCCGCTCCCGCCATGGCTGGCGCTCCGACCCCCACCCGCTCGAGCAGCCCCGCCCCGACCGCCGCGGCCGCGGCGCCCGCGGCATCGAGCACCGGTGGGTTCACCCACCCGCCCCGCCCCCGCAAGAAGAAGCGCCGGTAGCCGGGTCGAGTGGGCCACACGCTGATCGCCCTCGGCGGGGCCTTCCTCGCTGCGGGGCTGATGGCTCGGATCGGGCGCCGGTTCGGGCTGCCCACCATCCCGCTGTTCATGGCGGCGGGCATCATCTTCGGGCCCCAGACGCCCGGCATCGTGCTCGTCGAGCAGCCCGGCGCGCTCAGCGTCCTGGCCTCGCTCGGGCTGATCCTGCTGCTCTTCCACCTCGGCATCGAGTTCTCGCTCGACGACCTCGTCGGTGGCGGCCGCTCCCTCCTTGCCGCGGGAGCGACCTACATCGTCCTCAACATCGGCGGCGGCGTCGTGCTTGGCTTCGCCCTCGGGTGGGGAGGGCGTGAGGCCTTGGTGATCGCCGGCATCGTCGGCATCTCGTCGTCGGCCATCGCCACCAAGCTGCTCGTCGAGCTGCACCGGCTGAACAACCCGGAGACCCCGCTGATCCTCGGGATCATCGTGGTCGAGGACGTCTTCCTGGCCTTGTACCTCGCCGTGCTGCAACCGATCCTCTCGGGTAGCTCGGGCGGCGCCGCCGTGAAGGACGCCGCCGTGGCGTTCGGCTTCCTCATCACGCTGGTGCTCGTGGCCCGCTTCGGCGGTCGTTGGGTGGACCGGCTCATCGGCACTGACGACGACGAGATCCTCACCATCTTGTTCATCGGCCTCGCCGTGCTCGTAGCCGGGCTGGCCGAGGAGTTGGGGGTGTCCGATGCCATCGGGGCATTCCTGGCCGGGCTCATCGTGGCCGAGACGACGGTGAAGGATCGGGTCGAGCACCTGGTGTTGCCCCTGCGCGACGCCTTCGCCGCCATCTTCTTCTTCACGTTCGGGCTCACGATCGACCCCGGTGAGTTCGGCGACGTGGCCGGACCTGTGCTGCTGGCGGCGTCGCTCTCACTGGTGCTGAACCTCGTGGCCGGCATGCTCGTGGCCTGGATCGGTCGCCGCGACCGACGCGCCGCCGCCAACGTGGGCCTGACGGTGCTGGCCCGTGGGGAGTTCTCGCTGATCCTCGCCAGCCTGGCACTGGCGGCTGGCCTCGACGAGCGCCTCGGGCCGTTCACCGGGCTGTACGTGTTGATCCTCGCCGTGCTCGGGCCCATCCTGGCGTCACGTTCGGGCCTGGTGGCGAGGCTGCTCCCACGGGCCCTTGACCGTCGTGCCGAGGCGATCCCGCGCCTATCCTGAGTCGATGGCAGTTGATGCCGCCTGGCTCACCAACCACATCCGGGACATCCCGGACTACCCCCAGGCTGGTGTCACGTTCCGCGACCTCACCCCCCTCATGGGGGATGCCGAAGCCTTCCGCTTCGCCATCGATGCCATCGCCGACCACTTCGCCGGCGTGCCCGTCGACCGGGTGCTCGGCATCGAGGCCCGGGGCTTCATCGTCGGCGCGCCAGTCGCCTACCGGATGGGGGCGTCGTTCGTGCCCGCCCGCAAGGCCGGGAAGCTGCCGTGGCAAGTGGCCCGTGAGGAGTTCGTGCTCGAGTACGGCAACGACATCCTGGAGATCCATCGCGACGGTGTCATGCCGGGCGAGCGCATCCTGATCGTCGACGACGTGCTCGCCACGGGCGGCACGGCCACGGCGGCGGTGCGGTTGGTCGAAGGCTTGGGCGGGGAAGTGGTGGGTCTGGGGTTCGTGATCGAGCTCGTGGTCCTCGGCGGCCGGGCCAGGTTGGGCGAGCGCGACATCATGGCGTTGTTGAGCGTGTAGGGAAGGAGGCGGGCGTGGCGACGGTGGACAGAGTGCTCCCTTGGCGACGTCACTCGCCCCAGGCGGCCGAAGAGGTGGCGCCCCTCGTCGCCGCCTACCGGGCCCATCACCCGAAGGCGTCCACGGCCACCATCCTGCGGGCGTTCGATGTGGCCGCCAGCGCTCACGAGGGCCAGTACCGGCAGTCGGGGGAGAAGTACATCAACCACCCCCTGGCCGTCGCGCACATCGTCGCCGACATCGGCCTGGACGACACCACCCTGGCGGCGGCGCTCCTGCACGATGCCGTGGAGGACACGGAAGTGAGCGTGGCCGACGTCGATCGGCAGTTCGGCACGGAGATCGCCAACATCGTCGACGGTGTCACCAAGCTCGACCGGCTGCGGTTCGACTCCAAGGAGGAGCAGCAGGCCGCCACCATGCGCAAGATGCTGGTGGCCATGGCCAAGGACCTCCGGGTCCTGATCATCAAGCTGGCCGACCGCCTCCACAACATGCGCACGCTGGCGGCACTGGCGGCCGACAAGCAGGCCCGCATCGCCCAGGAGACGCTCGACATCTACGCGCCGCTGGCCCATCGGCTCGGCATGGCCGAGTTGAAGCAGCAGCTCGAAGACCTGTCCTTCGCGGCGCTGCACCCGAAGCGCTACGCCGAGATCGACCACATGGTGTCGTTGCGGGCGCCCGAGCGCGACGTCTATCTCGCTCGCGTCGTAGCCGAGGTGCGGGGCCGGCTGACCGAGCTGCACATCGACGCCGACGTCACGGGCCGCCCGAAGCACCTGTGGAGCATCTACGAGAAGATGGTGGTGAAGGGCAAGGAGTTCGACGAGATCTTCGACCTCGTCGCCATCCGCGTCATCGTCGACTCGGTGAAGGACTGCTACGCCGCCCTTGGGTCCATCCACGGCACGTGGAAGCCGGTCGTGGGCCGGTTCAAGGACTACATCGCCATGCCGAAGTTCAACCTCTACCAGTCGCTGCACACCACGGTGATCGGGCCGGAGGGCAAGCCGCTCGAGGTGCAGATCCGCACGCACGAGATGCACCAGCGGGCCGAGTGGGGCGTCGCTGCCCACTGGTCGTACAAGGAGGGTTCGCCCTCCGACGACATCGCTTGGCTGAACCGCATCATCGACTGGCAGAAGGAGACGCAGGACCCCGCCCAGTTCATGGAGAACCTGAAGACCGACCTCGAGCAGGACGAGGTCTTCGTCTTCACGCCCAAGGGGCGGGTGATCACGCTGCCCGTGGGGGCCACGCCGATCGACTTCGCCTACTCCGTGCACACCGAGGTGGGCCACGCCTGCATCGGCTCTCGCGTCAACGGGCGCCTCGTGCCGCTCGACCACGCCCTCCAGTCGGGCGACACGTGCGAAGTGTTCACCTCCAAGGTCGAGGGTGCCGGCCCGTCGCGGGACTGGCTCAAGCTGGTCAAGTCGCCGCGCGCCCGCAACAAGATCCGCCAATGGTTCTCGCGTGAGCGTCGGGAGGACGCGCTCGAGTCCGGCAAGGAGGAGCTGATCCGCGAGCTGCGGCGGGAGAGCCTGCCGGTGCAGAAGCTGATGGGCTCGGACGTACTCGCCAAAGAGGCGTTGTCGATGAACTTCGCCGACTTGGAAGCGTTGTACGTCGCCATCGGCGAGCACCACGTGTCGGGCCGTTCCGTGGCCCAGCGGGTCGCTCGGGGGTTCAAGTCGGGCGAGGAGGAGGAGCAGCTCCCCACCACCATCACCAAGCCCCGCCGCCAGCGGCGCGGGCGCACCGGCGTGGGCGTCCACGTCGAAGGGCTCGACGACGTGATGGTGCGGCTGTCGCGCTGCTGCACGCCGGTCCCGGGCGACGACATCATCGGGTTCATCACCCGTGGTCGCGGCGTCACCGTGCACCGCGCCGACTGCGCCAACGCCGTCGGGCTCGGCGGGACCCAGTCGGCCCGCATGATCGACGTGGAGTGGGACGGCGACACCGGCGACTCCATGTTCATCGCCTCGATCGAGGTGAAGGCCCTCGATCGCTCGAAGCTCCTGCGAGATGTGTCGAACGCGCTGTCCGACCATCACGTGAACATCGTGGCGTGCTCCACGCACACGGGCTCGGACCGGATCTCGAAGATGCGCTTCGACTTCGAGCTGGCCGACCCGAGTCACCTCGATGCGGTGGTCCGCACGATCAAGACGATCGACAGCGTCTACGACGCGTATCGGATCGTGCCTGGCAAGGGGAAGTAGGGACTAGAGCCAGGGTCAGGGCGGGCGCCAGACTCGGTTCCGCGTACATCGCGCCGTCGGCTGACGACGGACCTGGTTATTGCGAGCAACTACAACGCTCGGACCGCAATAGATGCGCTCATGCGAGCACGGCGGCGTAGCGGCCGAGATAGACGGGCCAACCCTCGTCCACGCCGGCGCGCACGCCCTCCCAGCCAGGACCGTGGCGGTCGATGTGGCGGTGCTCGAGTTCGACACGCGTGCCATCAGCCGCTTCGGCGATGAAGCGGACTTCGACTTCGCTGGTGTTGTCGTAGTTCGTCTCGATCTGCCAGGTCGGACCGATGTCCCAGCTGAACACGACCCGCGTCGGCGGATCGAACGCCAGGATGCGCGCCCAGCGGCACTCTTGCCCGTCCTCAGCGCGGCCGTAGATCTGGCCCCCGACCTTCGTCTCGAACACGGTCTCGGCGATCGGGGAGTTCATGATGTTGTGCTCACGAGGCTTGAAGTCGCCGAACCGCTCGGTGAAGACGCGGAACGCCTCGTCGATCGGGACGTTCACGACGATCGCCTTGTTGACCGTTGCGTCCGTGGTGGATGTCACGTGGGGTCCTCCGTGGTGTGATCGAGTGCGGCTTCGTAGCCGGCCAGCGCTCGGTTCCAGAACGTGTCGAGCTGGTCGCGCAGCGCGCTGACGCCCGCCGGGTTGAGCCGGTAGATGTGGCGGCGGCCGACCGCCTCCTCCGTCACCAGGCCGGTGTCCTTCAGCACCTTCAGGTGCTGGGAGACCGCGGGCCGGCTGACGGGCAAGCGTTCGGCGATCTCGACGACGGCGAGCGGCCGATCGGCGAGGCACTCGAGGATCGTGCGTCGGGTTCGATCGCCGAGCACGCTCCAGACGTCGCCCCCGGACTCGTAAGTGGGCACGAACCGTAAGCTACGGGTTACCGGTGCTGCCGTCAAGCTCCGGGCTGCAGGCGTTCGGGCCGTCGCTGCGCGATGAGCACGCCGGTCCGGCCGCCGAGCTCGGCCAGAGTCGTGATGTAGGCGTTGGCCTGGGCGACGATGCGCTCGTAGCGCTGCCGCCGCTCGCCGTCGTCGGTGCGCGCCGCCTTGTCCTCGAAGCGGGCCCTGATGGGCCGGAAGTACTCGACGATGTCTGCGGACGTGTCCTGCCAGTCGATGACGCGCAGGGCGGCGTCCTCCACGTAGCGAATCAACTGCGGCAACGTCGGGGCGATGAAGGGCGCCCCCCGAGTGACGGAGCGCATCGCCGGTGGGAGGGGTCCGGTTTGGTCATGCATGACGAGGATGCCACCGGGCACGAGGACGCGGGCGAGCTCGGCGAAGAGCACCCGCTTGTCACGCACATGGATGCCGACGTCGAGCATCCACACCTGCTCGACTTCGGCGTCGTCGATGGGAAGCGCCGTCGCGTCGGCGACGCGGTAGGTGATCCGGTCGGCCAGGCCGGTCCGCTCGGTCAGGGCCCGCGCCACGTCGACCCGCATGGGAAGGAGGTCGATGCCGACCACGGCGCAGCCGAACCGATCGGCGACGAAGCGGCCGGGGCCGCCCAGGCCGCAGCCGACGTCGAGCACCGTGTCTGCGGCCTCCGGAGCGCGGCGCTGGGCAACCGCCGACGCGATCAGTTCGAGCACCCGGTGAGCTCCGAGGTTCTGGCAGTCCAGATCGCGCTCGTAGAGGTCACGGGCCTGAAGGCGGGTGAGGTCGACGCCGTCGGAGCTCAACGCCCGAAGGACGCGATCGAGCGAAGTCATCTCGCCGTAGAGGTTCGTCAGTCCAGCTGTGGTGACGTCTGTGGTGGACGCCGTCACGTCTTCGTCGTCCCGGAGGAGGGTTGTGGCTTGCGCGCCAGGAAGGCGTAGCCGTGGACGTCGAAGGTGCGGGCGTTGGCCTCGCCGGCAGCGCCGCCGAAGGTGTCGACCGGGGGCCCGATCTCGACGTCGACGAACCCGACCTCGGTGAGCATCATGCGCCAGCCCTCACGGGGCAGCCCACCGGCGATTCAACCGGTCCACAGGTCGATGTCGCGCATGACCTCGATCGGCACGGGTTGACCGTTGGCGATGTCGGCGAACTGGAGGATCCCGCCGGAGCGCAGCACGCGGAAGATCTCGTCGAACACGGCCCGCTTGTCGGCGCACAGATTGATGACACCGTTGCTGATGACGACGTCGGCCCAGCCCTCCTTGATCGGCAGCGCCTCGGCGTACCCCTCGCGGAACGACACGTGCGAATACTCGAGCAGGTCGCTCGTGCCGGTGGCCTTGGCGAGCATCTCCCCCGTCATGTCGATCCCGACGACGGCGCCTTCGGGCCCGACGTGATGAGCAGCGACGAAGCTGTCGAACCCCGCCCCCGACCCCACGTCCACGACTCGCTCGCCGGGCTCGAGCGGCCGGAGCGAGAAGGGGTTGCCGACGCCGGCGAAGGACTCGACGGCTCGGTCAGGCAGCGCGTCGACCACCCTCGGGTCGTAGCCCAGGCGCCCCGCCAGCGGTCGACCGGTGTGGAAGTGGTAGGTGGCGTCCGGTTCGTCAGCGACGGCGCGGTACTTCTCGCGCACCTGTTCGCGCAGGACCTGGATGTCGACGATCGACGTCTCGGACATGACGGGTCACCTCCTGAGGGCGGCGGGTGGGTGGGTCTCGTACATCCGGACGATGACGATGATCCCAGAGATGGCGGTGAGGATGGCGGTGGCGTAGATGGCTGCTTCGATCGAGAACAGGTCGGCGATGACCCCGGCCAGCACCGCGCCGACGGCGAAACCGGCGTCACGCCAGAGCCGGTACACGCCGACGGAGCGGGCTCGCCACAGCGGGTACGCGACGTCGCCGATCGTGGCCAGGAGGGTGGGGTACACCATGGCGGTGCCGATGCCGAGGAGGACGGCGCTGAACGCCCACGGCCAGAACCCCGTGGCGGTGGCGATCAGTGCGAGGGCGGCCGCTTGGACGACCATGCCCCCGGCGATGAGCGGCTTGCGTCCGATGCGGTCCGAGAGTCCGCCCGTGAGGAGCTGGCCGAGCCCCCAGACGCCTGGGTAGATCGCGACGAGCACGCCGACGCGGCCCACCGACAGGCCGGCGTCCGCGAAGAAGATCGGGAGCAGTCCCCAGGCGACGCCGTCGTTGAGGTTGTTGACGAGCCCGGCCTGCGATGCCGATGACAGCGCCGGCTCGGTGAACGACGTGAGGGTGAAGATCTCGCGGGTGGAGAGTTGATCGTGCGGCGTTTCGTCGGGCGCGACGTGATTGGCGGCTTCGTGGCGTGCGTAGGCATGGGTCTCGCGGACGAACAGAGTCGAGATCCCGAGTCCGAGCCCGGCGAAGGCGAGGCCGAGGAAGAAGGGCGCCGGACGGAGGCCGTGCTGTTCGGCGATGTAGCCAGTGGCCAGCGCGGTGAGCGCGACGGCGACGTATCCGGCCGCCTCGTTGAAGCCCATGGCGAGCCCCCGCTTGGCCGGGCCGACCAGGTCGATCTTCATGATGATCGTGGTCGACCACGTGAGGCCCTGGTTCACGCCCAGCAGCACGTTGGCGAACACCACCCAGCCCCACGTCGGCGCCCACATCAGGATCAGCGGCACCGGGAGTCCGACCAGCCAACCGGCGACGAGCACCGGCTTGCGGCCGAATCGGTCCGACAGGGTGCCGGCGAAGAAGTTCGTCCCAGCCTTGACGATCCCGAAGGCGGCGATGAACGTCAGCGCCGCGGTGAACTTGGTCAGCTCGAACTCGCGCTCGGCGAGGAGGGGAAGAACAGTCCGCTCCTGGCCGATCATGCCGCCGACGAGGGCATTCACGCCGACCAGGAGGCTAAACTGGGCCAGGTTCTCGCGCAGCCCGAGACGGAGGGACGGGCGGGTCGCGGTGGTGCTCATCGCCTCGTGGCGAGCGGCTGCCCGCTCCACGCCGCCCAGGTGTCGGGACCACCGTCGAGCACCATCACCTCGGCGTGGCCCTGCGCGGCGAGGATGCTGGCGCCGGTCATGGCCCGCTCGCCGTGCCCGCACATCACCGTCACCGGCCCGGCGGGAACGGCGCAGGCGGCCAGGTGTGCCAGCTCGATGTTGAGCGCACCGGGGACGTGGCCAGCGTCGAACTCGTTGGTCTGGCGGACGTCGATCAGCGTGCCGATCACGTCGTCAGGCCCGACGAGTGAGGTAGCTGCGATCGGCTGGCCGGCGGCGCGCCAGGCGTCGACGCCGCCACCGATCTCGCCGACGATCTCGTCGTGGCCGATGTCGAGGCAGCGGAGGACGATCTCGTCACGATCCTGGTGCTCGGACGCCACGATCACGATCGGGCGGTTGAGCTCGACGAGCCAGCCGAGCCAGCTGGCGAACACCGGCCGCAGCTCGTTCGACATCGAACCGGGTACGTACGCGGCCGCGAACTCGGTGATCGGCCTTGTGTCGACGACGAGCGCCCCCGCCGCCACGTGACGTTCGACGGCGTCGACGTCGAGGCGCTCCAGGCGAGGCAGCTGTGCGTAGCGCCGAGGTCCGCGCCGGTTGAGCTCGGGCAGCCGACGGAAGTAAGTCGGGAACGAGCCCTGACCCGCCAGCAACCGCTCGACAAAGGTGTCCTCGTCGTCGATGCGGAACAGGTGGTTCGTGGCCCGCTCGCGCCCGAGCGTGGTGATGCGGTCCGCACCGCCCGGAGCGGAACAGAACGAGCCGGCGCCGTGGGTGGGGTACACGACGAGGTGATCGGGCAAGCCGCTGAGCCGGCGCAGCGAGTGGAACATGTCGTGCGCGAGCGGTTCGGCCAGTTCGGGTCCGCACAGGTCGGTACGTCCGACGGCGCCCACCATCAACGAGCCGCCGGTGAACAGCGCCACCGGTGCGCCGCCGTCCTCGAGGAGGTACACATGGTGGTCTGGGGTATGGCCGGGCGTGGCGATCGGCCGCAGGATGATCCCGGGGGCGAGCATGATCCGGTCCGCGTCGGCCACGGCGCGATGTGGCGTCTCGAGATTTGACGCAGCGGGGGCGAGGAACGTGACCCGGTCATCGTCGGCCAGCGTCGGACTGCCGGTGACGTAGTCGGCGTGCGAATGGGTGTCGATCGTCCAGCGCGGCGCGATCCCGGAGGCCGACGCCGCCGACAGATGGGGCGTCGGGAAGCGCGGTGGATCGATGATCGTCGCCGTCCCATCGCCCAGGTCGACGAGGTACGAGGAGTGACCCAGGCCTTCATCGACGAACGTTCGGACCTCGACCAACGACCAGCTCCTCAAACGGTTGCTTGAATCCTCGGCCCGGCCGATCTACATTGTCAAGCGGTTCTTTGAGGAGGTTCGGTATGGGCGATCGGCGAGCGAAGGATGCGCTGTTCGACGCCTTCGCGGACGTGGCCAAGGCACTCGGTAACGGGCGCCGCGCTGAGCTCGTCGACGTCCTTGTCCAGGGCGAGCGGCACGTCGACGAACTTGCGGCCGAGATCGGCCAGAGCGTCGCGAATACGTCGTTCCACCTGCGTGCCCTCGCCACGGCCGGTCTCGTGACCACCCGCCGGGACGGGACGAGGATCTACTACCGCATCTCGTCGAGCCGCGTGGGCGAGCTGTGGTCAGCGTTGCGGGACGTCGCGGCCGCCCATCATGAGCAGCTGGACACACTGGCGGCCGCCTATCTCGGTGATCGCAGCCGCCTCGAGCAGATCAACCGGCGTGAGCTCGCTCGCCGGCTGCAGGCCGGCGACGTCGTCGTCATCGACGTCCGGCCGGCGGCCGAGTACGCGGCCGGTCACATCGCCACCGCCCGGTCCATCCCGATCGACCAGCTGGCCGCCAGCATCAGCCAGCTGCCCGACGAAGTCGAGGTGGTCGCCTACTGCCGGGGCCCGTACTGCGTCTTCGCCGACGACGCCGTGCGCCTCCTGCGCCGCCGAGGTCGACGAGCCCGACGGCTCGAGGACGGCTTCCCCGAATGGGACCGTGCCGCCCTGCCGATCGAGCTTGCCACGACGACATGAGGCGTGCCCGGCGGGCGGCTCTCGTCGAGGGTGTCGAACTCCCGCTGCTCGTCCTCCACGACACGGCAGTGTGATGGCGAACCCCGCCGCCAGCCACGACCTGTCCGAGCGGACCCGTCACAGGACAGCTCGATCGGGAGGCCACGTATCGGCCGAATGGCTCGAAGAAAACCGGCCGCCATGAGTCGGCGCGACATCATGGCGTGTGACCGATGACGTCGGTGATCAGATCCTGGCGCCGGGCCGAGAAGGGCTGGTCCGTGACGCGGTCGGGAGAGTCTTCACCGGCAGCCAGTCGAGGCCGCACAACAGGGGCGGCGATTGGGACCAAGGCGTCGACAACCTCGTCCGCTTCGTTCGGCGCTTCGCCGAGATCTGGTTGAGCGACGCGACTGCGTACAACTCTCTGAAGCACGGGCTGGCAGCGGTTCCGAGCGACGCCCGCTTCCTGATCGACGCCCAGGTGTTCGGTGACGGCGAGAGCCTCGCGTTCTTGGAGTACCGACCGCTCGGCGGCCGCGTTCGAGAGTGGTCGCTCGTAACCCGATGGATCGATATCCAGGAGAGCCTGGCCCTGATCGAGGTCGGGCAGCCGATGGTCGCAGCTCTGGCGCGTCGGCCGCGCCCGGTACGTGGAGAGTGCCGCCACGGTCGACATCTTCCTGCCGCCGATTGGGCCCGAGAAGCTCCGGTCGGCCACCTCTCCGGCTCTGCGGGTGGCGATGACCGTGCTCCGGACGTTCCCGCCCCCCATCGGGCCACATGACAGCCAACGGCGCGGCCTCGGCGGCGACCGCCGCTCAACCGGTCGCCGGCCCGGCCGAACGCCACCGGCGGCCTGAACCGCGTGTTGCGAGACGAAGCCGTCGCGCTGGTCCATCGCGCCGTGCGGGAGCGGCTGACGTTCTGCTCACCGATGTCGTCGGCTCGACGGCGTTGTGGGGACGGCGGCCGCACCCCCATGGGCATTGGGCACGCGGGCCTCACGTCAGTCGATCCATGCTGATATATCGCGTCATCGGCTCACGACCGACCACGTCCGATGCGGGTAACTACAGCGCTCGCACCGTCATAGACGATGCGTATCGGATAGTGCCTAGGAAGGGAAGTAAGGGCGCTGCCGTCGACGGCACAGAATCATCGACGACGCCGGAGAACGCCGCGCAGGACGAGCAACGCGACGATGGCCACGATCTGGCCGCCGAGCACGATGCGGTTGACGTCGACGGCCGGCTGCCAACGCACGTGGTTCCCTTCGATGACGTAGACGCCCGCCGGCTTCGCCATGAGGCCGAACCCGCCGCCTGCGCCCGAGCCCTTGCGAGCCTCGCCCTCCGTACCTTCGCCTTGCCCGCCTCCGGCGCCGCCTCGTACCACCGCGGCAGCGATGAGCGTGACGCCGTCGCGCTCGTACGGCTCGCCGAACACTCGCTTCACCGTGAGAGCGTCACGTGCCTGTGTCATCAGTTCGTTCGGGTCCATGGTCGGTCTCCTCCGGGAGGGGGTGGATCAACTACCGCGCTAGCAGGTCTGGCGGCGGTGGAGTCACCACGTCTGGCGGACGGGTGCTCGCCGGCCGGCCACAGCCGCCGGCAAGGCCACCGGAGGGTCCACACCGCCGAGCGCGTGCCCCGTGGCGACCGACAGCGGCGACGGTCACTGCCCCTCGGTCGCGGTTGCTACTGTGGGGCGCCGCTTGGCCACATAGGGGGTTGCGTCGATGCGTGCTCTCAAGGCGTTGTTGGTCGTTCCGCTACTGACGCTGGGGTGGTGGGTGCTCATGCCGGTCGGTCCCGCCGGTGCCGCGGACCTAGATGTGAGGACCGCATGCGCCGGCGCGGTCACCTCCGCCACTACGTACACGCTGACGGCCGACTGTGACACGACCGAGCCGCTGACGGTGCCTGACGGCTTCACGCTCGACGGGGCCAACCACACGATCACCGCCCACGACAAGAGCCCAACTGAGCCCTTCAAAGGGGCAGTCGTCTCGAACGTAGGCGTGTCAATGAACCTCGCGAACGTGACGGTGCGCGGCACGAGCTTCGCCACGAGCTGCGGCGGCATCCTCACCGGGGTCTTCTTCAACGATGCCGACGGCAGCGTCTCCAACGTGACCGTGCGTGACATCACCCAGCATTCGGGCTGCATCCTCGGCATCGCGATGCGGATCAATGCTCTCGACAACGTGCCTCACACGGTGACGGTGACGAACTACGTGGCGACCGGCTTCCAGCGGAGCGGACTGGTGGCATCGGGCCTGGCCACCGTGAACGTCTCAGGCAGCACGATCGGCCCGCCCGACGAGACGATACCGTCCAACGTGGTGGCCCAGAACTCGGTGCAGTATGGGGTCGGCGGGGCCGGCGGGACGTTCTCGGGCAACACCGTGATCGCACGGGGCTTCGGCAATGAACGTTCCTCGTCGACGGCGATGCTGTTGTGGACCGCGTCCAACCTCGTCATCAGCGACAACACGATCACGGGCGCCGGAACCGATGTAGGCGTCTTCCTGACCAACAATTCCACCAACGTGACGATCGGGAACAACACGATCGAGCGCACGGCTCCTGGCTCGCCCGACGACCCGTACGGACTGGGTGTGTTCGCCGACGCCGAGTCGGCGGCAACCACGACGCTGATGTGCAACCGGTTCGATGGCTGGAACACCAACCTCGACGGCGTCACGCAAGCGCCGTGCATCACCACCAACGCCAGCCTTCCCAACGGGCGGGTCGGCTCGCCGTACGCGGCGCCGTTGGAGGCGATAGCTCTCAGTGAGCCGGTCACCTGGTCGGTCACTGGCGGCGCGCTGCCTCCCGGGCTGACGCTGGCCCCTGACGGCACCATCACGGGCGACCCCACCACGGTCGGGATCTTCACCTTCACCGCGACCGTCACCGACAACGACGGGCTGACCAGCAGCCGCGAGTTCACGATCACCGTGGCCGGGGCGTTGCCCCCGCCGGCTCCCGCCATCGCCGGAGCGAAGTTCACACCGCTCCCGCCGGCACGAATCGTCGACACCCGCACCGGGCTGGGCGGCGCCAGCGGAGCCCGCCAGCCGGCATCCACGACCACGTTCACTGCGGCCGGCGTCGGCGGTGTCCCAACGAGCGGGGTTCGGGCCGTCGTGCTCAACGTGACCGCCACGGAGCCGGCCGCACCGGGATTCATCCAGGTGTTCCCGGCCGGAACCAGCGCACCAGGCACATCGTCGAGCGTCAACGTCGACCACGCCGGTCAGACCATCGCCAATCTCGTCATCATCGGTGTGGACGTCAGCGGACAGTTCTCCGTCTACACCCAGTCGGCGACGCATCTCGTCGTGGACGTGTTCGGCTACTACACCGACGTGCCCGAGAGCACGTCCGGTCGGTTGGTCACGATCGACCCGATTCGTGTGCTCGACACCCGTAAGGGCCTCGGTACCGGCTCGACCAATCCGATCCCGGCGCAGGGCACCGTTCCGGTGACCATGCCCGAGGCGGTTCCCGCCGACGCCCAGGCCGTCGTCATGACCCTCACCGCCGATCAGGGGATGGCTCCGGGATACATCCAGGCCATCCCAACCGGGGGAGCCACGCCGCTCGGCGCGTCGTCGAACATCAACATCGACCGCACCGGGGAGACCATGGCTGACACCGTGATCGTTCCCCTCGGCGCCAATGGGACCGTCACCCTGTTGACGCAGTCCGGGGCCCACCTCGTCGTCGACGTCGTCGGCTACTTCACGGGTGACAGCGCGCCGTCGGCCACCACGGGACTCTTCATCCCGATCCCACCGACGCGGGTGCGTGACACTCGGGTGTCGGGCGGTGTCGTGGCTAGCGGGGCCACGCTCGAGGTGCCGTTCCGGGCGGAGCCGCAACTCGCCGCGATCCCACCAAGCGCAGTCGCCGGCAACATCACCGCGACCAATACAACGGCGTCGGGATATGTCCAGCTGATCCCCACCGGCACGACCACCGCCGTCGGCTCGACGTCCACGTTGAACATCAACGGACCGGACCGGATCGTGGCCGCCAACAGCATGCTCTCCGGCGTCACCGGCTCGATCACCGTGCACAATCAATCGGCGACCCAGCTCGTCTATGACGTGACCGGCTACTTCCTCTGACCCAGACCAACGAAGCCGGACCCACCGAAGGCGAGACAGTCCCTTCGTCGTCAGCCGTGCTGGTCTTGCTCTGGGGAGATCGGGCCCCGGCTGGCGCGGCTTGGGAGGGTTCTGGGCGCGAGCTCGGGCGTGGGAACGTGCTCGGGCTGGTGGGGCTGAAGTGCGGCGACGGCCACGCCGTATCGGGCGGCGAAGGGCGACGCGGTGATGCCGTGGGCGACGACGCTCACGACGACCGTGATGGTGACGGCGGCCAGAACGCGACGACCGTCGGCGGCGTCGAGCGTGTCGAAGGCAAGCAGGGCGAAGATGACCGAAGCGAGACCGCGGGGGCCGAACCAACCGATGAACGCCACAGTGCGGCGATCGAGCCCGAGCCCCACGCAGGCGATCGCGACCGGCACCATACGTACGACGGTGAGGGCCAACACCGCGAACACGACGTCCTGCCATTCGCGCGTCTTGTAGCGCGGGTACGAGCATCGTGGCACCGACGAGGAACCACATCAGGAGCGACAGGACCTCGCCGACCACGTTCGTGAACTCGATCGTCGGTTGGAGGTTGGGCGGGAGGGCACTGCCGAAGGCCAGGCCGGCGAGGAAGGCGGCGATGAACCCGTTCGCTCCCACTTGGACCGCGCCGGCATAGGCCAACAGCGCGACCGCCAATGCGGTGAGCGGGCGAAAGGCTGGCGCGCTGTACCCCCTTACGGCGGCGACTCGCATGAGCGCCACCCCGACGAGGCCAAGTGCGAAGCCGATCGCCGCGCCGGCGACCAGATCGACAATGGCGGTACCGACGCTACCGGCTCCCTGGACCGCTTCCGACGCGGCCGCACCGGCGATGAAGATGCCGACGAACGGCGTGGCGATGCCGTCGTTGAGGCCGCTCTCGACGTTGAGCACTCGCCGGATGCGGCCTGGCACGCGGCGGTCCTGCATGATGGGTGCACCGAGGGCGGCGTCGGTCGGAGCCACCGCGGCTGCGATGACGGCGATGACCCACAGCCCGGTGCCCCGGTAGAGGCCGGCGGCAACCAGGAACCCTGCACCGATCGTGAGCGGGAGACCGATGGCGAGAAGCCGTACCGGCAAGACCGTGTCGTGACGCAACGCTCGGACGTTGATCCTTGAGGCGTCGACGAACAGGACGAGCGCCAGCGTGATCTCGGCGATGTCGCGGGCGATCGTTGAGCTGACCTGCACGTCGATGACCGAAAGCGGCCCGTGGACGGACACAAGGCCCAGCACGACGAACGCCATCGGCGCGCTGACGTTGACACGCTCGAGCCGGGCCGACAGAAGGCTCCACAGCAGGGCGCTGGCGGCGACAACCGCCACCACCGTCACGTCGAGCTCATGGTCCATTCGAGCCGGCAGTGCGGACGGCGCTCACTTCTTGGACGGTGAGCGTGCCGAAGACGATCGTCGGCGAGTTCATGCGATCGTCCTCGGCTGAAGGCTGCCGCACGTGGATGCCGAACGCACCGATCGAGCCGGCGGCCCGTCCGTCAGACAGGACAAGCTCCAAGTCGAAGACGGTCGTCAAGACAGACACGCTAGTCGGCCGAACCGAAGCGACAGGCCGACGAAGCGGCG
Organism: uncultured Acidimicrobiales bacterium; assembly: GCA_963728985.1. Classification (GTDB taxonomy): domain Bacteria; phylum Actinomycetota; class Acidimicrobiia; order Acidimicrobiales; family Ilumatobacteraceae; genus DASXAI01. The sequence goes on along the minus strand of CAVSME010000007.1, from coordinate 261,256 downwards.
AGCCTTGCGTTGACCATGACCCGGTCCGAGCAGCTGTGGCGGCAGATCGATCGGGCGGGCTGACGATGACTAGAAGACGAACTTGCGCTGTCCACTGGGAGGGTCGAACAACTTCATGGGGAAGCCTTGACGGAGTCGGGCTCGTGGGTCAAAGCTCCGTTGTGGACGCCACGAGACCGGTTGCCATTGGGGGTCGAACCGGGATGAACGGAATGTGGTTACCGCCGTCGTAGCGGATCCGGTACGACGTCCTAACCGGTATGCCCGGAGTGGCAATGGGGGGACTTCATCGCCTGCGTTTGGCGACCAGTCGGTTCACGCCAAGGGAGCCGACATACGAGGAGGACATGTGAGCAATTTGAACGTCGTGATGATCAATCTCACCTCAAGAGACGACGGTCTTCGAGTACTCGACCGGATCGATTCGGCCACCGAATCAGGCGAAATCACCGTCGACGACGTCGCCATGGTTTACAAGGCCGACAACGGCAAGGTGAAGATCCATCAGACCACCGACGCGACCGCCGGCAAGGGCGCCGTCAAGGGCGGCGGGCTCGGCCTGCTCGTCGGCATCTTTGCGGCACCGCTGGTCCCCGCCGTCGCCGTCGGGGCGGGAATCGGGGCGCTTGTCGGCAAGGCCCGCGACCGCGGAATCTCCGACAAGCTCATCAAGCAAGCCGGCGAGGCGATCAAGACCTACGGTGCAGTCGTCTTCATACTCGCTGACCAAGCCAACACCAAGACCATCGGCACGCTCATCGACACGGCCGCCGCCGGCGGAGCCAAGATCGAGTACGAGGTCCTTCCGGAGGATGCGCAAAACCTGCTCCGCGAGCAACTCAAGGCCGGCCAGACGGCCTAGTGGCGTCCAGCCCGACCGGCCCGCGACGACCATCTGTCAGAGACGGCGCGGGCCTCTACGCCGCGACTGAACGGGGCGCGTGCTGGTTGTGATCGACGCTGCAGCATCTGTGGGGAAAGGACGAGCAGATGGATCAGGCGATGGTACGGCGGCTCGGCGCGGAGTTCCTCGGAACCTTCGTTCTTGTCCTCGGCGGCTGCGGCAGTGCCGTGCTCGCCGCGAAGCTGTTCGCACCGGCGGTCACGAACGCCGGCGCGACGCCGACCGTGTTTGCGACCGGCGTCGGGCTCGTGGGCATCGCATTGGCGTTTGGTCTCACCGTGCTCGGCGGCGTGTACGCGTTCGGGCACATCTCCGGAGGCCACTTCAACCCAGCGGTCACGATCGGGCTCGCTACGGCGAGGCGCTTCCCCTGGAAGGAGGCCATCCCGTACATCGTCACTCAGGTCATCGGCGCCCTCGCCGCGGCAGGGACCTTGTGGCTCGTCGCCATCAACCAGAAGGGCCAGACCAAAGATGCCCTCTCGTCTGGTGGCCTCGGCTCGAACGGCTTCGGCGATCACTCGCCAGCCCTGTTCAACGTCACCGCCGGCATCGTGACCGAGGTCGTCTTCACCGCGATCTTCGTGATCGTGATCCTCGGCATCACCGACCGCCGGGCGCCCAAGGGCTTCGCCGCGCTGGCAATCGGGCTGACCCTCACGATGATTCACCTCGCCACCCTCCCGGTCACCGGGACCTCGGTGAACCCGGCCCGCTCGACGGGTCCGGCCTTCGTCGCACTCTTGGGTGGCGAGACCTGGCCAGTCGAGCAACTCTGGCTGTTCTGGGTCGCTCCACTCGTCGGCGCGCTCCTGGGAGGAGTCGTCTACGGCTTCGTAGGCCAACCCGTCGCCGGTACCGCGAACGAGGCCGCCCACGCTGACCCCGCCTGAGCCTCGCCCACACGCCGGGGCGGACGCGAGCGGTGTCGGTGACGGCCCTCCGGGTTCAGACGGCCGCTGGCTCCTCGACGCCCGGGGGAAGTGTGTGGGTGACGGCCTTCCAGCCGATGGCGGCGAGGCGGGCGCTGACCACCTTGGCGATGCCGAGACCGATGCCGCCCGCGACCGCCCACCGCACGGTGGAGGACCACGAGAACCGGGCGTCGGCAGGATCGAACGGCGAGACGGGGGCGGTGTCCTTGCGGATGGCGCGGTACCCGGCGCTCATGAGCTTCTCGGCGGCGACGGCGCCCAGCATGCCGGAGATGCTGGCGACCAGCTTCCACCTGCCTTGGCGGTTGAACAAGTTGCGTACCCGTCCCGGGATCACGGCCAGAATCTAACAGGGGCGTCCCATCGGACCATCCACTCCAGTAGCACCTGGGTGAACACCACCGATCGACCCGGCCGCCGGTCGCCGGGTCGACGACTTCCGTCAGGACCGGGTAGGGGCCGGTTGGCTGCCGGTGGGTGCGGGCTGCCCATCGCGTCTGGCTTGTGGATCCGGTGATGCGGGGTGTTCCGCCAGTGCGCCGACGCGCCGGAGGCCCTTGGTCCCGGTGATGGCATAGACGGCGGCGAAGAGGCTGAAGTTGACGAGGACGATGGTGGCGCCCGACGAGATGTCGAGGTGGTAGCTGAGGTACATCCCGACGAGGCCGGACAACCCACCGATGCTGGTCGAGAGAACGAGCATGCGCCGGAAGGAGTTGGTGAGCATTCGCGCCACGACGGGCGGGACGACGAGGGCGGCGGCGATGAGGGTGACGCCGAGGACTTTCATGCTGGCCAGGATGGCGAAGCTGAGAAGAAGCATGAGCAGCGCGTCCATGCGGCTGGTGTTGACGCCGGAGACGTCGGCCACCTCCGGGTCGAAGGTGGTGAACAGCAGGGGCCGGTAGAAGACGACGATGATCACCACCGAGGCGATGGCGACGATGACGATGACCCACATGTCGGTGGTGGAGACGCCGAGGACACTGCCGAAGATGGTGGCGTCGATGCTCTGCTTCACTCTGGTGTAGAGGCCAAGGAGCGCGATGCCGAAGGCGAAGCTGGCGGTGGTGATGACACCGATGGCGGCGTCAGCGCCGATGATGCGCCGCCGGGTGACGCGACTGACGGCCACACCGGAAGCAAGTCCCCAGAGCCCGGCCCCGATGAAGAAGTTCAGGCCCACGGCGGCACAGATGGCGGCTCCTCCGAAGATGGCGTGCGACAGGCCGTGGCCCAGGTAGCTCATGCCGCGCAGGATGACGTAGACGCCCAGGAGGCCGCAGAGGGCGCCGGCAATGGTGCACACGACGAGGGCGTGACGGAGGAAGTCGAATTGGAACGGTTCGGTCAGCGTCTGCCACATCAGGAGGTGCCGCCGAGCAGATGGGGTCGGTGACGGCCCTCGACGACGAGGGGCATCCCCGCGTGATGCAGGACCTCCATGGGGGCGCCGTAGGTCTGTTCGAGGATCTGAGGGGTGAGGACCTCGTTGGGCGTTCCTTCGCCCATGATTCGGGTGTGGAGGCAGACGAGGTGCGGGAGGTGGGCGGCGATGCCATTGAGGTCGTGGGTGGTGAGCACGATGGCGAGGCCAGCGTGGTTGAGCTCGCCCAGGAGATGCAAGATCTCATGGCGGGTCCGGACGTCGACACCGGACGTCGGCTCGTCCATCAGGAGCAGGTCGGGCGCAGCGAACAGGGCGCGGGCGATGAAGACCCGTTGCTGCTGTCCGCCCGACAGCTGGCGGATGTGGCGATCGGCGAGGTCGCCGATCCCGAGCCGGTCGAGCACCTCGGCGAGATGACGTTTCTCGTCGGCGGTCGTCCATGGCCAGCGGCGACCAGCGTGGGGTGACATGACGACCGTCTCGGCCACGGTGACGGGGAAGTTCCAGTTGATCGTCTCCACCTGGGGGACGTAGCCGAGCCGGAAGCCGGGGCGGGTCACCACCCGTCCCCGATCGGGCTCGACGAGACCGAGCAGGACCCTCAGGAGCGTCGTCTTGCCCGAGCCCGACGGTCCGACGATCCCCGTGAAGTCGCCGGGATCGATCGTGAGGGAGACGTCTTCGAGAACGGGTGGGCCGCCTCCGTAGCGGCACGAGATGTCATCGAGATGGACGAGCGGCGCCGCGAGTGTCCGGTCGCCGTTTCGTTGGGTCGCCGTCCGCCTGCTCACTGGGGATAGTCCGCGTTGTCGTTGACGACGTCGGCGGCGTCGAACATTTGGAGCTTGCTGGCGTCGCCGCCGAGGTTGGAGACCATGGTCACGAAGTCGAACTTCATCAGCCCGAGATAGGAGTGGTCGGCGTCACCGGGGGCGCCAGGCAGGTCGTCGTCGCGGAGCTTGTCGACGTACTTGACGCCGGTCTCCTTCGCCAGCTGGGCGAGCACCGGGCTGGGGAACACCTCGGACCCGAAGATGGCCGGCACCTTCTCCTTCTTGATCTGGGTGATGAGCTCGGTGACTTCCTTGGGTGTCGGGTCCTCGAAGCTGGACACCTGGATGGCGCCGATCACCTTCCAGCCGTAGTGGGCGGCGAAGTAGGCGTAGGCGTCGTGGTAGGTGAGCAGCTCACGGTGGGCGGCCGGCATCCCGGCCGAGGCGTCTTTCATGAGCAGGTCGAGCTGGTCGAGCTTGGCCGAGTAGGCGGTGTAGTTCGCCTGGTAGTAGCGGGCGTTGGCCGGGTCGGCCCTGGCCATGGCCGATGCGGCGATGGCGGCGTAGCACTTGGCCATGGGTGGGTTCGTCCACAGATGGGGGTTGGGCTTGCCGCCGTCCTTGGGGAACGAGAAGTCGTAGATGTACTCGTCGGGCGTGATGGTGAGCGTGCCCACCTCGACCACCTCGGCGCCCTTGGGGATGTTCTGCTCGGCGATCTCCTTGGTCGGGTCCTCGAGCTTGAGCCCGTTGACGAACACGACGTCGGCCTTCGAGACGAGCTCGGCCACGCTGGGCTTGGGCTCGTAGGTGTGGGAGTCCTCCCCCTCCGGGATCACGCCATGGACATCGGCCTTGTCGCCGGCGACGTTGGCCACGATCGACGTGATCGGGGCCACGGTGGTCACCACCTGGAGCTTGCCGCCACCCAGCGGACCGCTTGCTGTGGTGCCCGCCGATGTGGCGTCGGCCGGGCAGGTGAACTGCGCCACCTTGGCCTCGGCGGCCGCGCTGTCGTCCATCGGCGCGCTCGACGAGTTGTCGCTGGCGCACCCGGCTGCCACCAGCGCGGCGACACCGGCCGCGCCGGCCAACCTCGACAGGACCAGCTTCATCCCCCAACCCCCTTTCGTGCCTGGGGCCCAGTTACAAGCTAGACGTAATTGTGAGCAGGTCGCATCAACGGCCCGACGTCATCCTTTCGGCGCGCCGGGACCAGGCGGATGACTCAAAATCAGGCCCGAAGCGGCGAGCGCCTGGCCGGCGGTGCGACCTTGGTGATCAGCTCGTCGGTACTGCGGTGTCGCCGTCCATGCTCGTCAAGCGAGAACGCCACGCAGTTCCGCGAGGCGGGCCGGGACGACTCGGTACCAGACCCAGCGGCCGCGCTTGTCGCCCTCGATGAGCCCGGCGTCGCTGAGCACCTTCAGGTGGTGCGAGACGGTCGGCTGGGAGCGACCGATCGGGTCGACCAGGTCGCAGACGCAGACCTCGCCGTCGGCGGCTGAGGCGAGCAACGACAGGATGCGCAGGCGGGCGGTGTCGCCAAGGGCGGCGAAGGCGCGGGCCAGTTCGGCGGCGTCGGCTTCGCCGATGGGCGCCGCGCCGATGGGCGGGCAGCAGGTCGCCGGCTCGGTGATCGTGGCGATCGTCTTGGCCATCAGGTCTCCATCCATTGACGTCGATCGATTGGTATGGTTATGTATCGACAACGATCAATCTACAGGAGGCGATCATGTCTCGTGTCCAGCTGGCCCTCAACGTCGACGACCTCGACGCCGCCATCGACTTCTACACCAGGCTCTTCTCGGCCGAGCCGGCCAAGGTCCGGCCCGGTTACGCCAACTTCGCCATCGCCGAGCCGCCGCTCAAGCTCGTGCTCATCGAGAAGCCGGGGGAGGGCGGCAGCCTGAACCACCTCGGCGTCGAGGTGGCCTCGACCGACGAGGTCGTCGCCGCCCAGGCCCGGCTGGCGGCTGTGGGGCTGAACACCGCGTCCGAAGAGGGCGTCGCCTGTTGCTACGCCCGCCAGGACAAGGTCTGGGTGGACGGCCCCTCGGGCGAGCCATGGGAGATCTACACCGTGCTCGAGCACGTGGAGATGCCCGGAGGCCGGCTCCGCACGGTCGACCCGGACACTGGCGCCACGTGCTGCGCCGCGGTCGACGACGACGGCGTCGTCCGCGCCGACACGACGGCCTGCTGCTGAGGTACGGGGATGGACCAGTGCAACCAGGCCGGTCGGTCGAGCTCTCCGTGGGCGCGGTCACACGCCGGCGATCACCGGTGCGGGCGGATCGTCGGCACGCGTGACTCCCTCGATGCCAGCGTGCTCGTCCGACGCGCAGCACAGACGGCGAGCAGGAGACGAAACGGTTCAGCCGACCGGTAGCCCCGTGTCCGAGGGCATGCCATTCGGAACGCTCGACCACGCCAGCAACGCGCCGGCGGCGCAGACTCCCGCGAGCACCACGAATGACGCGGGGTAGCTGCCGACCAGCGCCGCCAGCCCGGCCCCGGCGGCCGGCGCCAGCGCCATTGCCGTCGTGGTCGGCAGCGCCAACACGCCGTTGAGCGTGGCATAGTGCTCGGCGCCCCAACGGTCGGTGATCGCCGTCGCCTGGAGCAACGTGAACGTTCCGCGGATGGCCCCGACGATCAGCGTCAGCCCGATCAGCGCGCCCGCAGGGCCGGGCACGACGCCGAGGATGGCGATCGCGGCGGCCTCGGCCCCCATGATGACAACGGCGCGGGCGCGCACGCTTGTCGCCGCCGCCAGGCGCCGGTAGCAGAGACGGCCCAGGACCTGACCCACGCCACCGAGCCCGAGCGCGAACGCGGCCAGTTCGGTGGAGAGTCCCCGGCCCGTCAGCAGGGGAACGGTGTTGAACACGACGGCGAAGGCGGCGAACGCGCCGATGCCGAAGGAGAGCGCCAGGAGCCGGAAGGCCGGGCTGCGCAGGATCGACCCGACATCGTCCGTGTTCGACTTGCTCGGGGTGGCCCTTTCTGGCCAGGGCGGTCGGAGCATCACGGCGTGGAGCGGGATGGTGACGACCACGAGCAGCGCCGCCAGGATCAGATAGGACGTCCGCCAGCTCGAGGCGCCAAGGAGCGCGCCCGTGAGTGGCGCGAACACGGTGCTGGACAGGCCCGCCACCAACGTCAAGGTCGTCAGCGCGCTCGACGCGGCGCTCCCCGTACCAGCGGGTGAGGGCGGCGAACGCCGGCTGGTACAGCACCGCCGCCATCGCGACGCCCGCGACCAACCATGCCGCCGCGAACACCAGCAGGCTCGGCGCCGTGGCGATCGCAACGACCGCCGGTGCGGCCAGCACGGACCCGGCCGTCATGATCGGCCGCGGACCCACCCGATCGAGCCACCGCCCGACGACCACGCCCATGGCCGCCGCCACCAGCTGGCTGGCCGAGAATGCAGCGGCGACGGCGGTGCGCGACCAACCGGTGTCCGCACTGATGGTGTCGGCCATGACCGGGAAGGCGTAGTAGAGGACCCCCCAGCTTGTGACCTCCGTGACGCACAACGCCACCAGCGCGCCGCGTAGTCCGCTGGTGTCTCCAACCTGCGCTGTCGTCGCCGGCCGCGCCATCGTCTCACCATGGCCATCCACATCGAAATCTGTCAATGTGATGGTGGGCCGACCCGAGATCCCGTGCGGTGAATCAGAGGTTGCGGTCGAGGACGGCCATGCGATAGGGGATGTCCGTGTTCTCGGCCAGGTGGTAGCTGGCGCAGACGCGGTGGTACCCGTCAGCGATCTGCAGTGCGATGTTGTGCCGCAGCTCCCCCCGCACCAACAACACCGGCGACAGCGACTTGCCGTCCTTCACCTTGGCCACGTCCTCAGCGACGTGCTGGTTGTCGATGGGCAGGATCGGGAGGCCTGACGCGCGGAGGATGTCCTTGGCCTTGCCAAAGGCGACCGGCGCCGCCTGCAGCGCCGCTTCGATCTTCTTGATGGTGTCGGCGTCGGTGAGGAGCGAGAGGTAGGCGGCAGCCGCCGGATAGTCGTGCTCGTCAGGCTGCTGTTTCCACGCGACCGTCTGCGTCATCACCGCACGGTAGCAACCCCATTGGCACCTCGACCTATACAGTCGCAACGATGCCGCCAATCGATGACACCATGGTCGACTTCCTGGATGAACGTCTCGAATGGCGCCGGCTCTTTTCCGAACTGTGGGGGACGTTCCTCCTCGTCCTTGTCGCGGCCGGCGCCGGTGTGGTGGGCGCTCTCCCGGCGGGCACCAGCCTCAGCCTGCCGGTGAAGGTGGTGGCCCCTGGGCTCATGGTGATGGCGATCATCTACTTCATGGGCACGGTGTCGGGCGCCCACCTGAACCCCGCCGTGACCTTGGCCTTCGCTCTGCGCGGTGACTTTCCTTGGCACCGGGTGCCGGGCTACCTGGTGGCCCAAGCGGCCGGCTCGTTCGCCGCCGCCGCTTTCCTCGCGGCGACCTTCGGTGGCATCAAGAACGGCGCCACACTGCCGGGCACGGACATCACCAACGCCCAGGCGTTCGTCACCGAGCTCATCCTCACGCTCGGCCTCGTCAGTGTCATCCTCGGGACGGCCACCGGTGCCCGCAACATCGGCGCCAACGCCGCACTCGCCGTTGGTGGCTATATCGGCGTGGTGGTCGTGTGGGGCGCGCCGGTATCAGGGGCGTCGATGAACCCAATTCGGTCGCTCGGGCCGGCCGCTCTGGCCGGTGCGATGTCGACCTATTGGATCTATCTCCTCGCCCCGCTCGCGGGCGCGACGGTTGCCGTCGTCTTCGAGTTCATCCTGCGTGGCCGAGGCGGTGCCGGGCGGACCGCTGCCGAGGGGACGCTCAACGCCCAGGACCAGACGGCTACGTAGCAAGCGAGTGCGGCACGGGTGCGGCTGGTCATCCTCACGTCCCAAGGGTCGTGGACGGCTTGCGCGCCAGGAAGGCGTAGCCGTGGACGTCGAAGGTACGTGCGTTGGCTTCGCCGCCGGCACCGCCGAACGTGTCGACCGGAGGTCCGATCTCGATGTCGACGGAGCCCATGTCGGTGAGCATCTGATGCCAACCCTCACGGGGCAACCCGCCGGCGATTCAAGCGGTCCACAGGTCGATGTCGCGCATCGCCTCGGGTGGCACCGGCCGACCGTTGGCGATGTCGGCGAACTGCAGCACGCCGCCCGGCCGCAGGACGCGCGTATCGAAGGGCGTCGTCGGCGCGCCCGGTGAACATGCAGAGACTCGAGGCGGTGTGGAGCCGCGGCAGGTATCGGACACCGGCGCTCGTGGCCGCCGCCGTCGCGCGCCTACGGTGCGGCGATGCTCGACCAACGCGGCGGCCGGTGGCGGCGCTGGGTGCCGCTGCTGGACGGGCTCCGCGGCTATGGCCCGCAGCTGTTCCGGCGCGACCTCGTCGCCGGGCTGGTCCTCACGGCCCTCCTCGTGCCAACCGGCATGGGGTACGCCCAGGCCTCGGGACTCCCGCCGGTGACCGGGTTGTACGCGACGGCGCTCCCGCTGATCGCCTACGCGGTCATGGGCCCGTCTCGAATCCTCGTGCTCGGGCCTGACTCGTCGCTGGCGCCCTTGATCGCGGCGGCGGTGCTCCCGCTGTCGGCGGGCGATCCGGCGACAGCGGTGACGCTGGCTGGCATGCTCGCCGTCTTCACCGGTGTCCTCTGCGTCGTCGCCGGACTCGCCCGTCTCGGGTTCCTGACCGACCTGCTGTCGTTGCCGATTCGCTTCGGCTACCTGAACGGCATCGCCCTCACGATCCTCGCCAGTCAGCTCCCCAAGCTGTTCGGCTTCTCGGTCGACGGCGAGACCGCCGTCGACAACCTGCGCCAACTCGTGGACGGGATGCGAGATGGGAAGACGAACTCGACCGCCCTCACGCTGGGCCTGGCCTCACTCGTACTGATCCTCGCGCTGCGTCGCTGGGTGCCTCGCTTCCCGGTCTTGTTGCTGGTGATCGTCGTCGCCATCGTCGTGACCGCTGTCTTCGATCTCACCAGCCGCGGTGTCGCCGTCGTCGGCGAGCTGCCCCAGGGACTCCCGGGCTTCGCCGTGCCTCACACCGCCGCCGCCGACGTCGCCGGGCTGGCGGCGGCGGCCGTCGGCATCATGCTGGTGTCGTTCGCCGACACCAGCGTCCTGTCCCGCACCCTCGCCCTGCGCGGCCGCTACGACGTCGACCAGAACCAGGAGCTCGTCGCGCTCGGCGTCGCCAACGGCGTGACCGGGCTGTTCCACGGCTTCCCGGTGAGCAGCAGCGCGTCGCGGACGCCAGCGGCCGAGGCGGCGGGTGCCCACAGTCAGGTGACCGGGCTCGTCGGCGCGGCGGCGATCCTCGTCCTGCTCGTCTGGTTGCCCGGGCTGTTCCGAAACCTGCCGACGACGACGCTGGCAGCCGTCGTCATCGCCGCTGCGCTCACGCTCGTCGAGGTGGGCGCGGTGATCCGCCTGGCGAGGGTTCGACCGAGTGAGTTCACCGTCAGCCTCATCGCCTTCGCCGGAGTGGCGATCCTCGGCGTGCTTCCCGGGATCGGCGTCGCGATCGGCGTGGCGCTGATCACCTTCATCCGTCGGGCCTGGGTGCCTCACAGCGCCGAGTTGGTGCGGGTCGACGGGAGCAAGGGCTACCACGACGCGCAACGTCACCCGGAGGGTCACCGGGTGCCGGGACTGGTGCTGTTCCGCTTCGACGCGCCGCTCTTCTTCGCCAACGCTGATGAGTTCGAGGAACGGGTGGTCGGGCTGCTGGCGTCGACCCCGGAACCGATCCGGTGGGTCGTCGTGACGGCCGAGCCGATCACGGACGTCGACGCCACCGCCGCCGACATGCTCAGCCGCCTCAGCGACACGCTCGACGAACGGCAGGTCGTCCTCGCCTTCGCCGAACTGAAGGGGCATGTCCGGGAGCGCTTGAGCCGCTTCGGCGTCGTGGACCAGATCGGTGCCGAGCACTTCTATCGCACCGTCGGCGAAGCGGTACACGCCTACGTGGCCACCGAGCACGTCGAGTGGATCGACTGGGAGGACCGGTCGCCCGGACCGTCGTGAGCGCTCCGTACGCGCCGGTCGGTAAGCCCACAGCCACTCCAGAATCCGGCCACTACACTGCGCCGGAAGGAGGGGCCGTGGAACGCTTTGCGGAGAAGATCGCGGTGGTCACCGGTGGGGGAACGGGCATGGGCCGTGAACTCGTCCGGCAGCTGTCCGCCGAGGGCTGCCACGTTGCGATGTGCGACGTGTCGACGGACTACATGGACGAGACGAAGACGCTCGCGTTGGCTGAATGCCCGGCGGGGACACGGGTGACCACGTTCGCCGCTGATGTCGCCGACGAGAAGCAGATGCTGTCGTTCGCGGCCGCCGTCCGAACAGACCACGACAGCGACCACATCAACCTCTTGTTCAACAACGCCGGCATCGGCGGCGGCGGCAGCTTCGTCGCCGACTCCCGCGAGGAATGGGACAAGACGTTCGCGGTGTGCTGGTCAGGCGTGTACAACGGATGCCGTGCGTTCATGCCGCTCCTGCTCAGCAGCGACGAGGGTCACGTCATCAACACCAGCAGCCTGAATGGCTTCTGGGCGTCGCTTGGACCCAACACGCCGCACACCGCGTACAGCGCCGCCAAGTTCGCAGTGAAGGGATTCACTGAAGCCTTGATCACGGACTTCCGGGTCAACGCCCCGCATCTCAAGGCGTCGGTGGTGATGCCTGGGCACATCGGCACGTCGATCGTCATGAACTCGTTCACTGCTCATGGCCGCAACCCGAAGGACATGACCGCCGAACAGCTCGGTGACGAGCGGGTGAGGCTGGCCAGGCTGGGCCTCCCCGTCGACGATGCCAGCGACGAGGACGTGCGCGCTGGCCTCCTGATGCTGGCGGAGCAATTCCACGACAACGCGCCGCTCACCGCCGCGCAAGCCGCGACCGCCATCCTCGACGGTGTCCGCCGCGGCGAATGGCGCATCCTCGTGGGGGAGGACGCTCGCCTGTTCGACGTTGCGATCCGCGAAGACCCGGTCGCCGCGTACGACCCGTCGTTCGTCGACACGATGACGGCGCGGGGCGGCGGCATCTCGATCGTCCGCTGACCACCCTGGCGGCGCCCGTCGGGCTCAGGTGACCCCGAGGCCGAACCAGCCGGCCCATCCGCTGCTGGCGTCCCACCAGCTGCTGTAGACGAGACCGTCGCTGCCCACGGTGAAGAGGTCGATGTGCTCGGTCACCCGTGAGATGGCGGCCACGTTCCCGCCCGGCTGGCCGACGCCTCCGGAAACGTTGAACCAGCCGGCCCAACCGCCCGGATCGTGCCACCACGTGCTGTAGATGCGGTTGTCCGAGCCGATCACGAAGAGGTCGAGGTGGTTGGTGTACCGCGAGATGGCGGTGACCGCCGATCCCGGTGAGGCAACGCCGCCGGACACCTGGAACCAGCTGCCCCAACCCGTGCGGGCGTTCCACCACGTCGACATGATGGCGTTGTTCGACGCCGTGGTGAAGAGGTCGAGCTGATCGGGGTGGCGGGCGACGACGTTGATCGTCGACGCGGGCTGGCACGTGATGCCAGGCAACGGGAACCACGCCGACCAGCCGCTGCGCTCGTCCCACCAACAGGAGTACGCCCTGTTGTCGGTACCGACGGTGAACAGGTCGAGATGATGCGGGTAGCGAGCGATGGCGGTCACGGTCGTGCCGGCGGCGGCGACCCCGCCCGAGACATGGAACCAGTCGGACGCCCAGCCGCTGCGGGCGTCCCACCAGATCGACATGACGCGGCCGTCGGAAGCGGTGGTGAAGAGGTCGAGATGGTCGTCGTATCGCGCCACGACGTTCACGGTGGAACCGGGGCGGCAGCTCAGCGTGCCGATAGGGAACCACGCCGACCAGCCCGAGGAAACGTCCCACCAGCACGAGTAGACGCGGTTGTTCGTGCCGATCGTGAAGAGGTCCAAGTGGCCGGCGTACCGGTGCACCGCCGTGATCGGCGACCCTGGGCCACCGCCGGACGCCACCCCGCCTGACACCTGGAACCATCCGGCCCAGCCTGACGCCGCATCCCACCAGTTGCTCATGATGCGGCTGTCGGCGCCCTGGGCGAAGACATCGAGATGCTCGGGGAAGCGGGCGACCACGCTGATCGGCGTCTGGTGACGCCCCGCCAGATCGGCCAGCGGCGCGATCCGGTTCCAGATGGCCTGGCGGCACACTCGGCAGAAGGGCACGCCGAGGTGCTGCATCTTGCAGTCGTACTCGGGCCGGTAGGCGCCGCAGTGGTAGTAGTCGGCGCCCTCGAAGAGCCCCACCGTGCCGACCGGCACCGGACTCGGGCGACTGTCGACGGTGCTGCAGTCGGGGTTGCTCATCGTGGGGAGTGGGGTGGTGGCGGCCACCGCCCAGTTCCACTTGAGGGTCGCCCGGTTGCTGTTGAGGGTGACGTTCGCGGCGGCCGGTTCGCCGGCGGGATGGTGGTCGTGACCCGTCTCGTTGCCACCGGCGTAGTACGGGTACTCGTCGGCCAGGTGGAACGCGGTGTGGCCCATCTCGTGTATGGCGATCTCGGTGGCGCCGGTGGCCAACGAGTACGTGCCCACTGAGCCGCCGCTGCCGCCGTAGATTGTCGAGTTCACGACGACGATGGTCACCGTGAACTCGGGCACCTGGGCGGCGGCCACCGTCAGGACCGTGGTCGTGTTGCACACGAGCAGCCGGCGGATGCCGTTGCCGCCGAAGGACGAGTCGAAGTACGTGCGGGCCGTCGCCCCGGTGCCGCCGGGCGCCGACGCCGGGTCGTCGGCGCCCGAGTCGGTGGACGTCACGTTGACGCGGAAGATGTTCATGGCGGGGCGAAGTTCGTCGAACGGGGGCGTGGTCGTGAACGCCGTGACGAAGGCTCCGCACGCCGTGTTGAACGCCGCCTGCTGTGTCGAGGTGAAGCCGTCGGCAAGGAGGACGACGTTGAAGGCGCGATTGCGCGGTGCACTGCCGAAGATCTGCGTGGTGCTCTGAACGGTGCCGTCGGAGGTGGTCATCGGTCGTGCCTCAGTGCTCGAGCTCGAATGAGGCGAGATCGACGGTCTGCGCGGCTTCGAGCGCGCCTCCGGGCGCGGCCGCGATGCCGGCGACCGGCTCGACGCGGACGACAGCGACCCGCTGCGCGGCGGGACTGGCCGGCACGACCACCGTGAAGGCGCCCTGCGCCGGCGCGTCCACGCGGGTGATTGGCTGCCCCGGATCCTCGGGGAACACCTCGGCACTCTCCACGAAGGCTCCCTGCACGGGCACGCGAGACAGCGCGGTGCCGGCGTCGTCGCGGGTCTCGACGTAGTGGCCCGGCCGGTTCGTACGGCTCAGATCGAAGCCGGTGACGGCGACGTCAACGGGCTGCTGCGACACCAGCCGCACGTCGTTGCCGTCGTACTCGAAGATCAGACGGACCGATGACGGCTGGCCGCCGGAATCACCTTCGACGGACGTCATGGCAAACCTCCATGTCACCTGGCCCGGACTTCCACCTCATAGGAAGCATCGACGTCCCTCGCTGATACCACATTTGCGGCGGGATTCGGCCGCCCCGGTCCGCTGCTGTACCGCCGGGCCGGGGCCAGCTACGGTGCGCCGCGCTGTGGGAGGAGGCCCTGTGCCCGAACGTACTGTCATCGCCAACGGTGTCGAGATCTGCACCGAGGACTTCGGGGACCCGGCCGACCCGACGGTCGTGCTCGTGAACGGGGCCACCTCGTCGATGCTGCGCTATGACGCTGCGTTGTGCCGCCGCTTGGCCGCCGGCGGTCGCCACGTCATCCGCTTCGACAACCGGGATACGGGGCGCTCGGTCACCTGTCCACCGGGCGAGCCCGACTACACGGTGGAGGACATGGCCGACGACGTGGCCGGCGTGCTCGACGCCTACGGCCTGGACCGCGCTCACCTCGTGGGCATGTCGATGGGCGGCATGATCCTCCAGGAGGTCGCGCTGCGCCATCCCGACCGGGCGCGCACGCTCACCCTCATCATGTCGACGCCGGACCCCTCGACCATCGGCGCGGCGATGACCGGCACGCTCGGCCCCGACGCCCTCCCCGGGCCCGCTGAGGTGGTGATGGCACTGCTGAGGGCGCCGCGGGCGGTGGACTGGTCCGACACCGAGGCCGTCGTGGACAACACGCTCGCGACTCGCCGTACCTTGGTGGGGACGCGCTTCCCCTTCGACGAGGCGGGCCAGCGGTCCATCGCTCATGCCGAAGTGGCCCGGGCTCGCAACATCCAGAGCGCCGGGAACCACGCCCTGGCCGTCGGCCGCACGCCGCCGTGGCGGAGCCGGCTCGCCGAGATCGCGGTGCCGACGCTGGTCATCCACGGCACCGACGACCCCATCCTGCCCTTGCCCCACGGCCAGGCGCTGGCCGCGGAGATCTCCGGCGCCCGCCTCGAAACGATGGACGGTGTCGGTCACGAGCTTCCCGAGGGGGAGTGGGACCACGTGATCGATCTCGTCTTGGCCCACACGGCGGACTGACGACCGGGCGAGCGCGCTCCCTCTGCCGCATCGGCGGAGAATCAGGTGAGGTCGGTGGCGTCCTTCGCGAGATCGATGGCACCGAGGACGAAGACGCTCGTCATGACAACCACAGCGCCACCACGCGCGAACCGCCACCATCGGGTCGTCGATCCGGTGGTCGGGCCGGCGTAGTGCACCGCCGCCGCGAGGAGCGCAACCACCAGGAAGGGGGGCAG
Organism: uncultured Acidimicrobiales bacterium; assembly: GCA_963728985.1. Lineage (GTDB taxonomy): Bacteria > Actinomycetota > Acidimicrobiia > Acidimicrobiales > Ilumatobacteraceae > DASXAI01. The sequence continues at coordinate 245,494 of CAVSME010000007.1, read as the reverse complement.
CAACAAGAACAGCAATGGGGGACCGAGGGCCCACCACGGCCACGTTTGCGGCCATGCACCGTCAGCGGCCGCACGCCCCACAAGGTGAGCCACCACCGCTCCGAACCCCGCCGAGATCGCTACGAACAGGGCGATGGCCAGGAACGCAGGTTCCAAGACCTTGAAATCGACACCATCGGTGTGCACCAGCATGGCGCCACCGACAACACCGTAGAAGACGGCCATCGCCGGGACCCGGGCTCGTCCCAACCCGGCGACGAACGGATGGGCCACGAGGTACAACAGAGCGGCCACGACGCCGATGAACATGGTGATGATCACCAGTCCTGCGGTGTCGCTCAGCGTGAATCGCCCGATCTGGAAGCCGTCGTCACTCGTCACGCCCTTGACCGCTTCGTCCGAGGTCAAGACCAGGATGCGCATGGCGATACGGCCGCCGAGCCCGCCGACGATCGCTCCACCGACCGCCCCAATGATGATCGTGGCCGAGACCAGTCGGATCCTCGGCGCGACCACACACCACCACTGCGATCGACTGCTCGTAACGTCGACGCCGGTACGCATGCCTGCCGCCTCCGTCCCACAGTCAACCACGTCATCGACAGTGACCATCGCAATGCCGCTCGGCGCCTGAGCGCGGCCGCGCGGCGCTGAACTTCGACGACGTGTGGGTCTACTTCTGCTTCACCATCAACTGGCCGGCCAAGGCGGAGAGCGACACCGGCCACGGTCGTGGCGTGGGCCGCCGCATCCAGCAACGCCCTACAGCTCGTCAAGGACGGCCTGGCCACCTGAGCGCGCGTCGTCGGGGGAGCCGGTCCGAGTGGCCCGGCTCCCCGAGGGATCAGCCGACGAGCTGGACGCGCTCGCCCTTGGCGTTGGCGGGGGCGTGGGCGATGTCCTCCGGGCCGAACGACTTGGTCCAGCAGGCGAACTCGAGCAGGACACCGTCGGGATCGCGGAAGTACACCGACCGCACGAAGACGCCCTCGTGCATCTCCTTCGCCACCGTGGACTCGCTGTCGTCGTGGTTCACCACTTTGCTCGCGGGGACGCCCTTGTCCTTCAGCTTCTGCACGTAGGCGTCGAACTTGTCGACCGGGACGTCGAAGGCGACGTGGTTCATCGAGCCATGGGCGGAGACGATGCTGCCGCTGCCGGGCAAGTCGCCAGCGGCGGCGATCCCCGGTGCGGCCGCCGGCGCGTCCGGGAACCAGAAGAAGGCCAGCGAGTCGCCGTTGCCGCAGTCGAAGAAGAAGTGCTGCGCGCCGCCCGGGATCTCCAGCGTCTTGATGAGCGGCATGCCCAGCACGTTGGTGTAGAAGTCCACGGTGCGGGCCATGTCGCTGCACACGAGGGCCAGGTGGTTGATGCCCTTGAACTCGAACTCGGTGTTGCTTGCCATGGTCCCTCCGGATTGGCTGAAGTAGATGCATCTACGGTACGTCGAATGACACGTACGCGACAGGTCCCCCGCCAAGAGGCCCCGCCGAGCGTCCTTCCAGTCTACGAGCGGATGTTCGGGGATCGTGACCCCGTGGCCGAACCGGGTACCGCCACCGGCACCCCTGGGAACTGGTGGACGGTCTTCGCCCAGGCCCCTGACCTGCTGGATCACATGGTGGCGGGCTTCGCGCTGTTCTCCAGTCCGGACCGGGAGCTCCCCGCCGACCTCCGCGAGCTGGCCCTGACCCGCGCCGGCTTCGCCGTCGGGAGCCAGTTCGTGTTCAGCCAGCACTGCAAAGCGGCTCGGCGCGCCGGGGTGAGCGGGGCGCAGCTGGCGGCCATCCCGGCGTGGGGTGTCTTCGACGGGTGGTCGCCGCTGCAGCGCGCGGTGCTCACCTATACGGACGAGATCGTGCTCGGCCAGGGCAGGGTGCAGGACGCCACGTTCGCGGCGCTGACGGCGGCCCTCAGCGAGGTGGCTGTGCTGGAGCTGACCTACGCCGTGACCACCTACCTCTTGCACGGCACGATGTGCCGGGCGTTGCGGCTGGAGTACGACGACATCGACGAGCGGGTCGTCGAAGTCGCCGCTCCCGGCGGCGGCGACCAGGACGTGATGGGCACCATCTCGATGCGGGGCGAGGCCGAGCGGAGGTGAGGGACGCGCGCTAGGCGAGGCGGTAGACCTCGTACTCGATCCCGTCGGTGGCAGCCCGGCCGTGGCCCACGAACATCGTGCGGTTGACCCACTCGTAGCGCTCGGCGCCGGATTCGAGCCGGACATGGGTGAACCAGTAGCTGGCGCCGAGGCTCGTTTCCTGGTCGCTGAAGAGCGCGGTCATCGTTGCCTCGTTCATCTCGAGCGACCCGTTGTAGTGGATGTAGAGGTCGGCGCCGTCGTCGGTGCGGATCTGGGCGCGCACGTCGATCTGGGCGTAGCCGTCGGAGCCCATGATGGCCCAGTCGGCGGCCGGGCCGACGAGGCGCCCGCTGATCCGGTCACCCTTCACCCACCCGTCGCCGACGATCCCGACGGCACGGGCGCCGAACGGTCCGCCACCCATCTGGAAGCTCTCACCGAGCGCGAAGTGGAGCGTGAACTCGCGGACCACCTGCATGACACCCCCAGGCTCGAAAGTGGGCGCAGCGTAGCCCTCAGCGTTTGGCTTTCGACTCGTTCAGGGTCACGGCGGCGCGAACGAGCTTCTTCAACGCGGTCGCGTTGATCTTCTCGCCCTCATGGAAGTCGATGGCCCGCCTCGTGTTCCCCTCGAGACTGGAGTTGAAGAGGCCCGAAGGATCGTCCAGTGACGCGCCCTTGGCGAAGGTCAGCTTCACGACGCTCTTGTACGTCTCACCCGTGCAGATCATGCCGCTGTGTGACCACACGGGAACGCCGCGCCACTTCCACTCCTCGACGACGTCGGGATCGGCGTCCTTCACCAGGGCACGGAGCCGGCTGAGCATCTCGCCCCGCCAGTCGCCGAGCTGTTCGATCCGCTCGTCGATCAGCTGCGAAGGTGACTTGCTGTCCGCCGAGCCGCTCACGACGCGGTCCCGCCACCGTACTCGTCGTCGGTGACGTGGTCGCCCCACTGCGCGTCGCCCTCGGTCACGGTGAGGTGGGTCATGAAGTGGTCAGGGGCGGCGCCGTGCCAGTGCCACTCGTCGGCCGGCGCGTGGATGATGTCGCCGGGACGGATGGTGACGATGGCCTCGCCGCGAGGCTGGATGCGTCCTTCGCCTTCGGTGACGTAGAGGGTCTGCCCGTTGCTGTGGGCGTGCCACGCGGTACGGGCGCCCGGAGGGAAGTGCACGGCGCTGACGGCCATGCGCGACGGCGCCTGCCCTCGGGCGATCGGGTCGATCCAGACGTCACCGGTGAACCACTCGGCCGGGCCTTTGGCCGACGGCTTCTGGGGTTGGATGTCCATGGCTGCTCCTCCTCGGACCCGCGGTCCCCGCCATCGTGCCAGCACCGCGAGTCTGAGGGCGACCGCACCGTGGTTACGTTGTCCGCATGACCCGGGACGCCCCGGAGCCCGACCTCAGGATCGTGCCCGCGAACCACGCCAGCGCGCAGGACCTGGAGGCGATCTTCGGCACTGCCGACTACCCGTTCCACTGCCAGTGCCAGCGCTTCAGGGTCACCGGCTGGCTCTGGCGCGACACGAGCCTCGACGAGCGGATCGCCATGCACCGGGCCGCCACGGCGTGCGGCAACCCCGACGCGCCGCACACCAGCGGCCTGGTCGCGTACCGGGACGACGAGCCCGTCGGTTGGGTCGCGGTCGAGCCCCGCACTGCCTACCCGAAGTTGCGCACGTCGCGGGTGCCGTGGAGCGGGCGCAAGGAGGACAAGGACGATCATGGCGTCTGGGCCGTGACCTGTTTCTGCGTCCGCAAGGGATACCGCGGCGAGGGCCTCACCTACCCGCTGGCGCGCGCCGCCGTCGACCACGCTCGGGCGCACGGTGCGACGGCGATCGAGGCCTACCCCATGGTCACGCAGCCCTTCGTGGAGATCACGTGGGGCGAGGTCCACGTCGGGGCCGCGCAGGTGTTTGCCGACGCCGGCTTCGTGGAGGTGAGCGCGCCCACCAAACGCCGCCGGGTCGTGCGCATCGACTTCTAGCATCGGCCCATGACCTACGACTGGGCCGCCCTCGTGGAGCAGGAAGGTGTCGCGCTGGCCGACGCCGCGCACGACGATCTCGCCGCGCCGGTTCCGGCCGCACCGGGTTGGGACACGACGGAGCTGCTGCGCCACGTGGGTCTGATCCACGCCCGCACCACCGTGATCCTGCGGACCGGGACGCTCGAGCGTCCGTCCCGCAAGAACGGCATGCTGCCCGAGCCACCCGCCGACGGGGTAGAGGAGTGGTACCGGACCACGCTCACGGAACTGGTGGGCGACCTCCGTGCCCTCGACGATCCCGATCGCCCGGTCTACTCGTTCGCGCCCGCGCACCAGCGGGCTGGGTTCTGGCCGCGCCGGATGGCCCACGAGACCACGGTGCACCGAGTCGACGCCGAGCAGGCGGCGGCGTGGCCGGTCGGTGCCATCGACGCTGGCTTGGCCGTCGATGGGATCGACGAGCTGTTCACGGTGTTCGTGCCGGCGCTCGGTGCCGGTCGCTCGCCGGGCGACGGTCGCACGGTCCATCTCCACGCGACCGACGCCGAGGGCGAGTGGCTGATCCGGTTCGCGCCTGGTGACGTCGTCGTCGAGACCGGGCATGCGAAGGGCGACGCCGCCGTGCGCGGCCCGGCCGGCGAGCTGCTGCTGTGGCTCTGGGGACGTCGACCGCTCGACGGGCTCGAGGTCCATGGGGACCGCGATGCGGCCGAGCGCCTGCGCGAGGTGACGACCTTCTGAGTGATGCCCCGTCGAGCTCACTCAGACCACGTCGGCCGTGGTGGGATCGATGACGGTGCGAACCGGCTGGACGGCGTCGACCGGGAAGCCTCCGCAGCGACCGTGCTCGCGGATGATGTCCTCGCTGGCCGCCTGGGCGCCGCCCACGAGGACGCCGTCAGACGTACCAGCCGTTGGCGTCGACGACGAGGTGGGTGCCGCTCTGGGTGAACAGGCGCACCGCCGTCCGTGCCGGTGGCGGAGACGGCGTGGTTGGCGATGGTCGTGCCGCCACCATGGCGGTGGTCGGTGAGACGCCGCTCCGACGTGGCTCAGCGTTCGATCAGAACGTCGACGCCGTCAGTCGCCGGTGGCCCAGCCCCGCTGTAGGGGAGCGAAGTTCGGCGGGCGCTTCTCCAGGAAGCTGGACACGCCCTCCTTGAAGTCGGCGCCGGCGAGGGAGTGGACCATGTCGGAGTCGGACTGCGCGGTGGCCTCTTGCACGGTCTGCCCGACGAGCTGGCCCCAGACCTCTCGCTTGATGGCGGCGAGCGACGACGGTGAGCAGTTCACCGCCATGTCGCGCGCGTAGTTGAGCGTGTAGGCCATGAGCTCGCCGGGTTCGACGACGGCGTTCACGATGCCCATCTCGGCCGCTTCGTCGGCGAGGAAGATCCGCCCCGACAGCAGTACGTCGAGGGCCCGCGCCGGGCCGATGAGCTTGGGCAGCACCCAGCTCATGCCGTGCTCGGCGATGAGCCCGCGGCGCACGAACGCTGTCGTGAATTTGGCGCCGGTGGCGGCGAAGCGGATGTCCGTCATCAGGGCCTGCACCATGCCGATGCCGGCGCAGGCGCCGTTGATGGCGGCGATGATCGGCTTGGGCACGTCGAGCAGGTGGTAGGTGCGTCGCCGCGGGCCGGCGTTGCGGTCCTGACCGCCGCGATCGCCGATGCCCTGGAGCACGTCCATGTCGGCGCCAGCGCAGAACCCGCGGCCGGCGCCGGTGATCACGATCACCTTCACGTCGGGGTCCTCGGTGCACTGATCGAGGTAGTCGAACAGTTGCCGTTCGATGTCGCCGTTCCAGGCGTTCAGGCGCTCCGGGCGGTTCAGCGTGAGAACGGCGACGCCGCCATCCTCCAGGGCATACAGCACGTCATCGGCCATGGAGCGAACACTAGACCGGCAGCGACGAGGACCCATCGACGAGCGGCACCGGCCGGCCCGCCGGCGGGGGCACGGCGGTCAAGGCGACGGCGATGGCGAGCAGGACGAGCTCCGCGACGGCGCCGAACTGGGCCCCGGCCAGGTAGCGCCGGTACAGGAGGGCGTCGATCTGATGGAGCGAGATCAGCCGCACGCCGATGAAGCACATCAGCGTGAACGTGGCGATGGCCGCCGGGAGGTAGCGCCGGCGCCGGGCCGGTACCCGCCACAGCGCGATGGCGACGGTGACGAGCCAGCCGAACCCGACGATGCCGGCGCCGTACGCCTGGAACCGCCGCCGGTCGGCGTACCAACCGTGCTCCATCGCCTCGCTGCGGCCGAGCTCGGTGGCCAGGCCCCCGAGGTCGGTGGCCCGGGCGACGGCCATGACCAGGAAGAACGCCGCACTGAGGAGCCAGAACGTGGGCCACAGGCCGGGATCGCTGTGCCCCCGCCGGCGTTCCCGGTACCACGCCAGGAGGGCCACCGCGGTAGCCACCACGTAGGCCAGTACCCGCCCGCCATCGGAGTCCGCCCAATCGAGCACCGCGGGACGGTAGCCCTGGCGCGCTCGCCCGGACCTGGGCCGTTCAGCCCGATTTCGACCAGTTGGTCATCCACGCCTGGTTCTCGACGGAGATGACCTGCTCGCAGGCGTCGACCATGGCGCCGTCGGTGAGGCTGCCCTCGGCGTGGCGCTCGATCACGTGCTCGAGCTGCTGGGCCGTGCGCAGGAACTCCACGATCTGATGGTCGTAGCGGCTCGCCGCGATGTGGGCGGACAGGGACGCCGCCACCGTCGTCACCACCGGCACCCAGGCCGCCAGCTGGCCAGGGGCGCCGGCGCCGGCGGCCACGCCGAGCCCGACGGCCATGATGCCGAGCACGTCACCGACGAGGCGCAGGCGCCCGACCACGGTCTGCAACCGGGCTGCTCGTGGGCGGTAGTAGTGGTCGATCTGATCCTGCACGCGCTCGGCGATGTAGGACTCGGCGTCGTGGACGTCCGGCATCGGCGTGGCGTCGGTGGCCACGCCCACGGTGAGGGCGAGCACGTCGCCCATGCTCTCCTCGATGGCCCGCGTGCGGGCCGCCAGCTGCGGCCCGGCGTCAGCATCGACGTAGGCCGAGCCGCCCGCGAGGTACTCGTAGAGCTCGGACTTGAGGCCCTCGGACGCCGAACGGGCCCGGGTCCAGTCCCGCACCCGGTCGGTGCCCGCCCGCCGCAGGACCAGCGGGGCGGTGCCGGCGGCGACGCCGGCCACGATCCCGAGGACGCGGGCCAGCCCTTCCTGCGGATCGGCCAACTGCACGGCCGCCACCGCCAGCACCGCCGCCACGATCCCGAGGATCAAGGCGGTCACGCGGGCCCGGACGATGGCGTCCTTCAGGCGAGTGGCGGTCGCCGACCAGATCCGCTGGCGGGCCAAGGTGCGGCGGGCGTGCTCGTCGGGCGGGTTCCCTGGCAAGCGGCTCACCGTACCGGCGCGAACTTGCAGCGATGAGCGGGGAAGGATGCAAGCGTGGACGCCGAGACCGATGCCGACGTGATCGCGGCCTCGCTCCAGCATCCGGTCCGGTTCGGCACCATCTTCGACCGCCACGCCACGGTGCTCCACCGCTACCTCGTGCGCCGGCTCGGTCCTGACGACGCCGACGGCATCGTCGGCGAGGTCTTCCGGATCGCATTCGAGCGCCGCCACACATTCGACGGTGCGCGGGTGACGGCGCGCCCGTGGCTGTACGGGATCGCCACGAACCTGCTGGCCAAGCACCGCCGCGGGGAAGCCAGGCGCCTTCGCGCCGTCGCCCGCCTGGCCACGCAGCGGCTCGCCCCGGTCGACCCGGCCGAGGGTGTCGACGACGCCCTCGATGCCGCCAGCCGCTGGGACCGGGTGGCCGCCGCCGTGACCGATCTGCCCGAGCCCGAGCGCGACGCCCTGCTGCTCCACGTGTGGGAAGGCCTGAGCTACGACGACGTGGCCGACGCCCTCGGCATCCCCGTCGGCACGGTGCGCTCGCGCCTGAACCGGGCCCGGCGCCACGTGCGTGAACTCACCAGGCCGGGCGGGGAAGAACTGGGAGGATCGTGTCGTGAGTGACGACCTCGATCCGCTCCGGCAGCTGCGGCCCGACCGCATCGAGCCGGATGACCCCGGCGACCCCGCGGTCTACACCCGAGCAAAGGAGCGGTTCATGTCGACCATCGATGCCGAGCACGTGGAAGCGGCGGCCTTGACGACGCCGGACGTCTACCCCCGGCTGGCGTACCGAGACGAGCTGGCCGCCGTCGAGTACCTGACCCGGGTGTTCCAGTTCGTCGAGGAGCGCGAGGCCCGCATGGAGTTCGACGGCAACCACCTCTGCTGGCTGCGCCTCGGCACCGGCGTCGTGATGCTGGGTCACAGCAACGTCGAGGTGCACCGCATCCACAGCCCGATGGACGCCGGCCTCACGACGGTGATGCTCAACGTCTACGTGCACGATATCGACGCCCACTACGCCCACGCGGTGGCCGAGGGCGCCGACATCACGATGGAGCTCGACGACGCCTTCTTCGGCGAGCGCCGCTACGAGGCCACCGACCTCGAGGGCCATCGCTGGCACTTCGGCGAGCGCTTCGACGACATCCGGGCCCGCGGCGGACGCCGGCCCGAGCCAGGCGATCCGCCGCGTTGATGCCTCGGCCTCGCTGTGCTCGGACAATCCCCACAACGTCTGCCCCGGCGCCGCACCGCGGCGCCACCTCACCGGCGTGACCGAACTTGGTCACGGGTGGGCTGAATCCGCCTCACCCGTGACCAACCTCGCGGATCGTTACGGCTGCAGGACGCCCTCGATCTCGAGCAGCAGCGTGATCTTGTCGCCGACGACCACGCCGCCGGTCTCCATCACGGCGTTGAAGTCGACGCCGAAGTCGCTGCGCTTGATCTCGCCGACGGCGGTGAATCCGGAGCGCACCCCGCCGAAGGGGTCGGGGCCGAAGCCGCCGAGCTCGAGGTCGAGGGTGACGGGCCGGGTGACGCCCTTCAGGGTCAGCTCGCCGTCGAGCGCGTAGCCGTCGCCATTGGCGCGGACGCCGGTGGAGCGGTAGGTCATGATCGGGTGCTCGTCGACGGCGAAGAAGTCGGCCGAGCGGATGTGGTTGTCGCGGTCGGCGTTGCCGGTGTCGATCGAGCTCAGCTCGACGGTGGCCGTCACGCTCGAGTCGAGCGGATCCGGGCCGGTGACGAACTGGCCGGCGAAGCCGGTGAACTTGCCTCGCACCTTGCTCACCATCATGTGGCGCACCGTGAACCCGACCTCGCTGTGGACGGGATCGATGCTCCAGGTGCCGGCGACGTATCCGGGGATCGTCGTGGTCTGCGTGCTGCTCATGCGACTGGCCTCCGTGCGTTGGGGGAGATGTTGATGTATCAACTATAGCCGAGATAGCTGACGTGTCAACCGCTAGGTGCAGTAGCATCGAGGCCGTGGAGGAGACCCGCTGGCTGAACGAGCGCGAGGCGCGCGCCTGGCGCCGGTTCATCACCATGAAGGCGCAGCTGCAGGCCCGGATGGCCCGGCAGCTCCAGCGCGATTCAGGGCTCTCCGAGGCCGACTACGAGGTGCTGGTCCAGCTGTCCGAAGCGCCCTGCGGCCGCCAGCGGGTGTTCGAGCTGGGCCAGGCCACGCAGTGGGAGAAGAGCCGGCTGTCCCACCACCTCACGCGGATGGCGCAGCGCGGGCTCGTGGCGCGCGAATCGTGCCCGACCGACAGCCGGGGCGCCTTCGTGGTGCTGACCGACGCCGGGCGCGAGGCCATCGAGCGCGCCGCGCCGCAGCACGTCGAGCACGTGCGCCAGTGGTTCATCGACGCGCTCACGCCCGAGCAGCTCGATGCGTTGGCCGACATGGCCGACGCCGTCCTCGACCGCCTGGCCGAGGATGCCGACGGGGGCTGCTGCGAGCCTTGAGTCTGCGTCGCTAGCGCTTCGGCTCGCTCCTGACTCCCTCGGCGCGGGGGCGAGCGGACAGGCGAGGAGAGCTTTGGGTGCCGATTGCCTCGCCTGGCGGGCCGATCGGCACCCATGACCGAATCGGCACCCAACGTCGCTCACGGATCGTGGCCACCGGCCCCGCGGCGCGGAGGGCGAGCACCTATCCGCTCGCCCTCTTAGCCCCGGATGTGCTCCAGGCGGTCGAGGGCGGGCCCGATCTTCTGCAGCTCCGGCATGACCTCCTTGGCGAAGAGGCGCATGCTCTTTTCCGCTTCGGCCGGCGGCATGCCGCCGTACCGGAACACGCCGATGTAGCTGTCGCCGCCGACGAGGTCGCAGAAGGTGCGGACCTTCTCGAACACCCGCTCGGGCGTGCCCCACGGCTGGAGACCGATGTAGAAGTCGGTCATCTTCTCGGCGCCGCCGGGGGCCATGAGGCGGTCGTACATCTGGCCGTGGAACTCGTAGCCGGGCGTCGACTTCAGGTGCGGCTTGTCGAACTCGTAGTGCGAGATGACCGAGTCCCAGTAGCCGCTGAGCCACTGTCGGGCCTTCGCCTCGGCCCGGTCGGCGTTCTCGTCGACGAAGGTCCAGCCGGCGATGATCGGCGGCGGCGGTTCCTCGCCGTGGGCGTCCCGGTACGTGGCCCGGTAGGTGGCCGTCTCCTCCTCCACCAGGTGCCAGGGCTTCTGGGGCACGACGAGCACGCCCGTACCGAGCTTGGCCATGATCTCGGCCGACTCGGGCGAGATCGTGGCCGAGTACGTGCGCCCCTTGAACGACTTGAACGGCGCCGGGTGCAGCTCGATGCGGGGCTGCTGGACGTACTCGCCCTCGTACTCCATCACGCCGGTCTCGAGAGCGGTCAGGATGGCCTCGGCCGACTCCTTGAACTGCTGGCGGGCCTGGCTCATCTCCACCCGGAAGCCGTCGAACTCGATCTTGCCGGTGCCGCGCCCGAGACCGAGGATCAGCCGGCCGTTCGACATGTGGTCGAGCATGATGATCTGCTCGGCCGCCCGGACCGGGTCGTGCCACGGCAGCACCAGCACCATGGAACCGAGCTGCACCTTGGTCGTGCGGCCGGCCATGTAGGTGAGGAACTGCAGGACGTCCGGGCACATCGTGTAGTTGCTGAAGTGGTGCTCCACGCTCCAGATCGACTCGAAGCCGAGCGGCTCGGCGAGGTCGGCGAGGGCCAGGTCGGCCGCCCACACCTCCTGGTCCGAGAGGTTCCCTCCGAAGCCCTGGAAGACGGCTGACATCCCGACGTGCATCGCGGACCCCCAAGTGTGCGCGTGACTGTCTGTACGACGCTACGAACCATCCCGCAGCAGCGCAAACACGGCGGAGCGCCGAAAAGGGCTCCGGTAGCCTCGGACGACGTGCCCGACTACCAGGCCCCGAAGGGGATGCGTGACGTCCTCGCGCCGGAGTCGGGCCGCTGGGCCACGGTGGTGGCCACGTTCGCCGAGCACGCCCAGCGCGCCGGCTTCGGCCTGGCGCTCACGCCGCTGATCGAGCACCTCGAGGTCTTCGAGCGCGTCGGCGACTCCACCGACATCGTCCGCAAGGAGATGTACGACTTCACCGACAAGGGGGGCCGGCGCGTCGCCGTGCGCCCGGAGATCACGGCCGGCCTGATGCGGGCGTTCGCCGAGCACCGCCCGCCCACCCCGTGGAAGGCGTGGACGGTCGGGGCCAACTTCCGCTACGAGCAGCCGCAGTCGGGCCGGTACCGCCAGCACCATCAGCTCGACGCCGAGATCGTCGGCACCGCCGACCCCGATGCCGACGTCGAGATCATCGCCCTGCTCGACGGCTTCCACCGTGCCCTGGGACTGCGGCAGCGCACCCTGAAGCTGAACACGTTGGGCGATCTGGCCGAGCGGCCGGCGTACGGGGAGGCGCTGCGGGCGCACTTCAGCGCTCACGCCGCCGACCTGTCCGAGCAGAGCCGCCAGACGCTGGCGCTGAACCCGTTGCGCATCTTCGACTCCAAGCGGCCCGAGGACGCGCCCGTCATCGAGGCCGCACCGCTCGTGCTCGAGTACCTGTCGGCCGAGGCGGCGGAGCACTTCGATCGCGTGCGCTCCGGGCTCGACGCTCTCGGCATCCCGTACGTCCTCGACGCCCGCCTCGTGCGGGGCCTCGACTACTACACCCGCACCACCTTCGAGTTCGCCGCTCACGCGTCGGATTCGGCCCAGAACGCCATCGGCGGCGGAGGCCGCTACGACGGTCTCGTCGAGCAGCTCGGTGGCCCCAAGGGCACGCCAGGCGTGGGCTTCGGGGCCGGCATCGAGCGCATCCTCCTGGCGTGCGACGCCGAGGGGGTGCTGCCGGCGGCGGCGGCCAGCGTCGAGGCCTTCGTGGTCGACACCGCCGGCGGCCGCGACGCGCTGGTGCTGGCGGCCGAGTTGCGCGCCGCCGGCATCGCCGCCGACCGCGCCTTCGACGGTCGCAGCATGAAGGCGCAGATGAAGGCGGCCGACCGCTCCGGCGCGGCGCTGGCCCTCATCGTCGGCGCCGACGAGGCCGAAGCGGGTGAGGTCACCGTGCGATCGTTGCGCGGTGAACCAACCGACCAGGTGCGGGTGCCACGCGACAAAATCGTCGACTACGTGAAGGAACGACGTTGACCATGCAGACCGCGTACCGGACCGATCTGTGCGGCACGCTGCGGGCCACCGACGCCGGCCGCCAGGTCGTGCTGTGCGGGTGGGTGGCCCGGCGGCGCGAGCACGGCGAGCACCTGGCCTTCGTGGACCTGCGCGACCACTCGGGCATCGTCCAGTGCGTGGTGCCCGGCGCCCACGACCTGCGCAGCGAGTTCGTCGTGCGCGTCATGGGCACGGTGCGCCTGCGGCCCGAGGGCACGGTCAACCCGAACCTGCCGACGGGGGAGGTGGAGGTGGGCGACTGCGAGGTCGAGATCCTCAGCACCGCCGAATCGCCGCCGTTCCCGATCGATGCCCGCGCCGACGACGTCGACGAGGCGGTCCGGCTGCGCTACCGCTACCTCGACGTCCGCCGCGAGCGCATGCAGCGCAACCTCCGCGCCCGCGCCGCGGTGAACTCCGCCATCCGGGCGGCGATGGAGCGCCAGGGCTTCGTCGAGGTCGAGACGCCGATGCTCATGCCGTCGACGCCCGAAGGTGCGCGCGAGTTCCTCGTGCCGTCGCGCCAGTCGCCCGGGTCGTTCTACGCGCTGCCGCAGAGCCCCCAGCTCTTCAAGCAGCTGCTCATGGTCGGCGGCCTCGATCGCTACTACCAGATCGCCCGCTGCCTGCGCGATGAGGACCTGCGGGCCGATCGCCAGTACGAGTTCATGCAGCTCGACGCCGAGATGAGCTTCGTCGACCAAGACGATGTGCTCGCCGCCATCAGCGAAGGCGTGCTCGACGCCGCCGAGGCGGTCACCGGGGTGCGGCCGGGCGAGATCCCCCGCATCACGTGGCACGACGCCATGGACCGCTACGGCGTCGACAAGCCCGACCTCCGCTTCGGCATGGAGCTGGTGGAGCTGACCGAGGTGTTCGCCAAGAGCGGGTTCAAGGCCTTCGCCGGCGCTCCCGCGGTGAAGGGCATCCGCGTCGCGGGCGGCGCCGCCGACCACGGGCGCAACAAGCTCGACGGCCTCACCGACCGGGCCAGGCAGCTCGGGGCCAAGGGCCTGGTGTGGCTCAAGGTGGCCGACGACGGCACGTTCGAGTCGCCCGTGGCCAAGTTCATCGCCGACGACGAGCGCGCCGCCGTGGTGAGCGCCCTCGCCGCCGAACCGGGCGACCTCCTGCTGCTCGTGGCCGACGAGTGGACCACCGCGGTCGAGGTGCTCGGCCAGTTGCGCAACGACCTCGGTCGGCCGCCCGTCCACGAGGGGCCGTACCGCTACGTGTGGGTGGTCGACTTCCCGATGTTCGTGGGGGTCGACGAGACGACGGGGCGGCCCAAGCCGGCGCACCACCCGTTCACCCGGCCCCACCCTGACGACATCGACCGCCTGGAGTCGGACCCGATGGAGGTCCGCTCGCGTGCCTACGACCTCGTCCTCAACGGCTGGGAGCTCGGCTCGGGATCGATCCGGATCCATGAGCCCGAGCTGCAGCAGCGGGTGTTCGACCTCCTCGGCATCGACGCGGAGGAGGCCAACAAGCGCTTCGGCTTCTTCCTCACGCCGTTCCGGTACGGCGCGCCGCCCCATGGCGGCTTCGCCTACGGCATCGACCGGCTGGCCGCCATCCTCGCCGGCGAGGAGAACATCCGCGAGGTCATCGCCTTCCCGAAGACGCAGTCGGGCAGCGATCCCATGACGAGCTCGCCCACACCGGTCGACGAGCGCCACCTGCGCGACCTCGGCCTGCGGCTGCTGCCCCCGAAGGCATGAACGAGACCACGACCTGGCTGGCCGCCGACCCGGTGGTGGAACGGGTGGAGCTGGCCGACCGGTCGTGGGTCGACGTCGTGCGGGGCCTGGTGCCGGCGGCCGACACCGTCCACGACGAGCTGGTCGAGACCGTGGCGTGGGAGCAGGGCAAGGTCTTCCGCTACGAGCGCTGGGTCGACGAGCCCCGCCTCGGCGCCGTCCAGAAGGGCGACGAGCGCCACCCCGCGCTGCGCGAGGCGCAGACGTGGTTGATGCGCCGCTACCGCATCTCGCTCCCGCCGAGCGTGCCGCTGGCGATGTATCGCAACGGGCGCGACAGCGTGGGCTTCCACCGCGATCGGGAGCTGCGCTGGTTGGAGGACACCGTGATCGGCGTGCTGACGCTCGGCGCGACGCGGCCGTGGCTGATGAAGCCGCTCGGCCGCAGCGGGCAGCGCACGTTCGGCGACGACGAGGACATGGCCAACGTCATCGACCTCATGCCGGCCAGCGGCGACATGCTGGTGATGGGCGGCCGCTGCCAGGCGGCGTGGCTGCACGCCGTGCCCAAGACGCACGAGGGCAGCCGGAGCCGGATCTCGGCCCAGTGGCGCTGGACGTCACACACAGGCCGGCGCGACCCGAACCCGAGCTACTACGCGCCGCGTCACTTCGGAAAGCGCTGAACCGCAACTGACGCGCGTTGTGCGCGCTCACGGTTGATAACTCGCGTCAGTACGACTCAGTCCCGCGGCGGGAGGTCCATCACGTCGGCGACGAGCTCGTAGGAGCGGAGGCGGGCGGCGTGATCGTGGAGCATGCTCGTGATCATCAGCTCGTCGGCGCCGGTGCGGTCGGCCAGCTCCAGCAGCTCCTTGCGCACCCGCTCGGGGCTGCCGACGACGTGGGAGCCCGTCCACGAACTGGCGATGGCCTCCTCCTGGGGCGAGTACCGGTACGCCGCAGCCTCCTCGGGTGACGGGAACCGCCCCGGCCGCCCGCTGCGCAGGCGCACGAAGGCGAGTCGGTTCGACCCCGACAGCCACTGCGCTTCCTCGTCGGTGTCGGCGCACACCACGGTGACGCCCAACATCACGTAGGGCGCGGCCAGGTCGTCCGACGGCTTGAACGCCTCTCGGTAGGCGGCCACGGCGGCGTCGGTGTTGGCGGCGGCGAAGTGGTGGGCGAACGAGAACGGCAAGCCGAGCACACCCGCCACCGCCGCGCTGTAGTCGCTCGAGCCGAGCAGCCACAGGGCGGGGGAGTAGCCGAGGCCGGGCACGGCGGTGATGTGACGGTACGGGTGGTTCTCCGGGAAGCGGCCGCTGAAGTAGCCGAGCAGCTCCACCAGCTGGGCGGGGAACTCGTCCTCGGTGAACGGCGACCGGGTGCGGCGCAGGGCACTGGCGGTGACCGGGTCGGTGCCGGGCGCCCGGCCGATGCCGAGGTCGATGCGGCCAGGGTGCAGTGCCTCGAGCATGCCGAACTGCTCGGCCACGACGAGGGACGCGTGGTTGGGCAGCATGACCCCACCGGAGCCGACGCGGATCGTCGACGTGGCCGACGCCAGGTGGGCGATGAGCACGGCCGGCGCGGAGCTGGCGATGCCGGGCATGTTGTGGTGCTCGGCCACCCAGTGGCGCCCGAAGCCGAGGCGCTCGACGTGGCGCGCCAGCTCGATCGAGTTGCGGAGGGCATCGGCGGGGGAGGAGCCCTCGGCCACGGGGGCGAGGTCGAGCACGGACAGCGCAGGCATCAAGGTGGTGCAACCGGTGACGGAGGCCGGATGTTCCTACCGCGGTTCCTGGCTGTCGATGTGCCAGTACCGCGAGACGGTGGTGTACCAGCCGCCGTCGTCCATCGGGGTGAGCGACAGTCGGGTGATGGTGCGCTGGCCGCCCTCGTGGTCGCCGTACAGGAGGTCGATCGTGATCGGCTCGCGCTCGGCGATGGCCTTGCTCAAGGCGGGCCGGTGGGGATCGTCGTAGTCCCGGATGGCCCCCTGCCAGAAGCCGATGTCGTGGGCCGGGATGTACAGGTCGCGCGTGAGGCGGCGGAACTCCTCGACGGGGGCCGGCTCGGTGTCGCTGTACTGGTAGCCGAACCAGGGATGCCAGCTGTGCAGGACGGCGATGCCAGCGCCCGAGTTCCGCACGGAGGCGGCGACGTAAATGACGCCGTCGACCTCCTCGGCAGCGCCCCGCCCGCCCTGCAGCAGCACCTTGTGCCGGTCCTGCCACATGACCTTCTGCGCCGGGTCGTCGGCCCGGGTCGGCACGATGAGGGGTCGCAGCCCTGCCTGCAGGCTCCGTTCGGCGGTGCGGGCGGCGCGGTTGGCCGAGCGCACCGACGCGAACGTCGCCGCGGCGAGCACGAGCGTGCCGCCGGCCGTGGCCAGCGAGGCGATCGTGGGCCAGTCGGTCATCTCACCAGGCTATGGGTGAGACGACCGACCGACGATCACGCTGCGTGGCGTCGAGCAGTTGCCGGTGCGGACCGGGCGGGCAACGGCCGGGTCGCCTCGCGCTCGACCTCCCGCGCCGCCTGGCGCACCTTGAGCATCAGCGACGGCTTGAACAGCGATGCCGGCGGGGCCAGCAGGTTCTGCACCATGATCATCGCGGTGTTGACCTCGGGCGAGACCCGGGCGGCGATGAGCACCTTGCGCATGTAGCGGTTCACGACCGTGGTGCCGAACGGCTTGCGGCCCCGGCACTCCGGGTAGGCGAAGTCGGCGCCGACGGCGATGGCCCACGGCGTGTCGATGACCTTGGCCGCCTTGGCGTAGAACGCCCGGGCGAGGTGCTGGTCGTTGTCGTGCTCGGTGATGCACCCGCCGAGGGCGACGGCCTGCAGGACGGCGCTGCTCATGCCCTGGCCGTAGATCGGGTTGAAGCTGCAGACGGCGTCGCCGAGGGCCACGAAGCCGGCGGGCAGCCGGTGCAGCTTCTCGTACCGGCGCCGCTTGCTCGTGACCAGGCGGTGGTGGGCCACTGGGGTCAGCACCTCGGCCCGCTCGACGGCACCGGCGATGTCACCGGCGGGGAGGGTGGCCAGTGCGGCGCGGAACTCGTCCTCGTCGGCCGGGACCGGCTCGCCGAAGGATGCACCCATCGTGAGCATCCAGCGCTCGCCCTCGATGGGCACGAGGATGGCGACCCGCTTGCCCGTGGGCGGGCTCTCGATCGTGATGGCGAAGGTGCCGTCGATGTCCGACGACGAGCGCCGCAGCACCATCGAGGCGTAGCGCATGTCGCAACGGACCTCGTCGACGGCCGGCGCCGCATGACCGAGTTGCTCCAGCCACTGGCTGGCCTGGGACGCCCGGCCCGAGCAGTCGACGACGAAGTCGGCGTCGAGGTCGCTCGTGGTGGTGCCGTCGAAGATGCGCACGCCGCGGACGCGGTCACCCGTGGCGAGGAGCCGCTCCACGGCGCAGCCGCTGCGGATCTGCACGTTGGGCAGGGCGGCGACCCGCTGGCGGACCTTGCCCTCGAGGAAGGGGCGGCTGGCGCTGATGACCTTGCGCTCGATCAGGCTCTTGGCCCGGTAGCCGCCGGCCTGGAACCAGAACCCGTCGTTGAAGTCGAGCAGGCCGGCACCGTCGGCGACCATCTCGGCCATGATCCCGGGGAACAGCTCCTCGATGGCGCGGGCGCCACCGGCGAGGATGGCGTGGGCATGACGGCCCTGGGGCACGCCCTTGCGGGTCTCGTACCCGGCGGGCAGCTCGTCGCGATCGAGCACGGTCACGGTGGCGGCGTGGTCGGCGAGGACCCGGGCGGCGGTCAGGCCGGCCATGCTGGCGCCGATCACGACCGCATGGCGGATGGGGGTGGGGGGCATCGTTGACTCCTTGGGGCGGGTACGTCGTCCACCCGCTACGCCAAACGTGAGCGACTCGGTTCACGTCGGATACCGATGCCGGCTGTGCCATCCGCCTCATGCCCTGCCCTGAAACGCCACCGTGGGATGGGCACTCTGTAGATCGTGGTGGACAAGGTCGGTCCCGGTCGGGCCGCGCTCGCCGGGTTGCTGGCCGCCGGTGTGGCGCTGGGCGCGGCCGAGCTGTTCGCTGGGATCTTCCCGCGGGTCCCGTCGTTCGTGGTGGCCGTCGGCGATGCCGTCATCGACAACGCGCCGGGCTGGTTCGTCCGCTTCGGCATCGACAACCTCGGCACGAGCGACAAGCCGGGGCTGATCACCGGGATCGTCGTGATCAGCCTGCTGATCGGGGCCGCCCTCGGTCTCGTGGCCCGCCGGTGGTGGGCGGTGGCGGTGGCCGGCTTCGCCGCCTTCGGCGTGCTCGGCGTGACGGCGGCGGCCCGCCTGCCCCTCACCTCGCTGCCGTGGTCGGTGGCGACGGCGGTGCTCGCCGCCGGCGCCGGGATCGCCACGCTGACCGCCCTGCTGCACCTCGGAACGGCCGCCCCGGCGGCTCCGGACGCGCCGGTCGATCCGCTCGGGCGGCGCCGCTTCCTGCTGGCCGCCGGCGGCTTCGCCGTCGCCGCCGCCACCACCGCGCTCGTCGGCCGCCGGCTCCTCGACACCGTCACGGCGGCGGCCGAGCGCATCGGGCTGCCGCTGCCCCGACCGGCCACGCCCGGCGCCCCGGTGCCCGCCGGCGCCTCGCTCCCGGTGGCCGGGATCAGCCCGGTGGTCACGCCCAACGGCGACTTCTACCGCATCGACGTCGAGCTGGCCGTGCCCCGTTACCACGCCGAGGGCTGGACGCTGAAGGTCGGTGGCGAGGTCGACGCGCCGTACCAGCTCACCTACGACGAGCTCCTGGCCATGCCGATGGTGGAAGAGCACGTGACCATGGCGTGCGTGTCCAACCTGGTCGGCGGGCCGCTCGTGGGCAACGCCCTGTGGCTGGGCGTGCCGCTGGCCGACATCGTGAACCGGGCCCGACCGCACGCCGACGCCGACCAGATCATCGGCCGCTCGCTCGACGGGTTCACCGCGGGCATGCCGACCGCTGTCGCCCTCGATGGGCGCATCGCGCTGGTGGCCGTGGGCATGAACGGCACCCCGCTGCCCGACGAGCACGGCTTCCCGCTGCGCCTCGTGGTGGCCGGCCTGTACGGCTACGTCTCGGCCACGAAGTGGCTGACCGAGCTGCAGCTGACCCGCTTCTCGGCGTTCGACCCGTACTGGGTGGACCTGGGCTGGGATGCCATGGCGCCCGTGCTCGTCGAGTCACGGATCGACGTCCCGGGCAACGGTCGCCGCCTCGCCGCCGGCCGCCAGACGATCGCCGGGGTGGCGTGGGCGCCGATCGCCGGCATCAGCCGGGTCGAGGTCCAGATCGACGACGGGCCGTGGGCCGACGCCACGCTGGCCGACGCCATCAGCGCGTCGACGTGGCGGCAGTGGGCGTTCCCGTGGGACGCGACGAGCGGTCGCCACGTGATCCGGGTGCGGGCGACGGACGGCAACGGCACGGTGCAGACGGCCGAGGAGCGCGACCCGTTCCCCAACGCCGCCACCGGCTACCACCAGATCGTCGCCATCGTGAACTGATGCGCGATCGCGTCGCTCACGGTTGATAACTCGCGTCAGTACCATCCCGGGATGGCCGAGGACCTGTTCGGGGCGGCCGTGGAGGAGCGGCTGGCGCGCCAGGCGCCGCTGGCCGCCCGGCTCCGGCCCCGCACCCTGGACGACGTCGTGGGCCAGGACCAGCTGCTGGCGCCGGGACGCCCGCTGCGGGCCCTGATCGAGGAGGACCGCCTGTCGTCGGTGCTGTTCTGGGGGCCGCCGGGCACCGGCAAGACGTCGCTGGCCCGCCTCATCGCCGACTCCACGGCCAAGGCGTTCGAGCCGCTGTCGGCGGTGAGCGCGTCGGTGAAGGACGTCCGCGAGGTGCTGGAGCGGGCCCGGGGCCGCCTCGGCCAGCACGGCCAGGGCACGATCCTGTTCCTCGACGAGATCCATCGCTTCAACAAGGCCCAGCAGGACGCCCTGCTCCCCGCCGTCGAGGAGGGGCTGCTGGTGCTGATCGGGGCCACCACCGAGAACCCGTTCTTCGAGGTGAACCCGCCGCTGCGGTCGCGCTCCACCCTGTTCCGGCTCGAGCCGCTGACACCCGCCGCCCTGGAGGCCCTGGCCGCCCGGGGCCTGGCCGCCGAGGGGGCCACCGCCGACGCCGACGCCGTCGCCCACCTCGTGGACCGGGCCGAAGGCGACGGCCGCCAGCTCCTCACCGCCCTGGAGGTGGCCGTCGCCCTGGCCAAGGGCCGCCACCGCGACCACGTCGAACTGGTCGACGCCGAGGACGCTCTCGGTACCCGCGTGCTGCGCTACGGCGAAGACGACCACTACGACGTGATCTCGGCGTTCATCAAGAGCATCCGGGGTTCCGATCCCGATGCCGCGCTGCACTACCTCGGCCGCATGCTCGAAGCGGGGGAGGACGCCCGCTTCATCGCCCGGCGCCTGGTGATCCTGGCGTCCGAGGACGTCGGCATGGCCGATCCCATGGCGCTCGTGGTGGCCGACGCCGCCGCCCGGGCCGTCGAGTTCGTGGGTCTGCCCGAGGCCCAGCTCAACCTGGCGCAGGCGGTGGTGCACCTGGCCACGGCGCCGAAGAGCAACCGGGCCGCCCTGGGCGTGTGGCAGGCCCGGGAGGACGTGCGCAACGGCATCGGCGGGGAGGTGCCGAAGCATCTGCGCGACGCGCACTACCGCGGAGCGAAGATGCTCGGCCACGGGAAGGGGTACCAGTACCCTCATGACGATCCCCGAGGGTGGCTGGATCAGCAGTACGCGCCCGACGACGTGGTCGGGCGTCGCTACTACGAGCCCTCGACGCATGGCTTCGAGGAGGAGGTCCGCCGCCGGATGGAGCAGCAACAGTGACCGCTGGAGAGCTCGCCATCGTGCTGGGCACCGTGCTGTGCGCCCTGGGCTTCGCCGCCCTCGTCGTCGTGCTGGCCCGGGTCCTGCAGTCCTTGCGTGAGTTGCAGCAGGAGGTGGCGCGGCTGCGGTCCGAGACGCGACCCCTGCTCACCGACCTGGCCGCCGCCGTGGACGACGCCCGTGACGACCTCGACCGCTTCGACCGGGTGCTGGGCTCGGCCGAGGCCATCTCGGCCAACGTGGCCGGCGCGTCCCGAGTGACGCGGATGGCGCTGTCGACGCCGGTGATCAAGACGGTGGCGCTGGCGTCTGGCACGTCGCGCGCCGCATCGCGCCTGCGCGGCAAGGAGCGGGCCCGGTGAAGCGCATCACGTGGTTCGTGGCTGGTGCCGCCGCCGGTGTCGGGGGCACGGCGTACGCGAAGCGCAAGGCCCGCCAGGCGGCCGATCGCTACCGGCCGATCAACATGGCCAAGGGCGCGGTGGACCGCGTGGCCGACGCCGTCCGCGAAGGACGCTCGGCGATGGCGGCCAAGGAGGCCGAGCTGAAGGCCCGCCAGGACGGGCCGGCGCCGCTGGCCGCTCCGGCGCCCGCCGTGCAGGTGCTCGTGGTGGAAGCGGCCGCCGTCGACGCCCTGGGGCCGAGCCGCCTCGGGCCCCGCCGGCGCAGCCGCCGGTAACCGCTCGGCGGTGCCCGAAACCCCCCGATCCCCTCGCGCGCACCCCCGGTAGGCTGCGAGATCATGCCGACGCGCCCCCGCACCGCCGACGAGCTCCGCCAGGATTTCACCGGGTTCTTCGCCGATCGCGCCCACACCGTGGTGCCGTCGTCCAGCCTCATCCCGCACGATCCCACCGTGCTGTTCACGGTGGCCGGCATGGTGCCGTTCAAGCCCTACTTCGTGGGCGACGAGGTGCCGCCGCACCGGCGCGTCACCGACGTCCAGAAGTGCGCGCGGGCGGGCGGCAAGCACAACGACCTCGACGACGTCGGCCGTACGAGCCGGCACCTCGTGTTCTTCGAGATGCTCGGCAACTGGAGCTTCGGCGACTACTTCAAAGCCGAGGCCATCCCGTGGGCGTGGGAGTACACGACCGAGCACCTGGGGTTCGATCCCGATCGGCTCTGGATCACGGTCCACACGTCCGACGACGAGGCCGAGCAGATCTGGCACGACGCCGTTGGCGTGCCGATGGAGCGCATCCAGCGCCTGGGTGACAAGGACAACTTCTGGCAGATGGGCGACACGGGTCCGTGCGGCCCGTGCTCCGAGCTGCACATCGACCGGGGTCCGGACTACGGGCCCGACGGCGGCCCGCAGAACGACCCGAGCGGCGAGCGGTTCATCGAGTTCTGGAACCTCGTGTTCATCCAGTTCGACCAGCTGGCCGACGGGAGCCGCGTCCTGTTGCCCAAGGCGTCGATCGACACGGGCGCGGGGCTCGAGCGGATCCTGTGCCTCCTGCAGGGGGTCGACGGGGTGTGGGAGACCGATCTCCTGGCTCCCTTGATCGACCAGGCCCGGGCGCTCACTGGTGCCCGGTACCTGGCCGGCGACTACCACGACCGCCCGAGCTTCAGCCTCCGGGTCCTCGCCGAGCATGCCCGCTCCGGCGCGATGCTCGTCAACGACGGTGTCTTCCCGTCCAACGAGGGCCGCGGCTACGTGCTGCGCCGGATCCTGCGCCGGGCCGTCCGCCACGCCTACCTGCTCGGTGCGGAGAAGCTGGTGCTGCCCGACCTCGTCGGCATCGCCATCGACATCATGGGCGACGCCTATCCCGACCTGCGCAAGAACGCCACCTTCATCACCGACGTGATCGCCAAGGAGGAGGAGCGCTTCCGCCACACGTTGCGCACCGGTGTCGCCATCCTCGAAGACGAGCTGGCGGCGTCGGGCGGGTCCACGCTGCCGGGCGGCACCGCGTTCAAGCTCCACGACACGTACGGCTTCCCGCTCGAGCTGACCGAGGAGATCGCCGGCGAGCGCGGTGTCGCCGTCGACGTGGCCGGCTTCAACACGGAGATGAGCGAGCAGCGGCGGCGGGCCAAGGAGGCGCGCAGGGCCGACGGCGTCGACGACGAGCGCGTCGACGGCTACCGCGAGCTGGTCGAGCAGTTCGGCACGACCGAGTTCACCGGTTACGCGTCGACCACGACGGAGGGCGTGCGGGTGCTGGCGGTCATGCCGATCGGCGACGGCGTCGAGATCTTCCTCGATCGCACGCCGTACTACGCCGAGTCCGGCGGCCAGGTGGGCGACACGGGCACCATCGCCACGGAGACGGGGCGGGCCGAGGTGCTCGACACCACCTTCGCGCTGCCTGGTCTGCGCCGGCACACGGCCCGCATCACCGAGGGCACGCTCGCGGCGGGGCAGGAGGCCATCGCGGTGGTCGACGGCGCCCGGCGTGATGCCATCCGCCGCAACCACACGGGCACCCACGTCTTGCACTGGGCGCTGCGCGAGGTGCTGGGTGAGCACGTGAAGCAGGCGGGTTCATTGGTGGCGCCCGATCGCCTGCGCTTCGACTTCTCCCACTACGCCGCGCTGAGCCCGGAGGAGATCGAGCACATCGAGCAGCTGGCCAACGGCGAGGTGCTGTCCAACGACCCGGTCCGGGCCTACGAGACCACCAAGGGCGAGGCCGAGGCCATGGGCGCCATCGCCTTCTTCGGCGACAAGTACGGCGACGTCGTGCGGGTGCTGGAGGCGGGCCGCCACAGCCTGGAGCTGTGCGGCGGCACGCACGTGCGGGCGACGGGCGACATCGGCACGATCAAGATCGTGTCCGAGGGTTCGATCGGTTCGAACCTGCGCCGCATCGAGGCCGTCACCGGCACCAACAGCGTGGCCCTGCTCCAGCGCGACGAGCGGGAGCTGGCCCGTGCGGCGCAGCTGCTCGGCACGTCGGCCGACACGATCGTGGACGGCATCGAGAAGCGGCTGGAGGAGATCAAGGCGCTGCGCGACGAGCTGAAGACGGTGCGGTCGAAGGCCGCCACCGGTCGCGCCGCCGAGCTGGCCGCCGGCGCGGTCGACGGGGTGGTCACAGCGCGCGTCGACGGGCTGCCGACGAACGACCTGCGCGACCTCGCGCTGGCGGTGCGTCAGCAGGCCGACGTGCGGGCGGTCGTGCTGGCGGGCGAGACCGACACCGGTGGCGCCGCCCTCGTGGCCGCGGTGACTCCGGCCAGTGGGCTCGTGGCGGGCGACCTCCTGCGCGATGCCGCCAAGGCGGTCAAGGGCGGCGGGGGCGGCGGCAAGGGCGACGTGGCCGTGGCCGGCGGCAAGGACCCGCGCGGGGTGGACGAGGCGCTCGTCATCGCCCGGAAGGCGGCCGGGGTGCGCTGATGCGCGTCCTTGCGCTCGACCTCGGGTCCAAGCGCATCGGGGTGGCGGTGAGCGACCGCTCGGGCACCATCGCCTCGCCCCTCACCGTGCTCCAGCGCACCGGCTCGCACGAAGCGGACCATCGCCGCATCAAGGCGCTGGTCGAGGAGGAGGAGGCCGAGCGGGTGATCGTCGGCCTCCCGCTGTCGCTCGACGGCACCGTCGGTCCGGCGGCGCGCGGTGCCGTCACCGAGGCGGAGGAACTGGGTAGCGTCGTCGGGGTGCCGGTGGAGACGTTCGACGAACGCCTGACGACCGTGTCGGCTGATCGCCTGCTCATGGAGCAGAAGATGCGGGCCGAGGCGCGCCGGCGCGTCGTCGACAAGGTCGCTGCTGCCGTGATGCTGCAGGCCTGGCTGGACGGTCGCCGGACATGAGCTCGTCGCGCCCGCCGGTCCTCGACGACTGGTCGAGGGACCCCTGGGACGGCGTCGACGAGCTGTACGAGTTCGAGGGGGAGCGGCCCCGCCGCAGCCGTCCTGCCGCCCGCTACATCGGGTTCAGCGCCCTCGCGCTGCTCGTGGTCCTGCTGCTGGTGGCCGGTGCCGCCGGGCTGTGGCTCAGCCGCCAGCTGAACCCGCCTGGCAGCGCGGGCGCGCCGGTCAACTTCACGGTGAACGCCGGCGACACCCTCGACTCGGTGTCGAAGCGCCTCAAGGCGCAGGGCATCATCACGAACGACGCCGTGTTCCGCTGGTACGCCGACCACAAGGCCGACGTCGACCTCCAGCCCGGCTACTACACCCTCAAGCCGCGCGACACGATGGGCAACATCCTCGCCGTGCTGCGCACGCCGCCGGCGCAGACGTTCGACAACGTGGTGTTCCCCGAGGGCTTCACCATCACCCAGATCGGCCAGCGGCTGCAGGAGACCATCCCGCGGTTGCAGCAGGCGACGATCGTGCAGGCGGCCACCGACGGCCAGATCCGCTCGAAGTACGAGCCGGCCGGCATCAACAGCCTCGAGGGCCTCATGTTCCCGGCCAAGTACCAGATCGCCGGCAACGACACCGAGGCCAAGATCGTGCAGCGGCTGGTGACGCAGATGGAGAAGGTGGGGGCGTCGGTCGGGCTCGACAAGCTGCCGCCGGAGAACGCCTACCAGGACCTGATCATCGCCTCGATGGTCGAGCGTGAGGCGAAGACGGCCGAGGACCGGCCCAAGATCGCCCGAGTCATCTTCAATCGCCTGTCGCTCGGGATGCCGCTGCAGGTCGACGCCACGCTCTTCTACAACCAGGACCCGAAGACGCCGTTCGATCAGCTGAAGGCGCTCGACACGCCGTGGAACACCTACCTCCACGCCGGCCTGCCGTTCACGCCGATCGCCAACCCCGGTGAGGCGGCCATCAAGGCCGTGATCAACCCGGCGCCCAACCCGGACTCGTGCCCCACGAACACGCCGGACGAGCCGTGTGCGTTGCTCTACTACGTGCTGGCCGATGCCGTCGGCAACCACGCCTTCGCCACCAACGCGCGCGACCACGAAGCCAACGTGGCCAAGGCCAAGGCCGCCGGCCTCCTCGGGTAACGGCAGCGGTCGTTCTCGGCGTGACCCGTCTCACATATGAGACGCAGGACGCCCAGAACGGCGGCGGGCACTATCCCCGGGCCGCCACCCCGGCGCGCGGCTTCGATGCGTTGACGCCCTCGATCCCCATCTGGAACAACTGGCGATACCCGGCCTCGTTCTCGTACTTGTCGCCGTTGGGCCAGATCCACAAGGGGTAGCCGGCCGCCTTCGCCTTCGCGATGAGGTCCGGTGTGAGCACCGTGATGCCCTGGTACTCGGGCGGGATCTGCAGGATGCGCATGCCGCCGGGGAGCGGGGCGCCACCCAGCACCCATGCCGTCGTGGCCTGCAGGCCCGGTGACAGCTCCACGTTCGGGGCGAGCTGGTGGAACGCCGCGAGCACGGCGTCGTCGAACGACGTGACGACCGTGCTCTCCTCGCGGCCGAGTGCCTTCAGCTCGGCCGCCAGCGCCGTGGCGACGGGGACCCCGATCCCGTCGTCGATGGTGCCCTTGATCTCGATGTTGAGGGGCAGCGCGGGGTAGCGGGTGGCGATGTCGTGGAAGGTCGGGATGATGAAGTCGTCGGGCGTGTAGCCGGGCGGCGGGGGCTTGTCCCCGGTGCGCACGCCTCGCCAGACGTAGTCGGCCGCGGGCCGGTTCTTGCACGTGTTGCACCGGGTGTTGAACCAGTAGGCGTTGTCGAGCGCTCGGAGCTCGGCGTACGTGTGGCTGGCCACCCTGTCGGTGCTGTTGGTGGTGCGCTGGAGGTCCTCGTCGTGCTGCACCACGAGCACGCCGTCGCCGGAGAGGCGCACGTCGAGGTCGAGGACGTCGACGCCGGCCTTGACCGACTCGGCGAAGGCGTACGGCGTGGAGTGCGGGTAGTCGTCGTCGCCGCCGGCGTGGGCCAGCACGACGCGCCGGGTGAGCAGCTCGGCCACGGTGGCCGGCCGGGCGGCCGTGGTGGTGGCGGTGACCGCGACTGGGCCGTCGTTGGTGCTGCTGCAGGCGGCCAACACGACGAGCGCGGCAAGAGCGGCGAGGAGGCGCGGCACGCGACATAGCCTGCCCGCTCGTGTCGCGCCTGTCCGGACAGACCCGCCTGGCCGGGGTGATCGGCGCACCGGTGCGGCACTCGCTGTCGCCGGCGCTGCACAACGCCGCCTTCGAGGCCTGCGGCCTGGACTGGGTGTACGTGGCCCTCGAGGTCGCGCCGGGGCAGGTGCCGGCGGCCCTGGCCGGCATGCGGGCACTGGGCATCGACGGCCTGAGCGTCACGATGCCCCACAAGACCGACGTCGCCGCCGCCGTCGACACGTGCACGCCGCCGGCGGCGCGGTTGCAGGCGGTCAACACGGTGCGGCGCCGCGCCGACGGCACCCTCGAAGGCCACAACACCGACGGCGAGGGCTTCGTGGCGTCGTTGCGAGAGGCGGGGTGCGACCCGGCGGGCCGGCGGGTGGTGCTGCTCGGGGCGGGCGGCGCCGGGCGGGCCCTCGCCCTCGCCCTCGGTGAGGCCGGGGCGGCCGACGTGGCCGTCGTCAACCGATCGGCGGGCCCGGCGGCCACGGCGGCGGTGCTGGCTGGGCCGGCGGGCCGGGTGGGGAGCGTGGCGGACGTGCCCACCGCTGACGTCGTCGTGAACGCCACACCGGTGGGCATGGGCGCCGGTGCGGACGCGCTGCCCATCGACCCGGCGCTGCTGCGCCCGGGCGTGGTGGTGGCCGACATCGTGGTGCACCCCCTCGACACGGCGCTGCTGCACGCGGCCCGCGCCGCCGGCGCGGTGACCGTCGACGGTCTCGGCATGCTGGTGCACCAGGCGGCACTGGCCTTCACCCTGTGGACGGGTGTCAGCCGCGCCGGTGGCCGCCATGCGCGCCGCCGCCGAGCGGGAGCTCGCCGATCGAGAGCGGGCGGCGCGCTGAGCGGCTGGCAGGTCGTGGCCGCGGGCGGGGTGGCGGTAGCGGGAGCGGCCGCTGACGGCGGCCTGCGCCACCTGGCCGCCGGCATACCGCGCCGGCGATGGTGGGCGCCGCCCGATGCGCCCGCCGGCGTGCTGGGCGCCGCAACCGGGCTCGTGGCCGGGGCCCTCGTGCTGACAGCGGACCCCGCCGCGCTGGCCGTGCCCGGCGCGGCGGTGGCACCGGTCGTGGTGCTGGCGGCGGCCATCGATCTGCGCTGGCACCGCCTGCCCGATCGCCTGACGCTGCCCGGTGCGCTCGCCGTGGCCGTCGCCGCCGGTGCGGCCGCGCTGGTCGACGGCGACGTCGCCATCGCGGCACGGGCGGCGGTCGGAGCCGTGGTGATGGCCGGCATCCTCCTGGCCATCCACCTCGTCAGCCCCGCCGGCATGGGCTTCGGCGACGTGAAGCTCGGGCTCTCCCTCGGGCTCGCCCTCGGCGCCACCGCCATCGCCAGCGCGTTCGTGGCGCTGCTGGTCGCCATGGTCACCGGCGCCGTGGCCGGCGTGATCCTGCTGGCCCGCCACCGCGACCGTCGGCGCGCCTTCGCCTTCGGTCCCTGCCTGGGATTCGGCACCGTCGTGGCCCTGCTCCTTCATTAGCCTCGTCTCGATGATCCGGTTCCTGACGGCGGGGGAGAGCCACGGGCAGGCGCTCGTGGTGATCGTGGAGGGCCTCCCCGCCGGGCTGCCCGTCATTGTCGAGGACGTGCAGCGCGAGCTGGCCCGCCGCCGCCTCGGCTACGGCCGCGGTCCCCGCATGCGCTTCGAGCAGGACGAGATCACGCTGCTCGCCGGCATCCGCCACGGCCGCACGCTCGGGTCGCCGGTCGCCATCGAGATCGCCAACACCGAGTGGACCCGCTCCGACAAGTGGCACGAGGAGATGTCGCCGGCGCCCGGGGCCACCCAGTCGCCGCTCACCCAGCCCCGGCCCGGCCACGCCGATCTCGCCGGCATGCAGAAGTACGGCTTCACCGACGCGCGGGACGTGCTGGAGCGGGCCAGCGCCCGCGAGACGGCGGCCCGCGTGGCCGCGGGGGCGGTGGCCAAGCTGCTGTTGCGCCAGCTCGGCGTCGAGGTGATCAGCCACGTGATCCAGATGGGCGGAGCGAGGGCCAAGGCCGGGTCGCGGCCGACGCCGGCCGATCTCGCCGCCGTCGACGCATCACCGGTGCGCTGCTTCGACCCCGCCGCCGAGGAGGCGATGGTGGCCGAGGTGGAGGCGGCGGCCAAGGTCGGCGACAGCCTCGGCGGCATCGTGGAGGTGCTGGCGTCGGGCGTGCCCGTCGGGCTCGGCAGCCACGTCCACTGGGATCGCAAGCTCGACGCCCTCCTGGCCCAGGCGGTGATGAGCATCCAAGCGGTGAAGGGGGTGGAGGTGGGCGACGGCTTCGAGGTGGCGGCGCGGCGCGGCAGCGATGCCCACGATCCCATCGTGTGGGACGCCAGCACCGAGCGCTACCGCCGCGAGTCCACCCTGGCCGGCGGCGTCGAGGGGGGCATGAGCACCGGCGAGCTGGTGGTCGTGCGGGCGGCCATGAAGCCGCTGGCCACGCTCAACCGGCCCACGCTGAAGACGGTGGACGTCGTCACCAAGGAGGAGACGGTGAGCTTCAAGGAGCGCACCGACGTCACCGCGGTGCCGGCCATGGGCGTGGTGGCCGAGACCATGGTGGCCCTCGTCCTGGCGGCCGAGGCCCAGCGCAAGTTCGGCGGCGACTCCATCGACGAGCTGGCTCGCAACGCCGCTGCCTTCCGTGCCTCCCTCTGACCCGCCGGCCGGCCACATCGTGCTCGTCGGCTTGATGGGCAGCGGCAAGTCGACAGTCGGCCACATCCTGGCGGCGCGACTGCACCGCCCCTTCTTCGACAGCGACGAGATGGTGGAAGCGCGCACCGGTCGGACCGTGCGCGAGATCTTCGAGACCGATGGCGAGGCCGCGTACCGGCCGCTGGAGACCGACGCCCTGCTCGACGCCCTGGCCTCGCCCGAGCCGGCTGTGATCGCCGCCGCCGGTGGCGTGGTGCTGTCGCCGGTCAACCGGGACGCGCTGCGCCGCCAGGCTGCGAAGGTGGTGTGGTTGCGGGCCTCGCCCGGCCTGCTGGTGGGGCGGGCGTTGCGCCAGGACCACCGGCCCCTGCTCGAGCGCGACCCCGCGGCCACGATGGCGCAGATGGCGGCGGACCGCACGGCGCTCTACGAGGAGGTGGCGGGAGAGATCATCGACATCGACGACCTCACGCCGGCGCAGGTGGCCGATCGGGTGCTGGCACCGTGATCCGTGTCGGGGAGGTGGTGGTCGGCGCCGGGGCCCGCGCCGCGCTCGGCGAGGTGCTGCCCGCCGGCGTGCGTCGCGTCGCCGTGGTCACGCAGGACGGGCTGCCGTGCGTGGAGGTGCCCGTCGAGCACGAGGTGCTCACCATCGGGCAGGGCGAAGCGCACAAGACGCTGGCCACCATCGAAGACCTGTGCCGGGGCTTCGCCGCTGCCGGTCTCACCCGGGCCGATTGCGTGGTGGCGGTGGGCGGCGGCATGGTGACCGACGTCGCCGGGTTCGCGGCGGCGGTCTACCACCGTGGCGTCGAGGTGGTGCACGTGCCCACCACGTTGCTCGGCATGGTCGATGCCGCCATCGGCGGCAAGACGGGCGTGAACCTCCCCGAGGGCAAGAACCTCGCCGGAGCGTTCTGGCCCCCGGCGGCGGTGCTGTGCGACACCGAGCTGCTGGCGTCCCTGCCCGAGCGGGAGTGGCGCTGCGGCAACGGCGAGATGGCCAAGTACCACTTCCTCACCGGCGACGACCTGCTGGCCCTCCCGCTCGAGGAGCGCATCGCCCGGTGCGTCGCCATCAAGGCGGCGGTGGTGGCGGCTGACCCGCAGGAGCGCACGGGGCAGCGGGCCACGCTCAATTACGGCCACACCCTGGCCCACGCCCTCGAGGTGGCCGGCCGGTTCGATCTGCGCCACGGCGAGGCGGTGGCCATCGGGCTGGTGTTCGCCGCCGAGCTGGCCGCTGAGCTCGGGCGGGTCGATGCCGCCCGCGTCGATGACCACCTGGCGGTGATCGCGGCCTACGGGCTCGATGCGTCGCTGCCCGCCGGCGTCGACCACGACGAGCTCCTCACCCTCATGGCGCGCGACAAGAAGGCACTGGCGGGGCTGACGTTCGTGCTCGACGGCGAGCGCGGCGTGGAGCTGGTGACCGGCGTGGAACCGGCGGCGGTGCGGGCCGCGCTCGTACGCATGGAGGCGCGGGCTTGAGCGATCCGATCGTGCTGCTGCTGCACGGCCCCAACCTCAACCTGCTCGGGACGCGGGAGCCGGCCGTGTACGGGACCGACACCCTTGCTGATCACGTGGCTACTACCGAGCGCGCCGCCGCGGCCCACGCGCTGGCGGTGGAGTCGTTCCAGTCGAACCACGAAGGCGATCTGATCGACGCCATCCACGCCGCCCGCGGCCGCTGCGCCGCCATCATCATCAACCCGGGCGCGTTCACCCACTACTCCTGGGCCATCCACGACGCGTTGGCGGCGTTCGACGGGCCGGTGGTGGAGGTGCACCTGTCGAACCCGAACGCCCGGGAGGCCTGGCGCCACACGAGCGTGATCGCTCCCGTGGCCACGGGTTCGATCATGGGCTTCCGAGGGCAGGGCTACGAGCTGGCCATCGCCGCCGTCGCCCGCCTGCTCACAACTGGGTGAAGAACCGCCTGGGCGCGTCGAGGACCCGGCTGACGGCCACGATGGGCAGCGGGGGCCGGTCGGCGTCCGTGCCCGACAGACCGAGGCTGAACGCGATCTGCTCCAAAGACGGCGGCCCGACGGCCAGGTTCGCGATCGTGGCGTCGACGCCGGTGGCCTGACCGGTGGCCACGAGGTAGGCGGCGGCCATGGTCCCGGTGCGCCCCACCCCGGCGCCGCAGTGCAGCAGCACCAGTCCCTTGCTGTCCCGCACCACCTGCAGGAACTCGGCGATCTGCGCCTCGCTCGGCGGCTGGCCGTCGCGTACCGGCAGGTGCACCACCTCGAAGCCGAGCGCCTCGAGCGGGCCATCGGCATCGGGATCGGCGGGCTCGGCCCGGAGGTCGACCAGCGTGGTCACCCCGGCCGCGGTCAGCGCCTGGTACGCCTCGACCGACGACGGGGCCGCACCGCGCCACACCTTCGAGTCGACGACGGCGAGGTGCCCGACTCCGGGGATCGCCGTCGCCGGTTGCTCCGGTGGCGAGATCCGGGCCAGGGCGAACGAGACGGCGAGGATGATGCCGTTGCCCACGATCATGAAGGCGACGAACCCCAGCAGCGCATTTCGGGTCCAGCGACCCCAGCGCCCGAGCCGAAGGCGGCGCCGGGCCGGGGCGAGTGCGGGCTCGACGGTCGTCAGGCCCTCGGGAGCGAGCGTGGCGGCGATCGTCCGACGATAGCCACTTCTCACCGGATCAGGACCGGCAGCCCGGCAGTATCGTCGTGGCGTGGAGCTCCCCCCGATGGACGTGGCGGCGCGGGCCCCCGAGGTGCGAGCGGTCCTGGCCGGCGCCGGTTGCGAGGCGCTCCTGGTCACGAGCCTCACCAACGTGCGCTGGCTGACGGGGTTCACCGGCTCGGCGGCGCGGGTCGTGGTGCTGCCCGACGAGCTGGTGCTGGTGACCGACGGTCGCTACGGCGACCAGGCGGCGATCGAGCTGGCGGCGGCGGGCGTCGACGGCCGGGTGCTCGTCGGCCGCAGCCTCGCCGCCCAGCAGGACCTCCTGGCCGCCGCCATCGGCGCCGTGCACCGCCTGGGCCTCGAGGCCGAGCACGTGAGCTGGTCGGCCCAGCGGGGGTACACCGAGTCGTTCCCCGGTGCCGAGCTGGTGGCCACCACGGGGCTGGTCGAGGGACCCCGGTTGGTGAAGGACCCGGGCGAGGTGGCCCGCATCGAGGCGGCCGCCGACATCGCGTCGGCCGCACTCGACACCACGCTCGCGCTG
This sequence comes from uncultured Acidimicrobiales bacterium, assembly GCA_963728985.1. GTDB lineage: Bacteria > Actinomycetota > Acidimicrobiia > Acidimicrobiales > Ilumatobacteraceae > DASXAI01. Next base: position 212,423 of record CAVSME010000007.1, on the reverse strand, counting down.
CTGGCCGACGAGCCCACCGAGACCGCCTTCGGTCTCGCCCTCGACACCGAGATGCGCCGCCTCGGGGCCCAGGGCCCGAGCTTCGAGACGATCGTCGCCGCCGGCCCCAACGCCGGCTTCCCCCATCATCGTCCCGACGAGCGCCGCATCCGCGAGGGCGATCTCCTCGTGCTCGACTTCGGCGCGCTGGTCGACGGCTACCACTCGGACATGACCCGCACCGTGTCCCTGGGAGAGCTGTCGGCCGAGCGGGCCGAGCTGCTGGCCCTCGTCACCGAGGCGCAGGCTCTCGGCGTCGCCGCCGTCGGACCCGGCGTCGACGCCCGTGACGTCGATGCCGCCTGCCGGCGCCACATCACCGCCGCCGGTTGGGGGGAGGAGTTCACCCATGGGACCGGTCACGGGGTCGGGCTCCTCATCCACGAGGCTCCCTGGGTGAACGCCACGTCGACCGACCGCATCGTCGCCGGCGCCGTCGTGACCGTGGAGCCCGGCGTGTACCGTGGTGCGCTCGGCGGCGCCCGCGTGGAAGACACCGTGCTCGTCACCAGCGATGGCTGCCGCCCGCTCACGAAGACGCCCAAGGACCTCGCATGCCTGCCATCAGCACCAACGACCTGAAGAACGGGATGACCCTCCGGCTCGACAACGGCCTGTTCACCGTCGTCGAGTTCCAGCACGTGAAGCCGGGCAAGGGCGGCGCCTTCGTGCGCACCACCCTGCGCAATGCCCGCACCGGCGCGGTGATCGATCGCACGTTCCGCGCCGCCGAGCGCGTCGAGCAGGCCATCTTGGACAAGCGCGACATGCAGTTCCTGTACGCCGACGGCGACGACTACGTGTTCATGGACACCGTCACCTACGACCAGCTGAACGTGCCTCCCTCCGCGCTCGGCGAAGCGGCGCAGTACCTGGTGCCGCAGGCCACCGCCAACCTCGCCATGCACGACGGCGACATCGTGAGCGTGGAGATCCCGGCGTCGGTCGAGCTCACCATCGCCGAGACCGAGCCCGGCATACAGGGCGACCGCGTGTCCGGTGCGCGCAAGCCGGCCACGCTGGAGACCGGCAAGGTCATCCAGGTCCCCTTGTTCGTCAACATCGGTGAGCGGGTCCGCGTCGACACCCGCACCGGCGAGTACATGACCCGGGTGTGAGCACGCCCCGCGAGGACCGCCGCTCCGAAGCGCGTGAGCGGGCGCTGCTGCTGCTGTACGAAGCCGACGCAAAGGGCGGCGAGCCCCGTGCCGTCGTGGCCGGGCTGCCGGTCGCCCCTGACCCGCTGGCCTCACTGCTCGTCGAGGGGGTCGAGGACCGCCGCCCCGAGATCGACGCGCTGCTCACCGACCACGCCCGGGGCTGGACGCTCGAGCGCATGCCGGTCATCGACCGCACCGTGCTGCGCATCGCCACCTACGAGCTGCTCGACCGGCCCGACGTCCCTACCGCCGTCGTGATCGACGAGGCGGTGGAACTGGCCAAGCGGTTCTCGACCGACGACTCGGGGCGCTTCGTGAACGGGATGCTGGCGGCGATCGCCAAGAAAGTGCGTGTGGACTGACGGCGAGATCGTCCTGCGCCCGTGGGCGGCGGCCGACGCCGGCGCCCTGGCCGCGGCGTGGGCCGACCCCGAGATCGAACGGTGGACGGCGGTGCCCGCCGATCGCACGCCCGCCGCCGCGCTGAGGTGGATCGCCGGGTGGGAAGAGCGGCGCCGGCGCGGCCTGGCCCTCGATCTGGTCGTCGCCCGCGTCGGTGAACCCGGTGTGGTGCTGGGCGAGGTGGGCGCGGTGTTCGTGACGCGACCGCCGCAGATCGGGTGGTGGCTGCTCCCTGCCGCCCGCGGTCAGGGCCTGGCCACGCGAGCGGTGCGGCTCTTCGCCGAGCGCCTGCGGGAGGCTGGTGGGCCCGAGCTGACGGCCGAGGTCGACCCCGCCAACCCGGCCTCGGTCGCCGTCGCCACCGCCGCCAACCTCACCCTCCGTCACCCTGGATCGAACTGACGCGATTTGCGCGACAAAACCGCAGGTCAGATGACTGACTCGTGCATCAGTTCGGATTGTTTACGCGCGGACGGCGCGTTGGAGGCGGCGCCAGACGTTGCGGTAGGCCTCGACGCCTTCGGCCGAGAGCCAGTCCGCCGGCCCCGAGGCGATGGCCACCCGCTCGGGGATCGTGCCCCACACCGGCACCCCGGACTCCGACCACGCCACCAGCGCGTCCTGGTAGTCGCGGGTGTAGGTGCGGGCCGACGCGATCACCAGGCCGGTGGGCAGATCGGCAGGCACGAGGTCGAGCACGGCGTTGACCCGAGGCGTCTCCACCCCGCCGACGCGGGTGGGCACGACCACCGCGGACGCCCGCTCCATGGCCTTGGCCAGGAGGCGCTCCTGTCCGGGCGGGGTGTCGACGATGGCGATGTCGTCGTCGTCCACCCGCCCGAGGGCCTTGAGCAGCAGCCGATCGGTCGGGGCCTCGACGATCCCGACCTTCTGGAGCCGCTCGTCGCCCGCGCTCTCGAGCCACTCGGCCGAGCTGGCCTGCGGGTCCGCATCGACGATGGTGACCGACCGGCGGTTGGCCGATGCCACCGCTGCCAGGTACACGGCCGAGGTCGTCTTGCCGACGCCTCCCTTGAGCGCAGCCACAACGACGATCACGGTCGGGCACCATACCGAAGCCGAGCGGGGGAGGTCGGCTACGGTGATCTCCGACCGTGAAGCGGGTCCCGTGAGGCCCGCACGGCAGGAGACGACGTGCCCGCTGCAGACTCTCGCGCCGCGCCCCCGGTCGGGGGCGCTGTTCGCGCTCGGACCCTGGTCATGACGGCCGACGACGTCCGCCGGGCCCTCACCCGCATCGCCCACGAGATCGTCGAGCGCAACCGGGGCCTGAACGGGGTGGTCATCATCGGCCTCCAGCGGGGCGGGGTGTGGCTGGCCGATCGCCTGGGCGAGATCATCGCCGGCATCGAGCCCGGGGTGGCCGTGCCGTGCGGGGCCATCGACGTCTCGCTCTACCGCGACGACATCGGCCTGCGCCCGGTCGTGCCCGGCGCCGTCACCCGGGTGCCGCGCCTGCTGACGGGGTGCACCGTCGTCCTGGTCGACGACGTGCTCTACACCGGCCGCACGGTGCGGGCGGCCCTCGACGCGCTGGCCGACCACGGCCGGCCCCGGGCCGTGCAGCTGGCCGTGCTCATCGACCGCGGCCACCGGGAGCTGCCCATCCGCCCCGACTTCGTGGGCAAGAACCTCCCGACCCGCCGCGACGAGGAGGTCGAGGCCACGCCCGACGGCGTCTCGATCCTGGCCGAGGAGACGCCATGACCGAGCACCTGCGCTCGATCGCCGAACTGGGGCCGGCGGGCATCACCGGCCTGCTCGACCTCACCGACCACATGGCCGAGATCTGCGCCCGGCCCATGCCCAAGGTGCCCGCCCTGCGGGGCCGCACCGTGGTGAGCCTCTTCTACGAGGACTCCACCCGCACCCGCTTGTCGTTCGAGACGGCGGCCAAGCGGCTGTCGGCCGACACGATGACCTTCTCGGTGGGTACGTCGAGCGCCAACAAGGGCGAGAGCCTGCGCGACACGGTCGAGACGATCTGCGCCATGGGCGTCGACGCCATCGTGGTGCGCCACGGCTCGGCCGGGGTGCCCTGGCAGCTGACCCAGTGGGTGGACGTCAGCGTCGTCAACGCCGGCGACGGCTGGCACGAGCACCCCACCCAGGCGCTGCTCGACTGCTACACGATCCGCACCGAGCTGGGCCGGTCGTTCGACGGCCTCCACGTCGGGATCGTCGGCGACGTGAAGCACAGCCGGGTCGCCCGCTCCAACGTCCTCGCCCTCACCGCGCTGGGCGCCCGGGTCACGCTGGTGGCGCCGCCCACGTTGCTGCCTCCCAGCCTGGCCGGCTGGGACGTCGACGTGTCGGGCGACCTCGATGACGTCGTGCCCAAGCTCGACGTCTGCTACCTGCTGCGCATGCAGCTCGAGCGCCAGGAGCAGGCGCTGGTGCCATCGCTGCGGGAGTACGCCGGTTCCTACGGCCTGAGCCCCGAGCGGGCCGCCCGGCTCCCGACCCACGCCCTGGTGATGCACCCGGGGCCGATGAACCGCGGCGTGGAGATCGCCCCGGAGGTGGCGGAGCTGCCCCGGTCGGTCGTGGCCAAGCAGGTCACCAACGGCGTGGCCGTGCGCATGGCGGTGCTGTTCCAGCTGCTCGGGTCGGGCGGTCCCGTAGCCGGCGGAGGTGCCGAGTGACGCTGGTGATCCGTGGTGGCGACGTGGTCGACGCCACCGGGCGCCGTCGGGCCGATGTGGTGATCGACGACGGCCGGGTGGTGGCCGTGGGCGTCGATCTGCAGGGTGACGCCGAGTTGGACGCCGGCGGCTGCGTCGTGGCGCCCGGCCTGATCGACCTCCACACCCACCTGCGGCAGCCGGGGCGGGAGGAGGCCGAGACCGTGGAGACCGGCTCGCGCGCCGCCGCCCTCGGCGGCTTCACCGCGGTCGTGGCCATGCCCAACACCGAGCCCGCCATCGACGACGCCGCCGTCGTGCGCGAGGTCCAGGCACTCGGGCGGGTGGCGCTGTGCGACGTGGAGGTGGCCGGCGCCATCACCATCGGCCGCGCCGGCGAGCGGCTGGCGCCGATGGCCGAGATGGCCGCCCTCGGCGTGCGCCTGTTCACCGACGACGGCACCGGCGTGCAGGACGCCCGCCTCATGCGCCGCGCCCTCGAGTACGGCGGCGGCCTCGGCGTGACGCTGGCGCAGCACTGCGAGGACGCCGCGCTGGCCGGCGGCGGCCACATGCACGAGGGCGAGTGGTCGAGCCGCCTCGGGATCCCCGGCCAGCCGGCCGAGGCCGAGGAGCTGATGGTCATCCGCGACATCGCGCTGGCCCGCCTCACCGGCGCCCGGGTGCACTTCCAGCACCTGTCGACGGCAGGCAGCGTGGCCATGGTGCGCGCCGCCCGCGCCGAAGGGCTGCCCGTCACCGCCGAGGCGACGCCCCACCACTTCACCCTCACCGACGAGTGCTGCGCCTCCTACGACCCCGTGTTCAAGGTGAACCCCCCGCTGCGCACGGGCGCCGACGTCGCCGCCGTGAAGGCGGGCCTGGCCGACGGCACCCTCGACGCCATCGCCACCGACCACGCGCCCCACGCCCCGCACCTCAAGGAGCGTCCCTTCGACCAGGCCCCGCCGGGCATGCTCGGCCTGGAGACGGCGCTGGCCCTCGCCCTCACCGAGCTGGACCTGCCCATCGAGGTGCTCCTGGCGCTGCTGTCGTGGCAACCGGCGGCCATCGCCGGCGTCGACGATCGTCACGGGGGACCGATCGAGCCCGGGCGCGAGGCCAACCTGTGCGTGATCGACCCGGCGGCGACCTGGGTGGTCGAGCCGGCCAAGCTGGCCAGCCGGGCCCGCAACACGCCCTACGCCGGGCGCAAGCTGACCGGTCGGGTGCGCCACACGCTCCTGCGGGGCGAACCGGTGGTCGTCGACGGGGAGGCCAGCCGGTGAACGTGTCTTTGGCCTCGCTCGTCTACGCCTCCGCTCGGCTCCGCCTCGTGGCTGGCGCTTCCCTCGGCGGGTCTTGGGCAGGCTCACCGTGATACGTGAAGCGCTTCTGGTGCTGGCCGACGGCACCACGTTCGAGGGTGAGGCCATCGGCGCCGAGGTGGCGGTGTCGTCGGGCGAGGTCGTGTTCAACACCGTCCTGTCCGGCTACCAGGAGGTCATCACCGACCCGTCGTACGCCGGTCAGATCATCACGTTCACGTACCCGCACATCGGCAACTACGGCGTGGCCGCCGCCGACGACGAGGCGCGGCGCCCGTTCTGCCGCGGGGTCGTGATCCGCGACCTCGCCCGCCGCCGCAGCAGCTGGCGCAGCGACGGCGACCTCGACACCTTCCTGCGCCGCCACGGCCTGGCCGGCATCGCCGGTGTGGACACCCGCCGCCTCACGCGCCACCTGCGCGACGCCGGCGCCATGCCCGGGGCGTTCGGCCCGGCCGATGAGACCACGTTGAAGGCGGCCGCCATCGCCGAGCCCGGCACCGACGGCGTCGATCTCGTGGCCCTCGTGTCGACGCCCGAGCCGTACACCGTCGGCACCGGCCCGTTCCGCGTGGTGGCCTACGACTTCGGCATCAAGGCCACGATGCTGCGCCACCTCGGCGCCATCGCCACCGTCGAGGTGGTGCCGGCGGCCACCCCGGCGGCCGACGTGCTGGCCCGCCAGCCTGACGGCGTCTTCCTGGCCAACGGGCCCGGCGACCCGGCCATGGTGCCCTACGCCAGCGCCGCCATCGGCGACCTGCTCGGCTCGGGCGTGCCCGTGTTCGGCATCTGCCTCGGCCACCAGCTGCTGGCCCGGGCCCTCGGCGCCGAGACGGTGAAGCTGCCCTTCGGCCACCACGGCGGCAACCACCCGGTGCGCCGCCTGGCCACCGGCCAGGTGGAGATCACCAGCCAGAACCACAACTTCGCCGTGGCCGCCGACAGCCTGGCCGGCCGGGCCGAGGTCACCCACGTCAACCTGAACGACGGGGTGTGCGAGGGGCTGCGGGTGCTGGACGCGCCCGCCTTCAGCGTGCAGTACCACCCCGAGGCCGGACCCGGCCCCCATGACGCCCGCTACCTGTTCGAGGAGTTCCGGTTGCTGATGGAGCGCGGCCGCTGATGCCGAGGCGACAGGACCTGGAGACGATCCTGATCATCGGGTCGGGTCCGATCGTGATCGGCCAGGCGTGCGAGTTCGACTACTCGGGCACCCAGGCGTGCCGGGTGCTGCGCGACGAGGGCTACCGCGTCGTGCTGGCCAACTCCAACCCGGCCACGATCATGACCGACCCCGACTTCGCCGATCGCACCTACATCGAGCCGCTGACCGCCGACGTGCTCGAGCTGATCATCGAGCGGGAGCGGCCTGACGCCGTGCTGCCCACCCTCGGCGGCCAGACGGCGCTGAACCTGGCCATGGAGCTGTACGAGCGCAAGGTGATCGGCGTGCCGGGTACGCCGGAGATGATCGGGGCCAACGCCACGGCCATCGCCACCGCCGAGGACCGTGAGCAGTTCAAGAAGGCGATGATCGAGATCGGCCTGCGGGTGCCGTCGTCGGGCGTGGCCCACTCGCTGGCCGAGGCCATGGCCGTGGTCGAGCGGATCGGGCTGCCCGTCATCGTCCGCCCCGCCTACATCCTGGGCGGTAAGGGCACCGGCATCGCCGGCGACACCGAGGCCTTCCGCCGCATCGCCGCCGCCGGCCTGGACGCCAGTCCCATCAGCGAGATCCTCATCGAGTCCTCCATCGCCGGGTGGAAGGAGTTCGAGCTGGAGGTCATGCGCGACCGCGCCGACAACTGCGTCGTGATCTGCTCCATCGAGAACCTCGACCCGATGGGCGTCCACACGGGCGACTCCATCACGGTGGCGCCGGCCCAGACGCTGTCGGACGTCGAGTACCAGGAGATGCGCGACGCCGCCTTCGCCTGCATCCGGCGCGTGGGCGTGGAGACCGGCGGCAGCAACGTGCAGTTCGCCGTCGATCCCCGCACCGGCGAGCAGGTCGTGATCGAGATGAACCCGCGGGTGTCGCGCTCGAGCGCGCTGGCCAGCAAGGCCACCGGGTTCCCGATCGCCAAGATCGCGGCGCGCCTGGCCGTGGGCTTCACCCTCGACGAGATTCCCAACGACATCACCCGCAAGACGCCGGCCAGCTTCGAGCCGACCATCGACTACGTCGTCACCAAGATCCCGCGCTGGGCGTTCGAGAAGCTGCCGGGCACGAGCGGCATCCTCGGCACGTCGATGCAGAGCGTGGGCGAGGCCATGGCCATCGGCCGCACGTTCCCGGAGAGCTTCCAGAAGGGTCTGCGCTCGCTGGAGACCGGGCGCCTCGGGCTCAACTGCGACGCCGCCGAGGTCCAGTACGACGCGCTGACGGACGCCGACCTGCTCGCGGCCGCAGCAGTCGCCACACCTGAGCGACCGTTCCAGCTCGAAGCCCTCCTGCGCCGGGGCGTCACCGTCGAGCAGGTGGCGACGGCCACCGCCATCGACCCGTGGTTCCTCGACCAGATGCTCGCCATCGTGGAGGAGCGGACGTGGCTGGCCGAGGTTGCGGGGCCGGCCGCCCTCGACCGGCGGCAGTGGCGCCGGGCCAAGCGGCTCGGGTTCGCCGACGCCCAGCTGGCCTGGCTGTGGGGCGTGAGCGAGGACGAGGTGCGGGCCGCCCGCCTGGCCGCCGGCGTGCGGGCCACGTTCAAGACCGTCGACACGTGTGGCGCCGAGTTCGAAGCGGAGACGCCGTACCACTACTCGACCTACGAGGACACCGACGAGGTGCGGCCGCCGCAGGGACCGCGGGTCGTCATCCTGGGGTCGGGGCCCAACCGGATCGGCCAGGGCATCGAGTTCGACTACTGCTGCGTCCACGCCAGCTTCGCCCTGCGCGACGCCGGCTACGAGACGGTCATGGTCAACTGCAACCCCGAGACCGTCTCCACGGACTACGACACGTCCGACCGCCTCTACTTCGAACCGCTGACGCGCGAGGACGTGCTGAACGTCATCGACGCCGAGCAGCCCGACGCCGTGGTCGTCGCCCTCGGCGGGCAGACGCCGCTCAAGCTGGCCGGCCAGATCCCGGGTCATCTCGTCGCCGGCACGAGCCCCGAGTCGATCGATCGGGCGGAAGACCGTGAGCTCTGGAACGAGCTGTGCACGGCGCTCCAGATCCCGCAGCCGCCCGGTGGTGTCGCCACCAACGTCCACGAGGCCCTCGCCGTGGCCGAGCGCGTGGGCTTCCCGGTGCTCGTGCGGCCGAGCTACGTGCTCGGCGGTCGGGCCATGCGCATCGTGTTCGACCGGGGCGAGCTCGTCGAGGCCATGCAGGAGCTGGACGGCTTCGGCTCGCTCGGCCGCGAGGGTGGCCTGTCCGCGGAGCGGCCGGTGCTGGTCGACCGCTTCCTGGAGGACGCCGCCGAGGTCGACGTGGACGCCATCCGCGACGCGACGGGTGAGGTGCTCATCGGCGGCGTGATGGAGCACGTCGAGGAGGCGGGCGTGCACTCGGGCGACTCCGCCTGCGCCATCCCGCCGCCCACGATCCTGCCGTGGGTGGTGGAGGTGATCGAGGCCTACACCCGCGCCCTCGCCGCCGCGCTGGACGTGCGCGGCCTCATCAACGTGCAGTACGCGGTGCGCCAGAACCAGGTGTACGTGCTGGAGGCCAACCCCCGGGCCAGCCGCACGGTGCCGTTCGTGGCCAAGGCCACCGGCGTGCCGCTGGCCAAGGTGGCGGCCCGGGTGATGGTGGGGGCCACGCTGGCGTCGCTGCGCGAGGAGGGCCTGCTGCGCCCGCCCACCGCCGGGCGCCACATCGCCGTGAAGGAGGCGGTGCTGCCGTTCAACCGGTTCCCGGAGGTGGACACGGCGCTCGGGCCCGAGATGCGCTCGACCGGTGAGGTCATGGGCATCGACGAGCGCTTCGGCCTCGCCTTCGTGAAGGCGGAGACGGCGGCGGGCACCACGCTGCCCGACGGCGGCACCGTGTTCCTTTCCCTCGCCGACCGCGACAAGCCGGCCGGCATCGTGGTGGCCCGCCGGTTCAAGGAGCTGGGGCTGGACATCGTCGCCACCAGGGGCACGGCCGAGCACCTCGCCCGCTTCGGGGTCGACGTGGACGGCGTGGTGGCCAAGCTGTCCGACCGCACGGGCACGTCGGCCGTCGATCTCATCGCCTCGGGGAAGATCACGTTCGTGGTGAACACGCCGCAGGGGAGCGGCCCTCGCTCCGACGGCTCCCACATCCGCACCGCGGCGAACGTGCACAAGGTGAGCTGCGTCACCACGGTGGCGGCGGCGCTGGCGGCGGCGCACGGCATGGCCGAGCGGGCGGCCCAGCCGCCGTCGGTGCGGAGCCTGCAGGAGTGGCACGGGGCATGAGGAGGCCGGCGGCCGTCGATCTGACGACGACCGTCGGCTCCGTCGTCCTCCCCAACCCGGTGCTGACGGCGTCGGGCACCGCCGGCCATGGCGCCGAGCTGGGCGACGCCCTCGACCTCGCGGCGATCGGCGCCGTGGTGACCAAGTCGCTGGCGCCGTACGCCTGGTCCGGGAACGCCCCGCCGCGCCTGCACGCCGTGCCCGCCGGGATGGTCAACGCCGTCGGGCTGCAGGGTCCGGGTGTGGCGGCGTGGCTGGCCGACGATCTGCCGGCGCTGGTGGCCACCGGTGCTCGTGTCGTGGCGTCGATCTGGGGCCGCACCGTCGACGACTACGCCGAAGCGGCCGCGCTCCTCGCCGATGCGCCGGTCGTGGCCGTGGAGGTGAACCTGTCGTGCCCCAACCTCGAGGGCAAGGGGATGTTCGCCCAGTCGGCCGACGCCACCCATGACGCCGTCGCCGCCGCGTCGGGCTGTCGGCGGCCGCGCTGGGCCAAGCTGACCGCGGCGGTGGCCGACCTCCCCCAGATCGCGGCGGCCGCCGCCGGCGCGGGCGCCGAGGCCGTCACCCTCGTCAACACGCTGCCGGCGATGGTGATCGACGTCGAGCGCCGGCGGCCGGTGCTCGGTGCCCGTGCCGGTGGTCTGTCGGGCGCGGCCATCCACCCGGTCGCCGTGCGCGCCGTGCACGACGTCCACGCCGCGTCGCCGGCGCTGCCCATCGTGGGAGTCGGCGGGGTGACCGACGCGGTCAGCGCCGTCGAGCTGCTGCTGGCGGGAGCGTCGGCCGTGGAAGTGGGCACGGCCACGTTCGCCGACCGCCGGGCCGTCGCCCGAGTGCTGGCCGACCTGCAGCAGTGGTGCCGCCGCCACCACGTCGCCCGTGTGTCCGATCTCGTTGGAGGAGCCCATGGAACCCCGTGACCGTCTCGCACTCGCGCTCGACGTCGACGACCTCGTCGAAGCGGTGCGCCTGGCGCGCCTGCTGCGGCCGTGGTTCGGCATCGCCAAGATCGGTCTCGAGCTCTACAGCGCGGCGGGACCCGAGGCGATCGGCACGATGCGGTCGCTCGACTACTCGGTGTTCTGCGACGTCAAGTTGCACGACATACCGAACACGGTGCGCGCCGCGGCACGCGTGCTCGGCTCGCTCGGCGCCGATCTGTTGACACTGCACGCATCCGGTGGCGAGGTGATGCTGCGCGCCGGCGTCGAGGGTCTGGCCGAAGGAGCCGAGGCGGCCGGCGTGCCGGCGCCGCGGGCGTTGGCCGTCACGATCCTCACGAGCGAAGGCCGCCGGCCGCCGGCCGTGCTCGACGAGCGCGTCGCCGCCGCTGTCGAAGCGGGGTGCGCGGGTGTCGTGTGCTCGGCCGCCGATGTGCGCGCCGTCAAGCGGCTCGCCCCGCGCCTCCTCGCAGTGGTGCCCGGGATCCGCCCCGAGGGTGTCCCCGCCCACGATCAGGCGGCGCCGGCGACACCCCGCGCCGCCATCGACGCGGGGGCCGACATCCTCGTGATCGGGCGGGCCGTGACCGCCGCCGCCGACCCCGCGGTGGCCGCCGCCGCGCTGGCGCGAGACGTCTGACCAGCCACCATGCCCCAGTGGGCGGGAGGGCCCGCGCTAGGGTGCCGAACATGGCTAACCCTCCTGCTCTCACTCCGGAACAGCGGGCCGCGGCGCTGCAGAAGGCTGCCGAGGCCCGCGCCGCTCGCGCCGAGCTGAAGGAGAAGCTCAAGATGGGGTCCGTCACCCTCTCCGACGCGCTGGGCAAGGCCGACAGCAGCGATGTCATCGGCAAGCTGAAGGTGGTGGCGCTGCTCGAGTCGCTGCCCGGCGTGGGCAAGGTGAAGGCTCGGCGCATCATGGAAGACATCGGCATCTCCGAGAGCCGGCGCGTGCGTGGCCTCGGACCGCAGCAACGCCAGTCGCTGCTCGAACAGCTCGGCTGACGCCCTGATCATCGTCATCTCCGGTCCCGGTGGGGTCGGCAAGGGGACGATCGTCGACGCCCTGCTCGAGCGGGATAGCAGCCTCTGGCTCAGCCGCTCCTGGACCACCCGGGAGCACCGGGCGGGGGAGCCCGCCGATGCCTACGTGTTCACCACCAAGGACGCCTTCGAGGCGCGCATCGCCGACGGCGGCTTCCTGGAGTGGACCGACTTCCTGGGCAGCTACTACGGCACGCCGGTGCCGTCGGCCCCCGCCGGCTGCGATGTCGTGCTCGAGATCGAGGTCGACGGGGCCCAGCAAATCCGTAGCCGGCACCCCGAAGCGCTGCTCATCTTCGTCCTGCCGCCATCCCGGGAGGAGCAGGAGCGGCGCCTCCGGGAGCGGGGTGACGCCGACGACAAGGTGGCCGCCCGGCTGCGCAAGGCCGAGGACGAGGAGCCCGTGGGCAAGGCCATCTCGGACTACGTGGTGGTCAACGACCACCTCGAACGGACGGTCGACGAGCTGGTCGCCATCATCGGGACCGAACGATCACGGCGCCGCATCTGATGCCGCGCCTCTCCGGCGCCGACTCGCTGTGCTCGGACAATGCCGCGGCTAGCCGCCCCGCCGCCGCACTGCGGCGGCACGCATGCCCAACGTCGACTGACCTGCGCTGCTATCCTTCCTCGGCCGTCCTGCGAGGAGCTGACCATGGCGCGTGCTGCCCACGACACGATGATGAACCCGCCCATCGAGGAGCTCCTCGGCCGGGTGGATTCCAAGTTTGCCCTGGTCACACTGGCTGCTCGCCGGGCCCGGCAGATCAACTCGTACTTCAACCACCTCGGTGACAGCCTGGGCACGATGGTGCCCCCGCAGGTCACCTCGGTGGCTCGCAAGCCCCTGTCGATCGGCTTCGAGGAGATCGCCGCCGACAAGATCGCCTACGACCGCATCGAGGGTGAGGTCGACGGCGAGGTCGAGGTGGAGGTGGAGCTGGCGGTCATCGAGGGTGGCGAGCCCGCCCCCTCCGGCGAGGGCGAGTAGGGCGGTCCGGATGACGGTGCTGGCCGGGCGCCGCATCGTCCTCGGGGTCACCGGCGGGATCGCCGCCTACAAGGCCATCGAGGTCTGCCGCCGCCTGGTCGATGCCGGTGCCCACGTCGCCCCCGTCATGACGGCGGGGGCGCTGCGCTTCGTCGGGCGCACCACGTTCGATGCGCTGGCCTCCGAGCCGGTGCACACGTCGCTGTTCGACGACGCCAACCCCATCCCGCACACCCGCCTCGGCCAGGGCGCCGACCTCGTGCTGGTCGCGCCGGCCACCGCCCGCCTCATCGGCACCTACGCCGCCGGCATCTCCGCCGATCTGCTGACGGCCACGCTGCTGGCCACCCGCGCCCCGGTCGTGGTCTGCCCGGCGATGCACACCGAGATGTGGGAGCACGCCGCCGTCCAGGAGAACCTGGCCACCCTGCGCCGCCGAGGCGTCCACGTGGTCGAGCCCGAGGTGGGCCGGCTGGCCGGCGGCGACCAGGGGTCGGGCCGCCTGGCCAGCCCCGCGGTCATCGTGGCCGCCGCCGAAGCGGTGCTCGGCCCCCTCGATCTCAAGGGCGTGCGCGTCCTCGTCACCGCCGGGGGCACCCGCGAGCCGATCGACGCCGTGCGAGTGGTGGCCAACCGCTCGTCGGGCAAGCAGGGCTACGCCATCGCCGCCGAAGCCGTCTCCCGGGGCGCCGACGTGGTGCTGGTCACCACCGTCGAGCGGGAGCCACCCCCCGGCGCGGCCGTCGTCGCGGTCGAGACAGCGGCGCAGATGGAGGCGGCCGTGGGCCGGCACGCCGACGCCGACGTCGTGGTCATGGCGGCCGCCGTGGCCGACTTCCGCCCCGTGGTCCCGGCGGCGGGCAAGATCAAGAAGGACGCCGGGGTGCCCACGGTGGAGCTGGAGCCCACGACGGACATCCTCGCCGGGCTGGGCCGGGCCAAGCGGCCGGGCCAGGTCATCGTCGGATTCGCCGCCGAGACCGACGACGTGGTGGCCAACGCCACCGGCAAGCTGACCCGCAAGGGCCTCGACCTCATCGTGGCCAACGACGTCTCCGCGCCGCAGGCTGGCTTCCAGCACGACACCAACGCCGTCACCATCGTGTCGGCCGACGGGCTCGTGCACAATGTGCCACTCACCGACAAGCGGGCCATCGCCCGTGTCGTGCTCGACGCCGTGGTCGCCAGGCGCCGAGTTTTGATCGATCCCACCGAACAGGAGCATGCATGAGCCGGCGTTGGACCTTCACCTCGGAGTCGGTCACCGAGGGCCATCCCGACAAGATCGCCGACCAGGTCTCGGACGCCGTCCTCGACGCCATCATCGCCAGCGACCCGAACGGCCGGGTGGCCTGCGAGACGCTGCTCACCACCGGCCTGTGCGTGGTGGCCGGCGAGATCACCACCAGCGCCTACGTCGACATCCCCCGTCTGGCTCGCGAGACCATCAAGGGCATCGGCTACGACCGGGAGGCCTTCGGCTTCGACGGCAACACCTGCGGTGTCATCGTGTCGATCGACGAGCAGTCGCCGAACATCGGCCAGGGCGTGAACAGCTCGGAGGAGGTGCGGTCCGGCAAGTCGGGGGAGGACCTGTACAACGCCCAGGGGGCCGGCGACCAGGGGATGATGTTCGGCTACGCCTGCAACGAGACCGACACCCTCATGCCGATCCCGATCTGGCTGGCCCATCGCATGGCCGAGCGCCTGGCCGAGGTGCGCAAGACCGGTGAGCTCCCGTACCTGCGGCCGGACGGCAAGACCCAGGTCACCTTCGACTACGAGGACAACTCGCCCGTCCGCCTGCGCACGGTGCTGATCTCCACCCAGCACGCCCCCGGCGTCGAACGCGACACGCAGATCCGCCCCGACCTCATCGAGCAGGTGATCCGCCCGGTCGTGCCGGCCCAGTTCGCCGACGACGACTACGAGGTGTACGTCAACCCGACGGGCACGTTCGAGCTGGGCGGTCCCCACGCCGACACCGGGCTCACCGGCCGCAAGATCATCGTTGACAGCTACGGGGGCATGGCCCGCCACGGCGGCGGCGCCTTCAGCGGCAAGGATCCGTCGAAGGTGGACCGTTCCGCCGCCTACGCCGCCCGCTGGGTGGCCAAGCACGTCGTCGCCTCCGGTGCCGCCAGCCGCTGCGAGGTGCAGGTGGCCTACGCCATCGGCGTGGCCAAGCCGGTGTCGCTGATGATCGAGACGTTCGGCACCAGCACCATCGACGACGAGGCCATCGAGAAGGCCGTGCAGGACGTGTTCGACCTGCGCCCCCGGGCCATCATCGAGCAGCTCGACCTGCTGAAGCCGAAGTACCGCAAGACCGCCGCCTACGGCCACTTCGGTCGGGAGCTCCCTGAGTTCACGTGGGAGCAGCTGGGCAAGCTCGACGAGCTCAAGTCGGCGCTTGGCCTGTGACGGCTTGGTTGTAGCTCGAGTCATCCCCGACGTCCGGGGGTTGGCCAAGACGTTCGACTACCTGGTCCCGGAGCACCTCCGGGACCAGGTGCGCGTCGGGACCCTGGTGCGGGTGCCGCTGGCCGGGCGGCGAGTGGGGGGCTGGGTCGTGGCCGTGGGCGCCGACGCTCCACCCGGTGTCGAGCTCAAGGCGATCGCCAAGGTCACCGGCTGGGGGCCGGCGCCGGCCGTCCTGGAGCTGGCCGAGTGGGCGGCCTGGCGGTGGGCCGGGCCCGTCACCGCCCTTCTCCGGGTCGCCTCGCCTCCCGTGTCCGTCGCGGGGTTGCCCGCCCGATCCCGCTCCGGCCCCGTCCCGGCCGCCCTCGACGCCCGCCTGGCCACCGCCTTCTCCGCGCCGCGAGCCGTCGTGCGCGTCCCGCCCGCCGCCGACGTGCTTGAGCTGGCGCTGGCCGCCGCCCGGGAGGGTCCGGCCCTCGTGGTGACGCCGTCGATCGCCGGCGGCCGCCTCCTGGCCGCTCGCCTGCGGCGGGCCGGGCTCGCCGTCGCCCTCCATCCCCGGGACTGGGCGCTGGGGGCCGCCGGCGCGACGGTGATCGGGGCCCGCGCCGCGGCGTGGGCACCGGTCGGCGACCTGGCCGCCGTGCTGGTGATCGACGAGCACGACGAGGCGCTGCAGGAGGAGCGGGCGCCCACCTGGCACGCCCGGGACGTGGCCGCCGAGCGGGCCCGGCGGGCGGGCGTGCCCTGCGTCCTGGCCTCGCCGGCGCCCTCGCTCGAAGCGCTGGCCTGGGGGCCGCTGTCGGCACCGAGCCGCAACGCCGAGCGCGCCGGCTGGCCACTCCTGGAGATCGTCGACGGCCGCCACGACGATCCCACCCGGCCGACGCTGATCTCCGAGGCGCTCGTGCGCCACCTGCGCAGCGGGGCGCGCGTCGTGTGCGTGCTGAACGCGCTCGGCCGGGCCCGGCTGCTGGCCTGCCTGGCCTGCGGCGAGCTGGCCCGGTGCGAGCGGTGCCAGGCGGCGGTGGAGCAGGACGACAGCGAGCGGCTCCACTGCCGCCGCTGCGACGCCCGCCGACCGGTCGTGTGCCTCCATTGCGGCGCGTCAAGGATGAAGGTGGTGCGCCCGGGGGTCAGCCGCGTCCGCGAGGAGCTGGAGGCGCTGGCGGGCACGCCCGTGGTCGCCGTCACCACCGCCACCGCCGGGAAGGCCTTGCCCGACGCCCGGGTCCACATCGGCACCGAAGCGGTGCTCCACCAGGTCACCGCGGCCGACGTGGTGGCCTTCCTGGACCTCGACCAGGAGCTGCTGGCCCCGCGGTTCCGGGCCGCCGAGCAGGCGCTGGCGCTGCTGGCGCGCGCCGGGCGGCTGACGGGCGGGCGCGCTGGCGGCGGCCGGCTGCTCGTGCAGACGCGCCTGCCCCATCACGAGGTGCTCGACGCCGTCCTCCACGCCGATCCCGGCCGGCTGGCCGCCACCGAGTGGCCCCGCCGCGAGATGCTGCGCTTCCCGCCGGCCGCCGCGCTGGCTCGGGTCTCGGGGGCGGCGGGAGACGCCTTCGTCGCTGCCCTCGGCCGGCCCGCCGGCGTCGAGACCCTCGGCCCGGCTGACGGGGCCTGGCTGCTACGAGCGCCCGACCACGCCACGTTGTGCGCGGCGTTGGCCGGCACGCCCCGGCCGCCGGGGCGTCTGCGCGTGGAAGTGGACCCGTTGCGCGTCTAGTACCGTCTCGCTCGCCGAGGGCGGAGCGCTGGGGCCTCTGCCTCACCATGCCCCGACGCCGCTCCCGCCTCACCTACTACCGCCGCCGTGCGGTGGTGCTGCTGGTCCCGCTGCTCCTCGTGACCGGCGGGATCGTCGCCGTGCGCGAGCGCGGGCAGCGGGCCTCAGCCGACGCGCCGGCTCCGGTCCACGGCCAGGAGGACGCCGCCCCCATCGAGCTGCCGCCGCCCACGGCGGTCACGCCTACGACCCGCGCCATCCCCAGCACACTGGAGCCGGACCCTGTCGTCCCCGGCGGCGCCAGCAAGGTGGTGGTGGCGTCCGCCCTCACCGTCTCGACCCAGCACCTCATCGCCGGTGCGACGGTGGCGGTCGCCGTCCTCGGCCAGGCCGCCATCCCGGCGGGCGGCGTCAGCGCCGTGGCCGTCAGCGTGACGGTGACCGGTGCGACCGGGGCCGGCCAGGTCACGGTGGCGACACCGGGCGGCCCTGCATCGGCCGCGGCCACGGTGGATGTGGCCGGCCCCGGCGACAGCGGCTCCGGCTTCGTGATCGTGCCGGTGGATGCCGCCGGTGACGTCGCCCTCACCTCGACGGTCGACGCCGACGTGGCCATGTCGATCGAGGGGTGGTTCCTGCCGAGCGTCGCCGGCGCCGCCGAGGGCCGCTTCGTCACGGTGACACCGAGCCGCGTGCTCGACACCACGATCGGCACCGGTGCCGTCGAGCTGCCCTTGGCCGGTGACACCGGGGTGCCGGCGACCGGCGCCGCGGCCCTGCTCGTGCAGATCACCGCCAGCGACGCCGGCGCCCCCGGCACGGTGGAGGCGTGGTCGACCGGGAACCCCCCGACCGGTGCGCCGGCGGTGACGCTGCCGGCGCCCGGTTGGACCACCTCGAACCTCGCTCTGGTGGCGCTGGGCGAGACCGGCAAGGTGTCGATCCAGTCGTCGGCCCCGGCCCACGTGAGCGTTGACGTGCTCGCCTGGATCACCGACGAGACAGCGCCGGTCACCACCGACGGCCTTTTCGTGCCCTTGGCGGCGGCGCGCGTGGTCGACACCGCCACCACGGACGGCGGCCCCCTCGACGTCCGCCTCCGGCGCGACCTCACCATCGGCGCCCGCGGCGGCCTGCCTCCATTCGGCGCCCAGGTGGCGTTGGGCCGGGTGAGCGCCACCGGGCCCGTAGCCAGCGGCAGCGTCGCCGTCTATCCGGGCGGTACCGCCCGCCCCGAGTCCGCCACCCTGCACGTGCGCGCCGACGGCCACCCCACCACGACCTCGGCGTGGCTGCGGCTCGGCCGAGCGCGGCACCCTGTCGGCCTGGGCCGACGCCCGCACCGATCTCACCGTGGACGTCGCCGGCTACGTGGTCGGGCGGCCCGCCGATCCCGATCCGTCGGTGGCGCCGGTGGCGCCGACCACCGCCGGGGCCGATCCGCTGGCCGGCTTCGACGCCGTGATCGACCGGTTCCTGCGCGCGTACGGCGTCCCCGGCGCATCGGTGGCGGTGGCCCAGGACGGCCGCATCGTCTACGCCCGCGCCTACGGCACCGCCGATCCCGCGACCGGGGAGCCGGTGCGGGTCGACTCCCGCTTCCGCTACGCCAGCACCAGCAAGGTCCTCACCGCCGCCGCCGTGCTCGACCTCGTCCAGTCGGGCCGGCTGGCCCTGGACGCGCCGGCGTTCCCGCTCATCGCCGCCACGGTGCCGTTGCCGCCCGACGCCGACCCCCGACTGCTGCAGGTCACCGTGGCCGATCTGCTGCACCACACGTCGGGTCTGCCGGCGTCGCCCGATGTGTTCTTCAACGAGGGCGGCCAGGCTCCGCAGAGCTGTGCCGACGCTGCCCGCTGGGTGGTGACCCGGCGGCTCGTCGGCCAGCCCGGCCAAGGGTTCTCGTACGTGAACATGAACTTCTGCGTGCTCAGCCTGGTGGTGGAAGCGGTGACGGGGGAGCCGTACGCGCAGGCGCTGGAGGAGCACGTGCTCGACCAGCGCGACGTGCACGACGTGGTCGTGGGTCAGACGGCGGGGCGCCAGCCCGGCGAGGTGGCCAGCCTCACCGGCGACCCGTCGTCGCCGGGCGTCGGCTGGTTCATGGAGTCGCTCCTCGGCGCCGGTGGCCTGATCGGTACGCCGATCGATCTGGTGCGGGTGGTCGACGGCCTCGACCCGGCCAAGGTGGGCGAGCACCTGCTCGACCCCCAGACGTATGCGGCCCTGCTGGCGCCGGGGCCGGGTAGCTGGGGTCTCGGGGTGCGCCTCTTCGGCGAGGGCACGTACGGGCACACCGGCTCGCTGGCGGGGACGCGCGACATGGTCGTGCACCAGGCCGACGGGATGACGTGGGCCATCACCACCAACGGCAACTTCGGCGACCACGGCACGGTGCTCTACCGGGTCATGAGCCAAGCGCTGGCCACCGTCGGCGCCTGGCCCACCTACGACCTCAGCCCCGACCTTCCGTAATTGCGCCGCCGGGCATCGGGCCGCCGTCCTTCCGGCGCGCAGGCTGAACACTTGGTACCGCGCCAGCGGTATCAAGCGCACAGGCTGCGCGATTGGGGGCGGGGCGGCGTCGGCATCGCGCCTGCTCGCGAGCCCGCCCTCAGCCCCCTCCGCGCACAGCCTGTGCGCGGAGGTGCACCCCCGTCCCGCTCCGCGCACAGGCTGCGCGATTGGGGGTCGGACGCCGGCGGGATGGCGCCGGTAGCCTGGTGGGGCTATGGCGAGCACCACCCCGACGCACGAGATCCGCATCTTCGGTGATCCCGTCCTCAAGGCCAAGACGCCGGACGTCACCGACATCGACGGCAAGCTCGTGCGCCTGGCCGACGAGATGGTGCAGGTGATGTACGACGCGCCGGGCATCGGTCTGGCGGCGCCGCAGGTCGGGGTGCAGAAGCGGTTCTTCGTGTACGACCTCCAGGACGGCACGGGTCCGAAGACCATCGTGAACCCGGTCATCGAGGAGAGCCGGGGCGAGTGGGTGTACGACGAAGGCTGCCTGTCGATCCCGCAGCTCTACGTCGAGATCCTCCGCCCCAAGGAGCTGCTCGTCAGCGGCTACGACCTCGACGGCAACGAGCTCCACATCGAGGCCGACGAGATCCTCGGGCGGGTGATACAGCACGAGCTCGACCACCTCGACGGGGTGCTGATGTTCGAGCGGATGACACCCGACCAGCGCAAGCAGGCGATGATCGAGTGGCGCCGCCTCCAGAACGAACCCGAGCCCGAGCCCAAGAAGCGCCGCATCCGGCTGCCGTGAGCGCGTGACCCTGGCGCCGGTGCCGGCCCGGCCGCGCCGGCTCGTCTTCCTCGGCACGCCGGCCATGGCCGTGCCGCCGCTGCAGGCGCTCGTCGCCGCCGGCTACGACGTCGCCCTCGTCGTCACCCGTCCCGACAAGCGCCGGGGCCGGGGTCGCGAGACCACCCCGAGCCCGGTGAAGGCGGCCGCCGTCGACCTCGGGCTGCCCGTCAGCCACCGTGTCGACGACGCCCTCGATGTCGGCGCCGACCTCGGCGTGGTGGTGGCCTACGGCGCGCTGGTGAAGCCGCACGTGCTGGCCGCCCTGCCCATGATCAACGTCCACTTCTCCCTGCTGCCCCGCTGGCGGGGGGCGGCGCCGGTCGAGCGGGCCGTGCTGGCCGGCGACACCGAGACCGGCGTGTGCATCATGCAGCTCGAGGAGGGCCTCGACACCGGGCCGGTCTTCGCCTGCGAGACCGTGCCCATCGGCCCCGACCAGACCGCCGCCGCGCTGCGCGACGTGCTGGTCGACGTGGGCACCCGGCTGCTGGTGGCCACGCTCGACGGCGGCCTCCACCACGCCGAGGCCCAGCAGGGCGAGACCACCTACGCGGCCAAGGTCGAGTCCGATGACCTCCGCCTCGACTGGGCCCGACCGGCGGTCGAGCTGGCCCGGGTGGTGCGCGTGGGCGGGGCGTGGACGACGTTCCGGGGCAAGCGGCTGAAGGTGCTCGATGCCCGGGCCGACGACGGGCCGACGGGGTCGCCCGGCGTGCTCGACGGCGACCGGGTGGCCACGGGCGACGGCGCCCTCGTGCTGGCGACGGTGCAGCCCGAGGGCAAGGGCCCCCAGCCGGTGGCGGCCTGGCGCAACGGCGCCCGCATCGCTCCCGGCGACGCTCTCGGGCCGTGACCACCGCCCGGGGTGTGGCCTACGACGTCCTGCAGCGCGTCGACCACGACGGCGCCTATGCCAACCTCGCGCTGCCGGCCGCCCTGGAGCGCAGCGGCCTGGACGAGCGCGATCGCGCCTTCGCCACCGACCTCGTCTACGGCACCACGCGCATGCGGCGGGCCTGCGACTTCGCCGTGGACCGCTTCGTCAGGAAGGCGCCGCCGGCCGAGGTGCGCACCCTGCTGCGCCTCGGCGCCTACCAGCTGCTGTTCGCCGGCGTGCCGACCCACGCCGCCGTCCACGAGACCGTGGGACTGGCGCCGCGCCGGGCGACGGGCTTCGTCAACGCCGTGCTGCGCCGGGTGGCGGCGGCACCGGTCGAGTGGCCCGATGTGGCCACCCGCCTCTCGTACCCGGACTGGATCGTGGAGCGCCTCACACGGGAGCTGGGCGAGTCCGACGCCCTCGCCGCCCTCGAGCGCATGAACCAGCCCCCGCCCGTCACGACCCGCGCCGACGGGTACGTGCAGGACGTCGCCTCGCAGTGGGTGGCCGATCTCGTTGCCCCTCGCCCCGGCGACCGGGTCGCTGACCTGTGCGCCGCCCCTGGGGGCAAGGCCACCCGGCTGGCGGCCGACGGTGCCTGGGTGGTGGCCGCCGACGTGCGTCCGTCCCGGGCCCGCCTGATCGCCGCCAACGTCGGCCGGCTCGGCGCCACATCCGTCGACGTGGTGGTGGCCGACGCCACGTCGCCGCCGTTCGCACCGGGGTCGTTCGACCACGTCGTCGTCGACGCGCCGTGCTCCGGGTTGGGTGCCCTGCGGCGGCGGCCCGACGCCCGCTGGCGCGTCCAGCCCGCCGACATCGGCGAGCTGGCAGCGCTGCAGTCGCGCATCCTGGCCGGCGCCGGCCCGCTGGTGCGCCCGGGCGGCGCCCTCGTCTACAGCGTGTGCACGCTGACGGCCGCCGAGTCGATCGGCCTGGACGACGGCTCGTGGGCGGTGCTCCCCGCACCGCCGGCGCCGTGGCGGCCCTATGGCCGCGGCGCCCGGCTGCTGCCCCAGGACGCCGACACCGACGGCATGACGATCATTCGGTACGTTCGGGCGTCATGAACGACGCGCCGCTGGCGGCCAAGGTGCTCACGGTGTCCGACGGCGTCGTGCACGGCACCCGCGAGGACCGCTCCGGCGCGGCCCTCGTCGAGCAGCTGACCGGCGCCGGCTACGACGTGGTCGATCAGCGGGTGGTGGCCGACGGTGTCGAGTCGGTGGCCGACGCGCTGACGGCCATGGCCGACGGGTTCGCCGGGCTCATCGTGTCGACCGGCGGCACCGGCTTCGCCCCCCGTGACCTCACGCCCGAAGGGACGCGCCGCGTGGTGGAGCGGGAGGCACCCGGCCTGGCCGAGGCCATGCGGCTGGTCAGCCCGCTCGGGCGGCTGTCACGGGGAATCGCCGGGGTGCGGGGCCAGGCCCTCATCCTCAACACGCCGGGCTCGCCCAAGGGATGCGTGGAGCAGCTCGAGGCCGTGCTCGACATCCTCCCCCACGCGCTTCGGCTCCTTGCGGAGCAGACCACGACGCACTGATGGGCTAGTCGCCGATGACGGTCATGTATTTGAGTCGTTGTCGATCGCCTCGTTCTGTTCGATCGTCTCGATTGGGAGCGGTCGCCGAGAGGAGATCGCGATGGAAGACGTCATCAACAGCCGCCGTGGTTTCCTCGGTTTCTGGACCACGTTGCCGGGTGTCCTCACCGCCGCGGCAGCGGTGATCACCGCCCTTACGGGGGCGTTCGTCCTCTTCCACGACAACGGACGCGACGGGGCGACGGGCCCGCCCGGGACGCCGAACATCATCGTCGTACCAGGCCCGGCACCGGTGGTGCCGCAGGACGTCTCGCCCGCCGTCCTCGACCTGTCGGCGTTGCGAACCGGGCCGGCCAGTCCCACGGCGCAGGTCGAGGACGCGATCGACGGCTGCCTCGCCGGCGACGACCTCGCCTGCGCGTCCATCATCGACAGCCTCGTCGCCGAGTGCGATGCCGGCTATGGGATCAGCTGCGACATGTTGTACGAGGTGAGCCCGTTCGACTCCGATTACGAGACGTTCGGCGCCACATGCGGGGCCCGATTCGACCTGTCATTCGTCGATCGGTGTCGCGAGCTTGATGGATCGGGCTCGTGACGGCTGACGCGTCAGCCCGTCAAACGGATCGCACGCGCGGGCGACCGCATCCCTCGTTCTGGCTGGCGTGCTCGCTGATCTTCGGCGTCAACGCCGTCATCTCAGCGGGGGGTGGCCACTGGGTGCTCACCGGCCTCGGCGCGGTCACGAGCGCGATGGCGGCGGTCGCCACGGTCGTGAGCGTCCGGGAGCAGCGCGAGGCGCCTAGAGGCGCACGAAGATCCGGCGACGCTGCAGGACCCGGCACAGCGCGTACCCGGCCACCAGCATCCCGCTGGCCCATGCCAGGGCGGCGCCGGCCGGCGTGATCAGGCGGGCCAGCCCGTCGAAGACCGGCGCCTGGACCGGCTCCAGCACCGTGGTGGCGGCCAGCGACGTGGCCACGTACACGGCGATGGCGTTGGCGCCCAGCGTCTGGAGCACCGGCAGCCCGTCGTTGTCGAGGCGGCGCCCGCACCACCACAGGAACGCCGCCAGCACCAGGCACGACAGACCGGTGCCGAGCACGACGTACGACGGCGTCCAGATGCGCTTGTTGAGGGGGATGGCCAAGGCCAGGGCCAGCCCGAGGGCGGTGGTGGCGAGCCCGGCGCGCGCCGCCCACGCGGCGCGGGCCATCGCCGTCGGCGCCGCGAGGACGAGATCGCCCACCCAGCCGCCGGCCAGCACGATGGTGGAGGCGCTGAGGATGCCGAGCAGCCCGAGGTCCGACGGCCCGCCGATCAGGTGGGCATCGACCATGGCGGCGAGGTTCGTCTCGGGCGCCCATCCGGTGATGGTGAAGCCGATCCACAGGCCGCCGAGGACGGTGGCAACGGCGACGGCCTGCCCGCGCCGCGAGAGCCACCGGCGGGCCATCCAGGCGAGGAGCGACGCACCGGCGATGAGCTGCAGCGTCCCCGTCGCCGGGGCCAGATGCCGGTACTTCACGCTGACCAGCACGCAGCCGATCGCCACCAGCAGGACGGTGCGGCGCAGCATCGGCCGGGGGGCGCCCGAGCGGCGCGACAGCGCCATCGAGATGCCGGCGCTGAACAGGAAGAGCGGGAACACCAGCTCGGCCACCCGGAAGCCGTGCCACTCCGAGTGGACGAACTGGCTGGGCATGGCGTCGTGGTCGCCGGGGTTGTTCACGAAGATCATGAGGGCGATGGCCAGCCCCCGCAGCGCATCCAGCGCTTCGATCCGCCTCGATCGTGCTCGACGCTCCGGCGCCCCCTGCAGCGCTGCGGTGGGCATGGCAAGGTATGTACCCGCCGGGTTGGGGGCCCTAGTCCCTACACTTGCCCGTCGTGCTGCGCCTCGTCCTCCCCAAGGGTTCGCTGGAGCGGGCCACGTTCGACCTGTTCGAGGCCGCTGATCTCACCGTCAACCGGATGTCGACGGTCGACTACCGGGCCACCATCGACGACCCGCGCATCGACGAGGTCCGCATCCTGCGACCCCAGGAGATTCCCCGGTACGTGGCCGAAGGGCTCTTCGACCTGGGCATCACCGGGCGGGACTGGGTGGAGGAGACCGGGGCCGAGGTGGTGAGCCTGGGCGAGCTGGCCTACTCCAAGGCCACCAGCAACCCCATCCGGGTCGTCGTGGCGGTGGCGGCCGACGCCGACGTGAAGCGCGTCGACGACCTCCCGAACGGCGTGCGGGTCTCGACCGAGTATCCCGAGCTCACCCGCCGGTTCTTCGAGGACCGGGGGGTGGAGGCCGACATCCGCCTCTCGTACGGGGCGTCGGAAGCCAAGATCCCCGACATCGCCGACTGCATCGTCGACATCACCGAGACCGGTCGGGCGCTGCGGGCCGCCGGCCTACGCATCCTCGACACCATCCTCGTGTCGCACACCGAGCTGGTGGCCAACCCGGCCAGCGCCGCCGACCCCACCAAGCGCCACGCCATGGGCCAGCTCCTCACCCTGCTCGACGGCGCCCTCGAGGCCCGCACGAAGGTGCTGGTCAAGCTCAACGTGGCCGCCGTCGATCAGGAGCGGGTGCTGGCCCTGTTGCCGTCGATGAAGTCACCCACGATCTCGTCGCTGGCCGGCGGCGGCTTCGCCGTGGAGACGGTGGTGGAGAAGCGCACCATCAACACCCTGATCCCGGCGCTCAAGGACGCCGGGGCCAGCGACATCCTCGAACTGCCCCTCAGCAAGATCGTGCATTGATGGAGGGGACGGTGGCCGAGTTCGACGAGGCCGCCGGCCTGGGCACGGTGACCGCCGACGACGGTGTCCGCTACGGCTTCCAGTGCACGCAGATCGCCGACGGGACCCGCACCATCGCCCCCGGTACGGCGGTCAGCTTCGAGGTGCGGCCCTGGCACCTCGGTCGCTACGAGGCGACCGCCATCACGCCCCGTCCGGACCTTCCTGGTTCCTGACCTGCACGAACGCCATCTGGATCTGGGCGAGGGCGTCGCGCAGCACCCCGCCGTTCGGGCCCAACCGGGCGCCGACGGCGTCGACCACGGCGGCCATGGCGTCGATGGCCACCGACGCTTCGGCCAGGTCCGGCGGCTGGCGGGACAGGTGGATGGCGCCCAGCTCGAACAGGCCCATCGCGTGGTTGGCCACCACCTGGGCGGCCGGCACCTCGGCCAGGCGGCGGCGGGCCTCGTCCAGTTCGGCCCGCATCTCGGCCTCGGTGGCGGCGTCGAAGTCGTCCTCGCCGTCGTCGGTGTCCGCCCCGTCGTCGGCGGGCGCCCGGTCGTCGGGCACCCGATGCTCGCCTCCGGGTGTCCACAAGCTGCTCACCCGCGCTACGATATCGGCCGCACAACCGAGGAGAAGTGGGGCCTCCTCACGGAGGGCTCCCACCCGGCCACCCGCGAGGTGCGCCGGGTCGATGAGCGAGCGAGGAACGCCTCGCGCGGACGTCGGCTTTTCGTCGGCGTCCTTATTCGTTTTCTTGAAAGAAGTGCCCATTGCACAGGAGTGAGCAGTCATAGCTGCGCCCGCCGCCAACGAGCCTCGGATCAACGACCGGATCCGCGCCCGCGAGGTCCGAGTGATCGGTCCGGACGGGAGCCAACTGGGGATCAAGCCGTTACCTGAGGCACTGCAGCTGGCTCGAGAGCAGGATCTCGACCTCGTCGAAGTCGCCGGACAGGCCAACCCGCCCGTCGTCAAGGTGATGGATTTCGGGAAGTACAAGTACGAGGAAGCGCAGCGGGCCAAGGAGTCACGTCGCAAGAGCACGAACATCTCCATCAAGGAGATGAAGTACCGCCCCAAGATCGGGGTGGGCGACTTCGACACCAAGACCCGCAAGGTGTCCGAGTTCTTGTCGGAAGGTCACAAGGTCAAGATCACGATCATGTTCCGAGGCCGGGAGGTCTTCCATCCCGAGCTCGGTGCCAAGATCCTGGACTCGATCGCCGAGCACGTGGCTGCCGTCGGGAAGGTGGAGACCCACGCCAGGCTCGACGGCCGGAACATGACCATGGTCCTCGCCCCCGACAAACGAGCGCAGGCAGCGGCGAAGCGAGAGCCTCGTGACCCGTCCTCGGCCCCGGCGGAAGCAGGGGAGACCCCGGAGCCGTCGGCGGGGCCGACGGCCACGGACACTGCACCGGCGGTGCCGGCCACCGCCAGCGCACCCCCTGAACCCCAAGGATGACCGAATGCCGAAGATGAAGACCTCCAAGACGGCGGCCAAGCGCTTCCGCAAGACCGGGACGGGCAAGCTCCGCCGTCTGCAGTCCATGCGCGGGCACTTGTTCGAGAAGAAGCCGTCCACCCGCACCCGGCGCCTCGACGGCTACGTGGCCGTCCACCCGGGCGACGAGAAGAAGATCAAGCGGCTCCTCGGCGAGCGCTGATCCACCCCGACCTGCAATCGAAAGGAATGAGTGATGGCCAGGGTGAAGCGTGCCGTCGGCTCCAAGAAGCACCGCCGCCAGGTCCTCGAGAAGGCCAAGGGCTACTACGGCAACAAGAGCCGCTCCTACCGTGCCGCGCACGAGCAGGTGATGCGCTCGGGCCAGTACGCCTTCCGTGACCGCCGGGCCCGCAAGGGCGAGTTCCGCAAGCTGTGGATCCAGCGGATCAACGCCGCGTGCCGGCTCCACGACATGAGCTACAGCCAGTTCATCGCCGGGCTCCATGTCGCCGGCATCGAGGTGGATCGCAAGATCCTCGCCGACCTCGCCGTCACCGACGACGCCGCCTTCGGCGCCCTCGTGGTGGCGGCGCGAGATGGTTTGGGGGCGCGGAGCTGACCGCTCTGGCGTTCACGAACCCCCGGATCCAGCGGCTGCGGCGCCTTCTCGGGCGCCGCGCTGCGCGTCTGGAGGAAGGCGCGTTCGTGATCGAGGGGGCGGCGCTGCTGGCCGAGGCGCTCGACGCCGGTGCGCCGATCGAGGCGGTGTTCGTCGGCCCCGGTGCCCTGCCGGTCGATGGTGGTGGCGCCCCGGTGTACGAGCTGGCGCCCGGCGTGGTGGAGCGGGTGGCATCGACGGTGTCACCCCAACCGGTCCTGGCCGTCGTCGCCCGCACCGACGTGCCGTGGCGGGCGGTGGCGCCCACGCTCGGGTTCGTGGTCGTGGCCGCCGGGCTCGGCGACCCGGGCAACATGGGCACGATCCTGCGCTCGGCGGAAGCGGCCGGGGCGTCGGCGGTCGTGGTCACCGAGGGGTCGGTCGACATCTTCAACTCGAAGGTGGTGCGCGCATCGGCCGGGGCGCTGTTCCACGTGCCCGTCGTGGTCGACGTCCCCGTCGCCGCCCTCGACGAGCTCGGGGTGCCGCTGCTGGGTGCGGTGGCCACCGGGGGCGTTCCCTACGACGAGGCCGCCCTCGAGCGGCCCTGCGCGCTGGTGCTCGGCAACGAGGCCCACGGCTTGCCCGGTGGGCTCCGCCTGGACGGCCGGGTGTCGATCCCGCACGCCGGCCGGGCCGAGAGCCTGAACGTGGCCATGGCCGCCACCGTTTTGTGCTTCGAGGCCGCCCGCCGCAGGCGCTAGCGTGCCGACCGTGCTCCGCACCTGCCTGTCGCAGCGATTTCCCCACCCCCGGGCCACCGCTCGGGGAACGGGCGCGTCGAGCACGCCGTCTCGCACCTGATCCGGCCCGGGGGTCGAGCCCCCACCGTCTGCAGCCGGAAAGGAACGATCGTGATCGACGAAGTCGCCGCCGCCCTCGATGACGGCCTCGCGCGGGTGGCTGCCGTTGCCACCCTCGACGACTGGCGAGCGGTGCGTCCCGCGCTCACCGGCAAGCAGTCGCCCCTCGGGTTGCTGAACCGCCGCCTCGGCTCACTCCCGGCCGAGGAGCGCCCGGTCGTGGGCGACGCTGTGGTCCAGGCCCGCTCGCGCCTCGAGCGCGCCCTCGACGAGCGGCGCGAGGCCCTGGCCGACGAGGCGCGCCGGGTGCAACTGGGCGCCGAACGCCTCGATCTCACCGAGACGCTCGATGCCTACCGGCCCGCCCGGGGCCACCTGCACGTCGTGACCCAGGGCTACCAGCGGCTGGAGGACGTGTTCGTCGGTCTCGGGTTCACGGTGGCCGAGGGCCCAGAGGTGGAGACGGATTGGTACAACTTCACCGCCCTCAACATGCCGCCCCACCACCCGGCCCGCAGCGAGTTCGACACCATGTTCGTCGACCTGGGCGAGCCCGGGAGCGTGGTCCTGCGCACCCACACGTCGCCCGTGCAGATCCGGGTCATGCAGTCGCAGCCGCCGCCGCTGTACGTGATCGTGCCCGGCCGGGTGTACCGGCGCGACACGCCCGACGCCACCCACATGCCGGTCTTCCACCAGCTCGAAGGCCTCGTCATCGACCGGGGCATCACCTTCGCCGACCTGGCCGGCACGATCGAGGCGTTCACCCACGCCTACTTCGGGCCCGGGTGGTCGTCGCGCCTGCGCCCCTCGTACTTCCCGTTCACCGAGCCCTCGGCCGAGTTCGACATCCAGCGGCCCGACGGCTCATGGCTCGAGCTCGGCGGCTGCGGCATGGTGCATCCGAACGTGCTCCGCAACTGCGGTCTCGATCCCGAGGAGTGGAGCGGGTTCGCCTTCGGCTTCGGTGCCGACCGCATGCCGCTCATGCGTCACGGCATCGACGACCTGCGGGAGATGTTCACCAACGACGTCCGCTTCCTGGAGCAGTTCTGATGCGGGCGGTCCTGTCGTGGCTGCAGGACTTCGCGCCGGTCGGCGACGACGTCGACGCGCTGGCCGATGAGCTGAGCGCGCTGGGCATGGCCGTCGACGACGTCGAGCGGGTCGGCGCGCCGGTCGAGGGCGTGATCGTGGCGCGGGTGCTGGCCACCCGGGCCCATCCGGACGCCGACAAGGTGCACCTCGTCGACGTCGACACGGGCGACGGCGAATCGCTGCAGATCGTGTGCGGCGCCTTCAACATGGCCGCCGGCGACCTCGTGCCGCTGGCCACGCTCGGCACCACCATGCCCAACGGCATGGAGATCGGCCGGCGCAAGATGCGGGGCGAGTGGTCGAACGGGATGCTGTGCTCGTCGCGCGAGCTGGGCCTCGGCGACGACCACGCCGGCATCCTGCTGCTGCCCGCTGATCTGGCGCTCGGCCGCCCCGTCTTCGACGCGCTCGGCGTCACCGCCGATGCGGTGTTCGACCTCGACATCACCCGCAACCGTCCGGACGCGTGGTCCCACCGCGGGGTAGCCCGGGATCTGGCGGCCCACCTCGGGGTGCCGTTCACCGATCCGTCCCCCCCGCTCATCATCGACGGCCCCGAGCGCGTCGCCCCGGTGACCATCGAGGCGCCCGACCTCTGCGGGCGGTTCACCTCGACGGTGATCACCGGTGTGCGGATCGCGCCGTCAGCACCCTGGATGGCCGAGCGCCTGAGCCGGGCGGGCATGCGGCCGATCAACAACGTGGTCGATGTCTCCAACTACGTCATGCTCGAGCTCGGCCAGCCCAGCCATCCATACGACCTGGCCAAGCTGCCCGGGGGCGGCTTCCGGGTGCGCCGGGCCCGTGCCGGCGAGACGCTGGTGACGCTCGACGACGTCACCCGGGAGCTGACCACCGACGACCTCTTGATCTGCGACGGCCTCGACGCGCCGGTCGGCGTCGCCGGCATCATGGGCGGGGCGTCATCGGAGATCGACGACGCCACCACCGAGGTGGCGCTGGAGATGGCCTGGTTCGAGCCCGTCACCATCGCCACCACGGCGGCCCGGCTCGGGCTGCGCTCGGAGGCGTCGGCCCGCTTCGAGCGGGGTGTCGATCCGCTGGTGGCCGATCGGGCCATCGCCCGCTTCGTGGAGCTGTTGCGGGAGACGGCGCCGGACGCGGCCGCCGCCCCGGGCCTGGTCGACGCTCGTGGCGACCTACCGGCGCCGCCGGTGGTGACCGTGCGCCCCGAGCGGGTCGGCGCCCTGCTGGGCACCCCGTTCACCATGGTCGATATCGCCGCCCTCATCGAGCCCATCGGCTTCGCCTGCGACGGCACGACGGTGACGGTTCCGTCGTGGCGGCCTGATTGCGCCGTCGAGGTCGACATCGTGGAGGAGGTCGCCCGCCAGTACGGCTACGAGCGCCTGGGCAAGACGGTGCCCACGTCGGCCCATCCCGGGCGGCTCACGCCGTTGCAGCACGCCCGGCGCCTGGTGCGCCAGGTGCTGGTGGGGGCCGGCCTCGACGAAGCCATGCCCCCGCCGCTCCTGGCCCCCGACGACCTCACTCGCGCCGGCCTGCCCGGCGCCGGCATCAGCATCACCAACCCGCTGGTCGCCGAGGAGAGCATCCTGCGGCCCTCGCTGCGACCCGGCGTGCTGAAGGCGATCGCCTACAACGCGTCGCATCGCGCCACCGGCATCGCCCTGTTCGAGATCGGCCACGTGTTCCTCCCGCCCCCCGCCGGCCAGCTCCTACCGGACGAGCGCGAGATGATCGGTGCCGGCCTGGCCGGGCGGGAGGCGCCGGCGGCGGTGGCGCTGTGGGCCGAGCTGGCTGCCGCGCTTGGCGTCGACGGCGTGGCGCTGGTGGCCGACGGCACCGTCGCCGGGCTGCACGCCACCCGCACCGCCCGCCTCGTGGCGGGCGACGGGACGGTGCTCGGGGCCGTCGGCGAGATCGACCCGGGCGTCCTCGAGCGCCACGGCATCACCGAGCGGGTGGCCTGGCTGGAGGTCGATCTGGTGCCCCTCGTCGAGCGGGGCCAGCCCGACCGGCCCTACCACCGGGTGAGCCGGTACCCCACGAGCGACCTCGATCTCGCCTTCGTGCTCGACGAGGCCGTGCCGGCGGCCACCCTCACCGCCGCGCTGCGCGCTGGCGGCGGGGCGACGCTGGCCGAGATCCGGCTGTTCGACGTGTACCGGGGCACGGGCGTGCCCGAGGGCACGCGCAGCCTGGCCTACCGGCTGCGGCTGCAGGCGCCCGATCGCACGCTGACCGACGCCGACGTGGCCACGGTGCGCGACCGCTGCATCGCCGCCGCCGCCGCGGTGGGCGCGACTCTGCGGGCCTGAAGTAGGCCCAAAAGGCTTCTGGGCACGGGGATGCACCGGTCCGGTGCGGATGGGTGCCCAGAAGCGTTCTGGTCAGGCGAGGCTCGCGCGGAGAGCGGCGGCGCAGTCGTCCATGAGCTCTTGGTTGCGGTCGACCACGCCACCGAGCTGGAAGAAGCCGTGGATCATGCCGTCGTAGCGCTTGGCCGAGGCCGTCCCGCCCGCTGCCTGCAGTGCGGCGGCGTAGGCCTCGCCCTCGTCACGCAGCGGGTCGAACTCGGCCGTCAGCACGAGCGCGGGCGGCAGGTCGCGCAGCGACGACGCCTTGATGGGCGACGCCAGCGGGTCGTCGGCGTCGGACTCCTTGGCGAAGTAGTGCCCGTAGAACCACTCCATGAAGCCCTTGGTGAGCAGGTAGCCGTCGCCGTTCTCGGTGATCGAGGCGTGCGTCATGCGGGCGTCGACCGCCGGGTAGACGAGGAGCTGGAAGGCGACGGCGGGACCGCCGCGATCGCGCGCCATCTGCGACACCACGGCGGCCAGGTTGCCGCCGGCGCTGTCGCCGGCCACGGCCAGGCGGCTGCCGTCACCGTTGAACTGGCCGATGTTGGCCGCCGCCCACGCCGTCGCCGCGTAGCAGTCCTCCGGCGCCGCCGGGAACGGGTGCTCCGGCGCGAGGCGGTAGTCGACGGAGGCCACGACCGCCGGCACCAGGTTGGCCAGGCGCCGAGCAGGCACGTCGTGGGTGTCGATGTTGCCGATCACCCAGCCGCCCCCGTGGAAGAACACGACGGTGGGGAAGGGGCCGTCGCCGGCGGGTACGTACACCCGCACCGGGATGTCGCCACCCGGGCCGGGAACCATGACGTCTTCCACCCGCGCCAGGTCTTCGACCGGCCCGGACATCTCGGCGATGCCGGCGATGAGGGCCCGGTTGTCCTCGACCGACATCGTCTCGGGCGGCGGCGCGCCCATCTCGGCCATCTGGTTGAGCAACGCCTCACACTGCGGATCGAGCGGCACGGAGAGCTCCTTTCAGGCCAGGAACGACAGGACCCGCTCGCGCACCTCGACGGGCTGCTCGAGCTGGGGGATGTGGCCGGCGTCGTCGACGAGGGCGATCTCCGCCTGGCGCAGGCGGGAGGCGAACTCGTCGGCGTAGACCGGTGGTACGAGGCCGTCCTGCTTGCCCCACACGAGGAGGGTCGGCGCCTGCACCCGGTGGATGCGGCGGTCGAGGCCCTTGTCCGGGATCGGCCAGATGAAGTGCAGGATGCTGGCCATCCGCATCGCCGCCTGGAACAGTGCCTCGGGATCGTCGACGGGAGGGGTGAGGAAGGCCGCCAGCGGGCTGTTCGGATCGGCCAGCACGAGCTCGACCAGCTTCTCCGGCGGGATGCCGGCGATGTCGGCGACAGGGGCGTCGTCCCGCCACAGCCCGATCGGGGCGATGAGCACGAGCTTGCTGACGCGCTCGGGGTTGTTGGCCGCCACCTCGGCCGCCACCATCCCGCCGAACGAGTGCCCGACAACGCGGGCGGCGGGGAGCTCGAGGGCGTCGAGCAGGTCGTTGTAGTACAGGACGAGGTCCCAGATGTCGCGCAGCTCCTCGAGCCCCGTCGACTCGCCCGAGCCGGGATGCTCGGGCGCGTAGACGGTGAACTTGCCGGCCAGTGCGTCCACGAACGGGTCCCACATGAGCCCGCCGGCGCCGTGGATGTAGACGAGCGGATCGCCCTGCCCACCCACGAGCACGCGGGTGTTCATGGTGCCGTTGCGCAGCGAGATGGCCCGGGAGTCGACGTTGGTGGCTTCGGCCGTCGACATCAGACCGTGCTCCGGTCGTCGGCGCCGATCGGCCACCACTCGTGCTTCCATCCGTCGTCGGCCCAGAGGTGGCGGATGCGGGGGATGACCTCTTCGGCGAAGAGCGTGATGTTCTTCTCGGTGAGGGCGTGCGGCATCGAGCCGATCTGCAGCAGCGCGTGCAGGTTGCCGAACCGCAGCGACTTGGCCGCCTCGATCAGCCGGTCGGCCACGGTGGCGGGCGAGCCGGCGATGATGAAGCCGTTGTCGACCAGGCCCTTCCAGTTCTTCTCGAGCAGCGCCACCTTGGCGATCTCGCCGGGCTGGTTCGTCTTGATGGCGAACTCGGTGCTGCGGCGGGTGCGGTAGCCGGGCGCCTCGAAGAAGTACGGCGGGATGTGGAGGCACTTGTTGAAGAAGTACGTGACGTGCTCCATGTACTCCTCTTCGGCCCGCTCGTCGGTCTCGGACACGCAGATCTGTTGCGCGAAGCCGGCGCGGTAGGGGTTCTGGTCGATCCCCATGCGGTCCATGGTCTCCCAGAACCCGCTCATGAGCTTCTGGGCGAACTGGTAGCCGAAGAAGCTCAGGTAGCTGTACGTGTAGTCCTGCGTGGCCGCCAGCTCCCACGTCTCCACCGAGCCGCCGCCGGCCAGCCAGACGGGCGGGTACGGCTTCTGCAGCGGCTTCGGCCACGGGTTCACGTAGCGCAGCTTGTTGTAGCGGCCGTTGAAGGTGAAGGGGCCGGGCTTCGTCCACGCCTGCATGATCAGATCGAGCGCCTCGTTGAAGCGGGGGCGCGTCTCGGTCGGGGTGACGCCGTAGCAGAAGTTCACGTCCATCGACGTCCCGACCGGGAACCCGGCGATCAGCCGGCCGTCGGTCAGCACGTCGAGCATGGCGAATTCCTCGGCCACGCGCGTCGCCGGGGCGTAGAGGGCGAGGGTGTTACCCAGGACGCAGATGGCGCTGTTGTTCGGCGTCCGGCGGGACAGGGCGGCGGCCATGATGTTCGGTGACGCCATGAAGCCGTAGCCGTTCTGGTGGTGCTCGTTCACCCCCACGCCGTCGAATCCCAGCCGGTCGGCCAGCTCGAGCTCGTCCAGGTTCCACTTGTAGTACTGCTGGACCTTCTCGGGGTCGCACAGCACGTCGTTCGGTGGCGTGACCCAGATGCTCTCGTACTTCTCCTCGAAGTCCGCGGGGAGATCCCGATACGGCATGAGGTGGAAGAAGATGGATTTCACGGCCCGTCCTTTCCCCCGAAGGGACAGCGGTGGCCCACCCTAAGGTTGGCCACGGCGGGCCGTCAACGTGGGGTGATGGCCCTGGCCAGGCGGTCGATCGCGGCGAGGCTGAGGTCGATGTCGGCCTCGGTCGTGGCATCCGACGAAACGCTGATGCGCATGGCCGCCCGGCCCTGCCAGACGGTGGGACCGCACCAGCACGTGCCGTCGGCCTGCACCGCCGCCACCACCTGCCGGGTCGTGTCGTCGTCGCCGAAGGACACCAGCACCTGGTTGGCGACGACGTCGTTCAGCACCTCGTGGCCGGCGGCGCCGAGGCCGTCGGCGAACCGGGTGGCCAGGCGGCAGTTGCGCTCGACCAGCTCAGCGACGCCCGAGCGCCCGAGCGACCGCAGGGCCGCCCATGCCTCCACGCCGCGCGCCCGGCGCGACATCTCGGGCGTGAACTGGTACGGCTCGGGCCGGTCGCTGCCCTGCAGGTAGGCGGCCGACGTGGACATCGCCGCCATCATCGGCGCGGGGTCGCGGCAGATGGCGAAACCGCTGTCGTAGGGGACGTTGAGCCACTTGTGGCCGTCGGTCGACCACGAGTCGGCCTCGGCCACGCCGGCCACGAGGTGGGCCCGGGCCGGCGCCGCCGCCAGCCACAGCCCGAAGGCGCCGTCGACGTGGACCCACGCCCCGGCGGCGTGGGCGGCCGGCACCAGCTCGCCGAAGGGGTCGCTGGCGCCCGTGTTCACGTTGCCCGCCTGCAGGCACACGATCGTGCGATCGTCGAGGGGCGGCAGCCGGTCGGGCCGCAGCCGACCCTGGCCGTCGACCGGCACGCGCACGATCCGGCGGCGGCCGAGCCCGAGCACGGCCAGCGCCTTCAGGAGACTGACGTGGACCTCGTCGCCGACGACGACGGTGAGCGGCGGGGCGTCGAACAGCCCGTCCTCCTCGACGTCCCAGCCCTGGCGGGCCAGGAGGGCGTGGCGGGCGGCGGCCAAGCCGACGAGGTTGCCGGCGGTGGCGCCGGTCACGAAGCCCACCCCACTGCCGGCGGGGAGGCCGAGCACGTCGACCAGCCAGCGGCCGGCGATGTGCTCGATGGCCGACGTGCCCGGCGACGCCGCCACCAGGCAGGCGTTCTGGTCCCAGGCCGTGACCAGCCAGGAGGCGGCCCGGGCGGCCGGCAGCGACGTGCCGATCACGAAGCCGAAGTAGCGGCCGCCGGCCGACCCGACGGCGGCCGGGCTGGCGACGTCGTCGAGCAGGCGCACGACATCTTCGGCCGCGGTCGGGTGCTCGGGCAGCGGGCCGCCGAGCTCGGCCACCCGCGCCAGCGCCTCGGGCGTCGGGGCCACCGGGCGATCGGCCAGCCCGTCCAGGTACCGCAGGGCGGCCTCAACAGCGACGCGCTCGGCCCCGTGCGCCATCACGCCCGCCGAACTGACGCGCGTGGACCTGGTATGCGTTGCTGATCGTGCACGAGTTGCATGATCTCAGTTCACGGACGGCTCGTCGGGGTAGTTCGCCATCCAGGCCACCTGGCCACCCTGGCGGCGCAGCACCGAGCGCCACAGCGTGGCCGGCTCGGGCCCGAAGGCGTCGTCCACCCGGAAGTCGGCCACCACCCACGCGCCCGCGGCCAGCTCCTGCTCGAGCTGGTCCGGCGCCCACCCGGCGTAGCCGGCGAAGAGGCGCAGGGCTCGCACGGGCGGTCCGAGGTCGCTGGGCTCCACGGTGAGGTCGATCGTGCCGATCCCGTCGAAGGCGGGCGCCCACTGGTCGCCCTCGTCGCCGGCGCCGTCGGCCAGGGCCAGCCCGATCACCGACTGCGTCTCGACCGGGCCGCCCTCGAAGATCACCGCCGGGGGAGAGGTGTACGGCTGCCAGGGCTCGAGCACGCTGGGCACGTCCCGGTCGCCCGGCCGGTTCAGCACCACGCCGAGGGCGCCGCCGTCGGTGTGCTCCAGCATCAGCACGACGGTGCGGTCGAAGTTCTCGTCGACGAGCGGCGGCAAGGCGACCAGCAGCCGGCCCCGCAGCGTCGATCCGGTCACGAAGCCATCACCGCCTTCATCTTGACCCACTCAGGCGGCTCGCAAGCCCGCGGGCAGCTCACCGGCGTGGATCACGCTCAGGTGCTGGACGGCGCGGGTCAGCGCCACGTAGAGCAGCCGCACACCGTGCTCGCCGGCGTCGGCGATCAGCTGCGGCTCGACCACGACGACGGCGTCGAACTCGAGGCCCTTGGAGTCCGCCGGCGTGATCAGGGAGATGGGGGTGGCGAGCGCCTCGCCGGTGGGGAGCCCGGCGGTCACGATGGCGGCGTGCAGGGTTTCGGGGGCGATCACGGCGACCGAGGTGTGCACACCGGCCAGCGCCGTCGCCGTCGCCACCACCTGCGCGGGGACGTCGTCGGTCGGGATGATCTCGGGGAGGTCCGTCGTGGCGCGAGCCGATCGCGTCGGCGCCACGTCCACGCCGGCGTGGGGGAGCAGGCCGTTGGCCAGCGTCAGGATCTGCTCGGGGACGCGGTAGCCGACGTCGAGCTCGGCGTACAGCAGCGCGTCGGGTGCGCCCAGCACCTGGACGACGTCGTCCCAGCGCGACTGGCCCGCCGGCGCCGTCGACTGGGCCAGATCGCCGAGGACCGTCATCGACAGCGTCCGGGCGCACCGGCGACCGAGCAGCCGCCACGCCATGGCCGAGATGTCCTGGGCTTCGTCGACCACCAGGTGGCCGAAGCGTCGCGGCCGGCCACCCAGCACGGCGTCGGCCTCGTCGATCAGCACGATGTCGGCCGCCGTCCACGGCTCGTCATCGGCCCGGCGGGCGGCCCGGCGCCGCAGGGCGCGCTGCTCGGCGTCGGTCAGGATGCCGGCGGCGGCGGCGGCCAGCACGGCGCGGTTGGTGAGCAGCCGCCGGACCAGCGCGGGAGCAGTGACGGCCGGCCAGGCGCGGTCGAGCATCCGGCGCAGATCGGTGCTCGTGCGCAGTGCGGTGGCCACCTCGTCGGACAGCTTGAGGCCCTCGGGCCGCCGGGCCACGAGGCGATCGAACGCCACCTTGAGCACGGCGGCGCGGAAGCCGTCGCGCGTCGACGCCACGGTGCGCCGATCGGCGAGCGCGGCGGCCAGCGCCTCGTTCACCTCGGCGGCGGTGAGCGTGAGGTTGCCGAAGCTGGTGCGGATGCGCACGTCCTCGGTGAGCGGCACCGTGCGGCCCCAGGCCGCCCGGTCGACGACGTCGGCCATCCGCACGTCGCCCTTCAGTGCGGCGACGGCGTCGCCGTCGGTCCCGCGGACATCGACGGCACCGAGGCCGCTCACGGTGGTCTGCACGACCGACGTCTCGCCGAGCGACGGCAGCACCTGCGCGATGTAGCGCAGGAACAGGCGGTTGGGTCCGACCACGAGCACGCCGTCGCGCTCGAGCTGCTGGCGATGGTCGTACAGGAGCAGCGCCGCGCGGTGGAGGCCGACGGCGGTCTTGCCCGTCCCCGGTCCGCCCTGCACGACGAGCAGCAGGTCGAGGGGGGCCCGGATGACGAGGTCCTGCTCGGCCTGGATGGTGGCGACGATGTCGCGCATCTGGCCCGTGCGGCTGCGATCCAGCTCGGCCAGGAGGGGGTCGGGGATGCCCGAGGCCCGGTGGGCGCTGTCGGGGTCGGCGAAGTCCTCGTCGAACAGCTCGAGGAGCTGGCGGCCCTCCATGGCGAAGCGCCGGCGCCGGGCGAGGCCGAGGGGGTCGGCGAACGTGGCCCGGTAGAAGGGGGTGGCCACGCCGGCGCGCCAGTCGACGACCACGGCGTCGCCGGTGGCGTCCTCCACGTGGCGGCGGCCGATGTACCAGCGCTCGCCGCCGTCGTCGTCGATGCGGCCGAAGCACAGCGAGCCGCCCACGTCGAGGGCAGCCCGGTAGCGCCGCATCGTGTGCTCGACGGCGGCGTCGTTGAAGTCGGACCGGGCCGTCAGCTGGAAGCGGTCGGCCAGGCGGGTGGCGGTGGCTTGCATGACCGCCAGGTGGTCGTGGGCGCGGTCGAGGTACTCCTGCTCGGCGGTGAGATCGGGATGCATGCGTCCTCCCGGAAACGGCCCATCGACGCTAGCGGCCGCCGGCGCCGAGCGCGGCTCATTTCCCGCTCGCATGGTCATGCACGATGGTGTATGTTCATGCGTCGTGGCAGCGACGACCAAGATCGGCATCATCGGCGCCTCCGGCTTCACGGGCGCCGAGCTCCTGCGCCTGTGCGCATCCCAGCCCGATCTCGAGGTGGCGCTGGCCACCGGTGACACGCAGGCGGGCACGGCCGTCGTGTCGTTGTACCCGAGCCTGGCCGCCGCCTACCCGGACCTGGTGTTCGCCCCGTACGACCCGGTGGCGGTGACGGACCTCGACCTCGTGTTCTGCGCCCTTCCCCACGGCAGCACCCAGGCCGTCGTGGCCGAGATCCTCGGCAAGGTGCCCCGCATCGTGGATCTGTCGGCCGACTTCCGCCTCAAGGATCCGGCGCTGTACCCGCAGTGGTACGGCGAGGAGCACCACCATCCGGAGTTGCTGGCCGAGGCCGTCTACGGGCTGCCCGAGTTCTTCCGGGGCGAGATCCGCGACGCCCGCCTGGTGGCCGCACCCGGCTGCTTCGTGACGGCCGCGGCGCTGGCCCTACGCCCGCTCGTGGAGGGTGGCTACGTCGAGGCCACCGGCGTGATCGTGGACGCCGCGTCGGGCGTCTCGGGCGCCGGCCGGTCGCTCAAGGCGGAGACGGCGTTCTGCACGGTCGACGAGGACATCACCGCCTACGGGCTCCTCACCCACCGCCACACCCCGGAGATCGAGCAGGCCACCGGCGCCCAGGTGCTGTTCACACCCCACCTCGCCCCGATGAACCGGGGCATCCTGGCCACCTGCTACGCCCGCCCGGCCCAGCCGACGTCGACGGAGGAGGTGCTGGCGGCGCTGCACGCGGCGTACGACGACGAGCCGTTCGTCGTGGTGAGCGAGCGGTCGCCGTCGACCAAGGCGACGCTCGGTTCGAACAGCGCCCACATCACCGCCCGCGTCGACCCCCGGACCCATTGGGTGGTAGTGATCGCGGCGATCGACAACCTCGTGAAGGGCGCGTCCGGCCAGGCCCTTCAATGCGCCAACATCCTGCTGGGGCGGCCCGAGGTCACCGGCCTGCCCGTCGTGGGGATCTACCCGTGAGTGTCACCACGCCGGCCGGTTTCGTGGCCAACGGCATCGCCGCCGGCATCAAGCCGTCGGGCGAGCCGGACCTCTCCCTCGTCGCCACGGCCGACGGGGTGGCCGTCAACGCCGCTGCCACGTTCACGCAGAACAAGCTGGCGGCGGCGCCGGTGCAGGCGACGCGTTCGCACCTCTCCGCCACGGGCGGCCGCGCTGCGGCCGTGATCCTCAACAGCGGCAACGCCAACGCCGCCACCGGTGCCGCCGGCCTCGCCCACGCCGAGCAGATGTGCGCCGGCACCGCCACCGCCCTCGGTTGCGCGGCCGACGAGGTGCTGGTGTGCTCGACCGGTCTCATCGGCATCCCCCTGCCGATCGACGTGGTCACCGCCGGCATCCCCGCGCTGGTCGCTGGGCGGAACCCCAACGGTGGTCACGACGCGGCGCGCGCCATCATGACGACCGACACCGTGGCCAAGGAAGTGGTGGTGCACCGGCCCGGCTTCGTGGTTGGTGGCATGGCCAAGGGCGCCGCCATGCTGGCGCCGAACATGGCGACGATGCTGGCGGTGCTCACCACCGACGCCGCCGCCGAGCCCGAGGTGCTGCAGCGGGTGCTGCGGGCCGGGGTGGCGTCGAGCTTCAACGTCATGATGACCGACGCCTGCACGTCCACCAACGACACGGTCATCCTGCTCGCCAGCGGCATGGCCGGCGCCGTGGACGAGGGTGACCTCGCCGCCGCCGTGGCCGAGGCGTGCTTCAGCCTGGCCGCGCAGATGACGGGCGACGCCGAGGGCGCCACCAAGGTCGTGCGGGTCGTGGTGGAGGGGGCGCGGTCCGATGACGAGGCGCTGGCCGGTGCCCGCTCTGTGGCCCGCAGCGTGCTGTGCCGGTGCTCGTGGTACGGCGAGGATCCCTATTGGGGCCGCATCGCCAGCGAACTGGGCAACGCCGGCATCACCTTCGACCCCGACCGCGTCGCCGTCGCTTATGGGGGTACGACCGTCGCCGCCGGCGGCATCACCATCGACCACGACGCCGCCGCCGTGAAGGCGCACATGGCGATGCGCCACCTCGAGGTGGCGGCCGACCTCGGCCTCGGCGCTGGCCGTGCGTTCGTGCTCACGAACGACCTCAGCCACGGCTACGTCGACGAGAACATGAGGACGTCGTGAACCCTCGCAGCGCGCCGGCCGAGAAGGCGGCCGTGCTGGTCGAGGCGCTCCCGTACATCCGCCGGTTCTCCGGTCGCACGGTGGTGGTGAAGTACGGCGGCAACGCCATCTCCGGCAACGACGACCTCGCTCTGTTCGCCGAGGACATCGTGCTGATGCGGGCGGTGGGGATGCGCCCGGTGGTGGTGCACGGCGGGGGCCCGCAGATCACCGACCTCATGAACCGCCTCGGCAAGGTGTCGGAGTTCCGCGGCGGCCTGCGGGTCACCGACGCCGAGACCGTCGACATCGCCAGGATGGTGCTGCGCGGCCAGGTCAACCCGCAGGTCGTGTCGGCGATCAACATGCACGGTCCGCTGGCCGTCGGCGTGAGCGGCGACGACGCCGGACTGCTGCTGGCGACGGCGCGCCATCCCGACCTCGGGTTCGTGGGCGACGTGACCCGGGTGAACCCGACGATCCTGCAGCGCCTCTTGAACGAGGACCTCGTCCCGGTCGTGGCCACGGTGGCGTCCGACGCGTCGGGGCAGGCGTACAACATCAACGCCGACACGGTGGCCGGCGCCATCGCCGAGGCCTTGTGCGCCGAGAAGCTGGTGTACCTGACCGACGTCGAGGGCCTGCGCCGCGACGTCGACGATCCGGGGAGCCTCATCCGCCAGACCACCGCCGACGAGCTCGACGCGCTGCTGGCCGACGGCACCCTGTCCGGCGGGATGATCCCCAAGATCACTTCGTGCGTGCACGCGGTGCGCAACGGCGTACAGCGGGCCCACATCCTGGATGGCCGAGTTCCGCACGTGCTGCTGCTCGAGATCTTCACCGACTCGGGCATCGGCACGATGGTGATGGGAGAACGATGACCGCGATCGAGACCTTCATGCCGACCTACGCGCCGCCGCCGGTGACGTTCGTGCGCGGCAAGGGCACCGAACTGTGGGACAGCGACGGCAAGCGCTACCTGGACTTCCTGTGCGGCCTCGCCGTCACGTCGCTGGGCCACGCCAATCCCGTCGTCGCCGACGCCCTCGACCATCAGGCCCGCACGCTCCTGCACGTGTCGAACCTGTTCGCCAACGACGTTGCCCCGGCCACGGCCGCCCGCATCGACGGCTTGTTGGGCGGCGGCGGGCAGGTGTTCTTCTGCAACTCGGGCGCCGAGGCCAACGAGTGCGCCATCAAGCTCGCCCGCAAGTGGGGCGGCCGCGGCAAGTACTGCGTGATCTCGGCCTACGGCTCCTTCCACGGCCGCACGCTGGCCACGCTGCACGCCACCGGCCAGCCGTCCAAGCACGAGGCCTTCCAGCCGATGCCGGAGGGCTTCCGCCACGTGGCCCTCAACGACCTCGACGCGCTGGAGGCGGCCATCTCGCCCGAGGTGGCGGCCGTGCTGCTCGAGCCGGTGCAGGGCGAGGGGGGCGTGTTCCCGGCCACCAAGGAGTACTTCCAGGGAGTGCGCCAGCTGTGCGACGAGCGCGGCCTGCTCCTCATGGTCGACGAGATCCAGACCGGGCTCGGGCGCACGGGCAAGTGGTTCGGCTTCGAGCACTTCGATGTGCGGCCCGACGTCGTCACCCTGGCCAAGGCGCTCGGCAACGGCGTCCCGATCGGTGCCTGCTGGGCCCGGCGCGAGGTGGCCAACGCCTTCGAGCCGGGCGACCACGGCAGCACGTTCGGCGGGACGCCCATCGCCACGGCCGCCGCGAGTGCGGTGCTCGACGAGCTGGCCCGCATCGACGCGCCGGCACTGGCGGCCAGCAAGGGCGCCCGCCTCGCTGAAGCGCTGTCAGCCACTGCGGGCGTGAAGGAGGTGCGCGGCTTCGGCCTCCTGCTGGCGGCCGAGCTCGACGGGCACGACGCCAAGCAGGTCAACACCGAGCTGCTGGCGCGGGGCCTCGTCGCCAACGCGGTGACGCCGACGGCCGTGCGCTTCGCCCCGCCGCTGACCGTCTCCGACGACGAGCTGGACGAGGCGGTGGCCATCCTCGCTGCGGTCCTCGCCGAGTGAGGCACTTCCTCGACGTCACCGCGCTCAGCGTCGCCGAGCTGGGGGCCGTGCTCGACCTGGCCGAGGCGCCGTCGGTGCCGCCGGTGCTGCACGGCAAGGGCGTGGCGCTGATCTTCGAGAAGCCGTCGAACCGCACCCGGCAGTCCATGGAGATGGCCGTCGTCCAGCTCGGTGGCCATCCCGTCTACACCGAGGGCGACCACATCGGCCTCGACAAGCGGGAGCCCGTCGCCGACGTGGCCCAGGTGATGGCCGGCTACCACGCCGTGCTCGCCGCCCGCGTCATGCGCCACGAGGTGCTGGAGCGCATGGCGGCGGCGTCGAGCGTGCCGGTCGTGAACCTGCTGTCGGACCGCTCTCACCCGATGCAGGCGCTGGCCGACGTGCTCACGATGCGCCAGGCGCTCGGCCCCCTGGCGCGGCGCACCGTGGCCTGGCTCGGCGACTACAACAACGTGGCCCGCTCGCTGGGTGAGGCGTGCGCCATGCTCGGCATGCACGTGCGCATCGGCACCCCCGCCGGCTACGGACCCGACGAGGCCGAGCAGGAGCGGCTCCAGGCCCTCGGCGCGGCCACCGTCGTCACGTTCCACCGGCCCGAGGAGGCGGTGGTGGGCGCCGACGCCGTGCACACCGACGTCTGGACGTCGATGGGGCAGGAGGCCGAGCGCGACGAGCGCGCCGCCGCCTTCGCCGGCTGGATGGTGACCGAGGAGCTGATGGCGGCGGCCGGGCGCCACTCGTTGTTCTTCCACTGCATGCCCGTGCACCGGGGCGAGGAGGTGGCGGCCGAGGTCATGGACGGCCCGCGGTCGCGCGCCATCGCGCAGGCCCACAACCGCATGCACGCGGCGCGCGGGTTGTTGGCGTTCCTGCTGGGCGTCCGCCCGTGACCACCAAGTCCCAACGGCAGCATCACGTGGCCCGGCTGCTCACCGAGCACGAGGTCACCAGCCAGCCCCAGCTCGTCGAGCTGCTGGCGGGGACGGGCATCGCCGCCACGCAGGCCACCGTCAGTCGCGACCTGGAGGATCTCGGCGCCGTGAAGGTGCGCCTGCCCGGCGGGGAGCTGGCCTACGCCATCCCCGAGTACGAGCCCGACCGCCTCGCGCCCCACGACCACCTCCGGCGCGTCCTTGGCGAATGGGTGGCCGAGGTGGCGCACTCGGGCAACCTCGTCGTGGTGCGCACGCCGCCCGGGTGCGCGCATGTCGTGGCGTCGGCGCTGGATCGCTCCGGCTTGCCCGGTCTGCTCGGCACCGTCGCCGGGGACGAC
Organism: uncultured Acidimicrobiales bacterium; assembly: GCA_963728985.1. Taxonomy (GTDB): domain Bacteria; phylum Actinomycetota; class Acidimicrobiia; order Acidimicrobiales; family Ilumatobacteraceae; genus DASXAI01. Next base: position 167,851 of record CAVSME010000007.1, on the reverse strand, counting down.
ACGATGCTGTGCGTCGCGTCCGAGCGCGTCGGCGGGGCCCGCCTGGCCAAGACGCTGCGCGGTCTGGCCAGCCTGACCGCGGCCCGGCAGGACGAGCGATGAGCGCCGGGCGCGTGTTGGTGTCGCTGCCCGTCGGTGAGCGGGTCGGGCTCGCCTTCTCCGGCGGCCTGGACACGTCCGTGGCGGTGGCGTGGATGCGGGAGAAGGGCGCCGTGCCCTACACGTACACCGCCGACCTCGGTCAGGCCGACGAGCCCGACCTGCCGGGCGTGCGCGACCGGGCGCTGGCCTACGGCGCCGAAGCGGCCCGGCTGGTCGACTGCCGAGAGGACCTGGTGCACGAAGGGCTCGTCGCGCTGCAGTGCGGCGCCTTCCACATCACCACCGGGGGCAAGACCTACTTCAACACCACGCCCCTCGGGCGGGCGGTCACCGGCACGTTGCTGGTGCGGGCCATGCACAGCGACGGCGTCGACGTGTGGGGCGACGGCTCGACCTACAAGGGCAACGACATCGAGCGCTTCTACCGCTACGGCCTCCTGGTCAACCCCGCGCTGCGCATCTACAAGCCGTGGCTCGACCCCGCGTTCGTGGGCGAGCTCGGCGGGCGGGCGGAGATGAGCGCGTGGCTGGCCGAGCGGGGCTTCCCGTACCGCGACTCGGCGGAGAAGGCGTACTCGACCGACGCCAACATCTGGGGCGCCACCCATGAGGCAAAGCAACTCGAGGAGCTCGACGCCGGCATGGACCTCGTCGAGCCGATCATGGGCGTGCGCCACTGGGATGCGAGTGTCGCCGTCGAGCCCGAGACGGTCGCCGTGCGCTTCGAGGCGGGCTGGCCCGTCGCCCTCGGTGGCCGCACGTTCGACTCGGCCGTCGACCTCGTCGTCGAGGCCAACGCCATCGGCGGCCGCCACGGGCTGGGCATGTCCGACCAGATCGAGAACCGCATCATCGAGGCCAAGAGCCGCGGCATCTACGAGGCGCCGGGCATGGCGTTGCTGCACATCGCCTACGAGCGCCTGGTGACGGCCATCCACAACGAGGCCACCATCGAGAACTACCGCACGATGGGGCGCCGGCTCGGCCGCCTGCTGTACGAGGGCCGGTGGTTCGATCCGCAGTCGCTCATGCTGCGCGAGCCCCTGCAACGCTGGGTGGGTTCGGCCGTCACCGGCGAGGTGACGCTGCGGCTGCGGCGGGGCGACGACTACACGATCCTCGACACCTCGGGGCCCGACCTCACCTACCAGCCCGAGCGGCTGTCGATGGAACGGGTGGAGGACGCCGCCTTCGGGCCGCTGGACCGCATCGGGCAGCTCCATCTGCGCAACCTCGACATCGACGACTCCCGTCACAAGCTCGATGTGTACCGGCGCAGCGGGGCGCTGGAGCCGGGCGTGGCCGATGTCGGGGTGCTCGGTCCGGCGCCCGACGAGCCGTCGTGAGCACGCTCTGGCACGGCCGCTTCGGGTCGGGTCCGGCCCAGGAGCTGCTGGCGTACACGGCCAGCCTGCCCTTCGACCAGCGCCTGGCCGGTGACGACATCGCCGGCTCGCGGGCCCATGTGCGCGGGCTGGTGCGGGCGGATCTGCTCGATGCCGACGAGGCGGCGGCCGTACTCGGCGCCCTCGACGTGGTTGCCGACGAGCTCGCCGCCGGGACGTTTGCCTTCGTGCCATCCGACGAGGACATCCACACCGCCGTCGAGCGCCGGGTCACCGAGCTGGCGGGGCCGGCGGGGGCCAAGCTCCACACGGGGCGCAGCCGCAACGACCAGGTCGCCACCGACCTGCGCCTGTGGTGCAAGCGCGAGCTGCGGTCCGTGGCGGGCCGGATCCTCGAGCTGCAGGCGGTGCTGGTGTCGCGGGCGGCCACCGCCGGATCGGCGTCCCTCCCCGGCTACACCCACCTGCAGCGGGCCCAGCCGGTGCTGCTGGCCCACCACCTGCTGGCCCACGGCTGGGCGCTGGCCCGCGACGTCGACCGCTTGCTGGCCACGATCGCCCGCCTCGACGTCTCGCCGCTCGGCGCCGGCGCCCTCGCCGGGTCGTCGCTGCCCCTCGACCCGCAGGGCACGGCCATCGACCTGGGCTTCGCCGCCGCCTTCGACAACAGCCTCGACGCCGTCTCGGACCGGGACTTCGTGGCCGAAGCGCTGTTCGACCTGGCGCTCGTCGGCGTGCACCTGTCGCGAATCGGCGAGGAGTGGGTGCTGTGGACATCGGAGGAGATGGGCTTCGCCCGTCTCGACGACGCCTACGCCACGGGTTCGTCGATGCTGCCGCAGAAGAAGAACCCCGACATCGCCGAGCTGGCGCGGGGCAAGACCGGCCGGCTGGTGGGCCACGTCGCCGGCTTCCTGGCCACGCTGAAGGGCCTTCCCCTCGCCTACAACCGGGACCTCCAGGAGGACAAGGAGCCGCTGTTCGACGCCGTCGATCAGGTGTCGCTGGCTCTCGGGGCTCTGGCCGGGATGATCGCCACGGCCACGTTCGACACCGAGCGGATGGCCGCGGCGGCGGCGTCGCCCACGATGGCGGCCACCGACCTCGCCGAGTGGCTGGTGGCGGCGGGCACGCCGTTCCGGGAGGCGCACGCCGTCGTCGGCGCGCTCGTGCGGCGGTCGCTGGAGCCGGGCGCGCCGGCCCTGGCGGCACTGGTCGCCAGTGACGAGCGCCTCGGGCCCGAGGCCGCCGCCCTGGTGGCGCCGGGGGTGGCCGTGCAGCGCCGCACGACGCCCGGCGGGGGCGGACCGGGTCCGGTGGCGGTCCAGCTGTCGCGGTTCCGGCAGCGCCTCGAGACCGACCGCGCCCGCCTCGGCTGACCGGCGTCCCGGTGGGCGTACTGACGCGACTTATCAACCGTTGGCGCGTTTATCGCGCATCAGATGGGACGGCCGGCGCCCGATGAGGCCGCTGCCGCGTTCCTTCTACGACCACGACAGCCGGGTCCTGGCGCCGCTCCTCCTGAACAAGGTGCTCGTCGTGGGGGAGCGGCAGGCCCGGATCGTGGAGGTGGAGGCCTACGCCGCTGCCGAGGATCCGGCGTCCCACGCGTACCGGGGCCCCACAAGGCGCAACGCCACGATGTTCGGGCCGCCGGGGCACCTGTACGTGTACTTCACCTACGGGATGCATTGGTGCGGCAACGTGGTGGCGGGCGGCCCGCTCGACGGACACGCCGTGCTCCTGCGGGCCGGTGCGCCGATCGCCGGGCTGGAGGCGATGCGGGCGGCCCGACCGGCGGCCCGGCGCGACCGCGACCTGTGCGCGGGCCCGGCCCGGCTGTGCCAGGCCCTCGGCCTGACCGGAGCCGACGACGGCGACGACCTGGTGGTGCCGGCGCCCGGTGGCCCGTGGCTGGCCGACGACGGCACGCCGCCGCCGCGCCGGCCGGGGCGCTCGGCTCGCATCGGCATCACGAAGGCAGTCGACCACCCGTGGCGCTGGTTCGTGGCCGGCGACCCGAATGTGAGCCGGTGACGGCGGGTGCCCCTGCGAAACTGGGAACCCGTATGGACCTCCTCGCCGATCTCAACGCCCGTGGCCTCGTGCACGACGCCACCGACCAGGAAGCGCTGGCCAAGCGCCTCGTCGACGGGCCGATCGGCGTCTACGTGGGCTTCGATCCCACCGCCGACAGCCTCCACCTGGGTCACCTGTTCGGCCAGCTCGGACTGCGGCGGTTCCAGCTCGCCGGCCAGCGCCCCTTTCCCCTGGCCGGTGGCGCCACCGGCGTGATCGGCGACCCGAGCGGGCGCAGCGACGAGCGCAACCTCCTCGATCGCGAGACCTTGCGGGCCAACGTGGCCGCGATCAAGGTCCAGCTCGAACGCCTGCTCGACTTCAGCCCCGGCCCGTTCGCCGCCACGCTGGTGGACAACGCCGACTGGACCGAGCCCCTCACCACCCTCGAGTTCCTGCGTGACGTGGGCAAGCACATCACCGTGAACCAGATGCTGGCCAAGGAGTCGGTGCGGGCCCGGGTCGAGTCGGCCCACGGCATCTCCTTCACCGAGTTCAGCTACATGCTGCTGCAGGCCAATGACTTCCGGTGGCTCTACGAGCACCACGACGTGGAGCTGCAGATGGGCGGTTCGGACCAGTGGGGCAACATCACCGCCGGCATCGACCTCATCCGCCGCCGCCTCGGGAAGGCGGCCCATGGCCTGACATGGCCCCTGCTGACCAGGGCCGACGGCTCGAAGATGGGCAAGTCGGTCGGCGGCGCCGTCTGGCTCGATCCGGACAAGACCAGCCCGTACCAGTTCCGCCAGTTCCTCATCCAGACCGACGACGAGCTGGTAGGCCGCTACCTGCGGCACCTCAGCCTGCGGCCCGTGGACGAGCTGGAGGCCATCCTCGAGGCCCACGCCAAGGCCCCCGAGCGGCGCGGGGCGCAACGGGCGCTGGCCGACGAGCTCACCGAGCTGGTGCACGGCCCGGCGGCCGCCTCCGCCGCGGCCGCGGCGGCCGAGGTCCTCTTCGGCGGCGATCCCACCGCAGCATCGGCGGCGGTGCTGGCGGCGGTGGCCCGGGAGGTCCCCACCACGGCGGTGCCGGCCGCCGTCCTGGACGACGTGGTCGAACTCCTCGTGCGCACCGGCCTGGCCAGCTCGAAGGGCGATGCCCGGCGCGGGCTCGGTCAGTCGAGCTTCCGGGCCAACGGCCGGAAGCTGGGCCTCGACGATGCTCTCAGTACCGCTGACCTGCTCCATCAGCGGTACCTGCTGCTGGCCAAGGGGCGCCGCACCTATCACTTGGTCGAAATTGTTGCCTCGTGAGGTTGACGCTGGGGGAGTCGATGGATATGGTTTCCCTCCGCCTCACGGAGCCGCTGACTGTGGCCTGCGCCCCGTAGAAGCAACTGAGCACCTCCGCTCCTCCGGGAGCGCGTGCCCGGTGAGCCTGTGGCTCCTTGAAAACGGAAGAGAGGACAAAGAACGCCAGTGCGGGCGATCTACCGGCATGCCGGTCGATCGCTACGTCAAACCTTTGTCCGAGGCCCGCAACCGGCTCGCCGGGGCGTGTCTCGGATGCTCTCAACACTGATCGCAACCCACCGGTTCGCCGGGGGGCCGAGATCTCGACGGAGAGTTTGATCCTGGCTCAGGACGAACGCTGGCGGCGTGCTTAACACATGCAAGTCGAACGAGGTCCATCCAATGGCAACATTGGTGAAGATCTAGTGGCGAACGGGTGAGTAACACGTGAGAAACCCACCCCGATCTCAGGAATAACAGTGGGAAACCACTGCTAATACCGGATGCCTTCCTCGAGCCTCATGGCTCGGCGAAGAAAGGGTTACCGGATCGGGAGGGTCTCGCGGCCTATCAGCTTGTTGGCGGGGTAACGGCCCACCAAGGCAGCGACGGGTAGCTGGTCTGAGAGGATGATCAGCCACACTGGGACTGAGACACGGCCCAGACTCCTACGGGAGGCAGCAGTGGGGAATCTTGCGCAATGGGCGAAAGCCTGACGCAGCAACGCCGCGTGGGGGATGAAGGCCCTCGGGTTGTAAACCCCTTTCAGCAGGAACGAAAATGACGGTACCTGCAGAAGAAGGCCCGGCCAACTACGTGCCAGCAGCCGCGGTAACACGTAGGGGCCAAGCGTTGTCCGGATTTATTGGGCGTAAAGAGCTCGTAGGCGGTTGGGTAAGTCGGGTGTGAAAACTCCAGGCTCAACTTGGAGACGCCACCCGATACTGCTCTGACTTGAGTTCGGTAGGGGAGTGGGGAATTCCTGGTGTAGCGGTGAAATGCGCAGATATCAGGAGGAACACCGGTGGCGAAGGCGCCACTCTGGGCCGAAACTGACGCTGAGGAGCGAAAGCGTGGGTAGCAAACAGGATTAGATACCCTGGTAGTCCACGCCGTAAACGTTGGGCACTAGGTGTGGGCCCTAACCAACGGGGTCCGTGCCGTAGCTAACGCATTAAGTGCCCCGCCTGGGGAGTACGGCCGCAAGGTTAAAACTCAAAGGAATTGACGGGGGCCCGCACAAGCAGCGGAGCATGTTGCTTAATTCGAGGCAACGCGAAGAACCTTACCTGGGTTTGACATGTGGGGAAAAGCCGTAGAGATACGGTGTCCTTCGGGGTCCCACACAGGTGGTGCATGGCTGTCGTCAGCTCGTGTCGTGAGATGTTGGGTTAAGTCCCGCAACGAGCGCAACCCTCGTCCTATGTTGCCAGCGGGTAATGCCGGGGACTCGTAGGAGACTGCCGGGGTCAACTCGGAGGAAGGTGGGGATGACGTCAAGTCATCATGCCCCTTATGTCCAGGGCTGCAAACATGCTACAATGGCCGGTACAAAGGGCTGCCATCCCGCGAGGGTGAGCGAATCCCAGAAAGCCGGTCTCAGTTCGGATCGAAGTCTGCAACTCGACTTCGTGAAGCTGGAGTTGCTAGTAATCCCGGATCAGCATTGCCGGGGTGAATACGTTCCCGGGCCTTGTACACACCGCCCGTCACACCACGAAAGTCGGCAACACCCGAAGCCAGTGGCCCAACCGCAAGGAGGGAGCTGTCGAAGGTGGGGTCGGTGATTGGGGTGAAGTCGTAACAAGGTAGCCGTACCGGAAGGTGCGGCTGGATCACCTCCTTTCTAAGGAGTACTACCTCGCCGCCGGCCGTCAGGCCGGACCAACGGAGAGGCACTCCCAGTTGGTGCGCTGGCGATCCGTCCCTCGTAACCGTCGAGCAGTGGAGATTCAGTTCTCCTGCCCGTCGACTCGAGTTCGGAGCTGCGTCCTCTCTTCCGTTTTGAGGGAGTCACCGACAGCGTCGCAGGCCCTTTGGGCCTCCGCTGCTCCGGTGCCGCTCCTTTCGTCCCTTGAGAATTGCAGAGCGAGCACGAGCATCTAGAAATAGAAAACAACTTGTTCTTCCAAGCTACAAAGAGCCAACGGTGGATGCCTTGGCGTCTCGAACCGATGAAGGACGTGGGTGACTGCGAAAAGCCACGGGAAGCTGTCGACCGAGCGTTGATCCGTGGATGTCCGAATGGGGAAACCCGGCACCCGTCATGGGGTGTCACTCCGGCCTGAACACATAGGGCCGGTAGAGGGAACCAGGGGAATTGAAACATCTCAGTACCCTGAGGAAAGGAAAGCAACCGCGACTCCCTTAGTAGCGGCGAGCGAAGAGGGAAGAGGCCAAACCGTGCCGGTGCCAAGCCTGGTGGCGTTGCCGGTGTGGGGTTGTGGGACTTGATAGACGGGGCACCAGACCCGTCACGGAGTTACCAAGCTGATGCGTAGGAGAAGCGTTCAGGAACGGCGCGCCGTAGAAGGTAATGGCCCTGTATCCGAAACGTACTCAGCCTCCGTTCGATGTTCCCAAGTAGCGCCGGGACCGTGAAAACCGGCGTGAATCTGCGAGGACCACCTCGTAAGCCTAAGTATTCCGAGACGACCGATAGCGAACTAGTACCGTGAGGGAAAGGTGAAAAGCACCCCGGGAGGGGAGTGAAATAGTACCTGAAACCGTTGGTTTACAAACAGTCAGAGCGTCGTCATGGCTTTGGCCATGGCCGCGATGGCGTGCCTTTTGAAGAATGAGCCTGCGAGTTATGGTGTGTGGCGAGGTTAACCCGTGAGGGGGAGCCGGAGCGAAAGCGAGTCTGAATAGGGCGTTGAGTCGCACACTGTAGACCCGAAGCCAAGTGATCTACCCATGGGCAGGCTGAAGCGGGGGTAAGACCCCGTGGAGGGCCGAACCGACGTCGGTTGAAAACGGCGCGGATGACCTGTGGGTAGGGGTGAAAGGCCAATCAAACTTGGTGATAGCTGGTTCTCTCCGAAATGCATTTAGGTGCAGCGTCGCATGTTCAGTCGTGGAGGTAGAGCACTGAATGGGTAAGGGGGCCCACAAGCTTACCAACCCCAATCAAACTCCGAATGCCACGACTCCAGAGTGCGGCAGTGAGACCACGGGGGATGAGCTTCGTTGGTCAAAAGGGAAACAGCCCAGACCGCCGGCTAAGGCCCCAAATTCAGGACTAAGTGGAAAACGATGTGGGATTGCACAGACAGCCAGGAGGTTGGCTTAGAAGCAGCCACCCTTGAAAGAGTGCGTAACAGCTCACTGGTCGAGTGATCCCGCGCGGACAATTCAACGGGGCTCAAGTCCTGAGCCGAAGCCGCGGGTTCGTACATCCGTACGAGCGGTAGGAGAGCGTCGATCGTGCTGCGAAGCGACGGTGTGAACCGGCGTGGAGCGCGATCGAGTGAGAATGCAGGCATGAGTAGCGAAAGAGGGGTGAGAAACCCCTCCGCCGAACGCCCAAGGGTTCCTGGGGAAGGCTAATCCTCCCAGGGTGAGTCGGGAGCTAAGGCGAGGCCGAGAGGCGTAGTCGATGCACAACCGGTTGATATTCCGGTACCACCGTGTCCGCGTCCAGCCCAACGCCGGGTACTAAGGGGATGCTCTTCGGAGCGAACCGACCCACCGGTCGCGGGTAACTGAAGGGGGACGCAGGAGGGTAGGTGATCCCAGGCGATGGTTGTCCTGGGGTAAGCGTGTAGGAGGAGGCCGATGAGAGTTGGCCTCGCAACTCTGAGACGTGATGCCGATCCGATTCAGGAGAAGTCACTGATCCCATGCTGCCTAGAAAAGCCCAGCAGTGAGTTGGCACGGTGCCCGTACCCCAAACCGACACAGGTGGGCGGGTAGAGAATACCAAGGCGATCGAGAGAACTGTGGTTAAGGAACTCGGCAAGTTGCCTCCGTAACTTCGGGAGAAGGAGGGCCCCACTAGCGTGACGTCACTAGCTGACCGAGCGTGAGGGGGTGGCACAGACCAGGGGGTAGCGACTGTTTACTAAAAACACAGCAGCGTGCGAAGTCCGAAGACGATGTATACGCTGTGACGCCTGCCCGGTGCTGGAAGGTTACGGGGAAGGGTTAGCCGCAAGGCGAAGCTCTGAACCTAAGCCCCAGTAAACGGCGGCCGTAACTATAACGGTCCTAAGGTAGCGAAATTCCTTGTCGGGTAAGTTCCGACCTGCACGAATGGCGTAACGACTTCCCCACTGTCTCAACCACAGACTCGGCGAAATTGAAGTACGAGTAAAGATGCTCGTTAGCTGCAGAAGGACGGAAAGACCCCGTGGACCTTTACTATAACTTGGTGTTGAGTTTTGGCCTGTGTTGTGTAGGATAGGTGGGAGGCTTGGAAGCCGGTACGCCAGTATCGGTGGAGCCAACGTTGAAATACCACCCTGCTCATGCCGGGACTCTAACCCTGGCCCGTTATCCGGGTCGGGAACAGCGCCAGGCGGGTAGTTTGACTGGGGCGGTCGCCTCCTAAAGAGTAACGGAGGCGCCCAAAGGTTCCCTCAGGCTGGTTGGCAATCAGCCGTCGAGTGCAATGACACAAGGGAGCTTGACTGCGAGACTGACAGGTCAAGCAGGTGCGAAAGCAGGGCATAGTGACCCGGCCGTGGCGTGTGGAAGCGCGGTCGCTCAACGGATAAAAGGTACCCCGGGGATAACAGGCTAATCTTCCCCAAGAGTCCATATCGACGGGAAGGTTTGGCACCTCGATGTCGGCTCATCGCATCCTGGGGCTGAAGCAGGTCCCAAGGGTTGGGCTGTTCGCCCATTAAAGCGGTACGCGAGCTGGGTTTAGAACGTCGTGAGACAGTTCGGTCCCTATCCTCTGCAGCCGAAGGAGTGTTGAGGAAGGCTGTCCCTAGTACGAGAGGACCGGGACGGACGCAGCTCTGGTGTGCCAGTTGTCGCGCCAGCGGCACGGCTGGTTGGCCACCTGCGGAAGGGATAACCGCTGAAAGCATCTAAGCGGGAAGCCTGTTCCAAGATGAGCACTCCCACAGGGTTAACCTGGTAAGGCCCGTGGCTAGACGACCACGTTGATAGGCCGGAGGTGTACGCATGGCAACATGTTCAGCCGACCGGTACTAATCGGCCGAGGGCTTGGATTCACAAGTCGCTCGTGCTCGCTCTGGAGTTCTCGGGGACCAGTCCCCTTGACAACAGGTTTCCGGTGGCCATGGCGGCGGAGTCACACCCGTTCCCATCCCGAACACGGCAGTTAAGCCCGCCAGCGCCGATGGTACTTGGGGGTAGACCCCCTGGGAGAGTAGGACGCCGCCGGATTTCTCACGTGAATGCCCCCTGCTGCGGCGGGGGGCATTCGTCGTTTTCACCGGCCAGCCCGCCGGTAACATCGCTGGTCATGGCCGAACGACCCGATCGACGAGCGCGCCCCAGCGGCGGCAAGGGTCCCCGGTCAGGATCGAGCGGCCGGCCCGCCAGCCGCGGTGGCGCCGGCGGTCAGCGGTCGGGCTCGCGGCCGGGTTCGCCCAGCTCACCAGTCCCGCGACCCGAACGATCGGGCGGGGCTCCCCGCCGAGGCGACGGCACAGGGCGCCCGCCGGGCCGCAGCACCGTCGGACGCCGCACCGACTCGGGGTCGCGGCCGCCACGCGCGAGTGGCGGCGAGGGGCGCTCCCAGCGGGGCCAGTCGGCCGATGGTGCCGCCCGTCCGGGGCGTCCCGCTGGTCCTGGTCGTCCGGCTCGTCCTGGCGGCTCCGCTCGTCCGAGCCGTCCCGCTCGCCCTGGCAGCCCCGCCCGGCCTGGCAGCCCCGCCCGGCCTGGCAGCCCCGGTCGTCCGAGTCGCCCGGCCCGACCGCCCCGGCCGCTGGCGCCCAACCGCCGGGGGCCAGCAGCCCGGGCCCTGCCCACCCGCCGCCCCGCCGGCCAGCGCCCGGCGGTGGAGCGCGAGCCGTCAGAGCGACCGGTGCCCGACATCTGGATCGACGAGGGTCCGGTGCGCGACGTGGCCGAGGGGGCGGTGGCCCGGGGGCAGGTCGAGCCCGCCCCGACCGGGATGGTCGCGCCGCGGTTGCCCGATGACGTCGTGGCCGAGCTGGAGCGGGCGGGCGGATCGAAGAAGGTGACGAAGTTGGCCGAGCGCCTCGACGCCGGCCGCGGCGCCTTCGAACGGGAGCGCTACCTCGACGCCCGCCGCATCCTGTCGAAGCTGGCCCGGGAAGCGCCCGGCGCCGCCTCGGTGCGTGAGCTCTACGGCCTCACCCTCTACCGCCTCGAGCGCTGGAAGCAGGCCGCCGGCGAGCTGGAGGCCTACCGGGCGCTGTCCGGTTCCGCCGACCAGGATCCGGTGCTGGCCGACTGCTACCGGGCCCTGCACCGCTACGGACGAGTCGAGGAGCTGTGGGAGGAGCTGCGGGCGGCGTCGCCGTCGGCGGCGCTGGTCACCGAGGGCCGCATCGTCACTGCCGGTGCCCGCGCCGACCAGGGTGATCTCGAGGGGGCCATCGCCCTCCTGGCCCGCGCCGGGCCGAAGCCCCGCCGGGTGCGCGAGCACCACGTGCGCCAGTGGTACGCCTTGGCCGACCTGTACGACCGTTCGGGCGACGTGCCCCAGGCCCGGCGCCTGTTCCGCGAGGTCCTGGCCAACCAGCCCGGCTTCGCCGACGCCGAGGAGCGCCTCGCCGCCTTGGGCTGACCGCTCATCGTGGTCGTCTCTCGCCGCCCGGCCGGGCCCGGAACTCTGTGACACCCCCGGCGTAGCGTGACGCCCACTTCCCCGCTGGTCCGAGACACGAACCGAGGAGCGTTCGATGAACATCGTGATCTTGCGCGGGACTCTCACGCGCCCCGCCGAGCAGCGGGAGCTGCCGTCGGGCGACATCCTGGTGGCCTACGACGTGCGCGTCGTCCGGGAAGACGGCCCGGCCGAGTCGGTGCCGGTGGTCTGGTCGCCGCCCGCCGGCCGAGGGCTGCTGGACGCCGGCGAGGAGGTGGTCGTCACCGGGCGGGTGCGCCGGCGCTTCTACCGCGTCGGGGGTGCCACGCAGAGCCGCACCGAAGTGGTGGCCGAGGCGGTGGCCCGGGCCGGCGACGGGCGGCGGGTGCGGCGCATGATGGAGCAGGCCTTGGCGGCGGCGTCGCCGTAGCCGCGGGGCCCGGTGCCCCGGCGCCGGCGGGGTCCGTGGGGCTAGCCTGGCAGGCGCCATGGCGCGCGCCGGCGGGCCAGCCAAACGTGAAGGAGCCGAGGTGGACATCCAGGCCTTGCTCGGTGACGAGGCCGAGAGCCTGCTCACCCACGAGTCCAAGGGGATCCCGAAGGACGAGCTGACGCTCCCCGGACCGGATTTCGTCGACCGAGTCTTCTTGCAGACCGACCGCAACCCGGCCGTGCTGCGCAACCTGGGCCTCCTGTACCGCTCGGGACGCCTGGGCGGCACCGGCTACGTGTCGATCCTGCCGGTCGACCAGGGCATCGAGCACTCGGCGGCGGCGTCGTTCGCGCCCAACCCGGCCTACTTCGACCCGACCAACATCGTGAAGCTGGCCCTCGAGGGCGAGTGCAACGCCGTGGCCACCACGTTCGGCGTTCTCGGCGCGGTGAGCAGGACCTACGCCCATCGCATCCCGTTCATCGTCAAGCTGAACCACAACGAGCTGCTCACCTACCCGAACAAGTTCGACCAGGTCATGTTCGGGAGCGTCCAGCGGGCCTGGGACCTGGGCGCCGTCGGCGTCGGGGCCACCATCTACTTCGGTTCCGAGGAGTCGACGCGCCAGCTCCAGGAGGTGGCCGAGGCCTTCGAGGAGGCGCACGCCCTCGGGATGTTCACCGTGCTGTGGTGCTACCTGCGCAACAACGCCTTCAAGAAGGACGGGGTCGACTACACGCTTTCGGCCGACCTGACCGGGCAGGCCAACCACATGGGCGTCACCATCGAGGCCGACATCATCAAGCAGAAGCAACCGGAGAACAACGGCGGCTACCTCGCGCTCGACTACGGCAAGACCTCCCCGCTGGTGTACGACCAGCTCACCACCGACAACCCGATCGACCTCACCCGGTGGCAGGTGGCCAACTGCTACATGGGCCGCATCGGGCTCATCAACTCCGGTGGCGAGTCGAAGGGCGCCGGTGACCTGGCGGCGGCGGTGCGCACCGCCGTCATCAACAAGCGGGCCGGGGGCCAGGGCCTGATCTCGGGTCGCAAGGCGTTCCAGAAACCGATGGCCGAGGGCGTCGAGCTCCTCCATGCCGTCCAGGACGTCTACGCCGACGGGGCCATCACCATCGCGTAGCCGTTCTCCCAGCCAGCGGCCCCTGCGGCCGTTCATGGGATGTTCATGAATTTCATGACGACCGGTGTACCGTCGAAGACGGACACCCCAACTCGCATCCTGCACCTGGGGGAGGGTGGCAAATGACTGATACAGCAAAACGCGCCGACGTGGAGGCCCTGCACCGAGTGGTGCTGCGCTTCGCCGGAGACTCTGGCGACGGCATGCAGCTCACCGGCGACCGCTTCACGTCCGTGAGCGCGCTCTTCGGCAACGACCTGTCGACCCTGCCCGAGTTCCCGGCCGAGATCCGGGCGCCCGCGGGCACCATCGCCGGCGTCTCGGCGTTCCAGGTCGCCATCTCCGACCACGACATCACCACGCCGGGCGACGCCTCGAACGTGCTCGTGGCCATGAACCCGGCCGCCCTCAAGGCCGAGCTGCACCAGCTCGAACGGGGCGGCACCCTGATCGTGAACGTCGACACGTTCGACGAGCGCAACCTGACGAAGGCCGGCTACGCCGTCAACCCCCTGACCGACGGCAGCCTGGCCGGCTACCGGCTGGTCGAGGTGCCGATGACCAGCCTCACCAAGGAGGCGGTCACGCCGCTCGGGGTCAAGCCCCGAGACGCCGACCGGTCGAAGAACTTCTTCGCCCTCGGCCTCATCTCGTGGCTCTACTCCCGCCCGGCCGAGCCGACGCTGGAGTGGATCGACAAGCGCTTCGCCAACAACGCCCAGGTGCAGGGCTCGAACCGGGCCGCCTTCCTGGCCGGCTTCAATTTCGGCGAGACGGCGGAGCTGTTCGACCATCCGTTCGAGGTGAAGCCCGCCCCGCTCGACCCCGGCGTCTACACCAACATCAACGGCAACACCGCTCTGGCGTGGGGCCTGGTGGCCGCCAGCCAGCGGGCCGGCCTGCCGCTGTTCCTGGGCAGCTACCCCATCACGCCGGCGTCGGACATCCTCCACGAGCTGTCCAAGCACAAGAACTTCGGCGTGCGCACGTTCCAGGCCGAAGACGAGATCGCCGCGATCGGCTCGGCCCTCGGCGCCGCCTTCGGCGGGCACCTGGGCATCACCACCACCAGTGGCCCGGGCTTGGCCCTCAAGGGCGAGACCATCAGCCTCGCCGTCAGCCTCGAGCTGCCGCTGCTCATCATCGACATCCAGCGGGGCGGGCCGTCCACCGGCCTGCCCACGAAGACCGAGGCGGCCGACCTCAACATGGCGCTGTACGGGCGTCACTCCGAGGCACCCCTGCCGGTGATCGCCGCCTACAGCCCGTCGCACTGCTTCGAGGTCGCCATCGAGGCTGCCCGCCTGGCCCTCAAGTACCGGACGCCGGTCATCTTGCTGTCGGACGGCTATGTGGCCAATGGCTCGGAGCCGTGGAAGCTGCCCGACCTCGACACGCTGCCCGACATCAGCGTGCCGTTCGCCAGCGAGCCCAACCACGAGCGGGCCGACGGCACCCTCGAGTTCTGGCCGTACCTGCGCGACCCGGTCACCCTGGCCCGCCCGTGGGCGGTGCCGGGCACGCCTGGCTTGCAGCACCGCATCGGTGGCATCGAGAAGGAAGACGGCAGCGGCAACATCTCGTACGAGCCGGCCAACCACGAGAAGATGATCCATCTGCGGGAGGCCAAGATCGCCGGCATCGCCGCCGACATCCCCGAGGTCACCGTGGCCGGCGATCCCGACGCCGAGCTGGTCGTCCTCGGGTGGGGCAGCACGTGGGGCGCCATCGACTCGGCCCTCGAGCGGGTGCGCCGGCGGGGCCTGAAGGCAGCGTGGGTGCACCTCGTGCACCTCAACCCGCTCCCCGCGAACCTCGGCGACGTGCTGCGCCGCTACCCCAAGATCATCGTGCCCGAGCTGAACCTCGGGCAGCTGGCCCGGTTGGTGCGGGCCGAGTACCTGGTCGACGCCCGTTCGGTCACGAAGGTGCAGGGCGTGCCCTTCACGGCGCTGGAGGTCGAGACCGCCATGCTCGACGCCCTCGGGGTGTCCTCGAACGGAGCTTCCCATGACTGACGTCGCCGCCCCCACCACCACCCGCAAGGACTGGTCCAGCGACCAAGAGGTCCGCTGGTGCCCCGGCTGCGGCGACTACGGCATCCTCACCGCCGTCCAGATGCTCATGCCCGACCTGGGTGTCAGCACGGCCAACACGGTGTTCATCTCGGGCATCGGCTGCTCCAGCCGGTTCCCGTACTACATGAACACCTACGGCATCCACAGCATCCACGGGCGGGCGCCGGCCATCGCCACCGGGCTGGCCATGGCCCGCCCCGACCTCGACGTCTGGGTCATCACCGGCGACGGCGACGGCCTGTCGATCGGCGGCAACCACCTCATCCACGCCCTGCGCCGCAACGTCAACCTGACCATCCTGCTGTTCAACAACCAGATCTACGGCCTCACGAAGGGCCAGTACTCGCCTACGTCGGAGCTGGGCAAGATCACCAAGTCGACGCCGCTCGGCTCGATCGACGCGCCGTTCAACCCGGTGTCGGTGGCCCTCGGCGCCAATGCCACGTTCGTGGCTCGCACCCACGACCTCGACCGCAAGCACATGCAGGAGGTCTTCCGGGCGGCCCACGATCACAAGGGCGCCGCCTTCGTGGAGATCTGGCAGAACTGCAACGTGTTCAACGACGGCGTGTTCGACGACGTGCTGGCCAAGGAGCAGCGGCCGGACATGCTCGTGCCCCTCGTGCATGGTCAGCCCATCCGCTTCGGCACCAACGACGACAAGGGTGTCGTGATGGGCAGCGACGGCCAGCTACGCATCGTCGCCGTCGACGACGTCGGTGTCGACGCGTTGCTGGTGCACGACGCTCATCGCGACGATCCGGGCCTCGCCTTCGCCCTCGCTCACCTGTCGGCCAACGTCCACCAGCCGACGCCCTTCGGCGTCCTCCGCCAGGTGGACCGACCGGAGTACGCCACCGAGTCCAGCCGCCAGCTGCTGCGCGCGGCCGAGCAGAAGGGCTCGGGCGACCTCAGCGCGCTGCTGCACTCCAACGGCACCTGGACGGTCGGGTAGTCGAGCGGGGCGTGCCGCCGCAGTGGCGGCGGTAGGGGCAGTTGGTCGCGGCATTGGTCGAGAGGGCGAGCGGAGAGGTGCTGGCGATCCCGCGGCGGACGGGGCTGGTCGCCACGATCCGTGAGCGACGTTGGGTGCCGATTCGGTCATGGGTGCCGGTCGGCCCGCCAGGCGAGGCAATCGGCACCCAAACGCCGATCGGAACAGGATTCCGCGCTGATCGCGAGCACCTATCCGCTCGCCCTCCGAGCGCAGCGAGCGCGGCCGAAGGCCGGAGTCACGACAGATCCCGGAAGAGCAGGCCGGTGCGCAGCTTCGGCCAGAAGAACGTGGACTTGGGCGGCATCAGCGCGCCCTCGCCGGCGGTCGCTCGGATCTGGGCCACCGTCACCGGTCGCAGCAGCACCGCCCAGGCCGCCGCGCCCGCCTGTAGTTCGGCCAGCACCTCGCCCACCCCGTGCTGGAAAGCCAGCTGGTGGCGCACGCCGACGAGAGCACGGTCGAGGCGGGCCGAGTCGAGATCGCGGACACCGGCGAACCGCTCGGGCCGGGGGACGAGGAACTGGCCCGTGCCGTCGGGGGCCACCAGGCACAGCGCCCCCCGCTCGCGCATGGCGGCCAGGGTGGCCGGGGTGACCGGTCCGGCATCGGCGAGCGTGAACGACGCCGCCAGGACGCCGGGCAGGTCGGTGTCGGTGTCGAGCCCTGACACCAGCCGGTGGATGGCCTGCACGACCAGCTGGTCCTCGGCCAGCTCCTGCACGAAGGCCAGCGTCAGGTCGGCGGCCCCCGCGCCTCAGCGCGCCGGCGCGGCGCTCGTCGCGGTACTGGCGGGCCACGCCGTAGCGGTGATGACCGTCGGCGATGAGGACGGGCGCCGACGCCACCGCGGCGTGGATGGCCTCCACCCGGGCCGGGTCGTCGACGCGATCGAGCTCGTGCACCACGCCGTCAGGATCGGTCACCGTGACCAGCCGCTGGCCCGGCTCCCGGGTGCGCTCGGCCAGGTTGCCGGCCAGGGACAGCCCCCAGATGGGCGACAGGTTGGCGGTGGTGGCGCGGGTGAGGTCGAGACGATCGGTCGAGGCCTTCGGGGTGGTCTGCTCGTGGGGGAGGACGTCGTTGCCGCGAGCGTCGGGATCGGTGACGGCCAGGGCGCCGAGCACGCCGGCGATGGTGCGCGACGCGCCAGCCTCGTCGGTGAAAGTCATGGCGTAGCGGTAGTACGCCGGCTCGCGGTCGGCCCGGAGGATGCCGTCGGCCAGCCACTGGCGGAACGTGGCCCCGGCGGTGGCGTAGCGGTCGGGTCCGTCGGCCTCGACGGGCACGTCCACCACCACGACGTTGTGGGGATCGCGCCCGGCCAGCGCCGCCCGGTCGTCGGCCGAGATCACGTCGTAGGGGGGTGCCACCACCGCCTCGATGTCGACGCGCGCGGGGTCGTAGCGGATGCCGGGGAACGGCTCGAAGCGAGGCACGCTCAGAGGTAAGCACAGCGGCGGGCCCCGTCAGCCCGACATGCGAGGATCAGGCGGTGACGGTCGTGCTCGATCTCGACGGTGTCGTGTGGCTGGCCGACCGGGCCATCGCCGGTGCGGCCGACGCCGTGGGCCGGCTGCGGGCCGGGGGTCATCGGGTCGTGTTCGTGTCGAACAACTCCTTCTCACCGGTGGTCGACGTCGAGCACAAGCTGGAGAGCTACGGGATCCCCGCGGCGGGCGACGTGCTCACGTCGGCGGTGGCCGCCGGCCGCCTCGTGCGCGCCGGGGAGCGGGTGTTCCTGTGCGCCGGGCCGGGTGCCGCCGAAGCGATCACCGCCGCCGGCGCCGAGGTCGTCACCGAGGGCGACGCCGACGCCGTGGTGGTCGGCTTCCATCGCACGTTCGACTACGAGGAGCTGCTGCGGGCGTGCACCGCGGTGCGCCGGGGGGCCCGCCTCATCGGCACCAACGACGACGTCACCTACCCGACGCCCGACGGGCCGATCCCCGGTGGCGGTGCCATCCTGGCCGCCGTGGTGGCCGGATCGGGGATGGCTGCGGTCGTGGCCGGCAAGCCCTACGAGCCGATGGCCGACCTGGTCCGGGCCGAGCTGGGTCCCGATCTCGACGGCGCTGTCATGGTGGGTGACCGGCCCGACACCGACGGCCGCTTCGCCCGGGCCATCGGCTGCCGCTTCGGCCTGGTCTTCTCCGGGGTGACCCACCGCAGCGACCTGCCCGTCAACCCCACGCCGGACCTGGTGGCCGACGACCTCGCCGGCCTGGCCGACCAGCTCCTGGGGGAGCCACCGGGGTGACGGCCCGGCGCCGGCTCGACACCGAGCTCGTCCGGCGGGGCCTGGTGGCCAGCCGGGCCGAGGCGCAGGCCGTCGTCGACGCCGGCCGGGTCACCGTGGGCGGCGCCCCGGCGTGGAAGCCGGCCCGACTGGTGGCGCCCGACGAGCCCCTCGTCGTGCTGGGCCCACCCCGGCGCTTCGTGAGCCGGGGCGGCGACAAGCTCGACGCCGCCCTCGACGAGTTCGCCCTCGCCGTCGCTGACCGGCGGGCCGTCGACGCCGGCGCCTCCACCGGAGGGTTCACCGACTGCCTGCTCCAGCGGGGCGTGGGCACGGTGGTGGCCGTCGACGTGGGCCACGGCCAGCTCCATCCCCGCATCCGCGCCGATCCCCGGGTGATCGTGCGCGAGCGCCTGAACGTGCGGTCCCTCACGCCGGCCGACACGGGCGGCCCCGTCGACCTCGTGGTGGCCGATCTCTCGTTCATCTCGCTGCGCACGGTCATCGCCGCACTGCTCGGTGTGTGCGATCCAGCGGCCGATCTGGTGCTCCTGGTCAAGCCCCAGTTCGAGGCCGGCCGGGCCGAGGCGTCCCGGGGGCGGGGGGTGATCCGCGACGAATCGGTGCACGAGCAGGTCACCGCGTCCATCGATGACGTGCTGAGACGGAGCGGGGCGACGATCATGGGATGGATGCGATCGCCGCTCCAGGGAGCCGACGGGAACGTGGAGCACTTCGTCCACGCCCGAGCGCCCGGGGTCGGTGCCCCATGACCAACGTGGTGATCGTCGCCCATCACGAGCGGGCCGAGGTGGCCAGCCTCGCCCTCGAGGTGTGCCGCTGGCTCGGTGCCCGCGGCCACAAGGCGTGGCTCCTGCCCGACGATGCCGAGGCGCTCGGCCTGGCCGATCTCGCCTCCGACACCGATCCGGCGACCGCCGACCTCGCCGTCAGCCTGGGCGGCGACGGCACCGTCCTGCGCACCGCCCAGCTCGTCGACGGCGTGCCGATCCTCAGCGTGAACGTCGGCCTGCTCGGGTATCTGACCGAGGTCGAACCACCAGGGATCACCGACGCGCTCGAACGATGGCTGGCCGGGACGTTCGTCATGGAAGAACGCATGCTGCTCGAGGTCTGCCTCGAACGGGCCGGCGCTGGCAGCGGCCCCGAGCGTTTCCGCGCCCTCAACGAGGCGGTGATCGAGAAGCGCGAGTCGGGCCACACGGTGCGGCTCCTCGTGTCGATCGCCGGCGTGCGGTTCATCAGCTACGCCACCGACGGGCTGATCGTGGCCACCCCGACGGGATCGACGGCGTACTCCCTGTCGGCGCGGGGCCCGATCGTGTCGCCGCAGATCCGGGCCATCGTGCTCACGCCGGTGTCCCCGCACATGCTGTTCGACCGCCCCCTCGTGCTGGATCCGGAGGAGCCTGTCACGGTGGAGATGCTCGGGCACCGGCCCGCTGACCTGTCCATCGACGGGCGGCGGGTGGCCGGCCTCGCCGAGGGCGACACCGTGACGTGCCGCGCCGACCCCGAGGTGGCCCGCTTCGTGCGCTTCGGGCGCCACCGCTTCCACCAGATCCTCAAGACCAAGTTCGGCCTGAGCGACCGCTGATGCTGACCGAGTTGCGCATCCGGGACCTCGGCATCATCACCGAGATCGACCTCGTGGTGGGACCGGGCATGACCGCGCTCACCGGCGAGACGGGGGCGGGCAAGACCATGCTCGTCCAGGCCCTCGGCCTGCTGCTCGGGGCCACCGCCGACGCCACGGTGGTCCGCCACGGCGCCGAAGCGGCCACGGTGGAGGGCCGCTTCGGCGACGGTGACACCGAGCTGATCCTGGCGCGGGTGGTACCGGCCGACGGTCGCTCTCGCGCCTACGTCGACGGTCGCCTGGCCACGGCGGCCACCCTGGCCGAGGCGGGCGCCCGCCTGGTCGATCTCCACGGCCAGCGCGGCCACGAGCGCCTGCTGGCCATGGCCACGCAGCGCGAGGCCCTCGACCGCTTCGCCGGCACCGACCTCGGCCCCCTTCGGGACGCCCGCGCCCGCGTGGTTGCCATCGACGCCCGTCTCGGTGCCCTCGGCGGCGACGCCCGGGCACGCGCTCGCGAGGTCGATCTCCTGCGCTTCCAGGTCGACGAGCTGGTGCGGGCCGGCCTCGACGACCCCGACGAGGACGAGAGCCTCGACGCCGAAGAGGACCTGCTGGCCGGGGCCCAGGCCCACCGGGAAGCGGCCGCCCTCGCCCACGACGCCCTCGCCGGCGGTGACGGTGACGGCGAGGCCGACGCCGGCGGCGCGCTGGCGGTGGCGCTCGCCGCCGTCGCTGGCCGGTCCCCGTTCAAGGACATCGAAGTGCGCTTGCGGGGGGTGATCGCCGAGGTCGCCGACCTGGCCAGCGAGGTGCGGGCCACCGGCGAGGCAGTGGCCGACGACCCGGATCGGTTGGCCGCCGTGCGCCAGCGCCGCCAGCTCCTGCACGAACTGCGTCGCAAGTACGGCGACTCGCTGGCCGAGGTGATGGCCCATCGCGACGAGACCACCGCCCGCCTGCAGGAGCTGGAGGGCTACGAGGCCACCGCCGCCGCCCTGGAGGCCGAACGGCAGCAGGCGCTGGCCGACGAAGCCGCTGCGGCGGCCGCCGTCGCCGCCCACCGCCGCCAGGAGGCACCGAGGCTCGCCCACGCCGTCGAGCGCCATCTCCGCCGGCTGGCCATGCCGCGCGCCCGCCTGGAGGTTGCCGTCGACGGTCCGGACCCCGCCGACGAGGTGCGGTTCGGTCTGGGCGCCAACCCCGGCGAGCCGGTGCTCCCGCTCACGAAGGTGGCCTCGGGCGGCGAGCTGGCTCGGGCCATGCTGGCCCTGCGCCTGGTGCTGAGCGACGCTCCGGGCACGCTGATCTTCGACGAGGTCGATGCCGGCATCGGGGGAGAGGCGGCGCTGGCCGTCGGGCGCGCCCTGGCCACCCTCGGCCGCCGTCACCAGGTGCTCGTGGTCACCCATCTCCCGCAGGTGGCGGCGTTCGCCGACCACCAGGTGGCGGTGACCAAGGAGGCGGGGCGGGGCCGGACCCGGGCCACCGCCGTCGTCGTGGAAGGCGACGCCCGCACCCGCGAGTTGTCGCGCATGCTGTCGGGGCAGCCCGACAGCGGCACCGCCCGGCGCCACGCCACCGAGCTGCTCGATGCCGCGCGAGCCGAGCGGGGAGGTGCCGATGGCCATCCATGACCCCGAGGTCACCGAGGTCGTTGGCCGCTGCCGGGTCGATCGGCGCACGAAGAACCTGGTCCAGCGGGTCCTGCCGGGTGAGATCGCGGTGATCGACCACTCCGACCTCGACCGCGTGGCGGCGGAAGCGCTCATCGAGGCCGGGGTCGTGGCCGTGGTCAACGCGTCGTCGTCGATGAGCGGCCGCTACCCGAACATGGGGCCGCTGCTCATCGCCGCCGCCGGCATCCCGCTCATCGATCGGGTCGGCGCCCACGTCCTCGACGTGCTCGTCGAGGGGGAGGTGGTGGCCATCGTGGGGAGCCACGTGATCGTGGCCGGGGCGGTGGTGGCGAGCGGCGAGCGGCAGTCGATGGCGTCGATCGAGG
The DNA here is from genome assembly GCA_963728985.1 of uncultured Acidimicrobiales bacterium. Taxonomy (GTDB): domain Bacteria; phylum Actinomycetota; class Acidimicrobiia; order Acidimicrobiales; family Ilumatobacteraceae; genus DASXAI01. Next base: position 145,836 of record CAVSME010000007.1, on the reverse strand, counting down.
ACAAGATCGAACAAGGGCGCCGCACCGTCGGCAGGGAGCTGGAGCGTTTCGCCAGCAACACCCTCGAGTACCTGAAGGGTGAGCACTACCTGGTCACCGACCACATCGAGTTGCCCGAGATGCCGGTGGCGTTCAAGGGTCGCCAGGTCCTCGTCGTGTCGCGGGGCGACGACTACCGCGACGACCTGGCCGCGCTGAAGCGCTCGGGCTACCTCCGCGAGGTCAAACCGGTGCTGGTCGGCGTGGACGGCGGCGCCGACGCGCTGCGCGATCTCGGCCTGACGCCCGATGTCATCATCGGCGACTTCGACTCCGTGCGGGAAGAGACGCTGCACTGCGGAGCCACGCTGGTCGTCCACGCCTATCCAGGTGGGGTGGCGCCCGGGGTGATGCGGTTGGGCACGCTCGGCCTCGAGTACAAGAAGTTCGAGGCGCCGGGCACGAGCGAGGACATCGCCCTGCTGCTGGCCTTCGAGCTGGGGGCGGAGCTCATCGTCGCGGTGGGGCTGCACTCGTCGCTGGAGGAGTTCCTCGACAAGGGGCGCGCCGGCATGTCGTCGACGTTCCTCGTGCGCCTCAAGGTGGGGCGCATCCTGGTCGACGCCAAGGGCGTGAGCCGGCTCTACCGCCCGGTGGTCCGCCGGGCCGACGCCGCTGCCCTCGTGGTGGCCATGCTGCTGGCGCTGGTGGCGGTGGCGCTCGTGAACCGTCCCCTCCAGCTCTGGCTGCGCAGCCTGTGGCTCCTGCTGCGCTCCGCCCTCGGCCGATGAGGCGCGCTCGGCCGTGATCAACTTCCGCTATCACCTGGTGAGCCTGGTGGCGGTGTTCCTCGCCCTGGCCATCGGCATCGTCGCCGGCTCGACGGTGATCAAGGAGTCCATCCTCGATCAGACCCAGCAGAACCTCGACCGCGCCGAGAAGAACCTGAAGGATCTCGAGGACACCAACGCCGCCCTGCGCTCCGAGCTCGATCAGCTCAACCGGCGCGACCAGGCCCTCGATCGCTCCGGCGTCACCGACTTCCTGCAGAACCGCCTGGACGGGGTGCCCGTGCTCATGGTCAAGGTGGACGGCGTCGACGACGAGGCCGCCACCGCCGTGCGCCAGGCCATCGTGGCCGCCGGCGCCGACTACGCCGGCACCGCCACCGTGACCGATCGCCTCGGCCTGGCCACGCCCGCTGACATCGGGGCGCTGCAGGGCGTCCTGGCCGAGACCACCGTGGATCCCACGGTCCTGCGAACCGACCTGGCGGCCCGCCTGAGCACGCTCGTGACCAGCGTGGCCGACAGTCAACCGGTCGTGGGCCGGGGCTCCCCATCGGTCACCGACGACCCCGCCACCACGACCACGACGTCGCCGCCGACCGGCTCGCGGTTGGCGTCGAACCGGCTGCGGGAGCTGCTCGACGACCTCGACCACGCCGGCTTCGTCAAGCTGAGCGACCAGCCCGACGGGGCCGACACCGCCGACCTCGCCGCCATGCGGCTCGTCGTGGTCTCGGGAGCGGGGGCCAAGCTGGACAACGCCGCCTTCATCTACCCGTTCCTGCAGCACATGGTGGGCGGGGCGACGCCGTCCACGCTGGCCGTCGAGGCGACCAAGCAAGGGTCGGAGGTGGAGCGGGGCAGCTTCGTGAAGGCCATCCGCAACGACGGGTCGCTGAACGAGCACGTCAGCACCGTGGACGACACCGAGTGGTTCGTGGGCCGGGCCGCGGTCGTGCTGGCCCTGCACGATCTGGTGTCGGGCACGGTCGGTCACTACGGCGTGGGCGAGGGGGCCACCGAGCTGCTCCCCAAGGTGGCAGCCGTCCCGAGCGGTCCGTGAGCGAGCGAAGCGAGCGCAGAGACACGGTGCGTCGCTCGCCGCGGAGCGGCGAGCCGCTCACGGGTGCTCCGTGGGCCGTCCCCGCCCGAACCCGGTCGCGCGGCAGGGCCAGGCACCCGTGAGCGGGGTCGTCGCCGACGACGCCCTCCTGGTGCCGCCCCGGCGGCTGGGCCGGGCGGCGGCGTCGGTCGGGGCCCTCACCCTGCTGTCGCGCCTCACGGGGTTCGCCCGGGTGCTGGTCGTCACCGCCGTGCTCGGCCGGGGCGTGCTGGGCGACACGTACGAGACCGCCAACACCGTGCCGAACCTGCTCTTCGAGCTGGTGGCGGCGGGTGCGTTGCAGGCCGTGCTGGTCCCGGCGATGGTCGAGGTCCTCGACCGGGACGGCCGGGCCGGCGCCGAGCGGTTGGCCGGTGCCGTCCTCGGCGGCCTGGCCACGCTGCTCGGCGCGGTGGCGGCGATGGCAGCGGTGGCGGCGCCGTGGATCATGCGGGCGTTCACCACGGGCGCCGAAGGTGCCACCTACGACGCCAAGGTGGAGCTGGGCACCTTGTTCCTGTGGTTCTTCCTGCCGCAGGTGCTGTTCTACGCCGTCGGGCTCGTGGCCACGGCCGTCCTCAACGCCCAGCAGCGGTTCAACATCCCCGCCGTCGCGCCGGCGCTGAACAACGTGGTCGTCCTGGCCACCTACGCCACGTTCTGGTATCTGCGTGACGGCGCCCCGCCCTCGCTCGATCTGACCACCGCGGAGAAGTGGGTGCTGGCCGGCGGCACCACCCTCGGCGTGCTCGCCTTCACGCTCCTGCCCGCCGTGGCGGTGAGGCGGGGCGGCTTCCACCTGCGCCCCCGCGTCGACTGGCGAGACCCCACCGTGCGCACCCTCGCCCGCCGTGGTGCCTGGGCCGGGGGGCAGCTGGCGCTGGCCAACGTGCTGCTGGCCGTCGTGCTGGTGCTGGCCAACCGGGTGGCCGGCGGCGTCGTGACGTGGACGTTCGCCTACGCCTTCTTCCTCCTGCCCATCGCCCTGTTCGCGGTGCCCGTGGCCACCACGATGTTCCCCACCCTGGCCCGGGCCCACCAGGGCGGTCGCCGGGCCGAGCTGGGCGCCGTCCTGGGTCGCGGGGTGCGGGCGACGCTGGTGCTGTTGGTGGGCGCGGCGGCCGCCCTGGGCGCGCTGGCGTGGCCGATCGTGCGGGTCGCCGCCTTCGGCGACGCCCGCGCCGGTGGCCTCGGCCCGCTGGCCCACGCCCTCGCCGCGTTCGCGCCGGGGCTCGCCGGCTACGGGCTCGTCTACCTGCTGACCCGGGCGTCCTACGCCGTCGACGACGCCAGGACGCCGTTCGTGTGCAGTGCCGCCGGGACGGCCGCCGGCGTCGTGGCCATGATCGTGGCCTCGGCGTGGGCGCCGGCGTCCGAGCGGGCCGCCGCCCTCGCCGCCGGTTACGGCGTGGCGTTCCTGGTGGCCGCGGTGACCCTCGGGGTCGCGCTGGGGCGCCGGCTGGGCTCGGACCGGCCCCGTCCCCTGGCCATGGTGGCGCGCGTCGTGGTTGCCGGAGCGGTGGCGCTGGCCGTGATGGCCGCCGTTGCCACCACCATCGACGCCACGTCGAGAGCGGCGTCGCTGGCGACGCTGGCCGTCGCCGGGACGGCCGGCGCCGTTGCCTACGCCGTCGCCCTGCGCCTCCTGACCGGCACGACCCTGCGCCACCTGGTGACCATCGACGATGGCTGAGTCGACGCCTCGGCTGCGCCTCGGTCTAACCGACGGGGCCGCAGGTTCCGAGCTGGGCCGGGTCGTGCTCGTGCACGGTCCTTCTGCCGGTGGCATCCGCCGCCACGTCGAGGCGCTGGCCAGCGCCCTGCCGGCTCACGGGTGGACGGCAACCGTGCTGGCCGTCCCCGGCGATCCCCGGGCGGCGCTCGCCACCCGCCGGGCGGCGGTCGGTGCCGACGTGGTCCACGCCCACGGGCTCCGGGTCGGCTGGTGGGCTTCGCTCGTGCCCCATCGCCCGCCCCTCGTGGTCACCGTGCACAACGTCGTGGTCGACGGCGTCACCGGCTGGCGGGCGCCACTGCTGCGACCGCTCGAACGGCGGCTGCCGTCGAGGGTCGACGCCGTGATCGCCACCTCGCCGGCGGTGGCCGCCGCTCTGGGCGGGCGCGTCGCCGCCGTCGTCAACCCCTTCGGCCCACCGCCCGTCGTCTCCCGCGACCGGGACGCCGTCCGCCGGGTGTGGGGGGTGCCCGAGACGGCGCCGGTGCTGGTGGCCGTGGGCCGGCTCCATCCCCAGAAGGGGCTCGACGTCCTGCTCGACGCCGTCCCCCTCGTGGCTGCCCACCGGCCCGCCGTGCACGTCATCCTGGTGGGCGACGGCCCCCTCGAGGACCACCTCCGCCGGCGCATCGACGCCGAGCGTCTCGGCGACCTGGTGCGGCTCGTGGGGCCGACGGCCGACCCGGGCAGTGCCCTCGCCGCCGCTGACGTCGTGGCCGTGCCCTCGGTGTGGGAGTCGGGACCCCTCGTGGTGACGGAAGCGCTGGCGCTGGGCCGGCCCGTGGTGGCCACCCCCGTCGGCTTCGTGCCCGAGCTGATCACCGACGGCGAGACCGGCCGGTTGGTGGCGGTAGGCGACGCCGACGCACTCGCGGCGGCGATCGTCGAGCTGCTCGATGGCCCCGAGCGGGCGACCGCCATGGCTGCTGCCGGCCGCTGCCGCCTGGCGGCTTGGCAGGACGAGGCGGGCGCCGTCGCCGCCGTGGCAGCGGTGTACGACCAGGTGCGGCGCCGCCCGTGAGCGGCGGGGGACGGCTGGTGGCGGGCCTGACGGCGGCCACCCTGGTGCTCGTGACGATGGCGACGCCGGCCGGGGCCGGGACGCCGGCGGCCAAGGTCCTCATCGTGTCGTACCCCCGCCTCCAGTGGGACGCCGTCGCCGCCACGGCCGCGCCGGCGCTGCAGCAGCTGCTCCAGCGCAGCGCGGTGGCGTCGCTCAGCATCCGCACCGCCGACGCCGTCACCACGCTCGACGACGGCTACGTCACCATCGGCGCCGGCAACCGCGCCTCGATGCCGTCGCCGCCGGCGGTCACCGCGACCGACGCCGCCGGCGGCGTCGTGGTGGGGGCCGATGCGGTGGCGGCGGCCCGGCGTGACGCCGACGTCCGCCTGTTCGATGCCGAGCCCGGCGCTCTCGGCACCGCCCTCGCCCGCGCCGGGCGGGCCGCGGCCGTCGTGGGCCGCCCGAGCGCGGCGCTGGCCATGATGGACAGCAGCGGCCGGGTGCCCTTCGGCACCGCCACGGCACCGGCCGGCGCCGGCCTGCTGGCCGCCGTCGACGCCGCCTGGCCGCGCGCTCGACGCCACCATGGTCGAGCTGGACGGCCCGTCCGACCCCGCGCTCGGCCCGCTGCTCCAGCACATCGATCCGGCGCGCGACCTCGTGATGGTGGTGGCACCGGCGGCGCCCGACGACGCCGCCGAGCTGACCGTTTTCGCCATCGCCGGGCCCGGCATCGCACCGGGACGGGCCCGTAGCGCCACCACCCGGCGCGATGGGTACGTGACGTTGCCCGACGTCGGCGTCACCGTGCTGGACGCGCTCGGGGTGACGGTGCCCGACAGCATGAACGGCACCGAGATCACCTCGGGCGGCGGCCCGGCCTATGGCCCGGCGACGGCCGGCGAACTGGCCGACGCCAACACCATCGCCGTGTTCCGCGACCGCACGGTGGGCCCGCTGAGCGTGGTGTTCGTCTCCCTCCAGATCGTGACCTACCTCGTGGCGATGGCGCTGCTCGTGCGGGGCCGGCGCCGCGGCGTCGGCATCCTCGGCTTCGTGCTGCTCGTCATCGTGGCCCTCCCGGTGGTGACGTTCCTGGCCGGCTTGGTGCCCTACGACCGGCTCGGCCTGACCGGGTACACGCTGGCGATCGTGGGGGCGGCCGTCGTCCTCGCCGCGGCCGCCGCGCCGGCGCGGCGCTGGCACCCGGCTGCTCCGGTGCTCGTCCTGGTGGCGCTGAACTGGGTCCTGCAGGTGGTCGACCTGGTGAGCGGCGGGCACCTGCAGCTCGACACCACGTTCGGGTACTCGCCGATCGTGGCCGGGCGCTTCCAGGGCGTCGGCAACCTGGCCTTCGCCCTCCTGGTCGGCGCGGCGCTGGTGGTGGCCACGGCGACGTGGGAGTGGGGCGGCGGTGGCCGCCGCCGCGGTGCGGACCGGTGGTGGGGGCTCGCCGTCGCCGTCCTGGCTGTCACCGTGGTGGTCGACGGCTGGCCCCCGTTCGGTGCCGACGTCGGTGGCGTGGTGGCCTGCGTGCCCGCCTTCGCCCTCGTGCTCACCTGGCTCGGAGGGTGGCGGGTCAGCGTCCGGCGGGTGGTGATCATCGCCGCCGCCACCGCCGGCGTGCTCGGCGTGTTCGCCCTCGCCGACCTGGCCCGCCCGGCCAGCCAACGCACCCATCTCGGACGGTTCGTGGCCGACGTGTTCAACGGCGAGGCCGGCGTGGTGGTGCGGCGCAAGCTGGAGGCGAACTGGCACGTCCTCACCTCCAGCGTGTTCGCCCTGCTGGTGCCGGCGCTGGTGGTGGGCTTCGCCGTGGTGGTCACGCGGCGTCGTGGCCTGGTGGCCGAGGCCCAGATCCGCTATCCGGGACTGCGGCCGTGCCTGCTCGGTGCCGTCGTGGCCGGTGCCCTCGGTTTCGCCGTGAACGACTCCGGCGTCGCCATCCCCGCGATGATGATCGCCATGGTGGTGCCCTGGCTCCTCGTCCACCTGTTCGCATCGGCGCCCGAGCAGTGACGCTCCTCGTCCACGTGGTCGTCGGCCTGGTGCTCGGGGGGTTGGGCTGGAGCGCGCTGCAGCCGATGCTGGCGGCGCCGATCTTCCAGCGCCGCAACTACCGCGACGCCGAGGTGGCCACGGCGTCGGGCCTGGCCATCGTGGTGGCCGTCGTGACCGTGGTGGCCGTGGCCGAAGCCCTGGCCGCCGCCGGCTGGTCGGGCGACCTGGAGGCCGACACCGGTCGATCGGCCATGCTCGTGGCCGCCACCGGCTTCGGCCTCCTGGGCCTGCTCGACGACCTCGCCGGCACGTCCGCGGGTGGTGGCTTCCGCCGCCACATCGCCGCGTGGAGGGAGGGCCGGCTCACGACCGGCGCCGTCAAGCTGGCCGGCGGGGCGCTGGTGGCGGTGGCCGTCGTCGCGCCCGTGGCCCCCGACAACCTTGGCTGGCTGCTGGTCGACGCCGCCGTCGTGGCCCTGGCCGCCAACGTGGCCAACCTCCTCGACCGGGCGCCCGGCCGCACCATCAAGGTGAGCGTCGTGGCCTTCGCCGTGCTGGCTGCCGTCGAGGGCGCCACCGCCGTGCTCGCCGGTCCGGGGGTGGCCGTGGGCGCGGGAGCGGCGCTGTCGGGGCCCGACCTGCAGGAACGGGGCATGCTCGGCGACACCGGCGCCAACGTGCTCGGCGCCGCCGTGGGCCTCGGGGCGGTGCTGGTGCTGGAGCACCCCGCCACGGTGGTGGTGCTGGTGGTGCTGGCCCTGCTCAACCTGGCCAGCGAGTGGGTCAGCTTCTCCGAGGTCATCGACCGCACGCCCCCGCTGCGCTGGTTCGACCGACTGGGGTCCCGCCGGTGAGGTTGACGGCCAGCACCATGCGCGAGTTGCGCGGAGGGCCTTGCTAGCCTCGACCGGTGCGTCCTGAAGAACGTGTTGCGGCGAAGCACATCTTCGTGACCGGCGGCGTGGCCAGCAGCCTGGGGAAAGGCCTCACGGCGTCCTCCCTCGGCCGGCTCCTCAAGTCCCGGGGCCTGCGGGTCACGATGCAGAAGCTCGACCCGTACATCAACGTCGACCCGGGCACCATGAACCCGTTCGAGCACGGCGAGGTCTTCGTGACCGACGACGGCGGCGAGACCGACCTCGACCTCGGCCATTACGAGCGGTTCATCGACGAGAACCTGTCGCGGGCGTCGAATGCCACGACGGGCTCGATCTACCAGTCGGTGCTGGCCGCCGAGCGGAGAGGCGACTACCTCGGGCGCACCGTGCAGGTCATCCCGCACATCACCGACGAGATCAAGCGGCGCATCCGCCGGCTGGTCTCCGACGACGTCGACGTCGTCATCACCGAGGTGGGCGGCACCGTCGGCGACATCGAGATCCTGCCGTTCCTCGAGGCCATCCGGCAGTTCCGCAAGGAGGTCGGGCGGGAGAACGTGTGCTACGTGCACGTCACGCTCGTGCCCTTCATCGGTCCGGCCGGCGAGCAGAAGACCAAGCCCACGCAGCACTCGGTCACCGAGCTGCGCAGCCGCGGCATCCAACCCGACGTCATCGTGTGCCGCAGCGCCGAGCCCATCTCGACGGGCCTGAAGCGCAAGATCTCCAACCTGTGCGACGTGGACGAGCGCGCCGTCGTGAACGCCGCCGACGCCCGCAACATCTACGAGCTGCCCCTCGTCCTCCACGAAGAGGGCCTCGACGACGAGGTGTGCCGCATCCTCCAGCTGCGGGGTGAGCCCGACCTGTCGGCCTGGGAGGTGCTGGTCGATCGCATCGAGCAGGCCGACCGCCCGGTGCGCATCGGCGTGATCGGCAAGTACGTCGACCTGAAGGACGCCTACCTGTCGGTGGCCGAGAGCCTCAAGCACGCCGGGTTCCACCACGGGGCCGATGTCGAGATCGACTGGGTGCAGGCCGAAGACGTGGAGGGCCTGCTGGCGTCGGGGCGCCTGCACGACCTCGACGGCATGGTGATCCCGGGTGGTTTCGGGGTGCGAGGCATCGAGGGCAAGGTGGCGGCGGCCTCCTACGCCCGGGAGGAAGGCATCCCCTGCCTCGGCCTGTGCCTGGGGTTGCACGTCATGACGATCGAGTTCGCCCGCAACGTGCTCGGCCTGGTCGGGGCCAACTCCACCGAGTTCGACACCGCCAGCCCGCATCCGGTGATCGACCTCATGGACGCCCAGCGCGACGTCGTCGACATGGGCGGCACGATGCGCCTCGGCGCCTACTACGCCGTGCTCGCTCCCGGCACCCGGGTGCACGACGCCTACGGCGAGCCGGTCGTGTCCGAGCGCCACCGCCACCGCTACGAGTTCAACAACGCCTACCGGACCCGCTTCGAGAACGCCGGCTTCCTGCTGTCGGGCCTGTCTCCCGATCGCCGCCTGGTCGAGTTCATGGAGTTGGCCGACCACCCCTTCTACCTCGGCACCCAGGCCCACCCGGAGTTCAAGAGCCGACCGGACCGGCCCCACCCGCTCTTCCGCGAGCTCATCGCCGCCGCGCTCTCGCGCGCCGAGGGCCGCAACCCGCACATCCCCTTCGAGCGGCCGGCCGCGGAGCAGACCGCCAAGGAGCGGGCCGCCGAACCAGCGGCGTGAGCGCACCAGCCGACGGGTTCCGGCGCGTCGGCGAGCGCGAGGTCCATCGCGGCCACATCTGGCGCGTCGTGGTGGGCACCTTCGAGGGCCCTGACGGAACCACGTTCGAGCGCGACATCGTGCGGTCACCGGGCGCGGTGAGCGTGGTGCCCGTGCTGTTCGATCCGGAGGGCACGCCGTCGGTGGTGCTGGTGCGCCAGTACCGGCCCACGCTCGACAAGGCCATCACCGAGATCCCGGCGGGCATGCGCGACGTCGCCGGCGAGCCGCCCGAGGAGACGGCCCGCCGAGAGCTGGCCGAGGAGGTCGGCCTGGCCGCCGGGCACCTCGAGCTGCTGTCGCTGTTCACCAACTCGGCGGGGATGACCGACGCCACCACCCACGTGTTCCTGGCGACGGGCCTCACGGCCGTGCCGTCGTCGGCCCACGGGCCCGAGGAGGAGGCGATGGAGGTGCTGCAGGTCTCGCTGGCCGACGCCCTCGCCGAGGTCGACGCCGGCACCATCACCGACGCCAAGACCATCATCGGGTTGCTCCTCACCGAGCGCCGGTTGAAGTAGCGATGCCGCGTCTTCTGCCTCGGCTCCGCCTCGGTCTCGCTGCGCTCGGTCCATCCCTCGGCCTGCTGCCCCGGCGCCGCCCTGCGGCGCCACGCCTGTCGAACTGATGCCGACGCTGGCGCTGCCGTTGCCGGCCGAGGAGTTCCTCACCTGGCTGGCCGTCGAGCGGGGCCGATCGGTCAACACCCTCGTGGCCTACCGGCGCGATCTCCACGGCTACACCGCGTGGCTGAGCGCAGAGGGCCGCCAACTGGACACGGCGACCGAGGCAGACGTGGAGCGCTACGTCGCCCGGCTCCGCGCCGATGGGCGGGCGCCGGCGACGGTGGCGCGAGCGCTGGTGGCGGTGCGCACGTTGCACCGCTTCCTGGCCACCGAAGGGGCCGCCGCCGGCGACCCGGCGGCCGACGTCGCCCCGCCGCGGGTGCCGGCCGGGCTGCCCAAACCGCTCGACGAGTCCGAGGTGGCGTCGCTGCTCGATGCCGTCGTCGGCGCCGGCCCCGTACACCGGCGCGATCGGGCCATCCTCGAACTGCTCTACGGCACCGGCATGCGCATCTCGGAGCTGTGTGGGCTCTCGCTCGGCGACGTCGACGTCGATGGGGGGCTGGCGCGGGTGTTCGGCAAGGGCGCCAAGGAGCGGATCGTGCCGCTCGGGCGCCCGTCGCGCGCCGCCGTGGCCGACTGGCTCGGTCCGAACGGACGGGCCGCCTTCGTGCCCGACCGCTGGGCCCGGCGCGACGACGCCGAGGCCGTCTTCCTGAACCAGCGCGGCGGGCGCCTGTCGCGCCAGGGCGCCTGGACGATCGTGCGGGCCTACGGCGACCGGGTCGGTCTGGCCGGCCGGCTGTCGCCCCACGTGCTGCGACACTCGTGCGCGACGCACATGCTCGACCACGGCGCCGACATCAGGGTGGTGCAGGAACTGCTCGGCCACGCCTCGATCTCGACCACGCAGGTGTACACGAAGGTCTCCACCGAGCGCCTGCGGGCCGTCTACGACGCGGCCCACCCCCGCGCCCGGCGCTCGTAGGGTGGTACGGATCAGCTCCCTCGGACACCTGGCGCGGCGGTTCGTCGGCTCCCTGTCGCGCCGCCCGCCGAGCACCGCCGACAACACGTGGGCGACGGCGCAGCTGCTGCCCGCCGAGCGGGAGATCTGGGCGGCGATGGCGGTCGCCGACCGCCGCCACGCCGTGGAGGTCGCCCGCCGGCTCGTGGCCGACGTGGGACCGGACACGCCCCGCCCCATCGTGGCCGCCGCCCTCCTGCACGACTGCGGGAAGAACGAGGCCGGGTTGGGCACGATTGCCCGGGTGGGGGCCACGGTGTGGGTCGGGTTCGTCGGCCGGGCCCGGGCGGCGGGCGGCGACGGCCGGGTGGCGCGCTACTGCCGGCACGAGCCCATCGGCGCCTCCATGCTCGCCGCGGCGGGCAGCGACCCGGTCACCGTGTCCCTGGTGGGCGGCCGGCCCGACGCTCCCGCGGCGACGCTGGCCGCCCTCCGCGCCGCCGACAACTCGATCTGACCCTCGCGCCACCCGCCACCCGGCGCCCCCCGGTTTCGCGCTGTGCACGGAAGGGGTTGGGGCGGGCGGCGGAGGGGCTGGCTGGGTGGCGCGCTGAAGCGCGGCGCGGGGAAGGGTGGGCGCGAACGCGCGCCGTCAGCCCGGCGCGAGGAGGCCGAGCGCGTGCTGGGCCCGGGCCAGGGTCTTGGCTGCCACCGCCCGGGCCTTGCCGGCGCCCACCGCCAGTTGCCGCGAAACCTCGGCCGGGTCGGCGCTCAGCTCGGCGTAGCGCTGCTGGAGCGGACGCAGCGCCTCCACGACCGCATCGCCCACGGTGGTCTTGAGGGCGCCGTAGGAGCCGATGCCATCGGCCGCCGTCTCGGGGCTGCCGCCGGTCACGGCGGCCAGGATCGACAGCAGGTTCGACACCCCCGGCTTGGCGTCGGGGTCGTAGGCCACCTCGCTGCCCGAGTCGGTCACGGCCCGCTTGAACTTGCGCGCCAGGACCTCGGGCGGGTCGAGCACGAGCACCGTGCCTTGCGGTGACTCGGTCGACTTCGACATCTTCGACTCCGGGTTCTGCAAATCCATGATCCGGGCCCCGGCCTTCGGGATGGCGTGGGCGGGCACCACGAACGTGTCGCCGTAGCGGGAGTTGAACCGGATGGCCACGTCACGGGTGAGCTCGAGGTGCTGGCGCTGGTCGTCGCCCACGGGTACCCGGTCGGCGTCGTAGAGCAGGATGTCGGCCGCCTGCAGCGCCGGGTAGGTGAGCAGCCCGGCGGAGATGAAGCCGGTCTGCTTGGCCGACTTGTCCTTGAACTGGACCATGCGCTGCAGCTCGCCGATGCTGGCCTGGCACTCCATGATCCAGCCGAGCTGGCTGTGCTCGGCCACGTGGCTCTGCACGAACAGCGTGCACACCTCGGGGTCGAGGCCGGCGGCCAGCAGGAGCGTGGCCATGCCCAGGGTCTTGGCCCGTAGCTCGGCCGGGTCCTGGGGGATGGTGAGGGCGTGGAGGTCGACGACCACGAAGAAGGCGTCGTGTTCGTGCTGGTCGGCCACCCAGTTCCGCACGGCGCCCAGGTAGTTGCCGAGATGGGTCTCACCGGTGGGCTGGATGCCCGAGAGCACGCGCGTCATGGCCGCAACGGTAACCGGGCGCCCGAATGCCACCCCTGGGATTCCGCCCGCCACTAGCGTGGCACCGATGGCGTACGAGGTGACCACGCCGGTGTTCGAGGGCCCGTTCGACCTCCTGCTCCACCTCATCCTGCGGGAGCAGGTCGATCTCTACGAGGTGCCCCTGGCCGCCATCGTCGACGGCTACCTGAAGGAGCTGGACCGGCTGCAGGGCGCCGGCCTCGACCTGGACGTCGCCACGGAGTTCCTCCTCATCGCGGCCACGCTGGTCGAGCTGAAGGCCCGCCGGCTGCTGCCCGGGCGCGACGACATCGACCTCGACGAGGAGCTGGCCCTCTGGGAGGAGCGCGACCTCCTGCTCGCCCGCCTGCTCGAGTGCAAGACGTTCAAGGACGTGGCCGCCACCCTCGCCCGCCTGGCCGAGGTGGCCGGCCGCTCGTTCCCGCGTGCCGCGGTGATGGAAGAGCGCTTCGCCGCCCTGACGCCCGACCTCCTCGACGGCGTCAGTCCGGAGCGGCTGCGGGCGGCGTTCATCCGGGCGGTGACGCCCAAGCCCGTGCCCCACGTCGACCTGACCCACGTGGCGCCGGTGCGGGCCAGCGTGGCCGACGCCGTCGCCGAACTGGTCGACGAGCTGCCCCGGGTCGGGCGCATCGGCTTCCGGCGCCTCACGGCCGGCCTCGGCGCCCGCCTCGAAGTGATCGTGCGCTTCCTCGCCCTCTTGGAGCTGTTCAAGCAGGGCCTCGTCGAGCTGGACCAGGCCCACACCTTCGGCGACATCGAGGTGGTGTGGACGGGCCATGGCGTCGACGTGGTCGAGGCCCTCGCCGGCGTCGACGGCTACGAGGGATGAGCGCCATGGAGATGCCCGAAGCGCCGGACGGGCCGGCTGACGGCGCCGGCGACGCCGAGGCCGTGCGGGCCATCGAGGCCATCGTGATGGTGGCCCCCGAGCCGGTCGAGCCCCAGTTGCTGGCCCAGCTCCTGGAGCTGCCCGTGGCCACCGTCACGAGCCTGTGCCAGCGTCTGGCCGAGGCCTACGAGGCCACCGGTCACGGCTTCCAGCTGGTGCGGGTGGCCGGTGGCTACCGGTTCCAGAGCCATCCGGACCTGGCGCCCTACGTCGAGCGGTTCGTGCTGGAAGGCCAGAGCGCCCGCCTGTCGGCGGCGGCCCTGGAGACGCTGGCGGTCATCGCCTACAAGCAGCCGGTGTCCCGGGCCCAGGTGGCCGCCATCCGCGGCGTCGATCCCGAAGGGGTGGTCCGCACCCTCCAGGCCCGCGGCTACATCACCGAGGTCGCCCGCGACCCCGGCCCGGGCCAGGCCGTGCTGTGGGGCACGACCCCGCTGTTCCTCGAGCGACTGGGGCTGGACTCGCTGGCCGACCTGCCGCCCCTGGCCGAGTTCGTGCCCGGCGCCGACGTGGTGGAAGCGCTGGAGCAGGGCCTGCGGGTGGCACCCCCCACCGACGGTGCTTGAGGAGGGCGGGGAGCGCCTGCAGAAGGTCCTGGCCGCCGCCGGCTACGGCAGCCGCCGGGTGTGCGAGGAGCTCATCGCCGACGGCCGGGTGACCGTGAACGGCGCCGTGGCCGTGCTCGGGCGGCGGGTCGAGCCCGCGTCCGATCGCATCGAGGTCGACGGTCACCCCGCGCCCACCCGTCCAGGTCTCGTCCACTACCTCCTGAACAAGCCCCGGGGGGTCGTGAGCACGGCCAAGGACACCCACGGCCGCCCCACCGTGGTCGACCTGGTGCCCGCCGAGCCGCGGGTCTTCCCCGTCGGCCGCCTCGACGCCGACACCGAGGGCCTCCTCGTGCTGACCAACGACGGCGACCTGGCCCACCTGCTGACCCACCCCAGCCGGGGCGTCGAGAAGGAGTACCTGGCCCACGTGGCCAACGGCGCCCTCAGCGCCGGCGCGCTGCGCCGTCTGCGCGACGGCGTGGAGCTGGACGACGGCGTCACCGCACCCGCGCAGGTGAGCCAGCCGGAGCCCGGGGTGCTGCGCATCACCATCCACGAAGGCCGCAACCGCCAGGTGCGGCGGATGTGCGAAGCAGTTGGCCACCCGGTCCAGCGGCTCGTGCGGGTCCGAGTGGGCGCGCTGGCGGACCGGCGGCTGAAGCCCGGGGCGTGGCGCCCGCTCACCAGCGACGAGGTGCGAGCGCTCTACGAGTCGGCGACCTGATCGCAGCGAGACCGAGGCGTAGGGGTGAGTGCCGGCGCCGTGTTGTCCGAGAGGGCGGGCGGATAGGTGCTGGCGATCGGCGCGGCGGGGCCGGTGGCCACGATCCGTGAGCGACGTTGGGTGCCGATTCGGTCATGGGTGCCGATCGGCCCGCCAGGCGAGGCAATCGGCACCCAAACGCCGATCGGAACAGGATTCTGAGCGCCGGCAGGGGCAGAGCCTGACGGCATTGTCCGAGCACAGCGAGTCCGAGGCGTAGGGGTGCGTGCCGGCGCAGTGCGCCGGCAGGGGCAGAGCCTGACGGCATTGTCCGAGCACAGCGAGTCCGAGGCGAAGGGGTGAGTGCCGGCGCAGTGCGCCGGCAGGGGCAGAGCCTGACGGCATTGTCCGAGCACAGCGAGTCCGAGGCGAAGGGGTGAGTGCCGGCGCAGTGCGCCGGCAGGGGCAGAGCCTGACGGCATTGTCCGAGCACAGCGAGTCCGAGGCGAAGGGGTGAGTGCCGGCGCAGTGCGCCGGCAGGGGCAGAGCCTGACGGCATTGTCCGAGCACAGCGAGTCCGAGGCGAAGCCGAGGCATCAACTCGGTACGCTCGGCGGATGGCCGTGCGAGCCCTGCGTGGCGCCACCACCCTCGACGAGGACAGCAGCGAGCAGATGCACGTGCGGGTGAAGGCGCTCCTGGCGGCGCTGTTCGAGCGCAACGGCCTCGGTCCCGACGACATCATCAGCGTGGTGCTCACCGCCACGCCCGACCTCCACAGCGCGTTCCCGGCCACAGCGGCGCGCGCCGCCGGGCTCGACGACGTGCCCCTGCTCGGTGCCCAGGAGCTCGAGGTGGAAGGCTCGCTGGAGCGGTGCGTCCGGGTGATGCTGCACATCGAGACCGACCGGCCGCGGTCGGAGCTGCAGCACGTGTTCCTCGAGGGCGCGGTGAGGCTGCGCCCCGATCTCGCCAATGGCTGAGCGCCGGCGGGCCAACGTCGTCGGGCTCGGGCTGATCGGCGGCAGCGTGGGCCGGGCCCTGCGGGCGCGCGGGCTGGCGGGTGCAGGGCATCGACGTCGACGGCCAGCGCACCAGCGAGGCCCTCGCCCGTGGCGTGGTCGATGCCATCGGGCTCGACGCCGAAGCCGAGATCACCTTCGTCGCGGTGCCTGCCCTGGCGGTGGCCGACGCCGTGAAGGAGGCCCTGGCCGCCACGAGCGGGCTCGTCACCGACGTGGCCGGGGTGAAGTCCTCCGTGGTGGCGGCGGTGACCGATCCCCGCTTCCTCGGGGGCCACCCGATGGCGGGCAGCGAGCAGGAAGGCCTCGACGGCGCCGACCCCGACCTGTTCGAGGGTGCGGTGTGGGTGCTGACGCCGACGCCCGACACCAGCGACCCGGTGTTCGCCACGGTGGCGTCCATCGTGTCGGGGCTGGGCGCCGAGGTCGTGGCCCTCAGCCCCGAGCGCCACGACAGCCTGGTGGCCGTGGTGAGCCACGTGCCCCACCTGGCGGCGGCCACCCTGATGGCGCTGGCCGACGAACGGGCCGAGGAGCACGCCGCCCTGCTGCGCCTGGCCGCCGGCGGCTTCCGGGACATGACCCGCATCGCGTCCGGCCACCCGGCGATCTGGCCCGACATCTGCGAGGAGAACCGCGACGCCATCGTGAACGGGCTCGACGGGCTGATCACCGGGCTCACCAGCATCCGTGACGTCATCGGTCGGGGCGACCGCGACGCGCTGCTGGCCGTGCTCACCCGGGCCCGCCAGGCCCGCGCCAACCTGCCGTCGCGGGTGGCCCGCCCCGCCGATCTCTGCGAGGTGCGCATCCCGATCCCCGATCGCCCCGGCGCCGCCGCCGAAGTGTTCACGCTGGCCGCCGAGCTGGGCGTCAACGTCGCCGACTTCGAGGTGTACCACTCGGCCGAGGGCGACCGGGGGATCATGATCCTGCTCATCGAGGCGGCCAACCGTGAGCTGTTCCGGGGCGGCCTCATCGCTCGGGGGTTCCGACCCAGCGTGCGGCGGCTGGATTAGTGGAACCCGCGGTCATCGAGCCGGTCCACGGGCCGCTCGACGCCACGGTGGCACTCCCCGGGTCGAAGAGCATCACCAACCGGGCCCTCGTGGCTGCTGCCCTTGCCCCCGGGCGCAGCACGCTGCACGGCGTTCTGGTGGCCGACGACACCGAGGCCATGGTCGACTGCCTGCGCCGGCTGGGGATCGTCATCGACCAGGCTCCCGACGCCACGACGCTCGTGGTCGACGGCGCCGGCGGCCGCATCCCGGTGACGGCAGCCGAGCTCGACGTGCGGCAGTCGGGCACCACGGCCCGCTTCGTCGCCCCGGTGGCTGCTCTCGGCCACGGTCGGTATGTGATCGACGGCGCCTCGCGGATGCGGGAGCGGCCCATGGCCGACCTCGTGAGCACGTTGCGCTCGCTCGGGGCGACGGTGTCGGGGGATCAGCTGCCGTTCACGATCACGGCCGACGGGCTGACCGGTGGCCGCGCGCTGGTGGCCGCCGACGCGTCGAGCCAGTTCGCGTCGGGCTTGCTGCTGGCGGCGCCGGCCATGCGCCAGGGGCTCCAGTTGGAGCTCAGCACCGCGGTCGTGTCGAGGCCGTACCTCGACCTCACCGTGGAGGTCATGCGCGCCTTCGGCGCCCATGTCGTGGCCGGCCGGCAGTCGTTCACCGTGGCGCCGGGCGGCTACCAGCCGGCGACGTTCACCGTGGAGCCGGACGCGTCGGCGGCGTCGTACTTCTTCGCCGCCGCCGCCATCTGCGGCGGCACGGTGCGGGTGCCCGGGCTCGGGCGGCGATCCCACCAGGGCGATCTGCGCTTCGTGCAGGTGCTGGCTCGCATGGGGGCCACCGTGGAGCAGACCGACGACGCCACCACCGTGACCGGGGCCGCGCCCCTGCACGGCGTCGAGGTGGACATGGGCGACCTCTCCGACACGGCCTCCACCCTCGCCGTGGTCGCCGCCTTCGCCTCCACGCCGACGCGCGTCACCGGCATCGGGTTCATCCGGGTCAAGGAGAGCGACCGCGTCGGGGGTGTGGTGCGGGAGCTGCGCCGCCTCGGGGTCGACGCCGACGAGGAGGCCGACGGCTTCATCGTGCGCCCGGGGGCCTTCCGCCCGGCACGCGTCCGCACCTACGACGACCACCGCATGGCCATGAGCTTCGCCCTCGTCGGGCTGCGCGTGCCCGGCGTCGAGATCGAGGATCCGGCGTGTGTGGCCAAGACGTTCCCGGACTTCTTCCCGACCCTGGCCGGCCTCACGGTAAGGTCCGACTCCCGATGAGGGTGATCGCCATCGACGGCCCCGCGGGCGCCGGGAAGTCAACGGTGGCGCGGGCCCTCGCCGCCCGGCTCGGCCTCGACTACCTCGACACCGGGGCCATGTACCGGGGTGTCACATTTGCGGCGCTGCGGCGCGGCATCGACCCCGACGACGTCGAGCCCGTCGCCCACCTCACCATCGACCTCGACCTCGAGGTGATCGATACGACGGTGAAGGTGGACGGCGACGATGCCAGCTTGGAGATCCGCGGCCCCGAGGTGACCCGCGCCGTGAGCAGCGTGGCGGCCAACCCCCTGGTGCGCACGGAACTGCGACGCCGGCAGGTCCAATGGGCCCAGGAGCACGGCGGGGGCGTCATCGAGGGTCGCGACATCGGGTCGGTCGTGTTCCCCGACGCCGAGCTCAAGCTCTACCTGACGGCCTCACCCGAGGTGCGGGCGGGGCGCCGGCACAAGGAAGTGGCCGATCTGAAGTACGAGGAGGTGGCGGCGTCGATCGCCGAGCGCGACGCCCGCGACCAGGGCCGTGACACCAACCCGCTCATCGAGGCGCCCGACGCCGTGATCATCGACACCACGGACCGGCCCATCGACGAGATCGTCGACGAGATCCTCGGCCTGCTCGCGTGACCCGCCTGCGCTCGCAGATGGCGGGCAACAGCCTGCCGTCGCGCGCCTTCTACGCCGTCGTGCGGTTCCTGGTGGTGCAGACCTTCGCCGGGCTGTGGAACCGGACGTCGGTGGAAGGCAGGGAGCACGTCCCCGCCACCGGCGCGTTCATCCTGGCGCCCGTCCACCGGTCGAACATGGACACGCCGTACGCGGCCGCTACGACGCGCCGGCGGCTCCGGTTCATGGGCAAGGACTCGCTCTGGAAGACCAAGGTGCCGGCCTGGACGCTCTCGGCGTTGGGCGGGTTCCCCGTCAGCAGGGGCACGATCGACCGGGAGGCGCTGCAGCGCTGCAGCGAGGTGCTGGCGGCGGGGGAGCCGCTCGTGATCTTCCCCGAGGGCGAGCGCAAGAACGGCCCCGTGGTGCAGCCCCTGTACGAGGGGGCCGCCTACCTGGCGGCGCGTGCCGGTGTGCCCATCGTGCCGGTGGGCATCGGCGGCTCGGAGCGGGCCATGGCGAGAGGCGCCCGGTTCATCCGCCCCACCAAGGTCGCCGTCGTGGTCGGCGAGCCGATGTGGGTCGAGTCCGAGGCGGGCGTCCGAGTGCCCCGGGAGGCCACCCGCCAGCTCACGACGCGCCTCCACGAGGAACTGCAGCGCCTCTTCGACAGCGCTCAGGTCCGCGCCGGCTGAGTAGCGCCGCAGTGCGGTGCTCGGGGCAGATGCCGGCGGGATCGTCCGAAGCGCAGCGAGTCAGGAGCCGACGGAAGCGGACGGCGGCGACGACGTCTAGGCGCTGGTCGAGCTGGAGTCGTCGATGCCGCAGACCTGGGTTCCGTATGCGGTCAGGCGGGTGGTGGCGTCCACGAACTTGGTGTCGCTCGCGGCGGCGGTGACGTCCTGGAGGACCGACGGGTCCTTCTGGGCAGCCGCGATCACCTTGGCCTGGTCGTAGTCGTACTTGGCGTAGATGGCGTCGAGCTTCTCGATGGCGCTGGCCACAGTGTTGACGTCGTCCTTGATCTCCGACGGGGCCGAGCCCTTCAGGTCGGCGAGCGCCGACTTCGCCGTCTGCAGGGTGGCCTTCAGGTCGTCGCCGCCACCGGACAGGGCGTCGCCGAGGTCGGAGCTCTCGAGGTCGCGAACCTTCTTGCAGAACTCGTTGTTGCTGTCACCCGAGAACGACGGCGCGGTGGTGCTGTCGCCGTCGCTGCCCGAACCACTGGTCGTGGCGGTCCCGCCGCCGGCGGTCGTGGCAGTGGTGGCGGCACCGCCCGATGCGGCGGCGGTGCTGGCGCTCACCGACTTGTTGTCGCCCCCGCATCCGGTGACGAGCAGGGCGGTCAGCGCGGCAGCAGCTGTGACGGCGGCAAGCTTCATGGGGACTCCCAGGGGGCTGGGCCCGGCGTCCGCCGGGCTGACGTACCTTGCTACCCGAAAGACGGCGGGGTCAGCCGGGCATAACGAACGCCCGGAGGGATTCGGCCAGGTAACCGGGGTCGCGAGCGCCGGCAAGTTCTCGGGCCGAGTGCATGGAGAGCTGGGCGCAGCCGATGTCGACGGTGGCGATGCCCAGGCGGGTGGCCGTGATCGGTCCGATGGTGGAGCCGCACGGCACGTTGTTGCGGGACACGAAGACCTGCCACGGCACCCCGGCCTGCTCGCATGCCCGCGTGAAGGCCACCTCGGTGGTGGCGTCGGTGGCGTAGCGCTGGTTGGCGTTCACCTTGAGCACCGGGCCCCGGTTGGGGAGGGGCCGGTGGGCGGGCTCGTGGCGCTCGGCGTAGTTGGGGTGGACCGCGTGGGCCATGTCGGCCGACACGCAGACCGAGCCGACGAGTGCCCGGTGGCGGTCCTCGGCGGTTCCGTCGCGGGCCCGGACCAGGCGGTCCACCACGATCTCGAGGAGGGGACCGGCCGCCCCGGTCGTGCTGGCCGAGCCCACCTCCTCGTGGTCGAAGAGGCAGACGACGGGGATGGCGGCTCCCTCGTCGCCGGACTCGGCCACCGCCTCGACGCCGGCCCAGCACGAGAACTGGTTGTCGAGGCGGGCGGCGGCGATGAGCTCGTTGTCAGCGCCCAGCCGGGCCGGCGGCGTGAGGTCGTGCAGCATGAGGTCGAAGGCGGCGACGTCGTCGCGCTCGATGCCCAACTCGGCGGCGACGAATGTGGCGAGGTCGCCGTCCGCCACCGGTCCGAGGCCCCACACCGGGGTCAGGTGGGCCTGCTTGTCGAGCTGGACGCCGCGCTCGTTGACCTCGCGGTCGAGGTGGATGGCGAGCTGTGGAACCCGGGCCAGCGGCCGATCGACCAGGACCAGGCGCACGGACCCGTCGCGCAGCACGACCCGCCCCGACAACCCGAGATCCCGATCGAGCCACGAGTTCAGCAACGCCCCGCCGTAGACCTCCACCGCCAGCTGGCGCCAGCCGGCGCTCCCGGTGTCGGGGTGGGGCTTGAGCCGGAGGTTGGGGGAGTCCGTGTGGGCACCGACCACCCGGAACGGCGCGTGGGCGGGCACGCCCTCGGGCACCCGCCAGGCGACCAGCGCCCCGCCCCGCACGATGTAGTGGCCGCCGGTGACGTCGTCCCAGGCGTCGGCCTCGTCGAGCGGCTTGAAGCCGGCGCCGTCGAGCCGGGCGGCGGCGGTGGCCACGGCGTGGTAGGGCGATGGCGACGCGGCGATGAAGGCGAGGAGGGAGTCGGTCGGGTCGAGAGCCACGTCTCCAGTCTGCTCCCTGGTACACATCGGCGATGGCCACCGCGCTGCACCACGATGCGACGGGGCCGGCGGGCGCGCCGCTGGTCGTGCTGGTGCACGGCTCGCTCGACCGGGGCACGGCGTTCTACAAGGTCGCACGCCGGCTCGACGACCTGCGCGTCGTGCGCTACGACCGGCGCGGCTACGGGCGCTCGCGCCACCGGCCCGGTCCGTACGGGGTCGCCGTCCACGTCGACGACCTGCTCGAGCTCATCGCCGAGCGCCCCGCCGTCGTCGTCGGCCACAGCTACGGCGGCAACGTGGCCCTCGCCGCCGCCGTCGCCCGCCCGGACCTCGTGCGCGCCGTCGCCGCCTATGAGCCGCCGATGCCGTGGACGCAGTGGTGGCCGCCGACCAGCGCCGGCTCCGCCGCCATGCTGGGAGCGGAGAGCCCGGAGGCGGCGGTCGAGGCGTTCCTGCGCCGGATGCTCGGCGACGAGCGCTGGGAGGCGCTGCCCGAACGGACGAAGGCCGAGCGCCGCGCCGAGGGGGTGGCGTTCGTCGCGGAGATGGCCGACGTCCGATCGAGGGCGCCGTACGAGCCGCCCGAGGTGGCCGTCCCCGTCGTCATGGCCCGGGGCACGCTCGGTCTTGCTCACCACGCCGAGTCGGTGGACCGGCTCGCCGAGCTCCTGCCCGACGCCGAGCGGGTGGAGGTCGAGGGGGCCGCCCACATGGCGCACATGACCCACCCGGAGCAGTTCGCCGGGCTGGTGCGCCAGGCCGTGGCCCGCGTCCCCTCGCCCTAGCATCCGGCCCATGTCCGATCAGCGCCCGGTGCACCTGACGCCGCAGGGCCCGCCGTCCACCGTGCTCGACCCCGAGCCCACCGACGCGCTGGCGGCGCTGGAGGACGCCCTGGCGCGGCCCGAGGCCGACCGGCGCGACGCCGTCGCCGCCGTCTGCGCCCGGTGGCCCCGCTTCCTGGACGCCTGGGCCCGCCTGGGTGATGCCGCCCGTGACGACGCCGAGGCCTACGCGTGCTACCGCGTCGCGTACCACCGCGGGCTCGACCGGTTGCGGGCCAGCGGCTGGCGGGGCAGCGGCTACGTGCGCTGGGCCGACGACACCAACCGTGGGTTCCTGCGGGGGCTCCAGGGGCTCGGGCGGACCGCCGCCCGCATCGGCGAGCAGGACGAGGCCGAGCGCTGCGCCCAGTTCCTCGCCCAGCTCGACCCGACCCTACGAGCTCAGTAGCGCCCCGGCCCGCTTGCCGATGCTGGCCCGCACGGCCTCCACCACGTGGGCCGGAGCCTTGAGCGGCGAGCCGGCGTCGAAGGGCGGCTGGGGGTCGTATTCGATGCCGAGCTGGATGCCTTGGGCGACGTCGTCGCCGGCGATGCGGGCGGCCAGCAGCAGGGCCATGTCGATGCCCGACGACACGCCGGCGGCGGTGATCACCTTGCCCCGCTCGACGACCCGTTCCAACGTGGGGGTGGCGCCGTACTCCTTGAGCGCGTCGAGCGCGGCCCAGTGGCTGGTGGCGTCGAGGCCGTCGAGGATGCCGGCGGCGCCGAGCAGCAGGGAGCCGGTGCAGACCGACGTCGTCCACGTCGTGTGCTCGTGGACCTCGCGGATCCAGGCCACGCTCGGGTGGCCGTCGCGCGCCATCTTCCGGGTGATGGTGCCGCCCGGGACGACGATGACGTCGGGCCGGGACACCTCGGCGAACGTCCGCTCGACGGGGAAGGCCAGGAGGCCGATGTCGTCGCGCACCTCGCCGGTCTGCTCGGCCACGAACGAGACCTCGGCGCCGGGGAGCCGGGTCAGCACCTGGTAGGGGCCCAGGGCGTCGAGGGCGGTGAGCTGGGGGAAGACCACGATGGCGATGTCCATGGGGCCATCATGCGGGCTCGGCCTTTTGTCTGCAATGACACAGCATTGACGATTCGTGCCATACTGGCCCATGCGCCGGGTCGTGATGGTCACGTTCGCCGACACCACCCTGCTCGACGTGGTGGGACCGTCCGAGGTGTTCCACTCCGCCAACCAGCTCGGCGCCGGCGACCCCTACGACGTGACGGTGGTGAGTGCGGCCGGCGGCCCGGTGCGAGCCAGCAGCGGGCTCGTGCTGGACACGGAGGCCATCGGCGCGGTCGATGGCCCGGTTGACACCCTGATGACCACCGGCGGCGTCGGCGTGCGGGCCGCCGCCGCCGATCCGGTGCTCGTCGCCGGTGTGGCCCGACTGGCCGGGCAGGCGCAGCGGGTGACGAGCGTGTGCACCGGTACGTTCCTGCTGGCGGCGGCGGGCCTGCTCGAGGGGCGCCGGGTCACGACCCACTGGGGGCGGGCGGGCGCCCTGGCCCGCCAGTTCCCGACGCTCGACATCGACCCCGAGCGGATCTTCATCCGCGACGGGTCGGTGTGGACGTCGGCCGGCGTGACTGCCGGGATCGATCTGGCACTGGCCCTCGTGGAGGACGACCACGGGCCCGACCTGGCCCGGGAGGTGGCCCGCTGGCTGGTCGTCTTCGTGCAACGGCCCGGGGGGCAGGGGCAGTTCTCGTCCCACGTTGCCGTGCCGGCGCCGCGACGAGGCGACGTGCGTGAGGTGCTCGACACGATCGCCGCCGATCCCGCCGCTGATCTGTCGGTGGCGGCATTGGCGCGGCGAGCCGGACTGAGCGAGCGCCATCTCGCCCGCACGTTCCGGGCCGAGACGGGCACGACGGTGGCCGAGCACGTGGAGGCGGTGCGGGTGGAGGCGGCCCGGCGGATGCTCGAGGGCGGCGAGGAGGGGTTGGGCGTCGTGGCCCGCCGATGCGGGTTCGGGACGATCGAGACGTTCCACCGGGCCTTCAAGCGCCGCACCGGGATCACCCCGGGCGAGCACCGCGCGAGGTTCGCGTAGCGCGCCGCGGCGCAGACGAGCGCATGGCCACCGGCCAGAACCGCAGACGGCGCACCAAGAGGTAGGTGCGCGTGTGTCGACCTCGGTAATGAGCCGGCGAAGTTCTTCAGGCAAGGTTGCTTTGCAGAGCGAACATACGTACGCTCATTGTATGGAAACGGCAGTGGAACACGTCCTGCGGGCCATTGCCGAACTGCCCGACGATCTCACGAATGATGAGGTGGTGACGCTGTTTCGTGCCTATGACCAGCTCGCCGGTCGTCTGTGTTCTGCCATGGACCGTGTCGACCCGGCCGCTGACGGTGCCGTAACGATGGCCCAGTGGCTACGGACATTCGCCCGTCGGTCGAGTGCCGAAGGGGCCACTTTCGTCAGGCGAGCGGCCCGCCTGCGGGCCTGTCCCGAAGTGAGTGCCGCCTGGGTCGATGGCCGGCTGGCCACCGCTCAAGTCGACGCCGTCGTCCACCACGTCAACGACCGCACCCAGGCCATCTTCACCGAGCACGAACCGGCGCTCCTGCCCGCCCTCGCCGGTCTGTCCGTACGCCACACCGAGATTGCGATGCGCCGCTGGGCCGCCTACGCCGACGCCCTGGTCGACACGCCGCTGCTCGAACCATCCGACCGGACGGTGCAGGTGTCGATGGGGATCGACGGCTGGGGGGAGCTGTCGGGACGGCTCGACCCCGCCGGGTTCCAGGTCGTGAGCGCGGCACTCTCCGCCGCCACCACTCCTGACCTCGACGGCGAACCGGCCCGCACCCGAGGCCAACGCGATGCCGACGCCCTCGTCGCATTGGGCCGCTACTTCCTGGATCACGCTGACTCCGCTGCCACCTCGCGTGGCAGCCGTCCTGATGTGACGGTGGTGGTGACCCTCGACGACCTCGAACAGTGCACCGGCCAGACGATGGACGGCCAGCTACTCGACCCCGCGTCGATCGGGTCGTTGCTGTGCGACGCCGGCCTGCACCGCGTCGTCACCGACGGCCGCTCGGTCGTCCTCGACGCCGGGCGCACCACCCGAACCGTGAGCCACCACCTGTTCGCGGCGCTGGCGGTGCGCGATGGCGGCTGCCGGTTCCCCGGCTGTGACCGGCCGGTGTCGTGCTGTGAGGCTCACCACGTCGTGCCGTGGCAGCACGGCGGCCGCACCGACCCGTCGAACCTCGTGCTCGCCTGCTGGCGTCACCATCACGACTTCGCGCACCACCCGCAGTGGCAGTTGAAGCTCCTGCCCGACGCCACCGTCGAGGTCACCAAACCCGACGGCACCACCCTCACCAGCCACCCACCCCCGCCACGACGAACGAGCTCCACCCGCGATGGCGCCCGTGTCGGGCGCGGTGATGCGGGGCGATGACGTCGGTGAGCCCGCCGCACGTTTCGAGAAGCCGGGTCGCGCCGATGTGATCGCGATATGCCCCGACAAACCATCCCCGGATTCGGTTTCGCCGGCGTCCGACGTGCCCTGTCGGCCGGCCGTCCGGACCGCGTCTCGCCCGAGCTACAGTCCGCATTTGGGGGAAATGGCCGGCGTCGGAGACGCCGGTGTGGGACGACGAGGGGGCACCATGAGCGTGAAGGTCGTGCTGGAGTTCCAGGCCAAGGACGGTCAAATCGACGACATCAAGAAGTTCCTCCGATCCGAGCTACCGGACACGCGGGCCTTTGACGGTTTCGAGAGCATCACCATGCATCAGAGCGACGACGACCCGACAAGGTTCCTGTTCTGGGAGCAGTGGGCGTCCCGCCAGCACTATGAGGCGTACCTGGCGTGGCGAGTGGAAAGCGGAACTCTGAACCAGTTCGTGGACATGTTGACGGACCAGCCCACGATCCGGGTCTTCAACCACGTGGGCGTCTGACCAAACCCCTCCCACCGCCGCTGACAGCCGAAGCTGTCACGAGTTCAGCCATGGGTGGTCGCCCTTGGGAGCGCAGCTCGTGACCAAAACCGATCTGGGCACGGGACCGCACCAGGAACGGCACGTTCGGGAGACCAGAAGCCTTCCGGTCACGTCGATGGCACCAAGCCGAGCAGTTTTCGCTCGTTTCCCTGACACTGGTGAGGCCGGGGTGCCCCTGTCGCGCTGGGCCGTCCTACCGTGGGCACCATGCCCACGAGCGAAGGCCCCGTCGGTCCGTTCCCGCCCGGCGCCGATCCCGACACCTACGACCGCCTGCGTCGGCGGGTGCTGTGGGCCATGCCGTCGGGGCTCTACGTGGTGGGGAGCCGGGACGGCGAGCGCCGCAACCTCATGACCCTCAACTGGGCGACCCAAGTCAGCTCGGAGCCGAAGCTGCTCGGCATCGGCGTGGAGAAGGAGGCGCTCACCCACGAGCTGATCGAGCGGGGGCGGGTGTTCTCGTTGTGCATCGTCAGCCGCGAGGACCGGGCCATCGTGCGCAAGTTCACCAAGCCCGTCGACGTCGACACGGCGGCCATGACCCTCAACGGCTTCGCCTTCCGCGACGGCCGGACCGGCGCGCCCATCCTCACGCAGGCGGTGGCCTTCGTGGAGTGCGAGGTGCGCCAGCCCGTCGATGTCGGCAGCCACACCTTCTTCATCGGCGAGGTGGTGGACGCCGACTTCCTGCAGGCCGAGGACACGCCCGTGCTGCGCATGGAGGACACCCGCATGAACTACGGCGGGTGATGGAGTCCCTTCAGCGGGGCCGTGCTCACCGGCGGTCGCAGCCGCCGGATGGGCACCGACAAGGCCCTGCTCGCCGTCGACGGCCAGCCGATGGTCCTGCGGGTGGTGGCCGCCCTGCGCGCCGCCGGCGTCGCTGACGTGCACACCGTCGGCGGCGATCGAGCGGCGCTGGCGGCCCTCGGCCTGGCCGCCCACGACGACCCACGCCAGGGCGAGGGGCCGCTGGCGGGGCTGCTCACCGCCCTGGACGTGGCCGACCACGACATCGTCGTGGTGCTCGCCACCGACCTGGCGTGGATCGATGCCGCCACCATCAGCGCACTGGTCGAGGCAGCGGCCGAGAACGCGACAGCCGCCGTCGCCCGCGCCGAGCGCCTTGAACCACTCTGCGCGGCGTGGCCGGTGAGTCGCTGCCGCGCCCAGCTGCGGGCCGCCTACGACAGTGGCGAGCGGGCCGTCCATCGGGCGCTGGCCCCGCTCGATGCGGTGGAGGTGGCGGTGCCACCGGCAGTGGTGGCCAACGCGAACACGCCCGCAGACCTCCGTCGCTAGCCTGACCACGTGGCCGTGCCCGAGATCAGCGTGGACGAGGCGGCGAACCGGTTGGCCGCCGGTGCGTTCCTGCTCGACGTGCGTCAGCCCGACGAGTACGTCGACGCGCACGTGCCCGGCGCCCAGCTCCTCCCGCTCGACGACGTGCCGGCCCATGCGGCCGAGCTTCCGGCCGAGACCGAGATCCTCGTGATCTGCCGCAGCGGGGCCCGCAGCCACCGCGCCGCCGAGTACCTGAGCGGCCAGCACCAGCTGCAGGCGGTGAACGTGGCCGGCGGCACCCTGGCGTGGATCGAGAGCGGGCGCGACGTCGTGGTCGGCACCGAGCCGACGTGACCGACGAGGCCCTCTGGGTGGCCGACGAGGCCACCTTCGCCGACCTGATCGCCACGCTCGTCGGCGAGCCCCGCTACGCCCTCGACACCGAGTTCCACCGGGAACGCAGCTACCACCCGAAAGTCGCGCTCGTGCAGCTGGGGTGGCCCGGTGGGATCGCCCTGGTCGATCCCCTCGCCATCGATCTGCGCGGGATCGCTCCGCTGTTCGACGGTCCTGGCCTCGCCGTCGTCCACGCCGCCCAGCAGGACCTCGACGTCCTCACCCGCACGTGCGGGTCCATCCCGAGCCGCCTGTTCGACACGCAGCTCGCGGCCGGCTTCGTCGGCCACGCCACCCCGTCGCTCGGCAACCTCCTGGCCGCCGAGCTCGGCCTCAAGCTGCCCAAGGCCGATCGCCTCTCGGACTGGCTCCGGCGCCCGCTGTCGGCCAACCAGCGCTCCTACGCCGCCGCCGACGTGGCCCACCTCCTGGAGCTCCACGACCTGCTGGTGGCCCAGCTGGAGGCTCTCGGGCGCCTGTCGTGGGCGCTCGACGAGTGCGAGGAGCTGCGCACCCGGCCCACCGGCCCGGGCGACCCGGAAGATGCCTGGCTCAAGCTCAAGGACGTGCGCACGCTCCGGAGCCGCAGCCGGGGGGTCGCCCGCTCGGTGGCGGCGTGGCGGGAGCGGCGGGCCGCCGAGCTCGACCTGCCGGTGCGCTTCGTGCTGCCCGACCTGGCCATCCTGGGCATCGCCCAGCGGCCACCGACGGCGCTCGAGGAGCTGCGCTCCACCCGGGGCGTCGAGGAGCGCCACGCCCGGGGCACCACCGGGGCCGAGCTGCTGGCGGCGGTGGCCGACGGGCTGGCCCGGCCGGTCGAGCTGCCGGAGACCAACGGTGACGAGCTCGATCGTCACCTGCGCCCGGCCGTCACCCTCGTGTCGGCGTGGGTGAGCCAGCTGGCGCGCGATCAGCGCATCGACACCGCCCTCCTGGCCACCCGGGCCGACCTGGTCGAGCTGTTGCGGGGCGCTCCGGAGGCCCGCCTAGCCCATGGCTGGCGGGCGGCCACGGTGGGCGACGACATCCGCCACCTGGTGGCCGGGGAAGCGGCGCTCGCCTTCGACGGTCAGGGCGGCCTGAAGCTCCTCGCCCTCTGATGCCTCGGCGTCGCCTCGGTCTCGCTGCGCTCGGAGGGCGAGCGGAGAGGTGCTCGCGATCGGCGCGGACGGGGCCGGTGGCCACGATCCGTGAGCGACGTTGGGTGCCGATTCGGTCATGGGTGCCGATCGGCCCGCCAGGCGAGGCAATCGGCACCCAAAGCTCTCTCCGCCTCTCCGCTCGCCCTCTCGGTCAATCCCGCCAGCAGTTGCCCCGGCGCCGCACGGCGGCGCCAAGTTACGAAGTGAGGGCGGGGTCGGGCTCGTCGCGGGAGACCGGGAGGCTGCGACGCAGCAGGCGACGGGTGCGCAGCCAGAGGTGGTCGAAGGCGTCGGTGACGTCAGTGGCCTTGGGGCCGTACGCGTGGACGGGGCGGCGCTCGGCGGCGGCCCGGTGCACGACGATGCGCTCGGGGATGGCCGGCCGCCACACCGGCACCCAGCCGGCGAGCTCGTCGGCCCGCCCGTACTGGCGCTCGTTCTCCACGTGATGGGCCGTCATCTTGTTGACGACGATGCCGCCCATCTCGAGGCGGGGGTTGGTCTGCTCGGCGAGGGTCGCGACCAGGTCGACGGCCGGCGCGATGCCCCGGAGGCCGAACTCGCTCGGGTCGACCACGACGAGGGCTCCGTCAGCGGCGGTGAGCGCGCCCATGGTGAGCGCCCCGAGGTGCGGCCCGCAGTCGATGAGGATGGCCTGGTAGCGCTCCGCCAGCCCGTCGAGCACGGTGGCCAGGCGTTCCAGCTGGCTGAGGCCCGGGTTCACGCCGTCGAGGGCGGCCAGGCGCGACGACGCCGGCAGCAGGTGGACCCGGCTGCCCCACGCCGAGACCACGATGGCATCGGCGGCGGCACCCGCAGCGGGCTGGGTGAGCAACTCGGCCACGGACACGGCGGTGGTGTCGGGATCGTGGCCCAGGTGCCACGTGGCGGCGCCGAGGGGGTCGAGGTCCACCACCAGGACGTGCTCCTCGGCCGCCCACGCCGCCGACGCGAGGCCGAGGGCGACGGTGGTCTTGCCGACGCCACCCTTTTGATTGACGAGGGCCACGGTCGAACCCATCTTGCGATCGTGGCACGACGGGCAGTGGTTGGCTCTAGGGCTATCGCCTCATTCCGTGTGTGACTGATCACTTCACGTAGCCGACACGGGGAGTCAGCGGGCCGACAGATGCCCAGGTCACCCTTCATCTTTCGGCCGATGCGGCGTCGAGATCGCCCGGAGCGGTCGCCAGGCCGATCCCCGGAGACGCCGGTCCTCGGAGGTAGACTGTCTCGCAATGTCACCTCGATGAAGCCGGAGCCCTGCCGTGAAGAAGGGTCGTCATCGTCGCTTCGAAGAAGCGCGCAAGCTGAAGCAGTCCGGGCCGGAAGCCTTCGGGTTCGGGCCGCGAGACACCGATACCCATCCGTCCTCCGAGGACGACGAGTACGCCGCTCTTGCCGAGAAGTACGGCGTCACGTTCGATGAGGATGACGACGACGAGGACGACCGGTAACCCCAGCCGGCGCACACGCCGCCCCGAGCGGCCGATAGGTGAGATGTGAACCCCCCCAAGTTGCGCAACGTCGCGCTCGTCGCCCACGTGGACCACGGCAAGACGACGCTCGTGGATGCCCTGTTGCGGGCCACCGGCGTCTTCGCCGCCCACCAGGCCGTGGTCGATCGGATCATGGACTCCAGCGACCAGGAGCGTGAGCGCGGCATCACCATCCTGGCCAAGGCCGCCTCCATCACCTGGCGTGACGTGAAGATCAACCTGGTCGACACCCCGGGCCACGCCGACTTCGGCGGCGAGGTCGAGCGGGCGCTCACCATGGTCGACGGCGTGCTGCTCCTGGTCGACGCGGCCGAGGGGCCCCTGCCCCAGACCCGCTACGTGCTGTCCAAGGCCTTGGCACGCGACCTGCCGGCGGTGGTGGTGCTGAACAAGGTGGATCGCTCCGACGCCCGGGCCGAGGAGGTCCTCGACGAGGTGGAGCACCTGTTCATGGACCTGGCCACCACGCCCGACCACCTGGTCTTCGAGGTGGTCTCGGCCGTGGCCCGGGAGGGTCGGTCGATGAAGGGCGTGGGCACGCCCGGTCCCGACGACGACCTCACCGCCCTCCTCGACACCGTGCTCGACGCCATCCCGGCGCCTGCCGGCGACGCCGCCGCCCCCCTGCAGGCCCTGGTGACCAACCTCGACGCCTCGGACTACCTGGGCCGCCTGGCCATCGGTCGAGTGGCCAACGGGGTCCTGCGCAAGGGTGAGACCGTCGCCCTCCTCGACGAGGAGGTGGGCGAGGGGCAGGCGCCCCTCAAGCGCCGCCTCACCCAGCTGATGGCGTTCAGCGGCGTGGGCCGCTCGGAGGTCGAGGAGTTGAGCGCCGGGGACCTGTTCGTGGTGGCGGGCTTCCCCGAGGTCGAGATCGGCGACACCATCGCCGCCCCCGACGGCGTGCCGCCGCTGCCCCGCCTGGCCGTCGACGAGCCCGTCCTCTACATGACCTTCGGCGTCAACACCAGCCCGTTGGCGGGCAAGGCCGGCCGCTTCCTCACCTCTCGCCACCTGCGGGAACGCCTCGCCCGCGAGGTGCTCGGCAACGTCTCCATCCGGGTGGAGGAGACCGACAGCCCCGACGTCATCGAGGTGGCCGGGCGCGGTGAGCTGCAGCTCGCCGTGCTCATCGAGTCGATGCGGCGCGAGGGCTACGAGCTGCAGGTCAGCCGACCCGAGGTGGTCACCAAGGACATCGACGGCCGCCGCCACGAGCCGCTCGAGCGGGGGGTGTGCGACGTCCCCGACGAGCACGTCGGGACGGTCACGCAGGCGCTCGCCCCCCGCAAGGGCCGCGTGCTCGATCTCCGCCCCGGTGACCCCGGGCGCACGGTGGTCTCCTTCGAGGCGCCCGCCCGCGGCCTGATCGGGTTCCGGTCGCTCCTGCTCACGGCCAGCCGGGGCACGGCGTTGCTGCACCAGCACCACGCCGGGTGGACGCCGTGGGCCGGCGAGCTTCCCCATCGCACCGGCGGCGCCATGCTCGGCGACCGCTCGGGCAACGCCACCGCCTACGCCCTCGACAACCTCCAGACCCGGGGCACGATGTTCGTCGGGCCCGGTGACGTCGTCTACGAGGGCATGGTGGTGGGGGAGTCGTCCCGCCCGGGCGACATGGTGGTGAACGCGGTGCGGGAGAAGGAGAAGACCAACATCCGCACCCACTCCCACGACGAGGGCGCCAAGCTGGCTCCGCCAGTGGTGCACACCCTGGAGACGGCGATCGAGTTCATCGCCGACGACGAGCTCGTCGAGGTGACGCCCACGGCCATCCGCATCCGCAAGCGCATCCTGGCCGAGCAGGATCGGCGCCGGGCCTACAAGCGCAACTAGGAAGGTTCTGAAGTGTGGACCTCGGCGGTCCATGTACGGTGGCGTGACCGGCGCCGCCGACCGGGATACTTCAGAACCCTCCTAGCGCCGGACGGCGGGGTGGGGCAGGACGGCCCGCCGGCCCCGCTGGGCCAGCTGCGCTACCAGCATGGCGTAGACGGGCTCCCCGGTCAGCTCCACGATCTCGTCGCGCATCGACACGTACACCGGCTCACGCCCGACGAAGGCATCCGGCGCGTCGGTGCACCACCAGTGGAACTCGAAGCCGCCCTCGCCCCAGTCGCGCCGCTTCCACTCCCGCAGCGTGCTCGTCACGTGACCGTGGTCGTCCGTGTGCTCCTGCAACCGCAACGGCAGCTGCCAGCACACGTCGGGCTTCCAGTCCATCGGCCGCTCGCCTTCGGTGAGGGCGGCCTGGTGCAGCGCGCAGCCGGGACCGGCGGGGAAGCCGGGGCGGTTGAGGAAGATGCAGGCGCCGTCGACCAGGCGGGTGATGCGGGTGCCGTCGTCTTGCGTGACGATGGTGCCCCCCTTGCGCCCCTTGCTGCGGAACTGCCACTGCTCCTTCGTGAGCCGGGCGGCGGCGACCTCCACGGTGGCCTCGTCGTCGGCGTCGATGAAGTGGGCGCCGTAGCTGCAGCAGCCCTGGACGAGCTCGGGGGCGGGTCCGGTGAGGACGCCCTGGCACCCTTGCCCGAAGATGCACATCCAATCGGAGAGGAAGAACGTGACGTCGAAGACCCACGTGCGGTCCTCGTCGGGATCCTCGAAGCTCACGTACTCGTGGAGGTCCTCGGGATCCGGTGGAGCCATGGCTCCGACTCTATGAGCGCGCCGCTACCGTCGCGCGTGATGTCGGCCACGCCAGAGTCCACGCTCGGCCGACTCGGGCGCCGCACCCGCCACGGGCTGCGCGTGCTGCGCACGCCGTCGCTGTGGCTCGAGCAGGTGACGTTCCTGCGCCATGGTCCGAGCCCCACGGCGCCGCCCCCGCGCGCCGTCCGGTTCCCGCGGTCGCCCTGGCGAGCGATCCCGCCGGGCGACGGCGCCTACTGCAACGTCTGCTGCTGGGAGGGTGACGCGTTCGTCGGCGACCGTCACGTGGAGGACCAGATCTGCCCGTGCTGCCAGAGCAGTGCCCGCGATCGGTTCTCGTTCTTCTGCTTCATCAGCCGCACGCCACCGTCGCCGCGCCTGCGCGTCACCGAGACCAGCCCCCGCCTCGCCGACGCCTACCGCGTCGCCATGGCGCGATGGTTCCGCTACACAGCGACGGACTACGACCAGTCGTCCCACCGCGCCGCGGTGCGCCTCGACCTCCAGGACATCCGGCTCCGGCCCCGTTCGGTCGACGTGTTGCTGAGCGCCCACGTGCTGGAGCACGTCCCCGACACCGATCGGGCGCTCGCCGGCATCGCCCGCACGCTGGCGCCCGGCGGGCGCATGTACCTCCAGGTACCCGTGCAGGAGGGCACCACCGTCGCCCCGAGCGAGCCGGAGTTCCACGAGGACGACACCAAGGTGTTCTGGCGCTTCGGCTTCGATCTCGCCGACCGGCTGCGACGCCACGGGCTGGCCACCACGGTGCTGGTCACCGCGCCGCTGGCCGACGCCGTGCGCACCGGCGACGCCACCCCGCTCGACGGGCGCGACTCGGGCTGGGACGTGCCCGCCATGGTGGCGGCCGCCGGCGCCGCGGGCGTCGAGCGCGTGCTCGACCAGCCCCACGCCGAGCGCCTCGGGCTCTGGCACAGCTACCAGTTCGTGATCTTCGAGTGCGTGGCGCCCGGCGGCCCACCCACCCGCCGGTGGCGCGCCCGTTGACCGCGCCGACGTCAGGAGGCGCCGTCCCGCCGTCGAGCGCGCCGTACTACCGCGACCGGTACTGGAACGAGCTCGACGCCGTGAACCAACACGTGCAGCAGCGGGCCACGGGCGAGCCGCTCCTCGACTGGATCGGGCACCTCGCCCGCTGGCACGGCCGCCCGTTCGCCAAGGCCCTCGTGCTCAACTGCGGCAACGGGTGGGTGGAACGCTCGATGACCGATCGCGGCGTGGTGGCCGAGGCGGTCGGGATCGACATCGCCGACGACCTCCTCGACGAGGCGAGGCGTGCGGCGGGAGACCGGCCGCTGCGCTACTACCGCGTCGACGTCAACGCCGCGGCGTTCCCCGAAGACGGCTACGACCTCGTCGTCAACCACGCCGCCGCCCACCACATCTCGCACATCGACCGGGTGATGCGGGCGCTGGCCGGACTGCTCCGGCCCGACGGGGTGTTCGTGTCGTGGGATTACGTGGGCCCGCATCGCAACCAGTACCCGGGCGACATGTGGGAAGCGGCGCACCGCGTGAACGTCACGCTGCCGGCCGAGCTGCGCTCGCCGATGCACTACCCGCTCCTCGACGAGATGCTGGTCGGCGATCCCACCGAGGCCGTGCACTCCGAGCTCGTGCTCGAAGTGATGCAGCGCTATTTCACCGTGCAGCATCAGGTCGCACTGGGCGGGGGCATCGCCTACCTCCTGCTGACCCACAACCCCGCCGTGCTCGACCGCCCGTGGAGCGAGACGGCGCCCTGGGTCATGCAGATCCTCGACCGCGATGCCGCCTACACCGACGCTGCTCCGGAGCGGACGCTGTTCGCCTACGTCATCGCCCGGCCCGGCCCGGTGCCTGGTGCCGACGCCCTCGACCGCTGGTCGGCCGACGAGGACGAGCGGGAGGCGCGGGCCGCAACCGCAGGGGGCCGGTACTACCCGCCGACGGCGGTGGCCGACGCCATCGCCAGCGAGCGCAACCGCCCGCTGGCGCCGGGGGAGGCGTGCCGGCGGGCGGCGCTGTCGCTGGTGCGGGCGGCCGCCCGCCGGACGCCGCCGGGCCTGCAAGCGGGCGTGCGCCGGGTGCCGGGGGTGGAGACCACGTGGAAACGGCTGGGACGGGTCTACCGTGGCTGACGTGAGCACGGACGCGCTGGTGGCGGAGCTGCGGGCGGCGCTGGCGCCATCGCGGGTGCACGTGGGCTCGACCGAGCTCGGCCTGTACCGGCGCGACGCGTCGAACATCGAGGGGGCGGCCGAAGTCGTCTGCTTCCCCACGAGCACGGCCGAGGTGCAGGCCTGCGTGCAGGCCGCCCGCCACCACGGCCGGGCCTTCGTGGCCCGTGGTTCGGGCACGGGGCTGGCCGGCGGGGCCGTCCCGCTCGACGGGCCGGTCGTGGTCGTCACCACGAAGATGAACCGGGTGCTGTCGGTCGACACCGAGGCGCGGGTGGCATGGGTGGAGCCCGGCCTCTTGAACCTCGACCTGTCCAAGGCGGTGGCGCCCTACGGGCTGCACTTCGCGCCGGACCCGTCGAGCCAGCAGTCGTGCTCGATCGGCGGCAACATCTCCACCAACGCCGGCGGTCCCCATTGCCTGGCGTACGGCGTCACCAGCACGCACGTGCTCGCCGTCGAGGTCGTGCTGGCCGACGGGACGGTCACGATGCTCGGCGGCCTCGATCCGGAGCCGGCCGGTCTCGACCTGCGGGGCGCGTTCGTGGGCGGCGAGGGGATGCTCGGCATCGCCACCCGCATCGCCGTGCGGCTCATGCCCAACCCGCCCGCCGTCCGGACCCTGCTGCTCGACTTCATGTCGGTGGACGACGGCGCGGCGACGGTGTCGGCCATCATCGCCGCCGGCATCGTGCCCGCTGCCATCGAGATGATGGACGCTCGCATCACCCGTGCCGTCGAGGACTTCGTGCACGCCGGCTTCCCGCTCGATGCGGCAGCGGTGCTCATTGTGGAGGTGGACGGCCTCCCCGCCGGCGTGGCTGCCGCCGTCGACCGGGTGACCGCCATCGGTCGCGCCCACGGCGCCCGCTCCGTACGGGTGGCGGCCGACGACACCGAGCGGGCCCTGATCTGGAAAGGGCGCAAGAGCGCCTTCGGGGCCATCGCCCGCGTCAAGCCGAACTACTATCTGCACGACACCGTGGTCCCGCGCTCGCGGCTGTGCGAGGTGCTGAAGGCGGTCTACGAGATCGCCGATCGCCACGAGCTGATCGTGATGAACGTCTTCCACGCCGGCGACGGCAACCTGCACCCGCTCCTGGTGTTCGACAAGCGCGAGCCCGGCGTGCTCGAGCGGGTCCACGCCGCCGGCGAGGAGATCGTGCGGGTGAGCGTGGCCGCCGGCGGCGTCCTGTCGGGCGAGCACGGCATCGGGCTGGAGAAGCGCGACCTCATGCCGCTGCTGTTCAGCCCGGCCGACCTCGATCTCCAGGCCCGCTTGCGGGCCGCCTTCGATCCTGACGGCGTGGCCAACCCGCACAAGGTGCTGCCCGCCGGCAGTCGCTGCGCCGACGTCCAAGCAGTGCCCGCCGGCGCATGGGTCTGAGCGACCTCGCAACCGCGGTCGGTACCACGGGTCCGGTCACCATCACCGGCCTCGGGTCTCGCGGCGGGCCGGTACCCGACGCTGCGGTGGTGCGGGCGCCGAGCGGCATCGAGTGGATCGCGCCTGACGAGATGACCGTGAGCTGTGGCGCCGGCACGCCGGTGGCCGAGCTGGACGCCGCTCTCGGCGAGCGGGGGCAGTTCGTCGCCCTCCCGCCCGGGGGCACGGTGGGCGGGGCCCTGGCCGTCGGGCAGAGCAGCATCCGGCGCCTCGGGTACGGGCCGGTACGGGACATGCTCCTGCAGGCGCGGGTGGTGACGGCCGACGGTGTGGTGGCCAAGGCCGGCGGCCCCACGGTGAAGAACGTGAGCGGCTTCGATCTGTGCCGGGTGCTGGTGGGGTCGCAGGGCACGTTGGCCTTCGTCGGCGACGTGATCCTGCGCACCCGGCCCCGGCCCGAGGTCTCCCGGTGGTTCGCCGGCGAAGCCGACCCGTTCGCGTTGCTGGCGGCGCTCTATCGCCCGACGGCGATCCTGTGGGACGGCGCCACCACGTGGGTCGGGCTCGACGGCCATCCCGACGATGTCGCCACCCAGGCGGCGCTGGCCGGCCTCCCCGAGGTCGACCGGCCGCCGGCGCTGCCCACCGGCGGACGGGCGTCGCTGCCGCCCGGCGAGCTGCGCGGGCTCACCGGCCGGTTCGTGGCCGAGATCGGCGTCGGCATCGTGCACCTCGACGGCCCGGCGCCGCCGGTGGCGGTCGATCCTGCGGTGGCCGATGTGCACCGCCGCCTGAAGGCGCTGTTCGATCCGACGGGGCGGCTCAACCCCGGCCGCTCGGTACCGTGATCAGGCCATGACGCTGGAGCTGATCGACACCGAACTGGCCTCTTGCGTGAGCTGCGGGCTGTGCCTGCCGCACTGCCCGACCTACCGGGTGACGGGGGAGGAGGCGGCATCGCCACGAGGCCGCATCGCCGCCATGCGCGCCGTCCAGTGGGAGGGCGCCCCGCCCGACGCCCAGTTCGTGTCGTTCATGGACGCGTGCGTGCAGTGCCGGGGCTGCGAGACGGCGTGCCCGTCGGGGGTGCCGTTCGGGCGACTCATGGAGGGCACCCGCGCCGCCCTCGCCGCCGATCGCCGCTTCACCCCTCGGTGGCAGCGCCTGGCCTACCGCGCCCTCGGTCACCACCGGCTGCTCGTGGCCGGGTCGCGGGGGTTGGCGGTGGCGCAGCGGCTACGGCTGGTGCCCAAGCGCCTCGGCCTCCCGCGCCTGCCCCTGCGGCAGCGGCCGCTGGCGGCGACCGGCACGGACGTCTGGCTGTTCACCGGGTGCGTGATGGACGCGTGGCAGCGCGACGTCCACGAGGCGGCCATGGCCGTGCTCGCCGCCATGGGCGTCGGGGTGGCGCTGCCGGGTCGCGGCGGCGACTGCTGCGGCGCCCTCCACGTGCACGCCGGGCTGGTCCCCGCGGCCCGGGTACTGGCCGAGCGGGTGATGGCGTCGATGCCCGGTGACGCGCCGATCCTGGTCGACTCGGCCGGCTGCGGGGCCCAGCTCAAGGACTACGGCCACCTCCTCGGCACCGACGCCGCCGCGGTGTTCAGCGGCCGGGTGCGCGACATCCACGAGTGGCTGGCCGCCGAGAGCGAGCGCTTGCCGACGCCGGCGCGCTCGCTGGACCCGGTCATCGTCCAGGACCCGTGCCATCTGCGCCACGTCCAGCGCACCCACCTGGCCGTGCGCACGGTGCTCGGTCGCTACGCCCCGCTCATCGAACTGGACGACGAGGGGTTGTGCTGCGGCGCCGGCGGTGCCTATTCGGCGCTGCACCCCGCCACGGCGGCGGCGGTGCGCGAGCGCAAGCTGGCGGCCATCGCCCGCGCCGGCGGTGGCGTGGTGGCCAGCGCCAACCCCGGCTGCGCCCTCCACCTGGCGGCGGCCGGCGTCACCGTGCGCCATCCCATGGAGCTCGTGGCCGAGGCGATCGTCTGATGGCCGGCGAGTTCGAGGAGATCCGGGGCCGGCTGGAGGCCATCGCCGAGGAGCTGGCCGACCTCGCCATCGTGCGCCTCCGGGAGTCGATCGATGCCGGCGGCAGCGAGCTGCCGGTGGACGAGCGGCGCCTCACGCGGGCCCGCCGGGCGGTGGAGAAGGCGATCGCCGTCCTGCGCGAGCCGGATCTCTAGCGGCGCCTCTTCGGCGCCGGCGCTCGGGCTAGCACGCGAGGCGGTCGGCCTGCGCGGTGACGAGGTGCAGGCCCCGCTGCCCTGGGAGCCGGTCGAGGCGGCGATCGATGCGCTCGGTCATGGCCCGACCGTCGGGCCCGCTGAAGAGGTAGCGGGCCACGAAGGCCACCTCGGTGCGGGGGAGCAGGGTGGAGCCCACGGGCGCCCACCACCGGCGCAGCGTCGTGCGGGTGAGCCAGCGGGCCCGCCAGTCGCCGGCCAGCCGGGCCGTGGCCTGTCGCGCGTAGAAGTCGGCGTGACGCCCCTCCTGGCGCATGAGCTGCATCAGGACGTCGGTCAGCGTGGGGTGGTCGGCCTGGACGCAGAGTCGGGCGTACGCGGCTTGCGCCGTCCACTCGTTGATCGCTCCCCAGGCCATGTGCACCGCGGTGTACGACACGCCAGCGACGGCCGACGCCAGCGCGTGGGCCACCGGGCTCAGCCGATCGCCCCAGCCGAGGGCGTTGCGGGTCCGCTCCACCCGCTCGGTGCCGCCGAGCGCGGTCGTGGGCGGCGAGCACGGCACCGAGCGCCTCGCCGTGGAAGTACTCCTCCACGTTCCAGAGCGTGAGGAAGGTGGTGACCTCCGGGTCGCGATGGGCGGGCGTGACCAGCATGTCGCGCAGGTAGCAGACGGTGTGGTACTCGACGTCGTGCATGTACTGGAGGCAGCGCAGCGCGTCCGCGTCGAGTGGCCTCCGCCGGAAGTCGTCGAGGTCGATCCCGTCCAGCGAGACCGGTCTCGAGCGTGTCTTGAATGCGTCGATGTCCACGGTCATGGGACCAATTTCGTAGTCCGTCCGAGCCGGGGCCCGGTTCACACCTCCGCGCTGGCCGGCGCGAGCGCGTTGAGCGAGTCGATCAGCGAGCGCAGCTGGCCGTAGTAGCGCTTGGCGAACGCCAGCCGCACCCGGGGCAGTTCGAGCTTGTCGTTGTCGGCCACCTCGTCGGGGAGCGGCGTCGTGCGCTCGATGCGGCCGGTGGCGCAGAGGTGGCCGAAGCGGGCGTTCAGCTCGTCGATCTGGGCATCGCTGGGGGCCGAGTGCAGCCGCAGCACGAGGACATCGCCGACATAGCGCATCGAGTCGTAGTTGAGGTAGAAGCCGGTGATCTCGCGCACGGCGGTGGCCACGTCGTCGGTGACGCGGAACAGGGCGAGATCGGTGCGATCGACGAGGCCGCGGCTGACGAGCTGCTCCTCGATGAACCGCTCGGCGCTCTCCCAGTACGTGCCGCCGGGCACGTCGAGCAGCACGATCGGCACCGGCTCGCCCTTGCCCGTCTGCGTGAGGGTGAGGAGCTCGAACGTCTCGTCGAGGGTGCCGAACCCGCCGGGCAGGCACAGGAACGCCGCCGATTCCTTGATCAGCATGAGCTTGCGGGTGAAGAAGTACTTCATCGACACGAGCTTCTCGTCGTGGGCGATGATCGGGTTGGCGCCCTGCTCGAACGGCAGGCGGATGCTGACGCCGATCGACTGGTCGCGCCCGGCCCCCTCCATCCCCGCGGCCATGATCCCCGGGCCGGCGCCGGTGACGATCATCCAGCCGTGGCCGGCCAGCTCGGCGGCGATGGCGCGCGCCTGCTCGTACTCGGCGCTGTCGGGCCGCACGCGGGCCGAGCCGAAGATCGTGACCTTGGGCTGGCCGCGGTAGGCGGCGAACAGGCGGAAGGCCTCCCGCATCTCCCGGAGGGTGGCGCTGGTGATCTTCAGGTCGAGGGTGTCGGCGGCGTCGCCGGCCAGCAGGATCGAGCTCACCAGGATCTCGTAGAGGAGGTCCCGATCCTTGGTGACGCCGGCCTCGTCGAGCAGGGCCCCGATGTGGCGATCCAGCTCGGGCCGCCCGGTGCGGTAGCGGGGG
Source organism: uncultured Acidimicrobiales bacterium (assembly GCA_963728985.1). Taxonomy (GTDB): domain Bacteria; phylum Actinomycetota; class Acidimicrobiia; order Acidimicrobiales; family Ilumatobacteraceae; genus DASXAI01. The sequence continues at coordinate 105,162 of CAVSME010000007.1, read as the reverse complement.
CGTCGCGTCGCCATGGCGCTCCGAGTGTACGGGTCGGCGCCTGGGCGGGGCGGCGGTTACGGTCGCGGCCATGACCGCCTGCGCCCGCTGCGGGGCCGAGGCCGAGGGCGCTGACCTGGCCGTGGGCATCGTCCCCCTGGGCTGGATGGTGGAGCACGACGCCCAGCGGCGGGTCACGGTGGTGTGCCCGGCCTGCGCCCGGCGCCACGCCCGTGACATCGAGGGCAAGCTCGACGCCTCCTGGTGGTGACTCCAGAAGAATTTCTCGTTCCTCGCGTCATTGGGGCCCTCGGATGCCGTCTCTGATCGTGAACGCCTCACCACGAGGCGCACAGATCAGCGGGAACCACGGCCGGGCGCAACGGAGCCTCCGGCCCAAGGGGTGGCTCGGATTGGCGGATCCGAGCCGCATTTCGGCGGTACCCATCTCCGGGTGGCACGACGGACGGACGTCGTGCCACCCGGATTTGCTCTTTTCGGCGTCGCCGCCGTCCGCTCCGCTTCCGTCGGCTCCTGCTCGCTGCGCTTGGGACACTCCCAACCACGGTTGCCCCGCCGCCGCACTGCGGCGGCACTCCGGCCGCGACCAACGAGCTTGTGTGCGCGAAATCGAGCCATCGTCGCGAATTCCGTCACACAGGCGTTCGGGGCTCCTGCTGGCGTTAGCTCTTCAGCTCGGTGGCCTTGGTGTCGAGGGCGCTGAGGAGCTCCTCGAAGCTCTTGGAGAAGCTGGCCACGCCCTCGTGCTCGAGCGTGCGGGCCACGTCGTCCATGTCGATGCCGACGTCGTGGAGCGCCTGCCACGTCGCCTGGGCCTGCTCCACGTCGGCGTCGACGGTGCGGGCCAGCGTGCCGTGGTCGGCGAACGCCTCGATGGTGGCGTCGGGCAGGGTGTTGATCGTGTCCGGGCCGATCAGGCTGTCCACGTAGAGCGTGTCCGGGTAGGCCGGGTTCTTGGTCGACGTCGACGCCCACAGTGGGCGTTGCACCCGCGCGCCCCGCCCGGCCAGGGCCTCCCACCGCGGGCCCGAGAACTTCTCCTGGAACTGCTTGTAGGCGAGCTTGCCCTGGGCGACGGCGGCCTTGCCCCGCAGGGCCAGTGCCTCGGGCGAGCCGATGGCCTCCAGCCGGCGGTCGACCTCGGTGTCGACCCGACTGATGAAGAACGACCCCACGCTGGCCACGTTGCGGATGGGGCCGCTGCACGCCTCCAACCCTGTGATGTAGGCGTCCAGCACCTCCTCGTAGCGCTCCAGGCTGAAGATCAGGGTGACGTTGATGTTGCGGCCCTCGCTGATCATCTGGCGGATGGCGGGCACGCCCGCCGCCGTCGCCGGGATCTTCACCATCAGGTTGGGTCGGGCGATGGTCTCGTGGAGGTGGCGGGCGGCCATCACCGTGGCGTCGGTGTCATTGGCGATGTCCGGTGCGACTTCGACGCTCACGAACCCGTCGCCCCCGCCCGAGGACTCGTACAGGGGTGCGAACACGTCCAGCGCGCCGTTGATGTCGTGGAGCACGAGGGCCCAGTAGTCGTCGAGGATCGTGTCGTCGGCGGTGATGAGCGTGCGGAACTGGTCGTCGTAGTCGGCCGATCCTTCGATGGCCTTCTGGAAGATGGTGGGGTTCGAGGTCTGGCCGCGGATGCCTTCGTCGCGCAGCCGGGCCAGCTCGCCCGAGGTGAGGTAGCCGCGCTTCAGGTTGTCCAGCCACGGGCTCTGGCCGAACTCGTCGTACAGGCGGATCAGGCGTTCCATCAGGATGCTCCTTCGATGAGGGCCTTGGCGTGGGCCACGACGTTGTCGACGTTGATGCCGAGCTTCTCGAGCGCCACCGACCCCGGGGCGCTGGCCCCGAAGCGACCGTCGATGCCGACCGACGCGTCGGCCCACCGAGCCCAGCCGAACGTGGTGGCGGCCTCGACCGACAGGCGGGGGATGCCCGGCGGGAAGACGTCGTGCCGGTAGTCGGCGGGCTGGCGTTCGAACCGGTCCCACGACGGCATCGAGACGACGCGCGTGGCGATGCCGTCGGCTTCCAACCGGCTGGCGGCATCGAGGCACACCGACACCTCGCTGCCGGTGCCGATGAGCACGAGCTGCGGCGCGTCCACGTCGTGGACGACGGCGGCGCCGACCTCGACAGCGAGCCCGTCGGTGACCACCGGCACGGCCTGGCGGGTGAGGATGAGCGCCGTCGGGCCGTCCGTCTCGACCGCCACCCGCCAGGCCTCGGCGGTCTCGTTGGCGTCGGCCGGGCGGATCAGCTGGAGCTGGGGCATGGCCCGCAGCGAGGCCAGCTGCTCGATGGGCTGGTGGGTGGGGCCGTCCTCGCCGAGGCCCACCGAGTCGTGGGTGAGAACGAACACGACCTTCTCGGTGCTGAGGGCGGCGAGGCGGATGGCGGGGCGCTCGTAGTCGCTGAAGCAGAAGAACGTCCCGCCAACCGGGAGGATGCCCCCGTGGGCGGCCATGCCGTTCATGGCGGCGCCCATGCCGTGCTCGCGGATGCCGTAGTGGAGCTGGCGGCCGCCGGGATGCTCGCTCGACTGGATCTCGGCGTCGTCGAGCTTCGTGCCGGTGTTGCCGGTGAGATCGGCGGCACCGCTCACGATGCCGGGCACCTTCGGCAGCGTGGCGTTGATGGCCTTCTGCACCGCCTGGCGGGTGGCGATCTTCTCGCCCAGCTGGAACCGGGGGAGATCCTTCTCCCACCCGTCGAGCCCGGTCTGGGCCCAGCAGGCGTCCCACACGGCCCGGTCGGCGGCGTGGCCGGCGAAGTGGGCGTCGAAGCGAGCCTGCCACTCGGCGCGCGCCGCGCTGCCCCGTTCGGCGATGCGCTGGCGGTAGGGATCGACGATGTCGGCCGGCGCGTAGAACGACACGTTGGCAGGCAGGCCGAGGATCTCCTTCGTGCGGGCGATCTCCTCGGGCGGGAACGGGTCGCCGTGGGCCTTCGGGCTGTCGGTGAACTCGGGCGACGGGTAGCCGATGTGGCTGCGCAGCACGATGAGCGACGGCCGATCGTCGACGGCCATGGCGCCCCTCACGGCCGCTTCGAGCGCGTCGAGGTCGTTGGCCTCTGCGCCGATGTCCTCGACGTGCCAGTGGTAGGCCAAGAAGCGCTGCACGACGTCGTCGTTCGACGACAGCTTCGTGTCGCCGTCGATGGTGATGTGGTTGTCGTCGTAGACGGCCACCAGGCGGCCGAGGCCGAGATGACCGGCGAGCGAGGCGGCCTCGTGGCTGATTCCCTCCTGCATGCAGCCGTCACCGGCGATCACGAAGATGTTGTGGTCGACGACGTCGGCGCCGAACTGGGTTCGCAGCACGCGCTCGGCCACCGCCATGCCCACGCCGTTGGCGAAGCCCTGGCCGAGCGGCCCCGTCGTGACCTCGATGCCCGGTGTGTGGTGGCGTTCGGGGTGCCCAGGGGTGCGCGACTCCCACTGCCGGAACGCTTCGAGGTCGGCCACGGTGAGCCCGTAGCCGCACAGGAACAGGTACGAGTACTGCAGGATGCAGGCGTGGCCGGCCGACAAGATGAAGCGGTCGCGGTCGGGCCACAGGGGGTCGCTCGGGTCGTGGCGCATGACGCGGCCGTAGAGCACCTCGGCCAACGGTGCCAGCGCCATGGCCGTCCCCGGGTGGCCCGAGTTGGCCTTCCGGGGTGCGTCCATGGCGAACCCCCGGACGAGTCGGATCGCCCCTTCCTCGATCGGGTCCATCGAACAGCCTCCTCGCGGCGTGCGCTCCGCCGATCAGGTTAGGGCGGCGATCAGCGTCCGCCGCCGGCTCGTCTGAACAGTGCCACCGACGCGGTGAACCCATGCACCACGTTGCGGCCACCGATCGGTCCGAGCTCGCCCGCGCAGAACATCCCGGCCACCGGCAGCGGCCCGACAACGTCCTGCACGATGAGGGCGTCGTGATGCGGATCGCCGAACATCGCGCGGCCCCGGCCGTTGCAGGTGAACAGCAGGCCACCATCGGCTGAACGTCCGGCGAGGAGACCGGCGAGGTCCTCGGCCGCCGTCCCCGCGTCGCGCACGTGGAACTGCACGGTGGCGCCCACCGCGACCTCGTCGCCGACGACGACGGCGCCGGCGTCGCGGTCGGCGCCGAGCACGCCGCGCACGAGGAAGTCGCCCCGACCGAACGTGGCCTGGTGCTCGTCGACGACGATCCCGATGTGCAGGCCCTTGCTGGCCAGCGCCCGCTCGTCGGGGCTGAGCGCCTCCACCAGCTCGAGCAGTCGCTCGAGGGCGGGCCGGCCGGCCAGCTCGTAGATGGCGTTGCGCTCGGCGCGGGTGACGATCAACGGCTGACCGATGGGGCGGCACCCCTGCGACACCACCGTGGCGACGGTGACGCCCTCCAGCAGCACGCCGACGGCGCCGTGGTTCACCAGGTCGCCGTCGAGCACGAGGCGGTTGCCGCCGGGGCCGCGTGCCGCCGACGCCATGCCCCCGAGCACGCCGAGATGGGGATGATCACGCTGCAGTTCGGCGAGGAAGGCGTCGACCGGGAACGAGAACGGGTCGGGGAGCAGGAGCAGGGTGCTGGCCCGGTGGGCGGCGTCCTGGTCGAGGCCGGCCACCACCCAACCGTCGAGCGTCTGCTCCGCCGTGAGGCGCACGGCGGTCACCTGGCCGTCGAGGCGGGCGGCGAAGAGCGACAGGCCGGGCTCGTCCTCCACGCCGCGGTTCCCGCCGACGACGGCGTTGGCGGTCGCGCCGACGAGCACCCGAGGGTGCAGCAGCGTGTCGACGGCGCGAGCGATGTCCTCCAGGGCGCCCGTGTGTGGGGCGGTCACGAACAGGCAGGCGAGATCGGGCTCGGTGCCGAGGGACTCGAGGATCTCGCCCACGACCTCGCCAACGGCCGTGGCGGCGACGGGGTGCTCGGACAGGGCGGCGGCGAAGTTCGCGCTCATGCCGGCGGCAGCAGGGTCAGGGGCACGAGATGCCAGGGGCCGCGGTCGATCCGGCAGCGCGCCAGGATCGGCCCGTAGTCGTCGAAGGCGAGCTCGCCCCGCACGAGGCGGTAGGTGAACTTGCCGGGATCCACCATGAAGGGGCTCACGTTGCGGGCGATCTCGTCGTCGCCGCGGGTGAAGACCGTCTCGAAGATGCCCTGGCCCGCTTCGTCAGGCGGGCACCAGATCAGAGCGACGAGGTGCGGTTCGATCGTGAACGGCGCCGGCGACGGCGCCGCCATCGAGAAGAACACCCCGGTCAGGTCGATGCGGGTGGAGGGCCCGGGTGCCTCCCGCATGTTGAAGCTCTCGACGAACAGGGCCGACACGATCTCCATCGGCCAGGACGGTATTACGCCGCGACGCGGTCGCGGTCCTTCGGCGTCACGAGCACGACTCGCTCCAGCCGCACCTTGGCCAGACCGAACGCCCGGAACACCGAGATGGCCCACCAGCCGAAGTCGATCTCCCACCAGTGATGGCCGAGGCGGGCCGACGTGGGTGCGGCGTGGTGGTTGTTGTGCCAGCCCTCGCCGCTGGTGAGGAGGGCGACCCAGCCGAGGTTGCCGGCGGAGTTCTCGTACGGACGCCGCCCGAAGTGGTGGGCGATCCCGTTCACGGCGCCGCCGAGCAGGAGGTAGAAGGCGGTGTGGGCCGCCGCGGCGACGAGACCCCAGACCGGGCCGAGCAGCACGATGAGCACGCCGATGCCGAAGGCCAGGCCCACGAGGGCGTGGTCGAACACGTGGCGATCCCACCAGTCCGGCGGCATGTCCTTGGCGTAGCGGCGCACCGTCTCGGGGTTGCGGGCCTCCCGCCGGTAGAGGGCGGCGTTGGTGAACTGGACCCGGACCCAGCCGAGCAGCTTCGGCGAGTGGGGATCGCCCTCCACATCGGTGAACGCGTGGTGCTTGCGGTGCACGGCCACCCACTCGCGGGGCTTGATGCCGACGGTGATCCAGACGATGAACCGGAAGGCGAACGTGAGCGGCGGTTGGAGGCGCACGGCCCGGTGGGCGGCGGCCCGGTGGAGGTAGACCGTGGTGGCCAAATTGGCGATTTGCGAGACGGCGAAGCCCACGACGATGGCACCAATGGGTTCGGGGAGGGGCAGCACCGGCATCGGCCCCACCTTAATGCCTACCGACAGGTCGGTAGGGAGCGGGCCAAGCGGCCTAGGCTGGGCTTGTGGACTCAAGTGAGGCGGGCGGAGCGCACGCCGAGCCGGCGGTTCACGAGTACCCCTCGACCCGGGAAGCCATCCTCGCCGAGGCCCTCCATTGCTTCGCCGACCAGGGCTACGACGGGACGTCGCTGAACGACATCGCCGCTGGTGTCGGCATCCGCCGGCCGAGCCTCCTGCACCACTTCGCGTCGAAGGAGGCGCTCTACCTCGAGGTCTTCGAGCGGTCCTTGTCGGACTGGTTCGTGCGGGTCGAGCGGGCCGTGGGGGCCGAGCTGATGGGCTGGAGCAAGGTCGAGTACGTGATCGCCAGCGGGTTCCGGTTCTTCGAGGCCAGCCCTGATTTCGTCCGCCTCGTGCGTCGGGAGGCCATCGACGGCAGCGCCCACCTCGGGATCGACCTGGCGGCGGTCATCCGGCCGCTGTTCGACCGGGGCGTGGCCTACCTGGAGCGGGAGATGGCGGCGGGCACGTTCCGCCACCACGATCCGGCGCAGTTGCTCCTGACGGGGTACGGGGCGCTGCTCAGCTACTTCAGCGACGCCCCCTTCCTCGGCGGCTTGCTCGACACCGATCCCCTCGGCGCCGAGGCCCTCGAGGCCCGCCTCGACCACGTGATCTCGTTCTTCCGAGCCGCACTGGTGCCGTAATTCTTTGCCCGCCTCCGGCGGGCCTCGCTGTGCTCGGACAATGCCGCGGCCGCTGCCCCTGCCGCCGCACTGCGGCGGCACTGTCTTCCGGCGGGCCTCGCCGTGCTCGGACAATGCCGCGGCCGGCTGCCTTCCGCCGCACTGCGGCGGCACTGTCTTCCGGCGGGCCTCGCTGTGCTCGGACAATGCCGCGGCCGCTGCCCCTGCCGCCGCACTGCGGCGGCACTCGCCGTTACCAACGTTGGGTGCGGATCCGGTCATGGGTGCCGATCGGCCCGCCAGGCGAGGCAATCGGCACCCAAACCGTGATCGGGGCCTTGGGAGCCGACACGCACACCCTGTCGTAGTGTCGGGCGCCATGCCGAGCGTGCGGGTGGGGGATCTGGACGTTGCCTATGGCCTCGACGGGAGCGGGGACGCGGTGGTGCTCGTGCACGGCACCACGTCGTCGCGCGACTCGTGGCTGCTCACGACGCCGGTGCTGGCCGAGCGCTACACCGTCGTCTGCCCGGAGTTCCCGGGATCGGGGGAGACCAAGGGACCGTACGACGGGCCCCTCGAGGTGGCCGACCTGGCCGCCCAGGCGCTGGCGGCGGCGACCGACGCCGGCTTCGAGCGCATCCACGTGGCCGGCTGGTCGCTCGGCGCCGTGGTGGCGGCGGAGATGGCGGCCCAGGCCCCGAGCCGGGTGCGCTCGGCTGCCCTCGTCTGCGGCTGGGCCCGCACGGACGACCGGATGCAGTTCACGTTCGATCTCTGGCGGCGCCTGATCGAAGCGGGTAGCGACCTCTTCGCCCGCTACGCCTTCGCCGACGGGCTGACGGCGGGTTCGTTCGAGGCGCTCGGCGTCGCCGGGGTGGATGAGATGGTGCCCGCGATGCAGGCGGGGTTCGCGCCCGGGTCGCTCGCTCAGATCGAGCTCGACGGCAGGGTCGACATCACCGGGCGCCTCGGGGCCATCACCGCGCCGACGCTCGTCATCGGGGGCGTCGAGGATCGGTGGGTCGACGTCGCCCACAGCCGCTACCTCGCCGCCAACATCGCCGGCGCTCGTCTCGTCGAGCTGCCCTGCGGCCACCTGATCCCCACCGAGCAGGCCGACGCCCTCAACGAGCTCCTGCTCGAGCACTTCGCCGCGTCGTGAGCCGCGCCGAGGAATTCGCGCTGCTGCCACCGGAACGGGCAGCGCTGTGGGCCGGGTACGGCAAGTGGGACGAGGTGTACTTCCCCCGGCTGATCGGCCTCGAGGTGGAGGAGGTCCGCGTCGACTACTGCCGCATGCGCCTGCCGTGGCGCCCGGAGCTCACGCAGCCCGCCGGCGTGGTCCACGGCGGCGCCGTCGCCGCGCTGGTCGACTCCGTCGTGGTGCCCGCCATCGGCTCCGGCTACGACGAACGGCGCGCCTTCGTGACCATCGACATGCAGCTGCAGTACCGCGGCGCGGTGGTGCAGGAGGACATGGTCGGCGAGGGCTGGGTGACCGTGCGGGGGCGCTCGATCGTGTTCTGCGAAGCGGAGGTCCTCACGGCCACCGGCAAGCCCGTGGCCAAGGGGATGCTGACGTATCGAGTGCTCGGGCCGGCGCCAGGCTGACGGGTACCTTGGCGGCCGTGTCCGCCACGACCACGCTCTCCGAGGACGCGTCCAAGCGCCTGCTGGCGAGCCACGGCGTGCCCGTCCCCGACGAGCGGGTGGCGGCCACGGCCACCGACGCGGGGACGGCGGCTGCGGCGATCGGGTTCCCCGTCGTCGTCAAGCTGTGCGGCGACGCCATTGCTCACAAGACCGAGCGCGGTCTGGTCCGCCTGGGCCTCGGCTCGGTGGTGGCGGTCGAGGCCGCCGGCGCCGAGCTGCTTGCCGCGGCGCGGCCGAGCGACGGCGCCGTGGGCCTGCTGGTGGCGCCGATGGTGCGCGGGAGCCGCGAGCTGATCGCCGGGCTCAACCTCGACCCGCAGTTCGGGATGACAGTGATGCTCGGCGTCGGCGGGGTGCTGGCCGAAGCCATTGCCGACGTCGTCTTCCGGCTCGTGCCGATCGATCGCGCCGACGCCCACGAGATGATCGGCGACCTCGCCACGCAGGCGCTCCTCGGCCCCTTCCGCGGGGAGCCGCCGGTCGATCGCGAGCGCCTGGCTGACGTGCTCCTCGGGTTGTCGGCGGTGGCCGAGTCCCGCACCGATCTGGCATCGGTCGACCTCAACCCGCTCATCATCAGCGACGGCGTGCCCGTGGCGGTTGACGCCCTCGTGGAGCTCCAGGCGTGAGCCGTCCGACCAACGAGCAGTTCCGCGCCCTGTTCGACCCGAAGGGCGTGGTCGTCGCCGGGGCGTCGAGCCATCCCGGCAAGTTCGGGTTCGTGTCGCTCCACAACATCCTCGCCGCCGGCTTCGACGGACCGGTGTTCGCCACCAACCTGCAGGGCGAGGAGGTGCTCGGCATCCGGACGTTGGCATCGCCCGAAGAGCTGCCCGACGGCGCCTGCGATCTCGTCTTCGTGTGCACCCCGGCGCCGGCCAACCCCGGCCTCCTGAAGGCGTGCGCCGCCAAGGGCGTGCGGGCCGCCTTCGTGACGACGGCCGGGTACGGCGAGGCGGGCGAGGACGGCCGCCGGGCCGAGCGGGAGCTGGTCGAGCTGTGCGACGACCTCGGCATCCTCCTCGCCGGTCCGAACGGCCAGGGCCTGGTGTCCCCGCCGTCCAAGTTGTGCGCCCAGTTCGTGGGGCCCAACCCGCCGGTCGGACGCATCGGGGTGGCCAGCCAGTCGGGCAACATCGTGTCGAGCTTCCAGAACTGGGCCGTGCAGTCGGGCATCGGGATCAGCCGGGCGGTGTCGGCCGGCAACGCCGCCGCCGTCAGCGTCGCCGACTACCTCGACTTCTACGCCGACGATCCCGCCACCTCGGTCGGCCTGGCCTACGTGGAGGGCATCGCCGACGGCCGGGCCTTCTTCGAGCGGACGCGAGCGATCGCCGACCGCCAGCCGCTGGTGCTCGTGAAGGGCGGGACCACCGAAGGCGGGCAGCGGGCGGCGGCCTCGCACACCGGGGCCCTGGCCGCCAACGACCGCATCTTCGACGGCGCCATGCGCCAGGCCGGTGTCGTGCGGGCCGCCACGGTGGAGGAGGCGTACGAGGCGGCCGCCACGTTCGCCACGCAGCCGTTGCCGCCAGGCCCGAACGTTGCCGTGGTGACGACCGCGGGCGGCTGGGGCGTGGTGACCGCAGATGCCATCACCCGCCATCGCGACCTCGCGCTCGTGCCGCTGCCCGACGACCTGCGCACTGCCATCGACCGAGAGCTCCCGCCGCGCTGGAGCCGCAACAACCCGATCGACCTCGCCGGCGCCGAGACCCGTGACACCATCCCGAACGTGCTGCAGCTCGTCGCCCAGCACCCCGACGTCCACTCGGTGATCTTCCTCGGGCTCGGCGTGCAGGCGAACGAGGCGAAGCTGATGCGCAACGGCCGCTTCTACCCGGGCCACGGGCTCGATCGCATCGTCGAGTTCCACGAGCGCCAGGACGCCCGCTACGCGGAGACGGCGGCGGCGGTGAGCGAGGCCACCGGCAAGCCCGTCCTCGTCGCCAGCGAGCTGGCCGTGGTCGATCCCGCCAACCCTGGCCCGGCGGCGGTGCGCCGCACCGGGCGGCTCTGCTACCCGTCGGCCAACCGTGCCGTGACGGCGCTCGGGCATCTCACCCGCTACGCGCTGCGCCGCCGTCGATGAAGTTGGTCACCGACCGGTCGCGTCGCGCCGGGCGCCGCCGCCTGACGGCCCTCCTGGTCGTGGCGGCCATCGTGCCGCCCGCCCTCCTCGTCTGGGTGGCGACGTCGTCGGCCACCACGGCCGATCGGGGCGAGCCCGTGGCCGTGGCGCCGGTGACCACCTCCGCCAGCGCTGCGCGGTGACACCGCTCCTGTCGGCGCGGCGGGTGCCGGGCGTGGTGACGGGGCAGCTCGCCACCAGGGACCTGGTCGGCGCGCTGCAGCAGTTCACCGCCGACCTGCCCGCCCCGAGCTGTGTGAACGTGGCGGTGGACGGGGCGGTGGTGTACGACACGAACGGCGGCGAGCCCGTGCTGCCGGCGTCGAACATGAAGCTGATCGTCGCCGCCGTCGCCCTGGAGCGGCTCGGCGCGGGCTACCGCTACACCACCGCGGTGAAGCAGGCCGCCGACGGCACGCTGTACCTCGTGGGCGGCGGTGATCCGGTGCTGTCCAGCCGGGCCTTCCTGGACGCCGCCGCGGCTGCCGCCGCCCGCAACAGCGCGTCGGGCTCGCTGTCGGAGCCACCGGTCGACATCCGCACGCCGGTCGAGCAGCTGGCCGACGCCGTCGCCGCCGCGGGTGTGACCCAGACGCCCGCCGTCGTGGGCGACGACAGCCGTTACGACGACGAGCGGTTCGTGCCCTCGTGGCCTTCGAGCTACGCCGCCGGGCTCGAAGCGGGCCCCATCGGCGCGCTCATGATCGACGACGCGTTCGCCACGTTCACGCCGAAGTTCACGCTGGCCGCCGATCCGAGCAAGCAGGCGGCGGCCGACTTCGCGCAGCTCCTCCGGGACCGGGGCGTGTCCGTGGGCGCCACCCGCTCGGGCCCGGCGCCCGCCGACGCCGCCGCCGTCACCTCGATCCAGTCCCCACCGCTCAGCGACGTCGTGAGCGAGATGATGGTGACGAGTGACAACAACACGGCCGAGCTGCTCACCAAAGAGCTCGGTGCCGCGGTGGCCGGCACCGGGACCCGCGAGGCGGGCCTGGAGGTGATCCGCCAGACGCTCACGAGTTGGGGGCTGGCCCTCGACGGCACCGCGCTGGTCGACGGCTCCGGGCTCGACCGCGGCGATCGGCTGACGTGCCACCTGCTGCTCGGGGTCATGGACCACGCCGGTGCGTCCGGACCACTGGCAGCCTCGCTGCCGATCGCCAACCAGACAGGCACGCTGGCGCCGTTCTTCGCCGGCAACCCGCTGGCCGGCAAGCTGCGGGCCAAGTCGGGCACGCTCACGGGAGCCAAGGCGCTCACCGGGTTCGTGCCCACCGACGACGGCCACGTGCTCACGTTCGCGTTCGTCTACAACGGCCCGAACGCCCGTGAGAGCGCGGCCTCGCTGTGGGACCGGTTCGCCCGGGCGCTGGCCACCTACCCCTACCGCCCCGATCTGGCGGCGTTCAGCCCGCAATGATGCCTCGGCTCCGCTTCGGACTCGCTGTGCTCGGACAATCGCGCGAGCGGCTGCCCCGTCGCCTCACTGCGGCGACACCATGACCGTCCTGGGCATGTTCCCGCTGGGCACGGTGCTGCTCCCGGGCGCGGTCCTGCCCCTCCACGTCTTCGAGCCCCGCTACCGGGCCCTGGTGGCCGACTGCCTGGCCGGCGAGCCCGAGTTCGGCGTGGTGCTCATCGAGCGGGGCAGCGAGGTGGGCGGCGGCGACGTGCGGCGCGACATCGCCACCGTGGCCCGCATCGTGGAGGTGGCCGAGCTGCCCGACGGCCGGTTCGCGCTGGTGACCGTCGGGACGCGCCGGATCCAGGTCGAGCGGTGGCTCGACGACGATCCGTACCCGCGGGCCGAGGTGAGCGAGTGGCCCGATGCCGACGACGAGCCCGGGCCGCCGGGCATCGACGAGCTCGTGGTCCGGCTGCGACGCGTGCTGGCCCTCCAGGCGGAGCTCGGCGAGCGGGCGGCGCCGGCGACCACCGAGGTGGCCGACCACCCGGTGCTGGCCACCTATCACGTGGCCGCGCTGGCTCCGCTCGGGCCGTACGACCAGTACCAGGTCCTGGCGGCGGCAGGACCGGCGGCGCGGCGACGCCTCCTGGGCGGGTTCCTGGAGGATGCCGAGACGATGCTCCGCTTCCGTGCGGAGCAGTGATCGCGCGGTGCGGGTTCGGTGACGTGGTAGGAAGTTCCCTCGTGCTGGAAACGGAGCGGTCCCGCGGCGACGATGTGAGCCAGCTGCTCGACACCGTCAAGGCCTACGCCAAGCAGGAGACGCTCGGGCCCCTCAAGGGCGTGGGCCGCTCCATCGGCCTCGGGCTGGCCGGTGTCATCTGCCTCGGCGTCGGCGTCATCTTCCTGTTGGTGGCGGTGCTGCGCGTCCTGCAGACCGAGACGAGCGCGTTCGAAGGCAACTGGTCGTTCGTTCCCTACGTGATCGATCTCGTCCTGGCCATCGCGATCGTCGCCCTCGCCCTGTCCCGCATCAAGAAGGTGGATCTGCCGGCAGGGGAGGAGCAGCCATGAGTGCGCCGCCGACGGGCAAGGTGTCGAAGTCCGACATCGAGCAGAAGCTCCGCGACCTCCAGGGTGGCGTCGAGAAGGCGGTCGCCAGCCAGCGCCAGAAGATCATCGGCGCGGCCGTGGCGGCAGGGGTCTTGACGATCCTCATCGCCTTCCTGCTCGGGCGGCGCTCGGGGAAGAAGAAGAACACGGTCGTCGAAATCCGGCGTTTCTAATGGCACCGCCGCAGTTCCCGACCGGTCTGCGGGCGATCCGCTACGAGCTGTCGCCCATCCGCCGGTTGAAGCTCAAGGGCGTGCGCGAGGGTCTGCTCGGCGGCAACCGCCCCTGGCTCATCGCCTTCCTGATCTACCGCACGTTGGTCGGCGTCCGGCGGGCGGTGTCGCGCCGGCCCGAGCACGTCGCCATCGATGTGCTGAAGCCCGGCGAGCGCATCCTCGTGCGCACCATCCCCGTGTCGAGCGGCAAGGAGCGCAAGCGGCTGCTGCGCGGCGGGTGACAGGATTCCGGCGATGAAGGTGCTGGGCCCGGGGGAGCGGGTGATGCTCGTCGACTCGAAGCGCCGCCACTACCTGATCACGCTCCAGCCCGGCGGCGAGTTCCACAGCCACAAGGGCGTCGTGCGCCACGACGAGCTGCTGGGGACCGCCGAAGGGACGACCGTCGTCAGCACCCGCAACGAGCCGTACACGGCGCTGCGGCCGACGCTGGAGGACTTCGTGCTCCTCATGCCGCGCGGCGCACAGGTCATCTACCCGAAGGACCTGGGCGCCATGTTGATCCTGGCCGACGTGGCGCCGGGGCAGCGGGTGTTCGAGAGCGGCGTCGGCTCCGGGGCGCTCAGCGCGGCCATGCTGCGCGTCGGGGTCGAGGTGGTCGGCTACGAGCTGCGCGAGGACTTCGCCAACCGGGCCCGCACCAACGTGCGGGCGTTCCTCGGGGACGCGGTGCTCGACCGCTATCGCGTCGAGGTGCGCGACGCGTACGACGGGATCGACGACGGGCCCTTCGACCGGTTGGTGCTCGACCTGCCCGAGCCGTGGCAGGTGGTGCCGCACGCCGAGAAGGTGCTGGCGCCCGGTGGGGTGCTGTGCGCCTACACGCCGAGCATCGTGCAGGCCAGCCAGACGCGAGAGGCGTTGGCCGGCGGGCCGTGGGTGGAGGCCCGGACGCTGGAGGTGCTGCACCGCACGTGGCACGTGGACGGGCTGGCGGTCCGGCCCGACCATCGCATGGTGGCCCACACGGGGTTCCTCACCGCCGCCCGGCTGCTGACGCGCTGATGGCGCCCCTCGCGGGACGCCATCACGGTGCTGAGGGTGCGCCTCGCGGCGCCCGGCTCATTCCGCTTCGATGAAGATGCACTCGCCGGGGCACTCCTCGGCCGACTCGATGACGGCGTCGAGCTGCCCGTCGGGGATGACGGCCATGCCGTCGGCGCCCTGCGGGTTCCCCTGAGCGGTGGCGTAGACCTTGCTGCCTTCCTTGACGTACGCCAGCCCGTCGTCGAGCAGCGTGAACACGTCGGGGCAGATCTCCTCACAGAGCCCGTCTCCGGTGCACAGATCCTGGTCGATCCAGACCTTCATGCTGGGGCCTTCCTTCTCCTCGGGACTGGTGCTCGGGACTCTCCACGACCGAACCTAGCGTAATTTACCCGGTTGCAACCGGTGAAAACAACGAACATGGCCACCAGATCGGGTCGACGAGTGTGTAGCGTCCTGAACATCCTTGCGAGGAGGTGATCGCCGTGGCCGAACGTCCGGACGCCGAGCATGATCGACGGCTCGCCGCCCAGGAGGCCGAGCTGGCCGAGTTGCGCGATCAGGCGAGGGTCCTCGAAGACGAGGTGATCGCGCTGAGGCGCAAGCTGGCCGACGCGCCCAAGCGCGTCCGCACCCTGGAGGAGCGGCTGCTGGAGACCAAGGGCCAGCTGGCCCAGGCGGTTTCCCAGAACGAGAAGCTGTCGTACACCTTGCGCGAGGCGCGCGAGCACATCGCCACGTTGCGCGAGGAGGTGGAGAAGCTCACCCAACCGCCGTCGGCCTACGGCGTCGTCGTGGGCAAGAACGACGACGGGACCGTCGACGTCTTGTCGAGCGGCCGCAAGATGCGGGTGTCGGTGCATCCGGAGATCGACATGGACGAGCTCCAGCGGGGCCAGGAGGTCGTCCTCAACGAGAGTTTCAACGTGATCCTGGCCCGGACGCCGGAGATCGCCGGCGAGATCGTCACGGTCAAGGACCTGCTCGACGACGGCATCCGCTGCATCGTCGTGGGCCGGGCCGACGAGGAGCGCGTCTGCGAGCTTTCCGACGCGCTGCGGGGCCTGCGGCTGCGTCCTGGCGACTCCATGCTCATGGACGTGCGCTCGGGCCTCCTGCTCGAGAAGCTGCCCCGGCCCGAGGTGGAGGATCTCCTGCTCGAGGAGGTGCCGGACATCACCTACGGCGACGTGGGCGGTCTCGACGACCAGATCGAGCAGATCGCCGACGCCGTGGAGCTGCCGTTCCTGTACGCCGAGCTGTTCGCCGAGCATCGGCTGCCGGCGCCGAAGGGCATCTTGCTGTACGGCCCGCCAGGATGTGGCAAGACCCTGATCGCCAAGGCCGTGGCCAACAGCCTGGCCCGCAAGGTGGCCGACAAGATCGGCGAGGGCAAGGGCCGCAGCTACTTCATCAACATCAAGGGCCCGGAGCTGCTCAACAAGTACGTGGGTGAGACCGAGCGCCAGATCCGCCTCGTGTTCCAGCGGGCAAGGGAAAAGAGCGAGGAGGGGTGGCCGGTCATCGTGTTCTTCGACGAGATGGACTCGATGTTCCGTACCCGCGGCTCGGGCATCAGCTCGGACATGGAATCCACCATCGTCCCGCAGCTCCTCGCCGAGATCGACGGCGTGGAGGGGCTGCGCAACGTGATCGTGATCGGCGCCACCAACCGGGAGGACCTGATCGACCCGGCCATCCTGCGCCCCGGTCGTCTCGACGTGAAGATCAAGATCGAGCGGCCCAACAAGGATGCCGCCCGCCAGATCTTCGCCCGCTACCTCACCCCGGAGATCCCGCTCGACGAGGACGAGGTGAGCAGGCTCGGCCGGGGCGACGGCAACGCCGCGGTGGCGTCGATGATCGACTCCACGATCGACGAGATGTACCGGGACGACGAGGCCAACCGCTTCCTGGAGGTCACCTACCAGAACGGCGACAAGGAGATCCTGTACTACAAGGACTTCGCCTCGGGCGCCATGATCGAGAACATCGTGCGCCGGGCCAAGAAGCTGGCCATCAAGCGCCACATCGCCGGCGCCGCGAAAGGTGTACGAACACAGGACCTCGTGGACTCCATCAAGCAGGAGTACAAGGAGCACGAGGACTTGCCGAACACGACCAACCCCGACGACTGGGCCAAGATCTCCGGAAAGAAGGGCGAGCGCATCGTGTTCATCCGCACGCTGGTGAACACCGACGCCGACAAGCCCGAGGGGGACGCGCCATCGAGCGTGTCGCCACCGGGCAGTACCTGTAGGGTCCGCGCGTGGCCATCCGGAAGGTCTGTGGCCTGGAGACCGAGTACGGGATCCAGCTACGTGGCGGTGGGGAGTCCAACCCCATCGCCGCCTCCTCCGTGCTCATCAACGCGTACGTGGCGTTGATGCAGCGCAAGATCGGTTGGGACTTCGAAGACGAGTCGCCCGGGCGCGATGCCCGGGGCTTCGTGGCCGACGGCGCCATGCCCCCCGACGTGGAGACGCACCTGGTCAACACCGTGCTCACCAACGGGGCGCGGTACTACGTGGATCACGCCCACCCCGAGATCTCCACGCCCGAGTGCGCCGACGCCCGTGAGGTGGTGCTGTGGGACCGCGCCGCGGAGCGCATCCTCCAGCGGTCGATGCAGGCGGCCCGGTCGGCCCTGCCCGCCGGCGCCGAGATCGTGGTGCACAAGAACAACTCCGACGGCAAGGGCAACAGCTACGGATGCCACGAGAACTACCTCCTGGCCCGAGAGGTCCCCTTCGGCCGGATCGTCACCCACATCACGCCCCACTTCGTCACCCGTCAGGTCTTCTGCGGGGCGGGCAAGGTGGGGTGCGAGGCTCCCGGCGTGAGCGCCGCCGACGTGCCGTTCCAGCTGTCCCAGCGGGCCGACTTCTTCGAGGAGGAGGTCGGGCTGGAGACCACGCTCAAGCGGCCCATCGTCAACACCCGGGACGAGCCCCACTGCGACAGCCAGAAGTACCGGCGCCTGCACGTGATCGTGGGCGACGCCAACCTGGCCGAGGTGAGCACGTACCTGAAGGTGGGCACCACGGCGATCGTGCTGGCCATGATCGAAGACGACGCCGTGCCCTCCGACCTGGCACTGGCCAACCCGGTGGGGTCCATCAAGGAGGTGAGCTGGGACCGCACCCTGCGCCGGCCCATCCTCCTGAAGGACGGCCGCCGCCTGACGGCGCTGGAGCTCCAGTGGCAGCTCCTCGAGCTAGCTGGCAAGTACGAGCGGGAGCGGGGCCTCGACGCCGTCGGCGACGAGGTCGGGGCCGACGTGCTGCGGCGCTGGGAAGAGGTCCTGAGCGGCCTGGAGGCCGACCGGGCCTCGGTGGCACCGCAGGTCGACTGGGTGGCCAAGGAGCAGGTGCTGGAGGCGTACATGGAGCGCCACGGCATCGACTGGACCGACCCGCGGGTGCGGATGCTCGACCTCCAGTACCACGACATGCGTCCCGAACGGTCCCTGTTCGCCCGGGTGGCGACGGAGCGCATGTTCGGCGACGCCGAGGTGGACCGGGCCATCACCGAACCACCGGAGACCACCCGCGCCTACTTCCGGGGCAAGTGCCTGCAGAAGTGGCCAGACGACATCGTGGCGGCCAACTGGGACTCGCTGGTGTTCGACGTGGGGGCGGACCCCCTGCGCCGGGTGCCGATGATGGAACCACTCCGCGGAACAGCGGCGCATGTCGCTAGGTTGATCGAGGAGTGCCAGACGGCCGCCGAGCTGTTAGAGCGACTCGGCTCGTAGGGAGTGACCAATCGATGGCTGAACAGAAGCAGCGGCAAAAGGCGGCGCCCGCTCGGACGGAGGAGGTCGTCGAGGACGCCCCCGCGAAGAGCGAACGCGGCGAGAAGCTCAAGGCGGAGCTCGACGATCTCTTGGACGAAATCGACGACGTCTTAGAGGAAAATGCGGAGGAGTTCGTAAAGAGCTACGTGCAGAAGGGCGGCCAATAGCCGCCTCTGACCTGCGGAACCACCTGGCCTGATGTCGGCGATCGCGCCCGAAACAGTTCCGGGCACGAAAACGCACCGGATCGGTGCTGGCTGGTGCCCAGAAGCCTTTTGGGCACGTTGACGAGTCGGTCGTCACCGGGTTCGCCCACGACATCGAGCTCCTGAGCGCCGCAGTGGCGTACCTGCACCGGTAGCCTGCGCCGCGATGTCCATGCCCTTCTTCCGGCCCGGTGACGACCCCGGGTCGAGCTTCCCCGAACTGCTCCGGCGCGTGGGCCTCGGTCCTGGCGCGCTGCCCGAGGGCAGCATCGACGTGCCCCACGCCACTACGTGCGTGGCGCTGCGCTTCGCCGACGGCGTGGTCATGGCCGGTGACCGCCGGGCCACATCGGGCAACCTCATCAGCCACCGCACCATGGAAAAGGTGATGCCGGCCGATCGCTACTCGGGCGTGGCCATCGCCGGGGCGGCGGGGCCGGCCATGGAGATGGTGAAGCTCTTCCAACTCCAGCTGGAGCACTACGAGAAGGTCGAAGGCACCACGATCAGCCTCGAAGGCAAGGCCAACCAGCTGTCGCTGATGGTGCGGGGCAACCTTCCCGCCGCCATGCAGGGCCTGGTGGTGGTGCCCATCTTCGCCGGCTACGACACCCGCCGGAGCCAGGGGCGGCTGTTCACCTACGACGTGACCGGCGGTCGCTACGAGGAGCGCGACTACGTGGCCACCGGCTCGGGCAGCCTGCACGCCGGGACGGTCATCAAGGTCGGCTACCGCGAGGCGCTGAGCCGGGACGATGCCGTCAACCTGGCCGTGCGGGCGCTGTGGGAAGCCGCTGACGCCGACTCCGCCACCGGCGGTCCCGATCCGCTGCGGGGCATCTACCCGGTGGTGGCCACCATCACCGCCGACGGCTACGAGCGGGTGCCCGACGGCGAGCTGGGCGAGCGCTTCGCCGCCATCGCCGCCACCGACCTCGGGGTCCAGCAGTGAGGTTCAGCTCATGAGCATGCCGTTCTACGTGCCGCCCGAGCAGGCGATGAAGGACCGGGCCGACTACGCCCGCAAGGGCATCGCCCGCGGTCGCAGCCTGATCGGCCTGGTCTACGACGACGGGATCGTGATCGCCGCCGAGAACCCGTCGAACACGCTGCGCAAGGTGAGCGAGATCTACGACCGCATCGCCTTCGCCGGCGTCGGGCGCTACAACGAGTTCGACCAGATGCGGGTGGCGGGCGTGCGGGCGGCCGACATCAAGGGCTACCAATACAGCCGCGACGACGTCGACGCTCGCAGCCTGGCCAACCAGTACGCCCAGATCCTCGGCCAGATCTTCACCCACGAGTTCAAGCCGATGGAGGTGGAGATCCTGGTCGCCGAAGTCGGCACGCAGCCCGGTGCCGACCAGATGTTCCACGTGAACTACGACGGGACCATCGTCGACGAGACCACCTACAGCGTGCTCGGGGGCGATGCCGACACCATCGCCCAGCGGCTGGAGTCCACGTGGCGAGCGGGGCTCGGCCTGGGGGAGGTCCTGCAGGTGGCGGTGGCCGCCCTCAGTGGCCCCGACCGCACGCTGACGGCCGACGACGTCGAGGTCGGCCTGCTGTGCCGCTCCAACGGGCGCCGGGCGTTCCGCCGCCTCGACGACGCCGCCATCGCCGAGCTCCTGGCCCCGGTTACGTCAGAAGAACCCGGGCCAAGCTGATCACGGCCATCGCCGCCACCCCCACCACGACCAGCACGAGGGCGAGGGGCGTGCGCAACGTCGGGGCCGGGCCGTCGTCCTCGGCGGGCAGCTCGGTGGTGAGCGCCACCAGGTCCTGGGCCCGCGCCAGGTCGTCGGCTTCGACGTAGACGTGGACCGGGCCCATGGGATAGGGGCCGTCGTGGCCGCCACGCAGCTCCCACAGGATCCCCTCCGCGCCGAGGCGAGCAACGAGCACGCGCGCCTCGAATTGGTCGAGCGTGGTGAGCAGCCGGACCATGCGGACGTCGGCCATCCGTCAGACGGTAGCCCCGTTGCAGCACGAGTCGTCCGAAATGCCGGTACGGTGCCGCGCGTGGAGCGCCGCATCTTCGGGCTGGAGAACGAGTACGGCGTGACGTGCACGCTGCGAGGCCAGCGGCGGCTGTCGCCCGACGAGGTGGCCCGCTACCTGTTCCGCCGCGTGGTCAGCTGGGGGCGTAGCTCGAACGTGTTCCTCCAGAACGGCGCCCGGCTGTACCTCGACGTCGGCTCGCACCCCGAGTACGCCACGCCCGAGTGCGACTCGATCTACGACCTCGTGGTGCACGACAAGGCGGGGGAGCGCATCCTGGAGCAGCTCCTGGCCTCGGCCGAGCAGCGCCTGCGGGAAGAGGGCATCCGCGGCGTGATCTACCTCTTCAAGAACAACACCGACTCCGCCGGCAACAGCTACGGCTGCCACGAGAACTACCTCACCAGCCGGCGCGACGACCTCGCCCACTACGCCGAGATCCTCATCCCGTTCTTCGTATCGAGGCAGATCTACGCCGGGGCGGGCAAGGTGCTGCAGACGGCGCGCGGCGCCATCTACTGCATCGCGCAGCGCGCCGAGCACATCTGGGAAGGCGTCTCGTCGGCCACCACCCGCAGCCGTCCCATCATCAACACCCGCGACGAGCCTCACGCCGACGCCGAGCGCTACCGCCGCCTGCACGTGATCGTGGGCGACTCCAACATGAGCGAGTACACGACCTTCCTGAAGGTCGGGGCGACGTCGATCCTGCTGCGCATGCTCGAGGATCCGTCGGTGGTCCTGCGCGACATGACGCTGGAGAACCCCATCCGCGCCATCCGGGAGATCAGCCACGACATGACGTGCCGGCGCACGGTGCGCCTGGCCAACGGGCGGGAGGTGTCGGCCCTCGACATCCAGCGGGAGTACCTCGACCGGGCGCTGCGCTACGCCGACGCGAAGGGCCTGTCCCCGCTCGAGGAGAAGGCGCTCGAGATGTGGGAGCACTGCGTGACGGGCATCGAGCAGGACCCCCTCTCGCTCGACCGGGAGATCGACTGGGTGATCAAGCACCGCATGATCGAGGCCTACCGGACCAAGCACGATCTGCCGCTGTCGCACCCGAAGGTGGCGCTGATGGACCTCCAGTACCACGACGTCAACCGGTCGCGCAGCCTCTACTACCTCCTGCAGGACCGCGGCCTGGTCGAGCGCATGTGCAGCGACGCCGACGTGGACGAAGCCGTCGACAACCCACCGCAGACCACCCGTGCCCGCCTGCGCGGTGAGTTCATCCGCCGGGCCAAGGAGCGCAAGCGGGACTACACGGTGGACTGGGTGCACCTGAAGCTGAACGACCAGGCGCAGCGCACGGTGCTGTGCAAGGACCCGTTCAAGTCGCGCGACGAGCGGGTCGAGAAGCTCATCGCCTCGCTCTAGCCCGGCCCGTGCGCTTCGTCACCCGCTCCGTGGCCGCTGTCCTCAGCGAGCGCGACGGCCTGCAGCGGGTCGCGCTGGACGACGCCAGCCGGGCCTATGTGCTGACCGCGCTCATCGGGACCGTCGCCGTGGGGGACCGGGTCGTGGTGAACACCACGGCGGTCGATCTCGACCTCGGCACCGGCGGCTGGCACGTCGTGCACTGGAACTGCGAACGGGACGAATGGGCCGGCGCCGGCGGGGGTCACATCGTGAAGGTGCGGTACACGAGCCTCCAGACCGACACCGGGGCCGCCGAGGAGCACGAGCGGGCGATGCCGACGGATCTCGACGGCCTGCCCGTCGTGGTGTGCGGGCTGCACAGCCAGGTCGCCCCGGTGGCGGCGGCGGTGCGGGCGGCCTGGCCGGACTGTCGGATCGCCTACGTGATGACCGACGCCGCGGCACTGCCGCTGGCCCTGTCCGATCTCGTGGCCGACCTCCGCGGCGCCGCCTTCCTCGACCTCACCGTGACCGCCGGGCAGGCCTTCGGCGGTGACGTGGAGGCGGTGAACGTCGCCTCGGGCCTGTGCCTGGCTCGCCAGCGGGGTGCGGAGGTCGCCATCGTGGCCATGGGCCCCGGCGGGGTGGGCACCGACACCGAGCTGGGCTTCGGCGCCCTCGAGGCGGGCACTGTGCTCGACACCGCCCGGTGGCTCGGGGGTCGCCCCATCGCCTGCCTCCGCTACGCCGCCGCCGACGGGCGCGCCCGCCATCAGGGGGTCAGCCACCACAGCCTCACGGTGCTCGGGCGAGCGACCCAGGGACCGGTCGAGGTGGCCGTGCCGGCCGGTGCGCTGGCCGGGCCCATCCGGGCCGAGCTGGTGGCGGCGGGCATCGCCGAGCGCCACGAGATCGTCGCCGTGGACGTGCCCGACGTGGGCGCCGTGCTGGCCCTCGCCGGCGTCGACGTGACCACGATGGGCCGGCGGCCCGCCGATGATCCCGCCTTCTTCGCCGTGGCCGGGGCGGCCGGTGCCGCCGCGGCGGCCTACCGGTACCAACCGGGTACGGTGCAGTCGTGAGCGCGCCGGAGGACGTCTACGCCCCGGGCCGCGACGAGGGGGAGGAACCGCCCCCGCCCCCGCCCGTCAAGTCGAGGCGCTCCACCACCCGCACCGTGGTCGAGTGGGTCGCCGTCGTCGGCGGGGCGCTGCTGGTGGCCCTCGTCATCCGGGCGTTCTTCCTGGCCGCCTTCTACATCCCCTCAGAGTCGATGGTGCCCACGCTCGAGAAGGGCGACCGGGTGCTGGTCAACAAGCTCAGCTACAAGCTGCACGACGTGAACCGCGGCGACGTGGTGGTGTTCGAGCGGCCGCCGAACGAGCCCGACAACGGCATCAAGGACCTCATCAAGCGGGTCGTGGCGCTGCCGGGCGAGACCATCGAGGTGCGCAACTGCAAGGTCCTGATCAACGGCAGCCCCCTCGACGAGCCGTACGTGAAGCAGTGGACCCGCACGTGCACGGCCCCGGCCAAGACCGTGGGTGACAACGAGGTCTTCGTGATGGGGGACAACCGCGACGACTCCCAGGACAGCCGGTTCTTCGGTCCCATCTCCCAGAACCTGATCGTGGGGCGCGCCTTCGTCATCGTGTGGCCGCTCACGCACCTCGGCTGGCTGTAAGCGAGTCGCGGCTTGCCCATCTCGGTCGTGATCGACACGGATCCGGGCGTGGACGATGCCGTCGCCCTGTGGTGGGCATTGACCTCGCCGGCGCTCGACGTGGTCGCCCTCACGGCGATCCACGGCAACGTCGACGTCGAGCTCGCTGCGGCCAACGCCCTGCGCATCGTGCATGCCGCCGGGCGCCCGGATGTCCCGGTCGCCGTCGGGGAGGCGGGCCCGATCGCGACGGCGCCGGTGACGGGATTTCCGCTGTGGATCCACGGTCACGACGGTCTCGGCGAGATCGACCTGCCGCCGGCGCCCCTGGCCCCGGTGGAGGAGTCAGCGGCGGTGCTGCTGCGCCGGCTCGTCGACGATCGCCCCGGCGAGCTGACGGTGCTGGCGCTGGGCCCGCTGTCGAACGTGGCTCGCGTCCTGCTCGACGATCCCACCTGGGCGTCTCGCGTCGGACAGCTGGTGGTGATGGGCGGCTCGGTCGGCGCCGGCGGCAACGCCACCGCCGCCGCCGAGGCCAACGTGGCCCACGATCCCGCCGCGCTGGCGACCGTCCTGGCCGCCGACTGGCCCGTGCCGCCGTTGCTCGTCGTGCTGGATGCCACCCACGAGGCGACCCTGAGCGCCGCCGAGGTGGCGCTGTGCGGCGAGCACCGCACGCCGGCGGCGGCCTTCTGCGACGCCCCGTTGCGCTTCTACCGCAACGCGGTGGGCGGCCCGACGGGCGAGACGGCCTGTCACGACCTCCTGGCCGTCCTCGCCCTCGAGGACCCCGACGTGGTCCACGTCGAGGAGCTGCCCGTCGCCGTCGACCTCGCCGGTGGGCCGGCGTGGGGGGCCACCGTGGTCGACCAGCGGCGCTTCGGGGCGCCGGCCGACGGCTTCACCCGGTGCTGCGTCGCCCGCCATGCCGACGTCGCCCGCTACCGGGCCGCCGCCCGCCGCCTCTTCGGCGGGTGAATCACGCGATCTCTTCGCGGAAGGCGTCGGTCATGCGGTCGACCCAGTCGGAGTAGACGCCGTCGATCCCCATGCGCAGGAGCGTCTGCAGCACCCGCTCGTGCTGGGCGTCCCACCCGAGGGAGTAGCGGCCGAAGCGGTGGAACAGCGTGGTCAGGCCGCCTGTCCAGTCCGACTGGTGGAGGTTGATGGCGTCCACGCCGGCGTCGGCCAGGGTGGCGGCGCGCCGCTCGGGACCGTCCTTGATGCGCCCGAGCCGGGTGGAGTCGACCAGCTTCACGTCGGGATCGACCGGCCGCAGGGCGGCGGCCGTGCGCCAGTTCGCGAAGCACAGCCAGAGCCGCCCGACGAGGGTGGGCGCCGCTTCCCGCACGGTGGCGATCGTGACCGGGCCGGCGGCCGGATCCTTCACGTCGAGCGAGAGGTCATAGTCCGTGCCGCAGGTGTCGAAGAGGTCGGTCAGCGCGGGGATGTGCTCCGGTAGTTGGGCCCGGCTGACGGTGCTGATCGGCCGGGAGCGGAGGCGGGCGCGGACGACGCCGTCGTGGTCGAGCACGGGGACGCCGTCGCTCGTGACCCACACGTCGCTCTCCAGGCCGGTGGCACCGAGCCGCAGGGCCAGCGTGAAGGCCTCGATCGTGTTCTCGGGGGCGTGGGCTCGGGCGCCCCGGTGGGCGAAGGCGATGGGCGGATCGAGGAGCGACGGGAGCCGCTGCTGCATCCGGGCAACGTAGTGCGTGGGACTGTTCACGGCTCTGCCATCTCGGTCGATGGACGTCTACGTAGACTCCGCGCTGTGTTCAACGTGACGGGTGGCGAGCTGGTGATCATCCTGCTCGTAGCCCTCATCGTGCTGGGGCCCGACAAGCTCCCGGATGCCATCCGCAAGGTGGGCCGCGTCTACGGCGAGCTGCGGCGCATGAGCCAGGGCTTCCAGTCCGAGATCCGCGACGCCCTCGACGAGCCGATGCGGGAAGTCCGGGACACGATGAACACGATGAAGGGCGGGTTCCTGAGCGACTCCGACGAGCCGGCATCAGGCAATCCCGCCGATCCGCCCGCCGGTACCCGCCTCACCGCCGAGAGCAACGGCAGCCCGGGCGCCTCCGACGGGACCGGCGCCGAGGCCGAGCCTCCGCCGCCCGAGCCTGAGCCCGAGCTCGTCGCCGAACCACCCGTCATCGAGACGATCGACGAGCTGGCGGCGTCGCCGGTCGAGCCGTCACCGCCGGCCAACGGCAATGCCGTCCACCACGACGAGGCGGCGCCGGTGCCCGAGAACGAGCGCACGTGAAGCTCAAGCGCGCCTCGCGCACCAAGCTGAGCGGCCCCGACGACCGGATGACGCTCGTCGAGCACCTCGGCGAGCTGCGCTCCCGCATCATCAAGTCGCTCCTCGCCATCACGCTCGGGGCGTTGATCATGTTCCTGTTCTACGACCCGATCCTGACCTTCCTCGCCCGGCCCTACTTCGACGTCTGCAAGGCCCATCCCGAGTTCGGCTGCCAGGAGAAGTTCCTCATCACCGGGCCGCTCGACGGGTTCTCCACCCGCATCAAGGTCTCCGGCTACGGCGGCCTCGTGGCGGCGCTGCCCATCGTGCTGTGGCAGGTCTGGCGGTTCATCACCCCGGGCCTGCACCGCAACGAGAAGAGGTACGCCATCCCGTTCATCGTGTCGTCGGTGGCGCTGTTCCTCTTCGGCGCCTTCATCGCCTACTTCACGATGCCCTACGCCATCGAGTTCCTCATCGGCTACTCGGGGCCGGTGACGGCGGCGTTCACCCCGAACAAGTACGTGAGCCTGCTCAGCATCATGATGCTGGCCTTCGGGGTGGGCTTCCTGTTCCCGGTCCTGCTGGTGTTCCTGCAGATCGTCAACGTGGTCACGCCGAAGCAGCTCTCGCACTGGCGCCGCCAGGCCATCGTCATCGTGGTGGTCACGGCGGCCGTCATCACCCCGAGCGGCGACCCGTACAGCCTGGCGGCACTTTCCGTGCCGATGTACGTGTTCTACGAGTGCTCGATCGTGATCGGGTGGTTCCTCACCAGGAACAGACGCAAGGACCTGGCGGCCCACCCAGGTTAAATAGGTCCGTGGGCGCCAGTCGCGAGGACCTGCTGGCCCGCTACGAGTTCCCCCTCGACGCCTTCCAGCTCCAGGCCATGGATGCCCTCGACGCCGGCCAGTCGGTGCTCGTGGCGGCGCCCACGGGCTCGGGCAAGACGGTGGTGGCGGAGTACGCCATCGCCCGGGCGCTGGCCGAGGGCCAGCGGGCCTTCTACACGGCCCCGATCAAGGCCCTGTCGAACCAGAAGTTCCTCGACCTGACCCGCATCCACGGTGCCGATGCCGTGGGCCTCCTCACCGGGGACAACGCCATCAACGGCGACGCGCCCGTCGTGGTGATGACCACCGAGGTCTTGCGCAACATGATCTACGGCCGCTCGAGCGCGCTGCGCCACCTCGGCGTGGTGGTGCTCGACGAGGTCCACTTCCTGCAGGACACGTACCGGGGGCCGGTCTGGGAAGAGGTCATCGTGCACCTGCCCCACCGGGTGCGGCTGGTGTGCCTGTCGGCCACGGTGTCGAACGCCGACGAGCTGGCTGACTGGATGACGACGGTCCGGGGGCCGACGGCGGCCATCGTCGAGCAGAAGCGGCCGGTGCGCCTGGAGAACCTCTACCTCGTGGGCGACCGGTCCGCCGAACGCCTGCACCTGCTGCCCACCCTGGTCGACGGCCGGCCCAACCCCGAGGCCAGCCGGCTCGACGGCGAAGCGGTGCGGGGCTGGCGGGGCAACGGCCGCCAGCGGGGCCGGCGCCGGCTCTACACCCCGCGGCGGGTGGAGGTCATCGAGACCCTCGACGACGCCCGGATGCTGCCGGCCATCTACTTCATCTTCAGCCGCGCCGCCTGCGACGACGCCGCCAAGTCGGTGCTCGATGCCGGCGTGCGCCTGACCACCGGGGACGAGCGCGACCGAGATCCGCGAGATCGTCGACCGCCGCCTCGGGGGGATCGACGACCGCGACCTCGCCGTGCTGGGCTACGGCCGGTTCCTGGCCGGCCTCGAAGCGGGCGTCGCCGCCCACCACGCCGGCATGGTGCCGCCGTTCAAGGAGGTGGTGGAGGCGTGCTTCACCGCCGGCCTCGTGAAGGCGGTCTTCGCCACCGAGACCCTCGCCGTCGGCATCAACATGCCGGCCCGCTCGGTGGTCATCGAGAAGCTGAGCAAGTTCTCCGGTGAGCACCACACCTTCCTCACGCCCGGCGAGTACACGCAGCTCACCGGCCGGGCCGGGCGCCGGGGCATCGATGTGGTGGGTGACGCCGTGGTGCTGTGGAGCCCGTTCGTGCCCTTCGACCAGGTCGCCGCCCTGGCCACGTCCCGCTCGTTCGTGCTGCGCTCGGCGTTCCGGCCCACCTACAACATGGCGGCCAACCTCGTGCGCTCGTACTCGGCGGAAGAGGCCCACCACCTGCTCAACCTGTCGTTCGCGCAGTACCAGGCCGACCGGGAGGTGGTGCGGGTGGAGGCCCGCCTCGAACGCCGTCAGGCCGTGCTGGCCGACCTCCGCGAGGCGGCCACGAGCCCCTACGGCGATATCGACGAGTACCGCCGGCTCATGGCGGCCGACCGCACCGCCGCCCGCGCCGATCACCCGACCGGCGACGGCGCCACCACGCGGGTCGAGGCGGCGCTGGCCCGCCTCCGGCCGGGGGACGTGGTGCTGCTCGACAAGGGCCGCCACGCCGGGCCGGTGGCCGTGCTGACCAGCGCGCAGCGCAAGAGCTCCGGCCCGCGCGTCCGGGGCATCACCCGCAGTCGCGTCCAGCTCCCACTGTCGGTGCAGGACTTCGACGAGCCGCCCCGCGTCGTCGGTCGCATCGAGCTGCCCACGCCGTTCGCCCCCAACCGCCAGAGCTTCCAGCGCGAGGTGGCCCGCGCCCTCGATCGAGCCAAGCTGTCGCCGCGGGAGCCGGCGCCCGACGGCCGGTCGCCGGGGGGCCGCGACACGGCGGCGCATCCGGTCACCGCCGACCCCGATCTCGCCGACCGCCTGCGGGCCGCCGCCCAGGCCGAGCGCGTCGGCCGTGAGGTCGACGATCTCCGCACCAAGGTGAAGGGGCGCAGCGAGAGCCTGGGCCGGCGCTTCGACCGGGTGCTGCGCATCCTCGAGGCCGGCGGCGAGCTGGACGGTTGGCAGCTGACCGAGTGGGGCGAGCGGCTGGCCCGCCTCTTCCACGAGTGCGACCTCCTCGTCGTGGAGAGCCTGCGCCTCGGGCTTCTCGACGACCTGGAGCCGGCCTCGCTCGCCGCCCTGGTGTCGGTGTTCATCTACGAGCACCGCTCGGCCGAGCCGCCGCCGGCGCCGTGGTTCCCGTCGGCCAAGGTGCGCAAGCGGTGGCTGGCCATCGAGTCACTGGCCAAGGAGCTGAACGAGGTGGAGGAGGAGGCGGGCCTGACGCTCACGCGGCTGCCCGATCCGACCTTCCTGGCGGTGGCCTACGCGTGGGCCGCCGGCGAAGGCTTCGCCGAGGTGGTGGAAGACGAGGAGCTGTCGGGCGGCGACTTCGTGCGCAACGTCAAGCAACTCATCGACCTCCTGCGCCAGCTCGCCGACGTGGCGCCATCGCCAGAGACCCGGCAGGCGGCGGCCGACGGCCACGAGCGCCTGTTCCGCGGTGTGGTGGCGGCCTCCGTCGCCCTCTGATGCCTCGGCTTCGCCTCGGTCTCGCTGTGCACGGTCAACCCCACCACCTGCCCGCCGCCGCACTGCGGCGGCAGCGGCCCTACTGGGCCGCAGGAGCTGAGCCATGACGATCGAGAAGGGCGAGGCGTGGGGGAGGCCGGCGCGCGAGCTGGCGCTGCCGCCGCCGGTCGAGGCCCGCACCGACGCCGAGGCGCGCGAGGTGGCCGAGCGGGCGCGCCGGGCCAACGAGGCCATCCCGCCACTCCTGCTGCTGGGCGGCGACCTGTGGCGCACCATCGGGGCCGGCGTTGACGCCGACCACGGCCGCGGTCCCGACGCCATGGCCCTGCCGTGCGACCTCGGCTCCGTGCTGCTCGACGGGCGCCAGCACTGGTTCGTGGCCCACCTCGTCGCCCGCCGGTCGTGGTGGCGGGGCCGGATCGTGGCGGCCATGAACGCGCAGTTCTGGGGCGACTTCGACGTGGCGCCGCGCGGCCACCCGAACGACGGCGCCATCGAGTTAATCGACGTGGCAACGTCGCTCGGTCTCGTCGATCGCCTGAAGGCGCGCCGGCGGTTGCGCACCGGCACGCACGTGCCCCATCCCGAGATCACCGTGCGCCGGGTGCGGGCCCAGCAGGAGACGCTCGACCCGCCGCTGCGGGTCTGGCTCGATGGCGTGGATGTGGGGGAGGTGCACAACCTGAGCCTGCGGGTCGAGCCGGACGCGTTCATGGTCGTCGTCTAACGTCCCTCCATGGTCGATCGGGATGCGCTCAAGCAGCAGGTGTGCGACGAGGTGGACCGCCGGGCCGACATGCTGCTCGACGCCTCGCACCGCATCCACGCCGATCCCGAGCTCGGCTTCGAGGAGCACCACGCCCACGATCTGCTGACGTCGATCCTGGCGGACGGCGGCCTCGACACCGAGCGCGCCGCCTTCGGCGTCCCCACCGCGTTCCAGGCGTCGGCCGGCGGCGGTGACGGCCCGCGCGTCGCCGTGATGTGCGAGTACGACGCGCTGCCCGACATCGGCCATGCCTGCGGCCACAACGTGATCGCCACCGCCGGCCTCGGTGCCGCGCTGGCGGCGGCGGCCGTGGTCGACGCCGCCGGTGGCCGCCTCGCCGTGTTCGGCACCCCGGCCGAGGAGGGCGGGGGCGGCAAGATCGTGATGGCTCGTCGCGGCGCCTTCACCGACGTCGATGCCGCCCTCATGATCCATCCGGCCGACGCCGACCTCCTGGCCATGTCGACGATCGCCATCCAGCAGCTGCTGGTTCGGTACGAGGGCAAGTCGGCCCACGCCGCCGCCTTCCCGTGGGAGGGCCGCAACGCCCTCGACGCCGCCGTGCTCGGCTACGTGAACGTGGCCGCGCTGCGCCAGCACATCGAGCCGCGCGAGCGCATCCACGGCATCTTCACCAAGGCCGGCGAGCGGCCCAACATCGTGCCCCGCGAGACCGCGGCCCACTGGTACGTGCGCTCGCCCACGATGGCGTCGCTCGAGACGCTGAAGGCACGGGTGCTGACGTGCCTCGAGGCGGGCGCCGCCGCTGCCGGGTGCACCATGACCCACGACTGGAACGAGTTCCCTTACGCCGAGGTGCGCGACAACACCTCGATGCAGCGGGCCTTCGGCGCCAACGCGGCGCGCATCGGCCGCTCGATGGCCGATCCCGCCCTCGGTCACCACGTGGTGGGCTCGACCGACATGGGCAACGTCAGCTACCTCGTGCCGTCGATCCACCCCATGGTGCAGGTGGCGCCGCTCGGCGTATCGATCCACAGCCCCGAGTTCACGCAGTACGCCGGTGGCGAGGAGGGCGACCGGGCGGTCATCGACGGGGCCAAGGCCCTGGCCATGACGATGGTCGACCTCTGGACCGACGCCGCCGTGCTGAGCGCGGCGCGGGAGGAGTTCGCCCGCATCGACCCCACCGGGGTCCCCGACGCCGCACCGGCACCCTCGTAGCATCCTCGCCCGTGACGGTCTATGTCCCCGAGGCGTTCACGCCCGAGGAAGCCGAGGTCCTCCGCCGGTACTTCACCAACCTCGACGGACCGGTCTTCGCCCTCGTCAACCTGCCCGAGGTGGTGAAGGGGGCGCTCTTCGCCCGCTACTCCCGCTCGCCCAAGAGCCTGCGCCGGCTTTTCCTCGACGAGTTCGTCGGCGATCTCGACGTGACCGGCGACGCCTCGATCGACGCCACCGTCGGGCTCCGGCGGGCCGAGGAGCTTTACGAGCGGGTCTTCGTGGCCTACGGCGACGACTCCGTGGCCCAGCTCGGCGGCGTCCACCTCGCCTGCGAGCAGGCCTCCAACCTGCTGACCAAGATCCTGGAGTGGGGCCGGCTGGCCAGCTACCTGGAGCAGAGCACCCGCTACGTCGCGTACGACTCGCGCATCGGCGGCCGCTACCGCTACTACCGCGATCCCAGCGTGCTCAGCTCGGGCCTCGGTACCCGATACGTCGGCGACCTCGACCGGATGTTCGACACCTACAGCGACCTCGTCGGCGTGCTCACCGAGCACGTGCGGGCGACCGTGGCCAAGGACCCGGCCGACTCGGACTTCGTCTACCGCCAGGCCACCCGGGCCAAGGCCCTCGACGCCGCCCGGGGGATCCTCCCCGCCGCTGCCGTGTCCAACGTGGGCATCTACGGCTCGGGCCAGGCCTTCGAGCAGCTCGTCCTCCGGTTGCGGGCCCACCCGCTGCCCGAGGCCCGCTCCTACGGCCAGCTGGTGCTGCACGAGCTGCGCAAGGTGATCCCGAGCTTCCTGCGCCGGGTCGACCTCCCCGACCGCGGGGGGGCGTGGTCCAGCTACCTGGAGAGCACCCGGGCCGCCACGATCGAGGTGGCCCAGCGACTGTTCGGGCACGAGGAGCCGGCCGAGGCCCCCGCCGTCACGCTCGTCGACTGGGATCCGGACGCCGAGGACAAGCTGCTGGCGGCGGCGGCCTACGCCGTGACCGATCTGCCCGAGACCCAGCTCCTCGACCGGGTCAAACAGCTCCGCCACGAGGACCGGGTGGCGCTCCTGCGGGCCTACGTGGGCGAGCGGGTCAACCGCCGGCACAAGCCGGGACGGGCCTTCGAGCGCATCGGCTACCGGTTCGACATCCTCGCCGACTACGGCGCCTTCCGCGACCTCCAGCGCCACCGCCTGCTGACCATCGAGTGGCAGCGCCTCACGCCCGCACACGGCTACGTGCGGCCCGAGCTGGTCGACGCCGCCGGCCAGACCGAGGCCTTCGACGCCGCCATGCGCCGGTCGGCAGCGCTCTTCGAGACCCTGGAGCCCTCGTTCCCGGAGCAGGCGCCCTACGCCGTGGCCATGGCCTACCGGGTGCGCTTCGTGCTGCAGTGCAACGCCCGCGAGGCCATGCACCTCCTCGAGCTGCGCACCGCCCCGCAGGGCCACCCGTCGTACCGCCGCGTCGGCCTGGAGATGCACCGACTCATCGCCGAGCAGGCCGGGCACCGGGCGGTGGCCGAGGCCATGGTGCACATCACCGAGGCCGAGCCCGAGCTGGAGCGGCTGGAAGCGGAGCGGCGGGCCGAACGGCGGGCACGTTGAATCTCGGGTAGAGATGCAGGCTCCGCCTTCTCTCACCGTCAGGTGAGGGTCTACGTTGAGTGCACACGCCGGGCGGGGTCGGGGCGAGGAGGTCGACCATGCCCTGGCACCGGATGCTGACCGCCGCGCTCGTCGTCGTGGCCACTGTCGTCCCGGCGGGCGCCGCCGTTGCTGCGCCCCCTGACACCCCGCCCGCCCGCAGCGTGCGCTACACGCTGCGACCCGGCGACAGCTTCTGGGCCGTGGCCGGGCGTTTCGGCATCAGCGCCGGCGCGCTGGCCCGGGCCAACGGCCTGCGGATCACCAGCGTGGTCCACCCGGGCCGGGTGCTGGTCGTGCCCGTGCAGTTGCCCGCCGGTCTGCCCGAGCACCTCCCCGCCGCCCTCATGGCCCAGCCCGATCGGCTGCTGGTGTTCCCACTGTTCGTGGCGGCGGCCAAGGAGGCCAAGGTGCCGGCCGATCTCCTGATGGCCACGGCGTACATCGAGTCGGGCTGGAAGCAGTCGGCCGTGTCGGCCACCGGCGCGCTGGGCGTCGGCCAGCTCCGGCCCGAGACGGCGGTGTGGGTGGCCGCCGTGTTGCTGCACCAACCCGGGCTCGATCCCACCCGGGTGGCCGACAACATACGTCTGAGCGCCCGCTTCCTGCGGTACCTGTTGGACACCATGCCAGACACCCGTAGCGCCCTCGCCGCGTACTACCAAGGACCCGGTTCGGTCGCCCGCGATGGCATCACCGCGACCGGCCGAACCTACGCCGCCAAGATCCTGGCCGCCCGTCCCGCCTTCTCGTGACGGGTGTCACAGTATCGACCCGACGAGGGGACCTCTGGGCGCCGTATCATCCCCGCCCGCGCGGCGCCCCCCGATCGGCCGTGCGAGGGACAGTGGGATGGCTGACGAGGACGTCGTAGACGAAGCGGTCGAGTTCGACGAGGAGCTCGAAGAAGACGAAGAGATCGAACCGGACGACCTCGACGAGGACGAGCTCGAAGAGGACGAGGAGCTGGTCGAGCTCGAGACCGATGACGAGCTCGAGTCGGCCGACGCGGGCGATGAAGGCGACGAGGAGGGGGCCGAGGGCACGACGAAGGTGCGCCGGCCGACCACTGAGGAAGACGACGACGACGAGGACCTGGTCGATCCCGACGACGTCGAGGCCGATCTGGACACGATCCTCAAGGACCGGTTGGTCGCCGCCGAGGAGGAAGCTGACGAAGACGACGAGGAAGTCGAGGTCGACGACCGGGGTGATCCGGTCGACCGCATCCTGCCGAAGCGGCCTGGTGAGTTCGTCTGCCAGTCCTGCTTCCTCGTGAAGCACCCGAGCCAACTGGCCGACGCCCGCCGCCAGTTGTGCAGCGACTGCGTGTGAGGATGGGGCATGGCTGACGAGACCGCTGACAACGGTCGCGGGCCGATCGGTCACGTCCTCGACCTCTTCGTGTTCGCCCCGCTCGGTCTGCTGGCCGAGTCGCACACGATCGTGCCGAAGCTGGCCGAGACCGGGCGCCAGCACGTCGACAGCCGGGTCCAGCTGGCCCGGATGGTGGGCCAGTTCGCGGTGCAGCAGGGTCGCCAGCACGCGTCCAAGGTCGTGGCCGGCCTGCGTGCCAACGGCACGGCGCCGGCCGCGGACGAGGCCGAGCCGGACCTTGACCCGGCGCCGCTCGACGACGACGAGGAATGGGCGGATCACGCACCGGTGGCGCGCAGCGGCGTCGACGACAGCGGGATCACCGAAGAGGATCTGGCCATCCCGTCCTACGACTCGCTGGCCGCGTCCCAGGTCGTCCCTCGCCTCGACGGCCTGAGCTCGATCGAGCTGGAGGCGGTCCGTCGCTACGAGGAGGCCCATCGGGGCCGCCGCACCGTGCTGGGCAAGATCGC
Source organism: uncultured Acidimicrobiales bacterium (assembly GCA_963728985.1). Lineage (GTDB taxonomy): Bacteria > Actinomycetota > Acidimicrobiia > Acidimicrobiales > Ilumatobacteraceae > DASXAI01. The sequence goes on along the minus strand of CAVSME010000007.1, from coordinate 70,661 downwards.
CCTCCTCCAGCAGGGTCCGTGACGACCGCATGATCGAGGTCGGCGCGCGCAGGGCCGACCGGTCCGACGAGGCGATCCTGGCGGTGCTCGACGCCGAGGCTCGTGCCAGCCTCGTCGTCCAGCGGGGCGGGCCGTTGCGACTCCTGCGGGAGCTGCCGCCGTTCGACAGCGGTCTGTTCGAGGCGCCGGATGCCATCGTCGTCGTGGGCGTCATCGACGGGGTCGTGGTCGGCTTCGCCCACGCGGTGGGGGAGGCCCTGCCCGACGGGGAGGAGCTCGCCGTGCTCGGTGGCCTCTACGTCGATCCCGGCGGGCGCGAGGTCGGCGTCGGCGAGGCGATGATGGATCTCGTGGTCGAGTGGTGCCACGACCGGGGCGCCACCGGCATCGACGCCGTCGCCCTCCCTGGTGATCGGGCCACGAAGAACTTCTTCGAGCGCTTTGGGCTCACCGCCCGTGCCATCGTCGTGCACCGGTCGCTGCGCCCGTGACGGCGGCGCGTGCCGAGGTCTGCGTCGGTGCCGTCGTGGTGGACGGCGATCAGCTGTTGCTCGTACAGCGGGGCCGGCGTCCCGGCATCGGCTGGTGGAGCGTGCCCGGGGGGAGGGTGGAGCCGGGGGAGACGCTGGCCGAGGCGGTGGAACGGGAGCTGGCCGAGGAGACCGGCCTCAGCGGGACGTGCGAGGCGTTCCTCGGGTGGGTGGAGCGCATCGACGAGGACCACCACTTCGTGATCCTCGACTTCAAGGTGACGGTGACGGGCGGCGAGCTGCGGGCCGGCGACGACGCCGCTGCCGTGCGGTGGGTGCCGCTGACCGACGTGGCGTCATGGCCGCCCGTCGTGGGCGGCCTGGTCGAGTTCCTCACCACCCACGGTGTGGTGCCGGGTCGCTAGCGCCCCGTCCAGGTCGGCGGCCGCTTCTCCACGAACGCGGCCAGGCCTTCCTTGAGGTCGTCGGACGCCATCACCACGCTCATGGCGGCCGTGGTGAGGTCCATCAGCGTGTCGTCGTCGGCGTAGTCCGAGGCCAGCACCACCTTGCGGCTCTCCCAGATGGCCAGCGGCGCGTTCTCGCAGATCTTGGCGGCGAGGGCCATCGCCTCGTCCACGGCGCGGCCCGGCTCGACCAGTCGGGACACCAGACCGAGGGCGTAGGCCCGCTCGGCGGGGATGGGCTCGCCGGTGAGGATGGCCTCCATCGCGGCGGCTCGACCGATGGCCCGGGGCAGCCGGAACAGGCCGCCGGCGCCAGCCACGAGGGAGCGCTTCACCTCGGCCAGGCCGAACGACGAGCGCGTCGTGGCCACCACGAGGTCACAGGCCAGGACCAGTTCGCAGCCCCCGGCGGTGGCCAGCCCGTCGACGGCGGCGATCACGGGCTTGCGCCGCTCGCGGAAGGCGAAGCCGCCGAACCCGCCACGGCTGGTGCCGAGCGGGGGCCCGCCGCTGTTGACGGCCTTGAGGTCGGCGCCGGCGCTGAACACGGGGCGGTCCTGGCCGGCGGTGTTGGCCCGCAGGATGCCGATCCAGACCTCAGGATCGGCTTCGAGCTGATCGACGGCCGCTTCCATCTCGGCGGCGACGACGCCGTTGATGGCGTTGCGGGCCTCGGGCCGGTTGAGGGTGATGAGACCGACGCGGCCATCGACTTCGTATTCGACCATGGCGGCGCATGGTAGGGGTGGCGTACCGCACCCGCCCAACCTGGTCAGATAACGTGCCGGCCGTGACGGAGCCAGCGCGGCGACTCGGCTGTCCGTATTGCGATTCCTACGAGGTGGAGCGCCTGTACCTGGCGTCTGTGCGCATGGACTCGTGCCGGTGCCGCGCCTGCGGGGCGGGCTGGGACGAGGAGTTGGACACGGGCGAGTTCCGCGGGCGGGCCCAGAAGTCGTCGGCCGCAGCAGCCTCGCTGCAGCGCCGCCCTACTCGCTGACGGCGTCCGGTTCGGGGCTCTCGGTCGGCGCGTCCGTCTCGGGGGTCGTGGCGTCCGCAGCGGGTGCTTCCACTTCGACGGTGGCCGCTTCTGCGGTGGGGACTTCCGCGTCGACGGTGGCCGCGTCGGCGGGCGGCGCCTCAGCGGGCTCCGGTACGTCGGCGGGCGCAGGCGCCACTGCCTCTGCCTCGGCCGGCGCCGGTGCTTCGGCCGCTTCTGGCTCGGCCGGTGCCTCTGTGGGCGTCACCAGGGCCGTCGGCGGGGGAGGCACCGGCTTGGGTCGATCGGGCTTGCGGGCCGGTGGGCGCCGCGGCGGGCGCGGCGCGCGCGAGCCGGGCGCCGGCGGCTCGATGCCGAACTGCTTGGCCACCTCGGGTACGAGGCCGGCCAGCCGCTGGACGGTGGCGCGCAGCTCGTCGGACGCCGGGTCGGGGACGCCGGCGGGCACCACCGTGCTGTGGATGGGGGAGTAGGCCAGCGCTTCGAGCACGGCCACCCACCGGTCGCTCGATGCGTCGGCGGTGAGGGCGGCCAGGCTGGCTTGGGCCATGCGTCCGGCCAGCTCCGGCGGGAAGCGCACGCCGGCCTTGGGCGGGCGCGACGACAGCCGCAAGGCCCGCACCACCCGGCCCACGCCGAGGGCGGCGTCGATGTCGGCCAGCCAGTCCTGGTGCTCCTTGTCCTGGCGGTTGGAGAGGCCGTCCTTGAGGCGGGCGGCCATGTCGCGCGTCGACTCGTCGCGCGCCACCGCCGGATCGTCGGCCGCCACCACGACGGAGCGCAGGTCGCGCAGGTCGAGCTCGTCGAGGTCGTTCAGCGCGCCCTCGGCCCGGTCCAGCCACTCGGCCACGCGGAGCCGGGGCAGCAGATCTTCGGCCAGCGCCACCACGCCGGCGGGCGGCACCTCGGGCTTGCCCTCGGCGCGGAGCTGGGCGTTCTGCTCCTCGAGGGCCTGGCGCACGGCCGGCACGCCGCCCCGCAGCACCTGCTCGGCCACCGCCTTCTGCTCGGGCGGGAGGTCAGCGAGGACGGCGTTGCGATGGCTGCGCACCGCCCGCAGGCGCTTCGGCTTGGGCCGCATCGGCAGCTCGGGCACCGGCGGCCGGGCCGGGCGCGGTGGGCGTTCGGCGCGCGGCGGGCGGTCGCGCTGTTCGCGGCGGGGGCGATCCCCGGCGCCGGCATCGGGACGCGGGCCACGGTCGGACCCGCCGGGACGGTCGCCGCGGTTGCGGGGTCGAGCGCGATCGCCGTCGGGCCCCCGATCACCCTCGCGGCGGGGGCGGCGGTCGTCGCGATCGCCCTCCCGGCGAGGCCGATCGCGCTTGGCCACGAGCGTCTGCGTCACGGGCTCGAACGAACCCGGGCTGGTCAGCAGCTCGATGCGCTCGGGTTCTTTGCGGGCACCCTTCGGCGCCAGCACCGAGATGACGGTGATGCCGTCGACGTCGAAGTCGGCCTCGGCCCGCAGCACGTCGCCGACCTTGGACCCGGTCGGCAGCAGCTCGCCGTCGAGGACGCCGCGCGGTTCGCGGGCGCCGGCGGCCCGCCACGTCCATATCCCGTCGGGGCGCGCACTCGTCAGTTCGAGTTCGATCCTCCGGGACATGGCTGGCAACGGTACCCCGCGACGGCTAGCGGCCACCACCCCTCCCAGGCGCGCTCAGCGCCGTTCGCTACCGTCACTGTGGTGCCCATCTACGCACTCGGCGCCGTGGAGCCGAGCATCGATGTCACCGCGTTCGTGCATCCTGACGCTGTTGTCATCGGCGACGTCACCATCGGCCCGGCGTCGTCGGTGTGGCCGAGCGCGGTGCTGCGCGGCGACGGCCAGCCGATTCGCATCGGCGCCCGCACGTCGGTGCAAGACGGTGCCGTGGTGCACTGCACCGAGGATTACGCCACCACGGTGGGCGACGAGTGCACGATCGGCCACCTGGTCCACCTCGAGGGGTGCACCATCGAGTCGGGCTGCCTGATCGGCGTCGGCGCCATCGTGCTGCACGAGGTCGTCGTGCACGCCGGCTCGATCGTGGCCGCCAACGCCGTCCTCCTCGACGGCACCGTGGTGCCAGCCGGCGCCCTCGCCTACGGCGTGCCCGCCAAGATCCGCGAGGGCGCGGCTCGCCCCGAGCTCATCGCCGACGGCATCCGCAACTACGTGGCCCGTACCAAGCGGTACCAAGCCGAGCTGCGCCGGCTGGATTAGCCACGCGGCAGCTCGTCGAAGGCGACGCGCAGCGCTTCGAGCTCCTCGACCACGTGGGTCACGTCGGTCCCGAGCGCGGCCATGCCGGCGTCGTCTCCCGTGGCGAGGGACAGCTCGGTGCCCCGTGTCGCCGTCTCCTCCAGGCGGGCCACGAGCAGACGTAGCTGCCGCTCGGCGTCGGCGCTGCTGGCCGTGACCCGGTCGTAGCTGGCGATGCGCGAGCGCAGCGCGTCGGCCTGGCCCGTGACGGCGGGATCGGTGTCGTCGGGCGCGATCGCGGCGAGCTGCTGGCGAGCGCGGGCGACGCCCATCCCGTCGAGCGCTTGGCCGAGGTCGTCGCCGCGCCGGGCGATGCGCCAGCACTCCGACACGGCGGCGTCGACCTCGGCACCGATCTCGGCCAGGGCGTCGTGCATCGGACCGGACGGCGTCGTGCCCACCAGCTCGCGGTAGCGCGACTGCGAGCGCAGGGCGCTCTGCACGAGCCGGCGCCAGGGCTCGCCGACACCGAAGGGATCGATGGTGGGATCGTGGGTGCGGCGGGTGACGCCGGCGCGCTGGTTGCGCACGGCGACGGCCGCGGCGGCCACGAGGACAGCCGCAATGAGCACGAGCACCACGAGGACGAGCCCCACGGAACCATCTTGGCGGATCGCGCCTCCGCCACGGCCAGTCCTGTGCTTGTGTGACGAAAATCGCGAGATCGTCGCGCTTTCGCGCACACAAGCAGCGCATGACTCCATCCAGCAGGGCCTGGGACGTGAAGATCAATCGCGCCACGCCACCTCGCCGGCGACGATCGTGGCCAGCACGTCACCGGCCGGCGTCAGCACCGCGAGGTCGCCGCGGCGGCCGACCACGAGCTCGCCGCGCGAGACGTCGCGGAGGACGGCGGCGGGCGTGGCCGTGGCCGTGGTGATGGCGTCGCCGAGCGAGCAGCCGGTGAAGGCCCGGAGGTTGCGGACGGCGGCGTCCATCGTGAGCGTGCTGCCGGCGAGGGTGCCGTCGGGCAGGCGCACGCCGTCGGCCGGCCCGTGCGGTCCGAGGGCGCTGACGGCGTCGGTGACGAGGGCGAGCCAGCCCGGTCCGAGCGCTCGCCAGGCGGCGGCGACGGCGAGGGGATGGACGTGGACGCCGTCGGCGATGAGCCCGGCGACGGGCACGGCACCGGCCAGCGTGGCCCCGACCGGTCCCGGATCGCGGTGGGCGAAGGGCCGCATGGCGTTGTAGAGGTGGGTCACCATCGTGACGCCGGCGGCGACGGCCGCTTCCATCTCGGCGCTCGACGCGTCGGTGTGCCCGGCGGCCACGGCCACGCCCCGGTCGACAAGGGCGGCCACCACGTCGAGGGCGCCGGCCAGCTCCGGGGCCAACGTCACCAGCGCCACGCCCGTCTCGGCCGACCAACCGTCGATCACGGTGAGCGAGGGCGCCCGCAGGTTGCGCTCGGCATGGGCTCCGCGGCGGGCCGGGTTCAGCATGGGGCCCTCGAGGTGGAGCCCGAGGGGGACGGCGTGCGCCCGCGGTTGCCCGTCGCCCGTCCACGCCTGCCACGAGGCGAGCGCCCGCTCCACGATGCCGGGTGGCGACGACACGATCGTCGGGCAGAAGGCGGTGACGCCGTAGCGGGGGAGGAGGGCGGCCAACTCCCCCAGCCGTTCCGGCTCGCTGGCGAGGTCGATGCCGTGGGCGCCGTTGATCTGGAGGTCGATGAAGCCGGGGGCGACGACCGCGCCGGGCACCTCGAGCACCAGCGCGTCGGACGGCGGGGCCAGCTCGGGTCCGACGGCGGCGATGCGACCGTCGATGACGAGCACGTCGTGCGGCGGGCCCGCCCGCACGAGGAGTGACCGGGTCACTCCTCTACGGTACGGTTCGTTTCGTGAACTTCACGAAACCAGCGGGGAGGGTAGGAGCGGAACAGCGGTGCGCCTGGTGCCGGCGCGCCCTGCCCGAGCGGGCCCGCACCGGCCGGCCCCGGCGCTACTGCACCGAGAGCTGCCGCCAGATGGACTACCAAGCCCGTCGGCGGGCCCGCGAGCTGCGCATCGGCGACGACGAGCTCATCGTGGCCCGCCGCGAGCTCGACGATCTGCGCGACTCGGTCTACGTCTTGGCCTGCGCCGTCGAGGACGTGGACCGTGACCTGGCCGACGGCCCGTCAGCGGTGGAAGTGCGCTCGGCCCTGGACTGGCTCCTGGCCGCCGCCCGTCCCCTCGCCGAACGCCGATAATCCCCGTTATGTAAAGTCACCGTGGAGGGGTCACGACCGCCACCACTGCACTGACTCCACCGCCATCCACCACACCGGGCCGGCGGGCGGCTGCTGCCGGTACTGGTGGTACTTGGCCACGAGCGCCGCCCGGGCGGCGCCGTCGAAGGCGCTGCCCGCCGGCTCCTCGGCGGCCGGACCGCCGACCCGGATCCACCACAGCTGCGTCCAGTCGTCGTCGTAGTGGTCGACCAGCACGGCGGCGCGGCCGGTGGCGGCGATGTCGGCCAGGCGCTGCAGCCGGGCGTGGCGCTTGGGCTTGTGGTCGACGGCGCTGACCAACCGGTCGCCGACGGCGGCGAAGCAGAACGGCACGAGGTGGACGGCCCCGTCGGCGCCCGTGGTGGCCAGGCGGGCGACGGGCGCCGCCGCCAGCGCCTCGTCCACCCACGCCGGCCGGTCGCTCACGAGAACGCGTCGATCACGGCGGCGAAGCGCTCGACAGCGGCAGTGTCACCGAGGTCCGGCAGGCTGACGATGGCCTCGCCCACGCCCAGCTCGGCCAGCTCCCGGAACCGGCCGATCTGCTCGTCGACCGTCCCCGCCCCGGCCCAGGCGCGGTATGCCTCCGGCGAGGTGCCCTTGGGTTGGAGCCGATCGGTGAGGGCGTTCAGCTCGTCACGATCGCGTCCAACGAGGGCGGTGCCGAGGTGGGTGACGGTGACGGTGGCCGGATCGCGCTCGAACGATCGGCAGTGCTGCACGAGGGCGGCCACCTTGCGCGCCACCACGGGCGGATCGCCCCGGAGGTTGCAGGCGTCGGCGTAGCGAGCCACCAGGCGCAGCGTGCGCCGCTCCCCCTGCCCGCCCACCAGGATCGGCACGTGCTCCTGCAGGGGTCGCGGGTAGCAGATCGCCTCGGGCACGCGCAGCCGCTGCCCGGTGAACGCCGGCGCGCCGGGTCCCCACATCAGGGGCAGGAGCTGCAGCGCGTCTTCGAGCAGCGCGTAGCGCTCCGCCAGCGGCGGGAACGGCCACCCGTAGGCCTTGTGCTCCCGCTCGAACCACGCCGCGCCGAGGCCGCACATGGCCCGGCCGCCCGAGAGCACGTCGAGCGTGGCCACGATCTTGGCCAGGTGGGCGACGTTGCGGTACGTGATGCCCGTCACCATCGTGCCGAGGCGGATCCGGGACGTGCGCCCGGCGAGGAAGCCCAGCGTCGTGTAGCTCTCCATCATGTCGAGCCACTCCCGCCCGATGAACGGTATCTGCAGGACGTGGTCCATCACCCAGAGGCTGGCGAAACCGGCGCCCTCGGCGGCGGCGGCGATGGCGCCGAGCCGCTCGGCGAGGGCAGTGGGCCCACCCTCCCATGTGAACGCCGGGATCTGCAGGCCGAAGCGCAGGGCCAGCGGGTCGTCGCGCTGGCGAGCGGCCGCGACCGGCGCAGCGACGAGGCCGGCGGGCACGACCTCGACCTCGCCCGCGTCGTGCACGCCGTCGAAACCTTCGCCGCCCAGTGCCTCGAGGGCGGTGTCGTAGGCGCGGCGCTGGCCCGTCACCACCCTCGCCGGCAGTGGTGGTTGGCGGACCCGGTTGCGCTCGCGGCACACGGCCGCCGGCGTGGAGAAGGTGATGACGTGGCACGGGACGCCGTGGCGGCGGGCCAGGGCGAGCCATCCCAGGCGGCGGGCCGCCTCGAGGCCGAGGCTGTCGACGACGGTGAACAGGCGGCGCCGCAGCCGGCGCTCCAGCACGTCGTCGAGCACGGCGAAGGCGTCGGCGCCGGCGCGCTGGTCGTGATCGCCCTCGCCGACGAGGGCCCGCAGCGCGTCCGACGACACCACCTGGCTGGCCCGGAACTGGGTCGCTGCCCACGTCGACTTCCCGGCGCCCGACGGCCCCACGAGGACGACGAGGCACGTCGACGGCAGCCGGATCGAGGCGCCGGCGGCGAGCGGGGACAGGGAACCAACCACCGGCCGGGAGTGTAGGAGCAGCGTGCACGTCGCTCGCTGGAGACCGGCCAGTACCGTCGCGGCCGTGGGGCGGTCGCCGGCACGATGCGCGAGCTGCGATGCGGTGATGCCGGGCGATGCCGTCTACTGCCCCACCTGCGGTGCGGCCAGCGGGGCACTGCGGGTGGAGCCCATCGCCGGTGAGGCGGGAACGACGTCATCCGAGGTCGCCCTCGGCGCGCCCAAGCGACGCTGGCCGGCGCCGGCGGTCATCGCCGCCGTCGTGGCCCTGATCGTCGTGGTGGCCGTGGTGGGCCGCGGGCGCGACGAGCCGGCCGCCTCCCCCACCACGTCGGCGCCGCCGGCGACGACGGTGCCCGAGACGTCCACCACGCCGGCGCCCACGACCACCGGGCCCGTCACCACCACCACGACGTACTCGGCCTACGCCGTGCCGCCGCTGCCCGACGCCGCTGGGCTCGTCGTCTACGAGAGCACGAACGAGGGCGAGGTCCTGCGCATCGACCTCGGCACCGGCACCGTCCAGCGCCGGCGTCCGCCGCTCGGCGACCGCGCCGTCGCCGGGCCGTGGATGGTGCTCGCCCGCCAGGGCGGCTTCGCCATGGCCGACGGCTCCTACGACGGCCAGTCCCCCGTCTACGGCGTGCTCGACGGCCCCGACGGGCCGGCCACCCGCCTCGCCGAGTGGTCGAAGGAGGACGCTGGCTCGGTCCCGCCCCGGGCGGTCGGCGCCGCCGAGCCCGACGAGGTGTGGACGTGGAACGACACGATGAACGGCCAGTCGACCGCGGTGCAACGGGTCCGCCTCGACGGCACGATCACCGCCGGTCCGGTGGCGCTGCCGCGCTACGCCTCGGTGATGGGGCCGGACGGGCCTGACGCGCTGGCCGTGCAGAGTCCTGGCGGCTTCTACCGGGCTACGATCGACCACGACCAGGTGACGATGGAGCGCCTGTGGCCCCGGGTGCCCCTGGCCTACTCGCAGGGCGCGCTCCTCGACCTCGACTGCGACGGCGCGCTCCGGTGCCATCTCGCCGTCGTCGACCGGAACACCGGTTCGGTGCAGCCGGTGCCGGGCGACGCCATCGACGACATCGTGCCGTCCTTCGATCACGCGCTGTCGGCCGACGGCCACTGGCTCGCCAACGTCGAGTACGACAACGGCGGGAACAGCACCGGGCTGAGCGTGTACGACCTCACGACGGGCGCCGTCGTGATGCAGGACGACACCATGCCCGGGAACTACGCGTTCTTCGGGCCCACCCAGTCGGCCCAGTTCAGCGCCGATGGCCGCTGGCTCGTCTACTTCAACCTCAGCGGCGGCATCCGCCTGTGGAAGGTGGGCTCGCCCGATCCGCCGGTCACCTACAACGTGCCGGTCACCAACGTGACCATGATCTCGCTGGCGCCATGACCGGGAAGGGCACGCCGGCGACGACGGCCGTGGCCCGGCCGCCCTGGTGGCGGCCACCGCCGCAGTGGTGGCTCCCATTGCCGGCGCGTAGCGTACGGCCATGCCCAGCCTGCGCCCTCCGGAGATCCCGACCTTCGACTCGGTGGAGGACGATCGCCGCTACCGCAAGGAGCACCTGGCGGCGGCGTTCCGCGTCTGGGCTCGCCTCGGCTACGACGAGGGGCCTGCCGGCCACATCACCGTGCGCGATCCCGAGCGGCCCGACCACTTCTGGGTCAACCCCTTCGGCATGCACTTCGGCATGATCTCGGTCAGCGACCTCATCCTGGTCAACCACGAGGGCGAGGTGGTCGAGGGTGACTGGCCAGTGAACCGGGCCGCCTTCTGCATCCACGCCGCCATCCACCGGGCCCGGCCGGACGTCACCGCCGCCGCCCACTGCCATTCGCTGCACGGCAAGGCGTGGTCGTCGCTCGGGCGCCTGCTCGATCCGCTGACCCAGGACGCCTGCGCGTTCTACGAGGACCATGCCCTGTTCGACGACTACACGGGCGTCGTGGTCGAGGTCGAGGAGGGCCGCCGCATCGCCACCGCGCTCGGGTCGAACAAGGCCGCCATCCTGCGCAACCACGGGCTGCTCACCGTGGGCGGGTCCTCGGACGCGGCGGCGTGGTTCTTCATCGCCATGGACCGCTCGTGCCACGCCCAGCTGCTGGCGGAGGCGGCGGGCACGCCGGTCGCCATCGACCACCCGAACGCCAAGCACACCCACGGCCAGGTCGGCTCCGACGTGGCCGGCTGGTTCAGCTTCCAGCCCATGTTCGAGAAGATCATCCGGGAGGAACCTGATCTTCTCGATTGACGGGTGAGCCTCGCCGGCACCATCCGCCGCCACGACCCGAACGGCACCGCCCGGCGCCGGGCGCTGCGGGTGACGGTGGTCGTGCCCACCCTGTTCGCCGCCACGCTGGCGTTCGCGTCGGACACGGCGGCGCTGTACGTCCTGTTCGGGGCGTTCACCAGCCTGGTGTTCGGCGACTACGGCGGTCCCCCTCCCCTGCGGGCCGGCAGCTACCTGGCCACCACGGTCGTCGGGCTGGCGCTCATCGTCGTCGGTACGGCCGTGTCCGAGTACGTCGTGGTGGCGGCGCTGGTGACCGTGGTGGTGGGTTTCTCGATCAGCCTCGCCGGGGTGCTCGGGCCCGCCATCACCAAGCTGCGCACGCCGCTCCTGCTGGCGTTCGTGCTGCCGGCCTCGGTGGCGGCGCCGCTCGGCGACGTGGGGCCTCGACTGGCGGGGTGGGGTCTGGCCGGGGTGGTGAGCCTCGTGGCGGCTTTCGTCCTCTTCCCCCGGCGCGACGAGGCGATGGTGGCGGAGGTCGCAGCGACGGCCTGCGAACAACTGGCCGCTGCGCTGGCCGCTGGTCGCGATGCGCCGGCACCGTCGCTCGACCGCCTGGAGCCGGCCAAGGCGCTGGCCACGGCGTCGGCCTTCGCCCCGACGGCGCGTCGGCGCTCCTTCGTCGTGATCCTGCAGGAGTTGCAGTCCTTCGGGTGGTTCCTGGCCGACCTGCCGCCCGAGGTCCACAGCGACCCGAAGGAGCACGACCGGCTCGTCGGAGTGGTGACGACGACACTGCGGCAGTGCGCCATCGCACTGCGCGGGGGCGCCCCGCCGGAGGTCGAGGCCCTCGACCAGGCGCGGGCCGATCATCGCGACGGTCTGCGGCGCTGGGCCGAGGGCGAGCTTCGGTCCGGCCGTCCCGCCACCGAGGTGCTCGACGAACTCGACGCCGAGCGCACCCTGCGGCTGCTGTCCAACATCACCCTCGGGATCGCCGCCGCCACGAGGATCGTGCGGGGCGCGACGGTGCCCGCCGAGTGGGCCGACGTGGAGCCCCGACCGGTCGTCGCCATCGGCGGGGACAGCGGAGCCCGCCGGAGCGTGCAGGTCGTGCGCGCCCATCTCTCGTTCACGTCCGTGCGGTTCCGGGATGCCCTGCGGGCCGGCGTCGCGTTCGGGATCGCCGTGTTCGTGGCCGGGATCGGCAACGTCGAGCACGGGTTCTGGGTGGTGCTCGGCGCCCTCACCGTGCTGCGCACCAGCGTCCTAGCCGGCGGGCGTTCGGCCGTCGAGGCCATCGGCGGCACCGTCGTGGGGTTCCTCGCCATCATCCCGATCGTGTGGCTCACCGGCTCGGCCACGGTGACCCAGTGGATCCTCCTGCCCCCGTGTGCCTTCCTCGCCGCGTTCGCCGCCGGCGTCCTCCCCTACGCCGTGGGTCAGGCGGCGTTCACCGTGTTCGTGGTGGTGGCGGTCAACATCATCGAGCCCAACGGCTGGCACACCGGCGCGGTGCGCGTGCGCGACGTCGCCATCGGGGCCGCCGTCGCCCTGGTGGCCGGCCTGCTCTTCTGGCCCCGCGGTGCCCGCCTCCAGGCCCGTGCCGCCATCAGCGACCTCTACCGCGTCACGGCGACGATGCTGGCCGCCGCCTTCCAGCACGTCCTGGCGGCGCAGCCGTCAGCCCCGACCACGGCCGGCCACGACGATCGCCGGGCCCTCGGCCGGGCGCAGGCCGCCGTGAACGACCTGTCCGCCGAGCGGGGCCACACGGGCCCGGGCGTAGCGGCCTCGGCCCAGCTGGTGGTGACGGCGGCGGCCGTGCGCGCTGCCGCCGAGCGCATCGCGCTCCTGCGTCCCATCCGCACCGCCGCACCGGCCGCTGTTCTCACCGATGTCGACGGCGTGGTGGCCGCCTTCCAGGGCGTGGCCGACGCCCTCTCGTCGCGGGGTGAGCTGACCCGCCCCGACCCGGTGCAGGTCGGGGCCGACCGCCACCAGGCCACCGCCGAGCGGCTGGCCACCGACTTCCTCAGCCCCGATGCGGACGTGCGCACCGACGCCTTCACCCTCGTGTGGGCGGGCGAGTGGATGGTGGACCTGGCCGGCATGACGGCGGGCCTGGCCGCCCCCGTCCGGGAGCTGGTCGGGGTCTGAGTGAAGCCGTCCCGTGGGCGGTCGCCACGACTACACTTGTCGATGCCGTCGACCCCAGGCGGGAGAGCACCAACCGGCGGATTCGGGCGGTGCGCCGAAGGAGCAACCTCCCCGGAATCTCTCAGGCCAACGGACCGTCAGGGCGAGGCAACGCTGGAGGCGAGCCGACAGCGGGGGAAACAGTGAGCCGTATCGCCCGGAGGCCCCTGATGCCCGACTCCCGCCCCAGCCTGTCCGCCTTGGAGCACCACGACGAGTTCGTGGGCCGCCACCTCGGCCTCACCGACGCCGACCGGGAGGTGATGCTCGGCGCCATCGGCGCCGCCTCGCTCGACGCGCTGCTCGACCGGGCCGTACCTGCCGCCATCCGCCACGACGATCTGCCCCTGCCGGCGCCGAGCTCCGAGGTCGAGGTCCTGGCCCGCCTGCGCGAGTTGGCCGGTCGCAACGAGGTGGCCACGTCGCTGATCGGCATGGGCTACTACGGCACCATCACCCCGCCGGTGATCCTGCGCAACGTGCTGGAGAACCCGGCGTGGTACACGGCCTACACGCCCTACCAGCCCGAGATCAGCCAGGGCCGGCTCGAGGCGTTGCTCAACTTCCAGACGATGGTGGCCGACCTCACCGCCCTCGACCTGGCCAACGCCTCGCTGCTCGACGAGGCCACCGCCGCCGCCGAGGCGATGACGATGTGCCGGCGGCTGTCCCGCCACGCCGGTTCGACGTTCTTCGTGGACGCCGACACCCATCCGCAGACCATCGCCGTGCTCCGGACCCGCGCCGAGCCGATCGGCATCGACCTCGTGGTCGGCGACCTCGAGGCCGACCTCGACCCGGCGGTCGTCTTCGGCGTGCTCGTGTCGCAGCCGGGCTCGTCGGGCCGGCTGGTGCCCACCACCGCGCTCGAGGCGTTGGCGGCGCGGGTGCACGAGGCCGGTGGTCTCGTCGTGGCCGGTGCCGACCTGCTGTCGCTCCTGGTGCTCGTGCCCCCGGGTACCTGGGGGGCCGACATCGCCGTCGGTTCGGCGCAGCGGTTCGGCGTGCCCATGGGCTTCGGCGGCCCCCACGCCGCCTTCCTCGCCACCCGCGATGCCTACGCCCGCGCCCTGCCCGGCCGGCTGGTCGGCGTCTCCACCGACTCGGCCGGCCGCCCCGCTCTGCGGCTCGCCCTGCAGACCCGGGAGCAGCACATCCGGCGGGAGAAGGCGACGTCGAACATCTGCACGGCGCAGGTCCTGCTGGCCAACATCGCCGGGCTCTACGCCGTGTGGCACGGGCCCGACGGGCTGGCCCGCATCGCCGAGCGGGTGCACCGCCTCACCTCGGTGCTGGTTGCCGGCCTGCGGGCCGGTGGCGTCGAGGTCGTCGGCGAGTCGTGGTTCGACACGGTGACCGTCCGGGTGCCCGGCCGCGCCGGCGACGTGGTGGCGCGCGCCCGCCAGCACGGGATGGAGCTGCGGCCCGTCGACGCCGACACCGTCGGCATCTCGCTCGACGAGACCACCACGCGGGCCATCGTGTCCGTGCTGTGGTCGGTGTTCGGGGTGGCCGCCAGCGTCGAGGCCCTCGACGCGACGGCGGCAGACGGCATCCCGGGCCCGTCACGGCGCACCGGCGAGGTCCTGACCCACTCGGTGTTCCACCGGTACCGCAGCGAGCACGAGATGCTGCGCTACCTCCGCCGCCTCGCCGATCGCGACCTCGCCCTCGACCGCACGATGATCCCGCTCGGGTCGTGCACCATGAAGCTGAACGCCACGACCGAGATGATCCCGGTCACCTGGCCGGAGCTGGCCCACATCCACCCGTTCGCTCCCGAGGACGCCACCCGGGGCTACGAGGCGATGATCGGCGAGCTGGAATCGATGCTGGTCACCATCACCGGCTACGACGCCGTCTCCCTCCAGCCCAACGCCGGCAGCCAGGGCGAGCTGGCCGGGCTGCTCGCCATCCGCGCCTACCACCGCAGCCGCGGCGACCACGACCGCACGATCTGCCTCATCCCCTCGTCGGCCCACGGCACCAACGCCGCGTCGGCGGTGATGGCGGGCATGGACGTCGTCGTGGTGGCGTGCGACGAGCGGGGCAACGTGGACCTCGCCGACCTCGACAAGAAGGCCACCGCCGCCGGGGCCCAGCTGGCCGGGATCATGGTGACGTACCCCTCGACGCACGGCGTGTACGAGGCCGGCATCACCGACCTGTGCGCCATCGTCCACGATCACGGCGGGCAGGTGTACGTCGACGGCGCCAACCTCAACGCCCTCGTCGGCGTGGCCCAGCCCGGCCGCTTCGGCGCCGACGTCAGCCACCTGAACCTGCACAAGACGTTCTGCATCCCCCACGGCGGCGGGGGCCCGGGCGTCGGCCCCGTGGCGGTGCGGGCCCACCTCGCCCCGTTCCTGCCCAGCCACCCGCTGCGCCCGGGGCCCGTGGGACCCGTGTCGGCGGCGCCCTTCGGCTCGGCCGGCATCCTCGCCATCTCGTGGGTGTACATCAAGCTGATGGGCGCGGCCGGTCTCCGGCAGGCCACGGCCGACGCCGTGCTCAGCGCCAACTACATCGCCCGCCGCGTCGACGCCGCCTTCCCCGTGCTCTACACCGGCGAGCACGGCGACGTGGCCCACGAGTGCATCCTCGACCTGCGGGCCCTCACGAAGGCCACCGGGATCACCGCCGAGGACGTGGCCAAGCGGCTCATGGACTACGGCTTCCACGCTCCCACCCTCAGCTTCCCGGTGGCGGGCACGTTGATGGTGGAGCCCACCGAGAGCGAGGCACGGCGCGAGCTGGACCGCTTCTGCGACGCCATGCTGGCCATCCGGACCGAGATCGATCGGGTGGCCGCTGGTGAGTGGCCGGCCGACGACAACCCGCTGCACCACGCGCCCCACACGGCCGAAGACATCGCCGCCGACGACTGGACCCACGCCTACGACCGGGAGGTCGCCGCCTTCCCCGTGGCCGGGCTGCGGGTGGCCAAGTACTTCCCGCCGGTGAGCCGCATCGACGCCGCCCGCGGCGACCGCAACCTCATGTGCTCCTGCCCGCCGATCGAGGAGTACGTGAGTTAGCCGAGTCTTCGTCGCCGCCCGCCGCTTCGCTTCGGCCGGCTCCTACTCGCTGGCGCTCGGCAATGCCGCGGTCGGGCGTCCCGGCGCCGCACTGCGGCGCCACTACGCCCTTCGCACGAACGGGACCGGCACGACCCGGCCGGGGAGCATGGTGCCGCGGACGTCGACCTCCACGGTGGTGCCCTCGTCCACGTAGGGCGGGAGGAAGGCCAGGCCGATGCCGTGGCCCAGCACGGGTGAGAAGTTCCCGCTCGTCAGCACGCCGGCCGGCTGGCCCGCCACCAGGACCTCGCACCCCTCGCGGGGCGGGCGGCGGCCCTCGGTGGCGATGCCTCGCAGCCGCCGTGAGACACCACGCTCCCGCTCCGCTTCGAGCGCGGCCTTGCCCCGGAACGTGGGCTTCTTCCACCCGACCACCCACTGGAGCCCGGCCTGCAGCGGCGTGATGCCCGGGCCGAGCTCGTGGCCGTGCAGCGGGAGGCCGGCCTCCAGCCGCAGCGTGTCGCGCGCCCCGAGCCCGGCCGGCTCGATCCCGGCGCCGAGCACGGCCCGCCACACCTCGACGGCGGCGGCAGCCGGCACCGACAGCTCCACGCCGTCCTCGCCGGTGTAGCCGGTCCCCGCCGCCAGGCACGGCTGGCCGTCCCAGCTGAACCGGGTCACGTGGAACCGGGGGACGGCGGCGGCATCGGGGACGACCGGGGCGAGCAGCCGCCGCGCGTCGGGTCCCTGCACGGCGATGATGGCGCGATCGGCGGTCACGTCGTCGCCGCCCACCGCGCTCAGGACGCGTGACGTGTTCGACGCGTTGGGCATCACGTCGAACCACTCGTCGTCCACCCACCAGACGATGATGTCGTCGAGCACCGAGCCGTCGTCGGCGCACAGGTGGGTGTACTGCGCCCGGCCCGGGCCGATCTTGCCCAGGTCGTTGGTCAGCGCCACCTGCAGCTCGGTGAAGGCGGCCTCGTTGGTGACGCGCACGGTGCCGAGGTGGCTGACGTCGAAGGCCACCGCGCCGCGGCGGCAGGCGAGGTGCTCGGCCAGCGTGCCCGACGGGTAGGCCAGCGGCATCTCCCAGCCGCCGAACGGCACCAGCTTGGCCCCGAGGGCGCGGTGCTCGGCGTCGAGCAGTGAGTGCCTCAGCTCGTCGGTCACGCCCCGGCGGCGGCCGCGGCCGCGGTACCGGCACCCCGCGGGCCGAGCTCGACGACCTCCATGGCGGCGTCGATCTCCGTCTTCACGTTGGCCAGCGGCAGCACGTTCAGCACGCCCTGGCCCTTGCGCACGGCATCGACCAGTTCGTCGCCGTCGCACAGCACCACGTTCGAGCCGCTGATGACCAGGTTGGCCGACGTGATGTCCTCCCCCACGTACGCCCGCACGTTGCTGAACACCTCGCGGACGGTTTCCAGGCGGATGCCAGCGTCGAGCAGGTTCTTGATCATGCGCAGCTCGAGCAGATCCCGGTAGGAGTACTTGCGGCGGGACCCGCTGCCGCTGGCGTCGGCCAGCGACGGCCGCACCAGGTCCGTGCGGGCCCAGTAGTCGAGCTGGCGGTACGTGATCCCAACGATCTGGGCGGCACGGGTGCCGCTGTGCCCTTGCTCGTGGTCCACGTCGCTCTCCAGTCCGTCACAGGTCGACCGGGATGACAGCGTCGTAGTTACGGCGGTGTCAGGACGCCCACAGTACGACCCGCCGGCCGACCGGTCAACGGGCGGTCTCCGCACGAACTCGTGTACGAAAACCGACGTATACCGGCTCCAGGCGCCTCAGTACGTCTTTCAGCCGGCGGCGAAGTCGTCGGGGTTGACCCGCTCGATGAAGTCCCGGAACTCCTCCAGGATCTCCTCTTCCTGCTCCTCGGGCTCGGCGGGCGCCTCCACCTCGGCCTCCTGCCCCGCCTCCTCCAGCACGCCCTCCTCGGCGAAGATCGGGCTGCCGGTGCGCACGGCCAGGGCGATGGCGTCCGAGGGCCGGCTCGACACCGTGAGCGGGGCCCCGGCGACCTGCAGGTGCAGCTCGGCGTAGAACGTGTGCTCCACCAGCTCGGTGACCACCACCCGCTCGAGCGCGGCGCCGAGCTCTTCCAGCACGTTGCGGAACAGGTCGTGGGTGAGCGGCCGGGGTGGGACCACCCGCTCGAGGGCGTAGGCGATGGCGGCGGCCTCGTTGTTGCCGATGTAGATGGGCAGCACGCGCCGGCGCCCCTCCGACTCCTGTAGCAGCACGATCGGCGTGTTGGCCTGCACCTCGAGCCGAACACCGAGGAGCTCCATCGGGACCACGCTCACAACGTACCCGGCGCCCAGGAACTCGCGGCAGGCATGGGCGCGCCCATCACCCCTCGATGTAGGGCCGCAGGGACTGGCGCAGGATGGCCTCGTGCAGCTCGGCGCCCAGCCGGGCCAGGTCCTCGAGGCTCGTGCGGGCCTGGGCCCGGGACTGCGGGTTGCGCTGCTTGACCCACGGCATGATCACCTGCTCGATGAGGCCCGCCTCCCGATCGGCGGCGTTGCGGTACAGGCGAAGGTGGCGGGGCTCGATGCCGTAGCGCAGGAAGGCGCCAGCCGTGCGGGCGGCCACCACGGCGTGCTCGTCGTAGAGCGTGTCGCCGCCCACGGCCCGCCCGATCACGAGGCCGAAGCGCTCCACCTCCCGGAGCTCCTCGATGGTGATGCCGGCAGCGCTGGCCACCTCCTCGAAGGAGTAGGTGCTGACGGGCCGGGCCGGCGCCGGGGCCGCCGGGGTGCGGACCATCCAGATCGGCACCCGCTCCTCGGCCGGGACCGTCCGCTCGGCTGGTTCGGCGGCGGGCGCCGGCTCGGGCACGGCGTCGCCCACCCCGTCGTCGTCGTGGGCCCCGCCGCCGTTGCCGTTGTCGTCGACGGCCGGCTCGCCGCTGTCGAGGCGGTCCTTGATCACCTTCAGCGGCAGGAAGTGCTCCTTCTGCTCGTGGAGGATGAAGCGCAGCCGCTCCACGTCGACGTCGTAGAACTTCCGGTAGCCCGACGGCGTCCGCTCGGGGTCGATCAGGCCCTGGCTCTCCAGGAACCGGATCTTCGAGATGGTGACGTCCGGGAACTCGTCGTGCAGCAGGGCCAGCACCTCTCCGATCGAGAGATAGGTCCCGCTCCCGCCTCGCTGCTCCGCCATCAGCCTTGATCCGGTCCTTCGAGGAACAGCAGACGGAACTTGCCCACCTGGAGCTCGTCACCGTTGTGGATGGCGGCCTGCTCGACGCGCTTCTGGTTCAGGTAGGTGCCGTTCAGGGACCCGACGTCGCGCACGGTGAACGACCCGTTGGCCTGCTCGATCTCGCTGTGGCGGCGCGACACGGTGATGTCGTCCAGGAACACGTCGCTGTCCGGGTGGCGGCCGAGCCGGGTGAGGGGCTGGGACAGGAGCACCTTGAGCCCGGCCTGGGGGCCCGCCCGCACGACGAGCACGCCGCCGCCGGCGGGCAGATCGGCCAGGCTGACGACGGCATCGTCGGTCGGTCCTGGCGCGTCCTGCAACGGGTCCACCGGATGGAACGTGATCGTCTGCTCCTCGCGCACCACGTCCAGCGCCGCGCCGCACGACGAGCAGAAGTTCGAGTTCGCCGGGTTGCGGTGGCCGCAGCTGTTGCAGAAGAGGAACGCCACGCTCGGGTCCTTCACCCGTCGACGAGCGCCTGGTAGGCGGCGGCGTCGAGCAGGGCGTCGAGCTCGGCGAGGTCGGCGGGCTGCAGGACGCACAACCAGCCTTCGCCGTAGGGGTCCTCGTTCACCCGTTGCGGCTCGTCGGCGAGGTCCGTGTTCACCTCCACGATGGTGCCGGTGATGGGCGCGTAGATGTCCGACACGGATTTCGTCGACTCGACCTCGCTGAACCGCTCCCCCGCCTTGACCTCCGTGCCCACCGTGGGCACTTGCACGAACACGACGTCGCCCAGCGCGTCCTGGGCGTAGTCGGTGATGCCGATGCGCACGAGACCGTCCTCCACTCGGGCCCATTCGTGATCCGAGGAATAGCGCAGCTCGTCCGGCACACTCATGGCCGACGACGTTACTGCCCGCACGCCAACGCCCGGAACGGCGGAATTCTCTCTTAGCGCACCATTTGGCGAATGCGGCGCACGTACTCCTGCGCCAGGCGGCGGGCCTCGCTGTCGGAGGGCGCCTCGGCCCACACCTGCGTGACGGGATCCTCCGGATCGGGCAGGGCCAGCACCCAGGCGCCGTCGTGGAGCGCCTTCACGCCGTCCACCAGCACCAGCTCGCGCGTGGCGTGCTCGACGAGCGAGCGCATCACGAGGCCCTTCTGATCCCACGGCGTGACCACCGTTTCGCGCGCTTGGTGCACACGCGGCAACGCCTCTCGCACGGTGGAGAGCTGGCGGCCGTCGCGGGCCAGGAGATCGAGCATCTTCACGAACGCGGCGGCGGCGTCGAAGGCAGGCAGGAAACCGGGCAGGATGAACCCGCCCTCGCCGTCGGCGGCGAACCCGACACCGGGCTCGGTGGCGGCATCGGCCAGGGCCGCGGCCGACACCTTCGTCTCCCGCACGTGAACACCGTGGGCGGCGGCCAGATGGGTGGCGTGGGCGGTGGCGGTGACGGGAAGGGCGATGCGATCGCCGAGCAGGTGCCCGCAGACGAGCTGCACGAACGCCAGCAGCGACTCGTGGTCGTTGAGCGCAGCGCCCTCGTCGTCGACGAGGAAGAGGCGCTCGCCGTCGGGATCGAACACGGCACCGAGGTGCGCGCCAGACGCCACCACCAGGCTGGCGACCCGCTCGCAGGCGCCGTCGCGGTCGAAGTTCATGATGCCGCCGGTGGACGCGAACGGGTTGACCGACAGCACGTCGGCGCCCAGCTTGGCCAGCACGTTCGGCATCACGAACGAGGTGGCCCCGTAGCCGTGGTCCACCACCAGCTTGAACTTCCGGGCGACGATGGCCGGGATGTCGATCGTGCTCTCCAGGGCGGCGGTGTAGTCCTCCAGGGCCCGCGGAGGGAAGTCGATGTCGCCGATCTCCTCGGGCAGCACCCGGCGGTAGTCCTCCCGCTGGAACAGCCGCTCGATCTTGCGCTTGGCGTCCTCGGAGATGTCGGCGCCCATGCTGTCGAAGAAGCGCACGACGACGCTCTCGGGATCGTCCAGGCGCAGCCGCACCGACAGGCCGCCGAACACACGGGGCGAGCGGACGAGGAAGCGGGTGACCGGCAGCGAGGCCACCTCGAGGTCGAACACGTTCACGCCGGCCGAGTTGAGCCCGGCCATCATGGCCCGCTTCAGCATGCGGGCCGAGCGGCTGGAGTCGCGCGAGGTCACCACGGTCGTGCCCTTGCGCAGGCTGGTGCCGTAGGCCATGGCCACCTTGGCCGCCAGCTCGGGCGTGATGTCCACGTTCGACAGCCCGGACACACCCATCCGGCCGAACAGGGAGCGGGCGCCCCGGCTCTCCCAGATGATCGAGGAGTTGACGACGGCGCCGTCCTCGATGGTCTTGAACGGGTACACCTTCACGTCGTTGCTGAGGACGGCGTGGTCGCCCACGAAGACCTCGTCGCCGAGGACGACGCCCTCCTCGCAGCGCACGTTGGCCCGCAGGTTGCTGGCCCGGCCGATGACCGTGCCCCGCACCCGGGCGCCGGCGCCGATGTAGGCGTTGTCGTGCACGACCGAGCGTTCCAGGTCGGCGCCCGCCAGGACCCGCACGTTCGATCCGAGCACCACGTACTCGCCGAGGCGGCAGCCGGCCTCGATCTTGCACCCGGCGCCGATCACGGCGGGGCCGAGCACCTGGGCGTCGGGCGACACCTCGGCCCCCTCGCCGAGCCAGACGCCGTCGGAGATCCGGAAGCCCGGGATGTCGAGCAGGACGCGCTGGTCGAGCACGTCCTTGTGCGCGCTCAGGTAGGCCTCGAGGGTGCCGACGTCCTCCCAGTAGCCCTCGGCGATGGCGCCGTAGAGCGCCTTGCCGTCGGCCAGCATGCGGGGGAACACGTCGCTGGAGAAGTCGACGGAGCGGCCGGGCTCGATGTAGTCGAACACGCCGGGGTCGAGGACGTAGATGCCCGTGTTGATGGTGTCGCTGAACACCTGACCCCATGACGGCTTCTCCAGGAAGCGCTCGATCGTGCCGTCCTCACGGGTGATCACGATGCCGAACTCGAGCGGGTTGTCCACTTGGACCAGGCCGATGGTGGCCATGGCGTCGCGGTCGTCGTGGAGGGCGACGATCTTGGTGAGGTCGATGTCGGTGATGACGTCACCCGAGATCACGAGGAAGCGCTCGTTCAGGTGCTCCCGGGCGTTGAGCACGGACCCGGCGGTGCCGAGGGGCGTCGGCTCGTCGGCGTACACGATGCTCACGCCGTAGTCGGAGCCGTCGCCGAACTCGCTCTTGATGGCGCTCGCCAGGAAGGCCACGGTGACGACGATCTCGTCGAAGCCGTGGCGGCGCAGCAGGTGGATGACGTGCTGCATCATCGGACGGTTGGCCACCGGCAGCATGGGCTTCGGCGCGTTCGACGTGAGCGGACGCAGGCGGGTGCCCTCGCCGCCGGCCATGATGACCGCTTTCATGCGACCCTCGATCGGCGGCCCTCGGCCAGGGACTGGCGCATCATGGGGATGTACGTGATGGCGGCGTAGTAGCTGAAGAGCAGGGCGGGGATGCCGGCCAGCCAACCACAGACCCAGAACAACGTGTTGATGGCGCCGTCGCCGGCCGATCCGATGAGGAACAGCGGGAACGCGAACATCAAGCCGAACGTGCCCGCCTTGCCCCACCACGACACGTCGAAGCGCTTCATCCCGAACAGCGTGAGGATGGCCAGCGTCCCGCCGACGAGCACCTCTCGCGCCACGACGAGGATGCTGAACACGAGCGGGGCGCTGCCGTCGATGATGATGCCGCCGACGCAGACGATGAACAGCAGGCGGTCGGCCGTCGGGTCCAGGACCTTGCCCAGTTCGGACACCTGGCCGAAGCGGCGGGCCACGTAGCCGTCGACCCAGTCGGTGGCCCCGAGCCCGCCGAGCAGGAAGGCGGCGGCGTAGCGGTTCTCGAGCCCGAAGAGCAGCCACAGGAAGACGGGGATGCAGCAGAGGCGGACGACGGTGACCACGTTCGGCACGGTGAGCACTCGGTTCGTGGCCGGAGCAGCGGTCGCCACCGTCGGGAGTTTAAGGTCACGCGCGTGAGCGAGCAGCTACTCAACGGACGAATTGCCGTGATCACCGGGGCCGGATCGGGCTTGGGCGCCGCCTTCGCCCGCCGCCTCGCCGCCGACGGTGCCCGGATCGTGGTCAACGACCTCGACGACGGGGCCGCCGACTCGGTGGCCAAGGAGGTGGACGGCGAGACCGCCATCTTCGACGTCACGGACGCCGCCGCCTTCGACGCCGCCGTGGACGATGTCGTGGCCCGCCACGGCCGGCTCGACATCATGATCAACAACGCTGGCATCGCCGGCACCTTCGATCCGGCCCGGTTCGACGTCGGCATGGCCAACGTGGCGCTGCGCATGGAGGGCCGCATCGACGAGATGGTGCCGACGGCGGCGCTGTCGAGCCTGTCCGACGAGGACTGGGACCGGATGATCCGCGTCCACCTCTACGGCACGTTCCACGGCTGCCGGGCCGCGTTGCGGCACATGGAGCCGGCCCGGCGGGGAGCGATCGTGAACGTGGGCTCCGTGCTCGGCCTCAAGCCCACGGGCAGCGCGCCGGCCTACTCGACGGCCAAGGCCGCCATCATCGCCCTGACCAAGGCGGTGGCCGAGGAGGTGGCCCACCTCGGCATCCGGGTGAACGCCATCTGCCCGGGCTACGTGGACACGCCGCTCCTGTCGCAGCTCACCGAAGAGGTGCGCCAGACCGTGCTGATGCGGATCGGCAGCGGGCGCATGGCCCACGCCGACGAGCTGGCCCAGGTGGTGCGGTTCCTCGTCGGTGACGAGGCGTCGTACTGCACGGGCGAGATCTGGAGCGCCTCGGGCGGCTACGGCTGATGCCGACCCTGTTCACCCGGATCATCCGGGGCGAGATCCCGGGAACCTTCGTGTGGCGCGACGACCGGTGCGTCGCGTTCCTGTCGATCAACCCGCTGGCGACCGGTCACGTCCTCGTCGTGCCGATCGAGGAGCTCGACCACTGGATCGACGCGCCCCCCGAGCTCAACGGCCGGCTGTTCGCCGTCGCCCAGGTCATCGGGCAGGCGCAGGAGCGGGCCTTCGCCTGCGAGCGCGTCGGGGTGATCGTGGCCGGGTACGAGATCCCCCACCTCCACGTGCATGTCATCCCGACGTCGTCGATGAGCCAGCTGAGCTTCGCCAACGCCGGCAACGCCACGCCGGCACAGCTCGAGGAGGCGGCCGAGCTCATCCGCATCCAGCTCCGCACCGCCGGCCACCCCGAAGTCGTCTAGCCGAGGGGCAGTTCGTCAGAACCCGGCTCGTCGGCTTCGGGGTCGACCTCGTCGATGAGGTGGGCGTCCTTGGCGCGGACGTTGTTCACGTCGGTGGACACCGGCCGCAGCGACAGCAGCGAGTCGGGCGCAGGGACCAGGAGCTCGCCCAGCGAGACGAGGTCGTCGTTGCCGGGACGCAGCCAGTCCGACCAGGCCGTCGGGGGCAGGATCACCGGCATGCGGTCGTGCACGGGCGCCATCGTCTCGTTGGCCGTCGTGGTGATGATCGTGCACGAGTGCAGCCACGGCGCGTCCGGGCCGGCCGACTTGTCGCGCCACGTCTCCCACAGCCCGGCGAAGGCGAGCGGCTCCCCGTCGAGGCGGTGGATGAAGTACGGCTGCTTGCGCTTGATGTTGGGCCGCTTCTGCCATTCGTAGAAGCCGTCGACCGGGATGATGCACCGGCGCTGCTTGAGCGACCGCTTGAAGGCGTTGCTGGTGGCCACCGTCTCGGCGCGGGCGTTGATCATCTTGAGGCCGGTCTTGATGTCCTTGGCCCAGACCGGGACCAGACCCCAGTGGAAGGCCTCGAGGCGGCGCTCGCCCTCGGGCGTCTCGATCACCGCGTAGACGTCGTTGGTGGGGGCCACGTTGTAGCTGGGCGTCAGCAACGTCTCGGACATCGCTGCGTCGAAGTACGCCGCGATCTGATCGGGGGGCGAAGCGGACACGAACCGGCCACACATGCCCGCGGAAGCTAGTGCCCTGGCCGATAACTGAGGCGCGGACCGGGGCAGACGTTGCCGGTCAGGGCACTAGTGGACCATTTAGTGGTGGCGGCCGGACCTCCGGGTCTTCAGCGCCGCCGCGTTCTGCTTCTGGCGCGACGAGCGCCGCACGGCGTTCCAGATGAGGAGCACGATGATGGCACCGCCGACGGAACCGATGATGCCGCTCGGCCGGATGCTCAGACCGTCGCCCGAGATGAGGCTGATGATCAGGCCGCCGACGAACGAGCCGACCAGGCCGGCGACCAGGCTCTGCCCCCAGTCGATGCGACCGCCGCCCCCGACGATGAGCTGGGCGAGCCAGCCCACGAAGAACCCGAACACGACCAGCGCGAGGATGAGCACGGCGGAACCCTAATCCCGGGCCGCTACGGTCCGGATGATGCGGCAGTCGTGGCGGGCCTGGGCGGCAGCCGGGCTCGCCGTCGTGGCCGTCGGTGCCGTGCCCCTGGTGCTCGATCGGGACAGCTTCCCGCTGTCGACGTTCCCGATGTTCGCCGCCGACATCGACCGCACGCAGTCGGTCGACACCGCCGTCGCCGTGGCCGCCGACGGCACCACGATCCGGCTGACGCCCGAGGACATCGCCGGCACGACGGTGGTGAACCAGGCTGCCAGCGTGGTGACCACGGCCATCGTCGGCGGCCGGGCCGACGAGCTGTGCACCGACATCGCCCGGCGCCTCGCCGGTGGGCCCGGCCCGGTGGCGGTCGAGGTGGTGACCGAGCGCTACGACGCGGTGCGCTGGTTCGACGGCGATCGCACGCCGGTCGATCGCGTCGTGCACGCCCGCTGCGTGGTGGCTCCGTGACGCTCACCGACACCCGCCCGACGAGCGCGCCGAGCCGCGCCGGGAGCTGGCTGCTGGCCGCCGCGCCCCCGACCCGCCTGGCCGCGCTGCGCGTGCTCATCGGCGGTTACTGCGTCGTGCGCCTGCTGTCGACGGCGCCCAGCCTCCTGCAGTTGACCGACCTCCCCGACCGGCAGTTCGCGCCGGTGGGCATCCTGGCGCCGCTCGGTTCGCCGCCGGCGGCCGGCCTGGTGGTGGCCCTGCTCGTCGCCGCCGTCGCCACCGGGATCGCCTTCGTGCTGGGTTGGCGGTTCCGCGTGACGGGCGTGGTGTTCGCCGTGCTGTTCTTCGTGCTGTCGACCTATCGCGTGTCGTGGGGGCACGTCAGCCACGCCGATCACCTGCCCGCCCTCCAGGTGCTGCTGTGCGGTCTCGTGCCGGCGGCCGACGCGTGGTCGCTCGACGCCCGCCGGCGGCGCGCCGCCGCGGCGACCGATGCCCGCTACGGCTGGCCGGTGAAGGTGCTCGGCCTCCTGACGGTGGTGACGTACGTGCTGGCCGGCCTGGCCAAGCTGCGCTACGGCGGGATGGGCTGGCTCGACGGCGACGTGCTGCGCAACCAGATCGCCGCCGACGCGCTGCAGAAGTCGCTGCTGGGGGCCACCCACTCTCCCCTTGTCGGCTGGGTGACCAACAACGGCTGGGTGCTCGTGCCGGCGTCGATCGTGGCAGTGACGATCGAGCTCGCCGCCCCTGTCGCCTTCGTGCACGGGCGCTGGCGCGACGCCTGGGTGGCCAGCGCGTGGTTGCTGCACGTCGCCATCGCCGCGGTGATGGCCATCACGTTCCCGTACCCGCTGTCCGTGATCGCCTTCGCCCCGTTCTACGACCTGGAACGCGGGGTCGCCGCGGTGGCCCGAAAGGTGAAACGGCCGTCCACCTAGCCGTGTGAAGCTTCGGGCGTGATGGCCTTGGATGATCGGGCCCCGCCCCATCAACGTGCTGCGGGGCCGGACCGTGGTGCTGCTCTCGCACCGCTTCTCCACGGTGCGCACCGCCGATCGCATCGTCGTGCTCGACCACGGCTCGATCCGCGAGCAAGGGACGCACGACGAGCTCATGGCGGCGGCCGGCACGTACGCCGAGCTGTTCACCCTGCAGGCCGAGGCCTTCGAGTCGGCGCCGACGGATACGGCGGCGGCGAGGGCGACGAAGAGGCAGCGATGCCCTCACTGCCCGACCTCGCCCGCGCCACCGGTCGGTGGGCTCACGACGTCGGAGTTCGATCGGCGCACCACGGTGAGTGAGTGACATTGGGTGCGGATCCGGTCATGGGTGCCGTTTGGCCCGCCAGACGACGCAATCGGCACCCAAACCAAGATTGGCGGAGAACGCCGCCAACAGCTGCCTCGCCGCCGCACTGCGGCGGCACTATTCGGCTGCGGGCGCCCGCCAGGCGGCCAGGGCGTCGATCAGCTCCTGCTGGGCGCCTGCCTCCGGCCCGGCCATGGGCCGGTGCTGGCCCACGACGGCGAGGGCGTCGTCGGGCTCGACGTCCATCATCATGAGCACGCACGCCGCCATGGTGCCGGCACGTCCGATGCCGGCGCCGCAGTGCATCAGCACCCGCTCGCCGGCGTCGAGGCGGCGGCGCAGCTCCTCGAGGAACGGCACCACCGCCTCCACCGCGGGCGCGTGGAGGTCGGGGATGGGGTACCACACCGCCCGATCGTCCCGGTGGGCGACGAGCCAGGCCACGTAGTCCGGGTAGCGGTCCTCCAGTTCGTGGCGCTCGTTGAGGCACACGATGGTGGTGGCGCCGACGCGGGCCATCGCCGCCTCGGCATCCGGACCGGTGACGTGCTTGCCGCACAGCCACAGCTCGCCGGCCGAGTCGGGCAGCGGGATGCGGTCGATCCCCCCGTCGAGCGAGCGATGGCTGGGCCAGGGCATCCGGCGATGCTACGGGTGAGCTACCTCACTTCCGCAGGGCGCGGCGCATGATCTTGCCGGTCGTGGTCTTCGGCAGGTCGTCGAGGAACTCGATCTGGCGCGGCACCTCGTGCCCGGCGAGCCGGGTGCGCACGTGCTGGCGGAGCTCGTCGGCGAGCTCGTCGGTGGCCTCGACGCCCGGGCGCACCACCACGAACGCCTTGGGCACCTCGCCCCGGCGCTCGTCGGGCACACCGATCACCGCGGACATCGCCACCGACGGATGGCTGCCGAGGCACGCCTCGATCTCGCCGGGGCCGATCCGGTAGCCGGCCGAGTTGATGACGTCGTCCTTGCGCGACAGGAACCAGATGTAGCCGTCCTCGTCCTCCTGGCCGAGGTCGCCCGTGAGCAGCCAGTCGTCGTGGAACTTCTCCTTGGTGGCCTCGGCGTTGCGCCAGTACTCGAGCATGGTGTTCGGGTGATGGCGCCCGATGGCGATCTCGCCGGGCTGGCCCACCACCGGCTCCCCGTTCTCGTCGAGGATCACCACGTGGGTCCCGGGCAGGCCCTTGCCGAGGGCGCCGGGCTTCACCGGGAACACCGACGCGCAGTTGCCGACGCAGGCGTTCAGCTCGGTCTGGCCGAAGCCTTCGTTGATCACGCAACCGAAGAAGTCCTGCGACCATCCGAGGAGGTCGGCACCGACGGCCTCGCCGCCCGACACGACGCAGCGCATCGACAGGCCCTCGCCCGACAGGCCGCTGGCGCGGATCACCCGCAGCGCGGTGGCGGGCAGCAGCGTGAGCGTGATCTTGTGCTCGCGCATGAGCCACACCGCCCGGTCGGCGCTGAACACCGTGTCCAGGTCGGCCACCACGGGCACCCCGAACCACCACGCCGGCACGAGGATGTCCATGATCCCGGCGATCCACGCCCAGTCGGCCGGCGACCAGATCACCTCGCCGGGCTGCGGGTAGAAGTCGTAGATCGCCTCGAAGGCGGTGATGTGGCCGAACACCAGGCGGTGCGCGTGCAGCGCGCCTTTGGGATCGCCGGTGGTCCCCGATGTGTAGATGAGGAGGCACGGGTCCTCGGCCGCCGTGTCCGCCGGCTCGAACTCGGCCGAGGCCGCCGCCAGGCTCTCGGCGAACCCGTGCTCGCCCGCCGCCGGCTCGCCGATGACGAGCACCTCCACCCCATCGCGGCCGCTCAACGCTTCGCGGACCTTGGGAGCGTTGGCGCTGGAGGTGATGACCGCTCTCGCCTCGCTGTTGCCCAGCCGGTACCGGAGGGCATCGGGCCCGAACAATGACGACATGGGCAGCGCCACGGCGCCCATCCGGAAGATGGCCATGAACGCCACGGCCGTCTCGAGAGACGCCGGGTTGACGATCGCCACCACGTCGCCGCGGCGCACGCCGAGACCGGCGAGCGCGTTGCCCAACCGGTTGGCGCGCTCCTTGATGTCGCCGAAGGTGTAGTCGGTCGACGACTCGTCCTTCGCGACGACGGTGAGGGCACGCGCCTCGGGGTCCTGGTCGTCGACGCAGGCAACGCCCAGGTTGAAGCGCTCCGGTATGGGGAAGGTGGCGAAGTCGACCTCGCTCCAGAGCTCCTCGAAGCTCGCCGCCGGATGCAAGAACGGTTTGCGCATGGCTACCCCCCGGTGAATCCCGTGCGCCGTGCGGGCGCCCGACCGATGGTAGGCGGCACCCCCGCCGCCGTGATCAATCGGCGACGCGCACGATCCGGGTGCCGATGTTGCCGCCCGCGAGGAGGTCGACGAACGCCCGCGGGGCGGACTCGAGCCCCTGGAATTCGTCCTGGCGAGCGACGAGCTCGCCGCTGTCGAGCCACGAGCGCATGGTGCGGCGGGCCTCGTCGTAGCGGTCGGCGTAGTCGAAGATCAAGAACCCCTCCATCCGGACGCGGTTGTTGATGAGGAGGCCGGGGATGCCGCGCGGGCCGGGTGCAGGATCGGAAGTATCGTACTGCGATACGACGCCACAGCACACGATGCGGCTGTGGACCTTCATGCGCCGCAGCGCGGCGCCGAGGATGTCGCCGCCGGTGTTGTCGAAGTAGATGTCGATGCCGTCGGCGGTGGCCGCCTTGAACGCGTCACGGAAGTCGGCCGCCTTGTAGTTCACGGCGCGTGTCGAAGCCGAGCTCACCGGTGAGGACGGCGCACTTGTCGTCGGAACCGGCGATGCCCACGGTCCTGCAGCCCTTGATCCGTGCGATCTGGCCGACGATGTGCCCCACCGAACCGGCCGCCGCCGACACCACCACGGTCTCCCCCGCCGACGGCTGACCGAGGTCGAGGATGCCGAAGTAGGCGGTCAGGCCGTTGACGCCGAGGAGGCCGAGGTGGAGGGCGGGGTCGCCCTCGCTGTCGACCTTGGTGAGGGCGCGGGCGCGGTGCACGGAGTAGTCCTGCCAGCCGGTGGGCCCGGTCACGAGGTCGCCGGGCGCGAGCGCGGGGTCGTTCGATGCCTCGACGCGGGCCACGCCGCTGCCGCCCATCACGATGCCGGTGGTGGGCGCACCGGCGTAGCTGGCGCTGCCCTGCAGCCCGGCCCGTTGACCCGCCCCGATCGTGATGGCCAGGGTGCGGCACAGCACCTCGCCCTCGCCCGGCTCGGGAACCGGCGAGGTGCGCAGCTCGTAGTCCGACTCGGCCAGCGCTCCCGTCGGCAGGGATGCGATCAGGATCTGGCGGTTGTCGGCCATCGAGGCACCTCCAGGCTCGGGTGCGCCGGATCGTACCGACGCCTCGGCGGCGCAGCGAAGCCCTCGCCCGGTGTGCTACGGCTTGGGCGTGGCCACCACGATCGATCCGGGCGACTTCGACTCCTTCGTCGTCGTGGCCGACCTCGTGGTGGCCCTGCGCCGGCACACGATGGAACGCGGCGTCGACGTGATCGCGTCGATCTCGGCCCCGCCCGGGCGCCACGAGCTCCGGATCGTGGCCCGCCCCGGCGGCCATGTCGTGCTGGCCATCCGCTACGACGACCTCACCCTGTCGCGGCGCAACGTCCTCGCCGAGGCGCTGCACGACCGCGGCTGGGACACCGACGAGGACCGCGAGGGCGCCACTCGCCGGTTCCCGCCGGGCACCGAGCACACGGCGGTCGCCTTCGAGGTGCTCGAGGTCATCACCCTGGGCGGGGCGCCGGCCGAGCCTCGCGACGTGTCGGTGGTCGACGCCACCGGCACGCCAGTGGCCCTCGATTGATCAGCGCACGAGCCTCGGGAGCACCACCGTCGCAGTGGTCACGCCGATGGTGACGGCCAACCCCCGCGCCCCGAAGTCGAGCCAGAGGTTGGTGGTGATGTTAGCTCTGGATCAGAGGTGCCTGTCGGCAGGACGCGATTCAGGCGGGTCGACCTCGATGACCGGTCCGCCCAGGCCCGAGCGTGGCAACGGACGGCAGCCGTCTCGTCGGGACCGACGTCGAACGTGAGGTCGCCGCTCCGAGCGCCCGGGGTCGCCAGCCACACGACGTGGCGACCCGGCGCGATGGCCACACTCGTGGCTTCGCCGTTGGCCACGGTGGCCACCACGGTGCCGTCGAGCACGGGGTCATAGGACTGTCGATGGGCCTGCCACAGCGCGCCCTTGCGTTCCGAATGGCTCAATCACCCGCCCCGTTCTGCGAAGTGGTTCAGCACGATCTTGGTCTTCGTGCCCGCCATCGCCGGCATCGCCACCCATTCGGTGAACTCGGTCTGGCTGTCGAGCGCGTCCTCGAACGGCACCCGGATGGAGAGCTCGAGGAACCGCAAGTCGTCGACGGTCCACTCTTCGGCGGCCACGTCGTGCCGGAAGCCGTCCTTGTGCTCCTTCTTCCATTGCCGCGCGCTGATCGGTCCGAGCGGCTGGAGCGAGCCCAGCGCGATGGCATCCGGCCCGAGCACCGCGGCCAGGAGACGGTGCTGAGCCGGACGGAACAGCCCGTCATCGAGCGGCCGGGGCTGCGCCGCCTTCCCGATGAGACCCTGGTCGACCTTGGCGACGACCGACGCCGAGACCGACTGCGTCGGACCACTCCAATCGCCTTCGAGCTTGAACTCACTGTCGCCATCTTTCTTGTCCCAGCCCGGTGGCGGCTGGAGCTCCGTGCCGCGCAACTTCACCGTCGAGTCGTCGGCGGCCTTCTCTTTGCGCCGCAACCGCACGATGAGGTGCGCTGTGTCCAGACGCAGACGACGGCTTCGGTCCACGTCCTCGCAGAACCAGATCGTGGCCTCGTCGGCCTTTTTCGAGCGTAGATCGAACCGGTCGCGAGCCTCGTCCACATGCTCGGCATCGAGACTGATCTTGATCTCGACTTGCGTCAGTTCGGTCGCCATCGTCAGATGGGCCGGCGGTAGGTCTCGACGGAGGTGATGCGGATCTCCGGCTCCTCGGTGCCGAGCGCCGCCGACATCGGCAGCAGGTGCTCTTCCACGAACGCGTCGAACTGGGCCTCGGACTCCCAGACGTCGTGGACGACGAAACCTCCGTCGGTGGTCTCGACCCAGTGGAACAAGATGCCCGGGCCGGGATGCTCGCCCTCGGCGAACCCCATCTGCTTGGACGCCTTGTGATAGGTGTCGATCCCGCTGCGGGTGTAGGTGATGTCAACGGCGACGGCCATGGTGCCTCCCGACGATCGTCCCTCCGCCGTTGAACGTACCCCCGTCGAGGACCGGCCCGGTCCGCCGTCTGGATCGGGTGCCGTCGGGGCAAATGGGACCTGGTTCGGCGCCGGTTTCGCACCGAATCCGCGCCGGCCAGCGCTGCCGGTGTGCACGCACTGGCGATCCTGGCGCCGACCGAGAGGGGTGGCTACGTTCCCGCCGACGCCCGTCCCGGTCAGCGGGGTGACGGGCATCCGCGTTGCCTCCTGAGGCCGCCGTCGATGCGACACTTCGGGTCGTGAACGGCAGCTTGGGCAGTCCGGGTTCCACGCTCCAGGAGCGCCGGGAGGTGGGGCGGGCGGCGCGCCAGCGGCTCCCTCGCCGACGAGCAGGTGAATGGGACGAGGACGGGCGCGGCCATGACGCGCTGCAGACCGTGCTCGCCGGGAACGCCGTACGGGCGCCCGATCTGGTGCCGATCCGTCACGGGCGCATGGCGGACTCGCCGTGGACCTACTACCGAGGTGCCGCGGCGGTGATGGCCGCCGACTTGGCATCACGGCCCCACACCGGCCTGATGGTCCAGTTGTGCGGGGACGCCCACGTCCTCAACTTCGGGCTG
Source organism: uncultured Acidimicrobiales bacterium (assembly GCA_963728985.1). GTDB lineage: Bacteria > Actinomycetota > Acidimicrobiia > Acidimicrobiales > Ilumatobacteraceae > DASXAI01. The sequence continues at coordinate 37,667 of CAVSME010000007.1, read as the reverse complement.
TGGGCGACACCCGAACGGCAGCTCTCGTTCGACCTGCGCGACTTCGACGAGACCCTCCCCGGCCCGTTCGAGTGGGACGTGATGAGGATGATCACCAGCCTGTACGTGCTGGCACGGTCGCAGGACGCCGACAACGTCGCGGCGGCCGAAGCGGCGGCGGGCGACGCCCTCGAGGAGTACCGCACCAAGATCACGCGCTACGCCGACGCCCGCTTCCTCGACATCTGGTACGAGCATTTCACCGCCGATGACGTCCTCGACCTCGTCGTGCGCGAAGAGCGCGCCGACATCGCGGCCCGGATCCTCAAGCGAGCGCGCCAGCGATCGAACGTCGGTGCCGTGAAGCAGTTCACCCACCTGGTCGACGGCCACCGCCGTCTGACCGAAGCGCCACCGTTCCGCGTGCGCCCCGATCGGACCGACCGCTCGATCGTGGAGCGGGCGTTCGCGGCGTACCGCTCCTCGCTCCCGGAGGAGCGGCGTTACCTCCTCGACCGGTACTCGCCGGTGGATGCCCTGCGCCAGGTCGTCGGCGTGGGCAGCGTGGGCATGCGCACGTACTTGTTGCTGCTCGAGGGCGCCCATCCCGATGATCTGCTCTTCTTGCAGGCCAAGCAGGCGGGGCCGTCGGTGTACGAGGACTACCTCGAACCGAGCCGCTACCCCAACCATGGTCAGCGGGTCACGGTCGGCCGACGGTTCATCCAGAGCTCGACCGACATCCTCGTCGGCTGGACCGGCCTCGACGGCTTCGATCTCTACGTGCGCCAGTTCCGGGACATGAAGGTCATCCCCTCGGGCGAGCGGATCGCCCCTTGGCTTCGCGAGTTCGCCCGCAAATGCGGCAGGGTCCTCGCCCGCGCTCATGCCACCACCGGGGACGCCGCCGCGATCGCCGCCTATCTCGGCAACGGTCGAACGTTCGACTCGTCGATGCAACGGTTTGCCCGGGCCTATGCCCTCCAGAACGAACGGGACCACGCGCAGCTCGTCACGGCCATCCGCGACGGCGCAGTCGACAGCGCGCCAGGGTGGTGATAGAGCGACGAGCGTGGACCTCGTTCATGAGTTGACGTTCGGAGTCGCACGGGGCGAGTCGCTCTCGGTGGGACCTGGGATCTCCGGTCGGCGCTTCGTCGCCGCGGTCGACAGCGGCTGGGTGAGGGGCGAGCGCATCTCCGGTGCGATCGTCGGACCCAGCGCGGACTGGACGGTGCTCGGAGGCGACGGCTTCTTCCAGATCGACGTGCGGGCGCAGATCAGGACCGACGACGGGGCCGTGCTGCTCATGACGTACACGGGCTCGCTGGAGATGAACGACAGGGTGCAAGCGGCGCTGGCCGACGGGGAGACAGGCTTCGACGACGACCACTACTACCGGACCCACGTGCGGATGGAGTGCGGCGACGAGCGCTACAAGTGGGTCAACCGCACGCTGTTCCTCGGGACGGGTCGCCTCACCCGCGGTGGTGCCGAGTACGAGGTTTACCGGGTCACGTGAGGCGGAGCTAGAGTCGGACAACCGTTAGCCCTTGGGGGGGAACCATGTCTGACGAGCCGTCCTATCTGGACTTGTTGAACAGGATCTCGGTCGGCGAGAGCGAGGCCGAGTGCCTCCTCGACTGCTGGGCCTCCGCCACGCCCAACCCGGCCGTCCGCAAGGTCCTCACGACCATCGCGTTGCGCGAGGGCGAGCACGGCAAGGCGTTCGCCAAGCGGATCTGCGAGCTGGGCCACTCGGTGACGCCCACCGACACCGGGGACTCGGCCGGCCGCATGGCCATCGCCGGATCGCGCGATCTGACCGACCGCGAGAAGTTCGAGAAGCTCGACGTCACCAGCTTCTTCAGGGCGGACGCGCCGGACGTCTTCACCCCGATGTGGGCCGACACGTCCATCGACATCCGGACCGGTGAGCTGCTCGGCCGCTACATCGCCGAGGAGCGCGACAGCCTGCGCATGCTCGAGGGTTGTTACAACGAGCTGTGCGCCGCCGAGAACGGCTCGTCGGCCGTGGACGCGGGGCTGGTCGCATCACTCGGGCGCATCGAGCAACTGCTCGAGCAGCTCGTCGCCAACTCGCGGTAGAGCCGCTATCCGAATCCCATCAGGGGATGGGCAGGTGTTGTCGCGCCGGGTCGGTGCTGGTGGCCGGCCCGGCGAACGCTTGTGCCTGCTGGAGCCACGCCAGTGCTGTGGCCCCATCTACGAGAAGTGACGTGTCCTCCAGTCGGCGACGCTGCGTCGCGACGAGGCAGAACTCCACCGCGCTCCCCCGCACGCGTGCGGTGGCGTCTTCGGGGCCCCACGTCCACAGCCCGCCCGCGGGAGGAGTGAGCTCGACGCGCAGTTCGTCGTCCGGTACCGCCTGTCCCCGGTTGGCATAGCTCCAGCCTCGTGTCGTCACGCCGATGTGACAGACATGGCGGAGCCGGGCGGTGGCCGGGAGGGTGCGGCCGAGCGCCGTGGCGATGTCGTGGCCGTGGGCCCATGTCTCCATCAATCGCGCCGTCGCGAAGGAGAGCGCGCTCATCGAGGGACCGACCCACGGGATCCGGTCCTTCGGTCGCAGCGGCCGGAAGGCGCCCACCATCGTCCGTCGGTCGTTCCGCCAGCGGGCCAGGAGATCGGAGCCGGTGGTGGCGTCGCTGGTAGGACTTGAGTCGCGCCGCGCCTCTCCTGACCGCAGCCGGGTCTTCCAACGCTCGAAGCCGTCGGGATCGGTGACGGCCCGGAGCGCCAGGAGGTCGCCGGCGTGCAGGTGCCCGATGGTGTCGTGCACGTCCCAGCCCGCAGCCGGGGTCGGCGTCCGCCACTGCTCCTCGCTGAGGTCGGCGACGATCTCGTCGAGCGCAGCATGCTCCTCGGCGAGGTCGTCGCAGATCTCGTTCACGGTGTGGTCAGGGGGTCACGGCCCGACGAAGCTGGGGCCGCGGGTCAGGTGGCCGTTCGCCGTGCTGGCCTGGAGACCGTCACGGCTCTTGGCCTCGGCGCGGCCGACGACGTGGTGGTGGACCTCGTCGGGGCCGTCAGCGAGCCGCAACGTGCGCTGGGCGTGGTACATCTCGGCCAGTGGGAACCACTGCGAGATGCCGGCGGCGCCGTGCATCTGGATGGCCTCGTCGATGATCGCGCAGCACTTCTCCGGCACCATCGCCTTGACCGCGCTCACCCACACGCGTGCTTCGGCGTTGCCGAGGGTGTCCATCGCCTTGGCGGCGCGCAGCACCATGAGCCGCATCGCTTCCACCTCGATGCGGGCCCGTGAGATGACCTCGATGTTCTTGCCGAGGTTGATCAGCTTCTTGCCGAAGCCCTCGCGGCTCAGGCCGCGGTCGACCATCAGCTCGATGGCCTTCTCGGCGCTGCCGATCGAGCGCATGCAGTGATGGATGCGGCCCGGGCCGAGGCGGACCTGGGAGATCTCGAAGCCGCGCCCTTCGCCCCACAGCACGTTGTCCCGGGGGACGCGCACGTCGGTGAAGCGGATGTGCATGTGTCCGTGCGGTGCGTCGTCGGCGCCGAACACGTACATCGGACCGACGATCTCCACGCCGGCGGTGTCGATCGGTACCAGGATCTGGGACTGCTGCTTGTAGGTGTCGGCGTCAGGGCTGGTGCGGACCATGGTGATCATCACCTTGCAGCGGGGATCGCCGGCACCCGAGATGTAGAACTTCTCGCCGTTGATGATCCACTCGTCGCCGTCGAGCACGGCCCTCGTCTCGATCTGCTTGGCGTCGGAGCTCATGACGCCCGGCTCGGTCATCGCGTACGCCGAGCGGATCTCGCCTCGCAGCAACGGTTCGAGCCACTGCGCCTTCTGTGCCTCTGTGCCGACCCGCTCGAGCACCTCCATGTTGCCGGTGTCGGGCGCCGAGCAGTTCAGGCACTCTGACGCGAGGCGGTTCTTGCCGAGCTCGGTTGCGATGTAGGCGTAGTCGAGGTTGCTGAGGCCGACGCCGGTCTCCGCGTTGGGCAGGAAGAAGTTCCACAGTCCCTGCTCGCGCGCCTTTGCCTTGGCGCCGTCCAGCAGCTCGAGCTGCCCGGGGGCCCAGCTCCACCGTTCCGTGCGGCTCTCGCCGAGGCGGTGGAACTCCTCGGTGATCGGGTCGACCTCGTCGCGGATGAACTCCCTCACGGCCTCGTACAGGGGCCGGACCCCTTCGGACATCCTCAGATCGAGGTCGTCCATGCTCGCCATCTTCAGCGCACCACCAACCATGCCAATCCCCTTCACGTCTTCTCGCTCCGGAACCGTGGGCAGCGTAGACCGTTCCTGAACCTGAAGCCAATTTCATATCTGTTGTCGCTCAGCCTCGGGCTGCCGTCTGGTCGGCTGGTCGAGAGTTGAACTCGGTCTCATGTTCAGATACGTTGCCGGGACCGATGACGATCAGCCCTTCGCCCTCCAACGTCCGTGAGCCTCCCCGGACCAAGCGCGGTGAGCGCACCCGCCAGAGCCTCATCGACGCCGCTCGGACGGTGTTCGAACGCGACGGCTACACCGACGCCAGGCTGATCGACATCACCGCGGCGGCAGGCATGTCCGCCGGCTCCTTCTACACCTACTTCACGAACAAGGAAGAGATCCTCGCCGCCGTCCTCGAGGACCTGCAGGAGGAGATGGTTCATCCGCAGGTCGAACGGACCGCCGGGGCCGAGACGCCCGTTCGCATCATCGAGGCGGCGACGCGGGCGTACCTGACGTCGTACCAGAGGAACGCGAGTCTCATGCGGCTCCTGGAAGAAGTCGCCGACATCGACGACAACTTTCGCAAGTTGCGGGCGCGCCGCAACGAGGCCTTCATGCAACGCAACGCGAAGAGCATCCGCAACTTGCAGATTCGCGGCCTCGCCGATCCAGAGCTCGACCCGCGACTGGCCGCCGGCGCGCTCGGGCTGATGGTCGCTCGCGTGGCGTACCGTGCCTTCGTCGATGGCGAACCCTGGGAGCTCGAGGAGCTCGTCAGCACCATGACGCGGCTCTGGGCCAACGCACTCCAGATCGCCATCGACCCGCCCGACTCCCCTAGCTGATCGTGATTGACCAGTTTCCGTCGGCGTTGATCTCGACGATCGTCGAGCCGGGGAGGCGGACGGTACCGCTGTAGGGGCCGATCTCGTTGACGAGCAGATCGGGGAAGCCTCCACTGGTCGGGATTGCCTTCACGACGAAGTTGGACGTTCCGTTGTGGGTGATCGCGGCCGCCTTCGTCGGACCCGTGTAGAGGACGACGTCATCACCGTGACCGGCGATTTGACCGGCGCCGAATGACTTGGCGGCAGACGCGGGGAGCAGCGCCACGGTCCAGTGGCCGTCCGCTGAGATCTCGAGGTTGGCGGTGCCCGCCGGAAGGAGAACGGTCCCCTCGTAGTTCCCGATGGTGTTGATCAAGAGATCCGCGTTGGCGAGGCTGGCGTCTTCGGCCTTCACGACGAAGTTCGATGTGCCGGTGTGGGTGATGGTGGCGATCGAAGTCGGGTCAGGAAGTGAGACGGCTTGGACCGAGTCGCCTGTTCCTTCGTACGTAACGGGCTGTGGAGGCGGTGTTGTTGGCGGCGCGGTTGTCGGGGGTGCGGTTGTCGGCGCCGTCGTCGGAGCGATGGTCGTCGCAGGAGTGGTTGGCGGCGAAGTGGTTGCCGGCGCAACCGTCGTGGCTGCCGCGGTCGTCGCCGTGGTGGTGTTCGGGATCGTCGTCGTCGCAATTGTGGTCGCCAGAGTCGACGGTGTTGTCGTCGCTGACGTGGTGGCGGCGGCGAGAGTCGTCGACGTGGTTGCGTTGTCGGAGTTGTTGGTTGCCGCGCCCACGATCCCGGCGATGATGAGCAGGAGAAGGATGGCGGCGCCGGCGATCGTGTACCACCGGCGCCACCACGGTGTTGGCTGGGACGGGCCGCCCGTGTCATCCGTGTATGTCTCGCCGGGCGGCGAAGCGGCGGGCGCGGGCGCTTCCGGTGGTGGCAGGTCCTGTCCGCTCGGCGGGGGAAGGCCCAATCCGTTGTCATCCGACACGGCCACAGCGTAAGGCTGATCGCCGAAGGGTGGTGAAAGTCGGACTCATCCGGACGTGGGCCGATCAGGCTGTCCGCAGCTCGCGGATCTCGGCCAAGATCCCCTCGATCTCAGCGTCTTGGGCTTGCAGGTGCTGTTGGATGTCGCGAGCGGTGTGAAGCACGGCGTCAGCGTCTTCGTACGTGGCTTGGGCTCGCGAGTCGGACGCTGCAGCTTGGATGTTCTGGCCGACGATGATGATGCTCAGCAATACCAACTGGAGAAACGTCTGGCTGATCCACGACACTAGGGTCACGACGTCCTTGGACCCGATGGCATCCGGGAGCGAGACCAACGCGAGGGCAGCGAAGGCATATGCGCACCACATCGTGCCAACGCCCTCCGTGATCTTCAGGGCAACAGCCGCGTTCCAGCGCGAAACGCGGGGCGCGCCAGGCGGCGGCGCAGCGGCGTCGGCGACCTTCGGCGGACCAGTGGCTCTACGCGCAGCGATGTGGGGGTGCGGGATGGACTTGTGGATGCTCGGCACTCTCAGAGCGTCGCACTCATCAGCGCTGCCTCTGTCCAGCCGCCGTCTTGGCGCGAGCAGGCACGTGGCGCGGCCAGGGCGTCGCTGGCGACATGCGCGAGGCCATCACGAGGTGAGAGATGGCAATCAAGAAGAAGTCACTCGACGTCTGCCACCGGAGACGCTCTACGGTCCCAGAGCGACGATCGATGTCGCCAGGGCCGAAGCCGTGGCCGAACGACTGCGGCGCCTGCTCGGGATCGCGACGTCGCACCAGCTCGCGGTACGGCTTGGGGTCCCCGGGACGCAGCGCTGGAGCGCGTCGCGCTCGTCCTCTATGCGCAGAATGGCCGCCCCCGACGCGTGACCGCCATTGCGATTGAGCCGCGTGCTTGGATGCAGGGTCAGGTAGCGCACCGGCACGGAAAGCTTGCTCTGTACATGGATAAGATGCCGCGGCGCAGGGTTCAGGATTGACTACGAAGATCCGTGCGCCTGACCCACGTCGGCACGTCAGTGCTCGTGTTAGGTTCGGCTTCTCAACGACATGCAGGAGGGGACGATGAAGTTCGTACTGCATTGGGAGACGAGGCTGGGGGCGGCAGGCAGAGAAAACCTGGAGAGCGTGCAGGATCTCCTAACTATCTTCGGGAAGTGGGAGGGCTTTCCTGAATCCATCCAGACGACCGAGTGGGTAGTCTCGCTGGCAGATACCGGAACAGGCTGGTTGGTGTGCACGACGGAGAACAGCGACGACCTGATCTCCGCCATTGCCAAGTTCACGCCGTGGCTGACCTTCACCCTCACGCCGGTCATGGACGTGCAAGCGGGTGCGACGCTTGCCGGCGAGTCAGCGAGCTGGATCGCCCAGCAGCTCGGCTGAGGTACGACGCGCAGGCAACGGTCGCCAGGCCGGCGATCCCGCGCAGATGCCACCAGGGGTCCCGCCGCGTGGGGTGGGCCGATCCACCGGCCGCCGGTTCCCGCACCAAGCGCCCCGGGAACGAGGCGGCGAATTTGTTCGATACGAGGGTCGCGGCCATCGAAGCCGCGCAGTGGAAGGCCCCGACCCCATGCAGCGAATGGTCGGTCGAAGATCTCGTCAGACACGTCGCCGGAACCCAAATCGTGTTCGGATCGTTCCTGGGCCTCCCTGAGGCTCGCGCCGAGTGGAGTGAGGTTCATGGCGCGATGGCCTCAGTCCTTCAGGACCCTGACGCGCTCGTTGCCAGAGGGTTACGGTCCGGTTCCTGCGCTCGGCGGTGACTCGACAAATCCTTGGCCGTGTGCCTGTTGTCAGACCTGTCGTGTCGGGCGTGGGACCGGCTCGGCGGCCACGGGCGCAGTCTGGTCGATCCGCCCCGCATCCCGCACGATGGCGGCGAGGTGGCTCCGCCCTCCGAGCGAGGCGCCCCGGCTAGCGTCGGGCGATGGCATCGGGGCCGCTCGGTGACACCTTGGGCGCGACGGTGGCTCGCCCGTCGGGCACGGTGTCGTTCCTGTTCACCGACGTCGAGGGCTCGACCGCGCTGTGGCAGGCAAGGCCGGTCGCGATGCGTGATGCGCTCGTGGTGCACGACCGCCTCGTGCGGGTGGCGGCAGGGATGAACGGGGGAAGGGTGTTCGCCACGTCCGGCGACGGTTTCGCGGTGGCGTTCGCACGAGCAAGCGATGGCGCGCTCGCGGGGGTCGAGTCCGGTACCGCTACTACGAATCGGTACGAGACCACGCCGCCGAGCAACTGACCGCCGCCGGCGAGTACCAGGACGCGATGCGCCGGCTCACCGATCGCGTGATCGTACGCTTCAACGATCTCGTCCGGGATTCTGTGGGACGCTCCCGGCGACCCGCCGCTCGACCAGATCGAAGCGCTGTTCCCAACGATCGGCCACGTCGCACGATTCTGCATCGACCAGCAAGACGTGGATCGCGGCATGGCGCTGTTCGTGCCGTTCCAGTGGATGTTTCCGGTCCTGTACCCGCTTCCGCTCGGCGCCACCGTCGATCTCGTCGCGCTGCCCGGCGCCGTCGAGCATCCGGACTGGCCCACGATCGCGTGCCTCGCCCTTCTCGTCGACGTGTTCGCCGGCCGATGGGACCGCTACAGGGCAGGGATCGAAGAGATCGTTTCCATCGTGGGCGATCTCCCCTCGCTCATCCGGCGCAGTCGACCGGCCCTGACCCTGCTCGCAACGACCGCGGGCGACCACGCCACCATGGACGAGATCGGACGCTTCCCGGTCGCCACCATCCGGCGGCCCGGCCTCCAGTGGGACGACACCTTTCCGAGCTGGTGGAACACGGTGCGACTCGAACGATCACCCGAGGCCGTCGACGCCATCCTGGCGGACCTTGCTAGCTCGACGAACGCGTTCCGTCGCGCTGTCGTCCTCAACGTCGCCTTGTTGGCCTCCCTCGAAGTCGATCCGGACCGCTTGGACGACCTGATGCTCCAGGCCGGAGCGGTCAGCCATCGTGTCGTCGCCTTCCGGAACACCCTGTACCACTGCCGGGCGGCTTGGCACCTCGACCACAACGACCCGAGAGCGGCGCTCGACGAGGCGGCGACCGCCAGTGAGGCCGCTCGCCGCAATGGTGAGCTGTCGATGCTGGTGCCGGCGCTCGTCGTGCACGCCGTCGCTCTCCAGCGGCTCGACCGACCGCGCGAAGCCGCCCTCGTACGGGGCGCTCTGCCACGGCACTGGGCCATCTTCCACACGCGCTACCGCGAGCCGCTCGACGACTGGCTGTCCCATCAGCTCGACACCACGACCCGGGAACGACTCGCCGCCGAGGGACGAGCGCTCGGTGTCGACCTGGCGCTGGAGATCGCACCCGCCGTCCTCCACCAGACGACCGCCTCGAGCTGACCGCGTGCCGAGTACCTCCGAAGCTCAGCGCCGCTTCTTCGCCATCCTCAGCTCGTCGAGCCAGCCGTCCTTGTAGGTCGCGATCGCGCCCTCCACCGCGGCGTCGTACTCCCCCCGCAGCGGGGCCAACAACTTCTTGCACATCGCGGCCGCCTCCGTCTTGTCGACGATGATCTCGGCATCGGCGGGGGTCAGGCGCTTCAGGCTCCGCAACCTACCGGCGGCCCGAGCGCCAGGTCACGCCCGCAGTCGAGACCGCTCAGGACTTCAGTGCCGGCAGTACCTCTTCGGCGAACAGGCGCCGGACGCCGTCCGTCTCGCCTCGCGGGCAGGCGAAGCTGGCGATCAACGTCCCGACGCCAGCGTCGCTGAACTCGCGCAGGCGGGTAACGACGTCGCCGGGGTCGCCCGCGAACGCGTACTTCCCGACGAGCTTGGAGAAGTCCTGGGCGTAGGTCTTGGACAGGGCTTCGATGGCCCACCGCCGTGCCGTCGCTCTGTCCTCGTGCACACAGCCCCAGATGAACAGCCCGCCTCGGACCGTGTGGTCGTGCGGGCGAGCGGTCTCGATCTGGGCCATCGAGTCGGCGAACATCTCCGGCGTGTACATGTAGGGAAGCCATCCGTCCCCGAACCGCGCCGCGCGTCGGATGGCGGCGCCCGAACGGCCCGACACCCAGATCGCCGGACCGCGGTCGCGCCGCGGCGCGATGGTGACGTCCTCGAAGGAGTTGAACCGGCCGGTGAACGCGGCACGGTCGGTCGACCACAGCAGCCGGAGGATCTCGAGTGCCTCGTTGGTGCGAGCGCCGCGCTCGCCCACCGGCACGCCGCATGCCTGGAACTCCTTCGGCATCTCGCCGCCGACGCCGACGCCGAGGCTGTATCGGCCCGCCGATGCGACGTGCAGGGCGGCGCCCAGCTTGGCCAGCAGCGCGGCCGGGTAGAGCGGAGTGAGCACGATGGTGCTCATCAGCCCGATCCGGGCCGTCGCCCCGGCGGCCACGGACAACGAGATGAAGGAGTTGCCGACCGGCACGTTGAACGAGACGTGCTCGCCCGCGCAGGCGTAGTCACAATCCCATGACTCCAGCAGGCGAGCCTCTTCGGCGATGTCCGAGGCCGACTGGAGCACCATCCCGATCTCAAGGGCCATTGACGCACGATAGGCCCTACTTCAGATGACGTCCGCGATCCGGCGACGAGCCGCTTGGATCTCGTCCCGGGCGTAGCGCAGAGCGTCGGCCGGCTCCATCATCGCCCCGACCGCGACGTGTTGGTCGAAGCGCGAATCGCCCAACTCGGCGCGCCGATGGGCCAGGCTCTCGGCATCTGCGCCGACGTCGAGGGCGCGATGTGGAGGAACCAGCTCTGGGTGGCCACGTAGAGCAGTGGGCCACCTCCGAGGAGGAGCCCGACTGCGAGTGAGCCTCCGTCGAGCGGGCGGGCGATGACGATCTCGCAGCCGACGGCGGTGGCGACGAGGCCGGCGAGCACGACGTACTGGCCGTTGGCGCCCATTCGTGCGGTCCAGATCGGGTCGGCTGTCTGGGTGGTGCGTCGTTCGACGATGCGGGGTGATCCACCGAAGTAGGGGGCCCAGAGGGCGGCGACGAGGGCGAAGCCGGCTGCTCCGGCGAGCATGGTGGGTGGGTCGATGGGTGATTCGGACAGGGCGGTAGCGGTGGTGAGGATGGCTTCACCGAGGGCGATGATGAGGAACAGTCGGAGTCGTTCGGTCATGTGGGCTTCGTCGAAGGCGATCTCGCGGCTGTTCATGCGCGAGTGCGGCCAAGGATGGGCGAGCCATATGCCAGTGACGTCGAAGACGGCTGCGGCACCCCACACCCACAGCCGCGGCCCGGCGGGCACGACGGCGCCGACGATCCACAGCGGCGCCGAGGCCAGCATCCAAGTGAGCGGGCGCCGGTAGTGCTGGCGCAGCTGAGAAGTCGGAGCTCGGGGTGCGGTGACGATCCCCCGGGCTAGCTGGGTGAGGACGAGCGCCGCCGCGAAGGCCCAGGCGCCATGGTCGAAGGCGTCGCCGATCGCGGCGTTCATGTACAGCCCGAGTGCCATCGCCACGAGGATCCCGGTCTGGGTCTGGCGGCGGGTGATGTCGAAGTAGGTCGCTTCGAAGGTGGTCTGGATCCACACGGTGAACACGGCGCAGAGCAACACGAGGGTCTCGGCGGCGCCTCGCCAGGTGACGTCATCGAGCAGGTGCTGGGAGAGCTGGGAGATCGCGAAGACGAAGACGAGGTCGTAGAACAGTGGCGCCCGGCGCGAGGGCGGTGTAGACGTCGATCGTGCGCCCCAGTCCGCTGACCGCGTACGTCACGAACGGGACGAGTCGTTTCCCGCTGAGGTCGACGCTCTCGAGGAACGTGCTCATGATCATTGGCGGGCGCACATTCCAGATGCCGCTGCCGAGCAGCACGGTGTCGTAGGCGTCGACCGCTGGGAGCGGGTCGGCGATCGCCGGTCGGGCGTCGGCGTCTTGCTCGCGGACGTTGCGGGCAACGGTGTCGTCGTAGCTGTCGGAGTACGGATCGGCGGCCTCGATCCGCCACGTGTCGACCCGGATGGAGGCTTGGATCATCTCGGCGACGACTTGGGTGTTGCCGACGTCGAGGTACCTGCGGCCACCGTTGAAGTAGTTCTCGCCGGCCCGGGAGAAGTACGCCAACAGCACGGTCGCGCCGCCCGAGCTGGCGCTCGCGGTGGCCGATGGTGCCGTTGGGGTCTCACCTCCGTTGGTTGCCGACGACGCCGAGCCGCCCGCTGCGATGCTCGCCCCCGCCCGCTCAGCCATGGACCCATCGGAGCATCCGGTGAGCTGCAGGGCGGCCCACGCGGCGCCGATGGCACCGGTCCGCTGCAGCAGGGCACGGCGGCTGAGGCCCGACGACGCGCCTGACACGGGTGGCCGTTGCGGTCGGATCACGGCTCGGGAATCGGCCGCCCGAACGCCTCCATCGTGATGGCGTCGGGTTCGGGTCCACCGCGGATGCCGGTGTCGAGTTCGTCGATGGCGGCGAGCTCGTCATCGCCGAGCGGCCCTGCTGGAGGTGCCAGCGCAGCATCACCTGTGCCGGCGACTTCTCATGGGCCGCCGCGATGTCACCGATGACCGGATCATTGAGAGTGCTGCTGTTCTTGCCGTCTCTGTAGAAGGTGATCCCGCCGATCGGTGACCACGCCTGGGTGAGGATCCCGTTGGCGGTGTCGGCCAACTGGACGGCCCGCTGTTGGAAGTACGGGTGGACCTCGATCTGGTTGACCGCCGGGACGACGGCGGTCACCTCGAGCAATCGGTCGAGGTGTTCGACCATGAAGTTGCTGACACCGATGGCTCGAACCTTGCCGTCGGCCAGCAGCGTCTCCAAGGCCCTGTAGCCGTCGAGGGTGCGGTCGAACTCGCCGGGAAGGGCTTGGTGGAGGATCAACAAGTCGATGCGGTCGACGCCGAGCTTGCCGGCGCTCTTGGCGAACGCGTGGAGGGTCTCGTCATAGCCGTAGTCGCTGATAAACAGTTCCACCACCCGATCGTCGGCAACCTCACCCTCAACTACGAAGCACTCGACCTGCCCGCTGACAGCGGACAACGCATGCTCATCTACACCGCCGAACCCAGCTCACCGTCACACGACGCTCCAACTCCTCGCCAGCTGGGCCACCACCCCAGCCGCAACGAGGACCATCAGCAGCGATGACGACGACCGCTGACCTCGACGGCGCCGACCTGCTCACTCCAATCCTCGCCTCCAGGAGGTCGCTATGCCCGACCAACCCTCCCCCGCCCAACAGATCATCGGTGATTTCGCACCGAAGCTCGTCGAGCTCACCGACGACGTCCTGTTCGGTGACGTCTGGGAACGACCCGGACTCGCCAAGCGCGACCGCTCACTGATCACCGTCGCCGCCCTCATCGCCCTCAACCGCACCGAGCAGCTCCCCGGCCACCTCCGCCGCGCCATCGACAACGGCGTCACCCAAGACGAGCTCGTCGAGGTCATCACCCACCTCGCGTTCTACTCGGGCTGGCCCACCGCCATGAGCGCCGTGACCATCGCCAAGAAGGTCCTCGAACCCAGCTGAACGGCGCACACTCCACACCCAACCTCGATCGGAACCGCATGAACAAGATGACCGCCACGCGCATTCTCGGTAGCGACGACGCCGCCATTGAAGTCTCCGCCATCGGCTACGGCTGCATGGGGCTCGATTCCGCCTGGGGCGCACCGATGCAACCCGACGACGCCGTGGCCCTCCTCCGCCAAGCTCACGACCGCGGCGTCACGTTCTTCGATACCGCCGAGGCCTACGGACACGGAAGCAACGAGATCCTCGTCGGACAGGCCCTCGAACCGATCCGCGAGCACGTCGTCATCGCCACCAAGTTCGGCTTCGCCGACGGACGGCCAGCCAACGGCACCGACAGCCGACCGGAACGCATCCGGCAGGTGGCCGACGACGCCCTCCGACGGCTCCGCACCGACCACATCGACCTCTTCTACCAACACCGCGTCGACCCCAACGTCCCCATCGAGGACGTCGCCGGCACCGTCCGGGACCTCATCACGGCCGGGAAGGTCCGCCACTTCGGGCTGTCCGAGGCAGGCGCCGGCACGATCCGACGCGCCCACGCCGTCCAGCCAGTCACCGCCCTGCAGAGCGAGTACTCGCTGTGGTGGCGCGAACCCGAAGACGAGATCATCCCCACGCTCACCGAGCTCGGCATCGGCCTCGTCCCGTTCAGCCCGCTCGGTAAAGGGTTCTTGACCGGCGCCATCACGGCCGACACGACCTTCGGCGATGGCGACGCCCGCGCCAACCCGAACGCGTTTCCTCGCTTCGCCGAGGAGAACCGACGGGCCAACCAGGCCCTCGTCGACCTCATTCGTCACTACGCCGACGAGCACGCCACAACGCCGGCCCAGGTCGCGCTCGCCTGGATCCTCGCCCAGAACCCGACGCACGTGCCGATCCCCGGCACCACCAAACTCCACCGCCTCGAGGAGAACATCGCCGCCGCCGCCCTCACCCTGCCCGGCGATCAGCTGACGCAGCTCGACAGCGCGGCCGCCGACATCCAGATCGTCGGCGAGCGCTACAGCCCGCCAATGCAACAGATGATCGACCGCTGAACCCGGCCCAGCACGGCGTGCCCCGAAGGCTGCCGCGACCGTTTGTCACTGCTCCACGCCGGCGGTTCGAGCTCTTGAACGTGGGCGGCCATCGCAATCTGCCCTGGCGCCGAGCCGACGCGGCCCACTCACGGCCATCCCGTTACGCGGGAGTGGTGGCGGCGCCGGACACGACAGCCCTGCCGGTGCGTCCTCGACCGGGACCTTGGAGGTGCGCCAAGCCTGCGGATCACGCGCTCGTTCTGGATCACCCGCACCTCGTCAGTTGCTCGCACGTAATCAGGTCACGCCGAAGGCCCGTGAGACGCTCAGCGCGCCGGGGCGCCGGTGAAGGTGATGTCGCCCGGCTCGTGGTTAACATTCGCGAAATGAGGACCGCTCGTCAGAAGGGTCGCTTGGCGCCGGTCAAGTTTGAGCACGCCGTCTTGCGCACGACCGATCTCGGGCCGATGCTCGACTGGTACCTGACGGTGCTGCAGGCAGAGGTCACCTTCGCCAACGCATCGATCGCGTTCTTGTCGTACGACGAGCAGAACCACCGCATCGCACTGGTTGCTCGGCCGGGGACCGTGCCGCGCCAGCCGAACTCGGCCGGCCTCGACCACCTGGCTTTCACCTACGTCGACGAGGGCGAGCTGGTAGCCACGTACGAGCGGCTGAAGGGCGAGTCGATCGCGCCGAGTCGGTCGATCGACCACGGGTCGTCGACGTCGCTGTACTACCTCGACCCGGACGGCAACCAGATCGAGCTGAAGGTGGACAGCTTCAGCTCGTCCGAGGAACAGTTCGAGTACATGCACTCCGACGAGTTCGCCCGCAACCCGTTGGGGACGCCCTTCGATCCGGACGCGTGGGCGGCGGCGTATGCCGTTCCCAACCCAGGCGCCGGCGGGCCGATCAGTCCCGGGTGAAGCCTTGGCGGTTCGAATGGGCGTGAGGTGGCGAGTGAAGTCCGACCCTGTTTACGCACTCGTTCGGGATGCGGTTGTGGCCACGGCACGAGCGATAGAGCCGGGCGTTCCACGGAGCGGACCGGAACTGGCCCCTCTTCGCCGGCTCCACTGAGTGCATATCTGCCCATGTGAGCGCCGGCTCTCCGTGACGGGCGTCGACCCGAATCGGTCGGGGCGTTGGAGAGGCCTGCGGGTGTCCGAGGCGCTCGGACTCGAACGCGGGCACCGCACCCTCACGGTGCTGCGCAGGGTGAGCAAGGTCGTCACCATCCCCTCGCTCCCAGGACCGCTCGCGCCATCGACCTCGCCATCGGCGAACGGCTCGAGGGTCCGATCTTCTTGGGCCGTGACGGCGGGCGGCTCGACCGCCACGCTGCCTGGCGCATCGTGCGACGCCTCGCTCGCAAGACCGGCATCGACAAGCCGGTCGGCCGCACACCCCCCGACATGCGATTATCACCGCTGCGCTCGACGCCGGCGTCCCGGTGCGCGACGTGCAGGAAGCGGCCAGTCACGCTGACCCCCGCACCACCATGCCCTATGACCGTGCTCGGGTGGCGTTCGATCGGCACGCCACCTCTGTCGTGGCGGCCTTCGTCGCCGGCGCCGCCCGCTGACGGTCAGCTGACCTTCAAGAAGCGACGGAGCGCCTCACGCACGATCTCCGACGGCGTCGTCTCGTCCTGGGCGGCGCGCTGATCGAGGGCCTGGCGAAGCTCCGGTTCGAGGCGGACCGGAAACGACTCGGCCGGACCAGAGCCCATCGCCGGTCGCCCAGGACGGCGACGAAGCTTCGAGAGGTCGAGGCCAGCCTCGGACTCATCAGCCATCCGCTCAAGGACCTCGTCGGTCAACTCGACTCCGGCCTTGGAGCGGGGCCTTTCGTTCAGGCATCGCTGCCTCCTTCACCGCGGAGGAACGGGTCGTACTTCGCGCGCGTGCGCATGGCGTGGATCACGACCTCCGTCCCGTCGTCCGGACCACAGCCACGACCTCAAGCAGGATGCCAGCACGGGGCCCAGGTTCAGGACCTTGCCATCGTCCTGCTCACCAGCCGCCAGCGCATGCTCCACGGCGTGCCTGATGTTGTCATCGCCGATCCCGTGCCTCCGGGCGAAGATCTCCACGTGTCGAGTATCGCATCGCGAAACCTACCGAACGCTCGCGACACTCGGTCGCGAGGAAAGGGCGACCGCAGCCGTCGACCTGGTCGGCTCGCGCTCGGCCGCGAGCCGACCCGTAGCTGCCGAGGTTCGGTATTCGCGGCACCTCGTAGCCATGGAAGGTGCCCGGCCGATGAGGAAGGATAGGCCGGGTGTCCGAGCCATCGTTGTCCTCCACTGACCGCGGCTACCTGTTCGACAACCGCGCCTCCGAGGCCGGGCAGCGCTTCGACAGCCTCTCCGCGCTATTCAATCCCGTGACCTTCCGGCACCTCGACGCGCTCGGAATCGCTACCGGGTGGCACTGCTGGGAAGTTGGCGTCGGTGGGCCCTCGGTTCCGGAGTGGCTGTCCTCGAGAGTCGGCCCATCAGGTCACGTGCTCGCGACCGACATTGACGTGACCTGGACCCAGCAGCTTGCCGGCGGGAATGTCGAGGTTCGTCAACACGATGTCGTCTCGGACGACGCGCCACAGGGTGTTTTCGATCTCGTCCACGCCCGACTCGTCCTCATTCACGTTCCCCAGCGAGACGCGGCCCTGGAGACCATGGCGGGGGCACTCCGTCCTGGGGGATGGCTCCTCATCGAGGACTTCGACCCCGCCATGCAGCCGCTGGCGTGCGTCGACATCGTCGGTCCCGAACAGCAACTGGCGAACAAGGTCCGCGCGGGTGTTCGCGCCCTCCTCGCTCAACGGGGGGCCGATCTGGAGTTTGGGCGCCGACTGCCGCGGCGGCTGCGAGAGGCGGGCTTGGTAGAGGTCGCGGCGGACGCATTCATGCCGCTGGCACTGCCGGCGGGATCGGAGCTGGAAAGGGCCAACGTCAACCAGGTGCGACAGGGTCTCATCGTGGGCGGTCACGCGACCGCCGAGGAGATCGACACCCACTTGCGAGCCCTCGAGGCCGGGCGGCTCGACGTGACGACGGCCCCACTTGTCTCGGCCTGGGGCCGACGACCGTAGAGGGCCACCGAGCACGGAGCCCTGGCCGCCCGCCAGGAGGGCGGCAGCAATCTGTCTGGACGCCTACTCGGCGTCGATACCTCGGTACGCGGTGGCGGCGTTCCTGGCCGGCTACCGGCCGTGACCTCGAAGCTCGTGGGCGCGCTCGAGCAACCGTCGCTCGTCGCCTCTGCACGGTGGCGGGTTTCTACCGCTCCGCCGAACAGGAGGGACTGCTCGAGCGGTCGCCGGCGGCCCATGTCCGCGGCCTCGACTGGACTACGAGTCGCATGCCACCGGCCTGGACCGCAACGAGGTCGGCGCCCTCCTCGTGGCGGCCGCGCTGGCCTCGGCGAGGGAGCACGCGCTCGTCTCCCTTTTGGCGATCAACGGCCTGCGTGTCTCCGAAGCACTCGGCGCCGACCATCGAAGCGCTCGGCCTCGAACGGGGGGCACCGCACGCTCACGGTTCTGCGCAAGGGCGGCAAGGTCGTCACCATCCCGCTCGCTCTCCGAACCGCCCGGGCAACCGATCTCGCCATCGGAGAACGGGTCGAGGGCGCGGTCTTCCTGGGACACAGCGGCGAACGACGCGACCCCGGCGACCGGGGCCTGTCCGACCTTATCGGCGAACTCGCCACCCGCAGCGACGACTTCCGCACCCGCTGGGCTGCACACAATGTGCGACTCCACGATCACGGCCACAAACGTTTCCACCACCCCGTCGTCGGCGACCTCAGCCTGACGTTCGAGGAACTGCCGCTACCGGCCGACGCCGGCCTGACAATCACCGCGTACACGGCCGAGCCCGGCACAGCCGCACACGATGGCCTCACCCTGCTCGCCACCTGGACCGCGACGCCACACCAGATCCCGCCGACGCGCACCGCACGCGTTCCCGATCCGCTCGAACCGCCGTGAGCGAGCGTCGACGGCACCTGCACAAATGAGCCGCGTCCCGCCCGCCGGGACGGCGTTGCGGATGTCGCGTTGGGAGACGCGTGTACACGAGTGAGTGCACGCGTCGATTGTCCGTTCAGGACTCCGGCCCTCCGGTCGCGCCTCACGCACAGAGCATCGGCGCTTCCTAGCACCGACATCCAGATTGTCTAACCCCGCGGACTGCCCCCCGCCCTGTCGCTACCCACCGCGTTCGTGAAGACGAGCCCGCCCGCCTGCCTCGCGTCATCCACGAACGCCGCTTCCCGAACCTGCTTCTCCCGGTGACGAATCAGGAGCACGCGCAGGCGTTAGGGCCGGGCCCGCCGTGAGAGGGCCCGACGACGAAGACCGCGTGCAGATCCCGGTCGTGGTCTGCCGAAGAGCATCCCTCGAGAGCGGCCCATCAGTCACGGTGCGCGGCCGATGTGCGGGAGGAGCCGTGCGACCCCTGGTGGTCCGCGGCGAAGTCGGCTGACGTGTCCGCTCGCCTGCTGGCCGGCTGCTCCGTAGTGAACTGAATCCTCCCGCCTTCATCGCCAGAACACCCCTGGCTCGCCGCGGGTCCTCAGCAAGGTCTGGTGGCGACGACGATGTTGACCGGGAGACCCCACATCGAGCGGATGATGGCGGCCTCGATCCGGTAGCCGGCGTCGCGGATCAAGTGGTTCGTGGGGATGGGGCGGCAGTCGAGGAGGCGAGGGAGGCGGCGGTGGCCGGCCAGGTACAGGCGCGACATGAGTCCTGGCTGGTCGGTGAGACCGAGCGCGACGACGCCGAGGCGCCCACCGGGCCGCACTACCCGCCGCGCTTCGGCGAGCACAGCGGGGATCTCGGGGGTGTCGAACAGCTCGAGCACGAAGCTCATGAACGCCACGTCGAAGCAGGCGTCGCGGTAGGGCAGGGCGGTGGCGTCGGCGAGCGCGAGAGCGGCGCGAACGCCGGCTCTCTGCAGCCGGCGGCGGGCGGCGCGCTGCATGCCGGCGGACTGGTCGACACCGGCGGCGAATCCGGCTGGCCCGCTGCTGCGGGCGAGGTCGACGAGGGCGTGACCGGTGCCGTAGCCGACGTCGAGCACGTGCTCGCCGGCTCGCAGGTCGAGCAGGCGGAGACCGGCGCGGCGGGCGTCCGCCTCGAAGGGCCCTTCCAGCCAGTCATAGACACGGCTCACGCGGTCATAGGTCGCTCGGGCATCCGCGTGTGAGCGGCGGACGGGCTCGATGCTCGCCTCCCGTGTCGTCATCGGCTCGGCGCGGGTGGCACCAGGATCACTGCCGCGCCGGTGTGGTGGACGAGCTGGAGGGGGACGCGCCCCAGGCGGAGCCCGCTGAATCCGCCCACGCCGCGGGTGCCGACGCACGCCACCGACCCGGGGTGGGCGTCGAGGGCGCGGGCGATCGCGGCGACGGGGTGGATGTCGCGGTCGACGTCGACGTCGACGGCTACGCCGGCCCTTTCGATCGGCGCTGCCCACTGGCGAACGTCGGCTTCTGCCTGGTGATGCCAGCTGCGGGGGTCGGTTTCGGGCACCCATTCGGCGAGCGGTTCGACGGCGTACACCGCCGTCACCGGTACCTCGAGGCGGGCAGCGAGCTCCGCACACAGTTCGATGGCGGCCAGGCTCCCCGGTGACCCGTCGACACCGACGACGAGATGGCTGACGGGTGCGGCGCCGCTGGTGGGCACGATGGCCAACGGGATCGTGGTGTGGTGGACGAGGTGGTGAGCGACGCTGCCGAGGTGCAGGTGCGAGAAGCCCCCAGCGCCGCGGCCTCCGACGACGAGCAGCTCGGCGTGCTGGTCGCGGGCGGCAGCCAACAGCGCGTCCGGGGGGTCTCCGTCGAGCAGGACCGTGGCGGTCGGGGTCGCATGTCCGGAGAGAAACGCGGACCACTCGTCGAGCTCGCGGCGCTGTGCGTCGTGGAGCTCGACGTCGACGTCGGGGGAGATCTCGGCCTGGGTCGGCACGAAGACACGGGCGACGACCAGTTCGAGCCCGGCGCGCCGGACGAGATCGGCCGACCAAGCCAAGGCGTCCTGGGCGGCTGAAGAGCCGTCGACACCGACAAGGACACGTCTCACGGTCTGGCTCCCGTCGAGTTGGGTGACTTCCTCACAGCGTGCGCCGTCTGGGGCGGGAGGCGGAAGGGCCGAAGGTCACTCGGGCCACCCGAGGCCGGTGGTTCCGTGCGTCTGCTACTCGGGGGCGGGACGATGACTACCGGCCGGTCGCGGTGACGCACTAGCGCCATCGTGACCCACCGAGGCGCAGGAGCCAGTAGCCGCCGAAGTCTTGAGTGCCGATGACGATCGCCTGGGCGTTCACCTCGGCCGCGACCTCGAGCGGGGCGCCAGCGGCGCGGTCGGTCTCGACGAGACGCGTGTCGACGGTGACGCCGGCCGCTTCGAGTCCGACCACAACTCGGCCGACGCCGGGCTTGACCTCGGCGGCAATGATTGCGAGGGGGGTAGTCCGGTGGGTGACATCGTTCGACAAGCCGCCCACCCGCAGCCGAGCGAACCCGCCGCGTCCGCGAGTCGAGCCGTCGACCCCGACGAAGATGCGGTCCAGCATCGACCTCCTTCGCACCGACGTGTTCGATCGTCCAGCCTGGCGTGTGGGATTCCGCCGAGGGAAGTGCTGAAGGTCCCTTCCCCGCCGCGGCACGAGAGTGCGATGCTGAATCTCGGCCCGCGGACCGAGCAAGGTGGTGAGTGTGGCGCGCATCCTGTCAGACATCTTGCGGCGGCGGGGGCCGATGGTCGCTGCTGGCCCAGCCCGGCGGGGTCCCCCATGAGCGCCGACGCCGACCTGCAATCTCTTCCTCTGGAAGAGGTCGAACAGCGTCTGGAGTGTTCGGCGGACGGTCTGAGCCAGGCCGAGGCCGAAAAGCGACTGGCCCGCTATGGGCCCAACGAGATCGCCGAGACGAAGGCCAACCCGTTCTTGAAGTTCCTCACCTACCTGTGGGGGCCGATCCCGTGGATGATCGAGATTGCCGTGATCCTGTCGGGTGCAGCAGGGCACTGGGCGGACTTCTTCATCATCTTGGTGCTGCTCGTCGCCAACGCGGTCGTCGGGTTCTGGGAGGAGCGCCAGGCCGGCAACGCCATCGACGCCTTGAAGGCGAACCTGGCGATCAAGGCCCGGGTGAGACGCGACGGGAACTGGATCACCCCCGCGGCACGCCAACTGGTACCCGGTGACGTCATCCGCGTGCGGCTGGGCGACATCGTCCCGGCCGATGCCCGCCTGCTGGATGGCGACCCGCTCGAGGTGGACCAGTCCGCGCTGACAGGCGAGTCGTTGCCGGCCACCCGCCAACCGGGCGAGGCGGTGTTCTCCGGGTCGATCGTCCGCCAGGGCGAGATCAACGCCCTCGTCTATGCCACCGGCGCCGCCACCTACTTCGGCAAGACGACGGAGCTGGTGCAACAGGCGCGCACCGTCAGCCACTTTCAGCGGGCTGTGCTCAAGATCGGCAACTACCTGATCGTCCTTGCGGCCGCGCTGGTGGCGGTGATCATCACCGTTGCGGGCGTGCGGGGCGATCCGATTCTCACGACGGTGCAGTTCGCGCTGGTACTGACCGTCGCCGCGATCCCGGTGGCGATGCCGACGGTGCTGTCGGTGACGATGGCCGTCGGTGCCCGTCTGCTTGCCGGGAAGCAGGCGATCGTCAGCCGGCTGGCCGCCATCGAGGAGCTGGCCGGCGTGGACGTGCTGTGCGCCGACAAGACCGGCACCCTGACCCAGAACTCCTTGACGCTCGGCGACCCGTTTCCCGTGAACGGCGTGGCCGTCGAGCAGGTCATCCTGTGCGGGGCGCTGGCCTCGCGGGTCGACAACGACGACCCGGTCGACCTGGCCGTTCTCGCAGGCCTGCCCGACGACCAGGCCCTGCGCGCCTACCAGGTCCGCCACTTCGACCCGTTCGACGCGGTGCGCAAGCGGACCGAGGCCGCTGTCGACCAGGCCCACGGCGTTGCGTTCAAGGTGACGAAGGGCGCGCCGCAGGTCATATTGGCTCTGGCCGCCAACGCGCCAGAGGTGCAACTGAGCGTCGACGCAGCGGTCAACGACTTCGCGGCACGTGGCTTTCGTTCGCTCGGTGTGGCCCGATCCGACACCGAAAGCGACTGGCAGTTCCTTGGCGTGCTGCCTCTGTTCGACCCTCCACGCGACGACGCCGCGGCGACCATTGCCACCGCCCACGAGATGGGCGTCACGATCAAGATGGTGACCGGCGACGCCTTGGCGATCGCCCAGGAGACCGCCAAGAAGCTCGGGATGGGTTCCGACATCCTCGACGCCACCACCCTCGGCGACGTCAAACACGATGAGACCGCGTCGGCGGCAGAGGCCATCGACGAGGCCGACGGGTTCGCCCAGGTGTTCCCCGAACACAAGTTTCACATCGTCGACGTCCTCCAACAACGTGGCCACATCGTCGGTATGACCGGCGATGGGGTGAACGACGCTCCAGCGCTGAAGAAGGCTGACTGCGGCATCGCCGTGTCGGGCGCGACCGACGCGGCGCGCGCCGCGGCCTCCATCGTTCTGACCACGCCAGGACTGTCGGTGATCATCGACGCGATCAAGGAGAGCCGGAAGATCTTCCAGCGGATGACCAGCTACGCGATCTACCGCATCGCCGAGACGCTACGCGTGCTGTTGTTCATCACCTTGGCGATACTGATCTTCGACTTCTATCCGCTGACCCCGGTGATGATCGTGATCTTGGCATTGCTCAACGACGGCGCCATCTTGTCCATCGCCTACGACAACGTGCACTACAACCAAGAACCCGAGGCGTGGAACATGCGCGTGGTCCTCGGGATTGCCACGGTGCTCGGCGTCATCGGGGTCGTCTCCGCCTTCGGTCTGTTCTACCTCGGTGAGCGTGTCTTCGATCTCGACCGTGACCACATTCAGACCCTGATGTACCTGAAGCTGTCCGTCGCCGGGCACCTGACGATCTTCCTGACCCGCACCCGCGGCCCGTTCTGGTCGACACCACGCCCAGCTCGGGCCGTGCTGATCGCGGTGTTCGGCACCCAGACGCTGGCGACGCTCATCGCCGTGTACGGCGTGTTCATGACCCCACTCGGCTGGGGTTGGGCCCTGTTCGTCTGGGGCTACGCCCTGGCCTGGTTCCTCCTGAACGACCGGGTGAAGCTGCTCGCCTATCGGATCCTCGATCCCGTCACCGCCCAGACACCCTCTTCGTCAGATCCGACGCCGCGGATCGCCTCGCGACCGCAGCGGCACGACCGGCCCGAGCACCGCGGTGGCCATGCCGTACAGGGCTGACCACGACACCGGGTGCCTCAGCCTGCCCGGCCCGATGCAGGGGTGCCCGTTCGACCTCGACGGCGTCCTCACCTGGACCGCCATGGTGCAGGGGGCCGCTTGGAAGGAGATGTTCGCCACCTACGCGCGAACTCGCGCTAGGCGTCGAGGCGAACCGTTCATCGCATCGTCGAGGCGCCGGGAGCACTCCTCGAGACGGTTCCCGTGTCTGCCAGTGAGCTCTCCGTGCGGTCCGCCCGGGAAGCGTGTTGCGCGTGTGCTCGGGATGCGCGCCGTGTCTCTTCGACCGGCCGCCGTCGCCATCACTGATGCACGATGTCGCGCCGCATCCCGTAGAGCATCCAGAGCACCTCGGCCTGCTCGCCCTCGCCGACTCCTTCCGACGTGAGTGCCTCGAGGATGTCGTCGAGGGCGCTCACGAACTCGGCATCGGTGATGTTCATGCCGGCGTGCGCTTCAGGCATCGGTCGCCCGCGGTAGGTCTGCACACCGGTGAGCCCGGTGCAGAACAGTTCGACGGCGTGTTCGGCAAGCTGCTCGACGGTCTGGTCGGCGTGCTCGAACCGGGTGTTGATGGTCGGGTTGGCGTTCCTGGAACGTTCCGGGGGGGGTCAGCCGGTGGTCAGCGCTGCGCACCGCTCCGCGTCGAGCGGCTGGCCGGCGTCGCGGAAACGCTTGGTAGCTGCCCCGAACATGGCTGTGGCCCGAGCGGGCTCGCCCTTCGCGCGGGCGATGTGGCCGCGGGCCTCGTCGACGGCGGCGTCCCACGCGGGCAGCTGCATCACGACCGTGGCGAGCATCTCGGCGGCGGCGAGGTAGCCCTCGGCGCGCGCGAGGTCGGAGGCCTGCGCGGTCGCGATCGCGGCCGGTACGGCGAAGGTGATGCGACACCCGGGGCACGTCTCGACCGGGCCTCTGATCGCGAGCTCGGCCTCGTACACGACGGCCATCGCCGCCCTGACGTCGTCGGCCGCTTCGATCGCGGTGCCGTAGATCCGGTCGAGTAGGTGGAACCCGACGCGAGAGTGGCGGGCGACGTGAAGGGCCTCGCCGATCAGTCGCCTGGCGTCGGCGCGCCGACCCGAGCGGACGGCGATCTCGGCGCGGCGTTGGAGCGCGTGGGCCTCCCCCGTGGGGGCCGAGATCGACCGGTGCAGATCGCCTGCCGCGGCCAGCTCGCGATCGGCCGAGGCCAGCTGCCCTGAGAGCAGAAGCGCCTCCCCGCGCAACGTCCGCGCGAACGCGCCGCCGCGGGCCGCACCGACTCGTTCAGCCTCGGCGGCGAGCGAGTCGGCGAAGTCGATGACCTCCGCGTACGGCGCCGCGCCGTAGAGGAGTCTCTGGGTCACGCACAGCTGCCCGTCGAAGACCGCGATCGCCAGCTCGGGCAGTGACGCGGTGTCGCGCACGTCGACCCGCAGACTGTCGCGAAGCTGGCCACGCGCGTGCGCGGCGAGCGCCTGCGCCCACGAGGCGGCGACCGCGGCGGCGGGGTCGCCGAGCTGGAGGGCGAGACGCCGGCTCTCCGCAGCATGTGTCGTGGCCGCCTCTGGGTCGATGAGTCCGATCGCCGCGATCCCGCTCAGCGTCAAGGCCTGGGCGAGCCGTCCGTCGAGCGTGACCGGTCGGAGGCCGTCGACAGTCCCGAGCGCGCCCGCGAAGTCGCCGAGCTTGAGCTGCGCCAGCGCCTGCTGTGCACGGAGGTCGTCGGCGCCGTCGACCACCACCTCGGCCGCCGCCGCGTAAGCGGCGGGAGCGCCGCCACGACCCAAGGCGTCCAAGGCCTGCGCGGACAGGCGGAGCGCTTCGACGTGAGTGGGCGCGTGCGCGAGGACGCTGTCGAGATGAACGAGGGCGTCTTCGTAGGCACCGAGTCGAAGGGCGTGGCGGCCCGCCGCCAGCGACCACGGGATCGCGTCGTCTGGCCGCTTGCCGTCGAGCCAGTGCCGGGCGATGAGCGCCGGCGGCGCGCCGGATCGCTCGAGCCGCCGGGCCGCGTCGCGGTGGATCGCGACCTGTCGGTGCGGGGGAACGCCCGCGGCAAGGGCATGGCGCACGAGCTCGTGGCGGAACCGGTAGCGGCCATCAACCACGACGAGGACACCCGCGGCGAGCGCAGCGTCGAGCAGCGCAAACGCGTCGTCCTCCGTCGACGCCGTCAGCGCGGCGATCTCCTCCGGATCGAGGTCGCCGCCCATCAGCGCGAGGCGGCCGAGCATCGACGCGTGCGGCTCGGCGATGTCGACGAACTTGGCGAGCACGGCAGCGTGATCCACCGGCCGTCCGCCGTCGTCGAGCTGGCGGGCGAGCTCGACGAGGAAGAAGGGGTTGCCGCCGGCAAGCTGCACCACCTCCTCGACGGCACTGATCGATGGCGTCGCGGACGCCGCCGCGACCACGAGCGCGGCTGCCTCATCGTTCGGCAGACCATCGAGATCGAGGCGCACCAGCCGGCCTGAACGAGCCAACGCCACCACCCGCGGGTCGAGCTCCTCAGGTGACGGGCCGCGGCGCGCGGCCAGGACGAACACGACGCGCGCCGAGGTCGAGGCTGGGAGCTGGAGCAACACGTCCACAGATGCCTCGTCGGCCTGCTCGACATCGTCGACGATCGTGAGGATCGGCGCGGCCGCGCTTGCGTGCAGGAGGAGCTCGTCGACCGCGCCGAGGACGTGGTGGCGCGTGAGCGTCTGACCGTTCGACGCCTCCGCTCCGTCTCCGGCGACGAGCGCCTGGAGGACGTCCCGTGCCCGAGGGTCGACGTGATCGAGCGCGGTGCGGTCGCGATCGACGAGCTCGTCGATCAGCCGAACCACCGCGCCGTACGGCTGCGCCGTGCGAAGCGCGCTCACCTCGAGCGTCGACCACCCGTGGTGGGGCGCGATCGAGGCGAGCTGCCGGCACAGCATCGACTTGCCGATGCCAGCCGGGCCCCGCACGATGAACACCGACTCAGCGCTCGGTCCTTCGCTGCACAGCGCGGCCTCGACGCGTGCGAGCTCGATCTGGCGGCCGACGAACGCCGGCTCCCTGGGTCCCATCCCCTGGATGCACTCCTGGTACAGCGCGTCCGACTCTGGACCGGGTGCCACACCGAGCTCGCGCAACAGCGCAGCGCGCAGTCGTCCGTACCACTGCACCGCGGCGTGGCGGTTGCCGCCATCGAGCGCGGCGCGCATCAAGGCTCGGTACGCGATCTCGTCGGCGGGATCGAGCCCGAGCAGCTCTTCCCAGCGCCCCGCGAGGCGCAGCACCTGTTCCCGCTTGTTCCGGAGGTGCCGGCGGGCTTCCTGAGTCCACTCCTCGTACAGCGACTCCGGTAGAAGGTCCCCCTTGAACGCGACGGCCGCGGCCGCCGCGGCCGCCGCTCGGGCATCCCCGCGCTCGACGGCCGAGTCGGCCGCGGCGACGAACTCGGCGAGATCGCTCCGGACATCGAGGCCTGGGAACAGCGCCACCCGATCCTGCCGGAGCACGACCGCGTCCGCCGCGTCGAGCGCGCGGCGGGCGTGGTGCGCGGCTTTGCGCAGGTTTGCGGCTGCGGCCTGCAGCTCGAGGTGCGGCCACAGCGCTTCGATCACCTGGTCGCGGCTCAGCGACTGGTCCTTGGCCAGCGCCAGCAGCTGCACCAGCTGACCCGACCGCCGCGACGGCCAGGCATCGCCGCCGATGACGCGTTCCCCGACCTTGACCTCGAAGCGGCCGAGCAGCTGCAACTCGACCGCGGTGTCATCCGCGTTCGGTGTCAATCGCCTCACACCCTCGTTGCTCGCCACGGTGATGCTAGTTGCGCGCCGCCGATGGTCGCCGGCGCGCCGCCTTCTCAGGTGGTGGCGACCGTGGGGCGGCCCTGCTCGGTCCACGCCGCGTAGCCACCCTCGAGATGGGCGACGTCGCGGTAGCCCAGCTCCTGCAGCGCGGCCGCGCACAACGCCGAGCGCGAGCCCGCGGCGCAGTACACGATCACCCGTCGCTCCGGATTGAAGGCCTCCAGGTGATAGGGCGTGGCCGCGTCGGCATGGAACTCGAGCATGCCCCTGGGGGCAAGGACCGCCCCGGGGATCACGCCACCCGCGGTCTCACCGGGCTCCCGCACATCGACCAACAGCACGTTGCGCTCGCCGATCTCCTGTGCGACCTCCGCTGGCGAGAGGTTCTCGATCCCTGCTTTGGCGGCCGCTACCATCTCCTTGACACCGGGCATGTCGTTCTCCTTCCGTCGAGGTTCCCGGTGCGATGGTCGCGACCGCCTATTCCTGGAACGTTCCTGACGGGGGACGAGGTGACGACCGGGACGGTCACCAAGCGTCCCGTCGCGATCGGCCGCTACCGCTCGCTTCGGGTGAAACGAAGGACCGCGTCGGCGAACTGCTGGGGGTCGCCGACGAGCGCGATCGTCCATCCCAGTTGCTGCGCCGGCCGTGCCCGCCGGGGCGGCTGGGTCAACGGCACGGGGTTGCGAGCGATGAAGCCGCGCTGCACCGCCTCCTCCATTCGCCATCGACAGCACCTTGCGCACCAGCCGCGACGACGTCGCCCCCAGCCTCGGCTTCCCGCCAGTCGGGCGCGACCGAGATCTGGGCGAGCCATGCGTCGACGACTTCAGGCCGCAGATCGCCCAACCGAACCGCCCCGATGAGCGGCACGATGTGTCGGGTCACGGCCCAGCGGTACTGCTCGAACGTCGACGTCTCGACCCGGCCCTCCTTGCCCGGCAGCCACACCGTCTCGAGGAAGTCGGCGAGCGTATCGACCGACCCACCGGCCGCCGCCTTCTGGTGCGCGACCGCTGCCCGTTTCGTGTCGAACGTTCCCAACTGGCGCACCCGGCGGCGTCCGGTCGCAGGGTCGTAACCGGTGACCCGCACCACCCACTTCCCCCGCTGGCGGTGCAGTTCGGGCCACTTGCGGAACCGGCTCTGACCTGCGAATATGTGGTCGGGCTGACAGGATTTGAACCTGCGACCTCTTGACCCCCAGTCACTTCCCGCCTTTCCAGCCGGTCACGTCTGATCGGGCGCAGTGCCGCTGAGCTGGGCAACTGACGGCTCGATCGTCCGTCTCGTACGACCTTTTGACGTCTCGTCGTTTCACCTCTGCATACATTTTGCATACATCGACGGCGACCTTGGGCGGCTCCGCAGCGCGGCCCCGCAGCGCGGCCCATATCCCGTCCAGGCGTAGAACGGCGGACTACGCGGACACGGGTAGCGCCAGTGAGCGAACCTGGCCATGATGCGTTAATGGACGACGGTCGCACCCATGAGGCGCCCACCCTCGAGGAGACCCCGGATCTCTACGGTGCGTTCCCGCCTCTCAGCGAGGCGCAGATCGCTCGATTGGCGCCACGAGGGCGCAGCCAGGCAACCGAGGTCGGCGATGTTCTTTGTCGTGAGGGCACGACATGCAACGACTTCGTGGTCATCCTCGAGGGCAAGGTCGCCATCGTCGAAGGCGTTGGCACCCCCGACGAGCACATCATCGGCATCCACGGCCCCCGGCGGTTCCTCGGCGAGATCAGCTTGCTGACCGGTCAGGTGTCGTTCGTGTCGGCGGTGGTGGTGGAGGCAGGCGAGGTGCTCATCGTGCCGGTCGACGAGCTTCGCCGGCTCGTGCTGGAGGACACTGGCCTCGGTGACCTTATCCTGCGTGCCTACCTGCAGCGGCGCTCGATACTCATCGAGGTCGGCGTCGGCCTTCGCGTGCTGGGATCCTGCTACTCGCCCGACACGCGACGGCTCCGTGAGTTCGCCGCCCGTAACCGGCTCCCGCACCGGTTCATCGACCTCGACGAGGACACGGCCGCCGAGTCGCTGCTGCGCCACCTCGGCATCGCCCCCGATGAGACGCCGGTCGTCATCTGGCGCGGTGACGGAGTGCTGCGCAACCCCACCAACGCCGAGTTGGCCCGGCTGATCGGTCTCCCCGCGCCGGCGCCGACCGAACGCGTCTACGACCTACTCATCGTTGGGGCGGGGCCGGGCGGGCTGGCCGCCGCGGTGTACGGCGCGTCGGAGGGGCTCGACACCGTCCTGCTGGACGCTGTCGCCACCGGAGGGCAGGCGGCGACGTCGTCGCGGATCGAGAACTATCTCGGCTTTCCTGCGGGGCTGTCGGGAGCCGAGTTGGCCGAGCGGGCGGTGCTGCAGGCCGAAAAATTCGGCGCTGAGCTGGCGATCCCCGCGGACGCCGTTGCCCTCGAGCAGACGGACGGCTACCGGTCGGTGCGCCTACGCGACGGCACCAGTGTGACAGCACGCGTGGTCGTCATTGCCACGGGAGCGCGCTACCGGCGGCTCGACGTCCCCGGCATCGAACGCTTCGAGGGCACGAGCGTGTACTACGCCGCCACCCTCGTCGAAGCGCGCTTGTGCGTCGGTGAGCCGGTCGTCCTCGTCGGGGGCGGAAATTCGGCCGGCCAGGCGGCGGCGTTCCTCGCTGAGCGCGCCGCGGTGGTTCGCCTCGTCGTGCGCGACGGCGATCTCGGCAAGCACATGTCTCGCTACTTGGTCGACCGCCTCGAGCGGATGCCGGGCGTCGAGATCCTGCTGTCGTCCGAGATTTGCCAGCTCGAGGGCGACCGGGTCCTGCGTCTGGTGGAAGTGCAGAACAACACCACGGGGGAACGGCATTGGCTCGACGCTCGCGCTCTGTTCGTGTTCATCGGAGCCGAACCGCACGCCCGGTGGCTGGGCGAGGAAGTGGCCCTCGACGAACACGGATTCGTGCTGGTCGGTCCCGACGGCGTGCCGTCCGTTCGCCATCGAGACGGCTCGCGGCGGCGGCCGACGCTGTTCGAGACCAGTCGCGCTGGTGTGTTCGCGGTAGGCGACGTCCGCAGCGGATCGGTGAAGCGGGTGGCCTCGGCGGTGGGCGAGGGGTCGATGGTGGTGCGCCTTGTTCACGAGTACCTCGACGAGCTTGTCGGGCCGAACGATGTTCAGGGGGTACCCGTCAACCGGCCGGCGCGGGTCTAGGGAATAGAAGCAACAGCGAAACCGCGGCGATGAGGTCCCACCGTCCCGGGGGGCGACTGTGGGCTCTCACGGGTTCGGCATGCTGGCCGCGAACCATGGGGTGAGGTCCGCCCGCCGGGGCGGGACCTCACTGCGCCTTTCGCTTCGCTAGGTGCCTATCGCGACGAGCTCGACGCGGTCACCTTCGCGAGGGCGTCGTCGAGCCAGGCCCGCAGCGTGGGCTCGGGCGCGGCCCCGGTCTGGCGGGCAACGACCTCGCCTCGGTTCACGACGAGCAGGGTCGGGATGCCCTGCACGCCGTAGCGCTGCGCGATGCGCGGCGACTCGTCCACGTTGACCTTCACGAGCTTGACCTTCCCGGCGTGCGATCGGGCCAGCTGCTCGAGGGCGGGGCTGACCATGCGGCACGGGCCGCACCACGGCGCCCACAGGTCGACGAGCACCGGCAGGGCGGCCCGCTCGACGACGTCGGCGTAGGTGGACGTCGTCGGCGTCAACGATCCAAGGCAGCGGCGAATGGCAGTTGCCGCAGCGGGCCACGCCACTCGCCGCCGCCGGGACGCGGTTCTTTCGGCCGCACGACGGGCACACCGCAACGGTCGGGTCGCTCATGGCCACAGTCTCACGCGGCCTCGGACGCAGTGGGCGGATTGTCGTAGGTCACCGTGAGCTCCCCCTCACGCCAGTCGACCCGGATCGTGGCGCCGTCGCGGACGTCGCCGCCCAGCAGGGCCCGTCCGATGCGGGTCTCCACCTCGTGGGCGATGAACCGGCGCAGCGGGCGAGCGCCGTACACGGGGTCGAAGCCCTGCTCGGCGATGTACCGCAGCGCCGGCGTCGCTGACCTCGAGCGTGATGCGCCGATCGGCCAGCCGGGCGCGCACGTCGTTGAACATGAGCGACGACGATGTGCTCGATCTCCCCCTCGGTCAGCGGCTTGAACAGCACGATGTCGTCGACGCGGTTGAGGAACTCGGGCCGGAAGTGCCGGCGCAGCTCGCTCATCACGAGCTCGCGAGCGTCGGGCTTGATCTCGCCGATCGGCGTGACGCCCTCCAGCAGGTACGGCGAGCCGATGTTGGACGTCATGATGATCACCGTGTTGCGGAAATCGACCGTGCGGCCCTGCGCGTCGGTGAGCCGGCCGTCGTCGAGGACCTGCAGCAGCGTGTTGAACACGTCGGTGTGGGCCTTCTCGATCTCGTCGAACAGCACGACCGAGTACGGCTTGCGCCGCACCGCCTCGGTGAGCTGGCCGCCCTCCTCGTAGCCGACGTAGCCGGGAGGAGCGCCGACCAGGCGGCTGACGGTGTGCCGCTCCTGGTACTCGCTCATGTCGATGCGGACCATGTTCTCCTCGGTGTCGAACAGGGCGGCCGCCAGGGCCCTGGCCAGCTCGGTCTTCCCGACGCCGGTCGGGCCCAGGAAGATGAACGATCCGATCGGGCGGCGCGGGTCCTTGATGCCGGAGCGGGCCCGGATGATCGCGTCGGCCACGAGCTGGACGGCCTCGTCCTGGCCGATGACGCGCTCGTGCAGGATCTCGTCGAGCCGCAGCAGCTTCTCCCGCTCGCCCTCCTTCAGCCGGCTGACCGGGATGCCCGTCCAGCGCGACACGATGGCGGCGATCTCGTCCTCGGTCACCACCTCGCGCAGCAGCCGGCTGCTTGCCCTGCCTGGCGGCGAGCTGCTCCTCCTCGGCGGCCAGGCGGCGCTCCAGCTCGGCCAGCTGGCCGTAGCGCAGCTCGGCGGCGCGGTTGAGGTCGTAGCTGCGTTCGGCCTGTCCGCTTCGTGCCGCACCCGCTCGATCTCCTCGCGCAGCTCCTGCACCTTGCTGCAGCGCCTGCCGCTCCGCCTCCCACTGGGCGCGCATGGCGTCGGCCTGGGCCCGCAGGTCGGCCAGCTCCTTGCGCAGCTCCTCCAGGCGCTGCTTGCTGGCGGCGTCGTTCTCCTTGGCCAGCGCGGCCTCCTCGATCTCCAGTCGGGTCACTCGCCGGGTGAGCTCGTCGAGCTCGGCGGGCATCGAGTCGATCTCGGTGCGCAGCAT
Organism: uncultured Acidimicrobiales bacterium; assembly: GCA_963728985.1. Lineage (GTDB taxonomy): Bacteria > Actinomycetota > Acidimicrobiia > Acidimicrobiales > Ilumatobacteraceae > DASXAI01. The sequence continues at coordinate 4,786 of CAVSME010000007.1, read as the reverse complement.
GGCGCACGCCTCGTCGACGAGGTCGATGGCCTTGTCGGGCAGGAACCGATCGGAGATGTAGCGATGGCTGAGCACGACGGCAGCGACGAGGGCGGTGTCCTGGATCTTCACGCCGTGGAACACCTCGAAGCGCTCCCGCAGCCCGCGCAGGATCGAGATGGCGTCCTCTACGGACGGCTCGTCGACAGCACCGGCTGGAAGCGCCGTTCGAGCGCGGCGTCCTTCTCGATGTGCTTGCGGTACTCGTCGAGGGTCGTGGCGCCGATCATGTGCAGCTCGCCGCGGGCCAGCATCGGCTTGAGCATGTTGCCGGCGTCCATGGCGCCCTCGGCGGCGCCGGCGCCGACGACGGTGTGCAGCTCGTCGACGAACAGCAGGATGCGCCCCTCGGCCGGCTTCACCTCGTTCAGCACGGCCTTCAGCCGTTCCTCGAACTCGCCGCGGTACTTGGCGCCGGCGACCAGCGCGCCCATGTCGAGGGCGAAGATCGTCTTGTCCTTCAGGCCCTCGGGCACGTCGCCGCGTGACGATGCGTTGGGCCAGACCCTCCACGATCGCCGTCTTGCCCACGCCCGGATCGCCGATGAGGACGGGATTGTTCTTCGTCTTGCGCGACAGGATCTGGACGACCCGGCGGATCTCGACGTCTCGCCCGATGACCGGGTCCATCTTGCCCGTGCGGGCCTCGTCGACCAGATCGCGGCCGTACTTCTCCAGCGCCTCGTAGGTGGCCTCGGGCATGGCCGACGTCACCCGCTGGTTGCCCCGGATCTTGGTGAGCGCCTTGCAGGAAGGCGTCAGGGCTGAGGCCCTGGGCTGCCAGCACGCGCCCGGCGGCCGTGGACGAACCTTCGTCGAGCAGCGCGAGGAGGAGGTGCTCGACCGACACGTACTCGTCCTTCAGGCGCCGGGCCTGCGACTCGGCGGCGTCGAGCAAGCGCGGCAAGGCGCTGGGTCAGGTACACCTGGCCCGGCGCGGCGCCGGGGCCGGTGACACGCGGCCGACGCCCCAGTTCGGCTTCGAGCTCGGCCCGCAGCTTTTCCGGGTCGGCGCCGGCCTGGGCGAGCAGGCGGGGCGCCAGGCCGTCGGGCTGGTCGAGCAGCGCGAGCAACAGGTGCTCGCCGTCGACCTCGGTGTGGCCGAAGCGGAGGGCCTTGGTCTGCGCGTCGTGCAGCGCCTCTTGCGACTTCTGCGTCAGGCGGTTCATGTCCACGGTCGTCCTCCCGGGAGCCAGCTGGGTTGGTCGAGTTGGTCGATGAAGCCGGCGGTCGGCGGCGGAGCGCCGCTTCCAGCCGGGCGATGCGGTCGAGCAGGTCGGCCACGAGGCCCAGGGCGGCGTAGTTGAGGGCGAAGCCGGCGCGCAGACGCTGCAGCCGGGCCACGGCGGCGAGCTGAGCGGGGGAGAACCACAGCTCGCCCGCAGCGTCCGGCGTCGCGTCGATCAAGCCGAGGGCGACGAAGCGACGCACGAGATCGGGGTGCAGATTGGCGGCCCGGGCGAACGCCTCGAGGTCGAGGCGGACGGGCCGAGTGAGGGCGTGTGTCACCGCCGCCTCCTCGGGTTGAACGTGGAGGTACGCGCGAGTTCTTCGAACAGGCGGCGCTCGTCGCCGCTGAGCGTCGCGGGCACCATGATCCGGGCCTCCGCGTAGAGGTCGCCGGGTGCGCCCCGCGGGTTGGGCATACCCCGCCCCTGCAGCCGCAGACGGCGCCCGCTCGACGTGCCCGGCGGGCACGCTGCACCTTGGCCTCCCCGCCCGGCGTGTCGACCGCGACCGTGGCGCCCAGCGCCGCCTCCCACGGCGCCAGCAGGAGTTCGACGTGATGTCGCGCCCCTTCGACCCGGTAGCGGGGATGCGGCGCCAACCGCACGACGAGGTAAAGGTCGCCGGGCTTGGCGTCCCCGGTGCCCCGTCCGCCCTGGCCGGCGAGCCGGATCCGCTGCCCGTCGGTGACCCCGGGCGGGATGGTGACGTCGAGCGTCCGCGGGCCGTCGGGCCCGGAGAGCGTGATCGACCGCCGCCCGCCCCGGTACGGCCTCCTCGACACTGAGCGTGAGCTCGGCTTCTTGGTCGGCGCCGGCGATGGGTCCCCACGACCGTCGCCGGCCGCCGCCGGTGAACAAGTCGCCGAAGACCTCGTCGATGTCGATCCCGCTCGTCGAGGTGTACCACTCGCTCCCACCGCCCGCCGGTCCCGCGCCGCCCCGCCCGCGGGGCCCGGCTCCTGCTGCCGTCCCGGCGCGGGCCCGAGCCCACGTGGCCGGGTCGACCCCATCGGGGACCTGGCGGAAGTCGGGGCCGAACGCGTCGTAGCGCTGGCGCAGATCGGGGTCGGACAGGACGTCGTAGGCCTCGGAGATCTCCTTGAACCGGTCCTCGGCGCCGGGGTCCTTGTTGACGTCAGGGTGGTAGGTGCGAGCCAGCTTGCGGTAGGCGCGCTGGATCTCGTCGGCCGAGGCCTTGCGGTCGACGCCGAGCACCTCGTAGAAGTCGCGGCGGGCCATGGATTCCCCCGAGCGCTCCGGTTCGCGGGCGACGACGACGGCGGCCGGGCGCAGATCACCTCGTGCGAGCCGTAGCCGGGCCGCACGACCGCCACGACGGTGCCTGCGGGCGCGTCGGCCTCGATGGCGCTCACCGCCTCGTGCCGCGCCGGGTCGAACCGCTCGCCGAGCGTCTCGAACCGGGGAAAGCCGAGCTGGCCAGCACGGCAAGGCATGGTCGTGCACCGCCCGGACGCCGGCGGTGACGCCGTTCTCGTCGAGGGAGTGATCGAGCGCCCGATCGAGGTCGTCGACGACCGGCAGCCACGCCGCTGCCACCCGTGCCCGCTCGGCCTCGCGCTCGCGGGTGACCTCGCGGGCGAACCGCTTGCGCAGGTTGTCGAGGTCGGCCATCGCCCGCAGCAAGCGGTCGTCGTCGGCGACCGCTTGCTGGGGGGCCTCGGCCGCCCGGCTGCGTCGTCGGGCGGAGGGCGGTGCCCGGCCGGCGGTCCGCTCGTGGCCGTCTCGATTGCCCGGTGCCGTTGAGCCTGTCATCGCCATCGCCTCACGACACGGTGAAGTCGGCGTCGATGACGTCGTCGTCGTCGGCGCCCTCCGGCGGGACGGTGGGGCCCGCCGGTGCCCGACGGCCGGCTCCGCCGAGGCCGTGGAACACCTGCTGCAGCTCGGAGCTCAACGACCGCAGCCGATCCACCGGCGCCTGGTCCTTCACGCCGGCGCGGGCTCGGCGATCAGGCTCTCGGCGCGGGCCTTCTCGTGCAACGGTACCTGGTCGCCGAGTTCGGCCAGCCGGCGCTCCACTTGGTAGGCGACCGTGTCGAGCTCGTTGCGGGCGTCGACCTCGGCGCGGACGCGGGCGTCCTCGCCGGGTTCGCCTCGGCGTCGGCGACCATGCGCTCGACCTCGGCCTGGTCGAGGTTCGAGGTCTGGCTGATCGTGATCGTCTGCTCGGCGCCGGTGTCCTTGTCGCGGGCCGAGACGTTGAGGATGCCGTTGGCGTCGATGTCGAACGTCACCTCGATCTGCGGCATGCCCGCGGTGCGGGCCGGATGCCCTCGAGGCGGAAGCGGCCGAGCACCCGGTTGTCGGCGGCGCGCTCCCGCTCGCCCTGCAGCACCACGATGTCGACCGCGGACTGGTTGTCCTCGGCGGTGCTGAACGTCTCGGTGCGCCGGGCCGGGATCGTGGTGTTGCGCTCGATCACCTTCGTCATCACGCCGCCGAGCGTCTCGACCCCGAGCGACAGCGGCGTGACGTCGAGGAGCAGGACGTCCTTGCACCTCGCCCTTGATGATGGCGGCCTGGATGGCGGCGCCGACCGCGACGACCTCGTCGGGGTTGACCGTCATGTTCGGGTCCTTGCCGCCCGTCAGGCGGCGCACGAGGTTCTGCACCGCGGGGATCCGGGTCGAGCCGCCGACGAGGATGACCTCGTCGATGTCGTTGGCGGTGACCTTGGCGTCGGCCATGGCCTGCTGGACCGGCCCAGGCACGCTCGACCAGGTCGGCGGTGATGCTCTCGAACGTCGACCGCATGATCGTGGTGACGAGATGCTTCGGCCGTTGGCGTCCGCGGTGATGAACGGCAGGTTCACCTGCGTCTGGGTCACCGACGACAGCTCGATCTTCGCCTTCTCGGCCGCCTCGAACAGTCGCTGCAGCGCCTGCGGATCCTGGCGCAGGTCGATGCCGTTCTCCTGCTGGAACTCGTCGGCCAGGTGGTCGACGAGCCGGCGATCGAAGTCGTCGCCGCCGAGGTGTGTGTCACCGGAGGTCGCCCGCACCTCGACCACGCCGTCGCCGACGTCGAGGATGCTGACGTCGAACGTGCCGCCACCGAGGTCGAACACGAGCACGGTCTCGTTGACTTCTTGTCGAGCCCGTACGCGAGCGCGGCGGCGGTGGGCTCGTTGATGATGCGGAGCACCTCGAGCCCGGCGATCGGCCGGCGTCCTTGGTCGCCTGGCGCTGCGCGTCGTTGAAGTACGCCGGGACGGTGATCACCGCTTCGGTGACTTTCTCACCCAGGAACCTCGACGCGTCCTCGACCAGCTTGCGCAGCACATCGCGGAGATCTCCTCCGGCGCGTACAGCTTGTCGTGCACCTTGAAGGCGACCCCGTCGGGGCCGGGGACGACGTCGAAGGTGACGGCGTTGAGTTCGCTCGCCACCTCGTTGTAGCGGCGGCCGATGAACCGCTTGGCCGAGAGATCGTGCCCTTGGGGTTGAGGATCGCCTGGCGGCGGGCGAGTTGGCCGACGAGGCGGTCACCCTGTTCG
>CAVSME010000006.1:0-685558 GCA_963728985.1 uncultured Acidimicrobiales bacterium | reverse complement strand
AGAACGTCAGATCGAACGCCTTCACCGTCCGCTCCCGCAGCCCCACCAGCAACGGCTACCCGTCACGGGATCGTTGCCGTCGATGAGCGCCCGCAACTGCATCGGCTTCAACTATCCCCTCGACACCGAGCGCCCACGACCACGCACCGGCCCACACCCCCGGCGCCTCCCCTACCCCGGCGTAGTACTCGTCGATCCCCAACGCCACCGAGGACAACACGTACTCGCCGTCCGTCAACGCCGTCACCCTCAGCACGACCGGCTCCCGGCGAAACCGAGCGATGGCGCGACAGACACTTGCCAGCCCTCCGGGCAGGCGAATCCGCGCCAGGTCCCGCGACTAGTCACGGCTGTTCTCAGGCGCGGTGAGCAACGTCAGCTGTTGAGTGTCATTGGCATCACGGCGACGACGGGTCGCACCGTCGACGACCTCGCCATGACGTTTCGTGGCGCACGCCGTGTGTTGCTCCTCCGCGCGTGGAAGTGCGATGTTCGGTTCCTCGACACATGGTGCAACTGCGATGCCGTCAACGAGATGCACTCGATAGACCGAAAGCCCGAACCGACCATGAGGACCGCTGAGGCGCTCGTGTTCGAGCAGGCCTCGTTGGCGGAGTCGTCGCAACGCGGCCGCCGCCGTCGCGGGCGTTACGCCGAGATGCTCCGCCACCCGACGCGGCACTCGTGGCCGAGAGCGCGCGACCGTCAGTCACTACGGCATCCATCACGACATCCTCGAAGACGGCCCACGCCGTCACGCCGATGCTCCGGCGTAGCGAACGGCACGCCGGCAACAACGTAAGCCCGGCCGGACGAGCTGCGTCTCGCTCAGGCGGCTCCATGTCGGCCGTCCGCTTGCGACCCGCCCTTGCTCTCGATGCCGATGTCCAGGAGTCGTTCGACGACAGCGCGGGGAACACGCAACACCCGACCGAGTTGGATGACGGGCAGACCTTCCGCGCCGCCCGTCGCCATCCACCGATGCGCGAGCTCGTAGGCCGTCGTGTGGCTGATGCGCAGAGCTCGGGCCGCTTCCGCCACCGTCAGAACGAGCGGGAGTTCTTCCAGCGAGCACACTGGTGACGTCTCGGTTGCCATTCCGACCGACCTACGCCGAATGCGCCGAACCGTCAACCTGGGGTCAACTGGACGAAACGGCACTGGCGACTACCAGCGGACACCCATGGACATCAGCGATGCCGTGCGGGTACGAACGCCGCGGTGAATCGTCACAACATTGCAACGTCGTTCGCGGGGGAACCGTCCGGGTCGACGGCCGCAACCGCCGGGCAGTCAGGCCACCGCCGCGTGCAGCTCGGCCAGCGCCGCTCGGACGACGGGGAACCGTTCGAACAGCTCCTCGCGGACATGCCGATCCACAGCCGCTGGCGCGAGGAGGAACTCGACGCCGACCACGCCGCCGTCGCTCGCTACGTCGACCGCCACCTCGTCGGACACGTGCACGGTCCTGCTGACCGGCGTATCGGCCAGCAAGAGATACCAGGCTTGCACCTCGGGGTCGAAGTCCACGCGCATGCGCATCCAGGTTACGGCCAATCGTCTCGATCGGCGGCGGTCACCACCAGGTCTCCGGCGACGACGACCTTGAGTCGGCGTCCGCCCCGGGTGCGGCCGAGGACGACGACGCGATCGGCGGGACGCCCCGCGTAGCTCGTCTCCTGGTTCGCCAATGCCTGGTCCACTTCCTCGGCGGTGATGCCGCGACGGGCCATCTGCTGCAGGGCATGCCGGCTGAACCTCAAGGTGCGAAGACGGAGTCGAGGCGCTCACCGGCCTGGCGATGCTGCGCCGACACGGTGTGGGTGTACGTGTTGAGCGTGACTTCGATGTCGGCGTGCCCCAGACGTTCTTGCATCACCTTGTCATCGCCCACGACGACGCGGCCGACCGACTGCGCCGTGTGACGCAGGCCCTTCGGCGTGATCCGGGGTACGCCGGCAGCGAGGATGAGATCGTCCATCAGGCGCCCGAAGTTGTTCGGGTCGATCCACCCGCCCAAGGCCGTCGTGAACACCAGGCCGCTGTCCTGCCACGCGTCTCCGACGAACGCCGCGTCCCGGATCTGCTGCTCCCGGTGTCGGCTCAGGACCTCGGCGGTCACCGCGCCGAAGGTCACCACCCGCTCGCTCGCCTCGGTCTTGAGTTGCTTGAGCACGGGTCGACCACGCTCCACGGCCAGCTGCTGACGGACGTCGAGCTGGCGCCGCTCGAGGTCGACATCGGTCCAGCGCAGCCCGAGCACTTCGCCGCGGCGCATGCCGGTGACGAGACTGAGGTGGAAGGCCGCGCAAAGACGGTGGCTCGCACTCGCGGCCAGGAAGCGGCGAGCTTGTTCGATCGTCCAGCCCAACTGCAGCGCCGGCCGTGCCCGCCGGGGCGGCTGGGTCAACGGCACGGGGTTGCGAGCGAGGAAGCCACGCTGCACCGCCTCCTCCATCGCCATCGACAGCACCTTGCGCACCAGCCGCGACGACGTCGCCCCCAGCCTCGGCTTCCCGCCGTCGGGCGCGACCGAGATCTGGACGAGCCACGCGTCGACGACTTCAGGCCGCAGATCGCCCAACCGAACCGCCCCGATGAGGGGCACGATGTGGCGGGTCACCGCCCAGCGGTACTGATCGAACGTGGACGTCTCGACCCGGCCCTCCTTGGCTGGCAGCCACACCGTCTCGAGGAAGTCGGCGAGCGTGTCGACCGACCCGCCGGCCCGGCCGGCGGCTGCCGCCTTCTGGTGGGCGATCGCTGCTCGCTTGGTGTCGAACGTCCCCAACTGGCGCACCCGGCGGCGTCCGGTGGCAGGGTCGTAGCCGGTGACCCGCACCACCCACTTGCCCCGCTGGCGGTGCAGTTCGGGCTCGCCGACGTCGACCGGTCGCACAGGCGGAAACGGTACGCGATCCGCCGAGGAAGTGCATACATCCTGCATACATCGCTCGAACGAAGAGAGCCGGCCCCTTGCGGAACCGGCTCTGACCTGGGAATATGTGGTCGGGCTGACAGGATTTGAACCTGCGACCTCTTGACCCCCAGTCAAGCGCGCTAACCAAACTGCGCCACAGCCCGTACAGCACACCACCCTAGTAGGCCGCACTCCGGGACACTGGCGGCATCCCGGCCGTGCTCTCGCGGATCAAGCCAGCCGCCATGGTCCCGAGGACGCAGCGCCGTTGACCTGAACCGGGGACCGGGTACGCCGATCTCCACAATGGTCCCGCCGCGACGGGACATGGCCCACGCTCGGTCCAGCGTGGCCGACGAGCCGACACAGTCCAGCACGGTGTCGAACCCGATGCCCGACGTGAGCTCCATGAGCGCTTCGTCGACGGCATCTGCGTTGGGATCGAAGACGTGCGTGGCGCCGCAGGCGATCGCCACGTCGCGGCTGGCGGCCGCCGGATCGAGCGCCACGATCGGCAACGCTCCCTGCAGCCGGGCTCCTTGGATGCCCGAGAGCCCGATCCCCCCGGCCCCGATGACCAGGACGCTGTCGCCCGGACCGATCGCCGCCAGGTTGATCGCCGAACCAGCGCCTGTGGTCACGGCGCAGCCGATCGTGGCCAACTGCTCGGGCGGCAAGTCGCTGCGGACGGCTACGGCGGCGCGCTCGTTGACGACCACGCCATCGGCGAACGTGCCCAGCCCTGCTGCGCCCCCGACCGGCGTCAAGCCATCGAGGAAGCCCGCCCCGCGAAGGGCCGCGCTGTTGGAGCACAGGTGAGGCTCGCCGCGAGCGCAGAACTAGCACATGCCGCACGTCGGGATGGCCGACAGCACGACCCGATCACCGACCCGCAGCATCGTGACGTCCGCCCCGACCTCGGTGACCACGCCCGCCCTTCGTGGCCGAGGACGACCGGCAGCCGGACAGGCAGGTCACCCGTCATCACCGAGACATCGCTATGGCAAATCCCGCTGGCCTCGATGCGCACGACGACATCCCGAGCGGCGGGGGCACGGAGGTCAAGGTCCTCGAGCGAGCATGAGCCGAGTTGACGGGTCACGACAGCGGCCATGGCCTGGCTCCCTCAGCGAAATGCGGCGCTAGTGGGCCATTGCGGACGTGCGTGTGACAGATCGGCGAGGCTTCGTCGCAGCGCAGCGCGACCATGGTGAGGATGCGCCGGGACCTCCTCCTCGTCCGCCATGCCAAGTCAGCGTGGGACGATCCGGCGCTCGCCGACAGCGATCGGCCCCTCGCGCCCCGGGGCATGAAGGCTCTCCGGCATCTGCGTGACTACCTCGACCGCACCGACTACCGGCCCGATGTGGTGCTGTGCTCCTCGGCGCGGCGCACCGTCGACACGCTCGCCGGCGTTCGCGCCGCCCTGCCCAAACGAGTGACGATCGAGGTGACCGACGAGCTGTACCTGGCGAACGCCGCCACCCTCCTCGCACGGCTCCGTGCCCTCGACGGCACGATCCGCTGCGCGATGGTCGTCGGACACAACCCGGCCATCGAGGATCTCGCCGCGCGCCTCGTGGGCTCGGGCGACGCCGGCTTGCGCGCGCAGCTGGCGGCGAAGGTCCCGACGGGCGCTCTCGTGGCGCTCTCGTTCGACGGCGCGTGGCCGGATCTCGACGCCGACGCCGCCCGCATCGACTCGTTGTTCCTGCCCCGGCCTCCTCGGCCGTGACATCAGCACCCGGTGAGAGGCCTCACAGCTGTCCCCCAGCACGCCGTCCCGGCCGCGATACCGTGCGCCGAGCGTCGATGGGAGGCCGGGCATGCGGGCATTGGTGCGGGTGGCCGTCGTTGCCGCCTTGGTGTCGGGAGCGCTGGTCGGCACCGCGGCACCGAGCGGGGCCGAGTTGCCGAGGCCGCTCATCGGGGCACGGACGCTGGGCGACCCGCTCCTCCCCCAGCTCGGCAACGGCGGCTACGACGTCACCCACTACAAGATCGAGCTGAACTACGACCCCGACGCCAACACGTTCATCTCGGCCCGCACCACCATCACCGCCGTCGCTACCCAGCTCCTGCGGGAGTTCACGCTCGACTTCCAGACCGGTCCCGGCGCGCTGAACGTGTCGAGGGTGACGGTCAACGGCCGCCCCGCCAACTTCAGCACGGCCGCTGCCGAACCGTCGATCAGCTCGGACCCCTCCGTGACCCAACCCATGAAGCTGGTCGTGCGACCCCATGTGCTGGCGTGGCCGATCCCCCGGCACACCTTCACCGTCGTGGTCGACTACGCCGGGACGCCGGGCGTGTTCACCGACCCTGACACTTCGATCGAGGGCTGGATCCCGGCGTGCTACCCGCTCAACCCGCCCCAGACGTGCGACGGCGCCTTCGTCGTCGGCGAGCCGATGGGCTCGCAGGCGTGGTTCCCGTCCAACAACTACCCGACCGACAAGGCCACCTTCGACACGTTCATCACCGTGCCCAGGCAGAAGACGGCGCTCGGCGTGGGCGAGCTGGTCGACCGCACCGCCCAACCGGGCGGCACCGTGCGCTGGCACTGGAAGGAGGACGACCCGACGGCGACCTACCTCGTCACCGCGACGGTGGGCGACTTCCTGTTCACCCAGACGTCGATGGTGCAGCAGGCAACGGGCCGGAAGTTGCCCGTCTACAACGCCATCGACAAGACGGCCACAGCGGCGCAGCTCGCGAGCATCAACAGCTCGCTCGACCGGGCGGCATCACAGATCAACTTCCTGGCCGGCATCTACGGGCCGTACCCGTTCGACTCCACCGGCGCCATCGTCGATCGCGCCGCCGGCGTGGGCTACGCCCTCGAGGTGCAGACGAAGCCGGCGTACTCGGGCGGCTTCACCAGCGGGAACCCGTCGCTGGACGCGGGGACGCAAGTGCACGAGCTGGCGCACCAGTGGGTCGGCGACAGCGTGACGCTGGCGACGTGGGCCGACATCTGGTTCAACGAGGGTTGGGCCAACTGGACGGAGCTGTACTGGGACTTCCAAGCCGACGGCGGCGACGACCCGGCCGCCATCTTCGACGACCTCTATGCCAACACCCCGGACGAGGACTGGGAGGTGGCACCGGCCACGTTGGCCGGCGACCCGACCAACCTCTTCTCCACGTTCCCGACGTATGACCGGGGCGCCATGACCGTGCAGGGCTACCGCGAGATCGTGGGCGACGCTGCCTTCTTCGACTTCGCCAAGCTCATCCAGCGCCGGTTCGCCTACGGCAACATCTCGACGCAGCAGTTCATCGACCTGGCCAAGCGGCGCTCGGGCTTCACCGGGGCGAAGCTGGCGCTGCTCGACCAGTACTTCCAGCAGTGGCTCTACGGGGAGTCCAAGCCGACGATCCGTTCCACCGACTTCACCGGCGGCTGAACGCCCGGTCGGGCGGCGGGCCGTCACGTTCTACGATCCGGCCATGGACCTCGCTCGTAGCACTGCGTCGGAACTGTCGGCCGCGGTGCGCTCACGTCGCATGTCGAGCGTCGAGCTGCTCGACGCCTACGTCGCCAGGATCGAGAAGCTGAACCCCGTGGTCAACGCCGTGGTGACCCTCGACGTCGACCGGGCTCGGGTGCGGGCCGCCGAGGCCGACGCGGCATTGGCCCGAGGCGACTGGTGGGGCCCACTGCACGGCTTGCCGATCAGCGTGAAGGACGCGGTGGACACGGCCGGCATCCGCACGACGGGCGGGTCGAAGGACCACGCCACGCGCATCCCCGACACCGACGCTCCCGTCGTGGCCCGGCTGAAGGACGCCGGCGCGATCGTGTTCGCCAAGACCAACCTGCCGCTGTGGTCCGGCGATGGCCAGACGTGGAACGAGCTCTTCGGGGCAACGGGCAACCCGTGGGACCTGGACCGCTCGCCCGGCGGCTCGTCGGGCGGAGCGGCGGCCGCCACCGCGTGCGGGTTCTCAGCCCTCGAGACCGGCACCGACATCGGCGGCAGCATCCGCGGCCCGGCTCACCACAGCGGCGTCTACGGCCACAAGCCCAGCTTCGGGCTGGTCCCCGGGACGGGCTACTTCGATCGCCCCGACGGCGGCCGCGTCGACGTGGACATCAACGTGATCGGTCCGCTGGCCCGCAGCGTCGACGACCTGGAGTTGGCGCTGGGCGAGCTGGCCGGGCCGAACACGCTCGGCGGTCCCCGCGCCCGGACCATGCTGCCGCCACCGCGCGCCACCTCGTTGGCGGGCTACCGCGTCGCCGTCTGGTTCGACGACGCGTCGCTGGCCGTCGACTCTGAGGTACGAGCCGTGCTGCAGCACGCCGTCGATCAGCTCGTCGATGCCGGCGCCAAGGTCGACGAGGCCCGTCCCGACATCGACGTCGAGGCCGCCCTGCGCACGTACTTCTTCCTGCTCGGCGCGGCCATGGGCTCGGGCGATGCGGCGGCGGTCGCCGTCGGGCGCTCCATGCCGAAACCGGTGCCGGACGGTGAGCCGTTGGAGGCGAACTTCACGCGGGGCGCCGCCGCCGACGTGGTCGAGTGGAACGCCGCCCGCGTGGCGCAATCGGCGATCCGCCAGGAGTGGGCTCGTTTCCACGAGACGTACGACGCGCTGCTGTGCCCGGTCACGCCCACGGCAGCACTGCTCACCGAACCCGGCGTCGGCATCACCGAGCGCACGATGACGATCGACGGGGCCGAGCGTCCGGCCATCGAGATGATCCGCTGGTGCGGCCTCATCGGGCTGGCCTACCTGCCGTCGACGGTGACGCCGGTCGGCGCGACGGCGGGTGGTCTGCCGGTGGGCGTGCAGGTCGTCGGGCCGTACTTCGAAGACCGCACCGCGCTCGACGTGGCCCGGCGCATCGACGGCGTGCTCGACGCCTACCGCGTGCCCCCGCTCGCCGCGCTCTGACCGGCGTCGACTGTCACGCGTGCAGCGACTGGGCCACTTGTTGCACGGTGGCCAGCGGCACCGTGCCCGACACGTGCACGTACCAGCCGGCGGGATTGGCCGGGTGGGCCACGAGCGTGCTCCCGGTGAGTCCGGCCACGGCGGTGGTTGACCCGAGCGTGCCCACGTCACCGGTGATGCCGCCGGTCGTCTGGGTGGACGGCTCGCCCGTCGACGGACCCTGCGTCACGATGATCGCCTTGTCGGCGTTGACGTAGACGTCCACATAGCTGTCGACGATCGTGGGTGCCGTGCCGGCGGCGGTCGTCGTCGTGGTGCCCGACGCGTCCGTCGTGGGGTTGGCGGCGTGGCGCAGGTTGTAGCGCCCCTGGAGCTGGTAGCCCGCGGGCGGCGCGTCGAGCACCCAGTAGCCCGGCACCGGCACCGCCGACGCGTCGATCTGGTTGAGCTCGGTGCCGCCGCTGGCCAGCGGCATCGGCGTGCCCGTGATGGCGAACGTCGTGTCGGTGATGGCCGGCTGCGTGGTGATCTGCGTGGCGATGATCCGCTCGCTGAGCTTGCCGCCCTGCACCGAGACCTCTTCCAGCATCAGCCCGGCATCGTCGATGCAGGCGTCGGCGTAATCGGAATCGGTGGGCGCCTTCGTACCGAAGGACTCGAGCGGTTGTCCGGTGCGGTACACCTGGCAGTTGCGCCCGAGCACGGCGCGCGTCTCGGCCCGCACGAAGGTGCCGGCGGTGATGAGATCGTCGAGCGTGGCGTCGAGCCGGAAGTCGCCGAGGGCCGCTTGTGGGAGCGCCTTCTGCACCTGCGTCGTGCTGCCCGACTGATCGCCGGTCGTGCCCGTGTTGGCCGTCGTGTCGGAGTAGATCCCGAGGTTGCTCAGCGCGTGCCACTGCTCGGTCCCGCCGGGCGGGGCGCCGTCCTTCGACACGACGGCACCGTCGAAGGGCCGCTGCACCGTGACGTCCTCGGTGGCCGTCGACTGCCCCTCGTCGCCGTAGGTGTCAATCTTGTACGTCAGGTTGTACGTAGTAGGTGGCGTGTTGATCGTCACCAGAGCGTCTCCGACCGCGACCGTGGGCGACAGGAGGGTCAGCTCTTCTGGCGAGCCGCCGCCGCCGACCGTGCGCACGACCGCGAACGTGACGGCACCGACGACGAGCACCCCGGCGGCGACGATGGCGATGATCCGGCTGCGCCGCTGCCGGCGCCAGCGCTGCTCAGCCCGCGACGCTCGACGCTGCTGTTCCCGGCGTCGATCGGTGGCTGCTCGCCGCCGCTCGATGCGGTCCGCCGACTTCCGTCCCGGCCTCCCGGCCGGGCTACGCCTCGAGGTCACGGCTCGCTACCCCACACTCGACGATTGGCATCGGCCTGTGAAACGACGCGGAGCTACCTGTGAGTTCCCGGCTCTCACAGCTGGCTCACAGGAGGTGTGCACCACAGCGCCAGTCTCCTCGACGAGGCTAGGACGATGACGACCAGGCGACGCAAGTGGCCGTGGTTCCTCGGGGGCGGCGTGCTGCTCATCGTGATCGCGGCCATCGCTGGCCCGTTCATCTACATCCACTTCATCCAGGCCGATCCGGCCCCCAAGCTCACCTTCGAGAACATCGATGCCAACGCGGGTACGAGTACCACGGCGGCATCCGGCGCCGGGACAGCCGATCCCGCCACGACCGCGGCGGCGAGCGGCGCGGACCCCTCGGGCAGCATCGACGGGACGTGGACCGTGGCCAGCGGATCGCAGGCCGGCTACCGGGTGAAGGAGGTGCTGTTCGGCCAGGACACCGACGCCGTCGGCCGCACCAGCGGCGTCACCGGTTCGCTCACCATCACGGGCACGTCGGTCGCCGACGGGTCCTTCACCGTCGATCTGACCACCGTGAAGAGCGACGAGAGCCAGCGCGACAGCCAGTTCCAGGGCCGCATCATGAACACGGCGCAGTTCCCGACGGCCACGTTCAAGCTCACCAAGCCCATCGACCTCGGCGCCCTGCCCGCCGACAAGACCGAGGTCACCTACACCGCCACGGGCGACCTCACCCTGCACGGCGTGACCAAGAGCGTCGACGCCGCCCTGACCGCCCGGCGCAACGGGGCCAACATCGAGGTGAGCGGCACGATCCCGGTGAAGTTCTCCGACTACCAGATCAACAACCCGAGCACCGCGGCGGTGACCACCCAGGACAACGGCGTGATCGAGTTCCTACTGGTCTTCTCGAAGAGTTAGACCAGCAACCCGATGAGCTGGATGAAGCGCCAGCCGAGGTAGATGACGAGAGCCACGACCATCAGCTTGAAGTGCCATGGCACCTTGGCCTTCTCGCCGGCCAGCTCGTGGAGATCCAGGGTGTCGGCGCTCGCCTGGCGTTCGGGCGTCGCCACCTGGCGGCCACAGGTGGGGCATGTGCCGTCGGTCTCGACCGAGCTGTAGGTCCAGTACTTCGAGCACTCGTCACACCACGGCATCAGGCAGCTCCCCGTGGCGCCGCAGTGCGGCGCCGGGCTGACCGCTCTCGGCATTGTCCGAGCGCAGCGAGTCCGAGGCGGAGCCGAGGCATCAGACCGGCGGCACGCCGTGGCGCTTGGCGTTGCTCTCGCGGTCGACGGGGTCGGCGGCGGCGAAGCGACCGATCAGCTCGTCGCGCAGCGTCTCGAACGGCACCACGGCGTCGATCACCAGCTCGGAGGCGAGGCGCAGCAGGTCGACGTCTTCCTCGTACTCGACGCGGCGCGCGGTGACGAACTCGGCCCGCTCCTGCTCGTCCTCGATGGCGGCGATCCGGTTGGCGTACACGGCGTTGACGGCCGCCTCGGGGCCCATGACGGCGATCTTGGCCGTGGGCAGCGCCAGCGTGGCGATCGGGTCGAACGCCGGCCCGCACATGGCGTAGAGCCCGGCGCCGTACGCCTTGCGCACGACGACGCAGATCTTGGGCACCGTGGCCTCGGTGACGGCCGTGATCATCTTCGCTCCATGACGGATGATGCCGTGGCGCTCCACCTCCGTGCCGATCATGAAGCCGGGCACGTCGGCGAGGAAGACGAGCGGCAGGTTGAAGGCGTCGCACAGCCAGATGAAGCGGGCGCACTTGTCGGCCGAGTCGACGAAGAGCACGCCGCCCTTGTGCATCGGGTTGTTGGCCACGATCCCGACGGGATGGCCGTCCAGACGGGCAAAGCCGACGATGACCTCGGGGGCCCACAGCGGCTTCACCTCGAACAGCGAGCCGGCGTCGATCAGCCCGTCGAGGAAGCGGTGCATGTCGTACCCGGCCGCTTCCTTGTCGGGCAGGACGTCTCGATGCAGCGTGACCTCGGACGGCTCGCCGATCGTGGCCGGCGGCACCTCGCGCCAGTTGCCGGGCAGGTACGAGAACCACTCTTTGGCTTGCTCGATGGCGTCGGCATCGTCGACGGCGAGGTTGTCACCGCAGCCCGACACCGTGGCGTGCATCCGGGCGCCGCCCATCTCCTCGAGCGTGACCCGCTCGCCGATGACCTCCTCGGCCATCCGGGGTGAGCCGAGGTACATCGACGCGTTGCCCTCGACCATGATCACGATGTCGCAGAAGCTCGGGATGTAGGCGCCACCGGCCGCCGACGGACCGAACAGGCAGCACGCCTGGGGCACCTTGCCCGAGAGGCGCACCTGGTTGGCGAAGATGCGACCGGCGCCCCGCCGGCCGGGGAACAGCTCGACCTGATCGGTGATGCGGGCGCCGGCCGAGTCGATGAGCCAGAACACCGGCAGCTCGTGGCGCAGCGCGTACTCGGTGAGGCGCACGATCTTCTCGACGGTGCGGGCCCCCCACGAGCCCGCCTTCACGGTGGGATCGTTGGCCATCACGCACACGGCCCTGCCCTCGACCCGCCCCACGCCGGTCACTACGCCGTCGGCCGGGAGATCGGTGGCGGCGGCGTTGGCCAGCAACCCGTCCTCCACGAACGACCCCTTGTCGCACAGCAGCTCGATCCGGTCGCGGACGAACAGCTTGTTCTGGCGGGCGAGCTTGTCGGCCTCCTTGTGGAGGTTGCCCGACCGTGCCCTGGTGGTCAGCTGCTCGAGATCGTCCATGCGCTACCCCGAACGTCGGCGGACGCGGAGCTTGATCGGGACGGCCCCGAGCTCGAACGCCTCGCGGAACTTGCGCTCCAGGTAGCGAAGGTACTGGGGCGGCACGTCGCGGTTCGAGAAGAGGGTGAACGTCGGCGGGTCGGCGGCACCCTGGAGGCCGTACATCACGCGGACGCCGCCCGGCGCCGGCTGGGCCTGCTGGGCCTCGATCAGCACCCGGTTGACGTCACGCGTCGGTACGCGGCGGTGGTAGCGCTCGATGGCATCGGCCAGCACGGGCAGGAGCTTGTGCACGCCCTTGCCGGTCTTGGCCGACACCTTCAGCACCGGCGCGTCGCCGATGAAGTGCAGGCGGTGGGCCAGCTGGTTGGTGACCACTTCACGGGCCTCGGCGTCGGGGAGCAGGTCCCACTTGTTGAGCAGCACCACGACGGGACAGCCGGCGGCGTCGACCCGCTCAGCCAGCCGCTGGTCCTGGCTGGTGACGCCCTCGGTGGCGTCGATGACGAGCAACGCGACGTCGGCGTCGTCCACCGACCGCAGCGCCCGCACCAGCGAGTAGTACTCGGGCCCCTCGTCGATCTTGCTCTTGCGGCGCATGCCCGCGGTGTCGACGTAGCGGATGGGGCCCTCGGCCGTCTCCACCACCGTGTCGACGCTGTCGCGCGTCGTGCCCGGCATGTCGTGCACGACCGAGCGCTCCTCGCCGATCAGCCGGTTGAACAGCGTGCTCTTGCCCACGTTGGGCCGCCCGACGATGGCCACCCCGGGGATGCCGGGCACGGTGGCGGCGGTGCCGTCGCCGTCGTTGTCCTTGGGCAGCAGGGCGACGAGATCGTCGAGCATGTCGCCCGTGCGCCGCCCGTGCAGTGCGCTCACGGGGTAGGCCTCCCCCAGGCCGAGCGACAGGAACTCCCACGCCTCGCGCTCGCGCCGGTCGTTGTCGGCCTTGTTGGCGAGCAGGATGACAGGCTTCCCGGTGCGCCGCAGCCACTCGGCGATGCCGGCGTCTTCCTCGGTCACGCCGACCGCCGCGTCCACCAGGAACAGCACCACGTCCGCGCCGAGCACCCCCCGCTCGACCTGCCGGCTCACCTTGGCCTCGAGGTCGCTGCCGCCCGGCAGCCAGCCGCCGGTGTCGACGAGGAGGAACGGCACGCCCAGCCACTCCCCCTCGATCTCCTTGCGGTCGCGGGTGACGCCCGGGCGATCCTCCACGATGGCGACCTGCTTGCCGAGGATGCGGTTGACGAGCGTGCTCTTGCCCACGTTGGGCCGGCCCACCACGGCGACGACGGGGAGCGCGCTCATCGCAGCGCCGCCCGCAGGGCGATGCCGTCGGTGGCGACCACCTCGACCGGCAGGGGCAGCTCGGCCGGCGTGGTGCCGTCCAGGAAGCGGCCTTCCGACAGGCACACGTCGGGCAGCAGGTAGCGGTGGTGCGGCGGCTCGGTGGCCAGCACCCGGGCGATGTCGGCGCCCACCATGAGCCCGGTCACGGCGGTGTTGCCGCCGAAGAACTCGTTGGTCACCGGCAGCACCCGCACGTCGGGCCGGCCGATCCGGGCCAGCAGCGGCGCCAGGACGCGCGCGCCGTACTCGCCGGTGAGGATGCCCACCGGGCGGTCCCGATCGCTTGTGCGACGGAAACCGCGACGATCTGCTGATTTCGCGCACACAAGCGCCGTGTCGCCGGCGGGATTGCGGGGAGCGCGGTACCCGGCGGCGGGCGCGCCGTCGACCCACGAGAAGAAGCCGCTCTGGACGCCGGTGGGGACGTCGACGATGCCGAGCAGCTCCTGCTCGAACGTGCGGGCCATGCCCACGCCGTCCTCGTGCATGGGGAAGCCCTCGTACACCTCCGGCGCCGGGAACGGGCGATCAGCCAGGAGGTAGTACTCGTCGGCGGCGTGCACGAGCCGCCGGCCCAGCGCGTCGAGGTAGATGGCCTGCCACGTGGCGGTGGCGTCGAGCACGGCCTCGGCCTCGTCGCGGGTGTGCGGGCGCATGTCCGGCTCGCCGTTGTGGCGGGACACGCCGAGAGGCACCAGGCACAGCGACGCCAGCTCCGGATACTGGTCGAGCACGCCGGCGAGGGTGTCCTCCAGCACCGCCCCGTCGTTGACGCCGGGGCACACCACCACCTGGCCGTGCACGGTCACGCCGTGGTCGAGCAGGGCCCGCAGCCAGCGCAGGCTGGTGCCGCCGCGGCGGTTGCGCAGCATGGCCGCCCGCACGTCGGGGTCGGTGGCGTGGATGCTGACGTTGAGCGGCGACAGGCCCTCGAGCAGGACCCGTTCGAGGTCGGCCTCGGTGAAGCGGGTGAGCGTGGTGAAGTTCCCGTACAGGAACGAGAGGCGGTAGTCGTCGTCCTTCAGGTACAGCGACGGCCGCAAGCCCTTCGGCAGCTGGTAGATGAAGCAGAAGGCGCAGTGGTTGTCGCACGTGCGCACCTGGTCGAAGAGGGCCGAGGCCACCTCGGCGCCGAGGGGCTCGCCGTCCCGCTTGGTGACGGTGACCGGGATGGTCTGGCCTCGCCGCCGCACCTCGACGTCGACGTCGGCGTCGTCGGCCAGCCGCCGCCACTGGATGACGTCGCGTGGCACCTGGCCGTTCAGGCTGAGGACCTCGTCGCCCACCTCCACGCCGGCGCGCGCCGCCGCGGAATCGGGCGCGACGGCGACGACTCGCGGGGCGGGCATGCGCCCAGGATACGGCGAAGGCCCTGGATAGGCTCGTTCGTGATGGACGTCGACCGCGTGCTGTTGGCTTCGCCGCGCGGGTTCTGCGCCGGCGTCGAGATGGCGATCAAGGCGTTGGCGTGGATGGTGCGCGCCTTCGAGCCCCCCGTCTACTGCTACCACGAGATCGTCCACAACAAGCTCGTCGTCGACCGCTTCCGCGCCCTCGGCGTGGTGTTCGTGGACGACATCGAGGAGGTGCCGGCCGGCCGACCGATCATGCTGTCGGCGCATGGGTCGGCCCCCGAGGTGGTGGCCGCCGCCCGGGCCCGGGGCTCGTACGTGGTCGACTCGGTGTGCCCGCTGGTCACGAAGGTCCATCACGAGGTGCGCGTCCGCGCCGGCAAGGGCTACCGCATCGTGTACGTCGGCCACGAAGGCCACGAGGAGGCCGTGGGCACGATGGCGGTGGCGCCGCAGTCGATGCACCGTGTCGAGTCGGTGGCCGACGTGGAGGCGCTCCCCGCCTTCGACGAGCCCGTGGCGCTGCTGGCCCAGACCACGCTGTCGCACCGTGACTGGGCCGGTGTGATGGCGGCCACCCAGGACCGCTTCCCCGCCGTGTGGACCCCCGGACGCTCCGATCTGTGCTTCGCCACCACCAACCGCCAGTCGGCGCTGATGGCGATGGCACCCCGGTGCGACGCGGTGGTGGTGATCGGGTCGGCCAACTCGTCCAACACGCGGGCCCTCGAGAAGTTGGCCCGGGAGAGCGGCGCCGCCCGGGTGTACCGGGTGAACCGGGCCGACGAGCTGCCCGACGACCTGACCGGCACGATCGGCGTGACGGCGGGGGCGTCGGCGCCCGAGGAACTGGTCGACGCCGTGGTGGCCCGATTGCAGCCCCGCCACGGCGTGGAGCTGGTCACCGTGACCGACGAGGACGAGTACTTCCCGCCGCCGCGCAACATCCGCGAGCTGCAGAGCGCGGTGGAGGTGGCGGTGACGGCGCTGCTGGGCGGCCGCTTCAGCGGCACCCGGCCGACCGACGACCGGGCCCTGGCCGCCAGCGCCGTCCTCGAAGCGCTCTAGTTACGCGGCACTTCCTTCCAGGCCACCTCGCGGTCGACCCGGACGTCGCCGGGGAGGCCGAGCACCCGCTCGCCCAGGATGTTGCGCATGACCTCGGACGTGCCGCCCTCGATCGAGTTGGCCCGGCTGCGCAGGAACGCCTTCTGCAGCGAGTCCGACGCCATCGCCGTCTCCGGCCGGTTCATCTCGTAGGTGCTGTAGAGCATGCCGTCGGCGCCCATGAGGTTCACGGCGAACTCGTAGATGCGCTTGTTGGACTCGGCGAAGGCGAGCTTGCCGGTCGAGCCCTCGGGGCCGGGCACGCCGACCTTGCGGTTCTGCGAGGCCCGGATGTTGGTGAGGCGGTTCACCTCGGCCTCGATCCACAGCTTCATGAGCTCGTCCTTGGTGGACGGATCCTGGCGATCGGCCGGCAGGGAGCTCCAGACCTTCACCGCTTCGCCGATGGGGCCCGAGCCCTTGGGGGCGATGGCCCCGCCGATCGACACCCGCTCGTTCATCAGCGTGGTGAGCGACACCCGCCAACCGTCGCCGGGGTTGCCCAGGCGCTCGCTGTCGGGCACCCGGGTGTCGGTGAAGTACACCTCGTTGAACTCGGCCTCGCCCGTCATCTGGCGCAGCGGCCGGGTCTCCACGCCCGGACCCTGCATGTCGACGACGAAGGCGGTGAGACCGGCGTGCTTGGGCACGTCGGGGTCGGTGCGCACCACGAGCAGGCCCCAGCGGGCGACGTGGGCCAGCGTGGTCCACACCTTCTGCCCGTTGCAGATCCACTCGTCGCCGTCACGGACGCCCTTGGACGACAGGCCCGCGAAGTCCGATCCGGAGCCGGGCTCGGAGAAGAGCTGGCACCAGACCTCCTCACCGGTGAAGAGCGGGCGCAGGTACCGCTTCTTCTGCGCCTCGCTGCCCCACACCACCACCGTCGGCCCGCACATGCCGTAGCCGATCGGGTTGCGGTAGTACGGGTTGGGCCCGCCGGCGGCGTAGATCCGCTCCTGGATGATCTTCTGGAGCTTCGGCGATGCCTCCAGGCCGCCGAAGCCCTCGGGGAAGTGCACCCAGGCCAGGCCGCGGTCGAACTGCTCGCCCAGGAACACCTTGGCCTCGGTCTTGTCCGGAGGGAACGACGTGAGCAGGTCATCGATCAGATCGACGACTCGCTTCTCTTCGGACGTGACACCAGGCTCGGTGATGGTCATTGCGCGCACGCTCCCCTTGACTCACGGGTCAAGTGACGAGCGTACCGGCCCGCGCCTGACCCCTTGAAATCATCCCACTAGTTCAGGGGCGCCATGAGCCGGGTCAGCTCCTGGCGGTCGGCGGGCGTCGCGTCCGGCATGGCGCAGCGGAGCTTCACCGCCCACCGCAGCGAGTCCACCTTGTTGCTGCGCTGGTAGATCACCCGCAGGTTGGCCAGGATGCGGGCCACGATGGCGGGCCGGTCGATGGGCTCCAGGTAGCCCGGATCCCACGGGGCGGTGGGTCCGGCCATGGCGCGGTGGAGGGCGCGGCAGCCCGCCGCGTCCAGCTCCCGCCCGGCGTGGAACGGGTCGATGAAGACCGACGGGTCGACCTTGTCCCGCACCAGGAAGTGGCCGGGCATCCCGACCCCCGACAGCGGCACACCGATGCGGCGGCCCACCTCCATGCCGAGCACGGCCAGCGTGATGGGGATGCCGAGGCGGCGGTCGAGCACCTCGTGCAGCAGCGAGTTGCGGGGGTCGTAGTAGTCGTCGGTGTTGCCGAGGTAGCGCCCGCTCGCATAGAGGTGGCGCACCAGCCCGTCGAGGGTGGGCGTGCGCACCTCGCCGGCGAGATCGTCCAGCCTGGCGAGGTAGGCGTCGACGTCGACCAGGGGGTCGGCGTGGGCGGCGATGCACAGCGCCGCCTCGTCGAGCGGCACCGCCTCGGGTGGCCGGGCGAGGGCGGCGACGAAGCGCTCGTAGACCGCTGACCGCTCACCCATGGGGAAAACGGTAGCCGTGCAGTACCGTCGCCGGGCATGTCCGACGGCATGTACCCGGGGGCGCGCGCCGCCTCCACGCCCGACAAGCCGGCCGCCATCATGGCGTCCACCGGCGCGGTGATGACCTACGCCGAGCTGGACGCGGCCGCCAACCGGCTGGCCCAGCTGTTCCACGCTCAGGGCCTGCGTCCTGGCGACCACATGGCGATCTGCCTCGAGAACCACCCGCGCTACTTCGAGGTGGCGTGGGGTGCCCACTACGCCGGCTTGATCTACACGGCGTGCTCGTCGCGGCTCACCTCCGGCGAGCTCGCCTACATCGTGAACGACTGCGAAGCCAAGGCCTTCGTCACGTCGATGTACAAGGCCGAGCAGGCGACCGAGATCATCCCCGACACCCCCGGGGTCGCGCTGCGGTTGATGCTCGACGGCACCGTGCCCGGCTACGACGCGTACGAGGACGCCGTCGCCGCCCAGTCGGCCGAACCGTTGCCCAACCGGCGGGAGTCGACCGACATGCTCTACTCGTCGGGGACGACCGGACGGCCCAAGGGCATCAAGGTCGATCCTCCTGATGCCCCGCTCGGTGACACACCCGGGCTCGTCGCCGTGCTGACGGGTCTGTTCGGCTTCACCGGCGACGACGTGTACCTGTCGCCGGCGCCGCTGTACCACTCGGCCCCGCTGCGCTTCAACATGTCCATGCAGCGCATGGGGGGCACGTCCGTGATCATGGAGCACTTCGATCCGGAGGAGTACCTCGCCCTTGTGGAGCGCTACCGCGTGACGGTGACGCAGGTCGTGCCGACGATGTTCATCCGGATGCTGAAGCTGCCCGAGAGCGTGCGGTTCAAGTACGACGTGTCGTCGCTGCGCTCCGTCGTGCACGCCGCCGCGCCGTGCCCCGTCGACGTGAAGCGCCAGATGATCGAGTGGTGGGGCCCGATCATCCACGAGTACTACGCCGGCACCGAGGGCAACGGCTTCGTCTACACCGGGAGCCAGGACTGGCTGGCTCATCCCGGCACCGTCGGGCGGGCCATCCTCGGCACGATCCACATCGTCGACGACGACGGCAACGACCTGCCGACCGGCGAGCCGGGCACGATCTACTTCGAGGGCGGCGGCGTGTTCGAGTACCACAACGACGCCGAGAAGACGGCCGGTTCCCGCAACCGGCTGGGGTGGTCCACGCTCGGTGACGTCGGTTACCTCGACGACGAGGGCTACCTGTACCTCACCGATCGCAAGGCGTTCATGATCATCTCGGGCGGGGTGAACATCTATCCGCAGGAGGCCGAGAACGTACTCGTCGGCCATCCCAAGGTGGTCGACGTCGCCGTGTTCGGGGTGCCGAACGCCGACTTCGGCGAAGAGGTGAAGGCGGTGGTCCAGCCGGTCGACATGGCCGAGGCCGGGCCCGAGCTGGAGAAGGAGCTCATCGCGTTCTGCCGCTCGCAGCTGGCCGACGTGAAGTGCCCGCGGTCGGTCGACTTCCGCGAGGAGCTGCCCCGCCACCCGACCGGCAAGCTCTACAAGCGCCTGCTCAAGGACGAGTACTGGGAAGGGCACGGCAAGAGCCGCATCATTTAGTCGGCTCAGCCGTTCAGGATCACGACGCGGAGTTCGGTCATCTCGCGGACTGCGTAGTGGGGACCTTCGCGGGTGTTGCCCGAGTCGCGCACGCCGCCGTAGGGCATCTGGTCGGCCCGCCACGTGGGCACCTCGTTCACCAGCACCCCACCGAAGTCGAGGGCCCGCACCGCCTTCAGGGCCGATGCGAGGTCCGCCGTGAAGATGGCGGCCTGGAGCCCGTAGTCGGTGTGGTTGGCGAGCCCCAGCGCGTCGTCGAGGCGGTCGTAGGCCTGGATCGTGACGACCGGCCCGAACACCTCGCGGGCGCACACCTTCATGTCCGGGTCGACGTCGGCCAGAAGGGTGGGCACCAGCACCCCGTCGGCGCCGATGGTGCCACCGGTGACGACGCGGGCGCCGCCGGCCACCGCCTCCTCCACCCACGACGCCACTCGGTCGCGCTCGCCTTCGGAGATCAGCGCGGACACATCGGTGTCGTCCGACAGTGGATCGCCGACGACGAGCGACGACACCCGCTCGGCCAGCGCGTCGGTGAACGCCGGGGCGATGGAGCGGTGGACGTACAGGCGCTGCGTCGAGATGCAGGACTGGCCGGCGTGGCTGTAGCCGGCGACCTTGATCTTGTCGGCCGCCGCCTTCCAGTCGGCGTCGGGCTCGATGATGACGGGGGCGTTGTTGCCGAGCTCCAGACCCACCTTCTTGCGCGGCGCCCGCCCCCGGATGCCCCAGCCCACGTCGGGCGAACCGGTGAACGTGATCATCGCGATGTCGGGGTGGTCGACGAGGGCGTTGCCCACCGAGCCGCCGCTGCCGGTCACCACGCTGAGCTGCTCGGCGGGGAGGCCGCACTCGTCGATGAGGAGGTCGGCCAGCGCGATGGCCGACAGCGGCGTCTGCGATGCCGGCTTGAGCACCACGGGGCAACCGGCGGCGATGGCCGGGGCCAGCTTGTGGGCGACGAGGTTGAGCGGGAAGTTGAACGGGGAGATGGCCCCGACCACGCCGATCGGCAGCCGCAGGGTGAAGCCCAGCTTGCCCTCCCCCGGCGACGAGGCGTCGAGCGGGACGACGTCGCCGGCCAGCGTGCGGGCCTCGGCGGCGGCGAACTGGAACGTGCTCACCGCCCGTTCGGCCTCGACGCGCGCCGTCTTGATGGGCTTGGCCGCTTCGAGGGCGATGGTCCGGGCGAAGGCGTCGCGCCGCTCGGCCAGCAGGCGGGCGGCGGCATCGAGCACCTCGGCTCGGCGCCAGGCTGGCAGCGGACCCTTGTGATGGGCGGCGGTGGCGGCGGCGACCGCCTGCCCCACCTCCTGGGCACCACACTTGGGCACGGCGCCGATCACGGTGCCGTCGTAGGGAGCCCGCACCTCGATCACGTCGTTCGATGCGAAGCGCTGCCCGCCGAGGGGCACGGTGCGCACGTCGGTCACGCGGCGACCATACTTCCGCGGTGGCTGCCCCTCACTTCGCCTTCCTCGACTGGCCCGGGCCCATCGCGTTCGCCCACCAAGGTGGTGCCGCCGAGTTCCCGGGCAACACCATGAAAGCGTTCGACGGCGCCGCCGCCCTCGGGTATCGGTACATCGAGACCGACCTCCAGTCGACGTCGGACGGCGTGCTCATCATGTTCCACAACGACACGCTCGACGAGACCACCGACCACACGGGCACGATCTCCCAGCTCCCGTGGAGCGTGGTGCGCGAGGCCAAAGTGGACGGGACCGAGCCGCTCGTGCGCTTCGAGGAGCTGCTCGACGCCCACCCCGGCGTCCGCCTCAACATCGAGCCGAAGACCGATCGCGCCGTGGGTCCCTTCATCGAGGCGGTGCAGCGCACCGGCATCATCGACCGGATCTGTTGCGGCTCGTTCTCCGACAAGCGGCTGAAGACGATCCGCAAGGCGCTCGGCCCCACGCTGTGCACGAGCATGGGCAACTGGACCGTGGGGCGGCTGCGGCTGGCCAGCTGGCTCCACCTGAAGGCCCTCGGGCACACCAAGGCGGCGTGCACGCAGGTGCCGCCCAAGGAAAAGTTCGTCCCGATCGCCGACGCCCGCTACATCGCGTTCGCCCATGACGTCGGTCTCGCCGTCCACGTCTGGACGATCGACGAGGCCGACGAGATGCGCCGCCTGCTCGATCTCGGTGCCGACGGCATCATGACCGACGCGCCGTCGGTGCTGAAGGACGTGCTCGTCGAGCGAGGCCAATGGGTCGTGTGAACCGGTGGAGCTCCCCCTCACGCCGCTCGACTTCCTGGGGCGCGCCCGGCGGCTGTTCCCCCAACGCGAGGGGGTCGTGCAGTGGCACGACGGGCAGCGTCACCGCTGGACGTACGCCGACTTCGCGTCGCGGGCCGATCGCCTGGCCCACCTCCTCGCCGGCGATCTGGGCGTGCGTCCGGGCGATCGCGTGGCGTGGCTGTGCGGCAACACCCACGAGCTCCTCGAGGCGTACTACGGCGTGCTCCTGGCCGGCGCCATCCTGCTGCCGTTGAACATCCGCCTCGCGCCGGCCGAGCTCCGCTTCATCCTCGATGACGCCGGCGCCGCCGTCCTGCTCCGTCATCCCTCCCAGCCCGATCCGGGCACGAGCGTGCCCACCGTCCTGCTCGACGACGGCTACGAAGCCCGGCTGGCGGCCCAGCCGTCCACGCCCTTCGAGCCGCCACCGGTCGACGAGCGGGCGGCAGCCGAGCTCTTCTACACGAGCGGCTCCACCGGCCGCCCGAAGGGTGTGCTGCTGACGCACCGGGGCCTCTACCTCCACGCCGTGCACGGCGCCCTCACCGTCGGCATCTCCGGCGCGGACGTGGTGCTCCACACCATCCCGCTGTTCCACGTGAACGGCTGGGGCACGCCGCACTACCTCACCGGGCTCGGCGGCGTGCACGTGATGCTGCCCCGCTTCGACGCCGAGGAGGTGCTGCGCCTGCTCGAGGTCGAGCGGGTGACGCGCCTGTTCCTCGTGCCGACCATGGCCACCGCGCTGCTGTCGTCGCCCTCGCTCGGCGACCGCGACCTGTCGGCGCTGCGCCAGATCTCCATCGGCGGCGCCCCGGCGGGACCGACGCTGCTGGCCGAGATGGAGCAGCGGTTCGGGTGCGAGGCCATCTGCGGCTACGGCCTGACCGAGTCGTCGCCACAGCTCACCAAGGCGCTCGACAAGCCGGGCGAGGCCCGATCAGCGGGCCGCCGGGCCACGACGGGGCTCCCGATCCTGGGTGTCGACCTGCGCGTCCTCGACGACGACGGCCGGGAGGTGCCGTGGGACGGCGTGACGCCCGGCGAGGTGTGCGTGCGCTCGAACCACGTCATGGCCGGCTACTGGCAGCGGCCCGAGGAGACGGCGGCGGCGCTGGCCGGCGGCTGGCTGCACACCGAGGACATCGCCGTGGTGGACCCGGCCGGCTACCTCACGATCGTGGACCGCAAGAAGGACCTCATCATCTCCGGGGGCGAGAACATCTCGTCGGTGGAAGTGGAGAAGGTGCTGGCCGCCCATCCTGCGGTGCTGGAGGTGGCGGTGGTGGGTCGGCCCCACGAGCGGTGGGGCGAGGTGCCCCGGGCGTGGGTGGTGCTGCGGCCGGGAGCGGCGACGAGCGCCGACGAGCTGGTGGTCTGGACCAAGGAACGCCTCGCCGGCTTCAAGGTGCCCAAGGACGTGCGGTTCGTGGACGACCTCCCCCGGGGCGGCACGGGCAAGGTCCTCAAGCACGTCCTGCGGGCAGCAGCACCCCCGGATTGAGGATGCCGGCGGGGTCCAGCGCCTGCTTGATGGCCCGGAAGGCGGCGATCTCGGCCGGCGACCGCGACAGCGCCAGCCACGCTGCCTTCGCCCGTCCGATGCCGTGTTCGGCGCTGATCGAGCCCCCATGGTCGGCGACGAGCCGGAGGACGGCGTCGTCGGGGGTCTCGTCGTCGGGATCGACGCCCGTGATGTTGACGTGGAGGTTGCCGTCGCCGAGGTGGCCGAAGAGGTGCGTGCGCGCCCCGGGGGCGGCAGCGGTGATGACACCGGGCACAGCCGCGGCGAACGCGGCGAGGGTCGCCGCCGGCAGCGTGACGTCGAGCTTGTGGGGAACGCCCACGTGGGCGATGGCGTCGGACATGCCCTCGCGGTAGCGCCACAGTCGGGCCCGGCCGGCCGGGTCGTCGGCGGCGGCCGATGGGTAGGCGGCCAGGATGTCGGCGAGCGCGTCGGGCGGCTCGCCGGTGCCGGCCCACTCCGCCAGGACCGCCACTCCCCCCTCGGCGGGCAGCGGGACCGGGAGGTCGAACGTCTCGGCCACGAGGGCGATGCCGTCGCCCAGGACGGCCTCGATCGCCTCCAGCCCGGCCACCTGCTGGCGCAGCGCGGCGGCCACGACCATGGCCTCCTCCACCGTCGGTATCGCCGCCAGCACCACGACGCGCTCGGGCGGATCCGGAACGAGGCGCAGCCGTGCCGCCGTGACGACGCCGAGCGTCCCCTCGCTGCCCACCAGGAGCCCGGCGAGGTCGTAGCCGGTGTTGTCCTTCACGAGGCCGCCGAGGTGGCGCACCACGGACCCGTCGCCGAGCACCGCCTCGACGCCCACCACCTGCGCCCGCATCGACCCGTGGCGGACGACGCGGATGCCGCCGGCGTTGGTGGCCACCAGGCCCCCGACCGTGGCGCTGTCGCGGGCGGCGAGGTCGACACCGAACGCCCAGCCCGTGCCGGCCACGTGGTGCTGCAGGGCGGCGAGGGCGACACCGGCGCCGGCAGTGACCTGTCCGGCCAGCTCGTCGATCGGTTCGAGGCGGTCGAGCCGCCGCAGCGACAGCACCACGGCGTCGTCGGCCTCGCCCACGGGCACGCCCCCGGCCACGAGCCCGGTGTTGCCGCCCTGGGCCACGACGGCCACGCCGTTGGCGGCGCACCAGGCGACGACGGCGGCCACCTCGTCCACGTCGGCCGGCCGCACGACGGCGGCGGCCCGGCCCCGGAAGCGTCCCGTCCAGTCGACCTCGTAGCCGGCGCGGACGTCGGCGTCGGTGAGGACGTGGTCGCGCCCTACGACGGCGGCCAGGGCCTCGTCAAGCGTGGGCGGCGAGGGCACGCCCCAGTATGGACACGGCCAGGTCCAGCTCGTCGTCGGTGATGGTGAGGGCAGGGATGAGGCGCAGCACGCTGTCGCGCGGGCCGCAGGTGAGCACGAGCGCCCCCTCGTCGAAGCACGCCTGCTGCACGGCCGCCGCCATCGGCCCCGACGCCAACTCGACGCCGATCATGAGCCCGACACCGCGCACCTCGAGCACGCCCGGACGGCCCCCGGCCCGCGCTGTCAGCTCGTCGCGCAACCAGGCGCCGGCCGAGCGGCAGCGCTCGTACAGCCCGCCGTCGGCGAGCACGTCGAGCGTGGCCAGGGCCGCCGCGCAGCTCACCGGGTTGCCACCGAAGGTGGAGCCGTGCGTCGCCAGCGGCCAGTGATCGAGCAGCGCCTGCTCGGCGATCAGGCCGCCCAGGGGCAGGCCCGAGGCGACGCCCTTGGCGAACAGCACCACGTCCGGACCCACGCCGAACGTCTCCGCTGCGAACGGCCGGCCGGTGCGCCCGATGCCGGTCTGCACCTCGTCGAACACGAGGAGGATGCCGTGCTCGTAGCAGCGCCGGCGCAGCCCGCGCAGCCACTCGACCGGCGGCGGGACGTAGCCACCTTCGCCGAGCACGGGCTCCACCACCATGGCCGCCACCGTGGCCGGTGCCGTCTGCACCGCCAGGATCTCGTCGAGGGCGTCGAGAGCGGCTTCGGCGGCCCGCTGGCCGTCACCGCCGTGGCGCAGCGGCGACGGGTAGGGCGCCACCGTGATCCCGCCGACCAGAGGCTCGTAGCCCTCCCGGTACTTGGTCTTGGCCGTCGTGAGGGAGACCGCCCCGAGGGTGCGTCCATGGAAGCCACCCCGGAAGGCGATGACGCCCGGCCGGCCGGTCACCCGCCGGGCCAGCTTCACGGCGCCGTCGACGGCCTCGGCCCCGGAGTTGCAGAAGAACACCTGGGGATGGCGGAAGAACGGGCACAGCGCGCCCAGGCGCTCGGCCAGTTGCACGTTCTGCCCGTGGTGGACGGTCACCGACGTGTGCATCAGCCGCTCGAGCTGCGCCTGCGCCGCCGCTACCACCCGAGGGTGGCAGTGGCCGATGTTGTTGACGGCGATCCCCATCGTGAGATCGAGGAAGCGCCGGCCGTCGACGTCGGTGAGCCAGCTGCCCCGGCCCTCGCTGGCGACGATGGGGAACGTGCGCGACAGCACGCCGGCCAGGGCCGATTCGTCGCGCGCCAGCCATGCGGCGGTGGCCGTGGTGGTGGACATGGTCATCGCCGCGCCTCCAGGTGATGGGTGTCGATCTGGGCCTTCTGCAGGCGGCCGGAGTGATCGATGTAGACGGTCTTGGGCTGGCTGAACTGCTCGATGCCGCGGGTGCCGGCTTCCCGGAAGCCGTTCCCCGTGTGCTTGGTGCCGCCGAACGGCAGCGGGATCTCGGCGCCGATCGTGGGGGCGTTGACGTACACGATCCCCGTGTCGATGCGCTCCACGGCCCACAGCGCGGCGTTGATGTCGCGCGTGTAGACGGCGGCGGAGAGCCCGTACTCGCTGTCGTTCACGACGTCGACGGCGTCGCTCACGTCGTCCACCAGCACCATGGCCAGCACCGGTCCGAAGACCTCCTCGCGGGCGATGCGGTGATGGCGCTCCGCCCGCACGATGGTGGGAGCCACGAAGGTGCCGCCGGGGCAGTCGGCGACGGCGACGAGCTGGCCGCCGGTCACGATGCTGGCGCCTTCGGCCGCCGCTGACGCCACCATCTCCACGATGCGCTCGCCGGCGCGGCGATGGATGACCGGTCCCACGTCGGTGGCGGGATCGAGCGGGTCGCCGAGCACCAGCGCTTCGGCGCGCGCCACGAGGCGACCCAGGAGCTCCTCGGCGACGGACCGCTGAACCACCAATCGTGAAGTCGACGTGCACCGCTGGCCGGCAGTGCCGAAGGCGCCGAACAGCGCACCGTCCACGGCGAGGTCGAGGTCGGCGTCGGCCAGCACCACCATCGCGTTCTTGCCGCCCAGCTCGAGCGAGAGCAGCTTCGGTCCGGCCGCCATCGCCGCCGCCGCCACCACCCGTCCCGTGGGGACGGACCCGGTGAAGCTCAGCGCACCCACGCGGGGATGCACGGCCAGCGCCCCGCCCGGCTCGGCCCGCCCGTGCACGACGTTCACGAGGTCGGCGGGCACGCCCCCTTCCACGAGGCAGGCCACGAAGCGCTCGGCGCACAGCGGCGCCTCCTCCGACGGCTTCAGCACGACGCCGTTGCCGGCCAGGAGTGCAGGAAAGCACTTCCACGCCGGGATGGCGATCGGGAAGTTCCACGGGGTGATCAGCCCGGCCACGCCCACGGGTTGGCGGGTCGTGAAGGCCACTTTCCCGGGCAGCTCCGACGGCACGACCGAGCCCACGGGGGCCCGGCCCTGGCCGGCCACGAAGCGGCCCATGTCGACGGCCTCCTGCACGTCGCCGGCCGCCTCGACCAGCACCTTGCCGGCCTCGCGCGCCACGAGCCGGGCCAGCTCGGTCTTGCACCGGGCGATCACGTCGGCCGCAGCGGCGAGGACGTCGGCGCGCGCCGGCACCGGGAGGCGGGCCCAGGAGCGCTGGGCCTGGGCGGCGGCCGTCACGGCGTCGTCCACCGCGCTCGCCCGCGAGTCGGGGAAGGTCGCCAGGACCTCGGCGGGTCGGGCCGGCGCCGTCGAATCGAAGGTCTGACCCTGCGGAAACGTGGTAGTACCGCCAATCCGATTACCGATACGCTGGTCCATCACCGGAACCTCCATTTCACACGCACCCATCGCTGCAATGGATATTTCACCACGCCGATGACGGTCGCCGCGGTCATCGACGCCGCCCGCAGCGCGCTCACCCCCGCCGAGCGCCGCGTCGCCGACGTCGTGCTCACCTCCCCCGAGGCCATCGCCTTCGGCACCGTGGCCGATCTGGCCCAGCGCGCCGCCACCAGCGGTGCCACCGTCGTGCGCCTGGCCGCCAAGCTCGGCTACGACGGGTTCACATCGATGCAGAGCGCGGTGCAGGACGAGCTCGGCCAGCGGCTGCGCCCGGCCGCCGAGCGGATCCGCGAGGTCACCCCCTCCGACGTGCTCGGACGGGTGCGGGCGGTCGAGCTGGACAACGTGGCGGGCACGCTCG
This sequence comes from uncultured Acidimicrobiales bacterium, assembly GCA_963728985.1. Lineage (GTDB taxonomy): Bacteria > Actinomycetota > Acidimicrobiia > Acidimicrobiales > Ilumatobacteraceae > DASXAI01. Next base: position 658,090 of record CAVSME010000006.1, on the reverse strand, counting down.
AGGCGGCGTTGCCCGAGGCGTTCGACGAGGCGGTGGCGGCCCTGGCCGACGAGTCCCACCCCGTGCACGTGCTCGCCGGGGACGCGTCACGCGGGATCGGGATGCTGTTCGCCGACGAGCTGTCGATGCTCCGAGCCGGGGTCTCGATCTGGTTCGGCGCTGACGTGCGCCTGGCCCGGCATCTGGCCGCGGTGCAGCGGGGCGACGTGCTGGTGGCCATCGATCACCGCCGCTACGAGCGCTGGGTGGTCGACACGACTCGTCTGGCCCGTGAGCGCGGCGCCCGGATCCTGGCCCTGTGCGACAGCGCGCTGTCGCCGCTGGCCGACCTGGCGTGGTGCACGTTCGTGGTGCGGGCCGAGTCGGCGGGGCCCTTCGACAGCCACGTCGGGACCGTGGCCCTCACCAACGCCCTCATGGCCGGCGCCGCCGCCCACCGCCAACAGCCGGCCACCGACCGCCTCGACGGCATCGAAGCGGCGTGGCGCCAGTACGGCGCGCTCCTGGACGAGTGAGCGAGCGGCCCTTCGCCGAGCGGGCCGCCGACGTGATCGCCGGCATCCCCCCGGGTGACGTGTGGACCTACGGCGAGGTGGCTGAGGCGGCGGGGCGCCCGGGCGCCGCCCGCGCTGTCGGCCACCTGCTGGCCACGTCGGCCGACGACCTGCCGTGGTGGCGCGTGGTGGCGGCCAACGGCCGCCTGGTGCCCGGCCACGAGCGGGTGCACGCCCAGCGCCTGCGGGCCGAGGGCGTCACCGTCGACAAGGCCACCGGCCGCGTCCGCCCCCGGTGAACGTCGTCACGTTCGGTCAGTACTGGCGGAGCTCGATCGTGTTGCCGTCGGGGTCGCGGACGTAGATCCCGACGCCCGTGCCCTGGGCGCCGAACAGCTGGGCCGGGCCGCCGAGGACCTCGAAACGGCCCGACGCCGCCAGCTCGGCCAGGTCGACGTCGACCACGGTGAGGGCGAGGTGGTTCACGTTCTCGCCGGTGCGCTCGCGTGCGAACAGGTCGATGATCGTGGTGGCGTCGAGCCGCACAGAGGCGAAGGGGACCTCGCCCCGGCGCCACTCCTCCAGGCGCAGCGGCTCGCACCCCAGTTCGTCGCGCCACCATGCCACCGACCGCTCCACGTCGGCGCAGTCGATCACCACGTGGTCGAGCCCGGTCACCTTCATGGTCGCACCGTAGCTACGTTCGCCATCGTGCCGTCGCCCCTCGTCCCGTTCGCCACCGTCCACGCCCCGACCGCCATGGTGGCGGCGGCCGACCACCTGGCCGCCCAGGCCGGTCTGGCCACCATCGCCCGGGGTGGCAACGCCGTGGACGGCGCCGTCGCCACCAACGCCGTCCTCGCCGTCACCACCCCGCACCTGTGCGGCATGGGTGGCGACCTCTTCGCCCTCGTGCACGACGGTCCCGGCGCGCCCACGGCCCTCGACGCGTCGGGCCGGGCCGGCAGCGGCGCCGATCCCGAACGGCTCCGGGCCGAGGGCCATCGCGCCATGCCCCAGCACCTCGACGCGCGTACCGTGACCGTCCCGGGGTGCGTCGACGGGTGGCTCGCCCTCCACGCCCGGTTCGGGCGGATGCCGCTGACCGAGGTGCTGGCCCCGGCGGTGGCGTACGCCGACGACGGCTTCCCGGCGTCGCCGTTGCTGGCGGCGTCGGCGGCCCGGCTGGTCGAGCAGGGCAACCCCGCCCCCGCGCTCCAGGCCCTCGCTGCCCAGGCCCGGCGGGCCGGCGACCTCGTGCGCCGGCCGGGGGCGGCCGCCGCGCTGCGGGCCATCGGGACCAAGGGCCGCGACGGCTTCTACGGCGGGCCCTTCGGTGCCGGCCTGGTGGCGCTGGGCGCCGGTGAGTACACGGACGCCGATCTGGCCTCGCCGCTGGCCACGTGGGTCGAGCCGCTCGCCCTCGAAGCGTGGGGCCATCGGCTGTGGACCATCCCGCCGGCGTCGCAGGGCTACCTCACGCTGTCGGCGGCATGGATCGCCGACGGCCTGCCGCTGCCCGCTGATCCCGACGATCCGCTCTGGGCCCACCTGCTCGTCGAGGCCGCCGTCGCCGCCGCCTATGACCGCCTCGAGGTGCTGTGCGAGGGAGCCGACGGGCCCGCCCTCATCGCGCCGGAACGGCTGGCGCCGCGGCGGGCCGCCATCGGCGCCGACCGGGCCAGCGGCCACACGGCCCCGGCCGGCGCCGGCGACACCACGTACCTGTGCGCCGTCGACGGCGACGGCATGGGCGTGTCGCTCATCCAGTCCAACGCGTCCGGGTTCGGCAGCGGCCTGTTCGAGCCCAACACCGGCATCAACCTCCACAACCGGGGCCTCGGCTTCTCCACGGTGGCCGGCCATCCAGCCGAGTACGGGCCTGGCCGGCGGCCGCCCCACACGCTGTCGCCGGCGCTGGTGACCCGTCTCGACGGGCACCTGGCCGCCGTCGTCGGCACCCAGGGGGGCGACGGCCAGCCCCAGATCCTGCTGCAGGTGCTGGCCCGGCTGCTGCACGGCGGGCAGTCGCCGGCCGAAGCGATCGGCAGCCCGCGCTGGGTCCTGGTGGGCGACGGCGCCGGGTTCGACACGTGGTCGTCGGCGTCGCGCACCGTCGCCATCGAGGCCAACGCCCCCAGCGGCTGGGCGGCGGGGCTGGCGGCCCGCGGCCATGAGGTCACGACGGTGGGCCCGTTCGGCCACCAGTTCGGGCACGCCAACCTCATCACCGTCGCCGATCCCGCGACCGGGCGGGTCCGGCTGGCCGGCGTCGCCGACCCGCGCGGCCGCATCAGCGCGGCGGTGGGGTACTGACGCGGTCTTCGTCGCCGCCTTCGGCTGGCTCCTGACTCGCTGCGCTTCGAGGGCGAGCGGATAGGTGCTCGCGATCCGCGCGGCGCGCCGGTTGCCACGATCCGTGAGCGACGTTGGGTGCCGATTCGGTCATGGGTGCCGATCGGCCCGCCAGGCGAGCCGATCGGCACCCAAAGCTCTCTTCGCTTATCCGCTCGCCCTCTCGAACAAGCCAGCGTCGGCGTGACACGTTTCGGCGCGTCGTGCCGGTTTCCGTCACCTGGCCGACCTGCGACGGTCGGTTCATTGCATGCCAGCCGACCTCCCGGTGACGCGCCTTCACAAGGTGTTCACGGGGCTCCGCCGGCGTCCGATGGGCGCGGGAGTACCGTTCAGAGATGCGAGTCGACACGAACTTCTTCGGGACCGTGCCGATGCCCGACGCCGGCGATCCGGCCGTCGCCCCGACGTCTCGGCGCTACGGGAACGCCGACGTGCTCGCCTGCTACGAGAACATGCTCCACTGGGCCCAGACGGCCGATGGTCTGGCCTACGACACCATGTGGCTGACGGAGCACCACTTCCAGTACGAGGGCTACGAGGTCCTGCCGAACCTCATCATGTTCGGCGTGCACGCCGCCGCCCGGACGCGGCACTTGCGGTTCGGCCAGATGTTCAACGTGGTGCCGCAGTGGCACCCCTTGCGCCTGGCCGAGGACTTCGCGCTGGCCGACGTGCTGACCGGCGGGCGCATGGAGTTCGGCGTCGGGCGGGGCACGGTGCCGCGCGAGGCGTGGGCACTGGGCACGGTGGTGGCGTCGGGTGACAACGAGATGTCCGCCGAGCACGACCGCATCAACCGCGAGACGTTCGAGGAGGCGATGGAGGTCATCAAGCTGGCGTGGACGAAGGAGCGCTTCTCGTACCGCGGCAAGCACTTCGTCTTCCCGCCCGACGACGTCCCCGACCGCGGCACGTTCGTCAACGACCTCACGCTCATCCCCAAGCCGACGCGCGCCGTCGACGTCTACCAACCGGTGACCTCACCGGAGACGATCGAGTACGTGCCGAAGGCCGGGCACAAGGCCGTTTACTGGCTGCAGCACCCCGACAGCCTGCGCCAGAAGTGGGAGCGCTACGAGCTGCTGCGGGCCGAAGCGGGCACGCCCGTGTCGCGCCGGGGCGAGGACCGCTGCCTCGTGCTCAACATCCACGTCGGGCGCACGCACGAGGAAGCGCTCCGTCGCGGTCGCCCCGGCCACGACGAGTTCACCAAGTTCCTGGCGCCGTACGGCCGGTTCTCCTCGTACAAGACGAGCGCGGGCGACAAGGTGCCGTTCGGCTTCCAGCCCACGCTGGAGGACTCGAACGCGCAGCGCATCATGGCCATCGGCTCGGTCGACGACGTGGTCGACACGCTCGGCTTCTACCGCGACCTCGTCGGCCTCGAGCACCTCTGCATCTTCTTCGACCTCCCCGGCCTCGCCCGCCCGGAGATGGACGAGCAGCTCCACCTCGTGGCCGAGGAGGTGATCCCGCGCCTGGGCGAGTCGATGGCCGTCCGACCCCTCCCGGCGCCGGCTTGATGCTGCTCCAGGGCGCCACCGTCGAGGACGGCCGGCGGACCGATGTGCGCATCGACGGGGAGCACATCACCGCGGTGTCGCCGGGGCTCGCACCACTGCCCGGCGAGACGATCGTCGACCTCGGCGGGCACGTGCTGCTGCCAGCGGCGGCCGAGCCCCACGCCCACCTGGACAAGGCGCTCACCGCCGACCGCGTGCCCAACCCGTCGGGCGACCTACTCGGGGCCATCGTGGCGTGGCGGGCCCACCGGCCCACGCTCACCCTCGACGACATCGCCGGCCGGGCCGAGCGGGCGGTGCGCATGCTGGTGGCCAACGGCGTCACCGCCGTGCGCACCCACGTCGATGTGGCCGCCGACATCGGAACGCTGGGGATCGAAGCCATCGTGAAGGCGCGCGAGGTGGTCGGGCACCTGGCCGACATCCAGATCGTGGCCCTCGTGAGCCCGCCCATCAGCGGTCCCGACGGTGGCCCGAACCGCCGCGCGCTGGACGAGGCGGTGGCGGCCGGTGCCGATCTCGTCGGCGGCGTGCCCCATCTCGAGCCCGATCCCCGGGCGGCCATGGCCCACGTGCTCGACGTGGCCACGGCCACGGGTCGCGACGTCGATCTCCACATGGACGAGACCCTCGATCCGGAAGTGCTCCACCTGGCCGAGCTGGCCACGATGGTCGACGGCTTCGAGCACCACGTCACGGCCAGTCACTGCTGCAGCCTCGGCATGGAGCCGGCTGGCGTCCAGGCCGAGGTCAGCGCGGCGGTGGCCGCCGCCGGCATCGCCGTGGTGACGCTCCCCCAGACCAACCTGTTCCTCCTCGCGCGGGGTTGGACCACGGCACCGCCGCGCGGCCTCACGGCGTTGCGCCCCCTCCTCGACGCCGGCGTGACCGTGGCCGCCGGCGCCGACAACCTCCAGGATCCGTTCAACCTCGTCGGCCGGGCCGATCCGCTGGAGACGGCGGCGCTGCTCGTGATGGCCGCCCACCTCACGCCGGCCGAGTCGTTCCACGCGGTATCGGCGGCCAGCCGCAGCGCGCTCGGACTGCCCGCCGTCTCGGTGACGCCGGGATCACCGGCCGAGCTGATGGCGGTGCCGCGCGCCGCCACTGTGCGCGAGGCCATGGCCACCGCCGCTGATCGCCGGGTCGTCATCCACCGCGGTCAGGTGGTGACGGCATGACCGGCCGCCTCACCGGGCGCCGTGCCGTCATCACCGGCGGAGCCCGGGGCATCGGCTTCGGCATCGCCGAGCGCTTCACCGCCGAAGGGGCCACCGTGGCCCTCGTCGACCTCCGGGCCGAGGAGGTGAAGGTGGCGGCGGCATCCCTTGGGGGCGCCGCGGTGGTAGCCGATCTCGCCGACGCCGGCCAGGCCCGCACCGCGGTGCGGCAGGCGGCCGACGCGCTGGGTGGGATCGACATCCTCGTGAACAACGCCGGCATCCTGCACATGGCGCCGCTCCTCGAGATCGACGTCGCCGACTGGGACCGCACGTTCGACATCAACGTGAGGTCGATGCTGATCACGATCCAGGAAGCGGCGCCGCGGATGCGCGAGGCGGGCGGCGGCAAGATCGTGAACATGGCCAGCATGGGCGGCAAGCTCGGTGCCCCCGGCCAGGCCCACTACTGCGCCTCCAAGGCGGCGGTGATCGAGCTGACGCGGGTGGCGGCCATGGAGCTGGGCCCATTCGGCATCACCGTCAACTGCATCTGCCCGGGCTACGTGCTGACGGAGATGGGGGCGGCCACTCGCACGGCGGCGATGGTGGCCACGTGGACGGCCAAGTCGCCACTCGGGCGGCTCGGCACACCGCAGGACGTGGCCGCCATGGCCCTGTTCCTGGCGTCGGCCGACGGCGACTACTGCACCGGCCAGGCCATGAACGTGACCGGCGGGATGGTGATGCATTGATGGTCGTGACGATGCCTCGGCTTCGCCTCGGTCTCGCGGCGCTCGGTCAATGCCGCCGGCGTTCGACCCGTCGCCGCATTGCGGCGACAGACCGGCGCCCTTCGCCGGCGAAACAGAGCGTTCATCATTCGGCAACGGCCGTGGCAGAGTTCGACGCCTAGCGTCCCAACGGAGTCCCACCCATGAGCACCACTGTCCCGTCGTCCGAGCTGCCGGCGACCACCCCTGAGACCGGCGCGGATCGCCCATCGCTCGCCTTCCGGGGCATCAGCATGACCTTCCCCGATGGCACGCGCGCCGTCGACGACGTCAGCTTCGACGTCGCCCCCGGCGAGTTCGTGACGGTCGTGGGGCCGTCGGGCTGCGGCAAGTCCACGCTGCTGCGCATCGCGTCCGGCCTGACGACGCAGACGCGCGGCAGGGTCGTCGTGGACCACGACTCGCTCGGCTACGTCTTCCAGGACCCGACGTTGCTCCAGTGGCGCACGGTGCGGGGCAACGTGGAGCTGTTGGCCGAACTGCACGGCATCGGCAAGGCCGAGCGCCGCAAGCGGGCGCAGGCCGCCATCGAGCTGGTCGGCCTGGCCGGCTCCGAGGGCCAGTACCCCAAGCAACTCTCGGGCGGCATGAAGATGCGGGCCTCGCTGGCCCGCTCCCTCGTGATGCAGCCGAACGTGTTCCTGTTCGACGAGCCGTTCGCCGCCGTGGACGAGATCACGCGCGAGCGGCTCAACGACGAGCTGATGCGCCTCTTCGTGCGGGAGCACTTCGCCGGGCTGTTCATCACCCACTCCATCTCCGAGGCCGTGTTCCTGTCGACGCGCGTCCTCGTCATGTCGGCGCGGCCCGGGCGCATCATCGGTGAGTTCGCGGTGCCGTTCGACTATCCGCGCGTGCCCGATCTCCGCTTCGAGCCCGCCTTCGCCGAACTGAGCGGCGAAGTCAGCCACGTCCTGCGCGAGGCCCACGGATGAGCGAGCGAAGCGAGCTCGGAAACACGGTGTCATGTTCGCCGCCCTGCGGCGAACGGCTCACTGGTGCCCGCCGATCGGCTCCTGCTGGAACTCGTGCGCACGATCGCGACGTGAACCGGTGAGTCTGACCAAGGATTCGCCGTCGAGTGGGTCGCTGGACGTCATCGGCCGTCTGTCCGACCACAACCGGGAGGAGCGCGACGAGCGCCTGCGTGGCACCAGCGGGTTCGCACGGGTGCTGCGCACCATCGGCCCGCCCATCCTCGTGTTCATGGTCTTCATCGGCGTCTGGTACCTGTTCCGGGCGTTCTTCCTCAACGACTCGCAGCGGTTCCTGGTGCCGGCGCCGCACGACATCCTGTCGGTCGCCTTCTTCGACTGGAACAACCTCCACCCGCTGCTCGACGCACTGTGGCTGTCGGCCCGGGTCGCGCTCTACGGCCTCGCCATCTCGATCGTGCTCGGCATCAGCCTCGCCGTCCTGATGAGCCAGGCCAAGTGGGTGGAGCGCTCCATCTACCCCTACGCCGTGGCACTGCAGACCGTGCCGATCCTCGCCCTGACGCCCCTCATCGGCCAGTTCTTCGACTTCAACTTCCGCAGCCGGGTGATCGTGTGCGTGATCATCTCGCTGTTCCCCATCATCGCCAACACCCTGTTCGGGCTGCTGTCGGCCGACCAGGGACACCACGACCTGTTCCGCCTGCACGGCGCCAACCGGTGGACGCGGCTGTGGAAGCTGCAGTTCCCCGGCGCCCTGCCCGCCATCTTCACCGGCCTGCGCATCTCCGCCGGGCTGTCGGTCATCGGCGCCATCGTCGGTGACTTCTTCTTCCGCCGCGGCGATCCCGGCTTGGGCGTGCTGATCACCAATTACGAGTCCCGGCTCCAGGGCGAGCAGATGTACGGCGCCCTGATCCTCGCCATCCTCCTCGGCGTCGTGACCTTCTGGGTGTTCGGCTTCATCGGCAAGAAGGTCGTCGGCAGCTGGGCCGACTCGACGATGTGATCGGCCCGTTCCCACCACCCACCCAAACCCCATCAAGGACAAGGAGAGCCATGGCCAGATTCCGCAAGGTCACCCTCGCGGTGCCCGTCGCCGGCTTGCTGCTCGTCGCCGCCGCCTGCGGTAGCGACAACAGCGGGTCGTCGTCGGCTACTACCGCCGCCCCCGCCACCACCGCCGGTGCCGCCACCACCGCCGGCGGAGGTACCGGCACCACCGCAGCCGGCGGCGCGGTCTCGCTGAAGGACGTCTGCCCCGCCACCATCGCCATCCAGACGGACTGGAATCCCGAGGCCGAGCACGGCCACCTCTACCAGATGCTGGGCGCGGGCTACACCGTCAACGCCGACAAGAAGTCGGTCACCGGCGCGCTGGTCGACTCGAAAGGCAACGACACGGGCGTGAAGCTCGAGGTGCGCTCCGGCGGCCCCGCCATCGGCTTCCAGACGGTCACCGCCCAGATGTACCTCGACAAGGCGATCACCCTCGGCTACGTCTACACCGACGAGGGCGTGCAGTTCTCCAAGGACCAGCCCACCACCGAGGTCTTCGCCCCGTTCGAGAAGAACCCGCAGATGATCATGTGGGATCCGGCCTCGTACCCGAACGTGACGTCGATCGCCGACCTCGGCAAGACCGACGCCAAGGTGCTCTACTTCGGCGGCGCCGCCTACATGGAGGACTACCTCGTCCCCACCGGCGTGCTGAAGTCCGGTCAGGTGGACGGGAGCTACGACGGCAAGCCGGCCAACTTCGTCGCCTCGGGCGGCAAGGTGGCGCAGCAGGGCTTCGCCTCGGCCGAGCCGTACATCTACCAGAACGAGATCAAGGAGTGGGGCAAACCGGTCAAGTTCCAGCTGATCCACGACACCGGCTACCCGATCTACAGCCAGGCCATCTCGGTGCGCACGGGTGACCTGCAGACGCTGTCGCCGTGCTTGAAGAAGCTCGTGCCGATCATGCAGCAGGCCACGGTCGACTACGTGAAGAGCCCGGCCAAGACCAACGCCATCATCTTGGAGCTGGTCCAGAAGTTCAACAACGGCTGGGTGTACAGCCAGGGCGTGGCCGATTACGCCGTGAAGACGATGCTCGACCTCGGGCTCGTCGGCAACGGCCCGGACAAGACGCTCGGCAACATGGAGCCCGACCGCATCCAGAAGATCATCGACATCGTGGGCCCGGCCCTCGCGAAGACGGGCAAGGACATCAAGACCGGCCTGAAGCCGGCGGACATGTCGACCAACGACTTCATCGACACGTCGATCGGGCTGTAACGCTCAACCCACCTGCGCGAGTGACAGGAGAACCTGGAGGAGCACATCGGCGCCAGCGGTGAGATCCGCCGGCGCCGTGTGCTCCGCCGGGTTGTGGCTCACGCCGCCCACGCTCGGCGTGAAGACCATGCCCGAGGGGCAGACCCGCGCCAGCATCTGGGCGTCGTGGCCGGCACCCGCGGGGAGCCGCATCGTCGAGTGGCCGAGGCGCCGCGCCGTCGCCTCCACCAGGTCGACGACGAGGGGGTCGAACGTGACCGGCTCGAATCGAGCGAGGACGCGGGTGGTGAGGCCGACCCCTTCAGCGGCCGCCACCTCGTCGGCGAACTCCCGTAGCTGGCGCTCGGCCTCGCGGAGCACCGCATCGTCGGTGTTGCGCAGATCGACCGTGAGCGTGGCTCGGCTGGCCACCACGTTCACCAGGTTGGGCTGCAACTCGATGCGGCCGATCGTGCCGACCTGATGACCGCCGAGTTGGCGCGCCAGGTGGCGCACGAAGGCGGCGATCTGGGCGGCGACGAAACCCGCATCGTGGCGCATCGACATCGGCGTGGTGCCGGCGTGGTTGGACTGCCCGTCGATGGTCAGCTCCTGCCACGAGATGCCTTGCACGCCGGTGACGACGCCGATGCCGATGCCGGCCGCCTCCAGCACGGGCCCTTGCTCGATGTGGAGCTCGACGAAGGCATGCGGCGCTCGTGCCGCCGGGCACGGCACGGGTCCGGAGTAGCCGATGCGGGCCAGCTCGGCGCCGACCGTCGGCCCGTCGATGGCGACGACGTCGAGCGCCTCCTCCAGCGGCAGACCGCCGACGTATACCAGGCTGCCGAGCATGTCCGGCTGGAACCGGGCGCCCTCCTCGTTGGTGAAGAAGGCGACGGCCACCGGGTGTCGGGTGCGCACATCGTGACGCTCCAGCGTCTCCACCACCTCCAGGCCGGCCAGCACGCCGAGGTTGCCGTCGTAGCGGCCGCCCGAGCGCACGGTGTCGATGTGGCTGCCGGTCATCACCGGGGCGGCGTCGGGATCGGCGCCGGCGCGCGTGCCGACGACGTTGCCGATCTCGTCGATGGCCACGTCCAGCCCGAGGTCGCGCATCCAGGTCACCACGAGGTCGCGGCCCTCCCGGTCTTCGTCGGTGAGGGCGAGCCGGCTGCTCCCCCGGCTCCCGCCGGCGCCCTCGATCGGCCCGATGGCGGCCAGCGCCTCGAGGCGGGCCAGCAGACGGTCGCCGTCGACGCGCAGGTCGGTGGCGTCGCTCACAGCTCGAAGGCGGCGACCTCGGCGAGGGCCTCGCCGAAAGCACGAACGCTGCCTTCGAACAGCTCCTTGCCCCGCTCGGCGGTGGCCGCGGTGGGATCGCCGATGTGACCGTCCGGACCGAAGTCGTTCGACAGCCAGCCGAAGCCGACGCGGCCACCGAAGCGCACGTGGCTGTTCCTCGCCATCCATTCGGGCACGTTGCGGGTGGCCACGCTCATGTCGACGCGCTCCGGGCGCAGGTGCAGCATCAGCGACGTCTCGTCGGTGCCCCCGTGGATGCCCATGCCCAGCTCGTCGGCGTTGGCCGAGCCGGCACCGCCCTGGTCGACGGGCATCCCCGGATGGGCGAGGAACGTCATCAGCCCGTACTGCAAGCGCAGCTCGCGGTTGGCCACGCCGAGCAGCGCCGAGTTGCCGCCGTGGCCGTTGAAGAAGACGAGCTTGCGCGCCGGCAGCGTGGCCACGCTGCGGCCGATGTCGTCGAGGACGGACAGCAGCGTGGTGGCCGACAGCCACACGGTGCCCGCTGACCACGCGTGCTCGTTCGATTTCGTGTAAGCCAGCGGCGGCAGCAGCCAGCAGTCGAGCGCGTCGCCCACCTCCCCCACCGTCGCGTCGGCCACCTCGCTGGCGACGACCAGATCGGTGTCGAACGGCAGGTGCGGCCCGTGCTGCTCGACAGCGCCGAGCGGCTGCACGATGATCGATCGCTCACTGACCAACTGGGCGACCTCGGGGGCCCGCAGCTCGGCCAAGCGTCGCGTCGATGCCGTCACGACCGCCACACTACGAGGATGCACAGCATCGTCAGCCCCGACTCGATCGCCCCTCCCGCCGCCAACTACGCCCTCGCCGTGCGCACCGTGGGGGCCGAGGTGCTGCTCCACACCGCCGGCATCGTGGGGGTGCGGCCCGACGGCACCGTTCCCGACACGGTGGCCGATCAGGCCGAGGTGGTCTGGACCAACCTGCTGGCCATCCTCGGCGAGGCCGGGATGGTGCCCGCCGACGTGATCGCCATCACGACCTACGTCGTCGTGGGTGAGCAGCTGCCCGTCATCATGGCGGCGCGCGACCGCGCCCTCGACGGCCATCTCGCGGCGTCCACCCTCGTCACCGTGCCGGCCCTGGCGCGGCCCGAGTGGCTGGTCGAGATCTCCCTCATCGCCGCTCGGTAGCGTCGGGTCATGCGCGCTGCGGTGTACTACGAGACAGGCGGCCCCGAGGTCTTCCGATACGAGGAGGTGCCCGACCCCACGGTGCGGCCGAGCGGCGTGATCGTGGAGGTGCACGCCGTCGGCATCCAGGGCGGTGACCTCCTGCATCGCCAGGGCGGCATCATGGCCGGCTCGCCCCACATCGTGGGCTACCAGGCCGCCGGTGTCGTGCGCGCCGTCGGCCAGCAGGTGCAGGGCCTGGCCGAAGGCGACCTGGTGGTGGCCACGATGGGCGCCGGCTCCCACGCCGAACTGGTCAGCGTGCCCGCCGGCTCGGTCTACAAGGTGCCCGCCGGGGTGGCGGCCGACGTGGCCGCCGCCATCCCCATCGAGTTCGGCACCGCCGACGATTGCCTGTTCGAGTTCGGTCACCTCCAGGCCGGCGAGACGGTGCTGGTCCAGGCGGGGGCCAGCGGCGTCGGCCTGGCCGCGGTGCAACTGGCCAAGGCGGCGGGCGCCACGGTGATCGCTACCGCGTCCGACGACGGCCGGCTGAAGCGCCTCCAGGACCACGGCGTCGACCACGGCGTGAACTACCTGACCGGCGACGTGGTCTCGGAGGTGCTGGCCCTCACCGATCGCAAGGGTGTGAACCTCGTCGTCGATCCGGTCGGCGGCCAGACGCTCGAGGCCAGCATCGCCGTGCTCGCCTACCGAGGTCGTATCAGCTGGGTGGGGCGCGCCGGCCGGGAGGAGCGGCCGCCGGACATCTGGCCGATCATGCAGCGCAACGCCAGCATCACCGGTGTGTTCCTGGGCGCCGAGATGGCGACCAACCCGGCGCGCGTGCGGGCGATGATCGAGCGCCTGATCGAACGGGTGGCGTCGGGCGAGCTGCAGGTCGTGATCGATCGGGTCTTCCCGCTGGCCGAAGCGGCCGATGCCCATCGCTACATCGAGAGCCGCAAGGCGTTCGGGCGGGTGCTGCTCGTCCCGTGATGCCGGCTGACTACGACGCCATCATCGTCGGCGGCGGCCACAACGGATTGATCTGCGCCGCCTACCTGGCGCGCGCCGGGTTGCGCACCGTCGTGGTGGAAGCACGCGAGAGCGCGGGCGGCTGCGCGTCGACCGTCGACGCCATCGGGGCGCGCGTCAACATCTGCAACTGCGACCACAACGTGTTCCGCACGACGCCCATCGCTGACGAGCTCGACCTCGGCCGCCACGGTCTGCGCTACCTCGACGTCGAGCCCGCGCAGGTGAACCTGCCATGGGCGGGCGGCCCGGCGTGGCCGCTGTTCCACGATGTCGAGCGCACGCTCGAGGCGCTCCGGCTCACCTACCCGCAGGAGGTCGACGGCTACCGGCGCTACGCCCGGGCCGCTCGCCCGGTTGTCGAACTCGTGCTCGATCTGGCCAATCGCCCGCCCACGCCGGCGCGCGTGCTGGGCCGAGCCGCCAGCCATCGCGGCCGGGGCCTCGCCACCCTGCTGCGCTGGAGTCGCATGAGCGTGGCCGCGGTGCTGCGCTCCTTCTTCACGAACGACGCGCTCGTGGCGCCCGCCATCGTCGCCGGCCCGGCGGTCTGGGGCCTGGCCCCGTCGACGCCGAACACGGGCCTCGGTGCCATCTCGTACGCCATGAAGCACGTGGGCCAGGTCGGGCGGCCCGAAGGGGGCAGTGGCGCGCTGCCCGCGGCGGTGGCGGGGGCGTTCGCGGCCGCCGGAGGCGAGCTGCGCACGGGGGCCGTCGTCACCGCCATCCACTGCGAAGGCGACAGCGTGCGGGGCATCGCTCTGGCCGACGGTGCCGAGCTGACGGCGCCGATCGTCGTCGCCGCCTGCGATCCCCGGACGGCGTTGGTGGAGTGGCTGCGGGGGGCGCCGGCCAGCGCCGCTGCGCTCCGGGGCCGTTGGACGGTGGCGCCGGTGGCCGACGGCTACGAGTCCAAGCTCGACGCCGTCGTGGCCGAACTGCCGGTCTACCGCCAGACCGACCCGCAGGTCGTGCGCCGCCTCGGCTACGACCCGTTGACGGCGACGACCATGATCGCTCCGACTGTCGACGCCGTCGAAGCGGCGCACCGGCTGATGAGCCAGGGGGCGGTGGCCGATCGGCCGATGTTCTACGCCAACGTGCCGTCGGTGCTCGACGCCACCATGCGCGTCGGCGACGACCACGTGTTCAGCCTCGAAGTGCTCTACACGCCGTACGGGTTGAAGGGCGGCTGGTCGGGATCGACCGAGCCCGAGCGCTGGTTCGAGCGCTACGCCACGTTGGTGCAGCCGGGGTTCCTCGACGGCCTGCGCCGCTGGCGGGCGATGACGCCCGAGCGCTACGAGGCTGACTTCCACCTCCCCCGCGGCCACGCCACCAGCTTCGCTGGCGGCCCGCTGGCGGCGCTGCTCGGTCGCCAGCCCGAGCTCACCCGCTACGAGACGCCGGTGCGGGGCCTGTACCTGACGGGCGCGGCCACGTTCCCCGGCGCCGGCGTGTGGGGCGCATCGGGCCGCAACGCCGCCACCGTCATCCTCCACCACCGCAACTGATGCGCGATAAGTGCGCTCACGGTTGATAAGTCGCGTCAGTACGTTCAGCGGCTACGCGTCGTGGACCATGCGGCCGGACTTGGCGGCGGTGATGGGCGGCTGGTCGCTCCACGGGAAGTCGATCCAGAGATCGGTGGCCTTCCACTGGTACTCGCACTTCACCACCGAGCGGGGCTTCTCGTAGAGCACGGCCGAGCGCACCGCCGCCACCTTGCCCGTGCAGAACTCCTTGACCGCCGCCAGCGTGTGCCCGGTGTCGGCGACGTCGTCGGCGATCAGCACATCGGCGTTGGCGAGGAAGCCCGGGTCGGGGATGGGCGGCAGGATCATCGGCACGTCGAGGCGCTCGTCGACGCCCGTGTAGTACTCGACGTTCATCGTGTAGAGGTTCTTCACCGACAGTGCGTAGCCCAGCGCCCCGGCCACGAGCAGCCCGCCGCGGGCGATGGCGAGGATGATGTCGGGCTGGAAGCCGTCGTCATGGATCTGCTGGGCCAGCGAGCGCGACGCCTGGCCGAACGTCTCCCACGTGAGGCGTTCGCGCTCGTCGGTCATCCGGTGGACGCTACCGGAGGCAGATGTCCTGGGGTCGAACGGGCACCCGGGTGAGATCGCGGCCGGTGGCCTGACGGATGGCGGCCACGATGGCCGGCGTCACCGAGATGCACGGCGGCTCGCCCACGCCCTTGGCACCGAGCGGCGCCTGCGGATCGGGCTCCTCGACGAGGGTGACCACGACCTCGGGAGCGTCGAGGCTGGTGGGCAGCAGGTAGTCGGTGAACGACGGGTTCCGGATGCGACCGTCGCTGATGACGATCTCCTCCATGACGGCCAGGCCGAGGCCCTGCGCGATGCCGCCCTCGATCTGGCCGATGACCGACAGCGGGTTCAGGGCCCGGCCCACGTCTTGCGCGGTGGCGACCTGCACCACCTTCACGAGGCCGAGCTCGACATCGACGTCGACGACAGCGCGATGGGCCACGAACGCGAACGCCGTGTGGCAGTTGCCCTGACCGTCGGCGTCGAGGTCGGTGGTGGGCCGGTGGTGGTACTCGACCGTCTCCTCGAAGCGGATCCCGGCACTGGCCTGGGCGACCGGCACGCGCAGGTCACCGAGCTGGTCCACGACGTCGGTGCCGTCGACCAGCAGGCGCACGGGGTCGATGCCGTGGACCCGCCCGACGTGCTCGAACATGCGCTCCCGCACCGCCCGGCAGGCGGCATCGACGGCGCCGCCCGACATCCACGTCTGGCGCGAGGCCGAGGTGGAGCCGGCCGAGCCGATCGACGTGTCCATCGGCTCGAGGTCGACGTCGTCCACGCCGAGGATGGTGCGGGCGATCTGCTGGGCGATCGTGACGAAGCCCTGGCCGACCTCGGCGGTGGCGAACTTCAACGAGGCCCGCCCGTCGGCGAGGCGGCACCGCGCCGTCGAGTAGTCGTCGAAGCCCTCCGAGTACATGAGGTTCTTGATGGCCACGGCGAACCCGACGCCGCGCCGCACGTTCCTCACGTCGGCCGTGCGCCCGGCCCCACCGGGCAGCCGCATCGGGTCGCCGTCGAGCCCGCCCACCGGCTCGGCTGGCATCGGCAGCGCCGCCGTCTCCCGGATGCAGCGGGCCACCGGCGCCACGCTCTCCACGACCTGGCCGGTGATCAGGCGATCGCCGGTGCGCATGGCGTTGTGCAACCGGATCGCCACGGGATCGAGGCCGCAGGCCGCGGCCAGCTTGTCCATCTGGCCCTCGTGGGCGAAGCACGCCTGCACCACGCCGAAGCCGCGCATGGCGCCACACGGCGGGTTGTTGGTGCGGACCGCCCAGCCGTCGACGACGGCGTTCTCGCAGGCGTACGGACCCTGGGTGTGGGTGATGGCGTTCACCAGGACGGCCGACGAGGTGGACGCGTAGGCGCCCCCGTCGAGCAGGAAGCGGGACTCGATCTTCACGATGCGGCCGTCGGCGGTGGCGTGGTGGCGCATCCAGATGCGGGCCGGGTGGCGGTGGACGTGGCCGAAGAAGCTCTCCTCCCGGCCGTACTGCATCTTCACCGGCCGCCCGGTGCGTAGGGCGAGGAGGCAGCAGTGCACCTGCAGGCTGATGTCCTCGCGCGCGCCGAACGCGCCGCCCACGCCGCCGAGGACGAGACGGACCTTCTCGGGAGCCAGGTCGAGGCAGGCGGCGACCTGCTTGCGGTCCTCGTGGAGCCACTGCGTGGCGATGTGCAGCTCGACGCCGGCGCCACCGGGATCGGGAAGCGCGAGGGCCGCTTCCAGGCCCAGGAAGGCCTGGTCCTGCATCCCGATCTCGTACGTCCCCTCGATCACGACCGGTCCGGTGGCGGCCGGGTCGCCGCGGACGATGCGCTGGTGGCGCAGGATGTTGCCGCTCGGGTGGATGGGCTCGTGGCCGCCGGCGACCGCGTCCTCGGGCTCGACCAGCGGCGGCAGCACCTCGTACTCCACGACGATGGCGGCCAGCGCTCGTCGGCACGTCTCGGGGTGATCGGCGGCCACGGCGGCGATCGGCTCGCCGACGTAGCGCACGACGTCGCCGGCGAACACCGGCTGGTCCTGCGCGATGAGCCCGTACGTGGGCACGCCGGGGACGTCGGCGGCGGTGATGACGGCCTCGACGCCCGGGATCCGCCACGCCGGCGACGGGTCGAGGCGCACGATCCGGGCGTAGGGGTGGGGCGAGCGCAGGGTGGCGCCCCAGCACATCCCGTCGGCGCCGATGTCCGACGAGAAGGCGAACCGTCCCTGCACCTTGGCGTCACCGTCGGGCCGGGCGGGGCTCTCGCCGATCCCCCGCCGGTGGCGCACGGTGGTGGCGAGATCGGTCACCGGCCGCTCTCGGCGCCGGCCGCCGCCTGCACGGCGGCGAGGATCCGCCCGTAGCCGGTGCAGCGGCACAGGTTGCCCGACAGCGCCTCGCGGACCTCGAGGTCGGTGGGCCGCGGGTGGCGGTCGAGGAGGTCGTGCACGGCGACGACCAGCCCGGGCGTGCAGAAGCCGCATTGGACGGCGCCCTCGTCCACGAAGGCCCGCTGGACGGCGCTCAGCTCGCCATTGGTGGTGAGGCCCTCGACGGTGGTGATCTCGCGGTCGACGGCGGCCGCCGCCAGCACCAGGCAGGCGCACGTCAGCACCCCGTCGACCAGCACGGAGCACGAGCCGCACTCCCCCTGCTCACAGGCCCCTTTCGCCCCCATCTGCCCCAAGCGCTCGCGCAGGACGTAGAGGAGGCTCTCGCCCAGCCAGGCGTCGGCCACGTCGTGGTCGGTGCCGTTCACCCGCAGCCGGTAGTGCTCGCTCACAGGAACGCTCGGCGCAGCAGGCGAGTGGCGAGCACGGACGCGGCGTGGCGGCGGTAGGCGGCCGTCGAGCGGTGGTCGTCGATGGGCCGGGCCTCGTCCGCCGCCCGCCGGCCGAACTCGTCGGCCACCCCGAGTGGCAGCGGGCCGCCGTCCCACGCCAGCTCGCCGGCCAGCCACGCCTCGGCCTCACGGGCCCGCACCACGGTGGGACCTACCGCGCCGAGGGCCAGCCTGACGGTCCGCCCCGTACGGTCGAGCACGAGGCAGGCCGACGTCACCGAGATGACCATGGCGTTGCGCACACCCACCTTGGCGAAGCCTTGGTAGCCATCCACCAGCGGCACCACGGCGGCCACCACGAGCTCGCCCGGTGCCAGCGCCGTTCGCTTCACGCCGAGCATGAAGTCGTGCACGCTCAGCTCCCGATCCGCGCCGGCCGAGGCGACGAGGACGGTGGCGTCGAGGGCGGCCAGGACGGGGAGGGCGTCCCCCGCCGGCGAGCAGGTGCCGAGGTTGCCGCCGAGGGTGCCGGCGTTGCGGATCTGCGGGGAGCCCACACCCCGCGCCGCCTCGGCCAGCGCCGGGAGCAGGCCGGCGAGCTCGGGCTCGAGCATCTCCCGGTAGGTGAGCCCGGCCGCCAGCCGCAGGGCGCCATCCACCCGGCGCCAGCCCCGCAGCTCGGGCACCCGGTCGATGGCCACGACCGCGCTCGGTGACCGGTGGCCGAAGTTGACCTCGACCATCAGATCGGTACCCCCGGCCAGGACGTGGGCCGCCGGGTCGGCCGCCATGGCGGCCAGGGCGTCCGCCAGCGAGGTGGCCACGTAGACGCCCATGGGCGGTCCACTTTACAAAATGTCCAAGCGCCCCGATTCCCCCCAAGGGGTGTGGCCAGGAATCGTTCGGCCAGCTAACCTTGCGCGACTCGCCGCTCGTCGGCCCTGGCCTTCTGTGAGGGACAATGGCGTCTGTGATCCGCGGCCCCCGCCTCGTCCTGCTGGGGCGACAGGGAGCTGGGAAGGGAACGCAGGCTACGAGGCTGGTCGCCCACCTGGGCGTGCACCACCTCTCGACCGGCGCGATCCTCCGCCAAGAGGTCAGCTCCGGCACAGCGCTCGGCCGCCGGGTCGAGGAGCTCATGGCCGACGGCCACCTCGTTCCTGATGCCACCGTGCTCAAGGTCGTGAAGCACCGCCTCGACGATCCCGACGTCCAGCGCCGGGGCTTCCTGCTCGACGGGTTCCCCCGCACGGAGCCGCAGGCGACGGCCCTCATCGAGCTGCTCGGCGAGAGCCCGCTCGACGCCGTGATCAACCTCGAGGTCCCCGCCGCCATCGTCCGCAAGCGCCTGCTCGTGCGCCGCGTGTGCACTCGCTGCGAGACGCCCACCGTCGCCCGCAACCGGGAGCACACCGTCTACTGCCAGCACTGCGGCGGGACGGCGGTGCGCCGGCCCGACGACTCTCCCGAGAGCATCGAGCGGCGCCTGGCCGCCTACGAGGAGCAGGCCGGGCCGCTGCTGGCGGTGTTCGCCAAGGCCGGCATCCTCGTGGAGGTCGACAGCCTGGGCACGCCCGACGACGTGTTCGAGCGGGTGATGCGGGGCCTCAAGCCGGTGCTGTGGGGCGCCGGCGAAGCCGTCGGCTGACGTCGCATCTTCGTCGCCGGCGTCCGCTTCGCTCCCGGCGGCTCCTGACTCGCTGCGCTTCGGAAGATCCCGCGGTTCGCTGCCCCGGCGCCGCACTGCGGCGCCACATTCCACGCCTACTCGACCGTGATGGTGTTCAGCCCCGGCTCGGGCGGCGGGTACTGGGGGTCCATCGCTCCCAGCACGGCAACGAGCAGCCGGGCCACGGCCACGTTGCGCGCCCACTTGCGATCCGCCGGCACCACGTACCACGGCGCCCAGGCCGTCGACGTCTCGGTGAGCGTGTCGTCATAAGCCCGGTAGAAGTCATCCCAGCGCCGGCGATCCTCGAGGTCGGCGGCCCGGAACTTCCAGTTCTTCTCCGGCGTGGCCAGCCGGGCCCGGAGGCGCCGGCGCTGCTCACGGTTGCTGATGTGGAGGAACAGCTTCACGATGGTGGTGCCCTCATCGCTCAGGGCTCGCTCGAATTCCCGGATGTGGCGGTAGCGCTGCTTCCACTGCTTGCTCGGGAGGAGGCCGTGCACCTGCGGCACCACGATGTCTTCGTAGTGGGAGCGGTTGAAGATGGCGATCTCGCCTCGGCGCGGGCACTGTGCATGGACGCGCCACAGGTAGTCGTGCCGCACCTCTTCCCCGGCGGGCACCTTGAAGCTCACGACGCGCACGCCTTGGGGGTTGAGCCCGGAAAAGACACTGCGGATCGTGCCGTCCTTGCCGGCGGCGTCCATGCCCTGCAGCACGAGCAGGAGGCTCCGGCGGTCTTCGGCCCATAGCCGCGCCTGCAGATCGGACAGCTGCCCATTGAGGTCGGCCACCACGCCGCCGGCGGCCCGGCTTCCCGAGAGTTCCCAGCGCTCATCGGTCGGTCGCGCGCTCAAGTCGGCGCGCCGGCCGGGCTCGACCCGGAGCATCGAAAGCATTCCGGGACTGTACGGGAGGATTTCGCGGCTCATTTCGAATGCACATCCGGCGTTGACCAAGTGTCAACGCGCGTTTAGCATGCCGGCGGGGGCGTGACCTCGGTCACGTGTAATCAAGCGCTTCCGGGGGGAAGCACGATTGGAGGACACCTTGTCTTCGGCGCGCTCGCTTGCATGGAGAGGCATGGCCATCGGGATCGTGGCCGCTTTCCTGGCTGCCGCTTGTGGAGGCGACAACTCGTCGACCTCACCCACGACGGCGGCCGGCACGAATACGACGGCGGCGGGCGCGGCCACCTCCGCTGCCGCGGCCACCACGGCCGCCGCCCCGAAACCAGGCGGCAAGATCACCGTTCGCGTCGAGGCCGAGGTCGGCAACCCGTGGACCCCGGCCAACACCAACTGCGACACCGGGTGCCAGACCCGGTGGCGGACGTGGTTCGAGCCGCTCGTGGCGGTCGACGCCGACGACGTCTCGATCAAGCCCTACTTGGCCGAGAGCATCACGCCGAGCGCGGACTACATGACGTGGACGTTCAAGATCCGCCCCGGCGTGACCTTCACCGACGGCACGACGCTGAACGCAGACGTGGCGATCGACAACATCAACCGCGCCCGGAAGTCGCCGCTGCTCGCCGCCGCCTTCGTCAACGTGGCCGACGTCCAGAAGGTCGACGACATGACATTGAACGTCATCGCGAAGACGCCGTGGGTTGATCTGCCCGCCTACTTCCTCGGTCCGATCGCCTCGTCGAAGTGGCTGGCCGAGGTCGACGCCGACCCGACCAAGGCGACCCAACCGGTGGGCACAGGACCGTTCGTCCTGTCGTCGTACAAGCCGGGTGAGAGCACCATCGTCAAGAAGAACCCGAACTACTGGCGCAAGGCCGAGGGTCTGCCCTACCTCGACGAGATCGACTTCCGGGTCATCGCCGACGAGCTGACGGCGGCCAACGCCCTCAAGTCCGGCGAGTTGGACGTCCTCGTCACGGAGAACGGCCAGAACATCAAGGACTTCAAGGATGACAAGGCGTACAACTACCAGCAGCAGGACAAGTACGGCGAGACCAACTACGAGCTGATGTACGTCGGCCAGGACGGCTCGCCCCTGCAGGACCGCAACGTGCGCTGCGGCCTGACCGCCGCCACCGACGCCAAGACGCTGTCCGACGTGATCACCGCCGGCCAGTTCCCGGTGGCCAACGGACCGTTCTCGCCCGGCCAGCAGGGCCACCTCGACGACAACGGCAACCAGAAGTACGACCCGGCCAAGGCCAAGGAACTGATCAAGACGTGGTCGGACGCCAACGGGGGCAAGAAGCCGCACATCATCTTGTCGACCACGACCGACGCCACCACCCAGCAGCAGGCGCAGCTCCTCCAGCAGTGGTGGAACGACGCCGGTGCCGACGTCGAGGTCCTGGCGGTCGAGCAGTCCAAGCTCATCACCAACGCCTTGGTCGGCGACCCGAACTTCAACGTGTTCAGCTGGCGCAACCACGCCGGGACGCTGTTCGAGTACCAGACGGTCTGGTGGAGCTCGACCACGGCGACGCCGCCGGGCACGCCGGCGCTGAACTTCGGCCGGCTGAAGAGCGACCAGCTCGACGCCCTGCTCAAGACGGTACGCGAGAACCCGGACGCGGCGGTCCAGGAGAAGGCCGCCGAGGACGCCAACCGGCTGTTCGCGCAGGAGTGCTGGATCATCCCGACGACATGGGCGATCTGGGGCATCGTGTCGAACCCACGGGTCCAGGGGCTGAGCACAGCCACCTTCCCCGATGGCAAGACGCCCCGCCGTGACGGCGAGCAATTCCCTGGTCAGATGCAGTGGAGCTCCGTCTCGGTGAAGTCGTGAAGGCCCGGTCCCGGGGGGTGGCGCGGCCCCCGGGACCCGTCACGAAGCTGCAACCCGAGGTGAATTGACAGTGTTCATCCTGACCTCGTTCAAGGCCGGCGAGTCGACCATCGTCAAGAAGAACCCGAACTACTGGCGCAAGGCCGAGGGCCTGCCGTATCTCGACGAGATCGACTTCCGGATCATCGCCGACGAGCTCACGGCGGCCAACGCCATGAAGTCCGGTGAGATCGACCTGATGCCGACGGACAACGGTCAGAACATCAAGGACTTCAAGGACAACAAGGACTTCGGGTACTACGCCCAGGACAAGTACACCGACACGCACTACGAGATGTTCAACGTCGGCCAGGCGGGCTCGCCGCTGCAGGACAAGAACGTCCGCTGCGGTCTCGCTGCTGCCACCGATCCGAAGACCCTGTCGGACGTGATCACGGCCGGGCAGTTCCCGGTGGCCAACGGGCCCTTCTCCCCCGGCCAGCAGGGTTACCTGCAGGACTCGGGCAACCAGAAGTACGACCCGGCCAAGGCCAAGGAGCTCATCAAGACGTGGTCGGATGCCAACGGTGGCAAGAAGCCGCACATCATCCTGTCGACCACGACCGATGCGACGACGCAGCAGGAAGCGCAGTTGCTCCAGCAGTGGTGGAACGACGCCGGTGCCGATGTCGAGGTGCAGGCGGTGGAGCAGTCCAAGCTGATCACCAACGCCCTCGTCGGTGATCCGAACTTCAACGCCTTCAGCTGGCGCAACCACGCCGGGAACTACGTCGAGTACCAGACGGTCTGGTGGAGCTCGGCCAACGCCCAGCCTGCGGGACAGGTGGCGCTGAACTTCGGCCGCATGGTCGACCCGACCATCGACGCCGCGCTGCAGGTCGCTCGCACCAACCCCGATCCGGCAGCCCAGACGAAGGCCGGCGAGGACATCAACCGCGAGTTCGCGGCGCAGTGCTACATCATCCCGAAGTTCTGGAACATCTGGGGCGTCATCTGGAACCCCAAGGTCCAGAACGTCGGCAGCGGCGCCACGCTGCCCGATGGCAAGACCATCCGCGGCGACGGCGAGGGCAAGTCGGGCCAGATCCAGCTGTCGCAGGTCTGGGTCAAGCAGTAGTCGCCTGGTGATCGGGACAGGCGCAGGAGGGAGGAACCGATGAAGTACGTCAGGCAACGGCTCATCCAGCTCGTCATCGTGGTGATGGCCGTCACCATCCTGACCTTCACCTTCCTGCGCCTGCTCCCAGGCGATCCGGCGATCAGCATCGCCGGCATCGGGGCCAACGAGGAGCAGCTCGACCTGGTTCGGGCGAAGTGGGGCCTCAACGACCCGATACCCATCCAGTACGTCAGGTGGCTCGGCAAGGTCGTGACCGGCGACCTCGGGATCTCCTCCGCCTACAACGTGAAGGTCACCACGCTCGTGTCGGAGCGTTTGCCGGTCACGCTCTACCTCATGCTCTACGCGATGGTGCTCTCGTTGGTCATCGCCATCCCGCTCGGCATCTGGACGGCCTATCGCGCCAACAGACCCTCGGACCGAATAGTCAGCGCAGTGTCGTTCGCGTTCCTGTCGATACCGAACTACATCCTCGGCGTGCTGCTCGTCTTCGTCTTCTCGCTGAAGTTCGGTTGGCTGCCGACGCTGTCGAAGTACTACTCACCGTTCGCTGATCCCGTCGAGCACTTCCGCGCCATGATCCTGCCGGCGGTGACACTGGCCGTCGCCCAGATCGCCGTCTTCCAGCGCCTGCTGCGGGCGGACATGGTGGCAACACTGCAGAACGACTACATCACGCTGGCACGGGCCAAAGGGATGTCCACGTCGCGCATCCTGTTCCGCCACGCCTTGCGCCCCTCGACCTTCTCGCTCATCACGGCCGCCGCCGTCAACGTCGGTGCGCTCATCGGTGGCGCCGTGATCGTGGAGACCATTTTCGCCCTTCCGGGGATGGGCGACCTCACCGTGCAAGCCATCTTCCGGCGGGACTTCCTCGTCGTGCAGTTCTGCGTGGTGATCTTCGCCGTGGGCTTCGTGCTCGTGAACTTCCTCGTCGATCTCCTCTACAACGTCCTCGACCCGCGGATCCGCCATGCCCGAGCTCTCGTCTAGCCCGACCGAGATCTTCTCCGACTCCGGAGCGGCCGTCGCCGGCCCGTCCGGTATGGGGGAGGTCATCGCCGCCGACATGGCCCTGGCCCAGTTGCCGGGCGAGCGCCGCCGGCGCCGCAAAGGCAAGGGTGTCCTGTTCTGGATGGCGCTCGGCTGGATCGTGGCCATCACGTTCTGCGCCGTCTTCGCCGACTACCTGCCGTTCGTGCGCTCCTACAGCAAGATCTACCCGGCGTTCAAGCAGCCGCCGTCCACGGAGTTCTGGTTCGGCACGGACAAGATCGGCCACGACATCTTCGCCCGCTGCATCTACGGGGCCCGCCTGTCGCTCGCCATCGCCGGCTCCGCGGCCGTGCTCGGGCTACTGTTCGGCGCCATCTTCGGGCTCATCGCCGGCTACTACCGGCGCAAGGCCGACACCGTCATCTCGACCGGCGTCGACATCATGCTGGCCTTCCCGCCTCTCATCCTCCTGCTGTCGATAACCGGCTTCGCCGGCGCCAGTGCCCGCAACGTCATCCTGGCCCTCGCCATCTTGTCCGTCCCGCCGCTGACCCGGATCGTGCGGGCCAACACGCTCGTGTACTCACAGCGGGAGTTCGTGCTGGCGGCCAAGAGCCTGGGCGCCCGCGACCGGCGCATCCTCGTCCGCGAAGTCCTGCCCAACATCGTTCCCGCCATGCTCACCTTCGCCCTCACCCTGATGGCCGTGCTCATCATCGCCGAGGGGGCGCTGGCGTTCCTCGGCCAGAGCGTGCCACCGCCCATTCCCACCTGGGGGAAACTGGTGGCCGAAGGCCAGCAGGACCTGGCCAACGCGTGGTGGATATCGCTCCTGCCGGCGGCGATGATGTTCGTGACGATCCTGTCCTTCAACATCATGGGCGACGTAGTGGCCAAGCGGTTCGACATCCGGGAGGGGGTGGCCTGATGAGTCGCGTCGTCGACGGGTTGCAGCGACCCCAGTCGGGCACGCTCCTGGAGGTCCGCGATCTCAAGACGCACTTCCAGACGCCGCTCGGCACCGTGCGCGCCGTCGACGGTGTGAACCTCACGCTCGAGCGGGGCAAGACCCTCGGCGTCGTGGGGGAATCGGGCTCCGGCAAGACGATCCTGTCGCGCTCGATCATGGGCCTCCTCCCCAAGCGCAACGTCGTGCGTGAGGGCTCGGTGCAGTTCGAAGGTGTCGAGATCACCACCATGTCCCTGCGCGAGCGGCGCCGGATCTGGGGCCGAGAGATGGCGATGATCTTCCAGGACCCGATGACGTCGCTGAACCCGGTGATGAAGGTCGGAAAGCAGATCACCGAGTCGTTGAAGGTGCATCTCGGCATGTCGCAGAGCGATGCCAACACCACGGCGGAGAAGCTCCTGTCCGACGTCGGCATCCCCGAGCCCAGCCGCCGCCTGTCGGAGTACCCGCACCAGCTCTCCGGTGGCATGCGCCAGCGCGTCACCATCGCCATCGCTCTGGCCTGCGGGCCGACGCTGATCTTCGCCGACGAGCCGACGACCGCCCTCGACGTCACCGTGCAGGCGCAGATCCTCGACCTGCTCGCCGAGCAGCAGCGGGACCGCAACATGTCGATGATCCTCGTGACGCACGATCTCGGCGTGGTGGCGGGGCGCACCGACGAGATCGCCGTGATGTACGCCGGCAAGATCGTGGAGCGGGCACCGACGCGCACGCTCTTCGCCAACATGAAGATGCCCTACACCCAGGCGCTGCTGAAGAGCATCCCGAAGATGGACGATCCCAGCCACACCAAGCTGGAGATCATCGGGGGCCGTCCACCCGATCTGATCAACCCGCCGCGAGGCTGCAAGTTCTCGCCGCGTTGTCCCTACGCCCGCGAGCGGTGCCACGTCGAGGATCCGCCCTTGGTGGAAGCCGAGCTGCCGGGCCACGAATACGCCTGCTGGTATCCCGTGGGCTCGCCCGAGTACCTCGAGATCGCCACCCAGCGCTCCGAAGCCGAAGCCACCGATGCCACCTCCATCGCGGCCGGCATGTGATGGCCGGCTCGGGCAAGGCTCATCTGCGGGGATCGGCCGACACGATCCTGCAGGTCGAGGATCTCGTCGTGGAGTTCCCGGTGGGGCACACCGGGCTGAAGGTGAACGCCGTGTCGGGCATCAGCTTCGACGTCCTGGCCGGCGAGACCCTCGGCCTGGTGGGCGAGTCGGGCTGCGGCAAGTCGACGACCGGGCGCGCCATCATGCAGCTTCCCCGGCCCACCAGCGGCAAGGTCGTCTTCGACGGCCAAGAGCTCACCGTGCTCAAGCACGAGCAGATGCGCCTCCTGCGCACCAACGTGCAGATGATCTTCCAGGATCCCATCTCGTCGCTGAACCCTCGCCGCAAGGTGAAGGACATCGTGATGGAGCCGCTCACCATCTGGCAGATCGGGACGAAAGCCGAGCGTGAGCAGAAGGTACGCCAGGTCCTCGAGGACGTCGGCCTCGATCCCGACGTGGCTGCCGACCGGCGGCCGCACCAGTTCTCGGGCGGCCAATGCCAGCGCATCTGCATCGCCCGTGCGCTCGTGCTCGACCCGAAGATGATCATCTGCGACGAGCCGGTGTCGGCCCTCGACGTGAGCGTCCAGGCCCAGGTGCTGAACCTCCTCGAGGAGCTGAAGCAGCGCTACGGCCTCACCATGATCTTCATCGCCCACGATCTCGCCGTGGTGAAGAACGTCAGCGATCGCGTCGCCGTGATGTACCTCGGCAAGGTGTGCGAGGTGGCCGGCTCCGACGCGCTGTACCAGGACCCGGCTCACCCGTACACGGTGGCCCTGCTGAAGTCGATTCCCGTGCCCGACCCGACGGTCCGGCCCGAGCTCGAAGATCGCATCGAAGGCGAGTTGCCCTCGCCCCTCTTCCCGCCGTCGGGCTGCCGGTTCCGCACCCGGTGCCCGCTCGCCCAGGAACGGTGCGCCGTCGAGGAGCCGCAATTGCGCGACCTCGGCGGGGGCCATTATGTAGCCTGTCATTTCCCGATCGGTCATGAGCAAGCAGCGCCGGTGGTCGCTGGGGCCAATGGGGATGGCGCCGGGACGTGAGCCCGTCAAACGGCTGCACCGCAGGGGGGAGCAAGGACGTGGGTGCCGTTACCGGCGACGAACCGAGCCAGGACTGACATGGCCAACCCGACGAGGACGCGCACGCGCCTGGCACGCGACGAGCGACGAGAGCAGCTGGTGGACGCCGCCGCCGCCGTCCTGCAGGGCCGCGACCCGGCGGAGGTCACGTTCGAAGAGATCGCCGACGCCGCGGGTGTCTCGCGCGCCCTCGTCTACAACTACTTCGGCGACCGCAACGGGGTGTTGGAGGCCGTGTACCGGCGCAATCTCCGGCTGCTGCGCGAGCGCATCGGTGCGGTCGTGGCCACCTCGCGTGGCCGCAAAGCGCTCTATGAGCTCGTCCGGGTGAACGTCGAGTTCGCGGTGGAGAACCCCGCCGGGTACCGCTATGCGGCCGGTGAATCCATCTTCAACCGGATCCCGGAGCTCGAGGAGCGGCGGGTCCGGAGCGTGGCCAAGAACTTCGGCGGCGAGCCCGATTCCCACGTGGTGGCGCGGGGCTGGCTGTCGGCTATCCACGGCATGGTCATCTACTGGTTGGACCATCCCGAGGGCGTGAGCGCCGAGCGGGTCGTGGACGTGATCACCGCCTTCCTGGGCGGGGCGCTGCTGGCGGTCTCCAAGCAGGGGGTCATCCCCCGCCACCCGGTCCCCCCATCGACATAAGGCGCGGTTCCGTTCTCGGCGTGATCCGTCTCACATGTGAGACGCACGACTCCGAGAACCACCGCTCAGCCGGCTGGCTGGTCGGGGGCGGGGAACTGGACCTCGACGTCGCGCTCGTCGTTGCCCCGCACGACGGTGAGGCGAAGGGTGAGCTCGGCGCCTCCGAGGGCGGCGAACAGATCGTCGGCGCTGCCGAGGGGCGTGCCGGCGACGGCCACGAGCAGGTCCCCCGGCTCGATGCCGGCGGCGGCCGCCGGCGACCCGTCCTCCACCGCCCGGACCAGCAGGCCGTCGCGTTCGGGCAGCCCGACGGAGCGGCGCAGGCGCCGGGCCACGTGGGCCGGCGCGAGGGCGACGCCGAGCCGCCGCCGGTTGGGCGACTCCCCCGCCGCCAGCCGGGCCACGAGGGCCTGGAGGTTGGCGTCGGCCGGCTGGGCCACGGCGAAGCGGTCCCCGAGGCGCAGGGTGTTGATGGCCAGCACCCGCCCGGCGGCGTCGGCCAGCGGACCCCCGGTCGACCCTCGGGCCAGCGGCGCCGTGTGCTCGATCCCGCTGGCGATGCGCCGCCCGCGGGGACCGCGGAAGGTGCGCTCGACCTGGCTGATGAGGCCGAAGGTGACCCGCAGGTGCTCGGCGCGGGCCACGCCGAACACGGCCTGACCGGATCCTGCCGTGTCGGCCGCGGGTGCCCATTCGGCGGGCGCGGCGTCGCCGGTGTCGACGGCCAGCACGGCCAGGTCGCCGTCGGCGTCGACCCCCAGCACCTCGCCCTGGGCCTGGCGGCCGTCGGCGAAGGTGACCTCGGTGGTGCGGTCGCGCAGGTTGTGCGCGCAGGTGAGCACCTGGCCGGGGGCGATGACGACCCCGGAACCCCGCCGATCCCGGCCGACGGCAACGGTGGCGCCGTCGAGGCGCTGGGCCACCGTGGTGACGGCCTGCTGCAGCTCGTCGAGAGCGGACATTCGGACCTCCCTAGCAACTTGCGAACTGCAAGTCACTCTAGATGCGTCGGCGGCCGGGCACAATGCCCCCATGGCCATCGCTCCCCTCGACCGGGCCTTGACCCGAGTCGGCGACCGCTGGACCCTGCTCCTGGTGGAGGCCCTCCTCGAGGGCCCTCGCCGCTATGGCGAGCTGGCCGACGCCGTGACGGGCATCGCTCCGAACATCCTGGCGGCGCGCCTCAAGCGGCTGGAGCAGGACGGCCTGGTGACGGCCACGCCGTACTCCGAGCGACCCCTGCGCCACCGCTATGCCCTCACCGCCGACGGGCGCGCCCTGGCCGGGGCGCTGGCCGTGCTGGCGGCGTGGGCGGCGCGGGTGGAGGGGCTCCCAGCGCCCCGCTACCACGCGTCGTGCGGCACCGCCCTGGAGAGCCGGCCGTGGTGCCCGACGTGCAGCCGGGTCGTCGACGACGCCGAAGCCGACGACCTCGACCGCCTGTAGCGACCCACCCACTGCACAGCGCGGAACGGGGGGCGGGCGGGGTTGGGGAGGCGGTGGGGAGCTGGGAGTTCGCGGGCTGCGTACCCGGCGGGCCGGGAACTGTGTGCGCCTAGCGGTTCTGGTACTGGGGCGGGCGCTTCTCGAGGAACGCCTGCATCGCCTCTTGGTGATCGGCGGTGGCGCTGGCCATGATCTGCTGGCGGTTCTCGAGATCGATCGCCGCCTGCATGCCCGGGATCTCGAGCGCCGACCACATCCCCTCTTTGGTCAGGGCCACGCCGAAGGGCGTGTTGCGCATGATCTCGTCGGCCTTGGCATAGGCGGCATCCAGCAGCGCCTCGTTCGGAAGCACCTCGGTCACCAGACCGATCCGTCCCGCCTCGGCGGCGTCGAAGATGCGCCCTGTGAGCATGAGCTCCTGGGCTCGGGCCGCACCGATCAACCGGGGCAGCACCCACGAGGTCCCGATGTCACACGCCGACAGCCCGATGCGGATGAAGGCGGCGTTGAAGCGGGCGCTCTCGGCGGCCAGGCGGATGTCCGAGCCGAGCACCAGCGCGAACCCGCCGCCCGCCGCCGGGCCGTTCACGGCGGCGATGATCGGCTGCGGCAGCGACCGCATGTGCGGGATGAGGTTGGCGATGTGCTTCTGCACCGCCAGCCCCGCCTGCGTGGGCCCGAACCCCTCCGTGGCCGGCGCCCGCCCGTACCCGCCGAGGTCGAGGCCGGCGCAGAACCCCCGGCCGGCCCCGGTGAGGACGACCACGCGGCAGCTGTGGTCGACGGCGATGGCATCGAGGGCGGCGTGAAGTCCCTGCACGAGCCCGGTGGTGAGGGCGTTCAGCTTCTCCGGGCGGTTCATGGTGATGCGGGTGACGCCCGGGTGCGGGGAGTCGAGTTCGATGTCGGCCATCGCGGCATCCTTGCGCGTACGCCGGGGCACCCACCAACTACGTTCCGAGCGTGGCCGTGCTGGCGAGTGACCTCTCCCCGGCGAGGCCCCCCATCGATCTCCGGGCGACCGTCGGCGTCCACGCCAGCGGCCGCGGCGACCCCACGACGATCGTCACCGCCACCGAGGTGTGGCGGGCCGCCCGCACGCCCGACGGCCCCGGAACCCTCCACGTAGCCCTGGTACCGGGCGTCGAGGTTCGCACCTGGGGCCCGGGCGGGAGCTGGCTGGCCGAGCGGGTGCCGGCGCTGCTCGGCCACCACGACCGGCCCGACGCGCTCGTGCCCCGCCACCCCGCCGTCGCCGAGGCCCAGCGCCGGCACGGCGGCTTGCGCATCGGGCGCAGCGACCAGGTGCTGCACGCCGTCGTGCCCGCCGTCCTGGCTCAGCGGGTGACGAGCGTGGAGGCCCGGCGCTCCTGGCTCGGCCTGTGCCGCGCCCTCGGTGTCCCGGCGCCAGGACCGATGCGCCTCGTGCTGCCACCGGACCCGGCCGACCTCGCCTCCCGGCCGTACTGGTGGTACCACCGCCTCGGCGTCGACCGCCGGCGGGCCGAGACCATCCGCTTCGCCGCTCGCCATGCCGGTCGCCTCGAGGAAGTCGGCGATCTCCCGCTCCCGCTGGCCTACGAGCGCCTCGGTGCGGTACCCGGGATCGGGCCGTGGACCGTGGCCACGGTGGCCGGCACCGCCCTGGGCGACCCAGACGCCGTCGTCGTGGGCGACTACCACCTCCCCCACCTCGTGTCCTACGCGCTGGCCGGCGAGCGGCGCGGCAGCGACCAGCGCATGGTCGAGCTGCTCGAGCCCTACCGCGGCCAGCGGGGCCGGGTGGTGCGACTGCTGGCCATGAGCGGGATGGGCCCCGCCCGGCGGATGCCCCGCCAGCGCATCCTCCCCATGGCGTCGATGTGAGCGGGGACCTCCGCGAGCGGCCAGCCTCGGTGGTCGCCGCCCGCCGCCCCGACGTCGAGAGAGGTCCGTGGCGAGCGGCGCTGCTCCAGGGTGCCGTCGCCTACGGCGTGTCGCGCCTCATGGTGGTGGCCGCCGCCGGCGTGGTGGCCGCCGCCCAGGAACCCCGCCCCGCCAGCGCCCGGGCGCCGATCCTCGACGTGCTCACCTCGTGGGACGGCCTCTGGTACTTCGACGTGGTCCGCCACGGCTACCCGCCGTCGGTGCCTGCCCACGTCACCTACTTCGACACCGAGGCCCGCACCGCCTTCTTCCCCGCCTACCCGCTGCTGGTGCGGGCGGCCGACCGGGTCCTGCCCGGTGGCGACGTCTTCGCCGGGCTGGCCGTGAACGTGGTGCTCGGCGCGGTGGTGGTGCTGCTGGTGGGCCTCATCGCCCGGCGCCTGTACGGCGATCGGGTGGCGGGCCGGGCCATGGTGCTCGTGGCCCTGTTCCCGGGCAGCTTCGTCCTGTCGTTCAGCTACAGCGAAGCGCTCATGCTGGCGCTCGTCGGGGCCACGCTCCTCCTGCTGCTCGAGGAGCGATGGGTCCTGGCCGGTCTCGCCGCCGCCGTCGCCACCGCCAGCCGCCCGAACGCACTCGCTGTCTGTGTGGCCTGTGCGGTGGCGGCGTGGATCGCGTGGCGCCGCCACCATGACTGGCGGGCGTGGCTCGCCCCGCGCTCTCGCCCCTCGGCGCGATCGCGTTCCAGCTCTACCTGTGGGCCCACACGGGCGAGCCAGGGGTGTGGTTCCGCGTGCAGTCGGAAGCCTGGAGCGAGGGCGTGAGCTTCGGCTGGACGGCCCTGCGCCGCACCTACGACGCCGTCGCCAGTCCTCTGGGCTCGGCCACCAACGTCGTGACCGCTCTTTGCGTGGTGGCCACCGTCGCCGGCTGCTGGGCGCTGGCCAAGGCCAAGCTGCCGGCGCCGATCGTCGCCTACACCGTCGTCGTCTTGGGCCTGATGCTGCTGCCGTCGACGGTGACTGCCCGGCCCCGTTTCCTCTTCACCGCCTTCCCCCTGCTGATCGCCGCCGCCGCCATCTGGCCCGACGACGATCACGAGTGGTGGGCACTCGGTCTGTCGCTGTGCGGCGCCGGCCTGGTGGCCGTGACCGCGCTCTACGGGCTCCACGCCGCCATCCCGTGAACCGCCGCGCGGGCGGGGTGGTGGCCGTGCTGGCCGCCCTCGCCTACATCCCGCCGCTCCTCACCGCGCCGGGCGTGGTGGCGGCCGACACCAAGCACTACCTCTACCTCGACCCCGCCCGGCTGATGCGCACGGCGGTGTCGCTCTGGGATCCCGGCACGTTCGGGGGCTGGGTCACCCACCAGACGATCGGGTACCTCTGGCCGCTCGGGCCGTGGTACTGGACGATGCAGCACCTGGGCGTGCCCGACTGGGTGGCCCAACGCCTGTGGATCGGCACGCTGGTGTTCGCCGCCGCCACGGGCGTCCTGGTGCTGGCCCGGCTGCTCGGTCTCGGCCTGCCCGGCGCCACCGCCGCCGCCGTCCTCTACGGCTTGTCGCCGTACCTGCTCGACTACGTGAACCGCACGTCGGTCCTGCTGGCCCCGTGGGCGGCGCTCGGCTGGATGATGGTCGCCACGGTGCTGGCCGCCCGCCGAGGAGGATGGCGGTGGCCGGCGCTGTTCGCGCTCGTCGTCGCCTCCGTCGGCGGCATCAACGCCACGGCCCTCGTGCTGTGCGGCCTGGCCCCGGTGCTGTGGTTGGCCCACGCCGCCTGGGTGTCACGCGAGGTGACAGTGCGCCGGGCCCTCACCGCCGCTGCCCGGATCGGCGTGCTGACGCTCGGCGCGTCGGCGTGGTGGATCGTGGCGCTCGTCGTGCAGTCGCACTACGGCGCCGACGTCCTCGCCTACAGCGAGACGTTGGACTCCGTCTCGGCGACGGCGCTGGCGTCCGAGGTCGTGCGCGGCCTGGGCTACTGGCTGTTCTACGGCGGCGACGTGGTGGGCCGCTGGAACAGCGCGTCGACGCCCTACCTCACCAACCCCGCCCTCGTCGCCCTCGGCTTCACCCTCGTGGTCGCGGCGGTGCTCGCCCTGGTCGCCATCCGCTGGCGCGAACGCATCTGGCTGGCGGCGCTGGTGCTCGTCGGCTTGGTGGTCAGCGTCGGCGTGCACCCGTACGACGCGCCGTCGCCCTTCGGGGCGGTGGTCCGTGACGCATCGCGTCGCGCGCTGGTCCTCGCCCTGCGATCGTCCACCCGCGCCGCGCCGCTCGTGCTGCTGGCCCTTGCCCTGGCCGTGGGCGCAGCAATCACGGCCGTGCATCCCCGCCGGCCGGCGGCGTCGATGGCGGCCGCCCTCGCGGTGGTCGTGCTGGCCGCCGCCAACCTGCCCACGCTGTGGAACGGGTCGTACGTCGACGCCCTCTTGCGCCGGCCGTCGGCCATCCCGGCCTACTGGCACGACGTGGCCGACGCCCTGAGCGCGTCGAACGACGGCACCCGCGCCCTCGAACTGCCGGGCGCCGAGTTCGCCGCCTACCGGTGGGGAACGACCACCGACCCGATCCTGCCCGGCCTCACCGATCGGCCGACCCTCACGCGCGACCTGCTGCCGCTGGGCGGCGCCGCCACGATGGACCTCCTCGACGCCCTCGACAACCGGTTCCAGAACGGCGTCGCCGAGCCCGCCGCCATCGCGCCCGTCGCTCGCCTGCTCGGCGCCGGCGCCATCGTGTACCGGGGCGACACCGCCTACGAGCGCTACCGCACGGCCCGGCCGGAGCCGACCTGGTCCCTGTACGAGAACGGCGCGCCCGGGCTCGGGACCCCTGTGCCGTACGGACCGCCGGCGCCCAACCGATCGACCGTCGAGGACATCGACGAGGAGGTGCTGTCCGATCCGCGGATCGGCCAGCCCGTCCCTCCCGCCGCCATCGTGCCGGTCGAGGACCCGACCCCGATCGTGCGGGCCCGCGATGCGAGCGATGTGACCGTGGTCGACGGGAGCGGCGACGGCCTGGTCGATGCCGCCGCCGCCGGGCTCCTCGACGATCCCGGGATCGTGCTGGCCCCCGGCGCCTTTGCCGGCGACGCCGACGCCCTGCGCGCCGCCATCCCACCCGGCGCCCCGCTGATCGTGACCGACACCAACCGCAAGCGGGCCGAGCAGTGGCGGGGCTCGCAGCAGACGACGGGGTTCACGGAAGACGCCGGCACTGGCGTCCTGGTCGACGACCCGGCCGACAACCGCCTGCCGGTGTTTCCCGGCGCCGGCACCGCCACCCAGACGCTGGCCGAGCAGCTGGGTGGGGCCCACGCCGTCGCCAGTGCCTACGGCGAGCCCAACGCGTACCGGCCCGAGGATCGCGCCGACCAGGCCATCGACGGCAACCCCACCACCGCCTGGCAGGTCGGCGACCGCGGTGACGTGATCGGCCAGCGGCTGCGCATCGAACTGGCCGAGCCCCGGCCCATCGACCACCTGACCGTCGTCCAACCCCTCGACCGGCTGCTGCGCCCAGTCGCCAATCGCTGGATCACCCGCCTCACGGTGCGCACGGCGGCCGGCGCCGTCACCGCTGATCTCACCGACGCGTCCCGGACCGTCGCCGGCCAGCGCATCGACCTGCCGCCGGTCACCTCGGACTGGGTGGAACTGGAGGTGGCCGCCACCAACACCGGCGGACGCGCCAGCAACGCCGGTCTCGACGCCGTCGGCCTCGCCGAGGTGAAGATCGACGGCGTGGTTCGCACCGAGGAGGTCGTTCGGCCGCCGACCGATCTCATCGACGCCCTGGGCGCGGCGACCGCCAGCCACCCACTCACGTTCGTGCTCACCCGGGAACGGGTCGACGAGCACGACCGCTGGCGGGACGATCCGGAGCCCACGCTGCGGCGCATCATCACGCTCCCGGCGGAGCGCACCTTCTCGGTCAGCGGCACCGTCCATCTCACGACCCGTGAGGGCGACGCCGAGTTCGCCATGGCCGACGTGTTCCAGCAGCCGCCCGACGCCGTGGCCTCGTCCGTACTGGCGGGCTCGCTCGCGTCGTTCGGCCGGGCGGCGGTGGACGGTGACCCCGCCACGACCTGGCAGACGGCGTTCGGCGGGGCCACCGGCGCGTCGGTCGGCATCAACCCGGGACGCCGGCTCACCGTCGACCACCTCGACCTGCAGATCGTCAACGACGGCCGCCACTCCGTGCCCACCAGCCTCTTCATCACCGCCGGTGGCCGCACCCAACCCGTCGCCCTCCCCCACCTGCCCGAGCAGGACACGCCCGTGCCCGTGTCGGTCTCCTTCCCTGCCGTCACCGGCGCCGACGTCACCGTCACCATCGCCACCATCGACCCTCGCACGACCGTGGATCGCCGCACCGGGGAAGCGGTCGAGCTCCCCACCGCCATCGCCGAGCTCGGCATACCCGGCTACGTGGTGCCGCCGCTGCCGGCCACGTTCGAGAGCCGTTGCCTCGACGATCGCCTCAGCATCGACGGCACCTCGGTCCCCTTCCGCTTGCGGGGCACGACCGCCGCCGCCCTGGCCGGCGAGCCCCTCGCCATCGAGCCGTGCCAGGGACCCATCACCCTCGCCGTCGGGGAGCACATCATCCGCACGGCGCAGGGCCCGACCGCGGTCGACCGCGTCGTCCTCAACTCGCCGCTCGGCAATGCGACGCCCGCCGCCCCCGACCCGGTCGTGCGGGTCACGGCCAACGATCCCACCCACCGCGTCGTGGAGGTGAGCGGCGCAACTCGGCCCTTCTGGCTGGTGCTCGGCGAGAGTCGCAACGCCGGCTGGCACGCCACGGCCGACGGCCACGACCTCGGCCCGTCGCGCCTCGTGGACGGTGGCGCCAACGGTTGGTTGATCACGCCGCACAGCGCGTCGATGCGCGTCGAGCTGACCTGGCAACCGCAGCGCTGGGTCGATGCCGGCCTCATCATGTCCGCGCTGGTCGTGGCCGGCTGCATCGTGCTGGTGGTCATCGGCGACCGCCGCCGCCCGCCGCCGGCGGCGTCCTTGGAGCCGCCCGAGCTCACCGATCCGATCACGGGCAGCGGCGAGGACCTGCCGTGGCCGGCGACCATCGCCGTCGCCGCCGGTGGGGCACTCGTCACGGGACTGGTCGTCCATCCGATCTGGGCGGTGCCGGTCGGTGTCGCCATCGCCGTCGCCGCCCGCTGGAGTCGCGGTCGCGTCCTGCTCACCGGCGGAGCGGTGACCGGCCTGAGCGTGGCCGGGCTCTTCTACGTGGCCCGCATCGTCCACTCGCACCCGGCGCCGGGGTTCGGCTGGGTGAGCGCGTTCGAGGCCGTCCACCGCCTGACGTTCGTCGCCGTGCTGCTGGCGGTGGCCGATGCGGTGGTGGCCGGGCTGCG
Organism: uncultured Acidimicrobiales bacterium; assembly: GCA_963728985.1. GTDB lineage: Bacteria > Actinomycetota > Acidimicrobiia > Acidimicrobiales > Ilumatobacteraceae > DASXAI01. The sequence continues at coordinate 621,257 of CAVSME010000006.1, read as the reverse complement.
CGCACGGGCGCGCTCGCGCCGAGCGACGACGTCCGTTTACGATGATCCGGCCCGCCATGACTGACCATCAGATCGTCATCGTCGGTGCCGGCCCTGCGGGGCTCACGGCGGCCCACCAGCTGTGCCGCTCTGGCATCGTCGACGCCACCGTGCTCGAAGCCGACGACGTCGTCGGCGGCATCAGCCGTACCGTCGAGCGCGACGGCTGGCGCTTCGACATCGGCGGCCACCGCTTCTTCACCAAGGTCCCCGAGGTGGAGGCGCTGTGGCACACGATCCTGCCCGAGGAGGACTTCCTCGTCCGGCCCCGCCTCAGCCGCATCTACTACGGGGGCAAGTTCTACGACTACCCGCTGCGGGCGTGGAACGCGCTGGCCAACCTCGGACCGGTCGAGTCGGCCAAGTGCCTCGGCTCGTACCTCTGGGCCCGCGTGCGGCGGCCGACGGACATGACCACGTTCGAGGGGTGGACGGCGGCGCGCTTCGGCTGGCGCCTCTACCGCATCTTCTTCAAGACCTACACGGAGAAGGTGTGGGGCGTGCCCGCCGATCAGATCCAGGCGGACTGGGCGGCGCAGCGCATCAAGAACCTCTCGCTGGGCAAGGCCATCGTCAACGCGCTGCTCCCCCGCCGCAACCAGCGCGACATCACGTCGCTCATCGAGGAGTTCCAGTACCCCCGCCTTGGCCCGGGGATGATGTGGGAGACGTGCCGGGACCAGGTGGTGGCCCTCGGCACCGACGTGCAGCTCGGCCAGCGCGTGGTGGCCGTCGAGCACGCCGACGGCGCCGCCCACGCGGTGGTCTCCGAGGGTGACGACGGGGAGCGCCACCGCCACCCGTGCACCGCCGCCATCTCGTCGATGCCCCTCGGTGCGCTGGTGCGGGCCATGGACCCGCCGGCGCCGACGCCGGTCCTGGCGGCGGCCGACGCCCTGCGCCATCGCGACTTCCTCACCGTGGCCCTCGTGGTGCCGCAGCGGTATGCCTTCCCCGACAACTGGATCTACGTCCACGTGCCCGAGGTGAAGCTGGGCCGCATCCAGAACTTCGGTTCGTGGTCACCGTTCATGGTCAAGGACGAGCGCACGTGCCTCGGCCTCGAGTACTTCGTGACCGAGGGCGACGGCTGGTGGACGATGCCCGACGACGAACTCGTGCGGCGGGCCACCGCCGAGCTGGAGCAACTGGGGCTGGTGCCGCCGGGCGTCGTGGAGGCGGGCTACGTGGTGCGGATGCCCAAGGCGTACCCGGTATACGACGCCCACTACGCCACCAACGTCGACATCGTGCGGGCGTGGCTGGGCGAGCACGTGGCCAACGTGTGGCCGGTGGGCCGCAACGGCATGCACCGCTACAACAACCAGGACCACTCCATGTACACGGCCATGCTGGCGGTGGAGAACATCGTGAAGGGCACGGCCCACGACGTCTGGGACGTGAACGTGGAGCAGGAGTACCACGAGGAACGGCCGGATACCGCTGGCGCGGGGAGCGGCCGCAACGCGCCGGTCATCGGCTGAGCGGTGGCCTCTTCCGAGCCACCGCGAACAGCACGAGGGTGGTCTCGTCGATCGGGCGCACGAGGCCGAACCGCGACGCGGTGATCTGCTCACGCGCCGGCCGGCCCGCCCAGCGGCCGAGCCGCTCGGCCGCCACCAGCAGCGGGTAGGCCGCCCGGCGGCCGGCGGCATGGAGCTGGACGTAGCGATCGTGGGGGAGGCGGTGGCGCACGTCGAGCACGTCGGCGGCCAGCAACCAGCGGGCCAGGCGGCGGCGGCGCTCGAAGTCGGCCTTCACCACGGCATCGCCGTCGAGGCCCCAGATCTGCACATCGGCGAAGTGGCGGCCGAGCAGCGTCCCCAGCTCGGGCGGCTCGAACAGGTGGACGTGGAACGGGTTCTCGAAGTCGGCCGGGGCGTTCGGCGTGATGAAGAAGGCCACGCCGCCCGGGGCCAGCACCCGGCTCACCTCGGCCACGTGGCGCTCGGGCCGGTGGAAGTGCTCGATGAGATGCGACGAGCACGCCCAGTCGAACGCGCCGCTGCGCACGGCCAGCTCGCCGGCGTCGCTGCACGCCGTCACGAGACCGGGGTGGAGCTCGGCGGCGACGGCCGCCGTGGCCGGGTCGTAGTCGACGCCGGTCACCCGCCGGCCGCCCCCCAGGAAGCGGGCGCTGCCGTCGCCGACGCCGCAGCCCAGGTCGAGGAGCGCGCCCGGACCGATGCGGGCCGCGACCTCCCGGTACCCGGCGGCGTGCAGGGCGAGTAGCGAGTCCGGCGTCTTGCCGGCGATCGGACGTTCCCCGGTGAGGCGCATGGCGGCCGGTAGTGTACGGCCGGCGTGACCAGGGAACCCGGGTCCAGGACACCACTGGCACGGGCCGACGCCATCGCCAAGATCGGTGACATCGCGGCTGGCGCCGGCCTCCACCGCATCCACGTGCTGGCCTGGCGCGACATCGCCGACGTGGAGGCCGGTGGTTCCGAGCTGCACGCCGCCGCCGTGGCCCGGCTCTGGGGGGAGGCCGGCATCGAGGTCACGATGCGCACCTCCTACGCCCAGGGCGCGCCGCCCGAGAGCAGCCGCGCCGGCTACCGGGTGATCCGCAAGGCGGGCCGCTACATGGTGTTCCCGCGCGGCGTCGCCGCCGAGCTGACCGGCCGCCACGGTCGCCGCGATGGCCTGGTCGAGATCTGGAACGGCGTGCCGTGGCTCACCCCGCTGTGGGCCCGCGGTCCGAAGGTGACCTGGGTGCACCACGTCCACGGACCGATGTGGGCCATGGTGCTGCCTCCCCGCCTGGCCCGGCTGGGCGAGGCCATCGAGCACCAGGTGGCCCCGCCGATCTACCGGCGCCAGCACGTCGTGACGCTGTCGGAGTCGTCGCGCCAGGAGCTCGTCGCCCAGCTCGGGCTCCGGCCCGACCGCGTGACGGTGGTGCCGCCGGGCATCGATCCCCGCTTCGCTCCTGGCCCCGGCCGCTCCCCACATCCCCTGGTGGTGGCGGTCGGGCGGCTGATGCCGGTGAAGCGCTTCGACTCCCTCATCGCCGAGCTGGCCGCCGTGCGCCACCGCGTGCCAGGGCTCGAGCTGGTGATCGTGGGCGAGGGGGCCGAGCGCGAACGCCTGGAAGATCTCGATCGACGCCGTCGACGGCACCGAGTGGGTCCGCCTGCCGGGCCGGCTGGCCGACGACGACCTGGTAGGGCTGTACCGCCAGGCGTGGGTGCTGGCCAGCGCATCGGTGGCCGAGGGCTGGGGCATGACGATCACCGAAGCCGCCGCCTGCGCCACGCCGGCCGTCGTCACCGACATCGCCGGCCACCGCGACGCGGTGATCGACGGGGTGACCGGGGTGCTGGCGGCGCCGGGCCAGCTCGGCGCCGAGGTGGCTGCGCTCCTCACCGACGACGCTCGCCGCCGGCGCCTGGCCGCCGCCGCCCTGGCCCGATCGGCCGACTTCACGTGGGAAGCGACCGCCGCCGGCACCCTCGCCGTCCTGGCCCGACGCATCTGATGGCTCGGCTTCGCGACGGACTCGCTGTGCTCGGAGGGCGAGCGGGTAGGCGGGGGGTCTGGGGGGCGGAGGCTCCTGCCGGAGCCCCCCGGTTCGCCGTTTGGGCCAGCTTGGCTGGCCGATCGGCACCTCTCGGACAATCCCGCCAGCGCCTGCCCCTGCCGGCGCACTGCGCCGGCACTCACTTGCTTGCCTCGGAGTGAAGCGCCGCCGCGGCCTCGCCCTCCACGCTGCCCTCGCGGCGGTGGCGTACCTGCCGCTGCTGTGGTCGTCGCCGGGGGAGGTCAGCGCCGACACCAAGAGCTACCTGACCCTCGATCCGTCACGGCTCCTGGCCAAGGCGCCGTACCTGTGGGACCCGACAGTCGGCATGGGCACCGTCACCCACCAGACGATCGGCTACCTGTGGCCCCTCGGTCCCTACTACTGGACGACCGAGCACCTCGGCGTGCCCGACTGGATCGCCCAGCGGTTCTGGCTGGGCACGATCCTGTTCGCCGCCGGCGCCGGTGTGGTCTTCCTGCTACGCACGTGGCGGGTGCCGGTCGGAGCGGCGACCACGGTGGCCGCCCTCGCCTACCTCCTGAGCCCGTACGTCCTCGACTACGCCGCCCGCATCTCGGTCATCCTGCTGCCGTGGGCGGCCCTGCCGTGGCTGATCGCCTTCACCACCCGATCGCTGCGCGGCTCCACGTGGCGGTGGCCGGCGCTGTTCGCCCTCACCGTCCTGACAGTGGGCAGCGTGAACGCCACCGCGCTCGTGCTGGCCGGCCTGGGCCCGGCGCTCTGGGTGCCGTGGGCGGTGTGGGGCGCCCGGGAGACGACCGTTCGCGGCGCTGCTGCTGGTGTCGCCCGCATCGGCGTGCTGACCGTGGGCGTGTCGGCCTTCTGGATCGCCGGGTTGGTCGTGCAGGGGCGCTACGGCATCCCCATCCTCCGCTACACGGAGAGCTACGACGCGGTCGCGGGCACGTCGAGCCCAGGCGAGGTGCTGCGCGGCCTCGGCTACTGGTTCTTCTACGGCGGCGACAAGGTCGACCGCTGGATCGGGCCGTCGGCCCCGTTCCTCGACGAGCAGTGGCTCGTCGTGGCCGGCTACGCCATCGCCGCCGCCGGCCTCGTGGCGCTGGCCGCCATCCGGTTCCGCCACCGCGGCTACGTGACCACCCTGTTGCTGGTCGGTGTCGTCGTCTCGGTCGGCGGCTACCCGGCGGGCGCAGGCACCGTCGCCGGCCGCCTCGTGGAGGCGTTCGTGACGAGCGGCGCGGGTCAGGCCCTGCGCTCGACGCCGCGGGCCGTCCCCCTCGTCGCCCTCGCCCTCGCGCTGGCCCTCGGCTTCGGTGTCGCTGCCGCCGCCCGGGCCGCCGCTGCTCGCCGGCCACGGCTGGCGTTCGCCGTCCCGGTCGCCGCCGTCGCCGTCCTCGCCGCCGCCATGCCCCCGCTCTTCACCGGCGGTGAGTACAGCGCCGGCATCCTGCGCGACGACGTACCCCACGACTGGCAGCACGCCGCTACCGCGCTCGACGCCGGTGACCACCAGACGCGCGTCTACGAGCTGCCGGGATCCGATTTCGCCAGCTACCGCTGGGGCGGGACCGTCGACCCGATCACGCCTGGCCTGATGGACCGGCCCTACGTGGCCCGCGAGCTCGTCCCCTGGGGCTCGGCGCCGTCGGCCGATCTCCTCAACGCTTTCGAGGAGCGCCTCCAAGACGGCGTGTTCGAGCCGGCGGCGCTGGCGCCGTTCGCCCGCCTGATCTCGGCGGGCACGTTGAATGTCCGCAACGATCTCCAGTACGAGCGCTTCCAGACGCCGCGACCCCGGCCGTTCTGGCAGCAGGTGCTGGCCGCCGGTGGGCTCGCCGCCCCGGTGGCGTACGGCCCCACCTCCGCGAACACGCCCATCGCCCGGGTGCCGCTCGTCGACGAGGCGGCGCTCGCCATCGCGCCGGGCACGCCCGACCCGCCCACCGTGGCCGGCATCGACGTTCCGGCGACACCCGCCATCGTCCACGCCGAGCCGGTGGCCCGGCCGCTCGTGATCGCGGGCGACGGGGAGGGCATCGTGGACGCCGCCGCCGCCGGGCTCCTTGCCGATCGCGGCGCCGTGCTCTCGTCAGCGGCGCTGGCGCCCGACCAGCTGGACCAGGCCCTCGCCGATGGCGCCGACCTGCTGGTGACCGACTCCAACCGCCGGCGCGCCCGGCGCTGGGGCAGCGTGCAGGAGAACGTCGGCTACACGGAGCAGGCGGGCGAGCAGCCGCTGGCCGACGACCCGACCGACAACCGCCTCGATGTCTTCCCCGGCGCCGGTGACGGTGCCGCCACCGTCACCGAGCAGCGCGGCGTACGGTCGATCCAGGCCACCTCCTACGGCAACCCGGTCACGTACACGCCCGAAGACCGCGCCGCCAACGCCATGGATGCCGACCCGGTGACGGCCTGGCGGGAGGGCGCGCTCACCACCGTGGAAGGCGAGCGGCTGGTGGTCACGCTCGACCAGCCCGTCACCACCGACCACCTCACGCTCCTGCAGCCAACGACCGGTCCCCGCAACCGGTGGATGACGAAGGTGCGCCTGCGCTTCGACGGCGGCGACGGCGTCGACATCGACCTCGACGACAGCTCCCGCGCCGCGCCCGGCCAGCGCATCGACATCGGGCCGCGCACGTTCACCACGTTGGAGCTCACCGTCACGGGCGACAACTACGGGACGTTGCCGGGCTACAACGGCCTGTCCGCGGTGGGTGTGGCCGACCTGCAGATCGGCGATGGCGGCCCACGCGTCGACGAGGTGGTGCGCCTGCCCGAGGATCTGCTCGGCCGGGCGGGCGCCCCGTCCGCCGGCCATGGGCTCACCATCTTGACCACCCGCCAGCGGGCCGACGAGCACGAGTCGAGGCGCTCCGATCCGGAGACCTCCATCGCCCGGACGTTCACGCTGCCGACGGCGCGCACCTTCACGGTGAGCGGCACTGCTCGCGTCTCCGGGGTGGCCCCCGACGCCGCCGTTGATGCCGCGCTCGGCTCCGGTTCCGGCGTCCGGGCGAGCGCCTCGGCCCATCTCCCCGGCGAGCCGGGCATGCGCGGGGCGGCGGCCGTCGACGGCGACCCGGCCACGGCCTGGCAGACCCCGCTGGCCGAGGTGCAGGGCCAGATCCTGACCGTCGTCGCCGCCGCGCCCACGACGGTGGATCATCTCGACTTGACCGTGATCGCCGACGGGCGCCACTCCGTGCCGACCGCGCTGGCGATCGCGGCTGACGGCGGGCCACCCGTGGCCGTAGCCGTGCCGGCCATCCCGGACGATCCGTCGCGCGAGAACGCGACGGCAACGGTGCGCGTCGACCTGCCTGCTCCCGTGACGGCCCGCACCCTGGCGGTGACGCTGGACGCCATCCGCGCCGTGCGCGCCCCCGACGACGTCAGTGGCGAGCCGATCGACCTGCCGGTGGCCGTGGCCGAACTGGGCGCCGGCAGCTTCCGCCAAGTTGCACCGGTGGGCGCCCTTCCGGGCGCGTGCCGGTTCGACTTGCTGACCGTCGACGGCGCGCCCGTACCCGTACGCGTGAGCGGGACGGTGGCCGACGGCGTCGCCCGCCAACCCCTCGCCGTCGAGCCGTGCGGGGCGCCGCTCGCATTGCCCGCGGGGACGCACGACATCCGCACCGCGGTGGGCCGCGACGTCGGCATCGACGTGGACCGGCTGGTGCTCACGTCGGCGGCGACGACAGGACCGAGTGCGCAGCCGACCCCACCAGTGGTGACGGTGACCGGTCAGAGCCGGGTCTCCTACGACCTCCGCATCGACGGCGCCGCCGACCCGTTCTGGCTGGTGCTCGGCCAGAGCCGCAACGACGGCTGGCACGCCCGCCTCGACGGCCACGACCTCGGCGCGCCGACCCTCGTGAACGGCTACGCCAACGGCTGGCGGATCACCCCACCCGCGGGCGGCGGAAGTCTCACCGTCACGTTGACGTGGACCCCGCAGCGCCTCGTCTGGCTGGGCCTCGGCATCTCGGCGCTGGCCGCCCTCGCCTGCCTGGTGCTCGTCGTAGTCGACCGGCGGCCACCCCCGGTCCCGCTCGACAGGCCGCCGAGCCGTCGCCGCCCGGTCCATCCGGCGCTGCTGGCGGTCGGGGCCGGCGTGGGGTTCAGCCTGCTCGGCGGGCCGGTGGCCGGCGTCGCCGCCATCGTCACCGTGATCGCCGCCCGGGCCGGGCCCCGCTGGCTGCGCCGGTGGCTGCCGCTCACGCCCGGCGTGCTGATGGCGGTGGCGGCGACGTACATCGTGGCCAAGACGATCCGCTACCCCATCCCGCCCGACCTGAACTGGCCGGCTGCGTTCTCGGCCGTCGACCCGCTGGCCTGGGCGGCCATCGCCGTGACGGTCACGCTCGTCGCGGTGGCGAGTGGTGCCGCAGGGCGGCGCCCGGGGCAGATGTCTGAGGAACTGTTCGAGAGGGCGAGCGGATAGGTGCTCGTGATCCGGGCGGCGGGGCCGGTGGCCACGATCCGTCAGCGACGTTGGGTGCCGATTCGGTCATGGGTGCCGATCGGCCCGTCAGGCGAGGCAATCGGCACCCAAAGCTCTCTTCGCCTATCCGCTCGCCCTCCAAGGGCAGCGAGTCAGGAGCCAGCGGAGGAGGCGGCGACGACGACACGGAACCTCCTCCGTCGTAGCGGTGTACTGGTGAGCAGACGTGGACGATGCCGAGTTGGTCGCCTTGGCGCAGGCCGGGGATGTGAACGCGTACGAGGAGCTCGTACGCCGGTACGCCGCGGGCGCCGTTCGGCTGGCCCACGCCGTGTGCGGCTCGGCTGCCGAGGCCGACGATGCCGTCCAGGAGGCGTTCGTGAAGGCGTTCCACTCGCTCCACCGGTTCCGGGCCGATGCGCCGTTGCGGCCGTGGCTCATGCGCATCGTCGCCAACGAGGCCAAGAACCGGCGCCGCTCGACCGGTCGCCGGGCGCGGCTGGCGGTGGTGGCGGCCGGTCGCCGCCGCGAGTCCGCCACCCTGCCCGAGGACGCCGCCATCACCAATGCCGAATCGCGTGCCGTCGTCGCCGCCGTGGCCGCCCTTCCCGAGCGCGACCGTGAGGTGATCTCGTACCGGTTCTTCGCGGGGTTGTCCGAGCGAGAGACGGCGGACGCCATCGGCTGCCCCGTCGGCACGGTCAAGAGCCGCCTGGCGCGCGCCCTCGACCGGCTCCGCCAGTCGGGCGCCCTCGACGCGCTGGAGGTGGCCGATGGCTGAGGGCACGGCCGTGGAGGCCCTCCTCGAGCGCACCGCCGGCGGCCTGGCGGTGGAGCCGGAGCGGCTGGCCCTCGCCGTCGGCCAGCGCTTGCGCGCCGGCGAGGGCGCGCCCACACCGTCGGGCTGGCGCCGGCCTGTCCTGGTCGTCGCGGTGGCCGCCGCCGTGATCGCCCTCGTCGTGGCCATCGTGCCCACCACGAGGCACGCCGTGGCCGACTTCCTCGGCATCGGCGCCGTGCGCGTCTCGACGGCACCGCCCACCGGCGGGCCGTACAGCGGGCTCGACCTCGGTCCGGCGGTCACCCTCGACGAGGCACGGGCCGCCGTCGGCTTTCCCGTGGCCGTGCCGACGGCACCCGGCTACGAGCACCCCGACAGCGTCCACGTGCGCACCACCGGCTCCCTGCAGGAGGTGTCGCTGGTCTACGACCCGGGGCCGGGCCGGCCGGTGTCGCCGGTGGCACCGATCGGCGTGCTCATCGCCGAGCTGCGGGCCGAGCCCGACTACAGCTACATCAAGAAGCTGTTCAGCACCGGCACCCAGGTCGAGTTCGTGGACGTCGGCGCCGCCCAGGGCGTGTGGATCTCCGGACCCGTCCACGAGCTGGTCCTCGACGCGCCCGACGGCAGCCAGCAGACGACGACCGTGCGGCTGGCGACCAACACGTTGCTGTGGGCCGACGGAGGCGTCACCTACCGCCTCGAAGGCGCACTCGATCGAGACGCTGCCATCGCTATCGCCGAGACGCTCCGCTAACTGGGTCCTTCCCGGCCCGACGAGGTAAAACGGGTGGTGAACGGGGAAAGGGGATCACCCATGGCAGACCACGACGTCGTCATCCGTGCCGGCACCGTGATCGACGGCACCGGTGCGCCCGCTCGCACTGCGGATGTCGCCATCACCGACGGTCGCATCACCGAGGTCGGCGCGGTCGAGGGCCGCGGCCAGCGGGAGGTGGTGGCCGACGGGCTGCTCGTCACCCCGGGCTTCGTCGACATCCACAGCCACTACGACGGCCAGGCCACGTGGGACAGCCGGCTGCTGCCCTCGGCGTGGCACGGCGTCACCACCGTCGTCATGGGCAACTGCGGCGTCGGCTTCGCCCCCGTGCGCCCTGCCGATCGCAATCGCCTCATCGAGCTGATGGAAGGCGTGGAAGACATCCCGGGTACGGCCCTGCACGAGGGCCTCGACTGGTCGTGGCAGACCTTCGGCGAGTACCTCGACGCGCTGGAGCGCCGGCCGCACGACATCGACTTCGCCGCCCAGGTCCCGCACGCGGCGCTGCGCCTCCACGCCATGGGCGAGCGCGGCTCCGACCACACGGAGCGCCCGACGGCCGACGAGATCGCCTTCATGGGCGAGCTGGCCGCTGAGGGTGTGCAGGCCGGCGGGCTCGGCTTCACCACGTCGCGCACGAAGAACCACCGGTCGATCAAGGGCGAGTACACGCCGTCACTCACCGCCGAGCACGCCGAGCTGGTCGGCATCGCGCAAGCCCTTGGGCGCATCAACATGGGCGTGCTGCAGGTGGTGTCGGACTTCGTCGACATCGACCAGGAGGCCGTCGTCCTCCACGACATGGCGGCCACCGGACGCCCGCTGTCGATCTCGCTGGCCGCCGGGTCAGGGGGCGGCCGCCACCACCAGCGCGTGCTGGCCGCCATCGACGCCATGAACGCCGAAGGTCTCGAGGTGCGGGCCCAGGTCGCGGCGCGCGGCATCGGCATCCTGCTCGGCCTCCAGGCCACCATGAACCCGTTCACCCGCTGCCCGTCGTACAAGGAGATCGCCGGGCTGCCGCTGCCGGAGCGGGTGGCGGCGCTGCGCGAGCCGGCCCGCCGGGCCGCCATCGTGGCCGAGTACGCCGACTTCCCGCTGCCGTTCCAGGGCGGCTTCGGGCAGATGTTCGTCCTGGGCGACCCACCCGACTACGAGCCCGAGCCCGACGCCAGCCTCGCCGCCGAGGCCGGCCGGCAGGGCCGGGAGCCGGCCGACCTGGCCTACGACCTCATCCTCGGCGACGAGGGCCGGGCCCTCCTCTACTCGCCGATCATCAACTACCCGAATGGCAACCTCGACACCGCCCGGGAGCTCCTCGTCCACCCGGCCACGGTGCCCGGCCTCGGTGACGGCGGGGCCCACGTCGGCACGATCTGCGACGGCAGCTTCCCCACCACGCTGTTGGTCCACTGGTGCCGCGACCGCACGCGGGGCGAGCGACTGGACCTCCCGTTCGTCGTGCAGCAGCAGTGCCGGGAGACGGCCCGCACCGTCGGGCTGTTCGACCGCGGTGTGCTGGCGCCGGGTTACCGGGCCGACATCAACGTGATCGACTTCGACGGGATGCGGCTGCACCCGCCCCGCATCCAGTACGACCTCCCGGCCGGCGGCCGGCGCCTCCTGCAGGACGTCGACGGCTACCGGCACACGTTCGTGGCCGGCCAAGAGGTGTACGCCGACAGCGAGCCCACGGGCGCGCTGCCCGGCCGACTCGTGCGCGGCGCCCAGCCGGCGCCGGCCTGAGAGGAACCACGTTGAGCACCATCGTCGACCGGCCGATCATCTCCGCCGACTCGCACATCACCGAACCGCCGGAGACGTACGTCGACTACATCGACAAGGCCTTCGCCGACCGGGCGCCGCGCATGGTCGACGCCGGGGCCGACGGCGACGTGTTCGTCATCGACGGCTTCAAGCGGCCGATCAACATCGGGACGGCCGCCGCGGCCGGCAAGCCGCCGGACCAGATCCGGATGAAGGGCGATCACTTCAAGGACCTCCACCGTGGCGGCTGGGACCCGACCGCCCGCCTGGCCGACCAAGCGCGTGACGGCGTAGCCGCCGAGGTCATCTACCCGACCGTCGGCATGATGCTGTGCAACCACCGCGACGCCGACTACAAGCACGCCTGCTTCCAGGCCTACAACCGCTGGATCGTGGAGTACTGCTCGTTCAACCCCGAACGCCTGCTCGGCGTGGGCCAGACGGCGATGCGCTCGCCGCAGGAGGGCATCGACGACCTGCAGCGCATCAAGGACGCCGGTCTGCGGGGCGTGATGATGCCGGGCCTGCCCGCCGGTGACGACGACTACGACTCCCCCGCCTTCGACGAGTTCTGGGACGCCGCCGTCGAGCTGGGGCTGCCCCTCAGCTTCCACATCCTCACCACGCGCGCCGACAAGACGCGCGGCCCGAACATGAACTCGTTCCTGTCGGTCGTGCGCGGCTGCCAGGACATCATGGGGCTGCTGGTGCTGGGCGGGGTGTTCGAGCGGCACCCGGATCTCCGCATCGTGTGCGTGGAGGCCGACGCCGGGTGGGTGCCCCACTTCATGTACCGCATGGACCACGCCTACAAGCGCCACCGCTACTGGCTGCCCGCCGGCCAGGAGCTGACCCGCATGCCGAGCGAGTGGTTCGCCAACAACATCTACACCACGTTCCAGGACGACTGGACGGCGTTCCGCTTCGCCGACGCCATGAACTGGAAGCGCCTGATGTGGGCCAACGATTTCCCGCATTCGGACTCCACGTGGCCGTGGTCGCAGGAGATGCTGGCCGAGCACACCAAGGGCCTGACCGATGAGCAGCGGCGCGCCATCCTGAGCGAGAACGCGGCGGAGCTCTACAAGATCGACCTGGACTCGCTCGCTCTCGCCGTCAGTGCCTGAGCTCTGGACGATCGGCGTTGCCGGGCCGAACTCGATCGGCCGCTACGCCGAACGGCTGGAGGCCGACGGGTTCGACGGTGTCGCCGTCGTCGACTCGCAGAACCTGAGCGGTGACCCGTACGTGGCGTTGGCGCTCGCCGCCAAAGCCACGACCCGCCTCGGCCTGGCCACCGGTGTCACCAACCCCTACACGAGGCACCCGGCGGCGACGGCGTGCTCGATCGCGTCGGTGCAGACGCTGTCGGGGGGCCGGGCGGTGCTCGGCATCGGGCGCGGCGACAGTGCGCTGGCGCACCTCGGCCTGGCGCCGGCGTCGGTGCCGGTGTTCGGCCGCTACTTGCGCCGCCTCCAGGGCTACTTGCGCGGTGAGGACGTGCCTTTCGCCGACAACGCCGACGAGGAGGTCGACTCGGTCGACGCCCTCGGCCTCGGCGACCAGCCCACCGCCAGCCGCATCCAGTGGATCGCCAACGTCCCGAAGGTGCCCCTCGACGTCGCCGCCAGCGGGCCGCGCGTCATCGGGCTGGCGGCGGTGGTGGCCGACCGCATCACGTTCGCCGTCGGTGCCGACGTGGAGCGCCTGGCGTGGGCCATCGAGGTGGCCCGCATGGCCCGCCTCGACGCCGGCCTCGATCGGGACGGCATCGGCTTGGGCGCCTACGTCAACGTCGCCGTGCATCCCGACCGGGTCGTGGGCCGCCAGCTCGTGGCCGGAGGGCTCTCCACGCTGGCCCGCTTCAACGTCATGCACGGCACACCCGTCGGGCCCTACGACGAGCGCTCGGCGGCCATGCTGACCGAGCTGCACTCGCGCTACGACATGAACCACCACACCCAATCGGGCTCGGTGCAGGCGTCGACGATCACCGCCGACTTCGCCGACCGCTATGCCGTGCTCGGGGGCGTCGACGAGGTGACGGCCCGCCTGCAGGAGATGGCCGGTCTCGGCCTCGACAAGTTCGTGCTGATGGGCGTGGGGCGGGCGCCGGGCCTCGACGACGAGTCCAAGCAGGCCTACGACTCGCTGGTGCGTGAGGTACTGCCCGCCCTCACGTCGTGACGGCGTGGCGGCGCAGGTCGTCCAGCGAGACCCACTCGAGCGCTTGCAGGTGGGTGGCCTCCAGCACCACCGGCGGCGCCACGCCGGCCTCGAGCGCTTCCTGCCAGCGGGGCGCGCACAGGCACCAGCGGTCCCCGGCGGTGAGGCCGTCGAAGCCCGGTTGCGGCGTCGACAGGTCGTTGCCCTGGGCCTTGCTGAAGGCGAGGAACTCGTCGGTCACCTGGGCGCACACGGCGTGGACGCCAAGATCGTCGCCGCCCGTCTCGCAGCAGCCCGTGCGGTACCAACCCGTCAGCGGGTCGACCGAGCACGTCTCCAGCTCACCGCCCAACACGTTCGGTGTCATCCGGGCAGTCTCCCAGACGATCTGGTGTACGAAGGTGCTCGCATATCGGGTCCCGGCGCGTCAGTTGGGCAGGCGACGCCAGATCGACCGCGGTAGGTGGCGGAAGGCGGCGAAGACCCACCGCAGCACCGAGGGCACCCACACCACCTCGTTGCCGGCGGCGATGCCCGCCACCACGGCGTCGGCCACGGCATCGGCGGTGGTGGCCAGCGGCGCGGGATGGTGCCCGGCCGTCATCTTCGTGGCGACGAAGCCGGGCCGCACCACGAGCACGCGGGCGCCGGTGCCGGCCAGGGCGTCGCCGAGGCCCTGGGCGAAGCCGTCGAGACCGGCCTTGGTCGACCCGTAGACGAAGTTGGCCCGCCGCACCCGCTCGCCCGCCACCGATGACAGCATCACCAGCGTGCCGTGGCCCTGGCGCCGCAGCCGGTCGGCCGCCACCAGCCCGCACGACACGGCACCGACGTAGTTGGTCCGGGCCGCCGCCACCGCCAGCAACGGGTCGGCGTCGAAGGCGGCTTGGTCACCGAGCACGCCGAAGGCGACGAGCACCACGTCGAGATCGCGATGGCGGTCGAAGGCGGCGCCGATGATGGCGGCGTGGTCCTCGGGCCGGTCGGCGTCGAACTGGACGAGCTCCACCGTGGTGGCGCCGTCGGAGCGCAGCTCGCCGGTGAACAGGCTCAGCTCCCCGGGCCGGCGGGCGGCGAGCACGACGGTGCGACAGCGCCGCCGGACCAGCGCCCGGGTGATGGCCTGGCCGAGATCGCTGGTGGCGCCCAGCACCAGCACGGACTGGACATCGCCGAGCCCGTCCTTCATCGGAGGAGCGCCAGGCGTCGGCCGAGGTCGGACTGCAGCACGCCGCCGGGGTCGAGGCCGTCACGAACGGCCCGCCACTCGTCCAACCGCGGGTACATGGTGGCCACGAGGACGGGGTCGAGGCGGGCGTCCTTGGCGAGGTAGATGCGACCGCCGGCGTCGGCCACGACGCGGTCGAGCCCGTCCAGTGCCGGTGCGAGCGACGGCGTGGCCGGCAGGTCGACGGCCAACGTCCATCCGGCGGTCGGGAACGACAGCGGGCCGGCATTGCCGGCACCGAAGCGCTTCAGGACCGTCACGTGCGAGTGGGCCCCGGCCCGCGCCAGCGTCTCGAGGACGGTGGCCAACGAGGCCTCGGCCCGATCAGGCACTGCGCACTGCCACTGCACGAAGCCGCGCCGCCCGTACAGACGGTTCCACCCGGCCACGGCGTCGAGCGGGTGGAAGAAGGAGGCGATCGTGTGCACCGCGCCCGTTCGCCGGGTGGGCGCGGCGCGGTAGCGCAGTTCGTTCAGCAGCGGGATCGACCGCCGCCCGACGACCGCGATCGGAGGGACGGCACCGAAGGCGCGGGGCCGGTAGGCCAGCGGATCGTCGTCGCCGGCGATGGCCGAGCGGGGGGCGTGGTCGGCCACGGTGACCACGCCCCGGCCGAGGGCGGCGCCGCTCGCCGACGCGTCGAGCCACGCCACGCGGTAGCGCGCCGTGCTCGTCGCCAGCGCGGCGAGGACTGCCTCGAGATCCGGGGCCCGCGTCGTGTCGACCAGCATCCGGCTCGTGGTCACGGGCACGGCCCGGAACGAGCACGACGTGACAACGCCGGTGAGGCCCATGCCTCCGCCGGTGGCCCAGAACGCGTCGTCGGTGGGACCGAGGGTGTGCACCTCGCCGCCGGGCACTGCCAGGTCGATGGCGGTGACGTGGTCCATCCACGAGCCGTCGGCGGTGTGGTTCTTGCCGTGCACGTCGGCGGCGACCGCTCCGCCCACGGTGACGTGACTGGTCCCCGGCGTCACCGGCACGAACAGGCCGCGCGGCAGGAGGAAGCGCAGCAGCTCGCCGATGGTGGTGGCGCCCGTCGCCGTCACGATGCCGGTGGCGGCGTCGAGCGCCGGCTCGACCGGCGAGCCCGCCGTCATGGCGATCACCGATCCGCCGGCGTTCTGGGCGGCGTCGCCGTAGGCGCGTCCCCCACCCCGGGCGATCACGCCGCGCGCCGGGGGGTCGACGAGCACCGAGTCCAGCACCGAGGCATCCACGACGGTGGCGGCGGTGGGTGCGGTCCGGCCCCATCCGCACAGGAGCTCAGGCACGGTAGAGGCCGAGGGCGAAGAGGGCGAGCCACACGACCCCGACGGCCTGCAGCGTCCGGTCGGACAGGAACACCTCCTCGGGCGCGCCGCCGCGGCCGGTCTCCAGGATGAGGCCGTAGCGCACGAGGGCGAGCACGACCGGGACGATCGACAGCTGGTACATCGGCCACGACACGTGGGTGACGTCGGCCTTCTCGAACGCCCACAGGCAGTACGACACGACGGTGATCGAGACCGACGCGCCGATGACGAAGCGCAGGAACGTCACGTTGTAGATCTCGAGGCTGGGACGCATCGAGCCGGCCTCGTCACCGAACTGGCGCAGCTCGGCGTAGCGCTTGCCCGTCACGATGAACATCGAGCCGAAGGAGATGCACAGCAGGAACCAGTTCGACATGGTCACGTCGACGGCGACCGCTCCGGCCACGGCGCGCAGCACGAACCCGGCGGCCACCGCGGCGAGGTCGACGACGGCGATGTGCTTCAGCACTGCTGAATAGGCGAGCGTGACGGCGATGTACGCGGCGACGACGAGCACCAGCGGCCCGCGTGACGTAAGGGCAGCGAGGACCAGCGACGCCACGAGGAGGCTGACGCCGAGCGACGTCGCCGCGGCGACGGGTAGGTCGCCGGCGGCCACGGGGCGGAAGCGCTTGACCGGATGCCGGCGATCGGCGTCGACGTCGGCGATGTCGTTCAGGCAGTACGCCCCGCTCGCGGCCGCGCACATCGCCACGAACGCCACGACGGCCCGCCAGAGCGACGGCCATTCGTGCAGCACGCCCGCCGCCGCCGGTGCGGCGAAGACGAGCACGTTCTTCAGCCACTGCCGCGGCCGAGCCTCGCGTGCGACGACGGCCGCCAGCGACGGCTCGGAGCGCTCAGGGGCCATCGTCATGGACGACGGCGAGCGTAGCGGCGGCTCCTCCACAGGGCGCGGCATGTCGTCCACCGGCAATTCACACCGTTGTGCGTCTTCCTCCTCACAGGGTCGGCTTCGTACCCTGGTCCCATGGCGTACCTCGTGCAGTTGGTGAACGACACGTCGGAGGTCATCGACGGCGCCGATGCCTACCAGCAGGAGGGTCCTCTCACCACGTTCTTCCGCACGGCGCCCGGGCGCAGCGTCGTCGACTGCTGGAGCACCCGCCTGGCCAGCTTCCGCACGTCGGACGTGCGGGTGATCAGGTTGCTCGCCGCCTGAAGTGGCGCCGCGGCACTGATCGCTACCAGTTCGTGCCGACTGGCAGGCCTTCGAAGTAGCCGGCCTGCGT
Source organism: uncultured Acidimicrobiales bacterium (assembly GCA_963728985.1). Taxonomy (GTDB): domain Bacteria; phylum Actinomycetota; class Acidimicrobiia; order Acidimicrobiales; family Ilumatobacteraceae; genus DASXAI01. Next base: position 603,989 of record CAVSME010000006.1, on the reverse strand, counting down.
CTGCACACCGACCACGGCCCGCTCGTGGAGCTCGGCGATGGTGCGGGCACCGGCGTACGTACAGGCGCTGCGGACGCCGGCCACGATCTGGTCGATGATGTCCTCCACGCCCGGGTGCTCGCTGTCGATGTACATGCGCGACGAGCTGATGCCTTCCTCGAAGAGCTGCTTGCGGGCCCGCTCGAAGCTCGGCTCGTCGCGCGTCCGATGCGTGACCGCCCGGTGGGACGCCATGCCGAAGCTCTCCTTGTAGAGGCGCCCGTCCGCGTCGCGCATCGGATCGGCGGCGCTCTCGTACGTGCCGGCCAGCCAGCTGCCGAGCATCACGCTGGACGCCCCCGCCGCCAGCGCGAGGGCCACATCGCGCGGGTGACGCACGCCGCCGTCGGCCCACACGTGCTTGCCCTGTCGGCGCGCCTCCGCGGCGCACTCGAGCACGGCCGAGAACTGCGGCCGGCCGACGCCCGTCATCATGCGGGTGGTGCACATGGCCCCGGGACCGACGCCGACCTTCACGATGTCGGCCCCGGCCTCGACCAGATCCCCGACGGCACGGGCGGTGACGACGTTGCCGGCCACGATCGGGACCGTCGTGCGCATGTCACGGGTGTGGCGGATGGCGGCCAGGGTCTTGGCCTGGTGCCCGTGGGCGGTGTCGATCACGAGCACGTCGACGCCGGCCGCCAGCGCCGTCTCCGCCCGCGCCGCCGGGTCGCCGTTGATGCCGATGGCGGCGGCGACCATGAGCCGGCCGGCGTCGTCGAGGGCGGGCCGGTAGATCGTCGCCCGCAGCGCGCCCTTGCGGGTCATCACCCCGAGGAGGCGGCCGTCGCGCACGACCGGCGCGGCAGTGAAACGGGCCGACGCCAGGCGGTCGAAGACGTCTTCGGGCGAGGCCCCATCCTCCACGCACAGCAGGTCCGAAGACATGACGCGGTGCAGTTGCGTGAAGCGGTCGAAGCCGCCGGCATCAGCCTCGGTGAAGATGCCGAGCGGGGCGTCCTCGTCGTCGACCACCACGACGACGCCGTGAGCCCGCTTGTGGATCAGCGCCAGCGCCTCGGCGATGGTCTGGTGCGGCCCCAGCGTGATCGGCGTCTCGTAGATGGCGTGACGGCTCTTCACGTACGAGACGACCTGTTGCAGGACGTCCGTGGGCACGTCCTGGGGAAGCACGGCGATGCCACCGCGACGGGCCACCGTCTCGGCCATGCGCCGGCCCGCCACCGCGGTCATGTTGGCCACCACGACCGGCAACGTCGTGCCGATGCCATCGGCGGTCGAGAGGTCGACGTCGAGGCGGGAGGGCACGTCCGACAGGCTCGGCACCATGAACACGTCGTTGTAGGTGAGGTCGAACGGCGGAACGGTGTCGGTGAGGAAGCGCATAGAGGTGGCCGAGGGCCGGATCAGGCTACCGGGGAGGCGGTGGCGTCACCGCCCGCCCGCTACGGTGCCGATCGTGCGCAGCGAACCCATCGTCCTGGTCCACGGTTGGGGAGGGTCCTTCGCTACGACGTGGCAGGCCCCCGGGTGGGAGGCGCTCCTCCAGGACGCCGGGCGCACGGTCATCGGCGTCGACCTCCTCGGTCACGGCACGGCGCCCAAGCCCCACGATCCGGCCGACTACGCCGATCTCACGACCCGCATCGTCGAGGCCATCCCCGCCGACGGCCAGATCGACGCCGTCGGCTTCTCGATGGGTGCCATGACCCTCCTCGAACTGGCCATCCGCACGCCCGAGCGGTTCGGGCGCCTCGTGGTGGCCGGGATCGGCAAGAACGTGTTCGAGGACGACCCGCAGCGGCGCCAGATCATCATCGACGCCGTCGAGGGACGCGAGACCGAGGACAACGTAGGCCGGCTCTTCTCGCAGTACTCGCAGCAGCCGGGCAATGACGCCGCCGCCCTGGCCGCCGTCATGAAGCGCACCGGCGAGCGCCTCACGAAGGAACGGCTGGCCGCGGTCACGTGCCCCGTCCTCGTCGCGCTGGGCGACAAGGACTTCGCCGGCCCGCCTGATCCACTGGTCGAGGCGCTGCCCGATGCCCGCCTGGTCACCCTCAAGGGCGTCGACCACTTCGCCACGCCCGAGTCCTTCGCCTTCATCGACGCGGCACTGGAGTTCCTGGACGCCGTGCCGTGACGGCGGCGCCGGGCGAGACGCCGGGCATCGAGGAGGCGGTCGAGCGGTTGCGGGCGGGCGGGCTGGTGGCGTTCCCGACCGAGACCGTCTACGGGCTCGGCGCGGATGCCAGCCAGGCCGCCGCCGTCGAGCGCATCTTCGCCGTGAAGGGCCGGCCGCTCGGCCATCCGGTGATCGTGCACCTGCCCGATGCCGAGGCGATGGCGGCGTGGGCCCGCACGGTGCCGCCGGCGGCGGATCGACTGGCCGCCGCCTACTGGCCCGGGCCGCTCACCCTCCTCGTCGAGCGATCCGGGCGCGTCCCCGACATCGTCACCGGCGGCCGCCTGGCGGTCGGGCTGCGGGTGCCGGGCCACCCGCTGGCCCTGCGCCTGCTGCAGGCGTTCGGCGGCGGCCTGGCGGCGCCGTCGGCCAACCGGTTCGGGAAGGTCAGCCCGACGACCGCGGCCCACGTCCGGGCCGATCTCGGCGCCGACGTGGACCTCGTGCTCGACGGTGGGCCGTGCGCCGTCGGGGTGGAGTCGACCATCGTGGACTGCACCACCGACCCGCCCACCCTCCTGCGCCACGGCGCCATCACGATCGATGACGTGGCGGCGAGCGCCGGCGCGAAGGTCGTCGACGGCACCGCCGGGCCGAGCCGGGCGCCGGGCATGATCGAGTCCCACTACGCACCACGCGCCGCCGTGGAGCTGGCCGCCGACGGTCGCCGCGCCGCCGAGCGGGTGGCAGCACTGCGCGACGCCGGCCGAGTGGTCGATGTGCTCGACCCGGGACCCGACGGCGCCGCCTACGCCCGGCACCTGTACGAGTGGCTGCGCGAGGCCGACGCCCGGGGCCTCGACGTGCTGGTGGTGGTGCCGCCACCCGATGTGGGCATCGGCACGGCCGTCAACGAGCGCCTCCGCAAAGCGGCCTCGCCCCGTTGACGCCCACGGCGCCTCGGGGCCAGGTGCTCATTGGGTGCGAAACGACCCGCCAGGCGGGCCATCTCGCACCCATGACGGGATTCGCACCCAAAGTTGCCAGGGGCGACCACCGGTCACGAGTCGAGGAGGCATCAACGCGGTCGGTTGAGGGCGTCGACCCAGGTGTCGCGGACGTCTTCGACGAGCGGCGGGCGCAGGTGGCGGATGCCGGCCACCATCATCATCACGGTGGTGCCGCCCGCCTCCGGCAGCAGCTCGAGTCGGCACCAGCACGGCGCCGGCTCCTCGAGCAGCACCTCCAGCAGGTAGGGCGCATCCTCGGCCACGACCTCGCCGAGGGTGGGCGCCACCCGCTCGAGGGCGGCGAAGGCGTCGACCGGCAGCACGTCGATGGTGAACGACGGCTCGTCGTGCTGCACCCACGGGCCGGTGCCGGTCACGCGGGGCCCGGGCGCCTGGCGGGGGGCCGGCGCCGGAGCTGGCGCCGGGGGTTCCGCCGGTCGCACCGGGCCATCCGGCCGGCCGAGGATGCGGCGCACGGCCTGGTCGAAGGCCTGGTTGATCTCCCGCATCTGCCGTTCGTCGCCGCCCACGTCGGGGTGGGCCGCCCGGGCCAGGCGCCGCCGCGCCGCCCGCACCTCGGCCAGCGTCGCCGTCGCCGGGAGGCCGAGGACCTGGAACGGGTCGCTCACGCCTCGGCGTCACGCCGGGCGGCATAGGCGGCGCGGACGTCGGCGGCGGTGGTCGCACCCGGACCCGGCTCGACCACCCGTCCGGCGCTGGTGCCCCACGCGGCGGCGATGTCGCTCGGTGCCAGGCCGCCGAGGACAGCGGCCGCCTGCACGGCGGCGCCGGCCGCCACCAGCTCGCGCTCCCCTGGCACCAGGACGGAACGGCCGGCCAGGTCGGCCAGCACCTGGGTCACGGCGGCCGACTCGGCGCCCCCGCCCAGGAGCAGCAACCGGCCGTCGGCCGGCACGATGGCCTGCAGCGCGTCGAGCCCGTCCAGCAGCCCGCACACCACGCCCTCGACGGCGGCCCGCGCCAGCTGGGCGCGGCTGACGTCCGAGCGCAGGCCGCCGAGCACCCCGGTCGCCGTGGGACGGTTCGGCGTGCGCTCGCCGTCGAAGTACGGCAGCAGGACGAGGCCGCCGGCGCCGGGCGGCGCGGCCAGCGCCAACGCGTCGAGGCCGTCGTGGTCGACACCGAGCAGGCGGCCCACCGCGTCGGTCACCTTGGCGGCGTTGAGGGTGCAGACGAGAGGCAGGAAACGACCGGTGGCGTCGGCGAACCCGGCCACCTCGCCCGCCCCGTCGGCGGTGGGGGTGTCGCTCACCGCGTAGACGGTGCCCGACGTGCCGACCGAGATGGCCACGTCGCCGGTCACCAGGCCGAGGCCGAGCGCCGCCGCCATGTTGTCGCCGGTGCCCGGACCAACCACCGCGCCCCGCCAGGTGCCGGCCGCCTCCGCCGGGCCGAGCACCGTGGGCACGGCCCCCGACCAGTCACGGTCCTTGTCCACGATGGCCAGCAGAATCCCACTGGTACTCGCCGGCGGCGGGCGACCAGTACCCCGTGCCCGACGCGTCGCCGCGGTCGGTGGTGAACCCTCCGGTCAGGCGGTGCGTCAGCCAGTCGTGGGGCAGCAGCACCCGATCCAGGCGGGCCCACGACTCGGGCTCGCTGCGATGCAGCCACGACAGCTTCGTGATCGTGATGGCCGCCACCGGCACCGTCCCGCACGCCGCGGCCCAGCCGGCCGCTCCGTCAGGAAGTTGCTTGAGCAACCAGCCCGCGTCGGGCGCCGACTCCGTGTCGTTCCACAGCTTGGCCGGCCGCACGACGGCGCCGTCACGGTCGAGCACCACCATGCCGTGCTGCTGGCCCCCGACGGCGATGGCGTCGACGGTGGGTGCACCGGCGGCCGCCCACGCCTGCTCGAACGCGTCCCACCACGCCGCAGGGTCCTGCTCGCTGCGCGGTGGCTGCACCGCCGGGTGCGGCGCCCGGCCGCTGGCCACCACCTTGCCGGTGTCGGCGTCGCGCACCTCCACCTTCGTGGACTGCGTCGACAGATCGACGCCGGCAACGAGCGGCATCGGCTACCGGACGCCCAGCAGCAGCTCGGTCACGAGCTGATCCAGGCGCTCGTTGCCGTAGCCCTGCGCGGCGAGCGCCTCCACGTCGTGCGGGCCGCGGCGGAGCTCGGCGATGGCGTCGCTCCCCAGCCCGGACGCCGTCGGCTCGGCCAGCTCGGGAGCCTTGGCCACAGCCAGCGCCTCCTGGATGTCCGGATCGTCGTGGAACCGCCGGGCCTTCTCGGCGAGGATCAGATAGGTGCGCATGCAACCACGAGCGAAGTCCCACACGCCCTCGGGGTCTTCGGTGCGGTAGGCGTGGGCGTCGAAGTGGCGCATGCCCGTCCAGCCCGAGTCCTCGAGCAGCTTCACGAGGTAGAACGCATCGCGCACGCCCTCCGATCCGAAACGGAAGTCCTGGTCGAACTTGCCGATGCGCTGCGCGTTGAGGTCGATGTGGAAGAGCTTGCCCTGCCACATGGCCTGGGCCACGGCGTGGGTGAAGTTGAGGCCCGACATCGTCTCGTGGGCGAACTCGGGGTTCACGCCCACCATGTCGGGCCATTCGAGCTGCTCGATGAAGGCCAGCGCGTGGCCGACCGTGGGCAGCAGCATGTCGCCGCGCGGCTCGTTCGGCTTCGGTTCGAGGGCGATCACCAGCGGATAGCGACGCTCGCGGATGTAGGCGCAGCAGAGGTTCACGGCCTCGGCGAGGCGGTCGAGCGCGGTGCGCACGTCCTTGGCCGCCTCGGCCTCCATGCCTTCGCGCCCTCCCCACATGACGTACACCTCGGCCCCCAGCTCGGCGCCGAGGTCGATGGCATCGAGGGTCTTGGCCACGGCGTAGCGCCGGACGCGGGGGTCGTTGGCGATGAACGCCCCCTCCTTGAACACCGGCTGGCTGAACAGGTTGGTGGTGGCCATCGGCACCTTGAGGCCGGTCTCGTCGAGCGCCTGGCGGAAGCGCTTGACGATCGCCTCGCGCTCGCCGTGGCTGGACCCGAACGGCACGAGGTCGTCGTCGTGGAAGTTGACGCCGTAGGCGCCGATGCCGGCCAGGCGATGGACGGCCTCGACCGGGTCGAGGGGCGGGCGCACCTCCAGGCCGAAGGGGTCTCGGCCCCGGTTGGCCACGGTCCAGAGACCGAAGGTGAAGTGATGCGCGGGCTGGGGATCTAGGGCGGTGCCATCGGCACCTGCGTCTTCGGTGCTCATAGCAACGAATTCTACGATCTTCTAGGCGCGGGGTGGACCGGCCTTGGCGAAGCGGGTGCCGGGCGGGTCGACGGCCCACGGCGCGGGCTTCTCCCAGCCCCCGTCGTAGACCAGCTCGGCCAGCGGCCGGCGCCGCACCGGACCGTGACCCCCCACCGGGCGACCGAGCGGGATGCACGCCGAGATGGCCACGCCGTCCGGGATGCCGAGCAGCTCCCGCAGCTCGGTCTCCACCCCCGCGTGCCAGCCGGTGATCACCCCGCCGTAACCGAGCGCACGGGCCGCCAGCAGCAGGTTCTGGCACGCCGGGTAGACGCTGGCCCCCTCGCTCGGGTTGGGGGCACGGTGGCGGATCAGGCAGGCCAGGACGTTGACGGGGATCTCCTCGTAGTTGTCCACGAACTGCTGCATGGCCCGCGCCGTGCGGGCTTTGGGCGACGACATGTCGTTGCCGGAGCCGCGGTCGTAGCCGTCGTGGGCCCGCTTCGCGTTCCAGGCATCACGAGCGACGCCGGCGATGAGCGCCTTGGCCTGGCGCGAGGTGTCGTCGTCGCGCAACAGCACGAACCGGAAGAGCTGGCGGTTGCTGCCCGACGGCGCTCGACTGGCGGCGAACAGGATGGTGGTGAGATCGGCCTCGGGGATGGGATCAGGCCGGAACCGCCGGATGGCGCGCGTCGTGGCCATGGTCTCGAAGACGTCCACGTCAGCGGCCGGTGAAGTTGGGGGCCCGCTTCTCCAGGAAGGCGGTCATGCCCTCCTTGAAGTCCTCGCTGCGGAAGAGCGGCAGCAGCTGGAGGAAGACGTGGTGGACGTTCTGCTCGAACGTCTCGGACTCGGCCATCCGCATCATGCGCTTCGTGGCGCGCACGGCGAGCGGCGCATTGGCGGCGATCTCGAGGGCGAGCTCGTTTGCCGCCGTGGGCAGTTCGGCGTCGGCCACCACCCGGTTGACGAGCCCGAGCTCGAGGCACTCCTTGGCCGACAGCGTGCGCCCGGTGAACGCGATCTCCGCCGCTTTGGCGTAGCCGACGAGGCGAGGCAGCAGCCAGGTACCGCCGCTCTCCGGGAGGACGCCGCGCTTGGTGAACGCCGGCGCCAGCTTGCCTGACTCGCCGGCGACGCGGATGTCGCAACCGAGCGCCAGGTCCATGCCGTAGCCGGCGGCGCCTCCGTTGAGGGCGCAGATCGTGGGGGTGTCCACGTTGTGCAGCACGATGGGCGGGGCGTCGCGCAGCTCGAACTCGCCCGGGCTGGCCCCGACGCCCAGACCGCCGCCGCTCGACTGCGCTCGCAGGTCCAGGCCGGCGCAGAACGCGCGGCCGGCGCCGGTGAGCACGATGGCGCGAACGGCGGGGTCGCGGTCGGCGGCGACCAGCGAACTGGACAACGTCTCCAGCATCGGTCCGGAGATGGTGTTCATGCGCTCAGGCGCATTCAGCGTGATGGTGGCGACGTGGTCGGCCACCTCCACCAGGACTTCTTCGCTCATCCCGGCACCCTAGGCACGCTCGTTTCGCCAGCGCGAATCGTTCGTGACGATCACCGCGCAGGATGGCACAACCCTTGCCGAACTGCAGGTGAACACCTATCGTCGGGCGCTTCCAGAACCCCGGACGATGTCGTCCGTGTGAATGAGGGGGAGACCCAAACGATGCAGAAGACCAGACTGGCCAAGGCAGGCGTCGTCCTGCTCGGCCTCGCCTTGGTCGGGGCGGCATGCGGGAGCGACAACAGCAGCAGCTCCAGCGGTGGCGCCACGACCGCAGCGGGCGCCGCCACGACCGCCGCCGGCGGAGCCGCCACCACGGCCGCCGCTGGCGGTGGCTCGGTGAAGATGCCGACGGGCGTGAAGTGCACCGGCCTGGCGCTGGCGTTCTTCGGCGCCTACACCGGTGAGAACTCGGGCCTCGGCATCCCGATCTACGACGGCGCCAACCTCGCCGTCAGCCAGTTCAACGCGGCCAACCCGGACTGCAAGATCGAGCTGAAGAAGTTCGACTCGCAGGGTTCGCCCGACCAGGCGCCGCAGCTGGCCCGCAGCATCGTCGGTGATGCGTCCATCGTCGGCGTCGTCGGACCGGCCTTCTCGGGTGAGTCGAAGAACGCTGACCCGATCTTCAACGAGGCGGTGCTCCCGATCGTCTCGCCGTCGGCCACCAACGCCACGCTGCAGGACAACGGCTGGAGCATCTTCCACCGGATGCTGGCCAACGACGCCGTGCAGGGCCCCGGCATCGCCAAGTACATCTCGGACACGGTGAAGGCCAAGAAGGTGTTCGTGATCGACGATGCCTCGGAGTACGGCAAGGGCCTCGCCGACCAGGTGAAGTCCACCCTCGGCGCCGCTGTGGTGGGCACCGACACCATCGACACCAAGGCCACCGACTACTCGGGCACCGTCACCAAAGTGAAGAGCTCCGGCGCCGACGCCGTGTTCTTCGGCGGGTACTACGCCCAGGCCGGTCCGCTGTCCAAGCAGCTCCGGGACGGCGGCGTCACCACCGCCCAGCTCGTGTTCGGTGACGGCGTGAAGGCCGACGACTACGTGAAGCTCTCGGGCACAGGCGGCGATGGCGCCATCATCACCTGCCCGTGCGCTCCGTCGCCGGCGGAGTTCGCCGCTGCGTACAAGGCCGCCACCAACACGGACCCGACCACGTACTCGCCGGAGGCGTACGACTCGGCGTTCGCGTTCCTGTCGGCCATCGCTGCGGGCAAGACCACCCGCAAGGACATCAACGACTACCTGAAGACCATCGACGTCCAGGGCCTCACCAAGCAGATCAAGTTCGACGACAAGGGTGAGGTCACGGTGAAGGCGACGTACATCTACAAGGTGACTGGCGGCAAGATCGAGCCCGCCGGCCAGGTGTCCTGACGGAGCAGCACCCACCAACATGATCGACGCGACCGGGACGCCCGCGGGGCTCCCGGTCGCTCGTCGTGTGGAGCCCTGACTGCATGGACTTCGACACGCTCTACCACTCCTTCTGGAGCTTCACCATCACCGGGTTGGCCAACGGGTCGATCTACGCCCTGGTGGCCCTCGGGTACACGCTCGTCTACGGCGTGCTGCGCCTGATCAACTTCGCCCACTCCGAGGTCTTCATGATCGGGACGCTGGCGTCGTTGTTCACGCTGCGGGCGATGGGCGCGGACGACTACGGGCACGTGGGGTTCGTGCTCATCGTCGTCATCCTGGTGGCGTTCGGGTCGTCGGCGGCGGCGTCGGCGTTCACCGCCGTCATCCTCGAACGCATCGCCTATCGCCCACTGCGGCGGCGCAACGCGCCCCGGTTGGCATTCCTCATCTCCGCCATCGGCATGTCGTTGTTCCTGCAGGAGCTGGTGGCCGTCAACCTGTTCGGCCACACGATCATCGGACGCGTCCCGTCCGGCACGTTCGTCCTCGAGAAGAACCACCTGTTCAACTTCTTCGACGCCAACATCCGCGTCGATCAGGTGATCGTGGTGGCGTCGGCGGTGTTGATGATGGTGGCCCTCGACCAGTTCGTGCGCCGCACCCGCCTCGGCCGTGGGGTGCGCGCCGTGTCGCAGGACATCGAGACCGCCCAGCTGATGGGCGTGAACATCGACCGCGTCATCATGCTCACGTTCCTGCTCGGCGGGATCATGGCCGGTGGCGCCGGGCTGCTGTACCTCATCACCCTCGAGCGCACGGCGTTCAACGTCGGCTTCTTCATCGGCATCAAGGCCTTCACCGCCGCCGTGCTCGGCGGCATCGGGAACCTGCGGGGTGCGCTCGTCGGTGGGCTGCTCCTCGGTCTGATCGAGAACTACGGCTCGGCCATCTTCGGTACCCAGTGGCGCGACCCGATCGCCTTCGTCGTGCTCATCCTCGTGCTGCTGGTCCGGCCGACGGGCCTCCTCGGCGAGCAGCTCGGGCGGGCGAGGGCCTGATGGGCGTCGTCGATCGCATCCGGCGCGGGGGTGCAGGCGGCTCGCTGTCGTCGTGGTGGAACCGCATGCCCCGGGCGGGCCGGATCGTCATCGGGCTCGCCGCCCTCGGCGTCGCCGTCATGCTGCCCTACCTGACCGAGGTGTCGATCCTGGCCACCATCTTCGACACGCCGGGGTCGGACTTCGCCAGCGTCCTCTTCTACCCCGTCGGTTGCTACGTGCTGGTGGCCATCGGGCTGAACATCGTCGTCGGCCAGGCCGGCCTCCTCGACCTCGGCTACGTCGCCTTCTTCGCCATCGGCGCCTACACGACGGCCGTGCTCGGTTCGGCCCACGGCAGCCTGCCCTGGCTCGCGACCGTCCCCATCGGCATCGGCGTGGCCATGACCGCCGGCTTGCTGCTGGGCCTGCCCACGTTGCGATTGCGCGGCGACTACCTCGCCATCGTCACCCTCGGCTTCGGCGAGATCATCCGCATCACGGCCAACAACACCGACTGGCTCGGCGGGCCTCGAGGCATCCAGAACATCCCGCACCCGCCGTCGTGGTTCGGGCTTCACTTCGGCGTCCTCGATGCCAAGCCGTACTACTGGGTCATCCTGGTCGCCATCGTGCTGGTGATCCTCGTCTACAAGGGCCTGGAGCACAGCCGCGTCGGCCGGGCGTGGCTGGCCATCCGGGAGGACGAGGACGCCGCCGAGCTGATGGGCGTGCCCACGTTCAAGTTCAAGCTGTGGGCGTTCGCCATGGGCGCGGCCATCGGCGGGTTCTCGGGCACGCTGTACGCCAGCTTCGCCGGCTCCATCAACCCCGACCCGTTCAACCTGATCCTGTCGATCCTGTTCCTCGCCGCCGTCGTGCTCGGCGGATCGGGCAACCTGGCCGGCGCCATCGTCGGCGCCATCCTGATCGGCTACCTGCCCGAGCGCTTCCGCGGGTTCGCCGAGTACCGCGTCCTCATCTTCGGCGCCGCGCTGGTGATCATGATGATCTTCCGGCCCCAAGGCATCGTGCCCAACCGCCGGCGGGCGGCAGAGCTGGAGGACCGGCGCGAGGCCGTCGAGCATGGCTGAACCGATCCTCTTGCTCGACAACCTCACGATGCGCTTCGGCGGCCTCGTCGCCCTCGACCACGTGAGCTTCGCCATCGAGCCCGGCCAGATCTTCGGCCTGATCGGACCGAACGGCGCCGGCAAGACAACGGCGTTCAACGTGATCACCGGCGTGTACCGCCCGACGGAGGGGCTCGTGCAGTTCGACGGCACCACGCTCGGCACGCAGAAGCGCTTCGAGATCACCCAGCTCGGCATCGCTCGCACGTTCCAGAACATCCGCCTCTTCCCGGAGATGACCGCCCTCGAGAACGTGCTCGTCGGTGCCGACACCCACCACGCCACGAGCGTGCCCGGCGCCCTGTTCGCCCGACCGTTCCGCCACCGCCGGGAGGAGGCCGAGGGTCGAGAGCGCGCCATCGAGCTGCTGCAGTTCATGGGCATCGCCGACCGCGCCGAGGACGCCGCCCGCAACCTCCCCTACGGGTACCAGCGGCGCCTGGAGATCGCCCGGGCGCTGGCCACCGAGCCCAAGCTGATCTGCCTCGACGAGCCTGCCGCCGGCTTCAACCCGGCCGAGAAGCAGCAGCTGATGTCGCTCATCCGCCGCATCCGCGAGCGCGGGTACACAGTGCTGCTCATCGAACACGACATGGGCCTCGTCATGAACGTCACCGACCGCATCGCCGTGCTCGACTTCGGCCGCAAGATTGCCGAGGGCACGCCGGCCGAGGTCCGCCAGGACCCCGCCGTGATCCAGGCCTACCTGGGGGTGCCCGCCGATGCTCCTTGAGCTGCACGACGTCCAGGTCTTCTACGGCCGCATCCAGGCCATCAAGAGCCTGTCGTTCACCGTGGGCGAGGGCGAGGTCGTCACCCTCATCGGTGCCAACGGCGCCGGCAAGACCACCACGCTGAAGGCCATCTCCGGCATCCGGCCGGTGGCGGTGGGCAAGGTGATGTTCGACGGGCGCGACATCACCCATCTGGCGCCGCACAAGCGGGTCGAGCTCGGCATCTGCCAGGCGCCCGAGGGCCGGGGCATCTTCCCGGGCATGAGCGTGCTCGAGAACCTGGAGATGGGCTGCTACACGCGACGGGACCGCAGCGGCGGGAGCAAGCAGACCGACCTCGAGCGGGTCTTCACCCTCTTCCCCCGGCTGGCCGAGCGGCGGGTGCAGATGGGGGGCACGCTGTCGGGCGGTGAGCAGCAGATGCTGGCCATCGGGCGGGCGTTGATGGCTCGGCCCCGGCTGCTGCTGCTGGACGAGCCGTCGATGGGGCTGGCGCCCATGCTCATCGCCCAGATCTTCACGATCATCACCGAGATCAACGAGCAGGGCACGACGATCCTGCTGGTCGAGCAGAACGCGGCGCAGGCGCTGGCGCGCGCCCACCGGGCCTACGTGCTGGAGACGGGCCGGATCGTGAAGGAAGGCGGCGGCGGCGAGATGCTCGACGACGAGGCCGTCCAGGCGGCCTACCTCGGCGGCGACGTCGGTTCCGGCATGAAGGTCGACGAGCTCTGATTCGCGCAGGCTGAGCGCTTCGTACCGCTGGGGCGGTACCAAGTGTTCAGGCTGCGCGCTTTGGGACGGTTCAGGGCGCCGGGCGGGACCAGATCTGGGTGCTGGTGTCCTCGCCGGTGGCGGCCAGGGCGAGCCGGCCACCGGCCGGCACCGCCAGCACCGTCGAGTGCGGCCCGCCCGGCAGGCCCTTGGGCACCGAGACGGCCGACCACGCCTGGCCGTCGCGCGACTCGGCCACGCCCAACCGACTCCCGAGCCGCGCCCCGACGACCAGCCGGTCGCCGACGACAGCCAGGCTCGTCACCTCGCTCGTGGCGTCGGGATCGGAACCGAGCGGGCCGACGGTGGCACGCTGCCAGCTGACCCCGTCGGCCGACGTCCAAACAACGACGGTGGTGCCGCCGGCGGCGCTGTCGCCGCCGGCTACCGCCCAGCCTCCCTTCCACGCGGTGGCCAGCTGGGCCACCTCCGACCCGCGTCCGGCCCCCAGCGCGCCGAGGTCGAGCCGGGACCAGGTGGCGCCGTCGGCTGACGTCCAGAAGATGGCGTCGCTGTCGATGCGGCCCGTGCCGCTCACGAACCGGTCGCCCGCCGCCAGGTAGCCCTGGCCGTTGCCGGCCACGGCAATGGCCCGCACGATCTCCTTCGGTGCGCTCTCGAGCGCAGCGTCGGCGTCGTGGATGGTGAACGTGTCGAGCGCGTCGGGTGACGTCCACGCCGCCGCGCCCGTGCGCTCGTTGCGGTCGGTGCGGGTCCCCACCACCACGAAGCCCGCCGGCCCGGCGGCGATGGCGTTGACCGAGCCCTGGCGGGGACCGCCGTACAGCTCGACGTCGCCCGGGTGCTCGGTCAGCGTCGTCCCGTCGAGCGACCACGTCCCGATGCGCAGGTTGCCGTGGGTGCCGCCCGGGGTCTGCCCGACCGCGGCGGCCCGGCCGTCGCTGGCGACCGCCACTGCGGTCAGCTCGCTGCGCACCCCGGTGATGCTCCGCGCCATCGCGTCGAGGCGCTGCCAGCTGGTGCCGTCGCTCGTGCGCCAGATGGCGGGCACCGGGTCACCGTCGCCCGTGATCGACCCCACGCCGATCAGTTGCTGGCCCCCGCCGGCGGCGTGCACGAGACGTGCGAGGCCGGGGCCGAGGGTCCCCGGCGGCAGCGCCGTCCACGCCGACGACGACCCCGACGAGGTGCAGGCGGCCAACCCGAGCGCGGCCGCGGCGACCGCCACCCGTCCGAGCTGCATCGCCGATCGACGCTATAGCGTCCGGTTGCCATGGACTCGACCGACGCCGTCCCCCAACCGTCGCTCCGGGCCCCGGGGGGCGGGGCGGAGCTGCTGCTGATCCGCCACGGCCGCTCGGCCGATGTCGTGCCCGGATCGCCCGAATCCCTCGACCCGCCGCTCCACGACGAGGGCGTCGCCCAGGCGGCGAGGCTGGCGGCTCGGCTCGCCTCGAAGCGGATCGACGCCATCTACGCCTCGCACCTGACCCGCGCCGTGCAGACGGCCCGGCCGCTGGCCGAGCCCCGCGGCCTCACCATCGATTCCATCGAGGATCTGGAGGAGGTCCGCCTCGGCGACTGGGCGGCGGGCGAATTCCGACGCCGGGCCATGATCGCCGACCCCGAATGGCTGGCGTGGCGGCGGACCCGGCGCTGGGACGGCATCCCGGGCGGGGAAGGCGACCTCGTGTTCCGTACGCGCGTCACCGCCGCCATCGACGCCATCGCCCACCGCCACCCCGACGGCACCACCGCCATCGTCGTGCACGGCGGCGTCATCCAGGCCTACCTGGCGCAGGTGCTCGAGATCCCGCACACGCTGTGGCTCACGGTGGAGAACACGTCGATCACCAAGGTGCTCGTGGGCTACGGCGAGCACGAGGTTGTGGTGGCCGGCGATTGCCATCACCTCTACGACCCGGTGCTCACGGGCTAAGTTGCGCCGGATGGCGACGGCTGAGATGTCCTCCACGCCGAACCCCGACGCGCTGAAGTTCACCCTCGATGTGACGTTGCCGGCCATGATCAACCTGTCATCGGCGACCGAGGCGTCCACGCCGTTCGAGCGGGAGATCCTGGCCGTGGACGGCGTCGCCAACCTCTTCGGCGTGAACGACTTCGTCACCATCACCCGCGTGCCCGGAACGGAGTGGGAACCGATCGTCGCCGCCGTCCAGCGGGCCGCGAAGGAGCACCTCTGATGGCAGCGGCTCCCCTGTCGACCCGTGTCACGGAGCTGCTCGGCGTGCGCTACCCCATCGTGCAGGCGCCGATGGGTTGGATCGCACGGGCCGAACTCGCGTCGGCGGTCTCGGAGGCGGGCGGTCTCGGCATCATCGAGACGTCGTCGGGCGACCTGCCGGCCGTGCGCGAAGAGATCCGCAAGATGCGCGACCTCACCGACAAGCCGTTCGGCGTCAACATCGCCCAGCTCTTCGTGCGCGACCCGAGCATCGTGGAGTTCGTGGTGGACCAGGGCGTGCGCTTCGTGACGACGAGCGCCGGCGACCCGAACAAGTACACGTCGCAGCTGAAGGGCGCCGGCCTGACCGTCTTCCACGTCGTGCCGACGCTGGCCGCGGCCCGCAAAGCGGTCGATGCCGGTGTGGACGGTCTGGTGGTGGAAGGCGGCGAGGGCGGCGGGTTCAAGAACCCGCGTGACGTGGCCACGATGGTCCTGCTCCCCCTCGTGTGCTCGAACCTCGGTGTCCCCGTCATCGCCGCCGGCGGCATCTGCGACGGCCGCTCGATGGCCGCCGCCTTCGCCCTCGGGGCCGAAGGCGTGCAGATGGGCACCCGCATGGTCTCGGCCGCCGAATCACCGGTGCACGACAACTGGAAGTCGGCCATCCTGGCCGCCGCCGAGACCGACACGGTCTTCCTGAACCGCTTCTCCCGGCCCGGCCTGCGGGCCCTCCGCACCGAGCGCAGCACCCGCCTGGAGCAGCAGGATCATGTCGGGATGGAAGAGTTCGGCACGGCCATGGATCTCTACTTCGGTGGCGACATGGAAGCCTCGCTGGCCCTCGGTGGCCAGGTGGTCGGGCGCATCGACGAGGTCAAGCCCGTCGCCCAGGTGATCGAGGAGACCATGGTCGAGTTCTACGAGACCGCTGCTCAGCTGGCGCGGTTCGTTGCCCCGGTGGGAACCGGTGGGTAATCTCTCCCCGGGCGGAGACTTCCGGCGCGGCCGATGGAGGTCTCACAGGTGAAGCTGAACGTCAAGCAGATCCTCATCTACTTGACGATCGCGTTCGTCATCGTGACGATCTGGAACAGCCCCACCACCACCGGCAATTCCGTCGGCGAGTTCCTCGGTGCGGTCGGCGGCTGGCTGTCCGACGTGGTCGACCGGGGTGCCAGCTTCTTGAAGGGCCTGCGCGGCTCGTGACCGACCGCTAGGCGTTCGACGTGCCCCGCCGCAAGTCCAGTGTCTTCCCGCTCTTCCCGACGCCGGAGGAGATCGTCCGGTCCTACCTCGTCAAGGGCGAGCAGATCATCCACGTGGACAAGCCGGCGCTCGATGCCTTCCTCGTCATCCAGATCCGCGAGGTGATCATCGCCGCCGTGTTGTTCCTCATCTTCATCTGGGCCCTCGTGACCGACCGGGGCACCGTGCTCCCCCTCCTCGCGTTCATCGCGTTCGACTTCCTCCTCGTGTGGCTCATCGCCAAGCGGATGCAGGCCTTCTACACCCGCTACGTGATCACCACGTTCCGGGTGCTGCGGGTCAGCGGCATCCTGACGCGGCGCAACGTGTGGATCCCGTGGGTGAAGATCACCGATCTGTCATTCCAGCAGTCGTTCCTCGGGCGGATGTTCGGCTACGCCACGATCCGCATCGAGTCGGCCAACGAGGAGTCAGGGCTCAAGGACCTGTCGGACCTGAAGGAGCCCATCCGCTTCAACCGGATCCTGGTGGAGATGATCAACGCCAAGCAGGGGAACGTCGCGTCGCCGAACCCCGCCGCCGTCATCGACTGACGTCACCAGCGCGACCCGCGTGGCCAGACCGAGCTGCAGGGCCGCCGCCCAGACGGACACCGCGCCCACGACATGGACGGCCACCAGCCCGACCGGGACGTCGTTGAAGTACTGCGTGTAGCCCACCACGCCCTGGGCGATCGCCACCCAGATGAACAGCGTCAGTGGCTGGCTCACGGCGGCCCAGTCGCGGTGGCGGACATGAGCGCAGTACGCCACGGCCAGCGCGGCGATGACGGTCACGATGACGGTCACGCTGTGGATGCGGGCCACGCCGGTGATCTGGAAGTCGAAGCGGTGGGCCTTCTCGTCGCCGCCGTGCGGGCCGGTACCCGTCACCACGGTGCCGGTCACGATGGCCAGAGCGCTGAGGACGGTGACCGCCCAGGACAGACGCCGCACGATCGTGGACGTGGCCGGCCGGTAGCCGCCCTCTTCGCCGCCCCGGCGATGGAGCACGACCGCGGCGGTGAGGATGGCGATCGACAGGACGAAGTGGCCCTGCACGGCGATCGGGTTGAGGTCGGTGAGCACGGTGACGCCGCCCAGCACGATCTGGGCGATGACGCCGAGCACGAGCGACAGCGACAGCCACACGAGGTCGCGCCGGAACGGCCGGCGCCGCAGCGAGGCCAGCACGGCGACGATGACGGCGACCGACACGATGCCGGTGATGACCCGGTTCACGAACTCCACCATCGGGTTCCACGACAGCGGGGCGACGACGCTGTTCTTCTCGCACGTCGGCCAGTCCGGGCAGCCGAGGCCCGAGCCCGACAGGCGCACGACGGCGCCGGTCACGATGATGGCCGCCAGCGACCACGCCGCCACCAGCGTGATGCGCTGGTACGTGCGCGGCGAAACGGTGGGCAGAGCCATCGTGACAAGAGGCTAGGCGCGAGCGCGCGACGCGCAACTTGCGAGTCGGGTTGGTCAGTGTCGCCGCAGTGCGGCGACGGGGCAGCCGCAAGCAGCATTGTCCGAGCACAGCGAGTCCCGCCGGAGGCGGGCAGAATTACGTGTGGCGGATGTTCATGCCGCCGTCGACGACCACCACCGCGCCGTTGAGGAACGACGCCGCCGGCAGGACGAGCGACAGCGTCATCTGGGCGACCTCCTCGGGCTCGCCGTAGCGCCGCAGCGGCACGCGCCGGCGGGCGTAGGTCTCCTTGGCGGCGTCCGGGATGCTCGAGGTCATGCCGGTGTTGATCGGCCCCGGGCAGATGGCGTTGACGTTCACCCCGCTGCGGCCCAGTTCGACGGCCAGGCTCTTGGTGAGCCCGATCACGCCGTGCTTGCTGGCCGTGTACGCCGGGATGCCGGCGGTGGCGATCAGCCCTTCCGTCGACGCGATGTTCACGACCCGCCCCTCGCCGTGCTGGCGCAGGTACGGCAGCGCCGCCCGCACGAGCAGCGCCTGCGCGGTGAGGTTGACGGCGATCGTGCGCTGCCAGGCCGCATCGAACTCGTCGTCAGAGGCCTCGCCGGCGCTGGCCGGGATGGAGACACCGGCGTTGTTGATGAGGATGTCGATGCCGCCGAAGCGCTCGACGACGCCAGCCACGAGCGCCTTCACCGCCGCGGGATCGCTCACGTCGACGTCGAAGCCCTCGGCGTCGCCGCCGGCCTCGGTGATCTCCTTGACCACCACGGCGACGCGGGCCGGATCGAGATCGACGACGGCGACCTTGGCCCCCTCGTCGGACAGGAGGTGCGCCGTCGCCCGGCCCATGCCCGACGCCGCGCCGGTGACGATGGCCACCTTGCCCGCCACCGAGCGGGACAGCTTGCTGAGCCGGGCCATCAGACCACCTTCCCCTGTTGCACGCAGTACGCGTCGACCGTGTTCTCGAGCAGCATGGCCGGTGTCATCGCTCCGGTGCCACCCGGCATGGGCGTGATCCAGCCGGCCACCTCGGCCACGGCGGCGAAGTCCACGTCACCGACGATGCCGGCCTCGGTGCGGGAGATGCCCACATCGAGCACCGCCGCTCCGGGCTTCACGAAGTCGGTCGTGACGAGCCGCCCGACGCCGACGGCCGACACGAGGATGTCGGCCTCCCGGCACACGCCGGCCAGGTCGTCGCTGCGCGAGTGGGCGATGGTGACCGTGGCGTCGGTGCCCTTGGTCGCCAGCAGCAGGGCGACCGGCAGGCCGACGAGCTGCGAGCGGCCGACGACGACGGCGCGCCGACCCCGGATCGGCACGTCGTAGTGCGCCAGCAGGGCCATGATGCCGCGAGGCGTGCACGGGATGAGCTCCGGCGTGCCCCGCGCCAGGCGACCGAGGCTGGCGGCGGTCAGCCCGTCGACGTCCTTGGACGGGGGGATGAGGTCGATCACCGGATCGGAGGCGAGGCCGGCGGGCAGCGGCAGCTGCACGAGGATGCCGTGCACGGCCGGGTCAGCGGCCAACTCGGCCACCACCGCCTCGACCTGGTCCTGGCGGGCATCGGCCGGGAGGTCGGTGTGGCGGGACGCGATCCCGACGGCCGCGGCCTGCTTCTGCTTGGACGCCACGTAGCGCTGGCTGGGAACGTCGTCACCGACGAGCACGGTGGCCAGGCACACCGGCGGCGAGCCCATCTCGACGAGCCGCTCGGCCACGCGCCGGCGGACCTCCTCGGCCAGGGCCTTGCCGTCCATGATCACCGCGGTCACGGGCCGAACGTAGCGGCCCGCCACAGCGCTACTGGCGCTTTAGCTCGCGCACCCGCTCGCGGTCGAGGCGATCGGGTGCGCCGAACAGGAACCCCTGGGCCAGGCGCACGCCAAGGCCCTCGAGCGTGTCCGCCTCGGCCTTGCTCTCCACCCCTTCGGCCAGGAGGACCGCCCCCACCTCCTTGGCGAACACCCCGATCGTGGACACCAGCGCGTGCTGGTCGGGCCGGTGATCGATGCCGCGCACCAGCTCCGGCGCCACCTTCACCACGTCCGGCTCGAGCTGGTGGATGGCCTTGAGGCTGGCCGATGTAGCGCCCGTGTCGTCGAGGGCCACCTGCGGGCGGGCGACGCCGTCGGGCCACAGGTCGGAGAACCGCTCGAACCACGCCGTGGGCTCGTCGCGCACGTTCACCTCGACCCACATGCGTCCGAGGGGGAACTCCTCCAGGCGATCGAGGAACTGCGACCACATCAACGTGGCCGGGCTCAGGTTCACGGCGAGGAACCACGCCGCCGGCAGCAGCTCGATCGGGTCCACGCTGGCCAGCAAGGCGGCCAGCTCCAGCTCCCGGCGCAGTCCGACCGACTGCGCCTCCTCGAGCCGGTCGCGAGGGCTCACCCCGGCGCCGTCACGGAAGCGGGCGAACGCCTCCAGCCCCACGACGCGGCCGGTGCGCAGGTTCATGATGGGCTGGTAGACGGCGTAGATCCCTTCGCCCGTCAACGCCCGCTCGACGCGGCTGGCAACGGCGCGGGAGTGCTGGTCCTCGTGGCTGGCGGGCTCGCCGTCGAGGTAGACGATCAGGTCGGCACCGGCCGACTCGGCCTGCTCGTCGAGGCGCCCGGCGGTGCCCCGCATCACGACGTGCACCTCCACGTCCGGGTAGTGGCGCCGGGTGGACACCACGGCCTCGATCATGAGGGTGGGCGTCTCGGGGAGGTCGATGACGACGAGGTCGGGCTCGAACGTCTGCAGGCCGTCCATGAGCGACTGCATGTCGAGGGCCACGCTGACGACGTCGACGCCGCCCTCGGCCAGCTTCGAGCGCACGGCGTCGATGTGGGCGGGCTCGGCGAGAAGGAGGCACCGGCGGCCGCCGGCCTCCTCCTCGTCCACACCTCCGCGGCGCAGCAGGCGCGTCAGAGGGTTCCGGAACCGGCGCCGGCGGCCTGAGGGCTCGGGGTCGAAGTCGTCGTCCGTTTCTGGCTCAGGGTCGGGGTCTGTCGTCTCCGCCCGCATCGTAAGAGCACGCTAGTGCCCGAGATAGGCGCCCGCGACCCGACGTGCGAACTGGTGAACGGCGTCCTCGCTGGCGGCGAAGGGGCCGGGGACGAACGCCGGGCTGGCCACGCCGCGCTGCACGCTCTCGACGGCCGACCAGTCCTGGCGGTTGGTGAGGTCCCAGAAGTTCACCGCGTAGCTCGGGTCGAACTGGCCGCTCCACACGGCGTCGCGCCGGAAGAGCCACTCGCACTCCACGGTCGTGCGCCCGGGATCGACGGCGACGAGCCGGTGGGTGAGGACGTAGTCGGGGTGGGCGCTGATGAGGAGGTCCCAGCCCAGCCCGACATACAGCACCTGCCGCCGCTGGCTGGCGTCGAGCCCGGGCAGGACCGGACCGAGGCCGTCACCCGTCAGCGACATGGTGGTGGCCCGCTCCGCCAGATCCATGGTGCCGCCGATCCAGGCGCCGGCGGTGGCGTCGAAGTTGCTCCCCGACGTCGGTGGGCTCACCCGGCACAGCTCCGGATGGATCAGCGGGCAGTGGAGGCACTCGTGGTAGTTCTCCACGATGAGCTTCCAGTTGGCGTCGACCGTGTAGGTGTGGGCGGCGGCGACGACCAGCTCCTCCGTGCACCACGGCCGAAGCAACCCGGTCAGCTCGCCCACGTGGGAGCCGAAGTCCGGGGCGTCGCCACCGAGGTCGACGAAGAGCCAACCGCCCCATCGCGCATGGCGGATCGGTGCCAGGCCGAGCTCCTCACAGGCTGCTGTGGCGAGGCGGGGGGCGGAACGCAGCCGGCCGTCGAGCTCGTAGGTCCACGCGTGGTACGGGCACTGGATCACCGCCCGCTCGCTGCTGCGGCCGATGGGCAGCAGCTCGTGACCTCGATGGCGGCACACGTTGGCCAGCACGTGCACGGTGCCGGCGCCGTCCCGTGACACCACCACGCTCGTGCCGGCCACGGCGACGGCGCGCTGCTGGCCGGGGTGCACGGCGTCGACCCGGCCGGCGCACGTCCACGATCGGCCGAGGAGGTGCCGGCGCTCCCAGGCCAGCACCGCTGGGTCGAGGTAGGCGGCGGCGGGGAGCATCCGCGCCTCGTCGAGCGGCCTCGCGGTGGCGGCGACGGCCTCGAGATCGAGTGGAGCGGTATCGGCCATGGGTTGATGGCACGCTAGGACGGTGACGCGGCGAAAACCCGAACGGACCGAGCCGAACGTAGGCCAGTCCGTGGGCGAGCCTTCCGACGACGCCGTGCTGGCGGGCCTCGCCGCCAGCGATCCCGTGGCGGCGCGCGTCTTCGTCACCCGGTTCTCCCCCGCGCCTACGGGTTGGCGCTGCAGCTGGTCGGCGATCGGGTCGTGGCCGAGGACGTGGCCCAGGAAGCGTTGCTGCGGGCCTGGCGTCACGCCGCGTCGTTCGACGCCCGACGGGGCACGGTCGCCACCTGGGTGCTGTCGATCGTGCGCCACCTGGCCATCGACACCTTGCGCATGCGCCGCAGCGAGCCGGTGGACCCGACGCGTCTGGAGCCGCTGATCACCAGCTTCGGCGCCCCCGACTCTCCCGCCGTCGCTGCTGAGCTGGACGACGACGCCCGCCGCCTGCGCACCGAGCTGGCCGGGCTCCCTGTCGAGCAGCGCCGGGCCGTGGTGCTCGCCGCGTACGGCGGGCTGTCCGCCAGCGAGGTCGCCACCGCCGAGCAGATCCCCCTCGGCACGGCCAAAACCCGCATCCGTGCCGGCCTGCGCCGGCTGCGGGCCGCCTACCAGCAGGACGCCTCCGACACGGAGGGCGAGGAACCATGAACGTCGAGTGCGCAGACGTGCGCGACCTGGCGCCCGAGCTGGCGCTCGGATCCCTCGACGGCGCCGTGCGGGCCGAGGTGCTGGTGCACATCGCCCACTGCACGGCATGCCGGGCCGAGGTGCGGGACCTGGCCGACGTGGTCGACGGCCTCGCCGGTATCGGCCCCAGCGTCGAGCCCCCGCCGGCACTGGCTGAACGGGTGTTGAGTGCCATCCGCTCCGAGTCGGCGCCGCCGGCGGAGGTCACGCCGATCCGGACGCGCCGGTGGCGCACCGTGCACCTCGTGGCCGCTGCGGTCATCGCTGCGGCCGTCGCGGTGGGCGCCACGATCGCCGTCGCCGCCACCCGTCACTCCTCCTCACCGGCGGCGGTGGCGCTGAACGCCCGCACGTTGCAGGCCGTGCCCATGATCGGCGGCGACGACCATCAGCTCGGCGAGGCCTACGTCTCCCGCGGGCAGGATCCGTGGGTGCTGGTCAACGTCACCTACGGCCTCGACGGGATGAGCTACCGCCTGGTCGGCGTGGACGGCGACGGCCAGGTCGTCGACATCGGGCCGATGCGGTCGATGAACGCGGGGCGATGGGCGTGGGCCGGTCGGGTCGATCAGGCTGCATCCCTCGTGGAGCTGCGCATCGTCGATGCCAACGGAGGCGTCGCCTGCCGAGCGGCGGTCGTCTGAGCGGTAGCCCGGGAGCGGCGACGTGAGAGCACTAGCGTGCCGGGACGTGCGCAGACCCACGGTCGAGGAGCGGCGCAACGAGATCCTCGAGGTCACCTGCCAGGTCGTCATCGAACGGGGCTTCGGAGCCACGCGCATCGCCGACGTCGCCGCCAAGCTCGGTGTCTCCACGGGGCTCATCCACTACCACTTCGAGTCCAAGGACCAGCTCTTGGCCGAAGCCTTCCAGTGGGCCGCGGAAGCCGACCTCGTCCGTCTCCACGCCGAGGTCGAGCGGGGCACCACCGCCGTCGAGCGGCTCGAGCGGGTCATCCACCTCTACGGCCACGTGCAGGCCGAGCCGGGCTGGATGCTGTGGATCGACGGTTGGGGCGAGGCGCTGCGCAGCCCCACGCTGCAGAAGATCAGCCAGGAGCTCGACCTCCAGTGGCAGCGGGTGATCGCCGACGTCGTGCGCGAGGGTGTCGCCGCCGGTGAGTTCCGCTGCGCCGATCCCGAGGCCACCGCGTGGCGGCTCGCTGCCCTCCTCGACGGGCTCGGCCTGCAGGTCACGGTGCACGAGGGCCTCCTGACGCACGATCAGCTGCTGCGCTACGTGCGTCGCGCCGCGGCCACCGAGCTGGACGTCGACGAAGCGTCGTTCGAGCGGGCTGCCAAGCGGGTCGCTCGCGACGTGGCGTGACCGAAGCGGGGTCGCTCGTCCCCGTCAGACGGTCGGGCTGGCGATCATGGCTGGCCGAGGTGCGTCCGGACCGGGCCGCCAACCGCATCGCCGTGCGCATCCGCGACGAACCGGCAGCCGCCGTCCTCGGGGTGGTCATGGCGGTGTGGGCCATCGTCTTCTCGTTCCTGGTGGTGTTGCGCCACGAGCGGTACCGCACCATCGACTTCGACCTCGGCATCCACGACCAGGCGATCTGGCTGCTGGCTCACGGCCAGACGTTCGACACCGTGCGGGGCCTGCCCGTCTTCGGCCACCACGCCACCTTCGCCTTCTACCTGCTCGTCCCGTTCGAGTGGCTCGGCGCCGGACCGAACGCCTGGGACGTCCTGCAGGTGCTGGCCATCGCCTCCGCCGCCATCCCGATCTACCTGTTGGCCCGCCGCCGCCTGGCCAACCAGTGGTGGGCGCTCGGGCTCTCGGTGGTGTGGCTGCTGCAGCCGCCGCTGCAGTTCTTCGCCTGGGAGGGCTTCCACCCCGAGGTGATGGCCATCCCGTTCCTGCTGTGGGCCTACTGGTTCGGCGAGGAGCGGCGGTGGGTGCCGTTCGTGGTCCTCCTCGTGCTGGCCATGGCGTGGAAGGAGGACGTCAGCCTGCTCGTCGTCGGCCTCGGCGTGCTGTACCTGATCAGGGGCCGCCGCAAGGTGGGCGCACTGGTCATCGCCGGCGCCCTGGCCTGGTTCGTGATCATCGGCGCCTGGCTGGTGCCCCACGTCGCCGGGGGCGGCACCGTGTACGGCGGCCTGTACGGCGACCTGGGCGCCACGCCCGCCGAGGTGCTGAAGACGGGCTTCGCCCACCCCGATCGCATCGCCCAGCGCCTGGCCGACAACGGCGCCGGCGGGTACGCCCTCGACATCACCGCGCCGTTCGGGTTCACGCCCTTGGTGGCGCCAGAAGTGCTGCTGCTCGGCCTCCCACAGGCCCTGGTGAACCTGCTCTCGACCGCCGACTTCACGTGGGACCTGCGCTACCACTACCAGGCGCTGCCGATGGTGGCGCTCGGCATCGCCATGGTGGAAGGCGTCGCTCGATTGCGGCGGTGGTTCGAGCGTCGCCGGTTGGGTGAGGGACCGAGCCGCTTCACGGTCGGGCTGGCCTGCGCCTGCGCGCTGGCGGCCACCGTCGCGTGGGGGGTGTCGCCCATCGGCATCGAGTACCACCGGGGCTACTGGCCGATCCCCGAACCGTCCGACGTGGCCATCCGGGACCGGATGATCGCCCGCATCGGATCCGACGACGGGGTCAGCGCCGACTACTACGCCGTGCCCCACCTGACGCACCGGCCGATCGTCTACACGTACCCGAACCCGTGGGTGAACAAGAACTACGGCATCAGCCCGAGCGCCCTCGGCGACCCGGCCGAGGTGCGATGGATCTTCGTCGACACGTCGCTGTTCCAACCGGCCGACGCCAAGCTCTTCGACCAGCTTCTGGCCAGCGAGTTCGCCGTCCGCGACCAGCAGGGCACCCTCGTGCTCGCCGAGCGAGTGCGCCCACCGGCCAATCCCCGAGGCCCGCCGTAACCAACGTTGGGTGCGAAGCCCGTCACGGGTGCGAGATCACCCGCCGGGCGGGCCGTCTCGCACCCATTGCGGTCCCGCTTCCGCCCGTTGACACGCTGCGTACTTTCCTGAGCACGGAGGGTGCGTTCAGCGGTAGCCTGCGCGGTGGTGACAACACAGGCGGCGGGGAGCGGGCTGGGCCGGTGGGGGCGTTTCGTGGCCCGGCACAAGTGGTGGGTGCTGGCGGCGTGGCTGGCCGCCCTCGTCGCCGTGATCGCCGTCGGCCAGCAGCGCCAGCACGACACCAACGACGACTTCTCCGTCCCCGGCACCGACGCCCAGCGCGCCGTCGCCGTCTTGCAGGAGCGCTTCCCGGCGCAGGACAACGCCAGCGCCAACGTCGTGTTCCACGCGCCGTCGGGCACGCTGACGGCACCGGCGTACCAGAGCGCCATCGCCGCCACGACCACGGCGCTGAAGGCCGTGCCCGGGGTGGCTTCGGTGGGCGATCTGCTCACCGCTCCCGACGGCACGACCGCCTACGTGACGGTCGGCTTCGGTCAGCCGGCGTCCGACTTCGCGCCGAGCGACCGCATCTCCTACGACGCTCTCCTCGCCGCCGCCGCGCCGGCCGAGCAGGCCGGCCTGCGGGTCGCCTTCGGCGGCAACTTCGTGACCGTCTACTCCACCGGCGCCAGCTGGATCTCCGAGCACGCCGACCTGATCGGCATCGGCATCGCCGTGGTGCTGTTGCTGCTTGCCTTCGGCTCCGTCGTGGGGATGCTGCTGCCGATCGGCACGGCCCTGCTCGGCGTGGCCGTCGCCAGCAACGCCGTGCTGTTGCTCACCTTCGTCACCGACGTCAGCTCCATCGCCCCGATCCTGGCGGTGATGCTCGGCCTCGGCGTCGGCATCGACTACTCGCTCCTCATCACCACCCGCTACCGCCAGCACCTCCACGAGGGCATGACGGTGCCCGATGCGGTGGGCACCGCCCTCGGCACCGCCGGCAACGCCGTCGTGTTCGCCGGGGCCACCGTCATCGTGGCCCTGCTGGGTCTGCTCCTGGTGGGCATCCCCTTCGTGGCCAACCTCGGCATCAGCGCCGCGGTGGCCGTGGCCGTCATGGTGACCGCCGCCCTCAGCCTGCTCCCGGCGCTCATGGCCGTGGCCGGCCACGGGATCGACCGGGTGCGCATCCCCGGACTCGGGCGCGACTCCACGAAGCCGGTCGAGGAACGCTTCTGGGGCCGGTGGGCCACCCACATCGCCCGCCGGCCGTGGCTGTTCCTGGTGGCCAGCGCCGTCTTTCTCGGCCTGCTGGCCGTGCCGCTCTTCCACATCCGCCTCGGCCTGCCCGACGACGGGTCCGAGCCAACCCGCCTCACCCAGCGCCACGCCTACGACCTCATCGCCGAGGGGTTCGGGCCCGGCTTCAACGGCCCGTTGCTGCTGGCCGCCCAGTTCCCGGCCACGACGGCGGCCAGCCAGCCGGGCATCCAGGCCGCCCTCGACCGCCTCGCCGTCGCCGCCTGTGACGGACCGGCGGCCGTCGCCTCCCCCGCCGCCACCCAGCAGGCCCTGGCCGCCGCCGTGGCCCGCTACCGCCAGGGCGGCGGGAACCTCGACGTGTGCACCAACCCCGGCGTGACGCTGGTGCTGCCGCCCCAGCTCAACCAGACGAGCGGGGCGGATGCCGCCGTCATCGCCGTCATCCCCGACTCCGCACCCTCGGCCGAGGCCACCGAGGCCCTCGTCAGCCGCCTCGGTACTGAGATCGTGCCCGCCGCCACCGGCGGCACGCCGCTGGCCGGCAGCGTCTACGTGGGCGGGGCGACGGCCACGCTGATCGCCCTCACCAACGTCGTGACCTCCCGCCTGCCGTGGGTGATCGTCGGGGTGATCGTGGGCGCGTTCGTGCTCCTGCTCCTGGTGTTCCGCTCGATCCTCGTCCCGCTCAAGGCGGCGGCCATGAACCTCGTGGCCATCGGCGCCTCGTACGGCGTGATCGTCGCCGTCTTCCAGTGGGGATGGGGCAAGGGCGCCATCGGCCTGGCCGACACCATCCCGATCGTGTCGTTCGTGCCGCTCATGATGTTCGTGATCCTGTTCGGCCTGTCGATGGACTACGAGGTCTTCCTCATGAGCCGCATCCACGAGGAGTATCGGGGCACCGGCGATCCTCGGGCGGCGACGGTGCGCGGTCTCGGCCTGACCGCCCGCGTGATCACGACCGCCGCGCTGATCATGATGGCCGTCTTCCTGGCCTACGTGAGCACGCCCAACCCGACGATCAAGCTGCTCGGGTTCGGGATGGCGGTGGCCGTGCTGCTCGACGCGACGGTCGTTCGCTGCGTGCTCGTGCCCGCCATCATGGAGCTCCTCGGGCGGGCGGCGTGGTGGCTGCCGTCGTGGCTGCGGTGGCTCCCACACGTCAACGTCGAGGGGAGCCCGCCGGCGCCGGCGCCGGTCGAGCGGGAATCGGTGAGCGTCGGCACGGGTTGACGTCTCCGTGCGCGTCGCCATGTACGACCGGTACGGAGCGGC
Source organism: uncultured Acidimicrobiales bacterium (assembly GCA_963728985.1). GTDB lineage: Bacteria > Actinomycetota > Acidimicrobiia > Acidimicrobiales > Ilumatobacteraceae > DASXAI01. The sequence continues at coordinate 575,975 of CAVSME010000006.1, read as the reverse complement.
GGCCGACGTGCTGCGCGTCGTCGACCATGACCGGCCCGAGCCGGGGCCCGGCGAGGTGCGGGTCCACGTCGTCGTGTCGGGCGTGAACCCCACGGACTGGAAGGCCCGCACCGGCCGGCCCGGCGCCGAGCTGCCCTTCCCGTTCATCGTGCCGAACCAGGACGGGGCCGGGGTGATCGACGCCGTCGGCAGCGGTGTGGACGGTGGGCGCGTCGGCCAGCGGGTGTGGATCTACCACGCCTCCTGGCAGCGTCAGTGGGGCACGGCGGCGGAGTGGATCGTGCTGCCCGAGGCACTTGCGGTGCCCCTGCCCGATGGCGTGAGCTTCGATCTCGGTGCGACGCTCGGCATCCCTGCCATGACCGCCCACCGGTGCCTGTTCGCCGACGGCCCGATCGACGGCCAGACCGTGCTCGTGGCCGGCGGCGCCGGTGCGGTCGGGCACGCCGCCATCGAGCTGGCCCGCCGGGCCGGGGCCCAGGTCATCGCCACGGTGAGCTCGGAGGCCAAGGGCGCCATCGCCAGAGCGGCGGGCGCCCATCACGTGGTGAACTACCGCGACAGCGACGCTCGTGACCAGATCCGAGCAGCGGCGCCGGGCGGCGTGCATCGCATCATCGAGGTGGCCCTCACCACGAACGCCGACCTCGACCGGGCGGTGCTGGCCGGCAACGGCACGATCGTCATCTACGCCAACGAACCGACCGAGCCGGTGCTGCCCACGATCAACCTCATGTTCGCCAACACCACGCTGCGCTACGTGCTCGTGTACCGCCTGCCGCCCGCCGCCATCACCCAGGCCGTGGCCGACGTGACGGCGGCGGCCGCTGCCGGCGAGCTCACCCTGCTCCCCCTCCACCGGTTCCCGCTGGAGGAGATCGCTGCCGCCCACGACGCCGTCGAGGGGGGCGCGACGGGCAAGGTGCTGGTCGACGTGAGTGACGTGCCGTGAAGGTCCGCATCGCCGTCTCCCCCGGTGGCGGCCGCTTCGACGCCGACGGCCTGATCGCCTTTGCCGGGGCCACGGAGGCGCTCGGCTTCGACACGATCTGGCTCTCGGACGTGCCCCTCGGGCCGATCGGCGACCCCCTCGTGAGCCTCACGTACCTCGCCGGCACCACCCGCCGCCTCAAGCTGGGCGCCAACGTCGTGCCCATCGGGCGCAACCCCCTCCTGTTGGCCCGCCAGCTGGCCCAGCTCGACCAGCTGAGCTCCGGCCGCCTGCTGCTGTCGTTCGTGCCCGGGCTGAACCAGCCCGGGGAGCGGCGCGCCCTCGGCTTCCCGAGCGGAGACCGAGGAGCGGCGATGGAGACGACCATGGCGCTCCTGCGCCGCTGGTGGGACGGCGAGGCGGTCGACGACCCCGACTACGAAGGGATCCACCTGGAGCCGAGGCCCTGCCAGCAGCCGCTGGAGATCTGGGTCGGCGGCACCGGCCCGAAGGCGCTCGAGCGCGCCGCCCGGGCGGCCGATGGCTGGCTCACCGCCGCGCTCACGCCCGAAGAGGCCGACCAGGGACGGGCCACGATCCTGTGGCGAGCCGAGGAGCTCGGGCGTCCGATCGATCCCGAGCACTTCGGCATCAGCGTCCCCTACGCCCGCACCGCCGTGCCGGATGCGGTGGCCGAGGGTCTGCGGGCCCGCCGGCGCGACGGCTCCCTGACCGACATCGTGCCGGTCGGGGCCGGCCCGCTGCGGGGGCTGCTGAAGCGGCACATGGGCGCGGGTCTGTCCAAGTTCGTGCTGCGCCCGGTCGACGCTGTCGATCCCGCCGCCGAGCTGGAGTGGTTGGCCGACGCCGTCCTCGATCTCCAAACGTGATCAGGCGGGCTGCGGAGCGCCCAGGCGCTCGTGCAGGAACGCCCCCACCCGCTCGACCGCAGCGGTGGACTCGGGCACCCGCCCGGCGAAGACGTGCCACACGTGGAACATCTCGGGCCACACCTCGAGCGTGACGTCGACCCCGGCGGCGGTGCCCCGTTCGGTCAGGAGCACTGAGTCGTCGAGGATGATCTCGTGGTCGCCCACGTGGACGAGCAGCGGCGGCAGGCCGGCGAGCTCGGCATACGCGGGCGACGATTGCCGGGGATCGGCCCCGGCGAGGTACCAGCCGCCGAAGCGGGCCAGCGCGCTGACGTCGAGCATCGGGTCGACGTCAGCCCTCGTGGTGATCGAGGCGGCCTCGCCGGTGAAGTCCACCCACGGCGAGATGCACACACCGGCGCCGGGGGTGGGCTCGCCGGCGTCCCGCAACGCCACCAGTGCGGCCACCACGAGGCCGCCGCCGGCGGAGTCGCCGGCGAGGGCGATCGAGCCGGGCGCGAAGTCGGACAGCAGCCAGCGGTAGGCCGCCACGGCGTCGTCGATCGCGGCCGGCATCGGGTGCTCGGGAGCGAGCCGGTAGTCGATCAGGAGGACCCTCGCCCCGCTCGCTCGCGAGATGTCGCCGGCCAGCTTCCGGTGCGTCGTGGGCGATCCCATCACGTAGCCGCCGCCGTGGAGGTAGAGCACGACCCGCTCGGGCGACGCATCGGGGGCGTCGACCCACTCGGCGGGCACGCCACCGGCGTCGACGACGGCGACGGTGATGTCGTCGCCCACCGGCAGCGACGTTCGCTCCATGCCAGCGCGCAGCTTCTCGACGGGATGCTCGCCCGGAGGCGGCGCGTTCGACCGGATGAGGTTGACCAGCTTCTCGAACTGTGGGCTCGCCATCCGCGGACCTTACGGCGCGGGCAGCAGCGGTTTCACCTTGGCGGCCACGTCGCGCAGCACCTTGTCCTTGGTGGCCAGCGTGGGCAGCAGCATCAGTTCGCGGAGGCCGGCCTCCTCGAGCGCCGCCACCCGCTCGGCCAGGGCCTCGGCCGGGCCCACCATGCACCCGTTCTGCAGCACCTCGGGCGTGAGGAACCGCTCCTCCTCCGGCTCCACCCAGCAGTTGTGGCCGAGATGGATGCGCAGGTGGCGCCGCTCGGCCGGCACCTTGGCCAGGAGGGCCGTGTAGTCGTCCCAGATCCCGCCGAGGAACGCCGGTGGCTCGACGCCGTACTGGCTCCACTGCTCGTACGCGTAATGGACGACGGCCATGGCGAAGGCGCCGCACTCGGCCTTCACCCGCTCGCTGTCCACCGCCTCGCCGGGCTCGAGCACCACCATCGTGCTGAGGGCGGCGGTGTGGAAGCCGGTGCGATCGAGGGGCCGCCCGGCGCCGGCGTCGAGCAGCTGCCACACGGCCCGCATGGCCTCGGGGGTGCTGACGCCGATCACCACGCCGTCGCCGTGGCGGGCGGCGAGGGCCATGGACTTCGGCCCGAAGGCCGACACGTACATCGGCATGGGCGGCTCGAAGGCGACGAACCCGGCGTCGGGCATCACGTGACGGGTGGGCAGCAGCGCCTCGCCGTGGCGCAGCACTGACTCCTCACCCTGCAGCAGCGGTCGCAGCTCCTTCAGGTGCTCCTCGAACCGCGCGATCGACATCGGCTTGCGCCCGAGGATCCGCATGGCGGTGTTGCCCGAGCCGATCCCGCAGAACACGCGGCCCGGGGCCAGGCGGTTGATGGTGGCATGGGCGGCGGCGGTCACCGGCGCCAGGCGCAGACCGGCGACGGCCACGCCCGTGCCGATGCCGATGCGGCTGGTGGCCCGGGCGATGAGCGCCATCGTGGCGTAGCAGTCGGACCACAGCATCGGGCTGTCGGCCACCCACACCCGGGCGTAGCCGAGCTCCTCGGCCAGGACGGCGTAGTCGACCTCGTCGATCTTGGTGGCCATGCAGATGCTCAGCTCCACCGGCCGGACGGTAGCGCCGGCCCTGGCAGACTGCCTTCATTGGGATCGGTCGAGCCCCGAGTGGAACGATGGCGGTCCCGGGCGAACGGTCCTGACGAAGGGAGCACGAGTGCCGACTGAGACGGTCGAGGAGGCAGTGGATCTGCCGCTCGAAGGCGTCCGCGTGGTGGAACTGGCTGGTGGCATCGCCGCCGGCTTCGCTGCGCGCGAGCTCGCCGGCTACGGCGCGGAGGTGGTGCGGGTCGAGGGCTATCCCGCCGGGCCGCCCCTGACGGCCGACGAGGAGACGTACCTCGTCGCCGGCAAGCGCCGCGTGGACGCCGGTGGCGTCGACCTCCGCGCCCTGGTGCTGGCGGCCGACATCCTCGTCGAGGACGGTCCGCCCGGTCAGCTCGACCGGCTCGGCTTGAACCCCGCCGAGCTGCGGGCGGCGAAGCCCTCGCTCGTCATCACGTCGATCACGCCCTTCGGCCAGACCGGCCCGTACCGGGACTACAAGGCCCCGAACATCGTGAGCTTCGCCATGGGCGGCTTCATGACGCTCACCGGCAACTTCGACGGCGAGCCGCTTGTCACCGGGGGCAGCCAGGCCCAGTACTTCGGCGCCTTGCACGCCTTCGCCGCCACCGCTACCGCGTACCTCGGCGCCGTCCTCCACGGCGAGGGCGACTGGATCGACATCTCGCTGCAGGAGTGCGCCGCCGGCACCGTCGAGCTCTACGGTCCTGCCACCGCGTCAGGAGGACCGGTGATGCCCCGCATGGGCAACCAGACCCGGTCCGAGTGGGGCATCTACCCGTGCGCCGACGGCTACGCCGGTGTCTTCACGCTGCAGCGCCAGGTGCCGAACCTCTTCAGGGCGATGGACGATCCCGAGCTGACCGACGGCCCGTACCTCGACCCGACGTACCGCCTGGAGCATCCCGAGGAGCTGGCGGCCAAGCTCTACGTGTTCATGGCCCAGCACACCATGGCCGAGGTGATGGACCTCGGCCGCACCTTCAAGATCCCGGTCGGCGTGGCCGTCTCGCCCGCCGACCTGCTCGACGCTGCCGGCCTGGCCGAGCGTGACTTCTGGGACGACGTCCAGACGCCCGAGGGCACGGCGCGGGTGCCCGGCCGCCCATTCGGCGGACTGGGGTGGCGCCACCTCGACCGGTTGCACGCGCCCGGCGAGGACACGAACGCAGTGGTGAAGGAGTGGACGGGAGGGACGGCGTCATGAAGCAGCGACCGCTCGAAGGTGTCCGGGTGGCCGACCTCACCATGATGTGGGCCGGTCCCTACGCCACCAAGCTCCTCGCCGAGATGGGCGCCGAGGTGATCAAGGTCGAGTCGCCCAAGGCCTGGGACAACATCCGCACCCTGCTGGCCCAGCCGCCCGGCGTGGCCGATCCGTGGAACAGCGCGTTCTACTTCAACGAGTACAACCGCGACAAGAAGTCGCTCATCCTCGACCTGGCCGACGAGCGCGGCCACGACGTCTTCTTGAAGGTGGTGGCCACCTGCGACGTCGTCATCGAGAACTACCGCGCCGACGTCCTCGACAAGCTCGGCCTCGGCTACGAGGTGCTGCGCGGCGCCCGCCCGGACATCATCCTCGTGTCGATGGCCGCCTTCGGGAAGACCGGACCCGACAAGGATCTCGTCGGCTTCGGCCCGGTCATCGAGCTGATGAGCGGTCTGTGCTCCCTCACCGGCTACCTCGACGACGAGGAGCCCTTCAAGTCCGGGATCTCCTACGGCGACCCGGTCGGCGGCGCCTACGCGGCGGCCTCCGTGGCGCTGGCGCTCACCCGGCGCCAGCGCACGGGCAAGGGGGCGTTCATCGACCTGGCCCAGCGCGAGGGCGCCGCCCTCCTCGCCGGCGAACGGTTCGTGGCCGCCTCGCTGCGGGGCGAGAAGACGCCCCGCCACATGGGCAACCGGTCCGAGCGGTGGGCCCCGCAGGGCACCTACAAGTGCGCCGGCAACGACCGCTGGATCGTGGTCGCGGTGGTGACCGACCAGGAGTGGCAGGCGTGCTGCGCCGTGCTCGGGCGCGACGACCTGGCCGGTCTCACCCTCGACGAGCGCCAGGCCCGCCACGACGAGCTGGACGCCGTGATCGCGGCGTGGGCGCAGGATCGCGATCCGCAGGACGCCATGGAGATCCTCCAGGCCGCCGGTGTCCCCGCCGGGCGCATCCTCGACACCGGCGACATCCACGACGACCCGCAGCTGCTGCGGCGGCACTTCTGGGTGTACCTGCCGCACCCGCGGATGCACCGCTACAAGCAGGCGGGCATCGCCTGGCGGCTCGTGGAGTGCAACCCCACCCTGGTGCGGCACGCACCATTGTTCGGTGAGCACACCCGCGAGCTCCTGTCGACGGCGGCAGGGCTCAGCGACGAGGAGATCGACGCCCTGTACGCCGCGGGGGTGTGCGCTGACCAGCCGGTGAACCCAGGGCTCGGGTAAATCGCTGTTTGCCGTACGGCGGGCGAAGAAGCAGCCGATAGAACCATCGATGTACCAGAGCGCGAGGTCGGAGGGCGCCGCCACCCGGCGCCTCCTCGCCGGTGCGGCTGCGGTCCTGGCGGTGGCCATCCCGGCGTACCTGCTCCTCCCGGGGCCCGCCGCCGAGGCCGTGTACCAGCTGGTGGCGTGGTCCTCGGTGGCCGCGCTCCTGCTGGGCGCCGTGCGCAACCAGGCCCCGTTGCCGCCGTTCCTGGCCCTGGCGGCGGGGTGGGCGTGCTTCGCCGCCGGGGATCTCCTCTTCGCCATCTACGACGTGGTGCTCGACGAGACGCCCTTCCCCTCGGCCGCCGACGTCCTCTACCTGGCTGGCTACCCGCTGCTGGCGGCCGGCCTGCTGGCGCTCACCCGCCGGCGCCAGCCCCGCGGCGACCACGCGTCGCTCATCGATGCCGGGATCATCACCGCGTCCTTCACGGTGCTGGCCTGGGTGTACCTCGTCGCCCCCTACACGCGCGACGGCACCTTGAGCGCACTGGAGAAGATCGTGTCGGTGGCGTACCCCGCCGGCGACCTCCTCTGCCTCGCCGTCCTGGTCCGGCTGCTCATCGCCGCCCCCCGGGGCCAGCGACGGGTCGTGCCCTCCCTGGCCTTCCTGTGCGCCGCCTTCGCCGTGGTGCTCGTGATCGACGTCGCGTTCACCATCGGCACGGTGACGGACACGTACACGACTGGCGGCGTGCTCGACGCGATGTACATGATCCCCTACGTCCTGGTGGCGATGGCGGGGCTGCACCCGTCGGCCCGTCGGGTGGCCGAGCCGCTGCCGCCGAGCGACGTGACGCTGTCCCGGTCGCGGCTGGCGCTGCTGACCGTCGCCGCCGTGCTCACCCCCGGGATGATGGCGGTGGAGGCGGGCTTGGGCCACAGCCTGGCCGTCCCGGTGATCGTCGGGGGCACCGCCGTCGTGTTCCTCCTCGTCGTCGTGCGCATGGCGTCCCTGGTCGACGCCCTCGAAGTGTCGAGGGCGCAGCTGGCCTACGACGCCAGCCACGACTCGTTGACCGGCCTGGCCAACCGCACGCTGCTGGTGCGGTCGCTGGTGGCGGCGATGGCCACGAAGCGACCGGTGGCGCTGGTGTTCATCGACCTCGACCGCTTCAAGTCGGTGAACGACACCTTCGGCCACCTGGCCGGTGACCTGCTCCTGGTGGAAGCGGCCGGCCGGCTGCGGGCCACCGCCGGGCCCGGCCTGCCGTCGCGGGTGGCGGGCGACGAGTTCGCGGTGCTGCTGACCGACGTGCCGGCGGCGGAGGCCAAGACGATCGCCGAGCGGATCGCCCAGCGGCTGAACCAGGCCAGCAAGGTCGACGCCCACGTGCCCATCTTGGCGGCGTCGGTCGGCCTGGCGTGCTGGGACGGCTGGCCGCCCGACACGGCACGGACAGACCCGGTGGCCACGGTGGAGACGCTCCTCGAACGGGCCGACGTGGCCATGTACGAGGCCAAGCGCAGCGGTCGGGGCCGCCTGGTGGTCATCGAGGCCGACGACCTGGTCGAGCGCCGCCAGTCGGCCCGCAGCCGGCCCTGAGCCGCCGTCCCTGGCGCCCTGGGCAGGCGTCAGCCGAGTTGTGTGAGCGAATTCGCGCACATGTCGCGAATTCCGTCACACAGGCGCTGAGTCAGAGCAGCGCTCGGGCGGCGGTAGCGACGCCGGGCCCGTACGGCGGCCCGACGAACACGATGGCGCGGTCGACACCGAGGGACCGGAGGCGGTCGAGATCACGCGCCGCCGGCCGCACGGATGTGGTCACGAGGAACGTCGCCGGATCGTGTCCGGCCCGCTCCCGCGCCGCTCGGGCCACGTCGAGGAGGCCCGGCAGGGTGGGGCCGCCCGGGGTGTTGATCCCGTCGGCCACGCGGCCCGCCAGTCCGGCCATCTTGGGCCCGAACCCGGCGATCACGATGGGGGGCGGCGGCTCCGGTCGCAGGAAGCCGCTGGCGCCGCCGGTGGCGCCGGTCCAGACCGCCCGAAGTCGCGCCACCGTCTCCTCCACGGCCGCTCGGCGCACCGGCGCGCCGTGCACCCGCCGGCCGAGGGCCACCTGCTCGGCGGCGTAGGGCGACTCCGGTCCCCCGCCGGCGCCGACACCGAGGAGCACCCGTCCGCCGCTCACGTGCTGGAGCGTCGCCGCCATCACCGCCAGCGTGCCCGGATCACGGTTGGCCACGTTCAGCACGAGCGAGCCGATGGCGATCCGGGGAACGGCCACCGCCAGGGCGGTCAGCGTGGTCCAGCACTCGAGCACGCTGCCGGTCCCGTGGACGGATCCGGCGAGGTGGTCGTACGTCCATACCCCAGCGAACCCCGCCTCCTCGGCGGCGAGGGCGGCGTCGCGGAGATCGTCCCAGCGGCCACCGAACGGATCGAACAGCACGTCGACCAGCACCGTCCCGGTCCGCCCGTCCGGTGCTACGGGCGGATCTCGTAGAAGGCGTTGACCGGGTGGTCGACGGGCAGGCGCTGGAAGCGGGTGAAGCCGGCGGCCTCGGACATGGAGCGCGCCCGCGACTCGGGCAGGCCGAGCGTGCCCAGCCCAGCGCCCCCGGGCTCCGACAGTGCTGACGCCATGCACGACATGACCGACATCCCGTACATCATGGACGCCATCGGGTTCTTGGCCGCGTTCTCGGTGAACGACTCGCGCGCCTTGATGTCGACGAGGAGCCACGAACCCTCCGGTGCGATGGCTTCGCGGATGGTCGCCATCATCTCCTGCGGGTGCGTCATGTCGTGGATGCAGTCGAAGGTGATCACGAGATCGGCGGCACCGTCCGACGGGATCGGGTCGGTGCGGGCGTCGTGGAACGACGCGTTGGCCGCACCGCGCGCCGCCCGGTTGTTCTCGGCCCGCTCGAGCGCGAACTGCGAGATGTCGTAGCCCCGCACGTCGGCCTCCGGGAAGGCGGCGGCCAGGTTGAGCACGGCCTGGCCCGATCCGCAGCCGATGTCGATGGCCCGCCCGCCGGCCCGCAGGCGCTCCTCTGCGCCCGACAGCAGCGGTAGCACCACCGGCACGAGGTTGTGGCGGTACCACGGGGCCATGCCCATCTCCACGCTGGCCGCCACGTCGGCCCCGCGGGCGTCGTAGTTGTAGCCCACGCCCGTGCGGAACGATTCGAGCAGCGGCTCGACCGACAGCGACATGGACGGCATGCGCATGAACATGCCGAGCCCGTAGTAGGGGCTGTCGGAGTCGGCGGTCACGGCCACGCCCTCGGGCGTGAGCCAGAACCGGCCGCCGTCCTCGTCGAAGGCGACCAGCTTGGCGGCGCCCTGGTTGTACAGCCACTCCCGCACCCAGCGTTCGTCCAGTCCCGTGCGGGTGGCCAGCTCCTCGCTCGTCACCGGACCGCCGGCCTCGGCCAGGGCGCGGTAGAGGCCGAGGCGATCGCCGACGTGGACCATCAGTGCGGTGACGGCCCCCTCCAGCTTCGAGAAGAGCGTGAACGAATAGAGCTTGAGAACATCCGGATCGATGGTGGCCATCGGTGCGGACGTTAACCCGCTAGCGCGGGCCGCGCCTCCAGCGCCGCCGCCGCTCGTCGTGCTCGATCTGGCGCACGGCGTTCAGCGCCGGGATGCCGGTCACGCCACCGCCCCCGTGGGTGGCCGAGCCGCCCTGGTACAGACCGCGCACCGGCGTGCGGAAGTCGGCCCAGCCCGGCGCCGGGCGGAGGTGGAACAGCTGGTTGGGCGACAGCTCGCCGTGGAAGATGTTGCCGCCGACGAGCCCGTACGTGTGCTCCATGGCGTGGGGCCCGATCACCGTGCGATGCACGATCGAGTCGGTGAACCCCGGCGCCACCTCCTCCATCGTCGCCACGACGGTGTCGGCGTAGGCCTCCAGCTCGGAGGTGTGGGGGGCGGCCGCCCACTCGTGCGGTACCCACTGCGTGAACATCGACACGATGTGGTGGCCTTCGGGGGCGAGTGTGCGATCGAGCACCGACGGGATGCAGATGTCGGCGAAGGGCCGGGCGGCGGGACGGCCGGCCACCGCGTCCTGGAACGCCCGCTCGACCTCGTCGAGGCTGCGGGCCAGCACGATCGTGCCTCCGTGGACCTCCGGGTCGAAGCCGGGTTTGGCCGTGAACCCGGGCAGCCGGTCGACGGCGACGTTGATCTTCACCGTGCCCGACCGGGTGTGCCAGCGCTCGATGTCGTCGACGAAGTCGGGGGGCAGGTCCCGCCGGTCGAGCATCTGGAGGAAGGCCAGCTTCGGATGGACGGTGGTCAGCACCACCGGCGCCGTGAGCTCGGTGCCGCCTTCGAGCACCACACCGGTCACCGCCCCGTCGCGCACGGTGATGTGCTCGACGGCCGCTTCGGTGCGGATCTCGACCCCGAACGAGCGCGCGGCGCTGGCCATGGCCGCGGTGAGCCCCCCCATCCCGCCTTCGGGGAAGCCCCACGACCCGAGCTCGCCGTCGCCCACGTCGCCCACCTTGTGGTGGGCCATGACGAAGGCGGTGCCGGGCGAGCGGGGGCCGGCCCACGTGCCGATCACGCCCGACACCGACAGCACGCCCTGCATCTCGGGCGACTCGAAGTACTCGCCGACGAGATCGGCGATCGACATGGTGAACAGCTTGGTCACGTCGGCCACCCGGCGCACGGACAACACGTTGCGCAGGCGCCAGAGGAGCGCCGCCTGGGCCCGGGCATCGGCCGGCGCTCGGCTGCCGAGCTTCGGGGGCACCGCCGACAGCAGCGGCCCCAGCACCTCGGCCAGCCCGTGCAGCCACGCGTCCCACCGCTCGTAGGCGTCGGCGTCCTTGTCGGAGAACTTGGCGATCTCGGCCCGCCGCCGGGCCGGGTCGGCGGGCAGCTGCAGCGAGCGACCGTCGGGATAGGGCACGAAGTACGGGCCCTGAGGATGGACGCGGTAGCCGTGCCGTTCGAGCTGGAGGTCGCGCAGGATCGTGGGCGGCAGGAGGCTCACCACGTAGGAGAGCATCGTGACCTTGTAGCCCGGTCCCCAGGGCTGTTCGGTGATCGCCGCCCCACCGACCACCGGCCGCCGCTCGAGCAGGACGGTGCGCTTGCCCGCCCGGGCCAGGTACGACGCCGCCACGAGGCCGTTGTGGCCGCCGCCGACGACGATGGCGTCGTAGGTGTTCCCGAGCATCCGTGCGACGCTACCGTCGGGCCGGTGGGGAGGCTTCGTCCGCGCCAGGCGTGGGGGCTCGGCGTGCTGGCGGCCGGTGCCGCACTGGTCGCCGTCGTCGCCGTGACGGCCGACGGCGCGCCGCTGAAGGCGCCCACTGATGACGGGCGCGCCGGCCTGCCCGACCGGCTGCTGGCCGGGCTGGAGGTCGCCGTCCTCGTCGCCGGCGTGCTCCTCGTCGTGGTCATCGTGATCACCGCCATCACGAGCGGGTCCGGCCGGAAGCCCTCGTACCGGGGGCGCCGATCGATCCTGCGCACCATCCTCGTGATGGTCGCCCTCATGTTCGTGGCCGGCGCCCTCCTCGCCCGCCAGCGCGACGATCACCAGAACGAGCAGGACACGCAGCAGGCGGTGGCCACGACCGTGGCGGCCGACTCGTCGTCGGAGGCGACCAGGCCGATGTGGCCGCTGGTGCTCCTGGGCACGGTCGTCGTCGTGGCGCTGGTGACGGCGGCGTGGGCGGCGCGCCGCCGGCGGCCCACGTTCGACGCCGAGGTCAGCCCGCGCCCCGTCGACGAGGTGCGCCGGGCCGCCGGCTCGGCCTTCGCCGCCTCCCTGGCCGACCTGGAAGCCGAGCCCGATCCGCGCCGGGCGATCGTGGCCGCGTACGCCCGGCTCCTCGACGGGCTCGACGCCGCCGGCTTCGGCCGCCACGCGGCGGAGGCGCCCGAGGAGCACCTGCGCCGCGTGCTCGAACAGCTCCGAGTGCCGCCGGCGCCGCTGCGCACGCTGGTGGCACTGTTCGCCGAGGCCCGCTTCAGCGAGCACCCCCTGACCGCCGCCCACAAACAGGCCGCCATCGACGCCTTCCGCGCCGCACGCGACTCGTTGCTCACGCTGGTGCCCACCGGTGAGGCGACCCGATGAGGTTCGGCCCCTACGTCAAGGCCGTCGCCGCGATCGTCGTCGGCTCGTTCGTCGCCACCGTCGTGTCGCCGCAGTACCGCTCGACCGTCTTGCGCCTGGCCCTCTTCGCGCTGGCCGCCACGGTCGCGGTCGCCCTCATCGAGCGGACCCGCCGCAGTGCCCCGGCGCCTGCGCCGTCGCCGTTCGAACCGGCCAAGCTCCGCCGCCGCCGGCCCGAGTGGCCCGGCGAGCTCGACCGCCTGGCCGTCGAGGTGCGGGCCATGGCGGCCGGCGCCGAGCGCAACGCCGGTGTCGTGCCGGGAGCCCTGCGCCGCTCGTGCCGACGCATCGCGGCGGGCCGCCTCGCTGACCGCCACGGTGTCGACATCGACGCCGATCCCGCCCGAGCGGCGGCGCTGTGCGGTCCGGACCTGTGGGCCGCGCTCGCCGGCGAGCCCACCGGCCTCGACGTCGGCGGGCTGGTCGCCGCGCTGGGGCAGCTGTGACCGACGGTGCCACCACGGCGAGCCTGGCCGCCACCGCCGAACGGACCGGGGCCGTGCTCGACGAGCTGGAGCGGGCCATCGTCGGGAAGCGGGCCGTGCTCGAACTGGTGCTGCTCGGCCTGCTGGCCGACGGCCACGTGCTCCTCGACGACCTGCCGGGCGTGGCCAAGACGCTCATCGCCCGCTCGCTGGCGGCGGTGACCGGCCTGACGTTCGCTCGCGTCCAGTTCACCCCCGACCTCCTGCCCGCCGACATCACCGGGGCGGTCGTGCTGGATCCGCTCGGGCGCGACGTGGTGTTCCGGCCGGGGCCCATCTTCGCCAACCTCGTCCTCGCCGACGAGGTGAACCGGGCGCCGGCCAAGACCCAGGCCGCCCTCCTCGAGGCGATGCAGGAGCGCCAGGTCACGGCGGACGGCGTCACCCACCACCTGCCGAGGCCGTTCATCGTCGTGGCCACGCAGAACCCGATCGAGTACGAGGGCACCTACCCCCTTCCGGAGGCGCAGCTCGACCGTTTCCTCCTGCGCACGACCGTCGGCTACCCATCCCCCGACGACGAGTGGGACCTCGTCGCCCGCCGCCTCGACCGGGGCACCGATGACGTGGTGTTGCGGGCCGTCACCACCGCCGAGGAGCTGGTGGCCCTCCAGCGCTCGCTGGAGGCCGTGCACGTGGGCGAGCCGGTGGGGCGCTACGTCGTCGCCATCGCCGACGCCACCCGCCAGGACAGCGCCCTGCAGGTGGGGGCCAGCCCGCGCGGCACGCTGGCGGTGGTGAAGCTGGCCCGGGCCCACGCCGTGCTCCGGGGCCGTGACTTCGTGACGCCGGACGACGTCAAGGCCGTCGCCCTTCCCGCCCTCGGCCATCGCCTCGTGGTGGCCAGCGAGCAGTGGGTGCGGCGGGTGGCGCCCGAGCAGATCCTCGCTCGCATCCTCGGTGACGTCCCTGCGCCCTCGGTGACGTGACGGCGCTCGCCCGCTCGGGCACGCCGCGCGTCGTCGCCTACGCCACCCTCACCGTCCTGGGCCTCTTCGGTGCGGTCCTGACCGGCCGCGCGGAACTCGCCGCCGTGGCCGCCCCCTTCGCGCTGCTGCTCCTGGCCGGCGTGGTCCTGGCCGAAGCGCCGACCGTGGTCGCCGATCTCCAGCTCGACGCCGACCGCGTCATCGAAGGCGACGTCATCGCCGGATCGCTCACCGTCACGACGACGCCGGCCGCCGGCATGGTCGAGGTGCTCGTGGTCGTGAAGGGCGCGGCGGCGGTCGAGCAACCCAGTCACGGTGTCCTGGCGTGGAGCGGGTCGGCCAGCGAGCTGGCGAACCCGCAGCCGCTGCGCATCCGGCCCGAGACGTGGGGCCTGGCCACCGTGGGACCGGTGTGGGTGCGGGTGCACGGTCCTCTCGGGCTGGTGCGGTGGGAAGGGCGGGTCAGCGGCGCCGCCACCGTGCGGGTGCTGCCCGGTCCGGCCTGGACGCGGGCCCTGCTGCGGGCAGCGGAACCCCGCGCCATCGCCGGCAGCCACCTCGCCCGCATCCGGGGCGACGGCCTGGAGTTCGCCGAGGTCCGCCCGTACGCGCCGGGCGATCGCCTGCGCGCCGTGAACTGGTCCGTGAGCGCCCGCCGCAGCGGCATCTGGGTCAATCAGCGCCACCCCGAGCGCTCCGCCGACCTCGTCCTCATCGTCGACACGTTCGCCGACGACCGCGAGGGCAACGCCGTGGCCCTGGTGCGGGCCGTCCGGGCGGCGTGGGTGCTGGCCACCGCCCACCTGGCGGCGCACGACCGCGTCGGGCTGGTGACGTTCGGCGGCTACCCCGCCTGGATCGCGCCGGGTGGGGGCGAGCGGGCGCTCCTCGCCTTCTGCGATCGCCTGCTGGCCACCCGTGCAGCGTGGACGGAGGCGCAGCGGTCCGTGCGCTACCTCCCCGGCGTGGCGATCCCGTCGGGCGCGCTGGTGGTGGGCGTCACCCCGCTGCATGACAGCCGGATGGTGGTGGCCCTCGCCGATCTGCGGCGCCGGGGGCTCGAGGTGGCGGCCGTGGAGGTCGACGTCGCCGATCAGCTGGCCGTCATGGCGCCGGCAACCGCCGAGGCCGCCGCCGCGCTCCGCCTGTGGGGCATGGAGCTGGAACGCCGGCGGCGGGCCCTGGCCGCGGTCGGCATCCCGGTCGTGCCGTGGCCGGCCGACGACGAGCCGGCGCTGGTCCTCGAACGGCTGGCGCGCGTGCGCCGGCAGCACGCCGGTGTCCGATGAAGCGGCCGGTGGTCGTCGCCGCCGCGCTCGTGGTCGCGGCCCTCGCCGCGGCGGCGGGCGTGACCGCCACCCCCGGGCGGCTGGCGCCGTTGGCCATCCAGCTCGGCGGGGCCGGGTGGCTGGTGCTGGTGGCGACGCTCGTGTGGCGCCCGGTGCTGCTGGTCGGGGCGATGGTCGGCCTCGCCTGGCCCATTGCCATCGCCGCCATCGACGGCCACGCCGCCACGGGGGCCATCGTCGTGGCGACCACGCTGCTGGTGGTCACGGGCGAGCTGGCGGGATGGGCCATCGACCGCCGCTCGATCGTGCCGGAGAGCAAGGCGGTGGCGGCCCGGCGGGCCACAGCGCTGGCCGGGGTAGCTGGGGGCTCGGCCGTCGTGAGTGCCGGGGTGCTGGCCGCCGCCGGGTTGCCGGCGCCCGGCGGCGCGCTGCCGGTGGCCGCCGGCACCGCCGCCGCCCTCGCCGTGATCGCTCTCGCCGCCCTCCGCCGCTGGTAGTGCTCAAGCGTGGCGGTGCGTGGCGCCGCAGCGCGGCGCCAGGGGCAGGCGTCAGCGGGATTGTCCGCAGCGCAGCGAGTCAGGAGCCGGCGGAAGCGGAGCGGACGAAGGCGACGAAGACTCGGAATAACCGAAGGCCTCCCTTGTGTTAAGTTTGGCTAGCAGCACAAGGAGGTGCGCACCATGCCCGTCGCCATCCTCACCGGAGCGTCGAAAGGTCTGGGCCGAGCCCTGGCCGGCGCACTGGCCGAACGGGGCTGGTGCCTCGTGATCGATGCCCGCGATCCGGCCGCCCTGGCCGCCGCCGTGGCCGACCTGCCCGGCGCCGTTGCCATCGCCGGCGACGTCGCCGACCCGGCCCACCGCGCCGATCTGGTCGCGGCCGCCGAGCGCCTCGGCGGCATCGATCTCGTCGTCAACAACGCCAGCACCCTGGGCGCCAGCCCGCTCCCCCGGCTCGACACCCTCCCGCTCGACACCTTCCGCCACACCCTCGAGGTGAACGTGGTGGCGCCGCTGGCCCTGGTGCAGGCGGCGCTGCCGTCCTTGCGCCGCGGCGGTGGCCGCATCGTCAACATCACGTCGGACGCCGGCGTCGAGGGCTACGAGAACTGGGGCGGGTACGGCTCCTCCAAGGCCGCCCTCGAGCAGCTCTCCAACGTCCTCGCTGCCGAGGAGCCCGATGTGCGCGTCTACTGGGTGGACCCCGGCGACATGCGCACCGACATGCACCAGGATGCCTTCCCGGGCGAGGACATCTCCGACCGGCCGCCTCCCGGCGACAGCGTCCCCGGCCTGCTGGAGCTGATCGAGGGTGACCGCCCGAGCGGGCGCTACGCCGCCAGGGCGGTCGCGCCATGAGCCCGGCCACGATCGACCGCCCGGGCCTGGACTTCGTCCTCCCGCCCGAGCTCGAGGCCCACGAGCCGCCCGAGGCCCGGGGGGTGCGCCGTGACGACGTGCGGCTGCTCGTCTCGTCAGGGTGCGACGAACCCGTCCACGCCCGCTTCCACGACCTCGCCCGCTTCCTCCAGCCCGGCGACCTCGTCGTGGTGAACACATCGGGCACCCGGGCCGCCGCCATCGACGCCACGACGGGCGCCGGCGAGCAGTTCGTGCTCCACGTCTCGACCGAGCTGCCCGCCGGCCTGTGGCTCGTGGAGGCGCGGCGCCGGCTGCCCAACGGCAGCACCGAGCCGTTCGACGGCGACCTCGCCGGGACCACCCTGGCGGTGACGGGTGGTGCCCGCGCCCACCTGCACGCCCGCTTCACGGGATCGACCCGCCTCTGGGTGGCCACCCTCGACGGTGCCACGCCACTGGCTCCGTACCTGGAGCGCCACGGCCGGGCCATTCGCTACAGCTACGTCGGGCAGGACTGGCCGCTGTCGGCGTACCAGACCGTCTACGCCACCGAGGCGGGCAGCGCCGAGATGCCGTCCGCCGGCCGTCCGTTCACCCCCGAGGTCATCACGTCGCTCGTCGCTGGGGGCGTGGGCGTCACGCCGCTGCTGCTGCACACCGGGGTCTCGTCGCTGGAAGGCCATGAGCTGCCCTACCCCGAGCACTACCGGGTGCCGGCCGAGACGGCCGAGCGGGTCAACGCCACCCACGCCGCCGGCCATCGAGTGATCGCGGTGGGGACCACCGTGGTGCGGGCGCTGGAGACGGTCACCGACGACGGGGGCCACGCCCACCCCGGCGACGGCTGGACCGAGCTGGTCATCACCCCCGAGCGCGGCGTGCGGGCGGTCGACGGACTGATCACCGGCTGGCACGAGCCGCAGGCGTCGCATCTGCTCATGCTGGAGGCGGTCGCCGGCCGCTGCCCCCTCGAGCGGGCCTACGCCGCCGCCCTCGCCGCCGGCTACCACTGGCACGAGTTCGGCGACAGCCATCTGTTGCTTCCCTGACCAAAACGGTTCTGGGCATCCAGCGGCACCTGGCCGGTGCAGGTGGATGCCCAGAAGCCTTTTGGGCACGGTTACGGTGCCGGGCCATGCAACTCGGCGTCTTCGGACTGAACGCGTCCTCGACCTACCGCCCCGACGACACCATGCGCCTGGCCCGCCTGGCCGAGGAGCTCGGCTTCGACTCGGTGTGGGCCGGCGAGCACGTGGTGCTGCCCAGCCCCCACGTGGCCCCTGCCCCGATGCAGCCCACCGACCCGATCCTCGACCCGCTCGTGCACCTGGGCTTCGTCGCCGCCGCTACCGGGCGTGTGCTGCTCGGGACGGGCATCATCATCCTCCCCCAGCGCAACCCGCTGGTGCTGGCCAAGCAGGCGGCCAGCCTCGACGTGCTGAGCAACGGCCGCCTGCTCCTCGGCATCGGTGCCGGCTACCTGGAGCCGGAGATGAGCGCCATCGGCGCGCCCATGAGCGAGCGGGGCCGCCGCACCGACGACTACATCGCCGCCATGCGGGCGGTGTGGAACGAGCCCGGCCCCGTCAGCTTCGAGAGCCCGTCGTACCGCTTCGGCGGCATCGACGCCCATCCCCGGCCCGTCCAGGGTGGCGGCCCCCGCATCATCGTCGGCGGGCACACGCCGGCCGCCTACCGCCGGGCGGTCCGCTCCGGTCACGGCTGGTACGGGTTCGCCCTGAACCCGGAGGGCACCGTGGCCTGCCTGGTCGGTCTGAAGGAGGCGGCCGACGCCGAGGAACGCCCCGCCGACCTCGGGCCACTCGAGATCACCGTCACCCCGCGCGGCCGGCTCGATGCCGCCGCCGTGGAGGCCTTCGCCGCCGCCGGCGTCGATCGCCTGGTGATGAACACCGCCGGCGCCGCCGATCCCGACACCGTGGCCGAGCGGATGCAGTCAGCCGCCGACCTCGTGCGCTAGCTGGCGCATTTCTCGGCGTCGTAGGCGGCCAGGCGGGCCTGGGCGTCCTGCAGCGACGTGTCGGCCAGTACCGCCTTCACCGTCGGGTCGGAGTTGGCGGCAGCCGACTGGTAGCCGGCGGCGTTCAGGGCGTTGTTGAGCTTGATGACACCGTCGCGCACGGTGTTGGCGTCGGTCCGGACGGCGTCGGGCGCGGCGGCGGCCAGGTCGGTGTACGTCTTCACCCGCGCCAGCAGCGCCGTCTTCAGGCGCGCCGGATCGCCGAAGATGGCCTGATCGGCCAGCGGGTCGACGCCCGCCTGCACCTGCTTCACCACGTCGCAGTAGCGGCTGGCCCCGCTCGTGCCGCCGGTGTCGCACGCACCCAGCAGCAACACGAGCCCGAGGCCCACCAGCACCCTGCGCACGCGGCGACGCTACCGAGCGGTGCCCACCGAGGTGGCGTCGACCCAGCTGCGGTGGAGCCCGGCGTACACGCCGCCGCGGTGCACGAGATCGTCGTGATGACCCTGCTCGACGAGGCGGCTGTTCTGGAACACGAGCACCCAATCAGCCCGCGCTGCCGTCGACAGCCGATGGGCGATGGTGACCGACGTGCGCCCTCGGGACAGGCTCTCGAGCGCCCGGGCCAGGCGGGCTTCGGTGGCGGCGTCGACGGCGCTGGTGGCCTCGTCGAGGACGAGGCACGACGGGTTGGCCACGTAGGCGCGCGCCAGCGCCACCAGCTGGCGCTCGCCAGCCGACAGGTGCTCCCCCCGCTCGCCCACCTTGGTCTGCAGGCCGTCGGCCAGGGAGTCGAGCCAGCCGTCGAGGCCCAGTTCGGTGAAGGCCAGGCGCACCTCGTCGTCGGACGCGTCGCGACGGCCGAAGCGGACGTTGTCGATGATCGTGGTGTCGAACAGGAAGGCGTCCTGCGGCACCATCACCATCGTCGAACGCAACGACGAGATCGACACGTCCCGCAGGTCGTGGCCGGCGATGCGCACGGCGCCCGCCGTCGGGTCGGCCAGGCGCGTGAGGACCTTGGCCAGCGTGGTCTTGCCCGAACCGGTGGCGCCCACGACGGCCACGGACACGGACGGCTCGATGGTGAAGGTGACATCGCTGAGGGCGGGCACCACGTCGGCGGCGGCCTGTCCGGGACGGGGCCGGTAGGCGAACGTGACGTGGTCGACCTCGATGCGGGGCGGGCCCGGCGGGAGGAGCTCGCCGTCGGCCCGCCCGACGATCTCGATGGGCGTGTCGAGGATGGCCAGCACCCGGCGCCAGCCCGCCACCGCGGTCTGGGTCTGGTCGAGGATCTCGGTGAACTCGGCGATCGGTTCGAGGAACCGGTACACGAGGAACAGGAAGCCCACGAGGGACCCCGCCGTCAGACCTGACGCCGGACCCTGCCAGACGCCCACCGCCACCACCGCGCCGATCGTGAGCACCGAGCACACCTCGCCCGAGGGGAACAGCAGCGCCGACAGCACGCCAGCCCTGGTGCCCGACCGCTGGAGCCGCCGGATGTCGCCACTGACCCGGGCCGTGGTGGGGCCCTGCGCCTCGTAGGCCCGCACGACCGGTGCGCCCATGACCACTTCGGACACCGACGACAGCGCGTCGGCGTTGTGCTCGCGGACGTCGCTGTAGGCGGCCACTAGGCGCCGCTGCAACTGGCGGAGCACGAGGAACAGCGGTGCCGCCATCACGAACGCGACGAGAGCGAGCATCCAGTCGAAGACGAGCATGGTGACGGCGACGGCCACCATCAACGTGCCGTCCAGCAGCCAGGCGATGCCCCCCCACTGGAAGAACTGCGACATGGTCTCGATGTCCGAGGTGACCCGGGCCACGAGCGAACCGCGTCGCTCGTCGGCGTGGTGGGCGATCGACAGGTCGTGGATGTGGGCGAAGGCGCGGGTGCGCAGCCCGTAGAGAGCGTGCTCGCTGCGTCGGGCCAGCCGCACCACGGCGGCGCGGGTGGCGAACGTGCACACGACGATGACGACGGCGCCGATGACGGCCAGGCGGGTCACGTAGCCGACGTCGACGCCGCCGGTCGTGATCCCGTTGTCGATCGACTTCTGCACGAGGATCGGCACCACGAGGCGCCCGCCGGCGCCGACCATGGCCAGCGCCACCGTCCAGAAGGCGCCCTCGCGCAGCTCCGGGCTCCCCCGCCAGCCCCGCCGCAGCGTCTCCAGTGCGCCCCACTCGGGCGTGCCGGCGCTCACGCCGCGCTCCGGTCGCGGTCGTAGGCCTCGGCCAGGCGGCGGTACGCGGGGATGCGGGCGAAGAGCTCGGCGTGCTGACCGTGGGCCACCACCCGGCCGTCGCTGAGGAAGATCACGTCGTCGGCGAGGGCGATGGTGGACGGGCGGCTGGCCACGATGACGGTGGTGATGCCGGACAGCTCGCTCGCCAGGCCCAGCAGGATCCGGGCCTCGGTGGTGGGGTCGAGGCTGGACGTGGCGTCGTCGAGCAGGAGCACCCGGGGCCGGCGTACGAGGGCGCGGGCCAGGGCGATGCGCTGGCGCTGGCCGCCCGACAGTGTGACGCCCCGCTCGCCGACCACGGTGTGCAGGCCGTCGGGCAGCTCGTCGACGAACTCGTCGGCTTGCGAGGCCACGAGGGCCTCGGTCACCTCGGCGTCGGTGAACGTGCCGTTGAGGTCGATGTTGGCGCGGATGGAATCGGCGAAGAGGAACGGCTCCTGGAACGCGAGGCTCCGGACTCCCGCTTCGACGGCGACGGTGCCGGCTGACGGCACCACCAGCCCGGCCATGAGCTGCAGCAGGGTGGTCTTGCCCGCTCCCGTCGGTCCCACCACGGCCACGGTGCGGCCCTCGGGAATGACGAGGTCGATGCCGGCGAGGACGTCGCGCCCGTCGTCGAACGCGTAGTGGACGCCCTGCAGGGCGATGCCGGTGCCGGCGGCCGGGCGACCGAGGGTGGCGGCCGGGTCCGCCGGGACGGGATCGGCGAGGATGCCCCGGATCCGGGTCCAGCCGGCGAGCGAGCGGGGCAGGTCGCCCAGCACGAAGCCGATCAGCCGCAGGGGCCACACCAGCAGCGTGAACAGGTAGACGAAGCTGGTGATGTCGCCGATCGTGGCGGCACCGGCGCGCACGCGGTAGGCGCCCACCACCACGAGCATGACGTTGGCCAGGTTGGGGACGCCGTCGAGCAGCGCTTCGAACGTGGCCCGCATGGTGGCCACCACCACCTTGGCCTCCCGCAGCGCGCCGGCCTTGGCCTCCAGGCGGGCCGACTGGTGCGACTCGGCGCCCAGTGCCTTCACCACCATGAAGCCGTCGAAGCTCTCGTGCACCAGTTCGGTCAGCTCGCCGATGCGGTCCTGGGCCAGTTCCGACGGCGCGTCGACACGGTGCTGGTAGTACACGTTGATCCCGATCAGCAGCGGGAACAGCAGCACCGCCACGCCGCCGAGGACGAGGTCCGTGGCCAGCAGCCAGGCGGCGGAGATGACGATGAGGAGGATGACGCCGGTCGAGTACGGCAACGGGGCCAGGACCTCGGTGGCCGAATCGCTGTCGACGCCGGCGTGGGCCACCAGCTCGCCGCTGCCGTGGGCGCTGTGCCAGGCCACGGGCTGGGCCTGGTACTGCGCCAGCACCTCCTCCTGCAGGCTGGCCTTGACCTGCCACTGGCCCCGCGAGGCGTAGGTCCGGCGCACCACCACACCGACGGCCCGCACGATGCCGACCCCGACGATGAGCGCGATCCCGGCCACGACCGTGCCGGTGCCGACGTGGCCCTCCTCGAAGCGGGGCACGATCACGTGGTCGGTGACCCACCCCAGGGCCAACGACGAAGCCACCGTGGCCACGGCGAAGACGGCGGCGCCGGCGATGGCGATGGCGAAGGTCCGTGGATGCATGGCCAGCTGGGCGCGCACCATCCGCAGGCCTCGGCGCAACGTGCGCCGAGGCGCGTCAGGAGACGCTGGCTGCTCGGACACGGCCCACCGTTCTACCAGGGCGGCCGTCCCGGACGATCTACGTATTTCGGCGTATTTCTGGTTACCTAGACGGCGTGCACCACGCCGACTTCGCGCTGCTCGTGCTGCGCGCCTCCCTCGGGTTGATGCTGATGGCGCACGGCGCCAACAAGGTGAAGGGCGGCCTCGACAACGCCGGCAGATGGTTTTCGAGCATGGGCATGCGCAACGGCGGCATGCAGGCTCGGCTGGCGGCGGCCACGGAACTGGGTTGCGGTGCGCTGCTCGTCCTCGGGCTGATCACCCCCTTCGCCGCCGCCGGCGTGATCGGTGTGATGCTCGTGGCTGGCATCGTGGCCCACCGCCAGAACGGCTTCTTCGTCTTCCGGCCCGGCCAGGGCTGGGAGTACGTGTACATCATCGCCGTGGCCGCGTTCGCCGTCGGCGCCATCGGTCCGGGTGAGTGGTCCATCGACCATGCCATCGGGCTCGACGTCGAGAACTGGTGGGGCGCGCTCGTAGCGGGGCTGCTCGGCGTGGGCAGCGGCGTCGCCACCCTCGTCGTGTTCTGGCGCCCGCCGGTGAAGGCCGCGTCTTCGTGAACGCAGCGGCACCCGTCCAGCGGCGACGGTTCCGCCCCGCGGTGGTCGTGGTGCTGGCGGCGCTGGCCGTGCTGGCGGCGATGTGGGTCTACATCCTGTTCTTCGCCGACACCACCAACCCCAACCGGTTGGCCGACCGGGCATGGACGAAGCAGGCCGAGACGATCTGCAAGGGCTACACCGACCAGATCAAGAAGCTGCCCGACGCCACCACGTTCGCCGACATCAAGCCGAAGGCCGAGGCCATGCGCCAGCGGGCCGTGGTCGGCCAGCAGGCGACCGACCTCCTGACCGCGATGGTGGCGGCGCTGCGGGCCACCCCGCCGGCCGACGCCGTGAGCGCCGACGCCGTGAACCGCTGGCTGGCCGACTACGACACGTACCTCGGTGACCGCCACCGCCACCTCGATCGATGGGCGGCCGGCGAGGATCCCCCGTTCGCCGAGACGGCGGTCAACAACAAGCCGATCAGCCTCGGCATGGACGACTTCGCCGAGGCCAACGACATGGCCTCCTGCGACGTCCCCGGCGATCTGGGCTGACGCCTCGGCTACTCCTGAGGTGCCACTTCCGCGAACCGAAACGTGCTCCACGGCGTAGCAGGCCATCACCCTCCCCGATCCAAGGAGCAGTGATGGCTGACGACACCGCCCAAGACGAGACCCCGACCGAGCCGACCTCCAGCCGGCGCAACCTCCTGCGCACGGTGGCCATCGGCGCCGCCGGCGTCGCCGCTGCTGGCGTGGCCGGCGTGGTGGCCGCCGCCCCGGCGTCGGCCCACGACGCCGACGACTTCGGCCTCAACATCGCGTCGAACCCCCATGCGACCCGCACGGGGACGGACTACACCGGCGCCAACGTCGCATCGAGCTTCACCGTCGAGTCCGGCCCCACGGCGGCCAACAACGACACCATCTTGAACAACAACTTCGCCAGCGCCGGCACCGCGTTCATCGGCATCGCCAACAGCGGCGGCCCGCAGGCGATCGGCGTCACCGGCTGGAGCAAGACGCCCCTCGGCACCGGGGTGATCGGCTTCACCGGCGGCGCCGGTGCGTACGGCGGCGAGTTCTTCGGTGGCCTGGCCGAGGTGCGCCTGCGCCCGGGGGGTGCGGCGCCCATCACGCTGACCAACGCCCACAAGGCCGGTGAGCTCTACTCGGACGAGACCGGCACGCTGTGGCTGTGCGTCCTCGATGGCACGCCGGGCACGTGGCGGGAGCTGAGCGGCACCACCTCGAGCGGCAGCTTCCACGCCATCAGCCCCAAGCGCGTGTACGACAGCCGCAACGGCGCCGGGAAGCTGGCCGCCGGCGAGGACCGCACCATCTCGGTCGCCATGTCCAACGGCGTCGAGGCCATCCCGACCGGTGCCACCGCCGTGGCCATGACCTTCACCGTCACCGACACCGAGGGCTCCGGCGGCTTCGTGGCCGTGCGCCCAGCGGGCACGCCCTACGAAGGCACGTCGAGCATCAACTGGTTCGGGGCCGGCCAGAACCTGGCCACCACGGTGATCTCGGCCCTCGGCGGCGACCGCCAGCTGAACCTGTGGGGCGGCGTCGCGTCGACCCACGTCGTCGTCGACCTCACCGGCTTCTACCGGTAGATGCCTCGGCTTCGCCTCGGTCTCGCTGTGCTCGGTCAATCCCGCCAGCGGTTGCCCTGGCGCCGCACTGCGGCGCCACGCAGCGTTACACCGGCACCCAGCCCCGATCCGGATCATGGCGCCGGATCGGGCGGGCCGGTGCGCCCGCGGCCACGCAGAAGTCGGGCAGCTCGCCCGTCACCACCGACCCGGCCGCCACGACGACGTGGCGCCCGACGCGCGCCCCGGGCAGCACGACCGTGCCGTGCCCCAGCCACGACCCGTCACCGATGGACACGGCGCGCTCGGGTTGCACCTGGCGGGCGATGGGCACGGTGATGTCCTCGTAGCCATGGTTCTGGTCGGTGATGTAGATGTGGTGGCCGGTCCACACGTCGTCGCCGATCTCGATGCAGAGGTGGCCGACGATGCCGCTGCCCCGGCCGATGAGGCAGCGGTCGCCGATGCGCACCACCGGGTCGGTCACGCACTCCTGGCCCGGCACCATGCCCGCCGACAGCGACACGTGCGGGCCGATCATCGTGCCGGCACCGATCCGGATGTAGCGCTCGTTCACCAAGGCGGTGGGCGGGAAGCAGATCACGCTCCCGGCGCCGAACGCACCGAACCGGCGGCCCCGCCGGGTGTCGGGACCGATGGCGCCCAGCTCGACGGCGGCATCCCACGCCCAGCGCACGGCCTCGCCCCCGGCCCGCTTCATGGCACCCCGGGCGCGGTCCCACGGGTTCGGCGGCCCGAACTCGCGCCGGAGCATGCCGAGCGACGTTAGTGCCCGCCTCGGTATCGTCAGTGGGGTGGACGTGGTTGCGACCACGACCGGCCGGGTGGCGGGCCGTGCCAGCGGTGGGGTGGTCGCGTTCAAAGGCATCCCCTATGCGACTGCCGGGCGCTGGGCACCACCCCGCCCGGTGCCAGGCTGGACAGGGGTGCGCGACGCCTTCGAGTTCGGACCGCAAGCGCCACAGACGCCCGGGCTGCTCGAGGCCGCCTTCGGGATGGCCGACTGGCCGATGAGCGAGGACTGCCTGTCGCTGAACGTGTGGACGCCCGCCGCCGATCCCTCCGCCCGCCGGCCCGTGCTCGTGTTCCTCCACGGGGGCGCCTTCACCAACGGCACCGGCGCGGCGCCGTGGTACTACGGCGACGCGTTCGTCCGCGACGGCTGCGTGCTCGTCACCCTCAACTACCGCCTCGGCGTCCTCGGCTACCTGCACCTGGCGGATATCGCCGGCGAGCGGTTCGCCGGGTCCGGCAACCTCGGCCTGCTCGACCAGGTGGCCGCCCTCGACTGGGTGCAGGCCAACATCGCCGGCTTCGGCGGCGATCCGGGCAACGTCACCGTCTTCGGCGAGTCGGCGGGCGGCGCCAGCGCGCTGGCTCTCCTGGCCTGCCCGGCGGCGGCCGGTCGCTTCCAGCGGACCATCGCCCAGAGCCCGTCCATCCTCCAGCTTCGATCGAGGGTCCAGGCCACGGCGGCCGCCGAGCAGGTCCTCGCCCGCCTCGCGATCGACCGGGGCCACCTCGACCGGCTGTTCGACGTGCCCGTCCCGGCACTGCTCGACGCCCAGGGGGGCTTCGTCGGCCCCGAGCTGTTCACCGCCTTCGCGCCCACGCCGGACGGCACCGTGTTGCCCGGCCCGGTCGTCGAGGAGGCAGCGGCGGCCCGCCCGCCTCTGCTCATCGGCACCAACCGCGACGAGCTCTACCTGTTCACCGCCCTCGACGGCCGGACCGCGAGCGTCGACGACGCCGCCCTGCGCAAGGTGGCGCACCGCATCGTGGGCGACGACGGTGATGCCTTGATCGCGGCCTACATCGCCGCCCGCCCCGGCCGGGTGCCGGGCCAGATCGGCGCCTCCATCGCCGGCGACGACGCCTTCTGGCTCCCCGCCATCGACCTGGCCGAGGCCCGCCGAGCCCCGACGTGGATGTACCGCTTCGATTGGGCCACGCCCGTGTTCGGCGGGGTGCTCGGTGCCTGCCACGGCGTCGAGCTGCCCTTCGTGTTCGAGACCCTGGAGGCCGCCCGCGGCTTCGTCGGCGACGATCCCGCCTTGGCCGAGCTGGCCGCCACCGTGCATCAGGCCTGGGTGCGCTTCGCGTCGACCGGCGACCCCGGCTGGCCCGCCTACGACGACGACCGCCGGGCCACCATGCGCTTCGAGACGGCCAGCGCCGTCGTCGACGACCTCGACGGTGACCTGCGATCGTGCTGGGCGCGCCTGACCGCTGACCGTCCTGGGTAGCGTCCGAGCGCGATGCCCGAGTACGAGTCGCTCTTCCGGTTGGACGGCCGCCGGGCCCTCGTCGTCGGCGCCGGCAGTGGCATCGGAGCGGCCAGCGCCGCTGGGCTGGCCGCCTTCGGGGCCGACGTCGTGTGCGCCGACATCCAGCTCGATGCCGTCACCGCCGTGGCCGCCACCATCCCTCGCGCCACGCCGCTCCGGCTCGACATCGCCGACGCCGCGTCGATCAAGGCGGCCGCCGGCCAGGTCGGCGCCCCGGCCGTGCTCGTCACCACGCCGTCGGTGAACGTGCGCAAGCGGATCGTCGACTACACCGACGCCGAGCTCGACCGCGTCGTCGACCTCAACCTCAAGGGGACGTTTCGGTTGACCCGCACGTTCGGTGCGCTCATGGCCGCCGCCGGTGGGGGCAGCATGATCGGGTTCACCTCGATCAGGGCGCTGACGACGGAACCGGGCCAGGGCGCCTACGCCGCCACCAAGGCGGCGACGGTCATGCTGTTCAAGACGCTCGCCGCCGAGCTCGGGCCCCAGGGCGTGCGGGCCAACACCATCGCTCCGGGCGTGGTCGAGACGCCGCTCACGCAGCCCATCAAGGACCGGCCCGACTGGTACGGCGCCTACGCCGACAAAGCCATCCTCAAGCGCTGGGCGGTGCCGTCGGAGATGGTCGGGGCCGTCGTGTTCCTCGCCTCTGACGCCGCCTCGTACGTCACCGGCACCACGCTCTTCGTCGACGGCGGCTGGACGGCGGCCGACGGCAGGTTCGATCCGCCGTGATCGTGCGGCGCCTCCTCGGCGCCGACCCGCTGTGCTCGGACAATCCCGCGGTCACCTGCGCCGCCGGCGCACTGCGCCGCCACGTTGGCCACCCGGGTCGGTCCATGGCGCCGAGGTGGCTCCTGGCGCTTGGCCCGTAGCATCCTTCGCGGATGCCGATCGACCGCGAGGCCCTCGTCACCTTCACCCAGGAACTGGTGCGCATCCCGAGCGTCCACGACCCCGCCGGTGGACGCAACGAAGAGCCCGCCGCCCGGCTGGTGGCCGACCGGATGCGGGCCTTCGGCTGGGAGCCCCAGGTGGTGGAGGTGGCCCCGGGTCGCCCGAACGTGATCGCCACGATCGACGGGGGCCGCCCGGGCCCGACGCTGCTCTTCGAGGGCCACACCGACGTCGTCACCGAGGGCGACACCGGCACGTGGACGGTCGACCCGTTCGGGGCCGAGATCGTGGACGGCCGCCTGTACGGGCGGGGCTCGGCCGACATGAAGTCCGGCGTGGCCGCCATGCTCTACGCCGCCAAGGAGGTGGCCGACGAAGGCCCCTTCCCGGGGCGCATCGTCGTCGCCGCCCTCGTGGACGAGGAGGGCATGATGCTCGGCGCCAAGCACCTCGTGGCCAGCGGCGGCCTGGCCGGCGTGGACGGCATCATCTGCTGCGAGCCCGAGGCCGGCGAGGTGTGCAACACGGCCAAGGGCGCGCTGCGTCTGCGGGTCGACTTCGCCGGGAAGATGGCCCACGGTGCCATGCCCCACCACGGCCGCAACCCCAACACCGCGCTGGCCCGCTTCCTCGTCGACATCGAGGATCTCCAGGCCACGCTCCAGGACCGCCATGGCGAGCACGAGTACCTGGGGCACGTCTACCTCACCCCCACCGTCTTGCGGGCCGGCGAGCCGGTGCAGATGAACGTCATGCCGGCCGACGCCTCGGTGTGGCTCGACGTGCGCACGATTCCCGGCGTCGACCACGAGGCGCTGGCCCACGACGTGGGCGAGCGGGCCCGGCAGGCGGGCAAGCCCACGGGCGTGGACGCCCGGGTGACCGTCATCGACGACCGCCCCGCGGTCGAGATCGACCCCGAGGACCCGCTCGTGCGGGCGCTGTGCGCCGCCCATGAAGCGGTCACCGGGGAGCCCGCCCGCCTCGGGGGCGTGCCGGGGGCGACCGACGGCACCGTCCTGACGTCCCAGGGCGGCGTGCCGAGCGTCGTCTACGGGCCCGGCGGCAAGTGGATCGCCCACCAGGCCGACGAGTTCGTGGAGGTCGACGAGATCGTGCGGTGCGCCGAGGTGTTCGCCGAGGCCGCCCGGCGCTTCCTCGCCCGCTGATGTGGGAAGCACTCGTCCCGCTCGGCCCCGGGCCGGTCAACGCCATCACCGACGTCTGCGGCCTCGAGGTCGGCCACCATCATCGCCTCGGTGACGGCTGGGCCACAGGCACGACGGTGGTGCTGGCCCGCCAGGGCGCCGTCGGGGGCGTCGACATCGGCGGCGGCGCGCCGGGCACCCGCGAGACCGATCTCCTGGCACCCGGGGCCATGGTGGAGCGGGTCCACGCCATCTGCTTCACCGGCGGCAGCGCCTATGGCCTGGCCGCGGCCGACGGCGTGATGCACTGGCTGGCCGATCACGGCATCGGCCTCCCCGTCGGGGACAAGCCCCACGAGCTGGTCCCGATCGTGCCGGCGGCGGTGCTGTTCGACCTGAAGCTCGGCGAGTGGGGCAACCGGCCCGATGCCACCTTCGGCGCCGCCGCCTGTGAAGCCGCCGCCGGGGGGACCGTGGCCGAGGGCTGCGTGGGCGCCGGGACAGGGGCCACCGCCGGGCCGCTGAAGGGTGGTGTGGGCACGGCCAGCTCCGCGCTCGAGGGCGGCTTCACCGTCGGCGCTCTTGTCGTCCTCAACGCCCGAGGCCACGCCGTCGACCCCGCGACGGGCGTGCCCTTCGCCATCGACCGCGCGTTGCCGAGCGAGCGCGCCGGCTGGCAACGGCCGTCAGCGGCCGACGTCGCCGCCGCCGCCGAGCGCATGGACAAGTCGGCCAAGATGGCCCGGCTCAACACCACGCTCGTCGTGGTGGCCACCGACGCCGTGCTCACCAAGGCGGAGTGCGGCGTGCTCGCCGGCGTCGCCCACGACGGCGTGGCTCGGGGGATCCGCCCCGCCCACACGTTGTTCGACGGGGACTGCGTGTTCGCTCTGGCCACCGGGCACCGACCCCTCGAACTGGACTCGACGGACGCCTACGCCGCTGGCCCCAGCCGGGCGGCGCTGGTGAACGACCTCGCCTCGGCGGGGGCCGATGCGGTGGAGCGGGCGATCGTGCGGGCCATCTTGTCCGCCACGACCGTCGGCCCGTCGCCCGCCTACCGTGACCTGTTCCCGTCCAGCGTTGTACCCGGAGGAAGCCCATGAGATGGAAGCAGTCGATCGCGGTCGCCACCGTGGGCCTCGCGCTCGTCGCCGCCGCGTGCAGCGGCGACAACAGCGGCTCCAGCGTGGCCACCACGGCGACCGCTGGCTCGACGAGGGCGACCACGGCGGCCAGCCCCACGG
The DNA here is from genome assembly GCA_963728985.1 of uncultured Acidimicrobiales bacterium. Classification (GTDB taxonomy): domain Bacteria; phylum Actinomycetota; class Acidimicrobiia; order Acidimicrobiales; family Ilumatobacteraceae; genus DASXAI01. Next base: position 545,801 of record CAVSME010000006.1, on the reverse strand, counting down.
CGGCCGGCGGCGCCACCACGACGGCGGCCGGGTCCGTCACCACGGCCGGCGGCGGCAGCGGCACGACCTCCATCACCATCGGCGAGACACTGGCGCCGGCGTCGCTCGACATCACCCAGCAGAGCGGTGCGGCCGTGCCCCAGGCGCTGCTCTACAACGTGTACGAGACGCTGGTCTCGATCGACGATTCCGGCGCGTTCCAGCCGCTGCTGGCGGCCGACTACAAGGTCTCCACCGACGGGCGGACCTACACGTTCACGCTGAAGGACGGCCTCACGTTCGCCGACGGCACGGCCATCACGTCCGACACGGTGAAGAAGACGTTCGAATACAACAAGGCCAACGCCAAGGCCCCGGCCATCATCAAGGCGACGTTCGATCCGGTCACGTCGATCACCACACCTGATCCGAAGACCGTCGTCGTGAAGCTCGAGCAGCCGAGCCGGAACTTCCTCTTCAACCTCGCGCAGACCGGTGGGGTGATCGTGGACGACGCCAGCCGCGCCTCGATCGCCACGGCGTCGAACGGCAGCGGGCCCTTCTCCGTCGACAGCTACACCACCAACGCGTCGCTCGTGCTGAAGGCCAATCCGAAGTACTGGGGCACGAAGCCCGCGCTCCAGCAGGTGACGTTCCGCTACTTCTCCGATCCCAGCGCCCTGGCCAACGCGCTCAAAGCCGGTGACATCGACATCATCGACAACCTGTCGCCCGAGCTCTTCGGTGACTTCGAGAAGGACACGTCCAAGTACGAGACGGTCAACAGCGCCACGCCGGGCGAGGTGATCCTGGCCATGAACAACTCCAAGGCGCCGCTCGACAACGTGAAGGTGCGCCAGGCCATCAGCTACGCCATCGACAAGCAGGCGGTCAACGAGATCGCCGAGCAGGGCAAGGCGCTGATCATCGGATCGCACTCCTCGCCCATCGACCCGTGGTTCAAGGACCTTGCGCAGACGTACCAGCTGGACACGACCAAGGCCAAGGCACTGCTCAAGGAGGCGGGCGTCTCCAACCTGAAGCTGACGCTGGACGTCATCCCCACGCCGTACGCCCAGGCGTCAGCGCCCGTGATCAAGGACGAGCTGTCGGCGGTGGGCATCGACGTCACCCTCAACAACGTGCAGTTCGACCTGTGGCTGGACAAGGTCTTCACCAAGGCCGACTTCGACCTCACGATCGTCGCCCACGTGGAGGCGCGCGACACGAGCCTGTATGGCAATCCCGACTACTACTGGCGCTACAACAACGCCAAGGTGCAGGACCTCCTGCAGCAGGCCGATGCCGCCGTCGACGAGGCCAAGAGCAACGCCCTCTACGGCCAGGTGCTCGACCAGATCAACGCCGACGCCGTCAACGACTGGCTGTTCCTGCTCCCCCGTCTCGAGGTCGTCAAGAAGGGCATCACCGGCTACCCGACCGGTTCGTACTCGCTGTCCTACGACGTGACCGGGATCAAGTAGGCGCGCCGGGGCGCCGTGGTCTTCCTCCTCAAGCGGATCGGCGTCTTCGCCCTCACCCTGGTGCTGGCGTCGATCGCCGTCTTCGCGGTGCTGGCCGTGCTCCCCGGTGATCCCGCCCAGGTGGCGGCGGGCACCCAGGCCACGCCCGAGCAGGTCGCCGCGCTGCGCGAGGAGTACGGCCTGACCGGGTCGGTGCCCGAGCGCTACGCGTCCTGGCTGGGGGACCTCGTCACCGGCGACCTCGGCACCACCTTCGTGTCGAAGCGATCGATCGCCACCGAGATCGGCACCCGGCTCCAGGTGACACTGCCGCTCGTGGCCATGGCGATGGTGCTGGCCGTCGCCGTGGCCATCCCGCTCGGCGTGCTGGCGGCCATGGGCCACCGGCGCCTGAGCGGCACGGTCGTGTCGGGGCTGTCGCAGCTCGGCATCGCGGTGCCCGCGTTCTGGGCCGGCCTCATGCTGATCACGCTCGTCGCCGTGCGGTGGGGTTGGCTCCCCGCCGGCGGGTTCACGCCGTGGGGTGAGAGCGGGTGGGATGCGTTCCGGTCCCTGCTGCTGCCGGCCATCTCGCTCGCCATCGTGCAGGCGGCGATCCTCACGCGCTACGTCCGGTCGGCCGTGCTCGAAGTGATGCGCGAGGACTTCATCCGCACCGCCCGCGCCAAGGGCCTCACCCGCGCGACGGCGCTGCGCCGCCACGGCCTGCGCAACGCCGCCATCCCCGTCGTCACCGTGCTCGGGCTGCAGCTCACCGCATTGCTCGTGGGCGCCGTCGTGGTCGAGAACGTGTTCACGCTGCCCGGCCTGGGCAAGCAGCTCCTCGACGGCATCAACAGCCGGGAGCTGGTGCTGGTCCTCGACATCGTGATGCTGCTCGTGCTCGTCGCCCTCGTTGTGAACCTGCTCGTGGACCTGCTGTACCTCGCCATCGACCCGCGCTTGCGCACGGCCCGGCGATGAGGGGCCGGCTCGGCCCGACGGCCGTGGTCGGCGGCGCGCTCGTGGCCCTCGTCGTCGTCACCGCCGTCGTCTCGTGGTTCTGGACGCCGTACGACCCGACCGCCATCGACGCTCGCGGACGGCTGGCGCCGATGAGCTGGGCCCACCCGCTCGGGGCCGACCGCTTCGGCCACGACGTGCTCAGCCAGATCATGGCCGGCGCTCGCGTCACCCTTCTCGTCGGGATCGTCGCCGTGGCCGTCGCCGCCGTCATCGGGATCCCCCTCGGTGCCGTCGCCGCCGTGCGCGGCGGCGTGCTGGGCGACGGCGTGATGCGGGTGAACGACGTCGTGTTCGCCTTCCCCGCCGTGCTGATGGCCATCATGCTGGCCGCCGCCTACGGCGCGTCCACGGCGACGGCCATGCTCGCCATCGGCATCGCCAACGTGCCCGTCTTCGCGCGGCTGACGCGCGGCGAGTCGCTGCGGGTCTTGTCGAGCGAGTACGTGCTGGCGTCGCGCGGCGCCGGCCGGCGACGGCCCGCGGTGTTCGTGCGCCACGTGCTGCCCAACATCGCGCCCGTGCTGATCGTGCAGGGCACGGTGCTGTTCGCCCTCGCCATCCTGGCCGAAGCGGCGCTGTCGTACCTCGGTCTGGGCACACCGGCGCCGACGCCGTCGTGGGGTCGCTCGCTGCAGGAGAGCCAGACCTTCTTCGGCCAGCGTCCCACCCTGGCGCTGTTCCCGGGGCTGGCCATCGCGTTGTCCGTGCTCGGGTTCAACTTGCTGGGCGACGGCCTGCGTGACGCTCTCGATCCCAAGCTGCGGGTCGTGCGGGCGTGACGCTGCTGGAGCTCGACAGGGTGGGCGTCGCCGCCGGCCCGACCCCGATCGTGCAGGACGTGTCGTTCGCCCTCGCTGCGGGTGAGCGGGTCGGGCTGATCGGCGAGTCCGGCTCGGGCAAGTCGCTGACGGCGCTGGCCGTCATGGGCCTCTTGCCCGAGGAGCTGTCGGCGACCGGCACCGTGCGCCTCGGCGGCCGGGATCTCACCGCGCTGTCCGATCGCCAGCTCGGCGCGCTACGGGGCGACCGGCTGGCGATGGTGTTCCAGGAGCCGATGACGGCGCTCAACCCGCTCATGCGCGTCGGCCGCCAGGTGGCCGAAGTGCTGCGGCAGCATCGAGATGCCGGCCGCCGCGAGGCCGAGGCCCGGGCCGGCGAGCTGCTGGCGAGAGTGGAGCTGCCCGATCCGGCGGCCACGCTGCGGGCGTACCCGCACCAGCTCTCGGGCGGCCAGCGCCAGCGCGTCATGCTGGCCATGGCGCTGGCCTGCGATCCCGCCGTGCTCATCTGCGACGAGCCCACCACCGCCCTCGACGTGACCGTGCAGGCGCGCATGCTCACGCTCATCGACCGGCTCGTGGCCGTGGAGGGCAGCGCCCTGCTGTTCATCACCCACGACCTCGCCGTCGTGTCGGGTCGATGCGAGCGGGTGCTCGTGATGTACGGCGGGCGCATCGTCGAGTCGGGCCCGACCGCCGCGGTCTTCACGACGCCGTGGCACCCGTACACGGCCGGGCTGCTCGACGCGTCGGCGGCCACCACCGATCCGTCGCGGCTCGACGAGCGGGGCCGGTTGCCCACGATCCCCGGCACCGTTCCCGCCGCCGGCCACTTCCCGTCCGGCTGCGTGTTCCGCACCCGGTGCCCGCGAGCGACCGAGGTGTGCGAGACACTGCCGCCACTCGCTGGCGATCGGCGGACGGTTGCGTGCTGGCACCCGCTGGGCCGCCTGGCGTGAGCGCCATCATCGAAGCCGTCGGGGTCCGGCGCGACTACCGCCTCCCCCGCCGCTCGCTGCGGGGTCCGGTGCCGGTGCGCCACGCGCTGCGCGACGTGTCACTGGCCGTCGCCGCCGGCGAGCGGGTGGGCATCGTGGGCGAGTCGGGCTCGGGCAAGACCACCCTGGCCCGGCTCCTCGTCGGCCTCGACGCGCCGACCGCCGGTGACATCCGGTTCGAGGGCCAGTCGATCGTTGGGCGGCGCGAGCGGGAGCTGCGGTCACTGCGGGCCGGCGTGCAGATGGTGTTCCAGGACCCGATGGGTTCGCTCGACCCCCGCCTCACCGTCGGGACGATCGTGGCCGAGCCCCTCGTCGGGCTGGGCGTCCCCGGGGACCGCGCCGCTCGGGTGGCCGAGGTGCTGGAGGCCGTCGGCCTGCCCCCCGGCGCCGCCCGCCGCTACCCGCACCAGTTCTCGGGTGGGCAGCGCCAGCGGATCGCGCTGGCGCGGGCGCTCGCCCCGCGGCCCCGGGTGCTGGTGGCCGACGAGCCGGTGTCCGCCCTCGACGTCTCGGTGCGGGCCCAGGTCCTCAACCTCCTCCTCGACCTGGCCGACGATCTGCACCTCACCGTGGTGCTGGTGTCGCACGACCTGTCGGTGGTGCGGTTCTTCTGCCACCGCGTCGCCGTGCTGTACCAGGGCGAGATCGTGGAGTCGGGCCCCACGGAAGCCGTCTACGCCAACCCGCAACACGACTACACCCGCACCCTCCTGGCCTCGATCCCCCGCATCTGATGCGCGATCTGCCACGCATATCGGCTCAGGCGCGTCAGTACGTCGTTAGACGGCGCGCCAGTAGATGATGGCCGCTTCGCCTTCTACGGCGTCGGGGACACGGCCGATCTGCTGCCACCCGAGGTCTTCGTAGAGGCGGCGGGCGGGGTTCGACTCGAACACCAGGTTGAACTGGACGGCGTCGAACCCCACCGTGGGCGCCCGCGTGATCGAGTCCTCCACCAGCAGCCGGCCGATCCCGCGGCCGCGAAACGACCGGTCCACCACGTAGCCGGCGTTGGCGATGTGGGCCGCCCGACCCGGCTGGTTGGGCTTCAGGTAGTACGCCCCCGCCACGGCGCCTTCGCAGCGGGCCACCACAACGACGGTGGCGTGCGTGAGCCACGTCTCGTCGAACACGTCGCGCGTGAGCGGGGGCGCCTGCGGATAGCCCTCCCTGGCCGCCACGATGCGGGCGAAGAGCTCGAACAGCTCGAGCTCCTCGCCGGCCCGAATCGGCCCGACCGTGGTCAGCTCGTCGATGCCCGCACCTTCGCCGCCGGCGTCTGGCTCGTGACGTAGTTGAACGGCGAGGTGTCGATCTCGTCGAGCTCGATCTCGCCGGCCAGCACGCCCGCCTTCCATGCCTGATGCTCGGGCTCGCGGGCCTGGAACTCCGGCATGACCTCGGTGGCGAACAGCTCCAGCGACGAGCAGATGTCCTCGTGGCGGTTGCGGCCGGCCTGGTTCAGGAGGATGACCTGGTCGACGTTGGAGGCCTCGAACCGCCGCAGCTTGCGCCGGATCGTGTCGGGCGAGCCGATGAGGCCACCGTTCTGCGCCTTCTGACCGGCCGGCGACGCCTTCCACACCTGGTACTCGTCCCACAGGCTCAACGTGCCGGGCTCCACCGGACCGTGGGTGTTGTAGAAGCGCAGCGCGAACTGGAAGAACGTGGCGCCGTCGGCCATGGCCTGGGCCTGCTCGTCGGTGTCGGCGCACATGAACATGCTGACGATGGCGATGTTCGGGTTGGTCTGGTAGTCGCACAGCTTGTCGAGCCGCTTCACGTACGAGTTGTAGTAGGCGTTCACCCACGCCACCGCGGCGTCGGCCGACACGAACTGGAAGCCCAAGGCACCGAGCCCGCGGCGGCCCGCCATCTCGATCGTGTCGAGCTGGCTGCAGGCCACCCAGAGCGGCGGGTGCGGCTGCTGGCGGGGCTTCGGCACCACGTTGCGCAAGGGGAAGTCGAAGAACTCGCCGTGGTACTCCCAGCCCTCCTCCCAGAACATGGGCATGAGGCAGCGCATGGCGTCCTCCCACACCTCCCGCTTGTCGCGGAAGCGGCGGTCGAACGGGTGCAGCTCGGTCACGCTGGAGCCCTCGCCCACGCCCATCTCCACCCGGCCGCGGCTGATCAGGTCGAGGGTGCTCACCCGCTCGGCGACGCGCGCCGGGTGGTTGGTGGGGAGCTGCACGATCCCGTGACCGAGCCGGATCCGCTCCGTGCGCTGGCTGGCGGCGGCCAGGAACACCTCGGGCGCGGACGAGTGGCTGTACTCCTCGAGGAAGTGGTGCTCCACCTCCCACGCGAAGTCGTAGCCGAGGCGGTCGGCCAGCTCGACCTGCTCGAGGGCGTGCTGGATGAGGTCGTACTCGTCGTCGCGCTGCCACGGCTTGGGCAGTTGCAACTCGTAGAAGATTCCGAACTTCACGAACGCGGACTGTATCGGTCACCTAGCGTCGGATCACGATGGCCGACGCCGCGTTCTACCGGTCCCGGTCGTTCTGGCTGGACACGCTGGGCGATCCGTGCGAGCCGCGGACCGGGCTGCGCGGCGATCTCGATGCCGACATCGCCATCGTCGGCGCCGGGTACACGGGGCTCTGGACGGCCTACTACCTGACCGAGCTCGATCCGTGGTTGCGCGTGGTCGTGCTCGACGCCGAGATCGCCGGCTTCGGCGCATCGGGGCGCAACGGCGGCTGGTGCTCGGCGTCCCTGCCCACGAGCCTGGCCAAGCTCGCGGCGCGTCACGGTCGTGATGGTGCACTCGCGATGCACCGGGCGATGGTCGACACCGTCGACGAGGTGGGTCGGGTCGCCGACAAGGAGGACATCGACTGCCACTTCGCCAAAGGCGGCACGTTCACGCTGTCCACGGCCCCGCCGCAGACCGATCGCATCCGGGCCGAGATCGCCGCCGAGCACGAGCTGGGCCTCACCGATGCAGACATCCGCTGGCTCGGACCGTCCGAGGCGCACGACCTGATCGCCGTGGAGGGGCTGCGGGGTGCGGCGTTCAGCCCGCATTGCGCGGCCGTGCACCCGGCACGGCTCGTGCGCGGCCTGGCCGAGGTCGTCGAGGAGGAGCGCAACGTCAAGATCTTCGAGGGCACATCCGTGCTGGAGCTCGGCCCGCAGGCGGTGCGCACCGAGGCGGGCACGGTGCGGGCCCCGGTGGTGGTGCGGGCGACGGAGGGGTTCACCGCGTCGATCGCGGGGCAGCGCCGCACGATGGCGCCGCTGTACTCGTTGATGGTGGCGACCGAGCCGCTGCCCCCGAGCTTCTGGTCGGCGGTGGGCTGGACCGAGCGCCAGACGGTGACCGACGGACGGCACCTCATCGTCTACGCCCAGCGCACCGCCGACGGCCGCATCGCCATGGGTGGGCGCGGCGCGCCCTATCACTTCGCGTCGGGCGTCCAGCCCGCGTACGACCGCGACGACCGTGTGTTCGCGTCGATCACCCGGGCGCTGGCCGGCTGGTTCCCGAACCTGGCCGACGTGAAGATCACCCACACCTGGGGCGGACCGCTCGGGGTGCCTCGGGACTGGTCGGCGTCCGTGGGCTTCGACCGTGCCTCGGGTCTGGCGTGGGGCGGCGGCTACGTCGGCGACGGGGTGGCGGCGTCGAACCTGGTGGGGCGCACGCTGGCCCACCTCGTCACCGGGACGGATTCGCCGCTCGTGCAGCTGCCCTGGGTGGATCGGCGCAGCCGCCCTTGGGAACCGGAGCCGCTGCGCTGGCTCGGGATCAACACGGGACTGCGGCTGACGGCGGCCGCCGACGCCGCCGAGGCCCGCTCGGGCCGGTCGGCGCGGGTCCTGCCGTGGCTGCGGGCCCGCATCATGGGCCGGTGAACAGGAGCTGGTGCAGGAACGGGGCGAGGTCGCGGCCGGCCACCGACGACGCCGTCGCCACGAAGTCCTCGGTGGTGACCGAGCGGCCGGCATGGATGGCCACCCACTGGCGCAGGATGGCGAAGAACGTCCCGTCGCCCACCTCCCGCCGCAGGCGGTTCAGCACGTAGGCGCCGCCGTCGTACACCTGGGGGCCGAACAGCTGATCACGGGTGGCCCGGCCGATCGGGGGCAGTGACCGACCGGCGCGACCGAGCTCGGACCGGGCCCCATCGGCCAACCGGTCCATGCCGGCGGCGTCGTCACCCGTGGCCCACATCCACTGGAGGTAGGTGGCCATCCCTTCGTTCAACCAGATGTCCTGCCAGCGCGCCGGGCTGACGGCGTCGCCGAACCACTGGTGGGCGATCTCGTGGGCGATCAGCTCGTCCGGGCAGCCGGCCGAGAAGTCGGCGGCCGAGAAGATGGGCCGGGTCTGGGTCTCCATGGCCAGGCCCGGCGTGCTGTCCGCCACCAGCAGACCGAAGGTGGCGAACGGGTACGGCCCGAGGTGCGCCTCGAACGACTCGATCATCTCCGTCGTGTGGTCGAGGCACGGGCGTCACGACACGGGCGGCGCTACGGAGGTACGCGTGGCGCACCGGCAGGCCGTGGGGTCCGACGCTCTCCTGGAATTGGTAGTCGCCCACCGCGACGACGGCCAGGTACGTGGCCATGGGCTCGGCGGCCGACCACGTCCACGTGTCGCGACCATCGGCGCTCGTGGTCGAGTCGAGGTCGCCGTTGGCGACGGCCACGGTGCCGGTCGGGACGGTGATGTGGAAGGTGAACGTGGCCTTGTCGGAGGGGTGGTCGCTGCTCGGGAACCACGAGTGGGCGCCGTCGGGCTCGTCGATGGTGTACGAGCCGTGCTCGGTGCGGATCCACCCGATGGGCATGTCCCAGGTGGGCAGGCGGCCGTCGCCGGGCGTGCCGTGGTAGGCGACGACGACGCGGAAGGCGACCCCCTTGGCGAGGGCGGCCGCCGGGGTGACGGCGAGCTCGTCGCCGGCGTGCTCCCAGCGGGCGGGGGCGCCGTCGACCTCGACGCGGTCGACCGTCATGTCGTCGAGGTCGAGGTGGAACGCATCGAGCGCGGTCGAGGTGGTGGCGTCGATGGCGGCGGTCGCCGTGAGGACGCCCGTCGCGGCATCGGGCGCCAGGGTCAGGTCGTAGTGGTCGACGTCGAAGCCGCCGTTGCCCAGCTCCGGGTAGAGCTCGTCGCCGGCGCCCGCCGCGCCGGTGGCGCCGGCGTCGCTGCCGGTCGTCGGCGGGGCGACGGCCGAGGCCACCGGCCCGGACGTCGCCGACCGGGACGGTGCCGAGCCCGGCAGCGCCCTGACCCCCGCGTTGGGGGCGGCGCAGGCGCCGGCCACGAGCACGGCGGCTACTGCGAGCACGGCTCCCGGCCTCCACGCCATCGTCGGACGGTACCGGCATGCCAACATCGCCGGGTGGCGGCCTCCATCACGCTCGACGCCGTTCGCCGGTACCTGGACGCGCTGAACGGCCACGACCCCGACGGTCTCGCTGCCAGCGTCACCACTGACTTCGTCAACGAGCACACGTCGGTCGGGGCGGTGAGCCGGGTCGGCCGGGAGGCGTACCGCGAGGCCGTGGGCCCCTTCCTAGCCCAGTTCCAGGGCCTGCACTACGAGGTCGAGGACACGATCGTCGAGGCCGACCGGGCGGCGGTCGCCTACACGATGACGGCGGTGGTCGACGGCCACCCGCTCGCCATCCGGGGCCTGTTCCGGTTCCGGGTCCGCGACGGGCTCGTCGCCCACCGCGTCGATTACTGGGACGGTACGCAGTACCAGCGGCAGATCGGCGAGTCTTAGGGCATGGCCGACGTCCTCCCCTATGGCTCCTGGCCCACACCCATCACCGCCGCCCGTGTCATCGAGGCGGCGGTCCGCCTCGGGGGCCTGCGGGCCGACGGCGACGACCTCTGGTGGTTGGAGCTCCGGCCGCAAGAAGGCGGCCGGAGCGCGCTGGTGCGGCGGCGTGCCGACGGCACGGTCGACGATCTCCTGCCGTCACCATGGAACGTCCGCACTGCGGTGCACGAGTACGGAGGCGGCGCCGCGTGGTTCCGTGACGGCGTGGCGTGGTTCACCAACTGGGCCGATCAGCGTCTCTACCGGCTCGCTCCCGGCGAGGAGCCGGTGGCGGTCTCGCCCGAGCCGGCGGTGCCACGAGGCCTGCGCTACGCCGACGGTGACGTCGGCCCCGACGGCACGACGATCGCTTGCGTTCAGGAGCGCCACGACGCCGACGGCACCGTGACCAACGAGATCGTCTCGATGCCCACGCAGGGCGGCGCCGTCGACGTGGTCGTCACGGGACCCGACTTCGTGTCCAACCCGCGCTGGCGGCCCGACGGCCGGGGCCTGTGCTGGGTCGAGTGGGATCACCCCAACATGCCGTGGGACGGCACCCGGCTGATCGCTCGCGTCGACGGCGAGGACGTCCTCGTGGCCGGCGGCCCGGAGGAGTCGGTCCTGCAACCGGTCTGGGAGCCGGGCGGCACGCTGCTGTTCCTGTCCGATCGCAGCGGCTGGTGGAACCTGTACCGCTGGTGGCCGTCGGACGAGATCGAGCAGGTGGTCGCGCTCGACGCCGAGATCGGCGAGCCCCAATGGGTGTTCGGCCGGCCCCGCTACGCTCTGGCCGCGGACGACTCGATCGCGTTCTCCTACTGGCGCGACGGCGTCGACCACCTCGCCACCGTCGGCTCGAACGGTGTCGTCCACGACCTCGACCTGCCCTACTGCGAGTGGTCCGACCTCACGGTGGTCGGCACGACGGTGCACGCCATCGCCGCGTCGCCCGCCGAGGAAGCCGCCGTGGTCGCCGTCGATCCCCGAACGGCCGCCGTCACCGTTCTCCGACCGCCGCGGTCGCTCGGCCTCGACCCCGGTTTCCTGCCGCCGGCCGAAGCGACCGACTTCCCCACCAGCGGCGGCCGGACCGCCCATGCCCTCGTCTACGCACCGGCCAACCCCGGCTACACCGGGCCGCCCGGCGCCCTGCCCCCGGTCCTCACCTTCGTCCACGGCGGGCCGACGGCGGCGGCCCGGCCGTCCCTGGCCCTCGACGTGCGCTTCTGGACCAGCAGGGGCTTCGCCGTGGTCGACGTGAACTACGGCGGCTCGACCGGCTACGGGCGGGCGTTCCGCGATCAGCTGAAAGGGACGTGGGGCATCGTGGACGTGGACGACTGCGAGGCTGCCGTGCGCCACCTGGCGGCGGCCGGGCGGGCCGACCCCGAGCGGTTGTGCATATCCGGTGGGTCAGCCGGCGGCTTCACCGTGCTGGCCTGCCTCGCCTTCCGGGAGACGTTCAGCGCCGGCGCCGACCAGTACGGCGTCGCCGACCTCGAGGCCCTCGCCCGCGACACCCACAAGTTCGAGAGCCGCTACCTCGACGGCCTCGTCGGCCCGTACCCGGCGCGCCGTGACGTCTACATGGCCCGCTCCCCCATCCACCACCTCGACGGCTTCGACCGCCCGCTGATCGTGCTACAGGGCCTCGAGGACGAGATCGTGCCGCCCAACCAGTCGGAGATGATCGTCGACGCCCTGCGGGCCAAGGGTGTGCCCGTGGCCTACCTCCCGTTCGAAGGGGAGCAGCACGGGTTCCGCCAGGCGCCCAACATCATCCGCGCCCTCGAGGGCGAGCTGTCGTTCTTCGCCCAGCTGTTCGGCTTCGCGTTGCCGGAGGATGAACAGATCGAGCCCGTCGCCATCGAGAACCTCACGCGCTGAAGCGGACGGTACGCGTGCCATCCAGTGGCTGCACGAGCACCTGGGCTAGCTACTTCCAGACCCCGGCAAGATCCACGACGAGGTCGCTGGCCATGCTGGTCGTGACGCACAGCTTGCCGGCGCTGTCGAGCGCCGTGTCGGCGAGGTTCGTCACGAGGTCGCCCGTCACGTAGTTGAGCGAGGATGCCAGCGGCTTCGTCCCGCACGGCGCGACGGTCACGAACCCCGCCGCCCGCGGGTTCACGGCCGTCACGCTGACCGCCGCCGCCTTGCCGCCACCCGGCACGGTGACGACGAGCTGACCCCTGTCGCCCAGGCGCCCCGACGAGCGGGTGTCGGCCAGCCGCCTCGGGGTGGACGGCGTGTACTCGGACCCACCGGCGCCGTAGCTGCCGGTGATGTCGACGATCACGTCGACGGTGCCGTTGGCGACGAGGCACATCGAGCCGCTGGCATCGAGATCCACCACGACGCGGTTGGCCACGGTGGTCCCCGCCAGGGCGTTCACGTTGGAGACGGTCGGTACGGTGCCCGAGCACGGATAGGCGGCCACGTAGACGGCAGCGCCGGGCTGCGCGGCGGTCAGGTTGAAGGACACCGCGGTGGCGGTGGCGGGGACGCCCGCCGCTCCCGCGACCTTGACCGTCACCGGCGTGTTGGCGGCGAGGGCGCCCCGGACCGCGGACGTCGGCGCGCCGGCGCGAGTGTCGACGAGGCGTGTCGGGGTGATCGGCGTGTAGCCCGACCCGGCGCCGCCATAGAGGCCGAACAGGTCGACCAGGACGTCAGTGGTGGCGTAGGAGTAGATGCAGAAGTCGCCGTTGCCATCGAGCATGACGGTGGCGGCGGTGGCCGTCGTCCTCCAGGTCGGGTGGTTGACGTTCGACGCCAGCGGGGGTCCCGCGTTGCACGGGTAGGCGGTGAGGTAGCCGGAGGAGCACGGGCCGACGGCGGTGAGGTTGACAGCCGCTGCCGATGCGCCAATGCCGTGGAGGCCCACCTTCATGGCGTGGCCGGCGCCGAGGGGGATGTCGTAGCCGTCGCCGTCACCAGGGCGGGTGTCCACGATCCGTTCCGGGCTCCGCGTCGCGAGGTTCCCGGCGGGCGCCGAGGTCGCGGCGATGGCGGCGGGCGCGGCGGCCGGATCTCCCTCGGCGGCGCCGCCGCAGCGTGACGGCGTCGCGTCGGCGACCTGGCCGAGGATGAAGTTGGCGAGGGCGAAGGCGCCGGTCGAGTTCACGTGGACGCCGTCTTTGGTCATCCACTCCGGATGGTCGTGGGAGTGGGCGTCCCAGTCGGCCAGCACCATCGAGCCGTACTGTTGCGCCTTCGCTCGCAGGACGGCGTTGAAGCCCACGTAGTTCGAGGCGTACTGGTAGGAGAGGTCACCGGTGCGGTACGTGAGCCACAGCACCGTGCCCACGCCTTGGCGGGCGGCCTCGGCCACGATGGCGTCGACGCCGGTGCCGATCTCGGCGTCGTCGTAGCCGCCCATCACCACCACCGCCTGGCCCAGCTGGCCGGCGTTGCCCTGCATCTGCTGCAGCGCCGTGATCGGCGGTGGGTTGCCGCAGCTCGGCGCCACGAGCCGCTGGCACGACGCCACCCCCCAGAACAGGCCGTACTTGGCCGAGATGATCGAGCGGGCGTCCGTGTTGCGACCGGCACTCGGGTTGTAGGTGAGGCCGAGGAGCGTGGAGTCGCCGATCAGCGACACCTTCTGCACGGCCGGCGCCGGCGTGGCGGCGCTCGCTGCTGGACCGGGCGCGACGACGGCGGCCGTCCCGAGAGCGAGCGCGACCAAGCCAGCGAAGAGACAGCGCATGGCGCTCCGCCTACCCATCACCCCTGGGCGTCGATACCAGCAGCCTGGAGCACCGGCACCACCGCCGGCACGTCCTCGGCCCGGACCATGAGGCGAAAGCCCTCCTCGTCGACGGCCGACAGGCTGGAGAGGTCCGGCTCCACCGTTGCCGGGATGCCGTCCGACTGGAGACGGGCCAGGATGATCTCGATCGTGCCCACGTCCGTACCGACGGGCAGCTCGGCCATTTCCGGGAGGGACTCGTCGCTCACCGTGGCGACGTTAACAGGGTGCTGACGTACGGCCCTTGGCGGCCAGTCGTGACCAAATACCCAGGTCAGAGCGGCGGCGCATGCCGCCAATCCGGGTACTTCAGCACCCTGTTCGGCGAGCCGGTGCCGCCGCAGCGGGCGTGGTCCCCGGTAGAGTCCCTACGACCCCCCATCGGTCGAGGCCAGCGGCGCCGTCCGCTCCAGCCGGTGGCGGCGCTCCGAGCGCCGATCCAGTAACGCTCCGACGGGCTGCCTCTCTCGTCTTGCGCAGCCCGAATCCCCACTCCAACGGAGCCACCTTGACCACGCTCGAACGCGTCGACGACGCGCCCGTCCCCTTCGCCTCGCTCGGCCTGCCCGCCGAGCTCGTGCGCGTCCTCGATGCCCGCGGCATCACCGACGCCTTCCCCATCCAGACCGCCACCCTGCCCGATGCCCTGGCCGGGCGCGACGTCGCCGGCCGCGCCCCCACCGGCTCGGGCAAGACGCTCGCCTTCGGCCTCCCGATGGTGATGCGCACCCAGCGCGCCCGCCCCTACCACCCTCGTGCCCTCGTGCTCGCCCCCACCCGCGAGCTGGCCGCCCAGATCGCCGCCGAGCTGGCGCCCCTGGCCGCCGCCCGCCGCCTGCGGGTCCACGCCTTCTACGGCGGCGTCGGCTTCGAGCCGCAGCGCAAGGCGCTCAAGCGGGGCGTCGACATCGCCATCGCCTGCCCCGGCCGCCTCGCCGACCTCGTCAACCAGCGCGCCGTGAACCTCGGCGAGGTGGAGTTCGTGGTGGTCGACGAGGCTGATCGGCTGGCCGACATGGGCTTCCTGCCCGAGGTCCGCCGCCTGCTCGACGCCACGGCGGCCGAGCGCCAGACGCTGCTGTTCTCGGCCACCCTCGACGGTGACGTCGACGTGCTCATCCGCCACTACCAGGACGATCCCGTCCGCCACGAGGTGCGGCCCCCCGAGGTCGGCCAGGTCGATCACCACATCTGGCTGGTGAGCGACACCGAGCGCACCGAGCGCTGCGCCGAGCTGATCACCGCGGCCGGCTCCGCCATCGTCTTCACCCGGACCCGCCATGGCGCCGACCGGCTGGCGCAGCGGCTCGGTCGTGCCGGGGTCAGCGCCGCCGCCATCCACGGCGGCCGCTCGCAGGCCCAGCGCGATCGCGCCCTGGAGGCGTTCCGCCGCGGCAAGGTGCGGGCCCTGGTGGCCACCGATGTCGCCGCCCGGGGCATCCACGTCGACGACGTCGGCTGCGTGGTGCAGTACGACCTGCCCGCCGACGCCAAGGACTACGTGCACCGCGCCGGCCGCACGGGCCGGGCCGGTGCCGTCGGCATGGTGGTGTCCCTCGTGCCCCACAAGTCGCGCAGCCTGGCCGTCAAGCTGGCCGCCGCCGCCGGCGTGACCGCCGAGGTCACCTCGCCCTCCCAGCGCCGTAGCGCCTGACCCATCTCATCGCGACCGGCGCCACCGGTCGGTGAAGTCGTCGCACCAGGCGAGGCCGGGGCCGCAGAGCTCCGCCCAATGGAGGATGCGCCACCGCGCCGTCGGCGGGATGGTGCCCGGTGCGTACCAGCCCCGTCGGCACCTGCGCAGCCGGCCCTTGCCGACCTCAACGGCCAGGGCGTCGGCCAGCACTCGCCCCGGACGGGAGCCCGGCTCGTGGTAGATGCGGTGGCCGGCGCCCTCGACATTACGTGGAAGGGAACGAAACCCCCGAGCCCGGAGCCCCCCGGCTGGCAACCATCCCGGCGGGCACCCGATCTACGATTGCCCCATGGCGACGCCGTCGGTGGTCGTGTCGGCCGCCGGCCGCGATGTCCAGATCACCAGCCCGGACAAGGTCTTCTTCGCCGACCGGGGTGACACCAAGCTCGACCTCGTCAACTACTACATCGCCGTCGAAGCGCCGCTGATGCAAGCCATGCGCGACCGGCCGGTCCTCATGCAGCGCTTCCCCAACGGCGCCGGCGGGACGTCGTTCTTCCAGAAGCGAGTCGGCGACAACGTCCCGGACTGGCTCACGACCACCATCGTCAGCACGCCGAACGGCACGACCTCACGGGCCCTGGTGATCGCCGATCTCGCCCACTTCCTGTGGGCGGTGAACCTCGGGTGCCTCGGGTTCCATTCGTGGCCCGTGCGGACCAGCGACCTCGACCACCCCGACGAGCTGCGCATCGACCTCGACCCCGGGCCGGGCACCACGTTCGCCATGGCCCAGGAAGCGGCCGGCTGCGTGCGGGCCCTCCTCGCCGAGCTCGGTCTGCGCGGTTACATCAAGACGACGGGCTCACGCGGCTTGCACGTCTACGTGCGCCTTCAGCCGCAGTGGGACAGCTTCGCCGTGCGGGCGGCGGCGGTGGCCGTGGCCCGGGAGCTGGAGCGGCGGCACTCCTCGCTGATCACGGCGGCCTGGTGGAAGGAGGAGCGGGGGGCCCGCATCTTCGTCGACTTCAACCAGAACGCGCCGCACAAGACGGTGTTCGCACCGTGGTCGGTCCGGGCTCGCAGCATGGCGCCGGTGTCGTGCCCCATCCGGTGGGACGAGGTCGATGCCATCCGGCCCGACGACCTCACCATCGCCGTGGTGCCCGAGCGGCTACGCCAGCTGGGCGATCCGTGGGCCACGATCGACGACGAGCCCGACTCGCTCGAGCCGCTGCTCGAACTGGTGGCCCGTGACCAGGCCAACGGCCTGGCCGACGCGCCGTGGCCCCCCGTGTACCCCAAGATGGAGGGGGAGCCACCGCGCGTCGCGCCGAGCCGGGCCAAGAAGCCACGCTGACGGATCAAGCCGGCACCATGCCGAGGCTGGTGAGGATGGCGTCCAGGTCGGACTGGGCGGGCCACGCCGCGGGCGGGGCGTCGGGCAGGGTGTCGCACAGATCGAGCGCCCGCCCGACCTGGCGGCCGTGGAGGGTGGCGCTGTGGGCACTGGCGATGTGGCGGGCGCCGAGGCTGCGCACCCGGTCCACGTGGTCGCTGTAGCGAGCCGAGTCGAGCCAGCGCAGCCACGGGCTCAGCATGGTCTGGGTCATGACGAAGGCCTCTCGGTAGAAGTTGGGGTCGAGCTCGTCGACGTCGGCGACCTCGTGGGTGACGGGGCAGGCGAAGCTGTCGGCGGCCCAGTAGACGCCGGTCGAGGTGTCGAAGAGCCCACGGGTGGTCGGGCTGTCGAACGTGGGCGGCATGAGGGCGACGAACTCCCGGTCGCCGGCGTGGAAGCGCTCACCGTCGTTGACCCACTGCATCCGGTGCAGGGGCAGCAGGTACTCCGACGCCATGCGCTCCATGGAGAACCAGTTGGTGACCAGGGTGGCCTGCGGGCAGAGGTCGAGGACCTGGGGCAGGTTTCCGGTGTGGTCGATGTCGTCATGGGACAGGAAGATCCACCGCACATCGCCGGGGTCGACGATGCCGAAGACGGTGTCGAGCCACGCCTGGCGGGTGACGGCCGGCCCGCAGTCGACGATCACGGGCTCGGCGCCGGTGATCACCATCGAGTTGACGTGCATGGCGACGGGGTTCAGTCCCTCGCCGAAGAGCTGGCGGATCACGAACGTGTCCGGCGCGATCTTGGCGGGCTCGAGCATGCGGGCGGGGATGTCCATGGCGGTGCCTCCTGGGTTGTTCATCGGACGACCCAGTTGTCCCATGGCCCCCTTGACGGCGACTGGACGGTGGCCAAGCGCCATGTCGTCAAGGGCCTCCAAGCCGGCTCCAAGCCCGTAGCCTCACCGCCGTGCGGACTCGATCACGACGGCGGCTGGATGTGGCGTTGCTGTGCGGCGGGGGCGTCCTCCTGGGCGTCGGCGCCGCCATCGGCGCGTTCGTGGGCAACCCCGAGCACATCCAGGAGATGTGGGCCGGCGCCTCGTTCCATCAGGACGGCTCGGCCGCCATCACCGAGGTCATCGACTGGGACTTCGGCAGCGCCACCGACAAGCACGGCATCTTCCGCGACGTGAAGGACCTCGACCCGGCGGCCAACATCAAGGTGACCTCGCCCGACGCGCCCGACGAGCTCCTCATCGCGGCGGCCCCGTTCGACGCTGCCGCCTACCCGGCCACCCGTCTGCGCATCGGCGATGCCGACCAGACGGTGTCGGGCCGCCATCGCTACGTGATCACCTACGACCTCGGCGCCGATGTCCTCTCGGAGAACGGCCGCCTCGGCTGGAACGCCATCGGGGCGTACTGGCCGGTGCCGATGTCGAAGGCGACGGTCGAGGCCGTGGCGCCGTTCGAGCTCACCGACGTGCGGTGCTCCCAGGGCCCGAACGGGTCCGGCACGCCGTGCACGATCACCCAGCCCGAACCCGGCCACCTGGTGGCCCAGATCGGCGAGCTGGGCGCCGAGGAGGGCGTCACCATCGCGGCCACCCCGGGAGCGGCGCTGGCCGCCGCGCCCGTCCTCAGCCCGCCGACCGGCCCCATCCCGCCGGGTGACGGCATCGGGCTCGTGCCACCGGCGCTCCTCGCCCTCTTCGGCGGGCTGCTGGGCGCCCTCCCGGCGTCCCGCATCGTGCGCCGGTGGGGGCGTGAGCGGGTCGGCGCCGGCGGCGCCACGGATGCCGCCTGGGCCACGGACTCGACCAGCGAGCGCCGGGTGGACAGCGACGAGCTCGACGCGATGGCCACGATCGAGTTCGCGCCGCCCGAGGCCCTCAGCCCGGCGCAGGGCGGCGTCCTGCTGGCCGAGTCGGTGGAGCAACGGCACAAGGTGGCGTGGCTGGTGACCGAGGCCATCGACGGCGCCATCAGCATCGACCAGGAGGACGGCAAGCGGGTGCGCCTGCGCCGCCTCGGCTTCGGCGATCCCGAAGCGTCACCCGTCCTCGACACGATGTTCGATGGCCAGCAGGAGCTCCTGCTCGGCAAGTACGACAAGGACTTCGCCGCCGGTTGGCGGCAGGTGGGCACCGGGCTGCAGCACTGGATGGACACGAGCGGCCTGTGGGATCCCGCCGGCGACCGGCGGCGCACGATGGTGCGGGTGCTCGGCATCCTCACCGGGATCGTCGGCGCTGCCGCGACGGTGCTGTCGGCGGTGCTGGCGGCGCAGCACGGCGCCGGCTGGCTCGTCGGCGTGGCCATCGGGGCGGTTCTCGCCGGCATCGGCTGGGCCGGTGCGATCCGGGCCTGGGAGCTGAAGGTGCGCACGCCCCTCGGCAGCGGGCTGTGGCTGCGCACGGAGTCGTTCCGCCGCTTCCTCGCGCAATCGGAGGGCTACCACGCCGAGCAGGCCGCTGCTCGTGGCGTGCTGCGGGAGTACACGGCGTGGGCCGTCGCCGTGGGCGAGGTCGACCGCTGGACCCGGGCGATGGCGTCGGCCGGCAACCTCCCCGACCAGTCGGCCCTCGGCTACGCGTACCTCTACCCGGTGCTCCTGGCCTCCACCAGCTCGAGCAGCACCGCCCCGTCGAGCAGCGGTGGCGGCGGTGGCGGCTTCGGTGGGTCCGTCGGCGGGGGTGGCGGCGGAGGCGGCGGCGGCAGCTGGTAGCGATCGACCATCCGGTTGCGGGTAGAGTCCGTTTCTTCAAGGAACCCAGGAGGCCCGATGACCGACCCGATCGGCTGGCACCCGACGGCCTGCATCCTCGGCGAGTGCAACTGCGGGATCGAGGTTCGCCTCGGCGGTGACGACGGACGCCGCTTCGAGCGCATCCGCGGCGAGAAGGCCCACCCCGGATCGCAGGGCTACACGTGCGAGAAGGCGCTGCGCCTCGACTACGAGGAGCTCGACTGGGATACCGCCATCGCTGAGGTGGCCGAGCGGCTGAAGGCCGTCGGCGCCGAGCACGGCGGCGAGACGATCCTCTACTACGGCGGCGGCGGCCAAGGGAACCACCTCGGCGGCAGCTACAGCGCCGCCATGCTCCGGGCATTCGGCGCCAAGTACCGGTCCAACGCCTTGGCCCAGGAGAAGACCGGCGAGTTCTGGGTCAACAACCAGCTGTCGTTGCCCGACGGCCTCGGGCTCGATCATCCGGAGGGCGAGAGCCGCGTCGTCACGGGTGTCGCGCCCAACGAGCTGACCGCCAGCGACGACCGGGATCCGTGGGCGGGCACGCCGTGGCACAAGAGCGTCCCGGCTCGGGTCGAGGCGCGGCGATGACGGCACGCGAGTGGATCGACGCGTTTGCCGCTGCCATCGGCACGGAGGCGCCCGACGACGCCACCGTCGAGCAATTGCTGACCCTGGCGGGCGTGGCCGCGCACGGCTCGGAGCGTACGGCGGCACCGATCGCCTGCTGGCTGGCCGGCCGCACCGGCCTCGAACCCACCGCCGCCCTGGAGCTCGCCAACATCGTGAGCAGCTGACGCGATCGCGCGCCCTCTACGGGACGCGGCGCGCATCAGCTCGGTCGGTCCGAACCGAGCTACGGTCACGCCGTGGCCGCCATCACGCCCTTCCAGATCGCCGTCGGCGACGCCGACCTCGCCGACCTCCAGGACCGACTGGCTCGCACTCGCTGGCCCGAGCGCGAGGTCGTCGACGACTGGTCGCAAGGCATCCCGCTCGCGTACGTGCAAGAGGTGTGCGAGTACTGGCGCACCTCGTACGACTGGCGGGCCCGGGAGGCGCACCTCAACCAGTTCCCGCAGTTCCGAACCTCCCTGAGCGGCGGCAGCGACGAGACGCTCGGGTTCCACTTCATCCACGCCCGCTCGCCCGAGGCGAGTGCGCTGCCGCTGGTGATCACCCACGGCTGGCCCGGCTCGACCGTCGAGTTCATGAAGGTGATCGGCCCGCTGACCGATCCTGCCGCCCACGGCGGCGATCCCGCCGATGCCTTCCACGTCGTGGCGCCGTCGCTGCCGGGCTACGGCTTCAGTGACAAGCCGGCCCGCAGCGGTTGGGGCACCGATCGCATCGCCACGGCGTGGGACGAGCTGATGGTGGCCCTCGGCTACGAGCGCTACGTCGCCCAGGGCGGTGACTGGGGAGCCTCGGTGACGACGAGGATCGGCGCCCAGAACCTCGGGCACTGCATCGGCATCCACGTCAACATGCCGGTCGCCGGCCCCGGGCCGAAGGGGCCCGGTGACTCCGAGCCGGAGAAGAACGCGATCGCCAAGTTCCAGTACTACCAGGACCACGACTCGGGCTATTCGAAGCAGCAGAGCACCCGCCCGCAGACCCTGGGTTACGGCCTCGTCGACTCGCCGTCGGGGCAGGCGGCGTGGATCCTCGAGAAGTTCTGGGCCTGGACCGACAACAACGGCCACCCCGAGGACGCCGTGAATCGCGACGAGCTGCTCGACAACGTCATGTTCTATTGGCTGAACGGCACCGGCGCGTCGTCGGCCCGGCTCTACTGGGAGAGCTTCAACGCGTTCGGCGGCGTCACGGTTTCCATCCCCACCGCCGTATCCCAGTTCCCGCGCGAGATCATCGTCGCGCCCCGCCAGTGGGCCGAGAACGTCTACACCGACATCCGCTACTGGAACGAACTGGATCGCGGCGGCCACTTCGCCGCCTTCGAGGTGCCGGACCTCTTCGTCGACGAGATCCGGGCCGCCTTCCGCGGACTGCGGTAGCCCTACTTCTTCTCGGCCTCGCTGACGCGGAGCTCGCGGCGCAGGATCTTGCCCGTGACCGTCTTGGGCAGCTCGTCGACCAGCTCGACGAACCGCGGGTACTTGTAGGCGGCCATCCGCTCCTTGCAGAACGCGATCAGCTCCTGCTCGGAGACGTCCTCGCCCGGGCGGAGGCTGACGAACGCCTTGACCGTCTCGCCCCGGTACTCGTCGGGGATGCCGATGACGGCCGCTTCCCGCACCGCGCTGTGCATGTACAGCACGTCCTCCACCTCACGCGGCCAGACCTTGTAGCCAGCGGCGTTGATCATGTCCTTCTTGCGGTCGACGACGTAGTACCAACCGTCCTCGTCCATGAAGCCGACGTCACCGGTGTGGAGGTGGCCGCCCGGGATGGCGTGGGCCGTCTCCTCGGGCTTCTCCCAGTAGCCCCGCACGACCTGCGGACCGGACGTGACGAACTCGCCGATCTCGCCGACGGGCACGTCCTTGCCGTCCTCGTCCACCACCCGCACGACGGTGTTGAAGATGGGCACGCCCACCGACAGGGCGCCGGACGTGGGATCGACCGGCGCGATCCTGGTCATGGGCACACCGTGCGACGGCGACGTCGTCTCGGTGAGCCCGTAGATGTTGTGGATGTACGGGCCGACCTCGGACTGGAACCGCTCCACGACCGACGGGGCGATGGGGGCGCCACCGCTGTACACCTTCGTGAGTGACGAGAGGTCGCGGCCCTCGCGGGTCGGGTCGTTCATGAGGGCGATGAAGACGGTGATGGCGCCGACCGTGAACGTCGGCCGGTGCCGTTCGATGAGGTCGAGCACCGTCGCCGGGTCGAACCGGTAGCCCAGCACGATCGGCATCGGTACGAGCAGCGCGACGGTCAATCCGGCGATGAGGCCGGTGATGTGGAACAGCGGCGCGACCGCCAGCACCACGTCGTCTGGGGTGAGCGACATCCAGTCCCGGTACGCCTGCGAGTTGAACACCACGTTGCCGTGGGTGTTGGTGGCGCCCTTGGCCGGGCCGGTGGTGCCCGACGTGTAGGTGAGGAAGGCGACGTCGTCGGAGGTCAGCGGCCGCTCCGGCGGGGTGGCCCCGTCGTTGGCGTGGATCAGCTCGGCGAAGTCGAGCGTGTCCGCTGGCCGGGCCCGCTTCGAGCCGCGCAGCACCGCCGGCACGTCGTCGCCGAGGAAGTCGAGCTCGCTCGTGGTGATGACTGTCTGCACCTTGGTCGTACCCGACGCGATGACGCCCTTGGCCGTCTCCTCGTACAACGACTCCAGGCACACGAGGACGCGGGCTCCCGAATCGGCGAGCAGGTAGTCCAGCTCGCGCGCCTTGTTCATCGGGTTGATCGACACCATGATCCCGCCCGCCTTCCACGTGGCCACCATGGCCACCACGAACTGCGGGACGTTCTGCAGGTAGACGGCCAGGCGATCGCCGGACTCGAAGCCGTTGGCCACGAGGGCAGCGGCGAGGGCGTCGGTGGCGCGGTCGACCTCCGCCATGGTGAACGCGCTGTCGAAGTACTGGAGCAGGACGCCGTCGGGCCGGCGGGCCACCGCGTCGCGGAACATCGCCAGTGCGGTGTCGAACTCGGGCTGGATGTCGCTCGGCATGCCCGGGTCGTACTGCTTCAACCAGGGCCGGTCCTCGTAGCTCACAGGTACTCCCTTCCGCCGCTGGGTGCCGGCGCCGCCCACGCCAGCACCCAGGACTGGATCACTTGATGACGATGGGGTTCACCGGCGCGCCGGTGGCGTTGACGACCTTCAGCGGCGCGGCGGCATAGAGGAACGTGTACTGCCCGTCGGCGGCGCAGTCGTCGGCGAGATCATCGAGCCAGGCGATCTCCGTGAGGGTCACGCCCAGGTTGCGCATCAGCGCGTTGTGGAGGGGCAGGACCACGCCCGACACCGGATCCTGGGTGACCTCGTTGGCGATGGTGTCGGTCACGAGGTTCGGGATCTCCATGTCGTGGAACCACTGCACCAGCTCGGGGCTGTAGGTGAGGCCCGGCTCCACGAAGTTGCCGTAGAACTCCTCGCGGCTCACCTTGTAGAACTTGGCGATCCAGCCCGTGCGGATGATGAGCACGTCGTTCTTCTGGATCTCGACACCCTGCTTCTTGGCGCAGGCGATGAGGTCCTCGTGGGTGAACGTCTCGGCCACGTCGAGCACCTCCTTGCCGCGGAAGCGGGCCATGTCGAGGAGGATGCCCCTGCCGACCACGCCCTTCTCCGCGATGGGGAGCACGCTGGCCTTGGCCAGGCCGCCGATCGTGGTCTTGGAGTCGTAGCCGTTCCAGATCTGGTCGTCGTACCAGACGTGCCCGAGGGCGTCGTACTGGGTGGAGCCCTGGAGGAAGCACGTCATGTAGTCGTCGGCGTAGTGGGCGCCGCCCTGGAAGTGCGGGCCCTTGCCGGCGATGTAGTGGCCGTCGTCGATGACCATCGTGCGCACGGCGCCGGTGCGACCGGGCCACACCGGGTCACCTTCCGGGTTGGCCATCTTCACCTGCAGGGTGAAGACCTTGCCCGACTTGATCGAGCCGGCGGCCTTCACGATCACCTCGGGCGTCAGGTAGTTGAGGCTGCCGACCTCGTCGTCCGCACCCCACTTGCCCCAGTTCCTCGGCGCGTCCTTCAGCAGCTCACCGACGCTGATCTCGGTGTTCTCCGTCGTGCTCATCGACTCTCCTTCGTTGGGATGGTGATCACGGATCCGGGACGTAGGCGGCGCGCCCGGTGCCCGAGTCGGCCAGCTCGGCCATGTGGGTGCCGTCAAGGTAGTAGCGGCGATGCCAGATGCCCGTCCCGTCCTCGTCGGCCACGGGCATCCGCCACGTGGTGACCTTGGTACCGGCGTCGGCCAGCGGCACCGCGACCAAGGCGCGGGGCTGGTCGATGGTGTCGTTCACGTAGGCGTCGGCGGCGTCAGCGGGAATGTATCGCTTGGCGATGGATCGGTACAGGTCGCGCCAGGTGTCGTCGTCACCCGGCTCGTGCACGATCCTGGCGGTGCCCCGCACCGTCACCTTGCGATACGGGAGGGGGTCCTCGTCGACCGACATGCCGATGCGCGGATCGCGGCGGATGTTGGCGAGGAAGGCGGCCGGCCCCCGCGGGGTGAACAGGATGAGCCCGTCGCGGTGGATGAACCACGTCGGCACGACCGACGGGTAGCCCTCGGCGTCCACGGTCCCGATCCGCACGAGATGACTCGGCTCGTCCAGGAAGGCGACCGTCTCGTCCTGGGTCATCTTCGGCATGCCCTGCCTCCTTCGGCACCCAAACCGCGGATGCGGCCCCCTCTCGGCCCATGCTCGCGCACGACCGGGGCATGGTCGAACCGGTCGTCGGCGCGGCCTAGCGCGTTCGGCCACCGCTGCGGCAGTCTGAGGAGGTGCTGCACCACGAGCGCCGCGGGAGCGGCCCCCGATTGCTGTTCCTGAACGGATCCGGCGCCACCCTGGAGTCGAGCGCACCGCTGATCGATGCGTTCGCGGCTCACTTCGACGTACTCGCCTACGACCAGCGCGGCATCGGCGCGTCGCTCGAGGAGGACGCCGAGCTCCCGCCGTACGCCATGGCCGATCTCGCCACCGATGCCATCGGCCTCCTCGACGACGCCGGCTGGGACACCGCCAACGTCTTCGGTGTGAGCTTCGGGGGAATGGTCGCCCAGGAGCTGGCCGTCACCGTTCCCGGCCGGATCGAGCACCTCGCCCTCTTCTGTACGTCGGCGGGCGGCGCCGGCGGCGCGTCGTACCCGCTCCACGAGCTGGGTTCGCTCGACCCGGCCGAGCGGGCTGCCCGCTCCGTCGCCCTGCTCGACGAGCGCTTCTCGCCCGAGTGGCTGGCCGACCACAACCTCGACCGCGCCATCGTCGAGATGTTCGCGGCCCGGGCTCAGGAGCCTCGCTCCCCCGCCCGCCGCCGTGGCGAGCTGGCCCAGCTCGACGCCCGGAGCCACCACGACGTGTGGGACCGCCTCGGCACCATCACGTGCCCCACGTTTGTCGGCGCCGGGCGCTTCGACGGCATCGCCCCGGTCGCCAACGGCGAGGGCATCGCGTCGCGCATCCCGGGCGCCGAGCTGCACGTGTACGAGGGCGGGCACCCCTTCTTCCTGCAGGACCCCGCCGCCATGCCCGATGTCATCGCCTTCCTCGGGCGGTGACCACCCTCACCGGCCTGATCGCCGAGCGCTGGCCCCGCCACCCGGACGCGACGACGTTCATCGAGGTGCCGGGGGGCACCACGCTGACCTACGCCGACGCCGACCGCGAGGTCGCCCGCCTCGCCCACGCCCTCGGTGCGCTCGGGGTCGAGCGGGGCGACCGCGTCGCCGTGCAAGTGGAGAAGTCGCCCACGGCCGTCCTGCTCTACCTCGCCTGCGTGCGGGCCGGCGCCGTGCTGCTGCCGATGAACACCGGGTACACCGACGACGAGGTGGCCTACCTGGTGGCCGACGCCGAACCGCGGGTGCTGGTGCAGGACCCGAGCCGGTCGCCCCGCCCGGGCCTCACCGTCGCCACCCTCGACGCCGCCGGCGGCGGCTCGCTGGCGGAGCTGGCGGCGGCCCAGCGCAGCGACCACGTCCCCGTGCTCACGGCGCCCGACGAGCTGGCCGCCATCCTCTACACCAGCGGCACGACGGGCCGGCCCAAGGGCGCCATGCTGACGCAGCGCAACCTGGCGTCGAACGCCCTGGCCCTGCACGACATCTGGGGGTTCCGGCCCGACGACGTCCTCCTCCACGCGCTGCCGGTGTTCCACACCCACGGCTTGTTCGTGGCCACCAACTGCGCGCTGGCCAACGGCACGGGGATGATCTTCCTCCCCCGCTTCGACGCCGCCGCCGTGCTCGAGCAGCTCCCCCGCTCGACGGTGTTCATGGGCGTGCCCACCTACTACACGCGCCTCCTCGCCGAGCCCGGCCTGGACGAGGAGCGGTGCCGGGGCATGCGGCTGTTCGTCTCGGGATCGGCCCCGCTGCTGGCCAGCACGCACGACGAGTTCCGCCACCGCACCGGGCATCGCATCCTCGAGCGCTACGGCATGACCGAGACGTCCATGATCACGTCGAACCCCCTCGACGGCGAGCGCCGGCCGGGGACGGTCGGCTTCCCCCTGCCCGACGTCGAGATCCGGGTCACGTCGCCCGAGACCGGGCAGGAGGTCGCCCGGGGAGAGGTCGGCGGGGTGGAGGTGCGCGGTCCCAACGTGTGCGCCGGGTACTGGCGCCAGCCCGAGCGCTCGGCCGCCGAGGTCACCGCCGACGGGTTCTTCCGGACCGGCGACGTCGGCCTGATCGACGCCGACGGGTACCTGAACCTGGTCGGGCGGTCCAAGGACCTCATCATCTCGGGCGGCCTCAACGTGTACCCGAAGGAGGTCGAGGCCGTCCTCGACGAGCTGGCCGGCATCGTCGAGAGCGCCGTCATCGGCGTACCCGATCCCGACTTCGGCGAGGCGGTGGTGGCCGTGGTGGTGGCCGAGCCGGAGGCGGCCGTCGATCCGGACGCCATCCGGGCCGCCGCCCGGGCCAAGCTCGCCCCGTTCAAGGTGCCCAAACGGGTCGTCGTGGTCGACGACCTCCCCCGCAACACCATGGGCAAGGTGGAGAAGGCCAAGCTCCGCGCCAGCTACGGCGCCTGAACCGCGGACTGGCGCCGCAATGCGGCGCCAGGGACAGGTGCTAGCTGGATTGTTCGAGAAGTCGAGCGGAAGGCTCCGGCAGGAGCCTCCGCCCCCCAGACCCCCCGCCTATCCGCTCGCCCTCCGAGCGCAGCGAGTCCGAGGCGCAGCCGAGGCATCAGCCCGCATACCAGCCGGCGATGTCGGCGATCAGCTGCGTGCCGACGTTGGCCGTCAGGCACAGCGTGCCCGTGGCCGACAGGCGGACCGTGGCCAGGTTGGCGGCGGTGGCCCCGCCGTCGAAGTTGACGTTGGAGGCGGTGGGGGCGGCCTGGTCGCAGGGGTAGGCGGTCACGTAGCCGGCGGCGGCGGTACCCGTGGCGGTGAGGTTGACGACGGCGCTGGTGGCGCCGGCCGGGATGCCTCGGCTGCCGGCGACCTGGAGCTCGACGGTCTCGCCGCCGGCGACGGGGCCGTTGTGGCCGCCGAGGCCGTTGCGGGTGTCGAGGAGGCGGGTGGTGACGGCGCTGGTGAACGTGGCGCCCTTGGCGGCGAAGGTGCCGGCGAGATCGACGATGACGTTGGTGGGCACCGGCGACGACAGGCAGATCGAGTTGTTGGTGCCGACCTGGACGGTGGCGAGGTTGGCGATCGTCTGGCCGGCGGTGAAGTTGACGTTGGACACGACCGGGGCGTCCATGCCGCACGGGTAGGCGGTGAGGTAGCCGGAGGCGGTGGGGTTGGTGACCGTGATGTTCATGGTGACGGCCGAGCCGCCGGTGACCGGGACGGTGAAGTTGGTGGCGGGGCCACCGGCGCTGCGGCTGTCGAACACCCGGGCCGGCGACTGGGCCTGGTAGGCGTCACCGGTGGGGGCGTACCAGCCGGCCAGGTCGACGACGACGTCGGTCGTGGCCGAGGAGAACACGCAGACCGTGTGGGTGGCGTCGAGGGCGACGGCGGCCTGGTTGGCGCGGGTCTCGCCGGCGGTGACGTTGAGGTTGGAGGCGGTGGGGGCGGCGGCGCCGCAGGGGTAGGCGGTGAGGTAGCCGGCCGACTGGGCGGCGACGGCGGTCAGGTTCACCACGACGCCGGTCGCATCGGCGGGCACACCGGCGACACCGGCGACCGGTACCTGCAGGACGCCACCGGCCGCCACCGGACCGCCGGCGGTGCGGGTGTCGGCGATGCGGACCGGAGCGACGGCGTTGTAGCGGCCCTTGGTCCCGACCACGCTCACCGGCCCGGCGACGGGGGCGGCGGGGGTGGGGGTGCCGGGGGCGTTGGCGAAGTCGAACGTGGCCCAGATGCGGGTGCCTTCGACGGCCACGCCGATCCCGACCCGGTTGTAGTCACCCATGATGTTGGCGAAGTGACCAGGCGACGCCAACAACGCGGCGTTGACCGTGGTCACGTCCCCGCCGACGCCGATGTTCTCCCCGATGCGCGTCCACCCCGGCACCAGACCACCAACGGCGGTGCCCAGGTCGGGGTTGTGGCACAACGAGCTCTGCTCGCAATCGGTGGGCGCCGCCGGGTTGATGACCGGATCACCAGTACGGCCATGGACACCGACCATGTGCCCCGACCACGTACGAGCGACCTGGGCGATGGCGGGATCGGCGGCCAGGGGAGCCAGCCCGGCGCCCTGACGGGCCGAGTTGAGCATCGACAGCAGTTGCACTTCGGCGCCGTCGGTGGCGGCCGAGGCCGACGCCGAGCCGGTGCCCAGGGCAACGGCGACGGCGGGAACGATGGTGAGAGCGGCACCAGCGAGGAAGCGGCGGAGGCGGCGCGTCGTGGTCATACCGTGAGCGTGCGCCCACCAGCCGTGACCAACGAGACGAGCACGGCCCATCTCCCACCCACCCACCCGAACTACCCCACCTGACCCACCTGTGTCAGACGCACCCCCTCAGCTGGGGAAACGGCCGGCCAACCGCCAGGCGTAGCTCAGGGCGTGCTCCAGCGACTCGGTGAACGCACTCCCCTGCCAGGCGATGTCGAAGGCGGTGCCGTGGTCGACCGACGTGCGGATGATCGGCAGCCCGAGGGTCACGTTCACGCCGGTGTCGAAGGCCAGCAGCTTCATCGGCCCGTGGCCCTGGTCGTGGTACATGCACACGATGGCGTCGTAGCGCCGGCGGTGCACGGCCTGGAAGAAGACGGTGTCGGCCGGGTGGGGTCCCGAGGCGTCGATGCCCTCGGCCACGGCGGCGGCGATGGCGGGGGCGATGTGATCGGCGTCCTCGGTGCCGAACAGGCCGTGCTCACCGGCGTGGGGGTTGAGCCCGCACACGGCGATGCGGGGCGCGTCGAGGAACCGCACGAGCGCATCGTTGGTGAGGTGGATCACGTCGAGCACCCGCTCGACCCGCACCCGCTCGATGGCCTCCCGCAGCGAGCAGTGGGTGCTCACGTGGGTGACGGCCAGCGGACCGTTGGTGAGCATCATCGACACGCGCGGGGTCCCGCACAGCGAGGCGATCAGCTCGGTGTGACCCACGAACCCGGGATCGGAGAGCTGGGTCGCCTCCTTGTTCATGGGCATCGTCACGATGCCGGCCACCCTCCCCGCCAGGGCGTCGGCAGTGGCCCGCTCGACGTAGGCCCGGGCCGCCGCCCCGGCGCGGGCGTCGAGCTGGCCCGGCCGGTGGTCGTCGGGCCCGAGGAGGCCGAGGTCGACCACCTTCAGCGGGGGCATGTCGATGCCGAGGAGGCCGGCGCCGTGGCGCAGGATGGCGGCGTCGCCGTAGATCACGACGTCGTCGGTGGGGGCGCCGGCCGCCGCCCAGCGCAGCACGATCTCGGGACCCACGCCGGACGCGTCGCCCATGGTGATGGCCATGGGCGCGTCGGGTGCGCTCGTCACGAGCCCAGCCTGCCCCACACCAGCTCGGCCAGCGAGCTGCGGGTGCCGAAGCTGCCGGCGCGCGTCACGACGAGCGGACCCTCGGCATCGGCGCGTTGGGCCCAAGGCGTGCCTGGCGCGAGGGTGCCCCCGACGAGCAACGGCGCCGAGCCGAGCACCGACGCCGCCGTGTCGCCACCGACGACGACCATCGTCCCGATGGTGGCAGCGGCCATCAGCTCCCGGGCCGTGCGGCCGAGCTGCTCGGCCACCGCCTGGGCCTCGTCGGGCGGCACGGGCACGTCTCTCGCGGTGCGGGAGACCACCACCGCGGGACGGCCTACCCGCAAGGCGTCGGTCACCGTGCCGAGGAACGACCCTGGTTCGGCCACGGCGACGCCGAGCGCGCCCAGGTGGGCCACCTGGCGGCGGGCCATCGGATGGAGGCTGCCGCACACGACGAGGACGGCCGGCGCCAGCGAGGGCACCGGCGGGCGGTGGCCGGTGCCGAACAGGGCGGCGGCTGCCGCCACCGTGGCGGCGCTGCCGGCCATCACCACGTCATGGCGCCCGCTCCACGCCGCCGCCACGGCGGCGAGGTCGGCGTCGGTGGCGGCGTCGCACACCGCTACGGGGTGGTCGTCGTCCCCCGCCAG
The DNA here is from genome assembly GCA_963728985.1 of uncultured Acidimicrobiales bacterium. Classification (GTDB taxonomy): domain Bacteria; phylum Actinomycetota; class Acidimicrobiia; order Acidimicrobiales; family Ilumatobacteraceae; genus DASXAI01. The sequence continues at coordinate 515,102 of CAVSME010000006.1, read as the reverse complement.
CCACCGTTCGAGGGCGTCGGCCCCGGCCAGTTCCGTGACTGCCGCCCCGGCGTCGCGCAGGTGGTCGGCGGGCCGGCTGGAGCGGGCGGCATGGCGAGGATCACCGCCCTCGCCGACCGGCCGGCCGTCTTCGACCACGACACCACCGACGCACGCCCGCCCCGCCGCCGGCAGCGCGGGGACCACGAGCACGCGCCGACCCGACGCCCGGCGGGCGACGAGCTCATGGGCCCAGTTGCCCCGCAGGAGCGAGTCGATCTTGTGCGCCGCCGCCCGGTGCTCGACGGCGTGGAGGGCGGCGGCCCGGCGAGCGGCCTCATCCGGCGCCAGGTGCCGCGACCCGAGATCGACCACCGCCACCGGACCGGTCACCCCGGCGACCGAGGCCGCCACCGGTCCACCAACCGGTCCACCAACCGGTCCACCAACCCACCCACCAACCCACACCGGGCCGGTGCCGGCATCGGCGCAGCCGCCGGCCGCTTCGAGTGCGCCGGTGCGGTCGTCAGCACCGACGAGGAGGTCGATCATGTGCCCCCGAACGGCGCCAGCCGCCCGTCGGCCCGGTGCAGCACGAGGTCCCGCGCCAGCACGGCGACGGCCGGGTCCGGGGCGAGGTCGGCGAGGACGGCCCCGGTCACCCAGAGGTCGCGGCAGCGCAGGGTGTCCTCGATGCGGGCCGCCCGCACCGCGAGCGGATCCACCACGCCCGCACCGCGCAGGCATAGGGCCCACGCTTGGCGATCGTCGTCGGCCACGACCGGCAGCTTGCCCCGCAGCAGGAAGCCGGACGTCACGACGTTCGTCCGGGTCACCTCGTGGTCGATGGCGCCGGCCAGCCGCCGAGTCACCACGTCGGCCAGGCCCATGCCGGTGGCGTTGCCGTGCGACGCAGGGGTGAGCTCGTGGCAGGCGATCATGGCGATGCGCGGTGCCGGCGGGTCGGGCTCGCCGGCGATCATGACGCGGCCGATGACGTTGGTGTCCATCCCCACGCCGCTGATGTCCTTGCCCATGCGATCCACGAGGAGGACGTCCAGATCGTCGACCGGCAGGCGGGCGAGGTGTTCCGCCGCCAGCGCCAGCAGAGCGGGCTCGGCGTCGGGGATGTCGGCTGCCGGCACCGCCTCCACCGCCATGGTCTGCTCCAGGCCGTTCTCCACGATGGCCACGCCCAGCACCACGTTCCCGTGGGCCAGCACCTGGCGGGCCACGAGGGGCATCAGTTCGCGCAGGCCGCGCGTGCCGTGGGCGTGGAGCACCTCCGCCTGGTGGCGCTTGCCCAGGCCGATCGCCACCATCTTCATGAGCCCGCTCTCGTACGGGCCGTGGAAGTCGGTGTGCGGCTTCACCCGGTTGACGACGATGGTGGCGGCGGCCGCGGCGGCGACGGCGTCGGTCACCACCGGCACCGGGCAGTCGCCCTGCGCCAACGCCACGACGTCCATGCACGAGCGGATGGGGCAACCGATCCGGTCGGCGTCCAACCCGTAGGACGCCAGCACCTCCCGCTGGCCGTCGGCGGTGGCACCGCCGTGGCTCCCCATCGCCGGCACCAGGAACGGCCGGGCGCCCTGCTCGCGCACCCACGCCACGACCCGACCGACGACCACGCCGAGATCGTGCAGGCCCCGAGAGCCCACGGCGATGGCCACCTCGTCGCCGGCGCGCACGACTACACCGCTGGCGGCGAGCGCCTCGTCGGTGGCGGCGCCGACATCGGCCAGGACCGGCTCGTCCGTGCGGACGCGCACCCGATGGAAGGGAACGTCCAGCGCCCGGCTCCCGGTGTCAGCGGGCGGCGTCGCCGTAGCGGTACTCGTGGGTGAGGGCATCGAGCTGGTCCTTGAGCGCGGGATCGAGGGCCTTGTCGGCGGCGGCGATGCTGTCGGCCAGCTGCTCGGGTCGGCTGGCGCCCACGATGGCCGACGTGATGGCGGGATGGGCCAAGACCCAGCTGACCGCCATCGTGGTGAGGGGCAGGCCAGCCTCATCGGCGATGCGGCGCAGCTCCTCCACGGTGTCGAACTCCCGATCGTGCCAGTACCGCTCCTGGTACATCGACCCGGCCCGTCCCAGGGTGAAGCGACCGCCGTCGGGGGGCGGGGCGCTGCGAGCGTGCTTGCCCGTGAGGAACCCACCGGCCAGCGGGTTGTACGGGATCACGCCGACACCCTCCTCCTCGCACAGCGGCAGCAGCTCGCGCTCGATCTGGCGGAACAGGAGGTTGTAGCGGGGCTGGACCGACTCGAAGCGCACGAGGTGGCGCGCCTCGCTGCGCCCGATGGCGCGGGCCATGCGGTAGGCGAGGAAGTTCGAGCACCCGACGTAGCGCACCTTGCCGGCCCGGACGATGTCGTCGAGTGCTTCGACGCTCTCGTCGAGCGGGGTGGAGCGGTCGTCGGAGTGCAGCTGGTACAGGTCGATGTAGTCGGTGCCCAGCCGGCGCAGCGAGGCGTCGACGGCGTCGAGGATGTGCTTGCGCGACGCGCCCTGGTCCCACTTGCTGCGGCCCATGCGGCCGACGCACTTGGTGGCCACGATGAAGCGGTGGCGGCGGCCTTCGAGCCACCGGCCGACGATCTCCTCGGTGCGGCCGACGTGCTCGAGGGACCCGCCGAGCGGGTACACGTCGGCGGCGTCGAGGAAGGTGATGCCGGCGTCGTCGGCGGCATCGAGGATCGAGCGCGACGTCGCTTCGTCGCACTGGAAGCCGAAGGTCATGGTGCCCAGGCAGATCCTCGACACCTCCAGGCCGGTCCGGCCGAGGCGGGCGTGCTCCATGCGGCGACGCTAACGCGCTTGATGGCGGAACCACCGGGGTACGGTCACGCGATGACGGAGCCCGATCCGACGGCCGTACCCGTGCCGCCGAACGTCCAGGTCTACGAGTCGAACCCCGAGAGCGTCGAAGGCGCCGCCCTCGATCGCCAGAGCGGCCGACGCCTGCCCATCATCCTGGCCGTCGTCCTGGTCGTCCTCCTCGCCGTCGCCCTCGGGCGCCGCCGCCGCGCCGCGCACTGACCTCGGCCCCGAAGACCTAGGTTCAGCGCCGATGGATCGCTGGCGCTGGGCCATCGGCGCGCTCGTCGCCATCCACCTCCTCGCCGGCGTCCGGGTGATGGTGACCACGGATTGGGAGCAGCCGTCGTTCACCACTGGCGATCACCTCCAGTACCGCGACCTCGTGGCCGCCGACGGTTGGCCCTACCGGGACAAGACCGTCGCCTTCCCGCCGGTGAGCTATCTCGCCTTCGAGGCCATCGAGGGCCACGGCAGCGCCACCACCGGCGGCCGGTTGCTGGTGCTGACGCAGGTGGCCAGCGACCTCGTCGTCGCCGCCGCACTGGCCGCCGGCTGGGGCCGCCGGGCGGCCACGGCGTGGCTCCTGCTGCTGCTCCCGCTCCTGTGGGACGGTTGGGTGCTGGCCCGCATCGATCTGCTCTCGGTGGCCCTCGCGCTGGGCGGCCTGGCCCTGGTGCGGCGGCGCCGGCCCACCGCCGGGGGCATCGCCCTGGCCGCCTCGGCGCTGGCCAAGGTCTGGTCCGTCGCGCTCCTGCCCGGGCTCGTCGTGGAGCGCCAGCACCGCGCCGCCCGCACCACCGTGGTGACGCTGGTCGTGGCCGGCGTCGCGTGGCTGGCCGTGGGCGGGGTGAGCGGCGTGCTCGACGTCGTGTTCTTCGGCCGCTCGCGCGGCTGGCAGGTGGAGAGCACGGTCGGCGCCCTCGTCTTCCTCGTCAGTGGCGGTCCGGTGCGGGTGGAGGGCGGCGCCTGGCGCATCGGCACCGAGCCCGCCGGGATCGGCGCCCTGCTGGGGCTGGCCACCCTGGCCGGCATCGCCGTGGCGTGGTGGCTGGCGGCGCGCCGGCCCGATGGCCTCGCCCCCGACCACGCCCGCCTGGCAGCCGTGGGAGCGGTGCTCGTGCTGGCGCCGGTCCTGTCCCCGCAGTACCTGGTGTGGCTGCTGCCCTTCGCCGCCATCCTCGCCGCCGACGCGCTGGTCATCGTCCTGGCGGCGGCGGCCACCGTGCTCACGGCGGGGGTGGCCCACGCCTACGACGACTTCGTGGCCGGCTCACCGTGGTGGCAGTGGGCCGCCGTGGCCCGCAACGCCCTGCTCGTGACGCTCGTCGTCGTCGCCTTCGCCCGCCTCGCCGCCCGCCCCGCACGGGAGCTCAGCGATGGCCCGACGGTCCCAGCATCCCGCCACGCCGACCCGGCCCCAGCGTGAAGGGGTTGCCCGGCGGCGCCTCGCCCTGGGCCATCGCCGCCAGCAGGCGGCCGATCTCGGGCACGAACTTGAAGCCGTGGCCCGAGAACCCTGCCCCCACCACGATCGGGCCGTCGCGATCGAGCACGAAGTCCTCGGTCGGCGTCGACGTGTAGAGGCACGTGGTGGCGTCGACCGGCACCGGATCGAGCCCGGGCAGCCAGGCCGTGGCGTACTCGCTGAGGTCGGCGAGGGCGGGCGGGTCCACGTCGAAGGAGCGGGTGTCCCCTGTGGTCACCGGGCCGGTGTGATGGGCGCCGAGCTTCACCAGCCCGTCGGGCCCGGGCTGGCCGTAGTAGCTGGTGGCGCCACGGTGGATGAACGACGGCCACGGATCCGTCGGGTCACGGGGTTCGAAGAACGCGACCCGCTCACAGGTCGTCGTGAGGAGCGGGAGATCGACATGGCCGAACAGCAGCGGCCCGGTCCACGCCCCGGCCGTCACCACCGCCACCGGGGCCACGTACGCGCCGGTCTCGGTGATCACGCGGACCCAGTCCTTGTCGGGCACCAACTGGATCACCAGCTCTTCCTGGCGCAGCTCGGCTCCCCCGGCGACGGCCTGGGCCCGGAGCGCCTCGAGCGCGTCGGCGGCACGGATGCGACCGGCGGTGGGCTGGAAGAGCACGGGCGAGGCGAAGTGCAGGCCGGGCCACCGGCGTTCGGCGTGGTCGGCGCCCAGCCACTCGACGGCCACCCCCTCGGCCTCGCACGCCGCCGCCATGTCCTGCAGCTCGTCGACGCCGCCGTGGTCCACGGAGCCGATGCGGTCGAGGAGCGGACGGCCGGCGTCGGTCTCCAGCTGCTTCCAGCCGTCTTCGGCCGCGACCGCCAGCCGCACGTACGTGCGGTCGGTGTAGCCGTAGCGGAAGATGCGCTCGGTGCCGTGGGAGGCGCCGCGCACGTGACCGAGCTCGAATTGCTCGAAGAGCACGACGCCCACACCGGCGGCCGCCGCCCGCCACGCGGTGGCGAGGCCCATCGCCCCGCCACCGACGATCACGAGATCGGCGACCCGGTCGCGCACCTCAGGGGCGAGCGAAGGGCACCGGCTCGCCCGAGTTGCCGGTCGCCGGGTTCATCCGGAAGCCCGGCGCGTACTTCAGGATCTCGCGGCGGGCGATGGTCATCTTGTGCACCTCGTCGGGACCGTCGGCGATCCGCAGGGTGCGCATGTGGGCGTACATCTCGGCCAACGGGAAGTACTGGCTCACGCCACCGGCGCCGTGCACCTGGATGGCGCGGTCGATGACCTTGAGGGCCATGTTCGGGATGGCCACCTTGATGCCCGAGATCTCCGTGGCCGCCGACTTGTTGCCGACGGTGTCCATGAGGTGAGCGGCCCGCAGCACGTACTCACGGGCCATGTCGATCTCGATGCGGGACTCGGCGATCCAGTCCTGGATCAGGCCCTTCTGGGCCACCAGCGTGCCGAAGGTGGTGCGCTCGAGCGAGCGGCGGATCATGTACTCGAGGGCCCGCTCGGCCACGCCGATGGCGCGGATGCAGTGGTGGATGCGGCCTGGCCCGAGGCGGGCCTGGGAGATGGCGAAGCCGCCACCCTCCTCGCCGAGGAGGTTGTCGGCGGGCACGCGGACGTTCTCGTAGATGACCTCGGGATGGCCACCGCGGTCCTCGTAGCCGAACACGTGGGGCGTGCGGTCGAAGCTGATGCCCGGCGTCTCCTTGGGGACGGCGATCATCGACTGCTGCAGGTGCCGTGACGCGTTGGGATCGGTCTTGCCCATCACGATGAAGACCTTGCAGCGCTCCGCCAGCGCGCCGGAGGTGAACCACTTCTTGCCGTTCAGCACGTACTCGTCGCCGTCGCGCTCGATGCGCAACCCGATGTTGGTCGCGTCCGACGAGGCCACGTCGGGTTCGGTCATCGAGAAGGCGGAGCGGATCTCGCCCTCGAGGAGGGGCGCCAGCCAGTCGCGCTTGACCTTCTCGGAGCCGTAGAGGTTGAGGATCTCCATGTTGCCGGTGTCGGGCGCGGCGCAGTTGAGCGCCTCCGACGCGAACCCGACCTTGCCGAGTTGCTCGGAGATCGGCGCGTAGTCGAGGTTCGACAGCTTCGTGCCGGGCGAGTCAGGCGACAGATGCGGCAGGAAGAGGTTCCACAGCCCCCGCTCACGAGCGGCCGCCTTCAGCTTGTCCATGATCGGCGGCATGCTCTGCTTGCCGACCTCGGATTGCTGCTGCCGGTACTCGGCCTCGTTCGGATAGATGTGGTCGTCCATGAAGGACTTGACCTCTTCCAGGGTGGCCTGGCCCTTCGCGGTGAACTCGTACGGCATCCCGATCCTCCGTGCTCGCGCTCCTGCCCCTGAGTCTCGCTCGCCCACAGGGCTCCGGCGAAAACCGCCGGACGGGTCGTTGATCGCTCCGTTGACATGGCCGACTGCGCTGGTCAGCCTTTCACGCGTGGCCGCTCCTGACGACGTGCTCGACAACGCGGTCTGGCACGCCCTGTGCACCCGCCAGGAGGCGGTGGCCGAAGGCACCGGCCGGGCCCGCCGCTACCAGGCGGCGCTGTCGGTGTTCGGCGCCGTCGACACCCTCGACGACGGCGGATGGGCCGCCCTCGGCGAGCTGGTCGGCCCGGGTGGCGGCACCGTGCTGTTCCGGCGCGACGTCCCGCCGCTGCCGCCGGGGTGGCGCGCTGCCCTCCGCGGGATCGGCAACCAGTTCGTGGCGTGGGACCTCCCCGACATCGACGGCGCCCTCGACGGCACCCCGGCCATCGTCGACCTCGGACCTGACGAGGCCGAGCGCATGCTGGCCCTGGCCACGCTGACGCGGCCCGGTCCGTTCGCCCTGCGCACGTCAGAGCTGGGCCACTTCGTCGGCGTGTACGAAGACGGCGAGCTGGTGGCGATGGCGGGCGAGCGGCTGCAGCCACCGGGCTTCACGGAGGTCAGCGCGGTGTGCACCCATCCCGACGCCCGCGGCCGGGGGCTGGCCGCCCTCCTCACCCACCGGGTGGCCACCCAGATCCGGGCCCGCGGCGACATCCCGTTCCTGCACGTGGCCGACGGCAACGACGGCGCCCGTCGCGTCTACGAACGTCTCGGCTTCACGCTGCGCACCCCCGTCCAGTTCGTCGCCGTCGTCCACGAGGAGCCCCGATGACCGAATCGAACCCGCCCGACCCCGGACCAGCCACCCGCACCGTCGACGGCGTCGTCGTCCCCGTCGCCGGCGACTGGATCATCGATCCGCTGCACACCAGCCTCGCCTTCGAGGCCCGCCACTTCGTCGTGACCCGCATGCGGGGGCGGTTCCGCCACGGCACCGGTCTGATCCACATCGCGCCGACGCCCGAGGATTCGACCGTGGTCGTGAGCATCGACGCCGCCACCATCGACACCATCCACCCGAAGGCCGACGAGCACCTGCGGGGCGACCACTTCCTCGACGTGGAGCGCTACCCCACCATCGGCTTCCGCAGCACCGCCGTGCGCCACGTCGCCGGGGACCGCTGGGCCATCACCGGCGACCTCACCATCCGCGACGTCACCCGCGAGGTCGTGCTCGACACGGTGTTCAACGGGGCCCTTCCGGCGGGCAAGGTGGCCCAGGCCAAGCTGGGGTTCACCGCCACCACCGAGATCGACCGGCGCGACTACGCCGTCACCACCAACTTCCCCCTGCCCGCCACGGAAGGCTTCATCGTCGGCAACGAGGTGCAGATCACCATCGACGTCGAAGCCGACCTGCCGTACTGATGCGGCGCCTCTTCGGCGCCGACTCGCTGTGCTCAGACAATCCCGCGAGCGGCGGCTCCGCCGGCGCACTGCGCCGGCACGCACCCCTGACTCGGTCAGCTGGCTCGGCGGTCGGTGGCGAAGGCGAGCAACCGGGCCGACGGCCGCACGCCGAGCTCCTCCTCCAGGCGATCGGAGTACGTGCGTAGGGCGACGTCGACGCGCCGGTTGGCCCGGCGATCGGCCAGCGTCTGCAGCCAGGACTCCACCAGCTCCTCGTCGAGGTCGTCGACCAGCAGCCCGAGCTGGGCCGCCCATGCCGCCTCGAACAGGTTGCCCTTGTCTCGGCATAGCGCGGCGAGCCGCTTCACCGCGTCGAGGTGGCCCTGCACGAGGAACCGCCGGCGCCGCTCCATCCAGTCGCAGTAGCGGGCCTCGGGCAGCAGCTCACCCCGGTACAGGGCCACCGCCTGGCGGTACAGAGTGATGGCGGTCTCGGCTCGGTCGCCGCCGAGCCGGTGGGCGTCCTGGAGGAGATCGGTGAACGTGGTGACGTCGACCCAGGTCTCGATGTCCGGGTCGATGCGGTACGCGCCAGCCCGGTGGCGCACGATCTCGCGGTAGCCGAACGCCCGGCGGATGCCGGTGATGGCCACGTTGAGGTTGTTCCGGCCCCGCTCGACGTCGAACTCGGGCCAGCACACGTCGATCAGGACGTCGCGTGGAACCGGCGCACCGGTGAGGAGCAGGTACTGGAACACCGATCGCGACCGGCCGCCGAGCGCCTCGGTGACGTCCCGGCCGTCGATGTGGACCCGGAAGCAGCCCAACATCTCGACGTGGAGTCCCGGGGAGCCCGGCCTGCTGGTGCGCCGGTCGTCCTGGGGGGCAAGGTCGACCACGCCGTAATGAGGTACGACCGCGGCCCCAGATACAGCTGTTCGCGCTCAGGCGTAGAGCGAGGCCAGCTCGGCCGCCAGAACGGCCAGGCGCTGGCGCACCTCCGGCGGGTCGAGCACCTCGACGGCGGCACCGAACCCGGCGATCTCGGCCGCCAGCGAGTGGAGGTTGTGGCCCCGGAGCTCCACCTCGACGCGGTCGTCGCCCACCGGCGGGCCGATGCGCAGGCGGGTGCCGAACGTCAGGCGGAGCACCGCCACCCAGGCCATCGCCGCCGTCGCTCGCGCCCGCACCGGGGCCCGCCGCTGGTCCACCTCGTCGGCGATCAGGCGCCAGGCGTCGGCCAGGTCGAACCCGTCGGGGCGCACGACCGGCTCGCCGGTCGCCGCCACCGCGGTGATGCGGTCCACCCGGAACGTGCGCAGGCCGCTGTCGGTGGCGGCCACGAGGTACCACGACGACCCCTTGGAGGCGAGCCCGAGCGGGTGGACGACCCGACTGCTGGCCGTGCGGTCCCTCGCCACGTACCCGAGCGTGATCTGCTCGCCCGCCACCACGGCCTGCTGCACCGCGTCGAGGTGGGCCGGTGTCGGCCGCGGCCGTGCCGGTTGGTCCCAGCCCGTCGGGTCGACGACCACGGCCGTCTGGGCCGCCTCGGCGGCGTCGCGCAGGGGCTCGGGGAGGGCCCGCACCAGCTTGCGCAGGGCCGCCTTGACCTCCGGCGTCGCCGACGACGAGGGCCCCGCCACGAGGAACAGCGCCCTGGCCTCGGCGGCGTTGAGGCCGCTGAGGTCGGTGCGGCCACCGCCGGCCAACTGCCAGCCGCCGTTGCGGCCCTGGCGGGAGTAGACGGGCACGCCGGCCATGCCCAGCGCCTCGAGATCGCGCCGCGCCGTGCGCTCGGACACCTCGAGCTCGGCCGCGACATCGGCCGCCGTGACCTGGCCGCGCGCCTGGAGCATGAGGAGGATGGCCACCAGGCGGTCGGCGCGCACGCACTCATGGTGCCAGCAGAACCGGTCAGGTGATGACCGGTTCGGTCGCCGGTACGAGGGGCCGGACCCGTCGTTTGGTGGTTGGTGGGTGCACGGCAACTATGGTCCGGCGGGCCATCGAGTGATGCGATGGAAACGGATCGGAGGGCAACATGGGGATCGAGCGGTTCCCGGTCGAGGCCGGGCACATCCTGCTGTTCGCACGGGCCATCGGCGACACCAACCCGGCGTACTACGGCGCCCTGTCGGGCGACGAGGTGGTGCCGGCACCGCCGACGTTCGTGCAGGCGAGCGCCCAGTTCGACCCGAACTACTTCCTCCGGCCGAAGCCCGGTGAACCGTGGTTCGGCTCGGGCAAGAACGCCACCGGCAAGGTGTCGTCGGGCGGCGGCGCGGTGGCGGGGGCGGGGGCGGCCTCCACGCCGAGCAGCACTACGAGTACCACCAGCCCCTGCGGGCGGGCGAGGTCCTGACCGGCACCGAGGTGCCCGGCAAGACGTGGGAGAAGGAAGGCCGCCGCGGCGGCAAGCTCCTGTTCTCCGAGAACGTGATCGAGTACCGCAACGCCAAGGGCGAGCTGGTCGTCACCGCTCGGGGCGTCGGTGTGCGCACCGAGAAGGTCGTGGAGCAGGGGGGCTGACGATGACGGACGTGAAGGTCGGCGACAAGAAGGAGCTCGTCCTCGTGGACGACCTCAGCCGCACGCAGATCGTGCAGTACGCGGGCGCCTCGGGCGACTACAACCCGCTCCACTCCGACGACAAGTTCACCACCGAGGTGGCGGGCTACCCGTCCGTGTTCGCTCACGGCATGCTCACGATGGGCATGACCGGCCGGGTCATCACCGACTGGTTCGGCGTGGAGTCGCTGAAGAAGTACGGCGTCCGGTTCGTGAAGCAGGTGTTCCCGGGCGACGCACTGACCACCACCGCCGAGGTCACCGCCGTGCGCGACGAGGGCGGCGAGCGCCTGGCCGACGTGTCGGTCACGACCGTCAACCAGGACGGCGACGCCGTGCTCACGGGAGCAGCCACGGTCAAGCTGTGAGCGTCGAGCGCTACGCCTCGTTCGCCAGCCTCACCTTCGACGAGCCCGACGAGGGCATCCTGCGCATCACCCTCGATGCGCCGGGCCTGAACGCCGTGTCGGCGGCCATGCACCGAGAGCTGGCCGACGTGTGGTTGACGATCGACCGCGACGAGTCGGTGCGCGCCGTGGTCCTCCAGGGCGCCGGCAAGGCGTTCTCGGCGGGCGGCAGCTTCGAGCTGATCGACAGCCTGGTGAAGGCGCCCGAGGCCCGTGCCCGCATGATGCGCGAGGCGCGCGACCTCGTCTACAACATCATCAACTGCTCGAAGCCGATCATCTCCGCCATCCATGGCCCGGCCGTGGGCGCCGGGCTGGTGGCGGCCCTCCTGGCCGACGTCTCGATCGCCACCCGCACCGCCCGCATCATCGACGGCCACACCCGCCTGGGCGTCGCCGCCGGTGACCACGCCGCCATCTGCTGGCCGCTGCTGTGCGGGATGGCCAAGGCCAAGTACTACCTGCTGACGTGCGAGACCCTCACCGGCGAGGAGGCCGAGCGCATCGGGCTCGTCTCGCTCGTGGTGGAGGACGGCGAGGCCCAGGATCGGGCCCTCGAGGTCGCCCGGCAGCTGGCCAACGGGGCCACCAACGCCATCCAGTGGACGAAGCTGGCCCTCAACAACTGGTACCGGGCGATGGGCCCCACCTTCGACGCCAGCCTGGCCTACGAGTTCATCGGCTTCGCCGGCCCTGAGGCGGCCGAGGGGCTGGCCTCACACGTGGAGAAGCGGCCCCCGCAGTTCCCCCACTAGGCAGCGGCCGCGGCGGCCAGCCGCGTCGCCAGTCGCTGGAAGATCACGTGGTGGAACGGCAGCAGCGCGTACCAGTAGGCCCGGCCCCAGACCCCGCGCGGATGGAAGCGGGCCCGCTGGACGAGGTGGGTGCCGGTGGCCGTCGGCTCCATCGTCCACTCCAGCCACGCCGCGCCCGGGACCCGCATCTCGGCCCGCAGCCGCACGAGGCGGTTGGGCACCACCGCCTCCACCCGGAAGAAGTCCACCGCATCGCCGACGCGCATCCGATCGGGATGACGGCGGCCGCGGCGCATGCCGGGCCCACCGAGGAGACGGTCGGCGAAGCCGCGGAGGTCCCAGAACGGTTCGGCCACGTACCAGCCCCGGCGGCCCCCGACACCGTTCACCGCCTGGAAGACGCGCTCGACCGGCGCCGGCGTGTCGACCTCCCGGCAGTCGTCGAGCACGACACCGCCCGACCAGTGCGGATCGGTCGGCATCGGGTCGGACGGGCGGCGGCCGGCCAGCTCGGCGTCGGCCCAGGAGGTCGTGACCTCCAGGTCACGCGTGCGTTCGAGGGCGGCGCCGATGGCGTCGCGCAGCGGCAGGAGGGTGCGGGGCACGATGGCCTCGATGGCGTGGTCGTGCACCACCACCTCGTTCTCCAGGCTGTCGATCAGTGGCCGGGCCAGCCCCGCCGGCAGCGGAGTCACCAGCCCGACCCAGTACGACGACAGGCGGGGCGTGAGGAGGGGCACGGGGACCACGACCCGCCGGCGCAGCCCCGCGACGTCGGCGTAGAGCGCCATCATCTCGGCGTAGGTCACGACGTCCGGACCGCCGATCTCCAGCACCCGGCCGAGCGCCTCGGGACGGCCGAGCACACCGACGAGGTAGGCCAGCACGTCTCGCACGGCGATCGGCTGGCACCGGGTGCGCACCCAGCGCGGGGTCACCATCACCGGCAGCACCTCGGTCAGGTGGCGCAGCATCTCGAAGCTGGCGCTGCCCGAGCCGATCACCACGGCGGCCCGCAGCTCGGTGACCGGCACCGGGCCATCGGCCAGCGTGGCGCCGACGTCGTGGCGGCTGCGCAGGTGCTCGGACAGGTCGGCGTCGTCACGGCCCAGGCCACCGAGGTAGACGAGCTGGCCGACGCCGGCATCGGCGGCGGCGTCGCGGAACGTCGCCGCGGCGGCATCGTCGCTGGTGCTGAAGTCCGACGTGGTGCCCATGCCGTGGACCAGGAAGTACGCCGCGTCCACGCCGGCCATGGCGGGCGCCAGGCTGGCGGCGTCGGCGACGTCGCCCCGGACGATGTCGACGCGCCCGGTCCAGGGCCGGTCGTCGAGCTTGGCCGGCGACCGGACCAGGCAGCGCACGTCCAAGCCGGCGTCGAGCAGTTCGGGGACGAGGCGGCCGCCCACGTACCCGGTCGCGCCGGTCACCAGGATCCGCGTAGGCATGGTTCCTTTCGTACCTCCCCGCCCACCGGTTCAAGACACTTTGGGCTCGTGCCCGAAGCGAGGCTGCGGCCGGAGTGCCGGCGCAGTGCGCCGGCGGGGCAGCTCCTGGCGGGATTGATCGAGCGCAGCGAGTCCGAGGCGAAGCCGAGGCATCGTCACGGTGGCACCATCAGGGGATGGACGAGCTGGTGACGCCGGACGGTTGGCGGGTCGATCCCGCCGCCGTGACGTGGACCGCCACCCGCTCGGGTGGTCCCGGTGGCCAGCACGCCAACACCAGCGACACCGCCGTCACCGCCACGGTCGACGTCGCCGCCGCGGGGCTGCCAGAGGCCGTCCAGGCCCGGGTGGTGGCGCGCCTCGGGGGTGTCGTGACCGCCCGCTCCGCTGACACCCGGTCGCAGTGGCGCAACCGCCAGCTGGCATGGGAGCGCCTGGCCGACCGGCTCGACGCCGCGGCGCGGCCGCCGGCGCGGCCCCGCCGCACCACCCGCCCCAGCCGGGCCGCCGTGGCCGAGCGGCTGGAGGGCAAGCGCCGCCGCAGCGAGATCAAGCGCCACCGGCAGCGCCCCACCGACGACTGAGGCGAACTGACGCGCCGCAACCCGATATGCGTGGCACTTCGTACACGAGTTGGCGCTGGAACGGCGGCGCGGCGAGCTCAGCGCGTGATCCAGGGGGTGACGAGGCGGCCGACCACGCGGATGCGGAAGGAGATGGCGTCCGACGCCAGGCGGAACCGGCCGAACTCGTCGGCCGTCGCCGCCAGCCGCCCGTGCCCCACCGTCTCGAGCTCGAGCTCGGCCGCCTCCGCCGGTTGCAGCTCGCCCACGATCGTGCGCCCGTCGGCCAGCAGCTCCAGATCGATCGTGAGATGGTCGTTGGCGAACGTGACGATGCGGGCCTGGGCTTCCTCGCTGCGGGTGAGGACCAGCTCGGGCGCCTGCGAGTCGTAGACGAGCGCCGCCAGCTCGGCCTCGACCGTCACGAGGCCGACCGCGCCGTACGCCGCCACCAGCGCCGCCGCCGGGGCGGGCTCCACAACCTCGAGGCCGGCGGCCAGCGCCGCTTCGAGGGCGTTGTCGTCGGGCGGGTCGACGGCGGTCATGACCTCCCACCCTCGAGGTAGGGAACGAGCGCGACGCGCAGCCGCTGGAGGTAGCGCTGGCGCGTTGGCCCGATCGAGCCGACGGGCACGCCGACGAGGGCGGCGATCTCCTGGTAGCTCAGCGGGGGCACGGTGGTGAGGAGGCGCAGGAGTGCCTGACCAGCGGGCGGCAGCGTGGCGAAGGCGGCCATGACGGCGGCCATCAGCTCGTCGTCGAGCAGGGCGCGGTCGTGGTCGCCGGGCAGGACCTCCCGCAGCGGCAGCTCGTCGGTGGGCATGAGGCGGCGGCGGGTCCGGCACACGGCGTTGGCCTCGTTGCGGGCTGTCGTGGCCAGCCACTTCGGGAGCGCTCGGGGTTCGCGCAGCGTCGAGAGCTTCTCGAACAACCGGTAGAAGGTGGACGCGAACGCCTCCTCCCGGTCGCTGGCGCTCAGGCCGTAGGTGTTCAGGACCTTCCAGACGAGGCCGGAGAAGCGATCCACCAGTTCCCGCCAGGACTGCTCGTCGCCGGCGAGGGCCCGGTCGATGAGGCCGGGGAGCTCCTCGGTCCATGCCGGTGCGACCGTGAGCGTGGCGCCGTCGCGGCCGTCGCCCTGGGTGAGCGCAGAGGCGGCCATGTCAGAACGGACGCACCGCGAGCGCGTTGACCACGGTGCCATAGCACCGCAGCCGGAACAGGCCGACCTGGTCGATGACGGCCTCGACGGCGCCGTGCCCGGTCAGGTTGTGGGCCATCATCGTGCGGGCCAGGACGGCGGCGACTACTGGCGCCGCGAACGATGTCCCCGACCACAGCGCCCAGCCGGTGAAGGTGTCGGGGTCGATCCCGTACTCCTCCTTCTCGGCCCCGGTGCCGATGTAGAAGGTCGATGCCACGTCCACGCCGGGCGCGCAGGCCCGCACCCAGGAACCCCAGTTGCTGAACGGCGCGGGACCGTCAGGACCGAGGGCGGCGACACTGACGACACCGTCGAACGCCGCCGGGTACGCGGGCCGGCTCACGCCGTCGTTCCCCGCCGACGCCACCACGACGATGCCGGCGCCGATGGCGGCCCGTATGGCGCGGCGCAGGCAATCGGCATCGTCGAGCACGTAGCCGCTGAACGACAGGTTCAGGAGGTGCGGACGCTGGTCTGCCGGGCCGTTCACGAGGTCCTGGATGGCGATGGCGATGGCCGACTCCTTGCCGTCGCCGTAGTTGGTGAGGACCCGCTTCACCATGAGGCCGCAGCCGGGCGCGATGCGGGCGATGAGCCCGCCGATGAACGTGCCGTGCCCGGCCACTGGGTCGAGGAAGCCGTCACCGTCGGCGTCCATGCCGAGGTCCGGATCGCCGTCGACGGCGGCGAACGGGTGGGCCAGGAAGGCATCCGTGGGAGCGGCGTGACCGGTGTCGAGGACGGCGACGCGCACACAATCAGCGGCGTTCCACGCCCGCACCGAGCCGACGAAGCTGTCGTCGAGGCCGAGCAGCGGTTGGGCTTGGCTGCGGCGGCGGCCGGTGAGCTGGTAGGCGCCCCCCTCGCCTCCGGGGTACACGGTCGCCACGTACGCCGGGCTGGGGTACACCAGGCTCATCGGGGCCGCCGGCGGCGCCTCCGGGCACTCGCACGGATCGGCCTCGCAGCAGGATTTGGCGGCCAGCAGTGGGTAGCCGGGCGCCGCCGGGAACGACGGCGTGCTGCCGCCGGGCACGTTGCCGTACACCGGGTTCCCGTACACCGGATTGCCGTACACCGGGTTCCCGTAGACCGGATTGCCGTAGACCGGATTGCCGTACACCGGGTTCCCGTAGACCGGATTGCCGTAGACCGGATTGCCGTACACCGGATTGCCGTACACCGGATTGCCGTACACCGGATTGCCGTACACCGGGTTGCCGTACACCGGGTTCCCCGAGAGGAAGCCCGGCCCGGCGTCGGCGAAGAACACGTGATCGACCTGGGCCATGATCCCGGCGCCCTTGAGCCGCTTCACGGCGCTCAACGGGTTGCCCACCCCGACCCAGCGGTTGTACCCGGCGATCGCCTCCGCGTCGATCTGCGGCTCAGAGCGCAGATCGTCCGACGGCGGCACCCGGCGCAGCAGCGCCCGCACCCGCTCCTCGCCGGCGGCGGCATCGACCAGCACCGTGTTGGGCGTGTAGGCGAAGGGCCTGTCCCCGGCGGCGACGCGGACCCGGTTCGCCCAGTTCAGCGCGGCCGGGTCGGGCTCGGCGACCTCCGGCGGAGGTGTCGACCCGCCGCCTGGCGATCCTTGTTCCATGTGCTGCCCCCTCGCATCCGAGCCTGCATAAGAGTCGGCTCCGGCGGCACTGATACCACGAATGGTGGCCATCACCTGCGCACGCGATGACCGTAAGATCGCCGGCCGTGGCCATCCAGGCACCGGGCACGCGCGCCGAGGTGCTGAGGCTGGCAGCGCAACGCCACGGCAATCCCAGCCTCGCCCTGCAGGTCGCCACCGACCTCCTGACCGCGCCGGACATCGAACCGGAAGCGGCCAGCCTGGCGCACTGGGTGCGCGGATTGGCGCTCCACGAGCTCGACCGGGCCGATGACGCGGTGGCCGAGTTCCACGCCGCCATCGACCTCGCCATCCCCCACGAGCTGGCCGACGCCGAGGCCCGGGCGCGGGCCAACCTCGCCATCTCCCTGCTCCAGCTCGGCTCCGTCACCGATGCCCGCCAGGAGCTGGCACGCGCCCGCGCCGTCGCCCCGCCGTCGGCCGCCGGCGTGGTCCTGTCCCTCACCGGGCTGTTCGAGCAACGCACGGGCCGCCACGACCAGGCCCTCGTGCACTACGAGGAGGCCTTGCCCCTCCTCGTCGCCGCCGGTGACCGGGCCAGTGTCGCCGTCGTCCACCTGAATCGAGGCGTGCTCGAGTGCTACCGCGGTCGAACGGGCCCCGCCCAGCGCGACCTGGCCCGGGCCGAAGCCATCGCCGACGCCGACGACCTGCTCGTCCTCGGCGCCATGGCCGCCCACAACCTCGGCTTCGCCGAAGGCCGTGAGGGCCGGCTGGCCGAAGCCCTGGTGGCCCTCGACCGGGCCGAGGAGCGCTACCGGCAGCTGCCGTCGGCGCCCCGCCAGCTCCCGGTGCTCCACACCGACCGGGCCGAGGTGATGCTGCTGGCCGGGTTGAGCGACGACGCCCGCGTCGAGGCCCAAGCGGCGGTCGACGGCCTGCGGGCGTCGAACAACGTGGCCGATCTGCACGAGGCCCGGCTGCTGCTGGCTCGGGCCTGCCTCGCCAGCGGCGACGCCGGCGAAGCGAAGCGCCACGCCGCCGCCGCTGCTCGGGGCCTGCGGGCCACCCAGCGACCGCAGTGGGCCCGCCTGGCGTTGTACGTCGGGCTCCAGGCCGATCTGGAGGCCCTCACCGATCCCGGCCGGGCGCCCACCCGTCTCCTCGACCGGTGCCGGCGCATCGCCGTGCTCCTCGCCCGCAGTGGCTGGCCCGTCGAGGCGCGCGACCTGCGGGCCTGGGCGGCGCGCCTGGCCACCGTGCGCGGCGACCTGGCCGGGGCCCGCGAGGAGCTGCGAGCGGCGCAGGCCATCCGGGCGCGCGGCGCCGCCGCCCACCGGGCCAACTACTGGGTGGCGTGCGCCGGCGCCAGCGTGGCTGCCGGCGACCTGGCCCGGGCGCGGCGGGCGCTGCGCGAGGGCATCGCCGAGCTCCAGCGCCTGGGGAACGTCTCCGCCGGCGCCATCGAGGTGCGCACGGCCAGCGCCCGCTTCACCGGTGAGCTGACACAGCTCGGTGTCGACCTCGCGCTGGCCACCCGCCGAGGCCTCGACGTGCTGCGCTGGGCCGAGCGCCAGCGGGCCAGCGCCCTCGGGTTCTCGGCGGCGCCGGCGTCGACGGACGGCGACGACCACGCCCCGTTGCGCGCACCGGTGGCCGTCGCCAGTGACGCCGAGCGGCACGTGCGCCAGCAGTCCCTCCGGGCCCGGCGCGAACCCGACCGGCTGCCTCCGCTGGCCGTCGCCGACCTGCGCCGCCGGCTCGGCGACACCATCCTCATCGAGCTGGTGCAGAGCGCCGGCGCCCTGCACGCGGTGGTCGTGACCGCCTCCTCCTGCACGCTCCACGAGCTGGGCCCGGTGCGCACGGCCACGACGACCAACGACTTCGTGCTCTTCGCGTTGCGCCGCCTCGCCATCCGCCGCGGTGACCGGGCGGCCAGCGCCCTCGCCTCCTTGCACCAGGCGGCGCACGAGCTCGACGCCCTCCTCTTCGGGTCCCTCGACCTGCCCGCCGGCCCGGTCACCGTCGTCCCGACCGGGGCCCTCCACCAGGTGCCGTGGGCGGCGCTGCCCACGCTCGCCGGCCGCGATCTCACGGTGGCGCCCAGCGCGGCGATGTGGTCACGGGCCGCCGGCGTCATCCACCGCTCGCGGCCGCGCCTGCTCTTCGTGGCCGGGCCCGGGCTCCCCGGTGCCGTCGAGGAGGTCCGCCAGCTGGCCGGCCAGTACCAGGACGCCCGGACCCTCACCGGCGAGGACGCCACCGTGGCGGCGGCGCTGGCCGCCATGGAGGAGGCCGACTTCGTGCAGATCGCCGCGCATGGCCGCTTCCGGGCCGACAGCCCGATGTTCTCCCACGTCACCCTGGCCGACGGGCCCCTGACCATCTACGACCTCGAGCGGTTGCGGGTCGCCCCCGAGGTGGTGACGCTGTCGGCGTGCGAGGCGGCCTCGTCGCGCGTCTACCTCGGCGACGAGATCCTGGGCACGGCCAGCGTGCTGCTCGGCCTGGGCGTGCGCACCGTGGTGGCCCCCCTGGTGGAGGTGCCTGACGAGGCCACCACCCGGCTCATGGTGGCGATGCACGGCCACCTGAGCGCCGGCCAGCCGTGCCACCGGGCGCTACGCCTGGCCGCCGCCGAGCTGGCCGCCGGCGGGCCATTGGAGCAGATGGCGGCGGCCGCGTTCATGGCCATCGGGGCCTCCTGAGGCCGACGATTTTGGCCATACCGGACTTGCGGATCGTCGGCCTCGGACGGTTACCTGGTGCGCACCCTTGCGATTGGAGCTCCATGGCAAAGACGTTGGTCGAGGTGTTGGTCGACGATCTCGACGGCACTGAAGCGGTCGAGTCGGTCCGACTCGGCTGGAATGGTCAGTGGCGCCAGCTCGAGCTTTCCGAGAAGAACCTCGCCGCGCTCTCGAAGGCCATCGACCGCTATTGGGACGCCGGACGCCCGGTACGAGCCGAGGCCGGTGCCGCCCGCCGCCGCTCGAGCACCGGCGCATCGGGGCGCGACCCGCGCGCCATCCGCGTGTGGGCGGCCGACAACGGCATCGCCGTGCCCGCCCGCGGTCGCATCCCCCGGGAGATCGAAGAGCGCTACAACGAGGCCACGGGCGGGTAGTAGTTCGCTTACGCTGCGCCGGAGCGACCGCGGGCCGGAGGGTGACATGGCTGCGTACCACGAGGGGCAACGAGCACTGCAGGACCGCTTCGACTCCCGCCGCCTGGCCGATCGGCTGGAAGAGGTCAGCTACCACCAGACGTTCTCCGACAGCGACCGCACGCTGATCGAGGCGGCGCCGTTCTTCATGCTGGCCACCGTCGACGACGAAGGCCGGCCCGACGTGTCCTACAAGGGGGGCGTGCCCGGCTTCGTCCGCTGCATCGGCGATCGCGCCCTGGAGTTCCCGACCTACGACGGCAACGGTCAGTTCCGGTCCCTCGGCAACATCCTGGTGAACCCCAACGTGTCGCTGCTGTTCATCGACTTCGAGTCGCCCAACCGCCTCCGCCTCCAAGGGCAGGCCCACTTCGACGACGACCTGATCGTGCGCGTCGACGTCGACCAGCTGTGGCCCAACTGCCCGCGCTACATCCACCGCATGCGGTTCGAGAGCCTGTCGCCCAACGCGCCTCGTGACGGCCACGAGCCGCCCGACGCCGAGTGGAAGCAGTACTTCACCGACGTTTTGCCCTGCCGACCCGCCCCATAGCATCCAGCGCGGTCCGCCCCATCCCCCCGAGGAGGCACACCGTGGCTGCTGGGTGCTCGCACATGGACACGATCAGAGACGTCGCTCCGAGTGGCGACGGTTGCGTGGAATGCCTCGCCATGGGGGCGCGATGGGTGCACCTGCGGCGGTGCACGGAGTGCGGCCACATCGGCTGCTGCGACAGCTCGCCGAACCGCCACGCCACCGCCCACTTCCACGGTGTCCATCACCCGCTCGTCCAGTCCTACGAGCCGGGTGAGGAGTGGTTCTGGTGCTACGTCGACGAGCTCGGCTTCGAGATCGACGGTGCCCCGCCCAGCCCCGCCCATCCATGACCACGACCACCAAGGTGGTGACCCGCGACGACATCGCGGCGATGGCGCCCGAGCAGCGGGCCCAGCTGGCCCGGTGGCTGGCCGAGATCGATCCGCCCAGACCGGCCATCGCCCCGGCCCGCATCCAACGTCGCCGCCGCCTGGTGATCGCCGTGACCGCCATCTCGGCCGTCGTTCTCGTGCCGTGGACGATCTGGCTGTCGGTGTCGCTGCCCAGCGTCCACCGCGCCCGCGAGTGGCGCACCACCTGGGTCGGGTTCGACGTCGTGTTGATCGTCGCCCTCATGGCCACGGCCTGGGCCGGCTGGCACCGTCGCCAGATCGTGACCGGCCTCCTGATCGTGAGCGCCACCCTGCTCGCCAGCGACGCCTGGTTCGACGTGATGCTCTCGTCCGGCCGCGCCGTGCAGGTGGGCAGCCTGCTCACCGCCGTCGTGGTGGAGCTCCCCCTCGCCGCCTTCTTCTTCCACACGGCGCATCGCATCATGCGGGCGACGACGGCCACCATCTGGCACCTGCAGGGTCGCCGGGCGCCGCTCCCCTCGTTCTGGCAGCTGCCCCTGCTCGCCGGTCAGCCCCCCGACGGCTCGTAGCAGCGATCAGCGGGCCACCTCCCCGCCGCCCGGTTCGACGGCCGACGCGAAGCCGAGCCACTTCGTCAGCAGCGGCGAGCCCGGCGCGCCGCGCGCCGGCCAGTCGATGTGCCGATGTGGTGGCGGCGGGCCAGCACCGTCCAGATGGCGTCGGCCATGGCCGCTGCCGCGCCGGTCGGGAAGGCGGCGGGCAACCGCGCGTACCCGTGCTCGTCGTCGTGCGATCGCCGCCGGTCGAGGTCCACAGTGGATCCACGATGGCATCCCACCGTGCGGTGTCGTCAGGTGTTTCCGGCGTCGGCAGCGACGACGGCCAGGATGTCGTCGCCGTAGCGCTCGAGCTTGGCGGGGCCGATGCCGGGCACCGCCCCCAGCTGGAACAGCGTGGCCGGTCGCCGTGCAGCGATCTCGCGCAGCGTGGCGTCGTGGAGGATCACGAACGGGGGTCGGGCCTCCTGGCGGGCCTGCGCGGTGCGCCACGTCCGCAACGCCTGCTCCAGCTCGGTCGGGGGGCCGGCCGCCGCGTTGGCCGCGCGGGCGGGGGGCGGCGCCTCGGTGGGCGTTGATGCGGCGCGCAGCACGATGGCCGGACTGGCGCCCTCCAGCTCGGCCACGAACGGCGACACCGCCGCGGCCGGGGCCACGACTGTGCACGTCTCACGGCACCGGGTGATGGCCACGTGGAAGACGCGCCGCTCCTCTTCGAGGGCGGCCTGGCCGACCGTCAGCCGGTGCGGGAACAGCGAGTCGCTGGCGTCGTGGACCACGACGTGGCGCCACTCGAGACCCTTCACCCGGTGCACGGTCGAGAGCCGCACACCGTGGTCGTCACCCGGCTGGGACAGCTCGGAGCGCAGCCACGCGGGGAAGGCACCGGGATCGGGACACCGGCGAGCGAGATCGACGAGGCTGTCGAGGTCGTCGAGGTGGGCCGACCGGGTCTGGTCGCGCCGGTAGCGATCGAGGGCATCGAGGGTGTCGTCCAGACCCGCACCCCGCAGGACGCCCAGACCGGCGACAAGGCCCTCGGTGGTGCCGTCGACGCGGGCCGTCACCCGGCCGAGCAGGTCGACGAAGCTCAGCACCTTGGCCCGGTCGCGATCGGCCTTGAGCCGCCCGGCGAGGGCGCGCAGGGCGCCGACGTCGCCCTGCTCGGCCATCCACCCCACGAGGGTGCGGGACCGTCCCGCCGATGGGCGCCGCGCCGCTTCGGCCACGTCGCCGCTGCCCAGCCGGCGCGACCCGGCGAGGCGCAGCCACGCCAGGGCGGCCCGTACGCCGGTGCGCTGCAGCCACGGGAGGCCGACCGCCGGCACCACGGGGATGCCCAGCCGGCGCAGCTCGACCTGCGGTCCGAGAAGGGCCGAGTTGACGCGGGCCAGCACCACGACCTCGGCCGGCGCCGCCCCGGCGTCCAGGGCGGCACTCACGCTGGCACCGCTGGCCGACGTCACGTCCTCGGCCCGGGTGATGGTGAGGCCGGTGGGCTCGGCGCGGGCGGGCGCGATCTCCTTGGCTACCCGGCGCACGTTGTGGACGAGCAGCCGTCCGGCCGCCGCCACCACGTCGGGCGGGCAACGGAAGTTCACCGTGAGGGGGTGGTGGCCGGCGCCCGGGAACAGGACGTCGTAGCCGATCAGCCACTCCGGCGTCGCCCCCGAGAAGCCGTAGATCGTCTGGTCGTCGTCACCCACCCCGAAGACCGACAGCTCCGGGCTGGCCACCAGGCGCAGGAGCAGGAGGTGGGCGGGCGCCAGATCCTGGAACTCGTCGACGAGGAGGAACCGGCACGCCCGCTGCGCGGTGGCGCGCGCCTCGGGGTCGCGCAGCAGCAGTTCGATGCTGGCGATGATCTGCTCGTCGAAGTCGACCGCGCCGCGCTCGGCGAGGAGGTCCCGGTAGCGCTCGACCACGCCGGGCAGACCGTCGACGTCGCCGCCGTAGTCGGCCTCGACCAGCGCAGGGTCGCGGAGCCGGAGCCGCACGTCGCCCAGCGCGGCGATCCACGTGGCGATGGGATCGGTGCCGGCCGCTCGCGCCGGCGTCACCAGCGCGTCGAGGATGGCGCGCACGTCGGTCTCGGCCAGCACGTCGAGACGGCGGTCGCGCCGGCGGGGGCCGAACGGTGGTGCGCCGTCGAGGATGGCCAGCCCGAGGGCGTTGAGCGTGCGCACGTGCAGGCGGGGCAGATCGCTGGTGCGCTCCCGGATCTCGTCAGCGGCCCGCGTGTTGAACGCCACGAGGCACAGGGCCGACGCCGGGACGTGCCGGTGCGTGAGCAGGTGGCGGGCCCGGGCGGTGAGCACGCGGGTCTTGCCCGACCCGGCCGGGGCGATGACGCGCGCCGCGCCACCCTCGTGGGTCACGGCCGCCGCCTGGTCCGGCGTCGAGCGCGGTGTCGGGGGCGTCGTCCTCGACGAGCAGGAGGGGCGTGAGGGTTCCCCGCTCGATGGCGGTGCGATGCACCACGGCGTGGCCGTCGGTGGCGGCCGGCCGGAACCAGGTGGGCGGGCCGCCGTCGCACCACGCCGGTGTGCCGTCCGGGAGCAGCACGTCGGCCGGCCCACCCCAGCGGGCACCGGCGGCGACGGCGTGGTCGGCCCACGGCCACGGCGAGGGCCCGGCGCGGAGGTCGACGGCATTGGCCGTCACGAGGTGGGCGAGGACGTCGGTGGCGAGGAGCAGGGCGGCGGGGTGGGTCCAGGCCGGGCCGGTCAGGACTTCCGGCGCGGGGAGCTCATCGGCCACGACGAACACGGTGCGCTGGCGGGCGTGGCGGCGCTCCCACAGTGGTGCGAGGACGCCGGCGGTCGCGTCGCTGGTGAGTTGGCGGCGGACGTCGGCCACGAGCACGACCGGCGCCGCCGCCCACGGCTCGGGTACCGGTTGGCCCGGAGCGACGATGGCGTCGCGGCCCAGCCACTCCGGCCCGGCGAAGCGCAGCGAGTCGGTGCCGGCCGGGGGTGGGGCGGGCGCGGCCGGGCTGCGGTCACGCTCGGGTTCTGGTTCGGGCTCGCGCTCCGCCGGCGGCGCGTCGTCCCGGTGCTCGGCGGCGCAGGCTCGCACCTCGGCGACCGTGTCGTGCACGTGCCCCCACGCGCACCGGATGGATGCCACTCGTGTCCCGGATCAGCCGGTCAGGAAGTACGGACCGTCGGCTGCACCCGCAGCGCCTCGACGGGAACGCCCCGCAGGACCCGGATGACCAGCTGGCCGTTGGTGAGGGTGGCCTCGACGCCGGCGCCGAACCCGTCGGGCAGGTCGACCTCACGCTCGTAGCCGCCGTACTCCCACTCCTGGACGAGCATCGGGCGGAGCCCGGCGCTGCGCAGGTGGGCCCAGAACCGGAGGTGACCAGGCTCGACCTCGATGTTCACGTCGCGGGGGGTCACGGCCGGCAGCGGAGCCAGGATCACCAGGGCGGCGGGCGTCTCGTAGACGTTCACCGGCACCCGCTGCGGGCGCATCGCCGCCTCGGCCGCCGCCGTTGCTTCCGACACCTCGCGCTGCGTCGGGCGATCCGTGCCCATCCGCGCACCCTACCGCCGCTGCCGGCGGCGCCGGTGCAACGGCGCCGCCGCACGGAAGACTGTGATGCAGTGACTGACGACGCGCCCCGTGGCAAGCCCATCGGGCGGCGCGTCCTGCTCGGCTCGATCGGCCTCGGTGCCCTCGGCGTCCTGTTCGGCGCCCGCGTCCAGAGCACCACGGCTCGCTGGCTGCTGCCGATCACGATCCACGACCCCACCGGGCTGTCCGACCTGATCCCGGCGGCGGGGCGGTTCCGCATCTACTCCGTCACCGGCTCGCTCCCCCGCCGGACCGACGCCGAGTACCGGCTCACGGTCGACGGCGCCGTGGCCGGCCCGGCGATCCTCACGCTGGCCGACCTGCGCACCCGCCTGCCCCAGACGGCGCTGCGCCGCGACTTCCAATGCGTCACCGGCTGGCGGGTGGACGACGTCGACTGGGTGGGCGTGCGGTTGCGGGACGTGCTCGACGAGGCCGGTGTGGGGCCGGGTGCCACCCATGTGGTGCTCCACAGCTTCGACGGCACCTACACCGAGACGCTGTCGCTCGATCAGGCGCGCCGCGACGACGTGCTCGTGGCCCACACCCTGCAAGGCGAACCGCTCGGGCGTCAGCACGGCGGTCCCGCTCGGCTCTACGTGGCGCCCATGTACGGCTACAAGTCGCTGAAGTGGCTGGAGCGGATCGAGGTGGTGACGGCACTCGACGACGACACCGGCTACTGGGAGCAGCGGGGGTTCGACCGGGACGCCTGGGTCGGCAGCAGCAACGGCGGTCAGGAAGACCCGACATGAGCGACGACAAGTGGATCGTGCGCTTCGACGGGCTCACTCGGGTCGTGCACTGGGCGACGGCGGCGCTGGCCCTGGTGCTCGTGGCGACGGGCACGATCCTGTACGTGCCGACGCTGTCCGCGGTGATCGGCCGGCGGGGCACGTTGAACACGATCCACGTGGTGGCCGGGCTCCTGCTGCCGGTGCCGCTGCTGCTCGGCCTGGTCGCCGGTCGAGCCGGCCGGCACCTGCGGCGCGACCTGGTGGAGCTCGGTCGCTGGGACGAGACGGACGCGGGCTGGTTCCGCCGCCGCCGCAACCGGGCCGAGCGCCCGGTGCCAGCGGGGAAGTTCAACGGTGGCCAGAAGCTGGTGACCGCCCTGTTCGGCGGCGCCTTCGCCGTGCAGCTGCTGACCGGGGCGATCATGCACTGGAACAAGCCGTTCCCGGACGACTGGCGCACCGGGGCCACGTTCGTGCACGACTGGGCCTACCTGGTCCTGGTGGTGCTCACGATCGGGCACGTGCTGAAGGCGTTCGAGGAGCCCGAGCCCCGCGCCGCCATGATCCACGGTCGCGTGCCCGAGTCCTGGGCGGCACGGGCAAGGCCCGGCTGGCTCGCTGGTTCTCGCCACTCAGTAGAGCCGCTCGATGGTGGCGTCGACGGTGATGTCGAGGAGCGCCGGCCCGCTGCTGGCTAGCGCCGCGCTCAACGCATCGCCCAGATCCGCGGCCGCTTCCACTCGGGAGGCCTGGCAGCCGAAACCCCTTGCAATCGCAACTAAATCCAGCCCCGGCAGATCGACCCCCGGTGGCTGCTCGATCCCCATCGCCAAGCCGAGGGCCTTGAGGGCGCCGTACCCGCCGTTGTTCAGCACGAGCACCGTCACCGGCAGCCGGTGCTGAGCCGCCGTCCAGAGTGCCTGGATCGAGTAGAGGCTGGAGCCGTCGCCGAGCAGGCACACGACCCGCCGCCCCGGATCGCCGAGGGCCCAACCCACGGCGGCGGGCAGCGCCCAGCCGAGGCCCCCGCTGGCACCCGCGGCGAAGCCGCCGACCCGGCGGATGGGCAGGTGCTCGTGCATGGCGTTGCGGTGCGACGGCGCTTCTTCCACCACCATGGCATCGGCGGGCAGGAGGCCGGCCAGCACGTGGAGCACGTAGGCCCCCGTCATCGGCGCCGACGCGGCCGCGACCACGCGAGGCCCACGACCACCGAGCGCGGGCCCGGCCAGATCAGTCGGCAGCGCCTCGAGGACTGCCGCCACCCCGGCCCGCATCGTCGTGATCACGGCGGTGCCCGTCGGCGCCCATGCCGCCATGGCGGGGTCGTCGACCAGCTGGAACAGCTGGGTGCCGTCGACCACGACCGGACCGTCGGCGTGCACGTGGTAGGTGAAGGCCGGTGCGCCCAGCACGACCACCACGTCGTACGGCGCGAGTTGCTCCCGCAACCGGGAGCGCTGCGGGGTGAGGAAGCCGGTGAAAGCCGGATGGGTCTCGGGAAAGCTGCATCGGCTCGACAGCGGGCTCACCCACACCGCCGCCCCGACCCGCTCGACCAGCGCGACCACCACCGCCCCGGCGTCGTCGCGATCGACGCCCGGCCCGACCACGACGGCCGGCCGCTCGGCGCGGGCCAGCGCCGACGCCACCGCCGCCAGCGCGCTCCGATCGCCCACGTACTCCCCCGCCACCTGCCGCACCACGACGGCCTCGGTCTCCACCTCCCAGTCGTCTTCGGGGATCGACACGAGGACGGGACCGGTCGGTCGCTGCATGGCCACGTGGTACGCCCGCGCCAGCGCGGCGGGAACATCCTCGGCGCGAGCGGGCTCGGCGCTCCACTTCACGTAGGGCTTCGGGAAGCTGGCGGCATCCTCGGCGAACAGGAACGGTTCCGTCGGCAGCATCGCCCTCGTCTGCTGGCCCGCCGTGAGCACGAGCGGCGTGGCGTTGCGCATGGCCGTGAACACGCTGCCGAGCGCGTGACCGACGCCTACGGCACTGTGCAGGTTGACGAACGCGGCCCGGCGGGACGCCTGCGCGAACCCGTCGGCCATGGCGACCGCCGACGACTCCTGGAGGGCGAGCACGTAGCGGAAGTCGGCGGGCAGGCCGTCGAAGAAGCGCAGCTCGGTCGAGCCCGGGTTGCCGAAGAGGGTGGTCATCCCGAGCTCTCGCAGCAGCGCATGGGTGGCGGCCCGGACGGAGAGGGCGTCGCTCATCCGGCCCGCCGCGCCGCGTCCCAGTTGCGCTCGAGGTTGGCGATCAGGGCCGGGCTGTAGAGGCAGCGCGCTTGCTCACGGGCGTAGGTGCTCATGTAGCGGCGGAACAGGTCGAGCGGCTCCTGCCCCGCCCGCAGCGCCCGCCGGTTGGCCACCAGGCTGATCGCGCCGGCGCTCATCAGCTCGGCGGCGGCGCTCTCGATGGCGGCGTCGATGTCGGCGGGCTCGACCACCTCGTCGGCCAGGAGACGGCCCTCGGGGCTGTCGGCGGGGAAGTCGCGGTTGAAGAAGATGGCGTGGCGGCTGGTGCGCTCGCCCACGAGCCGCGGCAGGCGCAGGTTGGCGGCGCCGGGGATGATGCCCTCCTTGCGAGCGGGCAGGTTGAAGTACGAGGCCCGCTCGGCGATCACCCGGTCCATCACGAGCAGGAACTGGCAGGCGCCGCCGATGGCGAACGTCTCGACCGCGGCGATCCACGGCTTCTCCCGCCGCTCGCCCTCGTCCCCATCGGGGTCCGGCGGGCCGAGCGAATGACCGCGGTACATCTTCGTCACCGGACCCAGCTCGCGCTCGATCATGAACTCGATCAGCGAGATCTTGCCCTGGTACAGGTGGGTCAGGTTGACGCCGGCGCCGAAGATGCGGTGCCCGGCGTACTTCGGATGCGTGGCCGGCCCGCCCCGGAGCACGCCGACGTCGATGGCGTCGTCGAGCAGGACCAGGTCGATGGCCAGCTCCAGCGCCTGGGTCGAGTCGTCGTCTTCGGCGTTGAGGGCGCCGTGGTTCTGGATCGTCACGTACCCGACCGACCCGACCCGATCGACCCGCATCGGCCCGAGGTCGGCCGTGCCGGTGCGCTGCAGATCGGCCAGGCACTCGTGCGCTTCGGGTCGAGGCTGAGCCATCGCATGGAGGAGGTGACTGCCGGTACGGGGGTTGGCGAGGACGTGGGCGACGAAGATGCCCTGGTCGATCTCGAGGCCCGACTTGTCCTTCTGGAGCCGGTCCCGTTCGGCGGCCATGTCCTCGGCGCTGGGGAGCAGATCGGGATGGCCGGCGGAAGCTGCCGTCACCAGCTCGGCCACGCGGAGGTAGCGGCGGCCGCCGTTCGTCAGTCCGTCGTAGATCGCCTCGACGTGGGCGCGCAGGTGCGCCTCACGCTCGGGCCGATCGATCACCCGCCCACCCGCGCCTCGCGGCCCTGCCAGTAGGGCTCGCGCAGCTCGCGCTTGAGCACCTTCCCCGCGCCCGACTTTGGCAGCGGCTCCTCCCGCAGCTCGATGCGCTTGGGCACCTTGTATCCGGCGATCTCCTCGCGGCAGTGCACAGCCAGCTCGGCCTCGGTCACCGCCGAGCGGAGCACGACGACAGCATGCACCGCCTCGCCCCAGCGCTCGTCGGGTACGGCGAACACCGCCGCCTCCAACACCGCGGGATGGCGGTAGAGGACGTCTTCCACCTCGGTGCTGTACACGTTCTCGCCGCCGGTCACGATCATGTCCTTGGCCCGGTCGACCAGGTACAGGAACGCCTCGTCGTCGAGGTAGCCGAGGTCGCCCGTGTGGTACCAACCGCCGGCCAGCGCATCGGCCGTCGGGCCGGGCTTGTTCCAGTAGCCGGCCATCACGTTGTCGCCTCGCGCCGCCACCTCACCGACCTCGCCTGGCGCCGCCGGCGCGCCGTCGGGCGTCAGGATGCCGATCTCGACCCCGACGGCCGGCTGCCCGCACGAGCGGATGCGCGGCGTGTCGAGCCAGCGCTCCTCGTTCCGCATCGTCGTGGCGATCGGCGACAGCTCGGTGGCACCGTAGATGTGCACGAGCTCGGTGGTGGGGAAGGCGGCGTGGGCCCGCCGCAGCGTCTCGGTGGCGATGGGCGAGCCGCCATGGCTGATCGTGCGCAATGAGCCGACGTCACGAGGTCGGGCGGCCTGCTCGTCGTTCATGGCGGCCAGCATCGTGGGCACCACCAACGTGTCGGTCACGCCGTGCTGCGCGATCAGGTCGAGGGCGGCGCCCGGGTCGAATGCCGGCAGCACGACCTGGCGCCCGCCGTGCCACGACATCGCCAGCACCGCGACCGATCCCGCGGCATGGAACAGCGGCGCGACGATCAGCCAGCACGTCTCCGGACGGAACGGCAGGAACGCTTGGAAGTTCATGGCGTTGGCTACGAGGTTTCGATGCGTGAGCATCACGCCCTTGGCGGCACCCGTCGTCCCCCCGGTGTAGAAGAGGCCGGCGAGGGCGTTCTCGTCACCGCTCGGGAGATCGACCGGCGAGGCGGCGGCCAGCAGCGCCTCGTACCCGGCGTCCATGTCGATCACGTGCTCGACGCAGTCGCCGAGATCGCCGATGTCGCGACCGGCGAACAGCACGCGCGCACCTGAGTCCTCGAGGGCGTAACGCAGCTCGCTCTCCGTGTGGCGCTGGTTGAGCGGCACCAGCACCATCCCACCGCCGGGCACGGCTTGGTACAGCTCCACGTAGCGATGGCAGTTGGGCCCGACCACAGCTACGCGGTCGCCCGGGCGGAGGCCGAGGGCCCGCAGCCCACCCACCAGGCGGCAGCAGCGATCCCACGTCTCGTCGTACGACAGCGTCACGTCGCCGCACGTGACGGCCTCGTGCTTGGCGGCCACCTGCACGGCGCGCCGCAGCGGATCGATCATCGTGACCATGGCACGACCCCCATCTCGTGTGCGATAAGTGTCGCATAGGGGGTTCAGGCGCGTCAGTTGGGTCCCATCTCAGAGCGTGCGCTTAGTCTCGGCGCGTGGGATCGTCGGGCGAGAAGCGCAAGGGCCGCCGTCACCTGCCCAAGGTGGGCACGCCGGCCGACATGGAGTGGGAGCGCCACGAGCACATCGAGGAGGTGCTGCACCCGTTCTCGGACGACCCGGGGCGCCGGCGGGGCCCCGGGGCGATGGTCGTCACCGTGATCGTGGTCGTCGTCGTGGCCCTCATCGTGATCCTCGGTCTCATCGTGCTCACATGACGTGACCGAGCTTGTCGGGGTTCAGGACGTTGCGCAGCGCCTGGACCCGACCGTCTCGGATCTCGATCGCCATCACCAGGAACGGCTGGCCGGCGAACGACAAGACGATGCCCGGCTCCCCGTTCACGAACGGCATCGTCCGCTCCACCCCCGCCGGCATGCGGCGGCTGATGTTGATCAGGAGACGGGCCACTCGTGACGCGCCCCGCACCGGACGGCGAGCGGCGTGACGCTCGGCGCCGCCGTCGCTGACCAACACCACGTCCGGCGCCAGCAGGCCGAGGAGGGCGTCGATGTCGCCCCTCGCCGTCGCGGCGACGAAGGCGGCGGCCACGTCAGGAGCGGCGCTGGTCTCGGAGTCGACGTGACGACCGGACTGCCGCACCCGCCGCCGGGCCCGGCTGGCGATCTGCCGGCACGCTGCCGGTGACTTACCCACAATGGCGGCGATGTCGGTGAACGGCTCGTCGAACACATCGGCGAGGAGGAACACCGCCCGCTCGACGGGCGTGAGCCGCTCCAGCATCGTGAGGAAGCCGAGGGTGAGGGAGTCGGCCAGCTCAGCCGACTCGGCCGGTCCGGGCGCGTCGGTCACCGGTTCCGGCAGCCACGGCCCCACGTAGGTCTCGCGCTCGGTGCTGGGCGGAGCGCAGGCGGTCGATGGCGAGGCGCGTCACGACGGTGGTCAGCCAGGCCGCCGGCCGCTCCACGTCCACGCTCGACGTCTCCCATCGCAGCCACGCGTCCTGCACCACGTCCTCGGCGTCGGTCATCGAGCCGAGGATGCGGTAGGCCAAGGCCAGCAGGCGCGAGCGCTCGCCGTCGAAGATCGCCAGTGCCGGGGTGTCCGCGGTCACTGGCGCACCATCTGGTTGGCGGCGTGGGCGGCAGCGGCCCGTCCGGCGACCGCCGCGCTGGCCAGCGAGGCGTCGGACAGCATGCCCACCGGTCCCACCCAGTCACCGGCCACGAAGGCGCCCGGACGGTCGGCGACGGTCACCGCCGGCCGACCGGCGAGACCACCGGCAGCGGGCACCGGCAGAGCAGCGATCGCCGTCATGCGGTGGAGGAAACGGCTCATCTCGACGGCGTCGTCGTCGATGCCGGCCACGGCGGCGTGAGCCCGCATCACCGCCTTGTCCTCCTCGGGCGTCGCCGCGTCGCCCGGCGGGACGTAGCGGCCGATCGACACGAGCGTGCGGCCCGGCGGGGCCAGCGCGGCCGGCGGGCAGTGGGTGGACAGGTACAGCGGCTGGTCGATGCCCATCAGGATGCCGCGGCGGGCCGGGCGGGTGAGGCCCAGATCGAGCACGCTCACCAGGGACGGCGGCCCGACCTGATCCTGCCAGGCGCCGTCGACGCCGAGGAGCCGGGCCGTGCTGTCGGGACCGCCCGTGGCCACGATCGCGGCGCGCGCCAGCAGCGGGGCCCCGTCGACCTCGATCTCGATGCGGTCACCAGCGGTCACTCCCTGGACCGTGGCGTGGGTGCGGATCTCGGCGCCCCGCTCCACGGCAACGGCCCGCAGCCCGTCGACCAGGCCTTGCCAACCGCCGTCGAGGTAGAGCACGCCGTGGGTGGTCGCCATCTGCAACTGGGTGATGGCGGCGTCGGCGCTCAGGTGATCGAACGCGTTGGAATAGGTGCCCACCCGCACGACCGAGCGGAGCACCGCCTCGGCGTCGTCGGGCAGGTCGAGCCCGGCGATCCAGGCGCCGGCCGTCTCGTGAGCGTGGGCGGCGGCGTCGATGCGAGGGAGCCGCCGCAGCACCGCGCCGAGACGCACCTTGCCCCGCACGCTCACCAGGCCCGAGCGGGCCAGGGTGGTCGCCGACACCGGCCACAGCTGCACGTCGTCGCCCCGGCGGCCGTAGTACGGGCCCGCCGGCGGCGCGCCGTGGTAGGCGACCCCCAACTCCCGTAGCACGCTCTCGGCGGGACCGCCGAGGTAGAGGGCATGGGGTCCCTGGTTCAGCCGGTAGCCGTCCCGCTCGGCCGTCGTGGCCCGGCCCCCCGGTTGGTGGGCTTCGAGCACCACGACGCGTGCCCCGGCTCCGGCGGCGATGCTGGCCGCCGCCAGCCCGGCCAGCCCGGCGCCCACCACGACCACGTCAACGATCTCGTCCATCCTCGTACCTCCAGTCTCGCCCTCTCGACGGGCGACCGGAGCAAGTTGTGACAGCTAGACCAGTGCTTCGAGTTGGCCGATCGTGAGTGAGCGCGGCGACCGGTGCTCGGCCGCCGCGGTGCGGGCCAGCTGCTGCAGCATGGCGTTGACCGGCGTGGGCACCCCGTGGAGCCGGCCGAGCAGCACGATCTCGCCGTTCAGCCAGTCGATCTCGTTGTTCGCCGCACCGCGGGCGAAGGACTGGTACGTCGAGCCGCCACCACGCTGGCGGCCCTCGATCGGCGTGATGGCCAGCAGACCCTTTCTCCGCTCGCGGTCCTCTTCCACCGAGGCACAGTCGATCCCGGCGGCGGCGAAGCACGCTTCGGCCTCGGCCGTGGCCCGCTTGTGCAGGGCGCCGATCCCGTCGCGGTCGGAGACGAGGGCGTCGAGCAGGTTGGCCAGGTTCATGGTCAGCTTGCGGTACTTGAAGCGCATGATCGCCGGCTGAGGCAGGCTCA
The DNA here is from genome assembly GCA_963728985.1 of uncultured Acidimicrobiales bacterium. GTDB lineage: Bacteria > Actinomycetota > Acidimicrobiia > Acidimicrobiales > Ilumatobacteraceae > DASXAI01. The sequence goes on along the minus strand of CAVSME010000006.1, from coordinate 481,776 downwards.
CCAGCCCGCTGGCCTCGAACGCCGCCGCCACGGCCGCCGCCGTCAGGTCCACCCCCAGCGGGTAGCGGCCGATGTCGAGGATGGCGTTGTTGGGGGCGCCGTTGGCGTCCACCACGCCCGGCTCCATGAAGCTGGCCGGGAGCATGACGCAGATGCCGTAGACGTCGGCGAAGTGGCGCAGCGCGAGGCGTTCGTTGGCCACGCCGTTCTGGGCACAGGCCACGGCGACGTCGGGAGCGTGATCGGCCAGCGCCGCCAGCGCGCCGGGGGTGTCCTGCGTCTTCATGGCCAGGATCACCACGTCACCGGCGGCCAGGTCGATGGCGTCGATGCGATCGGCAACGGGCACGGGCAGCACCACCGTGCCGGTGGGGTCGTGGATGGTCAGACCCTGGTCGCGGATGGCGTCGTGATGGGCGCCCCGCGCCACGATGGCCACGTCGTGGCCGTGCTTGTCGGCGTGCTGGAAGAGGCGCCCGCCGATGACGCCGCCGACGGCGCCGGCGCCGAAGACGACGATCTTCACGAGCCGGCGGTGGGCGCGATCGACAGGCCGAAGGCCGACTCGAAGCGCCGGTAGTACTCGTCGTCGTCGTCGGTGGCACCCATCGCCACCCACTCCTCGTCGGTCATGCGGGCGCGACCGCCGACGATCTCGTCGCCGCCCCACGACACCGTGTAGCGGAACTTCGGCGTGTCGGTCGTGACGGCCTCGTACACGACCTCGGCGACCTCCATGGGGTCGGTCCCCTGCGGGATGCCGGTCGAGTACATCTGGAGCATCCGGCGGTTGTGAGCCTCGTAGGCGCCGGTCGAGCTCGGCACGTCCGTGTTCTTGGCGAAGATGGCCGACTTCGTGATCCCCGGTTCGATCACCACGACCCGCACGTCGAAGGGCGCGACCTCCAGGGCCAGCTCCTCGCTGAGGCCTTCGAGCGCCCACTTCGACGCCACGTACGGGGCCTGGGCGATGGCGCCGAAGCGACCGACGATCGACGTGATGTTGACGATGGTGCCCGAGCGCCGCTCCCGCATCCCCGGCAGCACCGCCTGCGTGCAGCGCACCGCCCCGCAGAGGTTGACGTTCATCACCTCGAGATGGGCGTCGGGTGTCGCTTCCTCCACCACGCCGTTGCCGCCGATGCCGGCGTTGTTCACCAGCACGTCGATGCGCCCGGCCTGGTCGAGCACGTCGGCGATGCCCGTGCGGACGCTCGTGTCGTCGGCCACGTCCAGCTCCACCAGCTCCACCTCGGCGCCGGCGGCGGCCGCCATGGCCTGCATCTTCTCGGCCGAGGCGATGCGGCGCACGGTGCCGAACACCCGATAGCCCTTCGATGCGAGGTGAACGGCGATCGCTCGCCCGATCCCCGAGTTGGCGCCGGTCACCACGGCAACGGCACGGTCGTCCACTGATGGTCCTCCCTAACGGTCATGGAACGTGGGGGCGCGCTTCTCGGTGAAGGCGCGCACCGCTTCTCGATGATCGGCCGTCTGCCCGGTGCGGTTGTGGTGGGCCGCCTCCATGTCCATGCACTCGAGCAGGTCGCCGTTGATCGAACGGTTGAAGTTCTCCTTCATGTACCGGTAGGCGACCCGCGGCCCGTCGGCCAGCCGGCGGGCCCGAGCGCGGACCTCGTCGGCGAAGGTGGCGTCGGGGAAGACGTCGTTCACGATGCCGAGGCGCAGCGCCTCGTCGGCATCCACCCGGTCGGAGAAGTAGTACAGCTCACGGGCCTTGGCCTGGCCGACGAGGCGGCTCAGGAACCAGATGCCGCCGTAGTCGCCGGCGAAGCCCACCTTGGCGAAGGCGGTGGTGATGAAGGCCGACCCCGAGGCGTAGCGCAGGTCACACGCCAGGGCCAGCGCCATGCCCCCGCCGGCGGCGGCGCCGGGCAGCGCGGCGATCGTCGGCTTGGGCATCTCCCACAGCTTCCCGGACGTCTGGCGCTGCGAGAGCCGCTGGCGATGGATCGCGGCGTCGAAGCTCATCGTGGGCCCGGCGACGTGGCTCTCGGCCATGCCCTTCACGTCGCCGCCGGCGCAGAACGCACCACCGGCGCCCGTGAGCACGATGCAGCCCACGTCGTCATCGGTCTCCATCTCGGCCAGGACCCGCGCCATGGCGTCCAGCATGGGAAGGGACATGGCGTTGCGGCGCTCGGGCCGGTTCATGGTGAGGACGGCCACGCCCTCGTCCACGTCGGCGAGGAGATCCTCGGTGCCGGTGTCGATCGTCGCCACGTGTCTCCCCTCGTCGGCCGCCGCCATCATGGTCGCCGGGATGCGTGCCAGGCAACGTCGACCCTGGATGGCAACATCAACGGCGTGACGGATCGAACCGACACCCGAACCGGGTGGCTCGCCCCTGACGAGATCGCCGACGCCAGGGATCGGCTGCCGATCGTCTACGTCAACGCCGTTCCCGTGCGCATCACCACCACCGGCGAGGTGACGCACGTCGGTCTGCTCCTACGGGCGGCGCCCGACGGCACCATCAGCCGGGCCGTCGTCTCCGGCCGCATCCTGTACGGAGAGCGGGTGCGGGATGCCCTGCTGCGCAACCTGGAGAAGGACCTCGGCCCGGTCGCCCTCCCCCGCCTGCCCCTCGAACCCCAGCCCTTCACCATCGCCGAGTACTTCCCCGATGCCACCGTGACGGGGTTCCACGACCCCCGCCAGCACGCCATCAGCCTCGCCTTCGTGGTGGCGTGCGACGGCGACTGCGCCCCGTCGCAGGACGCCCTGGATCTGGCGTGGGTCACGCCCGAGGAGGCGGTGAGCTCCGGTGTGCGGGCGGAGATGGCGGGCGGGCACGACCGGCTGGTGCGCCTCGCCCTCGGCCACGTCGGGCAGTTGCCGTGATGGACACCGCCCCGCTCGGCTCGTCGGGCCTGGTCGTCAGCCGGTTGGCCCTCGGCTCGTGGCGCACGTTCGAGCGGCTCACCGCTGACGAGGGCCTGGCGGTGATGGTGGCCGCCCAGGAAGCGGGCATCACCTTCCTCGACGACGCCCGCTACAACGACGAGACGGGCCGGGCGCCGATCCCGACCGGGTGGTCGGAGGTGCTGTTCGGCCGGCTCTTCCGGGCCGCCGGCTGGCGGCGCGACGAGGTCGTCGTGAGCAACAAGCTGTGGTGGGAGTTCTGGCCCGAGCAGAGCGCCGCCGCCGAGTTGGACTCGTCGCTCGGGCGCATGGAGTTCGACCACATCGACGTCATCTACGCCAACCCGCCCGAGCATGGCCTCCCGCTCGACGAGTTGGTCGGCTCGGTCACCGATCTCATCAGCGCCGGCAAGGCCCGGGCATGGGCCATCGTCAACTGGCCGGCCGATCTCCTGGCCTCGGCGGCGGCGATCTGTGCCCGGACCGGCGTGCCGATGCCCTGTGCGGCACAGCTGCCGTACAGCGTGGTGCAGCGGGCACCGGTCGAGACCCCGGCCATGCAGGACGCGCTGGCGGCGTGCGGCGCCCCGGTGGTGGCGTCCTACGTGCTCGCCGGCGGCGTGCTGACCGGCAAGTACGACACGGACCCGGCGGCCGGACGCGCCGCCGGCTCACTCGACGACCCCCGAGTCGTTCGGGCGCGTGCCGGTGCCGCGGCCGTCGTGGCGCGGGCGGAGCGGCTGGGCACCAGTCCGCCCACGCTGGCGGTGGCCTTCGCCCTCGTGCAGCCGTCGGTGGCCACGGTGCTCTTCGGCGCCACCCGGCCCGCCCAGGTGGCCGAGAACGTCGCCGCCCTCGACCTCGTGTCCCGCCTCACCCCCGCCGAGCTCGAGGACCTCCGCGCCCTCAGCTTCTCGGAGTGATGCGTCTCACCGGTGAGACGTAAGACTCCGGGAACGGGCCGCGAGCGTGGCGGAGACGCGCTCGGCGACCCATCCTGGACGGCGCGTCACCTGGAGCCAGGTGAACCGCAGGACCGTCCACCCAGCGCTCTCCAGCATCGCATCGCGCTGACGGTCGGCTTCGAAGGCGGCGCGAGTGGCGTGGAACCGCCAGCCGTCGACCTCGATGACGATCCGCACCTCGGGATACGCGAAGTCGACGCGGTAGCGGAAGCCTGGACCGGTCACGACGTACTGGAACGTGGGAGCCGGCAGCCCGCGGCGCTGCAGGAGACGCGGCAATTGCCACCTCGAGCTCACTGTCGGGCGGGCGGTCCCCCAATGCCCAGCCCTCCAGCACGCTCCTGAGGACACCGACGCCGGCCCGCCCATGGCGGGCGTACCGGGTCAGGGCGGCCTGCGCGCCCGCTGACGTCACAATGCCGGCGACGAGGAACTGCTCGTAGACACGCTCGACGGAGCGCCGGGAGCACACGGCGCCGAGTTCGACCAGGGTGCGTCCGGGCGTCGTCACCGCGATCCCTGAGCGCACGACCGCCCGCACCCGGTGGCCGTCGACCGGTCGATGGATGGCCACGCCCCGCCGCGCCGAGGTGGCCTCACGACGCGTGATCACATCGACGGGGTGGGCGCCGTCCACTTCGGCGCCCCATAGGTAGGCCGCGCTTCGGTGGGACGCCACCGCTCCGGGGCCGAGACTGAGCACTGCGGCCAGCACCGCCCGCTCCACGGTTGCGGGCGCGCCAGCCAGGGCGGCGACGCTCGGATGCACCTCGAGCAGGGCACCCGAACCCAGCCGCCGGTACCAGGTCGCCCGGCTCATGCCCGCGTGCACAGCCTGGTCTCTCGTGATCAGGCCATGCTGGCGGGCGGCGAGGCTGCGGATCTCGTCGTGGCGCACATCACCGGTGTGTGCGGGTGGGGGTGGCCAACCGGAACACGCGGACGTTCTCGGAGTCGAGCGTCTCACCGGTGAGACGGATCACGCCGAGAACGAGGACGACAGACACCGTCCGCGCGGCCATCGGCGCCGCAACTTAGCGGTCGTTCGCTCAGGAAGGGAACGACCGGGCCGGTACAGTGCCGGCGTGAGCGTGGGCGCGCAGCGGGTTCGCCAGGAGCGACCGGGCAAGGCGGCCATGATGCGGGCGGCGGTGACCGTCATGGGCGAGGACGGCTACGAGGGAGCGTCCATGCGCGACATCGCCGCCCGGGCCGGTGTGAGCGTGGCGGCGCTCTACTACCACTTCCCGTCGAAGCAGGATCTGCTGCGCGAGTTCCTCGACGAGGCCTACGACGTGATCCTCGCCCGGCTGGACCGGCGGATGGCGGCCGCCGATCCCACCCCGGCCGCCCAACTCGACGAAGTGGTGAGCACGCTCATCGCCGCCCGGCTCCACGACGGCTTCGCCCGGCAGGCCGCCAACGTCGCTTTCCGCGAGTACACCCGGCTGAACTCGCCCGAGCGGGAGTCGATCGATGCCAAGCGCCGGCGCCTGCTCGAGAAGGTGGAGGCGGTGATCGACAGTGGTGTCGCCAGCGGCGCCTTCACCGTTTCCACCCCCCGCGAGGCGGCCCACGCCATTGTGACGCTGTGCACGTCACTCGTCGACTCGTTCGCCCGCACGAGCCGGCCGATGGCCGAGCTGATCGCCATCTACCAGGGCTTCGCCCGGGCCATCGCCGGCGCTAGCGCGCGCTAGCTGCTCGATGAGCCACGCCTCCGCCTGATCGCGGTCGACACCGAGCCCGCTGAGCACGACCGCGGTTGGCGTGTCGTCGTCGAGCACGGCGAGCAGGATGTGCTCGGTGCCGATGTAGTTGTGGCCGAGCCGCAAGGCCTGCCGCAACGTGAGCTCCAGCGTCCGCTTGGCCGCCGGCGAGAAGGGGATGTGCTCGGGCAGCGGCCCGCTCCCCGGTTCGACCAGGTTGGCCACCGCCGTCTGCAGCGTGTCGAGGTCGACGCCCTGGGCCTCGATGGCCCGCGCCGCCGAGCGCGGCGCGCTCGGCGAGCAGACCGAGCATCACGTGGGGCACGTCGACCATGTCGTTGCCGGCGCTGCGGGCCTCGGCCTCGGCCGCCACGACGGCCTGGCGGGCCCGAGCCGTGAACCGCCCGAAGCGGCCCCCGCCGAAGCTGCGGGTGAGCTCGGACCGGGGCACGAAGCGCTGCTGGGCCGCCTGCTTGGTGACACCCATGCTCCGGCCGATGTCGGTCCACGACGCCCCCGCCCGGCGGGCCTGGTCGACGAAGTGGCCGATCAGGTGGTCGGCCAGTTCGGTGACCTGACCGGCGAGCGCCACCGCCGTCGACAGGTGCACCAGCGGATCACCCTCGGGCTCCTCGGACCGGACAGCGGCGATGAGATCGTCGAGGCGCAGCGGCACCGTGGGCATGCGTCAACCGTACGTTGACGGCCAGGTGTCCGTCAAGACACGATTGACGAACAGGATTTGACCACGGGCGTCATCCAAGTGGCCACTGTCCGTCCTAGAACCAGACAACGACGGGGAGGCACGGTGGAACGACTGGACGGGGCCGACAGCGCATCGCTCCCGGGACCGGCGCTGGCCAAGGCCAGCTTCGACACGGCATCGGTGGGCATGTGGTTCGTGGCGCCTGGTGGCGTGGTCATCGCCGCCAACCCGGCGGCCGCCGCCCTGCTCGGTCGCCCCGTCGACGACCTGATCGGCCGGTTGAGCACCGAGTTCACCCACCCCGACGACCTGGCCAGCAGCTCGGCCCGGCTCGAATCCCTCTTCGCCGGCAATGCCGCCGCCCGCCGCCACGAGAAGCGCTACCTGCGGCCCGACGGGACGGCGGTCGCGGTGCGCCTCACCTCGACCGTCGTGATCAGCGAGCCGCGCGGGCCGCTGGCCTTCACCGTGCTCGAGGACGTGAGCGAGCTCAACCGGCGCAACGAGGAGCTGGTCAAGATCTCCGACCAGCTCCGTGCTGTCGTCGACGCCGCCCCGATCGGGCTGCTGGCCATCGACGGCGCCGGCATCGTGACCGTGGCCGCCGGGGCGGCGATGGTGCCCGCCGGCTGGGAAGCCGACAAGTTGAAGGGCCGGTGCGCGTGGGACCTGTTCGCCGATCGCCACGACGTCGTCTCCAACCTGCGCCGCGCGCTGCGAGGCGAGTGCTTCCGAGCCGAGATGCGCTTCGGTGACCACGTCGTGTCGTGCTGGTACCGGGGCGTCGGCCACGGCGACAGCGTCGGTGCCATGGCGGTGGCCACGCTCGTGACCGAGCAGCGCCGCCTGGCCGATCAGCAGGCCGTGGTGGCCCGCTTCGGCACTCGCGCCCTGTCGGGTGAACCGCCGATGCAGCTGATCCGTGACGCCGTGACGGAGATCGTCGCGACCCTCGGCGTCGACGTCGCCGGGATCGCCATCGACGACGGCCATCCCGCCGGACTGCCGATGGCGGCCAGCTACGGCATCCCCGACGAGGGCATCGACGCGGTGCGCATCCCGCGCGGGCCGCAGTCCTTCACCGGCTTCGTCCTCGACTCGGCCGAGCCCGTCTCCGTCCCCGACGTGCGGTCCGATCCCCGCTTCGCAGTGTTCAAGGGCCTGCGGGGCACGACCCGGTCGGCGGCCGGGGTGCGCATGGAGACGGGCGCCCAGATCTACGGCACGATCACCGTCGGGTCCCATCGCTTCCGGCGCTTCAGCGACGAAGACCTCAACTTCCTCGGGTCGGTGGCCAACGTGCTGGCGGCCGCCCTCGACGCCGACCGGTCGGCGCGCGACCTGCGCCGTGCCGCGCTCCACGATCCGCTCACCGGGTTGCCCAACCGCGTGCTGCTCGACGATCGCCTCCAACTCGCCCTCACGTTGGCGGCGCGATCCCACACGCGCGTCGGCGTGCTGGTGTGCGACCTCGACCGGTTCAAGGTCGTCAACGACACGCTGGGGCACACCGCGGGCGACCTCGTGCTCGTCGAGGTGGCCAAGCGCATGCAGGAGGCCGTTCGCTCGGGTGACACCGTGAGCCGGATGGGCGGCGACGAGTTCGTCGTCGTGTGCCCGGACGTGACCGGTGAGCGGGAGGTCACGGCGGTGGCCGACCGCCTCGTCGCCTGCCTCCAGGCGCCCTTCGCCGTCGGTCAGGCAGTGGCCCACACGGGCGTGAGCATCGGCATCGCCATGTCCCAGCCGTTCCTCCGGGAGACGTCGGACCACCTGATCCGCGACGCCGACATCGCCGCCTACCGGGCCAAGGGCCGCGGGCGGGGCCGCTACGAGATCTTCGACTCCCACCTGCGGGCCCAGGCCATCGTGCGCCTCGGCCTCGAGTCCGATCTGCACCAGGCGGTGCGCCGGCGCGAGTTCCGCCTCCTGTACCAGCCCATCCGGTCCACCACCGACGGGCGCATGCTCGGCGTCGAGGCCCTCCTGCGGTGGCGGCACCCGGAGCGGGGCACGCTCGGGCCCGCCGACTTCCTCGACATCGCCGAGGAGAGCGGCCTCATCGTGCCCATCGGGTCCTGGGTGCTCGAGGAGGCGCTGCGCCAGACGGCCCGCTGGACGGCGTCGGGCGAGTGGCACGGCCGGTGGACGGCGGTCAACCTCTCCACGCGGCAGTTGGCCGACTCCCGGCTGGCCACCCATGCGCTGGCCACGCTGGCGGCGAACGGGCTCGATCCCTCGACGCTGCACCTCGAGGTGACCGAGTCGATGCTGGCCGACGACCCCGGCGCCATCAGTGCCCTGGACCGGCTGCACAGCCAGGGCGTGCGCATCGCCATCGACGACTTCGGCACCGGCTATTCGTCGCTCGCCTACCTCCGGCGCATTCCCGTCGACACGATCAAGATCGATCGCAGCTTCATCGCCAACATCGATCGTTCGGAGCAGGATTCGACGATCGTGACCGCCATCATCGCCATGGCGCATGCACTCGATCTCGACGTGACCGCTGAGGGTGTCGAGCGGCGCGAACAGCTCGACGCGTTGGAGCGGCTCGGTTGCGATGCGGTGCAGGGCTATTTGCTGGCCCGCCCGCTGGCCGCCGAGGACATCGGCCACGAAGCACTCGCGTCCGCGAGCTGACTGATGCCCTAATGCGGGGCGCGGTTCGACCGATAGGGAAAACGTGCGACGGACGGCGGAGCGTCTGGTCACAGCGGTTGCGACGGTGGTGCTGGTGCTGGTGTCGTCCCTCGGGGTCGGCATCACGGCGGCCGGTGCCGATCCAGCGCACGCGGCGACCCTGGACCCAGGCGGTAGTTGGCTCGACCTGGTGAACGACTATCGCGCAATGGCCGGACTCCCATCCGTCGTGGAAGAGCCGACATGGTCGGACGGTCTGGCCAAGCATTTGACCTATTTGCAGAAGACGCCCTCCAACCTGAAGACGGGTGCTTACGCCAGCGCGCATACCGAGAATCCGGCCAGTCCGTGGTACACACCGGAAGGCGCCGACGCTGGCCGCAGCGCCGACCTCTACCTCGGCGCCATCAACGACGACCGCACCGCCATCGAGGCGTGGATGGTCGCCCCCTTTCACGCCATCGGGATCCTCCGCACCCGCCTGCAGCGAGTCGCCTACGCCCGCACGAGTGCCGGGGCCGCCCTCGACGTGATCCGCGGGGTGACCGGTCCGGCCAACCGCGAGCCGGTGCTGTGGCCGGGCGCCGGCAGCCAGGTCGACCTCACCCAGGTCGGGCCCGAGTCGCCCGATCCCCTCGACAGCTGCCCGGGGTTCAAGCGACCGGCCGGCCTGCCCATCCTCGCCCTGCTGCCGTCCGATCCGCCCGCCGGCACCACGGCGCGCCTGCACCGGGCCGACGGCACCACCGTGAGCGAGGGTCCCGACCTGTGCGTGATCACGGCGGCCACGTTCCAGTCGTCCGATCCCACGTACGGCGCCGCCGGGCAGGCGGTGATGAGCTCCGACCACGCGGTGGTGATCATCCCCCGAACTCCCCTGACCACCGGTCAGTACGGAGTCGAGCTCCTCCGTCCCGGGCAGATCACCCTCAGCTGGTCGTTCACCGCGGTCCAGGACGCCCCCACGAAGCCATCGACGGCGAAGCCGGGCCGGTACAACCCGATGGTGCCGGTGCGCGCCCTCGACACCCGCGCCGGCATCGGCGCGTCGCGCCGTCGCGTGGGCGCCGGGGAGGTCGTGCAGCTGGCCCTCGGCGGCGAGATCGTGCCCGCCGGTACCGCCGCCGTCACCCTCAACGTGACCGTGACCGAACCCGACGGCTCTGGCTACGTCACCGTGTTCCCCTGCGGATCGGACCCGCCCCTCGCGTCGAACCTCAACTACGACGCGGGCGACACCGTCGCCAACCTCACGACAGTCGCGCTCGACGGCAACGGCGCCCTGTGCGTCTACACCATGGCCGGCGCCCACCTCATCGCTGACGTCGACGGCTACTTCCCGGCCGACGCCGCCTTCCACGGCACGGCGCCCGTGCGTCTCCTCGACACCCGTACTGGAGTCGGCGCGCCGGTTGGCGCCGTCGGCCCGGGTGGGACGGTCGAGCTCAGCGTGCTCGGTCGGTCCGAAGTCGCCCTGCCGAGCGACACCGGCAGCCTGATCCTCAACGTCACCGCCACGGGTGCCGATGCCGCCGGGTTCGTGACGGCGTGGCCGTGCGGGCAACCGATGCCGAACGCGTCGAACCTCAACGTCACCGCCGGCCAGTCGGTGGCCAACCTGGTGATGGTGAAAGTGGGCACCGGCGGCAGGGTCTGCCTGTCGAGCATGGGGCGGGTCGACCTCGTGGCCGACCTCGAGGGGTGGCTCACCGGTGACGACGTGTACACGTCGCTCCTCCCCCAGCGCCTGCTCGACACCCGGGTGGCACCCGCGCAGCGGGTGGCCGGGGGCCAGGTCGTGTCGTTGCCGGTCGCCGGCACGGCGTCGGTGCCCGCATCGGCCGGCGCCGTCGCCCTGAACGTCACCGCCCTCGACGCCGACGCACCCGGCTTCGTCACGGTGTGGCCGTGCGGCACGCCCCGCCCGACGGCCTCGAACCTCAACCTCGGGCCGGGACAGGCGGTCCCCAACCTCGTCGTGTCGAAGGTGGGCGCCGATGGCCAGGTCTGCCTGTTCACGATGAGCGACGCCGACCTCGTCGTCGACCTGCAGGGCTGGTTCGCCGGCTAGAGCTCGAGGCGCAGGAGGGTGCCGGTCAGCATCCGCTTGATGGCCTGCACGCACTCGACCCGCTCCGCCGTGCCGTTCAGGCCGGCCATGGCCAGGCCCCAGAGCATCACGAGGAACATCCGCTCGAACAGCACGGCATCGTCGGCGGCCAGCTCGCCGCGATCGATGGCCCGCTGCACCATCCCGTCGATGAACGCTCGGGCCGACTCGTGGCGCTCGGGGCCCTGCATCTCCGGGTGCACGGCGTCGGTCTGCGCGTGGATGGCCAGCGACGTGATCGCCACCCGCTCGTGCATGAGCCGCAGCGAGCAGTCGAGCACTGCATCGATCTCGTCGAGGGTGCTCGCCCGCCCCGCCACCGCCCGGGAGTAGGCGCCGTAGGCGACGTCGAGGGCGTACCGGTAGGCGTCCTGGTACAGCGAGAACTTGGACGGGAAGTGGTGGTACACGGTGGCCGAGGTGACCTCGGCGTGCCGGGCGATCTCGCGCGTCGACACGCCGTCGTAGCCACGGTCGGCGAAGGCGTCGAGGGCGGCTTCGAGGATGCGCCAGCGCGTCTCGTCACTGTTCGTGTCGCGCGGGCGCCCGGGACGTCGTGCCGGCCGGGGCAACTGCTCGCTGAACGCGGTGTTCGAGACGTCCGCCACCGAGGTCCTTCCGCAGCCCGCACCAGAGCGGGCGGCCCGTCGATGGTAGCCCGGGCCACGGCGCGAACCCGGCGGCTGGCCACGCTCCGTACCATGCAGGACATGTCGCGCTACCTCACCGAACCGGTGGACGAGCTGCCCTTCACGACCGCGGCGAAGGCCCGGCGCTACGCCACCGAGCGCTACGCCGGCGCCGTCGGCCGCAACTGGTACCGCTGCGACCCCACCCTCCAGTTCCTGATGCGCCGCCACCTCGGGGCCGACGGTCTGGCGTGGGCGGAGGCCCGCCTCGACGAGCTGGGCGCCCTCATGGGTGGACCCATCGCCGAGCGGGCCGAGGAGACCGATCGGAACCCACCCCGGCTGGAGCGCTACGACCGCTGGGGCCGCGACATCAGCACGGTGGTGATGCCACCTACGTTCGAGGCGTCGAGGCGCGACCTCATCGCCCACAGCTTCAGCTCCGGGGCGTTCCGCGAGGAGGCCCGTCGCGCCGGCGTCGACCCGGCGCCACTCGCGGCGGCGTGGGCCTACCTCCTCGACCAGGCCGAGATCGGGATGATGTGCGCGCTCGGAACCGGTGGCGACATGGTCGTGCGCCTGGCCGACGAGTTCGCGCCGCCCGAGGTGAAGGAACGGGTCCGGGAGATTTTCGCCGCCGGCGAGCTCGCCGGGGAGGCGGCGCAGATGCTGACCGAGCGCACCGGGGGCTCGGACCTCGCCGCGCTGGAGACCACGGCCGTGCCCGACGGCGACGCCTGGGCGGTCAGCGGGCTCAAGTGGTTCGCGTCGAACGCCAACGGCTCGGCCTTCGTGGTGCTGGCCAAGGCCGAAGGCGCCCCCGACGGCATCCGCGGCATCGCCCCGTTCCTGGTCCTACGGGAACGGCGCGACGGCGGCCGCAACGGCATCCGCATCCGGCGGCTGAAGGACAAGCTGGGCACCAAGGCGGTCGCGTCGGCCGAGGTGGAGCTGCTCGATGCCGAGGCGTTCCTGCTGGCGCCGAGCGGCGGCGGCAGGGGTGGCGGGGGCGGGAGTGATGGGGGCGGCGTCGGGGACGGGCGCGGCCTGGCCCGCATGATGGAGCTCACCAACGGCGCCCGGCTGGGCATCGCCATGATGGGCCTCGGTTGCGCTCGCCGGGCCCTCGTCGAAGCGCTCTGCTACGCCAACGCGCGGGAAGCGTTCGGCGCCGAGCTGGCCCACCACCCGCTCATGCAGCGCAAGCTGGCCGAGCTCATCGTCGAGGTCGAAGCGGCCCAGGCCCTGGTCTTCGACGGGTACCTCGGTCCCCGGCTGCGCATCGGCGCCCCGCTGATCAAGCTGCGCGCCGCCCGCCTCGGGATCACGGCCGCCAGCGACGCCATCGAGGTGCACGGCGGCAACGGCTACATCGAGCAGTGGCCCGTCGCCCGCCTGCTGCGCGACGCGCAGGTGAACACGGTGTGGGAGGGGCCGGACAACATCCTGTGCCTCGACGTCCGCCGGGGCATGGAGCGCGACGGGGCCGACCGAGCCTTCCTCGACCGGGTTCGGGACGCCGCCGGGCGGGCACCGAGCGACGACGCCGCCACCGCCGGTCTCGTGGCCGGCCGCATCGACGATCTCGAACGCGCCGTCGCCCACTGGCGCACCCTCGACGGTCCCACCGCCGAGGCCCGCCTCTACCCGCTGGCCCAGTTCATGATCGATGTGTACGCCGCCGCGCTGCTGCTCGAGCAGGCCGGGTTCGAGCAGTCCGAGCTGGGCAGCGACCGCAAGCAGCTGGTGGCCCGGCTCTACGCCCGGGCCCACCTGGCCGACCTGGGACCCCTCCGGGGCGTCGACGCGCCACCGGAGGAGCTCCAGCGGTTCAAGGACCTGTGCGCCGGCGCGTTCGCCGGCGCGCCGCACTAGCAGGGTGCTGAAGTACCCGGGTCGGCGGCATGCGCCGACGCTCTGATTTGGGTGATCACGTGGACGGCTCGCCGCCGAGGGCCGTACTTCAGCACCCTGTTAGGCGAGGATCGCTTCCAGCGTCTGCACCGACGGGGCGAAGTAGAACGAGCCCGACGCCGGCGTGGAGTAGTCGGTGAGGGCGTCGCGCGCCTGGCCGTTCATGCCGTAGATGGCCTCCATGCGCTCGCGCAAGGAGGCCTGGTCCTTGCAGAAGCCCATGAAGTAGAGGCCGACCGTGCCGTCGGGCATGGCGTAGGGCGTCGACCGGCGCACCATCTCGCCCCGCTTCGGCTTGGTGTCGTCGGCCGTCTTGCCCTCCCGCAGCTCCACGTGGGACAAGTGCGATGTCGGCACCTGCACCGCCAGGCGCTCGGAGTCATCCTTGCGCCGGCCGAACGTGTTCTCCTGGTCCTCCAGCGACAGGCCCCGGAAGTACTCGAGGTCGTGGACCCAGCGCTGCGCGATGCAGAAGCTGCCACCGGCGCCGGGCTCGCCCTCGGGCACGATGCCCTTGTCGAACTGCTCCTCGGGCGCCGGGTTGCCGGTGCCGTCGATGAACCCGGTCAGGTCGAGGCTGTTGCGGTAGATCCACGCGTGGGTCTCCCGGGCGACGGCCATGTGCCCCTTCACCGCCTGGCGGAAGTTGAACTGGGCCTCCCAGAGGCGATCCTTCTCGGCTGAGTGGACCCAGACCAGCAGCTCCTCCTGGGTGCCCTTGGCCACCTTGCCGTCGGGCGACTCGTAGCCCGGGTAGGGCTGGAAGTCGTTGGGGACGTCGTCGGTGAGCTCGGCCAGGAAGCCAGGGCCGAAGAGCAGGCACAGGTTGACGACGGTGTGGACACCTTCGGGCGCGCAGGCCGCTCGCAGGTCGCGCAGGGCCGCCTTGATCACCTGGACATCGGCGCCCTCGGTGCGGCTCAGGTGCACGTACCACTGGTACTTCTCCAGGCTGGCGAGAATCGCCGGCTGCGGGTGGGGCATCAGGTTCCTCCTGGTTTTCCGTGCCGTTTTTCCGAAGAGTAGACCGCGTTTGATCGCCGGCCCGCACCGACTCCAGGGGCTCGACGCCTCGACGGGACCGGCTGGGCAGCGGGGATTGTCCTGTTCGGGGCTTCCTCCCGTAGTCTTGACCCGCCGACCAAGGGTCCTACGGGAGGAAATTGCGAATGGCAGGGCAGATCCCCCTCGTCGACTACCTGGTGCTGGGTGACCAGCCACACCTCGAAGCCAACGAGTGCACCAACTGCGGCGCCCGGTTCTTCGACCGCCGCAATGCCTGCGCCGGCTGCTTCGGCACCGACTTCCGCACGGTGGCGATCAACACCGAGGGCTCGCTCCGCACGTTCACGATCGTGGCGTTCGCCGCGCCGGGCGTGCAGGTGCCGTTCGTCTCGGGCGTCGTCGACTGCGACGGCACGAGCGTGCGCACCAACATCATCAACGTGGAGCCCGACCCGGAGCACGTGCACACCGGGATGAAGGTCAAGCTGGCGACGTATTCGCTGGGAACCGACGAGAATGGCACCGAGGCGATCGGGTTCGGCTACGAACCCGTTGGATGAAGGGGAGCTGACATGAGCGCGAGTGAAGAGATCTGGATCCTCGGGATCCACATGACCAAGTTCGGGAAGCACCCCGACAAGGACGTCGTCGACCTCGGGGCCGAGGCCATCAAGGGCGCCCTCGCCGATGGCGGCGTCTCCATGCGCGACATGGGCATCCTCGCCGCCGGCAACCTCCTCGGCGGCGGCGGCATCGGCCAGCAGCTGCAGAAGCAGGTCGGCCAGACCGGCATCCCCGTCTACAACGTGTCCAACGCCTGCGCCACCGGCGCCACGGCGCTGCGCACCGCCATCATGGCGGTGAAGGCGGGCGAAGTGGACATGGGCCTCGCCGTCGGTGTCGAGAAGCTCGCCGGCGCCGGCCTGCTCGGTGCGGGCGGCAGCCGCAAGGCCGACAAGGACGAGTGGACGCCCAGCGGCCGCTACGGCGCGGTTGCGCCGGTCGACGGCCGCATCGGCACCGACACCATGCCCGGCGTGTTCGCCCAGATCGGGATGGAGTACGGCCACAAGTACGGCGGCACCAGCTTCGAGCTGTTCGCTCGCATCAGCGAGAAGAACCACGCCCACTCCACCCTCAACCCGCTGGCCGCCTACAACAAGGCCATGTCGGTCGAGCAGATCATGGGCGACGTGATGATCGCCTACCCGAACACGCGGCCGATGTGCTCGGCCAACTGCGACGGTGCTGCCGCCGCCGTGGTCGTGAACGGCGAGAAGCTCAAGACGCTGTCGCTCGAGCAGCAGCGTCGCGCGGTGAAGGTCTCCGCCTCGGTGCTCACCACCGATCCGTGGGAAGAGGCCTGCCAGGTCCTGCCCAACGTGAACACGCTCACCCGCAACGCCGCCAAGCAGGCCTACGAGATGGCCGGCGTCGGTCCGGACGATCTCGACCTCGTCGAGCTGCACGACTGCTTCGCCACCGCTGAGCTCGTCCACTACGACAACCTGATGCTGTGCGAGGAGGGCGGCGCTGTCGACTTCTTCCTCTCCGGCGCTCCCGGCCGTGACGGCAAGCTCCCCGTGAACGTGTCGGGCGGCCTGCAGTCGAAGGGCCATCCCATCTCGGCCACCGGCATCGCCAACATCTGGGAGGTCTGCCAGCACGTCCGTGGTGAGGGTGGCCCCCGCCAGATCGAAGGGGCCAAGGTCGGCCTCGCCCACGTGATCGGCCTCGGCTCGGCCTGCGGCGTTCACGTCCTGGAGGCGTCGGGCGTCTGACGTAGCCCGACAATCGAGCAGGAGGAGCGACCGCCGGTCCCGCCGGCGGTCGCTTCGCGTCTGCGCCAGTGTTCCCTCCGGGAGTATGTTCCGCGTCCAGTCAGGGAAAGGCAGTCGCAGACCAGGGGGGTCCGGTTCGACTCGACGCTGCACACCACTGTGCGCGCCGATCGGAGAGGAGGACGTTTCGTGGGAGGCGTGCCAAAACGCCCGGCGCTGCTTGCTGGGTTGCTCGTGGCGGGTCAAATCCTGGCGGCGTGTGGGGGAGGTTCCAGCTCCGGCACTCCCACGTTGAACTTCTACATCTATCCGGACAACTCGGGTGCGGTGCAGGACGCGGTGAACAACTGCACCGCGCAGAGCAACGGTGCGTACAAGATCTCCTACCAGAAGCTCCCGAATGGTGCCGACGGCCAGCGCATCCAGATGGTGCGCCGCCTCGCCGCCGAAGACAGCTCGATGGACCTGCTCGGACTGGACGTCACCTGGGCGCCCGAGTTCGCCGAAGCGGGCTGGATCCAGGAATGGACCGGCGACAACAAGGCCCAGGTGGAACAGGGAACCCTCGCTGGTCCGCTGGCCACCGCCACGTACCAGAACAAGCTGTGGGCGGCCCCGTTCAACAGCAATACCCAGCTGCTCTGGTACCGGGCGGACCTCGTGCCCACGCCGCCCAAGACGTGGGACGAGATGATCAAGATGGCCACCGACCTCGCGCAGCAGGGCAAGCCTCACTACATCGAGATCCAGGGCAACCAGTACGAGGGCGTCACGGTGTGGTTCAACACGCTGCTGGCCAGCGCCGGCGGCAGCGTCCTCAACGACGCCGGCACCGAGCCCTCCCTCGGTCCCCCCGCCGTCACCGCCCTGGGGATCATGAAGCAACTGGCCACCTCCCCGGCGGCCGACCCGTCCCTGCCGGTGCAGACGGAGAACGACAACCGCCTCGCCATGGAGTCGGGGACGGCGGCGTTCCAGCTGAACTACCCGTTCGTCTATCCCTCGATGCGGGAGAACAAGCCCGACATCTTCCCCAACTTCAAGTGGGCGGCGTATCCGGCGGTGACCGACGGCCAGCCGTCGCACGTGACCATCGGCGGCATCAACATCGCGGTGAGCAAGTACACCAAGCACCCGGACCAGGCCTTCGCCGCGGCGCTCTGCTTGCGCGACAGCGAGAACCAGAAGATCGGCGCCATCAAGGGCGGCGTGCCGCCGTCGTTGTCGGCGCTCTACGACGATCCTGACCTCCAGGAGCCGTACCCGTTCGCCAAGGAGATCCAGGACTCCCTGGCCACGGCGGCCGTGCGGCCGCTCACGCCGGCGTACCAGAACCTGTCCATCGTCATCTCCCACGCCGTGTCGCCACCGGCGGGCATCAACCCCGAGAGCACGGAGAAGAGCATGGCCAGCGACCTGAAGGATGCGCTCGATTCGAAGGGGTTGGTGCCGTGAGCGTAGACACCCAGACCGTTCCCACCGCCGAACCGGTGGCGCCGGCGAGGAAGCGCCCGAAGCTCTCCGAGGGCGCCCGGTCCGAGCGCCGGCTCGGCTGGCTGCTGTGCGCCCCCGCCGTCATCATCATGGTGGCGGTCACCGCCTATCCCATCGTCTACTCGGTCTACCTGTCCCTCCAGCGCTACGACCTCCGGTTCCCCGACCAGGCCGAGTTCATCGGCCTCGAGAATTACGTGTCGGTGCTGACGTCGCCCTACTGGTGGATCGCCTTCTGGAACACGGTGATCATCACGGTGATCTCCGTGGCCATCGAGCTCGCACTCGGCATGGCCCTGGCCATCGTCATGCATCGCACGATCTTCGGGCGGGGCACCGTGCGCACGTCGATCCTCATCCCGTACGGCATCGTCACCGTGGTGGCGGCGTTCAGCTGGCAGTTCGCCTGGACGCCGAGCACCGGCTACCTCTCGGCCCTGTTCGGCGACGCCGCTCCCCTCACGGACAAGTGGCAGGCCATCGCCGTGATCATCCTGGCCGAGGTCTGGAAGACGACACCGTTCATGGCCCTGCTCCTCATGGCCGGGCTGGCGCTGGTGCCCGAGGACCTCCAGAAGGCGGCGAAGATGGACGGCGCCTCGGCGTGGCAGCGCTTCATCCACGTCACCTTGCCACTCATGAAACCGGCGATCCTGGTGGCCCTGCTGTTCCGGACGCTCGACGCATTCCGGATCTTCGACAACATCTACATCCTCACGAGCGGCGGACAGGACACGGGCTCGGTGTCGATCCTCGGCTACGACAACCTGTTCACGGCGCTCAACCTCGGCATCGGCTCCGCCATCTCGGTGCTGATCTTCATCTGCGTCGCGATCATCGGTTTCCTGTTCATCAAGGGGTTCGGCGCGTCCGCACCCGGGACGGACCTGAAGAACTGATGGCCACCACCGCGAAGCAGAAGGTCGGTTGGAGCACCGCCAACATCGTCGTGATCCTGCTTGTGCTCATCCCGGTGCTCTGGATCGTGTCGCTGTCCTTCAAAGACCCGTCGTCCGTCACCGACCGCTCGTTCTGGCCGAAGGAATGGACCTGGGACAACTACTCGGGCATCTTCCAGACGTCGGAGTTCACCCGCGCCCTGATCAACTCGATCGGCATCGCCCTCATCTCCACGTTCGTCGCAGTGCTCTTCGCGTCGATGGCGGCCTACGCCGTGGCCCGCCTGCGCTTCCCGGGCAAGAGCGTCCTCATCGGCATGTCGTTGCTGATCGCCATGTTCCCGGTCATCTCGCTGGTAACGCCGCTGTTCAACATCGAGCGCAACCTCGGCCTGTTCGACACGTGGCTCGGTCTGATCATCCCGTACATCACCTTCGGTCTGCCGCTGGCCATCTACACGCTGTCGGCGTTCTTCCGGGAGATCCCGTGGGAGTTGGAGAAGGCGGCGAAGATGGACGGGGCCACGCCCTTCCAGGCGTTCACCAAGGTCATCGCTCCCCTGGCGGCGCCGGGCATGTTCACGACGGCGATCCTCGTGTTCATCTTCTGCTGGAACGACTTCCTGTTCGCCATCTCGCTCACGTCCACCACGAGGGCCCGCACGGTGCCTGCCGCCATCGGCTTCTTCACCGGTAGCTCGTCGTTCGAATCCCCCATCGGGTCGATCGCCGCCGCTTCCGTCATCATCACCATCCCGATCATCGTCTTCGTCCTGTTCTTCCAACGACGGATCGTCGCCGGCCTGACCTCCGGCGCCGTCAAAGGCTAGGAGCCCCCATGGCCGACATCGTGCTGGAGCACATCACCAAGCGGTACCCGGACGGGGCGCTCGCCGTCGACGACGTCAACCTGAACATCGCCGACGGCGAGTTCGTGATCCTCGTCGGCCCCTCGGGCTGCGGGAAGTCGACGACGTTGAACATGATCGCGGGGCTGGAGGACATCTCCGAGGGCGAGCTGCGCATCGGCGGCAAGGTCGTGAACAACATGGCGCCGAAGGACCGCGACATCGCCATGGTGTTCCAGAGCTACGCCCTGTACCCGCACATGACGGTGCGCGAGAACATGGCCTTCGCGCTCAAGCTGGCCAAGACGCCGAAGGCCGTCATCGACCAGAAGGTGGACGAGGCGGCCCGCATCCTCGACCTCACCCAGCACCTCGACCGCAAGCCTGCCAACCTCTCCGGCGGCCAGCGCCAGCGCGTCGCCATGGGCCGCTGCATCGTGCGCGACCCGTCCGCCTTCCTCATGGACGAGCCCCTGTCCAACCTCGACGCCAAGCTGCGGGTGCAGATGCGCACCGAGGTGGCCCGGCTGCAGAAGCGCCTGGCCACCACCACCGTGTACGTCACCCACGATCAGACCGAGGCGATGACCCTCGGCGACCGCGTGGCGGTCATGCGCGCCGGCAAGCTCCAGCAGGTCGGCCCGCCGCAGGACCTCTACCGCAACCCCGTCAACCTGTTCGTCGCCGGCTTCATCGGGTCACCGGCGATGAACTTCATGGGCGGCACCCTCGAAGACGGGAAGCTGCGCACGCCACTCGGCGACATCACCCTCAGCGACAAGACCCGCCAGGCCCTCGAAGCCGACGGCGGCGGGCGCGATGTCATCGTCGGCTTCCGGCCTGAGAACTTCGAGGACGCCAGCCTCGTGCCCCCGCAGGACCGGGAGCACGGCATCACGTTCAAGGCCAACATCGAGGTGCTCGAGTCGATGGGCTCGGATGTGTTCGCCTACTTCACCTACGAGGGCGGCGCGGCGCAGGCCGCTGAGCTGGCCGAGCTGGCGGCCGACTCGGGCCGCGCCGACACGGGCGCCGACACCGATCAGGTCGTGGCCCGCCTCGACGCCGCCACCCAGGTGCGCGAGGGCAAGAGTGCCGATCTCTGGGTCGACACCCGCTTCATCCAGATCTTCGACCCAGCGACGGGGCAGAACGCCACCTACGAAGAAGGGTTCACGACGGTCGGCGCCGACGCGAGCTGACGGGCGCCGCCCGCAGACGTTGGATGATCTCGTCGCTCCACTCGTGGGTGAGGATGAGCCGGTAGCGCTCGGCGGCGACGCGCATGTACGCCTCCGCTTCAGTGCCGTCACCGAGGAGATCGGCTTCCCGCAGCATCTTCACCACCGGTGAGTACTCGTCGGTGAACCACCGCCGCGCGATCTCGGCACGGTCGCAGAACCGGCGCTCGTGCTGCAGGTACCGGAAGCCCCACGCCTCCACGTTCTCGCCGAGCTTGGCGTACGACCACGGGTCCGACACCGCGATCTTGGCCCGCATCGGCGGCGGCAACGGCACCCGTGCCAGGAACATCCGCTCGTAGCTCTTGAACAGCAGATCGCGCCGGGTGCGGATGTCTTTGGCCGCCAGCGTGGTGCGCACGTCGGTCACGTAGGCGTCGATGGTCGTCTGGTCCTGGGATAGTGCGATCGAGACGCGGTGGTGGCCATCCTTCACGAAGTAGAGATCGCCGACCTTGTAGACGTCGATGGGGGGCATGGGCGCACCGCGGCGCTGCGCCAGCGCGAGCTGCTCCCACCGCTCGCGCACCCGGGCCGATGTCGGCCGGAAGCGGCGGTCGAAGTCGCGGCGCTGGTCGACGGACCCGACGATGTCGGCCAGCTTGATCGACTTCAGCCCGATGCTGCGCTCGCCCTCGTAGCCGAGCGCGGCGATCACCTCGTCGTAGGGCAGCACGAGGTTGACGTCGTCGGGCTCCCGGCTGAGCTTGTGGGCCAGCTTGGCCAGCACCTGCCGGCGGCGCAGCCGGAGGAAGTCGTTCTCGACATCGGCCCGGGGAAAGCCCGTCTCACGAGGCATCGGTGCCCTCCGTCTCGATGGCGAACACGTGGCGGCCGACGACGTTGCGCACGATCGTGTTGCCGTACCGGTGATCACGCTGCGCCCCACCGTAGGGGTGGACGTGACCGTGGAGGAGCAGGGGCGGCTGGAGCCGGTCGACGAGACGAGCGAGGGCGTCGAAGCCGGCGTGCGCCGGATCAGCGGTGGCGGCGCGGTCGGCGCGACTCGGCGGAGCGTGGGTCAGCACCACGTCGACGGCGCGACCGTCACGGCGCTGACGCCACCTCGCGGCGGCGAGCAGGCGGGCCGCGCGGCGGCGCTGCTGGCGCTGCGTGTACTGGTTGGGCCCCTCGCCATAGCGCACCGAGCCGCCGAGACCGGCGACCCGCACGCCGGCCACGTCCACGATCCGGCCGTCGGCGTTCGTCGCGCCCGGGGGCCAGGGCGGCTCGGCGGGCAGGCCGGCCCGCAGCACGAGGCCATTGCGATGCTGCCGGTACCCGGCGACGTCGGGATCGTGGTTGCCAACCACGAAGACCACCGGCACGTCGAGGGCGTCGGCGAGGTGCCCGAGGTAGTCGAACGGGAGGTCCCCGCACGCCAGGATCAGCTCGACCCCCCGCACGGGCGCGACGTCGTGCCAGAGCGCCTCGTCGACCTCATCCGAGACGGCGAGGACACGCACTCAGACCGGGCAGCTCACGTCGAGGCCCCTCACGCGCAGCTCGGCCTCGACCCGCTCGATCTCGGCCCCGGGGGCCACCCCCGACGCGCTGGCGCGCGGCGGGGTCACTTCGAGCACCCGGCAGGCGTCGGTGAGGACGTCGACGTAGGCGGCGGTGAGGGCGCGGGCCCGGACCCCCCGGCCTGGCGCCGGCACCTGCCGGCGCATCACGTGGCGCTGGCCGTTCAGGCGGCGCAGGTCGGCGGCGATGCGCTCGATCGGCGGCCCGAGCGGCACTGGCTCCCGATCCCGCCGCGCGCTCCAGCGCCGCCACAGCCGCGCCCCTGCCACCACTGCCCCACCGACCAACGTCGGCAGGAGCAACGCGCCGATCAACACCACCGCCTGCACCTTCCCCAGTCTCGTCGGATCGAACACCCCCGCCAAGGCGCCCCCGCTCAGCCGCCCAGAGGTAGGAGGTGCTGGGCGATGGCGGCCTCGTACTCGCGGGTGCGATCGGGCGGGAGCGCCGTCGGCGCCGTGATGCAGAGCTCGTCCACGAACGGCAGCAGGGCGGCGATCTGCTCGGCGGCGTCCTCGGGGGTCCCGACGATCACGAATTCGCGGGCCATGTCGTCGCTGACGGCGGCGGCCAGTTCCCGGTTGGGAGCCCCGGTGGCCGCCAGATCGTGGAGGGCTTTCGCTTCACCGTCGAAGCCGTGGGCGGCGAAGTAGGACTCGTACTGGACGATCTGCGCGTACATCGGCAGGCCGGCCTTGGCGTCCTGGGTGGCCTGGTCGACGTCCTCGCTGATGGCGACGCGCAGGAAGGCCACCACGCGGAACTCCTCACGGGCGCGCCCAGCACGATCGAGACCGCGCCGCACCGCCTCCTGCAGCTCGCCCTGGATCCAGCGCGGCGACCACACCGGATGGCCGAGCAGGCCGTCGGCCACCTCGGCGCTCAGCTCGATCATGGGTGCCCGCAGCGGCGCCAGCCAGATGGGGATCGACGGGCGCGCCGGCCTCGGGAGGCGCGTGCCCCGCAGGTCGATCGAGTAGAAGTCGCCCTCGAAGCGCCCGATCTCGCCCTGCTCCGACGCCGTCACCATCCGGTGGACCAGCGTCGTGAGCTCGCGCAAGCGGGCCAGAGGCCGGTCGTAGGCGACGCCGAAGCGGTCCTCGTTCCACTCCCGCACGCTCGTGCCCAGCCCGAGGGTGAGCCGGCCGCCGGAGATGCGGTCGAGATCGAGCGCCGCCATCGCCGTCTCCAGCGGGCTGCGCACGAAGCCCATGGCGATGCCGCTGCCCACCTCGAGCTCGCTCGTGGCGGCGATCACGCCGAGCGCCGCCCACGGCGGCGCAAAGATCTGCGGAACCATCGCGCCGGCCACGCCGAGGCCCTGCAGCCGGGCCGCTTCCGCTGAGAGGGCACTCGCCCGTCCGGGCATGATGAACGCCCAGTGCCGAGCAGCACGAACACGGTCCATGGCGGTGGTCATGACCCGATGTTGGCTGACGGACGGCTGGCGCGCTAGACGAGCACCGCAGTCCGGGTGGTCGTGCCGCTCGGGGCGGCGGTCAGACGATCACGCCACAGGAGGACGCCGACGCAGCCGTACCAGAGCGGGACGCCGATGAAGCCCGAGCCGACGACGGCCGGCGCCACCCACGGCTCCTTGGGATCGAGTGCCGTCAGCCGCCCGATCCAGACCCACGCCAGCAGCACCGCCGTGATCCAGCCGAGGCGGACCAGGTTGCGCGGCGCGCCTTGACGACCGAGCAGCGTCGACAGCACGGCGATGGCCACGCCGGCCAGGAAGAAGGTGGCGAACCCGCGCGGGTCGGTGGGGCTCGGGTAGTCCCAGCGCTGCGGTGGTTCGTTGGCCAGCACGCCGAGATCGAACGTGGCGTGCAGGAGCGACCCGACCGACGCCGCGGCACCGACGAGGACGGCGATCATCGCGAACCCCTCGTCCACCGCCCGTACCCGGAGGTACAGCGCCACCAGCACCGGGACTGCGGCCGCCGAGCCGATGGCGAGCACGATGGTGCTCGTCCACTGGGCCCAGCGGTCGCCGTCTTGCACCACCACCGCGAACGTGCACGAATAGGCCAGCGCGGCCACGCCGGCCACCAGGCTGCACCATGCCGCGGTGCGCGTGAACGACGTCGAGATCATCGTGCCTCCCCAGGTTCCTCGCTGTCACCAGTCGTTCGTCGGGACGGGCGAGGGCGGATCAGCCGAAGTAGGCGGTGACGTCGATCACGAAGATGGGTGCGCTCGAGCGCTCGCACCACGAGCTGGCGGTCGGCGTCGGTCCGAGCGGTAGCTGGCGCGCGCCGTTGGAGGGCGGCCGTCAACCCGCCTCTGAGGTCACCACGCGTACGCCTCCGGGGCGGCGCCGCCCGGACCGGGGAAGATCTTGTCCAGGGCGTCCAGGGCGTCCTGCTCGAGCACGATGTCGAGGGCCCGCAGCGACCCGCTGAACTGGTCGGCGGTGCGGGGCCCGATGATCGGGGCGGTCACCGCCGGCTGGTGGAGGAGCCACGCCAGGGCCACATCGGCCGGGGCCTCGCCCAGCTCGGCGCACAGGGCCTCCCACGCCTCGAGCTGGTCACGGTTGCGCTCCACGAGCTGGCTGACCCGCTCGGCGCCGCGGCGCCCTTCCGTCACCTTCTGCAGGGCACCGCCGAGCAGCCCGCCGGCGAGGGGGCTCCACGGGAGGATGCCGATGCCGTAGGCGGTGGCGGCGGGCAGCACCTCCAGCTCGACCGTGCGGGCCCGCAGGTTGTACAGGCTCTGCTCGGACACCAGCCCGAGCGAGCCCCGGTGGCGGGCCGTCTCGTTGGCCTGCACCAGGTGCCAACCGGCGAAGTTCGAGCTGCCGACGTAGAGGACCTTGCCCTGGGCGACGAGCAGGTCCATCGCCTGCCACACCTCGTCCCACGGCGTGTCGCGGTCGATGTGATGCATCTGGTACAGGTCGATGTGATCGGTCTGCAAGCGGCGCAGGCTGTCCTCGCAGGCCTGGCGAATGGCCAGGGCCGACAGCCGCGACGTGTTGGGCCACGGGTCGCGGCCGCCGTACACCTTCGTGGCGAGCACCACCTTTTCCCGGCGACCACCGCCCGGCGCGAACCAGCGGCCGATGATCTGCTCGGTCTCCTTGGCCCCGTACACGTTGGCGGTGTCGAAGAAGTTGATCCCGACGTCCAGCGCCGCATCCATGATCCGGTGGCTGGTGGCCTCGTCGGTCTCGGGACCGAAGTTCATCGTCCCGAGGCACAGTGGGCTGACGCGGAGTCCGGTACGGCCGAGGAAGCGATAATCCATGGACGCAACGTATCGTCCGGCGATCGCGGTTTGGGTGCCGATCGCCCCGCCTGGCGGGTCGATCAGCACCCATGACCGGATCGGCACCCAATGTCGCCCGCCGTCTGGCGGCATTGTCCGAGCGCAGCGAGGCCCGCCGGCGGGAGGTGTCGCCGCAGTGCGGCGACGGGGCAGCCGCTGGCGGCATTGTCCGAGCGCAGCGAGGCCCGCCGGCAGGAGGTGTCGCCGCAGTGCGGCGACGGGGCAGCCGCTGGCGGCATTGTCCGAGCGCAGCGAGGCCCGCCGGCAGGAGGTGTCGCCGCAGTGCGGCGACGGGGCAGCCGCTGGCGGCATTGTCCGAGCGCAGCGAGGCCCGCCGGAGGCGGGCAAAGAATTACGGCACGAGCACGATCTTGCCTACCGCGCGCCGTTCGAGCAGAGAGCGGAGCACGTCGGCGGCGGCGTCGAGCGGGCGCTCCGTGGGCGCGACCGGATCGAGGCGACCGTCGCCGATCGCCGCCACCACCTCGGCGGTGAGCACCCGGTTCTCCTCGGGATGGCGCCCGACCCACCCGCCCCACTCGACGCCCACCATCGTGCGGTTGTTGAGCAGCACGAGGTTCAGCGGCACCTTGGCGATGCCCCCGGTGAACCCGATCACACAGAACCGGCCGTCGAACTTCAGCGCCCGCAACGCCGCCTCGGACACGTCACCGCCCACGACGTCGTAGACCACGTCGACGCCCTCGCCGCCCGTCAGCTCGCGGGCGCGGGTCTTGACGTCCTCGGTCAGCGAGTCGATGACCGACTCGGCGCCCCGGGCCAGCGCCAGTGCCCGCTTCTCCGCGCTGGACGCCACGGCGATCACACGCGCCCCGAGTGACCGAGCCACGTCGATGGCGGCCAGGCCGACGCCGCCCCCAGCGCCCGTCACCAGCACGACCTCCCCCGGCCGCACGACCGTGCGGTGCTTCAACGCGAACCATGCCGTCCCGTACACCTGGAGGAACGACGCGCCGCGTCCGAAGTCGATGCTCGAAGGGAGCGACACGAGCTGGCGCGGTGCAGCCAGCACGGCGCCGGCGAAGGCGCCTCCACGCGTCGACGCGAAGACGCGATCGCCCACAGCGAACCCGTCCACGCCATCGCCGACGGCATCGACCAGCCCGGCGCACTCGCCGCCGGGCGTGTAGGGCGGCTGCATCGGGAACTGGTAGCGACCGGCGACCATGAGCCCGTCGACGAAGCTGGCGCCCGCCGCTTTGACCGCCACCCGGACCTGGCCGGGCCCGGGCTCGGGGGTGGGCACCTCCTCGACCACCAGGTTGTCGAGGCTCCCGATCTCGTGACACATCACGGCCTTCATCGCGGCGACGCTACGCGCCAGCGGCCGGGAACCTCGTGCTCGCTCGGCCCGTGCTGCTGACCATGACGCCTCCCGGCGACTTCCGCCGGGCCTGGTTCGGAACCGATGCGGTCGTGCTGGTCCGAAGCATGAACCTCCACCACTTCTTCCAGTTCCGCGACGGGAAGATCGCGTACTACCGCGGCACCGAGGACAGCGCCCTCACGGCGGCGACGTTCCAGGACTGAGGACGGTCTGGCGCACGATCCACGCCACCGTGCGATTGTCGTCCGTCTGCGCCACGTCGGCCAGCGCCAGCTCGAGCGTGGCGAGATCGTCACTGGACACGCCGGTGTCGCCCTGCTCGCGCCACAGCCGCACGTTGAACGAGTAGATGCGCGCCGCCAGCGCCGCCGGCGCGACGACCGGGACGCAACGCCCGCCGAGATGGCGGAGGAGCGGACCGGCGCACATGACGCCGCCACCGCGGCACACCATCGCACTCGACAGATCGTCGTAGTCCCGCAGCGGTCCGGCCGGTGCCTCGATGCCTTCCAGCTCCTCGGAGATGACGACGCCGCCGGGAGCGAGTTGCTGCCCCCAGCGTTCGAGGATCGCCGCCGGATCGCCCAGATGGGCGAGCACCAGCCGGGCGTAGATCGCATCGGCCGGCGGTGTCGGGAACGGCACCGCCGTGACGTCGTGGGCCACGAACTCGGCCGTCGGCACCCGCTGCCGAGCGGAACGTAGGAACGCCTCGGAGGCATCCATCCCGATGAGCGCGCCGGGCCGGCAGGTGGCGGCGAGCAGCTCGGTGCTGAACCCGGGTCCGCAACCGGCGTCCACCACGACCGCCACGCCGGGCGGCACGTACTGCTCGAGGAGAGTGCGGGAGCCGGGCGCGTAGGCCTCGGCGACGAGGGCGAGCCGCTGCACCGCGTGCTCGTCGTCACCGAAGGTGTAGCGGGCCACGACGCATCCTCGCGCGCCCATCGCCGGCGTCACCGGGGATAACCGCGTGACGCGTTCCTCCCTCCACCGTGTGCCATCGCCGTCCAGAATTGCCTCACGTTCAGCGTCGGTTTGTCGCAATATGCGCTCACTCCAACACGCGCGGTATTCACTGTGTGGAGCACTGATCCGACCTCGGTATTGGCACGTTTACCGACGGGCAATCCGTGGGAACATGTTGGTAGATGCGCAGGTCCCGAGGCCACGACGAGGTGATGGACACGAGGCCAGACGGGGACGCGCCGGGCGCGATGCGCCGATCAATGCCGAGGATGGCACTGCGGTTGGCGATGAAGTCACTCCTCGCGGTCGGCACCGGCGTGGTCGTCCTGGCGGTGACGACGGCGGGCGCCAGCGGCCAGCTCATCCCGCCGATCACCACCCCGACCGTGACCCTGCCGCCGGTCACCGTGCCGCCCGTGACGTTACCGCCGGTGACGTTGCCGCCGGTCACCGTGCCGTCCGTGACGTTGCCGCCGGTGACCATCCCGCCCGTCACCGTCCCGCCCGTGACCGTTCCGCCGGTGACGTTGCCACCGGTGACCCTTCCCCCCGTCACGGCCCCCGCCCTCACCGTTCCCCCGGTCACCGTGCCGCCCGTCACGGTGCCGCCCGTCAGCGTCGGCCCCGTCGTCGTCCCGCCGGTCACGGTGGCCGTCCCCTCGCCGTCGGATCCGGTGCCGACGGTCCCGCCGCTCACGGTCGCGCCGGCCGCCGGCGCCGAGATCCCGTCGGTCGGCACCGTACCCGTGCCGGCACCCGGCACGACGGCGCCGCCCGCACCGATTGATCAGGCCACGACGCCCACGACGGCCCTCGACGGGCCGCCGCCCACTGATGGCACGACCCCCAGACCACCGAACACCCCGACCACCGCCCCGCCGCCCGCCGGCGTCACCGTGGTCACGGCCGACACGCCGGCCCGCCGTCAGCAGACGGTGCCAGCGGGATCGGCCGCCGCCGCCGTGCTCTTCCGCGGCCGCACCGTCGTCCTCGGCCCCGGGGCAGGACCGTGGTTGCCCGGTTGCCACAGGATCGGCGGGCGGAGCACGCTCCTGGCCGATCCCTTCAGCCTGCAGGCGGCGCTGGCCCACGACGGCTGGGTGGTCGAGGTGGCGTTCAGCCCCGACGGCACCCAGGTGGCCACGGCCAGCGTGGACGGCACCGCCCGGCTGTGGGATCCGGCGACGGGACGCGAGCTGGAGCGGCTGCACCACGACGGGCCCGTGCTGGCCGTGAGCTTCAGCCCGGACGGGCGACGGCTGGCTACAGGTAGCGCCGACGACACCGCGAGGGTGTGGGACACCGCGACTGGCGACGAGGTCATGCGCCAGCACCACGACGGCTCGGTGCGGGCCGTGGCCTTCAGCCCCGACGGCAGCCGGCTGGTGTCGGCCAGCTTCGACTCCACCGCGATCGTGTCGAATGCAACGACCGGCGATGAGCTCCTCCGCCTCCCGGACGACAGTCCCCTGCTGTCCGTCGCCTACAGCCCCGACGGCCACCAGATCGTGACCGGCGCCTTCGGCGACGAGGCCCGCATCTGGGACGCCACCAGCGGGACCGCCATCGCGGCGCTGCCGCACGACGGCGCCGTGTTCCGGGTGGTGTTCAGTCCTGACGGCACCCGCATCGCCACCGCCAGCTTCGACGACAGCGCCCGCATCTTCGACACCGCCACCGGTCACCAGATCGCCCGGTTCCAGCACGACGGTTGGGTGAGCGATGTGGTGTTCAGCCCCGACGGCACCCGGGTGGCCACCGCCAGCTACGACCGGACCGCCCGCATCTGGGACGTCAGCACCGGCAAGGAGACCGTGCGGCTGGCTCACGACGGACTGGTCAGCGCCGTCACGTTCAGCCCCGACGGCACCCGTGTGGCCACGGCCAGCAATGACGACACCGCCCGCATCTGGGACATCACCGGCGACCAGGTCGCCGAGCTGGATCATCCGGATTGGGTGGCCGATGTGGCCTTCAGCCCGGACGGTACCGAGGTCGTCACCGGCGCCTACGACGGCGTCGCTCGGGCGTGGCTGGTGGGCCGACCGTGACGGCTGCGCACCACGTGCCGCCCGACCGGCCGCAGGACCCCGCCTGGCAATGGCTGCGCGCCCGGCTCGAGCGCGATCGGCGCCTCCTACGCACGCTGACCCAGGCGTTCGTCGAGGAGCTGATGGCCGTCGAGGTCGAGGCTCGCTGCTGGGACGCCGACGGTGCGCGCATCAACCGGCGCAACGGCTACCGGCACGTGCTCTTCGAGGTGTCCTACGGCTCGATCTCGGTCCGGGTGCCGAAGCTGCGCCAGGGCGGCTACGCGCCGCCATGGCTGTCCGAGCGGCCCGAGGGCACCGACGACGCCCTGATCGAGTCCCTCTGCCGCGGCTACGTGGAGGGGATGACGAGCGAGCTGGTGGCCACGCTGGTCGATGCCATCGGCGTGGAAGGCATCGATGACGACCAGGACGCCGCGATCGTCGATGCCATGAACGCCCGGATCGACGCCCAACTCGCTCGACCCCTGCTGGACGTGCACGGCGACGATGTCGTGATCGAGACCCGACGGTCCACCGACGCCACCGGCGCCATGAGCGTGGCCTCCACCGCGGTCAACGGCGAGCACGAGGTGCTCGGCTTCGTGGTGGACGGGCGCGACGCCGCCACCACCGAGCGCCAGCTCGAGCACGACCTCGGCGCTCGCGGCCTCCGTGGCGAGGTGCACCCGCGCCCGCCGACGAGCGGACGGCGGGCGTCGCCGGCCGTCACCATCGTCATACGCCAGCACGGTCGCGGCCACGACGAACCCGACGACGAGCCCGAGGCCGACCGGCGCCGACCGCGCCGGCGCCTGCCGCTCGTGCTCGTTGCCGTCGCCGTCCTGGTGCTGATCGCGGCGGTGGTGGTCGGCTCCTCGGCCGCCGAACGGCTGCGGCCCGACCCGGACCCGGCACCGGCGCCGCCGCCCGCCTCGACCAGCTCTGCCGTTCCCACCAGCGCTCCCGTCGCGGTCAGCCCGCCGACGACCGTCGCCACCGTGGCGACGACGGTGGCGCCCGCGAGCGCGAACGCCGCCGCCGCGTCATCGGCCGACTGCAGCGGCCAGCGCGTGCCCTTGATGGACCAGGTCCTGTGCGAAGCGTCGTCGATCGCCGGCTGAGCGTGTGATCAACTGCGGGCCACCCGGAGCCATCGACGTCGCCTGGGGGGATCGTGGGGATCAGCGAAGCCGGTCAGTACGACGCCACCAGCGAGGTGCGCTTCGCCGTCGTGCTGTACGGCGGGGTCTCACTCGCCATCTACATGAACGGCATCGTCCAGGAGCTCCTGCAGCCCGTGCGGGCCACCGCACGGCCTCGTGTCATGGAGCGGCCGGCCTCGCGCCGTCGCCATGCTCGGCATCGGTCTGGTCGTCGGTCTGCTCCTCGGCGTCATGCCCGCCCTTCTGACGAAGAAGGCGAAGCCGGCCACGGTCACAACGAGCTCGGCACCCGCATCTGCCGGATGGACGACAGCTGGTGGCGCACGGTCGCCAACCGCGTCAGCGTGGTGGTGTGCTGAGGACGTCGTGGGCCATGTCCCGCAGCTCGCTCTTGCGGATCTTGACGCCGTTGGCGCCGTCGACCGTCGGGAACGCCGCCACCAGCACCACCCGGCGGGGCACCTTGTAGTTGGCCAGCGCAGCGGCGCAGTGAGAGACGAGCTCGGCCTCGGCCGGCGCCTCATCGGCGGGCACGACGAAGGCGACGGCGACATCGCCGCCCCCGGGCCCGGCGACGCCGACGACCTGCGCGGCGAGCACTCCGGGATGGAGCAGCAGACGGCGCTCGATCTCCACGGGGTCGGTGAGGAAGCCGGCGAGGCGCAGCGCGTCTCCGAGGCGAGCCAGGTAGACGAAGCTGCGCCCGTCCGGGTCGCAGATGCCGACATCGCCAGTCCGCATCCACCCGTCGGGGGTGAACGCGTTGCCGGTGGCTTCGGGGTTGCCGAGATGCTGGCGCAGCACGCTCGGCCCGGAGAACTGCAGCTCGCCTTGCTCGCCCGCAGCGGTGACGGCGCCGGTCACTGGATCGGCCGTGCGCACCGCCATCGCCTCGTCGACGAGGGTCCCGCCGTTGCGCGCTCGCGCCTCGGCCGGCTCGCCGGCCAACCGGTGCGCGAGGAACGCGTACGTCTCTGACGAGCCGTACACACCCGTCAGACGCGCGCCGACGCTGTCGCCGGCCTCGACCGCCGCCCGGCCCTGGTTGGTGAACTCGGCGAAGACGCCTTCGCGCCACGCGCTCAGGTCGAGACCGGCAGCGCGGGCGGCGTCGATCAAGCCGATCAGCATGTCATCGGAGGCGTTCAGATGGGTGACGCGGTGCTCCGCCATGAGCGCTGCCGCCGACGCCGCCTCGAAGCGGTCGGGCACCACAACGCGGGCGCCGCCGGCGAACATGGTCAGCACGCTGATGAGACCGAAGGTGCCGCACAGCGGGACGGCGAGGAGCCCGGTGTCGTCGGGCTCGACACCGAACGACCGGGCAGCGATCCCCAGGTGACGAACGAGGCTGGCGTGGTCGTGGGCGGCCAGCTTCGGGCGTCCGGTGGTGCCGGACGTGGTGAAGGCCACCACCAGATCGTCGGGCTGGGCGTCGTCGGCCCAGTGCGGCTCACAGGCGGCGAGGGAGCGCAGCTCGCCGGGCCACACGACGTGCGGCGGTGCCGCCATGGTGGACGTCGCCTCGGCGACGATGCCCTCGAAGTCGATGCCGAGGAAGTCGACGGGGCTCACCAGCACCTTGGCCTCGGACACCTCGAGGATGTGGCGCAGGTCGTCGGCCCGGTAGCGGGTGTTCACACCGATGGCCACGGCACCGAGGCGGGCGAGGGCGAAGAACAGCTCGATGCCGGCGGCGCCGTTCGGCAGGAACACACCGACACGGTGGCCGGGCCGGACGCCGAGGCCATGCAGCCCACCGGCGAGCCGGGTGCTGCGAAGCTCCAGGTCGGCGAACGTCAGCTCCTGACCGGCGGTCACCACCGCCGTCGCCGGCCCCCGCTCCGCCGCCAGCTCGGCCAGCCACGATGTCACCGTCCGCGCCGTCACGGGCGGCAGCATTGCCGTCCCATCTGCCACCGCGCAACCGGTGTGCGGCGCGGCCGTGATGGCGGCACCGCTGCGCCGTCTGTTCCCTCGAACCACCGGGGCGCGGTCGGTTCGGGTGCGGAAGGAGCGGGACATGCGGGCACGACGGTGGGGACTTCTGGCGGCGGTAGCGGCCATGCTCGGCGGTGTGGGGATCGCGACGGGATCGGCCGGCGCGGCGGTGCCGGTGCGGGGGACGTTCACCCCACTCGATCCCGTGCGGGTGCTCGACACCCGCGACGGAACAGGCGTGGCCGAGCAGCGCCCCGGCCCGTTCGGCATGGGCCAGATCACCACCCTCGAGATCGCCGGCGTGGCCGGCGTCCCCACGACCGGAGCCGGTGCCGTGGTGCTGAACGTGACCGCGACGGAGGCACCCGGGCGGGGCTACATCACCACCTACCCATGCGACGAGCCACGGCCCTACGCGTCCAACCTGAACTTCACCCAGGGCGTGAACGCCGCCAACCTGGTGACGGCCAAGGTGGGCCGGCAGGGCACGGTCTGCTTCTTCGCCAACCGCGGCGTGCAGATCGTCGCCGACCTCTCGGGCTGGTACGCCGACGACTTCGCTGCCGTGCCCGGCTTCCACTACCACGAGCTCGACCCGGCGCGCGTGCTCGACACCCGAGACGGCACTGGTCTCGCCGGCCGCCCCGCGGGGCCACTGGCCGCGGGCGACGTGCTCGCCGTCGACATCGGCGGTGCCGGCGGTGTGCCCGATGACGGAAGCGTGCGCGCCGTCACCCTCAACGTGGCGGCGGCCGACGTCGCCAGCGCCGGCTACGCGACGGTCTTCCCGTGCGACCGGCCCCGCCCCGGCTCGTCGAACATCAACTTCGATCCGTCGACGCCGGAGGTCTCCAACCTCGTCACGGTACGGGTCCCGAACGACGGGCGCATCTGCTTCGTGGCCAACAGCGCCGTCGACCTCGTGGCCGACGTGCAGGGCTACTTCTCACCCGCCCCGGGCGTCGACCTCGTGCCCATCGACCCTGTGCGGGTGCTCGACACTCGCGACGGCACTGGCGTCGTCGACTCGCGGCCCGGACCCATCGGCCACGGCTCGGTGTTCTTCCTGCACGTCGCCGGCGCCGGCGGCATCCCGGACGGGGCCCGTGCCGTGCTGCTGAACGTGACGGTCACCGACGCGGAGGGCCGCGGGTTCGTCACCGTGTTCCCGTGCGGCCGACCCCGTCCGCTGGCGTCGAACATCAACTTCGTCGTCGGCGTCGACAAGGCCAACCTGGTGAAGGCAAAGGTGGGGGCCGGCGGGAACATCTGCTTCTTCGCCTTCGCCGGAACGCAGATCGTCGCCGACTTGAACGGCTACTACGTCCCGGGCGGCTGATCAGCGCGCTCGACCACGATCGGCTGTCCGGAGATCACCCGGGGCGCCTCATCGGTCGCTGCCGCGCCATCACTGGTCCGCACGACCATGATGGCGATGTCGTCGATGTCGGTGCCCCGTGCCGGCCGGCACCGGTCGAGCAGGACCTGGCACATCGTGTCGACATCGTCCACCCATGGGCCCCGCATGGCATCGACCATCGTCCGCAGCCCGACATCGAGGGACCGGTCGCGCCGCTCGACCAGCCCGTCCGTGACGAACACGACCGAGGCCGCCGGCGGCAGCTGCACCACGGTCGCCTGTGGTGCGACGCTTTCGGCGCCGAGCAGCGTGCTGCCCCCCGTGAGCCACCATGTCCCTCGGCGTGTCACGACCAGCGGCGGCAGGTGGCCGGCGTTCACGACCGTGAGGTGCCGCGTCGCCGGTTCCAGCACCGCGAAGCACAACGTGGCGATCAGGTTGGGGCTGAAGCGACGGAAGAGCCGGTTCGTCCGCTCGACGACGGCGGCGGGTTCGAGGCCTTCGATGGTGTAGGCCCGTAGCGAGGTGCGCAGGTCGCCCATGACCGTGGCCGCCTCCAGCGAATGGCCCTGGACGTCACCGATGGCCAGGCCGACTCGTTCGTCGTCGATGGCGAACGCCTCGTAGAAGTCGCCGCCGATCTCGTTGTGGTCACCACCAGCGACGTACCGCGTGGCGATGTCCAGCCCGGGGACCCTCGGTGAACGGTCGGGGAGCAACGCCCGCTGGAGGGTGAGCGCCACCTCACGCTCGACTTCGTAGAGGCGGAGGTTGTCGACGGCGACGGCGACGGAGCGCACGATCTGGGCCGCCAGGAGGCGGTCCGACTCGGCGGTGAGGCCGCCCTCGACGAGGAGGCCGGCCACCCCGGAACCCAACCGGTGACGGGTGATGATGGCCTCGACCGGTCCGCCGGCCATGCTGCCGAGGAGCTCGCGCAGATCGACGGGCGGCGAGAAGTCCTCGATCACGACGGTCGTCACCACGCCGGCGCGAGCGGCGACGCCGGGCGGCGCCGACTCGAGCAGCGCGCCGGGCCGGTACGGCGCCTCGACGTGGGCCCCAGAGGGCTCGGCGACGGCGATCGTGCCCTCGTTCTCGGCATGGGCGGCGATGGCGACGCGGCGGCCGAGCAGGCGAGCGGCAGCGCTCGCGCTCACCGCCGTGAGCTCGCCGACCGTGGTGGCGCCGTGCATGTCGACCGAGCCGGCGTGGAGAGTGGTCAGTTGAGCGGACAGCCGCTCGGCAGACCGGCGAGCGGTCGAGTACCGCAGTAGCGCCACCACGGTCGCCAGCAGCTCCTCCCGCTCGACGGGCTCGATCAGGTACGCGTCGGCGCCCCGCTGCAGCCCGGCCGAGCGGTCCCCGACCTCGATGAAGGTGGCCGAGACATGGATGACCGGTACCG
Organism: uncultured Acidimicrobiales bacterium; assembly: GCA_963728985.1. Taxonomy (GTDB): domain Bacteria; phylum Actinomycetota; class Acidimicrobiia; order Acidimicrobiales; family Ilumatobacteraceae; genus DASXAI01. The sequence goes on along the minus strand of CAVSME010000006.1, from coordinate 445,921 downwards.
ACTCGTCCCGCTTCTTGATGTAGGCGAGGATGTCGAACCCGCTGGCGTCGGGCAGGTTGACGTCGAGCACCGCGAGGTCGGGCAGCGTGGTGGCCAGGATGGTGAAGGCCTCGGCCCCGGTGCTCGCCTCGATCACGTCGAAGCCGGCCCGCCGCAACCACCGTCCGAAGACGTAGCGGGTGGTCTCGTTGTCGTCCACCAGCAGCAGCAGGCGGCCCTGCACCTCGGCCGGAACGCTACTCATGGCACGGTCGCCTCGTCGAGGCTGGCCAGCACCGCTTCGACCCGCTCGTGGGTGACCTCGGCCTTGGCCAGGAGGACGTGGGCCCGGCCGACGTTGGCGCGGACATCGATGCCGAGGTCGACGGACGTGACGATCACGACCGGCACGTCACGAAGATGAGGCTCGGTGGCCATGCGGGCCACGACCCCCGCCCCGTCGAGATCGGGCATGCGCAGGTCGAGGAACACCACGTCCGGACGGCTCGCGGCCATCATCGTGAGCGCCTCCTCCCCGCCCGAGGCTTCGCTGACGCGATGCGACAGACCCTGGAGCATGCCCCGCAACGCGGTGCGGAAGCCCTCGTCGTCGTCGACGACGAGCACCGAGCGGGCGGGCACCGCAGCCGGGGCCGTCCAGCCGCTGCCGGTGGCCATGGCGGCGTTCCAGTGCACCGGGAGCACGACGGTGAACGTGCTGCCGGCGCCGACTTCGCTGCGCAGGCTGACGTTGCCGCCAAGGGCTTCGGCCAGTCGCCGGCTGTGGGCCAGGCCGAGGCCGGTGCCGCGCGACCGCGCCTGCCGCGGACCGCGGACTTGGAAGAACTCCTCGAAGACGCTCTCCTGGTGTTCGGGGGCAATGCCGATGCCGGTGTCGGACACCTCGATCTCGACGTGCTGAGCGGGCTCCGTGAGCCGGGCACTGAGGCGGATCTCGCCGGCCTCGGTGAAGCGCACGGCGTTGACGAGCAGGTTGCGCAGGATCTGACCGACCAGCACACGGTCGGTCTCGATGGCCGGCACGGCGGGGTCCACGGTGACGACCAACGCTACGCGCTCCTCGTCGACGAGGGCCCGTAGCGAGCCGCGCAGGTCAGCGGTGAGCGCGACGAGATCGACCGGCTCCACCTCGGGCTCGAGCCGCCCGGCTTCGGCCTTGGCGATGTCCAGCAGCTGGTTCACCAGCTCGCCCAGATTGCCGGCGGCGGCGGCGATCAGTTCGACCTGATGACGCTGATCATCGGTGAGCGGATCGGCGTCGTGCTCGTTCAAGACGCGTGTCAGCGCCAGGACCGAGTTGACCGGCGTCCGCAACTCATGGCTGACGGCGGTGAAGAACCGGTTCTTCGCCTTGCTCGCTTCCTGCAGCTGCACGCTCTTGTCGTCCAGTTCGGCGTACAGGGCGACGACACCTCGGTTGGTCTCTTCCAGCTCTTCGCTGAGCTGGCTGTACATGGCCATGACCCCGCTGTTCGTCTCCTCCAGCTCGGCGTTGAGCCGCAGGGTCTCCTCCTGCTTGGCCCGCACCTCGGTCAGCGCCATCGCCAGCTGGCGGTTCTGGTTCCAGAGCTCCTCGATCGGCGACGTGGGCACGGCCGACCGGACCACTGCGGCGAGGTGCTTCGCGTCGACGCTGACGCCGCGGGCCGGGATCGTCTTCACGACCTCGATGCGTCGGTCCTCTACGTCGTTGCGCACACGCACCTCGTCGACCAGCCGCCGGGCGGCGAGGATGCCCGGCGCCGCCGAGAGATCCATCTCCTTGGCGCCGACGACGAACGAAACGGCAACGACCGGCACCGGCGCGACATCGATCCGGAAGACCACTTCGTTGTCAGCGCCCGTCCCCAGGACTTCGCGACCGATCTCGCTCAGGGCGGTGGCCAGCCGCACCTGGTCGGTCTCGTCGAGGCCGAGGCGGGCGGTGATCGCCCTGCTCGCCGAGCGCACGGCGAGCAGGTCCTCGGGCCGGCGGGCTTCCATCGTCACGATGTCCACGACGCCTCCGCCACCACGACCGACGCGTCATCGTGCCGGGTACCCGCGTCGCGCAGCAGTACGGCGGCGCCCAAGATGGGGTCGCGCGCGAGCAAGGCCGGGCTGGCTGTCCATTTGCCGGTGAGGCCGTCGCTGTGCAGGACGACCCGGCCGCCGGCCGGCAGGTCGTAGCGCCACTCCTGGATGCGCCGCGTCTTGTGACCCGCGATGCCTGGCGCCGAGATCATGCCGCGACGGGTCTCGTGATCGACGACCCAACCGGCGATGTTGCCGATGCCGGCAAACGTCACCGTCCGGGCCCGCGCGTCGATGTCGGCCACGGCCAGCGCAGCACCGCGAGTGCCGCTGAGCGCTCGATGCAGATCCTCGATGACGGCACCCGCCGTCGTGCCCGGGTGCTCGTCGAAGGCCCGCACGGCGGCCGTGGCCGCCCGCGCCGCCAGTGGACCATGACCGAGGCCATCCACCACGAGCACGACCGTACGGCCGTCATCGTGCCTGACGGCAACAGCGTCTCCACAGACTTCTTCGCCCGCCAGCGCGCGGGTGAGCCAGCCCAGCGATGGGCGGGGTGGAGCGCGGCCCTCCCAGATCTCCGATGCCAGGACGGTGCCCTCGCCCGGGATCGAGACGCTGTCAGACCAGGACGACAGGCGCTCGATGGCGCCCAGCCCGATGCCCAGGGTGTCGCCGGTCGAGTAGCCGTCACCGGTCGATCGATGCGGATTCGACATCCCGGGGCCGGCGTCCATGGCCACGATGTTCACGCCGGCTCGCTCGCCATCGCGCAGGACGCGGATGACTAGTGCACCCTCGTCGGCATGGCGGCGGAGGTTCGTCGCCATCTCGGTGACCACGATGGCAGTCTCTCCCGAGCGCGACGCCGACAGATGGATCCCGTCGGCCATCCGGATCGCGGCCCGGCGGGCGGCGCCGATGGCACTTTCGTCGTCGATGCGGAACCACTCGGTCTCCCCGGCGTGCACGGCTCCTACCGGCCCCACTTGATGATCGTCACCCGGGTACCGGCGCCCGGATCGGTCTGGAGCTCGAACTCGTCCACCAGACGGCGCGAGCCCGACAACCCCAGGCCGAGGCCGGATCCAGTGGTGTACCCCTCGGCGAGGGCCAGGTCGACGTCGGCGATCCCGGGACCCTCGTCGGTGAACGTGGCCCGCACCCCGTACCGGCGGTTGGAGCGGATCAGTTCCAGCTCGGCGGCGCCGCCACCGCCGTGGACCAGCGTATTGCGGGCCAGCTCACTGGCGGCGGTGACGACCTTGGTCTGCTCGACGAGCGACAGCGACGCCTTCGTCGCCAGCGTGCGCGTGGCCTGGCGCACCCGCACGACGTCGGCGTCGGCGCCGATCTCCAGGCGCTCGGAGGCCTCGACGTCGAACGCTACGTCGCTCACGGGGAGACGTCGTCGGGACGGCCGACGTCGCTGCGATCGTCCTCGTCGGCGCTCATCAGCGCGGCGGCGGCGCGGCGGTCGGCGATGATGGCGAATGCCCGCTCGACCGTCAGCGCCGTGCGCACGCCGTCGAGGTACAGCCCGAGCTCGACGAGCGTGATCGCCACCGCCGGCCGCATCCCGACCACCACCGTCTCGGCGTCGAGCACCTTCGAGATGCCGGCGATCGACGACAGCATGCGGCCGATGAACGAGTCGACGATCTCCAGCGCGCTGATGTCGATGACCACGCCTCGGGCACCGGTCTCGACGATGCGGTCGGCGAGGTCCTCCTGGAGCTGCACGGCGGTCTGGTCCTGGAGGTCGACCTGGATCGACACGAGCAACGCGTCGCCGATCCGCAGCACCGGGACACGGTCGGCCATCAGGTGGCTCGTCGGGTACGGCGCGCCACTTCCACCCCGGTGTTGCGGAGGCAGAGCACCAGCGCGTCGGCCAGCGTGGCCTTCGTGACGATGTCGCCGAACTCGATGCCGAGGGCCACGATCGTCTGCGCGATCTGCGGGCGGATGCCCGAGATGATGCACTCGGCGCCCATGAGGCGAGCAGCCACCACCGTCTTCAGCAGGTGCTGCGCCACCTGCGTGTCGACCGCCGGTACGCCGGTGATGTCGATGATGGCGTGCTCGCTCTCGGTGTCGACGAGCGTCTGGAGCAGGTTCTCCATGACCACCTGCGTGCGGGCGGAGTCCAGCGTGCCCACCAGCGGCACGGCCACGACGCCGTCCCAGAGCTTGATCACCGGCGTCGACAGCTCGAGCAGCTGCTCGGCCTGGTCGCTGATCACCCGCTCGCGAGCGGCGACGTAGGTCTCGAAGGTGAGCCCGCCGAGCTCGTCGACGAGTTCGGACACCGCGAGGAAGTCCTCGAGCGACACTTCTCCGCTCTGCACGAGCGGGACGACCGGGTACTTCATGCTGGTGATGGCCACCGAGGTCTCGCTGGGGGAGAACCCCTGTCGGGCCCGGCTCCTCGAGAGCTCGCCGATGACCGCCCGCGCCTCGTCGAGATCCTCGCCCGCACCGGCCAGCGCCGTGTAGATGGTGGCGAGCTCGGCGTCCAGCTCCTGGCGGGTCATCCGGCCGCGGAGCCGAGTCGCAGCGGTGTCGATCCACGCCGGCAGCAGCTGCTCTCGTTGGGTCGCGAGCAGCCTGCGCGCCCGCACCACCCCGTCGTTTGCCATCGACGCTCCTGTCGCCCGGAACCCGTGGCCAAGGACACTACGTGGTGAGGCCTTTCCGAACCGTCCCGTCTCGGACTAGCCGAGCGAGGAACGGGTATCGGAGCGAGCGTGGCGGGCCGTAGCAGAGTGACCCGCCTCACGGCGACGGACCAGAGCGTGACTGTGGCGCGCCATCTCGCCCGAGAGGTGGCCGCCGGTCTACCGACCGCCATCGGCCAGGATCTCGAGCTCGTCGTGTCAGAGCTGGCCACGAACGCCGTTCGCCACGCTCAGACGCCATTCCGGTTGTCGATCCTCACCACGCCCACGCTGCGGGTCGAGGTGGCCGACGGCAGCTCGGCGCTGCCGGCGGGGGGTACGCCGGACCCGCGAAGCGAGCACGGCCGGGGTCTCTGGCTGGTCGCCGCACTGACCCGGAGCTGGGGCGTCGTCCCGTTGCCCACCGGGAAGGTGGTGTGGGCCGACCTCGGTCCCACCCGCTGAGACCGGGAAGTCCACCTCCGGCGCCCTAGAGTTTGGGCGCGGCCGACCGCACGATGGTTGGCGAGGAGGGAGCACGTCGGTGTCGTCGCAGGAGCCGGTTCGCTGGACCCAGAGCGCAGGCTTCGCTGTCGCGCACCTGGTCGGTGAGCTCGACCTGGCCACGGCTGGTCCTACCTTCGCCGCCATCGCCGAGGGTCGCCCCGACGGCGACCTCGTCATCGATCTGACCAGCGTCGACTTCATGGACTCCACCGCCCTCGGCCAGCTCGTCGGCTTCGGTCCGGACGAGGTCATCCGCGTCGTCGCGCCCGACGGCACGGGTCCCCGACGGGTGCTGGAGATCACCAAGCTGACGAGTCGGTTCCCCACCTTCGAGACAGTCGACGAGGCCGTGGCCGCTCAAGCCTGAGGGGATGGACAGGAGGCTGACGGGGTAGGGCCGCGTCATGGCTGCCCCTGCGCTCGATCGTGGTCGCGAGGCGAATGCCCCGACCGACATCCCCGTCCGCGGTTGGCTCGATGTCGCCCGCCGGGTCAAGCAGGAAGCAACGACGGACGACGTGTCCCTGCTCGCCGGTGGGGTCGCCTTCTTCGCCCTGCTTGCACTCGTGCCCGCCCTGGTGGCGCTCGTCTCTGTCTATGGCCTCGTCGCCAGCGAGACCACCGTGACCGAACAGGTCGGCAACGTCCTCGGCGCCGCCCCCACCGAGGTGCGCGACCTGGTCGAGGAACAGTTGCGCTCGATCGTGCGCGGATCCGCCGGCGGCGCCGGCTTGGCCGCCGTCATCGGCATCCTGCTCGCTCTGTGGTCGGCGTCGAGTGGCATGAACCATCTCATGGGCGCCATCAACCTCGCCTATGACGAGCGCGAGTCACGAGGTTTCGTCCGCCTGCGGGCCATGTCGCTGGCGCTGACCGTCGGGTCGGTGGTGTTCCTCGTCGTGGCCTTCGGCGTGATCGCCCTCCTGCCGGCGGTTCTGGCCAAGACCGGCCTCGGCGTCGGCGCCCGCATCGCCGTGAACGTGCTGCGCTGGGTGATCCTCCTCGTCGGCATGCTGATCGGCCTCAGCGTGCTCTACCGCTACGCGCCGGACCGGAACGCACCGAGATGGTCGTGGGCGTCACCAGGTGCCATCGTGGCCACGATCGGCTTCATCGTGACGTCGCTGCTCTTCTCGCTCTACACCGCCAACTTCGGCCGCTACAACGAGACCTACGGGACGCTCGGCGCCATCGTCGTCGTCATGCTGTGGCTGTACCTCACCGCGCTGATGGTCATCCTCGGCGCCGAGCTGAACGCCGAGCTCGAACGCCAGACCCGCCGGGACTCGACGGTCGGGCCCCCGCAACCGCTCGGTGAACGAGGCGCCTACGCCGCCGACACGGTGGCGCCGGGTCCCGCCGCGCCGTACGGCTAGAGCGGCGAGCGGGCTGGGCGTTCTCGGCGTCTCCCGTCTCACATGTGCGACGCATCACTCCGAGAAGCGCTGACTCGCCGGTCAGGAGCGGTTCCACCACAGCGACAGGCCGAAGGCACCGAAGGCCAGGAGCGCGCCGGCGACCACGAACCAGACGCTGATCTCCCGCTCCTGGCGCTGGTGCTGGATGTCGCTCGGCAACTTGGCGAACACGCCCCGCAGCTGCTCCGCGTCCTCGGCCTGGTAGTAGGTGCCGCCAGTCGCGGCGGCGACAGCCTTCAACGTGGCTTCGTCGCGCGTCAGGAAGTTGCGTCCCCCGCCGCCGCCCCCGCCACCGAAGCCCCCGGCCCCGCCTCCTCCGAACCCGCCGCCGAAGCCAGCGGCGCCGAGCTGTTCGGCCGAGCACACCAGATCGGTCGGGTGCTCGGTGCCGAAGCCGATCGTGTACACCCGCACCCGCCGCTGCGCCGCCTGCTGGGCCGCCTCGACGGGCGAGATGCCCCGGGTGTTGGCCCCGTCGGTGAGCAGCACGATGATGTCGGGCTCGTAGCCGCCCGGTGGTACGGGCGCAGGGGTGGTGTCCGGCGGCGTGGTCGTGGCGGCGCCGCCACCGGGACCGAACCCGCCCTGGTCGGCCTGGGACTGGATGTCGGGCCCGATCGGGGCGACATCAGGGTTGACCGATGCGATCGCATCGACCGCCTGGAGGGTGGCGGCCCCGATCACGGTGCCGCGCCCTGTCGTCAGGTTGTCGATGGCACTGGTCAGCTTCGACTTGTCTGTCGTAGGCGCCACGACGAGCTGCGCGAAGTTGGCGAAGGCGATGATGCCGATGCGCGTCCCGGCCACCTGGTTCTTCACGAAATCCTTGGCCGCGTTCTGCGCCGCCGTCAGGCGGTTCGGCGCCACATCTGTGGCGCACATCGATCCCGACACGTCGAGGGTGAGGATGATCGACGTCTGGTTGAGGGGCACGTCCTCGGAGATCTGGGGGCGGGCCGACGCGAACCCCAGCGCGGCGAGGCTGGCGAGGAAGAGCCCGATCGGTACGTGGCGGCGCCAGCGGGAGTGACGGGGCAGCGCCTGGCGGATGAGCGCCACGCTGGAGTAGCGCACCGCCTGCTTGCGCCGGCGGCGCAGCTGCCACAGGTAGCCGCCGAGCAGCAGCGGTACGACCAGCAGCGAGACCAGAGCCAGCGGCGTCGCGAAGGACATCAGATCAACCTGCCGAACCAGACGACGGACAGCGCGCCGCCGACGAGCAGGAGCAGCGTGCTGATCCCGGCGAAGAGCGCGGTGACCTCGGTCTTCTTCGGATCGGTCACCGTCCGCAGGTCGATGTTCTTGTAGACCTGCGTCAGCGACTCCGTGTCCTGCGCGTTGTAGTACTTGCCGTTGCTCACCGAGGCGATCTGCGTCAGCTCCTGCTCGTCGAGGGCCGTCGCCACGCTGAAACCGCCGATCTTCACCACCGTGCCCTGGGGGCTGCCGATGCCGATCGGGTAGATGTGGACGCCCGCCGTCGAGGCCAGCTGGGCCACGGTCACCGCGTCGGGACCCGACGTGTTCTCCCCGTCGGACAGCAAGACGATGGCGGCCGAGCCGTAGTAGCCGATGTCCACGTTGTCGATGTCGTCGTCGGTGGCATTGGGCGGGATGCTGAGGGGGCGCCCTGCGATGGCGCTGAGCGATGTGAAGAGCCCCTGGCCGAGCGAGGTCGCCCCCGTCGGCGTCAGCCGCCCGATGGCGGCCAGCGTGTCGGCCCGCACCGTCGTCGGCTGCTGCGTGATCAGCGCGCCGTTGTTGAACGCGACGATCCCGATCTTGATGGCGCTGGGCTGCGCGTTGACGAACTCCTTGGCTGCGGCCTTGGCGGCGTCCATCCGGGTGGGCTGGAGGTCGTCGGCGAGCATGCTGTTGGAGATGTCGAAGGCGAGGATGACGGTCCCCTCCCGGTGAGGCAGGCCGACGCTCACCTCCGGGCGGGCGAAGGCGACGAGCAGGATCACGAGCGCGCCGATGAAGAGGGCAGCGGGGATGTGGCGGGCCCGGCGCAGCCGTCGCGCCGAAGCATTCGGCACGAAGCCCTGCGCCGCCAACGCCGCGGCGCGCTCCGCCCGGCGACGCATGAGCGACATGTAGCCGGCCACCACGAACGGTACGGCCAGGAGCAGGACGAGCATGGCCGGCCAGAGGAAGGACATCAGCGCCGCTGCCGCTGCCGGCTCTCGACGATCCGGACGAGGGCCCGGACCAGATCCTCTTCAGTCGACACGTCGTAGAGCGGGATCCCGGCCCGCTTCGCCGTGGCGCGGAGATCGGCTTCGCGCGCCGTAGCCACCTCGCGGAAGCGGCGGCGGAACTCCGGATCGCTGGTGTCGACGGACAGCAGCTCGCCCGTCTCCGCATCCTCCACCACGATGATCCCTGCATCAGGAAGTTCGAGCTCGCGTGGATCGATCAAGCGGATGGCGACGACCTCGTGGCGCTCGGTGAGCTGGAGCATGGCCCGCTCCCACCCGGGCTCGCTGATGAAGTCCGAGACGACGAAGACCAGCGAACGGCGCCGGGCCACCGCGGCACCGGCCCGGATCAACCCGGCCAGGTCCGTGGTGGTCGTCGTCGGCGGCGCCGGCTGCAGCAGGTGATGGGTCAGCCGCAGCACCTGGTTGCGGCCGTTGCGAGGCGGGATGGTGCGCTCGACGGCGTTGTTGTAGAGGATCGCACCGACGCGGTTGCCTCCTCTGGTCAGCAGCCGGGCCAGTGCCGTCGCCACCTCGATGAGGACGGTTTCCTTCGGGCGCTCCGTGGGCCCGAACCCCATCGACGGCGACCGGTCGAGCAGCAGCCACGCCGTCAGCTCCCGATCCTCGAGGAACGTCCGCACGTGCGGGGTGTCCAGGCGGGCCGTGACGTTCCAGTCGATGTGCCGGACGTCGTCGCCGGGCTCGTACTCGCGCAGATCCATCACGTCGATGCCGGCACCGCGCAGCAGCGTGCGGTAGGCACCCTGCAGCTGCCCGTCCAAGCGGCGGAGCACCCGCCACTCGAGCCGGCGCAGGAGGCGCTCAGGCGTCGGGACGGAAGAGGGCGTCATCGTAGTGAACCCGCGGCTCGCGCAGCGGGACGTCAGGGACGGGGATGGCGGTGATCACCCGATTGAGGATGCTGTCGGCACTGACGCCGTCGGCCAGCGCCTCGTAGGACAGCACCACGCGGTGGCGCAGGACGTCGAGCGCCAGATCGCGCACGTCTTGGGGCAACGCGTAGTCGCGACCGCGCAGGAAGGCCAGCGCCTTGGCCGACAGGATCATGTTGATCGAGGCGCGCGGGCTGGCGCCGTACGTGACGTACGGCGTGAGCTCCCGCAGGCCCACCGAACCCGGGCTCCGCGTCGCGCTGACCACCCGCACCGCGTACTCCATCAGCGCGGGGTCGACGTAGACGGCGTCGGCCGTTCGTTGCAGTTGCAGCAACAGCTCGGTGTCGACGACCTGGTGCGGCGCGTCGCGAGTGCCGGTCATCCGCTCGACGATGACGAACTCCTCGGTCGGCGTCGGGTAGTCGACGAGCACCTTCAGCATGAAGCGATCGAGCTGCGCCTCGGGCAGCGGGTAGGTGCCTTCGGACTCGATCGGGTTCTGCGTGGCCATGACCAGGAACGGCTCCCCCACCCGATGGGTCTCCCGCCCGATCGTCACCTGCCGCTCCTGCATCACCTCAAGCAGCGCGCTCTGCACCTTGGCCGGCGCCCGGTTGATCTCGTCGGCCAGCAAGAGGTTGGTGTGGACCGGACCGAGCGAGGTCTGGAACTCACCGAGCCGCTGGTTGTAGATGCGGGTGCCGATGAGGTCGGCCGGCACCAGGTCGGGCGTGAACTGGATGCGCTGGAACTGCCCGCCGATCGTCTGCGCCAGGGTCTTGATGGCCATGGTCTTGGCCAGCCCGGGCACCCCTTCGACGAGGACGTGGCCGCGGGCCAGCAGGGCCACGATCAGCCGCTCCAGCAGGACGTCCTGCCCCACGAGGAGCTTCTTCACCTGGAACACGACCTGTTCCATCGGTGTGGATCGGGGCGGCGGCAGGCTCATGGTCCATCCTCGTGCTCGGTCATTGTTGTGGTGCTCCGGCGGCGCCGCCGGCGGTGGCGATGGGAACCGCGAACCCGATCCCCACGAAGAACGGCTGCTGCGACGGGTTGGCCAGGGCCGTCACGATGCCGACCACCTGTGCGGCCCGGTTGAGGAGCGGGCCGCCGGAGTTCCCCGGGTTGACGGCGGCGTCGAACTGGATGAGGCCGGTCAGGTTCGCCCCGCCGGACACGGGGATGCTTCGATCGAGGCCGGAGACGACGCCGGCGGTCATCGAGTCGACGAGGCCGAGCGGATGCCCTACCGCGTAGACATCGTCACCGACGCGCACGCCTCCACCGAGGACAGCGGGAACGATGACCGACGGGGGCGTGGCGGGAACCAGCACGGCGATGTCGCTCGCCGCCTCCTCGGACGCGATCTGCGCCGTCGTCTGCGTGCCGTCGGCGAACGTCACCTGCACTGCCTGCGCGCCGGTGACGACGTGACGGGCGGTGAGGATCTGGCCGTCGGCATTGACGATCACACCGGCCCCGCTCGTCGCGTCCTCGGCGCTGGCGCCCGGGCGCTGGGCGCTGATGTACACCAGCGACGGTTGGATGGTCTGGTACACGACGGTCGCCGCCGGTGGGGCGTTGGCCGCCGCGGCGACGCCCTTGTCGACGGCCGAGCTGACCGTGCTGGCGACCTGGGCCGGCGTGAGCGTGTCGGGCCGATCACCGGCCCGCTGGAGAGCGACGATGCCGACCACCAGGGCGGCCACGATGCCGATCCCCACGAGCCACGGCCCCACCGGTCGACGCCGGCCCGCCGGCGGTTCGGCGTCAGCCGCCGATGACGCCCCCACCGTGTCGACGGCCCCGTCAGCGACGCGCACGGCCTGACGGTACCGCTGGTACGGACCACTGTGCCTTCGCGCCGGGTGACCGGCGTGGTCTGGCAGTTGGCTGTGCCGGCCCTGATCAGACCAGCCAGGGCACCGGTCGTTCAGGTTGGTAGCAGCAGTAGATGCCGGTCGTGACCGAGGCCTGCAGGTGGCGCCCGAGCGTGGGGTGCACCTCGGCGATCCGCCGCATCGTCGAGCGCAGCCGGTGCGTCACCGCCGACCGGGCCCGGGCGGCCGTGCCCCCCTGTTTCCGCGTCCGTCCACCGAGGCCGAGGGCAGCGGTCAGATGGTCGACCAGGGCGTCGAGCTCGACCCGCGCCCGATCGGCCCGGCCCAGGTCATTGGCGTCGTCGGCCTCGTCGATCTCGGCCTGCAGCTCGCGGACCCTGGCCTCGTAGCGCCTCCGGGCCGTCTCGTCGATCGACGGCCCCGCCGGCGGCTCCTCGGTCCCGGCGGCGGCCAGCTCCAGGCAGTGGACCTCCCGGCCGGGCCGGGCCAGCAGCACGGCGAGATCGTCCATCCCCTTCGACGCCTTCAGGTGCACGCCGGTGCCGGCGAAGCGGACGTCCCAGACGTCCCCGATCCGCCGGAAGACCGCCTCGGCCACCCCCGGCTCGGGGCCGGGCACCGCTGTCGACGGGCCCTCGGCCACCTCGGCCACCTCCCGTCGTGCCAGCCGAACCGCGTCGGACCGTGGCAGCACCCGTCCCTGAGCCACCACCGGGACGGCGATGGCCAGGTGGCCGAGCACCATCGGGTTCGTGTTCGGCATCGCCGCCGCCGTCGCCAGCACGTCCTCGGCGCCCGGGCGAGCGCCGGCGTGCAGCACGACACCGGCGAGGTCGAGGGCGATGCGCAGATCGCCGGCGCCCGACCGCCCGACGGCGTCGAACAGGCGCAGCACCACGGCGGCCGCCGCGTCGAGCTCGCCGCTGGCGAGGTGGCCGCGGGCCAGCGTCTGCAGGTTGCCGGTGACGCCGAACGGGTAGTCGATCGCCTCCGCCATGGCAAGCGTCGCCGTCACGCAGGCCATCGCCCCGGTTGCGTCGGCCGCGACGAGCAGCGCTCCTTCGACGGTCCCGGCCCAGATCTCGTTCAGGACCGACGTCGCGTCTCGTGCTGCTGCGCCGACGGATCGGACCATCGCCAGCGCCTGCTCGGCATCGCCGGCGGCGGCGACGTCCTGGGCCCGGTACACCTCACACTCCATGGCGAGCGTCGGGACATCGGCCTCCTCGGCGATGGCCACCGCTTCGCCGAGGAGCTCTGCCGCCCGGCCATGGTCGGCATCGGCTCGGGCCACGAGGGCCAGGACCCGCCGCAGCGCCAGCCCGGCGAAGATGCTCGCGCTGGCTGCCGTCAGCGCGGCCTCGGCGATGGCCACGGCGCGCGTTGTGTCACCCGACAGCAGCGTGGCCATCGCGTACGTCGCCGCGGCGTCGGCACCGAGCGGTCCGGTGGCCGCCGGCCAGCGACTCGTGACGAGATGTCCGAGCGCGACCACCTCGTCCACCCTCGCCTGGTGCACCGTGCCCCACAGCGCCGAGTAGAGCTGGAGGCTCCGGCTCGGTTCGTCGTCGTCGTCGAGGCAGTAGCGCAGGGCGGTGTCGATGTCGTCGAAACGGTCCAGCAGCGCGGGTAGCAGGTCGGCACCCCAACGGCGGCGGCCGGCGTCACTGATCCGCTCGACGGCGCGGATGGTCTCGGCCACGAAGCGATCGCGCACGGCACGGCCCTCGTCCCGGGCGTCCAGCTCCTCGAGCGCCACCGTCCGGATCGTCTGCAACATGCGGTACCTCGTGCCGTCCGGCCCCCGATCGACGACGAGCAGGGACGCGTCGATCAGGCGATCGAGCACGTCCAGCACCTCGGTCGCCGCGACCGGGTGGTCGAAACCGACGGCAGCGGCGAGATCGAGCGAGAACGGCCCGGCGCAGACGCCCAGCCGGCCGAAGGCGGCCTGGGACTCCGCGTCGAGGAGCCGGTAGGACCAGGCGATCGTCTCGCGCAGGCTGCGATGGCGGCTGGCCCCCCGGAAGCGAGGGCGGCTGAGCACGCCGATGCCGCCGGCGAGCAGCTCCAGGATGTCGGGCAGCGCGAGCGAGCGCAGGCGGGCGGCAGCGATCTCGATGGCGAGCGGGAGCCCGTCGAGCCGGCGGCACAGTTCGGCCGCCAGCGGGAGCTGGTCGGCCTCGATGGCGACGCCGGCGTGTCCCGCTCGATCACAGAAGAACCGGATCGCGCTGGCCGAGGTGTCGACGGCGCCGGCGGCAGGGACGTCGAGGGGACCGAGCGCCACGACCGACTCGCCGGGAAGATCGAGCGGGGATCGGCTGGTGGCGAGCACGGTCGGCGCCGCGCAGTGCTCCAGCAGTCTGGCGATGGCGTCGGCGGCCGCATCGCTGACGTGCTCGCAGTTGTCCACCACCACGAGCGCGGGTTGGTCGCTCGGCGATTGCAGCAGGGCGTCGAAGGAGGCGAACCCGAGCTGGGCGGCCAGCGCTCCCCCGACGGCGTCGGCGCGCCCGATGCGGCTCAGGTCGACCAGGTGGGCGCCGAGCGCGAAGGTGGGGGCCAGCTCGTGGCCGACGGCGGTGGCGAGGCTGGTCTTGCCCACGCCGCCCGGCCCGATGACCGTGACCAGCCGCCGGCCACTGGCGATGCGCCCGGCCACCTCGGCCTGCTCGACGTCACGACCGATCAGCTCCACGAAGGCCGACAGGATAGAGGTCGCCACAGGGCTACCGTGCGAGACGTCGGGGAACCTTGCTCGCAGCCGAGAAGACCGGCGACGGGAGGCACGATGGACGTCGACCAGGACCAGGTCGTCAACACGCTCAACGAGATCTTGGAGCTCGAGCTGGCGGGAGCGGTGCGCTACACGCAGTACTCGTTGATGGTGTTCGGCCACGCCCGGATACCGATCATCTCGTGGATGCGCGAGCAGGCGAACGAGAGCCTGATGCACGCCGCGCTGGCCGGCGAGGAGGTGACCTCACTCGGGTTGCCGGTCTCGCTCGGCATCGGTGATCTCGTCGGTACCCATCATCCGACCGTGGACGAGATGATGCAGGAGATGCTGGTGCACGAGCGGCGCGGTGTCAGCTTGTACGAAGCGCTGCTGGCCCTCGTCGAAGGCCGCAACGTCTCCCTGGAGGAGTACGCCCGCCAGATGATCCGCAACGAGAACCTCCACATCGCCGAGATCGACAAGATGCTCCGGCGCCGAGGCGACGCCTGAGCTGCCAGTCCCACGGCTATCGCCGAGCCCCGCACCGCGTAGCTTCAGCTCACGATGCCTCACATGGCAGCGGGCATCGATGGGCGGACATACTGCGGCGATGAGGGACCTCGTCGATACCACGGACGCCGAGATCGAGCAGCACCTGCTGGCCGCCGATCCGATGACGCTGCGAGCGGTGACCTATCAGCTCACCGGCGATCCGGCCATCCTGGCCACCACGCCGAGCGAGGCGCCGGGCATGGTCGGGCCGGTGAAGGTGCTGTCCGACCCCGACGCCGTGGCCCTCGTGCGGTCGGTGGCGGCGGCGTGCCTGCGGAGGCACCGCGACGCCGGGGCGCCAGCGGTCGAGGACCACGCCCGCGACCGGTTGCCCACCAGCCTGAGCCTCGCCGTCGGTGAGCCCATCCCGGCGGAGGCGCTCGACTTCTGCGTCGAGGAGCTGGCCATCGACCCCATCCCCCGCCGCTACTCGCTGCAGCACGCGCCCGACGGCGTCGGCGACTTCCACGTCGTTGTGATCGGCTCGGGTGTCGGCGGCATCAACGCCGCCATCAACCTGAAGGAGAGCGGCATCCCGTTCACCGTCCTGGAGAAGAACAGCGACGTCGGCGGGACGTGGCACGACAACCGCTACCCGGGCTGCCGGGTCGACATCGCCAGCCGGGCGTACTCGCACACGTTCGGCCTGCACTACCCGTGGACGCACTGGTTCGCACCCCAGCCGGAGAACAACGGCTACCTCCAGTGGTGTGTCGACACGTTCGGGGTGCGTGATCGCATCCGCTTCGACACCGAGGTGACGGCCCTCACGTGGGACGCCGCATCGTCCACGTGGACCGTCGACTACAAGGACGTCAACGGGCCGGCGACCATGACGGCCAACGTCGTGATCAGCGCCGTGGGCTTCCTGTCCCGGCCGAAGTTCCCCACGGTCGACGGCATGGAGAGCTTCGCCGGTCCCGCGTTCCACACGGCGTGGTGGGACCAGGAGCTCGAACCGGCGGGCAAGCACTTCGGCGTCATCGGCACCGGGTGCAGCGGCATGCAGCTGGTGCCCGAGCTGGAGCGCCTCGGCGCCACCGTCACCGTCTTCCAGCGCCGTCCGTCGTGGGTGTTCGAGGTTCCCATCTACCGGGAAGAGCTGCCCGAAGGCGTCCGCTGGCTCGATCGGAACCTGCCCTACTTCCGCAACTTCGAGAAGTTCCGCGCCATCTGGGCCGTGGGCGACCACGTCGGCGCGGCGCCCTTCTTCAAGGACCCGGCATGGTCGGATCCGGATTCGCTCAGCGAGGTCAACAGCCGCGCCCGTCAGGCCAGCCTGTCCTATCTGGAACGGAAGCTGGCCGATCGTCCTGACCTGCTGGCGGCCTCGACACCGCACAGCCCGGCCATGGCCTCCCGCCCGGTCATCGACAACGGCTGGCTCGACGCCATCACCGGGCCCAACGTGGAGCTCGTGACCGAGCCGATCGCCAGGATCGTCCCCGAGGGCATCGAGACGGCATCCGGGCGCACCATCGCCGTCGACGTGCTCGTGTACGCGACGGGCTTCGAGACCAGCAAGTTCCTGTGGCCCATGGACGTCACCGCCGGCGACAGCACCGTCAACGAGCTGTGGGCCAAGGACGGCGCTCGTGCCTACCTCGGCATCAGCCTGCCCGGGTTCCCCAACCTGTTCTGCATCTACGGCCCGAACACGAACTCGAACCAGGGAACGCTGCCGACGATGGGCTCGGAGCTCCAGACGCGCTACGCGCTCCAGTGCATCGACGAGCTCTTCCGGACGGGCGCGACCGCCATCGAGCTCACGCAGGAGGCCTACGACGACTACAACCGCCGGCTCGACGAGGGCCTGGCCCGGACCATCTTCTCGGACCCGCGGCTCGACACGTACTACATCAACGAGTTCGGGCGCTCTTCCTCCCAGACGTGCTGGTCCACGCTGGAGTACTGGCAGATGACCCGCCACCCTGACTTCTCGGACTACCGCCTGTCGGGCGGCCCGGGCGGCACCGCGGACTGAGCTTCGCGAGGGCGCGGTTGTTACGGTGATCCGTCACCGGCGCGAGTAGCAGGAGGCAGGCAGCGTGGAGGCAGACTCCCAGCGGGCGCACGAGCGCCGATGGTGGACGTTGGCGGTCCTGTGCCTGTCTCTCACCGTCATCAGCATCGACAACACGATCCTGAACGTGGCCTTGCCATCGATCGTGGAGAGCCTCGATGCGCGGGGTTCCGAGCTGCAGCTGCTCATCGACGGCTACACCATCGTGTTCGCTTGCCTCCTGCTCACCGCGGGCTCGCTCGGCGACAAGCTCGGGCGCAAGGGCATCCTGACCGCCGGCCTCGCCCTCTTCGGCATCTTCTCCGCCCTGGCCGCCTTCAGCACCAGCTCGCACATGCTGATCGGGGCCCGCGCGCTCATGGGCATCGGCGGCGCGTGCATCTACCCCAGCACGCTGTCGATCCTCACCAACACCTTCCACGACACCCGGGAGCGGGGGCGCGCCATCGGCATCTGGGCCGGCGTGTCCGGGCTGGGCGTCGCCATCGGCCCACTGGCCGGCGGTCTGCTGGTCGAGCACTTCTGGTGGGGCTCGGTGTTCCTCGTCAACGTGCCGATCTGCGCGCTGGCCATCGTGGCCGGGCACTTCTTCGTCCCCACCACCCGCCGGGATCCCGACCATGCCCTCGATCCGTTGGGCGCGCTGTTCTCCATCCTCGGTCTGATGGGCCTCCTGTTCGCCATCATCGAGGTCCCCGACCGCGGCATCTCTGATCCCGTCGTACTGATCGCCTTCGCCTTCGCCTTCGTCTTCCTCGGGGCCTTCGTGTGGTGGGAGACGCACTACGAGCACCCCATGCTCGATCTGCACTTCTTCCAGAACCCGCGGTTCTCGGCGGCGTCGGCCACGATCACGCTCACGTTCTTCGCGCTCTACGGCTCCACGTTCCTGCTCACGCAGTACTTCCAGTTCGTGCTGGGGTACTCGCCGTTCAAGGCGGGGATCCTCACCGCGCCGGTGGCGATCGGCATCATGGCCACCGCTCCGCAGGCGCCCAAGCTGGTGGAGCGGATCGGCACCAAGCGGGTCGTCGTGATGGGTCTCCTCATCGTGGCCACCGGACTCTTCCTGTACTCGGTCGAGCCGGTCATGTCCTCGTTCGTCGGCGGAGGTGCGGTCCGCCTCATGTTCGGCGTCGGCATGGGCTTCATCATGGCGCCGGCCACCGAGTCGATCATGGGCTCGCTGCCAAGGGCGAAGGCGGGCGTGGGCTCCGCCGTGAACGACACGACGCGCCAAGCCGGCGGGGCTCTGGGCGTCGCCGTGATCGGCAGCGTGTTCGCGGCCACGTACCACCGGGTGATCGACGTGCCCGCCGGCCTGCCCGCTGGCGCCCAACCCATGGTGCAGGACTCGATCGGCAAGGCCATCCAGGCCATCACCTCCTTCAACCTCCCCGCCGACCTGGCCCGCAGCGTGCACGATGCCGCCAGTGACGCGTTCTTCAAGGGCATGCAGGTCGCCGCGTGGGCCGGCACCGGCGTCGTGCTCTGCGCCGCCGTCGTGGCCTACCGCTACCTGCCGGCGCGGGCCGAGCGCGCCGTCCGCGAAGATGGCGAGCTGGCCACCGAGGCCCAGGAGATGGCGGTGCTGGACGACGGGATCTTCACCTGATGGTGCTGTAGCGACACAAGGGGGGTGAGCGGCCGTGACCGCGCTGGGGGTGTACACGGTGGTCGACCTCACGGTCGAGCGAGGGTGGATGTGCGGCCGGCTCCTGGCCGACCTCGGCGCCGACGTCATCAAGATCGAGCCCCCGGGTGGGGATCCCGGCCGCTGCAAGGGCCTCTTCGCCGACGCCGCGAGACCGACCCCCGAGGAGAACCTGTCGTGGTGGTTCGAGAACCGCGGCAAGACGTCGGCCGTCCTCGACCTGGACGACGCGCCCGACCGGGAACGCCTGCTGACGCTCATCGAGAACGCCGACGCCGTCATCGAGTCGTATGACACCGGTTGGCTCGATGCACGGGGCATCGGCGTCGATGCCCTCCTGGCCCGCAACCCGCGCCTGGTCGTCACCTCCATCTCGCCGTTCGGGCGCACGGGCCCGTATGCGCACTGGTCCGCCACCGATCTGACCGTCGCCGCCGCGACGGGCGAGATGTGGCTCACCGGCGATGCGGATCGGCCACCCGTGCGGCTCTCGGTCCCCCAGCTGTTCCAGCACGCCGGTGTGGAGGCCGCCGTCCACACGCTCGTCGCGCTGTGGCACGCTCAGTCGACCGGGGTCGGCCAGCACGTGGACGTGTCGGCCCAGCTCTGCGGGGTCCGGTGCCTGATGAACGCCCAGGCGTACCACATCCTCGAAGGCCGCGAGCTGTTCCGTCTCGGGCCGTACACCGCCGCCGGTCCGTCGTTCTTCCGCACGATCAACCCGTGCCTCGACGGGTACGCCGCCGTGCTCGGTGCCGCCGGGCCGATCGGCGGCCCGATGATGCGGTACCTGATGGACTGGGCCGACCGCGAGGGCGTGGCCGACCCGCTCGTGAAGGACCGCGACTTCAGCCTCGTGAACTTCGCGCAGGAGCCCGAGGAGTTCTTCGCCGCCGTTCGCGACACCATCGCCGCGCTGTTCGCCCGCCACACCAAGGCCGAGCTGTACCAGGCCGCGCTCGACCACCTGCTGCTCCTCGCGCCGGTCAACACCGTGGCCGACATCCGCGCCGACGAGCAGCTGGCGGCACGCGAGTACTTCGTACCCACCGAGCAGGGCGAGCGCGGCCCCGTCGCCTGGGCGGGCCCGTGGGCGCGCTTGTCGGCCACCCCGCTCGTGACGTCGCGGCGGGCGCCGCACGTCGGCGAGCACACGACCGCGGTCCTCGCCCGGCGGTGCGAGCCCGTCACGGCCGAGCCGAGGCCGGCCGCCGATGGCGTCCTCCCCTTCGAGGGACTGCACGTGCTCGACCTGTCGTGGGTCGGGGTGGGGCCGATGACGGCGGGCTACCTCACCTCGTACGGGGCCACGGTGGTCAAGATCGAGTGCTCGAAGCGGCCGGACGTCCTGCGCCTCAACCCGCCGTTCCGCGATGGCCAGCCCGGTCTGAACAACAGCCACTTCTACGGCGACTTCAACGCCGGCAAGCTCGGCGTCGGCGTCGACCTCACCGACGCCCGCGGCCGGGAGATCGCGTGGCGGGCCATCGAGTGGGCCGACGTGGTGCTGGAGTCGTTCACACCGAAGGCGCTGGCCGGCTGGGAGATGGACTACGACCACATCCGGGCCCGCAACCCGTCGGTGGTGATGCTGTCGACGTGCATGCAAGGGCAGACCGGTCCCCGCCGGCTCTACCGCGGCTTCGGCAACCTGATGGCGGGCCTGGCCGGCTTCTACGAGCTGACCGGCTGGCCCGATCGGGGCCCCGCGATGATCTATGGCGCCTACACCGACTTCGTCTCGCAGCGGTTCGCCGCCACCGCGCTGCTGGGCGCGCTCGACCACCGCCGCCGCACCGGCGAGGGCCAGCACATCGACCTCTCGCAGCTCGAGGCGTCACTGCAGCTCCTCGGGCCCGAGCTGCTGGCCTACGAGCTCGATGGGCGAGTCGCCACACGAGCCGGGAACCGAGACCGCGACCTCGTGCCGAACGGTGTGTTCCCGTGCGTCGCCGGGTCCGAGCGCGCCAGCCGCTATCCCGCCGGGGGCAGCGGCGCCGAAGGATGGGTGGCCATCAGCTGCGCCGATGATGCGCAGTGGGCGGCGCTGGCCGAGCTGGCCGGTCTGCCGGACGAACAACGGTGGCGCACCGCCGCCGGCCGCCGGCCCGACGACGACCGCATCGAAGCGCTCGTGGCGTCGTGGACGGCGACCCGTGACGCGGGCGAGATCGTCGCGCTGCTGCAACCCCGGGTGGCGTGCGCGCCTGTGCTCGGCATCCCCGAGCTCCACGCCGATCCGCAGATGGCCCACCGGGGGTACTGGGTACCGATCGAGCACCCCGTCTACGGGCCGGTGCCGTACTCGGGGATGCAGGCGACGATGTCCCGTACGCAGGGCGTCGTGCGCGGGCCGGCGCCGTGCCTGGGCCAGGACACGTGGTACGTGCTGGAGACGATGCTCGGCGTCGACGGCGACACCATCGCCGCGCTCCTGGCCGACAACGTGCTCGAGATCACCGGCTAGTCCCCATCGACCGGACTCCTCAGCAGATCACGCAGGGAACGCTGCGGCCGGTGAGCGGTTCGGTCCAGACGAGGGCGGTCCCGTCGACGACCACGGTGCCGTGCTGATCGGTGATGGTGGTGCGCAGCCGGCAGATGGGCTTGTCGGCGCGAGCCTCCAGCACCTCTACTTCGGCAGTGATCACGTCGCCGGGGCGTACCGGAGCACGGAAGCTCCAATCGGTGTGGAGGAACACGCTCCCGGGGCCGGGGAGGTCCTCGGCCACGACGGCGTTCAGGAGTCCGGTGGTGACCCCGCCCTGCACGACGATGCCGCCGAAGCGCGTCGCCCGGGCGACCTCGTCGTCGTAGTGGAGCGGGTTGCGGTCTCCGGTGAGCTCGGTGAAGAGCTCGATGTCGTGCACGCTGATCGTGCGTGAGCGGCGGGCAGTGGCGCCGACCGTCGGTCCGGGTGCGGTGGGGGTGGTCGTGGTGGTCATCGGATCTCTCCTGCGGTGAGGGCGGGCTGGGAATCGAAGCGAGCGATCGCGTCGACCTCGTCGGCCATCGCCATGCCGAGCTGCATGAGGATCCGGGGGATCTCCTCGTCGGTCCAGCGCATGCCGGCGACGGTGTCGACGACGTCGAACAACGAGCTCGAGAGCTCGTCGCGGGTTCGGTGGTAGTCGGCGAACGCGTCGCGCTCAGCCGTCGGGTCGTACGCCGCCGCCTGTACGGCGCGGGCCAAGAGCTCGGCGTCGCGCAGGGCGTCGGTGAGGCCGTGGGCGCCGATGGGGTCCTTCCAGTACCCGGCGTCGCCCACGAGGGCCCAGCCCGGCCCGTGGGGACGGCGCATGTAGCCGGCGAGCCCACCGAAGCTGCGCACGCCGGCGGGTGCCTTGGCGGCAGCCAGACGGGTGGCCAGCCGGGGCGAGGCGCCGGCGGCGACCTTCATCAGCACATCCAGCCCGCCCCGGCCGATCCGAGCCGGGCCGGCGCCGGCGAAGACGCACGCCATGCCGTCGTTGGTGGGGATCACGCCGGCACAGCCGTCGGTACGGAAGTACCACTCGTAGCCGGTGGTCTCGAGGTCGGCCCAGTAGCCGTACACGTTGGCGGTGGCGCCCGTGCCGAAGCGCTCGGTCGGCGCCTTGACGGCGTCGGCCACGACGGAGTGGATGCCGTCGGCGCCCACGACCCATCGCGCCCGGCAGTCGACGGCACGACCGTGATCGTCGCGGCCGACGATGCCATTGACCCGCCCGCCGACGTCGCGGGTGACGTCGGTGACCCTGATGCCGTAGCGGAACGTGGCCCCGACGGCGTCGGCGGCGTCCACCAGGATGGGGTCGAGCACCGTGCGGCGCGGCGCGTACAGCGCGTCGACGCCGTGCGAGGGCTTGATGGCCACGCTCACCTCGCCACGGGCGTAGGTGAACGTGGTGGTGCGCACGGCGGGCGTGCCGGCGGCGATGACGGCGTCGAGAAGTCCCCACCGGTGCAGCTGGATGACGCCACCGCGCATGAGGGCATGGGTGGAGAGCGTGTCGGAGCCGTAGCGGCCGCGATCGACGACGAGGACGTCGAGGCCGGCGCGGGCGAGGAGCAGTGCCGTCGACGCGCCCGCAGCGCGGGCGCCGACGATGATCACGTCGTAGGAGGGTCGGAGCGGGTGGGCGTTCATCGGGGGGTCCTCGAGGTCAGGGCGCCACACGCTGATGTGGGCGCAAGGGGCGGGCGATGAGGCGGGCGACATGGGCGGCGTCGTGGCGCACGCCATCGATGAAGTTGGAGTCGAGGCGGTGCTGGAAGCGCTGCCCCAGCACGTAGAGCCCGGTCTGCGGCGTGACGCCACGACGCTGGATGAGCTCGCCGCGATCGTCGAGGACGGGCACGCGCAGCCACGGGTACGACCGTTTGAAGCCAGTGGCCCACACGATTGCGCCGATGCCCTGGCGCCGCAGGTCAACCTGGCGGATGGCCGGCATCGGTTCCAGGCCGGCCAGAGCCGTTGCCGGGAGCAACTCGGCGTCCAGCGCCGTCGTGGCGATGTGGCCGTCGATCTGGGCGAGGATGCGCTGGAGCCGGGTGTCGGCGGCGGCGGCGGTGGCCGACAGGTCGTCGGCGAAGCGCAGCCGCGCGCCGTCGACGCTCACGAGGCGCCCGGTCAGGCGGACGCCGAGGGCCTGCAGCGTGGGCAGATCCACGTCGCGGTAGTCGGGCCGCCCGGCGAGCTGCACGGAGCCTTCGTCCCGAGCGTGGACCGGATCAGCGGCCTCGTCGATGGTCTTGGCGAACGTGCCGATCCGGTCGAGCCACCACCAGATGTCCATGCCCCGGTAGTGCCTCGGCAGCCGGCTGTGGCGGCCGGCGGCGAGCACGACGTCGCGGCCCGAGCGCACGAGCTCGTCGGCGATCTGCACGCCGGACGCCGAAGCACCGACCACGAGGACACGCCCGGCGGGCAGCTGGTCAGGGTTGCGGTAGGAGTAGGGCGTCACCTGTTCGATCCGCGTGTCCAGGGTCGATGCCAAGGCGGGTACGTGGGGGCGATCGCACCAGCCGGTCGCGATGACGACGTTCGTGGCGCGCCAGGTGGCGTCGTCGGTCCGCACGACGAAGCCCGTGTCCGTGCTGCGTTCGAGCGCGCGCACGACGCTGTCCTCGCGCACCGGCGCATCGAACGACCGGGCGTACGCGTAGAGGTAGTCGGCCAGTTCTGTGGCGGTCATGTACCCGCTGGGCTGTGGACCGCGGTAGCTCCACCCGGGAAGGCGGGTCGCCCAGTTCGGGGTGAGCAGCCGCAGGGAGTCCCAGCGCTCGGTGCGCCAGCGCTGTGCGGCGCGACCGCGCTCGAGGACGACGTGGTCGATGTCGGCATCGGTGAGACACCGGCTCATGGCCAGGCCGGCCTGGCCGGCGCCGATGACGAGGGTGTGGGTGGTGGGCACGCTGGGGACTCCTGCATCAGGCCGCCGCGCCGGGCCCCGACCGGATGACCGGTGGGGCCGGCGACAGAGGACGCGTCGATCAGCCGGCGTCGACGGTGATGGCGACGGGCACGCCGTGCGTGAGTACGTCGTACACCGCCGAACGGTTCCGGGACTGCTCGACGACCTTGCGCAGCTTCTCGGGATCGTCGCCGCGGATGGTGAAGCCGATCCGGATCTGCTGGTAGCCGTTGCGGACCTCGTCGGAGAGGCCGAGGATGCCCATCAGGTCGATGTCGCCCTCCACGGTCGACTCGACAGAGGTGAGGTTGACACCGCGGGCGGCGGCGATGTTGGCGATGCCGGCGGTCAGGCAGGCGGCCAGCGCGTGCAGGAGGAACTCCACGGGCGTGGGTGCCTGGTCCGTGCCCACGAGCACCGCGGGATGGTCGGCGTCGAACGTGAACGGCCGCTCGTGGGCCATCTCCTGGGTGGCCCCGTAGAAGCCGTGGATGGTCGATTGGTTGTGGGTGCCGCTCACCCAACGGTTCGTGGCGCGGAACTGGAAGTTGGCGATCTCGGGGTTGGCCTTGACGGCGTTGATGGTGGCGAAGAGGGTGGCGGTGTCGACGCCGTTGCGCATCGGGTTCTCGGTGGCGGTCATGGCTGCTGGTCTCCTTGGGGGGCGCCGGATCGATGATCCGGCTGGTGGATCGACCGTACGCAGGAGACCGTCAAGCGGGCATCGGTGCGTGCACGCATCCGCGACGCCCCGACGAAGGGGTCGTGGCGGGATGCACGTAGTCGCTACGCGTCGCCCGTACCGACCGGTCGGCCATATGTCACAGCGGCTTGTACGGCGGCCGGGGCGGACTCGAGCAGGCGCCGATCGGGTCGAGCGCCGAGCGCGTCGTTGACCATGGAGAAGGCGACCCGGAGCCCGATGAACACGGTGACGGCGAGGATCTGGGCGTCGTCGAAGCCGGCATCGCGCAGCGCCTGGACGTCGGCCGGCGTGGTGCCGTTGGGGTCACGAGTGGCCGCACGGGCCCACTGGGCCAGCGCCCGGTCTCGCTGCTCGAGTCGTGCGTCGTCGCCGCGCAGGACGGCCCCGGCCACCTCGTCACCCGCCTCGGACGCCAGCTTGGTGCCCCACGCCAGGGAGCAGTAGGCGTCGCCCAGCGACGAGGCGGTGGCGGCGATCAGGACACCGCGCTGCCGCAGCGTCAGCGCACCGGCCCGGGCCACCTGTGACAGCAGGGCCGACAGCCCGTCCAGGGTCGCGGGTTGGAGCGCCCAGAGCCGGGACAGGTTCATGACGAATCCGAGCCCGTCCATGTCCCCGTCGTAGAGACGTTGGACGTCAGGTGACGGCTCCGCGGCGCGGAGGAAACCGCTGTCGTCGTCGATGGTGCTCATTGGCCCAAGCTACGCATCCGGCGGCGTGGCCGTCGCCGGCGCCGGTCAGGCCCGGGTGAGCAGGCGCGACACCGCGGCGGTGCGGGCGGCTTTGCCGTGCACGTCGAGCTTCGCGTAGATGTTGTGGAAGTGGCGCTCGATGGTGCGCACGCTCAGCGTCAGCGTCCGGGCGATGGCGTCGTTGTCCTGCCCGTCAGCGGCCAGCTTCAGCACCTCGAGCTCGCGCGGTGAGAGCACTGCGAGGACGTCCACTCCTGCCGCTCGAGGCGCGACCGGGCGATCCGGCTCCAGGAAGGCGGCGACCTCGTCGAGGAACACCGGCCAGGCCGGCTCGTCCTCGAGCACGATGTGGTTCGAGCTGTCGAGGGGCACGAGGCGGGCACTGGCGATGTTCGACGCCAGGAAGCGACCCTCCTCGAAGTGGTTCATCCGGTCGTCGGTCGAATGGAGGACGAGCGTCGGCACCTCGATCTCGGCGAGAAGATCGGCGGCGTCGGCGTCACGCCGCTGGCGGCGGGCGGCGACGGCGTTCTCCGTGGACACCGACACGCGCTGGAGCTCGTCCAGCCACCGCATCTGCTCCTCGGTGGCCCCCGGGATCATGAGCGAGGTGAAGACCCGCCGGAAGACCGAGTCGGGCCGGGCCCACCCGACCTTGAGCAGTTGCTCGAACGTGGTGTTGAGCTCGACGTCCTCGGGGGTCGGGTTGCGGTTGGCGGCGGCGTAGCTCCCGTAGAAGAGCATGCGGGAGACCCGCTCGGGGTGACGGGCGGCATAGGTGATGGCCACCGGACCGCCTTGCGACATCGCCATCAAGGCGAAGCGGTCCAGCCCGGCGTGGTCGACGACGGCCTCCAGATCGGCGACGCGGGCGTCCAGGCTGTAGTCGTCGACATCCCAGTCCGACATCCCGTGGCCGCGCTCGTCGTAGCGCACGATGGTGGCGACCTCGCCCAGCTCGGCCACGAAGTGGCGCCACACCGGGCTCTCCCAGTCGTACTGGAGGTGGCTCAGCCAGCAGGCGGCGATGACCAGCGGAGGGCCGGTGCCGTGCCGGGCGTAGGCGATCCGCACACCGTCCGGGGCGCGGCACAACCGCACCTCCTGCGGCGTGGCGAACGGGCGGGCAGGCTCGGGCACTTCCGCGATCGTACCGGGGTGGCGTGGGCCCGGAGCCGACTACTGCCGCTACTGCCCGCGCCGGCGCACCACGGGGTCGGCGCCGTTCACGACGTTGCGCACCCCCCGCCCCGACGTGGCCCGCTCGAGGTTGTCGCGGATCAACGCCACCATCCGCTCGGCCGATTCGACCGTGGAGCCGGCGGTGTGGGAGGTGAGCAGGATCCGATCGCTACCGCGCAGCGGGCTGTCGGCGGGCAGCGGTTCGGTCTCGTACACGTCGAAGGCGGCCCCGGCCAGCTGCCCGCCCTCCACGGCGCGGACCACGGCCTCCTCGTCCACGATCCCGCCCCGGCTGGCGCTGACGACGATCGCACCCGGCGGGAGCAGGGCCAGCCGCGGCGCTGAAAGCAGGTCACGCGTCATGGGGCCGAGGGCGATGACGTTGATGAGGATGTCGCTGCCGGCGATGAGGTCGTCGAGGTCGCGGTAGGTGACGCCGGTCTCGGCTTCGGCTTCTGGCGGGCGCCGGGACCGCGACCAGTACGACACCGGGCAGCCGAGGGCGCGGAGGCACGGGACGAGGGCCTGGCCGATCGGCCCGTAGCCGACCAGGCCGACCCGCCGGCCGCCGATCTCCAGCGGCCCCCGGGCGATCACGTCGAGCTGCGGCCAGCGTCCGGCCCGCAGCTCGTCTTCGACCCAACGGAGGTGCCGCGCCACCCCGAACAGCGCGCCGAGGACCCACTCGGCCACGGCCGCGGCGTTGAACCCGGCGGCATTGGCCAGCGGTATGCCCGCTTTGGCGAGGGCGTCGAGGTCATGCCCGGGCACGCCGACGCTCGGCTGCTGCACGAAGGCCAGCCGGGTTGCATCGGCAATGGCCGCGGCGTCGAGGCCCGTCGCCGCGAAGCGCCAGTCGTACAGGACGAGGTCGGCGTGCCGGAGGGCATCGGCGACGCTGCCGGCCTCGTCGCCCGCGGGTAGGACCACCTCGACGGGCAGGCCGGCTGTCAGCGCCGCCTGCATCTCCTCGGGTAAGGGCGACAGGACAGCAAGCGTCCACGGCGAGCTCGGCATGAGCCGCCGATCATGCCACCCACCCACCCAACGCGCGCAGCCTGGGCGCGGAGACGGCCGGGCCCAGCGCTCACCCGTCCCAAATCGCGCAGGCTGAGCACTTCGTACCGCAGGGGCGGTATCAAGTGTTCAGGCTGCGCGCCGGACGGCCGGCCGGCCGTCACTTCTCCTTGGAGGGGAGGCGGGGGATCAGCCAGTTGATGAGGTCGTTCTGGCTGCGCGTCTGCAGCCACAGCCGCCCCGGCCCCGTGAACCGGGTGACGAGGCCCTCACCGCCCAGCACCGTCGTCTTCCAGTTGCCGGCCTTGTGGACCGAGAATTGCACGCTCTCGTCGAAGGCGACGACGTGGCCGGTATCGAGCGTGTAGCCCTGCCCAGCGTCCAGGGTCATGGACAGGATGGCGCCGTACGCCGCCACCAGCACATCGCCCTGGCCGGTGCACCGCAGGAGGAACAGCCCCTTCCCGCTGAAGAAGGTCTTGCCGCCGCCCCACTTCGTGTCGACGCTGACGGACGGATCGGATGCGATCCAGGACCCCGACTGGACGAGGAGCGGGTGCGTCGCATCCGTGGTGATCATCGTCATGTCGCCGGGCAAGTCGGCGGCCACGCTGACCGTGCCCCCGCCGGCCGCTCGAAACGTGTTGATGAAGAACGTCTCGCCCCCGAGCACGGACCGTCGTAGCCCAGCCAGCATGCCCCCGCGGGCCTTCGTCTCGATCTCGACGCCGTCGGAGTAGGCGGCCATGGCACCGGCTTCGACCTGGACCTCAGCACCCGGATCGATGGTGATGGTCCCGAACGCGAACGCGGGATTGGCCTGGATGTTGACGCGCATCCGCGCAGCGTAAACGGCATGGGTGACGGCGCCGGACGGCCGACCATACGATGGCGACGATGGCCTACGACGAGGACCTCGCGAACCGCATCCGCGAGCTCATCGGCGGCGAGCCCGCCCTCACCGAGCAGCGGATGTTCGGCGGCCTCGCCTTCCTCGTCGGCGGCAACATGGCCGTCGCCGCCAGCGGTCAGGGCGGGCTGATGGTGCGCGTCGACCCCTCGACCTCCGACGCGCTGCTGGCGCGCACGAAGGCCCGCCCCATGGAGATGCGGGGGCGGCTGATGACCGGGTGGCTGCGCGTCGACACCGACGACGTTCGCACCAAGCGACAGCTGGCCCCGTGGGTCGAGCGGGGCGTCGGCTACGCCCGGTCACTCCCGCCGAAGGTCAACCGCTGAGCGGGACCGCTCGCCGCCGGATTACGCCGGCTGACGGGCCGGGCCGGTGTCCTGTCGGTGGAGCGCTCGCAGCTGCTCGAGCGTCTGCGGGGTCACGGCGGCCGTCGTCGTGAGATAGGCATCGATGCCGCCATACCGTTGGTCGATGGCGTCGATGGCGTCGGCCATGGCCCAGCGCGGGGCGCCGAGGACGCCGGCGGCCGCCTCCGGCGTCACCCCAGCAGCCAGCATCTTGGCCAGGCTGTCTTGCTGGTGCTCCGTCTTGCGATACCGGCGCGTCGCTTCGTAGTCGTCGAGGACCGCCTCGCGATCCACCCCCAGCGTGAGCAGGAAGATGGCAGCGACGATCCCGGTGCGGTCCTTGCCCCCGTGGCAATGGAAGACGACCGGCAGCCGGTCGGGGTCGGCCAGGGCGGTGAGCAGGACGCCGAACTTGGCCGCGCTGTGCGTCAGCGCGCCGACGTACAGGTCGCGCAGCATCGCCTCGCCACCGGCGGCGGTGAGCTCGGGATCGGGCGGCATGACCTCGGCGCCCTCGGGCCGCCCGAGGATCGGCAGGTGGATCGACTCGAACGGGCCCGGGAACTCGTCGCGCTCGGCATCACCCCGCAGGTCGAACACCGTGCGCACGCCGAGCCCGGCAAAGGCCTCCAGGTCGCTCTCGGTGAGCTTGTGCAGCGCGTCGGCCCGATAGACCTGGCCCCACCGGACCCAGCCGTCAGTGGTCGGGTACCCGCCCAGATCCCGGAAGTTCTGGATGCCCTCGAAGGGCACACGACGCTCGACTGTGGTCACGACCTGCGACGGTAGCGACGATGGCTGCAGCGATGCTATTGACGCCATGACAGACCACGGGGATGGCCCGGGCAAACGCACTATGACCCCGAGACGCAGGGCACATGCATCACCGCATGGACGCTCGCTAGCCTCCGCCCGGCGCGAGGTCACCTCCATCTCCAAGGGGCGAACGGACCCCTCGAGCTGGCGGCGCGAGTCGTCCGCTATGGCAGCGGTGACCACCTGCGGTACTCGTGGCACGGCGACCTTCGGGGCCATCTGCGCCAGCGCGGACGGCTGGAGCTCGACGACGGCACGTGGCTCGAGGTGGTGATCGGCTCGGCGTTCTTACGCGTCGTGGAGGTCCTCCCGTCCCCGAATGGCCATACCACCGCGGCGTCATAGCTCCCATCACGCTGTCGGTCCACCTTCTGACGCTTCCCGGTTGGGCCCTCGCGGCGCCAACGGAAGTACGGTTGGGATCTCTTCGAGATGCTGGGGGGCCGAACGGTGCAGTACGACCTGGTGATCCGCAACGGGGACGTCGTCGACGGTTCAGGACTACCGCGATATCGGGCTGATGTCGGTGTGCGCCGGGGGCGCATCGCGACGATCGGTCGGATTCGTGAGCGGGGCGTCGACGAGATCGATGCCGAGGGCCACGTGGTGACCCCCGGCTTCATCGACGGTCACACGCACATGGATGCCCAGGTGCTGTGGGACCCGCTCGGCACCTGCTCGTGCTACCACGGCGTGACGAGCGTGGTGATGGGCAACTGCGGGTTCACGCTCGCTCCCGCCAAGGCCAACGAGCGGCACCTCGTGGTCCGCAACCTGGAGCGGGCCGAGGACATCTCGGCCGACGCCATGGCGCAGGGCATCGAGTGGACCTGGGAGACCTTCCCGGAGTACCTCGACACGCTCGAGCGCATCCCGAAGGGGATCAACTATGCCGCCCACATCGGGCACTCGGCACTGCGCACGTGGGCCATGGGCGAGCGGGCCTTCGAGCAAGAGGCGTCGGCCGACGATCTCGCCGTCATGGCGCGGGAACTCCGCGACGCGCTGCGGGCCGGCGCCATCGGCTTCACCACCAGTCGCACCCCGAACCACGAGACGGCCGACGAGCGTCCGGTGGCGTCCCGCCTGGCGGCATGGTCCGAAGTCGAGGCGTTGGTCGGCGTGATGGGTGATGTCGGCACCGGCATGTTCGAGATCGCGCAGGAGCCGGCGGCGCGCTCGAGCGATCCAGCGGTACGGGCCGAGTTCTTCGGCCGGCTGCGCGACCTCGCCACCCGGACTGGTGTTCCGATGACGTTCGGCGTCCTGTCCACGACGCGCGACGGCGAGGACTGGCGCGGGCAGCTCGACCTCATCGACGCCACCGCCCGGGGCGGCGGCCAGATGTGGGCCCAGGCCCACGCCCGCGAGTTCTCGGTGGTCCTGTCGTGGAAGACCCGCCTTCCGTTCGACAACCTGCCCGAATGGCGCGAGGTCCGGGCGCTCCCGTTGGCGGAGCAGGCACGGGCCTTCCGCGACCCCGAGCTCCGGGCTCGTCTCGTGCGGGCCGCCCACGACGGCAACTACGGCCGGGCCATCGGCGCCGAGACCCGCAAGCCGAACTACGACTGGATCCGCATCCTCGAGCAGCCCGTCCCGCCGAACCCCACGGTGGCCCAGCGCGCCGCCGAGACGGGCAAGGACCCGGTCGACGTCATGATCGACCTCGCGCTCGACACCAACTTCGAGCAGTTCTTCGTCCAGGTGATCGCCAACCGCGATCCCGAGCACCTCCTGTCGATCATGAAGCACCCGCGAGCCCTCGTCACCTTCTCCGACTCGGGCGCGCATGTCAGCCAGATCATGGACAGCTCGCTGCAGACCCACCTGCTGGCCCATTGGGTGCGCCAGGTCGAGGCGTTCACCCTCGAAGATGCCATCCGCAACCTGACGTTCGCGCCGGCGACGGCGTGGGGCTTCGCCGATCGCGGGCTCGTGCGCTCCGGCTTCGTCGCCGACCTGAACGTGATCGATCCCGACCGGGTGGCGCCGGCGATGCCCGAGGTCGTGAGCGACCTTCCCGGCGGTTCCAAGCGACTGGTGCAGGGCGCCACGGGCATCCGGTCCACCATCGTCGGCGGCGAGGAAGTGCTCGCGGACGGCAAGCACACCGGCGCGCTGCCGGGCGTGCTGCTGCGGCGATGAAGCTCGGGCTCGGCATCGGGTACTCGGGTGCCCGGCTCCACCTGCCGATGGAGCTGATCCAGACGGCTGAGCGGCTCGGCTACGACTCGGTGTGGACGGCCGAGGCCTACGGCTCCGATGCCGTCACGCCGCTCGCCTACATCGCCGCCCGCACGGAGCGCATCCGCCTGGGTACCGGCATCATGCAGCTGGCCGGCCGGACGCCGGCCATGGCGGCGATGCAGGCGCAGACCGTCGACGCCCTCGCCGGCGGCAACCGCTTCATCGCCGGCCTCGGCGTCTCGGGGCCGCAGATCGTGGAAGGCTGGTACGGCGAGCCGTGGGGCCGCCCGTACTGGCGCCTGCGCGACTACATCCAGATCATGCGCAAGATCTTCGAGCGCGACGCGCCGGTCGAGCACCAGGGCCGTGAGCTGTCGCTGCCGTACACGGGCGAGGGCGCCACCGGCCTCGGCAAGCCGCTGCGCTCGATCCTGCACACGAACCCGAGCCTGCCCATCTGGCTCGGGTCGGGCTCGGAGGCCACGGTCAAGCTGACGGCGGAGCTGTGCGACGGCTGGCTCCCCATGCACTTCGTCCCCGGGCGGATGGACCACTACCGGCCGTGGGTGGAAGAGGGCTTCCGGCGCGCCGGCGGCGACAAGGGTTGGGAGAACTTCGAGATCCAGGTGGGCGCGGCGGTCGTGCTGACCGACGACAGCGCGAAGGAGGTCGAAGCTGCCCTGCAGCGCCAGAAGATGGGCATCGCCCTCTACGTCGGCGGCATGGGTCATTCGACGATGAACTTCCACAACCAGCACATGACCGAGCAGGGCTACGGCGACGCCGCCGCCCGCATCCAGGAGCTGTTCCTCGACGGGCGCAAGGACGAGGCCGCCGCCGCCGTTCCCGACGAGTACGTCGACGAGCGGGCCATCATCGGGCCGCCGGCACGAATCAAGACGCGCTTCCGTGACTGGGCCGACAGCGGCCTCACCGGTCTCACGGTCAACACACACGCACCTGCGGTGCTCGAACTGATGGCCGACCTCGCCAAGCTGCCCGCTGCTCGGTGACGCGCCGTGTCCGTCGCCTTCTCCGGCCGCATTCTCAACCCTCGCAGCGACGGCGTCTACTACGGGCCCGGCGTGGCCCAGTCCGAGCTACCGACCCTCGTGGAGCGCGTCGGCGGCACGCGACCGTTCCTCGTCACGACGCCGTCGCTGGAGCGCTCGGGACTGGCTGCTGAGGTCGCTGGTTGGTTGGGCCCGGACTGCGCCGGCGTCTTCGCCGGCTCCCGGGAGCACACGCCGGCACCGGTCGTCATCGAGGGCGCCGACGCCGCCCGGTCGGCCGGCGCCGACTGCCTGGTGAGCCTCGGCGGCAGCTCGGTGGTCGACCTGACCAAGGGCGTGGCCCTGCTGCTCGGCGAGGGCGGGGAGCTGGCCGACTACCAGCTCCGCCGGGGTGGACCGCGTCCCGATCTGCGGGCGCCGAAGGTGCCCCACATCGCCGTGCCCACGACGCTGTCGGGCGCCGAGTTCACCACCGTGGCCGGGATCACCGATCCCACGATCGGCGAGAAGCAGATGTACCTCGACCCGCAGCTCCTTCCCCGCTGGGTGGTGTTCGACAGCGTGCTGGCCGCCAGCTGCCCGGCGCGGCTGTGGGCTGGCACCGGCATGAAGGTGGTGGCCGACACCATCGAGGTGCTGTGCGCCCGGCGGGCCAACCCCCAGACCGATGCGCTCGCACTGGGCGCGCTGCGACTGCTCGTCGATCACCTCGGCCCGGCCACGGCGACCGCCGACGACAGCGTCTCGCGGGGCCGCTGCCAGTTCGCCGTCGCCATGGTCTTCCCGCAGCTGGCGGCGGTCGGCGTCGGCCTCGTGGCGGCCCTGCGTCACCAGCTGGGCGGCGGCCTGGGCATCCCCCACGGCGAGGCATCCACGATCGTGCTCCCGCACGTGATGCGCTACAACCTCCCCGTCGCCGCCGACCAGTACGGCCGCGCCGCCGGCGCGCTCGGGCTCGCCACTCCGGAGGCGCTGATCGAGCGGCTCGAGGCGCTCACCGCCGAGCTCGGCCTGCCGGGGCGGCTGCGCGACACCGGCATCGCCCGAACCGATCTCGACGGAGCCGTGGTCGACCACGTGCTCAACGACGGCGGCTCGCGCGGCAACATCGCGCCGGTCGACGCCGGCGGGGTGAAGCAGGTCCTCGACGCCGCCTGGTGAGAGACGAGTCTGCGTCGGCTTCGCCTCCTGGCCGCGGGCGGCCCTATTGAGCCGCATGTCTTTACTCGTCCTCGTCGGGCACACCAGCGTCGACGGCGCCGTCCCGCTCGTCTCTGGCCGCCCACTCCAACAGCTCGTCGATGGCGAAGACGGCCTCGTCGATGCCTGCATGGAGATCGCCCCGCTCGGCGAACCGGCGGGGAACGGTGGCCATGGTGCAGTCCTCGGGCTCGACGCTGTCCACCTCGTCCCACGCGATCGGCGTCGACACCGTCGCTTCGGGCCGGCCCCGCACCGAGTACGCGGCGGCCATCGTGTGGTCGCGAGCATTCTGGTTGTAGTCCACGAACAGAGCGGCGGGATCGCGGTCCTTGCGCCACCACGTCGTCGTCACCGCATCAGGCGCACGCCGCTCGACCTCACGAGCGAACGCCAGCGCGGCGCGGCGCACGTCGGTGAACCCGAAGCTCGGCTCGATGCGCACGTAGATGTGCATCCCCTTCCCACCGGACGTCTTCGGCCAACCGACGGCGCCCAGCTCGTCGAGCACCTCGTGGACGACGTGAGCGATGCGCCGCACCGTCCCTGGCGGGCAGTCGGGCATGGGGTCGAGGTCGATCCGCCACTCGTCAGGCTTCTCCACGTCGGCGCGTCGCGAGTTCCACGGATGGAACTCCACGGTCGACATCTGCACGGCCCAGATCACCTCGGCCAGCTCGGTGACGCACAGCTCGTCGGCGTGCAACCCGTAGCGCGGGAACTGGACGCGCACGGTCTCCAGCCACGCCGGGGCCCCGCCGGGCACGCGCTTCTGGTGGACCTTCTCACCGCTCACGCCGGTGGGGAACCGGTGCAGCATGCATGGTCGCTCCCGCAGCGTGTTGACGATGCCGGGACCCACGGAGAGGTAGTACTCGACAAGGTCCATCTTGGTGGCGCCGGTGACGGGGAAGTACACGCGGTCCGGGTTGGAGACCCGAACAGTGCGCTCCCCCACCTGGACCTCGGTTGCCGGTGCCTTCGCCATGCGTCAACCAGGTTCGCGCACCGGTTCGAACATCGGTACGGCGATGTGCTCCGACGCCGGGACGAACACCACCGACAGGCGCATGCCGATGCGTAGGTCACCGTTGGCCACGCCGACGATCGAGCTGTGCGTGCGCACGCCCTCGTCGAGGTCCACGAGGGCCAGGTTGTAGGGCATCTCGCCCTTGAACCCCGGATGTACGAGCTGGTGCACGAGCGTGTACGAGTACAGCGTGCCCAGGCCCGAGGACTTGTCCCAGCGCAGGTCGTCGCTGAGGCAGTCGATGCAGCGCGCCTTCACCGGCCACATCCAGCGGCCGCAGGCGCCGCACCGTTGCAGCAGGAGCTCGCCCCGCAACGTGGCGTCGAAGAAGGGCTGGCTCTGTTCGTCGGGCTCGGGGATGGGTCGGTCGCCCACCGAGAAGTCGCTCACGACGGCTCGCACGGGGACAGCACCATCGTGGAGTGGTAGTTGAGGATGCCACCATTCCCGCTGACGAGGACGACGTCGTGCTTGGGCACCTGGCGCTCGCCGGCACCTCCACGGGCTTGGAGGACGGCTTCCGACAGCGGCGTGAAGCCCCACATGTAGAACGACGACAGCTGGCCGCCGCCGGTGTTGCACGGCAGTGACCCGCCGGGCGCCAGCTTGCCGTCCTCCACGAAGGCGCCGCCCTCACCCTTGCCGCAGAAGCCGTAGTCCTCCAGCGTCACGAGCACCGTGTACGTGTAGCAGTCGTACAGCTCGAGGACATCGACGTCGGCCAGCGTCACACCGGCGGTGCCGAGCGCCTGGCGGCCGGAGGCCGTGGCGCCCGTGTGCACCGCGGGGTCGCGATCGGCGCGACCACTGTCGCCGGGCGCGCACTGCCCGACGCCGAGCACGTAGACGGGCGGCTGGCGCAGGGACCGGGCTCGCTCGGGCGATGTCAGCACCACGGCCACCGCCCCGTTCGAGACGAGGCAGCAGTCGTAGAGGTGGAGCGGCTCGCAGATCCAGCGCGACTCCTGGTGATCCTCCAGGGTGAGCGGCGTGCGCATCTGGGCCTTGTCGTTCATGAGCGCCCACTCCCGCTGCGCCACGGCGACGGCTCCCAGTTGCTCGCTCGTCGTGCCGTAGAGATCCATGTGGCGGCGGGCGGCCATGGCGTAGCCGTGGTTGGCGCCGAAGAGGCCGTAGGTGCCGTAGAGGCCGCCCATGCCGTGGGCGCCGCGTGGGCGGGCGTAGGACGCACCGGCCGAGCCGGCGGGGCGCAGGGGTGCGTCGGCATAGACGAGCACGACCACGTTCGCCTGGCCGGCCTCGATGGCCGCCGCCGCGTAGTGGATCATGCCGCCCGACGTCGAGCCGAACGCGCTCATGGCGTTCAGCAGCGTGAGGTCGGTGAACCCCAGGCTCATCTGCAGCATCGGATTCATCTCCGTGCTGGCGTTGGAGTGGATCAGCAGACCGTCGACATCGGCCTTCGTGAGACCCGCGTCGGCCAGAGCGAGGGCGATGGCGTCGGCGGCGAAGCCCGTCGCCGTCTTCCCGTACACCTTGCCCATCTCGGTGATCCCGAGCCCGACAATGGCCACTGACCCTCGTACGCCCACCGGCTCATCTTCACCGCTCACCTGGTCGGCGGCCAAAAGCCCTCCCCCGCCGGGGGTCGGGCTCAGGTGTTTCTCAGCTACCCGCCAGGCTGTTCCCCGGCCGTCGCGCTTGACTAGGGGTCGAATGCCCAGCCCGGACCGACCCGCGATGGACGACCTCCAGTCGCCCCCGTACGCCCCGATGCCCGGGGCGTGGCCGCCCCCCGATCCGGCGACCAGGTACCACCACGGTCCTGGCGCGCCGCTCGCACCGCGGCGGCCCCGCCAGTACAAGGGGCGGGTCACCGCGGTCATCGTGGCCCTGGCCCTCCTGCTCGGCGTGGCCGGCTACGCGTTCGTCGGAACGCGCGATTCGTCGTCATCATCGTCGCCCGCTGCTACCGCGCCGCCGGCGACGCAACCGCAGAGCCCCCAGCGCGCGCCGCGCCCATCGGCGCCGACATCGCCCCCCGAGACCGCACCCGCCGACGGTGGGTCGGGCAACCCGGGCGTGGCGTCGGCATCGACCACCGCCTTGAACGTGGGCGTCGTCGACGTCAACACGGATTTCGCCTACCAGGGCACCGCCGCCGCCGGCACCGGCATCGTGCTGCGCGCCACCGGTGAGATCCTCACCAACAACCACGTGATCGACGGCGCCACGAGCGTGACCGTGACCGTCGTGTCGACCGGGAAGTCGTACGAGGCGGAGGTGGCCGGCACCGATCCGACTGCGGACGTCGCCTTGCTGCGGGTGACGGGAGCGTCCGACCTCGAGGTCGCCAAGGTGGGTGACTCGTCCAAGGTCCAGATCGGCGACCAGGTCACCGCCGTCGGCAACGCCGGCGGTGTCGGCGGGGCGCCGTCGGTGAAGAGCGGCGCCGTGACCGCCCTCGACCAGACGATCACGGCCTCCGACGGCGTCGGCGG
This sequence comes from uncultured Acidimicrobiales bacterium, assembly GCA_963728985.1. Classification (GTDB taxonomy): domain Bacteria; phylum Actinomycetota; class Acidimicrobiia; order Acidimicrobiales; family Ilumatobacteraceae; genus DASXAI01. The sequence goes on along the minus strand of CAVSME010000006.1, from coordinate 408,467 downwards.
GAAGTCGGAGCAGCTCACCGGCCTCATCCAGATGAGCGCCCGGTTGCAACCCGGTGATTCCGGTGGCCCCCTCTACAACGCCAGCGGCGAGGTGATCGGCATGAACACCGCAGGGTCGGCGCGCCGTCGAGGCCCGGCCGGTGGCGGCAGCGAGTACTTCGCCATCCCGATCAACACCGCCGTCGAGGTCGCCCAGCAGATCGAGAGTGGGACGCCCTCCGACACCGTCACGATCGGCACGCCCGGCTTCCTCGGCGTGCAGCTCGCCGCTGACGATGCCGAGCCTGGTGTCACGATCGCCGCCATCGTGCACGGCACGCCGGCCGAGAAGGCCGGCCTCCACGAAGGTGATGTCATCACGGCGGTCGACGGCCGGACGATCGACGGCGCCGACAGCCTCCAGTCCGCCCTCAGGGGCCACCACGGTGGCGACACCGTGTCCGTCACCTGGGCCGACGCCAACGGCGACGCCCACACCTCGTCGGTCACGCTGACCGCCGGGCCGGCGAACTGACGGCCCCGCCGTTCAGGATGCGTGGATCGGGACGACAGATTGGTGGCAGGCTCGGTTCGTGACCGACACCACCAGCATCGACGACACCCAGCTCGCTGAGCTCGTACGGAGGTTCGCCGATGCGGTGATCATCGCCGATGCCGACGGCACCATCGTGTTCTGGAACGACGCCGCCGAGCGGCTGTTCGGGTGGACGCCGGCGGAAGCGACCGGTCAGACGCTGGACCTGATCATCCCCGAACGTCTCCGCGGTCGGCACTGGGACGGCTACCACCGGGTCATGGCCACGGGCGAGTCGGCGTACGGCACGAAGCTGCTCGAGGTACCGGCGACGAGCAAGGACGGCCACGCACTCTCGATCGGCTTCACCGTCACGCTCCTCCACCACCCTGACGGGACCGTGAAAGCCATCGCCGCCGTGATCCGCGACGAGACGGAGCGCTGGCAGCAGCGACGCGAGCTGCGGGCCGAGCTGGAGAGCCTGCGCGCCGGCGGCACATCGGGTTGAGGCGGCGCGCCGGCGTGTGATGATCGAGCCGTGACCGCCGCCGCCGAGCTCGTCGAGCAGGGCCGGGCCGCGTTGCGGGCCGGCAACGCCGCCGAGGCCCGCCGCCTCTTGGCGCTGGCGGGGGCCGATGCGCCGAGCGGCGACATCACCGAGGCGCTCGCCCGTGCGTCCTACCTGGAGCTCGACTTCCCGGCGGCGATCGCCGGCTGGGAGCAGGCCTACGCCGCCCATCGCGAAGCCGGCGACCACGTCGGCGCTGTCCGCGTCGCCCGCACGGTCGCCTACATGTACGGCGCCGTCGTCGGCGACGGCGCCGTCATGGGTGGCTGGATCGCTCGGGCCCAGACCCTCCTGGCCAGCGCCGGCCAGTCATCGGAAGCCGGTTGGGTCAGCCTCAACATCGGCATGTTCGAGGGCGACCGCGCCCGCAAGGAGGAGCGCTTCCGGCAGGCCTTGGCCGTCGCCCGCAGCTCCGACGATGCCGACTTGGAGTTCGCCACCCTGGCCTACCTGGGGGCCAGCCTGGTGCACGCCGATCGGACCGAGGAAGGCATGGTGCTCCTCGACGAGGCACTGGCAGCGGTGGCGGGCGGCGAAGTGGACGACTTCTGCGTCCTCGAGGAGATCTTCTGCCAGCTCTTCTCGGCGTGCGAGCACGCCCGCGACGTCACGCGTGCCGACCAGTGGATCCGGATCGGCGAAGCGATCGCCGAACGACGGCGCCTCCCCGCCGTGTCGGCCTTCTGCCGCACGCACTACGGGGGCATCCTCACCGCCGCCGGGCGCTGGCCGGAGGCGGACGCCGCCCTCACTGAGGCCGTCCGGCTCTGGGGTCTGGGCCAGCGCTTCCTGCGCGATGGTGCGCTGGTGCGCCTGGCCGACCTGCGCGTTCGCCAGGGACGGCTCGAAGAGGCCGAGCAGCTGCTCGCCGGTCTCGACGCCGACCGCGAAGCGGCCCGGCCGCTGGCCGCCATCCATCTCGCCCGGGGCGAGACGGACGTGGCCGCCGACATCCTCGAGCGGGCCATCCGCCAGTTCGACCCGCTCACGACGGCCGCCGTCCCCCTCCTCGGCCTGCTGGTCGACGTGTACCTGGCGGGCGGCCGGCTCGACGAGGCGAGCGCCGCCGCCGAGCAACTCGCCATCCTGGCCACCGATCACGCCAGCGACTACCTGGTCGCCGTGGCGGCGCTCGGTCGAGGCCGGGTGTGCCTGGCCGCGGGCACCGGCGATCCCCGTGCCTGCCTGCGCGACGCCCTGGATGGGTTCGCGCGGGCGCAGATGCCGATGGAGCTGGCGCACTCCCGCCTCGAGCTCGCCGGCGTCCTCGCCACCGAGCGGCCGGAGGTGGCCATGGCCGAGGCGCGCACCGCCCTGGAGGCCTTCGAGCGGCTGCAGGCGGCGCGCCAGGCGGACGCCGCTGCCGCGCTGCTGCGATCGCTCGGTGTGCGCACGGCCGCCGGAGGCCGAGGCCGGACGGCCAACACGCCGGCGGGGCTGAGCAAGCGCGAGGCGGAGGTGCTCGACCTGCTCGGGCACGGCCTGTCCAACCCGGAGATCGCCGACCGGCTGTTCATCAGCCGCAAGACGGTCGAGCACCACGTGGGCAACATCCTCGCCAAGCTCGGGCTGAAGAGCAGGGCGCAGGCCGCCGCGTACGCCGTGCGGGGCAAACCAGGTCCCGAATAGGGGACCTCCCCGATGCGCCTTCGGCGCCGTGGCCTCACGGTGGAGCCACGACGAACGAGGAGGACAGAGATGCGTGAGCACTACGACGCCATCGTGGTGGGCGCCCGCTGCGCCGGTGCACCGACGGCCATGCTGCTGGCCCGACAGGGCTACCGGGTGCTGGCCGTGGATCGAGCGCACTTCCCGAGCGACACCGTGTCGACCCATCTGGTCCACGCGCCGGGCATCGCCGCCCTGCAGCGCTGGGGACTGCTGGACGACGTGGTCGCCACTGGATGCCCAGCGATCAACACCTACGCGCTGGACTTCGGACCGTTCACGATCGCCGGCACCCCTCGGCCCGAAGGCGGCATCTCGACCGCGTACGCACCGCGCCGGACCGTCCTCGACAAGATCCTGGTGGACGCCGCCGATCGCGCCGGCGCCGAGATCCGTGAGGGCTTCTCGGTGGACGACCTCATCGTGGAGGACGGCACCGTGGTCGGCATCCGCGGCCACGACGAGGGTCGACGGATCGTGAACGAGCGGGCCAGCGTCGTCATCGGCGCCGACGGCCGCAACTCGCACCTGGCCAAGCTCCTGCGCCCGGCGCGGTACAACGAGAAGCCGCTCCTGCAGTGGAGCTGCTACACGTACTGGAGCGACTTGCCGGTCGACGGGATGCAGACCGTGATCCGGCCGGACCGGGGTTGGGCGGCGATGCCGACCAACGACGGCCTGACCCTGCTCGTGGTCGGGTGGCCGAACAGTGAATCGAGAGCGTTCAAGTCCGACGTCGAGGGCAACTACCTCAAGACGCTCGAGCTCGTGCCAGAGGTCGCCCAGCGCGTGCGCCACGCGACGCGCGAGGCGCCGTTCGCCGGCGGGGCGGCGCCGAACTACTTCCGCACACCGCATGGTCCGGGCTGGGTGCTCGTCGGCGATGCCGGCTACAGCAAGGACTCCATCACGGCGCAGGGGATCAGCGACAGCTTCCTCGATGCCGAGCGGGTCACCGCCGCGCTGAGCGCCGTGTTCGAACACGGTCACGCCTTCGCGCCGACGATGAACGCGCACCAGCAGGCGCGCGACGCCCATGCGCTCCCGATCTACGAGTTCACCACGCAGTTGGCCACCCTCGAGGGCCCGCCACCCGAGATGCAGCAACTGCTCAGCGCCGTTCACGGCAACCAGGCGGCGATGGACGCCTTCGTGAGCATCATCGCCGGCACGGTGTCGCCGGTCGAGTTCTTCGATCCGGATCACATCGGCCACATCATGGCGGCCGCCGCCTAGCGACGCGGGTTACGCCATGGTGAGGCCGCCGCTGACCGACAGCGTCTGGCCGGTGATGAAGCCGGCGTCGTCGGACGCGAGGAACGCGACCGCCGGCGCCACGTCCTCGGGGCGGCCGAGGCGCCGCATGGGGATCGCCTTGATCAGTGCGTCGACGAAGCGGTCCCCCGCCCCCAGCTCGTCGGCCATCGACCGGATCAGCGGCGTGTCGGTCGGTCCGGGGCACACCACGTTCACGGTGATCCCGTAGCGGGCCACCTCGCGAGCGAGGCTCTTGGAGAACGCCACCACGGCACCTTTCGCGCCGGAGTAGATCGTCTCGAGCGACGACCCGACGCGCGCCGCGTCGGACGCCACCGAGATGATCCGGCCGCGGCCGCGCTCGATCATCGACGGCACGACGGCGTGAGCGGTGTTGAGGGGGCCCCGGTAGTTGACGGCGATCACCTGATCCCAGAACTCGCGAGTCGTCTCGACGAAGGGAATGAAGCGATCCCATCCCGCCACGTTGACCAGGATGTCGACCGGCCCGGCGACGTCGACGACGTGGGCCACGCCCGCCACCACGTTCTCGGTGTCGGCCACGTCCATCGCCAGCCCGAGGTGACCCTCGCCGGCGAGGCGCTGCGCCGTGGCTTCGGCCTGCCCGGCGTCGAGGTCGATCACGGCGACGCGGTCGCCTCGTGCCGCGAGGCGCTCGCACACGGCGGCACCGATGGCCCCCGCTCCACCGGTCACGAGGGCCACTCTGCGATCGCTCACCGTCTCCACCCCCTGGGCGCTGTCACGTCATGCATCTTGCCCGGCCCTTCTCGGGCCGCCGGCTTGTGTGCGCGAAATCGCGAACATGTCTCGAATTCCGTCACACAGGCGCCGGCAACCCGGGCGGTTCGGTGCGGTCAGGTCACACGCTCACGTCGGCGTCGTGCCCGAACACGTACGGATCGAGGGACTCCTGCGCCGCGATCCGGTACTTGTGCCAGCGGCCGCCGCCGTAGTACGCCAAGCTCCCGGGCGCCGCTTCACCGTGGCCGTTGTAGTAGGAGAGGCAGTCCCGCAGCGGCGCGGTGCCGATGTCGGAGACGCGGCAGTGCTCCGCGTACGCCTCCTCCGGCTCCTTCTTGATGTCGACGATGGTCTCGCCCTTGTCCCGCATGGTCGAGAGCATCCAGACGACATAGTCGCCGTGGGTATCGATGGCGTCGGTGAAGTTGAAGCTGCCACCACCACCCTGAGGTCCGGTCACGATGAACAGGTTCGGGAACCCCTGGCTGTGCAGGCCGAGGAACGTCTTCGTCCCCTCGGTCTGCCACTTCTCGCTGAGCGACCGGCCCCCGCGACCGACGACCATGTTGAACGTGGACGTCGCCATCCACTGGAAGCCGGTGGCGTAGATGAGGACATCGAGCGGGTACTCGACGCCGTCGTGCACCACGCCCCGCTCGTTGATCCGCGAGACACCACGCGGCGCCGTGTCGACCAGGGTGACGTGTGGCTTGTTGAACGTCGGGAGGTACTCGTCGTGGAAGGTCGGACGCTTGCAGCCGTACGGGTAGTACGGCTTGAGGGCGGCGGCCGTCTTCGGGTCCTCGATGATGGCGTCGACCCGGGCGCGGATCTGTTCCATGATGCGGAAGTTGGAGTCGAGCTGCTTCGCGATCATCTCCTCCGGTGAAAGACGCCGCTCGTGCTCCTTGCGCTCCTTGAAGTCCGACACCTTGCCGGCGAGATAGTCGTCGTTGGCCTGGATGGCGGTGCGGCCAGTCGAGATCTTGGCAAACCGGGCGCGGCGGGCCCGAGCCCAGCCTTCCTCGTTCGCCCAGGTCTCGATCTCCTCCTTCGTGGTGGCCCGCTGATCGCGCACGTCGATCGTGGACGGCGTCCGCTGGAACACGTAGAGGTGATCCACCACCTTGGCCAGTTCGGGGATCGCCTGCACGGCTGTGGCGCCGGTGCCGATGATGCCGACCCGCTTGCCTTCCAGATCGATGTTGTAGTTCCAGCGCGACGTGTGGAACGAGTCACCCTGGAACGTCTCCATGCCCTCGATCCGCGCCAGCTTCGGACTGGTGAGGATGCCGTTGGCCAGGATCACGTACCGGGCCCGCATGGCGTCGCCGCGGTCCGTGTAGACCGTCCACCGGCCGCTCTCCTCGTCCCATTCCGTCTTCTCGACGGTGGTGTGGAACAGGCAGTGGTCGTAGAAGCCGAACTTGGTGGCCATGCTCTGGCAGTACTCGAGGATCTCGAAGCCCGAAGCGAACTTCATGGTGGGGACGTACCCCATCTCCTCCAGCAGGGGGAAGTAGCTGTAGGACTCGACGTCGCAGGCGATGCCCGGGTAGCGGTTCCAGTACCACGTGCCGCCGACGTCGCCGCCCTTCTCGCAGAAGCGGACGTCGATGAAGCCGGCTTGGCTCAGCTTGTACCAGAGGAGCAAGCCGGCGAAGCCGGCGCCGACCACGGCGATGTCGCACTCGTCGGTGAGCGCTTCCCGCGGCACCGGATCGGTCGAGTAGACGTCCTCGAGGTACCGGCTGAACTCACCGTCCATCGGCATGTAGTCGGCGGCACCCCGTCGAGCCTCTTTGAACTCCCGGTACTTGGCCTGCTCCTCGGCGTTGAACGATGCGCCGGGCGGCTGCGGCGGCAGGACCTTGAGCTCCTCGTCCTCGATGATCGAATAGCCCTTGCCGGCGATCTTGTCCGTTGCCTTCGCGGCGCGGGTGTTGAAGATCTTGAGACCAGTATCAGGATCAATTTGGATCGACATATTCGACTCTCTCGTCATTGTCCGCTCTCTGCTAGACGGTTGTTGGTACCCGAGACAGGGCGAGGACTGGCGGTCGAGGGCCCTCCACAACGAACGTCCCCCGAGGTGCGTTCCACGAGCCGTCCTCTCATTGGCGCGTCCGTCGACACTATCCCGGCCACCTGCGGACCAACCAGCTCAGCGGACGGCATGCCCGGGCGGTGCTGGCTGGGCCACGGGCGCACCGAGCTCGGTCCCCGCCGGCAGACGTCCCTCGGGCGGCGACCGGTCCGGTCCCCTCGCCGCTACCGGCGCCGAGCAGCGTCATCCGCTGGGCCAGGCGAGCACCGCCCTCGAAATCATCAGGCAGAATACGGCTTCGGCATCACCGACGATCGTCCCATGACGAGGAGGACGCTGATGGCCAGATACGAGACCTACCACGCCAGGGCGAATGCTGCTCGGGCCCGAGCGGTGGCGGCGACGACCTCGCCGTACAACATCGAGGTGCGGTTCCTCGGCGGCCTCAATACCGCCCAAAAGAACGCGTTCAAGAAGGCGGCCAAACGGTGGACGACGGTGATCGTCGGTGACCTGCCGCCGGTCCGCGTGGGCAACGACGTCGTCGACGACATCCTGATCGAAGCGCAGGGTGTCAACATCGACGGCCCGGGCCAGATCCTCGGCCAGGCCGGTCCGACGGCGTTGCGCCCCTCGAGCGCGGGGAAGGCGGCGTTCCTTCCGGCCAAGGGCATCATGTCGTTCGACACCGCCGATCTTGCCGCCATGCAGAAGGACGGGACCCTCGTGGACGTCATCACCCACGAGATGGGCCACGTGCTCGGGATCGGGACGGTGTGGGAGCACAAGAAGCTGCTCAAGGGACGGGGCACGTCCAATCCCACCTTCGACGGCAAGCAGGCGAAGGCCGAGTACAAGGCGCTGCGCGGTCATGGCGGGACGGCGCCGCGCGTCCCGGTCGAGGCGACCGGCGGACCGGGGACGCGCGACAGCCACTGGCGGGAGACGGTCTTCCGCAGCGAGCTGATGTCGGGGTTCATCGCGTCGGCCGGCAACCCACTGAGCCGGATGACGGCGGCCAGCCTCGGCGATCTCGGCTACGAGGTCGATGTCGACGCCGCCGAGCCCTACACCCTCCCCGATCTGATGGCGTTGGCCGAAGCGGGCGACCTCGTCGCCCACGAAGCGCCGATCGACGTCGGTGTGGTGCTGCCCATCATCCCCACGGTGCTGCCGGCCGACAGCCTCCAGTAGCGCGCCCATGCCACGGAAGCGGGCGAGACCTCGGGATGTGACCGACGGCGAGATGCGACGACCCGAGGCGACCATCCTTCCGAGCAACGCCATCGTGCCGGCGGCCAACTTCGTCGAGCCGCCGCCGAACCGGTTCAGCCACGAGGTCGTCGACGACGAGCCGTACCGCTACGGCGCCGACCCGGAAGCGCCGGCCGACGGGACGCTGACGGCCGGCGCGCCGGTGCTGCTCGTCGTCGACGACGGGCGCTACGCCAACGTCGTCGACGAGCACGGCCTGTACGTGCGCGTCCGGCGCGCCAGCCTGCGGCCGCTACAGCGCTAGAAGCCGGGCGGTGTCGGGCAGGGCCCGACGACGGCTTCGGCGGCGGCGGCGAAGGCGAGGGTGGTCCGGTCGTGGAGGTACGGCCCGACGATCTGCACCCCGACCGGAAGGCCGGACGCAGCGACGCCGGCGGGCAGCACGGTGGCCGGCAGGTAGCAGGCGCCCGCCGGGGCCATCCACCGGTTCAGCTCCCAGTACGGCCGCTGGCGCGCCTCCGTGGCCACCACGCGTGCCGCCATCGGCTCGCTGTGGTCGTGGTGGAAGGCGACGCACGGCATGACGGGCAGCAGGACGACGTCGTAGCTCTCGAAGAACGTCTCGAACCGGCGCCGCAGCTGGAGGCGGCCCTCGTTGTGGGACAGCCACTGGCGATGGCGCATGCTCGTCTGCCGCTTGGTGACGGCCACGGCGTCCTCACCGTCGGCGAGGGCGAACTCCTCCAGCTGGGTGGCGCTGTAGCTACCCGCCAGCGCCGCGCTGAGCAACGCGAAGAACCGGTCGGCGGCCTTGGTCAGATCGAACCCGGGCGTGACCTCCCGGTCGACCTTGGCGCCGGCGTCCTCCAGCCCGTCGACGAAGCCGTGCAGCACGGCGGCCACCTCGGGGTCGAGCGGGCACGAGGGATCGTCGAACCACGTCGCCACCCGGAGCCGGGACAGCTCGCGGTCGCGCGGCGGGGGCAGCTCGAGCCGCCAGCCGGGCGCGTTCCACCGGTCCGGTCCGCTCATCAACCCGAGCGCCAGCTCGAGGTCGGCGACCGTGCGCGCCATCGGTCCGGCGACGGCGAGGTCGGCCTGGGTCAGCGTCCCCGGCGGCCCGGGGATCTGCCCGTGCGCCGGCACGATGCCGTAGCTGGGCTTGTGCCCGTAGACGCCCGACATGTGGCACGGCAGCCGGATCGATCCCCCGATGTCCGAGCCGACTTCGAGCGGCGTGAACCGCGCCGCCAGCGCCGCCGCCGAGCCGCCCGACGAACCGCCGGGCGTCCGCTCGACGTCCCACGGGTTGCTCGTCGTGCCGAACACCTCGTTGTAGCTCTGCATGTCGCCGGCGTAGATGGGCAGGTTCGTCTTGCCCCACACGACGGCGCCGGCCCGGCGCAGCGCGGCCACGGGGGCAGCGTCCTCGACCGGGACGTGCTCGGCCAGCTCAGGTGCACCCGACGTGGTCCGCATCCCCACCGTGGAGAAGCTGTCCTTCACCGTGATGGGCACGCCGTGCAGCGGGCCGGTCTGCTCGCCGCGAGCGGTGGCGGCGTCGGCGGCATCGGCGCCGGCGAACGCGGCCTCGAGGTCGCGCGTCACCACGGCGTTGAGCGGCCCGTCGAGGCGATCCACCCGGGCCACGAGGTGCGTGAGGGCCTCCCGGCTCGACAGATCGCGACGGGCGATGGCGTCCGCCAACTCGATGGCGGACAGTTCGTGCAGCTCGGTCATCGACGTCCCCCTTGTCCCTGCTGCGCCGCAGCTGGTCCTCCCATCATGACGCGGTGGCGTGGCAGCTGCAGCAGCGTCGCGGCGTCGGCGCAGGATGCCACCGGCCGGCCGGCCCGGGCACACGCATCGGCCGCCTCGGAGACGAGCTCGACGTTCGTCGGCGTGCGGTCACCTCGGTAGAACTCGAGCCCGACATGGAGGTGACCGCCGGCCTCGAGTGCCGCCCGGCAGACGTCCGTACGGCCGAGGTCGTCGCCCACGGCGGAGACCGCCCAGACCAGTCCGGTCCCGGCCAGCAGCTCCAGGTACGCCGCCAGCGCGGTGACCGTTGGCGGCAGACCGAACGGGGCTCCCGCCAGCCCAACGTCGGAGCTCAGGTACAGCTTCACGAAGCAGCCGGCCGGCAGCCGGCCCGCCTGTTGGTAGGCCACGACGGCGCGGAGGAAGCCCGGCTCGTAGATGGCGATGCTCGGCCCCAGCTGGTGCTCGTGGCACAGCCCGAACTGGTGGGCGACATCGTCGAAGCTGTTGGCATAGACGAACGACCCGCGAGGCAGGCCATCTCGGCGGCCGCCGAGGTTCACCGACCCCGGGTCGCTCAGGCTCATCCGCATCAGCCCGGATTCGGCCAGCGGCGTGATGTGGTCGTACCAGTGGGCCGGAGGGCCGATGTTGATCGTGGGGTACCAGAGGGCGTCGGGACGATCGGCCAGGACCCGTCGCCACACGCCCAGGTAGGCCTCGGCGGCATCAGCCCCGCTGAGATCGACGGCGGCCAGGTGGTGATGGACGATCGACGCGCCGGCGTCGAAGCACGCATGGGCATCGGCCACCAGCTCGTCTTCGGAGATCGGGACGTTCGGGTTGCGGGACTTCTTCGTCGCCCCATTGATCGCCGCCTCGATGATCACCGGGTTGCTCATCGCGCCTGTCTACATCAGCAGCCGGCGTGGCGGGGCCGGGTAGCTTGGGGTGCTCACCTGCCGGTGCGACCACGATGAGCCTCGACTCCGAGAAGAACGTCAACCAGCTCGACGACGTGGCCGATCGCGCCGAGCTGCGCAACCGCTACGACCTCCTGCTCCAGGAGGTGCGCGTCGCCCTTCCCGGTGTGCAGATCCTCCTGGCGTTCCTGCTCACCGTCTCGTTCCAGCAGCGGTTCGAGGACCTCGACACCTGGGGCCGGCGGGCGTACGGCGTGGCGTTGACCGGCTCGATGCTGTCGGTGGTCTGCCTCCTGACCCCTGCGGTCCTGCACCGCCTGGGCCAGAGGACGGCGCGCGCCGACCGGTTGCGGTGGAGCATCAGGCTCCAGGTGCTGGGGCTGGTGTTCCTCGGTGCCGCCCTGATCGCAGGGCTGTGGGGGGTGGCGAGGTTCGTGTTCGGCAACGGGCTGGCGTGGTGTATCACCCTGCCCACGACGGTGCTCGTGCTGATCTGCTGGGTCGTGTTGCCGCTGTCCTTGCGGCGCCAGTCTCCCGGTCCCTGACGAAACGCGCAGTGGTCACGGACACCGTGACGACTGCACCGACGCGGCGGCCATCAGGTGGCGGCGCCGAGCGACGGCAGGTACAGGGAGGCGAGCTGCGGCGGCACGCCCGGCGCGACGGAGCCGAAGCTGAGGACGATCAACTGACCGTTGCGGGGCGTGAACGTGCTCGGGTCGCCGTGCTGCTCGACACCATCCACGAACCAGCGCACCTGGCCGGGCTGACCATCCGGGCAGGCCTCACCGGTGCGGTGCTCGCCACCGTCCCACAGCTGGAGACGGTCGGCCGACACCTTCCAGCCGCCCCGTTCGAGGAAGAGCCCGAGCGTGGCGCGATCGCCGGCCTCGTCGCCGGTGAACGGGTGCACGTACACGAGGCCGTCGCCGTGGGAGTGGACGCCCGTGTCGAGGCCTGACGCGGGAGCGTTCGCGAGCCACGTCCCGCAGATGTCGACGCCCAGCGCCGCCGTCCAGAAGTCCAGGTCGACGCGAGCGCCCGGCGGGTCCGGCAGCGGCGGGGCCTGGAGGGCGACGGGAAGGTCGTCGGTCACCGCCAGCGCAGCGGCGGCGAGCCGAGCGCTGTCCTCGGCCAGGGGCGGCCCGATGGCGGACTTGAGCGCGGGGATGCCCGCGCCCATCGTGAGGACGACGGCACCGTCACTCACGACCGCCAGGGGAGCCGACCCACCCGCGGCGAGAGCGGCGCGAAAGGCCTGGTACTTGCCAGCGTCCACCGAGAACGCGAGCTTCCATCCGGCGCCCGAGGCAGCGACGACCTCGACCCCGGTGACCGGATCGGTGGCGGTGAGCGTCGGCCCGAGGACGTAGCAGCGCGCCGCCGAGCCGATCGACGGGCTGCCCGGCCCCTGACAAGGACCAACTGCACTGGATGAGACGGCGGCGATGGTCGTCGGCCGCAGCTGGGCGGCGGCACGGAGTTGGTAGCGGTCGGCGGAGGAGCGCACGACGACGCCGTCGGCCGAGGTGGTGACGTCGGCGTCGGCCACACCCATGCGTGCGAGGCGCCCGCGCACGACGTCGGCGGCCGCCGCCAGCGTGGCCGGCGCCGTGCCCGCAGCGGCGGCCAGCACGACGCCATCGCCGGCGGTGCCCGGGGCGCTGCTGCCGGCGCCCGTTCCCGTGCGACCGCCGAAGATCTCCCCGCCGCTGCTGCGTTCGCCCCCGTTGTCGCTACCGCAGGCGGCGCCCACCAGGAGCAAAACACCGAATAGGAGCGCGGATCGGCGGCGGCAACGACCGATGTCCCGCCGTCGCGCCATCCCACCAGTCAACTGGCACGGCGCGACGCGTGCCAGGCACCTCTGGCCGCGTCGTGTCGGCAGCGCCGCGCCAAATGCGTCAGACTGCTGCGATGGCTGCCTACATCGTCGTGAACGCGACCATCACCGACCAGGCCCTGCTGGACGAGTACGTCGCCGCCGCCGGGGGCACGCTCGGCAACCACCCGGTCAAGCCCATCGTCGTCACCAACGAGGCGACGGTCCTGGAGGGCGAGGCGGGCGAGCGGGTCGTCGTGCTGGAGTTCCCTTCTCGCGACGCGGCGATGGCGTGGTACCAGTCGCCTGAGTACCAGGCCATCATCGGCAAGCGACTCAACAGCACCAAGGGCTTCCTGACCCTGGTCGACGGCTTTGGCTGATCGAGCGGCTACACCTGCGCCATGACCGCTGCCGATCCCGCCGACGAGCTGTTCCATCCGGTCGGCGACCATGCCGCATGGAGCGAGAGCTACTACTTCAACTTCGTCGACCCTGAGACCGAAGTCGGCGCCTTCACCCGCATGGGCTTCCGCCCGCACGACGGCTGGGCCGACGCGCTCCACGCCGTCTACCTGCCCGGCGGGCGCGTCGCGTTCACCTACGGCCGGCGCACGGACGTCACCCCGGAACTGATCGACGGCCTGGGCCACGCCGATCCGGCGGTCGGCAACCTCACCCTGCGCCGCGGCGACGCCTTCCGGCACTGGGCCATCGTGTACTCGGGCGAGGCGCAGGACATGGCCGACCCGACGGTGATGCTGGCCGCCACGAAGGCCCGTCCCGACGGCTGGAACCGCCCGGCCCACCTCGAGATGGACGTCGCCTTCGAGGCGCTCGCCGGCCCGCACTACGCCGTCGGCGGCGCGCAGGGACACTTCGAGCAGACCGGGCGCTTCACCGGCACCGTCCGCCTGGACGACGAGCACTGGACGGTGAACGGCTACGGCGTGCGGGACAAGTCGTGGGGTCCGCGCACGTGGCAGGCGCCGAGCGGCCGAGCCGCGAAGGAGGCCGGTCCGGCCGCCGTCGCCCAGGGGTGCTTCCTGAATTGGTTCTCCATGAACTTCGGTGCCGACCTCGCGTTGGGCGGGGCGTGCGGCAAGACCGGGGATGGCTCGTTCCGGGGCAAGGGCTGGATCCAGCGTGGCAGTGAGACGCTGGAGCTCACGGAGGTCACGATGACGACCGTCTACGACGACGACAACCCGCTGCTGCACGAGTCGGTGCAGCTGCGGGCCACCGACACCACCGGAGCCACGATCGTGGTCGACGGCACCGTGCTCACGATCTGCCCGACCAAGATCCCGCGGCGCGACGGCGTGACGTTCGTGAACGAAGGCCTGGCCCGCTTCCAGACCGAGGGGCGCACCGGGTTCGGCATCGCCGAGCACTGGCACGCCGTTCCCCGCTGATCATGAGCTCCTCCGCGATCGCCGTCTCGTACCCGGACGACATCAGCGCCGTGCTCGACGGCCTGGAAGCGTTCGTCAAGGCAGAGGTGATCAAGCGCTACGACGCCAACGTGGAGCTGCTCGACGACGTGCGCCGCCGCTACGGGCCCGACGGCAGCTACGTGCCCGAGGTCATCGATCTGATCCGGGCCATCCGCACGTCGTCCGCCGAGGCCGGCTACTTCAACCTGGCCGTGCCGTCGTCCATGGGTGGCGGCGGGATGGGGCACCTCGCGTACTACGCGGCATGGGAGCACGTGTACCACCTCTGTGGCGGTCGCAACTGGCTGGGCCAGTTCGCCATCAGCCATTGGGCGTTCGGTCCCAGTGCCATCCTCGAACGCGTCACCGAGCGGGCGGCGACCGAGATCCTCCCCGGCCTCATGTCGGGCGAGACGATGATGTGCTTCGGCATGTCCGAGCCCGACGCCGGCTCGGACGCCACGATGCTGCGCACCACCGCCGAACCGGACGGCGAGGGCTGGCGGTTGAACGGCCGCAAGATCTGGACGACGCACGTACCCATCGCCGACTGGATGATCGTGCTGGCGATCACCGACCCTGACCGGGCAAGAGCGCGGCGCGGCGGCATCAGCGCGTTCCTCATGTCGACGGCAGCGCCGGGCTTCCGCATCGACCGGACGATCGGCATGTGGGGCGAGCCGGGCGGCCCCGAGGCGGAGTCGGTCCTCGACGACGTGCGGGTGGAGCCTTGGCAGCTCGTCGGCGACATGCACGAGGGGTTCCAGATCGGCCTCCAGGGCGTCTCGCTCGGCCGGGTGTACAACGCGGCGCGGGCGGTCGGCCTGAGCCGCTGGGCCATCGAGCAAGCGGTCGAGTACACGAAGAGCCGCCAGGCCTTCGGCAAGGCCATCTCCGAGTACCAGGGCGTTTCCTTCCCGCTGGCCACGGCGGCCACGGAGATCCACGCCGCTCACCTCATGGGGCTCAACGCCGCCACCTTGCTCGATCAGGGTCATCGGGCCGTGAAGGAGCTGTCGATGGCGAAGGCGTACGCCGTCCAAGCCGGCGTACGAGCGGTGGACCGGGCCATGCAGACCTTCGGGGCGCTCGGGTTCACGAACGAGATGGGCTTCGCCGAGGCGTACCACACGTTGCGGGTGATCAACGTGGCCGACGGGACGAACGAGATCCTCAACCGCACCATCTTCCAGCGTCTCCTCGGGGGCGATCTCGACCTGTAGGTCAAGCTGAGGAGCCGGTCAGGCCGCTGACGCGGGCGCCAGGCTCCGGTCCGAGCGCCAGAGGACGACGCTCATGGCGATGAGCCACAGGCACCAGGCGACGTAGCCGACGAAGTTCGTGACGGTGGCGCCGTCGATCCCGAGCGGGATGTCAGGATCTGGGGGTAGTCGAAGATCGAACCGAGGGCGGTGAAGCCGGCGATGGCGAGGGCGGCGGCACCGGCCATCGCCCCGGCGGCCATGCGCCGGACCGTCAGCCTGGTCCACGCCGAAGCGATGCTGGGCACGATCGCCCAGGCCGACCAGCGCCTCGCCGACGCCGCCACGAGAGGCCCTCACCGACATGGGTGCCATCGGCTACGCCAACGTCGACGTGGACGCCGCCGCGGCCCCGGCCTAGGGGCGGCGCGTCTCCTGCGCGACGTAGTCGTCGGCCAGTTTGGGCGGGGCGCAGGAAAGCCAGCCGTCGACGATGGCCTCCCGCAACGCCCGTTTGCCGACCAGCTTCAGCTGGATCAGCACGGCGGCGTAGCCGTCGAAGTGAGGGATGGTGAAGAAGCCCTTGGTGCCGGCGGCCAGCACCGCCTCCTTCTCCCCCAGATCGGCGACCCGCACGGCGACGATCGGGCCATCAGGCGGCGTGGCCGTGCCGAACCGGCGGATGTCGGCCTTGCTGAACGGGCGCTCCCACGCGAACGCCTTGCCGCCGACCGACCATGTCCGGTGGCCGTGACGCTCGCCTTCGGTGACCTCGGGTAGGGCCATCGCCAGGCGAGCGGCCTCGTCGACACCGACCATGCCCCGACGGTACCCGCCGCTATCGGTCCATGACGTCGCTGGCGAACAGGTCGATCGAGCGCATCAGCTCGACGTGGGTGAGATCGCCCAGCGCGAACTTGCCCACGAAGTAGTCGGTCCCGCTCTCGGCGGCGAACCGCTCGAGGTGCTCGCGGACCGTGGCCGGCGATCCGGCCACGAGCACGCCGAGCTCCATGGCGCGGTCGACGTCGCCGCCGAGCGTCGGATCGTTCGGCGGCGTGAGCCCCCAGCGGCGGAACAGCTGCACGAGGTGCTCGGTGAACACGGCCCACGCCTGGCGGACCCGTGCCCGGGCCTCCTCGTCGGAGGGCGCCACGTACACGCTGCACACCCCGCCGATCGTGCCCCCGTCCCATCCGGCGAGGGCGCACGCGGCACGGTAGGCGGCGACCTGCTTGGCGATCAGCGGGATGGGGCCGCCGACGATGCAGCTCATCCCGCCCATGGCGGCGGGTTCGATGTTGCCGGCGTACCAGAACGGCGGGTGCGGCTGCTGGTACGGGTGCAGCACGATCGGCAGGTCGTCGAAGTGGTACCGGTCGCCGTGGAAGGTCAGGGAGTCGGTCGTGAACGTGGCCCGCAGCACCTCGAGGGTCTCGGTGAAGTTCTCCCGCATCTGATCGGGCTGCAGACCCCACAGCTCGTGCTCGGGCAGGGAGATGCCACGACCCACGCCGACGTCGAAGCGACCTTCGAGCAGGTGGTCGAGCGAGCAGATCTCCTCGGCCAGGCGGATCGGGTGGTGGAACGGCAGCAGGTAGACGAGCGACGCGAAGCGGATGCGGGTCGTGTGCTGCGCCGCCGCGGCGAAGAACAGTCCCATCTGGGGAATGGCATCCAGCCGGATCATGTGGTGCTCCGACTTGTGGAAGCGCTCGAAGCCCGCCTCCTCGGCGGCCCGCACCACCGCCAGGCGGTCGCGGTAGAGCTCGTGCAGCGGCTGCCCGTTGACCTCGATCTGGTCGAACATGCCGTACCGCATCGGCCGGCGCTCGGGCCTCAGCGCTGGTCGATGTGCTCGGCGCGGCGGCGGTAGAAGTCGTCGATGGCGCCGAACTCCGGCTCCTCGGAGAAGCGGGCGAGAGTCGCCTCGCGGATCTCGTCGTTGCTCTGGTCCAGGTCGAGTGGCTCACCCTGCGGCTGCTGCACGTGCCAGGGCGTGTCGATGAACACCTCGACACCGTTGAACTCCGGATCGCGGAAGTACACCGACCAGGCGTTGCCGTGCGTGAGCGGCATGATGCCACCGACGTCGCTGTCGGCCTCGAGGGTCTTCTTCAACGCCTTGAGGTCGTCGAGCCCGCCGGCGGACCGGAACGCGACGTGGTGGACGTTGTTCGACCGCTCGGGCTTCTCCCGCCCCGTCACGAACGCCAGCTGGTGATGGTGGCGCGCCGCCTGCGACAGGAACACGATCTCGGCGCCGCCCTTCGGCCCGAGGGGCCCCCGGTCGGTCACCTCGAACCCGAGCGTCTGCGTGTAGAAGTCGATCATGCGCTCGACGTCGTGCACGTACAGCACGGCGTGGGCGACTTCGAGCTGGAGGCCGGTGGTCACAGCCGAACGATAGTCCGCTGACCGGCCGCTTGGTACTGAGAGCGGGGCGCCGTGGAATCATGCTCCTCGTGCCGACCGATGCCTCCATGCTGGCCCCCTACCGAGTGCTCGACCTGACCGACGGCCGCGCCGAGCTGGCCACGTTCGTGCTCGCCGGCCTCGGGGCGGACGTCATCAAGGTCGAACCGCCGGGCGGCTCGCCGTCGCGGCTCGCCGAGCCGGTGGCCGAGGGCGAGCCGGCGGCGCTGGCCAGCCTGCGCTTCCACGCCTACAACCGCGGCAAGCGCAGCGTCGTGCTCGATCTCGATCAGGCCGACGACCGGCGCGCCTTCCTCGCCCTCGTGGCCAGCGCCGATTTCGTGGTCGAGAACGCCGGGCCGGGCGTCATGGACGCCCGCGACCTGGGCTTCGACGCCCTGCGCCAGGTCCGACCCGATCTCGTCTACGTCGCCCTGTCCCCCTTTGGCCAGCACGGCCCCTACGCCGACCACCTCGCCACCGATCTGACGCTGGCCGCCATGGGCGGCGCCATGGCCCTCAACGGCGACCCCGACCGGCGGCCGGTGCGCATCACCGTGCCCCAGACCTGGCACCACGGCGCGGTCGAAGGCGCGCTCGGTGCGGTGGTCGCCCACAGCCGGCGGCTGGTGACGGGCGAGGCCCAGTTCGTGGACGTGTCCGTGCAGGCAGCGGTGTTCTGGACCGGGCTCAACGCCATGATCGCCCACGCCATCCAGGGCCGGAACATCGAGCGCTTCGGCACCGTGCTCCAGCTCAGCACGCTGACGACCCCGCTCGTGTACCCGTGCGCCGACGGCGAGGTCTGCCTCATCGCCACCTCGGCCACCCTCGTCGGGCTGGTGCCATGGATGGTCGAGGCCGGCGCCGTCAGCCAGGAGTGGGCCGACGGTGAGAACTGGAAGACCTACGAGGCCCGCATGCTCACCGCCGAGGGACTCGTGCACCCGCTGGAAGAGGTCCGTGAGGCCATCACCACGTTCACGCTGAAACACAAGAAGATGGAGCTGTTCGACGGGGGCATCGCCCGGGGCGTGACCCTCGCGCCGGTCAACACCGTGGCCGACGTGCTGGCGCTCGAACACCTCGCCGTGCGCGACTACTGGGACGAGGTGCGGCTGCCCAGCGGTCGGACGCTGCGCGGCGCGGGGCCGTTCGTGAAGGCCTCCTGCACCCCGGTCGCGTGGACCCGCCCGGCGCCGGAGATCGGCGAGCACACGCGCGAGGTCCTCGACGCGCTCGGCTCCAACGCGGCGCCCCCGTTCCGCACCAACGACCGCCGCGCCCTGCCCCTCGAAGGGATCAAGGTGGCCGACTTCTCGTGGATCGGGGTGGGGCCGATCACGGCCAAGGCGCTGGCCGACCACGGCGCCACCGTCGTCCACGTCGAGAACGACAACCCCGCCGACCGGCTGCGGCTGGTGGGGCCGTTCAAGGACGACGTGCCCGGCATCAACCGTTGCCAGTTCTTCGGCTCGTTCAACACCTCCAAGCTGTCGTTGCAGCTCAACCTCAAGCACCCGGACGGCAACGCCATCGCCCGGCGGCTGCTGGCGTGGTGCGACATCGCCCTCGACTCCTTCACCGCCGGCACGATGGCCGCACTCGGCCTCGGCTACGACGTGGCCCGCTCGCTGAACCCCGACATCATCATGGCCACCACGTGCCTGCTCGGTCAGTCCGGACCGGCGGCGCAGCTGGCCGGCTACGGCTACCACGCCGCCGCGGTGAGCGGCTTCTACGAGATCACCGGTTGGGACGATCGACCCCCGGCCGGCCCGTTCAACGCCTACACCGACACCATCGCGCCCCGCTTCCTCGCCACCACGCTGATCGCCGCGCTCGACCATCGGCGCCGCACGGGGCAGGGGCAGTTCATCGACCAGGCCCAGATGGAGTCGGCCCTGCACTTCCTCTCGCCGGAGCTCCTCGACGTGCAGGTCTCCGGCGTCAACGCCCGCCGCAACGGCAACTACCACCCGTCCCACGCCCCGCACGACGCGTACCCGTGCGCCGGCGTCGACCAGTGGTGCGCCATCGAGGTCGAGTCCGACGACCAGTGGCAAGCGCTGCGCGAGGCGATCGGCGCGCCGGCGTGGGCGATGGATGCGGCGCTCGACACCGCCGCTGGGCGGCGGGCACGGACCGAGCTGATCGACCGTGAGCTGGGCGCGTTCACGGCCGGCCACGAACCGCTCGAGCTGATGGCGCTGCTGCAAGCGGCGGGCGTCCCCGCCGGGATGGTCCAGCGATCCAGCGATCACATGCTGGACCCGCAGCTGGCCCATCGCTCCTTCTTCCGCCGGCTCGAGCACCCGGAGATGGGCGAGGTGCCGTACGAAGGCCACGCGTACGCCATCGCTGGCTACGGCAACGGCCCCCGCTTCCCTGCGCCGTGCCTCGGCGAGCACACCTACCAGGTCCTCACCGAGGTGCTGGGCATGGACGACGACGAGGTCAGCGCCGTACTGGCCAGTGGCGCCTGCGGCTGAGCGAGCTAGGGTCCGGCGACGATGGAGATCAACGACCGGGTAGCCATCGTCACCGGCGGCGGTGGCGGCATTGGTTCAGCAGTAGCGCGGCGGTGGATGGCCGACGGTGCGCGCGCCGTCGTCGTGGCCGACCGCAACGGCGACACCGCGCGCGCCGTGGGCGAGGAGATCGGCTGTCTGGGCGTGGAGCTCGACGTCACCGACGAGGCGGCCGTGGTCGAGCTCGTGGAGCGGGTCGAGCGCGAGATCGGCCCGATCGACATCTTCTTCTCCAACGCCGGCGCCGGTGCCGGTGGCGGCGTGGAGGCGCCGAACGAGGCGTGGCAGGCCCAGTGGGAGCTGCACGTCATGGCCCACGTCTACGCGGCGCGAGCGGTGCTGCCGTCGATGCTCGCTCGCGGCGAGGGCTACCTCGTGCACACCGCCAGCGCCGCCGGGCTGCTGGCAGCGCTCGGCTCAGCGCCCTACAGCGTCACCAAGGCGGCCTGCATCAAGCTGGCCGAGACGATCGCCATCACCCACGGCGACGACGGCATCGGCGTGTCCGTGCTGTGCCCGCAAGGGGTGAACACGGCGATGGCGCCCCGCCGGCTGGGTGACGGCGGCACCGACGGCATCGTGGAGCCCGAGTACGTGGCCGAGGTGGTCACGGCGGCCATCCGCGACGGCCGGTTCCTGATCTTGCCCCACCCCGAGGTGCAGACCTACGTCGAGCGCAAGGCCGCCGACCCCGACCGCTGGCTGAAGGGCATGCGGCGGCTCCGGGCGCGGTCTCAGGACCTGGCCGACTGAATCTGCCTCGGCTTCGCCTCCTGGGCGCTGATCCGGCGCCGGGCCATCGCCGAGCCGAGCGAGAGCGAGCGGCATCCGCCACGATGCGCGCGCAACGTTGGGTGCCGATCCGGTCACGGGTGCCGATCGGCCCGCCAGGCGACGGAATCGGCACCCAAACCGCGATCATCGCCACGTCCTGGCACGCAGTGTGGCCACGAACGGACGCGGGCGAAGGTCGGGGCGCCGTCTTCGAGGGGGACCCGGGCGCCGTTGGCGGCGAAGCTGATGGCGTGGTACCAGCCGCACAGGAGCAGGAGGTCGAGGAGGGCGGCCTCGTCGAGCTCGGCCCGAAGCTCGGTCCAGAGCTGGTCGTCGACGTCCGACGTGTCATGGAGCGTGTCGACCGCCCGCAGCAGGAGGCGCTCGCGCTCCACCGTCCAGCAGTCGTCGCCGGCGTCGCCCCAGACGAGCGACGTGATCTGCTCGCGAGACAGCCCCACCCTTTCGGCGAAGAACGCCACGTGGACGCTCCACTCGTACTCGCAACCGCAGCGCACGCAGGTGCGGTCGATCACGAGCTCGCGCTCGCGCATCGAGAGCGACAGCTTCGGGCCCAGCTCGTAGCCGCCCCAGTCACGCATGGCCCGAGCCATGGGAAGGTTCTTGGCGAATGTCCGGAACAGCAGGATCGGCGCGACGCCCGGCGGCATCATCGAGTCGAGCTGTGCCTGCACGTCGGGTTCGTACGGCGGCGCCAGTGCGGTGATGCGCGGCATCGCTTCCTCTCCTCGTCTCGGGGACCATTGTTTCGGAAATCGAAACATAGCATGCGGGCCAGCGTTTCGAAAAGCAGAACAGGTACGGTCGGGCCATGACGCGATCGGCACCCCGCCCCGGCCAAGCCGTCCGGGGCTCGACCACCGGGCGCGCCGTCATGGCGGCCATGGATCTCCTCGGACGACGCTGGGCGCTGCGCATCCTCTGGGAGCTGCGCGACGAGCCAGTCGGGCCACGCGCCCTCCTGGCCCGCTGCGACGGCCTGTCATCGAGCGTCATGTACGAGCGATTGCGCGAGTTGAGCGACGCCGGTCTCGTGCACCGCGGCCCATCGGGCTACGAGCTCACTGCGGTGGGCGCCGAGCTAGGTGTCGCCCTCGCACCTCTCGACTCGTGGGCCAAGGCGTGGGCCCGTTCCCTCGGATAGCGCGGTGACCCGTGTCCTCGTGGTCGATGACGAGCCCCAGCTGCGCCGGGCGCTCGACGTGAACCTGGCGGCGCGCGGCTACGAGGTGGAGACGGCGGCGACGGGGCGCGACGCCCTGCGCCTGGCCGCCGCCAACCCGCCCGATGTCGTGCTGCTCGATCTCGGCCTCCCCGACATCGACGGGCTGGCCGTCGTGCAGGGCCTGCGGGGCTGGTCCAGCGTGCCCATCGTCGTGCTCTCGGCGCGCGACGCCGAAGTGGACAAGGTCGCCGCCCTCGACGCCGGGGCCGACGACTACGTCACCAAGCCCTTCGGGATCAACGAGCTGCTGGCGAGAGTGCGGGCCTCGCTGCGCCGCCACCAACCGGGAGCGGAGCCGGCGGTCGTGCGCACCGCCGACTTCACGATCGACCTCGCCGCCGTCAAGGTGTGGCGCGACGGCGCCGAGGTGCATCTCACCCCGACCGAGTGGGGCCTCGTCCGGCAACTGGTCACCAACCCGGGCCGCCTCCTCACCCAGCGGTGGCTCCTGCAACAGGTGTGGGGCCCGCAGTACGGCAGCGAGTCGGCGTACCTGCGCGTCTACCTGGCCGCGCTGCGCCGCAAGCTCGAACCCAATCCCTCGCAGCCCCGCTACTTCCTCACCGAGCCGGGCATGGGCTACCGCTTCGAACCGGGCGAGAGCGGCGACTGGAGCTAGTGCCGATCGAGGGAGAACTCCATCACCTGCGTGAGGCGGATGTTGTTGCCCGATGGATCGCGAAACGACGTATCGATGCCGTAGGGCTGGCGCGTCGGTGGGTCGTTGAAGACCACGCCGCGGGCCGAGAGGTCGTCGTAGGCCGCCTGGCAGTCGTCGGTCTCCAGGAACAGGGTGCCGCCGGCGCCCTTGGCGACGAGCTCGGACAGCTGCTGGCTGCTCTGGTCGTCGAGCATGGGCGACGCCGGGACCGGCATGAGCACGAGCCCCACATCCGATTGGCCGGCCGGACCGACCACCAGCCAACGGAAGTGCCACTCCTCCATGGTCACGTCCGCTCGCACCTCCCAACCGAGCGTCCGCGTGTAGAACGCGAGAGCCTCGTCCTGGTCGTGCACCCAGAACTGTGCGTTGGCGATCCTGATCATCCGAGCCTCCGTGTGCCTGCTGTTGTACGGCGAGGCTACGAGCGCGCTCCTGATCCGGCTTCTCGAAACGTGCGGTTCTGCGGCCGGCCATAGGCGCGCGCGACGCAGGCGGGAACACGGATGAGCCGTTGTGCCGGAGGGAACCGCGCGCGGTAGTTCGTCGGGGCCACGCCGTAGACCCGCCGGAAGCTCGTGGTGAAGGAGCCGACGCTCGTCAACCCGACGGCGAAGCAGATGTCGGTCACGGTGCGGTCCGTGTTGCGCAGCAGCGCGGTGGCCCGCTCCAGGCGGCGGGTCAGCAGATACTCGTGCGGGGCCTCGCCGAACGCCCGCTTGAACTCGCGGCTGAAGTACGCCGGAGACAGGCCGGCGGCCCGGGCGAGGTCCCGTACCGACAGCGGCTCGAAGTACCGCGCGTCGGCGAGGTCCTTCGCCCGCAGGAGATGGCGGGCGGCCGGCACCATGACCACGAGTATCGCCGATCGGCAGCCGCCCACGGGCGCCGCCGGGAACACGAATTATCGTTGCCGCCATGACCGACAGGGTGCGTATCGAGGTAGACGGCGGCGTCCGGACGGTGACTCTCACCAGGCCCGAGAAGGGCAACGCCATGGACGCCGAGATGCTCAGAGCCCTGGAGGGGGCGTTCGATCCGACGCCGGGGCCGGGCGCCGCCGAGCGCGTCGCCGTGATCCGTGCGGAGGGTCGGGTGTTCTGCTCGGGGCTCGACCTGCGCGGCAGCCTCGGCAAGGACCAGGACGTGGAGGTGCTGTTCCACCGCGTCGAGACGTGGCCCCTTCCGGTCGTCGCCGTCGTCCAGGGCGCGGCCATCGCCGGCGGCAACGAGCTGGCACTGCACTGCGACCTCGTCGTGGCCTCGGCGGCGGCCCGCTTCGGCATGTCGTTGGCCCAGGTCGGTCTCGCACCCTCCTGGTTCCTGACCAAGAAGCTGATCGAGGTCGGCGGTCCGGTCGTCACCCGGGAGATCCTGTTGCTCGGTGACCCGGTTCCCGCCCAGCGCATGGCCGACCTGGGCTTGGTCGCCCGCTGCGTGCCGGCCGACGAGTTGGAGACTGCAGCGGCGGCCGTGATCGACCGCCTGGTCCGCAACGCCCCGCTCAGCCTGCGGGCCATGAAGGCGACGATCAACCGCCAGATGGCCTACCGAGACGGCATCGACCACGCCGACACCGACGACCTCGTACGGGCGGCGATGCGCAGCTCCGACGCCCGGGAAGGCGTGCGGGCCCGCATGGAGCGCCGCGACGCCGACTTCACCGGGAGCTGACTCACTCGTCGCGCGGGAACCCGAAGAGCTGGCGCGCCACCACGACGCGCTGCACCTGCTGCGTGCCTTCGCCGATGTCCAGGATCTTCACGTCCCGGTAGAGCTTCTCGAGCATCTTGTCGTTGCGCACGCCCGCCTCGCCCAGGATGTCGAGGGCGGTCGCCACCGCGTCCAGTACGACCGGCGGTGAGTACATCTTGGCGAAGCTGGCCTCCAACACGTTCGACTCGCCGCTCTTGGCCAGCCACACCGCGTTCAGGTACATCAAGCGGGCCACGTGCAGGCCCCGCCGGATGCGGGCCAGCCGCTCGAGGGCCCGCTGGCGCCGCCGCCCCTGCGCCGGGTAGTCGGTGCGGACGAAGTCGAGGGCGAAGTCGTGCGCCGCCCGCCCCATGCCGACGCCGTGCGCCGTGTGCAGCGGGCGGGTCATGTTGAACGTGGCCATCGACGCCTTGAACCCGCGCCGGGATTCGTAGAACGCCTCGCCACCGAGCAGGTTCTCCGCCGGCAGGCGCACGTCGTCGAGGGCGAAGCTCGCCGTCTCGTAACCGCGCGACCCCATCTTGTGCTCGATCTTCAGGATCTCGAAGCCGGGCGTGCCTCGCTCGACGATGAAGGCCCGGTGCCCATTGCGCCCCAGCGCCGGATCGACGGTGGCCCACACCACCACCCAGTCGGCTCGGGCCGAGTTCGAGCAGAACATCTTCTGCCCGGCCAGCACCCACTCCTCGCCGTCCTTGCGGGCCCGCGTCTGGATCCGGGCGACGTCACTGCCGGCGCCGGGCTCGGTCATCGCCATCGCGCCCCAGCGGGCCTTGGTGTGATCGGTGAAGATCTGCAGGAAGCGCTCCCGCTGCTCGGGCGTGCCCGTGTTGCGCAGCGCCGGCCCGCCCAGGCCGGGGCCGGGGAGCGACAGGGCGACGCCACGGTCCCAGTACGCCGTCTCCTCGCCCAGCAGGAAGTTCCGCACCGGCTTCCAGTCCAGTGCTGTCGGGCCCTCCTCGGCGCCGATCATCCGCGAGACGATGCCGCCCTGGCGCGTGCAGAGCAGATAGAACTCGTGATCGACGGGCGGCGGCATCGCCGTGCGATCGGCCTCGAGCCCCATCGGGCGGATGTGGGTGCGGCCGAGCGCCCGCACCTCTTCGAGCATCTCCTCGGTACGGGCGTCGAGCTCGATCATGATCGACCTGGATGGGCGGCGAGCGGATCGTCGACGTCGAGGACGAAAGCGGCGGCGTCGAGCTCGGCGGCGTCACGCGCGCCGGCCAGCATGGCCAGCATCCGCGCCTCGCGGAAGCGCTTCTCGGCCAGGTGATCGACGATGAAGCCATGGCCGCCAAGCAGCTGGATGCCGAGGTTCGTGGCGGTGTAGGCAGCGTCCATCGTCTCCAACCACGCCTGCGTGGCCCAGAACGCGGCGTCAGGTTCGTCGCGGTCGAACGCCATGGCGGCATCGCGCACCACCAGCCGGGCGCCGTGCACGCGTGCCGCCGCGTGGGCGAGGTCGAACGCGTTGCCCTGGTGGTGAGCGACGGGCTTGCCGAACACGACGCGCTCGGTGGCGTAGCTGATCGTCTCGTCCAGCGCCGCCTGTGCGACCCCGACCGCCACCGCCGCGCTCCACACCCGTGCCCGGCCCCGGACGGCGAGGCTCACCCACGGCGACAGGTCCCAACTTCCCCGCACGGTCGTGGCCGTGAACGGTACGGACACACCGCCGGAGGCCTGGAAGGCCAGCGCGGGCGACGGCGTCGGTGCACCCGTCATTTCGTGCAGGCGCAGCGTGTCGCCGTCCATGGCCCACACCCACCGCAACGCCGGCCAGCCGGGGGCCCAGTCGAGCCCGGACGAGCCGCACTCGGGATCGATCACGGTGAAGCCGCACTGGGCCGAGCCGTCGAGGCAGCCGGCCGCCACCTCGAGAGCGAGCGCCTGGTCGGGACAGGCGAGCACGGCGCCGGCGCTGGGACCGGGGCGATCGGCGGCCGCGAGCCCGCCGGCGTCAGCGGCGGCCAGGGTCTCCAGCACCACGGCCTTGGCGAACAGGCCGGCGCCCACACCACCGAGCTCGTCGGGCAGGTCCAGGCCGCCCAGCGGGAAGCCGTCGAGCACGGCCAGCACGGAGTCGGGCCAGCGGCCCGCCGCCTCGGCCGTGCGCACGCCGGGCGCCAGCTCGCTGCGGGCCAGCCGTTCGGCCGCGGCGCGCAGCTCTTCGAGCTCGGGCGCGAGGGCGAAGGCACGCACGCCCGCACCCTAGTGAGTTCGTCAGTTCAAGACGTCAGTGGCGAGGTGGTCGCGGTCGACACCGTCGATCAGGAAGACCGTGCCGTCGGCGTTCTCCGTGCGCAACGGGAGGATCGCCTGATACGCGCCGGACGCGTACCACTGCTCGGCGGCGGCGCGGTCGGGGAACTCGATGACGATCAGCGTCCCCGGGCTCGAGCCCTCGAGCACATCGGGCTGGCCGCCGTGCACGATGAAGTGGCCGTCGAACGGCTGCAGCGTGGCGTCGATGCGCTGCAGGTACTCGACGATCGGTTGACCCATGCGGACCTCTCGCAAGATCCCCACTGCATAGCTCGCCATTGCCGGCCTCCTCGTTCGGACGTTCGCTGTGTCCGATGATGGGGGCCGGCACGTACGGCTGGCGATTACGTCTCAGGTCATGCCCGCGCCGCGTGCGACACGTTTTATTCGCCGGTCAGGTGAGCGACGCGCGGGAGCACGTCCTTGGCCAGCAGCTCCATCGAATGACGCCACGGCTCGGGGTTGTCGGCGTAGTCGAAGCAGAACAGCAGCAGGTGACCGAAGCCGCCCATGGCCTCGTAGACCGCTTCGAGCTTGCCGGCCACGGTCTCCGGCGAACCGATCAGCCAGTTGTGCTCGGCGCAGTACTCGACGGTGACGTCGACATCGTCGTCGATGTTCTCCTTCAAGTACTGACTGAACCCGAACGCTCCGAGCAGGGGCAGGAAGTACTCGCGGTTCATGCGGCCCATCATGTTGTCGACCGACCAGTGCCAGGCTTCCTCGTCGGTGTCGGCCACGAACACCTCGCGGACCGTGCGCCAGTCCCGCCGGCTCATCGTGCGCCCGCTGCGGGCCGCCCCCACCTCGACGGAGTCCCAGTGGCTGCTCAGGTAGCCGGGGTTCATGTTGAGGCTGAGCGGGATCCAGCCGTGCTCGCCGGCGAGCTCGAGCGTGGGCGACGGCGCTGAGAGCCCGGCCACGCCGATCGGCGGGTGCGGCTCCTGGAGGGGACGGATGTGGCGCTCGAGTCCCATGCCCATCGGGTTGGGCACGGCCGCCTTCCAGTACTTCCCGTGGTAGGACCAACCGGGCTTCTCGCTCCAGATGTTCAAGATGATGTCGATCGCCTCGCGCGTCATCTCGCGGTTCTCGCCACTCATGCCGTCGACCTGGAACATCTCCCAGTCGGTGGGGATGCCGCTGGCGGCGATGCCGAAGTTCAACCGGCCCCGCGAGATGTGGTCGAGCATGGCGACTCGGTTCGCCAGCTCGGCGGGGTGGTGGTACGGCAGCAGGAAGCCGCCGGCGCCGATCCGGATGTTCTTCGTGTGGCGCAGGCCCTCGACGACGAGCAGGTCGGGTGCCGGGTGCGGCTCCCAGACCGAGGTGTGGTGCTCGCCGATCCACGCCTCCTCGAAGCCGAACTCGTCGGCCCACTGCAGCGTCTGCAGATCCCAGTCGTGGCCATCGGCGAGGCTGCGCTCCGGCGGATGACTCGGCATCGTGAACAACCCGAGCTTCACGGGATCCTCCTTGGTGTGCGCCGACTACCCCATCGCGGCGGACGAGGCGACCGTACTAGCCGGACTTCCGACGGGCCAGCGAGGCCGGTGAGGACTTGGTGTCGGCCCAGCCGGTACGCATGCCGGCGGAGAGCCCGCCGTCCACGGGGAGGTCGACCCCGTTCACCCATCCGCTGTCGCCCACCGCCAGCCACACGATGGCGGCCGCCTCATCGTCAGGCTCGGCGACCCGACCCACTTGTTCGTTCATCCACGCCATCTGCTCCCGTCCGGCGTCGTTCTCGAAGTACGGGAAGAGCGGGGTGAGGACGGGACCGGGGCTCACGCTGTTGACGCGGATCCCCTGCGGGAGCAACTGGCCGGCGAGCCGCTGTGTGTAGGACACGACCCATTCCTTGGACAGGACGTAGGCGGCGGGGCCGCCGTTCTCGAACGCCCGCGCCACCTCGATGCCGGCCACGAAATCGGGGGCGGCGTCGAGGGTGGCGATGCGTTCGAGGTGGCGTTGCCACGCCATGCCGGCGAGCGAGGCGATGTTCACGATCGACCCACCCGCTGCCATCTTCCCGCTGGCCAGCAGCCGCTCGGTGATGTGGCGCAGGCCGTAGACGTTCACCCGCAAGACGAGCTCGGCGCCCATGGAGCCGGCGACGCCGGCGATGTTGCCGAGGGCGTCGAACGGGCCATCGAGCTGGTCGACGACGGCGTCGATGGAGGCCGGGTCGGACACGTCGCAGTGCAGATGGCGCGACGAACCGTCGGGCGCATCCTTCACGTCCAGCGTGGTGACGTCGTGGCCGTCGGCCACGAGCCGCTGGAGGGTGGCGTATCCGATGCCCGTCGACGCGCCGGTGAGCAGCACTCGCTTCATGACGTCCCCTTCTCTGCAGGATGATGGCGGGCGGTCACGGGCCGACCCAACGCACGCGGAACTCGTGGATGGCCGGCACGTGGAGGTCTGGATGGCGGCACACATCGCCCGCCGCTTCGAGATGGGCCAGGTGCGGCGCCAGCTCCCGGAAGACGGCCCGCAGCTCCCAGCGGGCCAGGTTGGCACCGAGGCAGAAGTGCTCGCCGAAGCCGAAGGCGAGGTGATGGTTCGGATCGCGGCCGATGTCGAACCGGTACGGGTCGCGGAACTGGCGCTCGTCGCGGTTGGCCGACGGGTACCACAGCGTGACCGTGTCGCCGGCCCGGATCGTCACCCCGTTCAGCTCGAAGTCGGTCACCGCGGTGCGGGCGAACTGCACGACCGGCGAGGTCCAGCGCAGGATCTCCTCGGTCGCCGTCTCGACGAGCCCGTCGGGATCGCGGATCAGCCGAGCGAGCTCGGACGGATGGCCCAGGAGCGCGTGGACACCACCGGTGATCGCGTTGCGGGTCGTCTCGTTCCCCGCGCCGATGAGCAGCACGAGGTAGCCGTGCAACTGCTGATCGGTGAGCGGCACGTCGTCGATGGTGGCGTGCACGAGCGCGGTGGCGAGATCATCGCCCGACGGGTCGTCGCGCCGGGCGGCGATGAGTGCGTCGAGGTACTCCTTGTACTCCCGGCCGAGCCGGCGGCGGGTATCGGGCGGGTTCTCGCCCTCGTGGGCGTGCCTCAGGGCGACGGCCGGGAACATCAGGCCGTCGGTCCACCGCACGATGTCGGTCCAGTCGCTCGTCGGGACGCCGATGATCCCGCAGATGGTGGCCAGCGGCACCCCGAGCGACAGCGTCGAGACCAGGTCGACCGTGCCGTCACCGTGATCGCCCCCGTCGGCGGCCGCCTGCCTGGCGGCCGCGACGAAGTCGGCCACGAACTGGCGAGCCGTTGCCGCCAACTCGTCCTCGAGGCGGCGCATCGACCCGCGGGTGAAGGCCGGCACGGACAACGACCGGAAATCGGTGTGCTCGGGCCGGTCGCGATAGATCATGTCGAGCGGCTCGTCGGCGTCCCAGCCCCAGCGCTGCGCTTGGCGGGCCTTGAACTCCCCGAGGCGCCGGAGGCGCTCGTGCGAGTCGAGGCGCAGGATGGGCCCGGCGTTGCTGAACACGTCGGGCCGGCGCTCGACCTGCTTGACATCCTCGTGGCGCGTCACCACCCAGCAGAGGGGCACGCCGGGTCGGTCGTAGCGGTACACCGGTGCGAACTCGCGCAAGAGGTCCCACTCGCGCCACGGGAACCCGGTCTCCACGTACTTGGACGTCGTGGTGATGTCCAGTTCGTCCAGCTCGACGTCCCGCATCGAAAGCGCCATGGAAAACCCTAACCGCAGTCGCCGGCGGGCGGCCATCTGCTGTGGGCCGGACTCCGTTTGGGCTGCTCAGTACCAATGCGGTACACAAGGCACATGGACCGATCCCTCCTGGACCTCACCGACAAGGTCGCCGTCATCACCGGCGGCAGCCGGGGCATCGGCAAGGCCATCGCCTACGCCTACGCCGAGCACGGCGCCGACGTCGTGATCGCGAGCCGCAAGCTCGACAACTGCGAAGCCGTGGCCAACGACATCACCGAGAAGACCGGGCGCAAGACGCTCGCCGTCGCCACCCACGTCGGCAAGTGGGAGGAGTGCAACGCGCTGGCCGACAAGGTCCTCGAGACGTTCGGGCGCTGCGACATCCTGGTCAACAACGCCGGCATGTCCCCGCTCTACGAGAAGGTCACGGACATCACCGAGGAGTACTACGACAAGGTCTCGTCGGTGAACCTCAAGGGACCGTTCGCCCTGAGCCTGCGCCTGGGTGGCCACATGCTCGACCACGACGGTGGCGTCATCTTGAACATCTCGACCGTCGGGTCGATCCGCCCGAGCCGCAACGAGGTCGTCTACGCGATGGCGAAGTCCGGCCTGAACGCCATGACCGTCGCGCTGGCCGACGCCTTCGGACCCAAGGTGCGGGTCAACTGCATCCTTCCGGGCGCCATCCTCACCGACATCTCCAAGGCGTGGAGCGAGGAGACGATCCGCAACGCGCACATGACGCCGATGGGGCGCGCCGGCTACGCCGAGGACTTCCCCGGCGCCGCGCTGTTCTTCGCCAGTGAAGCGTCGGCGTGGATCACGGGCACGTGCCTACGCGTCGATGGAGGCGTGGCCCGCCAGCTGAGCGTCTAGACGATGGACCTGGACGAGGTGCGGGCCCGCCTCGTCCCGTTCTGCCGGTCGAAGTACGGGGACGACGCCGTGACGGTCGACGACGTCACCGTCATGCCCGGCCACGCCGGCTTCGCCTACGGCTTCGCCGCGACTCACGATGGCACGACCGACCGCTGGTTCCTGCGCCTGCCGCCGCCGAACGTCCGCTGGGAGGGCACCGCCGACATGCTGCGCCAGGTGACGGCGCTGCAGGCCATCGACGGATCCGACGTGCCCCATTGCCGCGTGCAGTGGTACGGCGGAGCGGACGACGTCGAGTGGTTCGGCCGCCCGTACTTCGTGGTGGAGCAGTTGCACGGTGGTGACGTCCTGATGGGCGGTCGTCGCAGCGCGTGGATCCTCGACCTGCCGGTCGAGCGGCGCCGGGCGATGGGTGCAGCAGCCATGACCGCTCTGGCCGGCATCCACCGGACGGACTGGCGCACCCGGTGCAGCTACCTCGGCGACCCGGTGTCGCTGGAGCGGGATGTGACCCGCTGGGATCGGCTGGTGGAACGAGCGGCGGAGCCGGAGCTGCTGGCCGAGATTCCCCGGCTGCGCCGCCTGCTGCTCGAGCGCCTACCAAGTGACGTCCAGGTCGGGTTGTTCCACGGCGACTTCCAGTTTACGAACCTCTACTACGAGCGCAGCGGGGACCTGCGGGCCGTGCTCGACTGGGAGCTCTGCGGCATCGGCGCGACCCTGAACGATGTCGGATGGATGGCGACGTTCAACGACCCGCGGGCCCTGACCCACGCTGACGCCATCCCGGAGGGCATGCCCGACGCCGACGAGCTGGTGGCGATGTACGCCGACGCCTGGGGCGCGGCGCTGACCGACGTGGCGTGGTTCCGGGCGCTGGCCGCCTACAAGTTCGCCGTCATCACCGGCTTCAACCTCGGCCTCCACCGCCGCGGCAAGCGCCCCGATCCCCTCTGGGAGAAGATCGGGACGTCGACCACGAGCCTCCAGGCCCGGGCCTTGCTGCTGCTCGGGGCGTGAGCCTCCGTCAGCGCGGGAGCGGGTGCAGCTCCCGGATGTCGAGCGTGCCGAGGGCGGCGCTGCGGGCCGACGGGCGCGAGTCGTCCCGCCCGAACGGAGGGTGCGGGCCCGACCGTCGACGCCCCGCCGACCACCGCAAAGGACCAAAACGCTTCTGGTCAGGGGCCTGCACCTCTGCGGTGCATCCCGGTGACCGGAACGCTTTTGGTCACGACCGCGGCGCGAGACCGAGCTCCCCTCATGCAACCCCTCCGCCAGAGCCCGCTGGACTCTATATTCCCGCGACCGGCGCAGGATCGGAGGTGCCGCCGACATGCAACTGGTGATTCGAGGAGGCACGGTGGTCACCGCCGGTGGCTCGGCGCGGATGGACGTCGGGATCGACGGCGAGGAGATCGTGCAGCTGGGTGGGACGATGCGGGGCGACGACGAGATCGACGCGTCAGGGCGGTACGTGCTTCCCGGTGGCGTCGATCCGCACGTCCACCTCACGCCGCCGTCGAACCTGCCCGGTGAGCGGAACTGGGTGGACGACTTCGAATCGGGCACGAGAGCCGCCCTGGCCGGTGGCATCACGACGGTGGGGAACATCACCTTCCCGTATCCGGGGACCACGATGGCCGGCGCGCTCGAACGCGACGACAACGTCGCCCGCGCCACCGCGCTGACCGACTACTTCCTGCACCCGGTCCTGCGCGACACCAACGACGACAACATCGCCGAGATCGAGGGTTTGATCGACGCCGGACACTCGAGCATCAAGATCTTCCTGTCGTTCCGCCGCTTCGACCGCAACGTCGAGCAGTACCTCGACGCGATGCGGCGCTGCGGACGCGCCGGCGGCATCGCCCTGCTCCACTGCGAGGACGCCGCCGTCATGGACTGTTGCGCGGCCGACCTGCGGGCCACCGGGCGCACACACCCGCGCCACTACCCGGACTCCCGCTCCGTGCAGTCGGAGGCGGTGGCCACGGCGCGGGCGGTCGCGTTCGCCGAGTCGAGCGGCTGTCCCACCTACGTCGTGCACCTCGCCGCGGAGGCGGCGCTCGCCGCCTGCCGCCAGGGTCGCCAGCACGGCCTGCCCGTCTACGTCGAGACGAGGCCGCTCTACCTGCACCTGACGGCCGAGCGGTTCGACGAGCCCGACGGGGCGAAATACGCCGGTGCCCCGCCGCTGCGCTCGGCGCAGGACCGCGCCGCGCTGTGGGCCGGTCTGCGCTTCGGCGACGTCGACGTCCTGGCCACCGATCACGCACCCTGGCGTCTGGCCGACAAGCTCGACCCGGAGCGGGACGCCATCAGCCTGCGCCAGGGCGTGGCCGATCTGGAAACGTCACTGCCCATGCTCTGGTCGGAGGGCGTCCACCGTGGCCGCATCACGCCGGAGCGGTTCGTCGCCGTCACCGCCACCAACCCGGCCCGGCTCTTCGGCCTCAGCCCCCGCAAGGGCACGATCGCCGTGGGGGCCGACGCCGATCTCGTGGTCTTCGACCCCGACGAGACGCGCGTCGTCGACGGAGCGACCATGCACTCCAACGCCGACTACTCGCCCTACGACGGCTGGGAGGTGACGGGCTGGCCCGCGGTGACGATCAGTCGCGGCGAGGTCGTGGCCGTCGGCACCGATGTCCGTGCGGCACCCGGCCGCGGCCGCCTGGCCGTTCGCGGCCGCCACCAACCGATCTGATGCCATCACGAGGAGAGTCGCCGATGACCTACGCGCAATCCGGGCCCGTCAGCCTCTACGTCGAGACGACGGGCGAGGGGTATCCGATCGTGTTCGTGCACGAGTTCGCGTCCGACCATCGCGAGTGGGAGCCGCAGGTGCGCTGGTTCTCACGGTCGTACCGCTGTGTCACCTACAACGCGCGCGGCTACCCGCCCTCCGACGTGCCCGACGATCCCGAGCAGTACGGCTGGCAGTTCGCGGTGGACGACCTGCTCGCCGTCCTCGACGGTCTCGACATCCCGACGGCCCACGTCGTCGGCCTGAGCATGGGCGGGTACGCGGTGTTGCAGTTCGCCCTGCAACATCCCGACCGGGTCAGCGCCGTCGTCGCCTCGGCCGCCGGCTCGGGCTCGGCGCCCGGCGACCGCGACCAATGGCCGACCGTCGCCGCCGCCGTCGCCGCCGGCTTCCTGAAACGGGGCATGCCGGCGATGGCCGACGAGATCGGTCATGGACCGACGCGCGTCCAACTCCTGCGCAAGAGCCCGCGCTCGTGGCAGGAGTTCATGGACCACCTGCACGAGCACTCGCCACTTGGGATGGCCAACACCATGAGCCGCTACCAGGCGTTGCGTCCATCGCTCTATGACTTCCAGGAGCAGTTCGCGGCGATGACGACGCCGGTCCTGCTGGCACTGGGCGACGAGGACGCACCCTGCCTGGAGACGAACCTGATGCTCAAGCAGGCCATTCCCGGCTCGGCGCTGTGGATCCGATCCTCGTACGGGCCACGCCATCAACCTCGAGGAGCCGGCGGCGTTCAACGCGATGGTCGAGTCCTTCCTCGCCGGCGTCGAGCGCTCGACCAGGACGGGGAACACCAGGGCGCACTGATGCGTTGCCGAACGGGATGTCTGCGAACGAAACGGCCGCCCGACGGGTGCTCGTCATCTCGGGCAGCACCCGGCACGGATCGACCAACTCGGCGCTGTGCCGGACGGCGGCCGTCGCGACTGGCGGTGATGTCACCATCGACTGCTGGCCGAGCGTGGCCATCCTCCCCCACTTCAACCCCGACGACGACCGCGATCCCCTGCCGGAACCGGTCGTCGCCCTCCGTCGAAAGGTGGCGGCGGCGGACGCGGTGCTGTTCTGCACCCCCGAGTACGCCGGCACGCTCCCCGGCTCCTTCAAGAACCTGCTCGATTGGATGGTGGGCGCCATCGTGCTGACGGACAAGCCGGTGGCGTGGGTGAACGTGAACGTCGATCCCGATCGGGGGCACGCCGCGCACGCCACGCTGGCGACGGTGCTCGGTTACGTGCAGGCTCGCGTCGTCGAGAGCGCCTGCCGCCACGTGCCGGTGTCGCGGGAGCAGGTCGGTCCCGACGGCCTCATCGCCGATGCCGAGGTGCGGGCCCAGATCGCGCTGACGATCGACGCGCTGCTGACCGCTCCAGGGAGTTTGACGACCGTGCACGACACGACGATGCGCGTCGTCGCCGCTGGCCCCGAGCGGGACGCGTACCTACCGCTCCTGTTCCTCGCCGACGACTCCGAGGAGCAGGTCCGCGCGTACTACCAGCACGGCACGCTCTTCGCCTTCGACGTGCCCGACGGCCGGCCGGTCGGCATGATCCTCGCCATCGACGAACCCGACGGATCGGTCGAATTGAAGGCGGTCGCGGTCGAGGAGTCCCGGCACGGACAGGGTTTCGGCACCCACATGCTCCGCTCCGTGCTCGGCGAACTGCGAGCGCGTGGCGTGGGGCGAGTCATCGTCGGCACGAGCAGCGCCGGCGTCGGCCAGCTGGCGTACTACCAGAAGGCCGGCTTCCGCCTCTGGAAGATCGAGCGTGACTTCTTCAGCCCGGCGCGCGGGTACCCCGAGGGCATCGAGGAGAACGGCATCCCGTTGCGCGACATGGTGTGGATGGACCAGGAGCTCCTCTAGGGCCGGTAGGGGACCGGGGGCGGGCCGAGTTGGGTGGCCAGGACCCGCTGGGCGTCGTGCACGAAGTCGATCAGCAGCTCGCGCGTGTCGGCGGGATCGATGATGTCCTGCCCCGTCGCTTCGGCGGTCCGGAAGGGCGACGCCAGCTGCTGCAGCCGGCGCTCGATCTCGGCCTGCTTGGCCGCCGGGTCAGGCGCCTCGGCGATCTCCCGGCGGTAGGCGGCCGACGTGCCCCCGACGATGTGCATCGAGCCCCAGCTGGCCGACGGCCACGCGACCCGCCGGAACATGCCGCTCGGCCGGTGGTGGGCCTGGCCGCCGACGCCGAACAGGCGCCGGACCACGACGACCAGCCAGGGCATGCGGCTGTCGACGACCGTGCACAGCAGCCGGGCGCCGGCCCGTTCGATGCCGAGCCTCTCCGACTCGATCCCGACCATCAGCCCAGGCTCGTCGGCGAAGTCGATGATCGGGAGGTGGAACGTGTCGCACAGCTGGAGCAGGCGGATGACCTTCTGCCCGACCGCCACGTCCGTCGAGCCGCCGAAGGTGGGGTTGTTGGCCATGACCCCGACCGGGTAGCCGTCGACGCGTGCGAGGCCTGTGACGCGCGCCCGCCCGTAGCGCGGGGCGATCTCGAAGAACGACCCGTCGTCGACAGCGAGCTCGATGAGCCGGCGCGGGTCGAACGGCCGCCTGGGGTTCTCGGGCACGACGCTGCGCATCGCGAGGGCGCGGGTCGGGTCCGCGCCGCACGGTTCGTGGCGGGGCGGCAGCTCGTCGACGCTGGCCGGCAGGTAGGAGAGGAAGCGCCGGATTCTGCGCGAAGGCGTCCTCCTCGTCCTCGGCGAGGTTGTCGACGGTGCCGCTCTGCTGCACGTGGATCTCGGGGCCGCCCAGCTCCTCCTTGGTGATGGTCTCGCCGAGGGCTGCCTTCACGACGGGCGGACCTCCGGGGAACACCTGGGCGTTCCGGCGCGTCATGACGTTGAAGTGGGCGAGCACGGCATGCACCGCCGGCAGGCCGGCGACCGAGCCGAGGATGGCCGACACGACCGGCGCCACGTTCAGCAGCCGGATGTCGATCGTGGTCCAGATGTTGCCGTCGGGCAGGTAGGTCCGCCCGAGATCCTCGAAGCCGCGCACGCTGCCCCCGGCCGAGTCGAGCAGCCGCACGTACGGCAGTCGCCATTCGAGGGCCCGCTCGGCCACGCTGAGCTCCTCCCCCAGCCCGCCGTGCACGCCTCGGCCGGACCCGCCGCGCACGGTGAAGTCGCCGCCCATCACGACCACCTTGCGACCGTCGATGCGGCCCATGCCGTCGACCTGGGCCCGGGGCAGGACGTGACGCAGCTCGCCGTCGTCGTCGTAGCTGGCGTCGCCCCGCAGGCCACCGAACTCGCGGAACGAACCGGGGTCCATGAGCGTGGCGATGCGCTCGCGCACGGTCAGCTTGCCGAGGCTGCGTTGGCGGGCGACGCCTTCGTCACCGCCCATCGCCCGCGCGAAGGCGGCCCGGCGCTCCAACTCCTCCAGCTCACTCGACCACGGCACGGTGCTGTCCTCCTGTCAACGACCGGTCAGGGGCAGGGTAGGTTCAGGACCGACACGGCGCACATGCGTGGGAGGAGACGACATGGCTGACCTCGTCGAGCTACTGCTGAGCAAGCCGGGGCTGTACGTCGGCGCCCAGGCCGGTCCGCACGACGCCTCGGGCGAGCCCCCGTCCATCGCCCGCGTCGAGATCACGGCGCTGCCGGGCGGGTCGGGCGTGATGATGGCGTACGAGGTCCTGTCGGCCACGAACGGCATCGTCCACCACGAGCACGCCATCCTGGCGCGCGGGATGGACGGCCTCGTGCTCGTCACCTCGCACAGCCACGCCGAGGTCACGACCGTGCTGAAGGAGACCGAGCCCGGCTACTTCCCGGCCGCCGACGGCGCCGCACCGTTCCCCATGGCCATCCGCCTGGAGGTGCCCGAGCCCGGCCACCTCGTCTACACGTGGTCGTACGGGTGGGAGCAGGAGCCGCTGCAGGTCCGCGACATCGGCGACGTGCGCCTCGTGGGCTGACCACCAACCGGGCCGCACGTATCTTCGGCCCCTCTCGCCGATCTTGTAGGAATCGACCGCGCGAGAAGGAGCAGGCGATGGCCTTGAATTCCTATGGGGTGCTCAGCGCCCGCATCGTGGGCAAGCGTCGCGAGGATGCCACGAGCGGAACGCCCCACTACCAACTGCGCATGCTCGACGACAGCGGCACCGAGTTCCGCATTGCAGTGAACGTCCTGTCGCAGGAATCGCCCTCAGAGCTCCTGTACTTCGCCGACGACGACTTCCGCCATCCCATCACCGACCTCCTGCCGGCGACGAGCGGCTGGACCGATCTGCCGTCGAAGCCAGGGGCTGCGAACCTCGACTTCATCCGCGGCAACCTGTTCGACCGGACGCTCATGCGCCCGCTCCCGCCGAGCGTCGCCGGACCGGACAACGATCTCGCCGACCGGTTGGACCGCTACACCGACCGGGCCATCGCCGCGCCCGACGCGCTGGCCTACGTCTTCGGTCAGCGCTGGCAGGACAGCGGGCCCGACAAGGTCTTCGGGTTCCGGCCGGGCAACGGCGTGCACGACATCCACATGAACCAGGGCAACAGCGAGCGCTTCCGCAACGACGACGGCGTGTGGCAGGACGGAGGGCTGCTCTTCCACTTCCCTTCGGAGTCGCGGTGGGTGGCCATCTTCCTTGCGTTCCAGAGCCAGGTCTGGCACACCGATGAGACCACCGGTCATGCGCTCGGCGACGTGCCGCCGACCCCGCCCACGACCGCCAGCGTCCGCATCGTCGCCGCCCTCGCCAACCCGGTGGGACCGGCGCCCGAGCACGAGACGGTCACCCTCCTCAACGCCTCGCCGGATGTCGTCGATCTCGCCGGCTGGCACCTGGCCGACCGCATGAAGCGGACGTGTCCTGCAGCCGACGTGCGCCTGGCACCCGGCGCCACCGTCACCGTGCCCCTGCCCGCCGAGGTGCAGCTCGGCAACAGCGGCGGCGCCATCACCCTCCTCGACGCCGGCGGTCTCAAGGTCGACGGCGTCGCCTACACCGCCGACGCCGCCCGCAAGGAGGGCTGGACGATCGTGTTCTGAGTCGACGCCTCGGCCGGCGTGCAGCGGCTGCGACCAAAAGCGTTCCGGTCACTCCAACGCACCGGACAGGTGCAGCCGCATGACCAGAAGCCTTTTGGTCACGGTGACCGCCGACGGCCACCACGCGACGATCCGCACCTACAACAACGCCTTGCGTTCGTGTACCATTTGGTACATGATCACTCACAGCAGCGTTGACATCGAAGCGCCGGCGTCGATCGTCTGGGACGTCTACGCCGACGTGGAGCGATGGCCGGAATGGACGCCGTCGGTCGAGCGGATCGTCGCCCTCGACGGGCCGGGCATC
This sequence comes from uncultured Acidimicrobiales bacterium, assembly GCA_963728985.1. Taxonomy (GTDB): domain Bacteria; phylum Actinomycetota; class Acidimicrobiia; order Acidimicrobiales; family Ilumatobacteraceae; genus DASXAI01. The sequence continues at coordinate 369,008 of CAVSME010000006.1, read as the reverse complement.
GAGATCGGCAAGCGCTTCGAAATCAAGCAGCCCCGGTTTCCCACGCTGGTGTGGGAGGTGACCGACGTGGACCCCGGCGTCTCGTGGCAGTGGCGCCAGCGGTCGTTCGGCGCCACCGCGGTGGCCTCCCACGAGGTCGCCGCGGTTGACGCCGGCACCACGGTGGTGCGCCAGCGCATCGAGCAACGCGGCCTGATCGGCGCCGCTACGGGTGTGCTCATGCGCCGTCTCACCAAGCGCTACCTCGCGCTCGAGTCGCAGGGTCTGAAGGCGGTGAGCGAGCAGCACCGCCACGATGCCCCGTCCGCCTGACGACCATCGCCGCCAGCAACTGCTCGACGGATTGATCGAGACGTTCGCCGAGGGCGGGATCGGCGGGCGGTCGTTGCGGGAGGTGGCCGAGGCGCTCGGCACGAGCCACCGCATGCTCATCCACCACTTCGGGTCGCGCGACGAGCTGCTGTTGGCCATCGTGGAGGAGGTCGAGCGCCGCCAGGCAGCGACGCTCGGCGACCTCCCTGACGATCCGGCCGAGGCCGTGGCCGCGATGTGGACCGACCTGCGCCGTCCCGAGCTCTGGCCCTTCGAGCGGCTGTTCTTCGAGTGCTACGCGCGCGGCGCCCAGGGCGAGGCACCCTTCGCGCGGCTGCTCCCCGCCGCCGTCACGGGCTGGCTCGACGCCGTGGACGAGCAGACGGGGGGCGGCGCCGATCCGGCGCTCGTACGGCTGGCGTTGGCGGTTGCGCGCGGCTTGCTGCTCGACCTCGTCGGCACGGGCGACGAAGAGGGCGTGGATGCCGCCGCCGCCCGCTTCGTCGCCCTCCTGCGACGGCGCTAGCCATCCTGGGCGCCACGACGCAGCGGCTGCTGACCACGCCGCTGTCGTGCTAGCCCCCCTCCCCGATGCCAGCGAGCACCCTGGGTCGGACTCGGCCGTCGTGCGAGGATGAAGCTGCATGAGTGACGATGTCGTGTCCGTGCTGATCGTCGACGACCAGGCGCCCTTCCGCCTGGCCGCCGGGGCCGTCATCCGGCGCGCACCGGGCTTCGAACTGCGGGGCGAGGCCGCCAACGGCGAGGAGGCGGTCGATCGGGTCAGCGAGCTGGAGCCGTCGCTCGTGCTCATGGACATCTCCATGCCGGGCATCAGCGGCATCGAAGCCACCCGCCGCATCCTCGCCGACCAGCCCGACACCGTCGTGTTCCTGTGCTCCACCTATCAGCTCGACGACCTGCCGAGCGACGCCGCCACGAGCGGGGCGGTGGCCTACGTGAACAAGGAGGAGCTGGCGCCCGAGCTGCTGCGCCGGCTCTGGGACCGCCGGGCCGACGGACGGGCCGGCCTGCTCACAGCCTGACGCAGGGGTGGTAGCAACCCCGGCCCGTGGTGGCCAGTGCGGTGGACGGTTGCGGCGGCGAGCGCCTCAATGACCTCGTGGTCGACGTCGATGGTGCCAGCGGCGCGGCCGCCGTGGCGTTCACCGGTTCCCGCCGGGCGCGCTTGTACCCTGGCCGCTCATGACCATCCGGGTCGTCGTCGCCGACGACAGCTACCTGCTGCGTGAGGCCGTGTCGCGGCTGGTCGACGGCGAAGACGACCTCGAGGTGATCGGCCGCTGCGCCAACCGGGACGAGCTGCTGGCCATGGTCGACGAGCTGGTGCCCGATGTGGTGGTCACCGACATCCGCATGCCCCCGACGGGCACCGACGAGGGCATCCAGGTGGCCTCCCGGGTGCGGGAGTCCCACCCCGCCATCGGCGTGGTCGTGCTGAGCCAGTACTCCACGCCGTCGTACGCCATTGCCTTGCTGGAAGGGGGCTCGGCGGGCCGGGCTTATCTCCTGAAGGACCGCGTGGCCCGGGCCGACGAGCTGGCCGCCGCCATCCGCGCCGTGGCCAACGGCGGCTCGGTGATCGATCCCAAGGTCGTCGAAGAGGTGGTCAGCGCGCGTGCGGCTGCCGCGGCATCGCCCCTCGACCGGTTGACGCCGCGCGAGCGGGAGATCCTCGGCGAGATCGCTCAGGGCAAGAGCAACGGCGCCATCGCTGCATCGCTGACGCTGAGCGAGCGGGCCGTCGAGAAGCACATCAACTCGATCCTGTCCAAGTTGCAGCTGAGCGAAGAGCCCGATGTCAACCGTCGGGTGAAGGCGGTGCTGGTGTACCTCGCCCAAGCGGGAGGGTACCCGTGATGGTGGTGCCCGCTCCGGGCGCCGAGCGCACCGTCACCGCCCCACCGAACGCGCCGAGGCGGTCGGCCATGTTCACGAAGCCGTGACCCTGGGCGGCGGTGCTCGCCATGTCGAAGCCGGCACCGTCGTCCGACACCTCGAAGACGAGGGAGTCGTCGTCTTGCGCCACGTGCACCGTCGCCACGGCGCCGGCGCCGGCGTGCTTGGCGGCGTTCTGCAGTGCCTCGAGCACGCAGAAGTAGACCGCCGCCTCCATGTCGCCGTTGTAGCGCCCGACCGTGGACGCGTCGACGGTGGTCGGGATCGCCGCCCGGCTCGCCGCTGAGAGCAGGGCGTCGTTCAACCCGCTCGAGACGAGGAGCGGCGGGAAGATGCCATGGGCGAGCGAGCGCAGCTCCTGGATGGCGCCGTGCACGTCCTCGCCGAGCTCGGTGATCATCTCCTTGGCCGCCTCGGGATGATCGTCGACCTCGCCGCCGGCCAGCCGCAGCTTGATGGCCAGGGCGACGAGATGCTGCTGGGCGCCGTCGTGGAGGTTGCGCTCGAGCTTGCGTCGCTCGGCGTCACCGGCGGCCACGATGCGGGCGCGGGAGCGCTGCAGCTCCTCGTTGCGGACCTTCAGCTCCTCCAGGCTGGCCTGCAGCGCCGAGTCGAGCTTCATGTTGTGCAGCGCCAGCGCGAACTGGCGGGCCAGGTCCGACAGCGCCTGGTCCTCGCCCTCCGTGAACGGGTCGGTGTCGGGCCGGCGGCGCAGCGAGATCAGCCCCAGGAGCTCGCCGGCGTGGGCGACCGGCGCCACCCGCAGCACGGAGGCGCCCTCGGGACCGACGAGCGCCGGCAGCCAGATGTCCAGCCACGTCCCACCACTCACACCGGCGCGGGCGACGACGGGAAGCTCGGTACGGCCGATCTCGATGGCCGGCGGCTGGCGGTGGGGAACGCTGGCGGCCAGCTCGTAGCGACCGTCCTGGCCGGTCCACACCTCCGCCGACGCCAGGCCCATGCTCTTGCGCAGACCCTCCACCAACTGGAGCAGCAGCTCGTCCATCGGGACGGCGCGGGTGAGGTGCTGGCCGAACGTGCGCAGGGTGGCATCGGGCGGTTCGCGCTCGCCGTAGACGAGGCGGTTGGCTCGTTCGTTCAGCCACCGGCGGGCGGGCAGGTACAGCAGCGCGCAGAGACCGGCGGCCACCATCGACAGCAGGAGCAGCGCCCGCTCGTCACCGTTCGGCGTGCGCCCCAGACCGAGCACGACGAGGATGTAGATGGCGACGACCAGCGCCGTGAGGCCGGCGAGGGCGACCGTGTGCGTCAACAGCCGATCGACGCGCGCCACCATCGTCGGGAAGGTGCCGGCGATGATGGCGAACGGGAGCAGACCCGTCAGTGCCAGCGCCACCGCCGCCACGTGATCGGGCCACCCGGAGAGCAACCGGATGGCGGCGACGACGAGGGCCGCCTCGGTGGCCACCGCGACGCCCCAGCCGAACCATTGCATCCGGCGGCGGTCGACGGCACCCGCGGTCTGGTAACGGCTGTGCGAGAGCCAGAGGCCGGCGGCCAGCGCCGCCAACCACAGCGTCACCAGCGGCCAGGCGACGACCTCGTCCCGGTCGGCGACCAGCGCCAGACCGACGGCGGTGGCGGCGCCGTAGCCGCCCACGACGGCGCGGCGCCGCGTGGGCGTGTCGCAGCGCCCGTCGGGCAAGGCGACGAGTAGGTGGAGGGAGACGGCCGCCAGCAGCGCGACGCACAGCCGGACGGTGACGTCGACGAGGACGTCGGCGCCACCCGTGAGCGTGCCGTGCTCGCCGACGGCGAGGACCCACGTGGCGGCGCCCCCGAACACCGCACCGGCCGCAACGATGTGCGCCAGGTGCTCGGTGCGGGGCCGCCGCACGGCGAGCACGACGGCGGCGGCGGCCCAGAGGACCACCACCATGGGCCGCACGATCTCGATCACGAGAGGCTGGTCGGCGATCGCCACCACCAGTCCCGCGCCGGCCATGGTCACCGCCAGTGCGGCGGCGATGAGGACGGCGATCGGCGGCGCCGGGTCGGGCGCAGCGGTCAGCCCGACGGCCTCGGTCGGCGTCGCCGGCTCGGTGCGCGCATCGCCGTCGAGCAGCACGGTCACTCGCCGTCGTCGACCACGCGACCATCCTTCATCCGCACGATCCGGTGCGCGGCGTCGGCCACGGGCTGATCATGGGTGACCATGAGGATGGTCTGGCCGCTCTGGTGGAGGCGGCGGAACAGTTCGAGCACCTCGTCGCCGCCCTCGCTGTCGAGGGCGCCGGTCGGCTCGTCGGCCAGCACGAGGGTGGGCTCGTTGGCGAGGGCCCGGGCGATGGCGAGTCGCTGGCGCTGCCCACCGGACAGCACCCCTGGTGCCTGCCTGGCCTTGTCCCCGATGCCGAGGAGGTCGAGGAGATCACGTGCCCGCGACTCGGCCACCCGGCGCTTGCGCCCGGCGATGACGGCGGGCATGACGACGTTCTCCAGCACGGTCATGCCCTCGAGGAGGTTGAAGAACTGGAAGACGATGCCGATGTGCTGGCGACGCATGATGGCGAGGGCGTTCTCGTCCATGCCGCCGAGCGACTGCCCGGCCACGACCACTTCACCCTCGTCGGGAACGTCGAGCCCGGCGATCAGGTTCAGCAACGTCGACTTGCCGCAGCCCGACGGACCCATGACGGCGACGAACTCTCCCCGCCGGATGGCGAGGCCGGCGCCCCGCAGCGCCCGCACCGGTGCAGTGTCCTGCTCGAAGGTGCGGTAGACGGCCCGCACGACAGCGGCGTCGGTGGTGACGTCGGCGGGCACTGCCGGTGCCGTGGCCCCCTGCGCGCTCATGCACTCGCTCCAATCCGGTACGCCACGACGGGCGTGTCGCGGCCCTTCACCAACTGAGGTTCCAACTTCTCGGCGTCGTCGGGAGGGAGCGTCAGCTCGCCCCAGGTCGGTTCGCTCAGCACGGTCTGGCCGGGCTCGGCGAACTGCTGCAGCCGCTGGCACAGGTTGACGGCGTCGCCGACGAGCGTGTACTCGACCCGTTCCTCGCTGCCGAGGAGCGCAGCGGCCACCGGCCCCGTGCTGAGCCCGATGCCCAACTCGAAGGGAGCCCGCCCCTCGCTGGCCCACTCGGCGTTCACGATGCGCTGGGCGGCGTGCATGGCCAGCGCCGCGGCGAGGGCACGATCGGCGTGGTCGGCGCTCGGCTCGGGGGCCCCGAACACGGCCATGACGGCATCTCCGACGTACTGCATCACCGTTCCACCACCGGCAAGGATGGCACGGTTCATCTCGGCCCGATGGCGGTTGAGCTGCCCGGCGAGCACCGCCGGATCGACGTGCTCGGCGATCGTGGTGTAGCCGCGGATGTCGCTCATGATGACCGTGACGTCGAGCCGCTCGGTCTCCCCGACACCACGGCCCCCGGCCAGCAGGCGCTGGGCCACGCCGGTGGGCAGCAGCCGGCTCAGGGTCTCGCCCTGCTCCTCCCGCTCGACAATGGCCTGGTGCAGTCGGCGGAGGCGCTCGAGGGCGCCCGCCTGGCCGGCCGACACGCCGTCGGCGAGGCGACGGAACAGGGCCTCGATCCGGGCTTCGACGGCGGCCGGTGTGGTGTGGCTGGCGGCGGCGATGGCCTTGATGGTGCGGCCGGCGGCCACGAGGCCGAGCAGGGCGTCGTCCTCGGCGTTCAGTCCCCCCGTGCGCAGCACCGGGTTGAGCAGCGCGGCCACGATGATCGGGTCGAGCATCGATCCGCCGCTGGCGACCTCCCGGATGGCGCGGGCGAGCTGGTCGCCCTCGGCGATCCGGTCCTTCAGGAGGTAGGCGTAGCCGGCCGAACCTTCCGACAGCAGCCGCACGGCGTAGTCCGGATCGTCGAACTGGCTCAAGATGACGATGCCCGTACCCGGGTGGCGCTTACGGATCTCCTTGGCGGCGTCGATGCCCTCGTGCTGGAAGTTGGGCGGCATCCGGATGTCGCTCACGACGACGTCGGGCTGCAGCTCCGCAGCGGCGGCCACGAGGCTGTCGTAGTCGTCGGCCACCCCGACGACGTCGACGTCCGCGTCGGCATTGAGCATGGCTCTCACCCCCTCGCGGATGATCACGCTGTCATCGGCCAGGAGCACGGAGATGGTGGCCACCCGCTCAATGAACCAGAACGGTCCGCTCCGCCCAACCGTGCCATCAGGCGTCGCGTGGTGGTGACAGCCACACCCGAGAAGACCTGCTCGTCACCTGGTCCGGCGGCGCCGGCGAGGCGCACGATGACCGCACCGACAGCGAAGTGAGGTCGCCCATGCACGTTCACAGTTCCATCACCGCGCTCTCGTGGATCCCTTCGGAGGCCGTGACCGGGCTCACCGACGCCAGCTTCAAGGCGGGCTTCACGCACTACGACCAGGCACCGCCGGATGTCCTCGGTCCGGACGTCCCGGCCACGGTGGAGGCGCTGCGGGCCGCTGATCGCTTCCGCTTCGCCAACCACCTGGGCGCCGAGGCGACGTTCGACGCCGACGGCCAGTGCATGGACGCCCACTACACGGGCGGCGGCACGATCGGCGCGACGACGATCCGCATCGGCCGCCACTTCACCGTCGCCGCCGTGAGCCTCCCCGACCGCCAGCTCCCGCCCGAGATGGGCGACGGGTGGGTGCGCTTCACCCAGACGGCGGGCGGCCGCACCGGCCTGCCGGCGCCCCGCACGGTCCGGCGGGCCCCGTTCGTCCAGTTCGTCGCGCCGATCGCCTGGAGCACGCTGGAACTGGTGCTCCACGCCGACGGCCATGCCGAGGGTCGGATGATCGGCGCGTCCCCGTTCCCCCGCCACTGGATCTACGACGGGAGCGGCACGCTGGCGGCCAAGACCGGCATGACGGACTTCCGGGACTGGGCCGCCCGCGCCTTCGGCCCGCACACGCCGTGGGGGGACGAGGAGTCACCGGCGTTGGTCACCGCCGTCGAGACCGCACTCGAGCGGGAGCTGTCCACCGTGATCATGCGGGGCGGCGCCAAGCCCCAGATCCGCCGGCTGGCCGCGCAGGACTGCCTCACGACACAAGGCGAACCCGGCGACGAGCTGTTCCTCCTCCTCGACGGCGTCCTCGCCGTGGAGGTCGACGGCGTGCGCTGGGCCGAGGTCGGCCCCGGCGCGGTGCTCGGCGAACGCGCCATCCTGGAGGGCACGACCCGGACCTCGACGTTGCGAGCGGTGACGCCCTGTCGCGTCGCCGCGGTGGCCGCCCAGCAGATCGATCGCGCCGAGCTCGCGGCGCTGGCCGCCGGGCATCGTCGTGAGGAGCAGACGGCCGCGGACTGATGCGCGTCGACCTGTGCGGGGTGCGAGGCTCCATGCCGGCCGCCGGCGTGGCGTTCGCGCGCGTCGGCGGCAACACCTCGTGTGTGGCCGTCACGGTGCACGGTGCCCAGCATCCCCACCTGTTGCTCGATGCCGGAACGGGCCTGCGCAACGTGAGCCGCCTGCTCGGGGAGGCACCCTTCCGCGGGAGCCTGATCCTCACCCACCTGCACTGGGATCACACGCAGGGACTGCCGTTCTTCACGGCCGGTGATCGCGACGGCGCTCGCGTCCACGTGCACCTGCCCGCCACCGGCGACCCGGCGCACGCCCTCGACCGGTTGATGTCACCGCCCTTCTTCCCGATCACGCCCGCCGGCCTGCGGGGCGAGTGGCGCTACTCGAGCCTAGACGAGGGCGCCATCGCCGTCGACGGCTTGGAGGTCGTCGCCCGGCGCCTGCCCCATCCCGGTGGCGACACCTTCGGCCTGCGCGTCAGTGACGGAGCGTCGACGATGGCGTACGTGCCCGACCACGGCCCGCTGGCCCTCGGCCTCGGGCCGGAGGGTTGGGGGCCGTACCACGACGACATCCTCGCCCTCGTCGACGGGGTCGATGTCCTGCTGCACGACGCCCAACTGGTGCCGGCCGACCTGCCGGCCAAGGCCGAGTACGGCCACTCGACGGTGGGCTACGCCGTCGAGCTGGCCCGGCGCGCCGGCGTCGGCCGGCTGCTGCTCATGCACCACGATCCATGGCGCACCGACGACGAGATCGACGCCCTCGTGCGCTGCTACGCGGGCGGCCCGGTCGACGTCGCAGCGGCGGTCGAAGGCCACACCATCGTCCTGTAGCGACGGCAGGGCCGGCACCGGCACGAGTTGGTCGTTCTGGGCGTGGTCCGTCTCGTATATGAGACCCAGGACGCCGAGAACGCGATCGGGCGTCAGCCGCACCGCGACGCTCGTGCTGGCACCCTCGCCGCCACCGTGGGAATGGGTTCTACTGGCGTCGTGCTCGCCATCGTCTACCGGCTGCGCCATCGGCTGCGCTCGCGCTGGAAGACGACGCTCGTGCTTGCAGGCATTGTCGCCATCACCGGGGGGCTCGTGCTGACGCTGGCCGCCGGGGCCGCCCGCACGCTCACTGCGGCCGATCGCTACAGCCAGTGGCGCGGTGACGTCTACGACGCCAGCCTGCAGCAAGAGGCCGGGCCGCCCCGCACGGCGGAGGTGGCCACCCTCCCGGCCGTGGCGCGGGTCGACATGGCCAGCTTCGTCTTCGGTCAGCTCAGGACCACCGGCGGCCGCGACACCCCCGACGGGTTGATCTTCGCCGGCACCGAAGCGGCGTTCGGCACCCGCCTGGTTGATGGTCGCGAACCCGATCCGGCCGCCCCCGGCGAGTTCGTGGCCACGCGGTCATGGGCGAAGAGCGCCGGCGCCAAGCTCGGCGACCAGTACACGCTCGTGACCCTCACCCGGGAGACGTCCGGGCAGAGCGGCTTCGACGCGAAGGAAACCGACGGTCCCACCGTCGCGGCGACGCTCGTCGGTCTGATCGACGGGCCGAGCGAGCTGGAGGACGGCTACGCCCTCAACCTCTTCCCGGCGACCCTCCTCGCCGTCGGCGACATCGGCACGGGCTCGACCGTCGGCGCCGTGGCCCTGGCGCCGGGCGCCACCGTCGCCGATCTGCGGTCGCAGCTCGACTCCCTCACGCCCGCGGACACGTTCGGGCTCGACGTCGCCGAATGGGTGCCGAGCTCGGTGCGCAAAGCGGTGAACGCGCAGGGCGAGGGCCTCGCCATCCTGGCCGCCATCGTCGCCGTCGCCACGATCGTCGTCGTCGGTCAGCTCCTCAGTCGCCAGGTACGGTCCTCGGAGCAGCAACGGCTGACCCTCCGCTCACTCGGGATGACTCGGAGCCAGGTGGTCGCCGATCCCGTCGCCACCGCCGCCGTCCCGGTTCTGCTGGGCTCCGCCGCCGCCATCGCGCTCGGCGTACCTCGCCTCCGGCCTGTTCCCCCTCGGATTCGTCGAGCACGTGGAGCCGCATCCCGGACGGCTCTTCGACCCGCTCGTCCATGGCGCCGGTGCGGCTGTCTTCGCGGTGTTGCTGATCGCCTGGGTGGCCGTCGCGTTGTGGGCCGCCGACCGGGTGCACAGCCGGCGCGGCACGGGTCTCGTCGAGAAGATCGCGCCCCGGCTGGGTTCGCCCGAAGCGGCGACCGGCCTGCGCTTCGCCTTCACCCGCCCAACCGGCGGCGGCAGCAGCCCCCGGGCGGCGGTCATCGGCATGGTGGCTGTCTTCGGCCTCCTCGTCGGGGCGTTGACGTTCGGCGCCAGTCTGGGCGGCTTCGTCGGCGACTCCGGCCGGTGGGGAGCGAACTTCGACGTCGGCATCGGTTCGGGCGGGAATGAGGTGCCGGCCGACATCCAGGCCACGCTGGAGGCCGACCCGAACGTCTCGGGGTTGACGCTCTTCGGCACGATCCTCACGAAGGTGGGCGACGACTCGTTCGACGTCACCGGCATGCAGCCGGTCGTGGGCTCGGTGACCCCTGTCATGCTGACTGGCCGCCTGCCCCAGGGCGAGGACGAGATCGCCATCGGTCAGGTGGCCGCCGGGCGGTTCGGTGTCGCCGCCGGCGACGAGCTCGTCGTGACGGGCGCCGGCGGTGCCCGCACCATGCACGTGAGCGGCCTGGCCATCGTGCCCAATGTGGAGGGTGCCCCCGGCGTCGGCGAGGGAGGCGTCGTCACGTTCGCGGCGATGCAGAGGCTGGATCCATCGGCGGCGCTGACCGTGGCGGGCGTTCGACTGCGCGAAAGCGGGTCGGACACCATCGCCGAGGTGTCGGATCGCCTCGGGGTGCGAGTGGGGCAGCAGGATCGCCCCGCCGTGATCGTCAACCTCGATCGCGTCCGAGCGATCCCCTATGTCGTCGGGGCCACGCTCGCCCTGCTCGCCATCTCGAGCCTGACCCACCAGCTCATCGTCTCGGCCGTGCGGCGCCGGCGCGACGTCGCCGTCCTGCGGGCGCTCGGCGCCGACCGCCACTGGGTGACGAGCGCCGTCCACTGGCAGGCGACGCTGTTCACGATCGTCGTCCTGGCGCTGGCCATACCGATCGGCATCGTCGCCGGGGTCATCGTCTTCCGCGCCTTCGTGGGGCAGATGGGGGCGCTCGACACCGTTACCGTGCCACTGATCGCCCTGGGCCTGAGCGTCGTCGCCCTCCTCGCGCTGGTGAACGTCGTGGCGGCGGGCAACGTGTGGCGGGTCCGGCGGCGGTCGGCGGCGGTCAGCCTCGCCGCCGAGTGACGTCGAGCGCGACAGTATTGGGCATGGGATCGACGATCGTTCCGAGCCGTCTCCACCACCACGCCTTCGTCGTGGCCGACCAGGAGCGGACGCGCCAGTTCTACGAGGACGTCCTGGGCATGCCGCTCGTGGCCACCTGGTGCGAGCGGGAGAACCTGCGGGGCAAGGAGCGCGAGTACTGCCACACCTTCTTCAGCCTGGCTGACGGTTCGGCCCTGGCCTTCTTCCAGTTCGCCGATCCGGACGACCACGCCGAGCTGGCGGCGGCGACGCCGGCCTCGCTGAACCACGTGGCCCTCGCCGTCGACGCCGCCGGGCAAGCGGACCTGATCCGGCGGCTCGAGGCCAACGAGGTGCCCTACCGGGTCGTCGATCACGGCTACTGCCGCTCCCTCTACGTCAGCGATCCGGACCGGCTCGCCGTCGAGTTCACCTGCGACGCCGCCGACATCGACGAGATCGGCGCGCTACGGCGAGCCGACGCCCACTCGGAGCTGCGCCGCTGGCTCGATGGGGATCACACGCCGAACAACAACCTGCGCTGAGGCCCAGCCGTGCCTCGCATGAAGCCCGACGACGTCGCCGAGTTCCTGCGCCAGCCCCACGTCGCCGTGCTGGCCACGCTCCGGCGCGACGGCCGCCCGTACACCGTCCCGGTCTGGTTCCTCCACGCTGACGACGTCTTCTGGATCACCGGCACCTATGACCGCGTGTGGTGCCGGCAGTTGCTGGCCGATCCCCGCGCGTCGCTGTGCGTCGAGGCGGCGAAGCCCGTCGCCGGCCACGTCGGCGTCGACGGCTCCGTCGTCGCTCGCGAGCTGCCCGACTTCGACATCTGGCCGGTCTCCCGGCGCCTGGTCGACAAGTACGTGGCGCCCGAGCACCGCGACGCCTTCTTCGCCAACATGCAGACCGAGCATCGGCTGCTGTTCGAACTGGTGCCCGAGGTGTTCCGGGCCATCGACATGCGCGTCTACCGCGGCAAGCGCGCCGACCGGGTCTACCAGGAGCAGCGAATGACACAGATTGATCAAGGCGGTTGATCAACCTGGTTCTCGTCCGATAGGCGGCTGTAGCTGATGATCAGCGCAGTGGCCGAACGGACCGAGGGGGAACCATGGACGAGCAGATGCCAGCAACGGTGAACGAGGACCCGCAGCCCCGCTCGGGCATGGCGTGGCCGTGGGGTGTGGCGTCGCAACTGGTCGTCATCATCGCTGCCATCGTGCTCCTGCGCCTCTTGTAGCCAGCCCGCCGAGGGCCCGGAGCCGCACGTGTAGGTTCCGTCGGATGGAGTTCGACACCATCGAGGTGAGCGCCGACGGGCCACGCGGCGATCTCACCCTCGCTCGCCCGGAGAAGCTGAACCCGCTGTCGTCGCACACGCTCAACGAGATCGAGGCGGCGGCGCGATGGTTCGACGGCCACGACGATCTCAAGGTCGTCGTCGTCTCGGGGCAGGGCCGCGCCTTCTCCGCCGGCGCCGACCTCTCGTCCTTCGGCGGCGGCGCTCCCACTCGCCCACCGCGCGACGACGCCGACAGCGGCTGGCGGATGGCCCGGGCGATGGATGAGATGCGCGCTGTCGCCGTGGCCAAGGTGCAGGGCTGGTGCGTCGGCGGCGGCCTCGTGCTCGCAGCGGTGTGCGATCTCCGGATCGCCGGCCGCTCGGCCCGCTTCTCGATCCCCGAGGTCGAGCTCGGCATCCCGCTGGCGTGGGGCGGCATCCCCCGCCTCGTGCGGGAGATCGGCCCGGCGATGACGAAGGAACTGGTCATGACGTGCCGGGAGTTCGGCCCCGACGAAGCGCGCGCCGCCGGTTTCCTGAACCGAGTGGTCGACGACGATCGGCTCGACGCCGCCGTCGACGAGCTCGTCGCCACGCTCGTGCGCATGCCCAAGCTGGCGCTGCTGTCCACCAAGGCGCACACGAACGCCGTGACCGAGGCGATGGTGTCGACCGGCCGCAGCTGGAGCGACGCCGACGGTCTGCTCTCCGGCCTCCGCGACCAAGAGGGTCGGGAGTCAGCGCGCCGCTACCTCGACCGGGTGAACGCCAAGCGAACCTGACGGCGCGGCGTCAGCCGGGAACGCGTCCTCGCGCGGCGCGGGCGGTGGCGGCCAGCGTGAACGGTCCCGCCGGCGAGCCGAGGCGGTCGAAGAGCGTGTCACGGATGGCCTGCCGGCGGGGCTCCTCCTGCGCGACGAGGTAGGTGCCGGCCGGCCCGATGCCGGCCAGGAAGCCCGACCACAGCTCGTCGTAGCCGCCGTAGGCCGAGCTGACCTCCAGCGTCGTCTCGGCGATCTCGTCCAGCCCCGCCGACTCGAGCAGGGCGGCGATCTCCCCCGGGCGGCCGAAGCGCAGGACGCGGGCCTCGTCCGGGGCGTCAGGATCGACGCTCAGGGCCGCATCCCAGAACGCCCGCAGCATCTGCATCCGCTCGGCGAAGTCCCAGACGCACGCGGCGACGATCCCGCCCGGGCGTACCACCCGGCGCAGCTCGGCCGCCGCCCGGGACGGGTCCGACACGAAGTGCAGCACCAGCTGCGCCATGGCCCGGTCGAACCGGGCGTCCTCGAACGGGATCTCCTCGGCCCGCCCGAGGCGGACGTCGACACCCGGGTGGCGGGCGGCGCAGTCGGCCACGAACGGCGGCGACGGATCGCACGCCGAGACCGCGTCCGGACCGAGCCGATCGGCCAGCACCCCCGTCAGGGCGCCGGGGCCGCAGCCGAGGTCGAGTACCGCCTGGCCGGTGGCCACACCGGCCATGTCGGCGAACACGACGGCGAGCGGTCGGGAGTAGCGGCCCATGAACCCGTCGTAGGCGTCGCCCGAGGTGCGGAACGATCGGGCCCCGTCGGTCACATCCACCGGGCCCATCGTTGCACTTGGTTCTGGGCGTGGTCTGTCTCGAAGATCGAGACGGACCACGCCTGGAACGATCAGCCGGGGACGGTGGCCCCGACGAAGGACTTGAGGGCCTCGGCCATCTGCGCCCGGATCGCCGCGCCCGACAGGATCACGTCGACCATGGGCACCGAGGTGTGGGTGTGGCCCCGGGCCTCGAGCAGCGTGACCGGCACACCGGCCTTCTCGAGCGCAGCGGCATACGCGTTGCCCTCGTCGCGCAGCGGATCGAACTCGGCCGTGACGATGAAGGCCGGGGGCAGATCAGCGAGATCGGCGGCCCGCAACGGCGAGCACCGGGGATCGGTCCGATCGGCGGCGTCGACGTAGTAGTCCCAGAACCACACCATGAGCGGCTTGGTGAGGACGTACCCGTCGGCGTTCTCGACGTAGGAGCCGGTGTCCAGGTTGCAGTCGGTGACCGGCGTCAGCAGCAGCTGCCCGAGGATGGCCGGGCCGCCGGCGTCACGCGCCTGCTGGCTGACGACGGCGGCCAGGTTGCCGCCGGCGCTCCAGCCGGCCACGATCAGCTGGCCCGGGATGCCCCCCAGCTCGGCGGTGTGGGCGGCGACCCACTCCAGTGCGGCGAAGGCGTCGTCGGCGGCCGCCGGGAAGCGGGCCTCGGGAGCGTGGCGGTAGTCCACGGACACGATCACCATGTCGCTGCGCACGCACAGGTCGCGGCAGAACGGGTCGTCGGTCTCGTGGCTGCCCAGGACCCAACCGCCACCGTGGTAGTAGACGACCACGGGATGGGGGCCGGGACCGGCGGGCCGGTAGACGCGGTAGTTCAGGTCGCCGCCGGCGCCGGGCAGCACACCGTCGACGATCTCGCCCACGTCCGGTCCGGGAGGACGCACGGCGTTGGCCTCGGTCATGAACGCCCGGGCCTCCTCCGCCGACATCGACTCGAGGGGCGGGAGATCGAGCCCGGCCATCATGTCGAGCACGAGCTTCACGTCCGGCTGCAGGCGGTTCACCACGCCGTCGTTGCACTGCATACCACCGGGACCAGCCAGCTCGAAGCCGAGGAAGTCCTGCTCGACCACCGTGTCGCAGGTGGCGCGGTAGACGTCCACCCCGCCGATGTACGGCAGGAACACGCGCGGCTTGCCCGGCACGTTGGCGCCCATGTACCAGGAGTTGGCCGTCGGGTAGAGCGTGATGTCGGCGCAGTCGTTGACGTGCTGCACCCAGCCCGCTTCCGCGGTCTCGGTCGGTTCGATGCGCTCGTAGCCCTGGTCGCGCAGGTAGCCGAGCCGGTCGGCGATCCAGTCGACGTGCTGCTCGATCGACACCGCCATGTTCGACAGCACGGACGGGCTGCCCGGCCCGGTGATCATGAACAGGTTCGGGAAGCCAGTGGTCATGAGGCCCAGGTACGTGGTGGGCCCGTGCTCCCACTTCGACTTCAGGGTGGCGCCGTCCTTGCCGGTGATGTCGACGCCGACGATGGCGCCGGTCATCGCGTCGAAGCCGGTGGCGTAGACGATGACGTCGAACTCGAAGGTCCGCGCGCTGGTCTCGATGCCGGTCTCGGTGACGGTGCTGATCGGCTCCTTGCGCAGGTTCACCAGCGTGACGTGGGGCAGGTTGTAGGTCTCGTAGTAGCCGGTGTCGAGGCAGGGCCGCTTGGTACCGAACGGGTGGTCGGTCGGGCACAACGCCTCGGCCGTCTCCGGGTCGTCGACGATCGAGCGGATCTTCTCCCGGATGAGCCCGGCCACGACGTCGTTCGCCTCGCGCTTGGTCATCTGGTCGACGAACAGGCCGAGCACGGCGAACAGCTCACCAGCGGCCCACGCCTTCTCGAAGCGGGCCCGCTGCTCCTCCTCGGACAGGGATCCGGCGGCGTCGACGGGCGGCTCCACGGGCACCCCGCCGCGCGACCACTTGGCGTCGGTGCGGTACTGGTCGCGGTCAGCCCCGATGGCGGACAGGCGCACCAGGTCGGCGGGGCCGTTGTGGGCCGGCAGCGAGAAGTTCGGCGTGCGCTGGAAGACCACCATCTCCGACGCCTGCTTGGCCATGATCGGGATCGACTGGATGCCCGATGAGCCGGTGCCGATGACGCCGACGCGCTTGCCGGTCAGGTCGACACCCTCGTGGGGCCAGCGGCTGGTGAAGTAGACGTCGCCCCGGAAGCGCTCCGTGCCGGCGATATCCACCTCCTTGGGCATCGACAGGCAGCCGGTGGCCATCACGTACCAGCGGCACGTGATGGTGTCGCCCTGATCGGTCGTGATCTTCCACGTCGACGTGACGTCGTCCCACGTCGCCGCCGTCACCCGGGTCGAGAAGCGGATGTCACGGCGCAGGTCGTGCTTGTCGGCGACGTGCTGGAGGTACTTCAGGATCTCGGGCTGCGTGGCGTACTTCTCCGACCACGTCCACCCTGTCTCGAGATCGGGATCCCAGGAGTACGTGTAGTCCGTGGTGGGGACGTCGCAGCGGGCGCCGGGATACCGGTTCCAGTACCAGGTGCCCCCGACGTCGTGACCGGTTTCCAGCACCGTGGCCGACAGGGCGAGACCCCGTAGCCGCTGGAGCATGTAGAGACCGGCCACGCCGGCACCCACGACGACGACGTCGACATCGACGTTCCCGCCGGACCCGTTGGTCGCACTTCCTGCAGTCATGTTGCCTCTCCGTCACACCGGCCCACTCGGGCGCTGGAACCGAATCGCAACTTGAAAACCTACCGGCTGACCAGCGCCGAAGCGAAGTCGGGACGCTCCGCCGGGGTGGTCAGCCGAGCAGCCGTTCCATGGGCGGGGCCGGCTCGTACGGCCGCCGCTCGATGTCGGCCAGGGCGGCGGCCACGTCCAGCCTCGGCACCGCCTGCGGCTCCCGGCAGTAGACGTACGCCGTCGAGCAGACGTCGTCGACGCGCTCGGCGATGCCCCACGCCAGGATCCGCGGGTCGTTGGACTCCACCCAGCCGCCGCCGGCCACGGGTTTCGTCTGCTGGTACGCGGCGAAGCGCTCCTCCTCCCCGATGCGGAAGAACGCCGCCCCGATCTGCTGGATCGTCACCCGCAGCGACCGCTCGAACATGAGCGGGTCGGGCAGGTGCCAGCGGTAGAAGCCGACGAAGTCCGGGTTCGCGCCCATGCTGCGGGCCGGGTCGGTGCCCGGCGGCTGCACGACGAGCGGCGCACCGCCGTAGGGAGCGGCATGCGGGCCGAGGCCCCAGGCCGAGCCGACGTAGTCCTCCAGCCCCGTCCCGCAGATCGTCGGCAGTTCGCCGTCACCGTCGCGGTAGAGCTTCATCTCACCCTAGTTCTCCCGCCGGAAGTCGACGTGGAGGTAGCCGTGCTCCTGCGCCACCTCCGCCTCCACCGTGTAGTCGACCTGGTAGTAGAGATCCTGCGCCGTCGTGGACGCGTTGGCCACCTCGATGCGCAGCGCGCGGCGGGGGGGCACCCTTGCGGCCGTCGGCCGCTGAACCGCCGGCGCCGCGTGCACCAGTGGGGTTCTCGAACGTGGCCGCCCGCGCGTCGAGCGACGGATCGATGAACGCAGGGTCCAAGACGTCGGTCAGCGACGAGCGGCGGGCGGTCATCGGCGCACCGTACCGCTACGGTGCGGCATGCCTTACCCCAGGCCAGCGCCGAGGCCAACACCACCGACCGGTGGCGCCGGATCCTCACCCAGCACCTGCGCGTCGTCGGCAGCGAGGGCGAGGGCGATCACTACCGTTGGAAGGTGTACGTGAACCAGCTCACCGGCGAGCGCGTCACCCCGGCGACGAGCTGACCCTCAGCGACGTTCGCCGCCGAACTCCGCCGCCACTCGCTCGAGCCGGGCCCGGTACTCGGCCCACCAGGCCTCGTCGCCCGGAGCCAGGTTGTCGTTGTCGAGCGCGAAGCCCGGCGGCGCCGTCGATCAGTTCCCGCACGATGTCGGCGTGCCCGCCGTGGCGGTTGGTCTCGGCCAGCATGTGCACGAGGATGCGGTGCAGCGTCACGACCTTGCGCTCGGGCGGCCACCACGGCACCTCGCCGGTAGCGTCGAGGTCGAGCGCGGCGATCGTCTCGTCGCTGTGCGCCCAGGCCCGGTGGTAGAGGGCCACGATGTCGGCGCGGGACTCCTCCGCGGTGGCCCACATGTCGGCGTTCGCCTCGGCGTCGGCCTCGAGCCACGGCAGCGGGACGGGCGACGGCCGGCCGAACACGTCACCGAAGTACCCGAGCTCCATGCTGGCGACGTGCTTGACCAGGCCGAGCAGGTTGGTGCTGGTGGCCGTCATCGGGCGGCGCACGTCGTAGTCCGACAACCCGTCGAGCTTCCACAGGAGGGCATCACGGGCCAGTTGCAGGTACCGCTGGAGGTCGGCCTTGGCGTCCGAGGCGAGCATGGGCGCCAGCCTGCCACCGAAGAACGCGGAACTGGGGCGCCGACCCGCGCATGTCGCACGCAGGCGCCCCAGTTCGGGGTTGCCTCATGAGAGGCGACGGGGCCGACAACCGGCAGCCCCGTCGCCGAACGTGGCCGCTACTGACCGGCGGCCTTGACCGTGGCGTAGGTTCCGAGCTTGCCCTCGAGGTTGATGAGATCGCCAGCGGGCTCGAAGGTACCGAGCTTCTTCGGGTCGGTCACCGTGTACTGCACCATCTGGCCGCCCTCGGTCAGGTAGGCGTCCTTCGTGCCGTCCATCTTGGAGGTCAGGCCGACCAGGAGCGTGGGGTTCGTCTGCTGGATGGCGCGAGCCGCCAGCATGATGTTGGCCCGGTTCAGGCCGCCCTTGTAGCTAGCCGCTTCCTTCAGGATCTCCGTCATGTACCAGGCGAAGATGAAGCCGGTGAAGTAGGTGGTCTTGGTCGCGTCGAGGCCGGCCGCCTTGGTGACCTCGTTGTAGGTCTTGATTATCGGATCATTGGCGTTGGCCGGGTTGAGGGGGTCCTTGAAGGTCAGAATCGTGTACGTGTCCTTGCCGGTGAGGCCCTGGTCGATCAGCGGCTGGAAGAACTGGTTCAGCGAGGCGCACGTCTCCGACATGATCACGACCGGCTTCCACGAGCCCTTCTCCACATCAGCCATGCCCTGCGTGCAGTACGTGCCGGCCGTCTGCAGCAACAGCACCTCGGCGTTGGTCGCCGCCGCGCTGGTGTACTGGTTGTCCAGGTTGGGCGCCGTCGGGTCGTGCGGGAAGTCACCCACGAGCTCGATGTTGGTGCCCTCGATGGCGTGCTTGAAGCCGTTCAGGTAGCTCTTGCCGAAGTCACTGTTGAACGTGATGGAGGCCACCTTGACGCCGTTCGGGTACTTGGCCTTCAGCCACTCCGCCCAGATCTGGGCAGCGGTGAAGTAGTCGAGCTGCATGCCCGTGGTCCACGGGTGGTTCTCGACGTCACCCCACTGCGCCGCACCGGTGGCGTTCAGCAGCTGCGGCATGCACTCCCGGTTGGTGTCGTCCCAGATGCCGAGGTTGTTGGGCGTGCCCAGCATGCTGTTGAAGGCGGCGTACTTGTTGGCCGCCAACGCCTCGTCCGAGTTGGTCTTGGTGGCCGCCGGCGCGTACTGGTCGTCCTTGCCGTCCAGCACGATCTTGCGCCCGTCGATGCCGCCGTTCTTGGCGACGTAGTCGTAGTACGCCCGCATCCCGTCATAGAGGAGGGCGTAGCCGGCCAGCGGTCCCGACGTCGGGTAGCTGGCGAACATGTCGATCTCGGTGTCGGTGATGCCCTGGTTGATGTTCCAGTCCGACGGGCACTTCGTGGTGTCGATCTGGAAGCCGCTCGGGCCGACGTAGAGATCCTTGTTGGTGGCGTCCTGCCCGTACTTGCCCGAGCCCGCCCCCGGGATCACGTCACCTTGCGCGCCGGCAGCGGCCGTGGTGGTCGCGCCGCCGGCAGCGGTGGTGGTCGCCCCACCGGCTGCCGTGGTGGCCGGCGCTGCCGTGGTGGCCGGTGCCGCCGTGGTGGCCGCTGGTGCCGCGGTCGTCGCTGCTGCACCTCCACCCTTGTTGTCACCGCCGCATGCCGCAGCCACGAGGCCCAAGGAAACGAGTAGGGCCGTCGGGACGGTCCACCGATGCGTCTTCATCTGCTACCCCCAGAATTTCAGTCGGTTGAAGTATGGAGCGTCCGGATCGAGCGACAGGCACGGCGGTACGGACGCGCGCTCGAACGCTGGCGCGGCGACGTGCGCACGGACTTGGTGCATCCGCTGGCAAGCGGTGAAACCCGGCAATCCCCCTTGACGGTCGGCGTCCCCCGAGGCCGGTCGTCAGCGACGCACCTTAGCTGACTTCTTCGCCGATGACGACGCAACACGAAGGATTGAAGGCGCGAATTGATGCGGCACCTTTGCTTGTAGATAGCAAGGACTTCCTTGCACTGAACAACCAGATACGCCACCGGTCGCGTCGTCCGGCTGCCTTGCTTGCTTCTGTCGCGTGCGCTATGACTCCACTCAATTCGAGCTGCGCCTCCTGGTCCGCTTCGAGTCGCAGCTCTCGGGGGAGCGCTACGCGCCGGGGGACAAAGCGTGCTCCAAAAGCACGGATGGGGATCGTCGAATGGAACGGTCACCGCGAGACCGTGCGGCACAAATAGAGCACGTCCACTATTCCACTGACCGTGGCGGGCCGGATGTCCGGCCACGACAGAAGGAGCAGTCGGAATGACGGAAATCGATCCGCAGCGCCCGGTGCACCAGGGCCGCGTGACCCGCCGGCAGGTGTTGACGCGGCTCGGCGCCGCCGGTGCCGCCGTGGCGTTGGCGCCGAGCGTCCTGGCGGCCTGCGGCAGTGACAACTCGGGTGGCAGCTCGGCGACGACGGCGTCCGGGGGCGCCGCCACCACCGCCTCGGGCGGCGCCGCCACCACCGCCTCCGGGGGCGCCGCCACCACCGCCTCGGGCGGCAGCTCCGGTGCCGTCCCGGCGATCGGCGACCTCGCCGCGCTGCTCGGCGTGGACGCCGCCACGTCGGGCAAGGGCATGACCATCGACGCCGGCGCCGTGCTGGCGCTGACCGGCACGGGCTCGTTCTACGGCAAGACCATGTCGCGGGGCCTGGACCTCGCCGCCAAGCACATCGAGGCGGCCGGCGGCCCGAAGATCAACCTCATCTACTTCGACCACAAGTCGGGCGACGCGGCCGCGGGCAAGGCCGCCGTGACCGAGCTCGGCTCCAAGAACGTGCCGGCCAAGTTCGCGTCCTACGCCGACGACCTCGGCGTCATGCTCGACGGCACGGCGCAGTACAAGATCTTCACCCTCGACGGCGGCGGTGGCACCGGCATCTTCGCTCAGGCCAAGCCCTACTTCTGGGGCACCCGCGCCATCACCCCGAACGACACCCTGCCGGGCCTGTTCAAGTACACGAAGGACGCGCTGGCGAGCGCCAAGACCGTGGGGCTCCTGGGGTGGGACATCGGCGAGCCGAACAACACCATCACCAAGACCGACATCCTCAAGAAGATCGCCGACGGTGGCTACACCCACAACGGACTGTACGAGTATGTCCCGGTCGGGAACCAGGACTTCTCGCAAGCCTTGCCGAAGATCAAGGCCAACGAGCCCGACATCCTTCTGCTCGGCCTGTACGGCCAGGACATCGGGTCCTTCACGAACCAGGCGGCCACCGCCGGCCTGAAGACGGCCCGGTTCGCGTTCGAGTTCACCCCGGATGGTGTGAACGCCTCGAAGGGCACCTTCGACAAGGACGGCTACACGTTCACCTACGACTACTTCGACGCCAACAACCCCAAGAGCCCACTGGCCAAGTTCTTCGTGCAGGAGTTCAAGAAGGAGTACGGCGGCGACTCGCCGGACTTCTACGCCGCCAACTTCTACGAGAACATGTTCGTGCTCTGGGAGGTCATCCGCCGGGTGCTCAAGAGCGGGGGCGACATCAAGAGTGGCGACGCCCTCGACAAGGCGCTGCAGTCGAATCTCACTGTCGTCAGCGTCTACGGCGGCGACGACAAGACCGTCGGCAGCTACACGCTCGACCCGAAGACCCACTCGGTGACGAAGCGGCAGATGGGCGTGTTCGAGTACAAGGGTGGCAAGGTCACGGCGAAGGCGTTCTTCGGCATCGGTGGGGAGGGCTACGCCAGGGCGTGACGACTGAAGCTGTGACGGGAGGGGGCGGGCGGGCCTCCTCCCCTCACCCAGCGACGTCAGCGACCGGCGAACCGCGCGGCGCGCCGTTCGACGAACGACGCGATGCCTCCTGGAAGTCGGCGCTGCTGCGGACCTCGGCGCTCATCGCCGGGATGGCAGCAACGGCCGCCGGCTCGCCCTGGTCGATGGCGAGGCGGGCATTGGCAATCGTGTGGACGAGGGCCAGCGGCGCGCACTGCGCGATCTCGCGGGCGATGGCGAGCGCGCGCTCGATTTGCTGCCCCGGCCTGACCACCTCTTGGACGAGCCCGATGCGCAAGGCTTCGGCGGCGCTGCACGTAGCGGATCGTCGCCCCGCCGAGCGGTGCCAGCCCCCTCCGCGGCTCGAGCTGGCAGAACCGGGCGTCCGAGGCGGCCACGATGATGTCGCCGGCCAGCGGGATCTCGATGCCGATCGTGAAAGTGATGCCTTGCACCGCTGACACCAGCGGCTTGCGCAACCGGCGCCCGAACCCGAACGGATCGACGGGCGCCGGTCCGTCGCGCTGCGGGGTCTCGGCGTCGGGCCCGAAGAACAGCGGCATGTCCAGCCCGGCTGTCGCGTGATCGCCGGCGAACGTCAGCACGCCCACCCACAGATCGATCTCGTCGTCGAGCCGGGTCACGCGGCGCCGAGCTCAGCCGTGATCTTCGGCGTGAACGCGTTCTTCTTCTCGACGCGGTCGACCGTGATCAGCAGGATGTGGCCGTCGAGCACCTCGGAGCGGACCTGGCCGTGGGGATGGCGACCGCCTCGCCGCCAACCTCATCGGCACCGACGACCTGATCCTCGATCGGCTGCGTCTCTACCGCGACGCCGGCATCGACACACTGCGGGTGGGCATCACCGGCCAGTCCAACACGGACAGGATCGATCAGCTCGCCCGTCTCCTGGACCTCGTGCGCACCGTCAACAGTCAGCTCGCGGCGTAGAGCGCCAGCCGCTCGGCGGTGTAGGTCCCGTCGTCGGCTCGCACCAGGACGGCGCCGATAACCTGCCCGGGCGCCAGCTGCGGGTCGACGCACGGCTGGTCGCCGGCGGTGTAGGTGGTCGCCGGGCCGGTCGCGACCGTGACGGTCCCGAGGACGAGGTCGCCGTCGGTGACGTCGAGCGCCAACGAACCGGGCTGCACCGACACGACGGTGGCGATGACCTTCGCATAGGTGCCGTCGGTGACCCGGTCTTGCGCCGCCTTGACCTCGGGAGCGACCGTGTCGGGAGTCGTCCCGGGTGCCTCCGGGACGTGAACGGTGAGGAAGACGAGGTCGTAGCCGCCGTCGTCGGCCACGCTGACCGCGAACCCCACCCGGTCCCCTGGCGCGAGCGTCGGCCGCGCCTCGACCTTGGTGGCGCCGTCCACGAACTCGGCCGACGGGCTGATCGCCGCCGTGATCGGCTCGGTCTGTCCGGCGACGGGCTCATCGGGCGTGATCGTGACCGTCGCATCGGTGGCGCTCACGATCGCGCCCAGGCCCTTCACGCCCCGGAAGTCGGCTCCGGACTGGGCGGCGCCGGCGGTCGCGTGCTGCTCGGCGGCGACGGCCGCCGCCTTCTTCTCGTCGGCCGCCGCGGCGTCGGGCGATGCGGTCGCCGGATCGACGGTCGGCGCCGGCGGGGCGCTGGCCAGCGCGGCGGTGCACGACGGCACGACGAGGGTTGTCGGCTGGCTCGCCGGGACCGTCGAGACGCTCGTCGCGCCCGGCCGCACCGCCACGAGGGTGGCGACGACGGCGGCGGCGACGGCCGCGCCCGCGGTCGCCCGCACGGCCCGCCGGCGCTGGCGGAGGCGCCGCGCCCTGGCGTGGACGCCGTCGATCCGGAACGGATCGTCGGGCATGCTGGCGGCCAGGTCGGCCAGGGCCGTACCGAGAGCCGGCCCGTCGTCGGGCCTGGTTTCGTACTCGTTCATCGATGGCGCTCCTGATCCTTGGGCATCGGCTCGTCCAGCAGGAGCCGCAAGTGGGCCAGCCCCTTGGCCGTCTGGCTCTTGACCGTGCCGACGGTGCAACCCATGACCGTCGCCGTATCGGCCTCGCTCAGGTCCTCGTAGAAGCGCAGGACCAGCGCGGCCCGCTGACGGCGCGGGACGAGGAGCAGCGCGCGGCGAAGCCGATCACGCCCATCGACGGCGTGCTCGGGGTCCGCCGGCGACGGCTCCGGCACTGGCGACGTGGGAACCTCGCCGTGCCAGCGCCGGCGGTGCCAGGCGATGGCGGTACGGACCACGACGGTGCGGACGTACGGGAGGGGATCGCCCTTGGCCACGATGCGCTCCCACCGCCCGGCCACCTTGGCCAGCGACGTCTGCACGAGATCCTCGGCGAGGTGGTGATCGCCCGTGAGGAGGAACGCCGCCCGGCACAGGCGCTGCCCGTGCTGGCGGACGAAGACGTCGAACCCGGCGTCGATCGAGACGACCGCACCCGGCTCGACATCGTCGATGCTCAGCATCGCCGGCCGTGATATCACCACGACCATGTTCACGCGCCGAGAGGCCGAAAAGGTTGCCCACGATCTCCCCCGCCACGAGGGACGCGTCTGATGGCAACCGACCCCGCCAACCCGAACTCGAACCTCGGCACCTGGATCCGGCGGCTACGCCAGCCCGACGACGCCGCGGCCCCGGCCGACTCGGGCCTGGTCGACGCCATCGACGTCGAGGCCGTGGACAACGCCGTGGGCTTCGCGGCGGAGCATGCTCGCCGCTATGTCGCGTCCGACGGGGCCGACGACGGTTGGGATGGTCCCCGGCCCATCCTGGTGCTCTACACGAAGGGACGCCGCACCGGTCAGACGCGGCGCAATCCGCTGCTGTGCGTCGAGCACGACGGGCACATCGGGTCGATGGGAGGTGCACCGAAGCATCCGGTCTGGTACCTCAACCTGCTGGCCGAACCGCGCGTCCAGATCCGGTACCTGTCCGAGCTCTACGAGGCTGACGCCCGTACGGTCTCGGCCGAGGAGCGAGCGCGGTTGTGGCCCGAGCTCGTGGCCCGCTACCCGATGTTCGGCGACTACGAACGGCAGACCGACCGCGAGATCCCGCTCGTGCACCTGGAACCGGTCCGCACGTCGCGCTCGAGCGGGCCCCGGCGCTCAGCCGGCCGAGTCGCGGTCGATCTCGGCCCAGACCACCTTCCACGTGTCGTGCCAGTCCACACCCCAGCGGTCGGCCAGCGCCGAGACGATGACGAGGCCCCGCCCGCTGAGGGCATCCTCGGAGATGGGCCACACGAACGCCGCCACCGGGGCGAGGTCGGTGACGTCGAGCCGGACCACGTCCCCGATCGCCAACTCGACGATGTACGCCGTGCGGGCGTGGCGGACGGCGTTGGCGGCCAGCTCGGACGCGACGTAGACCGCGGCGTCGCGGCAGGCCGGCGTCTCGTCGACGAGATGACCGGCGACCATGCGGCGCACCACGGCGACGTTCTCGATCGACGGGGCGAACCGGCGCGACGCGATGCGGACCAGTCCGCCGTGTTCTCCGGCGCCAGCCGGAGCGGAATGCTCGATCGCCATGGCTGCCCCTACGGTTCCCCGGAGCTGGCAACAGCTGCCGCAATCCGGGGCATCGTGCTCTGGCGCGCGTACCCCCCGTGAGGGTGCTCTAACCGTCAGCGGTCGGGTTCGAACCGGTAGCCCATGCCTGGCTCCGTGATGAAGTAGCGCGGGGCCTGAGAAGGGCCTTAACGCGTTCTTGGCGCCGCGCTCACGCTTCTTTGCGCGTTCTGAGCGCGGCGGGCCAGAACGCGGAACTGGCGCCGCAGTGCGGCGCCGTCCCGATGGCCTCCGGATCGTTCGAAGCGCAGCGAGTCAGGAGCAAGCCGAAGCGTCAGCGGAGGCGGCGACGAAGATACGGCCGATCAGTTGGTGTACCAGCCGGCGATGTCGGCGATCAGGTGGGTGCTGGCGTTGGTGGCCAGGCAGAGGGTGCCGCTGGCGGAGAGGCGGACCGTGGCGAGGTTGGCGGCGGTGGCCCCGCCGTCGAAGTTGACGTTGGAGGCGGTGGGGGCGGCCTGGTCGCAGGGGTAGGCGGTCACGTAGCCGGCGGCGGCGGTACCCGTGGCGGTGAGGTTGACGACGGCGCTGGTGGCGCCGGCCGGGATGCCTCGGCTGCCGGCGACCTGCAGCTCGACGGTCTCGCCGCCGGCGACGGGGCCGTTGTGGCCGCCGAGGCCGTTGCGGGTGTCGAGGAGGCGGGTGGTGACGGCGCTGGTGAACGTGGCGCCCTTGGCGGCGAAGGTGCCGGCGAGATCGACGATGACGTTGGTGGGCACCGGCGACGACAGGCAGATCGAGTTGTTGGTGCCGACCTGGACGGTGGCGAGGTTGGCGATCGTCTGGCCGGCGGTGAAGTTGACGTTCGACACGACGGGGGCGTCCATGCCGCACGGGTAGGCGGTGAGGTAAGCCGGAGGCGGCGGGGTTGGTGACCGTGATGTTCATGGTGACGGCCGAGCCGCCGGTGCACCGGGACGGTGAAGTTGGTGGCGGGGCCACCGGCGCTGCGGCTGTCGAACACCCGGGCCGGCGACTGGGCCTGGTAGGCGTCACCGGTGGGGGCGTACCAGCCGGCCAGGTCGACGACGACGTCGGTCGTGGCCGAGGAGAACACGCAGACCGTGTGGGTGGCGTCGAGGGCGACGGCGGCCTGGTTGGCGCGGGTCTCGCCGGCGGTGACGTTGAGGTTGGAGGCGGTGGGGGCGGCGGCGCCGCAGGGGTAGGCGGTGAGGTAGCCGGCCGACTGGGCGGCGACGGCGGTCAGGTTCACCACGACGCCGGTGGCATCGGTGGGCACGCCCGCCGCCGGGACCTGCAGCACGCCGCCGGCGGGCACGAGACCGTGACCGGTGCGGGTGTCGGCGATGCGACCGGGGGCTCACGGCGTGGAAGCGGCCGTTCGTTCCGACACGGTCGGGACCGGCCCGGCGACGGGGGCGGCGGGGGTGGGGGTGCCGGGGGCGTTGGCGAAGTCGAACGTGGCCCAGATGCGGGTGCCTTCGACGGCCACGCCGATCCCGACCCGGTTGTAGTCACCCATGATGTTGGCGAAGTGACCAGGCGACGCCAACAACGCGGCGTTGACCGTGGTCACGTCCCCACCGACGCCGATGTTCTCCCCGATGCGCGTCCACCCCGGCACCAGACCACCAACGGCGGTGCCCAGGTCGGGGTTGTGGCACAACGAGCTCTGCTCGCAATCGGTGGGCGCCGCCGGGTTGACGACCGGATCACCAGTACGGCCATGGACACCGACCATGTGCCCCGACCACGTACGAGCGACCTGGGCGATGGCGGGATCGGCGGCCAGGGGAGCCAGCCCGGCGCCCTGACGGGCCGAGTTGAGCATCGACAGCAGTTGCACTTCGGCGCCGTCGGTGGCGACCGAGGCCGACGCCGAGCCGGTGCCCAGGGCAACGGCGACGGCGGGGACGATGGTGAGAGCGGCACCAGCGAGGAAGCGGCGAAGACGGCGCGTCGTGGTCATACCGTGAGCGTGCGCCCACCAGCCGTGACCAACGAGACGAGCACGGCCCATCTCCCACCCACCCACCCGAACTACCCCACCTGACCCACCTGTGTCAGACGCACCCCCTCAGCTGGGGAAACGGCCGGAGGTTCGCTAGGACACGCAGAACTCGTTGCCCTCCTCCCCCACGTGGAGATCGAGGTGCACCCGGTTCTCGACCGACTTCGCCTTGGTCAGCGGCGACCGCCACGCTTGAGGACCGTCAGCACGATGCCGAGCGTCGCGCCGTAGACGAGGTGGGCGCTGAGGTCCTTCCACAGCGTCTTCGCGTCGTACGCCGTGATCGGCTTGTAGATGCCGGCCGCACCGAGCAGGGCGTACGACGTACCCCACGCCGTCACGCCGGTGCCCACGCCGACGACAAGTGGCGGCACCGGCAGGATCCCCACTGCGAGGCCGGCGACCTTCCCCCAGCCGACGCCGGTCATCCAGTGGACGACGTTGTTGGTCGGCGCGACGGCGGTGTCGTCGAGGGTGATCCCGACAGTGTCGGCGATGCGCTTGCCCACCCGGGCGGGGGCCGGCGCGTCCTCGCCGAAGTCGGTCGCGCTCGTCGAGAACTCCCAGGTGCGCACCTCACTCTCGCCGCCCTCGGCCCGGTAGCGGCGGAACAACACGAGGTCCATCGCGGTGGTCGCGATGGCGCCAGCGATGGCACCGCGCACGGCATTCGACACGACTCCCATCCCCCGGACTGTAAGCGTGTCGGCCGTCCCGCCGATCCTGCCGTCCGAATTGGCGACTGCTACCGTCGCCCCGATGCAGGGGACCACGCTCGACGTCGGCGTGATGTTCAGCTTTCGCAACCCGGCGGCCTGGCGCCGACCGTTCCCCGATGTGTACCGCGACGAGCTGGCGCTCATCGAGCACGCCGAGGCGCTCGGCTACGACACGATCTGGCTGACCGAACACCACTTCGCCGATGATGGCTACTCGCCGTCGATCGTCCCCCTGGCGGCCGCCATCGCCGCCCGGACCGAACGGGTGCGGATCGGCTTCAACCTCCTGCTGCTCCCGTTGCACAACGCGGTGAGCCTCGCCGAGGACATCGCCACGCTGGACGTGCTGTCGAACGGCCGCATCGATGTCGGGCTCGGCCAGGGGTACGCCCGCCACGAGTTCACCGGCTACGGCATCGACCGGGCTGATCGTCTCGGCCGCTTCCGCGAAGGCCTCGACGTGCTCGAGGGCATGTGGACCACCGACACGTTCTCCTACGAGGGCACGCACTACCACGTGGATCAGGCGCGCCTGTCGCCTCGCCCGGTGCAGCAGCCCGCCCCGCCACTGTGGATCGGCGCCACCAGCATCTCCGGTGTGCGGCGGGCCGGGCGGCGCGGCGCCAACCTCCTCGGCCTGACCAACCGCCGCCTCCAGGCCGAGTACGAGGAGGCCCGGGCCGCAGCCGGCTACGACCTCGACGACGCCAAGGTGCTGCAGCTCCACTGGACCTACATCGCCGCCACTGACGACGAGGCGTGGGCCGAGGCGGCACCGCACTTCCGCCACCTGCTCGAGGTGTACGCCGGCTGGATCGGCGAAGCCGACGATCCGGGCAACCGGGTGGAGAACCTCACCATCCCCCCGGTCGACGAGCTGCGCACGTCGAAGCCGACGCTGTTCGTGCCCGTCTTCGGCTCGCCGGCCACCGTGGCCGGCCAGCTCTCGGCCGCCGCGGGGCGGGTGCGCACCACCCACTTCGGGCTGGGCGTGCTACCGGGCATGGACCCGGCCCGCACCCGCCGGTCGCTGGAGCTCTTCGCCCGCGAGGTCGCGCCTGCCCTCGCCTGAATCGGTTGCTTCTGGGAGTCCTGCGTCTCACCGGTGAGACGGATCACGCCGAGAACGACGCCGGGCAGACTCACGTCCAGAGGTCGCTGAGCAGCGCGTCGACCGCCGCCGTCGCCGCGCCGTTCAAGCGGGCCGGCGTGGGCGGGGAGGCCTCGGCGGCGACGGTGGTCTCGGCGTGCATGAGCTCACGCACGCCGGGCGTGAGGAAGCGACACCGCTGCGACCAGCTGTGGGTGTCGGTCGGGTGGCGGCGGTTGTGGTGGTAGCGCAGCGGCCATGACACCTCAAGCGCTGTCCGGGCGCGGGTGCAAGCGACGTAGAGCAGGCGCCGCTCCTCCTCCAGCTCCTCGACTGACCCGGTCGCCATGTCCGACGGGAGGCAGCCATCGGACGCGTGGATGACGTGCACGACGTCCCACTCGCCGCCCTTGGCCGAGTGGACCGTGGACAGCGTGAGCCAGTCGTCGTCGAGTGACGGCGGGCCGGCGAGCTCGGACGTCGACGAGGGCGGGTCGAGCACGAGGTCGGTGAGGAGCTGTCCACGCGACGGATAGCCGGCGGCGGCGGCCTCGACCTGTTCGAGGTCGGCCAGGCGCGCCTCCGCATGGTCGTAGCGGCGCCGCACGACGGGGTCCAGGAACTCCCGCAACCGCGCCACCTGCGGGCCGGGAGCGGGCGGCGCGGCCGCGCACGCCGCCAGCGCCGCCCGCAGCTCGTCGATGGCGCCGACCACACCGGCAGGCACGACGGGGGCCGCAGCCAGGAGCTGGGCCAGTGGCGTCGGGGCGCCGACGTCACCGCCGGCGCGGACACCGAGCTGATCGGTCAGCCGGGCCGCCGTGGCGGGGCCGACGCCGTCGAGGAGCCGCCACGCCCGTCCCCAGGCCAGCTCGTCCCATGGGTTCTCGAGGATCCGGAGCAAGGCGATGAGGTCCTTCACGTGGGCGGCTTCGAGGAAGCGCAGGCCCCCGTACTTCACGTAAGGGATGTCACGGCGGGCCAACTCCAGCTCCAGCAGGTCGGCGTGCCACGCAGCGCGGAACAACACGGCCTGCTGGCGCAGATCGATCCCTTCATCGCGGTGCTGCAGCACCCGGTCGGCCACCGACGCCGCCTCATCGCTCTCGTCGCCGCACGTTCGCAGCACCGGCCGCCGGCCGGCGGGGCGAGTCGACACCAGCACGTTGCCCGACGAGTGTCCGGCGGCGGCGGCGGCCATGACGGCGTTGGCGACGGCGACGATCTCCGGGGTGGATCGGTGGTTGGCCTCCAGGCGCACCACCGTTGCCGCCGGGTACCGGACGGCGAAGTCCAAGATGTTGCGCGGCGTGGCGGCGCGGAAGCCATAGATGGCCTGGGCATCGTCGCCGACCACGGTCAGACCACGCCCGTCCGGGCACAACGCGTCGACGATGTCGGCCTGCAGCACGCACGTGTCCTGGTACTCGTCGACGAGCACGGCGTCGAACGTCGCGCCCGCTGACGCCTCGTGCCGCAGCAGCGCCCGCCAGAACAGCAACAGGTCGTCCAGATCGAGCAGGTGCCGGGCCCGCTTGCGCTCCGTGTAGCCCACCAGGCAACGACGGAGCTCCTCGAGGTGGTCGCCGCACCAGGGGAACCGCTGGCGCACGGTGTCGGGCAACCGCTCCTGCGCGTTCACGCTGCGGCTGGCGATCGCCACCAGCGTCTCGGCCGATGGGAACCGCCGCCCGCCACTGCGGGCCTCGGCGGCGAAGCCGCCCTCGGTGCGCACCAGGCCCATCAGCTCGACCGAGTCGGCGGCGTCGAGCACCGTGAAGCTCGGATCGAGGCCGACAGCGCGGCCATGGACGCGCAAGAAGCGAGCGCCCACCGCGTGGAACGTCCCGCCCCACACCCGTGCCCCGGCCGGGCCCAGACGGCCGAGCATCTCCGCCGCGGCCCGCCGCGAGAACGTGAGCAGGCACAACCGCTCCGGCGCGACGCCCCGCTGGAGCAAGGCGTCGACGCGGGCCACGACCGTTCGCGTCTTCCCCGAGCCGGCACCGGCGATCACGACGAGCGGCTCGTCACCATGACCGACGGCCCGGAGCTGAGCCTCCGTGAGCCCCGACACCACATCGACGAACATGTGTTCGACACTAGTCGGCTCCCGTCTGGAATCGGGGAACCCCGATGGTCTTAATGTGCGCGCATGAGCTCCCAACCGTCGGCAGGGCAGGATCGGCATCGGCTTCGGGTGGTGGAGTGCGGGTCCGGTGTGTCCGCCGCTTACGCCACGAAGTTGCTGGCTGATGTCGGCGCCGAGGTGATCAAGGTCGAGCCGCCGCAGGGCGACTCCACCCGGGCGCGAGGACCGTTCCCCGACGATCGACCCGATCCGGAAGCGAGCGGCCTGTTCGTCTACCTCAACACGAACAAGCGCTCCACGGTGGCCGACCTCACGACCACCGCCGGGCAGGAACACCTCGGCACCCTCCTCGCCGATGCCGACGTGCTCGTCCACAACGTTGCGCCCGCGGATCGGCCGGCGTCCGGCCTCGACAGCAGCGAGCTGTCCCGCCGCTTCCCGCAGCTGGTCGTGACGTCGATCTCGATGTTCGGCGACCGTGGCCCTCGCGCCCACTGGCGCGGCTACGAGCTGACGGCGTCGAACGCCGGCGGGTGGGCGTTCCTGGCTCCCGGCGCGTCGCCCTTCCCCGAGCTGCCGCCACTGAAGCCGTTCGGTGCCCAGTGCGACTTCCACGCCGCCGGGTACGCCGCCCTCACCTCACTGGCCGCGTATCGGCATCGGCTGCGAACGGGCCGCGGCCAAGCGGTCGACGTGTCCGAGCAGGAGGCCGTGGCGGCGATGCTCGAGATGAACCTCATGCACTGGACGTACGCCGGGCGCGAGACGTCGCGTCTCGGCTCCCGCGCCCTCGGTCCGTGGTTCATCACCGACTGCGTGGACGGGAAGATCTTCGCGCTGGCCGTCGAGGAGGAGCAGTGGCAGCGCCTCGTCGCGCTCATGGGCAACCCCGAGTGGGCGAGCGAAGAGATCTTCGCCGACCGCCTCGTGCGGGGGACGAACCTGGACGCGCTGAAGCTCTTCATGGACGACTGGCTCGGTGCCTGGAAGGTGGACGACCTCTATCGCGAAGCGCAGGGCAACCGGATCCCGTTCGCACCGGTCAACAGCATGCGCCAGCTCTACGAGAACGAGCACCTGCGCGACCGCAAGTACTTCGTCGACTTCGAGCAGCCGGGCGTCGGGCACCTCCGACTCCCAGGTGCGCCGTCGCAGTACAGCACAATCCAGTGGTCGCTCCGGCGACCGGCGCCGCGCGTCGGCCAGCACACCGACGAGGTCGGCCGTGATCCGTGGGACGGCGTTGCCCCGGCGGCACCCGGACACATTGTCGGTGAAGCGGGGCAACGGCCGCTCGACGGCGTGCGCATCCTCGACCTGACGCAGGTCTGGGCGGGTCCGTTCTGCACGCAGAACCTGGCCCACCTCGGCGCCGAGGTGATCCGGATCGAGACCACGGCGCGCACGCCGTGCGTGACCCGGGTGATCCCGCCCTTCGCCGACGACGAGCCGGGACCAGGCCGCGCCGGGTACTTCAACCAGTACAACCAGGGCAAGCGCAGCATCCTGCTGAACCTGCGCAAGCGCGAGGCGGTCGAGCTCGCCTACGAGCTGGTCAAGCAGTGCGACGTCGTGACGGACAACTTCTCCGCCGGCGTGACCGACAAGCTGGGCCTGGGCTACGAGACGTTGCGCACGATCAAGCCCGACATCATCCAGATCTCGATGTCCGGTTACGGCCAGACCGGCCCGTTCCGGTCCTTCCTCGGCTACGGGCCGCCGGCGTCAGCGCTGTCAGGGCTGTTCGGACTCACGGGCTACGAAGGTGGCGAGCCGGCCGAGACGGGCGTTTCCTACCCCGACCCGAACGCCGGGTTGATGGGGGCGTACGCCGTCCTCGTCGCTCTCGTGCACCGAGACATGACGGGCGAAGGTCAGTACATCGATCAGTCCCAGTGGGAAGCCGTGCTCGCCCACATGGCCGAAGGACTGCTCGAGTGGGACATGCACCAGCGCGAGCCGGCGCGCAAGGGCAACCACGACCGCCTCATGGCGCCGCACGAGACCTACAAGTCACTCGGCGACGATGACAAGTGGGTCTCGATCGTGGTCGGGACCGAAGACGAGTGGCGGGCGCTGTGCCATGCCATCGGGCAACCGGCGCTGGTCACCGACGCGTGGTTCGCGAGCGCCGAGCTGCGCAAGCAGAACGAGACCGCACTCGACGAGATCATCACCGCCTGGACGAGCACGCGTGACCGGTGGGATGCGGCCGAGACCCTGCAGCAGGCCGGTGTCGCCGCGTTCCCGTCCATGAGCAACCGGGATCTGGCCGAGGACCCCCACCTCACCGAGCGGGGCTACCTGGTGCAGCTCGAGCACCCTGCCGTCGGCCGCCGCATCCATGCCGGCATCCCGTGGACGATGTCCGGCACGCCGTGCGCCGTCGCCCACGCCGCGCCAATGCTCGGCGTCGACACCGACGAGGTCCTGCAGCGGCTGCTCGGTCTGTCCCCGCAGGAGATCGAGGCGCTCCGCGCCGCTGAGGTGGTCCTTTAGGCCTGCGCAGTACTGTCGTGTCAACGGCTCGTGGGGAGGGCTGATGGACGATCTCGTCATCAAGAACGGTCGCATCGTCGACGGGACCGGCGGCCCGGTGTTCATGGGAGACGTCTCGGTGCGCGACGGCGTCGTCACCGACGTCGGCACCGTCGATCGGCGGGCGCGGCGCACGATCGATGCCGACGGGCGGCTGGTGACGCCGGGCTTCGTCGACATCCACACGCACTTCGACGGCCAGGTGTGCTGGGACAAGCTGGTCACACCGTCGTGCTGGCACGGCGTCACGACGGTGGTGATGGGCAACTGCGGTGTCGGCTTCGCGCCGGTGCATCCGGGCTGCGAAGGCCAGCTCGTCGAGCTGATGGAGTCCGTGGAGGACATCCCCGGCACCGCCCTCCACGAAGGCATCCCCTGGGGATGGGAGACGTTCGGGCAGTACCTCAGCGCCATCGACACGCCCTACGCCATCGACATCGGCGCCCAGCTGCCGCACGTGGCGCTGCGGTACTACGTGATGGGCGACCGGTGCTACGACGACGCCACCGCGGATGACATCACGGCGATGGCCGCCATCGCTCGTGAGGCGCTGGCCGACGGCGCCCTCGGCTTCACCACCTCCCGCTTCTTCGGCCACCTGGACAAGGCCGGCAACGAGATCCCCGGCACGCGGGCCGCCGCCGACGAGATCGTGGCCATCGCCGAGGCCGTCGCCGAGTTCGACCACGGCACCATCGAGTTCGTGTCGGATCATCTCGACGACCCCGAGGAGCTGAGGTGGATCGAGCACGTGGCCCGGCTCACCCGGCGCCCCGTGACCGCGCTTGTCGTACGTGACGCGAGGGAGGGCATCTGGCAGCTCGCCCAGCGGATCAACGCCGACGGCTGCCGCGTCCGCCCCCAAGTCGGAGCGCGGCCGACGTCCGTGCTCATGACGCTCGAGGGCACGGTCAACCCGATGCGCCAGTTCCCGGCGTACGACGCCATCAAGGACCTGCCCTTCGACGTGCAGCGCCGGCGGCTGCTCGACCCCGAGTTCCGCGAGCGGGTGATGGCCGACGATGCCAAGCGGTCCCGGTACGTGGACACGAACCGCATGATCTCCACGTGGGCCGAGATGTTCGTCTTCCCCGCCGATCTCAGCTACGAGCCGTCGTACGAGGGCTCGATCGCCGGCATCGCCGAGGCCCGCGGCGTTCACGTCCGTGAGGCGCTGATGGACGTGATGGCGGCGAACCGCCCGCTCATGTTCATGACCAGCGGTTACCAGGGCAGCCTCGACAAGCAGGTCGGTTGGTTGCAACGGCCGAACTCGCTCTTCGGGTTGTCCGACGGCGGCGCCCATTGCGGCGTGCTGTGCGATGCCAGCGTTCCCACGTACATGCTGGCCTACATGACGCGTGACCGCACGAGAGGTTCGAAGCTCCCGATCGAGCTGGTCGTGCACAAGATGACGCAGGACACCGCCAGCGTGTACGGCATGAACGACCGCGGCGTCGTCGCACCGGGCTACCGCGCCGACCTCAACGTGAT
Organism: uncultured Acidimicrobiales bacterium; assembly: GCA_963728985.1. GTDB lineage: Bacteria > Actinomycetota > Acidimicrobiia > Acidimicrobiales > Ilumatobacteraceae > DASXAI01. The sequence goes on along the minus strand of CAVSME010000006.1, from coordinate 333,678 downwards.
CGACTACGACGAGCTGCGCTTGGACGAGCCGGAGCTGGTCTACGACCTCCCGGCGGGCGGGAAGCGGGTCATCCAGCGATCGCATGGATACGTCGCCACCGTCTGCCGCGGCGAGGTGACGTTCGAGTCCGGTGAGCACACGGGCGCGATGCCCGGTCGGGTCGTGCGCGGCGGTCGGTGATCGATGCACGGTGGCCGATCCTTTCAGGAGGCCCCTGTGTGCAGCCGCATCCACCCGCCCCAGGACGACACCATCGCCATGGCCGCGGGCAAGGCTGCCCTCATGTGGCATCGTTGACGGGCGCCAGATCACCGATCTCCTCCGAGCCTGCTGAACCCATTCGTCAAGACGCACCGGCAGAGCAACCGCCAGAACCAGGACGCGTGGGAGCGATACGCCCCGCATCGTCGCCACCTGACCGAGCTGTTCTCCACCCGGTGTCCGCCGTCCGGTGCGGGTTGCATCCTCGGTGCGGGCAACCTCAACGACGTCGATCTCCGCGCCGTTCTGCGGCGGGCAGATCGCTTGGCGCTGGTAGACCTCGATCGCCAAGCCGTGTGCGACGGGCTCGCGCGCCAAGAGATCGCCGAGGGGCCGAGCGTCGCGATCCACGCGCCCGTCGACCTGACCGGCGTCCTCTCGGTCTTGGCGACGCTGCCGTCGACGCCCAGCGCAGAAGACGTCACGCTGGTCCACGCCGCCATGCGCCAGCTCGACCTCGGACTCCCGGTCTCCTCGTTCGACGTCGCCCTGTCTGCCGGCGTGTTGACCCAGATGTTCCAATCGCTCGTCGACTCGTCGCTGAGCGAAGCCGCCGTCGTCGAGGCCGTGCTCCGGCTTCGTGACGCACATCTGCGGGCCATCGTCGGTCTCTTGCGACCCGGCGGCACCGGCGTCATCGTCACGGATGTCGTGTCCACGTCGACCGCACCCACGCTGCTGGGCTCCGACGCCGCCGATCTGGAGCCGGCGATGGCCATCGCGGTGTCCGACCACAACTTCTTCACCGGCACCAATCCGTACCGGCTGGCCGCCGTCCTCGAGGAAGAGGAGTGGTACGCCGAGCGCGTCGAGGATGTCCAGCTCGACGATCCCTGGCTGTGGGCGGTCACGCCAGACCGGCAGCACCTGACGTGCGCGGTGACGTTCCGCCGGCGCTGACCCGCTACGAAAGGGCGACGATGTGCGCCTCGGCCGCGTCTCGGGGAAAGACCCAAGCCGTCTCCCGGGTCGCGACGACGTGCCCGACGGGCGACGGCAAGCTCGCGTCGATCAGGCGAGCATCGGCGTCCACGGCAGGGTCGAGCACGAACAGTCCGTGGAGCGTGGAATGGCCCACGAGCCTCGACACCCCGCAGGCAAGGTGGTCGGCCACGCCGGTTGGGACGCTGACCTGACCGACCTCGCCACCCCAGGCGCCGACGCGCACGAGCCGCCCGGCGGTGCTCAGCCAGACGGATCCGACACAGAAGGCCAGATCGCCGCGTTGATCGGGTTCGACGCCAAGATCGATGGAGCGTTCGCCATCACGCAGGAACGTGTCGGTCTTCGACGTCCACCACAGCCGTCCGCCGTCATCCACGGCGACGGCATCCACATCGGCCACGACGATCGGCGGTCCGAGTTGGCCGCCGGGTCTCGCCATCCACGCCCGCCCCGACGTCCGGCCCACGACCCACGCACCGCCCTGACCGCCAACGGCCGACGTCGCCGGGCCAACCGGCTGACGGCCGGCCTCGGCCCCGGTGCGCGGATCCAGCCAGACGACCGCGCTCGCGGCGACGAGAGCGACGAGCATGTCGCGTGACGCCGCGAGGTCGATCGCACCGTCGGGCGCGGGCACGTCGACGAACGGCTGACCGTGGGAGTCGTAGCCGGTGAGCATTTCGCCGGTCAGGCACCAAACCGACGTTCCGTCAGACGCGGCTGCCAGCGCCGGCGCCGGCAGGTCCACGGTTGCCGACGTCACCATCCGCGCACGCTACCGCCCACTCGGGGACGATCGCCCCCGGCTCTTCTTGGCCGCTCCCTTCGCCGGCGCCGGCCGAGCACCGGCGCTGACGAGGCCGCGGTCGCGTAGGAACGTCGCCGCAGGATGATCGCCGGCGACGGATGTGACCGCCTCGATCCGCTGGAGCGCGCTCGGATAGTGGCTGACGTCGCCGATGGCGACAGCCAAGCCGACTTCGGGTGAGAACATGAGCGCGGAGACCTGGTTCTCTTCGTCCGTTACCGGGGAGTCGACGAACACAACCGCTTCTCCCGACGCTGCCGCATGGAGACCGCCGACAGTCCACAAGGCGATGACCTCGACGCGATGGCGACCCGACGACTCGAACGCGAATCCGTCCTTGCCCCAGAACAGCGGCATCGAGGACGAGATGCTCTCGCCTGGCTGGAGGTAGACGAGCTCGTACTGGAAGCACGCGTCGACGGCCGCCGGTCGCATGAACGTGACGTTGCCTCGCGGGTCGGTCACGCTCACCCGCACGAGCAGCGTCTCGGCATCGAGACGAGCCGGAACGGGAACCGCGGCCCCACCGGTGTTCGACAGTGACCAGCCGAGCTCGATGGGCTGACCCAACTTCACGCGGTCGGCGGATGGAGTGACGGTCACGTCCAACACGTCTACCCAGGTCACATCGGCCGGTTCGGGCGCCGCAACGGCCGACCCGAAGAAGTCCATGCCTCCCGGTCGCACCGCTGGGTCGGGGTAGTGCCGCAAGTGCCGCTTCACCGTCTCGTTGAATGCCAGGTTGATCTGGTCGGGGAAGGTTCCTGCCGTACCGAGGACCGTCGCCACGCTGGGCGTCGGCGTCATGATCGAGTTGTCGTTCCCGGCCTCGAAGCCCTGGTGGATCTGATTGAAGGCGTGACCGATCTCATGCGTCGCGGAGCGGAGGTAGGCCCGAGGTACGTCCTTCTGCTGCTTGTCGGCAGCCAGGTCGTAGTGCGACCCGCCGGCTCCATCAGGAACCTCGCCAGCCGGGTAGCCATCGTGGCTGAAGGTCGCCGACCCCTCGCGGGGGACGGCATCAGGATCCGCCCCGAAAGACGAGTCGAACATGATCCCGCGGGAGCACGGCGGCACGAGCCTGGCCGGGACGGCCACGAGATGCACCCGCCAGTCGGTGTCCAGGCCAGCGGCGTTGTAGTTGGGCACCGACTCCATCAACGTGTGGAGGTTCGCCTCTGACCAGCAGGCGTTGGGGTTGACGCCGACCAAGCTCGCCGGCAATGCGATCGCACCGGCGTCCGTCACGGTCACATCCCACCCGGCATTGCCGAAGATGGTGTGGAAGTCGTTCCCGCCGACCGACGCCGGCGGGCTGACCGCGCCATTCAATGTGTTCAGTTGCACGCTGGCCCGGCGGAAGAACGTCGAGATCCACCGGATCGACACGGCGCCGATCTTGGTCGTTCCAACGAAGACGTCGCCGGTATAGAGGTTCGGCGTCACCGTCGACCGCATGACGAAGCGGACGTGGCGATCGGCGGTCGGCGCGAACGACCCGCTGAACCCGGTGGCCGGGTGGGTGTAGAAGAACTGATCGAACTCGAGCACGAAGTAGCAGGGGACCAGCGGGTGCACCTTGGTCGTCAACTGAGCACTCGTACCCTTCAGGTACGAGTTGTAGGAGCGGCGCCTGTAGACCGGGATGGCGCCGCCCGTGTCTGCGGCGACGTCGGCGGCGGCGCCGAGACGGTCCAGCTCGTCCGGCGCGATCGCCCCCGGGTCCTTTGGGAACACGACGTCGTCGAACAGGCGGAAGCGGTACAGATCGCCGGACATGCGTGTCGTCGGTCCGTGCTGCTCGAACCGGAGCGTTCCGCGGAACCTCGTCGCGAAGATCGACGCGCCCGTGGGTACGAAGAGCATGCTGTAGCAGCCGGTCTTGAGGATGGTGCGGCAGAGCTTCGGGAACGGAACGGGCGCTGCCTCCGGCCCGGGGCGCTCCGCCAGGGGCTCAGCAGCGGCACCGTCGTCGTCCAGCATCTCGGCGGTGTCGGCCTCCGGCAGGAACACCGCACCGATCCGCTCGAACCAATCCGCGTTCGTCTTCATCGACCCTCCCCGGGCTCCGGACTCCACCAGAGAAGATCAGGCAGCCCCGGGCGGTGATACATCCCGAGCCGGACGCCTGCGACTTCGCCTCACGCTCACCACGCGTCGACGGCAGCGCGCTTCTTGCCGGCGCGGGGCGGGGGCGGCCGCAGCGAGGCCATGATGTTGGCCAGCCAGAACCGGGAGTCGGCCGGATCGATGGTGTCGTCGACGGCGAACGCGTTGGCCAGGCGGATGGCCTTGCCCTTGCGGTACTCGGCGGCGACCTGCTGGTCGAAGTAGCGGCGCCGTTCCTCGGGGTCGTCGATGGCGTCCATCTCCGCTCCGTAACCGAGCCGGACCGCCCCTTCCAACCCCATGGCGCCGAACTCGCCGGTCGGCCACGCCACCGTGAACGTGTTGACCTTGAACGAGCCGCCGGTCATGGCGATGCCGCCCAAGCCGTAGACCTTGCGCACCAGGATGGCGAAGCACGGCACGCGCAGGTTGGCGCCGGCCAGGAACAGGCGGCTCGAGTGGCGTACGAGGGCGGTCACCTCGACGTCGGGGCCGACCATGATGCCGGGCGTGTCGACGAGGCTGAGGATGGGCAGGTCGAACGCGTCGCACAGCTGCATGAAGCGCGCCGCCTTGTCGGCTCCGTCGGAGTCGATGGCGCCGCCGAGGTGGGCGGGGTTGTTGGCCACGAGGCCGAGCGGGCGGCCCTCCACGCGGATCAGCGCGGTGATGATGCCGTGGCCGAACCCCGGGCGCAGCTCCAGGACCGACCCGACATCGGCGATGGTGTGGACGATGCGGCGCACGTCGTACACGCGCAGGCGGTTCTCGGGGACGATGCGGCGCATCTCCCGCTGATCGTGCGCCTCCCATTCCGGCAGCGGACCCTGGAAGTAGGCGAGGTACTGCTTGGCGACCCGCACCGCTTCGGCCTCGTCGTCGACGGCGATGTCGACGACCCCGTTGGCCACTTGCACATCGATCGGCCCGATCTCTTCGGGCCGGTACACGCCCAAGCCGCCACCCTCGATCATGGCCGGGCCGCCCATGCCGATGTTCGAGTCGCGCGTGGCGATGACGACGTCGCAGCAGCCCACGAGCGAGGCATTGCCGGCATAGCAGCGGCCCGACACGATGGCGACCATCGGCACCAGGCCGCTCAGCTGGGCGAAGATGGCGAAGGTGTCGCCGTAGTCGCCGCCGTCCTCACCCGGACGGCCGCCGCCGCCCTCGCCGAAGAGCACGATCGGCAACCGCCCCTGCTCGGCCACCTCGATGAGGCGATCGGTCTTCGCGTGGTTGCGCAGTCCCTGGGTGCCGGCGAACACCGTGTAGTCGTACGCCAGCACCGCGCAGCGCGCCGTGGGATCGCCGAACAGCTCGCCGTTCACGCTGCCGACGCCGGCCACCATGCCATCGCCCGGGCTCTTGGCGATGAGCTCCTCGAGCGTCCTCCGCCGGCGCTGGGCAGCGATGGCTAGCGGGCCGTACTCGACGAAGGTTCCCGGATCGACGAGATCGGCCACGTTCTCGCGAGCGGTCCGCTGCCCCGTCGCCCGCCGGCGAGCGACGGCATCGGGTCGGGCGGCGTCGAGGGTCCCGGCGTGACGCTGCACCACCTCAGCGAGGTCCTCCCGTATCGCGTCGAGGTCGCCGTCGTCGCGCCGGTCCTCGTCGGTCGCGGCGGCGCCGGAGGCAGCGAGGTAGAGCAACGCCTGCCCGGTGTGCACGATGTCGCCCGGCTCGATCAGCACCTGATGGACGTGGCCGGGCGTGGCCACCCGCACCTCGTGCTCCATCTTCATCGCCTCGATGACGGCCACCAGCTGTCCCGCGCTCACCTCCTCGCCGCCGGACACGAGCACGGCGACCACGCTGCCCTGCATCGGCGCGCCGACGGCAACAGTGCCGAGCGGCGCCGCCGGTTCCTTCGGTGCGGCCGCGACCGGCTCGCCGGCGGTCTCGAAATGACGGCGGGGGGGACCGTCGCTGCCCGCGGCCCGGCCGTCGCCGAACAGCTCCTCCACGAAGCTGGTGGTGAGAGCTCCGGCGACGAACGCAGGGGCGCGCAGCACCTCGTGGAGGAAGCCGATGTTGGTGTCGACGCCCTCGATGCGGCACTCCGACAGCGTGCGGTCGGCCTTCGCGGCGGTGTCGGCGAACGTGCCGCCTTGGCGGCGCACGATGACCTTGGCCAGGAGCGAGTCGTAGCTCGGCTTGGTGGCATAGCCGGCGTAGCCGTACCCGTCGACCCGCACCCCGTGGCCCGACGGCATCTCGTAGACGCGCAGGGTGCCGGCGGCAGGGACGGTGGTGCCGTCGGGCTGGACGGTCTCCGTGTTGATCCGCAGCTGGATGGCCCAGACCGGAGCGTCGTCGCCACCGCGGGGAGGTTCGAGGCGAAGCGAATCGATCGACGCGCCGGCGCTCAGGCGGAGCTGCGCGGCGACGAGGTCGCAACCGGTGATCTCTTCGGTGACCGTGTGCTCGACCTGGATGCGGGGATTCGCCTCGATGAACGCGAAGTGATCGGCGCCCACCAGGAACTCGAACGTCCCGACGTTGTCGTAGCGCAGGGCGGCGGCAAGATCGACCGCGGCGGCGAGCACGCGCTCCCGCATCTCGCCGGGGAGGGCCGGCGCCGGCGCGATCTCGAGCACCTTCTGGTGGCGCCGCTGGATGCTGCAGTCCCGCTCCCCGAGGTGGGCCACCGCGCCGGTGCCGTCGCCCAGCACCTGCACCTCGATGTGGCGGGCCCGTACGAACAGCTCCTCGACGTAGAGCGCAGCGTCGCCGAAGGACGCGGCCGCCTCGGACGCGCACCGTTCATAGGCGCCGGGCAGCGACGACGCGTCGCGAACGACGCGCATGCCGCGGCCGCCGCCGCCGGCCACCGCCTTGAGCACTACCGCCCCGCCGGGACCGAGGGAGTCCAGGAACGCCGCTGCCTCGTCGACCGTCACCGCCGCGCTGCTGCCCGCCAGTACCGGCAGCCCGGCGGCGACGGCGGCGGCCCGGGCCCGCACCTTGTCGCCCAGCAGCTCCAGGATCTCCGGACGCGGCCCGACGAAGGTGACGCCGGCGGCGGGGCAGCTCCGGGCGAACGCCGCGTTCTCGGCCAGGAACCCGTAGCCGGGATGGATGGCGTCGACCTCGGCGGCGAGCGCCACGGCGAGCACCTGATCGATGTCGAGGTAGGCGGCGGCGCCCCGCCCGGGCAACGGGCGGACCTCGTCGGCCACCCGGGTGTGCAGCGAATCCTCGTCGTCGGCCGGCGCCACCGCCACGGTCCAGATGCCGAGCTCCGCCGCGGCGCGGGCGACGCGGACAGCGATCTCACCCCGGTTGGCGATCAGCAACCGCGCCGGCAGCCGGCGATCGTGCGGCCCGTCGTCGGGCGGGTCGGGCGGCATGCCCGGATTCTAGGAACCGGCGATCCTGGGACCCGGATCGTGACGGCGTGATACAACTCGCGACCGAACGCGCTGATGGGGTGCGGTGAAGGGGTGGTCGTGAAGACACGTGGTGCCGTGATCCGTGAGTCTCCGGGCAAGTGGGAGATCCTCGACATCGACATGGAGCCGCCCCGGCAAGGGGAGCTTCACCTCGACATGGTGGCGTCGGGTCTGTGCCACTCCGACGATCACTTCAGCACCGGCGATCTGCCGGCCGGCATCCTGCCGTTCGCCGGTGGTCACGAGGGCGCCGGCGTCGTGGCCTCCGTCGGCCCGAACACGCCCGGGTGGGAGGTCGGTGACCACGTCATCATGTCGTTCCTGCCGGGGTGCGGGCGCTGTCGCTGGTGCGCGTCGGGCATGCAGAACATGTGCGACTTCGGGGCCAACACGCTCACGGGGTGCCGGGCCGACGGCAGCTTCCGCATGAGCATCGACGGCCAGCCCATCGGTCAGGCCGCCGGCATCTCGACGTTCTGCGAGGAGACCGTGGTCGACGTGGCCTCGTGCATCAAGGTCGACAAGGACGTGCCACTGGACAAGGTGTGCCTGCTCGGTTGTGGCGTCGGCACCGGCTGGGGGTCGATGGTCAACGCCGCCCAGGCCAAACCCGGCCAGACCGTCATCGTGATGGGCATCGGCGGCATCGGCATCAACGCCGTCCAGGGAGCCAAGCACGTCGGTGCCACGCATGTCATCGCCGTCGACCCGGTCGAGTTCAAGCGGGAGGCGGCCGAGCAGATGGGCGCCACCCACACGTTCGCGTCGATGGACGAGGCGGCCGACTTCGCTCGTTCGGTCACCAACGGTCAAGGCGCGGACGCCGCCGTGGTGACGACCGGCGTGCTCAAGACCGAGCACGTGGCCCAGGCGTTCTCCGCCATCCGCAAAGCGGGCACGGTCGTTGTGACCGCCGTCGGCAACGAGCACGAGGAGGTGCGCGTTCCCGCCTTCGAGCTGACCTTGTTCCAGAAGCGCATCCAGGGGGCGTTGTTCGGCCAATCGAGCCCGAGCCGCGACATCCCGTGGATGCTGGACATGTACCAGAGCGGTCAGCTCAAGCTCGACGAGCTCATCACCACCACGTACAAGCTCGACGACATCAACCAGGGCTACAAGGACATGCACGCCGGCAAGAACATCCGAGGCGTGATCGTCTATTGAGTCGGTCACGATCCGATCAGGAGCGCTCGCCGTGGCCATGACGATCATCGAGAAGACCCCTGAGCAGCCGGTCGGGCGGAGAACCGGTCGCGCCGGGGCAGATCGTCACCCGCGACGTGGATCGGGTCGTCATGCTCGACCTGCAGTTCGCCGGCGGCCCCACACTGCTGCGCGTGCACGACCCGTCGCGGATCTCGGTGGTGCTCGACCACGCCGCGCCGGCGCCCACCATCCTGGACGCCACGTCGCATCAGCGAGCGCGCCGGTTCGCCGCCGAGTTCGGCATCGCCGCCGAGGTGGGCAGCGTGGAGGGCCGCTCGATCGAGTTCTCCCCCCGCAACCTCGACCAGCTCTCGATGGACGAGCGTTCGACGATCGCCACCATGTGCGCCGAGCTGAGCGCCGAGTTCGCCGTCTTCCCGTCCGACGACGTCCTCCTCGACTACCTCAGCGGACAGACATCGGTGCCGTTCACACCGGTCGCCGCCGATGCCGGCGCCACCTACACCGCCCACCACGTCATCGACCTCGCCACGGTGACGCCCCGGGTGGCGACCCCGGGCGCGGTGCCCGGCAACACCGTCCCCATCGACGCCCTCCCGGGCCCGGTGGCGATCGACCAGGCCTTCATCGGATCGTGCGCCAACGGCAAGCTGAGCGACCTGGCCGACGCCGCCCGGGTGCTCGCCGGGCGGCGGGTGCGCGCCGGCGTCCGCCTGCTCGTCACGCCGGCGTCGCAGGACGTCTACCTGCAGGCGCTGAAGCTCGGCTACATCACCACCCTCGTGGAAGCCGGTGCCGTCGTGACCAACTCGACGTGCGGAGCGTGCTACGGCGGCCACATGGGCCTGCTCGCCCCCGGCGAGGTGTGCATCACGTCGAGCACCCGCAACTTCCAGGGCCGGATGGGTGCCGACACGGCGCTGATCTACCTCGGTGGATCAGCGACCGTCGCCGCTTCTGCCGTGACCGGCGTGATCACCGACCCGCGACCCTTCTTGGCGGCCACGCCATGAGGGCCGAGGGCGGCGCCTGGGTGTTCGCGGAGGACAACGTCAACACGGATTTGATGATGCCGGCGGCCACGTTCCGCATGCCGCGCGCCGAGCAGGCCAAGCACGTCTTCGCCACGTACCGGCCCGGCTGGGCCGCCGAAGTCGGGCCCGGCGACATCATCGTGGGCGGGCGCAACTTCGGGACGGGGTCCAGCCGCCCCGCGCCGGCGCTCATGGCCGACCTCGGCATCGTCGCCGTCGTCGCCGAGTCGCTGAACGGCTTGTTCTTCAGGAACTGCATCAACAGCGGCGTCGGTGCCGTCGAGTGCCCCGGGATCGCCGCCGCCGTCACCGAACCCGACGTCGTCGCCGTCGACCTGCCGACGGGAACGGTCACCAACCGCCGCACCGGCGACTCGCTCGCCGGCTCGGCCCTCCCTGACGAGCTGATCGCCATCATCGCCGACGGTGGCCTGCTCCCTCGCCTCCAACGGGGCGGCTACGTTCGGGTCGGTCATGGCTGACGAGGAGACGCCGCGTCGGGCGCTGCGGCGCATGCTGGCCGAGCCCGAGGTGCTCGTGCTGCCCGGCGCGTATGACGCGCTCTCGGCGACGCTCGTGCAACGCAGCGGCTTCCGCGGCGCCTACATGACCGGCGCCGGCGTCTCGATGGCCCTCATCGGCTTCCCCGATCTCGGCTTCACCACGATGACCGAGATGGCCGGCCAAGCAGCGCGGATCGCCGCCGTGATCGACATCCCGCTCGTGGCCGACGCCGATACCGGCTTCGGCAACGCCTTGAGCGTGCAGCGGACCGTGGCCGAGTACCAGCGGGCCGGCGTGGCCGGCCTGCACATCAAGGACCAGGAGTTCCCGAAGCGCTGCGGCACGGCCATGGCGGCGATGATGCGGGCACTGGCCAAGGCCGGCGCGCCCACACCCATGACCCCTGACCTCGTGAGCCCCGGCCGACCTCTTCAACGTGGTGGGGCTCGACGCCTGGCTGGCCGCCGCCGAGCGCTACACGAGCTGAAGCATTCCGAGTCGAGCCGGTTTGAAGCCGTCCCCAGGTGGGAATGAGCAGGCCCAGGTCGACGGTCCTGGTCGTCCAAGTGCGGGAGGGAACAGTCATGATCGGAAGCAAGCGTTCCGCGGACCGGGCTCGAGCCGAGCGCGGTCATCCGGTGGTCTTCGGCTCGACGCTCGTCACCATGGCCATCACGGCGCTGGCCATGAAGGCCACGGCCGGCATGCGGGGGCAGACCGTGCGGGAGCTGGTGCGCGGCCAGGCCTGACCGGCCCGCCGGATGTGACTAGTTTCTGGCGGTCGCCGCCCGTACGGGCGGTCGCTTCCGACCGAGGGAGGACCGGGCCGTGAGGCTCATCACCGCCATCGTCAAGCCGTTCAAGCTCGAGGACGTCAAGGACGCACTGCGAGCGTTGAACATCTACGGCATGACCGTCACCGAGGTCCGTGGCTTCGGTCGCCAGCGCGGCCACACCGAGGTGTACCGAGGCGCCGAGTACACCGTGGAGTTCCTTCCCAAGATGCGCATCGAGATCGTGGCCGACGACGCGGATGTGAAAGGCATCGTCACCGCCATCGTCGAAGCCGCCCGCACCGGGAAGATCGGCGACGGCAAGGTCTGGACGACACCCGTCGACGACCTCGTGCGCGTCCGCACCGGCGAGATGGGCCACGACGCCCTTTAGCGAGCGACGCCAGGCCCTCGTCGACGACGCCGGCCTCCAGGGAGTGGCGTTCACCAGGGCCTACGCGCAGCTCGTCGACCAGTGGCTGTCGAACCTGCTGCCCGCCGGCGACGGCGCCGCGCTCGTCGCCCTCGGCGGCTACGGGCGCCAGGAGCTGTGCCCCTTCAGCGACCTCGACGTGCTCCTGGTCCATCGGGGTCGACCGGACGTCGACGAGCTGTCCGAACGCATCTGGTACCCGATCTGGGACGAGCGCCTCTCGCTCGACCACAGCGTGCGCACGGTCCGGGAAGCGATGCGGACGGCCGAGAACGACATCCGCGTCGCGCTCACCCTGCTCGACGCCCGCCTCGTGGCCGGCGACGCCGCCCTCTTCGACGAGCTGGTCACGCACCGGGACCGGTCGCTCACGAAGCTGGCGCGCCGGTGGCTGCCCGCCCTCGACGGGTCGAACGAGGAGCGGCACCGGCGGGCCGGGGACGTGGCCTTCCTCCTCGAACCGGACCTCAAGGACGGCAAGGGCGGCCTTCGGGACGCCGCCGTCCTCGGCGCCGTCGGCCACCTGCTCGAGTTCGCCACCCCTGACGAGGCGACCCGCTCGGCCCGCGATGCGCTGCTCACCATCCGCGTGGCGCTCCACCGCGTCGTCGGCCGCCCGAGCGAGACCCTGCTGCTCCAGGACCAGGACGAGGTCGCCCGCCGGCTCGGCCATGCCGACGGCGACGGGGTCATGGCCGCGATAGCCACCGCCGGTCGGCGGATCGCGTGGACGGCGGACGACACCTGGCGGCGCATACGGGCCTGGGCCGAGGGCCCGCGGCGGGTGCGTAGCGGGTCCCGGTCGCGCGACCTCGGTGACGGTGTGGCCCGTCTCGACGACGCCATCACGCTCACAGGGCGCGACGGCGACATCGAGGACATAACCACCGTGCTCCACGCCGCCGCCGCCGCCGCGCGGTTGCGGCTCCCGTTCGCTCGTGACGCACTGCGCCGGTTCGCCGCGCCGATGGCGCCGCTGCCGGAGCCATGGCCGGCGGCGGTCCGCGAGGAGTTCCTCGCCCTGCTGGCGACCGGACCCGCGCTGGTACCTGTCTTCGAGGCGCTCGACCACTGCGACGTGTGGACCCGCCTGCTCCCCGAGTGGACGGCCGTGCGCAACCGGCCCCAGCGCAACGCCTTCCACCGCTTCACCGTCGATCGCCACCTCATCGAGGCCGTCGTCCAGGCGGCGCCCCTCACCGCCGCCGTCGACCGGCCGGACCTGCTGCTCCTGGCGGCTCTGCTCCACGATCTCGGCAAGGGCTATCCGGGCGACCACACCGATGCCGGGGTCGTCCTGGTCGGCACCATCGGCCCCCGCATCGGCCTCGTCCCTGACGACGTCGCCACGCTCACGACGCTCGTGCGCCTCCACCTGCTGCTGCCCGACACCGCCACCCGGCGCGACCTGGACGACCCGAAGACCATCGAGGCGGTCGCCGGCGAAGTCGGCACGGTCGCCACCCTCGAACTCCTCGCCGCACTCACCGAAGCCGATGCTCGAGCCACGGGTCCGTCGGCATGGACGTCGTGGCGGGCCGGGCTCACGATGTCGCTGATCGCGCGCGTCCGGGAGCGTCTCGCCGGCCCGGTCCCACCGCCCGACCGCACGCCGATCGCACCACCGACGCTCGGCGCTCACGCCCTCGACGACGGCCTCACCGTGGTGGGCGACGGCATGGACGTCACCATCGTCGCCGAGGACCGCCGCGGCCTCTTCTGCGCCGCCGCCGGCGTGATGGCGCTCCACGGCCTCGACATCCTCGGCGCCACCGCCGCCACCGCCGCCGACGGGCGGGCGGTCGAGTCCTTCCACGTGCAGCCGACGACCGGCCGCGAGCCGCGCTGGGACCTCGTGCAGCGTGACCTCCGCGCCGTCATCGACGGCACCCTGTCGCTCGACGAGCAACTGGCGCGCCGCCGCCACACCTACGGCGATCCGCAGGCGCAACTCGGTGCCCGGCCGCCCGAGATCGACGTGCAGTTCCTCGACCACGTCTCCGACGTCTCGACCGTGGTCGACGTCCGTGGGCCGGCCACGATGGGGACGTTGCACGGCATCACCCGGCGCTTCGCCGAGCTCGAGCTCGACATCCGCCACGCCCGCGTCACCACCGCCGGCAACCAGGCGATCGACAGCTTCTACCTGGTCGATCGAGACGGCGCGATGGTCACCGACCCGGACGTGCGGCATCGGCTGGCCGCGGCCATCGTGGCCGACCTCAGCGCCCTGTCCCGCTGACGAAGATCTGTCGGCCATCTGCCGGTCGCGCTGGGAGCACGCCAATCTGAGCAGCGTGTGTTCATGGGGACGAAACACTTCCGCCACGACACGGAAACAACCCATCAGAAACCTGTCGCCCCATGGACACCGGCAACACCGCATGGGTGCTCGCGTCAGCCGCCCTGGTGCTCTTCATGACCCCCGGCCTGGCCTTCTTCTACGGCGGCATGGTCCGCTCGAAGAACATGCTCGACATGCTGATGGAGAACTTCATCTCCATGGCCATCGTGGCGCTGCTGTGGGCGGCCATCGGCTTCAGCCTGGCCTTCGGCGATGCGAACAGTTGGATCGGGAACTTCGACTTCGTCGGCCTGAAGGACGTGGCCGATCCGGCGACGGTCCTACCGGGCTACAGCGGCGCCCTCGCCCTGACGGTGCCTCCCCTCGCCTTCTGCGTGTACCAGATGATGTTCGCCGTGATCACGCCGGCGCTCATCAGCGGCGCCGTCGCCGATCGGGTCAAGTTCTCGGCCTGGATGGTGTTCCTGGCGGTGTGGTCCATCGTCGTCTACCTGCCGGTGGCTCACTGGGTGTTCAGCCCGACCGGCTGGCTGTTCGAGCGGGGTGCGCTCGACTTCGCCGGCGGGACCGTGGTGCACATCAACGCCGGCGTCGGCGCCCTCGCCGTCGTGCTCGTGCTCGGGAAACGGCGGGGCTGGCCACGCGAGGCGATGCTGCCCCACTCGCTCCCGCTCACGGTGCTCGGTGCCGGCATCTTGTGGTTCGGGTGGTTCGGCTTCAACGCCGGCTCCGCGCTGGGCGCCTCCAACCTCGCCGCCCAGGCGTTCATGAACACCAACCTGGCTGCCGCGGCGGCGATGCTCGGCTGGCTCATCATCGAACGGGTCAAGACCGGCCACTTCACGACGTTGGGTGCGGTCTCGGGTGCGGTCGCCGGCCTCGTGGCCATCACGCCGTGCGCCGGCTTCGTGTCGGGCATGTCGCCCATCGCCATCGGCGCCATCGCCGGGGTGGTCTGCTACCTCGCCATCCAGCTCAAGTTCCGCTTCGGCTACGACGACGCCCTCGACGTCGTCGGCGTCCACCTCGTCGGTGGCGTCGTGGGCAGCATCCTCCTGGCCTTCTTCGCCCAGGAGAGCTTCGGCGGCGTCTTCGCCACGGGTGAGTTCGGCCTGCTCGGCGAGCAGGTCCTGGCCGTCGTGGCCACGCTCGTGTTCTCCTTCGTGCTGACATTCGTCATCGCCAAGGTCATCGACGTGACGATGGGCCTGCGGGTGACCCCCGACGACGAGGTCATCGGGCTCGACAGCACGCAGCACGCGGAGACGGCGTACAACCTGGTCGACGCCGGCGGCCGGATGCACTGAACCCTCCGGGCCAGACTGAGCGGCCGTGACCACCGACCCCATGTCCGCCCGGTCCCTGCTCTTCGTGCCGGCCACGCGGCCGGACCGGGTGGGCAAGGCGCTGGCGTCGGGGGCCGACACGGTCATCGTCGACCTCGAGGACGCCGTCGCCGAGGCCGACAAGGCGGCGGCCCGTCAGTCGCTGCGCCATCTCGCTCCCGCGGCGCCGTGCGTCGTGCGCATCAACGGCGCTGACACACCTCATCACGGCGACGATGTGGCCGCTGTGGCCGCGCTCGACTGGGTGAGCGCCGTGTTGGTGCCGAAGGTGGAGGAACCCGGCGTCGTCGACACCGTCCGAGCGGCCCTCCCGGAGGGCTGCGCTGTCCTCGCCATCGTCGAGTCGGCGCGTGGCCTCCTCGCCGCCGACGCCATCGCCGCCGGAGGCGTGGCCCGGCTCGTGTTCGGCGTGGTCGACTTCCTCGCCGACCTGGGCGTCGGGCCGAGTGCCGAGGTGCTGCTCTACCCACGATCGCGCCTGGTCCTGGCCTCGGTGGCGGCCGGCTTGCCCGGTCCGGTCGACGGGCCCCACCTCACCATCGCCGATGCCGCCGGGTTGGCCACCGACGCTGCCGCCGCCAAGGCGCTCGGCTTCGGCGGCAAGGTGTGCATCCACCCGGCCCAGGTGGCGGTGGTGAACGACGCCTTCACACCGAGTGCGGCCGAGGTGACCTGGGCCCACGGGGTGCTGGCCGCGGCGGCGACCGCGAACGGGGCGTTCGCCTACGAGGGGGCGATGGTCGACGAGCCCGTGCTCCGGCGCGCCCGCCGCATCGTCGCCAGTCAGAACCGGCCAGGAGGTGGCCAGTTTGGGGGCGCATGATGGTCCCAGCAGTCCACCCCGAGCAGAGGAGACGACATGCTGACCAGGAGCGAGTACCCGACCGGAGTGCCGTGCTGGATCGACGTCGAGCAGCCCGATCCCGAACGCTCGATGGCGTTCTACGGCGAGCTGTTCGGCTGGACCTATGACGTGCGCACCCCCGCCGGCGCGCCGGCGCTCTACGCGTACGCGCTGCTCGACGGGCTCACCGTCGGTGGCGTCGGCGGCCCGCCCGAGGACGCCGCCAACAGCCGAGGCTGGACCACCTACGTCAGCGTCGCGTCGGCCGACGATGCCGCGGCGGCCGTCGCGGCCAACGGCGGCCGGGTGCTGACCCCGCCGATGGACATCCCCCGCTCCGGACGCGTCGCCGTCTGCGCCGATCCCGCGGGCGCCCGCTTCGGGCTGTGGCAGCCGGCCGAGCTCCGTGGCGCCCAGCTCGTCAACGCCCCGGGCGCGTGGAACTTCAGCGAGCTGCACACACCGGACCCCGACGATGCATCACGGTTCTACGGGGCCGTGTTCGGTTGGGTGGCCGAGGGGCTGGACATGAATGCCCAAGAGCCGACCGGCATGTGGCGCGTCGAGGGCTACGGCGACTTCCTCGCCCAGAGCGATCCCGAGATCCGGGCGCGGCACGAAGCCAACCAGGCGCCGGGCGGCTTCACCGACGCCGTCGCCCTGCTGGGATCGCTCGGCGCTGCGCCGGGCTCCGCCCCGGACTGGGGCGTCATGTTCGCCGTGGACGACGCCGACGCCGTCTTCGAACGGGCCACGAAGCTGGGCGCGACCGTGGTGTCGCCGCTGTTCGACACGCAGTTCACCCGCATGGGGGCGGTCGAGGATCCACAGGGCGCCGTCATCACCCTGAGCGAGTACCGCCCGCCCCGTCCGGACTGATGAGCGCGGGCGGGCTCACAGCTCCCGCAGCGCGGGCAGCACCTCCTTGGAGAACAGCGTGTAGCTCTCCTCGACCTTGTCGAAGGGGAGGCCGGCGTAGCTGAAGACGACGTTGATGTCCAGGTCGCCCATCACCTCCTTCTGGGCCGAGAGCTTCTCGATGATCTGGTCGGGCGTGCCCCACGGCTGAGCCTCGGCGTACGCCGCCGCCGCCGCTTCGAGCCCGGCCTCGCGGATCATCCGGGCCCCCTCGTCGTAGGCCTGGTAGCCCTTGGTCTGGCCGAAGTGCGTGCCCGAGAACTCGTAGTGCTTCACCACCGACAGGAAGTACTGGGACAGGTAGCGGCGAGCGACGGATTCGGCCTCGTCGGCGTCGGCGTGGCAGTAGAGGAACTCCGAGAACGTCGGCGGCTTGGGTTCGGTACCGTGGGCAGCGCGGAACAGCTCGCGGTAGCGGTCGACAGCAGGCAGGTGGTCGGCCATGCCCACCTGCAGGAACGTCATCATGCCGACGCCGAGCTCGGCGGCGGCGTCGACCGAGTCGGGCGACATGGCCACCGAGTAGGTGCGATCCTTGAACGAGCGTGACGGCTTGGGCCGGAGCTCGACCCGCGGCTGCGGGTAGAACGGACCGCCGCCTTCGATCACACCGGTCTCGATGGCGTTGGTGATCATCAGGGCGGCCTCGTCGAAGCGCTCGCGCGCCTCGTTCATGTCCTGGCGGAAGCCGGTGTACTCCATCTTGGCGAGGCCCCGGCCCATGCCGAACACGAGCCGGCCGCCGGCGAGGTGGTCGAGCAGCACGATCTTCTCGGCCACCCGCAGCGGGTCGTTCCACGGCAGGATCACCGCACCGGTCCCGAGTTTGATCGAGCTGGTGCGGCCGGCGAGGTACGACAGGGCCTGGGTGGCGTCCGGGCACATCGAGTAGTCGTCGAAGTGGTGCTCCACCGACCAGACCGAGTCGTAGCCGAGGGTCTCGGCCAACTCACCCAGGCGGATCTCGTTCAGGAACATCTCTTCATCGCTGAGGTTCTCGTGCCAGTTCTGGAAGACGAGAAGGACACCGATCTTCATTGGTCACCTCCGCATGTCGACGAGGGATGCCGTGACGGCTCGTTCGGTGCGGCGACCGTTCGATCCCCGCGTCGCGGAGCCACCAGGTACCAACGCGGAAGGTAGCACCGGGCCGGCCGGCGCGACCACCGAGCGCACGGGGCAGAATGGAAGCGGGGAATCCATCGGCTCATCGTTCGGGGGGCACCATGCGCTTCAGCATCTTCTACGAGCACCAGCTACCGCGTCCGTGGGACGACGGCGCCGAGGCCCGGGTCATCCAGGAAGCCCTCGAGCAGGTGCAGCTGGCCGACCAGCTCGGCTTCGACTGCGTGTGGGAGGTCGAGCACCACTTCCTGGAGGAGTACTCGCACTCGTCCTCCCCCGAGATCTTCCTGGCGGCGTGCGCCGCCACCACGAAGGACATCAAGATCGGCCACGGCATCGTGCCCGTGCTGCCGGGCTACAACCACCCGGCCCGCGTGGCCGAGCGGATCGGCACCCTCGACATCGTGAGCCGCGGGCGCGTGCAGTTCGGCACCGGGGAGACGTCGAGCGACGTCGAGTTGCTCGGCTTCGAGATCGAGCGAGCCGACAAGCGCAAGATGTGGGAGGAGACGGTTCCCCAGATCGCCCGCATGATGGCGCAGGATCCCTACGAGGGCTTCCACGGCACGTACTTCTCCATGCCCGCTCGCAACGTGGTGCCGAAGCCGATCCAGCGACCGCATCCGCCGATCTGGGTGGCTTGCTCCCAGCGGGAGACCATCCGCATGGCCGGCAGCCGCGGCATCGGCGCGCTCAGCTTCTCGTTCATCGATCCCGCCGAGGCCAAGCACTGGGTCGACGACTACTACGCGCAGTTCGAGGCCTGCACCGACCCGGCCGGCCTGGCGCCCAACCCGAACATCGCCGTCACGACGGGCTTCATGTGCCACGAGGACGAGCAGACCGCGCTCGACCGGGGGCTCGACGGCTTCCACTTCTTCGCCTACTCCCTGTCTCACTACTACGTCCACGGCACCCACCGCCCGGGCCGCACCGACGTGTGGACCGACTTCGAGGCGAATCGCGCGTCGATGGGCTTCGAGAAGCTGGCGGCGGAGGGGAAGAAGGCCCGTCAGGAGGCCGGCGCCCCGGTCGAGGAGGGCGGCCTCAACTCGTTGCGGGGCTGCATCGGCACGCCGGAGCAGATCCGCCGGTTCGTCCGTGAGTACGAGGCCGCCGGGGTGGACGAGCTGATCTTCATCAGCCAAGCGGGCAAGAACCAACACGAGCACATCTGCGCGTCGATGGAGCTCTTCGCCCGCGAGGTGATGCCGGAGTTCAAGGCGCGCGCCGCCGGCGTCGAAGCGGCCAAGCGCGCGCGGTTGGCTTCCACCATCGAACGTCTTGCGAACCACCAGGTCGAACTGCGGCCGGATGTCGATCTGACGGTGACCGCGAACGCGAAGATCTGAGGCCCGGCCGATCCGGGCTAGCGTGACGCCGTGTTCGCCGCGCTCGGTACGCGTGAGCTGCAGGCCGTGGCCGTCGCCCGTTCGATCGACGGCGTGGCGTTCGTGGCGACTGGCGCGCAGCGGGATCCGGCGTTCGGGACGCTGGTCATCGGCGAGGACCGGGACGCCGTGGAGAGCGTCGCCGACATCGGGATGTACGACGTCCACGTACGCCCGATGCGCCATCAACGACGGTTCTGGCCGGTGGGCACCGCCAGTCCCGGGGTGACGGCAGTGTTCGGGATGCGGCGCCGGCCCGATCTCACCCACGCCCAGGCCGATGCCCACTGGCGCGACGTCCACGCGCCACTGGCGCTGCGCCACCATCCCGGCATGTGGCACTACCACCAGGTGAGCATCGACGCGGTGCTCGACGGACCGACCTACGACGGCATCGCGCTGTGCGCCTTTGCGTCCGAGCAGGAGCTGACGGAACGCTTCTTCGGCGGGCCCGAGGACCAGGAGATCATCCGGGCGGATGTCGCCACGTTCGCGGACATGGCGAACTCGCCGCGCCGGGTGCGGATGACAGAGTGGCGCTTCGGTCCCGACGCGCCCGGCACCACCGACTGAAGGACCACGATGAGCACACGTGACGACCAGCTGGCAGGCCTGCGGGGCGCCGAGCGAGACGCGGCGTCGGCCCGACGGGCCGAGATCGCCGCCCGTCACCTGCGACCGCGATCGGATCGCCCGTCATCGTCGGCCCGTGGCGTCCACCATGTGGCCCTCCTCTCCAACGACGTCGAGCGGACGGTGCGCTTCTACCAGGACGTCTTGGAGTTCCCGCTGACGGAGATGTTCGAGAACCGCGACTACGGCGGCTCGACCCACTTCTTCTTCGACATCGGCAACGGGAACTCGCTGGCGTTCTTCGATCTCCCCGGCCTCGGTCTCGGCGCATACGCCGAGGTCCTCGGCGGGCTCCACCACCTCGCCATCTCGGTGGCCCCCGACACGTGGGCGCGCCTGAAGGGAAACCTCGAACGCGAGGGCGTCCCGTACGTCGTGATCGATCAGTCCTCGATGTACTTCAACGACCCCGACGGCGCCCGCCTCGAGCTGATCAGCGATCCCCTCGGGGAGATGTACGGCAAGCCCGTCGGCTAGTGCCCTGACCGGTAACTGAGGCCCGGTCCGCCGAGTCAGCGCCAGCACTGGCCGGCGCAACGGGGCGAACGTTGCCGGTCAGGGCACTACGCGTGAGCGGGCGCGAGCGGGCCGCGAGGCGGGATGGGGAGGCTGGCCGGCATCCGGCATCGTCGCCGGGGAGCCAAAGGGCACACCATGTACATCCGCATCGTGACGTTCAACCTCGACGGCATCGACGCCGACCAGTACGCCGCCGTGGCCGACGCTGCTGCCGGCGGCTTCACCGAGTGGCCCGGCCTGCTGGCCAAGTTCTGGCTCGCCGACCGGGGCACCGGGACCTACGGGGGCGTCTACCTCTTCGAGACGGCCGAAGCCGCCGACGCCTCCCGCGCGACGCCGCTCTACCGGGGCATGGCCGCCAACCCGCACTTCGCCGACCTCGACGTTCGCGAGTTCCGCGTCCTCGACGGCCCGACGGCGATGACCGCCGCCCGGCTGCTGGCGGCGTCGACCTCGTGAACTGCCGGGCAACCTAGGTTGTCCGGATGGACCGTGAGCCGGCGCTTCGTGCTGCGGTCCTGGGACCGTTGCTGGTGCTCGACGCGGAAGGCGGAGATCGGACGCCCGACGGGGAGCTGCAGCGCCGCCTCCTGACGCTGCTGCTCCTCCGGCGCGGCCAGGTCGTGAGCGCTGACGAAGCCGTCGAGGCGCTCTGGCCCCGGGGTCTCCCCCGTGATCCCGCGGCCGCGCTGCAGACCCACGTGTTCCGGCTGCGCAAGAGCCTGCCCGCCGGCGCGCTGGTGTCGAGCGCCGCCGGCTACTGCCTGTCGCCCGGCGCCGTCGAGATCGACACCGACCGCTTCGCCACCGCCATCGGCGAGGCCGCGGCCGCGCGGGGCACCGACCCGGCCCGGGCGCTCGGGTTGATCGAGGACGGCTTGGCGTTGTGGCGCGGCGTGCCCTACGTGGAGCTGGCCGAGTGCGACGAAGCGCGCAACGAGGCACAACGCCTGGGTGAGCTGCAGGTGCAGGCCCGGGAGGAGCGGGCCGAAGCGCGACTGGCGCTCGGTCGCGGCGCCGAGGCCGTCACCGATCTGACGGCGCTGACCGAGGAGCACCCCCTGCGCGAGCGGCCCCGGTCCCTGCTGATGGCGGCGTTGGCGGCCAGCGGCCGCGCCGCGGACGCGCTGCGCGTCTATGACGACTTCCGCCGGCGGCTGGCCGAGGAGCTGGGCATCGAACCGTCGGCCGCGCTGGCCCACCAGCAGCTGGCGCTGCTCGACGGCGACGCTGCGCCGCCACCCACCCGCTCCCGGCCCCGCCTGCCCGTACCGGCCTCGTCCCTCATCGGTCGGGCCGAGCTGGTGGCACGGGCCATGCAGCTCATCGACGAGCATCGAGTGGTCACCATGCTCGGCCCGGGCGGCGTCGGCAAGACCCGCCTGCTGCTCGAGGTCGGCCAGCAGCTGACCGTGGCAGGCCGGAGCGAGGCCGTGGTGTTGTGCGAGCTGGGCGCGGCCGACGAGGACAGCGCCATGGACGCAGTGGCGGGCGTCCTTGGCGTCGACCGGCGGGCCAACCGCCCCGTCGTCGACAGCATCATCGCCACGCTGGACGACGACCCCGTGATCCTGCTGCTCGACAACTGCGAGCACGTGCTCGATCCTGTCGCAGAGCTGGTCGACCGCATCGTCGCCAGCTGCCCCCGGGTCACCACCGTGGCGACGAGTCGCGAGCGGCTCCGGGTCGCCGGCGAGCACCTGTGCCCGGTGCCGCCCCTTCCCCTCACCGATCGGCACGGGCCGGCGGTGACCTTGTTCGTCGAGCGGGCCCGCGCCGCCCGGCCCGACTTCGAGCTCACCGGGCCGGACTGGGAGCGGGCCGAGGAGATCGTGCGGCGGCTCGACGGCCTGCCGCTCGCCATCGAGCTGGCCGCGGCGCGGCTGCACACCATGGAGCTGGACGAGATCGCCACCGGGCTCGACCGCCGGTTCCGACTCCTCGCCTCCGGACCGCGCGTCTCCCACCGGCACCGGTCGCTGGGGGCCGCCGTGTCATGGTCGTACGAGCTGCTCGACCCCGACCTCCAGCGCCTCTTCGCCGATGTGTCCGTCTTCGCCACCGCCTTCGGCGCCGCCGACGCCGCCGCCATCAGCGGCCTCGACGAGCCCGATGCCATGGACGGCTTGTCGGCGTTGGCCGAGCGGTCGCTCGTGACCCGCGCCATGGGTCGGCAGTTCGGGCTCTTGGAGACGTTGCGCGCCTTCGGCGCCGAGCGCCTCGACGATGGCGGCGAGGCCAACGCCGTCCGGCATCGCCACGCCCACCACATGATGGGCTGGCTCGAGCGGGCCAACGAGCAGTACCTCGACGAAGCCAGCGCCGGCCCGCTGCTGGCGATCGAGGCACGGCTGCCCGAGCTGCGAACGGCGTTGCAGTGGCTCCTCGAGCACGACGATGTCGACTCCGCCGGGCGACTGGTGGTGGCGCTCTACAACTACGGGCTGTACCGCTTGCGACCCGATGTGCTGGCGTGGGCGGAGCTGGTCAAGGCGGCCGACCCGACCGATGCGAGCGCGCACGTCGCCGGGGTGTGGGTGGCCAGCGCCGTCGCCGCGTGGATGCGGGGCGACCTCGACGGGACCGGCGTCCGCGCCGACCGAGCTCGATCACTCGTCGCCGATCCGACGCCCCGGGTGGCGACCATGGTGACCGCCCTCAGCGGTGACCATGCCCTGTTCGACGGCCGGTTGGACGAGGCACTCGAGTGGTACGCGCAGGCTCGGCGCACCGCCGACGCCGCCACACTGCTGCTCCTCGGCAGCACCGAGGTGCTGGCGCTCGCCTACCTCGGACGGCAGGACACGTCCGCGGCGGCGGCCGCCTTGCTCGTCGAGACGGGCGATCGCCGCGGCGTGCACGCCGCGATGGCCTGGTACGCCGCCGGTGAAGCCGAGCTCTCCAGCGATCCGGCCCTCGCCCGCATCCGGCTGGCACGTGCGCTGGCCATGGCCGACGAGAGCGGCGCGGCGTTCGTCGCCGGCATCGCGGCGACATCGCTGGCGTCGATGGAAGCGGTGGCCGGCGACCCCGAGGCGGCGGCGGCGGCGTACCGGACGCTCATCGAGCAGTGGCGTCGCGCCGGGATGTGGTCGACCCAGTGGACGATGTTGCGGTCGGTCGCCATGCTGCTGGAGCGCCTCCATCGCCATCGCGACGCCGCGGTGCTCGCCGGTGCCGTGCTGTCCACGTCCGCGGGTCACCGCCTGTTCGGCGAGGACGAGGTGACGGTGACGTCGCTCGCCGCCCGGCTGCGCGCGGCCCTCGGCGACGACGCGTACGAGACCGCCATCCGGGAGGGAGCGGCGCTCGATGCCGACGCCGTGCTCGAGCACGCGCTCCGCTCCCTGTGACGGTCACCAGCGAGGCTGTTCGGCGGCGATCCCGAGTGTGATCTTGCCCACCATCTCGTGGGCGAGGGCGTCGTTGCCGGGGTGGAAGCCGCCGCAGCGCACGTCCCGGTAGAGGCGCTCCAGCTCGGCGCCGCGGAACATGCCCGCCCCACCGGTCACGTCGAGGGCCACGTCGACGACCCGCTTGGCCGCCTCGACCGCCCGCCACTTCATCGAGAAGAGCTTCGAGCCCCACTCCTCGCCATGGTCGGCCCCGGCCATCCAATCATCCGTGAACCGCTCCACCGTGGCCCGGGCGGCGTCGAGCTCCAGGTACATCTCTGCCACCTGGTGCTGCACCATGGGGTTGTAGGCGTAGGCCGAGCGGGCGATGGCCATCGAGCTCTTCTGCCGGGCCCAATCGACGGCGATCTCGAGCGCCCGCTCGGCGATGCCGAGGTAGACGTTGGCGATCAGCGGCAGGGCCCACATGTTCATGGCGACGATGAAGAGGTCGGTCAGGTCGCCGGCGGGCACGACCCGCCCGACGCGATCGTCGGGGACGAACACGCCGTCGAGAACGGTGTCGTGGCTCTGGGTCGGGCGCATGCCCAACGTGTCCCACGTCTCGTGAACGGTCACGCCCGCCGAAGCGCGGTGCACGAAGGTGTGCACGATCTGCGGGCCGCCGCGGGCTTCGGCATCGATGGCATGGGCACCCAGCCACGTCCAGACCGGCCCGTTGGAACCGAACTGCTTGCGACCGGTGAGGCGGTAGCCGCCTTCGACTCGCTCGGCGCGGCATGTCGACAGGAGCACGGGGATGTCGTTGCCCGACTCGGCGTGGCCGGCAGCGAAGATCTCGCCGTCGGCCGCGGCCGCCAGCATCCACGTGAGCGACGGATCCCCGAAGCGCTCGAGGTCGGCGGCGATGCCGGTCCAGTAGAAGTGCATCGACGTGGCCAGCGCCGTCGCCGGCGCGTAGCGGGCCAGCCGTCGCTGCGACCGGGCCAGCTCGCCCACGTCGAGGCCCCAGCCGCCGTGGTGCACGGGCACCGCGGCCGCCAGGTAGCCGATCGACTGCAGCTCGGCCAGGTCTTCGTAGAAGTACGTGTTCGTGCGGTCGAGCTCACCGGCGCGGGAACGGAAGCGCTCCAGCATCTCGGTATCCAGCCCGGCCGGCCTCGATCGCGGTGTGGTGGTTGCCGTAGTGGTCATGGCGCCGACGCTGGCAACCGTCGATCGCGCGCCGCTCACGTGCGCTCGCGAGCGACCTACCGGCGCACCGTGGATGGCTTTGGGTGCCGATTGCGTCGCCTGGCGGGCCGATCGGCACCCGTGACCGGATCCGCACCCAACGTCGCGCACGCTCCGTGGCGCTGTCAGCGCTTGAGCACGGTGGCGCTGGTCGCCAGACCCTGGACGAGCACCCGCGTGATGAGCGCCTCGGCGCCTTCGGCGGCGACGAGCTCTTGGGCCAGCGCCGCCTCGACGGCCCGGGCGACCGGCAGGTCGAGCGATTCACGGTCGGCCAGCGCCACTGCGGCGGCGCTGTTGGTGATCCCCTCGACGGTGCTCCCGATCACCTTGCGGGCCTGCTCCGGCGTCTGGCCGGCGCCGAGCAGGCGACCGAACCGCCCGTTGCGGCCGCCGAGACAGGTCACGAACATGTCACCGGCGCCGGCCAGACCGAGGACGGTGTCAGCCCGGCCGCCCAACTGCTCGGTCAGCCGCACCATGTCGATCAGCCCGAGCGCGAAGACGGCGGCCCGGGCGTTGGCGAACTCGTGGACCAGCGCCCGCTCCACCAACCGTTCCGAGAACCCCTCGCACATCCCGAGTGCGACGGCCACCACGTTCTTGTACGCCGCACCGGTCTCGGCGCCGACCACGTCATCGGTCACGACGGTGCCCAGGGAGGGGCCTCGCAGCTTCCTGGCGACGGACTGCGTCGTCGCCGCATCCCGACCGGCGCACAGGAGCACCGTGGGCGCGCCGACGGCGATCTCCGGCGCCAGACCGGGACCGGCGAGCGACACGACCCGTTCGCCGTCCCCCAGCAGCCCCGCCACCACCTGGCTGGGCGCTTCCAGGGTGTCGGACTGCCAGCCCTTGGTGGCCACGACCCAGC
Source organism: uncultured Acidimicrobiales bacterium (assembly GCA_963728985.1). GTDB lineage: Bacteria > Actinomycetota > Acidimicrobiia > Acidimicrobiales > Ilumatobacteraceae > DASXAI01. The sequence continues at coordinate 307,704 of CAVSME010000006.1, read as the reverse complement.
AGGCGTCGCGACGCGCCTGCGGGATGCCGTCGGCGAGGACCGGCCGCAGACCCTCCGTCGACACGGCGACCACGACGATGTCGGCGCGCCCGAGATCGGCGTCCCACTCGCCGTAGCGCCGGCAGGGCAGCGCCGGGTGGGCCACCCCCAGCACGGGATGCACCCTGCCGCTGTGCCACGCGTCGACGACGGGGTCGTCCCACTTCGTCGCCAGCAGCACGGTGTCCGGGTTCGACCTCGCGATGTGCATGCCGAGCGCCGCTCCCATCGCTCCGGCTCCGATCACGGCGATCATGGCCCTCCCTCCTGGCTCGACACTGCGTCCGACGGACCCGCCTCCGCGCCGACCACGGCGGCTTGTAGTTCGTGGAACGAGGCCACGATGTCGTCCACCAGCTCCCACTGGCTCGGGAGGGCGTCGCGACAGGTCACGACGCCGAGGTGCAGCTCGTCGTCGTAGGTGACGAGCGAGATGTGGAGGCCGACGCCGGCGCTGATGACCGACAGCGGATAGTTGGCGACGAGACGATGGCCGGCGCAGTACACGGCATGGCGGGGGCCGGGCACGTTCGAGATCGTGAGGTTGAACGGTGGGCTGGCCATCTCGTCCATCGGGACGGCCCCGACCAGCCGGGCCGCCAGTCCGGCGACTGCGGGGGGCGCGTACCTCGTCATGTCCTGGATCAGGTTGGCGGGCACAGCGTCGTGGCGTTCCTTGGCGATGCGCATCGCCTCGTGGGCGCGGGTCAGCCGCTGGCGGGGGTCGGCCTCGTTCGTAGGCAGCGGTGCGATCATCATCGACACATGATCGGCGAGATCGTCGGCATCGCCCCGCACGAGGACCGGTACAGCGGCCAACAGCGGCTCGGTGGGCAGCTCGTCGCGAGCGACGAGCCAGCGCCGGACGCCGCCCGCACAGATGGCCATGACGACGTCGTGCACGGTCGTCCCGGCCGCCTGCTTGATGTCGTGGACATCGGCGAACGGGATGGAGGCGAAGCCGACACGCCGATGCGGTGTGATCGGCCGATTGAACGACACCCGCGGACCCCGCATCGCCGGGCGGGACAGGTAGTGCGCGTCGCCAGCGTTCCCGCCGCCGTCGATGAAGCGCGAGATCCATCCCAGCCCGTGGGTGCGCCGCATCGTCTCCCAGTACGCCGCCGATGCCGACGGAAGCTGGGCACCGACCGACTGCCCGATGCGGCGAGCCATCTCCCGCTGGACGCGGATCAGCCGGCGGGGGTGGCGAGCCAGCGACAGGCCGGCCCCCGTCAGCATCTCGAGCTGCGTGGGCGGGCGAGAGGACGATCGTGGCGCGGTCGGGATCGGTTCCGCGCGCCCGCCGGGCGCCGGATCGAGCAACGCCGTCATGATCTCGGTGCCGTGGGCGGCGTCGACGGCCACGAAGTGGACCTTGCTGTACAGGCCGACCCGACCGTCGGGCAGCCCGTCGATCACGTACACCTCCCACAGCGGCCGGCTGCGGTCGAGGCGACGAGCATGGAGCCGCGCCACGATCTCGGCCAGCTGCTCCCGGTTGCCCGGCGCCGGCACGGCGATCTGGCGGACGTGGAAGTCGATGTCGAGCGACTCCGTGTCGACGGCGTAGGGACGATCGAGACCGAACGGCACCTCGACGATGCGGCGCCGGAACGCGGGGACGAGATCGAGACGCTCGGCGACGAGCTTCTTGACGAGGTCGTAGGTGAGCGACCCGTCCTCGTTCGGGGCGAAGATCGCCAGGTTGCCGATGTGGGCGGGCCGAGCGTTCGTCTCCCCGATGATGAAGCTGGTCTCGACCGAAGACAGGCGGGTCGTCGTCATCGTGATGGATCGGGGATGTAGGCCCGCGCTCGCCAGCCCGTTCGCTCGAACGGCTTCCACGCTCCCTCGGGTTGGGCCAGCCGCTCGGCGATCAGGAACAACACCAGCGGGTGGTGGAGCAAGCCCATGTGACTGCTCTGCACCCCCACGTTCTCGGACATCGCACCGCTGTGCTCGATGCAGGACTGCCACGCGGCGACGCCATCCGTGCGGCTGTAGATGGCGGTCGACGGGACCGGCGGCGGCTCGTTCATCATCTCCATGAACGCCGACGGCATCCCCGCGATGCGGGTGCCCGTGATCGACTCGTACATCGGCCAGACGTAGTTCGACTTCAGATCGCCGGCGAACGGACTGCCCACCGTGATGACGGAGCGGACCAGCTGCGGCGCCGCCCGGGCGATCTCGCGGGCGTAGATGCCGCCGAGGCTGTGACCGACGAGGCTCACCGTGCGACCACTCGCGCGGTGGATCTCCTCCAGGCGAGCGACGGCGACCGTGGCCAGCCGGTGGAGGCCGAGGATCTCCTTGCGGCCCCAGCGGTGCACCTCGTAGCCGAGCTGGCGGAGGTAGCCCCGGGGGACGGTGGTGAAGATGTCGCCGGCACCGAAGGGCGGGATGACCACGACGGGATGGCCGTCGCCCCGTGGCGCCCGCGCCAGCAGGGGGGCGCACGGAACGAGTGCGGCCGCCTCGAACATGGCACGGGACTCCCCCAGCATGAGGAAGGGGTTCAGCTTGGGCTGGCTGGTGGTCATCCGGCGACGCCTTGCAGGCCGGCGGTGGCCAGCGCCTCGTCGGCCGCAGGCTGCGGTTCGGGCCGGGGCGGTCGATCGGCGTAGCGGTCGACGTAGGTCTGACCAGAGAGCTGGCTGATCTCGTACATCACCTCGTCGGTGATCGAGCGATAGATCGCGGCGCCGATGGCCTGGCCGGCATGCCGGGCCATGTCGATCGGGCGGCCGAAGTGGACCTCGCACCGCAGGAAAGGGCGCGGCACCGACGAACCCGGCGGTTGGACCCGGTCGGTGCCTCGGATCCCGACCGGGATGATCGGTGCGCCGCAACGCACCGCCAGGCGCGCCAGCCCTGTTCGTCCCTTGTGCAACATCCCGTCACGCGAGCGGGTTCCCTCGGGAAATATGCCGAACAGCTCGCCCCGGTCGAGCACGCCGGCGGCGGTGTCGAGCGCCTCCATCGACCGCTTGCCGCCCGTCCGCTCGATGGGGATCATGCCCATGGCCGGCAGCACGTAGCGGGTCTTCCAGCTGTCGAGGTACTCGGCCTTGCCCACGTACGTGATGCGGCGCGGGAGCACCCCGATCAGCACGACGGAGTCGAAGAACGAGATGTGGTTCGGCGCGATGATCGCCGGGCCGGTGCGGCAGACGTTCTCCAAGCCGGTGACGCGCGTCGGGAAGAGGAACCTGGTCGACGGCGTGACGAGCGCCTTGGCGAGCGGGTAGAGACGGCCGTACTCCGCCATGCCTAGCGAACCGAGGCTGTCTCGTCGGCCACGATGCCTCCTGCCTCCAACAGGTGACGGTATGCGTCTTCGAGATGCCGGCGGAGCGCGGCGGGATCGTCGACGGCGGCGGGGTCGATGAAGATGCCCATGTCGAGGCTGCCGTTGTAGGAGATCACGGTGAGGTTGAACGCGGTTCCGGCCACCGGTCCCATCACGACGTTCTCCAGCATCCGACTTCCGGAGATGTACATCGGGAACGGGGCGGCGCGCACGTTCGACGTGGCGAAGTCCACCTTGGCGGCCTGCGCACGAGCGACGCGGGTGACGACCGAGGTCGGCAGCAGGTTGGCGATGCCGGCGATCCTGCTCATGGCGCCGGACCCCTTCACGCCGGCGCGCTTGGCCGCCATCAAGTCGCGTATCGCGGCGAAGCGCTCCTCGGCCAGCATCGCCTGCCCCGGAACCTGGACGCGAGTGGGGGTGAAGGAGTTGCCTCCCGCGGCGGTGTCCGTGCGGGTGCTCACCACGAAAGAGATGTTCAGCGCGTCGACGGCGACCTTGTGCTCGGTGTGGTAATCGAGGGCGCCCATGACGGCGCCGGCCACGAAGAAGTCGTTCACCGACCCACCGAGCGTCTTGGCCGCGGCCTTGGCCCCCTCCAGGTCCACCCGGAGCGCTTCGAGATGACGCCGGCGCGAACGACCGGTCCAGATCGGCGAGCCGCCGGCCACCTCGCCCCCACCACGAGCCTGATCGAGCGCGCTCTGCACCTCGCCCACCACGCCCTCGGCGTTGTCGCGGATCCGCTGCGGGTCGGCCGGCCACAACGCCACCTCGCCCAGCATCCGCCGGCCGATGCCGACCTGGCGACGCCACACGTGCGTGAACGACTTCACCGCCGTCGCCCGCAGGCTGGCGGAACGGTCGCCGCCCTGCTCCTTGGGCCGGGCCTGCTCGGCCGCCGCCGCCATGGCGGTCATGCCCTCGAGATCGACCTCGGGCGGCGGAGGCGCGTCGGCACTGCGTTCCATGTAGCGCTCGGACAGCCGCACCAGGCCGATGCCGTCGCTGATCGAGTGATGGGTCTTCCAGAACAGGGCGCCCTGCCCGTTCTCCAACCCGTCGATCACCACGAAGATCCACAGCGGTCGCGTGCGATCGAACGGATCCTCGTAGAGCCGCGTCGCCAGGTCGAACAGGGCCCGCTTCGTGCCCGGCGCCGGCAGGGTGATGTGGCGCAGGTGGTAGTCGAAGTCGAACTCGGGGTCGAACGACCACGCCGGCGTCGACATCCGCCCGAATCCGGGAACGACGCGCTGGCGGAGGCGAGGGATGTGCACGGCGGCGTCACGCATCCGGAGGCGGAACTGGTCGAAGTCGATCGGGCGCTCGCAGATGGACAGCATGGCCCCGTTCGGGTTGAGCCACGGGTCCTTCTCCACGTTCCACATCAACGCCTCGGCGTCGGACATGCGCTTGTCGAAACGCTGCTCCCGGGGACGTGACTGATGGTCCTGGACGGTCATCGGCTTCCTCCCACTCCTGCGCCCACGGTATCGACGCCCGGACGGCGCTCGGTCTCCTTCGACGCGTCGCCCCGGTATCCCGCCGGATAGGTGCGAGCGAGCTCCGCCTCCGTCGGCGTGCGGTGCTCACGGGCTTCGGGCGGGAGCAGGTCGACGATGGCAGCCATGATGGCGGCGGTGTCCTCGTCCGGATCCTGACGACCGAGCGCGACGGGCGGCCCCACGTTCACCTGACACGCGCGGTCGGTCGACGCCGAATCGCGGCAGGCGCGAGCTGCGGGGCCACACCACCTCCGTACCCCAGAGGCCGACGGGGATGACCGGCGCACCGGTCACCGCCGCCAACCGGGCCGCGCCCCAGCGGCCCTTCAGCACGGGATCGAAGAACGCCGGCCCCGCGGGATCGTTCCCTGGGGCGCCATGCAGACGAGCTCGCCACCGGCGAGCGCCTCCGCGGCTGCTTCGAGGGGCTCATCCGAACCGGATGCCCGCACGACGCGGATGCCACCAAAGGCGCGCCCCACCGCGCCTACAAGGGGAACGTCGAACACTTCTTTCTTCCCGAGGAAGCGGGCGTTGCGGCCCGCCCGCGCCAGCAGGAGGTTCACCGCCGAGCCGTCGAAGTAGCTGCGGTGGTTGAAGACGAGGATGGCCGCACCTGTCGGCGGGATGTTCTCGACGCCCGAGAAGTCGAAGCTGGCGAAGGGCACGAGCTCGGGCCGGTTGAACGGCCGCAACCACTCCTGCAGCTCGCGCCCGGCGACCTTGGCGACACCGGGCGAGACGTCCAGGTGCCGCACGGGCCACCCTCTGATCCACGCCAGCGCGGCGAGCTGGGGGTCCGGGTTCACGGCCACCGGGTTGCCGACCGCGGCGAGGAGCGGGCCGTCGAAGTAGCTGTCCGAGTAGGCGAAGCTCTTGCGCAGATCGACGTCGTTGGCGGCCGCCCACGTCTTGGCCGCCTGCAACTTGGCGCGGCCCCAGACGAACGGGCCGTCGAGCTCGCCGGTGTAGGCGCCGTCAGTGCAGGACCACCGAGTGGCCAGGACGTCGTCGAACCCGAGGCGTTCCGCCAGCGGTCCCACGAGGTGGATCGGTGACGTGGTGGCCAGCACCAGCAACCGACCCGCTTTGCGGTGGGCGTCGAGCAGCGCGGGGACGAAGGGTTGCACGCCGGCGACCAGCTCTTCGGCGGCGGCCACGGCCGCGGTGTGCACGTCCTTCTCGGGCCACCCCTTGGCCACCCGCGACGAGCGGCGCGTGAGCTGCATGCTCAGCCAGCTCTCGCCCCCCACCTCGTAGAGGCGCGTGAAGGCGCCGACGAGGGGATTGTCGGTCGCCGGTCCGATGCCGACGGCGCGCAGGTGCCGTTGGAACACCGGAGCCGTGGCTCCCCGGACGATCGTGCGGTCGAGGTCGAAGATGGCGGAGGATCTCGGCACTAGCCCACAATATGTCAGTCACTGACTCATTGCAAGGGCTGACACCACGAGTGACCGTCGTGTACCATCCCGACATGCCCTCGGTCACCCCGATTGGAAGACGCGACCGCAAGAAGAGCCGAACGCGCCAAGAGCTCGTCGACGCGGCCACCAAGCTCTTCGCCACTCGCGGGTTCGACGAGACGACCACCGAGGACATCGCCGAGGCGGCCGACGTGTCGCAACGCACGTTCTTCCGGCACTTCCCGTCGAAGGAGGCCGCGCTGTACGGCGACATGGATGATCTCCTCGCCCGGTTCCGCGCCATGCTCGACGCGCGGCCGATCAACGAGCCGCTGCTCGTCTCCGTGCGCGAGTCGATCCTCGCCCTTGCCGATGACTACGACGACCAGCGCAAGCTCCGTCTCCTCCAGGCTCGCCTGGCGTCGACGTACCCATCGGTCTCGGCCTACAGCCGCGCCGTCGTGCAATACGCGTGGGAGGCGGAGCTGACCGAGTCGCTCGCCCGCCGCATGGGCGTCATCGTCACGGTCGACCCACGACCCGAGATCATCGCCGCTGCCGCCATGGCGGCGCTGCGCCACTCGATCCGGCGCTGGGCGAAGGGCGGTGGCCGCGCCGAGCTGCCGAGCATCGTCGCCGAATCGCTCGATGCGCTGACGGAGCTCGCCGAAGCCGTCGCCTGATCAGCGGCGCGGCGCCGTCGTCAGGAGAGCAGCCGCCTGACCGTCTTGCCCGTTGCTGTGGTCGGCAGCTGCTGGCGCACCTCGATCCGGGCCGGGACCTTGTATCGGGCCACGTGCTCGGCACAGTGCGTGATGAGCGCAGGGGCGTCGATCGCCGCGCCGGGGTGCGGGACGACGTAGGCCACGACGCGCTCGCCCGATCGCTCGTCGGGCTCGCCGACGACGAGGGCCGACGACACCACGGGATGCGTCAAGAGCACGTCTTCGACCTCGGACGGGGTGACGTTGAAGCCGCCCACGATGATCACGTCCTTCAGCCGGTCGACGATCATGAGCCGGCCGTCATCGGCCACCACGCCGACGTCGCCGGTCCGGTACCAACCGTCGGCCGTGACGGCGTCGACCTCGGCGAAGGCGCCGACGTAGCCACGGAACACCGACGGACCCCGCACCCAGAATCTCGGCCGGATCGCCCAGCTCGGCCTCGTCGCCGTCCTCGTCGAGCAGGCGGATCTCGGTCTCGCCCAGCGGGCAACCAACGGTGTTGAGCAGCGGGTCGAGCGGATCGTCGAGGCAGATCGTGCCGGCGGTCTCGGTGAGCCCGTAGCCCGCCGCGATGCGGACCCCGAAGCGCTCGCGCACGTGCTTGGCGACCTCGGGGGGCAGATGGGCGGCGCTCGACGTGGCCCGGGTGACCGTGCGCATGGCATCGTCAGGGGCGTCCGAGCTCGACCACGCCGCCCACATCTGCGGCACGGCACTGATCGTCGTGATCCCGTACCGGGCCACCAGGTCCAGGCTCTCGCGCGGGTCGAACCGGTCGAGCATGACCACCGTCGCGCCGGCCCGCAGCATCGTCCCGACGAGGCTGTTGAGCCCGAACACGTGGGAGATCGGCAGCAGCGCCAAGGCCACCGTGCTCTGGCCGAGGCCCGATGACGGCTGCTCGATCATCGCCTGCTGGACGGCGCCGAGGTTCGCGTGCGTCAGTCCCACCGGACGGGGCGGCCCGGCCACGCCACTCGTGAACAGGATCGCCGCCGTCGCCGAGGGGTCGACCGGCTCGGGTGCGGGTGAGCCATCGAGGATCGGCGAGTCGTTCGTTCCGGCGGACCCGGCCGGCCGAGCGATCTGGATGCCGTCGGGAACGGCCACATCCTCGCCGACGATGAGCAGATCGGGTTCGACGGCGACGAGGCGCGCCTCGATCTCCGGACGGGGCGAGCGCGGGTACAACATGACGGCGGCCGCTCCGGCTGCCTGCACGCCGAGATAGGCGACGATCCCGTCGGCGCCGAGCGGCGTGGCGATCGCGACGCACCGGCCGGGACCGATGCCTCGCGCTCGCAGACCGGCGGCCGTGCGATCGACGCGATCGACGAGGGCGCCATAGGTCAGCGAGCCACCGCCCTTCCCGTCGACGAGGGCGGTTGCATTCGGATCGGTGCGCCGCACGGCGTCTACCAGCGCCATCACGGACCGGACGCTACCCGAGGGCGGCCACGGACTCCGCGTTGCCCGACTGCTACGTTCCGGCCCGTGGGGGCAGGCGCGGCGCAGTGACCATCGACCTCACCGCTCACATCCGGCCCGGCGACACCGTGCTCGTCACCCAGGCCGCGGGTGAGCCTCGCGGACTCGTCGAGGCGCTCATCGAGCAACGCCACGCCCTCGCGCCGCTGACGGTCTTCGTCGGCGCCAGCAACACCGGGCTGTGGCAGCCCGAGCACGCCGACGCGCTGCGCTTCATCGGCTTCGGGGCGATCGGCCGCACCGCGACGCTGAGCCGGGCCGGTGTGCTCGACGTCGTACCGGTGCACCTCGGGTCGCTGCCCGATCTGTTCACGTCGCGGGTGATCCCGATCGACGTGGTCCTCTGCCAGGTGAGCACCGCTGACGAGGGTCGCCACTCCCTCGGACTCGTCACGGACTACGTGACGGCGGCCGTCGCCACCGCTCGCACGACGATCGCCGAGGTGAACCCGTTCGTGCCGTACACGTTCGGTGAGACGATCGACTCGACCGACGACCGCCTCGTGACCGTCCCTGACGATCGCCCGCTGCGATCCGTGCGCCGTCGCATCCCATCGGACCAGGACGAGGCCATCGCTGCCCACGTGGCGGCGCTGGTGCCCGATGGGGCCACGGTCCAGTTCGGTGTGGGCGGCACCCCCGACGCCGTGCTGGCGGCCCTCGGCGACAAGCACGACCTCGGCGTCCACTCCGGGCTCATCGGCGACGCCGTCCTCGACCTCATCGAGGCAGGCGTCATCACCAACGCCCGCAAGCCGATCGACGCGGGCCTCACCGTGACGGGCAACATCGTCGGCACCGAGCGTCTCTACCGCTGGGCCGACCGCAACCGAAGCCTGCTGATGCGTCCGGTGTCGTACACCCACAACCCGCAGGTGCTCAGCCGGTTCGACGTCTTCTACGCGATCAACGCGGCCATCGAGGTCGACCTCGGCGGCCAGATCAACGCCGAGACCGTGAACGGGACGTACATCGGTGCCATCGGCGGCCAGGGCGCATTCGCCCGCGCCGGCGCGGCCGCCCCGCACGGCCGGTCGATCATCGCCCTACCGTCCACCGCCGCCGACGGGACGGTCTCGCGCATCGTGGCCCGCCTCGCCGACGCGGTGACGACGACACCGCGCGCCGATGCCGACCTCGTGGTGACCGAGCACGGTGTGGCCGACCTGCGCGGTGCCCCGCTGCACGAGCGGGCGCAGCGCCTGATCGCCATCGCCGATCCGGCGCACCGCGACGCCCTCCGTCGTGATCTCGCGCAACGGTGATGCGTCCTCAGAGACGCTGGTCGAGCTGGACGGGATTGCCGTCCTGGTCCTTGACGATGGCGGTGAGCACGCGACCCGACCCCGCCGATTCGCCGTAGGCCAGTGCGTCCGCTTCCGTGGGTCGGATGATCGCGCGGAAGCCTTCGGCGACGATGCGGTCGAACATCGCCTGCAGATCGTCGACCCAGAACGAGAAGTGGTGGGTGCCGAGCTGCAGGATCCGTGGCGGTGTTCCGAACGGCTCGCGGTCGAGCTGCTGGTCGAGCACGATGAACGACTGGTGCGGTCCGTCCGCCGCCCGCAGGTACACGGCCCGCCGGCGATTGACGCCGACCATGTCGTCGCCGGCCCCGCCCTCGACGGTGTCGAGCGTGACCCGCAGGCCGATGAGGTCGCGGTAGAACACCAACGCCCGATCCATGTCGCTCACGCCGACGGCCACGTGCGACACACCCCTGACGCCCACGACGCCCCCTTCCGCGCGACCGAGGATCGCTGCGGCGCGCCGAAGCTAACAGAAGGCGCAGTCGCGCCGGGCTGGGAACCTCTTCACGAAGCGTTCGAGGCGAACTTCACCGAACACGGGGATCTCGGCGCCGGCGTGGCCGTCGTGCACCAGGGTCAGCTGGTGGTGGATCTGATCGGCGGACATCGCGATCGCGACCGGACGGTCCCGTACGGCAGGGACGCGCTGCAGCTCGTGTTCTCCTCGACCAAGGGCCGCCGAACTCGGTGGGGCCAACGCCGTCACCAAGGCCCGCAGCCTGGCCGCCGATCCTCGGCCGGCGGCGCTCATCGCCGCCATCCGCGGCTGCCTCTGGGGCGCGGCCGGCGCCGCTTGTGTAACGGAATTCGCGACGATGTCTCGGATCCCGTCACACAGGCACGAGGCCCACGATGTCGTCGCCGAGACCCGGGCCATTGCGGACAGGTTCTGACCGGAACGAGCGTCAGACTGGGGAGACCACAAGCGCAAGGAGCCCGCATATGTCCAGCATCGCCACGCTCAGTGGGGTCGCTCTCGATTGCCCCGACACCTTGTCCCTGGCCCGCTTCTACAGCGACCTGAGCGGCTGGCCGGTGAACGGCAAGTCCGATGACTCGTGGGCGCAGCTCGAGAGCGGGCGCGAGTGGACGCTCGCCTTCCAGCGGGTCGACGGCTACCGCGCCCCGGCGTGGCCCGACCAGGACGTGCCGCAGCAGTTCCACCTCGACTTCGACGTCCCCGATCTCGACGAGGGCGAGCGACAGGTTCTGGCGCTCGGCGCGACGAAGCCCGACCACCAGCCGGGCACGACGTTTCGCGTCTTCCTCGACCCGGCCGGGCACCCGTTCTGCCTCTGCCAGGGCTAGCGCCGCTCGGTGACGAGGCCCGCCGGCCACCGTCGCGCCCCCCGCACCCAGCTGCCGGCCGGACTGACCAGCCGCGAGGCCGAGGTGCTGCGTCTGCTCGCCCTGGGCCTCACCACTCGGCAGATGGCCGGGCGTCCTCGAACCCGACTTCAGGTAGCAAGCGGCGGCACGTACTCGACGATTCGACCGAGATCGCGGAAGCCTGCACTCGCATACACCTGCTCGGCCATCGGCGTGGACTGCAGGCTGGCCGTGCGGCACCCGCGTGCTCGTGCGTCGCGCAGGTGAAGGAGCGTCAGCGCCGTGCCGAGGCCCTTCCGGCGGGCGTGCTCCAGCGTGGTGACGTTGTAGACGCCGCAATCGCCATCGTGGTCGAACGCCATCGCCGCCGCCACGTTCTCGCCCCCGAGCCGACCGACGAGCACGTGATAGGTGCGCTGGTCGGCGCGGGCCAGGTAGCCGGGCGGCACGTCCATGATGCGGAGGTACTCGGACCAATCGGGAGGACCGAGCTCGATCGCCGGCGGCGGGCGAAGGGCGTCGAGCGCCATGCCCATGGCGAGGGTCGATTCGGCAGGGACGTAGCCGCGCCGGCCCAGCTCGGCGCCCATCGCCGCGTCCCCCTCGTGGGCCCAGACAGCGAAGTCGGTGACGCCGGCAGCCGCGTACGCACGCTCGATGGCGTCGAGCGCGGTTCGCCGCTCGGCGGCGCCAAGACCGCGCTCCAGCAGGGCGTTGTTGTAGAAGGTGCGCTCAGGCGCTTCCGGGAACACGGCAATGCCGGCACCCGGCACGCGCCGGACCGCGGCGCCCGTCGCACCACGGGCGTACGCGTCCCACGAAGCGAGCAACGTCGCCGCTCCGCGCCGGTAGAGCTCGGCGTCAGTGGGCACGGTCATCGAGACACCTCTCCGTGATGGCGTCGATAGTGCCGGGCGGCGCGGGCCCGGTTGCCGCAGGCCGGCGAGCACCACTCCCGGCGCGGGTCGTCACCGACGAAGTACAGGACGCATCCCGGCGCCAGGCAGGCGTGCAGGGACGACTGTGCCGGGTTGGTGACGAGGTCGATGGCGTCGGCGGCGACGGTGGCGAGCGCCGCCGGCACGGCCGCGTCCCGCGGGAGCGCGGCGCGCTGGAGCTCACCACCGCGGACGACGAGATCGCCGACAGACCGCACGGCGGCGGCGATGGCATTCAGGTCATCGACGGCGGTGGCCAGTTCGGCCGTCGGCGACGTGGCCCGCGGGCGCTCGTCGGCGGTGACGTGAGCCGCCACCCGACGGCAGGCGTCGCGCAGCCGCCGGGCAACGCGCAGGTGCTCGCCGCGCACGTTTCCCTTCGGGATGTCGAACCCGGCCGCGCCGAGCCACGACGTCAGGTCGTCGATGTTCTCCAACGCGTCGTGCGGCCCATCCCGATCGGCCCAGACGGTGTTCATCAGCCGGACCGGGACGGGCTCGTCCGGCAGCAACCAGGGCTCCACGCATCTAACGGTATCGGATGTTGTTTCCGTTAGACACCCCCGATAGACAGTGGCCATGAGCGCAGCATCTTCCATGCACCTGGCCGGCCTCTGGCGCTACCCGGTCAAGTCCCTGGCCGGCGAGGCCCTGGACACCGTGCGGCTCACGCCGAGCGGCATCGAAGGTGACCGCCTGGTTCACGTCAGCACCGGGTCGGATCCGCTCACGGGCCGCACCCGCCACCAGCTGGTGACCGTGCCGGCCACCACCGCGGCCGACGGCATGCCCCTCGTCGCCGGCCATCGATGGGACTCGCCTGCCGCTGCTGCCATCATCCGCGGTGCCGCCGGTGACGACGCCCGCCTGCTCGGCGACGAGCATCCCGAACGATTCGACGTGTTGGAGCTGCTCGTCGCCACCGACGGCTCCGTCGAGGCGTTCGGTCATGACCTCCGTCGCCTGCGGCCCAATCTGCTGATCGCCGGCGTCCCCGCCCTCGCCGAGACGGAGTGGCCCGGCCACGCCCTCGCCATCGGCGACGCGCTGATCGGCGTCCACTCCCTCCGGCCCCGCTGCGTCGTCACGTCGATCGACCCGGACACGGGCGAGCGCGACCCCGCCGTCTTCGCCCGCATCCGTCACGAGTTCGGCGGCGCGCTGGCGCTCAACTGCTGGGTGCTGCAGCCCGGTCAGCTCCAGGTCGGTGCGGCGGTGGAGCTGATCCCGACCGGCGAGCGGCCCGCCCGTGTCGGTGGATGGATCACCGGCGCGCCCTACCGGCATTCCGCCTGAGTCAGGGGTGCAAACGGTAGAAGCGGAAGGCGTCGTGGTCGATGGGGAGCACTTCCACCGAGGTGAAGCCGGCGTCCGCGGCGTAGCGCTCGAGCGTGGCCGTGCGCATCACCGTGCCCGTGCAGGCCGAATCCGCCTCGCTACGACCCACGGGTAGGCAGTGCAGCACACTCGCCGCGTAGAAGAGGCGCTGCATCGGATCGGGGTCATTCGGAGTGAACGCATCGGCGGCGCGCTCGTCCATGATCAGCACCGCGCCATCAGGACCCGCCATCTTGCGCATCGCGGCGAGGGCATCGACGGGGTGGGCCATGTCGTGGAGCGCTTCGAAGCAGCACACGAGGTCGTAGGTGCCGGCGGCGACGTCGGCGGCATCGGCGGTCGTGAACGCGATCCGGTCGGCGACCCCGGCACTGGCGGCGTTGGCCGTGGCGCGCTCGATCGAGGCCACATCGCTGTCGAAGCCGTCGACGGTGATCCCGGCGAACGCGGTGGCCAGCGCGATCGATGACCAGCCGCAACCGCACCCGACGTCAGCGACGCGAGCACCGCCGGCCTCGAGGCGGGCGATCACATCGGGCATGTTGGGCAGCCAGTCGGACGCCAGGAGGTTCGTGAACTGCGGCCGGTTGAGCGATTCCTGCGCCGACCGGATCCACTCGCCGTAGCCGCCGAAGGTGAGGCCGGTGCCGTGGCGGTAGGCGTCGACCAGTTGCGGGATGAACGACCCCGCCACCGCGGCGAAGGTCGCCAATGGGCTGACGAGCGCCAGGCTGTCGGGATCGAGCAGGCAGATCTGGTGCTCGACGGGCAGCGAGAACACGCGAGCGTCCGGGTCGCCGTGCACCGGATCGGCGTCGACGCGCACCACCGCCGCCGTGGCCTGCTGCTCGAGCCACTCGCGGCAGTAGCGGGTGTCGATCCCGGCCCGCTCGGCGAGCTCGGGCGGCGTGGCCGCACCTTGGGCCAGCGCGGCGTACAGGCCGAGCCGGTTGCCCAGCTCCATGGCCGCCAGCTCGAACCCGGCGATGGCGGCCTGCGCGATGCGGCCGGCGAACTCGCCGACGGCGGTCTCATCGATGACGGTGGTGTCGGTTGCGGTCATGGCGGCCTCCTTGGCGTGTTGCCCGGGAGGCGCCAGAACTCATCTGGCACCGCCAGGCGGCAACTACCGTTCTGTTGCCGTGGCCGAGAACGCAACGGCAACCCGGCGGGGGGTGAGCGCGGCGCTGGCCGACGCGCTGGCCGGCGCCGCCGACGGCAGCGGTCGTCTGGTGCTGCTCCTCGGCGAGGCCGGGATCGGCAAGACCACCACCGCTCGCGAGGCGGCGGCCCACGCCCGCCGCGCCGGGGCCGTCGTGCGCTGGTCGGCGTGCTGGTCCGGCGGCGGCACGGTCGCCCACGCGCCCTGGCTGACCCTCCTGTCCGGCCTCGGCGCCGTCGGTCGAGAGGCAATGGACGCGCTCCTCGGCACGGACGCTGGCGACGAGGCCGGGGCCGGCGCGGCGCGCGCGTCCGCCTACGCCGCGGTCATCGCCGCCTTGGAAGCGGCGACCGCTGAACGGCCGGCCCTGCTCGTGCTCGACGACCTGCACTGGGCCGACGCCGGCACCCTGCACCTGCTCGACGTCGTCGCCGGGCAGCTCCCTGGGCTTCGCGTCGTGGTCGTCGGCACCTACCGTTCGACCGATGTGGCCGCCGGGTCGGCGCTGACCCGTCTCGGTGGGGGCGCCGATCGCGTGGAGCTCCGTGGCATCGACGAAGCCGGCGTGGCCAGCCTCCTCGGCTCGCACATCGGTGGCGGCCGGGCGGTGGACCTGGCCGCCGAGGTCCGCCGCCTCACGTCGGGCAACCCGTTCCTCGTGGTCCAGCTCGGCCGCCTGCTGGCCGACGACGAGAACGCCCTGGCCCGCGTAGGGCTGCCCACCGGAGCGCGCGACCTGCTCGAGCAGCGGCTCGCTGCGCTTCGCGACGACGATCGTTCCCTGCTCGTCGCCGCGGCAGTGCTGGGCAGTCCGTTCCGGGCCGCCGATGTCGCCGCCGTGGCGGGCCAGCCGCCGGCCGCCGTCGATGCTGCCCTGGCCCGGGCGGCCAGCGCGCGAGTCGTGGAGCGAGCACCGGGCACGGGTACGTGGGCGTTCGTCCACGACCTCTTCCGCCAAGCCGCCCTCGACGCCGTCGACCAGACGGCGGTGGCCGACCTCCATTCGGTGGCGGCCGGCGCGCTGGAGGCGGCCGACGCCGAAGCCTCGGTCGTGGCCGCCCACCTCCTGGAGGCGGGCGCCGCCCATCGGCCGGCGGCGGCCCGCTGGTCCGTTCGGGCCGGCGACCGCGCCATCGCCGTCCTGGCCTGGGAGGAAGCGGCGGCCCACTACGAGCGCGCCCTCGGCGCGCTGGCGCGAGACGGCGACGGTCAGCTCCGGGCCGACGCGCTGGCCGGACTCGGACGAGCCCGCCTCCTGCTCGGTGACCGCGACGGCGCCGCCCGAGCCTTCGATGAGCTGGCCGCCCAGGGGCGGGCCCGAGGCTCGGCGGCGGTCCTCGCTCGCGCCGCCCTCGGGTGGAGCGCCGACCTGTCGGGCTTCGAGGTCCGGCTCTTCGACCAGAGCCAGATCGACGTCCTCGAAGAGGCAGCGGACGGGCTGGCGGCGCTGTCACCGCCGATGCCCGCCCTCAGGGCCACGGTGCTGGCCCGCCTGTCGGTGGCGTTGTCGCTCGTGGCGTCGGCCGAGCGCCGCCTGGCCCTCGCCCACGAGGCGGTGGCCCTCGCCCGCGAGTCAGGGGACCAGATCGTCGTCGCCCGTGCCCTGGCCGCGCACTGCGACGCCATCGCCGGGCCGGATCGCAGCGAGGACCGCGAGGCCGAGGCCACGGAGATCATCGCCATCGCCGAGAACGAGCGCGACGGCGTGCTCGAATTGCTCGGCCGCCGCCTCCGCTACGTCGCCCGGCTGGAGCAGGCGAACGTCGCCGGCGTCGAGGAGGACACCACCGCGTTCGCCCGACGGGCCGAGGCGATCGGCAACCCCCTGTACCTCTGGTACGTGCCGCTGTGGAAGGCCCAGCTGGCGGTCGTGGCCGGAGATCGGGAAGCGGCCCTCGACGGCATCGCCACGGTGGAAGCGCTCGGTGCCGCCGCCGGCAGCACGAACGCACCGGTGCTCGCCCTCGTCTTGCGGTTGATGGTGCTCACCGCCAGCGACGAGCACCAACAGGCGCTCGACGCATTCAACGAGATGGGCGCCCACGCGCCAGAGTTGGCGCAGCACGTGTCCTCCCTCGGCGCGTTCGCGATGGTGTTCCATCGCGCCGGGCTGGGGGCCGAGGCCGACGCCTGCCTCGACCGCGCCCAGGTCCTCGGCGTGGCGTCGGCACCGTTCGACGCCGAGTGGCTGCCCAACGCCACGAGCCTGCTGGCCGCCGCCGTGGCCCGGGGGCACCCGATCCTCGGCGAGATGCTCACGGAGCTGGAGCCGTGGGCCCACCGGGTGTCGTTCGAGGGGATCGGCGCCGGCCTCTACGGCTCGGTCGCCCGCTTCGTCGCCATAGGGTGCTCCGCGCTCGGCCGTCACGACGATGCGGTGCGCCACGCCGAGGTGGGGCTGGCCATCGACCGCCGGTTCGGTGGAACGTTGCTGGCCGCTTCCTTGCGCACATTGGCCGAGTGCATCGAGGCGCGCGATGGCATGACCACCCAGGTGGTGTCGCTGCACGCCTCGGCCGACGACGCCGCGGCGCCACCGGCCGGGCTCGAGCCGGCGCCGCCGGCGAACGAGCTGCGGCGGGCCGGCGAGATCTGGCACGTCAGCTTCGCCGGCCAGGAGGTCATCCTCCGCCACAGCAAGGGCCTCGCCGACCTGGCCGTGCTCCTCGGCCGCCCCGGCGTCGAGATCCATGTCAGCGAGCTCGAGGGCGTAGAGCGCGCGCTTGTGGCCGGCAACGGCGGTGAGGCGCTCGACCGGCGCGCCATCGCCGCGTACAAAGAGCGCCTGACCGAGCTGGCGGAGGAACTCAGCGATGCCGAAGCGGCCCACGATCTCGCTCGCGCCGAGCTGGCCCGCGTCGAGTACGACGCCCTCGTCGACCAGTTGTCGAGCGCCGTCGGTCTCGGTGGCCGAAGCCGATCGGCCGGGCCCGAACCGGTCGAACGGCTCCGCAAGGCCGTGTCGGCGCGGATCCGGGACACGATCCGGCGCATCGAGGCCGTGCACCGGCCCCTCGGCCGCCACCTGGCCAACGCGGTTCACACCGGCGTCTACTGCGCGTACCGACCCGAGGTGCCCACGATCTGGCAGTGCCAGGCCTGACCTGGCGCCGCCATGGCATGACGACGCTCACCGACACCCGCACCTTCACCGACCGCGCCCTCGTCGCGTTCGCCGACCGGGCCCTGGCGGCGGCCCGGCCGATGGGTCGCGCCCACCACGCCGATGACGACCTCGTCGTCGTGCACCAGGCCGAGCGCGGCTTCTTCACCAACGTCGCCTACGCGCTGGGCGAGCCCGACGACTGGCACGACCTCCTGGCCCGCATCGATGCCGTTGTGCCTTCCCGCTGCCCGGTCTCGCTGATCGCGGCGGCGAGCGTGCCCGATCTGTCGGCGCGGGGCTGGATGCTCGTCGGTCATCCGCCGCTGATGGTGCGCCCCGCGGGCGGCACGGCGCCGCGCTGCCCGGCCGAGCTCACCATCACCGCGGTGGTCGACGAGGTCGGCCTCGAGGTCTTCGAACGGACGCTGGTCGACTGCTACCCCGACCCGTCCTTGCAGCCGTACCGGTGGGGCACGATCCACGACGGCCGCGTGCTCGGCGGCGGGACCCGGTTCTTGGTCGGCACGGTGGCCGGACGGCCCGTCGCCACCGCCACCGGCCACGCCGCCGCCGGAGTCAACGTCGTGGAGATGGTGGCGACCGCCGAGAGCGCCCGGGGCCGCGGCTATGGGACCGCCCTCACGTGGGCGGCGACCACGGTCGACCCGCAGCTGCCCGCCGCCCTCTTCGCCAGCGACATCGGCCGGCCGGTCTACGAAGCGCTCGGCTACCTGGCCGTCAGCCGCTGGACGTTCTGGCACCGGCCGCCGGCGCACTGAGGTCAGGCACCGAAGCGCTTGGGCCGGCGGGCGCGTCGAACGGGGCGGACCGATCCGCTGGCGTGGGCCTCCGCGAAGCGCCCGAGGACCATCGACCACGCACCACGCAGGAACGCAGCCTGCGCGGCGTCGTCGGCGAACTGGTGCACCTCGACGCGGCTGCCCTCGTCCGTGGCATGGACGCGCAGGTAGGCGATGAGCTGGCGACCGGGCACCGGTACCGACTCATCGTCGAAGTCCCAACGCATCGCGATGAGATCCGGCGGGCTGACGACCTCGTAGCGCCCGCGCACCTGCGTGCCCCACTCGAGCGTCGCGCGGAAGCGGCCATCGCGGATCCGCACGGGCACGCCCAGCCAGGCGCTGTAGCGATCGCCGTCGGCGAACGCAGCGAAGGCCGCCGGCGGCTCGATCGGCACCTCGACCGCGACCACGACGGCAAGGCCCTCGCCCGCCGACGCCCGCCGGCGCTCGGGGAGGCGGTCGGCGCCCCGCCAGCGCTCGTCTCCGGAACCGAGGAACGGGAGGAGGGCTCGCACCGCGTCCTGCTTGCAGCGGTAGCGACGGAAGTTGCCGTCGACGCGCATCGTGATCAAGCCGGCGTCCCGGAGCGCAGCGAGGTGGGACGACAGCGTCGGGCCGGAGATCTCGAAGTGGCGGCCGATCTCTCCAGCGGGGAGCTCCTCGCTCCAGGTCAGCCAGAGGATCTCGCGCCGAACGGGCGACGAGAGCGCGTCGAACAGGGCCTGCGCCCCAAGGGCCTGCTCTGTCACGGTGCCAGCGTTGCACCTGGTTCGTCGGAGATCTACTTTGATCCTGACCGAATTAGGGGGTTCGTCATGAGGAATCGGGCAGCCTTCACCCATCGTCCCGGTGGGCGGCGCAACAGGCGGCGTCGACGGCGGCGCCTACGAGTCGATCGACGTCGCGACGTGACACCCGGCGCGATCGTGGCGCCCGAGCGATGACGGTCGACGTTCGGACCGAGATCGACATCGACCGTCCGGTCTCGGTAGTAGCGCCGTATGCCGCCGACCCGTCCAACGCTCCTGAGTGGTACGCCAACATCACCTCGGTCGACTGGCGTACCGCTCCGCCCGCGCAAGTGGGGACCGTCGTTGCCTTCGTCGCCCGCTTCCTCGGGCGGCGGTTGGCCTACACGTACGAGATCGTGGAGCTGGTGCCGGATGCGCGGCTCGTGATGCGCACGCGCGATGGCCCCTTCCCGATGGAGACGACCTACACATGGGATGTCGCAGGCGACGGCCGCACCCGCATGACGTTGCAAAACCGCGGTGAGCCCAGCGGCTTCTCGCGTGCCCTGGTCCCCTTCATCGCGCCAGCCATGCGCCGGGCCAATCGCAAGGACCTCGCCGCACTGAAGGCGATCGTCGAGCAGCGCTGAGTTCCCATCAGCCTTGTGCGCGCTGTGCGTACGGTGAACAATACCCACCGTGCTTCGGGGGTCCTGGCGCCGCGTAGCGGTCGCCGCTACCGCAATGATGGCGGTGCCATTGCCGTGGATCGCGTCAGACGCGGCTCCGGCTGCTGCTGCAGTCACTCCTGTCGCCAACCCGGCGATCGCTGATTCATGCGGCCTCGATGTGACGCTGGTGCTGGACGCGTCCGGATCGATCCAGAGCTCCAAGGCGGTCGAAGATGTTCGCGGCGCCGCTGATGCGTTCCTCGACTCCTTGTCGAACACCGGCTCGACCGCGCGCGTGACGCAGTTCGCCACGGTGTCGGCAGAACTGGCGCCGGCAACACTGGTCGACAACGTCTCCCTTGGCCAGGGCGGCGCCCTCAGCGACGCACTGGCGGGCTACTACAACCCGAAGCCGCCGCGGCCCAACGGCGTGAACTTCTACGAGTATCGAGGGAGCGGATCGCCGAGCAGCGCCGGTAGTTTCCAGCTCAACAACAGCAGCAGCAACAACCAGTACACGAACTGGGACCAGAGCCTCCACCAGACGGGGAGCGGCACACCGCCCAAGCTCGTCGTGTTCGTGACCGACGGCGATCCGACGGCGTACGACTTCGAGCCGACCGATCCCATCGCACCGCCCGCCGTCGCCTTCAACACCAACCGCGGCCAAGCCGATCAGACCACGCTCGATCGGGCCGTCGTCGAGGCCAACCTCATCAAGTCGGCCGGCACCCGCATGCTCACGGTCGGCGTCGGTGCAGCCCTCGACAGCATCGCCAGCCGGAACCGGCTCATCGCCGTCACCGGCCCCCAAGTGGTCACCGACGCCAACCTCGGCACGGTGACGAGCATCAACCAGATCGACGTGGCCCTGGTCCGCGATTTCCAGGACCTCGCGAACGTCCTGCGCGGTGTGGTGCTCGAGCTGTGCTCGCCCTCGCTCACGATCCGCAAGCTCGCCCAGACCGCCGACAGCGCGACATACCGGCCGGCGCCCGGCTGGTCGATGACGGCCACGCCCTCGGTACCTGGTGGCACGTTCAGCTGGATCCTCCCCGACACGACGCCGGCCGTGTCGAAGACCCTCGTGACCGACGCGAACGGGTTCGCGCAGTTCCAGTGGGAGCCGGCCCCCCCAGACAGCGCCTCCGCGGCCACGGTGCAGGAGGCGCTGCTGCCCGATTTCGTCGCCGGACGGCCGGCGGCCACCGACTTCCGATGTGAGCTCAAAGACGAGCGCGGCAACGTCCGGGTCCAGGAGGGCGAGCTCGTGAACGGCGCGTTCACGCTCGCCCCGATCGGTCAGGAGATCGTGACGTGCACGGTCTGGAACTCGTTCAACTACCAACCGGCCATCGCCATCGCGAAGGTGAACACGCCTACGGAGGTGCGCGGCGACCTCGAGCCGCCCGCCACCGTCACGTCGAGCTACGTGGTCACCAACCCGGGCAACACGGCGCTGACCAACGTCACCGTCACCGACAACACTTGCGGTCCGGTGACGCCGATCCCACCATCGGGAGCGAATGCCGGCGACAGCGACGCCGACGGCAAGCTCGATCCCGGTGAAGGGTGGCAATTCACGTGCACCCGGCCCGTGCACACCTCCTTCGTGCGCCTGCGCGCCACATCGCAGAACTTCGTCAATACGGCCACGGCGCGGGGTACGGACCCCAGGGGCACAACCGTGGACGCGCAGGCCACTGACGACGTCGACGTGTTCACCCCGCGGATCGAGCTGACCAAGCTCGTCAACGGCCAGCCTGCGGTCACCGTCGTCTCTGGCACGCAGGTCACCTACACCTATGCCGCCACCAACGTGGGGAACACCCCCCTCGGCACGGTCACCCTCGTCGACGACACGCCACCCTGTCAGGCTCCGGTTCGCGGGCCGGATGGACCGGGCAACAACGACGCCGTGATGGACGTCGGTGAGACGTGGACGTACTCGTGTACGGCCACGGCCACCACGGCGGTCACGAACACGGCGACCGTCACCGGCATCCCCCTCGATCCCCTGGCCGCCAACCAGCCGTTCCCTGCTCCGAATCCACCGGTGACGGCCCAGGACCGAGCGGCTGTCGAGGTCGTCAACCCGGGCATCAGCCTCACCAAGGCGGCCGATCCCACACTGATCCTCCTCGATCCGGCCACCAACGCGCCGCAGCCGGTGACGTACACGTTCGAAGCCACCAACACCGGCACGCCGGCGCTGAACCGCCCCGGCGCCAACGTGGCCGGACCGGCCAAGGATCCCGGCTGGCTGACGGACGCCCGATGCCTGGCGCCGGCGACCTACGTGTCCGGTGACACCGATGACAACGACCTCCTCGATCCCGGCGAGACGTGGACCTTCACGTGTACGGGCGAGGTCAACGTGCCCACGACGAACACCGCGACGATCACCGGCCAACCGGCAGGGGCCGACGGCACCCCGCTGGTCGGGATCCCACCGGTGACCGACGACGCCAACGCCTTCGTGGACGTGCTCCGCCCCGGGATCGCCGTCGAGAAGACCGCCCTCGTCCCCGTCGTCGTCGATCCTGCCGCGGCCGTGGTGGCCGGGCCGGATCTTCCGCGCCGGCCCGCGGAGTATCGCTACGACGTGACCAACACCGGTGACGCGCCCCTGGCGCTCGACCCCGATCCACCGACCGACGACAAGTGCGGGCCACTCGTCTTCGTCAGCGGCGACGACGACGGTGACGGGCTCCTCGGCGTCGAGGAGACGTGGGTGTACACCTGCACGGTGCTGCTGACCCGCGCCGACGGCACGCCGCCGCCGACGGGCGGCGAGTCGGCGAACGTCGCCAACACCGTCACCGCGGTCGGCATCCCGTCGGTCGACGGCACGCTGCATCCCGAACTGCCGGTCACCGCGACCGACGTCAGCTCGGTCCTCGTCATCCAGCCCGGGATCAGCATCACCAAGACGGCGTCGGCACCGGTCGTGCGGGCCGGGGACCCCGTGACCTACACGTTCGTCGTGGCCAACACCGGCGATGTCGGGCTCGACGTGATCGGGCCGGAGGACGACCAGTGCGCGCCGCTGGTGTTCGTCTCCGGCGATGCCAACGGCAACGGACTCCTCGACGGCATCGACTCCGCCGCGCCCGAGCAGTGGACCTACCAGTGCACGCGGAACGTGGGTCTGCCCACGCCGCCGGCGACCACGAACGACAACGCCGTCACCGTGAGCGGCCTCGATCCGCTGGGCAACCTCTATGAGGCCGACGCCACGGCATCGGTCCGGGTCTTCGACCCTGCCATCCACCTCGAGAAGACCGTGAGCTCGAGCCTCGTCCCGGTCGGCACCAGCGTGTCCTACGGGTTCGACGTCACCAACACCGGTGAGAGCCCGGTCGTAGCCGACGACGTCCTCGCCAACGTGACGCTCGTGGATCTCACCGTCCCGGCGGCGCCGAGCTGTTCGTCGCCGACTTTCGTCGGCGGCGACACGAACGGCAACGGCCAGCTCGATCGGGTGCCCGCCGAGACCTGGCACTACGAGTGCACGGCACCGGTGAACCAACCGAACCGGGATATCGCGGTCGTCCAGGGCACGGCCGGGCTCGACTTCAATCCGCAAGTGCCGGTGAACGTGGTCGACATCGACTTCGCCTTGGTCGAGCCGTTCCACCCCGCGATCGACATCACGAAGACCGCTACACCGACCGAACTCCTCGGCGGCGGCGCGGTGACCTACACGTACCAGGTGCGCAACACCGGTGACGTACCGCTGGCCGACGTTGCCGCCCGCATCACCGACGACACGTGCGCCAACGTCACCTACGTCTCCGGCGACGACGACGGCGACGGCCTCCTCGACACGATCAACAGCATCTTCGAAGACGCCGCCGACGAGACGTGGACCTTCACCTGTGGCATCACCGTGAACGCCACGACCACCAACACGGTGACCATCACCGGCACGCCCACCGACGCGGGCGGCCAGCCCCTGTGCGGGCCGCAGACGACGGTCCCCGATCCCTGCGACGTGACCGACAGCGCCATCGCCGTCGTCACGGTGACGGTGCCGGGCCGCGTCACCATCATCAAGCAGACCACGGCGCCGAGCGCGACCGCGTTCCCGTTCACGTTCGCGGGCACGCCGTTCTCGCTGACGGACGGCACATCGAGGACGTTCGATCAGCTGGCGCCCGGCACCTACCAGGTGAGCGAGGGGGCCACGACCGGGTACTCGCTGGCCGGCCTCACCTGCCAGGACCCCACCGGCGGCACCGTCACGAGCGGCGGCACGGCCACGATCGCCCTGGCTCCCGGTGAGACCGTCGTGTGCACCTACACGAACTCACCCGATCCGCCGAAGGCGGACCTCGTGCTGGTCAAGACGGTGGACCGCGGCATCGTGAACCCGGGTGACACCGTGATCTTCACCATTACCGTGACCAACATCGGGCCCGATGCCGCCGCCGGTGTCGTCATCACCGACGAGCTCCCCCCTGGCCTCACCCTCGTGTCGACGCCGCCCGGCTGCTTCGTCAACGGCAGCACCATCTCGTGCCCCGTCGACGGGCTCGCCGTCGGCGCCAGCGTCAGCGTCGACGTCCCGGTGACCGTCGACAACTCCGGCACGGTCACCAACGCGGCGTCGGTGGAGTCGAACACCATCGATCCTGACCCGGGCAACAACCAGGCGGGCGTCGACGTCGGCGCCGGCGTCCTCCCGCCCACGGGCAACGACGCCGGGACAATCCTCGGACTCGGGGCCGGCCTCGTGCTCGCCGGCGGCGCTCTCCTCACGCTGACCGTCCGCCGCCGCCGGCGAACGGTGTGAACGGTCCGCGAGCTAGCCGACCCGTCCGCTCCAGTTCCGCGAGCCCCGCAGCACCTCGTTGAACGGCTTCGTGGTGTCGAAGGTCGGCTCGCGCGGTAGCCCGAGCACCCGTTCCCCGATGCCGTTGCGCTGCATCTCGTTGGTCCCCGCGGCGATGGCGATCACGCGCCCGTTGAGGTAGTTGAGCGCCGGCCGCTGCGCGTCGTCGTCACCCTTGGCCCACGCCAGCGCTTCGCTCCCGCCGACCTCGAGCGCCAGGCGGGCGCGGATGGGTGCGAGCATGCCCGCCGCCAGCTTGCTGTAGGCGGCAACCGCCGGATCCGGTGTGGCCGAGGTGCGCAGCCGCTCGGCGATCCGGCGCCCGAGGTGGAACTGGGCGTAGTCGTTGATGTGGGCGCGGGCGATGGCCTGGCGAGCCACGGGATCGTCGGTGCGACCGACACGACGGGCGAGAGCGACGAGATCGGACGCCAGCTCCCGCGGCTCCAGCGTCGAGACGCCGGACTCCCCCGCCCCTCGCTCGTACACGAGCATGGTCTGCGTCACGGCCCAACCCCGGTTGACCTCGCCGATGATGTCCTCGTCCGTGACGGCCACCTCGTCGAGGAACTCCTCGCAGAACTCGGCGCTGCCGTTGATCTGCGTGATCTGGTTGATCGTGAGCCCTGCGGCGTTCGTCGGCACGGCGAACCAGGTCAGCCCGCGGTGCTTGGGGACGTCCCAGTCCGTGCGGGCGAGGCACATCGCCCAGTCCGCGTAGTAGGCCCCGCTGCTCCAGATCTTGGATCCGCTCACGACCCAGTTGTCGCCGTCGCGTACGGCGCGGGTGCGGATGCCGGCGAGATCGGAGCCCGCCTCCGGCTCGGAGTAGAATTGGCACCGAATCTCCTCCCCCGAGAGGATCTTCGGGATGTGCCGCTCCAGGAACGCCGGCGAGGCGTGCTCCAGGATCGAGCGGGCGATGGGTCCATACGTGACGGACCCGGCGACACCGAGATCCGGCGTCACGTAGCCAGCCGCCTCCTCGCGAAAGGCCCGCTCGTGCGCGGCGGTGAGGCCCCGGCCGCCGTACTCGACGGGGAAGGAGATGCCGGCGTAGCCGGCGTCGAAGAGCTGGCGCTGCAGCACCCGCGCCTCGGCGATCTCCTCGAGCGTCTTGGCGTCGCTGGTCCGCCCGATCTTCGTTCCGGCCGGCCGTGGTTCGAGGTTCGCCTCGATCCAGGTGCGGGCCTCACGTCGGAACTGGTCGATGTCCATGAGCGTGTCGGTCATGTCGTCCTCACTCAGAGCCCGGCCAACTGGCACAGGTGTTCACGATGCCACGCGGCATCACCGAAGAGACCGGCGTCGGTGGTGATGCGGCGGAGGTAGAGGTGCTGATCGTGCTCCCAGGTGTAGCCGATGCCCCCGAACACCTGGAAGCACGCCTGCACGAGGTCGACGCCCGCCTCACCGACGAACGCCTTGGCCATGCTGGCCGACTCCAGTCCGTAGTCGTCGTCGGACCCCACCGTGCGGGCCGCGGCCAGTGCGAGCGCCTTGCTCATCTCGAGAGCGAGGCTGGTGTCGGCCAGGAGGTGCTTCACCGCCTGGAACGAACCGATCGGGCGGCCGAAGGCGATGCGGTCCTTGGCGTACTGCAGCGTCATCTCGAAGTCGTGATCCATCGCGCCGACCGATTCGGCAGCGACGAGCGTGCAGGCGATGGCCACCTGCAGGGCCAGCAGGTCACCGTCGGTACCCGGCCGGCCGACGACTGCCGCAGCAGGAACCCGGGTCCCGTCGAAGCGCACCTCGGCGAAGCGTCTCGTGATGTCGAGCGAGTCCAGCTCCGTGACGGTCACCCCGGACGCGTCGGCGGCCACGAGCACCTGCGCCGGGCCGTCAGCTGACGTGCCGGTGACGAGGAGCCAGGACGACGCCTCTACGTCCTGCACCGCGGTCTTCGCGCCGGAGAGCTCGACGCCACCGTCGTCGGTCGCTCTGATCTCCACGCCGCTGTCGACCCGTCCGCCGTCACCCACGCTGGCCGCCGCCCACGACGCCGAGACCTCACCCGACAGCAAGGCCGGCAGGACCGTCTCGCGCATCTCGTCGCTGCCGGCGCGAGCCAGCGCGTACGCCGCCACGTTGGTGCCGACGAACGCTCCCGGCTGGAGGCGGCGGCCGCGGTCGTAGGCGATCAGGGCGGTGTCGAGGGCCCCGTTGCCCGAGATGCTCCCGCCGCCCAACGACTCGGGCACCAGCATGGAGTACCAGCCGAGCTCGGCCGCCTGCCGGCGGTAGGACGCCGCGAACGCATCGTCCTTCCAGCCACCATCACGCACGACCCGGAGCGGGCAGGCGTTGTCCATGAACCGGATCGAGGCATCGAGCAGCGCCCGTTGCTCGTCGGTCGCTCCAGTGTCCACACGATCCTCCTGATGACGTCGCTGTCGGTCCGGCGCCGCCATTCTTCGCCCAGGGAGCGCACAACGACAAGCCGGTCGCCCGCCCGGCCGGCACCCGCCGCCCGGGCGAGCGTCCAACCCGCAGCGTCCGATAGGTTCCGCCGCCGTGGCCGAGATCGAGTCCCGATTCGTCGACACCGCCGACCTGCGGGTCCACGCCCTGGTCGCCGGCGAGGGCGGCAGTGGCGATCCCGTGGTGTTCCTGCACGGCTTCCCCCAGACGTCGCACGAGTGGCGCCACCAGCTGGCGGGCCTCGCCGCCGCCGGTCACCCGTGCTACGCCCCGGACAACCGTGGCTTCGGGGGGACGGACAAGCCGGGCACGAGGATCAGCCGCGACCTGCTCGGCGGCGACGTGATCCGGTTCCTCGATGCCGTGGGCCTCGAGCGGGTCGTGCTCGTCGGCCACGACTGGGGCGGCATCATCGCCTTCAAGGCGGCCATCGACCATCCGGATCGCATCGGGCGCCTCGCCCTGCTCGACACCCTGTGCACGGTCTGGACACCTCGCGCCGTGCACGGCTACTGGTTCAAGGCCGAGCCGCTTCCCGAAGAGTTCTTCGCGGCCCACGCCCGCGATTTCATCGAGGTCCTCTTCGGTGGCGCCGACGGCGCCCGCCTCGGCGACCGGCCGGCGTCGCCGTGGCCGTTCCCCAGGGGGAGCGAGCCCGGCCGGCATGGGTGGACGAGGCCGCGCTGGCCCACTACGTCGAGGCATTCGCCGACCCGGCCGCCCACGCTGCCGCCATCCAGTACTACCGCTACGCGCTGCCCTTCCACCGGGTGTTGCCCGACGACGAGGCGACCCATGGTGAGAAGTTCGAGTCGCTCGGCGAGCACGCCGTGGCCGAGATGTGGCTGCATCCCGATGGCCTCGAGCAGCACCCCGGGTTCGCCGACTTCTACGACTACGGCCCCGAGGATCGGCACAAGCGCTTCGTCGCCCCGGCGCTGTGGATGTACGGCGCCTACCTCGGTGCCAATGGAAAGGTGCCGGCCAACGGCGACCCCGCCGTTCCCAGCGGCAACCCGTTCGTCGATCAATTCGCCCGCTACTTCCCCGACCTCCGGGTGCGGGCCGTGGACTGCGGCCACTTCATCCCCGAGGAAGCGCCCGACTACACCAACGACGTCCTGATCGACTTCATCGCCGGCCGCGTCTCACCCGTACGGTGACGCTCGTGCCCCTCGCTGGCCTCCAGGTCGATGCGGAACTGGCCGCCTTCGTCGGCGACGAGGTGTTGGCCGGCTCGAGCATCAGGCCCGAGCACTTCTGGAAGGGCTTCGCCGGCATCGTCGATGCGCTGGCGCCTCGCAACCGCGAGCTGCTCGCCGAGCGGGCCCGGCTGCAAGGGGAGATCGATGCCTGGCATCGCGCCCATCCCGGACCCGTGCTCGACGCCGCCGCTTACGAACGGCACCTGCGCGAGATCGGGTACCTCGTCGCCGACGGCCCCGCGTTCACGATCGACACCGCCGGCGTCGACGACGAGATCGCGGTGATCGCCGGGCCGCAGCTCGTGGTGCCCGTCTCGAACGCCCGCTACGCCCTGAACGCCGCCAACGCCCGCTGGGGATCGCTCTACGACGCCCTCTACGGCACCGATGCGCTCGGCACCTTGCCGTCCGGCGGTCCCTACGATCCGGTGCGCGGTGGCGACGTCGTCGCCTGGGTGCGGCAGTTCCTCGACGACGTCGTGCCCTTGCACGACGGCTCCCACGCAACGGTGACGGCATATCGAGTCGACGACGGGCGCTTGCGCGCGGCGCAGCCCGGCGGCGTCCAGACCGAGCTGGCCGATCCGAACGGCTTCGCCGGCTACACCGGCGACCCGGTCGCGCCGGCCAGCGTCGTGCTCACCCACCACGGACTCGGCATCGAGCTGCTGATCGATCGCTCGACACCCGTCGGGGCGGTCGACGCCGCCGGCGTCAGCGACGTCATGCTCGAGGCCGCCGTCACCACCATCATCGACTTCGAGGACTCGATCGCCGCCGTCGACGCGGCGGACAAGGTGGCCGCCTACCGCAACTGGCTCGGGCTGATGACCGGCGACCTGACCGCGGACATCACGAAGGACGGCGCCACGTTCGTCCGTCGCCTGCACCCTGACCGCTCCGTCACCCGGCCCGACGGGACCGAGGAGACCATGCGCACGCGGGCGCTCCTCCTCGTGCGCAACGTGGGCCTGCTCATGACCACACCCGCCGTCCTCGCCGGCGACGGGACGGAAGTACCGGAGGGACTGCTCGACGCCATCGTCACCGTGGCCATCGGGCAGCGCGACCTCGCGGGAGACGGGCGCAACTCGCCGGCCGGGTCGATCTACGTCGTCAAGCCCAAGCTCCATGGTCCCGCCGAGGTCGCGTTCACCGTCGAGGTGTTCGAGAGGGTCGAGCAGGTGCTCGGTCTGCCGCCGAACACCGTGAAGATCGGGATCATGGACGAGGAGCGGCGCACGACGGTCAACCTGCGCGAATGCATCCGGGCGGCGCGCTCGAGGGTGGCGTTCATCAACACGGGGTTCCTCGACCGTACGGGCGACGAGATCCACACGTCGATGGCCGGGGGACCGGTCGTGCGGAAAGCCGACATGCGCACGACGAACTGGATTCGTGCCTACGAGGACCACAACGTCGACGTCGGGCTGGCATGCGGTCTGCCGGGCCGGGCACAGATCGGCAAGGGCATGTGGGCGGCACCGGACCTGATGGCCGACATGCTCGCTCAGAAGGTCGGCCATCCCGACGCCGGCGCCAACTGCGCGTGGGTTCCGTCGCCGACGGCGGCGACCCTGCACGCCACCCACTACCACCGCGTCGACGTCGGCGCCCGCCAGCGCGCCCTCGCCTCCAGTGCGCCCCGCGCCACGCTGGCCGACATCCTCACCGTTCCCGTCGTCGCGCCGGCGTGGACCGCCGAGGACATCCAGGCCGAGCTCGACAACAACGCGCAAGGCATCCTCGGCTACGTCGTCCGCTGGATCGACCAGGGCATCGGCTGCTCCAAGGTGCCGGACATCCATGACATCGCCCTCATGGAAGACCGGGCCACGTGCCGGATCTCGTCGCAGCACATCGCCAACTGGTTGCGCCACGGCGTCGTCGACGCCGGGCAGGTCGAGGCCACGTTCCAGCGGATGGCCGCCGTCGTCGATGCGCAGAACGCAGGCGACGCCGCCTACGTGCCCATGGCACCCGAGTTCACCGGCGTGGCCTTCCGGGCGGCCCTGGCCCTGGTCATGGAAGGCGGCGAGCAGCCATCGGGCTACACCGAGCCCATCCTCCACCGGCACCGCCTCGAAGCGAAGGCGCGCCGAGCGAACTGAGACTCGGGCCGAAGGTCAGCGGATGAACGCGGCCACGATGCCGCCGAGGGCCAGGCCCGCCCCTGCGCCGGCCGTGACGTCCAGCGGGTTGTGGGCGCCGACGTACACCCGCCCGACCATGACCAGCAGCACGGCCAGCGCCAGCAGCCACCACCAGGCCACGCCGAAGTAGGGAGCCAGCACGGCAGCCAGGGCGGCGACGAGAATGGCGTGCCCCGACGGGAAGCTGGGCCCGCGCCGGGGCACGTCGCGGCCCCGCAGCCGCGCCCCGACCTGGCTGGTGCCCGGACGCTGGCGCACGGCCAGGTACTCCGCCATCCGTCGGCGCACCACCCACTCGCCGGCGACCTTGGAGACGGTGGCGAGGGTGGCGCCCACGGCGATGACGAGGTCGCCCGCCACGAGGGCGATCCCCCAGCCGGTCAAGGTGCCGACGACGAGGTTGCCCAGCTGCATGGGCGCCCAGAACACGGGGAACAGCGCGTCGGGCAATCCGTTGACCGCACGGAAGCACCGCACTTCCCGAGGGCCGATGGTGGACTTGCGGGCAGCATGGATCGATGCCAGCAGGCCGGCGGCGCCGATGGCCGTGAGCGCGAACCACCATGCGTTCGTCACCGATCGCTCGCCGGCTGCCTCACCGATCCGCGGTCTCGGCGGTCTGGCGGACGCGGCGGCGAAGGTCGTCGAGCAGGCCGGCGTGCTGCCGCTGGGCCGAGCGTGTGGCGCCGCTCAGGCTCCAGAGGTGAAGACGATCGTGAGCAGCATCCAGGCCGGGCCGGTCGATCACGGCGGTGGCTGCTGCCACGGCCCGCTCGGAGCCGACGCAGATGCTGGTCGACGCCAGCAGCTCGGCGACGTCCGTGGCCAGGAGCACGTCGGTGGCGGCCAGCTCGCTGAAGCCGAAGTCGATGAGCCACACGGCGCCGTCGTCGCCCATGAACAGGTTCGCCAACCGGAGGTCCCGATGAGCGATGCGGTGCCGGCGGAGGTCGCCCACGAGCTGCCACGCGGCCGCCAGGACGTCGTCGGTGATGTCCTCCGGTGGGATGCGATCCAGCGATCGGCCCTCGATGGCTTCGTAGGCGAGGACGCACCCGTTCGGCTCGGCTGTGGCGAAGGCCAGCAGGCGGGGCGTGCTCACCTCCAAGGCCCGCGCCGACAGCGCGACGAGGGCCTCGTGCTCGACGCCTCGGCGCAGCGACGAGAACGGCCGCTCGTCGCCGTAGTCCCGGGGCTGGAGGCGGCGATAGAAGCGGAAGAGGAGATCGGCACTGCGCTCGTCGGCGCCGAGCGCCTTCACGAACAGCTTCGTGCCGTCCAGTGCGACACCGAAGTACGGCGTCGACCCGCGGGCGTCCACGGCGGCCGGGGCAAGCTCCCGCACCTGCAGGCCGACATCCGAAAGGCCCTCGATGACCGCATCCATCGTCGGGCGCCGCGACGGCGCGCCCAGCACGACGAGGACGGCGGCGCCGGAGAACCATCCGATCGTCGCCGCCACCGGCGTGGTGAACGATGCCGGTGAGCTGAAGAAGCGGCAGAGGATCAGACCCGCGGCCAACGCCCATCCCAATCGCCGCCACCGTCGACTCAACCACGGCGCCGCCGCCGACAAGACGGCGGTCACGACGGCGAGGCCGACAGCAGTCGGGAACGTTCCGCTGTCCACCGGCCGCAGATCGAAGGTCACCTCGAGCGGTGCGGGACCGTCGCTGGTCGTGACGCGCGGGATGAGCACTGCGGCGATGACAGCCGCCACCCCACCGGCCACGGCGACGGTGGCGAGCGTGCGCCATCGGGTGTGCGCCACCATCCACACCAGTCCGCCGACGAGCACGACGGCGCCCAGCAACCGTGTCCCGACGATCACCAGGTCCGTGAGCCAGTCAGGCAGTGCTTCGAGTCCGCGCAGCAGATCCGATGCGAACCCGGCCAGGGTGTCGCCGAACAGCCAGTCCACCACGAGTAGGACGACCAGCCCTCCGCCGGCCACCGCCAATCGCAGGACGTCAGCCGGAGAGCGGGCGACGGTTTCCACGGCCGGCCGCTACAGGAGCGTCGCAGGGGTCAGCAGCGGGAACCCCACTGCGCCCGTATCGAAGCCCGCAACCAGCATCAAATGTCCTCCCGTGTGCCCACCACGATGGGGCCGGGCCGGGTGGTCCAGCCCCACCCGGCGGCGGGTGGCCGGATGCCCGTCCGGCGAAACCACCCGTTCGAGGGTGGGGCGGGCTAGGACGTCCTGCCGTCACCATGGATGCCGGAGGGCCGTGCTCGGCTCGCTCGCCAATGGTTCATCCCTGACGAGACCACTCGATCGCCCTCTGGCCTTCATCCGCCGCTGACCAGCCCGTCGGAGGACCGATGACGAAGCAATGGGACCCTGCCGCCGCCGAGGCCAACCTCCTCGACGACGGACCGCGGGGCGGATGGATCTTCTTTGCCGGCACGGTGCTCGGTCTCGCCGGCGTCATGCGCATCCTCGACGCGATCTGGGCCTTCGGGTACAACGGCGCCCTGCCCGACGAACTGCAGGACGGCGTCCTCGGATCCGACCTCAAGAACTACGCCTGGTTGTGGCTGGTCGTCGGCGTCATCCTCGTCCTGTCGAGCTTCCTGCTGCTCGTCCACTCACAGCTGGCTCGCTGGGTCGGCTACGCCGCCGCCACGATCGCCGCGCTCACAGCGATGGCGTGGATGCCCTACTACCCCATCTGGTCGCTCATCTACGTGGCCGGCGCCGTCTTGGTGTTCTACGCGCTGGCTCGGTACGGCGGGCGGCCCACTCCAGACACCTCGACATGACGAACGACAACGACGACATCGAACCGGCCGACGAGGTGATGACCGACCTGGTGGAGTACCTCATCATCGTCGTGCCCGACGTCGCCTCCTTGGGATCCGTGGCCGACGCGCTCTCGGGTCTCGTCGGCGCCGGCACGATCCACCTCCTCGACCTGGCCGTCGTGGTGAAGGAGAAGGACGAGACCGTCCGCGTGCTCGAGATCGAGGCGATCGACAGCCTGGCGAGCCTGCGGGAGGTGGAGGGAGAGCTGGGCGGGTTGCTGAGCGAGCACGACCTCGAGCTGGCATCGTTCGCCGTCCGGCCAGGATCGGTCGGCATCGTGCTGGTCACGGAGGACCGTTGGGCGGAGCCGCTGTCGGCCGCCGCCCGTCACGCCGGCGGTCTCATCATCGCCGGCGAGCGCATTCCGGCCACGCGAGTCGAGGCCGCGCTGGCCGATCGACTTCCCGGTGGTCCAGGGGAGACGTGACCATGCGACGCGTACGCACCACTCGTCGACGTGCCGACCTGCTGGCCCGGCCACCGGCGGCGGCGACCGCCGATCGGGGTTGGGCCTGCCTCATCATCGATCCTGTCGAGCAGCTCCAGGAGCTCGCCGGCCTCCACGACCGCGGCCTGCTGTCCGACGAGGAGTACGACCGGCAACGGATGAAGGTGCTGGACGCCTGACTCACCACCACCCGCCGGGGGGTGGTGACAGCTCACCCCGCTGCGCCGCATCCTGGGTAGGTGGCCTGTTCAGGTTCTCCGGCGACGACCGAGGAACCGGAGATGCCGGACCTCCCTGCGCCGCCGGCGTGAACGAAGGAGATGGCGATGTCGACAGCGCCCGATGGCTACGACCGGAGTGGGCTCGGCTGGCTCGTGTTCGCCGGCACCGTCCTTGGGCTCGCCGGCTTGATGCGGATCATCGACGCGATGTGGGCGTTCAGGTACAAGGGCGCGTTGCCCGAGAACCTGGAGGGCGGCGTGCTCGGGTCCAACCTCACGACCTACGCCTGGACCTGGCTGGTGGTGGGGATCGTGCTCGTCGTGGCGAGCACGCTCGTCTTGGTCCAGTCGCAGTTCGCCCGGTGGGTCGGTTTCGTCGCCGCCGCGATCGGAGGAGTGAGCGCCGCAACCTGGCTGCCGTACTACCCGGTGTGGTCACTGACCTATGTGGTCCTCGCCGTTCTCGTCTTCTACGCCCTCGTCCGCTACGGCGGACCCCTGACGGATTAGTTGCGTGCCTCCCACCCTCCAGGGGGTGATGCGCAGGTACCCGCTCGCGCCGGATCGTGGTGGAGCGGCTCTCGCAGCACGCCAACGTGGAGGTAGACAATGATCGTCGCCGAGTTCGGCACCGGGGAAGTCTTCTGGTCGATGTTGTGGTTCTTCATGTTCTTCATCTGGATCTGGCTGCTCGTCATCGTCTTCGGCGACATCTTCCGGAGCCGTGACCTGTCAGGGTGGGCCAAGGCGCTGTGGACGATCCTGGTGATCCTCCTGCCGTACCTCGGGGTCTTCCTGTACCTGATCATCCGCGGCCACAAGATGACCGAGCACAACATCCAGGCCCAACAAGCGCAGGACCAAGCACTCCGCTCGTACGTCCAGTCGGTCAGCGGCAGCGGGACGAGCACGGCTGATGAACTGGCCAGGCTGGTCGACCTCCATACGCAAGGCGTGATCAGTGACGCCGAGTTCGAGCAGGCCAAGGCCAAAGCGCTGGCGTGACGACATCGCTCGTCGATCACCGCTGTGAACTGGGTCAACGCCGAGCTGGCGTTGACGACGCTGGCGGCGATGCTGTCGCCGACGACGCTGTCGTTCTCCGTACTTGCGCTCGTCCTCGGTGACCGCCCGCTACGGACGGGCCTGCTGTTCTACGGGGGAGCGCTCGGCGCGACGTTGATCGTGGGCGTGATCGCGGGCCTGGTGATCGGCGACAGCGCCGCCAGCTCGACGCCGTCCTCGCCCAAGACGTGGGTCGCCGTCGTCGACATCATTGCCGGCGCGCTGATCGTGGTGGTGGCGCTGCGAATCCTGCGCCGGCCGCCCGACCCGGCGCGGGCGGCCGGCATGATCGACCGCATGAGCAGGCTGGCGTCGTCGCCGGCAATCGCCATCGCCGGCGCCGGCGCGACGCTGGCGAACCCCGGTGGCTTCATACCCCTCGCGCTCAAGGAGATCTCCGAACGCGACCCCTCCCCGGCCGAGTACGTGGTCCAGTGGATCGCGTTCGCGGTGATCTCGCTGCTCCCGCTCCTCATCGCTCTCATCGCGCTGGTCGTGCGCCGGGACGCGACGATGCAGGTGCTCAACCGGACGCGGACCTGGCTCGAGCACAATGGCCGGCGCGTCGCGGTCGGGTTGCTGTTCCTCCTCGCGTTCGTGCTCTTCCGCAACGGGATCGCGGGACTCGCCGCGAGCTAGCAGCACGCCGGCGGGTGGTGCGGGAAACCACCCCTGCCGGGGTGGGGCCGCATCGACGATCGGCCGTGACAATGGATGGAACGGGACGCGAGGAGGTGGCTGACCATGGAACGGGTTCGAGCAACCCGCCGCAACCATGTTGATCTCCTGACCCGGCCGCCCTCAGGCGCCGGGTCGCTCGACGGTGGTTGGGCCCGCCTCGTCGTCGATCCGGTGGCGCAGCTCCATGGGCTGGCCGACCTCCGCGACCGCGGGCTCCTGTCGGACGAGCAGTACGAGCAGCAGCGCCGGAAGGTGCTCGACGGCTAGTGACTCGAGTGGCCGGACGTCATCTTGCGCGCCACTTCGGCCGCCTCGGATCGCGAGCTCACGCCGAGCTTGCGGTAGATGATCTTGAGGTGGAACTTCAGCGTGTTCACGGAGACGTAGAGCTCATTGGCGATCTCGTACACCGTGAGCCGGCTCGGGAGGAAGCGCAGCACATCGCGCTCGCGCTCGGTCAGCTGCTCGATCATGTCCATCTGCTGCGATGCACCTTGCCGCCGTTCGGCGGCGGCGCGACGGAGCCGGTCGAACCACTGCTCGGGCGCCCGCCACGCCACCCGTTCAGCCAGCTCGGTGGCATCGGGACCCTCTGACGCCACGGTCTGGAGCAAGCCGTCGGCGGCCGCCTGCTCGACGGCGCGCGCCGCCAGCTTCATCGCTTCGTCGTGGTCGTCGACGGCGCGCGCTCGCAGCAGGCTCAGGACGACGTCATGACGGACGCATCGCGGCTCTGCCGTGTCCAGGCAGGCGAGCGCCTCATGGCGCTCCCCTGCCGCCAGGCAGACCCGAGCGACGCTCACGCCCCGCCAGAACGAATCGTCGACCTGGTCAGCCCAGCGCCGCGCCCGGTCGAGATGACCGCCGGCCAGTGCGACGAGCGTGCCGGCCCGCGCCAACCACGTGCGCGCTCCCGGTCCCGGCAGATCGAGCTCGATCATCATCTCGGCGGACTGGAACAACGCCTCGGCGGCATCGAGATCACCTTCGTCCAGTCGGGCCTGGACCAGCTCGAGGGTGGCCAGGACCTTGCAGTGCAACATGGTCTCGGCGGGCGACTCGGCGAGATGCTGCAGCCCCTCGAGCGCCTTGGCTCGGTCACCGAGCTCACGGTTGGCGATCGCCTCGGCGGTCAGCAGCTCGGCACGGAGGATCGTCATCTGCGAGATGCTTGCGGCCTGCCGAACGCCTGCTGCGATCCGGATGGCATCGAGCGGCCGGCCAGCCAAGGCCTCACCGAAGGCCCGCGTGCCTTCGAAGGCCAGTCGCCGCTCGGCATCGCGCCGCAGGGCCAGGTCGAGGTCCCGCACCTCGTCGGCACCGTCGTTCCAGCGCTCGGACATGGCCACCTCGCGGGCCACCATGTTGAGGCTGATCCGGCCCAGCGGATCCCGCCACCATGCCTCACCGAACTGGGCCATGGCCTGACGGGCGAGGTCGCCGCCTTCCGCCCAACTGCCGCTCATCGTCGCCGCGATCGATCGCAGCACGCACACCCGGCCCTTTCGCAGATCGTCCACGTCCGAGCGCTCCGACCACCAGTGCAGCTGCTCGACGAGCTCGAGGAACCGCTTCCGGCTGACGAGCAGGTGGCACCACGCGAACTCGATCGCGGCGTCGAGATCCTCGGCGGCGACGTGGGGCGGGATGGCACTGATCGTCTGGAGCACCGTGGCCTCACGTGCGGTGTCATAGAGCTCGGCGTTCTTGGCGGCGAGCAAGCGCAGCGCATCGCGAGGGCGGTCGGCCGCCAGCCAGTGCTCGAGCGCCGGAACCACCTCGCCGGCGTCCTCGAACCAGCGCGCCGCACGGGTGTGCAGCTCGGCGAGCTGTTGCGGGTCGCGGTTGCGGAGCTCCGCGATCAGCACACCGCGCACCAAGGAGTGCACCTCGACCCAGCCCTCCGTGCCCAGGCGGGTGACGAACAGTCCGCGCGCCCGCGCGCGCAGGACGAGCCGGCCGGCGTCGACCCGCCCGGTGAGGGCATGGGCCAGACTGGCGTTCACCCGCTTGACGACCGCTGTGGCCTGGAGCACCTCGATCAGCTCGGGACTCTCGGCGGCGAGGACCTCGTACCAGACGTAGTCCTGGAGCATGACGACATCGGCATCAGGAGGCGCGTCGAAGCCCACTTGCGCCTGCGCCGAACGCTCGGCCAGCGCGACGAGCTGCAGGCTCGCCGCCCACCCTTCGGACTGCTGGGCGACGGCGTGCATCCGCTCCTCGGACAAGGTCGGCGCCAGCATGGTCAACAGCTCGACCGCCTCGGCCGGGGAGAACCGAAGCTCGGCGAAGCCGATCTCACCCAGCTGGTTGCGCGTCCGCAAGCGCTCGAGCGCCATCTTCGGTTCGCGCCGCGAAAGGCCGACCAGATGGAGCCAGGCCGGCAGGTGCTGCGCCAGCAGGGCGAGCGTGGGTCCGACAACCTCGTCATCGACCAGGTGGAAGTCGTCGATGACAACGATCACCGGCGGTCGTTCCTCGCCGTCCAGATCGACGAGCAGCGCATCCACCATCGTCGACTCGCGCGTGAACTGGCGCAAGCGGCTCGACGCCGACTCGCCGTACCCAGGCACGACCGTGTCGACGGCGGCGATGAAGTCCATCCAGAACTGGCCGGCGTCGTGATCGGCCTCGTCGAGTGACAACCACGCGGCGGTCGCACCGGTCTCGGCCAGCCAGCCGGCGAGGAGCGACGTCTTGCCGGCCCCGGCAGGAGCGACGATCAACGTGAGCGATGCGGCGGTCACGTCGTCGAGCAACGTGAAGAGACGGCTCCTACGAACGTAGTGCTGGGAGACCAGCGGCGCCCGCAGCTTCCCGTGCCGAAGGGCACCCTCCGAGGATCCCGGAGAGGAGGCCACGGATCGTCGACGGTTCCCCGTCATCTCACTCCTCCGTTCCACAGGAGCGGTCCCTGCGTGAAGCCCGTACGCACTGGTTGGTCGATGAACATCTGCCGGTCCACAACGGCAGCTCTTGCCTCGATGTGAGGGATACCGAACGACCCTGGTTGCGTCGCTTCCCCCTCGGTCGGGGACGACCGACGCTGGCAAATGCCTAGCACGTGTGGGTGGACGTACCGTTCCACTCGCACCAGCGACGGCATGCGGCATTCTCACCCAAAGGTGGGGGCCGGTCGAGCACCGCGCCCCTACAGACCGCTCTAGCAGCGGCGATGCATCGACGCCGGCGCCCGCCGACGCCCCGGCAAAGCGCGGCCTCCGCACGTCGGCCGTATCAGCGTGGCGCTGCGTTTGCCGTCGCCGGCAAATGTCAGCGCTTGCCATTCCCGGGCATCGGCCCCATCACCGGCATCGTCGCTTGTTCTTGCCAGCACAAGCGACGGCCTCCGACGTTGGCGCGTCCTCAGCCCCAGCCCATCCCTTCGGCCGAGCCCGATGGCGCCGGATCCGGCAGGCGCATCATCCGGAACGAGTTGAGCAGGCCGAGCAGGCCGGCCAGCACCGGGACGAGCAGCCCGACCTGCAGGGCCAATGGGCGCGCGTCCGTGTTGATGCGAATGATCTCGTCCTGCACCGCAGCCGGCTGTCCGGCCAACTGTTGCTTCAACTGTGTGTTGCTCATCACCTCGGCGTCGTGCTCGAGCGCCTGTGCGACCTGCTGCTGCTCGGTCGGCGCCAGCACGGTGCTGCTCTCCGCCTGATGGGTGAAGGCCACCGAGAGCGTCGCCAGCATGATGGCGCCGGCGAAGGCCAAGCCGAACGACAGCCCGAAGGAGCCACCCGCCGAGTTCACGCCGGCCGCCTCGCTGACCCGCTCCTCGGAGATCGGCGAGAGCGTGTAGTTGTTGAGCTGGGAGACGAGCAGGCCCAACCCCGATCCGGCGACGATGAGCGGAACCACGAAGTACCACCCGGAGTCGGCCCGAGGGACGATGGGGATCAGGACCAGCATGCCGGCCGTCAGGAGGGCGAAGCCGGCACGGATGATGCTGGCCGGGCGGCGCTTGCCGGCGGACTTGCCGGCGAGCAGGGCAACGCCGAACATGCTGAGCGACAACGGAGCCAGCGAGAGGCCGGCCTGCATGGCGTTGTACTCGAGCACCATCTGCAAGAAGATGGGCAAGGTGATCATCGCCCCGCCCAGCGCGATCTGCTGGAGCGTCTGCTGCGTGATCCCGGACCGGAACAGCCTCGCTCGGAAGAGATCGGGCTCGAGCAGCGTCGGCTTGCCCAGGCGCTTGCGTCGCAGCAGCCAGTAGACGAGCCCCGCCATGGCCGCCGCGCCGAGCAGCAACAGGGCGGCGACGGCTTCACCTCCCTCCTGCCAAACGAGGATGCCGAGCACGATGCCGCCCATGCCCACGATCGACAGGCCGGCACCGACGACATCGACGTGCCGCGGCCCGGTGTAGGGCACGTCCCGGACGAGTCTCAACCCGGACAGCACGACGAGGATGACGACATCCTCGAGCAGGAACGCGATGCGCCAGCTGAGGTACGTGGTGATGAAGCCTCCGAGCAGGGGCCCCACGGCGGCAGCGATCGCCGCCGCCGCGCCCACGAGCGCATACGCCTTCTTCTGGGCCGGTCCTTCGAAGTTGCCGTGGATCAGCGACTGCATCGCCGGCAGCAGCAGTGACGCACCGAGACCGCCGATGATGGCCCAGAAGATGATGATCGCCGCCAGCCCCTGGGCCAGCGTCATGGCCAGCGCGCCGATGGCGTAACCGATCAGCCCCAGCGCGTAGGCCCGCTTGCGGCCGATCAGATCGCCGATCTTGCTGCCGATGAGGATGAAGGCGGCGGATACCAGCGCCTCGAGGGCGATCGCGGACTGGACGCCGCTGACGGTCGTGCCGAGGTCGCGAACCACCGACGAGATCGACACGTTCATCAGCGACGTGTCGACGACCAGCACGAACATCGCCATCGCCAGGAGGATGGCGAGACGAGGGCTGCCCGTCGTTGCTTCCTGGGGGCCGGTCTTCGCGCTCCTCGGCATCGGCGATCGGGCTCAGGACGCCAAGATCTTGGCCTTCTGCGCCGCGAACTCGGCGTCGGTCAGGATCCCCTGAGCCTTCAGATCGGCGAGCTGCTGCAGCTGGGTGAGCGTGTCGGTTGCGGGCGCCGCCGGGGGCGGGGGCGGGGGCGCCGGCTGCTGGTAGTACTGCTGCGGTTGGGCGTACTGCTGCTGCTCTTGGGCGTACTGCTGTTGCTCCTGGTTCGCCCACCGGTTCGCCTGGCGGCGGGAGACCCGGTTCGATACGGCGGTCGCGGTCCCGGCGATGGCGGCCGTGCGGGCCACACCTCGTAGAAGTCCAGGCATGTCGTCGTCCTCTCTTGAATGCTCAGCCGTCGGCGGCGTCGAGCGCGGCGGCGATGCTGTCCAGCGGGATGTAGCCGGCGGCGACGAGCTGCGCGTCGCCGTTGCGGAGGGCCTGCACGAACGGCGTGGCCCAGCGGTTCTCGAACAACAGGATCCCGGCCGAGGAGCCCGGCTCGATGACGGCGCCGGCATCGGCGGCGTCGCTCTCGTCGAGGAGGCCCGACGACGCACCGTCGAACACGGCG
Organism: uncultured Acidimicrobiales bacterium; assembly: GCA_963728985.1. Classification (GTDB taxonomy): domain Bacteria; phylum Actinomycetota; class Acidimicrobiia; order Acidimicrobiales; family Ilumatobacteraceae; genus DASXAI01. The sequence goes on along the minus strand of CAVSME010000006.1, from coordinate 266,454 downwards.
AGGTCGTAACTGCCGTCGCGGTCGAGATCAGTCAAGTTGACGACTCGCGTCGATCCGTTCGCGTCGCGGGTGATGAACATCAGATCCAGGATCCGGATCACGCCGCGATCCACGAGGTCCAGGAGGAGGGGGAAGCCTTCGCCTGTCATCTTGCTGCCCGGGAACTCCACGATCAGGTAGCTGATCGGGCCCAGGGCGGACGTTTCGTCTGGCATCAGTCAACAGCCTCTCTCGCAGCAGGTGGGAATTGTCGGTTTCGCCGGGCGCGTCCTACACGGTGGCCAGCGTGCCGGCCCGGCTGGGGCTCACGACCGCGGCCGCCGTCGGTGGCGCTGCCGCCGGCAGCCGGCGGCGCCGGATCCACTTGTCGATCTCGACCACGATGGGAAGGACCAGGGCCAAGCCGATGCACGCCAGCCACTGGAGCCCGTCCAGCGGCTGTGTCAAGAGACCCCGTTGCAGGAAGCTGAGCTCCGTCGACAGGATCAGCAACAGCGTCGGGAGCACCAGCACCTTCAGCGCGCCGAGCACCGGCGGGACCAGGCCACTCGACGGATCGCGCCGCATGACGAGCCCGCTGAAGATCGTACCCATCCCGATGACGACGTAGCACATGGTCATGGACGCGCTGGGCTTGTCGATGTACAGGGTGTCCGGCCCGAAGACCAACGGGACGAGGCCGGCGAGGAACAACACGACCCCGTACAGCACCCAGCGGGTGACCGCCGCTGGGTTCGTGATGGGCACTTTCGGGTCACGCGGCGGGCGGTTCATCACCTCGGGGTCACCAGGGTCGAGGGCGATCACGATCACGGGGAAGACCGAGATGAAGAAGTTCAGGAACAGGACCATCAGCGGCGTCATGGCGACTCCACTGTTGATGTCGAAGGCGGTCGCCGCCAGGAAGATCAGCACGAGGGCCAGGAGCTGGGTCATCTGGTAGCGGATGTACGAGACGACCTTGGCGTAGATGGTGCGGCCCAGCTCGACGGCGTGGACCAGCGTGCCGAAGTTGTCGTCCGTCAGGATCATGCGGGCCGCTTGCTTCGAGACCTCGCTGCCGCTGCCCATGGCCACGCCGATGTCGGCCTGCTTCAGCGCCGCTGCGTCGTTCACGGCGTCGCCGGTCATGGCCACGATGAGCCCTTGCTGCTGCATCAAGCGGGCGAGGCGCAGCTTGTCCTCGGGCGAAACCCGACCGAAGACGTGGAGCTGCGGGAGCCGCTGCGCCAGCTCTTCGTCGGAGAGGGCCTGCAGCTCGGCGCCGCTGATGGCACCCTCGCCCAGACCCAGCGTCTCGCCGATCGCGGCAGCGGTGACGGCGTGATCACCGGTGATCATCCGGACGTCGATGCCGGCGGCGAGAGCGACGTCGACGGCGCCCTTGGCCTCGACCCGCAGCGGATCGATGATCCCGACCATCGCCACGAACGTCAGGTCGTTCGTGAACGACATCGGATCCTTGGTCGCGGCGGGCAGATCGGCGTCGTCGATGAGACGGGCGGCGAAGGCCAGCACGCGGAGACCCTTCTCCCCCATCTCCTGGTTGGCGGCCAGGATGTCACTTCGTGTCTCATCGATCGGCCGAGATCCGAGCAGCGGTCCGCCCTCGCTCGTACAGCGGGCGAGGACGACGTCGGGGGCGCCCTTGACGAGCTCGATCACTCGCTCGCCTCCTTCCACCGGAACCCGGTGGAAGGTCGCCATGAACTTGTACTCCGAGTCGAACGGCACTTCGGCCAGGCGCGGGTAGGCGCGGCGGGTCTCGTCGGCGTCGACCCCCAGCTTGGCCGCCAGCACGACCAGGGCCGCCTCGGTGGGATCCCCCACGACGGCGCCGGAGTCGGAGACCGTGGCATCGCTGTCGAGCGCCATGCCGTAGGCCAGGCGAGTGAAGTCAGGCTCGGGCGTACCGGCGACCGAGCGGATGCGCCCCGACTTGGCGTAGCCGACGCCCTCGACGGTGAACCAGGCGCCTCCGGCGTAGAGCACCGAGACCATCATCTCGTTCATCGTGAGGGTGCCCGTCTTGTCCGTGTTGATGGCGCTGGTGGCGCCCAGCGTCTCGACATCGGTCAGGTTCTTGACCACGGCCTTGGCCTCGGCGAGCTGCTTCGCCCCGTAGGACAGCATCGCCGACACGAACGTCGGCAGGCCTGTCGGGATGGCCGAGATCGCCATCGCCGTGCCCAGCAGCAGCACGTCCGTGCCCGAGAGCCCTCGTGCCAGACCAACGACCACGATGATCGCCACCGCCGTCCAGGCGATGATGCCCAGCACCTTGGTGAGCGTGTCGAGCTCCCGCTGGAGCGGTGACCGGGTACGGGTGACCGAGGTCAGCATGGTGGCGATCTGCCCCATCTGCGTGTCCATGCCGGTGGCCGTCACCACCATCGCTCCGGTTCCGCGCGTGACGGAGGTGTTCTGGAACAGCATGTTCGACCGGTCGCCCACCCCGACCTCACCACCGGGCAGCGCGCCAGCTTGCTTGGCGATCGGTGCGCTCTCGCCGGTCAGCGCCGCTTCCTGGGTCTCGAGGGTGGCCGAACGGACGATGCGACCGTCGGCCGGCACGATGTCACCGGCCTCGACCATGACGATGTCACCGGTCACGACGTCGACCGCCGGCACCTGGACGACCGTTCCGCCGCGCAGCACCTTCGTCTGGGGTACCTGCATCTTCGATAGGGCGTCGACACTGGCGCGGGCCGTGAGCTCCTGGCGAGCACCCAGCACGACGTTCAGGAGGACGAGGAGGAAGACCATGATCGCCGTGGGCACCTCACCGATCACCAGGCTCACCACGGCGACGGCGACGAGCATGATGTTCATCGGGTCGCGCAGCTGCTGCAGTGCCACCGCCCACACGGACGGCGGCTTCTCGCTCGTGATCTGGTTCGGCCCCTGCTGTGCGAGGCGCGTCGCGGCCTCGGCCACGGCCAGCCCCACGGACTCGTCCGCGCCGAGCGCGGCCACGACAGTGGCCGCTTCTTGGTTGTAGACGAGTGCCCCAGTCGCGGGTGCCGGCGACGTGTCGGCATCGCCTTGGCTCGTGACGGTCATGTGAGCCTCCTCCGACCCGGCTCACGATCACCCGTCCGAGGGTGGGCGAGCACCACCCGGCCACGGGTGGAAGGACCGAGCGGGTCAGCGCCGCGCGGAGGGCGCGCCGGCGAGGGCTGAACCACCCTGCCAGGGGTAGTGCCCACTGCCATCGTCGAGAGGTGTCATGTCGGCATCGGGACCAGCCCACGAAGACGCTGACCAGGGAGAGTCGATCCCATGTCGCCAGAAGAGGCCGATGCGCTCGCCGCCGAGCTACTGGGCGAACTTGTCACCACGCTCGGCGGACGACACATCGCCCATGCCCGTCGGATCGCCGCCGCCGTGAGCACGGTCGGGGACGACCGTGCCGTCATGGCGGCGCTGCTCCACGACGTTCTCGAGAAGACCCCGACGACCGCCGACGAGCTGCTGGCCCGCACCGGTGACGCCGATCTTGTACGTCTGGTCCAAGTGCTGACGCAGCGTCCCGGTGAGCCGTACCCCGATTACCTCGGCCGCTGCGCGTCCGATCCGACAGCCCTCGTCGTCAAGCGGATCGACATCGCCGACAAGCTCGTCGCCGACGACTCCACCGTGCCGCCCGCGGTCGCGGAGCGGATAAAGCACCAGGCCGGCGCCCGGCTGGCGTCGCTCGATTGGGTCGCCCAGCACGCCGCGACCTCGGCCGCCGCCGGCGCGACGCCTACGGCCCTCTCGCCACCCGCGCTCGGGTAGTGCCGAGCCACCCGCAGGAGCGGGATGGTGCTGACAACCGTGCTGGTCACGCCGTGACCGAACGCAGCATCGCGGCCTGGTCGCCGCCACTGTCGGAAGGAAGGCACCGAGCATGGACAACGCCACCCCCATAATGACCGTCGAGCAGACCGCTCAGGTCCTTCGGCTGATCAAACAGGCCGACAGCGTCGAGCTGAAGCTGAGCGTGCCCGACGCCGATCGCCGATCGGCGATCGCCGCCCTCGACATGGACGCGCTCGACGCCCAGATCCGCCAGGTTGCGTTCTTCGACACCCCCGATCTCACGCTCAGCCAGAATGGCGTCGTCCTCCGGGCCCGCCGGATCCAGCGCAAGCCCGGCGACAGCGTCGTGAAGCTGCGCCCCCTGCTTCCCGACTCGCTCCCTCCCGGGGTACGCCGATCCCCCTCCTTCGGTGTCGAGGTCGACGCCATGCCCGGCGGGTTCGTGTGCTCGGGCGCGATGAAGGCCCAGATCGACAACGCCTTGGTGCGGGAGGTGCTGGCCGGCCGCCAGCCGTTGCGGAAGCTCTTCACGAAGGAGCAGCGCTCCCTCTATGCCGCCCATGCACCCGACGGGCTCGGGCTCGACGATCTCGCCATCCTCGGTCCGATCACCCTCCTCAAGCTGAAGTTCACGCCCGCCGACTTCGAGCAGCGCCTCGTGGCCGAGCTCTGGACGTATCCGGACGGATCACGGATCCTCGAGCTGTCCACCAAGTGCGCCACCACCGAGGCCTTCGAAGTGGCGGCCCGCACCCGGGCCTTCCTCGCCGCCCACGGCATCGATCTGCTCGCCGAGCAGCAGACGAAGACCAAGACGGCCCTCGAATTCTTCGCCAGTGAGCTGGCGGGCGACCAGGCGTCCGGAGAAAAGCCGGCCTTGGCCGACTCCAGCATCAGCTGATCCAAACCCCGACAAACCGTGGAGGTACACGTGCTACTCGCCGAGTTCGGCACCGGGCAGGTCTTCTGGTCGATGCTGTGGTTCTTCATCTTCTTCATCTGGATCTGGTTGCTGATCATCGTCTTCAGCGACATCTTCCGCAGTCCCGACCTGTCCGGCTGGGGCAAGGCGCTGTGGTCGCTGTTCGTCATCTTCCTGCCCTACCTCGGGGTCTTCGTGTACCTCATCGCTCGCGGCCACAAGATGCAGGCGCATGCCGTCGATCGGGCCCAGCAACAGGACGCCGCGATGCGTCAGTACGTCCAGAGCGTCGCCTCCAACGATGGCACCGGCACGGCTGACGAGATCGCCCGCCTGGCCCAGCTCCGTGACCAGGGTGCGATCACCGAAGCCGAGTTCCAGCAGGCCAAGGCCAAGGCGCTCGGCTGAGCCGGGCGCCCACGAGACCAGCACAGCAGCACGGAGGCGCGCCAGGTGGCATCGAAGAAGCATCGCGACGAGGACGCAGGGCAGGCCGATCCGGCCGCCAAGATGAAGCGGAAGCCGTACGAAGCCGAGCTGCGCATCTTGGACGCCGAGCTCGTCGTCATGCAGGAGTGGGTGAAGGCGACCGGGGCCAAGATCTGCATCGTCTTCGAGGGTCGTGACAGCGCTGGCAAGGGCGGCAGCATCAAGGCCATCACCGAGCGGGTGAGCCCGCGAGTCTTCCGAGTGGTGGCGCTTCCTACGCCGACCGAGCGCGAGAAGTCCCAGATGTACATCCAGCGCTACATCCCCCACCTTCCCGCCGCCGGCGAGGTCGTCATCTTCGACCGCAGCTGGTACAACCGAGCGGGCGTCGAGCGTGTCATGGGCTTCTGCACGGAGGAGCAGGCCAAGCGCTTCCTCGTCATGGTCCCGGCCGTCGAGCAGGCCATCGTCGACTCCGGCGTCCTGCTGCTCAAGTACTGGCTCGAGGTCGGCGAGGAGGAGCAGACCCGTCGCCTCCAGAGCCGCATCGACGACCTCCGCAAGATCTGGAAGCTGTCGGATATGGACCTGAAGTCGTACAGCCGGTGGTACGACTACGCACGAGCGCGCGACGACATGTTCACGGCCTCCGATTCGGCCTGGGCGCCGTGGCACGTCGTCCGCACCGACGACAAACGGCGGGGGCGGCTCAACCTCATCACCCACCTGCTGAGTCAGGTGCCCTACGAGCCGCTGGAGCGGAAGACCATCACGCTGCCCAAGCGGGGGAAAGCGGGCGACTACGTCGAGCCCGATCTCTCACAGCGGTGCATCCCCACGCCGTTCTGACCCGGTCGCTGCGGGTCCAGCTGGTGCGCCTCAGATCGGGCGACGCTGGGACAGTGCCAACCCGTTGTCGTGCATGACGAGTCGCGCGTCGGCGTCGGTGAACGAGAAGTTGCGCAGGTCCTTGATGTAGGCCGACGGCTCGGCCAGCCCTTCGGCGTGGGGGAAGTCCGAGCCCATGAGGATGCGCTCCACACCGATCAGCTCGCGCAGGTCACCGAGCGGGTCCTCGTAGAACGGCGACACCCAGACGTGGCGCCGGAACGTCTCCCGTGGGTCCTCCGGATAGGCATGCGGCGTCTGCCCCCAGGACTTCTTCAGCTTCTGATGGAGGTGGAAGACCCACTCCGAACCGGTCTCGATGGCGGCGATGCGCAGGTTGGGGAAGCGCTGGAAGTGGTGGTGGGCGAGCAGGTTGGCGAACGTGTCCTGGGTCGGGTTGGCCGAGACCAGCGACCGGAACGGGTTCTGCCGGAACGCCTCCATCTCGGCCGATTCGCCCCAGTCGGACAGGTAGTTCGAGTACCAGCTGTCGCCGCCGTGCACAACGACCGTGGCACCGGCCTCGTTGATCCGGGACCAGAACGGGTCGAAGACCGGGTCCGAGGGTGACCGGCCGGTAGCCGGCGTGATGACGGGACCGGGCAGCAGCAGGAGGAAGCGGGCGTCGTGCTCGAGGGCCCACTCCACCTCCTCGGCGGCAGCGGCGGGATCGGCCAGCGTGAAGATCGGAGCGGCGAAGATCCGCTCCTGGTGGGCGAAGCCCCAGTCCTCGATCAGCCAGCGGTTGAAGGCTCGGAACGCGGCGACCAACGCAGCAGGGTCCCGGATGAGCGCCTGCTCCATGCCGACGGCCAGCGTCGGTAGGAAGATGGCCGCGGCCATCCCCTGGTGGTCCATCACCTCCAGCCGAGCGTCTCGTTCGCGGTACTCGGGATGGTCCTCCATGCGGTCGAGGTTGCCGAACAGCTCGCGGGCGTCGGCCCCGTTGGGGTTGCGCCCACGGAAGTACTCGTCGAGCGCCCCCGGCTTCGCGATCGGGTCGAACGTCGGGTTGGGGATGAACCGGTTGACCTTCTCGCCCACCATGAGCCGGGTCTTCCCGGCGACCTGCACCCATTGCATCGCCCGCTTGGCCAGCTTGGGATCGATGTGCCGGGTGAAGGCGTCGAGCGCCTCGTAGTAGTGGTTGTCGCAATCGAAGAACCGGAAGTCCACGTCGCTCACGGCTGCCTCCTCAGGTCAGGCCCAGCACCCGCAGTGCGTTCTCACGCAGGAACTTGGGCCACACGTCGTCACGCAGCGGCAGGGCCGGCATCTCCGTCATGATCCGCTCGAGCGAGAGGCCCATCGGGAAGTAGCCGGCGTAGATCAGCTTGTCGGCACCACGCGTGTTGGCGTAGTCGATGATGTTCTTGGGGTAGTACTTCGGGGCGAACGCGCTCGTCGAGTAGTGCAGGCCCGGCCACTTCAGCATCAGCTTCCACGCCAGGTCGGTCCACGGCTCGCAGCCGTGCCGGGTGACGAACACGAGCTCGGGGAAGTCGAACATCACCTCGTCGATCAGTTCGACACGCTGGGGATCCATCTTCAGGCGCGGCCCGGGCACGCCCGCGCAGCAGAACACCGGGATCCGGAGCTCCACGCACTTCGCGTAGAGCGGGTACATCTTCTTGTCATTGATGGCCACCTGGGGCAGCGTCCCCGCCGGGAAGCACGTGACGGCGCGCACTCCGAACGTCTCGGACTCGCGCACGAGCTGGCGGATGGCCTCCATGCCCAGGTTCGGATCGAACGTCGTCGACGGGATGAACCGGTCCGGGTGCTGCTTCAAGGCCAGCGCGCCGGTCTCGTCCACACCGATCATCCCCCGCTCGACTCCCCAGCGGTCCATCTCCCGCAACGTCACCGACACCGGGTCACCCTGCGCCGCCATGGCCTGCTCGGGGACGTCCTTGAACATGTACTCGACCGGGAACTCGAAGCGCTCCTGCGACTCCCGATCCTTCGTCTGGCGGGTGATGAACGCGTACGTCGCCGACATGTCCGCATGCGGGAAGCCGATCATCGTGTCGATGATCCCGATACCGGACGGCATGCCCACGGCCCGCTCCCCTCCACCAGCGACCCGTCGCCACGGTAACGCGCCGGCCACCGGATACGAGACCGGCGGCCGGTGCAAGATGCCGAGCGGGCAGATGCCGGTCGCCATCGACGGGTAGCGATCTCGCGGGCGGTTTCGACAGATCACCTGGCAGGCTGGCGGCATGCCGAACCCGCTCACGCTCATGGCCGTCCACGCCCATCCTGACGACGAGTCGTCGAGCACGGGCGGCATCCTGGCCATGTACGCCGACGCCGGCATCCGCACCGTCGTCGTCACCTGCACGAACGGCGAGCTGGGCGATGCCCCGGGCGGCATCAAACCCGGCGAACCGGGCCATGACGAATCCGCCGTCGCCGCCACGCGGCTGGCCGAACTGGAGACGGCGTGCGCGATCCTGGGCGTGACTGCGTTGGAGCGGCTCGGCTACCACGACTCCGGCATGCCCGAATGGGACGACAAGGACCGCCCCGACAACTTCTGGAACGTCCCGATCGAGGAGAGCTCGGCCCGCCTCGCGGCCCTGATGGAGCGGCACCAACCGCAGGTCGTCGTCACCTACGACGAGTTCGGCGGCTACAACCATCCCGATCACGTGCAGGCCAACCGCATCACGCTGGCCGCCATCGAGCAGACCGGCATCCCCGCCAAGCTCTACTTCACGGCCCGCCGCTGGAGCGACATCGAGCAGCTGCGCGAGCGGATGGCGGCGCTCGGTGTGGACGTGGGACCCCGGCCGCAGATCGACGAGGAGCGGCGCCAGCGGATGCAGGCCAACGCCGCCCGCATCACCACCACGGTCGACGCCACCCAGGTCGCCGGCCGCAAGCGCGCCGCGCTGCAGGCGCACGCCAGCCAGCTGGCCGAGACGTGGTTCGCCAAGATGCCCGCGTCGATGTTCGACGAGGTGTTCGGCGTCGAGTCCTTCATCCGGGCCCAGGACCTGACGGCCGCTCCCATCCCGGAGCGGGATCTCTTCGCCGGGCTGCGCTGAGTCGCTGACCCGACCTCGCGGCACGCTTTCGCGGCGGTGACCCCGAGGCGTCACCGAGCCCTAACCAGCGAGCGGCCGGACGATCGCGCGCGCCGGTGCGCCGTCGCTGTGGTGCAGCTTCACCGGCAGGCAGATCAGCTCGCACCGACCGGGCTCGACGGTGGACAGGTCGAGGCCCTCGATGATCCAGATGCCGGCCTCCAGCAGCGCGCGGTGGATGGCCGTGCCGTCGGAGCGGAAGCGGCCGACGGACAGGTAGTCGACGCCGACGGTCCGCACGCCGCACGCCGCCACGTATGCCGCCGCCTCCTCATCGAGGCCGACGAAGTCTTCCACGAAGTTGTCCGTCTGCCAGCACCTCGTCGAGTTGGCCGTCCGGAACAGGATCCGCTCCCCGCGGCGCAACTCGTGAGGCCGAAGCTCGTCCACGGTGATCGTCTCGGTGTCGGCGATGCCGATGATGCGCGCTTCACCGATCGTCGCCGCCAGGGGCATCTCATCGAGGCCGGGGGCGGAGTCGATGAAGTGCACGGGCCCGTCCATGTGGGTGCCGGTGTGGACGCCCATCGACAACTGCGACACGTTGCAGTCATCGCCCCGTCCCATGTCCATCGCTCGTTCCAGCACGATCGGCGGGTTGTCGGGCCAGTGGGGCATGCCCGCCCGCACGGTCACCGACACGTCGATCCACCCGGCTCCGTCCAATGCGGCATCCTCCGATCATCCGAGCGGCGCGGTACCGACCGTACTTCGCGTCGGTCGCCGGCGGATGACCCCCGTCGTCGCGACGGCGATACCGTGCGGTGGCATGCGTGCTGTCGCGGTCGTTCCGCAGGTGGGAGGTTCCCTCGATCTCCGCGAGGTCCCGGAGCCGCCGGTGGAGGACGGTCCCGTGCTCGTCGAGACCCTCGCCATCGGCATCTGCGGCACCGACCTCGAGATCGCCAACGGCGAGTACGGCTCCGCCCCGCCAGGTCACGAGCACCTGATCCTCGGCCACGAATCGCTCGGGCGCGTCGTGGATGCCCCGGCCGGCGCCGGCGTGGTGGCGGGAGATCTCGTCGTGGGCATCGTGCGGCGACGCGATCCGGTGCCGTGCCCGGCATGCGCGGCGGGCGACTTCGACATGTGCTCGAACGGCCAGTACACCGAACGGGGCATCAAGGATCGTCATGGCTACGCGTCCGAGCGCTACCGCATCCACCCCGAGCACCTCGTGAAGATCGACCCAGCCCTCGGCCGGCTCGGGGTGCTGCTCGAACCGACCACCGTCGTGGCCAAGGCGTGGGACCACATCGAGCGCATCGGCCGCCGCGCCACTTGGACGCCTGGCAAGGTGGTCATCACCGGTGCCGGACCGATCGGGCTCCTCGCCGCGCTCCTGTCCACCCAGCGCGGCTACGACACCCACGTCTTCGACCGGGTCACCGAGGGAGGCAAGCCTGAGATGGTGGCACGACTCGGTGCGACGTATCACCACGACGCCCTCGCCGACGTCGCCGGTGACGCCGACATCGTCATCGAGTGCACGGGCTACCCCCAACTGCTGCTGGACGCCGGCCCGGCGCAGGCTCACAACCGGATCCTGTGCCTCACCGGCGTCTCGTCGGCCGGCACCGAGTCCAGCGTCGACCCCGGTCTCCTCAACCGCAACCTCGTCCTGCGCAACGGCGTCGTGTTCGGCTCGGTCAACGCCAACCGCAACCACTACGCCCAAGGCGCCGACGCCCTCGCCCGCGCCGATGCCGACTGGCTTGCCGCCCTCATCACCCGACGCGTTCCGATCGACACGTGGTCCGAGGCGTACCAACGGCACCCAGCCGACATCAAGACCGTCCTCGAGTTCACTGCGTGAGGCCCGAGCAATCGCGGCCGCCACCGGTGATGACCGGAAGGCTTCTGGTCAGGCCTCGGCACCGTCGCGGTGCATTCCGCTGACCGGAAGCCTTTTGGGCACCAGCGCTGTACGCCGGCCCGTGTCGGCCTCCACCTATCCGCCCGCCCTCTACTCGGAGTGACCCCAGTTGTCGACGTGACGGCTTTCGGTAGCAGGCGCGGAAAAGCGTCACGTCGACGCTGGCACAGTCCGAACTTCTCGGCTCGTTACGTCGGCTCGGCACGCCGGCCACGCCGACATCATCCGTGAGACCATCGACGGCAGCCGCGGCGTCTGACTCGACCGGTCCGCACAAATCTCGTCGACGTGGGCCGCGCCGGTTCGTATCCTGATGGCTGGCTGCAGCGACAGGGAGTGACGCCCCTCGAGCAGCCGACACTCAATGAGGCCGTCGGCGTCCGCTGGCGGTGAAGTGCGGTGGCACCGCGAGCTCCCCTCGCCCGCACATCTGGGATCGACCGGATGGAGGTGAGGGATGGAACGAACGCTGGCAGCCGACCTTTCGGCACACGTGGGCCAGCGAGTCCGAATGGCGGGCTGGCTCCACCACCAACGCCAACTCGCGCAGGTGACGTTCTTGCTCCTGCGCGACCGCAGCGGCATCGCTCAGGTGGTGCTGACCGACCGGGCGAGCCGCCTTGGCATCGCCGAGCTCTTCGACGAAACGGTCGTCGAAGTCGAAGGCATGGTGGTCGCGAACGAACAGGCGCTCAGTGGCGTCGAGGTGGCCGATCCGACGGTCACGGCTCTCGTAGAGCCGGCCGGAGCCCCGCCCTTCGAGCTCCGCCGGCCGAAGCTCAACGCACAGCTCCCGACACTCTTGGACCACGCCGCAGTCTGGCTCCGGCACCCGGCACGTCGTGCGTTGGCCAAGATCGCAGCAGCGTCGGTATCGGGCTTTCGTACGGCCCTCGACCGAGCCGGATTCACGGAGATCTTCACGCCGAAGGTGGTGGCCTCGGCGACCGAGAGCGGCGCCAACGTCTTCCCGATCGACTGGTTCGGCAGGCGCGCGTATCTCGCCCAGAGCCCTCAGTTCTACAAGCAGGTCATGGTGGGGGTGTTCGAGCGCGTGTACGAGGTCGCGCCGGTCTTCCGCGCCGAACCCCACGACACCGTCCGCCACCTGGCGGAGTACGTCTCGCTCGATGCCGAGATGGGCTTCATTCGCGACCACCACGACGTGATGAAGGTGCTACGCGATGTCGTCGCGGCGATGGTCGAGAGCATCACCGATCATGAACAGCCGGCCCTGCGAGTGCTCGGTCTCGAGGTACCCGAGGTTCCGGCCGACATCCCCGTCGTCGCCTTCGACGACGCGCAACGAATGATCGAAGCGTCGACGGGGCGCCCGACAGTCGGCGAGCCGGACCTCTCGCCCGCCGATGAGCGCTGGCTCGGGGAATGGGCGCACGCCGAGCATCGCTCCGACTTCGTCTTCGTCACCGGTTATCCAATGGTCAAGCGGCCCTTCTACACCCACCCCGTCCCGACCAACCCGGCGGCATCGAACAGCTTCGACCTGTTGTTCCGCGGGCTGGAGCTGGTGACGGGTGGACAGCGCCTGCACCACTACCAGGACTACCTCGACGCACTCCGCGGTGAAGCCCTCGCCCCGTTCGAGGGCTACCTGGAAGCCTTCCGGCACGGCATGCCCGCGCATGGTGGGTTCGCGATCGGACTCGAACGTTGGGTCGCGAGGTTGGCCGGTGCTGCGAACGTCCGCGAAGTGACCTTGTTCCCACGCGATCTGCATCGGCTCACACCGTAGAGAGGATGTGCGATGATTCGGGTCGATTCGACGGGAGAGGGAGTCACCCATGCCGCTCACCACATCGGACGCCCATGCGATGATCAACGAGCTCTTTGACGCCATGAACGCGCGGGAGTTGGAGCGACTTGACGCGATCGTTGCGGCGGACTTCGTTCGCTACTGCGAAGCCACACCCGATGTGGTCGTCCAGAGCCTCGAGGACTTCAAGGCGTTCCTCGTGGCGTACACAGCAGTGTTCCCCGACAACGTCCAGACGCCGACCCACATCGCGGCCGACGGAGATCTCATCGGCGTTTTCGCGACCTACGAAGGGACGCACCTCGGTCCATTCGGGCCGTTCGAGCCGACCGGGAAGCGCGCGAAGTTCGACTTCGCCGGGATGTTCAAGGTGGCGGACGGGAAGCTGACTGAGTTCCGGATCACCTGGGACAACATGACGATCCTCGGCCAGCTGGGCTTGCTCGCTGTCAGTTGAGCGTGAACAGGCCTCCTGCGGCCTGAGCGGGGAGGCTCTCCTGGACCTCAAGCACCGGCACGATCTCAATATCGGCCCACGGGAGGAACTGGGCCCCGATGGTGGACAGTGCCGCATGGCTGCTGGCGTCCCACACGCCGATGGACTGGGTGCCGTCCACCGTCACCCAGAGACCAGCCATCGTCACGCCATCGGGCGGAGTCCACGTCGTGAAGTAGTCAACGAGTTCCTGTGCTTCTTTGCGGATCGCAGGCGCGTCCAAACCGGCGCGCCGGAACCGGGCAATACTGATGTAAAGCGCCATGACCTCCGGGCCCCCTTCCGGATCGTCGCACTGACCGTTCAGTGCGGTCGCTCGACATTAGCGCTCCGTCGAGGTCGTCCCATCAAGCACTGCGCCGCATCAATGAGATAACGTCTCAACGCCGTCGGCCCGGCGGTTCACGGTGCGTAGGCGAACGGGGGGAGGAGATAGATGCCGGAGTAGATCTGCGCCCCATCGTCAGTCATGAACAAGCACAGCTGGTCGAGATTCCGGGCGCCGCCCACTTCGCGCACCTCGACGCGCCCGATCGCTTCAACAACGAGCTCGACCGCTTCATCGAGGGACTTCAAGCCACCTCGTGAACGGCTGGATCGCCCCCGCCGCGCCTGAGAAGATCAACGATCGGTGGCATCGGCGATGAAGTTCGCCACGAACTCCCTCGTACGGTCACGATCGACAGCGTCGGCCGCCACCGCAATGCCAAGGTCGGTCACGCCCGCCGCACGGTACGCCTCGAGCCAATCGCCTACGGAGTCCTCTGAGCCGATGAGGGCGAAGTCTTCCGGGCCCTTCAGGCCCTCGCGGTCGAGCATGGCGCGATAGGACGGCAGCGTGCCGTAGATGGCGAGCGCCTGCGCGGCTCGGGCGCGAGCATTCGCCACATCGTCGGTGACATGCACCGGCACGAGTGCGACCACCAGCGGTGCGTCGCGTCCAGCGCTATCAGCCGCTGCCGTCAGCGTCGGCACAACGTGGTCGCGAATTGTGCGTGGCCCGGTCATCCATGTGATCGTGCCCGCCGTACGCCGGCCACAGATGCCGAGCATCTGCGGGCCGAGCGCCGCGAGCAGCACCTCGCACTCCGGCGCACCGGGCACATCGATCGGGCCACGGTACGTCCAGGCCGCTCCTGCCGCATCCACCGGCTTCTGCGCGAGCAGCGGCAGCAGAATGTCCAGGTATTCGCTCATGTGACGCGTCGGCTTGTCGAATGACATTCCGAACATCCCCTCGATCACCGGCTGGTGCATGAGGCCGATGCCGAGCGTGAAGCGACCTCCGGTGAGCAAATTCACGGTCAGCGCCTGCGACGCCATGGTCATCGGGTGTCGGTGGAAGGTCGCGGCCACACCAGTGGCGAAGCGCAGGTCCGGCGCATCGGCAGCGAGCGATGGAATGAGCGTGAACGCGTCGTACCGCCACACCTGTGCAAGCCAGTAGGTGTGGGCTCCGGCCGAAGCCGCCCACGCCACTTCGTCGCGTATTTCGGCAAGCGTGCCATTCCAGGGATCGTTCATTATCCCGACGCGCATGACGGGCCTCCTCTCGCAGGGGCACCGCACAACCGATTCGGCACGATCGCGGCATCCCAAGTTCCAGACAGCATCGCACTCGCCCAGGTTGACACGCACGTTCCGGCGGCCCGGCGATGCTCGCCGCTGGATCAGCGGAAGCGCCACACCAGCTTCTCGACCTTGCCGTAGACCCGATCCGGCAGGTAGTGGTTCAGCGTGCCGGTGAGCTTGGCGTCCTTGCCGACGAGGTAACGGTGCTTGGGGTGCTTGGCCGTCAGGGCGTGCTCGATGGCGTCGGCGGCCTCGGAGACGGGTGAAGCCTTCTGCCGTTGGGCCGCGATCACCTCCGGTATCTGGCTCATGAACGGCATGTAGAGCTGGAGGCCCTCCGTCCCGACCTCTCGCTCGAAGTCAGCGATGTCGGGCGTCTTGTCCCAGATCGGGGTCTCGATGACGCCGGGTTCGATGATCGCCACCCGCATGCCCCACGGGGAGATCTCCTGGCGCAGAGACATCCCGACGCCCTCGATGGCGAACTTCGACGCCGCGTACGGGCCGAGGAACCCCGGTGCGACCCGTCCACTGATCGAGGAGACGAAGATGACGCGTCCCGTCGCGGTGCGCAGCAGCGGCAGCGCCGCCTTCGTGACTGCCACCTGGCCCACCACGTTCACCTCGAATTGCTTACGCCAGTGATCGAGCGGGAGGATCTCGAGCGGGCCGCCGAAGGAGACGCCGGCGTTGTTCACGAGCCCGTCGAGACCAGCACCGTTCACGCTGTCAGCGATGGAGGCCAGTGCCTCGTCAACCTGTCCCTGGTCGGTGACGTCGAGCTGGACAGGGGTCAGCCGCGCCGATGCGGCCGAGCGCAGGCGCTCCCCATCGACGGCTCGCCGGACGCCGGCGAAGACGCGCCAGCCGCGCTGGTCGAGGTGGAGTGCCGTCGCCTCGCCGATCCCCGTCGAGGCGCCGGTCACGAGCACGGAGCGGATGCTGGCCATTGGTACAGTCTGGTCGATCCGGTCGCGTCAGTGTCGGCCGCGCGACAGACGTGCTGCCACGGCGGACGAGACGAACCGAGCCACCGACCTCATCGGCAGGCACGTCAGCGCGATCAGGTTCCGCTTCCGGTCATCGAGGCGGTACGCGACGTTGGGATAGCGGCGCACCAGACGATCGACGGCGATCGCGTCGTCGCCCACGAGGATGCGCCACTTCCCGGCCCGCATCCCGTCGAGGATCACGGTTACCGCTTCGGCGGCGGTGAGCAGTCCCTCGCGTTCCCGGGAGGCCGCCCACTCGTCCAGCATCCGACGCGTCTCGTCGTCGCTGGCGTCGCCGAAATCGATGCCGCGCGGACGCAGCCGTTGCCGTTCGAGCTCCAGCCCCTCGGGCGTTCGCTCGAGGTCGGGGCGGCCATGGAGCGCCCGCGTGTTCGCGGCGATGGACGTCCCGATGAAGCCGGGCATCACCAGGGTGGCGCGGACGTGCGGGGCATAGATCGCCAGGTCCGTCTGTAGCGCCTCGGTGAAGCCCTTGACGGCGAACTTGGCCGACGCGTAGGCGCTCACCGGCGAGGTCGATCCGAGCGTCGCGAAACAACCGTTGACGCTGCTGACGTTGACGATGTCCGCCGAGCGGCTGGCGCGCAGGAGCGGCATGAAGGCGCGCGTGGTGGCGTAGACCCCGCCCCAGCAGATGTCGAACGTTCGCTCCCATTCGGCCTCGGTGCTGGCGAGGAAGCTCTCTCCACCACCGACGCCGGCGTTGTTGAAGAGCAGGTCGACGGACTCGGTGTCGTGCTCGCTGGTGACGAACCGGGCGAACTCGTCCATACCGCCGCGGTCGGACACGTCGACGGCCATCGAGCTGACGACGATGGCCGGGTGGGCGGCGCGCACTGCGTCAACGGTGGCCCTCAACGTCGTCGCGTTCACGTCACAAAGAGCGACGTGGCAGCCCTCAGCAGCGAGCTGCAACGCCAGTTCGCGCCCGATACCACTGCCCGCTCCGGTGACGACCGCCAGCTTCCCGCCAAATCTCGTCATCGGGAGACACTACGTCGCCAGCGGCGGTCGCACCCCGAGGGCCTCGTGATATCGCGCCAGCGCGTCGACGTGATCACGGTCGGCCCGCAGACCGAGATAGCCGTCGGGCCGGACGACGAGGACGGCGACGCCGTCCACGCCGAGGGCGGCGGCGTCAACCGCATCGAGCCGGCCGAACCGATCGGGCTGGTCGGGGGCGCAGCCGAGGGCGACCACCGCGTCGACGAGCGGCGACCCGGCGGCAGCCGCCTCGAGCTCGTCGAGGTGCTCGGCCAGAGCGGGGCCGGAGGCGGCCGTTCCGGCCAGGACGAACAGGGTGTGGCCGGCTCGCTGCGCGAGCTCGTGCAACCCGCACGGATCGCCGCCCGGTGGCTCGACCGTGATCGTGTCGGGCAGGCGCTGTCCAGGTCCGAGTCGAGCGTTGCGGTCACCGACGACGGCCGGCGAGTCGCCGTAGTCGACATCGAGCTCGGCCTTGGCCACGGCGTCGTGGTGCCGGGCCACGGGGTCGGCCAGTGCCACGATCAGCGCCTCGTCACGAGCGTGGCGGGCGGTGGGGTCGCTCAACGTCGAGGCGGCGTCGGTGGCGTCGCCCGAGCGGGCGACCGTCTGGGCGACGGGTCGCCGCTCGGCCTCGTAGCTGTCGAGCAGCTTCGGGTCGGCGACGCCGTGGCCCACGAGGGCGAGCTTCCACGCCAGGTTGGCGGCGTCCTGGAGGCCGGTGTTCATGCCGTGGCCCTCGGCCGGCGTGCAGGCGTGGGCGGCGTCGCCCGCCACCAGAACACGGCCGGATCGGAACCGGGCGGCCACCCTCGTATGGCAGTGGAAGCGGGTCGGGTTGGCGATGTCGACGAAGGACGCGTCCGGGGCGTAGGGGCCGAGCGTGGCCGCCGCGTCGGCGACGAGATCGGCGTCGGCCGCGCGTGGTCGCACGTAGGCGCGCCAGCGTTGCCCCGGCAACGCGGTCAGGATGACGGGTGCGGCGTCGAGGTAGACGAACGTGAGGTCGTACCGCTCACGCCAGCCCTGCAGAGTGACGTCGAAGACCGCCCACGGATCGGGGATGTCGTGACCGTCGTACGCGATCCCGCTCGACTCGCGCGCCGTGCTGTGGATGCCGTCGCAGCCGACCACCCAGTCGACTTCGACGTTGGAGCGTTCGCCGGTGCACTCCAGTTCGGCCACCACGCCGTCGGGCCCCTCGGTGAATGCCACGAGCCGGGTCGAGCGAGTGACGGCGCCTCCCATCGCGTGGAGGTAGTCGGTGAGGATGGCCTCGGTGACTTCTTCGGACACGCCGATGTTGTAGGCGTACCGGCTACCCGAGAGGGCGTCGTCCACCTCGCCGAGCACGACCCCCGCCGACGAGATCTTGGCGCCCCGCTGCGGGCAGCCGGCATCGACGAACCGCCCGATCAGTCCGAGCGACTCGAACAGTTCGAGCGAACGCTGATGGATCACCGTGGCGCGATCCCACGGCATCGGTCCGGACTGCGAGTCGATCAGGAGGCACGACACGCCGCGCCGGTGCAACTCTGCGGCGAGGAGCAGGCCCGCCGGTCCGGCCCCGACGACCAGCACCGGTGCGGCCACTGGGCGGTCGACACCGTTCACCGACCAGTTGTAGCACCGCCTGACCCCAGATGGCCGTTCCCCGAGCGAGACGAGAGCCCGCCACGCGATGTCGCGTGACGGACCCTCGCCCGGACAGGCCGGCTGTCAACCAGTTCCGTCAGCCCTTCGGCCGGACAACGCTCGCATCGATCGGGTTGATGTCGAGCAGCTCCTTCTTCCGGTCCTTGGTGGCCTTCGTGTAGAGGACCTCGGCGGAGCAGGCGGCCGAGTCCGGCGGCCAGTAGTTCTTCGAGCAGTCGTACCCGGTCTCCCGGAAGAACATCGGGCCCTTGGTGGTCGGCATGGCGGCGGCCACCGTCTGCGGGGTGATGTCACCCTTCACCTGGCGGAGCATGTCGGCCGCCTGCACGGCGATGTGGAAGCCGAGCTCGGCGTACACCAGGCTCTTCACGCCGCCATGGTCACGCTGCATGTACTTCATGAAGATGTCGAGGTCATGCTGCGGCTTGGCCGGGATGTTCGTCATCGTCGGGTAGTAGAACTCGTTGTGGTTGATGATGCCCTCGACCTGCTCGGCCGGCAGCTTGTCGACGTACTCGGCGCACGACGAGGCGTGGATGGTCTTCGTGAAGCCCGCCCCCCGCAGCGCCGGGATGGCCGCCAGGCACACAGGCTCCTGCGCCGCCGGGAAGTCGATCCCGTCCGGGTTCGTGGACAGGATCGTCGCCGCCAGCGTGGCCCAGTCAGTGGTAGCCGAGTAATAGAACGGCTGAATGCCGAGGCCCAACTTGTCGGCCGTGGGCTTCTCCACCGTGTCGTAGTAGGCCTTGGCCGACGCCAGGTCCTCCTGCACGATGGCCACGCTCTTGGCCCCCAGCTTCTGCTGCATGATGAGGTTCTGGGCCAGGATGTCCCGGCTGTCGAACAGCGTCACGAAGGCCTTGCCCCGCGATGCGTTGAGGCCGGGCGTGAAGCCGGCGAACGCGATGTCGACCAGACCGGCCTGCCCCCAGATGGGCAGAGCCGCATCGGCGGCCACGTCCACACCCTGGATGGCGACGACGACGTTCTTCTCGACAAACTGGTTGGCGCAGTTCACCGACGACTCGGGCGTGATGTCGAGGTTGCACGTCTCGGCCTTCATCGGCCGGCCGTTGATGCCACCGAGCTCCTCGTTCACGTAGTTCACGCCGGACAGGAATGCCTCGCGGATCTCCGGCAGCGAGATGACACCACCCTCGAGGTTGTGGAACCCGACGAGGACCGGCGGCTTGCTGTCGTCCGCCTTCGACGGCGCCGCCGTGGTGGTGGCGCCTCCAGATGCGGCGGTCGTGGTTGCGCCGCCCCCCGACGCCGCCGTCGTTGCCGCAGTCGATGCCGCGGTGGTGGCGGCAGCAGCAGCCGTAGTGGCGGCGCTGCCGCCCCCGCTGTTGTCCCCGCCGCACGCGGCGACGATCAGCGCTCCGGCCGCGCCCAGCGCGAGCAAAGCCCGTGAATGCTTCATGTATCCCCCTTCAGAGCCGAACCCCCAAACAGCCCGGACACGCAGCATTGTGCCACTCGCGGCGCCCCCAGCAAGGCACACCCCGCAGGCGATGAGTGCAGTAGGTACCGGGAACTGACATGATCGGCCCTGGGGAACCGGGGTTTGCGTTCGCAACGACGTGCTGCGCCGAGCGACCGCACCCCCCGGGACAGGGAAGAAATCGCAGGAACGAGTGGGGACTACATGAGCCAGTACATCCTGTTCTTCGTCCTCGGTGTCAGCGTCGGGGCCGTCTACGCCTCGCTGTCGATGGGCATCGTCCTGACGTACCAGGGCACCGGCGTGATCAACTTCGCCGCCGCCGTCATGGCCACGGTCCCGCTGTACGTCTTCAGCGACCTCGAGGCCGGACAGCTGACGCTGCCCATTCCATGGCTGCCGTCGTACGACATGAACGTGCCGACCTGGGTGGAGATCGTCATCGCCATGCTCGTGGCCGCCGCCCTCGGCGCCCTCGTCCAGGTCGCGGTGTCCAGACCGTTGCGAACGGCACCAGTGCTGGCCAAGGTCGTGGCGGCCGTCGGGATCATGCTCACGCTGCAGGCCGGGCTGGCGCTGAAGTACGGCACCGAGGCCCGACCGCGGAAAGCCATGCTGCCGACCGGCACCGTGAAGATCGGCGGCGCCAATGTCGCGGTCGACCGATTGTGGTTCATCGCCGTCGTGGTCGTGCTGGGCGTGGCGCTGGCGGCGTGGTTCCGATGGTCGCGCACGGGTCTGGCCATCCAGGCGGCGGCCGAGAACGAGCGGGCGGCGTCGTTCGCCCGCCTGTCGCCCCAGACCCTCGGCATGGTCACCTGGGTCCTGGCGACCACGTTCGTCTCCTTCATCGCCATTCTCGCCGGGCAGTCGATCGGCGTCCTCACCCCGGTCAACCTCACCCTGCTCGTCGTGCCGGCGCTGGCCGGTGCCCTCATCGCCCGGCTGAGCTCGCTGTGGCTCGCCCTCGTCGGCTCGCTCGCCCTCGGCGTAGTGCAGTCCGAGCTCACGTTCCTGTCCAGCACCAAGGACTGGTGGCCGGAGTGGGGCAAGCAAGGCCTGCAGGACGCCGTGCCCTTCCTCGTCATCGTCATCGCCCTGTTCATCCTCGGTCGGTCGATCCCGATGCGGGGCGAGGACATCCGCTCCAGCCTCCCGCCGGTGATCCTTCCGCGGAACCGCCCCGTGGTCATCGGCGTGGTCGTGTTCGCCGGGATCATCCTGCTGTTGGTCACCTCGGGCAGCTACCGCTTCGGCCTCGTCACCAGCCTCGCCAGCGCGCTCATCGCGCTGTCCCTCGTAGTCCTCACCGGGATGGTGGGCCAGATATCACTGGCCCAGGCAGCGTTCGCCGGCGTCGCCGGCCTTGCGCTCACCAAGTTCGGCACCGGCGTCCCGTTCCCCCTCTCGCTCCTCCTCGCCGCGCTGATCGCCGCTGCCGCCGGCATCGTCGTGGGCCTGCCGGCGCTGCGCATCCGTGGCGCCCAGCTCGCAGTGGTGACCCTGGCCGCGGCGCTGACGCTCGAGAAATTCGTCTTCGGGAACCCGCAGGTCCTGAAACCCACACTGAACCTCATCCCGAACCCGAAGATCTTCGGAATCGACCTCGCCGTGCGCAAGGGCCGCGACATCGCCCGATTGCCGTTCGGTCTGTTCGTGCTCGTGGTGGTGACGATCGCCTTCATACTGGTGTGCAACGTGATGCGGGCCGGCAGCGGCCGCAAGATGCTGGCGGTGCGGTCCAACGAGCGGGCGGCGGCCTCGATCGGCATCGGTGTGGCCGGCATCAAGCTGAGCGCGTTCGCCCTGGCGTCGTTCCTCGCCGGTCTCGGTGGCGCCCTCATCGGCTACAGCCGGGGCCAGCTGTCGCCCGAGTCGTTCGGCGTGTTCGTCGGCCTCAGCTTCCTGGCCATCGCCTACCTCGGCGGGATCACGAGCGCCAGCGGCGCCCTCGTGGCCGGCGCGCTGTCGGCCCTCGGCATCGTGTTCGTCATCTTCGATCGCAACCTCAGCCTCGGCGGCTACTACGCACTGTTCAGTGGCGTGTCCCTCATCCTCACCGTCGTCCTCAACCCGGTCGGGATCGCCGGCAAGACGAGAGCGGACTTCGACCGGATGATGGCCAAACGCCGGGCCAAGAAGGGCATCAAGGAGCAGGTGTCGACCCTCGGCGAGGACCTCGGCGTCACCGAAGGCGAGGTCGAGGTGCCCTCGGCGGCGGCTCGCACCATCGGCGACGTCGTCCTGCGGACCGAGGAGATCACCGTCACCTACGGCGGGCTGCGGGCCGTCGACGAGGTGACGATCGAGGTCCGCGCCGGCGAGATCGTCGGCCTCATCGGGCCGAACGGCGCCGGCAAGACGAGCTACATCGACGCCATAACCGGCTTCACGCCCTGCCGCGGCCAGGTGTACCTCGACGGCGAGAACCTCACCGAGGTCGCCGCCCACAAACGAGCCCGGAAGGGCCTGGTGCGCACGTGGCAGTCGGTCGAGCTGTTCGACGACCTCTCGTCCGAGAACAACGTGCGCGTCAGCGACGACATCGGCAAGGACGCTTGGAAGATCATGCGCGACTCCGTGCGACCGAACCCCCCGCCGTCGAGGAAGGTGCGCGACGCCATCGCGCTGCTCGGCCTCGAGGACGTCTCCGACCGCAAACCGTCGGAGCTACCGCTCGGGCGCCAGAAGGCGCTCGGCGTGGCCCGTTCACTGGCCCTCAGCCCGAGGGTCCTGCTCCTCGACGAGCCCGCCGCCGGCCTCGACACCGCCGAGAGCATCGCCTTCGGCGATCACCTGAAGGAGATCGCCGCCACCGGCGTCGGCTGCCTCCTCGTGGACCACGACATGCGCCTCGTGCTCGGCGTGTGCGACCGGATCTACGTGATCGAGTTCGGCCGCCAGATCGCCAGCGGTCCGGCCGACGTCGTCCGGCACGACCCCGCCGTCGTCGCCGCCTACCTCGGCTCCGAGCATCTGGGCCCCGAAGCAGTCGCGAGTGTGACGCCATGAGCCACCTGATCGAGACCGTGGACCTGATCGCCGGCTACGGCAACGTGCCCGTCGTCCGCGAGCTCAACCTGAGCGTGGGCGAGGGCGAGGTCGTGTGCCTGCTCGGTGCCAACGGCGCCGGCAAGACCACGACCCTGCTGACGATCGCCGGGGCGCTCTCCCCGCTGGGCGGCACCGTGCACGTGATGGGCTCGGCTGTCACCAAGGCCAGGCCGCACGAGGTCGCCAGGCGGGGCCTCGGCATCGTGCCCGAGGGCCGCGGCCTCTTCTACAAGCTGAGCGTCGCCGACAACCTCCGCCTCCGGCGCCACCGAGCGTCGACGGTCACCGTCGATGACGTCCTGAAGTACTTCCCGAACCTCCAAGGTCTGCTGAGCCGCCGCTGCGGCCTGCTGTCGGGCGGCGAGCAGCAGATGCTCGCCCTCGCCGGCGCCCTCATCGCCGACCCGAAGGTGGTGATGCTCGACGAGATGAGCCTCGGCCTCGCGCCGATCATCGTCGAGCAGCTCCTGCCCACGGTGCGCAACATCGCCGACGAGCGGGGCATGGCCGTGCTGCTCGTCGAACAGCACGTGCTCGCCGCCCTCAAGGTGGCCGACCGTGGCTACGTGCTGGCCCACGGCCAGGTCGTGGCCCAGGGCAGCGCCACCGAGCTGCGACGCGACGCCGAGCTGCTCGAAGCGAGCTATCTCGGCAACGAGGCCGCCGTCCAGAAGGCCGAGGAGTCCGGTCTGCTCTGACGCTGCCGCCGCTCAGGTCGAGGGTGTCGACCCCACCGGATCGTCGACGTGGCCCGAGCCGAGGTAGGCGGCAACGACGGCCGGGTCGTTGCGAACCTGTTCCGGGTCGCCGCTGGCGATCTGGTGGCCGAAGTCGATCACGTAGATCCGGTCGCAGACGCTGAGCACCAGGCGCATGTCGTGGTCGACGAGCAGGCAGCCCACGCCCTGCGCGGCGATCTGGCGCAGATGCTGCGCGAAGGCGGCGATCTCGGCCGTGTCCAGACCGGCGGCGGGCTCGTCGAGCAGCAGGACCTTCGGGCCGAGGGCGAGCGATCGCGCCACGCCGACGAGCTTCTGGCTGCCGAGCGGGAGCTCCGACGGCTTCCGCTCGGCGACGTCCTCCAGACCCATCAACACGATGGCGTCGCGCACTGCCGGTGACGCCGGCGGATTGGGCCGGACCGCGTCGCGCAGGAGCTTCCACGCGTCGTGGTTGATGTCGTCACTGACCCGGACGTTGTTGGCCACCGAGAGATCGTCGAACAGCTCGACCGACTGCCACGTGCGCACCAGGCCTCGGCGGGCTCGTGCGTGCGGGGACCGACCGGTGAGGCGCTCGTCCGCCAGGTAGACCTGGCCGGCCGCCGGGGTGAAGCCGGTGATGGCGTCGATGAAGCTGGTCTTGCCGGCCCCGTTCGGGCCGATGAGTCCGACGATCTCGCCGTAGCGCACCTCGATGCTGACCTGATCGACGGCGCGCAGGCCGCCGTACGTCACGCTCACCTCGTCGGTCCGCAGCGCGACATCACCGATGTGGCGCGAGACGGTGAACGAGGCCTGCGACGGCGCGCTGGCGTCGATGCCCAGCTCGTCGCCGACGAGTTCGACCGGCGCCGGCGCTCGGCGCCGTTTGGCCAGCCGTTTGTCGACGACAGCACGGGTCTTGCCGGCGATGCCGGCGGGATTGAAAATGACGGTGAGGATCAGCGCCGGGCCGCTCACCAGCAGGTAGTAGCCCGAGACGTCCAGGTTGCGATCGAAGATCACGTACACGATCCCGAGCACGGACAGAGCGCCCGCCAGCATCGCACCGCTGACGCTCGTGATGCCGCTCAGGTAGGTCACGGCGAGGAAGCCGAGGCCGACGAACACACCGAAGGACTCCGGCGAGAGTTGACCGCGGCTGTAGCCGATCAGTGCGCCGCCCAGGCCGGCGAGGAACGACGACAGGGCGAAGGCGCCGAGCTTGATGGTGGGCACCGCGATCCCGATCGACGACGCTGCCCGCTCGTTCGATCGCACGGCCAGCATCTTGCGACCACTGCCGCCCCGCATCATGTTGGCCACGAGGATGAAGGCCAGCGCCACCACGATCAGCACGAAGATGCCGAACGAGAGCCGGGCGATGTCGCGCCCGGCGCGCACCGATAGGTTGAGGCCGAACAGCTTCGGGTTGGGGATGAGGTTCAACGGCGACACGACCCGCGGATTGCCGAAGACGAACCGTTCGACGGTCAGCGCCGCCGCCAACGTGACGACCGCAAGTTGTGCACCGCGGATGCGCAGCGCCGGAAGGCCGACGACGACACCGGCGGCAGCAGCGATCGTCGCCGCCAGGAGCAGCGACAGGGGGAACGGCACGCTGTCACCGATCTTCGACAGCATGAGCCCGGCGACTCCGGCGAAGGTGGTCTGCGCGAGGGAGATCTGGCCGACCATGCCCGTGAGGACCACCAACGACAGGGCGATCAGCGTGCCGGCGAGGCTGGTGATGACGCCGAAGCGGTAGCTGCCCGAGGTGAGGGCGAGCGTGAGGACCCCGGCGCCGATCAGGCCGGCAACCACGACGGGGCGGTTCCGGGGCAGGATCACGGCCGGCAGGCCCGACGTGACCTCCTCACCGCGCATCGGGATGGACCGGCCGAGCACGAACAGGGTGATCACGATGACGATGAAGGGCACGGCATCCGTCAGCCCTTGCTTCGCCCACTCGGGCCACCAGTCCTTGGTGCTGGACATGAAGACGAGCTCGGACTGCAGCACACCGAGGGCGAGCGAGCCGATGAGGGCCACCCACAGGGAGCTCAGCCGAGCGATGAGCGCGGCGGCCAGCGCGGGCACGACGAGGAGCGTGAGGTTGCCCGGGGTCAGGACGCCGATGACCGGGCCCGCGAGGATCATGACGAAGGACGTGACCACGGTGGCGAGCATCCAGGTCACCATGCCGAGCGTCTGGGGTGACAGCCGGGAGAAGGAAGCCGCCCGCTCGTTCTCGGCCACCGCCTGGATGGCCAGACCAGTGCGGGAGCGGCGGAACCACACGGCCAGGCCCACACCGAGTACAACGACCACGCCGACGAACCAGATCCGGTCGACGGGCACGGGGAACCCGGCGATCGTGAGCGTGCCCGTGGGGAGCAGCGCGTCGGGGCGGCGATTGTCGGTCCCGTACTTCAGGGCCACGGCCGCCCCGAGGGTCACCAGGAGGCCGACGGCGGCCACCACCTTGGCCAGCACGGGCGCCGCCCGCAGCGGCCGCGCCACCGCCACCTGGACGAGCGCTCCCAATCCGGCGGCCACGGCAAGGGCGATCGCCAGCTTCACGCCCACCGGCAGCGAGCCGACGTCGTAGGACGGCAACCACGGGACGGGGAGGGTGAGCAGCCCGGCCTCCAGGTCGCTGTAGACGTAGAGGGGCACAGTCGCCATCGCCGCCGCGGCGAAGTTGACGAATCCGGCGCCCTGATAGGTCAGGACGATCCCCATCGTGAGGCCGGCGTACAGGGCGCCGACGCTCAATCCGAGGACGAAGAAGAGCAGGTACTGGCTCACCGCCGACGAATCCTCACGGGTGTCGGGCCGGTGTCCGGAACAGGCGACCCGCGCCCCGCCAGAGTTGCGTCGGTCCAGTGCGGCATCCGGCAGTTATAACTGGTCGCGAGCCGCGGCTCCCGCTTCCGGCTCGGCCCACGATCGGCTGTCGAAGCCGCCTCGAATACGTCCGACGTATCTGGACCGGTCGCGGCCGCTCTTTGCAAGTAAGGGCCGATCGCCCGCAGCAGCGCAAGGAGCCGAGATGTTCAAGATCACCGTCGACCTCTTCTCCGGTCGGCCGAATCCCTCGTGGATCGTCACGGAGGGGGCCATCACGGACCGCCTGGTGGAGGCGCTGCGCGAGCGACCCGACGTCTACGCCCAGCCCGGGAGCGGCCACTCCGGCCTCGGATTTCGCGGTGTGCAGATCGAGTTCTTCGGCGACGATCACCGCATCGACAGCGGGCTCCCTGACCGGCTCGAACTGGCGAACGGCGCCCCCGACACGGATCTCCGCGCTGGCGCAGAGATCGTCCGTCCGCTCCTGGAGACCATGACCGAGCACGCGTGGATCGGCCTGCCGGAGCACCAGCTCACACCGCTCGACGAGGCGACGTTGTCAACAGTCCTCGGATGGTTCGATCGATTCGTCGAGTCGCCCCCGCTCGTCTTCGTCCCCAAGTGGCGGGGCGCCAAGCTGATCCGCCGGACCGTCATCGACCGCCGGTGCGACGGCAAGTGCGAGTACGAGATCAGCCGCTTCAACCCGGGCTTCTGGAACAACGATCCGACCGTCCTCCATTCCAACAACTGCTACAACTACGGCCGCAACTGGCGGACGAACACCTTCGCGCAGCCCGGAAGGGCGTCGGGCTTCCCACTCGGGCCCGGGTTCACGGGTGCCGACGTCGTCACGTCGGCGATGCACGACGGCCTCCGGAAGCGGTGCGACTGCCTGCCTCCCGAGGAGTATCCGCGCCGGCTCATGGCCCTGGTGTACGCGCCGCACTTCGTTCCTGGGGGGTCGCCGGACTACCACTGGTACCGCGAGCAGATCGGCGGCTTCTGGGGCCACAAGCCCGGTGGCACGCCAGCGCGCAACGTCGACAACAGCAACGTCGTGATCACGAACCCGGAAACGGCGGACCGCGGTCCGTACACCGAGTTCCACGGCTACTTCTACGCAGGGAAGTCGGTCATCATCGTGTGATGGCGACGCCAGCAGAGCTCGAAGTCGACCTGTACTCGGGTCAACCCAATCCGCGGGGACGGCTGACCACCGAGCAGACCGGGCAGCTCCTCGGTCAGTTGGCGGCACCCATCGTCGCGGCGTCGCTTCCCGATCCCGGACTGGGCTATCGCGGATTCGTGGTCCACCTGGATGGAGGGAGCCGGACGCTCCGCGTGTTTCGCGGGGTCATCCGCGACGAGGGCTCGGGCGCCACCCGGCTCGACGTTGATCGACAGCTCGAACGCCGGCTCGCCGACTGGGCCGCCGCCTTCGTCCCGCCGGAGATGGCGGAATGGCTGCGTACCGCCGACTGACACCCGCCCGGACCGTCGCCCAACGCTCCACTGGCGTCGCGGCGCTGGCCCTACCAGTATTCCGGTATGAAGATCTCCACCACGCTCGCCTTCGAAGGTGACCCGGACCGCTACGCCCGCAAGGCTCGTGAACTCGAGTCCGCCGGCGTCGACCTCGTCTGGTCGGGCGAGATCTACGGCTTCGATCTGGTGTCGTCGCTCGCCTATCTCGCCGGCCAGACCACCTCGCTCGGGCTCATGACCGGCATCCTCCCCGTGTACTCGCGCACGCCGGCCCTCATCGCTCAGACCGCGGCCACGATCGACGCGCTGTCGGGCGGGCGCTTCCAACTCGGCCTCGGTACCTCCGGACCGCAGGTGATCGAAGGGTGGCACGGCGTCCCCTTCGACCTGCCGCTGGCCCGCACGCGCGAGGTCATCGACATCTGCCGCAAGGTGTGGCAGCGCGAACCCCTGACCTACGAGGGGAAGGCCTACACGCTGCCGCTCCCCGCCGGAAAGGGCACCGGGTTGGGCAAGCCGCTGAAGCTGATGAGCAAACCCGTCCGTGCCGACATCCCCGTGTGGATCGCCGCCATCGGGCCCAAGAACGTGGAGCTCGCCGCCGAGGTGGCCCAAGGCTGGCAGCCCATCCACTTCGTCCCCGACCGCTTCCAGCAGGTGTGGGGTGACGCGCTGAAGGCCGGCGCGGCCAAACGATCGAGCGATCTCGGCCCGCTGGAGATCATGGCGGGCGGCACCGTCGCCCTCGGCTCCGGCCCCGAGGTCCGCGAGGCGCGCGAGGCCACCCGTGCCACCGTCGGCTTCTACGTGGGCGGCATGGGCGCCCGGGAGAAGAACTTCTACAACGAGCTCTTCCAGCGCTATGGCTGGGTCGACGAGGCGCGCCAGATCCAGGACCTGTTCCTGTCGGGCAAGCGCGACGAGGCCATCGCCAGCGTCCCCGACGAGTACGTCGACCTCGCCACCCTGGCCGGCGATCCCGGGTACGTGCGCGACCGCATCGGCGTCTACAAGGACATCGGCGTCACGTACCTCAACATCAACGTCATGGCCGCGGAACCGCTCAAGGTCTTCGAACAGGTCAAAGCCTGGGCGGAGTGAGCTGGCCGTTCGCCGTGCCGGCCGCGGTACAGTGCCGCTAGAACAAGGGGGAACGTCGTGGACAGTGCGGCGCTGCAGCGTCTCGAAGATCAGTTCGCCATCCGTGAGCTGGTCGCTCGCTACAACTACGCGATCGACGAGGGGCGCCCCGAGGAGTGGGTCGCCACCTTCGTGCCCGACGGCACGTTCGAATCGTCGGCGCTCGGCACCCACACGGGCCCAGACGCGTTGCTGGCCTTTGCCAAGGGCTACATCGAGGCCTTCCCCGGACGTCATTGCACGAGCGACTTCGTGGTCGACGTGGACGGTGACGACGCCCGGGCCCGCTGCTACCTCATCGCCGTGAACAACGGCGACACGCCGCCGTCCATCTTGGCGACAGCCGTCTACGAAGACGTCCTGCGCCGCACGGCCGACGGTTGGCGGTTCGTGCACCGCAAGGTTGCACCCGACACCGCTGTCCACTGATCACGACGGCGAGGCGGCGCCCTCGTTCACGGCCACCGTGATCGTGTGCTCCGCGGTGGGCGGCAGCGGCGCGAAGGAACGAGCGAGCACGAGGCGCACCGTCGTCGTGCCCGCGCTCGCGCCCACCAACGTGAGATGCACCGAGGCCAGCTCCATCGCCGGCGGCTCGGTCGTGCCGTCACCAGGCTGCGAAGCCTGAGGTGCGGCGATCTCGATCGACGCGTGCACGACGCCCTCGTCGTAGCCCGTGCACGACCACGTGTTGCCCGAGCCGGCGAACGACGGCAGCGGGACGGTCACCCGCTCGCCGACGCCGACGCCGACCCACTCAGGCACTGCCGACAGGTCGGCGGTCATGCCGGGCCGATGACCGGCCCTTCGTGCCAGCCCGCACCATCGCGCCAATGGTGCTGCAGAAGGCCGTCATTGCGCAGCACGATCACCTCCAGATTCTTGCCCCAGGACGACTCGCACATCCCGGCCACCGCTCGGACGTCGTGGCCGAAATCGGCGCTGTGGCGCCACTGTAGGTCGCCTCCCGCGTTCCATCGCCACCAATGCTGCACCCGCCCGCCGACGGCGACGCACAGCTCGAAGTTGCCGTTCGGGCCGGCTTCGCTGGCCATGCCGTACTGGCCCTGGATCATGACCGGCGGACTCACGACGCCGGCACCGAAGATCCCGTCGGCGTTCCAGATGAAGTTCTGCTCGTTCCGCCAGAAGTGCTGCATCGTGCCGTCCTGGCGCACGGCCACGCATTCGAGGTTGCCGTGCGGGGAGCCGTAGCTGCTCTGGATCAGCGACGCCCCCGACCGGGCGATCCCGGAGCCGAAGACGCCGCCGTTGTGCCATCCCGAGCCGTCCCGCCAGACGTGCTGGAGCTGCGTGCCGACCGACACGACGACCTCGAAGTTGCCGGGCGCGTTGTAGTCGCCCTGGACGAACCCGGGGACGCCGTTGCATCCCACCGGGCCGAACACGCCACCGTCGTTCCATGGGCCGGCGCCGCCACCGCCGGTCCACCAGTGGTGGAGCCGGCCGCCGGTCGTCGTGTACACGACCTCGAGGTTCCGGTTGTAGGTGGTGCCCGACAGCGTCGGGCACACGGCCGCATCGACCGCGAACGTCGACGCCGTTCCCCACGTCCACGGCGGGCCGCCCTCGCGCCAGCGGTGCAGGACACGCGACCCGTTCGACCCGACGACCTCCAGGTTGCGGTGAAGGGCGCCGTTGCCGCTCTCGATGATGTTCCCGTTGTGGAGCCGGCGCTTCATCCAGGGATCGGGGTTGGTGTTGCGGACGCCGTAGCGGGCGTACGCATCGATGTTGCACTCGCCGTAGGCGATCCACGCGAAGCCGCCCGCACCCCAGTTCGGTCCGTACGAGTTCTTGCACAGCCAGGCCCCCAAGGCATCGTCGTAGCCGACGATGAGGAAGAAGTGGCCACCCACGAACGTGTTCGTCGGCGCCGTGCTGCGGCGGTAGACGCTCGAACCGATGCCGAAGAAGTCGTTGTAGACGTCGATCCATGTGACGAGCGGACCGACGGTGTCGAGCCAGTTCTTGGAGTCCGCCACCGAGACAACGTCGAAGCCCGGCCCGCGAACGGAGCGGCCGGCGCGATCGGCTGTGGGCGTGTAGGGCGGGGTGTCGGTCCGCCACGGCCAGGATCCCGGATCGCAGATGCCGTGGTTGGCGAAGAACGTGGAGACTTCGCCGAGGTTGCCGAGATCGGGGCACGTCTTGCCGACACCGCGGTGGACGTCGCCCTCCGACAGCCGGGTCCACATCGAGTGCTCGATGCGCACCATCGCCTCGACGAGCGCCGTGCCGGCGAAGGCCCAGCACGCGTTGCACGGGTTCTGGTCGCGGACGGTGGTGATCCAGTTCTGACCCCAGCGGTTGCGCCAGTCGATCGACGCCGGGGGGACGCCGGCGTCGCCGGGAAGCTCGTCGGCCCGCGCTCCCAGGGCGGCCTCGGCGACGTCGCCGAGCGGAGCGGCGACCGCATCCTCCAGGCCGAGCCGGCGAAGCAGTGACGGCGAGAAGCGACTGCTGACGTCGTCGGCCGGCACGAGACCACGCGCCGCCCGCTGCACCGCCAGGAACGGGTTGGTCCCGACGCCGAGATCGGCGAGATCAACGGTGGTGGCCTCCTCGGTGGGCACGAGACCCTCGGGATCGCCGCCGGTTGCGTACCTGGGCAACCGCACGTAGTCCGGGATGTGCGGTGGCGGCTGCCATCCGAGCTCTTCGTCCTCGATCAGGCGGCGGAGCTCGCCGTAGGTCATGTCGAGCGGCACGTGCTTCCTCCTCGTCGAATGGTCGACATCGAGAGGCGCCGGCCACTAAGAAACGTGCGCTTCACCCGGCCGCTGATACGCGCGCTCGTGAGGCCGCTGACGCGACGAGGGCTACCGCTCGATGCAGCGCGCGGCGGCGAGGGCTACGTGGTCGTGCCACGGGCGACCCACGACGTGCACGGCCATGGGCAGCCCACCGGCGACCGGGACCGGCACCACGACGGCAGGGGCGCCGGTGAGGCTCCAGGGCAACAGCCACTGATAGTCGGTGTCGATCGATTCGCGCCATGGGGCGCGGGCCCCTCGGTGGCCGGGGTGATCACGATGTCATTGTCGGTCGTGGCCGCCAGCAGACGCCGGCGGAAACGATCCCAGTCGCGCAGGACACGCAGGTTCTCGACGCCCGACAGCTGATGACGCGTCCAGTAGCGGCGCGTGAGCTCCAGCGCCTCGTCGCGCACGTCGACCATGGCGTCGGCGACGATGGTCGCGCCAGCGTGCTCGAGAGCGGCGAGCGCGATGGCGGTGGTGGAGTCCTCTCCCATCGACGCGACCCGCAGTGAGGCGACATCCACTGCGTCGGTGTCGCCCAAGGGCACGGGCGCCACACCCGCGTCGATGCCGTCGGGACCGGCGATCAGCGACAACGCGACGCTGAGGTCGTCGACGGTGCGGGCCAGCGGGCCGATCACCGTGCGGCCGTCCTCGAGCGATCCGCACCGCGGGATGTGGCCGGTGAGCGGGACCCGTCCGAACGTGGGCTTCAACCCGGCGACGCCGCACCACGCCGCCGGAAGGCGGATGCTGCCGCCCGAGTCGCTGCCCAGACCGAGGGGCGCGGCGCCGGCGGCCACCACCGCGGCCGTGCCCGACGACGACCCGCCCGGCGCCCGCGACGTGTCGTGCGGGTTCCTGGTCGGCCCGAACGCAGCGTTGTCCGCCATGGCCCGCGTGATGGCCAGCACGATGCCGCCCGCCGCCCGCAGCCGAGCCACGGCTGGGGCGTCAACCGGCGGCCGGCGGTCGGGATCGCCCCGATCCGTCCCGGTGGCGCCCGCCACCGGCCAACCCTCGGCGTCGATCCAGTCCTTCACGGTGAACGGCACGCCCTCGAGCCGTCTCGCCGTTCCGCTCCGCAAGCGCTCGTCGGCTGCCTCGGCCTCCAGCAACGTGCGGTCCGGATCGATGGCTGACACCGCCCCGATCACCGGTGTCAGGCGGTCGAGCCGATCCAGCAGCCCGCTCGCCGCCTCGACGGCGGAGCACTCACGGGCGCGCAGGGCGCGCTGCAAGCCGGCGACTGTCCCGTCCACAAACGTCATCCTCAGGCGCGACCTCGCTGATGTTGACGCGTGGTGATCATGCGCACTGTCGCGATGCCAAGGACGCACGACGTCACCGCGACGAGGCATCCCGCCAACGCGATCCAATCGAGCGTCCGGAGTTGCTCGACCGTCTGATCGCCGATCTGAGCGCGGGCGGCGCGTATGCCGACGATCGACACGATGAAGGTGAGCCACCACGCAGTGAACACCCCGGAGATCGGCAGCTTCGCCCAGCGCGGGTTGCCTGGCGCCCGCTCGTCGGCCGCCCGCCAGCTGTCGTTCACCACCTGCTTCGGGATGAAGAGATTGGCCACCGGCACGAACCAGGCACCGATCGCCCAGCCCCGCCCGTAGCGACGCGGCCCGACACCGAGGGATTCCAGGTTGCTGTAGGCGCGCCACAACCAGATGACGAACAGGATGAACACCGCGGTGGCCACGAGGATGACGAAGATCGCGCCACCGGCAACGGCGTCGTCGGCGTCCGTTACCTCCGCCACCGTGACCCGCTCTCCGTTGATGATGCGGCCCACGAGAGCGATCCGCCCGCCGATGAACGCGGCGAGCAGCGCGTACATGGCGGCCAGCACGATGAACAGCACCAACAGCGCCGTCGAGAGGCCGCGCAGCGATCGGAACGTACCCCGCACGTACTGGTTCGCCGGTGGAGCGGGCAGCCACGGCGGCGGTGGCGGGACCGGCGGGGCGGCGGACGGGCTGACCGTCGGCGTCCACGCCACGCCATCCCAATATCGCCAGCGCGTGGCGTCGTACGGATCCGCGTACCACCCCGCCGGAGTCGCCATCGCGCCAGCCTAAATCCGTCAGGCGAAGTAGCCCACCACGTCCACCACGACATGGGCCGATGCGAACGAGAAGACGTCGACGGTGCCCTTCGGCCCGAGACCGACGATCACGGCGTTCGGGATGGTCTGGCCCTTCAGGTAGTTGACGTTCGAGGTCTCCGGTCGCGGCGCACCACCCGGATACACGGTGAGGAAGCCCGCCTCGTCCGGCTCCGTCGCGGTCACGTTCAGCACGACCGAGCGAGCGTTGGGCGGTACGACCTGGCCCACGATCGGCAACTCGACCGTCTGACCGGCACCCACCTTGACGCCGCCGTTCGCGGGTAGACGGCTGTCGTACACGCGACTCGACGGGACCTCGACGTACTCTGCCTGGCCGGCGTCGCCGAACCAACCCATGACGTCGACGATGACGTGCGTCTGCGCGAACGCGAAGATCTTGATCTTCCCGTCGGCGCCGAGCGGCGCGAGCACGGTGTTCGGACGGGCCACGCCCGTCTCGAAGTTCACGCTCGACACGAGTGGCTGGTTGCGGTCCGACGGGAACACCGTGAGGTACCCGGGCGCCACGGCATCTGTCGCGGTGACGTTCAGGACCGCGGCGGTGGCGCCGACCGGCACCCGGGTGGTGCCGGCCACCTGGACGTCGATCGTCTGCAGCGCCCCGACCGGTGCTCCACTGGCGCGGGTGTCAAGGACGCGATCGGGTACGACGGTGAAGAGGCGGGCGTTGCCACCCGGCCCGAACCAGCCGAAGACGTCGACGATCACGTTGGCGCTGGCGCTGGCGAAGATCCGGATGCGGCCGCCGGCGCCCACCTTGGTCACCACGGCGTTGGGCGACGGTGCACCGGGTGGGTAGTTCACGCTCGAGGTGCCCGGTTGGGGGCCGCCATCGGGGAAGATCGTCAGGTACCCGGGCTCGGTGGCATCGACGGCGGTGACGTTCAGCGCCACAGCGAGCGCCGAATCAGGCACGTCGCCGCCGGTGACCTTCACGCTGATGGAACCACCGGCGGGCACGATCGACTGCGCCCCCAGCTGGCCGGACCCGGCGGGGGTCATGCCGTCCTGGCGGGTGTCGAGCACCCGGTTCGGCGTGATCGGCTGCAGCGGTCCGACCGGATTCGACGAGACCCCGGACGCCTGCAGGAAGACGCCGGAGTCGAGGATGCCGTCGCTCGTGTCGGCGATCACGAGTCGCAACGTGTTGGGCACGCCCGGATTGACCGCAGCCCGGCACGTGAGGACGACCGTGAAGCCGTCGAACTCGGTGTCGTAGGCGCCGTCCAGGTTCGGGATGTAGAAGAGCGGGTTGCTGCTGGGGTTCACCGTGTTGACGGCGATGGGGTTGACGGTGCCGGGTGTGAGGGCACAGTTGGTCCCGTTCACATAGAACGCGAAGACGTCGTTGTACCTGGACCCGACGTATTCCTCGTACTCCTCCGAGGCGAACACGTAGTTGATGGCGAGCTGCGGGTTCGTGGGGGTGAAGTCGACGAGGAGACTGGCTGCGTCCTCGGTCACGAGACCACCCGACAGCAGCCCGTCGAGGTCGCTGTCGCCCGGCTGCCCGAGATCGACGCCCGTGCCGGTCTCCTCATTGGGCCCGATCGCGTCATGGACCTGGCCGCTCGACAGGATCACCCCGCGCGAGAGGCCGACGGAGGCCGCGGGGTCGTCAAACAGGCCGGCGGCGCTGGCATCACCGGTGAACGCGGCGCTGTCGACCGTCACGCCTGGACCCACGAGCGTGGACGCCAGCTGGGCGGCGGTGGTGCCATCCGACAGCGCGCTGATCGTCCACGGGGCGGCCGACGCCCGCTCCGGTGCGGCGATCACACCACCCACCCCCAAGATCGCGGCCAAGACCACGCCCCCGCCTGTACGCACACGACTCCACGTCACCGCCGACATCCCGCCTCCCGAAGCTTGGGCCCCAGGGCATCATCACACAATTCGCATGGGTACCGTGACGGATGTGGGCGACGAACGGATGAGGCCGAGCGCCAAGGCTCGACCCCGCCCGCCCGAGAACAAGCACGGCGGCTCCAAGCGGTGGCCATCGTCGAGCGACCGGGCGTTGCTGCTGCAGCGCCATGCGGGCAACCGCGCCATGGCCCGCCTCGCCGAGAGCGATCCCGCCGCGCTGGCCACCATCGCCGTGCAGCGCCGGCCCGTCGCCGACACGAGGACGCCGACGGCGGCCGGCACGGCCGGGGACCGGCTCCGCCGCTGGGGTGTGCGCACCATCCGGGCGGGCACGCTGGCCGAGCAGGCCGCTGAGCTCATCCGCTACGGCACAGTGCCCCGCGCCACGCCGCCGGCAGACGTGGAGCGGATGCTGCAGGCTGCGGGCTGGGCGAGCTGGGCGCCACCTGCCGATCACGGTCTGTGGAAGGACCTGGCCCAGGCGTTCGACGACGTGGGCGGCGTCTTCGGCGGCGTCCCGAAGATCGAGCGCATCCTCTTCTTCCAGACGGCGTGGGAGCACGACCCCGCCGCCAGCGGCGGACCCGTGCTCAAACCCCACAAGGAGGAGGGTGCCTACGTGAGCGGCACCACCATGGGCGTCAACGAGCACGGCACCGCCGCGCAGATGAACCTGCCGACCGCCACCACGCGGAGCACGACCGGGACCGGCGGCATCAACGTGGGGCTGGCCAGCCGCCTCCAGGTGATGACCCATGAGCTCGGTCACGGCCTGGTGCAGGCGTTCCTGGCCGAGGACCCGGTGACCGAAGCGAAGCGCTTCGAGCGTGAGGTCGGCTGGCACCAGCACAGCGAGCTCTACGACGTGCAGGGACGAGGGGTGAGGGATGCACTGGGCCGCGGTGACGCGCCCGATCCCGCCCAACGGATCACCGGTACGAACTGGTTCCAGCCGACATGGAAGGAGCAGCCGCCATCGCGCTACGCGGTGACGGGCGGGCCCGCCGAGGACATGGCCGAGACCCTCATGATGTTCGTGCGGGCCAAGAGCACGCTCGGCGACCGATCCCCCGCCCGGCTGGAGTGGGCCACGAGCGTGATGACGGCGCTCAACTCGCGCCCGCAGTCGCTGCAGGCGCCGGCAACGGGGGCCGCCGCCGAGCTCGGCGCCCATCGCAGCGCCCCCTGACCGCCACGGTGCTCCGCCCCGCGTATCAGGTGTGACGGCCAGCGGCTCTAAGGGGCAAGGAATGCAGACAGTCCATCGGGAGGTGCGATGTGCAATTCGACCACCAGTCCTGAACCCGTCGACGCCACCACCGTCGAGTACCTCCACGCCGCCGATGCGCACCAGCCCTGCTGACGTCGTCGCCTGGTGCGCCAACGAGGCCGCCAGCGGCGGGCCGGTGTGGGCATTCCACTGTCTCGGCATGGTCGCCGAGGCGTGGGATGTCCACCCCTCCGGCTGGCCCGACGCGTGGGACAGTTGGGAGCGGGGAACCAACGGCGGGCGCCACGATCCGAATGAGCCGGCCCCGCCCGGTGCGGCGGTCTACTTCGACCTGTGGGCCACCGGCAGCGACGGCGTTCGGCGCCGTTACGGCCACATCGCGGTCGCAGCCAGCGAGCCGGGCTACTGCTACACGATCGACTTCGTGCGCCACGGACACGTCGATCGTGTCCCCATCGCCGACATCAGCAAGCAATGGGGCCCGTACGTCGGCTGGTCGACGACACTGATGGGTGTCGCGCTGCCGTTCGGCCGTAGGTCCGATGGCATGCTCGGGCTCACGAGCACGGGCGACGACGTCCGCCGGCTGCAGAACGCGCTCATCGCTCACGGGGTGATCGCGGACACACCCGGCAACCACGACGGCGTGTTCGGGCCGGGCCTCGACGCCGCCGTGCGGCGCTTCCAGCAGGAGCACAACCTGGTGGTCGACGGGCTC
Organism: uncultured Acidimicrobiales bacterium; assembly: GCA_963728985.1. Lineage (GTDB taxonomy): Bacteria > Actinomycetota > Acidimicrobiia > Acidimicrobiales > Ilumatobacteraceae > DASXAI01. Next base: position 228,521 of record CAVSME010000006.1, on the reverse strand, counting down.
GTCGGTCCGCAGACGTGGGGCCTGCTCGCCTAGCGCGGGGACCAGGACCCCGAGAGCAACGGATTCGGCGAAGCATCAACGGGGAACGGTCCCCCGATGACCACGTTCGGCTTGAAGTTGATGGCGGAGTTGCGGAGCAGTCGAGAGTTGGTCCGCCACGCCGAGCCCGATGCCACGTGGACAGAGGTGGCCTGCGCGTGGGCGCCGGACGCCGCCTCCGGGCTGCGCCTTGCCCACGAACGCTTCCGGTTCGGCGTGCCCGGCTGGAAGGTCATGAGCGAGCTTCCCAACCCGGTGAACTTCGACGCCGGCTTCGGGCGGATCGCCCATCGTTCCCGTGGGCGATGACCTCGACGGCTTCCTACGCCTCTGGCGGGAGTCGATCAGGCCGGGACTGGCGGCCTGACGCGACACCCTTCCGACCGGTTGAGCGCCGGCTGCGCTGGGAAGAGGAGAGGTGCGCCGAGAACGAGGAGGAAGCATGGCGTCCAAGAAGGCGAACGTGAAGAACGAGAAGCAGTACGACGCGCTCCGGGACAAGGGGATGTCGAAAGCCCGGGCCGCTCGGATCGCCAATTCTCCTGATGCGTCCAAGCACGGCGGCAAGGCATCAGGCAAAGGAGGCAGCGCCAAGCAGGGCGGCACCACCGCCCAGCACAAGGCGGCCGGGCGCAAGGGCGGCAAGGCGACGGCGGCGAAGCACTGAGCACTCGCGCCGGCGCCACCACCACCACCGAAGTGATCGAGATCGCCGAGCACCTGCAGATCGGCGTGGGCTGGATGGATCACCAGCCGCGTGGGTAGAGCCGCCGTGCACGACGACATCGACTGCATCCCCGGAGGAATCGCCATGGCGAACGACGTGTTCAGCATGCTGGAACAAGACCATCGCCAGGTGGAGCACCTGCTCGGCGAGCTGGCCGAATCCGACGAAGGCAAGGAGCGGGCGGCTGCGCTCGAACGGCTCACCAGGGCGCTGACGCTGCACATGCAGTTCGAAGAGGCCGAGGTCTACCCACTCGTGGTCGAGAAGATGGACCGGGACTCGGCCCACGAAGCTGAGGTCGAACATGGTCTGGCTCGGGACGGGCTGGCCAAGCTGAACGAGCTCGCCTCGGAGCCCGGCTTCGGGGCTGCCGTCGAGATGCTCAAGGCGGGGATCGGCCACCACGTCGAGGAAGAGGAGAGCGAGATGTTCCCCTCCCTGCGCAAGAAGGTCGACGACGTCAGCTGCGACCGCCTGGCCGCGGACCTGAAAGCAGCGCGCCAGCGCGCCGGCGTGGCCGATCCCCGCTGGGAGCAGGCGTCCAAGGCCGAGCTGCTCGAAGCGGCGCGCCAGGCCGGGATCGAAGGCCGGTCGTCGATGACCAAGGACGAGCTGCGCGAGGCCCTTCCCGCCGACGCGTGACCGGTGCCGTCATGCACGCATTTATCCTCGAGAGCAACAAGGAGATCGACATGAGTGAAGACAGTGGTGCCAAGCACGGCGTCGACGGCGTGGTCGAAGACGTGAAGGGCAAGGCCAAGGAGGTCATCGGCAAGCTGACGGGCAAGGAGCACCTCGAGGACGAGGGCCACGCCCAACAGGCGAAGGCCGATGCCCAGCGCAACGTCGCCGAGCACGAAGCGAAGGCCGACGTCGCCCGCGCCGAAGCCGCCAGTCGCGAAGCCGAGCAGCGGGTGGAGCAGGCGCGGCAAGACCGCTGATCGGCCGGAACCGATCAGTCGGGACGGCGGCGGACGACGAGGATCGCCATGTCGTCGCTGGGCGGTGTCGCGAACGCGTCGAGGACGGTCTGGCGGATGACACCGGCCATCGCGTCGGCATCGACGTCACTCCCGGCGACGAGGCTGCTGAGCTCGTGCTCGCGGAACCAGCGGGCGCCGTCACGACGCTCGATGACGCCGTCGGTGAACGCGACGAAGCTGTCGCCGGGTCCCAGCTCGACCCGCAGCTCCTCCGCGTCGATCGTCGGGAAGTAGCCGAGCAATCGTCCCTGGGCGACGAGGGGCTCGACGGTGCCATCGGCGCGCCGGAGCATGGGTGCGGGATGGCCGGCGCTCGCCACGATCACCGAGGGCGAGCTCGGGCCGCCGTCCGACCGGGTGTCCGGCGTCGTCAGTGCGGCGAGTGCCACCGTGCAGTACGTCGACGGGGGCTCCGCCCCACCGCGTTGCAGCAGCGCCTGGTTGAGGTGCTCGAGGATCTCCGCCGGACGCATCCTCATGATGGCGGCGGAGTGGATGGTGTGGCGTACGAGACCGGTGACAGCGGCGGCCTCGACACCGTGCCCCGTGACGTCACCGACGACGAGCAGCCACTCGTTCGCGTCCACGGGAACGACGTCGTAGAAGTCGCCACCCACCTCGAGGCCCTCGCCGGCGGGCTCGTAGCGCGCGCCGAGCTGGAGTCCCGGGATCACCGGTAGCGAGGGCGGGAGCAGCGCCGCCTGGAGACCGTCGCTGATCTCTCGGCGCTGCCGCATCAAGCGGGCGTTGTCGAGCAGCACGGCCGCACGTTCACCCATCGTCCTCGCCAGCTGACGATCCTCGTCGGTCATGGGCCGGTCCTGGTGGTTGGCCAGGATGCACGCTCCGAGCACGCGACCCCGGGCAACCATGGGCACAATGATCCCGCTGCCGAGGTTCATCGCCCGCAACGCAGCCCGATGATCGTCCTCCCGGGCGATCTGTTCGACGAACTCCTCACCGTCGTCCCACACCACCTCCTCGCCGGTGCGCAGCGCCCGGGCGAGCCCGTGGACGGCCACGAGGTCATCCCCGTAGGCGCTGACCCGCTCGATCGCCGACAACGACTCCTCGTCGCGCGACGCGCGCGCGACCAGTCGGGACCGCACCCTCGAGTCGAGGAGCCGGAAGCTGCAGATGTCGACCAGGTCGGGCACGGTCATCGCGACCACCTGTCCGAACGCCTCCTCGAGGTTCTCGCCGCCAGCGGCGAGCACGGAGGACACATCGGCCAGCAACGCGAGGTTGGCCTGGCGACGGAGGGCAGTCGCGTAGAGGCGGGCGCGGTCCACCGCGATGGCGCACTGCGCGGTCAGGGCCGCCAGGAAGGTGCGGTCGTCCCTGTCGAACTCACGCTCGCCGTCGAAGCCGAACACCAACGCGCCGATGGCCTCGCCGCGGATCAGCAACGGCAGCATGGTGCTGGCGCCGTCCCCGCCCACATCGGCGAAGACCGGATACCGCTCGCCCCGCTCAGCGCGGCTGTGGAGGTAGACCGCGGCCCGCGTGCGCACGGCGTCCGAGGCCGGCAATGCGGCGTCAAGTGGGAACCGGCGCCACTCCTGCATGATGTCGGAGTCGTAGCCGGCGTGCGCGGCCACCTCCAACGAGCAACCGTCGGCGGCCACGAGGCAGAGCGTGCCGCGATCGGCGTCGATCGCGTCCCGCCCGACACTCAGCACGAAGCTGGCGACGGCCTGCAAATCCATCTTCTCGGCCAGTCCGGCGGTCAACTCCAGCAGCAGGCTCAGCCGAGCGCGTGTCCGTTCCATCTCACACGCCGTCGGCGAGCACGTCGTAGATGCCTGTTCTTTCGAGCGTCCGCCGCGGCTGACCATTGGCGTTCGTCACGACGAGGGCGCCGCCCGAGTCCTGCAATCGATCGCGCGTCGTGAGCAGCAGGCTGATGCCCACGGAGTCGATGAAGTCACAGTCGGACAAATCCATCGTGAGATGAACGACCCCGCTGTCCAAGACGGCGGCGAGCGCGGTACGGATCCGCGCCGCACCTTCGAGGTCGAGATCGTCGTCGACGACGATGGTCCCGTGTCCGGTCGCCGCGATCGGCTGTTCGGATCCGGTGTCGGGCGGGCCTTCGACCGGATGGTCGGCGGGCACCGGGCGCCATGGCGTCGGAGAGGCGCCGTGGCGGATCTGGGCGACGAACTCGCCGAGGAACCAGTGCCGGTACGCCTGCTCCTCGGGCGACGGCACCAGCGTCAACAGGTCACCGGCGCGGCAGAACTCGTCGACCTCGTCGAGGGCGGCGGCGAGCTCCTCGGCGGCGTCGGCCGCGTGGGCGGGCACTTCGTAGCGGAGGTCGACCTCGGATCCGTCACCGGCGAGCGCCGCCCGGAGGATGGACTCCGGTTGTTCGCCGAATGTGGCGTACTGCCCGCTCAGCCTGTCCGAGAGCCAGAGGAGACGCGCCGGAGCAGTCCCGACCTCATCGGCGGCGTGGACGAGCGCCAGCTCGCGTCTCAACGTGAGGCTCTGATCTTCGGCCCGCCGATGGACGTCGAGGGGCAGGCCTCGGAGCTCGACGACGACGATCTCGTCGCTCATGCGTCCGCTCCGGCGATCTCGAACCACACGGTCTTCCCCCGGGCGGTCACCTCGTACCCCCAGGCCGTCGCCAGGCGGTCGAGCAAATGGAGGCCCCGACCCGTCGGCGAGAGGTCCTTCATGGCCCGTTGCACGGGCGCCGCTCTCGAGCCGTCAGACACCTCGACGCGGATCGTCTCATCGAGGACTGCCGCGACGACGTGGATGGGCGCGCGGGCGTGGAGCACCGCGTTGGTGAGCACCTCGCTCACGCACAGCAGGAGGTCGTCGAGGCGCGTGCACTCCGCGAAGTGATCGGCAAACGCTCGCCGCACGGCGCGCGGTGAGCGCGTCTCGGCATCGACGTCCAAGTCCAACGGTTGCCCTGAGGCGAGCATCAGTGGCCGAGACTAATCCCGCGACCAGCTCGATCGGGTGGCTCGCCAATCGTCGGACCGGGCATGTTCCCGATGGCCGCCGCAAGCAGTACCGCCACCACCGCTCCTACCGGTCGCGCCGCGACGCCAAGCGCCGCCGCCGGCGCGTCGACGAGTCGGTCGAGCATTTCGCCGCGCGGCTCCGCTCGCATTGAGCACTCAGGCCCAGTCGTCCATCCGGTGGTCGCTGACCGTGAAGCCATGGTCGACACCCCACAGTGCCGCTTCAGTCCGCGTCCTGACGCCGATCTTGCGGTACAGATTGCGGAGGTAGCTCTTGACGGTGTTGATGGAGAGGTACGTGACAGCGGCGATCTCCGCGTTGGACTTGGCCTGGGTGACCAGGGCCAGGATCTCGGCCTCGCGATCGGAGAGCCCTTCGCTGCGGCCCGGCCAGTCGAGCCCGACGGTGGCCCGGCTGCGGGGCGACTCGCTGATCACGACGTCGCCGGCATGGATGCGCTCGAGGGCATCCACGAGCGCGGCGGCCGGCAGCGTCTTCGACAGGTAGCCCCGCGCGCCCTGCTGCAGGGCGCTCTCGATCAGCTGGCGATCGAAGCTCCACGTGTACACCGCTACACGAGCGGCGTGGCCGTTGGCCACCAAGGTCGCGACGTCGCCGCCGTCGGCCTCGGGCTGGGCGAAGGTGTCGAGGAGCGCCACGTCGACATCGACGGTGACGCGCTCGCCGATGACCAGGTCGACCACCTCGATCCGGTCCCGGTACGCGTCGAACATGTGGGTCAAGCCGACGAGCACGACCTCGTAGTCGTCGACCAGGGCTAAGCGGATGGGCTTGGGCGCAACGATGAGGGTGCACGCTAAACCCACCTTCGGGCGTGTTCTACCGCCCGAAGGTGTGCTTACCCTCGAAATCGTGACCAATCGTTTGCTCTCGCCGGGGCCGGCCTCGTGACCCGTGCGAACGCCGTCGTCTCGGTCTCGATCAGCCCCGCCGACGAGCAGCGCCGCTTCCTCCAGTACCGCCAGTCCGGGGACCGCCGCCTCCGCGACGCGATCATCGGCGACTACCAGTGGCTCGTGCGGTACTGCGCCCGCCGCTTCGCCGGGCGCGGCGAGCCGCTCGACGACCTCGTCCAGGTCGGTCAGCTCGGCCTGCTCAAGGCCATCGAGCGGTACGACCCGGAGCACGGTTCCACCTTCGCCGCCTTCGCCACGCCGACCTTGTTCGGGGAGCTGAAGCGTCACTTCCGGGACAAGACCTGGCCGGTGCGCGTGCCCCGCCGGGCTTCAGAATCTGCTGGTGACGGCCAACGCGGGCATCGAGGCGCTCAGCCAGTCGCTCGGTCGATCGCCCACGATCCCGGAGCTCGCTCGCTTCCTGCGGGTGCCCGAGGAGGACCTGCTGGCCGCCCTGGACGCCGGTGAGGCCTATCGATCCCAGCCCCTGACCGGCGACGGTGACGGCCGGGAGCCCGAGCGGGGGCGCCCGGATGGGCTGGGCGTCGAGGATGCCGGTCTCGACGCCAATCGGCTCGACGTGCGCCGGGCGCTGGGGGCACTGACCGACGTCGAGCAGCGGGTCGTCTACCTCCGCTTCTACGAAGGGATGACGCAGTCGGAGATCGCCGCCCACATCGGCACCAGCCAGGTCAGCGTGTCCCGCTGCCTCCAGCGCGTCTACGCGCAGCTCGAGCCGATCGCTCGCTGACGAATCCGACCAGCGACCGCTGGGTAGGAGACGCGGGAGGCGCACCGGCTCGGAAGGATCGGCATGACCAAGGACCAGCTCCCGGAGACGACCATCGGCGAAGGGGGCGAGACCCATCAGCAGGCGGGCGCGGGCCCACGGCTCACGACACAGCAGGGCGTCCCCGTCGCCGACGACCAGAACACGCTGCGGGTCGGCGATCGTGGACCGGCTGCCCTCGAGGACTTCCACTTCCGCGAGAAGATCTTCCACTTCGACCACGAGCGGATCCCCGAGCGGGTCGTCCACGCCCGCGGCTACGGCGCCCACGGCTACTTCGAGACGTATGACTCCCAGGCCGACATCACGCGCGCCGACCTCTTCCAGCGACCGGGCGAGCGCACGCCTGCGTTCGTGCGCTTCTCGACGGTGGCCGGGAGCAAGGGATCGTTCGATCTGGCCCGCGACGTGCGCGGCTTCGCGGTGAAGCTCTACACGCAGGAGGGCAACTGGGATCTCGTCGGCAACAACATCCCGGTGTTCTTCATCCAGGACGCCATCAAGTTCCCGGACCTCATTCACTCGGTCAAGCCCGAGCCCGATCGCGAGTTCCCCCAGGCCCAGTCGGCACACGACAACTTCTGGGACTTCGCCTCCCTGATGCCCGAGTCGACCCACATGCTGATGTGGGTCATGTCGGACCGCGCCATCCCCCGGTCGTTCCGCTTCATGGAGGGCTTCGGCGTCCACACCTTCCGCCTCGTGAACGCCGCCGACGAGTCGACGTACGTCAAGTTCCACTGGAAGCCCAAGCAGGGCCTCCAGTCGGTGGTGTGGAACGAGGCGGTCAAGATCAATGGCGCCGATCCGGACTTCCATCGCCGCGACCTGTGGGATGCGATCACGTCCGGCTCGTTCCCGGAATGGGAACTGGGCGTGCAGCTGTTCGACGACGACTTTGCCGACCGCTTCGAGTTCGACGTGCTCGACGCGACCAAGATCATCCCCGAGGAGACGATCCCGGTGCGGCCCATCGGCCGGCTGGTGCTGGACCGGGTGGTCGACAACTTCTTCGCCGAGACCGAGCAGGTCGCCTTCTGCACCCAGAACGTCGTGCCGGGCATCGACTTCACCAACGATCCGCTGCTGCAGGGGCGCAACTTCTCGTACCTCGACACCCAGCTGAAGCGCCTCGGTAGTCCGAACTTCACCTACCTCCCGGTCAACGCACCCAAGTGCCCGTTCGCCCACTTCCAGCAGGACGGCCACATGGCGATGGCCAACCCGACGGGGCGGGCGAACTACGAGCCCAACTCCTGGTCGGAGGCCGAGCGCGGGCCCCGCGAAGACCCCGAAGCGGGCTTCCGGTCCGTGGCCACGACGGAGCAGGGGCCCAAACGTCGGGTCCGCCCGAGCAGCTTCGCCGACCACTACAGCCAGGCCCGGCTCTTCTATGAGAGCCAGATGCCCATCGAGCAACGCCACATCGTGAACGCGTTCGTGTTCGAGCTCAGCAAGGTCGTGACACCGGCCATCCGCGAGCGCATGGTGGCGAACCTGCGCAACGTGGACGACGAGTTCGCCAAGCAGATCGCCGACGGTCTCGGGATGCGTGCCGTGCCCGAGCCATCGCCCGCCGCCGCGGCGCCGCTCACGGATTTGGCGCCGTCACCGGCGTTGAGCATCGTTGCTAACGGCCCGGGGAGCTTCGCCGGTCGCAAGCTCGGCGTGCTCGTCGCCGCCGGTGCCGACGCCGGATTGGTGGACGCCCTCCGGACGGCCCTGACCAAGGAGGGCGCGGTCATGACAGTGGTGGCGCCGGCTGTCGGCGGCGTCGAGCTGGCCGACGGCTCGCTGCTCGAGGCCGACGAGAAGATCGACGGTGGCCCGTCGGTCCTCTACGACGCCGTGGCCGTGATCGGCGGCGACGAGGGGTTGGCGGCGCTGGCCGGGCATCCGGCGGCGCGGGACTTCGTGGCCGACGCCTTCGCCCATGCCAAGTACGTCGGTCACTCGCCCGTGGCGACGCGCCTCTTCACGTCGGCCGGGGTGGAGGCCGACGAGGGCTTCTTCGCCCTCGAGACGGCCGCGGATGTCGAGCCGTTCCTGGAGGCGTGCCGGAGCCTGCGCCTGTGGGCCCGCGAGACCTGGTGAGTCTCGCACCGCGACGGATCGCTTGCGACAGAATCGGGTCGTGAACACCTCAGACCCGGCCCTGACGCTCGACGCCACGGGACCGCTCACGTTCTCCTCGCTGCTCGCCCTCGAGCCCCACGGGCCCGACACGTTCGTCGGGGTGAGCCCGCCGTATAGCTGGGGTCGCATCTACGGCGGGCAGGTCATCGCGCAAGCGCTGTACGCCGCCACCGAGACGGTCCCCGCCGGCCGGGCGGTGCACTCGCTCCACGCCTACTTCATCCTCGGTGGGCGCCTGGACGAGCCGGTCCGCTACGAGGTCGACCGCGTCCGCAACGGCCGCTCGTTCATGACGCGCCGGGTCGTGGCCCGCCAGTCCTACGGGGCCATCCTCACCCTCGAAGCCTCCTTCCACGTCGAAGAACCGGGACCGAACCTGACGACGGTGGCGGCGCCTCACGATGTGCCCGCTCCCGAGAGCCTCCCCGAGTTGGGCTGGGGCTGGTTGCTGAACCGGCGCCAGGTACCGGGCACACCGGGGAGCGGCCGGGCCATCACCTGGGTGCGCGTCGACGACACCGTGGGCGACGACCCCGTCCGCCATGCCGCCGGTCTCGCGTTCGCATCCGACACCGGCACCGTGAGCGCGGTGCGTGCGCTCCATCCCAAGGGCGACGTCGACGAATGGCAGGCCGACCGGTTCATGGGCGCCAGCCTCGATCATGCCGTCTGGTTCCACCGGCCGGTGCGCAGCGACCGGTGGCTGCTGATCGACGTGCAGTGCGACAGCCTCACCGGCGTCCGTGGCCTCACCATCGGACGCATCTTCGACGAGGACGGCCACCACGTCGCCACCGTCACGCAGGAAGCACTCGTGCGGGAACGGGACACGCCTCGATCCGGCGGGCTCGCCGACCTCAGCGGAACGTGAGGCGACCGCGAGCGCGAGAATGCGCTGCCCGAGCCGAGGAGGGACATGATCACATCGACGGAACTGGCCGAGCGCTGTGGCGCCGATCCGGAGTTCCGGTTGGCGGCCCGCTACTGGGACGGCGGGTTCGTGTTCGTCGCCGATGGGGTCGAGACCTCGGTGCGCCTCGTCGCCGGCCAACCGGAGGCCGGTCCGGTCGAAGCCGGGCCAGGCGTGGTCACCGTCGCGGCGGAGGGGCCGCTGTGGGAAGCGATGCTCAGTGCCGTGCCGCCGCGCTTCTGCAACGACATCGCGTTCGCCGCGGCGCTCGGAGCACAGCAGGGTGGCGACGAGCTCGCCTACTGGCAGTACTACCCGGCCATCGTGCGCGCCGTCGAGCTGATGCGGCCGGCGCCGCCCGCGGTGCCGGCCCCGCCCGCTCCGGCGGCGCGGAAGTTCGACAGCCCGGTCGGCCGCTACGTGCACATCGACCTCGAGGGCCACGACCACCGCATCTACTTCGAGGAGGCGGGCACCGGCATCCCCCTCCTGATGCAGCACACCGCCGGGTCGCACGGCGTGCAGTGGCGCCACCTGTTCGAGGACGAGCGCATCACCGACCACTTCCGACTCATCGCGTACGACCTCCCCTTCCACGGCAAGTCCGTGCCACCCACCGACACTGCGTGGTGGGCCCAGCCCTACCGGCTCACCCAGCCGCGGGCGATGGAGCTGGCCGTAGCCATGGCCCAGGCGCTCGAACTGGATCGACCCGTCTTCATGGGTTGCTCGGTGGGCGGGTTGCTCGCCCTCGATCTGGCCCGCTACCGGGCCGACGTGTTCCGGGCCGTCATCGCCGTCGAGCCCGCGCTGAAGGTCGACGGCGATCTCGACGACCTCAAGGGCTTCTGGCACCCACAGGTCAGCAACGAGTACAAGGCGAGGCTGATGAACGGCCTCATGGCGCCGCAGTCTCCGGAGGCCCTACGCCGCGAGACGGTGTGGGCCTACAGCTGCGGGTGGCCGCCGGCCTTCCTCGGCGACCTCTACTTCTACCTGGTCGACCACGACCTGCGCGAGGAGGCCGCGGCCATCGACACCGATCGCGTCGGCGTGCACCTCCTGACCGGCGAGTACGACGCCAGCGCCACGATCGAGCACGGCCAGGCCGCGCACGACGCCGTCGCCGGGTCGACCTTCGCGGTGATGAACGGGATCGGTCACTTCCCGATGGCCGAGAACCCCGAGGCCTTCATCCCCCACCTGCTGGCGGTCCTCGACGACATCCGCAAGAACCGGTCGTAACCCCTGCTAGCCGACGACCTCGCGGAAGGCAGCGACGAGCGGGCCCAGTTGATCGACGAGGGCACCGCGGGAGGCCGGCATCGGCAGGAAGAGCCGTACGTCGGTCACGCCGGCGGCGACGAGGGCGGGCACGGGGGCCATGGCCGCGCCGGCGTCGATGGTGCCGCCAGCGGGCGCCGGCAGGATCGAGCCCACGACCCCGATGCTGGAAGGGTCGCGGCCCAGCGCGGCCACGCCCTCCCGCATGCGAGGGATGGACGCAGAGAGATCGACCAGGTCGGCGCCCCACGGGATCCACCCGGCGCCGAAGCGGGCGAGCCGCGCCAGCACGCGGTCGTTGATGGTGCCGCTGATCCAGATCGGCACGCCGCCGGGCGAGAGCGGCTTCGGCATCATGTGGATGCCGTCGAATCGGAGCTCGTCCGAGGCGTAGCTCGCCCGCGACTCCCGCCACAGGGCGTCGCACACCTCGAGCGTGTGGTCGAGCAGGCGCCCCCGTCCACCGAAGTCGAGCCCCGCCGCTTCGTACTCCTCGCGCTGCCAGCCGATGCCGACACCGAGATCGAGCCGACCGCCCGACAGCACGTCGAGCGTGGCCGCCGACTTGGCCAGCACCGCCGGCCGGCGCAGGGCGGCCAGCAGCACGCCGGTGCACAGCCGCACGCGGGTGGTGGCACCGGCGATGACGGCCAACGACGTCAGCGGCTCGAGCCAGCAGCCGTCCGGTCCGGTCGGCTGGCGACCGCCGACGATGCCGCCCAGCTCGGGCCGACCGTAGGCGTCGAGGTCCTCTCCGAACACCACGTGGTCCGACACCACCACCCGGTCGACGCCGGCCTCCTCGGCCGCCTGCGCCCGCTCCACCACGTAGCGCCAGTCCTCCGGCACCCCCGCGGTCCAGTTGATCAGCACCAGAGACAGCTGCGGACGAACGGCCGACGGCAGGGCCACCCCTTGACCCGCCATCGCTTGATCCCCCATCACAAGCAGTCTACTCTGTCCATTCAGTCGACTCATTGCGCTCAGCCGCTAGACGGTGAGGCCGGCATCGGTCAGGGGGCCCGAGATGGACGAGCAACGGATCATTGCCGATGCCCGGGAGTGGTACCGCGATTCCTGGAACCCGGACCTGACGGTAGGCGAATGGTTCCGCCTCATGTACGAGAGCGGGTGGGGTTACCCCACCTGGCCCGAGGAGTGGGGCGGCAAGGGCCTGCCGACGTCGGGGGCCAAGCTGGTCCGGGCGGAGCGGCGCGCCGCCGGTGCGCTGGGCCCGCCGTCGGGCATCGGCCCCACGCTCCTGGCACCGATGCTCTTCCGCCACGGCAACGACGAGCAGTGCGACCGCTTCCTGCGGGGCATGGCCTACGGCGGCGAGACCACGTGCCAGATGCTGTCCGAACCCGATGCCGGCTCGGATCTGGCGGGTAGCCGCACGGCGGCCGAGCGCGACGGCGACGAGTGGCGCATCACCGGCACGAAGGTCTGGACGAGCAACGCCCGGATCGTGTCCTACGGCATGCTGCTGGCCCGCACCAACTGGGAGGTGCCGAAGCACCGCGGCCTGTCGTTCTTCCTCTGCCCCGCGCTGCAGCCCGGCGTCGAGGCGCGCCCGATCCGGCAGATGAACGGCCGCGCCGAGTTCAACCTCGTGCACTTCGACGGCGCCATCGTGGCCAACCGCGACCTCCTCGGCGGCGAGGGCGAGGGCTGGCCCGTGACCCGCACGTTCCTCACCTACGAGAAGAACTCCTTCAACCCGGCGGCCCACGAGGGTGGCCCGTTCGGCCCCGTGGATCTGAAGATGCCCGCCGGTCAGCTCGTCGACGAGATGGTGCGGGGCGTGGCCAATCCCGCCCGCGGCAATCGGGGCGTCGGTCGCATCCTCAACCACCTCGTCGGGGAGTTCGGGGCCGCATCGGACCCGCACGTCCGCCAGGACCTCGCCGTGCTCCACACCCGCCGGGCGATCATGGGCTACACGAACCAGCGCATGCGGAGCTCCTCGGTCCCGGGGCTCGAGGGTCCCATCTCGAAGATCACCGTCTCCGACATCACGCGCGGCCAGCGCGACCTCGGGCTCGCGGTACAGGGTGCCTACGGGATGCTGCTCGACGACGACGCCCCGTCGGCCGGCTTCCAGGACTTCGCGCTGTCGAGCCCGGCCACGTCGATCGCCGGGGGCACCGACGAGATCCAGCGCAACCACCTCGCGGAGAAGGTGCTCGGTCTCCCCCGCGAGCCCGGCGTCGAGACGGACCAGCCCTTCAGCGACATCGCCCACGGAGCCTCGACGTGGCGCTGAGCGCGAGCGGCAGCGATCGGCCGCTGGCCGGCGTCCGCGTGCTCGACCTGTCGCGCGTGGTCGCCGGTCCGCACTGCACGCGCCTGCTGGCGGAGCTCGGCGCCGACGTCATCAAGCTCGAGCCACCCGACGGCGACCAGACCCGCGCCGCCCGCGGCGCCGGTCACCCGAGCCCGCCCGGCTTCGTGCAGCTGAACCTGGCCAAGCGGCTCATCGCGGTGGACCTCGCCCAGCAGGACGGCCGCAACCTCGTGCGCCGACTGGCCGGCGCGGTCGACGTCCTCATCGAGAACTTCCGCCCCGGCGTCATGCGCTCGTGGGGCCTCGACTACGACTCGATCGCCGCCGACTGCCCCGCACTCGTCTACGTGTCGATCTCGGGCTACGGCCAGACCGGGGAGTGGCGCGACCGCCGGGCCTACGCGCCGTTCGTGCACGGTGAGGCCGGCTACCTCCACACCGCCGCGCAGCTGCGGTCGGAACCGGTCGAGCACGATCCGATGTCGATCGCCGACCTGGCCGCCGCCAAGGACGCCACCATCGCCCTCCTCGCGGCGCTGATGCAGCGCAGCCGGACGGGGCGGGGCCAGCACATCGACATCTCGCTGGCCCACTCCATCCTCTACTTCAACGAGTTCGCCGCCGGGTTGCTCAGCGGGGCCAAGGCCCCCCGGTCGGGCTCGACGGCTCAGACGCTGTTCACCACGTCCGACGAGCAGAGCTTCAGCGCCGGCAACCCGATCAGCAGCGAGGTCTTCGCTACGTTGTGCCGCGCCTTCAACCGTCCGGAGCTCATCGAGGACGAGCGGTTCGTCGACTCCGGTGCCCGGCGGCAGCGCCGCGCCGAGGTGATCGCCACGTTGCAGGAGGCCCTGCTCGAGCTGGGCGGCATCGAGGAGGTCGAGGCAGTGCTGCGCGATGCCGGGCTCGCCGTCGGGCGGGTCCGCAGCGTCGTCGCCGTGCCCGACACGGCCTGGGCGGCCGAGCGTGACGCCGTGGTGACGGCTCATGTCGACGGCGGCGACGATGTCACCCTCCCCAGCGTCCCGTGGCGCTTCTCCGAGGCCACCGACCAGGCCCCGCACGAGCTGGGCGCGTTCGGCGCCGACAACGACGCCGTGCTGGCCGAGCTGCTCGGCCTCGACACCGACCACATCGCCGATCTTTACGCCCGCGGCGTCCTGCGCCGCGACGAACACGCTGTACCGAACCCCGAACCCATCCCCTGAATGGAGCCACCGTTGCCTGGCCAGCCGGACGACCCCATCCGCATCGACCCGAACACGGGTCAGAAGACCTTCGCGACGCGCGCCGCGCCGGCCGCCGCCACCCGGGTGAGCGCCGGGTACTCGGTCGTCGACGACGAGCGCCTGACCTCACTGCCGGACCAGCCGCCGGGTGCCGTCTTCAACGCCGAGGAGCAGGCGAAGTACCGGGCCTTCAAGGAGGTCCGCCGAGGCGCGGCGGACTACATGGCCATCGAGGGTGAGTTCGCCAAGTACCTCGAGGACGTCTACTCCGAGCCGCCGATAGAGCGCGAGGCGCTCACCGACGAGTGCGACATCCTCGTCGTCGGCGCCGGCTTCGCCGGTCTCCTGCTCTGGTACAAGCTCAGCCAAGCGGGCTTCACCGACGTCCGCTTCTGCGAGAAGGGCGGCGACGTCGGCGGCACCTGGTACTGGAACCGGTACCCGGGCATCGCCTGTGACGTCGAGTCGTACAGCTACCTGCCGCTGCTCGAGGAGATGGGCTACGTCCCGTCGATGAAGTTCGCCTCGGGCTTCGAGATCCTCGAGTACTGCCAGAACATGGCCGAGAAGTTCGGCTTCTACGACCACTGCCTCTTCCACACCACCGTCGAGAAGACGGTGTGGGACGAGGAGACGGCGCGCTGGACCGTGTGCACCAACCGGGGCGACGCCATGCGGGCCCGGTTCGTGATCCTCGCCAACGGCATCCTCACCAGCCCGAAGCTGGCCCGCATCGAGGGCATGGAGACGTTCCAGGGCGAGGCCTTCCACACGTCGCGCTGGAACTACAAGGTGGACCTCGAGGGCAAGCGCGTGGGGATCATCGGCACCGGCGCCACCGCTGTGCAAGCCGTCCCCGAGCTGGCCAAGATCGTGGGCGAGCTGTACGTGTTCCAGCGCACGCCGTCCACCATCGACGTGCGCGACCAGCGGGCCACCACCGACGAGGAGCGGGAGCAGTGGCGGGGCGAGCCCGGCTGGGCCCGGACCCGGCGGGCCCGCTTCGCCAAGATCTCGGCCGGCCGCACCGCCATGAAGGCCAACGACGACTACCTGGCGGGGAAGATCGCCGACTTCAAGGAGCGCAAGCAGCACGAGCGGGAGCTCACGCCCGAGGAGCTGATGCAGAAGCAGCTCAACTCCAACTTCCGGATCATGGAGCAGATCCGCGCCCGCATCGACGCCATCGTCGAGGACCCGAAGACAGCGGCGGCGCTGAAGCCCTACTACCCCTACGGCTGCAAGCGGCCCACCTTCCACGACGAGTACCTGCCGTCGTTCAACCGGCCCAACGTCCACCTCGTCGACACCGCGCCGATGGGCGTCACCAAGATCAACGAGCGCGGCGTCGTGCACGACGGCGTGGAGTACCCCGTCGACGTGTTGATCTACGCCACCGGGTTCCAGTGGATGGCCACGTCGACGTTCAACATGATCGTGGGCCGGGGCGGGCGCACCCTGAGCGAGAAGTGGCAGACCGAGGGGACCAAGACGTTCCTCGGCTTGCACAGCCACGGCTTCCCGAACCTGTTCATCATGACCGGCCCCCAGGGCGGCGGCGGCAGCTTCAACTTCACCGACGCCATCGACACCCACTCGGAGTACATCTCGTGGATGCTGCGGACCATGCGCGAGCAGCACGAGGACGTCGTCGATGTCTCCACCGAGGCGGAGGACGACTACGCCGCCCACTGCCGCCAGGCCGACATCGCCACGGCACCGCTGCGCGACTGCCTCTCCTACTACAACGGCCACGGTCAAGCCGCCCCCGGCAGCCTCGCCTACTACGGCGGCGCCGCCTGGCTGCGCTACCGCCAGGAGGCGTGCGAGACCATGGCACCGTACGTGTTCGGGCGAGTCGAGGTCACCACCTGAGACGGGCGGGCGTCCGTTCCTCCATCCACTCCACGAACGTCTCCCGCTCGGCGAACCGCCACGCCGTGCCGGCGCGCCGGTAGCGATCGCGGTAGCGGATGAACATCACGTGGTCGACGCCTTCGGCGCTGAGGTGGTGGGCCTCGCAGTAGACCTCGCCGGTCGCCTCGTCGCCGGTCACGTCGACCAGGTGGTTGCCGACGAAGTGGAACGTGGTGGGGAACTGCCGGAGCTGGCCGACCACGTGCGCGATCTGGCGGTGGCCGCGGCTCTCGACCGGTGGCGTCGATCCGCTGCGCCAGACCATCCGCAGTGCGGCGTCGGGCTCGAACAGCGCAGCGAGGAGCTCGGGTTCACGGTGATCGGCGTGATGGGCGTATGCCAGCGCCAAGGCCCGGATGGCGCCCTCGTCGTCAGCTGACATCTTCCACCACCCCGTCCAGGTTCTCCTGCAGCGAACCCAGCAGCTGGTCGAGCAGGTCGAGGTCCCCGTCACTCAGGCCGGCGTGCACGCTGGCTCGTACTGTCCCCTTGACGGCGACGGTCTGCTTCCACAACGACCGGCCGCGCCGGGTCAGCGAGACCTTCCACACGCGCCGGTCGGCCGGGTCGGCCACTCGCTTCACGGCCTCCCGGCCCGCCAGCGAGTCGATGTGGACCCCGATGCGCGCCGGGCTGACGCCGACCCGCCGGGCCAGCTCGACCTGCGTCAGCGACCGGGCGTCGGACAGCTGCCACAGGATGTCGGCCTCGTGGAGGGTGAGGCTGAGGCGTTCGCCGAGCGCGGCGTCGTACGCCCGCCGGATGGCCTTGGCCGTCGTCATCAAGACGCGGTCGACGCGCTCGCCCGTCGGCCCGCGGGCGCGTCGACTGTTCTCAGAGTCAGGCACGGCGAGCATGTCACCCGTGATCGGGTCGGCGTCGACTCATGACACCGACGGGTCCCCGACCGCCGCGGGGCCGCCGCCGGCGGTCAGATCGAGCTCGTAGGCCTCTTCGATCTCGCCCAGCGTCACGTCGGCGGCCGGGCGCTGGAGGGCGACCTGGCCGTACGACAGCACGACGACCTGATCGGCCAACTCGTGGGCCCGCTTCACGTACTGCTCGATGAGCACCAGCGTCATCTCGCCGCGGAAGCCGGCGAGCACCGTGAAGAGCTGCTCGACGATGGCCGGCGCCAGACCGTGCGACAGCTCGTCGATGGCGACGACCGCCGATGGGTGGACGAGGACGCGACTGAGCGACACCATCTGCTGCTCGCCGCCCGACAGCATGCCGGCGCGCTCGTTCCAGCGCTTGCGCATGAAGGGGAAGAGCGTCGCCGCCCGTTCCAGCGTCTCCTTGCGCTCCTTGCGCGAGGCGCCGCGGTCGCCGACGAGGAGGTTCTCGGCCACCGTCAGCCCGGGGAACAGGGCGCCGCCCTCGGGCACGAACGAGAGGCCGCGCCGGGCCCGCGCGTGGCGGGGCAGGCGGCTCACGTCCTCACCGTCGAGGACGATCGAGCCCGGGCTGGTCTGCACGACGCCGGCGATGGCCGACGCGAGCGTCGACTTGCCGGCGCCGTTGGTGCCGAGGATGGCGCAGACGGTTCCCGCGGGCACATCGATCGAGACGTTGCGCAGCGCCGGAAGGGCGCCGTAGGAGTGGCTCACGTCCGTCAAGCTCAGGGAGGTGGCGGTGAACGCCTTCTTCGGCGCGACGTCGGTGGCCATCACACCATCTCCCCGGTCCCGAAGTACGCCTCGCGCACCTTGGTGTTGGTGAGGATCTCCGATGTCGGTCCGTCGGCCAGCTTGACGCCGAAGTCGAGGACGACGAGCCGGTCGGCCAGGCGGACGACCGATTCCACGTCGTGCTCCACCAGGATGATCGTGAGGCCGAGGCGGCTGCGGATCTCCCGCAGCGTCGAGGCGAAGGCGTCGCGCTCGACGGGGTCGAGACCGGAGAGGGGTTCGTCGAGCAGCAGGACCTTCGGGGGAACGACGAGGGCCATGGCCAGCTCGACGGCACGCGTCCCGCCGAGCGGGAGGCTGCCGACGAGCCAGTTGAGGTCGAGGTTCCACGGCTCCGACGTCAGCATCGCCTCGACGCTCGTGGCGCCGGTCTCGGCCGGATCGGAGGAACGATCGGCCCGGCGGCGCCAGATGTGCTTGGCCTCGGCCGCCAACGTGAGGTGGTCGTGGATGCTCAGGTCGGCGAACAGCGACGCCCGTTGGAAGGTGCGAGCCAGGCCGAGGTGCACCCGGCGATGGACGCTGAGGCGACGGCACGACCAGGACCCGATCCGCACCTCTCCCGAGGCGGGCTTCACCAGACCGGTCACGACGTTGAGCAACGTCGTCTTCCCCGACCCGTTCGGTCCGATCAGCCCGACGATCTCCCCCGGCTCGGCGTGGACGGAGACGTCCCGCAGGGCGGTGAGACCACCGAAGCGAACCGTGACGTTGCGCAGCTCCAGCGCGTTGGCCGCGCTGCTCATCGCCCGACCCTTTCGAGGGAGGCCGCCGACGGGGCGGCCCTCGCCGCCACCGGCGCCGACGCCGAGGGGGGACGAGACCGCTTGCGCCGGATCCTCGACTCCATCTCGTAGATGAAGCCTCGTGGTTCACGGGCGAGGCCGATGGCACCGAGACCGAACAGCACCGTGGGCAGCTGGCCGATGCCGGAGATGTCGACGTAGGAGAACAGCGCCGGGAAGAGCGTGAACATGATGCCGGCCACGAGGGCGCCGCGGAAGCCGCGCACGCCGACCGTCACCACGACGGCCAGCCACACGAGCCCGATGAGGAGGGCGAAGTCGAAGATCCCGACGGCGCCCTGCTCGATGCCCAGGAGCACGCCGCCGAGGCCGGCGATGGCGGAGCCCACGGCGAAGATGGCGACGCGGGCGCCGCGTACGTTGATGCCGATGCTCTCGCCCTGGACCGGGTTGCCCCGCACCGCGGCACACAGGCGTCCGAATCTGCCCTTGCGGGCCCACGTGAGGACGGCGGCCACGATGGCGAACACCACCGCGCCCAGCAGGATGGCGCTCTGCGTCGCCCGCAGGCCGAACACCTCGAACTCGGGGTAGAGCACACCCGAGAGGGGCACCAGCGACTGGACGTTGAAGACGAACTTCTCGCAGAACAGCGCGAAGGCCAGGGTGACGAGGGCGAAGCCGACCTGGTCGAGCCGGGTGCCCATGAGGCCGATGATGATGCCGCACACCATGGCGGCCAGCACGCCGATGGCGCCGGCGAGGATCAACGGCATGTTGGCCTCGGTGGCGAGGCGGCCGGCCACGAAGGCGCCGGCGGCGGCGAAGCCGGCCTGGCCCAGGCACAGGATGCCGCCCTCGCCGGTCGACACCGTGAAGCCCAGGAAGATCACCGCGAACGAGATGCCGGCGGCGAACACGCCGGTCCAGTAGTCGTTGAACGCGAACATGGCTGCTGCCGTCAACCCGATGGCGACGGCGAGCATGATGACGCGCCGCACGATCAGGCCCGTCTTCGTCGTCGCCGGCGCCTCGATCGGGGCCCACACCGCACGTGCCACCTCGGCGGCGGCGTCCTGGCGGGCCCCGCCGAGCGACCGGCCGACGAGCAGCAGGATGACGAGGAGGAAGAACGGGAGGGCGGGCACGAGTCCGGTGCCGATGACGCTGCCGACCGGCGCGTAGCCGGTGAGCAACGACGCCGCCACGCCCAGACCGACGCCGGCCAGTGCCGTGATGGTGAGCGACCGGAAGCGGCCGACGAGGGCGACGCTGAGAGCGGCGACCGACAGCGTCGTGTACTGCGCGGCGTCGAGCTGGATCAGCGGGCTGAGCAGGATGCCGCCCACGCCGGTCATGCCCACGGCGATGATCCATGCCACCGCGCCGAACCGCGTGGTGTTGATGCCCACGCCTTCCGCGAACGGGGGCCGATCGACGACGGCCCGGGCCGACAGGCCGAAGCGCGACTTCTCGACGAGGATGACGAGCACGACGATGCACGCGGCGGCACCGAGCACGGCCGCCAGCTGGTCCCTGGTCGTGTTGAAGGAGCCCCAGGAGTAGACGTGGAAGCCGTCCGGCAGGATGCCGGGCGTCTGGTACACGGTGTCGAGCGGCAGGAGCAGTTGCATCAGCGCCGGTATCGCCACCGCGAGACCGATGGTGGCGGTCAGCTGGACCACCAGGTTCTTCTTCTCGAGGTTCCGGAAGATGAGCAACCAGACGATGTAGCCGAGCACGATCGAGGACATGACGCACGTGCTGCCGGCCATCCACAGCGGCCAGCCGTCGACGGTGACCAAGTGGTAGAAGAGATACGCGCTGGCGTAGGTCATCGCGCCGACGGCCAGGTTGATCACGCCGGTCAGGCTGTAGGTCAGCGTGAGACTGCCGCCCAGGAGGGCGTACAGCGCACCGATCACGATGCCCGGATAGATGTACGACAAGCGGTTGTTCCCCTTCGTGCTCGTGCTGCCGATGGGCGGTCGGAGCTGCCCCCTCTCGGAGGCAGCTCCGACCGTGGCGTCAGCCGGTGGCGGCCACCGGTGTTCCACAGAGGAACGGGTTGGTGTCGGTGCCGGCGGTGAGCTGCCACGCACCGGTCTTGACCTGACCGAACCCCATGCACGGAGCCATGGACTCGTGCATGTCGGGGAACGTCACCGGCTGCATGAGACCGTCGCCGTCGAAGTTCTTCAGCGTGTTGGCGGCGGCGGCGATGTTCTCCCGGGAGGGCGCCTGACCGGCGACCTTCTCGATGGCGCCACCGAACAGCAGCATCGTGGCCCAGCCGGTGAGGGCCGAGTTGTTCTCGAGGCTGTCCGGCGCGTACTTCTTCATGGCGTCCATGTACGACTTGACGCCGGGGATCGCCGGGCTCAGCCACGTGGCCGTGAAGACCTCCGACGTCAGCCCTTCGACGGACGACCCGAACTGCTTGGGGATGTCCGGCGAGTAGCCGAGCGAGCCGTTCAGCACGACGGCGTTGGCGTCGATCTGGTTCAGGTTCGCCTGCAGCTGGGCGGGCGCCGTGCCGTAGAAGTTGGTGTACACGGCTTCGGCACCGGCGTCCTTGGCCGCTTGGGCGACGGCCAGCAGTGCGCCGGAGTTGGTGTCGTCAACGCCGTAGTTCTCGTAGATGAGCTGCCCGCCGACGGTCGGCACGGCGTTGGCGATGGCGTGGGCGGCATTGGCGTTGCCCGGGTTCGGGTCGGACAGGACGGCGATCTTCTTGTGGCCCTGGTCGACGAGGTACTTCATGCCGACGTTGCTCTGGAAGGCGATCCAGTTGCCCATCGGTGAGAAGAACGTCTGCTTGTCAGGCCCGTAGAAGCCGAGGCTGATGCCGAAGCCGAAGACCGGGATCTTCTGCTCGGCCAGGTACGGCGCCGCGGTGTCGAAGTAGACGTCGTTCGACATGAGCGCCTGGACGCCGTCGCCGACCGCCTTGCGGGCGCTGGCGAGGACGGCGCTGGAGTTGCTCTGCGTGTCGTACACCGACAGCTCCAGCTTGTGCCCGTTCACGCCACCCTGGTCGTTCCAGTACTTCACATACGTCTGGATGCCGGTGAGGGCGGGGGCGAAGGTCGACGCCAGCGCGCCCGACTGCGGGCCGAGCCACCCGATCTTGATCGTCGAGCCATCACTGGCGACACTGCTGGCCGGCGCCGACGTACCCGACGACGATGACGCCGTCGTGGCCGTCGAGCCACCCGCCGTGGTCGCCGCGCTCGCCGCGGTCGTGGCCGCGGCCGCCGCCGTGGTCGCCGCGCTTCCGCTCGAGCTGTTGTCACTACCGCAGGCGGCCGCGACGACGACCAACGACGCGCTGCAGAACGCAACACCCATCCGGAAGCGCAGCTTCCTGCGACTGGATACCGCTCGCTCGTCCACGCCTACGGCGCGGACCCTGCCTCGGACACTCATCCTTGATCCCCCTTTGGCGGCGCACCCGTACTCCACATTCCCCGATGGGAGTCGTATCTGACGATACTGTATTGTGCGAGATAGTCTCAAAATCAACTGCGGTGGTTTTGCTCTTTCTCCGGGAGCCATACGGCTCCCCGATCCGCGAGGGCCTCGACCTCCGGGCCTTCGATGCCCGCCCATTCGGCGAGGACCTCGCGTGTGTGCTCGCCGAGGCGGGGCACAGACCCCTTCACGCCACCGGTCGGCTGCACCGTCCGTTCGATCGCACCGGGATATTCGATGCGACCGAGATCAGGATGATCGATCTCCACGATGAACCCGCGAGCCCGCAGCTGCGGGTCGCGGGCCAGGTCGGAAGCGTCTTGCACGGGGGCGGCCGGTACGCCGGCGCGCTGCAACATGTGTGCCGCCTGGTACGGCGTCCGCGTGGCGGCCCACTCCCCCAGCGCCATGCGGACGGCGTCGACCTCGGCGGGCAGCGGCTCCGACGATGCTCGTACCTCGAGCACGGCGCACAGCCGCTCCCAGTCGGCGCTGTCGACTGCTTCCACGACCAACCAGCGGTCGGCGCCGGCGCAGCCCACGACCGCGCTGAAGATCGAGCCCGGCACCACGTTGTCGCGCCGCTCGTAGGCGACGCCGGTGGCGAGCTGATCGACGAGGATCGGCATCATCACACTGGCGCCTGACTCGACCTGGGCGAGATCGAGGTGCACCCCCGTGCCCGTCATCTCGGCCTCACGCAGCGCGCCGAGCACACCGAGCGCACCGTGATAGCCGGCGACGTAGTCGAAGTGGTAGCCGTGGGTGTGCCCCCACGCCGAGCTCAGGCCCACGTGGTTGCTGATGTTGGTGGCGTAGGCGGCATAGCTGGATCGCCGACCCGTGCGGCCGTAGCCGGAGATCGACAGCATCGACAGCCGCGGGTTCAGCGCCCGCAGGTCGTCGAAGCCGCAGCCGAAGCGATCGAGCACGCGGGGCCGGAAGTTCTCGACGACCACGTCGGCCGTCGCCGCCAGCCGGCGGAACACGTCCGGGCCGCCTGGTGCACCGAGCTCGATGGAAACGCTGCGGACGCTGCGGGCGAGGCCGCCGTAGAGCGCCGTGGTGGGCACGCCGGACGGCTCGCGTGTGTCGGGATGGTCGAGGAAGTACGTGTTGCGCAGGGCCTCTGGCCGCACCCGTGACTCGATCTTCACCACATCCATGCCGAGCTCGGCGAGGATGAGCGCGGCGGTGTTCCCGGCCACGAAGGCGCCGAAGGTCAGCACCCGGAGGTCGGCGAGCGGTCGATCAGACAAGGCCGTCCTCCCGCCACCGGGCGACCTCGTCGGCGGTGTGGCCGAGCTCGTCGACGAAGACCGCTGTCGTGTGGGTACCGGCGGGCACCGTCACCAGATCGCGCTCGTAGAAGTCGCCCTCCACGTGGATGGGCGGACCCGGCACCTCGCACTGGCCGAGGTCGGGGTGGGTCATCGTGCCGAGCGGCCGGCGCTCGTCGATGCGGAGGTCGGCGACGAACTCCTCGGGCGTGTTCAACGCCGAGCATGGCATGCCGTTGGCCTGGCCCTCGGCGATCAGCTCCTCGCGCTGGCGCGTGGCGAGGAGGCGCGCGACCGTCTCGCTCAGCACGTCGTGGAGCTGGATGCGCATGGCCCGGTCGCGCCACATCTCGTCGGTCAGTTCGGGCGGTGCACCCATCGTCTTCACGAACGACTCCCAGTGACCGGGCGTGTTCACGGCGATGTCGATGACCCCGTCGGCCACCCGCCACGTCCCGCTCGGCGGCGGGGCGAAGTTGGCCCGGCGCTGCATCACGAGGCCAGCCACCGAGAAGCGATGGATCATGTCGTCTTGACTGGCCATGATCTCGTGAGCAGCGATGTCGAGCACCTGACCACCCACCCGTGGCCGCTCATGGAGGGCAGCCGTGATGCAGACGGCAGCCCGAACGCCGGCCTCGTCCCACAGCTGGCGACCCGGCATCGACAGCGGCGGCCCTTCCTCGGGGCCCACGGCGTACATGAGGCCGCTCATGGCGTGAGCGGTGAGCGGCGTGGCGCGCCAGTTGCGCAGCGGGCCGGTGGCGCCGAACGGCGTGAGGAAGCACGTAACGACCGACGACCCGCACCACGCGAGGCCGAGCGGGTCGTCGACGAAGCCGGTGACCGGCGTGGTCGCGGTGGGCGAGGCGATCACGACGTCCACGGTGGCGGCCAGCGCGGCCAGCAGCGGTGCCGCCCGATCGTCGGTGACGTCGAGCGTGGCCCGCCGGCAGCCGGCCGCGTACCACGCATCGAGCCAGACGGCGCGTCGATCGGCGACGTCCACCGCGGTGCCCGGCCGTTCCAGGCGCACGACATCGGCGCCGTACCCGGCGAGGATGCGGCCGCAGTACGCGCTCACAGGCGCGGCGAGGTCGAGGACCCGCAGACCCCGGAACGGCCCTGCTCCCACGGGGGATCGATCAGACATTCGCCTCCGCCGGGCGGTGCGCGCCGACGCGAGCGGTGATGAAGGCATCGATGCGGCGGCGGGCCTCCGTGGCCATCGTCGTGGGGAACATGTCGAAGCCGTGCAACGCCTCGGGGTACACGTCGAGCTGGGCGTCGTTGCCGGCCGCCGTCCATCGCTCGTACATGAAGAGGGTGTCGTCGATCAGGGCGTCGGCGGTGCCGACCGAGAACAGCGCTGGAGGCAGCGACGAGAGATCGGCGTACAGCGGCGAGATCGACGGCACTCGGCGCTGCTCGATCGTGAGCCCGGGATACACCAGCGACTGAGCGTCGTTGAAGACGGCCAGCGCGCCGGTGTCGAGACGCTGGCTGGGCCCACCGGAGACGTCGTAGAGGCCGTAGGCGAGCGCCGTGCCGACGATGTCCGTCCCCAGCCGGCCCTGCTCCCGCAGTGCCACCAGGCTGAGCACGGCGAGGGTGGAGCCGGCCGACTCCCCGATGAGCACGATGGGCCCGCCGCCCACGAGGTCCCGGCCATTGGTGCGCACCCAGTTGATGACGTTGATGGCGTCCTCGAGCTGGGCTGGCGGCAGCGCCTCGGGCACCATGCGGTACTCGACGCTGACCACGGCGACCGAGCAGCGCTCGGCGATCTCGGCGCTGCGATCGTCACCGGCGCGGGCCGAGCCGATGATCCAGGCGCCGGCGTGGAACTCGATGCACACGCCCTGCGGACGCTCGGGCACGAACACCCGCACCTCCACCGCCGGATCGGCGGCGCCGACGCGCAGCACCTGCGGCTGCAACCGGTCGGGGGGCAGTGGCTGCACGGCGGCGTCGAGCACGGCGCGCGTGCGGAGGGCGTCCTCGGCGGTGGCGAAGCCAAGTGGGCTGGCGGCCATGGCCGCCATGAACTGCTCGTTGAAACGTCGAGTGTCCTCGACGTGGGCGAGCAACGACTCGTCGACGTGCATTGGTTACCCCCGTACGGAAGGAGCTGGTGAGCGATCACTGTCCCGGCTGGCGGTGGTGCACAGCCCGGCCAGCACGGCGAGGGCATCTTCGAGATGACCCACGGAGTCGACCGGCACGCCGATGACCATGCGGTCGATGCCGGCGTCGGCGTACTGCTGCACCAGGTCGGTAAGGCCCCGGCGGGCGGCGGCCTCGTCGCAGTACCACGGCACGCCCGCCATCTGGCCGGCCATCTCACAGACGGAGACCTCCACCGAGCGGCCCTGCTCGGCGGCGGCGGCCCGCAGGCGGGCGGCGTCCTCCAGGAGCGTGGGCCCGGTGAGCGGGTACCAGCCGTCGGCCAGCTCGAGCACGTGGCGGAACGTGCGCTTGGTGGCGGCGGCGCCGATGAGGATGGGCGGTCCAGGGCGGCTCGCGGTCTGCACCGGCTTGGGCAGCGACCACGACGGGGTGAACGACGTGTACTCACCCTTGTGGCCCACCACGTCGTCGGACCACAGGTCGCGGATGATGGCGAGGTTCTCGCGGAACACGTCGCCCCGCTTCGTGGGATCGACACCGTTGTTGGCCATCTCGGGTCCGTTCCAGCCATAGCCCACACCGAAGTCGACGCGGCCACCCGACAACGCGTCGAGCGACGCGACCGCCTTGGCCAGCCGCAGCGGCTGATGCTCGGCGACCAGCACGACGCCGGTGCCGAGGCGCAAGGTGCTGGTGAGCGCCGCCGCAGCCGCCATCGTCACGAAGAGATCGGGGAACCGCTTGTAGAAGTCCGGCACCTCGCCCTCGAACATCGGGAACACGGTCTCGACCGGGATGTGCGAGTGCTCGCCTTGGAAGATGCAGTCGAGCCCGGCCGCCTCGACGCGAGGGGCGACGTCGAGGATCGAGATCGTCGTGTCGTTGGTGATCAGGTTGGCGCCGATGCGCACTGCTGGACTCCTTCGTGCTCGACGGCTGGCAACTGCTTCAACGTTGCGCGCTCCCGCCTGCGGACACCTCGATCGTTTCGCCCGAGATGAACTGACTCCGATCGGAGGCGAGGAACAGAACGGCGTTGGAGATCTCCTGCGGGTCGAGCCACGCGACGCGCATCGGGTTCATCGTCTCGTAGCGGGGCTGCACCAGCTCCTTGGTCGGCGCCGTGATGTCCGGCGCGAACAGTGAGTAGAGCGCCTCGTTGTGCACCATCGGCGTGTCGACGGTGGTGGGGCAGACGACGTTGGCGGTGATGGCGTGCGGTGCGACCTCGAGAGCGACCGACTTCACGAAGCCGATCAGCCCCCACTTGCTGGCGGCGTAGTGCGAGAGGTTGGGGACGCCCATGCGGCCCGCTCCCGACGAGATGGCGATGAGGCGGCCGTAGCCGCGCTCGATCATGTGCGGGACGACGGCCCGGAACGTGTTGAACACGCCGGTCAGGTTCACGGCCACCATGTCGTTCCACTGCGCCTCCGTCAGCGACGGCATCGTGCCGAAGCCACAGATGCCGGCGTTCGCGACCACGATGTCGAGCTGGCCGTACCCGTCCAACGACTGCTCGACGACTCGTTCCATGGCGCTGCGGTCGCGCACGTCGGCCTCGACGGCGACAGCGCGACGTCCGAGCTTCTCGACGAGCTGCACCGTCTCGGCGAGGTCGTGCTCATCGGCCAACCCGTACGGCACCGAGTCGATGTCGTGGCACACGTCGGTCACCACGATGTCAGCGCCAGCGGCGGCCAGCGTCAACGCGTGAGACCGGCCCTGGCCGCGACCCGCGCCCGTGATCAGAGCGACCCGTCGATCGAGCTCGTCCAGCGTCGGCTCCTCTCCCCTCGGTGTTCGCGGTGCCCGTGCTCCGCCGCACTCCAGGCGACGGCATCACGTGCGACCCCCCTGCTGCGTCGACACGAACACCACTCGGCCAGCGCCGCGCCTCATGAGATTAGATCGACTGAATCAACGTGTCAACGCAACGGCGCGGCGGCCGGCAGCTTGTGTGACGGAAAGCGCGCCGATGTCGCGAATTCCGTTACAGAGCCGCTCGTGGCGGCGATGCAGGCGCGATTCAGTGCCAGCGGACGGGCTGGTCCATCAACGACCCGAACATGCGGTCGTTGTACTCCAGGCTGGCCTCGAGGTGCCTGCGCATCAGTGTCTCGGCCCGGCGCGCGTTCCCGTCGCAGATCGCCTTCACGATGTGCTTGTGGGCGTCGAGCACTTCCTCCTGGACCTCGGCGACGCGAACGATCTCGGCGAAGATGTTCGAGCTGATCCAGTCGTTGCCGCGCAGGTAGAGGTAGATGGCGCGGTTGTCGACGAGCCGGGCGATGGCGTCGTGGAAGGCGGCGTTGGCGGCCATGAACCCGCGCCCGTCGTCGGGCGAGATCGACGCCTCGAGATCGATGGCGGCCTGCAGCGCGGCGATGTGCTCGGGATTGCGCTTCTGCGCGCCGATCGCGGCGATCGGTGGCACCGTGAGGATGCTCGCCTCCATCAACTCGCGGTAGGTGCAGCCGCTCATGCGCAGGAACAGCGACCACATGCCGCCGAAGTGGCTGATGTCCGGATCGCGCACGATGGGCCCACCCGTCGGGCCCGTCCGCACCTCGAGGATCCCACTGAGCTCCAGGATCCGGAAGGCTTCACGCAACGAGCCCCGGCCGGTGTTGAGCTCCTCCATCATGACGATCTCGGACTCGAGCGAGTCCCCGTCTTTCAGGTGGGACGACGTGATTCGATCGACAAGCGTGCGAGCGATCGACTCGGAACGCTTGAATTGGCGCACGGTACGCTTCATCCGGACCGGCTCATGAAGCTGCTTACGTCCCTTCCCGATAACCGGTGCCGCCCGGCGTACGCTTCGCAATTTTAACACCGACCCTCCTCGGCCGGGCGGACACCGGCGACGAAGGGGATTTATCCAACGATGGCGGCCACGCCCATCTCGTGCACCGCCGGCACCACCTCACGCCCGAACAATTGGATGCTCTTCTCGGCGACGTCGGGAGGCATGCCCCCGTAGATCACCTGCATGATCAGCTCTTCGCAGCCGTACTGGTTCTTGACGTGCTCGATCCGGCGGATGCACTCGTCCGGCGTGCCCACGATCTGATCGACGTAGAACAGATCTTCCGGCCGCATCGGCTGGAGCTTCGTACCAGCCGGCAACGCGTACTGCTGATAGGTCTTCAGCTTGGCGAGGTGCTCGCCACCGATCTCGTAGTGCGTCATCGCACTCTGGTGGTATTCGCCGGAATACCGCGTCGCGTCGGCCACTGCCTGTTCCTGCGTCTCCGCGCAGTAGCCGAAGAGCACGATCGTTGGCGGCACCGGTGGCAGGCCCATCTCCTGCTCGCGGACCTCGCGGAACTCCGTCATGTCCTTGGCGTAGTCGCCCAATGGCTTCTGGGGGTTGAGGAACGGCCGGATGCCGGCCTCGGCCACGACGCGGATCGACGGCTGGCTGCCCCACGCCCCGTAGAGGCGGTCGACCAATGCTTGGCCGTCCTGCGGGAACGGGCGGATGGACGTCGGTGGGATGTGGAAGTGCTCGCCGTCGAACGAGAAGCGCTCGTTGGTGAGCGCCAGCTTCAGGATCTGCAGGACCTCGTCGAACCGCTCGCGAGACTCGTCCATGTCGATGCCGAGCGAGTTGTACTCACGCCGGGCCAGACCACGGCCCACACCGATGTGGAGCTTGCGCTCCTCGCCGAGGACGGTCTGCAGCATGCTGACCTCCTCGGCCAGCTTCAGCGGCTCCCACCACGGCAGCACGCACACCATCGAGCCCACGTCGATGCGGTTGGTGCGGCCGGCGATGTACGTCAGCAGCTGCAGCGGATCGGGGATGAGGCAGTACGGCGTGAAGTGATGCTCCACCGACCACAGCGCGTCGAACCCGAGATCCTCGGCCTGGAGGAAGACGTCGAGGTGGTCCTTCCACGCCTTCCAGTCGGGGACCTGTGGCTGCCCGACCCCTTGCTCACCCCGCTCCAGCGACAGGAACCGATCCCAGTCGGCGAAGTTCTGGAACATCATTCCGAGCGACAGACGCATGCTTCCCCCGAAGTTCAGACGCACCGGTGTATCGCCGGTTTAGCGCACTAGATCGCCCCTGTCAACGGAACGCGGGGCCTCATGGCCCGATCGCCGCCGTGCTCACAGGATGAGCTCCGGCGTCGAGGTGCCCAGCATGGCACCGCCCACGGCCCGCGCCACCGGATCGGGCAGCAAGAAGGCGTGGCTGAGCCCGGCCTGGATGTCCTGGTAGCGGCGCTGCAGCGGGTGGTCGAGGAACAGCGAGCGCCCCGAGGCGGCCCGCATCAACTCGGCGACCATGATCCCGACCTGCTCGCAGTTGCGATTCAGGTGCCAGCGGTAGGTGCCCCGCTCGGTCATCGTCGCCACCTCGCCGAGGTCGGCCCGCCGGCGGAGCTCGGCGGCGTCGGCGTGCAGCATCGTCATGGCAACGTCGAGGGTCCACGCCGCCTCGGCCACGCGCCGCTGCGTGAGGGGATCGTCGGCGAGCGGCACCCGCCGCCCGCCGAGCCGATCGCGCGACTCGACGATCCACGTGTCGACGAAGCCCTGTGCGGCACCGAAGATCGACGCCGCCACCGCCATGTTGAACACGACCGACCAGGGCATGCGGTAGAGCGGGCCGCCGTTGCGCCGCTGACCCGGGAGCGCCTCCCCCATGGCGTACAACGTGTGCGACTGCGTGCGGTGCGTGGGCACGAACGCGCCGTCGACCACGATGTCCTTGCTGCCCGTCGCCCGCAGGCCGGCCACGTACCACGTGTCGTCGATGCGGTAGTCGCCCTCGAGGAGGAGGAAGGACCGGAAGTCGGCCATGCCGCCGGCTCCCTTCTGGTCGCGCACGATCGCGCCGAGGTTCACGGCCCGGCAGTGGTCGCAGCCCGACGAGAACGACCACCGCCCCGACACGTGGTAGCCGCCGTCGACGGCGACGGCTGTGCCGGTCGGGTTGTACGACGACGAGTGCATCGTGGCCGGGTCGTTGCCCCACAGCTCGTCCTGGGCCTCGTCGGCGAAGAGGGCGAGCTGCCAGGGATGGACGCCGATGACACCCGCCACCCAACCGGCGGAAGGGTTGGCCCGGGAGATCTCGGCCACGCCGTCGAGGAAGTCGACCAGCTCGACCTCTCCCCCGCCCCAACGCGCCGGCTGCAGCGCCCGGAGGAACCCGCTCTCGAGCAGGAGCTTCCACGTCGCGTCGGGCACGCGGCGCAGCTGATCGCCCTCCGCTTGAGCGGCGGCCAGCTCGGGCGCGAGGGCGCGGGCGCGCTGCGCGAGGCCGGTGGGCGCGCCGTTCACTCCGGCACCCCGGCCGGCCGGCACGACGGATCCCACAGGCCGTCCCACCAGCACCGCTCGGCGGCGAGGGGATCGTCGACCACCCGCGAGCGCTCGTCGAGGACCATCGTGCAGCGGGCGGTGGCGTCGTAGGGCGGCCACGGTCCGAGAGCGGCGACCGACGGGTCGCCGGTGGCGGCGAAGGCGGCCCACGCCGAGCGCATCGCCCTGGCCAGCTCCCGGCCGCCGGCATCGACCCCGACGAAGACGTCCCAGCCGTCGACGGTGAAGGCGTCGAACACGAAGGGGAGCTCGATGGCGTGGAAGGCGCCGAGGTCGTAGCCGGGACGCCGGGACTGCCAGTCGAACTGGTAGACGAAGGTGGGCGCGGCGCCGGCGCGGGACTCGGCGACGCGCAGCACCGGCTGGCGCATGATGCCGTCGGTCGTGATGGCTGCCCAGAGATCCGAGCCCTTCGACCGGGCCGTGCCGCTGGCCGCCGTCGCGTAGTTGCGCACGAGGGCGGCGGCGGTGTCACCGCCGGGATCGCGGCCCATCCGGTAGGTCAGGTAGGACCGCACCCACGCCGCCAAGCCGGGTTCGTCGAGGTCGTCGGCCCGGGGATCGGGGAAGAGGCGCATCTCGTCGGCCGTGTAGCCGAGGAGGAGGTCGATGCCGGCGGCGGCGCCACCGGCGATGGCCACCGACGGAGACGCCGGCACCAGGTCGCCGTCGACGACGGGGTGGAACGGCATCGTCCCGATGTCGAAGAGGAGCGCCGTCGCCACCGCCGCCTGGACCTCGACGATGCGATCGGCGGGGAGGCGGCGCAGCTCGTCGACCGTCGCCACGCCGGCGTGGGCCATGAAGGCGGTGGCCACGGCCGCGCTCAGCACGGCCGTCTGCGTGAAGTCGATGCCGGGGCTCTGCCCGATGGCCCGCCGGACGAGCCGCTCGATGCCGGGCACGGTGAGCAGGTGCATGATCGAGCCGGCGCCGGCCGACTCGCCGAACACGGTGACGCGCGACGGGTCACCGCCGAGCGAGCCGATGTGGCGCTGGATCCACTGGAGGGCCAGCACCAGGTCGCGGAGCCCGCAGTTGGTGTCGGCCGAGTCACCGCCCGGGACCGAGCGGAGGTCGAGGAAGCCGAGGGCGCCGACCCGGTAGTTCACCGTGACGACCACGACCCCCTGCTCGGCCGCCAGCCGGGCCCCGTCGTAGGTGGCCACGGCGCTCCCGCCGGTCACGAAGGCGCCGCCGTAGATCCACACCAGCACGGGCAACGGCTCGGGGCCGAGCCGCGCCGGGCGCCACACGTTCAGGGTCAGGCAGTCCTCGTCGACCCGGTCCACGGCGCTGCCCGGCACCAGCCCACTGAACGGGCCGCCGACCGCCTGGACAGGTGACGGGCCGAGGGTGTCGGCAACGCGCACGCCCGACCACGGCGCGACGGGCGCCGCGCTCCGGAAGCGGGCGGCCCCGACGGGGGCCGTCCCGTAGGGCACGCCGGCGAACCGGTGCACCGCGCCGTGCTCGGTGTCGATGGTGGTCCCGGCGAGCGTGCCGGACCCGGTCTCGGCGACGGGTGTTTCGGTCATGATGCCTATATTCCTCTGAGCGGCAAGAGCTGAGGGCTGAGGGGCGTCGTGCGCTGCATCGTGCTGGATGACTATCAGAACGTGGCCGGCACGTTCGCCGACTGGAGCGGGGCCGGCGTCGAGCTCGTGTCGCTGACCGAGCACATCGCCGACGAGGCGGCGCTCGCCACCCGGGTGGCCGGCGCCGAGATCCTCGTGGCCATGCGTGAGCGGACGCCGTTCACGCCGTCGCTGTTCGAGCGCCTGCCCGACCTCCGGCTGCTCGTCACGACGGGCATGGGGAACGCGGCCATCGACCTGCCCGCCGCCGCCGACCACGGGGTCACGGTGTGCGGCACGTCGGGCATCGTCACACCGACGTCCGAGCTGACGTGGGGCCTCATCCACGCCCTGGCCCGCCACATCGTGGCTGACGACGCCACCATGCGGGCCGGCGACTGGCAGACCCGCGTCGGCGTCGGCCTCCACGGGCAGCGCCTGGGCCTGCTCGGCCTCGGGCGCATCGGCGCCCTCGTGGCCCGCGTCGGCATCGCTCTCGGGATGGAGGTCGTGGCGTGGAGCCAGAACCTCACCGCCGAGCGCGCCGCCGACGCCGGCGCCCGCCTGGTCGGCAAGGACGAGCTGCTGGCCACGTCGGATGTCGTGTCGATCCACCTCGTGCTGAGCGATCGGACGCGGGGCTTGCTCGGGCCCGACGACCTGGCGCGGATGAAGCCGACGGCGTTCCTGGTCAACACCTCGCGCGGTCCGATCGTCGACCACGACGCCCTGGTGAGCGCGCTGCGCGACGGAACGATCGCCGGCGCCGGCCTCGACGTGTTCGACGTGGAGCCACTGCCCGCCGACGACCCGCTGCGGACCCTGCCGAACACGGTGCTCACGCCGCACACCGGGTACGTCGTCAGCCAGTGCTACGAGATCTTCTACCGCGAGATCGTGGAGGACATCGCGGCGTGGCGCGACGGGCAGCCGATCCGCGTCATCGCTCCGCGCTGACAGCGTGCCCCGCGCATCCTCCGGCCGTAGGCTCCCGGCATGGCGCTGCCTGATCCGTCGCCCGCGGCCGTCGCCGCCCTCGCCCCCACCGGCGCGCTGCGCGCCGGCATCAACCTCAGCAACTTCTTGCTCGTCACCGGCCGGGAGCCCGACGGCTCGCCGCGCGGGGTGTCGCCCGACATGGCTGGCGAACTGGCCCGGCGGCTCGGCGTCGACGTGACGCTCGTGCCCTACAAGTCGCCGGGCGAATTGGCCGACGCCGCCACCGAGGACGCCTGGGACGTGGGCAACATCGGCGCCGAACCGGCGCGCGCGACGGCCATCGCCTTCACCGCCGCCTACTGCGAGATCGAGTGCACCTACCTCGTGCCCCCGGGCTCGCCCATCACGAGCATCGACGAGGTGGACCGCCCTGGCATCCGCATCGCGTCGGCCCCGCGCGCCGCCTACGACCTCTGGCTCGAGCGCAACATCGAGCACGCCCAGCTCGTGCGGGCCGACACGCTCGGCGGTTCCTACGACCTCTTCGTCGGGCAGGGCCTCGATGCCCTCGCCGGCCTGCGCCCGGCGCTCCTCAAGGACGCCGAGCGGCTCCCCGGGTCACGCCTCGTCGACGGGAAGTTCTCGTCCGTGCAGCAGGCCATGGGCACGCCGCGCGGCCGTGACGACGCCGGCTTCAGCTACCTGAGCGCGTTCGTGGAGGAGATGAAGGCGTGCGGCTTCGTCGCCGATCGCATCGCCGCGCATGGGGTCGTCGGCCTCAGCGTCGCCCCGCCGGCGTGACCGGCACGTCGCTCGGGCTGAACAGACGGCGAGCCAGCGCGCGAGGTGGTCGCTGAGATCGACGGCGTCGGCGCCGATGCCCTCCAGGAAGCTCGACTTCCGGCGCCGGAGGAACGGCTGCCCCAGCACGTACATGCCCGGCTGGGCCATCACACCACCGTCGTGGACGATGGCGCCGCGCCGGTCGAGCAGGTGGGGCTCCAGGAACGGGAAGTGGGGCCGGAAGCCGGTCGCCCAGATCACCGTCGAGTAGTCCGCGAGCGGGATGTTGGTGCGCGGCTCGGGCACGAGGGTGGGTGGCGGCCGCTCGTCGGTGGGGAGTCCGCGCTCGTCGGCGAGCACGTCGATCTGGTCCAGCAGCCGACCCATCTTGAGATCGGCGTCGGCGCAGAGGTTGGCCAGCGAGCCCGAGCACTGGGCCCGCCCGTCCGATGCACCGACCAGCCGGCCGACGAGCTCGACGCCGCGCGTCGTGAGGGCGTTCAGGTCGAGCGAGCGACGCTCAGGCGAGCCGACGAGTTGCAGGGACGGCAGCCGCCGGGCCTTGCCGATGTCCTCCACCTCGTCGTAGGGGGTGTCGAGCACGCCGAGGTCGTCCATCCACCGGTGGATGTCGAGCCCGCGGTAGGTCCGGGGCAGCCGGGTGTGGGCGCCGACGGCCAGCGTCACCGGCCGCCCGGCGGCAGCGAGCTCCTCGGCCAGCTGCAGCCCGGACGCCGATGCGCCCACCACCAGGACCCGACCGTCCGAGGCGTCGCCAGGGTTGCGGTAGTGGATCGGCGAGAGCTGCCGGAGGTGGCCGGGGAGGTCCCCGGCGGCGGCGGGGATCCTCGGCGTGCTGCACGCTCCGGTGGCGACCACGACGGCGCGGCACCGCCACGACCCCCGGCTGCTGTCCACGACGAATCCGCCGTCGGCCGTCCTGACGCGTTCGACCGTCGCGCCCGTGACGATCGGCGCAGCATGCCGCTCGGCGTATCCCGCGAGGACGTCGATGACCTCCGAGGCGGTCATGTACCCATCGGGATCCGCGCCGCGGTACGGATGCCCGGGCAGCCGGGTCATCCAGTTCGGCGTGAGCAGACGGAGCGAGTCCCACCGCTCCGTCCGCCACGAGTGGGCGAGGTCGGCTCGTTCGACCACAACGTGGTCGATGTTCAGCCCGCCGAGGCATCGACTCATGGCCAGCCCTGCCGGTCCTGCGCCGATCACGATGACGGCCGTCGTGTCCATGGCGCTCACGCCGCCTCTCCGTCGGTGTCCGAGCTCAGGCGACCGTGACCCGGACGTTGGTCGGGTTGGTGATCACGTCGAACACGGCCGAGCGCTTCTGCGACTGGGCCACGATCCCCTCGATCTCCTCACGTGTGGCGTCGGCGTCGATGTCGTAGCTGACCGTGATGCCGCTGAAGCCGTTGCGCACGTCCGGGTCGATCCCGAGGATGCCGGCGAGGTCCATCTCGCCGTGCAACGTCGCCGTGACGGAGCGCAGCTGCACCCCCCTGTTCTGGGCCACTGCGGCCACACCTGCGGTCAGGCAACCGGCGAGACCGGCGAGCACCATCTCGACCGGCGTCACCCCCTGGTCGGCAGAGGCAAAGATCTCCGGATGATCGGTGTCGAGGGTGAAGGTGGTGTGGTGCGACTGGTCGGCCCCCACGCCGAAGAAACCGTCGATCGACGTGCGGCTGTGCGTGCCGCGCATCCAGCGGTTCGTGGCCTTCCAGGTGAACTTGGCGGCCGCTGGCATGCCGGTCATGGCCTCGCGGGCGCCCAGCAGGGCGGCGACGTCGACGCCGTTGTCGACGGTGGCAGCATCGGTGGTGGTCATGGTGGTGCTCCTCTCGGGTGGTGTCGCGTTCGACACCGATGACGTTCGTCTCAACGGGTGGAGCGTGCTTGGAGCCCGGCTGGAGATCGCGTGGAGGACACCATCGCCGACCTCCGGCGCCGGCACACCGGTGATCACCACGGCCGCGTTCCACTACGGCGGCGAGATCCTCGAACTGGACGTGCCAGGCATCGGCTCCGTGCCCGGTCTCGCCGCGCCGCGCCGCACGTTGCTGGATCCCCTGCTCGCGCCAGCGGCACCTTCGGCCTGAGACCGGCGGTGCGAAGATGGTGGTGTGACGGCTGTGCTGCGCTTCGACGGCTTCGAGCTCGACCCGGCGAGACGCGAGCTGCGCGATGCATCCGGTCCCATCCACGTCGAGCAGCAGGTGTTCGACGTCCTGCTGCACCTCATCGAGCACCGGGACCGCGTCGTACCGAAGACCGAGTTGCTCGACGAGATCTGGGGCAACCGCTTCGTGTCCGAGTCGGCGCTGACGAGCCGCATCAAGAGCGCCCGCCAGGC
The DNA here is from genome assembly GCA_963728985.1 of uncultured Acidimicrobiales bacterium. Classification (GTDB taxonomy): domain Bacteria; phylum Actinomycetota; class Acidimicrobiia; order Acidimicrobiales; family Ilumatobacteraceae; genus DASXAI01. Next base: position 191,980 of record CAVSME010000006.1, on the reverse strand, counting down.
AATCGGCGACAGCGGCGAGTCCCAGCGCGTGATCCGGACGATCCGCGGCATCGGTTACCGCTTCGTCGGCGACGTCACCGGGCCTGAGGAGCAACCGGCGGCGTCGGCCTCCGCTCCGCTGGAGGACGCCACCGCCCCGCACCTCGTGGCCCGCATCCGCTTCGTCGAGAGCGCCGGCACCTCGCTCGCCGTCGCCGAGACCGGCGCAGGACCATGCCTCGTGAAGACGGCCACCTGGCTCACGCAGGTCGACAAGGACACCGAGGCCAGCCCGATCTGGGGTCACTGGATCCGAGCCCTCAGCCGCCGGTACCACTACGTGCGCTACGACCCGCCGGGCTGCGGCCTGTCGGATCGTGACCTGTCCGATCGCGACCTGTCCGACCTCGACCAGTGGGTGGACGATCTCCGCCACGTCGTCGATGCAGTCGGGGAGCCGCGCGTCGCGCTGCTCGGCGTTTCGCAGGGCGGCCCGGTCGCCATCGCGTACGCCGTGCGCTACCCGGAGCGCGTCTCGCACCTCGTGCTCTACGGCACCTATGCGCGCGGGATGGCCTGTCGCGCCGATCCGGTGCAGATCGAGCAGGCCGCCGTGCAGGTCGGGATCGCGCGGATCGCGTGGGGCACGCGCAACGCCAGCTTCCGGGAGACCTTCGCCCGCCAGTTCGTGCCCGACGCACAATCGGACGAGATCGCGTGGTTCAACGACCAGCTGCAGATGACGACCGACAGCACCAACGCGCCACTGCTGGAGGCGGCCTTCCACCGGCTCGACGCGACCGATCTGGCCCGGAACGTGTCCGTGCCGACCTTGGTGCTCCACGCCGCCGACGACCGCGCCGTCCCCTTCGAAGAGGGCCGCCATCTCGCCGGACTCATCCCCGGCGCCCGGTTCGTCGCCCTGAGCAGCCGCAACCACATCCTGCTGCAGCGCGACGCCGCCTTCCCTCAGTTCATCAACGAGGTCGAACGCTTCATCGGCCAGGAGGCCTGACCACCACACCCCCGCTTTTCGCCCTTTACACCACCGCGACGTCACGCGACAATTCCATGCCTACGAGCACGGGAGGTTGGGGATGCCCGAGGCGCAGAGGCTACCGCTCAAGGACTTGAACGCGGCCGTGGAGCGGGCCGTATCCATGGCGGCTGACCGCCGGAAGCTCTCGGCCGAGGTACCAGTTTTCGGTGGCGACTTCTACCGGGTGCCTTGGTGGATTGCCGGCCGCAAGCTCCGCGATCAGGTGAACCTCGACGAGGCATACGAGTTCGCCGAGCAGGTGAGTGAAGCCGTGTCGAAAGAAGCGGGCATCGATCTGGTGCCGGCGGTGACGATCATCGACAAGGACATCCTGTGCGGCTTCATCGAGCGCTTCGAGGGCGGCATCCTGCCTCCGCTGGGCCGCATCGGAGGCGCACCCTGAGCACGGACCGTCCGCCGCGCTGGTCTTGTCCGAGCGCCCAACCGGACATGGAGCGCCCCGTGATATTCGGCGTGATCGGCGGATCGGCCGCCGTCCCCGAGGTCCTGTATCTGTCGCGGGCGATGCCGGTGACGGAGTTCCATGGCGACCTCCGTGATTCCGATCCAACACAGGTCCTCCGGATCGCGGCGACTTGTGAGGAATCGCGCTGCGTCCACTACGAAGGATCGCACTGCACCCTCGGTGAGCGCATCGTCGCCATGGTCCCCGCCGTCGTGGATGTCCTACCGCGATGCGCGATCCGTTCGACGTGTCGCTGGTACGCCGAACAGGGCGGTTCGGTTTGCCTGCGTTGCCCACAGGTCCTGACGCGCGACCATCAACGGGCCGGCAACGAGCAGGTGCGGGTCGCCGCCCAACCACCGGTCGAAGCCAGCCGAGGCACGTAGCGCTACTTCTCGCCCAGCGCGCGGGCCAGCTCAGCTCGTCCCATCTTCGAGCGGCCGGGCAGGTTGCGCCGCTTGGCCATCTCGTACAGCTCCTGGCGCGTCTTTGGCGACGACGCGCCGGTGCGCTTGCGGGCCGCGACCGCGGCACCCTGCTTCCCCAGCGCCGTCTTCGTCTTCGCCGGCAGCTTGGACAGAGTCTTTTCGAACGCGCCGCGGCGGCCGCCTTCTTGATGTTGCGCTTGGCTGCTTGCCGTTGTCGCTGAGATGCCATGTCCGCGACCTACCCATCGGCTGCGTGACCTACACGCTGCGGCGCGCTCCCGGATGACACCCGTCGGCGGTCGCCACCCACATCACCGCCCGTGGCCGACGTTCCGACTTTCGTCCCCGGCGTTCGGGGCCGCGGGCCGCCAATCGGCGCGCTGCAGTTCGTACTCGACCTCGCCCTGCTCGTCGCCAGGCACCGGATCGTCGTAGTCCTCGACGAACTTTGCAGGTGCTCGTCGGCGAGCGGGACGAGTTCGAGTCGAGCGCTGGCCAGCCGGGCTTGTCCCACCGTGTCCTCCGATGACCGACGTCAGGTCAGCTGCGGGGGACCTGGATCCAGGGGAGGTCCTTGTCCAGCCGAGGCTCGCCGGGGAGGCCGAGGACCTGCTCGCCGAGGATGTTGCGCATGATCTCGGATGTGCCGCCCTCGATCGAGTTGGCCCGCACCCGCAAGAAGGCATAGCGCGGCCCGCGAGTGGTGCCCTGGACGTCGAGATCGTCGGGCCGGCGGAAGGTGTAGTCGAAGCCGGCCAGCGCCTCGGCGCCGAGGAGGTCCATGCTGAAGTCGTAGAGCGCCTTGTTGAGCTCGGAGTACGCCAACTTGGCGATCGACATCTCGGGCCCGGGGTTCCCGGCGCGAGCGTTCTGCGCCGCTCGCAGGTTGGTGAGCCGGCTCACCTCGGCGTCGACCCACAGCTGCATCAGGCGGTCCTTGTCCACGGCCCGCCGGTCCGCCTCGGGCTGCGACTGCCAGAGCTGCACGGCGTCGTTGGCGGCGCCGCCCCGCCGAGGTGTCCCGCCGCCGGCGGAGCCACCCCCGATGGCGTTGCGCTCGTTCATGAGCGTCGTCAGGCTCACCCGCCAGCCTTCGCCGACGTCCCCGATCCGGTTGGCGTCGGGCACGCGCACATCGGTCAGGTACACCTCGTTGAACTCGGCCTCGCCCGTGATCTGGCGCAGCGGCCGGACCTCCACCCCGGGCGAGCGCATGTCCAGCGCGAAGTAGGTCATCCCCTTGTGCTTCGGCGCGTCGGGGTCCGTGCGGGTCACCAGCATGCCGAAGTCGGCGAGGTGGGCCAGCGTGTTCCACACCTTCTGGCCGTTGACCACCCACTCATCCCCGTCGCGAACGGCGCGCGTGGCCAGGCCGGCGAAGTCGGAGCCGGCACCCGGCTCGGAGAACAGCTGGCACCAGCGCTCCTCGCCCGTGAACATCGGCCGCAGGAACCGTCGCTTCACCTCGTCGCTGCCATGCGTGACGATCGTCGGCCCGGCCAACGCCATGAAGAAGGTGCGGGGATCAGTCGGGCGGGCGCCTGCCTCCCGCAGGCGGCGGTCGACGATCCGGTTCAGCTCCGGGCGCACGCCCAACCCGCCCGCGCCCTCCGGGAAGTGCACCCACGCCAACCCGGCGTCGAACTGCGCGCCCCGGAAGTCGAAGTCGGACATCGCCGTCGGGTCATGGTCGGCCAGGAAGGCGTCGACCGCCTCTTCGATCCGCCGGGTCTCAGGATCGGACGCCGTCACGCGCGCCACCTCGGTACCGCTCATGCTCGCAGTGTGCCCCATCCGACCGGGTGCGCCAACCGCCAGGCTCGTCAGTCCTTGCGATCCTGCCCCCACAGGTCGGCGTTCGGCCGGGCCGCCGCCAACAGCCGGCGGGCGACGGCGTCGACCTGGGCGGGGTCGTCAACCGGCTCGGCCGTCGGCCCCCGGTGCCAGCCCTCGGCCACCGCGAACACGGTGCCGGCGGACTCGAACACGCGCCCGGTCACGCCGGCCGATTGCGTCGACGCCAGCCAGGTGGCGACGGGCGCCACCCAGCGCGGAGCCATCTGCGCTTGGGCCTCCTCCGACCCTTGACCCATGCCGAGCCCCTCGGTCATGCGGGTCAGGGCGCCGGGGGCGATGGCGTTCACGGTGACGCCATAGCGCGCCATCTCCATCGCTGCGATGATCGTGAAACCGGCGATCCCGCTCTTGGCCGCCCCGTAGTTCGTCTGGCCGGCGTTGCCGTAGATGCCCGACACCGAGGTGGTGTTGACGATGCGGCCGTCGACCGGCTCGCCCGCCTTGGTCCGCTCCCGCCAGTACGCCGCCGCCCACCGGCTGGGCGCGAATGTGCCCTTCAGGTGCACCTTGATGACGGCGTCCCACTCCTCCTCGGTCATGTTCGCCAGCATCCGATCCCGCAGGATGCCCGCGTTGTTGATGAGCACATCGAGCGTTCCATACGTCTCGACGGCGGTGTTGATCAGCCGTTGGGCGCCCACCCAATCGGACACGTCATCGCCGTTGGCGACGGCAGCACCTCCCATCGCCACGATCTCGTCGACGACCTCCTGAGCCGGTCCCACCGACGCGCCGCTTCCATCGACGGCGCCACCGAGGTCGTTGACGACCACCTTCGCACCGTGCTCGGCCAGCATGAGCGCGTGCTCGCGGCCGATGCCCCGCCCGGCACCGGTCACGATGCAGACCCGCCCTTCACACATCCCTGCCACTGCGTCCCTCCGTCGTTCGTCGTGTCCCGCTCATCTTCGTGAGTCGAGCGCAACGCGCGCCACCCGGGCGGGTCGACGGCTACCGATGAACAGGGACCATGGTCCCTGGTGGCGCCCGCGTCGTGACGGGATGCTGCTCTCATGGCTTGCTCCGTCGATGATGACCTCGCCCGCTTCCGAGTCGAGGCGCGGTCGTTCCTGGCCGTCCACACCGTCGCCGGCGGTGACGAGGTGGCGGCCGACGACCCCCGCGGCGACCGGGCGCTCGATCGCGCCCTCGCCTTCCAGCGCCGGCTCCACGAGGCGGGGTTCGCGGGGCTGAGCGTCCCGACGGTCTACGGCGGCCGGGGCCTGGATGCCGCCTTCGAGGAGGCGTGGCGGCAGGAGGCCGGGCAGTTCCCGCTCATGACCGAGGAGCTCTCGATCACGCTCGGCAACTGCCTGCCGACCTTGCTCGAGTTCGGCACCGTCGACCAGTGCCGCCGCCACGTTCCCCGCATCGTGGCCGGCACCGAGGTGTGGTGCCAGCTGTTCTCCGAGCCGGGCGCCGGCTCCGATCTCGCCGGCGTGCAGACGCGTGCCGTTCCCGTCGCTGGTGGCTGGCTCGTCAACGGGCAGAAGGTCTGGACCACGCTCGCCCATCGGGCCGACTTCGGCATCCTCCTCGCCCGGACCGACCCGGACGCCCCGAAGCACGCCGGCCTGTCCATGTTCGTCGTCGATCTTCACGCGGCGGGCGTCGAGACCCGGCCCATCCGCCAGCTCGACGGGGCGACCCACTTCGACGAGGTCTTCCTGAGCGACGTGTTCGTGCCCGCCGACGCGCTGCTCCCGCCCGAGGGCGACGGCTGGCGCGTCGCCTCGGCGATGCTGCACCACCAGCGGGTGGCCCGCGCCCGGGGGCAGCGGAGCGGGGTCCGCCACGAGCGCACCGATCGCCTCGTGACCGCAGCGCGGCAGCTGGGCCGGCTCGACGATCCAACCGTGCGCGACGAGCTCGTGCACCTGTACGCGGCCGAGGTCTGCCAGAGCCTGCTGGTCACCCGCTCGCTCGCCGCGCCGGCGAGCACAGCCAACCCCGGCCCGGTCGGGTCACTCGGGAAGCTGGCCAACGCCCTGACCGCCCGACGGTTCGCCGCACTGGCCTGGCGCCTCCACGGAGCGGACGCCGTCGCGTGGGACGGCCCTGCGCTGGGTCAGGCGGCGCCGGGAGCCGGCAGCGTCCCGGAGGGCGCCCAATGGGCCAAGGACGCGCTGTTCACACTGTCCCTGTCGATCGCCGGCGGGACTGACGAGATCCAGCGATCCATCATCGCCGAGCGTGTGCTCGGTCTGCCCCGGGAGCCGGCCGCGGCGCCGCCCGATGCCGCCCGCGCGACGATCGCCAGCTGACTGAGCCGATCGGATCGGGGACGCTCATCACCAACGTTCTGCGCGCCCACGAGCGGGATGCGAGCGAACTTCGGGCCGACGTCGGTGTGGATGGCGATCGAGTCCCCGTCGACGGCGGCCGAACGGCTCAGCGCGTCCCGTCGCCGTCGTGGTCGCGCACGATCAACACGGGGCACGGCGCGTGGTGGGCGAGGTGACCGCTCACCGACCCCAGCAACAAGCCCTTGAACCCTCCCATGCCCCGACTGCCGACGACGACCAGCCACGCGCCTTCTGCCGCCGCGAGCAGTGCGCGCGCCGGCAGGTCGTTCTCCGGCCGGAGCTCGATCACGGGCCGCGATCCATCAGGCAGCTCGTCGTCCACCGTCTGCTCGAGTTGCTCGCGCACGCTGTCCGGGCCGTAGAGCGGATCGAAGGGCGCCCCCGTGACCTGGTCGAGGAAGCTCCACGCCGTCACGATCTCCAGCACCGCATCGTGCGCGCAGGCCTCCTCGGCGGCCCGTCGCAGCGCCGCCCGGCTCGACCGTGATCCGTCGACCCCGACGACGATGCGGCGCCGGCCCGGCTCAGTCACCGGTCGGCCTCGAGGATCGTCATGCCGCTGCGGATGTCGATGGTCATGGCTCCACCGTCGGGCGAGATGGGCGGATGCGCCAGGGACCAACGTCCCCGCCGTCGATCATTGCACGACGAGGGCGGTGACCATGCCGAACACGCCGCTCTCGTTCTCGGCGTGGGTGAGGATGGTGGACAGCATGACCAGCCGCCGGTCGTCACCGCGCGCGGGCATGACCTGCTCGCCACCGCCGACGCGGCGGGCGACGCCGGTGGCGGTCACGCTCCCGTGCGCCGGACCGGGCAGCAACCAGGTGCCCGCCTGCCCGCTCCTGGACGGCGGCCACTGCCCGCACGTCGACGGCGCCGACGAGATCGTCCTCGCCTTCGCGCCGGACGATCCCCGCAGCACCCAGTTGGCCCGGGCCCGCGCCATCGCCACCCCGGGCACGCCGGCGCGCCGCACCGGAGACTGGGCACCATCCGCCTTGCTGTCGGCGGTCAGCGGCGGAGCGTGGACGCGGCGCTCGACCGACGGGTCCGGCGCGGTCGTCATCATCGCCGCCGGTGGGTTCCTGTTCTGGGCGCCGCTGCTGCTGATCCTGTTCCGCCAGAAGTACCCGCGGTGGTGGTTCGACTGGAACGTGGCCCTCCTCCGCTTCTCGAACCGTGTCGCCGCCTACGCCCTCCTCCTTCGTGACGAGTACCCCTCCACGGACGAAGAGCAGGCCGTCCATCTCGATGTTCCCTACCCCGACGCGAGGCAAGACCTGAACCGCTGGCTGCCGCTTGTGAAGTGGTTCCTCGGCATACCGCACTACATCGCGCTCGGGGTGCTCTGGATCGGCGGCTTCTTCGCCGTCATCGTGATGTGGTTCGCCATCGTCTTCACCGGTCGTGCGCCGCGTGCCTTCGAGCGCTTCGTCGTCGACCTCGTGCGGTGGACCGACCGGGTGATGGCGTACGCCGTCCTCCTGACGACCGACCGGTACCCACCCTTCCGGCTGGGCGCGTGACGGTGCGCTCGATCCTGACCGTCACCTTCGCCCCGGCGCTCGATGTGTGTGCCAGCGTCGCCGTGGTGGCGGCCGACCACAAGCTGCACTGCGAGGACGCGAGCCGAACGCCGGGCCTCGTCCAGGTCGTCGTGACGGCGGGCGGCCTCGGCCAACTTGCCCATCGGGCCGCCACCCGAGGGTCGAAGGTCCCCCATCAGCAGCGCGCCAGCCCGAGCGAACGGGCGGCGCGGACGACGACATCGCCGGTCGGCGTCAGACCGAAGTCGACGATCTGCGGGCCGCCCAGGAGGTCCTCGACGGCCAGCACGGTCCGCGTCACCGAGGCCGCCTCGTCATCGGTGAGCACGCGAAGGTGGCAGCCGTCCGCTGGCGCCGTGCCGCTGGCCGGTACCGATTGCGCCTCTTTGGCGGTGATGCGCATCTGGACGATCTCGTGCGTCGAGCGATCGACTCGATACGTGTCGGCGGGCGGCCCCGTCCACACGTCGGGACCGCCACCGAAGGCTGCGGCGACGAACACCACGTCGCGTGCCGTCTGCGCGGGATCTCGGGTGAACGCAGTGCCGGACCGGAGCACCGGCACGTGCTGCTGGACCAGGACCGCGGCGCTCGGCGCTCCGGCGATCCTCAGCGCGCGACGATCGGCGAGCGACTGAGCGTCGAACAGCGACGACCACACCGCCCGCACCGCCGTGATCATCGAGGGGACTCCCTCCGCCGGCGCGCACAGCCCGCGGTCGGCGCCTGCGTGCAAGCCGAGCACCGATGGCCGCAGCACGACGGCGGGAGCGAGCAGCCCGGTCCGGGCTTCGAGATGCCGGTAGGCGGCGACGAGCTGGGCGAGCGCGCACGAGTCGATCGGGTCGTCGAGGAGCGTCCGACGCAACATCGCCGGGTCGTGCCCGTCGTCGGCGTTCAGCCTGGACGGATCGACGCCGGCGCCGATCAGCATCCGCCGCAGGACCGACGCCGCCAGCACGTAGCCGTCGGCCACCACGAGCCCGCCGGCCGTCAGCTCCCCCAATGTCGCGGCATCCTCGCCGACGCTGGGCGCGTCGTGCCGTCGCAGCTCGTCCAACCACGTGATGAATTCCATGGCGACAGCGTCCCGAACGAGGGCCATCACCACCAGGGCCCAAGGTCACCAGCCGGTGCCCGTCGATCGGGACCTAGGTCACTGGTCTCAGCGAAGGCGGACGACACATCATGCAGGCGCGGCGTCGGGAGTCGCGGTTCGACGTTCTCGTCAGCCCGCCGCCCACGCCCCGGCGGCCGCTTGCTCGGCCATCGGGAAGTGCTTCACCTCGCCTGGCGTCATCCAGCCGAACCACTCGGTCCCGTGCTTCATCCAGTCGACGTCGGTGACCAGAGCGATGCGCTTCCACGACCGCCAGTGTTCGAAACCCATCTTCATGTCCTCCCAGAGCGCCCCGCCGGAAAATCCCTCGAACTCCGGGATGACGATGACCACTCGTATGTCGCCGCTGGCGGCGGCGTTCTGCAGGGCAGGCAGGAGGATGTCTCGATAGTCGCTGGTCTCCAGCTTGCCGGAGACTTCGAATCCGATCACGCCGGGCGGTAGGTCGTGGATCTCGTTGAGCATGGACGCTCCCTTCCTGTTCGAAGTCGATGCGCATCACTACCCGCCGCTTGGTGGGAGCAGCGACCTGGCGCATGCCGTGTACCGGAACGGCGTTCGGGTGACGAGGCAGGCCGGGACGACCTTGACCGGCGACTGATCCCACGGCCTCACCGTATCCGGCCGATCCGCGTAGCGTGCCCGTGTGCACATACCCGGTCCCGCCGTCGAGGGGTACTTCGGACGCTCGTCCTACGAGCCGGGCGATGACGTCACGTTGCACTGCGGCGCCACGGTCGCTCGGCCGTCGGGACGCGTCGCTCCGGCCGAGATGCCGATGGCGTTCGACCTCGAGGTGGCTCGCCTCGGCGGCCAGCGCGAGGTGGTCGTGCGCCGCGACGGACTCGTGGCACCGAACCATCCCATCCCCGACGACGCCGCGGCCCGCGGTGCCGAGTGGCCGGCCACCGTCACGTTCCCGGCGGGCGACTGGGCGTCGGGCTGGTACGAGGCGCTGCTGCGGGGTTCTCGCGAGGACGGCACGATCGTCGAGCGCCGCGCCGGGTTCGTGCTGCGACCGCATCCAACCCGGCCGGCGGCTGACATCCTCGTCCAGCTCTCGTTGAACACGTGGAACGCCTACAACGACTGGGGCCGCTCGAACCTCTACACGGGCGGCACGCACGTGTCGTTCCGGCGCCCGACGTCCCATGGTTTCCTGTGGCGGCCGGATCCCCTCGTTCACCGCAACGCCAACATCGAGGCTGAGCCCGATCTCGGCGGCGACGCCTGGCTGGCCCACGCCCGCGAGCACGGCATCAGCAGCTGGTCGGCGTGCGCCGGGTGGCCGACGTGGGAAGGGCCGTTCATCGAGTGGGCCGAACGCGCGGGCTACCGCTTCGACTTCGTCGCCAACGCCGACCTCGAGGGCGGCGCCGCGCTCCTGGCTCCGTATCGCCTCCTGCTGTCGGTCGGGCACGACGAGTACTGGACATGGGCCATGCGCGACGCCGTCGAGAGCTACGTCGCCGGCGGCGGCAACGTGGCGTTCTTCTCGGGCAACACCTCGTTCTGGCAGGTGCGCCTCGAGGACGGCGGCGACACGATGGTCGGCTACAAGGACCGAGCCCGGCGAGAGGACCCGCTGCGTCACAGCCATCCCCACCTGCTCACCGGCATGTGGTCGGACCCGATCATCGGCCGGTCGGAAGTGGCCATGACGGGCGTGTCGTTCACCCGCGGCGGCTATGCGCGACAGGCCGGATGCACACCCCGGGGCCAGCGCGGTTACACCGTCTGGCGGCCCGACCACTGGCTCTTCGAGGGCACCGATCTGCGCTACGGCGACCTCCTCGGCGCCGACGACTGTGTGGTCGGCTACGAGTGCGACGGATGCGAGCTGACGTTGCAGGACGGCCTCCCCGTGCCCACGCACGCGGACGGCTGCCCGCCCACCTTCGAGGTGCTCGCCACCGCGCCGGCGCGCCTCTACTCCGTGGATCTCGACGCGGGTGTGAACGAGTACCCGACGGGCCTGCAGAGGATGCGCACCGTCGGCGAACTGCAAGGCGTGGCGCACGTGCTGTTCGGCGACGCCTCCCCTGCCAACGTGCAGCGCGTGGCCCACGGCGCAGCCGTGCTCGGAACCTTTCAGACGAACGGCACGGTGGTGACCACAGGCTGCACGGACTGGGCCTACGGCGTCGCCGGAGGCGACCCGATCGTGCAGCAGATCACGCGCAACGTCTTCGACCGACTCGGTTCGTGACGTCAACATCGATTGCTGTCTGCAACCATGTTCTTGTCCTACGCGACGATGGGGAGCATCCGCTGATCGAGCGATGAAGCAGAGCGCCGGACTTCTGTTAACGTGCGACTTCGACGCCGGATCGGGGGAAGTGCCGACGTCAGAAGGGGGACTGCGAGCGTTGTTCGGCCTGTGACAGCGATGATGCGCGCCCGCGTGCGGCCGAGCCGTTTGCGGCGTGGTGCGTCAGAGCCAGGGGCTGCGCTCTCAGCGACATTCACGTGCGTGTCGACGAACATCGGGGGGTCTGCGTGACGAAGCATCGATGGCTGGCACCGGCAACAGTGCTCCTGTCATTGGGGTTGGTAGCAGCAGCGTGTGGGGGCGACAACAAAGGGGGCGCGGCTGCGACGACCGCGGCAGCGGCGGCGGCAGCGACCACGGCCGCGCCAGCAACGACCGCCGCGGCAGCGACGGCGACCACCCAGGCCGCGGCAACGGCGACCACGGCCGCAGCCGGCGCCGAAGGTCCGGTGATCCCGGGGGCCGGGACTGGCAAGTACGGCCAGGACCCGAACAACAAGAACCTCTACGTCGGCTCGAACGGGTTCACCCTCGACGTGTCGAAGTGCCCGTCGGACTGGAACATCAACCAGGGCATCACCGACTCCGAGATCGACATGTTCGCCAGCTACCCGACGTCAGGGCCGCTGGCCGGCTTCGCCCTGCTGTACGATGGGATGCGCGCCTACTACGACTACGTGGCCCAGAACGGTGGCATCGACGGCCGCAAGCTAGTCGTCGACGGCAAGGACGACCAGTATGCACCGGCGGCCACGAAGACGAACTCCGACGAGGCGCTCGCGACCAACAAGTACGCCGCCTTCGACGCCATGCTCGGAACGCCGAACAACCTCGGCATCTGGGACGACACCAACCGCGAGTGCATGCCTCAGCTCCTCAACGCCACCGGCGCCCCGCAGTGGGGCGACATCGAGGGCCATCCGTGGACGTCCGGCGCCCCCGCCCTGAACTACTACTCCGAGGCCGGCCTGTGGGTGCAGTGGCTGAAGCAGAAGTTCCCCAACGGGGTCAAGGCGGTGTCGGTCACGTTCAACACTGACTTCGGCAACTCCTACGTCAAGGCCATCAACCACTACATCAAGGGCACCAACATCCAGTTGCTTGCCAACTTCCCGCACGACCCGACGGCGCCGAACGTCGACAACCAGTACACGAGCGCGGCAGCCAGCGGCGCCGACGTGCTGCTCATCCAGACGACGGGCGTCTACTGCACCCAGCTCCTGGCCGACATCGAGAAGGGCTCGTGGAAACCGACGGTCGTCCTCTCGGCCACCTGCGCGTCGAAGAACCAGTTCTTCAAGCCACTGATCGACCAGGGGCTGACCGGCAAGGACACGTACACGATCCTGTACTACAAGGATCCCTTGGACCCGGCCCTCGCCAGTGACCCGTTCATCAAGGCCTACCAGGACGTGCTGACCAAGGCGGGGCTCGACCCGAACAAGTCGACGTACTTCACCGGCTGGGCCTACGCGTGGTACACGGTGGCGATCATGAAGGAAGCTGCGAGTTACAGGGGTGGGCTCAACCGGGCCAACATCGCCCTCGCCTCGCACGAGATACAGCTGGCGGCACCGATCCTGCTACCCGGTGTGACGGCGAGTGTGGCCGGCCTGAAGGACCAGTACATGGTGGAGAGCGGGCAGATGGTCAAGTACACCGTCACCGACCCGAAGCAGCTCGGCAACTTCGTGCCCGACGGGCCCCTGATCAACGTCGAGGGCGAGTTGGGCACCTACAAGAACATCGCCGCCAACGCCGGCGGCTGATAGGAGCGTGCACGGCTGGCGGTCGGATCAGTCCGGCCGCCGGCCGCGGACGAAGGCGAGGTCGAGCTCGAGGGTGTCGAACAGCCAGGTGCCCTCGACGCGACGGAACGTGAGGTGGTACTCCCCGACGTACTTGGGGACGTCGGCCGGCGCCGGCTTCTCGGCCACGCCGGTCGGCGAGTCGTGGCGGAAGTTGACCAGGTACGCACGCCCCGTCGCCCTGTCGGGTCCGGTCACATCGATCAGCACGTTCGTCATCACGTGACGTGACTGGCGGCGCGCCACCGCCTGACGAGCCGCAAAGCCCGCCCGAATCCCGCCGCGCCCGCGCATGGGCTCACCGCCGCCGGCCGCCCACGTGCCGTCCTCGGTGAACAGGTCGGCGATGCCGGTGGCCTCGCCACTGTCGACCAACCACGCGTACCGGTACACGAGCCGTTCGCAGTCACGCTCGGCCTGCATCGTGTCCATGTCGCTCGTCATGCGAGGACGGTAGCCCGCTGGCGCGGAGGCTGGTCAGGTCTCGGAGACGGCCGACCCGGGTTGGTGGATAAGGTCGGTCGCGTTCACCGACTCCCAGGAGGCGCTCCCCCATGACGCTCGATGCTCAGGCCAAGAAGGTGGCGCTACGAGCCATCAATTACGGCCTCTACGTGGTGACGGCCAAGCAGGGCGACGAGCTGGCCGCGGCCGGCGTGAACTGGCTGACCCAGGCCTCCTTCGAGCCGCCGTTGGTGGCGGCCGCCATCAAGACCGACAACGACTCGCATCGGCTCATCGAGGCAACGGGTGTGTTCGCCGTCAACGTCCTGTCGAAGGATCAGCTCGACATCGGCAAGGCGTTCTTCCGGACATCCAAGGTGGAGGGGGACATGATCAACGGGTACCGGTTCGAGCCGGGGCCCGAGACCGGATGCCCGCTGATCGTCGATCTGCCCTACTGGTTCGAGTGCCGGGTGACTGACGCCGTCAAGCGCGGCGACCACACCATCTTCGTGGCCGAGACGGTCGGTGCGGGCGTCCGCGACGACAACGAGGTCCCGCTGCTGCTGCGCGACACCGGCATGAACTACGGCGGGTGAGGCTCGGAGGACACCATGACGACCGTGCCGGGCAAGCGGCCCTGCGCCGAGGCTCTTCGCGGTCAGCCGTTGACCAGGTCGCCGAAGCTCATCGAGCCCGATCGTCCGCGCAGCGCCTCGATCGGGTCGCGGACATCGTCGATGTAGCCCAGCGCGTATGCCCCCATGCGGTACCCCATGAGCCGCAGGAGCTCGTCAGGCAATGTCACGGCGACCTCCGGCGGCACCGAGAGGTACTGGTTCTCCTCTTGCCGTAGCCATCCGACGACATAGGTGAGGTTCAGACCCAGCCGAGTGTGCTCCGACCGGTTGGCGCCACCCCCGTGGTACACCTTGCCCGTGTAGAAGAGGCACGACCCGGCGGGCATCTCGGCGGGGACCGTCTCCTCGACCGTGTGGTCGAAGCTGTCCGGGAGGTGCTGGCTCCCGGGGATGACCCGCGTGGCGCCGTTCTCCTCGGTGAAGTCGGTCATCGCCCAGATCGTGTTGCACTGCACGTGGTGATCGGCCGGGAACGGGAAGAAGTCGAACGCCCACTGGTCCCGATGGATGGACTGACCGCGTGAGTCCGGACCGATGGCGATGGTCTGCGTGAGGTGCAGTTGGTAGCTCTTGGCCTGATGCAGCAATCGGCCGGTCACGTCGAGCACCAAGGGATGCTGCACGAGGGCGTGACTCGACGGCGACCGGGCGATCAGGGCGCCGCTCCGTCTCGTCGTGCGGCCGGAGAAGCCGTCGCTCCCGTACGGTGTCGCCTCGATGTACGGCGCCATCTCGTCGGCGATCCTCGTCATCGTGGCGGCGTCCACCAACTCGTCGACCACCACGGCCCCATCGCGTCGGAGCACGTCGTGCACCTCTTCGGCCGATGCGGTGGAAGGAAGGTGAACGATCCCCACGACCTGCGACCGTACCAGTCGGACGACGGCCGCCCGTGAGCGTCGGGCGGCGTGGCGCGAGAATCGAGCGGGTGCCCACGCCCGCCGCTGAGTTCGATGTCGACGCCACCCTCGTGACCGCGCTGCTCGAGGAACAGCACCCTGACCTCGCTTCGCTGCCGGTGCGGCTCCTGGCCAACGGCTGGGACAACGCCGTGTTCCGAGTCGGAACCGAGCTGACCGCGCGCCTTCCGCGGCGCGCCCTCGCCGTGCCGTTGCTCCTGAAGGAGCGACGCTGGCTGCCGATCGTCGCTCAGGACGTGCCTCTGCCCGTCCCCGTCCCGCTGCGTTCCGGCGAGCCCGGCGCCGGGTACCCGTGGCCGTGGGCGATCGGCCCATGGCTGGCCGGTGAGCCGGCCGAAGTGACGCCGCCCGCCGACCCCGGCGCCGCGGCCGACGTGCTCGGCCGCTTCGTCGCCACCGTGCACCGGCCCGCTCCGCCCGACGCGCCGTCAAACCCCTTTCGAGGCGTGCCCCTCGCCGAGCGGGACCACCGCCTGCACGAGGGCGTGGAGCGGCTCGGACCCAACGTCGACGGCGACCGCGTGCGGGCGTGCTGGCGCGACGCCCTCGCCGTGCCGCCGTGGTCCGGGCCGGCCGTCTGGCTGCACGGTGACCTCCACCCGCTCAACGTGCTCGTCGACGGTGGCCGGCTCTCGGGCGTGATCGACTTCGGCGACCTCACCGCCGGCGATCCGGCAACCGACCTGGCCGTGGCGTGGATGATGTTCACCGGCGCGGCACGGGACCGCTTCCGCCGCGCCAGCGGCGCCGACGACGACACCTGGCGACGCGCTCACGGCTGGGCCGTGGCGCTCGGCGTCGCCTTCGCCAACGGCGACGATCGCGTGCGCACGATCGGCTGGCGCGCCCTGGAACAGGCGCTGGCCGACATGCGGTGACCGCGACTACCGCAGGGGGTCGCGCTGGACGATCAGCTTCGTGGCGGCGCTGAGCCACGCCTCGGCGGCCTGCTCCCAGGGCGCGATGGTGGTCGGGATGGCGAGCGGGTCGAGCCGGCCGGTACTGACGAGATGAAGAACGTCAGGGATGTAACGGCGGCTGTCGACGCGAGACGTGTGGATCGTGACGCCGCGGGTGTAGAGGTCGAGCAGATCGACCTCCACGGGCTGGAAGTAGATGGCGACGACCGTGCAGATGCCGTAGGGGCGGGTGGAGCGCAGGGTGCAGGCGAGCCCGTCGGGCGTCCCAGTGGCGTCAACGGTGATGGTTGCCGGCGGGAGGCGGCGGGGCCATGGCCCCGTGTGGACGTCGGCGTCGGCGCCGAGACGGGCGGCCGCGTTGACGCGCTCGGCATCGCTGTCGAGGTAGCGGACGGAGCTCGCGCCCAGGGCGACGGCGGTGGCGACGGCGTAGAGCGGGACGGATGGAAGTCCACCGGCGGCGATGAGCACGTCGGCACCGGGATGTCGTGCGAGCGCGTCGGCGACGGCGCGGTAGCCATCGGTGACGTTGTCCGAGATGCCCGCCAGGGCGGCGGGAGCGGCGTCCGATGGCGCGGCGATGAGGAGGTGGTCGGCGTGCGGCACCGCCAGGACGTCCGACACGCCGGCACCGAAGCTGCCGCCGGCGACACCGAAGCCGAAGGACGCCCCGATCGGAGCGCGATGGGTGGAGCATGCGGCGAACGTCTGGCGTGCGCAGCTGGGGCACGCCCCACAGGAGAGCTGGAAGGGCACGATCACGAGGTCTCCAGCGTGGTGCACGACGACGTCGTCGCCGACCGCGATCACCTGTCCGGCAATCTCGTGGCCGACCCCGAACGGGCCGGGGAAGAGACCGTCGCGGACCATGGGGAGGTCGATGTCGCAGCGCGCCACGGCGAGGGGTCGCACCAATGCCGAGGACGGCGCCGACAGCTGCGGCTCCGCGACCTCTTCCCATCTGAGTACGCCGCTTCCCTGGTAGGTCAGCTGCCGCATCACCGCGCTCCTGGCGCGAGCCCGTCGAGGAGACCGTCGATGCCGATCGTCCAGCGGCGCTCGACGTTGGCGGCCGTGCTCCCGGCGAGCCCAGAGAGCTCGGTGGCGATGAACCCGCGGTTCGCGGCCACGAGCACGTGCGCCACATCGCGTGCGGCACCGGCGAGGATGCCGGCGTCGATCGCTCGACGGACCGCTCGCAGAACGATGCGCATCACCTCGACGGCAGCGTCGACATCGGTGGCATCTGGCTCCAGCTCGGCGAACGGGCGGGCGAACATGATCTCGAAGAGCATCGGGTGCCCGGTGGCGAACACGCGGGTCGCCCGCAGGAGCGCGACGAGGTCGGCGCGGGGATCGGGCGTCGACGGCACAGCCGCCAGGATGTCGTGCAGTTGCTGGAACGCGTCGTAGAACACAGCGCGCAGCAGTCCGGCCTTGTCGCCGAACAGCTCGTACACGGCGGCGGTGGATGTGTCGGCGGCCGCCGCCACCGCCCGCGCCGTGACCAGCGTGCGGTCACGTTCGAGCAGGGCGACGGCTGCGGCCAGTACGTCGTCGCGCATCGTGTCGGTGCGCAGCTTCGGGCGAGGCATCGGATGATGTTATCAGAACATTGTTCCGAAACATCATTCTGATACTGGTCCGGCTCACCCCGCTGCTACGTTCGGGCTCATGGCCCGTCTCGGCCCGAGGGAGCGTGCGAGCCTGCCCGACCGGGCCTTCGCTGACGTCGACGCCTCGGGGGCCCGCCGCCTGCCCATCCACGACGCCGCCCACGTCCGCAACGCTCTCGCCCGTTTCAACCAGGTGACGTTCGACTCCGAGGAGGCGCGTGATCGGGCCCGCATCCGTCTCCTCAACGCCGCCAAGCGGTTCAGGATCGTCCCGGTCGGCTTCATCGCCGGCCAACTCGAGGCGGAGCGGGGCTCGGCCGCCCGCCGGGGTCCGACGACGCTCCCGGCCGGCTTCGTGACCCTGCTGATGATCGACGTCGAGGGCTCGACCGCCATCGTCCAGCAACTGGGTCCCGACTACTCGCGTTTGATCGACGAGCTCTGGTCCGCGCTCCGCTCCTGCGCGCACGAGTGGCGCGGGCACGAGGTCGAGGCCCGGGCCGACGAGTTCTTCGCCGCGTTCGTGTCACCGCGCGACGCCGTCGACGCCGCGATCGCCGTTCAGCGGGCCCTGCCCGGACGCGTCTGGCCGGGCAATTCCGACGTGCGCGTCCGCATCGGGATCCACAGCGGCTACCCGACGTCGACGCCGGGCAACTATGTCGGCATCGACGTCAACACGACGGCGCGGATCTGCGCCCTCGGCCACGGCGGACAGATCGTCGTCTCGGCCAACACGCGCGAGGCGGTCAAGACGTCGGCGCCGACCGGCGTCCGGTTCACCGCTCTCGGCTCGTACCCGCTGCGCGGTGTCACTGCCCCGGTCGCCCTCTTCCAGGTCGGCGCCAAGGGCCTGCGCGGCCGGTTCCCGCCGCTGCGGACCCTTTAACAGCTCGCGCCGCTTCCCGTCGAGGGTGTCGAGTCCAGCGGCGTCGAACGTGGCCCGATCCGCCGGGTACAGCGCCTACGTCTGCACCGACTCCGCGCTGAACAGCTCTCGCGCCGCGGGGTAGTTGGCCTTGCCGTTGGGAGCCCGCGGCACCTCGTCCACGATGCACAGCTCCTTCGGGAGCTTGTAGCTCGACAGGCGATTGCGCGCATCGATGACGATCTGGTCCGGACTCACGCTCTCGCCGGGGGTGAGCGACACGACGCCCACGACCCGTTGACCGAACCGGTCGTCCGGCACGCCGAAGACGAGCGCGTCCTCGACGGCGGGGTGGACCTTCAGCGCCTCTTCGACCTCTTCGGGGAAGACCTTCTCGCCGCCGGTGTTGATGCAGTTCGAGCCGCGACCGAACAGCACGAGCGTGCCGTCGGCGGCGATGGTCGCCATGTCGCCGGGGAACGAGTAGCGGTGGCCGTTCACGTCGCGGAAGGTGCGGGCCGACTTCTCGGGATCCTTGTAGTACCCGATCGGCACGAGGCCGCCGTTGGCCACCACACCGATCTCACCGGACCCGGGCTCGACCTCCCGGCCGTCGTCGGTGAAGACCTTCGTGGTGGCGTTCAGCGAGAACTTGGCGGTCTCCGTCCTGAGCGAGTCCTTCGTCGTGATGGACGTGCCTATGCCCCCTTCGGTGGCACCTAGCACGTCGGCGATGGCGAGACCGGGCAGGTGGTCGATCAGGCCCTGCTTCACCTCGGCCGAGAACATGGCGCCGGACGAGATCATCAGGCGCAGGCTCGACCCATCCCACCGACCCGGCGCGTCGTCGAGGGCTCGCAGCAGCGGCTTGGCGAATGCGTCGCCCACCACGATCAGGTGCTGGACCCCGTCCCGCTCGACGGCATCCCAGACCTCGATCGGGTCGAAGCTGCGGTGGGCGAGCAGGACGGCGGTGCCGCCGAACAGGTGCGGGATCATCATCCCGAGCCAGCAGCCGGTCCCGTGCATCAGCGGCGGACCTGACATGGCGACGAGCGGTGTGCCGCTTTCGTACATGCGCCGCGCCGTGTCCAGGATCTCCCTCGTGTCCTCGATCGGTGTCAACCCGATCATCGGGGGATACGAACGCAGGAAGAACTGCGTGAATTCTTCGAGCGGGTACATGACGCCCTTTGGCATGCCCGTGGTGCCGCCGGTGTAGAAGATGTACACGTCGTCAGGCGCTGGCTCCATCCGTGCCGCCGGCTCCGTCGACGCCTGCAGCTCCTCGTACGGGATCGCTCCTTCGACGTGGGTGGTTCCGTCGGGCGCCGGACCGTCGTCGACCTCGACCAGCAACCGGACACCTCGGAGCTGGGGCGCGATGCGGGCGACGCGATCGGCGAGCGACGTGTGGAACACGAGGCCCTCGAGGTCGGCGTTGTCGACGAGGTGGAGGAGCTCGTTGTCGAGGTACCGGTAGTTGACGTTGATCGGCATGCTGCGGACTTTCAGCGCGCCGAAGTTCGTCTCGCAGTACTCGGGCGAGTTGTACAGGTACATCCCGACCTTGCCGCCCACGCTGATGCCGGCACGTTGGATGGCCCCCGCCATCCGCGCCGCCCGCTGTTCGTACTCGCGCCAGGACGACCGACGGTCCCCCTGGACGATCGCCGTCTGGTCGGGAACGACATCAGCGACCGCTTCCCAGATCGAAGCGAACTGGGTCCGCATGGCACCCCCCGTGCTCGACGTCCTCGCCGGCCGGAGGCTATCCGTTCGCCTTCTCCGTGGTTCGGTGCGCCTCCATGAACCACCTCGAACGGGGTGGTGCGGGCTCACCCCGGCGCATGGGAGCGTGAGGGGCGACCGGCCGCGCCGGCCGGCCTGTCTC
This sequence comes from uncultured Acidimicrobiales bacterium, assembly GCA_963728985.1. Taxonomy (GTDB): domain Bacteria; phylum Actinomycetota; class Acidimicrobiia; order Acidimicrobiales; family Ilumatobacteraceae; genus DASXAI01. Next base: position 171,852 of record CAVSME010000006.1, on the reverse strand, counting down.
GAAGGAGTCCGACCGTGCGCCACCTCCTGATCCGCTGGGCCATCCTGGCGGTCGCGATCGTCATCGCCGTGGCCATCACCGATGGCATCGACGTGAACGGTGGTGTGGGTGGCTACATCCTCGTCGCCGCGGTCCTCGGCCTGGTCAACGCCCTCGTGCGGCCCATCGTGCGACTCTTCTCGCTGCCGATAACAATCGCCACGCTCGGTCTGTTCTCGCTCATCATCAACGCGCTCATGCTGCTCCTGGCGGCCGCGTTGTCGAGCGTCCTGTCCATCGAGGGCTTCGGGACGGCGATCGTGGGCGCGCTGGTGATCAGCGTGGTCTCGGCGCTCCTGAACTGGCTGGTGATCGACCGCCGCAAGGCACGACGATGACGCCGCAGCTCACGTCGGGGAGTGGACCTGCGGTCACCTCAGCGCACCACCGCCAGCTCGACCCTGTGCGGCGCGCCGGCATCCTCCCTCACCACGGCCGCCTGCGCACGCCATGGATGAAGGGCCCCGGTCAGCACTTGCCGCGGCTGTGGATATGCTCCGATCGTGCTCACGGGGCGTCCCTTCGTCGGCTTCCTCGTGATCACCGATGCCGAGCGGGCCAAGTCGTTCTACGGCGATCTCCTCGGCCTGCCGATCGAACACGAGGACGAGTTCGCCGTCGTGCTCGACGCCGGGGGGACACGGCTGCGGCTCGCCCTGGTACCGCAGGTGCCGGAACCGGTCGCCACGAACGCTGGTTGGCTCGTGGACGACCTGCCGGTGGCTGCGCGCGCCATGGCCGCGGCCGGCATCGTCTTCGAGAGGTTCGCTGGCATGGATCAGGATGGCGACGGCATCTGGCGCCCGCCGGGCGGTGGCGGCGTCGCGTGGTTCCGCGATCCCGACGGCAATCGCCTGTCGATCTCCAGTTCGTCCTGAATCGCGCGACGCGCCCGGCTTGGTCCGGCGGGGCGACGCCGTCCGTACCGGAGAGCGCAACCGTCAGGCGAACGTTGCCGCGCGCGGCACCCGGCGATCGTGCCGGTACAAAAGTGGGCTGAGAAGCGCTCAGAATCAGCGTGCTGCTTCGTCTGCACTGACATGAAGCTCACCGTTCAGACGTTCCTGACCCTCGACGGCGTGATGCAGGCCCCCGGCGGACCAGAGGAAGATCCGAGCGATGCCTTCACCCACGGCGGCTGGCAGGCCCCGTTCTCCGACCCGCCCGTGGGCGAGTTCGTCATCGAGCTCAACAGCCACGCCAGCGCGTTCCTGTTCGGTCGCAGGACGTTCGACATCTTCCGCAGCCACTGGCCTGATCAGACCGACCCCGCCGACCCCATCGCCACGGCCATCAACTCGTTGCCGAAGTACGTCGTGTCCAATTCGCTCGGCGAGGCCGATGCCACGTGGCGCGGTGCGCACCCTGGCACCGCACGCCTCGTCACCGGCGACGTCGTCAAGGCGGTACAGGCCCTGAAGGACGAACCCGGCGACGAGCTGCAGGTCTGGGGAAGCGGCCAACTGCTCCAGACGCTGTTGCGGCACGAGCTCGTCGACCGCTTCCGCCTCATGACGTTTCCCCTCGTGCTCGGCTCCGGTCGCCGCCTGTTCAACGACGGCATCCTCCCGACCACGATGCGCCCTGTCGACCTCGTCGTGACCGATCTCGGCATCGTCATCGGCACCTACGAACCAGCCGGTCCGGTTCGCCACGGCCAGATGTAACCGCCCAACTTCCGCAATTGGAGGCATGTGCCATGGACATCATCAACTTGGGTTCGGCGGACGGGCTCCCGCCCGTCGATTGGACGTCGGTCATCGAGAAGCTCGAGACGGGATCGGCGCCCGCTCCGGATGCTCACAACTCACGCACGACCTGGCTGGCGACGATCAACGAGGACGGCAGCCCGCACGTGACCGCGGTCGGTGCCATCTGGGTGGACGGCACGTTCTGGTTCCAGACGGGCAAGCACACTCGCAAGAGCCGGAACGTGGCCCGCAACCCGCGCTGCTCGGTCGCCCTGTCCATCAGGGACGCGGACGTCGTCATCGAGGGCGACGCAAGCCCGGTGACCGACCCAGACCTCGTGGCACGCGCTGCGAAGGCGTGGGCGGACAGTGGGTGGCCCGTGGAACCCGATGACAGCGGCTCGGGCATCACCGCCCCGTTCAACGCACCGTCGCAAGGCCCGCCGCCCTGGACCGTGTACCGCATCGAGCCTCGATCGGCGACCGTGGTGTTGGGCATCGAGCCTGGTGGCTTGACTCGCTTCGACTTCTGACGAGCTCGGACCGTATCGCCGGCATATCGGAAACCACATACGTGCTGGTGACACCACGCTGCCTTGACTGGAGGCGTGGTCCACCAGGATGCAACCGGGACGTCGAGACATGTCGGGCTCACCGTCTACGGGTGCGAGCCGGATGAGGCGGACACCTTCAACGAGCTGTGCCCCCGCCTCGGCGTTGTGTCCACGATCGTGAGCGACGCCGTGTCGGAGACCAGCGCCGTCTCCGTGGATGGCAACCGTTGCATCAGTGTGGGACACAAGTCCGACGTCTCCGGGCGGATACTTCGGGCTCTGAAGGAAGCCGGCGTGGAGTACGTCTCCACCCGCAGCATCGGCTTCGATCACATCGATCTGGATGCCGCTGCACGCATGGGGATCACTGTCGAGAACGTGGTGTACGCCCCCGACGGCGTCGCCGACTACACGCTCATGCTGATCCTGATGGCGATCCGCAACGCAACAGGGGTCCTCGAGCGCGGCGGAACGCCGTGACTTCCGGCTGGGCAGGACCCGAGGCAAGGACCTGCGCGACATGACGGTCGGCGTCCTTGGCGTCGGCCACATCGGCGGGGCCGTCGTCCGGCGGCTGCAGGGGTTCGGATGCCGCGTGTTGGCCTACAACAACGGCCGGCCGCCGGCCGTGGCGGTGGACATCGTCTCCCTCGACGACCTGCTCCTCGAGAGCGACGTCGTCACGCTCCACATGCCCCTCAATGCCGACACGTACCACTTCATCGGATGCCAGCAGATCGAGCTGATGAAGCGGGGAGCGTTCCTCATCAACACGGCACGCGGGGCACTGGTGGACACTCACGCCCTGATCGTGGCCCTGGAAGGCGGGAGGCTCGGCGGTGCGGCGCTGGATGTGCTCGAAGGCGAGGAAGGGATCTTCTACTTCGATCGCACCATGAGACCGATCGACAACCACTTGCTGTTGCGGCTGCAACAGCTACCCAACGCGATCGTCACCCCGCACACGGCCTACTACACAACGCGGGCGTTGCGCGACACCGTCGAAGCGACGCTCATGAAGTGTCTGAGCTTTGAAAGGAGCCGGGCGCATGACGCGACTCAAGATCGCGATCTTGTTCGGGGGCTGCTCCGAGGAGCATGACGTCTCGGTGAAGTCGGCGACGGAGATCGCGACGAGCATCGACACGGACAAGTACGCACCGATCTACATCGGTATCACGCGATCAGGTACCTGGAAGACGTGCGAACGGCCGTGCGCGGACTGGGAAGTCCGCAGCGGCCGCCGAGCGGTGATCTCGCCGGACAGGGAGACGCACGGGCTACTGGTCGTGGAGGGCGACGAATGCCGCAGTGTCCACATCGACGCCGTGTTCCCGGTGTTGCACGGCAGGTCGGGTGAAGACGGGGCCGTGCAGGGCTTGCTCGAACTGTCCGGGATCCCCTACGTGGGGTGCGGCATCCAGAGCTCGGCAATCTGCATGGACAAGTCGCTCGCCTACGTCGTCGCCCGAGGCGCTGGCATCGAAACGCCTGGGTTCTCGGTGCTGCACGGCGCCGATGTGGTTGCGCCTGGCGAGCACGCGTACCCGGTCTTCGTGAAGCCCGCCCGTTCCGGGTCATCCTTCGGCGTGACCAAGGTCGAGTGCCCGGATGACCTGGCCGCCGCCGTCGCGGCAGCGAGGCACTACGACGACAAGGTCCTGATCGAGCAGGCGATCGTCGGCACCGAGGTCGGTTGTGCCGTGCTGGGCCGCAGTCCTGAGCTGGTCGTCGGGGAGGTGGATCAGATCACGCTGCGGCACGGCATCTTCCGCATCCATCAGGAGGCTCAGCCGGAGAAGGGCTCCGAGAACGCGGTCATCACCGTCCCCGCCGATCTGCCCGAGGCCAAGGGCGAGCAGATCCAGGAGGCGGCGAAGGACATCTACACGGCGCTTGGCTGCGAGGGCCTCGCCCGTGTGGACATGTTCCTGCAGCCAGACGGACGCATCGTGCTCAACGAGGTGAACACGTTGCCGGGGTTCACGGCATACAGCCGGTATCCCCGCATGATGGCCGCCGCCGGCATCAGTCTCTCCGACGTGATCGACCGTTGCATCTCGTTGTCGATGGCGCGATGAGCATGGAAGAGGGATTCGTCTTCCTGGATGACGTGCTGAGCGGCGTTCGCTGGGACGCGAAGTACGCCACGGGGGACAACTTCACCGGCACGCCGGTGGACGGATATGAGGTCGATCGCATCGTGGTCTCGCCTGCCGTGGCGGATGCGCTGCTGGAGGCGACCAGGCGAGCGGCCGCGGCCGGCTTCGGCTTGCTGCTCTGGGACGGCTACCGCCCTCAACGCGCGGTGGATCGTTTCGTCGCATGGTCAGCGGAGCCAGAGGACGGACGCACGAAGGAGCGGTTCTACCCCAACATCGACCGGGCCGAGATGATCCCGAAGGGGTATGTCGCGGCGCGGTCAGGCCATACCCGGGGAAGCGCGGTCGACCTGACGCTCTACCGGCTGGACACCGGGGAGCTCACGCCGATGGGCGGCGGCCACGACCTCATGGACGAGCGTTCCCATCACGGAGCACGAGGTGTCTCGGACGTCGCAGCCCGGCATCGCCGGAGCCTGTGTTCCATCATGGAGGACAGCGGCTTCGAACGGTACGAGCAGGAGTGGTGGCACTACGCGCTGCGGGACGAGCCGCACCCCGACACCTACTTCGACTTCCCCATCCGGTAGGCGGCGGCGATGCGATTCCGTTCCAGCGAGGCCGCCGCCGCCACGGGTGGCTGCGTGCACGGTCCCGACGTGTGGATCGAGGGCGCCTCGTTCGACTCCCGCTCCCTGCGGCCCGGGTCGCTCTTCGTGCCGATCGTCGCCGCTCGCGACGGGCACGACCACATCGCCGACGCGTTCTCGGTCGGCGCCGCCGCCTCCCTCACCAGCCGCCCGGTCGGGTCCCTGCAGCTCGACCCGGGCCGGACCGTGATCGAGGTCGACGACACCGCCGCCGCCCTGATGGCGTTGGGCGGGTGGGCGCGCTCGCGCCGGCCGGACCGGGTGGTCGGAGTCACCGGGTCCGTCGGCAAGACCTCCACCAAGGATCTGCTCGCCGCCGCGCTGGCGAGCTCGCTGCGCACCGCGGCCAGCCCGCGCAGCTTCAACAACGAGCAGGGCCTACCGGTCACCATCCTCGACAGCCCGGACGACACCGAGGTGATGGTGCTCGAGATGGGCATGCGCGGTCTCGGCGAGATCGCCCGCCTGTGCGCCGTGGCCCGGCCGACCGTCGGGGTGGTCACCGTGGTCGGCGCCGCCCACACCGCGCTGCTGGGTGGCATCGAGGGCGTGGCCCACGCCAAGGCCGAGCTGGTCGAGGCGCTCGAACCGACCGGGGTGGCCGTGCTGAACGCCGACGACGCTCGGGTGCGGGCGATGGCCGCTCGCACCTCGGCGCGCATCCTCACCTATGGTGCCGCGCCCGATGCCGACGTGCACATCGACGCCGTGCATCTCGACGACCGGGCCCGGCCCCGGTTCACCGTGCGCACGCCGTGGGGCACCACCGCCGTCGAGCTGGCGGTGAGCGGCGCGCACATGGCGCGCAACGCGGCGGCTGCGGTCGCCGCCGCCGGCGCGCTCGGCGTCGCTCCGGACAGCGCCGCCGCGGCGCTGGCCGCCGCCACCGTGACGGAGGGGCGGATGCAGCTCCTGACCGCGCCCGGCGGCGCGTTGGTCGTCAACGACGCCTACAACGCCAATCCGACCTCGGTGGTCGCCGGCCTCGACGCGCTCGCGGCGATGCCCGCCCGCCGGCGGGTGGCGGTGCTCGGCCTCATGGCTGAGATCGAGCACCCCGCCGCCGGCCATCGGCTGGTCGCGGCCCACGCCGCCCGGCTCGGGATCGAGGTGGTGGCGGTGGCCGTGGATCTCTACGGGGTGACGCCCGTGGCGGACCCGATCCGCGCCCTCGGACCGCTCGGGCCCGGTGACGTGGTGCTGGTCAAGGGATCGCTGGTAGCCGGGCTGCAGCCCGTCGCGCTGCAGCTCGCCGCCGGCGCCCAGGTGGAGGTCACGCCGGGGATGCAGCAGGTAGTCGCACGCTGACGTGGAGCCCGCCCTCGGGGCGCGGGGTGATGGCGAGCGTTCCGTCGTGGGCTTGGGTGATGCTCTTCACGATGGCCAGGCCGAGGCCGACGCCCGCGTGGTCACCGCGGATCCGTTCGGTGCCGCGCTGGAACGGCTCGGTCAGCGTCGAGACCAGCTGGGGCGTGAGCTGGTCGCCGGTGTTCTCGACCGTGAGCAGGACGCACTCGGGGCCGATGGCGGTGTCGACCTGCACGATGCCGTGGTCGGGGCGGTTGTGCACGATGGCGTTCTGCAGGAGGTTCGTGGTCATCTGCAGCAAGAGGGCGGGTGAGCCGATGGTGGGGCTGACGTCCCCGGAGATCTGGATGGTGACGCCGTGCTTCTCGGCGAGGGGGAGGAGCATCTCGACGGCCTCCTCCGCGATGAGGGACAGGTCGACGTGCTCTCGGGCGAAGGATCGCTCGTCGGTGCGGCTGAGTAGGAGCAACGCCTCGGTGAGGTCGATCGCTCGGGCGTTGACGGCGTGGAGCCGTTCGATGAGCTCGTCGGTGTCACGTCCCGGATCGTTGCGGGCGACCTCCAGGAGGGTCTGCGAGATCGCCAGCGGGGTGCGCAACTCGTGGGAGGCGTTGGCGGCGAACCTCCGCTGCTCTGAGACGTGCGCTTCGAGCTGCGCCAGCATGGCGTCGAAGCTGTCGGCGAGCTCGCGGAACTCGTCCTGGCGGCCTTCGAGCTCGATCCGGTGGAAGAGCGACCCCTTCGCGGCCATGCGGGTGGCGTCCGTGATGCGAGTGAGCGGGGCGAGCATCCGGCCGGCGAGAAGCCACCCTCCCACCAGACCGAACACCAACAGGAACGACAACACCGCGGCTGCCCTCGGAGCGAAGACCTCCAAGAGCTGGGACCGGACGGGAAAGGGACCAGGAAGGTCAGAGCTCGGGGTGACCAGCATCGCCTGGTCGGGGACGTAGCGCAGCAGGAACAGCCACACGGCGGCGAGCAGCAAGGCACCGGCCAGCATGAGGAAGCCCGCGTAGCTGAGGGTGAGCCTGAGGCGAACGCTCAGACCAGGCGCCCTAGCCACGTCCGCCGCTCTCGCTGCCGTCGTCTGGTCCGGTGTCGATGCGGTAGCCGACGCCGGCCACGGTGGCGATCAGCCAGGGTTCGCCGAGCCGTTTGCGCAGCGCGGAGACGGTGATGCGCACGGCGTTGGTGAACGGATCGGCGTGCTCGTCCCAGGCCCGTTCCAGGAGGTCCTCGGCGCTGACGACACCGCCCTCGGCGGCGACGAGTACTTCGAGCACGGCGAACTGCTTTCTGGTGAGGGCGACGTAGCGGCCGTCGCGGTAGACCTCGCGGCGGAACGGATCCAGCCGCAGACCTGCGATCTCACGTACGGGCGGCCGGCTGTGGGCCCGCCGGCGGTCGAGTGCTCTGAGCCTGAGGACGAGCTCTCGCAGTGCGAAGGGCTTGGTGAGGTAGTCGTCGGCGCCGAGCTCGAACCCGGAGGCCTTGTCGTCGAGCCGGTCGGCCGCCGTGAGCATGAGGATGGGCATGCCGCTGCCGGAGGCGACGATGTGCTCGGCGACCTCGTCGCCGGAAGGCCCGGGAACGTCGCGGTCGAGGACGGCGATGTCATAGGCGTTGACGCGCAACAGCTCCAGCGCGATGTCGCCGTCACCGGCGATGTCGGCCGCGATCGCCTCCAGGCGCAGCCCGTCGCGGATGGCCTCCGCCATGTACGGCTCGTCCTCGAGGACCAACACCCGCATGCTTCCTCCTCCATCCCGCCGTCTCGTTGCGTCCGGCCGCCGGGACGGTGGCGTCGGCGAGGAGGGCTCGATCGACACCCCTCAGTGGGGGCGACGCCACGCTCCTCGAGCCTCGCCGGCGGGTCCCGCGCATCCGGGAGCGGGCACGACGCTCCGAGCAACGCCTCCGGACCAAGACCAAGCTGACACCGATCTCGATGCTACGAGCAGGCGCATATCGTCGGCATACCGACCATCGTCGGGTTACCTCTGGATTCCGACGCGCCCGCGCTGCCAGCTGGGCGCCTCGACCAGACCGTTGAGCAGCACACCCCGGCACGCTCGCGGACACGTGCGCCCATCGTCACCGGCGTTCACGGGCCGGAACGACCGCCTGGTGACTGCCGGCACAGTGGCCTCATCCCTCCTTGACCACCGCGTACCAGACCCGGTCGGCGACGGCGACGATCAGACCGCCGATCCGGGAGACGCGGCGGTACGCCTCCCGCCGCCCCATGACCTCGCGAAGATCGGTGACGACGAGCAGCGCCGACATCGCTCCTCGATAGACGTGCTCGACACGACGAGTGTCCTTGACGGCGGCGTCGGCGGAGGTGGTGGCGTCACCGGCGCCGGTGAGCTGGGCGAGCGCGTCGGCGAGGTGGTGCGCGGCCGACGCGAGGGAGCCGATCATCGATCGGATGGCGTCGTCTGGCGCCATGTCCATCACCTCCATCTCACCGACCAGGTCCTTGGCCGCGTTCAGCACCTCGTCGAGCTGAGCGGACAGGGAGAAGAGGTCCTCCGCGTCGACCGGCGGGGAGTAGGCCAGCCGAAGCTTGCGCCAGAGCTCCCGTTTGGTGGCGTCCGCTTCGTGCTCACACGAGCGCACGACCTTGTTGGCGTCGTCCACGGCGTGGGCCCAGTCGACGAGGGCGTCCATGCCTCGCGTCGTGATCCTCGCCTGCTCCGCGAGCAGACCGAGGAGATCAGGATCCTCGGGCAGGAACCAGTGCTTCATCGTCATGTCAGCCACCTCCACGGGCCGGTCGCCACTGCCGCGAGCACGGCTGTGACGGGGGCGGTCACCAACCAGGACAGGACCATCACCTCGACCAGGCGCCAATGGATGTGCCGCCATCGCCGCCGGCCGCCGCCAACCCCCACCACCGACGACGCCACCACCTGCGTGGTGCTGACTGGCGCGCCGACGAGCGACGCCCCGACGAGCACGGCGGCCGACGCCGTCTGGCTGGCCAGCGCGTCGACGGGCCGCAGGCGGGTGATCCGCCGGCCCAGTGTCCGTACGACCGGCCATCCGCCCAGGATCGTGCCCGCCGTCAGCGCCAGGCCGCACAGCAACGTGATCCACAGCGGCGCGGTCAGACGCTGCTCGTACCCCGTGGCAACGAGGAGCACGGCGATGACGCCCACCGCCTTCTGGGCATCGTTGGCGCCATGGCTGATGGCCAGGCACTCCGACATGCACCACTGCCCCGCACGGATCGGTCCCCGCAGCCGCCGGGTGCCGCGCCGCACGCCCCACCGCAGTGCGCGATCGACCACGAAGCCCGCCGCCCCTCCGATCACGGGCGCCATCGTGAGGACCACGGCGACCCCGAGGACGCCCGATGGCACCAGCCCGTCCATCCCGCCCCAGTTCACCGATCCGCGGCCGCCTTCGGCCAGGGCCGCGCCGACGAGACCGCCGAGGAGGGCGTGACCCGAGCTCGACGGGAGACCCCGCCACCACGTGAGGACGTTCCAGACCACGGCCGCGCTCAGGGCCGCTCCGACCGTCACGACCGTCTCGCTGGGTTCCACGCTGATCGTTCCGGCCACGGTCTCCGCGACGGCGGTACCCAGCAGGACCGGACCGGCAACGTTGCCGACCGCCGCCAGCACCACCGCCGTTCGGGGACGGGCGGCCCGCGTCGCCACGAGCGTTGCGATCGCATTGGCCGCATCGTGCACGCCATTGGTGAAGGCGAAGGCGAGCGCCGTCACGACAGCGGCGACGAGCCCGGCGGTCATTCACCCCTACCGGCGCCCGGTGATCAAGCGGCCAGCGTACCGGGCCGATCGTCGGCCGCGTCCTGGGGTGGACGGCGGTCCCCTTCACAGCGAGTCAGCGAAGCCTTTGATGTCGCGGATCGTGGCGCCGAAGACGTCCGGCATCGCTCCGGCCAAGATGACCTCCCCGGCGTGGCATGTCCCGTTGACGGTGCGGCTGATCACGGGCACACCGGCATCGAGCAACTTCCGGGCATAGGCGAGGCCTTCGTCGCGCAGCGGATCGAGCTGGTTCACCGAGATGACATGAGGCGGCAGGCCCCGGAGGTCCTCAGCCGTCGCGTGCAAGGGCCACGCCAGCGGGTCGGTGTCGTGCTCGCCCGATGGGTCGTACACCCGCGCCAGTGCCGCCATCATCGACACATCGATCCCGTACCCGTCGTTCTCGAACAACGACGCCAGTGCCGCTGGCGGCGCAGCCCACCCGTTGGAGATGTACGGACACAACGCGTAGGCGCCGTCGATCTGCCCGGCCAGCCTCTCGCGCTTGGCCCGCAGCACCGTCGCCAATGTCAGGTTGCCACCGCCCGACTCGCCGGATACCAGCAGCTTGGACATGGCCAGTTCGGCTCTGTGGTCGATCATCCACCGGAGTGCGGTGATGCAGTCGTCGAGCCCGGCCGGATACGGATGCGCACCGAGCTTGCCTCCCGCGTTGCGGAACTCGACGCCCACGACGACGAGCCCAGTGGCGGCGAGCGCGTCGCGCCAGCGTGCCGTCATCGGGTCCGCCGCCTGTTGCATCACCATCGCTCCACCGTGCAGGTGGAGCACACCGGGATAGGTGCCCGCCGCGGCGGGACGATGCACGAACAGCGTGAGATCGTGCCCCTCGACGCCCGCGATGATCTCGACGCGACGCACCACGCCGTCGATCTCGGGCAGTCCTGTGACGAGCGCCGCATTGAGCTGCTCGAAGGCGGCCTCCGCCACGGTGACGTAGTCGAGCAGTTCGTCGATGGGCGAGTTGCCGTTGACGGGCGCGACTTCGTGCCGGTCGACGAGCCCGAACGGTCCGAGCGCCGCAATCATGCGCGGATCGGCACGCGGGTCGTCCCGGAGCGTCATGTCAGGCGTGCCCAATCGTCCGGGCAGGATCGGCGAACCACTTGCAGCCATGACGTCCCCCTGTGCTCGTCCGGGGCGCGACACTAACGCTGCTGACAAATGGCGTGGAATGGCGCGGAGCCTGACCGACTGGTCGACGGCCAGGGCGCTCTAGGAGCGGTAGTCGAAGTCGGAGGCGAACGAGGCGCCTCGCCCCCGCACCTCCCAGCGCAGCGCCGGGTCGTCGGATCGGGCCACGTCGTTGTAGAGCTCGGTGCCGGGCCGGTCGAGACCAGGGATGCCGCAGGCGACCTCGCCCGGTTCGCTGGCGACCTCCTCCGCCTCGACCGTGATGTAGCCGGGCACGTCGATCCGCTTGCGGGCCTCGACGTGTTCGACGGTGATGCGGGCGCGGCGCACGGCGTGCACATCGCCGATGGCTCTGCCGTACTGAGCGGCGACCGTGCCCCCGGCACGGCCGAGGAAGATGTCCGATAGCGCCGCGAACTGGGCGTCGTCGGCGCGGTCATCGACGTAGAGGACGACCTCCCATTTCGTCGAGGGCCGAACCCGGTCGAAGTAGCGCAGCGTCATGACGACCAACCGATCGGAGAGGTCGACGCCGTCGGCGTGGCCGGTGAGGACGTGCCAGGACAAGGCACCGAAGCACTCTCCGTGCGTCGACGGTCCCCCGGGCGCGCCGCGAACGCTGCGACAGGGGCAGATCGCCTCGCAGTTGCACCCTTCGAAGTAGGTGCCCTGCGCCCTCCACGTGGTGAGAACCCGGTCGGCGTTCACATCCCTCCCATGCTCGCGTCCGTGGCGGCGTGGAGCCCGGGCGCCAACGACGGGTCGAGCCACACCGCGACCCCGAGCACGATGGCGCCCATGCCGATGGCGATGGAGAACCAGCGTCCAGGCGCCCACAGCTTCTCGGCGAGGATGACGGCGGCGAGGAGCACCATCGCCACCACGCTCATGACCCCGAACGTGACCAGCAGCAGCATGAGCGCCCAGCAGCACGCCACGCACCAGCCGCCGTGGAAGAGCCCGACGCGGGTGTCGGCCAAGGGCCCGCGGAACGACGTGTATCGGAGCAGCTGCCCGAGCGGCGAGCGGCAGTGTTGGAGGCACCGGTCCTTGAGCGGCGTCATCTGGTAGATGCCACAGGCGAAGCAGGTGGTGACAGCGGCCGCTTGCGCCCAACCCGGGGCATCGTCGGCCAGCCGCTCCCCGCCGGCGGCGAGGGCGAACGCCACCAGCCCGACCGCCGCCCACGCGACGAGGTAGCCCACGGAGAGGAGGCCCAACCGCCGGGCCCGGTGGTCGTGCATCGTCCGGGCGTACAACGACGCCAGCGGCGTGATCGACGGAAGCATCATGGCGCCCATCATGAGCGTCCACACCCCGAGGAACGAACCGAGCGCCAGACCCATCGTCCCCGGCATCGCGTCCATGTTGTGGGCGATGCCGACGGTCAGCACCCACGCCAGCGCCGCGACGATGAGCAGTGCCGACGTCTCGCCGACCGCCGGCCGTCGCCGTGCGGCGAGCTTCACGACGCGATCGGTCACGCCGTCCAAGCGAACGCCGCCGAGAACCCCGATGTGCCATCACCGACGTCGTCGCAGTTCTCGACGTAGGTGCCTTCGAGCTGGAATCCCACGGTCCAACCCCCCAACCCGGTCTGCCAGGAGGCACCCGGCTGATCGACGATGGCACGCTCACCGGGTGGCGTCAACCGGCTTGGGTGCAGAAAGCGTCGGTTTCCGACGCATCACGCACCGATGGTGCGATCCGCACCGGTCTACGACATCGCACTCCTCGACGAATTCAAGCGACGTTTGCGAACCCGACATCTCGAGGTCACGAGCTGCGGCCAACCCTTGATCAGACGGTCTCGACATCCGGTCGCGACACGCCGGGCGCGACCGTTCTCGAGAGGACGCCGAGCGTGGCTCGCAGGGCCGACTCAGGGACCACCGGGAACGTGACCATGTTCCTCACTTCGTCGGTGACGTTCGACCAGTCGTAGTACTGGGTGACGATGGTCCCTTCGTCGATGGGTTCGAGGCGGTACCCGTAGACGTGACCGATCGGATTCCCGTTGAACACGATCGTCCAGGCAATTTCCCGGTCGGGCTCGTAGGTGACGAACGAGACCGTCACGTCGTAGAGGCCAAGCGGAACGTCCCGGAGCGCGTCCCGATCCATGTGCACCACGAACGAGTCGCCCACGGCAGACGCCGGCGATCCGCTGGCGGACATCAGCATCCCTGACGCGTCAATCGACACGTGTCCCTGTGGATCTCGAAGTACCGAGAAGATCGTCGATGGGTCGGCCGGGATGGCCCGGGCCACCTCGATGCGTTCGGCTTGGTCGTCGCTCACGTCGTCCCCTATCCCCAGCTCGTAAGCCTTTCGGCCTTACGGGCGGACGATACATCTGCGGGGCGCAGGTGCCGACCACCTGGTCACCCGAGCGCGCTGTCGTACCATGTCGGCGATGGCCTCCGGTGAGGTTTCATGGCCGAAGAGCTGAGCAAGATGCTGCGGATCGAGGGGCAGGCGCTGGGCGAGCTCGCCGCTCTGCAAGTTGATCCCGTCTTCCATGGGCACGGCGTGCCTCGCGGCGACGGCCGGCTGGTACTCGTCGTTCCGGGGCTGTTCGGCAACGACATCTACCTGCAGCCGCTGCGCGGCTGGCTGCGGCGGATCGGTTACGACCCGGCGCGATCAACGCTTCTCCTCAACGCCGGCTGCCCGAATCGCCTCCGCGGTGACATCGAGCGCTCCATGGCGCGCCACCTGGAACGGGCTGCCGGTCCGAGTGCGCTCATCGGCCACAGCCGGGGCGGCATGCTGTGCTGGGCCTTGGCGTCGCGGCTGCAGGGGCGCGCGTCGCACCTCGTGCTGCTCGGCTCGCCGGCGCCGGCGATGGTGGCCATGATTCGCCAGCGGGCCCCGTTCACGCCGAGGAAGGTCGGCCACTCGGCCGTCGCCAGTGCCGGCGCCAGCGCCACCAAGCTGCTCGACCCCGACTGCAACGTGCCCGAGTGCGAGTGCGACTACGTGAGTGATCTGCGCCGGACGCTGCACCCGAGCACGAGGGTGATGTCGGTCTTCAGCCGGGACGACCCGATCGTGCCGCCCGTCGCGTGCCGGGTCCCGTTCGGCGAGAACATCGAGGTGAGCGGGAGTCACGGCGGCTTGGCCCACAACCGCGCTGTCTACCCCCACCTCGCCCGGTTCCTCGCGACGACCTGACCGCCTCGCTGCTCAGGTCATCCGGTGCGGACCGGAGGTTGGCCAGGGCGCCTTCGAGCACCGCCACTGACTCCGGCAGGGAGCGTCAGCGGTCCACCGTACGCTCGGCGATATCGCCTCCTGCTGGACGGTGATGACGCTGGAGGACCGCGTGCCGTAGTCATCCTCATCGGCATGGACGCAGATCGAACGGGCCGCCCGAGCCAGGCGCGGGTTGCTGACGTCGGGCGGCAGCTCTTCGTCGGGCATGTGATGATCGGCGAGCAGGAGATGCAGGCCGTCGACGAGCTCGCCGGGCTCGCAGGTGAGAAGCGGATCGACCAGTTCGCGCACCCGTTCGACCTTGGCCGACGGCTCGTGCACATTGCGGTTCTCGAGCACGTGAACTCCCGCGCCCAAGTGCTCGACCACGACCCTGTCAGAACCTGTGACGTCGACGAAGAACGCATCACGACGGTCGGCGACGAACAACCATGACGGGTTGAACTGGCTCGGATCGATGTCGTCGCCGAACGCCTCCACGGCCGCTGCTGCGGTTGGATGGACAGCGAGTGCGAGCGGAAGCTCACCACGGGAGCGCTTCGCGGCATCCGGTCCGTCGCGTAGCGGCCGGTTCGTCAGTCCGGCGACGACACCCGCCTCATTGGTCGCCAGCCACGTCCCCCCACCGACCTCGTCACGTCCGCCGAGGATGGCCAGCCCGCCGACGGCCCCATCGAGACGAGTCATGGCGATCGCGGGGCGGGCACGGCGTTCATCCCGGTTGGCCGCGACGATCAGTGGCAATCCGGGAACGACCCCGCTGATCATCACCAAGAGGCACATCCGTCGGGAGACTACCGGTAGGTCGCTCGTCCATAAGGCCGATCGGCCATGCCAGCGCGGCGATCACGACGTACACGTACCCGATGACCGAGTGGTCCGCCGCGCCAGCGAGCTCGGCGACTCGTCCGGCCCAGTCGAGGAGCTCGGGTCGCCACAGGACGTTCAGGCCAGAGACGAGCGACGAGCGGAACGGCGAGGTCGGCGTCGCCGTGGTCGAGTGCGAACAAGACGGCGGCTCGGAAACTGTCGAACTCCGCGTGCCGGCGACCGATCGTCTCGGTCTCGCCAGCCTCGGCCGGGCGCGAAACCGCACAGTGGCGAATGGCTCAGGTCCATGGGGTCGGCTCGAACTGGACGCCCTCGATCTGCGCGCCGTCGCGGACTCCGTCCCTGGCGCGCCTCACCCCTCACCACGGCTCCGCTCGGAGCCTGGGGCTCGCACATTGACGAGCGTGTGAACGGGCCCGCGTTCTCCCGGACCCAACTGGCTCGTCAGCCGCCGGGTCACATGCCGAACTTCCCGATGGTGGGGGGCCGGTCGCCGAAGAGCTCGTCGCGCGCGGCGACGAGCTCGGCGACGGTCCACCGGTCCTTGCCCTTGCGGATCCGGGAGACGCGGTGCCAGGTCTCCATCAGCTGCACCTGATCGCCTCCACAGACGAAGGTCTGTCCGGTGATGTCAGCGGCGTGGTCGGTGGCGAGATACGCCACCCACGGCGAAACGTTGTCGGGGTCGTTGACGTCGAACTCACCGGGCGCGCTGGTCATGTTGTCGGCGCCGAAGGTGTTCACCGTCATGCGGGTGCGGGCCCGAGGGTTGATCGTGTTGCAGGTGACTCCATACCGTTTGAGCTCGCGCGCCACCACCAGGGCGAGCGCCGCGATTCCCGCCTTCGCCGCCGAGTAGTTCGGTTGGCCGGGGTTGCCGAACAGTCCCGCCTCCGAGGCCGTATAGATGATCCGGCCGTTGACCGGCGCACCGGTCTCCTTGAAGCGTTCCCGCCAGTAGGCGGCCGCCCAGCGGGTCGGCACGAAGTGGCCTTTCAGGTGGACCCTGACGACGTCGTCCCACTCGTTTTCCGTCATGTTGAACACCGTGCGGTCCCGGACGAAGCCCGCGTTGCACACCAGCACGTCGAGCCGGCCGTAGGTCTCGATCGCCTGGTTGATCATGCGCTGGGCACCCTCCCAGTCAGCCACGTCGTCGAAGTTGGCCACTGCTCGGCCGCCGGAGTCCGTGATCTCGTTGGCCACTTCGCTCGCGGCGCGGGGATCGGCGCCCGTTCCGTCCCACTCGCCACCGAGGTCGTTCACCACGACGGACGCACCCTCCTGTGCCATGAGCAGGGCGTGGCTGCGACCAAGGCCTCTGCCCGCGCCAGTAACCACGACGACCTTGCCGTCCAACAGTCCCATGGATTCCTCCTCCGTGCTCCCTACGTCCCCAGCAGGAGCGGGCCGGGCGCGATCATGCCGCATCGCTCCTCGGGGCACTGCTTCGCCGCTCGGAGCATGCCCGCGCTGGGTCACCCACACCGCGATCTGGCTGCGGTTCTCGGCGGTTCGGTTCGAGATGTGGGCAGCCTCGGCGATCTGGTTGTTGGTGAGGCCTTTCGCCACGAGCGCGGCGATCTCGCGCTCGCGTGTGCTGAGGACGGCAGCGTCGCGAGCCCTGAGGCCCTCGAGCACCGTTTGCGGCCCGGCGCCGCCGGACGCCGCGAACCGACGCTGGTCCGCACCCGCCCTCCTGGCCCGCCAGGTCATCGCCATGGTGCGGCCCCACGACGGCGACCTCGACGCTGCGGCTGCCTACCTCGGCGTACCGTGCTGACGCCGAGGCCGTGGCGCGCGTGAAGGGCACGAGCGGCAACGCGCTGATCATCGAGTCGCTGACCGCCGCGATCGAACGGATCCGTGTCTGTCGACGTCACCGTCGATGGGGCGCGAGGAGTCCGTCGCCGACGAGCACTTCGACATCACTTGCCGCAGTCGACTGCGACTTCCAATGCCTGGCAGATCTGGCGCATGCGGTCGTCGCTGAGACGACCGAGACGCTCCACGAGCACGCCAATTGGCACGCTCTCGACCGAGTCGAGATTCACGGCGCTCAGCCGTGGCACCGGATCCACGTCCGGCTCGAGGACCACCTCGCTACTCAGACTTCGGATCGTCGTCGTGCACGGCGCGACCAGCGCTCGGCGCAGCCGAGGGATCGCGGCGTCGCGAGACAGCACGACGACCGGTCGCCGTCCAATCTGGGGGGGCTCGCACCACCACACCTCGCCCCGCAACGGAACCGCCATCAGCTCGCTGCGGCCGCTCGCCGGAACGACGCCAGGTCGCCCCACTCATCGGGCTCGTCGAGCGGATGAACGTCATAGGCGGCGTACTCCGAGTCCAGTTCGGCGGCGCGGTGACGCAGCAGAAACGAGCGAAGCGCCTCGTCGATGAGGACCGCATCCGGTTGCCCGCCGCTCGCCCGCCGCGCACTGGCCAGAAGGTCCTCGTCCACCGTCGTGCTCACCCGTACCCGAGCCATGCCACAAGTATGGCACCAGCGTGCTACAACCGCTGCCGCGCGTCGTGCGTCAGCATCCCCGTTGGGGCAGCCGTAACGGGGAGCGCCACGTCACGAGCGGGGCGGGCGTCTCCATCACGTGGGGTTCAAGGGGGCTCGCGCTCGGCCGGGCCGCCTCGGCGGTCTGGCGAGTGCCGGACTCTCCCCGAGAGGGTGCCAACACCTCGTGCGCCGGCAGATCGACAGCCGCGAGTACCGGGGCAGCGTTGACTGACCGGGCCTGGGCACGTCGCCGAACAACGCCCTGGCCTCCTCCAAACGGTCCATGGCCGCCAGGCAACGGATGACGCCGAGTGGCACGATGGGCGTCACCGGCCCGTGCACGAACTGCGTCACGGCACGATCCTGCTCCGTCGGCAACTGTTCACCCGTCAGCTGGCTGATCACGGCGAGCATCGGGATGAAACCGGTCTCGCTGGCCAAGCGCCTGGCCGGGCCGAACTGGCCTGCAGCGCGATCGCAGCGCGGCCCCTTCGAGGTCGTGGGCGCGGTGGAGCGCAGTCCCGTGGTCGATCAGTGCGGCGCACCGCTCCTCGGCTGACAGCGCTGAGGCCGCAGGCGATGCCAGGCCGCGTGCCAACAGCGCGCGGCCGCGTCCTCGAACGCGAGCTGTCTCATGGCGGCGCGAGCGGCGGCCAAGGTCGCATCGATCGCCGATCGTGCGTCGGCGACGGGGACGGCGGCTGAGCGCCCGGCCCCAATGAGCGGTCGGCTGTGGCCTGCCGCTCGCCAGACCAGCCTCACGCGCACCTTGGTGTTACCCTGCGCGTTCGCAAGGCCGTCGGGAGGGAAGCGACCATGAGGGCGGTCGTTGCTGCTACGAAGCTGACGATGCCCTCGTGCTCCTGGAACGAAACGGCACCAACATCTATGACGCCGCGGTCGCCGTGGCGAACGAGCTGGCCTCCGTGGACGGCCGCGGTGGGATCGTCGTCGACGATCTCCACCTCCAACGGCGCGCACAACCTACTCACCTTCAGTCTCGTTCACTCGGTGAAGGTCATCCCACTCGAATCAACGGAGGAACCTGATGAACCCTGATCGGCACGCTCGCACGATGCTCCCGATCCCGGATCGCCCCGCCCCCGGCTTGACGACCTATGACGCCAAGGATCCGGAGACCGCGTACCCGCCCATCGAGCCGCTGCTGCCCCCGACTGGCGCACCCAACGTCCTCGTGATCCTCCTCGACGACGTCGGCTTCGGCGCCTGCAGTGCGTTCGGCGGCCCGTGCCGCACGCCGACGGCCGAGCGGTTGGCGGCCGGTGGGCTGCGCTTCAACCGCTTCCACACGACGGCCCTGTGCGCTCCGACCCGGCAAGCGCTCCTCACCGGACGCAACCACCACTCCGTCGGCATGGGCAGCATCACCGAGACGGCGACGTCGGCGCCGGGCAACAGCTCCGTGCGTCCGAACACGAAGGCACCGCTGGCGATGACCCTCAAGCTCAACGGTTACTCCACCGCGCAGTTCGGCAAGTGTCATGAGGTGCCCGTCTGGCAGACGTCACCGATGGGTCCGTTCGACGCGTGGCCCTCGGGCGGGGGCGGCTTCGAGATGTTCTACGGGTTCATCGGCGGCGAGAACAACCAGTGGGAGCCGGCACTCTACGAAGGCACCACGCCGATCGAGCCCCCGGCGACCGCCGACGAGGGCTACCACCTGACCGAGGACTTGACTGACAAGGCGATCAGCTGGGTGCGCCAGCAGAAGGCCTTGATGCCGGACAAGCCGTTCTTCGTGTACTTCGCCCCCGGCGCCACGCACGCGCCCCACCACGTGCCCAAGGAGTGGGCCGACCGATATGTCGGCGCCTTCGACGACGGCTGGGACGCCCAGCGCGAGCGCACGTTCCGTCGCCAGCAGGCGCTCGGCGTCATCCCGCCCGACGCCGAGCTGACCGGAGCCAACCCGGAGATCCCGGCCTGGGCCGACATGCCCGACGAGCTCAAGCCGGTCCTCGTCCGGGAGATGGAGGTGTACGCCGGCTTTCTCGAGCACACCGATCATCACGTTGGCCGGCTGATCGCGGCCATCGAGGCCCTCGGCGTCCTCGAGGACACGATCGTGTACTACATCCTCGGCGACAACGGCGCGTCCGCCGAAGGCACGCTCAACGGTGCGTTCAACGAGATGGCGAACTTCAACGGCATGGCCGCCCTGGAGACGCCCGAGTTCATGCGGTCGAAGACGGACGAGTTCGGCTCGCCCAGCTCGTACAACCACTACTCAGTCGGCTGGGCGTGGGCGATGAACGCCCCGTTCCAATGGACCAAGCAGGTCGCGTCGCACTGGGGTGGTACTCGCAACGGCACGATCGTGCACTGGCCGAACGGCATCACCGAGCGCGGTGGCCTTCGCACGCAGTTCACGCACGTGATCGACGTGGCGCCGACGATCCTCGAGGCCGCCGGACTCCCGGAGCCGGCGATGGTGAACGGCGTCCAGCAGTCGCCGATGGAGGGCACCAGCATGCTCTACGCCTTCAATGATGCCGAGGCCACGGAGCGCCACGACCTGCAGTACTTCGAGATGTTCGGCAATCGTGGCGTCTACCACCGTGGTTGGAGTGCCGTCACCAAGCACCGCACGCCGTGGGTGATGGTCGGCGGCGACCTGCCCCCGTTCGACGCCGACGTCTGGGAGCTCTACGACGGTGCCCGTGACTACAGCCAAGCCCGCAACCTCGCCGCTGATCAGCCGGACATGCTGGCGAAGCTGCAACGGCTCTGGCTCATCGAGGCCACCAAGTACAACGTGTTGCCCATGGACGACCGCACCTCGGAGCGCCTGGAGCCGTCCATGGCCGGACGGCCCACGCTCATTCGCGGAACCTCCCAGCTCTTCTACCCAGGCATGGGCCGCCTCTCCGAGAACAGCGTGGTCAGCATCAAGAACAGGTCGTTCACCGTCACGGCCGAGGTCATCGTCCCCGACGGCGGCGCCGACGGAGTGATCATCGCCCAAGGCGGTCGCTTCGGCGGCTGGGCCTTGTACGCCAAGGATGGGTGCGCCAGGTTCACGTACAACACGCTCGGCATCCACCTGTACACGACGGTGGCCGATGTCCCCATCCCGAGCGGGACGCACCAGGTACGAATGGAGTTCGCCTACGACGGCGGCGGGCTCGCCAAGGGCGGCGACGTCACCCTGTACCACGACGGTGACGAGGTTGGCGCCGGCCGCGTCGAGCTGACCCAGCCGATGGTCTTCTCGGCCGACGAGACGACGGACATCGGCTACGAATCCGGAACCACCGTCACGCCGGACTACGACGCCCACTCCAGCCGGTTCACGGGCAAGCTCAACTGGGTCCAGATCGACCTCAGCAACGACGACCACGATCACTTCATCGATCCCGATGAGCGACTCCGGGTCGCCATGGCCCGCCAATAGCGCTCGTCACACTGCCTGACCGCCCCGCTGAATTCCGCCCGATCCGGCAGGGTCTAATGTCCGCGCAGCGTAGAAAGAAGGAGGCAGCCATGGCAGTTACCGACACCCCCGTCGACAACGGCGTGAACGTGCAAGCGCTGCTCGAGGCCCGCGAGGCCCTTTCGGCGGCGCCCGAGGCCGCCCAGTTCAAATGGCGGGCCACCAACACCTGGATGAACGGCACGCACAGCCAGTCCACGGTCGAAGGGTTCTTCGGCCTGGGCGGCGAGCAGCGCCACAAGACCGTGTCCCAGTTCGACGCCGACCATCCCGAGCTGTTCGCCTCGGAAGACAACGGCATCACGCCCGTCGAGTTCGTGCTCATCGGGCTGGCCAGCTGCCTCACCGCCGGCGTCGCCGCGGTCGCGCAGCACCGCCAGATCCAACTGCGGTCGGTGTCAGCCACCATCGAGGGCGACATGGACGTCCAGGGGATCCTCGGCATGGACACCGATGTGCGCAATGGATTCAGTGGGATCAAGGTCAGCTACACGATCGACGCCGACGCATCGCCGGAGGACATCAAGGCCGTTGTCGCCCAGTCGCAGAAGCGGTCGGCGGTGTACGACATCGTGACCAATCCGACGAACATCACCGTCGAGGTCAACTGAGCCGGCACGGCGCCCGCACCGTCACCGCGCTGGTCATCGGGGCGGGTCACGCCGGCCTGGCAATGAGCTGGTGGCTCACCGAGCGCTCGGTCGACCACGTGGTGCTCGAGCGCGGCGATGTTGCTCACACGTGGCGGACGGAGCGCTGGGACTCGCTCCGCCTGCTCACGCCGAACTGGCAGAGCCGCCTGCCCGGGTACGGCTACAACGGCGCTGATCCCGACGGATACATGACGATGCCTGAGGTCACCGCCTTCATCGGCGGGTTCGCGCAGGCGTTCTCAGCACCCGTACGCAACAACACGACGGTGACGTCCGTCTGCCGGACCGACGACGGTTACACGGTGGCCACCGATCAGGGGGAATGGCGATGCGCGACGGTGGTGCTGGCCACGGGCGCGTGCAACGTCGCCCACGTCCCCGCGCTGGCCGCCGCCGTGCCGGACGCCATCACGACGCTCACGCCGATGCAGTACCGCCACCCGGGTCAACTCCCGGACGGTGGCGTGCTGATCGCGGGGGCCTCGGCCACCGGCGTTCAACTCGCCGACGAGATCCACCGATCGGGACGCCCTGTCACGCTCGCCGTCGGCCAGCACGTCCGGGCGCCGCGGGTGTACCGCGGGATGGACATCCAGTGGTGGATGGACGGCGCCGGGGTGTTGAACGAACGCTATGACGAGGTGGACGACATCGTGCGGGTCCGGCGGTTACCGTCGTTCCAGCTCACCGGCACACCGTCGCGAGCCACGATCGACCTCAATGCCCTCAGCGCCATCGGCGTCCGCCTCGTCGGCCGCTTCGCCGGCATCAACGACGGCCGGGCCCAGTTCTCCGGCTCGCTGCGCAACCAGTGCGCTCTCGCCGATCTCAAGCTCGGGCGCCTGCTCGACACGATCGACGACTGGGCCACGACCCAAGGCTTGGACGACCAGTTCGAGTCGCCGCACCGCTTCCGTCCCACCGCCGTCGAGAGCGACCCGCCCCTGGGCCTCGACCTCCGCTCGGGCGAGATCCGGACGATCATCTGGGCGACCGGCTACCGGCCCGACTACTCGTGGCTGGACGTCCCCGTCCTCGACCGCAAGGGCCTGGTCCGCCACGACGGCGGGGTGGTCGAGTCGCCGGGGATGTATCTGATGGGCATGCCGTTCCTGCGCCGGCGGAAGTCGACCCTCATCGACGGCGCCAACGACGACGCCCGAGACTTGAGCGCCCACCTCGTCGCCCACCTCGACGGTCGGAGTCGGCCACCCTGATATGTTTCCGCGCCTCGACGTGGCCTGGGGGGGTACGCGATGAGCGGGTCTTTCGATGTCGTTGTCGTCGGAGGGGGACTGGGCGGGGCGGCAGCCGCAGCGGTGTTGGCGCGTGCCGGTGTGGATGTGCTGGTGCTCGAGCGCGAACCGGTGTTCCGGGACCGGGTGCGGGGCGAATGGCTCGCGCCATGGGGTCGGCTCGAACTCGACGCCCTCGATCTGCGAGCCGTCGCCGACTCCGTCCCCCGCGCGAATGTGATCTCCCGCCACATCCCCTATGACGAGGTCTTCCCGCCCGAACTGGCCGAGCAGAATGTGTTCGACTTGAGCGCGATGGTGCCGACTGGTGGCTGCCTGGCCCTGCACCATCCGGAGTTCCAGGAGGCAATGCTTGACTGCGCCGCGGCGGCCGGCGCGTCGGTGCGCCGTGGGGTTGACGCTGTTCAGGTGACGCCGGGGGGCTCGCCGTCGGTGTCCTTCCAGCACGACGGTCCGCAGGAGGTGTCGTGCCGCTTGGTGATCGCCGCTGACGGCCGCGAGTCGGGTGTGCGCAAGTCGCTCGGCATCGATCTCGACTCCACCGAACCCAAGCTGATGCTGGCCGGGATCCTGGTCGACGGCGTGAGCGACTGGCCGGCTGACCAGCAGGCCGACGGTGTCTTCGGCGACTTCAACTTCCTCGTGTTCCCTCAGGCCGGGGGCCAGGTTCGGCTGTACGGCGCGTGGGACGTCAAAGATGTGCACCGCTTCACCGGTCAGGGACGCGAGCAGCGATTCCTCGACGCGTTCCGTGTGCCGTGCCTGCCTGTGCCCGGCGCCTTGGCCGACGCGACCCCGATCGGGCCGCTCGCCGGTTGCCCGATGAACGACACCTGGACCGACACCGTCGCCGTCGACGGCGTCGTGCTCGTCGGCGACGCTGCCGGTTGGAGCGATCCGATCATCGGCCAGGGCTTGTCGGTGACGTTCCGCGACGTTCATCTCGTCACCGAGGTCATGACCGCCACCGGAGATTGGTCGCCGGCCGCGTTCGGCGGGTACGCCGAGGAGCGCAAGGAGCGGATGCGCCGGCTCCGCTTCGCCTGCGCAGGCATCAACCTCCTCAACGACTTCGGGCCCGAGGCTCGCGAGCGGCGGGGCCGGCTGTTCGAACTGTTCCTGTCGGACCCAGCCGCCTCGCCCCTCACCACGGCGCTGCTCGGAGCCTGGGTCTTGCCCGAGGATGCGTACTCCGATGCGGCGTGGGACGCGTTGACGAGCGTCTGAACAGGCCCGCTCTTTCGCACCCAACCGGAGGCACATGCACCCGGGCAGCTCGATGGTCCCACCCGGGTGCAACATCTTCTGTTATCTGTGGCATGATGTTACATGAGGTAGTCCCTGTAACAGAAGGCTGACCGATGGCGCGCGACCATGCCGACGATCACGAGTACTACGACGAGTTCGGCTTCTACAGCCCGATGCCCACGAGTCGGGCGGCGCGTCGTGAGCCCGCCGCCGACTTCCCCACCGGTCCTGACGTCGGCGTCCGCCTACCCGACATCGAGCTACCCGATCAGCGAGGCCGGCTCGTCGACGTCCACGCCAGTCGGGGCGATAACGGCGCCATCGTCGTGTTCCACCGATCCGCCTACTGGTGACCGCCGTGCATGACGCAGCTGGTCGAGCTGCAACACGTCCTCCCCGAGCTCCGGGCCGCCGGCTACCAGCCGTACGCGGTGAGCAACGACTCCGTCGAGCGGCTGACCGCCTTCGCCGAGCGGCACCACATCACCTATCCCCTCCTCTCCGATGAGGACTCGACCGTGATCCGGCGCTACGGCATCCTCAACACACTGATCCAGCCGGGAGAGGGCAAGGAGATGCACTGGTACGGCATCCCCTACCCCGGTACCTACATCACCGACGCCAGCGGCGTGATCATCCAGAAGGACTTCCACCAGCATCACGCCCGGCGGGCCTCCGGCAGGATGCTCGTCCACCAAGTGACCGGAACGGTGCCCGACGCCGACACCGTTGGGGTGCGCCACCGCGTCGACGGTCCGACGCTGACGCTCGATGCCTACCTGCTGGACGAGATGCTGCGCCTGGAGGTGCTGAGCACGTTGGTCTGCCGTATCCGGGTTGCCGACGGGTTCCACCTCTACGCCGACGGCGCCCCTGCGCCGTTCACCCCTGCCCACCTCACCGTCGAGGGAACCGGCATCCGAGCCGGAGCGGCGCGCTGGCCGATCCCGACCGTGCTGGACACGGCGCTGATCGGCGGCACCGTGCCCGTCTGGGAAGGCGACCTCGTCGTCACGGTGCCGGTTACGGCAACGTCACAGATCGTTCGTCTCGGCCACGGACTCGAACGCGCCGAGGCCGCCGTCGACATCCGCCTCGACTATCAGGCGTGTGACGAGGACACCTGCATGCTCGCCCAGTCCGTCAGCACCCGCCTCACCGTCCCACTGGCGACGCTGATCGAGCCCGACGGGATCAAGACCTACGTGCAACGGCTCTCGCCCGAAGACGGTCGGCCATGACCGCGGCCGACACGCCGTTGCGGCGTCGCCTTCGCGCCCAACCGGTCGATCCCCGGCCGACACCCCACGATGCGTTTCGCCTGGCCGTTTCCTGGTTCAACGCCGGCCGCCGCATCGAGATCCAAGCGCTCGCCGCCGAGATCGGCATCTCCCGCATCACTCTCCACCGCTGGGTCGGCACCCGCGAGGAGCTGCTCACCGAGGTGATGTGGTCCCTCACCGAGCAGGCCATCGATCGCGAGCTGGCCGCCCTCGACACCGAGCACGAGCGCGGCGGACGCGTCCCCGACCTCATGGCCCGCCTGGCCGTCCGGGTCGTCACCAACCGAGGGGTCCGTCACATGCAAGCCGACGAGCTCGAGCTGCTCACCCGCCTCACGACGCGAGATGTCAGCCCGTTCCAGAGGCGGCTCATCGCCCGCGTCGTCGCTGTCCTCGACGACGACCGGGCTGCTGGCCACCTCCACCTGGACATCCCATCCGCCGACCTGGCTTTCGCCGTCGTCCGCCTCACCGAGAGCTTCGTCCACACCCCCGCCATCACCGGCGACCCGCCCGCTCCCGAGCGCGTCGGACCGATTCTCCACGCCCTGCTCGATCGGTAGTGGTGCGGAGCGAGCTCTCTGCTCAGACCGGCGTGGAGTTGGCGACGGGTACGCCGAACGTCTGGCACCAGACGAGGACCGTCCAGTCGCCGCTGGCGAGGTCCGCCTCGGCAGGTACGTCGTAGTACTGCGTGCCCTGGTTGCCCCGCAGGTCGTCGAGGCGGACACCGCCGCTCTGGCCCCGTTGACCTGAGCCGGGAACGACATAGACGTCGTAGTCGGGCCCCGGCTGGATGTCGAAGTCCTCGAGCCCGACGACGTGATGCCCGTCGCTGGCGCGGTAGATCGACACCGTGCCGGCGGCACGATGGTCGATGCCCATGAACGGGCCCGTGCGTAGGAGTAGCGGCTCGGGGGCGACCGTGGTCGCCGGCAGCGTCGCTGGGACGGTCGATGCCACCGCGACCGCGGTCGACGCGGGCGTGACAGCAGGCGCCACGGTCAACGGGAACGCCTCCACCACCCGCTTGTCGTCGTACGCCGGCAGCACCACGATGGTCAGCGCCCCTGCGGCGGCCACCCCGAACACGGCCATGCGGACCCCGCTCCACGGGACGAACCGGGCCAGCAGGACGCGTGCCGCCAGCCACACCACTACCGCCGCCGCCATCAGCATGACCGCGCGCCCGCTCTTGAAGGCACTCGTCGCGGCGCCGGTCTCGTCGATGAGGAACCACGTCAGCCCAGCCACCAGGACCAGCTCGGGCACGAGCTCGTACCAAGTCGGTCTCCACCAGACGCGGCGCCCAGCGGGCGGCGAACCATCCATGCCCATCCGAGTCTCCGCCGCCCCACGGCGCGTTACATCGGCCCGCTACGGCTCGACCATCTGAGTGTCAGCGACATCGGCTGCCGGACGGCGTTCGCCGAGCAGCGCAAGTACTTCCTCGATGTGCTGACCGTAGACCGGACCAGGGCCGCGTACCTGACCGGGTGTGCGCGACAGCACGAAACGCGGACCTTCGACCAGGACGGGTCCGAGCAGTGGATGCATGACCCACACGTAGTGGCCGCGGTGAGCGAGCTGGGGATCGGCCAGGCATTCCGGACTGTTCTGCACCTGGTGGGCCGGGACGCCGAGAGCCTGCAGCTCGTCCTGCAGCGCCGAAGCGTCACAGGTTCCGGTGCGGGCAGTGATGATCTCGTCGAGTTCGTCGTGGCGCTCGTGGCGCTCGCTCAACGTGAGCCGAGCGAGGTCGGGCCGCTCGAGCCACGAAGCGAGCGCCCACCAGTCGTCGTCGGACGCGCACGCGATCGCGATCCACGCATCGGTACCCGCCGCTGGGAACGTGCCGTGCGGGGCCATCACGGCGTCACGATTCCCCCGCAGTGCGAACGGCCGCCCGTTCACCTCGGCATCGAGCAACGCCGTGGCTTGCAGGTGCATCGAGCACTCGGCTTGCGAGAGGTCGAGATACTGGCCCACACCGGTTCGTTCCCTGTGCTCGAGCGCGCTCAACAGCGCGGCCAGGCCGAAACGCGGCGACACGGTGTCCGTGTAGGCGCTGAACGGTCCGCTCGGAGCTCGATCAGGCCAACCCGTGGTGCTCGTGAACCCGAACAGCGCGCTGGTGAGGTTGCCGAGGCCCTGAATGGCGAGCGAACCAGTCTGGCCCTGCAGGCAGCTCGACAGCATGACGATGCGTGGATTCGCCTCACGGATCTTCTCGTATCCGAAGCCCATGCGAGCGAAGACGCCGGCCGAGAAGCTCTCGATGAGAACGTCCGCCCACCGCACGAGCCGCCAGACGACCTCGTGCGCGGCCGGGTCCGAGAGATCCAGCTCGATCCCGAGCTTCCCGGCGTTGCAGTTCGCCCACAGACCGCTTCCTTCGAGCGGGAAGTCGTTGCTGTCGGGATGGAACGGTCCCGCGGTGCGGGCCACGTCGGGATGGGTGCGGGTTTCGACGTGCACGACGGTGGCGCCGAAGTCGGCGAGGACACGGCCAACATTGGGTCCGGCGACCGACCACGTCATGTCGAGCACGCGCAGGTCGCCGAGCGCAGGACGTCCGCTCGCGTCGCTCTGGCCGAAGGCGACATCGGTATGGGAGGGCGAGGATCCCGCGCCGTGACTGTCTCCGAGACGTGGTGCCGGTCCCAACGTCCGCAGCGGCGCGCCTGACGCGACGACGAAGCGTCCGGGATGACGGAACTCCGCGTCGGAGCCTGGTTGCTGGAGGACGTCCCAGAAGTGACGCGCGGCCAGATGGTCGTTGCCCATCACCTCGACGGTGTTCGAGATCGGCGCCAACATCACGCGCCGTCGGGTCGCCTCCGCCGCGAGATACGCCTGCGTGCGGGTGGCGGTGAACGCGGCGATCACCGCACACAACCGATCGATTTCCGATGAGGTCACGGCCCCGGTCGCCAGACCATGGTTCAACTCGATCCACGGTGTGTCACGGGTCGCCTCGTCGCAACCACCTTCCTCCCAGATCCACCAGAAGAGGTTCTTGGTGAAATGGGCCAAGGCCTCACCGAAGGAGAAGGTGATGCTCACGGCCCCGTCAGCTGCGGGGTACGTCCACTGCAGTTTGATGTTGCCGTAGTCCACTCCGTCGCCGCAGCGTCGCATGGTCGGCGTGCTCCAGGCCTGATTGAGCGCGTAGCTGAACGAGGATTGGGAGCAGGACACCTGGGCCGAGACGTCGACGAGTTGACCGCGCCCGGACCGTCTGCGCTCCGCCAAAGCGATCAACGACCCCACGGCCATATCGGCCGCTCCGTGCAGGAACGCCTGAGGGGAACCCCACCGCAGCGGGGCGCGGTCGGCATCGCCGATGAGCGCCGCCGCGCAACCGGCCGCGCTCACGACGAGGTCGGACGCCGCCCAGTTCGCCTTGGGTCCGTCGAGTCCGAACGGTGTGAGCGCCACGACGACCAGGCCTGGGTTGATCGCGGCGAGATCGTCATAGTTGAACGGCATCTCGTTCGGTCGGCCGGTCCAGAGCAGGACGTCGCCGTCCGCCACGAGATCGTCGAGCTGCGATCGACCGGCCGCCGTCGTGAGGTCCGTGACCACCGAGCGCTTGCCACGGTTGTACGCCCAGTGCCACAGGCTCGTGTCGGGACCAGGCCGATCTCCGGCGAACGGCGGGCACCAACGCGCCGACGACCCTCCGGGCGGTTCGACCAGCAGCACGTCAGCGCCAAGTTGAGCGAGCATGAACCCGGCGAGCTGGCCCCGCTCATCGGTGCAGTCGATCACCCGATACGACGACAGCATCCACGTACCTCCCCCAGTCGCGTCGCCCCGACGGCAGTTGGTCTAGTGCACCCGGCCCACACGAGGGGACACGAGCAGCCGCGAGGCGCTGACACGTGCCCCGCTCACAACTTCTCGCCTGGCAGCGTGCTCGCCTGTTCGATCCAAGAGAGGAGCTGATCCTCGTTGACGTCCTCGTCTTCGTGGATGTCGAGGTAACGCACCTCGTCGTGCTTCGACGCCTTGGGCGGCACGGGGTCGAGTGAGGCCCCGCGGAAGAACTGGAGCTGGACGTACGCGGTGTAGCAGCGGAAGGCGAGGAACCAACCCTCGGCTTCGTGGCCGTAGAAGGGCTGGTTCCACTTCACGGCCTTGTGCACACCGGGAACCGCACGCACGATGAGCTCGTCCAGCCACTCACCGACCGCACGCTTCCAACCGGGCATGGCGGCGATGTAGGCCTGCACCGGCTGGTCGCCCTCTCCCTTCGGGATCTGCGGGTTCCCACCAGCGAGCAGCTTGGGTTCCGAATCGGACGTCCTGACGGCATGCTTCTTGCGGCTGGGCATCGGATACTCCGTCATCATCGAATCCGCGGATCGCAGTCCCGATCGCACCGAGCGCGATGGCTGCTTTCTACTCGGTTGTCCAGGTGATGGCACCCCCGGGTGGCTGGCTCTGGCGACGGCGCGCCGCGCTCGATGGGCGGTGCCCGGCCTCGGGATGCTGGAATGAGCCGGTCCGCTCGCCGTCGACAGTTCGTGAAGGGGGACCCGTGACCACGACCGAACCCGAAGACCAGACCCTCGTCACCCCCGAGATGTTGGAGCGCAAGGGGCTCTGGGGCTCGGCGCGCCTGTCCCCGCCGGTGAGCGAATCCGACATCCGCAAGTGGGCCATCGCCGTGTACTGGCCGGAGACGCCACCGCGGATCTACTGGGACGTGGACTACGCCGCGACCACGAGGTGGGGCACGATCATCGCCCCGGCCGATTTCAATCCCTTCGCCTGGCCCATCATCAAGGCCCGCCCGGAGCAGACCGAGCAGCAGCGGACGAAGGCCGACAAGCCGCGCTCCAACAAGGGCCGCCGGGGAATGAACGGCGGCCAGGTCGACACCTACGGCGTGCCGATGCGACCCGGCGACGTCATCACGTCCCGTAGCCGCCTGCGGGACTGGGACGAGCGCGAGACACGGCTGGGCCTCACGCTGTTCAGCTTCAGCGAGACCGAATGGCGCAACCAGGACGACGCGCTGGTGAAGGTCCGGGTCGCCACCGCGATCCGCTATTGAGTCCACGACGAAGGACGGGACATGGCCTACAACGTGTACTTCGAGGACGTGACCATCGGCGACGAGTTGCCAGCGTGGTCACGCAAGACCGACTTCATGAACTGGAACCGCTACGCGGCAGTGAACGACGAATTCGTGTACATCCACATGGACGATGAGGCCGGCCGGGCCGCGCTCAACGAGCAAGGCGCGTTCGGGATGGGGAACCTGCGCTACGCCTACATCGTCAACGCCCTCCAGGACTGGATCGGCGACGAAGCCACGATCCGCGAGATCAGCTGCCAATTCCGGGCGATCAACCAGAAGAACGACGTGCTGACCGTCGTCGGCCGAGTGACCGACAAGACAACCGAAGACGGCGAGCACCGCGTGCTTCTCGACATCGACGTGGTCAATCACAACGGCGAGCCGACCTGTCCCGGCAGGGCGGTCGTCGTGATCCCGAGCCGCACCTGAGCCCGATTTCCTACAACGCCGGCTTCCACCGTCTGAGCTGCTTGTAGAGCGCCCCGAAGTGCCTTCTCGAGCCGGGCGCCAGCCGTAGCATGTACGCGACTCCTGGCAGACCCGATTTACGGACAATCACGATGTCCCTATACCAGTCGATGGCGTCGATCGCGCCGACACCGATCCACACATCTCGTGTGGTGGGCGGCAGCGATTGTGCGAGCGGCTGCGGCACCGAATCCAGTTGCGTCAACCTCAACACGTAGTGGGAATGGTCAAGATCGAGGTGGCACAAGGGCCCACCCGCTGGTATCAGATGGCGCTGAGCCGGCGTGAAGTGGCGAAGATGTCGGCGCGAGCGTGCACCCACCAGCTTGGCGATGGGGCGCCTCTCCTGCTGAGCTCGCCACACCTCTCGTCTGAGGGCCGGCTCCTGCACCCAGGCCAGAAGCGACGGCTGGCCCGCGACCAGCCGATCGATAGCCGCCGGACCAAGATCGGTCGGCGTAGCCACGCGGCCCTTCCGGCTGGAGTTGATGAAAACGCGGCCCGCCACGACGACAGTGTCGCACGACCGGTGGCCGTCAAGCGGCCCGAGTCTTCAGCTCGCAAGAGCGGACGAAGGCCTGCGGATCGCCAGTACCAATCGGGGGCCCTTGACGACCTCGGCGCGCCGCAGAAGGATTGTTCCGCACGCGGGCCGCGGGGGGGTGCCACATGGGCAAGAGCGTTCGGGTGTCGCTGGCAGGCGGAGTCGGGTCCGTGGTGGCGGTCATGGCGTTGATCGCCTCGGCGGTGTCGGCGGGGGCCCTTGTCACCGGCCCACTGGTCCAAGTGCCCGACAAACCCTTGGGCGGCGGCCCCGCCTGCAGCCAACTGGTGGCCCAGCAGACCGCCGCCGGCAGTCAGAACTACCCGGACTCGGAGGTCGAGCCGTTCGTCGCCGTCGATCCGACCAACCCGTCGCGTCTGGTCGCCAGCTTCCAACAGGACCGCTGGAACGACGGAGGCGCCAATGGGCTGACCAACGTCTACTCGATCGACGGCGGCGCCACGTGGAGCGTGGCCGCCACACAGCCGGCGTTCACCATCTGCTCAGGGGCCACTCCTGGCTCACCGGGCTTCTTCAATCGCGCCACGGATCCATGGGTTGCCTTCTCGTCTGACGGGAAGATCGCCTATTCGATCGCCGACTCGTTCAACGCCAACGGCCCCGCCTTCGGCGGCGCGAGCAGCATCCTCGTCAGCCGCTCCACCGACGGGGGCGTCCACTGGCAAACGCCGGTCACAGCGCGACTTGACCCGTCCACGACGGTGCTCAACGACAAGGAGACGATCACGGCCGATCCGGCGCTGCCGCTGACCGCATACGCCGTGTGGGATCGGCTCGTCTCGCCGAGCACCAACGCCAACCCCGGCGCCTTCAATCACTCACCGGCCTTCCGCGGCCCGGTGCTGTTCTCGAAGACCACCGACGGGGGTGTGACGTGGAGCAATGGACGGGTGGTGTTCGACCCCGGTGAGAAGAACCAGACCATCGGCAACCAGATCGTGGTGCCCACGGCGGGGCCGGCCAAGGGCGCGCTGATCGACGGGTTCAGCCTCATCACAACCAAGGGCGGTCTGGGCAACAACCAGCGAGCCGCATTCCAAGTCGCCATCATCCGCTCCACTGATGGCGGAATCACCTGGAGCGGGCCGACCATCGTGGCCAACCAACGGGTGGCTTCGGTCAGCATCGGCGGCCAACCCGTGCGTAGTAGCGACGAGCTGCCAGAGTTCGCGGTCGGCCCCGAGGGCAACCTCTACGCCGTGTGGCAGGACAGCCGGTTCACGGGGACCTCGAAGATCGCCATGTCGATGTCGACCGACGGCGGCCTCACGTGGACGGCGCCGATCCGGGTCGATCAGTCCCCGGCCGCCGTGCCGGCGTTCCTCCCACAAATCCACGTCACTGCCGGCGGGACGGTCGGCGTGACGTACGACGACCTCCAGAACGCGACCGCCGCACAACCGGGCCTCACCGATGCGTACCTCGCGACGTGCCCCGCGAACTGTGGCGTCCCGAGCAGCTGGGCCGCAGGCGGCCAGACCCGCCTCACCACGACCGGCTCGTTCGACTACACCACCGCGCCGGACGCCGGCGGTCTCTTCATCGGGGACTACCAGGGCCTCACTTCGACCGGCCCAACGTTCCTTCCCTTCATCATCGAGGCGCAACCGGTTGCCACGAGCGGACGGACCGACCCCTTCTTCACGACCGCCGGGTAGGGCAAGCAGCTCGTCACCGAGCGCGCCGCCGCCCAGCACGAGGTCGAGGCCAGCCGGCTCGCCCGCCCCATCACCGCCGTGATCGGGTTATCGAACTGGGTGTCGGAGGGGGGACTTGAACTCCGGGTCCGGGTGTTGCGTCGCGTGACGGCTGGTGCGCGTTTCTCCTGTTCAGAGGGCATTTCTGGCGCGGTCGCGTGTTGCCTCGTGCTGCCCTGTACCGCCCGATTTCGCCTCGTTCGCGGACAAACTGCTGACAAATCGCGGACAAGCGACACGCCTCCCGCGATGGCTCGTCCGGGTCGCCGCAACGGGCGCCCCTACTCGGTCGCCTTCGGGTGGCCGACGTGGGCATCGGTCATCCAGACGGTCCTGCGATCGTCGTCGATGCAGTACCAGATGCGTCCACCGGCGGTGACCTCGTATTGCCACTGCTCCAGCTCCTCCCCGTTCACGGTGCGAGCACCGAGAGATCCCTTCAGCGGGTGCTGGCGGCTGTCCCGCCGCCTGGGGTCGGTGGTGATCCGCTCCCAGGCCACGCGAGCGTTGGCAGGCGCAGCGGAGCAGACCTGCTCCCATCCCTTGACCTCGTCGCTCGTCGAGTAACGGAACTCCCAACCTCCGGGCGCCGGCGGAGGCGCTACCCGTTCCTTCCGCTTTGGCACCGTGGGTCAGGCGTCCGGCGCCACGACCGGGTCGCCGTCGGCGGCGATGGCGGTACGCAGGCGACGGGCGAGTCGCGGGTCGGCGTGGACCTCGGCCGTTGCCGCGCCACTCTTGCAGGAGCTGCACGACGGGCGCGTAGCTGTCAAGGGCCGAGGCTGCGACGAGTGTGCGGCCAAGCTCGTCGACGAACGCCACCCGGTCGCGCTTCGGCAGGAGTGTGACCCACGGGAAGACGTCGTCCACGGCCTCTTCAAGCCCGGCCGGGCTGTGAACGAGCAGGTTGCGGAGCAACCGTGCGAGCGCATCGAACGCCTGGGCGCGCTCGTCGTCGCGGCTCGCGTCACTGAGACGGAGAGACGGTGCGTTTCGGCGCCGGAGCACAACGTCGTGCTCCTCGAGCTCGGCGACGACCTCGTTGGGCTGGCGCAAGAAATCGGAGAAGGGACGTTCGACAACTCGCATGCTCGAGACGATATCTGAACTACATCAGAAGTCAACGCCTGGAGGCATCGCCGGCTCCGGGCGGCGTAGCCGCGCCTCAGATGTCAAACAGGGTCGGGGGGTCGGTCCGCTCGGAGGCGCGGCCGGTCGATTGGTCCACCTCAGCCTCGCTGTAGCTTCGGTCTCGTCCGTCGGGCGGGGTCAGAGGCAGGCGGAACGCCGTCTTCGCTGCCCAGGCTCGTACCTTGGCCGACGGATCGCCGAGCGCTCGTCGCATCGCCACCTCCGCGCCATGGAGCTCGGCGAGTCTCAGTAGCGCGGCGAGCCGCACGGTGCCGGACCCCCACGCCAGGCCGGCTTCCACGGCATCGATCCGTTCACCCTCCGCGATGGCCGCGGCGGCGTCCATCACCCCTGCGGCCATCGCGGCGCCGTCTCGCGTCGCGAGCACACCGGCCTGCGTCAGCACCGCGGCCCACCGAGCCGGACTCCGCTCGACGGCGTGGCAAGCCGCCCAGCGGCGCAAGGGTGGCCAGATCGACCGTCGAGCGGTCACCCGTACGCGCTCATCAGCCCTGCTTCGGTCGGCAACGGTGAGCTGCGACCTCGCAGCCGGTGGGTCCGGCGTCGCCGCCAGCTCCACCAGGAGGGACTCGGGGAACCACCGGCGGGGCGCCGACACCACGAGCGCATCGCCGAGGAACCAGTCCGAGAGCTGATCACGAGCGACATCGTCGATTACCTCGGATCCGGCGAGATGTTCGATCAGCCGGTTGGTGCCCTTGCGCCAACGGTGATCCGTGCACAGCAGCGCGACGGTGGTCACCGCATGCTCGGAGTCGTCGGCGTGGAACCGTCGGAACAGGGCGAAGGGCTCCTCCCATGCGCTGGAGCTCCGAATGCCGTGCGGACCCAGCAGGACGGTCCACAACTCCTCCAGAGTCGCCGCCCGATGCAGCGCCAAGAAGGTCTCCTGCCACGAAGGAAACGGCGTCATCGGTCCGTGCATGCGTTCTCAGTCGCGAGGTCGACGCCGGTCGCGGCAAGACACTTCGCGGCGCAGGTGATCGCGATGCCAACCGGGCTGATCGGCGGCTCGGAACACTGCGATCGCCCCATCGCGATCTCCTGACGACCACTGCGAGGTGGCCATCGCCTCGACGTGGCGCCACGAGCGAGAGCCGAGACGGTGGGCAGCGTCGACGTAGCGATCTCGGGTCTTGGTTGCCAGGTAGAGGTCGGCGAGCGCTTCGAGGGCGGCGTCGGCTTGGTAGTCCAGCACGACACGGCGATGCTCGGACTCGAGGACGAGCAGGATCGCCTCGATCATGTCGACGTCGCCACGTCGAGCCGAGGAGAACCATGCTGTCTCGTTCCCGTGGTCGACGGAGTACGGCTCCCAGACCAGCAGCTCGCAGAGGTCCTGCCAATACAGGTTCGGATCGATGCCGGCGGTGCGCCAGTCGATGTCGAGGTAGGCGCGCCATGCGTCGGTGCGGGCCTGCCCGATGACGCCGTAGCTGTCGTCGGCGGCGTCGGCCAGCTCGAGTCCGGCCGTGTGGAACGCCCGGTAGAGAGCGAGCCGATCGGGCAGGCTGCGGCGCGGTCCGTCGAGGTCGGCGAGACGCCGCGTGAGGCGCGAGGCGACGGCGAAGGACTTGCCCTTGGTGACGAAGCCTTGGCGATCGACGGCAGGTCGGAATCGCTCGAAGAACCGCGTCGGGTCCGACGGGAAGCTCGACCAATGCCCGAAACGGGCACGCTGCTGAAGGAGGCGGCGCGGGGTGTCGACCATCGCCGGCGTGCACGCGCGGCCTGCCAGGCCGACGCGGCCGGTGACCTTCTCACGCGCCCGCCGGGTGGTCTTGTGGTCGGCGAGCAGATCCGGACCAGCGAGGTCAGCTGCGACCAGGTCGGCGTCACGAAGCCGGGCGCGCAGATCGGTCAGGTGGCTGAGCTTGGCCTCGTTGGCGCCCCGATCGTGGTTGCCGTGCGAGCGCAACGCGTCGACGAACGTGTCGGCGAGGGCGTCGAGGTCGCCGTCGTGGTCGAGTGTCGCGACGACGCAGAACCACAGGTCCCAGAGCGACCAATCCCTTCCCGCGATCTCCTCGCACGTCTCGGGCCCGAACCGTTGTGTGCGCTTCGGGCGATCGGCGGTCACCACGGCCGCTCACGAGGTCCGGTGGCCGTGGCACGCAGCATCGCCAGCATCGTCGTCTCCCCTGCCGGCGTGAGGCGATAGCGGCGATCGCCCCAGTCGCCGTCCACGTCGAGCAGGCCGAACAGCGTGAGCAGGGCGCGGCTGTCATTGAACGCCCAGGCCACGTCGCGCGCCGACGGGTCGGCATCTCGGTCGCCTGAGGTTCGCCAGCCTGCTTCGCCCGCCATGCCCACGACCGCTGCGGTGACCTCCTTCTCGGGCATCGGTCCGTTGGCATCCAGCAGCACCAGACCACAGGTCTCGGTCACGAAGCGGTTCCACGGGTTCGACCCGAGCCGCTCGACGAGGGCCACCCAAGCGGCGGCCGGATCGGTCGCCATCGCCCCGCCCCGCTGGGTGCGCTGCAACACGCCGCGGCGCTTGCGCAGCGCCCCGGCCGTCTCCAGGAACCCGCGCAGACGATGCAGCGTGATCTCGTCGGTCTCGGTCCGCGCTGGCCGGTCCGTCGGGAACGGGTCTTCCCAGGGGCGGTGGGCGTGCACGGTCAGCACGAACGCCGTATTCAGGTAGCCGGCCTGCGTCAACGCCTGCTCGTCACCGAACACCCCCAGCAGCCACGTCAGCGGCGCCATCCGCTCGGCCACGTCGGGTGGCGGGAGGATCGGATGCAGCAGCCGCTTGCTCAGGCGCGCCCGAAGTCGACCGAGATCCGCCGAACGCATCGACGCCGCGTCGACCCAGGTGCCGATCCGTTCGGTGACGACCGCCGTCCGCCACGTCTGCCCGCGCTGACTCGGATGGTCGCTGTCGAGAACCCGCTCGGTGACCACCCGCTGACGCGCCCGCCAGCCCCGGCCACCGACGACGAGCTCGCCATCGGCGATCGCCTCCTCCAACGCGCCCTCCGCCGCCGCGCGCGCGCCATCGCCTCCTCGGTGCCCATCACCTGGCCCCACGCGAACGAGTCGAGATCGGGCGGGTCGATCCCCGACGACGCGAACGCCTTGCGCATGGCCGCGAACCCGTCATCTCGGGAGCGATCGAACGCAGCGTGCACGCCGGCCGTGACCTGCGAGCGGCAAATCTCGGCGTAGGCGCCGAGTCCCAGCTCGTCGAACAACTCGGCGGCGACGGCGGCGAGGCGTGTCATGTAACCGGGCTCGTCGGTCATGTACTTGGTCGGCAGCTCGTACCACAGCCATCGCTGGACGCCAGCCTGATCGATCCGGCTGGCGCCCTCGCCCCACGTCAAGGTGTCGTAGACATGCTGCGCGTCGCGGCCCCGATCGAAATGACGGCCGGCCATCCGCTCGACCGCGCCCCGGACGTCCTCGTCATCGAGATCGACCGTCGAGTGTCGATTCCGCACGGGCTCGGCCATCGAGTCATGATGTCGCAGTTGAGGTCGGCGGGGCGAATAACGATCCCTTGCAACTCCGCCCGCAGTGCCTCGAGTTCGCCATCGATTGCGGCGTTCACGCGCTGGCCTCGGGGCGGTCGTCGATCGCCCACACGCTGGACGCGACGTCCCGTCCGAGCAGGAGGCGGCCGGCGAGCTCGAAGTGAACCGGCTGGGTGCAGATGTGTTGCACCGCAGTGCGCGCATCGCGCAGGCAGCGATCGAGAGGTGAGCTGGCATAGATGCCCGTCGCCCCGGCCGCGGTGTACAGCAGTCCGATCGCGTCTAGCGCGCTGTGGGCCGCGTGAGTGGCGGCCAGCCACAGGCGACCTCGGTCGTTCACGGTCGGCGTGTGCCCATCTTGCACCTTGACCCAGACGTCGTTGAGGGTCTCGCTCAGGTAGCGACGACCGGCCTCGACCAGGGCGTAGGCCTGTCCGAGCCGGTCCTGGATCACTGGCTGGTCGGCCAACACGGTGTTGGAGCGCAACGGCGTCTTGCTGTCGGCCAGGCAGATGAACTCGTCAATGGCGTGACGGGCGATGCCGATCGGAACCGCCGCGATGAACGTGGCAAACATCGCCACCGGGGGCATCCGGTAGACCGGTCGGTCAACAGCAGGCGGGTCCTGAAACCACGCCGTGTGCGACGCCGGCACATACACGTCCGTGACGCCGTAGTCGTGACTGGCCGTTCCCCGCAGCCCGGTGGAGTCCCACGTGTCGATGATCTCAACGACGTCGGCCGGGACGAACACCTCCCGCACTAGCGGAGCACCGGTCGGGCCGATCACCGGCTCGCCGTCGCGGACGAGCACACATCCAGCGACATACCAGGTGGCGTGGCTCGAACCGCTGGCCAACGGCCATCGTCCGGTGACGCGGTAGCCGCCGTCGACCTCGACGGCGACACCGTCAGGCCGGAAGGCACCGGCGGAGATCGTGGCCTCGTCGCCGTAGATGGCGAGTCTGGCTTCAGGCGGGAGCATCCCGGCGAACGTGGCGTAGCAGCCACCGATCATGACGCACCAGCCGACTGAGCCGTCGGCGTACGACGCGGCCTCGACGACGTTGAAGAATGTCACCGGGTCGATCTCGCCACCACCGATCTCCACGGGTGCCAGCAGCCGGAACACACCCGCCTCCTGCAGAGCCAGAACGATCGTGGCCGGCAGGCGTCGAGTGCTGTCCATGTCGACGCTGTCGGTGCGGATCAGCTCGGTCAGCGACCGCACGGCAGCGACAGGATCCGCCGGCGATGAGCCCACGCTGACGTCTCCCACCTGCGTGGTCATCCCAACCTCCTAACGCCAACGGAACATGCTCGCGTTAGCAACGTAGCTCGCAGTTGGCTAACGTCGCAAGCGATATATTGCGTTAGGTGATTGATGAGACGCTTCCCTGGCTCACGTTTCCGCCGGCCGTGGATCTGTCCAACACGATCGTCGTCACCGCTCGAGGAGAGCTCGACCTGCTCACCACCGACGAGCAGCTCGACGTGTGGATCGCTGCGGAACGCGGCCGGATCCCCTCGGTTCACGCAGCGGCCGGACGGCTCCACGACGTCCGGAACCTGCGCGCCGATCTTCGGTCGCTGCTGTACGCACACGCCCATCGTCGTCCGCTGCCCGACGCCCCCAGGCGGCGTGTGAACGGGCTCAGCGCCGGCGCCCCGACCTATCCAACACTCGACCCAGCGGGCAGCGTCATCGTCAAGCAAGCCTGCGACGACCCCTACGCCAACTTCGCCGCTGAGCTGGCGCGGTCGGCGATCCAGCTCCTCAGCAACGACGACACACGCCTCGCGGTGTGCACGGCACCAAGCTGCGGGCTGCTCTACCCACCCGACCACCCACGCCAACGATGGTGCTGCCGTGCCTGCG
Organism: uncultured Acidimicrobiales bacterium; assembly: GCA_963728985.1. Lineage (GTDB taxonomy): Bacteria > Actinomycetota > Acidimicrobiia > Acidimicrobiales > Ilumatobacteraceae > DASXAI01. Next base: position 131,774 of record CAVSME010000006.1, on the reverse strand, counting down.
GCAACCGCGCCCGCGTCGCACGACACGCTGCCCGCCAACGCTCCCACAGACGCCCCATCGGCAGCAGCAGATGACTGCTCCCAGACGTGCGGCACACGACGCCCGGCCAGCAGACGGCTGCGCTAGCGGCTGCACACGACTACGTCGACCGCCGGACCGTCGCAAAGACATAACTGGCGATTGGCGTCGCAGTCGACACCGCCCTGGCTCGACGACCATGCGCCCCTACTCGGCGTTCGGGATGGCCGTCGCCCGCGACGCCCGGGCTAGCCCACCAGCGCCGCCACGCCGGCGTCGCCCCGCCGTCGATCTCGGGCAGCATGACCCGGCGTTGTTCGCCGATCTTGTCGGACGGGTGCGTGAGGGTCGTCCTCCGGCGGGGAGCTCAGTCCTCGCCCACTGGCGGCAACACAACGCGGCCCAGACGAATCTGGCCACGGCGTCCATGACAACCGGTCCTCCGAAGCGTTGCGTCGCAGGACTGATGACAAATCGCGGACAAATTGCCACTCGGACACCTCTGCGCCGACCCGAAAAGTACGATGACCAGGGCGTTTGCCCTGGTCGATCCGTGTCGGAGGGGGGACTTGAACCCCCACCCACTTGCGTGGACTAGGCCCTCAACGTAGCCAAGGTCGTCCGGCCAGCCGGCTCCAGCCCGTCTGGCCTGCTCACGTCCGCTTCGCCGTCCGCCCAGTTGAGCGCAGTCTTGCGAATCTGCTCCCGTTGATTCCCAAGGTGATTCCCAAAGACCGTGTTCGATTCGGTGAAGCGCGCCTAGCGCAGCCCCCCGAGGGTGCAAGCCAGCGGAAGTGGCCTGACCGGTTTGACGGACATCCACTGTGAGGGGCGTGGCCCCGGAGAGGATGTTCCACAGTGGAGACGATGGGACGAAGCAAGCGCCCGCGTCGGTCCTTCACCGATGAGTTCAAGGCGGAGGTGGTCGAGCTGGTGCGTCAGCCGGCAACACCGCCGCGGGCGTGGCCCGTGATCTCGAACTGACCGAGACCGTCATGCCGCAGATCGGGCGGACGGACAAGGACGAGCTGGGAACGATCCTCGCTGCCGATCCACAGATCTGTCGGAATCCTTCGGCTGCGACGTCGCCGATCTTGTCGGGGTCCCGCTCTTGCCCTCATCCACCCCGCGGCCCGACAGGACGGCGTGCAGGTCGTCGGCCGACACCTTCCCGGCCAGCCCGATCATGGTGTCGCTGCTGGCCATCCAGCGCCCGGGCGCTTCGCCGCCGACGTAGTAGTCCTCGACGCCCTGGGCGACCGCCTGGAGGTAGTAGGCCTCCTGGCCGTGGGCGAGCTTCCACACGCTCAGCACGGCCGACACCTCCGGCGCGCCGCCTCCCGCACGATGGTGCAAATTCGTGAAACAACATCGGGTAGTTCATGCATGGTTCGTGACCGTGACGATCACGCCCGCGCCGTGGGGTCGTGGATGGAGATGCTGTCCACGCCTGGCGGCACGGCCCGGCTACGGGCCCGTCACCGACGAAGTGACGGATCGTGGACGTGGATGGAGCTCACCCACGTGAACCTCCTGAAGGCCGAAGGCCGTGTCACGGCGGAGCTGATCGACATCTCGATCGAGATGGGGGCGCTGGAAGCGCTACATCGAAGCGAGCAGCTCCTTCGCCAGAGTGAGCAGTTGCTGCGCCGGCTCGCGGAGGCGCTGCCGTCGGGAGTGCTGCACATCGATCGAGACCGCCACGTCGTCACCAGCAACGCCGGTCTGGGTGCCGTGATCGGCGTCGACGAGACCGACATGATCGCGCAACTGCTCTCCGCCGTTATCCCGGACGATCGCGATGCCGTCGACATCGCCTTGGACCGAGTGCTCGACGGATTCGATGTCGATCTCGTGGTGCGTCTGGTGGTTCGGGCGACGGCGAAGGTCCATTTGTGCGCGATCGCGATGCGCAGCCTCACCGATCCCGACGGCTTGCCCGACGGGGCGGTGCTGCGCGTCGACGACGTCACCGAGGCGGCCGAGCTGCGGGCCCAACTCGAGCGACGGGCGACCGTGGATGACCTCACCGGCTGCCTCAACCGCGCGACCGTGCTGGCGGAGCTGGACCGTGTGCTGCGCCGCCACGCCGCGGGCTCTCCCGGCACCGCCGTGGTCTTCCTCGACCTCGACGGCTTCAAAGGAGTCAACGACACGCTTGGCCATACCAGCGGCGATCAAATGCTGTCGAGCGTCGTCGCCCGCCTCTCGCGGGGACTGGGCGCCGGCGACTCGATCGGGCGCCTGGGCGGTGACGAGTTCATCGTCGTCCTGGCGAACGTCGGCGGCCTCGACGAGGCGAGCCAGGTCGGACGACGCATCGAGCACGAGCTCAGCGAACCGCCCGAGGTTGTCGCCGGCCAGCAGGTGCGCATCCGGGCCAGCATCGGCGTCGCCTGGTCCCCCGACGACAACATCTCGGCGGTGTGGGCGTCGAGTTGTGAGCCTCGGGCCATGTCCGCTCCCCCGTGGAAGACCGCCGCAGCCTACGCGGGCGTTGCCGGCCGGCTGTTCTGGCGCCCCGGCGACTCCAGCATCGCTGCGAGGCATCTCTTGAGGAAGCGGACACCGGGGTGAAGACTGCAGGTGTGCCCGGATGATGTCAGGGCCGCCAGAGGGGAAACCAGAGGTGGCGCCATGCGGCAGCTGACCGGCTTTGACTCGTCCTTCCTCTACGCAGAGACGCCACGGGCCCATATGGCCGGGGGAGGCGTATCGATTTACGATCCGTCGACCGCGCCCGGCGGCCAGGTGACGTTCAAGGGGATCCTCGCCCACATCGACAGCCGCCTGCACGAGGCCCGGATGTTCCGCGAGCGCCTTGTGCGGGTGCCGTTCGACCTCGATCATCCCTACTGGATCGACGATCCCGATTTCGACCTGGAGTTCCACGTACGGCACATCGCCCTGCCCAGGCCGGGTGACTGGCGGCAGCTCTGCATCCAGGTCGCCCGACTCGTGTCGCGGCCCCTCGATCTCGATCGGCCGTTGTGGGAGCTGTACGTCATCGAGGGTCTCGACAACGTGGATGGCTTGCCCAAAGGCAGCTTTGCGGTAGTCACCAAGGTCCACCACGCCGCCATCGACGGCATGTCGGGAATGGAGATGACCAGCGCCATCCACGACGACTCGCCCAACGCCGAGCCGCAGCCACCGGACACGACGTGGCGGCCCGAGCCCATCCCGTCGACGGGCGAGCTCCTGAGTCGCGCTGGCGCGAACAACGCCCGGCGGCCAATGCACTTTGTCCGGGTCATGGGCCGGACCATCCCGACCATCGGCCGGCTGCAGAGTCAGATTCGACGCCGGACCATCCAACCTCCACCGACCACCATCCCGCGCACACGGTGGAGCGGGCCCGTCACCGCCCACCGCGTCTTCGACGGTGTCCGGTTAGACCTCTCCGACCTCCGCAACATCAAGGAGGCGGTGCCGGGCGCCACCATCAACGACGTCGTGCTCACCATCGTCGGCGGCGCTCTGCGGAGCTACCTCCTCTCGTATTCCGAACTTCCGGACGACCCGCTGATCGCCATGGCACCGATCTCGGTGCGATCCGAGGCCGAACGGGGTGCCGCCGGCAACCTCGTGTCCGGCATGTTCACCACGCTCGGGACGAACGTCGCCGATCCGCTCGAACGGCTGATCACCGTGCGAGAGGGCACCCACCATTCCAAGGAGTTCGCCAACGCGATTGGGGCGCGGACCCTCCTCGACTTCGCCGACCTCATGCCCGGTGGCCTCGTCGGTCTCGGAGCCCGCACCTCCGCCCGCCTTTCACTGGCCAACCGCATGCGACCGGTGTTCAACACGACGGTGACGAACATGCCCGGCCCACGTCACCCGCTCTACATGGCCGGCGCCCAACTGGTGGCGCTGTACGGCGCCGGAATGATCAGCGACGGCATGGGTCTCATCCATCCCGTGATGAGCTACTGCGGCGACATCACCATCTCGTTCACCTCATGCCGGGAGATGCTGCCCGATCCCGGCTTCTACACCGAATGCCTACTGGAATCGTTCCACGACCTCGCCGAGGCCGCCGGGACCACTGCGGCCGAGCGCCATGGCTGACGCCGACGTTGTGCTCGTTACGACCGCTCGTCGGGATCGTCGTCCGAGGTGTCGTCGGCGACCGGCTCGCGAGCACCCGTGACCGCGCTGGCCAGCCTCACGAACGGCTGCTGAAACGCGACGATCTGCTCGCTCGCCCGAGCCAGGCGCTCGACGATGATCTGGATGTCATCGAGTTGCTTCTGCAGGAGCGCAACCTGCGCCCGTTGCTCCTCCAACTGGCGCTTGACCCCTTGGATCTGAGTGATGGGTGGTCCGAACGCGTCCATCATCTTCTGTGTGTTCTCGAGCTGGTCGCCGGCGGCAGAGAGTCCGCGCAGGCCGGCGGCCAAGACCTGGCGCTGCTGAGAGCTCAACGCGACGCGCGCCATCGCCTGCTGAATCTGACGCAAGGCGTTTCGCCCGGCCGGCAGCCATGGGTTTGGATCCCGATCACTCATCTCGAACCCTCCGGGTGTCAGCGCCGGGCGACCGTGAAGCGTGTCGTCTTGACGGGACGAGGTAGACCGCGCGGGCGTTCATCGTGCTCAGGTCTTCGGGGCTCCGGGCCGTGTCATGAGGCCCGTCATCATTCGGGCCATGTTGTCGGTGAGCTCGCGCGGCAGCAAACGCTCGGCGGCAGTGATGGTCATGGCGTCGAACCCGACGAGATATCGGCGCAGCGGGCGGCGGTTCTCGATGGCTGAGGAGATCGTTCGGGCAACGATCGACGGCGGCGGGGCGAACCGGCCCGCCGTGGCGAACCCGTCCGTGGCGCGTTCGTAGGCAGCGCGGTACGGCGAGTCCTTGCGGGCGGCGAGCTCCTTCGCCTTGTCAGCGGGGCGGGCATCGATGCCGGTGCGGAAGAATCCGGGCTCCACAATTGCGACCTTGACGCCGAAACTGGCCACTTCCATACGGAGCACGTCAGACAGCGCTTCCAACCCGAACTTCGACGCGTGGTACCACCCATTCAACGGCATCACGGCCGCCTTACCGAACATCGACGACACCATCACGATGCGCCCGGCGCCGCGGGCGCGCATGGCAGGCAGCGCGCAGGCGCTCACGACCGCGGGCGCGACCAGATTGACGTCGAGTTGTGCCTTGGCGTCGGCGGCCGAGACCTCCTCGACGGCGCCCATCTCGGAGTAGCCGGCGTTGTTCACGACGGCGTAGAAATTGGGCAGCTCAGGCCACGTCGCCACGATGGCGGCGTGGTCGGACACGTCGAGCACTACCGGGTGGATCTTGGCGCCGACGCCAGCCTTCACGGCCTCGGCGACGAGATCGTCGCCCTTGGCGGCGGTGCGCACCGTCCCCCATGTGTCCCAGCCCCGCGACGCCAGACGCAGGGCAGTGCTGAGCCCGATGCCGGAGTTCGCTCCAGTGATCAGCACCGGTCCTGGACGTTCGGCCATCATGTCGTCGCCGTCTGCACCCGCACCATCCGCTGCTGCATCGGCACTCCTCACCTCGTTCCCCAGAGCGAACCTACTAGCACGGCGAAGGAACCGAACCACGATCCAACGACGACGTCGTCGCTCGACGTTGCCGACGTCATCCGTGGTCAGCGAGGGCGGCCTCGCACCAACTCGACCGCCAGTCGGCCGGCGCGCTCGACGAGGTTGAACTGCAGCGTCGCCAGCTGTTCGTAGGTGACGGGTTCGGTCCAGCCGGCGAAGGCCAACGCCACGGTGACGGCGCGTTCGTGCACGGTGACGTCGCGCACCTGCGCGCCGATGGCCGTAAGGGACGCCGTCGACAGTGATCGGCGCTGGCGCCAACGCCTGGGGATCGTGATTCGACGCCCGGCGATCTGGAGTCGCTCGGCCACCACATCGACCGTCTCGGCGTGGGTCTCGACCCGTCCGGTCACCTCACCGACGAGCCGGCCGCGCTTCCATCCAATCGTCACACACCCGTCGGCGCCCAGCCGCAACGAACGTCCGAGGTCGGCTGCGCTAGAGGGAAGCCATGTCCGTACGTCGTCGACGGTGAGCGTGGCGATCAACGAGATCGGCCCGCACCGCACGAGTGGCCGCAGCCCAAGTACCGCGTCGACGTTGACGGTTCTCAGTTCGATGCGATCGATGCAGCGGCCGCTGGTGGTCACGTCGCGCAGCGTCGCGTCGACTGACTCGAGCAAGTCCACGCGCCCGGTGGCCTCGTCGTTGGCGTCCCCAGGTTCGAGTAGCCGGGCCATACCGGTCGTCGCCGCGTCGACCGTGTCGAGCCACCACGCCACGGGATCAAGCACACGGGCTGACGTCGGATCGCTGGGCACCACGGCGACCCGTTCGATGCGAGCGACGACCGCGCCCTCTGGACGGGACAGTTCGATGGTTCGGCCGACCAGCCGGCGGGTGCCGAGGGCAAGGATGTCGGTGAGCAACCCCTGCATCGGCGACGCCATGGAAACAGTGTCGCGCTCGCTCCGTCAGCCGGCGTCTAGCGGTGGAGCATCCGTTTCCGCGACCTCAATCCCGGTGACGAGGCTTCGGTAGACGGCAAGCAGGGCTCGCTTCTTCTCCAGTGTGAGGCGGGAATCGGAGCGAATCGCCGCTTCCGTGTCGTTCTTGTGGGTCGAGGCGTCGAGACCGTCGAGCCAGCCGGCGTAGGCCAACATCTCCTCGGCCCGTACGTTCAGCGCCACGCCGATGGCCCGCAGCGCACCGACGGTCGGATGATGCATGCCCCGTTCGAGTTTGCTCACGTAGGCATCGGACAAATCGGCCAGGCGTGCCAGTTCGCGCTGCGACAGCTCGGCCATCCGGCGTTGTGTGCGTATGAACGCCCCCAACGCCAGCGCCTGAGCGTCACTCCTGATCATGACAATCGGCGATCCGAACGATCAACTGGCCTTGGTGGCCGTGCGGGGCTTGGCCGCCGTGCGGGCCTTGGCCGCCGTGCGGGGCTTGGCGGCCGTGCGGGGCTTGGCCGCCGCCTTGGGCGCCGTGGTGTCGTCGAGGCCGGTCCAAACGCCCACGATGGCAGTAGCGAAGTCGCGGTTCGCCTGGGTGGACTTCGCCACGAAGTCGAAGTACCGGCTCACGGCGGCGTTCTGGTCGGGCAGCCGGTCGGCGAAGGGCACCTTCACCTTTGGCAGCTTCTCTACGAGCGACGCGATCTTCTTGTTGAGCTCGATCACCTGCTCTTGGTTCGCCTTCATCCGCTCGAGGGCCCAGTCTTGGGCCTTGGTGATCTGGTCGATGGCAGCGGTACTAGGCATGAGAGGCACCTTTCGGGGGATCGGGCGCGGCCAATGGCCACATGCGCTGAAGCAAACGCCCTGCGTTGCTAACTATAGGACGCAGATCGTTGCTCCGGCAACCCCCCTGCCGCCCGACCCCTGCCCGGCACCCGCGATGAGCGCTCGGTTGTCGCGCGAGGCTGCCGGCGTGAGCATCGAGACGGCACGGATGACGCTGCGCCGCTTCACCGTCGACGATGCCGAGGATCTGCTCGCGCTCGACCTCGATCCAGCGGTCCGCCGCTTCGTCGAGGACGGCGAGCCCGTCAGCCGCGACGAGGCGCTCGCGACCATCGAGCACTGGCGCCGGTACGAGGGCACGCCGTACTTCGGGTTCTGGGCCGCGATCGAGAACGAGACCGGACGCTTCCTCGGCTGGTTCCACTTCCGCGCCCACGAGGGCGCGCCCGCCGACGAGCCGGAGCTCGGCTATCGGCTGGTGTCGTCGGCGTGGGGAAAGGGCTACGGCACCGAGGGCTCGATCGCGCTGATCCACCACGGGTTCGCGAACACGGCAATCACCCGCGTGTACGCCGAGACGATGGCCGTGCACATCGGTTCCCGGCGAGTGATGGAGAAGGCCGGCATGCGCCTGATCCGCGAGTTCCCCTCCGACTGGCCGGTGCGCATCGAGGGGGACGAGCACGGCGACGTCGAGTACGCGATCACTCGCTCCGAGTGGGAGTCCTCACGACGCTTGCGCGGCGGCGAAGCCGACGAGATACATCTTGCGGAGCACGAAGAGCAGCTCCGGTGTCCCCCGTAGCTCGCCACGCATGATCGCGGCGCGGAACTCGTCGGGCGTCAGTGCGGTGAACTCAACAGACGGCGCTCGCGTTGCACGGTGCGTCCCTTGTGGGCATGCGACGTCCCCGGATCGTTGCGCCTGCAACTGAACGGTACGACGACGCGGCGTCGTACGCAATGAACTCACGCGCAGTGGCACGGCGGGTACCTCCCATCCGATTCGCACGCCACCCTCTGGCGTCGCGCCTACCACGTTCAGGGTGGATGGGAGGGGCTGGACGCACCGCCGGGAGCCCCTCGAACCCGAAGAGGCGAACTCCGCCAAGGACGTACTCCTCGAAGGCCTTCGTGCGAAGTCTCGGCCATGACCGCCGGCGGGCCGACGGACTCGCAGAGCGGCGAACCGCTCGGGCGCAACTTGCTGATACCAGAGGTCGAGTACCTCGCCGACACTCAGCTTCCGTGGGTCGAGCTCGAAGCCGGCCTCCGCCATGTCCACGATGAGCCGTGCCAGCGCAACCTGAGCATCCTCCTCCGTACCTCGAAACGAGGGTCGTTCGTACCGCATACGTCCGGTCTCGGGATCGCGGCCCCGGTAGACCACCAGCCTCCAACCATCCGGCGCGCGCTGCTCCAAGTGACCTCGACCGGCGACCGACTTCGCGCTACGTCGGCGGGCGACCTTGGCTCGCGCCACGGGGTCGTCCACTGTCGGCGCCCGCAGCTGAAGATGCTCGGGTCGACAGCACGCGCGGTTGGTGCATGACTGCAGCACATTGTGCCGATCGGGAATCGGCCCATTGGTCAGCAGCCAAGCGACGCGGTGGGAACGCTCGGACCGGCCCTCCCAGCGCAGGGCTCCGTAGCCGTCGGCACCGCGCGCGCCCTGCCATTCCCAGCACCCCCTGCCCTGCTGGACGCGAGACCAGAACCGGGTCTCAGGACGCTCGGCGCGTTGCGAAGATTGCGTTGCGATCCTGCGGCGATTCCCAGAACCGGCCGTCGAGCGCAAGAACCGTTCGTGCGGACTGGCCGAGATAGCGCCTGACCTGCACGTTTGCGTGTCGGAGGGGGGACTTGAACCCCCACCCACTTGCGTGGACTAGGCCCTCAACCTAGCGCGTCTGCCTATTCCGCCACTCCGACGTGGGGACCGAAACTCTAGCGCGCCCCTCAGGTGAGCAACAGGCCCAGGCCGACCGTGGAGAACACCCACACGGTGGCGAAGACCATCGTGATGCGGTTGAGGTTGCGCTCGGCAGCGGTCGACCCGAGGGCGGCGCCACCGCCGCCGCCGAACATGTCCGACAGACCGCCGCCACGGCCACTGTGCAGCAGGATCCCACCGATCATGGCGAAGGTGGAGACCAACCAGATGATGCTGGTGATCCAGGTCACGAGGCCGTGCACGGCGAACCACGCTACCGGACCGGACCAGCTCCCGAACGATCACCGCCGGGGCGCTTGGCCAAGACGAGCTCAGACGACCTCGACGACCTCGGCGAAGTGGCAGGCCGCCGGGTGGCCCTGGCCCCGATCGACCAGCTCGGGCTCCTCCTCGGCGCAGATCTCCTGCGCCTTCCAGCAGCGGGTCCGGAACCGGCACCCCGACGGCGGGTTGACCGGTGACGGCACGTCGCCCGTGAGCACGATCCGCTTGCGCTGCCGCTCCACCTTGGGGTTCGGCACAGGCACCGCCGAGAGCAGCGCCTGCGTGTAGGGGTGGGCGGGCCGGTCGTAGACGGCATCACGTGCCCCGATCTCCACGATCTTGCCCAGGTACATGACCGCCACCCGGTCGGCGATGTGGCGCACCACCGACAGGTCGTGGGCCACGAAGAGGTACGCCAGCCCGAGCCGGGCCTGCAGATCCTCGAGGAGGTTCACCACGCCGGCCTGCACCGAGACGTCGAGGGCGGAGACCGGCTCGTCGAGCACGATCACCTTCGGATCGAGCGACAGCGCCCGGGCGATGCCGACGCGCTGGCGCTGCCCGCCAGAGAATTCGTGCGGATACCGGTTCCCGTGCTCGGGGTTGAGGCCGACCAGCCGCAGGAGCTCGGCCACGTGATCGGCACCGCCGGGCTTGTAGAGCCCGTGCACCTTGAGGGGCTCGGCGATGACGTCGTTGACCGGCAAGCGCGGGTTCAGCGAGGCGTACGGATCCTGGAAGACGATCTGCAGATCCCGCCGCAGCGGCCGCAGCTGGCGGGTCGACAGCTGTGTGAGCTCTCTGCCCTCGAACTTCACCGAGCCCGAGGTGGGCCGGTGGAGCTGCAGCACGGCCCGGCCCGTCGTCGACTTCCCGCAGCCCGACTCGCCCACCAGGCCGAGCGTCTCGCGCGGGTAGAGGTTGAAGCTGAGCCCGGAGACGGCCTGCACCTGGGCGACGACCCGGCGGATGAGACCACCGCCCCGGATGGGGAAGTTCTTGACCAGGTCGCGCACCTCGATGACCGGGCGCTGTGCGGACTCGTCGGCGCCCGCTGCCAGCGTGTCGGTCGTCGTCGCCATCAGACCTCGCTCACGGTCGTGAACAACGTCCGCGGGTCGTCGAAGGCGGCGACCTCCTGCCAGTGGAGGCAGGCGGCCTGGTGCTCGACCGACTCGGTGACGTCGAGCGGGGGCTCGACGTGCAGGCAGTCCTCCTGCACGAGCGGGCACCGCGGCGAGAAGGGGCACCCGGGCGGCAGGTTGATGAGCGACGGCGGCGCCCCCCGGATCGGGGTGAGCGGCTGCCCGTGGCTGTCGACGCTTGGGATGGAGCCGAGCAGGCCCACGGTGTACGGCATGCGCGGCGTCTCGAACACGTCGTCGACGGTGCCCGACTCCACCACCGAGCCGGCGTACATCACCAGCATCTTGTCGACCATGCCGGCAACGACACCGAGGTCGTGGGTGATCAGGACGATGGCGGCGCTGGTGCGCTCCTTGATGGCCTCGAGCGTCTCCAGGATCTGCGCCTGCACGGTGACGTCGAGCGCCGTCGTGGGCTCGTCGGCGATGATCACGTCAGGGTCGTTGCACACGGCCATGGCGATCATGGCCCGCTGGCGCATGCCGCCGGAGAACTCGTGCGGGTAGGCGTTGGCCCGGTCCTTGGCGTTCGGGATGCCGACGAGGTCGAGCATGGCCACCGCCCGGTTCCACGCCTCCTTCTTCGACACGTCGTGGTGCGCGAGCACCGCCTCCGACAGCTGCCAGCCCACGGTGTACACGGGGTTCATCGACGTCATGGGGTCCTGGAAGATCATGGCGATCCGCCGCCCCCGGAAGCCCTTCAGCTCCGACGACTTGCGCCCCACCAGCTCCTCACCGCGGAACTTGATCGAACCCCGCACCCTCGCACTGGGCGGCAGCAACCCCATGATCGCCAGCGACGTGACCGACTTGCCCGAGCCGGACTCACCCACGATGCCGAGCACCTCGCCCGGCGCCAGGGTGTAGCTCACGCCCCGCACGGCGTGGACGATGCCGTCGTCAGTCGGGAAGTCGACGCGGAGGTCTTCGACCTCGAGCAGCTCGGTCATCAGGCGCGGACCCGGGTCTGCTTCGGGTCGAACGCGTCCCGCAGACCGTCACCGATGAAGTTCACGCTCAGGGCGATGATGATGATGAACAGGCCGGGGAACCAGAACAGCCACGGGCGGGTCTGGAACGAGCGCTGGAAGTCCGACACGAGCAGGCCCAGTGACGTGTCGGGCCGCTTCACGCCGAGGCCGAGGTAGCTCAGCGCCGTCTCGTAGAGGATGGCGGTGGCGACCACCAAGGTGGCCGACACGATCATCGGACCGACCACGTTGGGCAGCATGTGCTTGAAGATGATGCGGCTGTCCTTGGCGCCGATGGCTCTCGCCGCCTCGACGAACTCTTTCTCGCGTAAGGAGAGGAACTCCCCTCTGATGATCCGCGCCGTGGTGGTCCACAGCACGGCGGCGAGGATGAACGACAGCAGCCACCAGTCGCCGCCACCGAGGGCGCGGCCGAGACAGGCGGCGATGGCGATCACGGGAATGGTCAGTAGGAGATCGACGAACCGCATGAGGCCGGTGTCGACCCAGCCCCGGAAGTACCCGGAGATGGCGCCGATGAGAACACCCATGAACGTGGCCAGGAGGGCCACGATGAGGGCGATCTCGATGGACTTCTGGGCCCCCCGCAGGACCTGGGCGAAGTAGTCGTGGCCGAGATCGTCGGTGCCGAAGGGATGCTCCCAGGACGGCGCCTGGCTGGCGTCGGGGGTCACCGTCTTGTAGTCGTACTTCCAGATCCGGGCGCCGACGAAGGCCAGCAGCGTGACGAGGACGAACACCAGCAAGCTGGCCATGGCCAGCTTGTGGCGGGTGAAGCGGCGCAGCACCATCTTCCACTGGCTGCGGGCCTCCACGGTGAACTCCCGCTCGGGGCCGAGCGGCGCCTCGCCGTCTGCGAGCGCGTCCTGCGGCTCGAGCTGGATGGTGGACGCCCCGCTGGTGCCGACAGCGCGCCGCAGCGTGTCGCGAGGGCCGGGGCGGGGACCGTAGTCAGTCAATTCGGATCCTCGGATCGAGGTAGGCGTAGGCGATGTCGGCGAGGATGTTGAAGACGATCACGAGCGTCGCCGTCACCATGAGGCAGGCCATCGCGGTGTTGACGTCGATGTCGCGGAGGATGGCGTTGTAGAAGAGCGTGCCCATTCCTCTCCACTGGAAGACCGTCTCGGTGATGATCGCGCCGCCCAGCAGGATGCCGAAATCGATGGCCATCAGCGTGACCACCGGGATGAGCGCCGTACGGAACGCGTGGCGGAAGACCACCCGTTTGTTGGACAGACCCTTGGCCCTCGCCGTGCGCACGTAGTCCGACGAGAGCGTGTCGAGCAGCGATGCCCGCTGGAACCGGCTGTAGGTGGCGAAGCTGATGACGGCGAGGGTGATGGTGGGCAGGATCATGTGGCCGGCGAGATCCCCCACGCGGGCGAAGAACGAGCCCGTGAAGTTGGGCGACTCCGGCCCGATCGTCGAGATCCAGCGGGTGAAGTTGTGGTTGCCGAACCAGGTGGCCAGGACGGCCACGAGCACCGCGCCGAACGCCGCGCCACCGACGGCGGCCATCCGCCCCCGCCGGCGCGAGCGCTTCTCGCCGAGGTTGAAGATGATCGAGGCCAGGCCGGCGCAGACGGCGACGAGGATGACGGCGGCGATGATCGAGACGCCCGGATGCTGGAGCCAGTCGTTGAGCTTGATGGCCCCGAACTCTTTGAGGAGCACGGCGAACCAGAACACCGGCATGGCGAAGAAGAGGAACGCCAAGAACGTCGCCCCGTAGTCGAAGAGGGTGTACTGGCGTATCGCGCTGATCACCCCCACGGTGATCCCCAGGACGACGGCGATGAGCGCCGCCGCGATGACGAGGCGCATCGTGATCCAGAGGGCCCGCATGAGCTTCGGGCGCACTTCCTGGCCGGTGGCGTCCACGCCGAAGTCGCCGTGGAGGACGCCTTTGGCCCACGTGAGGTAGCGCTGGGCGACCGGCTGGTCGAGGTGGTACGCCGACGTCTTCTGCTCGATCAGCTGCTGGCTGTTCGGGCGGCTGCGAAGGTTCTCCAGCGGATCACCGGCGTTCACCACCAGAACGAACACCAGCACCGACGACAAGATGAGGATCGGGATCGCGATCAGCAACCGCCGAACGATGAAGAGGAACATCGGCGTCCTCGGGTTCTGGACCCGGACGGTGCCGGGCCGCTTGTGTGGCGTGATGGCCGTGGGGCCGGGCCTGGCGGCCCGGCCCCATCAGCGTATTCCTAGCGTTCACTGGCTCGTTGGCGAGCCCGTGGATGGGTCAGGCCGCCGCCCAGTTCTGGATGTTCCAGGTGGGACCCTGCTGGCTCGGGTTGTACACGATGTTCGTGACCTGGTCACTGTGGCTCAGGATGTCCGGGAACTGGAACAGCGGGATCGTGTTCAAGTCCTGCCACATGATCGTGTCGACCTGGTTCAGCAAGTCGGCTGCCTTCGTCTGGTCGGTCTCCCCCACCACCTGGTCGAGCAGCTTGTCGACCTCCGGGTTCGAGTAGTACTGGTAGTTCGACAGCAGGTTGGTCTTGTCCGGCGGCGTCTTGTACTCGGCCACCTGCGCGGTCAGCAGCGGGTTCCCCTGCCAAGCGAAGACCACGGCCTCGAACTGGCCGGCGCCGAGGCGCGTGGACCACTTCGGATCGGAGTCATCGATGACCGAGATGCCGGCCTGGGCGCACGATGCCTGGATCAACTGCATCTCCGACGAGCGGCGTGCGTTGTCCTTGTGCATCAGCTTGAACTCGACCTTCTGGCCGCCCTTCGCATACACGTTGCCGCTCAGGGTGTAGCCGGCCGCCTCGAGGGTGGACTTCGCCTTGGCGATGTCGACCTTGTCGTAGGCCCCACCGCTGGTGTCCTTGTAGGCAGCCTGGAACGGCTCGAACATGCGGTTCTGCAGGATCTTGGCGTTGGGGTCGAGCGGCTTGATCAGCTTGTCGACCATGTCCTGACGAGGCACGCAGTAGGCGAGCGCCTGGCGGACAGCCTTGTCCTGGAACAGCGGGGTCTGGAAGTTCACGTCGAAGTGCTCGAACGTGAAGCCGCCGTTGACCGAGGTGGTCACGCCGGACAGACCCTGCAACTGGTTCAGCAGGTCCGGGTCGGGCTGGGGAGCGATGACCTGGACCTCGCCGTTGGCAAGCGCCTGGGCGGCCGCGGTGTCATCGGTGATGACGCGGATGATGATCTTGTCGGCCTTGGCCGGCGTGCCCCAGTACTTGTCGTTGCGGACCAGCGTGATGCTCTGATCGGGCACGTACTCGGAGATCTTGAACGGACCACCCGACAGGTCGACCGTGGGGTCGACGCCCTTGTCGGTCTTGAAGCCCGTGTTCCAGAAGTCGGCCAGCTTCTTGAGCGTCGCGGTGTCGTTGCCCTCGTACGCCTTGCGGATGTCGGCCGCCGAGGCGAGCCCGGCCTTGGCCGCCACCACATGGGCGGGAACGAAGCCCTGATCGGTCACGAGACCGAGCCAGTCCGAGAACGGCGTGTCGTAGGTGTACGTCACCGTCTTGCCGTCGGCCGAGCAGTCGACCGACTTGATCTGGTTGAAGCCCGTGGTCGACGCCGTGGCGAAGAGGCTGATCTCCTTGCCGGTGTCGTCGGTGGTCTTCTGGACGCCGTTGTTGGCGATCCAGTACAGGTACATGTCGTCGCACCCGATCGGCGAGCCGTCATCCCAGGCCGCCTTCGGGTTGAACTTGTACACGACGGTGAGGGGCGAGTCGCTCGTCTTCTGGACGTCGACGAGCTCCTTGTTGATCGATGTGCCGCCCTTGTCGTCGAAGTACGAGACGTTCGGGATCACCTGGTTGGTGGCGTACTGGTTCGACGTGAGGTTGTCCTCCGCCGTCCCGTTGTTGTACGAGGTGAAGTGGTCGGGCAGCGAGTAGGTGACGGTGCCACCGGTCTTGCCCCCCAGCGTCGTATCGGTGCCGCCGGCGCTGGTGGTAGCACCGCCAGCAGTTGTGGCGGCGCCAGCCGCGGTTGTCCCCGGTGCCGCCGCCGTGGTGCTGCTCGACTGCTTGTTGTCCCCACCGCACGCAGCGGCGACGAGCGAAGCGCCGAGGAGCACGATCGCCGCCTTGGCCGTTCTTCTCAAACTGACTACCTCCTGGGTTCGGGATGGTGAACGGGGAAGGGACGCGACATGCCGCCCGGACAACTTGCCGCACCAAATGCACCCGCGCCACGGGTCGGCCTCGCGATGAACCACATCGATTGCTGGCGATCCATGGGGGCCACGCTCAACAGGCCAGAACCTCCCCTTTGACGTACGGCCGTCGAACGGAGCCGCAACCTAGCAGAGCCATTACCCACGGGTAGCGGATCGTTCATTACGGGTGCATGCCGTTGTGATGACGACCTTCCACTGGCCGTGGGTTCCCTCAAGTGGGTGATTTTACCCGCGTGCGAGCAGCCGACTTGGTGTCGGAGGGCCGAAAACCCTGCTCAGCGCGACTGGTACCGAACGATCTGCGCGAACTCGTCCGGGTCGAGGCTGGCCCCGCCCACGAGGGCCCCGTCGATGTCCGGCTGGGCCATCAGCTCGACGATGTTGCCCGACTTGACAGAACCGCCGTACTGGACGCGAACAGCCCCGGCCGCCTCGGGTCCGAAGGCTGCCGCCACCTCGCGCCGGATGGTGGCGCAGACGGTCTGGGCGTCGTCGGGCGTGGCCGTGCGGCCGGTCCCGATCGCCCAGATGGGCTCGTAGGCGATCACCAGCGCACCCACCTCGGCGGCGCTGCGGCCACCGAGCGCGGCACGGACCTGCCCGACGACCTTGTCCTCGGTGCCGCCCGCCTCCCGCTCGGCCAGCGTCTCGCCCACGCACACGATGGGCGTCATGCCGTTGGCGGCGATGGCGGCGGCCTTCTTGGCCACCATCTCGTCGGTCTCCCCGAACAGCTCCCGCCGCTCGCTGTGACCGCAGATGACGTAGGAGACGCCCAGCTTGGCCAGGAACACCGGCGCCACCTCACCCGTGTAGGCGCCCTTCTCCTCCCAGTGGCAGTGCTGGGCGCCGAGGGCGTACGGGATGCGGTCGGCGTCGAGCAGGGTCTGGACGGAGCGCAGGTCGGTGAACGGCGGGTGCACGCTCACGTCCACCGCGGCCACATCGTCTCGGCCCACGAGGTAGCTCAGCTTCTGCACGAACTGGATGGCGTCGAAGTGGTTGAAGTGCATCTTCCAATTGCCGGAGATCAGGGGCCTCCGGTTGGCGCCACTCATGGTCCGTATCCTCCGCTCCTGGCCGCTCGGGCCTGGCAGTTGCCCGAGATCAGGGGCCTCCGGTTGGCGCCACTCATGGTCCGTATCCTCCGCTCCTGGCCGCTCGGGCCTGGCAGTTGCCGGAGATCAACGGTCGGCGATCAGCCACGGCGCGCCTTCGCCTCCCGTAACGCCTGCAGCCCGGGCAGGTCGCCCAGCTCGAGCAGTTCGAGCGAGGCTCCCCCACCGGTCGAGACGTGATCGACCTCGTCGTCGAGCCGGAACGCGGCCAGGGCGGCGGCCGAGTCGCCCCCGCCCACCACGGTGAAGGCCTTGGTGTCGGCCATGGCCTGGGCCACCGTGCGGGTGCCGGCGGCGAAGCGCTCGTCCTCGAACAACCCCATGGGCCCGTTCCAGAAGACGGTGCGGGCATCGAGCACGAGGTCGGCGAAGGCGGCCGCGGAACCGGGGCCGATGTCCAGGCCCCTCACGCCGTCGGGCAGGCGGGTGCCGTAGGTCGACACGGTGCCGTCGGGCGCCAGGCCCACGATGTCCTCCGGCAGGTAGAGCGGCTTGCTGCCGCCGAGGAGACGCCGGCACTCCTCCACCTGGTCGGCCTCGAACAGCGAGTCGCCGATCGGATTGCCCTGCGCGGCCAGGAACGTGAAGCACATGCCGCCGCCGATGGCGATGCCGTCGACCACCTCGAGCAGCGCGTCGATCACCCCGATCTTGTCGCTCACCTTGGCCCCGCCGAGGACGGCGATGAACGGCCGCTTGGGCCGCTCCCGCAGTCCCAGCAGCACCTCCACCTCCTGCTGGAGGAGGCGGCCGGCCGCCGACGGCAGCGTCTGCGGGGGACCCACGATGGACGCGTGGGCCCGATGAGCGGCCCCGAAGGCGTCGTCGACATAGGCATCCTGGCCCTCGACGAGCCTGGCCACGAAGGCCGGATCGTTGGCCTCCTCACCGGGATCGAAGCGGAGGTTCTCGAGCAGGTCGACGCCCGGCGCCAGCTCGGCCAGCCGTTCCCGCACCGGCGCCATCGAGTACTTCGGGTCGGGCTTGCCCTTCGGCCGGCCGAGGTGACTGCACGCCGTGACGTGGGCGCCGTGCTCCTGGAGCCAGGTGATGGTGGGCAGCGCGGCGCGGATCCGGAAGTCGTCGGTGATGCGCCCGCCTTCCAGCGGCACGTTGAAGTCGGCCCGCAGGAGCACCCGCTGGCCATCGAGCGGCAGCAGGTCCTCCAGGACCGGCAGGTCGGCCACCGCGGGTTACTTGTTCGCGGAACCGATGAGGATGGCCACGTCGACCAGGCGGTTCGAGTAGCCCCACTCGTTGTCGTACCAGCCGAGCACCTTCACGAGGGTGCCCTTGCTCATGGTGAGCTGGCTGTCGAAGATGCAGCTGTGGGGGTTGCCCACGATGTCGGTCGACACCAGCGGGGCCTCCGAGTACTCGAGGACGCCCTTCAGCGGACCCGTCGACGCCGCCTCCTGGTACGCCGCGTTGATCTCGGCGACCGACGCCGGCGTCGTCAGCACGGCCACGAGGTCCGTGATGGAGCCGTCGGGGACCGGCACCCGCAGTGAGGTGCCGTCGAGCTTGCCGTTGAGCGACTCCAGCACGAGCCCCGTGGCCCGGGCGGCGCCGGTGGACGTGGGCACGATGTTGATGGCGGCGGCACGGGCCCGGCGCATGTCGCTGTGGGGCCCGTCGACCAGCATCTGATCGCCGGTGTAGGCGTGCACCGTGGTCATCAGGCCCTGCTCCACCCCGAACGCATCGTCGATCACTTTCACCAGGGGCACGAAGCAGTTCGTGGTGCAGGACGCGTTCGACACGACCTTGTGGGTGGCGGCGTCGAAGGTGTCGTCGTTGACGCCCATGACGAACGTGGCGTCGGCCCCGGCCGACGGCGCCGATACCACCACGAACGGGGCGCCCGCCTCGAGGTGGGCGGCCGCCTTGGCCCGGTCGGTGAAGAAGCCGGTCGACTCGACCACCACGTCCACACCGAGGTCGCCCCAGGGAAGCTCCTTGGGGTCGCGGACCTGGAGGACCTTGATCGTGTCGCCGGCGACGTAGATGCCCTCGTCGACGACCTTCACGTCGTCGGGCAGCTTGCCGAGGACCGAGTCGTACTTGAGCAGGTGGGCCATGGTGTCGATCGAGCCGAGGTCGTTGACCGCGACGAAGTCGATGTCGGCGCCCGCCTGCTTGGCCGCCCGGAAGAAGTTCCGACCGATGCGACCGAAGCCGTTGATGCCCACGCGGACGGTCATGGCGCAGTCCTTTCCCCGGGGGGCTCCCGGGTGGTCCGAGATTGGGACGCGAACCCTACTGGTCCCGTGCCGGCGGGCGCCGCGTCCCACCTACACCCGGCGTTCCACGTCCCGGTGCTGGACGCGGGGGTCGTAGCCCCGGCGCCGGAGCCGATGAGCCAGCTCCTCGGCCATGACGACCGACCGGTGGCGGCCGCCGGTGCAGCCGATCCCGACCGTCAGGTAGCTCTTCCCCTCGGCGGCGTACGCGGGCAGCAGCAGCTCGAACAGGTCGTCGAGGCGGTCCAGGAACTCGCCGGTCGCCGGCTGGGCCAGCACGAACTCCCGCACGGGCGCCTCGAGGCCGGTGCGGTCGCGCAGGGCCTCCTCCCAATACGGGTTGGGCAGGAAGCGGCAGTCGAGCACGATGTCGACATCGAGCGGCAGCCCGTGCTTGTAGCCGAACGACGTGATCGTGGTCTGCATGCCGGTGGCCGGCGATTCCACGCCGAACAGGTCCACGAGGCGGGCTTTGAGCTGGTGGACGTTGAGGTCCGTGGAGTCGATGACGACGTCGGCCTCGCCCTTGACCGGTTCGAGCAGCGTCCGCTCGTCCTGGATGGCGTCGAGGACGGTGCCGGTGCCGTCGCTCAACGGGTGCTTGCGCCGGGTGCTGCCGTAGCGGCGCACGAGCTCGGCGTCGGCCGCCTCGAGGAACACGATGCGCACGATGTGGCCGGCCTTCCGGAGCCGTCCCACCACGTCGATGATGTCGGCCTGGTGGGGCCCGCTGCCGACGACGAGGGCGAGCCGCTCGGTCTTCGATCCGGGCGCGCTCCCCAGCTCCGCGACCTTCTCGATGAGCGCGGAGGGCAGGTTGTCGACCACGAACCAGCCGAGGTCCTCGAGGCTGTCGGCCGCCTGCGAGCGGCCTGCCCCTGACAACCCGGCGATCACGAGGATGTCCGTCACCGCTGCTCAGGGTACCGATCCGAGATGAACTTCAGGTGGTCTTCCGGCTGCGCAGGAACAACAACCGCGGGATCGTGGCGGCGTCGGCGTACTCCTGGGCCCGGGCCAGGAACCCGGCCGGCGGCGCCGGTTCCTCCATGCGCTCGATGAGGAGCCCGTTGGCGGCCATGGCGTTCACGTAGCGGCTCAGCGGGCGGTGGATGAACGGGATGAACACGCCGTGCTCGACCTGCTCGATGGTCTCGTCCTCCACCAGGTACGGGCCGATGCGCCAGTACTGCTCGGGCGGGTCGAGGACCTGGTCGTCGATCCAGCCGCTGCCGGGCGTCTGCAGGAGCGGGTGGTTGAGGAAGAAGCAGAACCGCCCGCCCCGTCGCAGGACGCGGGCCACCTCGGCGATGGCGGCATCCACAGTTCGGATGTGCTCGAAGACGAGGCACGCCACCACGGCGTCGAAGGCGCCGTCGGGGAACGGGAGGGCATCGGCGTCGGCCCGCCCGTAGCTGGGACCGCCGCCGCGCTGGCGGGCCACGACGACCTGGTTCCACGTGGGGTCGACGCCGACGACCAGCGTCGCTCCCCCGGCCGCCGCCAGGCGGGCCACCTGACCCTCGCCGCAGCCGACGTCGAGCACGGCCCTCGCCCCCGCCAGCTCCTCGGCGGCCAGAGGCAGGATCTGCTCCTCGTACTCGGGATCGGCGCCGGCGGTGAACCCCTCCTGCCACCACCCCGCCTGCTGCTCCCACAGGGAGTGGTCGCTCATCGGGAACACATGTACGGAAGCCAACGCATATCGGGTCAGCTCGCGTCAGTACGCGCTGGGGTGGGGGGGCTGCCGGCGGTGCCGTGCAGCTTCATGTACACGGCGTCGGCGACCGCGTCGGGCAGCCAGGTGAGCTCGCGCAGTTCGTCCAGGGTCGCCTTCTTCACCGCCGTCATGCCCCCCAGCTCCTTCACCAGGCGCTTGCGGCGGGTGGGGCCGAGCCCGGCCACGTCGTCGAGCACGCTCTTGGTCATCCGCTTGCCCCGCAGCTCGCGGTGGAAGGTGTTGGCGAAGCGGTGGGCCTCGTCGCGGATGCGCTGCAGCAGGAACAGGGCCTCGGACTGCCGGGGGATGGCGACCGGGTCGGCCATGCCCGGCACGTACACCTCCTCGAACCGTTTGGCCAGGGACGCCACCGGGATCTCCTCGTCCAGCCCGAGGTCGCGCACGACCTGCTCGGCCACCGCCAGCTGGCCCTTGCCCCCGTCCACCAGGAGCAGCTGGGGCGGGTAGGCGAACTTGCCCGGCCGCTCGGACACGGGCCGGTCCCGCTCGCTGAGGTAGGCGGTGAGCCGCCGGGTCAGCACCTCTTCCATGGCGGCGTAGTCGTCGTTGCCGGCCACGCCCTTCACCTTGAAGCGGCGGTACTCGCTCTTGCGGGGCAGGCCGTCTTCCATCACCACCATCGACCCGACGTAGTCGGTGCCCTGGATGTGGGCCATGTCGTAGCACTCGATGCGCAGCGGCGCCTCGGCCAGGCCGAGGGCGTCCTGGAGCTCGTTGAGGGCCTTGGCCCGGGAGTTGTGATCGGCCGCTCGCCGCAAGCGGTGGCGGGTGAACTCCTCCTTGGCGTTGCGGGTGACCGTCTCGTGCAGCTCCCGCTTGTCCCCCCGCAGCGGCACCCGCACCTGCACGCGCGAGCCCCGCATCTGCGTGAGCCACTCCTCGTACACGGCCACCGACTCGGGCTCGGCCGGTACCAGCACCTGCTTGGGCACGCCCAACGCCGGCTCGTCGCCGTACATCTCCTCCATGATCCGGGCCACCAGCCCGCCCGGCGTGAGGTCCTCCACCTTGTCGACGATGAACCCCTTGCGCCCCATCACCCGGCCCCGGCGAACGTAGAACACCTGGACGGCCGCCTCCAGCTCGTCCTCGGCCACGCCGATCAGGTCGATGTCCTCGTTGCGCTCGGCCACCATCTGCTGGCGCTCGATGGCCTTGCGCACGGCGACGAGCCGGTCCCGGCAGCGGGCCGCCCGCTCGTACTCGAGGGCGTCGGCCGCCTCCCGCATGCTGCGCTCCAGGCGGCCCACGATCTCGTCGGTGTCGCCGTCCAGGAAGTCGATCAGTTCCTGGACCAGGTCCATGTAGCTCTCGTGGTCGATCTCGCCGACGCACGGGCCGGAGCACTTCTCGATGTGGAACAGCAGGCACGGCCGGCCGAGGCGGTGGTGCTGGTTGAACTTCTGGGGCGAGCACGTACGTATCGGGAACGTGCGCAGCAGCAGATCGAGCGTCTCCCGGATGGCGTACGCGTGACCGTACGGCCCGAAGTAGCGCACGCCCTTGCGCTTGCGGCCTCGCATCACCATCGAGCGGGGCCACTCCTCATCGAGGGTGATGGCGAGGAACGGGTAGCTCTTGTCGTCGCGCAGCCGGATGTTGAAGCGGGGCCGGTGCTGCTTGATGAGGCTGTACTCGAGCATGAGCGCCTCGACCTCGTTGCGCACCTGGATCCACTCGACCGACTCGGCGGTGGCCACCATCTGGGCGGTGCGGGGGTGGAGGCTGCGGGGGTCCGAGAAGTAGTTGGAGAGGCGCTGGCGGAGGCTGGCCGCCTTGCCGACGTAGATCACGCGACCAAGGGCGTCCTTGAACTGGTAGGAGCCGGGCGCGTCGGGGATCGTGCCGGCCGGGGGACGTTGCACCACGAGGTGATGGTACGGCCGCCCGAGCCGTACACTGACGGCCGCGCCGCCTGGAATCGGCGTCATATCCCGCCCTGGGGACGCCATCCCCGTGGAGCAGGCCAGGCTGCCTCCACCGTCCAGCACCAGGGCACCCTCCCGAGGAGGATCCAACCCATGCTCCGCCTGCAGGCACCGCTTGCCGAGCGCTATGTCGACGCCCCGCCCGAGGAACTGGCCACGCGCATCGCCGCCGCCAAGGAGGCCCTCGGACCGCGCCTCTTCATCCTCGGCCACCACTACCAGCGCGACGAGGTGATGCGCTGGGCCGACGCCCGGGGCGACTCGTTCCGGTTGTCCGTCATCGCCAAGGAGCACCCCGAGGCCGAGTACATCGTCTTCTGCGGGGTGCACTTCATGGCCGAGTCGGCCGACATCCTCACCGGCCCCGACCAGAAGGTGATCCTCCCCGACCTCAACGCCGGCTGCTCCATGGCCGACATGGCCGACCTCGACTCGGTCGAGGAAGCGTGGGACGCGCTGGCCGCGGTGATCGACGTCGAGCACCTCGTGCCGATCACGTACATGAACTCCTCCGCCGCGCTGAAGGCGTTCGTCGGTCGCCACGGCGGCGCCGTGTGCACCTCGACCAACGCCCGGGCCGTCCTCGAATGGGCGTTCCGCCCCACGGCCGACGGTGGCGCCGGCGGTGACCGGGTGCTGTTCTTCCCCGACCAGCACCTCGGTCGGAACACCGGGCTGGCCATGGGGTACGGCCACGAGGACATGCTGGTCTGGGACCCGCGCCGCGAGCTTGGGGGCCTCACCGACGCGGCGGTCAAGGAGGCCACCTTCCTCCTGTGGAAGGGGCACTGCTCGGTGCACCAGCGGTTCCGGCCCGAGCACGTGGCCGCCTTCCGGGCCGAGCACCCGGGCGGCATCGTGATCGCCCACCCCGAGTGCTCGCACGAGGTGTGCGACATCGCCGATCAGGTCGGCTCCACCGACTTCATCATCCGCGCCGTGGAGGCCGCGCCCGAGGGATCGGTCATCGCCGTCGCCACGGAGATCCACCTCGTGCAGCGGCTGGACCACGAGACCCCGGGCAAGACGATCGTGTCGCTCGACCCGTTGATCTGCCCGTGCTCCACGATGTTCCGGATCGACGCCCCCCACCTGTGCTGGACGCTCGAGCAACTGGTCGAGGGTCGGGTGGTCAACCGCATCACGGTCGACGACGACACCGCGGCGGACGCCCGGGTCGCCCTCGACCGCATGCTCAGCATCACCTGAGAGTGGCGCCGCAGTGCGGCGCCGGGGTAGTCGCTCTCGGGATTGTCCGAGCCCAGCGAGTCGGCGCCGGGGAGGCGCCGCATCTAACGGCTGAGCATCGCCTGGAGGAAGCGGCCGGTGTGGCTGGCCGGGATGGTGGCCACGTGCTCCGGCGATCCCTCGGCCACCACGGTGCCGCCCCCGGAGCCGCCCTCCGGACCGAGGTCGATGATCCAGTCGGCCGTCTTGATCACGTCGAGGTTGTGCTCGATGACGAGCACCGTGTTGCCCTGGTCGACCAGCCGCGACAGCACCGTGAGCAGCCGGCGCACGTCCTCGAAGTGCAGACCGGTGGTGGGCTCGTCGAGCAGGTAGATGGTGTGGCCCGTGGACCGCTTGGCCAGCTCGGACGCCAGCTTCACCCGCTGGGCCTCGCCGCCGGACAGCGTGGTGGCGGGCTGGCCGAGGCGCACGTAGCCGAGGCCGACGTCGACCAGCGTCTGCATGTGGCGGCTGATCGCCGGCTGGTTGGAGAAGAAGTCGAGCGCCTCCTCGGCCGGCATGTCCAGCACTTCGGCGATGTTCTTCCCCTTGAACGTGATGTCGAGCGTGTCGCGGTTGTACCGGGCGCCCTTGCACACCTCGCACGGCACGTACACGTCGGGCAGGAAGTGCATCTCGATCTTGATCGTGCCGTCGCCGGCGCACGCCTCGCAGCGGCCGCCGCTCACGTTGAAGGAGAACCGCCCGGGCAGGTACCCGCGCACCTTCGCTTCCTGGGTGGCGGCGAAGAGCTTGCGGATGTGGTCGAACACGCCCGTGTACGTGGCCGGGTTGGAACGGGGCGTGCGGCCGATGGGGCTCTGGTCGATGTCGATCACCTTGTCGAGCAGCTCGATGCCCTCGATCGTGCGGTGCCGCCCGGGCGCCGTCTTCGACTTGTAGATCCGCTGCATCAACGTGGGCAGCAGGATGTCCTGCACCAGTGTCGACTTCCCCGAGCCCGATACGCCCGTGACGGCCACGAACAACCCGAGGGGGATGTTCACGTCCAGGTTGCGCAGGTTGTGCTCGCGGGCACCGCGGATGACGAGCTGGTCCATGCCCGGTGGCCGGCGGTGCTTGGGCACCGGCACCGACCGCTTGCCCGCCAGGTACTGGCCGGTGATCGACTCCTTCTTGCGCAGCAGCCCTTTCACCGGGCCCGAGTGGATGACCTCGCCGCCGTGCTCGCCGGCGCCCGGCCCGATGTCGACCACCCAGTCGGCCACGCGGATGGTGTCCTCGTCGTGCTCCACCACCATCACGGTGTTGCCGAGGTCGCGCAGGCGGATGAGCGTCTCGATGAGACGGTGGTTGTCGCGCTGGTGCAGGCCGATGGACGGCTCGTCGAGCACGTACAGCACGCCGACCAGACCGGAGCCGATCTGGCTGGCGAGGCGGATGCGCTGCGCCTCACCGCCGGCCAACGTGCCCGCCGAACGCGACAGGGAGAGGTAGTCGAGCCCGACGTCGAGCAGGAAGCTCATGCGGGCGTTGATCTCCTTGATCACCCGCTCGGCGATGATCTTCTCCCGCTCGTTCAGCTCGAGAGCGGCGAGGAACTTGGCCGACTCGCCGATCGATAGGTCGCACACCTCCGAGATGCTGCGCTCGCCGATGCTGACGGCGAGGCTGGAGGGCTTCAGCCGGTGGCCACCGCACGCAGGGCACGGCACCTCGCGCATGTAGCCCTCGATCTGCTCCCGGCTCCAGTCCGACTCGGCGTCGCTATGGCGCCGCTGCAGGAACGGGATGATGCCTTCGTACGTGGTGTTGTACTGGCGCTGGCGCCCGTAGCGGTTCTTGTACTTGACCGTCACCTGGCCCTTGGTGCCGAAGAGCATGGTGTTCTGCTGCGCCTTCGTCAGCTTCGACCACGGCTTGTCCAGATCGATCTTGTTGTTCTCCGCCACCGCTTCGAGCATGCGGGTGAAGTACTGCGTGCGGGCCGTGCTCCACGGGGCGATGGCGCCCTCGGCGATCGACAGGTCGGGGTTGGGGACGACCAGCTCAGGGTCGACCTCGAAGCGGGTGCCGAGCCCGTCGCAGGTGGGGCAGGCGCCGTAGGGCGAGTTGAACGAGAAGTTGCGGGGCGCCAGCTCCTCGTACGACTCGAAGCCCACCGGGCAGGCCAGGTGCTGGCTGAAGGTGAGCGTCTCGCTCTGGCCCTCTCCCTCACGCGGCACCAGCTCGATCTCGACCACGCCCTCGGCCAGCTTCAGCGCCGTCTCCACCGAGTCCGTCAGGCGGCGCTCGATGCCGTCGCGCTTCACGAGGCGGTCGACCACGATCTCGATGGTGTGCTGCTCGTAGCGGGCCAGGCGGTCGCCGCCCTTCAGGAACTCGGCGATGTCCTGGGTGTCGCCGTCGATCCGCGCCCGCACGTAGCCCTCGGCCTGGAGGTCGGTGAGGAGGGTCTCGTACTCGCCCTTGCGGCCGCGCACCACGGGTGCCAGCACCTGGAAGCGGGTGCCGTCGGGCAGCTCGGCCAGGCGGTCCACGATCTGCTGGGGCGACTGCCGCTCGAGGCGCACCTTGTGCTCCGGGCAGTGCGGCACCCCGATGCGGGCGTAGAGGAGGCGGAGGTAGTCGTAGACCTCGGTGATCGTGCCGACGGTGGAGCGCGGGTTGCGGGAGGCCGACTTCTGGTCGATGGAGATGGCCGGTGACAGGCCTTCGATGAAGTCGACGTCGGGCTTGTCCATCTGCCCCAGGAACTGCCGGGCGTACGACGAGAGCGACTCGACGTAGCGGCGCTGGCCCTCGGCGTAGATCGTGTCGAAGGCCAGGCTCGACTTGCCCGAGCCCGACAACCCGGTCAGCACGATCAGCCGGTCGCGCGGCAGCTCGACACTGATGTTCTTCAGGTTGTGCTCACGGGCGCCCCGCACGACGAGCGTGTCGAACGACATCAGATCGAGGGTATCGGCGGTCGGGGGTGGCGCACGACGGTGATCTTAGGGTTCCGGAGCGAACTGGTGTTCGATGCTACAGGACCGCTTCCTTCAGCTCTCGCTTGAGCTCCTTCACCTCGTCGCGCAGGCGCGCGGCGTACTCGAAGCGGAGCTCGGTGGCCGCCGTGTGCATCTCCTCTTCGAGCGTCATGATGAGGCGGGACAGCTCGCCCTGGGGCAGCTCGGCCAGCTCGGCCAGGCGCTTCTGCTCCCGCTCCCGCTGCTTGCGCCGCTCGCGGCCGGGGATCGGTGCGCTGGTGTCGTCGGGCCGCAGCAGCGACAGGATGTCGGTGACGGCCTTGCGGATCGTCTGCGGGTCGATGCCGTGCTCGGCGTTGTAGGCCTGCTGCAGGCCGCGACGGCGGTTGGTCTCGCTGATGGCCCGCTGCATGGAGTCGGTGACCTTGTCGGCGTACATGATCACCTCGCCGTCCACGTTGCGGGCGGCGCGGCCGATCGTCTGGATGAGCGACGTCTCGCTGCGCAGGAAGCCTTCCTTGTCGGCGTCGAGGATGGCCACGAGCGAGACCTCGGGCAGGTCGAGGCCCTCCCGCAGGAGGTTGATGCCGACGCAGACGTCGAACTCGCCCAGGCGCAACCCCCGCAGGATCTCGATGCGCTGCACGGTGTTGACCTCGCTGTGGAGGTAGCGCACCCGCACGCCCAGCTCGAGGAGGTAGTCGGTGAGGTCCTCGGCCATCTTCTTGGTGAGGGTGGTGACGAGCACCCGGTCGCCCTTGGTGACGCGCTGGTTGATCTGCTCCATGAGGTCGTCGATCTGGCCCTTGGTGGGCCGCACCGACACCTCCGGGTCGACGAGGCCGGTGGGCCGCACCACCTGCTCCACGACCTGGTTCGACACTCGCAGCTCGTAGTCCGCTGGCGTGGCCGACAGGAAGATGCACTGGTTCAGCCGCTCCTGGACCTCCTCGAACCGCAGCGGCCGGTTGTCCCGGGCGCTCGGCAGGCGGAAGCCGTGCTCGACCAGCATGTCCTTGCGGCTGCGGTCGCCCTCGAACTGGCCGTGCAGCTGGGGCACGGCCTGGTGGCTCTCGTCGATGACGAGGAGGAAGTCCTTGGGGAAGTAGTCGAGCAGGGTGAACGGCGGCTCGTCGTAGGTGCGGCCGTCGATGTGCATCGAGTAGTTCTCGATGCCGTTGCAGTAGCCGACCTCCTGGATCATCTCGAGGTCGTACTGCGTGCGCATCCGCAGGCGCTGGGCCTCGAGGAGCTTGTTCTCCTTCTCGAAGTAGGCCAGGCGCTCCTGCAGCTCGGCCTCGATGCCCCGCACGGCCCGCTCCATGCGTTCGTTGCCGGCCACGTAGTGGGTGGCCGGGAAGACGATGACCTCGGTCAGGTCGCGCAGTTGTTCACCGGTGAGGGGGTCGACGACGGTGAGGCGCTCCACGGTGTCGCCGAACATCTCGATGCGCAGCACCGTCTCGTCGTAGGCGGGGTGGACCTCGATGGTGTCGCCCCGCACCCGGAACTTGCCGCGGCCGAGCGTCATGTCGTTGCGGTCGTACTGGAGGTCGACCAGCTTGCGCAGGATGGAGCGCTGGTCGTAGTCGACCCCGGTGTGCAGCTCCACGAGGTTGCCGCGGTACTCCTCGGGGTTGCCCATGCCGTAGATGCAGCTGACGCTGGCCACCACGATCACGTCCCGCCGAGTCAGCAGAGCGGCGGTGGCGCTGTGGCGCAGCCGGTCGATCTCGTCGTTGATCGAGCTGTCCTTCTCGATGTACGTGTCGCTCGACGGGATGTACGCCTCGGGCTGGTAGTAGTCGTAGTAGCTGACGAAGTACTCGACCCGGTTGTTCGGGAAGAACTCCCGGAACTCGGTGGCCAGCTGGGCGGCGAGGCTCTTGTTGGGGGCGAGCACGAGCGTGGGCCGCTGGATCTGCTCGATGGTCCAGGCGATGGTGGCGCTCTTGCCGGACCCGGTGATGCCGAGCAGGGTCTGGAACCGGTCGCCCCGCTGGATGCCTTCGGCGAGCTGGGCGATGGCCTGCGGCTGGTCACCGGCGGGCTCGAACTCGGACACGACCTGGAACGGCGCCACGGCCCCCGATCCTACCCCGCCGAACACCCGTTCGGAACGCCCTCGACGGTGCGAAGTTGGTCACCGGTGAGCGCCCGTCGGGCGCTCAGCCGTTGGACTTGGCGGTGGGTTCGGTGGCTTCCGGCTCGGGGGCGGGGTCCTCGTCGGGGGCGGGCGGGAGGGTCAGGATCCACGTCCACAGGTCGTCGACCTGGGCCAGCAGTGACTCCCGGTCCCCGGAGTTGTCGATGACCCGGTCGGCCGCCGCCACCCGCTCCTCACGCGTCACCTGGCGCCCGACGCGCGCCCGGGCGTCGGCCTCGTCCATGGCCCGGAACCGCACCAGCCGGTCCACGGCCACGTCGACGGGCACATCCACGACGACCACGCCGCCCACGTTGTAGCGCCGCCGGCCCCCTTCCACCATGAGCGGCACGTCCATCACGACGACCCGATCGGTGTGGCGCTGCTCCTTCACCTGGCGGCGCATCTCCGCCCGCACGGCCGGGTGGACGATGCCGTTGAGCGCCTTGAGCGCGTCGCCGTCGTTGAACACGAGGCCGGCCAGCACCGCCCGGTCGAGAGCACCCTCCGCGGTCAGGACGGCGGGCCCGAACCGCTCGGCGATGGCCGCCAGCACGGGCTGACCCGGCTCCTGTACCTGGCGCACGATGAGGTCGGCGTCGACGATCACCGCACCCTTGGCCGCCAGCAGCTCGGACACCGTCGACTTGCCCGAACCGATGCCACCGGTCAGTCCCACGAGGATCATCGAGCCGGGACCATAGCGAGGACCTAGCCTGGCAGGCACATGGCGTCCGCTCCCGAACCCGACGTGCGGCCGGCGAAGCCGGCGGCGTCGAACGGCGACGTTCCGTCGATCGCCTGGCCCCTCGTCGAGCGACGACGCCCCCGCAACCCTGCCCGCGCCGGGCCCGACCGGCGCAGCCCCGACCTCGGTCACGGGGGGACGGCCCGGCTGTCTCAGTCGGCGGCGCCCCCGCTGGCGCCGTTCCGCTGGGTGGCGATCGGTGTCGGCTTGGTGGTGGCGTGGCCGGACCTGAGCGTCACGAGCTACCGCCTGCTGTTCGGGGCCGTCGTCCTCATCGCCTACGCCGCCTTCCGGACGTGGCGCCCGATCCCCTACACGGACGACCGAAGTACGGC
Organism: uncultured Acidimicrobiales bacterium; assembly: GCA_963728985.1. Taxonomy (GTDB): domain Bacteria; phylum Actinomycetota; class Acidimicrobiia; order Acidimicrobiales; family Ilumatobacteraceae; genus DASXAI01. The sequence goes on along the minus strand of CAVSME010000006.1, from coordinate 101,544 downwards.
GCCGGCGCTGCTGTTCGAGTTCGCCCTGTCCACGGCGGTGGTGCTGCTGACCGGCGCCTGGAGCTCGCCCTTCACCTTCTCCCTGCTGCCGGCGGCCATGCTGGCCGGGTTCAGCCGGGGCTCGGTGTTCGCCGCCCGGATCACGCTCGTGTGCGCGGTGGTCGTGAGCGCGCAGCACCTCCTCATCGACGCCAACAGCGTCTCCGACGGTGTCCGCGACTGCGCCGCCTGGCTGGCCGTCACGTCGTTCGTGGCCGTCACCAGTGGCGTGGCCCGGCAGGTCTCGCGGGAGTCGGCCCGGCAGCAGTCGCTCGCCCTCGATCGCCTCGGCCGCCTCGCCGAAGCCAACGCCCTGCTGTTCTCGCTGCACCGGGTGGCGCAGACGTTGCCGGCGTCACTCGACCTCGACGAGGTGCTCGACTCCTCCATCACCCGCCTGCGCGACCTCGTCGAGTTCGACAGCGTCACCGTGTTCCTCTACGAGGAGTCGGACGGCTCGTGGGTGCCGGTGCGGCGCAAGGGCAACCGGGACCAGCCGACGCTCGACGCCGAGACGCTCCCTGAACCACTGCAGCGGGCGCTGCAGGCGCGGGGCACCGTCCACGAGTCCGAGCTGGCCAAGGTGGGCGGCCCGGGCCTCGCCCCCCGAGCGGCGTCCGGCCTGTACTGCTCGCTGCGATCGCGCGGCGCCCAGATCGGGCTCATCGCCGTCGAGTCCGACGTGCCCAACCGCTACGGCACGAAGGATCTCGAGCTCCTGAACGGCTTGGTGGAGCCGCTCGGCGTCGCCATCGACAACGCACGGTGGTTCTCCCGCCTGCGCTCGATCGGCGCCGACGAGGAGCGCAGCCGCATCGCCCGCGACCTCCATGACCAGATCGGTCAATCCTTGGCCTACCTCGGCTTCGAACTTGATCGTGCCGTGCGCGTCACCAAGCGAAGCAAGTTCCAACCGGTGCTCATCGATCTGCGCGACCAGGTGCGCAGCGTGGTGAAGGAGGTGCGCGAGACCCTCTACGACTTGCGCACCGACGTGAGCGACGCGCAGGACGTCGGCACCACCATGCAGATCTTCTGCGATCGGGTCCACGAGCGCAGCGGCCTCGAGATCACCGTGTCCCGCCATGAGACGGGCCGGCTGCCGCTCCTGCAAGAACGCGAGCTGTGGCGGATCGCCAAGGAGGCGGTCATGAACGCCGAGCGTCACGCCGAGGCGTCGAACCTCACCATCACGTGGGAGTGCGACGGCAAGCACGCCGAGCTGAGCGTGACCGACGACGGCGTGGGCTTCGATCGCCGCCGTGGTCGAGAGGATTCGTACGGGATGGTGGGCATGCGGGAGCGGGCCACCACCATCGGCGCCACCCTCGAGATCCGCTCCGCTCGTGGCGCGGGCACTACCGTCCGTGTCGTACTCGATCCCCAGGAACCCCCCGATGGAGGACGGCCGTGACGATCCGATTGATGCTGGTCGATGATCACCAGATGCTGCGTCAGGGTCTGCGCCGCTCCCTCGAGGAGGAGGGCTTCTACGTCGTCGGCGAGGCGTCGGACGGCGAGCAGGCGGTGCGGCTGGTGCCGGCGGCCAAGCCCGACGTGATCCTGATGGACGTGTCGATGCCCGACATGGACGGCGTCGAGGCCACCCGCCGCATCCTCCAGAACGATCCCGACAAGCGCGTCGTGATGCTCACGATGCACGCCGACAAGGACCTCATCGACGCCGCCATCAAGGCCGGCGCCGTCGGCTACCTCACCAAGGACTGCTCCACCGACGAGGTCATCGAGGCCGTGCGCATGGCCGCCAACGGCGAGACGGCGCTGTCACCGCAACTGGCCAAAACGATGCTCACCGAGGTGCGCAAGATCGACGAGAAGGCCGCCCGCGAGGAGGACCGCCTCGTCACCAAGCGCGAGGAAGAGGTGCTGCAGCTGATCGCCGACGGGTGCTCGACGCCCGAGGTGGCCCAGCGGCTCTACATCAGCCAGAAGACGGTGAAGAACCACCTGGCGTCGATCTACGAGAAGCTCAACGCCCGCGACCGCACGCAAGCAGTGCTGCTCGCCGTGCGGATGGGGATCGTCAAACTGACGTGACGATGCGGCGCCTCTTCGGCGCCGACGCGCTGCGCTCGGACGATCCCGCGGCCGACAGCTCTGCCGCCGCACTGCGGGACGGCCGGCCCGCTCAGGCGTCGGCCGGTGCTTCGCCCTCTGGCGCGAGACCTTCGGGCGGCGAGACCTTCGGGGGCGAGACCTTCGGGGGCGAGACCTTCGGGGGCGAGACCCTCCGGCGGGGGGCCGTCCTCGCCGTACTGCTCGTAGTACTCGGCCCACGCCGCCTCGCGCTCGGCATCGTCGGCGGCACCGATGTAGTTGCCCTCGGCGTCGAAGGCGTGCTCGCCGAAGTGCTCGCGGTACTCCTCGGCCACCTCGCCGCCCTCGGCCGCTTGCTTGATCGACAGGCTGATGCGGCGCCGAGCCAGGTCGAGGTCGATGATCTTGACCCACAGCTCCTCGCCCGGGGTGACGACCTGCTCGGGCAGATCCACGTGGCGGGCCGACATCTCGGAGATGTGGACGAGACCCTCGATACCTTCACCCACTTGGACGAACGCACCGAACGGCACCAGCTTGGTGACCCGGCCGTAGACCAGCTCGCCGACGCGGTGGGTGGAGGCGAACTCCTGCCACGGATCCTGCTGCGTGGCCTTCAGCGACAGGCTGATGCGCTCGCGGTCGAGGTCGACGTCGAGCACCTGCACGGTGACCTCGTCGCCGACGGCCACCACCGAACCGGGGTGGTCGACGTGCTTCCACGACAGCTCGGACACGTGGATGAGGCCGTCCATGCCGCCGAGGTCGACGAAGGCGCCGAAGCTCACGACGCTGGACACCACGCCCTTGCGCACCTCGCCCGGCTTGAGGTTGTGCAGGAAGTCCTCGCGCTGCTCCTTCTGCGTCTCTTCGAGATAGGCGCGGCGCGAGAGCACGACGTTGTTGCGGTTCTTGTCGAGCTCGATGATCTTGGCCTGCAGGACCCGGCCGACATACGGCTGGAGGTCGCGCACGCGCCGCAGCTCGACGAGGCTGGCGGGCAGGAAGCCGCGCAGGCCGATGTCGAGGATGAGGCCGCCTTTCACCACTTCGATGACCGGACCCTCGACGACGCCCTCGGCGTCCTTGATCTTCTCGATCGTGCCCCACGCCCGCTCGTACTGGGCCCGCTTCTTCGACAGGACCAGCCGGCCCTCCTTGTCCTCCTTCTGGAGGACGAGGGCCTCGATGGAATCGCCCATAGACACGACCTCGTGCGGATCGATGTCGTTGCGGATCGACAGCTCGCGCGCCGGGATGACGCCTTCGGACTTGTACCCGATGTCGAGCAGGACTTCGTCCTTGTCGACCTTCACCACCGTGCCCTGCACGATCTGGCCGTCCTCGACATCGACGAGGGTGCCGTCGATCGCATCGGCGAACGACATACCGAGATCATCTGCGGTGACCTGGCGAGGGGTGTACGTGCCGTCTTCGGCGAAGGTGCCGGGAGAAGGGTCGGCGGTGGGAGTCGGGGAATCGGACAACAGGAGATCTGCTTTCACACGGATGGTCGGTTCGGACAAAGGACGCGCCGGCGGAACCCCCGCCGGCGCGCAGAAAGGGTAGCACCGACCTGGCCCTTCTCCGATCCGGTCATTCCTTGGTAGCGATCACCAGGTACTCCGCCGTCTCCACGGTGGGCGGCGCCGCACGGTACGCACCGGGCTCGACCGACCACAGCGCGTCGAGCCGGAGCCCGGCGTCGGCCACCAACGTGCGCAGCTCGGTCGGGGTGAAGCAGTGCGTCCACAGGTCGACCGTCTTGGGCTGGCCCTGCTCGTCGCGCACCTCGGTGCGCTCGTGGTTGATGCCCGAGGCGGCGTCGAGGGTGCCCTCGCCGAAGCGGACCTGGAAGTAGCTGTTGAACGCGCTCAGCGCGACCCGGCCGCCCGGGTCGAGCGCCCGCGCCATGCCCGCCAGCACGAGGGCGTCCTCACCGGGGCCGGTCACGATCCCGAACGCGCCCTGGCACAGGGACAGGGCGACGTCGAAGCCCCCGCTGAACGGGAGGTGACGGGCGTCGAGCCGCTCGAAGGTGGCACCGGGAGGCGCGTCACGCCGGGCCAGCTCGACGAAGCGGTGGCTGATGTCGACGCCGTGCACGACGACGCCGCGCCGCGCCAGCTCGTAGGCGTGGCGCCCGGGTCCGCAGCCGACGTCGAGCACCCGCTGCCCCGGCCGCAGGCCCAGCGTCTCGACGAGGAAGTCGATCTCCTGGCTCGTGCCCTTGGTGAACGAGTAGCGCAGGTACGCCGCACCCAGGTGGTCGGCGATCGGCTCGAACCAGTGGTCAGGCTCGCCCGTCACTCGGCCCCTCCGCTTGTGTGCGCGATTCCCCGAGCATGTCGCGGTTTCCGTCACACAGCCGGCGAATTGAGGTGCCGGCGGAGCACCCCGACGACGCGGCCGGCGTCGCGAACGATGTCTCGCGCCGTGAACTCGAGCACCACGTAGCCCATCGCCTGCAGCTCGTTGCGGCGCTGGGCGTCGCGCTGGAGGTCGAGGGCAGTGCAGTGGAAGCGGTGGCCGAGCACCTCGACGACGAGCCGCTCGCGCTCCCAGATGGCGTCGACGCGGATGATGCGATCGCCTCGGAAGGTCCGCTGCGTGGTCGGGCGGGGGAGGTCGGCCCGGACGACGAGCCGCAGAAAGCGGCGCTCCAGTTCCGAGTCGCCGCGGGGCGCGTCGAGCACCGATGCCAGCAGCGCGGCGCCGTGCCGCCCGGGCCCTCGAAGCGCGGCAAAGCGCTGCCGCAGGAACCGCTCGGAGGTCCAACCGTCGCGGATCGCGCTGCCGATGGCGGCGAGCAGCTCCTGTTCGGAGGCCCGGCGCGCCAGGTGGATGATCGTCAATGCCCCACTGGTCAGCCGGAACGGCGATTGGGTCACGACGTCGATGCGGTCGAGGCGCAGTGCGGTGTGCAGCACGACACCGGACGGCACCGAGGGATGCCGCCCGCGCGGCACGGTCACCTCGGGCGGCGTCTCACCGAAGCCGTCGAAGCCCAGAAGGCAGGCGGCGGCCCGGTGGGACACGACAGCGCCCGGGCCCGCAGCGAGCAGCGCAGCCAGGACCCGGCGCTGCCAGGTCGGCTCGTGGCCCGCGATCCCGAGCACACCACCGCCGAGCCGCACCAGGTCGCCACGGTCGATCCGGTGCCAGATCTGGGCGGGGCTCAGCCCCGCCGCACGGGCTTGCGCACCCGTCAACAGTCCGAGCTGCGGGGCCGCGATGGCGGCGATCCGGGTCTCGGCGGTCGGACGCACGACCGAGGTGTGTGCCCGAGACGGCCCGTCCCGGAAGCCCATGTGCGCGAAATCGCGACCATGTCGAGGTTTCCGTTACACAAGCGGCAGAGCAGAGCAGCTAGCCCTTGGCGTCGGCCCAGCTCGGGCCGAACGCGAGGTTCACTTCCAGGGGGACGTTCAGCTCGGCGGCGCCGGCCAGCACCCGATGGGTGAGCTCGCCCACCGCGTCCTCGTCCCCCTCGGCCACCTCGACCAGCACCTCGTCGTGCACCTGCAGCACGAGCCGCGCCCCGGTCGTGCCCGCCGCCAGCGCGTCGTCCAGCCGCACGAGCGCCACCTTGAAGATGTCGGCCGCCAACCCCTGGATGCCGGCGTTCATCGCCTGGCGCTCCCCGGCCTGGCGGATGCGCCAGTTCGAGGACTGCAACTCGGGGATGGGCCGCCGCCGGCCGAAGAGCGTCTCGGTGTAGCCGCGTTTGCGGGCTTCGATCACCGTGCGGTCCATGTACTCCTTCACGTTCGGGAAGGCGATGAAGTACGCCGACAGGATCTCGGCCGCCTCTTCCGTGGGGATGTTCAGCCGCTGGCCCAGCCCGTAGGCCTCCATGCCGTAGGCCAGCCCGTACGAGACCATCTTGGCCTTCGACCGCTGCGCGATGGTCACGGCGGTGGGCGCCACCCCGAAGATCCGCGACGCCGTGGCCGTGTGGATGTCCTGGCGTTCGGTGAAGGCGGCCACCAGGCCCGGGTCCTCGGCCAGGTGGGCGATGCACCGCAACTCGATCTGGTTGTAGTCGGCCACGAGCAGCAGGTGCCCGGGAGCGGGCACGAACGAGCGGCGGAACTGGCGGCCCTCGTCGGAGCGCACGGGGATGTTGTGCAGGTTCGGCTGGTCCGACGACAGCCGCCCCGTCCGGGCCACGGTCTGGTTGAACGTGGCGTGGATGCGCCCGTCGGGCGCAACCTCCGACAGCAACCCCTCGCCGTACGTGGAGCGCAGCTTCTCGACCTCGCGATACGACAGCAGCGGATCGATGAAGTCGGGCCACTGGTCGCGCAGCTTCTCCAGCGACGACGCATCCGTGGAGAACCCCGTCTTCGTCCGCTTCTGCGGGGAAAGGCCGCGCTCGTCGAACAGGATCTGCCGCAGCTGCATCGGCGAGTTGAGGTTGAACTCGCGTCCGGCGGCGGCGTACACCTCGCCGGCGAGGCGCTGGCACTCGGATGTGAGCCGGTCGTTGAGGCGCCGCAGCTCCACGGCGTCGACGCCGATGCCGGCCTCCTCCATCCGCGCCAGCACGGCCACGAGCGGGTTCTCGATCTCGTCGTACAGCGTGCGCATGCCCTGCTTGTCGAGGGCGGCCACGAGGGCCGGCGCCAGCCGGCTGATGGCGAGGGCCTGGCGGGCGGTGCTCACCGCCTCGTCCGTGCTCTCGCCGTCCAGGTCGAGCTGGCCGTCGGGGGCGCCTTCGGCGGGCAGCGAATCGCCGGTGTAGCGACCGAGGAGGTCGGCCACCTCGTAGCGGTTCTCCGCCGGATCGATGAGGTACGCGGCGATCGCGGTGTCGAGCTGCAGCGACCGCAGATCGATGCCGAGCGCCGCCAACCCTCGCATGAGCGCCTTCGCCTGGTGCGCCCGCACGGGCCGGCCGTCGCCGAGGACCGATCGGACCCCGAGGTCGCTCAGCATCGAACCGGGCACCCACGCCACCGACGCCGTCGGCGGGTCGAGCACCACAGCGATCCCGGCGAGGGCCGAGCGTCCCGGCGCGCCGCTCCACGCCGCCGCCACGTCGAGCACCTCGGGTTTGGCCAGTGCGGTCGCGGCCTCGGCCGCCGACCCGAACCGCACGACCTCCGCCTCCAGCACCTCGCCGCCGGCGACCACCGGTGCGGCGATGCGGGCGTCGAGCACCTCCTCCAACCGCTCGAACAGCGTGCGGAACTCGAGGAAGTCGAACAGCCGCTTGAGCTCGGCGAGGTCCGTCGGGCCCCAGGAGAGGTTCTCCAGATCGACGGTGACGGGAGCGTCGCGCCGCAGCACCATCACGGCCGCGTTCTGGCGGACGCGCTCCTCGTGCTCGGCCAGTGAGGCCCGCAGCTTCGGCGTCAGCGAGTCGAGGTTGGCGAACACGCCGTCCAGCCCACCGTGCGTCGAGATCAGCTTCGCCGCCGTCTTCTCGCCGACGCCGGGCACGCCGGCCAGGTTGTCGGACGGGTCGCCCCGCAGCGCGGCGTACTCGGGGTACTGCTTGGGCGTGACGCCCGTGCGCTCGAAGATGCCGGCCTCGTCGTACAGCGCGTAGTCGGACACGCCACGGCGGTTGTAGAGCACCCGCACGAGCGGGTCCTCGACGAGCTGGTACTCGTCGCGGTCACCGGTGACGATGACGACCTCGCACGACTGCGCCTTGGCCTGGTCGACGACAGTGGCGATGATGTCGTCGGCCTCGAAGCCGGGCACGTCCAGCGTGACGATCCCGAGCGTCTCGACCACCTGGCGCACGAGCCCCATCTGCTGGCGCAGGATGTCGGGCGCGGCGGTGCGGTTGGCCTTGTAGTCGGTGATCAGCTCGTGGCGGAACGTGGGCTCGGGCCGGTCGAAGGCGGCGACGACGGCGTCGGGCCGGTTGTCGCGCAGCAGGTTGATGAGCATCGACGTGAACCCGAACACGGCGTTGGTGACCTGACCGGAGGCCGTAGCCATGTCTGGCGGCAACGCGAAGAACGCGCGGTACGTGAGTGAGTTGCCGTCCAGCAGCAGGATCTTGCTCACGGCGAGAGGTGGCCGCTCACAACCTGCTCGGCCACCGCCTTCATCTTCGTGCGCTCGGCCATGGCCCGCTTCTGGATGAACGAGAACGCGTCCTGCTCGCTGAGCCCGTGGCGATCCATGAGGATGCCCTTGGCCCGATCGACGACCTTGCGGGTCTCGAGCTGCTCGGCCAGGCCCCGCACCTCGTCGGCCAGAGCGCTCATCTCCTTGAACCGGCCGATGGCCAGCTCGATGGCGGGCACCAGGTCGCTCTTCTGGAACGGCTTGACCAGGTAGGCCAGCGCGCCGGCGTCGCGGGCCTGCTCGATGAAGTCCCGCTGGCTGAAGGCGGTCAGCACGAGCACCCCGCAGAGGCGCTCCTCGCTGATGGCCCGAGCAACGTCGAGACCGCCCATGCCGGGCATCTTGATGTCGAGGATGGCCAGGTCCGGCCGCAGCGTGCGAGCCAGCTCCACCGCCTCGTCACCACGGCCGGTCTCGCCGACGATCTCGTAGCCCTCTTCTTCGAGGGTCTCACGCAGGTCGAGGCGGATGATGGCCTCGTCCTCCGCGATCAGCACGCGAGTCGGCAACGATGTCTCCTTTCCGGCGCGCTCCATTCAACCACCCAGGCGTCGTCGGGCGGTCAGCCGGCCATCAGCCGGTCGAGGAGCTCGTCGCTGCGGGCCTCCAGGGTGGCGATGGCGTCCACCACCTCCGTGCGCCGGCGGCTCATGGCGTCGGCGTGGCGGCGGGCGTCACGGTGGTCACGATCGGCGAGCGGGGTCTCGGACACGAGCGCCCGCAGGTGAGCGTCGTCGGCGTCGTCATCCAGATGGATGAGCTGCTCGTCGATGATGTGCAACTCCTCACGCAGGGCGCGAAGGCGATCGCTGACCTCCGTGAGGCGGCGTTCGACCAGCGACCGGTGCACGAGCGGGATCATAGGGACGGCCGCGTGCCGCGCGGCGGCAGGTCGCGTGGGGTACGAATCCTCCCATGAGCGACGCCTGGTCGATCACGGATGGGTTCTGGGACACCGACGGAACCTGGCACCCGACCAGCGATGCCACCCGGCGCGCCCTCCTCCTCGCCATGGACGCCGACGAGCACGACGCCCCGCCGCCGCCCCCGCCGATGTGGTTCCTCGAAGCCGGCTCGGCGGCCACGCTGGCCGACCCGTGTGACCTCGTGCTGGAGGACGGCACCACGCTGCCCAACCTCCACGCGCTCGCACCGGACCTGCCCTTCGGCTACCACGACCTCCACCCGCTGCGGGGCGGACCGCCGACCCGGCTGGTGATCACGCCCCGGCGCTGCCGCCTGCCCCAGCGGTCGTGGGGGTGGGCGGTGCAGCTCTACGCCCTGCGCTCGGCAGCCAGCTGGGGCATCGGCGACTTGGCCGACCTGCGCCGCCTGGCCGAGTGGTCGCACGGCCTGGGTGCCCGGGTGGCGATGATCAACCCGCTCCACGCCGCCGCCCCGGGCCAGCCGCAGCAGCCCAGTCCCTACTCGCCCACGTCGCGCCTGTGGCGCAACCCGAGCTACCTGAGCGTGCCAGCGATCCCCGGCGCCGAGGCCATCGACCTCGCGCCCCTGGACGCGGCGGGCCGCGCCCTCAACGCCACCGAGCGCATCGACCGCGACGCCGTCCACCGCCTGAAGGTGGACGCGCTGACCCGCCTGCACGCCGTCTTCGAGCGCGCCGGCGCCGACCGGGCCGCCTTCGAGTCCTGGGTCGCTCGCCAGGGTGACAGCCTCCAGCGCTTCGCCGCGTGGAGCGTGCTGGCCGACCGATACGGGCCGTCGTGGAGCACGTGGCCGGCCGAGCTCCAGCACCCCGCCTCACCGGCGGTGGCGGCGCTGGCCACCACGGATCGGACCCGAATCCGCTTCCACGAGTGGTGCCAATGGCACCTCTACCGCCAGCTGGGCGCGGCCGGCGCCACTGGCGTGGACGTCGTGGCCGACCTGGCGGTGGGCTTCGATCCGGTTGGGGCCGACGCCTGGGCGTACCAGGACCTGCTCGGGCGGGGCTGCCGGGTGGGCGCCCCACCGGACACGTTCAACCCCCTCGGGCAGGACTGGGGGCTCCCCCCGTTCGTGCCGTGGAAGCTGCGCCACGCCCGCTACCAGCCGTTCATCGACACGATCAGAGCGTCCCTGGTGCACTGCGGCGGCATCCGCATCGACCACGTGATGGGCCTGTTCCGCCTCTACTGGATCCCGCCGGGCGCCGGCCCCGCCGACGGCGCCTACGTCCGCTACCCCCACCACGACCTGCTCGACCTGCTCGCCCTGGAAGCCCACCGAGCGGGCGCGTTCGTGGTGGGCGAGGACCTCGGCACGGTGGAGGACGAGGTGCGCGACGAGCTGGCCGACCGGGGCATCCTCTCCTATCGCTTGGTGTGGTTCGAGGAGGGCCCGCCGCCCACGTTCCCCCGCCAGGCCCTGGCCGGCGTGACCACCCACGACCTTCCCACGATGGCCGGTGTGTGGAGCGGTGCCGACCTTGCCGACCGCCGGCGACTGGGGCACGCCGGTGACGGCAGCGACGACACCTGGTTCCGCTCCCGCATCCACCTCGCCTCGGGCCTCGGCGACGACGCGTCCATCGAGGAGGTGGTGGTGGCCACCCACGAGGCCCTCGCCGGGGCCCCGTCGCTGATCGTGGTGGCCACCCTGGACGACGCCGTCGCCATGGTGGACCGTCCCAACCTGCCCGGCACGGTCGACGAGTGGCCGAACTGGCGCATCCCGCTGCACCGCACGCTGGAGGAGATCGAGGGCGATCCCCTCGTGCTGGCGGTGGCCGACGCCCTCGACGCCGGGGTTCGGCGCGATGACGGCGTTGATCTACCGTCGCCGTCGTGATGATCGAAGGCCTGCCGCTGTGGGTGGCGCAGACCAACTGCTGGATCGTCGCCCCCGACGGCCCCGGCGGTGAGTGCGTGATCATCGACGCCCCACCGGATCCGACGAACATCCTCAAGCGCCTGGTCCATCACGAGCTGCGCCTCGTGGCGCTGTTCAACACCCACGGCCACGTCGACCACGTCGGTGGCGTGGCGCCGCTCCTGCACGACCTCGACCACGGCGACGAGGTCGAGGTGCGCATCCACGATGCCGACCTCCACATGCTGCTCGACCCCCTCGGCACCAGCGGGATGCTCGGCCAGTACCTGGAGGGGCTGGACCTCCGCCCGCCGGAGCGCATCTACGGGCTCGACGACGGCCAGCAGGTGAGCGGTGCCGGCATGACGTTCACGGCCATCCACACGCCGGGCCACACCCAGGGATCGGTGTGCTTCGAGCTGCGGGTGGAGGGCGAGCCGCCCATCCTGTTCTCGGGCGACCACCTCTTCGCCGGGTCGATCGGGCGCACCGACTTCCCGGGCGGGTCCTTCGAGCAGCTGATGATCTCGATGGCCGAGAAGATCCTGCCGATGGACGACGCCGTGCAGGTCCTGCCCGGGCACGGTCAGGTCACGACGGTGGGCTGGGAGCGCAAGACGAACCCGTTCCTGGTGGAGCTCCAGCAGCGCGGCGGCGTCTGGACCAACGGCTGAAGGGGCCGGAGTGCCGGCGGAGTGCGCCGGCAGGGGCAGTCGCTGGCGGGCATTGACCTAGAGGGCGAGCCGATAGGCGAAGAGAGCTTTGGGTGCTGATCCGTGCTTCGGTGCGATCCCCACCCACGCTCCGGGCGCGGAATCCTGTTCCGATCGGCGTTTGGGTGCCGATTGCCTCGCCTGGCGGGCCGATCGGCACCCATGACCGAATCGGCGCCCAACGTCGCTCACGGATCGTGGCCACCGGCCCCGTCCGCCCGGATCGCGAGCACCCATCCGCTCGCCCTCCGAGCGCAGTGAGACGGCGCCGAAGAGGCCGGGTGTGCCGGCGCAGTGCGCCGGCAGGGGCAGCCGCTGGCGGCATGGACCGAGCGCAGCGAGACGGCGCCGAAGAGGCCGGGTGTGCCGGCGCAGTGCGCCGGCAGGGGCAGCCGCTGGCGGCATGGACCGAGCGCAGCGAGACGGCGCCGAAGAGGCCGGGTGTGCCGGCGCAGTGCGCCGGCAGGGGCAGCCGCTGGCGGCATGGACCGAGCGCAGCGAGACGGCGCCGAAAAGGCCGGGTGTGCCGGCGCAATGCGCCGGCAGGGGCAGCCGCTGGCGGCATGGACCGAGCGCAGCGAGACGGCGCCGAAGAGGCGCCGCAATATGACGGTGCCCGAGGTGGGACTCGAACCCACACGTCCTTGCGAACAGCGGATTTTGAGTCCGCCGCGTCTGCCATTCCGCCACTCGGGCCCGGCTTCCGCATGCTACTCACGGGTAGTGCAACACCGGCCCGATCGAGGAACGTAACCTCATCGTAAGGGTGCCGGTCCAATGCGGACGCACGCCGAGAGGAGGCCGCCGGCCGCATGCTTGCCTTCACGTTCCCAGGTCAGGGATCACAACGCCCAGGTATGGGCCGACCCTGGGCCGAGCACGAGAGCTGGGAGCTGGTTGGTGAGGCCTCGGACATCGCCGGACGTGACCTGGGCCGCCTCCTGCTCGACGCCGACGCCGAGGAGTTGCGGGACACCCGGAACGCGCAGCTCACCACGTTCGTGTCGAGCCTCATGGTGGTGGACGCCGTCGAGCGCCTCGGCATCGAGCCCGCCTACTGCGCCGGGCACAGCCTGGGTGAGTACACCGCCCTCGTCGCCACCGGTGCGCTGAGCTTCGAAGAAGGCGTGCGCCTCGTGGCCGAGCGGGCCGACGCCATGCACGACGCCGGGCTCCAGAACCACGGCACCATGAGCGCCGTCCTCGGGCTCGACGACGACCAGGTCGAGGTGGCCTGCCGCCTGGCCGACGCCGAGGTCTGGGTGGCCAACTTCAACGCCCCGGGCCAGATCGTGATCGCCGGCTCGGAAGACGGCGTCCGCCAAGCGGGCGAGCAGGCCAAGCAGCTCGGCGCCAAGCGGGTGATGCCGCTGCCGGTCGCCGGCGCCTTCCACACGCCGTACATGACGCCGGCGCGCGACCGGTTGCGCAAGGCCATCGCCGAGGCGGCGCCCCGCGACACCGAGGTGCCGGTGGTGTCCAACGTCGACGCCCTCCCCCACGACCACGGCGGCGAGTGGGCCAGCCTGCTGTCGGCCCAGCTGTCGAGCCCGGTGCGCTGGAAGCACTGCCTCCTCGCCCTCGGCGCCGCCGGTGTGACCGATTTCGCCGAGCTCGGGCCAGGCGGCGTCCTCACCGGCATGGCCAAGCGCACCGTCCCCGGGGCCCGCGCCGTGTCCCTGGCCGTGCCCGACGACCTCGACCGGCTCCTGGAGCTCGTCGCGGGGAACCGCGCAGCCACGGCGGCGCCGCTGCAGGGCGAGCACCTTTTCGCCACCGAACGGTTGGTGGTGAGCCCGGCGGCCGGCATCTTCAGTCATCCGGGCACCCCCAAGGAGGGTGCGCGCATCGAGACCGGGGAGGTTCTGGGTCGAGTGGGAAGCCACGAAGTGCGCTCGCCGTTCGCCGGCGTGCTCCAGTCATATCTCGCCGTCGAGGGCGAGCGGGTGACCAGCCGCCAACCCATCGCCTGGCTGAGGACGGCCTGACATGCCGCACATCCCACGCGGCATCCGGGGCGGCATCATCCGGGGATGGGGAGCGGCGCTCCCCGACAAGGTCGTGACCAACGACGACCTGGCGAAGACGATGGACACCAGCGATCAGTGGATCCGCGAGCGCACGGGGATCTCGGAACGGCGCATCGGCGGCAGCACCGCATCGCTGTCGATCGAGTCGGGGCGGCAGGCGATCGAGCGGGCCGGTGTCGACCTCGCGTCGATCGACGCGCTCGGTGCTGGCCACCACGACGCCGGACCAAGCGGTGCCGGCCACGTCGGCCACGGTGCAGCACGAGCTCGGCCTGCGCTGCGGCGCGTTCGACGTGAACGCGGCGTGCTCCGGTTTCACGTACGCACTGATCGTCGCGCATGGCCTCCTGGCCGTCGGCGCGCAGCGGGCACTGGTGATCGGCACGGACACGCTGTCGCGCATCACCGACTGGACCGATCGCGGTACGGCCATCCTCTTCGCCGACGGCTCGGGCGCCGTCGTGCTCGATGCCGTCGACGGCCCCGGCCAGCTCCTCGGCTGGGACATCGACGCCGACGGGTCGCTCGTGAAGTTGCTCGATTGCGACCTCGGCGGAAACCTCCGGATGGACGGCAAAGAGGTGTTCCGCAAGGCCGTGCGCATCATGGTCGACTCGGCCGAGAAGTCGATGAAGGACGCCGGTGTCACCGCCGACGACATCAAGCTGGTCGTGCCCCACCAGGCCAACATCCGCATCATCGAAGCGGCGTGCAGCCGCCTCGGCGTGCCGATCGAGCGGGCCGCCAGCACCATCCACCGCACCGGCAACACGTCGTCGGCGTCGATCCCGATCGCCCTCGCCGAGGCCCTCGACAACGGCCGGGTGGCCGACGGCGACATCGTGCTGCTGGTCGGCTTCGGCGCGGGGATGACCGCCGCCAGCGCCGTGCTGCGTTGGGGGGGCTCGACCGAGTGAGCCGCTCCGTCCTCGTCACCGGCGGCGGTCGGGGCATCGGCTTGGCCATCGCCCAACGCCTGGCGGCCGGCGGCGATCAGGTCACGGTCACCTACCGCAACTCACCGCCGCCCGACGGCGTGCTCGCCGTCAAGTGCGACGTGACGTCGGCGGCCGAGGTGGACGCTGCGTTCAAGGCGGCCGAGGACGCTCACGGACCCGTCCAGGTCCTCGTGTCGAACGCCGGCATCACCAAGGACGGGCTGCTGCTGCGCATGAGCGAGGACGACTTCGCGTCGGTGCTCGACGCCAACCTGACGGCCGCCTACCGCGTCGCCAAGCGGGCCGCCCAGGGCATGCTGCGGGCCCGCAGCGGCCGCATCATCCTGATCTCGTCGGTGGTCGGCCTCAGCGGCCAGGCCGGCCAGGTGAACTACGCGGCGTCGAAGGCCGGCCTGGTCGGGCTGGCCCGCTCGCTGGCCCGAGAGCTCGGCAGCCGCAGCATCACCGTCAACGTCGTGGCCCCGGGGCCCATCACCACCGACATGACCGCGGTGCTGTCCGACGACCTGAAGAACCAGATGACCGAGCGCGTACCGCTCGGTCGCTTCGGCACGGCCGACGAGGTGGCCGGCGCCGTCGCCTTCCTGGCCTCACCCGATGCCGCCTACATCACCGGGGCCGTGCTGCCTGTCGACGGTGGCCTCGGCATGGGCCATTAGCCTCGACCATCCCATCCCGAGCAAGGAGCAAGACGTGGACGAAGAGCTGTTCGGTCGGTTCCGGAAGTGCGCGGTCGACGTGCTGTCCGTGCCCGAGGACAAGGTCGTACCCGACGCCCGCTTCGCCGAGGACCTGGAGGCCGACAGCCTCGATCTCGTCGAGCTGGTGATGGCCCTCGAGGAGGAGTTCGGCATCACCGTGCCCGAGGAGGATCTCGAGGGCATCACCACCGTCGGCGGCGCCTACGACCTCGTCGTCAACAAGCTCTGAGGGGACGGGCTCGGATGGAGGGGACAGGGCGCCGCATCGTCGTCACCGGGATCGGCGTGGTGGCGCCGTGCGGGCTCGGCAAGGAGGCGTACTGGGAGGGCCTGTTGCGGCCCGTGGCCGAGGCCGGTCCGACGCGCGGCGTCGCCGACTGGGATCCGTCGCCGTGGTTCGCCAACCCGAAGGAGGCTCGGCGCGCCGATCGGTTCCAGCAGTTCGCCCTCGCTGCCGCCGCCATGGCCATCGAGGACGCCGGCGGCGAGCCGTCGGGCGATCCGGCCCGCAAGGGCGTCGTGGTGGCGACGGGCATCGGCGGGTTGAACACGCTCGAAGAGCAGATCACGACCCGCCTGCAGAAGGGCGAGAGACGCGTCTCGCCGTTCCTGGTGCCGATGATGATGGCCAACGCCGGCGGTGCGTCGATCTCGATGCGCTACGGCTGGCAGGGCCCGTGCGAGACCATCGTGACCGCCTGCGCGGCGTCCACCCACGGCATCGGCTACGCGGCGCGGCTCATCGCGTGGGGCCGTTGCGACGCCATGCTGGCCGGCGGCACCGAGTCGACGCTCACGCCGACCTCCATCGCCGGCTTCCGCAACATGACAGCGCTGTCCACGACCGGCGTGTCGATGCCCTTCGACGCCAAGCGCGATGGCTTCGTGATGTCCGAGGCGGCCGCCGTGCTGCTCCTCGAAGAGCTGGAGTCGGCGCGCGCTCGCGGCGCCCGCATCCTGGGCGAGGTGCTGGGCTCGGCCAGCAACGCCGACGCCCACCACATCACGGCGCCGTCCCCCGGCGGCACCGGCGCGGTGGCGTGCATGGAGCTGTGCCTCGCCGACGCCGGCCTCACCCCCGCGGACATCCGCCAGATCAACGCCCACGGCACGTCCACGCCGCTGAACGACGCCGCCGAGGCCGAGGCCATCAGCAAGGTCTTCGGTGCGCCCGGACCGCCGGTCACGTCCACGAAGGGCGTCACCGGTCATGCCCTCGGCGCCGGTGGGGCGCTCGAGGCGGCCGCCGTGCTGCTGTCGATGGACCACAGGGTCATCCCCCCCACGATGGGCACGACCGAGCTCGATCCCGACATGAACATCGACCTCGTCATGGGCGAGCGCCGCCCGTGGGAGCCCGGGCCCACGCTGTCGAACAGCTTCGGCTTCGGCGGCCACAACGGCTGCCTGGCGCTCGGCGTGGTCGAGGACTGAAGTCCTCTCGGGTCAGAACAGGCTCTGCTGCAGCGCGCCCTGCTCGATCTCGAGGAGCGCCTTCTTCACGTCGAGACGGCCGCCAGTCATCGGACCGCCGCCGTAGCCGGTGAGGGCGCCGTCGGCGGCCACGACGCGGTGGCACGGGACGATCACGGCGATCGGGTTGTGCTTCAGAGCACCGCCCACGGCCCGCACCACGCTGCGGTCGCCCAAGTCGGCGGCCAGCGCGCCGTAGGCGCGGGTGCAGCCGTACGGGATGGCGACGGTCAGGTCGAGCACCTGGCGCTGGAACGACCCGAGCCCGCCGAGGTCGATGGGCACGGCGAAGTCCCGGCGGTCGCCGGCGAAGTACTCCTCGAGCTGCTCGGCGGCGAGGGCGACGGCGGCCGGCAGGGGGCCGGTGCTCGGGGCGGCGTCGCCCCATGCCACCGCGGTGACGGCGTCGTCCGTGCCGGCGATGCGCAGCGGGCCGAGGGGCGTGTCCAGCCTCACCGCGCACCCTCCAGGCGGAGCAGGAAGGCCTTGCGGTCCATGCCCCCGGCGTAGCCGGTCAGCGAGCCGTCGGAGCCCACGACGCGGTGGCACGGCACCACGATGGCGATCGGGTTGCGGGCGTTGGCCCCGCCGGCGGCGCGGCTCGCCGTGGGCCGGCCGATCGCCGTCGCCACCTGCTGGTACGTGGCCACGTGGCCGAACGGCACGTCGTGCACGACCCGCATGATCGACTCCTGGAACGGCGTCATCAGCCTCCAGTCGAGGTCGAGGTCGAACGAGTGGCGGGTGCCGGCGAAGTAGTCGTCGAGCTGGCGGCGGGCGGGATCGAGCCGCCGGGGCAGGGCCAGCACTCGGGGCGAGATGCGGGCCGCCAGGGTGTCGAGCACGGCGTCGGCGTCCTGGTAGCTGATCGTCACCACGCCGTCCTCGGTGGCCGCCAGCACCAGCGGACCGACCGGCGAGTCGTGCACCGTCCACGCCACGTCCACCAGGCCCTCGGCGTCGGCCCGCCGCAGCACCCCGTCCCAGAGCTCAGTCACCGTCGTCATCCCACTCCCCTTTCCGGAGCGCCTTCACGCCTGTGCTGGCGTGCTGGCGGGCAGCCACCTCGCTCACACCCATGGCCAGCGCCACCTCCCGGTAGGGCAGGTCGCCGGCGTAGCGCAGCAGGACCGCGTGCCGCTGCCGATCCGGGAGCTGGCGTACGGCGTCCCACACCGGGCTGGTCGGCTCGGTGGCGTCGAGGCGGACGTCCTCGGGCATCGCCGCCACCGGCACCGGCCGCCGGGCGCGGGCCCGGTGGGTGTCGAGGGCCTTGTTGCGAGCGATCGTGAAGAGCCAGCCCCGCAGGTTCTCGGCCGAGCGCAGGTCCGGATACGCCCGCAGGGCCGCCAGGAACGTCTCCTGGAAGGCATCGTTGGCGTCCTCACGGCCCAACGCGGCCACGAGGTAGCGGTGCACGACGGTGGCATGGGCGTCCACGAGCCGTTGGAACGGCGGCAGGCTCACGACGAGAACAACGCCCCGGACCGCCGTTCCGTGAGGCTCACGGGTCGACGATCACGAACATCAGCTCGCACTCGCACGCCGTCTTGCCACCGACGCTGGCCCGACCCTTGCCCTTGCCGCCCCGCGCTGACATGCGATCGAGCTCCACCGCCAGCTCCAGCGTGTCGCCGGGGCTCACCTGGCGGCGGAAGCGGGCGCCGTCGAGCCCACCGAACAGCGGCAGGCGCCCGGCGTAGCGCTCGTCGCTGAGGACGGCGACGGCGCCGAGCTGCGCGATGGCCTCGCACATGAGCACGCCGGGCAGCGTGGGACGGCCCGGGAAGTGGCCCGGGAAGAACCACTCCTCACCGGTCAGGTGCCAGGTACCAGCGGCCGACTGCCCCGGCACGAGCGCCGTCACCTCGTCGACGAAGAGGAACGGCGGCCGGTGGGGCAGGACGTCGGCCGGGTTCGGCAGCGTCACGAACCGAGGGCCTTCAGGAGGTTCGTGGGCGTGTCCTTGGGGCTGACCTTGTACCAGGCCTGCTCGATCTTCCCCTTCTCGTCGATGAGGAAGGCGGAGCGCAGGATGCCCATGTACTTCTTGCCGTACATCGACTTCTCCTGCCACACCCCGTACGCCTCGGCCACGGCGTGGTCGGGGTCCGAGAGCAGCGGGAAGCCGAGGTGGTACTTCGTGTCGAACTTCTTCTGGGCCGCGGGCTTGTCGGGGCTGATGCCGATGATGGCGGTGTCGCCCACCTCACCGGCGATGTCCCGCAGGCCGCACGCTTGGGTGGTACAGCCGGGGGTGTCGGCCTTCGGGTAGAAGTACACGAGCACCTTGCGGCCCGTGAACGACGAGAGCTTCTGCGGGGCGCCGTCCTGGTCGGGCAGCGAGATGGCCGGGGCCTTGTCACCTGGCGTGAGCGGCATGGCCGGAAGGCTAACAGCCGGCCGTCGGTAGTACTCCGACTGGTAGGATTCCTACCATGCGGGTCACCGAGAAGGGCCAGATCACCATCCCGAAGGAGCTGCGCGACGTCCTGGGGATCGGCGCCGGCACCGAGGTGGAGTTCGAGCGGCGACGGGACACCATCATCGTGCGCAAGGCCCGGACCGGCGCCGGCCGCGGGCAACGGCTGGCCGAACGGCTACGCGGCCGGGGCGACATCGGTATGACGACCGACGAGATCATGGCCCTCACCCGGCCCGAGTGACGATGGCCGCCGGGACGCTGGTCGACTCGAACGTGCTGCTCGATCTCTTCACCAACGACCCGGTCTGGGCGGAGTGGTCGGCCGCCGCCCTCGCCGATGCCGCCGAGACGGGACCGCTGTACATCAACCCCATCGTGTACGCCGAGATCTCGATCCGCTTCTCGCGCGTCGAGGACCTGGAAGACGCGCTCCCACCATCCGACTTCCGCCGGGCGCCGCTGCCGTGGTCGGCCGCCTTCCTCGCCGGCAAGGCCTTCATGGCCTATTGCCGCAATCGTGGGCCGTCCGCCTCGCCACTTCCCGACTTGTTCATCGGCGCGCACGCGGCAGTCGAGGATCTCGAACTGCTGACCCGTGACCCGGCGCGCTATCGCACCTATTTCCCGCGCGTTCGCTTGCGCAGCCCCGACACCGCCTAGCTCTTCCGTTTCAGTCCGTGGCCGAAGAAGCCGCCCTTGGGCCGGGCATGGGCGTGGTAATGGTCCGGGATGTTGCGCATGTTGTCGTCCACGTAGTGCTCGAACTCGAAGTGCTCGACCACCACGTCGGCGAGGCGGGCGTGCAGCTCGGCCTTCACAGCGGCGGGCGGGTTCGGGTCGTGGCTCTTCCACACCACCATGGGCACGGCGCAGATCTCGCACTCGGCGATCCAGCACAGCTCGTCCTCGTGGAACCACGGCGTGATGCGCGCCGCCTCGCACAGATCACAGTCAGGCATAGGGCTCCGTTGCTACCACGCGACGGTCTCAGTGCACCTGGTCGATGGCGGCCCGGACTTCGGCGACGTAGGCGCCTACCGCCTCGGGGCCGCCGTCGAGGAGCCGCCGCACCACGGAGGCGCCCTGGATCACCCCGTCGGCCACTCGCACCGCCAGCGCCGCCTGCTCGGCGTTCGAGACGCCGACCCCGACGAGCACCGGCTTGTCGGTCACCGCCTTCAGTCGCCGGGCCATCTCGACGGCGCTGTCGGCCAGCCGGTCGCGCTCGCCCGTCACGCCGAGCAACCCGACGGCGTAGATGAACCCGTGGGCCCGCTCGCAGATGCGGGGCAGGCGCTCGTCGGGAGCGGTCGGCGCCGCCAGCATCACCGTCTCCACGCCGGCGGCATCGGCCGCTTCGCACCACGGTCCCGCCTCCTCCAGCGGCAGGTCGGGCAGGATCGCCCCGGCCACACCGGCGTCCACGAGGGAGCGGGCGAAGCGCTCGTGGCCGGCGCGGAACACGATGTTGTAGTACGTCATGACGGCGAGCGGGATGCCGGCATCGAGGCGGGACAGCGCGTTGACGATGCCGGCAGGCGTCGCCCCGGCCTCCAACGCCTTCTGGCTGGCGGCCTGGATCACGGGTCCGTCCATGACGGGATCGGAGAACGGGATGCCCACCTCCACGGCATCGGCCCCAGCCAGGGCGGCAGCCCGGATGGCGTCCTCCCACCCGTCGATGCCGCCCGTCACGTAGGGCACGAGCAGCTTGCGTCCGGCGGCGCGGCTGGCCCGCAGCCTCTCCTCCATCGCCCTCATGGACCGAGGATGTCCATCATCTGAGCCACGTCCTTGTCGCCGCGGCCCGAGAGGTTGATGAGCACCGTCTGGCCGGCCAGTGCGTCAGCCTCGCGGACCACCCACGCCAGCGCGTGGGCCGGCTCCAGCGCCGGGATGATGCCCTCGGTGCGCGAGAGGAGCTGGAACGCCTCCACCACCTCGGCGTCGGTGACGGCGACGTAGCGTGCCCGCCCGCTGGCCCACAGGTGCGAGTGCTCCGGACCGATGCCCGGGTAGTCGAGCCCGGCCGAGATGGAGTGCGCCTCCAGCACCTGCCCGTGCTCGTCCTGCATGAGGTAGCTCATCATCCCGTGCACCACGCCGGGCACGCCCCGCCCGATGGCGGCGCCGCCGGCCGCCTCGGCGCCCACCAGCTCGGTGGTGGTGTCCACGAACCCGGCGAACAGCCCGGCCGCGTTCGATCCGCCGCCGATGCACGCCACCACCACGTCGGGGTCGGTGCCGGTGAGGGCCCGGCACTGCTGGCGGGCCTCGTCACCGAGCACCCGCTGCAGCTCGCGCACCATCCACGGATACGGATGCGGTCCCATCACCGAACCGAGGCAGTAGTGGGTGGTCTCCACGGTCGCCACCCAGTCCCGCATCGCCTCGTTGACGGCGTCCTTCAGCGTGCGGCTCCCCGACTCGACCGGGAACACCTCGGCGCCGAGCAGCTTCATCCGGAACACGTTGAGCGCCTGGCGATCCACGTCGACGGCGCCCATGTAGACGGCGCAGTCCATGCCGAGCAGGGCGGCCGCTGTAGCCGTGGCCACGCCGTGCTGGCCGGCACCGGTCTCGGCCACGAGGCGACGCTTGCCCATGCGCCGGGCGAGGAAGGCCTGCCCCAGCACGTTGTTGATCTTGTGGCTGCCGGTGTGGTTGAGGTCCTCGCGCTTGAGCAGCAGGCGCAGGCCGAGCTGGTCGCTCAGGTTGTGGCACTCGGTGAGGGGCGACGGGCGGCCGGCATAGTCGCGCAGCGCGTCGTTCAGCTCCGTACGGAACTCGTTGTCGGACCACGCGTCACGGAAGGCCTCCTCCAGCTCGAGGCACGCCGGCATGAGCGACTCGGGGACGAAGCGGCCGCCGAACTCCCCGAAACGACCGTCGGGGGATGGCTCCGCCATCAGTGATGCCATGGCGACCTACTCGTCGGCCCAGTCGTAGGGCATCTCGTCGGGCCCCCGGTACGGGATGGGGGCCGCGGCGCGAGCGGCCTCGATGAACTCCTTCAGCTTCACCGGATCCTTGCGGCCCGGCTCGCGCTCCACGCCGCTCGACACGTCCACGCCCCACGGCTTCACCCGGCTGATGGCGGTGGCCACGTTGTCAGGGGTGAGGCCCCCGGCGAGGAGGATCTTGGCGTCGAGCGGGGCCTGGTCGACGAGCGACCAGTCGAACACGGTGCCCGAGCCGGGGGTGGCCGAATCGACCAGGATGACGTCGGCGCCGTGGGCGGCGGCCCGCTCGAGGGCGGGCGAGCCCGCCGGGAAGGCCTGGATGACGAAGCCGATCTGGCGCCGCACCGCCTGGGTGTCCTCGGGCGTCTCGTGGCCGTGGAGCTGGGCCGCCTTCAGCCCGGCGTCGCGCATCTGCTGGACCACCCAGTCGGGCGCGGCGTCGCGGAACACGCCCACGGTGAGGATCTCGGGCGGCAGGCGCCGGGCGATGTCGTAGGCGTGCTTCACCGAGATCTGGCGCACTGACGGGGCGAACACGAAGCCCACGGCGTCGGCCCCCAACGCCACCGACAGCAGGGCGTCGTCTTCGTTGGTGATGCCACAGATCTTCACGAACATCCCGGCCGGGAGGGTACCGGAGCACCCGACCCGAGCCGGGGTTCATTCCGTTCTCATGCGCGTTGTACGCGCTCACGGTTGATAAATCGCGTCAGTACGCCCCGTTACCCGTCGATCAGGCGGCCGTGGTTGAAGTCGTCGTAGGCGGCGAGGTCGAGGAAGCCGTGGCCGCAGTAGTTGAAGAGGATGACCTTCTCCTCGCCCGTCTCCTTGGCCGCCAGGGCCTCGTCGATGGCGGCGCGGATGCCGTGGCACGCCTCGGGCGCCGCCACCTTGCCCTCGGCCACGGCGAACAGCTTCCCGGCCTCGAACACCTTGCCCTGCGGGTAGGCGATGGCCTCCATGCGCCCCACCTTCACCAGCAGGCTGATGATGGGGGAATCGCCGTGGTAGCGCAGCCCGCCGGCGTGGATCGAGGGCGGCATGAAGTCGTGGCCCAGCGTGTACATCGGCAGCAGCGGGGTCATGCCCCCGGTGTCGCCGAAGTCGTACTCGAAGCTGCCCTCGGTGAGGGTGGGGCACGACGACGGCTCGACCGCCACGAGGCGCACGTCGGCGTCCTCCAGGAACGGCAGCGCCACGCCACCGAGGTTGGAGCCGCCGCCGCACGGAGCGATCACCACGTCCGGCTTGGTCTCCCCGGCCAGCGCCAGTTGCTCCTTGGCCTCCAGGCCGATCACCGTCTGGTGCAGCAGCACGTGGTTCAGCACCGACCCGAGCGAGTAGTGCGAGTCGTCGCGCTGGGCGGCGTCCACGATGGCGTCGGTGATGGCCAGCCCGAGCGAGCCCGGCGACGACGGGTCGGCGACCGGGGACGGCACGCACTCGGCGCCCCACGTCTCCATGATCACCCGCCGGTACGGCTTGGAATCGAACGACGTCCGTACCATGTAGACCTTGCACTCCAGGTCGTACTGCGCGGTGGCGAAGGCGAGGGCGGTGCCCCACTGGCCGGCGCCGGTCTCCGTCGTGAGGCGCTTGATCCCTTCGGCCTTGTTGTAGAAGGCCTGCGGCACGGCCGTGTTGGGCTTGTGCGAGCCGGCCGGGCTGCCCGACTCGTCCTTGTAGTAGATGCGCGCCGGCGTGCCGAGGGCCTGCTCCAGCCGCCGGGCCCGCACGAGCGGGGTGGGCCGCCACAGGCGCAGCACGTCGAGGACCTCGCCGGGGATGTCGATCCACAGGTCGGTCGACATCTCCTGGGCGATGAGCGCCATCGGGAACAGCGGCGTGAGCGCCTCGGGGCCGATGGGCTCCCGCGTGGCCGGGTGCAGCGGCGGTTGCAGCGGCTCGGGCAGGCGGGGCAGGGCGTTGAACCAGGCCGTGGGCAGGCGGTCGGCGGGCAGGTGGTAGCGGATGGTCGTGGTGTCACTCATCAGGCTCACCTTTCAGTTCGTGGATGGCGCGTACCGGGTCGGCGGCGGTCACGAGGGTCTCCCCGACGAGCACCGCGTGGTAGCCGGCGTCGCGCAGGCTCTTGGCATCGGCCCCGCCCCGCACCCCCGACTCGGCCACCTTCACGATGCCGTCGGGGATGGCGGCCGCCAGGCGCACAGCGCGCTCGTGGTCGACCTCGAAGGTGACGAGATCCCGCTGGTTGACGCCGATCAAGGTGGCGCCGATCTCGAGGGCGACGTCGAGCTCGCCCTCGTCGTGCACCTCGACCAGCGCGTCGAGGCCGACCTCGACGGCGAGGTCGTGGTACGAGCGCAGTTCGCCCCCGTTCAGCGCGGCGGCGATCAGCAGCACGCAGTCGGCCCCCATCAACCGAGCATCGCACACGTCGTGGGGGGCCACCGTGAAGTCCTTGCGCAGGACGGGCAGCTTGGTGACGGCCCGGGCCTCGGTGAGGTCGGACGCCGAGCCGCCGAAGAACTCGCGGTCGGTGAGGACGGACAGGCAGGCGGCGCCGCCGTCCTCGTACGTCATGGCCAGATCGGCAGGATCGAGGGTCACGTTCAGGTCGCCCTTCGACGGCGAGCGCCGCTTGATCTCGGCGATGACGGCGAGCCCCGAAGCGCCGGCGATGGCGTCGCGAAACCCGCGGGCGGGCGGCATCTTCGCCGCCGACGCGATCAGCGCGCCCAGCGACCGCAACTCGCCCCGGGCGGCGGCCCGGTGGGCCACGAGGATGCGATCGAGGTAGGTGGTCACGACGAGACGAACTGGGCCCCGGGGATGGCCTCGATCGTGCCGAGCGACGACGACGCCGGCGGCTCCACCGCCCGACCGATGTAGGCCAGCGCCAGGTCGCCGGCCACGCTGGTGAGCCGGCCCACGGCCTTGCCGTCCACCTCGACGGCGTCGCCCACCTTGGCCGGGCGGTCCAGGCGCACGTGGCGCAGCAGGTGGGGCACGTGGCCGCCGCGGCTGTCGATGCGGGCCACCAGCTCCTGCCCCGTGTAGCAGCCCTTGCTGAACGAGGCGGCGACGGATACCACCCCGGCTTCGGCCGGGATGGTGTCCGCCGTGAGCTCGGCCCCCATGGCCGGCCACCCCGCCTCCACCCGCAGCCGCTCATAGGCGGGACGCTCGACGCGGGTGGCGCCGAGCGGCGGCTCCACGGTCTCACCGAGCAGATCGAAGCCCCGCTGGTCATGCCAGTTGGCGCTCAGGATCAGGGCGCTGTCCGTTGTCACCAGCGTGGGGCCGGGGTTGCGCACGGCGAGGGCCCGCCACGCCAGGGGCTCCACCGTGGCCTTCGTGCGCAGCAGGAACCGCTTCAGCCGCTCGACCAGTGCCGGCCCGAAGCCGCCGTCGGTGTCGAGCAGGAAGGCGTCGGCTGCTCGCCTCGTGACGCGCCCGAAGACGTCGACCTTGCCCGTCGGCTGCAGCAGGAACGTCCACGCCGACGCGCCGGCGGCCAGCGCGGCGACGTCCTGCGACAGCTGCCCCTGCAGGTAGGTCTCGGCGTCGGGGCCGGACACGAGCACGGCATCGCGCGGCACGTCGCACCACACCATCCCCCGAGCGATGTCGGGCGACTGGATGCTCACTGGTGCAACCGTTTCTTCGTCATGCGCCGGGCCGCCGGCACCGCAGCGAGGAGGGCGGCGGCCTTGTTGCGGGTCTCGTACTCCTCCAGCTGCGGATCGGAGTCGGCCACGATGCCGGCGCCGGCCTGGACCGACGCCCCCCGAGGGCCGATCACCATGGTGCGGATGGTGATGGCGGTGTCGATGTTGCCGGAGAACGAGAGGTAGCTCACCACGCCGGCGTACGGGCCCCGCTTGGCCGGCTCCAGCTCGTCGATGATCTCCATGGCCCGCACCTTGGGCGCGCCGCTCACCGTGCCCGCCGGCAGCGTTGCCCGCAGGACGTCGATGGCGCTCTTGCCCTCGACCAGCGCGCCCGACACCTGCGACGTGAGGTGCATCACGTGGCTGTAGCGCTCCAGCGTCATGAACTCGTCCACGTGCATGGTGCCGAAACGGGCGACGCGCCCCACGTCGTTGCGGGCGAGATCGAGGAGCATCACGTGCTCGGCGATCTCCTTGGGGTTCTCCTTCAGCTCGCCGGCCATGCGCCGGTCGTCGTCGTCGCTGCGGCCCCGGCGGCGGGTGCCGGCGATCGGCCGGGAGATGACCTTGCCGTCGACCAGCTGCACGAGCGGCTCGGGCGACGAGCCCACGATCGTGACCTCGGGATGGCGGAGGAAGTACATGTACGGGCTGGGGTTCACCTGGCGCAGGACGCGGTACACGTCGAAGGGATCGGCGTCGAGGTCGAGGTCGAACCGCTGCGACAGCACCACTTGGAAGATGTCGCCGGCGACGATGTGCTCCTTGGCCACCTCCACCGCGTCCTCGTACTGGCCGGCGGGCATGCTGGAGCGCACCTCGGGCAGGGCCTCGCCCGGCTCGGGCGGCTCCACTGCCTGGTACGGCAGCGGCTGGCCGAGCTGCACGGCCATGGCCTCCACGCGCCGGGCGGCCTCGTCGTAGGCGATGTCGAGGTCGGGCCCCGAACGGCCGAGCACGGGCACGCTCTCGATCAGCGAGACCCGCTGGCGCCAGTGGTCGAACGCGGCCAGGCTGCCGATCACGCTCATCACGGCGTCGGGCAGGTGGAGGTCGTCGCGAGGGATGTCGGGCAGCCGCTCCACCTCGCGCACGACGTCGTAGCCGAGGAAGCCCATGACACCGCCCTGGTTGGGCGGCAGGTCGGGGATGTTGGGCGAGCGGTACTCGTGGAGCAGCGCGTCGAGGGCGGCGAGCATGCCCTGATCGAGCGGGACCGACGGGGGCAGCGTCCCGTCGACGGTGATACGGCCGTCGCGCAGCACGAGCGTGGCCGACGGCTCCCGGCCCACGAACGAGAACCGGCTCCAGCGCTCGCCGTGCTCGACGGACTCGAGCAGGAAGCCGGTCCCGTCGCCGACGAGCTTGGCGTAGGCCGACACCGGCGTCTCCAGGTCCCCCAGCACCTCCAGCCAGACCGGGACCACGGTGTGGGTGGCGGCGAGGGCGTGGAACTCCTCCCGGCTCGGTCGGATCACGTCACGCTCCGAAGCGGCGGTAGAAGCACGAGTGCTGGCCCGTGTGGCAGGCGCCGGCGCCGTCCTGGTCGACGACGAACAGCAGCGCGTCGCCGTCGCAGTCGTAGAAGGCCGACCGCACCCACTGGCGCTCCCCCGACGTCTCGCCCTTGCGCCAGACCTCTCGGCGGCTGCGGCTCCAGAAGACGGTGCGCCCCTCTTCGAGGGTGAGCCGCACGGTCTCGGGGTTCATCCACGCCATCATCAGCACCTGGCCGGTGCTGGCCTCCTGCACGATGGCGGCCACCAGGCCGTCGGCGTTGTACGTGATGGCGGCCAGCTGCTCGGGGGAGGCATCGATGCGGGTGCCGGTGGGCATGGCGACGATGTTAGGGGCGGCCTAGAGATACAGCCCGGTAGATCCCTCGACCCGCTCGGCGGCGACGGCGTGGATGTCACGCTCGCGCAAGATGATGTAGTCGTCGCCCCGCACCTCGACCTCGTAGCGGTCGTCGGGCGAGAACAGCACCTGGTCGCCGATCTGCACGGTGCGCACGTTCTGACCGACGCCCATGACCTCGGCCCACACCAGGCGCTTGGCCACCTGGGCGGTGGCGGGGATGAGGATGCCGCCCGACGACTTCCGCTCGCCGTCCTCCCGGGGGATCCTCACGAGCAGGCGGTCGTTCAGCATCTTGATAGGGAGCTTCGGATCGGCGCCTGCCACCGCCACGACGGTACCGTCTGCGCCGTGACCCTCGAAGCCGAGCAGGTGGCGCTGGAAACCATCGACGGTGTGGTCCTCCACGGCGAGGCGCTGCTCCCCCCGGCGCCGGCGGGCGCCGCCGTTGTGTGCCACCCCCACCCGCTGTACGGCGGCGACATGAACAACAACGTGGTCGTGGCCCTCGTGCGCGCCCTGGCCGGTGCGGGCATCGCCGCCCTGCGCTTCGACTTCCGCGGCGCCGGTGGATCGGGAGGCGAGCACGGCGACGGGGAGACCGAGCGGCTCGACGTGGTGGCCGCCATCGACGCGGCGGCGCCGTACGTGGGCGACGGCCCGCTCCTCCTGGCGGGGTACTCGTTCGGTGCGGCGGTGGCCCTCTCGGTGGCCGACCCCCGCCTCGACGGCTGGTTCACCGTGGCGCCGCCGCTGGCCATGCCCGGTCGGGGCAACCTGATCGCCTCGACCGACCACCGACCCAAGTGCATCCAGGCGCCGGAGCACGACCAGTTCACCCCGCCGGCGGCGATGAGCGATGCCGTCGCCGGCTGGACCGCCACCACCGTCGAGCTGGTGCCGATGGCCGACCACTTCATGGCCGGCGCCACGGGCCTCGTGGCCGAGCGCGCCGTCGCGTTTGTCAGGACACTGGCCGTCTAGCTGACCCGGCTTCGCCTCGGTCTCGCTGTGCTCGGTCAATCCCGCTAGCGACTGCCCCGCCGCCGCACTGCGGCGGCCGCCGGCGTCAGGACGCCGGCCTGACCGCGATCCCGGCGGTCGCCATGACCGCCTTGGCCTCCGCCACCGAGTAC
Organism: uncultured Acidimicrobiales bacterium; assembly: GCA_963728985.1. Classification (GTDB taxonomy): domain Bacteria; phylum Actinomycetota; class Acidimicrobiia; order Acidimicrobiales; family Ilumatobacteraceae; genus DASXAI01. Next base: position 72,654 of record CAVSME010000006.1, on the reverse strand, counting down.
TCGCCGAAGTGGAAGATCGACGCCGCCAGCACCGCGTCGGCGCCGCCTTCGGTCACGCCCTCCACGAGGTGCTCGAGCGTCCCCACCCCGCCGCTGGCGATCACCGGCACGTTGACGGCGTCGGCCACCGCGCGGGTGAGGGCGCAGTCGTAGCCATCCCGGGTGCCGTCGCGGTCCATGGACGTCAGCAGGATCTCGCCGGCGCCCCGCTCGACTGCCTCCGTCGCCCATGCCAGCACGTCGATGCCGGTCGGCGTGCGCCCGCCGTGGAGGTACACCTCCCAGCCGCCGGGACGGGCCTTCGCGTCGATCGCACACACGACGCACTGCGCGCCGTACTCCCCTGACAGCTCCGAGATGAGCTCGGGCCGTTCCACTGCACTGGTGTTCACGCTCACCTTGTCGGCGCCGGCCCGCAGCAACCGCCGGGCGTCCTCCAGCCGGCGGATGCCGCCGCCGATGGTGAAGGGGATGAACACCTCCTCGGCCGTGCGCCGCGCCACCTCCACCATGGTGTGGCGCCGATCGGACGACGCCGTGATGTCGAGGAAGACGAGCTCGTCGGCCCCCTCGGCGTCGTAGCGGGCGGCCAGCTCGACGGGGTCGCCGGCGTCGCGCAGGCCGACGAAGTTGACGCCTTTCACGACCCGCCCGGCGGTCACGTCGAGGCAGGGGATCACGCGTGCAGTGCGCATCTAGACGGATCCGAGCACCGACATGGCCTTGGCCACGCGGAAGCGGTGCTCGTACAGGGCTTTGCCGACGATGACGCCATCGAGGTGATGACCGCCCCATTCGAGGGCGGCCAGTGCTTCGAGGTCTTCGAGCGAGGCGACGCCGCCCGACGCGATCACCGGCATCGCCGTGCGTGCGAGGGCGGCGCGCAGGCCGTCGAGATCGGGACCTTCGAGCGTGCCGTCGCGCGTGATCTCGGTCAGCACCACCGCCTCGACCCCGGCGTCCTCGAACTGGCCGAGCACGTCGAGCACGCTCACGGCGGCATCGTCGACCCAGCCGTGCACGGCGGCCACGCCATGACGGCCGTCGAGCCCGACGGCGACCGGCTGCCGGGCGGCCACCCGGCGCACGAGGGCCGGATCCTCCAGCGCGGCACTGCCCACGACGACCCGGGCCACACCCGCCTCGGCCAGCGCGGCGGCGGCCTCCTCGGAGCGGACTCCCCCGCCGCTCTGCACGCGCACGCCGTGGGCGTAGACGGCGCTGGCGATGGCCCCCACGATGGGGCGGTTCACCGGCTCGCCAGTGCGAGCGGCGTCGAGGTCGACGACGTGGAGCCAGCGCACCCCGTCGGCGGCGAAGCCGGCGGCCACGGCGACCGGATCCTCGTCGTAGACGGTCTCGGCGCCGTAGTCGCCCCGCACGAGGCGCACGGCCTTGCCGTCGCGCAGGTCGATGGCGGGATACAACTCCACACCGCTCATGCCGGCACCGCCACGGTGGCCGTCCAGCGCGCCAACAGCGCGAGACCGGCGGCGGCCGACTTCTCGGGATGGAACTGCACGGCGGCGACGTTGCCCCGCTCCACCGCCGCCACCACCGGCCCGCCGTAGTCGCACGTGGCTGCCACCACGGCGGGATCATCAGGCACGGCGTGGAACGAGTGGAGGAAGTACACCCAGGGCCGGTCGTCGGCGGCGGCGAACAGCGCGCCGGCCCGGGCGGGCTCCAGGACGTTCCACTGCATCTGCGGCCGTTTCACCCCCGGCGGGAGCCAGCGGACGGTGCCGGGGATGACGCCCAGACCGGTCGCACCCGGGCACTCCTCGCTGGCGCCGAACAGCATCTGCATGCCGACGCAGATGCCGAGGAAGGGGCGGCCCTGCTCGATGGCGTCGAGGGCGACGTCGTCCAGCCGCGCCTCGCGCAGCGCCTCCATGCACCGACCGAAGTTGCCCACACCGGGCAGTACGACGGCGTGGGCGTCGGCGACCAGGCCGCGGTCATCGGTGAGGCGGGCATCGGCACCGATCCGCTCCAACGACTTCTGCGCCGAGCGCAGGTTGCCGATGCCGTAGTCGAGGACGGCCACCAGTGGCCGTGCCACTAGAGGACCCCCTTCGTCGACGGCACGCCGCCCCCGTCGATCCGCACGGCGTCACGCAGGCAGCGGGCGAGGCCCTTGAACGACGCCTCCACGATGTGGTGCACGTTGCGGCCCCGGACGAGGGTCACATGCAGCGTGATGCCGGCGGCGGTGGCGAAGCTGGCGATGGCGTGCTCGGCGAGGCTGGGATCGAACGGCGGCGTGCCCAGCGGGATGGCCTCGGGCAGGTCCACCTCCCACACCACGAACGGGCGGCCCGACAGGTCGAGGGCCACGTCGACGAGCGCTTCGTCGAGCGGGAAGCGGCCACTGGCGAAGCGGCGCACGCCGGCCTTGTCGCCGAGCGCTTCGCGAAACGCCTCACCGAGCACGATGGCGGTGTCCTCCACGGTGTGGTGGCTGTCGACGTGGAGGTCGCCGGTGGCCTTCACCGTGAGGTCGAAGCCGCCGTGGCGGCCGAGCTGATCGAGCATGTGGTCGTAGAACGGCAGGCCGGTGCTCACCTCGGTCGTACCGGTGCCGTCGAGGTCGATGGTGACGGCGACGTCGGACTCCTTCGTGGCCCGATGCCGGGTGGCGACGCGACTCACGCCAGCACCTCGGTGAGGGCGGCGAGGAAGGCGTCGTCTTCGTCGCGGGTGCCGATGGTGACGCGCAGGCAACCATCGAGCCGAGGCCAGGACGAGCAGTCGCGCACGAGCACATCGCGCTCGAGCAGTGCCGACCACACGGCATGCCCGTCGTGGCGCTGCGGCCGGAAGAGGATGAAGTTGGCGCCCGACGGCCACACGTGCACGGGCAGCCCGGCCAGCACGGCGCCGACCCGCTCCCGCTCGGCCACGACCGCCTTGACCCGCGCTTCCATCTCGTCGGCGAACCGCAGCGCCAGCCGGCCGGCCACCTGCTTGGCGGCATCGAGGTGGTATGGCAGCACCACCTTGTCCAGCTCGGCCACCAGCCACGACGGACCCACGAGGTAGCCGAGCCGGTTGGCCGCCATCGACCACGTCTTGGAGTAGGTGCGGGTCACAACGAGGGGGCGGTCGTCATCCACGAGATCCAGCGCCGACCACGGGGCGAACTGCCCGTAGGCCTCGTCCACGACGACGAGGGCGGGTGCGAGGTCGAGCACCTCGCGCACCACCTCCTGCGGCTCCACCATGCCCGTCGGGTTGTTGGGTGAGCACAGGAACGTGATGATCGGATCGGCGGCCGCCAGCGTCCGGCGGACCACGGCCGGGTCGAGCGTGAGGTCGGCGGTCCGCTCCGCCTCCACCACGGACGTGCCCGTGATGCGGGCGATGTGGCCGTGGAGCTGGTAGGTGGGCTCGAACGTCACGACGGTGCGACCGTGCCCGCCATAGGCCAGCAGCAGCGTCTGCAGCACCTCGTTCGATCCGTTGGCGGCGAAGACCTGCTCGGGTTGCACGCCGTGGAGAGCAGCGATGGCGGCCCGGAGGTCGGACGCGGCGCGGTCCGGATAGCGGTGCCATTCGACGCGCGACAGCTCGGCGGCGAAGGCATCGCGCCACGCCGCTGGCGGCGGCTCGGGCGACTCGTTGGTGTTGAGGCGCACCGATACCGACACCTGCGGCGAGTGGTAGCCCTCGAGGGCCTGGAGGTCGTCGCGGACGGGGATGGGCTTCACGGCTCGGACCGCCAGCGGGCGCTGTCGGCGTGGGCCGGGAGCCCTTCGGCCTCGGCCAGCGCGATCACCGTCGCCGCCGCCGCCCGCAAGCCGCCCTCCGTCGCGGTGACGACGTGGACGTGCTTGGTGAAGTCGCTCACGGTCAGGGCCTGCCCGAAGCGCGCCGACCCGTTCGTGGGCAGCACGTGCGATGGTCCGGCCACGTAGTCACCCAGGCTGGCCGGGCTCCACGGTCCGCAGAACACGGCGCCGGCGTGGCGCACCAGCGGCACCAGCGCCGCAGCGTCGTCGCACAAGAGCTCGAGGTGCTCGGGGGCGATGGCATTGGCCACGGCCAGCGCCGCTTCCGGGCCGTCGACGAGCACGGCGTAGCCGCTGCGGCCGAGCGTGGCTTCGAGGTCGGCTCCCCTTGGCGACCCGGTGGCGATGCGGGCCACCGCCGCGCTGACCGCGTCGAGCACAGCCTCGTCCCACGTGACCAGCCAGGCCAGCCCCCCAGGTCCGTGCTCGGCCTGCACGACCACATCGACGGCGGCGAAGTCGGCGGGGACGCTGGCGTCGGCCACCACCACCACCTCGCTCGGGCCGGCGAAGGCCGAGGGCACGCCCACCCGACCCTCGCCCGCCACCATGCGCTTGGCCACCGCGACGTACACGTTGCCGGGGCCGGCGATCACGTCGACCGGCGCCACCGACTCGGTGCCGTAGGCCAGCGCGCCGATGGCCTGGGCACCGCCGATGCGGTACACCTCGTCGACCCCGGCGATGGCGGCGGCGGCCAGCGTGGCGTCGGGCGGCATCCCGGTCGTGCGGTCGGGCGGTACCGCCAGGACGATCTCGGGCACGCCCGCCACCCAGGCCGGCAGTGCCGTCATCAGCACCGTGGACGGGTAGACGGCCCGGCCGCCGGGCACGTAGCAGCCGGCCCGGTCGACGGGCACCGCACGGGACTCGACGCGGATGCCATCGCGCTCGAACACCGCCGGGGCGTGGATCTGGGTGCGGTGGTAGGCCTCGATGCGCTCGGCGGCGTGCTCCAGCGCGGCGCGCAGCTCCCGGGGCAACCGAGCGAGGGCGGCGGCGCAGGCCTCGGGCGCCACCCGCAGGTCGTCCACCTCGACGCCGTCGAAGCGGGCGGTCAGCTCCCGTACGGCCAGGTCACCCTTGTCGCGCACGGCGTCGAGGATCGATCGCACCGCGGCGAGGGGCTCCTCGCCCTCGCTGGGAGGACGGGGCAGGCGCGCCGCCAGGTCGTGGGCACCGCGCAGGTCGAGTCTGGTCAACATCGCGACGGCGAGGCTACCGGCGCCCTCGCAGACGGCCGGGTGGATTCGGACCCTTTGATGCCTCGGCTTCGCCTCGGTCTCGCTGTGCTCGATCAATGCCGCCAGCAACTGCCCCGGCGGCGCACTGCGCCGCCACTGCCGCTGCCTCGGCTTCGCCTGTGCTCGATCAATGCCGCCAGCAACTGCCCCGGCGGCGCACTGCGCCGCCACTGCCGCCGCCTCGGCTTCGCCTCGGTCTCGCTGTGCTCGATCAATGCCGCCAGCAACTGCCCCGGCGGCGCACTGCGCCGCCACTGCCGCTGCCTCGGCTTCGCCGTGCTCGATCAATGCCGCCCGGCAACTGCCCCGGCGGCGCACTGCGCCGCCACTGCCGCCGCCTCGGCCTCGCCTCGGTCTCGCTGTGCTCGATCAATGCCGCCAGCAACTGCCCCGGCGGCGCACTGCGCCGCCACTGCCGCTGCCTCGGCTTCGCTGTGCTCGATCAATGCCGCCGGCAACTGCCCCGGCGGCGCGCTGCGCCGCCACTGCCGCAGCCTCGGCTTCGCCTCGGTCTCGCTGTGCTCGATCAATGCCGCCGGCAACTGCCCCGGCGGCGCACTGCGCCGCCACTGCCGCGCTTCGTCCGCGTTGATCAGATCAAGCAGACTCGACACCATGCCGGGTGACGCTGCCGAGCTCTCGTCGCTGGCCACCACCCTGACCGAGCTGGAACGGCGCCTCGGCGAGCTGGGCCTTGCCTACGAGAACACCGACCACGACGACGTCGTGGCCGCCCTGTTCGATGCGGAGCGGACGGTGCGAGCCGCCGCCCGCAGCGTCGAGCGGGCCCGCCAGGCCCTGCGCTGACCGGCTGGCGGCTGCGTCGTCGTCGCCGTCGGCTCGATGAATGGCGGGCCGGGTTCCCCGCCGCCGCACTGCGGCGGCACGCAGCCGATCGAGCGGCGACCCTGCGTGAGCCCTCACGTACGGTGACCCGACTCTCAGCAAACTTGCCCGAAATGCGGCGACGGCCCCTTGCGGGGCCGTCGCTCACAGCGACGCCAGGCGGCGGATCCCGGCATCGCCCTCAAACCAGGTGGCGGGAACCTGGTTGGTGCTGCTCAGCATACTCCTCCTGCTAGTGGGCGCAAGTGGCGTTCCGTTCCTCACTCTCAGCGTTTACGGGGGAGGCGCGATGAGGGACACAGGTCCTCCAGCACGCAGATCTCGCAGGCTGGAGCGCGAGCGATGCAAACCCGGCGCCCGTGGAGGATCAAGCGGAGGCTCAGACGCGCCACGCTCCGCGGGCGGAACCACAGCATTGAGGGCACGTTCAATTTTCACGGCGTCCTTCTCGTCGGTGAGTCCGAGACGCCCGGCGAGGCGGGTCACGTGGGTGTCGACGGGCAGCCCCGGCTGGCCGAACCAGACGCTGCGGACGACGTTGGCCGTCTTGCGACCGACGCCCGGAAGGGTGACCAGGTCCTCCATCGCCGACGGCACGTGGCCACCGAACCGCTCCACCACGCCCTGCGCCATGCCGATCACGCTGCGGGTCTTGTTCTGGAAGAAGCCCGTCGAGCGGATGATCTCCTCGACCTCGCCGGGATCGGCGCCGGCGAGGTCCTCCGGGGTGGGATAGCGGGCGAACAGCGCCGGCGTCACCATGTTCACCCGGACGTCGGTCGTCTGCGCCGAAAGGATCGTGGCCGCCAGCAGTTCGAACGCGTTGTGATGATCGAGCGCGCACAGGTCCCGGGCCGAGCCCGGGTACTCGTCGGCCAGCAGCCGCACGACCTCCTTGGCCCGGCCCTTGGGCGTTCGCGGTCGTGCCATCGCGGCGCAGGTTATGGCTCACTGTGGCCCCTGCGTAGCCTCGCCCTTCATGTCCCATCTCGAGATCACGCGCACGGTGGCGCCGGCCGACCGGACCGAGATCTCGAGGCTCCTCGACGCCGCCACGACCGCCGACGACGAGCCGGCGCTGTCCGACCACCTCCGCCTGGACCTCGCCCGGGGCGGCGGGCCCGGCTTCGCCGCGCTGCGGGCGCGCGATGTCCCCGGCGGCCCGCTCGTGGCGTACGCCCAGGTCTCCCGGGGCAACGACACGTCCACCGTCGAGGTCGCCGTCGACCCGGCCCATCGCCACCGCCTCGACGGGCTCGCCCGGGAACTGGTCGGGGCGGCCCTCGGCGTGGTGGACGAGGCCGGCGGCGGCGAGGTGCACTGGCTCGTTCCCCGGGCGACCGAGGCGCACGCCGCCGTGGCCGCCGCCCTCGGGCTGCGGGTGGGCCGGACATTGCACCAGATGCGGCGGCCGCTGCCGACCGGCATCCCGTTCGAGCTCGACACCCGGCCGTTCGTCGTCGGCCAGGACGAGGACGCGTGGCTGGCCGTCAACAACCGGGCCTTCGCCGATCACCCCGAGCAGGGCGGTTGGACGCGGGAGACGCTGCAGGCGCGGGAGGACGAGCCGTGGTTCGACCCGGCCGGCTTCCTGCTCCACGAGAGCAACGGCCGGCTGGCCGGCTTCTGCTGGACGAAGGTGCACGCCGACCACGACCCGGTCTTGGGCGAGATCTACGTGATCGCCTCGGACCCCGACTTCCACGGCGGCGGGCTCGGCACCTCGCTCACCCTCGCCGGCCTCGACCACCTGGCCGGCAAGGGCATCGGCACCGGCATGCTCTACGTGGACGGCGCCAACGGCGCCGCCGTGCGGATGTACGAGCGCATCGGCTTCACAGTGCACCACTCCGACCGCGCCTTCGTTTCTTAGCAGCGTCTCTTCGGCGCCGACTCGCTGCACTCGAACAATCCCTCGGCCACCTGCCCCTGCCGCCGCGCTGCGGCGGCACTCGCCTCTTCGGCGCCGACTCGCTGCACTCGAACAATCCCTCGGCCACCTGCCCCTGCCGCCGCGCTGCGGCGGCACGCGCCTCTTCGGCGCCGACTCGCTGCGCTCGAACAATCCCTCGGCCACCTGCCCCTGCCGCCGCGCTGCGGCGGCACTCGCCTCTTCGGCGCCGACTCGCTGCACTCGAACAATCCCTCGGCCACCTGCCCCTGCCGCCGCGCTGCGGCGGCACTCGCCTCTTCGGCGCCGACTCGCTGCGCTCGAACAATCCCTCGGCCACCTGCCCCTGCCGCCGCGCTGCGGCGGCACTCGCCTCTTCGGCGCCGACTCGCTGCGCTCGAACAATCCCTCGGCCACCTGCCCCTGCCGCCGCGCTGCGGCGGCACTCGCCTCTTCGGCGCCGACTCGCTCGCTCGAAGGGCGAGCGGACAGGTGTTCGCGATCCGCGCGGACGGGGCCGGTTTGCCACGATCCGTGAGCGACGTTGGGTGCCGATTCGGTCACGGGTGCCGATCGGCCCGCCAGGCGAGGCAATCGGCACCCAAACGCCGATTGTCGACACGGGCCGAGCAGCCTCATCGCCCTCGGATCGGCTTTTCGCCGATCCGCTCGCCTCTCGAACAATCCTCCGAGCGCTCGCCCCTGCCACCGCACTGCGGCAGCACTCACCTGTCCGCCTCGGGCTCGCTGCGCCTGGGACTGAGCGGAAAGGTGCAGGCGCCTTTGGGTGCCAACTGCGTCCGTCTGCCGGGAGTAGCTACACCGCGGCGCCCACGAGGTCGCCGAGCACGTAGGTGATGGCCATGGCCAGCGCGCCACCGATCAGCACCCGCCACGCCCCCCTCACCCACGAGGCGTTGCCGAGGCTGGCGCCCACCGCGCCGAGCACGCCGAGCGCCGCCAGCGTGATGACGACGCACGCCGGCACCCGCAACGAGCGGCCTGCCGCCACGACGCACAGCAACGGCACCAGCGCGCCGATCGAGAAGCTCACCGCCGAGGTGACCGCTGCCTGCACCGGCCGCGCCAGGTCCGTCGGGTCGAGGCCGAGCTCGTCGCGAGCGTGCGACGCCGAGCGCGTCATGGGCCGTCAGCTGAACGGCGACGGCTTGGGCCAGCGCCGGGTCGAGGCCGCGGCGGATGTAGATCCCCTGCAGCTCGGCCAGCTCCGATCGCGGGCTCGTCTCGAGCTCCTCCTGTTCCAACGACAGGTCGGCCAACTCGGCGTCGCGCTGCGAGCTCACCGAGCTGTACTCGCCGACCGCCATCGACGCCGCCCCCGCCACCAGCGCCGCGATCCCGGTCGTCAGGAGCACCGAACGGCTGACATCGGCGGCGGCAACACCGACGAGCAAGCTCGCCGTCGACAGCAGCCCGTCGTTGGCTCCGAGCACGGCCGCTCGCAACCACCCGATCCGGCCGATCGCATGCCGCTCCTGGTGAGGTCGGCGAAGAACGCGCGTGCGGGGCACCCTGTCGATGGTAGGACCGTGGGCCATGGCCGCAATCGAGTCGCCGCCGTCGCCCTTGCCCCGGTGGGATGTCAGCGACGTGTTCCCCTCGCTGCACTCGCGCCAGCTCGCCTCGGCACGCGAGCAGCTCGAGCGCCGACATCGTCCGGCTGGCCAACCTGTACGACGAGCACGGCGTGGGCGAGGTCGACTCTCACGCCCCGTCGCCCGAGGAGGTGGTTGCCGCCGAGGCGGTGATCACCGAGACCAACGCCGTGGAGCGCCAGTACGAGCTGCTGAGGGCCTACGTGGCCAGCTTCGTCACCACCGACAGCCGCAACGACGCCGCCCAGGGCCTGTACTCGACGCTCGAGCGCGAAGCGGCCACGCTGCGCCAGCTGGCCGCCCGCCTCGCCGCGTGGGTGGCCGCCCTCGGTCCCGAGGCCCTGGCCGCCGCCAGCCCGCTCGCCGCCGACCACGCGTTCCCCCTCCTGCGGGCGGCCGCCCGCGCCGAGCACCAGATGCCCGGCGCCGACGAGGCGCTCTACGCCGAACTGGCGGTGACGGGCTCGTCGGCGTGGGCCCGGCTCCACCAGGACGTGACCTCGCAGCTGGCCGCGCCGGTCACGTTCCCCGACGGTCACGTCGAGACCCTGCCGATGACCGCGGTGCGGGGCCTGGCCACCAGCGCCGATCCGGCACTGCGCCGGGCGGCGTTCGCCGCCGAGATCGCCACCTGGCCGTCGGCGGCCACGGCCTGCGCGGCGGCCCTCAACGCCATCAAGGGCGAGGCCGTCGTGGTCAACGACCGCCGCGGCTGGGATGATCCGCTGCACGCCTCGCTGTTCGCCAACGCCGTCGACGTCCGCACCTTCGACGCCATGCGGGCGGCCGTCGACGCCGCCCTGCCGGCCTTCCGGCGGTGGCTGCGGGTCAAGGCCCGGCTCCACGGGCATGCTGCCGGGCTGCCATGGTGGGATCTCTCGCGCCGCTGCCGGTGGCGCCCGGCACGCCGTCTCGTGGACCGAGGGATGCGAGCGGGTCACCGCGTCGTTCGGTCGCTACTCCCCCGCCCTCGCCGCCATGGCGTCGCGCGCCCTCGGCGAGCGGTGGATCGACGCCGAGCCCCGAGACGGCAAGCGGGGCGGGGCGTTCTGCATGTCGTTCACGGGCGACCGCTCGCTGGTGATGCTCAACTGGGCCGACTCCTTCGACAGCGTGCAGACCCTGGCCCACGAGCTCGGTCACGCCTACCACAACACGCAGCTGGCGGCGCTCACGCCGATGCAACGGCGCCTGCCGATGGCACTGGCCGAGACCGCCAGCATCTTCTGCGAGACGTTGGTGGTGGCCGCCGGGCTCGACGGCGCCGACGACTCCGAACGGCTGGCCCTCCTCGACACCGACCTCCAGGGCGCCACGCAGGTGGTGGTCGACATCCACAGTCGCCTCCTGTTCGAGGCCGAGGTGTTCCGCCGCCGGCGGGAGCAGACCCTGGCACCGGCCGAGCTGTGCGAGCTGATGACCGGCGCCCAGCGTGAGGCCTACGGCGACGGGCTCGACGAGGCGACGCTGCACCCGTACATGTGGGCGGTGAAGCCGCACTACTACAGCAGCCACTTCTACAACTGGCCCTACACGTACGGGCTCCTGTTCGGTCTCGGCCTGTTCGCTGAATACGAGCGCGACCCGGAGCGCTTCCGCGACGGGTACGACCGCCTGCTGGCGGCCGTCGGCCTTGCCGACGCCGCCGACCTCGGGCGCCGGTTCGGGATCGACGTGCACGACGAGGCCTTCTGGACGGCCAGCCTCGACGTCCTGCGCCGTCGCATGGCGGACTACGAACGGCTCGCCGGATGACACGCACCCGCTACGACGTGGATCGGGAGGAGCTGGCGGGCGTGCTCGCCGGCGAGCCCGGCTACCGCGTCGAGCAGGTGTGGCGTGGTCTCTACCAGCAGCTGGCGGCGCCCGGCGAGATCACCTCGCTGCCCGCGTTGCTGCGGGCCCGGCTGGACGACGCGCTACCGCCCGCCCTCGAGCTCGTCACCGACCGGACGAGCGACCGGGGCGACACCGTCAAGCTGCTGTGGGCCCTCGACGGCGGTGCCCGGGTGGAAACGGTGCTCATGCTCTACCCCGATCGGGCCACGGTGTGCGTATCGAGCCAGGCCGGTTGCGCGATGGCGTGCGGGTTCTGCGCCACCGGCCAGGCCGGCTTCGATCGTCACCTCACCACCGGCGAGATCGTGGAGCAGGTCGTGCGAGCGGCCCGGCTGGCGCGCGACGGCGGGCGGCGGGTGTCGAACGTGGTCTTCATGGGCATGGGCGAGCCGTTCGCCAACTACGACCGCACGTGGGCCGCCGTCGAGCGCCTCCACGGCGAGCTCGGGTTGTCGGCCCGCCACCTCACGCTCTCCACCGTCGGCATCGTGCCCGGCATCCAGCGGCTGGCCGGTGAGCAGCTGCCGGTGAACCTGGCCGTCTCGCTCCACGCCGCCAACGACACCTTGCGCAACGAGCTCGTGCCGATCAACCGCCGCTACCCCATCGCCACGCTCCTCGACGCCTGCGCCGCCTACCTCCGGGCCAAGGGCCGGCGGCTGTCGTTCGAGTGGGCCATGATCGACGGCGTCAACGACCGCCCGAGCGACGCCGCCGAGCTGGCGGCCCTGTGCCACGCGCTGCCGCTCGCCGCCCACGTCAACCTCATCCCCCTCAACCCCACGCCGGGCTGGCCCACCACCGGCTCGCCGCCCGAACGGGTCCGGGGCTTCCGGGACCGCCTCATCAGCCACGGCGTGAACGTCACCGTGCGCCGCAACCGGGGCACGGACATCGACGCCGCCTGCGGGCAACTCGCAGGAACCGTGTCTTCGTCGCCGCCTCCGCTGACGCTTCGGCGTGCTCCTGACTCGCTGCGCTCGGAGGGCGAGCGGATAGGCGGAGAGAGCCGATCCGAGGGCGATGAGGCTGCTCGGCCCGCGTCGACAATGCGTTTGGGTGCCGATTGCCTCGCCTGGCGGGCCGATCGGCACCCATGACCGAATCGGCACCCAACGTCGCGGCGCCAGTCCGGGCATCCGGCCGAAGTAACTGCCGCTCTCGCTGGAGCCGCCGTTAGCGTCGACCGAGATGGATCCGGATGGCCCCTGGTCGCGCTACGAACCCCTCGGGGTGACGCCGATCGCCGGGCCCCCCCGAGGTCACATCGACCCCGATACCGGCCTGGGCTGGTACCGGCGAGTGTGGCCGCTGCTGCGGGCCCGCCGTGCGGCGTTCATCGCCGCCCTCGGCGCCGCCCTCGTGGCGATGGTGACGAGCGTGGTGGTGCCGCTCGTCACGATGCAGGCGATCGACGACGCGCTGGTCGACCAGACCCAGTCGCTCGCGCCGTACCTGATCGCCCTCCTCGCCATGGCCGCCGTGCGCGCCGCGCTGACGTGGTGGTACCGGCGCACCCTCTACACGGTGGCCTACGACCTCGAGTACGACCTGCGCACGATCGTCCACGGTCACCTGACACGGATGCCGTTCGCGTTCTACGACCGGGTGCAGTCGGGCCAGCTGATCTCGCGAGCCAACTCCGACATCCGCTCGGTGCAGCTCTACTGCACGTTCGCACCCCTCATCGCGCTCAACGCCGTCAGCGTGATCGTCGCCATCGTGATGATGCTCACCATCAACGTCCCGCTCACGCTGGTGGCCCTCGTCACCTTGCCGTTCACGCTCGCCCTCGGCGTGCGGCTGCGCAACCTGCTCTTCCCGCTGTCGTGGATCGTGCAGGCACGCGCCGCGGAGATCACCACCGTGGTCGACGAGAACGTCCAGGGCGTCAGGGTGGTGAAGAGCTTCGCCGCCGAGGGTCGCGAGATCACGAAGCTGGCGAAGGCGGCCCAGCGATTGCGCTGGGCCTCGGTGACGCAGAACGACGCCCGGGCCAAGTACGGACCGCTCATGGAGAACCTGCCTCGTCTGGGGCTGGCGGCGGTCCTGCTCTACGGCGGCATCCTCGCCATCGACGGCGAGGTCTCGATCGGCGCGCTGGTGGCCTTCAACGCCTACGTCGTGCTGCTGCAGGCGCCGTTCCGCTTCCTGTCCACCGTGCTGATGCTGGGCCAGCGGGCGTCGGCGTCGGCCGATCGCATCTTCGAGATCCTCGACGAGCGCTCCACGGTGGTCGATCGTCCAGGCGCCGTCGACCTCGTGGCGTCGCTCGGCCGCATCGAGTTCGCCGATGTGTCGTTCGCCTACGCCGGCGGCCCGCCCGTGCTCGACCACTTCGAACTCACGGTCGAACCCGGCGAGACGCTCGCCCTGGTCGGCCGCACGGGCAGCGGCAAGTCGACCGTGATCCGAGTGCTGATGCGGTTCTACGACGTGACCGGCGGCAGCGTGCGCCTCGACGGCCAGGACGTGCGCGACCTCACCCAGACGAGCGTCCGCCACCACGTCGGCGTGGTCCTCGACGAGCCCTTCCTGTTCTCCGAGACGATCCGCGCCAACATCGCTTACGGGCATCCTCACGCCAGCATCGACGACATCGTGCGCGCCGCCGAAGCGGCGCAGGCCGACGGCTTCATCCGCGAGCTGCCCGAGGGCTACGACACGGTCATCGGCGAGCGGGGCTACGACCTGTCCGGCGGCCAGCGCCAGCGCATCGCCATCGCCCGCACGCTGCTGGCCGCGCCGAGCGTGCTCGTGCTCGACGACGCCACCAGCGCCGTCGACGTGCGCGTCGAGGAGGCCATCCACGACGCACTGACGGAACGCCGGGCCGGCCACACCACGATCGTGATCGCCCACCGCCTCTCCACCATCGCCCTCGCCGACCGGGTGGCGCTGCTGGAGGACGGCCGGGTCGTGGCCGAGGGCCGCCACGCCGACCTGCTGGCCACGGAGCCCCGGTACGCCGAGGTGCTGGCCCGCATCGAGGAGGACGACGACCTCGAGCGCGACTTCGACGAGCTGGCCGAGGCCGACTGATGGCGTGGGGCGGCGCTGGTGGCGGCTTCGGCCCGGGCGGCGCGCAGACCAGCGCGGCCGCCGGTCTGCCGTTCGCCGGTGTGCCCGAGGAGCTGCGGGCGCGGGCCGAGGCCATCCTCGAGAACGAGCCCGAGCATCCGGAGCCCACCGCCGAGTTCAACCCCCGGACCCCCGACGAGCGCCCGTTCACACTGCGCCGCTTCCTCGCCGCCCACCGCCTGGGCCTCGCCGTCGCCACCGCACTCGTCGTCGTCGAAGCGCTGACGCTGCAAGCCGGACCGCTCCTCACCCAGCGGGGCATCGACGACGGCATCAGCAAGGGCGACGAGCAGACCCTCGTGGTGGTCGCCCTCATCTACATCGCCAGCGTCATCGTCAGCATCGTGGCCGGTTCGCTGCGGGTGGCATGGACGGGACGGCTCGGGGAGCGGTTGCTGTACGACCTGCGCCTGCGGGTGTTCGGTCACCTCCAGCGTCTCTCGATCGACTACTACACCGACGAGAAGGCCGGGCGCGTCCTCACCCGCATGACGAGCGACATCGAGGCACTGCAGCAGCTATTCCAGGACGGCCTCGTCAACCTCGCCGTGCAGGCGCTCACCATGACCGTCGTGACGGTCATCTTGTTCACGTTGCAACCAGCCCTCGCGATCATCACCGTCTTCGCGGTGGTGCCGGCGATGGCGATCATCACGATCTGGTTCCGCGCCGCGTCCGACCGCGCCTATACGGTGGTGCGGGACCGCATCGCCGACGTGCTGGCCGACCTTTCCGAGAGCCTGTCCGGCATCCGCGTCATCACGGCGTTCAACCGGCGCCGCCACAACGTCTACGCCCACCGCAACATCGTCGGGCGCTACCGCGACGCCAACGTCCACACGGCCGAGATCAACGCCCGCTACGGCCCCGCCACCGACCTCATCGGCAGCATCGGCCAGGTCGTGGTGCTGGGCATCGGCGGCAAGATGGTGCTCGACGGCCACCTCTCCATCGGCGAGCTGACGGCGTTCGTGCTGTACCTCACGGCGTTCTTCGCCCCGATCCAACAGCTCGTCCAGCTCTACACCACGTACCAGTCCGGCCAGGCCGCGGTGGTCAAGCTGCGAGACCTGCTGGCCACCCGGCCAACGGTGGAAGAAGGGCGCGACGCCCACCCGCTACCCGCGATCGACGGCCACATCGTGCTCGACCACGTGACCTTCGGCTATGGCGCCACGCCGGTGCTCCACGACGTCTCGTTGCAGATCGCGCCGGGCGAGACGTTCGCCCTCGTCGGCGAGACGGGCTCGGGCAAATCGACCATCGCCAAGCTCGTGTGCCGGTTCTACGACCCCACGGCTGGACGCATCCTCCTCGACGGCCACGATCTCCGCGACGTCACCCTCACCTCCCTCCGGCGTCAGCTCGGCGTGGTACCCCAGGAGCCGTTCCTGTTCGCCGGCACCCTGCGCGACAACGCCGCGTTCGGCCGGCCGGACGCCAGCGACGCCGAGGTGCTCGATGCCATCAACGCGGTGGGTCTCGACGAGCTGCTGGAGCGCCTGCCCAACGGGATCGACTCGCCGGTGCACGAGCGGGGCACGTCCCTGTCGTCGGGTGAGCGCCAGCTGCTGGCTCTGGCCCGGGCCTTCCTCGCCCGGCCGCGAGTGCTGGTGCTGGACGAAGCCACGTCCAACCTCGACCTGAAGAGCGAGAGCCAGATCGAGCGGGCGCTCGACGCCGTGCTCGACGGCCGCACCGCCATCCTCATCGCCCACCGCCTGGCCACCGCCATGCGGGCCGACCGCATCGCCGTGGTCCACGACGGTCGCATCGTGGAGCTCGGCACCCACGACGAGCTCGTGGCGATGGAGGGCCGCTATGGCGCGATGTACGCGACGTGGTTGCGCCACTCTCTCGTGGAGCCCTAACCGTAATTCGGTGCATCTGGGTCGTTCGGCCTATAGGCACCGAGATCGCCGTTTATCAGGATCACGGCGACCTTTCTCGAACGGCCGAGGGCACATGCGGGGGCTGAGGAAGTGGACGTCGATCGCGGCCGTGCTGGCGACGTGCTCGCCGACCTGGCCGGCACGTTCGACGATGGCGGCGGGGATCAGTACGGCGCCGTGACCCCGGCCCGCATCCTCGACACCCGCCGAGGCGTGGGCGCGCCGGCGGCGAAGCTGGCCGGCGGCCAGGCGCTGCGCCTCCAGGTGGCCGGCACCGCCGGCGTGCCGGCCGGTGCGTCCGCGGTGACGCTCAACCTCACCGCCACCGAGGCCGACGGTCCCGGGTTCCTCACCGCCTACCCGTGCGGGGAGCCCCGGCCCGACGCGTCGAACGTCAACTACGTGCCCGGCCAGGACGTGGCCAACCTGGCCACGGTGAAGATCGGCGCCGACGGCACGGTCTGCCTCTTCGGCCTCCGGACCACCCACGTCATCGCCGACCTCGCCGGCTTCATGGACACGGCCGGGATCTGGACGGAGGTGTGGCGGACGGATTGAGTGGTTTACGGTGCGGGGCATGCCTCGCACCGGGCGCGATGCCCTGCTCGACGTCCTGCGCACCGAAGGCGTCCGCCACCTGTTCGGCAACCCGGGTTCCACCGAGCTGCCGCTCATGGACGCCCTGGCGGCGGCCGACGACCTGCACTACGTCCTGTGCCTCCAGGAGGCCACGGCCGTGGGCATGGCCGACGGCTACGCCCAGGCGACGGGCCGGCCGGCGTTCCTGAACCTGCACACGTCGGCCGGGCTCGGCAACGCCATCGGCAACCTGACCAACGCCCAGACCATGGGCACACCCCTGGTGGTCACCGCCGGCCAGCAGCACTACGGCCACATCGAGGCCGATCCGCTCCTGGCCGGTGACCTCGTGGGCTTGGCCGCACCGGTCAGCCGGTGGACGCACGAGGTGCGGTCGCTCCGCGAGCTGGGCACCATCATGCGCCGCGCCTTCCACGACGCCGCCGGGCCTCCCGGTGGTCCGGTCTTCGTCAGCCTGCCGATGTCCACCCTCGACGAGGAGGGCGAGGCACCGGTCCCGCCGCCGTCGCGGATCGTGCGCACGGCCACCGCCGGCGGCCTCGCCGAGCTGGCCGAGCTGCTGACCGAACCGGCGGTGGGCAAGCTCGCCATCATCGCCGGACGCGACGTGGGCACGGCCGGCGCGCAGGCCGATCTCGCGGCGCTGGCCGAGGCCCTCGGCGCGCCCGTCTACATCGCGCCGCTGCACGGGTCCACCGCCCTCGCTCCCGGTCATCCGCTGTTCGCCGGGATGCTGGCACCGGCGGCGGCCGCCATCCGCGCCACGCTGGCGCCCTACGAGCGGGTCTTCGCCATCGGCGCCCGCCCGTTCATGGCCTACCCCTACACCGACGGCTCGCCGCTACCGGACGGCACCGAGCTGGTGCAGCTGTGCCCCGATCCGCAGCAGATCGGCCGGACCTTCGCCGTGAGCCTCGGTCTCGTGGGCGACCCGAAGCCGTCACTGGAGGCCCTGCTGCCGCTGGTCCTGGAACGGGCCGACGCCGCCGCGGCGAAGGACGCCGTGGAAGCAGGACGGGCCCGGCGGGCGACCGAGATCGAGCGCCTGGAGGAGACGGCGCGCGAGCGCTACCAGGGCGCGCCGATCGACCCGATGGCGGCGGCCCACGCGCTCGTGCGGGCCATGCCCACCGACGTGGCCGTGGTGGACGAGGCGATCACCACCGGTGTGTACGTGCGCGGCTTCCACCACTGGACCGAACCCGGCCGGTACTTCATCTGCGAGGGTGGCGGCCTCGGGTGGGGCATGCCCGCCTCCCTCGGCGTGAGCCTGGCCCACGACGGCAAGCTCCCGGTGCTCGCCGCCATCGGCGACGGATCGACCATGTACTCGCCGCAGGCGCTGTGGACGGCAGCCCACGAACGCCTACCCGTCGTGTTCGCTGTGTTCGTGAACCGCGAGTACCTCATCCTCAAGAACTACCTGCGCACCCGCAAAGGCGAGAGCGTCGAGCACGACCGCTACGTCGCCATGCAGATCAACGATCCCGACATCGACTACGTGGCCATGGCCGCGTCGATGGGTGTGGCCGCCACGCGCGTCGACCACGCCGGCGACATCGGCGACGTCGTGCGCGGCGCGCTGGCCACGGGTCTCCCCCACCTCGTCGAGATCCCCATCTCCAGCCCCGAATGACGGCGGCAGCCGCGCTGGAGCTGCGCGGCGTGAGCGTGGTGCGCGACGGCCGGGCCATCGTGGACGGCGTCGACTGGACCGTGCGCGACCACGAGCGCTGGGTCGTGCTCGGCCGCAACGGCTCGGGCAAGACCACGCTGCTGCGGATCGCCTCGTGCTACCTGCATCCCACCGCCGGGACGGTCGACGTGCTCGGCCAGCGCCTCGGGCGGGTCGACGTCCGCGAGCTGCGCACCCGCATCGGGCTCAGCTCGGCCGCCCTCGCCGATCAGCTGCGCGCCGGCCTGGACGCGCTGGACGTCGTGATGACGGCCAAGTACGCGGCGCTGGAGCCGTGGTGGCACACGTACACCGACGACGACCGCAAGCGGGCCGCCACCTTCCTCGACCGCCTCGGGGTCGGGGCGCTGGCCGAGCGCGAGTTCGGGACGCTGTCGTCGGGCGAGCGCCAGCGGGTGCTGCTGGCCCGCACGCTCATGACCGACCCCGGGCTCGTGCTGCTCGACGAGCCCAACGCCGGCCTCGATCTCGGCGGGCGGGAGGAGCTGGTGGCGGCGCTGGCGGCGCTGGCCGGCGATCCCGAGTCGCCGCCGAGCATCCTCGTCACCCACCACGTCGACGAGATCCCGCCCGGGTTCACTCACGTGCTCCTGCTGCGGGAGGGCCGCGTCCACGCCGCCGGCCCCATCGAGACCACGCTCACCGCCGAGCGCCTCTCGGCCACGTTCGGCCTGCCCCTCAGCCTGGAACGGCGCAACGGCCGCTTCAGCGCGTTCGCCCGCTGACCAGTTCGAGGAGTCGGGCCCGGCTCTGCTCGATCTCGTCGCGCAGCAACCGCTCGATGACCGAGCCCCACAGCGAGCCGCCGTAGTGCAGCTGCATCTCGAGGTGGCTGCCGGCGGGCGCGGGCGTGACCTCCGCTCGCAGGATCCAGGCGGCGTGGTGGCGGACGTCGCGCTCGGCCCGCTCGAACACCGCGAGGTGCTCGGGTTCGAGCACGGTGCGAGCCATCCGCAGGCGCTTCGAGCGGGCCAGCGGGCCCAGCCGGCCGCGCAGATCGACCATCCACCCGCCGTCGCCGTCAGGCTCGGCCCGGGTGACGATGCTCAGCCACTGCGGGTACCGGGCCAGGTCGTCGACCCACGCGAACAGGTCAGCGGGGGGGCAGGGCGCGTCGAGCGCGGCGTCGAGGTCCATCACTTACGGCGGGTCCTGCCTGAACGCGCGGGTCAGGAGGGGTGTCTTCGCCGCCAGGAGCCCACCGAGGTCGTCGGCGGCGTCGAAGTCGGGCACCCAAGACGGCGCCGGGCCGGCGTGGGCCTCGGCCGGAGGGGGCTCGTCGAGGGGCAGGGGCGCCGGGTCGGCCGGCGGGCGACGGCGGCGCTTGGGGCGGTAGATGGCCGCCGGCGGAGCCGGTTCGGGCGCCGTGAACAGGGCGGCGTCCGAGCGCCGATCCTGGAGCCACCAGCCCCGCGGCAGCACCATGGCGTCGGCGTGGCGACGGCACAGGGCGCCGGCGGCCGGTCCCGCCGGACCGAGGACCTCCAGCCACACCATGGTCCGCTCGGGGTCGAACCCGTACGACACAGACGCCTCCTCGCTGCAGCCGGGGCGCTCGCAACGACGGGCCATCGGCCGAACGCTAGTGGTCCGCCTCGCCGGCTCCCCGCCTTACGATCGCGGCGATGAACTGGGCTCGCCGCGAACGCCAGGAGCTGGCCGATCTCTTCGCCGCCGTCGGTCCGGAGGCGCCGACCCTCGACGAGGGGTGGACCACGAAGGACCTGGCCGCCCACCTCGTGGTCCGCGAGCGCCACCCGGGCGCGGCCCTCGGCATCGTGGTGAAGCCGCTGGCGGCTCACAGCGAGAAGGTCCGCCGGCAGACGGCCGAACAGTCGTGGGGCGATCTGGTCGACCTGGTACGCAGCGGTCCGCCGCGCTGGTCGCCGACCGCCCTCGACGCCGTGGATCGGCTGGTCAACACGGTCGAGTTCTTCGTCCACCACGAAGACGTCCGGCGGGCGGCCGATGATTGGGCACCCCGGCCGCTCGACGGCGAGCTGGAACACGAGCTGTGGCGGCGGGTCAAGCCGATGTCGCGGATCCTGACCCGGAAGGCGCCCGTGGGACTCGTGCTTCGGCGCACCAACGGCGAGGAGGCCACCGCCAAGAAGGCCGGCGCCGATGGCGTCGTCGTGACCGTCACCGGGCCGGCCTCGGAGCTGCTCCTGTTCGCCTACGGCCGCCAGGCCCACGCCCGCGTCGACATCACCGCCGACGAGACCGCCACCGCCGCCCTGCTCGCCGCCCCACTCGGGTTCTAATCCTTGCCGGCGATGTCGGCGCCGATGTCGCGTGCCGCCGCCCCCTCGGGCGCGGCCACCTCCACGACCGGTTCGTCGCGGTCGTCCCACTCGAGCCGCAGCGCCCGGCTGATGACGGCGTGCATCTCGTACATGGCGGTGATGTAGGTCAGCTCCAGCACCGCCTCGTCGGAGAGGTGCCGCTTCAACTCCTCGAAGACGCCGTCGGACACGCGTCCGCCGTCGAGCACGAGGGCGTCGGTGTAGGCGAGCACCGCCCGTTCGGCGGGGCTGAAGCACGACGCCACCGCCCACGACGGGATGGCGGCGATCCGCTCCTCCGACATCCCGAGGTTCCGGCACGACTTGCAGTGCTGGGAGAACACGAACTGGCTGCCGCGCGCCCAGCCGGCGCGGGTCTGGCCCAGCTCGCGCAGCGTGGGATCGAGCGTCAGGGTCGGGCTGGCGTAGAGGCCGAAGCCCCGGACGGCGTGGCGGAGCACGTCGGGCACGAGGGCGAAGACGGTCCACCAGTTGCCAGGCGTGCCCGTCGCCGTGCCCGGTTCGGCCACCGGATCCCGGTCGCCGAACAGCTGCTGGTACATCTGCTCGACGATCTCGGCGTCGCTCTCGCCGCGCCGGACCTCACGAAGCCTCGGCATCGTTGTTCCTCCTGTGTCGGGATCAGGCCGCCAGTAGAGCGCGTCGGGGTTGGTACCGTCGATCCCGATGGGCTTCGACGGGGGCGACTACCAGGCCCGCTTCGACTCCCTCGCCGCTCGCGGCGTCGACGTGCACGGTGAGGCCACATTCGTGCGGTCGTTCCATCCGGGCACGGTGCTGGACGCCGGCTGCGGCACGGGCCGCGTGGCCATCGAGCTGTCGAGCCACGGGATCGAGGTCGTCGGCGTCGACGTGGACCCGTCGATGCTGGCCGAAGCCCGCCGCCGGGCGCCGGCGCTCGACTGGCAGCAGGCGGATCTGACGGAGCTCGCCCTCGGTCGCCGCTTCGACGTCGTCGTCCTCGCCGGCAACGTCCCGCTGTTCACCCCGCCGGGCACGCAGGCGGCGCTGGTGCGGGCGTGCGCGGCGCACGTGGCCGGCGGCGGTGTCCTGGTGGCCGGCTTCCAACTCGACCGGGGCTACGACCTGTCCTCCTACGACGAGACCGCCGAGTCCTGCGGGCTGCAGCTGGTGGAGCGGTGGCGCGCCTGGGACCGCCAGCCCTTCACGGGCGACGCCTACGCCGTGTCCGTTCACCGCTCAGGCGGGTAGGGAATCCCCCGGGAAGCTCCGGCAGGGATGGAGCTCGTAGACGAACACCCCCGCCTGCACGCCGGGATCGGTGTCCATGATGGCCTGGGTCTCCTCGGGGTTGGCGTTGAAGATGCCGATGCCGGCGAGGTCGCTCCCGTCGGGCACGGGGCACACGATCGACAGCACGCCGTCGGCCCGCAGCGAGAAGTTCCGGCGGCCGTGCTCCCACACGATCTTGTCGGCGCCATCCATCGTCCGGTTCGGGCCTGCTTTCAGGAGCACGGCCGTGTACGTCTTGGTCTTGGGGAGCATCGCCATCATGAACTCGTCGGTGATCTCAGCCATGGACCGCATTCCTACCAGCGGTCGATCAGCAGGTGTTCCTTGCCGATCCAGATGCCGGACCGGGCGAAGTCGATGAAGTGGGCCTCGTCCTCCACCGCCCGGCGCCCCGATGCCGCCGCCTCCGGGCTCGCGCCCAAGCGGCTGCGGTCGAACCACGCTTCGGCGTGGCCGGTGTAGGGCTCCACGGTGGTGCCCCGCGGCTCGCGCAGCGCCGCTTCGAAGGGCGACTCGAACCGGTGGACCTGCTGGTAGCGGATCATCCCCAGGGCCGGTGCCATCGAGCGGATCAGCGGACCGTGGCTGGTGCGCCAGTAGAGCTGCGCCTCGTCGAGCGACTGGCCCGCCGGGTGACGCAGCGGGAAGTGCAGCTTCACGATGGGGCTCTTGACCCGGGCCAGCGTGTGCTCGGGCGTGGGATTCACCTGCGGGTACTCATAGGCCAGCCACAGCGGTGACGCGGGAAGGTCGATGAACTCGGCCTCGTCGGCCAGCAGCTCGGCCCCGGCCCGGCGGCCGGCGTCGGTGGCGCCGGCCGCGGCGATGGCCGCCTCCGACTCGAACCACAGCTCGGCCACGCCGTCGTAGGGCGGCTCCATGCCGCCGCGCGCCGAGGCCAGCGCCTCGTTCAGCGAATCGTCGAGGCGATGGGACTGGGTGTAGCGCAGGATGCCGAGGCGCGTCTGGTGGGACGCGACCAACGGGCCGTGGTCGTCGCGCCAGCGGGCGTGGAACTCGTCCAACGACAGGTTCGGCTGTCGTCGCAGCAGGAACACGAGGCGGATCACGGCGCGATCCTGCCCCGCCGGCGGCGGCGGCGAAAGGGGCGCTCAGGGCGTTTCGCGCTCGGGCGGCACCTGGTAGTCGTCGGCGGCCACGTTGCGGCCGACCCGGCGGGAGGTCGTGGCGTCGTCGCGCCGCACCTCGGAATGGGCCGCCAGCGGCGTGCCGCTGCGATTGACGACGTCCAGCCGCACCGGGCGGTGCTCGGCCATGGCCCGTTCCACCGCCTCCGTGGCCGGGGCCGCCGTCACGGTGACGCCCCGCTGGGCCGCCATGGCCTCACCGGGCCGGCGCGCCCCGAGGGCGCCGCCCGCGACCAGACCGACGACGCCGCCGGCAATGGCGCCGCACGCCACCATGATGAGCACGCGGGCCCCGGCGGACAGGTCGCCCATCGAGATGAAGGCGAACGGTAGAAACAGGATCGCGCCGATCAGCGCGCCGACGGGCACGAAGACCGACAAGCCCTTGGTCATCTCCTTGGTGACGACGCCCATGGTGGCGCCGGCCGCCGAGTTGCTCAGCTCTTCGCGCATCTCGCTGCGCAGCGACGCCTGCTCGCCGAGCGCCCCGCCCACCTCGAGCTGGTCGGCGCCGGCCTGACGGGCCGACCTCGCCGCCTGCTCAGCAGTTGCCTCGTCCGGGTACACCGCCACGAGGACGCTGCCATTGCTTGCCCGTTCATCCATCACGCGCTCCTTCACATCCACCGCACGCGTACCCGGCCGATGGCGCGGGCAGTCGTTCAGCAGGAGCTGCAGGATGGACCGCTGGCAGGGTGCTGAAGTACGGCCCTCGGCGGCGAGCCGTCCACGTGAGCACCCAAGTCAGAGCGTCGGCGCATGCCGCCGACCCGGGTACTTCAGCACCCTGCTAGTCCAGGGCTCCTGCGGCGAAGAGCAGGCCGAGGCGCTCGTCGTCGTAGCCCAACAGCTCGGTGAGCACGTCCACCGTGTCCTGCCCGAGCAGCGGCGGGATGCCGCGGACCACCGCGGGCGTGGCGCTCAGCGTCGTGCGCGACGCCTCGCAGACGATGGTGCCGTGCTCCGGATGCGGCAGCGCCACGAAGTGCTCCTGGTGGAGCAACTGCGGATCGACCGCGCACTCGATCGAGTTCTGCACGACGTGAGCGGGCACGCCCCCGCCGATGAGCTCGGCCTGCGCCTGGCCGCCGGGCCGGCCGGCCGACCACGCGCTGATCACGTCGTCGAGCTCAGGCTCGCGAGCGCGCCGCTCGTCGGTGTTCAGCGCGACGAGATCCGGGCGCCCGATGGTGGCGGCCAGCGTCGCCCACTCGGCGTCGCTGCGACAGGCGATGGCGATCCACTCGTCCTCACCGGCCGACGGGTAGACGCCGTGCGGGACCATCGTGGCGTCGACGTTGCCGTTGCGGCTGGCGGCATGGCCGTTGACGGCGTAGTCGAGCAGGACCGGCGTGAGGAAGTGGGAGGCCGCCTCGGCCTGGGCGAAGTCCAGGTACTGACCCTCACCGGTGCGGCGCCGATGGTCCAGGGCGGCGAGGAGCGCGCAGAGGGCGAAGCGGGGCGACATGTAGTCGCTGTAGGCGCCGAACGGACCGCACGGTGGCCGGTCGGGCCAGCCGGTCAGGTGGAAGAAGCCGGCCAGCGACGCGCCCATCGTGCCGAAGCCGGCGTAGCGCTCCAGCGGGCCTGATTGGCCGAAGAGGCAGCTCGACATCATGACGAGGTCGGGGTTGAGCTCGGTCATGCGCTCGTAGTCGATGCCCAGCGCGGCCCGGCCGCGCGGCGAGAACGACTCCACCACCACGTCGGCCCAACGCACGAGGTCCTCGAGCACCTCGCGCGACTCGGGGAGGGTGAGGTCGAGGCCGACGCTGCGCTTGCCCGTTGTCATGTTGAACAGCAGGCCCGAGGCGTCGGTGCCCGGCGTGTCGTTGACGAACGGGCCGATGGTGCGAGCGACGTCGAGGTGGCGCAGCGACTCCAAACGGATGACCGTGGCGCCGAAGTCGGCCATCACCCGGGTGGTGGCGGGACCGGCCATGGCCCATGTGAAGTCGAGGACGTTCACGCCGTCGAGCGGAGCCCGGCGGCCGCTGCCGTTCGTTCGGGCCGGGGCGGCGACGGTGCGCGCCGGCGCGCCGAGGATCTCCGAGGTGTGCTCGCCGAGGCGAGGCGCCCGGCCGAGATCGACGCTCGGGACACGAGTGGAGTGCACGATCGAGCCCGGCGTGCGCACCGGCTGCGACGAGAGCTCCTCGTCGTCGACGTGGTCCCAGAAGTCACGGGCCTCGAACTGGGCGCTCTGGACGACCTCGTCGGGCGTGGCCACCGGCGCGATGAGCAGGCCGCGTGAGCGGGCCGCTTCGAGCAGCTCGGCCTTGGTCTTGTTGAGGCAGAACTGGGCGATGATGCCCTTCAGCCGCTCGTACTCCTCGACGGGCTCCCGCCCGTCGTAGAGCTGGTTGGCGTAGTCCAGCCAGTCCTTGTCGCGAGCGGCCTCATCGCAGTACCCCTCCTCGTGGATCCAGCTCATCAGCCGGCGTGAGAACGGACCGATCGAGGCGCCGAACAGGAAGGTCACGGAGGCATATCCGTCCTTGCACGGCCACATCAGCTGGATGTCGAGGCCGCCGGTCTTCACGCCGCCGCTCTTGCGCTGTGCCTGCGTACCGCCGAGCGGCACGGCCAGGACGTAGCTCTGCGTGGCTTGCAGCACGGACCGCTGGGCCGACACCTCCACGTGCTGGCCCTGACCGCTGGCGGCCCGCTCGGTGAGTGCCACCATGACCCCGGCGGCGGCGTCGCAGCCGGCGTGCAGGAACGCCTGCGGCACGATCGTGCGCACCGGCGGCCGGTCGTCGTCGCCGGTGATGGCCAGCTGGCACCCCGCCGCCAGCACCGTGAGGTCGGTGGCCGGCCAGTCCGCCTTCGGACCTGTCTCGCCGAAGGCCGTGATCGACACCGTCACCAGCGCCGGGTTCGCCGCCCGGAGCGCGTCCAGATCGACGGGAGGCGGCCCCGATGTGATGACGACATCGGCGCCCGCCGCCAATCGCTGCAGCGCGGCCACGCCGTCGGGCGCGGTGAGGTCGAGGACGACGCTGCGCTTGCCGCGGTTCCACGCCCAGAACGTCAACGACCGCTCGGGGTGCGCCTCGCCGCCGGCGAACGGGCCGATGCGCCGCGCCGACGAACCGTCGGGGGGCTCGACCAGTATGACCTCGGCGCCCAGGCCACCCAGGATGAAGGCAGCCAGATGACCGCGATCGTCGGTCAGGTCGAGCACGCGGTACATCCCCAACATCGTTCTGGACTCCCTTCGGTGCCGATCCCCCCGGCACCGAGCAGCGTAGCCGCCGGCCGCCGACCGGCTCAGGGCCGAACGGCCACCTTGATGGCGCCGCTGCGCTTGTCCCGGGCGACGTCGCACGCCGCGCGCAGATCGGCGAGCGGCAGCTCGTGCGTCACCAGCGGGTCGAGCGGCAGGTCCCCGGCGGCCATGATGGCCAGCGCCCGGTCGAAGGAGTGCACCAGCTCGCCCTCGTGCCAGTCGGCGGCGTGGCAGAAGCTGCCCACCACGTCGACCTCCTTGAACCACGCCGGCGCCAGGTCGACCGTGGTCGTCGCCGCGCAGCCGATGAAGTGCACGACGCCGCGCTGGGCCACGAAGCGGATGGCCTGGCTGAGCGAGCCCGCCGTGCCGACCGCCTCGACCACCGCCTGGAACCCGCCGTTGATGAGGGCCGAGTCCTTGCGCCCGACCACGGTGCCACCGCCCAGCGCGGCCAGCTCGGCGAGGTAGTCGTAGCCGTCGCCCGGCACCACGACGTGATGAGCGCCGAGGGCGCTGGCGGCGGCCGCCTGGTGGGGATGGCGGGCCAGCACCGTGACCTCGCTGGCCGGCGCCAGGTGGCGGAGGCCGGCCAGCGCGGTCAGGCCGATGACGCCGGCGCCGACCACGAGGGCGGGCTCGCCGTCGACCGGGGGTCGGCGCAGGAGGCCGTGCACCGACACCGACAGCGGCTCCGTCAGCACCGCGGTGGTGAGGGTGACGCCGTCGGGCAGGGCGTGGAGCTGCGACACGTGGGCGAGGAGCTGCTCGCCCCACGCACCGCCGAGACCCACGGTGAAGCCCAGCCCGAAGCCCGGCGTGAACTCCTTGCTGCCCAGCTTGTGACACGACGAGTAGGCGCCGACGGCGCACATCGGGCACGGCTCGAGGCCGCGTGCCGCGCAGGCCAGCGTCGGGTCGACGGCGACCTCGGTCCCGACCGGCAGCGGGCACTCCCGTCCCGCCTCCACGACGACGCCCGACACCTCGTGGCCCATCTCCATGGGCGCACCTACGAACGGACCGAAGATGCGGCTCTGGCTGCCGTCGGGGAACACGTTGTGGAGGTCGCTGCCGCAGATGCCCGCCAGCGCCACCTCGACCCGGGCCCATGCCGGCCCGGGCAGCGGCTGCTCGTCGACGTCGACCAGCGATACGGGGAACTCGGGATCGGCCATGTCGTAGACAGCGACGCGCACGCCGCGCAGCGTACGCGCCACGGCGCGACCCGAGGGGCTCCGACGGAAGGGTTGCTAGCTGTCAGGCCGGGGTCCGGCAGCGGGTCGAACGGTGCGGCAGCGTCACTGACACGGTTGCCGAGCCAAGGGCGCCGAGCATCAGTGCCGGTCAGCCCCCCGACGAGCTCGCGTCCCTCGACGCGTTCTCCACAAACGCGAACGTGATGAACTGCTGGACCACGTTGATGGTCAGGAGCACGCTCGACCGTCGGACCTCTCCCCACGCCACGACGGAGAGGAGCGCGCCGAGCACGATCGCCACGAATCCACTGATCTTCAACGAGGTCAGGACGCCGACGGTGGCCGGCGCGAGCAGGAGTGGCACCACCGCCGCCTCGAAGAGTATTGACCTGTTGGCCAGATAGGGGAACCGGAGCGCGGGACGATTCCTCTGAAGCCATGCGTCGGCATAACCGGTCGATGCCGCAAGCGACGTCGACGGCTGAGACTCGGAGACGAGCAAGCCATGTTGTGCGAACAGTGATCGCACCGCCGCCTCTCCATGTGTCCGACAGACGCTGTCCCAGACCTGGGAGAACTTCGCAACCGGTGCTCGCCACGGGAGCCAGAACTGACTCTCCTGCGATGACTCCGTCGACGAGTCCAGTGGCCGTTTCAGTACCCAGATCCCGCCGCTCAGGAGCACGTCGACCACCGTCGTCTTCGCCCCACCCTCGGGAGGCATTTCGTCCAGGTGCAGGCCGTGCCGCCGACGGTGACGCCGAGCCTCGCGGAGATTCATCAGTTTCACGAATGACCTGACTCGCAGAAATTGGAGACGCCAGGCGACTCCGTGCCAGAGCGACAAGGCCAGCCTCCCGATGCAATACGCGGCGAGCGCTCCCACGAGGCACAGGAGAACTTGCCCGACGAGGTTCAGCTGATCCCAATGCAGGCGATCGCTCATGGTCGACAATTCATCGCGCCGCTCATCTGGCGAACCGGTTAGCACCAAGGCCGCTACTTCTATGAAGATCGCCGCGCCGGAGACAACCATGATGACATAGCCGAAGTCGAGAAACTTCCCGAACCGCTTGTCGACGACTTCCCACGGGAGGTCAGCCATCACTCCACCGCCTCAGGACGCAACACGAGCCTTCGAGCATGCGTCACCGCCCTCCGGGATCCTTCGCATGAGACCCAGCATGTCGGCGCGAAGGATATGCGCCGGATGCGATGGCTCGCGGGACAGACTGAGGGCGTGCGTCCCGTTCCGGACATCATCGAGTCACCGGAGCAGCGGCCGGACCTGCTGAAGTCCTCGCCCACGCCGGCCGACACCGTCGCGCTGGCTGCCGGCAGGGCGCCTATCGCTGTGCGATGCTGGCGGTGTGGCCGAGTGGACCAGACCGGCGTCACCACCGACTGTCGCTGACTACACCCAGACAGTAGAGGTGTGGAAACAACTCGTCGAAGTACGCTTCAAGCTGCTCGCTCTTGTACCCGTGATTACGGGCGCCGGTATTGGCCTGCTCGGCAATGTGCAGAACGTCGGCTCATGGCGAGTTGTTCTTGTTGGGTCGCTGGGCCTCGCCTCCGTCTGGGCCTTGATGATCTATGACTTACGGAACTCGATACTCCACGACGTTGTCGTCCATCGTCTCAAGACGATCGAGGCGCGGGACCTACATCTGCGCCGCTCGACGAGGTCCCTCGAGCGCCTGCCTTGCGACCACTCCTGGCGAGGCCGACAGTGGCCGATCGTGCTCCCTGCCGAGAGGCGCGGCGGCGTCTTCGCCGATCGGCCTGCGTCCGTCATCTCGCTGCTCGGAATACGAGTCCAGCACGACCGCGCCTTGGCCATCGTCTATGTGACCTCCGCCTCTGCGTGGGCCGCCCTCGTTGCCTATTCAGCGCTGAAGCGCCTTACCTCTCTCGAGTCCGACGTCCTCGCGTGGTGGACGGTTGGCATCACGATCGTGTTCGCTCTCATACTCCTTCTCGGACACTGGTGGTACAACGCCAAGGCCCGCTACGTCGTGCACGTCCTAACCTCGCTCGAACCCACGGGGCGATGGAAGCGGTGGGATAGGTCCTCGCGCCCACAGGATCGTGCCGTCGGTGGGATGGTTGCTCGCGCCGAGAAGGTCAGGGGTCTCAAACCGGTTGATCCCCCATGCGGCGCCCGCCCATCGGATTGTGGAGCAAGCCGGCTCGACTCGTGAAGTTCGGGCGCCGTGGGCAACGAGCCACCCGGCACTCGCGGCGCTTGCCACCGGTCCGCAGTCTCGTGCACGGCCGCTCCCGCGCGCTTCGGATGTCACCGACGGAGCGGCGGCGGGTGCATGGGCGGAGGACGGCTGTGCAGCACCGTGCCGTCGGGCTTGGTCACCTCGACGCGCGCGTCGGGCAGGAGCTTGAGCTGCCACTGCGGGTGGTGGGCGAAGTCGTGATGGTGGCGCCAACACAACAAGACCAGATTCGACTGGTCCGTCGAGCCCCCGTGCTCCCAGGGCACCGCGTGATGGGCCTCGCACCACGACACCGGCCGGTCACAGCCAGGGAACCGGCAGCCGCCGTCGCGCACTGCGAGTGCGCGGAACAGATGATGGTTCACCGTCCGCGTGGTGCGGCCGACATCGAGCACGATCGAGCGGCCGTCGGTCACCACGCGGTGCACGCCGGCGTCGCACAGCAGCGCGCCGACCGTGACCGGGTCCAGCAGATCGCCGTCCATCGTCTGTCCCGTGCGCTGCTCGAGATCGTCGAGCGTCACCACCACCGTCACGTCGGGCCGGCTGCCCCGCGAGGTCGCCGCCACCTCGGCATGGTCGAGGAAGAAGCGACCCACGGCGATCAACGCGTCGGCCCGCCGCTGGCCCCGGGTACGAGCCGGCTCTCCGTCGACGTCGGGCGTGCTGGCAGCGTCGAGCGCAGCGTTCACCACGTGGAGCCCGGCCGGATCGAGCCGGCCCGACAGCTCTCCCCAACCGTCGGCTCCAGGCGAGAGGTAGACGCTCCGATCCGACGCGTCCGGGATCGGTGCCTCCACCAGCGCGTCGGCGTAGGCGGCCCACCGGCGCATGGCCGCTTCGGTGTCCCGCACCGACAGCGCCACCAGGCTGGGCACGAGCGCCGCCTCCTGCTCGGCGAAGATGGCCTCCGTACGTTCGGTGACACGGGCGGCGACGGCGTCGACCTGACCGGTCGACAGCCGCCCGTCGCGCCAGGACGCCCTGACCTCGGGACAGGAGCGCAGTCGCGCGGCCCGCTTGACGAGCTCAGCCGCCTCCCGGCCGGACCGCCGGGCACAGGTCTGCAACCAGTGCCGGACGCTCACCGCGCCATCGGCCGCCGGATCGACGCCCGCCAGCGCGTCCGAGATGCGGCCGAACAGCCGATCGGCGGCGGCGAACAGGACGACCACCTCGTCGTTCACGAGGTCGTCGGGAAGCGCCTCGATGGCCGCCACCACCCGTTCGACCGCCGTTTCCATGCACCTGAGCGTACGTATGTTCGCCCTCTCGGACAACCCCGCAACCGCATCCGTTTGCACCGAGAAAATGGGACGACGAGCGACGCCCGGCGGTAGACAGGTCGGATGCACGTCGATCCCAAGTGGCTGGCGCCGACCTGGTTCGTGGACAGCGACAGCGACGCGGTCGGGGCCTTCGCCGCCGACGCCGCCGGTGACGCCACCGAACCGATGGACGTGGCCGTGCGCCTCTTCTACGCGGTGCGCGACGGCTTCCGCTACGACCCCTACGGCACCGACTTCCAGCCCGAGTCGTTCCGCGCCAGCGTGGTGGCCCGCTCGACGTCGAACTGGTGCGTGCCGAAGTCCGTCCTCCTCACCGCGTCCGCTCGCCGCTGCGGCATCCCCGCCCGGCTCGGCTTCGCCGACGTGCGCAACCACCTCACCAGCGAGAAGCTCAGCGCCCAGATGGGCACCGACCTCTTCGTGTGGCACGGCTACAGCGAGCTGCTCCTCGGCGATCGCTGGTTCAAGCTCAGCTCGGCGTTCAACATCGAGCTGTGCGACCGCTTCGGCGTGAAGACCCTCGACTTCGACGGCACCGCCGACGCCCTCATGCACCCCTATGACAAGGCCGGCAACCGCCACATGGAGTACGTGCGCCAGCGGGGCAGCTACGACGACTTGCCGCTCGAGCAGATGATGGCCGACTTCGCCGAGATCTACGGCTGGGGCCCGGAAGCGCCGACGTCGGGCTGGGGCAGCGCCGAAGCCGCCGGCGACGACGCGTTCGCTCGCTGACCGTCGATAGCGTCCACCCCATGGAGACGTGGGATGCCATCAACGCTCGTCGCAACGTCCGCAGCTACACCGACGCTCCCATCCCGCCCGGCGATCTCGACCGCATCCTCGAAGCGGGCCGCATCTCGCCGTCGGCGTCCAATCGCCAGAAGTGGGACTACGTGCTCGTGACCGACCGCGGCCAGCTCGAAGCCCTCACGGCGGTGTGGCAGGGCGCCCGCCACCTGGCCGGCGCGGCGGCGGCCATCGTGATGGTGCTGCCCGAGCCGGAGGCCGAGCGCTACCGGACGATCGACCAGTACGACCTCGGCCAGGCCACCATGCTCATGATGCTGGCGGCGGCCGACCTCGGGATCGGCAGCGGCCACTCGGCGGTCGGCGACCAGGAGGCGTGCCGCCGCATCCTCGGCGTCCCCGACGACCGCACCTGCGCCTACATGCTCGCCCTCGGCTACCCCGCCGACCGGCCCCTCGCTCCGCTTCGCCGCCACGATCGCCGCCCGTTCGACGACGTCGTGCACCGCGGCCACTGGTAGGCCCGCGCTTGGGCGCCGGACGAGCGCCGGGCAGACTGCTGACCATGCCGGACGAGAAGCACCACCACAAGCTCGAGGAAGCAGCCGAGAAAGCGGTCGAGGACATCGAGAAGTTCTTCGAGGCGGGCGGCGACGAGGACACGCCGACGTCCGACAGCGACACCCAAGCCCCGGGCTGACCTCGGCCGCCGAAGAGGCGCCGTCCTAGAGTCGGCACGATGCCCGCTGCTGACGCCTCCCCCGCCGCCACCGTCGTCGTCATCCGCGACAACGACGGCGCCGAGATCGAGGTCTTGATGGTGCATCGCAACTCCAAGCACGCCTTCGGCGGCATGTGGGTGTTCCCGGGCGGCAAGGTCGATCCCGAAGACATCGATCCGAGCGCGCCGGAAGACGACGCTCTGGCCGCCCGGCGGGCGGCGGTGCGCGAAGCGCGCGAGGAGGCCGGCATCGAGCTCGACCCCGACCGGCTCATCGCCATCTCTCATTGGACGCCCCCGCCCGAGGCGCCCCGGAAGTTCACGACGTGGTTCTTCGCCGCCGCGGCGCCCGACGTCCACGACGTGGCCATCGACGGCGACGAGATCCAGGACCACGCCTGGATCACGCCGGCCGAGGCCATCCGCCGGGGCGACCTCCACGAGATCGAGCTGGCCCCGCCCACCTACATGACCTTGCGGGCGCTGGCCCAGTTCGCCGTCGTGGCGGCTTGCCTCGACGACGCCGCCCAGCGCACGCCGCTGCGCTTCGCCACCCACCTCGGGCGAGCCGGCGACGATCCGGTGGCGATCTGGGAGGGCGACGTGGCCTACGACGACGGCGATCTCGATCGTCCGGGCGACCGCCACCGGCTCTACATGGGTCGCGGGGCCTGGCGCTACGAGGGCGTCGGCTGAGCAACGAGCTGTCGACGAGCCCGCGCCGGCTCGGATCGGCGTACTGGCGCCTGTGGACCGCGGGCACGATCTCCAACCTGGGCGATGGGATCGACCTCGCCGCGTTGCCGTTGCTGGCGGCGTCGCTGACGCGCGATCCCCGCCTCATCGCCGGCCTGGCGTTCGCCGCCGGCCTGCCGTGGTTGCTGTTCGCGCTGGTGGCGGGAGCCATCGTCGACCGGACCGACCGGCGCCGCCTCATGGTCCGCGCCAACGTGGCGCGCGGCCTCCTCGTCGGGGTCATCGCCGTCACCGCGGCCACCGGCACGGCCCGGATGTGGTCGCTCTACCTCGTCGCCTTCGCCCTCGGCGTGGCCGAGACGCTGTTCGACAACGCCGCCCAGTCGATGCTGCCGTCGATCGTGCACCCGTCGCTGCTGGAGCGGGCCAACGGGCGCCAGTACGCCGCCGAGGTGGTGGCCAACAGCTTCGTCGGCCCGCCGATCGGCGGCCTGCTCTTCGCCGCCGCGCTCTCGTTGCCGTTCTGGGCCGACGCCGCGTCCTTCTTCCTGTCGGCGGCGCTCATCGCCTCGCTCGTCGGCTCGTTCCGCCCCACGGCGACCGGCGACCAGGCCCGGGCAGGGCCGCGACCGTCGATCCGCGCCGACATCGCCGAGGGCCTGCGCTGGCTGCGCCGTCACCGCGTCCTGCGCACGCTCGCGCTCCTCCTCGGCACGTTGAACTTCTGCGGGAACATGTCCCTCGCCACGTTCGTGCTCTTCGCCCAGGAGGAGCTGGGCCTCGATGACAAGGGCTACGGCCTCCTCCTCGCCGGGATGGCCGTCGGCGGCGTCGTCGGCGGGCTGATCGGGCCACGGGTGGCGGACGCCTTCGGATCGTCGCGCTCGCTGCTCCTGTCGATCACGTTCAACGGCGTCTGCGCCATCGCCATCGGGTTCTTGTCCACAGCGTGGGCGGTGGCCGCCGTCGCACTGGCCGAAGGCGTGTTCAACGTCGTGTGGAACGTCATCACGGTCTCCCTGCGCCAGCGCATCATCCCCGACTACCTCCTCGGGCGGGTCAACAGCGCCTATCGCTTCGTGGGCTGGGGGGCGGGCCCGCTCGGCGCGCTGGCCGGCGGCCTCCTCGCCAGCGCCCTGGGCCTGCGGGCGCCGTTCTTCATCGCCGGCGCCATCAGCCTGGCCGCCCTCGTCCCCGCCAGCATCGTGCTCACGCCGGCGGCGCTGGCCGCCGCCGAACCGAAGCACTGATCGCACAGGCCACACTGGTGCCGTGAGCGAGCCGCCGCTGCACCCTGACGTGACCGCCCTCACCGTCCTCCTCGGCACGTGGACGGGCCACGGCACGGGCGTCTACCCGACGATCCAGACGTTCGGGTACTCGGAGACCATCCGCTTCGGCCATGTCGGCAAGCCGTTCCTGACGTACTCGCAACGGACCAACCACGACGACGACGGCCGGCCGCTCCACGCCGAGATCGGCTTCCTGCGGGCACCGGCGCCCGACCGCGTCGAGCTGGTGCTGGCCCACCCGAACGGCATCGTCGAGATCGACGAGGGGACGTTCGACGGCACCACCATGAGCTTGCGATCGACGACGGTGAGCCGCACGTCGTCGGCCAAGGACGTCTCGGCCATGGAGCGCGACCTGGTGATCGACGGCGACACGATGAGGTACGAGGTGCGCATGGCCGCCGTGGGTCAGCCCCTCGTCATCCACCTCAGCGCGGAGCTCCACCGCTCGACGCCCTAGGGAGCGAGCGGGCGTCGTTCCGGTCCATGCGTTCCCACTGATCCGGCCGCGAGCGGCGAACGAAGGACAGGGCGACGCCAAGTGGAGGAGGACGTTCGATGACGACCGCGACACGCGTGGAGCCGACAGCTGCCGTCGAGGCACTGGTCCCGATGATCCGGGAGGCGAGCATCGACCTCGACCGCACCCGCCGGATCCCGGCGCCCGTGATCACCGCCCTGCAGAAGCTCGACGTCTTCCGGCTGCTGGCGCCGCGCGAGCTCGGCGGCCACGAGGTCGAGCCCATCACGTTCCTCGACATGGTGGAGACGGCGGCGTACGCCGATGGCTCGGTCGGGTGGTGCGCCATGCTCGGCGGCTGTTACGCCACCTTCGGCGGGATGCTGCCGGCCGAGGGGGCGCCGACGATCTTCGGTGACCCGGTCACGATCGCGGCCGGGGCGTTCCGACCCGACGGCGTCGCCCACGAGGTCGACGGCGGCTATCGGGTGACCGGCCGCTGGCCGCTCGGCAGCGGCTCCAGCCACGCCACCTGGTTCGTCGGTGGCTGCATGATCCTGCGCGATGGCGCGCCGATCATCGGCCCGAACGGCGCGCCGACGTTCCGCGAGCTCTTCTTCCCGAGCGCGGTCACCGAGATCATCGACACCTGGGACGCCACCGGGCTGCGGGGCACGGCCAGCCACGACTACGCCGTCTCCGATGTCTTCGTGCCCGCCGCCCACAGCAGCTGGTTCCAGGAGCCGCCCACCGTCGACTCGCCGCGGTACCGCATGCCCCCGATCGCGATGTTCGCGACGTTCATCGACGCCGTCCCCCTCGGCATCGCCCGCCACGCCATCGACGCCTTCGTCGAGCTGGCGCCGACGAAGACGCCCGTCCAGCTGGCGCCGACGAAGACGCCCGTCCTCTCGAACGCCGTCCTGGCCGACCACCCCGTGACACAAGCGACGCTGGGCCGGGCCCGGGCGACGGTCGGCGCCGGGCGGTGACGACCATCCACGAGCGAGGGCGGCCTGCGCGACGCGCGGGACGTGGAGCGAGCGACCGACATCCTCTGGACGCTCAACCACCCCGACGTGGGGCTCCTGCTCGTCGGCGACCGGGGCCGGACCCCGGAGGAGTTCGAGGCGTGGTTCGCCGACGCGACGGCCGAGCAGCTGCTCAGGGCGCCGACACCGCGCTGACGAACTGCTGCAGGCGGTCCGGATCGACGGCGTCGAGGCCGAGGTACGGCACCGCCCGGTCGTAGTACGCGCCGTAGCGGGCCCGGATCCGCCCCGGCAGCTCCTCCAGCGTGCCCCGCACCACGAAGTGGTCGAGGACCTCGTCGTCGACCAGCCCCGGCATCTCCGCCCACCGCCCGGCCTTGACCAGCTGGTGCAGGTCGTCCTGGAGCCCGCCGCAGCCGATGCAGTCGAGGACGTCGCGGTACATCGGGCTGGAGGCGTAGAAGGCGATCTGGCCGCGGATGCGATCGGCCGCGCGGGCCTGCTGCTCGTCGGTGTCGCCAGACACGAGCATGAGGTAGCCGAAGACCCAGATGTCGGCGCGGGTCCGCCCCGATGCGGCCAGCCCCCGTTCCAGCGCGGGCCGCGTCACCTTGTCCTGGTAGGCGATGTTGGTGAAGGCGTGCAGGAGGTAGCCGTCGCCGAGCTCACCGGCCAGCGCCGTCAGGTGGGGGCCGACACCGCCCAGGCCGATCGGGATGCGCGGATGGGCGATCGGGCCGGGGTTGAACATGCCGTGCAGCAGGGTGTGCGAGTAGTGCTGCCCCCGGAAGTCGAGCGGGTGCTCGCCCTGGAACACCTCGAAGATGTGGCGCAGGGCGTCGACGAACTCCCGCATCCGCCCGACCGGGTCGCTCCACGGCATCGAGAACCGCCGGGTGATGTGAGGCTTCACCTGCGTGGCCAGTCCCAGCACGAACCGCCCGCCGGTGGCATCGGCCAGATCCCAGGCCTGCATGGCCACGCTCATGGGGTTGCGGGAGAACGCCAGCACCACGTTCGAGCCGATCGTGACGGCGGACGTGGACGCCGCCGCGGCCGCCAGCGTCAGCATCGGATCGCGTGTCACCTCCGCCGCCCAGAGCCCGGCGAACCCGCTGCCTTCGGCCAGCGCGGCCTGCGCCGCGGCCGCCCCCACTCCCCCTTCGAGCTGCGCATCCAGGAGCATCGCCGGGCACCGTAGTTGCAGCGCGTGGCCCCGGCCATGAAGGATCGTCCGATGGCCGACGGGACCGTGCTGCAGGAAGAGGTCGATCTCGGCCGGGCCACGATCGGCGGGGAGCGCCTGCGCATCGGGCTCATCTCGGACACCCACATCCCCGAGGCCCGGCCGGAGCTGTGGCCGCAGGTGTTCACCACCCTGGCCGGCGTCGACGTCATCCTCCACGGCGGTGACATCCACGACGTCGCCGTGCTCGACCAGCTGGCCGCGCTGGCGCCCATCTATTCGGCCCGCGGCAACGGCGAGGACGGCTCGGGCGGGCGGGTCGTGGCGCCGCCTCATCCGCAGCTGCGCTACTCGTGGCTGTTCGAACTGTCGGCGCTGCGGGTCGGGCTCACCCACGACCTGCCCGTGCCCGAGTACCCGCCCCGGCTCACCGTCGCCCGCTGGAAGCAGCGTCGCTTCGCCACCGGCGACATCGACGTCATCGTCTTCGGCGACTCGCACGTGGAGCTGGTCGAGGTCGTCGACGGCACGCTGTGCGTGAACCCCGGCTCGCCCACCTACCCGCACAACCTCAACACCCAACTCGGTACCCTCGGCTTCCTGGACATCGACGGCAACCTGGTCCGCGCCTCCATCTGGCAGCTGACGGAGGACGGTGCCGAGCCGATCCCCCACCTCGACCGGACCGTGGAGATCCCCTTGCGAACCGAGCCGACCGCGTGAGCTACGACAACCTCCTGGTCGACGTCGACGGCCCGGTGGCCACCCTGACGCTGAACCGTCCCGAGAAGCTCAACGCCCTCAGCACCGGCCTCCTGAGCGATCTGCGAGAGGCCCTCCGCGAGCTCAACCCGGGCGACGACGTGCGGGTCATCCGGTTGCGGGGCGCCGGGCGAGCCTTCTGCCCCGGCTACGACCTCGATCCGACCACGTCGGCCTACGCCCGGCCCCAGAAGTCCGGCCCGCGGGGCACCGCCCTCGCCGACCTCGGCGAGTCGTCCATCGCCCGGGACCGCGAGGGCATGCGCGAGATGATCGACCGCTGGCTCTGGATCTGGAACTACCGCAAGCCGATCATCGCCCAGACCCACGGCTACTGCCTGTCCGGTGGGCTCGACCTGATCGGCGTGACCGACATCGTCTTCTCCGCCGAGGGCACGCTGTTCGGCCATCCCGCGGCGCGCGGCCTCGGCATCCCGATCACGCTCGGCCTGCTGCCGGTCAAGATCGGCGCCGCCGCCACCAAGGAGCTGCTCTTCACCGGCGATCTGATCGACGCCGACGAGGCCCACCGGCTCGGGCTCATCAGCCACGTGGTGCCGCCCGACGAGCTCGACGAGCGCACGTTGGCGTTCTGCCAGCGCGTCGCCCTCACCCCGCTCGACGCCCTCACCGTGCACAAGCACGTCACCAACCGGTGGCTCGAGGTGATGGGCCTGCGCCTCGCTGCCCTGGAAGGGGCCGAGTACGACGCCATCTTCCACCTCACGCCGGCCATGGCCGAGTTCAACCGGCGCAGCCGGGAAGACGGGCTCCGGGAGGCGCTGGCCTGGCGGGACGGCCCCTTCGCATCGGGGCCGGCGGCCGACCACGACGCCGCCGTCCGGCGGCACCGGTGACCGCGACCGCGCCCGACGGCGGGCCCGCCACCCTGCGCATCCTGCACACCTCCGACGTCCACATCGGCGACTCGTTCGACCGGGAGCACGCCGTCGGCGCACTGGTCGACCTGGCGCTGGCCCACGGGGTCGACGCCGTGGTCATCGTCGGTGACTTCTTCGACAACAACCGGGTGGCGACCGAGCACGGCCAGGCCGTCGTGGACGAGCTGCGCCGCCTGCCGGTGCCCGTCGTGGTGCTGCCCGGGAACCACGATCCGCTCCTGACCGGCACGATCTACGACCGGGTGGTGATGCCCGACCACGTCCGCGTCCTCACCGCGCCCGAGGGCGAGACGGTCACGCTGGCCGAGCTCGATCTCGACATCTGGGGGAAGCCCCACATGAGCTACGACGACAACCGCCCGCTGGACGGCTTGCCGCCACGCGGCGCGTCGACGTGGCAACTCGCCTTGGCCCACGGCCAGCTCGTGCAGAGCAGCGACGACCTGCGCCGCGCCTACTTGATCACGTCCGAGGAGATCGCCGGCTCCGGGCGCGACTACGTCGCCCTCGGCCACTGGGACGTGCAGCGCGACGTGAGCGCCGGCCCGGTGGCGGCCTGGTACTCCGGGTCGCCCAGCCGCAAGGCCATCTGCGCCCTCGTCACGCTCACCCTGGACGGCGACGAGCGCCGCGTCCACGTGCAGTCGATCAGCGTGGAGGGCAGCTGAGCGGGGTTGTGCCCCGCCCCAAGAAGGACTAAGCCGATGACCGGACCCGACCGGAGGAGGCGACGGCGTGCTCGAGACCAGCGTCGTCGTGGTCGGGGCCTCGGCCGGCGGCGTGGAGAGCCTCCGGCGTCTCGTGGGCCAGCTCCCGCCTCATCTCGCCGCCGCCGTTGCCGTCGTGCTCCACGTCTCACCGACCTCGAAGAGCATGCTCGCGGCCATCTTGAGCCGGTCCGGCCCGCTCGACGCGCACCAGGCCGTCGACGGCGAGCCCGTGCTGCCGGGCGCCATCGTCGTGGCGCAGCCGGATCATCACCTCGTGATCGAAGACGGGCGGTATCGCGTCGTGCGAGGGCCGACCGAGAACTCGAGTCGGCCGGCCATCGATCCGCTCTTCCGGAGCGCCGCCCGCCGATATGGCAACCGGACCGTCGGCGTCGTGCTGTCGGGCTCGCTCGACGATGGGACGGCCGGGCTCTTCGAGGTGAAACGGCGCGGCGGCTGGACGATGGTCCAGGATCCGCTCGACGCCCTCCACCCGGACATGCCGCTGTCGGCCCTCGAGCACGTGAACGTCGACATCGTCGCCGATAGTGACGCCCTCGGCCGCCACATCGCGAGGGTCGTGCGCGAAGGGCCGCGCCAGGCCGCCGAGCAGCCCCCCGGCACGGGGAGCGACGACGCGGGGCGGCAGGTGCCGTCGGGGATGTCCTGTCCCGATTGCAGTGGTCAGCTGTGGGAGTTCGACGATGACGAGCCACTGCGGTACCGCTGCCGCGTCGGGCACGAGTGGACCGGGAAGGCGCTCGTGGCCGGCCAGGAGCGCTCGTTGGAGAACGCCCTGTGGGCCTCGCTGCGACTCATCGGAGAGCGCACGCAGCTCACCCGTAGGATGCTCGACCGTGCGACGTCGCGGGGGCAACACCACGTCACCCGCCTGCTCCTAGCTCGCTTGGAGGAACTGGCCGCCGAGGAGCGGCTGGTGCAGACCGCCATCGCCAACCCCGTCAGCAGCATCCCGGAGAACCTCATGTACGAGCGGGCCGATGAACCCGGCTGATCTCGAGGCGAGCCCGACGTCGCGCCATGGCTGAGACCACCGACGACGGCGACGTCGTCGCGCTGCTCGAGTACATCCGGCACACGCGCCGTTTCGACTTCACCGGCTACAAGCGCACGTCCTTGCTGCGGCGGATCGCCAAGCGGATGGCCGAGGTCCACTGCGAGACGTACGCCGATTACCAGGACTACCTCGAGGTCCATCCCGACGAGTTCGCCAGGTTCTTCGACACGATCCTGATCAACGTCACCAGCTTCTTCCGGGACCGGCCGGCATGGGATTTCCTCGCCGACGAGATCGTTCCCCGGATCGTGTCCGGCAAGCAGGCCGGCGAGCCGATCCGGGTGTGGAGCGCGGGGTGCGCCACCGGCCAGGAGGCCTACAGCCTGGCGATGGTGCTGTGCGATGCCCTGGGCGCCGATCAGTTCCGGAGCCGGGTGAAGATCTACGGCACCGACGCCGACGAGGGCGCGCTGGTCAAGGCGAGGCAGGCCACGTACACGCCCAAGGAGCTCGAGGACGTCCCCGAGTCCTACGTCGAGCGCTACTTCGAGAAGAGCAACGGGACCGGCGCCCGCATGTTCCGTGGCGAACTGCGGCGGAGCGTCATCTTCGGCCGCCATGACCTCGTGCAGGACGCGCCGATCTCCCGGATCGATCTCCTCGCGTGCCGCAACACGCTCATGTACTTCAACGCCGAGACGCAGGGCCGCATCCTGGACCGGTTCGGCTTCGCGCTCTCGGAGCGCGGCTACCTCTTCCTGGGGAAGGCCGAAACGCTCCTGACCCAATCGAGGCGCTTCACGCCCGTCGACCTGCGCCTGCGCATCTTCGCCCCGGCGAACGACCTGCCCCGGCGGCGCGCCGCCGCGCCGAACCGTCGTGATCCGGAGGCTGAGGAATCGCTGTCGCTCGACCTCCGCTCGCTCGCCCTCGATGAGGTGCCGGCGCCCATGATCGTGGTGGATGCCGCCGGGAACGTGGTGCTGGCCACCGCGGCGGCGCGGCACCTCTTCGGCCTCCGCGCCAAGGACATCGGCGCGCCGCTGCAGGATCTCGAGCTCTCGTACCGGCCGCTCGAGCTGCGCTCGATCGTGCGCGACGCCATCGCCGAGCGTCGCACCGTCGACCGCAAGGGCGTGCGGTGGTCGGACGATGACCCCCGGACCTTCGACGTCGACGTCGCCCCACTCGCCCACGACGACGGCTCGCTCCTCGGCGTCAGCATCACGTTCCTGGACGTCACCCGCTACCACCGGCTCCAGCTCGACCTCGAGCAGACGAACCGGGATCTCGAGGCGGCCTACGAAGAGCTCCAGTCGACCAACGAGGAGCTGGAGACGACCAACGAAGAGCTCCAGTCGACCATCGAGGAGCTGGAGACCACCAACGAAGAGCTCCAGTCGTCGAACGAGGAGCTGGAGACCACCAACGAGGAGCTGCAATCCACCAACGACGAGCTCCACGGGCTCAACGACCTCCTCGAAGAGCGCAGGGGCGACCTGGACCGGGTCAACCTCCATCTCAACGGCATCCTCAGCGGGCTCCGTCTCGGCATCGTGGTGCTGGATCGGCAGCTGACCGTGCAACTCTGGAACCGCTGGTCCGAGGACTTGTGGGGACTGCGCATCGCCGAGGTCACCGGGAAGGTCTTCCTCACCCTGGACATCGGCCTCCCGGTCGAGCGCCTCGCCGGCGCCATCGGTCGCTGCCTCGACGGTCGCGAGATCCAGGAGCTGCAACTGCCGGCCCGCAATCGCCGGGGCCAGGACATCGGTTGCCGGATCATGTGCAGCCCGCTGGCCGTCGACGACGACGTCAGCGGGATCATCCTCGTCATGGAGGAGGTCGCCCTCGGGGAAGACATCGCGTTTCAGGGCGAGAAGCGGTAGCCCGCCCCGCGCGGTGATGAGCCACCGCGGCCGGCGTGGGTCGTCCTCCAGCCGTGAGCGGATGCGGTGCACGTGCTCGGTCACGGTCT
Source organism: uncultured Acidimicrobiales bacterium (assembly GCA_963728985.1). Taxonomy (GTDB): domain Bacteria; phylum Actinomycetota; class Acidimicrobiia; order Acidimicrobiales; family Ilumatobacteraceae; genus DASXAI01. The sequence goes on along the minus strand of CAVSME010000006.1, from coordinate 30,029 downwards.
CACGTTGCTGCCAGTCCACGGACGACTGCCAGACGTTGGCCAAGAGCTGCTCGCGGCTGAAGACCTCGTTGGGGTGGGCCGCCAGGAACGCGAGAAGATCGAACTCGCGAGCGGCCAGCGCCACCAGCCGCTCCCCGACCCGCACCGTGCGGGAGGCGAGGTCGATGTCGAGCACGCCGTAGCGCAGGTGCCGTTCCGGCGCGGTGGCCGTGCGCCGGAGGACCGCGTTGGTGCGGGCCACGAGCTGGCGGAACGAAACCGGGCGACTGAGGCAGTCATCGGCCCCCAGGTCGAGGGCCACCGCCTCATCAGCGTCGGCCTCGGCCCACAACATCCCGATCACGGCGACATCGCTCACCTCGCGGAGGCTGATCAGCGCGGCGAACCCGGGCGCCGCGCCCAGCTCGAGCAGCACCACATCCGGCTCGTCGACGGCGATCTTCTCCTTCGCCGACAGTGGCTCAGCCGTCTCGATCACGTCGAACCCCTCACGGCCCAGCCGCTGGGCCAGCAGGCGGCGCATCGCGGGGTCGGACTCGGCCACGAGCACCCGGCGGCCAGGATCCCGAACCACGTCGCCATCCCCCTTTCCGACACCCCGACGCGACCCAGCATGCTCGATTCCGGCGCCCGTTCCCGTGTTCATCCCTCGCCCGGCATTCGTTGAGCGGACGTTGAGGAAGCGCCCGTTGTCCATTGACCGGCGACCGGCTATCTGTCCGATCGTGGCCGGCGAGGTGCTGTTCGTCCCCAACGGAGCGGCGCTCCTCGCGGTCGTGCACGGCGACGTGGACGAGCTGACCGCCCGCCCGATCGGCACCGCGCTCATCGAGGGGACTCGCCAAGTCCCGTGTCAGGGTCTCGTGATCGACCTCCGGCCCGTGACGTTCCTGGGCAGCGCGGGACTGTCCATGCTGCTGGATGTCCGCGGCGCCCTCATCGAGGAGGAGCGGGAGACGCACCTGTTGTGCGAGTCGGGATCAACGCCGCAGCGCGTCCTGCGGATCACGAACTTGGAGGATCTCTTTCCGGTGCACACGTTGCTGCGCGAGGCGCTCGAGTCTCTCGCTCAGACAGGCGCCTGAGCCGCAGGTGGCGACCGGCCCGACAACGGAACCTCAATGGATGGACAAGCTTCGTCAAGATGACCTCACCGGCGGCTCCTCGCCGCGAAGGAGTGGTACGCCCCAGAGCGACATGGTCAACGAGACCGGCACCGCGGAACGCACCGACGGGACGAAGGACCGCCTCCGTCGCTATCGCGAGACGCGCGACCGCGAGCTGCGCGACGAGCTGGTCCTCGACTTCCGCTGGTTGGCGCACTACTGCGCCAACCGGTTCGCGGGGCGGGGTGAGCCGCTCGACGACCTCGTGCAGGTCGCCCAGCTCGGTCTCCTGAAGGCCATCGAACGCTACGACCCCGACTACGGGGTCAGCTTCCCTGGGTTCGCGGTGCCCACGATGGTGGGCGAGATCAAGCGCCACTTCCGCGACGCCACCTGGACGGTGCGCGTCTCGCGTCGCGCTTCTGATCTCCTGGTGAACTTGGGGCCCGCCGTGGAGGCACTCAGCCAAACCCTGCACCGCGCGCCGACCGTCGCGGAGCTCGCTCGGCACCTGCGGGTCTCCGAGGACGATGTCCTCGCCGCCCTCGAAGCCCGCCAGACCTATCGCATGCAAACCCTGACACCGCCGCCCGACAGCGACGACGGGATCGACCGCCGGCTACCGAGTACCGAGGATGGCGATCTCGACCCCACCCGCCTCACGATGCGCCTCGCCATCGGCGAACTGCCCGACGACGATCAACGCATCGTCTACCTCCGGTTCTACGCAGGACTGACGCAAGCCGAGATCGCCGACGAGATCGGTACGAGCCAGGTCCAGATCTCCCGGCGGCTCCGGCGCATCTTCCGCCGCCTCGAAGCCGACCTCCAGCCCGACGAGCAGGCCGAGCCAGCCTAACGGCTGACGGGCTTGGGTATCGAGCAACGGCGAACGCATCCGCACGATGTCCGAGGAAGGCACGGCAATGGACGGACCCACCAGCGAACCCCTCGACCAGATCCGTCAGCGACTGACCGACGCCCGCCAGACGCAGCGGGAGGTCTTCCTGCGCCTCGCCGAGACGGAGGAACGCGTGGCGGTCACGTTCGACCGGCTCGCCCACGACAGCGCTCATTGGGCACGGCGCACCGAGATCGCCCGTCAGGCCAGGGCCCAAGCCGCTCGCCTGCGGGCCTACGTCAGCGAGGCGGAAGGCCGCCAGCAGGAGTTGGCCGATCGTTGAGGTGATCGGTCGATCCGTCCACCACTTCGAGGCGGTCCTTGCCGGGGCGGGTCTGCCACACCTCCCGCACCACGATCTGCAGGGCACCACCCGCAGGGATGGCCAGGAGCGCGCCGAGGAAGCCGAACAGCTCCACCCCGATCAGCACGCTCAGCAGGACGGCCAGGGGGTTGAGCTGCACGGTGCGAGCCATGATCGTGACCTGCAGGACGTGGTTCTCGAACTGCTGGTAGATGATGAAGAAGGCGAGCACGGCGATCCCGGCCGGCACCGAGTGCAGGAAGGCGACGAGCACCGCCGGGGCGGCGCCGATCGTGGCGCCCACCAGCGGGATGAGGTCGGCGAAGCCCACCCACAGCGCCAGCACCTCGGCGAACGGCACGCCGGCCACCCGCAGGCAGACGTAGCTCGTGGCCCCGGCGATCACGCTGATGATGAGGTTGCCGAGCACGTAGCCGCTCACCGCCCGGCCGACGTCGGCCCCCACCCGGCGCACTCGGTCGCGATGGCGGGGCGCCACCAGGTCCATGGTGGCGCTGACGAGCGACGGTCCCTCGATGAGCAAGAGCACGGTCAGCACGAAGATCGTGAGCGAGGCGATGATGAAGTTCCCGACGGCGCGCAGGAGGTCCAGGCTGCTGGCGCCGAGCCGGTTGGCGGCGTTCTGGATGTCCTGCTGGTGGTCCTGGATCCACCGGTCGAGGTCGAAGCGTCGCACCAACCCGCCGAGCGGGCCCCGCCCGGCCCGGGCCTCGGCCACGTAGTCCGAGAAGTTGGCGGCGAAGTCACTGGCGTGGGCGACGAGCGGGACGACGATCAGGGCGATGAGACCGGCGACCACGATGGCGCCGGTCACCACGACGATGGCGACGGCGATGCCGCGCCGGATGTGGAGCCGGCGCTGCACCCGGTCTACGGCGGGCGACAGCACCACGGCGAAGAACCCCGCCACCACGAGCCACGCCACGACGCGGCGCAGCTCCACGAACAGCAGCACACCGACGAACACGCTGAGGGCGGCGAAGACGGCGGCGTAGTAGCGCCGCCATGGCACGCCGGCGTCGTTCGGGGGTGCCACCCTCGCCCCTGTACCCCGGCGGCGCCAGGGCGAGACGGCGACCGTCCCGCCTGGCCGGGCGGCGCTGAGCTGGGTGCCCCGGGCCGGCGCGTCGTAGGCTTTCGAAAGCCGATTCGGGAGGTCCCATGGCCACGTACGACATCGTGATCAAGGGCGGCATGCTGATCGACGGCAGCCGCACCCCGCGGGTGCGAGCCGACGTCGGCATTCGCGACGGCCGTGTCGCCGAGATCGGCCGCATCCCGGCGTCGGACGGGCGGCGCGTGCTCGACGCCGCCGGCCTGCACGTGGCGCCGGGCTTCGTCGACCTCCACACGCACTACGACGCGCAGCTGTTCTGGGACCCGTACTGCACGCTGTCGGGCTGGCACGGCGTGACGTCGGTGGCCATCGGCAACTGTGGCTTCGGCTTCGCGCCGGTGGCGTCCGGCCGAGCGCGAACGACGCGATGCGCTCCATGACGCGGGTGGAGGCGGTGCCCTACGACGCCATGCGCCAGGGCATGCCGTGGGACTGGGAGAGCTTCCCGGAGTTCCTCGACTCGATCAGCCGCACCCCGAAGGCGGTGAACATCCTCCCCTACGTGCCCGCCGGCCCGCTGCTCGTCTCGGTGCTCGGGCGCGAGTCGGCCAAGGCCGGGGTGCTGCCGACCGACGACCAGCACCGCGAGATCGCCCGGTTGCTGCACGAGGCGATGGACGCCGGCGGCTGCGGCTGGTCGGCGCAGCGCCTGCCCCCGAGCGGTCCGGCCGCCGTGCAGCGGGACTGGGACGGCACCGCCATGCCCACCGACGTCATGCACGACGAGACGTGCCGTGTGCTGTCGACGGTGCTGGCCGAGCGCAACCAGGGCTTCGTGCAGATGACGCTCACGACCGACGATCCCAAGCGCGACATGGCCCACCTCGAGGAGCTGGCCACGATCTCCGGGCGGCCGCTGCTGCACAACGTGGTGCAGGCGTTCGAGGACCGCCCGTACATCCACCGCAAGCAGCTGGCGTGGCTGGAGCGCTGCCGCGAGCGGGGCATCCCGGTGTACGGGCAGGGCGTCACCACCGATGCCGGCTTCACGTTCACCTTCGAGGACTGGAACCTGTACGACGACTCCGAGGCGTGGTGCGAGGCCACGACGGGCTCGTTCGAGGAGCGCCTGCGCAAGCTGGCCGACCCGGCGCGACGCCAGGCCCTCAAGGACGACCTGCCGCGAGTGGCCGGCGCGCCGCTCGACACGGTGACCGTGCTCACCCCGAAGTCGCCGAGCACCGAGCGCTACCGGCAGATGTCGGTGGCCCAGGCCGGCGAGGCGATGGGCAAGCACTTCGTCGACGCCATGCTCGACATCGCCGTGGCCGACAAGCTGGAGACCGTCTTCTACACCGCCGCCACCGCCGGCTCGTCCCAGCTCACCGACGAGATCATCACGGACCCGTACATGTTGCTCGGCGTGTCCGACGGCGGCGCCCACACCAAGTTCTTCACCGCCGGCCGCTACCCCACCGAGACGCTGGCGCAGCACGTGCGCGAGCGCGAGCTGCTGTCGCTGGAGGAGGCGCACTGGCGGCTGTCGGCGCTGCCGGCGTCGCTCGCCGGCTTCCGCGATCGGGGCACGATCCGCGTCGGTGGTCCCGCCGACATCGTCGTGTACGACTTCGAGCGCCTCGGCGCCCGGCCGAGCGAGGTCGCGCACGACCTCCCGGGCGGCGAGTGGCGGCGCATCCAGCGCGCCGACGGCTACCGCTGGGTGCTGGTCAACGGCGAGGTCACGATCGAAGACGACAAGGAGACGGCCGCCCACTCCGGCCGCCTCCTCCGCCACGGCCACGGCTGAGGCATCTTCGTCGCCTTCGTCCGCGTCGCTTCCGCCGGCGCCGACTCGCTGCGCTCGGAGGGCGAGCGGAACGTGATGAGAGCTTTGGGTGCCGATTGCCTCGCCTGGCGGGCCGACCGGCACCCATGACCGAATCGGCACCCAACGTCGCTCACGGATCGTGGCTTGCCTGCACGACCGCCCGCCGGGCAGTCTCGGCGGCGAGCAGAGGGGGACGCCATGCAGACGGTCGAGGGTCGCGTCGCAGTGGTCACGGGGGCGGCGGCGGGCATGGGACTCGGCATGGTCCGGGCCTTTGCCGGCGCCGGCATGCGGGTGGTGGCCGCCGACGTGCGCGCCGACGCCCTCGACTCCACCGTCGCCGCCCTGCGGGCCGACGGCCACGACGTGATCGGCGTCCCCACCGACGTGTCGAAGCTGGCCGACGTGGAGGCGCTGGCGGCGGCCACCCTCGACGCCTTCGGCGCCGTGCACGTCCTGTGCAACAACGCCGGCGTCGGGCTGTTCTCACCGATCGCCAAGACCACGATCGACGACTGGGAGTGGGTCCTCGGCATCGACCTGTGGGGTCCGATCTACGGCATCAAGGTGTTCCTGCCGTTGATCGAGCAGCAGGACGAGGGCCACATCAACGCCACCTCGTCGGTCGCCGGGCTCCTCGCCGGTGGCGCCGCCGGTCCCTACAACGTGGCCAAGCACGGCGTGGTGGCGCTCATGGCCACGCTCGAGCGCGAGCTGCGCGCCGCCAAGTCCAACGTGCGGACGTCCGTGCTGTGTCCCGGCGCGGTGAACACCGACATCAGCCGCAACAGCCTGGCCAGCCGCCGCGCCCGGCGCGGTCAGGCCACCGGGCGCACGGCCGAGGGCGACAAGCTGGCCGACAAGCTCACGGGCGCCCTCGCCGGCGGCATGGATCCCGACGAGGTCGGCCACCTCGTGCTCGAGGGCATCCTCAACGACACGTTCTGGATCTTCACCGATCCCCGCCTGCTGCGGCACGTGCAGCAGCAGGTCGAGACGATGGTCGAGGAACGCTCGTTGACCCGCTTGCGCCTCTTCTGAATATTGACACGCGACTTGTCATAATGACGGCCTCGTGCAGCGAGCGATCAATCCCGCCCACCGGCGCTCGCCGCTGGTGGAGCTCACCGCCGCGGGAGCCAAGACCATCAAGGCGATGCACGGACGTGAGCGGCGGCTGCTCGAGCAGCGGCTGGCCACCGTCGACCCCAGGAGCATCGCCGCCGCCGCCGCCGTGCTCGCCACCATCAGAGCGGCGCTCGACTCGGAGGTGATTCGATGACCATCAAGGCGAAGCTCTACGACCAGTTCCGCTTGCCACGCGGCCCGCTCGGGGTGCTCGCCGGAGTTGCTCGTCGGCGACGTCCAGACGCTGCCCGAGGCCTTTGCTGCCGCTGACCCGTACGTGACCAACGGGCTCGTGGCCTCGTGGACCGTGCGCCAATGGAACGAGGTGCTCCAGACAGGCAGGTAGTTTCCCGGGCCGTGGCGGCTCTCCCCTTCTCGCATCGGCAGCGCCTCACGCTGGTAGCCACGAGCGTCGGCCTGTTCATGATCTACCTCGACGCCACGATCGTGAACGTGGCCCTGCCCGACATCCAGAAGGACTTCGACGCCGGCGAGCAGGGCCTGCAGTGGGTGGTGGCGGCCTACAGCCTCACGATGGGCATGTTCATCATGTCCGCCGCCACGCTGGCCGACCGGCGGGGGCGGCGGAAGGTCTACATCGGCGGCATGGCGATCTTCTCGGTGGCCTCGGCCGTGTGCTCGGCGGCGCCGAGCCTCTTCATCCTCAACCTCGGCCGGGGGCTCCAGGGCGTGGGGGCGGCCACCGTCAACGTCGCGTCACTGGCCCTCGTCGAGCGCGGCGTTCCCCAACCCGAAGCGCAAGGCGCGCGCCATCGGCATCTGGACCGGCATCGCCGCGGTCGGCCTCGCCATCGGACCGACGGCCGGCGGCTTCCTCACCGAGACGGCCGGTTGGCGCTCGATCTTCCTCGTGAACGTCGGCGTGGGAGCGGTGGGCATCCTGCTCGCTCGCGCCTTCGTCGACGAGTCCACCGATCCCGCCCAGCGTCGCTTCGACCTGCCCGGGCAGCTGCTGTTCATCGCTGGCGTCGGCACGCTCACGTACGCGCTGATCGAGGGACCGCACACCGGCTGGCTCTCACCGCTGATCCTCGGCTTGCTGATCGGGTCCGGTGTGATCGCCGTCGCCTTCGTGCTGGCCGAGCTGCACTCGCCCGACCCGATGATGGACGTGCGGGTGTTCCACGACCCGGTCTACTCGGCCGCCATCTTCACCCTCTTCGCCATCCTCTTCTCGGTCTACGGGATGCTGCTGGTCATCACCCAGTACTTCCAGAACATCCGCGACTTCAGCCCGGAGCGGGCCGGCGTCGTCATGCTCGCCTTCACCGTGCCGACGATCATCCTGTCGCCGATCTCGGGCGGGATCGCCGCCCGCGCCGGCGGTCGCCGGCCCACGCTCATCGGCCTGTGCCTGCTCATCGTCGGGCTGGTCGTCATCGCCGCCGGCGTCGGCGGCCCCATCGTCGTGGTCCTGATCGGGCTCGTCCTCGTCGGCACCGCCGGCGGCCTGGCCCTGGCCCCCACGACGAACGTCGCCATGTCCTCGATCCCCCCTGATCGCGCCGGCATGGCCTCGGGCATCATGAGCGCGCAGCGGGCCCTCGGATCCACGGCCGGCTTCGCCATCATGGGCAGCGTCCTGGCCGCTGTCGTCGGCGCCACGCTGCCAGGCAAGTTCGCGCCGTTCCTCGAGGAGCCGGGCCGCCAGCGGGCTGTCGAGATCGTGGTCGACGACGCCAACCCCCGCGCCGTCGCCAGCATCATCGGCCCCAGCCGACCCCTCCCCGATGCCGTTGCCGCCCGCAGCGAGCTGATCGACGCCGCCGACGACGCCTTCGTCGTCGGCATCAGGGTGGCGCTGCTGGTCGGCGGCGGCCTGACGGTGGCCGCCCTCATCGCCGGCGCCATCGCGTTCCCCAAGGGAACGCGGGAGGAGGACGACGAGGACGCCGAGGCGACGACCCTGCGCGTCAAGGAAGAGGTCACGTAGTGGCGGACGGCGACGAGCCGGCCGGTTGGGCCGCCATCGGCGAGCTCTACCACCGCTACCTCACCGGGCTCCTGCTCGCCCTCGTCAGCCGTCACGGCACGGCCCGGGCGACCGAGGTGGTGTTCCAGACCTTCCGACGCCAGCACCTCGAGCTGTTCCTGCCGGGCCTGCGCAAGCTGGAGCTGGAGCACCTCCCACCGGCCGTCGCCTGCGCCCAGTACCACGTGCTGTCGAACGCGGTCGGCGGCGTGGGCGTGGTGTGGATCCCGGAGTCCGACACCAAGTCCTGGGTGCGCTACACACCACCGCGCTGGATCTTCGACGGCACCGCCGTCTGCGGCATCCCCACGGAGGTGAGCCGGGCCATGCTCCGGGGCTGGCACGGCCACAACGGCGTGTCCCTCGGCAACGACCGGCTCGGGTTCGTGTGCACGATGCAGACCACCGACGCGCAGCCCGGACTCGAGGGCTACTACATCGAGGAGGATCGTCCCCTCGAGCCTGACGAGCGCGTCCGGTTCCGTCCGGGCGAGCGCCCGGCGCAGGCTCCGGTCGACCTGCCGGTGCCGGCGTGGGGCGCCGAGCGCCTGGCCAAGGTCGAGCGCAACTACGCCACCAACTACATCCGCACGATCCTGCCGGTGCTCTGCGCCGTGCTCGGTCCCGGTGACGGCGCCGCCGTCGGCCGCATCGCCGCCCGCCAGATCGCCATGCAGTACCACGCCGCCGTCATGGCCATCCTCGACCCGGCCGCCGACCGTCCGCCCTTCGCCGAGCGGATGGCGCGGCTGCTCGCCGCCCACGGGACGCCGGCCACGGTGACATCGACCGGCGACGAGTCGGTCATCCGCCTCCAGCGCTGGCGCATGTTCGACGGCGTGACCGTTCCGCCCGAGGTCTTCGAGGCGTGGAACGGCCTGTGGGAGGGATTGGCCGCCATGGAGGACGTCCACCTCGGGGTCACGGCGCGCGCCGACCTCGGCGACGACGCGTTCGTGTGGCGGGTGCGGGCGGCATCGTGACGCCACTCCTCATCGCCGTGGACGACCCCCGCCGCGACGACATCCGCCGGCTGCTGGAACGCCACCTCGCCTTCGCCCATGAGCACACGCCGCCCGAGGACGTGCACGCCCTCGATCTGAGCGGCCTCCTCGACCCGGCCGTCACGTTCTTCAGCGCCCGGGCGGACGACGAGCTCCTGGCCATCGGCGCGCTCAAGGAGCTCGACGCCACCCACGGCGAGCTGAAGTCGATGCACACCGCCGCCGCCGCCCGGCGCCGCGGCTTGGGCCGGGCCATGGTCGACCACCTCCTCGGCGTGGCCCGCCAGCGCGGCTACCGGCGGGTCAGCCTGGAGACGGGCACGATGGACGCCTTCGGGCCAGCGCGGTCGCTGTACGAGGCATCGGGCTTCACCGCCTGCGGTCCGTTCGACCACTACGCCCCCAGTGCCAGCAGCGCCTTCATGACGCTGACCCTCGGCGATTGACGGCGGCGAAAGCGGGCGACCGGGCCGTCGGTTCGTAGAGTCGCGACATGCGCAACGTCAGCAGCGTGGCCCGGGTGGTGCTGGGCGGCTATTTGGCCGTCCATGGCGCCCAGAAACTGTTCGGCCTCTTCGGAGGGCACGGCATCGAGGGCACGGCAAAGGGCTTCGAGCACCTCGGCCTCACACCGGCTCGCGAGATGACGATCCTCGCGGGCGCCGCCGAGCTCGGCGGCGGGGTGCTCACGGCCGCCGGCATCGCCGAGCCGCTCGGACCGCTCGCCATCGCCGGCACCATGACCGTCGCCACCGTGGTGCACCGCAAGGCGGGGCCGCTGTCCGCCAACGGCGGCTTCGAGCTGCCCCTCACCAACCTCGCCCTCGCCGGCGTCCTCCTCGCCGCCGGCCACCGGGGCCGCCACGTGAAGGGCGGGCTCCCGCCCGTGGTCACGGGCCTCGTGGCGACCGGCGCCGCCGTGCTCACGGGCATCTCGATCGCCAAGGTGCTCAACGCCGCCCAGAAGACGGCCAACGAGGCGGCCGGCGCAGCGAGCCCACCCGCCGAGCAATAGGGCAGTTCGTCCCGCCGAGCGCCGTGGATCTATGACGATCTTCACGGTATGCGCGGACGCCTCGGCCCGCTCTCCAGGGCATGAGGCAGAAGATCTTCTGGGCCGCACTCGGCCTCGTGATCATCACCGGTGCCCAACCGGCCGGGGCGGCGCCTGACGCGCCCGCGGGCGGCACCTGCCTGATGCCGTACGTCATCCATCACACGATCGAGGCCGCCACCGCCGCGCTGGCGTGGGCCGACCGGGGGATCACGATCGTCGGCCCGGAGACCGGCGCCTACGTCGTGGCCCAAGATCCGGCCGCCGGTTCCACGTTGTGCAACAGCGACTACTACATCGCCCAGATAACGCTGACGACGAAGCCGGGCCGGTGCCTGCGGGTGCCCAATGTCGTCGGCCGCCGCCTGAGCGATGCCCGGGGGCGCCTCACCTCCTTCGTTGTCAACGTCGACCCCGACGCCAAGGCGCGAGACGTCGTCGCCAGCCAATCGCCCTCCGGTGGCGAGTTGCTGTGCGCCCCGGCGGAGGACACCCCCGTCGTCAGCCTGACGATGAAGGCGACGGTGGTCACCACCACCACCACGACCACCGCGCCGACGACGACCACAACGACCACAACGACCACCGAGCCCACCGTGCTGGACACGTCCATCGTGGCGCCGACGACGGCGTCCGGTCCACGGACGCGAGGGCAACCGCCGACCACCGCGCCGCCGCCACCTCTCACCACGCTGCCGACACCGACCACGACCAGCATCGGCCCGACGACGACCGCGACCACCGAGCCACCGACCACCACCACCACCACCACCACGACGCTGCCGCCGCCGTCGTCATCCGGACGCCCTGTCACGTGGGCGGTGCTCGGCAGCATGACCGTGGCCGGCGTCGGCCTGGCCGCCACCCGCGTGCTGCGGCGCCGGCACTGGCGGGCCGCCCACGGCGACGTCGACGTCCGCTTGCTCGACGACGCCACTCCGACCTCGCAGTACGACCACGACCGCGACGAACCCACGGCCCTGCGCATCCACGTCGAGCCGGGCCAGCGCGTCGATCACACCCATCCCGACGGACCACCGGAGGACACCCCCGATGACTGAGCAACTGACGCTCGGCGACGTCTTGTTCGAGCAGCCGGACCACGGGCCCTACGACGTCGTACACCGCCTCACGACCGCACCGAACGCTCCCGCCCGCTTGCGGCGGCTGGCGCACGCCCGCCGGTACGTGACCGAGCACGAGCTGATGACCCAGGTGGCGGCGATCCTCCAGGGCGGCCTCAGCGATCTCGTCACCGCGGCGTGGGCCTCGTGCGCCGCCGTCCAGACCGGCGCCGCGAAGTCGCGCCAGCATCCCGACGACCCGGTGTTCGTGCCGCTGGCCGACCACCGGGCCGATCGCTCGTACGCGCCGCGGCTCGACGTGTACCTCGAGGAGACGCTCCTCGCCCGCTTCGTCCTGCAGGTCCGCGCCGAGTTGTCGCTGACCGGGGTGATCCTCAAGCTCGTCGCCGGCCGCATCGTGAGCGTCGGCGCCGGTTCGTACACGGGCACCGGCTCGCTGTCGTGCAACGGGACCGTCCTCGCCCACCGGACCACGGGCGCCAGGCCGCTCCCCGGCGCCATCGCCCTCGGCGACGGCGTCGCCGTGGGCGGCGAGACGCCGCTCCAGGCACTCACGTTGACGGTGACGCCCGCGCCACGGACGGGACCGTCGACCCTCACCGTCGACAGCACCGTCGTGATCGGCCGTCACCCGTCCTGCCACCTCCTCCTCGCCGAGGACGAGGCGGCGGCCGCCCACCACGCCGTCGTCTACCGCCTTGGTGAGGTGGCCGTGGTCGAGGACCTCGGGTCGTCGACCGGCACGTGGTTCAACGGCCGGCGGATGACGGCGCCGGCCATCCTCCACGACGGCGACGAGATCACCATCGGCAGCCATCGGCTCCAGGTGGTCGGCACCGTCGGCCACCCCCACCTGCGCCTGGTATCGCCCAGCGCTGCGTAGCAGGGTGCTGAAGTACGGCCCTCGGCGGCGAGCCGTCCACGTGATCACCCAAATCAGAGCGTCGGCGCATGCCGCCGACCCGGGTACTTCACACCCTGCTAGGGGAAACGAGGTCCCGCCAGCGCGCCGCGCGTACCATCGGCGCGGGGATCGCTCAGGGAGGCAGCATGACGGAGCAGCAGTTCTCGTCGGCCGCGAAGGCCGCTGATGAGGGCGTCGAGGCCCAGGCGGCAGCGTCCATCAACGGCGCCAACCCGTTCGTCGGGCTCAGCCGCCAGCAGCTGGCGGCGGCGGTGGCCCGTTGGAGCGGCAGCCTCCTGCGCGATCCCCTCGTGCTGACGTCACGGCTGGCCGGGCTCACCGCGGAGCAGCTGCGCGTCCTGGCCGGCATCTCGGAGCTGGCGCCCGACCCCAAGGACCGGCGCTTCGTCGACTCGGCGTGGAACAACCCGGTGTGGAAGCGCGTGGCCCAGTCGTACCTGGGCACACGCGAAGCGGTGCTGGGATCGGTCGACGAGCTCGACCTCGACGAGAAGAGCGCCGACCGGGCCCGCTTCGCGCTGATGCAGATCACCGAAGCGATGGCCCCCACGAACGTGCTCGCCGGCAACCCTGCGGCCATGAAGCGGGCGGTGCAGACGCGTGGCCTGTCGCTGGCGCACGGGGCGCGGAACATGATGTCGGACGTGCGCCACAACGGCGGCATGCCGTCTCAGGTCGACACCCGGCCGTTCACCGTCGGCGGGAACATCGCTGTCAGCCCTGGCGCGGTCGTGTTCCGCAGCGAGGTGCTCGAGCTGATCCAGTACGAGCCCACGACGGCCACGGTGCGGGAGCGGCCGGTCATGATCGTGCCGCCCCAGATCAACCGGTTCTACTTCCTCGATCTGGCTCCCGGCCGCAGCTTCATCGAGCACGCCGTGGCTCAGGGCCTGTCGATGTTCACCATCTCGTGGCGCAACCCCACGCCGGCGCAGCGCGACTGGTCCATCGACACCTACGTGGCGGCCTGCCTGGAAGCAGCCGAAGTGGTCTGCGACATCGCCGGCACTGACGATCTCAACCTCATCGGCTTCTGCGCCGGGGGCATCACCCAGTCGATGCTCATGGGCCACCTGGCCGCCACCGGCCGCGATCTCGTGGCGTCGAGCACGCTGGCGGTCACCACGATCGACACCGAGGCCAAGAGCTCGATGAACATGTTCGCCACCCGCCGCAGCGTCGAGTCGTCGATCGCGCAGACGCGCCGCAAAGGCGTGCTCAGCGGGCGCGACCTGGCGCGCGTGTTCGCGTGGGTGCGGCCCAACGATCTGGTCTGGAACTACTGGGTCTCGAACTACCTCATGGGCGAGGACCCGCCCGCCTTCGACGTGCTGGCCTGGAACAGCGACACCACCAACCTCCCCGCCGCGCTGCACGCCGAGTTCGTGCACCTGTTCCTCGACAACGCGTTGCTCGAGCCGGGCAAGATCTCGGTGCTGGGTACACCTGTCGATCTGTCGAAGGTCGTGTCGGACCTCTACGTGGTGGGCGCCACTACGGATCACCTGGTGCCGTGGCAGGCCGCGTACATCGCCACCCAGGCCTACGGCGGCCGGAGCCGCTACGTGCTGTCGAACAGCGGCCACATCCAGGCGCTCATCAACCCGCCCGGCAACCCGAAGGCCAGCTTCCTCACGAGCGACGAGACGCCGTCCACACCGGAAGCGTGGTTGAAGGGGGCCACGCGCTATACCGGCAGCTGGTGGACGGACTGGGCGGAGTGGACGATCGCGCACGGCGGCGGCGAGCGCGACGCGCCGGCGCAGCTGGGTAATGGGCGCCACGTGGCGACGGACCCGGCACCGGGCCGGTACGCACGGGAGAAGTAGGACCGGGGAAACGGCGGGATCATGACGGACATCGAGACGGGTGGGCGATCGTCGACCCGTGACGGGTACACCTACGTCGACATCGGCTGCCATCGGCTGCGCGTCGACATCACCGGGAGCGGGCCGCCGCTGCTGCTCGTGATGGGGCTCGGTGGCAACCTCGAGATGTGGGAGCCCCTCCGGGAGGCACTCCCGGGACGCGAGATCATCACGTTCGACACCCCCGGTACGGGCGGCTCCAGCACACCTGCGTTGCCGATGTCGATCCCGCAGCACGCCGCCCTCGCCGCCCGCCTGCTGCGCGCCCTCGGCTACGACACCGTCGACGTCCTGGGTGTCTCGTGGGGCGGCGTGGTGGCCCAGCAGCTCGCCATCGCCCGGCCCCAGCGCGTGCGCCGGCTGGTCTTGGCATCGACGGTCACCGGCGCGATGGGCTGGCCCGGCCGGCCGGCGGTGCTGCGCCGGATGATGACGCCGCGCCGCTACTACTCACGCTCGTACTTCGAGGCCGTCGCCCCCACCATCTACGGCGGGCGCGCCCGGCGCGATCCGGCCTACCTCCGGGGGGAGGCGCAGACGCGCCTGGCCCGCCCGCCCAGCTGGCGCGGCTACTTCGGTCAGGTGCTGGCCATCTCCACGTTCACGACGGCCCCGCTCCTGCATCGGATCCAGGCGCCCACGCTGGTCCTGAGTGGCGACGACGACCCGCTGGTCCCACTGGTCAACGCCCGCCTGCTCACCGCCCTCATCCCGAAGGCCACGCTGCACGTCGTGCGGGACGGCGGTCACCTCGTGCTGTTCGACACCACCGACGAAGTCGGCAGCGTCATCGAGACGTTCCTGAGCTAGGACGGGGCGCGGGCGACGAACCGTTGGCCGACGTGTCGCCGAGCACGCTGCGCAACGTCTGGGCGGCGCCGAGCAGGGCGGCGCTCTCGTAGGGGACGACGATCTTGGCGTTGTCGCTGTCGGCGAACTTCGACAGGGCGTCGAGCTGGAGGATGGCCACCAGCGTCGGATCGGGCTCGGCCCGCTTGATGGCGGCGTAGACGGCGGCGACGGCCTGGGCCCGACCCTCGGACTCGAGGATGGCTGCCTGCTTGCTGCCTTCGGCCTCGAGGATGGCGGCCTGGCGCTGGCCCTGCGCCCGCCGCACGGACGCCTGGGCCTCGCCCTCGGCGATGTTGATGGCCGACTGCTGCTGGCCCTCGGACTGGAGGATCTTGGCCCGCTTCTCCTGATCGGCCTGCTTCTGGAGCGCCAGCGCCTGCAGGATCTGCGGCGGCGGGGCGATCTCGATGATCTCGATCCGGTTGATGCGGATGCCCCACTTGTCGGTGACCGCTTCCATCTGCTGCTGGACGTCGGTGTTGATCCGCTCCCGCTCGGAGAGCGCCTCGTCGAGGGTCATCGTGCCGATGACCGACCGCAGGGCGGTGCGGGCCAGAGCGTCGATGGCGATGTCGAAGTCGGCGATGCTGAACAGCGCCTGCTGGGCCACCACCACTTGCGTGAAGATCGTGGCGTTGACGGTGACGACCACGTTGTCCTTCGTGATGACGTCCTGGCGGTCGCCGGGCCGCGGGATCTCGCGGATGTCCACCCGCTGGAGCGTCTCGATGAACGGGGCGATGATGACCAGGCCGGGGTCGTGGGTCTTGCGATACTCGCCCAGGCGCTTCACGACGCCGACCTCCCCTTGCTGGACGACGTTGATCATCCGGCGCAGGGTCATCAGCAGGATCAGCAGGACTAGTCCCACGACGACGAAGCCGGCGATGGCGGCGTTCCCGATGGCAACGATCATGGCTCTTCCTCTTCCAGTTCCAAGACGTGGTGGCCGTCGACCGGCCACACGATGAGCGTGGTGCCGTCGACGGCGGTGACCAGCACGGTGGTGCCGGCCGGGATGGGCTGGCCGGCGCCGCTTACGGCGAGCCAGCGCTCGCCGGCCAGGCGCACGTGGCCGGCGCCGTTGGCGTCACCGACCCGGTCGAGCGTGACCACCTCCTGCCCCACCAGGCCGCCGTGCACGCCCGGCGATCGGCTGCCACCCCGGCGGTGCTCGAGCGCCGCGCTCACTCGGGGGCGCACCAGCAAGATGCCCAGACCCGCCACCACGACGGCGGCGAGGGGCTGGAGCAGGAGGGCGTCGGGGGCGACGAGGGCGACGATGGCGGCGGCGAAGCAGCCGGCGGCGCCGAACAGGGCGTAGAAGGCCAGGTGGTGCAGCTCGATGGCGAGGAGCACCACTCCGGCAACGACCCACGCGATGGCCACGTTGACACCTTCTTCCGGTCGCCAGCGTACTGCCGGGTTTCGCTTGCGCGAGGCTCGGTCGGGCCCCAAAGTGGGCCATCTAGCTCGGGAGGTTGCCATGAAGGCGCTGCAGCTGACTGCGTGGAAGCAGGACCCGGAGTTGCGAGACGTCCCCGAACCGGAGCCGGGGCCCGGCCAGGTCGTGGTGCGCATCGGCGGCGCCGGTGCCTGCCACTCGGACCTCCACCTGATGCACGACTTCACCGAGGGAACGGTCCCGTGGAACCCACCGTTCACCCTCGGGCACGAGAACGCCGGGTGGGTCGACGCCGTCGGCGCCGGCGTGACCGGTCTCGAGATCGGCCAGCCGGTCGCGGTGTACGGACCGTGGGGGTGCGGGCTGTGCCACCGCTGCCGCCAGGGGATGGAGAACTACTGCGAGCGCCAGGGCGACATCGGCACGGCCGGCGGAGGCCTCGGCCTCGACGGGGGCATGGCGGCGCGGATGGTCGTGCCCAGCGCCCGCCTGCTCGTACCCCTGGGCGACCTCGACCCGGCCGAAGCCGCTCCCCTCACCGACGCCGGCCTGACGCCGTACCACGCCATCAAGCGCTCGCTGTCCCTCTTGATCCCCGGCTCGACCGCCGTGGCCATCGGGGTCGGCGGCCTCGGGCACATGGCCGTCCAGCTCCTGAAGGCCTTGTCCCCGGCCACTGTCATCGCCGTCGACCAGCGCAAGGAGGCGTTGCGCCTGGCCACCGACGTCGGGGCCGACCACGGCGTGCTGGCCGGGGAGGACGCCGCCGCCGAGATCAAGGAGCTGACGGGCGGCAAGGGGGTCGACGTCGTCGTCGACCTCGTCGGCGCCGACGCCACGCTGGCGCTGGCCGCGGCCGTGACCCGACCCCTCGGGCACATCACCCTGGTCGGGATCGCCGGTGGCTCCCTGCCGGTCAGCTTCTTCAGCCCGGCCTACGAGGTGTCGGTGGCCAACACGTACTGGGGCTCCCTCCCCGAGTTGATGGAGGTCATCTCGCTGGCGTCGACGGGTCGCATCCGGGCCCACGTCCAACGCTTCTCGCTCGACGATGCCGTCCTCGCCTACGAGAGCCTGCACGAGGGCGGGCTCGAAGGGCGGGCCGTCATCGTCCCGGGCTGAGGGTTCGCACGAGCCCGGCCCGAGCGGCCAAGATCGTTGGCGATCGCGCTGGGCGCGGCGACAAGAGGAGAGATGACGTGGACTTCAACCTGCCGCCGGATTTGGTCGAGTTCCTGGACAAGGTCGACGACTTCATCGAGCGCGAGATCAAGCCGATGGAGCAGGAGAACGACAACATCCGCTTCCTCGACCACCGCCGGGAGGACTCCCGCACGGACTGGGAACGGGGAGGCCTCCCGAACAAGGAGTGGGAGGACCTGATGCGGGAGGCGCGCAAGAAGGCCGACGCCGCCGGCATCTACCGCTACTCGTACCCGAAGCGGCTCGGCGGGATGGACGGCACCAACCTCGGGATGGCCGTCATCCGCGAGCACCTGGCGGCCAAGGGCCTCGGGCTGCACTGCGACCTGCAGACCGAGCACACGATCGTCGGCAACATCCTCGGCGTGATGCTCATGGAGCAGTACGGGAGCGACGAGCAGAAGGCGTACTGGCTGCCGCGCATGACCGAGCACGGCGGTGGGTTCTCCTTCGGCATCACCGAGCTCAACCACGGCTCCGACGCCACGTGGATGGACACGAAGGCCTACCGCGACGGCGACGAGTGGGTGATCAACGGCAACAAGACGTGGAACACCGGCCTCCACAACGCCACCCACGACGTGATCTTCGCCCGCACCAGCGGCCAGCCGGGCGAGGGCACCGGCATCACGGCCTTCATCGTCCCGACCGACACGCCGGGCTTCGAGATCGTCGAGTTCCTGTGGACGTTCAACATGCCCACGGACCACGCCACGGTCAAGCTCACCAACGTGCGCGTCAACCAGTCGACGATCTTCGGCGACGAGGGCCGCGGCCTGCAGGTGGTGCAGAGCTTCGTCAACGAGAACCGCATCCGCCAGGCCGCTTCGTCGCTCGGCGCCGCCCAGTTCTGCATCAACGAGTCGGTGAAGTACGCCCGCGAGCGCAAGCCCTTCGGCAAGGCACTGGCCGCCAACCAGGCGATCCAGTTCCCGCTGGTCGAGCTGCAGACGCAGTGCGACATGCTCCGGTTGCTGATCCAGAAGACGGCGTGGCAGCTCGACACCGAGGGCGAGTTCTCGGCGTCGGACAAGGTCTCGATGTGCAACTACTGGGCCAACCGCCTGTGCTGCGAGGCGGCCGACCGGGCCATGCAGGTCCACGGCGGGCTCGGCTACAGCCGGCACAAGCCGTTCGAGCACATCTACCGCCACCACCGCCGCTACCGGATCA
Source organism: uncultured Acidimicrobiales bacterium (assembly GCA_963728985.1). GTDB lineage: Bacteria > Actinomycetota > Acidimicrobiia > Acidimicrobiales > Ilumatobacteraceae > DASXAI01. The sequence continues at coordinate 11,122 of CAVSME010000006.1, read as the reverse complement.
CCGAGGGGGCGGAGGAGATCCAGATGCGGCGGGTGGCCGGGTACCTGTTCGGCTACATGGGCCAGAAGCAACCAAAGGGCGTCGTCACCGAGAACGCCTGACCGGGAGGGCGCGCCGCCGGCTGCCCAAAAGGCTTCCGGTCACGGATCTGCACCCATTCGGTGCATCCGGATGCCCAGATCGCTTTCGGGTCCGAGCACAGCGAGGGCCCCGCCGGAGGCGGGCGGAAACTACGGCCACGTGGGGAAATCCCTCACGGGACTCATCTTCCACTCGGGATCGCGCCGCTCGAGGAACGAGGTGATGCCCTCGGCGGCGTCGGGCTGTGACCCGAGCCAGGCGAACAGCTGGTTCTCCTTGCGCGACGTCGCGGCGATGTCGCCCAGCAGGTTGTCCCAGATCATCCGCTTGGCGATGGCCACCGAGACAGGGGCCGCCTTCAGCACTTCGCGGGCCCGCTCCTGCGCGGCCGGCAGCACTTCGTCGCGCGGGAGCGCGACGCTGGCGAGGCCGATGTCGGCCGCCTCCTGACCGCTGATCATGCGGCCGCTCAGCAGGAGGTCGGCGGCGTTGGACAGGCCGACCACCTTGGGCAGGATGGCGTGCGAGGCCAGCTCCGGCATCATCCCGCGGCGGACGAAGGCGAAGGAGATCTTGGCGTCGGCGGCGACGAACCGGATGTCGGCGAGGAGCGGGTAGGTGATGCCGACACCGACAGCGGCGCCGTTGATCGCCGCGATGACGGGCTTGCGCAGCTCGTACGGCAGGCGCAACGGCTCGTCCTCCCGGTTGCGGCGCGACTCGTTGCGAGTGTCGTCGAACGTCTCCGCGCCCCGTTCGAGGTCGGCGCCGGCGCAGAACGCCCGGCCCGCCCCCGTGATCACCAGGCAACGCACGTCGTCGTCAGCGTCGGCAGCGTTGAGCGCGCTGCTCAGGTCGCGCGCCAGCGCCCCGTTCCACGCGTTCATCCGCTCCGGCCGGTTCAACGTCACCGTGGCGACGCCCCCGTCGACCTCGTACAGCACCGTGTCCCAGCTCATCGTCTACCCCCAATCCCAGTTGGAGCGAACGCTACCCACTGAGACGAGAGGGTGACCCGGCCGGCCTATTGCGGCAGGCCCGCCGGCTTCGTGCCGAAGTGCTCCTGGGCGTTCTTCGGACTCATGCCGAAGGCATGCCCGATGTCGTCCCACGACATGCCGTCGTGGCACGCCGCGGCCACCTCGTCTCGGGATCGGTGGTGGGCCACGGCAGAGATCCGCTCGGCGATCACGGCGCGAGCCAGGTGCGGCTCGGAGGCCAGAGCGCCGGAGAGGACGCCCGCGATGGCTTCATCCACGGCAGTGTCGATCGTCTGCTGAGTGATGTGCGCCCCATCGGCCATGCCGCGATCGTACGCCTGCTCGCAAGACCGGTCGGCGGGCGGTGATCCACGCCGCCAGGATCGACGAAGACCGGTCATGGACGCATCTGCTCAAGCCCTCACTGCCATTGACGTGCTGACGCCGCTGGTGCACGCCACGCCGGCGGACGCCCTGACCGATCCGACGCCCTGCGACAAGTGGGCGGTTCGGGACCTGCTGAGCCACCTCGTCGGCGGCGGCCACATGTTCGCCGCCGGCCTCCGGGGCGAGACCGTCGATCCGTTGGCCGCTCCCGCCGATCTGTTCGGCGACGACCATGTTGCCGCCTACGACACGGCCATCGGCGCGTTCGAGTCGGCGCTGGCGGCCACCGACGATCTCTCGCGTCCGGTCACGCTGCCCTTCGCCACCGTTCCCGCCGACGTCGCCCTGCGCATCGCCGCCGCCGATCTCCTCGTGCACGCGTGGGACCTGGCGACGGCGACGGGGCAGACCTTCGAGCCGCCGACGCCGTTCGTCGAGGCCGTCGAGCCCTTCTACAGGGAGTTCATCGGCCCGCCGCTGCGCGACGGCGACACCTTCGCCGAAGCAGTGCTCGTCGACGCCGACGCCACGCCCATCGAGCGCCTCGTCGCCTTCGCCGGTCGCCAGCCCTGAGCCGGCGCCGGCTCTGCGGGTAGTAGCACGCTGCGGTAGACGACGGTCAGCCACACGGCGCCGACGAGCGCGCCGGCGATCGAATCCGATAGGTAGTGGAAGCCGGTGTACATCCGGCACAGCGCCACCGTTGTGGCGATGGCAGCGACGACGACCAGGAGCCCGGTGCGCACGGCCGCCGATCGCTTGAGCGCGATGAGCAGGGCGATGCTGCCGTACAGCGTGACCGCCGACGCCACGTGCCCGGAGGGGAAGCTCGACGTCGCGTAGCTGGTGCCGACGGTCGGCACCGGCGGACGATCGCGACCGATGGCCAGCGACGACAGCAGGTACAGCAGCTTCTCCCCGCCCACGGCCAGCGCCAGGTAGACCGGCGCCGCCACGTTGGTGCTGAGGCGCCAGGCGACGACGATGGCGACGAGGAGGACGGCGGGCACGGTGATGGTCTCGGCCAGCCACGTGCCCGCTTCGGCCAGCGAGTTCCACGTCGACGTGCGCTGATCGACGAACCAACGGGCAACGTCCAGGTCCCAATGGGCGACGCGACCATCGGCGAAGGGGCCGACCAGCAGCATCCCCGCCGCAGTCACCACAGCGAACAGCGCCAGCCAGCTGACGGCCAGCGGGCGCCACGCGTGAGCGGCCGGGACGACGCGATCACGGAAGCTCGGCGCAGGCCCGTCGGTGCTGTTCATCATCGCAACCATTCCCGACAGCGATCCGCGCCAGCCATCGAGCGTCGACGCCTGGCGCTCGGGATGTTGGTACCTGGTGATCCGAATTCGGCTCACTGGTGACCAACTTCGCCATCGGGTCGCCGGGGCCTCGGCCCCCCAGGTGCGGCTAGCACCACCCGCAGGACACCTGGTGGCGTGGTGCCCGCCGCCGCGAGCGAAGCGTACGGTGACCTCGTGCGCTCCAACGGGGTGGCGGCCGCGGTCCGCGTGTGGTCGCGCTCGGAGCTCCGCCGCCGCTGGCCGGCGCTGATCCTGCTCGGCGTGCTGGCCGGCTCGGCCGCGGGCGTGGCCGTCGCCGCCATCGACGGTGCCGGGCGGACGCAGTCCGCCTATGAGCGGATGCGGGATGAGCAGGCCGGCGCCGACGCCGTGTTCTTCCCGAGCCAGGTCGGGGCCGTGGTCGACAGCACGCGCCTCGGCGAGATCCCCGAAGTCGCCGCGTGGGCGGGGTTCGCCAGCACCGTGAGCGCCATCGACAACATTCCGGGCGGCAGTCCGCTGGTCCCGGTGGGGTCGGGCTGGTTCACCACGATCGAACGCGCCAAGGTGCTCGAAGGACGGCTACCCGATCCCGCTCGCGACGACGAAGCGGTCATCAACGCGGCGGCCCGGGACGAAGGGAAGCAACTCGGCCTCGGTGTGGGCGCGGTCCTCACGTGGCGCAACCTCTCGCCCGCCGATGCGAGCGCGCTCGGCGGCGGCGACCCCCCCGCCGACTACGACTGGTCGAAGGCGACCGGACCGGTCACCCAGTTGCGCGTCGTCGGCGTGGTCCGGCTGCCGATGGAATCGGTGATGTCGTTCGCCAGCACCCCGCTCCTGCTCCCCGGGCCGGGCTGGGCCAACGCGCACTTCACCACGGGGGACGCGGCGACGCCAGCCAGCGGTGCGCAGGTGGACTTCTTCAACGCCTTCGTACGGCTCCGCCACGGCGCCGCCGACCTTCCGGCCTTCCAAGCCGCCGTCGCCCGCATCTATGGCCGCGCCGACATCCCGGTGAAGGACCTCAGCGACGACATCAAGCGGGTGCAGCGATCGCTCGACGTCGAGCGCACGGCGCTCCTGCTCTTCGCTGCCGCCGTCCTGATCGCCGCGGCCGTGCTCGTCGGCCAGGCCTTCGTGCGATCGGTGCGAGCGGGCTCCGACGCCGCGCCCGTGCTCTGGGCGACGGGCATGAGCCGCCCGGGCCTGATCGCCGGGCTGATCGCGCCGCACGCGGTGACTGCGGTCGTCGCCGCCGTCACCGCCGGCGTGACTGCGGCCGTGCTCTCGGCCCGCTTCCCGATCGGGCTCGGCCGCCAGCTCGATCCGGACTCCGGCTTCCACCTGAACTGGGACGCCCTCGCCCTCGGTGTCGCCGCCACCGTGGCTGTCGTGTTCCTGGTGTGCGCCCTCGTCGCGTGGATCACGGTCCGCCGGCTGACGTCTCGACCGCGACGTGGGCGGTCCCGGACCCGCCGGGCCGACCTGGTCGGGGCCGCTGCCCGCGCCGGCGCGCCGGTTCCCGCCGCCGTAGGTGCCAGCCTGGCGCTGGAAACCGGGCCGGCACGATCGGGCGGCACCGCCCGCCCCGCCCTGATCGCCGCCGTCGTCGGCGTGCTCGGCGTCGTCGGCGCCATCACGCTCGTGGGCGGCATCGATGACGCGCTCCATCATCCAGAGCGCGTCGGCCGCACGTGGGATTTCGAGGTCGACTCCCGCGCTAGCGGGTTGGACACGGCGACGGCGACTGCCCTCGTGGCGTCGAACTCGGACATCGCGGCGGCCGGGATGATCTCGAGGTTCCCCGCCGTGGTCGACGGGAAGGACGTGCCCCTCTACTCGCTGAGAAGCCTCCGTGGCTCCATGCAGTTCGTGGTCCTCAGCGGTCGCGGTCCCGACGGCAACGACGAACTAGCGCTCGGGCCTCGGAGCGCAGCGAGGCTCGGGGCACGGATCGGCGACAACATCGCGGTGGGCCCATCGAGTGGCACCATGAAGGTCGTTGGCATCGCCCTGTTGGCACAGACGCCGCACACCTCCTTCGACGAAGGCGCGTGGCTGACGCCCAGTGGGCTGGACGCGGCGACGGGCACGGTCTGCTGCGCGGACGTCGGAGAAGAGAACCTGCTCCTGCGCGTACGTTCGGGCGTGGCGACCGAGGCGGTCCAGGCCGAGCTCGCGGCGAAGGGCATCGACGCCGAACCGCCGATCGTCCCGCCCGACGTCACCAACCTGAGCAACGTGCGCAGCCTGCCGCTTCTCGTGGCTGCTTTCTTCGTGCTCCTGGCGATCGGCGCGGTGGGCCATGCGCTGCTCACAGGAGCGCGCTCGCGGTTCCACGACATCGCGGTGCTGCGCTCGCTCGGCCTGACCCCTCGGCAGGCGGCGGCGTGCGTCACGTGGCAGGCCGCCATCATCGGCGTGGTGGCACTCGCGATCGGCCTGCCGCTCGGGGTCGTCGTGGGGCGGCAGGTGTGGCACGTGCTCGCCGACTCCTTGTCGTTCGTCTACGTCGGGCCGCTGGCCGGCCTCGTGCTCCTCCTGACCGTGCCCGTCGCCCTCGCCGTGCTCGGCCTCATGGCCCTCTGGCCGGCGCGGGGCGCCGCCCGCCTCCACACCGCCGAGGTGCTGCGCACCGAGTAGCACGCCTCCGCTAGTGGTCCATTTCGGAAGTGAATGTGATGGATCGGCGAGTCGTCGGCGTTCCTGGCAAGGCGCGACGACGAAGCAATAGCCCTGCGCTATTGCGAGGAGGAGCAACGCCGCCAGGGGCGGCGATGGCCGGCGAGACGTCACACACGAATCTCCGAAATGGTCCACTAGCCGCTGATGCTGGCGACGGTGGCGTACGTCCCGAGTTTGCCCTCGTTGTTGATCAGTGGCCCGTCGGGGACGAAGTCGCCGAGCTTCTTCGGGTCGGTCACCGTGTACTTCATCATCTGCCCGCCCTCGATGAGATACGCGTCCTTGAGCCCGTCCATCTTCGACGTGAGGCCGGCGAAGAGGGCGGGGTTGTTCTGCTGGATCGCTCGCGCCGCCAGCATGATGTTGGCCCGGTTGAGGCCGCCCTTGTAGCTGGCCGCCTCCTTCAGGATCTCCGTCATGAACCACCCGTAGATCCAGCCCGTGAAGTAGGTCGACTTGGTCGGGTCGAACCCGGCCTTCGTCATGACGTCGGTGTACGTCTTGACGAACGGGTCGCTGGCGTTGGCCGGATCGAGAGGATCCTTGAGGTTGAGGATCGTGTAGGTGTCCTTGCCGGTCAGACCCTGGTCGATGAGCGGCTGGAAGAACTGACCCTTCGACGCGCACGTGCCCGACATGATGACGACGGGGTGCCAGGAGCCCTTCTCCACGTCGGCCATGCCCTGCGTGCAGTAGGTGCCGCTCGTTTGGAGCAGGAGCACCTCGGCACCGCTGGCCGCCGCGCTGGTGTACTGGTTGTCCAGGTTCGGCGCCGTCGGATCGTGCTCGAAGTCACCGACCAGCTGGATGTTGGTTCCTTCGATGGCGTGCTTGAAGCCCTTCAGGTAGCTCTGACCGAAGTCGCTGTTGAAGGTGATCGAGGCGACCTTCACGCCGTTCGGGTACTTGGCCTTCAGCCAGTCGGCCCACAGTCCTGCCTCGGAGAAGTAGTCGAGCTGTGCCCCCGTGGTCCACGGGTGGTGCTCGACGTCACCCCACTGCGCCGCACCGGTGCCGTTGAGCAGCTGCGGCATGCACTCCCGGTTGGTGTCGTCCCAGATGCCGAGGTTGTTCGGCGTGCCCAGCATCGTGTTGAAGGCGGCGTACTTGTTGGCCGCCAGCGCTTCGTCCGAGTTCGTCTTGGTCGCCGCCGGCTGGTACTGGTCGTCCTTGCCGGTGAGCACGATCTTGCGCCCGTCGATGCCGCCGTTCTGGGCGACATAGTCGTAGTACGCCTGCATCCCGTCGTACAGGAGGGCGAAGCCGGCCAGCGCCCCCGACTTCGGGTAGCTGGCGAACAGGTCGATCTCGGTATCGGTGATGCCCTGGTTGATGTTCCAGTCTGACGGGCACTTCGTCGTGTCGATCTGGAAGCCGCTCGCCCCAACGTAGAGGTTCTTGTTGGTGGCGTCCTGCCCGTAGAGCCCGCTGCCGGCGGCCGGGATGACCGGGCCCTCGCCGGTCGCCGCCGTGCTGCTCGTGGCCGCCGCCGTGGTGGTGGTGGCGCCGGCCGTCGTCGCCACCCCCGTGGTTGCGGCGGTGGTCGTCGCTGCACTCCCACTCTTGTTGTCACCCCCCGCACGCTGCTGCCACCAGGCCGGCGGACACCAGGAGCGCCGTCGACACGACCCACCGATGCTTCGTCATTCGCTTCACCTCACGGTCGTTTGATGTGAGCGTCGGCGCGTTCGGAGGTGGCTTCCCCCAACAGCACTGGAAATGGCATCCCCCGATGCCGGCGTCTCGGACGAACGTAACAGCGCAGTCCCGTCCTATTTCGTCAGCGCAAACACTTTGCAACGTCTCTCTCAGACGAAACACAGCCATCGGTCAGCCGATTCTTGGCGTTTGACAAGAAGTTTCCTCACTCCCCGCGCCGCGGTGGATACGGTGACGACATGCGAGTGGCAGTCGTCGGCGCCGGCATCGGTGGACTGGCGACCGCGATGTGCCTCACCGACGCCGGGTTCTCCGACGTGACGATCTACGAGCGCAGCAGTGCGCTGCACGAGATCGGCGCCGGCATCCAGATCAGCCCGAACGGGAGCCGGATCCTGCACGGGTTGGGGCTGGGTGCAGCCCTCGAGTCAGTGGCCGTCCGGCCGCTCGCGGGGGACATGCGACGGTGGGAGGACTGGTCGCTGCTGTCGACGAGCGGGCTGGGCGACGACGTGGTGGAGGAGTACGGCTTCCCCTACTACCACGTGCACCGCGCCGACCTTCATCGCGTCCTCGCCGAGCGAGTGCCGGCCGAGCAGGTCGCGCTGGGCCACCGCCTCGTAGGTCTCGAGCCGGCGCCTGGCGGTACCGGCGCGGTGACGCTGCGCTTCGAGGGCGGCTCGACGGCGACCGCCGACGTCGTCATCGGCGCCGACGGGATCCATTCCGTGGTGCGGCGGGAGCTCTTCGGTCCCGAGGCACCGCGCTTCTCCGGCAACGCGGCCTGGCGGGGCCTCGTGCCGGCGGAACGCGTCGCTGATCTCGGCCTGCCCGTCGCCAGCACGGTCGTGATGGGCCCCGGCCGGCACTTCGTCTACTACTTCGTGGCCGCCGGGCGCCTCGTCAACTGGGTCGGCGTGGCGCCCACCGCCACATGGACGCTCGAGTCGTGGACGGCGCCGGGTCGCGTCGAGGAAGCGCTCGCCGACTACGACGGGTGGAACCACGTCGTGCGCCGTCTCATCACCGAGGTGGGTGAATCAGCCTCCAACGTCTACCGGTGGGCGCTGTATGACCGCGACCCATTCGTGCGCTGGGGCGAGGGACCGGTCACGCTCCTGGGCGACGCCGCCCATCCGATGCTGCCGTTCATGGCCCAGGGTGCGTGCCAGGCCATCGAGGACGGTGCCGTGCTCGCTGCGTGCCTGCGGTTGCTGCCCGACCCGGTGGGCGCCCTGCGCCAGTACGAGGACCTCCGGCGCGAGCGGACGGCCAGCGTGCAACTGGCGGCGCGGCGCAACGAGACCCTGTTCCACCTTCCCGACGGTCCCGACCAGCGCGATCGCGACACCCGGCTCGCGGCATCGAGCGGCGAACGGACGGTGCACCGCAACGCCTGGGTGTTCGGCTACGACGTCGTCGAAGTGATGTCATCGCTCGCTACGTGATGTGTGGCGCTCCCGGCGCGACCGGCACGCCCGGATGGAAGATCGGCCATCCGATCTCGGTGGACCAGGCCCGTGGATCGGCCGTCTCCCGGAGCCCGACCGTGTAGGTCTCACGGACGGGGCCCTCCATCGAGATGGCGCGCTCGGCGACATACGTCGCGAGTGCGCCGTACGCCCGGTCGATGTCGTCATGGCTCCCGGCGTGGACGGTGACGGCCAGTTCGGCTGATGGCACCTCGATCATGTGGACCCGGCCGACCGCCGTCACGGGGCTGTCGAGCGGGATGAAGACCGTCGCCTCGCCCCGCCCATCGGCGAAGACAGCGGTCTCGTAGATGCCGGCGGCCGGACCTGCCGGCGGGACGCCATGGGCCGCAATGGTGGCGTCCAACTCACCGAGCGCTCCCTGGAACCACGGTCCGAACGCCGACGCGTCGACCACCGCGGTGACCGCCGCCGCTCGCACGGCCGGCGCGGTGCGCAGCTCGATCGATGGCGGCGTCGACGACTCGAGAAGATCGCGCAACGAGCGCACGGCCCGCTGGGTATCGTCGAGCGCCCGCTCCAACCGATCGAGGTGGCTGGCCATCAGCTGGTTGCGCACGCTGAGGTCATCGGTGGACAGGACGCCGGCGATCTCGTCCAGCGGCATCTCCAGGTCTCGCAACCGCCGGATGACCTGGGCCGTGGCGATCTGGCCAGTCGAGTAGTACCGGTAGCCGGACGCGTCGTCGACATCGGCCGGCACGAGCAGGCCGATCCGGTGGTAGTGGCGCAACGCTTTCACCGTCAGGTGCGTAGCTCGAGCGAAGTCGCCGATGGCCAAGGTTGCCGGCACCTCACCAGTGTGCGGCCTCCCCCAAGGGGAGGGTCAAGCGCACGCAACCGGGTTGACCCGCCCGCGACGGCAGGCCCGATGGTGATGGCTACGCAACAACGGGCGACTGCCCGACCGAGAGGAGCCGACATGAGCATCGAAGTCACCGGCGTCATCGCCGAGCACATCGCCGCCGTCAACGCCTTCGACGTGGACCGCATCGTGGCGACATTCGCCAAAGACGCCTACGTCAACGACAACCACCGCGAGATCTGGGGCATCGACCACATCCGCACGTTCGTCGAGCGGGAGCTGGTCGGCGACCGCGTCACGATGGAGGTCACGGAGGTCGTGGACCACTACGGGAGCACCATCGTCCGTGCCCGCTACGACGGCACCTACGACAAGACGAACCTGCCCGACGAGCTCATCCTGTCGAGCTACTTCAGTGTGGTCGACGGCAGGATCGTGAGCCTGGCCATCATCCACAACCAGCCGTCGCCGTACGGCAGCGAGAACGGTCGCGACGAACCATGAGCGCTTTGGCCGGCGCGCCGACCGCGTTCTCATGGTCTGTGCCCCGGCCGGGGATCAGTAGATGACCGACGTGAAGGACCGGCGAACAGCGGCACTTGTCAGGAATAGGCACCGAGAGGTGCGAATGAAACCCAGGACTTGGAGGCGGCATGGCTCGGCGTACGACGGCTGAAAGCGGCAGGAGCTCGCCGGTGGTACCGTGCTGCCCAGCACGACGATTGGGGGTCGGCATGCGCGAAGATGTCGAGTTCACCAGCGCAGGCCTCACGCTGCGGGGATGGCTCTACCGTCCCGACGCCTCTGGGAACTGTCCGGCTGTCGTGATGAGCCACGGCTTCTCGGCCGTCAAAGAGCAAGGGCTGGCCTCGTACGCCGAACGCTTCGTAGCAGCGGGCTTCGTGGTGCTCGTGTTCGACCATCGCCACTTGGGGGCAAGCGATGGCAACGAGCGCGGCCGCATTGTGCCGCAAGAGCAGCACGACGATACGAGGTCGGCGCTGGACTGGATCACGCAACAAGCCGGGGTCGATGTCGACCGCATTGGGCTGTGGGGCTCGTCGTACTCGGGCGGTCATGCAGTCTTCATCGGTGCGTTCGACCCGCGCGTGAAGGTCATCGTGGCGCAGGTCCCTGGCCTGGACGTGGTCGACGTGCTTCTGACCTTGGCTGGACGCGAGGCATTTCTTGGCTACCTGAGCGCGCTCGTCGACGATCACGCTGGGCGCAACGCCGGTGAGCCAAGCGCGCCGATCCCGGTGGTGGCGCCCGCGGGGGAACTGTCGGTGTTCCCGACACCCGACGCGTACGAGTTCTTCACTCGTTCCGGCGCCGACGCGCCCACCTGGCTGAACCAGACGACCTTCGAGAGCGTGGCCCGCGCCGCCGAATACAAGCCGGCCGCCTTCATCGATCTCGTCGCGCCGAAGCCGCTGCTACTCATCGGTGCGATCGACGACAGCATCATCCCGATCGCCCAAGTACGCAGCGCCTTCGCCCGCGCCGGCGAGCCGAAGAAGCTGATCGAGCTTCCCTGCGGGCATTTCGAGGTGTACCCGGGCGGCACGCACCACGACGAAGCGGCCGATGCCGCCACGGAGTGGTTCGCGACCCACCTGGCATAGCTTCGGCCCGCCGGCCGGCGCGCCGAACACCGGCACGCTCCTGATGCGGACGAGGTGCCCGACGATGGGCGCCTCATGTGGTCTGACCTGGCCTTTCGAGGTGGGCGATACGGGC
>CAVSME010000005.1:0-499673 GCA_963728985.1 uncultured Acidimicrobiales bacterium | reverse complement strand
GACCCTCTCCGCTCGCCGAGGCGGCCAGAGTGAGTCATCCGACGAGGCGCACGAGGCGGAGCGGGCGTGGAAAAACGCAAGCGGCGCCGGCATGCAGCTTCGACTGGCGGGCGCCCTCGCGGACCTCGGACGTCAGAGCACCTCCGCGGCCAACCGCCCAGCGACATCGACACATCGGCGAGCACGGTCGACGGCTCGAGCAGCCTCCGCTCTCGGGATTTCGTCAGGCTCGTACTCCGTCCTGGTCTTCAGCGGAAGGAGTCGGGCGAGCTCCTTCTCCACAACGGCGCCGTCCCTGCCCGCATCGCGGAGCAGGAGCAGCACTTGGTCATGGTCTTGGCCGGCCGCTCTGAGACCGATCCGGCGCCCGGTGACCGCGTCGGCGGCGTTGATGGCCGCATGGATGGCGAGACTCGTGGCGGCAATCGAACGGCCCGCTTCGAGCTCGCTTACAGCCGCGGCCAGGTACTCCTCGGCCTTGCCGGCATAGGAGCGGACCTGCGCGGCGCTTACTGCACGCGTTCGCTGCTGTCTAGGCACTCCGGCGGTCCTTCAGCGTCTCGAAACCGGCGCCGAAGACGACGACGCCATCACGTTGCACGTCGAGCCAGAGTGAGGAGCGGCCCCGCAGGAGGCGGCTGGCGTCCAGTTCGCCGACCTCCAGTAGCTCAACGGGATTGCCAGTCACGCGACGTATGTGGCCCGTCCATCCGGCCAGTGCGGCGCGCCACACCGCGTCATCTTCGTCCACGTCACTCCCCCGTACTGCGACGACGTCGACGTCACTACCACCGACGGCCTCGCCACGCGCGAGGGAGCCGAAGACGATCACGCTCACCGGGGAGGGGACGAGCTCACTCGCTGTGCGAGTCATCTCGTCGAGCACGGCTTGTCGCGAGCCAGCCAAGGCCATGAGCGCCCGTGCCGCCACGTTCTCTGGCACGAACCGGAACAGCGCCGAGGGCGGTGCTTCACGCCGTTCGACGATGCCCAGCTCCAACAGAGTCGGCAGGACACGCGAGGCTTGCGCAGGGCTGACCCGCGCCAACCGGGCAACCGTTCGGAGGTTCAGCTCGGCCGACGTCTCGGCGAACACCGCCAGGAGCCGGCCCTGGACGCCGGGGATGACGGCCTCTACCGGCCGGGCGAAGTCCACGCGGACAGGATACGGCCCTATAGATCAGAAATGAAACGATTGTTTCTTCGATGAGAGATAAATCGCTGTGCACCTGGTGTGCACCTGGTGTGCACCTGGCGCGAACGAGGCGCCCGGCAACGGGCGCCTCACGCCTTCTGACTAGCACTTTCGAGGTGGGCGATACGGGCCTCGATCCCATGACCTCCACGGTGTGAACGTGGCGCTCTTCCAACTGAGCTAATCGCCCGAGAGCCCGTCACCCTAGCAACAGGCCCTACCCCCGGCGCACGCAGACGACGCGCCGGGTGTCGCCGTCGGCGTAGGCCTCGGCCCCGTCGGCGCAGTACAGCCCGTTGGCCGGGATGGCCACGACCCTCCCCTCGTGAGGCGAGTTGCAGCCCGTCTCCACCACCGCGCCCACCGCCGCCACCGTCACGCACGACCCCACCTCGAGCACACCGTCAGGCGGCCCGCCGCCCCCGCCGCCACCCTTCGGCCGCACCGCGTATGCGGTGAACACGAAGATGACGGCCAGCGCCCCGACCACCAGGAGCCACGGCAGGGGGATGCCGAACCGGGCGGCGGGATGGCGGATGGGCACGAAGTCGGTGTCGTCGTCGAGATCGCCGGGCCCCTGGGCCGGCCACGGGGTGGCCGACCGCACCGACGACGGGCGCCCGCGCAGGGTGGCGTCGTAGATCGCCCGGCGTCCCGGGTCGGAGAGCACGAACCATGCCTGGTTGACCGCCGCCATCCGCGCCGACGAACCGGGGCCGGCCCGGTCCGGGTGCAGCCGCCGGGCCAGGCCCCGGTAGGCGCTGCGGATCTCGTCGGCGGTGGCCGTCGGTGCCACGCCGAGCTGCTGGTAGTGGGTGGCGGTGATGACCCGAGCCTACGGCTCGTCGGGCACCGTGCCCCCGGTGCGCCAGTACTCCCCCTCGGCCCGGTCGAGGAAGCCCTCGTCGACCAGGTAGCGCCGCAGCGCAGCGGTGTCGGCGTGCCAGCGGCCGAGCATCAGGTTGACCGTGGCCTCGCGGTAGCGCCGGCCGGGCTCGAACTCCTGCGCCAACCGGTTCAGCACGACCAGGCGCTTCGACCGGACGGTCGGGATCGACAGCAGCTGGCCGTCGCGCACGAACGCCCGCAGCACCTTGGCGTCCTCGGCCGAGACGTCCGGATCGTCGGGCGCGGGCGCGACCGACGCAGCCGCCGCCCGGGCCGCCACCGAGAACGCCGAGCCGAGGAGGTGCAGCGTGCCGTCGGAGCCCCGCTCCACAAGTCCGGCGGTGACCAAGCGGGTGAGCGCCTTGGCCGACCGGGGCACGTCCAGGCCGGTGGCGGCCACCACGGCGTCGAGTGAGGACGCCCCCAGGATCAGCGCGGCAGCGACCAGCCGCCGGTCGTCGTCGGCCAGCAGGCCGGCCAGCGCCGCGGCCGACAGGTCGCTCAATAGCCGAGCTCGGGATCGACCGGCCCGATCAACTCCTCGCCCCTCCCGAAGTGCCGGACGTTCTCGGTGATCCGCTCGGCCAGCAGCGGCTGCGCCATGTCGGGCGTGTTGGCCACGTGCGGCGTGATGATGCAGTTCGGCAGCGCCCACAGCGGGTGACCCTCGGGCAGTGGCTCCGGATCGGTCACGTCGAGCCCGGCTCCCCCGATCACACCGTCTCGGAGGGCGACGACGAGGTCGTCGGTGACGATGTGGCGGCCGCGCGCCACGTTCACCACCCACGCGTGGGGCTCCATCAGCTCGAACTCGCTGGCGCTGAGGATGCCCTCCGTGTCCGGGGTGAGGGCCAGGGCCACGACCACGAGGTCGGCGCCGGGCAAGGAATCCGTCAGGAGGTCGCTCTCCAGCACCACGTCGGCGCCGTCCATGTCCTGGGCCCGGTTGCGCACCACCGTGACGTGGCAGTCATACGGCTTCAGGAGGCGCAGCAGCGACTCCGTGATCCCGCCGCCACCGAGGATCGTGACACGGGCGCCGAGCAGGTTCGTGCCCTGCGGCTTCTCCCAGCGGTCGGCCCGGGCGTACGTCCCGAGGCCCCGCATGCCCGCCAGGGCCAGCGTCATCACCATCTCGGCCACGGGCTCGGCGTAGACCCCCTTCCCGCAGGTCCAGAGCCGGTCGTCGTCCATGAGGTGGACGAACTGCTCGACCCCCGCCCATGGCAGCTGCACCCAGCGGACGCCGGGCGCCGCCCGCAGCGCCGCCGCCAGGCCGTCGGCGTCGACGGGGCTCCCCCACACCAACCCCTCGGCGTCCTGCGGGGCCACCAGGTGGCCGCCCCCGTCAGTGACTGCATCCGCCATCCAGGCCGGTGCGTGCTCGGGGACCAGGGCGATGCGAGGTGCGTCGGTACTTGGCATGCTCGATCTGAGGCTAGTGCGCGAGCGCGGCCACCGCGGCGGGTCGTCAGCCTCCCGCGAGGGTGGCGGCGACGTCGCTCGACGAGTCGCCCGACCGGCGCAGGACGAGGGCCACGACCCCCAGCGCGACGAGCGTGAGCGCCAGCATCAGGGTGGCGGCGGCGCCGACGTCGGGCTTCATCACCTGGCGCACGGAGGAGAAGACGTAGACGGGGAACGTGGTCTTGCCGGCCACGCTCACGAACTGCGAGACGATCGTGTTGTCGAGGCTGAACGTGAACGCCAGCAGGCCGCCGGCGAGCAGGGCGGGGGCGATCAGCGGCAACGTGATCTGCCGGAACGCCCGCGCCGGGGTCGCCCCCAGGTCGGCCGCCGCCTCCTCCAGGCTCTCGTCGAGCCCGGCGAGACGGGCCCGCACGATGAGCGTCACGACGGCCGACGAGAACACCGAGTGACCGATCCACAGGCGGACGTACCCGTCGTCGAGCGGACCCCCGATGCGCACGAACCAGATCAGGTAGCCGATGGCGTCGACGATCTCGGGCGTCACCAGGATGAGGAACACGAGGGCGAGGAACGGCTTCACCCAACCGCCGCCCCGCCGGGCCAGCGCCACGCCGGCGAAGCCACCGAGGACGACGGCGATCACCGTGCTGCCCAGCGCGGCGACGAGCGAGTTCTTCAGCGCCTGCTTCAAGGGCTCGTTCTCCCACAACTCGCTGTACCAGCGCGTCGTGAATCCGCCCCAGATCAGGAACGAGTTGCTGTCGGTGAACGAGTGGGCCACCACGAAGCCGATCGGCACGAACAGGAACACGTACACGAGGATCGACCAGGCGCCGAGCCCGAACGTGACGACGTCGAAGCGGCGCCGGCGCCGGGGCGCTCGGGCCGCGTCGGTCGTCGGCCTGGCCTCGACGGGCAGGGCGACGGTGCTCACTGGTGCGCGCTCCCATCATGAGCGCGGGTTCGGCCCGGCGCGCTGCACGGGGCACCACTGAGCATCTCGCCGCTGCGCGGCGACCAAGGCACCGTGTCTTCGATGAGCTCGCTTCGCTCGCTCACGCCACCGGCTCCAGGCGCCACGCCGGGGGGGCAGGAGCGGCCGACGGCGGCAGCGCGATCGACCGGGCCCGCCGCAGCACCGTGCGCACCACGAGGGCGATGGCACCGGCCACGAGGATGCAGGCCAGGATCATGCCGATCAACAGCACCGACATGGCCGACCCCTGGGCCCAGTTCTGCGCCGACTGGAACTGGCTGGCCACCATGGCGCCCACCATGTTCCCCCTGGCGCCACCGAGCACCGACGCGGTGATGTAGTCACCCGACAGCGGGATGAAGACCAGCAGCAGACCGGCCACGACACCGGGCATCGCCAGCGGCAGCGTCACCTGGACGAACGTGCGCACGCGACTGGCACCGAGGTCCTTGCTCGCCTCCCGCAACGCCGGGTCGAGGCGATCGAGGGCGACGAAGAGCGGGAAGATCATGAGCGGCAGGTAGTTGTAGACGACGCCGAGTTGCACGGCCTCGCGCGTGTCGAGGAAGCGGATCGGCGTGTCGCGCAGCCCCACGGTCTGCATCCAGTGCGAGAGGAACCCGTTCGAGCTGAGCACGATCCGCCACGCGACGGTGCGGATGAGGAAGCTCGTCCAGAACGGCACGATCACGAGTCCGAGCAGCAGACCGCGCCACCGCGACGGCACCTTCACCGCCAGCCAGTACGCCAGTGGGAACGCGATCACGAGGCACAGCGCCGTGCCCAAGATCGAGATGCGCAGCGTCCGGGTGAACACGTCGAAAAGATCGCCGGACAGGGCGTTGCTGTAGTTGTCGAGCGAGAGCCGATCGAGGCCGATGGAGCTGGCCGAGCTGTTGATCGGCGGCTTGTAGCCGAAGCTGTAGACGACGATGAACGCCAGCGGCACGACGAAGAACGCCAGGTACCAGACCCATGACGGGAGGGCCAGCGCGAACTTCGGCCCGCGCCGCCGGGCCCGTTCGCTCACCCGCCGGCCTTGGCCTTGGCCTTGTCGAGGATGGCGACCTGGCGATCCTGCGCGCTGTTCACCTCACCGGTCACCAGCGTCTTCAGCAGGTCGGGCGACAGGAACACCATGTCGAGGAACTTGGTGTCCTTCGGCAGCAGGTCACGCACACCGGTGATGCCCGTGTCGTAACCGTGGAAGGCGAGATCCGTCGCGGAGTTCTCCGGCGTCAGGATGAAGTTGAGGAAGTTGTAGGCGGCATCACGGTTCTTGGCCCCCTTGAGGATGCACCAGTTGTCCATCCACAACTCGCTCGTCGGCGCGCCGAAGCCCCACGTGTAGCGCTCGGGGTCGTCGACCGACAGCAGGCCCTGGCGGGCGTCGCCGTTGAACACCTGTGACAGCAGGTAGTTGCCCTGGGCCAGCTCGATGCCGGGGTAGGAGTTGAACGCCTTCACGTGCGGGGCCAGCTGGTTGACGATGACGTCCTCGCAGGCATCGAGCTGGGCGGTGTCCTCGGTGTTCCAGTCGATCCCGTTGGCCCAGAAGTAGATGCCACACACGTCGGGCGCGGCGTCGAGCAATGAGGTGAGGCCGCTGCCCTCGTTCTGCGCCGCCTTCATGAAGTCGGACCACGACGTGATGGGGGTCTTGATCACCGAGTTGTCGTAGATCCATCCGGTCGAGCCGAAGTCCTTGCACACGGAGTACTTGTTGCCCGGGTCGAACGACTGGTTGATGTACGGCGCCGCCAGGTTCTTGAAGTTCGTGATGAGCGACAGGTCGAGCACTTCGAGCAATCCCTTGGCCGCCATCTGCGGGATGTACGGCCCGGACGGCACCACCAGGTCGTAGCCACTCGTCCCCTTGGACGCTTCGAGCTTGGCGATGGCCTCCTCGTTCGAGTTGTAGACGTCGATGGTGATGGTGCCGAAGCTCTTCATCAGATCGGGATCGTCGTAGTCCGCCCAGGTGTAGAGGTTGAACGACGTCGCCGCCGGGTCCACGCTGCCCGCTGCCCCGGTGGTCCCGGCTGCCGTGCCCGTCGTGGCACTCGCCGCCGTCCCGCCGGTGGTGGCCGAGGAGCCCGAGGAGTTGTCGCCACCACAGGCGGCCAGGAAGGCCAGGCTGGCGGCGCCCAGGCCGGCCACGCCGAGGAACCCGCGGCGGGTGAGCTCGCCCCGCAGCCGGGCGGCCCCCGGGCCGTCAGCCAGGATCCGGATCTCGTCGTCAGCCATGCACATCTCCTCCGTCAGTGTCTCGATCGTGGCGGGTCACGCCGGCGTCGCTTCTTCGGCCGGATCGGCCATCACGAGGCCAGCCTGGGTGTCGGGGAAGAGGTGCACGTGCGCCTCGTCCCATTGGCACCAGACCCGCTGGCCCGGCTGCAGCTTCGGCATGCGGTGCCGGGGGCGGCGGCTGAGCAGCTCGCGGTCGCCCGTGCGCACCACGAACTGGATCACGTCACCGAGGTGGGACGTCCCCGCCAGCACACCCTCCACCCGGTTCACCCCCGGCCCGAGGTCGTCGGCGGTCACCTCGATCGCCTCCGGGCGCACGGCGGCGATCCCGCCCCCGCCGCCCACCACGCCCGGCGCCGAGCGACCGGCGATGATGGCGCAGCCGTCGCTGTGGAGGCCCCGACCGGTGGCGTCGGTGACGCCGGTGAAGAAGTTGTTCTGCCCGATGAACCCGGCCACGAACGCCGACGCCGGCTCGTCGTAGACCGTGTCGGGATCGGCCAGCTGTTCGACATGTCCGTCGAGCATGACGGCGATGCGATCCGACATCGACAGCGCTTCCTCTTGATCGTGCGTGACGAAGACGAACGTGATGCCCACGTCGACCTGCAGGAGCTTCAGCTCGATCTGCATCTCCTGGCGCAGCTTGCGATCGAGCGCGCCGAGGGGTTCGTCGAGCAGGAGCACGGCGGGCCGCTTCACGAGCGCTCGCGCCAGCGCCACCCGCTGCTGCTGCCCCCCCGAGAGCTGGCGCGGCTTGCGGTTGGCGAGCGGCGTCATCTTCACCATCTCGAGCGCCTCGACGACCTTGCGGCGAACAGTGCGGCGGTCCTCGTGGCGCTGGCGCAGGCCGTAGGCGACGTTCTCCGCCACCGTCATGTGGGGGAACAGGGCGTAGTGCTGGAAGACGGTGTTGACGTCGCGCTTGTGGGCGGGGACGTGCTGCACGTACTCGCCGCTGATGCGGATCCACCCCTCGTCGGGCTGCTCGAAGCCGGCGAGCATGCGCAACGTCGTGGTCTTGCCGCAGCCGCTGGGACCGAGGAGGGACAGGAACTCGCCAGGCCGGATCGCCAGATCGAGGTGGTCGACCGCGACGGTCGCACCGAAGCGCTTCGTCACCCCGTCGAGCTCGACCGATCCGCGGTCCTCCGACACCTCCTGGTTCCCTCCTCCCTCCCGGCGCGCCCCGACAATAGGCGGGCCGGATCATGCCACCGACGCTGGTGCGGATCGAGGGTTCGGTGCTCTGTTCATGACATCGCAACGGAGCTCCTTGCCCCACGGGTCCCTCGCGGTCAAGATCGCCGCATGCTCACCACCTACCGCTCCAACTTCATTGGCGGCACCTGGGTGGACTCGATGGACGGTCGCACCGACGCGGTGATCGACCCTGCCACCGGCGAGCCGATGGCCGAAGTGGCGGCCTCGGGCGCCGGCGACGTCGACCGCGCGGTCGACGCCGCTGCTGCCGCGTTCGACGAGTGGGCCGGGGCCACCCCGGCGACGCGGGCGGCGGCCCTGCTGCGCTTCGCCGACGCCATCGAAGCCGACGGTGACGAGCTGGTGCGCGTCGAGAGCCAGAACGTGGGCAAGCCGATCGCCGTCACGCCCCCCGAGGTGGCGTTCGTCGTCGACAACCTCCGCTTCTTCGCGGGCGCCGCGCGCGTCTCGGCCACGCAGGCACCGGGCGAGTACCTCACGGGCTACACCTCGATCCTGCGGCGCGAACCACTCGGCGTGGCCGGCCTCATCGCGCCGTGGAACTACCCCATGATGATGGCCGGCTGGAAGGTGGGGCCGGCGCTGGCCGCCGGCTGCCCGGTGGTCCTGAAGCCCTCCGAGCTGACTCCCCTCACCGCCCTCCGCCTCGCCGAGCTGGCCGCCGACATCTTCCCGCCCGGTGTGTTCAACGTGATCACCGGCGACGGCGAGCACTGCGGCGCCGCCCTCGTGGCCCACCCGAAGGTGGCCATCGTGTCCATCACCGGCGAGGTGACGACCGGGCAGGCGGTGATGAGGGCGGCGGCCGACACGCTCAAGCGCGTCCACCTCGAGCTCGGGGGCAAGGCACCGGTCGTGGTGTTCGACGACGCCGACGTCGAGGCCGCCATCGCCGGCGTGCGCCTGTTCGGCTACTACAACGCCGGGCAGGACTGCACGGCCGCCACCCGCGTGCTCGCCGGACCGCGAGTGCACGACGACTTCGTCGCCGGTCTGGCCGAGGCGGCGCAATCGCTGGTGGTCGGCGATCCGAGTGACGCCGCCACCGAGCTGGGTCCGGTCGTCTCGTCCGATCAGCGCGATCGCGTCGCCGCCTTCGTCGAGCGCGCCATCGCCGCCGGGGGCGACGCCGTCACCGGTGGCCAGGCCGCTGATCGCGACGGCTTCTACTACGAGCCCACCGTCATCGCCGGCGTGGCGCAGGACAGCGAGATCGTCCAGCGCGAGGTCTTCGGGCCGGTGGTGACCGTGCAGCGCTTCACCGACGATGCCGAGGCGGTCGCATGGGCGAACGGGGTCGATTACGGGCTGGCGGCGTCGGTGTGGACGACGGACGTGGGCCGGGCCATGCGGGTGGCCAACGCGCTGCGGTTCGGCACCGTCTGGGTGAACGACCACGGCCCGCTCGTCTCCGAGATGCCGCACGGTGGGTTCAAGCAGTCGGGCGTGGGCAAGGACATGTCCGTGTACGCCATCGACGCGTACACCGAGCTGAAGCACGTGATGATCAGGACGGGATGAGGCGCCGGGACGCCGAGCAATCCACTCGCCGGTCGGGCTCGTAGGTGATTCGGGCGGTGACGCGAGGAGGCCGTGATGGGACGACTTCGGTTGGGTGTCGGCGCCGGGGCGATGGCCCTCGTGCTGGTGATGGCCGCGTGTGGAGGTGACAACAAGCCCAGTTCCAGCAGTGGCACCACGACGGCGTCGGGTGCCGGTTCGGGCTCAGGGTCGGACTCGGCCTCCGGGACGGCGAGCAGCGCGCCGGCGGGCAGCGCCCCCGTCTCGCTGCCCGGCACGGTGAACGACAAGGGCACCGGCACCGTCAAGGACGGCGGCGATCTCGAGATGGAGCTCGACGACTTCTACTTCGGGCCCACGTTCGTGACCGGCCCGGCCGGTGCGAAGGTGAAGGTGGAGCTGAACAACGAGGGCGAGAAGGCGCACACGTTCACCATCGACGCGGCCAAGATCGACCAGCGGCTCGACCCCGGCCAGAAGGCCACCGTCGAAGTGACGTTGCCGGCGTCCGGGAGCCTCGCCTTCTACTGCAAGTTCCACGTGAGCGGCGGGATGCAGGGAGCCTTCACGATCGGTTGATCTCCCACCACCCCTACGCTGGGCCGCGTGCCCACCGTGGGAGTGCCCCGAGAGATAAAGACGGCCGAGCACCGCGTCGCATTGACGCCTGACGGCGTGCGCGAGCTGGAGCGCGCCGGCGTGGACGTGCGCGTCGAGGCCGGTGCCGGCACCGACTCGGCCATCCCCGACAGCGACTACGCCGCCGCCGGCGCCACCATCGTGCCCACCGCGGCGGACGCGTGGAGCGCGTCGATGGTCGTGAAGGTGAAGGAGCCGCAGCCGTCGGAGCTCTGCTACCTCCGCCCCGACCTCACGCTGTTCACCTACCTCCACCTCGCCGCCTACCCCGACGTGGCCAAGGCGCTGCTGGCGGCGGGCACGGTCGGCATCGCCTACGAGACCGTGCAGCTACCGGCGGGCGCGCTGCCGCTGCTGGCGCCGATGAGCGAGGTGGCCGGGCGGATCGCCACGCAGGTCGGCGCGCACTACCTGGAGCGCCACAACGGCGGCCGGGGCGTGCTCCTCGGTGGCGCACCCGGCGTGCGCCCGGCGCGGGTCGTGGTGCTCGGCGCCGGCAACGTGGGGTGGAACGCGGCGTGGATCGCCGCCGGCATGGAGGCCGAGGTGTGGCTGCTCGACAAGAACCTCGACCGCCTCCGCTTCGTCGACCAGATCCACCGCGGCCGCATCATCACGATGGCGTCCAACCGGGGCGCGGTCGAGCGGGCGGTGGCCGAGGCCGACCTCGTCATCGGCGCCGTCCTGGTGGCCGGTGGGCGCGCTCCCGTCGTGGTGACGGCCGACATGGTGGCGGGCATGAAGCGGGGATCGGTGCTGGTCGACGTGGCCGTCGACCAGGGTGGCTGCATCGAGACCACCCACGAGACCACCCACAACGATCCTGTCTACGAGGAGCACGGCGTGCTGCACTACGCCGTCGGCAACATGCCCGGGGCCGTACCGCACACGTCGACCTACGCGCTGACCAACGCCACCCTCCCGTACATCCTCGAGCTCGCCCTCCACGGACCGGCCGCGGCGACGACGGCGGACCCGTCGCTGCGCTACGGCTGCAACACCGTCGGCGGCCACGTCACCAACGCCGCCGTCGCCGAGTTCCTCGGTGTCGAGCTCGTCGATCCCGCCGTCGCCTTGGCCGCCGCCGTTTGATCGAGGGCGGTAAGGGGAACCTCCATCCCCGTGAGCATGACCGTCAAGGCGCACGGCGCCGTCGTCACGACCGAGCGCGCCGCGGACAGCAAGTGGCTCGATCGCACCGCCCGACTCGGCTTCGTGGCCCGCGGCGTCGTGTACGCCATCGTGGCCGGGATCGCCGTGCGCCTCGCCTTCGGAGTCGGCACCTCGGAGCAGGCCAACAAGCAGGGCGCGCTCCAGGCCATCGCCGACCAGCCGTTCGGGCGCGGCATCCTCGTGGTGCTGGCGCTCGGCCTCGCCGGGTACGCCCTGTGGCGCTTCAGCGAGGCCGCCACCGGCTACCGCGACGAAGACGACGACAAGAAGCGCATGGCCAAGCGGTTGGCGTCGGTGGGCAAGGGCGCCATCTACGTCGCCTTCTGCTTCAGCGCCATCAGCGTTGTCGCCGGCCACTCGAGCGGGAACGGCGAGCAGCAGCCGAAGTCGTGGACGGCGCGCGTGCTCGACTGGCCCGCCGGTCCGGCGCTGGTGGCCGTCGCCGGCATCGCCATCGCCGCCGGCGGCATCTACCTCGTCGTGCGCGGGCTCACCACGAAGTTCGAGAAGAAGCTGGAGATGGGGCGCATGGGCCCGCCCATGCGCCGCTGCACGACCGTCGTCGGTCTCGTCGGCTCCGTCGGGCGCGGTGTCGTGTTCGGCTTGCTCGGCGTGCTCCTCATCGGTGCCGCCATCGACCACGACCCCAACCAGGCCCAGGGCATCGACGGTACGTTGCGCACGATCGCCGACCGGGCCTACGGGCAGGTCTTGCTCTTCCTCACCGCGCTGGCGCTGTTCGCGTTCGCCGCCTTCTCGTTCGTGGAGGCCCGCTACCGCCGAATGTGATCACCGGTACGTGCGCAGCACGCCGGCCACGACGCCGGCCACGCCGGCGGCGATCGTGAAGTAGAGCCCGACACCGACGCTGGCGTCCACGTAGCGGCGGTCGATGTCGTTGATGCGATCGTTCACGCTGAAGAGGTCGTAGGCGGAGATCGCGACCACGATCAACGAGCACACGACGATGGCTATGCCGGCGCCGCGATCGCTCTCGTTGCGGCGAGTGGCGAACGCGACGACACCGACGACCCCACCGAGGATGGCGGTCACGATCCCGTCGCCGCCGCCAGCGACACCGCTGCGACTCAGGTTGCCGAAGATGGTGGCCGCCGTGATCCACGGCAGAAAGGCGGCCACGACGGCCAGCGCCGCCGCTCCCAGGGCGACGAACAGCCACGCCTCGTTGCCGCTCCGGCGGCGCCCCGGCGGATGGGGCCGGAACATGGGCGGCGGCGGTATCGGCGGACCGGGCGGGGGCAGTGGCGACGGCGCCGCCCGTGGAGGCAGCGGCGGCGGCTGGGCGGGCGGGGGCGGGGGCAAGGACGTCACGGACGGCGGGGGGAACTCGCTCAAGGCCGCCATGCTCGCCGCCGGACCTGGGCCGCGGCAACGCCGGGACCTGACCAGGGCGTCAGGCCGATGGCGGGCTGCCCATGGCCTGGTCCGTCCACGTCATCCCGTCCCACCAGCGCTGGCCACCGTCGGTGGTGGGATCGGGGTACCACCCCGGTGGCACGCGGAAGGCAGGGGCGTCGATCCAGTGGTGGTCGTGCCGGGCCCGCACGCTCAGGCCCGCCAGCACGACGACGATCGCGACGATCAGGAGGCCTGCCACCAAAGCGACCATCATGATCACCGGCATACCCCCTTTTCGCCCAAAGGTGATCGTCAAAATATCGCGTCTCGATCAACGTGGACCCACCCTGAACATTGCATTCTTGCGACGGCCGCCGCGCCATAGAGCGAATTGCGCGGCGCTCGCACTCAGCCCACTGGGTGAGGGAACATGGGGCGATGAAACTCGGGATGAGCACGGGATACTGGGGTTCGGGACCGCCCAAAGGCGCCGTCGAGGCGGCGATGGAGGCTGACCGGCTGGGCTTCGACTCCATCTGGACGGCCGAGGCCTACGGCTCCGACGCGCTGACGCCGCTGGCCTGGTGGGGCGCCCGTACCAGCCAGATCAAGCTCGGCACGGCCATCATGCAGATGTCGGCCCGCACCCCTGCCGCGACGGCGATGGCGGCGATGACCCTCGACCACCTCTCGGAGGGCCGCTTCCTGCTCGGGATCGGCGCCTCGGGACCCCAAGTGGTGGAGGGTTGGTACGGCCAGCCCTATCCGAAGCCGTTGGCCCGCACGCGTGAGTACATCGAGATCATGCGCCGCATCATCCGCCGTGAGGAGCCGGTGGCGTTCTCGGGCCAGCAGTACCAGCTCCCGTATCCGGGCGGCACCGGCCTCGGCAAGCCGCTGAAGTCGACCATCCACCCGTACCGCACCGACATCCCCATCTACCTCGCCGCCGAAGGCCCGAAGAACGTGGCCCTCGCGGCCGAGCTGTGCGACGGTTGGCTGCCCCTCTTCTTCTCGCCGAAGGAGGACGCCTTCTACCGTGGGTGCCTCGCCCACGGATTCGGCGCGTCCGGCGACGCCGCCAAGGCCGATCGCTTCGACATCGCCGCGCCAATGACGATCGTGCCCGGCGACGACGTGGAGAAGTGCGCCGACGCCGTGCGGCCCATGGTGGCCCTCTACGCCGGCGGCATGGGGGCGCGGGGCGCCAACTTCCACTTCGACGTGTTCGCCCGCATGGGGTGGGAGGCCGAGGCCAGCAAGATCCAGGAGCTGTACCTGGCCGGGCGCAAGCCGGAGGCCATCGCCAGCGTGCCCCTGGCCATGGTCGAGGACGTGGCCCTCGTCGGCCCCGTCGACAAGATCCGCGCCGAGCTGGAGCAGTGGCGGGAGACGTGCCTCACCACGATGCTGGTGTCGGGTCCGAAGGAGGCGCTGCCGTTCTACGCCGACCTGATCCTCGGGTGAGCCACCAGGCCCCGCCGCCAGCGAGGAGCACGAGGATCACCGGCACCGGGAAGTAGCCGAGGTTGCGCACGAGGCCGCCGCCCATGGGCCGGGTGCTGGCGGTGGCCACGACGGCGATGGCCATGGCCCAGCGCGCCGGGCGGCCGGCCAGCACCACCGCCGCCGGCGCCAGGCACCACGTCAGGTACCAGGGGTGCACGGCCGGACCCAGCACGCCCACGGCCAGCAGGGCGCCGGCCAGCGCGGCGAGGCCGAGCCTTGGGCTGCGCCACAGCAGGATCCCGGCGATCGCCACCGAGGCGACCAGCAAGACGTCGCGCACGGCCGTCACGACCGGACCGAGCCGCAACGGCTGCTGCAGCACCCACGCCACGATCAACCCGAGGGTGGTCGATACCGACAGCAGGGACGTCACGTTCGAGCCGGCCGACAGGCCGCCGACCCAGCCCCAACCGACGCCGGCCAGCACGGAGGTGACGCCGATGACGGCCAGCGAGATCACACCCGCCACCGCGGTACGGCCCAGGCGCGCCGGCCACCGCTCGTCGCGCCGCTGATCGTCGGTCGAGCCGACCCATCCGACGTACACGGCGCCGAGCAGCGCCGGCGCCTTGACGGCGGCGCCCAGCCCGCACAGGGCCACGCCGGCGACCCACGCCGAGCGACCCGAGCGGGTCGTGCCGACGGCCACCCCGACCGCCAGCAACCCCACCATCAGCGCCTCGTTGTGCGGACCGCCGAACAGCTGCACGATCGTGAGCGGGCCGGCGACGGCCAGCGCCAGCGCGTCCACGGGATCGCGCCCGCTGCCCCGGGCCAGCGCCACGACGCCGACGCCGAGGAGGGCCACGCCCCCGGCGGCGACGAGGCGCCACAGCACCACGGACCACGCCACGTCATGGTCGGTCAAGCGGACCGCCGTCTCGGCCACGCCGGTGTTCAGCGGGCCGTAGGCCGAGACCACGTTGCGCCACACCGGATCGACGCCTTGCAGCATCGGCGAGGTGAGCCCGAGGCCGACCGGCGCCACCTCGCCCGGATCGGCGCCCTGGGCGGCCAGCTCGCCGTGGGCGACGTAGCTGTACACGTCCCGGCTGCCGATCGGCGGGACGAGGAGCAGCGGCAGCATCCACAGCGCGGCGATGCCGGCGACGGTGCCGACGCCGAGCCCGTGGCCGGTGAACGCGGTCCGGCGCCGCAGCAGCACCCAGGCGGCGCTGAGGAGGACCACGCCGACGGCCCACAGCACATAGGCGACGAGCCGGGGCGGGAGCGGCAGGGCGCCGACGATCGGGGCGCCGTCGAGCCAGCGCAGCCGGAAGCGGCGGTCGGCCAGCGCGCCGACCTGCCAGGTCCCCCACGCCAGCGCCACCGCGCCGGCGAGCCCCATCACGACCACGCCGCGTAGCCCAATCGCCCCCGCCGGGCGCGCCGAACGAGGCGCATCGGCCGGGAGGGTCGGGGCGTGCATGCTCGCCCGACGGTACCCAGTGACCACTTGGTCGGATGCGCCACCCGTCTGGCACCATGACTCGTCGCCGTGCCCCGGAACCCCCCGCCCCACCCGATCGCCGAAGACACCGAAGAAGCCCTCACCGAGGGTGACGACTACGTCCGCGGCGTCGGGACCACCCGCTCGGCCCTGGCCCACCGTGAATTCCGCCTCATGTGGCTGGGATCCTTCGCCTCGAACATCGGCACGTGGATGCAGACGGTGGTGCTGGGCTCGTACGCCTACAAGCTGACGGAGTCGAGCGCGTTCGTGGGCGCCCTGGCCTTCGCCCAGCTCGGCCCGCTGCTGCTGCTGTCGGTCGTGGGCGGCATGGTGGCCGACGCCCTCGACCGCCGGAAGCTCCTCGTGATCCTCCAGTCCGAGCAGCTCGTGTTCTCGCTGGCGCTGGCCGCCATCGTCGCCGGCGCCGACAACCCGTCGCGGGTGCTCATCTTCGGCTGCGTGCTGGCCGTCGGCATCGGCAACGCCCTGAACGCTCCCGTCTGGGGCGCCGTGGTCCCCTCCCTCGTGGGCCAGGAGGATCTCGGCGCCGCCATCGCCCTCAACTCCACGATGATCAACGGCAGCCGGGTCATCGGGCCCGCCATCGCCGGCATCCTCTACCCGATCTTCGGCGCCGCGTGGATGTTCACCGCCAACGCCGTCACGTACATCTTCGTGATCCTTGCCCTGCTCGTCGTGCGCTTTCCCGAGGTTCCCAAGGCCACCGAGCAGGGCTGGCAGCGTCTGATGGGCGGGTTCCGGGCGGCGCGCGAGAACGTCATCGTCGGCCGGATCCTGGTCACCCTCGCGGTGTTCTCGTTGTTCGCGTTGCCGTTCGTCACGCTGTTCCCGGCCCTCGCCGAAAAGGACCTCGGCCTGTCGTCGGACAGCCTCGGCTACGGGCTCCTGTACGCGTCGTTCGGGCTGGGCGCCTGCCTCGGCGCGCTGTCGATCGGCACGGTCCTCGCCGGCACGAGCAAGATGCGGCTCGTGCGCGTCGGCCTCCTCGGCTTCGCCGTGATGATGGCGATCTGGGGGCTGCTGCGGATGCCGGGGCCGGCTTACCCCGTGGTGTTCGTCCTCGGGGCCGTGTACTTCGGCACCACGACGGCGATGCTCACGGTGCTCCAGACGGTGCTCAGCGAGGAGGTGCGGGGCCGGGTGATGGCGCTGTGGTTCATGGCCTTCGGTGGCACGGTGGCCATCGCCGGGCTCGCCTTCGGCCCCCTGCTCGACGCCACCAACGGCACCGTCGTCCTCACCATCGGCGCCGTCACCGCCGCCCTGCTGGCGTGGTGGTGCGACCTGCCGGCGCTGGCCCGGCGCAGCCGGTCCGAGGTCGTGTGATGTTGCGGGCACTCGGCGACGGCCTCTTCGGCGAGCAGTACGGGTCGGCGCCGGCCGGCGTGCTGGCCCTGCCCGGCTGGATGCGGTCGCGCAACGACTTCCGTGACGTCCTGGCCGGGACCGACGCCCTCGCCATCGACCTGCCCGGCTTCGGAGGCGCGTCGCCGACGCCCGATCGTGCCCTCGACGCCGCCGGGTACGCCGACCTGGTGGCGCCAGCGCTCGACGCCTGCGCCGAGCGCGTCGTGGTGCTCGGGCACTCCTTCGGGGGGCGGGTGGCCGTCAACCTGGCCGCCACCCGGCCCGAGCGTGTGGCCGCCCTCGTGCTCACGGGCGTGCCCCGGCTGCTGGCGCCCGCTCGCGTGCCGTCGCCGTCGGCCCGCTACCGCCTCGTGCGCTGGCTGCACCGCCGCGGCGTCGTCAGCGACGAGCGCATGGAGGCGCTGCGCCGCCGGGGCGGTTCGGACGACTACCGCAATGCCACGGGGGTCATGCGCGATGTGCTCGTGATCGCCGTGAACGAGAGCTACGAGAGCGTGCTGCCCCGGGTCACGTGCCCGGTGGAGCTGGTGTGGGGCGACGACGACACGGCGGCGCCGCTGACGATGGCCGAGGCGGCAGTGTCACGGTTCGGGGCAGGGGCAACGCTTACGATCGTGCCCGGCGCCGGCCATCTGACCCCGCTGACGGCGGCGCCCACCCTCCGGGCCGCGCTCGACCGACACCGCTAAGTGGACCTCTTCATCCCGATCCTCTGCCTCGCCGCCTCACTGGCGGCCGCCCCCCGCTGGCTGCGGATCGCCCAGCGGGAGCACTACCTGCCCCGTTCCGTCACCCGGTTCGCCGTGCGCTGGTGGAACGCCGGGCAGGTCAACCTCCTGCTGGCGGTGGGCGCCGTGACCGCCTCGCTGAGCGCCTTCAGCCTCTCGGTCATGGCGCTGGTGACGGCCGTGATCATCGTCGTCGCACCGGTCGGGCTCACGCTGCGGGGCCGCACGTCGCCCCTGGCCTGGACCCGCCGATTGCGGACCGTGGCGGCGGTGTTCGCCGTGCTCGACGTGGGCCTGTTCCTGCTCGCCGCAGCCACCCCGCGAAGCGCGGCGCTGGCGTCGCTCCTGTGCTTCCTGCAGCCGCTCGTGGTGGAGCTGGCCCTGCTGATCACGCTGCCGTTCGAGCGGCTGGCGGCCCGCCGGTGGGTGCGGCGGGCCGAGCAACGGCTGCGGGCGGCGGCGCCGGTCACGGTGGCCATCACCGGCTCGTTCGGCAAGACCACGACGAAGCTCTACGTGCGCCATCTCGTCGCCGGGCAGCGCTCCGTGCTGGCCAGCCCGGCCAGCTTCAACAACACCGGCGGCCTGGCCCGCACGCTCAACGAGCACCTGGCGCCCGACACCGAGGTGTTCGTGGCAGAGATGGGCACCTACGGACCCGGCGAGATCCGGGCGATGTGCCGCTGGGTGCAACCCACGGTCGGCGTCATCGTGAACATCGGCCCCGTCCACCTGGAGCGCATGCGCTCGCTGGACGGCGTGGTGAAGGCCAAGGCGGAGATCACCGAAGGTGTGCAGACGGCGGTCCTCAACGTGAGCGCCCACGGGCTCGCGGCGGTGGCCGACGCGCTCGCCGCTCGAGGCACGCGCGTCGTGCGGGTGGCCACCGCCTCCGATGTCGCCGCCGATGTGGTCGTCGTCGACGACGGCGCCGGCAACCTCGACGTGGGCGTCGGCCCCCACCGGCATCGCATCCAGGACTCGGTGGCCCATCCCGCCAACGTGGCCAGCGCCGTCGGCGTCGTGGTCGCCCTCGGGCTCGACGTTCCTGCCGCGCTGGCTCGCCTCGACTCGCTGCCGATCGCCGAGCACCGCCAGGAGGTGAGCCGCAGCGCCAAGGGCGTCGTCGTGATCGACAACACGTTCTCCTCCAACCCGGCGAGCGCGGCGTCGTCGCTGGCGCTCGTGCGGCGGCTGGCCGAGCGCGGCGCCCGCTCGGTCGTCGTCACCCCCGGCATGGTGGAACTGGGCCCGCTGCAGCTGGCCGAGAACCGCGAGTTCGCCGTGGCCGCCGACGACGCCGCCACCGACCTCATCGTGGTGGGCCAGACCAACCGCAAGGCCCTCGCCGCCGGTGCCGCCCACCGCGACATCCGCATCCACTTCACCCCGACGCGCGACCGGGCGGTCGCGTGGGTGCGGGAGACCCTCACGGACGGCGACGTCGTGCTGTACGAGAATGACCTTCCCGACCACTACCCGTAGGAGTGTTGGCCCGTGCCCCGACCGGCGGTGATCTTCGGAGGGCCCTCCCCCGAGCACGACATCAGCATCCTGTCCGGCCTCCAGTCGGCGCGCGCGCTGGCCGGCGCCGGCCTCGACCCGCTCGCCGTGTACTGGGGCAAGAACGGCGACTTCCACCTGGTGCCGGCCCTCCTCGAGGCGCGCGACTACCTGACCGGTGTCCCGCCCAAGGCGTCGCGCCTGGAGCTGGTGGCCCGGCCGGGCGGGGGCTTCGTGGCCGAGGGCGGCGGCCTGTTCAAGAAGGCGGCACCCCTCGACATCAGCGCTGTCGTGATCGCCTGCCACGGCGGGCCCGGCGAGGACGGCACGCTGCAGGCCGCCTTCGACTTGGCCGGCGTGCGCTACACCGGCCCATCGGCGGCGGGAGCGGCGCTGGGCATGGACAAGCTGGCCTTCGGCGGCGTGATGGCCGCCGCCGGCGTGCCCTCGCTGCCCCGGGCGGCGTTCACCGCCGACGGGGCCGACCCCGAGTTCCCCGGCCCCTTCATCGTGAAGCCCCGCTTCGGCGGCTCGTCCATCGGCATCGAGATCACCGACGACCTGGCGGCGGCTCGCGCCCTCGTGCGGGCGTCGCCGCACTTCCGGGAGGGCGCCGTCGTGGAGCCCTACCTGGCCGACGCCAGCGACCTCAACGTGTCGGTGAAGGCGTTCCCCGAGCTGCGGCTGTCGGCCATCGAGAAGCCCGTGCGGAAGGAGGCGTCGGGGCGGATCTACACGTACGCCGACAAGTACCTCGGCGGCGGCGAGGGGCTCTCGGGTGCGCCCCGGGAGCTGCCGGCGGTGCTGCCCGATGCGGTGGCCGCCCGCGTGGTCGAGCTGACCCGGCGGGTGGCGGCGCTGGCGCTCGTCCGGGGGGTGCCCCGCATCGACTTCCTGTGGCGGGGCGAGGACGTGTGGGTCAACGAGATCAACACGATCCCGGGCTCGATGGCGTTCTACTTCTGGGCCGCCGAGGGGGTGACGCCGGCGATGCTCCTCGGCGACATGCTGGCCGAGGCGACCAGCGGCCCGGCCCGGCGCACCACGTCCGAGGGCGCCGACGGCACCGCCCTCCGCTCCGCCGGCACCATCGCCGGCAAGCTCGCCTGAGGGCCGCCGCGGGAAAAAGTGCTCAGGCTGTGCGCGTGATACCGCCTACGCGGTACCAAGTGTTCAGGCTGCGCGTGAGGAGACACTGCGCCCCCCGGGCGGTCAGGCGGTGACGGCGGCGCGGACGAAGGCGAACAGCTCGCGGCGGAGCTGGCGCAGCGCTCCGGGTGACGACACCAGCCCGACCGCCCGCTGCACCTCGACCTCCGTGGCCACGCCGACCACGGTGGCGTACATGAACAGCAGGAGCAGGCGGGGATCAGCCCGGCGGATCGTGCCGGCGTCCATCTCGTCGGCCAGGAAGTCGATGGCCCGGTGCACCAGCGGTGACACGCCCGCCTCCATCCGGGCCGCCACCTCGGGCCCCAGGCGGTTGGCCTCCCGCACCAGCCCCAGCAGGGCGGGCCGGCGCACCGCGAACCGGAACACGGTGGCCATCACCGTCTCCACCCGCCCGAACCCCGGCGCCGTCCCGGCCAGGGCGCCTTCGAGGGCCACCCGCAGGTCGTCGGCGCTGCGCACGACGACGGCGTCGAGCAGGGCCTCCTTCGACGGGAACCAGTACAAGATGGCCTGCTTGGTGAGGCCGAGCTCGGCGGCGAGGGCGTCGAGCGACGTGGCCTCGTACCCCCGCCGGCCGAACTGGGTGAGTGCGGCATCGAGGATGCGGTCGCTGGTGCGGGGGGCCGGTGCGCGGGCGTCCACTTACCACATGGTAAACAGATGGGCGTGATCGCCGACGCCCTGGCCGGCACGCGCATCGCCGTCACCGGCGCCACCGGCTTCCTGGGCACTGCCATCGTCGAGCGCCTGATGCGGTCGGTGCCCGGCTGCGAGCTGGTCCTCCTGGTGCGGGCCGGGCGCCGCTCCACCGCCGCGCAGCGGGTGCAGCGCGAGATCTTCCGCAACGACGCCTTCGACCGGCTGCGGGCCGAGGTGGGCGGGGCCAAGGCGCTCGAGGAGCTCGTGGCCCGCCGGGTCCAGGTCGTCACCGGCGACGTGGGCACAGACGGCCTCGGTCTCGGCGACGCCGACCGCGCCGTGCTGGCCTCCTGCGACGTCGTCGTCCACTCGGCCGCCACCGTCGCCTTCGACTCGCCCCTCGACGCCGCCGTCGAGGTCAACCTCCTCGGGCCATCCCGCATCGTCGCCACCCTCAACGACCTCGGCGTCCACCCCCACCTCGTGTCGGTGTCGACGTGCTACGTCGCCGGCAACCGCCGGGGCGCGGCACCGGAGGCGCTCGTGTCGGAGGGCCCGTTCGATCTCGGCGTCAGCTGGCGGGGCGAGGTCGCCGCCGCCCGGCGGACCCGCACCGACGCCGAGGACCAGAGCCGCACGCCGGCGATGCTGGCCACCTTCCGCAAGGGCGCCCACCGCGAGCTCGGCGCCGCCGGCACACCGGCGCTGGCCGCCAAGACCGAGCAACTGCGCCAGCGCTGGGTGGCCGACCGCATGGTGGATGCCGGGCGGGCCCGGGCGGTGAGCCTCGGCTGGCCCGACGCCTACGCCTACACGAAGGCACTCGGCGAGCAGGCGCTCATGGAGAACCGGGGCGCCGTGCCGGTGTCGATCGTGCGCCCGTCGATCATCGAGTCGGCGCTCGCCGAGCCCCGGCCCGGCTGGATCCGCGGCTTCCGCATGGCCGAGCCCGTCATCATCTCCTACGCCCGCGGCCTCCTGAAGGAGTTCCCCGGCGTCCCCGAGGGCACGGTCGACGTGATCCCGGTCGATCTCGTGGTCGGCGCGGTGGTGGCCGTCGCCGCCCTCGGTCCCGAGGAGGCGCCCCGCATCACTCAGGTGGCGTCCGGTTCGGTCAACCCGCTCAAGTACCGCACGCTGGTGGACACCGTGCAGGGCTGGTTCACCGAGCACCCGCTGTACGACGCCGCCGGCCAGCCCATCGAGGTGCCGGAGTGGAGCTTCCCCGGGCGCGGCCGCGTGCAGCGCCAGCTCAACCAGGCGAAGTCGTTCATCGAGCGGGGTGAGCGGGCCCTCCAGGCGCTGCCGCTGCGGGGGAAGCAGGCGGCGCTGTCGGCCCGGTTGGAGGAGCGCCGCAACGAGGTGGAGCGGGCGCTGTCGTACGTGGAGCTCTACGGCGCCTATGCCGAGTGCGAGGCGATCTACCGGGTCGACAACCTCATGGCCATCGACGCCCGCCTCGACGGCGACGACCGCGAGCGCTTCGCCCTCGACCCGCGGGTCATCGACTGGATCGACTACATCCGCAACACGCACCTGCCGTCCGTCGTGGAGCACGCCCGCGTGAAGACCACCCCGGGCAAGAGCCGCACGGAGTCGCGCGCCACGCGCCTGCGGGGCCAGGTGCTGTCACCGCAACGGCACATGGCGGCGTTCGACCTCGAGAACACGCTCATCGCCTCGAACGTGGTCGAGAGCTATTCGTGGTTGGCGACGCGGCGGCTGCCGGTCGACGACCGGCTCCGGTTCATCGGGCGCACGCTCAAGGAAGCGCCGTCGCTGCTGGCCCTGGACCGGCGCGACCGCGGCGACTTCCTGCGTTACTTCTACCGCCGCTACGACGGCGCGCCGATCGATCAGATCGACGCCGACGCCGCCGAGCTCTTCAGCGCCCTCATCCTCACCAAGAGCTTCCCGGCCGGCATCCGCCGCGTGCGCGAGCACAAGGCGCTCGGCCACCGCACGGTGCTCATCACCGGCGCCCTCGGCTTCGTCGTGGCCCCGCTGCGCCCGCTGTTCGACGAGATCATCGCCGCCGAGATGGCGGTGAAGCCCGACGGCACGTATACCGGCGAGCTCACGGACGTGCCCCCGACCGGCGAGACGCGCGCGCAACTGCTGGCCGACTACTGCGAGGCCGAACGTCTCGAACTGGCCGAGAGCATCGCCTACGCCGATTCCTCGTCGGACCTTCCGATGCTGGAGGCCGTTGGCTTCCCCGTCGCCGTGAACCCCGAGACCCGGTTGGCGGCGCTGGCCCGGAAGCGGGGGTGGCTGGTGGAGCACTGGGACAAGGCGGCGGGCGGGCCGCGGCCGCTGTTGCCCATCGGGCCGATCTGGCGCGAGCGCGTGAGCGGGACCGGTGGGCGGCGGTGAAAGCCCTCCGCTACGAGCGCAAGCCGCTGAAGTACGTCGCCGCCCACGTCGCCGGCTCGATCTCGCCCGGCGGCGGGGCCCGTCACGGCCCGCTGCGCCTGGCCGACGTCGACCCGGTCGCGCCGCCCGGTCCGGGCTGGGTGCGCATCCGCCCCCGGCTGGCCGGCATCTGCGGCAGCGACCTCGCCACCATCGACGGCCTGTCGAGCCGCTACTTCGAGCCCATCGTGTCGTTCCCGTTCGTGCCCGGTCACGAGGTGGTGGCCGACACCGACGACGATCGCCGGGTCGTGCTGGAACCCGTGCTCGGATGCGTCGCCCGCGGCATCGACCCGCCGTGCCCGGCGTGCGCGCGCGGTGACCTCGGCAACTGCGAGCGCCTCGCCTTCGGGCACATCGAACCCGGCCTGCAGAGCGGCTTCTGCGCCGACACCGGCGGCGGGTGGAGCACGTTCATGGTGGCCCACGAGAGCCAACTGCACCCCGTGCCCGAGGATCTCGACGACGACGCCGCGGTGATGGTGGAGCCGGCGGCGTGCGCTGTCCACGCCGCGCTGCGCGCCGGGGTGCATGAGGGTGACATCGTCGTCGTGCTCGGCGCCGGCACGCTCGGTCTCCTCAGCGTGGCGGCGCTGCGGCACTTCACCGGCGCCGGCACCATCGTGGCCGCCGCCAAGCATCCCGAGCAGCGCCGCCTGGCCGCCGACCTCGGCGCCGACACCGTGTGCGAGCCCGACGAGATGCCCCGCCTCGTGCGCCGCCTCACCGGTTCGATGGCGTACGGCCCGCAGCTCACCGGTGGGGCGGACGGCGTGCTCGACTGCGTGGGCTCGGACACCTCGATCCAGCAGAGCCTGGCCGTGGTGAAGCCGCGGGGCCGGGTGACGCTGGTAGGCATGCCCGCCGTCGTGAAGCTCAACCTCACCACGCTGTGGCACCGGGAGACCGAGCTGGCCGGCGCCTACGCGTACGGGACAGAGACATTGGCCGACGGTCACCGCACGCGCACGTTCGACCTCGCCTTCGCACTCGTGCGAGATGCTGGACTCGGGCGGTTGGTGTCGGCCACCTATCCGCTCACCGACTATCGAGCCGCCGTCGAGCACGCCGCCAACGCCGGCCGCCGCGGCGCCGTGAAGGTCGCCTTCGACATGCGCGCCGAGAGAGAACGGAATCGCTGATGCCTCGTCCCGGGTTCGTCCTCGACGTCGACCGCTCCACGCCGCCCACGCTGTTCTGGCACGGCGAGGGCTTCCGCCTGGAGAAGCTGCCGGCCGGGCGCTCGCGAGTGATCTACCCGCCCGAGCCGCTGGCCGCCATCAAGGACATCGACGCCGCCATCCGCCACGCGCTGCTGCACCCGATCGACAGCGACCCGTTGCCGGCGCTGCTGTACCCGGGCATGAAGCTGACGATCGCCTTCGACGACATCTCCCTGCCGCTGCCGCCGATGCAGCGGCCCGACGTGCGCCAGCGGGTCATCGAGGCGGTGCTGGACCTGGCGGCGGACGCCGGCGTGGACGACGTGCACCTCATCGCCGCACTCGCACTGCACCGGCGCATGACCGAGGCCGAGCTGCGCCACGCCGTCGGCGACCGCGTCTACGACGCCTTCGCGCCGCGCGGGTTGCTCTACAACCACGACGCCGAGGACCCCGACGCCATGGCCTACCTCGGCACCACGCCGCACGGCGAGGAGGTGGAGATCAGCCGCCGCGCCGCCGAGTCGGACCTCCTCGTCTACGTGAACATCAACCTCGTGGCCATGGACGGCGGCTGGAAGTCGACGGCCACCGGCCTGGCGTCGTACCGGAGCCTGCGCCACCACCACAACGTGCGCACCATGCGGCATTCGAAGAGCTTCATGGACCAGGAGCACTCCGAGCTGCACTCGTCGAACTGGCGCATGGGCAAGGTGCTGCGCGACGCCGGTGTGAAGATCTTCCAGATCGAGAGCACGCTCAACACCGACACGTTCCCGTCGCCCTTCGACTTCCTGTCGAAGCGCGAGTGGGAGTGGTCGGCCCGTGACCGCGCCTCGTTCATCGCCACGTCCGGCTCGCTGAAGCGCACGCCGCCGCGGCTGGCCCGCAAGATCTTCCAGTCGATCCGGGCGCCCCACCAGATGACGAGCATCCAGTGCGGCGAGGTGGAGGCGGTGCACCGCGTCACCACGCAGAACGTCTACCGCCAGCAACTCATGAGCGTGGAGGGTCAGACCGACATCCTCACGTTCGGCATCCCGTTCATCTGCCCGTACAACGTCAACTCGGTCATGAACCCGATCCTCGTGATGTGCACCGGACTCGGGTACTTCTTCAACCTCTACCGCGGGAAGCCGCTCGTGCGCGAGGGCGGCGTCCTGATCATGACCCATCCCACGCCGTGGGAGTTCCACCCCGTCCACCACCCGAGCTACATCGACTTCTTCGAGCAGGTGCTGGCCGAGACCACCGACCCGGTGGAGATCGAGTCGAGGTTCGAGAAGGGCTTCGCCGAGGACGAGTGGTACCGCCACCTCTACCGCACGAGCTACGCCTACCACGGCGTGCACCCCTTCTACATGTGGTACTGGGGCGCGCACGCCATGCAGCACCTGGGCCGCGTGGTCATCGTGGGCGGCGACCCGAAGGCGGTGCGGCGGCTCGGCTTCATGCCCGCGTCCACCCTCGACGACGCGCTGGAGATGGCCACCGACGTCGTGGGGCCGCGCCCCACCATCACGCACCTCCACACCCCGCCCCTCGTGCTCACGGACGTGACGTGAGCGAGCGCGTCGACCGGGCCGTGCAGGCGGTGCGCGGTGGCGGCGGCCGGGCCCGCACGATGGTGGCCCGCCGCGGCTTCCCGTGGCGGGCGCCGACGGTGCCGCGCGGCGTCGAGGTGCCGGCGAAGAAGAAGCACACCGGCGCCGACTTCGAGACGGACTGGGCGCGGCGCCCGGTGGCGCGGGCGGCCCGCTCCGCCATCGTGGCCGGTCCGCTGAAGGGCCTCGTGAAGGCGGTGGCCGATCCGGAGGTCGTGGGCCTCGACCGCCTCGCCGACCTCCGCTCCATCGCCGACGACGGCTGGCAGGCACCACCGGTGATCTTCGCCGCCAACCACTCCAGTCACGTCGACGCACCGCTGATGCTCACGTCCATCCCCCGCCCGTGGCGGTCGCGCCTCGTCGTCGGCGCCGGCGCCGACTACTTCTTCACCACCCGGGTCACCGGCACGGTCTCGGCCCTCGCCCTGGGCGCCATCCCCATCGACCGCACGCGCGTGAACCGCCGCTCCGCCGATCTCCTGTCGTCGCTCATCGACGACGGGTGGTCGCTGCTGATCTTCCCCGAGGGCGGGCGCTCCCCCGATGGTTGGGGGCAGCCGTTCCGGGGCGGTGCGGCGTTCCTGTCCATCCGCTGTGGCGTGCCCGTCGTGCCGGTGCACCTCGACGGCACCGGGGCGATCCTGGGACGCGGGGCCAAGTGGCCGAAGCCGGGGCGCACCAAGGTGACGTTCGGCGCGCCGCTTCGGCCGGGTGAGGGTGACGACGCCCGGCGCTTCGGCGAGCGCATCGAGCAGGCGGTGGCGGTGCTCGGCGACGAGGCCATCACCGACTGGTGGTCGGCCCGCCAGCGGGCCGCCGCGGGGACGACGCCGTCACTTACCGGCCCCGCCTACCGAGGCTGGCGCCGCGCCTGGGCCCTCACCGAACAGCGGGCGCGCGGCAAGGCCGGCCAGCGCCGGAGACAACAGCGCGCATGGCCGTAATTTCGCGGCGCCTCGTCGGCGCCGACTCGCTGCCCTCGGACAATGCCGCGGCCGGCTGCCCCGGCGGCGCACTGCGCCGCCGCTGTGCCGCCAATGGTCGGTCAGGCGGCGGGGCCGCTGGACTTGACGTAGGCGGCGGCCACGCCGGGGCTGGCCGCCAGTCGCGTCACGAGCTGCTCGGCCCGCGACGCCCGCACGATGACGCGCGCCCACGAGGCCGGCTCGACGTCGCTGGTCTCCGGGTCCATCACCTCGATGTCGGCGTCCGCAGCGGCGGCGGTGCGGCGCACGGCCATTCCCGCTGACGTGGTGGGATCGATGGCCTCCGGCGCGAGCTGCACGATGATCTCGACGGCGTCGCCATCGCCGGGTGGGGGCATCTGCGCTCTCCTCGTCAGGTGACCCCCGATAGAGCGCCCCGCCGCGGCGTCAGATACGCGGGCTACGTGAGCAGCGACTCGATCTCGGCGAGGCGCGCCTCGAGCGCCTCGACGCGAGCCTCGAGCTCGGCGAGTCGGTCACTGCGGGCGGTGCTGGCCTGCGCGCCCCCGGTCGTCGCCGCCCGCATCTCCAACGGCACGGCCTCTTCGGCCACCAGCTGCCCCCAGCGACCCTCCCGCTCTCCGCCTACGCGCTCGTAGCGTTGCACCAACGGCGGATCGTGGTGTTCCATCGACCGCAGGACGTCCTCGACATCGCCTGTGGTGGCGAACGCGTGCAGCCGCTCCGACCGGGTGCGCAGCTCCGCCGCCGTCTGCGGCCCCCGCAGGAACAGCAGGCCGAGCACGGCCCGCATGCCATCGTCGATGCCGAGCACCTCGTCGGCGATGTGGCGGTACTTGGTGGCCCGCTCGCCGGAGCCAGGGTGCACGACGCGGGCGTAGCCGAGCGCCTTCAGCGCCAGCACCGTGGTCTCCACCTCACGCTCGGTCACGCTCATCACCGGGTCACGGCTCGACGTCTGGTTGCAGGCGGTGGTGAGGGCCTTCAGCGTGAGGGGGTAGGCGTCGGGCGTGGTGGCCTGCTTCTCGAACAGGCAGCCGAGCACGCGGGCTTCGATCGGCGTCAGCACAGCAGCGGTCGGCGGGTCAGGCCTTGGCGGTGGTCGTGGTGCCGCGGGCGGGCGGGATGCGCAGCTTCTGACCGGGGATCAGCACGCTGTTGAGCGTGAGGTCGTTGAAGGCGGCAAGGTCGGCGGCGTCGACACCGAGGCGGCTGGCGATGATCGACCAACCGTCGTTGGGCCGCACCGTGTACGTGCCCGGTGCGTCGGCCACCGTCGTGGTGGTGGAGGCGCTGGTGCCGGCGGTGCTGCTGGCCGTGCTGCCCCCACTCCCGGCGCTCGTCGCCGTGGTGCTGCCCGTCGTGGCCGCCGGGATCTTCAGCTTCTGACCGGGCGTGATGAGGCTGCTCGTGGTCATGCCGTTGGCGTCGAGGAGCGCCTGGAGGGGCACACCGAGCTTCTTGGCGATGCCGAGCAGGTAGTCGCCCGACGCGACGGTGTACGTCGCCCCGCCGGCGGCGCCGCCCGTCGAGTCCGTGGGCCCGCCGCCCGACGGCTGCCCCGCGGCCGCCGTGGTGGTGGTCGTGGCGATCGGGATGGTCGAGAACGCGGTGCTCTGCGAGGTGGTGCTGGAGCCGGAACCACCCCCGCCACCACTCGAGCACGCGGCCAGCAAGACGACGCCGGCGCCGGCCGCCGCCAGCGCACGCACCACCGATCGGGAAGAGTGCCCGTCCATCAGGAGCGACACACTACGGCGTCAGCGGCCGCCGACCCGGGCATGGGCGCGACGACGCCAGGTCAGGCGAGTGGTCGGGCCGTCGGCAGGATCGGCGCCGGCAGTGCCGTCTCGCCCACCAACCAGCGGTCGGCGGCGGCCGCGCAGGCGCGACCCTCGGCGATGGCCCACACGATCAGGCTCTGACCGCGACCCATGTCGCCGGCCACGAACACACCGGGCACCTCGGTCATGAACGACGCGTCGCGCACGACGCTGCCGCGGGCGTCGAACGAGACGCCGAGCCGGTCGAGCCAGCTGCCCTTCTCCGGTCCGGTGAAGCCCATGGCCAGCAGCACCAGCTCGCACGGCAGGTCGAAGTCGGACCCTTCCACCTTCTCGAACCGGCCCTCGGTCATCACGACCTCATGAGCCCGCAACGCTTGGACGTGGCCGGCCCCGTCGTCGAGGAAGCGCTCCGTGTTCACGGCGAACACCCGCTCGCCACCCTCCTCGTGGGCCGACGACGTGCGCAGGACGAGCGGCCACGTGGGCCATGGGTTGCCGACGGCGCGGACGGCGGGCGGGCACGCCAGGATCTCGAACTGGTGCACGCTGGCGGCGCCCTGGCGGTGCACGGTGCCGAGGCAGTCGGCGCCGGTGTCACCACCGCCGATGATCACCACGCGCTTGCCCTCGGCCGAGATCGCCGGCGCGTCCCCGTTCGTGGTGAAGCGGTTGGCCATCGGGAGGAACTCCATGGCCTGGTGGATGCCGCCCAGCTCCCGCCCCGGCACCGGGAGGTCACGCCACTGCGTGGCCCCGCACGCCAGCACGACGGCGTCGTGGGTGGCGAGGAGCACCTCGACGTCGATGGTGCGGCCGACCTCGGCGTCGGTGCGGAACTCGGTGCCCTCGGCCCGCATCTGCGCCAGCCGCCGATCGAGGTGGCGCTTCTCCATCTTGAACTCGGGGATGCCGTAGCGCAGCAGCCCGCCGATGCGATCGGCCCGCTCCAGCACCACCACGTCATGGCCGGCGCGGGTGAGTTGCTGCGCGGCCGCCAGCCCGGCCGGGCCGGAACCGATCACCGCCACCCGCTTGTGCGTCAGCACCGACGGCGGCTGCGGCGTGACCCATCCCTCGGCCCACGCCCGGTCGATGATCTCCACCTCGACCTGCTTGATCGTGACCGGGTCGTCGCTGATCCCGAGCACGCACGCACCCTCGCACGGCGCCGGGCACAGGCGGCCGGTGAACTCGGGGAAGTTGTTGGTGGCGTGCAGGCGCTCGATGGCGTCGCGCCAGTGATCGCGGTAGACGAGGTCGTTCCAGTCGGGGATCAGGTTGCCGAGCGGGCAGCCGTGGTTGCAGAACGGGATGCCGCAGTCCATGCACCGCCCCGCCTGCTGCACGAGCACGTTGCGATCGAACGGCTCGTACACCTCCTTCCAGTCGCGCAGCCGCACCTCGACCGGCCGGCGCGTCGGCGTCTGCCGTCGCCACTTGAGGAAGCCGGTCGCTTCACCCATTGTCCGCTCCTCGCCGCTCGGGCGTCGGGCTTCCGCTTCGCTTCACCCATTGTCCGCTCTCCGCCGCTCGGGCGTCGGCTTCCGCTTCGCTTCACCCATTGTCCGCTCTCCGCCGCTCGGGCGTCGGCTTCCGCTTCGCTTCAGCCATTGTCCGCTCCTCGCCGCTCGGGCGTCGGGCTCCGCTTCGCTTCACCCACGACTGGCCGCCATCACTCGATCCAACGTCTCCTCCTCGTCGAGGCCCTCGGCCTCGGCGGCTCGGATCTGCTCGAGCACCCGCCGGTAGTCGCGCGGCATGACCTTGCGGAAGGCCGACGCCTCGAGCGTCCACGCCTCCAGGACGTGGGCCGCTACCGCGGAGCCGGTCAGCTCGTGGTGGCGCTGCAGCAACGCGTGCACGGCGGCACGGTCGTCGTCGTCGAGCCCCTCCACATCGACCATCTCGGTGTTGACGAGCGACGGGAACGAGCCGTTCGGGTCGAACACGTAGGCGATGCCGCCCGACATGCCGGCGCCGAAGTTGCGGCCCGTCGGGCCGAGCACGACCACGCGCCCGCCGGTCATGTACTCGCAGCCGTGATCGCCGACGCCTTCCACCACGGCGGTGACGCCGGAGTTGCGCACGCAGAACCGCTCGCCCACGAGCCCGCGGATGAACAGCTCGCCACCGGTGGCGCCGTAGGCGATCACGTTGCCGGCGATGACGTTCTCCTCGGCGGCGAACGGCGCGTCGCGATCGGGATGGACGACCACCCGGCCACCGGACAGACCCTTGGCGAGGTAGTCGTTGGCGTCACCTTCCAGTCGCAACGTGATGCCGCGGGGCACGAAGGCACCGAAGCTCTGGCCCGCCGAGCCGCGCAGGTGGATGTCGATCGTGCCGTCCGGCAGGCCGTCGCCCCCGCAGCGGCGGCTGACCTCCGAACCGAGCATCGTGCCCACCGTGCGGTTGACGTTGCGGATGGTGCCTTCGATGTGGACCGGCTCGCCGGCGGTGACGGCGGGCGCCGCTGCCTCGATGAGCGAGACGTCCAGAGCCCGATCGAGACCGTGGTCCTGCGGGATGGAGTGGAACAGCGTCTGGCCGTAGCGGTTCTCGGCCGGGGCCAGGATGGGCGACAGGTCGAGGCCGTGCGCCTTCCAGTGATCGACGGCCTTGCGGGTATCGAGCACCTCGACGTGGCCGACGGCCTCCTCGAGCGAGCGGAACCCGAGTGACGCCAGCAGCTCGCGGACCTCCTGGGCGATGAACTCGAAGAAGTTCACGACGAACTCGGGCTTGCCGGTGAAGCGCTGGCGCAACACGGGGTTCTGCGTGGCCACCCCGACGGGGCAGGTGTCGAGGTGGCAGACGCGCATCATCACGCATCCCGACACCACGAGCGGCGCGGTGGCGAAGCCGAACTCCTCGGCGCCGAGCAGGGCTGCGATCACGACGTCCCGGCCCGTCTTCATCTGGCCGTCGGTCTGCACCACGATGCGGTCGCGCAGCCCGTTGAGCAGCAGCGTCTGCTGCGTCTCGGCCAGGCCGAGCTCCCAAGGTGCGCCGGCGTGCTTCAGCGAGGTGAGCGGCGACGCCCCGGTGCCGCCGTCGTGGCCGGAGATGAGCACCACGTCGGCGTGGGCCTTGGACACACCTGCCGCCACCGTGCCCACACCCACCTCGGCCACCAGCTTCACGTGGACGCGAGCGCGCGGGTTGGCGTTCTTGAGGTCGTGGATGAGCTGCTTCAGATCCTCGATCGAGTAGATGTCGTGATGCGGCGGCGGTGAGATGAGGCCGACGCCCGGGGTGGAGTGCCGCGTGCGGGCGATCCACGGGTACACCTTGTGCCCGGGCAGCTGGCCGCCCTCGCCCGGCTTCGCGCCTTGCGCCATCTTGATCTGCAGGTCGTCGGCGTTCACGAGGTACTCGCTGGTGACGCCGAAGCGTCCGGACGCCACCTGCTTGACGGCTGAGCGCCGCAGATCGCCGTTGTCGTCGGCGGTGTACCGGTCGGCGTCCTCGCCGCCTTCGCCGGTGTTGCTCTTGCCGCCGATGCGGTTCATGGCCACGGCCAGCGTCTCGTGGGCTTCCTTGGAGATCGAGCCGTAGCTCATGGCGCCGGTGGCGAAGCGCTTCACGATCTCGCTGGCCGGCTCGACCTCGTCGATCGGCACGGGCGGGCGGGCGTCGGCGCGCAGCTCGAACAGCCCCCGCAACGTGGCCAGGTTCTTCGACTGGTCGTCGACCAGGCGGGTGTAGTCCTTGAAGATGTCGTAGCGGCGGGCGCGGGTGGCGTGCTGCAGCTTGAACACCGTCTCCGGGTTGAAGAGGTGGTACTCGCCCTCGCGGCGCCACTGGTACTCGCCGCCCAACTCGAGCTGGCGGTGGGCGCGCTCCTCGGGCCGGGTGGGGTGGGCCACGGCGTGGCGGGCCGCCACCTCGGCGGCGATCTCGTCGAGGCCGATGCCGCCGAGGCGGCTCACCGTGCCCGTGAAGTACTCGTCGACGAGGTCCTGCCCCAGACCGATCGCCTCGAAGACCTGGGCCCCGGTGTACGACGCCACCGTGGAGATCCCCATCTTCGACATGATCTTCAACACGCCCTTGCCGGCCGCCTTGATGTAGCCGTGCACCGCGGTGTGGGCGTCGACGCCGCCGAGACCGTTCATGCTCTCGGTGATCATGTCCTCGATCGACTCGAAGGCGAGGTACGGGTTGATGGCGCCGGCGCCGTAGCCGAGCAGGAGCGCCATGTGGTGGACCTCGCGGGCGTCGCCGCACTCCACGACGAGACCGACCTGGGTGCGGCTGCGCTCGCGGATCAGGTGGTGGTGCACCGCCGACGTGAGCAGCAACGACGGGATGGGCGCGTAGACCTCGTCGCTGTTGCGGTCGGACAAGACGATGACGCGGGCGCCGTCGGCGATGGCCTGGGTGACCGCACTGCGGATGGCGTCGAGGGCGCGGCGCAGGGCCAGGCCGCCGCCGGCCACGCGGTACAGCCCGCTGATGGTGGCCGTCTTGAACCCGGGCATGTCGCCGTCGTCGTTGACGTGCACGATCTTGGCCAGCTCGTCGTTGTCGATGACGGGGTACGGCAGCACGATCTGGCGGCACGACGGCGGACCGGGATCGAGCAGGTTGTGCTCGGGGCCGATGGTGGAGCCGAGGGCGGTGACCAGCTCCTCACGGATGGCGTCGAGGGGCGGGTTGGTGACCTGCGCGAAGAGCTGCGAGAAGTAGTCGAACAGCAG
Source organism: uncultured Acidimicrobiales bacterium (assembly GCA_963728985.1). Lineage (GTDB taxonomy): Bacteria > Actinomycetota > Acidimicrobiia > Acidimicrobiales > Ilumatobacteraceae > DASXAI01. Next base: position 466,001 of record CAVSME010000005.1, on the reverse strand, counting down.
CCGGGGTCGATCCGACAGCACGGCGATGGGCGTGTCGGTGCCCATCGACCCGATCGGCTCGGCGCCGCTCTTGGCCATCGGGGCGAGGATGATCTTGAGCTCTTCGTGGGTGTAGCCGAACACCTGCTGGCGGCGCACGACCGAGCCGTGGGAGTACACCACGTGCTCGCGCTCGGGCAGGTCGGCCAGCTTCACCACGCCGGCGTGCAGCCAGTCGTCATAGGGATGGGCCGCCGCCAGCGCCGACTTGATCTCCGTGTCGTCCACGATGCGGCCCTGGGCCGTGTCGACGAGGAACATGCGGCCGGGCTGGAGCCGGCCCTTGTGCACCACGCGATGAGGCGGGATGTCGATGACGCCCGCCTCCGACGCCATCACCACGAGGTCGTCGTCGGTCACCCAGTAGCGGCTGGGGCGCAATCCGTTGCGGTCGAGCACGGCGCCGATGACCGTGCCGTCGGTGAAGGCGATGGAGGCGGGCCCGTCCCACGGCTCCATGAGCGAGGCGTGGAACCGGTAGAAGGCGCGCTTGGCCGGGTCCATCGTCTCGTGGCGCTCCCACGCCTCCGGGATCATCATCAGCACGGCGTGGGGCAGGCTGCGGCCACCGAGGTGGAGCAGCTCGAGCGCCTCGTCGAAGCTGGCGGTGTCGGAGGCGCCCGGCGTGCAGATCGGGAAAATGCGCTCGATGTCGCCAGGGATCAGGTCGGACGCCAGCAGCGCCTCGCGCGCCCGCATCCAGTTGCGGTTGCCCTGCACGGTGTTGATCTCGCCGTTGTGGGCCAGGTACCGGTAGGGGTGGGCCAGCGGCCACGACGGGAACGTGTTGGTGGAGAAGCGGCTGTGCACGAGGGCCAGCGCCGACGTGAGGCGCTCGTCGCCCAGGTCGGGGAAGAACGTGCCGAGCTGGCTGGTGGTCAGCATCCCCTTGTAGACGAGCGTGCGGCACGACAGGGAGGCGAAGTAGACGACCCGCTCGCCGTCGCTGCCCGTCACCTCGTGCTCGATGCGCTTGCGGACGCAGTAGAGCTTGCGGTCGAGATCGATGCCGGTGGCCCCGTCCGGATCGCCCACGAAGACCTGGCGGAACGCCGGCATGACCTCGAGGGCCGACGGGCCGACGTCGTCGGCCACGACGGGCACCGTGCGCCAGCCGAGGAGGGTGAGCCCCTCGTCGGCCACGATCACCTCGATGGCCGACTCCACCTTGGCCCGGGCCTCGTCGTCGCGCGGGACGAAGCCGAGGCCCACGCCGTAGGCGCCGGCGGCAGGGAGCGCGAACCCGGCAACGGCCCGGAAGAACGCGTCGGGCACCTGCACCGAGATGCCGGCGCCGTCACCCGTGGTGGCCTCGGCCCCCGATGCGCCACGATGGTCCAGGTTGCAGAGGGCGTCGAGGCCCAGCTCGATGATCCGGTGGCTCGCCCGACCCTGGACGTCGACGACGAACGAGACGCCGCAGGCATCATGCTCGAAGCGAGGGTCGTAGAGGCCGCGAGGGCCCGGTTGCTGGTCCATCATCTCCTCAGCCACTCGTGGGGCGGGTGGTTGCAGGGGACGGCGCTGGCCCGGCTGCGGTGCGCTGCAGCGTAGTCGACCGATCTCCGAACCCGGTGTGAATTCTTGCTACCTACTGGCCGGTTCGGTCGGGCCCGGCGACACGGGTCCGTTGATCCCGCCGGCGAAGGGGATGATGGTGGTGACCACCGATGGCGTGGGGTCGACGGTAGAGGGGGTGGTGGCTGGCGCGGGCGTGGTGGCGGGCTCGGTGGGCTGGTGGGACTGGCTGTCCGAGCACGCACCGGTGAGAACTGCCACCAGAGCCACGGCGCTAATCCACGAAGCGCGGCTCACGCTTCTCGAAGTAGGCGGTGACGGCCTCGACCTGGTTGGGCGTGCCGATGAGGGCGCCGATCGTGCGCTCCTCGGCCTGGAAGCCGTCGGCCAGGCTGACCGTGCCGGCCAGGTTGAGCAGTGCCTTGGCGCCGCGCACCGCGTTCGGCGACTTCCCGGCGATCTCGCGGGCGAGGGCGAGGGCGTCGTCGAGCGGGGTCTCGCTCACCCGGGTGGCGAGGCCGAGGCGGACGGCCTCCTCTCCCTCCACCATGCGCCCGGTGAACGTGAGCTCCTTGGCCACGTCGAGGCCGACCACCTGCGGGAGGAGCTGCGTGCCGGTCATGTCGGGGATGAGACCCCAGCGCACCTCGAGCACGCTCATGCGCACGTCGGGCGAGACGATGCGGATGTCGGCGGCCAGCGCGATCTGGAAGCCGCCGCCCAGGGCCACGCCGTGCACCGCGGCGATGACGGGCGCCGGCATCTCGCGCCACACGTAGGCCGCCTGCTGACCGCGGTTGGTGATGCGGCCCTCCTTGCGACCGAGGTCGACATCGCCGGTCGGGCGGTCCTTGGGTGCGTCGGCCATCGCCTGGAACGAGCCGAAGTCGAGACCGGCGCAGAACGCCCGCCCCTCACCGGACAGCACGACCGCCCGCACGGACGGGTCGCTCTTCAACGCCTCCCCGACCTCGATCAGGCCATCGAACATGGCGGGGTCGAGCGCGTTCATCTTCTCGGGGCGGTTGAGGCGGACGTCGGCGACGCCGTTCTCCACGCTGACAGACAGGCGATCGGACATGGGGCCCAGTCTCCCATGCATGCCAGACTCGCCAGCCATGAACCTCAACCTTTCTGCCGACGAGGTGCTCAGCACCACCCGGGCCGTCCGCAAGCGGCTCGATCTCGAACGCCCCGTCGAGCGCGAGGTGCTGCTCGAATGCCTCGAGCTCGCCCTCCAGGCGCCCACCGGCTCGAACTCGCAGGGCTGGCAATGGATGTTCGTCGAGGACGCCGACAAGAAGAAGGCGATCGCCGACTACTACGGCGCCAATTTCGACAAGTACGTGGGCACGAACCCGGTCGACTACGGCCCCGACGACCCGCGCACCACCCAGCGCGAGGCCGTGACGTCGTCGGCCATCTACCTCCGCGAGCACTTCCACGAGGTGCCGGTCATGATGATCCCGCTCCTGGAGGGCCACGGGGGCCGCGCCGGTGGCACGCAGGCCGGCTTCTGGGGCTCGATCCTGCCGGCGGTGTGGAGCTTCCTGCTGGCGCTGCGGTCGCGGGGCCTCGGCTCGGCGTGGACCACGCTGCACCTGTCGAACGAGGCCGAGGTGGCCGAGCTGCTCGGCATCCCGGCGGGTCGCTACTCGCAGGCCGGCCTCTTCCCGATCGCGTACACGAAGGGCACCGACTTCAAGGTCGCATCGCGCCTGCCCGCCGAGCAGTTCGCCCACTTCGACACCTGGTGACCGATCAGGACCGCTTCGCCTGGCGCTTCGATTGGGGGGTGGACGGGCTGCGCGCACTCGCGCCGGCCGTCGACGTCGTGGTGCTGGTCGACGTCCTGCGGTTCACGACGGCGGTCACCGCGGCCGTGGAGCACGGCGTGACCGTGAAGCCCGTCGCCAGCGACGGACCGACGGGCCGGCCGTGGGAGCTGTCGCCCGAGTGGATCGGCGCGCAGCCGCCCGGCATCCGCCTCCCGCTGGCCTCGTTGAACGGCGCCACCCTGGCGGTGGCCGCCGCCGAGGCCGGCGTGGGCACCGTGCTGGCGGGGTGCTTCCGCAACGCCGGCGCCGTGGCCCGGGCGGTGCTGGCGACGGGGACCCAGGCGGTGGCGGTGATCGCCGCCGGTGAAGCGGGCCGGCCCACGGTCGACGACCTCCTCGGCGCCGGCGCGGTGCTCGCCGCCCTCGACCCGGCGGCGTCGGTCTCGGCCCCGGGCTGCTCGCCGGAGGCGGCGGCGGCGCGCGCCGCGTTCGTGGCCGCCCAGCCCCGGCTGCACGAGGTGCTGGCCCGCTGCGTCCCCGGCCGGGAGCTGGTGCGGCGCGGCCTGGCCGAGGATCTGGCCGCCGCCGCCGAGCTCGATGTCTCGGCCGCAGTGCCGATCCTGCGCGACGGGGTGTTCATCGCGCTCAACTGATGCGCGCGAAGCGCGCTCACGGTTGATACGTCGCTGTCAGTACGGTCATTCGACGAGGCGGAGGCCGCTCGGGGCGATGCTCTGGTCGGCCTGGGGCAGGTCGACCACGAACTCGGTGCGGTGCCCGGGGAACACGTGCACGCTCATGAGCACGGGCTGGCCGTCCTGGTCGGTCGTGACCCGCTCGCAGCGCAGGACGGGCGAGCCCACCGGGATACCGAGCAGCTTGGCGTCGGCCGCCGACGCCAACTCGGCGGCGATGGTCTGGGTCGCCCCGCCGAGCGGCACGGGCAGCAGCTCGTAGAACGGCGAGCGCTCGACATCGGCGCGTGACAACCGGTCGCCGAGCGACGCCGGGCACCACACGGTGACCCGGGCGAAAGGCTCCCCGTCGGCCAGGTTGAGGCGTCGGACCCGCAGCACCTGGCTGGTGCCGAGCACCCGCTGCACCCGCGGCTCGGCGGCCACGAAGGCGAAGTCGAGGATCTGGCGCTCGGCGGTGATGCCCGACGCCGCCAGCTGGCCCTCGATGGTGGACAGGCGCCCGAGGCGCTGGCGCAGCAGGTCGGACTGCACGAACCAGCCGAAGCCCTGGCGGGCGTCCACGATGCCCTCGTCGCGCAGCACCTCCAGGGCACGGCGCACGGTGACGCGGCTGGCCGCATAGGCCGCCGACAGGTCGGCCTCGCTGGGCAGCACCTTGCCGCCCCCGAACTCGCCGGCCTCGACCCGCCGGCGCAGGTCGGCGGCGATCTCCCGATACCGGATGGTGCGTTCAGCCGGCATCCACCAGCTCCAGGCGGTTGCCGAACGGGTCGTCGACGTAGCAACGGGTGGTGCCGGGCTGCTCGTCGCTCCAGCGGGCGTCCAGCTCGTGGTCGGCCACGAACGCCCGCAGCGCACGGACAGCGAAGCAGGGGTGGGCCTTGCGGGCGGGCCGGAACGGCTCCTCCACCCCGAGGTGGACGCGCACGCCGTCGCGCTCGAACCAGCACCCGCCCCGCGCCGCCAGCACGGGCGGCTTCGGCACCCGGACGAGGCCGAGCACGCCGGCGTAGAACGCCTCCGCCGTCGCCTCCTCCCCGGAAGGCATGGCCAGCTGGACGTGGTCGAGGGCGACGAGCATCGGGTACCTCCGGCGTACGCTCGCACGGTACGCGGGTTGGCCACTTGTATCAAGCATGTATACAATGAACGACAGCACCGCACGCGCCGGAGGTTCGAGATGCCCGTCGAAGCCAGCACACCGATCGAGCTCGTCGAGCAGGTGTACGCCACCCTGCCGGACCGGGTGGCCACCGGCCGCCGCCGGCTGGGCCGGGGCCTCACCCTCACGGAGAAGATCCTCATCAACCACCTGGCCGATCCGGAGGGCCAGGAGCTGGAGCGCGGCCGCAGCTACGCCGACTTCCACCCCGACCGGGTGGCCATGCAGGACGCCACCGCGCAGATGGCGCTCCTGCAGTTCATGACGGCCGGCCTGCCCCAGGTGGCGGTGCCCTCCACGGTCCACTGCGACCACCTCATCCAGGCCAAGGCGGGCGCCGACATCGACCTCCACTTCGCCCTCGACATCAACAGCGAGGTGTACGACTTCCTGTCGAGCGTGTCGGCCAAGTACGGGATCGGCTTCTGGAAGCCCGGCAGCGGCATCATCCACCAGGTCGTGCTGGAGAACTACGCCTTCCCCGGCGGCATGATGATCGGCACCGACAGCCACACGCCCAACGCCGGCGGCCTGGGCATGGTGGCCATCGGCGTGGGCGGGGCCGATGCCGTCGATGTCATGACCGGCTTCCCCTTCAACGTGCGCTGGCCCAAGGTGATCGGGGTGCGGCTCACCGGCCGCCTCAGCGGCTGGGCGTCGCCCAAGGACGTGATCCTGAAGGTGGCCGAGGTGCTCACGGTGTCGGGTGGCACCGGCGCCATCGTGGAGTACCACGGTCCCGGCGCCGACACCATCTCGGCCACAGGTAAGGCGACCATCTGCAACATGGGGGCGGAGATCGGCGCCACCTGCTCGGTGTTCGCCTACGACACCAACATGGCCGACTACCTGAAGGCCACCGGGCGCGAGGCCATCGCCGACGCCGCCACCGCGGTTGCCGAGCACCTGCGCCCGGACGACGACGCCCACTACGACCGCCTCATCGAGATCGACCTCGACGACCTGCAGCCCCTCATCAACGGCCCCGACACCCCGGACCTGGCCCACAAGGTCAGCGAGGTGGGCTCGTGGGCGCGCGAGAACGGCGTCCCGGTCGAGGTGTCCTCGGCGCTGATCGGGTCGTGCACGAACTCCTCCTACGAGGACATCACCCGCGCCGCGTCGGTGGCCCGCCAGGCCTCGGCCATGGGCCTCACCGCCAAGACGCAGTTCCTCATCACGCCCGGCTCGGAGCAGGTCCGCGCCACGATCGAGCGCGACGGCCTGCTGGCCGACCTCGAAGCGATCGGCGGCCGGGTGCTGGCCAACGCCTGCGGGCCGTGCATCGGCCAGTGGGAGCGCACCGACCTCGACCCGTCGAAGGTCAACACCATCGTCAACAGCTACAACCGCAACTTCCCCAAGCGCAACGACGGCAACGCCAACACCAAGGCGTTCGTGACGTCGCCGGACATGGTGATCGCCTACGCACTCGCCGGCACCCTCGAGTTCGACCCGCTGACCGACACCCTGACCAACGCCACCGGCGAGACCGTGCGGCTGGAGCCGCCCGTCGGCGAGATCCTGCCCGAGAAGGGGTTCGATCCCGGTGAGAGCGGGTTCGTGGCACCGCCGGCCGATGCGTCTGGCGTCTCCGTGGTGGTGGACCCGAGCTCGGACCGCCTGCAGGTCCTCGAGCCGTTCCCGGCGTGGGACGGCCAGGACTACATCGACCTGCCGGTGCTGATGAAGGCCCAGGGCAAGTGCACGACCGACCACATCTCGGCCGCCGGCAAGTGGCTCACGTACCGCGGGCACCTGGAGAACATCTCGGGCAACCTCTTCCTCGGCGTGGTGAACGCCTTCACCGGGGCGACCGGTGAGGGCAAGGACATCACCGACGGCCAGACCCGGTCGTTCCCGGAGATCGCCAAGCGGTACATGGAGGCCGGAATCCCGTGGTGCGCCATCGGCGACGGCAACTACGGCGAGGGCTCGTCGCGCGAGCACGCCGCCATGGAGCCCCGGTTCCGCAACGCCCGGGTGATCTTCGCCCGCTCGTTCGCCCGCATCCACGAGACGAACCTGAAGAAGCAGGGCCTGCTGCCGCTCACGTTCACTGACCCGGCCACCTACGACCAGATCGGCGAGGACGATCGCATCTCCGTGCTCGGCCTGGCGTCGCTCACGCCGGATCAGCCGGTGCAGTGCCGCATCACGAAGCCGGGCGGCACCACCATCGACTTCGAGTGCACCCAGACGTTCAGCCCCGAGCAGATCGAGTGGTTCCACGCCGGCTCGGCCCTGAACATCATCCGGGCGCGAGGAAACTGAACCTCGAACCGGGGCGTCAGTGCGCGCAGGTCGCGCCGACGCTTCCCAGTTCGGCTCGATAGCCTCCAGCCATGGCCGGCACGTTCAGGATCGGAAGGATCCTCGGAGTGCCGGTCGGCGTGCACTGGAGCCTGCTCGGCATCGGGCTGCTCCTCACGCTCACGATGGCCACCAACAACCTCCCGGTGGCCCATCCCGGACACGACTCGTGGGTGTACTGGACCGTCGGTGCGGTCACCACCGCCGCCTTCTTCGCCACCGTCCTGGCCCACGAGATCGGCCACGCCGTCGCCGCCCGCCGATACGGCGTCGGCGTCGAGGGCATCGACTTGTGGATCCTCGGTGGCGTGGCCCGCCTCAGCGACGAGGCGCCCACGCCCCGCGCCGAGTGGCGCATCGCCGCCGCCGGCCCGATGGTCAGCGTGGCCCTCACCGCCCTGTGCGGCGTCGCCGCCCTGGCCCTCAACGCCGCGGGCGCGCCGGGTCTGGCCACGGCCTCGATCGGCTGGCTCGCCGTCGTGAACGGGGTGCTGGCCGTGTTCAACCTGCTGCCGGCGGCGCCGCTCGACGGCGGGCGCATCCTGGCCGCCCTCGTCTGGCGCCACACCGGCGACCGCGTCCGGGCCGCCGACCGGGCGTCCCAGGCCGGCCAGTTCCTGGCGTGGCTGCTGATCGCCTGGGGCGCCATCACGTTCCTCCGGGGCGGCAACTCGATCATCACCGTGCTGCTCGGCTGGTTCCTGCTGACCGCCGCCCGCCAGGAGGCCGTGTCGGCCCGGGCCCGGGCGGCGCTGGCCGACGTGACCGTCGGCGACGTCGCCTGGTTCGGCATCGCCCGCGCCAGTGGTTCGACCGACGCCGCCACGATGCTGTGGGAGCGGGCCCGAATGGGCGATGTGCGGGTCGTGGCCGTGGAGCGCGCTCGACGGCACGGTGGCCGGCCTCGTCACCGAGCGCCAGCTGTGGCGGGTGCGCGAGGGCGACCTGGCCACGACGGCGCTGGCGTCGGTGGCCATCCCGGTCGAGCGCTTCGGCCGGGCCACCGCGGAGGAGCCCATCGTGCGGGCCCTCACCCGTCTGCATCCCCTGCACCCGCTGCTCACCGTGTGGGCCGGCGACCAGCTGATCGGCCTCGTCACCCCCGAGGCGGTCGACCGCCGGCTGGACCAGAGCCCCGCCTTCGCCGCGTCCTAGCGGCGCCTCTTCGGCGCCGACTCGCTGTGCTCGAACAATGCCGCGGCCCCAGCCCCGCCGCCGCACTCCGGCGGCGCCTCTTCGGCGCCGACTCGCTGTGCTCGAACAATGCCGCGGCCCCAGCCCCTTCGCCGCGTCCTAGCGGCGCCTCTTCGGCGCCGACTCGCTGTGCTCGAACAATGCCGCGGCCCCAGCCCCGCCGCCGCACTGCGGCGGCGCCCACGGCGACTCGCTGTGCTCGAAACGCCGCGGCCCCAGCCCCGCCGCCGCACTGCGGCGGCGCCCACGGCCTCCGGCCGCCGACTCGCGGTGCTCGACCAATGCCGCGGCCCCAGCCCCGCCGCCGCACTGCGGCGACACACTCAACCCCCAGGCTCGCCGGGCTCTTTCCAGCCGGGCGGGCGGGCCCGGGCCAGCTCCTCCTCCGTGGGCTCGCGCACCTCACGGGCCTCGGCGGGCAGGAGCGCCACGATGGCGTCCATGATGGCGGCGGTGTCCGCGTCCAGGTCGTCGTAGCCGAGATCGACCGGCGGCCCCACCCGCACCCGCACCTCGGGCGGGTTCCACACGTTGGTGAGGTCGGGCAGGCGGGCCGACCGGGGCCACACCCGCTCCGTGCCCCACAGGCCGAGAGGGATGACCGGCGCCGCCGTCATCTGGGCGAGGCGGGCCGCACCCCAGCGGCCCTTCAGCACCGGGTCGAAGAACGCCCGCCCCCGCGGAATGGTGCCCTGAGGCATGATCGCCACCAGCTCGCCGGCGGCAAGAGCGGCGCCCGCCTCCTTGAGCGGCTCGTCGGAGCCCGTCCCCCGGTCGACCCGGATGCCCCCGAAGGCCCGGGCCAGCTGGCCGATGACCGGCGCGTCGAACACCTCCTTCTTGCCGAGGAAGCGGGCCGTGCGGCCGGAGCGGGCCAGCGCCAGCCCGACCGCCATCGGATCGAAGTACGAGCGGTGGTTGGCCACCACGATGGCGGGACCCGACTTGGGGATGTTCTCGGTCCCGGCGATGTCGAAGTGGGCGTAGCGGACGAACTCCGGCCGGGCGAAGGCCATCGCCAGCTTCTGCGGCTCGATGCCGAGCAACGGCAACTTCGGAACGCCGGGAGGCACGTCGAGGTGGAGGATAGGCCAGCGCCGGGCCACCGCGACCACGACCATGCGGGGATCCGGGTTGACCACCACGGCGTGGCCCACGGCCGACAGCAACGGCGTGTCGTAGACGCTGTCGGAGTAGAACCAGCTCTCGCCCAGGTCGACGCCGTGGTCGTCGGCCCACTGGCGAACGGCGGCGAGCTTGCCCGACGACCAGACGAACGGCCCGTCGAGCGAACCGTCGTAGGTGCCGTCGGGACGCACGCGGTACCGGGTGGCCACCACGCCGTCGAACCCGAGGATGTCGGCCAGCGGCTTGACCAGGTCGTAGGGCGTGGTGGTGGCGAGGACCAGCGCCCGGCCGGCATCGCGGTGCTCGGCGAACAGGCCGGCGGCGAAGGGCTGGACTCGGTCCCGCAACGGCTGGGCGGCGTCGGCGGCGGCCGCCTGCACCGCCGCCTGCGAGCGACCCCGGGCCAGGGTGGCCGCCTGGCGGGCCAGCGCCATCCCGGGCAGCGTCTCGCCCACGGTGTTGAAGAAGCCGTACAGCAGGCGCTCGCCGGGCAGGGCCCGTCCCCCGAGGCCGGCGCGGCGCATGGCATCGGCCAGGACCGGGCCGCTGGCCCCGGCCAGCAGCGTGCGGTCCAGGTCGAAGAAGGCCGCCGCCGTGGTCCTCGCCGCTTCGGCCATCGCCGGCACGGTAGACCGAAAACGGGAAAGGCCCCGCCTTGGGGGAAGCGGGGCCTCTCAACCTGGAGCCGACGAGTGGGGGACTCGTATCTCGGCTCTCACCGATGCGGAACATTGGGGGGTGTTTCCGCGTCGATCTCTTCGTGAAAGTATGCACGAGGAGAATGCATCTTTCAAGCAGGTGTGACCGATGGCTACGATCGCTCCTGACGATGGACTTCCGACAGCTCGCCGCCCTCGCCGCCATCGCCGACCACGGGTCCTTCTCGGCGGCGGCCAAAGCCCTGTTCACGGTGCAATCGAACGTCTCTGCCCACGTGGCCCGGCTGGAGCGGGAGCTGGGCGTCACCCTGGTCGACCGCTCCCGCGGCTGCCTCACCGAGGAGGGCGAGGTGGTGGTGGCCCGAGCCCGGGCCGTGCAGAACGAGCTCGACGCCATCTACGCCGACCTCGCCTCGCGTGGCAAGGAGGTGGCCGGCGACGCCCGCCTCGGTGTCATCGGCACCACCGCCCGCTGGCTGGTGCCACAGGTCCTCACCGCGCTGCGGGTGGCCCACCCGCGGGTGCGGGCCATCGTGGTGGAGTCCCCTACCACCGCCCTGCTCCCCCAGCTCACCGCCGGCCTCGTCGACGCCGCCGTCGTGAACCTGCCCGTCGAGGATCCCGATCTCACCGTCGAGCCCCTCTTCTCCGAGGACATGTACCTCGTGGTGAGCTCCAACCATGCGCTCGCGGGCTCGATGGAGGTGACCCTGGCCGAACTGGCCGACCATCGCCTCCTGCTCCCGGCGCCGGGCACCGCGCTGCGGGCCGACATCGAAGCCGAGGCGGCCCGGGCCGGCGTCCACCTCGATCCGCTGGCCGAGATCGACGGCGTCCGTCTGATGACGTCGCTGGCTTTCGAGGGCTTCGGCGCCACCATCGTGCCGGCCACGGCGGTGCCGGGCTGGATCAAGGGCGACTTCGTGCGGATCCCGGTGCGGGGCCTGCCGCCCCGCCAGGTCGGGCTGGCCCGGCGGCGGCGGGCGGTGCCGTCGGCTCCGGCGCGCGCCGTGGTCGACGTGCTCCTCGACGTGGTCCGGCTGAAGGGCCCCCGCCAGCGCGGGGTGCACGTGCTGGTGGCCGGGACCGAGCTGCCATAGTGGGCTCGTGAGCCTCGCCCTGCGCGCCCGAGCCCCGGGCGCCGTCAGTGCTCAGGTCACCGTCGTCGGGGACCGTCCCGTCGTCATGGTCGACATCGATGCCGACGTCCGCCGCGGCGCCCTGTCGTCGGCCGCGTCGGAGACGCTGGCCGCCGCCGCCGTGACGGCACGGACCGAGCGGATGCCGCTCGTGGGCTACATCGGCTCGTCGGGCGCCGACATCCTCGAGGGCATGGCCGCCCTCCACGGCTGGGGCCGGGCGGCGCGGGCCATCGCCGACTGCTCGGGCGTGGTGCCCGTCATCTTCACCGTGACCGGTCCCGCCGTGTCGGGTCCGGCGCTCCTGCTCGGCCTCGCCGACCAGGTGATCATGACCACCGACGCCTACGCCTTCGTGAGCGGCCCGACCATGGTGGCCGAGTTCACCGGCGTGGTGGTCGACGCCGAGGAGCTCGGGGGGTCCGCCGCCCACGCCCGCTTCAGCGGGGCGGCCTCGCTCGTGGTCCCCGATCGCGACGCGGCGACGGCGGCACTGGCCGACCTCCTGTCGTACCTGCCGTCCCACAACGACGAGCTGGCCCCCGAGCGGCCGAGCGCCGACCCGGTCGAGCGATCCGCGCCCGAGCTCCACACCCTCCTTCCCGAAGCCACCACCGGCAGCTACGACATCCGCGCCGTCATGCGCGCCATCGTCGACGACGACGAGCTGCTCGAGCTGCGCGACCGCTGGGCGCCCAACCTGGTGACGGCGCTGGCCACGATCGGCGGTCGCCCGGTCGGCATCCTCGGCAACCAACCCTTGGCCCTGGCCGGCACCCTGGACATCCCGGCCAGCCAGAAGGGCGCCCGGTTCGTCGGGTTCTGCGACGCCTTCAACATCCCCATCGTCACGCTGGTCGACACGCCCGGCTTCTACCCGGGCAAGGACCTGGAGTGGCGGGGCATGATCCGCCACGGCGCCCAGCTGGTCTTCGCCTACGGGCGGGCGACGGTGCCGCGCGTCGGCGTCGTGCTGCGCAAGAGCTACGGCGGCGCCTACATCGTCATGGACTCCAAGCGGATGGGCAACGACATCTGCCTGGCGTGGCCGGGGGCCGAGCTCGCCGTCATGGGCGCGGGCCAGGCATCGGCCATCCTGATGCGCCGGGCCTCGGCCGACGAGGTCAAGGTGTTCGAGGAGGACTACCGCGACCGGCTGCTCAACCCGTACGTCGCCGCCGACCGCGGCTACGTCGACGCCGTCATCGATCCTGCCGAGACCCGGGCCGAAGTGGCCCGCGCCCTGACCACGCTGGAGTCGAAGCGCGAACGGCTCCAGCCCCGCAAGCACGACAACTCGCCCCTCTGATGCGGACGTGTCTTCGGGCGCCTCCTCGGCGCCGACTCGCTGCGCTCGAACAATCCCGCGAGGCACTGCCCCTGGCGCCGCAGAGCCCGGAGGTGCTGGCGGTTCTCCTGCGTGGCTATCCTCCCCAACTGCGCCGAACGGAAGGACATGACCGGTGGCGGACACCATCACCATCATTGACGATCGAACCGGCAAGAAGGTCACGGTGCCCCTCACCAACGGCACCTTCCCTGCGTCAGCGCTCCGGGAGCTCGACCCCGACCTGCGCCTGTACGACCCGGCCTTCATGTCGACGGCCGCCTGCGCCAGCAGCATCACCTTCCTCGACGGTGATGCCGGCATCCTGCGCTACCGCGGCTACCCCATCGAGCAGCTGGCCGAGAGCTCGACCTACCTCGAAGTGGCGTACCTGCTGCTGAACGGCGAGCTGCCCAACAAGCAGCAGCTCGAGCTGTGGACCTACGACGTCACGCACCACACCTTCCTGCATGACAACGTGCGCAAGCGGTTCATGGAGGGCTTCCACTACGACGCCCACCCGATGGGCATGTTCGTGTCGGGCCTGGCCGCGCTGTCCACCTACTACCCCGAGGCCAAGGACATCTTCGATCCCGGGAACCGGGACAAGCAGATCCTCCGCCTCATCGCCAAGACGCCCACGCTGGCGGCGTACTGCCACCGCTTCAGCGTCGGCCAGCCCACGGTGTACCCGGACAACTCGCTCACGTACGCCGGCAACTTCCTGAACATGATGTGGAAGGTCGGCAGCGAGTTCGAGGTGCATCCCACGCTGGCGCGCGCCCTCGACGTGCTGTTCATCCTCCACGCCGATCACGAGCAGAACTGCGGCACCACCGCGATGCGCGTGGTCGGGTCCAGCCAGGCCGATCCGTACTCGGCGTGCGCGGCGGCCGCCGCCGCCCTCTACGGCCCGCTGCACGGCGGGGCCAACGAGCAGGTCGTGCGGATGCTCACCGAGATCGGCAACTACGACAACGTGCCGGCGTTCATCGAGTCGGTGAAGGCGGGCAACGGCCGGCTGATGGGCTTCGGCCACCGCGTCTACAAGAACTACGACCCACGGGCCACCATCATCAAGAAGACGGCCGACGAGGTGTTCGAGATCACGGGGCGCAACCCGCTGCTCGACATCGCCCTGAAGCTCGAAGAGGTGGCGCTGGCCGACGACTACTTCGTCAGCCGCAAGCTCTACCCCAACGTCGACTTCTACTCGGGCCTCATCTACCAGGCGATGGGCTTCCCCATCGACATGTTCACGGTGCTGTTCGCCATCCCCCGCACGTCGGGCTGGCTGACGCACTGGGTGGAGCTGCTCAACGACAAGGAGCAGAAGATCGCCCGTCCCCGCCAGCAGTACATGGGCGTCGGCGCGCGCGACTACGTGCCCATCGGCGAGCGGCACTAGCCGCAGCGGCGTGGGCCCGGCCGACGCCTGGATCGATGCCACCGCGCAGGCGGAGCTGGTGCGCGCCGGCGACGCATCGCCGGCCGAGCTCGTCGACGCCGCCATCGAGCGCATCGAGCGCATCGACCCGCAGCTGAACGCCGTCATCCATCCGCTGTTCGAGAAGGCCCGGGCGGCCGCGGCCGCGCCGTTACCCGACGGTCCGTTCCGCGGCGTCCCGCTGCTCGTGAAGGACGCCGTCGCCCACACCGCCGGCGATCCGTACCACTGCGGCATGCGCTTCCTGAAAGACCGCGGCTGGACCGAGGAGCGCGACAGCTACCTCATCGAGCGCTTCCGCGCCGCCGGCTTCGTCATCGTGGGCAAGACCAACACGCCCGAGCTGGCCTCCGCCTTCACGTGCGCGCCCGATGCCTACGGCGCCACGCACAACCCGTGGGCCCTCGATCGCTCCACCGGCGGGTCCTCGGGCGGCTCGGCGGCGGCGGTCGCGGCCGGCATGGTGGCGGTCGCCCACGGCAACGACATGGGCGGCTCGATCCGGGTGCCGTCGTCGATGTGCGGCCTCGTGGGGCTGAAGCCGTCGCGGGCCCGCACCTCGCTCGGCCCCGCCTTCGGCGAGTACTGGGGCATGCTCACCCACGAGCACGTCCTGACCCGTTCGGTGCGCGACACCGCCACCGTGCTCGACTGCACCGCGGCATCCCGGTCGGGGGATCCCTACACGGCGCCGCCGCCGTCGCGGCCGTGGCGCGAGGAGGCCGGCGCCGACCCGGGCCGGCTCCGGATCGGCTTCCGCACCCGCATCCCCGAGTCCGACGACGACGTGCACGCCGATTGCGTCGCCGCCGTGACCCTCACGGCCGCCCTCCTCGACGGGTTGGGGCACGACGTCGCCGAGTCCGGCCCGCCGGCGCTGGACGACGACCTCGACGACGCCTTGATGCGCTACTTCGCCGTGGTCATCGGCCGGGAGCTCGACCGGTGGTCGGCACGCGTCGGCGTTCCCATCACCGAAGCCGACGTCGAGGCCCGCAACTGGGGGCACTACCAGCGCGCCAACGCGGTGGACGGCCGCCAGTTCCTGACCGCCGCCGAGCAGCTGCAGGCGTGGCATCGGCGCCTGGCGTCGTGGTGGGCGCCCGAGGGGGACTTCGACCTGCTGCTCACGCCCACGTTCGAGGTCCCCCCGCCGCTCCTGACGGCCGTGGACCACCGCGACGATCCGCGCGGCCGCTTCACGATCCCCTGGGACATCACCGGCCAACCCGCCATCTCCCTGCCGATGCACTGGAACGACGATGGCCTGCCCATCGGCGTCCAGCTGGTGGCCCCGCCGTGGCGGGAGGACCTCCTCGTGCGGGTGGCCGCCCAGCTGGAAGCGGCCCAGCCGTGGGCGAATAGGCGGCCGCCGATCAGCGCCTGACCGTTACCGTCACCGCCATGAGCGTCCCGATCAGCGTCGTCGATGCCTTCACCGACACCGCCTTCACCGGCAATCCCGCGGCAGTGTGCCTGCTGCCGGAACCGGCACCGGAAGCGTGGATGCAGTCCGTCGCCGCCGAGATGAACCTGGCCGAGACGGCGTTCCTCGTGCCCGGCCCGCCCGGCCAGTGGGACCTGCGCTGGTTCACCCCGACGGTCGAAGTCGACCTGTGCGGCCACGCCACGCTGGCCAGCACCCACGTCCTCGGCCAGGCCGCCTGCTTCCACACCCGCAGCGGCCCGCTGTCGTGCGCGCCGGCCGCCGACGGGTGGATCGAGATGGACTTCCCGGCGCTGGAGGCCACCGTCGCCGCCGTGGACGACGGTCTGCTGCGGGCCATCGGCACGACCGACGTCTACACGGTGGCCGCCAGCCGCTTCGACCTGCTGGTCGAGTTGGGCTCGGCCGAGGCGGTGCGCGCCCTGCAGCCCGATCTGGGCGCGCTGCGCACGCTCGGGGCTCGCGGGGTGATCGTGACCGCCCCCGGCGATCGCGATGGGATCGACATGGTCAGCCGCTTCTTCGCGCCCGGCGCCGGCATCGACGAGGACCCGGTCACGGGCTCGGCCCACTGCGTGCTGGCGCCGTTCTGGGCCGCCCGCACGGGACGCACCACGCTGGTGGGCCACCAGGCGTCGGCGCGCGGCGGCATCGTGCGCATGCGCCTCGACGGCGACCGCGTCATCCTCGGCGGCAAGGCCACCACCGTCTGGTCCGGGGAGCTACACGCCTAATACTCGTCCGCGTCGGGACCGCGGCGGTCGGCGAGGAGGTCGGCCGGGACCTTGCCCGACCACTCGGGGTCGTAGCTCCAGTCGGGCTGCTTCTTCACGTGGCCCTCGTCCCAGCGGGCGCCGCCGTCGTCGAGGTCGCGCAGCTCGGTCACCGTCATGGCCGCCACCGGCTCGGCGGAATGGGAGAGGTGGGCCTGCACCTCGCCGTCGAAGTTGAGGAGGATGCTGCCGACGACCGACTGGTGCTGCGCCGCCAGCGTGCACCGCGCCCGGTCGGCCACCGTGTCGACGCGGCGGCGGATCTCGGTGAGATCGGCCTCCGACGCCCGGTTGCCGGCGAGGGCGGCCAGCTTGTCGGCGAGTTCGAGCCCGTCGAGCTTGCACGGCTCGCACTGCCCGCACGACTCCACCGCCAGGAACCGCGAGACGCCGGCGGCCACCGCCACCATGTCCGCCTCGTCGTCGAGCACGATGAAGCTGGCCGAGCCGAGCCACGAACCGGCGGCGCGGAACGCCTCGTAGCTGACCGGGGTGTCGAGCTGGTCGCCGGTGAGCGCGGTGTTGGACACGCCGGTGAGCACCGCCTTGATCTGGCGCTCGGGTCCGGGCCCGCCACCGACGAGCTCGATCACCTCGCGCAGCGGCGTGCCCAGCAGCACCTCGCCCACACCGGCGCGGGCGACGCCGCCGGTCACCGTGGCCACGATGGTGCCCGGCGACTCGTCGGTGCCCTCGGTGCGGAACCAGTCCTTGCCCCGGGCGATGATCTTCGGGACGTTGGCCAGCGTCTCCACGTTGTCCACCAGCGTGGGAGCGGCGGGGTCGCCGGCGCCGGCACCGGCCATCTCGACGTGGGCCGACAGGCCGCTGTCGGTGCCGAGGTCCCGGGGCGACTCGACCACCTCGTCGACACCGCGGCGGAACGGCGGGGCGATGCGGGGGAACGGCGGCCGGCCGTCCAGCGATTCGAGCAGCGCCGTCTCCTCGCCGTAGAGGTACTCCTCCGGCCCCTCGAACACCTCGACCGGCACGTCCAGCCATCCGGCGCCCTGCATCTCGGCGATGGCGGCGCGCAGCCGCGCCACCTCGGTGGCGAAGCGGGCCTTGGTGGCGATGAGCACGCTCGTGGCGCCGACGGCGATGGCGGCGATGACGGCGCCCTCGATCACCTCGTAGGGGTTCATGCGCATGAGCGTGCGGTCCTTGAACGTGCCCGGTTCGCCCTCGGCGGCGTTCACCACGACGGTCGTGGGATCGAGGTCCGAGCGGTTGGCAGCGACGGTCCGCCACTTCACGCCGGTGGGGAAGCCGGCCCCGCCGCGACCGCGCAGGCCGGCCGCCTCCACCTCGTCGATGAGGGCCACGGGCTCCACCTGCCGGGCCACCTCGAGCCCCCGCCCACCGCCGGCCTTCACGTACTCGTCAAGCGTGGCAAAGGCAGAGGGCGGGAGGACCCGATGCACCAGACTCATGCGTTCACGTCTAGCAGGATCTTGCCGGCGTTGGCATTGCTCTCCATGCGGGCGTGGGCGTCGGCCACGGCGTCGAGCGGGAAGCGGCTGTCGATGACCGGGCGCAGCGCGCCGGTGTCGAACAGCGGCAGCATCTCGGCGGCGAAGCGCTGGGTGAGGGCGATCTTCTCCTCGAGCGGTCGGGCCCGCAGCACCGTGCCGATCACGGCGGCGCGCTTGCCCATGAGCTTGCCGAGATCGGCCAGGCTGCGCCCGCCCATCATCCCGACCTGCAGGATGCGGCCCTTCAGCGCGAGGGCGTCGATGCTGCGGTCGACCTCATCGCCGCCCACGACGTCGAGCACCACGTCGACCCCGGCCGGGACGTGGGCGCGCAGCTCGCCCAGCCAGTCGTGGGGCGAACGTTCGATGGCCAGGTCGGCGCCGAGGTCACGGCAGAGCGCCGCCTTGCCCGTCGAGCACGTCACTGCCACCCGCGCCCCGATGGCTTTGGCGATCTGGATGGCCGCCGTCCCGACCCCCGAGGCGCCGGCGTGGACGAGGGCCCACCGTCCGGACGTGAGGCCGCCCTGCACGACGAGGGCGTCCCACGCGGTGAGGAACACCTCGGGGATGGCGGCGCCGTCGGCCACACCGACCGATGCGGGCACGGCCATCACCTGGCGTTCGTGCACGGTGATGCGCTCGGCGTAGCCCCCGCCGCCGACGATGCCCATCACGGCGTCGCCCGGCTCCCAGAGCACGGCCCGGCTGCCGCGGGCGGCGACCCGGCCGGAGAACTCGAGCCCAGGGATCTCCGTGGGCCATCGGCGGCCCCGGGTAGTGCCCCTGGCGCTGGAGGAGATCGGCCCGGTTCAGCGCCGCGGCCACGATGTCCACCAGCACCTCCTCCGGGCCGGGCTCGGGATCGGGCACCGACTCGATCGTGAGGGCTTCAGGACCACCGTGGGTTCGCAAGACGACAGCACGCACGGCCCGGCACCGTAGCTACCGGCGGCCGCCGATCACTTCATGGCGGTCTGCAAGCCGTCGTCGATCGAGTCGAGGAACTCCTCGGTGGACTGGAACGGCTGGTCCTTGCCGATCAGCAGGGCGAGGTCCTTCGTCATCCGGCCGGACTCGACCGTCTCGACGCACACCCGCTCCAGGGCCTGGGCGAACTCGACGACGGCCGGGGTGCCGTCCTTCTTCCCGCGGAACTCGAGGCCGCGCGTCCAGGCGAAGATCGACGCGATCGGGTTGGTGGATGTCTTCTCGCCCCGCTCGTGCTGGCGGTAGTGGCGGGTGACGGTGCCGTGCGCGGCCTCGGCCTCGCACGTCTCGCCGTCGGGGGTGAGCAGTACCGACGACATGAGCCCGAGGCTGCCGAAGCCCTGCGCCACGGTGTCCGACTGCACGTCGCCGTCGTAGTTCTTGCACGCCCACACGTAGCCGCCGTCGCCCTTGATGACCTGGGCCACCATGTCGTCGATCAGGCGGTGCTCGTACCAGATGCCGGCTTCGTCGAACTGCTTCTTGTACTCGTTGTCGAACACCTCCTGGAAGATGTCCTTGAACTGGCCGTCGTAGGCCTTGAGGATCGTGTTCTTCGTGGAGAGGTAGACGGGGTAGCCCCGGTCGAGCCCGTAGCGCAGCGACGCGTGGGCGAAGTCACGGATCGAGTCGTCGTAGTTGTACATGCCCATGGTGACGCCGCCGCCGTCGAAGCGGGCCACCTCGTGCACCTCGGGCTCGCCGCCGTCGGGTGTGAACGTGAGTGTCACGGTCCCGGGGCCGGGGATCTTGAGGTCGGTGGCCTTGTACTGATCGCCGTGGGCGTGACGGCCGATCACGATGGGCTTGGTCCAGCTCGGCACGTACCGGGGGATGTTCGAGCAGATGATCGGCTCCCGGAACACGACGCCGCCGAGGATGTTGCGGATGGTGCCGTTGGGCGACTTCCACATCTTCTTCAGCCCGAACTCCTCGACGCGCGCCTCGTCGGGGGTGATGGTGGCGCACTTGACGCCCACGCCGTACTCGCGGATGGCGTTGCCGGCGTCGATCGTGACCTGGTCGTTGGTGGCGTCGCGGTGCTCGATGCCGAGGTCGTAGTACTTCAGGTCGACGTCCAGGTAGGGCAGGATCAGCTTGTCCTTGATGAACGCCCAGATGATGCGGGTCATCTCGTCGCCGTCGAGCTCGACGACCGGGTTCTCGACCTTGATCTTGGCCATGCGCCATCCCTCACTTGTATTGGACTTGTCAGTCAGCGTAGCGGAACGGCGCGAGGAGCGCGCCAGCCGCCGGAGCGGGCCGCCCGACCCGCTCGTGTCCGGGCTACTCCGACCCGGCGCTCTCGTCGACGACCGGCGGAGCCTCGTCGTCGCCTTTGGCGTCGCCCTTGTGGGTGACCTCCTTGGCCTTCTCGACGACCGTGCCGGCCACCTCCTTCGTCTTCTCGACGACGGCGCCCGCCACCTCCTTCGTCTTCTCGACGACCACGCCCGCCACCTCCTTGGTCTTCTCAGCGGCGGGACCGGCAACCTCCTTGGTCTTCTCGGCCGCGGTGGTCACGCCCTTGCCGACCTTCGCCTTTCCCTCTTCGAGCTTGTCGCTCAACGTCATGGCGGCTCCTTTCGAAGGTGAAGCGGTCAGTGTGGCATCCCTGGTCGGGCTGGGTGACCACGGCCCCTGGACCTACCATCGCCGCCATGGACTTCGACTGGCCCGCCGACCTCCGTTCGCTGCAGGCGGAAGCCGAGGATGTGGCCGCGAAGGCGGTGGCCACGTACGGCGTCCACGACGACGGCTGGATCAACGGCTACTCGCGCGAGTTCTCCCGCGAGTTGGGCCGCCGGGGCTGGATTGGCATGACGTGGCCGACGGCCGACGGCGGTCACGGCCGCACCCCGCTCGAGCGCTTCATCGTGACCGAGGCCCTCATCAAGGCCGGCGCGCCGATCGCGGGATCGTGGTTCGCCGACCGCCAGATGGGCCCGTCCATCGTCGCCTACGGCACCGACGCCCAGAAGCAGGAGTTCCTCCCCGGCATCCTGTCCGGCGACAGCGGCTGGTGCATCGGCATGAGCGAGCCCAACGCCGGCTCCGACCTCGCTTCGCTCGGCACCCGCGCCGTGCTCGACGGCGACGAGTACGTGGTCGACGGCCAGAAGATCTGGACGAGCTTCGCCAAGTCGGCGAACTACTGCTACCTGATCTGCCGGACGTCCACGGACGGGCCCAAGCACACCGGCCTCAGCGAGCTGATCGTGCCGATGGCGTCACCCGGCATCACCGTGAACCCCATCCAGGACATGACGACCAACCGGCACTTCTGCGAGGTCTTCTTCGACAACGTGCGGGTGCCCGCGGCCAACCTCGTGGGCCAGGAGGGCGGCTCGTTCAAGCAGACCATGCGCCAGCTCGAGCACGAGCGGGGCGGCATCGACCGGTTGCTGTCGAACCACGCGCTGTACCTCGACGCCAAGGAGCAGGCCGACACGAGCGACCCGCTCGTGCGCCAGGAGATCGCCCGGCTGGAGACGGCCTACCGCCTCGGGCGCCTCCTGGTGCTGCGGGAGACGCTGAAGCAGGCGCCGCCGTCGTTCTCGGCCGCCACGAAGACGTTCTGCACCGAGCACGAGCAGCGCGTCGCCGACGTTCGCGGCACGGGCCGCCGGTCCCGACGCGATGGTGTGGGGGCGCATGGCTCGCGGCGTGTGCTACTCGCCGGCGTACACGATCATGGGCGGCACCTCGAACGTGCTGCGCAACATCATCGGCGAGCGTGTGCTGGGCCTGCCCCGCGAGCCGACGTGATGATGCGGCGCCGACTCGCTGCGCTCGGAGAGTTCCGCGGGCGGGTGCCCCGCCGCCGCACTGCGGCGGCACGCCTAAAGGCGACGGAGGGGGACGGCGTCGGGGTGGGGCTCGGCGGGGGCGACGTGGATGCGGACATCGAGCGCCCACGCCCCCGACGGTGACACCAGCACCGGGTTGAGGCGCAGCGCGCTGATCTCGGGCACGGCGTCGACCAGCAGGCCCACCCGCACGAGCAGCTCCTCCAACGCGGCGACGTCACCGCCCAGTGCCTCGATCGCCCCCGCCGCCCGCGACGACGCCACGAGCTCGGCCACGTCGAGGTCGGTGAGGGGCAGGCTGCGGGCCGGGTGATCGGCGATGGCGTCGGCGAACGCGCCGCCCAGCCCGAACCCCACGACGGGACCGAACGCCGGGTGCGACTCGACGGTCACGATGGTCTCCACCCCGCCCGGCACCATCTGCTGCACGACGGCCTCGGCCATGCCGTCGCCGAGGCCGGCCGACATGCGCTCGTAGGCGCCCCGCAGCTGCTCGGGACCCTGGATGTCGAGGGCCACGCCGCCGCTCTCGGACCGAGCCAGGCGCTCGACGCCACCGGCCTTGAGGGCCACCGGGTAGCCGATCTCGGCCGCCGCGGCGACGGCCGCGTCGACGGTGGTCACGCCGCGCGCCGGTGCCATCGGGATGCCGTGACTGGCCAGGAGCGTGGCCGCCGCCACCAGCGGCAACAGCGTGCCGTCGGGCCGCACCTCGAGGGCGTGGGCCACCAACTGCTCGGCGCTCAGCAGGTCGATGCCCGGCAGCACCGGCACCTCGCCCACCGGGCGCCGGCGCCATTCGGCGTAGCGGGCGATGCGCCCGAGGGCGCCGGCGGCCGGTTCGGGGAAGCCGAAGGCGGGCACCGGGGAATCGGGGCCGAGGGGACCGTCGTCGTGTCCCAGCGTGACCGCCAGCACGGGCTTGCCCGAGCCGGCGGCGGCGTCGGTGATGGCGCGGGCCACGTCGTCGACCATGCTCGAGATCGGCGGCGCGTAGATGGCCACGACGGCGTCCACCGCGGCGTCGGCGAGGACGGCGGCCAGCACCTCGCCGTAGAGCCGCGGCCCGGCGCGGTAGGTCAGGTCGACGGCGGCGCCGACGGTGGCCTCGGGCGGCGCCAGCGCGGCGATGGCCTCGCAGGTGTCGGCGGCCATGCCCGCCGGCTCCAGCCCCGCCGCCCGCAGCGCGTCCAGCGCGAGGATGGCCGGGCTGTCGGAGTTGGCCACGACCGCCACCCGCCGCCCGGCCGGCAGCGGCTGGCCGTCGAGCACGCGAGCCACGTCGAAGAGCTGGCGCACATCGTCGACGCGGATGACGCCCGCCTGCTGGTACAGAGCGTCGGCGGCGATGTCGTCAGGCTGCCCCCGCCCTGACTTCACGGCGACGATCGGCTTGCGCAGCGAGACACGGCGCACGATCCGCCCGAACTTGCGGGGGTTGCCGAAGCTCTCCGTGTAGAGCAGGACGACGCTGGTGTCCGGATCGTCGTCCCAGTAGTTGAGGAAGTCGTTGGCGCTGACGTCGGCCTTGTGGCCGAGCGAGACGAACGACGAGATGCCGAGCTGGAGCCGGTCGGCCAGCTCCAGGAGCCCGATCCCGAGCGGGCCGGATTGCAGCGACATCCCCACCCGCCCGGGTCGCACCCGGGCCTGGGCGAACGACGCCATCATCGTGCTGCCCTTCCCAGTGGCGATGATGCCCATGCTGGCTGGCCCGATGAGCCGCATGCCGTGCCCCCGGGCGAAGTCGACGAGGTCGCGCTCGGCCGCCGCTCCCTCCGGTCCGGCGTCGGCGAAGCCGGTGGCGATCACCACGACGCCGCGCACCCGCTTCGCGGCGCATTGGCGCACGACGTCGGCGACCTCGGCGGCGGGCACGGCGATCACGGCGAGGTGCACGTCGTCGGCGATGTCGGTCACGGCGGCGAAGGCGGTCACGCTGGCCACGTGCGGGGTGGTCGGGTTGACCGGGTACACGGGCCCGTCGAAGCCGCCCGCCAGCAGGTTGCGGAACACGGCTCGCCCCACCGAACCCACGCGGTCCGACGCCCCGATCACGGCGACCGAGCGGGGCCGCACGAGACGGGCGATGGAGCGACTCTCGGCCCGCTGCTCGCGCTGCTCGACCGACTCGATGAGGTGCAGCGTCGGGTCGAGGTCGAACGCCACGTCGATGATGCCCGACGTGAACCGGGTGCTGACCTCGAACCCGGCGGCGCGGAACACCCCGAGCATGGGCCGGTTGTCCGGCAGCACCTCGGCGGTGAACCGCTTCAGTCCCATCTCGCGGGCGATGGCGGCGAGGTGCTCGAGCAGCACGGTGGCGATGCCGCGCCCGTGATGGGCGTCATCGACGGTGAACGCCACTTCGGCCTCGTCCTCGTGCCGCCAGCGGTCGTACCGGGCCACTGCCACCATGTCGTCGCCGAGCATGGCCACCAGTGCCACCCGGTCGCGGAAGTCGACCACGGTGAAGCGCTCGATCTCCTTGTCCGTGAGGCGGGGCTTGGGCGAGAAGAAGCGGAAGTAGATGCTCTCGGGTGACAGCCGCCCGTGCATCGCTACGAGGGCATCGGCGTCGGCTGGCCGGATCGGGCGGACGTGCACGGTGCCGCCGTCGCTCAAGACGACGTCGCCCGCCCACCGGGTGAGATCGACGGCGACCATCGCGCCACGATAAGAGACTGCGGTGATGACCAGTTGGGTCGAGCTCCGCGACGGCCACCGGCTGTACGAGGACGACGCCGTCCTCGTGCTCGACAAGCCAGCCGGCATCGCCGTCACCGGCGAGCGCCACGCCGCCGATCTGGTCGATCTGGCGCGGGAGGCGGGCGAGGACGTGACGCCGGCCCACCGCATCGACAAGGTCACGTCCGGCGCCATCGTCTTCGCCAAGACGGCCGAGGGCCACGCGTCGCTGGCGCGCCAGTTCCACCGGCGCTCGATCGAGAAGGCCTACCTGGCCGTGGTGCGCGGCGTCGACGTCCCGGCGCGCGGATCGATCGACCTGCCCCTCGCCGTCGGGCGCAAGAACCGGGTGCGGGTCGCCGCGCCCCGATCGAGCATCGAGGTCGACCCGGCCACGCACAGGTGGTCGGTGACGCCGTCGGCCGTGTTCGCCGACAAGCGGGTCTACCCCGCCCGCACCGACTTCGGGCGGGCCGGGGCGGCCGATGACGTCACCCTCGTCGTGGCCCAGCCGCTCACGGGGCGACGCCACCAGATCCGCGTGCACCTGGCGTGGATCGGCCTCCCCATCGTCGGCGACCCGCTCTTCGCCGGCCCGCCCGCGCCCCGGACGTACCTGCACGCGTGGCAGGTGGCGTTCGACGCCACGTGGGCCGGCGGCGGGCGCGTCGTGGTGGAGGCGCGGCCGGGAGCCGACTTCTGGACGCCGCTCGCCGGCGCGACCCCCGAGCACTGGCTGGCCACCGCGCTCGCAGCGGTCGATGGACTAGGCGGCGGCGACGCGTAGGGCCCGGTGCAGGAGCGCCGGGTCACCGAGGCGGCGGCGCAGCTCGCGCTCCAGGCCGGCGATCGGATAGAGGTTCTGCGGCGCCCGAGCGTCCTTGTGGGCCTCGCTGGCGTAGCGGGGGAGGATGGCGGCCGTGCTGTCGGCCAGCGCCGTGAGGGCGGCCGGCGCCACGTCGGCCGGACACTCGCAGCGCACGACGCCGGCCAGCGGGGCGCCCGTCGGGCCAGGCAGGCGCACGTACCAGGAGTGGCGCGTCCACGACGTCCCCACGGTGAACGCCGGCGTGCGCTCGCCAGGCGCCAAGGCGGCCAGCACGGCCAGGGCATCACCGCTCAGGTAGGCCACGTGGTGGGTCTTGACCATGCCGACGACGCCGGTCAAGTGCTGGCGGCCCCGCAGCGGTCCGTCGAGCACCACCAGGGCGGCAGCACCGTCGGCGGCGCGCTCGGCGGCGGCCCGCTCGGCGGCGCCCATGCGTTCCTGGAGCGCCAGCGACAGCACCTCGGGGCCACTCGATCGGGCCATGCACGGGGCGTAGGTGCCGTGCGGGGTCATCAGCTCGGCGGCGTGGCGGCTGGCCGAGAACAGCCCCCGGCCGAGCACCACGGCACCGAGCCGGGCCCCGCCCGGCTCGCAGCGAACGGCACCGGCGGCCCACGACGCGCACAAGCCGGGCTCGGCCCCGGTGCCCGTCGGGTCGTCGTCGGCCCGCACCCAGACCCGGGCGTCCACCCGGCGCACACCGTCGACGAAGACCACCACCTCGGGCACCACGACGCCGGCGTCGGGCCGGCGCGGCGCCCACGCCGCCGGGTCCACCTCGACGGCCAGGTTCACCTCGACGCTCGACTCCGCCATCGCCTCACCCTCGACCGGGCTCCCGTACGACGGATCCCACGCCTCCACCACGAGCCGCATCACGCCACCACCCGTTCCACCGTGGCCGTGCGCGGTCCCTTGCGCACGGCGTAGCGCACCGGCACCCGCTCGGCCAGCTCCCGCACGTGGGTGACGATGCCCACCATGCGCCCCCGGCCGGCGAGGGCTTCGATGGTGGCGGCCACCGTGTCCAGGCTGTCGGCGTCGAGCGTGCCGAACCCCTCGTCGAGGAAGATGGCGTCCAGCCGAGCCGCCGTGGCCGCCGTGAGCGCCGCCAGGTGATCGGACAGGGCCAGAGCGAAGGCCAGCGACGCCTGGAAGGTCTCGCCCCCTGACAGGCTGCGCACGGACCGCCGTTCGTCGGCGTTGGCGTGGTCGATGACGGCGAGGTCGCTGCCGCCGTCGACCGCCTCCAGCGAGTACTGCCCGCCCGAGAGCTGCCGCAGCAGCACCGACGCATCGGCCACGAGCAGGTCGAGGGCCTCGCTGACGAGCCAGCGGGGGAAGCCGGCGGAGCCCAGGTGCCGGGCCAGTTCGTGGGCCACGGCGTGCCGGCGCCGATGCTGCTCGACCTCGGCGGCGAGCCGGGCCTGCGCCGCCCGAGCGGCCTCGATGGCCTCGACCCGGTGGCGGGCCTGCTCCTCGGCCCGGGCGACGACGACGGCGAGCGGGCCGGTGGCCAGGAGGCCGAGCGCCTCGGCCCGGGTGGTGAGGGTGCCGGCGAGGCGGCGATGGGCCGCACCGGCCTCCTCGGCCGCCCGCGCCGCCTCGGCGGCCCGAGCGCGGACGACGGGGTGCTGCTCACCGGCCCAGGCCGCCAGCGACGGCCAGGCCACGGCCACGTCATCGGCGGGCGCCGGCGGGCCGGCGGCGGCGACCGAGTCGCGCTGGGCGTGGAAGGCGGCCGCCGCCCGGCGCAGCCCGTCCTCGAGTCTGGCGGTGGCATCGCGCCCGGCGGCCACGGCCTGACCCGCGAGGTCGGCCGCCTGGCGGGCCTCGGCCACGTCGGTGGCGGCCTGGCTGGCGGCGGCGAGCAGGGCGACGAGGGCCTCGGGGTCGGGATGGGCGGCCACCTGGTCGAGGAGGGTCTGCAGCTTGGCGTCGACCCGGCCGAGCTCGGCCTCGGCCCGGTGGGCCGCATCAGCCGCCGCCGTCGCCGCCTTGACGGCGGTCCGCTTGGCCCGCTCGGCGGCGGTGACGCCGTCCTCGGCCGCCTTCACCGCCGGCGTGCGGGTGCGGCGGGGCACCGTGGCCACGACCTGCTGGCACACCGGGCAGGCCTCGCCGGCCACCAGGTGGCGGGCGAGGTCGTGGGCGGTGTGGGCGGCCCGCACGACGTCGAGGGCCTGGCGGGCGTCGGCCTCGGCCCGCTCGGCGGCCTCAGCCGCCACCGCCGCCTCCTTGCGGCCGCGCTCGGCCGCCTCGGCCTGTGCCGCCCGCTCCTCCCGCACCGTGTTGCCCGTTCCGATGCTGAGGTGGGCCTGCGCCGCCGCCTCCAGCGTGGCCAGCGCCGGGAACGTGGCCAGGGCCGCCTCCGCCTGATCGCGCGCTGCCAGGGCGGCGGCGTGCACGCTCTCCGCCCGGCTCAGTTCCGGGCGGGCCTCGGCCAGCCGCTCCCCCAACTCGGCCACCGCGGCCGGCACGGCGATGGCGTCGAGGGCGTCGGCCAGCACCGTTGCCGCTCGCGCCTCGTCGGCGGCCGCCGCCCCCTCGGCCTGGAGGCGATCGAGGTCGGCCTGGGCGGCCCCCACGTCGGCGGCCAGCACCTCCAGCGCGGCAAGCCGTTGCCCGGCCTCGGCCCGGGTGTCGTCGTCGGCGGGCGGCAGGTCGTGCATGGCCCGTTCGGCCAGGCCCGCCGCCGCCTGGGCCTCGGCCGCCCGCTGGTTGGCCTGCTTGACGAGCAGGTCGTAGAGACCGAGCCCGAGCAACTGCTCGAGCAGCGCCTGGCGGTCGGCCGGCTTGTCGTGCAGGAAGCGGGCGAACTCGCCCTGCGGCAGCACCACGCAGCGGGTGAAGTGATCGAACCCGAGCCCGAGCAGCTCCTCGACGGCGGGCGCCAGCTCGCGCGCGGCGCCGGCCAGCGTCACCACCGTCCCGTCGGTGTCGTGGCGCTCCAGGCGCGCCTCCTTCGTGGTGGCCCGGCCGTCGCGCCCGGCCCGGCGGACCACCCGGGCCACGACGTAGCGCTGCCCCGCCCGCTCGAAGGTGAGCTCGACGGCCGCCTCGTTGGCGCCCACCGACACCACCACCCCGACCGCCTTCTCCCCGTGCCGCGGCACGCTGCCGTAGAGGGCGAAGCAGATGGCGTCGATCACCGTGGACTTGCCCGAGCCGGTGGGACCGACGAGGGCGAAGACGTCGGTGTCGGCGAAGTCGACGACGGTCTCGTCACGGAAGGCGCCGAAGCCCCGCATGCGCAGCAGCACCGGTCGCATCAGTCGCCACCCGCGGCCGAGGCGGCGTCGAGCAGCTCGGCGAAGAGCGCCTCGACGGCCGGATCGTCGACCTGGCGCTCGGCCAGGTACTGGTGGAACAGCTCCGTGGTGGACCGCCCGGCGCGGGTCGGGCGGCGCTCGCCGGCCGGCGTGGTGGGGGCGGCCACCTGGACGTCGATGGCGTTGGGCAGCAGCGCCCGCACCTCGTCACCGAGCCCGGCCCGGGTCGGTTCGGTCACCACGACCCGCAAGAGGGCGTCGCCCACGCCGGCCGCCGCCTCGGCCAGTTCGGCCACGGTGCCGGTGACGGTGCGCAGCCGCCGCGGCGATGTGAGCTCGACCCGCCGCACCCGCGCCGGCGCCCCCGGCGCGGCGTCGACCACGAGCACCGACGGCGCCGCCGCCTCCTCCCCGAAGTCGACGGCGATGGGCGAGCCGGCGTACCAGGCCGGGCATCGCGCCGGCACCTCCTGCGTGCGATGGAGATGGCCCAGTGCGACGTACGACGTGCTGGCGGGGAAGATCGTGGCCGGGACGTGGTAGTCGAAGATGCTCTGCGCCTCGCGCTCACCGCCGCCGAAGCGCGCACCGGTGACGGTGCCGTGGGCGATGAGCACGTTCACGGCGTCGGCGCCGAACCCGGCGGTCAGGCGGGTGATCACCTTGTCCATCCGTTCGACGTAGCGGTCGTTGGCGTCGGCGGCGGTGGCCCCGAACAGATCGGCGGCCCGCACGATGCCGCGCTGCGAGGTGAACGGCAGGAGCGCCAACCGCACCGGCTCGCCGGTGCGGGTAGCGGCAAGGACGAGCACCCCGCCCGCTTCGGGCGGGCAGGCCCGGCCGAGCACATGGAGGCCGGCGGCGGCGAACACCGGCCGCACCGCCTCGAAGGCGTCGGCGTTGTCGTGGTTGCCGGCGATCACCACGACGTCGGCACCGGTGGCCCGCAGCGCCAGCAACGTCTCGAAGGCGAGCTGCTGCGCGTCGGGCGGCGGTGCCCCCGACTCGAACACGTCGCCCGCCACCACGACGAGATCGACGGCCTCAGTGGTAGCGAGGGCGACGATCTCGGCCATGACGGCGCGTTGCTCGGGCAGGCGATCGACGCCCTTCAGCACCTTGCCCAGGTGCCAGTCGGCGGTGTGGAGGAGGCGCATGGACTACAACCCGTCGAACTCGTCATCAGTCGCCGGCCCGAGGTGGCCGACCGCCGACGCGGTCTCCGACGGCCGGGTGGCCCACGCCGGGAACGGGAACTCGGTCACCAGCGGCACCGGGATCTCGGGCTGGCTGACGAACATCGTGCCCGGCTTGGCGATGGTGGCCCGGCGGCGGTGGGCCTCGGGGAGGAAGCCGTACTCGGGACGAGCCGCCTCAGCGGCGTCGAGGCGCCCCGCGACGCGCAGCGCCGAGTTGGCGATGACCCGCCGCTCGACCTCGCTGGCCGTCTGCTGGGCCCCGACCAGGATCATGCCGAGGCTGCGGCCCCGCTCGGCCACGTCGAGCAGGATCTCCTTGATGGGCGAGCTGCCCTCCCGCGGCGCGTACTTGTTCAGCTCGTCGAGCACCACGAAGGTGAGCGGCCGAGGCGAGCCCCGCTGCTCCTTCTCCTCGAACGCCTTCTGCAGGGTGACGCCGACGACGAAGCGCTGGGCCCGGTCGTGCAGGTTGTGGAGATCGACCACCGTCACCTGCGCGTCGGAGGTGCTGATGCGATGGGTCGGGCGCCGGGCGATGTCGGCCCGCACGAGCGGGGCCAGCCGCGCCCGCGAGGACAGCAACCGGCGCACGAAGGCGTTGATGGTGCCCATCCCTACCGCTCGGCCCGCCCATTCGAGCGCCGTCTCCTCGTCGGTCACCCGGTCGACCACGAGGTCGACGAGGTCCTCGTAGGTCCGCAGCGTCGTACCGTCGATGGCCCACTGCCCGTCGTCGCCCACCGACTTGCCGTCGCGGGCGAGCTTGGCCGTGACGTGGTGCACGACCATCGTGTACTGCTGGCGCTCGTCCTCGGCGTCGGCGAACACGAACGGCAGCAGTTGCTCGGCGCAGAACTCGTCGAGCGTCCAGTAGAAGGCGTGCACGCCGCCCCGGCGGCTCGAGACATCCGGCCCGGCGTTGGGGTCCTGGCGCCGGGGCGGGGCGTAGACGTTCACGCTGGCGAACGGCTCGGCCGGGAGGCCCAGCCGCTGGTAGCGCTGGCGGTCGTCGTCGGTCAGGCGGGTGTTGGGCTGGTCGAGGAAGAGCAGATCCTCACCCTTCACGTTGAAGACGAGCGCCTTGGTGTTGGCCGCCTCGGGGCCGAGCACGCCCGAGCGGAACAGGCTGTACAGGAGGAACGTGGCGTAGCTCGTCTTCGTGGCCACGCCGGAGATGCCCGAGATGTTGACGTGGGCGCCGCGCGTGCCGTCGAGGAACTCGAGGTTGGCGAACAGCGGCGCGCCGTCCCGCCCCAGCCCGATCGGCAGCTTGGCCGCCATCCGGTCGAAGTAGAGGGCGGTGTCGCGCTCGGCCCCCGTGGCCCGGCGCACCGGCGTGCCCGGCAGCGGCGGCACATACGTCTCGGGCTCGATGCGGGTCGTCATGACCTCGGCCGCCTCGAACGTCTGCGCCGGCAGGAGGCCGTCGGCGATCAGGAAGACGTCCGAACCGAACCGAGCGCCCTCGTGCACGGCGCGGATCTCGGTGACCAGGCCGGACAGGCGAACGACCTGGCCATCGGGCATCGACCGGTCGGTGACGACGACGTCGTCGAGCTGGAGCCACTGCCCTGGCGCCACACCGACGCGGAACACCATCGGGGTGGCGTCCTCACTACCGAGGACCCGGCCGACGGGGAGCTGTTCCATCGCGGGCGACGATATCGAGGGGGTGCGCGAAGGTTGGCGATGGCGTGACTTGCCTCGGCTCCGCGTCTGACTCGCTGCGCTCGGACAATGCTGCGGGCGCTCGCCCGGCGCCGCACTGCGGCGCCGATTGCACAGTGCGCGGCGAGGCGCCCAGCGAGCGCGGCCGGCGAGGACTACGGTCGGCTCCAGTGCGCGGGACAACTGAGCGGCGGGAACGGACGGTCCTCGTCCGGCGCATCGGCGCCGGCTTGCTGTTGGTCGGCGCCCTGGTGAACCTCGGCTCGGCCCTCACGCCGCCGTTCCGCCAGCGCCTGCAGGCCCTGGCGCTGACCACGAACTACCCGCTGGCCCTCCACGAGACGGCCACCGCCCTCACTGCCGTCACCGGCATCGCCCTGCTCCAGCTGGCCCGCGGCGTGCGCCGAGGGCAACGGTGGGCGTGGGCCGCGGCGGTCGTGCTGCTGGGACTGGCCGCCGGCGCCCACATCGTCAAGGGCCTCGACATCGAGGAAGCGGCGCTCAGCATCGGCGCCGTCGTCTTCCTCGTGCTCACTCGGCGTCACTTCCACGCGCCCACCGACCGGGAGTCGGTGCGCCGGGGCACCGGCACGCTGCTCGTCGCCGGCATCGTCACGATCGTCGTCGCCACCATCGGCGTGCAGATCTCGAGCCACCGCATGGCATGGACCAGCGCGGCGGGCGCCGTCAGCGAGCGCCTCGTGGGGCTGTCAACGATCACCATCGGCGGGCGGCTCGACACCACCTTCACCATCGCCCTCGCCGCGGTCGGCGTCGGGCTGGCGCTGTCGTTCGGGTGGCTGCTGGTGCGGCCGGCCCTCACCGGCGACTCGGGCGCCGAGATCTCCCTCACCGCGGCGCGCGACATCCTCGACCATCACGGCGGCGACACGCTCTCGTACTTCGCCCTGCGCGACGACAAGCACCACCTCCGCGTCGGCAACACCCTCATCGCCTACGCCGTGCGCAACGGCGTGTGCCTCGTATCCCCCGATCCCATCGGGCCCGAGGACGAGCGGGCTGAGGCGTGGTCGGCGTTCCGGGACCACGCCACCCGGCAGGGCTGGAACGTGGCCGTGCTGGCCGCCAGCGAGGCCTGGCTTCCCATCTACCAAGCGGCCGGGATGTCGCACCGCTACATCGGCGACGAGGCAGTGGTGGACACCGATGCGTTCTCGCTCGCCGGCGGCGCGATGAAGGGCCTGCGCCAGGCCGTGAACCGCATCGCCAACCACGGCTACACGATCGCGTTCTACGACCCCGCGCACGTCGACCCGGCTCTGGCGCTCCAGTTGCGCGAGCTCATGCGCGAGAGCCGCCAAGGTCAGGTCGAGCGGGGCTTCTCCATGACGCTGTCTCGGTTGTTCGACGTACGGGACACCGGGCTGCTGCTCGCCGTGTGCTCCGACTCCGACGGCGTGCCGGCGGCGTTCTGCCAGTTCGTGCCGGCGGCCGACATCGACGGCTACTCGCTCGACCTGATGCGCCGCAGCGCCGCCGAGCACCCGAACGGCCTGACCGACTTCGTGGTCGTGCGCACCATCGAGCACCTGCGGGCCACGGGCCACCGCGGCCTCTCGCTCAACTTCGCCGCCATGCGCGCCGTCCTCGCCGGCGAGATGGGCGACACGAGGGGCCGGCGCATGGAGAAGCGGGTGATGGAGCGGCTCTCGGGCACGATGCAGATCGAGTCGCTGTGGCGCTACAACGCCAAGTTCCAGCCGACGTGGCGGCGCCGCTACCTCGCCTACGACTCGTCCGAGCACCTCGTAGCCGTCGGTCTGGCCGTGGCCAGCGCCGAGCAGTTCTGGGAGCTGCCGGTCATCGGGCGGTTCCTGCCGGCGCCGACGCTAGGCATGTCGGCGTGAGCTCCGACATCCCCACCGATCACCTCACGATCCTCGGCCAGCCCGTACGCCACCCGGTGGCCCACGTGGAGTGCTTCGCCGCGCCGCCCGGCTGCACGCGCGTGCGGTTCAACGCCGACGAGGTCACGTCGCTGTGCCCGGTCACCGGCCAGCCCGACCTATCCACGGTGGTCATCGACTACATGCCCGGCCAGTGGTGCGTGGAGTCGAAGTCGCTCAAGCTGTACCTGTGGTCGTTCCGCGACCGAGCCGTGTTCGCGGAGGCGTTCGCGGTCGAGATCGCCGACGAGATCATGGGCACCGCGCAGCCCCAGCGAGTCGTGGTCACGCTGACGCAACGAGCACGCGGCGGCATCACGATCGAGACGACAGCCGAGCGCTCGCGCTGATGTTGGCTGACCGGTGGCGGGGCGATCTTGTGGCGCGTTCGCGACAGCTTCGACTGTCAATGGGACCGGGGGCGGGCGAGGCGGCGGCGGGCGGCCGGTAAGCATGCGACCGTCCGGGGTGGTCACTTCGACCGACGCGTCCGGCAGGAGCTTGACGTGCCACTGCGGGTGGTGGGCAAAGTCGTGATGGTGTCGCCAGCAGAGCAAAAGTAGATTCGACTGGTCGGTGGCGCCGCCGTGTTGCCACGGAACGACGTGATGGGCCTCGCACCGTGACACCGGCAGATCACAACCCGGGAACCGGCAGCCGCCGTCCCGCACCGCCACCGCACTGAACAGGTGATGCCCCACCGTGCGAGTCGTGCGCCCGGCGTCGAGCGCGACCGAGGCGCCGTCGGTCACCACACGATGCACACCCGCATCGCACAGCAACGCCGCCACCGTCGCCGCGTCGAGCGGCTCACCGTCGAGGGTGCGCCCGGCCCGCTGCTCGAGCTCATCGAGTGTCACCACCACCGTGACGTCCGGGCGGCTCCCGCGCGACGTGGCCGCCACATCGGCGTGGTCCAAGAAGTGGCGGGCCACCGAAACCAAGGCGTCGAGCGCGCCGCTCGCTACGAGTCCGCGCCGGCTCCCCGTCGCCATCAGGCACCGCGGCCGCGTCGAGCGCCGCCGTCACGACCGCGGACCCGGCCGGGTCGAGCCGACCCGACAACTCGCCCCAACCGTCCACACCACGATCCAGGAACAGCGACCGCGATGCCCCGACCGGTTCGGGCCCGTCGACCACGGCAGCGGCGTAGGTCGCCCACTGGCGCATCGCCGTCTCGGTGTCGGCCACCGACAACCTCGCGAGCGCTGGCACCAGCGCCGCTTCCTGCTCGCTGAACAACACCGCGCTGCGATCGTTCACAGTGGCGGCGACGGCGTCGACCTGACCGGTCGCCAACCGGCCGCCACGCCACGCCGCCGAGACCTCCGGACAAGCAGCCACCCGCCCCGCTCGCCGCGCGAAGACAGAAGCATCGAGCGGCGAGCGGCGGGCCTGCGTGCGGAGCCATTGCGCCCGGGTGACGGCACCGTCGGCCGCCCAGTCGACACGGTCGACCGCTGCGCTCAGCCACGCCGTCAGCCGGTCGTACGGGGCGAACGCCTGCACGAGCTCCTCGTTCGAAACGACGTCTGGCCGCGCCTCCACCGCACTGACCAGGTGCTCGACCGCCGTTTCCATTCCTCGATCGTACGTGTGTTCGCCCCCCCGGACAAGCAACCATTTGCACCGAGTTCGCGCCACCCCCCTCCCGCCGCGGATAGGTTCCGTGGGGACCAAACCACTGGAGGTGGCTACATGGCCTTGATCGACACTGCGCTCGACACCGTGAAGGACGCCCTCGCCGACGTCACCGAGGTCGCCTCCGACAGCCTCGAGACCGTGGGCGCCACGCTCGGCGACTTGGCCGACGACGAGCGCAGCCGCAAGGGCCTCATCGTCCTCCTCATCCTCCTCGTGCTCGCCGTGCTCGGGTTCATCGCCTGGAAGAAGTCGTCGAGCTCCAACGAGACCGAGGGCGCGACGGCCTGACGGTGGCGCGCTGATGGCGAAGCGCCCCGACCCGCTCGTGCGGCTGCGGGCGATCTGCATGGATCTGCCCCAGGTGACCGAGCGGCCGAGCCACAGCGCGCCCACCTGGTTCGTGCGGGACAAGTCCGCCTTCGTCATGTACTGGGGCGACGGCCACCACGGCAACCAGTTCCCCCACCTGTGGTGCGCGGCGCCGCCGGGCGTGCAGGCCGAGCTCGTCGACGCCGAGCCCGAGCGGTTCTTCCGCCCGCCGTACGTCGGCGGGCGGGGTTGGCTCGGCGTCCGCCTCGACGTCGGCATCGACTGGGACGAGCTCGCCCAGATCTGCGCGGAGGCCTACCGCGTCATCGCCCCGAAGAAGCTCGTGGCCGAGCTCGACGCCCGCAACGAAGCGGAGCGGTGAATCACCTCTATCGAAGCAGGCTGAAGAGGTGAACAATGGGCTCGCACCAAGGAGGTGTCGGATGGCTGAGAGCGTGTACAAGATTGTGGACCTCGTAGGCACGAGCACCGAGTCCTGGGAGAAGGCAGCCGCCGCGGCGGTGAACCGGGCGTCGCAGACCCTCCGGGATCTGCGCATCGCCGAGATCGAGCAACTCGACATGCAGATCGAGGACGGCAAGGTCATGATCTACCGGGCCAGGGTGCGGCTCTCGTTCAAGTACGAAGGCGGCGACTGACCCGCCTCGCGCTCGGCGAACCACGCGACCGCGGCAGGAGACCAACGGGCGTGACGCTCATCGAACAGGGCCTTGGCGTGATGCCCGGGCCACGCCGACGGTAGGAGCTCGTCGGGGATCTCGGGATCGATGAACGGGAACCGCCGCCATTCGTGCACGAGGGTCGCCAGCGCCGCGAAGTGCTCCGCGCCATCAGCGGGACGTAGCGAGCCGGCGGCGGCGATGAAGGCCCGGTAGCGGTCGGCCAGACCATCGAGATCCCACGCCCGGTGGAGCAAGTCACCATCGGGCACGAGGTCGCCGGCGCGCGCCCGCAGTACTGCCGCGCCACTCACCAGGCCGAGCTCGCGGAGCACGGCACTGGCGACCTGCTCGCGCTCCAGGTGCGGGCTGATGGCCACGCCCGCCGATAGGAAGCCGAACCCGGCGAAACCGAGACGGGCCCGCAGGTGGTGGCGCTTGGCCCGCTGCTCCTCCGGCACGGGACACAGCACGACGAGCCAATGCGAGTCCCACCGGGCGCCGCCCGGGGCACCGAAGCCGTAGATGCGGCGAGTACCCGTCGTCAGCAGGTCGCGCCCTGCTGCGGTGAGGTGCCAGCGCACGCGCCGGCCGTCGCGCTGGCTGGCGAGGAGGCCATCATCCGCCAAGCGGGCGATGGCCTGGCGAGCGTTCTTCTCCTCCACGTCCAGCCGACCGAGCGACTCGACGAGCGTGCCCGTCCACGCCGACCCGTGGCGCGGCAACACCAGTTCGCCCAGCACGGTGAGCAGCAAGGCCTTCGCGCTCGAACCGGCTCGGGGTCGCAACGTCGCGCCGGCCACCAAACGACATTCTACAGACCATTGACGGTCCTGGAGAGATTCGTAGTACTGTGGCGGCGACGAGAGGGGATCTCGTGATCATCGACCTTGCCACCGATCCCAGCCAGTACCGGCACTGGCGCATCGATGTCGACGGCCGCATCGCCACCGTGACGCTGCAGGTCGATCCCGCCGGCGGCCTGCGCCCGGACTACGAGCTGAAGCTCAATTCCTACGACCTATCGGTCGACATCGAGCTGGCCGATGTCGTGCAACGGCTTCGCTTCGAGCACCCTGAGGTGGCGGCCGTCGTGCTCACCGGCGGGCTCGACAAGGTGTTCTGCGCCGGCGCCAACATCCAGATGCTGGCCAGCTCCAGCCACCACCACAAGGTGGCCTTCTGCAAGTTCACCAACGAAACGCGCTGCGCCATCGAGGACGCAACCAGCAAGTCGCAGCAGGTTTGGATCGCCGCCGTGAACGGCACCGCCGCGGGCGGCGGCTACGAGCTGGCCCTGGCGTGCGACGAGATCGTGCTCGTGGACGACCGCTCCTCGGCCGTGTCCCTCCCCGAGGTGCCGCTGCTGGCTGTCCTGCCGGGCACCGGCGGTCTCACCCGCGTGGTCGACAAGCGCCACGTGCGCCGTGACCGCGCCGATGTCTTCGCGACGCGCGCCGAAGGCGTGAAGGGCCAGCAGGCGGTCACGTGGGGCCTGGTCGACGCCGTCGCGCCCCGCAGCCGGTTCGCCGAGGTGGTGCGCGAGCGGGCCGAGGCGGCAGTGGCCCGATCCGACCGGCCGGCCGACGCCGCGGGCATCGCGCTGGAGCCGCTGAGGGTCGCCACCGACGAGGACGGCCGGCACTACGACCACGTCGACGTGCGATACGACCGGGGCCTCGGCGTCGCCGAGATCACGATCTCGGGGCCGGCGCCGGGCGACGACGCCGTCGACGGGTGGCTGCTCGCCGCCTGCCGTCAGTTCGATGACGCCATGCTCCATCTCCGCTTCAACGAGCCCGAGCTCGGCACCTGGGTGCTGCGCACCACGGGCGACCCGGCGGCCGTCCTCGCCACCGAGGAGCACCTGCACGAGGGTTGGCGGGCACGGGAGGTCCGCCTCTATTGGGCCCGCACGTTGCGCCGGCTCGAGCTGTCAGCCCGCACGATCGTGACGCTCGTCGAGCCCGGCAGCTGCTTCGCCGGCGTGCTGGCCGAGCTGGTGCTGGCGGCCGACCGGTCGTTCATGCTGGACGGCCAGTGGCCCGGCGACGACCGTCCGCCCGCCACCCTCCGCCTCAGCGAGAACGCCAACTGGTACCGGATGTCCAACGGGCTCCCCCGGTGGGCGGCCCGAGTGTGGGGCCGGCCAGATGCCCACGACGCGGTCGAGGCACTCCTGGGCAAGGAGCTGCTGGCCGCCGACGCCGACGACGCCGGTCTCGTGACGTTCACCCCTGACGACATCGACTGGGACGACGAGGTGCGGCTGTGCCTCGAGGAGCGGGCCAGCTTCTCCCCCGACGCCCTCACCGGCATGGAGGCCAACCTCCGCTTCGTGGGTCCCGAGACGATGGAGTCCAAGATCTTCGCCCGCCTCACGGCGTGGCAGAACTGGATCTTCCAGCGACCCAACGCCGTGGGACCCGAAGGCGCGCTGCGCCGCTACGGCACGGGCTCGCGGCCCGTCTACGACAAGAACAGGACGTGATGCGCGGTGACCGCCGTCGACTATGACGCCACCATCCCCAACAACGTCGCCCTCGCCGACGACCGCCGCCTGCAACGAGCGCTCGAGTCCTGGCGCCCGCGGTTCATCGAGTGGTGGCAGACGCTCGGCCCGGCTGCTTTCCAGGACCACGACGTGTACTTGCGCACGGCCATCGACGTGGGCCAGGAAGGCTGGGCCAACTTCGGCTACGTCAAGATGCCCGACTACCGGTGGGGCATCTTCCTCTCCGAGCCCGAGCCCGACCGGGTGATCGGCTTCGGCGACCACCTGGGCGAGCCGGCGTGGCAGGAGGTGCCGGGCGAGTATCGCTCCGACCTGCGCCGCCTGCTCGTCGTGCAGGGTGACACCGAACCGGCGTCGGTGGAGCAGCAGCGCCAGCTCTGCCTGACCGCACCGAGCCTCTACGACCTGCGCAACCTGTTCCAGGTGAACGTGGAGGAGGGCCGCCACCTGTGGGCCATGGTGTACCTGCTCCATCGCTACTTCGGTCGCGACGGGCGCGATGAGGCCGACGAGATGCTCGAGCGCCACTCCGGCGACACCGATCACCCGCGCATCCTCGGCGCCTTCAACGAGGCCACACCGGACTGGCTGTCCTTCTTCTTCTTCACGTACTTCACCGATCGCGACGGCAAGTACCAGTTGGCGTCGTTGCGCGAGAGCGGGTTCGACCCGCTGTCGCGCACGTGTGACTTCATGTTGAAGGAGGAGGCGCACCACATGTTCGTGGGCGCCACCGGCATCGGGCGCGTCGTGCAGCGCACCGTCGAGCTGATGAAGGAGCACGACACCGACGACGTCCGTCCGTTCGGTGGCATCGACATCGCCACGCTCCAGCGCTACTTGAACTTCCACTACAGCGTGTCGCTCGATCTGTTCGGCGCCGAGACGTCCACCAACGCCGCCAACTACTTCGCCGCCGGCTTGAAAGGCCGCTTCCAGGAGGAGCGGCGCAACGACGACCACCGGCTGATGGACGCCACGCGACGCGTACCCACGCTGGCCGACGGCGCCGTCGGCGAACGCGAGGCGCCGGCGCTGGCCGCGCTCAACCAGACCCTGCGCGAGGACTACGCCGCCGACTGCCAGAAGGGCGTCGACCGCTGGAACCGCACCCTGGCCGACGTGGGCCAGGAGCTCGTGCTGCCGCACGAGGGCTTCAACCGGCGCGTCGGTGACATGGCGGCGGCCCGGCTCGATCCCGCCGGCAAGGTGCTGACCGACGACGAGTGGACCGCGAGCGTGTCACGCTGGCTGCCGACCGACGACGACAACACGTTCGTGGTGTCGCTGATGGCGCCGGTGCACGAGCCCGGACGCATGGCATCGTGGATCGCGCCGCCCGCCAGTGGCATCCACCAGAAGCCGGTCGACTACGACTACGTGCGGGCCTGACGATCCGGGGGAACGAGATGGTCGACACCTACAACGCGGCAACGTGGTTGCTCGACCGGCGCATCGACGCCGGCGATGGCCAGCGCGTGGCCGTCGTGTGCCGCGGCGAGCGCATGACGTACGCCGACGTGCAGCGGGAGATGTGGCGGGCCCAGCATGCGCTGCGCGACCTCGACGTCCGCCGCGGCGAGCGGGTGGCGATGGTGGTCAGCGACGAGCCCGCCTTCCTCGCCTGGTTCCTCGGCGGCCTGCGATCGGGTGTCGTCCCCGTCCCGCTCTCCACCATGCTCACCGCCGGCGAGCTGGCCGCCATCGTGGCCGACGCCGGTGCCGGCGTGGTGGTCGTGTCGCCCCAGTACGCCGCCCACCTCGCCGCCATCGTCAAGCACAGCAGCGACGTCCGCGCGGCAGTGGTGACGGGCGCCGCCGACGCCGGCAGCCCCGGCGTCCCCGTCCACGACTGGTCGTCCTTCGCCGACACGTCCGAGGCCCCGGTGGCGCCCACGACGGCCGACTCGCCCGGCTTCTGGCTCTACAGCTCGGGCACCACCGGGCTGCCGAAGGGCGTGATGCACCGCCACCGCAACCCCGAGGCCACCGCCTCCACGTACGGCGCGTCCGTGCTCGGCATCCGGCCCGACGACCGGTGCCTGTCGGTGGCCAAGCTGTTCTTCGCCTATGGCCTGGGTAACTCGCTCACGTTCCCGTTCTCCGTGGGCGCCACCACGATCCTGAACCCCGATCCCCCGACCCCGGCGGCGATGGCCGACCTCGTGGCGACCCACGGCGCCACCCTCTTCTTCGCCAGCCCGGGGTTCGTGGCCGCCGTCCTCGACGCCGAGATCGATCCCGGTGCCTTCGCTTCGGTGCGCCTCACCGTCACCGCCGGCGAGGCTCTCCCGGCCGGTCTCCAGCGGCGCTTCAGCGAGCGGTTCGGCCATCCTGTGCTGGACGGGATCGGATCGACCGAGGCGCTCCACATCTTCCTGTCGAACACCGCGTCGAACGTGCGCCCCGGCACCACCGGCGTGCCGGTCGACGGCTACGAGGTGAAGCTGCTCGACGAGGCCGACGCCGAGGTGACGGCGCCGGACACGCCCGGGTACCTGCACGTGCGAGGCCCTTCCGTCGCCACGGGGTACTGGTCCCGCACGGCGGCGACGCAGGCCGCGTTCCGCGGCGACTGGCTGCGCACCGGCGACGTGTACACCCGCTCCGACGACGGGCACTACACCTTCCTCGGCCGCAACACCGACATGATCAAAGCGGGCGGGATCTGGGTGTCGCCGGCCGAGGTCGAGAGCGTTCTGATCGAGCACGGCGACGTCCTGGAGGCCGCCGTGGTCGGCGCCCGCGACGCCGACGGGCTGGAGATGACGGTGGCCTTCCTCGTGCCCCGCAGCGGCCGCACCATCGACCCCGGTGACATCGACGCCCACTGCCGCGCCCGCATGGCCGCGTTCAAACGGCCCCGGCGCGTCCTGGTGGTCGACGAGCTGCCCAAGACCGCCACCGGCAAGACCCAGCGGTTCGCGCTGCGCCAGCGGCTCGAATGATCGAGGTCGGCGGGGCCAGGATCGACCATCGCGACCTGCCGGGAACGGAACCGGCCGTCGTCTTCCTGCACGAGGGCCTCGGCTCGATCGAGCAGTGGCGCTCGTTCCCCGACGATGTGCGGGCCGCGACCGGGCGCCGCACCGTGGTGTTCTCCCGCCCGGGCTACGGCCGCTCCACGCCGGTGCCGCCGCCGTGGCCGGTCACGTACATGCACGAGCAGGCGCTGGTGGTACTGCCCGCCGTGCTCGACCGGCTCGGAGTCGAGCGCCCTGTGCTCGTCGGCCACAGCGACGGCGCGTCGATCGCCCTCATCCATGCCGGCGCCGGCCACGCCGTCGCCGGGCTCGTGCTGATGGCACCGCACGTGTTCGTGGAGGACGAGTCGATCGCCGGCATCGAAGCGGCGCGTGACGCCTACGAGCCGACGCTGCGGGCCCGGCTGGCGAAGTACCACGACGACGTCGACGCCACGTTCTGGGGCTGGAACCGCGCCTGGCTGGCGCCCGAGTTCCGGTCGTGGAACATCGAGTCGTTCCTGCCCGGCATCGACGCGCCCGTCCTCGCGCTGCAGGGCACCGACGACGAATACGGCACCCTGGCCCAGCTCGACGCCATCGCCAGCGGTACGGCGGGGCCCGCCGAGTGCGTCGTGATGGAGGGCGAGGGCCACGTCCTCCACCTCGGGGACAACGCCGGCGTGGTGGAGGTGGTGGCGGCGTTCGTCAATCAGCGGGCTTCATGAGTCCCGACGCCGCTTCGACCGCCTGAGCCCACTGCCCCGCCATCGGCGCGAGGCGATCCGGCGCCACATCCCGCAGTGCCGGCAACAGGTCGGTCTCCACGAGGTGGATGTGATCGTCGACGAGGTGACCGACGGCGACGAGCTGCTCGTCGGTGGCGTCACCGCGCAAGTCCGTCATCAGTCGATCGAGGGCGTCATGGAGGCGGGTGGCCCGCTCCACCGAATCCGGCCCCAGCGCGGCGCCGGCGTCGCCGTAGACCACGAGTCGCTCGGCGGCGCTGTGGGTGGACCAGGCCGACACCAGCTGGGCGACCAGCTCCCGCCGCACGCCGGGCGTCCCGGTGGGACGCGTCGCCTCCCTGAGCACCTGATGCAGGTAGGCGTGGTCGTTGGCCACGAGGGCGCTGATGTCGTTCATGTCACCGGAGCGGAGTTCGTCGGTGGTCGGCATCACCGCGCCGTTACCCGGTCGTCGTCCGGGACAGTCAGCACGACCGTCACGACGAGCAGCACCATGATCACGCCGATGGCCAGCACGCCGAGATCCACGGCCGCGGTGGCCAGCGCCAGGAGTGCCGCCACCAGGAAGGCCATGGCCTGACGGCGCGGCTGCGTCCGGCCTCGAACGAAGACGATGCCGGCGAGGTACAGCGCCACCGGCACCGCCACCGACGCGGTCGCACCGCGATGCGAGAGCACCGTGGTCACGCCGGCCGCTTGATCGACGGCGGCGCCCAGGCCGGCACCGACGGCGGCGGCCGAGGCGAACACGAAGTAGTGCCCGTAGCCCCACCGGAAGGAGTCGAAGCCGGTCTCGGTGACCGGTTCCTCGGTGGGCGCGGCGAAGTACACCCACCACATGGAGAACACGACCAGGAGTCCGCCGGCGGCGACGACGATGAGGTCACCGAGGGCGTGGCCGGCATCGATCGTCGTCTGCACCGCGAGGGTGGCGGACAGCACGGACTCGCCCAGCACGATCAGCGTGAACAGCCCGTAGCGCTCGGCGATGTGGTGCGGGTGCCACGCGGTGGTGCCGTGGCGCTCGGCCAAGATCGGGACCGAGAGCTCGGCCACCACCATCACGACGAACGCCGCCAGCTGCCAGCCGTCGGACAAGAACAGGACGACGAGCCAGCCGAGCATGCACACGGACACCCCGAACGCGTACGCGAAGTTCGTACGGCGCGCCGGCGGGTCGCTGTACGCCGCTCGCAGCCACTGGCCGGCCAGGCTGACCCGCATGATGAGGTAGCCGATGGTGACGACGGTGAGGTCGCGGTCCTCGAACAGGCGCGGCACCCCGGCGGCGAGGACGAGCACCCCGGCGATCTGCACGAACACGGCCAGCCGGTAGGCGATGTCGTCGGTGTCATAGGCGGAGGCGAACCACGTGAAGTTCATCCACGCCCACCACACGGCGAAGAACACCATCGGGTACGACACGAGTGCCTGGCCGATGTGGTCCACCGCCACCGCGTGGTGGAGGCTGTTGGCGGCCTGGGCGACGGCCACCACGAAGCAGAGGTCGAAGAACAGCTCGAGCGGCGTGGCGACCCGGTGCTCCTCGTCGCCGCCGCGGGCCCGCATGGGACGAGCCCAGACGGCGCGACTCAGATCGTGCTCCAGAACGAGGCGAGGAGGGCGGCCGCCGCCGCCGGATCCTGGAGCATCCACCAGTGGCCCTTGTCCTCCAGCGTCTCGATGCGGGCACCGGCGCGGGTGGCCGCTCGCCGGGCGCCATCGGCCGAGAGGAACGGATCGCCGCTCGGGACCACCACGAGCCCGGGCCGGTCGATGGCCTCGAACGCGGGGCCCCACTCCTCCTGCACCTTGGTGGCGGAGCGGTACAGGGCGAGGATGGAGTCGGCCATGGTCTGGTCGACGTGGCCGGCGATGTCCTTGGCCTCGGCCTCGGGCACGCCCGACATGATGAACACACCGGCCCGGTCGTCGAGCGAGGCCCCGAGCTGCTGCTCCCAGAACGCCTCGCCGTCACCGGGTGTCTGCCAGATCTTGGCGAAGTCGTGCCACTCGAAGTTCACGTCGGCCAACCCGGCGGCGTCGGTCACCCAGGTGCGCACGAGGTCCGAGCGGGTGCTCACGACCCGCACCACGAAGCCGCCGCCCCAGTCGTGGCCCACGAGGTCGACGGCGCGGCCGGCGTCGGCCACCACCGCCTCGAGCTGGCCGACCAGCCAGTCGGCGTACTCGTCCTTGGTGGCGCCGAACCCAGGCGGTCGGGGCGCTCCGAAGCCGGGGAGCGACAGGGCGATCGTGTCGTCGCGCTGGAGGTGGCGGCGGACGCCGTCCCAGAGACGCGCGGTCTCGGGGACACCGTGGACGAAGACGGCGGGCATGAGGCGAACCGTAGTCCGCGGCTCTCAGTCG
The DNA here is from genome assembly GCA_963728985.1 of uncultured Acidimicrobiales bacterium. Classification (GTDB taxonomy): domain Bacteria; phylum Actinomycetota; class Acidimicrobiia; order Acidimicrobiales; family Ilumatobacteraceae; genus DASXAI01. The sequence continues at coordinate 421,311 of CAVSME010000005.1, read as the reverse complement.
CCCGCGTGGGCGCAGACCTCCAGCTCCATGCCGTCGGGGTCGCGGAAGAACAGCGACCACTCGCCACCGAGGCGCTGGATCTCGCCGATCTCGGCTCCGTTGGCGACGAGCCGGTCGCGGATCTGCTCCAGCGTGGCCAGCGAATCGACGGCCAGACCGAAGTGGTCGATGGCCCCGCGGCCGCCCTGGCGGCGGCGCTCGCCGATGATGTCGGAGGCGGGTACCTCGAAGACGTTGAGGGCGGCGCCCCCGCCGAGGTCGAGGATGATCATCCGGGGATGGTCGTCCCGGGCCTCCATCTCGAACGTGACAGTGGCCCCGAACGCGCCGGCATAGAAGCCGACGAGGCGTTCCATGTCGGCGGTCAACGTGGCCACGTGGTTGAAACCGGTCGTGATGGGCACGGCTACAGCCTCGCATCTCGGTGAGCGGGGTATGGGACGGCCGTGGCGACTCCCTTGCACGTCTACCTCAACGACCACCGGTCCGGCGCCATGATGGGGGTGTCGCTGGCCCGCAAGCTCCGCTCCCGCTTCGAGGGCACCGAGCGGGGCCCGTTCTTCACCCGGCTGGCCGCCGACATCGAGACCGACCTCGAGACCCTCGACACGCTCATGGCCAGCCTGCAGGTGCGGCCCAACGTGGTGAAGCACGCCACCGGCTGGGTCAGCGAGAAGATCAGCCGGGTCAAGCTCAACCCGTGGTTCAACGGCTCGGCGCGTCTCACCGTCATGATGGAGATCGAGGTCCTGTCGATCGGCGTGGAGGGCAAGCTGAGCCTGTGGCGCAGCCTGCAGGCCATCGCCCCGGCGCTGCCCGACCTGAAGGAGCCGCTGCTCCCGGAGTTGGTGGCACGGGCCGAGGAGCAGCGCAGCGGCCTCGAGCGCGAGCGGCTGATCGAGGCGAACGCCGTCCTGCCGATCGGTCGTTAGCGGTACGTCCAGTCGGGCTGCTTGCGGAGGTGGCGCTCGTCGTAGGTGACGCTGCCGTCGTCGCCGATGTCCTTGATCAGCGGTACGACCGCCGGGCGTAGCGGGCCGGCGGTGCCCTCCAGCCGGGCGGCGAACGCTTCCGGGAACGCCCGCAGGATGCTCGCCACCACGTTCTGCTCCTCCGTGCCGAGGTAGCAGCGGTTGCTGTCGGTGACCGTCCGCAGCCGGGCGTTGATCACGCCGAGGTCGCCGTCGCTCCCGCCGCCCTCCTCGATGGCGAGCAGGCGCTCGGTGATCTCCATGGTGCCCGTCTTGCACGGCGGGCACTGCCCGCAGGCCTCGACGGCGAGGAACCGGCTGAGCTCGCGCGCCACGCTCACCATGTCGGCGCTGTCGTCATAGAGGACGAAGCCGGCCGCCCCCAGACCCGTGCCCCGACGGGCGAAGTCCTCGTAGGTGAGGGCGACGTCGAAGTCGGCGGCGGTCAGCACCGGGTTGGAGACGCCCGAGAAGGCGGCGACCAGCGTGCGACCCGGCCGGGGACCGCCGCAGCGGGCCAGGAGGTCGGCGAAGGGCGTCCCCATGTCGACCTCGACCACCTGGGGGTGCACGACGTCGCCCACCACCGTGGCCAGCAGGGTGCCGGGCGAGGCGGCCGTCCCCATCGTGCGGAACCAGCTGGCCCCCTTGGCCAGGATGTGGGCGGCGGCGGCCAGGGTCTCCACGTTGTTCACGACCGTGGGGTTGCCCTCCCACGGTCCATGGTCCGAGCCCCGGTCCTCCCAGCCGATCGGCACCGTGGCGAACAGGCCGTGCTGGTACGGGGGCAGCAGGCGGGGCAGCGGGTCACGGCCCTCGATGACCTCCAGGAGCGCCTTCTCCTCCCCGTAGAGGTACTCGTCGGGCCCCTCGACGACCGTGATCGTGAGATCGCGCAGGAGCCCCGTGCCGCTCAGCTCGACGGCGGCGCGCCGGAGGGCGGCGACCTCAGCGGCGTAGGCCGCCTTCGTCGCCAGGAACACGTCGCTCGCGCCCACCGCGAGGGCGGCGATGGCGGCGCCTTCGACCACCCGGTACGGGTCCCGGCGCATGAGCAACCGGTCCTTGAACGTGGCCGGCTCCCCCTCGGCGCCGTTAGCCACCACGTAGCGGCGGCCCTCGCCGCCGTCGCGGACCGAACGCCACTTGCGCCCGGCGGGGAAGCCGGCCCCGCCCCGGCCCCGCAGACCCGCCGCCGTGATCTCGTCGATGGTGCCGTCGGAGCCGAGCTCGAGCGCCGCCCGGAGGCCGTCACCGCCGCCGGCGGCGAGGTAGGAGTCGACATCGGCTACTGGTTCGCGCCGCAGCAGGAAGCCCACCGGACCATCATGCCCCCCGTGCGGGGGAACTGATCCCGACGGGCCGTGGTGGACCCGCCGCACCTAGCGCGACCAGGCACGATATGGATTCGTATGGCCTACGGTGCGTGGCGGCACGCGTTCGTACGATCGTTTCCATGTTGTGGCGGGGTCGGAACGAGGCGGCGACCGGCTGGTCATCCCGATACTCCCAGCGGCAGAGCCGGTGGTGGGATTGGGTGGACGGACTGTGCGAGCCGGTGGGCAGTACGGATGGTCAGAGCGAGGCCGATCCGGCCGACGAGGCGCACTGAGCTGATGCCTCGGCTTCGCCTCGGTCTCGCTGCGCTCGGTCAATCCCGCGGTGCTCGAGTCGACTGCAGCGCCGGCCCTGAGCGCTAGCGGAGGTTGGCGCCGGTCAGATCGTCGGGGAGCGTCTTGCCGGCATCCTCGAAGGCCTTGGTGATGGCGGCCATGGCGGGCCCGCCGTAGCTGCGCTTGTTGGCCACGACCATGTCGTACGACGCCCGCAGCGGATCGAGCATGCCCTTGAAGTGGGGGACGACGTAGCGGGCCAGGAGCTCGTAGCTGCGCAGCGTCTTCTCGCGATTGGCCCACTCGTGGGCCATCACCATGAAGCCGCCGAAGCCGCCCGTCTCTTCCTGCAGCCGGGTGAGGGCGCCGACCACGTGCTCGGGCGTCCCCACGATCGAGGTGTCCTCCTCGATCTCCTGTTCCAGCGTGGAGTCGCTCTTCAGCCCACCGACGCGGCGGAAGTAGTGGTAGCGCTCGTACTCGCGCCCCTCGCGCACGTCGGCGATGGCCTCCTCGGCGGTCTCGGCCAGGTGGACGCGGATCACGAGGCGCCAGTCTTCGCGCCGCAGCTCCTGGCCGTGGGCGGCGGCCGACTCCTGGCCCATCGCCCACTGCGCCTTCATGTCCTTGCGCCCCCCGACCAGTCCGGCCCCGAGCGACAGCACACCGACACCGTGCTTTCCGGCCGCCACCATGCCCGACGGCGACGTCGTGCTGGCGACGGCGATGGGCATGCTGCCGTTCACAGGCAGCAGCTGGAGGCGGGCCTCGTGGAGCTCGAACCAGTCGGCCGCGTGGGTCACGACCTCACCCCGGAGGAGGCGGATGATCACGCCGAGGGACTCGTCCATCCGGGGCCGCTGGCTGACGGGGTCGACGCCCATCATGACGGCGTCGGAGATGAGTGCGCCCGGCCCGGCGCCGAGCATCGCCCGCCCGTTCGTCATGTAGTCGAGCTGCACGAACCGGTCGGCCACCAGGAGCGGGTTGTAGTACGGCAGGCTCACCACGCCGGAGCCGAGGCGGATGTGCTTCGTCCGCTCCCCGGCGGCGGCGAGGAACACCACCGGATCGGCGATGTTCTCCCAGGCCGCGGAGTGGTGCTCCCCCACCCACGCCTCGTCGAGGCCGAGCTCGTCGCACCACTGGATGAGCTCGAGGTCACGGCGCATCGACAGCAGCGGGTTGTCGCCGAGGCGGTGGAACGGCGCGATGAAGGTGCCGAACGTCAGGTGGGCGGGCACGTGGTCTCCTTCGGGTGGGTCACAGTTCGAGGCCGTCCATCAACGCGCGCGTCATCTGGTCGCGCTCGGCCGCCTCGGCCATGAGCGCCCGGCGCTCCTGGCGGGCTTCGTCGGGCAGCACCGGCACCGAATACGCGTCGAGCTCGCCGCCGTCGACGAGGAAGAACGAGCCCGTGATGTAGCTGGCGTCGGGCCCGCACAGGAAGGCCACCATGCCGGCGATGTCATCAGGCGTGCCGACCCGCCCGACCGGGCGGCGGCGCTCCACCACGGCGCGCAGCTCGCCGCCCTCATGGCCCGCTTGGAACTTGGCCAGCGGCGTGTCGATCAAGCCCGGCCCGATCGAGTTCACGTTGATCCCGTACTGGCCGAGCTCTTGCGCCCAGCCCCGCACCATGATCTTCACCGCCGCCTTCGTAGCCGAGTAGGCCCAGACCCGCGCGCCGGTGTGCAGCGCCGCCTCGGACGAGATGCACACGATGCGACCGCCGCGCCCGGAGTCCACGATCCGCTCGGTGGCCGCCTTCACGGTGAGGAAGACACCGGTCATGTTGACCTCGACCTGGCCCCGGAATTCGTCGGCCGTCACATCGCGCAGCGTGCCGGTGCGGAAGACACCGGCGTTGGCCACTGCGATGTCGAGACGCCCGTACTGCCGGTGGCCCTCGTCGACGGCGGCCTCGATCTGGTCGTGGTCGGCCACGTTGGCCCGCACGGCCACGGCCCGGCCCCTGGCCGCCTCGATCAGCCCGACCGTCTCAGCGGCGCCGGCCGGATCGACGTCGACGACGACCACGGCGGCGCCCTCTCGCGCCAGCCGGAGGCTGATGCCCCGGCCGATCCCCGATCCGCCGCCCGTCACCACGGCAACCTGCTCGTCGAGCGTGGTCATGTGATACCCCCCAGATGCTCGGCGGCCACCCGCTTGGGCACCACCATGCGCCATGCGTCGAGGACGATCTCCCGCAGCTCCACGCCGTCGATGGCGTCGAGGCGCACGACCACCCATTGGTAGCGCTGGTCCGACACCGTCGGCATGAGGAACTTGTGCGGCTCGCTGGCGATGAGCGCGTCGCGCTCCTCCTTCGGGAACGCGAACCCCATCTCGGACTCGTCGCGGGAGAAGGCGAGGTACACGATGCGCCCGACCCGGAACTTGACCCGGTCGCGCACCAGCACCTCGTAGGAACGCGGCAGCTCGGACGCAATCGCCCGGACGTCGTCGACCGTCACCACGCGGGCGACGATACGCCGTTACCCCTCCTCGTCCAGATCCCACCCGGCGTCGTCGGCGTCGAGGTCGCGCCGCTTGCGGTTGGGGTGCTCGGGGTCGTCGAGCAACATGCCCTCCTCGGCCAGCTCCACCTCGTCGACCGGCTGGAACTCGTCGTCCAGCCGCGCCCCGGTGTACGCGGTGCGGGTGCGGTCGAGCTCGGTCTCCTCGTTGTCGATGCCCGCCCGCTCGTCGTCGATGTCGAGATCGTCGTCGTCGAAGTCGTCCGTGTCGCTCATGCGGCGCTCAGCGTACGTTCGCCTTCACACTTCGCTCACAACTCGCCGTCACGGTGGGACCATGGCCGAAGCCGCCACCCGCGCCGACGTGGCCCTGGTCCTGCGCCGGGCCGGGTTCGCCACGCCGGGCGCCGAGGTCGACGCCGCTGCGGGCGCCGGCTACGCCGCCACCGTCGATGCCGCCATCGCCGCGCTGAGCCCGGGAGCCGATGCCGGCGCCGACGCCGTGGCCGTCCCCGACCTCAGCCTGGCGGCGGCGCCGGGCAAGGACGCCGCCACGGCCGAGCGCCAGGCCTACAACCAGCACCTGCGCCAGCAGGCCGCCGCGCTGGTGCAGTGGTGGGTGGACCGGATGATCGTCGCCCAACGGCCGGCAGCGGAGAAGTTGACGTGGTTCTGGCACGGCCACTTCGCCACCAGCCTCGACAAGGTGAAGGTCGCCGCGTTGATGCACCGCCAGAACCTGATCTTCCGCCAGCAGGGCGCGGGCGACTTCACCGCCCTGACGGGGGCCGTGGCCCAGGACCCGGCCATGCTGCGCTGGCTCGACGCCGACACCAACGTGGCCGCCCATCCCAACGAGAACTTCGCTCGCGAGCTGATGGAGCTGTTCACCCTCGGTATCGGCAACTACAGCGAGACCGACGTGAAGGAGGCGGCGCGGACCTTCACCGGTTGGTCGTTCGACCGCACCACGCTGGCGTTCGCCGAGCGGCCGCGGCTGCACGATCGTGGCACGAAGACGATCCTCGGCCAGACCGGCGCCTTCGACGGGCTCGACACGATCCGGCTCATCGCCGGCACCGACGCCAGCGCCCGGTTCGTCGCTGCCCGCGTGTGGTCGCGGTATGCCCGGCCCGTCGATCCGACCGATCCGATCGTCGCCGACCTGGCGGCGGCGTGGGGCCCCAGCGGCCGCATCGACGTGCTCCTGCGGGCGGTGCTCACCCATCCCGAGTTCGCCACCGACGCCACCCGCACCGGGCTGGTCAAGCAGCCCGTCGAGTGGGCCGTCGGCGCCGTCCGTGCGTTCGGGCTGGCGCCGGGTGCGGCGGTGGCCGGCAAGGTCACGGTGGGCATCGCCACCACGCGCGTGCTGGCCGCCCTCGGGCAGACGCCGTTCCGGCCGCCATCGGTCGGCGGCTGGCCGGCCCAGGCGGCGTGGCTGAACACCGCCGCCGACCAGCTCAAGCTGAGCTTCGCCCAGGCCATCGCCGCGCCGGCGCTGGCCAACCCCGTCGGCCAGGCGCTGGTGGCCGCCACCGACCGGCCCGCCCACCTGGCCTGGCTGCTCGGGCTCGAAGGCTGGCGCCCGGCCACCGCCGCCGCCCTCGCCGAAGTGGCCCACGATCCCGCTGCGCTGATCGCGTTCGGGCTCACGTCCCCCGACTTCAGCCTGGCCTGAAGGAGATCCGATGGCCCTGTCCCGACGTGCCTTCCTCGGCGGCCTGGCCGGTGTGGCGGGCTCGGCCGCACTCGCTGCCGTGGCCATCGAGCACCAGGCGTCCGGCGCCGGCGGCCCGGCGCCGGCACCGCCGCCTGGGCCCGCCCCGTCGTCGACCAGCGCCGTCGCCCCGGTCGGCCGCACGCTGGCGTCCGGTCAGGGCACCCTCGTGGTCGTCACCCTGTACGGCGGAAACGACGGGTTGAACACGGTCGTGCCCGTCGGCGATCCCGCCTACGCCAAGCTCCGCGGCGACCTCGCCGTCGATCCGGCGACCACGCTCCCACTGGCCGACGGCCTGGCCCTGGCCCCGGCGATGACCGGGTTCAAAGCACTGTGGGACGCCGGCCAGCTGGCCGTGGTCCGGGGCGTCTCCTACCCCAACCCGAACCGCAGCCACTTCCGCTCCATGGACATCTGGCAGTCCGGTGACCCTGGCAGTGTCACCGGCACCGGGTGGCTCGGTCGCTGGCTCGACACCGCCGCCACCACGCCCCTCGACGGGGTGGCCATCGGCGCCACCCTGCCCCTCGTGCTGGCCGGCGAGCGGACCGCCGGCGCCGCCGTCCCCCTCGGCGGGCCCAGCGTCCGTCTGACGGGCGCCATCAAGGACGCATGGCGGGCCATGCAGACGGCGGCCGCCGGCGACGCGCCGCTCCTGGCCCGAGCGGCCCAATCGGGTACGGACCTGCTCACCGTGGCCGACGCGGTGGCGCCAGTGCTGTCGTCGACCACCGACCCGAGCGGCGCGAGAGCCGACAACGGTCTGGTCGCCCAGCTCGACCTGGTGGCCCGCATGATCCGCGCCGGGCTGCCCACCCGGGCCTACGTGACGGCGATGGGCGGCTTCGACACGCACGCGAACGAGGGGCCCACCCATCCGATGTTGCTGGCTGATCTCGACGCCGCCGTCGGCGGGTTCTTCCAGGCCCTCGCCGGCGAGGCCCGCGGCGACTCGGTCGTGCTCGTCGTGCACTCCGAGTTCGGTCGCCGGCCGGCGCCGGACGCGTCGGGCGGCACGGACCACGGCGTCGCCGCCCCGGTCCTCGCGGCCGGCCCGGCGGTCACGGGCGGCTTCCTCGGCGACGAGCCGTCGCTCACCAGGTTCGACGACAACGGCGACCTGGTGTGGAACGTCGACTTCCGCTCGATCTACGCCACGCTCCTCGGTGACGTGCTCGGTGCCGATCCGAACGACGTCCTACCCGGCGCCGCTGCGCCGCACCTCCGCCTCGTGCGCACGTGATTCGCGAAAGATGTTGTCAGCGGCTGACGTGCGTACTATAGTACGTATCAGCGCAGCAGAGTGCGCAAAGACCCCGAGGAGTCCCCCCATGGCTACCGATCTCCTGACCACTGCCAACGAGTCGACCGTCAAGGTCGTCACCTTCGCCCAGGACCAGTTCCTCAAGGTGTACAAGACCATCGCCTCGCGGGTGCCGGCGGCGCCGATGCCGTCGTGGCTCACCCCCGACCCCGAGCAGGGTCGCAAGGCCGTCGAGCGGGCCTTCGAGCTCCAGTCGCAGCTGCTCGAGCAGAACAAGGCCTTCGCCCTCGGTCTGATCGAGGCCGGCGCCCCGAAGGTGGACGAGCCGGTCAAGAGCACCACCGCCACCAAGAAGTAAGTTTCAGCGGGTGGCCGTCGACGGGCTCTGGAACGACCATCTCCGTCGCCTCGGCGAGCACATCCGAACGCAGCGGCGGTTCAACCAGCTCTCCCAGCGAGAGCTGGCCCGCCTCGCTGATCTGTCCGACACGTACATGAGCCAGCTGGAGCGCGGTCTCCACGAGCCATCCATCCGGGTGCTGCGCTCCCTGGCCAAGAGCCTCGGCATCAGGCCGAACGAGCTCATCATGTACGCCGCTGGGTTGCCGGTCGACCAGACCGAGGTGACGACCGAGGACGCCATCCAGCGCGACGACCGCCTGACCCCAGCCCAACGGAGCGCGCTCCTGGGTGTGTTGAAGAGCTATCTGGAGGACAACCGCGTGTGACCGCGGGCGGCGGGGCACGAGTCACGCAGCCGATCGGAGGATCATGCAGCAACTGAGCGGTCTCGACGCCTCGTTCATCTACTTCGAAACACCCAGCGCACCGATGCACGTGGCCGCGCTGACGATCTACGACCAGTCGACGGCGCCGGGGGGCGCCGTCCGGTTCAAGAGCATCCTCGACGACATCGACGGGCGGCTCCACCTCTCGCGGGTGTTCCGCCAAAAGATGGTGCAGGTACCGATGGGCCTCGACCATCCCTACTGGGTGGAGGACAGCAACTTCGACCTGGAGTTCCACGTCCGCCACGTCGCGCTGCCCAAGCCGGGCGACTGGCGCCAGCTGTGCATCCAGGTGGCGCGGCTGCACTCCCGGGGCGTCGATCTGAACCACCCGCTGTGGGAGGTCTACGTCATCGAGGGCCTCGACAACGTCAAGGGCGTGCCGCCGGGGAGCTACGCGCTCCTGCAGAAGACGCACCACGCCGCCGTCGACGGCGTCTCCGGCATGGAGATCATGAGCGCGCTCAACGATCAGGAGCCCGACGCCGAACGGCCCGTCGACACCGGCGAGTGGCGACCCGAGCCCGACCCTGATCCGTGGTCGCTCTTGATCCGCGCCGGTGTGAACAACGCCAAGCGCCCCATGCACTTCGCCCGCGTGCTGGGCCGCACCGTGCCCACCCTCGGCAAGGCGCAGCAGCGCCTGCGGCGCAACGAGCTGAAGCCACCGGTGGTCGGCGTGCCCCGCACCCGCTTCAACGGCGCCGTCTCGCCGCATCGCGTCTTCGATGCCTGCTTCCTGCCGCTGTCCGAGATCCGCGCCATCAAGTCGACCGAACCCGGTGCCACCGTCAACGACGCGGTGCTCGCCATCGTCGGCGGGGCGCTGCGGCGCTACCTGAGCGCCAAGGGCGAGCTGCCGGAGACGTCGCTCATCGCCATGGCCCCGATCTCGGTGCGCTCGGAGGACCAGCGCAAGGCGGCCGGCAACCAGGTCACCGCCATGCTCGTGACCCTGGGCACCGACATCGCCGATCCCCGTGAGAGGCTGGCCGCCGTGCGGCAGTCGACGCACGAGCAGAAGGAGTTCTCCAGCGCCATCGGCGCGCCGCAGCTGAGCGGGTACTCCGAGTTCCTGCCCGGCGGCTTGGCGGCGCTCGCCGCCCGCACGGCCAGTCGCTTCGAGATGGCCAACCGCTCCGTGCCGATGATCAACACCGTCGTCACCAACGTGCCCGGGCCGCAGGTGCCCCTCTACTCGGGCGGTGCCCGCCTGGTGCGCATGACCGGGCTCGGACCGGTCGGCGACGGGATGGGCCTCATCCACCCGATCGTCAGCTACTGCGGGGAGCTGTGCATCAGCTTCACCGCCTGCCGGGAGATGCTCCCCGACCCGGCGTTCTACGCCCAGTGCCTCCAGGAGTCGTTCGACGAGCTGTCGTTGGCCACCCGCTCGTGACCGACCTCGGGGAGAGTTCCGACCAGCACCGCCCGTTTGATCCTCCCGACCGCCGGCCCCTGCAGCCCCCCACGCAGCGGCTCCTGATGATGGAGCAACGGGCCCTGTTCGAGCTGGGCGCGCTCCTGGCCGGCGCGCCGTTCCTGCGCCTCATCGGCCGCGGTGATCGCCATCCCGTCCTCGTGATGCCCGGCTTCACGGCGACCGACCGCTCCACCGTCGGCCTCCGCTACCTCATCCGGAGTTGGGGCTACTGGGCCCACGGCTGGCAGCTCGGCACCAACGTGGGGCCGACCCAACCGGTGCTGCACGGCATCCGCGATCGGCTCGACGCGCTGCACAGCCGTCACGGCGCTCGCGTGAGCCTGATCGGGTGGAGCCTGGGCGGCCTGTACGCCCGGTACTTGGCCCGCCAGGAGCCCGACAAGGTGCGCAACGTCATCACGCTCGGGTCGCCGCTCCAGATGACGCAGGGCGACCGCAGCAACGCATCCGGCATCGCCGATCGCCTGCAGCACCTGTTCGACCCGGCCTTCATCGAGATGGCCGAGCACGAGCGCGGCCCGCTCCCTGTGCCCGCCACATCGGTGTACACGCGCACCGACGGCGTGGTGCGCTGGCAGGTCTGCCTCGACGTCGCCGACGAGACGCACGAGAACGTGGAGGTGCGAGGCAGCCACGCCGGCCTCGGCTTCAACCCGGCGGTGATCTACGTGATCGCCGATCGGCTCGGGCAGTCCGAGTCGTCGTGGCGCCCGTTCGAGCCGCCGTTCGCGCTACGGGCGTTGTACCCGCGACCGGCCAGTTGGACGCAGATGCGGCCGGCGCGTTCAGCCTGACCCGAGAATGCCCCTACTGTCTCGCCATGGTGGGTCCTAGCCGCTTCGTCGTCCTCATTGCCGCCTCTGCTCTCGGCATCGCCGCGTGCTCGGACGGGGGATCCAGCAGCTCGGGCACCACTACGACGCTGGTCACGATCCCGTCGGCGACCACCGCGCCCACGTCCACCACGGTCGCCGCCGACGCCGGCGCGTCGACCACGAGCGCGCTGCCGGGCCAGACCGCAAGCACCAGCGCCGGTAGCGCGGCCACGACGGCGGCCAGCCGCGTGGTGGCGAAGCCGAACGACAACGTGCACCTCGGTGACACGGGCTCGGGCGTGAAGCAGATCCAGACGGCGCTGGTGGCGCACGGCTTCAAGGTCGCCACCGACGGCGCCTTCGGCCCGCAGACGGCCGCCGCCGTGAAGGCGTTCCAGAAGCAGGCCGGGATCACGCAGGACGGCGTGGTCGGTCCGGTCACGTGGGCCAAGCTCCAGGCGGCGCCGGCGGCCACCACGACGGTGGCCAAGACGACCACGACCAAGAAGCCTTGACGGGTTACATCGTCCGCACGAGTAGGCGCTCCGGGCCGCGGAACGACATGTTCGGGTGGCAGACGATGGTCTGGTCGTCGACGAGGCGAAGCGACGGGTAGCGCTGCGTCAGCTCTTCGAGCACCACCTTCAGCTCGAGTCGGCTGAGGTTGGCACCGAGGCAGAAGTGGATGCCCTTGCCGAAGGCGATGTGGTGCCGCGCGTTCGGACGCCGGAGGTCGAACTCGTCGGGCGAGGCGAACAGCTCGGGGTCCCGTCCGGCCGCCGCCAGCCAGAGCAGCAGCTTCGCTCCTGCCGGTAGGTCGACGCCGCCGAGCGTCGTGGGCTTCGTGGTGAGCCGCCGCCAGATCGGGACCGAGCTGTCGTAGCGCAGCACCTCTTCGACGGCCGCAGGGATGAGCGCCGGGTCGCCGACGAGCGTGGCCCATCGGGCGGGATCCTCCAGCAGCCGGCGCACCGAGTTGCCGATCAGGTTCGTCGTGGTCTCGTGGCCGGCGAAGCTCAGCGAGAAGAGGATCGACGCGATCTCCTCCGGCGCGAGATCGATGTCGTCGTCGAGGAGCGCGCTCGGCAGGTCGTCGGCGGGATGCGCCGCCTTGGCCGCCACCAGGTCGCGGAGGTACCGGCGGTAGGCCACGATGTTGGTCGCGATGTCGAGCTGCTGCTCCGGTGCCGGCCGCCCGAACGTGAGCAGGGCGCGGGCGCCGCACCACTCTTTGAGCTGGGGGATGTCCTCGTCGGGCACGCCGAGCATGTGGAAGATGGTCAACGCGGGGAGCGGGAAGGCGACGGCGGCGATGGCGTCGAAGACAGCGGCACCGCCGATGGCGTCGAGAAGCATCCTCGTGCGGTCGCGGATCGGGCCCTCCATGGCCACCACCCGCGCCGGCGTGAACGCCCGCGCCGCCGGTCCCCGCAGCCGCTCGTGCTCGGGCGGGTCGAGGCTCACCATCGAAGGTTGCGGTCGATGCCCGCCGTCGAGCAGCGTCTGCTGGGCCTCCGGGGTCAGCGGCGTCATCGGCAGCTGCGCGGCGGCGGCCGAGAACGTCTCGGGGTCGCGGAACACGGCCTCCACGTCGGCGTAGCGGGTGACGACGAAGTAGTCGACAGCCGGTGCGTAGAAGACGGGCTCGTCGTCCCGGAGCGACGCCAGCACCGCGATGGGATCGGTGAGGAAGGCCGGGCTCAGCGGATCGAACCCGGCCTCGACCGGGCCGCCCCCCACGGCCACATCGGACATGGGCCGCAGCGTACGCCGCCGGCGTGACGGCCCGCGTCGCGCCATGGCGACGCGGGCCCTCGAACCCGACCGTTACGCCTTCGTGTAGCCCTCGCCGCCGATGCCGAAGAAGGCAAGGGGCGTGACGGTGCCGCCTTTGTAGGTGAACACGCCCATCTGACGCTTGATCACCGAGTGGGTGGTGGGATCGAGCGTGAACGTCCCGACGGTCGTGTCGTCGCCGCCGTACACGCTGACGATGGTGAGGTTGGTCTGCAGCGCCTTGTCGAGGGCGTCACCGCTCTTGATGTCACCGCCGCTCTTCAGGACGCGGCGAATGACCTCCCACAGGTCGAACATGTTCTCGTAGAAGTTGGCGGCATAGAAGTCGGGCGAGTCACCGCCGTACTCCTTCTTGAACTCCTCCACGAAGAACTTGGCCAGCGGGCTCTTCGGATGGCCCGAGTCGAAGTAGTCGTACGTGAAGGTATAGCCGTCCTTGTCGAACGTGCCCTTCGAGGCGTTCACGCCATCGGGTGTGAACTCGAACGCGAACCGTGTGGCCTTCAGGCCCGCCGTGGCCGCCTGGTTGGTGAACGAACCGATGTCCTGGCCGTACAAGCCGAGGAGCAGGATGTCAGGCTCGTTGGCCTTGATCTTCGGCAACACCTGCGAGAAGTCCTGATTGCCCACCGGCACGTACTCGTAGAGGCCGTTGTGCGTGTAGCCAGCGGCGGTGATCTTCTTCAGCACGTCGTCCTTGGTGATCGTGTTGTTCGGCTCGCCGAGGTCCCAGAAGATCACCCCGACGGACTTGGCGTTGGGCACGGCGGTCTTCGTGTACTGGAAGAGTCCCGGCAGCGGGTCGTTGGGAGTGATGGCGCGGGTGCCCCAGAAGTAGGGCTTGCCCTGAGCGACGACGCCGGTGCCGCCGCCGCCGTCGAACGTGAAGATCTTGTACTGGGCGGTGCCGTCGAGCATGACGGTGAGGTCGTCCCCGTAGGAGGCGAACTTGGCCGGGACGTGCTTGTTGCCCAACTCGGTGATGGCCGCCTTGCCGGCGGCGGCGTCCCCCGACTTGTGGTCGAGGTAGATGAGGTTGATCTTCGGACCGCCGGCCGCCTCGATGTGCTTGGCGGCGAGGTCGAGCCCGCGTGACATGGTCTTGCCGTAGTACGACCCAGTGCCCGTGAGCGCGAGGACGGCACCGGCATCGATGCTCATGCCCTTGCCCGATGTCGCCGCGTCGACACCCAACAGCTTCGCGAGGTCCCCGATGGCAGGGACGGCGCCCGAGCCGCCGGACGCGGCCGTCGTTGCTGCACCGCCCGACGCAGTCGTCGCGGCCCCGCCGGCTGCGGTTGTCGCCGTGCCGCCCGAGGTCGTGGCGGAACTGCTGCTGCTCGAATTGTCGCCGCCGCAGGCAGCGAGGATGGTCGGTGCCAGCGCGACGGCCGCGCCAGCGGTGCCGAGGCGGGTCAGCACCTGCCGGCGGGTCACGCCGCCCTGGTGCACCGGCTGCTCGGGATCGATATCAGTCATGCAGACTGCTCCTTGTGTCGTGGCGAGGTGACCGGACGCCTGGACGCGCTCGAACCGATCAGCACGGTGGTGTCGTCGACCAACCGTCGTCCCCTAACGCGTCGCGATCCCCAAGAGCTACGACCGTGCGAACCACGCTCCGCAGCTCGAACTCGACGCTGTCCTAGCGCGGACAGACTGCCGCAAGCAAGACGCCGGGGACCGCCGTCGACCGCACGGCCACGGCCCTTCCTGCGCGCGGTCGCCGCCGTGGTGATCGAGCAGATCAGTCCTCGCGCCCAGTCGGGCGCGTGGCCGACGGCTGGTTGACCTCGGCGTACAACACCACCCTGGCCGGTTTCGTGATGCCTGGACGCAGTTGCGGCCCCTGCTCCCGACGGCGGGCAAGGATCCTGCGTCCTTTCCCCAACGCGCGTGCGGCGATGTGGTTCTGCATCACCCACAGCCGGGCGGACGCCGACCGCGTGATGCGCGAGCGGATGATCCCGGCGATCCATTGTCCGGAGGAGCTGCTCCGAGACCGATCTGGCCGCCCCCAGTGCCTGTCGCGACACGGCGGTAGCGACCTACCTCGTGGGCCTCGTGTTGCCCCCGGCCGGCACCACCTGCCCGTCAGAAGCGCAGCCTTTCGGGTAGCTCGTGGGCGTGCACGGACTCGAACCGTGGACCTCTACCGTGTCGAGGTAGCGCTCTAACCAACTGAGCTACACGCCCGCGTGCGGCCGCGACCCTAGCGCACCGACCTTTGGGTGCGAGTTGGCCCGCCAGGCGGGTGATCTCGCACCCATGACGTGATCCGCACCCAAGGTTGAGGGGGGCGGGGTCAGCGCAGGCGCACGGCGATCTCGTTGGCCAGGAGCCGGCCGGCCCGCGTCAGCACCGCTCGCTCGCCCTCGACCACCACCAACCCGTCCAACGCCTCGACGTCCAGCGCCCCAGCGGGCACGCCGGCGCGCGTGCGCAGCGAGAGCTGCAGCCCTTCCACCCGCCTCGTCTCGGGGTCGAGCGTCTCCCCCGCCGCCTCCGCCGACGAACCCTCGTCCACCAGCGCGATGTACCGCTCCGGCGTGCGCACGTTCCACCAGCGCCGCCCGGCCTCGTGCGAGTGGGCGGCACAGCCGAAGCCGAGGTAGTCGCCTTGCGTCCAGTAGAGGAGGTTGTGCCGACACTCGTGACCGGGGTGGGCCCAGTTCGAGATCTCGTAGTTCACGAGGCCGGCCTCGCCGAAGAGCTCGTCGGCCAGCTCGTACTCCGCCGCCTGCCGATCGTCGTCGGGGTAGCGAGCGGGATCGTCGGCCAGCGGCGTGCCCGCCTCCACCGTCAAGCCGTACGCGCTGATGTGCGGCGGGTCCAGCGCGAGGGCTTCGGACACGGTGCGGCGCCAATCGTCGAGTGTCTCGCCGGCTGCTCCGTAGATGAGGTCGACGTTGAACGACTCGAAGCCAGCATCACGCGCCAGCGCGACGGCGTGGCGCACGTTGGCCGGATCGTGCGTGCGCCCGAGCGCCGCCAGCACGTGCGGCACCATCGACTGCACGCCGAAGCTCAACCGGTTCACACCCGCGTCGCGATACGTGGCCACGAGCGCCTCCGTCACGGTGTCGGGGTTGCACTCCACCGTCACTTCGGCACCGGGCGTGAGCGGCAACGCCGCCAGCACCCGCATCAACCCGGCCGCGGGCACGAGCGACGGCGTACCACCGCCGAAGAACACGCTCGTGACCGCCGGCATGCCGGCCGCGACGGCCCGTTCCACGTCGGTGACAACTGCCGCCAGGTAGGGATCGATCAGGCTGGACCGATCCGTCCACGTGGCGAAGGCGCAGTAGTCGCACCGCCGGGCACAGAACGGGACGTGCACGTAGGCGCCGAACGGCGCCGCCGGATCAGGCCGGGCGGTTGACGTATCGCAACCCCAGGTCGTCGAGCTTGCCCGCGACCTGCTCGGGACCGAGGTCCAGGATGCACGCCAGTGCCTTCAAGTCGTCGTGACGGATCGTGATGACCCGACCGTTGAAGTCCTGCCGCTGCACCTGGATCAGCCGGAGGTAGCGCCCGAGCATGGCGAACTCGGAGCCGTTCATGGCCTCGAGCTTCTCCAGATCGATGGCGATCTTGCCCTCGCCGAGCCCGCCCATCGTGCGGTCGTCGCCGAAGCCGGGGCCCTCGTCCTGGGGCAGCAGCTGATCGACGGGCACGTGGTAGAAGCGCGCCAGTCGCTGCAGCCGCGGCACCGAGATGGCCCGCTCGCCGCGCTCGTAGGCGCCGAGGACCGACGCCTTGAACTCCTGTTGTGACGCCGCTTCGACCTCCTGCAGGGAGAGCCGCTTCTGGCGCCGGATGGCCCGGAGCCGCTCTCCCACCTTGCGACCATAGGGCGTTCCCGCCGTGGTCTCTTCGGGGGCGTCGTCGCTGGTGTAGCTCATCGTTGTTCCTTCCGCCGTGCCTGGAGATCGCCCACCCGCCGTGGGAACCAGACAACACCGGATGCTACCGACCAGTAGTCACGCTGAGCAAGGTCGCGCGGCCCAATTAACGCGATCCGTGACCAAAACAGGTCCAATGGCCCTGTCTCCTCCCTGCTACCGCCCCTCCCATTCCGCCCATTGGTGATCCCGTCACCTGCCCGAACGGGCCAGACGGCGGGAACCCACCCCCATACCATCACACCAAGCCCGCTCGTTTGGCCACCATCAACGCGGCGGCGGCAATTGCCGCCGTCTCCGACCGCAGTACGTGCGGACCGAGGGCCATGGCCGGCCGGCCGCACGCCGCCTCCTCGGGCGCCCACCCGCCCTCGGGACCGACGAGCACGACCGGTCGTTCGAGGGCCACGGGCCCGCCGCCGTCGTCGGCCAGCACGGCATCGGGCGCGCTCGCCACATCGGCGAACGTGCGCACCGCGTCGAGCGCCGGCAGCCAGCTGCGCCGGCACTGCATCGCCGCCTCCCGGGCGACGCGCCGCAGCCGTTCGGTGTGGCGGGTCGAGCGGTCGCCCTCCCAGCGCACGACGCAGCGGGCCGTCACCATCGGCACGATGCGGTCGACGCCGAGCTCGGTGAGCTTCTGCACGACGAGCTCGGGGCGCTCGCCCTTGAGAAGGGCGAAGGCCACCGTGATCGGCGGTATCGGCGGCGGGTCGTGCTGCACCTCGTCGGTCGGGGTGAGCTCGACCCCGAACGTGCACGGCCGCCAGCCGCCCCGACCATCCGAGACGGTCAGCGGTTCGCCCCGGCGCAGCCGCAGCACCCGTTCGAGGTGGTGACGATCCTCGGGCGCGAGGACTGGGGTGTGCAGATCATCGACGAAGACGTGCGCAGCGGCGCCGACCCTGGCCGGGCCGACGATCACCGAGCCGCCAGGATCACTTGAACGCCGACTTGATGCGGGAGAAGACGCCGGACGCGGGCGGATCGACGGTCTCGCCGCGTTCCTCGGCCAGCCGCCGCAACAGCTCTTGCTCGGTCGGGCTGAGCTTGGTTGGCGTGTCGACCCGCAGCACGACCCGCAGATCGCCCCGGCCCCGGCCGTCGACGTGAGGCACGCCCCGCCCCCGCAGGCGCAGCTCCCGCCCGCTCTGCGTGCCCGCGGCGACCGTCAGCTCCTCGGTCCCGTCGAGCGTCTCGAGTTCGAGATGCGTCCCGAGTGCCGCTTGGGCGAACGACACCGGCATCTCGGCCACGAGGTCGTAGCCGTCGCGAGCGAAACGATCGTGAGGGTGGACGCGCAGGTGGACGAAGAGATCGCCGGAGGGTCCACCACGCGGTCCGGCGGCACCGCGGTTCGTGAGGCGAAGCGTGGAGCCGCTGTCCACGCCTGCGGGCACATCCACGTTGTACGTGCGCTCGTCGATGGTGCGGCCCTCACCCCGGCATGTCGGGCACGGCGATGTGATCATCTGGCCGACACCACCGCAGCGTGGGCACGGGCCGGCGGTGACCATCTGCCCGAACAGGCTCTGACGGACGCGCCGCACCTGGCCCGTGCCGGCGCACTCGGTGCACGCCGCCGCGTAGGTGCCGGGGCTGGCGCCCGACGCCCCGCAGTCCTCGCACGGCACGGCGGTGCGCACCGTCACCGGCACCGCTCCCCCGAACACCGCGTGCTCGAACGTGAGGTCGGCCACCACTTCGAGGTCCTGGCCCCGGGGCGGGCCTGCGGGACCCCGCTGGCCGCCGAAGGGGCTGCCCTGGCCGCCGAAGAAAGCGTCGAAGATGTCGCCCAGCCCGCCCCCGAAGAACGGGTCACCGCCCCCGCCCCCGCCGGCGGCGCCGGCGCCGGCCAGCCCGGCCTCGCCGAACTGGTCGTAGCGGGCCCGCTGGCTCGGGTCGGCGAGGACCTCGTAGGCCCGGGCCAGCTCCTTGAACTGGTTCTCGGCCTGCGGGTCGGGGTTGGCGTCGGGATGGAGCTCACGAGCACGGCGCCGGTAGGCGCGCTTGATCTCCTCGGCCGTGGCCCGCCGGGACACCCCCAGCAGCTCGTAGAAGTCGGCCATGGCAGGCGGACCCTAGCCGTCCGACAACCGGCGCCCGAGGCGCTCGCTGACGACGTCGACGGCCGCCAACGCGTGCGGATAGTTCATGCGCGTCGGGCCGAGGACGCCCACCGTCCCGACCGCCTCCCCTTCGACGATGTACGGCGCCACCACGACCGAGCAGGCGACGAGGGGCTCGACCCCGTGCTCGGCGCCGATCGCCACCGTCAGGCCGCGATGCAAGACGTCGCGCAGGAGCGATACGACGACGTACTGCTGCTCCAGGGTCTGCAGGACGTTGCGCACCACCTCCACGGCGTCGAAGGCCGACGCCATCTTCGACGCGCCGCCGACGTACACGAGGTCCTCGTCCTGGCGGGCGGCAGCGTCGAAGAGGGCGCGGTTGGCCTGCGCGCAGAGCGCGTCGACAGCCGGATCGCCGCTCATCGGCACGGTGGCCAGCGCCTCGGCGGTGCGCCCGACGAGGTGCATGCCGAGATGGGCGGTGGCGGCGCTGACGGCGGCCTCGGAGACGTCGCTGTCGGTGTCGAGATGGTGCTGCTCGACGCTGCCGTTCGAGGTGACGGTGACGAGCAGGATCGTGCGGGGCGCCAGCGAGACGAGCTGCACGGAGCGCAGGACGGCCGACTCGTGGGCCGGCCCGATCACCACGGCGGCGTAGTCGGTCAGGCGGCTGAGGAGCCGACTCGTCTCCTGCAGCATCTGCTCGAGGGCGCCGTGGGCGCTGTCGAAGAACGACCGCACCTCCAGCGTGCGCACCGCGTCGAGCCGTCCGGGCAGCGCCAGGTTGTCCACGAAGAAGCGGTAGCCCTTGTCCGTGGGCACCCGGCCCGCCGACGTGTGGGGCTGGACGAGGTAGCCCTCCTGCTCCAGGACCGCCATCTCGTTGCGGACCGTGGCCGACGAGACGTTGACGCCGGGCGCGCTGGCCACGTGCCCGGAGCCCACCGGCTGCGCGGTGGTGATGTACTCCTGCACGACTGCTCTGAGGATGGCGGTCTTGCGGTCGTCGAGCATTGGCAGTCCTCGATGCCTGTCTGGCACTCCAGGCTACCGACTGCTAGTGCCTCCCCGCCCGGTTACACGGGCGTAGCGGCGCAGGGCCTCCTCCCGCTCCTCGGCGTGATCGACCACGGGCGCCGGGTAGCCGAGCGGCACCCCCCGACCGCGGGCCGACGGCGCGTGGACATCGCTGTTGCCGATGCCGGCCAGCTCCGGGACCCATCGGCGGATGTAGTCGCCGTCGGGGTCGAAGCGCTGCGATTGCGTGAGGGGGTTGAAGATGCGGAAGTACGGCGCCGCGTCGGTGCCCGTGCCGGCCACCCACTGCCAGCCGTGGTTGTTGGACGCGAGGTCACCGTCGACGAGATGGGTGAGGAAGTGGCGGGCTCCCCACTGCCACGGCAGGTGGAGATCCTTGACGAGGAAGCTCGCCGTCACCATGCGGACGCGGTTGTGCATCCAGCCCGTGGCCAGCAGCTGGCGCATGCCAGCATCGACGATCGGGAAGCCGGTCTGGCCGTTGGCCCACGACGCGAAGCGATCCTCCGCCGCCCGACCATCGTCCACCTCCATGGCGTCCATCCGCTCGTCGAGGTTCCACCACGCCGATCGAGGCCGGCGGAACAACACGTCGGCGTAGAAGTCGCGCCACGCCAGTTCGGTGCGGAAGCGGTCGTGGGCACGGCTGCGGCCGAGATGGGTGAGCACCTGGCGGGGGTGGATGCAGCCCCAGCGCAGGTACGGCGACAGGTGGCTGGTGACGTCGAGATCGGGGCGGTCGCGGTCGGCGTCGTACGACGCGAGGCCGTCGTCCAGGAACGCCTCGAGCCGCTCGTGGGCGGCCTGCTCGCCGGCGGGCGGCAACGCTGCCTCGACCGCCGGCGCGTCCGGCAGGGGCTCGGAGTCGACCGTGTGGCCCCATCGCACGTCGGGCGCCGGGACCGGCTCCTCCCATCCCGCGGCGCGCCACGCCCGCGAGAAGGGCGTGAAGACGGCGTACGGCTCACCGTCGTCCTTCACCACGACGCCGGGAGCGACGGCGTACGGCGAGCTGGTGAGGGTCAGGCGGCGCCCCTCGGCGGCCAATGCCTCGGCCACGGCGGCGTCGCGGCGGCGGCCGTACGGACCGAAGTCCTCGGTGGCGTGGACCGTGTCCACGCCGGCCTCGGCGGCCACTGCCGTCACTGCCGCGGCCGGATCAGCGGTGCGGATCACGAGCGCGCCACGCGTGGCGCGGCGGAGCTCGGCCAGGCAGCCGGCGAGGAACGCCGCTCGCGGCGCTCCGGCCCCGGCGAAGGCGGGATCGACGACGAAGAGCGGCACCACATCACCCTCAGCGGCGGCCGCGATCAACGCAGGGTGGTCGTCTAAACGCAAGTCGCGTCGAAACCACAGGACCGACCGGCTCATCCTCCATAGGTAGCCCTTTGCGGCTTTGCTCAGTCGTCGAGGCGCAGTGCGGCCACGAAAGCCTCCTGCGGTACCTCCACCCGACCGATCGACTTCATCCGCTTCTTGCCTTCCTTCTGGCGCTCCAGGAGCTTGCGCTTGCGGGTGATGTCGCCCCCGTAGCACTTGGCCAACACGTCCTTGCGCTTGGCCTTGACGGTCTCCCGGGAGATGATCTTGCCCCCGATGGCGGCCTGGATGGGCACGTCGAACAGCTGCCGCGGGATGAGCTCCCGCAGCTTCTCGCACATCCGCCGTCCGTAGTCGGTCGCCTTGTCCCGATGGACGATGGTGCTGAAGGCGTCGGCGGCGACGCCGTTCAACAAGATGTCGACCTTCACGAGGTTGGCCCGTTGGTACGTGTCGGGCTCGTAGTCGAGGCTGGCATAGCCCTGTGTGCGGCTCTTCAACTGGTCGAAGAAGTCGATGACGACCTCGGCCAGCGGGATGCGGTAGATGAGCTCGACCCGTTCCGGCGACAGGTATTCGAGCTTGTGCATCTCGCCGCGGCGGGTCTGGCACAGGTCCATGACGGTGCCCGTGTAGGTCGTGGGCGTGAGGATGGTGGCCTTGAGGTAGGGCTCCTCGATCGCCTCGATCTCCTGCGGCGGGGGCATGGCCGATGGGTTGTCGACGTCTTCCATCTCACCGTCCGTGCGCAGGACGCGGTACTCCACCGACGGTGCGGTGGCGATGAGGGCGAGGTCGAACTCACGCTCCAGTCGCTCGCGCACGATCTCCATGTGCAGCAGCCCGAGGAAGCCACAGCGGAACCCGAAGCCCAGCGCGCCGGAGGTCTCGGGCACGTAGGTGATCGACGCGTCGTTGAGCTTCAGGCGCTCGAGGCTCTCGCGCAGGTTCTCGAACTCGTCGCCGTCGACCGGGTAGAGGCCGCAGAAGACCATGGGCTTCGGGTCGCGGTAGCCCTCCAGGACCCCCGTCGCCGGGCGGGCAGTCTCGGTCACGGTCTCGCCCGAGCGGGCCTCGCCCACGTCCTTGATGCCGGCGATGAGGTAGCCGACCTCGCCGGGGCCCAGCTCGGCCACCGGCGTGGGCACCGGCAGCCGGACGCCCACCTCGTCGGCCAGGTGGATGGCGCCAGCCTGCATGAAGCGCAGCCGCATGTCCGGCGCGATGCGGCCGTTCACCACGCGGATCGACGACACGACGCCGCGGTACTGGTCGTACTGGCTGTCGAAGATGAGCGCCTGCAACGGCGCCGCCGGGTCGCCCTTCGGCGCCGGGATGCTGGCAATGACGGCGTCGAGCAGTGCGCTCACGCCCTCGCCGGTCTTGGCGCTGATGCGCAGGATGCCGGCAGCGTCGATGCCGAGCACCTTCTCGATCTCCTCGGCGTAGCGCTCGGGCTCGGCCGCCGGCAGGTCGATCTTGTTGAGGGCGGCCACGATCTCGAGGTCGTGCTCCAGAGCCAGGTAGCAGTTGGCCAGCGTCTGGGCTTCGATGCCCTGCGCGGCGTCGACCAGCAAGACGACGCCTTCGCAGGCGGCCAGGCTGCGGCTGACCTCGTAGCCGAAGTCCACGTGGCCGGGGGTGTCGATCAGGTGGAGGGTGTGGCCCTTCCATGTGACCCGCACGTTCTGGGCCTTGATGGTGATGCCCCGCTCGCGCTCCAGATCCATCGAGTCGAGGTACTGCTCGCGCATGTCACGGGCATCGACGGCGCCGGTCAGCTCCAGGATGCGGTCCGACAGCGTGGACTTGCCGTGGTCGATGTGGGCGATGATCGAGAAGTTGCGGATGCGGGCGAGGTCCATGGCCGTCGAGCAACGCTACCGCCGCACCTGCGTGGCCGGCGGGCCACGTGCCCTGGTAGGTTTGACGGGCTGTTCCGGCAGCTCCTGCCCACCCTTGAAGGATCGTCGTGGCCAACATCAAGAGCCAGAAGAAGCGCAACCTCACCAACCTGAAGGCCCGCGAGCGCAACAAGGCCGTGAAGAGCGAGCTGAAGACGCGTGTAAAGGCCGCTCAGCGTGACGCCGAGACGGGCGCCGAGAGCGCCGGCGACTCGCTGCGCCTGGCCCAGAAGCGGCTCGACAAGGCGGCCAGCAAGGGCGTCATCCACAAGAACCAGGCGGCCCGGCGCAAGAGCCGGCTGATGAAGGCCGCCGCCCTTGCCGCTGTTCCCGAGGCCGCCCCCGAAGACTGACGTATCTTCGTCGCCGCCTCCGCTGACGCTTCGGCGTGCTCCTGACTCGCTGCGCTTCAGAGGGCGAGCGGATAGGTCTCGCGATCCGAGCGGCGGGGCCGGTGGCCATCCTGTTCCGTGATCGACGTTTGGGTGCCGATTGCCTCGCCTGGCGGGCCGATCGGCCCGCCATGCGCGGAATCGGCACCCAACGTCGCTCATCGAATCGTGGCCACCGGCCCTCGCCCTCGCCGATCGCGTGCGCCTCTGCGCTCGCCCTCTCGGACAATCCCGCCAGCAGCCGCCCGCCGCCGCATTGCGGCGCCAGTTGACGCTCTCCGCCCGGCCTCAGCGCCGGGCGGTTCTCGTTGTCGGCGCCAGCCGGGCCAGGCGGGCCACGAGCACCTCGAGGACGAGCTCGTCGGGCCACTGGCGCTGGCCCCGCAGGTCGAGGTCGGCGCCGGCCAGCAGCTCGACGGCCCGCGCCACGCCGTCGTGGCCCAGGCGGCGGGACTGCTCGAGCGCCTTCTGGGCCTGGAACGGCGCCACCTTGAGGAGGCTGGCGGCACCCGAACGGTCGTGCACTCCGGCACCGTCCAGGCGCATCATGCGTTCGTAGTGACTCTGCAGCGTGGCCATCACCACCAGCGGATGGCGGCCGCCGGCCCCGAGCATGCGGCCGAGCATGGTGAGGGCGGTGGCCACGTCACCCCGATCGATGGCGTCGGTCATGTCCCAGGGCGGCACCGCCCCGGCCTCGCCGAGGAAGGGCTCGACGTCAGCGGCGGTGAGCTTGCCCCCGGTGCCGATCGCCTCCAGCGTGTCGAGGAGGGCCGGGAGGCGGCCGACGTCCTCGCCGAGCCACTCGGCGATGGCCGACTTCGCCGACGGATCGAGCTTCACGTCGGAGACGGCCACCCGCTCGTCGATCCAGCCGCTGCGCTCCTGGCGGTTGCGGCCGGCCCCGGTGGCGACGATGGTGGCACCGGCCTTCTTGGCGGCGTCGAGGAAGGCCTTGGGCAGCCGCTCGCCGGACGCCACGAGCACCAGGTCGGTGGTGTCCATCGGATCGCCGACGTAGGCCGTGAGCGGCCCCAGATCGTCGGCGGTGAAGCGCTGGATGCCCCGGGCCACCACGACCCGCCGCGCCGTGAGGAACGGCGGCGTCTGGGCGGCGTCGACCACCGCGGTCACGGCGTAGTCGTCGCCGTCCAGTTCCGTCACGACCAGGCTGCGATCGCCGTCGCCCACGAGGCGATGGATCAGTTCGGTCGTCGCGTCGCCGAGGAGCACCTCGTCGTCGCCCCGCAGGAGGTGGAGCGACGCCGTCACGGCTGCGCCGCGCCCGAGGCGTCGATCACGGCGGCAAGGACGTCGACCACCCGCCGAGCGGTGCGCACATCCCGCGTGCGCACCAGCCGGGCCCCGCGGACGACGGTCACGGCGACGGCCACGGCGTCGTCGGCGCTGGCCGTGCCCACGTCGCCCGGCGCGATGACGGGGATGTCAACGGCGGCCGCCAGCGACTCGTTGGGGCCGCTGACCTCGATGGCGTCGGCGCCGGCGACCACCATCTCCTGCGCGGTGGCGACGAGCGCATCGGCGGCGAGACCGGGGTCGAGCACGCCGATCACGACGGCCCGCGACGAGACGTCGAAGGTGGTCGACCCGACGAGGACGTGCACGGCGGCGAAGCTACCGGCACTGGTTGCTGCGGCCGGCGGGGTCAGGTGGGCTGCGGCGCCGGCGCCCGATGGCGGTAGCGGAAGCCGACGTAGCCCAGCAGCCCGGCCAGCGTGGGGAGCCACGTGCTGGCCAGCCGGTACAGGGCGGCGGCGAGGGCGGCGTGGACCGGGTTGATGCCGGCGGCGACAAGGGTGCCGGTGATCCCCGCTTCGACGAACCCCAGCCCGCCCGGCGTGACCGGGATCATCCCGGCGACGTTGGCGGCGCCGAAGGCGACGAGGACGACCATCGGCGACGGCTGGGCGCCGGCGGCGAGCAGCGCGAGGTAGAGGGCGACGAAGTCGGCCACGGTCCGGCCGATGGTGGCCGAGATGGTGCGCAGCGGTCGCTCCCGGATGGCGGCGCCGATGGCATCGCGCTCGGCCAGGACCCGGGCCGCCAGATCCTGGCGGACGGCGCCCCGGCGCAGGCGGTTGCGCACCCACTGGATCGCCTCCGCCACCCAGGCCAGGGGCCGGTCGAGGACGGCCAGGACGGCCACACCGGCGAGGGCGGCCACGAGCAGGGCCAGGCCGATCCAGGCCCCTTCCAGGCCGCCGTCGACCGAGCCGGTCGCCACCGCGAGCGGCAGGGCCAGGAGCGGGACGGCCACGAGCCCGGCGGCGCCCAGGACGGTCAGGGCGCCGAGCGACGTGGCCGCGCGCGTCATGTCGTAGCCCGCCTCGGACAGCACCCGGAGCTGGACGGCGGCGCCGACGGCCCCGCCCGCCGGCGCGACGTTGCTGGCGGCGTTGCCGCTGAGCTGGGCGACGGCCACGTCGAACCACCGGTCGGTGCGCAGCGCCAACCGGTTCAGCTCCCACGACGCGACGAAGGCGGCCACCTCGCAGGCGGCGATCGCGATCAGCCAGCGCGCATCGACGCCGGCCACGTCGGCCAGGTCGCCATAGACGGCCAAGAGTGACGACCGCAGGAGCCACAGCGACACGACACCGGCGACGATCGGCACCACTCGCTTGACGCGCCGCCGAGCCGTGCCATCGCGCTCGCTCGGGAGGTTCACCGGGTCTCCTTCGTGCGGTCCAAGAACAGGACGGCCCCGACCGCTGAGGGTGACGGGGCCCGCCGGCGACGTCGGTCACACAGGACCCGGCGGCGGTCTCGCCCGGCGGTGGCGCCAGGCGGCACCGATCAGCACCAGTGTGCCGCCGGCAACGGCGAGAGCGGCGACACCCGGCCCGTCAATCTGCCCGAGCGGCGCCGCTGCCGAGGTGCGAGCCACGAGCGCGATCCAGCGCACGGCCAGGCGGGTGGGCAGATGGAGGACGGGCGCCAGCGCCGGCGCGACACCGGCGAGCACACCGGCGGGCAGACCCCACACCATGAGCGGCCCGGCCACCGGGACGGCCAGGAGGTTGGCAGGTACGGACACCAGCGGCAGGCCGCCGAACACGCTCACGGACACCGGGGCCACGCCGATCTGGGCGGCGATCGTGACCGCCAGCGCCTCGGCCAGCGCTCGCGGGCCCGGCAGCCGCGCCGCCAGCGGGGCGGCCAGCACGGCGATGCCAGTCGTGGCGCCGACCGAGAGCCACCACCCCACCGACCACACCAGCAGCGGGTCGACCAGCACCATGACGGCGACGGCCAGCGACAGCAGTCGCAGGGTGCTGGCCGGCCGCGCGAGCACGACGGACGTGGCCGCCAGCGCCGCCATCGCACTGGCCCGCAGGACCGAGGGCTCGAACCGCGTGAGCAGCGCGAACCACGCGACCAGGCCGATCGTGGCGACGAACCGCCACCGCAGCACGAGGCGGCGCAGCAGCGGGCCGGCCAGGGCCAACGCGAACGCCAGGTTCTCCCCGGAGACGGCGGTCAGGTGGCTCAGGCCGGCGGCGCGGAAGTCGTCGACGAGATCGGGCGGCTCGGCCCGGTCGTCGCCGAGGACGAAGCCCGTGAAGAGGGCGCGCTCCGCCGGCGACAGCGGCCAGGCGCCGGCGACCAGGGCCCGCCGCACCCGGTTGGCGGCGCGACTGGCGACATCGCCATCGTCGTGGTCGCCGATCCGCTGGATCTGCAACTGGCCGGCGATGTGCTGCTCGGCGAGGCGGCGGCGCTGGTCCCGCGGCGCCGGCCCGAGCGTGCCGACGACGGCCACCCGCTCCCCCGCCTGCCGGGCCGACAGCGCGGCGGCGGCGCCGCCGTGGGCCCACGCCTCGAGATGGTGCCCGCCGGCGCGCACCACCGCCCGGGCGCCGCTGGCCACGGGCTCCGGATCGGTGATGAGCGTCACCACGCCGTCGTACGGTGCCGCCGCCACCGGCACCGTGCCGGCCCACGCCGCCACGGACAGCGCGCTCGCCAGGAGGGCGGCGCCGAGGCACAGGAGCGCCGGGCGGCGGACCAGCAGGGCGGCGGCCGCAACCACCGCACCGAGCCATCGCGGCACGGGCAGCGTCGCCCAGGCACCGGCCGCCGTGGCCACGGCGAGAGCGACCGCCCACGCATCGTTCATCGCCGTTTCCTGACGCTCGCCGTCGTGCGGGGGAGGGAGGAGGGGGAGGAGAAGGGGAAGCGGCCTGTCCCCGTTCGGGCGGGGCGCGGGCCCTAGCATCCTGGGGATGCGCGTGCACCCCGACGCCACCGTCGCTGTGCCCGCCGGCCCGATGGCCTACCGGCGGCGCCTGCGATCGGCCGGGCCCTTCATGGCCCTGGCGCCGCCGTTCGTGGCCCTCGTCGCGGCGGCCGCGCTGTGGCGGTTCACGGACTGCTCGGGCGAGTCGTGCGTGACCTCCGGGGCCGCCGGGTGGCTGCTGGCGGCGATGGCGTTGCCGACGTCGCTCGTCGTGGGTATGCCGTGGGAGGCGGGCAGCCTCCGCTACGTGGTGATGGGCGTGACCAGCGCGCTCGTCTGGATGGCCCTCGGGTACCTGGCGGCGCGACGCGCCACCCGCTCGCCCGTGGCCGACTGGCGGGACTGGTGGCGCGAGTACGTGTGGTACCTGCTCGGCGTGTGGGCCGGCGTGCTGGCGGCCCTCGGCCTCCTGGCCTACGTCGTCCAGCACCGGGTGTTCTTGTAGCTCGGCGAGCGCCCATCACCCCACCCGCACCAGGTCGCGGAACGCGTCGAGCTTGGCCGGGCCGATGCCGCGCACGTCGAGCAGATCGTCGACGGCTACGAACGGGCCGTGCTCGGTCCGGTAGCCGATGATCGCCTGCGCCGTCGCCGGGCCGACGCCGGGCAGTGCCTCCAGTTCGAGCTCGGTGGCCTGGTTCAGGTCGAGGGGGTTCGCCGCCGTCGGTGGGCCCGGCCCGCTCGTCGCCCCGACGGCACTGCCGCCCAGGTCCGTGCCGCTGGAGCCGCTGCCCGCGGCGGCCACCGTCTCGCCGACGCGCGGCACGTAGACGCGCGCACCGTCGGTGACCTTCGCCGCCAGCGCCACCGCCTGGAGATCGGCCTCGGCCGTCGCCCCGCCGGCGGCGCTGACCACATCGACCACACGAGCGTCGGCGGCGACGTGGTAGACGCCGGGGGCGGTGACGGCGCCGGCCGCCTGCACGACGATCTCGGTGGCCTCCGCTGGCGCCGCGGTCGTGGCGACCGACGAACCGACCGTGGTGGCGGTCCCCACGCTGACGACGCCGGCGCCGGCCGACCGGGCTGACGGCAGCGATCGTTCGACCGGCGGCGCCGGCGAGCGCAGCAGCCACCATGCGGTGACCGCCACGAGGAGCACGGCGCCGGCAGTGGTGAGCAGGCGGGTGACGGTTATGCCGGCGGCCGCGGCACCGATGCGGTCGCGCCACGACGAGTGCGGCGGGGGGCGGAGCAACTCGGCCACGGTGCTTCCTCCTGGGCGCGCTCGACGGGGACCAGAAGGGGAAGTGCCGTGGACGCTACCGGGCGGGCGCCCGGGACCAACCAGATCGTGCTTCTCGGTGCAACTCGCGTCGCGCCGTCGGCAGTGTCAGCTGGTGCGGCGGGCCACCCAGTCGGCTTCGATCTCGAACGGGATCCGCCGGTAGGCACCGGCGTGGCCCTTGCGGTAAGCGCGCCACTTCGCGTACGAGCCCAGGTAGCGGGCGGCGAACCCCACGAACCCGAAGCGGTGCCATTGGCGGACATGGACGGCCTCGTGGCGCATGAGGTACGCCGACCCCTCGTGGCCGGCGCGCACGGAGATCACCGACCCGATGGTGATGGCGTCGGCCCCGGGGGGCACGGGCCCGCCCACCACGACGACGGCGCCCGGACGCCGCTCGATGCGCACCGAGCTGGCTAGAACAGCCGGCTGGTCAACTGGCGTCGGTAGGACGCCGTGCGAGGATCGCTCGGACCGAGCAGCTCCAGGATGTCGACGAACTCCTGGCGAGCGTCCTCGTCGTCACGGACCCGCTCCAGCAGCGCGGTGAGCTTGGCGTCGTAGTCGTCGGTCGGCTCGTCGCCGAGCCGGGCGAGGGCGGCGACGTGGCGCACCCGCTCCGTCTCGGGGATGCGGGCCAGCAGGCTGAGCGCCTCCTCGGACTCGCCCCGCTCGGCCAGCAGCTGGGCCAGGCCGACGACGGCGTCCTCGTCGCCCGGTGCTAGCTCGAGGGCTTGGCGCAGGCTGGCCTCGTCGCCGGCGGCGATGAGCTTGGCCAGCGCCTCCTCCTCGGCCGACGGCAGGAGCCGCTCGACGAACTGGCGCACCGTGGGCTCGGGGTGGGCGCCCAGGAAGCCGTCGACGGGCTGGCCGTCCTTGACGGCGACCACGAGCGGGATGCTCTGCACCCCGAAGGCCTGCGAGATCTGCGGGTTCTCGTCGACGTTGACCTTGACGAGGGCGACCTTCCCCTCGGTCTCGTCGATCACCTTCTCGATGATGGGACCGAGGGTGCGGCAGGGACCGCACCACGGCGCCCACAGATCGACGACGACGGGCACGTCCTTGGACCGCTGCATCACCTCGGTCTCGAAGGTGGCATCGGTGACATCGACAGCAGCCATAGAGGAAAAGGCTACCGGCGCCGGAACGGGACCGGCGGCGCCGACCAACCCGCCGAGCCTGCTCGAACCGGCGGCCCGACTCACTACCCTTCGCCCTATGGCCGCCCCGACCGACGAGCCCCCCACCGCTGACCTCTCGGAGGCCGACGTCGCCGAGGGCGACCTGCCGGGTGTCGACGTCGAACCCGTGAGCACCTGGCTCGCCGCCAACATCGACGGCGCCGTCGCTCCCTTCAGCTTCGAGCTCATCGCCGGAGGCCACTCCAACCTGACCTACGGCGTCACCGACGCCGCCGGGCGCCGCTACGTGCTGCGCCGCCCGCCGCTCGGCCACGTCCTGCCGAGCGCCCACGACATGGGCCGCGAGCACCGCATCATCAAGGCGCTGGCCGATACGCCGGTGCCGGTGGCGCCCGCCCTCGGCTTCACCGACGACCTGTCCGTGAACGGCGCTCCCTTCTACGTGATGGGCTTCGTCGACGGTGTCGTGATCCGCGACCGAGCGACGGCCGAGAAGGTCCTCACCCCCGATGCCCGACCGAAGCTGGCCGAGTCGATCGTCGACACCATGGCGGCGATCCATGCCGTCGACCTCGACGCCGTCGGGCTGGCCGACCTCGGTCGCCACGACAGCTACGTCGCCCGCCAGCTCAAGCGGTGGTACGGCCAGTGGAACTCGTCGAAGACGCGCGAGCTGCCCGCCATCGACGAGGTGCACGACGCCCTGCAGGCCCGCATCCCGGAGCAGGGCCCGGCCACCATCGTCCACGGCGACTACCGACTCGACAACTGCATGGCCGGTCCCGAGGGGGCCGTGCGGGCCGTGTTCGACTGGGAGATCTGCACGCTCGGCGACCCGCTGGCCGACGTCGGGCTCCTGCAGGTGTACTGGACGGGTCCGACGGACGAGACCAGCGCGTGGCCGAGCCCGGCCACCGCGATCGACGGGTTCCCTGATCGCGCCGCGCTGCTCGACCGCTACGCCGAGGTGTCCGGCCGCGATCTCACGGACATCGACTTCTACGTGGCGTTCGCGCTCTGGAAGCTGGCGTGCATCCTCGAGGGCGTGTACGCCCGCTACGTCGGCGGCGCGCTGGGCGAGCTCGACCACTCGCAGTTCGACCACTTCCGCGTGCAGGTCGAGAACGCCGCCGCCCAAGCCGCGCAGCGGATGGAGCGGCTGCGGTGACCGAGGCCTACGAGCTCCACGAAGAGGACCTGTCGCTCGACGAGCCGGTGCTCGTCACCATGCTGCTCGGCTGGATCGACGCCGGCGCGGCGGCGGCGTCGGCCATGTCGGTCCTGGAGAACGAGCTCGCCGCTCGGCCGGTGGCCACGTTCGACGCCGACACGTTCATCGACTACCGCGCCCGCCGGCCGACGCTCCTGCTCCGCGAGGGGATCAACACCGAGTTGGTGTGGCCCGAGACGCGGCTCCTCGCCGGCCGCGACACCGCCGGCCACGACGTGCTGCTGCTGAGCGGTCACGAGCCCGACGCCAACTGGAAGCGCTTCACCGATGCGGCGTCACAGCTGGCGGTCGGCCTCGGCGCCCGCATGATGGTGGGCCTCGGCGCCTACCCGTACGCCACGCCGCACAGCCGGCCGTCGCGCCTGTCGATGACCGCGGGCAGCGCCGAGGTGGCCAACTCGCTCCCGTACCTGCGCAACTCCGTCGACGTGCCCGCCGGCATCGAAGCTGTCCTCGAACGGCGGTTCACCGACGTCGGGGTGCCGGCCGTGGGCCTGTGGGCGCAGGTGCCTCACTACGTGTCGAACGTCCCCTACCCCGCGGCCAGCGTCGCCCTGCTCGACGGCCTGAAGGACGTGACCGGCATCCTCACCGAGGCGGTGGCGGTGCGCAACGACGCCGTCGCCCATCGCTCGCGCCTCGACGAGTTGGTGGCGGCGTCGAACGACCACATGACGATGGTGCGCCAGCTCGAGGAGGCCTACGACGCCGAGGCCGCCGAAATGCCGAGGTCGGGCGAACCGTTCGGGCCGTTGCCCTCCGGCGACGAGCTGGCCGCCGAGCTCGAGCGTTTCCTGCGCGACCAAGGATCGTGAGCCGGCCGACGCCTGTGTGACGAAAAGCGCGACATCGTCGCGATTCCGGTCACCCAAACGGGACGGAAGAGCGGCGCCGTGCGCCGCCCGGCCAGCTGGCCGCGGCGTTGTCCGAGCCCAGTGAGTCGGCGCCGAACAGGCGCCGCAACGTTACGGCCGACTACGGTCCCGCCTCATGAAGGTAGACGGAGGCATCGGAACCGATCTCAACAAGGCCGCCGGGGAGGCCAAGGAGCGGGAGGACGCGGGCTACTCGGGCATCTGGACCGCCGAGACCAGCCACGACCCGTTCTTCCCGCTGCTGCTCGCCGCCCAGTCCACGCAGGAGGTGGAGCTCGGCACCTCGATCGCCGTCGCCTTCGCCCGGAACCCGATGCTGCTGGCCAACATCGGCTACGACCTCCAGGCGTATTCGAAGGGGCGCTTCCTGCTCGGCCTCGGCAGCCAGATCAAGCCGCACATCACGAAGCGCTTCTCCATGCCGTGGAGCCATCCAGCGCCGCGCATGCGGGAGATGATCCTCGCCATCCGCGCCATCTGGGACTGCTGGAACAACGAGACCAAGCTCGACTTCCGCGGCGACTTCTACACCCACACCCTCATGACGCCGTTCTTCAACCCGGGGCCGAACCCCTATGGCGTGCCCAAGATCTTCCTGGCCGGCGTGGGCGAGCTCATGACCGAAGTGGCGGGCGAGGTCGCCGACGGCTTCCTGTGCCACGGCTTCACCACGGAGAAGTACCTCCGCGAGGTCACCATCCCCGCCCTCGAGCGGGGCCGGGCCAAGGCCGGCAAGACGATGGAGGGCTTCGAGGTGATGGGCCCGAGCTTCGTCGTCACCGGCAACAACGAAGAGGAGCTGGCCACCGCCACCCAGGGCACGAAGCAGCAGATCGCGTTCTACGGCTCGACGCCGGCGTACAAGGGCGTGCTCGATGCCCATGGCTGGGGCGGGCTGCAGGAAGAGCTGAACGCCTTGTCGAAGCAGGGCAAGTGGGTGGAGATGGGCAACCTCATCGACGACGAGATCCTCAACACCTTCGCCGTCGTGGGCGAGCCCGAGCGCATCGCTCCTGAACTGTCGACCCGCTACGGCGACGTCATCCACCGCATCAGCTTCTACGCCCCCTACCGCTCCGATCCGGAGCGCTGGCAAGGCGTCCTCGCCGCGCTGCGCGCCGCCTAGCCCCGGCCAGCACCGCCCGCGCTCGACCGCAAGGAGGTCTCCAGGCGGTCGAGCCGGGCGTGGATGTCGCTGGCCAGCGCCTCGTTGCGCCGCACCAGCTCCTGCAGCTCCTGGAGCTCGCTCCTCGGCCCGCCCTTCTTCGGAGCGCGGGCTGACAGGAACAGGTTGGCAACGAACGCGGCGATCACGCCGAACAGGGCGACCCCGGTGATCATGAGGAAGGCACCCACGAAGCGGCCCCCGTCGGTCACCGGGTAGAAGTCGCCGTAGCCGACCGTGGTCATCGTCACGATGGCCCACCACAGCGCTTCGCCGCCGGTCACGATGTTGGCGTCCGAGGCGCTGTTCTCGAACGCGAGGACGGCGACGGTGGCGATCTCCAGGTTCACGAAGACCAGCAGGATCACGAGGAACAGTGCCGCCTCGGCCCGCCCGGCGCTGATCTCCCGCACCATCCGCCGGCCGCCCTTGCGGCGCAGATCGCGCACGAGGTGGACCACGCGGGCGATGCGCAGCAGGCGGAGCCCCGGCACGGGCAGGCTGCCGAGGAGATCGAGCCAGCCCAGCTGGCGGAAGAAGTAGTGACGCTTCGAGGACGAGCGCAGCAGACGCTGCACGAAGTCGCCGATGAAGATCAGCGACATGATCACCTCGAGGACGATCAGCGCGCCCTTCGTGTCATTGGCGATCGGCAGCGCCAGCAATGCGA
This sequence comes from uncultured Acidimicrobiales bacterium, assembly GCA_963728985.1. GTDB lineage: Bacteria > Actinomycetota > Acidimicrobiia > Acidimicrobiales > Ilumatobacteraceae > DASXAI01. The sequence goes on along the minus strand of CAVSME010000005.1, from coordinate 387,210 downwards.
TGTTGACGAGCGACAGGAGCGAGAGCGCGACGATGAAGAGCTCGTACGGGCTGCTGCCGGTCGGGACGTGGGGCGCCGATTCGGAAGGTTGGCGGGCCACGATCGTCGATCGTGCCAGACCGCGCTCCGGCCGTGGCGGACCTCAGATGGTGAGCAGCTCCTCGTTGAGGTAGCGCTCCTTGCACAGGGCCCGCTGCAGCTTGCCGCTGCTCGTCTTGGGCAGTGAGCCGGCCTGCACCAGCATGACCTCGCGCGCCGGCAGGCCGACGGCCTCCAGCACCCGCTCGTGAACAGCGCGCTCGATCGCGCCACGATCGGCGCCGCGCGTCTCGGCCACCACGACCACGGACTCCTTGCCCTTGTAGCCGTCGACCCCGAAGGCGATCACGTTGCCGGCCCGCACGCCCTCGATCGTGCCGACGGCTCGCTCGATGTCCTCGGGGAAGACGTTGCGGCCGCCCACGATGATCACGTCCTTGATGCGCCCGCACAGCACGAGCTCGCCGTCGAGCAGGTAGCCGAGGTCACCGGTGTGCAGCCAGCCGTCCCGCAGCAGCTCGGCCGTGGCGTCGGGGCGCTTGTAGTAGCCGGGCGTGACCGAGGTGCCCCGGAGCACCAGCTCGCCCACCCGCCGGTCGTCCAGCACCTCGCCGGTGCTCGGCTCCACGATGCGGATCTCGAGCCCCGGCACCGCCTTGCCGAGGAGGGGCAAGCGGCGGGTGCCGTCGAGCCCGGGATCGGCCGGCTCGGCGACCCGCTTCTCCTCCAGCACGACGCGATCGACGGCGTCGCAGCGCATGCCCCGCATGGGCTCCGGAAACGTGCCGGCGATGCCCACCTCGGCCATCCCGAAGGCGCAGAAGACCGCCCCGGGCCGGAAGCCGAACGGCTCGGCGGCGGCGACGAACGTGTCGACGGCGTCGGGGTCGATCGGCTCGGCGCCGTTCAGGGCGATGCGCAAGCTCGACAGGTCGAGGCCCTCCATGCGCCGCATGGCACGAGCGGCGAGCACCCACGAGAAGTTCGGACCGGCCGTGGCCGTGCCCCGGTAGGTGGAGATCCACTCCAGCCAGTTGCCCGGATGGGCGAGGAAGTCCTGTGGCGCCGCCTGGACGAGGTCGAGGCCGAACGTCATCGAGGTGGCCAGCAGGCCCACGAGCCCCATGTCGTGGTAGAGCGGCAGCCACGACACCATCACGTCGGTCTCGACGTCCATCTCGGCCGCCTCGGCGAGCGCGTCGAGGTTGGCGCCGAGGACCCGGTCCGGGATCATCACGCCCTTCGGCTCGCTCGTCGAGCCGCTCGTGTACTGGAGGATGACGAGCCGTTCCGGATCGGGCTCGGGCAGCTCGAGCGCCGATGCGCCCGGGTTGCGCCCGCCGGGCTGCACCGATCCCAGCAAGGCCATCGGCGGGTCGCCGGGGCGCTCCTCGTAGAACGGGGCCAGCTCGTCGTCGATCAGGATGAGCTTCGCGTCGCCATGGCGGATGCGGGCCCGGGTGGAGTTGACGAACTCGTCGATCGAACCCATCCGCATGGGCAGCGGCAGCACCATGGATGCGGCGCCGGCCAGCCAGCAGCCCTGGATGGTGGTGACGAGGGCCCGGCTGGTGGGACCGAGGATGGCGACGTGATCGCCGGGGGCGATGCCCCGCGCCTGCAGCGTGGCGGCGACGGCCGCCGCCTCCTCGTGGACCCGCGCCCACGGCACCGTCACGCGCTCGTGCCCGTTGATGAACGTGACCGTGGCGCCAGCACGGTCGGCGGCGCGCTGCAGGCGGGTCAGCAGGGGCAGTGGCATGGGCGGCGGGGAACCTACGGGTGAACTGGTGGGTTGGACCAGTCAAGCAGAAAGTAGGTTTCACCGACATGCCTGGTACCGAGTCGCCGCCGCCTGGGGCTGACGCCCCCAAGCACCGCTACTCGGCCGCGCTCGCCAGCGAGATCGAAGCGCGCTGGCAGGACCGCTGGGACGACGAGCACACGTTCGAGGCGCCCAACCCGGCGGGGCCGATGGCCGAGCCCGACAGGGTCGGCGGACGCCCGAAGCTCTTCATCTTGGACATGTTCCCGTACCCCTCGGGGGCGGGGCTGCACGTCGGCCACCCGCTGGGCTTCATCGCTACCGACGTCTACGGCCGCTACAAGCGCATGACAGGCCACAACGTGCTGCACACGATGGGCTTCGACGCGTTCGGCCTGCCGGCCGAGCAGCACGCCGTCCAGACCGGCATCCACCCGCGGGTCAACACCGAGCAGAACATCGCCACCTACCGGCGCCAGCTGCGCCGCCTGGGCCTGGCCCACGACCGCCGCCGCAGCGTGGCCACCACGGACGTGGGCTACTACCGCTGGACCCAGTGGATCTTCCTGCAGATCTTCAACTCCTGGTACGACGCGGAGGCAGACCGGGCCCGGCCGATCACCGAGCTGATCGACGAGCTGGAGCGGGGCGTGCGGGCCACCCCCGACGGGCGCCCCTGGTCGGCGCTGGAGCCCGTCGAGCGCCGGCGCGTCGTCGACGGCCACCGCCTCGCCTACCTGGCCGACGCCGCCGTGAACTGGTGCCCCGGCCTGGGCACGGTGCTGGCCAACGAAGAGGTCACAGCTGACGGCCGCAGCGAGATCGGCAACTACCCGGTCTTCAAGCGCAACCTGCCGCAGTGGATGATGCGGATCACGGCCTACGCGAACCGGCTGATCGCCGACCTGGACCGGCTGGACTGGCCCGACTCCATCAAGACGATGCAGCGCAACTGGATCGGGCGGTCCGAGGGTGCCTTCATCGACTTCCCCGTCGAGGGCACGGCCGAGCGCATCCGGGTGTTCACCACCCGGCCCGACACGCTCTTCGGGGCCACCTACATGGTGCTGGCGCCCGAGCACCCGCTGGTCGACACCATCGCGCCGGACGCCTGGTCCACCGGCGATCTGCCCGCCGCCTGGACGGGCGGCGCGGCGACACCCCGCGAGGCCGTCGCCGCCTACCGCCGCTCGGTCGGCGCCGCCAGCGACGTGGAGCGCCAGGTCGAGAGCCGGGCCAAGACGGGCACGTTCATCGGCGTCCACTGCGTGAACCCCGTGACCGGCGAGCCGATCCCGGTGTTCATCGCCGACTACGTCCTCATGGGCTACGGCACCGGCGCCATCATGGCCGTGCCCGGTCAGGACCAGCGCGACTGGGACTTCGCCGTCGCCTACGACCTGCCCATCATCCGCACCGTGCAGCCGGCCGAGGGCTTCGACGGCGAGGCGTACATCGGGGAGGGCCCGGCCATCAACAGCGGCTTCCTCGACGGGCTGGGCGTCGTGGAGGCCAAGCGGGCCATCATCGAGTGGCTGGCGGCGAACGGCTACGGCGAGGGCACCGTGACCTACAAGCTCCGGGACTGGCTGTTCTCCCGCCAGCGCTACTGGGGCGAGCCGTTCCCGATCGTCTACGACGAGACGGGACTGCCCATCGCCCTGCCCGACTCGGAGCTGCCCGTCGAGCTGCCCGAGGTGGACGACTACGCGCCCCGCACCTTCGACCCGAACGACGAGACGTCGCTGCCGGTGCCGCCGCTGGCCCGGGCCGACGAGTGGCTGAGCGTCGAGCTCGACCTGGGCGACGGGCCCCGCCGCTACATCCGCGAGGCCAACGTGATGCCGCAGTGGGCGGGGTCGTGCTGGTACGAGCTGCGCTACCTGGACCCCACCAACGAGAACCGCTTCGTGGATCCTGCCGTGGAGCGCTACTGGATGGGCCCGTCGCAGCCGGGCGACGTCGGCGGCGTCGACCTGTACGTGGGCGGCGTCGAGCACGGTGTGCTGCACCTCCTCTACGCCCGGTTCTGGCACAAGGTGCTGTTCGACCTGGGCTGGGTGTCGTCGGAGGAGCCCTTCCACCGGCTGGTCAACCAGGGCTACATCCAGGCCTACGCCTACACCGACCACCGGGGCATGTACGTGCCCGCCGAGGAGGTCAGCGAGCAGGGCGGGGGGTGGACGTGGAACGGCCAGCCCGTCTCGCGCGAGTTCGGCAAGATGGGCAAGAGCCTCAAGAACTCGGTGACCCCCGACGACCTCTACGACATGTACGGCGCCGACACGATGCGGCTGTACGAGATGTCGATGGGCCCGCTGGAGCAGTCACGCCCGTGGGAAACCCGGGCCGTGGTCGGCATGTACCGGTTCCTGCAGCGGGTGTGGCGCAACCTGGTCGACGAGGAGACCGGCGCCGTGCGGGTGGCGAAGGAGCCGGCCGACGACGAGACCCGCCGGCTGCTGCACCGCACCATCGCCGCCGTGCGGGCCGACATGGAAGGCCTGCGGTTCAACACCGCCATCGCCAAGCTGATCGAGCTGAACAACCACCTGGTCGGCCGGGACGTGCCCCGCGAGGTGGCCGAGCCCCTGGCCCTGATGCTGGCGCCGCTGACGCCCCACGTGGCCGAAGAGCTGTGGGCCCTGCTCGGCCACGACCGGTCGCTGGCCTACGAGGCGTTCCCCGAGCCCGATCCGGCCCTGCTGGTCGACGACACCCAGGAGTACCCCGTCCAGGTGAACGGCAAGGTCAGGGCGCACGTGGTCGTCCCCACGGGAGCGGAGCCGGCCGCGGTGGAGGCGGCTGCGCTGGCCGACCCCAAGGTGGTGGCGGCCATCGGCGAGCGGGCCCCGAAGCGGGTCGTGGTCGTGCCCGGCCGCCTCGTCAACGTGGTGGTCTAGCGGCACCATCTCGTGCGCGATACGCGCGCTGACGGTTGACAAAACGCGTCAGTTCACTCCGCTCAGTCCTTCTTGCCGGTCACGGCGAGGCTCACGCCGAGGCCGATCATCAGCGTTGCCGGCCACGGTGGCCAGCGCCGCCCGGCGGCCGAGGGCCATGCCCCGGCCGATCACGAACAAGACGCTCGGCCCGGGCACGACGATCAGCGCGAAGGCCGCCGCGGCGAAGGCGAGGAGTCGGTCAGGGGCCACCATGAGGGCCAACCGTAGCGGCGGGGAGCCGCAGGTCAGCCGGTATATTCTCGGAGAGGCGCGACGGTGGGTGTCGATCTGGTGACAAACAGTGGCGGAAGTGTGAAAACCACGTCATCCTTCCGTACCTCCTACGTCCACCTCACGTACGGACCGTTCTGCCCGATCAAGTGGGAGAGGTATGCGCAATCAGGTCAAGGAGCTGGAGAGCTCGGACGACGCCGAGCTCCTCGCCGCGGTCAGGGATGGCAATGACGCGGCCTTCGGCGAGCTCTACCGGCGCCACGTCGGCGCCGGTCGTGCTGCAGCGCGCGCCTTGACCCGTTCGAGCGCGGACGCCGACGACGCCGTGGCCGAGGCCTTCGCTCGCGTGCTGGCCGTCATGCGCCGGGGCGGCGGCCCCGAGGTGGCCATGCGCCCGTACCTCATGACCGTGGTGCGCAACGTCTGCTACGACCGCGCCGGGTCCCGCGAGACGCTGCCGGGCGAGACCGAGGTCGTCGCCGCCCTCGACGAGCTGCCCACCTCCTACCAGAACGCCGATCTCGACCACTTCACCGAGGCCAACCTGGTCAGCCGGGCCTTCGCCTCCCTGTCGGACCGGTGGAAGCACGTCCTGTGGCAGACCGACATCGAGGGGCGCACCCCGCGCGAGCTGGCCGACGAGTTGGAACTGGCCCCCACGGCGGTGGCGGCGCTGGCGTTCCGGGCTCGCGAGGGTCTGGCCGACGCCTACCTCGCCGCTCACGTCACCCACCGCCCGACGGCACAGTGCAACCGGGAGCCGTCCGAGCTGGCCCGGTACGTCCGCAACCGCATGCGGTCGAAGGAGCAGGTCACGTTCCGCGCCCATCTCGACCAGTGCCACCGGTGCACCGAGGCCGTCGAGGAGCTGCGGGTCGTGAGCCGGCCGCTGCGCAGCCTGCAGTGGCCCGCCCTACTCGGCGCCCCGGTGATCACCTATGGCGGGAAGGTGATCGGGGTCATCCGGCGGGTGGTCACCGCGCAGCTCCTCACCACCGCGGGCGCGGCGGCCGTGACCGTGGCCACCGTCGGTGTGGCCACCAACCGCATGCCGTTCGAGCCCTTCGACGCCCTGCGGCCCAAGTCCTACGTCGAGGCCCAGGTCGCGGCGCCGGCGCCCACGACGACGACCCATTCGGTCGGTCAGGCGGCGTCCAGCTCGGCCGGCACCACCGAGGCGCCGGCCGCGGCCGGTGAGGCCAGCACCGGGGCCGCCGCGAGCGGGGGTTCGCACCGGGCCGTCGGCGCCATCGCCGCGGTGACCGTCATCCCCACGATCAGCCTGGGCAGCGGCACGACCGTCGCCGGCGTGCCCACGACAGCAAACGGCGCGGCGCCGACCACGGCGCCCATCGGCGCCACCGCAGCGACCGGCACGACCACGCCGGACACGACCACCACGGGTCCGGCGACGACGGCGACCCCGCCGTCCACGGCGGCTCCCGAGGTCGACACGACGGACCCGGCGCCGCCGACGAGCGTCGCGACGGACGATCCCGCTCCGACCATCCCCGCGATCGGCGATCCCACGGTCCAGTCCGGCGGCGACGACACGCCGACGACGCCGACGACGCCCACGACGGCGACGCCCGGCACCACGACGCCGTCCGTTCCGGGCATGACGGGCACGCCGATCGGCGGCAACCCGGGGACGCAGTCGGACGGCACCGACGGCGATGACGGGTCGGGCACCACCACGACCACCACGACCACGAGCACGTCGACCACGACGACGACCACCACGCTGGCCCCGGGCGGGGATCCCGGCACCACCTGAGTCAAGGTCAGCGGCTCCGCTCCGCGGCTCCAGCATCGACCACCGAGTGGAGCTGAGCCACGATGAGCTCGATCACGACCGACGTGGCCGCCGTGCGGCCGACCTGCTCGGCCACCAGGAACCGGTGATCGCCCAGGCGGGTGCGCAGCTCGTCGAGCACGTTGGCCAGGCGGGCGGCGGCCGCTGGCTCGAACGGGAAGGCGCGCACGGCGTTGGCTCGCGCCAGCGCGCCGTGGATGATCACCGCCAGCTCGTCGGCGCCCAGCAGATGGCAGATGCCGAGCACGTGACGGAGTGAGAGCCACTGGTTGGCCCAGTCGCCGGCTCGGTGCCACGCTGCGATCACGTCGGCGAAGCCGTGCAGGGCGGCGAGCGGCTCCCCGGCGAACGCGCGCAACCAGAGCGTCTCCGTGCGGGCGAACAGCTCGAACCAGGTGTTGCCGACCTCGCGCGCCAGGCTCTCGCTGCGCCACAGCTCGTCGAGCGCCCGGTCGGGCTCGGTGGACGCCAGCCAGAGACCGGCGGCGTACGCCGCCTGGGCTCGGGCCGTCGGGTTGGCGCAGCGGGCGGCGGCGGCCGCGGCCCGGTCGGCGAACTCCATCCCCGCGCTGGAACCGCCGGTGCTGGTCTGTGACAGCGAGCGCATGTAGCAGGCATGGGCGATGCGCGCGTCGTCGCCGGAGGCGAGCGCGCCGTCCACCAGCTGCTCGAACGCTGCCGTCGCGCGATCGGCACGGCCTCGGAAGACCCAGGCGTTGCCCACGGCCCGCTCGGCCACGCCGAGGGTGTCGGTGCCCGCCCGGCCGGCCAGCTCGATCGATCGCTCCCCCAGCTCGATGGCGGCGTCGATCTCACCGCGCACGAACCGGCCGTACGCCACGATGCCCCACGCCGCCGCCGCCAGCGGTTGCTCGTCGGCACCGGGCAGGCCCAGCACCGACTCGGTCCAGCCGATCAGCTCGTACCGGAGCCGGCGAAAGGCGTACTCGCGCGCCAGCACGACGATGCGCAGCGCCCCGCCGATGTCGAGCGCCCGGGACGCGCTCCGCACGGCGAGGCGGATGTCGTCGAACACGGCGTCGAACACCTCGAGCCAGGGGCCCTCGTCGGGACCGTGCAGGCCGGCCGCCCCCTGCTCGCAGATCTCCGTGATCCACGCTCGATGCCGCCGCCCCAGCTCCTGTCCTTCGGCCGCCGCCAGGGTGCTGCCGTATTCGCGGAGCGTCTCCAGCAGGCGGTACGTGGTGCGGGGCCCGGTGAAGGCCTGCACCATCGACTTGTCGACGAGCGACGCCAGGACGGTGGCCACGCTGCCCGCAGGGACGGGGGGAAAGCCGCAGACGCGCTCGACGGCATCGAGGTCGAAGGAGCCGGCGAACGTCGAGAGCCGCCGGAACAGCTGCTGTGCGGCGGGGTCGAGGAGGTCGTAGGACCAATCGACCAGCTCCTTCAGCGACCGGTGCCGTTGGTCGCTCACCCGGCTGGACCCGGCGAAGAGCCCGAACCGATCTCCGAGCCGACCCGCCATCTCGGCCGGCGACAGCGACCGCGTGCGAGCGGCGGCCAGCTCGATGGCGAGGGGGATGCCGTCGAGGCGCCGGCACACCTCGGCCACGGCGGCGACCTCGTCGTCGTCGGCGGCGAAGTCGGGATTGGCGTCGCCAGCGCGCCGGAGGAACAGCTCGACCGCCGGCGACCGGCGCGGATCCTCGCCGGCGACCTCGGTGGGCAAGGCCGGCACCTTGTAGACGGTCTCGGCCGGGAGGGCGAGCGGCTCCCGGCTGGTGGCCAGGATGCGGACCTGCGGGCACTCGCGCAGCAGCCGTTCGACGAAACCGGCGATCGTGTCGAGCACGTGCTCGCAGTTGTCGAGCACGAGCAACAGCGGGCGGCGGCCGAGGAGATCGAGCACCGACTCCGGCACCGACCGGCCCTGCTGCGTCTGCACGTCGAGCTGCGTGGCCACCGCGGCGATCACGCTGTCCTCGTGGCGGACGCGCGCCAGCTCCACGAGCTCGCTGCGCACGCCGGTGCGGCGGTGGTAGGCGCCCGCCACCCGCCGCGCCAGCTGCGTCTTGCCGATCCCGCCCGGTCCGAGCAGCGTGACCAGCCTCCGGCGCTGGCACAGCTCCACCACGTTGACCTCGTCGTCGTCGCGCCCGATGAGGCGGCTGCCCTCGTCGTCCACGGTCACCGGTTCCGGCGCGGCTGCGGGCGTGGCGGCGTCGGTCGCCACGTCCCGCTCGAGGGCGACGAACTCGGCCGACGGGTCGAGCCCCAACTCCTCGCCCAGGCGAGTGCGGTACTCGCTCGCCCGTCGCAACGCCTCCCCCTGGCGGCCGGCCCGGTGCAGCGCGATGACCAGGATGCGCCACGGGCGCTCACGCCACGGATGATCGGCGGTCAGCGCTTCCGCCTCGCTCGCCGCCCGCTCGTCCAGGCCCATGGCCAGCAGGGCATCGAGGCGTGCCTCGCGGGCGTGGAGGCGCAGCTCCGTGAGCCGGGTCACCTCGGCCAGGGCCCACCACTCGTCGGCGAACTCGGCGAACGCATCGCCCCGCCACGCCGCCAACGAGCGGTCGAGGCCGGCGAGCGCAGCGGCCGGCGACGAACCGAGCTGGCCCAGCGCGCCGTGCAGGGCGGCCTCGAAGCGGTCGATGTCGGTCGTCCCCGGGTCCGCCACCAGGCGGTAGCCGGGCGCCTCGCTGATGACGCGCACGGGCGGGGGCAGCCGCCGGCGCAGGCGCGACACGTAGGACTGCAGGGTGGCCGCCGCTGTGTCCGGCACCTCGGCGCCCCAGATCGCATCGACGAGACGATCGGCGCTGACCACCGTGTTGCGGTGGACGATCAGCATCGCCAGTAGCCGCCGAGGCTTCTCCCCGCCGATCGCCACGGGCTGCTGGTCGGCGTCGAAGACCGAGATGGAGCCCAGGACGCACAGCGCGGCGACCCGGTCGTCGGTTGCGGCCACAGAACCCTCCGGGCGTCATCTTGGCATGTACCCGTCGCCGCCGACGCGCCACCCGCCTGCAAGGCGCGTGCCCGCTGGTTGCAAGGCGACGAGCGCAAGGTGGGCGCATGACCCAGATGACAGACGTGCAAACCACCCCCGACCTCGCCGCCGTGAAGGCCCGCCAGCAGCGAACCTGGTCGACGGGCGACTACTCGGTCGTGGGCGCGACCCTCCAGATCGTGAGTGAGGAGCTCTGCGAGGCCGCGGGGCTCGGACCCGGGCAGCGGGTGCTCGATGTGGCCACCGGCAACGGCGGCACGGCGATCGCCGCCGCCCGCCGATTCTGCGACGTCACCGGTGTCGACTACGTGCCCGACCTCCTCGCTCGCGCCGAGCTTCGGGCCGCCGCCGACGGGTTCGCCATCACGTTCACCGAAGGTGACGCCGAGGCGCTGCCGTACGAGCCCGCGTCCTTCGACGCCGTGACGTCGACGTTCGGCGTGATGTTCACCCCCGACCAGGCCCGCGCTGCCGCCGAGCTGGTGCGGGTGTGCCGCCCGGGCGGCACGATCGCCCTCGCCAACTGGACGCCGGACGGCTTCATCGGGCGCCTCTTCCAGACCGTCGGACGTCACCGGCCGCCGCCCGCCGGCGTGGCGTCACCGGCGTTGTGGGGCACCGAGAGCCACCTGCGCGAGCTCTTCGGCGACGGCATCTCCGACCTGTCGGTCGAGCGCCGCAACTTCGTGTTCCGCTACCGGTCGGTCGACCACTTCATCGAGGTCTTCCGCACGTACTACGGCCCGGTGCTCACCGCCTTCGAGGCGCTCGACGACACCGGCCGCGAGGCGTTCGCCGCCGACCTCCGCCAGCTCCTCAGCGAGCTGAACACCTCGACCAGCCATCTCGTCATCCCCGGGGCCTACCTCCAGGTCGTGGCCACGACGCGCTAACTGGAACCGGGCGGAGGGGCCCACCTACCCTCCGCCCATGACACACGTGCAGGTGCAGGGAGAGATCGGCGCCTCCGCCGATGCGGTGTGGGCCGTCGTGGGCGACTTCGGCGGCCTGGTCACGGCGCTCGGCGGCGCGGCCGAGCTCGAAGGCGACGGCATCGGCCAGCTGCGGACGATCAAGTTCGGTTCCAGGGCCGTCGTCGAGCGCCTGGACGAGCTCGACCACGACGCGAAGCGCATCACCTATGTGATCCTGCAACCAGGTCCGCTGCCCGTGCGCGACTACCGCGCCACGATGGAGCTGGCGTCGTCGGGCGATGCCAGCTCCACGCTGACGTGGTTCAGCGACTTCGAGCCCGAGGGCGCGAGCGAGGACGACGCCATCAAGGCCGTCCGTGGTGTGTACGACGGCGGCATCGCCGGCCTCCAGCGGCACTTCGCGAGCTGACGGCGATGCAGATCGGCGCAGTCCTCCCCCACAACGAGATCGGCACGGACCCCGGCGCGCTGCCGCGCGTACGTCGAGGGTGTCGAAGACCTCGGCATGACCCACCTCCTCGCCTACGACCACGTGCTCGGCGCTGACCCGAACCGGCCGGGCGGCTTCAACGGCGTGTACGACAAGGACGTCGCCTTCCACGAGCCACTCACGTTCTTCGCGTTCGCCGCCGCCCTCACTCGCAACCTGGACTTCGCGTCCACGGTGATGATCCTGCCGCAGCGCCAGGCCGTCCTCGTCGCCAAGCAGGCCGCCGAAGTGGCCATCGTCTCCGGCAACCGGCTCCGGCTCGGCATCGGCACCGGCTGGAACAAGGTCGAGTACGAAGCGCTGAACGAGAACTTCCACAACCGCGGCCGCCGCCAGGTCGAGCAGGTCGAGGTGATGCGCCGCCTCTGGACCGAGGACGTCGTCAACTACAAGGGCGTGTACCACACCGTCGACGCCGCCAGCATCAACCCACGGCCCTCGCAGCCGGTGCCGATCTGGTTCGGCGGCAGCGCCCCGGTCGTGCTCGAGCGCTCGGCCCTCCTCGGCGACGGGTTCATGCCGGTCGGCAGCCCGGACAAGTCCAAGGCCCTCATCGAGACCATCCGCGGGCACCGCGAGGCGGCGGGTCTGTCGATGGACGGGTACGGCATCCAGGCTCAGGCCCAGTTCGTCGGCGGGACGCCGGAGCGCTGGCGCGCCCACGCCGACAAGTGGCGTGATGCGGGAGCGACCCACCTCGCGGTGGCCACACACGCCGCCGGCGAGACCGATGTGGACGGCCACCTCGATCGCATCCGGCAGTACCGAGACGCCGTCGCCGGGTGACCGGGAGCGGACATAGGCTCGCTCGATGACAGCGGCGCCCGTCAATGGCATCACCGTGGAGTACGAGGTGCATGGAGCGGCCGATGGCGACCCGCTGCTCCTTGTCATGGGTCTCGGTGGCCAGCTGATCGCCTGGCCTCTCGATTTCGTGGACCTGCTGGTGGCCCAGGGCTTCCGCGTGATCCGCTTCGACAACCGCGACGCCGGCCTGTCCACCAAGATCGACGCGCCGGCGCCGACGAGGCGCCAGATGATGCTCAGCGTCATGTGGTCCCGCTTCGCCAAGGCGGCCTACACCCTCGACGACATGGCCGACGACGCCGCCGGCCTCCTCGACCACCTCGGGATCGAACGAGCCCACGTGGTGGGGGCGTCAATGGGCGGCATGATCAGCCAGGCGCTGGTCATCCGCCACCCGCAACGGGTCGCCAGCCTGACGTCGATCATGTCGAACACGGGAGACCGCCGTCACGGCCGCGTCAGCCCCAAGCTCCTGCGCAAGCTGCCGAAGTTCACGCGCCGCAGCGCCGACGACGCCGTGCCGATCGCCGTCGAGCTGGGCCGCCTGATCGGCGGTACCGACTTCGACGAGGAGGCGGTGACCGAGGCGGCCACGGCGGCCTTCGCCCGCAGCTACGAACCCGATGGCACGGGCCGCCAGATGATGGCCATCGCCGCCAGCGCCGACCGGACCGAAGCCCTCGGTGCGGTCACGGCGACCACCCTGGTGATCCACGGACTCGCCGATGTGCTCGTGCGCCCGTCGGGTGGCATCACCACGGCCCACGCGGTACCCGGCGCTCGCCTGATCATGTACCCGGACATGGGCCACGACCTCCCCCGGCGCCGCTGGGGCGAGATCGTCGAGGAGATCAGCCTCAACGCAGCAAGAGCGAAGGCGGGCGCCGTCGCCGTGGGCTCGTAGCGCTCGGCTTGGGTACCGTCGCCGGGATGGAACTCCGGTTGGACGGCAAGGCGGCCATCGTCACGGGTGGCTCGAAGGGAATCGGCAAGGGCATCGCCAAGGCGTTCGCCGATGCCGGCGCCCACGTGCTCATCACGGCCCGGAAGCCGGACGTGCTCGAGGCCGCCGCCGCCGAGCTCGGCCCGAACGTCTCGTGGATCGCCGGCCACACCGGTCGCCCGGAAGACGGCGAGCGGGTGGTGGCCACCGCCATGGAGCGCTACGGCCGTTGCGACATCCTCGTGAACAACGCCGCCACGAACCCCTACGCCGGACCCCTCATCGAGGCACCGCTGTCGGCGTGGGACAAGACCGTCGAGGTGAACCTGCGGGGCCCGCTGGCGTGGTCGCAGATCGCGTGGCAGGCGTGGATGAAGGACCACCCGGGGTGCAGCATCGTGAACATCGCCTCCGTCGGCGGGTTCTCGACGTCGCCTGACCTCGGTCTCTACGCGGTCCTCAAGGCCGGCCTCATCCACATGACCAAGCAGCTGGCCGCCGAGCTGGCCCCCAACGTGCGGGTGAACGCCCTCGCCCCGGCGGTGATCCGCACCGACTTCGCCCGCATCCTCTGGGAGGGTGATCGCGGCGAACGCACGGCCAAGACGTACCCGCTCCAGCGCCTGGGTGAGCCCGAGGACGTCGGCGAGGCCGCGCTCTACCTCACCGCCGGCGCCACCTGGATGACCGGCCAGACCCTCGTCCTCGACGGCGGCGGTCTCATCGCCTTCCGCGCCGTGCCCGAGGACTAGCCGGCCCTGAGGGGCCTGATGTCGACGCGTGTCTCGCCGTAGCGCCGGTCGAGGAGGCTGCGGCACATCTCGCCGTTGGTCTCCATGCTCATGCGGGTGAGGCTCGCTCGGCGCAGGTGCATCGCCACGTCGTCGTCGGCTACACGCGCGCCGGTGGCGGGATCGATCAGCAGGGGTGCCCGATCGTCGACGGGCAGACCCAGCTGGCCCCGTCGGTCGCGAAGGCGTTGGAGGTTGGCGTCGGCGGGTGGGTCCGCCAGAGTCAATCGCGCCAACTGCGCCGTCGCGTAACCCATCGCGAGGAGCGGTTGGCAGACTCGATCCGTGGCCGCAAGCACCGCCTTGCGCAGGAAGTCAACGCGGAGCCCATCGAGCTCGGACTCCGCCAGGTCACCGAAGGTGGCGACGAAGGTCCTTCGGGCGGCGACGCCGCCGTTGATGTCCTCCGCGGCGAAGTGGTCCTCCACGCCCACGTCGACGCTCGTGACACCGGGGAGGCCGCCGATCGCGTCGCGGGCGTCTGCCACCATCATGAACACGAAGTTCGGCGGGCAGAAATAGGTGGGCATTCGGAGCCGGACCGTCACGGCCCCATGCGGTCCCACATCGCAGTCGAGGTCGTAGAGCCGGGCGGCGTTCAACCCGAGGATCTTCTTCTTCGTCACGGCATTGACGCGCGGGTAGTCGGAGAACTCATCGCTCGGATAGTCCCAGTCGACAAATCCCTCGATCTGCCAGCGCGGCTCCCAGATGGCGTAGTCGCTGCCGAAGATCAGTCGGTCCTCTCCCAGGAGGAACAACAGCTCGCCCATCACCTTGGCGAACAACGTGGGCCGGGCGTGCATGAGGCCGCCGATGACGACGGAGAGGCCGGCGTAGACGTTTGGCTCTTGGACGGCGATGAAGCAGAAGTCCTCGATTCGGGGAAGCCCGACGTGCTCGACGACGAAGTTCAGGTCGCTGAACGTGGTCGCGGCGACATCGACGTCCTCGACGCCAAGACCGTCTTTGTCGAGCGGCCAGATCGTCGGGCCCTTGTGGACGTGGATGTTCTTCACGCCGAGCTCCTGGCACCGCTCCAGGAACCGGAATGCCTCGGGATCCTTGAGTGTCCACCCCCGTGAGCCCTCCCGCCATTCGACGGTGTACAGCTTCACGCCAGTGCAGCCCCAGCGCCGGACGTACACCGATGCCTCCTCAGGATCGAATACCCATGAACCTGACTCCAAGCACCGACGGCCATGAGAGGCCCTGGGGTTCCCCACAGCCTGTGCCGGTTCACGGACTATGACACAATCCGCCAGGGAGCTCATCACGAGGATCCGAGACACTCACGTTCGGCTCCTCTCCGCGATACCGCGGACGAGCGACGCCTCGGTTTTGACTCGTTGACAGCGTCAGCGGTCGGGTGGCGGGGGGCGGCTGGTGAGCGTGCGACCGTCCGGGGTGGTGACCTCGACAGTGGCGTCGGGGAGGAGCTTCAGGTGCCACTTGGGGTGATGGGCGAAGTCGTGATGGTGGCGCCAGCACAACAAGAGGAGATTCGCCTGGTCCGTCGAGCCTCCGTGCTGCCACGGAACGACGTGATGGGCCTCGCACCGTGACACCGGCAGATCACAGCCGGGGAACCGGCAGCCGCCGTCGCGCACCGCCAACGCGCTGAACAGGTGATGGCCGACCGTACGTGTGGTCCGCCCGGCGTCGAGCACCACCGAGGACCCGTCGGTAACGATCCGATGCACCCCCGCATCGCACAACAACGCCCCGACCGTCACCGCATCGAGCGGCTCACCGTCGACGCTGCGCCCGGCCCGCTGCTCGAGCTCGTCGAGCGTCACCACCACAGTGACATCAGGGCGACTCCCCCGCGACGTGGCCGCGGTGTCGGCATGGTCCAGGAAGTGACGGGCAACCGTCACCAGCGCGTCGGCCCGCCGCTCGCTACGCGTCCGAGCCGGCTCACCGTCAGCATCAGGCACCGTGGCCGCATCCAACGCCGCAGTCACAACAGCAAACCCCGCCGGGTCCAGCCGACCGGAGAGCTCACCCCAGCCATCCACTCCACGATCCAGGTAGACGTTGCGGTGGGCGGAAACGGGTTCGGGCCCGTCGACCACAGCGGCCGCGTAGGTCGCCCACTGGCGCATCGCCGTCTCGGTATCTCGCACCGACAACGCCGTCAGTGCGGGTACCAGGTCCGCCTCTTGCTCTGCGAACAACGGCACCGTGCGATCGTTCACGTTGCCGGTCACGGCGTCGACCTGACCGGTCGCCAGACGCCCATCCCGCCACGCCGCCTCCACCACCGGACACCGGGCGAGACGGGCCGCTCGCTTCGCCCAGATGGTGGCGTCGCGATGCGACCGCCGGGCCCGGGTCCGGAGCCAGCACGCCGTGGTCATGGCACCGTCAGCGGCAAGATCGACGCCGCCGATAGCGTTGCTCAGCCAGGCGGTGAGCTCGTCATAGATGGCAAAAGCAGCCAGAACATCCTCATTGGAAGCTCGACCCGGCAAGGCCCGCACGGCCATGCCAAGGGTCTCGATGGCTGCATCCATACGTCAAGGGTACGTACGTTCGCCTCTATCAGCAACCGATTTCTTCGAGAAATTTCCCTTATGCATAGAGCGACATCCTCGCCACAAAGCGCATCGGTCCTCGACGCCAGCTAGCGCGACCGCTCCACGCTGAGCGACGCCCGCTCGTTCAGCGTGGCGGGATCGAAGCCGGCTACTTGCTTGTAGTGGAGAGCCAGCGCCTCCAGCTCACCCGGCGCGAACACATCCTCGATCCGAGCGAACCCGTCGGGAGCTCGGGCCTCGGCCAGCTCCATGCACTGCTCCGCGCCGACGGTGCGGTTCGTCATGACGATGCCCTCGGTGGCGGGCCGGCGCACCGATTCGTACGCCGCCAGCGCGGCGTCGATCGTCGGCTCGACCGCGAGCGCACGCGCCAACGTCCGCGCGTCGATGATCGCCTGGGACGCGCCGTTCGACCCGACGGGGTACATCGGGTGGGCGGCGTCGCCGAGCAACGTGATGCGCCCGAACGTCCACCGCGGCAGCGGGTTGCGGTCCACCATCGGGTACTGCCACCACACCTCGGCCTCGTCGATCAGCGAGGCGACGTCGAGCCAGTCGAACCGCATCGTGCCGAAGCGGGCCCGCACCTCGTCACGATCGACGGCGTGGATCCAGTCCTGGCGCGGCATCGGCTTGCCCGCGGCGGTCTGCGCTTCGAGCACGACGTTGGTGAGGGTGCTGCCACCGGCCGGCGCTGCCAGCGGGTACACGACGGCGCGGTGGCCCCAGTGGCCGGCGACCACCATCGACCGTCCGGTCAGGAACGGCGGCGCCTGCGCCACCGCCCGCCACAGCGTCTGACCGTTCCACAACGCGGGGCCCTCGTGCGGGTAGAGCTGGGACCGGATGGCGGAGTGCACCCCGTCGGCACCGACCACGACATCGCCGGCGAGGTCACCGGTGACATCGCCGATGATCCGCACCGATCCCCGCTCCGACGCGCTCGTCACCCGGCTGCCCGTGTGCAGCCGCTGCGAACCGAGCCGATCCAGCACCGCCCGGTGGAGGATGCCGAGCAGCCGTCCTCGATGGATCGAGTACTGCGGCCAGCGGTAGCCGGCGTCCAGGCCGCGAGGCTCGCTCCAGATGCGCTGGCCGTGCTTGTTGAACAGCGCCAGCTCCCCGGTGGCGAGCCCGGCCGCCGCCAGCTCGTCGCCGAGGCCCAGCTCTGTCAGCTCCCGCACGGCGTGGGGCAAGACGTTGATGCCGACACCCAGCTCGGCGACGACCGGGGCCGCCTCGAACAGCTCGATCTCGTCGATGCCGGCGGCGTGCAGCGACAGCGCGAGCGACAGGCCCCCGATGCCACCACCGGCGATGAGGACGCGCACGCTCAGACCTTGCGGCCCATGAGGCCCGCCCGTGCCTCGATACGTTCGGTGCCGACCCGTGCTTGGGTGCCGAAAGCGTCGGTTTCCGACGCATCTCGCACCGGAGGTGCGATCCGCACGCAAAGCCCATCCGCTCGCCCTCCGTGCGCAGCGAGATCGACACGAAGCCGAGGCATCGGCGCAGCCACGACCATCGGGCCGGTCATGGCGCAGTCGTAGCACGTGCGGCGTGATCCGTGCGTGCGGCGGCAGGGAACGATCCGCGAAGTCTGTCGATGCTCCGCCCGGATCGGTCTGCTGCCGGCGCTCGCCCGACGCCGAAGCCCAGCCACCTACGCTCACTTGATCCGCATCGACCTCGTCACCATCATCGTCGACGACTACGACGCGGCGATCGACTTCTTCGTCGGCGTCATGGGCTTCGAGCTGGTCGAGGACGCACCGGCAACGACGAACGACGGTCGGCCCAAGCGGTGGGTCGTCGTCCGGCCCCCGGGCGCGGCGACGGGCATCCTCCTCGCGCGCGCCGATGGAGCGCACCAGCGCGACGCGATCGGCAACCAGGTCGCCGGCCGCGTGGGGTTCTTCCTCCACGTCGAGGACTTCGACGCGACCCATGCCCGCCTGGCCGCCGCCGGGGTCGAATTCACGACCCCACCGCGAACCGAACCGTATGGACGCGTCGCCGTCTTCCGCGACATCGCCGGCAACCTCTGGGACCTCCTGGGTCAGTAGCGCAAGGTCGCCAGCACGCCGTAGTGATCGGACGGCGGATGACCATCATCGGGCAGGCACCCGACGATCTCGGCCGCCACCACGTCACCGGCCCCGCCCTCCTGGCCCGGCCAGCCGGTGAGGATGTAGTCGATGCGTCGCGACGGCAACAGCGTGGGCGCCGCCCAGCGATTGCGTCGATCCCACGTGACGCCGGGGCCCTCCCCGGCCTTGTCCCACGCGTCGAACAGCACGAACCCGGGGATGGCCGTCTCGTCGGAGCCCGTCAGCATGCGCAGTTCCGCCGAGTCGGGTGCGGCGTTGAAGTCGCCGGCGACGACGACGGGGAAGCGCTTGTGCGCGCCCCACTCCTTGGCCAACTCGGCCAACCGGCGTACCGACGATTGG
Source organism: uncultured Acidimicrobiales bacterium (assembly GCA_963728985.1). Taxonomy (GTDB): domain Bacteria; phylum Actinomycetota; class Acidimicrobiia; order Acidimicrobiales; family Ilumatobacteraceae; genus DASXAI01. The sequence goes on along the minus strand of CAVSME010000005.1, from coordinate 368,472 downwards.
CGCAGGGCGCTGCTCTGGGGTGGCCAATCGAGCGCCACGTTCATCAGTGGGATCGGGCCTCGCGGCCCGTCGATCACCCCCGCCAGCACCTCCCCCGGCCATCCCCGCAGCGGTTCGGGACCGACCAGCGGTGTCTGCACCGGATCGGCGATCGGCCACCTCGACACGATCGCCGCGACCGGCGACCAGCCGTCGAACGCCAGCGACCCGGTGCCGGCGAACCAGTGCCCGAAGCCGAGCTCGCCGGCCAGCCGCTCGGCCTGCGACGAGCCGTCGTCGGTGCGCCACGACTCCTGCAGGACGACGACGTCAGGGGCGGCGCCGATGAGGTCGGCCACGATCCGCCGCTCCCGCGCCTCCCACGGACCGAACCGACCCCACACGTTCCACGTCAGCACCCGGACGCTGGACTGCAGCAACTCGCCGTACGGCTCCTCGACGGACACGGCGTGATTCTGGCCCAGCCCGGGCCCGGCGGTGACCAGGTCAGCTGTGCACGTCGCACCGCGCGACCCGCGTGAACGGGAAGCCTCCGGTGGTGGTGCCGGACACCTGCACGTCGACGCCGCTCGTCCCGGCGACGAGGGACTCGAACGTCGCCTTCTTGCTCGCCCGCCCGGCGAAGTGGAGCTTCTGCACCTGCGACTGGAAGAGCGACGGCTCCCCCTTGGTCATGAGCTGCAGGTCGAGGATGGGCAGCTTGGCGAAGTTGGGGTCGATCTTCGGCGTGTCCGGCTTCAGGCGCACCTTGATGCGCTGCAAGGCCTCGCGGTTCTTGGCCACGATGTCATCGAGCGAGATGGTCGGAGTCGACGCCCGGCCGACGAAGCGGACCTTCTGCGCCAGTCGGCTGGGATCGTCGAGCTGCACGATCACATCGAACTGTTGCTGGCCGATCGTCTTCGCGGGAGCCGTCAACCGGAGACCGATCGGGGTCTCCGCGTGAGCGCCCCAGGTGTACCCCGAGGGACCCTTGGCATCGCCGGCACTGACCCGCACCTGCCACTCCCCGGGCGCCGGCGTCGGCACGCGCATGACGATGTAGCTCGAACCGATCGTTGTGATGCTCGGCATCGAGCTGGGCGTCAACACCGCCAGCGACGGGGTGAGGAGGGTCATCTGCACCGGCCGGCCGAGGTCGTGCCAACTGACGACGAACGTCACCGACGTCATCGTGTCGTCGACGTGCACGGTGTGCAGGTTCCGCTGGCGAGCGGCCTCGAGCGGCGACGTCGTCGCCCGCATCAGGCCGGCCAGCTCCGGCAGGTCCTGCGGCGACCGGCCCAAGGAGCTGATCGTGTCGCCGAGGGCGACGGTCGGGCCGATGCCGTCGACCGTGTCGCTATCGGCGGCGATGACCTCCTCCCCACCGGTAAGGGCCTGCAGATGGACGTAGATTCTGGTGCAGCTTGCCAACCTCGGCGGCGCTGTGGATGGACTGGAACAGGCCGCCCGTGGCGGTGGCGACGTCCTGCAGCAGCACCTCGTCGCTCGCCACGCCGAGGGACACGGTGTAGATCTTCGTGCCCGCCGGGACCGTTGGGAGGACCTCGGTGAAGTCGGGCCCGCCGTACCAGGAGGGCGGCGAGTCGGTGACGCCGCCGCCGACCCACGGCGGCGTGTTCTCGTGACCATCGCTCACCAGCACGATGGCCGCCGGGTGGGAAGCAACCCCGCCAGCGGCGAGGTCGGCCAGCCCCTGTTGGAGGCCGGCACCGATCGATGTCACACCGGCGGGCACGATCGTGTCGATGGCCGTCTTGACGGTCGACTGGGTGGCAGCACTGAGGATGGGGACGACCGGGTTGACCGTGGCCGCCGCGCCGTCGAACATCACGACACCGGTGCGGTCGTTCACCCGGAGGACGTCGACCAGTTGCTTCGCCCGCTCGCGGGCCGGTGCCATGAAGCTGTAGAAGCCCATGCTGCCGCTGTGATCGATCACCTGGCACACGTCGACCGGGTTGGGCGAGAAGCCGATGCCGTTGGAGATGGCCAGCGCGAAGTCCTGGCGCAACGCCGGCGCCAGCGCCGGGATGCCGAACGGCACGTCGATCCCGTGGACCTCGATCGTCCACGTGCCCGCGGCGGGGGCGGCCACGTGCACGCGCTGCACGTTGTTCGTGGGGTTCGGGAAGGCCGTCACGTCGCCATCGATGGGGGCACCACCGCCCGGCGGCACCAGGCGGAGGTAGAGGCGGTTCTGCAGGCCCTTGCCCGGCCGGTCGGTCCACACCAATGTCACCCGCAGCGGCACGCTCGGGTCGGCGACCTGCACGGCCAGCTGCCGGACGTCACCGGTGGCGACAGCCAGCTGCACGTCGTCGCTGTAGGCCTGATGCCCGGTCGGGGGCGGCGTGAGCAACTGCTCGAGGTTGAGCCAACCGAAGCCGCGGTTGTTGTCGGGGGCGGCCGACGCCGCCGCCGGCACGGTCGCCGCGTTCACCACCATCGCCTTCATCAGTGCCGCCGACGGGTTCGCCAGCCCGCGCTGCTGGCGCAGGTGCTGGCGCAGGAGCGCCATCGACCCACTGGTGATCGGCGTGGCCATGCTCGTGCCGGAGTCGTAGAAGTAGTTCTGCTGGGCGAGTGCGCCGGAGCCGGCGGGCGCGGCCGGCGTGTTCGGGGTCCAGGCGCCGAAGAACGGCGCGCCCGGCAGCCCCCGCCCCACGGCCTCGGCGTGGGTGGCGACGCCATCGGCGTCGTCGGCGTAGAAGCCGTCGAGGTTGGCCGTATGGGCGAGGCCGTCGGGGCCGACGTCGGCGGTGCTCACCGTCGACCGGCACGACAGGATGAACGTGCCTGGTGCCACGATCTCGGGCTTCATCCGCGTGTCGCCGGTGTCGTTCACGGGGCCCCGGCTGGAGAAGCTGGCGATGTCGTCGAAGTTGTCGGCCTGGAGGCTGAAGCTGCTGATCGACAGAGGCACGCTCGTCGGTGGCGTGGCCGGGTTGTGATCGGCGTCCTGCAGGTTCGGGCTGATCGAGATGGTGCCGGGAAGCGGGCGCACGCTCTCGGCGGCGCCGACGGTCAAGCAGTTCTTGGCGGTCCCCGGCGCGGTCACCGTGGACGCGCCCGAGCCGGCGTTGCCGGCGGCGATGACGATCAGCATGTCCGGATGGTTGAACACAAAATCATCCACGTCCTCGGAGAAGGCCGTGTACTTGCCGAGGCTGACGTTCGATCCCCAGCTGTTGGAGTGGATGCGGGCGCCGTCGTTGTACGCGTCGGTGAACACGCCGACGACGAGATCGGACGGGACGGTCAGCCCGGTCGAGTTGTTCGGACCCATCGAGAGCATCGTGAGCTGCGCCGCCGGCGCCATGCCCCGCAGCGTGCCGTTCGAGTTGGCGCCGTTGCCGAGGATGCTGCCCGAGACGTGGGTGCCGTGGTTGTTCAGGTCGGCGCCGTTGGCCGGTGCCTTCGTCACCGTTGCCCGGATGTTCACCACGCGGCCGGCGAAGTCGGCCAGCACGGTGGCGGCCACGCCGGTGTCGAGCCCGCTGTCGGCCACGCCGACGATCTCGCCGGCCCCGTCGAGACCGAGGCCGACGGCCACGGGCTCCACCTTGGTCAGGGTGCGGGCCACGTTGTTCTGCACGTGAGGATCGGGCTCGATCTCGGCGTGGAGGACGCCGTCGACGGCGGCCACCTCGGCCAGCCTGTCGGTCGCGACGCGCACCAGCACCCGGCGCGGCGACCGCTCGAGGACGTCGCCCAGCGCAGCCAGCTGCTCCGCCGTGGCCTCGGCATCGACCTCGGGATCGAGCGACGCCAGCACGTTCACCACGGGCGCGGCCACGTCACCCGCCAGGGAGGCCGTCACGATCGTCGACGCCGTGCTGAGCGACAGGTCGAGCTTGTCCATCGGGTCGTAGTCCGTCGCCGTGTCCACGAAGTCGAGACCGACGAGATCGGCAGCCGTGGCGGCGCTGTCGCCCCTCACCCGGTACGAGTTGCCGGAGAGGCGGCTGACGACGCGCAGGCCGCGGTCGCTGAGCTGTGCGATCTGGGCGTCGCTGAGGGGAGTGCTCGTGTGGAGGCGGAGGTCCTGGATCGCCATGGCGGTCTCCTGACTGGGCTGCGGTCCGATGAGTCGAGATCAGGCGGCGCCGACCGTCACGGCGACAGTCCGCTGCACGCGGGAAAGAGCCCACGAGACCGCCCGGTGATACAAGACGTGGGCCGATGTTGCGTCTTCCGGCCTGAACGGCTAAGGACGCGCCTCATGGCTCTGCCCATCGCTCCCGGCAACTACGGCATCGACACCCTCCACTCGCAGCTCGGGTTCTCGATACGCCACCTGAACATCTCGATCATCCGGGGCATGTTCGACCGGTACAGCGGCGCCTTGTACGTCGGAGACGACCTCGCCAGCACTGTCGTGACGGTCGAAGCAGAGATGACGTCGATCAACAGCGGGAACCGGGATCGTGACGAGCACATGTTCGGGGCGGACTGGCTCGACGTCGCCAACCATCCCCAGATGAGCTTCCGCTCGACCTCGATCGTGGATGCGCCGGGTGGCTACACGATGACGGGCGACCTCACCATCAAGGGCATCACGCACTCGGTGTCCTTTGACACCACGTACAACGGCTCGTCCACCTTCCCGATGGATGAATCGACGCACTTCGGCTTCGAGGCATCCGGTTCGATCAACCGGAGCGCATTCGGCATCAGCTACGGCCTGCCGCTCCTCGGCGATGCGGTGAAACTCACCCTCGACGCCCAGTTCGTCCTGCCCCGCCCAGAGGCGTGATCGCTCGGTCCGGCCGGCTCGACCGCTTGGAGAGCGACGTCGGCGGGGCTGGGTTGTCGTCAGCCCCGGCGACGTCAACGGGTGACGGTAGCCAGGAAGACCGGCGAGAACATGGTCACCCGGACCGTGATGCGGCGAGATTTGCCGCTCCGATCGGATCAGGCCGTGACCTGGAGCCTCCTGGTGGAGCTGAGGGGAATCGAACCCCTGACCTCTTCCATGCCATGGAAGCGCTCTACCAACTGAGCTACAGCCCCGAGAAGCACGGAAACCCTATCAGCGGCCCTCCGGGCCAGAAAGCGCGAACCCGGCCGTCGGAGCCGCCCCGGCCGACGATGATCAGGGCGTGAGCGAGCACCAGCCGGTCGCTGATCAGGGCCGTCGTCGAGAAGCTCGGACGGCGCCATCGGGCGGCGCTCACACTGCGCTACCTCGACGGCCTATCGGTGCCGGAGGTGGCCGACCATCTCGGGCGAGGCGTGCATGCCACCGAGGCGCTCCTCGTCCGCGCCCGCATCGCCTTCCGCCGCGCCTACGAAGGAGCCGGCGATGACTGACCCGATGGACGACCTCCGCCAGATCGATCGTCCGATCGACCCCCGCCCCGAGTTCACCGCTGACCTCCGCGCCCGCGTCGAACGCGAGCTCGGACCCATCCCACCCGGAGGAGCCATGGCGACCGAGACGCGCCACCACACCATCACGCCGTACCTCGCGGTGAGCGACGCCCGCGCCGCGATGGCGTGGTACGAGAACATCTTCGGGGCCACTGTGGCGACCGAGCCGATCGTCATGCCAGACGGCCGCGTCGGCCATGTCGAGCTGCGCATCGGCGACGCCATCATCATGATGGCCGACGAGTTCGCCGACATCGACGCCCTCGGCCCGACGTCGCGTGGCGGCACCACTGTGTCCTTCGTGATCAGCGTGCCCGACGTGGACACCGTCTACGCCCGTGCCGTCGCTGCCGGCGCCACCGCCGAGCGTCCGCCGACCGATCAGTTCTACGGCGAGCGCGCCGGCTGGCTCAGCGATCCGTGGGGCCATCGCTGGAGCATCTCCACGCCGCTCGCCGCCGTGCCCGGCCGGCTCGCCGAGCAGGATCTCGGCACTCGCGCCGAGCCAGCGACCACCGACGTGGCCAACCTCGGCTACTTCACCATCGGCGTCCACGACGTGGAGCAGGCGAGCACCTTCTACTCGTCCCTGTTCGGATGGCGGGCCGAGGGCGATGACGGTCGCCATGTCGCCAACATCACGCCGCCGGGTGGGCTGCGCGGCGGCGAGGAACCATCGATCACCATCTTCTTCCGGGTGGCCGACATCCATGCCACGGCGGCGCGGGTGCGCGCCCTCGGCGGCGACGCCAGCGAGCCCGAGCTGATGGCGTCGGGCTGGAACGCGTCGTGCCACGACGACCAGGGCGTGGCCTTCGCCCTCTGGCAGCCCGCCCCGGGCTACTGAGCGGCGCCGGCGGTGCGCCAGTCGATCACGGGCACGTCGCGGTACAGGCGCTCGATGTCGTAGAACCGGCGGGTCTCGTCGAGGAACACGTGGACGACGATGTCGCCGTAGTCGAGCAGCACCCAGGTCAGGTCGGAGCGGCCCTCCACCCGCACGGGCGCCGGCCCGCCGTCGAGCTTCAGCCGCTCTTCCACCGCCTCGGCGATCGTGCGCACCTGGCGGCTGTTGGTGGCACTGGTGATCACGAAGAAGTCGGTGATGGCCAGCACGGCGCCGACCTCGAGCACGACCGTGTCGCGCCCTTGCTTGTCGTCGGCGGCGAGGGCGGCCATGGCGGCCCACTCGAGCACGACGTCCCGGTCGACGTGGGGGGATGCGCTACTCACGAAGGTGTCACTCCTAAGGGCCGGTGCTGGACGGGCTCGGGGTCGATGTGGTGGATGCCGCCTGTTGCTGGGCGAACGCGGCGAAGTCCTGGCCGACGATGATGGTGGCATCGATGCCGTCGATGCGCTCGTCGCCTTGGCGCACCGTGGCCGGGCCCATCACGGGCACGTAGGTCTGCGCTTCGGCCTCGTTGCGCTGGTCCTGGTACTCGATCAGCGTTGACTGCGCTGGCGCCGGCGCATCGCTCACGATCACCACGTTCGCGCCGACGGCCGCCAGCCGGCGCACGGCCTCGGCCAGGAGGATCGGATCACCGGTGGCGTTCACGACCTGCAGCCGGATGTGGTCATTGGCGGGCGAGATGGCGCCGGGCATGATCTGGGCCAGCAGGAGCTTGGTGGCGGCGTCGTCGGCCTGCAGCAGGTCGAGGCCCTGCGGGTTGGCGACCGCATCGAGCACGGGCCGCACCGGCAGCGTGCGGGCCGACGAGGATCCGCCCGCCACAGCGGCCAACTGGGCGGCGAACGAGTCGGGCGTACCGGTTGTGGCGGCCACCGTGGTCGTCGCGCCCGCCGCCCGCGCCGCCAGGACCGCGGCCCAGATGGCCGTGGTGCGGGGCAGCCGGGCGGCCTCGCTCTCGTTCACCCCGCGGGCCACGAGGAGCTGGGCGGCCTGCTCGGCGGTCAGGTCCACTGGGCCGGCGGGATGGAGCACGACCGGCTGGCCGTCGGGCCCGGTGTCGGTGGCGCGGGTGTCGAGCGTGACGTGGATGGGCGCGTACGGCTGCAGCAACGCTTCGAGCCCCTTCTGGTCGACCTCCTCGGACACCGACGTGGTGACGCCGAAGGTCCCCTCGACCGCCTCCCGCTCGGCCGCCAGTCCACCTGTGCCGTACGCGGCGCCGAGGCGGGTGCCGGTCTGGCCCTCGCTGCCCGCCACCTCGGTGCCGGCCGGCACGACCAGCGCCGTCCCGCCGGAGCCCGAACCGTCGAGGGCGAGCAGCGTGAGCCCCACCACCGTGCCGTCGGCGCCCTTCGTCACGAGAAGGGCCACGGGCGTGTCGGGCAGTTCGCTCGTGCTCCCGGCGAGGGAGGTGACGGTGCGGCCGGCCTTGCTGTTGGCGATGGTGCGGCTGGCCTTGAGGACGAGGAGCGGCACCGCCGCCAGCACGAGCACCAAGATCAGCGTGACGACGCCCGTACGGACCCGGTGGGTGCGGGCGGCGACGCGCCGGTGGCGGGGCCGACGGTCGACAGCGGGCCGGTCGTCCGTCTGCTGGTCGACGGGCACCGAGGGGTCATTGGCCTCCTCGGGCGGTGCCGTCTCCGTTCCTGTCATACGGGGACGCCATAGAGGCGCCGCCGACGGATACCGTCGATGACCGCCGGGGGCAGCAAGTAGTCGAGGGGGCGGCCGTCCACCACCCGGGCCCGCAGGTCGGTGCTGGACACTTCGAGGTGCGGCACCTCGACCCGCACCCACTCGATCCCCTCCGGCAGCAGCGACCGCCACCCAGGGCGCTCCACCACGACGAGCGTGGAGCGGGCGGCGACCTCACCGTGGCGCTCCCAGGACTCCAAGCCGGCAGCGGCATCCTCCCCCAGGATCGTGAACAGGTGGGCGCCGGGATGGCGGTCCGACAGCTCGGCCAGGGTGTCGGCGGTGTAGCTCGGCCCGCCGCGATCGAGCTCGATGCGGCACGCCTCCAGCCCCTGCACGGGTCCGACCGCCGCTTCGACCAGCGCGAGGCGGTCCTCACCATCGCTGATGTCGCGCTGGCCCTCCTTCTGCCACGGGACGTTGGCCACCACGAGGAGCACCCGGTCGAGGCCGAGCGCATGGCGGACGTTGACCGCCGTGACGAGGTGGCCGACATGCGGGGGGTCGAACGTGCCGCCGAACACACCGATGCGTTCAGGCACCGGGCGATCCTACCCAGCGCTGGGCCTCGACAACCCCTCTGGCCAGGGCGGCGAGGCGGTCGGAGACCTCGACGGCGGGCGGTGACCCGGGCCACGACGCCAGCGCTGCGAGGCAGCGAGCGCGGGCATCGGCCAGCGTGCCGACTGCACCGGTCGGACCGCCGTGGAAGACCACCTCCAACAGGGGGCGGGCGCCGGCCGTTCCCGGCTCATCGGCGAGGGCGATGGTGTCGGTCCCGGGGGCCCGCCAGACCTGCTTGCGCCCGGGCGCCGTGTGCTTGCCCGGCGACAGCTTCAGGCGGGGCTCGCCCCCCTGTTCGACCAGCTTGTACACCATGCCCAGGTAGGGCGCGTCGGCGCTCGTGCCGAGCTGGGTGCCCACGCCGAAGGCGTCGATGGGGGCACCCGCTTGCACCAGCGCGGCGATGCGGTCCTCGTCCAGATCGCCCGAGGCGAGCACCTGCACGCTGCCGAAACCGGCATCGTCGAGGATGGCCCGGGCCTCGGCGGCGAGGGCACCGAGGTCGCCGGAATCGATCCGCACGCCGCGGGCCACCACCGCCTCCGCCTGCATGGCGGCGACGGCGGCGCGCACGCCGTCGGCGGTGTCATAGGTGTCGACCAGCAGGATCGACGCCGGCCCGTACTGGCGGAGGTAGGCCCGGAACGCGTCCACCTCATGGTCGTGGGCCATCACGAACGAGTGCGCCATCGTGCCCGACAGCGCCAGCCCGTACCGGCGGCCCGCCTCCACGAGGGACGTGCCCGCGGCGCCGGCGATGGCCGACGCACGGGCAACGGCCAGGGCCGCTTCGAGGCCGTGGTCGCGGCGGGCCGAGAAGTCGACGAAGCTCCGCCCGGCGCAGGCCTGGTGCACGCGGGCCGCCTTCGAGGCGATCATCGTCTCCAGGCCGACCGTGTTGATCAGGAGCGTCTCCAGGAGCTGGGCATGGACGAGGGGCGCGGTCACCGTCACGATCGGCTCGCCGGCGTAGGCCAGCTCGCCCGGCAGGATGGCCCGCAGCTCGCCGGTGAAGCGGAACGTGGCCAGCCACTCGAGGAAGTCGGCGTCGAACAGACCCAGCGTGCCCAGGTACTCGATTGCCGCGCCGTCGTAGGTGAAGGCGGCGAGCCGCTCCACCGCGGTGTCGATGCCGGCCACCACGAGGAAGTCGCGCCGGGCCGGCAGCGAACGCACGAACAGGTCGAAGGTGACCGTCTCGGTCCGCTGCTCCCGGTGGAACGACGCCGCCATCGTCAGCTCGTACAGATCGGTGTAGAGCCCGAGTGGCATTCCCGTCAACGGACGTGGGCTCCCGCCGCCGCCATGCGTTCGAGGGCGCGGTCACCGTCGCCCGGCTGGAGATCGACAGGGCGGGTACCGCCGGTGAGGACCACGGTGTGCAACCCGAGACGGCGGGCGTCGAGGGCGGTCTCGAGCACGCAGTAATCGGTGGCCAGGCCGACGATGACGATGTCGGTCACGCCGGCGCAGCGCAGGATCGACACGAGCCGGGTCGGTCGCTCGCCGCCACCCTCGGGGTCACGCACGGTGAACGCCGAGTACCCGTCCTCACCCCCCGTGCCCTTCTGCACCACCTCGCCGGCCAGGACGAGGTCGGGATGGAACGCGGCACCCCAGGTGCCCCGCACGCAGTGGATCGGCCAGGTGCCTCCGTGGGCAGCGAAGTGGCCGGTGACCGGCGGATGCCAGTCCTGCGTGTAGACGACCTTGGCACCGGCAGCGCGTGCCGCAGCGATCTCCGCGTTCGCTTGGTCTACAACCGCCCCTCCCCCGGGAACAGAGAGGGTGCCGGACGGGTCGGCGAAGTCGTTCTGCACGTCGACGACCAACAACGCGGTGCGCGGGCCGTAGCGGAGGAGGTGTTGGCCGACCAGACGAGCATCCGAGACCACGCCAGGAGCGTACTGATGGGTACGTATTGATTTCGCCTGGCCAGCCTCTTCTATGTGTCGTCCGGCACACGAGGTTGGGGAATCCTTGAAGCCCTCCAACGGTTGGACCCACTGACATGAACGATTCGATTGGCCTCTACCTCAACGAGATCGGCAAGGTCTCCCTCCTCACGGCGGAGGAGGAGCGGTCTCTGTCGCCGCGTCATCGAGGCCGGCCACGAGGCGGCGGAACGCATCGCCGCTGGTGAGACCGGCTCTGAGCTGGCGCGCGCCGTGACCGACGCCGCTGCCGCCAAGGACCGCTTCATCCGGGCCAACCTCCGGCTGGTGGTCAGCATTGCTCGCCGTTACCCGCTCCCCCAGGGCATGGACCTCGGGGACCTCGTCCAAGAGGGCAACCTCGGCTTGGAGCACGCCGTCGACAAGTTCGACTGGCGGCGCGGCTTCAAGTTCTCCACCTACGCCACCTTCTGGATCCGCCAGGCCATCGGCCGGGCCCTCGACCAGAAGGCCAGCCTCGTGCGCCTGCCGGGTGACCGCTCGGCCAGCCTGCGGGCGGCGCTGCGCCAGGCCTCCGGCGACGGCGAGGAGCTCGACGCCGAAAGCGCCCGGCTCCATCGGTTGTCGACGCCGGTGTCGCTGGATCGCACCGTCGGCGACGACGGCGACACCACGCTCGTGGACCTGATCCCCAACGACCAGGGCACGCCCGAGGACGCCGTCATGCTGCAAGTCGACGGGGAGCTGCTCGACGAGCTCCTCGCCACCCTCGACAAGCGGGCTCGCTTCGCCGTCGAAGCCCGTTTCGGACTCATCGACGGACGCCGCCAGAGCTTCCGCGAAGTGGGCGAGAACCTCGGTGTCACCGCAGAGGCGGCGCGTCGGCTCGTGAAGCGAGCTGTCGCCGGCTTGAAGGATGACGCCGCCAAGATCCTGGCCGCCTGAGGCACCCCCTCCCCCCGCCTCGGAGCGGCCAGCTGCGCCACCCGTCCCCCACGGGTAGAGCGCCCCGACACCGCCGTCACGGCTCCCCCCAGCCGTGACGGCGGTGCCGCGCCCAGGGATCAACCGCACACCCTTTCGCGCAGCCTGAGCGCTTCGACCCGCTCACGCGGTACCAAGTGTTCAGGCTGCGCGCTGGAGGACCGCGCGAAACCGCGTTGCGTCGCGCCGGGGCGACCGGCCACGCTGGAGGGAGTGAGCCCCTGGACCCCCTCGTCGTGGCGCGACCACCCCGCCGCCCAGCAGCCCCCGTGGCCCGACGAGCTGGCCGCCGAGCGCGCCCTCAAGCAGATCGCCTCCTACCCCCCGCTCGTGTTCGCCGGCGAGGCCCGGAACCTCACCGCCGCCCTCGCCCAGGTGGCCGACGGCCGCGCCTTCCTCCTCCAGGCCGGTGACTGCGCCGAGAGCTTCGAGACGTTCTCGGCCGTGAACATCCGGGAGAAGCTCCAGGTCATCTTGCAGATGGCGGTGGTGCTCACCTACTCCCTCGGCGTCCCCGTGGTGAAGGTCGGGCGCATCGCCGGCCAGTTCGCCAAGCCCCGCTCGTCGGCCACCGAGCGCATCGGCGACATCGAGCTGCCGAGCTTCCGCGGCCACATCGTCAACGATGCGGCGCCCACCGCGGCGGCCCGGGTGCCCGACCCCGAGCGGATGGTGCAGGCCTACCACCAGGCGGCGTCCACCCTGAACCTGCTGCGGGCGTTCAGCAAGGGCGGCTTCGCCGACCTGTCACGGGTCCACGCCTGGATGCAGGAGTTCGTGGCCGTCAGCCGCGAGGGCCAGCGCTACGAGCAGCTGGCCGCCGAGATCGAGCGGGCGCTGCGCTTCATGCGGGCCTGCGGCATCGACCTCGAGGGCACGTTCCAGCTCCACGAGGTGGACGTGTACACCAGCCACGAGGGGCTGCTCCTCGGCTGGGAGGAGGCGCTCACCCGCCAGGACTCGCTGACCGGCGACTGGTACGACTGCTCGGCCCACATGATCTGGATCGGCGAGCGCACCCGCCAGCTCGACGGCGCGCACGTCGAGTTCCTCCGCGGCGTCGGCAACCCGATCGGGTGCAAGCTCGGCCCCACCTCGACGCCCGAGGAGGTGCTCGACCTCTGCGAGGCGCTCAACCCCGACCGCGTCGCCGGGCGCCTGACCCTGATCTCCCGCATGGGCGCCGACGCCGTCGAGGATCGGCTCCGGCCGCTGCTGCGGGCGGCACGCGACGCCGGTCATCCGGTGGCGTGGGCGTGCGACCCGATGCACGGCAACACCTTTGCCTCGGCCGGCGGCCGCAAGACCCGCCACTTCGAGGACATCTGCGCCGAGATCGCCGGCTTCGTTCGCGCCCATCGTGCCGAGTCGACCTGGCCGGGTGGCGTGCATGTCGAGCTGACCGGTGAGAACGTCACCGAGTGCCTCGGCGGCGCCGAAGAGGTCCTGGCCGCCGATCTGGACGCTCGCTACGAGACGGTGTGCGACCCCCGGCTGAACGGCCGTCAGTCGATCGACCTGGCCTTCCGCGTGGCCGAGCTGATGCGGGGCTGACCCGCCTTCATCGGCACCACCGGCGGCGGCCATTCGATGTTTGCCCCTCAGCCGTTCGGGTGACATATGGGCCGTTCGGCCCATTTCCCGGCCGAACACCTGGGTTTCCTTGCCTGATAGCGCCCGGTCATGGAGAGTGAACAGGGTCCCTCCGGGCGTAGGGAGCGGGAGCGCGGCATGGCATCTTGGACGAGACGGGGGGTGGTGTGCGCCTCCGCGCTCGTCCCCATGTTGGCTCTCGTCGCCGCCCCTGCCGGGAGCGAGCCGGCCGCCCCGCAACCCGCCGTCGGTGTCATCGGCGCCAACCTCACCGAGGCCACCGGTCCGCTCGACGTCGTCTTGCGCCTGAGCCGCCCGGCCCTGGCCGAAGCGGTGGCGCCGAACGCCACCAACCTGGGCACGCTGCCCGACGACAGCGAGCAGCAGGCCGTCGTGCAGGCCGCCGAGCAGCAGCAAGATCAGGTCCTCGCCGCCGCCCGTGCCCTCGGCGCATCGGAGCTCGGTTCGGTGTCGCGCTCCCTCAACGCCGTCATGGTCCACGCCGACGCGGAAACCGTGCCCAGCCTCGCCGCCATCCCCGGTGTCACCTCGATCACCCGGGTGCCGTCCTACGACGTGTCATGGCCCCGCGACACGCCGGTGCCCTCGGGCAGCCTGGCCCAGGCGGCGCGCTACCTCGACCTCGACCGTGCGGCCGACCGGGGCCTCGACGGCACCGGCGTACGGGCCGCCGTCATCGACTCGGGCATCGACTTCACCCACCTCGACCTCGGTGGCCCCGGCACCACCGCCGCCTACACCGCTTGCTACGGCACACCGCCCGGACCGGGCGTGCCCGAGGCAGGCCAGCCCCGCAACGCGGCACCGACCGGCGACTGCGCCGCCCTGTTCGGCCCGTCGGCGCCCAAGGTGATCGGCGGGTTCGACTTCGTCGGCGAGGCGTGGCCCAACGGCGCCGTGGCGCCTGACCCGAACCCGATCGACTTCGAGGGCCACGGCACCCACGTCGCCGACATCCTCGGCGGTCGGAGTGCCGACGGCAGCCACAAGGGCCTCGCCCCCGGTCTCCAGCTGTACGCCTACAAGGCGTGCTCCGCGCTCACCACCGGATGCAACGGGACGGCCGTGCTCGAGGCCATCGACCGCGCCCTCGATCCCAACCAGGACGGCAACATGAACGACGCCGTCAACATCATCAACCTGTCGCTCGGCTCGTTCTACGGCCAGCCCGAGTCGGCCGACACGCAAGCGGTGTCGAACGCGGTGCGGGCCGGCGTCGTGGTCGCCGTCGCCGCCGGCAACGACGGCAACCGGCCGTGGATCGTGGGCCAGCCGTCGATCGCGCCGGCCGCCTTGGCCGTCGCCGAGACGGCGCTGCCCGACGCCTCCCTCCTGCCCGTCGAGGTGCTCAGCCCCACCATCGAGGGCCTCCCCGGCAACGTCGTGACGTACGCCGTCCCGCAGACGTGGGCACCGGCACCCACCGAGGCGATCACCGGCACCCTGACCGTGCCGTCGGGACCGGTGGGGCCGGCGGGATCCGCGGCCAGCCAGGGCTGCGACCCGAGCAACTTCGAGGGCTTCGACCCGTCGATCCCTCGCGTCGCGCTGATCGACCGGGGCACCTGTGACGCGTCGGTCAAGGTGGCCAATGCCGGCGCCGCCGGCGCCCTGGCCGTCGTGCTCGTCAACGACCGCGGCGGCATACCCCCCACGCTGAACGCCGGTCTCGGCACCCCCACCGTCCCGGCCGTGTTCGTCGCCCAGGACAAGGGCAACCTCCTGAAGGGCGCCGTCGCCGCCGGCCCGGTCGAGGTACGCCTCGATCCGGCCCAGCGCATCTCGCTCACCAACTCGATGGACATCTCGTCGTCGCGAGGGCCCTCGCAGATCGGTGCCGCCGTGAAGCCCGACCTCGGTGCGCCTGGCGCGTGGACATCGGCCGTTGCCGGCACGGGCACAGCGGAGCGCCCCTTCAGCGGGACGTCCGGCGCCACCCCCGTGGTCGCTGCGTCCGCCGCCATCCTCCGCCAGGCCCACCCCAGCGAGGCACCCGCCAACATCAAGCGCCGGCTCGTCAGCACCGCTGACCCGAGCACCACCACCGTCGACCTGGAAGGCACGATCACACCCACGCCGGTCACCCGCATCGGCGGGGGCGAGGTGCGCCCGTTCGTCGCCCTCGACACCACGACCCAGGTCGGCGATCCGACCAACGGCGACGGGAACTTGTCGATCGGCGTGCAGGCGGCCACCGGCAAGAAGTTCGTGATGAAGAAGATCACCATCGCCAACACCGGCGCCGAGGCACAGCAGTACGTCATCGAGCCGTCGTTCCGGAAGCCGGCCGACGACGACAGCAAGGCCATCACGGTCATGGCGCCGAGCTCCGTCGACGTCCCCGCCGGAGCCACGATCAGCGTGCCGGTGGTGTTCGCCATCAACGCCGACCGTCTCGGCGCGTGGCCCTACTACGACGCCGCCCAAGACCTCGCCCTCGCCGGCGCGTCCGGGAACAACGCCACGGTGCTCGACCAGGCCGAGGTCGACGGCCACCTCACGGTGCGCAACGGCCAGGGCGACGCGGTGGCCACCCTCGGCTGGCAGGCGCTGCCCAAGCGGGCATCGTCCACCGTCGCCCGTTCCAGCGCCGTCGCGATCGGTACCGACGGCACCGGCGCGCTGGCCATGCGCAACCTGGGTGTCGAGAACGGCGTGGTCGACGCCTTCGTGCTCACCGGCGCCAGCGACCGGTTGCCGACACCGGCGGCCGGCCAGCCCGGCTCCCCTGGCTCCAACGAGGCCGTCGTCGACCTGGCCAACGTGGGCGTGCGCGACGACGGCAGCAACATCCAGTTCGCCGTCACCCAGAACACCAGGCGTCCTACTCCCCAGGTGCCCGCCCTCATCCAGGTCGAGGTCGACGCCGATGGCGACGGCAACTTCGAGCACGTCGCCTACAACGACGACTACACGTCGTTCAAGCCGACCGACGGTCGCTCGATGGTCTTCGCCGGTGCCCGCGGCGCCGCCGGCCGCCTCGGACCGGTCGACGCCGACATCGACTCGGCCAACGTCATCTACACCGTGCCGCTGTCGACCCTCGGGCTCGTGCCCGGCCAGACGTTCTCGTTCCGGGTGCTCGCCTTCGACCGGTACTTCACCGGCCACCTCGAGGACTCGATCAACGACATGAAGTACACGGTCGGCTCGCCCCGCTACGGCTTCGCCGGCGGCAACACCTTCACCGTGCCGGCCCACGCCAGCAGCGCCAACTCCACGGTGGCCAGCACCCCCGCGGCCGGGCCCAGCACGGCCGCCGGCCTGCTCCTGCTCTACCGCGTGAACGGCGGCAGCGAGTCGTCGATCATCACCGTGACCGGCTGAGTCGCAGCGCTAGACCATGGGGCGATGGAGGCCCTCGCGCAGCTCGACGGCTGGGAGGCCACCACCGCGGCGGCAGCCGTCGTCGCGGCGAACGGGGTCATCGCGCAGCACGGGCCCATCGACGCACCGCTGCGCATCGCCTCGATCACGAAGCTGCTGACGGCCTACGCCACGCTCGTGGCGGTGGAAGAGGGCACCATCGCCCTCGACGAACCCGCCGGGCAGCCCGGGGCCACGGTGCGCCACCTCCTCGCCCACGCCGGCGGGTACAGCTTCGACGGCCCGACGCCGATCACCACGCCGGGGCGGCGCCGCATCTACTCGAACACCGGCATCGAGATCCTGGCCGACCACGTCCAGGCGAGCGCCGGGCTGCCGTTCGCCACGTACTTGCGCGAAGCCGTGCTCGACCCCCTCGGCATGTCGAGATCGATCCTGCGCGGCTCCCCCGCCCACCAGCTGCACAGCACCGTGGCCGACCTCAGCGCCTTCGCCGGCGAGCTCCTCGAGCCCAAGCTGCTGGCGCGTGCCACCCTGGCCGAAGCCATCACGGTGCAGTTCCCCGGGCTGGGCGGCGTGCTCCCCGGCATCGGCCGGTTCCGCCCCCTCGACTGGGGACTGGGCTTCGAGCTGCGCGACGCCAAGGCGCCCCACTGGACGGGCGCCACGAACTCGCCGGCCACGTTCGGCCACTTCGGCGGCTCGGGCACGTTCCTGTGGATCGACCCGGTCGCCGCCGTCGGACTGGTCGTGCTCACGGACCGCCCCTTCGGTCCGTGGGCCCTCGACGCGTGGCCGCCGCTGTCGGACGCCGTGCTCGCCGCCATGAACATGTGACAGGAACGCAAGTTCGTTAGGCTAGCTAATGGTGATCATCGACACGGACGAGGCCGCCGGTTCCGGACCCGGCGAGGCTCCCCCGCGCGAGGAGACCGCCTCGGCTGCCGATCTCGCCGCCGACCTCCGTCTCGTCGTCGGGCGCCTGGCCCGCTCGCTGCGCCAGGCCGACGACGGCGGCCTCACCCCGTCGCAGCTGTCGGCGCTGTCGTCGATCGACGCCCTCGGCTCGGTGCGCCTCGGCGATCTCGCCGCCGCCGAGCGGGTCACCAGCCCCACGCTGACCAAGATCGTGGCCAACCTCGAGGCCGCCGGGCTCGTCCACCGCTCGGCCGATCCCGACGATCGCCGGGCGGCGCGGGTCTCGCTCACCGCCGCCGGCCGCAGCCGGCTGAGGCGGCTGCGCACCGAGCGCAACGCCTACCTCCAGCAGCGGTTGGCGGCGCTGACGGCGCACGACCGGGAGACCCTGGCCGCCGCGCTCGTGGTGCTGTCCACGCTGGCCGAGACGGGCAGTCCGTGAGCGCCGGCACCACCAGTACGTTCGCCTCGCTCCGCCAGTCTCGGAACTACCGGCTCTACTTCGGCGGCCAGGCCGTGTCGCTCGCCGGCACGTGGATGCAGACCGTGGCCCAGGGCTGGCTCGTGCTGCAGCTCACGGGCAGCAGCACGCTGCTCGGCGTGGTCACGGCGTGCCAGTTCATCCCGGTGACGTTCCTCGGCCCGATGGGCGGCGTCGTCGTCGACCGGTTCGACACCCGCCGGCTGCTGATCGCCACGCAGGCGGCGGCGGGTGCGCTGGCCACCATCCTCGGCGTGCTCACCGTCACCGGCGCGGTGGAGCTGTGGATGGTGTTCGTGGTCGCCATCGGTCTCGGCATGGTCGCTGTGGTGGACACTCCGGCGCGCCTCACCATCGTGCTCGAGCTGGTCGGCCCGGAGCTGGTCAGCAACGCCGTCACGTTGAACAGCGTGAACATGAACGCGGCGCGCGTCGTCGGGCCGTCTTTGGCGGCGGTCACGATCGCCCTCATCGGCATCGGGCCCTGCTTCCTGCTCAACGGGGCGTCGTACATCGCCGTCATCGCCGCCCTGATCGTGCTCGACCGCGCCACGATGCTCCCGAAGATCGTGACGCCCCGCGCCAAGGGCCAGGTGCGCGAGGGGCTCAGGTACGTGTGGCGCACGCCCACCTTGCGCACGCCACTGCTCATGATGGTGGTGATCGGCACGCTGGCCTACGAATTCCAGGTGATCCTGCCGGTCATGGCCGAGGACACCTTCCACGGTGACGCCGGCACCTACGGCGTCATGACCGCAGCCATGGGTGTCGGCGCCGTCATCGGTGGCCTCTTCGTGGCCGGCAAGAGCAACCACGGCATCGACGCGCTCGTGCGCATCTCGGTCATCTTCGCGGTGACGATCGCGCTGGTCGCGGTCTCGCCCACGCTGCCCATCGCCGTGGCCGCCCTCGTGCTGGTCGGCGCGGCGAGCATCAGCTTCCTGGCCCGGGCCAACACCACTCTCCAGCTGAGCGCCGACCCCCTCATGCGGGGCCGGGTGATGGCGCTGTGGACGGTGGCCTTCCTCGGCACCACCCCGATCGGCGGGCCCGTCGTCGGGTGGATCGGGCAGTACATCGGTCCCCGCTGGGGCCTTGCCACCGCCGCGGCGGCGTGCCTGGGCGCGGCGGCGCTCGGCGCGTCGCGCACGTGGATCGTCGCCCGGCGGTCGGCGGCCGAGGCCGCCCCGGCCACTACCGGTTGAGCTCGGGCGCGTCGGGCAGCGGCAGCCGCAGCCCGGCGGCGATCTGGCGGGCCATCCACGCCGCCCGGGCGACGTAGCCGTCGGAGGTGAGGTGGATGTGGTCCTCCCCAATCAGCTCGGGACGGCTCTGGATGTAGGACGACCAGTCGAGCACCGTCAGGTTCGAGTACCGGCTGGCGGCGGAGCGCAGCTGCTGGTCGAAGAGGTCGGCCGCTGCCAGCGTCCCCTTCGTGTCGGACCGGTAGATGTTGATCCACAGGACCGGCTTGCCGGTGACCTGCGCCATCATCTCGTCGATGCGGGTGTTGGCCTCCGCCGCCGTCAGCCCCGACCGGGCGTCGTTGGTGCCGAGGGCCACCACCACCAGGTCCCGGCCGGTCACGATCTTCTTGAGGGACGACAGGCCCGCCTCGATGTCCCGGCCCGTCTCGGCGTCGATCTTGGCGTCGAAGCCGTAGCGGGCGGCGAACGGCGTGATCCGCGAGCGCACCCCCACCGTGAGCGAGTCGCCGACGATCGCCACCTTGGTGCCGAGCGGCGGCAGCGACACCGCCGTCGTTGCCACCGAGGCGCCAGTGCTGCCCTGACCGCCGCCGGCGCTGGTCGGCGCGCCGGGTACCGAGGACACGTTCGGGGCCCCCGACGACACGGGCGCGACGGCCGGCGGTGCATCGCCCCTGCTCTGCACGCCCGTGGCCTGGCCGGCCAGCAATCCGGCGGCGCCGAAGAAGGCGGCGCCGCCGACCACCGCCAACACCGTGCGGACGGTCCGGGACATCCGGGGCGTACGAGGCATGACTCGTCAACGGTAATAGCGACGTGACCCGCCTCGCCTGGCGGCCCCACGGTGGGATCCGTACAGTGCGGCCATGGGGACCAAGGGGACAGTGGACGCGGCCAAGGTGGATGCGCTGATCGCGCGGGCTCGGCGGGAGGTGGATGCGGGGTTCCTGCCGTCGGCGCAGGTCGCACTGGCCCGGGACGGGGAGCTGATCGCCTTCGAGACCTTCGGGGACGCCACCCCCGACACCCGCTACGCCGTCTTCTCGTGCACGAAGGCGTTCGTGGCCGGCGCCATGTGGGCGCTCATCGGCGACGGCCTGGTGGACGTGTCCAAGCGGGTGGTCGAGTACGTGCCCGAGTTCGGCACCAACGGCAAGGACGTCATCACCGTCGAACAGGTGATGCTCCACACCGCCGGCTTCCCCCACGCCCCGCTCGGCCCGCCGCAGTGGGCCACGCCGGCGGGGCGGCGCGAGGCCTTCGCCCGGTGGCGGCTCAACTGGGAGCCCGGCACGTCCTACGAGTACCACGCCACGTCGGCTCACTGGGTGCTGTCGGCCATCATCGAGAACGTCACCGGTGCCGACTTCCGTGACGTGGTGGAGGAGCGGGTGACCGGGCCGGCGGGCCTGCCTCGGGTGCTCGGCATCGAGGCCGCCGATCAGGGGAACATCGCCGAGATCGTCACCGTCGGTGAGCCGGCCTCGCCCGAGGAGATCAAGCAGGCGTTCGGCGTCGACGAGCTGCCCGTCACCGAGGTCACGCCCGAGGTGATCGTCGCCTTCAACCGGACCGAGGCCCGCGAGGTGGGCGTGCCCGGCGGCGGGGCCGTCATGCGGGCCTGCGACCTGGCCATGTACTACCAGGCGCTCCTGCACGACGAGGGCGACATCTGGAAGCCCGACGTGCTGGCCGACGTCACCACCGTGGTGCGCAACCGCACGCCGGAGCGTTGGTCAGGAGTGCCCGCCAACCGCAGCCTGGGGCTGATCCTGGCCGGCGACGACGGCTACAGCCACATCCGGGGCCTCGGGCGCAGCGTGTCGCCCGGCGCCTTCGGCCACAACGGCGCCGGCGGCCAGCTGGCCTGGGCCGATCCCGCCACCGGGCTGTCCCTCGGGTACACCACCAACGGCTACGACCTGCACGTGGTGCGCGAGCCCCGGCGGGGCACGGCCATCAGCAGCCTCGCCGGCGTCTGCGTGGCGTAGGGGCGGGCTCCGCGGAAGTGCCGCCGCAGTACGGCGGCAGGGGCAGCCGTTGTGGAGATTGTCCGAGAGGGCGAGCGGAGAGGTGCTGGCGATCGGCGCGGACAGGGCCGGTGGCCACGATCCGTGAGCGACGTTGGGTGCCGATTCGGTCATGGGTGCCGATCGGCCCGCCAGGCGAGGCAATCGGCACCCAAACGCCGATCGAAGTGGATTCCGCGCGCCCTCCGAGCGCAGCGAGTCAGGCGCAAGCCCGAAGCGCCACCGGAGGCGGCGACGGAGATGTGACCCACGCCATAGCGGTTCGTGGATTACGAACAAGACACGTTCCGAAAATCGTCCTACCCTCGCGATGAGAAGCGTCGGCTTCGAGCGTCTTCCTCTCTGAACGCCTCACGCGTCGAACCCCCATCCCGAGGAGTAGCACTCACATGCTCGGTCGTCTCGGTCGCTGGTGCCACAACCACCGCCGCCTCGTCGTCGTCGTTTGGATCGTCGCCCTCATCGGCCTCGGCGCCAGCAGCGGCGCGGCGGGCAACGCCTTTTCCACCAAGTTCGAACTGCCCAACGTCGAGAGTGCGCGCGGCCTCGACCTGCTCGACGCCCACTTCGGCGGCCAGGGCGGTGGTCAGACGGGCGACATCGTGTTCCGTGCCCCCATCGGCGTCGCGCGACCCGTCCGTCCAGGGTCCGATGACCGAGTACTTCAACGTGGTCAAGGCGATCTCCTCGGACATCTCGCTCACCAGCCCGTACGACCAGGGCAACGAGCGCATGATCTCGACCGACGGCACCATCGCCCATGCCGGCATCGAGGTGCCGTCGGACCTCACGTTCACCGAAGCGACTGACCTCGGCACGAAGATCAAGGACGCGGCGCCGTCGATCGACGGCGTGCAGATCGAGTTCGGCGGCGACATGTTCGGCTCGTTCGAGCCGCCTTCGTCGGAGACCCTCGGTCTCGCCTTCGCCATCTTCATCCTCATCGTGGCCTTCGGCTCGGTGCTGGCCATGGGGCTCCCCGTCGGCACGGCCATCGCCGGCATCGCCACCGGCGCCACGGTGATCGCACTGGTGAGCCACGTGGTGTCCATGCCCGACTTCACCACCACGTTGGCGGTGATGATCGGCCTCGGTGTCGGGATCGACTACGCGCTGTTCATCGTCACCCGCTACCGAGAAGGCCTCCACAACGGCCTGTCGAGCGAGGAGGCGACGTCCACCGCCATCAACACCGCCGGCCGGGCCGTGCTGTTCGCCGGCACCACCGTCGTGATCTCGCTGTGCGGCATGTTCGTGATGGGCCTGGCCTTCGTGACCGGCCTGGCCATCGGCGCTGCGCTCACCGTGCTGGCCACGATGATCGCATCCGTCACCCTCCTGCCCGCCCTGCTCGGCTTCGCCCGGCACCGGGTGGAGATCACCCGCTGGCGCGGCATCATCGCCGCCACCCTCGTGTCGATCGGCCTCATCGGCGTCGGCCTCGGGTTCGCGCCGCTCATCGTGGCGCTCCCGCTGGCGATCGCCGTGCTCGTGGCCGGGTTCTTCATCCCGGCGCTGCGCCGGGAGGTGCCCAAGCGGGCGGCCAAGCCGATGGAGCGCACGGCCGCCTACCGGTGGAGCCGCCTCATCCAGGACAAGCCCTGGCCTGCCGTCATCCTCGGCCTCGTCGTGCTGGTGGCGCTGGCCGTGCCGTTCTTCTCCCTGCGCCTCGGCTTCTCCGACGCCGGCAACGGGGGCACCGACAAGACCACCCGGCGCGCCTACGACCTGCTGGCCGAGGGCTTCGGGGCCGGCTCGAACGGGCCACTCGTGCTCGTGACCGAGCTGCCCAACGGGGCCGACCAGGCCACCCTCGACAACGTCACCGCCGCCATCAAGGCCACCCCGGACGTGCACTCCGTCTCGGCCGTCGCCCTGAGCAAGGACAACGGCGCGGCTCGATGGTTCGTGCAGCCCGACACGTCACCGCAGGACGCCAAGACCACCACGCTCGTGCACGAACTCCGCGACAGCGTGCTGCCGCCGGCCACACAGGGCACGGGGATGGACGTCGCCGTGACCGGCCAGACGGCCGTCAACACGGACTTCTCGGACTTCCTGGCGGCCCGGCTCCCGTGGTTCTTCGCCGTGGTGCTGGCGCTGTCGTTCCTGCTCCTGATGGCGGTGTTCCGCTCCATCCTGGTGCCGCTCAAGGCCGTGATCATGAACCTGCTGTCCATCGGCGCCGCCTACGGCCTCGTCGTGGCCGTGTTCCAGTGGGGTTGGGGCGGCAGCATCATCGGCATCGGCGAGGGCGGCCCCATCGAGCCGTTCATCCCGATGATGATGTTCGCCATCGTCTTCGGCCTGTCGATGGACTACGAGGTCTTCCTCCTCTCGCGGATCAAGGAGGAGTGGGACCACACCCACGACAACGCCCGGGCCGTGGCCGACGGTCTGGCCAAGACGGCCCGGGTCATCACCGCCGCCGCCATCATCATGGTGTTCGTCTTCGGCAGCTTCCTGCTCGAGTCGGAGCGGGTCATCAAGATCTTCGGTCTCGGTCTGGCCAGCGCCGTGCTCATCGACGCCACCATCGTGCGGATGCTCTTGGTCCCGGCCACGATGGAGCTGCTGGGTGACCGCAACTGGTGGCTGCCCAAGTGGCTCGACCGCATCCTGCCCAAGATCGACGTCGAGGGCGTGCCCCACGGCGCTCCGGAGGAAGGCGAGCGCGAGCTGGTCGGCGCCGGCCGGGACTAGTCCAGCAGGGCCGTCAACTCCTCCACCTCGTCCAGCCGCGGCTGGCGCGCCGCTTCGGCCGCCAGCTCGGCGGCGGCCTTCGCGTAGCGGCGGTCGCTGGTGACCGCCGTGACGGCGTCGGCGATCGTGGCGGCGTCGGCGGTCAGCGCGTCGAGCACCAGGCCGACGCCGAGCGCCTCGCAGCGGTCGGCGTTGTCGGGCTGATCGGCGCCCATCGGCAGCACCACCACGGGCACGCCGAGCGACAGCGCGGCGACGAGCGTGCCCGACCCGCCGTGGCACACCACGGCGGCGCAGCGCCCCAGCACCTCGTGCTGCGGCACGAACTGCTCGACGCGCACGCCGACGGCGCCGAACTCGTCGGGCTCGATGTGCGGTCCCACCGTGACCAGCGCGTCGACGGGCGCCTGCTCCAGGGCCCGCACCAGCCGGTGCAGGAGGTCGCCGGACTCCAGGTTGAACACGGTCCCGAGGGTGGCGTACACGAAGGGCGTCGTCGACGATGGCGCCACTGCGGTCGCCTCGTCGAGGATGGGCGGGCGCACGGCGCGCACGGTGGACGGCCACGGCACCGTCGGGTCGCGGAACGACCGGGGCACGGGAAAGAGCGCCAGCGTGCCCCCCAGGCGCTCGCAGCCGGGATCGGCCGGGAGCCCCGCGGCGGCGCGGAGCTCGTTCCATGGCTCCTCCACGACCGACGGCGCCCGCATCGTGCCGGCGACCAGCACGGTCACGGTGACCGACGGGACGCCCACGCACTCGGCGGCGGCCACCGCCCCCACGTCGGCCTCGTCGGCCAGCACGAGGTCCGGGCGCTCCTGCTCGAACAGCGCCATGAGCGACGCCCGCCGCTCGGCGCCGTAGCGGCGCACGAAGTGGTCCCGCAGCACCCTGCGCTCCCCTTCACGATCGACGGGCACGAGCGGCAGCCGCTTGGTCCCGAGCGTGTCCGGGCCCACGACGGTCGTCTCGAAGCCCAGCCCGGCCAGGCGGGGCAGCACCGCCGACTGGCCGGCGAACACGATCCGGTGGCCGCGGGCCTGGGCCAGGCGGGCGGCGGGCAGCAACGGCTCGGCGTGGCCCCACCCGCCCACGAACGTGGCCAGGACGGTCATTCAGGACACGTGGACGACGGCCGGCTCCGGGCGGGGGACGACCGGCGTGTCGGCCGTGGGCCAGCCGAGGTACACGAGGGCGATGAGCTCGTCGTCGGGTCCGAGCCCGGCGAGCGCCTTCACCCCGTCGTCGTCCATCCACGTCCCGGTGGCCCAGTGACTGGCCAACCCCGCCGCGGTGGCGCCGAGCAGCAGGTTCTGGACGCCGGCGGCCACGGCGTCACGGTCCTCGGCGCGGCGCACCGGATCGGGGTGGTGGGCGGCGCCGACGAGCACGACGACCGGGGACCGCAGGTACTTGCCCTTGGCCTTCTCCTGGCGCTCGACGGGCGAACCGATCCGCTGCTCGTAGGCGGCCACGAGCTCGCCGAGGCGGCGGCGCCCTTCCCCCTCCACGATGGCGAAGCGCCACGGGAAGGTCTTCTTGTGGTTCGGCGCCCACACCGCCAGGCGCAGCAGGCGATCGACCAGCTCGGCCGGCACCTCGCGCTCGGGATCGACGCGCAGGCTGGTGCGGCGGCGCACGACGAGACGCTCGATGCCGCCGAGGTCGGGGAGGTCGTCCATCACGCTCGGCACGCTATCGGCGGGTTCATGCGACTGGCAGCTGGGCCTCGAGCCAGCGCGGCAGCTCGAGATCGAGGGCGTCGGCCGGCATCGGCTTGCTGAACAGGAATCCCTGGGCGTTGTCGCATCCCAGCCGGCGCAGGTGCTGGAGCTGGAGCGGCGTCTCGAGGCCTTCGGCCACGACCGTGAGCCCGAGCGAGTGCCCGAGGCGGATCAGGGTGTCGACGATCGTGGTGTCGCTGGCCTCGATCCCGAGGCCGTCCACGAACGAGCGGTCGATCTTCAGGCCCTCGACCGGGAAGCGCTGCAGGTAGGTGAGCGAGGAGTAGCCGGTGCCGAAGTCGTCGACGGTGAGGTGCACGCCGATGCCCCGCAACGCCCGCAGCGCCACCGACGCCGCCTTGGCGTCGGTCATGAGGGCGGACTCGGTGATCTCCAGCCACACGCAGTCGGGGTCGATGCCGCTTTCCTCGATGGCCGACGCCACCGCCCCGACCAGGCCCTGGGTGCCGAGCTGGCGGGCCGAGAGGTTGACCGAGACCTGGATGGTGGCGGCCGCCGCCGGCACCGCCCGGCGCCGCCAGCGGGCCACGTGATCGAAGGCCTGCTGCATGACGGCCGAGCCGATCGGGACGATCAGGCCCGTCTCCTCGGCGAGATCGATGAAGTCGCCGGGCGTGATCAGCCCCCGGTCGGGATGCGCCCAGCGGGCCAGCGCCTCGAACCCCACGACCCGTCCTGCGGCGAGCGACACGACCGGCTGGTACTCGACGCGGAACTCACTGCGCTGCAACGCTCGGTGGAGATCGTTGCCGGTGCGCAGGCGGCGCACCACCGACGCGCGAGCGGTGGCGTCGAAGCGCTCGACGCGATTGCGTCCCCGCTCCTTGGCCCGGTACATCGCGGCGTCGGCGTCCTGCACGAGGCTCTCGCCGCTGAGGCCCTCACGGTCGGCGATGGCGATGCCGATGCTGGTGCTCACGTAGGTGTCGCCGTCGATCAGCGGCACGGCGTCGCCCACGACCTTCCGCATCCGGTCGGCCTGCGCCAGGATCTCGGCGTCGGTCGGGGCGTCCACCATCAGCACCGTGAACTCGTCGCCGCCGAAGCGGGCCACGGTGTCGACCGGCCGGGCCGTGCGCTGGAGGCGGTGGGCGATGACGCGCAGGAGCTCGTCGCCGGCGGCGTGGCCCAGGCTGTCGTTGACGATCTTGAAGCGGTCGAGGTCGAGCAGCATGACAGCAACCCGGTCGACGCTGACGCCGGTGCGGTTGAGGGCCCGCTCGAGGCGATCCATGAATTGCGAGCGGTTGCAGAGACCGGTGAGCTCGTCGTGACGGGCCGAGTACTCGAGCCGCTCGGCGATGGCCTTGCGCTGGGTGACGTCCTCCACCTGACCGATGACGAGCTTGCCGCCGTCAGCCTGGTCCACGAACGAGAACGAGACCGACGCCCACATGATGCGGCCGTCGGCGCGGATGTAGCGCTTCTCCATGCGGCGCACGTCGTCGGCGTCGCGTTCCATGTCGCGGAAGGTGCGGTCGCCGTAGGCCCAATCGTCGGGATGGGTGAGATCGGCGAACGTCTGCCCGGCCAGCTCGTCGGTCTTGTAGCCGAGCATCCGGGCGAAGGAGCTGTTGACCTCCAGCAGCCGAGCATCCATGTCGGCGAGGGCCATGCCGATCGGCGCATGCTCGAACGCGGCCCGGAACCGCTCCCGTGCCTCGGTGAGCGCGGCCTCGGCCTCGAGGCGCTCGGTGACGTCGCGCACGCTGATCACAACCCCGCCCACGGCGGGATCGTCGAGCAGGTTGACGGCGTCGCACTCGAGCCACATCAGGGTGCCGTCGTGGTGCATGGCCCGCACAGTGAGCGTGCGCCACGTGCCGTCGCCCCGCAGCACGTCGGCGAAGGCGTCGAGCACGCCGGCTTCGTCATCGGGATGCATGAGGCGGGCGAGGCGCTGGCCGATGAGCTGTGCCGGCGCCACGCCCAGCATCTGGCCGGTGCGGCGGCTGGCGAAGGAGATGACCGTGTCACCGTCGACGATGAGCACGCCCTGGGCCAGGTCGTCGAGCACGAGCCGGAACCGCTGCTCGCTCTTGGCCAGGTCGTCGAGGCGATGACGCAGTGAGCGGTGCAGCGCCGAGTTCTCGGCGTACGACGTGAGTTGGTTCGCGAGGATGGCCACGCCGATGCCGGCGATCAGCGCGCTGCGGACGCCGTCGTAGCCACTGCCGTCCACGAGGCGCCAGATCCCGACACCGAGCGCGGCGAGCGTGGGCCCATAGCCCAACAGGGAGCGGCCGGCGAGGTCGACATGATCGGCGGCGGCGTCACCGACATCGGGACAGAGGCCGGCCAGGACGAGCAGCACCAGACCGGTCAGCCAGAAAAGGTCCGACAGCGAGCCCGTGCGCAGCGTCAGCTCGGTCTGGTGGTAGCCGTAGATGCTGTTGCCGACAGCTATGGCGATGGCGGCGACGGCGGCCAGCTCCAGCGCCCGGCTGCGCCGGTTCAGCACCGCCACGAGCGCCATCGTGACGAGGGCCAGGTCCCCGATCGGGTAGGCCAGCATCACCACTCGGTCGATGCCCTCGAAGGTCTGGTCGTCGGCGATGCGGGTGACGGTGGTCTCCCAGACCACGAACACCAGCGAGGTGGCGATGACGGCCGTCTCGGTCAACCGGTGGGCCCACCCATCGCGCGGGCGGGTCCGGCCGAAGCCGAGCACGAGGAACCCGGCGAAGGCCAGCGGGATGGCGGCGAGGAAGCCGATGTCGGCGGCCGACGCCACGGCCGGCTCGAGATGCTGCACAGCCTCGTGCCAGGTCCACACGAGCTGCCCGCCGAGCCAGGCCGCGCACGACGCCGAGATGAGGGCCCAGCCGAGCTCCCTGACCCGGAGCGCCTTCCAGGCGGTGGCGGCGACGGCCATGGCGGCCACGACCGCCTCGGTCACGTCGGTCACGGTGGTGGCGGTCTGGGTGCTGTTGCCGAAGAGCACCGGCCACACCCCGAAGGCGGCCACCAACGCCACGGCGGCGACAGCGGCGACCCGGAAGGCGCGCTGGCTCTCGGCCGCGGTGCGGGGTGCAGGCGAGCCGATCAGCCCCCCGGGCGCGGTCGGCACCGCGAACCTCCCGCTCCCGACGGCCATCGGCATCACCCTATCGACGGGGTCTGCTCGAGCTGCCGGGCCCGCCGACGTCAGCTCGGAATCCCGCCGGCGCAGGGGCGCGACCATGGCTCGGACCAGCCGGTGCATGTACGCGGCACCCCCGATTCCTTCTGTTCGTCGATCGCCCGCTGCCCTTCCACCATGGTGGTGACGGACCGGCCGCGGCAATGGGCTGTTCGGCTCAGGACGCGAAACCGCCACCGGACGAATCCGGTGGCGGTCCGCTCGAGCGGGGCTCGAACTCTGATCAGGTCGGGCCGTACCAACCGACGACATCGGCGACGACGTCAGTAGTGCCGGCGAAGTTGTAGATGCTCACCGCACCCCCGGTGCCCAGCTTCGACATGACCAGGTTCGGCACGATCTGGCCCGGTACGAAGTTGAGGTTCGAGGTGGTGGGCCGGGTCGCCCCCGCCGGGAAGACGGTCAGGAAGCCGGCGGCCGACGTGTTGGCGGCGGTCACGTTCATGACCACCCCGACGGCATCGGCCGGGATGCCCTCGCGCCCCGTGATCGGCAGCGCCGCCGTGGCATCAGGACCCACGGTGTTGCCGGTCTTGCGGGTGTCGAGGAACCGGTTGGGCGCCATGGCATGGAACACCCCACCACCGGCGACGGAGACGCCCGGTGCCGTGTAGTAGCCCACGACGTCGGCCAGCACGTCGGTGTTGCCGGCCAGGTTGTAGATGGACACCTTGCCGTCGGTACCGATCGGGACGACCGCCAGGTTCGGCACCGACTGGTCAGCGTCGAAGTTGAGGTTCGACGTCGTCTGGCGCGGGGTGCCGGTCGGCCACGCCGTGAGGAAGCTGGGGGCCGAGGTGTTCGTGCCCGTCAGGTTCATCACGACGGCGGCCACGCCCGTGGCCGGGACGCCGCCCCGCCCGGTGACCTGGAGGTCGAGCGAGGAGTCAGGTCCGAGCGGCGCCTGGGTGGCCCCGATGCCGTTGCGGGTGTCGAGGATGCGATCCGGCACCAACGGAGCGAACTGACCGCCCTCGTTGGCCTGCGCCTCGAGCTCGGCCGGCGATATCGAGCTGCTCGGGAACCAGCCGACCACATCGAACAGGACCTGCGTGTTCCCGGAGAAGTTGTAGATGTCGACCTGGCCGTTCGTTCCGACCTTCGCCGTCACGAGGTTGGCGATGTTCTGGCCGGGCACGAAGTTCAGGCTCGACGCCTCCGGGCGTTGGGTGCCGGTCGGGTAGACGGTGATGAAGCCCGAGTCGGTGGGCTCGGTCACGGTGACGTTCATCAAGACCGCGCCCGCACCTTCGGGCACACCCTTGGCGCCGGTCACCTTCACCGAGCGAGTACCGCCGGGGCCGATGGGTCCACCGCTGTTGCGGGTGTCGAGGATCCGGTCAGGCGTGACGGCGTTGTACGGCGCGCCCCCGGTGACAGGTGGGGCCACGTTGGTGCCCGAGCCACTGAGGTCGATGGACGTCGAGCTGGTGCCGTCGGTTCCCTGGACGCCGAAGCTGACGTTGCCCGTCGACGTGGTCAGCGCGCTCGGCGTGAACGACACCTGGGCCGTGGCCGACTCACCACTCTGGAGACTGCCGGGCACGCCGGTGACGGCGAAGGGACCGGTGACCGCCAGGCCGCTCAGGGTCACGGGCAGGGCACTGTTGTTCTTCAGCGTGACGTTCTGGACCGCCGTCTGGCCGATGGTGACAGCACCGAAGTCGACCGGGCTCGGGCTGGCGCTGACCGTCGGCGCACCGATCGTGCCGTAGCGGATCGAGACGTCCGAAACGGCTTGGCGCTGCGGCCACGTCTCGTTCGACCCGGCGGTGAAGCCCATGTAGACGACGTTGGGCAGGTTCACGTTGCTCTCACTGAGCAGCGCGCCGTCCACGAACATCTTGGCGTGCCAGACGCCGGTGCTCACGAACTTGATCTGCACGCCGACGCGGACCGGACGGCTGCCGGGCGTGTCGCCGTAGATCGACGGCGCGATCGGCTTCGGATCACTGCCGTACCACCGGTTGACGCGCTGATGCGGATCCTGGTCGTTCGGCAACGGCGTCGGGTTCGGGACGGGCTCCCAGCGCTGGCCCTTGAGGATGCCGCCGTGGCTGACGTTGTTGTAGAGCGTGTCGCTGCCGTTGTCGGTCTCGTCCGCCGACGTGGTCAGCACGAAGCCAACGTTCTTGCGGCCGTCCTCGTTGCCGACGTTGCCGTCGAAGCCGCTGAAGCCCAGGCCGTTGCCGGGGGTGCCCAACTCGGGTTGGCAACCGGGGCAGAACTGCTGCACGGGGGCGGGCTGGTTGTTGCCGCCCGTGGTCTCCGGGAGCGAGCCCTCGATGAGGGCGAAGGCCAAGCCGTCGCCGTGGGCGAACAAGCTCCCAGGAGTAGCGGGTGCGGCGCTGTCGAGGTACGCGGTGAAGCTCGCCTCGATCGACTGGTTGTTGATGCTGATCGGTGTGTTGAACCACGCGGCGTTGCCGAGGTCCGGGGTGGTCGCGTCCGTCAGCTGGAGCAGGTTGCCCGTGGCGACGGGCGGCGGGCCCGGGTTCCCGGTCAGGTCGCTCAGGCTCGTGTAGCGCCAGCACCCGGTGGCGTTGGGGTCCGCACTACACGCGCCGGTGATCGGGTCCGGGAGGATGGCTCCGTTGGCGTCGGCCTTAGCTATGCCGGCCGGTAGTACGGCGGCGATCGTTCCGATGAGCGCGGCCGAGGCGGCCGCCACTCCGAGTCTGCGCACGATGGCGCACCCCCCTGTGGTCGTGAATGAAAAGCGGTTCGGGGGCTGAGGATCATGCGCGGTACAGCTGGCAGCAATGGGCCGTTCGCCCCAGATCCTCTGTTCACCACTTTCAGCGCGCCGCACGACGCACTGCGTGGCCGCGACCGGCCCGCTACGGTCGGCCGGGTGGCCAACCGCGGCACGCGCGAAGAAGCGCACCGCTACGAGCGGGAGACGCTCGAGTTCGAGCGGGTGGCGTTCTTCAGCGACGCCATCTTCGCCATCGCCATGACCCTGCTGGTCGTGGGACTCGACGTGCCCACGATCGCCGAGGAGACGAGCAGCCGCGACTTGTGGAACGCCCTCGGCGACATGAGCTCGCAGATCCTCATGTTCTTCGTCAGCTTCGCCGTCCTCGGGTCGTTCTGGCTGGGCCATCACCGGTTCTTCGGCCGCCTGGCGAGGATCGACCGGCGCACCGCCACCATCAACCTCGTCTACCTGGCGCTCATCGCCTTCCTGCCGTTCCTGTCGAGCGTGCTCGGCGAGTACGGCGACAACTCGGTCGCGGTGGCCCTCTACGCCAGCGCCATCGCCGGCACCGCCGGTATGGCGTGCGGGTTGAACGAGGTCGCCACTCGCCGGCATCTCTACGTCAGGCAGCCCACGGCGCTGGTGCTCCGGTGGCACCGCCTCTTTCCGCTCCTACCAGCGGTGTTCTTCCTCGCCACCATCGGGATCGCTGTCGTGAGCCCGTCGGGGGCCATCTACAGCTGGATCCTGCTCTATCCCCTCACAACCTTGCTGCAGTCGCGCATGCCCGACGACGTGCGCTACTTCTTCCACGACGACTGACCCGTCCGGCGCGGCGGCCGGTGCCCGTGCCAACATGGAGCCATCCGCGCGAAGAATCAGCGGACGTTGGCGCGGGCGGCGTTCGCTGCTGCCCTGTTGGCGTCCGGGCTCGCCACCGTCGTCACCCCGGCTGCCGCTGCGCCACTGGCGACGGCGGCCACCCCAGCGGGTGCATCGATCTTCACCGCCATCGCGCCGAGCCGGCTGGTGGACACGCGCGTCCCGACGGGAGCGACGCCGGAAGGGACGCCGGGCGACAACGGCACCATCACGGTGCAGATCACGAACCGCGCCGGCATCCCGGCCAACGCCACCGCCGTCGTGCTCAACGTCACCGCCACCAACACGACGGGTCCCGGCTTCGTCACCGCTTACCCGGCCGGGCAGAGCCTGCCGCTGGCGTCGAACCTCAACCCCGAGCGCGACGGCCAGAACATCCCCAACCTCGTCACCGTCCCGATCGGCACCGGCGGCCAGATCGCGGTGTACACGCTCACCAAGGCCGACATCATCGTGGACGCCTTCGGCTACTACACACCGGCCACGATGGCGAAGGCCGGCCGCTACGTACCCGCCGGACCGGTGCGGGCGTACGACTCGCGGCAGTCACGCGGACCGCTCGGCGCCGGCGAGACGGTTGAGGTCCCGCTCGACAAGTTCATCGCCAAGGACGCCACCGCGGTCGTGCTGAACGTGACGGCCACGGACGCCACCGCCGACGGCTACTACACCGTGTTCGCCGCCGGCACCACGCGGCCCCCCACCTCGAACCTGAACGTGGTGAAGGGCGGCACCGTGCCGAACCAGGTGATCGTGCCGGTGAGCAAGTCCGGCATCGACGTCTACGCGTTCGCCGGCGGCCACGTGATCGTGGACGTGTTCGGGTACTTCACGGGCGATAGCGCTCCCGCGTCGGACGACGGCCTCTACGTGCCGCTGCCCCCGACCCGGTTCCTCGACACCCGCACCGCCGACAACCCGCTCGGTCCGATGCAACGGCTGTTCGCCGGGTGGACGGTCGAGATGAACGTGATCGGCCGCAGCAACATCCCCTACAGCGTGGGCGCGCTGGTGGCCAACACCACCATCGTCAACACGCGCGACGCCGGCTTCACCACGGTGTACCCGGCGGGCACGCCGCGGCCACTCGCGTCGAACCTGAACGCAACCACCTCGGCGCAGCTCATCGCCAACCACACGATCGTTCCGGTGGGCGTGCGCGGCATCGCCTTCTACTCGCAGAAGGGAAGTCACATCGTCGTGGACGTGACCGGCTGGTACACCGGCACGCCGCAGACCTCGAGCCTGGCGCCCGTCACCAACCCACCGCCGACGAACCCACCGGTGCCCAGCCGCATCGTGGTGCCGCGCCTCAACCTGGACACCGACCTGGCCGAGGCCAACGGGCTGGACGATCTCGTCGACTTCCCCGGCTACCTCCCGGGCAGCGGCCTGACAGGCTCGCCCGGCAACATGGTGATCGCCGGGCACCGCACCTCGCACACGCACCCGTTCCTGTTCATCGACTCCCTGCGGCCAGGTGACGAGTTCTACGTGTACGCCGACGGGAAGTACACGTACAAGGTGCAGGGCTCGGTGGTGGTGCCCGGATCGGACTACAACACGATCGTGGCGTGGACCCCGCAGCCGACCGTCACCCTGTACGCCTGCCACCCGCCCGGTTCGATCGCCGAGCGCTGGGTGGTGAAGGCGGCCTACATCGGCGACACGTGAGTGCCGGTGGTGGCCTACGCCGTCGCCCAGATCAGTGACCTCCACTAGCGGGCGAGCAGCCAGGTGCCCGTGGTCGGCCGGCCCGTGGCCACGCTGCGTGAGCGACATTGGGTGCCGATTCCGTCATGGGCGCCGATCAGCCCGCCCGGCGAGGCAATCGGCACCCAAAGCCGACGCCTTGCTGCGCCGCGCGGACCCCACAACGGCTGCCCGCCGCCGCACGGCGACGGCGCTAGGGCTGGCGGGTGCGCAGGTCGTCGAGGTGGGCTTCGATGCGGGCCACCCAGTCGAGGCCCTCGGTGGTGCCGCCGGCGGCGTGGATGCGGCGGCGCTCCTCGGCCAGCCGCAGCGCCACGTCGGCCAGCTCGGGCCCGACGACGCCTTCCAGCTCCTGACGCAGCCACGACGCCAGCGCCGGACTCGATCCTCCGGTCGAGACGGCCACGGTCACCGGGCCCCGCCGCACGACGGCAGGGAACAGGACCGAGCAGTGCTCGGGATCGTCGACGGCGTTGCACCACACGCCCGCCGCCTCGGCGTCCTCGAAGACGACGGCGTTCTCGTCGGAGGTCGCCGCCGTGACCACCAGCCAGTGGTGAGCGGCGTCTCCCCGGCGGTACGCCGCCGGCGGGAGGCGGGTCACGTCGGCGCCGGCGTCGACGAGCACGGCCGCCTTGCGCTCGGCCCGCTGGCCGTCACCCACCACGAGGACCCGGCGGCCCGCCACGTCGAGGCTGAAGGGCAGGTGCATCAGTCGTCGGCCGCCGCGGCTCGCGAACGTCGGGGAGCGGCGACCCACACCGGCGCGTCGGCGGGGATGGCGCGCTCGCAGAAGTCACCGAAGCCTTCGCCGTCGGCGGCCTCCACGCGGTAAAGATCGAACAGCGGCGCCAGCAGCTTCGGCATCTCGTCGAGCTTGGCCCCGATGGCGATGCGCCGGTTCAGGCGCTGCCCGCCCACCGCGCCGCCCACGTAGAGGTCGTAGGTGGACTTCGTGCGGCCCACGATGCCGATCTCCGACGTATACGGCCGGGCGCAGCCGTTCGGGCAGCCGGTGACGTTGAGGCGCAGCGGGATGTCGCCCAGGCCGGCGGCGTCCAGGGCGGCGTCGAGGTCGGCGATGATGCGGGGCATGACCCGCTCGGACTCCCCCAGCGCCTGGCCACACGTGGGCAGCGCCGGGCAGGTCATGGCGTAGCGATCGAGCAGGCGCAGCGCGCCGGCCAGCGGGACGCCGTGGGCAGCGAACACGGCGTCGACCGCCTCACGATCCTCGGCGGCGAACCCTGTCAGGAGCGCGTCCTGGCGGCACGTGAGGCGGACCCCGGGGTGCCAGCGCTCGACCACCTCGCGCAGGGCGACGCGCTGGGCGCCCTGGACCCGGCCCGACGGGATCGGCACGCCGAGCACCCAGTCGCCGTGGTCGTCCTGCCACCAGCCCAGGTGATCGGCGCTGTCGAGCCAGTCGGGCAGGTCGCCCGGATCGTGCAGTGGGTGGCCGACGCGGCGCTCCGTCTCGGCCCGGAACCACTCGAGGCCACGCTCGTCCACCACGTACTTCAACCGGGCGCGATGGCGATCCTCGCGGTTGCCGAAGTCACGGTGGATGGTGATGACGGCCTCGACGGTGGGCGCGAGGTCGTCGGCCGTGACCCACACGAGCGGGGAAGCGAGGCGAGGGTAGGTGTCGTCCTCGCGGGCGTGGCTCTGGCCCAGGCCGCCGCCGACGAGCACCACGTAGCCGGCCACGCCGTCGCGCTCGACCGGGACGAGGCCCACGTCTTGGCTGTAGACGTCGATGCAGTTGTCGCCGGGGAAGGCGAAGCCGATCTTGAACTTGCGGGGCAGGTAGGCCTCGCCGTACAGCGGCTCGATCTCGGGGGCCTCGGGCACCTCGGCGGTGACGGCCTTCTCGCCGTCGACCCACAGCTCGTAGTACGCGGCGCTCTGGGGCTTGAAGCGGGCCGACATCGCCTCGGCGGCGGCCAGGACCGTGCCCTGGTCCCGGTCGGGGACGGGTGCCGGGCAGCACACCACGTTGCGCACGACGTCACCGCAGGCGGCCAGGGTGCTGACGAGGCGGGCGTTCAGCGTGCTGATGAGGCGGTGGAGGTCACCCTTGTGGACGAAGTGGAACTGGAGGTCCTGGCGGGTGGTGATGCGCAGGGTGCCGTCGGCCACCTCGTCGGCCAGGATGTCGGCGGCCAGCCACTGCTCGGGGCTGAGCATGCCGCCGGGCAGGCTGGTGCGGACCATGCACGAGTAGGCCAGCTCCTGCCTGGCCGCGGTGCGGGCCCGGCGCTGGTCACGGTCGTCCTGCTGGTAGGTGCCGTGGAACTTGAGCAGGGTGGTGGCATCCCCGCTGAACTGCTCGGAGTCGGAGGCCAGTTCCGCCGCCAGCGTCCCCCGGAGGTGGTGGCTGGAGGTCTTGACGTCCTCGACGGGCGAACCCACCGCGCAAATGCTACCGGGACAAAGTCGATCGAACCACTCAACATTCCACCCCGCCCATTTCCGCGCAGCCTGAACACTTGGTACCGCCCCAGCGGTACGAAACGCTCAGGCTGCGCGCTGGGAGACAGGAACGGCCAGGTGGGCGGGCTCCGAAGCGGGCGCGCTCAGAACGTGCAGAGGTCGACGAGGGCGGCGTAGACGTCGTCCACCTGGGGCAGGATGGCGTCCTCCAGCGTGGGCTCGTAGGCCACGTGGGTGTCGAGGGCGGCCACCCGCTTGACCGGAGCGTCGAGCTCGGTGAAGCAGTGCTCCGCCGCCCACGCCGCCACCTCGGCCCCGAAACCGGCCGTCATCACGTCCTCGTGCACCACCAGCAGCCGGTGGGTGCGGGCCACGCTCTCGGCCACCAGCTCCCGGTCCCACGGGGAGATCGTGCGGAGGTCGATCACCTCCACCTCGTAGCCGTCGTCAGCGGCCCGCGCCGCCGCCTGCAGCGACTTCTCCACGGTGGCGCCCCACGACACCACGGTGGCGTCGTCGCCGGGCCGGCGGATGTCGCCCACCCCGAACGGGATCACGTAGTCCGCCGGCGGGAAGGCGTCGACCGTGTACGGCTGGCGCAGCAGGTGCTTGTGCTCGAGGAACATGACCGGGTCCTCGCACTGGAAGGCGTAGCGCAGCAGCCCGGCGGCGTCGCGCGCCCGCGACGGGAAGGCGATGAGCAGCCCGGGCACGTGGGCGAAGATCGACTCGCCGCACTGGCTGTGCCAGATGGCGCCCCCGGTGAGGTAGCCGCCGATGGGCACCCGCATCACCATCGGGCAGGTGAACGACCCGTTCGAGCGCCAGCGGATGGTGGCCGCCTCGGTCTTGATCTGCGTCATGGCCGGCCAGATGTAGTCGAAGAACTGGATCTCGGGCGCGGGCCGCAGCCCCCGCAGGCCCTGGCCCACCGCCCGGCCGATAATGTTGGCCTCCGACAGCGGGGTGTTGAAGCAGCGGCCCTGCCCGAACTCCCGCTGCAGCCCGTGGGTGGTCCCGAACACGCCGCCCTTGCCCTCGACGTTGGCGAGGACCGCCTCCCGAGCATCGGCCACGTCCTCGCCGAACACCCGCACCCGCTCGTCGGCCGCCATCACCTCGTGCAGCGTCCGGCGGATGGCCTCCCCCATCGGCACCTGGTCGCCGCCGTCGTAGGTCGCCGGCGGCGCCGCCACGGCCGGCAGCACGTACACCTGCTCGGTGACGCGGGCCGGATCGGGCCGGCGCGCTGCCAGCGCCTCGGCCGACGCCTTCGCCACCAGCTCCTTGGCCTCGGCCCGCACCTCGGCCGCCCCCTCCGGCGTGAGCACACCGCCCGCCACCAGCTCGGCCTCCATGCGGTCGATCGGGTCACGGGCCCGCTCGGCGGCCAGCTCGTCAGCGGAGCGGTACTTGCTCTGCGTGTCGGCCGCCGAGTGCGAGTACGGCCGCACCACGTCGGCGTGGATCAGGGCCGGGCCGACGCCCGCCCGCACCCGCTCGATGATCGACCGCGCCACCTCCCGCACCGTGAAGTAGTCAGTGCCATCGAGGCGCTGCACCTCGAGGCCCCGGAAGCCGGCCACCAGTTCGGCGACCGGCGCAGGGTGCTGGTCGGTAGCGGGCACCGAGATGGCGAAGCCGTTGTCGGGCACGACGTACAGCACTGGGAGGTGGAGGTTGCACGCCGAGTTCAGGCTCTCCCAGAACTCGCCCTCGCTGCACGCCCCCTCGCCGAGCGACACGTACGTGAGCTCGTCGCCGTAGGCGACGCAGCCGGGCAGCTGCGGCCGCCGCACGATGTAGCGGGCCGCCTCGGCGCAGCCCACCGCGGGGATGCACTGGCTGCCCGTGGCGCTCGACTCGGTGACGAGGTTGATCTCCTTCTTGCCCCAGTGCGACGGCATCTGCCGGCCGGCCGACGACGGATCCTCCACCGACCCGACCGCCTGCATGAGTATCTCGGTGGGCGTCACGCCGAGCCCGAGGGCCAGCGCCTGGTCGCGGTAGTACGGGAAGAACCAGTCGTAGCCGGGACGCAGGAGGCGGGCCAGCGCCAGGCCGATCGCTTCGTGGCCGGCCCCCGAGATCTGGAAGAAGACGCGGCTCTGCTTCTGCATGTTGATCTCGCGGTCGTCGATGGCCCTCGACACGCACGACAGCCGGAAGTCCTCGATCAGCTCCTCGACCGGGAAGCCGCGGTAGGTGTCGTCCACGGGCAGTCAGACCTCCTGGGTCCAGTCTCGGCTCTCGAGGATGTCGCGCACACGGGCCAGGAACGCCGCCGCGTAGGCGCCGTCGACAGCGCGGTGATCGAAGGACAGGCTGAGGTTGCCGATCGGATGCACGGCGATCGTCCACTCGCCATCGGCCGCCCGCACCGCCACCGGCCGCATCTTGACGCCATCGGTCGACAGGATGGCCACCTGGGGCTGGTTGATCACCGGCGCCGTCACCAGGGTGCCATACGACCCGACGTTGGTGATGGTGAACGTGCCACCGGTCAGGTCGTCGGCGGTGAGCCGCTTCGAGCGCGCCTTGGTGGCCAGCGTGCCGACTTCGTCGCTCAGCGCCCGGAGCCGCTTGCCCCCGGCATCCATCACGACGGGTACGACGAGTGCCTCGTGGTCGACGTCGACGGCCACACCGAGGTGGATGCCCCGGTGCACGATCAGCTCGTCGTGGCCCACCGACGCGTTGACGTGGGGGAACTCGCCGATGGCGTCGACGACGGCGCGTGCCACGAACGGCAGGAACGACAGCTGCGCCGCCCGCCGAACGGCGTCCACGCCGTGGTAGTCGACCTCGGTGGCCACGAGCGTGTGGGCCGACGTGGCCAGCGAGCGCACCATGTGCTCGGCCGTGGTCCGCCGGGCGCGGGTGAACTCCACGATCTCGTCGTCGCCCGCCGCGGTGGCCGGGGGGTAGGCGATCGACGCCGGAGCCGGCACGGGCGCGGGCGCTACGGGGGCAGCCCGACGGTTGGCCGCCGCCGCCAGCACGTCGCTGCGGGTGATGCGGCCGTCCCGCCCCGAGCCGACCACCTGAGCCGGCTCCAGGCCGTGCTCGGCCAGCAGCGCCCGCACCACGGGCGACAGGAAGCCGTCGCCACCCGTGCGGCCGTTCTCGCTCGGCCGCGCCTTGGTCACCGGTGCGCGCAATTCGGTCGTCTGGCGACCAGTTTCCGCCGCTGCAGGAGCAGCCGACGGGGCGGCGACGGGTTCGGGCGGCACCTCATCGGGGATGTCCTCGTCCTGCGAGTCGGCGATGACGGCCAGCACGGCGCCGATCGCCACCGTCTCGCCCTCCGGCACGAGGATCTGGCGCAGCACGCCGGCGTGGGCCGAGGGCACCTCGGTGTCGACCTTGTCCGTGGAGACCTCGTACAGCAGGTCGTCGACGGCCACGCTGTCACCGACCTGCTTCAGCCACTTCGTGATGGTGCCTTCGGTGACCGTCTCCCCGAGCTGGGGCATCGTGACCCGCTCCACGCCCCCAACACTACGGACACCCAGGGGCGATGGAGCCGATCAGCTCTTCTTCTTGGCCGCCACCGCCGCCGGCGGCGCCCGCAGCACACCCTTGGCCAGGGCGTCGTCGAGGTAGGCCTCGGCCTCCTCGTTGGACACGTGCAGGGCCGGCGCGATCTCCGAGACCAGGTTGATGCGAGCCCGCTCGTACATCGTGCGCTCGGCCGCCGACAGGGCGGCGTCGCGGTTGCGGGCGGCCAGGTTCCGCACCACTTCGGCCACCTGGTACACGTCGCCCGACTTCAGCTTCTCCTGGTGGTTCTTGAACCGGCGCGACCAGTTCGACGGGACGCGCGGATCGGGTTTGGCCAGCACCGCCACCAGGTCGTCGAGCTCCTCGGCGCCCACCGGCGGGCGCACGCCCACTTCCTCGGCCTTGTCGACCGGCACCGACAGCTTCATCTCGCCGATGACGGAGCGCAGGATCAGGTAGTCCCGCTTCTCACCGAAGGCGGTCTTCTTCTCGACGCCTTCGACGATGCACGCGCCGTGCTGGGGATAGATGACGGTGTCGCCGCGCTTGAACTTCAACGCCGATCCTCGCTGTCTCGCTTGGGGCCGTTCAAGGGTAGAGGATCTGCCCGGCGATCACACCGCATTGGGGGCGGTTCCAGCCGCCCTCGTGGCGGCGTCGGCGACGATCTCCTCGGCCCAGTGGCAGGCGGCCTGGTGACCCTCGACGACCTCCCGCAGGACCGGCACCTCGTCGTGGCAACGAGTGGGGCGCACGAACGGGCACCGGGTGTGGAAGGTGCAGCCCGGCGGCGGGGCCGCCGGCGACGGCAGGTCGCCGGCCAGCACGATGCGGGTGCGGTTGGCGGCGACGGCGGGATCGGGCACCGGCGCCGCCGCCAGCAGCGCTCGGGTGTAGGGGTGCAGCGGCCGACCGAACACGTCATCGCGGGCGCCCAGCTCGACGATGCGGCCGAGGTACATGACCGCGACCCGGTCGCACAGGTGCTCGACGACGGCCAGGTTGTGGGCGACGAACAGGATGGTCAGCTGCAGCCGCCGCTGGAGGTCGCGCAGGAGGTTCAGGATCTGCGACTGGATGGACACGTCGAGGGCGGAGACCGGTTCGTCGGCTACCAGGAGCTTCGGCTCGACCGCCAGCGCGCGGGCGATGCCGATGCGCTGGCGCTGGCCCCCGCTGAACTGATGGGGGTAGCGCCGGGCGTGGTACGGCTCCAGGCCGACGAGCTGGAGGACCTCGTCGACGCGTCCCTGGCGGTCGCGCGCCGGCACGCCCTGCACGCGCAGGCCCTCGGCGATGCTGTCGCCCACCGTGGCCCGGGGATCGAGCGACGCGAACGGGTCCTGGAACACGATCTGCATGCGCGCCCGCAGCCGTCGCAGCTGGGGCCCCGACGCGGCGAGCAGATCCTCACCCTCGTAGCGGATCGTGCCGGCGTCGGGGTCGAGCAGGCGCAGCAGCAGGCGCCCGAGCGTGGACTTGCCGCAGCCCGACTCGCCCACCAACCCGATGACCTCGCCGGCCCGCACGTCGAGGTCGACGTCGGTCACGGCGTGGACCAGCCCCTTGGCCCGGCCCAGTGCACCGGACCGGATTGGAAACGTCTTCACCAACCCGCGGGCCTCGAGCAGCACCGGCGCGTCGGTCATCGCCGCACCGCGCCGACGGTGACCGGGGTGGACACCTCGGCGACGTCGCTGTGGAGGAAGCACCGCACCTTGTGCCCGGGCGCCACCTCCACGAGGGCCGGCATCTCCTCGATGCAGCGGGTGAGGCCGGCCTCGATCCGCGCCTCGCAGCGCGGTGCGAACCGGCAGCCCACGGGCAGATCGATCAGGTTGGGCACGCGACCGGGGATGACCGACAGCTCGTCCTGGCGCCGACCGATCACCGGCACGGAACCGATGAGCCCGCGCGTGTACGGATGCAGCGGCGCGGCGAACAGCGTGACCGTGGCCGTCTCCTCCACGATCTGGCCGGCGTACATGACGGCCACCCGTTCGGCCATCTCGGCGACCACGCCGAGGTCATGGGTGATCAGCACCATGGCCATGCCGAGCTCGAAACGGAGGTTGGCCATCAGGTCGAGGATCTGGGCCTGGATGGTGACGTCGAGCGCGGTCGTGGGCTCATCGGCGATGAGCAGTTCGGGCCCGGCGGCCAGCGCCATGGCGATCATCACGCGCTGCGCCATGCCGCCGGACAGCTGGTGCGGGAAGGCCCGCGCCCGCCGTCCCGGGTCGGGGATGCCCACCTTGCGCAGCATCTCGACGGCGCGCTCGTCGCGCTCGGCCTTCCGCATGTGCTCGTGCACGCGGTAGACCTCGGCGATCTGGTGACCGGCGCGGTAGCACGGGTTGAGCGACGAGTTCGGTTGCTGGAACACCATGGTGATGCGGTCGCCACGGATCTGACGGAGCTTGGCGTCGGGGAGGGCGAGCACGTCGATGCCGTCGAAGCGAACCGAGCCCTCGACGATGCGGCCGGGGGACGCCACGATGCGCAGGGCGGAGAACATCGTGACGCTCTTGCCCGATCCCGATTCACCGACGAGGCCGAGCACCTCGCCCTTGCCCACGCTGAGGTCGACGCCGTCCACCGCCTTCACCACACCGTCGCCGGTGAAGAAGTACGTGCGGAGGCCGGCGATCTCCAGCAGCGGCTCGCCCGTCGTCACTTGTTCAGCCTCGGATCGAGGGCATCGCGCAGGCCGTCACCCAGCAGGTTGAAGGCGAGCACGTTGATCATGATCATGATGCCGGGGAACAGCACGAGGAAGAACGACGTGAAGACGTTGTTGCGCTCGGCCGCCAGCATCGAGCCCCACTCGGCCGTGGGCGGCTGCACGCCGAGGCCGAGGAAGGAGAGGGCCGCCACCTCCAGGACAGCCGTGGCGATGCCGAGGGTGGCCTGCACCACGAGCGGGGTGAGGGAGTTGGGGAAGACGCGGTGCCACAGGATCCGCCGGTTGCGCACGCCGAGGGCGCGATCGGCGGCGACGAAGTCCTGCTCGCGGATGGACAGGACGCTGGCCCGCACGATGCGGGCGTAGATGGGTATCGACACGAGGGAGATGGCGATGATGGCGTTCACCAAGCCGCGGCCCAACACCGTCACGATCGTGATCGCCAGGAGCAGCGCGGGAAAGGCGAGCAGCACGTCCATACATCGCATGATCACGGTGTCGGCCGCTCGCCCGTAGAAGCCCGCCACCAGCCCGAGGAGCGTCCCGATGACCATGCCGATGGTGACGCAGACGACGCCCGACAACAGCGACACGCGGGCGCCGTAGACGATCCGGGAGAACTCGTCGCGGCCGTTGCCGTCGATGCCCATGATGTGCTGCGGTTGGTCATCGGGGCAGCCGAACAAGTGCACGCACGGCGGCTCCCGAACCTTCACACCGGTGCTCAGCAGCACCTCGTTCGGGCCGTACGGGGCGATGAGCGGCGCGAACACGGCGAGGAGCACGAGCAGGAGGAGGAGCGCGGCCCCGACTTGAGCCGAGCGCGTGCGCATGG
The DNA here is from genome assembly GCA_963728985.1 of uncultured Acidimicrobiales bacterium. Taxonomy (GTDB): domain Bacteria; phylum Actinomycetota; class Acidimicrobiia; order Acidimicrobiales; family Ilumatobacteraceae; genus DASXAI01. Next base: position 325,111 of record CAVSME010000005.1, on the reverse strand, counting down.
TGGAGCGCAGCGCGTCGCGCCACAGACCGCGCGACCGCAACGTAGGTCCCAGCTCCACGCCCTGAGGCGAGATCGGCGGCTCGAGCGGGTCGGGTACGGCGGGATCGATCGCAGTCATGTGACGCGCACTCGCGGATCGAGGAACGTGTAGACGACGTCGGTGAGGAGGTTCACGAGGACGAACCCGACGGCGATCACCAACGTGAACCCTTGCACCACCGTGTAGTCACGGGCGGTGATGGCGTCGAACACCGTCTTGCCGACGCCCGACAGGCCGAAGATGGTCTCGGTGAGGATGGCCCCCCCGATCAACGTGCCGAGCGACAGCCCGATGACGGTGACCACCGGCAGCAGCGAGTTCCGCAGCGCGTGACGCACCACCACACCTGACTCGCGCAGGCCCTTGGCGCGGGCCGTGCGCACATAGTCCAGGCCGAGCGCGTCGAGCAGGCTGGAGCGGGTCATGCGGGCGATGATGGCCGTGGGGATGGTGGCCAGCGCCACCGCCGGCAGGATCAGGTGCCGGAACGCATCCCAGAAGATGTCCCAGCGCCACTGGAGGAAGGCGTTGAGGAGCTCGAAGTTGGAGAAGAAGTCGAGCACGCCGTTGCCGCTCAGACCCCAGGTCTCGTAGAAGGGCGGCGGGATCGAGCCCGGCGTCAGCCGGCCCGAGGGTGGTAGCGCCAGCACCGTGTTCTTCAGCGTCACCGCGAACAGGAACTGCAGCATCAGCCCGAGCCAGAAGACCGGCATGGACACGCCGACATTGGCGCCCACCATGGTGACGACATCGGTCGCCGAGTTCCGCTTGCGGGCGGCCAGCACGCCGAGGGGCACACCGATCACGATGGCGAGCGACAGCGCGGCGATCGAGAGCTCGATCGTGGTGGGCAGGCGCTCGATCAGGATGTCGGTCACCGGACGCCGTTGCGAGGCCGAGTCACCGAGATCGCCGTGCAAGAGGTCGTTGATGTACCGACCGAGCTGCACTGGCAGCGGGTCGTTCAGGCCCTCGCGCTCGGTGTACGCGTCACACAGCTGCTTCGTGGCCCGCTCACCGAGCGCCGCCTTGCACGGATCGCCAGGGATGACGCGCGCCAGGATGAACACCAAGATGACGACCCCGAGCAGGACCGGGATCGCTGTCAGGAGGCGGCGGGAGATGAAGCGAAGCACGATCGTGAGGGCGGTGGGGCCGCCAGCGCGGCCCCACCACTACGTACTCGAATCCGTCAGCTCGGGGGCGGGTTCAGGAACCCGGTGAAGAGGGCCTGGAAGTATCCGAAGTTGCCCTCCCGTCCCTGGTGGAGCGGATCAGCGGCGTCCCACTGCACCCGGTAGCTCCTGACGACGTCGTTGGCGTCGAGGTCCGAGCCGTCGGAGAACTTCACGCCCTTGCGGAGGTGGAACGTCCACTCCTTCAGGTCGGGCGACGACTCGTACTTCTCCGCCAGGCTGGGCTCCACCTCGGTGCCGTTGATCTTGTAGGCGAGCAGCGATTCGCCGATCTGCTCGCAGACCCGCAGCGCCTCGCCGTCGGACTCGTCGGCGCAGTACAGGCCGCCGGGCTCGCCGTTCTGGACGAACACGAACTGGTCCTGGCCGGCGATGCCCATCTTGGCCATGATCTCGCTGGTGAGCGGGCTGGCCTGCGGGTTCTGCACGCCCTTCTTGTAGGCCGTGGCCGAGCCACCGTTGGCGACCGGCACCATGGGCACGTGCTGGGCCAGCAACTGGGCCACCTGGGCGTAGATCGGATCGCGCTGCGCCTGATCGGCCTTCTGGCCGCCCTGGGTGATCTGCGCCTGGATGTCCGGGAACCCGTTGCCGAACTGCGGCGTCGCACCGGCGCCGAAGTGGTAGTCGAAGAAGTTCGTGGCATCCGGGAAGTCGGCACCCCAGCCCAGCATGTAGAAGGGCAACTTGCCCTTGTTGGCGTTGTCGATGAACGTCGTGGACTCCTGCTGGTCCAGTGTGATGTTGATGCCGATGGCCGCCAGCTGGGCCTGGATGTCCTGCGCCACAGGCGTGGGCTGGGCCAGGTAGCCACGAGCGACGTCGCGGTAGCTCAGCGTGGCGTTGATCGGGAGGGGAACGCCGGACTCCTGCAGCAGTTGCTTGGCCTTCGCCTGGTCGTAGGTGAAGTCGGTGAAGCCCTTGTCGTAGCCGGGGATGGCCGCGGGCAGGAACTGCGTGGCGACCGTGGAGCCCTTCGGGTAGAAGTTGTCCACGATGCGCTGCTTGTCGATGCCGTAGCCGATCGCCTGGCGCACCTTCTCGTTGTCGAACGGCGGGTTGTTGACGTTGAAACCAACGTAGAAGACGTTCAGCGCCGGCCGCTCGACGAGCTGGAGGTTGCCGTCGTTCTTCACGGTGTCGAAGTCGGTGGTGCCCACGTTGTCGATGCCGTCGGCCGCACCGGACTGCAGCTGCACGAGGCGCTGCGCCGACTCGCCGTTCCACTGGAAGACGACGGTCTTGGCCAGCGGCTTGTCACCCCAGTAGTTGGGGTTGGCCTCGAGCACGATCTGGCTGCCCTTGTCCCACTGCTTCAGCACGTAGGGCCCGGTGCCGATCGGCTTGTTGACCAGGTCGCCACCCTTCGTCCCGCCCGCCTTCTCGATGTACTCGGACGGCAGGATCTGCAGCGCCGAGAACGCCACCTTCGCCGGGATGGCGGGGTCAGGCGTGCACAACGTGAACTTCACCGTGGTGGCGTCCACGGCCTCGATCTTGGCGATCTCGCCCTTGTAGGCGTCGGTGCCGCACTTGGCCGACTCGTCGTACTTCAGCAAGTTGCCGGCGGCCGCCGTGCTGCCGGTCGAGCTCGCGGTCGTGGTGGCGGTACCTCCGCCCGCCGTGGTGGCGGCGCCGGTGGTGGCCGGCGCGGCCGTGGTGCTGCTGCTGCCGGAGTTGTCGCTCCCGCACGCGGCTGCGATGGTGCCGAGCGATACGGCTACAACGAGCGCGCCGATGCGCTGTGTTCGTTTCATCGATTCCCCCTGATGGAATGACCCATACGGAACGACGGTATCCCACATCCGGGGGTGCCCTGAGCGCTTCCTGAGTGATCGTCACACGCCCGCAACGCTGTGTTGATGCGGCGCCGCTTCGGCGCCGACTCGCTGTGCTCGAACAATGCTGCGTGCGAGCGTCCCGGCGCCGCACTGCGGCGCCGCCCCAGGTCATACGAGGAAGTTCGTGAACTGCCACGGATCGGCGAGGTCGTAGGCGCGGCCGTTGTAGTCGTCGAAGAAGCGGGGCCGGGTGCGCAGCGGATCCCAGTCCACCGCCCCCGACCAGCACGTTCCGAGGTACGGGTAGGCCACATCCATCACCGTGCGCCACGGCAATTCGTCGGGCACGCGCACACCGCGGTGGGGGTCGCCGATCATCCACCGCAGCGCGCCGAGCACCGACGCCGCGACCTGCAGCGTGGTGGCGTTCTGATGGGGAACGAGCGCGCGCGTCTCGTCGATCGAGAGCAGGCTGCCGGTCCACCACGCCGTGTAGGGATGGCCCATCAGGAGCACACCGAGCTGGTCCTGCCCCGAGATGATCTCGTCGCCCATGATCCGCTGCCGCTCCTGCAGCTCGAACTGCCGCATCTCCAGCTCGTGCATCGACAAGACCGCCACGTCGGCCGGGCAGTACGCATAGTGAACAGTGGGGCGGTAGAGGGGGCGGCCGTCGTCCCACACCGTGAGGTGATCGCAGATGGTGAACGCTTCGCCGTGGCGGATCACCATGCCGGTGATCTCACCGGCCGGGACCCACGAGCGCACCCATGTCTTGCACGCCATCTGGGCGAGGCAGATCTGGTTGCTGGGCCCATCCCCGGCGTGCTGTGACGCCAACGGCGGCAGCCGCTTCTCGTGCGTGCCCCAGCCCATCTCCGCCGGCGCGATGCCCTCCTCGTAGAAGCCCTCCACCGACCACGTGTTGACGAACTCGTTCACCTCCTTCGGCTGCGACGTGATCTGCGTGTCGCGCTCGGAGATGTGGATGACCTTCACGCCGAGCAGGTGGGCGAGGACGTTGTGGTGCCCGTCGGCCAGCGCCGCTTCCACCGCAGGGGCGGTCGTGCCGGCGGCGCCGTCTGTCAGCGCCGCCGCCGCGATCTCCTCGAGCGCCTGCTTGGTGAAGTGGGAGACGAGCCCGGGGTTGGCGCCGTGCTCCACCACGGCAGAGGGCCCATGGTTGTCACCCCAGCGGGCGATCATCCGCCGCAGCGCCATGTGGCGCACGTAGAGCGTGCGCTCGAGCGGGTGCGTCGTGGCCGCCGATTCGTACGGGTCCCAGAGCTCGGTGGAGGTGTTGATGTAGCGCACGCCGTGAGCGCGGCACCAGTCGAGGATCGTGCAGGTGTCGATGTTCCAGGCGAGGTCGATGCACACGTCGCCCGCTCCCACGTGGCGCGACAGCTCGGCGTCGAGGTTCTCCGGCGTGATCTGCCCGAGCTCGTAGCGGACACCGGCCGCCAGCACGTCGGCGATGCGGGCGCGGTTGTCGACCATGTCGAGCACCGTGATGCGCGACGGCGCGATGTCGATCTCCTTCAGCAGCAGCGGCAGCGTGCACTGCGAGACCGACCCGCACCCGATGACCAGGATCCGGCCTGGCAACTCCATCCGTCCACCCTCCATCAAGCGGAAGATCGAAGCTAGTCGCCGGCTCCGTCGCTCCAGGCTGGCGCGGGTAGCACGGACAGGCAGGCGGCGGCCGAGTGGAAGCGCAGGGGCGCCGGAAGGGTGACGCCGTCGCCGTCGATCCCGACGGCGACCATGCGGCGGTGCACCCGGAACGTGGCGTCGTCGGCGGTGAACCGTTCGAGGGCGTCGGACGTCTCGACCTTGCCCGTCAGGAGGGCGAACGCCGCCCGGAAGCGGGCCAGCCGGCGGTCGGCGACGAGGATGCGGATGTCGAGCTTCTGCTCGGTGATCGACAGGCGGTCGGCCAGGTGGCCGACGCGGATGTCGTAGCGGCCGTTGCCCACCCACACGAGCCACGTCTTGTACTGCTGGCCACCCAGCTCCACGTCGAAGCGAGGGGCCTTGGGGAGGTGGACGAGGAGGGCCACCACCTTCGCCAGCTGGCGGGGCATCCGGTGGGTCAGCCGCATGCGTGTCCGCAGCATCTCGGCGTACCAGCCGATGCTGGCGTTGTTGAGGAACACGTCGTCGTTGACCTTGCCCAGGTCGACCCGCGTCGGCGTGCCCTGCGCGAACGCCTCCACGGCTGCTTCCACCGTGTCGATGCCGACCGAGCGGGCGAAGTGGTTGAACGTCCCCAACGGCACGGGCAGCAGCGTCGACTTCGTGTCGGCCAGCACGCCCGCCGCCGTGCGCAGCGTCCCGTCACCGCCGGCCACGGCGACGATCTCGGCTCCTGCGTCCACGGCCCGCGTCAGCTCGCCCTCGAGGTCGTCCGGCTCGGTGACCCGCAGCTCGAGATCGGGCATCGCCTCCGACAGCGCCTCGGGCGTCTCGCGCTCGGAGCCGGCGTGCGGGTTCACGATGAGCACCCCCGTGCGGGTGCTCACGCGCCGAACACGACCGTGCGGTTGCCCCACACCAGGATGCGGTGGTTGAGGTGGGCGCGCAGGGCGCGCGCCAGCACGATCACCTCCAGATCCCGCCCTCGCCGGGCGAGGGTCGTCACGTCGTCTCGGTGGCTCACGCGGGTCACGTCCTGTTCGATGATGGGCCCTTCGTCCAGGCCGGTCGTCACGTAGTGCGCGGTGGCGCCGATGACCTTCACACCCCGGTCGTGCGCCTGGCGGTACGGGCTGGCCCCGACGAAGGCGGGAAGGAACGAGTGGTGGATGTTGATCAACCTGCCCGCCCAGCGATCCACGAACCACGGCGACAGGATCAGCATGTAGCGGGCCAGGACGACGAGCTCGGTACCGTCGGCGCCCAGGAGGTCGTCCACGGCCGCCTCCTGGGCCACGCGGTCGCCGTCGTGCACGGGCACGTGGTGGAACGGGACGTTGAACGCCGCCGCCAGCGACGCGTTGTCGGCATGGTTGGCGATGACCAGCCCGACGTCGATGTCGAGCTCGCCGGTGTGGGCGCGCGCCAGGAGGTCGGCCAGGCAGTGCGGGGGCTTCGACACGAGGATGGCCGTGCGCGGCCGCCAGTCCGTGAACCGGAGCTGGGCGTCCATGGCGAACCGGTCGGCCACGGGGCTGAAGCTGGTCCGTATGTCGTCTTCGCCCACGGTGACGGCGTCGGTGGTGAACTCCACCCGCTGGAAGAACATCCCGTCGTGGGTGTCGGTGTGCTGCTCGGCCTCCACGATGTTGCCGCCGATGTCGGTCACGAAGCCGGCGACGGCGGCCACGATCCCGGGCCGGTCTCGGCACGACAGGAGCAGGACGGCGTTGCGGGACAAGCTGGGCCACGTTACCGAGCGGGCGGGTTCGCCGTTCGGCGACTGAGTTGGCAGACTGCCGGCGTGCCCGACCTCGTACGCATCGAGCGCGACGGTGACGTCGCCCTCATCGTCCTCGATCGGCCCGAGGCCCGCAACGCCATGAACGTGGCACTGGCCACGCAGACGGTCGATGCCATCGCCAGCTGCCAGGACGCCGCCGCCATCGTCATCACCGGCGCCGATCCCGCCTTCTGCGCCGGCTTGGACCTGCGCGACCTCGGCGTCGACCAGCTCCGGGACCTGCCCCGCTTCATCGACGCCGCCGCCGCGTCGGGCGTGCCGATCATCGCCGCCGTCAACGGAGCGGCCGTCACCGGTGGCTTCGAGCTGGCGCTCGTGTGCGACTTCATGATCGCTTCAGAGCGGGCTCGCTTCGCCGACACCCACCTCCGGGTCGGCGTCTACCCCGGGCCCGTGGCCGTCGACCTCCCTCGCCGGGTGGGCATGGCCTACGCCCGGGAGATGTCGCTCACCGGTGACTTCGTCGACGCCACCGAGGCGCTGCGGATCGGACTGGTGAACCACGTCGTGCCCCACGAGCAGCTCCTCGACGCGGCGATGGCCAAGGCCCGCTCGATCGCCGAACAGCCGCGGGACATGGTGGCCATGCTGCGCCAGGACTGGACGGCGACGGACCGCCTGCCCCTCGAGGAGGCCCGCCGGGTCCACTACGAGCACGCGGCGCGTGGCGGCTTCGGCGCGGCCACCGCCGCCACCATCGCCGCCCGCCGCGAGGCGGTCATCGCCCGAGCGCGCGGCTCGGCGCCCACCGAGTGATTGGAGATGATGTGACCGACCAGGCCGATGTCGAGTTCTTCTGGGATCCCGTGTGCCCGTGGGCATGGCTCACGTCGCGCTGGGTCGTCGAGGTGACCCGCCAGCGGGGGCTGAGCGTCGACTGGCGCTTCATCAGCCTCAAGCTGGTGAACGCCCACAAGGACTACGAGAAGGACTTCGCCGAGGGCTACGTCGGCGTGCACACGTCGGGCCAGAAGCTGCTGCGCGTCGCCGCGTCCGTCCGCGACAGCGAGGGGCGCCAGGCCGTCGGTGACCTCTACACGACCTTCGGCGGCGACATCCACGTGCGCGGCCGGCGGGCCGAGATCGTCGAGAATTGGGAAGCGGGGTTTCCGGACTACCTGCGCTCGCACGGCCTGGCCGAGCAACACATCGCCGCCGCCAACGACGACCGCTGGGACCCGGTGCTGCAGGCCGACACCGACGAAGCCCTGACACGGACGGGCAAGGACGTCGGCACCCCGATCATCAGCTTCACGCGGGATGGTGCGACGACCTCGTTCTTCGGTCCGGTCATCAGCCGGGTCCCCCGCGGCGACGAGGCCACCCGCCTCTGGGACGCCGTGTGGGAGGTGGCCACGTTCCCGGGCCTGTCGGAGCTGAAGCGCTCGCTCCGCGAACGGCCCCAGCTGGCCGATAGCCTCGACTGACGTGGAGCGCCGATCCATGGGCGGCGGCTCGGCCCCCGTCCCGGTGGTCGGGCTCGGCACGTGGGCCCGCCTCGAAGCGGCCGCCGCCAGCGGCGCGGTGCGGCCGCTCATCGACGGCGCCCTCGACGCCGGCATGACCGTGTTCGACTCGTCGCCGATGTACGGGCAGGCCGAGGCGCTGCTGTCGGAGGCGCTCGCCGCCCGACGGGGCGGGGCGTTCGTGGCCACCAAGATCTGGACCGAGTCGCCCGACCAAGGGCGGCGCATCCTGCCGCTGGCGGCCGAGCTCGGCCTCGGTGTGCTCGTGATGCGGCCGCTCGGCTCGGGCCCGCTCGTGCGCAAGGCCCCCGACGCAGCGGCGCTGGCGCCCCTCGCCCCGTTCGGGGTGACAACGTGGGCGCAGGCCCTCCTCAAGTGGGGCCTGAGCGACGACCGGTGCTCGGTCACGATCCCGGCGACGTCGGTGCCCGAGCGGCTGACCGAGAACGCGGCGGCCGGGTCGGGGCCGTGGTTCGGACCCGACGAACGGGGCCTCGTCAGCCGGCTGGCCGGGCGGGGATGACGGCGGTCAGCTGAGGAAGTCGTAGTGAGGCGGGTGGGCGTAGCCGAGGGCGGGCGGCGCCAGCTCGGGTGGCCTCAGGAACGCCGGCGGGCCGTCGAGGTCGAGGGCGACGATCGGGCTGAGCGCCGCCGCGTCACGACGGGTGAGCGACGGCAGGTTCCACTTGTCCTCGACCAGTCGCAGGATGCTGGTGTGGTCGAAGGTGTCGTGGACGACGGCGCCAGGCCGGGCGTAGGGCGACACGATCACCGCCGGCACCCGGAAGCCGTACCGGTCGTAGCGGTCGGCGGGATCGCCGGTAGCGGGCGCCACGTCGTCGGGCTCGACGGCCGCCGGCGGGCGGACGTGATCGAAGTAGCCGCCGTGCTCGTCGTAGCACCAGATGAGCAGCGTCGACGGCCACGCCGGGCCCCGCAGGACGTGGTCGATCACCGTGGCCGCGAACCGCTCCCCCAGCTGGATGTCCTGCGGCGTCTCCTCCGAGAAGTCGACGAAGCTCGGATCGACGATGCTGAACGCTGGCAGCGTGCCGTTGGCGGCGTCGGCGAAGAAGCGCTTGATGCCCCGAACGTGCCGGAGGTGGCGGAGCATGCTCACACCGAACACGTCAGCGGTGAACTGGAGCTTGGACTCGAGCTCGTGGAACGTTGCTCCCGGGGCGGCCGGTGAATTGGGTGCGACCTTTCGGGCGAGGCGGCGACCGTGCCGGCCCAGCAGGCGCGACATCGCCAACCGGTTCGGCGAGGTGCTGTGGTAGTTCCTCCACGGGATGCGATGCCGGGTGAGGAGATCGAAGATCGTCCCCCGCGGCGGCGTATCGAAGCACTTCGACGCCTCGTCGGTCGTGAGCCCGTGCGCGGTGCCCGCCACCAGGAAGCGGCGGTTGGGGAACGTCGGCCCGAGGCACGAGCCGAACCAGCGATCGGCCAGCGGGAAGGTCTGGGCGAGGGCCCAGTAGAACGGCAGATCTCGCTCGTCCCAGTACCCCATGATCCAGTCCACGGGACGGGCCTCGTCGCCGTGAAGTTGGGCCGCCACGGTCTCGGCGCTGCGCACGAACCCGTCCATGGCGCCCGCCGCCCACTGCATGCGGTTCGCTTCCCAGCTCTGGCAGGGGATGTGCGGCGGCGCCTCCGTCGAGGTCAGGTGATGGGGGGCGACGGGGCGGCCGTCAGCGGCCGGGTTGGTCACGGCCCACGCGCCATCGGTGCCGCTGGGCAGGCCGTCGCCGTGGTCGCGCAGGGCGCCGAGGTAGTTGTCGTAGGAGTGGTTCTCCATCATGAGGACCACGATGTGCTCGATCTGCGGGAGCCGGTCGGTGCCTGCGGGGAGGCCGTCGTCGGGAAGGGGCCCGCTGGCATCCATGCCCGTATTGGTTCCCCTGCGATCCACCGATGTATTCGCGACGTGCCTGAACGACTCTGTCCAAGCGGGGCAGACACTGACAGGAGGTCTCCATGCTCTTGGAGTCCGAGTCCTTGCCGTACCTCGTCACCGCCCAGGGTCAGCGGATCAACCTTGCCCTGGGCCAGTCGACGATCGGGCGGAACACCGACGCAACCATCCACGTGACCGACGACACCGTAGGGCGCCACCACGCGTGGATCGACACGACCACCGTCGGGGTCACGATCACCGACCTCGGATCGACCAACGGCACGTGGGTCAACGGCGAGCGGGTCGTCGACGGCGCCACGTTCCAGCTCCGCAACGGCGACGTCGTGCAACTGGGCAGCACCGTGCTGCAGTACGGCGTTCCGGCGACGTCTCGATCGCTGCCGGCACCGGTTCCCTCCGTCCAGTTCAACGCCGACCAGCAGACCGCCGGCCAGATCAACAACGTGGGCCACGACCAGTACCTGATCCAGCAGCGCGAGAGCTTCTTGCGCGAGGTCGCCGCCAGCAAGAGCCGGGCCAAGCGCGTCATCTGGTTCGGCTTCACCCTCTTCGTCGTGGGCGGCGCGCTGTTCGCCTGGATGGTGATCAGGTTCATCGCCCGCGTCAACGAGCTCGATCCGGAGGAGCAGCCGTCGCCCAGCGAGCTCATGGGCGAGGAGGTCGGCGGCGTACCCGTCGGTCTCATCGGCTGGGGCATCGCCGCCATCGGCGCCGTGGTGATGGTCGTCGGCATCGTGCTCCACATCGTCGCCACCTCCCGCCAGCGCCGGACCCTCAGCGAGATGAGGTGAGCGGCGTGAGCTTCAACATCGGCCAGCAGAACGCCGTCAACATCAACAACGTCGCCGGCGATCAGACGATCGAGGGCGGCCAGAGCGGGACCTTCGTGTCGACGCACGACGCCCTGGCCGCCGTCGCGCAGATCCGCCGCGAGCTCGACGCCAGGGGCCTGGCGCCGGACGGACGGGCGGCGGCGGCCAAGGAGCTCGACGGCATCGAACACGGCCTGCGCCAGCCCACGCCTGACCGAGCGAGCATCGGCGAGTCGCTGACCCGCCTCACCAAGGTGCTGGTGGCGGTGGGAGCCCTCGCGACCGGTAGCACGGCACTCTTGAACGGGCTCTCAGGCCTGGCCGGTTGGCTCGGCCACTTCGGCGCCGCCGCACTCAAGATGCTGAGGGGCGCGCGCTAGCAGGGCCTCAGGACTTGGTGACGACCAGCGAGGCGTCCTGGCCGCCGAAGCCGAACGCGTTCACCTGGAGGACCTGCACCCGGACGTCAGCGGCGGCGTGCAGGACGACGTCGAAATCGATCTCGGGATCGGGGGTGGTGGTGCCCATCGTGGGCGCCAGCTTGCCGTGGTGCATCGCGGTGATCCCGGCGATCAGGCCCATCGCGCCGGCCGACGCGCCGGTGTGACCGATGGTCCCCTTGAGCGACGTCACGGGCAGGCCCCGCCCGCCGAACAGGTTGTTCAGGGCGCGGATCTCGGCGGTATCGCCTTTCGGTGTGCCCGTGGCGTGAGCGACCAGCACGTCGATGGCATCGGGGCCGAGCTCCGCTTCCTCGAGGGCGAGCTCCATGGCGCGCTGCTCCCATCGGCCGGACGGTTCCGGCGAGGACGGGTGGAAGGCATCAGCGACAGTGCCATATCCGCGCACGAACCCGTAGATGTGGGCGCCGCGCGCCCGGGCATGGTCCTCCCGCTCCAGGAACAGCATGGCCGAGCCTTCGCCGCTCACGATCCCCCGGCGCTCGGCGTCGAACGGCAGCGCCGCCCGGCGGGGATCCGGCTCCTGCGACGACATCCCGTAGGTGTTGCCGCTGTAATAGGTCGCCGGCACGAATTCTTCGCCGTCGTCGACGGAGCCGCCCTCTGTGGCTCCCGTGATGGCGGCATCGGCCCGACCGTCGGCGATCAGCCGAGCCGCTGTGCCGATGGCGTCGAGCGACGAGGCGCACGCCGTGCACACCGTGATCTGCTGCCCGTGCAGGTCGTACTTCATCGCGATCTGCGCCGCCGCCATGTTCGGCCAGATCTTGATCATCGTCTTGCGGGGCACGCTCTCCGGCCCGCGGGTCTCGAGGAGGTGCTGGGCTTCGAGGAGGGAACGGGTACCGCCCATGCTCGTGCCGTGCACGATCGCGGTCCGCAGCGGGTCCAGCTCCCCGATCCCGGCGTCGTCGATGGCCTGGGTAGCGGTGGCGAGAGCGAACCGGGCGAAGCCGTCGGTGCCGTCGAGGAGCCTCTCGTCGATCCAGTCCCGGGAGCGAAAGCCTTCGACGGCCGCACTGAGCGCCGGACGGGCGCCGGCGCCGAGCTTGAGCTCGGAGACCTTGATGCCGAGCTCACCGTTCAACAGCCGGCGGCTGTGTTCGTCGATGTCGAGCCCGAGCGACGAGATGATGCCGAGGCCGGTGATCGCCACGTTGTGCACGCTGCCCTCCAGTTCTCCGAGCAGTGCTCACGCCCGCCGAACCCCCCGGCCGGCCGCAAAGGCGACAATATCCCGACAGCAAGATCGACCAACCATCGTGATCGGGGAACGACATGGCTTTGAGGCTCGCCACCGGGTCGAAGGTGTGCACCGCGGAAGAGGCGGTGGCGGCGATCCCGGACGGGGCGTGCATCACCGTCAGCGGGACGATCACCCTGCTGCTGCCGCGCACGCTGCTCGGGGCGCTGGAGGCGCGGTTCCTGGCCGAGGGCCACCCGCGGAACCTGACGTGGTTCGAGCCGTTCCCCACCGGTGAGCCCGGGATCGAGCCGCTCTCGTACCCAGGGCTGCTCGAGCGCGTGATCGGCGGGTGGTACACACCGCACGAGCGGCTGCGGCAGATGATCCTCGACGACGAGGTCGCCGCCTACCTCTTCCCGCTCGGCAGCTTGAGCTTCTGGTGCCAGGCGATGGCGGCCGGGCGTGATCGCTACCTGACGAAGGTGGGGATCGGCACCTACCTGGACCCCCGCCGTGGTGGCGGGAAGCTCAACGCCCGGACCACCGAGGACATCGTCTCGCTGGCCACGGTCGACGGCGAGGAGCACATCGTCTACCCGCGGCTGCCGATCGACGTCGCGCTGATCCAGGCGTCGACGGTCGACGAGGACGGCAACGTCAGCCTCGAGGACGAGGCGGCCACGATGAACGTGCTCTACCAGGCGCTCGCGGCGAAGCGGTTCGGCGGCCGCGTGATCGTCCAGGCGCGGCGCCAGGTGGCCATCGGTCAGATCCCGCCTCGGCTCGTCGCCGTGCCGGGCATCCTCGTGGACGCCATCGTCCTCAACCCGGCCGAGGAGCGGGAGGACTCGACAGGGACGATGAGCTTCCTGATGCCGGCCCACCGCATCTCGCGACCGCCGACGCCGGTGCTCACGTCACGGCAGCCCAAGGTGTGGCGGCGGTGGCTGACGGAGGGAACGGTCGACGAGTCGTGCCCCTCGACGCGACCGGTGACGGCGGACATGGCCATCGCCCGGCGCGCCTGCCTGTCGCTCGAGCCCGGCGCCGTCGTCAACGTCGGGGCCGGCCTGCCGCTGCGAGAGATCCCGCCGGTCGTGGTCGAGGAGGACATCGAGGACGACGTGCTGCTGTCCGTGGAGACGGGCGTGCTGGGCGGCCTCTTCAACGGCGCCGGCTTCCACGCCAACCCCGCCGCCTACCTCGACACACCGGGCATCTTCAGCCTCTACAGCTCGGGCCTCATCCGCAGTGCGTTCTTCTCCATGCTCGAGTTCGACGCCGACGGCAACGTCAACCTCCTGCGCTACGGCTCCACGTGGGTCGGGCCGGGCGGGTCGATGGACATCGCCGAGGCCGTCGACGACGTGGTCTTCTGCGGGACCCTCCGCGCCGGCGGGCTGCAGGTGACGGGCGAGGACGGCCGACTCGTCGTCGAGACCGAGGGTTCCACGCCTCGCGCCGTCAGCGACATCCAGGGCGTGTGCTTCAACGGTGAACGGATGCGCTCACAGGGCAAGACCGTGCACTACGTCACCGAACGCGCCGTGTTCCGCCTGACCGACAACGGCATCGAGCTGTGCGAGGTGGCGCCGGGCATCGACATGGACCGCGACGTCCTCGGCCAGATGGCGTTCGTGCCGAAGCTGGCGTCCGACGTGCGCACGATGGACGAGCGCATCTTCCGACGCGGACCCATGGGCCTGCGCCAGGCATGGGGCCGCTGAACGCAGCAGCCCTGAGCAGTTCTATTTCCGGGACCGGTTCGCGCCGACGATGAACGTGGCGATCACGGCCGGCTCCGAGCCGCGGTTGTGCCAACGATGGCGGGTGCCGTTCTGGATGTTGGTGTCGCCCGCCCGCAGCACCTTCTCGGCACCGTCGTCCAGCTCGAGGGTGATCTCACCGGAGATGACAACCTCGAAGTCCACCGTGTCAGTGGTGTGCATCCCGGGGTCGTCGGCCTCCATCCACTGACTCATGCCGGGCAGCTTCTCCTCGACCTCCGACTCGGCGGCTCCCGGGTCGACGTCAGGCGCGGCAGTGCTCTGCGGCGGGATCGTGAAGTACAGGAAGCGGAAGCCGTTGACTGGCGGGAAGAACGTGGGCTGCGCCGGCGGTTCGCCCTGGTCGGGGAGCGTCGGAGCGCTGTCGGCGCCCCAGAGGCGATGGAATTCGGCGCCGGGCAAGGCGGCGAGCGTCAGCGGCTCGACCTCCTCGTCCGAGACGAACAGGGCCTTGCCCTTCTCGTCGTGGCCGGTGACGACACGTCGGATCTTCATGGTGCCCCCTTGGCGGGTCGTGTGGAGCAGTGGCGACGGCGCCCCCGGGAGGATTCGAACCTCCGACCTCGGGATTAGAAGTCCCTCGCTCTCATCCGCTGAGCTACGGGGGCGGGCGTCCGAGCCTAACTTCCTCCGGGACTGAGCGGCCGCTCGTGGATCGTCTCGTAACGGGCGCCGGCCGGGTGGAGCTGGCTCTCGACCAGCGTCACGCGATCGACCTCCCACTGCGCCGCGACCGGCGCGTCGAGCCGGGGAAGCGCGCCCTTGCCGGCGCGGGCCAGCGTGAGGTGGCCCCGGTACGGGTGGCCGGGCGGCGGCCCGATGCCGTCCATGGCCGCCTCGACCGCCGCCGCCAACGCCTCCAAGCCGGCAACGGGCACCACCAGCACCGACGACCCCAGCCGTTGCGGCCCCGGCCCGAGCACGGCCGTGCAACGCGACGCCCGCACCCGATCGAGCGCGGCGGCCGCCACCCGCTGGTCCACCGCGCCGAGGAAGCGCAGCGTCACGTGCCACTGCCGTTCGGTCGTCCACCGGGCACCCGCCAGCGGGTAGCGGGGCAGGCCGGCCAGCAGCGAGACGACCTCGGGGGGCGGCCACACCGCGACGAAGAGCCGCGCCACCTCAGCGGGTGCCGAGCAGGCGCCGGCGCAGGAGGTCGAGCGACGAGATCACCGAGAACTGCCGCATCTGGTCGCGCGTGCCCGGCAGGCGCACCGACGTGGTCTCCACGCCCTCGGCGGTGGCCAGCCCGATGTGGAGCGTGCCCACGGGCTGACCGTCCTGCTCCGTCGGGCCGGCCACGCCGGTGAGCGCGAGGCCGACATCGGCCCCGAGGATCCGCCGTGCGCCCGTCGCCATCGCCATCGCCGCCTCGGGCGTGACCACCGGCCCTTCGGGCACGCCGAGCACGTCGAACTTGACCTCGCTGGCGTAGCTCACGATCGAACCGCGCACCACGTCACTGGCCCCGGCCACGCTGGTCAGCCGCGCCGCCACGAGCCCGCCGGTCACCGACTCGGCCAGGCCGAGGGTGAGCCCGCGCTGGCGCAGCAGGTCGAGCACGACCGACTCCATCGTGTCGTCGTCGTACCCGAACACGAGGGGGCCGAGCAGCTCGCCGATCTCCTTCTCGAACCCTGACAGCAGCTCGGCGGCGTCGGCGCGGGTGGCCGCCTTGGCGGTGAGCCGCACCTTGATCCCCTCCCAGCCACTGGCGAGGAAGGCGAGGGTGGGGTTGCCGAGGTCGTCGAGGCGCACGATGACGTCGCGCAGCCGCTCGTCGAGGCCGCTCTCGCTCTCGCCCCACGTGCGCAGCACCCGGCTGGCGATGACGGAGGTGTCCCCGGAGCGCCGCCGCAGATCGGGCAGCACCGCCCGCTCCAGCATCTCCTGCATCTCGTGGGGCACGCCGGGCACGGCGTAGATGACCTTGTCGCCGACCGGGCAGATCAGGCCCGGCGCCGTCCCTCGCGTCTGGGGGATGACCATCGCGCCGACCGGCACCATCGCCTGGCGCAGGTTGTTGTCGGGCATCCGGCGCCCGCGCGACTCGAACAGGTGGCGGATCACGTCGGCCACGGCGTCGTCCACGACGAGCTCGCTGCCCATCACTTCGGTGATGGCCTCGCGCGTGATGTCGTCATGGGTGGGACCGAGCCCGCCGCAGACGAGCACCGCGTCGGCCCGCGCCAGTGACGCCCGGAGGCCGTCGACGATGCGAGCGTGGTTGTCGCCCACCTTCGCCTGGAACAGGCAGTCGATGCCGTTGGCCGCGAACTGCTCGCCGATCCAGGCCGAGTTGGTGTCGACGATCTGCCCGAGCAACAGCTCGGTGCCGATGGCGAGGACGTCGCAGCGCAGGCTCATGGAGTCGCGATCATGCCGGGTGCGGGACCATGCCGACCAGCCCGCCGGGCGGCGACGAGGTACTGCGCACCGGTGATCACGGTGAGCACGGTGGCGATCCAGAGGAACGTGTTGAACAGCCAGCGCACGTGGGCCGTCAGCGGCAGGAGCGCGAACCCCACGGCGAACTGCTGGCACACAGTCTTGGCCTTGGCCAGCTGCTTGGCCGGCACGCTCACGCCATGACGCCCCGCCATCGTGCGATAGACGCTGATCACCACCTCGCGCGCCGTGATGATCAGCACCGGCACGATCCAGAACACGTCGTAGCGCACCAGCGTGAACATGGCGCCGAGCACGAGCACCTTGTCGGCCAGTGGATCGAGGAAGGCGCCGGAGCGGGTGATGCCCTGGCGGCGGGCCAGCCACCCGTCGATACCGTCGCTGGCGCACAGGGCGATCCAGAGCACGAGCGCGGGCCACGAGCCGTCGTCGCCGGTGATCATCACGAACAGGATCGGCGAGACCATTATCCGCCCGACGGTGACGGCGTTGGCCCACGTCTTGATGGCGTCCGGGGAGTACGACGCGGTCATCGGCGCACCGCGACGAGGTCGGGGCCGAGCGCATCGACGACGCGCACGCGCTCGAACGACCCGGTGACCGAGATCCTCGGGCAGCTGCACCACGCCGTCGATCTCCGGGGCCTCCCGGTGGCTGCGCCCTATCCCGGGGCTGTCGACAAGCACGTCCACCTCCGCGCCGATCAGGTCGTCGCGCCGGGCGGCGGTGATGGCGTCCTGGCGCTCGCGCAACTCGTGCAGGCGCTCGGCCACGAGGCCGTCGTCGACGACGCCGTCGAGCCCGGCCGCATAGGTGCCGTCCTCGGCGCTGTAGGCGAAGAACCCGCACCAGTCGAGCTGGGCTTCATCGATGAAGGCGAGGAGCTGGTCGTGATCCGCCTCGGTCTCGCCGGGGTACCCCACGATGAAGTTCGAGCGGAAAGCGGCTTCGGGTTCCCGGGCGCGGATGTCGGCCATGCGGCACAGGAACCGCGCGCCGTCGCCCCAGCGGCGCATGCGGCGTAGCAGCGGCTTGGAGACGTGCTGGAGCGACAGGTCGAAGTACGGCACGCCGGTGGCGCAGATGGCGTCGATCAGCTCGTCGGTGAGGTCGGACGGGTACAGGTAGAGCAGGCGGGTGCGAGCGACGCGCTGGCTCACGGCCCGCACGAGCGGCACGATCGCCCCGGCGCCCAGCGTGCGATCGTCCTTGCCATACGACGCCAGGTCCTGAGCCACGAGCACGATCTCGGCCGCCTGGAGGGCGTCGACCTCGTCGAGGATGGAGCCCGGGATGCGGCTTCGCTGCGGGCCCCGGAACGAGGGGATGGCGCAGAACCCGCACGAGCGGTCACAGCCCTCGGCGATCTTCACGTAGGCCCACGGCACGCTCGATCGGGGCCGGGGCAGGTTGAGCAGGTCGAGGCTGGGCACGGGTCGGCGGCCGGGCTTGAGCGACAGCGAGACCGGCACCCCGAAGCCGGCCACGAGGTCGGCCTCCGGCATGGCCTCGGCCAGCTCGTCCCCGTAGCGCTCGGCCATGCACCCGGTCACCACGAGCCGGGCGCCGCGCTTGCGGGCATCGGCCAGCGCCAGCACGGTCTCGACCGACTCCTGGCGGGCGGCGTCGATGAACGCGCACGTATTGACGACGACGAGGTCGGCGGTCGTGGCATCATCGGCCGCCACCATGCCCTCGGCGAGGAGGGTGCCGACGATCTTCTCGGAGTCGACCTGGTTCTTGGGGCAGCCGAGCGTCTCCAGGTAGAAGCGCGTCGGCATGGCTGGCACAGGCTACTGCCACGTCGGGAACCGGCCCCATCCACCGCTACGGTCGTCAGGATGACCGATAAGGACGACAGGATGGCCTTCAACCGGGGCCTCATCGAGGAGTTCCGGGCCAACGACGGCAAGGTCGGCGGCAACTTCGCCAACGCGCCGCTGCTGCTGCTCACCACCACCGGCGCCAAGTCGGGTCAGCAACGGACCTCCCCGGTCGTGTACACCACCGACGGTGATCGCCTCGTCATCATCGCCTCCTATGCCGGCCGGCCCACCAACCCGGCGTGGTTCAACAACCTCGTCGCCAACCCGGAGGTCACCGTCGAACTCCCCGGCGAGACGTATTCGGCACGCGCCGTCGTCACCGCCGGTGAGTACCGGGATCGCCTCTACGCCGCCCAGGCCGCGCTGATGCCGGCGTTCAGCGAGTACCAGGAGAAGACCACTCGCCAGATCCCCGTCGTCACGCTGGAGCGCATCAACTAGAACGCGAGGGCGAGCCCCGGGCACGGCCACGGCGTCGAGACCAGCCGGCCGGTGCCCGACAGCGTGATGTACGCGGTGCGGCGGTCGGGCCCGCCGAAGCAGATGTTCGTCGTGTACGGATCGCCCGTCGGGATGTGCTCCACGATCTCGCCGTCGGGCGCGATCACGGTGATGCCGCCGTTCATGATGGTGGCGACGCACACGTTGCCGTCGCTGTCGACGGCCAGCGAATCCAGCAGCTGCAGGCCCGGCAGGCCGGCGAGGAACGCCGCCGGGGAGTACGTGCCCACCCGCTCGACCTCCCCGGGCGCGGTGACCGTGCGGCGCATGACCCGACCGGTGTACGTCTCGGCCCAGTACACCGTGCCGCCGTCGGGTGACAGGCCGATGCCGTTGGGGCCCTCGGTGGGGTACACGACCTCGCGCACCGACGAGCCGTCGGGCCGCGCGTAGTAGATGCCGCAGAGATCGGCCTTGCGGTTCTCGCGCAGGCCGTGGTCGGTGAACCAGAACCCGCCGGCGGTGTCGAACACGAGGTCGTTCGGCGCCCGTAGCGGATGCCCGTCGCACTCGGTGTAGAGGTCGGTCACGTCACCGGTGGTCGGGTCGACGCGCTGGATCTTGCCGCCGAGGTAGCGGTCCGGGTCGCGGCCGCCGGGGATGAGCATGCCCCGGCGCTCGACGTGCACGGCCCCGCCGCCGTTGTTGCAGATGTAGAACGCGCCGTCGGGTCCCACCGCGGCGCCGTTCGGCCCGCCGGGCACCTCGGCCACCGTCTCCTTCGTGCCGTCGGCGTGGACGCGGGTGAGCCGCTCCGCCTCGATCTCGACCAGGACCACGCTGCCGTCGTCCATGGCGATGGGGCCTTCCGGAAAGCGCAACCCGGACGTGATCTCCGTCAGCTCGGCCATGCCCGGAACGTAGTGCGGGCATCCGGCCCCACCGTCATTCGTCGCGCTCGGCCGCCCGGATCCCGTTCAGCTCCTCGGGTGTCATGAGCACAGCGCGCGCCTTCGACCCCTCCGACGGACCGACCACGCCCCGCTGCTCCAGGAGGTCCATGATCCGCCCCGCACGGGCGAAGCCGATCTTGAGCTTGCGCTGCAGCATCGACGTCGACCCGAGCTGGCTCTGCACGACCAGCTCCATGGCCTGGCGCACGAGGGCCTCATCGTCGGCGTCGTCGCCGTTGCCCGCCAGCCCGCCGCCGGCACCGGGACGGCCGTCATCGCCTTCGATCCCGACGATGTACTCCACCTCGGGGGCCTGCCGCCGCCAGAACGCCACCACCCGGCGCACTTCCTCCTCGCCCACCCAGGCCCCCTGGATGCGCTGGGCGACGTTGGAGGACGACCCGAGCAGGAGCATGTCGCCCTTGCCGACGAGCCGCTCGGCACCGGGCTGATCGAGGATCACGCGACTGTCCGTGAGGCTGGACACGGCGAACGCGATGCGGGCCGGGATGTTGGCCTTGATGACGCCCGTGATCACGTTCACGCTCGGGCGCTGCGTGGCGACGATCAGGTGGATGCCGACGGCGCGCGCCTTCTGGGCGATGCGGGTGATGGAATCCTCGACGTCGCGTGCCGCCACCATCATGAGGTCGTTGAGCTCGTCGACCACGACGACGATGAACGGCAGCCGCTCGTACTCCCGATCGCTGCCGGGCTCGGGCTTCAAGTCGCCGCGGTCGAAGGCGGTGTTGTAGCCGGTCACGTCGCGGAAGCCGACCTCGGCCAGCAGGTCGTAGCGGCGCTCCATCTCCTTCACCGCCCACGACAGCGCGTTGGCCGCCTTCTTCGGGTTGGTGACGGGCTGGGTGAGGAGGTGGGGCAACCGGTTGTACTGCCCCATCTCGACCTGCTTGGGGTCGATGAGGATCATGCGCACCTGGTCGGGCGTGGACCGCATGAGGATCGACGTGATGATGCAGTTGAGCCCGCTGGACTTCCCGGCGCCGGTGGCCCCGGCGATGAGCAAGTGGGGCGTGGTGGCCAGGTTCATCATGACCGCCCGGCCCGCGATGTCCTTGCCGATGCCGACCTCGAGCGGATGGGTGGCCGAGCGCGCTTCGGGTGACGACAGCAGATCGCCCAGCGCGACGAGATGGCGGTGGTTGTTGGGGACCTCGACACCGATCGCCGACCGCCCCGGGATGGGGGCCAGGATGCGCACGTCCATGGCGGCGAGGGCGTACGCGATGTCCTTGTGGAGGGCGGTGACCCGGGCCACCTTCACCCCGGGGCCGAGCTCCAGCTCGTAGCGGGTGACGGTGGGACCGATGGTCATGCCCACGAGCCGGGTCTCGACGCCGTGCGAGGCCAGCGCCAGCTCGAGGTCCCGGCCGCGGGCCTCGATGGCCTGACGATCGACCTGCTGGCTGGCGGTGCGTTCGAGGAGGTTGGCCGGCGGCAGCCGCCACGCCCCCCGGGCGGCACCCGGCGGGAGCTCGATCTCGAGCTGCTCGACGGGGCCGTCGGCGACGGGCGGTGGCAACGGGCGGGGCGGGCTGCTCCGCTTGCGGTCGGGCGCTTCGAGGGCCACGTCGTAGAGCGACGGCGGGGGCAGCGCGGTGGCCTCGGCGTCGGTGGCCTCGTCCTCCTCGCCGTCGGTGCCGAGCCGCTCGCTGGCCAGCGTGGAGACCTCGTCGAACTTGCGCCGGGCCGCGCCCAGGGCGGGTCCGCCCACCGTGGCGACGCCCCGGCCAGCAGAGCGGACGCCGTGGGCGGCCCGGCTGAACATCGTGCGCAGCGACGACTGGGTAGCGAGGGCGATGCCGGCCACGGCGGCCGCGATGAGCAGGACGGTGGCGCCGGCGCTGGCCAGCAGGCCCCGCACCGGCTCGCCGACGACGGCCCCGATCCACCCGCCGGCGCTCTGCACATCGTCGTAGGAGCCGGAGACCTCGTGCGGGCCCCGCAGCACGTGCAGGAGGCCGAGGATGGCGAACGCCGTGATCCCGTAGCCGAACGCCATCCGGTAGCGATGCTCGGAGCGGCGGTTGCTGATGAGCGCCACGCCGGTGATGGCCATCGCCACCGGCAGGAGGTAGCGGCCCCACCCGGCGAGGACCCCGGCCAGCCAGTTGAGGCCGTGGCCCAGGATGCCGGCCTTGTCGAGGTAGATGCTCAGGCCGAGCACCAGCGCCAGCGCGACGAGGAGCAGACCGACCAGATCCTCCTCGTGCCCGTCCAGGGCGGTGCGCACGCTCGAGCGCGGCTGCGGGCGAGCGCGCTGCGGCGAGCGGGGCCGCGACGAGCGGGACGGAGGTTTGGCCGCCACGCCCTCACCGTACCGTGCCGGTCCGCCGACGAGGCGGTACCCCTACTGCGACGCGACCACGCTGAGCAGGGCTCCCTGGGGGGTGTAGAGCACGTCGAGGGCCGAGCCCTTGGCGCCGATCACGGAGACGTCCCACACCAGCCCGTCGGTCGGCCGCTGCACGAGGGCCACGGCGACGGGCCGGCTGCCGGGCAGCCGACCGGCCACGTCGGTGGGCAGCCGAGCGCCGGCGTCGAGGGCCACCCCGGTGGTGGCGAAGGGCGTTCCGCTGGCCGGCTGCGGCGCGGCCGGCGCCTCCAGACCGGTGCCGTCGCGGTAGACGTAGGCCAGCTCGTTGCCGTCGCCGGTGGCCACGAACAGGTTGACGCCCTGGTCGAAGGCGTTGACCTCGGTGTACTGCTGGGGACCGCCACGCGCCGCTTCGACGGCGGCCACGGCGGCCGGCACCAGGTCGAGGCGCAGGACGGCGGCCGCGGCAGTGGTGGTGGAGCCGGAGGACGAGCCGCCCCCGGAGCACGCCGCGGCGAGGGCGAGCGACACCACGAGCGCCAGGCGCCTCATGCCTCCATCACGACGGGCACGATCATCGGCCGCCGGCGGGTGCGCTCGCTCACGAACCGCCCGACCGTGCGCCGCACCTCCTTCTCCAGCAGCTCCACGTCGCGCGGTACCAGCAGCGATGGCCGCCTCCACGGCCTCGGCCACCCGCGCCTCGCCCTCGTCGAGGAGCTCGTCGGCTTCGGGGGCGTACACCCAGCCCCGGGTGATGATCTCGGGACCGGTGATCACCTTGCCCGACGACACGTCGACGGCCACCACCACGACGACGACCCCTTCGTCGGCCAGCACCCGGCGGTCGCGCAGGACACCCTGGCCGACGTCGCCCACGATGCCGTCGACGTAGAGCAGCCCGGCCGGCACCCGCCCCACCACCTCCACGCCCTCGTCGCTCACCCGCACGACGTCGCCGTCGCTGCAGTCGAGCACGTGGTCCTGGCGCACGCCCATCGTGCGGGCCAGCTTGGCGTGGGCCTGCAGGTGCCGGTACTCGCCGTGGATCGGGATGAACCACTCCGGCCGGGTGATGGCCAGCAGCGTCTTGAGCTCCTCGGCCTGCGCGTGCCCGGTGGCGTGGACGTCGGCCACGCCCGTGTGGACCACCTCGGCCCCCAGGCGCAGCAGCCCGTCGATCACCCGATTGACGTTGAACTCGTTGCCGGGGATGGCGTGGCTCGACAGCACCACGGTGTCCTGCTCGGTGATCTTGAGCCACCGGTTGTTGCCGGCGGCAAGGAGGGCAAGGGCCGACATCGGCTCGCCCTGGCTGCCCGTGGAGATGATGCACACCTTGTGGGGCGGGTGGTCACCGATGTCTTCGATGTCGATCAGCCGGTCGTCGCGGATGCGCAGGAGGCCGAGTTCGCGCGCCAGGCGGACGTTCTTGCGCACCGACAGCCCGAGCGTGGCGACGACGCGGCCGGAATCGATGGCGGCGTCGGCGATCTGCTGGATCCGGTGGATGTGGCTGGCGAAGCTGGCGGTGATCACCCGCCGGCCCTCGGCGGCGTGGAACACGCTGCGCAGGGCCGCACCGACATCGCGCTCGCTGGGGGCATAGCCGCGACTCTCGGCGTTCGTCGAGTCGGCCATCAGGAGGCGGATGCCCTCCGTGGTGGCGATGGCCCCCATGCGGGCCAGGTCGGTCAGCCTCCCGTCGACCGGTGTCAGGTCGAGCTTGAAATCGCCCGAGTGCAGCAGCACGCCCTGAGGCGTGTGCACGGCGATGGCGTGGGCGTGCGGCACCGAGTGGGTGACCGGGATGAACTCGACGTCGAAAGGACCGATCGCCAAGCGATCGCCGTCGGCCGCCGTCACCAGGCGGGTGCGGTCGAGGAGGCCGGACTCGTCGATGCGGTTGGCGGCGAGGCCGAGGGTGAGGGCCGAGCCGTAGATGGGGAACGAGCAGTCGCGCAGGAGGTACGACAGGCCACCCACGTGGTCCTCGTGCCCATGGGTGGCGACGCACGCCTCGATGCGATCGGCGTTGTCGCGCAGGTAGGTGAAGTCGGGCAGGACGAGATCGATGCCGTGCATGTCGGCGTCGGGGAACATGAGGCCGCAGTCGATGAGCAGCAGCCGATCGTCCTGTTCCAGCACCATGCAGTTCCGGCCGATCTCTCCGAGACCGCCGAGGAAGGTGACGCTGACAGGTGCGGGCACGTTGTCAGCTACGAGCGGCGACGAGATTGGCGAGCACCTCACGGGCCCGGGCCGGCAACCACTCCGGGGTGGGCCCCATCGGGAGGCGGCACTCCCCCACGGCCAGGCCGATCTCCCGCAGCATGGCCTTGGCCGGTACCGGGTTGGGCGCCTCGTCGCCGGTCTCGTAAGCCCAGCTCTCGAGCAGGCGAGCGTTGACCCGCCGGGCCCCTTCGGTATCGCCCTTGGCCCACAGGTCGAGCATCTCGGCCACGTCGGCGCCGCACCAGTGGGTGGCCACACCCACGACGCCGACCGCGCCGACCGCCAGCAGCGGCAGCGTCATGTTGTCGTCGCCGCTGTAGACCTCGAAGTTGCCGGGTGCGTGGGCGATCAGCCGCGCCGTCTCCGCCGGGTTCCCGGCGGCGTCCTTCAGCGCGACGACGTTCGGCACCTCGCGCGCCAGACGCAGCAGCGTGTCGGTGGTGATCTTGCGTCCCGTGCGGATCGGGATGTCGTAGACCATCACGGGCAGCGCGGTGACGGCGGCCACCGCCCGGATGTGGGCGTCGATGCCGGCCTGCGACGGCCGGTTGTAGTAGGGGCAGACGGCGAGGATGCCGGCCACTCCGAGCTTGGAGGCCTCCGCGGTGAGGTGCACGGAGTGGGGCGTGTCGTTGGTGGTGGTGCCGGCGACCACGGGTACGTCGACGGCCTCCACCACCGCGGCCAGCAGCGCCAGGCGCTCGTCGTCGGTGAGCACCGGGCTCTCGCCCGTGGTGCCGGCGATGACGAGGCCGTGGTTGCCGTTGGCCACGAGGTAGCGAGCGAGGTCACGGGCGGCGTCGAGGTCGAGGGCCCCCTCGGCGTCGAACGGCGTGACCATGGCGGTGAGCACACCGCCGAAGCGTCCGGTCATCCCCGGCAGCGTAAACGACCCCGCGCCACCGGAACGTGCACTTGCTGTTCCGACTCAGTGCGCCGCCGGAGCAGGTGCTTCCTCGTCCAGCGCGAAAGCGCCGTACTCCTCACCGGTGTCGACCCAGTCCTCGAACTGGATGACGCCGATCTCGGTGAAGCGGGCGCGCAGCCAGCCGTCGGCGGCGTCGAGCAGCCCGAGCTTCTTGCAGTTGGGCACGATCTTGGAGAACAGCATCTGCTGGAAGACGGTGCGGGTGGGGTCGGCGAGCATGTACGGGATGATCTTGGCCGGCTCGACGCCCATGCGGTCCCACACCTCCTGCGACAGGAAGCGGTCACGCATGCGCACGGCGGCCTCGAAGGCGAACTCCTGGCGCTCGCGCAGCTCCTTGGCCGACATGCCGTCGTAGACCTCCTTCAAGCTCAGCACGCCGAAGGCGACGTGGCGGGCCTCGTCGCTCATCACGTAGCGGAGGAGCTGCTTGAGGAGCGGCTCGGTGGTCATCTGGTGCATGAAGCCGAACGCCGCCAGCGCGAGGCCCTCGACCATGATCTGCATGCCGAGGTAGGTCATGTCCCAACGGCTGTCGTTCACGATGTCGTCGAGCAGCAGGCGCAGGTGGGCGTTGATCGGGTAGTGGCCGGTGAGCTTCTCGTCCAGGTACCGGGCGAACACCTCGACATGACGGGCCTCGTCCATGACCTGTGTCGAGGCGTAGAGCTTGGCGTCGTACCACGGCACCGTCTCCACGATCTTGGCCGTGCACAGCAGCGCGCCCTGCTCGCCGTGGAGGAACTGGCTGAGCGTCCAGTTCTGCTGCTCCATGCCGAAGTCGAGCCACTCCTTGTCGCCCCAGCTCTCGACGGGTGACCCGATGAAGAAGTCGTTGTCCATCGACAGGCCGCGGGCGATGGCCTGATCGTTGTTGGCGACGACGATGGCCTCCTGGTCGACCTCGGTCTCCCACGGCAGGTCGGTGGTGGCGTTCCACTGGCCCGTCTTGGCCTTCTCGTAGAGCTTGCGCAGCGCCGGACGGGCCAGGGTGTAGTCCCACGTGAAGAGGGCGTCGGCGTTGTCGGCGACGGCGTGCGTGACCTCGTCGACATCGGTGTTGGTGACGGCGAGGATCGCCTCGACGTCGTTGACGTCGGCTCGGCCGATGAGCTCCTCGGTGGACGACATGACAACTACCTCCCAGTTGGGATCGGTGGGAACGCGGGCAGGACGAAGGTGCGGACGAAGGCGGCCGCCGACGCGTCGTCGCTCAGGTCGACGTAGCGCGAGGGCGCGAGGAAGTACGAGATCACGACCCGGGCCAGCCACTCGGCCAGGCGGGCCGAGGCCTCCCGGCCGATGTGGGGCGCGAACACGGGCGTGAAAAACAAGGTGGCGGCGCGGAAGATGCGGGGCAGCCCGTCGACCGTCAGGTCGCTGGCCACCTCACCCGGCTCCGACGCCAGCATGAGCTTGAGGTGCTCGTCGGCCTGGAGCATGCGGGTGGCGTTGGTGACGACCCGCACCACGAGGTCCTCGTAGCCGCGAGCGCCTTGGATGCGCTCGGTGAGGTCGGCCATGAACTCCTCGGTCTCGCGGACGCGCAGGGCGTCGTAGAGGACGTCACGGCCGCCGGGGAAGAGGCGATAGAGGGTGGCCCGGGAGACGCCGGCTTCGGTGGCGATGTCGTCGACGGTGACCTTGGCGATGCCCCAGCGCTCACAGCAGGTCTTCGTGGCGTCCAGCACCCGATCACGCACGCCCCCCGGCATGCTGAGACACTAAGACGATATCTGTCTCACCGTCAACCCGCGGGGGCGTACTGACGCGAGTTATCAACCGTGACTGCGCACAACGCGCACGAGATGGTTCAGGGGACGGTGACGTCGGCGAAGCGCTCCCTCAGGGTCTTCTTGGAGAACTTGCCGACCGACGTCTTGGGCACCTCGTCGATGAACACCACGTCGTCGGGCACCTGCCACTTGGCCATCTTGGGCCCGAGGTACTCGAGGAGCTCTTCCTTGGTCAGCGTCTCGCCGGGCTTCACCACGACGCACGCCAGCGGCCGCTCCGACCACTTCTCCGACGCCACGCCGATGACCGCCGCCTCCACCACCTTCGGGTGCCCCATCAGCTCGTTTTCGATCTCGACCGAGCTGATCCACTCGCCGCCCGACTTGATGAGGTCCTTGGTCCGGTCGACCAGGCGGATGTAGCCCTCGGCGTCGATGGTGGCCACGTCGCCCGTGCGCAGCCAGCCATCGGGCGTGAAGCTGTCGCCGGCGCGCTCGTCGTTGTAGTAGCTGGCCGCGATCCACGGGCCCCGGCACTGCAGCTCGCCCGACGACTCGCCGTCCCACGGCAGCGGCTCGGTGGCGCCCGGCTCCACGATGCGGACCTCGACGCCCGGGTGGGCCAGGCCCTGCGCCGAACGCAGATCGGCCAGCTCGCTCTCGGGGCGGTCACGCAGCGTGGACTTGGTCCAGCCGATGGACGCCACCGGGCTGGTCTCGGTCATGCCCCAGGCCTGCAGGATGGGCAGGCCGAGCTGGTCGCGGTAGCTCTCCGACAGACCCCGAGGCACGGCCGATCCACCGCACAGCACGGCCCGCAGCGACGACGTGTCGCGCCCCTTCAGCTCCGGCAGCACGCCCATCCAGATCGTGGGCACGCCGGCGGCCACCGTGACGTGCTCGTCCACGATGAGGTTGGCGATGGCCGGCGCTGACAGGTCGGGCCCCGGCATCACCAGGTCGGCACCCGACGCGACGGCAGCGTGGGCCAGGCCCCAGGCGTTGGCGTGGAACATCGGCACGACGGGGAGGACCCGGTCGGATTCGCGCACCCCGATCCCGTCGGCCAGCATCGCCCCGAACGTGTGCAGGAACGTGGAGCGGTGGGAGTACACCACACCTTTCGGGTTGCCGGTGGTGCCGCTCGTGTAGCACATCGACGCCGCCAGCCCTTCGTCGTCCACGTGGAAGTCGACCGGACCGGCATCGGCCAGGAGCGCCTCGTAATCGTGCACAACGAGCCCGTTGGCGTCGGGCACGTCGCCCTTGCCGTCGTCCATGAGCACCAGCTGCTTCACCGTCGTGAACGTGGGCAGCAGCGGGAACAGCAGCGCCGCCAGCGACCGGTCGACGAAGATGACCTCGTCTTCGGCGTGGTTGACGATGTACGTCAGCTGCTCGGGGAACAGCCGGATGTTCAGCGTGTGCAGCACCCGGCCCGTGCACGGGGCGGCGAAGTACAGCTCCAGGTGGCGCGCCGTGTTCCAGCCGAACGTGGCCACCCGCCCGTCGGCCGAGATGCCGAGGGTCTCGAGCACGCCACCGAGGCGACGGGTGCGCGCCGCCCACTCACCGTAGGATTCGTGCTCGAGCCCACTGCCCGTGGCCGTGGTGATGCCCTTGGTGGGAAAGTACCGCTCGCAGCGCTCGAACAGCCCGACGAGCGTCAACGGTCCGTCCTGCATCAAGCCCCTCATGTGACCGACGTTACGAGGTCCTGGAGGCGTGCCGTTTATCTCGGGGGCGAGCGTGGCAAGGTGAAGTGGAAGGAAACAACGCTGGACCCGCGGGCGGGGGACCGGCAGCACACCCCCATACCCCGGAGGTAACCCATGTCCCAGGACACGCCGTCGCCGCGCCCGACATTCGTGCGCACGGCGATCGTGTTGGGAGCAGCGGTGCTCGCTGCTCTCGGTGGCGGTTACGCCATCGCCGCCAATGCCCCGACGCCGAGGCAGGTCGTGTCGCCACCGGCGGCACCGGCCGAGTTCGTCGGCATCACCCCGGTCCGCGTGCTCGACACCCGTGGCGCCGCCGGTGGCCCGATCGGCGTGCCGGCGGCCAAGAAGCTCGGCGCCAACGAGTCCATCGACGTCGCCGTCGCTGGCGTCGGCGCCATTCCTGACAACGCCACGTCGGTGGCCGTCAACATCACCATCGACGAGGACGCCACCCTGAAGAGCTTCCTCACGGTGTGGCCGACCGGCGAGACCCGCCCCAACGCCTCGGCCAACAACGCCGAGCCCGGCCTGGTCATGGCCAACTCGGCCATCTTCCAGCTCGGCACCGACGGCAAGCTGAGCGTCTTCAACCAGCTCGGCGCCGTCAACGTGATCATGGACGTGACGGGCTACTTCGTGGAAAGCGGTACGTCGGGAACGACGACCACGACGTCGACCACGAGCACGACGGTGCCGGCGGCGACGCTCGCCTTCCCTGACGCTTCGTATCCCGCTGGTGGTCTCAATGCGAACTTCACCGGGACCGGGTACACCGGTTGCGGCGACATCACGGTGACCCTGACGCAGCAGGGCGGCGGCACGACCTCCATGCTCCCCGCGGCCACGCCGGACGGTAGCGGCGACATCGCCGGCACGTTCACCGTGCCGACCCCGGACGCGACCTACGACGCCGTGGCCGACAACGCTTCGTCCGACCCGGCGTGCCACGCCGAGACGACCTTGGTCGTCACCCCCTGACACCTGATTGATCCAGCGCTGACAGCGGCGGGCTCCTCCCCTCTAGCGTGGGGGCATGGAGCCCGCCGCTGACGCGCCCGTGCCCGCGGGCGTGCCGGACGAGCCCCTGGAGCGCGGGCGGCTCGCCCTGCTGCTCGGCATCGTCGGCGCACTGCTGGTGGCGTCGAACGTCGGCACCATCCTGTCGGCCGGTCTGGCCAAGGATCACCCGCTCACCCTGCTGGCGCTGTCGGCCCGCAACCGTCACCTGCTGCTGGCCGTGGCCGCCGGGGTCGACGCCTTGCCGTACGTCCTCGTCAGCTTCGTGCGCCTCCTCACACCGGCCATCGTGTTCTTCCTCCTCGGCACCTGGTACGGCGACCGGGGTCTGCGCTGGCTCGGACGGCAGGCGGGTGGCACGCCGGCGTCGATCCGCTGGGTCGAGCGCTGGTTCGACAAGGCCTCGCTGCCGATCGTCTTCCTGATGGTCGGGAGCAACCTGGTGTGCCTGCTGGCCGGTGCTCGGCGCCTCCCTGTCCGCACGTACGTCATCGTCTTGTCCGCCGGCATCCTCGTGCGCCTCGCCTTCTTCTGGTTCCTGGGCAAGGCCCTCCAGGATCCCCTGGAGGTCGTGCTCGACTGGCTCAACCGCTACCAGTGGTGGATCGCCGGCGCCTTCCTCGCCATCACGCTGGCGCAGTCGTTCCGGCGCGCCTCCATCGCCGCCAAAGAGCTGCCCACGTCAGGGGCAGGCGCCGACGAGGGACGCGATACCGTCGAACCATGAATCGAGGTGTGGCGGTGGTGACCGGCGCGTCGAGCGGCATCGGCGCAGCAACGGCCCACCGCCTCGCCAAAGAGGGCTTCAGCGTGGTGCTCGGGGCCCGGCGGCTCGACCGGCTGCGGGAGGTGGCCGACGCCGTCGGCGGGCGGGCGCTGGAGCTGGATGTCACCGACGCCGCCTCGGTCGAGCACTTCGCCGCCGAGGTCCCCGAGTGCCGGGTGCTGGTGAACAACGCCGGTGGCGCCATCGGGCTCGATGCCATCGAGTCGTCAGCCGACGCCGACTGGCAGTGGATGTTCGACACCAACGTCCTCGGCACCGTGCGGGCCACCCGCGCCCTGCTGCCGGCGCTGGAAGCCAGCGGTGACGGGCACGTGGTGATGATCGGCTCGGTGGCCGGCATCGAGCCGTATCCGGGCGGCGGCGGCTACAACGCCGCCAAGTTCGGCGTGCGGGCGTTCACCCAGGTGCTGCGGCTCGAGCTCCTCGGCCGCCCGGTGCGCATCACCGAGGTCGACCCCGGCATGGTGGAGACGGAGTTCTCGGTCGTGCGCTTCCGCGGCGACACCGCCCGAGCGGCCAAGGTCTACGAGGGCGTCGATGCCCTGTCGGCCGACGACGTGGCCGACTGCGTCGCCTTCGCCGTCACCCGGCCCTCCCACGTCAACCTCGACCAGATCGTCGTCACGTCGCGGGACCAGGCCATGGCCCGCACCATCCATCGCCGACCCTCGCCAGGAGGTACTGCATGAACGGACCCGACACGCAGCCCGTCTTCACGGGCGTGGCCGTGGGACTCGTGACGTTCTTCGATGCCCACGGTCACGTCGACCTCGCCGCCACCGCCCGCCACGCCGCGCACCTGGCCGGCCGGGGGATGCGGGCTCTCGTCGTCGCCGGCACCACCGGCGAGGCCTCCCACCTGTCGATGAAGGAGCGCCTGCAGCTCCTCGACGCCGTGCGCGGCGCGGTGGGCGACGATCTGCCGGTCATCCTCGGCACCGGCAACCTGGCTGCCGGCGTCAGCGTCCCCGACCTCACCCGCCGCGCCGCGCAGCACGGCGCCGCCGCCGCCATCACGCTGTCGCCGCATCACGGCGACATCCGCGAGTTCTACGGCGAGGTTGTCGCCGCCGCCGGGTCGATGCCCGTGCTCGCCTACCACTTCCCGCAGGTGTCGGCGCCCGGCATCACCATCGAGGAGCTGAAGGCGCTGAAGGTGGCCGGCATCAAGGACTCCTCGGGCGACTGCGAGCGCCTGCTCGACACGCTGGCGCAGTGGCGCAAGCCCTTCTACACCGGCAGCTCCACCATCGTGGCGTGGGCGGGCATGCTCGGCGCCACCGGCGCCATCCTGGCCGTGGCCAACCTCGAACCCGAGCTGTGCGTGGATGCGTTCGCCGGCAGCGTCGCCGCCCAGAAGGATCTCCTGGCCGCCCACAAGATCCTCAGCTGCTACGGCGTGAAGGGCATCAAGGAAGAGCTCTCCCGCCGCCACGGCACTTCCACCGTCTGCCGGTAGGAGCGAACTGACGCGATTTATCCACCGTGAGCGCGCACAACGCCCATCGGTTCGCCGGTTCTACAGTCCCAGGAGGGCATCGAGGCCGACAGTGACGCCGGGCCGGGATGCGACCTGCTTCACCGCCAGCAGCACGCCGGGCATGAACGACGTGCGGTCGTAGGAGTCGTGGCGGATCGTGAGCGACTGACCGGTCGTGCCCAGCAGCACCTCCTGGTGGGCCACCAGGCCTCGCAACCGCACCGAGTGGACGCGGATGCCGGCCTGGCCCTCGCCGCCACGGGCACCCGCCACCACTTCGTGCTTGGTCGGGTCCGGCGCCCACGTGGGCGACGCGCCGGCCATGCGCTGCACCGTCATCATCGCCGTGCCCGACGGGGCGTCGATCTTGGCGTCGTGATGCAGCTCGATGACCTCGGCCGTCTCGAAGTACGGCGCCGCCAGCTCGGCGAAGCGCATCATGAGCACGGCGCCGATGGCGAAGTTGGGCGCCACGAGGCAGTTGCTGGTGGTGAAGGCGGCGGTGAGATCCTCGATGTCGGCAGGGGCGAACCCGGTGGTGCCGATGACCGCGTGCACGCCGTGGTCGGCGCACCAGCGGGCGTTGGCCCGGGCGGCGTCGAGGGCGGTGAAGTCCACGGCGACGTCGATGCCGGCCATGGCGTCGGCCTCGCCGGCGATGGCGACGCCCTCGACCTCGGCGCCCTCGCAGCCGGGGTCGACGGCGGCCACCAGCTCGAGGTCGCTGTCGGCCGCCACCGCGGCGCACACCGTCGCTCCCATGCGGCCGCCGGCCCCGAACACCCCCACGCGGATCGTCATGGGCGGACCCTACAGTCGGGCCCGTGCGCTACGGCCTGAGCATTCCCAACGTCGGCCCGGCGACCGATCTGGTCCGCATGGCCACCGCCGCCGATGCCAGCGGCTGGGACGGCGTGTTCCTCTGGGACCACCTCCACCTTCAGCGAGACCTCCGCCTGGACATCGTCGATCCGTGGGTGATGCTGGGCGCCTTTGCGCAGGCCACCGTGCGCGTGCGCCTCGGTGCCCTCGTCACCCCGCTGGCTCGGCGCCGCCCGTGGAAGGTGGCCAAAGAGGTGGTCACCCTCGACCACCTGAGCGGCGGCCGGGCGGTGGTGGGCGTCGGGCTGGGCGAGCCGCCCGACGACGACTTCGCCGCCTTCGGGGATCCGTCCGACGCCCGCCAGCGGGCAGCGCTCCTCGACGACGGCCTGGCCGTGCTGGCCGGCCTGCTGACCGGTGCGCCGTTCGCCCACGACGGCACTCACTACAAGGTCGACGCCGACTTCCTGCCCGCGCCCGTGCAACGACCCCGCCCGCCGATCTGGGTGGCCGGCGTACTGCCCCACCGCCGCCCGTTCGAGCGAGCCCGGCACTGGGACGGCGTGATGCCGATGGGGCCCGATGAGCTACCCCGTCCTGACGACGTGGCCACCGTGCTCGCCATCACCGGACAACGCGAGGGGTTCGACGTCGTGATCTCGCCGCACTGGGAACACTCGCCGTCGGAGTACGTCGACACCGGCGCCACCTGGCTGATGTTCTCCTCCCCGCCCTGGCTGCCCGGCTGGCGCGAGGACCTGGAGCGCCACGCCGCCGACGGTCCACCTACCGCTTGAGCGCCGCCTTGGTCAGCGGGCCCACGGCGGCCAGCACTCGCGGGCCGCCGAGCACCCGGTCGATCACCCGCCGCACGGCGTCGTGGTCGACCGCCTCCCACCGAGCCAGCTGGTCGGCCACCGGTGGGATGTGCCCGATGGTGGCGAGCAGCCCACCGAGGCGGGCCATGCGGCTCGACGGATCCTCCAGGCCCATCAGGTACGAACCGGTCAGGAAGCCCTTGGCCACGGCGAGGTCGTCGTCGCTGAGCCCGGCGGCCACGAGCTTCTTCAGCTCCACCTCGATCAGGTCGAGGACGGCGTCGACGTTGCCCGGCGTGGTGCCGGCGTAGATGGCGAGAGCGCCGGCATCCGTGTACGCCGACGGCGCCGAGTACACGGCGTAGGCCAGGCCGCGCTGCTCTCGGATCTCGTCGAACAGCCGGCTCGACATGCCACCGCCGAGGCAGTGGTTCAGCACGTCGAGGGCCTCCCGATCGGGATCCTCCCGGGGAACAGAGCGGAACCCGAGGGCGAGGTGGGCCTGCTCCGTGCGGCGCCGGCGCACGGCCAGTGGCACGACGTCGGGGGCCGGCGCCTCCCGCTCGGGGCGATCGCCGCCGCTGCCGGCGTAGGCGAACGTGCGCTCCACCTCGGCGACGACGGCGTCGTGGTCGACCAGGCCGGCCACCGCGACCACCATGGACGCCGGGTGGTACCAGCGGGCGAAGAACCGGCGGACGTCGTCGGGGGTGATGGCGCTGACGGTGTCCCGCACGCCCGCCGTCTCCCGCCCCAGCGGGTGGCTGGGGAACAGCGACTCGTACAGCAGGGTGTGGGCGCGGTCCTCGGGACTGTCCTCGTCCATGAGGAGCTCCTCGAGGATGACCTGGCGCTCGCTCTCCACGTCGCTGTCGCGCAGCGCCGGCGCGGTCAGCACGTCACCGAGCAGTTCGAGGCCGGACGACAGGGCGGCGGCGGGCAGGCGCGTGTAGTACGCCGTGTACTCCTTCGTGGTGAAGGCGTTCATGTCGCCGCCGACGCGATCGATCGACTCGGCGATCTGGCGGGCCGAGCGCGCCTCGCTCCCCTTGAACAGCAGGTGTTCGAGGAAGTGGGACACGCCGGCCAGCTCGGCCGGCTCGTCACGGGCGCCGACGCCGACCCAGACCCCCGAGGCGACCGACCTCGCGCCGGGCATGCGCTCAGTGGCGACGCGCAGCCCGGACGGGAGGGTGGTGGTCTGGATGGGAGGGCGGCGGGTGGTCACCGCCGGCGGCGGGGTCCACCTCGGCCACGATCGCCGCCACCGCCGCGCCGCTCGCCACCGCCGCTCTCGCGACCCTGGCCGACGCTGGCGGGCTCGTTCGGACCGAGATCGCCGAACGCCTCGCGGGCCTCGGAGTCGAAGGCGTCCTCGAACGACACCACGGCCGGACCGTCGCCGGCCTCACTGGCCGGGCGGGCGCTTGAGCGGGCCGGGGCAGTCTCGCCACCCTCGCCCTCGAAGCCCTCGCCGATCGGGGTGAGGCTCACCTTGCCGTTGGGGTCGATGTCGTCCACCCGCACCGTGACCTCGTCGCCCAGATCCAGCACGTCTTCCACCCGGTTGATGCGGCGACCGCCGCCGAGCTTGGAGATGTGGACCAGACCGTCGCGGCCCGGGAGGATGTTGACGAACGCCCCGAACTTGGTGACGTTCACGACCCGGCCGGAGTAGATCTCGCCGACCTTGGCCGTGGGCGGGTTGATGATGAGCTCGATCTGGCGGCGAGCCTCGGCCACCTTCAGACCGTCCGAGGAACCGATGGTGACGGTGCCCATGACCCCGTCGTCGTCGACGGCGATGTCGGCGCCGGTCTCCTGCTGGATCGAGTTGATCACCTTGCCCTTCGGGCCGATGACCTCGCCGATCTTGTCCATCGGGATGTTGAAGCTCACGATCTTCGGTGCCGTCGGGCCGACCTCGGCGCGGGGCTCGGAGATGGCGGCGTTCATGACCTCCAGGATGGCGAGACGGGCCTCCTTGGCCTGCTGCAGCGCCTCGGCCAGGACGTCGGCGGGGATGCCGTCGATCTTGGTGTCGAGCTGCAGGGCAGTCACGAAGTCGGCGGTGCCGGCCACCTTGAAGTCCATGTCCCCGTACGCGTCCTCGGCGCCGAGGATGTCGGTGAGGGCCGTGTACTTGCCGTCGGCGAACACCAGACCCATGGCGATGCCCGCCACCGGCGCCTTCACCGGCACGCCGGCGTCCATCAGCGACAGCGACGACGCGCACACCGACGCCATCGACGTGGACCCGTTCGAGGACAGCACCTCGGACACGAGCCGCAGCGTGTAGGCGAACTCCTGCTGGTTAGGCACGACGGGCAGCAGTGCCCGCTCGGCCAGGGCGCCGTGGCCGATCTCGCGGCGCTTCGGCGACCCGACCCGGCCGACCTCACCGTTGGCCCACGGGGCCATGTTGTAGTGGTGGAGGTAGCGCTTGTTGGTCTCCGGCGTGAGGTCGTCCATCAGCTGGTTCATGCGGGGCATGGCCAGCGTGCACACGTTCAGCACCTGCGTCTCGCCCCGCTGGAACAGGCCCGAGCCGTGGGCGGTGGGCATGACGCCGACCTCGGCCGATACCGGGCGCAAATCCCTCGGACCGCGGCCGTCGATGCGGAGCCCCTCGTCCACGATCCGCGTGCGCACGAGCTTCTTCGTGAGCGAGCGGACGGCCTCCTTGATCTCCTTCTCGCGACCGGGGAACTCGCCACCGAGAGCGTCGACGGCGGCGGCGCCGGCGGCGTCGGTGGCCTCGTTGCGATCGGCCTTGGCGGCGATGGTGATGGCCTTCGCCAGCAGCGGCGTGGCCACCTCGGCGACCTTCTCGAACACGTCGGCGCCGTAGTCGACGACGGGCACGAAGGGGGTGGGGTCGTGGACCCCGGCCTGGGCGATGAGCTGGCGCTGCAGCTCGATCGACTCACGGATCCACGTCTTGGACGCCTCGAGTCCGTCGGCGATGACCTCTTCGGTCACCTTGGGGGCGCCGGCTTCGTAGTAGTGCCACGCCTCGGGCGTGCCACCGGCCTCCACCATCATGATGGCGACGTCGCCGTCGTCGAGCTGCCGCCCGGCGACGACGATCTCGAACGTGCTGGCGTCACCCTCGGCGTAGGTGGGATGGGGGATCCAGGTGCCCTCTTGGCTGTAGGCCAGGCGCACGGCACCGATGGGGCCCTCGAAGGGCATGCCCGAGAGCATGAGCGCGGCGGAGGCGGCGTTGATGGCCACCACGTCGTGCGGGTTCTCCTGGTCGGCGCCGAGGACGGTGATCACGACCTGGGTCTCGTTGCGGTAGCCGTCGGCGAACGTGGGGCGCAGCGGCCGGTCGATGAGGCGGCAGGTGAGGACGGCGTTCTCGGTGGGGCGGCCTTCCCGGCGGAAGAACGAGCCGGGGATCTTCCCGGCGGCGTAGGCCCGCTCCTCCACGTCCACGGTGAGGGGGAAGAAGTCGATCCCCTCCCGCACCGAGTGGGCGGCGTTGGCCGTGGCCAGCACGAGCGTCTCACCGATCCCGGCGAGCACGGCACCCTGCGACTGCTGGGCCAGCTTGCCCGTCTCGAAGCTGAGGGTCTTATCGGTGCCCGAGATCGGTCCCTCGACGAGGGTGTCCCGGGCGGTGGTGATGGCATCCGTCATGGATGCTCCTTTCCGGCCGGCGCAACATCGCGCCGCCCGCTTGGGAGCGGCGGGCCGGTTCCCAGTCGGCGGTTCCCATCCCGGCGGGCTGGGCATCGGCGACTGACAACCGAGCGCCGCTCGGTGTCTGCATACGGGACGAGCGGCCCTCAGGCCGCTCGTCGGGGGGTCACCGGCGCAGGCCGAGCCTGGCGATGATGGATCGGTACCGCTCCACATCGGTGGACCGGACGTAGTCGAGCATGCGCCGACGCCGGCCGACCAGCATGAGCAGGCCGCGACGGCTGTGGTGGTCCTTCTTGTGCACCTTCAGGTGCTCGGTCAGGTGGTTGATCCGCTCCGTAAGGAGCGCCACCTGGACCTCGGGCGACCCCGTGTCCGACTCGTGGAGCCGGTGGGCCGCGATGGTGGCCTGGGTGTTGGGCACGGTGTGAAGATTCCTCCGCTGGACGTCCCCACGAGCGGGGAGGTCGCACCACGACGATGGCCGTGGTGCATCTCGTTCCCGCCGTAGCCGAAACGGACCTGCTCAGGATAGCAGCGCGATGTCCGTTCGGTACTGTCGGGCCCGATGTCAGAGGCCACGACCGGACCGCTCGTGCGCCTCGACGGGGTCACGAAGTCCTTCGCCCGGCGGGGAACGCCCCTGCGGGCGGTGGCCGGTGTGGACCTCGCCGTCGAGCGGGGCGAGTTCGTCAGCCTCATCGGCCCGAGCGGATGCGGCAAGTCGACCCTGCTCCGGCTGGTGGGCGGCCTGCTGGCGGCCGACGGCGGCACCGTCACCGTGGGCGGGGAGTCGCCGGCGCTGGCCCGCCAGACCAAGCGCTTCGGCTTCGTGCCCCAGACGCCAGGGTTGCTGCCGTGGCGGACCGTGCGCCAGAACGCCCGGCTGCTCACCCAGGTCAACCGGTCGGCTGGCGCCGGCGGTCTCGGCGACGTGGAGACCATCGCCCTGCTCGGCGAGGTCGGCCTGGGGGACTTCCTCGACGCCTACCCGCGCGAGCTGTCGGGCGGCATGCAGCAGCGGGTCGCCCTGGTCCGGGCGTTCGCCCTCGGCGCGCCGATCCTGCTGATGGACGAGCCGTTCGCCGCCCTCGACGAGATGACGCGGGCCGAGATGCGCTACCTGCTGCTCGGCCTCTGGGAGCGCCACGAGGCGACGGTCCTTTTCGTCACCCACTCGATCGCCGAGGCAGTGATGCTCTCGGACCGCGTGGCCGTGCTCACGCCCCGCCCGACCACGGTGGCCAGCATCGAGCCGGTCACGCTGCCCCGGCCCCGCCACGCCGAGCAGGAGGACACGGTGGCGTTCCTCGAACACGTCACCCGCATCCGGCAGTCGTTGCGGGACAGCGCCAGGCGGTAGATTCGTTCTCGCCGCTTCGGTGGCCCCTGGCATCTTCCGGTTGCCCGCAGCCCGCTGCTGGTGACCGTTGCGCTTCGGCGCCCTGGCATTCGAGTCCATGGCCCGCGCCCGCGCCCAGGAGGTCCCACCATGTCCACCCGTTCCATCGCGACGATCGCCGTCGCCCTCGCTGCCTCGCTGACCGTGGCGTCGGCCTGCGGCGGCGACAACAAGGCCAGTTCTGGCACCACGGCCGCGTCGGCAGCCACCAGCGCTGCGGCCGCCACGATCCCCGGCCTCGTCGGTTCGGTGACCGCCACCGGCATCTCGCCCGACCGCTGTGCCGCCAACAAGGCCGCCGGCAAGATCACCTACCTGTCGGGCTTCGACTTCGCCGCCACCGCCTCGGTGGTGGAGGTCGTGATGGCCAAGGAGAAGGGCTACTTCGACGCGATGTGCCTCGACGTGGACCTGAAGTCCAGCTTCTCCACCGCCAACTACCCGCTGGTCGCCGCCGGCCGGGCCCAGTTCGCGTCGGGTGGCAACTACAGCGAGGTCCTCACCCAGTCACAGGGCGGAGCGAAGTTCGCCGTGGTCGTCGACGACGGCAAGACCGGCATCGATGCCCTCCTGGTCAAGCCCGACGCCGGCGTCACCACGCCCGCTGACCTGAAGGGCAAGACGATCGGCGTCCTCGGGACCATCACCCCGTCGGTCAAGGCCATGCTGTTCAAGGCGGGCCTGGTGGAGGGCAAGGACTACCAGACCGTGCTGCTCGACGGCTTCGACCCCGTCGCCCATTTCCAGCAGCCGATCGCCGGGCGGCCCGGCTACAAGTCCAACGAGCCCGGCATCCTCGAGCGTGCCGGCGTGCCGTTCACGCTGTTCGATCCGGCCGCCCAGGGCATCCCCGGGTCGTTCGGGATCATCTACACGTCGCAGGACTTCCTCGCCGCCCATCCCACCGCCGTCCAGGACTTCGTGCGGGCCTCGATGAAGGGCCTGGCCGACGCCATCGCCGATCCGGCCGGCGCCGTCGCCGCCAGCGTCAAGCTGATCGACACCGCCGGCAACCAGAACCACCTCACCACCGAGGGCGAGACGTTCCGGTGGCAGACCGAGTCGAAGATGGTGGTCGACGGGTCCAAGGGCCAGCCCCTCGGGCTGGTGGACCCGGCCCAGCTGAAGGCCGAGGTGGACGCGTACAGCGCGGCGGGCGTGTTCGAGTCGCCCGTGTCCATGGACGGCAGCTACAACGTCGACCTCGTGCAGGGCATCTACGACGCCACCGGCAAGGTCATCTGGCCCGCCTAAATTCGGTGGTCGTCCATGCGGCACCGATTCGGTACCGAATCGGTGGGAGCGGCTGTGTGACGGAATTCGAGGGACTGTCGAGGTTTCCGTCACACAAGCGGGCTGGGCATCCCTGCGGCTACGCCTCGAGGGCGTGGCGGGCCGCTTCGATGTCGTGCTTCAGCTGGGTCACCAGCGCGTCGATGCCGTCGAACTTGCGCTCGCTGCGCAGGAAGTGCACGAAGCGCACCTCGGCCCGCTCGCCATAGAGATCGTCAGCGAAGTCCAGCAGGTGGGCCTCGAGCAGCGAGTGGTCGGCGTGCTCGTAGAACGTAGGCCGCCGCCCCAGGTTGATGGCGCACGGGTGGACCCGGCCGTCGGGGCGCTCGTACCAGCCGGCGTACACCCCGTCGGCGGGCATGCACACCTGGTTGGGCACCTCCACGTTGGCGGTGGGGAACCCGAGCAGGCGGCCCCGCTTGTCGCCCACCACCACGATGCCCCGGACCTCGTAGGGCCGCCCGAGCAGGTGGGCGGCGATGTCGACCTCTCCCCCGGCCAGGGCCCGGCGCACGGCGGTCGAGCTGACCGGCTCCTCCACCCCGTCGGCCCGGGCGATGAGCGGGATGGGCAGCACCTCGAAGCCGTCGCGTGCCCCCAGCTCCCGCAACAGTGGCACGTTGCCCCGGCGATGGTGACCGAAGTGGAAGTCCTCGCCGATGACGACGGCGGTGACGTTGAGGGCGTCGACCAGCACCTCCTGAACGAACTCCTCGGGCTCCTCGCTGGCCCGCCGCTCGTCGAAGGTGACCACGAACGTGCCGTCGACGCCCGTCGTGGCCAGCAGCTCCAACTTCTGGTCGAGATCGGTCAACAACCGGGGGGCGGACTCCGGTCGCACGACCATGGCCGGGTGGCGGTCGAAGGTGACGACGGCGGAGCGGGCGTTGCGCTCGGCGGCGATGCGGCGCACTTCGGCGATCACTGCTTGGTGGCCCAGGTGCACCCCGTCATAGGCCCCGATCGTGACGACGGTGGGTTCGGGCCAAGGGCGCTGGCCTGCATCGGTGATCACCTGCACGGCGGGTGACGCTACCCGGCAGAAAGCACGACAGCAGGTTTGGCGGTGGCCGTCCCGTGCCGTTCGTACACGGCCAACAGCTCGCCGCCGGCGTCGAGGACGGCCCATGGCCCGTTGCCCGGCGCGCCCAGGTCGAG
The DNA here is from genome assembly GCA_963728985.1 of uncultured Acidimicrobiales bacterium. Taxonomy (GTDB): domain Bacteria; phylum Actinomycetota; class Acidimicrobiia; order Acidimicrobiales; family Ilumatobacteraceae; genus DASXAI01. Next base: position 284,007 of record CAVSME010000005.1, on the reverse strand, counting down.
CACGGCGCCGTGGATGACGCGGGCCGCCGTCTCGGCGTCGACGGTGACGGCGTCGAGGTCGCGCACCGCGGTTCGGGGGGCCAAGAGCTCGAGGGCGTCGAGCGGGCGGGCCTCGGCTTCGGTGAATGTGCCCACGGCGGTGCGCCGCAGCCCCCGCAGGTGGGCGCCGCCGCCGAGGAGGTGCCCCAGATCGGCGGCCAGCGAGCGGACGTACGTGCCCGCGCTGCAGTCGACGGCGATCCGGTACACGAGCGGGTCGGCGGTGGCGGCCACGGCGAACCGGTGCACGGTGACGGGCCGGGGCGCCCGGTCGACCTCGATCCCCTCCCGAGCCAGTTCGTGCAGGCGCCGCCCACCCACCTTGAGGGCCGACACCATCGGCGGCACCTGCTCGATGGCCCCGACCAGGTGGGCATCGACGGCGCCGCGCACGTCGTCCAGCGTCACGGCCATGTCGTAGCGGCCGGTGACCATGCCGGCAGCGTCGAGCGTGGCCGTCTCCGCGCCGAGCACCACCTCGCCGGTGTAGCTCTTGTCGGCGCCGCTGAGGAACCGCATCAGCCGGGTCACGGAGCCCACGCCGACGAGCAGGACCCCAGTCGCATCCGGGTCGAGGGTGCCCGCGTGCCCGACCCGCCGCTCGCCGAGCTGGCGCCGGCACACCGCCACGACGTCGTGACTGGTCATCCCGGCCGGCTTGTCCACCACGCAGAGGCCGTGGACGGTGGGCGGCCTACGTCGGGCGATCGTCGGCTCCGGACGGTGGGTTGTCGCGCAGGATCCGCTCGATGCGCTCGGCCGAGCGGATGACGTCGTCGGGGCGGAACTCGAGGACGGGCGTCTTGCGGGCGTGGATTCTGGCGGCCGATGGCCCGCTGCAGGGCCCAGCGGTGCTGGCCCAGCGCTTCCAGCACCTGGGCGTCGCCCGCCTCCCCGGAGAGCGAGTCGAAGTAGACGATGGCCCGGTTGAGGTCGTTGTCGACGTCGATGGCGGTGACGCTGACCAGCTCCAGTCGCTCGTCGGCGATGCGCAGCAGCTCCTCCCCGACCACCTCCCGCAGCAGCTCGTTGAGCCGGGCCGTGCGCGGGGCCTGGCGCACAGCGGCCGGGCGGGCCTGCCGCCGCCGTCCGCCGCTCACTCCGACCACCGCCGTTCCATCGACACCACCTCGATCTCCGGCCGCGACCAGATGAACCGGTCCACCCCGTCGATGACCTCGGTGGCGTGGCGCGCCGATTCGGCCACCGTGACGAAGCCGAGCTCAGCGCGCTGCCACTGGTCCTGCTGGCCGACCTCGGCCGCCGCCACCCGGAAGCGGTGGCGCGCTCCGTCGACGATCGAACGCACGACCATGCGCTTGTCCTTCAGCGATTGGGCCGCCGGCACGTGCAGGTCGACCGCCAGCGAGAGCACGAACATCTCAGCCGCGCGGGATCTCCCGCTCCTCGAAGGTCTCGATGATGTCGCCGGGCTTGAGGTCCTGGAAGTCCGACAGCCCGATCCCGCACTCGAAGCCGTCACGCACCTCGCGGGCGTCCTCCTTGAACCGCTTGAGCGAGGTGATGGTGCCCTTCCAGATGATGACTCCCTCGCGGAGGAACCGGACCTTGGAGCCGCGGGTGATGACGCCCGACTGCACGTAGCAGCCGGCGATGGCGCCGACCCGGGGGATGCGGAAGATCTCGCGGACCTCGGCATCGCCGGTGACCACCTCTTCGAACTCGGGGGCGAGCAGACCGACCATGGCCTTCTCGATGTCCTCGAGCACCTGGTAGATGATCTCGTAGGTACGGACCTCCACGTCCTCGGCGTCGGCCAGCTCGCGGGCCTTGCGGTCCGGGCGGACGTTGAAGCCGATGATGGTGGCATTGGTGGTGGCGGCCAGCGTGATGTCGTTCTCCGTGATGCCACCGACGGCGCGGTGCACGAAGGCCAGCTTCACGTCGTCGCGCTCCAGCCGGCGCAGCGCCTCGGTGAGCGCTTCCAGGCTGCCCTGGACATCGGCCTTCAGCACCAGGTTCAGCGTGGCCACCTCGCCCCGCTGGATCTGATCGAAGATGTCCTCCAGCTTGACGCCCCGCTGCACCCGGGCATCGGCCCGCTGGCCGGCCAGGCGCAGACGCTGCTCGCGAGCCTCGGCCACGGTCTTGGCCGTCTTGAGGTCCGGCGCGACGCGGAACTCGTCGCCGGCACCGGGCACCACCGAGAGCCCGAGCACCTGCACGGGCATCGACGGGCCGGCCTCCTTCAGCTGGTGGCCCTGGTCGTCGATGATGGCCCGCACGGTGCCCCACGCCGCCCCGGCCACCATGGGATCGCCGACCTTCAGCGTGCCCTTGTCGACGAGGATCGTGGCCACCGGGCCCCGACCGACGTCCAGGTTGGCTTCGAGGACGATGCCCTTGGCCCGGCCCTCGGGATTGGCGGTGAGCTCTTCCACCTCGGCCACGACGAGCAGCTGCTCGAGCAGGTCGTCGATGCCGAGGTTCTGCAGCGCCGACATCTCCACCATGATCGTGTCGCCGCTCCACTGCTCGGGCACGAGCCCGTGCTCGGACAGCTGCGTCATGACCCGCTGGGGATCGGCGTTGTCGCGGTCGACCTTGTTGATGGCCACCACGATCGGCACCTCGGCCGCCTTGGCGTGGTTGAGCGCCTCGATGGTCTGGGGCATGACGCCGTCGTCGGCCGCCACCACGAGCACCACGATGTCGGTCACTTCGGCGCCACGGGCGCGCATCTTGGTGAACGCCTCGTGACCCGGCGTGTCGATGAACGTGATCGGCTTGCCGTCGTGCGCCGTCTGGTAGGCGCCGATGTGCTGGGTGATGCCGCCGGCCTCGCCGGCGATGACGTTGGCCGAGCGGATGCGGTCGAGCAGCAGCGTCTTGCCGTGGTCGACGTGGCCCATGATGGTGATGACGGGCGGCCGGCCTTGCTGCAGCTCCGGATCGTCGTCGTCGGTGTCGTCGAACAGGGCCTGCAGCTCCATCTCCTGCTGCTGGCCGGGATCGACGAGGAGGACGTCGGCGCCCACCTCGAGGGCGAACAGCTCGAGCTGCTCGTCGGTGAGCGGCATCGTGGCCGTGATCATCTCGCCGTGCTGGAGCAGGAAGCGCACCACATCGGCGGCGGTGCGGTTCAGCTTCGGGCCGTACTCCTGGGGCGTCGCCCCCCGCTCGACCACGATCGTGCCCTCGGGCACGGGCGCGTCGGTGGGCGAGTACGACGTCATCTGCTGCGGCTGCAGCTCTTCCATGTTGCGACGGCGACGACCCCGTGAGGGGCGGCGCGGGGCGCGGCGCTGCGCGTTGGGGCGGCCACCAGGACCGCCGCCGGGACGGCCACCGCCACCAGGACCGCCACCGGGGCCGCCACCGGGACCACCGGGACGGCCGCCACCGGGACCGCCGGGACGACTGGGGCCGCCGGCGCCCATGGGACGGCCGGGGCCACCGGGACGCGGACCGCCGGGCCCGCCGAACTGGCGGGGACCGCCGGGACGGGCACCGGGAGGCCCACTGGGGCGAGCGGTGGGACCGCGACCGGGCGGCGGCGGGATGGGCTTGCCGGACATGGAGACCGGGCCGCGACCGGGCGGCGGCGGGATGGGCTTGCCCGAGGGCGACACCGGGCCGCGGGCCCCGGGCGGCGGGGCGGGACGGCTCCCGGGGGGCGGGGGCGCGCCAGGGCTGACGGGCCGGACGCCGGGCGGGGCCGGCGGGCGGGCCGGGGCGGGCGCCGCCGACGGGCGGGCCGGGGCCGGTGCGCCGGGGGCGCCGGTGCTGCGCGCCGCCGGCGCGACCGGCCGGTCGGGGCGCGACTCGATGATGGGCTCGAAGGGGGTGCGGGTGCTCTTGATGACGGCGTGCTCGACGGGCGCCGCAGGCGCGGGTGCGGGCGCCGCCGCCGCCGGGGCGACGACCTCAGGGGCCTCGACGGGACGCGGCGCGGGCTCCGGCGCCGGGGCGGGCGGGGTCTCGGCCACCGGGGCCGGGACCTCGCGGACAGGGGGCGGCGCCGGGGTGGGCGCGACGGCGGGAGCCGGCTCCACCGGGGCCGGCTCCGCTGCTGCCGGAGCGGCAGGAGCAGGAGCGGCGGGCGGGGCGGCAGGTACCGGGGCCGGCGCGGCGGGCGCCGCCGCCGGGGCGGCCGGGTCCACCACCGGCGCCTCGGCCACCACGGGCGGGGGCGACGGCTCGAGCGGCTCGGGCCGCACGGCCTCTTCCGGGGCGGCGGCGGGAGCAGGAGCGGCGGCCTTGGCCGTCTTGGCGGCGGATTTCTTGACCGGCTTGGGCTCTTCGGGCTGCTGGTCCCGGATGAGGCCGTCGCGCTCGGCGCGGCGGCGGACGCGGTCGGCCTGGGCGTCCTCGATGCTGGAGGAGTGGCTCTTCACGCCGATGCCGAGCGCGACGGAGAGGTCGAGTGCCTCTTTGTTGGTGAGGCCGAGCTCTTTGGCGAGCTCATGGACCCGGATCTTTCCTGCCACGTGCGCGTTCAGCCTTTCGTCGCGATCATGATGTCCAGGAGACGGCCGTTACCCCTCGGAACGGCTCCCAGCGGCGGACCAGTCTCTCACGTTCGGTTGTCGGGCCCCGAATGCATTCGGGCCAGCTCATCGGCATCGTGTACGGGCGCCCGCAGCGCCCGGGCGAACGCACCCCGCCGGATCGCCTCCTGGAGGCAACTCGGCGACTGCGCGCACAACCAGGCGCCCCGACCGGGCTGCGTCCGGCCGACGACGAGCCGCCCCTCGGCTGTCCGGGTGACCCGGATCAGCTCCCGCTGGACTGCCCTTCGCCGGCATCCGACACAGGTCCGGACCGGCTCCCGACCCGGCTCAGCCGTCGTTGCCGGGCTCCTCCAGGCTAGCGGCGGCTTCGGGAGCAGCCTCGTCGTCGCCGGCCGTCGCCTCGACCAGGGCCTCGCCCGGCGCCGCGGCGGCGCCGCCACTCGCCTCGCCGTCGGCGTCGCTGGCCCACTCGCCGGCGGTGACCACGTCACCCTCGGCGGAGTGCCACTCCAGCTCACCGGTGGTCTCGTTGCGGACCCACTCGCCCTCGGCGTACTCGACCTCGTCCTCCACCGCCGGGAAGATGCCGGCCTCTTCGTCGGCCAGCTGGCTCTCGCTCTTGATGTCGACCCGCCACCCGGTGAGGCGCGCCGCCAGGCGGGCGTTCTGGCCCTCCTTCCCGATGGCCAGGGAGAGCTGGTAATCGGGCACGATGACCTCGGCCACGCCGGTGTCCTCGTGGATCCGGACCTCCTTCACCTTGGCCGGCGACAGCGCCTTGGCCACGAAGTCGGCCGAGTCGTCGGAGAACGGCACGATGTCGATCTTCTCGCCCCGCAGCTCGGTGACGACCATGCGGACCCGGGCACCGCGGGCGCCGACGCAGGCCCCGACCGGATCGACGTTGTGGTCGTTCGACCAGACGGCGATCTTCGTGCGGTGGCCAGGCTCACGGGCACACGCCTTGATCTCCACCACGCCGTCGGCGATCTCGGGGACCTCCAGCTCGAAGAGCCGCTTGATCAGGCCGGGGTGGGTGCGCGACACCACGATCTGGGGGCCCTTCGAGGTGCGCCGGACCTCGACGATGTAGGCCTTCAGCCGGGCGTTGGGCTCGGGCCGCTCGTAGGGCACCTGCTCCGCCTGGGGCAGCAGCGCCTCCACCTTGCCCAGGTCGAGCAGGGTGTAGCGGCTGTCGCTCTGCTGGATGATGCCGGTGACGATGTCGCCCTCGCGGTTGGCGTACTCCTCGAACTTGCGCTCGCGCTCGGCCTCGCGGATGCGCTGGTTCATGACCTGGCGGAACGTCTGGGCGGCGATGCGGCCGAGGGCGCCGGCGTCGGGCGTGTCGTCGCGCGGGTTGACCCAGTTGCCCTCGTCGTCGATGTCGTAGGCGATGAACCGCATCTCGAGGCTGTCGGGGTCGATCTCGACCTCGACCTCATCGGCGGCGCCGGGACGGCGCTTGTACGCCGATACCAGTGCGTCGGCCAGGACCTGGAGGAGGGACTCCTCCGAGATCCCCTTCTCGGCGGCGAGGATCCGCACCGCCTCCTTCATGTCCAGGTTGGAGCTCATGACGAATGTGCCTTCCTCTTCGGGCGGGGCTGAGCGGGGCCGGCGCCGGGACCCCACTCGAAGACGGTGCGAGCCCGCTCGATGTCCTCGTACCCGATCGTGCGCTCGGTACCGTCTTCGACGCGCACGGTGATGCCGTCGGCATCGACGGCCAGCAGTTCGCCCCGGGCCCGGCGGTCGCCCTCGACGTCGGGATGGGTGCGGAGGTTGACGACCTGGCCGACGGCCCGCTCGAAGTGCTCGGGGGTGCGCAGCGGCCGCTCGATCCCGGGACTGGTGACCTCGAGGGTGTACCGGCCCGGCACGGGGTCGTCGTGGTCAAGCTGGCGGGACACGATGCGGGTGGCCAGGGCGATGGCATCGAGATCGATGCCGCCCGGCTTGTCCACGCTGATGCGCAGGATGCCGCCGGCGTGCTCGATGTCGTAGATCTCGAGGCCGAGGTCGGCGAGCAGCGGTGCGACAGAGGAACGGACGCGCTCCACCACCGTCATCTCCCTGCACCTCCTCTCGCATCTCGATCTTCTCAGACGAAAGGCGTGGGCTCCGCCCACGCCTCCCCGGTACACCAAACGAACTCAGGCTGAACGATTGTAGCCGTGTCTCTTTGCGGCGCCTCCTCGGCGCCGCCTCGCTGCGCTCGAACAATGCCGCCGGCAGCTGCCCCGGCGGCGCACTGCGCCGCCACGCGTCGCCTCCTCGGCGCCGCCTCGCTGCGCTCGAACAATGCCGCCGGCAGCGGCCCCGGCGGCGCACTGCGCCGCCACGCGGCGCCGCCTCGCTGCGCTCGAACAATGCCGCCGGCAGCTGGCCCCGGCGGCGCCTCCTCGGCGCCGCCACGCGGCGCCGATCAGTACGCCTTCGCCACGACGGCGATCGTGGCCGGATCATCGTCCGACGTCGGCAGCGAACCGTCGGGCTGGCGCAGGCACCGCACCGTCACGCCCTGCCCTCGCAGCACGGTCTCGCCGTCGCCCTCGGCCACCACCGACCACGGGACGCGGGCGAACCCATCGGCGCTGGCCGCCGCGGCGTCGTCGAGGGTGGCGACATCGGTGGTCCGGGCCTCGCGCCGCTCGGTGGCGCCAGCCAGCAGATCGTCCTGGATCTGCACGAGGAGCGCCGGGATCGTGGCGACGACCCCGGCGAGCGGCTCGGCCGACTTCGTCGACGTGTCCCGCCGCACCAGCGTCACCTGGCCCGTCGCCAGGTCGCGCGGCCCGACCTCGATGCGCACGGGCACGCCCTTCAGCTCCCAGTCCACCGCCCGGCGCCCGAAGCTCACGTCGGTGCGATCGTCGAGCTCGACGCGCACGCCGGCCGCCCGCAGCTCGGCGGCCAACTGCGCCGCCGCCTCGCCGGCGCCGTCTTCGGCCTTCACGACCAGCACCACCACCTGCACCGGGGCGATCCGGGAGGCAGCCGCAGCCCGGCCTCGTCGCCGTGGGCCATGATCAGGCCGCCCATCATCCGGGTCGACACGCCCCAGGACGTCTGCCACACGAACTCCTGCGTGCCCGCCTCGCTGGAGTACTGGGTGCCGAAGGCCCGTGCGAAGTTCTGCCCCAGCTCGTGGCTGGTGCCCATCTGCAGGGCCTTGCCGTCGCCCATCATCGCCTCGCACGCCAGGGTGTTGATGGCGCCGGGGAAGCGCTCCCGGGCCGTCTTGCGCCCGGTCAGCACCGGCATGGCCAGCACGTTGACCATGAAGTCGGCGTACACCTCGTAGAGGATGCGCTCGGCGTAGGCCGCTGCGTCCTGCTGGGTGGCGTGGCAGGTGTGGCCCTCCTGCCAGAGGAACTCGGTCGTGCGCAGGAACAGGCGGGGCCGCAGCTCCCAGCGCACCACGTTGGCCCACTGGTTCACCAGCAGCGGCAGGTCCCGGTAGCTCTGCACCCACTTCGAGAAGTACGTGTTGATGATGGTCTCGCTGGTGGGCCGGACCACGACCGGCTCTTCCAGCTCCTTGCCGCCGCCGTGGGTCACCACCGCCACCTCGGGCGCGAAGCCCTCGACGTGCTCGGCCTCGCGGTGGAGGTAGCTCTCGGGGATGAACAGCGGGAAGTAGCAGTTGGCGGCGCCGGCGGCCTTGATGCGGGCGTCGACCTCGGCCTGCATCCGCTCCCAGATCGAGTAGCCGTACGGGAGGATGACCATGGTCCCCCGCACCGGACCGTTGTCGGCCAGGTTGGCCTTGGCGACGAGGTCCTGGTACCAGCGGGGGTAGTCCTCGGCCGGCGATGTGAGGACACTCTGTCGAGCCATAAGAGCGACGAGGGTACCTGTTAGCTGCTGACCTTCTTCTGGATCAGCTCGACGCGCTGCGCGGCGTCGTTGGCGTCGTCGCCCCGCTCCCCCAGGTTGCGGCGGCGGTCCCGCTCGGCCTCCCGCTCGGCCAGCGTGGTGTCGGCCCGGGCGATGGCGGCGTCCACCCCGTGGGCGACGATGAACTCGGCCCACTCGACGAGGGCGTCGACCATCTCCACCTCGGGCACCACGGCCACGTTGCGGCCCTTCACGAACAGGTGGCCCCGCTTGTTCCCGGCGGCGATCCCGAGGTCGGCCTCGCGCGCCTCGCCCGGCCCGTTCACCACGCAGCCCATGACCGCGACCTGCAGCGGCAGCTTGCGCTCGCCGAAGGCGTCCATGGCCCGCCGGGCCACGTCGATCACGTCGATCTCGGCCCGACCGCACGACGGGCAAGCGATCAGGTCGACCGACTTCCGCTCCCGCAGCCCGAGCGACTCCAGGAGCTGGCGACCGGCGCGGGCCTCCTCCACCGGATCGGCGGTCAGCGAGTAGCGGATGGTGTCGCCGATCCCTTCGAGCAGCAACGTGGAGATGCCGGCGGTGGCCTTGACGAGGCCCGCCGGCGGGGGCCCGGCCTCGGTCACGCCGAGGTGGAGGGGGTGGTCGGTCACGTCGGCCAGCTGGCGGTAGGCCTCCACCATGAGGGGCACGCTCGACGCCTTCACCGAGATCTTGATGAGGTCGAAGTCGACCTCGTCGAAGTACGCCATCTCCAGCTGCGCCGACTCCACCATCGCCTCGGGCGTGACCCGGCCGCCGTACTTGTCGTACAGGCGGGGGTCGAGCGAGCCGCCGTTCACGCCGATGCGGATGGACACGCCCCGGTCCTTGGCCTCGCGTGCCACCGTCTTGATGTGGTCGGGGTTGCGGATGTTGCCGGGGTTGAGGCGCAGCCCGTGCACGCCGGCCTCCAGCGCGCCGAGGGCCATGCGGTACTGGTGGTGGATGTCGGCGATGATCGGCACCGGCGACCGGGGCACGATCTGGGCGAGGCCCACGGCCGCCTCGGGCTCGTTGCAGGTGCATCGCACGATGTCGCAGCCGGCGCCGGCCAAGGCGTAGATCTGCTGGAGCGTGCCCTCCACGTCGGCCGTCTTGGTGATCGTCATCGACTGGACGGTGATCGGCGCGCCGCCGCCCACGGCGACCGGGCCGACGTGGATCTGGCGGGTGGGGCGCCGCTCGAACGTCAACGCACTAGCTCCCCACGGGTCGGAAGACGTCGAGCCAGAGGCTCCCGACCACGAAGAACAGGAAGACGCCCATGACGGCGTAGCTCACGGGGAACATCTTGCGGACGTCGGCGTAGTAGCGCCGCCCCTTCCGGGACCGGACGGCCTCGTAGGTGGCGATGACGACGTGGCCGCCGTCGAAGGGCAGCACCGGGAACAGGTTGAACAAGCCGATCGAGATGTTGATGACGGCGAGGAGCAGGAAGAAGTCGGCCACGCTGTTCGGGTGGAACTGGGCCACGCCGATGGGGGTGACCAGCCGGGGGCTGGGCGTGCCGTTCCCTGTGGTCGACGAGCTCGAGTCGGTGGGCTTGTTGGTGAGGGCGTCGACGTAGCCCCGCACGCCCTCGGGGCTGAACACCTTCGACAGCCCCACCACCGACTCCCAGGCGATGCGGCCGAACTCCTCGCCGGCACCGACGACGGCGGCGGGCACCGACTCGCGGACGTAGTCGCGCGCCTCGCCGATCCCGAGGAAGCCGACGGCCTCGTCCTGCGGGTTGCGAGCCGCCAGCGTGGTGGCGATCTCGGCGACCGAGCCGTCGGCCCGGCGCACCGTCAGCTCGACACTCTGGTTCGGGCGGGCCCGGATCTGGGTGGTCAGCTGACCGAAGGTGGACACGGGGATGCCGTCGATGGCGGTGACCCGGTCCCCCGGCTGGAGGCCGGCGACGAGAGCAGGGCTGTTCGGGGAGATCTCGGAGATCTTCCACGACGTGTCGCGCTGGAGGCCGAACGCGGTGATCACCATCACGAGGAGCACGAGGGCGATGAGGAAGTGCATGGCCGAGCCGGCCACGGCCACCGAGAGCCGCGACCAGTAGCCCTGCTGGCGGTAGGTGCGGGGCTCGTCGGCCGGCGGCACCTCCTCGAGGTTGTTCATCCCCAGGATGCGGACGTAGGCGCCGGCGGGGATGGCCTTGATGCCGTACTCCACCTCGCCGCGGCGGAAGCTCCAGATGCGGGGGCCGAAGCCCAGGAAGAACTCGGTGACCTTCATGCCCGCCCGCCGGGCGGTGAGGAAATGGCCCAGCTCGTGGAGGAACACGCACACGATGAGGGCGACCACGATGAGGAAGGCCCACCAGGAGCCGAACACACCGATGGCCAGCAGCAGGGCCATCACGATGGCCAGCGGGAGGTACGCGGGGGATTGGCCGGGAGACGGGTCGGCCGGAGGCGGCAGCGGCACGGTGTGGTGACGATCAGGGCGGGGCGGCTCCAACTGGGTCATGGTCGTCTCACCACCTGCTCGATCACCGCCGTCGCCTCGGCACGCGCCCGGCCGTCAGCGTCGATCACGGCGTCGACATCGGCGGCCACCGCTCCATCATGCCGGGAAAGGACGGCCTCGAGGACGTCAGGGATGGCGGTCCAGCCGATGGCGCCGGCGAGGAACGCCGCCACCGCCACCTCGTTGGCGGCGTTGAGCCAGGCCGGCGCCGTCCCGCCCACCCGACCGGCCTCGTACGCGAGCGGCAGGCAGCGGAACGTGGACGGATCCGGCGGCTCGAAGTCGAGCCGGCGCAGCTCGTGCCAGTCGATGCGGCCGAACGGGCTGGCGATCCGGTCGGGGTAGGCCAGGGCGTAGCCGATCGGCAGGCGCATGTCCGGCAGCGACAGCTGGGCGATGGTGGCGCCGTCGGAGAACTCGACCATGGAGTGGATGATCGACTGGGGGTGCACGACCACGTCGATGCGGTCGTAGGGCGCGCCGAACAGCTCGTGGGCCTCGATGACCTCCAGGCCCTTGTTCATGAGGGTCGAGGAGTCGACCGTGATCTTGGGGCCCATCTTCCACGTGGGGTGGGCCAAGGCGTCGTCGATGGTGACCGCCGCCAGGTCGGCCGCCGTCCGCCCCCGGAACGGTCCGCCACTGGCGGTCAGGACGATGCGCGACAGCTCGGCCTCGCGACCGGACCCGGCGCGCAGGCACTGGTGGATGGCGCAGTGCTCGGAGTCGACCGGCACCAGCTCCGCCCCCGGCACCCGGCGCAGCGGCTGCACGACGGGCGCCGCCGCGATCAGGCTCTCCTTGTTGGCCAGGGCCAGGCGCTTGCCGGCCCGCAACGCCGCGATCGTGACCGGCAGGCCGGCGAACCCGACGACGCCGTTGACGACCACGTCGGCCACCTCGGCCAGCTCGGCCAGGTCGCCGACGACCTCGGCGAAGGCCACCTGGCGGGCGACCTCCGCCCTGGCCGCCGGGTCGGCCACCGCCACCAGCTTGGGCCGGAACTCCCGGGCCTGGGCGACGAGGACGTCGACCGAGGACCCGACACCGAGGGCGACGACCTCGTAGCGGTCGCGCTCGGCGCGGATCACGTCGAGCGTCTGGGTGCCGATCGATCCCGAAGAGCCGGCGAGGGCGACGCGCACCACGACGCGAGTCTGGCAGGTGGGCCCGGTTGATGCGGTGGTGTGGTCGAGTCGTTACCCGACGTTCAGCACGATGCTGAGGTAGTACACCGCCGGCAGGACGAACAGGAACGCGTCGAAGCGGTCCAGCACCCCGCCGTGACCGGGCAGCACGGTGCCGAAGTCCTTGATGTCGAGGTTGCGCTTGATCATCGACTCGGCCAGGTCGCCGAGCGGGGCGGCGAAGGCCACGAGGGCACCCAGCTCCACGGCGTGCCACAGCGTCGAGTCGTCGCCACCCCACGGGGCCAGGCCGAAGAAGTGGACGAGCACCACGACGAGGAAGGCGGCCAGCATGCCGCCGGCCAGACCCTCGACGGTCTTGTTGGGGCTGATCCAGGCGATGAGCGGCGTTCGTCCCGCCGAGGAGCCCACGAAGAGCCCACCGACGTCGTAGGCGATCGTGCCGAAGGCGAGGATGAAGATGGTGCCGGTGCCGTTCGGGAACTGCAGGATCAGCGCCGCGTAGGAACCGAGCAGCCCGATGTAGAGCACCCCGAGCAGCGTGACCGCCGTGTTCGGCAGCGGTCCGGACTCGATGCCGGGCGCCAGGATGAACCACACCAGGGTGACCACGACGGCGAGGAAGCACACGAGCGGCAGCGCGGCGATGCCCTTCCAGTAGGCGGCCAGCGGCATCGCTACCACCGCCACCAGGCCCGCCAGCGTGGCCGGCTGGTAGCCCTTCTCCCGCAGCTTGTCGTAGAACTCCACGGCGGCCACGCCGACGATGGCGACCACCATCACCATGGCGTAGCGGGCACCGGCGGCCAGCAGCACCCAGGCGACGGCGGCGATGGCCACGCCGACCCCGACCGCCATCGGGAGGTCCCGGCCGGCGACGCCGCCGGTGCCGAGCGGGCGCTCCTCGGTGCCCGGCCGGTTGGTGGTGGCCACCGGTGGGCGGCGGGTGCGGATGGGCGTGACCCGGGATTGCTCGGGCTCCGGCGGCGGGTAGGGCTCGTCGTCGAAGAACGGATCGACCGAAGCGGCCTGCTCGTCGAGGGCGCCCACCCGGGTGCCCTCCCCGAGGCTGGCGAAGTCGATGGTGTCGTCGGTGTCGAAGGCGGCCCGGTCCTCCCGCCACACCGGGCTCTGGGTGGCCGACGCCGCCCACTCGTCGGGATCGTCGCCGCCGACGTCTTCGGCGAAGATGCGGGGAACCTCACCGGTCGGGGGCTCGGTCCAGTGCGGCAGCGGGCCCGTGTCATCGGGCTCGAAGCGCAGCGGGGACTCGTCGCTCGTGTCGAACACCAGGGGCGGCTCGTCGGCCGGACCGAGGATCGTCACCGACTCCGACGGATCGTCGGGTCGCACGCGGTAGATGTCGTCGTCTTCGTCGTCTTCGGGGCGAATGCCGCCCGTCTCGTCGGCCATGATGACCTCCTTCGCTCGCGCCAGCGACGCGCCTCGCGGTTCGAGTCAGACCTCGAGCAGCTCGTGCTCCTTGCGTGCCAGCGCCTTGTCGATGTCGTCGACGTGCTCGTGCGTGATCTTCTCCAGCTCCTTTTCGGCGCGATCGAGCTCGTCGGAGGAGATCTCGCCGGCCTTCTCCGACGCCTCGAGGTGCTTGCGAGTGTCGCGCCGGACGTTGCGCACGGCGACGCGGCCCTCCTCGGCCATGTGCTTCACGACCTTCACGTACTCCTTGCGGCGCTCCTCGGTGAGGGGCGGGAAGGCCAGCCGGATCACGTTGCCGTCGTTGGCCGGCGCCATGCCCAGGTCGCTGTTGCGGATGGCCTTCTCGATGGCGCCCATGGAGTTGCGGTCATGGGGACGCACGACGAGCAGGCGGGCCTCGGGCACGCTGAAGCCGGCAAGCTGCTGCAGGGGCACCTCGGCCCCGTAGTACTCGACGAGGAGCTTCTCGACCAGCGCCGGGGCGGCCCGGCCGGTGCGCACGGTGGAGAACTGGCCCTGCACGTGCTCAACCGCCTTGTCCATCTTGTCGATGGCGTCCAGCAGGTTCTCTTCGATCACCCGACCAGCGTACCGACGCGCCGACCCTCGAGTACGGACCGCACGTTGCCCTTGGCCAACACGTCGAACACCACGATGGGGATGCCGTTGTCCATGCAGAAGGTGATGGCGGTGGAATCCATCACCTTGAGGCCGCGATTGATCACGTCGATGTAGCTGATCTGGTCGTAGCGGGTGGCGGTGAGGTCCTTCTTCGGGTCGGCGGTGTAGACGCCGTCGACGCCCGAGTGGGTGCCCTTCAGGATCGCCTGAGCGTCGATCTCGGCCGCTCGCAGCGCCGCCGTGGTGTCGGTGGTGAAGAAGGGGTTGCCCGTGCCGCCGGCGAAGATCACCACCCGGCCCTTCTCGAGGTGGCGGATGGCCCGGCGCCGGATGTAGGGCTCGGCGATCTTCGGCATCTCGACCGCCGTCTGCACCCGGGTGGGCTGGCCGACGCGCTCCAGGGCGTCCTGCAGCGCAAGACCGTTCATGACCGTGGCGATCATGCCGATGTAGTCGGCCTGGGCCCGGTCCATGCCCGAGCTGGACGAGGCCGACAGGCCCCGCCAGAAGTTGCCGCCCCCCACGACGACGGCGATGTCGACGCCCATCTCCTGGCGCACGTCCAGGATCTCCGACGCCAGCTGCACCAGGACGTCGGTGTCGACGCCCGAGCCGTCCGGTCCGGACAGGGCCTCCCCCGACAGCTTCAGCACGACCCGCTTCCACGGCGGGTCGGGCCGCCGCCCGTCGGAGGAGGCGTCGTCCATCAGCCGATCTCGACCTGGGCGTAGCGCACGATCTTCGCTCCGCCCAGGAGCTGGGAGATCGTCTGCTTGTCGTCCTTGGCGTAGGGCTGCTCCAGGAGGGCGACCTCCTTGTAGAAGCCGCCGATGCGACCCTCGACGATCTTCGGCAACGCCTGCTCGGGCTTGCCCTCGTTGCGGCTGAGGGCGGTGAGGGTCTCGCGCTCCTTTTCCACCACATCGGCGGGCACGTCGTCCTTGCTCAGGTACTTGGGGCGGGCGAAGGCGATGTGCACCGCGATGTCGTGGGCCAGCTGCGGCGTGCCGCCGTCGAGCTCGACCAGGACGGCGTTGACGCCGCGGCCACCCTGCACGTGGAGGTAGGACTCGAGCACGTGGCCGTCGGTCGCCTCGATGCGAACGACGTCGCCGAGCTCGATCTTCTCCTTGAGCGTGATGCGCAGGTCTTCGAGCTCTTTGGCCCGCTGCTCGGTGGCCGACTCTCCCTTCAGGGCGACGAGCGAGGAGAGGTCACCGGCCAGCTGCTTGAAGTGCTCGGACGACGCGACGAAGTCCGTCTCGCACTTCAGCTCGACGATGGCGCCCACGTTGCCGTCCAGGAACAGCGCCACGGCGCCCTGCGTGTTCTCCCGCTCGTCGCGCTTGGCCGATGCGGCCAGGCCCTTCTCTCGCAGCCACTGCTTGGCCGCCTCCATGTCGCCGTCGTTGGCCTCGAGGGCGCGCTTGGCGTCCATCATCCCGGCACCGGTCGACTGGCGCAGGGACTGCACGTCCTTGGCAGTGAAGGCCATGGGTCAGCCCTCCTGCACCGGCTCGTCGGCGGCCGGGACGGTCTCGGCCACGAACTCGGCCTCCGCTTCGGCCGGCGTCGGGACCTCTTCGGCGGCCACGGCGCGCGCCGGCGCCGCCGACTCGCTGAGGCCGTCGGTGTCCACCGTTTCCTCGGCGGCGCCGGCAGCCTGTGCGGCCAGCCGGGCATCGCGCTCGGCCTGGGCGGCGGCCGCCTGGCGCCGGGCGTTGGCCTGCTGGGCGGCGATGGCGGCCTCCTCCTCGGCGGTGCGCTGCGGGCCACCGGCGGGGCCCGACGGGCCCGTGGGACCGCCGGCCGATGCCGCGCTCGGGTTGCGGCGGCTGGCGATGAACCGGCCTTCCTCGACGGCGTCGGCGATGATGCGGCACATCAGCGTGCCGGCCCGGATGGCGTCGTCATTGCCCGGGATGACGTACTGGATCACGTCGGGGTCGCAGTTGGTGTCGACCACGGCCACGACCGGGATCCCGAGCTTGTTGGCCTCGGTGACGGCGATGTGCTCCTTCTTCGTGTCGAGCACGAAGACGGCGTCGGGGCGGCGTCCCATGTTGCGGATGCCGCCGAGGTTGCGCTCGAGCTTCTCCAACTCGCGCCCGAGGATCAGCGCTTCCTTCTTCGGCATCGCCTCGAACTCGCCCGAGGTGCGCATGCGCTGGTACTCGGTCATCTTGCCGACGCGCTTGGCGATGGTCTCGAAGTTGGTGAGCATGCCGCCGAGCCAGCGCTCGTTGATGTACGGCATGCCGCACTGGTCGGCGTAGGTGCGGATCGGGTCCTGGGCCTGCTTCTTGGTCCCGATGAAGAGGATGGTCCCGCCATCGGCGACGAGGTCGCGTACGAACCCGTA
Source organism: uncultured Acidimicrobiales bacterium (assembly GCA_963728985.1). Classification (GTDB taxonomy): domain Bacteria; phylum Actinomycetota; class Acidimicrobiia; order Acidimicrobiales; family Ilumatobacteraceae; genus DASXAI01. The sequence goes on along the minus strand of CAVSME010000005.1, from coordinate 267,571 downwards.
CGCCGTCTCGATGCGCGAGAGGGTCTGCTGCAGATCGATGATGTAGATGCCGCTGCGCTCGCCGAAGATGAAGCGCTTCATCTTCGGGTTCCACCGGCGGGTCTGGTGCCCGAAGTGCACCCCCGCCTCGAGCAGCTGACGCATGGTGACGACCGGCGCCATGGTGTTCTCGTCTCCTTCCTGCGGTTCTGGTGGCGTGCTCGCCAGCGCCCCGAGGGGCGACCGCAGGTGGCGAGACGCTCGTGGTGTGGTGGACCGCCGCTGGCGGGCCAGCGAGCCATCGTAGCGGACGGCCGGTGGGCCCCGACCGGCGGCGCGGTGGGCCCTGCGTGCGACGGCGCCGCGGGCCCGGGGCGCGCCACCGTCGCTCGGCACGAGGCGGGCCACGAGGCGCCAGCCAGCCAGCAGCAGCTCGGGATCGAGGTACACCGAGCCCCGCCGCACGCCGAAGTGCAACGTGGTGCCGCTCGTGCCCACCACCGTGCCCTGGCCGACCGCCTGGCCGGCGTGGACCGTGATGGTGGCCAGGTAGGCGTACGTGGTGCGCAGGCCGTCGGCGTGGGCGATGGTCACGAAGCGCTGGTCGCCGATGGCGCCGGCGAACGTGACCGTCCCCGCCGCGCTGGCCCGCACCGGCGTGCCCGGCGCAACCGCGTAGTCGATGCCGCGGTTGCCCGGGCACCACGAGCACGGGGGCGGACGGAAGTGGTCGATGATCGGGCCCTCGACCGGCGGCTGGTACCCGACCCCGACCCGGACCCGAACGGGGCGGCCGGACGACGCGGCGGGATGCACTGAGGCCACGAGGCTGAGGATGCTGAGGACGGCCACCAGCGCGGTGGCGGCGAGGGGCGATCGGGGGCGGCCCATGGCGCGCTCCTCCCGGACGACGGATGACAGGCCGCGAAAGCGGCGAGACTCAGCCGGGGTCGCGATCCGCCGCCGCCAGGCGGGCGCGCAGGTGGATCACGGCTTTCGTGTGCACCTGGCTGACCCGGCTTTCGGTGACGGACAGCACCGTGCCGATCTCGGCCAACGTGAGACCCTCGTAGTAGTAGAGGGTGAGCACGACGCGCTCGCGCTCGGGCAGCGCGGCGATGCAGGCGGCGAGGATGCGCCGGGTCTCGGCCGTCTCCACGACGGCGACGGGGCCGTCGGCCCGGTCGGCCAGCGTGTCGCCCAGCGTGGGACCCTGGTTGTGCTCGCCGATGCCGAGCGTCTCGTCCAGCGCGGCCAGACCGACGAAGGACACTTGGGCCAGGATCGACTGGAGCTGGTCCTCCTCCAACCCGACCTCGGCGGCCAGCTCGGCGTCGGTCGGGACCCGCTTCAGGCGGGCCTCGAGGTCTTGGTAGGCCCGCTCCAGCGACCGGGCCTTGGCCCGCACCGAGCGCGGCACCCAGTCCAACGAGCGGAGCTCGTCGATGATGGCGCCCTTGATGCGGGAGATGGCGTAGCTCTCGAAGCTGATGCCCCGCTCGGGCTCGAACCGCTCGATGGCATCGATGAGACCGAAGATGCCGTAGCTCACGAGGTCGGCCGGTTCGACCCGCTGGGGTAGTCCCACCGCCAGCCGGCCGGCGACGTACTTCACCAACGGTGAGTAGTGGAGGATGAGCTGATCGCGCACCTCGCGATCGCCGTCGGCCTTGTAGCTGGCCCAAAGCAAATCCAGCTCCGTGCTGGCCCGGGTGCCCACCGACTAGGCCCGGGGGTGGGTCTCGTCGTAGACGCGGCGCAGGCGCTCGCGGCTGACGTGGGTGTAGATCTGCGTGGTCGCCAGGTCGGCGTGGCCCAACATCTCTTGCACGGCCCGGAGGTCGGCGCCCCCGTCGAGCAGGTGCGTCGCGAAGGTGTGGCGCAACGCGTGCGGGTGGGTGGGCGCCGCCGAGCGCCGATCGAGGATGCGCCGCACGTCTCGCGGGGTGAGCCGGCCGCCGCGCTGGTTCACGAACAAGGCGTCGCCGGCGTCGGGCCGGACGCCACCGGCCACCACCAACGGCCGGCCCTGCTCCAACCACGCCGCCACGGCGTCCGCCGCCGGAGTCGACATCGGCACCCGGCGCTGGCGGGCCCCCTTGCCCCACACGGTGACGGCGCGGCTCGTGCGAGCGACGCTGCCACGATCGAGCGAGCACAGCTCGGCCACGCGCACGCCACTGCCGTAGAGCAGCTCGAGCACGGCGTCGTCGCGCAGGCGCCACGCCTCGCCGCCCGGCGGGACCGCCGGCGCCTCGTCGAGGAGGGCGTGCAGCTCGTCGGCCCGCAGCACCCGGGGCAGGCGGGCGTCCCCCTTGGGCGCCGACAGCGTCCGGGCCGGGTCGTCGGCGAGGACGCCGGTGCGACGGAGCCAGGCGAAGTAGCGCCGCAATGACGACGCCGCGCGCGCGATGGAGCGCCGTGCGTAGCGACGAGTGGTGAGGTACGCGAGGTAGCGCCGGAGTAGCAGCCGGTCCACCCGCGCCGGATCGGCGACGCCGGCCCGCTCGCACCAGGCGACGAAGGCCACGATGTCGCGCCGGTACGCCTCCAGGGTGGCTGACGCCACCGAGGTGAGGGACCGCTCGAACTCGTCGAGGCGCCAGGTCACTGCGCCCACCGTATCGAACGCCGCTCGTCCGCTGTCGGCCACACGCCGTGCGTCGCGGTCGCCGCGACACGGCGGTCACCGGACGCCTCCGGGGGCGCGTTCGAACCATCCACCAATCGAGACCAGCCAGCCGGCCATCTCCAACCGGGCCAGTGCCAGCGCCGCCTCGGCCATGGGCCGGCCCGACCCTGCGATGACCCGCTCCAGATCGAGGGGCTCGCCGGCGAACAGGTCGAGCACGGCTTGGTCCTCGGCCGGCAGCGCCGGCCCGAGGGCGGGCGCCGGGGCGCTGGCACGTCCGGTGGAGAGGCCGAGGGCCACGAGGACGTCGGTCACGTCGAGCACGGGCGCCGCCCCATCGACCAGAAGGCGGTTGGTGCCTTCGGCGGCGGGGCTGCGGGGAGACCCGGGGACCGCCAGGACGGGAACGCCCCGGCGCTCGGCGGCGTCGACGGTGACGAGCGAGCCGCCCGTGGCCCGGGACTCGACGACGACGACCACTTCGGCCAGCGCTGCGAGGATCCGGTTGCGCAGGGGGAAGCGAAACGCGTCAGGCGTGGTACCGGGCGGGACCTCGCTCAGCAGGAGCCCGTGGGTGGCGACGTCGTTCCACAGCGGGCGATGCTCGGCCGGGTACACGACGTCGAGCCCGCAGGCGACGACCCCGACGGGCGGTGCGCCGGCGGCCGAGAGCGCACCACGATGGGCCCAGCCGTCGATGCCCCGCGCCAGGCCGGACACGACGCGCACGTCGGCGGCGGCGAGAGCGGCACCGAGGTCACGGGCGATGGCCCGGCCGGTGGCGGTGGCGTTGCGGGTGCCGATCACCGCCGCCCGCCGGCCCTGCAGCGCGCCGAGATCACCCCGCGCGAACAGCACCGCGGGCGCCTCGCGATCGGCGGCCAGGATGCTGGGGTAGCTGGGTTGGCCGAGCAGGTGCACGGCCACGCCGGTGCGCTCGCACTGCTGCCAGATCAGCTCGGGCGGTCGCCGGCGGGCGGCCGTCCGCATCACCTCCAGGGCGTCGGCCTTGCGCTTCACGGCGTCGGCCAGCACCTTGTCGAGCGGGGCCGTGCCGAGCACCGAGGCCCACGCCGCCGGCGGGCGAAGGCGGCGCAACAGGGCGCGCAGCCGCGACGGCCACATGAACGGCAGGCCGGCGAGCGCGGCGGCGTACGCCTCGGGTGGCAGCGTGCTCTCACCCGCGGTCATGCCGCCGCCACCTGGGTCCACGCCGACGGATCGACGCGCATGCTGAGGGCCGCAGAGATGACGCGCTCGTCGATGACCGGGCCACTGTCGTCGACATCGGCCAGGGTGCGAGCGACACGCCGCACGCGGTGCAGGCCGCGGCCGGTCAAGCGGTTGAGCTCGAGCTCCCGCCGCAGCATGGCGGCGGCGCCCGAGGTGAGCGGGGTCAACTCGTCGAGCCGGTTGGCAGGGATGTCGGCGTTGCGGGCGACACCCCGCGCCGCCGCGAGAGCTCGCGCCCGGTCCACGCGTGCTCGCACGGTGGCCGTCGACTCACCGGGCTGGCCGCCGAGCAGTTCGTCGACCTGCGGACGCTCCACCACCACCCGGAGATCGAACCGGTCGAGCAAGGGACCGGACACCCGGCGCATGTAGCGAGCGCCCCGGGTCGTGCCGCAGGCGCACGCGCCCGGCTTGATGCCCTTGCCGCACGGACACGGGTTCATGGCGGCGACGAGGAGGAACCGTGCGGGGAACTCGACCGTGGCCCTGGCGCGAGTGACACGAACGACGCCCTCTTCGAGCGGCTCGCGCAGACCGTCGAGCACGGACGCCGCGAACTCCGCCAGCTCGTCCAGGAACAGCACCCCGCCGTTCGAACAGCTGACTTCTCCAGGGCGCATGGCCGCTGTACCTCCGCCCACCATGGCCACCGCCGACGCGGAGTGGTGGGGCGCCCGGAAGGGAGCGGCCTGGACGAGGCCGCCGGCCGGGAGGCGCACACCGGCGGCCGAGTGGATCATGGTGGTCTCCAACGCGATGTCCCGCTCGAGTGGAGGGAGCAGGCCGGGCAGGCGCTGCGCCAGCATCGTCTTGCCCGAACCCGGCGGCCCGATCATGAGGAGGTGGTGGCCGCCGGCGGCCGCGACCTCCAGGGCCCGCCGGGCCACGTGCTGACCACGCACATCGGCAAGATCGGCGATGGGATCCCACGCGTCGGTGGCGACGGGCGGCGGGGGCGGCGGCCAGGTTTGCTCGCCCCGCAGGCAGGCGACGAGCGCGGCGAGGGTGGGGAGCCCGCGCGCCGCACCCGCCGTGACGAGGCCCACCTCGCGCACGCACTCCGGCGCCACGACCGGGTCGACCGGTCCGAGCGCGGCGGCGAGCGGCACGATGCCCGTGACGCGGCGCACGGAGCCGTCCAGCCCCAACTCGCCGATGAAGCCCAAGCCTTCGACCGCCGCCGCCGGTACCACCTCCATGGCCACCAGGAGGCCGACGGCGATCGGCAGGTCCAGTCCGGCACCGCCCTTGCGCATGCCCGAGGGCGCCAGGTTGACCGTGACTCGCCGGTTGGGCCACGCCACCTCGCTCGACAAGAGCGCGGCCCGCACACGGTCACGCGCTTCACGGCACACTTCGTCGGGCAGGCCGACGACGCTGAAGCCGGGGAGTCCCTGGCCGACGTGGACCTCGACCATGACCGGGCGCCCGCGGGCACCGAGCAGCGTGGCGGATCGGATCGTGGCGAGCACGACGCACCTCCTCGACGTTGGTTCGACGGAGGAGGGCGGGACCGGGCGCCGCGCCCACGACGGCGTACCCATGACCATAGCGAGGGGGTGCGCGACAGTTGGCCGACCATGCGCGATCAGCGGGGGCGGTGACTGCTTGACTGGCATGCATGCGCGGGCCGGTCGTTGCCTCCTGCCTCGCTGGCGTCGTGCTGGCGACCGCGGCGTGCAGCGGGAGCAGTCGTGGGCCCGAGGCGTTCTGCCGGCGTCTCCAGACCGACACGAACATCGTGATCACCGGCGTGGTCGACGCCAAGACGGCCAAGGCGGCGGTGACGGGCTACGAGAAGCTCGATGGGCTGGCACCCGAGGCCATCCGCACCGAGTGGCACCAGCTGACCTTGCTCGTGCAGGCCGCCGCCGATCTCGACCCGACCGCCACGACGGCGCGCGCCGCACTGGTGCAACAGGCGTACTCGGCGGCACCGGCGGCGCAGACGGTGACCGACTACGCCCGCCAGACGTGTGGCGTGGACCTCGGGGCACCGGCGGCGACAACCCCAGCGGTCACGACCGGGCCCACCACGACCGCGCCGGCGCCACCGCCGTCCTCAGGCTGACGCAGATGCAGCTCAGATGATCTCGCCGCGCTTGACGATCACGTGGTCGATGATCCCGTAGTCCCGGGCCTCCTCGGCCGTGAACCACCGGTCGCGGTCGGAGTCGAGGGTGATCTGGTCGACCGTCTGGCCGGTGTGATCGGCGATGCGCTCGGCCAGCGTGCGCTTCGTGTACACCATCTGCTCGGCCTGGATGGCGATGTCGGCCGCCTGCCCCCGGAGGCCACCGGACGGCTGGTGCATCATGATCCGAGCGTGGGGCAGGGCGTAGCGCTTGCCCTTGGCCCCGGCGCACAGCAGGAACTGCCCCATCGATGCCCCGAGGCCCATGCAGACCGTCGCCACGTCACAGCTGACGAACTGCATGATGTCGTAGATCGCCATGCCGGCCGTGACCGAACCACCGGGCGAGTTGATGTAGAGCCAGATGTCCTTGGCCGGGTCCTCGCCCTCGAGGTAGAGGAGCTGGGCGCAGATGACGTTGGCGATCTCGTCGTTGACGTCCGTGCCGAGGGTGACGATCCGGTTGCGCAGCAGCCGGTTGTAGATGTCGGTGCGCTGATCGGTGGGAGCGTCGAACCCGAGGGGTGAGGGCAGCGGTGCCTGAGACATGGGACCAGGCTACAAGCCCGCTGCCGCCTGGCCTCCGGCATCGGGCCGGCCGGGCCATCGGCGACGACTGGCCCTAGAGATCGGTCTCTTCGCCGGCGATCGCTTCCTCGACGACGGCGTCACGGGGCGCCGCCAGCCGTTGCCACAGGAAGAACGCGCCCAGCATGCCGCCGAACAGGACGAGGGCGATCACGGCGTTCGCGCTCGGCGTCAGCGACGTGCCCAGGACGAGGAGCGTCACCACGACGCTGAGCACGACCAGCGCCGTCGTGATCATCAACCGGCTGCTGAGGCGTCGTCGCGCCCGCCCGGTCCCCTCCGCCATGTTCACCTGCACTCGCCGTCGCCTTTTTGTTGTCCGCCCTTGGGGCACCGGCGGGTGGCACCACCCGCCCTTCTGGCCATCCGCCGGCGCCCGTGCGAGGACGGTGCCAGAGCACTGACCGGGCAGCAATGAGCCGTTCGGATCAACTCCGGATGAAACGTTGAAAACGACCAGTGAACAGGACAATTACGCGCTCCGAGTCACCGAGGTGTCGACGCAAAGCGCGCACGCCGGCGAGACCAGCAGAGCCGGTGTGATCGACGGGGATCGCCGTCAAACGCGTCGCGAGGTCGTTCGCCGCCAGCACGTCATCCTCGCTGGCCGTGACGGGCTCGCCACCGGATCCCGCGAGCGCATCGATCACGCCCAACCAGTCGTAGGTCTCGTCGTCGAGGATCCCGCTCGCCGCCGACGCCGGCTCCCCCTCCCACGGGTGCATGCACTCGGACCAGTGGCGTCCCGCCTCGCGCAGCCCGAGCTTCCGGGCGCAGGCCCACGCCCGCAGCGAACGGCGCGCACCCGGCCACCTGCACGGCATGGATGCGGGCCGCGATCGCGTCGTCGCGCAGGGCATCGCCGACCGCAGTGGCCAGTGCCCCGCCGCCCACTTGCACGAAGACCCGATCGACCGCCCTCCCGCCGAGCTGGGCCGCCAGCTCCCACCCGATCGTGCGGCCGCCATCGAGGCAGAGCGCGTCGTCGGGCCCCTGGACGCTGAACGGGACGGCACCGGCGTCGACGGCGGCACGGAACCGGTGGATGCACGGGTCCCCGGCCGGCCCACCCGGGATTCGGGGGCACACGACCACCTGCGCGCCGAGTTGCTCGAGCCGATCCACGATGCCGGTGTCGGCCCACGGCGGGACGAAGACGTCGAGTGGCCGCTGCGCCGCAGCGGCGAGCGTCGCCGCCGCCAGCGCGGCGTTGCCACACGAGGCGATGGCCAGCCGTCCGGCGACGGGAGGCGCGAGGCCGAGCCGTTCGGCGGCGACGAGGTGCAGCAGCACGCCCATCAGGTGGCGGGCCTTGTGAGAACCGGCGACTCCGCCCGTCTCGTCCTTCACCCAGATGCCGCCGTCCGCGAGAAAGCCGAGCGCGTCGGACAACGCGTCCTGCCGGCCGAACGGAGTCACCCGGAAGCTGGCGCCATCCACGGCGGCGACGGCCGCATCCAAGTCGCGCACGAGGGCGATGGCGTCGGCGTCGGTCATCCCGTGAGCGGCGGCGAACGCGTGCCACGCCATCCGAGCCCGGTAGGCCACGAAGGGATTGGGATCGTCGCCAGCGGGCGGCTGCGGTTGGCCGTCGCCTTCGATGCGCAGGACGTGGGCGCGATCGGTCGTCGTGGCGTTCGGGCACCGCCAGGGCGACGTCGCGGCGATCGGCACGGACGCCGCGCAGACCGCGCACCGGTAGCCCGTGATCACGACGAGGCGACGACGCGCCCGTTGAAGTCGTCGATGAGGCCGTCCCACGTGTCCAGGTAGCCGCGCAGGCCTCGCCAGAACGACGCCGAGCGGCGGGCGGCGAACACGTCGACCGGCGTGCCCTGTTGCTCGACCCACGTGTAGTAGCCGAGGTTGAAGATGCGGGTCCGGTCGCGCTCGGTGCAGTCGATCATGGCATCGGTACCGATGGCACCGAGATGGCGACCGAACACGTCGGCCGCCTCGACATCACCGAACCCGTCGGGCCAGCGCGCCGCCAGCGTCTTGGCCCGTTCCGTCTGGTAGAGCGCGCCGCCGTCGGTAGCCACCGTCACGATGGCGTCGTCGCGACCGAGGCCGAGCAGCTTCGCCGTCTTGATGGCGGCCAGCACGTTGGCGATCGACGACAGCCCGAAGTGCCCAAGGGCGGCGAGCAGCTCGTCGCCGAGTCCGTGCCGCTTGGCAAGGTGGGTGCGGCCTTCGTCGGTGTTGAAGAGCACATCGAGGGCGTCCGTCGCCTCGTCGCTGACGGCGCACACGACATCGGTGTTCATCACGTTGTGGATCAGTGGGATGTGCTTGTCGCCGATGCCCTGGATGTTGTGCTCGCCGAAGCCGTTCTCGAGCATCGTCGGGCACTCCAACGCTTCGACGGCCACGATGCGCGTGCCGTGGCGCTCCTTCAGCGCGTCACCGGCGGCGATGGTGCCGGCCGAGCCCGTGGCCGAGACGAACGCGGCAAGTCGGAGGTGGGGCCGGCGCTGCTGCACCGACTCGAAGACGCGATCGAGCGCTCGACCGGTGATCTCGTAGTGCGCCAGGTGGTTGCCGAACTCGCAGAACTGGTTCAGCACGAAGTTGGCGGGATCGAGGGCGAGCGCGTGGCAGGCGTCGTAGATCTCCTTGACGTTGCTCTCGCTGCCCGGGGTGCGGATGATGTCGGCGGGCTCGGCCACCCATCGATCGAGCCAGTCGAAACGCTCCTGGGACATGCCGGCCGGGAGCACGGCGACGCCGCGGCAGCGCATGATGCGGCTGATGGCCACCCCGCCGCGCGCGTAGTTGCCGGTGGACGGCCACACCGCCCGATGCTGTGTGGGATCGAACTGGCCGGTCACGACGCGCGGGGCCAGGCAGGCGTAGGCGGCGAGGACCTTGTGGGCACCGATCATGGGGAAGCGGTCACCGAAGGCGACGACGATGGGGCTCTCGACGCCGGTGAGTGCGGTGGGCAGCACGACGTGGTCGGGGACGTCGACGGGATCGCCGGCGAGGTCGTTGAACCAGTGGACCCGGAACAGGTTGGCAGGATGGGCGGCGCCGGGATCGACACCTGCGGTGCGGGCGGGGTCGAGGCGGGTCGGGGCGGCGAGCTCGGCGAACGTGGGAAGCGTGATGCCGTAGGTGCGGAAACGGTCGACGGAGCGCGCGAGGACGGCCGCGTCGACGACGGCGCCGACCAGCCCGAGCTGCCCCTCGAGCACGTCAGGGGCGCCGGGCACGGTGGTCACCGCCCCATTGTGCCAAACGCCCCGAATCGCGCAGCCTGAACACTTGGTACCGCGCGAGCGGTATGAAGCGCTCAGGCTGCGCGCAAAGAGGGCGCGGCGAGAGGGCGGGGCGGCGGGCGGCGCGGCGGCGGCGGCGGCGGCGGCGGCGGCGGGGCGGCGGCGGCGGCGGCGGGCGGCCGGCGGCGGGGCGGCGGCGGCGGCGGCGGCGGCGGCGGCGGCGGCGGCGGCGGCGGCGGCGGGCGGCGGCGGCGGCGGCGGCGGCGGCGGCGCGGGCGGCGGCGGGCGGCGGGGGGTCAGTCGGCTTCGTGGACCGGGTCGCCGCGGCGCAGCCGGGCTGCCGTGCGCACCACCGTCGGCAGCTCGCGCCGCGTGGGCGTGTGCGCCGCCAGGAACCGGGCCACCGCCGCGAGGATGAGCGCGCACTCCTCGGAGCCCTCCGGCCACGCCAACGCCTGGCGCACGCCCGCCTCGTAGACCTGGTACCAGTGGAACCCGGCGTCCTCGGCCAGCAGCGCGTGACCGAGCGCGGCGATCAGCTCACCCCGGTCGCCACCACCCCGCACGAACCCGTAGGCGATCGAGCCAGCGCGGTCGACCTCGCCCTGCACGTCCCAGCACGTCGCCAGCTCCTCCAGCGACCCGCTGGCCCCAGTGGGCAGCCGCGCCGCGGGCACGTTCAGGAACCGGTCCAGATAGACCCGCAGCGCGCCGTGGATGGCGCCCCGCAGCAGCTCCGGGCTCGGGCACCGCACCAGCGCCTGGTGCAGCGCGTTCGCCGCCGTGAAGGCGTGGTGCACCGAGTTCCAGTCGCCGAAGTCGTTCTGCGTGTGGAACCGCACGATGCGCAGCGCCGCCGCCAACGCCAACGCCCGCCCGAGCTGCTCGGGGGAGGCGCCGGCGGCCGCGGCGTCGAGCACGGCACCGACCACCGCATCGGGATCGTCGTCGAGCAGCGACCACGCCAGCCCGCTCACGTCGATGCTGGCGCTGGCGACCGCCCACCCCTTCTCCAGCGCCAGTTCGAGGCGCTCCGCCGCGTCGGTCGTGAGCGCGGCGAGGTCACGGGGGTGGCGCCACTCGGATGCCTCCTCGCTGCGATCGGCGGCGCACGTCTGCGCCACGAGCGAGGTGAGCACGGCCGACGCCGCCTCCGTCCCGACCAGTGACAGCGCCTCGAACGCCTTGTTCGTGAAGTCGAGCGTGTGGCCCTCGTCGATGAAGACGTGATCGGTGACGGCGGCGAACATCATCGCGTCGACATCGGCCGTCGGCGCGCTGGCCACGGCCGTGGCCAGGACCCGCTCGGCGGCATCGGCCGAGCGGGTCTCCACGAAACGCCGGTACCACTCGGCCAGCCGCTCCGGCGCCAGCTCGGTCGTGGCCAGTGCCGACTCGGCGAAGCGCGGCGCCCGCCCCCGCGTGTCCCGGCTCACGAACGCCAGCGCATGCACGAGAGCCAGCGGCCGGTCAGCCGGATCGAGATGGGGCAGCACGTTGGCCATGGCGACGAGGACCGTGAGGCCGCTCCCCCAACCTTCGGCGCGGTACCGCACGCCATGCTCGAGCCCGGTGGTCACGACCGTCGCCCCGCTCGGGTCGGCCTCCAGCAGCCCGAGCGTCGCTTTGGCGGTCACGAGGGTGAGGCCGTGCTCCAGCCCGTCGGCCAGGCGCCGGCGGAGCTGCCCGACGGGATCAGCGGCAGGGCGGCGGGCCACCCACACGTCGTCGCCCTCGAGCTCGACGGCGAAGGCGGTGGCGTCGTCGGCCCATGGATCGAGCGTGCAGCCCGACGCCAGATCGAAGCGAGCGTGGTGCCAGTGGCACGTCAGCAGCCCCGCCTCGACGGTGCCCTGGTGGAGCGGGAAGCCGAGATGGGGGCAACGGTCCTCGATCGCCCACGCCCGGCCTTCGTGCCAGACGACGACCACCGGCACGGTGCCGATCTTGGTCAGCAGGCGCCCTTCCTGCTCGAGCTCGTGGGCGGTGCCGGCGCGGACCCGTTCGGTGGTCACCACCCGAGTGTCCGCCCCCGCCGTCGATTTGGTCAAGCGCGTTCTTGCCAAAATCAGGTACAGTGACCGCCATGGCGGATCAGCTGTCTGACGGCAAGCGGCGCATCGTCGAGCGGCTCAAGCGCGTCGAGTCGGCCACCGCGCCCGAGCTCGCCGCCGGCTTCGGTCTGACCGACACCGCGGTGCGCCAGCACCTGGAGGCACTCGAGGCGGTCGGGCTGGTGGAGCGGTCAGCATCGGAGCCCGCCGGCCGGGGGCGGCCGCCGGTGGCGTGGCATCTCACGACGCTCGCCGCGTCACTGTTCCCGGATCGTCACGGTGACCTCACCGTGGAGCTCCTCGGCTCGATCCGCACCGCCCTCGGCGAGGAGGGCCTGAGCAAGGTGATCGACACGCGCGCCAAGGCCCAGGAGGCGGCCTACCGGCGGGCGCTTCCCGACGTCGCCTGCCCACTGGCGGAGCGGGTCACCCGGTTGGCCGAGGTGCGCTCGGCCGAGGGCTACCTGGCCGAGTCGGTGCCCGATGGCGAGGGCAGCGTCCTGCTCGTCGAGCACCACTGCCCCATCGCCGACGCCGCCCGGGCCTGCACTGGGCTGTGCCAGAGCGAGCTCGACCTCTTCCAGCGGGTGCTCGGCGACGACGTCGTGGTCGAGCGCACGCAGCACCTGATGGCCGGCGACATGCGCTGCGCCTATCGCATCTCGTCAGCTACCTGACGTCGCGCTCGTCGGGTGCCATCTCACTGGGACCGACGTGGGTGGCCAGCCACCCGTTGAGCGGCTCGCACCTGCGCCAGGCCTGCTCGACGCGCCGCTTCGCCTCCGCCGTCTGCAACCACTTGGCCACCGGCCAGCCCATGCCCGCGATGAGGCCCTTGCGCTTCAGCAAGGCGATGCGGGGATGGTCCTTGGCGTAGCCCCGCGGCGCCGTCTTCAGCTCATCGTGGGCGGCCATGTCGAAGCCGGCCTTCTCCATCGCCGCGGAGATCTGCTCGACCTCCACGCCCGTCCGTTCGTCGTCGACCGCGGCGCGGAAGCGGGCCAGCTGATCCGACGCCATGTGGTAGCAGCCGGACCCGACGAACAGCCCGCTCGACGACAGCTGCACGTAGTACACGGCCCCGCCCTCGGACTCGCCGGCGGCGGCAGCGGCGGTCTTGTACGGCGCCTTGTCCTTGCTGAACCGCACATCGCGGTACGGCCGGAACATCTTGATCGGGCCGAACTCACCGTCGAGCTCGGCGCACAACGCTTCGAACGGCTCCTTCACCGCCTGCTCGTACACCGCCTTGTTCGCCGTCCAGTAGCTCTTCGAATTGTCAGCCTCGAGGCCCTCGTAGAACGAGATGGCCTCGGTCGGGAAGCCCCGGAATGCCATGGCCCGCACCCTACGCGGGGCGCGCAGGGCTACCTTCCGTTCCATGGCAGACCTCCGGCTCGGAGAGCTCGTCGACCCGGCCACCCACCAACGATCCGGATCGCCGCTCACCCTCGACACTGCTGACTTCACGACTCATGGCGTGATCGTGGGCATGACCGGCTCGGGCAAGACCGGCCTGGGCATGGTGCTGATCGAGGAGGCGCTGAGCGCCGGCGTGCCCTGCCTGCTCATCGACCCGAAAGGCGACCTCGCCAACCTGGCCCTCGTGTTCCCCGGTCTGGCCGCCGCCGACTTCCGGCCGTGGGTCGACGAGGGGCAGGCCAAGCAAGCGGGCCTGAGCCTCGACGACTTCGCCGCCGCCCAGGCGCAGGCGTGGAAGGACGGCCTCGCCGGCTGGGGGGTGGGGCCCGAGCGGCTGACCGCATTGCACGACGGCGTGGCCGTCACGATCTACACACCCGGGTCGAACACCGGCGTGCCCGTGAACATCGTCGGCTCGCTGCAGGCGCCGGCCGACACCAGCGACGTCGAGACCATGCGCGACGAGATCGATGGCTACGTGTCGGGCCTCCTCGGGCTCGTCGGCATCGAGGCCGACCCCCTCTCGTCGCGCGAGCACATCCTCCTGGCCAACCTGATCGAGTCGAGCTGGGTGGCCGGCCGCAGCCTCGATCTGCCCACGCTCGTCGGCCAGGTGCAGGCGCCGCCGCTGCGCAAGCTCGGCGTGTTCGAGCTCGACGCCTTCTTCCCGCCCGCCGACCGCACGGCGCTGGCGCTGCGGCTCAACGGGTTGCTCGCATCTCGTGCGTTCGATGCCTGGGCGTCGGGACCGCCGCTCGACATCGGCGCCATGCTCCGCACCCCGGACGGCACGCCGTGCGCCGCCGTCGTGTCGATCGCCCACCTGTCCGACGAGGAGCGCCAGTTCGTGGTGGCACTCCTGCTGTCCAAGGTGGTGACGTGGATGCGGCGGCAGTCGGGCACCACCGACCTGCGGGCCCTGGTGTACATGGACGAGGTGGCGGGCTACGTCCCGCCGACGGCCAACCCTCCCACCAAGAAGCCGATCATGCTCCTCATGAAGCAGGCCCGGGCGTTCGGCGTGGGCGTCGTGCTCGCCACGCAGAACCCGGTCGACGTGGACTACAAGGCCATCTCCAACGCCGGCACCTGGATGGTGGGACGGCTCCAGACCGAACGGGACAAAGCCCGCCTGCTCGACGGCATGAGCGCGGCCGCCGGCGGCGTCGACGTGAGCGCCATCGACGCCACCATCACCGGTCTGGCCAAGCGGGAGTTCGTGCTGCGGCGCGCGGGGCGCGACCAGCCCGAGTCGTTCACCACGCGCTGGGCCATGAGCTACCTGCGCGGCCCGCTGACCCGCGAGCAGATCGCCACGCTGACGGAGGGCCGCGCCGCCACACCGCCTGCGCCCGCCACCACGAGCGCCCCGCCGCCACCGGCGGCGCCGGCCCCGACCGCCACCGCCGGCGACGAGACCACGGTCATGCCCACGATCGCCGAGGGGGTGCCCGTGCGCTACCTGGCACCCGATGCACCGTGGGCCACCGCCGTCGACGCCGTCCCCGGTGGGACCCGGCTGCAGCCGGCCGCGGTGGCGCGCGTCCAGCTCCGCTACGACGACGAGAAGGCCGACCTCGTGCAGGACGAGGAGTGGGAGGCGGTGCTGCTGCCGCTCACGGCGACGACCGACCCGTCGGCGGCGCGCGCCGTCGACTACGACGATCGCGACCTGGTGGCCGACGTGCCGGCGGGCGCCCGCTACGTGCTCACCGATGCGCCCATCGCCAAGAAGACGTACTGGACGCAGCTGCGCAAGGACGTGGTCGATCACCTGGTGCGCAACCGGAAGCTGGAGATCCAGGCCAACCGGACGCTCAAGCTGTGGTCCCGCCCGGGCGAGTCGCCCGAGCAGTTCGCCGAGCGCTGCCGCCAGGCCGCCGAGACCGGCGCCGACCAAGCGTCGGCCGCGCTCCGATCGAAGTACGAGGTGCGGGCCAAGCGCCTGCGCGATCAGCTGATGGCGGCCCAGGCCAAGGTCGACCAGTACGGCGCCGCCGCTCAGGGCGACCTGCTGTCGACCGCCGGGTCCCTGCTCGGGAGCTTCCTCGGCGGGCGCCGCAGCAGCAGTGCCCTCGCTCGGGAGTCGCGCCAACGGTCTGCCGCCGGCCGCAAGCGCGCCGCCGCCGCCGACAAGGCCGCCACCATCGAGCAGGACGCCGCCGAGCTGGAAGACGAGCTCGCCGGCGAGCTGTCCGCCATCCACGACGAGTGGGAGGCGAAGGCGACCGACATCACGACGGTCCCGGTGCCACTCGAACGCACGGACGTGGCCGTGACCAGCCTGGCGCTGGTCTGGATCGCCGTGGACTAGGGCGCTAGGCAGGCGACCCCAGCACCTCGTCGCGGCGCACGAGCACGAGGGCGATGACCGGGAACACGAGGGCCGAGAGCACGCCGGCGACGAGCATCGCGGCCGCGGTGGCGGCGGTGAGCAAGCCCGACTCCTGGCCGATGGCCGTCGCCGTCACCACGAACGGCAGCGACGAGGTGGAGCCGAGCAGTCCCGCCACGACGGCGCCACGAGCGCTCACCGTGCGCCGGTAGATCGGGACCGCCACGAGATGGACGGCGAGGAACGCCACGAAGAACACGACGATGAGCACCAGTCGCGACGGTTTGTCCCGCAGGGCATCGAGGTCGATCGACATGCCGCTCCAGATGAAGAAGACGGGAGCCAGGAACCCGTAGCCGACGGCGTCGAGCTTGGAGCGGAACTCGGCGTGCTCGCGCAGCGCGCCGCGGTCGAGCACGCCGAGCAGAGCCCCGGCGACGAGCGCACCCAGGATCGCTTCGAGCCCGACCTCCTGGGCCAGCACCACGAACAGCGCCATGATCATCATGGCGCCGCGCACCCGGATCTGGGACGTGCCCCCGTGGAGCCGTTCGAACAGGCGCCGCACGGAGCGGGTGTGGCTCGCGTGGGCCGCCACGAGGCCGACGACGACGATGAGCCCGATGAACGCCCCTGCCAGGGCGAGGCGCACCGACGTGCTCCCTGTCTCCTTCGTGAACAACAGCGACAGCAGCGCCACGGCGGCGAACTCCGACACCGACGCGCACGCCATCGTGAGCTGGCCGAGGTAGGTGCGGAGCTGATCGCCCTCTCGCAGCACGGGCGTCACCAGCGCCAAAGATGTGGCCGACAGCAGGATGGCGGCCAGCACCGGACTATCGACCAGGCCGACACGGTCGAGCACGATGCCGAAGGCAAGGGCGGCCGCGAGGACGCAGGCATAGCCGATCCCCGCCGCCCGCAGCAGCTTCCCGCGCAACTGGTGCAGGTCCAGTTCGAAGCCGGCCAGGAACAGCACGAAGGCGAGCCCGAGGAGCGCCAGCACCTGCACCGGCTCGTCCACCTCGGCCCAGCCGAGCACGTCGGGACCGATGACGACGCCGAGGAGGATCTCGATCACGGCGACGGGGACCCGCACGGCGCGGATGCGGTCGACGACGAGCGGCGCGAGGAACGCCGTGACGGCCACCACCGACAGGCTGTCGAACGTGATGTCGCCGCTCATGCGGGAACGTCGGCGCCGTACTTGCGCAGGATGAGGTCGGCCACGAGGCCGGTCCAGCCCGTCTGGTGGGAGGCGCCCAGGCCGGCACCGGTGTCGCCGTTGAAGTACTCGAAGAACAACAGCTGGTCGCGCCAACCATCGGCGGCGAAGCGGGGGTCGCCGCCGAAGGCGGGCCGGTTGCCATCGGCATCGGCCCGGTACAGTCCGATGAGCCGGTCGGCGATGTCGTCGGCCATTTGGGCGAGGGTGCGCTGCGTGCCCGACCGAGTGGGATGCTCGATCGTGTAGTCGTCGCCGAGGTAGTGACCGAAGCGGGCCAGCGCCTGGATCAGCAGGTAGTTGACCGGGAACCACACCGGGCCCCGCCAGTTCGAGTTCCCGCCGAACAGGCCCGAGCGCGACTCGGCCGGTTCGTAGTCGACCGTGGCGTCGACACCGTCGAGGCGGAGCGTGAACGGATGGTGCTCGTGGTACTTCGAAAGCGACCGGATGCCGTGCGGGGACAGGAACTCGTCCGTGTCCAGCATGCGATGGAGGATGCGCTCCAGACGGCTCGGACCGACGATCGAGAGGAGGTACCCCTCGATGCCCGGCATCACGTCGCGCCGTGACACCCGCTCGGCGTACTGCGGCTTGTTCTCGATGAACCACCGCATGCGGTACGCGAACTCGGGCATGTGCTCGACGGCGCCCGTCCTCGCCGCCACCGTGGCGCACATCGGCAGGAGGCCCACCATCGACCGCACCCGCAGCGGCACCCGCTCGGCGCCGGGCACCTGGAACACGTCGTAGTAGAAGCTGTCGGTCTCGTCCCACAGCCCGCGCTCGTAGATGGCCGACGCGATGTAGGCGAAGTGCTCGAAGAACTTGGTGGCGAGATCGGCGTACGTCGCGTCCTGCACGCCGAGCTGGACCGTGATCTCGAGGAGGTTGAGGCAGAACATCGCCATCCACGACGTGCCGTCGGACTGCTCGAGCAGGCCGTTGTTCGGCAGGTGGGCCGAGCGATCGATGGGACCGATGTTGTCGAGCCCGAGGAAGCCGCCCTCGAACACGTTGTTGCCGTCGGCGTCCTTGCGGTTCACCCACCACGTGAAGTTCATGAGCATCTTGTGGAGGATCCGCTCGAGGAAGTCGAAGTCCTGGCTGCCGTCGATCTCGAACACTCGCAACGCCGCCAGCGTGTGCACAGGCGGGTTTACGTCACTGAACGACCACTCGTAGGCCGGGAGCTGACCGTTCGGGTGCATGTACCACGCCCGGCACAGCAGGAGCAGCTGCTCCTTGGCGAAGGCGGGATCGACGTGCGCCAGCGCGATGCAGTGGAAGGCGAGATCCCACGCCGCATACCAGGGGTACTCCCACGTGTCCGGCATCGAGATGATGTCGCGGTTGTTGAGGTGGATCCATCCGGCGTTGCGGCCGGTGTGGCGGCTGGCCGGTGGCACCGGGCCGGCGGGATCGCCGTCCAGCCACTCCTCCACGTCGTAGTGGTAGAACTGCTTCGACCAGAGCATCCCCGCCAACGCTTGGCGCAGGATCATGGCCTCGTCAGCGGTGGCGGCGGCCGGTGTGAGCTCCCCGTAGTAGTCGTCGGCTTCCTGCCGGCGGGCGGCCATCGTCGCGGTCCACGTGTCGTCGATGGCGGCGTGCTCGGGCGCCAACCGCAGCCGCAGCTCGGCCGACTGGCCGGCCGCCACCGTGAGCACGTGGTGGTAGGCCGCCTTCGTCCCCCGCCCGTTGGGGTTCACGGTGGCGTGCCCGTGCACGACGTGGTCGGCGATGCCGTCCTTCGGGTAGGCCGAGCGGTTGGTCGAGTCGAACAGGCGGGCCGCGTTGGTCTCGTTGTCGCAGCAGAGCACCTCGGCGGCGGGCTCACTCGCCAGGACGAAGCGCCCGAGGTCGTGGTGATCGGCCACGACCCGTTCGCCGTCGACGGCGAGGAGGGGCAGGCGGCCGTCGGTACCCCACGCCCAGGTGTTGCGGAACCACAGCGTGGGCAGGACGTGCAGCGTGGCCTCGTCCGGGCCGGCGTTGCGGGCCGTGACGCGGATGCAGATGTCGTCAGGCGCGGCCTTGGCGTAGTCGACGGTGATCTGCCAGTAGCGGTCCTCGTCGAACACGCCGGTGTCGAGCAACTCGTACTCGGGGTCGTCATGGTCCCGATCACCGTTCACGGTGACCAGCTGCTCGTACGGGAACGCCGCTTGGGGGTAGTGGTAGCGCCAGCGCATCCACGAGTGGGTGGGCGTCGAGTCGAGGTACCACCAGTACTCCTTGGCGTCCTCGCCGTGGTTGCCCTCCGGCCCCGTCAGCCCGAAGATGCGCTCCTTCAGGATGGGGTCCCGGCCGTTCCAGAAGGCACAGGCAAAGTTGAGCCATTGGCGGTGGTCGCTGATGCCGCCGAGCCCGTCCTCGTTCCAGCGGTAGGCCCGCGAGCGGGCGTGATCGTGCGGGAAGGAGCGCCACGGATCGGCGTCAGCGCTGTAGTCCTCGCGCACCGTGGCCCATGCCCGCTCGGACAGGTAGGGGCCCCAACGGAGCCACGCCAGGCGGTCCGTCGCCAGTCGCCGCCGTTCCTCGCCTGCCATTGAGCGCTCCCCCGCGTGTCGTGGACCGGCCCGACGTGCGAACCTAGGCGTGTCAGCATGCCGCACCGGCGGGCGTGGCGGAACAGGCAGACGCGCCGGGTTTAGGTCCCGGTTCCGCAAGGAGTGGGGGTTCGAGTCCCCCCGCCCGCACACCACATGACCAACACGATCACCTCCACCGAGCCTGCCGGGGACCCGGCGGAGCCCGCCCAGAGCGCGCGCGACCTGGCGTCGCGCATCGCGTGGATCGCGGCCTGGATGGTGGTGGCGACGCTGGCCTGGGTGACGCTGACCCGGTCCTTCGGCATCACCTTCCCGGCGCGCGTGACCGTGATGCTGCAGGCGATCGTGCCCATCGTGTACCTGCCGGCGTACCCGATCGGCGTCGTGGCATTCGTGCGCAAGCGGTGGTTCCTCGGCGCCGCCTGCGGCGTGCTCGCCCTGGTGCACGTCGCCGCGGTGTACCCGGCCCTGGGCAGCCGTTCCCTGCCCGCATGGGCGGCCACCGCGCCGCGGGTGTCGATCCTCGAAGCCAACGTCTACGACCAGAACGCCCAGCCCGACGCCGCCGCCCGCAAGCTCCTCGCCTCGGGGGCCGACGTCATGGTCGTCGTGGAGATCGACTCCCGGACCCTGCAGGCGCTGCGCCAGCAGGGCGTCGACCAGGCCTACCCGTACTCCACTGCGCCCAACGGCCGCTACCGCACCGACGTCATCTGGTCGAAGCTGCCCCTCGAGGACGTCCACGCGCCGTCCGGTCGCACCGACATGCCGGCGGCCACCGTCGTGGTGGGGGAACGCCGCCTGCGGCTGCTCGCCGTGCACGTCGAGAACGCCATCCGCAGCCGCGAGGACTGGACCCGCGAGCTGGAGACGGTGAAGGACGAGGCCACCGCGGCCACAGGGCCGGTGGCCCTCGTCGGCGACTTCAACTCGACCCGCTGGAACCCGCCGTTCGGTGACCTGCTGGCCGCCGGGCTGCACGATGCCCATGAGGCAACCGGCCAGGGGCTCTCCCGCTCGTGGCCCAACCTCGGGTTCCCGGTACCGCTGATGCGGCTCGATCACGCCCTGGTCAACGACCAGGTGGCGGTGGAGTCGGTGCGCGACGTCGACATCCCCGGCAGCGATCACATCGGCTTCGTCACCGAGCTGGCCGTCGGGGCGGCGAGCGTCTAACTCGCGTCGAGCAGGGCGGCCACGGCGGCGAGCAGGGCGACGACATCCGCCGGCACCGCCACGCGGAAGCGGGCCAGCGACGGTTCCTGGCCGACGCGCACCCCCACATCGAGAGGCCCGAGCGACGCCATCACCTCCTCGTCGGCCACGTCGTCGCCGGCGAAGAGCACGGTGCGGGCGCCGGTCTCGGCCCGCAGGCGCATCACTGCCGCCGCCTTGCTGGCCGGCCTGACCGTCGCTTCGAGCACCCGATGGCCGGGGATCAGGAAGACCCCGGCGCGCTCGCCCAGGCGGACGCCGGCGTGGGCGAGGGCGGCGTCCCCCTCAGCCGGGGTGGCCTCCCGCACGTGCAGAACGGCGGACGCCGGCTTGTCCTCGACCCACGCGCCGGCCACCGCGGCGGCCAGCGCGCGCAGCTCGTCGGTCACCTCGTCCAGACGGTGCTGCTCGGCGGCGTCGAGGGCGGTGGTAGCCCGGGCCGAGTCCTCCAACCCGTGGCTGCCGATGAGACGCACGCCGTCGCCGTCGAAGCCGAACTGGTCGCGGAGCTCGTGCAGCGGCCGGCCCGAGATCACCGCGGCCACGACACCGTCGCGGGCGGCGAGGCGCTCGAGCGCGTCGCGGGCGCCGGGAGCCAGGCGGGCGTCAGCGGCGCGAGCCACGATCGGCGACAGCGTGCCGTCGACGTCGGACGCCACCAGCAGCGGCCGATCGCCGCTCGCGGCGACGCCGGCGATCTCGCCGACCGGATCGGTCACGCCGCGCCGAGCTCGGCCAGGAACCGTGTGGCCCAGTGCCGAACGTCGCTGCCCGCCACCTGGTCGCGAATGGCGATCATCCGCTCGCGAGCGTCCTTGGGCCGCATGTCCACCGCCTCCAGGATCGACCGGCGCACCGCCTCCGGATCGTGGGGGTTCACCAGGACCGCCTCGATCAGCTCGTCGGCGGCGCCGGCGAACTCGGACAGCACCAGCACGCCCTGCTCGTCCACCCGGGATGCGGCGTACTCCTTGGCCACGAGGTTCATGCCGTCGCGCAACGGCGTCACGAGCATGACGTCGCCGAGCTGGTAGAGGGCGATGAGCTCGTCGAGCGGCAGGCTCTGGCGCAGGTAGTGCACCGCTGGGTAGCCGACGGCGCTGAACTCGCCGTTGATCTCCCCCACCAGCTCCTCCACCCGCCGGCGCTCGTCCACGTAGTGGTCGATGCGTTCCCTGGTGGGCACGGCGATCTGCACCAGCACGGTGGTGCGAGGGTCTAGGTCGCCGCTGCGCAGGAGGGCCTGGAACGCCTCGAGGCGCACGTCGATGCCCTTGGTGTAGTCGAGCCGGTCCACGCCCAGGAGGACGTGCTCCGGGTCGCCGAGGCGGTGGCGGACGTCGGCGGCCAGCGCCGCCGTCTCGGACCGGCGGGCGATCTCGTCGAACTCGGCCACGTCGATGGAGATGGGGAAGGCACCGACGCGCACGGCCCGCCCCTCGAACTGCAGCTCGGGCACGTCCCCGTCGATGTCGAGCAGGCGGCGAGCCACCGCGACGAAGTTCTCCGCCGCCACCCGGCGCTGGAAGCCCACCAGGTCGCAGGCGAGCAGGCCCCGCAGGATCTCCTCGCGCCACGGCAGCCGCATGAACAGCTCCTGGGGCGGGAACGGGATGTGGAGGAAGAAGCCGATGCGGACGTCGGGCCGCAGCTCGCGCAGGAAGAGCGGCACGAGCTGCAGGTGGTAGTCGTGGACCCACACCACGGCGCCGTCGGCCGCTTCCTCGGCGGCCGCCGCCGCGAAGCGCTCGTTGACCCGGACGTAGCCCTCCCACCACGACGACTCGAACGTGGAGGACCGGATGGCGTCGTGGTACAGCGGCCAGAGCGCCTCGTTGGAGAACCCGTCGTAGAACTCGAAGATGTCGGCTTCCGACAGCGGCACCGGAACGAGGCGCACGCCTTCGCGCTCGAACGGGGCGGGCGCGTCGGCGGCGCTGCCGGTCCAACCAACCCACGCGCCGCGACGATGGTGGAGCACCGAGAGCGTGGCGCGCACGAGACCGCCGGGACTGGTCTCCCAGTCGTCGCTACCGTCGTGTGCCCGCTGGACCGGGAGGCGATTGGCCACGATGACGAGCTCGTGGCCGCCCGGTTTGCTCATGCGGCGGAACCGACGAACTCCTCGGGTGCTGGTTCGATCGGGAACAGCCGATCGAGGCCTTCGGACCGGAGGAAGCGCACCATGGAGGGCATCGTGACCGCGAGGGCGACGCGGTCGGCCGAGGTGCGGATGCGGCGCAGCACGCCGATGAGGGCGGCGACGCCAGGGCGATCGAAGCGGGACACTCCCCGCAGGTCGACGACGACAGTGCCAGTGTCACGGAGCCAAGAGGTGATCGCTCGGACACCAGTGGCTTCGTCGGTGGTCAGGTCGCCATCGAGGCGACAGACGGCCGATGCGCTCGCCGGCCGCCGGATCGTGATGTCGAGCACGTGAATCCCTTCGTGGGTCGATCCCACCACCCGCCGAAAGGCTGTCCGGCCGCGGTTGCGGTCCGACGTCCGCATTGTTGTGATTCCATGACGTTCTGCCCACGGTCCGTGGTCGGGCATGGAGTCCCTTCCGCGTGCTAACCAGGACCCGATGCACCCCGACGCAGGAGACGCCAGGTGGTACCAGCAGGCCGTCTTCTACGAGGTCTTCGTGCGCGGCTTCCACGACGGCAACGGCGACGGCCAAGGTGACCTGCGAGGACTCACCGGCCGCCTCGACTACTTGGAGTGGCTGGGGGTCGACTGCCTCTGGTTGCTGCCGTTCTACCAATCACCCCTGCGCGACGGGGGCTACGACATCTCCGACTTCTTCACGATCCTGCCCGCCTACGGTGTGCTGGCCGACGCCGTCGAGCTCGTCGAGGAAGCCCACGCCCGAGGCCTGCGGGTGGTGGCCGACCTCGTCTTGAACCACACCAGCGACCAGCACCCCTGGTTCCAGGAGAGCCGCCAGGGCCGCGACAACCCCAAGGCCGACTGGTACGTCTGGGGCGACGAGGACCTGCGCTGGTCGGAGGCCCGGATCATCTTCCACGACACCGAGACGTCGAACTGGAGCTGGGACCCCATCCGCCAGCAGTACTTCTGGCACCGCTTCTTCGGCCACCAGCCCGACCTGAACTACGACAACCCCGACGTCCGCCAAGCGGTGATCGACGTGGTGCGGTTCTGGCTCGACATCGGCCTCGACGGCTTCCGCCTGGACGCTGTCCCCTACCTGTACGAGCGCGACGGCACCAACGGCGAGAACCTGCCCGAGACGCACCAGTTCCTGAGGCAGCTGCGCCGGGAGGTCGACAGCAGCCACCCCGGCAAGGTGCTCCTGGCCGAGGCCAACCAGTGGCCGAGCGACGTGCTGGCGTACTTCGGCGACGGCGACGAGTGCCACATGTGCTTCAACTTCCCCCTCATGCCCCGGATGTACCTGGCGGCCAAGCGGGGCGACCGCGATCCCATCGAGCGGATCCTGGCCGAGATGCCCGAGATCCCGCCCGGGTGCCAGTGGGGGCTGTTCCTGCGCAACCACGACGAGCTCACCCTCGAGATGGTCACCGACATCGAGCGCGACGAGATGTACGCCGAGTACGCCCGGGACCCGAAGATGCGGCGCAACACGGGCATCGGCCGCCGCCTGGCGCCGCTGCTCGACAACAACCGGCCCCTCATGGAGCTGTTCCACGCCCTGCTGCTGTCCCTGCCCGGCAGCCCGGTCCTCTACTACGGCGACGAGATCGGCATGGGCGACAACATCTTCCTCGGCGACCGCGACGGCGTGCGCACCCCGATGCAGTGGACGCCGGACCGCAATGCCGGGTTCTCGACGTCGGACTTCGAGCAGCTCTACCTGCCGCCGATCATGGACCCCGTCTACGGGTACCAGGCTGTGAACGTGGAGGCGCAGCGGCGCAACCCAGGCTCGTTCCTGCACTGGGTGCGGCGCATGCTGGACGCCCGCTCGCGACATCCCCAGCTGGCGATGGGGTCGTACGAGCCGGTCGAGGTGACCAACCCGGCGGTGTTCGTGTACGTGCGGGGGCCGGCGGACTACGGCCTCAACCCCATCCTGTGCGTGGCCAACCTCTCGCGGCAGGCGCAGCCGGTGGAGGTGCCGCTGCGGCAGTACGAGGGGCGGACGCCGGTGGAGCTGCTGGGCAAGGTCGAGTTCCCCCGGATCGGCGAGCTGACCTACTTGCTCACCCTCCCGCCCCACGGCTTTTTCTGGTTCGAGCTCGTCTAACCCCGCCGCTCTCTCTCTTCGCGGTGGCCGCCGGCCCTCTCTTCGCGCAGCCTGAACTCCTGATACCGCGAGAGCGGTATCAAGCGCTCAGCCTGCGCGGAACGTGACGGAAGTAGAGGGCCGCGAGCGTCGCCGTCGTGGAGCGGAGGCGCTGGTAGACGTCCTCCGTCGTCACACGGTGGACCGACCAACCGTCGGCCGCCAGCAGAAGATCGCGCGCATGATCACGCTGGAGCGCGACCGGATCGCAGTGCCAGGCCGGGTCGTCGACTTCGATGTTGAACCGCTCGGCGGGCACGGCGAGGTCGAGCCGGATGCCTCGATGGCCGGCGAGCGCGACAGGGAACTGGCGGGACAAGGAAGGCATACCGGCCGCCTCCAGCGCGTCAGCAAGGACGAGCTCGCCCTCGCTGCCGACGGGCGGCCGCTCCATGGATCGACCGTCGAGCACGGTCCGGAACACGGCCGCACCAGGACGTCCCTGACCGGCGAGCCGATCGGCGACGTCACCCACCGACCACGGCGTGCACAACCGGCGGTTCAGGGCGTCTTCGAGGATCGAGACCATCGCGATCGGATCGACGTCAGCAGCGATGTCGAACAGCGTCCGCGCCGGCGACGTGACGCGAAGGCCGTTCGGGTAGAACACGACATCCACGGCGGGCAGGCTGTTCGTGCGATGGACTCGGACGCCCGGGAGGCGTGCCAGCCGAGGCGATTCGATGACCACCTCGAGCACGTCACGGGGTGTTCGGCGGAGGCGCCAGTGCGCCGCCGCTGACATGTCGGAAACAACGACGCCCGGAGCGGCGAGACACGCAGCAAGCGCCCGTCGGGCTACCGGCCAGGGTCCAGGGTCGAGCGCATAGACGGAGCGGAACATCGGATGGAGAACCCTCGCCTCGACGAGCCGTGACACGTGGCGGGCGGGGAGGCCGTGCTTTCGGAGTAGGTCACGAGTGACCAACCCGTCGCGCAGCTCGGCAATGCGCATGATCTCAGCAGTGGTGATCATGCTCATGGGTCTCGAACCTACGCAGGGGGTGCGCGACAGTTGCCGCGCAGGCTGAACGCTTGGTACCGCTGGAGCGGTAGCAAGTGTTCAGCCTGCGCGATTTGAGACGCTGGGCGGCCGGCGGGGCGGGGTAGACATCGGGGGTGGATGTCTCGGAGCTGTCGACGCCGGCGCTCGTGATCGACGCCGAGGCCCTCGAGCACAACCTCGCCACCATGGCCGCCGCTCGCCCCGGTACGGCCCTGCGCCCGCACGTCAAGGCCCACAAGTGCACCGCCTTGGCCCACGCCCAGGCCGAGCACGGGCACCCCGCCTTCACCTGCGCCACGCCGCGGGAGGTCGTCGGCATGGCCGCGGCCGGGCTCGGCGCCGACCTCCTCCTCGCCAACGAGACCCTCGACCCCCGCCGCCTGCGCGCCATGGCCGATGCCGACGCCCGGGTCACCGTGGCCGTCGACAGCCGCGCCACCGTCGCCGCGGCGGCCGCCAACGGCATCCGCGAGGTCCTGATCGACGTGAACGTGGGCCTCCCCCGCTGCGGGGTCGCCCCCATCGAAGCCGGCCGTCTGGCCGACGAGGCCCGCGCCGCCGGGCTCGCCGTGCGCGGCGTCATGGGCTACGAGGGCCACCTCATGATGGTGGCGGACCGGGCCGAGCAGCGGGCCAAGGTCGACGCCGCCATGGACCTGCTCGTCCGAGCGCACCGTGACGTCGGCGGCGCCGTCATCTCTGCCGGCGGCACCGGCACCTACGACCTCCACGACCGCGTCACCGAGATCCAGGCCGGCAGCTACGCCCTCATGGACACGGCCTACGCCACGCTCGGCCTTCCTTTCCACCAGGCGCTGTTCCTCGAGACCACCGTCATCTCCGCCGGCCCGAAGTGGGCCGTCTGCGACGCCGGCCTCAAGAGCCTCGGGATGGACCATGGCAACCCGAGCATCGAAGGCTGCGCCGTGTGGTTCTGCTCCGACGAGCACATCACCTTCGCCCCCGAACCGGGCATGCCGATGCCGCAGCCCGGCGACAGGGTGCGGGTCGTGCCCGCCCACGTCGACCCCACCATGGCGCTCCACGAGCAGGCCCATCTCGTGCGCGACGGCCGCGTCCAGGAGACGTGGGCGATCGACCTCAGGGGCTGGTGACGCCCAGCTCGCCGCCCAGGGCCCGAAACGCCCGGCCCCGGTGCGACAGCGCGTGCTTCTCGTCGGCCGTCATCTCCCCGAACGTGCGCCCGTCGCCTTCCACGGGCACGAAGATCGGGTCGTAGCCGAACCCACCTACGCCGCGGGCGAAGCCGGCGATGTGCCCCTCCACCACCCCGCGGCACACGACCGAACGCCCATCGGGCCAGACCGCCGCCGCAGCACTCACGAACCGGGCGGTGCGCTCGGCCACCGGCACGGCGTCGAGCTCGCGCAGCACGCGCGGGATCCAGTCGTGCTGCTCGGTCCAGCGGGCCGAGTGGATGCCCGGCGCGCCGCCGATGGCGTCGATCTCGATGCCCGAGTCGTCGGCCAGGGCCAGCTCGCCCGTCGCCGCGACCGCCGCGCGAGCCTTCAGCAGCGCGTTCTCCTCGAACGTGCTCCCAGTCTCGGCCACGCCCGTGTCCACAGCTGTCAGGGAGACCGCTCCACCGAGGATCGCGCCGATCTCGTCCACCTTGTGCGGGTTGCCCGTCGCGAGGACGGCCTTCATCGCGCCGACGCCGGCCGCAGCGGCGGTGGCTCGGCCACGTACTCGGACTGCAGCTCGAAGATCTCCTTGATCCCGCCCTCGGCCAGCGCCAGCAACGTGTCCAGCTCGCTCCGACTGAACGCCTGGCCCTCGGCGGTGCCCTGCACCTCCACGAAGCGACCCTCCGACGTCATCACCACGTTCATGTCGACCTCGGCCTTGGAGTCCTCGGCGTACGGGAGGTCGAGCAGGGGCACGGCACCGACGATCCCGACGCTGATGGCCGCGCAGTGCGCCACGAGTGGTTGCGTTCGCAACAAGCCTGCCTGCACGAGCCTCGACAACGCGTCGTGCAGCGCGAGGTAGCCACCGCAGATCGACGCCGTGCGCGTGCCGCCGTCGGCCTGGAGCACGTCGCAGTCGACCGTGATCTGCTTCTCGCCCAGCACGACCAGGTCGGTAACGGCCCGCAACGACCGGGCGATGAGTCGCTGGATCTCCATGGTGCGGCCGCTCTGCTTGCCCCTCGCCGCCTCCCGGTCGATGCGCTCCGGGGACGAGCCCGGCAGCATCGAGTACTCGGCGGTGACCCAGCCGTGGCCCGTACCGCGCATCCAGCGGGGCACGTCCTCGTCGATCGAGGCCGTGCACACCACACGGGTCCGGCCGAACGACACGAGCACCGAGCCCGCGGCCATGTCCGTGAAGTCGCGTTCGAAGGTGACGGGGCGCAGCTCGTCGGCGGCGCGGCCGTCAGGACGTGAGGTCATGGCATCTCCGGTTCGTCGAAGGCACAGCGCTCGGCGGAGGCGAGCTCGGGACCGAGGAGGCGCCGGCCGAGGTCGGCGAACCATGCCACATCGCCCGAGGAGTACCAGCGATGAGTGCCCGGTCCTCCGCTGTCGCCTCGCAATCCGGTGGCGTCGAGGCGGGCGGCGACCTCGAACGCCGTCTCGTCGGCCGAGCTGACGAGCACCACGTCCCGGCCCATGACATCGGAGATCACCCGGGCCAGGTACGGGTAGTGCGTGCAGCCGAGCAGGAGCGTGTCGACGCCGGCGTCGCGCACAGGCGCCAGCAGCCGCTCGGCCAGCACCATCACCTCGTCCCCCGCCGTCTCGCCTCGCTCGACGAACTCGACGAAGCCCGGACACGCCGCGCACGCCAGCTCGACGCCCACGCCGGCATCGGCGACGGCACGCTGGTAGGCGCCCGACGAGATCGTGCCGACCGTGCCGATCACGCCGACCCGCCCGCTGCGCGTCGCCGCGACCAGCGAGCGGACGCCCGGCGCGATGACGTCGACGATGGGCACGGGCAGCTCGGCGGCGAGGTCGTCCAGCCCACAGGCGGCGGCGGTGTTGCACGCCACCACGAGCAACTTGACGTCGTACTCCTTCACCAGCCGCCAGGCGATCTGGCGGGCGAAGGCCCGCACCTCCTCGTGGGGGCGCGGCCCGTACGGGTAGCGACCGGTGTCACCGATGTAGACGAGGTCCTCACCGGGAACGAGGTCGATGACGGCGCGCGCCACGGTGAGCCCGCCGAACCCGGAGTCGAACATGCCGATGGGGCGATCCGCCATCGTCGGCTCAGGCTACTGACACCCGCTCCTTGCGCAGCGCGATCCGCCCGGGCACCACCTCGAGGGGCGCCAGCCGGTACCCGTTGGCCGCCAGCCAGTCGTTCAGCGAACTGACCCAGCCGTCGACCCCGGCGTACACCTGATCGAGCAACCCGCTGGTGCGGCCTTCGGGGCGCAGGACCAGGCGGCCGTCCTCCACGGACCCGACCAACGTGAGCCCGACCATGGCCCACTTCACCGCCAGCCGCGCCGTTCCGGCAGCAGGCAGGGGGGTGATCGTGGCCGACGGCTTCAGGAACCGGCCCACCGTGTTCTTCAGCACCGGCGGCACCGGGATCCATGCCGCCTTGCCGCCCTGCAGATCGACCCGATCGAGGCGACAGTCCACGAACGAGCGGAGATCGGGCGGGAGGTCAGGCGGCAGCGGCGGCGGCGTGTCGGGCACCGCCGAACCTTAGAAGTAGATGATCTTCTCGGCCGCCTTCTCGGCGGCGTCGAGGTCGTCGGTATACGCGCCCGTGGACAGGTACTTCCAGCCGCCGTCGCACACCACGAACACGACGACACCCTCGTCGATGCGCTCGGCCACCTTGGCCGCGCCCGCCGAGCGCGGCGCCCGACGAGATGCCGGCGAACACGCCGCACTCGTTCACCAGCCGGCGGGTCCATTCGAGCGACTCGCGCGGGCGCACGATGCGCTTGCCGTCGAGGATGTCCATGCCGTGCCAGAGGTCGAACACCGGCGGCACGTAGCCGTCGTCGAGGTTGCGCAGGCCCTCGACCAGCTCGCCCGACGGCGGCTCGACGGCGAACACCTTCACGCTCGGCGCGACCTCCTTGAGGTAGCGCCCCACGCCCATCAATGTGCCGCTGGTACCGAGGCCGGCGACGAAGTGGGTGAGCTCGGGGCAGTCACGCCAGATCTCCGGACCCGTGCCTTCGTAGTGCGCACGGGGATTGGCGTCGTTGGCGTACTGGTACAGGAAGCACCACTCGGGATGGTCGTCGGCCAAGGCCTGCGCCCGCCGCACGGCCCCGTTCGAGCCTTCACCGCCGGGGGTGAGGATGAGCTCGGCGCCGAACACCTCGAGCATCTGGCGCCGCTCGATCGAGACGCTCTCGGGCATGAGGATCTTGATCGGGTAGCCCTTGATCTGGGCGATGGCGGCCAGCGCGATGCCCGTGTTGCCCGACGACGGTTCGACGATGATCTGGCCCGGCGCCAGGCGCCCCTCCTTCTCGGCCGCCTCGATCATCGAGCGGGCGATGCGGTCCTTCACCGACCCGAACGGGTTCTGGCTCTCCAGCTTGGCCAGGATCCGCACCTGCGGGTTCGGGCTGAGGGCGCTGACGTCGACAAGCGGCGTGTTCCCGATCATGTCCAGCACGTTTTCGTAGACGGGCACCCGGGCCTCCTCCGAAAGCCGACTCCGGCAGTCAAGAATCCTACCGAGGGAGGCGGCCGACCGACTCCTCGCTGATCTCGCCGTCGACGATCCGGTAGCTCCGCAGGACGGGCGCTTCGTGGCGCAGGCTGACGATCACGTAGTGCCAGGCCCGGTCGGGTGCCTGGGCCACGTCGGTGGGGCTGGGGTAGGCCTCGGTGTGGGTGTGGCTGTGCACCACCCCGATGATCTCGAGGCCACGGTCCTCGGCATCCCGGTCGGCCCGCAGGTGCTCCTTGGGATCGACGGTGTAGACGCGGCTCGACCGGGCGACGTTCGTGCAGGGGTAGAAGACCGACGCCTTGGCGGCCGCCGCGTCCCCTCCGAGCAGGCCGCACGCCTCCATGGGGAGCCCGTCGTAGCTGTGGCCGACGATGGCCGCGTACACCTCGTCGGTGAGCTCCAGCACGGCCGAGCACCGTAGTGGCGCCGGGACAGCAGCGAGGCGCAAGACTGCGCGTCCATGCAGCTGTCGTGCGCGTTCGCCCCGTCCAAGGACACACCGGGTCACATCGTCCGGGCCGAGGAGCTCGGCTACCACCGGGCCTGGTGCTACGACTCGCCCGCCCTGTACGCCGACGTCTGGGTCACGCTGGCGCTGGCCGCCACCCGCACCTCGTCGATCGGCCTGGGGCCCGGCGTGCTCGTGTCCAACCTGCGCCACGTCATGGCCAACGCTGCCGCCGTCGCCACCCTGGTCGACCTGGCACCTGGCCGGGTCACGGTGGCCGTCGGCTCGGGGTTCACCGGCGCGCGCTGCCTCGGCCAGAAGCCCCAGCGCTGGCGGGACGTGAGCGCGTACATCGAGACGCTGCGCGCCCTGCTGCGGGGCGAGGAGGTGGCGTGGGACGGCTCGGTGATCCGCATGATGCACCCAGTCGGCTTCGCGCCGACCCGCCCGATCGAGGTGCCGATCCTGGTGGCGGCATCCGGCCCGAAGGGGATCGCGGCAGCCAAGGCGGTGGGCGACGGCGTCTTCTTCGGCGGGCAGCCCTCGGCGGCGGCCGGCGAGTTCTCCCACGTGGCCCTGCTGACGTTCGGCACCGTGCTCGACGAGGGCGAGGACGCCACCTCCGAGCGGGTGCTGGCGGCGGCCGGCCACAGCGCGGCGGTGTCGCTGCACGCGATGTACGAGTGGGCGCCGGCGGCGCTGGCCGGCGTGCCTCGCGGTGCCGAGTGGAAGGCGATGATCGAGGAGGTGCCGGCGACCACGCGCCACCTCGCCGTGCACGACCTCCACCTCGTCGGCGTGAGCGACCACGACCGCCCCTTCATCGGGCCCGAGCTGCTGGCCGCCGTGGCCTTCACGCCGGCGCAGGTTCGTGAGCGCCTCGATCGCTTCGCCGACCAGGGCGTGACCGAGGTCGTCTACCAGCCGGCGGGGCCGGACATCGACCGGGAGCTGGCGAGCTTCGCCGAGGCGGCCGCCGGTTGAGCGGCCGGTAGCCTGCCGGGCCCTATGGCACTCCCCGGCGACAAGGTGGTCGCCTCGAACCGCAAGGCCCGCCGTGACTTCAGCGTGCTGGAGACGGTGGAGGCCGGCCTCGTGCTGGTCGGCAGCGAGGTGAAGAGCCTGCGGGAGGGTCACATCCAGCTGGCCGACGCGTACGCCCGGGTCAGCGACGGCGAGATGTGGCTGGAGGGCGTGCACATCGCGCCCTACGCCTTCGCCCAGGGGTTCGGCGCCCACGAGCCCGACCGGGCCCGCAAGCTGCTCCTCCACCAGGACGAGATCCGCGACCTGCAGGCTCGGGTCGCCCAAGAGCGGCTCACCCTGGTGCCGCTGGCCATCTACTTCAGGGACGGGCGGGCCAAGGTGGAGCTGGCCCTGGCCAAGGGCCGCCGCAAGGGGGACTTCCGCCAAGCCATGGCCGAGCGCGACGCCAAGATGGAGGCGGCCCGCTCCCTCGGCCGCCAGCGCAAAGGCATGGAGTAGGTCGAGGCGGCGCCGGTATGCTTCTCGTTCGCAACGTCAACGGGGCTGATCGGGTTCGACATCAGTTTCGGAGGCCGAGCGTGCGACCCGAGTTGCTCAGACTCGTAAAACGGGGCACAAAAACAACTGCCGAAAAGCAGGAATTCGCTCTCGCTGCCTGATCTTCAGGTGACATGAGTGAAATCGTGAGCCGCAAGGCCGCACGGGGCCGCTCCACCGCAGCCCGGCAACAGAAGCGGGGGATGGCAGCCGGAAAGCACGGCTGACGGTGGGAAAGACCGCTGGCCCCGGGGAAAGACCCGGCGGTGACGCTCTGGCGTCAGTGGACCCGCCCGTGGGCCGCCGTCAGGCCCGACGTCGGGAATGGTCGTAGCACGGGCGGTCTGCGCCTGATGGACGGGGGTTCGATTCCCCCCAGCTCCACTCCATTTGCCCAGCTCAGCGCCACTTTGGGCGCTGGTTGGTCACGAGGTGGTCACGGTTCGCCGGCGAGAGCACGACCGAGCGCGTCTGCGGCGGCCCGATCGTCCTGGGCCGTGACGTGCTGGTACACGCGCATCGTCACTGCCACGTCGGCATGTCCGAGACGTTGCGACACGACCTTCACGGGGACCCCGGCGCGCAGCATGACCGTCGCCGCGGTGTGCCGGGCGTCGTGCAGCCGGATCGGCGGGAGTCCGGCGCGGGCGACCGCCTCACGCCACCAGCGGGTGATCGTCTCGGGGTGCGGCGGCACTCCGGTCTCGTCCACGAGGACGAGACCGGAATCGATCCACCCCCCACCAGTGGCCAACCGCTCCTCCGCCTGTCGGCGCCGCCAGCTCGACAGTGCAACGGCCGTCTCACGGTCGAGCGAGACGACCCGGGTACCGGCCTTCGTCTTTGGCTCGCTGGTCACGACGGCGTCGGCGACGACACGGGTGCTCGCGACCGAGATCGTGCCGGCAGCGAGATCGACGTCCTTCCAGCGGAGCCCGCACAGCTCACCCGTGCGTAAACCGGTTGCGAGGGCGAGCCGCCACAGCGGGAACAGCCGATCCGAGCTCACCGACACGAGAAACGCCGCAGCTTCGGACTCGGTCCACGCCCTCATCTCGCGCCGCGGACGTCGCGGGAGTCGGGCGTCCGCCGATGGATTGTGCGGGATGACCTTGAGCCGCACGGCGTCGGCGAGCGCGATCGACAGCAGACCGGCGGTGTTCGCCACCGTCTTGGCGGCGAGCGGGCCACCGTTCCGACCGCCGCTCTTCAGGAGGTTGCCGTAGAACGCTTCGAGCGAGGCAGCGTCCAGCCGATGGAGGGGCACGTCGCCGAGCATGGGAACGATGCGTGAGGCGATCAGCTTCTCGTAGCCCAGCGCCGTGGAGGCGCGGAGATCGACACGGCGCGCCGGCAGCCAGCGCTCGGTCAGGTACATGCCGAGGGTCATCCGGGACGGCCGCACGTAGGCGCCTCGGTGAACGTCGTTCAGCACGGCGGTGAGCTCGGCCTGGGCGGCCTTCTTGGTGAGGAAACCTCGCCGTCGCAACTGGCGGCGCTTCCCGTTGGTCCCGGGCACGTCGACGATGAAGGCCCACGTCCCGTTCGACGCCCGCGTGATCGACCCAGCGGTACTCATGCTCATGTCCTTTCGGCAGTTGCCGGAACGCTGTCCCCCGACCATCTTCTCATTGGCGACAAGGGCGGCAGCGGCCGCCGATGTCCTTCATCAGTGCCATCTGGTGTCCGGCTGTGTCGTTCCGTCCAGAGGGAGCGCGAATCAACGTGATCGGTCGGCGTCGGCGTGGGTACGCTTGTGGAGATGGCCCACCTCGCTGGCGACCTGTCACACGGCCCCAGCGTCGTGCTGGTGAACCCCGACGAGGGCTGCTCGCCGGCCGCGTTCCGCCTGCTCGTCGACGAGCTCCTTGGCGGTCCTGAGCCCGCGCTCGATTCGCTTGGTGCCGCCGCTGTACTCGAGGAGCTTCGGGCCGAGCACGAAACCTCGTGACCCCGGTCGTCATCGGCCGGTGCCGAGATCGTCACCGACACGGCGCGAGGACGGGCACTACTCCGACTGCTCCCCACTGACGCCGAGGGCTGAACCTCGACGGGCGAGCCGGTCCGCAACCGCGACCTGTGGGACGTCGTCTCCACGCACGCCGACGGGTCGCTCAGCGTGTCCCACAGCACCGGACACGGCCTCGCCACGCTCCCAGTCGAGTACGCCCAGCAGCACGTCCGGCTCGGGTACGCCGCCACCGAGCACGGCATCCAGGGTGACACCGTCGACGTCGCCATCGAGCTTGTGTCGACGGCCACGACCCACCGCGGGCTTTACGTCGGCGCGACCCGTGGTCGCGACGAGAACCGCATCCACGTCATCACTGACACTGCCGATCTCGCCGAAGCCCGCGACGTGCTCGAAGCGGTGCTCGCCCACGACCGAGCCGACATCCCCGCCGTGACGCAACGGCGGGACCTGGCCCGCCAAGCCCGGGCCGCTCAACCCCGACAACCCCAGGCGGCGTCGAGCATTGCCGACTGGGTCGACCCGTTGCACGCCCAGCTCGAACGGCGCCGCGAGGACCTCGTCAGCGACCTCGCCGACCGAGCCGACCGGCGGGCCCAAGCCGCAGCGGAGCTCGTCGACCTCCAGCCGGCCCTCGCCGCCGCCCGGGCGGCCTGGCAGCCGTACGCCGACACGATCGCGGAGATCGAAAACACCCTCCGCACCCGGCTTCGGCCGGCCATGTGGACAGCCAACCGCGACGCCAGGCGGGCCGGCTTCGGGCACCATCACACCACCGCCCGACGGGCGGAGGCCGCCACCGAGCGAGTCGCCGACGCCCAAGCCCGCATCGTTGACATTCACACCAACGCCGCCGACGTCAAGCAACGGCTCGACGCACTCGAGGCCGAGGCGAGGAACCTCACCGACTACGCCCACCCGTCCGCTGTGGCCGTGTGGCTCGACGACCTCGACCGCCAGCAGCTCAGTGAGCTCGACGAACTTCTCAACGCCGCCGACATCTGCATTGCATGGACCAGCGGCCGGCCCGTCCGCACGCGCGAGCTGGTCGACGCCATCGCAACTCTTACTGACGTCGCGCGGGCTGCCCCGGTGCTGTCACTTAGCCCGGGACAGATCGAGCAATCGCAATGGCGTGGGCTCCTCGATCCCCTCACCGAGCTGCTGCACCAACGCGGCCTCGATCTTCAGCCCGCCGAAGCGGTCGAGTTGGAGGGCGACGATTTCGGGATTGAGCTTTGACGGCCCAGACCCGTCGTGATTCGACACGCGAGACCTGCAGGCCCATAGGTCGCGGTGGCCGCGAAGGCGCGGTGTCATTATTTCTCTCTGCGCGGCACCAACCATTCGTTCACGCCGTTCGGGCGGTCAGGGCAACCCGTCGAGCCCTTTGGAGGCGTCCGTCGGGGCGACTCTCGAGGACGCCTACGAGCCGATCGCCGCGCCGCCGGGTCGTCATTTCGCCACGCGGGATCGGCATCGTGCCAGAGGCGGCGATCAAGCCACATCGGCCGGATACGCTGTCGCCGGCCGGGCATGTGGGCGCTGTCACTTTCGAGCGTCCCTGAGCTGGCGGCGAGGCGCTTCGCCCGATCTATCGGGAGCGTCGTCACGCGACGCGGCGCAGACTCGACGGGATGTGTCGATCGGAGCGGCTGCGGGTGCGCCGTGATGCGGGTTTCGGCATGAGCGTTTGGTGCGACTGAGAGCTCATTGCCTGACGCGGCGCACGCGATCGCGAGCGCATTCGGGCGCGCTCGCGATCCGTAATCACCGCCCGATCCGTCCTCGGCGTTGTGCGCTTCGCGATGGACGATCGACAGCACCTCGAGTGCGCCGCCGTGCGTCCTGCGGGGGACTGGCGCGCCACCAGATCGATCATCTGCAAGGGCGTCGACGACGAGCTCGGCGAGCGGGTGGTCGCTGATCGACCAGCCCACCGCCATCCGGCAGAGCGTTTCCGCACGACGGCGGAGTAGATCGTCTCGTTGGCGGTGGGCTGTCTGGTCGGATGGTGGTCATCCATGGGCATCGGGCCTGGCCGGTGGAGGGCCATTTAGGGTTCGGCGAAGGGGGGAGGCTCAATGAGGTTCACCGTTGTCGCGGTGACGGCCTCGGCCCAGGGGGGTGCTTCGATGACCGTTCCCCAGCGGTCGGCGGGTGAGGCGGTCGGGGTGCTGGTCTCGCCGTTCTGGGGTGTGGAGTCGTGGGCGCAGGCGACCGTGGTGGCGGCGGCGAGCAGGATGGGTAGAGAACTGACGAGCAGGGGTTTGAGCATGGGGGCCTCCGATACGTACGGCGGGTGGGTTCGCCGGGACGTACGGGGAGGTCGGTCAGCTCGTCGCTCGGTCGGTCTCGTTGTCGTCTCGGCAGGCACCAGGGGAGCACGAGTCGGTCGGGGCCCGGTCGCAGTTCGGTCGCGGAGACCGGTTCAGAGATTGGGCGCGATGATGTGGGGGTGGGCCGGCCCGCAGCGACGAGGCACGACGTGGTCATCGGTCGTGCTTGAGGTTCGGGTCCTGGGACCGCTCGAGGTCGCCGCGGCCGGCGGAGCGGTGGATCCGGGTGGGCCGAAGGAGCGGACGGTGTTGGCGCTGTTGGCGCTGGCGGTGGGGCCGGTGTCGCAGGATCGCCTCATCGACGAGGTGTGGGAGGGTCCACCCCCGGACACGGCGCGCAAAACTCTGCAAACCTACGTGTGGCGCCTGCGGAGCGCCTTGCCGGCGGGCGCCATCGGCACTGTTGGTGGGGGCTACGCGTTGCGTCTCGAGACCGAGACCGACCTCGTTCGTTTCGAGCGCCTGGTCAACGCCGGCGCGGACGCACTCGGGGACGGCGATCCTGGCGGTGCTCGCCGCGCGTTCGTTGATGCGCTCGACTTGTGGCGGGGTGAGCCGTTCGGCGGCTGCGCCCCGGCGGGTGCGTTGCAGGCGTGCACCGTGCGGCTCGATGAGCTGCATGGCCGGGCGATCGAGGGCCGGATCGAGGCCGAGCTGAGCTTGGGTCGCCACGCCGAGCTCGTCGGTGAGCTGGAGGAGCAGGTCCGCGCCACGCCGTTCCGGGAGCGTTCGTGGGAGATGCTGGTGCTGGCCTTGTATCGGTGCGGGCGCCAGGCCGACGCGCTGGGGGCGTATCGGCGTGCTCGTCACGTGTTGGTCGAGGAGCTGGGGGTCGAGCCCGGGCCGGCGCTTCAGGAGCTCCAACAAGCAATCCTGGAGCAACGACCCGAACTGGTTGGGTCGGCCGTGGCGCCGACCGGGGGCCCCCCGCTTCGATCGGAGCGGTCGCGCCGCACCGGCCGGATCCCGGGTGGCGGCGCACCGCCGTCGGGGACGGTGACGTTTCTGTTCACCGGTATGGAGGGAGCGGCGCGCCTGGCAGAGGAGCGTCCCGGCCAGCTGCGGGCCGCCCTCGAGCGTTACGGCGAGATCGTTCGCAGCGAGATCGACACCCGGGGCGGTTTCGTGTTCTCGACGGCCGGGGACTCCTTCGGTGTGGCGTTCTCTCGTGCGGGCGACGCGGTGGAGGCGGCGGTGGGCGCCCAGCGGCGGGTGTTGGCCGAGCCGTGGCCGCCCGAGATGCCGGTGCGGGTGCGGATGGGGGTTCACACCGCCGAGGCGCACGAACGCGACGGGAACTACGTCGGGCCGGCGGTGGATCGAGCGGCGCGCTTGATGGGTGCGGCGGTGGGGGGTGAGGTGCTGGTTTCGGAGGCGACTCGCGTCGTTCTGGCTGATCGAATCGGGGATGAGCTGGTGCTCCAGGCCATCGGGGAGGTCGAGGTTCGTGGTGTCGACGAGCCGATGGTGCTGCACCGGCTCACGGGTGAGGGTCTGGGCTTGCCGGCGGTCGGGCCCGGGGGCCAGAGGCGGGGGAACCTGCCTGAGCCGCTGTCGAGTTTCGTGGGACGCGAGATGGAGTTGGCCGGGTTGAGCGAGGCCCTCGACGCCGGTCGGCTGGTGACGGTGGTGGGGGCGGGCGGGGTGGGCAAGACGCAGTTGGCGTTGCGGATGGCCCGCCGGCTGGCCGAGCACGTCGAGGGCGGGGTGTGGCTGGTGGAGCTCGCTCGGATCACGCGTGGTGATCAGACTCCGGCCGCCGTCAGCCGGGTGTTGGGGGTGACCCCGAGCCCGGGGTTGTCGATGACCGACACAGTGGTGGAGTGGCTGCGGCGCCGCCGGGCGGTGCTGGTGCTGGACAACTGCGAGCACGTGGCGGCGGCGGCGGCGGCGTTGGCGGAACGGGTGTTGGCGGAGGCGCCGGGGATCGTGGTGCTGGCCACCAGCCGGGAGCCGCTGTTCGCGGCGGGCGAACTGGTGGTGCCGTTGCCTCCATTGTCGCTGGGCGACTCGACCAGTGTCGGGGAGGCGTTCGAGCTGTTCGTGACCCGGGCTCGGGAAGCCGACCCCGGCTTTGACCCCGGGCCGTCGGCCGACACCATCTCGGCGCTGTGTGCCCGCCTGGACGGCTTGCCGTTGGCCATCGAGTTGGCGGCGGCGCGCATGCGGGCGCTGAGCCCCCAGGCGCTCCTCGATCGTCTCGATGACCGGTTCCGGCTCCTGACCGGGGGGCGACGCCTGGCGGTGGGGCGTCACCAGACGCTACGGGCCGCCATCGGGTGGTCCTATGACCTGCTCGGGGCCGAGGACCGGCGGGTGTTCGACGCGCTGTGCGTGTTCGAGGGCGTCTTCGATCTCGACGACGCCATCGCGGTGGTGACCGGTGATGGTCTCGACGAGATCGACGTGATCGATCATGTGTCGGCCCTGGTGGACCGCAGCCTGGTCGAAGCCGTGGACGGCGAGTTCCGATACCGGATCCTGCAAACGGTCAAGGCGTTCGGGCGTGAACGTCTCGACGTCCTCGGTGATGCGGACCGGGTACGGGGGCGACACGCGGACCGTTTTGCCGAA
Organism: uncultured Acidimicrobiales bacterium; assembly: GCA_963728985.1. Taxonomy (GTDB): domain Bacteria; phylum Actinomycetota; class Acidimicrobiia; order Acidimicrobiales; family Ilumatobacteraceae; genus DASXAI01. Next base: position 228,162 of record CAVSME010000005.1, on the reverse strand, counting down.
CGGGCGGCGCTGGGCCGCCGCGGGTGTTTGAGCCCCGCGGAGGGAGAGCTCTACGAGCGCACCATCATCCAAGCGGGCGACTATCACGCGGCGGTGCTGTGGGCCCTCGACGCCGGCCGGGTCGACCAAGCCGTGGCCATCACCACCGACCTGGCCGCAGCGGGAACGGTGTGGCTGTGGACCGAACCAACCGGCTGGCTCCAGGACCTCCTCGACGCCCCCGACCCGCCCATCACGCCCCGATGGGCCGAACTGCTCGGACTGGCCGGTTTCCGGGTCAGCAATGATCTCGGAGATTTCGGTCTCCTGCGCGAACTGACTGCTCGGGCCCGCGCCGTCGACCCCGGCGAGCCGTTCGCCCTGATGTTCGCGTGCCACATGGCCGCGCTTCGGAGCCCGGAGGTGGCACTGGCGTTGGCCGACCAGATGTCCGAATCGGCTCGGACCCGCCACGAGTCCATCATCACCCTCGTCAGCGGGATGTATCAGACCATGCTGAGCCTCGCCCTCGGCCAACCCGAGCGCGCCCGGGCGGCGGCGGCCAACGCCGCCGACTTCGCCCAGACCACGGGTTCTGCGTTCGCGCGTGGTCTCCAAGCCGTCATGGAGGGACGCATCGAATCTGCCGCCGACCCCGACCGAGCCCGGCGCTTGTTCGCCGAGGCACTACGACTGAGCCTCACCACCCGAGCACCAGTGGTGGAGGTCAACGCCCGCATGGACCTGGCGTGGGCGCTGTCCGACACCGACCCAGCCGCCGCGGTCGCCGGGATCCGTGACGCGCTCGGACTGATCACCGACCTCGGCCAGCACGCCCAGAGCCACCGCGTGGGTCAGTACGGAGCCGTCCTCCTGGCCGAACACGGCCACGAGACCGACGCCGCAACCCTCGTCGGCAAGGTCGGCCTGACCCCGCTCCTCCCCACGGAAACGGTCCGCTTCGCCGATGCCGAGCGCGCCATCGCACGGGCGACGGGCACTGGCCGACACGATCTCAACGAACGAGGCGCCCACATGACCATCCTCGAAATCGTCGATCTCGCCTACCACCAGCTAAGCGACCTCGCCGTCACCCTCGGTACCCAGAGCTGAACCAACCACTGACCGGTGCATGCAGTACGCGTCGCCCCACAGGGCCCCGGCGGAGGTTCGACGGCGAACCTGAACGCAGTGGACAACATCGAGTTCTCTCGCACCGGCATCACGCCGGAGCCGTACGTCATGAGCCGAGCCGACACGATCGCCGAGATCGAAAACAACCTCCGCACCCGGCTTCGGCCGGCCATGTGGACAGCCAACCGCGACGCCAGGCGGGCCGGCTTCGGGCACCATCACACCACCGCCCGACGGGCGGAGGCCGCCACCGAGCGAGTCGCCGACGCCCAAGCCCGCATCGTTGACATTCACACCAACGCCGCCGACGTCAAGCAACGGCTCGACGCACTCGAGGCCGAGGCGAGGAACCTCACCGACTACGCCCACCCGTCCGCTGTGGCCGTGTGGCTCGACGACCTCGACCGCCAGCAGCTCAGTGAGCTCGACGAACTTCTCAACGCCGCCGACATCTGCATTGCATGGACCAGCGGCCGGCCCGTCCGCACGCGCGAGCTGGTCGACGCCATCGCAACTCTTACTGACGTCGCGCGGGCTGCCCCGGTGCTGTCACTTAGCCCGGGACAGATCGACCAATCGCAATGGCGTGGGCTCCTCGATCCCCTCACCGAGCTGCTGCACCAACGCGGCCTCGATCTTCAGCCCGCCGAAGCGGTCGAGTTGGAGGGCGACGATTTCGGGATTGAGCTTTGACGGCCCAGACCCGTCGTGATTCGACACGCGAGACCTGCAGGCCCATAGGTCGCGGTGGCCACGAAGGCGCGGTGTCATTATTTCTCTCTCCGCGGCACCAACCATTCGTTCACGCCGTTCGGGCGGTCAGGGCAACCCGTCGAGCCCTTTGGAGGCGTCCGTCGGGGCGACTCTCGAGGACGCCTACGAGCCGATCGCCGCGCCGCCGGGTCGTCATTTCGCCACGCGGGATCGGCATCGTGCCAGAGGCGGCGATCAAGCCACATCGGCCGGATACGCTGTCGCCGGCCGGGCATGTGGGCGCTGTCACTTTCGAGCGTCCCTGAGCTGGCGGCGAGGCGCTTCGCCCGATCTATCGGGAGCGTCGTCACACGACGCGGCGCAGACTCGACGGGATGTGTCGATCGGAGCGGCTGCGGGTGCGCCGTGATGCGGGTTTCGGCATGAGCGTTTGGTGCGACTGAGAGCTCATTGCCTGACGCGGCGCACACGATCGCGAGCGCATTCGGGCACGCTCGCGATCCGTAATCACCGCCCGATCCGTCCTCGGCGTTGTGCGCTTCGCGATGGACGATCGACAGCACCTCGAGTGCGCCGCCGTGCGTCCTGCGGGGGACTGGCGCGCCACCAGATCGATCATCTGCAAGGGCGTCGACGACGAGCTCGGCGAGCGGGTGGTCGCTGATCGACCAGCCCACCGCCATCCGGCAGAGCGTTTCCGCACGACGGCGGAGTAGATCGTCTCGTTGGCGGTGGGCTGTCTGGTCGGATGGTGGTCATCCATGGGCATCGGGCCTGGCCGGTGGAGGGCCATTTAGGGTTCGGCGAAGGGGGGAGGCTCAATGAGGTTCACCGTTGTCGCGGTGACGGCCTCGGCCCAGGGGGGTGCTTCGATGACCGTTCCCCAGCGGTCGGCGGGTGAGGCGGTCGGGGTGCTGGTCTCGCCGTTCTGGGGTGTGGAGTCGTGGGCGCAGGCGACCGTGGTGGCGGCGGCGAGCAGGATGGGTAGAGAACTGACGAGCAGGGGTTTGAGCATGGGGGCCTCCGATACGTACGGCGGGTGGGTTCGCCGGGACGTACGGGGAGGTCGGTCAGCTCGTCGCTCGGTCGGTCTCGTTGTCGTCTCGGCAGGCACCAGGGGAGCACGAGTCGGTCGGGGCCCGGTCGCAGTTCGGTCGCGGAGACCGGTTCAGAGATTGGGCGCGATGATGTGGGGGTGGGCCGGCCCGCAGCGACGAGGCACGACGTGGTCATCGGTCGTGCTTGAGGTTCGGGTCCTGGGACCGCTCGAGGTCGCCGCGGCCGGCGGAGCGGTGGATCCGGGTGGGCCGAAGGAGCGGACGGTGTTGGCGCTGTTGGCGCTGGCGGTGGGGCCGGTGTCGCAGGATCGCCTCATCGACGAGGTGTGGGAGGGTCCACCCCCGGACACGGCACGCAAAACTCTGCAAACCTACGTGTGGCGCCTGCGGAGCGCCTTGCCGGCGGGCGCCATCGGCACTGTTGGTGGGGGCTACGCGTTGCGTCTCGAGACCGAGACCGACCTCGTTCGTTTCGAGCGCCTGGTCAACGCCGGCGCGGACGCACTCGGGGACGGCGATCCTGGCGGTGCTCGCCGCGCGTTCGTTGATGCGCTCGACTTGTGGCGGGGTGAGCCGTTCGGCGGCTGCGCCCCGGCGGGTGCGTTGCAGGCGTGCACCGTGCGGCTCGATGAGCTGCATGGCCGGGCGATCGAGGGCCGGATCGAGGCCGAGCTGAGCTTGGGTCGCCACGCCGAGCTCGTCGGTGAGCTGGAGGAGCAGGTCCGCGCCACGCCGTTCCGGGAGCGTTCGTGGGAGATGCTGGTGCTGGCCTTGTATCGGTGCGGGCGCCAGGCCGACGCGCTGGGGGCGTATCGGCGTGCTCGTCACGTGTTGGTCGAGGAGCTGGGGGTCGAGCCCGGGCCGGCGCTTCAGGAGCTCCAACAAGCAATCCTGGAGCAACGACCCGAACTGGTTGGGTCGGCCGTGGCGCCGACCGGGGGCCCCCCGCTTCGATCGGAGCGGTCGCGCCGCACCGGCCGGATCCCGGGTGGCGGCGCACCGCCGTCGGGGACGGTGACGTTTCTGTTCACCGGTATGGAGGGAGCGGCGCGCCTGGCAGAGGAGCGTCCCGGCCAGCTGCGGGCCGCCCTCGAGCGTTACGGCGAGATCGTTCGCAGCGAGATCGACACCCGGGGCGGTTTCGTGTTCTCGACGGCCGGGGACTCCTTCGGTGTGGCGTTCTCTCGTGCGGGCGACGCGGTGGAGGCGGCGGTGGGCGCCCAGCGGCGGGTGTTGGCCGAGCCGTGGCCGCCCGAGATGCCGGTGCGGGTGCGGATGGGGGTTCACACCGCCGAGGCGCACGAACGCGACGGGAACTACGTCGGGCCGGCGGTGGATCGAGCGGCGCGCTTGATGGGTGCGGCGGTGGGGGGTGAGGTGCTGGTTTCGGAGGCGACTCGCGTCGTTCTGGCTGATCGAATCGGGGATGAGCTGGTGCTCCAGGCCATCGGGGAGGTCGAGGTTCGTGGTGTCGACGAGCCGATGGTGCTGCACCGGCTCACGGGTGAGGGTCTGGGCTTGCCGGCGGTCGGGCCCGGGGGCCAGAGGCGGGGGAACCTGCCTGAGCCGCTGTCGAGTTTCGTGGGACGCGAGATGGAGTTGGCCGGGTTGAGCGAGGCCCTCGACGCCGGTCGGCTGGTGACGGTGGTGGGGGCGGGCGGGGTGGGCAAGACGCAGTTGGCGTTGCGGATGGCCCGCCGGCTGGCCGAGCACGTCGAGGGCGGGGTGTGGCTGGTGGAGCTCGCTCGGATCACGCGTGGTGATCAGACTCCGGCCGCCGTCAGCCGGGTGTTGGGGGTGACCCCGAGCCCGGGGTTGTCGATGACCGACACAGTGGTGGAGTGGCTGCGGCGCCGCCGGGCGGTGCTGGTGCTGGACAACTGCGAGCACGTGGCGGCGGCGGCGGCGGCGTTGGCGGAACGGGTGTTGGCGGAGGCGCCGGGGATCGTGGTGCTGGCCACCAGCCGGGAGCCGCTGTTCGCGGCGGGCGAACTGGTGGTGCCGTTGCCTCCATTGTCGCTGGGCGACTCGACCAGTGTCGGGGAGGCGTTCGAGCTGTTCGTGACCCGGGCTCGGGAAGCCGACCCCGGCTTTGACCCCGGGCCGTCGGCCGACACCATCTCGGCGCTGTGTGCCCGCCTGGACGGCTTGCCGTTGGCCATCGAGTTGGCGGCGGCGCGCATGCGGGCGCTGAGCCCCCAGGCGCTCCTCGATCGTCTCGATGACCGGTTCCGGCTCCTGACCGGGGGGCGACGCCTGGCGGTGGGGCGTCACCAGACGCTACGGGCCGCCATCGGGTGGTCCTATGACCTGCTCGGGGCCGAGGACCGGCGGGTGTTCGACGCGCTGTGCGTGTTCGAGGGCGTCTTCGATCTCGACGACGCCATCGCGGTGGTGACCGGTGATGGTCTCGACGAGATCGACGTGATCGATCATGTGTCGGCCCTGGTGGACCGCAGCCTGGTCGAAGCCGTGGACGGCGAGTTCCGATACCGGATCCTGCAAACGGTCAAGGCGTTCGGGCGTGAACGTCTCGACGTCCTCGGTGATGCGGACCGGGTACGGGGGCGACACGCGGACCGTTTTGCCGAACGGGCGGCGCTGGGCCGCCGCGGGTGTTTGAGCCCCGCGGAGGGAGAGCTCTACGAGCGCACCATCATCCAAGCGGGCGACTATCACGCGGCGGTGCTGTGGGCCCTCGACGCCGGCCGGGTCGACCAAGCCGTGGCCATCACCACCGACCTGGCCGCAGCGGGAACGGTGTGGCTGTGGACCGAACCAACCGGCTGGCTCCAGGACCTCCTCGACGCCCCCGACCCGCCCATCACGCCCCGATGGGCCGAACTGCTCGGACTGGCCGGTTTCCGGGTCAGCAATGATCTCGGAGATTTCGGTCTCCTGCGCGAACTGACTGCTCGGGCCCGCGCCGTCGACCCCGGCGAGCCGTTCGCCCTGATGTTCGCGTGCCACATGGCCGCGCTTCGGAGCCCGGAGGTGGCACTGGCGTTGGCCGACCAGATGTCCGAATCGGCTCGGACCCGCCACGAGTCCATCATCACCCTCGTCAGCGGGATGTATCAGACCATGCTGAGCCTCGCCCTCGGCCAACCCGAGCGCGCCCGGGCGGCGGCGGCCAACGCCGCCGACTTCGCCCAGACCACGGGTTCTGCGTTCGCGCGTGGTCTCCAAGCCGTCATGGAGGGACGCATCGAATCTGCCGCCGACCCCGACCGAGCCCGGCGCTTGTTCGCCGAGGCACTACGACTGAGCCTCACCACCCGAGCACCAGTGGTGGAGGTCAACGCCCGCATGGACCTGGCGTGGGCGCTGTCCGACACCGACCCAGCCGCCGCGGTCGCCGGGATCCGTGACGCGCTCGGACTGATCACCGACCTCGGCCAGCACGCCCAGAGCCACCGCGTGGGTCAGTACGGAGCCGTCCTCCTGGCCGAACACGGCCACGAGACCGACGCCGCAACCCTCGTCGGCAAGGTCGGCCTGACCCCGCTCCTCCCCACGGAAACGGTCCGCTTCGCCGATGCCGAGCGCGCCATCGCACGGGCGACGGGCACTGGCCGACACGATCTCAACGAACGAGGCGCCCACATGACCATCCTCGAAATCGTCGATCTCGCCTACCACCAGCTAAGCGACCTCGCCGTCACCCTCGGTACCCAGAGCTGAACCAACCACTGACCGGTGCATGCAGTACGCGTCGCCCCACAGGGCCCCGGCGGAGGTTCGACGGCGAACCTGAACGCAGTGGACAACATCGAGTTCTCTCGCACCGGCATCACGCCGGAGCCGTACGTCATGAGCCGATGGACGTGCTGGCTGGAAGCTGGTCACAAAGCAATCGGCCGGAACTGGATACGCGATCGGGCTGACTGGACGACGCCCAGGGAGAGCGAAGCCCGTGATGATCCCGTCGCGATCCATGGCCGCGCCCCGGCCAGCCATGCGCCCGCCTCGGGCCTCACGGGTCCGCCGCGTCACCCCTCGGTCAAATCGTTCGCTCCATGGAGACAATGTCAGTCGTATGGCCAGGCCCGTGAAGGAGCGTCTGCCGCAGCTTCCGTCGGAGGAGCTGGTTGCTAACGATTTGCTAACGAACGCGCCGACACAGACTGGTAGACGGCGGCAGGGGCCGGACAGCCGCCGGACTGAAAGCCCTGCTAGATGGCATCGTCCGACACTGGCTGTCACCGGCCGGCATGGCCGGCCAGGATTCAGGCAACTGTGTGGTGGGCTGCCCGCGCCCGACGTAGTGGCGGCACCGGTCGGTGAGGGGGCGGCTGCGGGCGCCGAGCGCGACGACGGCGACGAAGGCGACGAAGGCGATCGTCAGCCCTGCACGGGCCTGCCGATACTCCGTCACGGTGGCCAGTCGAGTTGGTAGAAGTCCCGGGCGGCGCGAGCCTGGTCGACGTCGAAACTGGCGAACGAGCGGGGCTCACCGGGCGCGGCGAGGCGGTGACAGAGGTCGAAAGTCGAACACGGGCTACGTGCAAATCGTCGAGCGGCTTGAGCCGGTAGCGGAGGCTGAGCTGCTCGGCTGACTCGTAGACACCGGTGGGGGGTCGAGCACCGCGAGGGAGCCGAACGGGCGGTCGATGTGGCGACCATCAGGTTCAGGTCAGGTCAGAGGCCGCGGGCCGCCCGGTGCGCTGCCGCCGGACCAATCGCCGAAACGGCTTCGACGCAGGCCCACCCCGCCGTAAGGCAGCATGCGAGGCGAGCAGCCACTGGTCACGGATTGGTCACGGAAAATTCGAAACAGGGCGATACGGGGCAACACCAGACGGACACGAGAATCGCGTTTCACCAGCTCAGTGGCACGAGATACCACTTGACAACACCAGCCGACACCCCTGGCGTCGGGTTCGATTCCTCCCAGCTCCACCGACTTTCGTCTTCGGCTCGCCGGTCACGACCGCGTCGGCAAGGACACGGGTGCTCGCGACCGAGAGCGTGTCGGCGGCGAGATCAACGTCCTTCCAGCGGAGCCCGCACAGCTCTCCACGCCGGAGCCCGGTTGCGAGGGACGAGCCGCCACGGTGGGAAGGGCCGGTCCCCGGCCACCGACACGAGGAGCGCCGCCGCTACGGACTCGGTCCACGCCGTCATCCGACGCCGCCTACGACGGCTGCCCACTCAAAGTCGTGTAAGTCACACTTGATTTACGCGCGAGAGAGTGGCGCTTCGGCGAGCAGCTCGACGGGCGGGGTCGCCGCGGAGTGTTTCTTGCCGCGTCGGCCGGATTGGTTGTAACGGAGAGCTGGCGGCAGTCGATGTGACTGATAGTGGAGGCGTGGGCGGGTCCGGCGGTGTTCGAGGACGCGCTGGCGGACACGCGCGCTGGTGATGAAGCGGCGTTCTCGTTGCTGTGGCGCTGGTTGCACCCGCCGTTGCTGCGGTGGTTGGCGATCGTCGCGCCGGGGGGCAGCGAGGATGTGGCGGCGGAGGTGTGGATGTCGGTCATTCGCGGGTTGGACTCCTTCGAGGGAGGAGAGCGGGAGTTTCGAGGGTGGATTTCACGATCGCCCGGCGGCGGGCTGTTGACTGGGGACGGAGTCGCCGGCGACAGCCGATGACGGTCGAACTGGGTGGCGTTGACCTGGTGGGTGAGCTCGATCCGAGCGAAGTGATCTCTGGCGAAGTCGCCGTCGAGACGGCGATCGTGTTCCTGCGCCAGTTACGTCCTGATCAAGCTGAGGTCGTGGCGCTGCGTGTCATCGCCGGTCTCACCGTGCCCGAAACCGCCGCCGTCGTGAACAAATCGGAGGGAACGGTTCGGGTGTTGTGCCACCGCGGGCTGCGCACGCTGGCTGGCCGTTTCCAGCGCGACTTGGAAAAGGGCGTAACTCGATGAGCGGTTGGTTCGCTGGTGGGGGTGAGATGCCCGAACCGCTCACCTCCCGCCTCGAAGACGACTTCTTCCCTCTCGACGATGTCATCATCGAAACGCTCGTGAGCGGGATGATGGACGAGTCGCTGCCCGCTGCCTACCACCCCGTGGTGGCGGTGCTGGCCGGCGCTGCGCAGCCCAGCACCGAAGCCGAACTGGCCGATGAAGCCGGGGCGGCAGCCGTGTTTCGGATGCTGCGGCCATCGACGGGCCCGACCCGGAGGTCCCTCATGTCACGCAGACTGCTCAGCGCCAAGACGTTCCTGGCTGCCGGCGCGCTCACGGTCGCTTCGGCCACTGGCGCGGCGGCCGCAACCGGCAGTCTGCCCGGAGCCGCCCAAGACACCGCCGCCACGGTGCTGGCCAAGGTCGGCATCAGCGTGCCGGGCCCCGACAGTCACAGTGACGAGCATCCCGCCACCCGAGGCGGTTCGGAACCGGTCACCGACGACTCGGCTACCACCACGGCTGACTCGACCAGCAGCACGAGCGCCACCGCCAAGAACGACACGATCGTGAGCCTCGCCACCGATCCTTCCAGCACCGGTATCGACAAGGCCCAGGCGATCTCAGCCGTCGCCTCCGATGGCAAGAGCGAGGCCGGCGCCAACGGGCCCCCTGCGTCGACACCGGCCGGACCGCCTGAATCCCTGCCCACACCGGCCGGGCCGCCCGCATCGACTCCCACTGGGCCCCCAGCATCCACGCCGGCCGGGCCGCCCACATCCACGCCCGCCGGTGCGCCGGTGTCCACGCCGGCTGGGCCGCCCGAGTCGACTCCGGCTGGGCCGCCAGCGTCCACGCCCGACGCTCCTCCCGAGTCGACTCCGGCTGAGCCGCCCGTATCCACGCCCGACGGTCCCCCTGTATCGACTCCGGGGCCGAAGGTGTCGGAGCCGGGATCGGCTCACCGGCCGTGAGCGGGCTCGCTCAGAGGTCCTCGCTGCGCCGTCGCCATCGATCGAAACCGACTCGCCAAACCGTCGAGCGCGCATGAACGCGGGCCGGCGCCGAGCCAGCCGCGCTCGTGCCGGGCTTCGCTGGCGACGGCAGCGGGTCAGCGTCCTCATCTGCACCCATGATCGGCCCGACAGCATCGAACGTGCCGTTGGCGCGGTCCTGGCGAGTGAGGGCGTCACGATCGACTTGATCGTCGTCGATCAGAGCGAGGGGACTCAGACCAAGGAGCGTCTCGCCGCGATGGCCGATGACCGTCTCCGATGTGTCCGCGGGAAGTACGACGGCACACCCTTCGGTCTCAACGAGGGACTGATGTTGGCTCGCCACCCGTTCGTCGTGATCACCGACGACGACTGCGAACCGCCACCTGGCTGGGTGGCGGGCATGGTTCAGATACTGATGGCGTCGCCGCGCGTGGCGCTCGTGTTCTCGAATATCGTGCCCCCTCCCGACGATCGCCCCGTTGGGTGGGTACCTACGTACGGAGGGACGACAGATCGCGTGGTGCGATCGAGCGGTGCCACCTGCTGGGGACAGGGAGCGGGCATGGCGTTGCGCCGTGACGTGGTCCTGGGCATCGGCGGCTTCGCCGGCGGCATCGGCCCGGGCGCCCGGTTGAAGTCGTGCGACGACCAGGACATGGAACGCCGCCTGCTGCTCAAGGGCTGGGACGTGTACGAGCACGGCGTGGCGATCTCGCCGTCGCAGGTGTGGCGCATCTGCCGTTCCCTCGATCTCAAGCCATGGCAGACCGAGTTCGAGTACCGCCGCCATGGCACCGCCGTGCTGTTCGCCGGGCTCAACGTCCACGCCGGCGACGTCGCCGGCTGGGTGACCGACTCGACCCGCACCGAGAACTTCGTTGCGTTCCTCACCGACTTGGACGACCAGACCCCGCCCGGGTTGGAGTTGCACTGCATCGTCGACAACCGCTCGGCCCACTTCACGCCGACCGTCGAACAGTTCCTCGACGAGCGACCCCACATCTTCGTGCACAACCCCACCCACGCCTCGTGGCTGAACCAGGTCGAGCTGTTCTTCTCCATCCTGGAACGACGCCTGCTCCGCCACGGCGAGTTCGACTCCGTCGACGACCTCGCCACCCGCATCATCGCCTTCATCAACGACTACAACCGACGCGCCCGACCGTTCCGCTGGACCTACGACGGCCGCCCACTCAAAGTCGCGTAAGTCACAATGATTTACGCGCGAGACCACTCGGGGGAGGACACCGGCATGTCGCCAGCACAGGTTCCGACGCGTCGGCCGCCCTCCGGCACGCCGTCCACCAATAAGAAGGCTGGAGGCAAAGTCAGTTCGAAGACTTGCCCGCGATGCCACGGCAAGATGATCTCCCAATGCAGTGGCCGACGCCGTCCGGACGCTGGTGCGGGACCCCGACCGCCTCGAGCGCGCGCTTGGAGTGGAAGGTCGTTGCGGCATCACCGTGCTCACGTCGTCACCGGCGCTGACCATCCAGCGGGTGGTCTGGCCGGCCGGCATCCGGGTCCCGCCGCACGATCATCGCATGTGGGCTGTGGTCGGGGTCTACCGCGGGCGTGAGGACAGCGCTGCACGTGTACGGCGGTGACCTCGACGGGACACCGAGATCGACGTGGACGCCGGCGAGAAGCCCTTTGATCCGGATGGGATGTGGCGAGCGATCGGCCGCTTCCGCGCACGCAAGGACGAGCTCGGGCGCCCCCTCACCCCCGACGAGACCGCAGCCCTGATGCCGACGCGGTGATCGCCGGGAGGCGGATGTAGGTATCAGGTCGGTTCGGGGCCGTCGACGTTGATCGTGGGTGGTCCACCGCCGGCGCGTACGACGACGAGCTGGCTCTCATGGTCGAGCGGGTTGCCCTCGCGATGGATGGTGTGCTTGGGAACATGGAGGAAGTCGCCAGGGCCGGCGTCGAGCACGTCGCGCCCTTCGGGCCCGAACTCCATCCTGATCGCGCCGTCGACGACGTACACGGCAGTGTCGTGGTCCCCATGGTGGTGCCATCCCGAGGTCATGCGCGCGTCGGTCCGCACGAGTCCCGCCCACATGCCATCGACGGCGATGGCCTCCTCGCGCACCATGCCGGAGGTGGGGTCGCCGGCGCGACGCTCGTCGGGGCCGACGTGGGTCACAGGATCGGATGGTGTCATCGTCGCTCCTCTCTCTCGATGGGTCCGAACATGGCGGCCACGAGCTCGGTCGCGTCGTCGGGCGCAGTCACCTCCAGGCCGACACCTCGATGGTCGACGGTGATCGCGAACGCGAGGAACGGACAACATTGCTGTTCCGCGGCAACGAGCTCCGCGAGCTCGCGAAGGTCGGTCGTGCGATCGAACTCGACGAGCGTGCCGCCGGCCGTGGTGCAGGCGCAGTCGTCGCGGCGATCTTGCGCCGCGCCTCGTTGCGCTTGGTGGTCACGAGCGCATGGAAGCGCCAGTGGACCGGCCCGCAAACCGACCATGCCACCGACGGTAAACCTTCTCGTCAGGTCGAAGGTCAAGAGCGGGCGTGACGGCAGCTCCGGTCGCCCAGGGCGAGCGGCTTCACGGTGCGGGCTGGCGGGCGCGGGCGGCGGCGAGCAGCGCTGCCTGGTCGTCGTCGAGCCGCGCACCGCGCCCGGCCGCCGCCGCGGCGCGGTCTTCGCCGAGGCGCCGGGCGGCCCTGGCCAGCGCGTCAGCCAGCCGCATGGCGTCGTCGCCGAAGGCCGGGCCGGCATACCGGCTGGCGGCGTAGGCGGCGCCGAGGGTCGCCACCACCTGATACTCGCCGCTCTCGTCGAGGGCGTCGATGAGCAGCCTGATCGCCAGCCACTGCTGGGTGCGGACGCCGGCGCGCTGCCAATGCTCGATGCACCAGGCGAGCCGGCGGCGGGCGCCGCGAGTGCGGCCGACGCGCAGCTCGAGGGCGGCGAGCGACGTGTTCGCCACCCCGGTCACGAAGTCCGCGCCGATGCTCTCGCCGAGGCTGATGCTCTGGCGGTAGGCGCGCGCCGCCTCGATGGGATCGTCCAGGGTCTCGGCGAGGACGTAGCGCGTCATCGCCATCGACGACGGTGCGCCGGCGCGATCGGCGCGAGCGACCAGCGGGCGGGCCAGCTCCTCGGCATCCCGGCGATGGCCGGCATACGCGAGGGCGACCACCTCCACGCTGGCAGCGTTGATCGCCCACACTTCGTCGCCGGCCTCGGCGTGCAGCCCGGACGCCTGGCGCGAACAGGCGGCGGCCTCATGGAGCCGGCCGTCATAGAGGTACACATGGGCGAGGATCTCGGTGGAGAAGCGCTGCTCGAGGGCCGGGAGGTCGGCCATCGAGGCGATCTCGCCCGCCGCGGCGAGGTCGCCTCGCTTGGCCGCGCCGATCGCGGCGCTGGCGCGGGCACGCCCGGCGTCGGGATGGCCGGCGCAGCGGGGCACGAGCTCGGTGGCCCAGCCGATCAGCTCGGAACGGTTGCGCAGCATCGCGAAGTAGTGCAGCGATGCGCTCAGCGCCGTGAGCAGGGTGACGTCGTCGTCCCCGCACAGCCGGGCGTGTACGGCACGCAGGTCGGCGGTCGCGGCATCAACGGCCCGCGCGGCGCGCGGCTCGGCGCTCGTGCGCAGGTCGGCGTCGAGGCGACCGGTCCTCGCCAGCACGACCGCGGTGTGGCGGGCGGTCCAGCGCTCCAGCTCGCCGCGCCGCGCGAGGTGGGCGCGGGCCAGCGCCCGCACCGGCGGCAAGAGCTCGTAGTGGCCGGCATCGGGGTGGAACGGCACCATCGACTTGTCGACCAGTGCTCCGAGGGCACGCCCCAGTCCAGCGAGCGGCGCATCGGCGTCGAGGGCCTCGACGTCGTCGACGCCGAACGGTCCGGCGAACACCGACAGCCGGTCGAGCAGGGTCTGCTCGTCCCGTTCCAGCGTCCGGTAGGAGGATTCCAGGACGCCCTCGACGCTGCCGTGCCGGCCGGAGGGTCCCGTGGCCCGGTCGATCAGGTCGAGGCGCGTGGAGAGGCGGGCGGCGAGCGCGTCGAGCTCGTACCGGCCGCTCGACGCGGCCGCCAGCTCGATCGCCAGCGGCAACCCGCCGACGGCGCGGCACACCTCGACGGCCCGGTCTCGTGCGGCACCATCGACGGCGAGGCCCGGGGTGGCCGCGCCGGCCCGGTCCACGAACAGCTCCAGCGCCGGCGAGGCGGCGTCGCCGGCGCTGTCGACCGCCAGTGGTCGCAACCGCAGCCGGCGCTCCCCGTCGCACCCGAGCGGCTGGCGGCACGTGGCCAGCACGTCCAGTTGCGGGCACGCCGGAACGAGTGCGTCGACCAACGCGCCGATGTCGGCGGCAACCTCCTCGCAGTTGTCGAGCACGAGCATCACTCGGCCTGCCCCGAGGTAGCCGGCGAGGCGCTCGATCATTCGCTCGCCGAGGCGGTCCTGGAGGCCGATGCCGGCAGCGACGACGTCGGCGACGTTCAGGCCCGACGCCGAGACCAGGTCGCACCACCACACGCCGGCCGGGTAGCGATGCGCGATGTGGTGGGCGGCGTGCAGCGCCAGTCGGGTCTTGCCGACCCCGCCCGGTCCGGTGATCGTGACGATCCGGCCGCCGTCGAGCAGCTCGACGACCGCGGCCAGTTCGGCGGTGCGCCCGACGAACGTCGTGACCGGCAGTGCCGGCAGCCGCCGGCCGGCGTCGGCGCCCGCGGCTACCTGAGCCAGCGGCAGCCGGTGATCGAGGATGTCGAGCTCGACCTGCCGCAGCAACGGTGACGGGTCGACGCCCAGCTCCTCGACGAGCCGGCGTCGGTGCTCGTGGCAGCGAGCCAGGGCCTCGGTCGCCCGACCCGACGCGTAGAGCGCTCGCAGCTCCACCACGCGTGCTCGCTCGCGGTAGGGATCCTCGACGAGGAGGGGCTCGATGACGGCCAGGGCGGCCGCCGGGTCCCCCGCGCTGAGGCGGGCCGCCGCCAACTCCTCGACGGCGTCACGGCGCACCTCGTCGAGGTGGGCGGCGACCGGCTGGACCAGGGGGTGGTCCTCGGCGTCGGCGAACGCCGCCCCGTGCCACATCGCCAGCGCCGCGGCCAGCGCCTCGGCGTCGCCGCCGGCGGCGGCGACGGCATCTTCGAACACCCAGGCGTCCACCTCGTCGCGAGCGACGCCGAGGGCGTAGCCGGCCGCCTCCAGGCGCACCGTCGCCGGCCCGCCGAGCGCCCCCCGCAACCGGCTGATCTGCGTCTGCAGGGCGTCTGCGGGGTGCTCCGGCAGGTTGATGCCCCACACCGCGTCGACGAGCGCGTCCGCGGTGACGGTGCGACCGGCAGCCGCCGCCAGCACGGCGACGATCCGCCGCTGCCGCACCGACGGGACCGGCTTCACCACGCCGTCTCGGCGCAACTGCGCCGGCCCGAGCACCCGCACAAGCACCGCGCGCTCGATCGCCACCGCCGCCGAGCGTAGCGAGCGGAGAAAGCGTCCCGAAGGTGCGGTGAATGCCGAAGGGCGCACGCTGGCGGCACGGTTCAACAAGGAGGAACCCAGGATGTCAACCGCTCACGCCGACGGGACGTCCCACGACGCCATCGTCATCGGTGCCCGCTGCGCCGGCGCCCCGCTCGCCATGCTGCTCGCCCGCCACGGCTACGACGTGGTGCTGGTCGATCGGATGCACTTCCCATCCGACACGGTCTCGACGCACCTCATCCATCCGCCCGGCGTCGCCGCGCTCGACCGATGGGGCCTCCTCGACCAGCTGGTGGCCACCGGATGCCCCCCGATCACCACCTACTCGTTTGACCTCGGACCCTTCACGATCGCCGGGCAACCACACGTCCAGGGCACCGGCGGTGTCGCCTACAGCCCCCGCCGTTTCGTACTCGACGCGCTGCTCGTGGACGCCGCCGTCGAGGCCGGCGCCGACTTGCGCGATGGGGTCACCTTCGACGGCGTGATCGTCGACGACGACCAAGTGGTGGGCGTCCGCGCCCACACCGCCACCGGGAGGACGCTCACCGAGCGGGCCCGGGTGGTCATCGGCGCCGACGGCGCCCACTCCCGCGTCGCCACCGCGGTCGGCGCCGATCGCTACCGGGAGCTCCCGGAGCTGGGGGTGGGCTACTACTCCTACTGGAGCGGCGTCCCGGTCACCGAGGCGAGGTGGGCATTGCGCCCGGGCCACGGCTTCGGGGCCCTGCCGACCAACGACGGGCTGACGCTGCTGCTCGCCGCCTGGCCCTACGCCGAGTTCGGTACCGTCAAGGGAGACATCGAGGGCAACTACCTGCGCGCCATCGAGGCCATGTTCGGGGAGCGACTGGCCGGGGCCACCCGGCACGAGCGAATCGTCGGTGGCGCGGTGGCCAATCACTTCCGCACGCCGTTCGGGCCCGGCTGGGCGCTGGTCGGTGACGCCGGCTACCTCAAGGATCCCGTCACCGCCCAGGGCATCACCGACGCGTTCCACGATGCCGAGCGCTGCGCCGTCGCGCTCGACGACGCCTTCGCCGGGCGGCGACGGTTCGACGATGCGATGTCCGCCTTCCACCGCGAGCGCGACCAGGAAGCGCTGCCGATGTACGAGCTCACGACGCAGCTGGCGACACTCGAGCCACCGTCGCCCGAACTGGGCCAACTGCTCGCCGCGGTCGCCGGCGACCAGCCGGCGATGGACGACTTCGCCAGCGTCTTCGCCGGCACCATGCCACCGCCAGCCTTCTTCGCCGCCCACGCCGCGCCTGCCGACGTCGCCCGATGATGCCGACCGATCACGGGAGGTCGGCGCGCTGCACGACCGCCACGCCGTGCTGACGCCGGTGGGCCCCGGGGCCGGGTGCTCGGCGAGATCGATGAAGACGGGCGAGCGGCTGAGCAGGTTCCAGATCCGTTGGTTGGTGTCGTCGAGATCGAGCCCGAAGCCTCCCTGCTCCCAGCCCCGCGCCCGATCGTCGTCGGCGGCGGCGTACAGCTCGGTCCGCACACGCGCGAGCGTCGTCTCGTCGAGCACGTTGCTCACCGCGCAGATGCCTTCGTTGCGCAGGTCGTGCTCGGCGCGGTCGAGGTCGTCGGTCGGCGCCGGCAACGTTCATACGTGGGTGTCAGACCCGGTGTACAACGGTACACCGCAGGCCAGTAGGGTCCCTGACCCGATGACTGCACGTCGCCCGGTGCGGCCCCCCGCGACCACCACCAAGCAGCGCATCATCGACGCCGCCCGCGGCGCGTTCGCGACGCAGGGTTTCTCGGGGGCGACCATGCGAGGGATCGCCGCCGACGCCGGCGTCACCGCGATGGCGCTCTACAACTACGCACCATCGAAGGTGGCGCTGTTCGAGACCGTCTGGCACGACAGCGTGGAGGCCATCTACATCGACTACGAGCAGGTCGTCGCCGGGCGCCACTCGCTCCTCGACGAGCTGGAGGCGGTGCTCGACCACTCCCGCGAGGTGCTGGTCGACAACCCCGACCACATCCGCTTCGTGGCGCGCGTGCTGATGGAGCGCGAGCACGACGACCTTGCGACCGTCACCCTGGAGGTACCGGCAGCGACGCAGTTCCTCGACGAGCTCGCTGAGCGTGCCGTGCAGCGGGGCGAGATCGCCAAGGCCGAGCGCGAGCGCTTGGATGCGTTCGTGATCACCCTGCTGTGCGGGATCACCACCGTCACGGCGGTCGACGCTCGTGCCCTCGACCTCGTGGTCGACGCAGCCAAGTGGGCGCTCAGGCGCCAGCTCCTGACCGGCACGGTTCCCGGCTAGCGGCTCGTCTGTACACTTGTACATAGCACGCTCGTCACCCGCAGGAGGCACCTGATTGAGTCTCATCGCACCCGCCACGATCGATCGGCCGGCCGTGGACGACGCCATCGGGGCCGTCCAGCGGGACGGCTTCGCCGTGGTGCCGGACGTCCTCGAGCGGACCGAAGCGGCGGCGGTTCTGGAACGGCTCTGGGTCGCGGCGTCCGAGAGCGACCGCCGCGGCATGCCCACCTACGCCGAGGGCCTCGATCCGAACCCCAGCAACGTCCGCGTCTGGAACCTGATCGACCTCGATCCCGTCTTCGCCGAGCTCATCGCCCACCCTGTCGCCGACGCCATCGTCAGCGGCGTCCTGGGGGCCGGCTACATCATCTCCAACTTCACCGCGAACATCGCCCGTCCCGGAAGCGGCTCGATGGCGGTCCACTCCGACGAGTCGCTGGTCGTGCCGCCGCCGTGGGGAGCGGCTCACTGCATGAACATCATCTGGTGCCTCACCGACGTGCGTCCGGACAACGGCGCCACCTTGTACCTGCCTGGCAGCCACCACTTCTCGTCCCCGGAGGAGGTCCCGGAGGACGCGGTGGCCAAGATGGTGCCCTTCGAGGCAAGTGCCGGATCCATCCTCGCCATGGAAGGCCGCGTCTGGCACACCTCTGGCTGCAACGTCACCGCCGCGGAAGATCGCGCCCTGCTGTTCGGCTTCTACTGCCAGCCGTTCGTGCGCCCGCAGTGGAACCACAGCGTCGGGCTGTCGGCCGAGACCCAGGCGCAGATGCCGGAGGCCCTGCGCTACCGCCTGGGCCTCGACGCCTGGCAGAACGTGCCTCAGCCCTAGATCGGCACGAACCCCAGGCGCCGCTTCACCGCCGCTTCAGTGCGGCGTCAGACCAGGCGGGGAGGATCGTGCCCATGATGATCCTCGAGCATCGACATGCCCGGACCTCGCCGGCCATCGCCTGGGGCGTGGTCGTTGGCGCCCTCAACGTGGCGTTCCCCGTCGCCCTCTGGTGGGTCGACGCAGCCACCGTGCACGCCGTGACGATCGCGTTGATCGCGTCGGTGTACGTCGGGTTCGCCGTCGCCGACGGCAGAGCCAAGGTGATCGCCGTGGAGAGCGCCGTGGCCGCGGCCTTCGCGGTGACGGCGGCGTCAGCGGCGAGCGGCTGGGTGTGGCTGCTGGTCATCGGCTACTTCGCTCACGGGGGCAAGGACGTGTGGCAGCACCGAACGCAGTTCGTCGCTGGTACCCGCTGGTGGCCACCCTTCTGCGCCACCGTCGACTTTGTCGTCGCCGCCGCGCTGAGCGCGCTCATCCTGGGCGGCGTCGACTTCCACTAGCACGCTCCTAGGCTGGCGCCGGTGGAGGTTCGGCTGCTGGGACCGCTCGAGCTGGTCGATCCGTCCGGGCGGCCGATCGAGCTGCGCGGCACCAAACCCAAGGCACTGGTGGCGCTGCTGGGGTTGCGGGCTGGCGAGGTGGTGTCGGCGGACCGGATCGTGGCCGAGCTGTGGGGCGAGCAGGAGATCCGCGATCCGTCGAACGCGGTCCAAGTGCTCGTGAGCAAGGTCCGCCGCGCCGTGACGGTGGGCGGGACACCCGGCGACCGCTTGATCGTGACCGCGGGCTCGGGCTACCGCCTGGACGTCGTCCCGGACATGGTGGATGCCGTCCGGTTCGAACAGCTGAGCGCTGCCGGCCGCCAGCTCCTGCTCGACGGCAAGGTCGACGACGCCGCGGTGACGCTGCGGGCGGCGCTGGATCTGTGGCGGGGACGGGTCCTGGGCGATCTCGACGATGACATCGCTCGGGGGGAACGGGCCCGGCTGGACGAGCTCCGGGCGACGACGCTGGAGCTGCGGATCGACGCCGATCTCGCAGTGGGCCGAGAGGATGAGGTGGCCGCCGAGCTGGCGTCGCTCACGGTGGAGCACCCGTGGCGGGAGCGGTTGTGGGGCCAGCAGATGTTGGCGCTGTACCGGTGCGGTCGCCAGGCCGAAGCGCTGCGCACCTACCAGACGGCCCGCCACGTCCTCGGCGAGCAACTCGGCCTCGAACCCGGACCCGAGCTGCAGCGCCTGGAAGCGGCGATCGTGGCGCAGGACCCGCTGCTCGACCAGCCCGGCGAGGCGGCTCGGCCCGTCGCCGAGCAGGCACGAGGGGCGCGGACCGGGAACCTGCCCGCCGCGACCAGCTCCTTCGTCGGGCGCGTCGCCGAGCTCGACGCCGTGAGCGCTCGGGTTGGCCGCCACCGCCTGGTGACGCTCGTCGGCCCGGGCGGCGCGGGGAAGACCCGCCTGGCCGTGGAAGCGGCGGCGCGGATGGGTGGCGCGCATCGTGACGGGGTCTGGCTGGTGGAGCTGGGGTCGTTGCGCGAGCGCCTCGAGGTGGCCCCGGCGGTGGCGACGGCGCTCGGGCTCGACGACGCGGCGCGCCTCGAACCGTTCCTCGGCAACAAGGACGTGCTCGTCGTCGTGGACAACTGCGAGCATCTCGTCGACGAGGCGGCCCGCGTCGTCGAGCGGCTCGTGAGCGCCGGCGACGGCGTGCGGGTGCTGGCCACCAGCCGGGAGCGCCTCGGCGTCGCCGGCGAAGTCGTGTGGGTCGTGCCCCCGCTCACCCCCGCCGACGCCGCCGCCTTGTTCGTCGAGCGCGGCCAGGCCGGCGGGGCCGAGACGATCGACGATGACGCCGCACTGGTCGATCGGATCTGTGACCGTCTCGACGGGCTGCCGCTCGCCGTCGAGCTGGCCGCTGCCCGAACGCGGTCGCTGTCACTGAGCGACATCCTGGGACGGATCGGCGACCGGTTCCGACTGCTGACTACGGGCGCCCGGACGGCCGAGGCCCGCCAGCAGACGCTGCGCGCCGTCGTCGACTGGAGCTACGAGCTGCTGTTCAGCGACGAACAGCGGGTGTTCCGGCGGCTGTCGGTGTTCGCCGGCGGGTTCGATCTGGCCGCGGCGGAGGCGGTGTGCGCCGGTGAGGAGGTGGCCGTCGGCGACATCGTGGACATCATCGGCCGGCTGGTCGACAAGTCACTGGTGACGGTCACCAGCCGTACCGACACCACTCGCTACGCGCTGTTGCAGACACTCGTCGACTACGGCAGCGAGCGTCTGCAGGAGGCCGGCGAGGACAGCGCCACCCGTGACCGGCACCTGGCGTGGATGGTGGGCTTCGCCGCCGCCGCCGAGCCCGGTCTGCGCGGCCCCGACCAGACGCGGTGGACTCGGCGGCTCGGCGTAGAGCTCGACAACGCTCGGGCGGCACTCGAGTGGGCTCGCCAGCGGGATCGCGTCAGCGATGCGGTCGCCCTCGCGGCAGGACTGGCCTACGGCTGGTACATCACCGGCACCGTCCAGGAGGGAGCGGCGTTCATCGGCCAGGCGTTGGCGCTCGAAGGCGAGGCGTCGCCCGAGCAGCGGGCGGTGGCCGGCGCGTGGGGCGCATGGTTGATCCAGATCGGCTCGGGAGCGACCGTCGACGCCGTCGAGTGCGCCGAACAGGCGGTCGCCATCGCCCGCGGGCGTTCGGTGCGCGGGTTCTGCACGGGGGCGATCGTCGCTGCGCTGCTGCGGGCCTATCGCGGCCGCACCCTCGAGGCCGCCGAGCTCATCGACGAGGCCACCGACGTCCTTGCCGGCGAGCCCGACCGGTGGTTGCGGGCGTTCCTGGACTGGGTCGCGTCGGGGTTGGCCCTCAAGGTGGGCGACGCCGAGCGGGCGGCCACCCTCCTGCGCGCCAGCGTCGCCCGCTTCGGGGCCGAGGGTGACCGCTACGGGCAGGCCATCGCCTCCATCCGGCTCGGTGAGCTGGCGGAGCTGGCGGGCGACTACGACGAGGCGACCGCGTTGACCACGTTCGCCTACGAGGCGACGACGGCGACGGGTCCGGGGGCCAACGCCTCGATCTTGGCGACGCGGCTCGGCAACCTGGCGGCCGTGCAGGGCCGCTTCGATGACGCCAGCACGTGGCACGCGACGGCATTGTCGAGGGCTCGGGAGCTCGGGTTCCCGGGGCCGGCAGCACAGGCGTTGAGTGGCATGGGCGTCGCCGCGGCGTTGCAGGATCACCTCGACGACGCCGAACGCCTGCACCGAGAGGCGCTGGCCGGCTACCAGGCGGTCGGGTCGGTGGAAGGTGCCGGGTTCTCCTACGCCTGGCTCGGGTTCCTGGCATCCACCGGGGGCGACGCCCCGGCCGCCACCGAGTTGCACGGTCGCAGCCTGGCCCGGGCGGCGGCCGGGAGCGAGCGGCGGGCGATGGCCGTGGCCGTGCTGGGCCTGGCCGGCGCTCGCGCCAGCGCCGGTGACGCCGATGAGGCGGCCCGTCTGTGCGGCGTCGCCGCCGAGCTGCGTGGCGCCGGAGTCGTGATGCATCCGTGGCTGGAGTCGCAGCGGGCTGGGGTGGAGGCGTCGGCCCGGGCCGCGATCGGCGACGGGGCGTACGAGGCGGCTCACGCCCTTGGCCGCCAGGAAGCCGACACCATCGTTGCCCGTCTCGTCGCCGAGGCGGCGCCGCTCGACGCGTGAGCAACGTTGGGTGCGGATCCGGTCACGGGTGCCGATTGCGTCGCCCGGCGGTTCGTCTCGCACCCATTGAGCAATCGGGCGCGGTGGGCGGAGCGCTTCTGGTCGCGGTTGCCGTGCGGCGCGCCTCCGCAACCGGCGCCGTCTACCCATCGGGTCGTCCTCACGGCTCATCAGCGACCGACCCGGCACCGGCGGGCGACCAGGTGGGCGACGACGAGGTCGCCGGGGAACTCGCGGAGATGGTCGGAGCCGAGCGCGCAGGCTCGGGCGTGGTCCCCGGCCACGGCCAAGGCGACGATCTCGACGTGCTGGCGTTCCCGGCGCGTGGCCGCCGAGGGTGCGGCCACGCTCGCCTGCACGTCATCCAGGAGCGCGGCGTCGCGACTGCTCAACGCCAGGGCCGCGAGCGCGACACCGAACGCCGGATCGGCGGCGACGGTGGCTCCCAACACCGCGGCGGCATCGGGCGAGCCGGCGATCAGGAGGCGGACGCCTTCGGCGTAGAGGGCGGCCGCCTCGGCGGACTCGGTGGTGATGACCTGGTCGGTCAGATCGGTGAACATCGGCGTCGGCTCCGGGGGGTGAGGCTCGCTCGATCGTGACGGTCGCCGCTGTCGCCGCGCTGAACACGGCGAGGCATCCGCTTCAGCGACCGGTCATCGGCCGCGCTCACGCTGTCGACATGACCACAGCAACGAGCCAAGCCACACTCGACCAGCCGACGCTGACCACGGCGTGGGCGCAGGAACGGGCCGCCGCCCGCGCCGCCCGGCGCGTCGGTGACCACAAGTCGGAATGGCAGCACCTGGAGCGGGCCCACGTCCTCAGCCAGCCCGTCGCCCGGCTGCACGTACGCACCCACGCCGCGATGCTCGCCGCCGGCGCCCGCCGCCGGGACCGCCGTGAGATCGTCGGCCAGGTCGTCCGGCTGATCGTGGCGGGACCTGGGTCGCTGACGGGCCGCTACCCGGTCGGCAACACGGGCGGCGCCGACGTCAGCGCCCTCACTCCGATGCCGATCCCCGCTGACCTCGCGGCCGTCCTGTCGATGGCCATCGCGACGAAGGAGCGGTCATGACCACGTTCGGCACCGATCCCGCCGGCCTGCCCGACAGCGTCCCCCCGGCGCTCGTCGAACTGTCCGACGGCGCCACGTTCGACCTCCGCATCGCCCCGGTGGCCAAGCATCTCGGCGACACCCGGGTGCGCATGCTCGCCTACAACGACTCCATTCCCGGACCGACCCTGCGCGTACGCCAGGGATCCGAGATCACCGTCCACGTCCGCAACGAGGCCGATGTCGAAGCGACGGTCCACTGGCACGGCCTCCGGCTCGACAACGCCAACGACGGCGTGCCCCACGAGACCCAGCCACCCATCGCCATCGGCGCCGACTTCACCTACCGGCTGCGCTTCCCCGACCCCGGCCTGTACTGGTACCACCCCCACGTCCGGGAGGACTACGGCCTCGACATGGGCCTGTCCGGCTGCATCATCGTCGATCCCGCCCAGCGCGACTACTGGCCGGCCGCCGCCCGGGAACACGTCGTCACCCTCGACGACGTCCTCGTCCACGACGGCCGCATCTCCCCGTTCAACATCGACGGCCCCACCCATGTCGCCATGGGCCGCTTCGGCAACGTGATGCTGGCCGCCGGGACCACGTTCCTCGATCTGGACGCCGACGCCGGCGACGTCGTGCGGTTCTTGTTCACCAACACCGCCAACACCCGCCTGTTCAACGTCGGCGTGCGAGGCGCGCGCATGAAGCTCGTCGGCGGTGACAGCGGCCGCTACGAGCACGAGACGTTCACCGACGCGGTGCTCCTCGCACCCTCCGAACGAGCCATCGTCGACGTCATGTTCGACGCTGCCGGAGTGTTCGACCTCGAGCACCGCACGCCCGATCACACCTACCGCCTGGGCGCCGTCACCGTGGCCGACACCCCCGTCGACCCGATGGCACGGGCCCGTTTCGAGCACCTGCGGACCAACCCCGAATGGACCGCCGAGCGAACCCGCATCGCCGCCGATCGCCACCGGCCCGCCGACAAGACCCTCGCCTTCGAATCGCTCATGCCCCTCCTGTACGGGGACCATGACACGACAGCAGCGGCGTGGACATGCCCCATGCATCCCGACGTCGTCACCGACGAGCCCGGGATCTGCCCGGCGTGCGGGATGCGACTCATCCCCAGCGATGCCGATGCGGGAGCCACCGGCGCGGCCCATGATCACGCCCACCACCACATGCCATCAGACGGTCTGGAGTGGGAGGATCTGATGCCCGAGATCAACCAGGCGTCGGACGCGGACAACATGACCTGGAAGCTCGTCGACCGCGCCACCGGCCTCGAGAACGGGGCCATCGACTGGGCGTTCCGGGTCGGGGATCGGGTGAAGATCCGCCTGGAGAACGGCATGGATCAGGACCACCCGATGCATCACCCGTTCCACATCCACGGCGCCGGCCGGTTCCTCGTCCTCAGTCGCGACGGCACCCCCGATGACAACCTCGTGTGGAAGGACACGGTGCTCGTGCGGGCCGGGGAGACCGTCGAGATCCTTGTCGACGTGACCAGTCCAGGCCTCTGGATGGCGCACTGCCACATCGCCGAACACAACCAGGCCGGCATGATGTTCAGCTTCCGGGTGAGTGACGCCGTCGACCCGTGACGGCCAGCGGTATTCGATCGTCGTCCCGCTGCCTCTTTCTCCATGGAGAGGAAGATGGAGGTGGCGCTCATGCTCAACAACGTCAAGGACTTCGGTGCCCACGGCGATGGGACCACGGACGACCGGGAGGCCATCCAGTCGGCCATCGACGACGCCGTGGCCCACGGCAAGGGCGGGATCTTCGTGCCCGCCGGCACCTACCGGGTGAGTCGCAGCGACGCCCTGCGAGCGTCGTGGTCGCTCGACCTGAACGGCGTGCAGGACTTCACCGTCGCCGGCGAGGGTCCGAGCTCCGTGGTCAAGTTGGTCGACACCACGAGCGCCACCTCGGACTGGAAGGTCTTCATCCTCCGGAACCAGTGCTGCCGGGTCGTGTTCCGCGATCTGGTGGTCGACGGCAACCGAACCGGGCTCACCGACCCGGACGAGCAGTCCCATGGCATCGCCGTGCAGAACGGGACCGACGACCTGCTCGTCACCGACTGCACCATGCGCGACTGCTTCGGCGACGGGTTGCGCCTCCTGGGCACGCCCGACGTCGGCGAGAACGTGACGCGCGTCCGGGTCCAGAGCTGCCTGTTCCAGACCAACCGGCGCACCGGTCTGGCCGTGCAACGGGCCGTCGAGCACGTCGTCGTGGCCAACTGCATCTTCGACTCGACCCTGCACGGCCAGGACATCGACTTCGAACCGACCGGCGCGGACGGCCCCAGCGACTTCATCATCACCGGCTGCCTCATCAAGCACGCGAACCCGTCGGGCGCCGTGGCGCTCAGCGGCATCAGCGGTCCGGACCCGCTGGTGCGGGTCAAGTTCTCCGACAACATCGTGACCGGCGGCCGGGTGTTCTCGACCGATGTCAGGGATCTGACCGTCCAGAACAACATCGTGATCACCAGCGCCGAAGGATCGGCCAACCGCGTGCCCCTCGAGGTGCAGCGCGGTGGCGACTCGCTCGTGATCACCGGCAACCTGCTCGTCGACGCCGGGACCGAGACCGAGGCGGTGATCAAGCTCAGCCAGGTCAACCAGCGGCCGGTGCGGCGGGCGGTGGTGGCCGACAACATGTGCATCGCCAACGCGGGAGCCGGCATCCAGGTCGTGTCGAGCCACGACATCGCCATCAGCACCAACATGATCGTGGCCGCCGGGACGTGCACCCACGGCATCACGGTGCGCAGCGAAGCGGCCGATGTCGACAACCTGTCGATCCGCGGCAACGACATCCTCATCCAGGACACGGGCAGCTGGGTGACGGGCATCCGGATCGCCGCCTCCGAGCCGCACGAGATCCACGACCTGTCGATCGTGGACAACTCCATCGACGGCGCCGCCGCCGGCATCGAGTTCACCGGGCCCGGCTTCCGGCGGACGCCCACCACCTCGCTCAATCGCATCGCGGCGACCGTGGCGGCCCCCTTCGCGGGGGTCGTCCATCTCCCCGAAGAAGCCGTCATCACCGGCGGTGCCGTCAGCCGGGGCGGCCCCCTCGGCGGCGGGCGCGTCCTTGCCGGCATCGGCGACCCGAACCAGAAGGTGGCCGGCAGCATCGGCGACGTGTACCAACGCATCGACACCGCGCCCGGCCCGGCGCTGTTCGTCAAGGAGTCCGGCGACGACACCTCGGGATGGCAGGCCAAGTAGCGGCCAGCCGTTGATCGGAACTGTATCGCCCGTTACAGTCGCGCCTGATGACGACATCGATGGGCGAAACCGGTCGGTACGCCACCATCACCGACGACGCGGTCGAGAACCTGCGGCGCCTGATCGGGGTGACGATCACCGACACCGTCGAGCCGTGGTGCTACGAGGCCACGCGTGACAACATCCGCCACTACGCCCACGGCATCGGGGACGACAACCCCCTGTGGTGCGACCCGGCCTACGCCGCCAACACGGCGCACGGCACCGTGATCGCGCCGCCCAGCTTCGTGTTCGCGCTCAACCGGATCCTCTCGGGCTACGTGGGCGGGCTGCCCGGCATCCACGCCATGTGGGCCGGCGCCGATCTCCACTGGTACGAGCCGATCCGCCGCGGGACCGAGGTCAGTTCGACGGCGCAGCTGAAGGACCTCGTCGAGCACCAGACCAGCTTCGCCGGCCGCGCGTTCCAGCAGATCTACAGCGTGGAGTTCACCGATCCGGACGGAACGGTGCTCAGCCGGGGGGATTCGTGGTGCTTCCGCACCGAGCGGGACACGGCCCGCGAGCTGGGCACGAAGTACGAGGCGGCCAAGGCCCGCCCGCCGATGCGCTACCGCCCCGAGGACATCGAGCACATCTTCTCGCTGTACGAGGCCGA
This sequence comes from uncultured Acidimicrobiales bacterium, assembly GCA_963728985.1. GTDB lineage: Bacteria > Actinomycetota > Acidimicrobiia > Acidimicrobiales > Ilumatobacteraceae > DASXAI01. The sequence goes on along the minus strand of CAVSME010000005.1, from coordinate 201,162 downwards.
GCGACGTCGCGGCGCCGAGCCTCGCTACCACGATGACGTGACCGTGGGCGACGAGTTGCCGCCCATGGCGAAGGGACCGATGACGGTCACCGGGTTCATCGCCTACGCGCAAGGGTGGGGCGGGTTGTACATCCGGGCCAACCGCCTGGCCTACCAGCAGCTGCGCAAGCACCCTGGGCTCGGCATCCCCAATGCCTTCGGCATCCCCGACGTCCCGGAGCGGGTGCACTGGGAGAACGACCTCGCCACCGACGTCGGTACGCCCGCCGCCTACGACTACGGGCCCGAGCGGTGCTCCTGGCTGACCCACCAGCTGACCGACTGGATGGGCGACGACGGGTTCCTGCAACGCCACCAGAGCCAGATCCGCCACCACAACACCGTCGGGGACTGGATCGTCATCACGGCCACGGTCACGGGGAAGCGGGTCGACGACGAGGGCCGGGCGGTGGTGGACATCGCCCAGGAGGCCCACAACCAGCACGGCGACCTGTCGGCGCGTGGCATCGCGACAGTCCGCCTGCCCGTTCGCCCTTGAGCGCGATGGCGAACGGCGGCCACGAGCTCGACGCGCCGCCATGGAGCCGCGTGGAGGGCACGTTGCTGTCCACCGCCCGATCGATGCGCAGGGCATACGACCGCTGCCTGGCCGAGGTCGGCGTGCACCTCACCGAGGCCAGCATCCTCGCCCACCTCGGCAGCGGCGGGCCGCTCACCCAGGTGGAACTGGCGCGGCGCATCGGCACCAGCCGGGCCCGGGTCGGTGTGCACGTCGACGGGCTCGCCGCCAAAGGTGCTGTCGAGCGCCGCGCCGATCCGGCCGACCGGCGCGTCTGGCGGGTGGGCCTCACCGCGGCCGGGCACGAGCTCTGGAGGCGCACGATCGAGATCGACCAGGCCGTGCGTCGGCACCTGCGGGCCGGTACGACCGCGGTGGAGCGGCGCCAGCTCGACGATCTGCTCGTGCGCATCCAGCGCAATGCCGACGCGATCGGCGGATCCTGAGACTCAGGAGCCGGCCCGCCAGCCGGCGAACCCCTTGCCCTCGCCGGCGAGGCGCTCCAGCAGCGGCGCCGGAGCCCACTGGGGCCCGGCACTGGCCTCCAGCTCCCGCAGCCTGGTCAGGATCTTGTCGAGCCCGATGTGATCGGCGTACCACATCGGTCCCCCTCGATACGCCGGCCAGTTGTAGCCGTTGATCCAGATGACGTCGATGTCCGACGGGCGGATGGCCTTGCCCTCCTCGAGGATCTTGGCGCCCTCGTTGATCATCGGGTAGATCAGCCGCTCCACGATCTCGGCGTCCGTGAACGCGCGGGGCTCGTTCCCGCTCCTGGCGGCGAACTCCCGCACGATGCCTTCGGTGACCGGTGACGGCGACGGGTTCCGGTTGGCGTCGTAGTCGTAGTAGCCGGCGCCGGTCTTCTGCCCGCGGCGGTCCAGCTCGCACAGGCGATCGCGAATGGTCGCACCGCTGGAGCGCTCCTTGACCCAGCCGATGTCGAGCCCGGCGAGGTCGATCATCTGGAACGGCCCCATGGCGAAGCCGAACTCATAGAGCGCTCGGTCCACGTCCCACGGCATGGCGCCCTCGTCGAGCAGGGCCTGCGCCTCGCGCCCGCGCTGCGCCAGCATCCGGTTCCCGACGAAGCCCGGGCAGACGCCCACCAGGGCGGCGATCTTGCCGATCTTGCGGGCCATCTGCATCGAGGTGTTGATCACCTCGATCGAGGTGTGATCAGCGCGCACCACCTCGACCAAACGCATGACGTTGGCCGGCGAGAAGAAGTGCAGCCCGATCACCGCCTCGGGCCGGGCCGTGACGGAGGCGATCTCGTCGATGTTCAGCGCGCTCGTGTTGGTGGCCAGCACCGCACCGGGCTTGCAGATGGCGTCGAGCTTGGTGAACACCTCCTTCTTGACGTCCATCCGCTCGAACACGGCCTCGATCACGAGATCGACCGGCGCGACGTCCTCGAGCGCCAGTGAACCCGTGATGAGACCCATGCGGCGATCGACGTCCTCGATGGGGAAGCGTCCGTTGCGGGCGCTGCGCTCGTAGTTGGCCCGCACCACGCCGAGGCCCCGATCGAGGGCTTCCTGCTGGGTCTCGACGAGGGTGACGGGGATGCCGGCATTGGCGAAGTTCATGGCGATGCCGCCGCCCATCGTGCCGGCGCCGATGATGCCGACCGAGGCCACGGGGATCGTGGGGGTGTTCGCCGGGACGTCGGGGATCTTCCACACCTCGCGCTCGGCGAAGAAGACGTAGCGCTGCGCCGCCGACTCGGAGCTGGTGACCAGGCCGCCGAACAGCTCGCGCTCGACCTTCATGCCCTCGGCGAACGGGAGGTTCACCGCCGCCTCGACCGTCTGGATGATGGCCTCGGGCGCCTTGAACCCGCGGAACTTCCTGGCGTTGGCCGCACGGAAGGCGGCGAACTCGTCGGCCGACATGGGCTCGACCGGCCGTTCGCTGATCTTGGCCAGCGGCGCGCCCGACGCAGCGATGCGCCGGGCGTAGGCGATGGCATCGGCTCGCAGCGTGTCCTCGCCGGCCAGCTCGTCCACCAGCCCCATGGCCAGGCACTCCGCCGCCGGGACGTGGACGCCGGCCGTCATCATCTCGAGCGCCCGTCGGGGCCCGGCGATGCGGGGCAGGCGCTGCGTCCCGCCGGCGCCCGGCAGGAGCCCGAGGTTCACCTCGGGGAGCCCGCACCTCGCACTGGGGACGGCGATCCGGTAGTGGGCGCACAGGGCCACTTCCAGGCCACCGCCCAGCGCGGTGCCGTGGATGGCCGCCACCACCGGTTTGGTCGAGCTCTCCATCATGTCCTGCACCTCGAACAGGCTGGCGCCCCGCTGGGCACCCCCGAACTCGGAGATGTCGGCGCCGGCGATGAACGTCCGGCCAGCGCAGATGAGGACGATGGCGGTGGCGGCCGGATCGGCGATGGCGGCCTTGAAGCTCTCGAAGAGCCCGTCGCGCACGTTGAAGCTCAGTGCGTTCACAGGCGGCGAATCGAGGGTGATGACGGCGACGTCCCCCTCGAGCGTGAGGTCGGTGACCTCGTTGATGGCGGGCATGACGGACTCCCCTTGGGCGGCGGTGAGCGCACCGATGCGCTGTCGCTCTACTCTTGCACCGCTCAGCGGCAACAAGGGGAACTCACATGCGCGAAGCCGTCGTCGTCTCATACGCCCGGACCGGCCTGGCCAAATCGGCCCGCGGCGGGTTCAACATGACCCCGGCCATGACCATGGCCGCCCACGCCATCCAGCACGCGGTGGCCAAGGCGAAGCTGGATCCGGCCGACGTCGAGGACGTCTACCTCGGCAACGGCGCCCATGGCGCCGGGAACCTGGCCCGGTTGTCGGGCCTCCTCGCCGGGCTCCCCGCCACCACCGCCGGCGCCACCATCCAGCGCCACTGCTCGTCGGGTCTGAACGCCATCGCCCTCGCCGCCAACTACATCAAGGAAGACGGCGCCGACGTGGTGGTGGCCGGCGGCGTCGAGTCGATCTCCATGCCCAATCCCGGCTTCGGTGGTCCGGCCAACATGGACCCCGAGCTGGAGGAGATGTACCCGGCCATCTACATGGCCATGATCGAGACGGCCGACATCGTGGCCGAGCGCTACGGCGTCAGCCGGGAGTCCCAGGACGAGTACTCGCTCCAGTCGCAGCAGCGCATGGCCGCCGCCCAGGAGAACGGTCTCTTCGCCGAGGAGATCGTGCCGATGGCCACCAAGATGAGGCTCGTCAACAACGAGACCAAGGAAGAGACCATCGTCGACAAGATCGTCGACCGCGACGAGTGCAACCGGCCCGACACCACGATCGAGGGCCTGGCCAAGTTGCGGCCGGTGCGGGGTGAGGGCAACTACATCACGGCCGGCAACGCCAGCCAGCTGTCCGACGGTGCCGCTGCCGTCGTGCTCATGGAAGCGGCCGAGGCCGAGCGCCGCGGGCTGAAGCCGATGGGCGCGTTCCGGGGGTGGGCCATCGCCGGCTGCGACCCCGACGAGATGGGCATCGGTCCGGTCTTCGCCGTGCCCCGCCTGCTCAAGCGCCACGGCCTCAGCGTCGAGGACATCGACCTGTGGGAGCTGAACGAGGCGTTCGCCAGCCAGTGCCTGTACTCGCGTGACCGCCTCGGCATCGACCCGGAGAAGTACAACGTGAACGGCGGCTCCATCGCCGTCGGCCACCCGTTCGGCATGACCGGTGCCCGCTGCGCCGGCCACCTGCTGCAGGAAGGCAAGCGTCGAGGGGCCAAGTGGGGCGTCGTCACGATGTGCATCGGCGGCGGCCAGGGCGCGGCCGGCCTGTTCGAGATCTACTCCTGATCACGGCGGGTCCGGCCGGTATCAGCAACTGGGGGTCGCGGCTCTCTCCTCAGGACATCCTCCCGAGCACAGTCGACGAGACATAGGGAGAAGGTTGATGCCTGCTTCGGATCAGTGCGCCTGCTGCTTCATCGCTCCGCCCGACCTGCTCGCCCGGCTGGCGGCCGAGGGCGACGCCGACCAGCGAGAGGCCGCGCTGCGCACGCTGTCGGCATCGGCGTCGCTGCGCACGCAGCGCTCGATCGTCACCCGTCTCACGCGCGAGCTCGACATGTCCGTTGCGCAGCTGGCCGGACTGCCGACCGTCACCCACCAGCAGATCGTCTACGACAACCAGCACCAGGGGCGTACGTCGCTCCCCGGCAAGAAGGTGCGGGCCGACGGCGATCCCGCGTCGAGCGACACTGCCATCAACGAGGCCTTCGACGGCGCCGCCCAGACCTACGACTTCTACAAGACCGTGCTCGAGCGGAACTCCGTCGACGACAGGGGCCTGACCCTGGTGTCGTCGGTCCACTACAGCGTGGGCTTCGACAACGCGTTCTGGAACGGCGGCCAGATGGTGTACGGCGACGGCAGCGGCCGCATCTTCCAGATCGGCGGCCTCACGAAGGCGCTCGACGTCATCGGCCACGAGCTCACGCACGGCGTCACCCAGTTCAGTGCCGGGCTGGAGTACAGCAAGCAGTCGGGCGCGCTCAACGAGAGCATGTCGGATGTGTTCGGCTCGCTGGTGAAGCAGTACCACCTGAAGCAGACGGCGGCGAAGGCCGACTGGCTGATCGGCGCCGGCACGCTGCTGCCCCAGCTCGGCAAGGCCCTCCGGTCGATGAAGAAGCCGGGCAGCGCCTACTCCGGCGATCGGCAGCCCGGTCACATGGACCAGTACGTCGACCTGCCCGACGACGGCGATCCCAAGAACGACAGCGGCGGCGTGCACATCAACTCGGGCATCCCCAACCACGCGTTCTACCTCGCCGCCAAGAAGCTCGGCGGCCGGGCCTGGGAGAAGGCCGGTCCCATCTGGTACGCCACGCTGACGAAGCACCTCCAGCCCGATTCGCAGTTCCAGGATGCGGCCCAGGCGACCGTCGAAGCGGCCGGCGAACTGTTCGGCGCCACCGAGGTCGCCGCCGTGCGCGGCGGGTGGCACGCGGTAGGCATCGACGTATGAAGGTCACCATCGTGCGCGGCGGTGGGGTCGGCGGGATGACGACGCGGACCCAGCTCGAGTCGGACGCGCTCCCTGCGGCCGATGCGCAGACGCTGGCGGCACACGTGCAGGGCGCGGCGTTGCAGGCCGGAGCGGCGCCCGGCCCGCGCTCGCCCGACGCGCTGCTCTACGAGATCTCCGTGAACGACGGCGGCAGTGACGTCACCCAGCGCTTCACCGAGGACAGCCTCCCCGAAGGCGTCCGCCAGCTGGTCCAGTGGGTGGACAGCCGGCCCGAGCGGACGGACGCCATCGACTAGCACCGCCCCGACGAGGAACCAGCCACCGAGCGGCGAGGCCGTGCGCTCGGCGGACTCAGTAGACGATGACGCCTCGGATGTTCTTGCCGGCGTGCATGTCGGCATAGCCCTGGTTGATGTCGTCGAGCTTGTACGTCGTGGTGATCAGCTCGTCGAGGCGCAGCTGGCCGCTCTGGTACAGCTGCAGCATCCAGGGGATGTCACGGCTGGGGCTCGACGCCCCGAACAGCGCGCCCTGCACCCGCTTCTGGAAGAGCGTCAGCTCGAACGCGGGCACCCGCACCTCTTCGTCCACCGCGCCGATGCCCGTCACGACGACCGTGCCCGCCTTGCGGATGGCCGAGAAGGCCTGCGCCACGTGCTCGGTCTTCAGCACCCCGGTGGTGACGACGGCCGAATCGGCGCCCTGGCCGTTGGTCACGGAGCGGGCGAACTCGGCGGCCTCGTCCATGGTGGCGAAGGCGTGCGTGGCGCCCAGCGACAGCGCCGTCTCCCGCTTGAACTCGACCGGGTCCACGGCGATCACGTGGGTGGCGCCGACGTGGGAAGCACCCTGCACCGCGTTGATGCCGATGCCGCCGATGCCCATGATGATGACCGTCTGGCCCGGGCGCGCCTCGGCGGCGTTGACCACTGATCCCCAGCCGGTACCCACGCCACAGCCGACGAGGCAGGCCTTCTCGAGGGGCAGGTCCTTGTCGACCTTCACGCACGAGGCCACGTCGACCACCGTGTCCTCACAGAAGGTGGAGATGCCGGCGCCCTGGCCGATCGGCTGGCCACCGATGCTCATGCGGTAGCTGCCGTCGGACCGGCAGCCGGTGAGGACGTTGGCCCCGAGATCGCAGAGGTTCTGCATGCCTGACGCGCACCAACGGCAGCGGCCGCAGCCTGGCAGGAACGACAGCACGACGTGGTCGCCCACCTCCCATCCGGGGGTGTTCGGACCCACCTTGGACACAACCCCTGCGCCTTCGTGGCCACCGGCCATCGGCAGGATGCCCGGCGGCAGGTCACCGGTGGTCATGTGATCGTCCGAGTGGCACAGCCCGGACGCCACCATCTTCAGCTGGACCTCACCCTGGCGCGGCTCCTCCATGTCGATCTCGAGGATCTCCCACTTGCCGGGCGTGTTCCGAACGACTGCACCGCGTGTTTTCATCGGGCCCCCTTGTACGTGCGGACATCGACCAGTCCGCGCCCCCGGGCAGTGCCTATCACGCGGGCACGACCGGCCGCGACAGCGAGCCCGTCAGTGACCGAGGGCGTACCAGCGGCGGATCGTCTCGAAGATCGTCTCGGTGTCCGTACCGGCGTGCACGAGGGCGACCACCGCCACCGTGGCCAGCGCGGCCAGGGCCGTCCACGCGGCGAGCGCACAGGGCTTCGCCGGCGCACCGTCGAGCAGGGCGCCGAGGCGATCGGGCACGCCGAGGGTGTGGAAGGCCAACGCCGGCGGCGCCGGCATGGCCGCCAGCGACACCACGGCGAGGGCTTCGGCGGTGGCCGCCCGACCGGCGACGGCGGCGGCGTCCTCGTCGGCCCAGCGCTCCAAGAGGTAGAGGACCCGCCCGTCGAGACCGCGCAGCACGGGGTTGACGGCGACCGCCAGCGCGCACAGCACGCGGATGAGGCCGTGGTGGTGGCGGAGGTGGGCGCGCTCGTGCTCGTAGACAGCGCGGCGCAGGTCCCCGTCGTCGAGGGCGGTGAGCACGCCGCGCGTCACCACGATGTGGCCACCGCATCCGGGGAGGCCGGCGACGGCGTGTGCCGCCGGCACGGCGTCGTCGACGACGACCAGGCGCGCCGGCCGGCCGCGCGACGGCAGCCGCCGCTCGAGGCGCGCCGCCGTCCTGGCTTCGGCCCCGATGGCGAGGAGCTGGCGGGCCGCCCGGCACGCGACGACGGCGAGGAGCGTGAGGGCGGCGAGCCCGACGACGGTCGGCACCGGCGACGCGGCGGCCACAGCACGGGGACGCCATCGCCCGATCGCGGCCACGGGCGGGAGCTCGGCCACGATGGTCCACGCCAGCAGCCCGAGTGACGCCAGCGACATGCCGGCGACGGCGATGCCGGTCGCCACCAGTGTCCATACCGCCCGCGCCGGGGCCAGGCGGCGCGTCACCAGCGGGGCCACCGCCGCCAGGACGACGGCGATGAGCAACGACAGGTAGACCGCTCCGGTCACTGGTCGGCCTCGGGCTCGGCGCGAGCCCGGCGGGCTCTCGTGAGGAGCGTCTGCAGCAGGTCCTCGTCGTCGGGCGACAGGCTCTGGACGAAGCCCTGCAGCAAGGCGCGGCGGTCGTGGCTCCGGGTCAGGACCGAGCGGAACCCGAGGGTGGCGACGTCGGCCTCCCCCACGGTGGCCGTATAGCTGTGCGTGCGACCCGCCTTCTCCCGCGTCACCAACCCCTTGTCGTGGAGCCGGGTGAGCACGGTGGCGACTGTGGTGTAGGCCAGATCCCGGCCCAGGGCGGCGTGGATCTCGGCCGGCGTCATCGGCGCTCCCGCTGCCCAGAGCATGCCGAGGACATCGCCCTCCAGCTCACCGAAGGCGCGACGCCCACCGTCACTCGCTCGCCGATCCGATTCCGCCATCGATGGACATCCTATGACAGCCGTAGTAGAAATGCCACTACGACACTCGTAAGAGAAAGGCGGAACGAGTGAGCTTCCTCCAAGCCGTGGTGATCGGCCTGCTCCAGGGCGTCACCGAGCTGTTCCCGGTGTCCAGCCTGGGCCACTCGGTCCTCGTGGCCGGCTGGTTCGGCTGGGACTCGTTGCTGGCCGGTCAGTCGGCCGACGAGTCCCAATACCTCGCCTTCCTCGTGGGCCTGCACGTGGCCACGGCCATCGCCCTGGTGGCCTTCTTCTGGCGCGACTGGGTGGCGATCGTCGGCGGCTTCGTGCGTTCGATCCGGCGCCGGCGGATCGAGACCAGCCACGAGCGCATGGCGTGGCTGCTCGTGATCGCCACCATCCCCGTCGGCCTGTTCGGCCTCGTCTTCGAGCACTCCCTGCGCACCCTGTTCGCCAAGCCGCTGGCGGCCGCCATCTTCCTGACCCTCAACGGCGTGATGCTCCTCGGCGGCGAGCGGCTGCGCCGCCGTGCCGCGGTGCCGGCCCGCCGGGCGGTGGCCACCCGCACCAGCCTGGCCACACTGCGAACCGGCGACGCCGTGGTCATCGGCACCAGCCAGATCGGGGCCCTGTTCGCCGGCATCAGCCGGTCCGGCATCACGATGGTGACCGGCCTGCTCCACGGCCTCGACCACGAGGACGCCGCCCGGTTCTCGTTCCTCCTCGCCACGCCGGTGATCTTCGCCGCCGGCGTCTACAAGCTGCCCGACCTGGCCGGTCCGCTGGGCGACGGCATCCGTCTGCAGGTCCTCGTCGGCAGCCTGTGCGCGGGCGCGGCCGCGTTCGTGGCCGTGCGCTTCCTGACGAAGTGGTTCCACACCCGCACGCTCACGCCCTTCGCCATCTACTGCCTGATCGCGGGGATCGTGTCGATCATGCGGTTCGCCTAGTCACCGAAGAGCTCCGCGATCCGGGCGAGCGACTCCCGCACGTTCGCCTCCGACGTGAGCGCCATGGCATCGGCGATCGACAGCCAACGCAAGCGGCCGGACGATTGCTCGGGGCGGGCGGCATCGGGCATCTGCGTCGCCAGCACGAAGCGCAGGTCGGCATGGTCGTGGTCCGGTTCGGTCGCATTCGCCGGCACGGACACGATCACCACGTGCAGCAGCTGGTCGTCGGGCCACGGCACCAGATCGACCAGGGCGGTCTCCTCCCGGGCCTCGCGCTGCGCGACCGACAGCGGCTCGTCCTCGCCGGGGTCAGCGTGCCCGCCCACCTGGAGCCACGCGTCCTGGCGGGCGTGCCACCGCAGCAGCACCCGGCTGGTCGGTGGGTGCACCACGAACGCCGAGCCGGTGAAGTGCAGGCGGCTCGCTCGCGTCCACGGATCGTCGCTGCCGGCCAGTGCCCGCATGCGATCGACGTCGGGCGGGCCATCAAGGGCGGCGCCGTGACCGTGCCCGGCCTGGTGCCGGCCGGCGCGACGGCCATCGCCTACAACTTCACCGTCACGACACCCGTCGGCGCCGCGTTCCTGACCGTGAACCCTGGGACGGACACGACCATCACGTCGTCGGCCATCAACTGGTCGGCCACCGGTCAGATCCTCACCACCGGCAGCCTCGTGGCCATCAGCGCCGCCCGCCAGGTCACGCTCATCGCCGGTGGTGGCGGGTCGACCGATCGAGTGGCCGACGAGCACCGCGTCCTCGATCCCGAGGCCGTCCATGAGGGACACGATGTCGGCGGCGAACTGGCGGGGCTCGTAGCCGTCATCGGGCCGGTCCGACTCCCCGAACCCGCGCAACGAGACGGCCACGGCACGGATGCCGGTCGGGAGAGCAGCCAGCACCTGCTCGTAGGAGCGCCACGAGTCCGGCCAGCCGTGGACGAGCACCATCGCCGGACCGGTGACCGGTCCCTGGATGGCACACGAGAGGGTGACGCCGTTCGACAGCGTGACACGGCGTTGCTCGGGCGTCGCGCAGGCCCGGCTGATGGCCTCGACGTGCACGTGGTTCGTGCCGCAGCAGCCACCGACGACGACGATCGCGGGGTGCCGGCGTCGGAGGTCCCGGTACTGGGCGGCCAGTTCCTCGGCGTCGCCGGCGTCGAGCTCGTCGGCCTCGTCCAGCTCGGCATGGGAGCGCTTCGACGCATTGGCCCGCAGACCCTTGATCCGCTCCATCCACGGTGCCGCCGGGTCCAGCACGTCCTCGAAGTGCGTCGGGTGGGCGCAGTTGACCATGAAGTACGCGGGGTAGCCGTCGGTGGCGGCGTCGACCGCCGCCACGGCGTCGCCCAAGGCCTGGCCCGTGGGCAGCGTGCCGTCGGTCTCGACGGTGAACGAGATCACCACCGGCATGCCGGCGGCACGGGCGGCGGCGGCCACACCGATCGCCTCCTCGACGTTGGTCATCGTGATGGCGGTGACGAGATCGGCACCGGCGTCGGCGAAGGCCCGCACCTGGGGGGCGTGGTAGTTGCGGGCCTCGGCGACGGTCATGGCGTCACCGGGCTGGTAGCCGTCGCCACGAGGGCCGACGCAGCCGCTGATCACGACGGGCGTCGACGGCGTCTCGTCCCGATCGCGGATGCCCGTCAAGAGCGCGACCGCGGCGCGATTGGCCTCGGCCACCTGCTCGACGGTGTACCCGAGGCGGGCGGCCCAGTCGGCACTGGCGCGCCACGTCGGCGTTTCCAGCACGATGCCGACGCCATCGCGCCGGGCGATGGCGACGTAGGCGGCGAAGTACCGCTCCAGCGCGGCGCGGCCGGCATCGTCGCCGAGGAGGACGAACGCGGCGAAGTCGGGCAGTTCGAGCCCGTCGTCGAAGATCAGGCTCGTTTCCAGTCCGCCGTCGGTGAGGAACAGCGGTGCTGACAGCTGGGGAAGGTTCGTGCGGTACGTGCTCATCGGAGCCTCCAGGCATCGATCGTGGTGTACCGGGAGAGGCGTGAGATCGGGCGTGACGTTGTGAGACGAGATGTCACAACGGCGGCCCGGCTTGTACGTTCCGGAGCATGGCCAAGCTGATCTACTCGGCGATCACCTCGCTCGACGGCTACGTCGCCGACGCCGACGGTCGCTTCGACTGGGCAGAGCCCGACCATGAAGTCCATCGCTTCGTGAACGACCTCGAGCGGCCGATCGGGACGTACCTCTACGGGCGCCGCATGTACGAGGTGATGGCCGCCTGGGAGACGATGGAGGACCCCGAGCCGCTGATGACGGACTTCGCGCTGCTCTGGCGAGCGGCCGACAAGGTGGTGTACTCGCGGACGCTGGCCGCCGTCTCGACGTCGCGCACGCGCCTCGAACGGGACTTCGACGCGGATGCCGTGCGACGGATGAAGGCGAGCGCGGCGGCCGACATCGGCGTGGGCGGGCCGGAGCTGGCGGGCCACGCCATCACGGCCGGCCTGGTGGACGAGATCCATCTGTTCCTCACGCCCGTCGTCGTGGGAGGGGGCACCGCCTCCCTCCCCGACGGCGCGCGCGTGGACCTCGAACTGCTCGACCATCGCCGCTTCGGCAACGGCGTCGTGTACCTCCGTTACCGAGCGTGACATCGCCGACACGTCTATTTACCGAAATTCCCGAAAATCTGGTTGCCGTACAGATGCGAACACCTGTACCCTTCTTGGTCATGAGCGCGCTGGCGCGGCTGGCCGAAGCCGTGAGGGAACTGCCCGAGGTCGACGATCTCGACGGGCTCCGCGAGCTGCTCGCCATCCAGGATCTCCTCTCGGCCCGCGTCGCCGGCGCCGTTGCGCGCGTGCATCGCACGGGCGAGGTGGCGGCCGACGGTGCGGTGAGCACCAAGCAGTGGCTGCGCGCCTTTGCCGGACGATCACCGCAGGAGGGTGCCCAACTGGTGCGGCGCGCCACTCGCGCTGACGCCTGCCCGCCGCTCCTCGAAGCCTGGCGCGACGGTCGCCTCTCGACGGGGCAGGTCGACATCGTGGCCAGCCATGTGACCGACCGGACAGAGCCGCTCCTGGCATCTCAGGGCGCCGACCTCGTGCCGGCGTTGATCGGCCTCTCCCCGAGGGACACCGAGGTGGCCATGCGCCGCTGGGCCGCCTATGCCACCGCCCTCGTCGAGGAGCCGCTCCCACCGGGCGCCAACCGATCGGTCTTCCTCTCCCCTGGGCTGGATGGCGGCGCCGAGCTACAGGGCCATCTGGATCAAGCCGGCGCCCTGGTCGTCGACGCGGCGCTGACGGCCGCGGGCGAACCGGACGCTCCGGACGCGCCGCGGCGGACGCGCAGCGAGCGCCGCGCTGACGCACTCGTGGCCATCTGCCAGTTCTTCCTTGATCACGCCGACACGCCGGCCACCAGCAGGGGCCGCCGGCCGAGCGTGCAGGTCGTGCTGACGCTCGACGATCTGGAGCAGCGCGCCGGACGGACGGTCGACGGCCAGCCGCTCGACAGCGCCACGCTCGACGCCCTGCTGTGCGATGCCGGCGTCCACCGCACGATCACCGACGGGCGGTCCGTCATCCTCGACGCCGGCCGCACGACTCGTACCGTGAGCAACCACCTCTTCGCCGCCCTGGCGGTGCGTGACGGTGGCTGCCGCTTCCCCGAGTGTGACCGGCCGGTGTCGTGGTGCGAGGCCCACCACGTGATGCCGTGGCAGCACGGAGGCTCGACCGACCCGACGAATTTGGTTTTGCTCTGCTGGCGCCATCATCACGACTTCGCCCACCACCCTGCCTGGAACCTGCAACTGTTGCCAGACGGCACCGTCGAAGTCACGAGGCCCAGCGGCCGGACCCTCAGCAGCCGACCACCACCGGGAGCCCTGCCGACCATCCCCGGCCTCGACGCCGCCGCGTGAACGCTCGTTCGCTCACGCCGGCGCGCATTGGCGCGTCGCAGCCGCTTCAACTGGCGAGGTCGGCGGCGGGCGTAGGGCCCGCGGCACAGTCGGCCCTCGTCGCCTCCAGCACCGCGGCGGTGAGCGCTTCCGCCCGCGCCCGCCCTTACTTTCCGGCTGGGACCTCCAGACCGAAGATGCGGGCGGCGTTGAGGCCGAGGATCTTGGCGCGGGACTCGTCGGTCAGGTGGCCCATCGACCGCTCGATGGAGGCGGCCGAGTGGGGCCAGACGCCCTCGTGGTGCGGGTAGTCGTTGGCCCACAGCATGTTGTCGACCAGGTCGAGCTCCTCCACGTACCGCAGCCCGACGGTGTCCTCCTGGTACGTCGCGAAGCAGTTGCGGCGGAAGTACGACGACGGCAGCTCGGGGATGACGGGCCGCACCCAGAAGTGATGAGCGCGGTAGGCGTGGTCCATGGTCTCGAGCAGCCACGGCACGAAGCCGATGCCACTCTCGACCAGGCCGGCCTGCAGGCGCGGGTGGCGCTCGAAGACACCGGCGGTGATGAGCTGCACGAGCGGCTCGATGGTGGTCTCCATCGAATGGCACACGTAGTTGATGATGGCGCCACCCCGGCCGCCGACGGAGCGGGGGTCCTTGCCCGTCGACACGTGGAAGGTGATGACCAGCCCGGTCTCCTCGAGCAGCGACCACATGCTCTCGAAGCTGGGATCGTTGTACTGGAGCTTGCCCGGCTCGGTGGGGCCGTAGATCGGGGCGTTGCCGAGGCACACGCCCCGGAAGCCCCGGGCGGCGGCCCACTCGATCTCCCGCATGGCGCCTTCTTGGTCGCCCGCCGCGATCAGGGCCATCGGGACCATCTTCGGGTTGCCACCCATGTAGGCGCCCATCTGGTCGAGCACCCACCGGTTCCACCCCGCGCACATCTTCATGGCGAACGCCGGGTCGGGCGTGGCCCAGCACAGCAGCCCTGCCGTCGGGAACACGATCTCGACATCGACGCCGTCGGCCGCCTGATCGGTCAGGCGCTGCTCGATGGAGCGCCCGGCGCCCACGCGCCGGAGGTCCTCGTCCTCCATGCGCGACTTCGAGTCGCGGTTGTGCTCGGGCCGCTCGAAGGTCTGCTGCTCCTGCACCGTCGCCCCCTGGGGCGGCTTCACCATCTGGGGCCGATTGCCCTCGGTGATCAGGAACTCGGCGCCGTCGGCCCGCACCTCCATGTGCGGAAGCCGATCGCCGTAGTCACCCTCGACGTTGGCCAGGAACTCGAGCGACTCGGTGACGTGGCAGTCGGCCGACACCATGAAGTACTTGTTCGGATCGTCCGGACGGGCGGTGCGGGTCCAGCCCTCCACACCAGGCGTCGGGAGCCTCCAGGCATTCCTCTCCAGCGTGCTCATGTTCACTCCTTCGCTCGCTGCCACTGGGGCAGCAACAGTTTCGTTCCGTCCTCAGCGATTCGCTCCTGCCACACCGCCGTCACCGGCATACCGATCTCGACGTCCGACGCGTCCACCAGGTTGCCCACGACCCGCAGGTGCGGGGCGGCGTCCAGGCTGACGAGCACCACCGTGTACGGCACGGCGGCGTCGAGGGCGTCGGCCACCGAATGGTGCACGACGGTGAAGCTGTGCACCGTGCCCGCACCGGGCAGGACCTTCGTGGCGAACGTCATGGATCCACACACGTGGCAGATCTCCTCGGGCGGATGCTGGAGGGTGCCACAAGCCTCGCACTCCTGGATGGCGATCTCGCCCGCCGTGAACCAGTCACGGTTGAACGGCGTCAGCAGCGGGAGGGTCCAGCCCTCCGGCAGGGTGCTCACAGCGGCCCGAACAGCACGGCGCTGCCGGGGGCGAACCCCGGACCGGACACGGACAGGCTGAGCTCGACGTCCGCCACCTGGCACGTCGACTCGCCGCGCACCTGGCGCACCGCCTCGTTGATGTTCTCCATGCCGTGGATGTACGCCTCCCCGAAGTTGCCGCCGCTGGTGTTCATCGGCAGATCGCCGTCGGGCCATCGCAACCGCCCGCCGCCGACGTAGCTATTGATCTCTTCCGGGGCGCAGAAGCCCATCTCGGCCAGCGCGATCAGCACCGGGCCGCTGAAGTTCTCGTAGAACTGGGCCACGTCGACGTCGGCCGGTCCCACCCCGGCCCGCCTCCAGAGCTGGTCGGCGACCTCACGATGGTGAGCGGTCGGGAAGTTGGGCTCGCCGAAGGCACCCACGCCACCGCGGCGGGCCAGCCCGTGGGCGGCGGCCACGATGGCGACCGGCGGCTTGGCCAGATCACGGGCCCGCTCGGCCGTCGTGACCACGATCGCAGCAGCGCCGTCGTTCTCGGGGCAGCAGTCGTAGAGATGGAACGGCGAACTGATCCAGCGCGACGCGTGGTACTCCTCGGCGGTGAGCGGCGTGCCGTAGCGCAGCGCCCGGGGGTTGCGCTGGGCATGGAAGTAGCACGCCAGCACCACCTCGGCCAGGCTGTCCTGCGTGACCCCATGGTCGTGCATGAAGCGAGTGGTCTGCATCGCGCAGATCTGCGCCGGCGACAGCAGCCCGTACGGCGCGGTGTAGGCCGCCGCGCCGCCGGCCCGGCGCCCGCCCCGGGGCCGCCCGTAGCGCTCGAACTGCCCCTGGGCCAGGGCGCGGTACACCACGACGGTCTCGGCGTAGCCGGCGGTGATGGCGGCGTCGGCCAGCGAGACGGCGGCACCCACCCCGTTGCCGCCGCCGCCGAAGGTCTGGCCCGTGAAGTGGAGGTCGCCGGTCCCGAGGGCGGCGCTCAGCCGCACGGGCTCGTTGCGATCCATGTAGGACACGAGGCCGTCCACGTCGGCCGGAGTGAGACCGGCGTCGGCGACGGCGTTGCGAATGGCGATGCAGGCCAGCTGGAACTCGGTGTTCGGGGCGTCCCCGCGCTTGAAGTACTCGGACTCGCCGACGCCGACCACCACTGCGCTGCCGTGCACGAAACCCCCTGTTCCGGAACCGAATCCAGTTTAGACGGTTCAGGACGGAAGTCGCTCGGCGGCCTCCACGGCGAGGCGCAAGCTGCGCTCGATGCGCACCGGGAACAGTTCGAGGTCGACGGCGTCCGTCTCCTTCTGCCCATGCAGATATCTGGCGTAGACGCCCTGGAGGATGCCGACGGACTTCCAGTGGTTGAAGCAGCGGTAGTAGTCGATGCCGGACAGATCGGCGCCCGAGCGGGCGGCATACCGATCGAGCAGCTCCTGGCGGGAGGCGAAGCCGGGCAGCACCGTCGGCGTCATCACCACCCCCTCGGTCTCCTCCGGTGACTCCGCCCACGCGTTGATGCAGTAGGCGAGGTCGGCCATCGGGTCACCGAGGGTCGAGATCTCCCAGTCGACGACGGCGGCGATGTGGCCGTCCGACGCCACCCGGCAGTTGTGCAAGCCGTAGTCGCCGTGGACGACGCTGACCGAGTGCTGCTCGGGTAGCCGCTCGACCAGGAAGTCGTGCAGGCGGTCGACGTCGGGCAGCTCGCGCGTCTTGGACGCGTTCCACGACGCGTACCAGCGATGGAGCTGGCGGCCGACGTACGAGTCGCGCTTGCCGAGACCGCCGAGGCCGATCTCGTCGGGATCGAGCGCGTGGAGGTCGGCCAGGGTGTCGATGAACGACGGGCCGGTGCGGCCGCGCGCCTCGACGCTGAGGTGCTCGTCGGCGTCCTCGGCGGTGTACAGCGGGCGGCCCTCCACCCATCCCATGGCGTAGAAGGTGGCGCCGGTGACGGCCGGGTCGTCGCAGAAGGCGATGGGCTCGGGCACCGGGACGGGCGTGGGCCACAGCGCCGAGATCACGGTGAACTCACGGCCCATGTCGTGTGCCGTCGGCAGCAGCTCCCCGAGTGGCGGCCGCCGCAGCACGAAGGCCATCCCGCCGGCGTCGTCGACCCGGTACGTGAAGTTCGAGTGGCCGCCGGGCAGCGCCGTCCACTGCAACGGCGGCACGAGGTCGGGCAGGCGCTCGGCCAGCCATGCCGTCACCGGCTCAGCGTCGAACCCTTCCATCAGACCTCGTCGTGGGCGTAGCGCTCGAGGAGGTCGGCGTAGTCGGCCTGCGCCTCGGCCCGCAGCGTGGGCAGGTGGTACGACGGGAACAGCCCTTGGGCCGGCTTGTAGTCGGCCATGAGCAGCCGGGCGAGGGTCACCTTGTGCACCTCCGTGGGGCCGTCGGCCAGACCCATGTGGAACGACTCGATGACGTAGTGGGCGAACGGCATCTCGTTGGACACGCCGAGCGAACCGTGGATCTGCAGCGCCCGCGACGCCACGTCGTGCAGGACGCGCGGCATCAACGCCTTCACCGCGCTGATGTCCTTGCGCACCCGCTTGTAGTCCTTGTACTTGTCGATGCGCCACGCCGTGCGCAGCACCAGGAGGCGGAACGTCTCCATGTCGAGCCACGAGTCGGCCACCATGCCCTGTACGAGCTGCTTCTTGCCCAGCATCTCGTCCTGTGTGGTGCGGGACACGGCCCGCTCGCACATGAGGTCGAAGCACCGCTTCACCAGACCGCAGGTGCGCATGGCGTGGTGGATGCGACCGCCGCCGAGCCGGGTCTGGGCCACGACGAAGGCGCCGCCGCGAGGACCGAGGATGTTCTCCTTCGGCACCCGCACGTCCTCGTACTGGACGTAGGCGTGGACGCCTTCACCGGGCTCCTCGTAGCCGAGGCCGACGTCGCGGATGATCTTCACGCCCGGCGTGTCCGTAGGGACGAGGAGCATCGACATCCGCTGGTACGGCGGATTGTCGGGCTCGGTGACCGCCATGACGATGAGGAACGACGAGAGCGAGGCGTTCGAGCTGAACCACTTCTGCCCGTTGATGACCCACTCGTCGCCGTCGAGCTCGGCGCGCGTCGTGAACACCTTCGGGTCGGCGCCGCCCTGCGGCTCGGTCATGGAGAAGCACGACACGATCTCGTTGCGCAGGAGCGGCCCGAGGAACTGCTCCTTCTGCTCGGGCGTGCCGTAGTGGGCGAGGATCTCGCTGTTGCCCGAGTCGGGCGCCTGGCAGCCGAAGATGATCGAGGCGCACCGGGCCCGGCCCAGTATCTCGTTCATGAGGGCGAGCTTCACCTGGCCGTAGCCCTGGCCGCCGAGCTCGGGGCCGAGGTGGCAGGCCCACAGGCCCCGCTCCTTCACCTTCTCCTGCAGGGGCGGGATGACCTCGTTGCGGATCGGGTTCTTGACGTCGTAGGGGTTGGGCACCACGAAGTCGAGCGGCTCGATCTCGTTGCGCACGAACTCCTCGATCCAGTCGAGCTCCTTCTGGAACTCAGGATCGGTCTCGAAGTCCCACACGGCTACTTGATCCAGCCGAGGACGCGACCGGCGTGCAGCGTGTCGGCGTACTCCACCATGCGGGTGTCTTCCGTCTTCATCGCTAGATCCGTTCGATGATGGTGGCCGTGCCCATGCCCCCGCCGGTGCACATGGTGACGAGCCCCGTGGACAGGTCCCGCCGCTCGAGCTCGTCGAGCAGCGTGCCGATGAGCATGCCGCCGGTCGCCCCGATCGGGTGACCGAGAGCCATGGCGCCGCCGTTGACGTTGCACTTGTCCCAGTCGACCTTGGTGTCGCGCAGGAACTTGAGCACCACCGAGGCGAACGCTTCGTTCACCTCGATGAGGTCGATGTCGTCGAAGGTCATGCCCGCCTTCTCGACGCAGCGGGTGGCCGCCGGCCCGGGCGCGGTCAGCATGATGACCGGCTCCGTGCCCGCCACCGCCGTCATGATGATCTTGGCTCGCGGCGTCATCCCGTGGGCCCGGCCGTACTCGGGCGACACGACGAGGACGGCTGACGCGCCGTCGACCACGCCCGAGGAGTTGCCGCCGTGGTGCACGTGGCGGATCTCCTTGAGGTGGGGGTAGGCCAGCAGCGCCGTCTGATCGACGGTGAGGCCCGTGTCGGGCACCACGCTGGCGCCGATCTTCTCGAAGCTCGGCGTCAGCTTGGCCAGGCCCTCCATGGTGGTGCCGGGCCGGGGGAACTCCTCGTGATCGAGGGCGAGGGTGCCGTCGTCGTCGAAGATCGGCACGAGCGCCTTGTCGAAGCGGCCCTCGGCGATGGCCTCCTGCGCCCGGTTCTGGCTGTCCACGGCGAGGGCGTCGCACTCCTCGCGGCTGAAGCCCTCGACGCTGGCGATGAGATCGGCGGAGATGCCCTGGGCGACCATGTTGTACTGGTCCCGGAGGTGGTGGTTGTTGGCGGTGAAACCATCCACGTGGAGCGGGGCCGGGCGCGACATGGACTCCACGCCGCCGCCGATGACGAGATCCTGGAAGCCGGCGAGGACACCAGCGGCGGCGAAGTTCACCGCCTGCTGGCCGGAGCCGCAGAAGCGGTTCAGGGTGACGCCCGGGGCGTCGAGCGACCACCCGGCGTCGAGGGCGGCCATGCGGGCGATGTCCATGGCGTGGTCGCCGCTGCCGGCGCCGCAGCCCATCACCACGTCGTCCACCTCGGCGGTGTCGAACCCGTTGCGCTCCTGCAGGGCGGTCAGGACCTGGGCCAGGATCCGCTGCGGATGGATGGGGTGCAGCGCCCCGTTCTCCTTGCCCTTGCCCCGCGGCGACCGCACAGCGTCGATGATCCAGGCTTCACGTTCCATCCGAGTCTCCTTCTCAGTGCGGTGGCCACTCTATGTTGACCCTGCTGGCGACGTCAGGGTGACCCTCCAGCCACCCCCGGGCGAACTCGCATTCGGGCACGATCGTCAGGCCCTGCGCCTCGGCGACGTCGACCGCCGCCCGCACCAGCTGGCCGCCGAGGCCCCGGCCGCCGAGCGCCTCGGGGACCTCCGTGTGCACCAGGGTCAGGTGATCGCCCTTGCGGCCGTAGATCAGCTCGGCCACGTGACCGTCGATCTCCAGCTTGAACCGGGAGGCCGATCGCTCGTCCACCACTCCTGTACTCATCATCCGATCGTCGCAGAGGAGGCGTTCCGTCACCGCATCGGAGTCCGTACGCTGGTGCGCAACCAACGGAGGGAGCGTCCGATGCCGGTGACCCGCCTGAACCACGCCGTGCTCTACGTCCGTGACGTCGCACGGACGCGCGAGTTCTACGAGAGCGTCCTCGGCTTCAAGACGCTGCTGTGGATGGAGGGCAAGGCGGCGTTCTTCCAGGCCCCGGGCTCCACCAACGACCACGACCTGGGCACGTTCCAGATCGGCGCGGAGGCGGGTCCGTCGGAGGCGGGGCGGGCCACCGTGGGGCTCTACCACCTGGCGTGGGAGGTCGACACGCTGGCCGAGCTGCGCCGCATCGCCGGCCTGCTCCAGGAGCGGGGCGCGCTGGCCGGAGCGTCCGACCACGTCACCACCAAGGCGCTGTACGCCCACGACCCCGACGGCATCGAGTTCGAGGTCTCCTGGCTGCTGCCGGCCGACCTCATCACCGACGAGATCCGGGCCGAGCAGAAGAAGTCGATGACCCGGCCCCTCGACCTGGAGGCCGAGATCGCCCGCTATGGCGCCGAGACCCGCGGCGGCGTAGGCGTCAGCATCCCCGTCTAACGGCCCTGGAAGTTGGGGGTCCGGCGCTCGGCGGTGGCGCGGACGCCCTCGGCGAAGTCGGCGGTGCCGTTGAGGCGGTCCTGCTCCGCCTTCTCCCGGTCGGTGGCGGCGCGGATCTTGGCTGGGAGGTCGCCGCGCATCGTCTCGCGGATGCTGATCACGGCCAGCGGCGCCGACGTGGCGATCTCGGTGGCCAGGGCGGCCGCCGCCGAGTCGATCTCGTCGGGCTCCACGAACCGATCCAAGAGGCCGATGCGGTAGGAGTCCTCGCCGTTCAGGCGCACGCCCGTGTAGAGCATCTCCAGCGCCCGTTGCTGCCCGACGATCGGCGGCAGCGTGGCGGTGAGCCCGAAGCCGTGGTGGAACCCGAGGCGGGCGAAGTTGGCCGTCATGCGCGTCGACGACGCGCCGACGCGGAAGTCGGCCGACAGGGCCAGGCCGAATCCGCCGCCCACGGCCGCTCCCCGCACCGCCGCCACCACCGGCGTCTTGCAGGAGAAGAGGCGCACCGCCTCGTCGTAGAGGTGGCGGCCCTGGCCGGCCACCCCCGGCATCGGCGTGTCGCTCGTGCGGCGGTGAAACGCGGCCCCGGCGCAAAAGTGCTTGCCCTCCGATCCGAGCACGATGGCCCGGCACCGGGGGTCGGCGTCGAGCTGCTCGTAGGCCTCGGCGATGGACGCGATGAGCTCGATGTCGAAGTAGTTGTCCGGCGGCCGGTGGATCGTCACCGTGGCCACGTAGCCCTCGGTCGGCAGCGTCACGCTGACGTCGCCGTAGGTCTTCTGCAGATCGGTCACCGGGGAACCTCCAGGCGGTCGAGGAAGGATCGCAAATTGGCATCGAACTCGGCGGTGTGGGTGACGTTCGGGGCGTGTCCCGCTCCCGGGATCACCACCAGCTCGGCACCCGGGATCTTGTCGGCCATGTAGCTCGACCCGGCCAGGAACGGCTTGTCCCGCTCCCCCACGATCACGAGCACGGGCACGGCGATGGTGGGCAGCGAGTCGACGACGCTGGCGTCGGACTGGGTGAGCACCCGACGGGCGGCGTGGGCCAGCCCGGAGGCGTCCCGGTGGACCGACGCCGACAGCTCGCCGCTGCCGCCGAGGGCGGCCAGGCCCCGCTGATCGAGGTCCTCGGCATAGTTCTCGGCCATGCGGTTCCACTTCTGCCGGCCCTCGTCGCCGCGATAGCCGGGGCCGGTGTCGATGAGGACCAATGCCGCCACCCGATCGGGGTGGGCCAGGTGGAAGGCCAGCGAGAGGTAGCCGCCCAGCGAATGCCCGCCGACGACGGCCCGCTCGGCGCCGGCGGCGTCGAGGATGGCGACCATGTCGGCCACGGCCAGCGCCGTGGAGTACGAATCCGGATCGGCGGGCGAGTCGCTGCGCCCGTGGCCCCGCTGGTCCCAGGTGATCAGCGTGTGGTCGGTGGTGATGGCCGCCCGGTTCGGCTCGAACATGTGCGACGACGCCCCGAACCCGTGCGACAGCAGCACCGCCGGACCGCTCCCGGCCACGTCGTAGTGGACGTGGACCCCATCACGATCGAGCGCCATCAGCCCCGCCCCACGTTCTTCGGGACCTCGGAGAACGGGATGTTGGCGTCGGTCTGCGGCTCCTTGGGCAGGCCGAGCACGCGCTCACCGATGATGTTGTGCTGGATCTCGTCGGTGCCGCCGGCGATCGAGCCACCGGGCACCGAGACGAGGATCTCGGTGATCAGGCCGTCGAGCACGCTGTCGGAGCCGGCCAACATGGCGCTGGCGCCGGCGAGGCGGCCGTGCACCTTGGCCGCGGCGCGGGCGATGCGGCTGCCGTTGAGCTTGCCCAACGAGCCCTCGGCGCCGGGTGGCCGGCCGAGCGCCCGGTTGGCCACCGCCCGCTGCGCGGTCCACTGGGCCGCCCGCACGAGGCTCAGGAGCGCGGCGATCTCCTGGCGGATCAAGGGGTCGTCGTTGCGGCCCTCGGCCTGGGCCCGCTCCACCACCAGGTCGGCCCGACCGGCCCGCTGCGGGTACCACTTGTAGGGCTCGTTGGCCTCGTCCCACTCGGCCTGCGCCTCGCGCAGGACCCGGCCGGCGGCGGTGTCGTAGCGGGCCTTGCGGTGCGTGGCCAGGCCCCGCTCGTGCGCCAGGGTGGCCAGAGCCGCCCGCCACCCCTCCCCCACGGCGCCGACCACGTCGGCCACGGGCACCCGGGCGTCGTCCAGGAAGACCTCGTTGAACGAGGCGTAGCCGTTCATCTGCCGCAGCGGCCGGACGTGCACGCCGGGCTGGTGCATCTTGATGACGAAGTAGGTGATGCCGCGGTGCTTGGGCACGGACCAGTCGGTGCGGGCCAGGAGCATCCCGTACTCGGCGTGGTGGGCACTGGTGTTCCACACCTTCTGGCCGTTGATCACCCACTCGTCGCCGTCGAGGACGGCGTGGGTGGTCAGCCCGGCGAGGTCCGAGCCGCTGCCGGGCTCGGAGAACAGCTGGCACCAGGTGTACTCACCGGTCGCCGTCGGTCGCAGCAGCCGCGACTTCAGGTCATCCGACCCGAGCTCGAGGATGGTGGGGGCGGCCAGGCCCATCCCGCTGCCGCCGGCGGTCCCCACCGCCCCGACCCGGCGGAACTCGGTGTCCACCACCTCCCGGGCGGCGTCGGGAAGACCGCGCCCGTACCACTCCTTCGGCCACGCCGGGCAGCCCCACCCGGAGTCGACCAGGATCTCACGCCACTCGGCCAGCGATCGGTCAGGCTCCCAGTTGGAGGCCAACCAGTCGCGCACGTCGGCGGCCACGCTCGTTGGTTCGGTCACGGGTCCCCCCTTCGGCCCCACCACCTTTGCCGATCGGCACGCCCCGACGCGAACCGACGCCGATGTCGGGCTCACTAACGTACGGACGATCCTGGTCGGGCCAATGGGGAGGCACCGAACGGGACGCGAGGGGGCACCCGTGAGTCGGACACAGGAGAACACTGCGCCGTCCGAGGTCCGGACCAGGACGAAGCGATCGGAGCGCACGCGCGCCGCCCTGCTGCGATCGGCCCGCACCGTGTTCACGCGAACGGACTTCCACGACGCCCGCATCACCGACATCGTCGAGGGCGCCCAGATGGCCCACGGCACCTTCTACACGCACTTCGACTCCAAGGAGGACATCTTCCTCGCCGTCCTGCGCGAGGTGCTGCAGGAGTACGTCGCCGAACCGGGCGGGCCCGCCGCGGTGGGCACAGCACCGATCGACCGGATCGACCGGGCCAGCCGCCGCTTCCTGGAGTTCTATGCCGCCAACGCCCGGCTGATGGCCTCGATCGAGCCGCTCGCCACGGTGGACGAGCGCTTCGCGTCACTCCGGCGCGCCACGCGGCTGGCCTACGTCGATCGGGTGATCGCCGCCGTGCGCCGTTGGCAGCAGGAGGGCCTGGCCGACGAGGATGTCGATGCCGAGCGTCTGGCCTCCGCCCTCGCGGCGATGGGCGAGCGCATGGCGTACCTCGCGTGCGTCTTCCCCGATGGCCCCACGGACATCGAGGGGATGCTCGCGGTCAGCAACCACGTGTGGGCCAGCGCGCTCGGCCTGGAGCAGCGCATCCCGAGCCGCGCACGACAAGCGAGGAGACCAGCATGACCGAGGCCGACGTACCGGCAGGCATCGATCCCGAGCCGGTGACGGCCTGGATGGCCGAGCACGTCGACGGCGTCGAGCCGCCCCTGCGGTTCGAGCGGGTGGCAGGCGGCCACTCGTGCCTCACCTACATCGTGGAGGACCGGGCCGATCGCCGCTACGTGCTCCGCCGGCCGCCCATCGGGCACGTGCTGGCCACCGCCCACGACGTCGCCCGGGAGCACAAGATCATCTCGGCGCTGGCCGACTCGGACGTGCCCGTCGCCCCTGCACTCGGCCTCTGCACCGACGTCACCGTGAACGACGCCGCCTTCTACATCATGGGCTTCGTCGACGGGCTCGTCCTCCACAACGCCGACCAGGCGCGGCGGCTGCCCGTCGAGGCCCGGCGCCACGCCGGCGAGCACCTGGTCGACATCCTGGTGGCGCTGCACAACGTCGACATCGACGAGGTCGGCCTGGGCGACCTGTCCAAGCGCAGCGACTACCTCGGCCGCCAGCTGCGGCGGTGGACCGCGCAGTGGGAGGGCTCCAAGACCAAGGAGGTACCGGGCATGGAGCGCCTCCAGGAGTGGCTGATCGCCAACCAGCCGGCCGACGCCGACAGCCGCATCGTCCACGGCGACTTCCGCCTCGGCAACTGCATCCACGCTCCCGACGGCACCATCCTGGCCATGCTCGACTGGGAGCTGTGCACCCTCGGCGACCCGCTGGCCGACGTGTCGTACCTGTTGCGCTCGTGGGCCGAGGGGTCCGACGCGCCGCGGGCGGCCGCCGATCCCCCGAGCCGGGCTGCCGGCTTCCCCACCCGCGATGAACTGGCCGACCGGTACGCCGCCCGCTCCGGTCGCGACCTCGAGGACCTCTCTTACTGGATGGCCTTCAACGCCTGGCGCTCGTCGTGCATCGTGCAGGGCGTGTACCACCGGTACATCACCGGAAAGATGGCGGCCCGGGGCGACGAGGACGTCGACCGGTTCGAGCTGTCGGTCTCCGAAGGCATGGCCGCCGGCCTCGAGGCCGCCGGCCTGTCCTGACTACCTGCCCGTATACACGGGGGCGCGCTTCTCGAGGAACGACTTGACGCCCTCGCGATGGTCGTCGGTGCGGAACAGCTCCGACAGCGACGTGCTCACCCACTCGCCCAGCTGGCGCCAATCGGGGTCGAGGGAGCGGCGCAGGCCGGCCTTGATCCGCTGGACGGCGAGGGGCGGGTTGGCGGCGATGCGGTCGGCGATGCCCATGGCCGTGTCGAGCAGCTCGTCGTGGGGCACCACCCGGCTCACGAGGCCGATGTCCTTGGCCGTCTGGGCGTCGATCACCTCGCCGGTGAACACCAGCTCGGCGGCCCGCTCCCGCCCGACCAGCTGCGCCAGCCGGCCGATGCCGGCGACGTCGGTGCACAGGCCCCGTAGCACGAAGAGCTCGCCGAACTTCGCCTTCTCCGACGCCACCCGGATGTCGGCCATCATCGCCAGCTCCATGCCCCACCCCACAGCGGCGCCGTTCACGGCGGCCACGATGGGCACGTTCGAATAGAGGAGGGCGTCGGCCGCCGGCGTGAGCCGGGGCGCCACCACGACCGGCCGATCGGCCCGCTCGCCGCCCCCCATCACGGCCCGGACGTCGTCGCCCGAGCAGAAGGCGGGATCGGCTCCGGTGATCACGAGGCAGCGGGCCGTCGTGGTGCGCACCGCCCGCTCCAGCAAGTCGTACGTCTTGAAGGTCAGGGCGTTGCGGACCTCCGGGCGGTTGATGGTGATGACATCGACCTCGCCACGACGGGTGACGATCAGTTCGTTCTCGTCCATTTTTCCAGCATGGCATGAGTTTCCCAGTAGGACCCAAGCCCTCCTTTGACGCCGGTGTCAACCTCCTTTACGGTGCGAGCCGTTCGTCGCCCGCGTCGCGCGGGCCCATCGTGGGGAGGACCGACGTGGCCGAGATGCGTCACATCACCAGTGGACTGAAGTTCCCCGAGGGACCCATCGCCATGAACGACGGCAGCGTCGTGCTGGTGGAGATCCAAAGTGGCCACCTCACCCGCGTCGCGCCCGACGGCACCATCACCCGCATCGCCGACACAGGGGGTGGCCCCAACGGTGCCGCCGTCGGTCCCGACGGCAAGGTCTACGTGTGCAACAACGGCGGGTTCGAGTGGGCCGAGGTCGACGGCATGACCGTGCCCGGACCGCAGCCGGCTGACTACATCGGCGGCCGCATCCAGCGCGTCGACCTCGACACGGGCAAGGTGGAGGACGTCTACACCGAGTGTGACGGGTTCGGCCTGCGCGGCCCGAACGACATCGTCTTCGACGACCAGGGCGGCTTCTACTTCACCGACCTCGGCAAGTCCCGCGCCCGCGATGTCGACAAGGGCGGCATCTACTACGGCAAGGCCGATGGCTCCTCCATCGTCAACGTCGTGTACGGCACCGATCACGCCAACGGCATCGGTCTGTCGCCCGACGGCAAGACCGTCTACGCCGCCGAGACGCTGAACGGGCGGCTGTGGTCGTGGGAGATCGAGTCGCCGGGCAAGGTGAAGCCCAGCACGACGCCGTACGCGCCCGGCAACCTGCACTTCGACTTCCCCGGCTTCCAGCTCCTCGACTCGCTGGCCGTCGACAGCGAGGGCAACGTGTGCGTGGCCACGCTCGTCACCGGCGCCATCAGCGTGATCAGCCCCAAGGGTGAACTGGTCGACCAGATCAAGGTGCCGAAGTACGACGTGTTCGTCACCAACATCTGCTTCGGTGGCCCCGATCTCAAGACGGCGTACATCACGGCCTCGGGCTACGGCGACCTGTACGCGATGGAGTGGCACTGCCCGGGGCTGAAGCTCAACTACAACGCCTGAGGGGGCACGCCATGGCCTGGGATTTCTCCACGGAACCGGAGTTCGAAGCCAAGCTGGAGTGGACGCGCACGTTCGTGCGCGAGGAGATCATGCCGCTCGAGACGCTGGCCGAGCGTTGGCGCACGCCGGAAGGGCGTGAGGAGTTCAACAAGATCACCGCGCCGCTCAAGGAAGAGGTGAAGCGCCAAGATCTGTGGGCCGCCCACCTCCCGCCCGACATGGGCGGCAAGGGTTTCGGCCAGGTGAAGCTGGGCCTGATGCACGAGATCCTCGGCCAGTGCGCCTACGCGCCGTCGGTCTTCGGCAACAACGCGCCCGACTCGGGCAACGCCGAGCTGATCGCCGTCGGTGGTAGCGACGAGCAGCGCGAGCAGTGGATGCAGCCGCTCCTCGACGGGAAGCTGCGCAGCTGCTTCTCGATGACCGAACCCGGCGCCGGCGCCGATCCCACGCGGCTCACCACCCAGGCCGTGCTGGACGGCGACGAGTGGGTGATCAACGGGCACAAGTGGTTCAGCTCGAACGCCTCGATCAGCGACTTCCTGATCGTGATGTGCAAGACGAACCTCGACCCCGACGCCGTGCCCTACCGGTCGTTCTCGATGATCCTGGTGCCGACCAACACGACCGGCGTCAACATCCTTCGCGACGTGCCCACCATGGGCGAGCCCGATCACAAGACGGGCGAGCCCGGCGGGCATGCCGAGATCCTCTACGAGAACGTCCGGGTGCCGAGGGAGAACATGATCGGCAACCCCGGGGACGGCTTCGCCCTCGCCCAGAAGCGGTTGGGCCCTGGTCGCATCCACCACGCCATGCGCTGGCTGGGACAGAGCTCGCGGGCCTTCGACATGCTGTGCGAGCGGGCGCTGACCCGCTACGTCCATGGCTCGCTGCTGGCCGAGAAGCAGATGATCCAGGACTGGGTGGCCGAGAGCTACGCCGAGATGCAGGCGGCGCGCCTGCTCACGCTGCAGGCGGCGTGGAAGATGGACGAGTTGCACGCCGCCGGGCGCCACTACAGCGACGCCCGCGTCGAGATCGGCCTCATCAAGTTCTGGGGCGCCAAGGTGCTCTACAACGTGATCGATCGGGCCATCCAGGTCCACGGCTCGCTCGGCTACACCACCGACCTGCCCCTCGAGGGCATGTACCGGGCCGCTCGCGCCGCGCGCATCTACGACGGCCCCGACGAGGTGCACAAGGTCACCGTGGCCCGCCAGGTCCTCAAGAGGTACAAGGCCTCCGAGGTCCCGACCGAGCACGTGCCGACGCGCCGCAAGGCGGCCGAGCTGAAGTTCGCCGACTACCTCGACCAGGCGGCCGTCAGCAGTTGAGCGAGCGTCTCGTGCCGCCGCAGTGCGGCGGCGGGGCAGCCGTTGTGGGGATTGTCCGAGCGCAGCGAGTCGGCGCCGAAGAGGCGCCGCATCAGTGCGGCCACACGACGCGGCCGGGGTAGCCGCCGGCGGCCACGACCTTGTCGCTCCAGCCGTCGAGCAGACTGAACAGCTCGGTGCCGTCGTCGCCCATGGCGGCCACGACCCGCCGCTCCATGTCGTCGGTGGCGCGCTCGATCTCCTCGCGCACGTCGCGGCCGGCCACGGTCAGCTCGTCGCCATCGAACGTCCCAGATGCGACGGGCCGGCGTCAGCTCGGTCACCGGAACACCGGCGGGCGCTTCTCCATGAAGGCGCGGACGGCCTCGTGGTGCTCGGGGGTCTTGTACGCCTTGTTCAGGGCCTCGCCCTCCCGGCGCTGCACGACGGCGAGGTCGGTCTCCATGGCGTTGGCCGACAGCAGCTCCTTGATCATGCGCAGCTGCGTGGGCGGGTTGGCCGCCATCTCGGCGGCCACGGCCATGGCGTCGTCGAGCACCTGCTCGACCGGCACGGCGCGGTCGACGAGGCGGATCCGGGCGGCCTCGTCACCGAGGACGGTGGTGCCGCTGAGAGCCAGCCACGACGCCGCCCCGAAGCCGCAGCGGGCCACGACGAAGTGCGACGACGCCAGCTCCGGCACCAAGCCCATCTTGACGAAGCGCAACGAGATCTTGGCGCTGTCGGCGGCGATGAGCTGATCGAACGGCAGCACCATGGTGAGGCCGACGCCGATGGCTGGGCCGTTGATGGCGGCCACGAGCGGCTTCGACGTGCGGCACAGCTCGACCCAGTCGACGGCCGGACGGCTGGTGCGAGACGGCTCCTCCCGCTGCTTGCCCTCGACGCCCGGCGCGAACTGGCTCCCGATGTCGGCGCCGGCGCAGAACCCCCGCCCCGCCCCGGTGACCACGAAGGCGCCGACCGCCGGGTCGTCGTTGCCGGCGGTGATGACCTGCGTCATCTCGGCCAGCATCGTCGGTGTCCACGCGTTCAGGCGCTCGGGGCGGTTCAGCGTGATGCGCACGACGTCGCCGACCTGCTCCACCAAGATCTGCTCGAACTCTGCCATGAGGGGGAGATTATGCGCGGCGCCCTAAGGTCGCCCTGTGCGAGCACTCGTGATGGGCGGCAACCGGTACATCGGACTGAACCTCGTGTTCGAGCTGGCCCGCCAGGGCCACGACGTCACGGTCATGAACAGCCACGAGGCGCCCATGCCCGACGGCGCCCACCGCCTCCACGGTGATCGTCAGGTGCCGGGCACGATCACCGAGGTCCTCGGCCCCCACCGCGACGACTTCGACGTCATCTTCGACAACACCGCCTACCAGGTGAAGGACCTCGAACCGATGATCGAGCTGTTTGCCGGGCGCGTGCAGCACTTCGCCTTCACCAGTTCGGTGGCGGTGTACCGGCGCACGTTCGTGCAGCCGGTGCTGGAGACCTTCCGCACGCACGATCCGCGCGACACGGCGCCGGTGAAGGCGTACGGCGTGGGCAAGGTGCAGTGCGAGCAGTACCTCGACAGCCTCTTCCAGGAGCACGGGCTGCCGTACACCGTCTTTCGCGTCTCGCACACCATCGGCCCCCGCAGCCCGCTGCCGTCACGGGAGCCGATCTACTTCGAGCGGATCGCGCGAGGCCGACCGATCCTCATCCCCGGCGAGGGCTTTCCCTTCGTGAACCTCATCCACGTCGCCGACGTGGCGACGTGCATGGCCTCGATCATCGGCAACGACGCGGCGAAGGGCCAGATCTACAACGTGTCCGGCGCCGAGTACACGAGCGTGCTCGGGTGCGTGCGCATGATGGCGGCGGCCGCCGGCAAGGACGTCGAGATCATCCACGTCCCGATCGAGGTGGCGCGGAAGCTGCGGGCCCCGCTGATGCATTGGCACGAGGGTGTGAACGGCGGCAGCGTGTACAGCATCGACAAGGCCCTGCGCGATCTGGACTGGACGCCGCGGTTCGGGCTGGAGGCCGGGTACCAGGACTCCTACGACTGGTGGGCCAGCGAAGGCCGGGATCGGTACGAGTACGACTTCAGCCTCGACGACGAGGTCCTCGCGGCGCTCTAGGTCTCGACGACGTGGACGGGTTCGGCGGCGCTGTCGAGGGCGGCGGCGAGGTCGTCGAGGGTCCAGCCCTCGCGCCGGCCGAGGATCTGCTCGTGCGGATGTGACCACAGCCCGAGCTTGGAACCGTTGAACGTGACCACCTGGCTGCGCAGGTGCGCGGCGCGGTCACTGCACAGGTAGACGACGATCGGCGCAACCGTCTCCGGCGTGCCGAAGCCGAGCTCGGCCGGCGTCGGCGCCGCCCGCCCTTCGGCCGCCGCTCGCTTGGAGGCGTTGGTGAACACCACCTGCGTCATGTCGGTCTGGGCGATGGGCCACAACGCGTTGGTGCGGATGCCGTAGCGCTGGAGCTCGACGTCCCACGCGTAGAGCATGCCCATGACACCGGCTTTGGAGGCCGCGTAGTTGGTCTGGCCGACCGAGCCGACGAACGCCGAGTTGGACACGACCTGCAGCAGTAGCCCACCGGTCTCCTTCATGGCCCGCGCCGCGTGACGGCTCACCGACCACGTGCCCCGCAGGTTGACGGCCACGACGTCGTCGAACTCGTCGGGCGACATGTTCATGAGCGTGCGGTCCCGCACGATCCCCGCGTTGTTCACCACCGCGTCGACACCACCGAAGGCGTCGACGCACGTGTACACCACTTCCTCGGCGAGGGCGTCGTCGGCGACCGATCCCACGACGGTGACGACGCTCCCCCCGCGGGCGGTGATCGCGCCGGCGACATCGGCGAGGAGGTCGGCGTTCGTGCCGTTCACGACGAGCCGGGCGCCGGCGGCGGCGAGCGCCTCGGCGAAGCCCCGGCCGAGGCCACGCGACGCGCCGGTCACCACGATGCGACGTCCGTCCAGCTCGCCCACGTAGACCCCCGCAGTCGCGCCGGCGTCGGCTCGCCGGCGGGTCCGCCCGACGCTAGGGCCGCGGCCAGGACGGTTCAAGATTGCGCCCATCCGCGCTTCGAGGGCCCCGCTCGGAGATGATGGGCTGGCCCAAAAGGGGGGTATACATGATCAAGGCCATCATCTTCGGCGTCCTCTTCTTCCTCATCGCGACCTTCCCCGCCACGTGGCTGTTGATGCTCTTCCTCGGCAACGTCGGACTGGCGCAGTCGTATTGGGGCACGCTTCCCATCGGCATCCTCGTCTCCGTGCTCCTGGCCGGGGCCAGCACCCCCGGCATCGCCGTCATCGATCGCTGAAGTCCTCTGCGGGACGCGGCGGCGCCGTTGGTACGGTTTCTCGCCGATGGGGCTGATCCACGCCACCACCGCGACACCGGAGCTGGTGGTCGAGGCCATGGTGGCCGACGGCTACTGCGTGGTGGAGGCGGTCCTCGGACCCGAGGCCGTCGCCGCCGCCCGCTCGTCGCTCCAGGAGGTCCTCGCCGCCACGCCGGGAGGGCGCAACTCGTTCGAGGGCTTCGAGACGAAGCGCGTCTACGCGCTGTTCGCCAAGACGAGAGCGTTCGACGGCCCCGCCGTGCACCCGCTGGTGCTCGGCGTGCTCGATCGCGTGCTGGAGAACTACCAGCTCTCGGCGCCGACGGGCATCCAGATCGGGCCCGGTGAGCGCGCCCAGGTCCTGCATCGGGACCAGTCCGTCTACCCGCTGCCGCCGGACTTCCCGTCCGTGGTCGTCAACACCATGTGGGCGCTCGACGACTTCACGGAGGCCAACGGCGCCACCCGGCTCGTGCCGGGGAGCCACCAGTGGGGCGAGCGCACCCCCGAACCCGGCGACGAGGTCATCGCCGCCACCATGCCGGCCGGGTCGGTGAACTTCTACCTCGGCCGGCTCTGGCACGGTGGCGGCGCCAACGAGACCGACCGTCCCCGCCTGGGCGTCATCCTCGAGTACGTGGCCTCCTGGCTGCGGCCGCAGGAGACCCACCTCGTGGCCGTCGCCCCCGAGCTCGTCGCCACGTTGCCTGAACGGCTCCAGGAGCTGCTCGGCTACAACATCTACCCGCCGTTCCTCGGCTACGTGGACGGCCGCCATCCCCGGCGCTCGCTACGCGCGGTCGCGCACCCTTGACGGTGGCGATGGACGATCGGCTGCGGGCCGTGCTCGAGACCGCCCTGGGCGCCCGCATCCGAGGGGCGACCGTGGTCCACGGCGGTGACGTGGCGGCGGCCTTCCGGATCGACCTCGACGACGGGCGGGGCCTGTTCGCCAAGACCCATCCCGCACCGCCCCCGAACTTCTTCACCACCGAAGCGGCCGGGCTGTCCTGGCTCGGCGCTGCGCAGGCCGTGCCCGTGCCCCGCGTCGTGGCCGTGGCCGACGAGGACCCCGCCTACCTCGTGCTCGAATGGATCGACGAGGGTCGGCGCCAGGACGCCGCCGACGCCGAGTTCGGCGCCGGCCTCGCTGCCCTCCACCAATCCGGCGCGCCGTGCTTCGGCCGGGAGGATCGCCGCACCACCGGCAGCCGGGGCCTCCCGAACGAGCCGGCAGCGACGTGGGCGGAGTTCTACGGCCAGAGCCGCCTCCTGCCCCTCGCCCGCCTGGCCCGCGACGGCGACGTGCTCCCCGCGCCGACGATCGCCCTGCTCGAGGCGCTGGCCAGCCGGCTCGAGCTGTTCGGCGCCGCCGACGAGCCCCCCGCCCGCCTCCACGGCGATCTCTGGGCCGGCAACCGCCTCGTCGACACCGAGGGCCGGAGCTGGCTGGTCGACCCGGCCGCCCACGGCGGTCACCGCGAGTTCGACCTCGCCATGATGCGCCTCTTCGGTGGCTTCGGGCCGGCCTGCTTCCAGGCCTATGAGGAGCGCCATCCGCTGGCCCCGGGCTGGGAAGGCCGGGTGGCGCTGCACCAGATCGCCCCGCTCGTCGTCCACGCCATCAAGTTCGGCGGCACCTACGTCCCCTCGGCCCGCGCCGCCATCGAACGCTACGGCTGAGGTCATGCTTTCGGCGCGACTCCGTGCCCTGGTGCCGAAACGTCGCCACCCGCGCGACTAGTGAGCGGCGTAGGGCGTGCCCTGGAAGCGGGGCCCGGCCACGCCCACGTGGCTCTCCACCCGGCGCCCGACCAGCTCGCAGGCGAGGCGGGACGCGGCGATGAGCTGATCGAGATCGATGCCGGTGTCGATGCCCATCGCCTCCAGGGCGTGCACCAGGTCCTCGGTGGCCAGGTTGCCCGACGCTCCCGGCGCGAACGGGCACCCTCCGAGGCCGCCGACGGCGGCATCGACCCGCACGGCACCGGCCTCGATGGCGGTGAGGGCGTTGGCCAGTGCCAATCCTCTGGTGTCGTGGAGATGGACGCCGACGGGCAGGTCGCCGGCGATGGCGCGCACGGCGCCGACCTGCGTGGCCACCTCGGTGGGGACGGCCGTGCCGATGGTGTCGGCCAGTGCGATGCCCACGATGCCGGTCTCCAGCACGACCTCGGCGGCCCGTTGCACGTCGGCGGCCGGCACCGGGCCGGTGAACGGGCACCCGAACGCGGTCGCCAGCACCGCCTCCGTCACGACGCCGGCCGGCGCGGCCAGGGCCACGATGTCCGCCAGCTCGCCCAGCGACGCCGCCACCGACCGGCCGGCGTTCTCCTCGTTGTGGGCCTCGGACACCGAGAACACGAACTGGAGGTGGCGGAGCCCGGCGGCCATGGCCCGCTCCGCGCCGCGCCGGTTGAGCACGAGGCCCCAGCGCACCACGGGGCCGGCGCCGCCGGTGGCCGCCACCATCGCTTCGGCATCGGCCAGGGCCGGCACCCGGTCGGGCCGCACGAACGACGTCAGCTCCACCTCGGCCACACCGGCGGCGGCGAGGGCATCGAAGACGGCCAGCTTGGCCTCGGTGGGGATGGGCGTCTCGTCCTGGAGCCCGTCGCGCAGGCTGACATCACGAACCAGCATCAGATCAATCCTGCCTTGGCCAGTTCCTCGAGCTCGTCCGGGCTGCAACCGGCCAGATCACGCAGCACGGCTTCGGTGTCATGCCCCAGCGGCTGGCCCGTGTAGCGCACGGCGCCCGGGGTGCGGTTGAAGCGGGGGACGATGCCGTTCATGGGCACCTCCCATCCTTGGTACGAGAGGTGGCGCTGCACCATCTCGCGGGCCAGGTACTGGGGATCGTCGAGCATCTCCCGGGCCGTGAAGATCTGCCCGGCAGGGACGCCCCCGGCCTCGAGCCGCTCGAGCAGCTCGGCGGTGGGCAGCGTGACCGTCCAGGCGGCGATCCGCTCGTCGAGCTCGGCCATGTTCACGCCGCGCGCCCCGTGGGTGGCGTAGCGCTCGTCGGTGCTGAGCTCGGGCTGGCCCATGGCGCGGCACAGGCGGGTGAAGACCGAGTCGGCGTTGCCGGCGATCACCACATCGGCACCGTCGGCGGTGGGATAGACGTTGGAGGGAGCCACGCCCGGCAGCACGCTGCCGGAGCGGCCGCGCAGCACGCCGCCCAGCTCGAAGTCGGCCATGGACGATTCCATGAGGGCGGCCACCGCTTCGTAGATGGCCACGTCGACCTCCTGGCCCCGGCCCGTGCGCCGGGCCTCGGTGAGCGCGGCCAGCGCGCCGATGACCCCGAACATGGCGGCCAGGGCGTCGCCCAGGCTGACGCCGGCGCGCGACGGCGGCCGGTCCGGGCTGCCCGTGGTGTGGCGGATCCCGCCGACCGCCTCGCCGATGCTGCCGAAGCCGGCCTCACCGGCACGCGGCCCGGTCTGGCCGAAGCCGGAGATGTGCACGAGCACGACGGCCGGGTTGGCCGCCGACAGCACGTCGTAGCCGAGACCCCACTCGTCGAGACGGCCGGGGCGGAAGTTCTCGATCACGACGTCGCACGCCGCGGCGAGCCGGCGCACCACCGCCCGGGCCCGCTCGTCGCGCAGGTCGAGGGTGACCGAGCGCTTGTTGCGGCCGATGGCCGGCCACCACAGGCTGTCGCCCTCCCGGGTGATGCCCCAGCGCCGCATCGGGTCGCCGTCGCCCGGTGGCTCGATCTTGACGATCTCCGCCCCGTAGTCGCCGAGGAGCTGCCCGGAGAAGGGCCCGGCGATGAAACTGCCCAGCTCCAGGACCCGCACGCCGGCCAGCGGCCCCTGATCAAGATCGTCGCCCACCCCGTGCAGCATGGTCCACCGCACCCTCCACTCGCCACCCGCTCAGCGCCGCCTACCGACAGGTAGGTAGGCTGGCCGGATGGCGTCGCCGGCCTTCATCTCGGACCTGGAGCCCGCCGTGGCCCGGCTGCTCGATCGACACCTCGCGTCGTCGCGAGAGTGGTTCCCCCACGAACTGATCCCCTACGAGCGTGGGCGGGCGGCCACGGCGGGCGCGTGGACCGAGGCCGATGCCGACCTCGGCGGTGTCGACATCTCCCCGGCGGTGCGCAGCGCCCTCTACGTGAACCTCCTGACCGAGGACAACCTCCCCTACTACTCCCGCGACATCCAGCTGCTCTTCGGCGACGGTGGGGCGTGGGGCACGTGGGCCCGCCGGTGGACGGCCGAAGAGGGTCGCCACTCCATGGCGATCTATGGGTACCTCATGGTGACCCGGGCCATCGATCCGGTGGCCCTGGAGCGGGGCCGCATGTGCCAGGTGTCCACGGCCCAGGTGCCGGCGCCCGTGAGCCCCCACGCCGGCCTCGTCTACCTCACGCTCCAGGAACTGGCGACCCGCATCTCCCACCGCAACACCGGCAAGCTGCTCGGTGACCCCGTGGGCTACGAGCTCATGGCGCGCGTGGCGTCGGACGAGAACCTCCACCACCTCTTCTACCGTGATCTCGCCGGCGCCGCCTTCGAGGCCGACCCGTCGGGCATGGTGATGGCGGCCGAGCAGGAGGTGAAGGGCTTCGCCATGCCGGGCACCGGCATCCCCGATTTCGACCGCCATGCCGCGCTCATCGCCCGGGCCGGCATCTACAACCTCAGCATCCATCACAGCCAGATCGTGACGCCGGTCGTGCTGAACCAGTGGCGGGTGGCGGAGCTGGAGGGCCTCACCCCGGAGGCCGAGGCGGCGCGCGACCGCCTGCTCGGCTACATCGACCGCATGGGTCGCGTCGCCCAGCGGATGCAGGACCGCCGCCAAAACGCCGAAGCCGCCGGCACGTAGCCGGCGGCTCCTCGAGGATCGTCCCGAATCAGATCGGGCGGACGTTCAACGCCTCGTCACCCTTGCGGCCAGGGCCGATGTCGAATTCGACCTGCTGTCCTTCCTGGAGCGTCCGATAGCCAGAGCCCTCGATCTTCGAGTAGTGGACGAACACGTCCGGCCCCGACTCGCGGGAGATGAAACCGAAGCCCTTCTCAGCGTTGAAGAACTTCACCGTGCCTGTAGCCAACGCAATCTCTTCTCTTTGCCTGGACCGATCCGGACGACCGACCCCATCTCCGCCATGTTACCGGGGTGCCGGCGGTCACGATTCGTTCGTTGGGCGGGGCCGCTACCGTCCGGTTCCATGCGCCTCAGCGTCGAGCCTTCGCGCCGGGTGGATGCCTACCCGTTCCGGCACCGCCTGCGCGTCCGCTTCGCGGAGACCGACGCCATGGGGATCGTGCACCACGCCGCCTACCTCCCGTACCTGGAGGAGGCGCGCGTGGAGTACCTCCGCGCCACCGGCCATCCGTATCTCGAGCTCCGGGCCGAGGGCATCGACTTCGCCGTGCTGGAAGCGACCGTTGCCTACCTGTCGCCGCTGCGCTTCGACGACATCGTCGACGTGCACGTCGTGCTGGCCGCGGTGACGAGGGCGACGTTCCAGATCGCGTACCTGCTCACGGTCGACGAGAAGCCGGCAGCCACCGCCGTGACCGTCCACGGCGGTGTGCGGGCCGACGGCCGGCCCACCCGGCTACCGGCCTGGCTCCGCACCGACCAGTAGACATCGGACATGGCTTCCGACGCGCCCGCGTGGCTCGCTCCCCCGATCGCCACCTACGCCGACGCCCACACCGCCCCGCCGTCGGAGCTGCAGCGACGGCTCATCGCCGAGACAGCCGGGCTCGGACGGGCGTCAGGCATGCAGATCAGCCCGCTCCAAGGCGCGTTCATGGAGGTGCTCGTGCGGGCGACCGGTGCCCGCCGCGCGCTGGAGCTCGGCACGTTCACGGGGTACTCGGCGCTGTGCATCGCGCTCGGCCTGCCTGACGACGGGCAGCTGCTCTGTTGCGACGTGAACGAGACGTGGACGGCGATCGGCCGGCGCTACTGGGACGAGGCCGGCGTCGGCGGGAAGATCGAGCTGCGGATCGGACCGGCGATCGAGACGCTGCGAACGGTGGACGCCGAGTTCGACTTCGCCTTCATCGACGCCGACAAGTCCAGCTATCCCGCCTACGTCGACGCCATCGTGCCGTTGTTGCGGACCGGCGGGTTGATCCTCGTGGACAACACGTTGCGCTCGGGCACCGTGACCGACCCCAAGATCGTCGGTGCGTGTTCCTCCCACTCGCCGACGGCCTGACACTGCTGCAGAAGCTCAACGAAACTCGCGGTCTCGCCAGCTCGGGAAGATGTCGGGGAGGCCGTCGCTGACCTTCACTGGGAATTCGGCCGGCCGCTTCTCGAGGAACGAGTTCACGCCCTCTCGCGCGTCATCGCTGCGGCCGCGGGCCAGGATGGCGCGGGAGTCGACCCGATGCGCTTCCATCGGATGGTCGGCACCGAGCATGCGCCACATCATCAACCGCGACAGCGCCACGCTCACCGGTGCCGTGTTGTCGGCGATCTCCGCCGCCAGGGCGCGCGCCGCCGGCAGCAACTCGTCGGCCGGGTGGACGCTGCGGATCAGGCCGCCCTCGAGCGCCTCCTGAGCGCTGAAGACGCGACCCGTGAAGACCCACTCGGCCGCCTGCTGCAGGCCGACGGCGCGGGGCAGGAACCACGACGACGCCGCCTCCGGCACGATGCCGCGCCGGGCGAACACGAAGCCGAAGCGGGCGTTCTCGGACGCCAGGCGGATGTCCATCGGCAGCGTCATGGTGACCCCGACGCCGACGGCGGCGCCGTTCACGGCGGCGATCACCGGCTTCTTCGACTCGAAGATGCGCAGGGACACCAGACCGCCGCCGTCACGCGGCACGCCCTCGGCGCCGGTCGGCTCGCCGCCGCCGCCCCGGCTGAAGGTCTCGCCGCCGCCGGACAGGTCGGCGCCGGCGCAGAAGCCCCGGCCCTGGCCGGTCACGATGACGGCGCGCACGCTGTCGTCGGCGTCGGTCTGGTCGAACGCGTCGATCATCTCGGCCATCATCGTGCCGGTGAAGGCGTTCAGCACCTCGGGCCGGTTGAGGGTGAGGGTGGCGATGCGGTCGCTGACGTCGAGCTCGATCTGCGTGTAGTCCACGAGCGGGAACCTAGCGAGGATCAGCGCGGCGACACGAAGTACAGGGGGTCGTAGGCCACGCCGTTCACCCGCACCTCGAAGTGGAGGTGCGGGCCCGCCGCCAATCCGGTGTGACCGACGTAGCCGATGGTGTCGCCCGTGCCGACGTGCTGGCCCACGGCGACACCCACCTTCGACTGGTGGGCGTAGATCGTGACCACGCCCCGGCCGTGGTCGATGAACACGGCGTTGCCGTAGCCATGCCGGTCGCCGGCCCAGATCACGGTACCGGCGCCGGCGGCGTGGATCGGCGTGCCCTCGCCCGCCCAGATGTCGATGCCCTCGTGCATCAGGCCGGTGTGGAGGACGGGATCGATGCGCATGCCGAAGGGGGACACGATCGGCGCGCCCGGGATCGGGTAGCTCAGCGCCATCGTCACGGGCGGGTTCCCGGTGGCGTAATCCTGCGGATAGCTCGTCACGGGCGTGGGGGCGCGCGTCGTCGCCACCGGTGCCGCCGTGGTGACCGGGGCCGCCGCGGTGGTGGCGGGCTTGGCCGTCGTGGCCGGCCTGGCGATCGTCGTGGCCGAGGACTTGGGCGGCCCGGTCGGCTTGGCGGCCACCGTGGTCGCCGCCGCGGCCGCCGCACGCTGGCGCAACAACTCGGCGATCTGGCGGGAGTCGGCCTGCAGCTGATCGATCTGCGCCCGGTACGAGGCCTGCTGCTGCTGGAGGTCGGTCAGGGCTTGCTCTTCGGTGGCGAGGTCGGCCGCCGCTTGCTGCTGCGCGGCGGCCTGCGCATCGCGCGCCTGCTGGGCCGCGGCCTGGGCCCGGGCCAGCTCGGCCTCCGTGGACGACGCCGTCGCCGACGCCACGGCGGCCGCCGACTCGGCCGCCACCGCCGCCTCACGCGTGGAGCGCGCCGTGGCCGTGCGTTCGGCTTGCACCGCACCGGCGAGGCGGGCGTAGTACGGCGCGGTCAGCGCGTCCTCGTCGCTGGTCGGCGCGAAGACCGCCTCGAGGACGCCGAAGCGGCCCTGGCCGACGTAGGCGTCGAGCGCCTGGCGGCGCAGCACGTCGTCGGCCGCCGCCGCCCGGACCCGCGCGTCCGTCAGCTCGGTGGCCGCCGTGGTGGCGGCCGCCGCCGCGATGTCCCGAGCGTGCTGGGCGGCCGTCAGCGCCGTCAGCGCCTCCTGCAGCGACGAGTCGAGACGGGCCAGTTCGAGGTCGGCACTGTCTTTGGTCTGGCGCGCCGCGTCCACCTGGGCGAGGAGCTCGACCTCGCTGGCCGACACCTC
The DNA here is from genome assembly GCA_963728985.1 of uncultured Acidimicrobiales bacterium. Lineage (GTDB taxonomy): Bacteria > Actinomycetota > Acidimicrobiia > Acidimicrobiales > Ilumatobacteraceae > DASXAI01. Next base: position 160,837 of record CAVSME010000005.1, on the reverse strand, counting down.
GGCATACTGCTGGCGGTACCGGCTGAGCTGCCGATCGATGGTCTGCGACCGCTGGACGGGATCAGGGACCCCGACCTGCCCCGCTGCGGGGGCTGCCGCGACCGCGAGGACGGCGAGCGCAGCCAGGCCCGCCCGGACCCCGCATGGCATTCCCGAGAGCGTAGGTCCATCGACCTACCACCCGTCAAGGGGCGGGTCGTTGCGGCGCCACTCAGCGTGACTACACGTCCAGGAACTTCGTCACGGCGATGCCTGAGCCGAGGGCGCCGACGCCCATGCCGAGCAGGATGAGCGTCAGGCACGTCCAGCGCAGCTCGCCGCTCGTCACCTGCAGCTGCTGCAGGTCGACGACGCTGATCTTCTCCACCACGTTCGACGTCCAGAACGTGTTGGCCGCCCACACGAACCCGCACGCCAGCAACGCGCCGATCAGACCTTGGATGAGGCCCTCGATCATGAACGGGATGCGGATGAACCAGTTCGTCGCACCGACGAGCTTCATGACCTCGATCTCGCGCCGCCGGGCGAACATCGCCGTACGGATCGTGTTCCAGATCAGGATCAGCGATCCGAGCAGCAGGGCCAGGGCGACGGCCAGGAACACCCACTGCAAGAAGTTGGAGACGGTGTAGATCCACTGCACCGACTGCTTGGCGTACACCACCGTCTGCACGCCCGCCTTCTTCTCGAACTGCTGGCCGATGCCGTCGATCACGTTCGTGTCGTCGGTGCGGGGCACGACGCGGTAGCTCGTCGGCATCATGTCCGGCGTCAGCGTGTTCACGAGATCGGGCGTGTCCGGGTACAGGCGCTTGAACTCGTCGTAGGCCATCTGCTTGTCGAAGAAGCGGAGCTTCTCCGCCTGCACCTGCGAGTTGTCGCGCAGGTCCCGGCCGACGGCGTCGATCTGCTCCTGAGCGGCGTCGGGGTTCATGAAGACGATGAGCTCGACGTCGCCCTTCCACCGCTGCGTCGTGTTGGCCACGGCCTTCTGGGCCAGGAGCCACACGCCGACGAGGGTGAGGGTGACGGCGATGGTGAGCAGCGCGGCGATCGTGAGCGTGAGGTTGCGGCGGAGGTTGGCCCACGTCTCCCGACCGGCGTAGCTGATCCGGCTGAACATCTACTGGTACACCCCTCGCGCTTGATCGCGCACGATCGTGCCTCGGTCGAGCTCGATCACCCGGCGCCGCATCATGTTCACGATCTTCTGGTCGTGGGTGGCCATGACCACGGTGGTGCCCGTCTTGTTGATGCGGTCGAGGAGGCGCATGATGCCCTCGCTGGTGGCCGGGTCGAGGTTGCCCGTGGGCTCGTCGGCCAGCAGGATCAAGGGCCGGTTCACGAACGCACGCGCCACGGACACCCGGCCCTGCTCGCCGCCGGAGAGCTGGTGCGGGAACCGGTCCTGCTTGCCGGCCAGGCCGACGAGCTCGAGGACGGCGGGCACCTGCTGGCGGATGACGTGCTTCGGCCGGCCGATCACCTCGAGGGCGAAGGCCACGTTCTCGAACACCGTCTTGTTCGACAGCAGCTTGAAGTCCTGGAACACCGAGCCGATGTTGCGCCGGAGGTACGGCACCTTGTAGCTGGGGAGGTCGTTGATCGATTTGCCCGCCACCCACACGGTGCCCCGCTCGGGGTTCTCCTGCTTGTTGATCAGCCGCAGCAGCGTCGACTTGCCCGACCCCGACGGGCCCACGAGGAAGACGAACTCCCCCTTCGGGATGTCGAAGGACGCATCGCGGAGGGCCACGACGTCGTGGCTGTAGATCTTGGTGACGTTGTCGAGCTTGATCATGCGCAACCTGGGCCAGTGACGGGCCCGCCCGACCCAGACGAGGACGGTACCAGTCCGTACCGCCTGATCCCGGTCATCCGATCGCCTACCGTCGGGGGGTGCCCGCCGCGCCGGCTGACATCGACGAGCACCGCCCCCCAGCGCGCACGAGCCGCGCGCTGCCCATCGTGGTCGCTGTGGTGGTCGGGGCGGCACTGGTGCGGCCGCTGGTGGCCGGCCATCTGGACGCCGCCGGCCTCCAGAACTGGTCCACCATCTTCGTGGCCATCTGCGTGCAGGCCCTGCCCTTCCTGGTCCTCGGCGTCACGGTGAGCGGCGCCATCGCCGCCTTCGTGCCGCCCGCCCTCCTTGCCCGCCTCCTCCCCCGCCAGCCCGTCCTGGCCGTGCCCGTGGCCGCCGCCGCCGGCATCGCCCTGCCCGGCTGCGAGTGCGGCTCCGTGCCGATCGCCGGCCGGCTCGTGGCGCGCGGCGTGCCCGCCGCCGCCGCCGTCACCTTCCTGCTGGCGGCGCCCGCTGTGAACCCGGTGGTGCTGGTGGCCACGGCGGTCGCCTTCCCGGGTCAGCCTCGGGTCGTGCTGGCCCGCTTCGTCGCCAGCATGCTGGCGGCCTGCGCCGTCGGGTTCGTGTGGATTCGGCGCGGCCGCGACGAGTGGGTCGACAAGGCCCGCCACCGTGACCACACCGAGAGCTCCAAGCTGGCGACGTTCGTGGAGACGGCGCAGCACGACTTCCTCCACGCCGGCGGCTTCCTCGTGCTCGGCGCAGCGACGGCGGCGTCGCTCCAGACGGTGGTGCCCCGATCAGTACTCGACAACATCGGCGGCCGCGGGCTCATCGGCGTGCTCGCCCTCGCCGGGCTGGCGGTGGTGCTGGCCATCTGCTCGGAGGCCGATGCCTTCGTGGCCGCCAGCCTCACCCAGTTCTCACTCACCGCTCGCCTGGCGTTCATGGTGGTGGGTCCGATGGTCGACGTGAAGCTCGTCGCGCTGCAGGCGGGCACGTTCGGGCGGCGGTTCACGTCGTTCTTCGCGCCGCTGACGTTCGTGGTGTGCGTGGCCAGCGCCCTCATCGTCGGCGGGTTGCTGCTGTGACGACGGACGCGGGCGCGCCGCTCACCACCGTCGTCGGCGTGCTGCTGGCGCGACTTGCCTTCGGGGGCACGTTCCGCCGCTACGTGAAGCCGGCGATGGGACCGTGGATCGCCGCCGCCGGCATCCTCCTCGCCGTCTTGGGTCTCGTGGTGTTGTGGCGCCACCGTCGAGGTGACGACCACGTCCATCGTCACGGGGGTGAACGGGTGGCGTGGCTGCTGCTGGCGCCGGTGCTGGCGATCTTGCTGATCGCCCCGCCGTCGCTCGGCACGTACGCCCTCGACCGCGCCGGCTCCGCCGTCAGCGTGCGCAGCGGTGGCGGCACGTTCCCGTCCCTCGACCCGGGCGCCCCTCACGAGATGACGCTGCTCGAGTTCAACCAGCGCGCCTTCGAGGGCGACCAGACCGGCGCCAGCTTCGCCGGCGCGCCGGTCCGGTTGATCGGCTTCGTCGGCCCGACCAAGGGCGACGGCTTCCTCGTGGCCCGCTTCCAGATCGCCTGCTGCGCTGCCGACGCCCTGGCGGCCACCGCTCACGTCGTCGGGTGGGACGGTCCGGTCCCGGCGCGCGACAGCTGGGTGGAGGTCGAGGGCACGTTCCAGCCCGGCGACGACACCAACCCCAAGCTCGTGACGACGTCCGTGACGCCGATCCCGACGCCCGGCGATCCGTACGAGTAAGGGCTACGGGGCGGGGATCGGCACGATCCGGTCGAGCGGCGGCACGGCGATGCCGGTCGAGCCGGCCGCGGTGAAGGCGGCCACCAGCGCGTCGAGGTCGATGTCACCGCCGAGTGGGTTCGTGCCCTCGTTGAAGACCGTGAACCCGTCACCGCCGGTGGCGAGGAAGTTGTTCATCGTGACCCGGAAGCTGTCGGTCGGCTGCACTTCGACGCCGTTGATGAACATCTTGCCGATCTTGTCGGCGCACGTCGCCGCGGCCGCGTTCTGCTCGTACTTGAACGTGCTCGAGACCTGAAGGATCCGAGCCGACGTCGGCGCCGCGCAGCCGACGAACTGCTGCTGCAGGACCCGCCGGATCATGTCGCCGGTCATGGTCTTGGTCACCAGGGTGTTGCCGAACGGCTGGACGGTGAAGGCTTCGCCGTAGGTCACCTCGCCGACTTGCTCGCCACCGGTGATGGTGGCCGCAAGCAGGTCGGCGCGGATGCCACCGGGGTTCATGAACGCGACGACGGCGCCGCCCTTCGAGGGATCGGACGTGGCGGCCAGCTGCGAGTCGGCAATCACATCCCCGAGGGTGGTCTCCCCGCGGAGCTGCGTATCGGTCCGGTTGAGGTCGCCCTGGATCGTGCCGATCACCTGGTTGGCCAGGGGGGCCGAGGCGTCGACGTATTGCTGCACGACCGCCGCCACCTGCGGGTCGGCTTTGCTCGGGTCCGCCTGGCGGACGACGCCGGGCCCAGGGGTGTTGAGTGCGTTGTCCACGATGGAGTTGTTGGCGCTGGCGGCGGTCAGTTCTCCCGACTTGTCATCGATGGTCAGTGTGACGTCCGTCAGGATCCGGCCGAACGATGACGCGCTGGTGATGAGCCGGGTGACGCCGTCGGACGTCGTGATCGTGCAGCGGTACTCCGCGTGGGTGTGGGCGGACACGATCACCTTGATGGACGGGTCGAGGTGCTGGGCGATCCTCAGGATGTCGCTGCCGGCCAAGTTGCCGGCGCATCCGTTCAACGCGGCCGGCGACTGCTGGAAGCCGCCCTGGTGGATCACCAACACGCTCGTGTTCACGCCCCTGCTTCCGCAACGCCTTGATGGCGGCGTTGGCTTGGTCGGCCTCGTCGACGAAGTCGAGACCGGCTACGCCGGTTGGGGTCACGATGGTAGGTGTCTCTTTGAGGACCTCGCCGATCACGCCGATCTCGAACTTCTTGCCGCTGTCGCTCTTGAACCGCTTGGTGCCGAAGGCGGGGAAGAGCGTCTTGCCCGTGGCATCCACCACGACGTTGGCCGACAGATACTGGAAGTCGGCGCCTGGATATTCGTCGGTCGTCGTCCCGTTCGCCAGCGTGTACGGCGCCGCCGCGCAGCCGTCCGTCGGGTGGCAGCCGCCCTTCTGCATCCGGAGGAGCTCGTCCTTGCCCTCGTCGAACTCGTGGTTCCCGACCGAGCCGAAGTCGACGTTCATGAGGTTGGTGGCGACGGTGATCGGCTCGTCGTGGAACAGTGCGCTCGCCAGCGGGCTGGCGCCGATGTTGTCGCCGGCGAAAACGGTCAGCTCGTCGTCGCCGTAGAGCGCCTGCTTGTCCTTGACGGCCTTGGCCAGGAAGGCCGCACCACCGGCGAACTTGCCGTAGATGTTGTTGCCGGCAGGATCGAGGGTTCCGTGCAAGTCGTTGAACGCCAGCACGTGGACGTCGGTGGTCTTGTCCTTCGGCTTCTTGAACTGCACGCTCACGGTGTCCGACAGCGAGCGGGCGCCGTCGATGGTGACGGCGCCGGCCGAGCCGGTCCCGGTGGCCAGCGGCGCGACGAGCGCCGTTCCCAGCGCGGCAGCGGTCAGGACGGCGACGGCAACGCGGCGACGGTGCATTGCAACCTCCCAGGCGGTTCCCAGGAGAGCATCGCACAGCTACGCCGAGCTGGCTCGCTTCCAGCGGAGGTACGCCTCCATGAAGCCGTCCAGGTCACCGTCGAGCACGGCGCTGATGTTGCCGACCTCGTGGTCGGTGCGCAGGTCCTTGACGAGCTGGTACGGCTGCATCACGTACGAGCGGATCTGGCTGCCCCAGCCGACCTGGGCCTGGCGCCCACCGGCGATCTTGTGGAGCTCCGCTTCGCGCTCCTCTTCGGCGCGCGCCGCCAGGATGGCCTTGAGCTTGGCCATGGCCTTGGCCCGGTTCTGGAGCTGGCTGCGCTCGTCCTGGCAGGTGACGACGACGCCAGTGGGCAGGTGGGTGATCCGGATGGCCGACGATGTCTTGTTGACGTGCTGGCCGCCGGCGCCCGACGACCGGTACGTGTCGACCCGGATCTCCTTGTCGTCGATCTCGACCTCGTCGTCGTCGGCCAGCGAGGGATACACCTCCACGGCGGCGAAGCTGGTCTGGCGGCGGGCGTTGCCGTCGAACGGGCTGATGCGCACCAGCCGGTGCGTGCCCCGCTCGCTCTGCATGAGGCCGTAGGCGTGGCGGCCCCGGATCGTGAACTCGGCCGACAGGATGCCGGCCTCCGTCCCCTCCGAGACGTCGTCCACCTCGACGTCGAAGCCGCGGCGCTCGGCCCAGCGGGTGTACATCCGCAGCAGCAGCTCGGCCCAGTCCTGGGCGTCGACGCCGCCGTCCTTGGCGTTCACCGAGCAGATGGCGTCGGCCTCGTCGTGCTCGCCGGTGAACAGGCTGCGCAGCTCCAGCTGGTCGAGCTTCTTGTTCAGGTCGGCGGCGGCCGCCGCGATCTCGGGCTCCTGGCTCTCGTCGCCCTCCTCGCGCGCCAGCTCGTGGAGCACCTCGGCGTCCTCGACCTCCTGCTGGAGGGTGTCGTAGACGGCCAGGTCGTCGCGCGCCGCCGCGTACGCGGCGTTCACGTGCCGGGCGCGGTCCTGGTCGTCCCAGAGGTCGGGGCGCTGCACCTCGACCTCCAGCTCGGCAAAGCGGGCGCGCGTCTCGTCGATGCGCAGGTAGGTGTGCGCCTCGTCGAGCCGGCTGCGCAGCGCCTTCAGATCGTCAGTGAAGTCACGCACGGGCGCCTACTTGCCGTGGCACATCTTGAACTTCTTGCCGCTCCCGCAGGGGCAGGGCGCGTTGCGGGGCGTCTTGGACCACTCGTCCTTCACGACGGGTTGCATCGGAGCGGGCTCGGCGGCGACCGCCGGCGCGCCGTCGTCCTCCTCGGCCGTCGCCACGGCGGCCTGCTGCATGGCGGTGGCGCCCTGTGGCGCGTCCTCCGACGAGTGGGTCTGGACGTTCTGCACGACGGTGGTCGTCTGCTGGTCCTGCTGCACGACCTGGACGTGCATCACGTAGCGCACGAAGTCCTGGGCGATGCCGTGCATCATCTCGCCGAACATCTGGAAGCCGTCCTGCTGCCAGGCCACCAGCGGGTCCTGCTGGCCCATGGCCCGCAGGTTGATGCCCTCCATGAGGTAGTCCATCTCGTAGAGGTGCTCCCGCCAGCGCTGGTCGATGATGCGCAGCATCACCTGGCGCTCCACCTCGCGCATCAGCTCCGCCCCCAGCTCGGACTCCCGGCGCTCGTAGTACGCCTGGGCCTCGCTCATGACGAGGTCGTAGATCTCGTCGGTGGCGTGGCACTCGCCGATCTGCGCCGCCGTCAGCGCCGTGGGATAGAGGCCGCCCAGCTCGACGACGAGTCCGTCGACGTCCCACTCCTCGCTGAACTCGGCCACGCAATGGCTCTCGATGACGGAGTCGACGGCATCGGCGAGGTACTCCAGCGCCTCCGCCCGCAGGTCGGCCCCTTCGAGGATCTGGTCGCGGCGCTTGTAGATGACCTTGCGCTGCTCGTTCATCACCTCGTCGTACTTGAGGACGTTCTTGCGGATCTCGGCGTTGCGCTGCTCCACCGTGTTCTGCGCCCGCTCGATGGCCTTGGTCACCATGCGGGCCTCGATGGGCACGTCGTCGGGCAGGGCCTTGCCCATCACCCACTGCATGGCGCCGGTGGCGAAGAGCCGCATGAGCTCGTCGTCGAGGCTGAGGTAGAAGCGGCTGTCGCCGGGATCGCCCTGGCGGCCCGACCGGCCCCGGAGCTGGTTGTCGATGCGCCGGCTCTCGTGACGCTCGGTGCCGAGCACGTAGAGGCCGCCGAGCTCGCGCACCTTGTCGCCCTCGGCGCTGCACTCGTCGGCGTACCGCTCGAGCAGCTCGGCGTACCGGGCCTGCGCCTTCGCCCGCTGCTCGACGTACTCGTCGCCCATCTCGGCCATCGGCGCCGGGAGGTTCCACTCCTCGACCAGGGTGTCGGCCGAGAAGCCCTCGCGCAGAACCTCGTGGCGGGCCAGACCCTCGGGGTTGCCGCCGAGGATGATGTCCACGCCGCGACCGGCCATGTTGGTGGCGACGGTGACGCTGTGCAGCCGCCCCGCCTGGGCCACGATGCCGGCCTCACGCGTGTGCTGCTTGGCGTTCAGCACCTCGTGGGGCACGCCCCGCATCTGGAGCTGCTTGGAGAGGTACTCGCTCTTCTCCACCGAGATGGTGCCGACCAGCACGGGCTGGCCCTTCTCGTAGCGCTCGGCCAGGTCGTCCACGACGGCGTCGAACTTGGCCAGCTCGGTCTTGTAGATGAGGTCGGCGTCGTCGGCCCGCACCACCGGCTTGTTGGTCGGGATCGGCACCACCAGGAGGCCGTAGGTGTTCATCAGCTCGGCCGCCTCGGTCTGGGCCGTGCCCGTCATGCCGGCGAGCTTGTCGTACATGCGGAAGTAGTTCTGGAGCGTGATCGTGGCGAGGGTCTGGTTCTCCTCCTTGATCTTCACCCCTTCCTTCGCCTCGACCGCCTGGTGGATGCCCTCGCTCCAGCGCCGGCCCTCGAGGATGCGGCCGGTGAACTCGTCGACGATCTTCACCTCGCCCTGCTGGATGATGTAGTCCTTGTCCCGCTTGTAGAGCTCCTTGGCCTTCAGCGCCGCGGTGAGCTGGTGCACGAGGTTCTGCTGCACCTCGTCGTAGAGGTTGTCGAGACCCAGGGCCTGCTCGACGCGCTCGATGCCCGCCTCCAGCGGGGCGACGGTGCGCTTCTCCTCGTCGACCTCGTAGTCCTCGTCGCGCCGGAGCGAGCGAGCCACGCTGGCGAACTTGTAGTAGAGCTTGGCGGCGTCGGCCACCCGGCCCGAGATGATCAGCGGGGTGCGGGCCTCGTCGATGAGGATCGAGTCGACCTCGTCGACGATGGCGTAGTTGTGACCGCGCTGCACCTTGTCGCTCAGCGACGTGGCCATGTTGTCGCGCAGGTAGTCGAAGCCGAACTCGTTGTTCGTGCCGTAGGTGATGTCGCAGGCGTAGTCGGCCCGCTTGAGCTCGGGCTGCTCGCGGTAGCCCGGGATGACGAGACCGACCGACAGGCCCAGCCACCGGTGGATCTGGCCCATCCACTCGGCGTCGCGCCGGGCCAGGTAGTCGTTCACCGTGATGAGGTGGGTGCCCTTGCCGGTGAGGCCGTTCAGGTAGGCGGGCAGCGTAGAAACGAGGGTCTTGCCCTCGCCCGTCTTCATCTCCGAGACCCAACCGAAGTGGAGGGCGGCGCCGCCCATCAGCTGGACGTCGTAGTGGCGCTGGCCGATCGTGCGGCTGGCCGCCTCGCGGACGACCGCGTATGCCTCGACGAGGAGGTCGTCGACGTCTTCTCCGCGTTCGAGCCGCTGGCGGAACTCGGCCGTCTTGGCTCGCAGCGACTCGTCGGAGAGGGCGCGCACGTCGGGTTCCAAGGCGTTGATGTCGGGAACGAGCCCGGCCAACGCCTTGAGCTTCTTGCCCTCGCCAGCGCGCAGGATGCGATCGAGGATTCCCATAGGCCTCGGTCATGCTACCGGTCCCCCCTGGCCAGGGGTCCGGCAGGGGCCGGGAGCAGGCCCCGCGAATCGCTACTCCCGCTCGATCAGACCGATGTCACCGTCCGTTCGCCGGTAGACCACCGCGGCGTCACCGCTGGCGGCGTTTTCGAAGAAGAAGAACGAGTGGCCGAGGAGGTCCATCTGCAAGATGGCCTCGTCCACCGTCATCGGCTTCACGGCGAACCGCTTGGTCTTCACCAGCTGAGGCTCGGCGTCGGGCTCGTCACCGTCGCCGCCGGCGCGCGCTGCCGCCTTCGTCGACGTGTGCAGCTTGCCTTGCTGGCGGGCCACGAGGCGGGTCTTCAACTTGTGGAGCTGGTGCTCCAGCTTGGCCACCGCAGCATCGATGGCGGCGAACTGATCGGCCGCCGTGACCTTGGCCCGCACGACGTGCCCAGGCCCGCTGATCGTGACCTCGCAGATCTCCCGCTCCTCGATGCGGGGGTTGTGCTCGGCGCTGAAGTGGACCTCGGCACGGTCCATGTCCTCGAGGTACCGCTCGAGACGACCGACCTTTTCGATGGCCGCTGCCCGCAGGGCCGCAGAGACCTCTACGTGGCGGCTGCTCACGGTGATGTCCAACCCGTGCTCCGTTCCAGTCGCGGGCTCGCGAGTGTACGACGCTGTCAGGGGGTGGCCGCCGCCGCTACCGCCTGCACCGTGGTGGCGCCGCCGGCGAGCAGCGCGGTGCACGCCGCGTGGAGCGTGGCCCCGGTGGTGACCACGTCGTCCACCACCAGCACCCGGCCCGGCACCCGGCCGGTGGCCACGAACGTGGGTGCTCGGGCCAGGCGCTCGGCCCGACGCCGCCCGGTCTGCGGGCCGGCCCGGTCGGTGCGGCGCAGCAGGGCCCGTGCGGGCACGCCGAGCGGGCGCCCCACCGCCCGGGCCAGCACTTCGGCCTGGTCGTAGCCACGGGCCCGCCGGCGACTCGGTGCGGTGGGCGCCCACGTCACCACGTCCACCCCGCCGCCGCCGACGAGCGCCGCCATGGCCGCCCCGAGCGAACCGGCGGCGGCCCGCCCGTTGCGGTACTTCAGGGCCTGCACCAGCCGCCGGCCCTCGCCGCTGTAGGCCACGACCGCCGGGTACGGGCTGGCCCCGGCGGGCACGAGGAGGGCGGCGCAGGCGGCGCAGGGAGCAGGACCAGGACGGGTGCAGAGGGGGCAGCGGGTCGGCAGGAGCATGCCGCCGGTTCTACGCCGGGGGTGTCACGAGGTGGCCCTCGCCGGATCAGTAGCGGTAGTGGTCGGGCTTGAAGGGGCCGCTGGGGGCGACGCCCAGGTACTCGGCCTGCTCGTCGGTGAGCTTGGTGAGCTTCACCCCCAGGGCGTCGAGGTGCAGGGCCGCCACCTTCTCGTCGAGGCGCTTGGGCAGGATGTAGACGCCCACCGGGTACTTGGCCGTCTGGGTGAACAGCTCGACCTGGGCCAGCACCTGGTTGGAGAACGAGCAGCTCATCACGAAGCTGGGGTGGCCGGTGGCGCAGCCCAGGTTGACGAGGCGCCCCTCGGCCAGCACGAGGATGCCGTGGCCGTCGGGGAACGTCCACAGGTCGACCTGGGGCTTGATCGTGAGCTTCTCGATGCCCGGGTAGCGGGCCAGCCCGGCCATGTCGATCTCGTTGTCGAAGTGGCCGATGTTGCAGACGATGGCGTTGTGCTTCATCTGCGCCATGTGGTCGACGGTGATGATGCCGGCGTTGCCGGTGGCGGTCACGAAGATGTCGATGGTGCCGATGACGTCTTCGAGCACGGCGACCTGGTAGCCCTCCATGGCCGCCTGCAGCGCGTTGATGGGGTCGATCTCGGTCACGATGACCCGCGCCCCCTGGCCCCGCAGGCTCTGGGCGCAGCCCTTGCCCACGTCGCCGTACCCCATCACGAGCGCCGTCTTGCCGCCGATCATGACGTCCGTGGCCCGGTTGATGCCGTCGATGAGCGAGTGGCGGCAGCCGTAGAAGTTGTCGAACTTCGACTTGGTCACCGAGTCGTTGACGTTGATGGCGGGGAACAGCAGCTCGCCCCGCTCCACCATCTGGTAGAGGCGGTGGACACCGGTCGTGGTCTCCTCGGTCACCCCCTTGATGGCGGCGGCCATGCGGGTCCACTTTTGCGGGTCCTCGCGCAGCGTCTTGTGCAGCAGCCCGAGCACGATGGCGAACTCGGGATTGGACGCCGAGCCGGGGTCGGGGACGTCGCCGAGCTTCTCGTACTCGGCGCCCTTGTGCACGAGCAGGGTGGCGTCGCCGCCGTCGTCGAGGATCATGTTGGGGCCGTCGGCGCGCCCCGGCCACGTGAGCATCTGCTCGGTGCACCACCAGTACTCCTCGAGCGTCTCACCCTTCCACGCGAAGACCGGGATGCCCTTCGGGTCCTCGGCCGTGCCCTCGGGGCCGATGGCGACAGCGGCGGCGGCGTGGTCCTGCGTGGAGAAGATGTTGCAGCTGGCCCAGCGCACCTCCGCCCCCAGCTCGACCAGGGTCTCGATCAGCACGGCGGTCTGGATGGTCATGTGCAGCGAGCCGGAGATGCGGGCCCCGGCCAGGGGCTTGAGCGGCCCGAGCTCCTTGCGCAGCGCCCGCAGGCCGGGCATCTCGTGCTCGGCCAGGTGGATCTCCCGGCGGCCGAACGGGGCGAGGGAGACGTCAGCGACGCGGAAGTCGCGGCGCGCCTGGAGAGCGGCTTCGGTGGCAGTCACGGCCGACCAGTGTAGGAGTCAGTTGGCGAGGACCACGGCCGACACGTCACCCAGGTAGTGGGTGAAGCCGTTGAAGTTGAACACCCCGATCTTGCCGGTGGCCGACAGCGGGACGACCACCAGGTTGGGCATGTTCTCGTTGGGCCCGAAGTTCAGGTTCGACGCGTTGGGCACGCCCGGCGCATCCTCGGGGAAGATCGTCATGAAGTCGAGCAGGTTGGTGGTGTGGGCGGGGAACGACAGCTCCGTGGCGGTCATGTTGATGACCAGCCCGGACACGTTGCCCACGGTGGCGCCGCCCGTGTCCCGCAGCGACGACACGAAGGGCTGGAAGTCCCACGTGTCCTCCTGGCCGGGCCCGAGCTTGACCCCGTCGCCCCCGCCGGCGGCGCGGGTCTCGATGGCGCGGAACGGCGACGCCAACGGCACCACCCGGCCGGCCCGGCTCTCGTCGTCGTTGCCGACCTTCTGGTAGTAGCCGACGACGTCACCGATCAGCTGCATCGGTCCGAACAGGTTGAAGAAGTGGGCCCGCCCGTCGGCGCTCAGCGGGATCATGGCCAGGTTGGCCTTGTTCTGGCCGGGCAGCAGGTTGAGGCTCGAGGTCGTGCCCGCCGTACCCGTCGGCGTCGCCTGCACGAACGTGGTGCGGGCGGCCTCGGTGCCGGTCAGGTTCACGATCACCGCCGTGACCGAACCATCGTCGGGCACGCCCCCCACCCCCCGCAGCTTGATGTCGAACTGGCCGTTGTTGCCGAGCGGACCCTGGACCCCGCCGGTGCCGTTGCGAGTGTCGAGGATGCGGGCCGGCGTGAGCGGCCGCAGCCGGGAGCCGTGGGTGGTGACCGAGGAGTTGGCGTAGTACCCGACCACGTCCACGATGACCTGGGTCTGGGCGTTGGGGGTGGGCGGCCCCGGGCTGACGCTCACCTTGCCGCCGGCACCCACGCCGACGACGACGAAGTTGGCGACGGGGTTCCCGGGCGTGAAGTTCACGTTCGAGGCCACCGGCGCCCCCGCCCCGGTCGGGTAGGCGGTGAGGTAGCCCGGCTGGTTGGGCTGGTCGACGGTGATGTTGAGGGCGACGGCCAGCACCCCGCTGGCGGGCACGCCGGCCACGCCGGTGACGGCCACGTCGGCGGCCTGACCGAACGGGACGGCGCCGTTGCGGCCACCGGTGCCGTCACGGGTGTCGAACACCCGCTGGGGGGTGACGGGGAAGAACTCACCGCCGGCGCACAGCGTGCACGCCGCCGGGGCGAGCTCGGCGCTGGCCGCCTGGGCACCCAGAGTGGTCAGCAGCAACGCCGCCACGGTGAGGATCTCGGCGATGCGCCCGAACGCCCTGCGCGGTCCCACCATGCGTGTCGTCTCCCTGGTCGTGCCTCCGACGCCCGCCGTCCGCCCGCCGTGCCACCGTAGCAGGCCGTTCCGGCGCCAGATGTCAGGCACGGCCGGCCAGACCTGCCTTGATGGAGTCGAGGGCGGCGATCGGACCGGGGTCCACGCCGGCCGCCACGGCCAGGTGCAGCGACACGAAGTCGCCCTGGAGCACCAGGTCGAACAGCTGGGCCAGCGGCCCCTCGCCGTCGGCGCGCACCTCGTGGATGGCCCCCACCACCTCGGCCACCAGGTCGTCGACCAGCTCGAAGCGCCGGCCCACCTGGGGGTGCTCGAAGTCGTGGCGGAGCTGCACGAGGGTGATCACCTGGCGGGTGACGTCGCCGTGCTGGCCCCAGCCGGCCACCTCGTTGTGGCAGACCTCGGGGAGGCGGTTGGTGAAGGCGGGGGCCTTGGCGTTCTCGTTGACCTGGCACTTCCACCGCATGGCGGCGGTCGCACCGATGGGCCCGCCCCCGTAGACCAGCGGGATCGTGCGCCCGATCCGCCGGGCCAGGATCTCGGCGCTGCTGCCCGGTTGGACGAGCTGGTCACGGCGGCGGCGCAGCTGGGCCACGGCGTCCAGGATGTACTGGCGGCCCCCCGGAACGAGGCCCACCTCTTCCAGCACGACCAGCAGGGGAACCGACAGGGCGCCGATGGCGCTGCGGGGCATGACCAGCTCGGACGGCACGGCGATGTGGGGCGCCCCCCACTCCCCCGCCCGCTCGGCCAGCGCGCCGCCCTGGCACACCGCCACCAGGCGGGCACCGGCATGGGCGGCCTCGGTGACGGCGTCGAGGGTCTCCTCGGTGGCGCCCGAGCACGAGACGGCCATGACCAGCGTGCGCGGCCCCACGAACCCGGGCAGCTCGTAGTCCTTCGACACCACGATGGGCACGGGGCTGAGCGGCGAGGCCACCGCGCTGAGGACGTCACCGGCGATGCCGCTGCCCCCCATGCCGAGCACGACCACGTTGTCCACCTCGTGGCTCTCGGGCAGACCGGCGATGCCGCCGTCGAGGGCAGTGAGGGCGGCGGCGACCTGCTCGGGGAGCCCGGCGACGACGGTGAACTGGTCCAGGGTGTCGACGGCCCCAGCGGGAGCCGCGCTCATGCCTCGAACGTGGGCCGCAGGCCCTCGGCGGCGGCCTTGGCCACCAGCCGCTCGTGCTCCGCATCACCGACCGACTCGGCCTCGTCGATCAGCATGACCGGGATGCCCTCCTGGACCCGGTAGCGCCGCCGCAGCCGCGGGTTGTACAGCGCGTCCTCGTCGGCGAAGTACAGCAGCGAGCCCTTGTCCTGCGGGCACGCCAGGATGTCGAGCAGCTGGGGATCGAGGGCCACCGGGTCGTCCTTTCCGCTCAGCTCGTCACGAGGGCCAGTACCTCGGCCACTCGCTCGTCGCACTCCGCCCTCGTCGGCGCCTCCAGGTTGAGGCGCAGCAACGGTTCGGTGTTGGACGGCCGCAGGTTGAACCACCAGGGGCCCGAGTCGACGGTCAGCCCGTCGAGGCGGTCCTGCTGGCGGTCGGCGTAGACCTCGGCCACCCGCTCCAGCACCGCCGCCGGGTCGCCCACCTGGGTGTTGATCTCCCCGGAGGCGGCGTAGCGCTCGAACGGCTTGCGCAGCTCCGACAGCGGCACGCCGGCCTGGGAGAGCTGCTCGAGCAGCACCATCGTGGCGATGATGCCGGAGTCGGCCCGGTAGTTGTCGCGGAAGTAGTAGTGCGCCGAGTGCTCGCCGCCGAACACCGCGCCGGTCTCGGCCATGACCTGCTTGATGTAGGAGTGGCCGACGCGTGTGCGCACCGGCACGCCGCCCCGCTCCACGATGACCTCGGGCACGGCCCGCGAGCAGATCAGGTTGTGCAGGATGGTGCCCCCGGGCGCCCGGGCGAGGATGCCGGCGGCGAGGATGGCCGTCGTGGTGGAGCCGGACAGGCCCCGGCCGGTCTCGTCCACGAAGAAGACCCGGTCGGCGTCGCCGTCGAAGGCCAGGCCGACATCGGCTCCCACGGCCACCACCCGGGCCTGCAGGTCGCGCTGGTTGGCCGGCTGGATCGGATCGGCGGGGTGGTTGGGGAACGTGCCGTCGAGCTCGCCGTACATGATCTCGAGGTCGAAGGGCAGGCGCTCGAAGATCTTGGGGACGATCAGGCCGCCCATGCCGTTGGCGGTGTCGGCCACCACCTTCAGCGGCTTCAGCAGCGACCGGTCGACGAACGACACCACGTGGTCGGCGAAGTCGTCGAGGAGCTCCATCCGTGTCTCGCTGCCCCGGCTGCCGCCGGCCGGGGCCTCGACGCCGACCAGGGCTTCGGCCATCGCCTGGATCTCGGCCAGGCCGGTGTCGGCCCCGACGGGCTTGGCTCCGGCGAGGCACAGCTTGATGCCGTTGTACTGGGCCGGGTTGTGGGAGGCGGTGAACATGGCCCCGGGGGCGTCGAAGCGACCAGCGGCGTAGTAGACGAGATCGGTCGACACGAGACCGAGCCGGCCGACGTCGACGCCCTCGCTCAGCACCCCGTCGCAGAAGGCGGCGACGAGACCGTGTCCCGAGGGGCGCATGTCGTGGCCGACGAGGATCCGCTCGGCCCCGGCGAAGCGGGCGAAGGCGATGCCGATGGCGCGGCACATGGCCTCGTCGAGCTGCTCGGGCACGGTACCGCGGATGTCATAGGCCTTGAAGACGGCGTCGAAATCAGTCATAGCGACGGGCGAACGCTACCCGGGTGGCGGGGGCGACGCTTCGTGATCCGGGGCGGCGGACGCCGCTTCGGGCGGCGGCAGCTCGGGCCCGAGCCGGGGGGCCGCCTCGTCCTCGTCCCAGTCGAGCAGGAACGTGATCGGCTCGGCGGGGGCGGGCGGCGTCCAGGCGGCGTCGAGGCCCGGAGGCAAGGGCAGGCCCAACGCGACCTCGGGCCGGCCGTAGTCGACCCGGCCCTTGCGCCAGAGGTACACGAGTCCGGCGATCCCGAGGAGGGACAGGAAGTACGCGAAGTACTCGGTGGTGGTGTGGCCGTAGTGGAGGGTCACCTCGTTGGACGTCGGGATCACGACCATCGAGTTCGGTGCCACCCGGTACGGGCCCTTGGCCCCGCTCACCTCCCAGTTCGGGAAGTAGCTGGTCTTGACGAGCACGGGCACGCCCACCTTGTCGACGGTGAACGAGATCGAGTTGTCGCCCGTCTTCACGTCGCTGACCGTCACCGGCGGCAACTGGACCGGCTGCACGGGCGCCGAGGGCGCCACGGTGGCCAGCGTGCGGTCGTCGGTCTGGCCGGTCCGGGTGAGGGCGACGCGCTGCCAGTCGGCCGGGCCCGACGCCGCCGGGATGGCCGGCCACTGGTTCTCGTGCTGGAAGTACGACGTGCCCAGCTCGAGCCAGGTGTCGCGGTTCTTGTCGGCGCCGGTGGCCACGACCGGTTCCGTGGCCAGCGGCACGACCATGTCGCTGTTGGCCACCTCGAACACGGTCCACGGCCCGGACTGGGCGATCGGCGTGAGCGCTGGGTTGGCGTTGGCCTTGGCCAGCACCGACTGGCTGAAGGCGAGGTAGTACCGGACCCCGAGGGTCTGCATGTACTGCACGCCCTTGTCGACGTCGCCGTCGTCGTACTGCAGCCGCCGCACCGGGTTCGAGCTGTGCTCGGACATGGCGCTGGTGGTGAGGAAGTGGTACGGCGTCGTGCCCGACGCCTCGAAGTAGAGGCCCTCCATCGAGCCGATGCAGCCGTCGGTCCAGAACGGCAGGAGCATCAGCGCCATCGGCGTGCCATAGCGGTCCTCGGAGTTGTTGTTCTCCCACAGGGCCCGCCCGCAGCCGTTGTCCTGACCGACCTCCTTCATGGTGTTGATCACGCCGGAGTACTCGCCGTACGCGTCCTTGCCCTCGTAGCCCGAGTAGTTCCACTTGGCCCAGTCGTCGACGTACGCGGGTTGGCTCTTGACCGAGATCGGCCCGGCCTCGTACACCCACTCGGTGCCGTTCCAGCGCTGCTCGAAGAACGGCAGGTTCTGCAAGTGGAGGCCGAGGGCGATCACGGCGACGACCACCGCGACGCCGAGGGTGCCGAAGCGGAACCACTCCCGCACGCGGGCGTCGCCGGGGCGCCAGAGCCGGGCGATGAACAGGCCGATCTCGGCCACGCCCATGGCCACCAGCAGGTCGCGGGTCAGGTAGAAGAACGGCAGCAGCCTGGCGTTCCACAGGTGGCTCTGCGGCCACACGCAGGCCCACACCCCGTAGCCGATGCACATGATGCCGAGGAACGCTCCCGCCCGCACCCCCCGCACGACGGCGCCCACCAGACCCACCAGCGCCAGGACGATGATCACCCGGCTCCAGGTGGTCGACTGGGGGAACAGCATCGCCCAGTTGTCCTTGAGCCGCTCGTAGAACATGTCGGTCATGTAGGGCGAGTTGCGCCAGAACGGGATGTACCAGAAGGCGCACAGCAGTGCCCCGACGACCCCGACGGTGAAGGCGTACCAGAGGCGCTTGCGGTCGGCCCACAGGAGGAACAGCACCACCGCGCCGATGGCGGCGAAGAACATCACGATCACGTGGCAGAGCGCGGCCAGCGCGAAGAGGCCGGCGGCCAGGGCGCGGTGCTTCCCGGTGCGCATGCCGTAGGCGAAGACGCCGAGGAAGAGCATGGCGAGGGACAGGGCGATCGAGAACGAGAACTCGCCCGCCATCGTGGAGGCGATGTTGCCGCCGTAGATCTGGAACGTCTCGTCGAACAGGAAGAAGACGGCGGCGATCGAGAACAGCTGCGGGACCGGGAACCGCAGGCCGGCCAGCTTGCCGAACAACCAACAGCACACCGGCAGGGACAGGATGCCGATGATGCTCACCAGCTTCAGCGCCACCCCGTAGGGCAGGATGATGTCCAGCACCACGACGGCCAGCGCCGGCGGCACCATGTAGAAGACGTACATCGGGAAGCCGGCGTACCAATCGGGGGCCCAGCCCGACAGCCAGAAGTGCGGGAGGATGTGGTCGCGCAAGTAGGCGGGGCCCCAGACGTGGGCGCCCATGTCGCCGCCGGCGGGGGTGGTGTTCTTCAGGATGAGGTCGGGGTGGAGCTGGGCCAGCGTGTAGAGCACGCAGCCGGCGACCACGACGATGGTGGCGATGCGCTCGGCCCACTCCCGGTTGGAGAGGTTGCGACGGCGCCGCGACGTCGGCCAGCGCGTCGACGTGGCGACGGTCGGCGTGCTGGACGGCCACTCGCCGCCGGGCTCGGTCGGTGCATCGACGTCGGGCTCGTCGAGGGGGTGGTCGAGGACGTCGGTCACGGCCCCCCATGGTGCCATTTCGGCCGGCTGGCGTTACGGCAGACTCGCCCCTTATCGCAGCAAGAGGAACGCGACCGTGGTGGCGTTGAAGCCGACGTGGGCCCAGATCGACATGCCGAGGCGTCCCGTGCGCTGGGCGAGGTAACCGGCCACGAGGCCGAACATCACCAGGGCCGGCAGCTGCAGCAGCTCGAAGTGGGCCAGTCCGAACAGGATCGACGACGCCACCAGGGCCAGCGAGTCGCTCCAGCGGGCCTGGATCGAGCGCAGCAGGAGGCCGCGGAAGAACAGCTCCTCGATGATCGGGGCGCCGACGACGACGAGCACCACCAGCAGGGCCACCCCGAGGCCCTCGGCCCGGTCGGTCAGGCGCTCGGCCGGTTCCGACACCGACGACGTGTCGACCACGATCGACAGGATCCGGTAGAGGACCGGGACGAACACGAGCTGCACCACGACACCGATCGGCAACCCGAGGATGTCGTTCGTGCGGAACCGGAAGCCGTAGTCCTTCTTCAGCGAGCCCGTACCGAAGCGGCGGCTGACGATGACGACCACCCCGACCAGGCCGACCCACAGCGGGACCTGCAGGACGGCGATCAGCCAGAGCGGGAGATCGTTGTAGTCGGTGCCCGTGTGATCGGTGGCCGCCAGGATGACGACGGCGCCGATGTTCGAGAAGACGAGGGCGGCGAACCACCCCGCCAGCGCGATCCCGATCGAAAAGCGCGGTTCGTCGGGAGCAGGGCGCACGTGGGGCGAGCGTACAGGCGCGAGGTGTGGCGACCGGATCGAGGCCTCCGCTCAGCCAGCCAGCCGATCGGGCAGCGCAAGGTCACCGCGCCGGTCCGCCAGTTGCCAGCCGTGGGGCACGCTGCAGCGGGCGGCGTGGCGCTCGCACAGGTCGTAGTCGTGGGGCTCGCGCTCGGGCGTGAGCTCGTCGATCCACGCCGCACTCAGGTCGTACCGGTAGGTGAGCGTGGCCGCCGCCGGCTCCGCACAACTCGGGCGCGAGCACAACCGGGTGCGGCGAGGAGGCGGCATCGCCGGCGCACGCTACCGCCCGCTGACGCGCGACGGGGTGACCCAAAGCGCAACCCAATCGGCCGTGCACGACCATGTCAGCGCCCCCGTCCACCCCTAGCATGGGTCCATGAGCAATCTCCCTCCGCCTCCGCCTCCCCCGCCGCCCGGCGGCCGGGGCCCGGGAGGCCAGCCGACGCCGCCGGAGCGCCCGCGCCAGCCCGGCCGTCCCGCCCGGCCCACGGGGTTGCCCCGATGGACGGTGTGGATCCTGATCGGCGTGGTGGCGGCCCTGCTCTTCGGCTCGCAGCTCCTGACGACCGACGACGGCAAGAGCATCTCCTACAGCGAGTTCCTCACGGACGCCAAGAACAGCCAGGTGGCATCGGCGAAGTACAACAACGACTCGGGCACGATCTCCGGTGAGCTGAAGGACGGGACGAAGTTCACCACCACGGGTCCCATCCCGCTGCCCGACGCCGACCAGGCGGTGCTGCAGCAGAACATCCCCGGTTTCGAATTCCACACGCCTACGTCGAGCTGGGTAAGCAGCCTCATCCCGTTGCTGCTCCCGTTCATCCTGCTGCTCGGCTTCTTCATCTGGATGCAACGCCGGGCCGCCGGCCAGATGGGCAACGTCATGTCGATCGGGCGGAGCCGGGCCAAGGCGTACTCGCAGGACAAGCCGTCCACCACGTTCGCCGACATCGCCGGCTACGACGGCGTGAAGCTGGAGATCAAGGAGGTCGTCGACTTCCTGCGCATGCCCGAGCGGTTCAAGGAGATCGGCGCCCGGGTGCCCAAGGGCATCCTCCTCGTCGGTCCTCCCGGTACCGGCAAGACCCTCTTCGCCCGGGCCGTGGCGGGTGAGGCCGGCGTCGGCTTCCTGTCGGTCACCGGCTCGGACTTCATGGAGATGTTCGTGGGCGTGGGCGCATCGCGCGTCCGCGACCTGTTCCAGCAGGCCCGCAAGATGGGCCGGGCCATCATCTTCATCGACGAGATCGACTCGATCGGTCGCAAGCGCGGCGCCGGCCTCGGCGGCGGCCACGACGAGCGGGAGCAGACGCTCAACCAGATGCTGGCCGAGATGGACGGCTTCGAGACGTCCGAGGGCATCGTGATCATGGCCGCCACCAACCGGCCCGACATCCTCGACCCGGCGCTCCTGCGCCCCGGCCGCTTCGACCGCCAGATCGTGGTCCCGCTGCCGGAGAACGACGAGCGCCTGGCCATCTTGAGGGTTCACAGCCGGGACAAGAAGATGGGTCCGGACGTCGACCTCGGCGTCATGGCCAAGGGCACGCCCGGCATGAGCGGCGCCGACCTGGCCAACCTCGTCAACGAGGCGGCGCTGTTCGCCGTACGGCGCGGGTCGCGCCAGATCGAGCGGATCGACTTCGAGTCGGCCCGTGACCGGGTGATCATGGGCGCCCGGCGCGAGAGCCTCGTGCTCACCGCCGAGGAGCGGCGGACCACCGCGTACCACGAGGGCGGCCACGCCGTCCTGGCCGCCGTGCTCCCCCACGGCGACCCGGTCCACAAGGTCACCATCCTGCCCACGGGCATGGCCCTCGGCGTCACCCAGACGATGCCCGAGGAACGCCACTCGCTCTCGAAGGAGTACGTCGAGGACCGCCTGTGCATGGCCCTCGGTGGCCGCGTCGCCGAGGAGGTGATCTTCGGCCATCGCACCACCGGCGCCGCCGACGACCTCAACAAGGCCACGTCCTGGGCGCGGCGGATGGTGCGGGAGTGGGGCATGAGCGAGCGGCTCGGGCCGATGGCGTTCGAGAGCCACCAGCACGTGTTCCTCGGCGAGGACCTCATGAACTCCCAGCGCGACTACTCCGACGACACCGCTCGGGTCATCGACGAGGAGATCGAGCTGCTGCTGCGGGCCCAGGAGGAGCGGGCCAAGAACCTGCTCAACACCCACCGCCGCGGCCTCGACCTCGTGGCCAAGGCCCTCCTCGAGAAGGAGACGGTGGACGGCGCCGAGGTCGGGCGCCTCGTCCAGCAGGGCCTCGCCGAGACCCAGCAGGAGCAAGCCGCGGCGACGGCGGACTAAGACTTCCTGGCCTCGGCGACGGCGGCCCAGAGATCGGTCGCCGTCGCCGGGCCGATGAACGAGGCCCGCACCACGCCGGCCTGGTCGGCCACGACCGTGATCGGCACGGCTTCGATGCGGTAGCGCTGGTGGAGATCGGCGTGCGCCGTCGCCTCCACCTCGACCACGGCCACGGCCGGGCTGGCCAGCGCCTGGGCCTTGTCGACCATGGCGGCGCAGCTCGAGCACGTGGCCGACGAGAACACCGCGACCAGCCACTCCGCTTCCGGTCGGTCGAAGTCGGCCCGATCGAGCTGGCCCGGTGCCGCCCACGCCGGCCCCTGCGTCGGCCCGTCGGTGCGGCGTCGGCGGCGCAGCACCGCCGCCACTCCCACCGCGGCGACGGCCAGGACCAGCGCTACCAGCAGCTGGGCGATCATCGCACCGGGACGCCCAGGGTGGACCAGGCGCCGGGACTGCCCGCCGGTGGCACCACGAACTGCTCCACCACCACCTGCCCATCGGCGGTGACGACGATGGGCTGGCCGGCCACGCCGCGGTCCTGCAGCGGGAGCTGGACGGCGCCGCCCGCCGGCAGCTGGACGTTCTGGAGATCGGGCACCGGCGTCTCGCCCGCCGCGCCGAGCGAGCTGACACCGATCGAGGTGTCGACACCGGTCACGTTCACCACCGTGAGCGTGTTGCTCCCGCCCGCCGGCGCCCCCATCGGCACGTACCACCGCGACGCGGGGACGCGGCTGCCGGCCTGGACGGTGGTGGCGGTGCGGTCCTTGCCGACCAGGTCGAGCACCCGCTCGGCCACGATCGGCTGGTCGGGTTCGGTGGCCACGGCGATGCTGTGGGGCCCGGCCGGCACCTCGTCGATGCCCGACAGGTCGACCTCCACCCGCTGCTTGCTCGGGATCGTGTACTTGAGCGGTATGGGGGTACCGCTGGCCGGATCGGCCGGGAACACGGTGACGTCGGCGCTGGAGTCGGTGTCGAGGGGGTTGTAGAGGACGACCCGCTCGGCCACGCCGTCGCCCTTCTGGCCGTTGGCGAACCACCACTGGGAGCCGGCCGACGGCTCGGCCAGGGTGGCTACGAGGCCCTTGCGGGGCGAGTACGGCAGCGTCTGGAAGCGGCCCACCACGATCCGGCCGTTGCGGGCCACGACCGAGGCCGAGACCAGCTGGTCGCGCTGGATGGCGGCGTCGACGTCGATGATGCGCAGCGACCGGGCCTTCACGACCCAACCCTGCAGGGCGGTCGGGCCGCGGAAGCCGTCGTCGGCGGCGAAGCTCACGTCCACGATGGCGTCGTCGGGGAAGGGGTTGAGCACCAGCAGGTGGTAGGTGCTGTCGATCGTGGTGGTGCCCTCGGCCACGAACCACGAGCCCGACGCCGTGGTCGAGCACGGCGAGCTGGACCAGCCCGCCTTGGTCACCGTGGTCTGGGCGACGACGGCGTTCGTCCCGTAGACCTCGATGAGCACCCCGGTGAACGGCGCCGGCGCGAGGTCACGAGGGACCACGATGGCCTGGCCCCGGGCGGCGACCCGCAGCGGCGTGGTGACGGCGGCCGCCTCCCCCGGGAAGAACGTGAGGTTGCCGCTCATCGGCGTGTCGGTGGGGTTGAGCACGGTGATGCTGCCGTCGCCGGTGGCGCGATCCACCTGCGCCGGCACGCCGGGGCAGAACCACGAGGTGGTGAGGGCGTCGCCGGTGCGGGCGATCGGCATGGGCGGCTGGTCGTTGGTGCCGAACGCGGCGGCGACGCGGGTCGGGCGGTCACGGGACATGGTGACGCCGACGATGGCGAAGATGCCGACCGCCACCACCAGCGCGAGGCGCCGCACCACCTGGCTCATGGCTGCGCCACCGGCAGTTCGGCGCCCGTCAGCTCGATGATCACGGGCGGCTCCTCCACCCGGTGGGCGGCCGGATGGCGCTGGCGCTCGCCCCGGTCACGGCGACGGCCGCGCCCGATGGCGACGACCGCCGTCAGCACCCACAGCACCGCCTGGACGGCCACCATGAGGGGTCGCGTGAGCGGGGTGTCGAAGCCGAGCGTGGCCGGCCCGGCCTGGTCCACGGCGAACGCGTTGGCCCAACCGAAGGCGGGCCGGCGGGTCACCGATTCACCGGCCACGGTGAGGTGCCAGCCGTCGTCGGCCGGGGCGGACAGGTACACGGTGCCGGTCCCGACGTCACCCTGCCAGCGGTTCGATCCGTCGCCCGTGGGCAGGACGGCGCTCGACCCGGCCAGGTCGGTCCGCACCAGCGACTCGAAGCCGGCCTCCTCGCTGGCGGCCGCCACCGGATCGGCGAGCACGGCCCGCTCGGGGATCCACGCCTCGTTCTCGTAGACGACGAGGGCGTCGTCGATGTCCTTCTGGCGCAGGTCGAGCTGGCCGGCGAGAGTGTTCAGCAACGCCGACGGCGGCGGGTAGGCGGGCGCCCCGCTGGCCTGCGGGCCGGCCCGCAGCGGCACCACGATGTAGCGCACGCTCATCGGCGCGAGCATCCGCCCGAGCCGGGCGCTCTCCCCGCTGGTGGCCAGGCCCAGAGCATCGGCCACCAGGTCCTCGGACCGGGTCGGGTCACCGGTCCAGGCATCGCGCACGTCGGGGGCGCCGTTGTTCGACAGCGCGTAGGCCACGCCGCCGGTCAGCTCCCACCCCGGCTGGGGCAAGGCCCGCGGATCGCCGATCCAGAGGACGCGGTAGTCGCCGGGCTGCTGATCCGTCGGCAGGAAACCGAGGGCGTCGGCCACGTCCGAGTGACCCAACCCCCACGAGCCGTCGGCGGCGGCCCCGACCGTGGGCAGCACGCCGATGCCCACGGCCACGAGGGCGAGGAAGCCGAGCGGCTGGCGCCACGAGAAGCGGGTGCCGCGCACGTCGGTGTCGACAGCCGTGGCGCCGCACGCCCCCGCGAGGGCGAGGCCGACGGCCGCCGGCACCAGCCAGACATCGACGGGGACGCCGGCGGCGGGACCCCAGCCGCGGTCGGCCGACCAGGCCACCGCGAAGAACACCAGCGCCAGCACCACCGCCCGGCCGGCCCACACGAGCCGCCAGCCCCGCCCCAGCAGGAGGGCGACGCCGGCCGGGATGAGCAGCAGGTAGGCCAGGAGCCCGGCGTCGTGGGGGCCGGTGGCGAAGCGGATCAGCGCGTCGAGGCCGCGGTCGTCGGGCGACGCTGGGGAGGCGCTGCCGACGAGGGCACCGAGGTCGCCGAGGCGCGACGCGATCCACGGTAGGTGGAGCACGACGGCGAGGAGCGCCGCCACCGCGGTGGCGGCCAGGGCCCGCAGCGACGCCTCGAGCCCGCCGAGGAGCAGGGACGCCAGCGCCAGCACGGCCGCCACGATCACCACTTCGATCGCGAAGGCGGGCACGAACGCCGAGACGATGGCCACGAGCAGGCCGAGGGCGGCCACCCGGGACACGAGGGGTCGGTCGGTGGGCGCGAAGGGCGCCAGTCCGGTGATGGAGGCGATGGTGCCCACCGCCCACGGCATCGCCCCGTAGACCAACAGCGCCGCCCAGTGGCCGCCGGCGACGGCGTTGTAGGGCAGTGCGGCGGCGGCGTACACGAGCAGCCCCGTCAGTCGGGCCCGCTGGGTCCCGAGTGGCCGCACCAACCGCCAGAGCCCGATGAACCCGAACAGGATCGGCCCGAGGACGGCCACGGTGCGGAACAGGCTCATCGAGCCGAGGAACCCGAGGCCCCCGAGGCCGACGAGGGCGACACCCGACGGCACCGCCGTGGCCGCGCCCAGCCCGTGAGCCCACCAGCCCGACAGGTAGTCGCCGAGGAGCGAGGTGGCGTGACCGGGGAAGGCGAGGAACCCGCCGAGGGCGGGCACCCGCTCCCGGATGAGGGTGCGGCTGCCGAGGAGGAACACGATGACCACGGCCACCCAGATGAGGTAGGTCGCCCGGTTGCGGCCGGTGCGGAACATGTCCACCACGTCCCGCACGGCCTGCGTGATGACCGACCCGTCCTCGTTGCGGCGGTGGCCCCGGAAGAACGACACCAGCCGGGCGCTCCCGCGCGCCTGCAACCGGCGCACCTCGTTGTCACCGACCTGGCGGAACACCGACAGGACGCCGCGCTTGCGGCGGATGGTGCGCAGCTCGGCCAGGGCACCGGGCCACGCCGCCAGCAGGGCCCCCGCCCGGCGCCCGTGGCCGGTGAGGACGCTGGCCAGCACCTCCACCAGGGTGACGAGGGCGTACTGGGGCAGGACCCGCAGCAGATGCCAGCCGCTGTAGGACGCCAGCACGGTGCGTAGCCGGTTGCGTTCGCGCGTGCGCTCGTCGGTGGGCTCGGCCTCGGCCCGCCACCGGACGCGCGCCGCCGGCACCACCAGCACGCGCGCCCCGCTGGCGTGGGCCCGCCAGCAGAGGTCGAGCTCGTCGTCGCGCCCGGCCACCTCGGCGTCGAACCCGCCGATGGCACGGAACAGGTCGGTGCGCACGAGGATGCACGCCGTCGACAGGCTGAAGGTGTCGCGCACGCCGTCGTGCTGCTCCTGGTCCAGCTCCCCCGGATCGACGGCCGGCGCCGGCTCGCCGAACTTGTCGGCCCCTACACCGGCGCTGAGCAGGCGCTCCGGGTCGGCCCAGGCCACCACCTTGGGCCCCACGATGCCGCCGTTGGAGCGGTAGGTCTCCTCCACCAGCAGGCGGATGGCCGTCGGCTCCAGGGCCACGTCGTCATGGAGGAAGCAGAAGAACCCGGCCCCCTCCACCAGCTTCAGGGCCTCGTTGGCGGCGCCGCCGTACGTGGGGTGGCCGACGGCGCGGCGGATGAAGGCTTCGGGCAGCCGGGCACCCACGCGCGCGGCGAAGGCCGGATCGCGGCCGGTGTCGAGCACGAGCACCCGGAGGTTCGGGTAGTCCTGGGCGGCGAGGCCGTCCAGGACCTCGTCGAACCACGCCCCGGGATCGCGAGCGACCACGACCGCGACGACAGGCGGTGCGGTGCGGCCGGGACTGTCCACGAACCTTCGAGGGTAGTCGTCGGCCATCCCGCTGGTACCGTCATGGCCATGGCCGAGGCGCCCGGCGACGATCTCTTCTCCCAGGTCAGCGCCGTGGCCAGCGACGCGTTGTACGTCGCCGTCGGCTTCGGGGTGCTCGGCTTCCAGCGCCTGCAGGTCCGGCGCCGGGAGATCGAGTCACAGCTGCCGCCCGAGGTGGCCGGCGTGCTGCGGGCCGCCGGTGAGCGCCTGGGCGCGGCCGTGGCCGACGTGCGTCAGCTCGTGAAGTAGCCCGAGACGTCGACCACGAGGTAGGTGGCGGCCCACGTGAAGATGCACACGGTGCCCGGGCCGGAGACGGCCACGGTGGCGAGGTTGGCCACGACCTGCCCGGTGCCGTAGTTCAGGTTCGACGCCAGCGGCTGCGCCGCCCCGCACGGGTAGGCGGTCACGAAGCCGGGCCCGCCGGGCTGGTCCACGGTGAGGTTGATGGCGGCGGCGCTCACCCCAGTGGCCGGGATGCCCCCCTGCCCGAGGACGGGCAGCTGGATGGCGCCGCGGGCCGGGACCTTGCCCGCGAAGACGGCGTTCGGCTGGCGGGTGTCGAGCACCCGGGCCGGTGTGAGCGGCACGTAGCCCGCCGGGGCCGTGGGCCCGTACCAGCCGAGCACGTCGATGACCACGTGGCTCGGGGCGAACGAGCTCACGCACACCTGTCCCCCGGCGCCGATGGCCGACGCCGCCTGGTTGGCCACGTCCCGCCCCGCCCGGTAGTTCACGCTGGACGACGGGGGGACGGCGCCCCCGCACGGGAAGACGGTCAGGTAGCCGTCGGCGCCTTCCTCGGTGGCGGTCACGTTCAGCATCACACCGGCGGCGTCGGCGGGCACCCCGGCCGTCCCGGCGACGGGGAACGCCGTCGTCCCGCCGGCGGGCACGACGGCGCGCTGGCCGCCGATCCCGGTCCCGTTGCGGGTGTCGAGCACCCGGGTGGGCGTGAGCGGGGCGTAGCCGGCGGTGGCTCCGGTGCCGTACCAGCCGAGCACGTCGACCACCACGTCCACCTTGGACATGGTGAAGATGCACACCTGCCCGCCCGAACCGACCCGGACCTGGGCCATGTTGGCCACGTTCTGGTTGGCGCCGTAGTTCACGGTCGACGTGGGCGGCTGCGCCTGCCCGCACGGGTAGACGGTCAGGAAGCCGGGCTGGTCCGCCTGGGTGGCGGTGACGTTCAGGGCGACGGCGGCCACGCCGGACGCCGGTACACCGCCGACCCCGACGACGGCCAGCGCCATGGCGCAGTTGGCGGCCAGGGGGACGGCGCCCGTCCCGATGCCCGAGCGGGTGTCCAGCAAGCGGGACGGTGTGACCGGCTGGAACTTGGCCGGTGTCACCGGGGCGGGCGGCGCCAGCGGCGGCACCACCCGGCCATCACAGGCGTTGGGCACGGTGAACCAGTCGGAGCGCAGGCCGAGCGCGCCCTGGAACTGGACGCCCGTGAGCGTCACCGTGGTTGCGGTGCCGACGATGTCGATCGACCGGACCCGGCCGCCGTCTTCCCCGAGCCCGTTGCGGGCCGTCACCCGCAGCAACTGCAGGCTGCCGATCTGCGGGTACGCCGCCTCGATCGTGGCCACGGGGATCGTGGCCGACCAGTTGTGGCGGTCGGGCAGCGGCGAGTACTGATCGCCCTCGTCGGGCACGGCCGGGAAGGCGCCGGCGTCGTTGGTGTAGCCACCCGATGACGCCGAGTACATGGCGCTCACCACCGCCCCGCCGGCCAGCAGCACCACGCCGGCCGTGTCGGCGGTGGCCTGGTTCGAGAACGCCGCCTCGATGCCGGTGATCGGCGTCGGACCGCCCTCGTCGGCGTTGACCGCGGCGCGGTAGCCGGCGCCGCCGTAGACCTGGCACGACTGCGTGTCACACGTCTTGGCGTAGGTGTAGCGGTTCTGCTGGAGGCCGTAGGACCGGGCGGCCACGGCCTGGGCCCGCAGGGCGTGCAGGCCGGCGCCGCCGCCGTCGCCACCCCACGCCGCGGGCATCTCCCTGGGCACCACGCCCTGGACGTAGCGATCGACGGGCACGAGGTTGACCGTGCGGCGCTCACCCTGGGAGCCGGACACCGCCCGGATCGAGCCCCGGTAGTACCGGGCCCGGATGCCGTCGTCGAACTGGTCGGTGCTGGGTCGCTCGCACAGGCCGACGAGGTTGGCGACGGGCGCGCTGACCGTGTCCACCCCGGCGGCGGAGAAGTCGACGGCGGCCACGCCGCTGGCCTTCTTCACCCACGGGCTGCCGGGCGCCTCGAACTCGGCCGCGGTGGTGGCACTCGGGCAGTTCACGACGTCGGTCCGGGCGTACACGTTGTACGAGCCCGGTGCCACCTGCACGGCCGCCGCCGAGCGGTACTGGTCGGCGCCGGTGGCCGAGGTGGCGACGGCGCCGGCGTCCTGGATCACCGCGGTCACGGGGTCGTCGTCGGCGGCGGTCAGGCGCACCGAGAAGCCCGCGTTGGGGTCGGACGGCCCGAGAGTGGTGCCCCCGTAGTAGTGGCCGAGGATCTGGTCCCACGCCCAGCCGAGCTTGACGGCGTAGCCGTACGCCCCCACCTGGCTCATCCCGATGCCGTGGCCGAAGCCGTGGCCGGAGAGGGTCACGCTGGCGCCGTATCCCCGGGTCACGGGGGCCGGTGCGGCCTGCGCCACCGGGGCGGCGGCGGCGGTCAGCGAGACGGAAGCGGTCAGGATGAGCGCGGCCGCGGCGAGGCGCTTGGATCGCTGGGTACGCATGAGCCAGCGCGACGGTAGCGGCCGCCGCGTCCCGGATCGGGGCAATGCGAGCCAGTAGAGTCGCGCTGCTTGCAGACCCGACGGCTCCTCGATCGCGCCACCGCTCGCAACCCGCTTCCCGAGGGCACGCTCGCCGTCGGACTGGGCCTTGTCATCTCGGGCATCGCGACCTATGGCTTCCTGTCGATCACCAAGCGCGCCCTCGGTGAGGATGCCTTCGCCCCCGTCAGCCTGCTGTGGTTCCTCACGTTCATCCTGGCGCCGGGCTTCTTCCTGCCGGTGGAGCAGGAGGTCGGCCGAGCCCTGGCCCACCGTCGAGCCCTCGGCCAGGGCTCGCGACCCGTCGTGCGGCGCGCCGCCATCCTCGAGGCGATCCTCCTCGTCACCATCACCATCGTCATGGTGGCGGTCAGCCCGCTGCTGGTCACCCACCTGTTCGACGACAGCTGGTCGCTGTTCGCCAGCCTGCTGATCGCGTTCTGGTGCTACGCCCTGGCCCACCTGACGAGAGGGGTGTGGTCGGGCACCGGCCGGTTCCACGCGTACGGCGTGCTCATGGGAACCGAGGGCGTGTCGCGGATGGTGCTCGCCGTCGCCTTGGCGGTCGCCGGGGTGACGGCGGTCGGCCCCTACGGCGTCCTGGTCGGGCTGCCCGCGCTCTTCGGTGTGCTCGTGTCCCGCCGGGGCCAGCACCACGTGCTGTCGCCCGGGCCCGAGGCGTCCTGGAGCGAGATCACGCCCAACCTGGGCTGGCTGCTGGTCGGTTCGGTGTTCGCCGCCGCCCTGCTCAACGCCGGGCCCATCGCCGCCAGCCTGCTCAAGACGTCCGACGCCCAGAACGCGCTGGTGAGCCAGCTGTCGACCGGCGTCATCATCGCCCGCGTGCCGCTGTTCCTGTTCCAGGCGGTGCAGGCCGCCCTCCTGCCCAAGCTGGCCCGCCTGGCCGCGCGCGGGGCCCTCGACGACTTCGTGCGCGGCTTCCGCAAGCTGCTCATGCTGGTGCTGATCGTGAGCGTGGTGGCGGTCGCCGGCGCGTTCGTCCTCGGACCGTTCGTCGTGCGGGTGTTCTTCGACTCCGAGCTGAGCCGGCGGACACTGACGCTGCTCGCCCTGTCGAGCTCGCTCTACATGATCGCCCTGGCCCTGGCCCAGGCCATCATCGCCCTGCGGGGCCACGCCAAGGTGGCCGTGGGGTGGATGCTGGGCATGCTGGCCTTCATCATCGTGGTGGCGATCCCCAACGACGACCTGCTCCTGCGGGTCGAGATGGCGCTCGTGGCCGGGTCGTTGGCCGCGATGGTGGTGTTCGCCTTCGTCTTGCAGGCGATGATCCGCACCGGCGTGGAGCCCGACGAGGAGTCCCTGATCGAGGCCCTCGACGTCCTGCCGATGGAGCCGTGATCAGCGCCTGGCGCGGGCGATCTTTTCGCTCTCGACCTTGAGGTCGTGGCGGACCATGCGCTCGACCAGTGACGGGAAGTCGACCTTGGGGCGCCAGCCGAGCCGCTCGCGGGCCTTGGCGAAGTCGCCCACCAGCAGGTCCACCTCGGCGGGGCGGAAGAACCGCTCGTCCTGGCGGACATACGGCTGCCAGTCACCGAGCTCGGCGGCCACGAACGCCAGCTCCAGGAACTCCCGCAGCGTGTGCGTCTTCCCCGTGGCCACGACGTAGTCGTCGGCCTCGGGCTGCTGGAGCATGGCCCACATGGCCTCGACGTAGTCGCCGGCGTAGCCCCAGTCCCGCTTCGTGTCGAGCACCCCGAGCACCAGCTCCGACTGGAGGCCGAGCTTGATGCGGGCCACCGCGTTGGTGACCTTGCGGGTGGCGAACTCCAAGCCTCGGCGCTCGCTCTCGTGGTTGAACAGGATGCCGCTGCAGGCGAACAGGCCGTAGGACTCGCGGTAGTTGACGGTGATCTGGTGGCCGAACACCTTGGCCGCGCCATACGGCGAGCGGGGATGGAACGGCGTCCGTTCGGTCTGGGGCGTCTCCCGCACCTTGCCGAACATCTCCGACGACGACGCCTGGTAGTACCGGATCGGGTTGCCGTCGGAGCCACCCACCATGCGGATCGCCTCCAGCATGCGCAGCACGCCGAGGCCGGTGACGTTGGCGGTCAGCTCGGCCTGCCGGAACGACAGCGGCACGAACGAGATCCCACCCAGGTTGTAGACCTCGTCGGGCTGGGTGTGCTCCAGCGCCGCGACCAGCGACGGCAGGTCCGACAGGTCGCCCGACACCAGCTCCACGTAGGGCTGCTCGGCCTGGATCAGCTCGCCCTTCGGGTTGTTCTGCCCCTTGATCATGCCGAAGACCTCGTAGCCGCGGCGCTGCAGCAACTCGGCCAGGAACTGGCCGTCCTGACCGGTGATGCCGGTGATCAAAGCGCGAGGCATGGGTAGGCCATGCTAACGGCGTGACGTCCGTGGCCATCGACGTGGGTCCCACCATCGGGACGACGACGGGCATCGGCCGGTTCGTCACCCACCTCGTCGATGCGCTCGGCGCCCTGCCCGAGCCACCCCGGCTGCACCGGTACGTGCTCAGCTTCCGCGCCCACCTCCCTGACGGGGTGCGGCGACTGCCCTATCCCGCCGGCCTCACGCTGAGGGCCTGGGGCCGAGGCGACCGGCCCCGGGGCCGCCGCCCGCTGGCCGACGTGGACGTCGTGCACGGCACCAACTACGTGGTGCCCCCCTCGGGCCTGCCCAGCGTGGTCACCGTGCACGACTGCTCGTTCCTCACCCAGCCCCGACTGGTCAACGCCACCGTGCGGGCGTTCGCGCCGGTGCTGCAGCGGGCGGTGGACCGGGGCGTCTGGGTGCACGCGCCGTCGGAGTTCGTGGGCCACCAGGTCCGCGAGCTGCTCGGTACGGCGCGCATCCGGGTCATCCCGCACGGACCCCCCGAGCCCGTCGCCCCGCCGCCCGCGGTAGCGCCGCTCGCCGGCCTCGAGGGCCGCCCCTACGTGCTCGCCCTCGGCACCCGTGAGCCGCGCAAGAACCTCGCCCGGCTGGTGGAGGCGTTCGGGTTGCTGCACGCCGACCGTCCCGACCTCGCCCTCGTGCTGGTGGGCCAGGACGGTCCCGACCGGCCCAACATCGACGCCGCCGTGGCTGCCCTGCCCCGATCGGCGACCGAGCAGGTCCTCCTCACCGACTGGGTCACCGAGGACCAGCGCGCCGGCGTGCTCGCCCGCGCCTGCGTCCTCGCCTACCCCTCGCTCGACGAGGGCTTCGGCTTCCCGCTGCTCGAGGCCATGCAGGCGGGCGTGCCGATCGTGGCCGCCGCCGCCGGCGCCATCCCCGAGGTGGCGTCGGACGCGGCGCTGCTGGTCGACCCCCACGACGCGGGCGCTCTCGCCGCCGCGCTGGCCGCCGTCACCACCGACGAGGACGTGCGCGCCCGGCTGGTCGCCGCCGGCCACGCCCGGCTGGGTGCGTTCTCGTGGTCGCGCAGCGCCGAAGCGTTCGTCGCCCTCTACGGTGACGCCATGGATGCCGGCTCGTGATCACCGTCCTGTGCGGCGGCGTCGGCGCTGCCCGCTTCCTCGCCGGGCTCGTGCAGGTGGTCCCTCCGGGCGACATCACCGCCGTGGTCAACACCGGCGACGACACGGTGCTGCACGGCCTCGCCATCTCGCCCGACCTCGACACGGTGACCTACACCCTCGCCGGTGCCATCGATCCAGACCGGGGCTGGGGGCTGGCCGGTGAGACGTGGGCGGCAATGGGCGCCCTCGAGCGCTATGGGGCCGTGCGCCCGGCGGGCTCGTCGGCCGCCGGCACGTGGTTCTCGCTCGGCGACCGCGACCTGGCCACCCATCTGTACCGCACGCACCGGCTGGCCGAGGGAGCGCCCCTGTCGGCGGTCACCGCCGAGATCGCCCGGGCGTGGGACCTCGGCGTACGCCTCCTGCCGATGACCGACGACCCGGTGCGCACGATGGTCAACGTCGCCGGCGAGGGCGAGATCGGGTTCCAGGAGTACTTCGTCGGGCGCCGGCACTCCGTGCCGATCACCGGCGTGCGGTTCGCCGGCCTCGACGCCGCCCGCGCCGGGCCCGGCGTCCTCGACGCCATCTCCACGGCCGATGTCGTCGTGGTGGCCCCGTCCAACCCCGTGGTCTCGATCGGCCCGCTGCTGGCGGTGGCCGGCCTGCGCGAACGACTCATCGCCCGCCGCGCCGACGTGGTGGCGGTGTCCCCGATCATCGCCGGCAAGGCCCTCAAGGGACCGGCCGATCGCATGCTCGGCGAGCTCGGCGTGCCCGTCAGCGCCGCCGGCGTGGCCCGCTGGTACCGCGACGTCGCCGGCACGCTGGTGATCGACGCCGAGGACGCCGCGCTGGCGGCCGAGGTGGAGGAGCAGGGTGTGCGGGCCGTCGTCACCGACACGATCATGAGCACGCCCGAACGAGCAGCGGCACTGGCCCGGAAGGTGATCGACACGTGAGCAGGCTGGAGATCTGGGGCATCGAGGGCATCGGCGAGATCCGGCCGGGCGATCCCCTCGCCGAGCTGATCGCCACCGCCTGCGCCGGGCCGCCCAACGGCCCCCTGGCCGACGGCGACGTGCTCGTCGTGACCCAGAAGATCGTGTCGAAGGCCGAAGGGCGGCTGGTGGCCGTCGATCCCGACGACCCCCTGTCGCACAAGGCCGTCGTGGAGGCCGAAGCGGTGCGCATCCTGCGCCGCCGCGGCGACCTGGTCATCACCGAGACGAGCCACGGCTTCGTGTGCGCCAACTCCGGCGTGGATCTGTCGAACGTCCAGCGGGGCGAGGCGGCGCTGCTGCCCGTCGACTCGGACCGTTCCGCCCGGCGCATCCGCGACGGCCTGCGGGCCCGGCTCGGCGTGGAGGTCGGGGTGATCGTGTCGGACACCTTCGGGCGCACGTGGCGACGGGGCCTCACGGACGTGGCCATCGGCGTCGCCGGCATCGCCGGCGTGGTCGACCTGCGCGGCGCGCCCGACGCCCTCGGTCGGGTCATGCAGGTCACCGAGGTGGCGGTGGCCGACGAGCTGGCCTCGGCGGCGGAGGTGGTGATGGGCAAGTCCAGCGGCATCCCGGTGGCGGTCCTGCGCGGCGTCGAGGCGGAGTGGCTGCGCGACGCCGACATCAGCGAGCTGGTGCGCCCGCCCCAAGAGGACCTGTTCAGGTAGCAGCGGCGCGCTGCATGGCGCCGACGCCGTCCGCCAGCAGGGTCCACGACTCCCAACCCAGATGGATGCGGGCCCGGACCGGCGACACGGCGAAGCGCCCGACCTCACCCGGACGCCACGGCCCCCGCTTGGCCTCGGCTCCGCCGCTGACCAGGCGCTGCAGCTCGCGGATGGTGGTCTGGACTCCGGTGCCGATGTTGACGATGAGCCCGGTGCCGCGCGACGCCGCCCGCACGAAGGCATCCACGGCATCGTCGACGTAGACGAAGTCACGGGTCTGGCGACCGTCACCGTGGATGGTGCACGCCTGGCCGGTCGCCTCGGCGTCGACGAACGCCGCCACCACGCCGGCGCCGGGGCGCTGGCGGGGGCCGTAGACGGCGCTGCACGCCAGCCCGGTGAACTCGAGGGCGTGCTCGGCGCGGTAGATGGCGAGCAGCTCGGCCACCGCCCGCTGGGCCACACCGGCCGCCGTCGCCGGCACCCAGGCCCGGCCCTCCTTGATGGGCAGCTCGGCCGCGGGCACCGGTCCGTAGAGCGACAGCGCGTCGAAGGCGACGATCACCTTGGCGGCGCCGGCGGCGCGGGCGGCGTCGAGCACGTTGAGGCCGCCCACGAACGCCGTGGCCGGATCGGCCCGCACCAGGTGGAACACGACGTCGGGCCGGCGGCGGGTCACCAGCTCGCTGAGCTCGGGAGCCCGGACGTCGAGGTGGTGGAACTTGAGCTCGCCGGCGGTGCGGTTGGCGTTGGCCCGGGCGTCGGCCAGGTTGGCCAGCGACCCGGTCGAGAGATCGTCGATCACCTCGACGCCGTGACCTTCGGCCAGCAGCCGGTCGACGAGGTGGGAACCCATGAAGCCGGCGCCGCCGGTCACGAGCGCCCTCACCTGGGCTCCGGCACCCTGACCTGGTCGAGGACGGCACCTTCGGCGATCTGCTCGCCGTCACCGATCACGGCGCCGGTGAGCCGGGCGCCGGCGCCGACCACCACACCCCGGCCGAGAATCGATCCGCGCACAAGAGCACCATCGGCCACAACGGCCCCCGGAAGCAAGACCGAACCCGCGATCGTCGCCTTGCCGGCGATGCTGGCACCGGCGCCGACGACGCTGTTGGACACCGTGGCGCGGGGGTCGACGGTGGCGCCGGGGCCCAGCGGATCGATCGGCGCGCCGCGACGAGCGCCGTCGAGGAGGTCGAGGTTGGCCCGCAGGTACTGATCGGGCCGGCCGGCGTCGAGCCAGTAGTCGCTGGTGGCGTAGCCGTACAGCGTGCCGTCGGCCACCATCGCCGGGAAGGTGTCGCGCTCGATCGACACCGGCTGCCCGTCCGGGATGCGGTCCAGCACGGAGGGCTCCAGCACGTACGTACCGGCGTTGATCCGGTTCGTCGGCGCCTCCTCGCGCTTCGGCTTCTCGAAGAACGCCTCCACGCGGCCATCGGCCATGGTGGGCACCACGCCGAAGGCGGACGGGTCCTCGACCTCGATGAGGTGCAGGGTGCCTTCGGCGCCGCGCTCGCGGTGGAAGGCGACGAGGGCCCCGACGTCGAGGTCGGTCAGCACGTCACCGTTCAAGGCCACGAAGGTCTCGCCGGTGAAGCCGGCCGTCACGGCGGCGAAGCGGATGGCGCCGGCCGTGTCGAGCGGCTCGCTCTCCACGGCGTAGTGGAGGCGCACGCCGGCACAGGTGCCGTCGGGGTAGGCCGACAGGAACCCGTCCGGCTTGAAGCCGAGGGACAGCACGGCATCGGTGACTCCGCCGCGCGCCAGGTTGTGCAGGACGTGCTCGAGGATCGTGTGGTGGCCGACCGGGAGGAGCGACTTCGGGGTCGTGAACGTCAGCGGCTGCAGACGGGTGCCGAAGCCACCGACCAGGACGACCGCCCTCATCCGGAGGAGGCCGTGGTGGGCGCGACGGTCGTGTCGGGCGCCACTGTGGTGGCGGCCGGCACCGTCGTCGCCCCGGGCACGGTCGTGGCCGCGCCGCTGTCGACGCCGCCGAGCTCGGCCAGCTTGCTCGCCGTCGGCGGCTTCAGCGTGGCGATGTCCACGTCGTCGGGAATGAAGGCGATGGTGATGCCCATGCCGTCAGCATCGAAGTGGATGTTGTCGAAGTCGGTGACGAAGATCTTGGGGCTGTCCGTCGTGGTCTGCACGTTCTGCCACACGGCGACCTTCAGCGTGCCCTTCTTGCCGTCCGGACACGCGGTGTCCCCCGACTTGTAGGTGCCGGCGTTGTCCGGGAGAACGAGCTCGTCGTTGGACAGCTTGACTCCCTGCCAGTCGAGGTACTTCCCGAGGGTGGCGTTCTTGCCCGACGTCGTCGAGCTGAACGGGTGGATGTGGATCACACCGTCACCGTGGCTGTGGATCCCGAGCGGATCGTCGTCGGGGTTCCTGTTGTTGAACGGATCGAGGAACTTGTCGCAGATGTACACGCCGTAGGCGGTGTGCCAGTGATCCTGGTTGGCGATCGGTGGGGTGGCGGCGCTCGCCTGGTTCTCGTTGCGGGCGTAGAAGATCAGCGCCAGGCCGAGCACGGCGACCAGCACGATGGCGATCGGGAACACGAGCCCGCGCTGCCCGCGGACCTTGCGCCGGCCTCCGGCCCGAGCGGCGCGAGCGACCTTCTTGTTGGACGATGCCTTGCCCACGGTCCGGGAACGCTACCTGGTGGTCCCGTCCGATCGCGTGCGGGCCAGCTCCCGGAAAAGGGCCTCGTAGGCGGCGGCGACGGCGGGCGGCGATGCCCATCGCTCCACGAAGGCGCGACCGGCGGTACCCATAGCGGCGCGGCGGTCCGGATCGTCGACGAGGCTGGCGACGGCGTCGAGGAAGGCAGCCGGATCCTCGGGGGCGACGGCCACGCCGGCGTTGGCGCCCTCCACCACGCGGGCCACCTCGGTGCCGAGATCGACGCTGGCCACCAGCGGGCGGCCGGCGGCCAGGATCGAGTACGTCTTGGACGGGACGCTGGAACGCGCCAGACCCCGCTTCAGCGGCACGACGTGCACGTCGCCGGTGGCCAGCACCTCGGCCAGTCGCTCCTTGGGCTGGTAGTCGGCGAAGCGCACGTTCGTCATGCCGGCGGCGCGGCGCTCGAGATCGGGACGGGCCGACCCGCCGCCGTTCACGACGAACACGATGTCCTCGCGATGCGTCAGCTTCTCGGCGGCGGTCACGATCAGCTCCAGCGACTGCGACAACCCCACGTTGCCGGCGTACATCACCACGGTCTCGGTGCCGATGCCGAGCTGGCGCCGGTAGGCCGTCATGCGGTCGAGGGGCGTGACGGCGGCGGTGTCGACGAAGTTCGGGATGACCCGCACCTTCGACCGCTCGGCCGGCGGCAGCTTGGCGGCCACGTTGTCGCGCAGGTCCTCGGACAGCACGGTGACGGCATCGGCGGCTCGGTAGCTGGCCCGCTCGAGGCGGCGGGCGGCGTCGATGACGCGCTGGTTGGTGATCGCGCCGAGCTCGATGGCGACGTCGGGGAACACGTCCTGGATGTTGAACACCAGCGGGGCGCGGCGCGCCGTCGCCATGGCCCGGCCGGTCAACCCGAGGGTCAGCGGCGGTGACATGGCGAGGACGCCGTCGGCCCGCCCGCCCCGCAGGCCCCACACGCCGGCCAGCGCGCTGAAGCCGCCGAACGCCACCGCCCGACGCGGGATCGAGCGCTTGTCCGTGGGGAAGGGGTGCACGCGGGTGATCGAGCCCCAGGCGGTGATCTCGGTCCGCACCGGCCGGCCGGCCCACTCGGGCTCCACCCGGTGGTGCTCGTACCAGGGCAGCGCCGTGACCACGTCGAGACGATGGCCGAGGGCGGCCAGCTCCTCGACGACGCGCGTCATCACGACGCCAGTGGGCGCCAGGTCAGGCGCGAAGTGGGGGCAGAGGACGGCGAGTCTCATGGGGATCCGGTGGCGAGACGGTAGGCGCCGAGGAGCGATCGCGCCGAGGCGGTGGCCGTGAGCTCGGCTGCCCGCCGGCGCCCGGCCTCGGCCAACCGGCGGCGCTCGTCGCCATCAGCGAGGAGCCTCGCCAGCGCGTCTCGCCAGGCATCGACGTCGGTCGGCGCGACCAGCACCGCGGCGCCAGCGGCCACCTCGGGCAGGGCCGTGGCAGCGGCGGCGACGACCGGGCACCCGGCGGCCATGGCCTCCAGGACTGGGGCGCCGAACCCTTCGTAGAGGCTGGGGAAGGCGAGGAGCGTGGCCGTGGCATACCACGCGTCGCGCAGGCCATCGGGCACCCGACCGGGCCGCAGGACCCGCGCGGCCAGGCCGAGCCGGCCGATCTCGGCGGTGACCTCGCCGGCGGCCAGGCCGTCGCCGCCGAGGAGCACGACGCGGACGTCGTCGTAGCCCGGTCCGAGGGCGGCGACGGCCCGCAGGAGCGTCACGTGGTTCTTGTGGGGATGGGTGATGGCCGGGTACAGCACCACCCGCCCGGGGACGTCGAGGGCCGGTGCCGGTGGCCGTGGATCCACGCCGTGGGGCACCACGACGACGCGCTCGGCCGGGTAGCCGAAGGCGTCGACGACGGTGCCCTTCACGAACTCGCTCGGCACGGTGACGGCGGCGGCCCGGCCGACCGACGACGGCACCGCCGACGCCAGCCACGCCAGTTTCACCCGCCCGAAGAAGTCGGGGTACGTGAGGTACTGGAGGTCGTGGATGGTCAGCATCCCCGGCGCCGGCTGGGCCCTGGGCATCGTGCCCCCGGCATGATGCAGGAGCCGCAGCCGCCGCTCGCGCGCCCGCGCCGGCAGCCAGGTGTGCTCGATGGCGACGCGCACGGCGCGGCGGTGGCCGTCGATCGGAGCGGTCACCACGGGGAACCGGTCGGCCAGCTCGGGATGGGCGTCGAGGTAGCCGCCCAGGACGAAGAGCGTGAGGTCGGCGTCGTCAGGGTCGAGGCCGGCGAGCTGGCGAGCCAGGTACTCCTCGGAGCCGCCGACGGCGCCGGGGATGCACCACAGCAGGTTGACCCCGATCGGCGGCGTCATGGAGCGAGCTCGCGGTACGCCGCGAGGGTGGCTGCGGCAGTGTGCTCCCAGGTGAGCTCGGCCGCTCGCGCCCGGCCGGCGGCGACCAGGCGGTCGCGCTCGGCGAGGGCGGAGGCGATGCCGTGGGCGATGGACTCCACGTCGTAGGGGTCGACCAGCACGGCGGCGCCCCCGGCCACCTCCTCGGTCGACGTGCCTCGCGACGTGACGACGGGCGTGCCGTGCGCCATGGCCTCGGCCACCGGCAGCCCGAACCCCTCGCGCAGGCTGGGATAGACGAACGCGTCGGCGCCGGCGTAGAGGGCGTCGCGCTCGGCGTCGGACACGAAGCCCAGCAGGCGCACGCGATCATCCGGCGGCGGGCTGGCCTCGCCCCAGCCGTCGAGGCCAGCGACGGCCAGCACGTGGTCGGTGGGCAGGCGGGCCATCGCCGCCACCAGGCGGCCCAGGTTCTTGCGGGGTTCGAGGGTGCCGACGAACAGGAGGTACGGGCGGTCGAGGCCGAACCGGCGGCGCGCCGCCGGGTCGGCCGGCGCCACCGTCACGCCGAGCGGCACGTGGCGGAGACGCTCGGCGGGGATGCCCGCCTGCTCGGCGTCGGCCAGCGTGGCCAGCGACGACACGAGCACCAGATCGGCGTGGCGCCGGGTGAGGGCGAGGCCGCGCTCGAACACGCGCTGGCCGCGCCGCGTGAAGTGGTCGGGCTCGTGCAGGAAGGCGAGGTCGTGCACGGTGACGACGAGGGGAGCCGTGCGGGGCGGCACGACGATCGTGGTGGCGTGGATCACGTCGACGCGGCCGGTGGCCAGCTGGACCGGCGGGAACCGGAGCCGCTGCCACGCGTCGTAGAGGGCAGGTCGCGGCAACGGCAGCGGGCGGACGCGGATCGGCGGCGTCCAGGGCGGCGCCGGGGCCCGGCGGTGCAGCGCGCCGACCCCGACGAGATGGGGCGACAGGTGCTTGGCCACCTGCAGCGCGGCGACGGCAGTGCCGCCCGGCACGCGGTGCCACGACTGCTCCAGCGTGTAGGCGACGCGCACGGCGCACCATGCTGGCAGGTAGCGCCCTCCTACCATGGGCTCCATGAACGCACCGTGGTCGGGCACCCGCACGCTCGTGACCGGCGGATCGGGGTTCGTGGGCCGGGTGGTGGTCGAGAAGCTGCGACGCCGGGGGGCCGACGTAGTGGCGCCCCGCAGCGCCGACTTCGACCTCACCGACGCCCACGCCGCCGACGCCGTGTTCGCCGACGTGCAGCCGGCCGTGGTCATCCACCTCGCGGCGCGCGTCGGAGGCATCGGCTACAACCGGGTCGCCCCAGCCGACCTGTACCTGGCCAACCTGCTGATGGGCACCCATGTCATCGAGGCCGCCCGCCGTCACGGCACGGCCAAGACGGTCCTGGTCGGGACCGTCTGCTCGTACCCCAAGTTCACGCCCGTGCCGTTCCGCGAGGAGACGTTGTGGGACGGCTACCCCGAGGAGACGAACGCGCCGTACGGCATCGCGAAGAAGGCGATGCTGGTCCACGCCCAGGTCAACCGGGCGCAGTACGGGCAGCGCTCGGCCTTCCTCATCCCCACCAACCTGTACGGACCGGGCGACAAGTTCCACCCGTCCGTCTCCCATGTGATCCCGGCGCTGATCCTGAAGTGCGTCGAGGCCGTCGAGCAGGGTGAGGACAAGATCGACGTGTGGGGCACCGGCCACGCCACCCGCGAGTACCTCTACGTGGACGACGCCGCCGAGGGCATCGTGCTGGCCGCCGAGCTGCTCGACGACCCCGAGCCCGTCAACCTCGGCACCGACCACGAGGTCTCGATCCGCGAGACGGTCGAGCACATCGCCCGTCTCACGGGCTTCAGCGGCGAGTTGCGCTGGGATCCCACCAAGCCCGATGGTCAGCCTCGCCGGCGCGTCGACCCGTCCCGCGCCGAGCAGCTCCTCGGCTGGCGGGCGACGATGCCCTTCGACGTGGGCCTGGCCCGCACGATCGACTGGTTCCTGGCCCACCGGGCGGAGGCCCTCAGCGCAATGCCGTGACGAGCCGCGCCAGCGGCGCGTGGAAGTCGTCGAGGAGCGGGATGCCGGCCGCCCGCAGGGCGGCGTTGTCGAGCACCGAGTTGGCCGGCCTCGGCGCCGGGCGGGCCGGCTGGAGGTCGGCGGTGGCGATGGGCTGCACCCGGCTGGGGTCCTGCCCGGCGGCGACCAGCACCGCCCCGGCGAACTCGTACCAGCTCACTGCCCCCTGGTTGGTGGCGTGGTAGACGCCCGGGCGGCGATCGAGGGCGAGGCGGCGCAGGAGCGGGGCCAGATCGGCCGTGAACGTCGGGTGGCCCCGCTGATCGTCCACGAACGCCAGCACCGGCTGCTCGGCCGCCAGGCGCAGGACGGTCTTCACCATGTTGGCGCCGTGGGCACCGCAGACCCACGACGTGCGCACCACGGTGGCACCGGGCACGCCGGCGAGGGCTTCGCGCTCGCCGGCCAGCTTCGAGCGGCCGTAGGCCGAGCGCGGTGCCGGCTCGTCCCACTCCCTGTACGGCGCGAGCTGATCGCCGTCGAAGACGTAGTCGGTGGACAGGTGCACGAGATGGGCATCGGCCCGGCGGGCCGCTTCGGCCACCCAGCGCACGGCCAGCGCGTTGTGGGTGAACGCCCGCTCGACGTCGTCCTCGCAGGCGTCGACCGCCGTCCACGCGGCGCAATGCACCACCGCGTCGGGTCGTGTGGACAGCACCGCGCCGAGCACGGCGTCGCGGTCGGTCACGTCGAGCGTGGCGTGATCGGCGGCCGCCACCTCATCGCCCGCCGCTGCGCACGCGGCGACGACGTCGTGGCCGAGCTGGCCGCCCGCGCCGGTGACGAGGACCCTCACCCGCGGGCCTTGAGCGGCTCCCACCACCACCGGTTGTCCCGGTACCAGGCGACGGTCGCCTCGAGCGCTTCGCCCAGCTCGCGCTCGGGCCACCAGCCGAGGGCCTCCACCTTGGTGGTGTCGATCGAGTAGCGGCGGTCATGACCGAGGCGGTCGGTGACGTACTCGATGGCGTCATCACCCCGGCCCGTCGCCGCCAGCAGCCGGTGGGTGAGCTCGATGTTCGGCACCTCGTTGCCGGCGCCGATGTTGTAGATCTCGCCGACCTCGCCGGACCGCAGCACGAGATCGACGGCGCGGCAGTTGTCGACCACGTAGCACCAGTCGCGCACGTTGCCGCCGTCGCCGTACAGCGGCACGGTCTTGCCATCGAGCAGGTTCGTGGTGAAGAGCGGGATCACCTTCTCGGGGAACTGGTACGGCCCGAAGTTGTTCGACGACCGGGTCACCACGACGGGCAGGCCGTAGGTCGTCAGGTACGAGAGGGCGATCAGGTCGCTGGCCGCCTTGCTGGCCGAGTACGGCGAGCGGGGCCCGAGCGCATCGGTCTCGCGGAAGGACCCCTCCTCGATCGAGCCGTACACCTCGTCGGTGGAGATGTGCAGGAAGCGCTCCACGCCGACGCGGCGGGCGACGTCGCACATGACGTTGGTGCCGTCGCAGTTGGTGCGGACGAACTCGTCCGGGCTGGCGATCGAGCGGTCGACGTGGCTCTCGGCGGCGAAGTGGACCACCGCGTCGTGACCGGTCATGGCGTCGAGGAGACCGACGCGATCGCAGATGTCGCCCTTCACGAAGCGGAAGCGCGGGCTCTGGTCGATGTCGTGGAAGTTCGTCGTGGTGCCGGCGTACGTGAGGGCGTCGTACACGGTCACCTCGTCGTCGGTGGTGGCGAGGACGTGGCGGACGTAGTTCGATCCGATGAAGCCGGCGGCGCCGGTGACGAAGAGTCTCATGTGGTCCTCATGGGCCAGTAGGGGCGGCGACTGGGCGGGAGATCGGCACGACAGGGGTTGGTCTGATCCCGCTCCGACAGGATCGGGTCGGTGACGCCCCAGTCCGCCTCAACGGTCGGGTCGTTCCACGCCAGGCCCAGCTCGTCGGCGGGGTTGTAGTAGCCGTCGACCAGGTAGGTGATCGTCATGTCGGTGACGGCGACGAACCCGTGGGCCACCCCGGGCGGGACGTACACGCCGACGTGGTTGTCACCCGAGAGATCGAGGCCGAGCGTGGCGCCGTCGGTGGGACCGCCCTCGCGGAGATCGTGGAGCACGACCTTGGCGCTGCCGAAGGGGACGTACCAGTAGTCGGCCTGGTGCAGGTGGTAGTGGAGCCCCACGAGGGCCCCCTGCTGGCGGTTGGCCCGGTTGCCCTGCACCATCTCGCGGCCGTGCGGGAACCACGAACGCCGGTAGGTCTCGATGAAGAGGCCGCGCTGGTCGTCGTGGATCTCGGGTTGCACGATGTAGACGCCGGCGATGGCGTCGCTCTCGCCGATCTTGGGCATGCGCTACTCCACGTCGATCTGGCAGTGGTCACCCACCATGAGCCGAAGGGCGCGGGGGCGCTGCTGGGTCCGGGCCACGACGGCTTCGCGCCCGATGAGGCTGTCTTCCAGCCGTGGGATGTCGACGATCCGGCTGCGGTCCATCACGACCGAGTGCTCGATCTCGGAGTTGACGACCTCGCAGTCGGCGCCGATGGCACTGAACGGTCCGACGAAGCTGTCGACGATCCGGGTGCGCGCCCCGATGGCGACCGGGCCGCGGATCGTCGATCCCACCACGACGGCGCCGGCGGCGATCGCCACGCGCCCGTCGACCGTCGACGCCTCATCGACCGTGCCCTCGATGGTCGCGTCGATCTTCTCGAGCAGCAGGCGGTTGGCTTCGAGGAGCGGCGTGAGCTTGCCGGTGTCGATCCACC
Source organism: uncultured Acidimicrobiales bacterium (assembly GCA_963728985.1). Classification (GTDB taxonomy): domain Bacteria; phylum Actinomycetota; class Acidimicrobiia; order Acidimicrobiales; family Ilumatobacteraceae; genus DASXAI01. Next base: position 116,178 of record CAVSME010000005.1, on the reverse strand, counting down.
ACCCGGCCAGCAGCTCCATGCGCACGCGCCGACCCGTGTCGATCAGCCACTGGATGGCGTCGGTGATCTCCAGCTCGCCGCGGTCCGATGGCGCGATGGCGCGCACGGCGTCGTTGATCGTGCGGTCGAAGAGGTAGACGCCGACGAGGGCCAGATCCGACGGCGGGTCGGCCGGCTTCTCCACCAGGCGCACGACGTTGCCGTCAGCGCCGAGCTCGGCGATGCCGAAGCGCTGGGGATCGGGCACCTGCTTCAACAGGATCTGGGCCGCCGGCCGGTCATCGTCGTTGGCCCGCGCCTTCAGGAAGCTGTCCACGAAGGCAGTCAGGTCCTGCTCCAGGAGGTTGTCGCCGAGGTACATGACGAAGTCGTCGTCGGCCAGGAACTCGCCGGCGATGAGCACGCAATGGGCCAGGCCCAGGGGCGCGTCCTGCGGGATGTAGGTGGCCTCGATCCCGAACTGCGACCCGTCGCCGACCGCCGCCATCACCTCGTCACGCGTGTCGCCGACGATGATGCCGATCTGCTCGATGCCGGCCGCGGCCATCGCCTCGAGGCCGTAGAACAAGATCGGCTTGTTGGCCACCGGCACCAGCTGCTTGGCGCTCGTGTGGGTGATCGGCCGCAGGCGCGTGCCGGCGCCGCCGGCGAGGACGAGGCCCTTCATCCGCACGAGTCTTGCTGATCCACCGGCGGCGCAGGGGCGAGCGGCACGGCGTTGCCGGGCGTGGGCGCCGGCTCGGGCGGCTCGGCTCCGATGCCCTTGAAGTAGTCGATGACCGGCTGGGCCTGGGCGTCGTCGACCAGCAGGACCGACTGGTCGCCGACAGTGGCGTTGTGGGCGGGCATGGTCCAGGTGCGCACGCCGCCGCTGCCGAGCTTGCGCAGGCGGTTGGCCAGGCCCAGCAGATCGAGCTGGGCATCGATCGTGACGTTGTCGACGGCGGCGTTGATCAGCTGGCTGAGCGCCGTGGGACTCGACGACGCCGCCGACAACGCCTTCTGGAAGGCCTTCTGGAGGAACTCCTGCTGGCGGGAGATGCGACCGAGGTCGGCCCGCGGGTCCTCACGCCACTTGCCGTCGGTGAAGGTCTGGAAGTGCCGGGAACGGGCGAAGGCCAGCGCCTGCGTGCCGTCGAGGGTGACGCATCCCGGGTCGAGCACCTCGAAGCCGGTGGAGGTGTCCCGCGACGGCACGTCGAACGACAGCGACACCCCGCCCATGGCGTCGACCAGGCTCTTGAACCCCTCGAAGTTGACCTCGACATAGTGGTGGATGGGGATGCCGAAGTCGTCCTGGATCGTGGAGATCAGCACGTCCTTGCCCTTGGAGAACGCGCCGTTGATCTTCCCCTTGGCGTCCGTGCCGGCGATCGGCACCCACAGGTCGCGCGGCAGCGACAGCAGCGCCGACGAGTTCGTCGCCGGGTCGAAGCGCAGGATCATGACCGTGTCCGAGCGCTGCCCGGTGACCTCCTGGGCGTTGCCGATGGCGCCGGCATCGAGATCGTCCGGGTTGACATCGGCCCGGCTGTCGGACCCGACGATGAGGTAGTTCTCGATCGTGGTGGGCCCCATGCCGGCGTCGTCGATGGACTTGCCTTCGGGCGTCAGGACGTTCGACAGGTCGACGCTGGCGACCGAATCGATCGTCCGCTTGGCATAGAACACGCCGGCGCTGGACAGCGCGAATGCGGTGATGACGAAGACGCCAAGTGTGCTCAACAGGCGCTGGGGCCAGCGGCGACGGCGGGGGCGGGCCACGGTCAGGTCACGTTACTGCGCAGGTGCACGACGTCAGCGGCACTCACGAGGTACTGCTGCTCGCCGCTCACCACCACCAGTTGCCCGTCGGGAGCGACGTCGACGGCGATGCCTTCGATCGTCCCCGAGGCCAGTTCGACCCGCACCGCGAGGCCGAGGGTGGCCAGCGCCGCCCGGTAGTCGGCGTGGAGCGCGTCCGGTTCCTGCTCCCACTGCACGAGCCGGACGCCGAGGTGCTCGAGGTAGCTGGCCAGCACGTCGTCGCGCCCGATGGGCCGGCCGGCGGCGCTCGACGCCGAGATGGCCAGCTCCGTGGGCTCCGGCGGCCACGCCACGTTCAGGCCCATACCCATCACCACGGCACCGGCCAACGCTTCCGACAGCACGCCGGCCAGCTTGCGCGAACCAACCAAGAGGTCGTTCGGCCACTTGATGTCGGGGCGGAACCCGGCGACGTCGACACAGGCGGCCTGAGCGCTCAGTCCGACCGCTTGGGTGGCGCTCTGGAGGCGGAGGGCGGCGGCGGCCGAGGGGCGCACGAGCACGGAGACCAGCAGTGACGCCCCGGGCGGCGCGTCCCATTTGCGCCCGAGCCGGCCCCGCCCCGCCGTCTGATGATCGGTGACCAGCACGGTGCCCGAGGGCGCTCCATCGCGGGCGGCGGCGACCAGATCGTCGTTGGTCGAGCCGGTCTCAGCGACGAATTCGACCCGCCAACCGGGCGGGTTAGTGGCGAAGTCCTGGTCCACGGCACCAACATAGGTTCCCAATGCTCCAGAAGATCCTGATCGCCAACCGGGCCGAGATCGCTGTCCGCGTCATCCGAGCGTGCCGAGAGCTCGGCATCGCCACCGTCGCCGTGTACTCCGAGCTCGACCGCAACGCCCTCCACGTCCGCCTGGCGGACGAGGCCTTTGCCCTGGGCGGTCAGACCGCTGCCGAGAGCTACCTGAACACCGAGGCCATCCTCGATGCCATCCGCCGCAGCGGGGCCGACGGTGTCCACCCGGGCTACGGCTTCTACTCCGAGAACACCGAGTTCTCGCGGGCGGTGACGGCCATGGGCGTCGCCTTCATCGGGCCGCCCCCCGAGGCCATCGAGACGATGGGCGACAAGATCAGCTCGCGCATCGCCGCCGAGCGGGCCGGCGTGCGCGGGGTGCCGGGCACGACGTCGCCCATCACCTCGCCTGACGAGGTGCGGGCCTTCGGCGAGGAGCACGGCTATCCAGTGGCCATCAAGGCCGCCTACGGCGGCGGCGGCCGCGGCATGAAGGTGGTGCGCGACGCCGGCGGCGTGGAGAGCGCGATCGAGTCGGCCCAGCGCGAGGCGAAGGCGTACTTCGGGCGCGACGAGATCTACATGGAGCGCTACCTGACGTGGCCCCGGCACGTCGAGATGCAGATCATCGGTGACCAGCACGGCAACCTCGTGTGGGTCGGTGAGCGCGACTGCTCGGCCCAGCGCCGACACCAGAAGCTGATCGAGGAGAGCCCGGCGCCCGACTTCCCCGATTCGGCCCGCCAGGCCATGGGCGACGCGTCGGTCAAGGTGGCCGCCGCGGTCGGCTACTACAACGCCGGCACCGTCGAGTTCCTCTACCAGGAGGGCGAGTTCTACTTCCTCGAGATGAACACCCGGCTGCAGGTCGAGCACCCGGTGACCGAGATGATCACCGGCATCGATCTGGTGGCCGAGCAGATCCGGGTGGCGTCGGGTGAGCACCTGTCGTTCGCCCAGGGCGACATCGAGCGCCGCGGTCATGCCGTGGAGATCCGCATCAACGCCGAGAACCCCGCCGGCGGGCGCTTCCTGCCGTCGCCCGGCAAGATCACCAAGCTGGTGCCCGCCGACGGGTTCGGGACCCGGTTCGACGGTGGCTACGAGACCGGCGACGAGATCAGCCAGTACTACGACAACCTCGTCGGCAAGCTCATCCTGTGGGGCGCCGACCGGCCCACCGCCATCCGCCGCGCCATCCGTGCCCTCGAGGAGTTCCAGATCGAGGGCGTGGCCACGACCATCCCGGCCGACCTGGCCATCCTCCGCCACGACGACTTCGTGACGGCCAAGCACTCGACGAAGTGGGTGGAGGAGGTGCTCGACCTGTCGGGCGTGGCCGCGCCGGCCAAGCCCGAGGCCCCGACGGAGGGGGACGCCGAAGCCGCTCCGCTCGTCGAGCGGTCGACCACCGTGGAGGTGAACGGGCGGCGCTTCGCCGTGAAGATGTGGGTGCCCGAGGCGCCCGCCGTTGCGGTCGTGGCCGGCGCCGCCGGCGGCCCGGCGGCAGCGCGCAAGCCGGCCCGGTCGGCGAGCGCCGGCGGCGCTGGCGGCGGGTCCGGCAGCGGTGACGTCGCCGTGCCCATGCAGGGCACGATCGTCAAGGTGCTCGTCGAGGTCGGCACCGAGGTCCAGGCCGGCCAGCCTGTCGTCATCCTCGAGGCGATGAAGATGGAGAACCAGATCACCGCCGAGCGGGCCGGCACCGTCAAGGAGATCAAGGTCTCCCCCGGCGACACCGTGGGCTCCGGCGACGTCGTCGTCGTCATTGGCTGAGGCGTAGGCGGGATACCAATCGCTCGGCGCTTCGTCGAGCACGGGATCGAGGGGTCGGCGTGGCCCCGTCGCCCGCGGCGCGTAGACCCCGCGACTGACGCGGATCGCCCGGCCCTGCGCGACCTCGAGCCGCAGCGCATCCGACAGCGCTTTGGGGACGTTCTCCGCGTCGACGGAGAACCCGTAGAGCGGCAGGAGGGCCCGCAGCTCTCGCAATGAGCACTCGCCGTGGCGCCGCAGGACGGCGAGGCACCACCGGCGCAACACCGTCCCCCGCAACGTGCGGGCATCGGCCCGCTCGGGAGGCAGAGGCCACCCGTCGGGTGCCGGCGGACGAGCCGGGCGCCGGTTCGCCAGCCGGGGCCACAACCGCTCGTGGATGGCGAGCGCCTCGATCACCGCCTCGCGGCGACGCGCCCGCCACTCGGTCAACTCGGCGTCGAGACCGTCGAGCACCTCGACCAGCGCCTGGCGACGGTCGTCGAGCATGCGCCGCTCGAGCGGACCGACCCGAGCGTGGATGCGGATTTGGCCATACGGGTCGTCGCGCAGCCAACGCGGCGACGGCGGCAGCGATCCGTCAGGCCGGGCATGGGCCATGGCACCCCTCCGATCCTCGCGTCCTGGTCGGGTGCCGAGATTTGGGGGGCGGCGCCAAGCCCGGGGTCATGGTGGCAGACGGGTGTGACGGAGATCAGCGACATCCGGTCCGGGCCACCGCCCGAACCGCCGCCGTCCCAGCCGAGTGCGGCCGGCCGCCCGTGCACCAAGTCCGATCGAGCCGAAGCACCAACCAACGACCGAGCAACCGCGACGCCGCCATCCCTCCCCCCGCCGACCCTGTCCCCGGCCTACCCCGCCCCGGCCAACCCTCTCCGCTTCGCATCGCATGCGGCACCGAATCGGTACCGATTCGGTGCCGCATGGGACGTCAGAGTGAAGGGTGGGTGCCGGGGCTCGGGCGGCGGGGGCGGGGGCGGGGGCGGTGGGGGCGGGGGCCGTGGGGGCGGGGCGGTGGGGCTGGCCGGCTGGCGGGGCCACTTCGACGCCGCTGCTGCCTCGTGCGCAGCGGGCGCCTGGCCCGCCGACCACCTTGCGGCGCGAGGCTCTACTCGGCGGCGTCGGCTAGGGCCTCGGCCAGTGACGGGTGCACCAGCAGGCTCTCGACGATGTCGGTGACCTTGAGGTGGGCGGTCACGGCGAGGGCGATGACCGAGATCAGCTCGGCGGCGTGGCGGCCGACGATGGAGCCGCCGAGGACCACGCCGGTGGCCGGGTCCGAGATGATCTTCACGAACCCGCGGGGATCGTTGTTGATCAGCGCCTTGGGCGCCGCCGAGAACGGCACCTTGGTGACCCGGATCTTCCGACCCATGGCGAACGCCTCAGCCTCGGCCAGGCCGACATCGGCGATCTCGGGCTCGGTGAAGATCGCCGACGCCGCCTTGTCGTAGTCGAGGTGCCGATGCTCGAGCGTGTGCAGCCCCATCACGTGCTCAGCCACCTTGCGCCCCTGCATGGCCGCCACCGACGACAGCGGCAGCTTCCCGGAGACGTCACCGGCGGCGTAGACGTGCATCACGTTCGACTGGCAGTGGTGGTTGATCGGGATGTAGCCCCCACCGTCGAGCTCCACGCCCGCCGCCTCCAGGCCGAGATCCTCGGTGTTGGGCACCGAGCCAATGGCCAGCAGCGCGTGCGAACCCACCACGACCCGACCGTCCTCGCATTGGACCCGCACCTCGCTGTCGGAGCGTTCGATGGCGATCGCCCGGGCGCCCTTCAGCAGCGACACGCCGCGACGGAGGAAGTCCTCCTCGAGCGCCGCCGCCACCTCGGCGTCCTTGCTCGGCAGCACCTGCTGGCGGCTCACCAGCAGGGACACCTTCGAGCCGAGCGTCGAGAACATGTGCACGAACTCCACGCCGGTCACGCCCGAGCCGATGACGACCAGATGCTCGGGCAGCAGCGGCGGCGGGTAGCACTGGCGCGTCGTGAGGATGCGCTCGCCGTCGGGCGCGCACCAGACCGGGATGCGGGGTCGCGAGCCGGTGGCCACGAGCACGGCATCGGCGGCCAGCTCCTCCTCGCCCGTGGACGTCTCCACCACGACCCGATGCGGCCCGTCGAGGCGGGCGGTGCCCCGGATCATGCGCACCCGCTGGCTCTGCAGCAGCTGCCCGATCGAGGAGTTGAGCTTGGTGACGATCCCCTCGACGCGGTCCTTGAGCGAGCTCATGTCGATCTCGGCCTGGACCCGATCGAGCCCCATCCCTTCGATCCGGCGGGTGAAGCTCATCGCCCCGCCCGTGGCGATCATCGTCTTCGACGGGATGCAGTCCCAGAGGTGAGCGGCGCCACCGACGATGTCGCGCTCGATCATGGTGACGTCGGCGCCGAGGCGGGCCGCCCACGTGGCTGCGGTGTTACCGGCGGGGCCGCCTCCGATGATGACGAAGCGGAGTGGCACGCCATCCAGGCTAGTGGCCGTCTCCCAGCGAGTAGGTCAGTGCCTGGCCGCTCGGCGTCGCCGTGGCGATGTTCGGGCAGTAGCGCGACGGGTACGGCCACTGGTCACGCCGCTCCCCCACGTACTCGAAGTGCATGCCGTCGCCCTGGATGAAGTTGCCACCCCACGCGAACCCCCACTTGCGGAAGATGCGCACCACGTCGCAGTTCATGGTGGGCGGCGCCCCCTCGGGGTTCTGCACCGTGTTCATGTCGATGGCCACGCCCCACGAGTGCTTGGACAGGAACCCACCGGTGGTGCTCCCGAGCGGCGACACCTCGCCGAGCCCGCCGTAGCAACCGCCATAGGTGTTCGTGTTGCCGACGTCGATGGCACCGGCGAGACCGGCCGCCGCCACCTCGGACAGCGCCCCCTGCAAGGCGGGGATGGCGACGTTGTTGCACGTCGCCCTGATCCCGAGGGGCAGGGCCACGCGCGTGAGGTGGGCCGCCGCCCACCCCGGCTCCTGCGCGGTGTCGCTGTAGGCGAACTCACCGAACTTGGCCTTGATCTGCGGGTAGCTCAGCAGGCCGTCAGGGTCGGGCGGATCCCATGACCGCCGGATGCGGATCGTCGTGGCCACGAGCCCGTTGGCGGCCAGCTGCTGGTCCATCTCGGCCCGCGAGCGGAAGCCCCACAGCAGCACCGACGACGGTCGCACGAGCCCGACGCCACCGGCGACAGCGGGCGAGATCATGAGCTCCGACCCACCCACGACATCGTCCGGCGCCACCAGGCCCACGGCGAGGTCGTGGTTGGCGCCGTCCCATCCGAGCACGGTGAGCACGTCACCGGCCTGGACACCGTGGAGCGTCGCCGTCGTCTGCGTCATGACCACCTGACCCGACGCGATGACCCGAGCCAGCTCCCGGCTCGTGATCCGGCCCACCACCTCGGGCGGCATCACCACAGTCGACAAGGGCCACCGGTAGCCCGCCGGCGGCAGCTGCACGGCCTGGCCGCCCCGGCGCACCGCCAGCAGTCCGAGCACGCCGCCGTTCAGTTCCATGCCGGCGCCACCGGCGAGCTGGGAGGCGGTGATGGCCCGATCGGCGATGGCGTCGTCCAGCTGGCGGGCCGTGTACACGGACACCACATCGGGCGCCAGCTTCGGATCCACCACCGCCCGTTCCGTCCCGGATACCGCGCCCATGAGCGTCAGCAGCACCATGATCACCGCCTGAATCATCGATGTCACCCTATGCAGCCCCGGTAGCGTGCGCGGGTCATGGATGCCGAACAGGAGCGCCGTCTGGCCAAGGTCGACGCCCTCCGGGAGGACGGCATCGAGCCCTATCCCTACCGCTTCGACCGCAGCGACACGCTCGGCGAGCTCCGCGAGCGGTACGGCCACCTCGAGCCCGGCGTCGAGACCGACGACCGGGTACGGATCGCCGGTCGCGTCCTCCTCATCCGGCGCCAGGGCCGGCTCACGTTCGCCACCATCCGCGACCGGGAGTCGAGCCTCCAGCTGTTCGTCTCCCAGAAGGTGGCGGGCGACGACGTGATGGCGGCGGTGAACGACCTCGACCTCGGGGACTGGGTCGGCGTCGAGGGTGTGGTGATGACGACCAACAAGGGCGAGCTGTCGGTGAAGGTCGATCGCGTCCAGCTGCTGGCCAAGGCCCTGCGTCCGCTGCCGGACAAGTGGAAGGGCCTCGCCGACGTCGACACGCGCTACCGGCAGCGCTACGTCGACCTCATCGTGAACGAGGACGCCCGGCGGGCCTTCGAGGTTCGCCACGCCGTGATCGCGTCGATCCGCCGCGGCCTCACCGAACGCGGCTTCGTGGAGGTCGAGACCCCGGTGCTGCACGTCGAGGCGGGCGGGGCCCACGCCCGCCCCTTCGTCACCCACCACAACGCCCTCGACATGGATCTGTACCTGCGCATCGCGCTGGAGCTGCACCTGAAGCGGCTCATCGTCGGGGGCATGGAGCGGGTCTTCGAGATCGGCCGGGTCTTCCGCAACGAGGGAATCGCGCCGAAGTACAACCCCGAGTTCACGATGCTCGAGGTGTACCAGGCCTTCGCCGACTACACGGACATGCTGACGCTCACCGAGGAGCTCATCGTCCAGGCGGCCCGCGACGCGCTCGGCACCACGGTCATAGAGATCGGCGACATCACGGTCGACCTGGCCACGCCGTGGCGGCGGGCCAAGCTGCTCGACCTGGTGACCGAGGCCGTCGGCCAACCCGTGCATCCCTCGATGTCGGTCGCCGAGCTGCGCGCCCTCTGCGACGCTCACCAGGTCGCGTACGAACCGTTCATGGGCCCGGGCCAGCTGTGCATGGAGCTCTACGACGCGCTGGTCGAGCCCACGCTCGTGGCGCCCACGTTCGTCACCAACCAGCCGCGCGAGGTCTCACCCCTCGCTCGCACCGATCGCCACGACCCCGATCTGGTGGAGCGGTTCGAGCTCGTCGGCGCCCGCCGAGAGCTCGCCAACGCCTACAGCGAGCTCAACGACCCCATCGACCAGCGCCAGCGCTTCGAGGCCGAGCAACGAGCCAAGGAAGCGGGCGACGCCGAGGCCGGCAGCGTGGACGAGGACTACCTGCGCGCCCTCGAGTACGGCATGCCGCCGACCGGCGGTCTCGGCATGGGCATCGACCGCCTCGTCATGCTCCTGACCGGCGTGCCGACGATCAAGGAAGTGATCCTGTTCCCGACGCTGCGGCCAGAAGCTCAGTGAGGCCGGTACTCACCGAACACTGATCGCAGCGCGTCGCTGACCTCACCCAACGTCGCGTGCGCCGCCAGCGCCGCCTTCATCGGCGGCAGCAGGTTCTGCGTGCCTCGCGCCGCCGCCTCCACGTCGGCCAATGCCGCCGTCGCCGCCGCCTGGTCACGCGACGACCGGAACCGCTTCACCCGCTCGACCTGGGTGCGCTGCAGCTCCGGATCGATCGGGAACACCTCGGGGTCCGGCTCACCCTCGACGGTGAAGCGGTTGACGCCGACGATGACTCGCTCGCCGTCGTCGATCGACTTCGTGTACTCGTAGGCCGCTTGCTCGATCTCGTCGGTCTGGTAGCCGGCCTCGATGGCGGCCACGGCGCCACCGATGTCGTCGATGCGCTGCGATGTACGCCCATGCCTGGGCCTCCACCGCGTCGGTGAGCGACTCGACGTAGTACGAGCCGGCCAGCGGATCGGGCGTGTCGACGACGCCCGACTCGTAGCCGACGATCTGCTGCGTGCGCAGCGCGATGCGCGCCGCCCGTTCCGTCGGCAGCCCGAGGGCCTCGTCGAAGCCGTTGGTGTGGAGGCTCTGCGTGCCGCCGAGCACGGCCGCCAGCGCCTGGATGGTGACCCGGGCGATGTTGTTCTCGGGTTGCTGTGCCGTCAGCGTGGAGCCACCGGTCTGTGTGTGGAACCGCAGCAGCTTCGACGCTTCCTTCTGGGCGCCGAACCGCTCGGTCATGATCCGGTACCACATGCGCCGCGCTGCGCGGTACTTGGCCACTTCCTCGAACACGTTGTTGTGGGCGTTCCAGAAGAACGAGAGGCGGGGCGCGAACTCGTCGACGTCCAACCCGGCGTCGATGGCGGCCTGCACGTAGGCGATGCCGTCGGCGATCGTGAAGGCGATCTCCTGCACGGCCGTGGAGCCGGCCTCGCGGATGTGGTAGCCGGAGATCGAGATGGTGTTCCACTTGGGAACGCGCTCGCGGCAGTAGGCGAAGATGTCGGTGATGATCCGCATCGACGGGCGCGGCGGGTACACGTACGTGCCGCGGGCGATGTACTCCTTGAGGATGTCGTTCTGGATGGTGCCGGCGATGGCCGTCGACGGCACGCCCTGCTCCTCGGCCACGAGCTCGTAGAGCAGCAGCAGGATGGCCGCCGTCGAGTTGATCGTCATCGACGTGGTCACCTTGTCGAGGGGGAGGTCGTGCAGCAGCAGGCGCATGTCCTCGAGCGAGTCGATGGCCACGCCGACCTTGCCCACCTCGCCCTCGGCCCGGGGATGGTCGGAGTCGTAGCCCATCTGCGTGGGCAGGTCGAAGGCGCACGACAGGCCCGTCTGGCCGGCGGCGAGCAGGAACTTGAAGCGCTCGTTGGTGGTCTCGGCGCTGCCGAAGCCGGCGTACTGGCGCATGGTCCACAACCGGCCCCGGTACATCGACGGGTAGATGCCGCGCGTGTACGGCGGCGCGCCCGGTGCCCCCAGCCGCTCGTCGGCGTCCCACCCCTCCAGATCAGCCGCCGAGTACAGCGGCGAGATGACTATGCCGGAGTCGGTACGACGGGTTCCCTCGGCGTCGGTGTCGGCCATCGCCCTATCGTAGGAGCAGCGAGCCAGGCCTCCACTTTGGCCAGCGTGCGCCAGTAGATGTCCTCCATGAGGATGTGGTCGAACTCGCCGTTGCGACCGATGCTGAGGAGGCCGGCGATGCCGGTGCCCTGCTCCAGCCGCTGCCGATCGGCTTCGTAAGAGCGGTGGAAGACCGGGTAGCCGAGCGGTTGGCGCAGGACCGTGCCGCCGATGCAGCGGGCGTGGGCATCCGGGCACACCCGGGCGAAGTGGTCGAGGGTCAGGGCGATGAGGTCGTCGTCGGCCATCGTCCAGTGCTCGTCACCGACGGCGGCGCCGATGTCGGCGGTGATCATGGTCGACCCCTCGGGCGCCAGCCATGGCATCGAGAGCGGCGCCTCGCACAGGCGGAAGAAGGCGTAGTCGCCCTGCGGGAACCACATCATCGTGTCGGGCAGGAGGCCCCGGCCCTTCAGCTTCAGGTTCACCAGCACGAGGCCGCGGAACTTGAAGGCCCGGTACGGCTCGAGCGCATCGGTGCCGTCCATGAGCTTCGGGAGCACGCTGATCGGGGCGGTGCTGATCACCGCCGAGGCGGGCTGATCGAAGCCGCCGGCCCGCACCCCGACGGCGGCGCCGTCCTCCACGTAGACCTTCTCGACCGGAGTCGACAGCTGCACGATGTCGCCGAGCTCGTCGGCGATCGCCTCGCACAGCGTGGACACGCCCTTCTGCGGGTACACGTGGTACACGCTGGCCGACTGGGGCTTCGATCCGCAGTAGCCGATGGCGACGGCTCGGTGCAGGTGCCGGGCGGCGAAGCGCAAGCGCAGCGTCTCGGGGATGCTCTGGGGGATCTTGTCGGCGACGCTGGGCGCCAGCTCGTCGGCGGAGACCCCCGACCACGCCTCCACGAGGGGGATGGCGATCTCGTCGGCCATCGCCGCGCCGTACTCCCAGCGGAAGCGCTCCGCCACCGATGCCGGCGGGCCGCCGTGGCGCCGCAGCCGGCCGCCCATCGCCGAGGCGACGTAGCGAGGCACGGTGAGCAGACCCATCGGATAGGCGCGGTCCTTGCCGTCGACCCGTACGACCTCACCGTAGTGGCGCACGGTGCGGCACCGCCCGGCGATGCCCAGTGCGGCGGCCAACCGGTTGGTGATGAAGTGGGCGCCGACGTCGTAGCTGAATCCGTCGGCGTCGGTGACCGTCCGGGCCATGCCGGCGATGACGGGTCCGCCCTCGTAGACGATGACGGGCACGCCGTGGCGGGCCAGCTGGCGTGCGGCGACGAGGCCGGCGATGCCGGCGCCGAGGATGGCGACAGGTGGGCTCTGGCTCACGCCGGCTTCTTCAGCACGACGCGCAGCAACGCGCCCCGCCGCAGCGCCGTGTGCACGGCATCGAACGCGGTGAACATCCCGAGGGTGACCGGCGTGGTGAGGCTGAACTGCTTGACCAACCAGCGTGGGGCGCCCACGTCCTCGAGGGCGTTGCGCACGGAGTAGGTCCAGTTGACCGGAGACACGATGGTCTCGAAGGATGCCACCTCGAAGCCGGACTTGGCCGCCAGCAACCGGATGGAGCGCTCGTTGAAGAGGTTCCAGTGGCGGGGGAAGTGGTACCCGCCCCAGTAGCGCCGGCACGCCAGCCGGAAGTCGAGCGATCCGGTGTTGTCAGTGACGATCATGAGGCGGCCGCCCGGCTTCAGCAGTCGCTTCGTAGCCGCCAGGACGCCCGGCGGGTGGCCGACGTGCTCGATCGTCTGGATCATCAGCGCGGCGTCGTAGGAGGCCGCCGGGAGATCGAGGCCTTCCACGGTGCCGTGGTGGATCATCAGGTCCCGCGCCAGCCCGGCGGCGACGGCCCGCTTGTCGAGGTCGACACCCTCGAGCACCCAGTCCTGGGGGCCGTGGGCGCGCAGGAGGTCGAGGTGGAACCCGTCACCGCAGCCGACGTCGAGGACGCGGGCGCCGCTCGGCAGCTCGCCGAGCACCTTCAGGATGCGGCGCGCCTCCAGGCGGCTGCGCACCGCGTGCACCATGCCGTACTGCTCCGCCGAGAACTCGAACGCGTGGTAGTCGTCCGGGTAGATGCGGCTCAGCTCGGCCGGGGTCGGGCGCGGATCGAGGTACACGAGCGTGCACTGCGGGCAGCGCACCGCCAGGAAGCTGTCCTTGCTCGATCGGTACTCGAAGTCCTCACCGACGCCGACGGGTTCGCCGTCGGTACCGCCACAGATGCAGCACGCCGCCGACTCCATCTCGAGCGGGCTCACGAGCTCCGTATCGTCGAGGATGGTCATTACTGGCGACGTTACGAACGCATGCCGTGGCTGTAACTAGGGCGTTCGACCCAATGTGGTGATGCTCAATGGGTGAGATGCGGCGCGCACAGCTCGTCGTACTCGGCGATCTCGATGGCGTCGCGGTTCTCCCACGTGACCGGGTTGGTCGGATCGACCCGCAGCTTGTACGTGCGGAAGCTCATCTCCAGGGCGTCGAAGCTGAGGATGCGCCCGATCAGCGGATCGCCCAGATCGAGCAACAGCTTGATGGCCTCGAGCGCCTGCAGGCTGCCGATGATGCCGGGCAGCACGCCCAGCACGCCGGCCTCGGCGCAGCTCGGTGCCAGGTCGGCGGGCGGCGGTTCGGGCACCATGTCGCGGTAATTGGGACCCCGCTTCGGGTCGAAGACGGTGACCATGCCCTCGAAGCGGAAGATCGATCCATGGACCACGGGGATGCCGAGCTTCACCGACGCGTCGTTGAGGAGGTAGCGGCTGGGGAAGTTGTCGGCCCCGTCGATGATGACGTCGTAGCCCGAGATGAGATCCATGACGTTCTCGGCCGCCAGGCGGGTGTCGTAGGTCACCACGTTGACGTCGGGGTTCAGTCCCACCAGGGTCTTCTTGGCCGAGTCGACCTTGCGCTCGCCGATGCGGTCGAGGTTGTGGAGGATCTGGCGCTGCAGGTTGGACTCGTCGACCTCGTCCATGTCGACGATGCCGAGCGTGCCCACGCCCGCCGCCGCCAGGTACAGGGCCGCCGGCGAGCCGAGGCCGCCGGCGCCGAGCAGGAGCACCTTGCTGTCGAGCAGCTTGACCTGGCCGGCCACGTCCACCTCGGGCAGCAGCAGGTGGCGCTGGTAGCGGTTGCGCTGGTCGGGGGTGAGGGTGACGGGCACCCGCCACGGCCGGCCCTCGTCCTTCCACCTGCCGAAGCCCCCGGCCATCGACACGACGTCGGTGTAACCCAGGTCCTGGAGGGTCTTGGCGGCGAAGGCCGAGCGCACCCCGCCGGCGCAGTAGATGACGACGGGGGCGTCGTGGTCGGGGAGCCGACCCTCGATCTGGCTCTCCAGGTGGCCCCGGGGGATGTGGACGGCGCCGGGAATGGCGCCCTGGTCGTACTCGTCGGGCTCCCGGACGTCGAGCACCACGGTGCCGGGCTGGCCGGCGGCAGCCTCGGCGGCGGCGGTGTCGACCTCTCGGATCTCCGCCTTCGCCCGGCTCAGCAGATCGCGGAACGTGGCCATGGAGAAAGGCTACCGGCCTGGTCGGGATTGGTTCACATTGCGGTTCGACGGCGGACCGCAACAGCTTCGTCACAAATTGCTCAAGTCGCGTAGGTCTTTTGGCCGATATCTCTGTCCGTGCAGGATTGCCGCCGCTGGATGAGCGCGCTCCTCGTGGCCGCCTCCCTCGCTGCCGTGGGCCTGCTGACTTCGGCGACCAGTGCGTCGGCCCTGCCCGATCCCGGCACGGCGGCGGCGCAGTTCCTCCTCAAGACCAACCAGACCCGCGTGGCCGCTGGCCTGCCGCCCCTCGTGCGCGACGGCGGCCTCGATGCGATGGCCGTCGACTGGTCGAACCACATGGCCGGGGTCTACGCCGCCAACGGCGGCAAGATCACCGACCCGGCGGCGCCCACCGACTGCAACCGCACGGCCCTGTGCCACCGCCCTGACCTGGGCCCCGTCCTCACCACGATCGATCCGGGCTGGCGCAAGGGTGGCGAGAACATCGGCGTGGGCGACGACGTCGACACCATCCAGAACGCCTTCGTCCAGTCCCCGGGCCACTACGCCAACATCGTCGGTGACTACGACCGGGTGGGGATCGGCGTCGTGACGACCGCCGACCACCTCTGGGTGACGCTCGACTTCATGGAGGCGGCGGCCGTCTCCGGCTACACCGGCATGGACAGCGCCGTGCCGACCGGGTCGGGACCGCCGGTGGGCAACGTGACCTCGCTGTCGGCCAAGGCCCGCTTCAGCCCGGCCCAGCCCCAACGGGTGCTCGACACCCGCAACGGCAGCCCCCTCGGGGCCGGGAAATCGCTCGCCCTCGAGGTCGCTGGCGTCGGCCAGGTGCCGGGAGACGCCGTCGGGGTCGTCGTCAACGTCACCGCGACGGGCGGCAGCGGGGCCGGCTACCTCACCGTCTATCCGTGCGGCAGCACACCGCCGACGGCGTCGAACGTGAACTTCCAGGCCGGCTCCAGCGTGCCCAACCTCGTCACGACGGCCCTCGGCGCCGGCGGGCAGCTGTGCGTGTTCGCCAACGTCGGGACGCACGTGATCATCGACCTGGCCGGCTGGTACCGGGCCAGCGCCGGCGCCGCCTTCACCCCGCTCAGCCCTCAGCGGGTGATGGACACCCGGAGCGGGGCCATCGGGCAGACCTACACCCTCTCGCTGGCCAACCTGGTCAGCGCCGATGCCGTGGCCGTGGCCGTCAACCTGACGGCGACCCAGGCCGCCGGCGCCGGGTACCTCACCGCCTACCCCTGCGGTGGGGCCGTGCCGATGGTGTCGAACGTGAACTTCGCGCCGGGCCAGACGGTGCCGAACTCGGCCGTGGTGCCCATCGGCGCCGGCCGCAGCATCTGCTTCTTCGCCAACGCCCCGACCCATGTCATCGTGGACTTGGCCGGCGCCTTCAGCGGCTCGGGCACGGCCCTCACCACCGTGGTCCCGACCCGGCTGCTCGACACCCGCAATGGCACGGGGGGCTGGCTCGGAGCCCTCGGGCACACCCAGACGATCGACCTCGCCGTCGGGGGCAGCGCCGGGGTGCCGTCCGGGGCCAGCGCCGCCGTGCTCAACGTGACCGCCACCGAGGCCAATGGGCCCGGCTACCTCACCGTCTACCCGTGCGGGACGGCCGTGCCGCTGGCGTCGAACCTGAACTTCACCGCCGGCGACACCCGGGCCAACCTCGTCACCGTGCGCCTCGGCAGCAACGGCAGGGTGTGCTTCTTCAGCTACGGCCGGACGTCGGTGATCGCCGACATCACCGGCTACCTGTCGTGATCGCCGGCAGGATCTCGCTGATCGAGCCCCGCAGCACGGCGTCGGCCACGTCGTCGTAGGCCGTCGGCTCGGCGTTCACGATCACCACGCGAGCGCCGGCGAACCGGGCGCGGGGCACCATGTTGGCCACCGGGTAGACGGCCAGGGTGGTACCCACGGCCAGCAGCAGGTCGGCCTCCTCGGCCACCTGCAGGGCTCGGTCGATGACCTCGGGCACCAGCGACTGGCCGAACGAGATGGTGGCCGACTTCAGGATGCCGCCGCACGACGCACACGCCGGATCGGGCTCCCCCGCCCGCACCCGCTCGAGGGTGGCCTCCATGGCGCCCTCCTCGCCGCACGCCCAGCACATCGTGCGGAACATGGTGCCGTGCACCTCGACGACGAGCTCCGGCGCGCTGCCGGCGCGCTGGTGCAGCTCGTCGACGTTCTGGGTGACGATGGCGTGGAGCTTGCCCCGGCGCTCCAGCTCGACGAGCGCCTGGTGGCCGGCGTTCGGCTGGGCGGCCCACGCCGGAGAGCTGATGCGGGTCTGCCAGGCCCGGACCCGCACGTCCGGGTCGGCCAGGTAGTGCTGGATCGTGGCCGCCTTTTCCGCTTCGGGGTTCTTCGTCCACACACCATTGGGCCCGCGGAAGTCCGGGATGCCGGAGTCGGTCGAGATCCCCGCTCCCGTGAGCACCACGACCCGAGCGGCCTGGTCGATCCAGGCCCGCACCCTGGAGGTGCCCATGTCATCGCCGGCGTCACCCGTGCTCCCGTTCGACACGCTCATCGTCCTTCCCTGGCCCGATCCCGTCGTCGACGCGGTGGGCCATGACCCCCGGTCACCCTACGTCGAGCAATTCTGGCTCGGTGTCCTCGGTCCGAGTGCCACGTGGCTGCTGAGGCGGCTGGCCGACGCCTTCGACGCCCACCCCGACGGTTTCGAGCTCGACCTGCAGGAGATGGCCGGCGCCCTCGGGTTGAGCGCCACGTCCGGGCGCAACAGCTCGTTCGCCCGCACCCTGCAGCGCTGCGTGCAGTTCGGGCTGGCGCAACCCCACAGCCACGGCATGCGGGTGCGGCGGCGGTTGCCGCCGCTCAGCCACCGCCAGCTCGGCCGCCTGCCCGCGGCGCTGCAGGAGCAGCACGAGCGCTGGGTCAGCGCGGCGGGCTGAAGCGGTCGAGCACCTCGATGATCGTGCGCACGCCGAACGCGGTCGCGCCCTTCGAGCGCCACCCGTCGTCGCGGTCGGCCTTCATCGGCCCGGCGATGTCGAGGTGGGCCCACGGCACGCCGCTCACGAACTCCTGCAGGAACAGGCCGGCCGCCAGCGCGCCGCCCCAGTCGCTGCCGATGTTCTTGAGGTCGGCGACGTCGCTGTCGAGCTGCGACCGGTAGCGGGCGGGCAGCGGCAGCGGCCACACGGGTTCGTCGGCCCGGTCGGCGGCCGACCGCACCTGGCTGACCCACCCTTCGTCGTTGCCCATGACGCCGGCGACCTCGAGCCCCAAGGCCCGCATGCAGGCGCCGGTGAGCGTGGCGATGTCGATGATGGCGTCGGCGCCGTCCTCGACGGCGAGCCCGAGCCCGTCGGCCAGGACGAGCCGCCCCTCGGCGTCGGTGTTGTGGATCTCGACGGTGGTGCCGTCGCGGAAGGTCAGCACGTCGCCCAGCTTGAGGGCGCTGCCGGACGGCATGTTGTCGGTGCAGCACAGGTAGCCGATCACCCGCACCCGGGGCTTGGTGACGGGGAGCGCCGTCATGGCCGCCAGCACCGCCGCCGCTCCGCTCATGTCCATCTTCATGGCGACGTGCATGCCGTCGGACGGCTTCAGCGAGATGCCGCCCGAGTCGTAGGTGATGCCTTTGCCCACGAGGGCGACGGTGGCGATGGGCCGGCGCGGCGTGTACGTCAGCTTCACCAGGCGGGGCGGCTCGGTGGAGCCCTGGTTCACCCCCAGGAGGCCGCCGAGGCGCATCGCGGTGATGCTGTCCTCGTCGTGGACCTCGACGTCGAGGCGGGCGGCGCGCCCTTCGGCTTCGGCTTTCGCCGCCAGATCCCGGGCCGTCAGGTGACCCGGCGGCGTGTTGGCCAGGTCGCGCCCGAGGGTGACGGCGGCGGCGATCGCCGCGCCCCGCTCGGCACCGGCGGCCCGCGCCGCGGCAGAGCGGGCATCGCCCAGCAGCACCACCCGTTCGAGGGCCGACGGCGTGCCTTTGCGCTTGAGCGCGAGGTAGCGGTACGAGCCCAGCACGATGCCCTCGGCCACCGCCTGGGCGCCCGCCTTGGGCTCGACGCCGTCGACCGCAGCGAGGGCCGTCGCCACGACACCGACGTGGGCCGACGCGCGGGCCAGTGCCGCGGCCGCCGTGCGCAGCGTCGCCGGCGTGACGGCGTCGCTGCCGAGACCGACGTAGATCTGTCCCGGCACCGCCGCCGTGGTGCCGAGCGCACCGCGGAAGCCGAGGGCGGCGAGCTCCTTGCGGGACAGGCCGCCGCGAGGAACGGGACCGTCGGCGGCGATCGGGATGCCGACGACGTCGGCGGAACGCGGGCGGGTGACGGCGGTGTCGAAGACGATGGGCATCGGGGCTCCTACTGGCGGGACGACAACGAGTGACCCTCCTGCCAGCGAGCGAGGGTCCACAGCAGATCGGACAGACGGTTCAGGTAGGTGACGACCAGCGACGGCGGGGCGGCGGCGACGAGGGCGTGCCGCTCGGCCCGCCTGGTGACGGTGCGGGCCAGGTCGAGCAGCGCCGCCACCTTCGTCTCGCCGGGCACGACGAACTCCGTCGGTGGTTCGAAGCGTTCGGAGGTGGCGTCGATCTGATGCTCGAGCGCCTCGACCATGGCGGCGGTCACCGCGGTGGTGCCCGGCGTCAGCTTCACCCGGTTCTCCGGCAGGGTCGCCAGCTCGGCCATCAACACGTACAGATCGCGCTCGAGGCCGACGATGACGTCGGCCAGCTCGGTTCCGGGCCCGGCCTCGGCGCGGGCGAGGCCGAGCACGGCCTGGGCCTCGTCGACGGCGCCGTAGGCGGTGGGCAGCTCGCTGTCCTTGCGGACCCGCCCGCCGTAGAGGAGACCGGTCGTGCCGTCGTCCCCCTTTCGGGTGTACACCTTCTCGCGGGCCATGGTGGGCGCACGTTAGTGACGGCCCGTAGCATGGAACGCCCATGGTGCAGACATTCCTGGACGCGGTGGCGGAGCGCGTCGTGTTCTACGACGGTGCGTTCGGGACGTACATCCAGTCGCTCGACCTGCATGCCGACGACTTCGGTGGCGCTGACCTGGAGGGCTGCAACGAGCACCTGGTGTTCACCCGCCCCGACGTCATCGCCGGCATGCACGACGCATTTCTGGCCCTCGGGGTCGACGTGGTGGAGACGGCGACGTTCGGCGCGTTCGCCACGGTCCTGGCCGAGTACGGCATCGCCGACACGTCCTACGAGCTGAACCGCCGGGCCGCCGAGATCGCCCGCGAGGTGGCCGCCGGCCACTCCGCCGGCGGCCACCAGCGCTACGTGGCCGGTTCCATGGGCCCGGGCACCAAGCTCCCGTCGCTCGGCCACATCACGTTCGCCGCCCTGCGCGACGTGTACGAGGAGCAGGCGCGCGGCCTCCTCGACGGCGGCGCCGACCTGCTGCTCGTCGAGACGTGCTACGACCTGCTGCAGGCCAAGGCGGCCATCACCGCCTGCCGCCGGGCCATGGCCGCCACCGGGCGCGCCGTGCCGATCCAGGCGCAGGTCACCATCGAGACGACGGGGCGGATGCTCCTCGGTTCGGAGATCGGCGCCGCCCTCACGTCGCTGATCGCGCTGAAGCCGGACATCCTCGGCCTCAACTGCGCCACCGGGCCGCGCGAGATGACCGAGCACATCCGGTACCTGGCGGAGGCGTGCCCGGTGCCGATCTCGGTGCTCCCCAACGCCGGCCTCCCGTCGATCCTGGACGGCCACACGCACTACGACCTCACGCCGACTGAGCTCGCCGAGCATCACGCCCGCTTCATCACCGAGCACGGCGTGCGCGTCGTGGGTGGCTGCTGCGGCACGACGCCGGCCCACATCGCCGCGGTGATCGAGGCCTGCCGCGATCTCGAGCCGGCGCCCCGCACACCGGTGGTCGAGCCGTCGGTGGCGTCGATCTACTCGCCCGTGCCGATCCACCAGGAGTCGTCGGTCCTCATCATCGGTGAGCGCACGAACGCCAACGGCTCCAAGGCGTTCCGCGAGGCGATGCTGGCCGGCGACTGGGACACGTGCGTGAAGATGGCCGGCGACCAGATCCGCGAAGGGGCTCATGTGATCGACGTGTGCGTCGACTACGTGGGCCGCGACGGCGCCGTCGACATGGACGAGATCGCCAGCCGCTTCGCCACCCAGGCCAGCGTGCCGCTCGTGCTCGACTCGACCGAGCCGCCCGTGATCGAGGCCGCGCTGCAGCACATCGGCGGCCGGGCCATCCTCAACTCGGCCAACCTGGAGGACGGCGAGCTACCGGGTAGCCGCATGGACCGCGTCTTCTCGCTGGCGCGCGACTACGGGGCCGCCGTCATCTGCCTCCTCATCGACGAGCGGGGTCAGGCCCGTGACGTCGAGTGGAAGCTGGAGGTGGCGCATCGCATCCACCAGATCGCCACCGAGCGCTACGGGCTGTCGGCCACCGATCTGATCTTCGACGCCCTCACGTTCCCGCTGTCGACCGGTGACGACGACCTGCGCCGTGACGGCCTCGCCACCATCGAGGCCATCCGGCGCATCAAGGCCGAGATCCCCGGCGCCCACACCGTGCTCGGCGTGTCGAACGTGTCGTTCGGCCTGTCGCCGGCGGCCCGCCACGTCCTCAACTCGGTGTTCCTGCACGAGTGCGTGGAGGCCGGGCTCGACGCCGCCATCGTGCACGCCGCCCGCATCCTGCCGCTCAACCGGATCCCCGACGAGCAGCGCCAGGCCGCTCTCGACCTCGTCCACGACCGCCGCGCCCCCGGGTACGACCCGCTGGCGAAGCTGCTCGAGGTCTTCGCCGACGTGCAGCACGTGGCCACCGAGAAGGAGGATCGCAGCGGCTGGCCCGTCGAGCAACGTCTGAAGTCGCGAATCATCGACGGCGATCGCGATGGCCTCGTCGCCGACCTCGACGAGGGCCTATCAGGCGGCTGGACGCCGCTCGATCTGGTGAACGACGTCCTCCTCGACGGCATGCGCACGGTGGGCGAGCTCTTCGGCTCGGGCCAGATGCAGCTCCCGTTCGTGCTGCAGTCGGCCGAGACGATGAAGGCGGCCGTGGCCCACCTCGAGCCGCTCATGGAGAAGGTCGAGGGGCAGACCTCGAAGGGACGCCTCGTGATCGCCACGGTGAAGGGCGACGTGCACGACATCGGCAAGAACCTCGTCGACATCATCCTCACCAACAACGGCTACGAGGTCTTCAACCTGGGCATCAAGGTCCCCATCGCCGACATGGTGGCCAAGGTCAAAGAGGTCGAGGCCGACGCCATCGGCATGAGCGGCCTGCTGGTGAAGAGCACGCTCATCATGCGCGACAACCTGCAGGAGCTGAACGAGCTGGGCCTGGCCGACGTGCCCGTCCTCCTCGGTGGGGCCGCCCTCACCCGCACGTACGTGGAGAAGGATCTGCGGGAGATCTACGAGGGTCGCCTGTTCTACGGCCGTGACGCGTTCGAGGGTCTCCACACGATGGACAAGCTCATGACGATCAAGCGCGACGGGCCGGACGATCCGTCGTTCGGACGCGTGCCCACGGGCCGCGTGCTGCCGAAGCGGGCGTCAGAGCGCGCCGCCGAGGTCGATCCGGCCACCATCCCGGTGCGGTCGCCGTCGGTGGCCCCGGACAATCCGGTGTTCGTCCCGCCGTTCATCGGCTCGCGACTGGTGAAGGGCCTGTCGCTCGACGAGATCGCCGAGTACGTCAACGAGACGGCGCTGTTCCGCAACCAGTGGCAGTTCCGGCCGGAGGCGGGCGAGGACGACGCCGCGTTCAAAGCCCGGCTGCGGCCGCAGCTGCGCAGCATGCTGGCCGAGGCCAAGGCCTCGGGTGTGCTGGTGCCCCAGGTCGTCTACGGCTACTGGCCGGTGAACAGCGATGGCAAGGACCTCGTGGTGTGGACCGACGAGGCGCGCTCGACCGAGGCGGCCCGCTTCACGTTCCCGCGCCAGCGCGTGGAGCCCTGGTTGTGCATCGCCGACTTCTTCCGTTCCGTCGCCAGCGGCCAGCCCGACTACGCCTC
This sequence comes from uncultured Acidimicrobiales bacterium, assembly GCA_963728985.1. GTDB lineage: Bacteria > Actinomycetota > Acidimicrobiia > Acidimicrobiales > Ilumatobacteraceae > DASXAI01. The sequence continues at coordinate 93,525 of CAVSME010000005.1, read as the reverse complement.
GTTCCACATCGTGACGATCGGGGCGGCGGTTTCCGAGGCGACCGCCGCGCTGTTCGCCGAGAACCGCTACCAGGACTACCTGCTGCTGCACGGGCTGGGCGTGGAGATGGCCGAGGCCCTGGCCGAGCGCTGGCACCGGCGCATCCGCGAGGAGTGGGGCTTCGCCGGCGAGGACGGCCCGACGATCGGGGGCCTGTTCCGCCAGCAGTACCGGGGCGGCCGGTACTCATGGGGTTACCCGGCCTGTCCGGACCTGGAGGACAACGCCACGGTGGCCCACCTCCTCGGCGCCGATCGCCTCGGCATCGAGGTGAGCGAGGAGACGGGCTGGCAATACCAGCCCGAGCAGACCACGTCAGCCATCATCTGCCACCACCCCCAGGCGAAGTACTTCGTCGCCCGGTAGGCGTCAGCCCAGCCCGAGGTACGGCGCCAGCGGGCCGAGGGGCACGAGGTCGGCGCCCACCTGCACCCGGTAGGCGTCCTCGTAGCAGCTCCGCCCCGGGGCCGCCCGGCCGCCCCCGGCCAGCGGGCAACGGGCCTGCAGCGACGCCGCCAGGAACACCCGCATGGCCTGGGCCAGCGCCGGGTCGTCCTCGGTGGGAACGGCGAAGTAGGTGGTGCCGTCGAGCTCGGCCAGCGCGATGGCGTCTCGGCCCCGCGGCGGTTCGCTGGTGACGACGATGCTGCCGCGGTTACCGGCCTGCACCGAGATGTTCACGTCCCAGAGCGAACCCATGTTGCCGAGGAGCTCCTGCACGAACGTCTCCAGCGCCTGCTGGTCGACCCCGACGACGAGGCCGCCGGCCTGCTTCGCATCGGCCAGGACGGGCGACTGCGACGCGTCGAGGCCCGGGTAGCGCACCGCCGGCTGATCGCCGAGCGCCTGGTCGAGCTGGGTCGTGGCGGCAGCACGGGTCTGGCGATCCTCGATCGACGCCGGCTCCCACGGTCCCACGCCCATGCCGCCCGGCCCAGCCTGGGCCTGCTGGTTGGCTCCCACGATGGCGGTGCCGTCGTCGCTCTCGAGGCGGACGTAGCCCTGGGCGACCTGCACCGTCGCCGTCTCGCCGTCCCACCCGAGCAGGAAGACCGGATCGGCGGCGGTCAGGACGGTGGAGCCGGCGGCGAACTGCTTGAGCTGGCCGTTGGTCGACGTCCGGCACAGCGCGGTGCCCTTGCGCACCTCCACCAGCGTCACCCCGCTGGGCGCCACCTCGACCTCGCTGGCCGTCTCCACCTGGCAGAACGGCACCAGCTGGCCCAGGGAGAAGATGATCTTGCCGTTGGGCTCCGTGCTGATGACGTCGGTGCGCCCGACGGCCTGGCCCTCGAAGGCCGCCGCCCCGGCGACCCGGCCCCCGACCGGGACGACGCCGGTCACCGTGCCGACGGCGGCCTTGCCGTTCCCGCCGGTGTCCGGGGTGACGCTCCCGCCGCCACCACCGCACGCGACCAGGAGGCCGGCGAGCGCCGCGGCGGCGACCGCCTTCACAGCTTCACCGAACCCAGCACCTCGCGCAGCGTGGCGTTGTAGTTGGCGAGGCTGAGGAAGAACACCACGATCAACAGCTTCGACGTCACGTACTCGAAGAGTCGCAAGCCGGCGATCACGTACGGCGCCACCGTGATCTCCCCGACGGGCGAGGGGATGTTGGGCTTGGGCCGCAGGCTGGCGATGGCGGCCCGCGACAGCCGCTGCAGCAACCCGGTCACCTCGTGGCCCACCCGCACCTTGCGCACCATCCCCCCAGTGGCGACGCCGACCACCGCCAGCTCGTGGCGCTCACGGTACGCGTCCACGATGTAGCGCGCGATCGTTCCGACCACGATGAGGAACAGGAGCGCGCGCAACGGGCGCAGCGGGCGAACGAGGTAGCCGGCGAGCTGCTCGTAGAAGACCCAGTCGAGCTGGCGCTTCGGGAAGGGGCTGCGCTCGCCATCGATCTGCAGCATGCGGAAGCGGGCGGCGTTGGCCAGCGGGATGTCGCCGCCGTCGCGGGCGGTCCGCTCGATCTTGGCCAGGACGGCCCGCCCGGCGCTCTGGCTCTGCACGTTCCCGAGGGCGCCGATGTCGAGGACGATCTGGGCGGCGGTGAACCTCGTGACGTCGAAGTTGCCCTGGAGGTTGGTCTGGTCGAACGAGGCGGCGCCGGCCACCTGGGTGCCCTGCAACGTCAAGCCCGCCAGCGCGCTCGCTCGGTTCAGGTTGATCGACCCTGCCGCGGACCAGCCGCACCGATGCCGGCGCGTCGAGCGTGGCGCCCGTGGCGTCGAGCTCGGTGAAGCTGGCCCCGTCGAGGGTCAGGGCGGCGCCGAACGTGGCATTGGCCAACGTCGTGCGGGCGGTGAAGGTGGCTCCTTGGGCGTCGAGGCCGCCGGTGAACTGGCGGGCCGAGAGATCGACCGTGCCGTGGAACAGCGCGTCGCTCATCGTCGTGCGCCCGGCCACGCCGCCGTTCGTCGCGGCCAGGTCGGCCGGCGGCGGTCCGGACATCACGAAGAAGCCGGCCACGTCGGCCCGCTCGAAGCGCACGTCGCCACCGAAGTCGGTGCCCTCGAACGACACCGACGACCCGAAGCGGGCGCCGTCGAAGTCGACCGACTGGTCGAAGCGCAGCGCGTCGAACGTGGTGGCGTCGTCGAAGGTGGCCAGCGAGAAGTCAGCCGTGCCCGAGACCCGGCTGGCCGCGCTGCGATCGCCGCGCACGAGGACCGGACCCTGGAACCGGGCGCCGCGCGCGTCGATGTCGCCCTCGACCAGGACCACGTCGAAGTCGATGGCGCGGGTGAACGTCACGTCGGCCACCCGCAACCCGCCGGCGAGGCGGCACCGCTGGCAGCGGATGGGATGCTCCACGACGCCGAGCGTCGACAGGTCGAGGAGGTCGGTGACCACGACGTCCTGGCCGTCGATACCGGTCGTAGCGAGGCACGCGGTCACCTGGGCGGCGGTCACCGTGGCGCCCCGCAGCGTGCACGTGGGCGACGGCCCCGGCGCCTGTGCCGCGGCGGCCGTGGGCACGGCGACAGCAACGATGACGGCGGCGGCGGCGGCCAACCATCGGCCGGACCGTCTCTGTGCCCCCTCTCGCACCATCGAACCCCCGGCTGTTCGAGCGAGAGTGTACGGTCACCGCCGGTGAGCATCCTGGGTTGGATCGTCGTCGGACTGATCGCCGGCGCACTGGCCACGCGGGTCACGAAGTTCGACCGGCGGGGCTGCCTGTTCTCGATCATCGTCGGCATCATCGGTGCCGTGCTCGGCGGTGCGCTGTTCACCGCCGCCGGCTCGCGGGGCGTCGACGAGTTCGACGTGTGGTCGATCCTCGTGGCCTTCGTCGGCGCTGTGCTCTTCCTGCTGGTGCTCCAGGCCATCGAGCGCCGGTGATCCAGCCGGCCCCGGCCGACGAACACGAGACGTGACGATGATCGACGCTGCGCCGCGTACGCTCATCGCCGTGCCGCCGTCGGAGGCCCACGGAGTCGACGCCGTGCTCTTGGCGCGCCTGGCCGCTGGGGACGAGCGCGCTCTCGGCATCGTCTACGACCAGCACGCCGACATGGTCTACGGCCTGGCGCGGCGGGTCACCCGGGACGATCACCTGGCCCGCGAGATCACTCAGGAGGTCTTCACCTACCTGTGGTCGCAGCCCCAGAGGGTGGACCTCGAACGGGGCTCGCTGCGGGCCTTCCTCGGCGTCGTCACCCACCACCGGGCCGTCGACGAGGTGCGCCGCGTGAGCCGCCGGGCGTCGGCCGAGTCGCGGGCCCACGACGGCGAGGTCGTCGACCACGGGCACGAGGGCGCCGTGCTCGAAGCGGCCACCCAGGACTGGCGCCGCGAGCGGCTCACCGCCCTGCTCGATCAGCTCCCGGCCGACCAGCGGGCGGCCCTCGAACTGGCCTACTTCGACGGCCGCACCTATCGGGAGGTGGCCAGCATCCTCGGCATACCGGAAGGCACCGCGAAATCCCGGCTGAGGTTGGCGTTGGCCCGCCTCCGCACGATGATCGGTCCCGAGAACGCACGAGCATGGACATGACGGGCACCGCACCGGAGCCGGACGGCGACATGAGCACCGTCATCGCGCTCGTGGATCTCGCACTGGACGGCGGCACCGAGCCGCCCGCCGGCCTGCGCCTCGACATGCTGGCCCGGGCCCTCGGGCAGCGGCCCGCCGGCGACGTCATCGGCCGCCCGGAACCCACCTCGCCCGCCGCCGCCTACGCCCAGACCGTGGAGGACTTCCACGCGCTCGTCGGCTCGCTGAGCGCCGCCGACTGGCGGGCGCGGCCCACCCGCCCGCCCCACGCCCACATCGGCGAGCTGGTAGCGCATCTCGCCGGCATGGAGGAGCTGACGCGGGCCTGGCTGATCGGGCCGGCGCCCGACGCCCGCGCCGTCGCCGATCACCTCGCCGCCACCGCCTCCGTGGTGGCCGAACTGGGTCCGCAGCCGGGTCCGGTGATCGCCGAGCGCTGGTACCAACGGGCCCGCCAGGTCGTGGCGGCGGCCGCCACGGTGCCGGCCGACCTCCCCATCCTCGCCCACGACCTGCCCACCGACACCGAGGGCCTCCTGGTGCTGCGCACCTTCGAGCTGTGGGCGCACATGCACGACGTGGCCGCCGCCACCGGGCGCCCGACCCCTGATCTGGATGCGCCCCGGATGGCGATGATGTCGGATCGCTTCATGACCGTCTTGCCGTTCGCCCTGGCCATGCGAGGGATGACGGCGCCCGGACGCACCGCCCGCTTCGTGCTCACCGGCCCCGCCGGTGGGTGCTACAGCGTGCCGCTCGATCCGTCGGAGGCGCCCGGTGAGCCCGACACCACGATCGTGGTCGACGCCACCGAGCTGTGCCGCCTGGCCGCCCGCCGCATCGAGGTGGCCGACCTGCCCGTCACCATCGAAGGGGACCTGGCCCTGGCCGGCCGCGTCCTGGCCAGCGCCGACGCCCTCGCCAAAGACTGAATCCGCGTCGCCGCATTGCGGCGGCATCGGGCCTGGTCAGGGAACTCTGTGACACCCCCCGTGCACACTGTCCCCATGACCACGCACCGCACCACCCAGCTCGCCCTCCTCCCCCCGGCCAGCGTCCCCGCCCAACTTCAGCTGGACGAGCGCACGCGCCGCGTCGGCCTCGCCGGCGTCGCCCATGCTCGGGTCATCCTCGCGGAGAGCCGTCAACGCCGCCTGGCCCAGGAAGCGGCCGCCGCCGAGGCCCGGCGGCCGCCGGTCAGCCGGCGCTCGGCGCCAGATCGCGGATCGACTGGCCGTGATCCAGGGGCGCAAGCGGCATGATCGCCAGGGATGACGTGGTGACGCCGTTGTCGAAGTAGCGCTGGATGCCGGCCCGGCACTGGGCCGGCGACCCGTGCACGATCAGCTCGTCGACCAGGGAGTCAGGGATGGCGGCGAGCGCCTGCTTGCGATCGCCGGCCTGCCAGGCGTCCCACATCGGGCGCAAGGTGTCGCCCCGGCCCAGCCAGTCATGGAACTGGGCGTACACCGGCACGTTGAGGTAGGCGGCGATGGCCCGCTTCGCCCCCTCGCGCACCGTGTCGGTGTCCTCGGACGGGCACACGAAGATGCGGCACACCATCTCCCGGTCGGCGCCCCCGGCGGCGTCGCGCACCACCGACGCCACCTTGGTCACGTCATCGGCCGACAACCAGTTGATGATGGCCCCATCGGCCTCCCGGCCGGCCAGGCGGAGCATGCCCGGTCGCAAGGCGGCCACCAGCACCGGCGGTTCGACCTCGGGCCGCACCCCGAGCCGGAAGCCGTCCACGCTGAACGTGTCGTAGACGTGCGACACCTTCTCGCCGGCGAAGGCTTCCTTGAGGAACCGCACCACGTCGCGGACGCGCTTGTACGGCTCCACGAAGGGCACGCCGTTCCAGCGCTCCACGATCACGTTCGACGACGATCCCACGCCGAAGGCGAAGCGGCCCGGGGCGGCGTCGGCCATGGCCGCCACCGACTGGGCCATGCACGCCGGCGCCCGGGTGAAGGCGGGCACGATGGCGGTGCCGAGCCGGAGCCGCGGTTCCCACGCCGCGGCGAGAGCCAGCGGAGTGAAGGCGTCGGGTCCGTCTGACTCGGCCGACCACACGTCGGTGTAGCCGAGGTCGGCCAGCTCGATCAGGCGGTCGCGCTGCGCGTGCAGGTGCCCGGGGAGGGGGAGGGTCATGCCCGGGCGGGTCGGGAGCGTCATGAGGGCCGTCCTTCGTCTCGGTCGTCCATCGGCGCCGGATGGTAGGCGTTCGTCGTACGGTGAGCCCCATGGCGACGTGGCAGGAGTTCTGCGACCATGCCCCTGAGCTGGCCGAGCCGGCCGCCGCCCGCTTCGAGGCGACCGGCCTCGTGCTGGTGGCCACGCTCCGGCGCGACGGCTGGCCTCGCATCAGCCCGGTCGAGCCCATCGCCATGGAGGGCCAGCTGTACCTGGGCATGATGCCGAACTCGATGAAGTCGGTCGACCTCCGCCGGGACCCCCGGGTGCTCGTGCACAGCGTGGTGGTCGACAAGGACGGCAAAGACGGCGAGGCCAAGCTCTACGGCACCGCCACCGAGATCACCGACGCCGACGAGCGCGAGCGCTACTGCCAAGCGCTGTTCGCCAAGATCGGCTGGCGACCCGAGCTCGACGCCCTCGACCTGTGGACCGTCGACATCGCCCACGCCGCTTGGCAGATCTTCGGCGACGGCGGCAGCCAGCGGGCCACCACCTGGACCCCGGGATCGGCGCCCACGGTCGTGAAGTGACGCTCGCCGCTCGCGGCCGCCGCACCGGGACGGCGGCCCTGGCGATCGGCATGGTGATGGCGATCACCATGAACGCCTTCGAGGCCATGGCGGTGGCCACGGCCATGCCCGCGGTGGCGGCCGACCTGAACGGCGACGCCCTCTACGGAGCGGCCTTCAGCGCCTACATGCTGGCCAACCTCGTCGCCATCGTCGCCGCCGGCGAGCAGGCCGACCGCCGCGGGCCGGCGGTTCCCTTCATCATCGGCAGCGCGGTGTTCGCCGTGGGGCTCGTCGTCGCCGGCGTTGCGCCGAGCATGCTCGTCGTGGTGATCGGCCGGGCCCTGCAGGGGGCGGGGGCCGGGATGCTGGCCAGCGTCGCCTACGTCGTCGTCACCCGCGCCTTCCCGCCGGAGCGCCAGCCCCGGATGTTCGCCCTCCTGGCGGCGGCGTGGGTGGTGCCGTCCCTGATCGCACCGGCGGCGGCCGGCCTGGTCAGCGAGCAGCTCACCTGGCGCTGGGTGTTCCTCGGGCTCCTGCCGATCCTGCCGGTGCTGATCGCCCTGGCGCTGCCGGCGCTCCTGGCCCTCCCGCCGCCCGAGCGGCGCGGTGGCCCCAGCCGGGTGCCCCGGGCGACGGTCCTGGCCGCCGGCGTCGGCCTGCTGGTGATCGGGCTGACGGCCAGCCAGCTGTGGGTGGCGCTGGTCCTCATCGTCCCGGGTGCGGTGATCGGCTGGCTGGCGCTGGTCGGTCTCCTCCCCCCGGGCACCGCCCGCGCCGCTCGGGGCGTGCCCGCCGCCGTGGCCACCCGTCTCTGCGTCGGCATCGGCTTCTTCGGCGCCGACACGTACATCCCGCTGGCGGCCACCCGGATCCATGGGACCAGCACCCTCGTCGGCGGCGTGGTCATCACGGGGGCCTCGTTCACGTGGACGGCGGGCGCCTCCTGGTCAGCGCGCGCCGCCGGTCGCACCCCGCCGTCGACCCTGGTGCGCCGGGGCTTCGTCATCATCGCCATCGGCCTCGTGCTGACGCTGCCCGTGGTGTGGTCGGGCACGCCCCTGGCGCTCATGTTCCTGTCCTGGACGGTGGCCGGCCTCGGGATCGGCCTCGTGTTCAACACCACCTCGATCACCACCATGGCGTCGGCCGCCGGCGGCTCCGAGGGCCTCGTGGCCAGCCAGCTGCAGATCGCCGACGCCCTCGGCTTCGCGCTGGTCGGTGGCATCGGCGGCGCGCTGGTGGCGCTGGCCGACCGGACGTGGCTGTCGCTGTCGTCGGCCCTGGCCATCGAGTTCCTGGTGGCCCTGGTGTTCACGCTCATCGGCGTGAGCATCGCCGGCCGGGTCAGCGGCCAGTCGCCGGCAGCTCCTGCACCAGGCTGAGGACCGGGGCGAACAGGTCGCCGTCCTCGGCCACGCGGGCAACGACGTCGTCGGCCTCGAACTGCAGCTCCTCGCCGCCGTCGGCCATCGCCTCGACCTCGGCCCACGTGATGGGCGTCGACACGGTGGGTCGGGGCCGGGCCCGCAGCGAGTACACGGCGATGGTCGTCTTGTGGCGGCTGTTCTGGCTCCAGTCGATGAAGACCTTGCGCGTGCGCTCGGCCTTCGTCATCACGGTCACCACGTCCTGGGGGCGGCGCTGCTCCACCACCTGAGCAACGGCCAGGGCGAAGTCGCCGGCGCCGTCGTGGGTGCCCGGTCCGTTGATCGGGACATAGAGCTGCATGCCCTTGGAGCCCGACGTCTTCGGGAAGGCGACCAGGTCGAGCCGACCGAGCACCTCGCGGATCTCGACGGCGATCGTGGCGCACGCCCGCAGGGTCGCCGGCGCCCCGGGATCGAGGTCGAAGACGACAGCGCGCGGCGTCTCCAGGTCGGCGGCGAGCGCCATGGGGGCGTGCAACTCCAGCGCCGCCATGTTCGCCGCCCACACCAAGGCGGCGGGCTCGGCGAACTCGCAGTACTCGATCGTGCCGTTGCGGTCACCAGGGCCCGGTGCCGTCGGCAGCCACGGCGGACGGTGGCTGGGGCAGCGCTTCTCGAAGAAGCCCTTGGCGTCCACGCCGTTCGGCCACCGGCGCAACGTGAGCGCCCGCCCGGCGAGGTGCGGCACCATCACCGGCGCGATGCGGTGGTAGTAGTCGATCACCTCGGCCTTGGTGAAGCCGGCTTCCGGGTACAGCACCTTGTCCAGGTTGGACAGCGTGATCTGGCGGCCGCCGACCTCGACGGCCGTCACCAGGCCAGGCTCACGCCGACTTGCGCTTGCGCGCCGCGGTGGCCTTGGCGGGGGCCTTGGCCGGCGCCTTCGCCGCCTTCACCGGCTTGGCCTCGGCGGCGGCCGTGGGGTGCCGGCCGCGGGACTCCTTGGCCGCCTTCACGCTGGCCTCCAAGGCCGCCATCAGGTCGACGACCTGGGGCGCCGTGGCCGGCCGCTCCGGCACCTCGATCTCCTCACCGGCGGCCCGCTTCTCCAGGAGGTCGAGCACCTGCAGCCGGTAGTTGTCGGGGTAACGATCGAGCTCGAAGGGCCCGGCCAGCGAGGCCACGAGCTGCTCGGCCATCTTGAGCTCCTTGTCGGAGATCTCGACGTCGTCGAGGCTCTCGAGCTCCTCGATGTTCATCGGGTCGACCACCTCGTCGGCATGGACCATGGTCGACAGCACCAGCCGCCCGTCGACGGGGCGCACGGCGGCCACGTACTCCTTGTTGCGCATGACGAAACGGCCCACGCCCACCTTGCCCGCCTCTTCCATGGCCCGGGCCAGCAGGGCGTAGGGCTTCGTGACCTTGTCGGGGGCCAGGTAGTACGGGCTGTCGTAGAAGAGCGGGTCGATCTCGGTGAGGTCCACGAACTCGTCGAGGTCGATGGAGCGGGTCACGGTGGGCATGAACTGCTCCAGCTCGTCGGGGTCGACGATGATGTAGCGGCCCTTGGTGACCTCGTAGCCCTTGACGATCATGTCGTCGGGCACCTCGTCGCCGGTGTCGGCGTTCACCTTGCGGTAGCGGATGCGCTGGTTGTCCCGGCTGTCGAGCTGGTTGAACGAGACGCTCTTGCGGTTGACGGCGTTGTAGAGCTTGACCGGGATGCTGACCAGCCCGAAGCTGATCGCCCCGCTCCAGATCGGCCTGGGCATGGAGACCATTGTTCCCGCTTTTGCCCCCTCGTGAAACTCATACCGGCCAGGTCGTAGGGTGCGCGCCATGACTGCGCCCCGCCCGACCACTCCCCGCATCCCTCCGCTGGCGTCCGGTGAAGGCGACGGCCAGACCGCCGAACTGCTGGCCACGCTGGAGGGCACCGGGCCGGCGTCGAACATCTTCACCACCATCGTGCGCCACCCGGGGCTGTTCCGGAAGTGGTCGCCGTTCGGCGGCAAGCTGCTCGCCGGGAAGCTCCCGGCCCGGGATCGGGAGCTGCTCATCCTGCGCACCGGCTGGCACTGCCAGTCGGTCTACGAGTGGGGCCAGCACGTGCGCATCGCCCTGGCCTCCGGCATCTCCCAGGACGAGGTCGACCGGGTCAAGGCGGGCCCCGACGCCGCCGGCTGGGACCCGTTCGACGCCGTCTTGCTGCGGGCGGCCGACGAATTGCACGACGACGGCTGCATCACGGACGCGACGTGGGCGACGCTGGCCGATCGCTACGACACCCAGCAGCTGATCGAGGTGCCGATGGTGGTCGGGCACTACCACCTCGTGGCGTTCACGCTGAATTCGTTGGGGGTCCAGCGCGAGCCGGGCGTCGTCGGCTTCGACGGCTGACCACCCTTTTCTGCCCGCTGACCTGCGGCACCGAATCGGTACCGATTCGGTGCCGCATGCGACACCGAATTCAACCGGGGACCGTGAAGGCCGTCGTGTCGGGGGTGGGACTGAGGCCGGTGAGCTCCACCGCCACCGCCGCCGTATCCCACCGGGCGACGGGCCCGAGCGGCGTGGCGCAGTAGTGCTCGACCCCGGCGCCGACCGGCACGTCGACGCACTGCGCGCTCTGCCCGGCCACGTCCTGCGTGCTCGCCACCGGCGGGCCACTGCGACGGGTCATCGCCACCCGTAGGGCCCGCGCCGGGCCGCTGGCCCAGAACGCCGACCCCACGCTGTAGTCGCTGATGCGAGCGTCGAGCGTGCCCGGCTCGCAGGCGTCGGCCGAGATCGAGCACGTCTGGTCCTGGCTGGTGTGCAGGAAGCGGACGTCACCGACGGTGATCGAGCGGGTGTCGCCCTGCTGCACCACGGTGGCGTCGGTCTCCTGGGGGCCGAGCTTGCGGGTGATGTGGTACGTCGCCGTGAACGTGGCGGCGCCGGCACCCTCCAGCAGGCTCAGGACGCCGTCGGTGCCGGCGTCCCCACTCGGCGTTCCCGGCGCCCCGCCGAGATCGCTGCTGCTGTCCGGCTTCTGCAGCGTGGGCCGGGGACCCGTGGCGCAGCCGGCGGCGATCGTCAACAGCACCACCACGCCCAGGACAGATCGACGGCGCGGCGGCACGGGCTGCGAAGCTAGTGGCGCCAGCCCGCGACGCCGCGGCCAGCCCTAACCTCGGGCGCCGTGATCCACCTCGACGCCGCCACGGTGCTGCTGCAGTGGGCCACCGGCGGTCTGGCCTTCCTCTGGGTCACCACCCGCCACCGCGAAGTCGGTCTCGGCTACGGCTGGCTCCTGCGGGGGGTGTTCGCCGCCCTCGCCGCCGGCGCCTTCGCCTGCGGCATGCTGCTCGACACCGTCGCCGTGCGGGAGGTGGCCTCCCTCGGGGTGGTCGCCGCCGCGCTGGCGGCCTTCGGTGTATCCGTGGCCCGCAAGGGCGCCGGGGTCACCGGCCAGCAGGCCGAGCACGATCGCCGCTCCGAGCGGGTGGCGGTGATGACCGGCATCGAGCGCACCGTCGCCGTCGCCGACCCGTCGGCCTCGCCTCGGCGCGAGTTCGATCCCCGTCTCGACCTGATCGCCCCCGTCGTCGGTGCCGTCGGGCTCGTGGCCGCCGGCCTGGCCGCCGGGGGCAACGACGTGCTGGCCGTGGCCCGCACCCTGGCCGGCGCCGCCTTCCTCGGAGTCATCACCGACGCCATGCTCCTCGGCCACTGGTACCTCGTGCAGCCCGGTCTCCCCCGCCGGCTGCTGAACGAGCTCGTCACCTGCGTGCTGTGGGTCTGGCCGGTCGAAGTGGCCCTGCTGCTCGTGCCGACGGGGATGGTGAGCGTCCTCAACGGCTCGATCGACGACGGCTGGAACGGCACCCTCGGCTGGTTCTGGGTGGCCTGCGCCCTCACCACGCTCGGCCTGGCCTTCGTGACTCGGGCCGCCCTGCGCGAGCGCCAGTACTCGGCGGTCATGGCCGCCACCGGCCTCCTCTACCTCGCCATCCTCACCGGCTTCGGCACCGACCTCGTCGCCCGAGCGGTGCTGGCGTGACTCAGTCGACGACGGCGAGGCCGTGGAACACCCGGTTCATGGCGTCGGGGCCGTCGACCGCCGCCACCACGATGTCCTCCAGGCGCATCCCCCACCGGCCGGCGGTGTAGATCCCAGGCTCCACGCTGAAGGCGTGGCCCGGCTCCAGCGCCAGCGCGTTGCCGGCGACGATGTAGGGGTCCTCGTGCTCCTCCATGCCGATGCCGTGACCGGTGCGGTGGATGAAGCGCTCGCCGTACCCGGCATCGGCGATGATGCGGCGGGCGACGGCGTCGACCTCCTCGCACGGCGTCCCGACGACGGCCGCCGCCACCGCCGCCTGCTGGGCCTCGAGCAGCACGGCGTACGCCTCGGCCACCTCGGCCGGCGGCTCGCCGACGGCGACGGTGCGGGTGATGTCGCTGCAGTAGCCGTCGAGGCGCCCGCCGAAATCGCACACGACGACCTCGCCGCGCTGGATGACCCGGTCGCTGGCGTGGTGGTGGGGGCTGGCGCCGTTCGGACCGGAGCCCACGATGGCGAAGTTCACCCGCTCGTGGCCCTCGGCCAGCAGGCGGTTCGACAGCTCGGCCGACACCGCCGCCTCGGTGCGTCCGGCGAGGGGGATCCCGCCGCCCTGCAGCTGCGTCGCCACCCGGTCGGCGGCCGCCCCTGCGGCTCGCAACGCGGCGATCTCGTGGGGATCCTTGCGCATGCGGATCGGGCTGATGACGGTGCTGGCCCGCCGGAAGGTGGTGGCCGGCAGCGCGCCCAGCAGGTCGACCAGGAAGCGGGCCCACGTGTGATCGCCGATGGCGGCGACGTCGGCGCCCTTGGCCAGCCCGGCCACGAGGGCCACCGGATCTTCCGTCTCGTTCCACGGCACGATCGAGAACACGTCGGGCTGCTCCACCACCCGCGGCGCCTCCAGCCGGGGCACCACCAACGTGGCGTCGCCATCGCGAGGCAGCACGAGCATCGTCAGCCGTTCGAGCGGCATGGCCTCGTAGCCCGTGAGATAGGGCAGATCGGGACCAACCGACAGCAGCACCACGTCGACGCCCTGGTCGACCATGGCGGCACGGACCCGATCGACGCGATCGGCCAGCACGCTCACTGTGCCCTCCTCAAGGTGACCGGCGTGGCCGCCGCGGCCGCCTGCCGGGCGTGGTAGCTCGAACGGGTCAGCGGCGACGCCTCGACGCGGCCGATCCCGAGGGTCTCGCCCACCGCCGCCCACCGCTGGAACACGGCCGGCTCCACCCACCGGGCGACCGGTAGGTGATGGGTGGTCGGGCGCAGGTACTGGCCGATCGTGACGATGTCGACGCCGATGCCGGCCAGGTCGGCCAATGCCCCCTCGACTTCGTCGTCGGTCTCGCCCATGCCGACGATCAGACCGGACTTCACCACGAGTCCGGCCCGCTTGGCGCGAGCCAGCGCCGCCAGGCTCCGGGCGTAGCCGGCCGACGGCCGCACCGCCCGCTGGAGGCGGGCCACGGTCTCGAGGTTGTGGTTGAACACGTCCGGCCGAGCGGCGATCACGGTGTCGATGGCGGCCGGATCACCCTTCAGGTCGGACACCAGCGTCTCGACGGCGGCACCAGGCGAGCGGCGGCGGATGGCCGCCACGACGTCGGCCACGTGGGCCGCCCCGCCGTCGGCCAGGTCGTCGCGCGCCACCATGGTGACGACGACGTGGGCCAGGCCCATGCGGGCAGCCGCCTCCGCCACCCGGTCGGCCTCGCCGGCGTCGGGGGCCTCGGGATGGCGGGTGTCGACGAGGCAGAAGCCACACGCCCGGGTGCAGCGCTCGCCGAGCACCATGAACGTGGCCGTGCCGTCGGCCCAGCACTCCGACAGGTTGGGGCAGCCCGCTTCCTCGCACACCGTGACGAGGTGGAGGTCGCGCACGGTCCTCTTGAGGCGCAGCACGTCGGCGCCGTGGTGGACGTGCGCCCGCAGCCAGTCGGGCTTGCGCTCGGTGATGGCGAGGCCGCCGGTCACGCCGGCCGCCTCCAGGCGCGACGTCAACCGCACCGGCTGCCCGGGGCCGTCACCCCGGCTGAACGGCGAGAGGTCGTCGGGCCGGTGCCGCCAGGCCACGTCCTGGCGCTCGGCCGGTCCCCACGCCGCCGCCGCCCGGGCCGCCACCGCGTCCACGACGTCGCCCATCGAGACGTCGATGCCCTCATTCGCCAACGACGTCACCGGCTTGTCGGCGATGCCGCACGGCACGATGTGGCCGAACATGGCGAGGTCCGTGGTGACGTTGAGGGCGAAGCCGTGCATCGTGCGACCCCGGCTCAGCCTCACGCCGATGGCGGCGATCTTGCGGGGCTCGGGCCCGTCGGGATCGACCCACACGCCTGGGTAGTTGCGCAGGCGACCAACACCGGGCAGGCCGAGGTCGGCCAGGGCGTCGATCAGCACCTGCTCCACCGAGCGGACGTAGGCGACGGTGTCGGCCATGCCGCTGGCGCCAGCCGGGCCCTTCCCCGGGCGCGACAGGATCGGGTACCCGACGAGCTGGCCCGGGCCGTGGTAGGTGACGTCGCCGCCCCGGTCGGTCGTCACGAGGTCGGCGCCGACCGACGCCGGCGGCACCAGCACGTGGCGCGGGTCGGCGCGCACACCGAGGGTGTAGACGGGCGCGTGCTCGAGCAGCAGCAGGTGCTGAGCGGTGCCGTGCTCGAACAGGGCGCGCTGGAGGTCGTAGGCCTCGCCGTAGGGCACCCGCCCGAGCCAGCGCACGCGCAGCGTCATCGCTACAGCTCGGCGTCCCAGTCGCGCGTCTCGAGGATCTCCTTGACCCGCACGAGGAACCGGGCGGCATAGGCGCCGTCGAAGGCCCGGTGGTCCCAGCTCATGGCCAGGTTCCCGACCGGGTGGATGGCGATGCCCTCCTCGCCGCCACCGAGGTCGACCGCGACGGGACGGCGCTTGATGGCGTCGGTGGAAAGGATGGCCACCTGCGGCTGGTTGATGATGGCGGCGGTGAGCACCGACCCGGCCGAGCCGTTGTTGGAGATGGTGAACGTGCCACCCTGGATCTCGTCGGGCGACACGCGCCGGCTCTTGGCCCGGCTGGCGAGGTCGAAGATCTCGCGGGCGATGGCCCGGAGGCGCTTGGTGTCGGCGTCGCGCACGATGGGCACGAGCAGCCCCTCGTAGTTCAGATCGACGGCGATGCCGAGGTCGACGAACTTGTGCACGACCAGCTCGCCGTCGCCCACGGTGGCGTTCAGGTGGGGGAAGTCGGCGAAGGCGTCGATCACCGCCCGGCTGATGAACGGCAGGTAGGTGAGCATGAAGCCCTCGGCGTCGCGCCACTCGTCCTGCACGGCGGTGCGCACCTTGTCGACGGCGGCGTAGTCCACCTCCACGACGCTGAAGGCGTGGGGGCTGGTGGCCAGCGACATCAGCATGTGGTCGCCGGTGATCGTGCGGATCTTGGAGAGCTTCACGCTCTCGTCGCGCTGACCGGGGCGGGCGGCTGCCGGGGCAGGGGCACGGGGAGCAGCCGGCGCTCGAGCAGGAGCCTCGACGGGCGGAGCCGGTGCAGCTGCGGCCGGTGCGGCTGCAGCCGGTGCGGGCGCCGCCGGTGCGCCGTGTTCGATGTGGTTGACGACGTCGTCGCGCGTGATGCGCCCACCCGGGCCGGTGCCCCGGATGTCTTCGGGGCGCAGGCCGTGCTCGGTCACCAGCCGGCGCACCACCGGCGACAGGAGTCGGTTGGCACCGTTGGTGGCCTGGGGCGCGGGCGGCGGTTCCGCCGTCTCGGGCGCCTCGGCCGGCTCCGGTTCCGGCTCGGGTTCCGCCGGCGGCGCCTCCGGTTCCGGCTCCGCCGCCGCGGGAGGGGCCTCGGCGGCGGGGGCAGGGGCGGGGGCAGCACCGGCGTCACCGACGACGGCGATCAAGGCGCCGACTTCCACCACCTCGCCCTCGTTGACCTTGATCTCGACCAGCGTGCCGGCGATCGGTGAGGGCACCTCGGTGTCGACCTTGTCGGTGGACACCTCGAAGAGGGGTTCGTCGGCCTTGACCTCGTCGCCGACCTGCTTGAACCACTTGGTGATCGTCCCCTCGGTGACCGTCTCACCGAGTTGGGGCATGGTGACGTCGGCCATCAGCCGTGGAGGCTCCTTCCGGTGAGGGCGATGAATGCCTCCCCGAACGCCTCGGAGAGGCTCGGGTGGGGCTGGACGAACGCGGCCACCTCGTCCACGGTGGCTTCCCAGTTGACCGCCAGGTACCCCTGGCCCAGCTGTTCAGTCACCCATGGGCCGACCATGTGCACGCCCAGCACCCGCCCGGCCTTGCCGTCGGACCCCTTCTCGGCGATGACCTTCACCAGACCCTCGACCTCGCCGATGATCTGGGCCCGGCTGTTGCCGCGGAAGGCGTCCTTGTGCGTCACCACGTCGAAGCCGGCGTCGCGAGCCGCGTCCTCGGAGTACCCGGCGAAGGCGACCTCGGGGTGGCAGTAGATGGCCCACGGCACCTTGTCGTAGGCGACGGGGAGCGGGTCCTCGCCCAAGATGTCCTTCACGACCATGATCGCTTCGGCGAAGCCGATGTGGGCCAGCTGCGGCCCGTCGCGCAGGTCGCCGAGGGCGTAGACACCGGCCTCGCCCGTGCGGCAGAGCTCGTCGACCTCGACGAACCCGCGGTCGGTGACCTTGACGGCGGTGCCCGTCAGGCCGAGGAGGTCGCTGTAGGGCCGCCGGCCGACCGACACGATGACGGCGTCGGCCTCGACGGGATCGCCCCCCTCGACGAGCACCTTCGTGCCGCTGCCGGTGGGCTCGTGGCCGACCACCTTGGTGCCGGTGCGGATGGTGATGCCCCGCTTCTGGAAGGAGCGCACGACCACGCTGGCCACGTCGGCGTCGCAGCCGGGGAGGATCTTCGGGAGGAACTCGAGGATCGTCACCTTGGCGCCGAGGTCGGAGAACGTGGAGGCGAACTCGCAGCCGATGGCGCCGCCGCCGATCACCACGACGCTCTTCGGCACATGGTCGAGCATCAGCACTTCGTCGGACGTGAGCACCACCCGTCCGTCCACGTCGAAGCCGGGGATGCTCCGAGGCGCCGAGCCGGCGGCCAGCACCACGTTCGTGCCGCGCAGCGTGGTGCTCGAACCGTCGTTGCCCTTCACCGTGACCGTGTGGTCGGCGCCGAGCGATCCGGCGCCGTTGTAGATGTCGATCTTGCGGGCCTTCATCAAGCCCGACAGGCCCTTGAAGAGGTTGTCCACCACCCGCTGCTTGCGGGCCTGGCTCACGCCGAAGTCGATGGTGGGCTGGCCGGCCTCGATGCCGAACTCCTTGGCCCCGGCGACGTGCCGGTACACCGCCGCCGTCTCCAGGAACTCCTTGGCCGGCACGCAGCCCCGGTGGAGGCACGTGCCGCCCACCTTGTCCTTCTCCACGCACGCCACCTTCAGACCGGCGCTGGCGCCGTAGAGGGCGGCGGCGTAGCCGCCCGGACCACCACCGATGACCACCAGGTCGTACTGCTCGGGCATGCCGGTCAGGGTAGCGGCCGCTAGAGGCGCCACAGCCGCTGCTCGTAGGCCACGTACCGGTCACCGTCGGCCGCTCGGAACGCCAGCGTGCACTCGACGGGTCGGCCGACCGCCACCCGCATGCCCGCGCATGCCCGGGTGCTGGTCGTGTCGACCGGGTGGGCCAGCTTCCCGTCGACGAGCAGCGCCCACCCCGCCCCAGCGTCATCGAGGGGCGTGCTGGTGTCGAGGCGAACGGTGACGTTGAGCTGGTCTCCGAGCACGGAGTACTCGACGACCGTCGCCTGGACGGGTCCGACCTGCTGGGTGGCCCCGACAACCGCCGGGTCGGGCACCGTCAGCTCGTCCTTGTTGGCGATCACCCGCCACAGGAACGCTCCCCCCGCCACCAGGATGGCCAGACCACAAGCCATGGCCAGCAGGATGAGGGTGCGGGTCTTCACGGCCGCTGGATGCTACGGGGCCAGCGGTAGGATCAGCAGGCGTGGGACTGCGGGATCTGAAGAAGCGGTGGACCGCCGACACGGAGGACCTCCACAAGGAGAGCCTCCAGAAGAAGTTCACCCAGCCGGGTGTCACCAAGATGTGCGATCTCGAGCTCCGGCAGAAGGTCAAGGTGGCCGGGGAGATCAAGCGCATCCGCACGGTCCCGCGCTCCGGGGTGCCCGCCCTCGAGATCGTGATGAGCGACGGCACCGCCGACGCCACCGTCGTGTTCACCGGCCGCCGAGCCGTCGGCGGGTTGGAGCACGGGCGGGGCGTGATCGTGGAGGGCGTCGCTCACAACGAGCGGGGCAAGTGCGTGATCCTGAACCCCGCCTACACCCTGCTCCCGCGCTTAGCTCCCGGTCAGGATCTGGCGGACGTCGTCTTCGGAGTCGACCGTCACCAACACGAGCACCTCGTCGCCGACCCGGATGAGCGTGTCGCCGCGGGGCACCACGACGCGGTCGTTGCGCACGATCGCCACCACGGTGGAGTCGCGCGGCAGGCCCAGCTCGGCGATCTCCTTGTCGGCCGCTGGCGAGCCCGCCGCCAGCGTCACCTCGGCCAGCTTGGCCTTGCCGCCCTCGAACGACAGCAGGCGCACGAACGAGCCCACGCTCACCGCTTCCTCGACCAGGGCGGTGATGAGGTGCGGCGTGGACACGGCCACGTCGACGCCCCACATCTGGTTGAACATCCACTCGTTCTTGGGGTTGTTCACGCGCGCCACCACGCGGGGCACGCCGAACTCCTGCTTGGCCAGGAGCGACGTCACGAGGTTGTCCTCGTCGTCACCGGTGACCGCCGCCACCACGTCGGCCTTCTCGACGTTGGCCTCGGCCAGCTTCGACACCTCGCAGGCGTCGGCCTGGAACCACGGCACGCCTTCGGGCTCGCGATCGGCCATGGCGCGGCGCACCACCGACGGGTCGTTGTCGATGATGAGCACCTCGTGGCCGCCCTTGTGGAGCTGCTCGGCGATGAACTTGCCCACGCTGCCGCCGCCGGCGATCACGACTCGCACCTCAGTGCCCCCCTGCTTTCACCGGACCGGCCAGCCGGCTGTCGACCGACGCCATCGCATCCCCGGCGACGCTGAGGTACACGACGTCGCCTTCCTGCACCACGAGATCCGACGTCGGCACCTGGGCCACGCCCAGGCGGCTCACCGCCATCACCCGGACCTCGCCCGGGGCCTCGAGGTCGCTGAGCGGGTGACCCGCCCACGACGCCGGCACGACCCGCTCGATCAGCATCACGCGGGCGCTGGGGTCCACCCACTCGACCGCCGGCTCGTCGGGCAGGATGCGGCGCAGCACGCGCTCGGACGTCCACGCCACAGTGGCGACGGTCGGGATTCCGAGGCGCTGGTAGATCGCGGCGCGGCGCGGGTCGTAGATGCGAGCCACGACCCGCTCGACCCCGAACGTCTCGCGCGCCACTCGCGCGATCATGATGTTCGAGTTGTCGCCGCTCGTGACGGCGGCCACGGCACCGGCCCGCTCGATGCCCGCCTCGATCAGTCGGTCCCGATCGAAGCCGATGCCGGCGATGGCCTGTCCGGTGAAGCCGGCACCGAGCCGGGCGAAGGACTCCGAGCGCTTGTCGATGATGGCGACCGTGTGACCGGCGCTCGTCAGGTTGAGAGCCAGCGCCGAGCCCACTCGGCCACAGCCGACGATGACGACGTGCACGCCTGGACCATAATCGCCATGACTACGGTGCGCCGATGTACTCGACGCTGAAGCGGGTCTTCATCGGGCCGCCCATCGCGTCGGCCGACGAGCACCACCACCGCCTGATCAAGCTGATCGCGCTGGCCGTGTTCGCCTCGGACGCCATCTCCTCCACGGCCTACGCCTGCTGGCCATCGTGGTCACCAGCTACCGCCAAACGATCTACGCCTCTCCCAGAGCGGCATGGTGGTCTACCAGTGGCGCAACCGCGGCCCCCGCTGGAGCGGGCGGCCACCGCCGCCCCGTTCGATTGGCGCCCGCGGCGCTATACGCACACCGTCGTCGTGCTCGTCGGCGCCTTGCACAAGGGAACGCTCAACGGGTTGCAGTACGCCCGCTCGCTCGCCCCCGACCGCCTCATCGCCATCAGCATCGTGGGTGACGCCGACGAGCAGCGGGCCATCGAGCGGCAGTGGGACGAGCGTGACATCGTATCGGGACCTGACCGGCCCCGTCCTCGCCTTCCTCGACGAGCTCGACGCCGAGGACCCCGATGACCTCATCACCGTCGTCATCCCCGAATTCGTGGTGACCACCTGGTACACGCAGATCCTGCACAACCAGACGGCGTTGGCGCTCAAGGCCCGGCTCCTGTTCGGGGCCAACACGGTCGTCACGTCGGTACCCGTGCTGGTGGAGTAGCGGCGGCGGGCGGATGGGTAACGTCCGCTTCCGACATGTACTCGACCCTCAAGCGGATCTTCATCGGCCCGCCCATCCCCTCTTCGGAAGAGCACCACCAGCGGCTGACCAAGAAGATCGCGCTGGCGGTCTTCGCCTCCGACGCCATCTCGTCGACCGCCTACGCCACGGAGGAGATCCTCCTCGTCCTCGTGGCCGCCGGCGGGCTGGCCGCCTTCGAGTACTTGGTGCCGATCTCGATCATCGTGGTCGTGCTGCTGGCCATCGTGGTGATCAGCTACCGCCAGACGCTCTACGCCTATCCCAGCGGCGGCGGGTCGTACATCGTCTCCCGGGAGAACCTGGGGCGGACGCCGGCGCTGGTGGCGGGGTCGTCGTTGCTGGTCGACTACGTCCTCACCGTCGCCGTGTCGGTGTCGGCCGGTACGGCCGCCATCACGTCGGCCTTCCCGTCGCTGCGCGGCTACCGGGTCGAGATCTGCGTGGCCTTCGTCATTCTGATGACCGTGGCCAACTTGCGGGGCGTGAAAGAAAGCGGTCGCATCTTCGCCGGCCCCACATACATCTACGTCGTCTCCCTCCTCCTCCTGATCGGCAGTGGGCTCTATCAGGTGTACTTCTCCAACCTCGGGGTTATCCAGGGTCAGGAGGAAGCGCTCAACGCGCTGACCAAACCCGGCGCCACGTCGGCGGGCATCACGTTGTTCATCTTGATGCGGGCCTTCTCGTCCGGTGCCGTCGCCCTCTCCGGCGTCGAAGCGGTGTCGAACGGGGTGCCCGCCTTCCGGCGGCCCGAGCCCCGCAATGCGTCGATGACCCTCATCGCGATGGGCACCATCCTCGGCGGCTGCTTCTTCGGGCTCAGCGTCCTGGCTCACCACCTGCAGCCCATCCCGCAGGAGAACGGCGAGACGGTGCTGTCGATCATGGGCACCGCCGTGTTCGGCGATGGCACGTTCCTCTACTACCTGTTGCAGTTCTCCACATTCGCCATCTTGATCCTGGCCGCCAACACCGCCTACGCCGACTTCCCGCGCCTGTCGTCGATCATCTCCCGGGACGGCTACCTCCCGCGTCAGCTGTCCAACCGCGGCGACCGGCTCGTGTTCTCCAACGGCGTGCTCGTGCTGGCCGGCCTGGCCACGGTGCTCATCGTCATCTTCAAGGGCGATGTCAGTGCCCTGATCCCGCTCTATGCCGTCGGCGTCTTCACCGGGTTCACCCTGTCGCAGACCGGCATGGTCGTGCACCACTGGCGCCTGCGGGAGCGGGGCTGGCTGGTCGGCATGATCATCAACGCCGTCGGCGCCCTCGCCACCGGCGTCGTGCTCACGGTCGTGGTGGTCTCCAAGTTCGCCATCGGGGCCTGGATCCCGGCCGCCCTGATCCCGGTGCTCGTCGTCGGCCTCAAGTCGATCGGCCGCCACTATGACCGCGTGCGCGACTCCGTGAAGGTGACGCCCGAGTACCGCCCGCCCCGCCACACCCACGTCGCCGTCGTGCTCGTCGGCAGCGTGAACCGCGGCGCCCTGAACGCGCTGAGCTACGCCCGCTCGCTGGCGCCCGATCGCCTGCTGGCCGTGTCGGTCGTGGGCGACCCCACCGAGCAGGAGGAGCTCACCAAGAGCTGGGACGACCACAACATCCCCGTCGAGCTCCACACCATCTACTCGCCCTACCGGGAGCTGACCCGCCCGGTCCTCCAGTACCTTGACGAGCTCGACCAGGAGTCGCCCGACGAGATGATCACCGTGATCATCCCCGAGTTCGTCACCTCGTGGTCCACGCAATTCCTCCACAACCAGAGCGCCCTGGCGCTGAAAGCACGACTGCTGTACCGGCCCAACACGGTCGTGACGTCCGTACCTGTCCTCGTGGAATGAGCACGCCATGGATGTCGCAGTCACCGGCTCGTCCGGACTCATAGGAACCGCGCTCGTCGAGGCCCTCGGCGCCGCCGGCCACCGCGTGGTCCGCGTCGTCCGCGGCGCTGCCACCGGCGACGCCGTCAGCTGGGATCCCAAGGCGGGCACGATCGACGCCAACGGCCTCGACGGTGTCGACGCCGTGGTCCACCTCGCCGGCGCCGGCATCGGCGACAAGCGCTGGAACGACGCCTACAAGCGCGAGTTGGTCGACAGCCGCGTCCTGGGCACCGGTCTCATCGCCCGGACCATCGCCGGGCTGGCCCGCCCGCCGGGCGTGCTCGTGTCGGCCTCCGCCGTCGGGTGGTACGGCGACCGGGGCGACGAGGAGCTCGACGAGACGTCGGCCCCCGGCACCGGCTTCCTCGCCGATCTCTGCCAGCAGTGGGAGGCGGCGGCCGACCCCGCTCGGGAGGCGGGCATCCGCGTCGCCCACACCCGCTCGGGCGTGGTGCTCTCGCCGCGCGGTGGCGCCCTGAAGAAGGAGCTGCCGCTGTTCAAGCTCGGCCTCGGCGGCCGCTTCGGCACCGGGCGGCAGTGGCAGAGCTGGATCGCCCTGGACGACGAGGTCGGCGCGCTCGTGCACCTCCTGACCGCCGATGTGTCGGGTGCGGTGAACGTCACGGCACCAGCGCCGGTCACCAACGCCGAGATGACCAAGACGCTCGGCACGGTGCTGCACCGTCCGACGGTGCTCCCCGTGCCGTCGTTCGGGCCGAAGCTGCTGCTCGGTCCGGAGCTGGCCGCCGTGCTCCTGTACGAGGGGCAGCGGGTGCTGCCGCGCGTGCTCGCCGCCAGCGGCTACACGTTCGCTCATCCGACGTTGGAGGGGGCGCTCCGGTCGATGCTCGGCCACACCTAGGCTTTCCTCATGACGAGCCCGGCCTATCGCGACGATCGCGCCCACGTCTTCCACTCCTGGTCCGCGCAGAAGGCGCTCCAGCCCGTGGTGGTGGCGGGCGCCGAGGGCAGCTGGTTCTGGGACGAGGACGGCCGGCGGTACCTCGACTTCTCGTCGCAGCTCATCAACGTGAACATCGGCCACCAGCACCCCAAGGTGGTGGCGGCCATCCGCGAGCAGGCCGAGCGCCTGTGCACGATCGCTCCGTTCCACGCCAACGACCAGCGCAGCGAGGCGGCCCGGCTGATCAGCGAGCTGGCCCCGGGCGATCTCGACATGGTCTTCTTCACCAACGGCGGTGCCGAAGCCACGGAGAACGCCACCCGCATGGCGCGGCTGGTGACCGGCCGCCACAAGGTGCTCACGACGTACCGGTCGTACCACGGCGGCACCGGTGCCGCCATCACCATGACCGGCGATCCCCGACGCTGGCCGAGCGAGCCGGGCTTTCCCGGCGTGGTCCATTTCTTCGGCCCGTACCCGTACCGCTCGGCGTTCCACGCCACCACCGAGGCCGAGGAGACGGAGCGGGCGCTGCAGCACCTCGAGGAGGTGCTGGTGCTGGAAGGCCCGGCCACGGTGGCGGCCATCATGCTGGAGACGGTGGTCGGCACGAACGGCATCCTCGTGCCGCCGGACGGCTACCTGGCGGGCGTCCGCGACCTGTGCGACCGCTACGGCGTGGTGATGATCTGCGACGAGGTCATGGCGGCGTTCGGTCGCTGCGGCGAGTGGTTCGCCGTCGACCACTGGGGCGTCACGCCCGATCTCATCTGCTTCGCCAAGGGCGTCAACTCGGGGTACGTGCCCCTCGGCGGCGTGATCATCAGCCGCCGCATCGCCGACGCCTTCGCCGAGCGGCCCTACCCCGGGGGGCTCACCTACTCCGGTCACGTCCTCGGGTGCGCCGCCGCCGTCGCCTCCATCACCGCCATGAGGGAGGAGGGCATCATCGAGCACGCCCGGGCGCTCGGCACCGACGTCATCGGCCCCGAGCTGCGCGCCCTGCAGGAGCGCCATCCGTCCGTGGGCGACGTGCGCGGCCTCGGCGTCTTCTGGGCCATCGAGCTGGTGCGCGATCGACAGACGCGCGAGATGTTCGTGCCGTTCAACGCCAGCGGCGAGGCGGCAGCGCCGATGAACGAGCTCGTGGCGGCGTGCAAGGCCCGAGGGCTGTGGCCCTTCGCCCACTTCAATCGCATCCACGTCGTGCCGCCGTGCACCACGTCGGCCGACGACGTGCGCCTCGGCATCTCCATCCTCGACGAGGTCCTGGAGCTCGCCGACAAGCACGTGCACTGAGCGTCGGTCGCGTTAGGCGCCGCCTTCTTCGAGCGTGACCGTGAGCGGCTTGAAGCCGGCACCCATGGCATCGACGCCATCGGCCTTCACCAATGCCAGCGCCTTGGTGACGTAGTCGTTGGTGGACGCGGTCGCGTCGGGGGCCTTGGTCAGCACGGTGGCGCCGTCCTGGTTCTTGGTCTCCTGCGAGATCTTCACCGTCTGGTCCCACGCCGTCTTGTCGATCATGCCGGCGCCGTTGGGGGACGGCCAGATGAGCTTGTTGATCTCGTTCATCTGCCAGAGCTGGTGGCTGTTGCCGAGCTTCGAGCCCTTGGCCACGACGATGTCACGGCACTTCTCGGCGTTGTCCCGGCAGTACGCCCACCCCTCGATGGAAGCGGCGATGAACCTGGTCGCCGTGTCCTGGTAGGCGGTGTCGCTCTTCAGCTTGTCGCTGTTGGCCCAGATGGCGTCCTGCAGCATGCCGGTGCCGTCCTGCTGCCAGTTGATGACGTTGAAGTCGCTCGGCTGGTAGAGCTTGCCGGTCGCCGGGTTCTTGGCCTCGAGCACCTGGGCGTACTCGTTGTAGACCATGGCCTGGGCGGCGTCGATGTCCCCGCTGAGCAGCGCCTGCATGTCGAACTGCTGCTGCACGAGGCTCACGTCGGTGCCCGGGTTCAGGCCCGCCTTGGTCATGCCGGCGAAGAGCTCGAACTCGTTGCCGAAGCCCCAGTTTCCGACCTTCTTGCCCTTGAGGGCGGGGGCGGCGGCGATGTTCTTGTCCTTGAAGCTCACTTGCAGCGTGCCCGACCGCTGGAAGATCTGGGCGATGTCAGTGATGTTGGCGCCCTGCTCGCGCGACGCGAGCGCCTTGGGCACCCACGCGATGGCGAAGTCGGCGTTGCCTTGCGCCAGCACGGTCTGGGGCACGATGTCGACGCCGCCCTCGAGGATCTCGACGTCGAGGCCCTGCTTCTTGTAGAGGCCCTGGTCGACGGCGGCGAAGTAGCCGGCGAACTGCGCCTGGGTGAACCACTGGAGCTGGAGCTTGACCTTCTTCAAGGCGCCGCCCGACGACGCCGCGGTGGTGGCCGCAGCAGCCGTCGTCGTCGCCGACGACGAACCGGAGTTGTCGCTGCCGCAGGCCGCGGCCAGGATCGTGAGCGCTCCTGCGAGCACCATCACTCGCTTGGCTGTTGTTCTCATTGGCCCTCCCGTTGGGGTCTGGGGTGGATCAGGTACGGACGGACCGGGCGTGGTGCCACGGCATGACGAGGCGCTCGAGGGCGAGCGCGAGGCAGTAGAAGGCCAGACCGATGGCGCAGGCGGCGGCCACGTAGGCCCACGCACGCGGGTAGTTGGTGGCGCCGGCGTAGGAGGTGATGCGGCTGCCGACGCCGTTCTGCAGGCCCCCGAAGTACTCGGCCACGACGGCGGCGATCACGCCCAACGAGGCGGCCAGCTTGAGCCCGGTGAAGAAGAACGGCAGCGCGTTGGGCACCCGCACCTTGCGCAGGATGACCCAGTCGCCGGCGCCGTAGGACCGCATCAGCTCCGTCTTGGTGGCGTCGACCTGGACGAGGCCGCGCAGCGTGTTCACGAAGATCGGGAAGAACACGATGATGGCCACGATCAGCCGGCGGGGTATGGCGCTGGTGCTCGAGAAGATGTTGTTGAAGATGGGTGCCAGCACGATGATCGGGATGGCGTTCACCGCCGCCGCCAGTGGGGTGAGCAGTTCGCCGGCGATGCGGAAGCGGCTGGCCACCATGGCGGCGGCCACGCCGAGCACGGTGCCGGCCAGGATGCCGACGACGGCGTTGGTGCCGGTGACGCGCGACGCCTTCCAGATCTCACTGGCGTTGTCGGCGATCTCGTCCCAGATGGCGGTCGGCTTGGGCAGCAGGAACGGCTTGATGTCGCGCCACTCGACGAAGAACTGCCACAGGAGCACGAGCAGCACGGCCACCACGAGGGGCGTGACCACCGCCTTGATCCGCTCGGCCCTCACTCGATCCCCCGCAGCGCCTCGCGCACCTCGGTGATCTTCTTGAAGAACTCGGTCGCCTCGCGCGTGTCCTCGGTGCGCTGGCCGAGCTCGACGCCGATGTCGGCCACGATGCGGCCGGGCCGGCGGGACATGACGACGACCCGATTCGAGAGGTACACGGCCTCGGGGATCGAGTGGGTCACGAAGAGGACGGTGGTCCCAGTCTCGGCGCAGATGCGGATCAGCTCGTCCTGCATGTGCTCGCGGGTCATCTCGTCGAGGGCGCCGAAGGGCTCGTCCATGAGCAGGATGGCGGGCCGGCCGGCGAGGGCGCGGGCGATGGCGACGCGCTGCTGCATGCCGCCCGACAGCTCCCACGGGTGGTGATCGGCGAACTCGGGCAGCTTCACCAGCTCGAGGAGCTCCAGGGCGCGGTCCCGGCGCTGGCGGCGGTCGACGCCCTGCAGCTCCAGGGGCAGCTCGATGTTCTTGGCCACGCTGCGCCACTCGAAGAGGCCGGCGGCCTGGAAGGCCATCCCGTAGTCCTGGTCGAGCCGGGCCTGACGGGCCGACTTCTGGTTGACGGTGATCGTGCCGGCCGTCGGGTCGGTGAGGTTGGCGATCAGCCGCAGCAGCGTGCTCTTGCCGCACCCCGACGGGCCGATGAGCGACACGAACTCGCCCGGGGCGACCGCCAGGTCGATCCCCTGGAGGGCATCCACCTGATTGGGCTTGCCCCGGTTGAAGATCTTGTCCACGGCGACGACGGCGACGGCGGTGCTCATGCGGTCGCCTCTTGGGGCCGGTTGCGCATGAACGCCAGGTCGATGAGCGCGACCAGCCCGGCGACCGCCAGGCCGAGGGCGGCGGCGCCGAGCATGGCCGTCCACACCTTGGCGGGGTCGGAGGTGGCCTCGCGCGAGTACTCGATGATCAGCCGGCCGATGCCGCCCTTCGTGCCGGTCGAGATCTCGGCGACGACGGCACCGACGATCGACGCCGCCGCCGCCAGCTTCAGCGCCGGCACGAGGTAGGGCACCGCCGCCGGCAGCCGCAGCTTGCGCAGCGTCGTCCACCACCCAGCGGCGAAGGAGTCCATGAGCTCGACGGCTTCGGGCGGCGGCGAGCTCAGGCCCCGCAACCCGCCGACGGCCACCGGGAAGAACGCGAGGTACGCGGCGATCACCGACACCGACATCCACGGCCGCCAGTCGAGCCCGAACAGCGACAGGCGTCCGCCCCACCCGACGACGAGCGGAGCCAGCGCCACCAGCGGCACGGTCTGGCTGACGATGACGAACGGCAGGAAGCCGCGCTCGGCGGTCACGAACCGCTGCATCACGATGGCCAGCCCGAGGCCGACGGCGACGCCCACGACCATCCCGACCATGGCCACCCGGAACGTGAACCAGGCCCCTTCGAGCACCACGAACCAGATCGGCGTGTCCGAGCCGCGCCGCTCGGGATCACCGAAGCGAGCGAGGACGTCCCACACGTGGGGCATGGCGGCGTCGGTCGTGCGGGCGGGCAGCTTCCAGCCGAACACCTTGCCGTCGACGGCCGTCCCGAACCACTTGTAGCCCTCCCACAGCAGGCCGATGAGGACGAGGGCGATCAGGAACATCCCCACCTTGCGCAGGCGGCGGTTCACGATCTGGCGATCACCTGGTCGGCCACGGCGGGCATGACGTGCTCGGCATAGGACTGCAACGTCGATTCTTTCGAGTCGTGTTGCAGGTAGATGGCGAACTGGTCAACACCGAGTGACTTCAGCTCGAGGAGGCGCTCGACGTGGGCGGCGGGTGGGCCGAGGAGGCAGAACCGGTCGACGATGCCGTCGGGCACGAACGTGGTGTGGGTGTTGCCGGCGCGGCCGTGCTCGTTGTAGTCGTAGTCCTGGCGACCGGCGATGTAGTCGGTGAGTGCTTTCGGCACCCCGCTGTCGGCGCCGTAGCGAGCGACGATGTCGGCCACGTGGTTGCCCACCATGCCGCCGAACCAGCGGCACTGGTCACGGGCGTGGGCGAGGTCGTCGCCGACGTAGGCAGGCGCGGCGACGCAGATCGCCACCGACGCCGGATCGCGCCCGGCGCCCTCGGCCGCCTCCCGCACCGCCTTGATGGTCCACGCCGTGATGTCGGGATCGGCCAGCTGGAGGATGAAGCCGTCGGCCACCTCCCCGGTGAGCTGCAGGGCCTTGGGCCCGTAGGCGGCCACCCACACGTCGAGCCGGCTGCCCAGCCCCCACGGGAAGCGCAGCGTGCTGCCCTTGTACTCGACCTCCCGACCGTTGGCCAGCTCCCGGATGACGTGGATCGAGTCGCGCAGCGTGGCCAGCGTGGTGGGCTTGCCGTTGGTGACCCGCACGGCCGAGTCGCCCCGCCCGATGCCGCAGACGGTCCGGTTGCCGAACATCTCGTTGAGCGTGGCGAACAGCGACGCCGTCACCGTCCAATCGCGCGTGGCTGGGTTGGTCACCATGGGCCCGACGATCACCTTGCGGGTGGCCGACAGGATCTGGCTGTAGATGACGAACGGCTCCTGCCACAGGAGGTGCGAGTCGAACGTCCAGACGTGACTGAAGCCCAGCAGCTCCGCCTGGCGCGCCAGTTCGACGACGCGCCACGCCGGCGGGTTGGTCTGGAGGACGACGCCGAAGTCCACCGACGGGCTCCTAGCGCGTCCTCGGGAACCCGAGGTCGACGGCGCTGGTGGCGGGGTCCGGCCAGCGCGAGGTCACGACCTTGGTGTGGGTGTAGAAGTGCACGCCGTCGGGGCCGTACATGTGGGTGTCGCCGAACAGCGACGCCTTCCAGCCACCGAAGCTGTAGTAGGCGACGGGCACCGGGATGGGGACGTTCACGCCGACCATGCCGCAGTTGGCCTCGAACTGGAACTGGCGGGCGACGCCACCGTCGCGCGTGAAGATGGCGGTGCCGTTGCCGTACGGGTTGTCGTTCACGAGCTGCACCGCTTCGTCGTACGTGTCGACCCGCACGACGCCGAGCACCGGCCCGAAGATCTCGTCGGTGTACACCTCCATGCCCGGCTGCACGCCGTCGAGCAGCGATACACCGAGGAAGAACCCCTCGCCCTTGGCGGCGGGGGTGTCGCGCCCGTCGACCACCACCGTCGCTCCGGCCTCGCGGCCCTTGTCGATGTAGGACGCCACCTTGTCCCGGTGCTCACGCGTGACGAGCGGGCCCATCTCGCTGTCGGGCTCGGTGCCCGGACCGATGCGCAACTTGGGCAGCCGCGACTGGATCGCCTCGACCAGCGGATCAGCGGCGTGCCCGACGGCGACCACCAGCGACACCGCCATGCAGCGCTCGCCGGCCGAGCCGTAGGCCGCCGACACGGCGGCGTCGGCGGCCATCTCGATGTCGGCATCCGGCAAGACCACCATGTGGTTCTTGGCCCCGCCGAGGGCCTGCACCCGCTTGCCGTGCTTCGTGCCCGTCTCGTAGATGTGCTTCGCGATCGGCGTGGAGCCCACGAAGCTCACCGCGGCGATGTCCGGGTGCTCGAGGAGGCGATCGACGGCCACCTTGTCGCCCTGCACCACGTTGAACACGCCGTCGGGCAGGCCGGCCGACTTCAAGAGCTCGGCCAGGAACAGCGACGCCGACGGATCCTTCTCGGACGGCTTGAGCACGAACGTGTTGCCGCAGGCGATGGCGGTGGCGAACATCCACATCGGCACCATGGCCGGGAAGTTGAACGGCGTGATGCCGGCCACGACGCCGAGCGGCTGGCGGATCGAGTACACGTCGACGCCGCTCGACGCCTGCTCGCTGAAGCCGCCCTTCAAGAGGTGCGGGATGCCGCAGGCGAACTCCACGTTCTCGAGGCCGCGTGCCACCTCGCCCAGCGCGTCGCCCAGCACCTTGCCGTGCTCGGACGTCAGATGGGTGGCGATCTCCTTGCGGTTGGCGTCGACCAGCTCGCGGAAGTGGAACATCACCTCCGAGCGACGCGACAGCGACGTGGCCCGCCACGCCGGGAAGGCGGCGGCCGCCCCGGCGACGGCGGCGTCGACGTCGGCCACCGACGCGAACTCGACCTCGGCCTGCTGCTCGCCGGTGGCCGGGTTCCAGACGGGACCCGTCCGCCCGGACGTACCGGCGACGGTGCCGCCGTTGATCCAGTGCGAGATGCGCTTCATGAACGCTCCCCTCAGTTCAGGTATTGGGTCAGACCCCGCTGCAGGTACTGCCCGTGACCCTTCGTCCCGACGTAGCGGTCGCCCTCGACCACCACGGTGCCTCGCGACAGCACGGTGTCGACCCGCCCGGCGATCTCCACGCCCTCCCACGCCGAGTGGTCCATGTTCATGTGAGCGGTGTCGTGACTGATGGTCTGGCGGGCACCAGGGTCGTAGATCACGATGTCGGCGTCGCTGCCGGGGGCGATGATGCCCTTGCGGGGGAAGAGGCCGAACATGCGCGCCGGCGTGGTGCAGCAGGTCTCGACCCATCGGGTCAAGGAGATGTCGCCGGTGACCACGCCCTGGTAGATGAGATCCATGCGGTGCTCGACGCTGCCGATGCCGTTCGGGATCTTGGAGAAGTCGCCGACGCCGAGCTCCTTCTGGTCCTTCATGCAGAACGGGCAGTGATCGGTGGAGACACAGGCCAGCTCGTTCATGCGCAGGCCCTTCCACAGGTCGGACTGGTGGTGGGCGTGGCCGGTACGGATGGGGGGCGAGCAGACCCACTTGGCGCCCTCGAAGCCGGGCTTGGCCAGCGTCTCCTCGAGCGTCAGGTACAGGTACTGCGGGCAGGTCTCGGCGAAGACGTTGCGACCCTGGTGGCGGGCCTCGGCCACCGCTTCGAGCGCCTCCGACGCCGACATGTGCACGATGTAGAGCGGGCAGTTCCCGGCCACCCCGGCCAGGACGATGGCCCGGTTGGTGGCCTCGCCCTCGAGAACAGAAGGACGGGTGATGCCGTGGTACTTCGGGTCGGTCTCGCCCCGGGCCAGCGCCTGCTGCACGAGCACGTCGATGGCGATGCCGTTCTCGGCGTGCATCATGATCACGGCGCCGTTGTCCGACGCCCGCTGCATGGCGCGCAGGATGCGCCCGTCGTCGGAGTAGAAGACGCCGGGGTAGGCCATGAAGAGCTTGAAGCTCGTGATGCCCTCGTTGTCGACCAGGTAGTCCATGGCCTTCAGCGAGTCGTCGGTGATGTCGCCGAGGATCATGTGGAAGCCGTAGTCGATGGCGCAGTTGCCGTCGGCCTTCGCGTGCCAGGCCGACAGCCCGTCCTGCACCACCTCGCCGGCGCGCTGCACGGCGAAGTCCAAGATGGTGGTGGTGCCGCCGTGGGCCGCCGCCACGGTGCCGGTTTCGAACGTGTCCGACGCGAAGGTGCCGCCGAACGGCAGCTCCATGTGGGTGTGCACGTCGATGCCGCCGGGGATCACGTACTTGCCCGTCGCGTCGATCGTCCGATCGGCGGTGACGCCGGCGGCGGCGCCGGGCGCGTACAGCGCGGCGATGGTCTCGCCGTCGACGAGCACGTCACTGGCCACGGCACCGCTCGGGCCGACGACGGTGCCCCCGGTGATCAGCGTCCTGGTCATGACTTCGTCAGATCCCCGTAGGCGTCGGGGCGGCGATCGCGGTAGAAGGCCCAGCGGTTGCGGACCTCGGCGAGGAGGTCGAGATCGAGGTCGCGCACGAGCAGCTCGGCGTCGTGGTCGTCACCCACCCCCTCGACGAACTTGCCCTCGGGATCGACGAAGTACGACGACCCGTAGAAGTCGTTGTCGCCGAGCGGTTCGATCCCGACCCGGTTGATGGCGCCGATGAAGTACTCGTTGGCCACCGCGGACGCCGGCTGCTCCAGCTTCCAGAGGTACGCCGACAGGCCCCGGCTGGTGGCCGACGGGTTGAAGACGAGCTGGGCCCCGTTCAGACCGAGCGCCCGCCAGCCCTCGGGGAAGTGGCGGTCATAGCAGATGTAGACGCCGACCTTGCCGACGGCCGTGTCGAACACGGGGTACCCGAGGTTCCCGGGGCGGAAGTAGAACTTCTCCCAGAAGCCCTTCACCTGCGGGATGTGGTTCTTGCGGTACTTACCGAGGTACGTGCCGTCGGCGTCGACCACCGCGGCGGTGTTGTAGAGGACGCCGGGCTGCTCCTCCTCGTACATGGGCAGCACCATCACCATCTCGAGCTCGCCGCGCCAGTGCCTGGAAGCGCTCGGTGGTGGGGCCGGGGATGGACTCGGCGTACTCGTAGTACGCGGCGTCCTGGACCTGGCAGAAGTACGGACCGTAGAAGAGCTCCTGGAAGCAGATGACCCGGGCGCCCTGGGTCGCCGCTTCGCGCGCGTACTCCTCGTGGGCCTTGATCATCGTCTCCTTGTCACCCGTCCACGTCGTCTGGACCAGGGCGGCTCGGATGGTGCTGGGCATCGCCATCTCCCCTCTTGCACGGCCAAGGTGGATTCGCGGACAGTACTGATGCACTGGTGCGGGCACAATGGCGACTTTGTGACCGAACATTACGGCTGGAGGTCCGGTGTCTGACGAGATCGTGGGGCACATCGAGGACCGCAGCGCCCGGGGCATCGCCGCCGCCGTGAGCCGGCTCATCACCAGCGGCGAGCTCGCCCCCGGGGAGCGGCTGCCGACCGTTCGGGAACTGGCCCGCCGGCTGGGCATCAGCCCGACGACCGTGAGCGAGGCGTGGCGCACCCTGGCCGACGCCGGCGCCATCGACGCCCGCGGCCGGCGCGGCACCTACGTCCTCGACGCCCCCCGGCCGCGAGGCCCCCGCCGCTACCGGCGGGTCACCGAGGGGCCCGGCCACTTCCCGCTCGACCTGTCGACCGGCACCCCCGATCCGGAGCTGCTCCCCGACCTCGGTCCCGTGCTGGTGCGCGTCGCCCGCCAGACCCTGACCACCAGCTACCTCGACGACCCGGTGATCCCCGCCCTGGACGAGGCCCTCCGGGTGCGCTGGCCCTTCCCCCCGGAGGCGCTGACCGTCGTGGACGGCGCCATGGACGCCCTGGACCGGATCACCTCGATCGTCGTGCGGCTGGGCGACCGGGTCCTGGTGGAGCACCCGTGCTTCCCGCCGCTCCTCGACCTGCTGGAGCAGGTCGGCGCCGAGCCGATCGGGCTGCCCCTCGACGAGCACGGCATCGTCCCCGATGCGCTGGCGGCGGCGCTGGCCCGCCGCCCGGTCGCCCTCTACCTCCAGCCCCGCGCCCAGAACCCGGCGGGCGTGAGCATGACGGCGGCCCGGGCCCGGGAGCTGGCGGCGCTCCTGCGCCCGACCGAGGTGGTGGTGATCGAGGACGACCACGCCGGCGCCATCGCGGCGTCGGAGCTGGTCAGCCTGGGCACCTACCTGCCGGCGCGGACGGTCCACGTCGGCAGCTTCTCCAAGAGCCACGGCCCGGATCTGCGCCTGGCCGCCGTAGGCGGGGCCGGCGAGGTCATCGCCGGCGTGGCCAGCCGGCGCCTCCTCGGCCCCGGCTGGTCGAGCCGGCTGCTGCAGTGCGTGCTCGTGGAGCTGCTCGCCGACCCCGCCACGGTCGACGTGGTGGAGCGGGCGCGGACCACCTACGCCGAGCGGCGCAAGCAGCTGGTGGCCGCCCTCGACCACCGTGGCGTGGCGTCGGCTGGCACCGACGGCATCAACCTGTGGCTCGACGTGCGCGACGAGCAGTCGGCCCTGCTCACGCTGGCGTCGCGAGGCGTCGGAGCGGCGCCGGGTACGCCGTTCCTGGTCAATGGGTCACCGAACGGCAGCGACCACGTGCGCCTCACGTGCGGGCTGGTGCCCGACGGCTTCGACGAGGTGGCCGACCTCGTGGCCGTGGCCGCCGCCGGCCCCGCCGCCTGGTCCCGGAGCGTCTGAGCGGGCTACGGGCGCCGCATCATTTCGGCTGCATGCGGATGGCGCCGTCGAGGCGGATGACCTCGCCGTTCATGTAGTCGTTGTCCACGATCGACAGGACCATCTTGGCGAACTCGTCGGGCAGGCCGAGCCGCTTGGGGTACACGACCGACGCGCCCAAAGCGGACTTGGCCTCGGCCGGCAGCATCCCGAGCAGCGGCGTGTCCATCAACCCAGGGGCGATCGTGCAGACGCGGATGCCGGCCACGCTGAGGTCGCGTGCCGCCGGGAGGGTCATGGCCACCACGCCGCCCTTGGAGGCGGAGTAGGCGAGCTGGCCGATCTGGCCGTCGAAGGCGGCGACCGACGCCGTGTTCACGATGACGCCGCGCTGGCCGTCGGCCAGCGGTTCGGACTTCGAGATCTGGCTGGCCTCGTGGGTCATGCACAGGAACGTGCCGACCAGGTTGATGCCCACCACGCGGTCCCACTCGTTGCGCACGTGGGGCGAGCCGTCCTTGGAGATGGTGCGGACCGCCGTGCCGGTGCCGGCGCAGTTCACCCCGACCCGCAGCGGACCGTCCTCGGCCGCCACCACCACGGCCTCGGCGACCTGCTCGGCGTCGGTGACGTCGGCCTTGACGAACTTCACGCCCAGCTCCTTGGCCAGGGCGTCGCCCTTGTCGGCGTTGAAGTCGATGATCGTGACGTGGGCACCGGCCGCCTTCAGGCGACGCGCGGTCGCTTCCCCGAGGCCTGAGGCCCCTCCGGTCACGACCGCGGCTGCATCCTTCAGCTCCACCTCGGAGCTCCCTTCTCGTGGCTGTCGGCCACCAGTCTGCCCGTCCCGGCTAGGGCGCGCGGCGAATGGCCTCGAGAGGGAGCAACTTGGACACGAGCTGCAACGCCCGGTACTCGAACGTCCCATGGCGCTGGCGGTAGTTCCGGTGCATCAAGACGTGCGAGTCATGAACGAGCGTCGTGTCCTCGTGCAGGTCGTGGATCAACGACGAGCGGCCCGTGCTGTAGCGCAGCACCGGCGCGTCCACGAAGACGTGGCCGAACTGCCGGATGGCCCGATTGAAGAAGTCGACGTCCTCGTAGACCATGATCTCCGGGTCGTAACCACCGAGGCGCACGGCGACGTCGCGGCGGACCATGCACGCGCTGTTGATGATGAGCGTGCCGCGGAACAGGATCACCCCGCTCGTGATCCAGCTCGATCGCCGGACGCGCCGCGACGTGCGCGCCGACCAGCCGAACCACTCGTTGTACTGGTCCCGGATGCCGTCGTCGGGGCCGAAGCATTCGACGCGGCCATAGGCCACGCCG
Organism: uncultured Acidimicrobiales bacterium; assembly: GCA_963728985.1. Classification (GTDB taxonomy): domain Bacteria; phylum Actinomycetota; class Acidimicrobiia; order Acidimicrobiales; family Ilumatobacteraceae; genus DASXAI01. The sequence goes on along the minus strand of CAVSME010000005.1, from coordinate 57,690 downwards.
GCGCGCGGATGCCGTTCGAGGGCGGCGACGAGGTGATCGATGGCGCCGGGCGCGACCCGATCGTCGTCGTCGAGGAAGTAGAGGTACCGGCCACGCGCGTGGCGATGCCGACGTTGCGGACCAACGCCGGCCGACCATTCGAGGGCTCGTCCATGACGAGGTAGCGGACCCGCGGATCGCCGATGGCGAGCACCGTGTCCTGTGCGGTGCGCTCCGCGGTGTCGTCGATCACGACGACCTCGATCGGCGCCTCGCCGTGGTCGAGCGCGCTGCGGATGGCCTCCACCACCAGCTGCTCCCGACGGTGCGTCGGCATGATGACGCTCACCGAGTGGGGGCAGTCATGACTCCTGCTTCTTTCGGCGCGAAGGGCCAAAGGAGGGTGCTCGGGGTGGCGGAAGAACTGGACCCCGAGCAGCAGGCTCGGCAACGGGTCCTTCCACGAGTGCGTCGCGCCGACGCTCGACACCATCGTCTTGAGGTCGCGCAGGTGGGCCGCACGGCTCGGCCCGATGGCGAGCATCACGGCGATGCTGGCGACAAAAGGGACGGCCTGCTGCCAGTACTGGGGCGCGGTTCGACGGGGACCTTGCCGACGGTGGCGCGCTGGCCCGTGGTCGACTGGTACCAGAGCAGCGGGAGGTCGCGTCCATGCGCGATGTCCAGGCTGATCTGCCCGAACGCCCGCGGGTTGAGGTCGATCGCCCAGTACTCCTCGTCGTCGCGCCGGACGAGCACCTCGAGCTCGAAGATGCCACTGCCGATCACCTGGCGCACGGCGTCGACGGCGTGCTCGGTGAACGACTGCTCGCCGACCGCTTCGAAGACCGTCCCGATCCCGGTGTTCGGTGGCCACTGGCGGATCTTCTTGCTGTGGCCGAGCGCCAGCAACTCGCCGTCCGGTCCGAGGCACCCGGTCACGCTGATGAGATCGAAGTCGCTGGGCCCGTGGTACTTCTGGAGCATCGGCAGCGACAGGTCGGCGTCGTGAGCGAGCACGGTGCCCTGGCCGGGACCGACGTCGTAGGGGCCGTACATCAGGCGCAGTTCGGCGTCCGAGCGGACGACTCCGCCGCGGGTACCGCCAACGCCGAGATGGGACTTCGGCTTCATCACGACCGGATAACCCATCTCCCGGGCGGCGAGGACCGCCTCGGCCGCCGAACGGGGCACGGCCGTCGCCGGCGTTCGGAAAGCGGCCGCCTCCATCGCCGATGCGAAGCGATCCTTCAAGAGGCAGTCGAGCACTGCGTCGACCGATGGATGTCCAGCGCCTTTCTGCCCCGTGCGGGCGATGGCTTCGGCGGCGGCAAAGGCGACCCAGTCGGAGGTGGGGGCGACCAGATCGATCCGCTCGCGGAGCATCTCGTCCGTGAGCCAGTCGGTGAACTCGTCGATCTGGTCGGTCGCCGGGCACCGCCGGAAGGACTTCGTGTGACGCGACCATCGACCCGGTGCGTTCGTCGTCGGCGCGTACGCCGTGGTCGGCACTCCCGCCTGACCGAGCGAGCGGAGGAACGCGATGCCGGGAGGCAGGCCGACGTCGAAGACGGCCACTCGCCGCGAGTCTGTGACCGCTCATGGGAGGGAGACCAGGGTGGGCGGGGTCTCGTCCCGATCGACGAGATCCTCGAAGGTCTCCCGCCGCCGCAGCAGGACGACACCGGTGTCGTCGATGCCCACGATGGCCGGCTGGGGAAAGGAGAACGACGTCGAGAACGGCACGAAGTACGCGCCCGAGTCCATGATCGCGAGCACGTGGCCCGGCTCGAGCCGCGGGAGGCGCCAGTTGTTGTAGATCACGTCGGCGGGCGTGCAGATCGGGCCGGCGAGGCGGTAGTCGCACGCCGGTCGCGCCGCGGGCTGCGACACGCTGAAGAGCTGGTGGTAGTCGTGCGGCAGCGGATCGGCGAGGTTCGAGCCGGCATCGAGGATGGCATGGACGGGCGTCGTGTCGTCCTTCACGTCGAGGACCGACGTGAGCAGGAACTGCGCCGCGCCGGTCAGCGCCCGCCCGGGTTCGACGCAGACATCGGCGACCGGTAGCCCACGAGCAGCGGCGTGGGCCCGCACCATCGACACGGCGACCTCACCGGCGCCGCGCCACCGAGACGGCATCAGCCGGGTTCGGCGGGAGCAGATCGCTGCCGACAGCGCGGTTCAGCCGGAACTGCCGCGTCGGGATGGCGGCGGCGGTCGCGCACGCGAGGCTGCCGCCGACGTCGATCACTTCCGGCCACCACCCCGTCGTCGCTCGCAGCGCATCGGCCGCGGCCAGCACCGCGTCCACGTGCAGGCGCCATTCGTCCTCGGCCCGGACGGTGCCGCCGCGATGAGCGTGGAGCCCGACCAAGCGCACATCCGGCGCCGGCGCGAGCGACGCGTACGGCTTCGTCGAGCTGGGGCGAGCCGGCGGTGATCCCGAACTGGCCTCCCCACGTCGTCGCCAGCGCCACGCGGATGCCGACGTTCGCCTCGACACCCTCGGCCGCGGCGATGTCCGCGATGCGGTGAACCTCGGCGAGCGAGTTGGCGTTCACCAGACGGACGCCCTTGTTGATGGCCAGGCGCAGCGAGGCGTCGGACTTCGCAGGACCGTTGTAGATGATGCGCTCAGGGGCGACGCCGAGCCGCAACGCCAGCCACAGTTCGTACTCCGAGATCACTTCGGCGCCCACGCCGTGGCGGTGGAGCCGGCGCAGCACACCCGGCACGGGATTCGTCTTGTACGAGTAGAAGACGTCGGCGCCCGATCCGGAGCGTGCCGGCGCCATGGCGTCGACAGCGATCGCGTCGAGCCGGGGGAGGTCGACGACGTGGAGCGGGGTACCCCACTCGCGCGCCACCTCCTCGAGGTCCGCGCCGTGAAGGCTCAGGCGGCCGTCGCCGTTCACCGTCAGGTCCCAGCACGAGTGCGGGGGGGACTGGCGCCGCGGCTGTCGCGCCGCGATCGTCGGACCGAATTGTCGTTTCAACCGGCCGGGCAGACGCCGCACCTCGCCTGGTCGCACGTTCTTCCCTTGCGTCGTTCGTTCGGCCGCGGTTCGGCCCTGGTCAAGCTGGCTTCACAACATCATGTCGGGTTTCTCTCAGGCGGGGCATGGGTCAGGGGCATCATTTCAACCAGTGCCTCCGCCGCACCGGTTCTCGACCCGGCTCCTCGTTTCGATCGCTGTCGTCGTCGTGGTGGTGGTCGGCGTTCTCGCGTGGCGGTGGCGGCAGGCCGACCGGCAGCCACCGGCACAGCGCATCCGCCAGTGGGTGGCGGTCCTGTCCGTCGGGCCCGACGCCCGCAGCCTGTACGCGTCGGCCGCCGACGTGAGCAAGGTGGCCGGCGTCTACGTGTTCGTCGACCGCTGGGCCTGCTACGAGGGTTTCCCACCCGGCGCCCGGCCCGGCACTGACGAGTGGTTCCTGGGGGTGGCCGCCAACGAGCGTGACGTCGTCGACGGGATCCTGGCCGAGCTGGGCCGGACGCCGCTCGTCGAGGCCGAGGTGGAGCAGGGCTGCGCCCTGCCCGTCGACCAGTCGCCGCCCGCCAGCGTCAGCTGATCTCGCCGTAGCCGCCGCCACCCGGGGTGCGCAGGCGCAGGACGTCGCCGGCCCGCAGCGGCCGGGTGACCTTGTCGGGCAGGGCCTCGGCGGCCGCCTCGTCGCCCGCGGGCAGGAGCCAGTTCTCGCCACTGGCGCCGGGGCCCCCACCGTCGAGGCCCCACGGGGCGCTGGTGCGGCGCTCGGTGATCAGCGACAGCGTGACGTCCTCGAGTACCTCCACGTCGCGTTCGATGCCGTCGCCGCCGCGCCACCGGCCGCTGCCCCCGCTGCCCTCGCGCAGCCGCAGCCGCCGGACCCGGAGCGGGAACGCCCGCTCCAGCGCCTCGATGGGCGTATTGAGGGTGTTGGTCATGGCCGTGTGGACGCCGCTCATGCCGTCGCGCCCGGGGCGGGCGCCCTGACCGCCGGCGATGGTCTCGTAGTAGACGAAGCCGCGGCCGCCGACGATGACGTTGTTCATGGTGCCCTGACCGGCGGCGCCGACGCGCCCCGGGAGCGCCTGGGCCAGCGCGGCGAGGCAGACGTCGGCCACCCGCTGGCTCACCTCCACGTTGCCGGCGGCGACGGCCGCCGGCGGGTCGGCGGCGACGACGCTGCCAGGAGGCACGACGACGTGGACGGGCCGCAGCGACCCGGCGTTGGCCGGGATGGTCGGATCGACGACGCTGCGCACGGCGAAGGCGACGGCACTGACGGTCACCGCCTCGACGGCGTTGACGTTGCCCACCTGCTGCGGGTCGCTGCCGGTGAAGTCGAACGTGAGCGTGCCGTCCCGCTTGGTGAGGGTGACGGCGACGCGCACGGGGTGCTGCTGGGCGGGGGCCGGGCCAACCGAGTCGAGGACGTCGGCCGCCGACCACGTGCCGTCGGGGACGGCCTCCAGGGCCGCCGCCATGCGGCGCTCGCCGTAGGCGATCACCTCGGCCACCGGGGCCCCCTCGGCCAGCAACTCGGCGAGGCGGGCGGCACCGACCACGTTGGCGCCGATCTGGGCGTCGAGGTCGCCGGCCCGCTCGAGCGGCGTGCGGCTGTTGGCCAGGAGGATGGCTCGCACCCCGGCGTCGAGGACGACGGGCGGGATGCGCAGGCCCTCCTGCTGGATCTCGACGGCGTCGGCGGGCATCGAGCCCGGCGCCGCCCCGCCGAGGTCGGCGTGATGGGCGCGGTTGGCCGCCCACCCCACGAGGCGGCCGTCGAGGAGGCAAGGGGTGACGAGGGTGACGTCGTTGAGGTGGGTGCCGCCGGCGAACGGGTCGTTGACGATGACGTGGGCGCCCGGTCCGGGGTTGCCGACGCGGTCGATGGCGGCCCGCACCGACGCCGGCATCGAGCCGAGGTGGACGGGGATGTGCTCGGCCTGCACGAGGAGGTCGCCGTCGGCGGTGAAGAGGGCGGCCGAGCAGTCGGCCCGCTCCTTGATGTTGGGGCTGAAGGCGCCGCGGCGCAGGGCGGCCCCCATCTCGTCGGCGATGCCGGTGAGGCGGGCGAGGAGCACGGCCAGGCCGGCGGGACCGAGCGTCACGAGCCCGTCCGGCGCAGGACGTAGGCACCGGCGGCGCCCGGTTCGGCCCGCCACCCGGCGGGGACCCAGGTGGTGCAGTCGGCCTCGGCGATGACGGCCGGGCCGGTGACGGCGCGGCGGTGGGGAGCGGGGAGGTCGGTCACGGCGATCGGGCTGGGCGAGGCGGCCCGGGCCCGCAGGACGATCACCTCGACCGGATCGGCCGGCCGGGCGTAGCCGTTTCGGCGCTCGTGGAGGGCGTGGAAGTCGGCCACCGAATCGACGGTCAGCTCGTGGCTCTGCCCGGCGTACCGAGCGTCTACACAGGTCGTGACCTGCGGCGCCGAATCGGTACCGATTCGGTGCCGCATGAGCTCGGCAGCGGCGGCGGCGGCCAGGTCGGCCCGGGCGGCGGCGAGCCCACCGTGGTCGAGGGGCGCCGGCCACGACCGCACCAGGTCCACCTGCTCGGGCGCGGCCAGCAGCCCGACGGCCGAGAACACCCCTGCCCGGGCCGGCACGATCACCGCCGGCATCCCCAGCGCTTCGGCGAGCGCGCACGCGTGCAGCGGCCCGGCCCCGCCGAAGGCCACCAGCGCCAGCCCCTCGGGATCGACCCCGCGCGCCACCGACACCGCCCGCAGTGCCTCGGCCATGTTGGCGTCGACGGCCACGACGACGTCAGCCGCCCGCACCCCGGCCCGCTCCAGCGCCGCCCGCGCCGCCGCCCCGTCCAGCACCCCGATCCCCGGGAAGGCCACGCCCGCCTCGATCCGCCCGAGCACGAGGTCGGCGTCCGTGACCGTCGCCGCCGCACCCCCCTTCCCGTAGCACGCCGGCCCCGGCTCCGCCCCCGCCGACTGCGGGCCGACGGCCAGCGCCCCGCCGGCGTCGAGCGTGGCGATCGACCCGCCGCCGGCGCCGATCGTGTGGATGGCCAGCGCCGGCAGCCGCACCGGGTAGCCGCCGACCACGAGCGACGGCGAGGGCTCGGGCAGGCCGCCGTCGATCAGGCACACGTCGGTCGAGGTGCCGCCCATGTCGAAGCTGATCGCGCCGGGGAAGCCGTTGGCGGCGGCCACGGCGGCAGCCGCCCGCACGCCGGCGGCCGGGCCCGACAGCAGCAGGCTGGCCGGCCGCTGCGAGCCGAGGGCCACGTCCACCAGCCCCCCGGCCGATGTCATCACCCGCACCGCCGGCGCCAGCGCCACCAGCCGCTCGAGGTAGGCGCGGCACACCGGCCGCAGGTAGGCGTTCACCACCGTGGTGACGGTGCGTTCGTACTCGCGCATCTCCGGTGACACCTCGTGCGAGCAGGTGACGTCGAACCCCGCCCCGCGCAGCGTCGCCGCGACGGCCTGCTCGTGGGCCGCTGACAGGTCGGCGTGCAGCAGGCACACTGCCACCGCTCCCGCGCCGTCGGGCATCGGGGGCACCGCGCCGAGCGGCTCCAACTGGGAACCATCGGCGGCCAACCGCCCGGCCACGCCCAGCCGCCACGAGCGCGGCACCAGCGGCGACGGCCGGTCGGCCCACTGGTCGTAGAGCGACGGCCGGTTCTGGCGGCCGATCTCGATCACGTCCTCGATGCCGGCGTTCGTCACGAGCGCCACCGCCGCGCCCTTGCCTTCGAGCAGCGCGTTCGTGGCCACCGTCGTGCCATGGGCGAGGAACGACGGATCGAACGGCGTCGCGCCGGCGGCGACGGCGGCCGACGGATCGGCGGGGTTCGACGGCACCTTCACGAGGTCGCCGTCGGCAGTCACCAAGTCGGTGTACGTGCCGCCGGTGTCGACGCCCACGCGCATCGGGCGACAGTAGGGCCGGCGGGCGGGGAGACGGTAGGGCCAACCCCACCACGGAGACGCCAGGCCGCCGGATCGTCGTCGCCGAGGCTCGTGCGTACGGTGGTCGACATGTCGCTCGGTCCCCTCCAACCCTGGCGCCGCGGCCGCGCGTGGTGGGCGACGGCCGACGCCTTCCTGAACCTCGTCGTCGGCACGATCGCCTTCTCCGTCGTCGTGACGCTGCTGGCCACGAGCGGCGGCCTCCTCGTGACGTTCGTCCTCGCCCTCCCCTTCGTTTGGCTGCTGTTCGTCGCCGTCAAAGGCTTCGGCGTCGGCGAGCGCTCGCGCATCGCCGCCTTCCTCCACGTCGAACTCGGCGACCCGCACCCGCCACTGCGCCCGGGCTCCTGGTGGGCCCACCTCAAGGAGCGGGTGACGACAACGAGCCGCTGGAAGGAGATCGCGTACTTCCTCGTGATGCTGCCGTTCGGCGCACTGACCTTCGCTCTTGCCGCGGCAGCGTGGTGCGGCTCACTGGCCATGATCGGCCTGCCGTTCTACGTCAGCCACCTGCCCGGCGGCTCGGCCAAGTTCTGGCTGTTCGAGATCGGCAGCGGCGCCGGCGCCTGGGCCGCCTTCGCCGCCGGCCTGGTCGGCCTCGTGCTCTGGGCGCCGTGGCTCGCCCTCGGCCTGGGCGCCGTCCATGGTGCCCTGGCCCGCGGCTTGCTCGGCCCCACGCGCGATCGCCAGTTGCAAGCGCAGGTGACCCGCCTCGAAGCCAGCCGAGTCGCAGCTGTCGACAGCGCCGAGACCGAGCGCCGCCGCATCGAGCGCGACCTCCACGACGGAGCCCAGCAGCGGCTCGTGGCGCTGGCCATGGATCTGGGCCGGGCCCGCGAGCGGTTCGACACCGACCCCGATCAGGCCAAGGCGCTCGTGGCCGACGCCCACGACGAGGCCAAGGCCGCCCTCGCCGACCTGCGGGGCCTGGTGCGCGGCATCCACCCGGCGATCCTCACCGACCGCGGTCTCGACGCCGCCCTCTCCTCCGTGGTTGCCCGCTCCCCCATCCCCGTGGCCCTCAGCGTCGAGGTGGCCGAGCGGCCGCCGGCGGCCGTGGAGAGCACCGCCTACTTCGTGGTGAACGAGGCGCTGGCCAACGTGGCCAAGCACTCCCACGCCACGAAGGCGACGGTGACCATCGTGCGCCAGGGCGATCGCCTCGTGACCGAGATCACCGACGACGGTGTCGGCGGCGCCGATGCCGCGCACGGCAGCGGCCTGCAGGGTCTGACCGACCGCGTTGCCGCCCTCGGCGGCCGCATGCACGTCCTCAGCCCGACCGGTGGCCCGACCACTGTGATCGTGGAGCTCCCATGCGCATCGTGATCGCCGAAGACGCCGTGATGCTGCGGGCCGGGCTGACCCACCTCCTCGTCGATGCCGGCGAGGACGTGGTGGCGGCCGTCGGCGACGGCGACGCGCTGCTCGTCGCCGTCGAGCGGCACCAACCCGACCTCGCCATCGTCGACGTCCGCATGCCGCCATCCCACACCGACGAAGGCCTGCGCGCTGCGCTCGCCATCCGGGCCCGGTGGCCGCGGATCGGCATCCTCGTGTTCTCGCAGTACGTGGAGGAGCGCTACGCCACCGACCTGCTGGCCGGCGACAGCGCCGGCATCGGGTACCTCCTGAAGGACCGCGTCGCCGACGTGTCGGACTTCCTCGACGCCGTGCGTCGGGTCGGCAACGGCGGCACCGCACTCGACCCCGAGGTGGTGGCCCAGCTGCTGGCCCGTGCCCGCCGCCGCGACCCCCTCGCGTCGCTCACGCCACGCGAGCGCGAGGTGCTCGGCCTCATGGCCGAGGGCCGCTCGAACACCGCCATCGCCGCCGCCCTGGTGGTGAGCGACGGCGCCGTCGAGAAGCACGTCACGAACATCTTCACGAAGCTCGATCTCCCCCCGACCGACCACGACCACCGGCGCGTCCTCGCGGTCTTGCGCTGGCTGGAGGCCTGACATGTCGCGCCCGTCCCGCACCGCCTGGCTCATCGGCGGCAGCCTGTTCTCCGTCGCCACCATCGGCTGGGGCGCCCTCACCGCCGTCGACCTGCTGGCCCACGAGCGTTCCCACACCCACGTCGAGTTCACCCAGACCGTGACGACGCTCGACATCGACAACGGTGGCGGCGCCATCCGCATCGAAGGCACCGACGGCACCGCCGCCGTCGTCGACGCCGACGTGAGCGAGGGCCTGCGCAGCGGCGACCACAGCGAGCAGATCCAAGGTGACCGGCTCGTGGTGCGAGCCACCTGCCCCGGCTTCCTCAGCACGTGGTGCGGCGTGGACTACACGATCCGCGTGCCCCGCCACGTCGCCGTGGTGGCGCGCTCGTCGGACTCGTCCGTCAACGTCACGGGGATCGACGGCGACCTCCAGCTCCACTCGTCCGACGGCAGCGTGACCGCCAGCGACGTGCGGTCGACCACCGTCGACGCATCGTCGAGCGACGGGCGCGTGGAGCTCGCGTTGGCGGCCCCGCCCACGCAGGTCCACGCCACCTCGAGCGACGGCAGTGTCACCGTCATCGTGCCCAACACGCCCGATGCCTACCGCGTGGACGCCTCGTCGGCCGACGGCGGCACCGACATCAAGGTCCGCTTCGACCCCACCAGCACCCGCGTGATCGACGCCCACTCCTCCGACGGGCGCGTCACGGTCCGCTACCCGTAGCTCGGGGCCCGCCCCCACCACGGATCCACCAGCGCGCCCGTTCCGCGCGCCCAAACGAAGGAGCTAGCCGTGCTCGCCCGCATCGCCCGAACCTGCTTCCGCCGCCGGCGCCTCGTGCTCGTCGCGTGGGTCGCCGTCCTCGTCGCCGCCATCGCCGGCGGGTCGGCCCTCGCCGGCCACTGGGCCACCAATGACGACGCGCCCAAGTCGCTCCTCACCAACGAGTTCCCGGCGCGCGACGGCGACGACGCCACCGTCGTGTTCACCGACGTGACCGCCGATCGCCCGGGTGTCGACGCCTACCTCACCGCCGTGTCGCACATCGCCGGGGTGACCGCCGTCGAACCGCTCCAGGTGGCACCGGACGGCCACATCGCCATCGCCCCGATCACCCTGGCCGCCGGTGAGAACGACAAGCCCCAGGAAGCGGCCGACGCCATCCGCCAGCGCGCCGGCCCGCTCGACGAGCGCGGCGTGGGCGTGGAGTTCGCCGGGGGTTGGTTCGCCGACAACAGCATGCCCAGCAGCGAGATGATCGGCATCCTCGCCGCCATCGTCGTGCTGCTCGTGGCGTTCGGCTCCGTCGTGGCCATGGGCCTGCCGATCGTGACCGCACTGTTCGGCGTGGCCATCGCCACCGCCGGCGTCGGCATCGTGGCCAACGTCTTGAGCACGCCGTCCTTCGCCCCGCAGGTCGCGTCCATGATCGGCATCGGGGTCGGCATCGACTACGCACTGTTCATCGTCACCCGCTACCGCGAGGCGCTGGATCGCGGCCAGCCGTACGAGTCGGCGTGCGTCGAAGCCATGACCACCGCGGGCCGTGCTGTGGTCTTCGCCGGTTGCACGGTGATGATCTCGATCCTCGGCATGTTCATCATGGGCATCGAGTTCCTCGACGGCCTCGCCGTCGGGACGTCGTTGGCCGTCGCCATCGCGGTGCTCGCCGCCATCACGCTGCTGCCTGCGCTCCTCGGCCTCCTCGGCGGCAAGATCAACCGGCTGCGGGTGCGCCGCCGGCCCCGCCCCGGCCGCGTCGGCGGGTGGGAGCGGTGGGCCCGCTTCGTGCAGCGTCGACCGAAGCCCGTGGCGCTCGCCGGCCTGGCCGTGCTCCTGGCCGCGGCGGTGCCCGTGTTCGCACTGCACCTCGGCTTCGCCGATGCCGGCAACGACCCGAAGGGCACCACGACCCGCAGCGCCTACGACCTGATGGCCGACGGCTTCGGACCCGGCTCGAACGGTCCGGTGATCGTCGTCGGCGACACGAGCACCGCGGCGAAGGCCTCGGGCTTCGATCACCTCCTCGCCGAGGTACGGCAGACGGCGGGCGTGGCGTCGGTCAGTGACGCCGTCACGAGCCCGTCGGGCCGGGCGGCGCTGGCCACCGTCATCCCGACGACCGGACCGCAGGAGCGCGCCACCGAAGCGCTCGTGCACCACGTGCGTGACGACTTGGCGCCCGACTCCGGCACCACCGTCCAGGTCGTGGGCAAGACGGCCGGCGGCATCGACTTCGCCGACCGCGTCTCGTCCCGGTTGCCGCTGTTCATCGGCGCCGTGCTCGGCCTCAGCTTCCTGCTGTTGCTCGTGGTGTTCCGCTCGATCCTCGTGCCGCTCAAGGCCGTCCTCATGAACCTGCTGTCGATCGGCGCCGCCTACGGCGTGATGGTGGCCGTGTTCCAGTGGGGATGGCTCGGTGACACCGTCGGTGTGTCGGCCGGCCCCATCGAGCCGTGGGCGCCGATGATGCTGTTCGCCATCGTCTTCGGGCTGTCCATGGACTACGAGGTGTTCCTGCTGTCGGCCGTGCGCGAGAACTACGACCGCACCCACGACAACGGTCACGCCGTGGCGCGCGGCCTGGCCTCGACGGCCCGGGTCATCACGGCGGCGGCGACGATCATGGTCTTCGTGTTCGGCAGCTTCGTGCTGTCCGATGTGCGGGCGCTCAAGCTCATCGGCCTCGGCCTCGCGGTGGCCGTCGCCGTCGACGCCACCGTGGTGCGCGTCGTGCTGGTGCCGGCGACCATGGAGCTGCTCGGCGACGCCAACTGGTGGCTGCCGCGCTGGCTCAAGCGCATCCTCCCCAAGGTCGACATCGACGGCCACCAGCCGCCGGCGGTGCCGGCCCCCGAGCGGGAGCTGGCCGTTACGAGCTCACGCTGACCACGTGAGCGGAGACCAGGTCGACGGTGGCATCCTCGAGGCAGCCCACGAGGCGGCGCTCGGCATGCTCGCCCAGCGCCGGCGCCACGGCCAGCGCGAGGTGGTCACCGTCGGCCTCGGGGGTGAGCGAGACCAGCCGGTTGGAAATCACGGTCGGCTGGCACGCCGCCCAGAGGCCGTGGGCGGCCAGCTCGGTGTCGAAGCCCCGCTTGGTGGAGACGCTCAGCACGATGGTGCTCACGCCGTCGTCGCGGTCGGTGTCGTGGCGGTTCTGCGTGACCTCGGCCAGCTCGAAGACGAGCGCCACCGCCAGCCCGGCCACGAGGAGCGCCACGACGACCCGCTTCATGGTGCGCTCCCGGCCTGCGGGCGCAGCAGGATGGCGTGGGCGCCGAGGGCGAGGGGGTCGGTGTCGGGCTCGACGAGCGGTTCGTCGGGCACGCTGAAGCCGACCAGCCGGGTGGCCAGACCCCGCTCCACGGCGGAGCCGGCGGTGGCCTTGGCCACCCGCTCCACCAGCCAGGCGAGGCCCGACAGGACGAGCCCGGCGCCCATCAGCACCGGTACGAACACCGAGGTGCCCGTGCCGGTCGGACGCAGCCAGGCGAAGTGGTCGCGGGGCGCGGCCGGGGCCTCGCGCAGGCGACGCAGCACCCGGTCCTGCTGGCTGCGATCGACGGCGGTGGTGACCTTGCGCTCCACGGCGCGGATGCGGGCGGCGAGGGCGGCGGCGACGAGGATCATCTCCGACGCCAGCATGAAGATGCCGGCGATGAGCGCCCGGTTCCACTCCCAGCGCTGCAGGTACACGAGGACGTAGGCGCCCGACGCCACCAGGGTGACGGTGACGAGGAGCACGCCGATGCGCTTGGCGATCATGCCGCCACCTCCTGGATCTCGACGGCGCCGGTAGCACCGTCCACGGTCACGACGCTTCCCGCCGGGAAGCGCTCGACGGCGCCGGCGACGCCCACCACGGTGGGCACCCCGAACTCGCGAGCGAGGATGGCGAGGTGCGACAGCACGCTGCCGGTCTCGGCCACAAGGCCGCCGAGGCCGGGCAGCACGGTTGCGTAGCCGGGGTCGAGCGTGCGCACCACGAGCACGGCGCCCGCCGGGGGCGTGCCGTCGCCGGTGTGCACCACACCGCCGCCTTGCCCTCCGCCGGCGCCGGTGCCGGCGGTCGCGCCCGACGCGGGCGGGGCGAGGGCGGCGGGGCGCCCGTCGCCGGTGCGGCGGAACGCGGCCGGCAGCGGGGCCGACGACGCCCGGCGCCGCAGCGCCAGATCCTCGGGAACGGATCCGGTGGCGACAGCGGCGCCCAGCTCGGTCAGGCTCAGCTCGGCCACCGACTCCTGCTCAGCCAGCACCCCACGTCCGGTGAGGCGGCCGGCCAGCTCCCACGCGGCGCGGGCGGTGAGCTCGTGCGTCCACCGCACCCGCATGCGCAGGGCTTCGCGCAGCACGGCGACGGGATCGGCGGGATCGTCGACCCCGAGTGATCCGAGCGTCGGGATCGCGGGGGGCAGTGCCGCCACCGGGCCGACGCGGGGCGGGGTGAGGGCAAGGACGGCCGGGTAGCGCTCGACGAGGGCGCCGTCGTCGAGCCCCTCGGCCCTGCCCGTAGCCAGCGCCAGGAGGGCCACGCCGGCACCGCCGGGTCCGGCCGAGCCCTCCGAGCCGGCGAGCAGCCCGGCCACGATCTCGTGCCCGTGCAGGGCGCGCAGCAGCGGCTGCGACCGGCGCACCAGCGACAGGAGCTGGCGGTCGGTCAGGTCGGCGACCGGGGGCACCTCGAGGAGCCGGGCATCGGCATCGTCCAGGGCGTCGGCCACGAGACCTTCCAGCGCCGCCCGCAGGCGCCCGACCCGCCAGGCGGCGCGCAGGCGCCGAGCGGGTGGGATCGGGTTCAGCTTGGCGATCCACCGGCGGCGCACCGGCGACGTGCCGAGGAGATCGAGGTCGACGGCGATGCGGCCGCCGATGGACACGACGAGCGGCGAGCGCGACAGGCGCCGGCCGCCGGCCGTGCCGGTCAGGGTCAGCGCCTCGGACAGCGCGTCGCGCAGCGGCGTGACCCACAGGTCGTCTTCCAGCGTGGAGAGGGCGTCAGGGAACGTCTCGGCCACCGGGCCGGGACCGAACACCGGGCCGCGTCCGGGGTCGACCGGCGCCAGCGCGGTGATCGGCCGGCTCTGCAGCAGCACAGGGCGGCCGTCGTCGCCGATGGCCCACTCCACGTCCTGGGGACCACCGAAGACGCGGGCGGCGTGGGCCGACAGCGAGGCCAGGCGGCGAAGGGCCGAGGCGTCGAGTCCGGGGAGCGGGCTGTCGGCGGCGACGACCTTGCCGTGGCGACCGAGCGTGTAGCGGGCGCCGTCGACCTCGCCGCTCACGAGGCGGTCGGGTCCGCCGGCGACGGCGGCCAGCACCTTGCGATCGGTGCGACCGGTGACGGGATCGGCGCCGAACAGCACGCCCCCGAAGCGCGGCTCGAGGAAGGGCTGCACGAGCACGGCCATGGGCGCGGGCTCGATGCCGGGCACGGCCTTGGCCGAGCCGAGCACGACGCGCACCGCCTCCCGGAACGCCGGCCAGTCGCGCACGTCGAGCACCGACGTGAACATGCCGGCCATCGACGACGCGGCGCCGTCTTCCACGGTGGACGACGATCGCACGACCAGCGCGTGGCGGCCGTCGGCCGTCAACTGATGCCACGCTTCGCGCATCGCGGCGACGACGTCGCACCAACCGCAGTCGAGGGCGGCGGTGCCCTCGGTGGTGATGACGAAGCCGCCGAGCGTCGGCAGGCCGGCGCGGCGGGCCACGGCCAGCGCGGCCGCTTTGGCGCCGGCGACGTCGGGCCGCGTGGCCGCTTCGTCGCCCAGCTCCACGACGGGCCGGGGTTCGACCGCTCGATCCTCTCGCTGTTCGTACATCACCGACATGGCAGGCTCCTTGAAGTTGCAGTCCCCCGGTACGCCCGCCGTCGTCGTTCCGGTTCGTTTACCGATGGCTCATGGTTCACGGAACCTTCTTGTGATCCTCTTGATTTCGGCTTGATAGGTGACGATCGCCACGTCGCGATTGCATGTGTGGTGCAAGTACCGCACGGCGTACAGTCCCGTCCGTGACCGCTGTCACCGCGTCCGGGCTCGATCCGGAAACCCCGCCGAAGGAGTCGAGCCGGGCCTGGGCCACGCTCTGGATCACCTCGGTCTCGATGTTCCTGGTCTCCATGGACGTCACGATCGTGAGCGTCGCCCTGCCGGAGATCTCGCAGGATTTCTCGGGCACGTCGTCGGCCACGCTCTCGTGGGTCTTCACCGCCTACAACGTGACTTTTGCCGCACTGCTGCTGCTGGCGGGGAAGTTGGGCGATCGGTGGGGCCGCAAGCGGGCGTTCCAGATCGGCCTGGTGATGTTCCTGGGCGCGTCGATGCTGGCCGCCATCGCCCCCAGTTCCGGCATCCTCATCGGCGCCCGCACGCTGCAGGCGGCCGGCAGCGCGCTCATCTATCCGGCGTCGCTGGCCCTGCTGCTGCTCGAGTTCCCCGTCAGCCGGCGGTCCATGGCCATCGGGGTGTGGGGCGGGGTCGCCGGGCTCGGCGCCGCCATCGGTCCCACGCTCGGCGCCATCCTCGTCGAGTGGGCGGGCTGGCGATGGGTGTTCTTCATCAACGTCCCGTTCGTACTGGCGTCGCTCACCTTCGGGGCGTTCATGCTGCGTGAATCGAAGGGCACCAACCCTCGGGAGCGCTTCGATCCGATCGCGGTGCCGCTGGCCGCTGTGGCCGTAGGGCTCCTCGTGCTCGGCGTCGTCCAAGGCGGCCCGTGGGGGTGGAGCGATCCACGCGTGATCGCCTGCTTCGTCGGTACCGCCGTGCTCTTCCCGATCTTCGTGTGGCGCTCGGCCCACCACCCACGGCCGCTCCTCGATCTGGACCTCTTCCGACTGCGCAGCTTCAGTGCCGGCTGCAGTGCCCAGGCGCTCTACATCGGCAGCTTCTTCGGCTGGCTGGTCTTGATGCCGTCGTTCTTCCAGAGCGTCTGGGGCTGGTCACCGCTGGCGGCCGGCTTCGCCCTCGCCCCGTCACCCACGATCGCCGGGCTGGTGTCGCCGTTCGCCGGCCGGGCCGCCGACCGCATCGGGCACCGCGGCCTGATCATCCTCGGGACGCTGTTGTCGGCCATCGGCACGGTCTGGTGGGTGCTGGCCATCGGCCCCGAAGCGCACTACGCCCGCGACGTGCTGCCCGGCATGATCTTGATGGGCCTCGGCGGCGGCGCCGGGTTCAGCACGTTGACCGGCGCCATCATGCGCGACGTTCCCGCCCGCTTCTACTCGATGGCCGGCGCGGCGCGGAGCACCATCTTCCAGCTGGGTAGCGCCATCGGCATCGCCTTGGCCATCGCCCTGCTCGGCGACCCCGCCATCGCCCACGTGTCCGACTACGCCCGCACCTGGGTGATGGGCGCCGTGGGCGCACTCGCCTGCGCGTTCCTCGTGTTCGTCGGCTACCCGAGCCATCGCATCGACGGCGAGGCTTGGGTCGCCAGCCGGCACGTCCCGGTACCGTCGACGGCATGACCGATCTGTCGGGCCACGTCGGCCTCGTCACCGGCGGCAACAGCGGCATCGGGCTCGGCATGGCGTCGGGCTTGGCGCGCGCCGGTGCGTCGGTTGCCATCTGGGGGACCAACCCGGCCAAGAACGCCGCCGCCGGCGAGCAGCTCGCCGCCCTCGGGGGCAAGGTCCACGTCGAGCAGTGCGACGTGCGCGACGAGGCGCAGATCGTGGAGTCGTTCGCCGCCACGGTGGCCGCGCTGGGCAAGGTCGACAGCGTCTTCGCCAACGCCGGCGTGTCGGGCTCCGGCGTCAGCATCCTCGACATGACGCTGGAGGAGTGGCGCCGCGTCATGGCAGTGAACCTCGAAGGGGCCATGCTCACGATGCGCGAAGGAGCGCGGCACATGGTGGCGCGCGGCGAGGGTGGCGCGATCGTGGCCGTGTCCTCCGTGTCGGCCATCCACGGCGCGCCGAACGGCACGAACTACGCGGCGTCGAAGACGGCGCTGCTCGGGCTCATCCGGGCGATGGCGGTCGGCCTGGCCCGCTACGGCATCCGGTGCAACTCGGTGCTGCCGGGGTGGACCGACACGGACCTCACCGCCGGCGGCAAGGCCAACCCCAAGTTCCTCAACGCCACGGTCAGCCGGACGCCCGTGCGGCGCTGGGCGCAACCGTCGGAGTTCGAGAAGGTGGCCGTCTTCCTCGCCGACCCCTCGCTGTCGTTCCACACCGGCCAGACCATGATCGTAGACGGCGGCTACAGCGTCTACTAGCCGCACCGTGCCGTTCTGGGCGTGATGCGTCGCAAATGTGAGACGGACGACGCCGAGAACGATTCCGGCGACGAACCCGGGCGGCCGAGAGTGTAGGTGCTGTCGTCGGCACGTACGTTCGCGTCCAGTGCGGCCAGGACCGATGGCATGGTGCGCGTCGTTCACCCGCGACTCGAATTGCGCACGTTGCGCCGTCGACCACTTGCTCCCGAAGGTGCGGCTCTGATCCTCATACGAGCTGCCGACCTCCTGCCAGATACTCGTCCAACGGCTGAAGGCATTGCGGAAGGCGGCCGGGCACTGGGAGGTATCGAGCATCGCTAGTTGAACGAGGAGTGCGAGCTATCAGCCGTCAGGGCGACGATCAAGCCGACGAGCAAGACAGCCGCCAGCGCTCCGATGATCGCCACCGCGCGTCTGTTTGCCGTCCACCAGCCTAGGGAAGCCCCGTTCCGAGGCGTCGGTTGCTCCCCGACGATGGGCAACGCCGCGTCCGCCCACACCCGGCTCCTGCAGCGGTGCGGTCTCATCGAGATAGTCACCCCATCGTGAGCCATCCCACCAGCGTCGACGAGTCGGGTCACCTGGTTGGCTGTACCACCCCGGTCCCGGGCTTGCCACCACCGCCGTCGCGCTCGATGATGTCTGCGACCTCCGCTCACGAAGCAGGAGCAGAGCAAGGAAGGCGATTCCAACTCCGATTCCGATTTTGAGCAGGGATTCGTTCCGCTGGCTCGATAGCGCCTTTGGACACTCGATCTGCAGCACTTCGGCCAGGCCGTCCAGTTCTTGTGGTGCGACGACCGATCCATAGGTCACCTCGTTGTCGCCAAGTATTCCTGGAAGATCATCGGAGCGCGGCAGGAAGGTCGACGCTGGGTTGACCGCGACGGTTCGGAAGAGACCAAACGCTCCCCAAACGATCAAAACGAGCGAGTTTCCCGTCGACAGACAAGAGAAGAATCGGGACGGCCACGAACGACGTTCAGTGATCGATTCGGATCAGGGCACCCACCAACCCGATAGGTCGACGACCTCGTGGGCGCGGCGTTGGGCGGTGACGCACGCCGGCGCCGCCACCACCACGGCGTTGGCCGTGCCTGACGACCACGCCGGCGCGTTGAGGTTCGACGCCAGCGGCCGGTCGGCGCCGCACGGGTACACCGTCGTGAATCCGTCGCCGTCGGGCGTGACCGTGGCGACGGTGAGGGCGAGGGCGGCGGCACCGGGCACGGCGGGCAGGTCGAGCACCTGGAACGCGCTCGGTCGGCCCTGCCAGCCACCGGTGCCGTCGCGGGTGTCGAGCAGGCGCACCGGCTCGGCGGCCTGGAAGCGGAGGCCGCCGGCGCCGGCGCTACCGAGGAGATCGACGATCACATCAGCCGGCGACGAGGCATAGACGCAGAGCCGGCCGTCGGCACCGATCGGGACCACGGCGAGGTTGGCGACGGTCTCCCGGGCGCCGTAGTTGACGTTGGAGGCCAGCGGGCGGAGCTGGTCGCAGCGGTAGGCGGTGAGGAACCCGGCGGCGGCCGGTCCGTCGGCGGTGAGGTTGACGGTGGCCGCGGCCACGCCGGCGGGCACCGCCACCGAGACGACCGCGCCCGCCGCCGGGCGGCCGCCGGCGCGGGTGTCGAGCAGGCGCGTCGGCGTGGACGGGCTGAACCGCGCGCCGCCGTCACCAGCCACGTAAGCGCCGGACACGTCGATGATCACATCGGTGGCGGCGTAGGAGCGCACGCAGACGCGGCCGCCGGACCCGAGGGTGACGGTGGCGGCGGCCGCTCGGGGGTGCCCCGCCACGTAGTTCAGGTTCGACGCCAGCGGCGGGACGTGGCCGCACGGGTAAGCGGTCAGGTAGCCGTCGGCGGCCGGCGCGTCGACGGTGAGGTTGGCCACCGCCGCCGTGGCCCCGGGCGGCAGCACGGACGCGAGATCGATCGCCCGCTCCTCCCCCGCCCCCACCGGGGTTCCACTTGTGCGGGTGTCCAGCACCCGCACGGTGGGCACCGCCACGAACGTGGCCGGTGCGCCCACGGGCGTGACGGTCGCCGGCGCCACGTCAGCGGCGCGCACCGCCGCCTGGAGGGGCAGCGTGGCCGCCACCAACGCTTGGCTGCGGGCCCGGTAGCCCGTGGGCGACAGGTGCACGCCGTCGCCGCCCCACCAGCCCGGGTGCTGGTCGGCCTCGGCCTGCCACTCCACGACGTGGAGCGCCGGGTTGCGGGCGGCCACGTTGCGCAGGGCCCGGTTCCAGTTGGCCTCCCACACCGGGTTCTGGTGCTGGATGGTGGCCATCACGACGTCGCGACCCGGACCGATCTCGGCCAGCATGAGGTCGATGTCGGCCTCGGACGCGGCGACGGATGAGCCGACGAAGCCGACGTCGTCGGCCCCGACACCGATGATCCACACGGGCGGGTCAAACCCGCCGGCTCGCCACTGGCGCAGCACGGTGGAGGCGCCGAGCGGGTTGTCGGCGGGCACGCGGGTGCCCGTACCGGCCCAGTAGTGGAACGGACCCCAGCCGGCACCGGCGAGGTCCGACGCGATCCACGGGTCCACGCCCATCAGCACGGAGTCGCCGATGAGGCCGATGGCCCCAGCCGGGCGCACCGTGGGGTCGGCGATCTCGGCGATGCACGCACCGAAGCAGCGCACCACCGCGCCGGCCGGTCGAGTGACCGCCAACCCGGCAACCACGAGCGTCACCGCGAAGAGCATCCGCCCAAGCCGCCGCACGGCTGCTCACCCTACGATGCCCGGCCTACCGTTGCCCCGATGGCCCACCGCAACCGCGTCACCCCGCTCGGCGACATCGTGGCCATCCCGCTGCGGGGCGCTTGGACGGGCAACCGCGGCATCCTCCACGACGGAACCGACATCGTCCGCTCGCACGCCAGCGACCTCTGGATCACCTGCGCGCTGGAGTTCCGGGGCCGGTGGAGCGAGCAGTGGCAGCCCCATCACTTCACCTGGCTGTACTTCCACGACGAGGCCGTCTCCCTCGCCGCCGGCCACCGTCCGTGTGGTGAGTGCCGGCGTGAGAGCTACCGCGCCTACCAGGCGGCGTGGGCCGATGCCGCCGGCGGACCGCCACCCGGGGCGAAGGAGATGAACCACCAGCTGCACGGCGAGCGCATCGTCCGGGGCACGCATCAGCGACGCCTCCACCCGCTGGCCTGGACCGAGCTGCCCGACGGCGCGTTCGTGCTCGTCGACGGCACACCCGCGCTCGTGCTGGGCACCGAGCTCGTCGACTGGACCGTCGAGGGCTACGGGCGCCGGTCCCGGCGGCCGGCATCCGGCACCGCCGACGTCATCACCCCGCCGTCGACCGTGGCCGTCTTGCGAGCGGGCTACCCGGTCCAGATCGACGACCGCGCGCGGGCCTGATCGGGCGAGGCGTTGCTCTAGGGCGACTCCACTTGGTAGAAAAGTCGACCAAGCGACTCGGCTTTTGCGACCCACGGAGGTGGCGATGCCCGTTCAGTTCCTCGGCATGGGAGCAACGAACGACGGATCGGAGACCCACCCGCGTTCGGGCGCCAGCTTCGACAAGCAGTACACGGTGCGCCTGGCCCGGGCCCACGAGCAGTCGGGCTGGGACCGGGTCCTGACCGCCTACGGCTCGGGGCTGCCGGATCCGGCGCAGGCGGCGGCCTACATCGCCAGCAACGTCGAGCACCTCGAGCTGCTCCTCGCCCACCGGCCCAACCTGTCGATCCCCACGTTCGCAGCCAAGACCTTCGCCACCCTCGACCAGATCAGCGACGGCCGCCTCACGGTCCACTTCATCACCGGTGGCAACGACCACGAGCAGCAGCGCGAAGGCGACTTCCTGACGAAGGACGACCGCTACTCCCGCACCCAGGAGTACATCCAGATCGTCAAGCAGGCGTGGACGTCACGCGAGCCGTTCGACCACGACGGCCAGCACTACCGCTTCGCCGACTTCGTCAGCGACGTGTTCCCGGTGCAGCAGCCGCGGCCCAACGTGTCGTTCGGTGGGTCGTCGCCGGCCGCGTACGCCGCCGGCGGCGCCGAGGCCGACATCTACTGCCTCTGGGGCGAGCCGCTGGCCGAGACGGCCGAGCAGATCGCATCGGTGAAGGAGGCCGCGGTACGAGCGGGGCGGGCCGAACCGCCCAAGTTCCAGGTGGCGTTCCGGCCCATTCTCGGCGCCACCGATGAGCAGGCCTGGGACAAGGCGCACGGGATCGTGGAGGCCATCGCCGGGCGCAAGCGCTCGGGCGCCGGCCCGCTGGCCCGCCGCCCCGGCGGGCGGCCGGAGAACACCGGCTCGCAGCGGCTCGTCGATCTCGCCGCCCGGGGCGACCGCTTCGACCGGGCGCTGTGGACGGCGACCGCGGCGGCCACCGGAGGCGCCGGCAACTCCAACGCCCTCGTGGGCACGCCCGAGACCGTGGCCGCCGCGCTGCTCGACTACTACGACCTCGGCATCGAGATCCTGTCGGCGCGGGGCTACGACACGCTGCCCGATGCCGTGGAGTTCGGCGAGCAGGTGATCCCGATCGTGCGGGAGGAGGTCGCCAAGCGCGACCGCGAGCGCGGCGTCCTCGCCGCCGCCAGCTGAATCGATGCCGACGGTCGCCATCGTGGGCGCCGGGCCCGGCGGCACGTCGTTCCTCGAACGGCTGCTGGCCAACGTGCCCGAGCTCCTGGGCGACGAGCGCCTGGACATCCACATGGTCGACCCGTTCCCGCCCGGGCCGGGGCGCATCTGGCGCTACGAGCAGTCGGCGTTGCTGCGCATGAACTCGATGGCCGAGGACGTCACGATGTTCACCGACGACTCCGTGCAGTGCGAGGGGCCGATCCGGCCGGGTCCGTCGTTGAGCGAGTGGGCCACCGTCGTGCGGGGCCAGCCGCAGGTGACGCCGGCGCTGACCGACGAGGTGGCCTGCCTCACCCCCACCACGTTCCCCTCCCGCCAGCTCCAGAGCGCCTACCTGGCGTGGGTCTTCGAGCGGGTGGCGGCTGGGCGGCCTGACGGCGTCACCATCCACCTGCACCGCGCCCGGGCCACCGGCATCGACGACGGCCCTGGCGGCGGGCAGATCCTCACGCTGGAGGGCGAGGCGCCGCTCGCCGCCGACGTCGTCGTCCTCGCCCTCGGCCACCTGGACGTGGACCCGTCCGGGCCCGAGGCCGATCTGGCAGCGTTCGCCGCCGAGCACGACCTCTTCTACCTGCCGCCCGAGTACTCGGCCGACGTCGATCTCAGCGCCGTGCCGGCCGGCGCCGACGTGGTGGTGCGGGGCATGGGCCTGGCCTTCATCGACCTCATGATCCTGCTGACGGAGGGACGCGGCGGCACGTTCGCCACCGATGCCGATGGCCGCCTCGCCTACCACCCCTCGGGCCGGGAGCCCCGGCTCCACGTGGGCTCCCGTCGCGGGGTGCCGTACCACGCCAAGACGTCGTACCGGCTCCAGGGCGGCCCGCTGGAGCTGCCCAAGTTCCTCGCCACCGACGCCGTGGCCGAGTTCCTCGCCGCTCATCCGCGCGTCCACTTCCGCCGCCACGTCTGGCCGCTGCTGGCCAAGGAGATCTGCTGGGGGTACTACCAGGAGCTGTTCAGCGGGCATCCCGAACGCACGGCGATGCCCTGGGCGGCGTTCGCCGAGTGCTACGCCGGTGTCGACTGGGGCAGCGACGCCTTCACCGCGCTGGTGGCCGAGGCCGTTCCCGCCGGCGAGGACCGTCTCGATCTCGACCACCTCGACCGGCCGCTGCGGGGCCGCTCCTTCGCCACTGACGGCGAGCTCCAGGCGCACCTGCTGACCTACATCGAGGCGGACCTGGACCGGCGCTCGGACCCGGGCTACAGCGCCGACCTCGGAGCGTTCATGGCACTCCTGTCGAGCTTCCGCCAGCTCGCCCGCATCGTCGCCTCGGGCCAGCTCGGGTCCCGCTCACGCGTCGAAGAGATGGACGGCTGGTGGTTCGGCTTCTTCAGCTACCTGGCCAGCGGGCCTCCGCCCGACCGCCTCGAGCAACTGGTGGCCCTGGCGCGTGCCGGCGTCGTGCACTTCCTCGGCGGTGAGCTGGACGTGCAGGCCGACGCCGAGCGGGGCTGCTTCGTCGCCCGCGGCCGCAACGGACCGGCCGTCGTGGAGGCCAGCGCCCTGATCGAGGCGCGCCTGCCCAAGGCCAACGTCCGCGGCGCGCGCGACGAACTGGTGCGCAGCCTCGTCACGCGCGGCGAAGGGGTAGAGGAGCGGCTGCCCGACGAGGACGACGGCGACGGCATCAGCACCGGCCGCCTGATGGTGTCGGCCGAGCAGCTCCGCCTCCTCGATCGCCACGGCGCGCCCCATCCGCGCCGGGTGGCCCTGGGGGCGCACACCAGCCGGGCGGCGGCCGGCGCCTTCTCGCGGCCCCGCACCAACGCCCCTGCGTTCCGCCAGCACGACGCCGCCGCCCGGGCCATCCTCCGGCAGCTGGCCACCCTCGACCCGGCGGTCAGACCGTGACCGTCAGGCCGTGATCAGCGGCGGTCGGGCCACAGGCTGGGCAGGTTCACCACGATGCCCTCCTGGGTGGAGCGGGCGATGACCACCACGGCCTCGTCGTCGGGCGACGGGTTCTCCTCGCGGTGGGGAACGTACGGCGGCACGAACACGTAGTCGCCGGGCTTGGTCTCGATCCGCTTCTCGCTCTCGCCCTCAGGGAAGACGAACACGGGGTTGCCGCTGACGATGTAGATGGCCGTCTCGGCCTCGCCGTGGTGATGATCGCCCGACGAGGTGGCCGGGGCGACGTGGGTCTCGCCCATCCAGATCTTCTGCGACCCGACGGTCTTGCCCGAGATGGCTTCGAGGCGGCGCATGCCCGAGGTCTGGGTGGTGTCGCCCGACAGCGCCTCGTTGATGATGTGGTGGAGGACGGTGTGCCACTGATCCTTGCCATCGGTCATGACACCACGATCCCAGGTTTTGACGGCATCATCCGTCTCGGGCGTCCTCCACCTCCACGGCAGCGCGGAACGCGTCCGACTCCGTGTACCCGATCGACCTCGTTCACCCCTGTCGCGCCTCCGCCACCATGGCCACCATCGCCCGGCGGACCTCGTCGCCGGTGGTGCACTGCTCGGGGAATCCGAGACGGACGGCGGCCCGCCCGGCCGGGCTGACGGCGATCATCTCGAAGCCGTAGCGGTCGACGGCCGACATGGTGGCCGCGGTCGTGTCGGGCCGGCCGAGGAAGTGACGGCAGAACAGCACCTGCGCGTCGCCGTGGTCGGCGTTCATGTGCTCGATGATCCCGGCCGCTGCGTCCGCCAACGGATCGGGCTCGGCGGCTGCGTAGCCAGCGGCGTCGACCCAGCTCATCCGGCCGTAGCCGCCGACGTAGCGGATGGCCTCCACGTCGAGCCGGTAGAAGATGAAGTCACCGAAGTCGATGTAGTACGCCGCCGTGGGGTTGCCGGCCAGGTAGCGGTCACGCGCCATCGGCCGTTCGGCGTCGGGCACACCGGCCATCTGCCCCATCAACGTGACCCGCCCGCTGGCGAGGGGGTCGGCGCCGTCGGGCACCGGCTCGGTCACGAGCAGGCTGGCGCGCGGGTCTCGCATCGCGTTCTGGGTGTGCTCGGCCATCAGGCTGACGAAGAACAAGGGATTGCCACGGTCGTCGAGGCCGTAGCTGGCCACAGAGCCGTAGGGGTAGCCCGCCGGATCGGCGGCGATGGTCGACAGCGCGCCCCGGCTGGCCGACGCCACGAGCGTGCGGCAGCGCTCGGCGTGGGTGGGCTCAGGGGGCGGCGGTCCTCCCGCCGCATCGGGCGGCGTGCCGCCCTCGTCGCCGGCGGGGACCTGATGTCCGGTGGGTCGATCGGGCACGCCGCCACGCTAGTGAGTACCGCACCCGGATGGTCAGCTGAGA
Organism: uncultured Acidimicrobiales bacterium; assembly: GCA_963728985.1. Lineage (GTDB taxonomy): Bacteria > Actinomycetota > Acidimicrobiia > Acidimicrobiales > Ilumatobacteraceae > DASXAI01. The sequence continues at coordinate 32,688 of CAVSME010000005.1, read as the reverse complement.
TCAGCCGTGCCGGCCGAGGAAGCGCTCGATCTGCGCTCGCGCGATCTGCGTGGCGAAGGTGCCCCAGTTGACGTCGAAGCCATGGTCCTCGCCCGGCACGATGCACGTCTCGTGGGCGACGCCGGCGGCACCGAGGGCGCCGGCGAGCAGCTCGGCCTGTTCGACGGGGATGATCCGGTCGCGTTGGCCGAAGACGGTGATCGTCGGCGGTGTCGCCGCACTGACGTAGGTCAGCGGCGACACCGCCCGGTAGCGATCCGGGTACTCGGCCGGTGTGCCGCCCATGTACTGGCGGAGGCACGCATCGATGCCGTCGCTCGATCCATACAGGCGGTCCAGGTCGCAGGGCCCGTAGATGTTGATGATGCAACGAACGTCGACGCGCGGTGGCGGGAACTGCGCGTCACCGACGCTGTACGCCGCCAGCAGGGCCAGATGGCCGCCGGCCGAGTGACCCATCAGGCTGATGCGGTCCGGATCGACGCGGTGCTCGGCGGCGTGCACCGCCACCCAGCCGAGCGCTGCTTTGACATCGCCGACGGCGTCGCGCCATCGCGCCGGCGGTGCCAGCCGGTAGTCGACGTCGAAGACGTGGTAGCCGAGCCCGTTCAGCCAGAGGTTCCACTGCTCGGCCTCGTTGCGGGCCCCGTCAGTCCACCCGCCGCCGTGCACCTTCACGACGGCCGGTCGCAGCTCGCCGGCAGCGGCCCACACGTCGAGGGCCAGCGTCGTCCCGTCGGACGCCAACCCGTACACGACCGTGCGCTCCGGATGAGGTCCCCCGACGTTCGGGCGCCGGAGTCCTCTGAGGTGATCGGCCAGCGACAGCCTGATCCCGAGCCGGCGGGCGTACCGCCAGGCCGCCAGGCGGGGCCGGCGCGACAAGGCGGCGGCGATCAGCCGTGCACGCCGCCGTCCACGACGAACTCCTGGCCGGTGCAGTAGCCGGAGCCGTCGGTGACGAGGAACAGGGCCATGCCGGCGATGTCCTCGGGCGTGCCCACCCGCCCGAGAGGGACGCTCTTCAGCATCCGGCGGTTCTTCTCCTCGTCCACCATGGCCGGCATGTGCGCCGTCATGTCGGTGGCGATGAAGCCGGGATGGATGCTGTTGACGCGGATGCCGTAGCGACCGAACTCCTTGGCCGCCACCTTGGTCATGCCGCGAACGGCCCACTTCGACGCCGAGTAGGCGATGGAGCCGAAGAGCCCTTCGAGCCCGGCCACCGAGCTGATGTTGACGATGGCGCCGCCGTTGCCGGCATTGATCATCGCCTTGCCGGCGGCTCGCAATCCGAGGAAGACGCCGGTCTGGTTGACGGCGATCACCTGGTCCCACTGCTCGGTCGTCTCCTCGGTGATCCGCGCCTGCCGGAGGATGCCGGCGTTGTTGATCAGGATGTCGAGCCGGCCATGGGTGGCGACCACGTCGGCCACCACGGTGTCCCACTCCTCGGCCGACGACACGTCGAGGTGGTGGTACTGCCCGCCGATCTCACCGGCCACCTCCTTGCCGTCCCCGTCGACCACGTCGGCCAGCACAACCGTGGCCCCCTCGCTGGCGAACAGGCGGCCCTCGGCCGCGCCTTGCCCGTGGGCGCCCCCGGTGATGAGCGCCACCTTGCCGTCCAGCGTGCCCCCTGCGGCCATCGCAAAACCCCCTGTGCGGATGTCGACGCCCGACCCTACCGAGCACGGGCGGGCATTGGCCCACCGACGGCGCCGGGCCGTAGCGTGCGGGCGCCGTCGACCACAGGAGGCGCACCGTGGACCTGCCCAGCCGTCTCGATGCTCAGCACCTCTCGGTGTACCGGGCCATGCCCGACGACCTCATGGCCGCGCTGGCCGACGACCTGCCCGCGGCACGAGCCCGCATGGCGGCGCTGTCGGCCGCCGTGGAGCACCCGCCGATCCCCGACGGACTCACCATCGAGGATCACTACGCCCCGGGACCCGTCGGCGCGCCCGACGTCCTGGTGCGCACCTACCGGCCCGCGGGTGCGGCCACGGTGGCGCCCGCCCTCTACTGGGTGCACGGCGGCGGCATGATCATGGGCAGCATCGCCATGAACGACGACATGTGCGCGGCCGTCGCCGACCAGCTCAAGATCGTGGTGGCCTCGGTCGAGTACCGGCTGGCGCCCGAGTACCCGTACCCGGCGCCGCTGGAGGACTGCTACGCCGGGCTGCGATGGTTCGCCGGCGCCGCCGGCGAACTGGGCGTCGACGGGTCGCGCATCGCCATCGGCGGGGCCAGCGCCGGTGGCGGCCTGGCCGCCGGGTTGGGCCTGCTGGCCCGTGACCGGGGCGAGGTGGCGGTGGCGTTCCAGCTGCTCGTCTACCCGATGCTCGACGATCGCAACGTGACCCCGAGCAGCCACGCCGTCGTCGATCCGAAGGTGTGGAACCGCACGGCCAACACCGTGGGGTGGAACGCGTACCTCGCCGGCCAGGCCGGTGCCGACGACGTGGCCCCGTACGCGGCGCCGGCGCGGGCCACGGACCTCGCCGGCCTCCCGCCCACCTACATCAACGTGGGCGACCTCGACCTGTTCGTGGACGAGGACATCGCCTACGCCCAGGCGATGATGCGGGCCGGGGTGGCCGTCGAGCTGCACGTGTATCCCGGCGCCTTCCACGGCTCGAACAACTTCGTGTCGCGCGCCGTGCTGTCGCGGCGGTGGACGGCCGACGAGCGTGCCGCGCTGGCACGGGGTCTCGGCCTGTAGTCAGCCGGGCGGTCGCTCCGCTTCGGTCACGGCGCCTTCGGCGACGAGGCGGTCGATGGCGACATCGTCGTAGCCCACCTCGGCGAGGATCTCGCGCGTGTGCTCGGCCAGCATCGGAGCGGGCCGGCGCACCGACTGCGGCGATCGCGAGAATCGGGCGGCCGGCTCGACTTGGCGGTAGCGCCCGACGACGGGGTGGTGCGCCTCGGTGATCGCGCCCATGTGCAGTTCGGGATCGTCGACGATCTCGTCGATGCTCGGGACCGGGCTGGCGGGCACGCCGTTGGCCGCGGCGATCTCGAGCCACTCCGCCGTGGTCCGCTCCCGCACGATGCCGGCGAGCGCGGCGTAGACGTCGTCGGCGTTGCGCAGCCGGAGGGCATGGTCGGCGAACCACGGCTCCTCCAGCAGCTCCTCCCGGCCCACCGCGGTGAAGAGCGCTCGCCACTGCTTGTCCGTGTAGGGCATCAGCGCCACGTAGCCGTCCACCGTCCGGTGCGGCCCGCGGTGCGACGTGAGCACCCGGCTGTAGCCCGCCGGCTCGCCCGGCACGGCGGCGCGCGAGAGGTGCTCGACGAGGTTGAACGCCAGCACGGCGTCGAACATGGGCACTTCGACGCGCTGGCCCTCACCCGTGCGCTCCCGGTGGAAGAGTGCGGCCAGCACCGACTGCACGATCGTCAGCGCGGCGACCTTGTCCGCCAACGTCGACGGCACGAAGTAGGTGATGCCGAGCGCGGTGGCGTTCAGCCGCGGGTAGCCGGTCAGCGCCTGGATGATGTCGTCGTAGGCGGGCCGGTGGGCCTCACCGGTGTCGCTGCGGAACCCGTGGGCCTGGCAATAGATGAGCCGTGGTCGCGTCCGGGCGACATCCTCGTACGCCAGCCCCAACCGCCCGATCGGTTCGGGCCGCAGGTTGGTCACGAACACGTCGCTGCGATCGAGCAGAGCCAGGAACGCCTCCTTGCCGCGCTCGTGCTTCAGATCGAGGCCGATCGACCGCTTGTTGCGCAAGAGGTTGAGAGCCACGCCCGACAGCTCCTTGTGCGGGCCGCCGCCCATCAACCGGCTGGTGTCACCCCCGTCGGTCTCGACCTTCACCACGTCGGCGCCGAGATCACCGAGCACCTGCGTGGCGTACGGGCCCATGACCACGGTCGTGAGGTCGAGCACGCGCACACCGTCGAGCGGCGCCGGAGCCGTCATGGGCCGACGAGCACGATCGGGACCCAGGCCAGGAGCAGCTCGGGCTCGGGGCCGGCGCGATGGGCTTCGACGCGGAAGGCGCGCAGCGCGGCGCCACCCTCCAGCCGGTGCTCGTCGACGAGCTCGTGGCTGAACTCCAGCACGTCGCCCTCGAACGCGGGCGCGACGTGATCGCACGTGTGCCAACCGATCACGGTGGCCAGGCCGTCGCACAGCCGGCTGAGCGACGCCTGAGCCAGGCCGATGACGTGGCCGCCGTAGACGAGGACCCGGTCGTACGGCGATGCCGCCGGATCCCGGTGGGCCATCGCCTGGTTGTGGGTCAGGCGCACCAGCGCACCGGCGGACTCGACACGATCGCGCATCGGGTCCGGGCGACGGTCCCCGACCGTCCATGGCCCCGACGGGGGCAGGCGATCCTGGCGCCACTCGGCCGGCACGGCACCGGCGTAGTCGGCCAGCACGAGCGCGTCGTCGACCGACGGCAGCGGATCGGCGTGGCCGGGCAGGCGGTCGCCGCGCACGGGCAGGAGCGCGCACCGCTCGTACGACGCCACGACCTCGTCGTCGGCCGTCGTCGTCATGCCCAGCAGCACCTTGCCCCGCAGGCCCCGATCGGCGCGCGACGAGGCGTCGGCGAGCGCCTTCACGGTCACCACCGTGTGCAACGAGGCACCGAGGTGGACCTGGTGGTGCAACCGCACGTCCCGGTAGAAGAGGTTGGCGATGACGCGGCGCGTCGCCACCGTGCTCTGCCCACTGGCCAGGCTCAGCACCAGGCCGGCGCTGGCCAGACGGCCGTCCCGGCCGGTGACGGCGCGCGACAGCCGGTCGTCCAGCGCGAGCGGCAGCCGCTCGCCCACGATCGACTGGTACAGCGCGGCCATCCCGGCGTCGATGGTGACCGATGGCGGCGCCGGCAGCTCCTGGCCCGCCTCCAGCTCGTCGTAGAACGGCCCGTCGATCGAGAGCGGCCGGACCGTCATCGCCTGTTGCGCCGCACGAGCTCGCGGGCGATGACGCCCTTCAACACCTCGTTCGTGCCCTCCCCCACGATCATCAGCGGCGCATCGCGGAAGTACCGCTCGACGTCGAACTCGGTCGAGTAGCCGTACCCGCCGTGGATGCGCATCGCGTCGAGGGCGATCTGCATCCCGGTCTCGGACGCGAACAGCTTGGCCATCGCCGACTCGAGGTTGGCCGCTTCGCCGGCGTCCATCTTGCGGGCAGCCTCGGCCACGAGCAGCCGGGCCGCCGTCAGCTTGGTCATCATCTCGGCCAGGTAGTTGCCGATCGACTGGTGCTGCCAGATCGGCACCCCGAACGCCTCGCGCTCCTGCGCGTAGGCCAGCGCGTCCTCGAGGGCGGCCCGCCCGACGCCGAGGGCGCGCGCCGCCACCTGGATGCGTCCCGTCTCGAGGCCCACCATCATCTGCGTGAAGCCCACACCCTCCTCGCCGCCGAGCAGCGCGTCGCCGGGCACCAGGCAGTGCTGGAACGACAGCTCGCAGCTCTCGACCCCCTTGTAGCCCAGCTTCGGGAGGTCGCGTGAGACCTCGAAACCTGGCACCTTCTCCACGAGCAGGATGCTGATGCCCCGATGGGCCGGCTCGGCCGCCGGGTCGGTCTTGCACAGGAGGGCCACCACGCCGGCGCGCCGGGCGTTGGTGATCCACATCTTGGAACCGTCGATCACGTAGCCGTCGCCGTCGCGCCGGGCCACGGTGCGCATGGCCTGGAGGTCGGAGCCGCCCCCGGGCTCGGTGAGCGCCATCGTCGCCCGCATCTCCCCTGTGGCCAGCAGCGGCAGGTAGCGCTGGCGCTGCTCGTCGGTGCCGAACCGGTCGATGAGCCGGCACACCACCGAATGGCCGCCGAACGCGCCGGCCAGCGACATCCAGCCGCGCGCGATCTCCTCGGTCACCAGGGCGTAGCACTCCGTCGACGTGGCCGACTGGCCGAACGGCGCCGGCACCGTCATGCCGTAGACGCCGAGCTCCTTCATCTGCTCGATGAGCGCCTCGGGGTAGGTGTTGGCGTGCTCGAGGTCGCGCACGACCGGCCGGACGTCCTTGTCGACGAAGCGCCGCACCACCTCGACGAATGCCAGCTCCTCTTCGGTCACGGCCACGGCGTCCTCCTGTCCACGGCGACGCCGGCCACCGTAGCGACGTCGCTCCGACAGGCCATCAACGGGGTCGGTCGCCGGCGAGGGTCACGCGGTGCATGCGCCGGCGGAAGCCTTGGTAGTCGTTGATGGGGTTGTGCAGCGTGCAGCGGTTGTCCCAGAACGCCAACGACCCGACGTGCCACGTGAACCGGCACGTGTGCTCGGGCCGGACCTGATGGCGGAACAGGAAGGCCAGGAGAGGCTCGCTCTCCTCCTCCGTCATGCCGTCGAACCGGACCGTGTGGGCGACGTTGACGTAGAGCGCCTGCCGCCCGGTCTCGGGGTGCGTGCGCACCACCGGATGGACGGCTTCGTGATCCTTCGCCTCTTGGCGCCCACTGGTGCGGATGCGGTCCTCTCGCGTCTTGCTCACGTCGGCCTTGGCCGAGCTGCTCACGGCGCGTAGACCCCGGAGCATGTCCTGCATGGCGACCGACAGCGACTCGTACGCGAGGTACATGTTCGCGAACAGCGTGTCGCCCCCGTAGGGCGGCACCTCACGAGCCAGCAGCATCGAGCCCATCGGCGGTTCGTCGAGGTAGGTGGTGTCGGAGTGCCAGACGCCGCCGAAGTTCACGCGCTCGTGCTCGAGCTTCGCCACCTCGATGACCTCGGGCAGATCAGGCAGGCCGGCGATGAAGGGGTACTCGACCGGCCGGCCCATGGTCGCGGCGAAGGCGAGGAGCTCCGCCGGAGTCAGCTCCTGATCGCGGAAGAACACCACGAGGTGCTCGAGCAACGCCTCGCGGATGACGTCGGCGAGCTCAGGCGGCGGCGCTGTCCGCAGGTCGACGCCGCCGATCTCGGCACCCAGCGCACCCGCCAGCCGCTTCACCATGAGCTGCACCATCGACGCGATCGTAGTGAGGCCCGTTCCCACCGCACCCATGGCGAGGCGTGCTCATATGCTGGCCGCCTGCCCGACGTCTACGAGGTCTTCCCCGATCACCGACTGGCGGCCCGGACGCGGGCGGCTGCGGCGCTGCGCGAGCTGTCGGCGGTGCTCGTGGCCCACGACGCCGACGACGCCGCGCTCGACGCCATCGCCCGCTGGGCCGATGACATGACCGCCGTCGTGAGCAGCGAGCGCCGGCTCGACCGGGCGGCGGACTACCTGCACCGCCGCTACACCGATCCGCCACCGCCCGACGGCCGCGCGCTCATCACGTCCTCGGACCGGCCGGTGTCCGGGCCGGGCAACCCGTCGGCCGTCCACGCCACTGTTCGGCGCGTCGGCAACGAGGTCCGGGCCGATGTGGAGTTCGACCGCCGCTTCGAGTCCGCCCCCGGCCGCGTCCACGGCGGAGTGACGGCGTCGGTCTTCGACGATGTCATGGGCTACGTCCAGGTGATCGACGGCCTCGCCGCGTATACGCGTGAGCTCCACGTCCGTTATCTCGCTGGTGTACCCACCTATGTGCCGATCGAATTCCGTGCCCGCACCACGGAACGAAATGAGCGCCGCACGCTCGTCACGGCCGAGGCCAGGATCGCCGGTCGCGATGAGATCGTGGCCGATGCTCGCGGGATCTTCGCGGTCATTCCGCGAGATCGGCTCGATTGAGGAAGCGCTAGCGCGTTGCCTGGTTGTAGCGGCGCTCGATCTCGCCGGGAATCCGGCCCCTGCTCGGCACGGCGATGCCATTGGCGGCGGCCCAGGCGCGGATCGCTTTCGGGTCCCGCCCGTTCGTGTCGGCCCGACCACTACGCGTACGCCTCGACCCGCCGCGTTCGGTCACCGGCCGGCCGGCCTCCCAGTAGCGGTCAACCGCCTTCGACAGCGCGGCCAGGTTCTTCTCCGACAGCTCGATACGGCGCCATTGCCCGTTCCAGCCGAGCAACACGGATTCGACGGCTTCCGTGCCATCGATGTCGTCGACAAGTACTTCGACAAGAGATTTGACCATCGCTTACTCCTGGCTCGATGAAGATGAGATCAGGTTCAGCGTAGCGCACGGCACCAGCCTTTCGGTGGACCTGTCCGACACGCATTGCAATGCGCCGGGATTCAATACGACGAGACCCCGAGAACGGTGCCCTGAACAAGCGGGCGATCTGCATTCCGCACTTAGGCGGCGACGAACAGTTGGCGCAATACGCACACGGTCCGATCGAGCTCGTCGGTAACGGCGACCACGAGCGCACCCACGTCGTCTCGGCCCTCGCCGAGGGCCCGTTCCAGGTCGGCCAGGAGCCCGGTCAGGTGCGCGGCGCCGACGGTGCCGGTCGCCCCTTTCATGCTGTGGGCCAGTCGCTGCGCCTCGACCACATCGCTCTGGGCCCCCGGCCTGGCCGGCGATCTGGCCATCTTCAGCCTCGACGAGCTCCACTACGACGCCGAGCAGCTGGTGGCCGACACGCCGGGCGGGTACAAGCGCTTCACCCGCCCCGCCGGCGGCTACCGCGCCACGGTCGTGGCCGGCGAGCCGACCCAGCTCGACGGCCAACCGACGGGGAACCGGCCCGGACGCATGCTCGACGCCGCCGCCGGTCCGGCCTGAGCGCCGTCAGCGCAGCGCCGGAGTGATCTCTTCGGCGAAGCGCTGGAGGTTGTCGACGGTGGCGGCCAGGAGGTCGTGCGCCGAGATGTCACGGGCGGGCGGACCGTCGATCCACGGCGTGCCGACGAGGTGGTGCAGGCCGGCGTCGGCGAACTGGCCGAGCACGTCGATCAACTGCTGGCGTCCCGTGACATCGAGGAAGCCCCACAGCATCGACACGACGATCTCGTCGGGATCGCGGCCGACGCCCTCCATCGCCGCCCGCACCGCCACCAACTCGTCGCGCAGCTGAGCCGGCGTCGACCCGACCCCGTGGTAGCCGTTCCCGTAGCGCGCCACCCGCCGCAGCGCCGGTCCCGTCTTGCCGCCGACCCACACGGGGATGTGGGGTCGCTGGATCGGCAGCGGGTAGGCGCCGACCTTGTCGTAATGCACCCAGCGGCCGTCGAAGCTGCTCGGTTCCTGCTGCGTCCACAGATCGATGCACGCGGCCATGAACTCGTCGGTCACCGCGCCGCGGTCCTCCCACAGGTGATCGAGACCGAGGGCGTCGAACTCCTCGCGCATCCAGCCCACGCCGATCCCGAGCACGACGCGGCCGTGGGAGATGCAGTCGATGGTCGAGAGTTGCTTGGCCAGCACCAGCGGGTTCCGGTACGGGATCACCAGCACGCTCGTACCGATCTGCACGCGCGACGTACGTGCCCCGATCGCCGCCATCACCACCAGCGGGTCGTAGATGTACTGATCGACCAGGAACGGTGACGCGCCACTGTCGTTGTACAGGTAGCGCGAGCTCACGTCCGACGGCATCACCACGTGGTCGTGCACCCAGACCGAGTCGAACCCGAGCCGCTCCGCGGCCTCGGCGACGGCGATGCAACCGTCGACGCCCGGATCCTCTCCGAACGTGCCGAAGTTCCCGACTGTCACCCCGAATTCCATCGACATGCCTCCTTGCGGCGGAACCTACACGGCACGGCCGTCGAGGATCTGCTCGATCGCTCGGCCCACGCCGTCGTCGTCGTGGGCGGTCGTCACCCACGTGGCCGCCTGCTGCACGGTGTCAGCCGCCTGTCCCATCGCGACACTCGCTCCCGCCACCCTGAACATCTCGATGTCGGTCTCGGAGTCGCCCATGGCGATCACCTCGGTGGCCGGCAGCCCGAGATCGGCGCACGCCACCCGGAGGGCGCGCCCTTTGTCCGCTTCGGCGCTGGTGATGGTCAAGATCGAGTGTCCCTGCCCGCTCATGGACGTGAGGAAGCGGACCTCGTCCTGCCACACCGGCCAGAGCCTCTCCAGGACGAGCGCGTTCAGCCGGTCGCCGAACAGCAGCACGCATCGGGGCGTTGCGATGGCGTGGTCGGTCAGGGACTCGACCCGCCGCACCTCGGGCAGCGCGGCGAGCGTCGCTGACAGGTCAGTGCGCAACACGACGTCGCGATCCTGGTAGACGAACGCCAACCCGTCCTCCGCGTCGCACAGCGCATACAGCGCGCTGGTGAATGGCGCGGGCATCCGCACGTCGAACAGGTCAGCGCCGTCGCGCAGCCGCCGCACCTCGGCACCGGAGCAGGCGATCACCGGATCGACGAGGCCGAGGTCACGCGCCGTCCGCTCGGCCAGTTGGTACCAGCGCGCCGTGGCGAGGATGACGTGCCAGCCGGCCGCAGCCGCCGCCTGGACGGCGGCCCGGTTGCGGGCGCTCACGGCGTCGTCGGATCCCAGCAACGTGCCGTCGAGGTCGAGAGCGAGGGCGCGGTAGTTCATGCGACGATCGTGGCCGCCGTGGCCGGCCGCCGAAGGGCCCGGCGGTCAGAGCGCAGACGCTCGGCCAGCCGGTCCAGCGCGACGGCGAGCGGATCATGGCGGACGGTGGGCCGGGCGATGATCGCCGCCGCCGGGGCGTCGTCCACCTGCGTCAGCCAGACTCGCGCCGCCGCGATCAGCCGTTCGTCGTGGGGATCCTTGGTCCCGCGGGCGGCGGCGCCGAGGGCGCGGGTCCGAAGGGCCGCCCAGTCAGCGTCCCCGACGGCGCCGATGGCACGAGCAACGGCGGTAGCGCTGGCCTGCTCCCACGCCGGGCACCGACCACCGGCCACGCCAAGCACCGTCCACCACCAGGCCGGCCGGTGGCCGCGCCGCAGCGGCAATCGGTCGGCCAAGAGCACCCGCAGGCGTCGGACGGCGTCGGCACCGCCACTGCGATGCAGCGCTGCCGCGGCAAGACACGCGTCGAGTGGGCGGACCCACCCCGGCTCGCTGCACGGAACGCCGGCCGGCGACGACTCGGCATCGGCCACGAGGCGCCGGAGGGCCGCGCGGTCGAGCTGCCCAGTCAGCAGGAGAGCAGCGCGGGCGTGGGCGTGATCGACCCGCAGCGGGTCACCATCGAAGCGGGCGCGGGCGGCAACACCGACACGACGAGCGCGACGGGCGACATCGGGACGACCGACCGCTGCCGCGATGGACTCGTCGCTGACGCCGGCCAGCGCGGCGATGCTCGCCGCGCGGCACCGGTCGACGACCGGTAGGGCGGCCAGCGTGGGCAGCCCGTCGCTCCTGGCCGCCCGCCGTCGCCGGGCGGCGGCCACGGGAGGCAGGCGCCGGAAGGCGCGCTCGAGTCGCGACAGGACGCCCACGATCACGAGCACGAGTGGGAACTCGTGGGCAGCGCGCTGCACCGGCGGGTGCAGGACCACCGGCCCGAGCGCGCTGACATCCGGGGGCACTGCCGCGGCGGTGACGAGGACGGCGGCGACGATCACGGCCACGAGGACCCAGTCGAGACCCCAACGCAGCCACGCCGCCAGCGCCACCACCGTGACGGCGATGAACAAGACAGCGCCGAACGTGTCGACCCCCAGCAGGCCGGCCCCCGGCAGCACCAGGTTGAGGGCCATGTGCGTCCCGCGATGCCCGAACGCCAGGGGTAGCCCGATCGAGAGCGCGAGACCGATGCCGAGCACGATCCACCGCCGCGCCCACACCGATGCCGGCAGGCGCGCCATCACCATGTCATCGGCGGTCATCCCCGAACTCGACCGTCGGGCCGCCCGCAACGAGCTCGTCGAGGACCCGGAGCTGGCAATCGCGCAGCATCCCGAAGCCCAGCGTGGCTCCGTACAGCAACTGGCGCTCCTCGGTGGCGTAGAACGACTTCACCCCGGTGAGGATCACCACGGACATCTTGAGCTCGATGAAGACCCGGTAGTAGGCGAGGGTGGCGTCGTCCACCGGTATGCGACTGGCCTGCTGGTACCGCTGCACGAACTCGCGGATGGGAACGAGCGACGTGAGCGACCACAGCGGCCAGTACATGAAGGCGATCTCTTCCAGCGGGTCACCGACGTGACACTGCTCCCAATCGAGCATGGCCACGATCCCGGCGTCGTCCCACATGAAGTTTCCCAACCTGAAGTCGCCGTGGATGACGCTGACGCGATGGGCGACGGGCTGGTTCTTGCGCAGCCAGCGGATCATGTACGAGATGGCCGGGAACTCCTCGAGTCGCTGCCGGTCGAATCCCTGGGCGAAGAGCTCCACCTGCTCCAGCGCCGCTGTTGCGGTGCTCGGGTTGCCGAGGAAATCGACGCCGACGCACTGCGGGTCGAGGTTGTGCACCCGGCCCAGGATGTCGACGTACTGCGCGAGGATCGTGTCGACGTTCGCCGCGTCGGCCAACTTGGTCAGATCGGCCTCGCCGTCGATCCACCGGGCGACGGAGAACGGCCGCTCCAGCCATGCACCGTCAGGATCGACCCAGAGCATGTGGGGCACCGGGATGCCTTGCTGCTCCATGAGCCGGATCATGTTGAACTCTGCCTGTGGTACCCGGCGGGAGCCGGTCATCTTCGTCTCGGACTCGTCGCTCTCGAGCACGCTGGAGACGGGCTGGCGGAGCATCACGCACTTCTCGTGGCGGGTATCGGTCCCCTCTCGCCAGTCGACCTCGAAGAGGAAGGCCTCTCGCGACGCACCGCCGGCCATCGGTGCGAAGTCCGTGACGCGGATGTCGCCCGCCTCCGGCATCTGGGTGACGAGGAAGCCGTGCAGCGCCGTCGTGAATCGACGCGTCTCGTCGGCGTCGAGCTCGGCGGCGCCGCGGCTCAACGGGTTGGTCCTCGTCGGCGTCGGGGGCATCGCGTCGCCCTCACGATGCAGCATCCGGGTCAGGAGGAGGCGGACTTCGTGGTCGGCCTGGCGCAGCTCGGCGGCGTCATCGGGTCGGGCCGGGAGATCAAGGGCGTCCATCGCCGAGACCAGCGCCGACTTCAACCGGCAGTTGCGCTCGGCCAGTTCATGGATCGTGAGCTGGCGCTGGTGGTCACCGTCGGCCGGCACGAAACCGGGCGGAAGGAGCTCGACGGGCCGGTGGGACGCCACCGCCCGCTCGATCTGGCGCAAGGTCAGCTCGATGTCGAGGTTGTCCTCCAGGAGGTGACGAGCGGCGAGGGGCCACTCGGCCTCGATCCGGTCGAGGACCATCAAGATCGACGTGAGGCGCTCGACGACGGTCGACCCCTCGAGCGCCGGCATCAGCACCCGCTCGGTCGTCTTGGCGATGCCGTCGAGCAACTCGCTCAGCGACGGCTTCGTGATCATCCGAGGACCTCTCGGCCCTGCGCGCGGAGTGGCTCCTCCGTCACGGTCCCCCCGTTTCGTCAGGCGTCACGACCATACCATCAGGTACGCTGAGCCGCGAACAACGGGGGACCGCACGGTGATCGGCACGTGAACCAGCATCCACATCGCCTCGGCAAGGACGACTTCATCAGGGCCGGCATGCAGCTCCTCGCCGAGGGCGGCATCACCACCGTCACCATCGCCAACGTGTGCAGCCGCCTCGACGTGACGAAGGGCTCCTTCTACCACCACTTCGACAGCGGCTCCGCCTTCCATGCCGGCCTGCTGGCGCACTACGAGGAGGAGTACGCCCACCGCCGCATCGAAGCGGTGGACACGATCACCGACCCCGCGGCGCGGCTCGACGCGCTCGTGCAACGGGGCGTCGAGCGTGACCACGAGGCGGAGAGCGCGATCCGGGCGTGGAGCCGGACGGACCCGGTCGCCGCCGCGGTGATGCAGCGCGTCGACGCGACGCGAGCGCGCTACCTCGCGGACTTCTTCGTCAGCCAGGGAATCCCCCCCGACGACGCTCGCGTGCACGCCGACATCGCCCTCGCCATCGTCGCCGGCGCGCAAGCCATGAACCGGATGACCGACCGCCGCAAGGTGCACGCCATGCTGAAGGAGCACCGGCGGTGGATCCTCGAGGCGATCGACGAGGCCCGCACGGCGAAGGCCGGGCGGCCCCGCCTCGGACCGACGGGACGCCGCGCCAACCTGGGCTAGTGGTCCACTAGTGGCGGGCCTGCTTCACGGGCACGGGCGGCCGGTCCCTGGTCACTTGCGGGCGGCGCGTCAACTTGGCGCGAAGCGCCACGAGCCACGTCCACGACTTGTCGATGTTGAGGATCACGGCGGCGTGGCATCCTCGTCGGGTCGAAGCGACGCCTCGACGGGTCCAGCGACCGTCACCGCGACCGCGGCGCGGCCATCGGCGCCCGCCACGATCGCGTGCATCGCGTTCCCCAGCACGAGGCGGTAGCGCCGCTGCGGGACCAGGGCGCCGAAGCCGAGCGTGACGTTCACCTCGCCTGTGCGGCGCGGTTGCAACGCCAAGCCGAGGGTGACGCCGTCGTCCGATCGGGCCTTGGTGACGAGCACGTCGTCCCAAGGGGCATCGACCAGGATCGGCCCGTCCGGCGGGACGTAGCCGCGCAGGGCGAGCGCGGCCGATCCAAGCGGCGTACCCCAGCGGGTCAGCAGATGGATGCCGATCGTCTGCACCCCGGCGTGCAGTGGGCGCTCGGGCCAGCGCTGGCCCGTGCCGCAGGTCGCCTCCATCCGCCGCAGCGCCGCTCGGGCCACCTCGGGCTCGCCGACGCCGCGAGCGGCGCCGAGCATGCGCGTCCACTGCGGAACGGCGGTGGTGATCAGCGTGTTGCGTTCGGGTGCCGGCTCGACCTCGATGTCCAGCTCGCCGTCGACGATCTGGCCGCGCAGCGCCGCCATCTTGTCGGCGACGCCCCGGAGCGCCAGGAGCCCCCCTCGCGCCGCGAGGTCGGGGGCGACGTCGGCGAAGCCGTTCGTGCCCGTCAGGAAGTACTCGCCACCGGGTACCTCGCCCGTGTCGAACGACAGCCCGACGAGCTTGGACCGGATGTGGGGAAGGTTCCCGTCGGGCGTGAGCATCTCGTCCTCGACGGCATGGCGCCACTTCGTCTCGACCGCCGGCCAATGCGCCGTCTGATGCAACGTGTCGTGGCCCTTCAAGGCCTGGGCCCCCATCGTGTTGCAGGCGGTGAACACCCAGCCCGGCTCGCACGGGAAGAAGCCCAGGGCGTTCGCCTCGAAGTTGCGGCGTACGGCTTCGACGATCGTGTGATGGTCGTAGGCGAAGGTCCGGCCGTCCTTCCACACGAACGTGAGCGAGCCGGGCTCGTCGAAGCGCGACGAGCCCGTCGCCGCCTCGTACAGGTTGATCTGGTCGGCCAGGTACGCCGACAGCATGATGTTGTCCCTGATGATCGGATCGGGATTGGGGTCGAGGTTGCCGATGAGGTTCAGCGTCCGCCAGTACTTCCACACCCGCAGGTCGGTCGCCTTCAGGATGAGCCTCGCCAGGGCCTCCTCCACGGGTTGCGGTGCGTTCGGCAGGTAGTTGGCGGCGTAGAGCGCGAGCCCGTAGCCGAGCATGTTCAGTTGGTAGCGGGCGCAGGTGGGGCCATGGATTTGCTCGCCCCAGTCGAAACCCTTGAACTCGTCCAGCGGCTGGAGAGCCATGTCGTACACCCACGCCAGCAGCTCGGCATCGAACGCCGTCGGCTCCTCGAACGTCTTCGCCCGAGCCGGCAGTTGGGCCTCGGAGAGGTAGACGTTCAGCTCCGGCACCTTGGCCCGCTTGCGGTGGTACTTGCGCTCCAAGCGGACAACCGCGATGGCGACGGCGCCGGCGGCCAAGGCGTAGACGATGGGAATGGTCGCCGGCCACGTCGTGCCGCGGTCGACGAGGAGCCGCGGGCCATCGGCCAGCGCGGTGGCCACCACCGCCGAGGCGAGCCAGACCAGCGGTATGGCCCAGTGCGCGCTGATCCCCCACCAGAGCACGACGGCCAACACGAGCGCGGCCGATCGCCACGAGGAACAGCAGCGGCGAGGCGATGTACAGCAGACCGCCGCCAGGAAAGACCATCGACAACCCGAGAGCCCGCCACGTCGGTGCGGTCGACAACACGACCAGGAGCGTCCCGACGACGACGAGGGCGGCGAGCACGAGGACGAGGCGCAGGATCAGCCGCCGGCTCACGGGGCCGAAGCGGGCCGGGCGTTCCGGCAGCAGCAGGATGCCGTTGGGGGCCACCCGCCGCTCCCGTACTGGCGCCGTCGTAGCCGTCACCGCTCTCCCTCGCTCGCACCTGCGGCCCCCACGCCCCGGCGACCGTACCATCCCGTATGGTGCGCTGGCGGCGGTGAGGAGCGGCACCTACGACTGGAGACACGTGCTGAACAAGCTGGACGACTACCCGATCCATCAGACGCCCGAGCCGGTTGCCCAGCTGGCCACCACAGACCGCAACGTGTACGACCGCACGTGGTTCAACGGGTACTCGGCCGACGGCACCCGGTACTTCGGCATCGGCATGGCCATCTACCCACACCGAGGCGTGCTCGATGCCGCGTTCAGCGCGGTGGAGCGGGGCGGTCGCCAGCATGCGTTCTTCGGGTCCCGCCGCGCCCCTCTGGAGCGCACCGACATGAGCGTCGGTCCGTTCCGCATCGAGGTGATCGAACCGCTGCGCCGGACGCGCGTCGTGCTCGACGACAACGAGACCGGTCTCGCCTGCGACCTCGTGTTCTCGGCCCGCACTGCCCCGGTGCAGGAGGGACGCCAGACGCTGTGGCAGTCCGGCCGGCGGGTCATGGACGCCACGAGGTTCGATCAGTTCGGTCGATGGTCGGGCGTCGTGGAGCACCCCGACGGGCGGTTCGATGTCGATGACGCAGCCTGGTACGGGACCAAGGACCGTTCCTGGGGCGTCCGCCGAGTGGGCGAGCCCGAGATGGGCGGTGCCCCGGTCGCGCCGCAGTCGTTCTTCTTCCTCTGGGCGCCACTGGTGTGGGAGGACCACATCACGCACGCCATCTTCTTCGACGGCGCGCTCGGTGAGCCCCTGGTGCGAGAGGGCATCACCGCCCCGCTGTTCGCGACGGAGACCGACATCCCCGACGCGCTGGAGGGCACCGACGAACGGATGGTGGCGGCCGCTCATCGCGTGACCTACCACCCCGGCACCCGCCTGGCGTCGTCGGCAGAGATCGACCTCACCGATGTCGGCGGCGCCACTCGCACGATCACCCTCACGCCAACGCTGCGGTTCCAGATGAAGGGCCTCGGCTACGGCCACCCGGCCTGGGGTCAAGGCATGTGGAAGGGCGAGCTGGCGATCGGGGGCGAGTCGTTCGACCCCGACTCCCTCGACCTCCTCGCGCCGGAGAACCTCCACGTCCAACAGGTGGTGCGGGCCAGCGACGGACGGCGCTCGGGCATCGGCGTCCTCGAGCAGGTCGTCGTCGGCCCGTACCGGCCGGCGGGGTTCACCGCGCTCTTCGATGGAGCCGGCGCTACGGGTACGCCTCGATGATCGGTTCGAGCTCCTTCGGCGCAGCGCCGTGGAGGATCACGCCGTCGACGCCGAGATCGAACTGGTGGCCGATGGCGGCCACGCACTGATCGGGGCTGCCCGTCGCCGCCGCCGCCAGCCACTCCGGCGGGATCAACGTGGCCACGTGGGCCAACTGCTCGGTGGTGGCCTTGTCGTCGAGGGCACCGGCGAAGCCGGCCACCAACGGGTCGGCCCGGAAGCGGGCCAGCACGGCGGGATCCCAGTCGTTGGTCTTCACCAGCAGGTCGCCGTAGGCCTGGAGGTAGGTCGCCATGCGGCCCACCGTCTTCTTGAGCCGCACCGGCTCGGGCAGGTGGTCGCCGATGGTGGCGAAGCACGACCACACCTTGACCGACGAGGGATCGCGCCCGGCCTGCTCGGCGGCCGCCTTCACCGTCTTCACGCACCGGACGGTCGTCTCGTCGGTGAAGAAGGTGTGCAACACGACCTGGTCGAAGGCCCGGCCGCCGAGGCGCAACGTGTTGGGTCCGAACGCCACCAGGCCGAGGGGGATGTCCTCGGCGAACGTCGGGTCGAGGCGCAAGAACGGGTAGCGGCCGGCGGGCCCGTCGTGATCGATGATCGTCTCGCCCCGCCAAAGCCGGCGCATCAGGCCGGCGAAGTCCTCCATCTGCGCCGTGGTGACCGGCGGGATGCCGAGGGCGCGCCAGAGCACGTCGACGCCCCGCCCGAGGCCGAGCGTGAACCGACCTTCGGTGAGTCGGTGCATGGTCGTCGCGTAGGCGGCCGTGACGAGGGGGTGTCGCGTGTTGTGGTTCGTCGCCGCGGTAGCCACCTGGAGCCGGTGCGACACGGCGCCCACCGCGCCCGAGAGCGTGGCCGCCTCCTTGATGTTGAGCCGCTCGGAGATGAAGACCCAGCCGAAGCCCAGTCGCTCGCCGTCGGCCACCTCGTCGAGGAGATCGTGAGGAGAGCGGGGCGCACCCGCCAACGTGTAGAAGCCCAGTTGCTCGCGCTGACCAGCCATCGGCTCAGGAGGTGCGGACCGATAGGTCCGCTGGCGCCGCAGTGCGGCGCCGGGGCAGGTGCTGGCGGGATTGACCGAGCACAGCGAGACCGAGGCGAAGCCGAGGCATGGACACAGTGTCCCAGAACCGCGACGACGGTGGCAGGCCTACAGTGGCAGCGCCGGGTACCGCACCACGGGAGGTTGCAACGATGCAGGTGTCATGCGCGTTTCCAACGACGATGTCGTCGCCCGATGACATCCGGCTCGCCGAGGAGCTGGGGTACGAGCGGGCGTGGCTCTACGACACGCCGCAGCAGAGCCCGGATGTGTGGATGTCGCTGGCGCTGGCGGCCGAGCGCACGAGCCGCATCGGCCTCGGCCCGGGCGTGCTCGTGCCCAACCTTCGCCACCCCATGACGAACGCGGCGGCCACTGCGATGCTGGTCGAAATGGCCCCAGGTCGGGTGGCCGTCTCGTTCGGCACGGGCTTCACGGGCCGGCGGGCGATGGGCTACCGGGCCATCCCGTGGTCGTTCATGACGGCCTACATCGAGGCGTACATCGGGCTCCTGCGCGGCGACATCGTCGAGTGGGAGGGCGCCCGGATGCAGATGCTCCACCCCGACGGCAGTGGCCCGGCCCGTCCGATCGATGTACCGATCCTCATCGGGGCCCTCGGGCCGAAGGGCCGGGCGGTGGCGGAGAGGCTCGGCGACGGCGTGTTCGCCACGGTCACGTTGGAAGGGCTCGAACCGGGCGCGTTCGACTGGGTCGCCTACCTGTACTGGGGCACCGTGCTCGAGCACGGTGAGGACGTGTCATCGGAGCGGGTGAAGGTCGCCGCCGGACCCGGCGGCGCGCTCGCCTACCACGCCACCTACGAGCTCAACGGCCACGACGCCGTCACTGGCCTGCCCGGTGGGACCGAGTGGCTGGCCGTGGTGGACGAGCGGCCGCTCAACGAACGCCACCTCGACGTCCATGTCGGTCACTGCATCCACCTGAATGCCGCCGATCAGGCGGCGTGGGCGACGACAGGAGGAACGCTCCTGGCGCAGACCACGGTGACCGGCACCGCCGACGAGGTCCGGCGACGCATCGACGAGCTCGGCGAACAGGGCGTCACCGAAGTCGTCTTCCAGCCGTGTGGCCCGGACGTGAAGCGCGAGTTGCAGGCCATGATCGCCGCCTGTGAGCGGGCCACGCGCTGACCGGGAGCGCTACCCGCGTCGATCTTGGCGGCGCTCCTGACGGTTGTCGACTCTGGCGGCGGTGCGCTTGGCCGTGCCAACCACGACGGCTGTCGTGACCGCGGCGCGGGCGATGGGTCGGCGTCGAATCATGGTCGTGTCCTCTCTCTGCCCTGATCAGCTGACTGCGCCGAGCGCGTCCATGGCGGCGGCGACGAGCTCGTGGGGAATCCGCGAACCCTCGAGCAGCACGCCGTCGGCCTCGATGATGGCCTCGACAAATGGCTTGGCCCACAGGTCTTCCCACATCAGCAAGGCCGCCGACGAATTCGGTTCGAGCCCACTGGCGGCGTACTCGATGTCCTCCTGGCTGAGCAGCCCGCCCACGTCGCCGCCCTCGAGCGCTGCGAACGGCGCAAGCTCCTCGAGCTGATCGAACTCGAACCACGCGACTTCGCCCGCTTCGTCTTTGGTGATGAAGACGAGATCGAGCACGCGGATCGTGCTGCTGTCGATGAGCTTGGCCAGCTCCGGGGCGATGTGCCCTGTGAACTTGTTTCCCGGGAACCCAACGATGATGTACTCAACCGGTCCAATGTCCATGCCGATCCCTCCGGATCCGTCGTTTGCCGGCTCAGGCCGATGTCCAACAAGGACGAACGTATGACTGGTCGGGGTGGCCGCCACCACCCGCCGGAGGGTGGGCTCGATCGCTCAGTGGTTCAGACGATGATGAACCGCGTGCCGTAGACCGTCGTCTCCGTGTCGTCGCGGACGGCGAGACCTCGCTCGGCCAGCTGGGCGACGGCGGCACGCGGATCGTCGGCCCTCAGGGTGAGGGCGTACATGCCTCCGTTCCCGTCCTTCACGCACTCTTCGATCGACGCCGCGAACGGGATGGACGCGTCGACGGCCGACACCAGCTCGATCACCCCGCCTTTGGGCGGTCGGCACTCGACGCACAGCACGCCGCGCTCGTCGTCACGCTCGACGGGACCGACGTCGAGACCGAAGCCCTCGCCGTAGGCATTGGCGGCCAACGACGCGTCAGTGGTGGCCACGATCACCCTGACGATGCCCGACAGTCGTGGCGCCCGGCTCTCCGGTGGGTCGCTGACGTTGGCCGAGTCGTTGGGATAGACGCGCACGAGCACGCCGTGGGTGGAGCGAGGGTGCACGTCCCGACCACCGGCGCCGGGCATCAGCGCCAAGACGTCCAGGCCGCGCTCGGCCAGCACGACGGCTTCGGCGTCGGGATCGGGCGCCTCCAGCATCAGCGCGTAGGGACCCTCACCGCGCCGATCGAGGAACTTCTGCAGGGCTTGGCTGAGCGGCTTGCTGGCGTCGGCCGGCGCCATCAGCTCGATGTTGCTCCCGCCCTCAGGCACGCACATGCCGACGCGAGCTCCCAACGAGGATGCCGTCCGCTCCGAGAAGTCGACGACGGGCATGCCGAAGACATCCCGGAACGTGGTGACCGCGGCGTCGAAGTCGTGCACGGCGATGGCGATGCGGGGCATGGCAGTGATCACAGTGCCCTCCTCGAACTGGTCGTCAGCGCCACTCTACGACGTGGGGCCGGCGTGACCGGAGGTCGCCCGTCAGCCGCCGGCCTCGCTCGTCTCAGTCGGCCAGGAATCGCCGACGTCGAGCAGGACCTCGTGCGGAGCGACCGGCAACCCTCCCTCCAGGTCTTCGAAGCGGTCGATGTCCCGAAGGTCCGGGAAGACGGCTGACGCCATCCCGACGACGCCGATCGTGAGGAGGCCACCGAGCCACACGGCGGGACCGACCCCGAGCACGGCCGCCGCGACGCCGGACTCGAACGCACCGAGCTCGTTGGACGCGCCGATGAACACGTTCTCGACGGCCATGACCCGACCGCGCATCTCGTCGGCGGTGGCCAGCGGGACGATCGTGGCCCGGATGAAGACGCTGACGGCGTCGGCGCCGGCCAGGACCAGCAGCGCGACGAACGCCACCACGTAGCTGTAGGTGAGGCCGAGCGCGACGGTGGCGGCACCGAACACGGCCACCGCGATCAACAGGGTCGTGCCCACCCGCCGCCGCACCGGCCGCACTGCCAGGAGCGCGGTCACGATCACGGCGCCGATGCCCGGCGCGGCCCGGAGCCAGCCGTAGCCGACGCTGCCGACGCCGAGGCGGTCCTCGGCGATAGCTGGCAGCAGGGCCACGGCCCCGCCGAAGAGGACCGCGAACATGTCGAGCGTGATGGCGCCCAGCAGCACCTGGCGCCGACGGATGAACCGGAGACCCTCCAGGGCGTGGGACAACGACGGACGCTCCGTGGCCGGCGTGCGCACTTGCGGTCGGCGCAGCGTCAAGGTCGTCGCGATGAGGGCGGCGACGGCGAACGCGACGGCCGCCGTCAGGTAGGGCACGGTTGGGTCGATGGCGTACAGGAAGCCACTGAGCGCGGGCCCGACGATGAGACCGACCTGCCACGTCCCGGAGTAGAAGGCGATGAGCCGCGGCAGGCCGTGCTCGGGAGCGATCAGCGGCGGCAGGGCCCGGAAGGCCGGCGCCGCGAACGCCCGCGCCGTGCCGAAGACCAACGCGATGGCGAAGATGGGGATCGCCGACGTGGGCTTGGTGGCCGCATAGGCGAAGTACAGCAGGGACGTCAGGACCTCGGCCCCCATGGCGATGGCGGCGACGCGGCGACGGTCGAACCGGTCGGCGGCGGAGCCGGTCAGCGGCAGCAGGACGAGGGCAGGGAGGAATTCGAACAGCCCGAGGAGGCCGAGCGCCAGCGTGCTGTTGGTGATATGGAAGATCTGCTCCCCGAGTGCCGCCTCCTGCATCATCGTGGCGACCGTCTGCGCGGTGCCGGCGACCAGGAAGGTGCTGACGCACCGATCTCTCAGCAGCTCCCGTCCACTCGGTGGGACGGACACGTCGGATGGCGGCACCGCCGATCGACCATAACCGGCGGCAGCGCACGGGGCTCGATTTGACCGGCGCGGGAACGGCGACCGCCCTTCGCAGGGACGGAGCGTGTTTGCGCCGGGGCGCTCGCTGGGCACTAGGACGTCGAGTTGGACGGGCTCCAGAACACGAAGAGAAAGGGGCCTCGATGAACCTCCTGACGTGGTTGATCCTCGTCCTCGTCGTACTCGCCGTTCTCGTCGCCGTCTTCGTGGTGACGCGACGCCGACGACGAGCAGGTGGCGTGGTTGCCGTGCACCGGAGGCAGCGGCAGTGAAGGCGCTGCTGCGCGGCTCCGACCTGGTGGGCCTGCCCATCGTCACGATCGCGGGCGACGACGTCGCCGAAGTGCGCGACGTGCTGTTCGATCCTGACGCCGGCCGGGTGCTGGGATTCACGCTGAACCGCCGAGGGCGCTTGGCGAAACGGATGAAGGAAACCCTCGACCGAGAGCACATCGGCGCTGTGGGGCCAGACGCCGTCATGGTGGAGAGCGCTGACGCCTTGGGGCACGGATCGGGCGGGACTCCCACCGGCGGAGGCGGCAACGTCATCGGGAACCGGGTCATGACCGACACGGGGATTGACGTCGGCCAAGTGACCGACGTGGTCATCGACGCCAGCAACGGCTCTGTCGTCGGCTACGAGGTGGCGCCGGCGAGCGAGCCGAGCGGCCGGCAAGGGCGGCGGTCGTACCTGCCCCTGCCCGATGTCGGCGCCGTCTCCGGTGAGGCATTGGTCGTTCCGGCCGCCGCCGTCGACTACGTGACCGCCGACTTCGCGGGGTTCGCCGAAGCGGTGGATCGGTATCGTGACTCGCTCCACGGGCGGTCCGAATGAGAGCCTCCGAGGTCACCAACCATCCGGTTCTCGACGTGTCGTCGGCCGTGACCGTGGGCCGAATCGACGATGTCGTCGTCGATCCCACGAACCATCAGGTCCTCGGCTTCGTGCTAGCGAAGACGGCCAGCAAGGCGACGTGGCTGGCGTGGGACCGCATGAAGGCGCTCGGCCGAGATGCGGCCACCATCGAGAGCACCGACGCCCTCGCCGAGCCGCCCGAGCACGCTCCCCCTGGCCTCCGGAAGGGCAAGGCTCTCGGCGGTCGCGTCCTGTCCGACCAGGGGCTCGAACTCGGCGCCCTCACTGATGTCGAGTTCGACGACGAATCGGGCGTCGTCCACGCCCTGCACGTCGACAGCGGTCGAGTTCTTCCGGGGGCGACGATGCGGGGCGTGGGAACCTATGCGACGGTCGTCAAGCACCCCGAAGACTCGCCCGGGTGACAGGACCGCGCAGGCGGCCCCCTAACGGTGCGGCGCCACCCAGATGCCACGTTCGTGCATCGCACGGATCTGGCGGTCGGTGACCTCGGTCTTGTACTCGGCATGGGTGAAGGGGGCCCGGTCGAGGTACAGGTTCTTCGGGTAGATGGACTGCTCATAGACCATCTGGTACATCTCGGTTCGCAGGTCCTTCATCCAGTTGGTCCACGGGCTGCTGGCGCGGTGGTGACGGAGCGCCTCGATGTTGATCGGTCCGGACAGCCACGTCGACACGCCGCTGTAGCGCTGCGCACCTACGACCTGACCACGGTAATCGACGATCATCGAGCCGCCGCCGAACGTGTCGATGGGGACCTCCGAGTCGCCGGTGAGGTGGTAGGTGCCCATGTTCGGGGCGACGATGTACAGGTTGTTGTCCAAGGCCCGCGCCCGGTTCTGGACCTCGAAGTAGTCGTTGGACGCCGCCGGATGAGGGATCGAGGCCCGGTAGATCACCTCGGCGCCGTTCATCGCCAGCGCCCGGGCGTTCTCCGGATAGGAACCCTCGTTCGCCATCATGATGCCGAGCCGCCCGAGCGGTGTGTCCACGACCGGCCAGAACGCGTCGAGCGTCCGGCCGTAGCGCTCGATCCACCAGTCGTACACGTCGTGCGGACACACCGAGTGCTCCACCGGAAAGAGTGGTGAGGTCTTGTAGTGCGTGAGGATCAGCTCGCCCCGGTCGTCGAGGATGAACCCGACGTTGAAGAACCGCTCGGGCCATTCGGGGTGGCGGGCCTTCGCCTGGGCGATCAGGTAGACGCCATACTGACGGCAGATCTCGCCGAGAGCCTCCGTCTCCGGTCCCGGCACGTCGATGGCGCAGGTCTCGGCGAACGTGGCGTGGTCGAGATCGAGCACTTCGTCGTTGAATCCTTGCAACGCTCCTTCAGGCAACGCGACGAGCCGGACCGGCAGGTCGAGCGAGGCCAGCCAGAACGCCGCCTTCACCAGGTGGCGGTGATGCTCGATGTTGCGCATGATCTCGGATCGCTTCGCGATCCCCCACACGGTCGGGACCAGGCCCACGGCGTTGTACGGCTCGATCATGCATCCCCCCGAGTGTCAGGCAGCCACTCCTGGGCCGCTCGTCCATGATTCTCGTCGCGCCATGAGAACCCGCGCGACTACCTTCAGCGCGGGCGCCGCTCGAGCCCGGCGTCCCGGATCAGTTCGTCTCGAGGGGAGCGCACGTGGTGAGCGACATGGAGGAGATCCGGCGGCTGCACCACACCTACGCCTACACGTTCGACAGCGGTGACTTCGACGCGTTCGCCGCCCTCTTCGAGCACGGCACGCTGCACCTGCGCGGGGTCGACGACCCGGCGACAGGGTCGGCGGCCGTTCGCCGCCTGGTCGACCGCTGCGTGATCCTCTACGACGGCATCCCGGCCACCAACCACCTCATGCACAACCTCGTCGTCGACATCGACGACGATGGGGAGACGGCTCACGCGTCGACGTACGTGCAGGTGCTCCAAGGCCTTCCGGACCTCCCACCGCAGACGATCGCCACCGGCATCTATCGCGACGTGCTGCGCAGGCGCGACGGAGCATGGACCTTCGCGGAGCGGGTGATCGACGGGAGCCTCCGTGGTGATCTCTCGCGCCACCTGCGGCGCCGCCGCGACCGACCCGCCCTCTGAGTCCACTGCTCAGGAAGGTGCCCGGGGCGGGATTTGAACCCGCACGACCTTGCGGTCCGAGGGGTTTAAGCCCTCTGCGTCTACCGGTTCCGCCACCCGGGCCCGGCGCGACGCTAACCCGGCGATCACGCCACGCGAGACGATGGAGCCGCCCGGCGGGCGGCCAACTCGTCACCGGCCGCGCTCGACAGCGCGGTACGAGCAGCGTCGGCCTCGGCACCGGCGAGGCCGTTGGCCACGACGACGCCCTCGATCATGTCGGCCAGGACGTCGGCCCAGGGCCGCCCCCGGACGCGCACGGCGATGGACGCGGTGGCGCCTCGGCGCCGCAGCGTGCGATCGACCCCGTTCAGGCGCGGCGGGCTGCGGAAGCCGGGCACGGCGAGGCCGTTGGCGCGGGCGGCGTTGGCGAGGGCGCGGGCGGTGTTGGCGAATTGCAGCGTGGTGGCCGGTTCCATGGATCGCGATCATCGCGAAGGGGTGCCACAGAGTTCGGCGGCCGCTTCTCGGGGCCCATCCCCGAACTCCGTGACACCCCCTTCGTAGGGTCGGGCCCATGACGACGTCGCTCAACCCCGCGCAGCGCCAGGTGCTCCACGTCCTGGGCCGCCCGGACGCCCCTGCCGCGCCGGCACCTGAGGGCCTCGCCGGGCGCGTCGTCACCGAACTGGAGACCGGACTGGCCGACAGCACTGCACACCTGGCCGGGGAGCGGCTCTACGTCAACAAGCATGCGCTGGCCCGCATCCACAGCTGCGAGCGCCACTTCCTCGGCACCCACGCCAGCTTCGAGTGGACAGCGCGCACCGCTCGGGGCAGCGTCGTCCACAAGGCGGTGCAGCTCACCATCAACTGGCGCGGCGAGCCCCACCCCACCGAGCTGGTCGACGAGGCACTGGCCATCCTGGTCGACGGTGACGACGGGTTGTCCCGTTGGCTCGGCGGCGTGGGTGAGGCGATGCGGGCGGAACTGCGCAGCGAGGCGGTCGATCTGGTGAGCGCGTTCCAGGAGTGCTTCCCCCCACTGAAGGCGGCGTGGCGCCCGGTCACCGAGACCGGCGTGCGCATCGACTTGTTCGGCGGCCTGGTGCGCCTCACCGGCCGGGTCGACCTCACGCTGGGCACGCCCGCCGGGGATCAGCCGAACAAGGTCATCGTCGACCTGAAGACCGGCGTGCCCGCCGCTCACCATCGCGACGATCTGCGGTTCTACGCCCTCGTGGAGACGGCGCGCATGGGGGTGCCGCCCCGGCAGCTGGCCACGTACTACCTGGACGCCGCCCGCCTGGAGGTGGAAGACGTCACGCCCGCGGTGCTCGACGCGGCCATGGCCCGCACCATCGACGGCACCCGCAAGCTCATCGAGGTGTTGCGGGCCCAACGGGCCGCCATGGTCAGCCCCGGGGCGCTCTGTGGCTGGTGTCCTATCCGGGCCGACTGCTCCGAGGGCACGGCCCATTGGAACGAGCGGCTGGAGTGGCGATGAGAACGATCAGCGGTCGGCTTCGTCGCTCATCAACGCCACCGGCACGGCCAGGCCCGCCTCCGAGCGGACGGTGGCGATCCAGCGCCCGGGTTGCACCGCCGGCTTGGGCTCGCTCACGAGGTCCGTCCCGAGGAAGTCGACGGCCTCCTGCAGGGACGCCACCGTGAACGCCAAGCCCCAGAATGCCGCCGGTCCTCCGTCGGGGTCGGGCTCGGGCCCGCCCACGAGCTCCAGTACCACCTCACCCATGCGGAAGAAGGCCTGGCGCACCTTCTGCCCGGCGTTCTCGCCATCGCGGGTGCGCCGGAGCGACAGGCCGAGACTGCGCTCGATGGCGCGCACGGTGCGGTCCACATCGGGCGTGCCCACCACGAGGTGGTCGATGACCTCGACGCCCAGGAGATGGGACGGCGCCAGGCCGGCCAGTGTCGGCGGTTCGCCGTGGCCGGTCGCCAGCCCGTCCACGTCCGTCACGTCCTCGTCGGGGGTGCCGGCCAGCACCCAGCGGAAGATGCCGCGCTCGAGGGCTGTCGGGGTGGAAGTGCAGGCGCACGTGCCCGACGTGGGCGGTGTGGCCGGCATCCACGTCGAGGCCGATCGCCTTCCAGGCCAGCGGATCGTCGCCCACGTGCAGCTCGGCGATGGTCGTCATCGGCGCGGACCCTACGGCGCCGGCATGCCGAGCTGCCAGGAGAAGAAGGCGAGCACGTCGGCCAGCTCGTCGGCCTGCTTCAGCAGGGGCTTGCCCACGCCATGGCCGGCGCGGTCCTCCTGGCGCAGCAGGATCGGGTGCCGGTCGCCGCACGATGTCGCCGACTGCAGCGCCGCCGCCATCTTGCGGGCGTGCAGGGCGTCGACGCGCGAATCGCCCTCGGCGGCGGTGAACAGGACCGCCGGGTAGCAGGTGCCCGAGTCCACGTGGTGGTAGGGCGAGTACGACCACAACCACGCGAATTCCTCGGCCACGTCGGGGTCGCCGTACTCGTCGGTCCACAGCCGGGCGATCAGGAATTGCGGGTAGCGCACCATGTCGAGCAGCGGCACGGCGCAGTGGACCGCCCGGGCGAGGTCGGGCCGCTGAGTCAGCGCCGCCCCCACCAGGAGCCCCCCGTTGGAGCCGCCCCGCAGGGCGAGGCGCGGCGTCGACGTCAGCCCGGAAGCCACCAGATGGTCGGCGGCGGCGGCGAAGTCGTCGAACACCCGCTGCTTGTGCTGGCGGCGGCCGGCTCGGTGCCAGTCCTCGCCTTCCTCGTACCCGCCGCGCAGCCCGGCGACGGCATAGAGGCCGCCCTGCCCGCACCAGGCGGCGATGGCCGGCGACCACGCCGGCGAGGAGGCGATGGCGAACCCGCCGTAGCCGTTCAGGACGGCCGGTGTCTCGGCGCTCGGCGTCACGTCGGCCCGGTGGATGAGGAACAGCCCGATCTCGGTGCCGTCGAGCGACGGGTAGCGCACCTGGCGGACCCTGAATGCCGACGGATCGAGGGCGCCGTCGCTGGCGTCGGCCCAGGGCTCGAGCCCGCCATCCGGCGTCCACCGGAACAGCGCACCCGGCCGGGTGAAGGACTCCAGCTGGACGAACGCCAGCGCCCGTTCGGCGCGGGCATCGAACCCGGCGAACGATCCCAGCTCGGGCAGCGCCACCTCGCCGAGGGGCGCCCCATCAGCGTCGTAGCGGTGCAAGCGACCCACGGCTCGCAAGGTCGACGTTACGAGCAGCGCTCCGCCCGCCGGGCGGCAGCTCTCGAGCACGCTGTCACCCTCCGGCACCAGCGTCCGCCAGTCGCCGTCGCCCTCCGGGAGCGGAACGGCGACGACCCGCCCGCGAGGAGCATCCCAGGTCGTCGTGCCGACCAGGCGATCGCCGTCGAAGTTGAGATGGGTCAGCGCATCGCGCTCGGCGACCAGGGTGCGCCACGTACCGCTCGATCGATCGAGGAGGTGGACGTCGACGCGGCCCCAGCCGACGAGCACGTGCACGACGGCCCAGCGGCCGTCGGGCGAGACCTCCACCTCGGGCCACGACTCGGGCGTCGGCAGCTCGCCCCAGACGAGCGGGTCGTCGTGCCAATCCCCGCCCAACGTGTGGGCATAGACCATGCGGTGGTACTCGTCGCCGTCCGGGTAGCGCGTGTACAGGAACCCGGTGCCGTCGGGCAGCCAGCCCACGGAAGCAGCCCGCGTGTCGGGGATGTCGTCGGGCCGGTGATCGCCCGTCTCGACGTCGATCACCCGGAGCGTCGAGCGCTCGTCGCCGCCCTCCGAGGTGCCGTAGGCGACCAGGTCGCCCGCCGGTGACGGGTGGTACCAATCGATGGCCACGGCGGCGTCGGCAGCGCGGCTCGATGGATCGAGGACGACCTGCGCCGGCGCCGCCGGATCCAGGGCCGAGCGCACGACGAGGGCGAACTGCGACTGGCCATCGGCGCGTTCCAGCGCGAACACGCGATCGCCGGCGAGGCGGCAGCCGGCCGAGACGCGAGCCCCGAGCAACGCGACGAGGCGCTCGTGCCAGGCCGGTCGATCGGGCCTGGCGGCGAGCGCCTGGCGGGTGCGTTCGTTCTGGGCCGCCGTCCAGTCGGCGACCTCGGCGGCCGTGCTGTCTTCGAGCCACCGGTAGGGATCGGCCACGGCCACGCCGTGGAGGACGTCGACGACGCCGTCACGGCGGGAGGGCGGCGCCGGTAGAACCACCGTCGAGTCGGAGCTGATCAGCCCCGGCCCATGTTGGGGCGCTTGCCGTGGTTCGCCTTCGAGCGCCGCATGCGCGCCTTCTTCTTCTTGGTCTTCTTCGACATGGCGCACCACCCTACCTGCGACGATGCGCCGCCCACCAGGCGCGAAGGTGTCAGCGGCCCTGGAACTGGGCCGCTCGCTTGGCCACGAACGCGGCGATGCCTTCAGCGGCGTCGTCGGTGGCTGCCGCTTGCGCGATGTAGCGCGACTCGCGTTCCATGGCGTCTTCCAGCGAGCTGGCCGCCCCTTCGCACAGCACCCGCTTGGCCAGACCGAAGGCCCTCGTCGGGCCTGCCGCCAGCGTCCGGGCCAGTGCCAGCGCCTCGTCGCGCACGGCCGCGTCCGGCACGACCCGGTTCACCAGGCCCCACTCCTCGGCCTGGGCGGCGGTCAGCACCCGGTTGGTGAGGACGAGATCGCACGCCCGGCGCAGGCCGACGACACGGGCGAGGAAGAACGACGAGGTGCCGTCGGGCACGAGGCCGGCTCTCGTGTAGCCCATCGTGAACTTGGCCGATTCGCCGGCCACGACGAGGTCGCACGCCGCCACGAGCGACATGCCCGCTCCGCCCGCCGATCCCGACACGGCGGCCACCACCGGCGCGTCCATCTTGGCGAACCGGGCCAGCGCGGCGTGGAGGTCGATCGTGAGGCTCTCGATGTACTCGGACACCTCGTCGGCGGGCGCCGCCGCGAACGCCCCGAGGTCGCCGCCCCCGCAGAACACCCGCCCGAACGACTGCAACAGCACGGCCCGCACCGACGCATCGCGCGACAGCGACAGCGCCACCGCCCGCAGCTCCGATGCCATCGGCCCATTGATGGCGTTGGCCTCGTCCGGGCGGTTCAGGGTGAGGACGGCGACGGCATCGGCACCGATCTCCAGGGTGAGCGTCTGCAGGCTGAGAGATGACGCCATGCGCGGCACGCTAGCCCTGCGGCCGGCTACCGCTCCTTGGTTGCCGCCCAGTCCAGCAGTTCGTCCATCGACCAGGAGTTGATGACCCGCTCGATGGGGACACCCCGCTCGGCGGCGCGGTCGCAGCCGTGGGGCTGCCACTCGAGCTGACCGGTGGCATGAGCGTCGGTGTCGATGGAGAAGTAGCAGCCGTGGTCGATGGCGGCGTCGAGCAGTTCCAGCGGCGGGTCGAGCCGCTCGGGCCGGCAATTGATCTCCACTGCCGTGCCGAACTGGGCGCAGGCGGCGAACACGTAGTCGGCGTCGAAGACCGATTCGGGCCGCTTCCCGATCAGCCGCCCGGTGCAGTGGCCCAGGATGTCCACGTGGGGGCTGGCCACCGCCAGCACCATCCGCTCGGTCATCTTCTGCCGTTCCGAGCGCAGCTTCGAGTGCACGCTCGCCACCACCACGTCGAGGCGGGCCAGCAGGTCGTCGTCGAGGTCGAGGGCACCGTCCTCGAGGATGTCGACCTCCATCCCCGTCAGGATCCGGAACGGAGCGAGCGACTCGTTCAGGGCGGCGATCTCGTCGAGCTGGGTGAGGAGGCGCTCACGGTTGAGCCCGTGGGCGATGGTGAGCCGGGGCGAGTGGTCGGTGAGCACCAGGTACTCGTGGCCGAGGTCCCGCGCCGTCGTGGCCATCGCCTCGATCGACGCCCCGCCGTCGCTCCACGTCGAGTGGCTGTGGCAATCACCCCGCAGGGCAGCCCTGATCTCGGCCCCGCCCGGGGTGATGGGCACCGCCGTCTCGGCCTCGAGCTTCTCCAAATACGCCGGCACCTCACCCGCCAGGGCCTCGGTGATCACCCTGGCCGACGCGTCACCGATGCCGGGCAGGTCCTTCAGATCGCCTTTGGCCGCCAGCGTCGCCAGCTCCTCGGGGTCGGTCTGGCGCACCCGGCGCCAATGCCCCTGACCAGGCCTTCGTCTTGAAGCCACCGACATGGGCGCGATCCAGGCAGTGCACGATGCGGGCCAGCGCCACCTCGGGGTCCATGCCCCAAGGCTAGGTAGCGTGGCCAACCGACATGGAACGCTTCGGTCTCGTCGGCCTGCCCAACGCCGGCAAATCATCTCTCTTCAACGCTCTCACCAACGCCGGTGCCCTGGCCGCCCCGTACGCCTTCGCCACGAAGGAGCCCAATGTCGGCGTGTCGAAGGTGCTCGACCACCGCCTCGACGACCTGGCCGCCATGTCCAAGAGCAAGAACGTCGTGGCCGCCACCGTCCAGGTCGTCGACATCGGCGGGCTGGTGGAGGGGGCGAGCAAGGGCGAGGGACTCGGCAACCGCTTCCTGGGTGGCATCCGTGAGGTCGACGCCATCGTCTTCGTGCTGCGGGCGTTCGCCGACCCCGACGTGCCTGGCCCCGACGATCCGCTGGAGCACCTGCGGGTCGTCGAGATCGAGCTGGCACTGGCGGACCTGGAGACGGTCGAGGGCCGCCTCGGCCGGGCCCAGAAAGCGGCGAAGGCCGATCGATCGCTGGCCGACGAAGCCGCCGCCCTCGACGCGGCATACAAGGCGCTGAGCGACGGGACACCGATCTACCGGGCCGGCTTCGACGCCGCACAGCGCGAGCTGCTGCAGTCGCACTACTTGTTGACCAACAAGCCGGTGCTCGCCGTGGTGAACGTCGGCGAGGACGAGCTCGATGCCATCCCGGCGCTTGAAGCCAAGGTCGCGGCCGAACTGCCGGGCGCCGATGTGCTCGGCATGTGCGTGCAACTCGAAGCCGAAGCGATCCAGCTCGACGCCGCCGACCGCACCGAGATGCTCGACGCCCTCGGGCTCGGTGAAGGCGCGCTGCCCCGCATGGTGCGAGCGGCGTACCACCTCCTCGGCTTGCGGACGTTCTTCACGACCGGCGAGAAGGAGAGCCGGGCGTGGACGTTCCGGGCCGGCGCCAAGGCGCCCGAGTGCGCTGGGCGCATCCACACCGACATGCAACGGGGGTTCATCCGGGCCGAGGTCATCCACTGGGACGAGCTGCTGGAGCTGGGTTCGTGGAACAAGGCCAAGGACGTGGGCAAGCTGCGCGTCGAGGGCAAGGACTACGAGGTGGTCGACGGCGACGTCCTGGAGATCCG
>CAVSME010000004.1:0-31656 GCA_963728985.1 uncultured Acidimicrobiales bacterium | reverse complement strand
GGAGGGCTTCGCCGCCGCCCCAGCGGTGGTGTAACCGGCCGGCCGGCCGGCGGTGCGGTGGGCAACGTTGGGTGCGGATCGGTTCACGGGTGCGGATTCGCCCGCCTGGCGGGTTGTTTCGCACCCATTGGGTGGTGCCGACCTAGCCGGCCCGGAAACCTACGACCTGCATGACCCAGGACGAGGCGCCGGTCTGGTTGGCCGTCGCCGCGTACGTGCCGATCGCGCTCACCACGGCGTCCTGCGCGATGTCGGCGTCGGGTGTCGTGACGATGCGGGTGGTGGCGCCGCCGGTGGCCGCGCTGAACACTCCCTGGGTGCAGCCGGCGCCGAAGATCAACTCGTTGGCGAACGTGGTGGTGATGGGTCCGCTGTTCCACGGCAGCCGTCGATCCGGCGGCCGAGGCCGTGACGTCGACCGGGTTCACCTTGTCGAGTCCGCGAATATTCCAGGGCCCGGACATCGACGAACGGCTGGGCCGCCGACAGCGTCACCGTGATCGTGTTGGCGTTGGCCGCACTGGCCACGATGTTCTTGGCGTACCAGATCGTCTGGCTCAAACCGGTGCCGGTCACCACCGGGGCCGCCTGCTGGTAGATGTTGCCGGCTGTGTCCACGACCGACGCCACGGAGCCGGCGGCGGCGTTCCAACCGATGGCCACGATGTTGGTGTCGCCCGCCGCCTGGGCGGCCGCATACTTCGCGGTGACGACCGACTGGGGCGTCTGCGGCGTCGCCGCGACCACCTGCACGAACGCCGGCGGCGCGATCACGGCGGCGGTGGTGGCCGACGCGGTGGCGCTCTGGACGGAGACGTTGCCGGCGGCGTCGACCGCGGCCACCGCGTAGGTGTAGGTGGTGGCGGCGGTGAGGCCGGCGTCGCCGTAGGTGGTCGTCGTGCTGGTGGCCACGAGCGTGCCGTTGCAGAACACACGGTAGCCGGTCACGCCGACGTTGTCGGTCGACGCTGTCCAGGCGAGGTTGATCTGCGATCCGGACGCGGCGGTGGCGGTGAGGCCGGTGGGTTGCGACGGCGCGGTGGTGTCGGGCGGGGTGGTCGTGGCCGTGGCCGTGGCGCTCGGGAGTGAGACGTTGCCGGCCGCGTCGACCGCGGTCACGGTGTACGTGTAGGTCGTACCGGGGGTGAGCCCGGTGTCGGTGTACGTCGTGGTCGGGGCCGTCGTGGTGCCGATCTGGACGTCGTTGCGGAGCACCCGGTAGCCGGCGACCCCGACGTTGTCCGTCGCCCCGATCCAGGAGAGGTTGATCTGCGTCCCGGATGCGGTGATGGCGCTGAGGCTGGTGGGTTGTGAGGGTGGGGTGGTGTCGGGCGCCGTGGTCGTGGCGGTGGCCGCGGCGCTGAGGTTGGAGACGTTGCCGGCGGCGTCGACGGCGGCGACGTTGTAGGTGTAGGCCGTCGCGGCGGTGAGACCGGTGTCGGCGAAGGTGGTGGTCGGGGCCGTCGTGGTGCCGACCTGGACGCTGTCGCGGAAGACCCGGTAGCCGGTGACGCCGACGTTGTCGGTCGATGCGGTCCATGAGAGGTTGACCTGTGACGGCGAGGCGGCGGTCGCCGTGAGGCCCGCGGGTTGCGAGGGTGGGGCGGTGTCCGGCGGAGGCGGCGCACCCGACCCGGCCCGGAGGGCGACGATCTGCATCACCCACGCCGACGCGCCCGTGAGGCTGGCGGTCGCGCTGTAGGACCCCGTGGCCGACACGATCCGGTCCTGCATGATGTCGAGGTCGGGCGTCGTGATCACGCGCGTCGTCGCCCCTCCGGTGGCCGCAAGGAACGCGCCCAGGGTGGTACCAGCGCCGACGAGCGCCTCGTTGGCGAACGTGGTGGTCACGGCGCCGCTGCTCGCCGCGTTCGATGTTCCTGCGGCCGAGGCGGTGACGTCGATGGGGTTGATCGGATCGACGCCGCTGTACTCGGCGGCACGGAGATCGACGAACGGCATGGACGCGGAGAACCGCACGGTGATCGTGTTGGCGTTGGCCGCAGTGGCCACGATGTTCTTGGCGTACCAGATCGTCTGGCTGAGGCTGATGCCGGTCACGACGGGCGCGGCTTGCTGGTAGACGTTGCCGGCGCTGTCCACCACGGACGTCACCGAGCCGGCGGCGGCGTTCCAACCGATGGCCACGATGTTGAA
Source organism: uncultured Acidimicrobiales bacterium (assembly GCA_963728985.1). GTDB lineage: Bacteria > Actinomycetota > Acidimicrobiia > Acidimicrobiales > Ilumatobacteraceae > DASXAI01. The sequence goes on along the minus strand of CAVSME010000004.1, from coordinate 29,499 downwards.
ATTGCCGGCCGTCTGGGCGGACGGGTACGTCACCGTCACGGCCGTCTGGTTGGTCTGCGGCACCGCCGTGCTGAGTTGCACGAACGCCGGTGGGACCACGATCACCTGTGACGTGAAGGTGGCCGTGTACGTCTGGGCGGTGGACGGCACGGTGAGGTTGTGCAACTGGGCGCCGCCGTCCGACCAGGAGGCGAAGCGGTACGAGGTGCTCCCCGCCGACTGATCGTGTGCCTCGATGGTGTGCACGAAGTTCGGCACCGTGTCGTACACGAACGGCGTGACCTTGGCGATGCCGTCGAGGTAGAGGGTGAGGCCTGGCGGCGTCGTGGCGAAGCTGAGGTTCACTTTGACCGGCCAGATCGTCACCGTGGCCGAGGTGGCCAGGCCGATCGAGTTCACCACCGTCAGCGTGATGCGGTAGCGGGTGTTCCCGCTGAAGTCGTGCCCCGTCGTGGGGATGGTGAAGGTGCCGCTCTTGAGCCCGCTCTGCGTCGCGCCCGGGTGGACGTGGCCGTCGTGGAGGAAGTCGACCGTCCACGAGTACGACGACGCCGGCAGCGCGCCGTCGATGGCGTCGTTGGCGTCGCCGCTGAAGGTGATGACGTCACCGGCAACGAACGTGGCACCGTCCGTCGGCGCCAGGATCGTGGCCGTGGGCGCCGTGCCGACACTGATGACGAGCGGGGTCGAGATCGTCGTGTTCACGCCGTCCGAGACGGACAAGCGGACCGTGTAGGGCCCCGCTACTGCATAGGTGTGGGTGGGGTTGGCGAGTGTCGACGTCGTGCCGTCCCCGAAGTCCCAGTTGTAGGTGAGGGGCTGACCCTCGGGATCGATCGAGCCGGCGCTCGAGAACGCCACCGAGAGCGGGGCGGGACCGTTCGTGGGCGTGCCGCTCATCACCGCGGTTGGCGCCAGGTTGTTGCTGAGGTAGCGGATGCGCCGGATCTTGCTGATGCCGAACGTTCCGCTCGTGTCCGAGTAGCCGAGGTCGAGGTAGTAGAGGGCGCCGTCGGGCCCTTCGGTCAGGTAGACGATGTCGCCGTAGGGCCCGTCGGCAGTGCCGTCGGCCGGTTCGAAGTTGAAGACCCCGTTGACCTTGCCGCTGGCGTCGAAGGTGGCTCGCTTGATCCAGTTCTGGGCGTAGTCGGCGAAGAAGAAGCTCCCCTGGTACTGGCTGGGGTACTGGGTGCCGTGGTACACGAAGCCGGCCGTGATCGCTGAGTCGCGTCCGTTGTGGGCCCACCAATAGAGCGGGTTCGTGCACGTGCCGCTGCACGTGCCCTCGCTGTTCGGCCAGTCGTAGTTGGCGCCGGCCTGCCCGAGGTTGAGCTCTTCCTTGGCCGTCGCCGGGTCGTTGCCACCGACATCGCCGATGTACATCCGCCCGGTCGGGGCGTCGTAGTAGGCCCGGTACGGGTTACGCAGCCCATAGGCCCAGATCGAATCCCAGTGCGGTCCGGCGCCGTCGTAGAAGGGATTGTCGGTGGGGACCGTCCCGTCCGGGTTGATCCGGTGGACCTTGCCGCGAGGATTGTTCAGGTTCTGGGCGTTGCTGGCGGTGAAGTGGTCCCCCGTCGTGAAGTAGATCTTGCCGTCGTTCCCCAGCATGACGGCGCCGCCGTGGTGCTCGGTGTTGGCGTCCACGGGATCCTGGTAGAGGACGAACTCGGTGGAGAGATCGGTACCGGTGAGGGTGGCGTTGGCCGTGAACCGCGAGAGTCGATCGCGGTTCGGGGAGCGCAACGTGTAGAAGATGTAATAGAAGTGGTTCGTGGCGAAGTTCTTGTCGAGCGCGATCGAGAAGATTCCCTGCTGCAACGCCGCATAGCCGGTGTTCCCCACGTTGGTCAGCTGCAGGAACGGCGTCGGGCTCACGGTCGTGAACGGCGGGCTCAGCACCTTGATGGTGCCGGGCAGTTCGGTCACGAGCATCCGGCCGTCGGGCAGGAACACCATGCTCGTCGGCAGGTTCAGGCCGGTGGCGAGGATCTCGTTCTGGAAGGCGCTGGTATTGGCGACGTTCACGCTGACCGCCGCCGACGTCGTGCTGTTGCCGGCCGCATCCCGAGCAACGGCCTTGAGCGAGTGCGCGCCGTTGGCCGAGCTTCTCGTGTCCCATGAGTAGCTGAAGGGCGTGGCGGTGTCCTCGACGCCGACAGCGGCATTGTCGATGAAGAACTGCACCCCGACGACGCCGACGTTGTCGGACGCCGACGTCTCGATGGTGACGATGTTCGTCAGCGTGGCCCCGGCGGCCGGCGCCGTGATGGTGATCGTCGGTGGGGTGGTGTCGGCGGTGGCGGTGGTCGTGGCCGAGACCGGCGCGCTGGGGATGGAGGTGTTGCCGGCGGCGTCAACCGCGGCCACGGTGTAGCTGTAGGTCGTGCTGGCGGTGAGGCCGGTGTCGTTGAACGTCGTGGCCGTGGGCGCGGCGACCTGGCTGCCGTTGCGCAACACCTTGTATCCCGTCACCCCCACGTTGTCGGTCGAGGCGGTCCAGCTCAGGTTCACCTGGCTGCTGGAGACGGCTGTCGCCGTCAGCCCGGCGGGCTGCGACGGCGGGGTCGTGTCGGTGCTCGCCGTCGTCGTGGCCGACACAGTGGCGCTGGGGACCGACAGGTTGCCGGCGGCGTCCACCGCCGTGATGCTGTAGCTGTACGTCGTCCCAGGGGTGAGCCCGGTGTCATTGAACGTGGTGCCCGTGGGCGTGGCGATCTGCGTGCCGTTGCGGAAGAGGCGATATCCCGTGACGCCCACGTTGTCGATGGAGGCGGTCCACGCCAGGTTGATCTGGGTGCCCGACACGACGGTGGTGACCACCCCTGTCGGCTGGGACGGCGGACTCGTATCGGCCGCTGCGGTGGTGGCGGGGACCGCGGTGCTGGGGGCCGACGTGTTGCCGGCGGCGTCGACGGCGGCCACGGTGTAGCTGTAGGTCGTGCTGGCGGTGAGGCCGGTGTCGTTGAACGTGGTGCCCGTGGGCGTGGCGACCTGGGTGCCATTGCGGAACACCTTGTATCCCGTCACGCCGACGTTGTCTGTCGAGGCCGTCCAGCTCAGATTGACCTGGGTGCCCGACACGGGCGTGGCGGTCAGACCGGTCGGCACGCTCGGGGGCGTGGTGTCAGGTGTGCCCGGATCGGCCCGCAACGCCACGAGCTGCATCACCCAGCCGTTGCTGTCCTGGGTTGCCGTCGCGGTGTACGAACCGGTGGTCGTGACGGCGCGGTCCTGGGTGCGGTTGCCGAAGGCGGTCGAGCGGGTGGTGTAGCCGCTGCCGCCTCGCGTCACCGTGCCCCTCGACGCGCCACCGGCGAAGATCAGGTCGGTGGGGTTCGTCGTCGTCACGGCGCCACTGCTCATGGCGGCGGCCGTGCCGCTCGCCGACTTCGTGACGTCCACCGGGTTGGCCTTGTCGAGCCCGGAGTACTCGTGGATGTAGAGGACGGCGAACGACGTGACCGAGGTGGCGAACGTCGCCGTCACCGTGTTGGCGCCGCCCGCGATGTTCTTGGCGACGAAGACCTGCGAGCTCCAGTTGCTGCCCCAGTTCGTCCGGGGCGCCGCGCTCACATAAGCGTTTCCGCGGCTGTCGGCCACCGTCGCCGTTCCGTTGTTGCTCCAGATCGCGTAGGCGACGATCAGGTTGCCGGCGGTGTTCGGACTGGCGAAGGCGCGGCTGTTGGCCGTGCCCGACAGGGTCTCGTTGGCGCTCGCCTGGACGAAGGCCGGGGTGACCGCCGCGCTGGCGCGGGGCACCCAGACCAGTCCCGCGGCCAGGACCGCCGCCAGCACGACACCGCAATGAGTGAACGTCTTCGCGCGAAATTGTCATCCCCCCCGTGCGGCCGACGCACGACCCGCAGGCGGAGTTTCGACCGAAAACGACCGGACCGCAAGTGGCTGGTTACGACCGACGTGCCGGGACGGCCGCGGCTCCCGAATTCGCGCTTGTCGGGCCGTCCCGTGGCGCCCTCAGCCGCGATAGGCGATGAAGTCGGGGGTCTCCCAGATGCGCTGATTGACGTAGGCCTGCACGTCGTTGATGTAGGTCACCGACGGCGGCGTGTACCACCGGCCGGAGAACCACATGCCGACGCAGCCCCACATGTCGCCGGCGGCGTAGTCCCGGCCCCGCTCGACGGTGTTGAGCCACCCCTCGTTGCCCTCGAAGCAGTTGCGCCGGAGGCCCAGGGCGACGTCGACGTTGAACGCCGTCGACGACTTGGGGTCGCCCACACCGTTGTTGAAGGCCCACGGGATGGCCGTGGTGCGCACTTGCATGATGCCGAACGACTCGCCGTTGTCGCCGACGTTGGTCATCGTCCAGTACGACTCCTTGGCCGCCTGGGCCCGCACGATGTCTTCGTCGATGCCCCACTTGCAGGCACCCCACTGGAGGATCTCGTCGGTCGTGCCGGTGAAGTTGCCGGTGATCCGGTTGAGGAGCGGGGCTGGTGGGTTGGCCGGGGTGCCGAAGCCCTTCGTCTGGTTGAAGGACGTCATCTGCGGGCGGATCTCGGCCGCCGGCCGCACCCGAGCGGCGCACTCGGCGTCGCTGGGTAGCGCCGACCCCACCGGGAGCGTCTCGAACCGCCCGCTACCGCCCGGGGGTGTCGGTGGCTGCGGCGGGTTGGGCTCGGCCGGCGGCTCCGGCCGGTTCACGTCGCCCGGCAGCCAACCGACGGCGTCGGCCACGAGGTGCACCGGTGAGCCATCGACGGTGTAGGCGTAGAGGCACACGCTGCCGTCAGCGACGGAGAGGTCGACCAGTGCCAGGTTCGAGCGCAACAGCCCGGCTCGGAGGTTGAGGATCGATGCCACCGGGCGGGGCTGGTCGCACGGGTAGGCGGTGACGAACCCGTCGGCGCTGCCGCCGGTGGCGGTCACCGTCACGAAGGCGGCGGTCACGTCGTTGGGGACGCCCGCTCGCCCCGCCACCCGCAGCTGGACGAGATGGGAGGGGCTCGCCGGCCCACCGGAGGAGCCGACGCCGCTGCGGGTGTCGAGCAGCCGTGACGGCGACGCCAGGACGAGACCGTCACCACCCGTCCAGCCGAAGCTGTCCACGACGACGTTGGTGTCGGCGAAGGCGTACAGGCACACCTCACCGCCGCTGTACGGGACGAGGGTGAAGTTGGGGACGATCTCCCCGGCCCGGAAGTTGACGGTGGAGGCGACCGGCCGGGGGCCGCACGGGTAGGCGGTCACGTAGCCGTCAGCGGCCGGGTTCACGACCGTGACGTTGAGGGCCACGCCGCCACTCGAGCCTTGGTAGCCGGCCCCGCCGGCGACCGACAGGTGCCGCTCGACGCCTGCCTTCAGGAGGTCGCCCTTGGTGCGGGTGTCGAGCAGCCGCGTGGGAGCGGCACCGCGGAAGTCGGTGGTGCCGGTGAACCAGCCCATGAGGTCGACGACGACGTTGACCGGCGCCGAGCTGGCGATGCACACGCCACCCTGGCCGATGCCGAGGGTGACGAAGTTGGCCACCGTCTGGCCCGGCACGTAGTTGAGGATCGAGGTGCCAGGCATCGGTTGCCCGCATGGCCACGCCGTGAGGAAGCCCGCCCCAGTGGCGTCGGTCGCCGTCAGGTTCAGCGATGCCGCGGTGGCCCCGGCGGCGGTCGCCGTCGGGAGGGGCAAGGCGATGACCTCGCCGGGGTTGAGCCGATGAGCCGGCGCGCCGAGCCCTTGGCGCGTATCGAGCACGCGCTGCGGCGGAACGCCTTGACCCTCGGCGGCCGCCGTCATCGTGCCCGTCGCCACCGTGGTCATGAGCACCACTGCGGCGACGACGATCGCGATCCGTCGCATTGTTTCGACCTCCATCGAAGGGGGCCGCCCGTGGCCGGCATGGTAGCGAGGGGCCGCGGTGTTGTCTGCCCGTTGAACGGCGAGTGACGGCGCGGCGACGGCGGCGTCGCGCCGACGATTCGCCCACGCTTCGTAGTCTCAGAATCACGCTTCGATGCTGTGACCTGCGGTTATGAGCCGAACGGCTCTGGTTGACGTTGGCGACGTTCCGTAGTCTTCCGGTCAGAGGTCGGCGGCGGATCGCCGATGCAGAAAGAGCGGAACGAAAGAGCGGACGGGAGGGGCGGATGTCGGTGGGTCAGTCACCGTGACGTAGCGGCGCTCACGCCGCTTCCGGAACACACCCGAGCACCTGCTTCGGCACCTACTGCCCGCGCGCCCTTGCGGCGCTCGATCTGTCGCGCTCGTCCCAACGAAGGAGATCACGTCGTCATGTCCACGCCCGCGCTGCGAGAGAAGCCAACCGAACGGTTCTCGCCGCGCACGAGGAACCTGTTCGGGTTCAACTTCGTGAGCCACGACGACGTGTCGGCCATCGTCGACCACATCGCCGGTCCCCAGCCCACCGACGAGATGCTGCCGTTCGTGCTGACGCCGAACGTCGACTACATCGTGCGGCTCCGGGAGTCGGGCATGGCCGACCTGGCCGATGTGCTGCCCCTGTCCCGCTACGTCCTCCCCGACGGCCAGCCCATCGTGTGGACCAGCCGCTTGACGGGGGAGCCCCTCGCCGCCCGCCTCCCGGGCAGCACGATGTTCCCCGTCATGTGGAAGCGGGTCGTCGAGGAGCGCCGCCCGACGGTGGTCATCGCGTCGAACGAGTTCACCGCCGCCCAGCTCCGCAAGGAGTACCCGGAGGCGGGCGTGTTCGTGCCCCCGCACTTCGATGCCGACAACAAGGCCCAGATCGCCCACGTCGCCGACCAGTGCGCCGCCCTCGTGCGCGACACGCGGGCCGAGTTCGTGTTCGTGGGGATCAGCTTCCCGAAGCAGCAGCGGGTGGCGCTGGCGGTGACGGAGCTGCTCCGGGACGCCGGCGAGCACGTGCCGCTGTTCCTCCTCCTCGGCGGCTCGTTCGAGATGTACCTCGGTCAGGTCAAGCGAGCGCCACGGTGGATGCAGCGCTTCGGCCTCGAGTGGTTCTTCCGCTTCGTGCAGGAGCCGCGCCGCCTCTTCAAGCGGTACTTCGTGACGGACACCCGCTTTGCGTGGCTGTGCCTGCGTGAGCTCGTCCGCTCCCGGACCGCTCGTCGCTCCGAGTTCGCCTGACGATCGCCATGCCGCTGCCTGGTCGCTGGCCCTCCCGCTCGCGCGGGCACGGCGTGGCGTGTGGAACACTCAGGGCGTGCGGCGGCGCCAGGCGCTCTTCCATCTCCTGGCGCGGGCCGTCCAGCACCCCGATGCCCTCGCCGATGCCGCCCTGCGTCCGGTCGACATCGAGGCCCTCGTCGCCTTGGCCGCCGACCACCGGGTCGTCGGGCAGCTCGTGCCCGCCTTCGAGGCGCTCGCCCTTCCGGTGCCCGACGCCGTGCGCACCGCCCGCCAGGCGGCCACGGTTCGCCACCTCCAGACCCTGCACGGCCTGCAGCGGGCGATCGACGCCCTCGACCGCGCCGGCCTGCCCGCACTGGTCGTCAAGGGACCGGTGCTGGCGGCGGGCTGGTACCACGACCCCGCCTCCCGCCAGTACCACGACCTCGACCTCCTCGTCGCGCCGGCCGGGTTCTCGGCCGCCATCGACGCCCTCGTGGGCGCCGGCTTCGCCGAGCAGAACCGCAACTGGGCGGGGTACCGCTCGCTCGGCATGGGCGAGGTCCCACTGCACGACGGCACCGTTGCCATCGATCTCCACTGGCACCTGGTCACCTTCGCCGTCGACCGGACCTGCTTCACGTTCCACACCGACGCCCTCCTGCGCGAGCGGGTGCCCATCGAGCTCGGATCGGTGGCCACCCATCGCCTGGCCGACGCCGACACGCTGGCCCACACCGTCATGCACGCCGGCCTGGCCGGTGCTCGCCTCCTCATCCACCAGCGCGACGTCCACGTCGTCGCGGCGGCCGTCGACGGCGCCGCTGCCGCCCGCCGCATGGACGACCTCGGCATGACGCGGTTGGCCAGCGCCACGCTCGATCGGGTGGCCCGCACCCTCGGCCCCCTGCCCGTCGCGCTCGACGCCGTGCGGGCGCCGGGCTGGGAACGGCTCAACACCGCCCTCGACGGTGCCTGGAAGGTGGCGTTGCCGCACGCCCGCAACCCCTTCCCGAGCGCCGTGTTGAGCGCGGGCCGGTCGACGGCCGCCGCCACGGCCCTGGCCCTCGGTCGCCAGCTCGGCCGCGCTGGCGGGCGTCACCTCGGCATGCACACGTTCACGAGCCCGGGCGGGCCCCTCGACACGGACCTGGACGCCGGCGGTGCCGGCGAGCGGGCCCGCTTCCTGGCCGACGTCGAATCCGGGCGGTTCGGCCGGTGACCGCCGTGAGCCCAGCCGCCTCGTCGGCCAGTGGGGTTCTGGGGTTCAATGGCAGTCAGCGCATGGACCCGACCCTGAGCCCGACTCCCCAGGTCAGCGTCGTCATCCCGACGTACAACCGGCTGAGCCGGCTCCAGCGCGTGCTCGCCGCGTTCGAGCGCCAGACCTTCCCGCGCGACCGCTTCGAGGTCGTCGTGGTGTCCGACGGGTCGAACGACGGCACCGACGAGTTCCTGGCCACCGCCTGCCCGCCGTTCCCGCTGACGGTCGTGACCCAGGCGAACGCCGGTCCGGCCGCCGCCCGCAACCGCGGTGTGGCGTCGGCCCGGGGCGCCATCGTGCTGTTCGTCGACGACGACGTGGTGGCCATCCCGGAGCTCATCGAGCGGCACGTGGCCAGCCACTGCAGCGCGGCGCGCGACACGGTCGTGATCGGGCCGATGATGACGCCGGACGACTTCGAGATGCGCCCATGGGTCGAGTGGGAGCAGCAGATGCTCTACAAGCAGTACGACGCCATGAACGCCGGCGTCTACCCGGCCACCTTCCGGCAGTTCTACACGGGCAACGCGTCGCTGCCGCGGGCTCGGTTCCTCGCCGCCGGCGGGTTCGACACCCGCTTCCGGCGGGCCGAGGACGTGGAGCTCGCCTACCGCCTGGACCGAGCGGGCGTGGGCTGGGTCTGGAACCCCGACGCCGTCGGCCACCACTATGCCGACCGGCCGTACACGTCCTGGCTGCGCACGGCTCGGGACTACGGCGTCAACGAGGTCGTGTTCGGTCGTGACGAGGGGCAGGACCCGACGCTCAGCCGGGTGCGCGCCGAGTTCGCCGGGCGTAGCCCCGTCATCAGGGGGCTGGCGCGAGTGTGCGTGGCGGCGCCGTGGCTGGAGGCCGCGCTCACCGCACCGCTGCGAGCCCTCGCCCTCGGCGCTCACGCGGTGGGAGCAAAGCGGGTCGGCAAGTACGCGCTCAGCTCGCTGTTCAACATGGCCTACTTCTCCGGGATGGCGACGGAGCTCGGCGGCCGTGAGCCGTTCGAGCGGGTCGTGGTGGGCAAGCGCGGACCGAGACGCGGGCTGCTGTGAACTCCCGCCAGGTCTGGGACGACGGAACGGCGGTCCTGCGGGCGCAGTGGTACCTGCGCCACGCCACCTCGGTCGGTTCGCGGGTGCGCCTCCGTGGCCGTCCCATCATCCTGAACCAGGGCCGCATGCTGATCGGGTCGAGGGTCCAGCTCGTCTCCACGGCGGCCACGCTCGAGCTGGTCGCCATGAAAGGCGGCACGCTCGAGATCGGCGAGCGCACGTTGGTGAACTACGGGGGGTCGATCGCGGCGGCGGAGTCGGTCCGGATCGGCGCCCGCTGCCTCATCGGCACCCACGCCATCATCATGGACAACGACTTCCACCGCATCGAGCCCGAGCGACGGCTGGAGTGGCCGGAGTCGAAGCCGATCAACATCGAGGACAACGTCTGGCTCGGCGCGCGGGTCATCGTCTTGGGCGGAGTCACCATCGGCGAGGACAGCTGCATCGCCGCCGGCAGCGTCGTCAACCAGGACATCCCACCCCGCTCGCTGGCCGCCGGCGTCCCGGCCCGAGTGATCAGGAAGCTGTGAATGTCGGCTGACCACGTCGCGCCGCGCATCGGCTTCGTCCTCGAGCACAGCCTCGGGCACACCACCCATGCCGCCAACCTTGCGCGGGTCCTCCCCGAGAACCGGTCGATCCGCGCCGATCTCCGCGCCGTCCCGTACGACGTGACCGGTCTGGGCAACCGCGTCCCGGTCTACAACAGCAACTGGACCGTGCGGGCCGGCGTGCTGGCGCGTCATGTCATCCGCCAGATGGATGCGGAAGAGCCGCTGGCCGCCCTCTTCATCCACACGCAGGTGCCGGCGGTGCTGGCCCAGAGTTGGATGAAGCGCATCCCGACGGTGGTGTCCCTCGACGCCACACCGCTGCAGTACGACGAGCTCGGCGCGCATTACGCCCACGAGCGGGGGAACCCGCGCCTCGAGGCCCTCAAGTACCGGGCGAACCGCAGCTGCCTGCACCGCGCCGTGCACGTCGTGGCGTGGTCGGAGTGGACCAAGCAGGGCGTCGTGGACGGCTACGGCGTCTCTGCCGATCGCGTCACCGTCGTGCCGCCGGGCGTCACGCCGTCGCTGTGGTACCAGCCGGTGTCGACCTCGACGAGTGGGCCGGTGCGCATCCTCTTCGTCGGGGGCGACCTCCAACGCAAGGGCGGCGACGTCCTGCTCGATGCATTCGCGACGTTGCGGCAGGAACTGGCCGGGATGCCCGGCGCGCCCGAGGTCGAGCTTCACCTGGTGACCCAGACGGCGCTGGCTTCCTCGGCAGGGGTGCACGTGCACCACGGGCTCGTGGCCAACAGCCCCGAGCTGGTCGCGCTCTACCACCGCTCCGACATCTTCTGCCTGCCGACGCGAGGCGACTGCCTGCCGATGGTCCTGTCCGAGGCGGGCGCCGCCGGCCTCCCGTCGGTGGCGACGGCCGTGGCCGGCATTCCCGAGATCGTCCGTGACGGCGAGACCGGGCTCGTGGTGCCGGTCGACGATGGGGAAGCGCTGACCAAGGCGCTGCGCACGCTGGTGGAGTCACCGGACCTGCGGGGTCGCCTCGGCACCGCGGCGCAGGAGCTCGTGACCGCGTCCTACGACGCCGACAAGAACGCCGAGCGGCTGGTGGAGCTGCTCCTCGCCGAGGCTGTGCCTAGGGGCCGTCGAGGCGCTTGATCTCGCGCGCCGGTACGCCGGCGACAACGGAGTGAGGCGGCACCGATCGCGTCACGACCGCGCCGGCCCCGACGATGGCACCGTCGCCCACGTCGACCCCGGGGAGCACGATGACCCGGGAGGCGAGCCACGCCCCGTCGCCGATCCGCACCGGCTTCGGCTCCAGCTGGCCGCCGCGCCGCTCCGGTCCGCCGGTCCGGTGATGGCTGGTGGTGATGAGCACGCCATGGCCGAGGTTGACGTTCTCGCCGATGACGATGGGCGCGGTGGCGTCGAACACGCAGTCCTGGTTGATGAAGCAGTCGGCACCGATCGCGAGGCGGCGCGTCGCGCCACGGCCGCCGATCAGCATGAAGCTGGACATCAAGAGGGTGCGGTCACCGATGGAGTGACCGATGAGGCGCAAGAGCCGAGCCCGAGTGCGACTGGCGGCGCCCCGGGGCAGAGGTGCGACGAGGAGGCGGCCGATGGCCGCCCGGAAGTCCATGCCGAGGACCTCCTCGCTGAGGACGCCGGCGAGCTTCTGGATCGCCGCTCCACCGTTCGGGCCCGAGGTCATCGGGCCAGTGTGTCAGTACGAGGCGTATCCCCTGTGACCATGCAAGGACTTCGCGAACCTGTAGGCCGAGTACGAGAACGGGGCGGCGACGAAGGCACGCTCCCGCAGTACCCCGAGGCGGCTGGTGTTGTACCAGTTGGGGTAGAAGTTGATCTCCCCGCCGAAGGGATCGCTCTCCGGCGCGCTGGCCTCGCCGAACGTGATCGACAGCATCGGTCGCGGGGTCGTGGTGTTGTTCGGCATTCCCCGGTGCCAGAGGTTCGACTTGCGCAGCAGGACGTCGCCCTGCTTCATCTCGATCCGCGTGCTCAGGCGGGACGTGCGTTGCAGCGACCACTTCCAGTAGGGCAGGTACTGCCGGTTGGTGCCGGGCAGGAGATCGATGGCGCCGTTGCGGACGACGGTGTCGACGACGGCCACGTTGCAGATCACGAAGTCCTCGACATACAGACCGTCGATGTGCCAGTGCTGCGGCACGCTGCCGGGCAGGTTGTAGTTCAGCGTCGCTCGGATGGAGTTGTTCTTGCCCTCGCGGTAGAGGAGGATCGCGTCGATGACACCGGCGTCGACCAGCTCATCGTAGATGGGTGCCGCACCTGGTCCCGGGTAGCAGTTGAGGTGGCCGGTGATGGATCCCCCGCCCTTGAACTTCTCGGCGCGGGCGTAGGCGTCGGCCAGCTGCGCGTCGAGTTGCTCGAGGAGCTCCTTCGAAACCACCTGAGGCAGGACGACGTAGCCGTTGTCCCGGAGTCCGGGGTGCACGCCGGCGAGATCAACAGAAACTGACGGCATCGTTGCCTCTCTTGTCGGTGGGGCGAAAGGTGGCAGCCGCGGCGTCGACACGACGTTCGGCGAGGAGGCTCTGGCGGCCGAGGACGGCCTCGTAGACGTGGGCGACGTCGGCCGCCATCCGCGCCGAGGTGAAGTTGGTCTCGACCCGGTGCCGCCCGTTCACGCCCATGCGGTGGCGACGGTCGGGGTCAGCGAGGAGCCGGCTCAGGTTGTCGGCGAGTGCATCGAGGTTCCCCGGTGCCGACAGCAGACCGGTGGTGCCGTGCTGGACGACCTCGGGGGTGCCCCCGCTGTCGAGGGCCACGACGGGGAGCTCCATCGCCATCGCCTCGACATAGACGAGACCGAAGGGCTCGCCCACCGACGGCATGGCGAAAAGGTCAGCCGCCGCCATCAGCGGGCCCATGTCGGTGCGGTGGCCGAGGAGCGAGACGCGGTTGGCGACGCCGAGCTCGGCGGCGAGCGACTGGAGCTCGGCGGCATACCCGGGCACCATCTCGCGGCCGACGATGGCCAGCCGGGCGTCCGGATGTCGCTGGCGTCATGGCGGCCAGGGCACGGATCAGCTCGCCCGGTCCCTTCGACGCGAAGAGGCGGCACGCCGTGAGGATCAGCGGCGCACCGTCGGGTACGCCGAGTCGGCGGCGGGCCTCGTCGCGTCCGAGGCGTGGTGTCCACTGGTTCGGGTCGATGCCGTTGCGCACCACGTAGGTGCGGCACAGGTCGAGGCCGGAGGTGTCGAGCGTCTGGGCCACGAACGACGAGATGGCGATGCGGACGTCGGCGTGGCGCAGCGACCACTTCAGCACAGGGCTCATCCAGTCGCCGTAGGCCACGTGCGCCTGCACGATGCTCTTGGCCCCCGTCAGCCGGCCGAGGGCCACCACCGCGGCGGCATCACGCGGCCGGTCGGTGGTATGGAGGATCTCGATGCGGTGGCGGCGGATGTAGCGAGCCAGCCCGACGAAGTCGAACACCGCCGGCGGCACTGCCTTCGCCGCCTGCCAGCGGCTGACCGAGGGGTCGTAGGTCTCGATCCCGAACCGGACCGGTCGGATGTCGATGTGGTCGATCTGGCGGAACGCCTCGTACGTCGGCGTCGGCGCATCGGGCCCGCCCGTGGCACAGGCGACGTGGACCTCGTGGGTCGCCGGATCGAGGTTGGCCAGGATCTGGGCCTGGATCCACGTGTCGGCCCCGAGGGGTGGAAGGTTGGCGGTGTGGATGGCCAGGACGCGCACGGGCTCGCTGCCGCCCGGCGCAGCGAGGGCATCGGCACCCTCGTGTCGTGGGAATTCCCCCATGCGAGCGATGGTACGAGTGGGAACCTGTCAGTCGCCTGAGCCCAGCGGCTCATTTGTTCGCGAGCCGCGACCGAGCTTCACGAGGCGTCGCCCGCCCGTCACGGATGGCGGTCGCAGCGGCAGGCCGAAACGAGGTCCGCTAGCCTCCGGGACTGCGGGCATTCGGGAGGGACCGAAGAAATGAAGAGCCGAATCACCGTGCTGCTTGGCGCCTTCGCCTTGCTGGCCGCATGCGCGAGCTCTCAAGGCGTGGTGGCGGTGAGCCAGAACCCGGACGCTACGGCCCCGAACGCGGCCGCGGCGCCGACGGCGACCCCGGACACGACGGCACCGGCGAACGGCGACGGGCTCGGCACGCAACAGCTCTCGGCCAACGGCGTCCTCGCGTTGCAGGTGGGTGGCGTGGCCGGCGTGCCGATGAACGCCGCGGCGGTCGTCATGAACGTCACCGCCACGAACACGACCGGTCCCGGTTACGTGACGGTGTGGCCGTGCGGCGCGCCGCAACCGCTGGCGTCGAACCTCAACTACGTCGCCGGCCAGAACGTCCCCAACCTCACCATCAGCCGCTTGGGCGCCGGTGGTCAGGTGTGCTTCTACTCACTCGTCGGCACCGATCTGGTGGCCGACGTGGCCGGCTACTTCCCCGCGGGCTCGGACTTCACGCCGATCGACAACCCGACCCGCATCCTCGACACCCGCAACGGCACCGGTGGCTCGACCACGTTGAAGGCCAACGGCCAGGCCGAGCTCCAGGTGGGCGGCCAGGCCGGCGTGCCGGGCAACGCCGCCGCGGTGGTCATGAACGTGACGGCTACCAATCCGGTGGGGCCCGGCTTCGTGACGGTGTGGCCGTGCGGCGCCCCCCGACCACTCGCCTCCAACCTCAACTACACGGCAGGGCAGAACGTCCCCAACCTCACCATCAGCCGGTTGGGAACGGGCGGCAAGGTCTGCCTGTACTCGATGACCCAGACCGACCTCATCGCTGACGTGGCTGGCTACTTCCCCGCCGGCTCCGACTACACGGCGGTCGACAACCCGACCCGCATCCTCGACACGCGCACCGGCACCGGTGGCACATCGCTGCCCGCCAGCGGTGTGCTGGAGCTCCCCGTCGCCGGCCACGCCGGCGTGCCGGACAACGCCGAGGCGGCGGTGATGAACGTGACCGTGACCAACCCGGCCGCCGCCGGCTTCGTCACGGTGTGGCCGTGCGGCGCGCCGCAGCCGCTGGCGTCGAACCTCAACTACGTCGCCGGCCAGAGCGTCCCCAACCTCACGATGAGCCGCATCGGCACCGGCGGGAAGATCTGCTTCTTCTCGATGGTGGCGACCGATCTCGTCGCCGATGTCGCCGGCTACTTCCCGGCCAACTCCGATTACCAACCGATCGACAACCCGACCCGTATCCTGGACACCCGCAGCGGCATCGGGACCGGCGGTGGCGGTGGTGGCGGCGGAGGAGGAGGCGGCGGCGGCGGTGGCGGCCCCGTGTCGCCCGGGGGCGGCACGTGCCAGTTCGCCCTTGCCGACATCCCGGTGCAGCAGGCGTTCTGCGAGACCTTCGATGCCCCCGCTGGCAACGGCGGGCGCTCGGGCGATCTCGAGCCGGAGCTGTGGGGCGTCAGCCGCCTGGGGAACGACAGCGGCCCGGAGAACGACTACGACACCATCGCCGCGACCGAGGTCGTCGGCTGCGGTGACGACACCACCCAGGTGCTGCCTCCCCTCGACGTGCGCATCTGCGACGGCCGCATGACCGAGGCGGTCAACGACTTCGGTCATGTCGCCAGCCACGCCACCTATCCGAAGCAGCCGTTCGACTTCGCCGGCCGCACCGGCACGGTGGTGTTCGACGTGACGGGCGATTCCGACGGCACCCATGCCGCGTGGCCTGAGTTCTGGATCACCGAGAAGCCGGTCCCGGACAACATGGCCGGGATCAGCAACCAGGTGCCCTCGATCGGCCAGAACTCCATCGGCTTCGCCCTCGACGGGTGCAATTCACCGACCACGACGGGCGTCGGCGGTGTGTTCCTGTCGCAGAACTACGCGTACTCCGAGCCGGCGTTCACCACGCCCGCATGCATCACCAAGCCCACCGGCTACCCAGGCACGCGGGCCATGAACCACATCGAGGTGCGCATCTCGACCAGCCGCATGGAGGTGTGGGGCACGGACGCCGGTGGCTCGACGCTCAAGCAGCTGGCCGTGGTCTCCAACCTGAACCTCAACTTCACGAAGGGCCTGGTCTGGCTCACGCAGACGCACTACAACGCCAAGAAGTCCGTCGAGCCGTGTGAGTGCGGCACCCAGGTGCGCCACACGTTCCAGTGGGACAACCTGGGCTTCGACGGTCCGAAGACCTATCGGGACCTGTCCTTCGACGTCCACGATTCCCACCTCAGCCACGGTCCGGTGTGCGACAACGGCTCGTGCTACGCCGCCACCGTCATCGGCTACGCCATCGGGGGTGCTCCGGTGACGCTGAACACCGACCCGGTGTTCCGGCGCCAGACCCCGACCGGCGCGATCGTGACGTTCAACAGCTACTCGTTCGACCCGGTGCTGCCGTCGGTCTCCGTCAACGGGAACCCGGCGATCGCCAACCCGTGGCCGTACAAGGACAGCCCGCCGTTCGAGAACGGGGCCGGGGGCTTCTCGTCTCGCTCGTACTGGATGTCCGTCCCACTCGAGCAGGTGCACGACGGCGTCAACACCCTGACGTTCACCACGTCGGGGAGCAACGCCTGGGTGGCCAACGTGAACCTCATCCTCGTGGCCGGCGCGCCGGTGCCGTAGGTCGTCATGGCGTCGCTCACTCCCCGTGAGCGACGCCGTTCGATCGGCTATCGTCGTCAACGCCTCGGGCTGACGTTGGCGGGCCTCGGAGGCGTCACCAGCGACCCAGAGGCAAGGCACGTGGGAATGTCCGATCAACGACGGGTGGTGGTGATCGGCAGCGGCCCTTCCGGGGCGATGGCCGCCCACGAGCTCGTTCGTCTCGGCGTGCCCACGACGATGCTGGAATCGGGCGCGAAGCCGCCCGCCGGGCTGCTCGTGCGGGTTGCGGGGCGCAACGTGCTTCGGCGCGGTGACCCGGTCGGCCCGTCCACCGACGCCTTCGTGGCGGGCGGCGATCCGGCCACGCTGTGGACCTTCAACCATGCCCTCGGCGGCCTGTCGAACCAGTGGACGGGCGCCGTACCGCGCTTCGGACCGGCCGACTTCACCGAGGGCGAGCGGCTGCACGAGCGCTATCGATGGCCGCTGGACTACGACGACCTCGCGCCCTACTACGCCGTCGCCGAGCGGCTGATCGACATGACGGCGGCCACCGACGACGTGGCCGCGCTGCCGGCCGGATGCCCGACGCACATCCGATCGCTCCCCGCCGACTGGGAGCGGGTCGCCACCGTGGTGGCCAAGCGGGGCCAGGGCCTGACCGTCCTCCCCCTCGCCGATGGGCCGCCGTGGCTGATCGCCCGGCGGGGCACGGCCTTCAACAGCTACGCGGGCATCGTGCGCAAGCTGGTCGGCGCCCGCGACTTCGAGCTCCGCGCCGGCGCCCACGCCCTGCGGCTCGAGTGGTCGGGGCAGCGGCGCCGCATCGAGGCGGTCGTGTACGTCGATCGCGCCACCGGCGCCGAGCATCGCCTGGCGGCGGATGCCGTCGTCGTGGCGTGCGGCGCGCTGGACTCCACCAAGCTGCTGTTCGATTCCGCCTGCCCCGACTTCCCGGAGGGCATCGGGAACACGCACGGTCTGCTCGGCCGCTTCCTGCACGACCATCCGAAGGAGTGGTGGAGCTTCACGACCGACCGCCCGGTGAGCCGGCTGTCGCCGGCGGCCTACATCACGCGGCGCCCCTATGAGGAGTCCGAGCCGCTCCTGGCCACCTCGTGGACGCTCGGTCTGTCGAGCCCGAGCGTCCGCGACCGCCTCCTCTCGCTGACCCCGCTGAAGACCCGCCACGTCGGCGTGCAGGTCTTCGGCACGATGCGGCCCGTTCCCGAGCACTGCGTCCGGCCTCATCCCACCGCCGTCGACGAGTTCGGTCTCCCGCAACTCGAAGTCACGATCCGCTTCGCATCCGACGAGATCGCCAACGTGACCGCCACCCGCCAGCGCCTCGTCGAGCTGATGGCCGATGCCGGGTACCGCTGCGTCGTCGACCCGGTCGTGCCCCAACTCCAGCCGGGCGCCGCCGTCCACTACGGCGGCACGGTTCGGATGCACCGCTCGCCCGATTACGGCGTGGTGAACGACTGGAACCGCCCCTTCGACGTGCCGAACCTCGTCGTGGCCGACGCCAGTTGCTTCACGACCAACAGCGAGAAGAACCCGACGCTCACGGCGATGGCGTTGGCCGCCCGCGCCGCGACGCGACTGGCGGCTGACACCAAGGCCGCGGCGTGACGGTGGAGCGACGGCCGTTCGGCGGCACCGGCGTCGAGGTGTCGGCCGTCGGTGTCGGGTGCTCCCGCATCGGTGGCATGTTCTCGGCGTCATCGCAGCACGACGAGCTCGACCTGCTGCGGCGGGCGTTCGACGCCGGCATCAACGTCTTCGACACGTCGGACTGGTACTCACAGGGCCAGAGCGAGGTCCTGGTGGGCAAGGCCCTCCGGTCGCATCGCGGCGATGTGGTGCTGGCCACGAAGGGCGGCTACGTCAACGGCAACCAAGAGCGGCTGCTGGCCCGGCTCAAGCCCCTCGCCCGTCCGGTCGTGCGCGCCCTCGGTATCAAGCGCCCCGGCGGCGGGGGAGGCGGCGGTGGGGGAGGTGCGCCGGCTGCCCTCCCGCAGGACTTCCGGCCCGAGTACCTCGCCGGCGCCGTCGAGGGCAGCCTGCGCCGTCTGGGCACGGACTACATCGACATCTACCAGTTGCACAGCCCGCCACCCGCCGTCATCGACGCGGGGGAGTACGTGCCCGTCCTCGACCGGTTGCAGGCGCAGGGCAAAATCCGCCACTACGGCATCGCCGCCGACGCCGCCGTCGACGTGGAGCACCTCGATCGCCACCCGTCGATCACGTCGCTGCAGCTGCCCTTCAGCGTCATCGATCAGGCGGCGGCGGTGACCGTGCTGCCGGCGGCACGCGCCGCGGGGACCGGCGTGATCTCACGTTCGTGCTTCGCCGCCGGGCTGCTCGTGGGGTCGCGATCGGAGGCGGAGCTGAAGGCGCAGACGCCGGACTGGGAGGCCATCATCGCCTTCCGGGCGACCGCGGAGCGGCTCGGCCGGTCGCGCCGCGAGCTCGCCCTGCAGTTCAGTCTCGGCACGCCGGGCATCTCGGTCACCATCATCGGCATGAGCACGCCCGCTCACCTCGCCGACATCGTCACCGAGGCGGCGGCGCCGGCCCTCACCGACGACGAGCGGGCCGCCCTCATCGCCGTCGATCCGTAGATCCGCTGCCCGCGGTGGCGAGCGTTACGAAGCGGTGCGAACGACGCCGGTGACGACGTTGGCCTCGGTGACGTCGATCCGGGCGCGGTCGGTCTCGAGGTAGAGGCGATGCTCCTTGTCGACGTCGAAGCGGGCGCCCATGCGGATCCCGGTCAGGAGGTAGCGGCCGTAGTCACCGACCGGCATCGGCCGCCGCTGGCGCACGCACCGGCCGGCCCACGACCGCGATACCGAGGCGAACTGCCGGAGTAGCAGGCGCATGGCGAGCCGGTCACCGCACCGGATGTGCTTGGAGTAGAAGGCGCCGTCGCCGATCCCGTAGTTGCGCAACGTGCCCGGCCACTGCTCGGCGGTCCGGCTGCCGTAGTGGTCGACCTTGACCCGGTGGTCGAGGCGGACGGCGTACCCGGCGCGATAGACGCGCAATGAGAAGTCGAAGTCCTGCGAGGACCGCAGCGGGGCCCCGCCACCGAGGGCCTCGTCGAAGCCGATGACGTCGGCCAGCATCGACCGCCGGATCGCCATGTTGGCGCCCATGCCCCACACCTTGAAGTTGCGATGGCGCTCGTGCATCCGCACGGTGTTCTCACGCGTCAGGGCGGGGACGATCGTGTCCAGACCGACCTCGTCCTTCAGGCTGTCCGGCACGAGCACCTGCCCGTAGAGCAAGCCGACTTCGGGGTCGTCGGCGAACGCCTCGGCGATGCAGGTGATCCAGTCAGTCGGCACGATCACGTCGTCGTCGGTGCAGGCGACGATCGGCCCGTTGGAGACGCGGATGCCGGTGTTGTACGCACGCGACAACCCGGCCTTGTCGAGGTGGTGGTAGACGATCGGGCACGTTCCCGCCAACCGCTCCGCCAGACCATCGACGATGTCACGGGTCGCCGTCGTCGTGCTCTGGTCCATGATGTGGATGTCGAAGTCGGGGTAGTCGCACAGCGCGACGCTCTCGATGGCCTGCCCGACGGTATCCGGACGGTCACGAGTGCAGATGAGGACGGAAACCTTCTCGGACATTCGGTTGGCTCCACTTTCTTGGGTCACGACGAGGGGGGCGGGATGGTGGCGGCGGGTTCCAGGACAAGGGGCTCGATCGCCGGGCCGAGCATCGACGGTCGCCAGCACGGGGACGTCCTCGAGCGGGCTCTCGGCCAGTGGGACGGGGTGAGCGCCGGACGGCCGCGACCGGCCGCTCCAGCGGCGCAGATCGGCGAAGGAGATCGTGCGGAGGGCGACGGAGGCCAAGCCGTAGGTGACCGCGCCCGCCACCACCAGCACGACGAGCGGGGCCGAGCCCAGTGCCAGCACGACCGGCACCATCGTGAGGCTGGCGAGGATCATGCGGAGGAGCGCGTTGAGGGTGGCGCGGTCGAGCACGCCCGCTGGGCGGAGCGCGATGGCACCCACCATGAGCATCAGCTCGGTCAGCACCGTGACGATCGCCGCGCCGATGGCGCCGTTGCCGAACAGCTGCTCCGACCACGGGATGGCGAAGAGGTTGAGGAGGGGGTTGAACATGGAGGCCACCACGCTCACCCGGACCCAGCTGCGCTGACGATCGGCGGCCATCACGGTGGATCCGAGGATGACGTCGAGGCCGACGATCGGGATGTGGATCGCCAGGATCCGCAACAGCGAGACGGCCTCGTTGAACTCGCCGTGATACAGGACGTCGAGGAACGGCTGCGCGATGAGGGCGATGCCGACCGCCGCGGGCGTGGCCACGAACACGACTAGCCGGAGCGCCCCGTTGGCGAGTTGGGTGAACGCGGTACCCACTCGGCGGCCCTCGGCCGACAACGCCGGGAAGAACGCCGTGGCCACGGTCACCGCGAAGAGAGCCGGTACGGAGACCCAGCGGTAGGCGAGGGCGTACCAGCCGACCTCGTCCGAGCCCGTGAGCGCCTGCAGGATCGGGATGTCGATGGTGCCGTACACCACCAGCAGCGCGGCGAGGATGAAGTACGGGATGCCGCCCCGGAAGATCTCGTTGCACAGCCGGTAGGTAACCCGGTGATCGGCCTTCAAGTAGGGCCAGATCTTGCGCAGGTTGGCCGGGATGGGGATGAGGAACGACAGGTTGAGGGCCAACGTCGCGAGGATGAGCGATCCGTTGTGCTCGAGGATGACGAGGCTGGTGAGTCCGCCGACGACACCCTGGATCATGTTCCACCGGGCCACCCCGGCGAGGAGCTGGAGACCGGTCAGGCCGGCACCGATGCTGATCCCGACCGAGTTGATGAACAGACCGATGCAGGAAACGGCGATGAGCTGGGTCGTGGTCGCCGGGAGGTCGAGAGCGACGGCCAGCGCCAGCCCCCCGCTCACGAGGAAGACGGCGAGGAAGAGTCTGAGGACGATGGTGTTCAGGACGTATCGGCCCGTCGGCGTCGGGATCGCGGGAGATCACCTTGATGATGTAGGTGGCCGATCCCATGTTGACCAGGAGGTCGATGAAGCTCACGTAGACGACGGCGAAGCTGAGTTCCCCGAACGTCGCCCCGCCGACGAGACGGGGCACGACCAAGAGCACGGCGACGGACACGCTGAACGTGGCGGCCTGCGAGATGAGCAGCCAGGCGAGGTTCCGTTTGATGTGGTTCATCGGGCGTCTCGATCAGAGGGGGGTCGAAGTCCGTCGCTGCATCGCCAGCCGGGCACACCGTCGGTGCCGTGCCGATCCCACTGCGAACGCTCCGCGTGCGTCGTTTCCGTGGTCACCGTGTGTGTTCCGCTCGTCGGCTTGCGAGGTCAACTGTACGGGTCGGCCGGTCCCTTGGCTTTAGGTCGATCGGACCGTCCTGACGGCGCCGGGAGCTGGGCGCGGAGCGGATCGCGCCGGTCATGACAGGCGACTGAGCGCGAGGCCAACGGCCGGCCCCCCGGCGCCGCTCTGCCCCGGCTCCGTCACTGCGCGTAGTCGGGAAGCGGCTCCTGACGCGACGGAGCCCCTCCCACGCGAGCGGGAGGGGCTCCGGTCGGGCGGTCCCCGAGGGGGCCCGTGTTCAGTGGCCGGCGACCAGTTCGCCCTGGCGCTCCGAGGCCGCCAGCCGCTCCTCGAGCCAGGTCTCGCCCCGGAAGTGGCGGTACTGCTCGGCCCGCAGCTGATCGGCGATCCGACCCTTGGGCAGGATCACGTCGTCGTAGGTGATCACCTGGTCCTGGGCGATCGGGCGCACCAGCTGGCACCCCTCGACGAGGCCCTCGGGGAGGTACCGCTTCGCGCTCATCTCCTCGACGTTGGTCGCCTCGCCGTACGTCGTGTACATGCCGTACTCGTCGAGCACCTCGCCGGCGGCGAGGTCGCGCTTGGCCACGGCGGCCACCTCGACGACCGGACCGGCCAGCGGCGGGGCGAGGTTGTCGCCGAGCAGCACGACGCGGGCGATCGAGTTGGGCGTCTCGAAGTGGACCAGGTGGTAGGGCACCCAGAACGGGTAGAGCGGGCCCTCGCCCATCTTGTACAGCTCGAGGTAGTGACGCTGCTTGGGATCGGCGTGCTCGGCGAGGACGAAGATCTTCACGCCCGCCGGGCCGACCGTGTAGTCGACCACGCCGCCCAGCTCGCGAACCTGGTCGAGGTCGTAGAGCTGGTGGATGTCCATGATCGAGCCGTCGTAGACCCGGCCCCGCGACATCCCGCGGTTGAGCACCTTGAAGCCGGTGGCGTTGGCCACGATCGTCTGCTCGAAGCTGATCTTGGAGCCGTCGGCGAACGACGTGACCATCGCCGCGTTCTGGCCCCACCGCTCGGCCCAGCCCTGCTGGGTGGTGGGGTTCCGGTACGGGTCCTGGAGGCCCTTCACGTTCCCGATGACACGCGGGATGAGCCCGAGGCCCTGGACCCACCGCACGAGGTTCATCTGCAGGCCGGGCTCGTCGCCGTCGCAGGCCGACAGCGTCACGCCGTGCTGGCGGGCGTACACCTGCAGCATCGGGCCGATGGTGGCGTCGACCTCGGCGTTCATGAGCACCACGGGCTTGCCGTGGGCGAACGCCTCGAGGATCACCCGGGCGCCGAACTCGACCGAGCCGGTGACGTCGATGATGACGTCGATCTGGTCGGATCGGCACATGAGGAACGGATCGTCGGCGACGACGCCGGCCCCCCGCTGCACGGCGGCGTCGAAGGCGGCCTGGGTGTCCACCCGGGCGATGTCGTCGATGCCCGAGTAGCGGTAGACGTGCTCGGCCCGCTCGGGGCGCCGGTTGTAGACGGCGGCCATGCGCATGCCCGGGACGCTGTTGGTGATCTGGTTGGTGAGGCCCTGGCCCATGAAGCCGGCCCCCACCATGCCCACGCGGATCGGCGTGCCGGCCGCCTCCCGGGCGCGGAGAGCGTTGTCAACGATGATCATGGTTTCCTCCAGGCCGTGGGGTGGGTCGAAGCGAACGGGTTCATAGGGTCATGCGCCGCCGGAGCTCGGGCTCGTAGTCGTCGAGCATCGTCCAGCCCTGGTCCTTCGGCGACATCTCGCCGACCGGGAGCGGCCACTCGAGGGCCAGGCGGGGATCGTCGTAGCGGAGACCGCCCTCGTACTTGGGGGCGTAGAACTCACCGACCTGGTAGCTCGTCTCGGTGTCGTCCTCGAGCGCCTGATAGCCGTGACCGAAGCGCTCCGGCACGTACAGGGCTCGCTGGTTGGCGTTGCTCAACTCGACGGCGACGTGCTGCAGGTAGGTCGGGCTCTCGGGCCGGAGGTCGACGATGATGTCGAGGATGGCGCCACGTGTGCAGCGCACCAGCTTCGTCTCGGCGTGGGGCGGGAACTGGAAGTGCATGCCGCGCAGCGTGCCCTTCGTGGCGTTGTACGCGATGTTGGCTTGGGCGATGACCGGCTTCAGACCGTGCTCGGCGAACTCCTCTTGGCAGAAGACCCGGGCGAAATAGCCGCGATCGTCGCCGCGCCGCTCGATGTCGATGATGAACGCACCGGGGAGCGCTGTTTCCGTGAAGATCAACTCCGTGTCCGCCTTTCCACAGGAACCCTTCGAGCGAAGTGTACGAGCAACCAATCGGCCACACCATGGGCCAGATGACCGACCGCGGGCGTCATTCCCACGTCCCTATGTGGTGATGACGTCCTCGGCGAGGAGGACCTCCGAGACCATGACCACCGGCGCCGGGCCCCGGCTGGATGTCGACCGCAACTGCTTCAGCTCGGAGAGCGAGATCGTGCCCAGCGCGAAGGACGCCAGGGCGTAGATGAGCATGCCGGCCGCGATCTGGGCGCCGAGCGGCGCGCCGTCCAGCGCGACGACGACCGGGACCATCGTGGCGCTGGCGAGCACGATGCGCAGCAGGCTGTTGACGGTGGGCCGGTCGAGCACACCCTTGGGCCGGAGTCCGATGGCACCGACCATGAGGATGACTTCGGTGAACACCGTGACGATGGCGGCGCCGATGGCCCCGTTGCCCCACAGGTGCTGTGACTGCGGGATGAACACGAGGTTGAGCAGCGGGTTGAACACGGCGGCGATGACGCTGATGATCACCCAGTTGCGCTGCCGATCGGCGGCCATCGCGACGACGCCGAGGATGATGTCGAAGCCCACGACAGGGATGTGGAGCGCCAGGATGCGCAGCAGCGGCACGGCCTCCTGGAACTCGCCGTGGTACAAGAGGGTCAGGAAGGGCTGGGCGATCAAGGCGATGCCGACCGCCGCCGGGGTGGCCACCAGCACGACCAGCTTCAGGGCGCGGTTGGCGAGGCTCGTGAAGGCCGCCGTCACCTTCACGCCCTCGGCCGACAACGCCGGGAAGAAGACACCAGCCACGGTGGCGGCGAAGAACGCAGGGACGCTCACCCACCGGTAGGCCAGTGCGTACCACCCGACCTCCTCGCTCCCGGTCATCGCCTGGAGCATCGGTATGTCGATCGTGCCGTAGACGACGATCAGCGCCGCCAGGACGAAGAACGGGAGGCCGCCCTTCACGATCTCGATCCAGCCGCGGACGTCGATGGCGTGGTTCTTGCGGATGTGCGGCCACAGCCTCCGCAGGTTGGCGGGTATCGGGATGATGAACGCCAGGTTGAAGAACAGGGCATAGGCCAGCAGCGAGCCGTGGTTCACCAGGATGAGCATGCTCCCGAGGCCACCCACATAGCCCTGGAGCATGTTCCACTTGGCCAACTCGGCCATCTGTTGCAATCCGGTGAGAGCGGCCCCGATGGTGAGGCCGACCACGTTGATCAGCAAGCCGATCGAGAAGGGGGCGAGCAGGACGATCGTGGTGTGCGAGAACCCGAGTGCGAAGGCGAGGCCGAAGCCGATGACGAGGAGGGACGTCGTCAGGATGAGCTTGAGCACGATGGCATTGACGGTGTAGCGACCGACGCTGCTGGTGTCTCGGGCGATGGCCTTCACGAGGAAGGAGTTGATGCCCAGGTTGCCGAGCAGGTCGAAGAAGCTGATGTAGACGATGACGAAGCTCAGCTGCCCGAACACCTCATCGCCCAGCATCCGGGGCACGACCAGGAGCGCGGCGATCGACACGAGCCACGTCGCTGCCTGGGAGAAGAGCAACCACGCGAGGTTGCGTCTGAGGTTGTTCATCGGTCCGTCTCAGCGTTGGGGTGGTTGCCTACGTTGCGTGGTCATCATCGACGCCGCCGTCGTGCCTGATGCCGGGTGCCCATCGCCCTTCCAGCGTACGATCCCGCACGTCTCCCGGCTCTAGGTCGAACGAACCGTCAGCCGGCGGCGTCCCACCGCCGACGCACAGACCGACACGGAGTGTGGTCAGCGTCGAGAGCCGATTGTCGGCCCCGTCCACCGCCGCATCCGCCGATCTCGTTGGCTAACGTCACTTCCAGATGGAAATGAACCAGGCGACGGAGCCCAGCCCGACCGTGAGCATCGGACTGGCCGTCTACAACGGCGAGAACTACCTCGAGGTTGCGATCGAATCGATGTTGGCGCAGACCTACCGTGATTTCGAGCTGATCATCTGCGACAACGCCTCCACCGATCGCACCGAGGAGATCTCGCGCCGCTTCGCCGCCGCCGACAGTCGTGTCCGCTACCACCGCAACGAGACGAACATCGGGGGAGCGAGGAACCAGCAGCTCACGGTCGAGCTGTCGAAGGGCCGCTACATCCGCTTCGCCGCCCACGACGACCTGATCGCCCCGACCCTCCTGGAGGAGTGCGTCGCCGAGCTCGAGCGCCGACCGGATGTCGTCATCTGCTTCCCCGGGACGATCGTCATCGACCCGGAAGGCAAGGAGGTGAGCGAGTACCAGTCCGATCGGGGAACGGCGGCCACGCCGTCGCAGCGGTTCGCCGAACTCGCCTTCCGAGACCACAACTGCGACGCCATCTACGGCGTGATTCGCGGTGACGTCCTGCGCACGACCCAGCCGATGGGCAACTTCATCGACGCCGACAAGGTGTTCCTCTGCGACCTGGCCATGCGCGGCCGCTTCCACGCCATCCACCGGCCGCTCTTCTACAAGCGGTTCCACCCCAAGAACTACGTGGCCAACTGGCGCGATCGGATGGCGTGGTACAACCCGGACCGCAAGGGGAAGGCCTCGTTCCCGAACTGGCTGGAGCTCCACAGCTTCGCCAGCGTCGTGCCCACGGCGAAGATCGCCATCGGCGAGCGGCTGCGGTGCGCCTGACCACGGCGCGGTGGGCGGCGTGGTACTCGCCCAAGCTCGCCAAGGATCTGCTGGTCGCCGTCCAGCTCCTCTGGCTGCGGGCCCGCAAGCAAGCGGTCGAGGCGATCTACAACTGGGAGTAGGACGCGTCCACGGCGTCAGTGCCTTCGGCGCCGGCGGGAGCTTCGACCCGCTCGAGCCAGCCTCACGCAAGTACGGATAGATCTCACGAGCGCAGAACCAGCGGCCGGTGCTGCGCTCACCCGAGCAGTATCGCGTTCTCGAGCTTGATGCAGTCGCTGCCGAACTGGAGCATCTCGCCGGTCGGCTCGTCGATGATCTGCGTGCACGCGGCCGCGCACCCGCATGACCTGGCCGCAGAACGGCAGCCATCTCGAGGTCGAAGTGCAGACCCAGGTTGGCGCCGCTCGGTCGTCAGCGTGGCCTCGACCTCCTCGACGCGACTTCACCCGCACCCATTCACCGACGCTGCAGGTCGAGCGGCTCGCCTTCGGCGACGTCGTGCGGGCCCTTCGGCCAGGGCAGCGCTCGAGCGGTGTGCCGGCTGCCACACGACCGCGCGGCCCATGACCCGGGCGAACTTGCCGATCGGCACGTTGCCGAGGTCAGCTCGCGGACGTACGGGCCGGGGATCGTGTTCGCCAGCCGGGTCGATGCCAGCGAAAGCTCGGTCGCCTGGCACCGATACCGGACGTCGCCGTCGTCGCCGGGTCGCCGGGTGTTGGCCACGGTGCGTTCGCGCAGGGCCTGCGACCGGCAGCGTCGTCGTCGGAGCGGGGTGCCTGGCAGTTCCGGCTGCGACCCGTGCGCAGCCACGCCTCCTTCCAGATGAAGCGGCACTCTGCCTGGCAGCCACCGTGGGCAGCACCATCGCAACGGTCGTCGTCGAGGAAGACAGTGTCGGGAAGCCGGCGGCTCTGCAGGGTCGTGTTGACGGTGTCGCACACCTTCTCGGCCCGACGATCAACGGTGAACCGCCGCCCGCATGGGCGATCATTTCCGGCATGAACGGCATGGCGTCCAGCGCCCCGCGCTCATCGAGCGTCTCGAGGATTTCGGCCGCGCCACGCACTTCGACGAGGTCACCCTGCGAAGGGCTCCGTCTTTCATCTGACTCTCTCCTCGAACGGCGTCCGCCGCGCGAGCGACGGCGGCTGAGCGTGTGTCGATCTGGCCTGGCGCCACTTTGGGGATCGCGCCCGGCGGCGGCCGCCGAACGGGAGTTGACGAGTACTCATATCATGGGAGTCGGGTCGGCGTGGCCGCGGAGCACCGGGCGGCATGGTCCGGGCAGCCGCCACCGTCGGGCGGCACACGGATGGTCGCGGCATGGCGATGCGTGCTCGTCACCGGGGTCGCGGTGCGTCGCCGTCCGCGGCGGCCCCACCACTGGCCCGGCAGCACCACGCCGCCCGGCGACGTGTCGACGGCCGACGCCGCCCGACGGCCGCACCGGCGCCGCCGCGACGCTGGCCTTCCCGGTGGCGGTGAGCTCGAACGGCCGGTACCTCGTCGACCAGCGCGGCCATCCGTCATGCTCATCGGCGACTCGCCCCAGTGCCTCTCGGCCAACTGTCGACCGAGGACATGGACTTCTTCTTCGCCGATCGGCAGGCCCAGGGCTTCAACACCGCCTGGGTGAACCTGATCTGCGGGACGTACACCCTCGGCGCCACGACGCCAGCACCTACGACGGGATCAAGCCGTTCCTTAACGACGACCTGTCCACGCCGAACCCCGACTATTTCGCCCGGATGGACACCATGGTCGCAGCTCGCCGCCCGCCACGGCATCACGCTGCTGCTCGATCCGGCGGAGACCGGGAGCTTCCGCGATCTGCTCAAGGACAACGGCGTCGACAAGAGCCGTGGTTACGGGAGTTCCTCGGCGCCCGCTACAAGGACGCCCAGAACATCATCTGGATGCTGGGCAACGACTACCAGACCGACCAATGGAACCCGTACGACCCGTACGAGCTCGCGCTCGTCGCAAGGCATCCGCAGCTGCGACCCCGCGCAAGCTGCAGACGATCGAGCTCAATACCACCGGTGTCGACGTCGTTCGACGACTCCGCCTGGCCGCCACTCATCGACGTGGCCACCGCCTACAGCTACTCGCCCGACCTACGACGTCGTGCTTCGGCCTACGACTCGCACCCGACGCAGCCGGTCATCATGGTCGAGGCGAACTACGAGGACGAGAACAACGACGGCGGGCCGAGACGACCGACGTGACCCTGCGACGCCAGGAGTGGTGGACCGCGCTTGTCGGGCGCTGCGGGCAGCTGTACGGCAATGGCTACACGTGGGGATTGAACGACGAGAACTGGCGCGACCACCTCGACACCCAGGCGGTTACAGAGCTCGGTCATCCTGGAGAACTTCCTCAGCGCGCCGGCCGTGGCAGGAACTCGTGCCCGACCAGACGCACGCCTTCCTCACCGGCGGTGTGGGCCACTACCTCGACCGGCGACGTGCTCGACAACGACTATGCCACCGCGGCGGTGACCGCCGATGGCACACTCGCCATCGTCTACACCCCGACCGGCGCACGCTCACCGTCGACCAATCGAAGCTGCAGTCCGGCGCCACGGCCCAGTGGTTCGATCCCACCGACGGCTCGTTTCGCCCGGCGTCGGCTCCGTACGAGACGCCGGGCAAGAACGCCGCCGGCGACGACGACTGGGTGCTCGTCTTCCGCCCCGCCGACGAACAGCACCACCGGCTGAACCGCTGGTGCCCGGTC
>CAVSME010000003.1:0-1430795 GCA_963728985.1 uncultured Acidimicrobiales bacterium | reverse complement strand
GATGCGTTCGATCCGTCGCCGAGCGAGCGCGGTTTCCCGTTGCGTTGCTTCCGCGGTTGCTGCCTTTCACGGTTCTGCCTGAAGCCTCGAGAGGTCGGTCGGTCGCACCAATTCGTCGAAGGCGGTGGTGCGGCACGTCGATGGCGTCCCGGCTCGTGGTGTAGGTGACCACGTGCGTTCCCCGGAAGCTGTTGGTCAGGTTCGGGGTGCTGCGGGTAAGGCTAGTTCGGCGCTGCCGTCGGTGAGGTCGGCGACGGAGGCGGCGGCGATGTAGCGGCGTTCGGCGGCGATCATCTCGTCGTTGATCTCGACGAGGAGGGCGCCGACGAGGCGGATGACGGATGCCTTGTCGGGGAAGATGCCCACGACGTCGGTGCGGCGCTTGAGCTCACGGTTGAGGCGTTCGATCGGGTTGTTCGACCAGATCTTCGACCAGTGCGCGATCGGGAAGGCGGTGTAGGCGAGCACGTCGTGCTCCATGGCCTGAAGGCGTTCGGCGACCGTGGGGGCGTAGGGGGCGAGCTGGTCGACCACGGCTCGCAGCTGCGTGCGGGCAGCGTCGGCGTCGGGTTGGGCGAACACGGTGCGGATCAACGCGGCGATCATCTGGCGGTGCCGGTGGTGGGCGGCGGCGAGCAGGTTGCGCATGGCGTGAACGCGACAGCGTTGCCAGGCGGCGCCCTGGAAGCAGCGGGCGATCGCCTTGGTGAGCCCGGCGTGGGCGTCGGAGATCACCAGGCGGACACCGCCGAGGCCGCGGTCGACGAGGCCGGTGAGGAACTCGCGCCAGAACGCTTCGTTCTCGGAGTCACCGACGTCGACACCGAGCACCTCACGATGGCCGTCGGCTCGGAGCCCGGTGGCGATCACGACCGCCTTGGACACGACGTGGCGGTGCTCGCGGACGTGGAGGTAGGTGGCGTCCAACCAGACGTAGACGAACGGTTGGTGATCGAGGCGGCGGGTGCGCAACACGGCGACATCGGCGTCGATCTGGGCGCAGATCCGCGACACCGTCGACTTCGACACCCCACTGTCGCAGCCGAGTGCTTTGACGAGGTCGTCGACCTTGCGGGTCGAGGTGCCCGTGATGTAGGCGGTCATGATCACCGCCCACAACGCCCGATCCACGCGGCGGCGAGGCTCGAGCAGCTCCGGGAAGAAGCTGCCCGTGCGCAGCTTGGGGATCCCCACCTCGACATCGCCACCCGGAGTCGACAGCAGCTTCGGACGGTGTCCGTTGCGCAGGGCTGCCCGCTCGGGTGAGCGTTCACCCGGGGCGGCGCCGATCAGGATGGTCAGCTCGGCTTCGATCAACTCCTGCAGGGCAGCGGTCAGAATGTCGCGCAGCGACATCGACAGCGAGGGGTCGGTGCCGGCAAGTCGCGCGGCGAGGTCGGACAGGGCAGACTCGGAACTGGTCATCGTGCGCCTTCTCGGTTGCTTGGTCGCTTCCGAGAATCGCACGGTGACCACCATCACCCCGAGGATCGGTGCCGCCTCCTACACCACGTGACGGGACTCACCCCGGCACGTCGATGGCGCCACTCGACCGCGCCGCGTGGGAGGTCGCGCTCGGATGGCCACCCACGGCATGGCCACGACCAGTCCGGACGTCGGTCCTCACCGCGTGGAGGCACCGTTCGTACGACAGTTGGGGTTTTCGACCGGTGCGGGGTGACGGGCAGCAGGCGCGCCTCGGCTGGTCCTCAGGTCTCGTCGTCGCCCGCGCTCCGAACCGGGTGCGCCAAGTGGAATCAGCGAACGTCGTTGTCGCCGGTCGGATGCAGCGACGCGCGCGCCGCCGTCGCACCAGCGAGGAACGTCGGTAGGCGTCGTTGGCCGTGGCGAGGAGGACATCGAGATCGACCGACCAGTAGCCGTGCCCGATCCGGTCCTCAAACGCACGGGATCGCTGTCGCTCGCCAGGGTGATGGGACCACCGGTTCGCCAGTGGGATGGGACCACCGGTCGGGGTTCTCAGCGTCGGCGACGTGATGTTCGTTGGGGCGGCGGGGTTGGGTCAAGTGGTGTGCGGTGGACCTGGACGGCGGGTTTCTGGCGCTGGCGGTAGGACTCGCCGTCGAGGATGAGTTCGTGGGCGGCGGACTGGAGCCGGTCGATGGCGGACTGGGCGAGCAGCGGGTCGGCCATGTAGGCGAGCCACTCGATTGGCTCGCGGTTGGAGGTGACGACCGTGGCCGCGGCGCGGTGGCGTTCGACGATGAGTTCGTAGACGTCGGCGGTGTCGAGCGCGTCGAGGCTCTGGAGCGCGAAGTCGTCGACGATGAGCAGGTCGACGCGCAGCAGC
This sequence comes from uncultured Acidimicrobiales bacterium, assembly GCA_963728985.1. Classification (GTDB taxonomy): domain Bacteria; phylum Actinomycetota; class Acidimicrobiia; order Acidimicrobiales; family Ilumatobacteraceae; genus DASXAI01. The sequence continues at coordinate 1,428,484 of CAVSME010000003.1, read as the reverse complement.
TTGCGCATCTCCGCGTCGTGGCTGTTGTCGAGCCGGATGGCGCGGAGTCGCTTGAGCATGCGGTCGCATCGCTCGAAGTGCACGCTGTAGCGGCGCGGACCGCGGCGTGGCCGAGGGCGGTGGCCAGGAACGTCTTGCCGACGCCGACCGGGCCCATGATCACCGCGTTGTGGCCGGCGTCGACGAAGCGCAGCGAGCACAGTTCGTTCCAGACGGCGTGGTCGTAGGTGACCTTCGCGGTGTCGTCCCAGCGGTCCAGCGTCATGGCGGGTCGAGGCCGGCTGCCCGGGCCCGGCGGTCGGCGCTGGTCGTCTCCCGGCGGGTGACCTCGTCGGCGAGTACGAGCTCGAGGAACTCGGCGTGGCCGAGGCCGCCGGTCTGGGCGAGGGCGAGCCGTTCGGGCAGCGTGTCGAGGCAGCGGCCGAGCTTGACCCGGCGCAGCAGCGTGCGTAGCTCGGGGGTGACGGCCGGAGCGCTCATGGCCGGCCGTCCCTGGCGCTGGTGGTGAAGTGGTCGGGGTCGCGGGCGAAGCGGCCCGCCACCACGACGCCGGGCAACGACGGCTGCGTCGTCGTGCTCTCGGTGCCGCGCTCGAGCATGCGGCCGATGAGCCCGACGTTGACCGCCTCGTGCGTCCAGTGCGCTGGCGCAGGCGGTGTCGACGCGGTCGGCTCCCCACTTCTTCACCAGGCCCAGCAGCGCGTAGACCTGGCGCATCTTGCGTCCACGGCAGCGGCGTGTCGAGCAGCGCCGCCGGCGAACGCGCCGACGGCGGGGCCGTGGCCGGCGGCCAGGCGGCGCAGTGTTCCAGGTCGCGCAGCGCGTAGGCGGTGCGCTCCGCGGGCAGGTCGTCAGGATCGGTGACTGCGCCCGCCGGGGGCCTGGCGGGGATGGATCTTCACCAGCTGGCCACGGGCGAAGACCCGCACCAGCGAGCGGTCAGCCCGCACCTCGACGCGCGGTGCCGATCAGGTTGCCCGGTACCGAGTACAGCGCCTTGGCGACCTCGATGTGGTGATCGCGGTGCACCTTGGCCGTCGTGTAGATCGGCACGTCGTAGAGCGGGTCGGCGCCGGCCGGAGCCGGGGTTGCTCCTCGACCCGGAACACCTCGGCGGGTCGGGCCTGGATCGTGCCGTGGATGCGCATCCCCGCCCGCCCCCGACACCAGACCTCGGCCCGGCGCTGCGCGTCGGCGAGATCAACGAAGTTCTCGCCGGCGAAGAAGATCTGGCGCACGAACGGCACCGCCCGCTCGACGCGCGGCTTGTCCTGGGGCGAGCGCACCCGGGCCGGGTCGATGACGAACCCGCGGGCTGCGCGTACTCGACGAACGCCTGGTTCAGCCGCGGCTCGAGCGGAGTCCGCTTGCTCGACGATCGCCTTCATGTTGTCGGGGATCACCGTGGCGAACACGCCGCCGAAGAACGCCCACGCCGCTTCGCAGCCGGCGATCACGTCATCGATCGTCTGGCGGAACGACAGCCACACGAAGCTGTAGCGGCTCACCACCGGCGTGAAGATCAGCGCGTGGCACACGCGGCACCGGCCGATCGCCGGATCGGGCACCAGCCCGAGCTTGCCGAAGTCGATCTGGCACTCGTCGCCCGGCTCGCCATCGCGACGCGCACCGTCGTGCCTCGCCGGCCCCGGCCGACGTCGCACACCTCCAGCGCGTAGCGGTGCAGCGTCCGCTCCGGCACCACGACCCCTCGCCGGCCGAGCAGCTCGTGCGACCTTGCGCACCGTCAGCTCGTCCTTCTTCAACCAGCCCGACGATGAGCTCGTGGTTGGCGACCAGCAAGCCGCCACGCCTCACCGTGACCATCGGAACGGTGCGGGCGCACCGCCTCCACCACCGCAGCCGACGAACTCGTCGCTCAGCTGCTCCTCGCCGCCGTCGCGGACCAGACCCAGCTCCATCGGCGCGGCCACGTAGCGGCGGACCGTCTTGCGGTCCACCCCCGCCAACCGCTCCGTCGACCGGAACCCCTCGCCCCGCAGCCACAACCGCAGCACCTCTCGAACCTCGAACACACGAACCTCCCGGAACGCCATCGCCGCCCTTCCTGACCGCTGGTCGGATGGCGGCGAGTGCACCGGCAGCGGCACCGCTGCTGGTGGACCCCGGGTGGTCCCACTACTGGCGACGAGGTGGTCCCATGCTCCTGGCGAAACTCACCTCAAGGTGGTCCCATGCTCCTGGCGGGCGACAATCGCTCCGTGGGACCTCGGGATGTTGGGCCTGCGTCGTCTCAGAGAGCCGGGCGGTCGCCTCACCAAGCACCGTGAACGTTCAGGAGCGCGTCTCGACGATCACGATCAGGCTCGATGTCGTCGACAGATCGACCTGACATGAGCTCGATAGTTCGTTGCACAGCTTCGACGATCTCCGCGAGCAGCAGCTGATCACGCTGCACAGAGGGTGCGCGCCTCCGCTACGACCTGGCTCCGCAAGAGAGCGGATGGAGCGCTCTCTTTCGACACGAGGTCGACCTTTCGGCCAAGCAAGGCAAGTTCGTCCTCGACCTGGTTCATGCCAAAGCTGATTCGGTGGCCGGGGGCGAGGACATACAAATGGCCCACGTCATTGTCCGGTCTCTGTTATTCGGGGCTTGCGAGCCGAAGACGGCGAGCTCAGCCAACCCGTACTGCTCGCAGAGCTCGCCCAGGCGCGTCGGATCAACCATCTGACCATCGATCACGAGTTGTGCCCATCAGCCATCGTCCCGAGCCTCCCACCTGCGGCACCGGGCCTGGCGTCGTCTGGCGAATCGGCCCCTATCGGCGGCCCCCGACTGCGTCCATGAGACGTTCGACCCGACACGCGGAGACGGGCGCTGGTCCCGTGTAGACCCGCGGTAAGCATCGAAGCGCCCCCCGGAGACCGCCACCGACCCAAGTCGCCGTGCCGAAGGCATCGTCGCTTATGGGACGCGACTCGGTCCGTTGCGATTATGACGCGTCCGGTAAGGGCGGAGCGCAGCTGAGCCCCACCATCCGCAGTTCGCGCTACCGGGCGCCGATATCGAGGCGTGCGTGCCGAGGCATTGGCTCGACCCACGCATCGCCCGGACCGCTATGTCTAGACGCGCTGCTGGCTGCGTGTAGCTGACTGGTTTGGCTGCCGCCTCGCAACGTGCCTCGGGCTCGGCATCCGCGCTGCTGTTAATCAGGATGCCGACCTGGGCCCGGACGCAGCCCAAGCTCGCTGGGACGAAGAACGGTGCGGCGACCACGGCCCGCGATCCGAGAGACGTGCTCCCTAGGGTTCGGGCTTCGGGTCGACAGATGATCGTGTGGCCTCGGTCAGCACGGCGACTTCTTGCACGCACAGCTCGACGAGGTCCCAAAGGTCCGGCACGAGCTCTCGGCTCGATACCAGGCCGAAGTCGAGGGTGTCGAGGTAGCTCTGCACGGTGATGTTTAGCCCTTGCCCATCGGTGACGGTCGACACCGGGTAGTAGTGCTTGAGCCGGGCGCCGGCGAGGTAGAGCGGATGGCGGGGGCCGGGGACGTTCGAAATCACCAGGTTCACGGGCGGGTTCATTCGGTCGGCGATCCGTAGACGCGACGCCATGCGGGCCGCTCGTGTCGCAAGGGCCGGAGGGGAGAAACTGGCGAAGTCCGTTAGGACGTCCGCCGGGATGAGCTCGAAGCGCTCCTTGGCGCCGAGCATCGCCTCGTGGACGACCCGGACCCGCTCGACCGGGTCCTCCACGTTGGTCGGGAGGGGGGCGAGGAGGCCGGACACCCGGTTGGTCCAGCGGTCCTCCTCGTCACCGGTGCGGATCGAGACCGGGACCATGGCCACGAGCGGGGCGTCGGGGAGCGCATCGTGGGATTGGAGGTAGGTCCGTAGTGCACCAGCGCAGACCGCCATCACGACATCGTTGAGCGTTGCCCCCAACGCGTTCTTCACAGCCTTCACGTCGTCGAGCGGCACCGAGTCGAAGGCGAAACGGCGATGGGCGGTGATGGTGCGGTTGAATGGCGTCGCCGGCGCCGCCGCGCTCGGCAGGGTGGGCGGCCGGTCCGGCTCGGAAGGTCGAGTCGTGCGGGGCGGCGTTGCCTGCCGGGAAAGTTCAAGTACCCGGCGCAGGCCCTTGTTACGGGTGGTCTCGGCGACTTGGCGGAGGGCTCGGGCCTGCATGCGCATGACGCGGTCTGGTCGACGGGCCAGGTTGACCATCGAGCGGGACAGCAGCTCGAACGGTGACGGCACGGGGTCGGGCTGCCAGTTGTCGACCTCGACCACTGGCGGGGCGTCGGGTGTCGAGTCGAGCAGGATGGTCAGCAGCTCGGCCCCGGACGCTCCGTCGATGGTGGCGTGGTGCACCTTTTGGAGGATGGCGAAGTCGCCGTTCGGGAGCCCCTCCATGACGTACACCTCCCACAGCGGATGGGCACGATCCATGGGCCGACCGATGATCCGAGCCACCTGGGTGCCCAACTGCTCGTCGTCACCAGGCGGTGGGATGGCGATGTGGCGGAGGTGGAACTCCAGGTCGAAGTCAGCGTCATTGATCCAATACGGGTGGTCGAGCTGGAAGGGAACCTCGACCAGACGACGCCGGAACGGCTCGAGGGTCGCCATGCGACTCTCGAGCTGAGCGCGGAACGCTTCGTACGGGTCGTATCCCTCGTAGGGGCGCTCGTAGACCGACAGGCTGCTCACATGACCGAACGAGCTTCCTGTCTCCATGTACAAGAACCCTGCGTCCACGCCAGACAGTTGCCTCAGCACGGCTTCCTCCCAAACTCGAACCCGAGCACCGCTCTCGCGGCGAACCTACCCGCCATCCAAGGCAGCATCCGCGGGACTCCCGGCGTCGCAGGCGTGAGGCGGACCGCCAGCTCCTCGATCCCGATCACGAAGTTGCCACGACGCTGCGGCGGCGTCACCTCGGGTCGATGAGCTCGATGTCGTCGCAGCGCGGGACCTCGTAGCCGATCCTCGACCTGCCCCAATCAGCTCTACGGTGCCGTGTCGCACATCCCGTACGTTGCTACCGCGGTTGCTCCCAGCGACGCCCGATCCTGTGACGGCACCTACCGTCAACAGGCACGATGTTCGAGCAGCGCCGCCTCAGCGGAATCCCTCCCGTTCCGCGTATCGATCTAGCAGGGCAACTGCGGTCAGAGCGATTCGAACCCTGCGTCTCTGAGCAGCGAGGACAGGGCTCGTGACCAGAAAAGCTGTGGCCGACTCGACGCCGTGCGATCGGTGGTCCGAGGTGCGTTGCCACCACGGTTGCTGCCAGTCGCCGGACCGGACCGGTTCTGCGGCCGCGAGTTGTCACCAGTTGGATCGGGCCGATCCCGACAGCGAGCGAACATACTTCGGGAAGATCGATTGGGAGAAGAAGTTCGAGGCGATGCCCGACAACGCGCCGCCGAAGTGGATGTTCCGCAACGTCACGGCGATCCGCGAGAACACCGAACGAATCATCGAACTCCTCGAAGCCCGGCCAGGTGGAGGTGGTGGAAGGGAAACTCCCGAGGCGGCCAGTGGTGAGGGTGGCGACGCAATCGAGGGGCCGACCCCGTGAAGGTGTTGACCGTCTATGCCCATCACGACCCCAAGTCGTTCTGTCACGGCGTCCTCGAACGGTTCACCGCCGGTCTCACCGACGCCGGACATACCAGCGACGTCGTGGACCTGTACGCCATCAAGTTCGACCCGGTGTTCCGCGAGCGGGACGTGGCGAGCCCGGCAAATCGCGCTCGGAGATCGCGCCATGATCCGAAGCCGAATGCCCAAGGATGTGCTCGCCCAACAGCAGAAGGTGGCGGCCGCCGACGCGTTGGTGTTCATCGCACCCGTGCACTTCTGCAGCTTCCCGTCGATCCTCAAGGGCTGGATCGACCGTGTGTTCACCCTCGACTTCGCGTTCGGGCTGACCTCGGAAGGCTGGCACGGCGACATCAACGGGCGGATCCCCCGGCTGCACCATCGGCGGGCGCTCATCATGACCTCGACGATCTTCGACGAGACGCCTACGACGACGGCATCCGCGACGCGATCGCCAAGGTCATCGACGACTGGGGGCTTCCGCTACCCGGGCATCGACGACGTTGAACACGTCTACTTCTACGCCGCAACCAGCGCACCGCCCGAGACGATTGGCCACTACCTCGACGAGGCCTATCAACTCGGCCGGACTTCGGTGAACCTCGGGAGACCAGAGCCACCCCGACGGCCGGTACCGGCGGCGTCACCAAGGAGTGACACACCCGATGACGAGCCCGCCCGAGAAGCTGGAGTGACGGAGTTCGCCAGGAGGTTGACCGCGTCCCGGTCGCCGCCAGACATGACGCGGGCCGAGATGTTGACGGTGGTAGAGGTGCGGGTCGTCCCTGATGCTGTCGAGGGCTCGGCGAGCTATGGGGTGCGGCGAGCCCTGACGACCGGGAGGCATCGTGCGGCGTGCCCGGCCAGGACCTTCGGCTCTGGCAGCGGACAGCTCCCGGGAGCATCGTGGAGTCGGGATCGGGAGGTGTGCGCATGGCGCTGCCCCACAGGACTCGTGTGCGCCCGTGGTCTGCGCCGGGCTGGAGGGCATGGCTGGTGGGTGTCGTGGGCGCCTTGGCCGTGGTTGGCGTTCTGGTTGCCATCGTCATCGGTGCGCGTGCGACCCTCGGCGACCGGGAGACGCCGCCGGCTTCGTCGACGAGCGGTTCGGGGATTTCCGTCACCCAACACCGGAAGGAGGTAGCGCCGTTCACCAGCGTGGAACTCGCCGGTGCGAACACAGTCGTAATCCACGTGGGGCGCCGCTGTCGGTCGTTGTGTCCGGCGACGACAATCTTGTCGGACGGGTCACGACCGTCGTCCGAGACGGCCGCCTCGTCATCGACGACACCGGCAGCTTCACGACGAAGGCGCCGATGCGTGTCGAGGTCTCGGTGCCGTCGCTCGATGGCGTGGCACTCGGCGGGGCCGGCACCGTGACGGTCGACGGTGTCATGGGCGCCGGCTTCGACGCCGAGCTGCCGGGGGACGGGACACTGGCGGTCTCCGGAACGGTCCAACGGGTGACAGCGGTGCTCGCAGGCGCTGGCACGCTCGATCTTCACGACTTGGTCGCCACCAGCGGTGTCGTGCGGCTAGATGGCACCGGCACGCTCCGGGGAGGTTGTCCCGGTAGTCGTGGAAGTTGAGGTGGCGGTCCCCCCGCTCGATGCCTGCCTGGTGGTAGGTGTCGGGCGACCGCCAAGTCACTCCGACGAGAAGGGGACCACCACCGATGACCAAGGACTATCAGACGAAAGCCGTGCCGGCGGCGACCGCTGGGGAGGTCGCGCTGCCCGACGTCGTGAGCGTGGCGATGGCCGAGCTGGCCGGCTCGCTGCGCGAGGGACTGCTGGCCCCTGGCGGTCGGTGCCGGCTTCCAGGTCATGGACGCGATCATCAACGAGAGCGTCACCGCGTTGGCGGGACCGAAGGGTGTCCATGACCCGAACCGGACGGCGGTGCGTCATGGCAGCGAGGACGGTTCGGTGGTGTTGGGTGGCCGTCGGGTGCCGGTGCGCCGTCCTCGGGTCCGCACCGCGGACCGCTCGGCGGAGGTGGCAGTGCCCGCCTACGAGCTGTTCTCGGCGATCGATGTGCTGTCGTCGATGGTGCTGGAGCGGATGATGGCCAAACTGTCCACCCGCCGCTACGCGGCCGGGCTGGAACCGGTCGGCGCCGAGGTCGAGGGGACCGCCCGGTCGACGTCGAAGTCGGCGATCTCCCGGCGGTTCGTGGCCGCCACCGAGACGGCGCTGGCCGCCATGCTCGACGCTGATCTCAGCGAGCTCGACCTGGTGGCGTTGATGATCGACGGCGTCCATTTCGCTGAACACGTCTGTGTCGTGGTGTTGGGGATCGGGATCGACGGGACCAAGCATCCCCTCGGGCTGGCGGAGGGTGACACCGAGAACGCCACCGTCGTGCGCGACCTGCTCGCCGATCTGCGCGACCGGGGCCTGGACACGACCCAGCCGACGTTGTTCGTGCTCGACGGGGCCAAAGCGCTCGTCGCCGGCGTGCGCTCGGTGTTCGACCACGCGATGATCCAACGCTGCCAGCTCCACAAGATCAGAAACGTCGAGTCGAAGCTGCCCGACGCGTTGGCATCCAGCGTGGCGAAGAAGATGCGGGCCGCGTACCACGACCCCGACGGGTTGACCGCCGAAGCGACGCTCGAGGAGCTCGCCCGCCAGCTGGCCAAGACCCATCCGGGCGCCGCCGGGAGCCTGCGCGAAGGGCTCGCCGAGACGCTCACCATCACCCGCCTCGGCGTGCCCCCGACCCTGGGCCGCACGCTGCGCTCGACGAACGCAGTGGAGTCGATGATCGAGATCTGCCGCGACCACAGCTCCAACGTGAAGCGCTGGCGGGACGGTCAGATGGCGTTGCGTTGGTGCGCCGCCGGCATGGTCGAGGCCACCAAGCAGTTCCGCCGGGTCAACGGCTTCCTCCACCTCCCCGCCCTGCGCGACGCCCTCAACCGTCACGCCGCGCTGACCGTCACATCCCCATGCCAAGATGACCATGTAGCCGCCTGACCATCACCGGGCCGCCACCGAAGTTCCACGGAACTCGGGACATCCTCCGCTCCGGGTCCACGCCATAGCCGGGCTCGATGCGGATTTGACCGGCACGGGGACGATCCTCTACAGCGGCGCCCCGACGGTCACGATGCGCAACACGGGAACCGGCACGGTGGTCCCCGAATGACATCGAAAGAGTGTCCGGGAGCTCCCAGGCGGCAGCTGGAAAATCGTCGTGCGCTCGGTCTCGCGATGGTCGTGCCGACTCGATGTGACCGTCGTGAAGCCGCTGCCGCCCGCCGACTGCCAGGTCGGGAGGATCCGTTAGGGCCTGTTCCCCAATTAGTTGAGCTGTTATGGTGGTCGGATCGTGTAGTTCCAGTCACCGTGGAAGGTGTGGGCGGTGACGGAAAGGTTGTTGAAGTCGCGGTCGCTGATCTTCTGGCCGGTCGGGTAGTAGCCCTCGTCGAGGTCGGCTTCGACGGGCAGGCCGTGGCGGGTGGTGGTGGCGGCGATGAGTTCGACGACGGTCCGGTAGGTGGTGAGCGGCTTGCCTCGCCAGTTCATCGAGATGAACGAGAACAGGCGGTGCTCAATCTTGTTCCACTTCGACGTGCCGGGCGGCATGTGGCAGACGGTGATGACGAGACCGATGGTGGCGGCCAGGGTGGCGAGCTCGGCTTTGAACATGCGGCTGCGGTAGCCGTTGGACCCGCCGGCATCGGCGGTGATCATCAGCCGGGTGGCGTCGGGGTAGCGGTGGCGGCCCATGCGTTCCCACCAGCGGGCGATGGAGGCGACCGCGAAGGCGGGGGTGTCGTGGTCGTCGCCGACGTTGACCCAGCCTTCGTTGGAGGCCAGGTCATAGACGCCGTAGGGGATGGCCTTGGGCACGTCGGGGTCGGGGAAGTCATGGGTGCCGACAGGGGTCGGGGAGCCTTCGGGTTCCCATTCGGCGCCGCTGTTGGCGTAATCGCCGATCAGTTCCTTCTTTTTGCAGTCCACCGAGATGACCGGCTGGCCGGCGCCCAGGTGTTCGCCGGCCGTCCGTTGATGTACTCGAACTGGGCGTTGCGGTCCGGGTGCTGGGCACCCTCGGTGACCTTGGCGTTGGCCTGCAGGCTGTAGCCCAGGTAGTGAAGCATGCGGCCGACCAGCGACTCGCCGGCCTGGTGGCCCAACCGTTTCAGCTCGGCCGACAAGTTCCGCGTCGACTTCGCCGTCCACCGCAACGGCGACATCGGATCCCCCCGAGACTCCGGCTCGACGAGCGAATCGAGCACGACGAGGAGATCGGGGTTCAAGTCGGTGGCCTTCTTGCGGCCCGCCCCGGGCCGCCGAACCCGCTCCGACGGCCCCGCCCCACCGGCCAACTCGGCCGCGCCCGTCAGCAACGTGTTGCGCGACATCGCCGTCGCCTCGGCCACACGAGCTTGCCCGCCCCGACCCAACGCCGCCACCATCGCCGCCGCCACCAGTCGCCGCTGCCGCTCGTCCAACAACGCGAACGCCGTGGAGAAGAACTCGGCCAGACCCTCCTCGCTCAACTCCACCCGGCAAGTCTAGAACGCGCGACTAACTCAGGCGCGGACTCTTAGGACGCACCGACCGATGCCGAACACCGCGCGTCGTGCGCTCGCAACAGCAGGCAAGGTAGGCCTGGGGCAGCCGCGTGGGGTCCTGCGTTCGAGGTTCGAGGTGAGGACACGCGCGTTCGTCACTATCGGCTACCCCTCCCGCGCCGGCGTTCGGTGCGCCCTCGAACTGCTTGTGCGGGCGTCGCCGGGCACGTTCTCGGCGCCGTCCGCGTGGAGTTCGGCGCCGAGGGCTTCGATGCCGCGCCGGAGTGTGCTCTCAGATAATGCGCCGTAGCCAATCAGCACGGCTGCAGGGGCGGGGTTGTGGTCTGCCCAGTGGGGTGCCGCGTCCTCGAGGCTGATGCCGTGGAGTATCGCCGTGTCGACGAGAGTGTCTGGGTCGAGCGCGTTGGGCAGCTGGAGGAGTAGGTGTAGCCCGGCCGCTTCGCCACTGGGCTGGATTTCGGGGAGGTGGGCGGCGAGGGCGGTGAGGAGCCGGTTGCGGCGAGTCCGGTAGATCGGGCGAACGCGGCGCAGGTGTCGTGCGAGCCCGCCGCTGGTGATGAAGCTGGCCAGGGTGAGCTGGCCGAGCGTCTCGGTGGCGACGTCGTCGAGGAATTTGGCGCGGACGATCTCGTCGGTCAGGTGTCGTGGTGCGATCAGCCAGCCGAGTCGCAGGGCGGGGCTGAGGACCTTGCTCACGCTGCCGCCGTAGATGACGTGTTGGGGGTCGAGGCCCTGCAGAGCGCCGATCGGCGTGCGGTCGTAACGCAGTTCGGCGTCGTAGTCGTCCTCGATGACGACAGAGTCGCAGCTGCGGGCCCAGTCGAGGAGCTCAGCGCGCCGGTCGGCGGACAAGACGGCGCCGCGGGGGTAGGAGTGTGCAGGCGAGAGCAGCGCCGCGTCGACGTTCAGCGCGGTCAGACGGAACGTTTGCATCCCGTCGCGGTCGACGGGAACTGGTATCGGATGCATGCCGACGGCCCGGATGAGTCGGCGGTGGTGGGCGAAGCAGGGGTCCTCGACGGCGATGCGGCGGGCGCCGCGCCGGGCGAGGGCTCGGCACAGCAGCGTGAGGGCTTGGGAGAACCCGCCGCAGATCACCACCTCGTCGGCGGTGGCGCGCACACCGCGGACGCGTCCGAGGTAGCTCGCGAGGGCGCTGCGCAACTCCCGAGCGCCGCGCGGCTCGGGATAGAGGAGGCCGCTGTCGGGCATCTCACGCAGGGTGGTGCGCACGTGGCGGAGCCACTCGTGTCGTGGGAACAACGAAGGATCGGGCAGTCCGCTGGCCGGGGTACGGCCGTCTGGGCTGATCGACACCGGCCAGAACGGCACGCCGGGCCGGTCCGGGCGTCGTCCGCGCTCGCTGGTCTCGTCGCCTCGGACACGGGTGCCCGAGCCGCGTCGGGCCTGCAGGTACCCCTCGGCCACGAGCTGCTCGTAGGCGTCGACGACGACTGAACGTGACACGTCGAGCTCACGGGCGAGAAGCCGAGACGGCGGCAGCGCGGCGCCCGGGGCCAGCGATCCACTGGCGATGGCGTCGCGGAGGCCACGTTCGAGCTGGACGCGCAGACTGCGGGGCCGGGCGCGGTCCAACGTGACCAACAGGTCTGCCGGGAAGCCACCAGAGACGCCACCGGAACGCAGGTTGGTCTGGATATCTCCCTGCTGATTGGTCTCCGTATCCATTCCACATCCACCTTAGCGTTGTGTGCATCAGCCAACCGTGTGAAGGAGGCGTCGTGTCGCAAGTTCAGCAGCGCAGCGTCAACCGGGTGCTCGTGATCGGCGCCCAAGGAGTGCTCGGCCGAATCCTCGTCGAGGCGTTCGCGGCGGCCGACTGGTCAGTCGTCCCGGCGGGACGCAGACCCGATCCCGGCCGCGGGTTCTGCCACGTCGACCTCGCCGAACCCGAAACATTGGCACGTGTGCTCGACGAAAGCGACCTCGTCGTCAACGTGGTACCCGACGACGCTTTGGTGGCCGAGCGGATGGTGCTCGACGGTGGCGGCCTGTTGATCAACGTCTCGGCGATGCCCGAGAGCTCCGTCCGGCGGCTGCGCGGCGACGGCCCACAGGCACATGGGACGGTGCTCATGAACGCTGGTGTCGCCCCCGGCTTGACCAACCTGATCGCCGCCGAGCTACTCGCCGAACACTCCGACGCCGACGAGGTTGAGCTCGTCTTCACCGTGTCAACCCGAGGCAGCATCGGGCCCGCCGGCGGTGGCTTCGCCCACCGCGGCCTGACCCGCACCGGCCGCCACCACACCGCCGTGTTCCCATTGCCGGAACCGTACGGCCGCCGGCGCTGCCTCGGTTTCGCCGAGGCCGAACAGGGCTGGCTCGACAAGACGTTGCTCGACGGCCGCACAGTCAGCTCCTACGTCTGCGTCGCCGAACGGGCCCGCCGACGAGGCCTCCTCGCAATGAACGCGGCCGGGCTCATCGCCCACCTCCCCCGCAGCGCGTTCGCCGCCGGGCTCGACACCCCCAGCGCCGAACCAATCGCGCACTGGGTCGCGGTCCGTCGGCACGGCCAACGCATCGCCGCCCGCACCCTTCGCTGCCGCGGGGACTACCGGGCCGCCGCCGCCTGCACCGTGCTGTTCGGCCAAGCCCTCGTCTCCCGCGCCGGACACCTACCGACCGGCGTGCTCGTCCCCGAACAGACCCTCTCGATCGACGACATCCAGACCGGACTCGACCACGCCGCGATCAGGATCGTCGACGAACCACTCTCAACAGCCACCCCTCGCCGGGCGAGAGCTGCCGGCCGCGCCCCGGCTGCGGCCGCCGGTCCACCACCGTCGACGGCGTGACCGACGTCGGCACACGACGTCGGCACACCACGTTCAACGTCAACCCGACCCCACCCGACGCCGACCTTGACCGCCCCACAACGTGCGTCGAAAGGACATGCCCACATGAAGACGACTCTCCCCCGAGGCCTCCTCACCGGTACCGCCGCAGCCCTCGCCCTGGTATGGGGCATCTACGCGATCGTGCCAGGTCACGACGTCACCTCGGCGATCGTGCAGAGCGCCATCTACGTCGCCCTGGTCGCCACGACCGCCCGAAGCCGCCGAGCCAAGGTCCTCATCGTGCGGACATTTCAGCGGTGGACGCTCAACCCGCTGATGCGGGCCCTCCTGGCGATCGGTCTCAACCCGTTGGGGTTGGCGATCCTGGAAACCCGCGGCCGGACATCCGGGCAGCCTCGCCGCACACCAGTGGGCAACGGACGCACCGGCAACGACTTGTGGATCATCGCCGAACACGGGCTCCGAGCCGGCTACGTGCGCAACATCCAACACGATCCCCGCGTGCGGATGCGGCTACGCATCGGGATCCGGTATCGCTGGGTCGCCGGTGTCGCCACCGTGCTGCCCGACGATGACGCGCTGGCCCGCCAGCGCCACATTATCCGCTGGCACCCGCTGCGCACCCTCAACGCGATCAACGTCCGCGTGCTCGGTGCCGACCTCGTCACCGTGCACGTACGGCTCGATCCCGACGGCACGTTGACCCACCACGACCCACCGACACGCGACCTGGCCGACGCCGCGTGAGGGTGTCGGCTCCCCGACAACCACCAAACGATGACGTCACCGCGCAATGCACCAAGCGAACCCGGTCCACGACCACCACCCTGACCTTCACCAGCCACGAAGAGCACCGACTGTTACCGGGCAACGGCGGTGGTGGGAATGGACACTGACAGGACCTCCGTGGAACCTCCGTGGACGTCGCCGGAGACCCCGACCACAATGCAGCAAGCGCCACCGGCCGATGGAAACCCGACGCTACGACGATCGTCACCCCCGGCCTCGCACCGACACCGCCCTACCAATCGGACGGGAGTCGGTCGGCCGGGGCGACGTCGTTCGGCGTCGCAGCTCGGCACGTCGCGCGGGCTATGACCGCCGAGAGGAGCCAGGGGCGATCGCCACGTCGTCGCCGACGCCTCCGCGCCTCGACCATGGCGCGCCTGGGCCGAGGTCGATCACGCGTCGGGCTGCGGGAGGCCGCCTGCGCCCTTGCTGGTGATCGGAAGGCGCGCGATGGTGGTGCCGAGCGTCGCTTTGGCGACCATCTCGGCGCGCACGGGTGACGTCGAGGTCGGGGCGAACGTGACCAGAACCGGGCACGACCCGGACGGCGGGATCGTCGTGCGCAGCGCCGACCAGCTGAACGGGCCACCCGGGGAGGCCTCGATGTCGACGCCGACGCTGCGCGTAGCAGAGTTGTTGGCGATGATCGCGTCGACGGTGCGGGTCGAGCGGAGCTGGACGGCGCCGAGGTTGAGCAGCGTTGGGCTGAAGCGGAACGGGACCGCCGGCTCGGGTGGGTCGGGCTGCCCGGAGGGCATGCCCTTGCCCGTGATGCCGACGCGGACGGGCCAGCTGCGGCGTCGGACCGGACGTCCAACGACACCTGGGCGGGCAGCGTGCTCGTTGGCGTGAAGGTGACCTCGACGGTGGCGATCGCGCCCGGGGCGAGCGTGATGGTCCTCGGGAACCAGGCGAACACGGCACTGGCGGGCGAAGCCGGCACTGTCACGGTGACGTCGCGCCATGCCAGGTTGATCACCGCGCACGACCGGCGCTGCGACGTGCCCAGGAGCACCGACCCGAAACTGATGGTGTCGGCGAGCACGTCGACCGGAGGGCGCGGCGCGGCGATATGCCGGCGGCCGTCGACGTAGCGACGACCGGGGACGGAGCACACTCGCGGGATGCGGTCGCGTGCCGAGCCGCCGCGGATCACACCGTTGTCGTCGATCGGGTCGTTGGAATCGACCGGCACGGCGACCTCGAAGTGGAGGTGTTCGCCGTCGGCGCAGCCCACGTCGCTCTCGAAGCCGTGAAACCGGCCGGCGGTGACGGCGTCGCCAACTTCGAGCCCGGCGGCGCCGGTCACGGAACGTCTCGTCATGTGGGTGTACTTCGTCCACTCGCCGTTGTCGTGCTCGATCCACACGTAGTTGTTACGGCACGGCGACATGTTCGGGCGGTTGGCGCTGAACCCGTCGACGATGAACCGAACGACGCCGTCGGCGGCGGCCACCACCCGGTACGGCTTCGGACCGCCGATGGCGTTGAGATCGATCCGGTTCGGTGGCCAGTGCGTCAGATGGTCGCGGCTGACCTCGACCGTCGTGCCTTTGGCGTACGGGGATGCGGTACACCCCATCCGATGCCGCCACCTTCTCCACGATGGCGGACGCTGCCAGTGCTGATGTCGGGAACTCTGTCATGACATGGATACGACGTCCCTCGGCCACTGGTTCGGTCGACGCTCCTGCGCCACGATGTCGAGGCCGCCGAGCTCACGGTCATCGCCGCGAAGGCGAACCTCGCAGGGCTCGACGCCGCAGGGTGTTCACTGGCCGCGACGTTCAAGACTCCGGCCGCCGGACTGATCGTTCGAGAAGCAGGGCGACGACATGATCCCATGTGGAGTTGGTCGAAGGGCTGCCCCTCGCTGCCACCGGGCTGCTCAACCCGCTGATCGCCGGGGCGTCAATGGGCCTGTCCAGCGTGTTCGTCGTCTCCAACAGCCTGCGACGCCGCGTGGGGTCCTGCGTTCGAGGTTCGAGGTGAGGACACGCGCGTTCGTCACTATCGGCTACCCCTCCCGCGCCGGCGTTCGGTGCGCCCTCGAACTGCTTGTGCGGGCGTCGCCGGGCACGTTCTCGGCGCCGTGCGCGTGGAGTTCGGCGCCGAGGGCTTCGATGCCGCGCCGGAGTGTGCTCTCAGATAATGCGCCGTAGCCAATCAGCACGGCTGCAGGGGCGGGGTTGTGGTCTGCCCAGTGGGGTGCCGCGTCCTCGAGGCTGATGCCGTGGAGTATCGCCGTGTCGACGAGAGTGTCTGGGTCGAGCGCGTTGGGCAGCTGGAGGAGTAGGTGTAGCCCGGCCGCTTCGCCACTGGGCTGGATTTCGGGGAGGTGGGCGGCGAGGGCGGTGAGGAGCCGGTTGCGGCGAGTCCGGTAGATCGGGCGAACGCGGCGCAGGTGTCGTGCGAGCCCGCCGCTGGTGATGAAGCTGGCCAGGGTGAGCTGGCCGAGCGTCTCGGTGGCGACGTCGTCGAGGAATTTGGCGTGGACGATCTCGTCGGTCAGGTGTCGTGGTGCGATCAGCCAGCCGAGTCGCAGGGCGGGGCTGAGGACCTTGCTCACGCTGCCGCCGTAGATGACGTGTTGGGGGTCGAGGCCCTGCAGAGCGCCGATCGGCGTGCGGTCGTAACGCAGTTCGGCGTCGTAGTCGTCCTCGATGACGACAGAGTCGCAGCTGCGGGCCCAGTCGAGGAGCTCAGCGCGCCGGTCGGCGGACAAGACGGCGCCGCGGGGGTAGGAGTGTGCAGGCGAGAGCAGCGCCGCGTCGACGTTCAGCGCGGTCAGACGGAACGTTTGCATCCCGTCGCGGTCGACGGGAACTGGTATCGGATGCATGCCGACGGCCCGGATGAGTCGGCGGTGGTGGGCGAAGCAGGGGTCCTCGACGGCGATGCGGCGGGCGCCGCGCCGGGCGAGGGCTCGGCACAGCAGCGTGAGGGCTTGGGAGAACCCGCCGCAGATCACCACCTCGTCGGCGGTGGCGCGCACACCGTGGACGCGTCCGAGGTAGCTCGCGAGGGCGCTGCGCAACTCCCGAGCGCCGCGTGGCTCGGGATAGAGGAGGCCGCTGTCGGGCATCTCACGCAGGGTGGTGCGCACGTGGCGGAGCCACTCGTGTCGTGGGAACAACGAAGGATCGGGCAGTCCGCTGGCCGGGGTACGGCCGTCTGGGCTGATCGACACCGGCCAGAACGGCACGCCGGGCCGGTCCGGGCGTCGTCCGCGCTCGCTGGTCTCGTCGCCTCGGACACGGGTGCCCGAGCCGCGTCGGGCCTGCAGGTACCCCTCGGCCACGAGCTGCTCGTAGGCGTCGACGACGACTGAACGTGACACGTCGAGCTCACGGGCGAGAAGCCGAGACGGCGGCAGCGCGGCGCCCGGGGCCAGCGATCCACTGGCGATGGCGTCGCGGAGGCCACGTTCGAGCTGGACGCGCAGACTGCGGGGCCGGGCGCGGTCCAACGTGACCAACAGGTCTGCCGGGAAGCCACCAGAGACGCCACCGGAACGCAGGTTGGTCTGGATATCTCCCTGCTGATTGGTCTCCGTATCCATTCCACATCCACCTTAGCGTTGTGTGCATCAGCCAACCGTGTGAAGGAGGCGTCGTGTCGCAAGTTCAGCAGCGCAGCGTCAACCGGGTGCTCGTGATCGGCGCCCAAGGAGTGCTCGGCCGAATCCTCGTCGAGGCGTTCGCGGCGGCCGACTGGTCAGTCGTCCCGGCGGGACGCAGACCCGATCCCGGCCGCGGGTTCTGCCACGTCGACCTCGCCGAACCCGAAACATTGGCACGTGTGCTCGACGAAAGCGACCTCGTCGTCAACGTGGTACCCGACGACGCTTTGGTGGCCGAGCGGATGGTGCTCGACGGTGGCGGCCTGTTGATCAACGTCTCGGCGATGCCCGAGAGCTCCGTCCGGCGGCTGCGCGGCGACGGCCCACAGGCACATGGGACGGTGCTCATGAACGCTGGTGTCGCCCCCGGCTTGACCAACCTGATCGCCGCCGAGCTACTCGCCGAACACTCCGACGCCGACGAGGTTGAGCTCGTCTTCACCGTGTCAACCCGAGGCAGCATCGGGCCCGCCGGCGGTGGCTTCGCCCACCGCGGCCTGACCCGCACCGGCCGCCACCACACCGCCGTGTTCCCATTGCCGGAACCGTACGGCCGCCGGCGCTGCCTCGGTTTCGCCGAGGCCGAACAGGGCTGGCTCGACAAGACGTTGCTCGACGGCCGCACAGTCAGCTCCTACGTCTGCGTCGCCGAACGGGCCCGCCGACGAGGCCTCCTCGCAATGAACGCGGCCGGGCTCATCGCCCACCTCCCCCGCAGCGCGTTCGCCGCCGGGCTCGACACCCCCAGCGCCGAACCAATCGCGCACTGGGTCGCGGTCCGTCGGCACGGCCAACGCATCGCCGCCCGCACCCTTCGCTGCCGCGGGGACTACCGGGCCGCCGCCGCCTGCACCGTGCTGTTCGGCCAAGCCCTCGTCTCCCGCGCCGGACACCTACCGACCGGCGTGCTCGTCCCCGAACAGACCCTCTCGATCGACGACATCCAGACCGGACTCGACCACGCCGCGATCAGGATCGTCGACGAACCACTCTCAACAGCCACCCCTCGCCGGGCGAGAGCTGCCGGCCGCGCCCCGGCTGCGGCCGCCGGTCCACCACCGTCGACGGCGTGACCGACGTCGGCACACGACGTCGGCACACCACGTTCAACGTCAACCCGACCCCACCCGACGCCGACCTTGACCGCCCCACAACGTGCGTCGAAAGGACATGCCCACATGAAGACGACTCTCCCCCGAGGCCTCCTCACCGGTACCGCCGCAGCCCTCGCCCTGGTATGGGGCATCTACGCGATCGTGCCAGGTCACGACGTCACCTCGGCGATCGTGCAGAGCGCCATCTACGTCGCCCTGGTCGCCACGACCGCCCGAAGCCGCCGAGCCAAGGTCCTCATCGTGCGGACATTTCAGCGGTGGACGCTCAACCCGCTGATGCGGGCCCTCCTGGCGATCGGTCTCAACCCGTTGGGGTTGGCGATCCTGGAAACCCGCGGCCGGACATCCGGGCAGCCTCGCCGCACACCAGTGGGCAACGGACGCACCGGCAACGACTTGTGGATCATCGCCGAACACGGGCTCCGAGCCGGCTACGTGCGCAACATCCAACACGATCCCCGCGTGCGGATGCGGCTACGCATCGGGATCCGGTATCGCTGGGTCGCCGGTGTCGCCACCGTGCTGCCCGACGATGACGCGCTGGCCCGCCAGCGCCACATTATCCGCTGGCACCCGCTGCGCACCCTCAACGCGATCAACGTGCGCGTGCTCGGTGCCGACCTCGTCACCGTGCACGTACGGCTCGATCCCGACGGCACGTTGACCCACCACGACCCACCGACGCGCGACCTGGCCGACGCCGCGTGAGGGTGTCGGCTCCCCGACAACCACCAAACGATGACGTCACCGCGGAATGCACCAAGCGAACCCGGTCCACGACCACCACCCTGACCTTCACCAGCCACGAAGAGCACCGACTGTTACCGGGCAACGGCGGTGGTGGGAATGGACACTGACAGGACCTCCGTGGAACCTCCGTGGACGTCGCCGGAGACCCCGACCACAATGCAGCAAGCGCCACCGGCCGATGGAAACCCGACGCTACGACGATCGTCACCCCCGGCCTCGCACCGACACCGCCCTACCAATCGGACGGGAGTCGGTCGGCCGGGGCGACGTCGTTCGGCGTCGCAGCTCGGCGCGTCGCGCGGGCTATGACCGCCGAGAGGAGCCAGGGGCGATCGCCACGTCGTCGCCGACGCCTCCGCGCCTCGACCATGGCGCGCCTGGGCCGAGGTCGATCACGCGTCGGGCTGCGGGAGGCCGCCTGCGCCCTTGCTGGTGATCGGAAGGCGCGCGATGGTGGTGCCGAGCGTCGCTTTGGCGACCATCTCGGCGCGCACGGGTGACGTCGAGGTCGGGGCGAACGTGACCAGAACCGGGCACGACCCGGACGGCGGGATCGTCGTGCGCAGCGCCGACCAGCTGAACGGGCCACCCGGGGAGGCCTCGATGTCGACGCCGACGCTGCGCGTAGCAGAGTTGTTGGCGATGATCGCGTCGACGGTGCGGGTCGAGCGGAGCTGGACGGCGCCGAGGTTGAGCAGCGTTGGGCTGAAGCGGAACGGGACCGCCGGCTCGGGTGGGTCGGGCTGCCCGGAGGGCATGCCCTTGCCCGTGATGCCGACGCGGACGGGCCAGCTGCGGCGTCGGACCGGACGTCCAACGACACCTGGGCGGGCAGCGTGCTCGTTGGCGTGAAGGTGACCTCGACGGTGGCGATCGCGCCCGGGGCGAGCGTGATGGTCCTCGGGAACCAGGCGAACACGGCACTGGCGGGCGAAGCCGGCACTGTCACGGTGACGTCGCGCCATGCCAGGTTGATCACCGCGCACGACCGGCGCTGCGACGTGCCCAGGAGCACCGACCCGAAACTGATGGTGTCGGCGAGCACGTCGACCGGAGGGCGCGGCGCGGCGATATGCCGGCGGCCGTCGACGTAGCGACGACCGGGGACGGAGCACACTCGCGGGATGCGGTCGTGTGCCGAGCCGCCGCGGATCACACCGTTGTCGTCGATCGGGTCGTTGGAATCGACCGGCACGGCGACCTCGAAGTGGAGGTGTTCGCCGTCGGCGCAGCCCACGTCGCTCTCGAAGCCGTGAAACCGGCCGGCGGTGACGGCGTCGCCAACTTCGAGCCCGGCGGCGCCGGTCACGGAACGTCTCGTCATGTGGGTGTACTTCGTCCACTCGCCGTTGTCGTGCTCGATCCACACGTAGTTGTTACGGCACGGCGACATGTTCGGGCGGTTGGCGCTGAACCCGTCGACGATGAACCGAACGACGCCGTCGGCGGCGGCCACCACCCGGTACGGCTTCGGACCGCCGATGGCGTTGAGATCGATCCGGTTCGGTGGCCAGTGCGTCAGATGGTCGCGGCTGACCTCGACCGTCGTGCCTTTGGCGTACGGGGATGCGGTACACCCCATCCGATGCCGCCACCTTCTCCACGATGGCGGACGCTGCCAGTGCTGATGTCGGGAACTCTGTCATGACATCGATACGACGTCCCCTCGGCCACTGGTTCGGTCGACGCTCCTGCGCCACGATGTCGAGGCCGCCGAGCTCACGGTCATCGCCGCGAAGGCGAACCTCGCAGGGCTCGACGCCGCAGGGTGTTCACTGGCCGCGACGTTCAAGACTCCGGCCGCCGGACTGATCGTTCGAGAAGCAGGGCGACGACATGATCCCATGTGGAGTTGGTCGAAGGGCTGCCCCTCGCTGCCACCGGGCTGCTCAACCCGCTGATCGCCGGGGCGTCAATGGGCCTGTCCAGCGTGTTCGTCGTCTCCAACAGCCTGCGACTGCGCGGCTTCGACGCCGCCCGACCGTCCCGCTGACACCGCCACCAGCGGGCGACGTCAAATGCCCAAGCTCCCCAAGCAACCCCGACCTCGCAACGCACAGGCGCTGCGAGCAGTGTGGGCAGGCGAACACGCGGCGGCGCAGGCCGCTCGAGCGGCCGACGCCGCCAACACCGAATGCGCCCACCCCGAGCGCGCCCACATCCTCAGCCAGCCGCTGGAGTCCACTCACCGACGCACTCACCTCGCGATGTTGAGCTACGGATTGCGGCGTCGGGATCGTCGCGAGGTCATCGGGCAGCTCGTGCGCCTCAGCGTCGCCGGGCTCGCCACAGCGATGCGAGCTACCGCCCGGCAACACCGGCGGGGCCAACGTTAGGGCCTGTTCCCCAATTAGTTGAGCTGTTATGGTGGTCGGATCGTGTAGTTCCAGTCACCGTGGAAGGTGTGGGCGGTGACGGAAAGGTTGTTGAAGTCGCGGTCGCTGATCTTCTGGCCGGTCGGGTAGTAGCCCTCGTCGAGGTCGGCTTCGACGGGCAGGCCGTGGCGGGTGGTGGTGGCGGCGATGAGTTCGACGACGGTCCGGTAGGTGGTGAGCGGCTTGCCTCGCCAGTTCATCGAGATGAACGAGAACAGGCGGTGCTCAATCTTGTTCCACTTCGACGTGCCGGGCGGCATGTGGCAGACGGTGATGACGAGACCGATGGTGGCGGCCAGGGTGGCGAGCTCGGCTTTGAACATGCGGCTGCGGTAGCCGTTGGACCCGCCGGCATCGGCGGTGATCATCAGCCGGGTGGCGTCGGGGTAGCGGTGGCGGCCCATGCGTTCCCACCAGCGGGCGATGGAGGCGACCGCGAAGGCGGGGGTGTCGTGGTCGTCGCCGACGTTGACCCAGCCTTCGTTGGAGGCCAGGTCATAGACGCCGTAGGGGATGGCCTTGGGCACGTCGGGGTCGGGGAAGTCATGGGTGCCGACAGGGGTCGGGGAGCCTTCGGGTTCCCATTCGGCGCCGCTGTTGGCGTAATCGCCGATCAGTTCCTTCTTTTTGCAGTCCACCGAGATGACCGGCTGGCCGGCGCCCAGGTGTTCGCCGGCCGTCGCGTTGATGTACTCGAACTGGGCGTTGCGGTCCGGGTGCTGGGCACCCTCGGTGACCTTGGCGTTGGCCTGCAGGCTGTAGCCCAGGTAGTGAAGCATGCGGCCGACCAGCGACTCGCCGGCCTGGTGGCCCAACCGTTTCAGCTCGGCCGACAAGTTCCGCGTCGACTTCGCCGTCCACCGCAACGGCGACATCGGATCCCCCCGAGACTCCGGCTCGACGAGCGAATCGAGCACGACGAGGAGATCGGGGTTCAAGTCGGTGGCCTTCTTGCGGCCCGCCCCGGGCCGCCGAACCCGCTCCGACGGCCCCGCCCCACCGGCCAACTCGGCCGCGCCCGTCAGCAACGTGTTGCGCGACATCGCCGTCGCCTCGGCCACACGAGCTTGCCCGCCCCGACCCAACGCCGCCACCATCGCCGCCGCCACCAGTCGCCGCTGCCGCTCGTCCAACAACGCGAACGCCGTGGAGAAGAACTCGGCCAGACCCTCCTCGCTCAACTCCACCCGGCAAGTCTAGAACGCGCGACTAACTCAGGCGCGGACTCTTAGGACGCCCGGCCGGTAATCGACCCGACGCGTCCCGGTCGGGTGGTTCTGGCGGCCGCGGGCCGGAGGACCTTGGACCCTATCGAGCCTGGATGGCGTCGGGTCGAATGGATCTGTAGGAGGTCACGGGGGCACGCCCCGAAGCGAAGGAGCCATTGTGCGGATGATGACGCGCCGTCATCAGGGCGCGACGGAACTGGCGGCCGTGGCAGACGAAGCCGCACGGTCGGGCGCGCCGGCGGTGGCCGTGTCCGGGTGCACGAAGCGGTACGGGATGGGGGCGGTTGCGGTCGACGCGTTGCGCGGCGTGGCGCTGGATGTGGCGCCCGGTGAGTTCGTGGTGATCCTCGGCCCGTCGGGGTCGGGCAAGGCGACGCTGCTGAACGTGATCGGTGGGATCGAGGAGGCGTCCGGCGGTTCGGTTGTGGTCGCCGGCATGGACATCGCTGCATTGAACGCGCCGGCGCTGACGGCGTATCGGCGTGACCGGGTCGGGTTCGTGTTTCAGTTCTTCAACCTGGTACCGACCTTGACGGCGCTCGAGAACGTCCAGCTGTTGGCGGAGGTCACCGGCAGCGACTCGGAGGCTCGGAGCCGGGCGGCGCTCGGGCGGGTGGGGCTGGCGGATGTCGTCGACCGGTTCCCGGCGCAGCTGTCGGGCGGTCAGCAGCACACGGTCACGGCCGCCGACGGCATGCGTCTCGTCGAACGAGTCGTCGGCTTCGTCGACGAGCCGCTGACCGCAGTGGCGTACACCTCGCTCGCCCATCTCGACCAGACGGTCGGGCGGTCGACGGCATCGGGCGCGCTCGTGCAGCTCCGCTCGGGCGTCGACGGCGACGCCGCTGCGCACCGCCTCGGGATGCTTCCCGGAGCGGCCGCCTACTTCGACAACGCCGCACTGGAGGCGGCCCTGCGCGACGCGTTCGCGATTATGGACGTCCTCGTCGGGGTCGT
This sequence comes from uncultured Acidimicrobiales bacterium, assembly GCA_963728985.1. Lineage (GTDB taxonomy): Bacteria > Actinomycetota > Acidimicrobiia > Acidimicrobiales > Ilumatobacteraceae > DASXAI01. The sequence continues at coordinate 1,404,699 of CAVSME010000003.1, read as the reverse complement.
GCTGCTGTTCGCCATCGTGATGGCCGTTGCGCTCCTGTACGACGCGATGTCCGCGAATCTCGCCGAACGCAGCGTCGAGCTCGGCACGCTCCAAGCCGAGGGCATCTCGCGTGGTGTCCTCGCCCGGCTCGTCGCCGCCGAGAACCTGCCCCTCACCGCGACCGGTGTCCCGATCGGGCTCGTCGCCGGTATGGGCCTCGCCCGCTGGTTCATGTCGAACTACGAAAACCTCGGCTACCGCTGGGAGCTGCGCATGCAGACCTCGACCGTCGGGCTCGTGTGCCTCTCGGCCCTCGCCGCGGCCGTCGTCGCCCAGTGGAGCACCTGGCGGGGTCTACGGCGCATCAACATCGCGACCATCGTCCGGGAACGGTCCCTGTGAAGACGGCGGCCGGGCCCGGACGCGGCGCTGTCGAAGCGATCCTTCTGGTCGTCGCGGTCACGTTGCTGGCGCTCGGCGGTGGGTTGTACCTCGCCGGCTTCCACACCGCCGCCCAGGGGGTGTGGGCGGTGGACACGGTCGTCGGGATCGTGCCCGCCAGTTGGTGGGTGATCGACGCGGCCCGGCACCGTCGATTGGGTGTCGACGCGCTCGCCGTCCTGGCGCTCGTCGGCACACTGGTTGTGGGCGAGTTTCTGGCCGGCGCAGTCATCACGGTCATGCTGGCCAGCGGCCGCACCCTCGAGGCCCGCGCCGCGGCGCGCGCCCAACGTGAACTGCACGCGCTGCTGGCGCACGGCCCTCGCATGGTGCACCGCTACGACACCGGTGTTCTCACTTCGCCCGCTATCGATGACATCGCCCGAGGCGACCTCCTGCTCGTCCAGCCGGGCGAGGTCGTCCCCGTCGACGGACGCCTCGAGTCCGAGGCCGCGGTGCTCGATGAGAGCGCGTTGACGGGAGAGCCGCTGCCCGTGGAGCACGCGGTCGGAGACGCGGTCCGAAGCGGGGTCGTGAACGCGGGCGGGCCGTTCGACCTGCGGGCGACGACGAGCGCGGCGGAGAGCACCTACGCAGGCATCGTCCGGCTCGTGTCCGAAGCCGAAGCGTCGAGCGCGCCGTTCGTGCGGCTCGCCGACCGTTACGCCGCCGTGTTCCTCGGGCTCGCGCTGGCGCTGGCCGGCGCGGCGTGGGCGCTGTCGGGTGAGCTCGAGCGCGCCGTCGCCGTCCTCGTCGTCGCGACACCCTGCCCGCTCATCCTCGCCGCGCCGGTCGCGATCGTGTCGGGCCTCTCACGGGCGGCGCGCCGGGGCGTCGTCGTCAAGGGTGGTGCCGCGCTGGAGCAGCTCGCCAGGGGCGAGATCCTGCTGTTCGACAAGACCGGCACGATCACCGCCGGCAAACCGCGCCTCGCCGACATCCTCACTGCGACCGACATGCCTGCCGGCGATGTTCTGCGCTACGCCGCCAGCCTCGACCAGGTCTCCCCTCATGTCCTCGCCGCCGCGGTCGTGCGCGCCGCCCGGGCCCGCGGTCTCGCCTTGTCGTTGCCCGACGACGTCGAGGAAGTGCCCGGCCACGGCGTCCGTGGACGCGTCGACGGCCACCTCGTCGCCGTCGGGAAGGCCAGCTGGACCTCGGCCGCGTCCGCGTCCCCGTGGACGCGTAGCGTCCGCCGACGCGCCGCGCTCGACGGATCGCTCACGATCTTCGTCGACATCGACGGCTCGCCCGCGGGTGCGCTGCTCCTCGACGACCCCATCCGTCCTGATGCGGCACGCACCATCCGCCAGCTGCGCCGCGACGGCGTACGCCGCGTCGTCATGGTGACCGGCGACCGTGAGGAGAACGCGCGGACCGTGGGTGCCGTCATCGGCGTCGATGACGTCTTCGCCGAACGAACACCGGCCGACAAGGTCGAGACGGTCCGGCTCGAGAAGCGGGCAGGCAACACGATCATGGTCGGTGACGGGATCAACGACGCTCCCGCGCTCGCCCTCGCCGACGTCGGCGTCGCCGTCGGCGCCCGTGGCGCCACCGCCTCATCGGAAGCCGCCGACGTCGTCCTCACCGTCGATCGTCTCGACCGGCTCGGCGAAGCGCTCGTCATTGCCCGCCGCAGCCGCCGCATCGCCCTCGAGAGCGTCGTCATCGGCATGAGCCTGTCGCTCGGCGCCATGGTCGCCGCCGCCTTCGGGTACCTGCCGCCCGTGTGGGGTGCGCTCCTCCAAGAGCTCATCGACGTCGCCGTCATCGTGAACGCACTACGGGCATTGCGGGACACGACCTCGGCGAACCGGCTCAGCGGCGACGAAGCGGCACTGGCGCGCCGCTTCAGCGCTGAACACCGCACCCTGCGACCCGACCTAGCTCGCCTACGCGACGTCGCCGACCACCTCGACGCAGGCCGTCCCGCCGAGTCGATCGCCCGGCTGCGCGATGTCCAACGGTTCCTGGTCGAGGAACTCGACCCGCACGAACAAGCCGAGGACCACGATCTGTACCCGGTTCTCGCCCGCGTGCTCGGCGGCAACGACCCCACCGCCACGATGAGTCGTGCTCACGTCGAGATCGGGCACCTCATCCGCCGCATCAGCAGCGTCATCGATGAGCTCGACCCCGTCGGACCTGACAACGACGACATCACCGAGCTGCGCCGGCTCCTTTACGGCCTCCATGCGATCTTGCAGCTGCACTTCGCCCAAGAAGACGACGGCTACCTGTCCCTTGCCGACGACGACAACCTGCTCGAGCGAAGCATCCCCTGAAGCGGCCCATTCATCGCGTCGATGATCTCGACGGTTGTCATGCAGCCAGCAGCGGCGCAGTCCCGCATCGCCGGCCGGTCACCCACCCGCCGGACACAACGCGGCAGTCGCGCCCGGCTCCGCCGGCGACGTCGGCGAACTCGTTGCCTTCGGGACCTTCGGCTCTGGTCGGCTGGCGTCGACCGTTGTTCGCTACGGGTGTGGGACGCGGCAGCGATCTGCCACTACAGCGTTCGACCGAAATGGTTGGAGGTTCGCCATGACGATCGAGTACTTGCACGCCTCAAAGTTTGGCAATGGAGCCCTGGTGGCGGCGGAGTTCAAGAAGCTGATGGACGCCAAAGGAGTCAGCGTGGAGGTTCATCACATTCGCGAGGTGAGGCCGACGGAGCTGGCGCCTGCTGACCTTTACGTGTTCAGCTCGCCTGGGCGCATGGGCAAGCCGATCGGCGGCATGCGCCGCTTCCTGAAGAAGATGACATTGCCGTCGGGCACTCCATACGCCGTGCTGACAACGGAGCTGGCGCCGAGGCCGGACAAGAAGACGGGGCGGATGCCGACCGAAGAAGAGCGGGCCAGGTGGCAGCGCGTCATCCCTATCATGAACGAGATCCTCCAGGGTAAGGGCCTCGTCAGGATCCTCGACGACAAGGTATTCGTTGTCGCCATGAAGGGACCGTTGGAGGAGGGATGGCAGCAGAAGGTGGAGGCCTTTGTCGCCAGGCTTCCAGTTGTCAATGCTGTGTGATGCCAACCAACGTGTGGCACACACGGTGGTTTCGCCCGGCTGTCCTTGACGACGCGGACCGGTATCGGTGGCGCCGGTCGGACGGGCGATATTGCCGCCGCTGTGACACCTTTCGACGGTGACGCAGCCGTGTGTGAGTGGAGTTCAGCGGGGACGAACGCTCGTTGAGGAGGAGAGACATGCAGGAATGGGAGTACATGACATTTGACCTCGCGAAGCCGCACAAGGACATCGAGGACCTCAACCGGCTGGGTCGCGAGGGGTGGGAAGCCGTCGCGATGGTGTCGTCGTGGGGGGTGGGCTGGCGCTGGGTGCACCCCATCGTTCTATTGAAGCGGCCGCTTCCGGACCAGACACCCTGAAGACTGGTGTGTGTGCTCGCGCTGTCGGCACGCTCAGATCCTCGCGCGTGCGATGCCGCGACATCAGTGTCCGTCGTTGACCGGTGCTCGGATAGAGGCGATGGTCCCGGTCGGCCCCGGCTATGCGGGACGGAGCGGTCATGCTGTACCTCGTCACCGTCATGGCCATCCCCTCGGGGCTGGAGCCTTCCCGTGGCCAGCACTTCCGAGACCTCAATCTGCCTACGTCATTTCTACTTGAGCCCGGGAACGCTCCTCTTCGCTCAGACGGTGATCACGACGTTGCCGATCTTCTGCTGCGTCTCCACGTACCGGTACGCCTCGACGATGGCCTCGAGCGGGTAGGTGCGGTCGACGACGGGGGTGAACTGCCGCGACTCGACGAGTCCCTTGAGATAGTCGACCATCTCCTGGTTGATCGTAGGGAAGGGGAACAGCACCCGTCGCCCACGGGAGAAGTGGGTCGCCAGCACGAGCAGCGGGTTCTGCGATAGGGGGCCGAGGTCGGTCGACGTCCAAATCCCGCGTGGCTTCAGGAGCTTCCGGCACTGCCCGAACGAGCACTTCCCGACCGCGTCGAAGACAAGGTCGTACCGCTGGGTGTCGGCAGCGAAGTCCGTGGTCGTGCGGTCGAGCACCCGGTCGGCGCCCAGCCCGGCCACGAGCTCGACGTGCTCGCTGCTGCACACCGCCGTCACGTGAGCACCGAGGCTCTTGATGATCTGCACGGCCGCCGAACCGATGGCGCCCGTGGCGCCGTAGACGAGGACAGCGCTGCTGTCGTCGACGGCGGCGGCCCGGATGTAGGCGAGGGCGTAGTGCGATCCCTCCGTCGCCGCCGCCATGACCTCGAAGTCCTGACCCTCCGGCATCGTCGCGACCGGAGCGTCCTGGCCGATGGTGAGGTACTCGGCGTGACCACCGAAGCGGGTGTCGTCGTAGCCGAAGACCGGGTCACCGACGGCGAAGCGGCTGACATCCTCGCCCACCGCCTCGACGACCCCGGCGAACTCGTTGCCCAAGATGGTGCGCTTCGGCCTCGTCAGGCCGGTGAAGCCACGGATGAACCACGGGTGCGCGGCTCGGAAGCCGCAGTCCGTCCGGTTCACGGTGCTGGCGAGGACTCGGACGAGCAGCTCATCCCGCTCCGGTACCGGCGCGGGGACGTCCATGACGTGCACGACCTCTGGCGGGCCGTAGCGAGTCGAGACGGCCGCCTTCATGGCCATAGCGTGCCAGTCGACGGAGAACGGGGCCAGGGACGATCGTCCCGGCGGCGTCGCATCCTGTCCCAACTCCCACTTCGAACAGCCGTCGCGGACACGGCTCTACCTGGCGACGCCGACCGGGGACGGGCCCTGGCCCGGGGTCGTCGTGATCTTCGACGCGCTCGGCATGAGCCACGACCTGCGCAACCAGGCCGATTGGCTCGCGTCCGCCGGCTACCTCGCCGTCGCCCCGGACCTGTACTTCCGGGGCCGCAAGCTCGCCTGCCTACGCACCATGTTCCGCGACATCACGGCCGGACACGGACGGACCTTTGATGACATCGAGGCGGCGCGGTCCTGGCTGGTCGCCCGCTCGGACTGCACCGGCACAGTGGGCGTCATCGGCTTCTGTTTGGGTGGCGGCTTCGCGCTGCTGCTGGCGCCCGATCGCGGCTTCGCGGCGGCGTCAGCCAACTACGGGGCCCTTCCAAAGGACTATGAGCGCTTCCTGGCCGGAGCCTGTCCCATTGTCGGGAGCTATGGGGCCAAGGACTGGACGCTGCGTGGCGTGGCGGCCAAGCTCGACCGTGTCCTCACGGCCGCTGGTGTGCCTCATGACGTCAAGGAGTATCCCGGCGCCGGGCACTCGTTCATCAACGACCACGACCCCGCCGATGCCTCCACGATCATGGTTGTCCTCGCCCGCCTGACGGGCAGCCACTACCACGAACCGTCCGCCCGCGACGCCCGACGCCGCATCGTTGCGTTCTTCGACCAGCACCTCCGAGCGTGAAACCCGTACAACGCAGATGGTGTTCCTACCGCGGTTGCTACCAACCAGCACCGGTCGCGGCTTGCACCCCGGCTCTAGCAGGCACAATGCGCAGCGCCGCCCGTGTCGGGCGGATCCCTCCCGTTCCTCGTACATCTCCAGTAGGACGAATGCCTTCGGAGTGGTTCGAACTCCTCCCTGCCATATGAGTAGGTACGACAGCGCCACGTAGTAGGACAGATGCGCTCGATTCGTCGCCGAGCCAGTGCCGTTTCCCGTCGCGTTGCTACCGCGGTTGCTGGCAGTTGACGGTCCTGGGTTACGAGCTTGTGTGCCCACCCGTTGTCCGAGACTCTGGCCGACTTCCGCAAGGAGGCCGGGGTGGAGCGCGTCGCGTTGAGCGGCTCAATCCTGACGAGGTCCGGAGGAGGACGACCCCTTGTCAACGCGTTCGAGGAGGCGCTGGCGGTGCGTCTGATCCGCGAGGTTCCGGCTCGCCTGGGCCGTTGTTCCTTCCGCCACACCTTCGCTTCCGCTCATGCTCAGCCGCCGCGGACGGCGGCCAGCACGGCGGGGTAGCCCGACGGGTCCACGGCGACGTCGAGCAGCGTCGGCCCCTTCCGGTCGAGCGCGGCGCGCAGCGCACGGCGGTACGACGACGGGTCGTTCGCCCGCTCTGCTCTCACCCCGCAGCCGGTGGCGACGGTGGCGAAGTCGATCGGCGAATACCGTGTGGCACCGTCGCCCCCGTGGCCTTCGTCGTCCTGCTTCACCGCGATCAGGCTCAGTGTGGCGTCGTTGAAGACCACGACCACAACATCCAGCGCGAGGCGACCGAGCGTTTCCAGTTCGGCCAATGCCATTCCTAGGCCGCCGTCGCCGGTGAAACAGATGACGCGCCGTCTCGGCATGGTGAGGGCGGCAGCGATCGCCGCCGGGAGCGAGAACCCCATCGTCGCCAGGCCGCTCGAGACGAGCAACTCGCCGGGTTGGGCGACTTCCCACAACGGCACGGCCACGAGCATGTGCGCGCCGGCGTCGACGGTGGCGACCGAGCCCGCCGGCGCCTCGGCACGGGCGATGGTGACGACGTCCTGCGGTGTCACGGCCGACGGCCGAGCCGGCACGGCGGCACGAAGCCGCGCCAGCGCCCCGAGGCGGTAGCTCGAAGCGTCATCGGGTACCCACGTCGTCGACACGACGCCGGCCAGGATGTCGAGCAGCGCGGGGAGGTCACCGGTCGCCTCGGCGACGAGCCGATCACCGAAGTACGTGCTGTCGTCGACGGGCCAGCCGCCGATCAACACGAGCGGCGCGGGGTAGGGCCACGGCGCGGGAATCAGTTCCACCGGATCGAGGCCGATGCCCACGATGAGGTCCGCCTCCTCGAGCACGGGAGCTTCGATGGTGGCGCCGGTGGCGACGCCGGCGGCGCTTGGCCCGCCGTCCTTCACCGTCCCCCGGGCCTTGTACGTGGTGAGCACCGGCATGTTCGTGCCGCCGAGGAACCGTGCGATCGCTTCCCGCAGCGCCGTGCGGCGCTCGGCGCCCACGGCCACGGCGCCGACGCCCGCGACGACCACCGGCCGCCGAGCCGCCATCAGGCGCCTGCGGACGGCGTCGATGTCGGCCTGCCCGGGGGCGGCGGCCCTTGTCGTCCAGGTCGACCGAGGGGCGCTCGGATCGAGATCGATGTGCACCGCGCCGGGACGTCCGGTCAACGCCATGGCCACCGCGTCGTCGGGCACGGAGCCGTCGCCGGCCGCCCAGCGCACCGACGCCTTCGTAGCGGCGGCGAAGAGGACGTCGTGGTCGAGACGCTGGTGCGAGATGCGGTCGTACTCGCCCGACGACACGCAGTCGGTGACGATGACGATCGGCTGGCGGTCCAGGTTGGCCTGGGCGACGCCGTTCACGGCGCTGGCCGCCCCAGGGCCGCGTGTTGCCACGCACGCCCCGAGCCGGCCGCTCAACTCTGCGGTGACGCCCGCCATGATCGCTGCCGCCGTCTCGGTGTGGGTGAGCACGAATCGGCAGCCCGACGCCTCGGCGGCTCCCACGACGTCGAGGTTTGATCCCCCGCCCGGCACGCCGAAGACGGTGTCCACGCCGTGCGACCGCAACGAGCCCATCAGGTGTCGCGCCATGTCCTGCCGGGACAAGACGCGCGCTTCAGCGCGTGTCGCTCGGCCCGCAGTCATGGCCGTAGATTAGAGAGGGATCTCGATCGCAGGGGGGTCAAGCGATGTCCATTCGGGTGGCGAAGTTCCTCGACGTGGCCGACGGGCTCCAGCCGAAGCAGTTCTCGGTCGGCGATCACGAGGAGATCGAATCGCTCGACGAGCTCGATCCGATCTACCGGCAGTTGCTCGACCGACCCATCGCGTGCATCATCGGGCTCCTCGGCGGCGACGGGCGAGTCAACATGACGCCGATGTGGTTCGACTACGACGGCGCCACGGTCTTGGTGAACGTGGCCACGCATCGCAAGAAGGTCGACTGGATTCGCAAGAATCCACAACTTTCGCTCCTGATCGTCAATCCCGACAACGCCTACCACTGGCTCAGCATCAAGTGCACCGTCGGACGTGAGATCCTCGAAGACGATCCCGAGGAAGGTCAGCGCGTCACCGCCCAACTCGACCACATCTGGACGAAGTACACCCAGCAGGCTCCCCCCTACGGACTGCGCGACCCGTCGATCGACGAGCGACGGGTTCTATTCGAGTGCCCGGTGGAGCGAGTGGCCACCTTCGGCAAGCCGTGACCGATCCCTCCGGATGGTGACGTCGTGTCGGGTCGCGATCGCCGGCGGATCACTCGGAGGGCTCACCACTGGACTCGTGCTGCGTGACCTCGGCATCGACGTGACGATCTTCGAGCGCTCACCCGTCGAGCTGCAGGAGCGCGGGGCCGGTATCGGCCTGCTTCCCGAGACCTACCGATACTTGGTCGAGCGCGCCGGTGTGCCGCTCGACGAGATCAGCACGACCACGAGGCACATTCGGTATCTGTCACGGTCCGGCGACGTGGTGCACGACGACGCTCACGTCTATCGGTTCAGCTCGTGGAACACCGTGTACCGGCGGTTGCTCGGCTGCTTCGGCCGTGACCGCTACCGCCTGGGCGCCGACGTGACCGGCTTCGCGTCCCGCGCTGACGGCGTCGACGTCGAACTAGCCGGCGAGACCGGCGACCGGGTCGACCTCCTCGTGTGTGCCGACGGGATCGGATCACACTTCCGTCGCGAGCTCCTCCCCGGCGTCGAACCGGTCTACGCCGGCTATGTGGCGTGGCGGGGCATTGTGCCGATCACCCGTCTCGACCCGGCCGTCGTCGACCGGCTCGAAGATGCGATCACGTACTTCGTGTACGCCAACAGCCACGTTCTCGTCTATCCCATACCCGGACAGGACGGGTCGGTCGAGCGCCACCGCCGCCTGATGAACTTCGTGTGGTATCGGAACTACCTCGCCGGCGGCGACTTGGCCGACGTGCTCACTGATGTGGACGGGCTCCCGCACGAGATCTCGCTGCCGCCCGGTGCGGCTCGGCCGGATCACATCGCCGAGCTACGCGCTACGGCGCAGGCGCGGTTGCCGGCCCCGATCGCGTCGGTGGTCCTCGCCGCCGACGCGCCGTTCGTCCAGGTCATCTTCGATGTCGAGGTGCCACGCATGGCCTTCGGCCGGGTGTGTCTCGTGGGCGATGCGGCGTGGGTGGCCCGTCCGCACGCGGCGGCGGGCACGGCCAAGGCGGCCGCCGACGGATGGGCTTTGGCCGCGGCGCTGGCGGCCCACGACGACGTGCCGTCAGCCCTGGCGGCCTGGGAGCCCGGCCAGCTCGCCCTGGGACGGCAGCTCGTCGACCGCACTCGGCGCATCGGTGCCCGCTCCCAAGTCGACGGCGACTGGAGGCCGGGCGATCCCGAGCTCATCTTCGGCCTCGAGGCGTCGGGGCGATGAGCGAACTGGGGCTCGTAGCGCGACGGATGGCCGGCGCCGCTGTCGCCTTCCTCGGGGCTCTCGACGCCGAACAGCGCCCGGTAGCCTCGTGGCCGTTCCCAGCCGACGAGGAGCGCCGCCGTTGGTTCTACACGCCGACCGACCACGGCGGGATCGTGCTCGGCGACCTCCGACCGGGTCAGCAGCGTCTGGCCATGCGACTCGTCGCGACCGGGCTGTCGCGACCGGGTTTCGTCACGGTCTCGGCCATCATGGGCCTCGAGAACATCCTCGACGAGCTCGAAGGGTTCACCGCCAGTTGGGGCTTCGAGCGAGGGCGCGATCCGGCGCGGTACTACCTGCGGGTGTTCGGCGATCCGGCGTCCGACTCGGCGTGGTCGTGGCGATTCGGCGGTCATCACGTTTCGATCCAGCACGTCGTCGTGGACGGCGCCGTCGTCGCCTCGACGCCGTGTTTTCTCGGGTCGGACCCGGCCTGCGCGCCGTTGCTGGGCCCGCATCCGCTGCGGCCCCTCGCCGGCGCCGAGGACCTGGCGCGCGACCTGGTCCAGTCCCTCGACGATACCCAGCGGGGAGCCGGCGTCGTGTCGAGCGTCGCGCCGGTGGACCTGGTGGGCGGCAACCGGACGCGTATCAGCGACGGCGACGTACCGCCTCCGCTGGCCGACATCTGGCGACGTCGCTTCGACGGCGAGCTCGGGGAGCGCGTCGTCCGGATCCAGGAACAGGCCGAGCACCGCGCCGGGCTACGACCCGAGCACCTCGACAGGCTCCGCCTCACCTCGATGCCCAAGGGCATTTCCGCATCGACGCTGCGCCCGACGCAACAGGAGCTGCTCCGCCGGGTGCTCGACGTCTACGTGGGCCGGATCCCCGACGAGTTGGCGGAGGCTGAGGCGGCCAAGTACGCCGGCGAAAGGCTGCACGCCTTGTCGTTCGCGTGGGCGGGCGGCTTCGCCGCGGGCGAACCGCACTACTACCGGATCCAGGGACCGCGGCTGTTGGTCGAGTACGACAACACCCAGCGCGACGCCAACCACGTCCACTCCGTCTGGCGCGATCCGGAGGGTGACTTCGGCGCCGACGTGCTCAGCCAGCACTACCGGGCGGCCCACTGACCCTCAGCGATCCAACGCGGCGAATCGAGCCGGGTTGTCGTGGAGCACCGCCTTCCGGACACGCTGGTCGAGCGACGCCAGCCCTTTGTCGGCCTCTCCCAGCGCGCCGGGATAGACGCAGTCGAAATGTGGATAGTCGGAACCCCACAGCACGCAGCCCTCCAGACCCATGCGCGTGAGCTGCGCCAGTGCGTCGGTCTCCTCGGGCTCCCACGTGACGAAGCAGTGCTCGCGGAAATACTCGGTCGGTGGGCGGGTGAGTGACGGTACGAGATGGCGCATCTCGTCGAAGTGCTCGTCCATCCGCTCGAGCCAGTATGGCAGCCAGCCCAGTCCGGCCTCGAAGAAGCCCACCCGCAGTCGAGGAAAGCGCTCCAGCACGCCGCCGCAGATCGTGTCGAGCATGGCCGCCATCTGCTCGAACGGATGGCAGACCATGTGGGTGAAGAACATGTCGTCGTAGCGCGTTCTGGCGAAGCCGGGCATCCGGTTGCCGAAGCTGCCGTGGAAGACAACGGTGAGGTCGGCGTCTCGAGCGGCGGCCCAGAACGGCTCGCACTCGGGTGCGTAGACGGCCATGCCGTGATAGCGCTCCGGCCGGATGGTGACGCCGCGGAGACCCGAGGCCGCCACGCGCTCGATCTCGCGGACCGCCAGAGCGACGTCCTGCAGTGGCGCGACGCCGAATGCGAACAGCCGGGCCGGATCGGCGGAGCAGAAGTCGGCGACCCATCGGTTGTAGGCGCGAGCGTTGGCGGCCGCGACAGCCGGATCTTCGATGTCGCCCGACAGGAGGTAGATCGACGGGAAGAACACCGCCCGCTCGAAGCCCTCTTCGTCAAGCACCGCGAGGCGCGCGGTCGGGTCATAGCCGCCCGGAAGCAGGTCATCCCACGTCACGGTGGTGTCCGGATCGCTGAACGCTCCCGGAATGCAGGTTGGCGCCGGGCTCAAGCCGTACGGGCGCCCCTCCACCCGCAGCTCCTCGCGCCCGCCGGCGGTGCGCTGTACTTGGATGACGAGGTCACGGAAGGCGGGGTCGGCGTACTCCTCCCAGACGACGGGCGGCTCGACGAGGTGACCGTCGGAATCGACCACGGACATGGTTTCGGGCATGACCGCCTCCCCATAGTGCGGTTGGCACCGATGCTATCGACAGGCCCGCGGACGACCCGTCGAGTCTCGTACCACGAGCTCGTGGTCGAGGTAGACAAATGCCGGCTCGCCGCCGCCCGCCTGGAGCAGCAGCGGCCCGCGGCGCACAGCGCGAGCACGTGATCCACGCTGGCCAGCACGTGCGCCTCGGACCGTCCAAGCGACGACAACCCAAGACGGGCCAGGTCGCGTCACACCGCGGACATGCCGCCGTTACCGATCGATGGGGAGTTCCAGGCGGAACGTGGACCGCCCGGGGGATCCCGCCTGCACTCTCGATGCTGGTGACGCTCTGCCGAAGCCAGCACGACATGTCGTGCGCCAGCTCGTGGCCCTGGTACGTACGCAGCCTGCCGACCTGCACTGTGCCCCCGCGACCCGGCGTCGACGCCACCTATGCTGAATCGGATGGGCTCGGGACACGGGCGAGCGGGCATCGCATTCGTTTCGGCCCCAGTCGTCGGTCGGTAGCCGTGTCGACAGACGTCCCGCCTGCTGTCGGGGCGCGCTGGGACGCCGGGAGGGCTCCCTCGCTCGAGACGGCAGCCACGCTGTCGCCCGAGCAGGTGCTCGAGCTTCTCGGGACGCGGCCGGGTGGGCTCAGCGCCGCCGAGGTGTTGGAGCGAGGCGAGACGTTCGGGCCGAACGCGGTGCGATCCCATCACGTCAGCGTGTGGTCGGTGCTGGCTCGGCAGGTGAACAGCCCGTTGCTGTGGCTCCTCGTCGGCGCGGCGGCGGTATCGGCCTTCGTCGGCGAGGGTGTTGACGCGGCCATCATCGGGGTGATCGTGGTGGCGTCGGTCGGCCTCGGTTTCGGCAACGAGTATCGGGCCGAGCGGGCCGTGGAGGCGATGCATTCCGATCTCCGCCATGTCGTCAGCGTCGTACGTGACGGGACGCCAGTGAGCGTCGAGGTCACGCATCTGGTACCGGGCGACACCGTGCACCTCGACATCGGCTCGATCGTTCCCGCCGACATGCGGCTACTGGTGGCCACCAACCTCGAATGCGACGAGTCGATCCTCACCGGCGAGTCGGTCCCCGCCTCGAAATCCGCCGAACCAGTGAGCGCCGGCGCCGCGCTCGGCGATCTGTCGTCGTGCCTATTCATGGGCACGGTCGTGCACGAAGGCTCGGCCGACGCCGTCGTCGTCGCCATTGGACGCCTCACCCAGTTCGGACGGATCGCGGTCGGGCTGGGCGTGAGCCAACCCCAGACCGAGTTCCAGTTGGGGCTCACCCGCTTCTCCGGTCTGCTGGCCCGAGTCGGCGCCGTGCTGAGCGTGACGATCCTCGTGGTGAACCTGCTCCTCGGTCGCCCTCTGATCGAGGCGGTCCTGTTCTCCCTGGCGGTGGCCGTGGGGATCACCCCCCAGCTCCTGCCCGCCGTCGTGTCGACCAGCCTGGCCGCCGGCTCGCGGCGTCTCGCCCAGAAAAGGGTCCTCGTTAAGCGACTCGTGTGCATCGAGGACCTCGGCGACATCGACGTGTTGTTCACCGACAAGACCGGCACCCTCACCGAGGGCCGTATCAGCTTCGAACGGGCGATCAACCCGGCCGGCGACGACAGCAACGAAGTGCTGGCCCTCGGACTCGTCTGCAACGAAGCAAGCGTCACCGGCCATACCGTCGTCGGCGGGAACCCACTCGACACCGCCGTGTGGGCAGCACCCGACGCGATGTCGATCCCGATCACCGACTTCCACCTCGTCGGCATCGCCCCCTTCGACCACGAACGCCGCTGCGTCTCAGTCATCGTCGACCGAGGCGACCAGCGGTTACTCATCACCAAGGGCGCCCCCGAGACGGTCCTGGCGGCCTGCGGCGACGTGTCCGACGAGGCACGTCGCGTCCTCAACCGAGCATTCGGCGCCGGCAACCGCGTCGTCGCCATCGCCACCCGGCCCGCCACCGCTCAGACGGCCGTCACCCCCGACGACGAACACGATCTCCACCTCGCCGGATACCTGACATTCCTGGACCAACCCAAGCCGTCGGCGGCCAAGTCGATCGCTCGCCTCGACGCGCTCGGCATCACCGTCAAGATCGTCACCGGAGACAACCCCGTCGTCGCCGAGACCGTCTGTCGAACCCTCGGCGTCACCTCGACCGGGACGCTCACCGGCGCCGACCTCGACACCCTCGACGACGACGCCCTCACCGATGCCGTCACCCACGCCACCATCTTCGCCCGGGTCAGTCCCGAGCAGAAGGCCCGCATCCTGCGGGCCCAACGTGACGCCGGGTCCGCCGTAGCCTTCCTCGGCGACGGCGTCAACGACGCCCTCGCGTTGCACCACGCCGACGTCGGCATCTCCGTCGACTCGGCCACCGATGTCGCCAAAGACGCCGCCGACATCATCCTGCTCGAACGCGACCTGGACGTACTCGCCGACGGCGTCACCGAGGGCCGGCGCATCTTCGCCAACACCATCAAATACGTGCTCATGGGTACGTCCTCGAACTTCGGCAACATGTTCAGCGTCACCGTCGCCGCCGCATTCTTGCCGTTCCTACCGATGCTGCCCTCCCAGATCCTGCTCAACAACCTGCTCTACGACACCAGTCAGATGACCATCCCCACCGACCATGTGGACGACGAACAGGTCGTGCGCCCCTCACACTGGGACATCGGGTTCATCCGCCGCTTCATGATCCGATTCGGTCCCATCAGCTCCGTCTTCGACTTCGCCACCTTCGCCGTCATGCTCTGGGTATTCGACGCCGCCGCGCCCCTGTTCCGGTCCGGCTGGTTCGTCGAATCACTCGCCACCCAAACCCTCATCGTGTTCGTCATCCGAACCCGCCGCGTACCCTTCATCCGCAGCCGACCGTCGCGGCCCCTCCTCGTGTCGGTCCTCGTCGTCGTCGTCATCGGCGCCCTGATCCCCCAGAGCCCACTCGGCGACCCGCTCGGCTTCGAGCCCTTGCCGCTCACATTCTTCGCCGTCCTCGTCGGTTTTGTCGTCACCTACCTGGTCTGCGTCGAGATCGCCAAGTACTACTTCTTCAAGGTCCACGCCACGACGACCTCAAAAGACCTGAGCCGCGGACCGACCCATCGAATCCACCGAATCGCCGCCCGGTGGAGCCACCACGAGCCGCTACCGGCCGTCTAGCGGCTCACGCCCACCACTGGATCGCTGGGGCTTCCAGCGGAATTGTGGCGTGGGGGTGGGCGGCGACTATCCGACTCTTACTACCTCAATGCCGATGAGACGCATTGCCTGATGACGAGGAGTACGCGAGCCCGGAGGCCTTGATGGCCCACATGGAAAACGTCGGACACCTGATGGGGCCGGTGTTCGGATCTGGGGGCAGCATCGACGTCAACGTTGTGGGCGATGCTCCTGAGGCCCTGGCCTACGCCAGACGTGGCAGCGGCGAACGAAAGCGGCCGGCGACCGGCTGGGACGCGCTGACCCCGACCGAACTACAGGTCACCGAACTCGTCGCTCACGGGCTGACCACCCCCCAGATCGCCAAACGCCTGTTGATGGGCCGGGCGACGGTGAAGACCCATGTGTCGCACTGCCTGACCAAGCTCGGCATGGCGACCCGCAGCGAGATCGCCGCCGGAGCGGCGCGACGCAGCGACTGACGTGTCGCGCTCGTGGGCATCGGCCCCATGGTCGACTACCTCCTGGAGCGTGACCTCGGTGATCGCCTACGATCCGCGATCCGCCATGGCCCATCGGGCGATCCTGCGCCCAGTGGCCGGAACGATGTGCCGAACCACGCAGGAGCGCGGCAAGAATCCACCACCGTGCAGGAGGACAGGCAGCGCGTGCAGAGATGACGGCTGTGACCGCGAACGAAGGGAATGGCAGGTCGGTCGGCTCGTTCGTCCCGAAGGTGCAACCACCACCGCTTCGTGTCGGTGATGTTCCTCGCCGCGCACTCGTCGAGCGTCTGCTCGATCACGAGGTGGAGAACGTGGTCACTCTGGTCGCCCCGCCTGGCTACGGCAAGACCACGGTGCTCGCCCAGTGGTCCGCCAGCCAGGTCCGCCCGGTCGCGTGGGTCTCGCTCGACAAGGAGGACAACGACCCATCAGTGCTCCTTGCCGATGCGGCGGCCGCGATGGCCAACGCTCAGTTGATCGAACCGACTGTCCTCGAGAAACTGCGGGCGCCCGCCACGTCGATGTTCCGTGGCCTCGGGCGGATCACGCCGGCGCTCGCTTCCATGTCAACGTCGATGGCGCTTGTCCTCGACCATGTAGAGACGATCGAGAATCCGGAGTCGCTCGACCTGATCAACGAGCTCGCCTTGCGCCTTCCTGTCGGGTCGCAGCTGGCCATCGCCACCCGCACGTTGCCGCCGCTGCCCACCGCTCTCATGCGGTCACGCGGCGACGTTGTCGAGATCGGTCTCGGCGACCTGGCGATGAACATCGATGAAGCAAAGCTGCTGCTCGATGGTGCTGGCGCTCGTGTCGATGACGCCGATGTCGAGCGGCTCGTGGAGCAGACCGAGGGGTGGCCGGCCGGGCTCTACCTGGCTGCGCTCGCCTTGAGAGCCGGCGGGCGGGCGCCGAGCGAAGGCTTCGACCTCCGTGGCGACGATCGCCTCATCGGTGACTACCTCCGCTCGGAGATCCTGTCCCACCTCGATGCACCGAGCGTGGAGTTCCTCACCCGAACCTCGATCCTCGATCATCTCTGCGGACCGCTGTGCGACGCCGTGCTCGACCGGCATGGCTCGCAGACGTTCCTCGAGTCGCTCGAGTCGTCCAACCTCCTGCTCGCTCCGCTCGACCGGCACCGTGAGTGGTACCGCTACCACCGTCTCCTCCGCGACCTCCTGGCCGCGGACCTGCGCCGCCGGGAGCCCGAGCTCGTCCCGCTCCTCCACGCTCGAGCCGCCTCCTGGCTGGCCACGAACCGGCTGCCCGAACCAGCGATCCGGCATGCTCAGCAGGCTGGCCGCCCAGAGATGGTCGCCTGGCTGGTGACCGCCCACGCCCAGCCCGCATACGCGGCCGGCCGGGCTGCGACCGTACGGGGCTGGTTCGACTGGTTCCAGACGGAGAGCCAGATCGAGTCGTTCCCCGGTGTCGCCGTCCTCGGTGGCCTCGTCGAGGCATTGAGCGGCCGTCCGGCCGCCGCCGAGCGGTGGCAGGCAGCGGCGGAGGCGGGCACGTTCGACGGGGCGCTACCCGACGGCAGCCCGATCGAGGCCTGGAGGTCCTACCTCCGCGCGCTGCTGTGCCGGAACGGCGTCGTCGAGATGCGGTCCGACGCGCGAGCGGCCAGCGAGACACTCGCGCCGGCCAGCCCTCTCCGGGCGGGCGCGCTCCTCCTCGAGGGGCTGTCCTACGTGCTGGAGGACGAGCACGACGCCGCCGATCCGATCCTGGCCCGGGCCGTCGACGTCGGCTCGTACGTCGGCGCCGCGCCCGCCACCGCCGCCGCTCTTGCGGAACGTGCGTTCGTCGCCATCGCTCGGCGCGACTGGGATCTTGCGACACAGTTCGCCCAGCGAGGTACCGCCATTGTCCACGAACGCGATCTGGGGGAGTACGTGGAGGCGGCTGCGGTCCACATCGCCGCCGCGTGCACTGCAATCCACGGCGGCCAGCTCGACGTCGCCCGCGACTGTGCGGCCCGGGCGGCCCGGCTCCGACCGTTGATGACCTACGCCGTCCCGGTAACCGCGCAGTTCCAACTCGAGCTCGCTCGGACCTACCTGCAGCTCGGGGACCAGAGCGGAGCCCGGACCATCCTGCGCGAGCTCCGAGAGAACCTCAACCAGCGGCCCGGACTGGGCACCCTGCAGCGTGACGCTGACGCGCTGCACGCCGCCCTCGACACCGCCCGGCACGGGTCCATCGGTGCGTCCACGCTGTCGATCGCCGAGTTGCGCGTCCTGCCGTACCTGCCGACGCATCTCTCGTTTCGAGCGATCGGCGCCCGGCTCTACGTCTCACACCACACCGTGAAGACGCAGGCCATCTCCATCTACCGCAAGCTGGGCGTCTCGTCGCGCGGCGCGGCCATCGATCGCGCCCGGGAGATCGGACTGCTGGACCGGTGACCGACCGGCCCCGACCAAAGAGGCTCCGGAGGACGACCGTCGTCCCCCGCGCCGTCCGCTTCCAGGCCGACGTGAACGGCGCCATCGTCGTAGCCGGCTTGTACTGGGATCATGCGCACGTAGCCGTACCCGAATGCCTGCTCACGCACCGGAACCCGATGTGACAGGTCGAGGTGTCCTCGGTCTCGGCTTGGCGGGCCGCCGGCCGATAGCGCAGGCAGTAGTTCGGCGCGCACAGATGCGAGCCCCCCTTGATCACCCGCCGTGGGAACTGCGCACCCGGCTGGCCGGCGCCGATGGTCCAGTCGGGTGTGCTGGACCGGGGATTGCGGGGCACACAGCACGGCTGGCCGCCGCCGTCGGCGCGGTGTCCCGTGAAGTAGTCGGCGGTCCATTCCCACACGTTCCCCGTCATGTCGTACAGGCCGTAGCCGTTGGGCGGGAAGCTCTTCACGGGCGACGTCGCCTCGTACCCGTCGAGGCGGAGGTTCTCCCAGGGGAATCGACCCTGCCAGGTGTTCGCCATCTGCCGTCCCTTCGGCTGCGGTTCGTCGCCCCACGCGAAGACGGCGCCGCTGAGACCACCTCGCGCCGCGAACTCCCACTCCGCCTCCGTCGGAAGCTCCTTGCCGAGCCATGCCGCGTACGCGACGGCGTCGGCGTGGGCCACGTGCGTCACCGGATGGCGGTCCAACCCGTCGAGTGTGCTGCCGGGACCGTACGGATGGCGCCAGTCCGCCCCAGGTACCCAATCCCACCATCGCCTCGCGTCGTCGAGCGGGACCAGTCCGGGCGGGGACCGGAAGACCAGCGAGCCAGCGACCAGCTCGCCGGGGTCCGCATCGGGGTAGTCGACCGGGTCGGGAGGCTTCTCCGCCACAGTGACGTGACCCGTCGTCTTCATGAAACGGCGGAACGCCGTCACGGTCACGGGATGCTCGTCCATCCAGAATCCGTCCACCGCAACGCGGTGCACAGGACGCTCCTCCGGATAGAAGTCGGCCGAACCCATGTCGAACTCGCCGCCTGGAATCCAGCACATGCCCTTGGGCGCCGGCATCCTTCCAGCCTGTCACACGGGTCCGCCGGATCATCCCTCGTGGTCCGTGCTGGACGGTCCACCGGCGTGACGCTCGCTCGTACACGACACGGACCGAACCGAGCCGAGCCGCGCTAGGCACCGCATGAGCAGGACGACATGACTTCGCAACTCGTCTCGCTCTGCCTCGACGCGAACGAACCGCTCCGGCTGGCGCGCTTCTGGGCCGAGGCGCTGCACTGGGATGTCGACGACGAGCGCGAACACGAAATCCGTCTCGTGCCGACCGACGGCACGAGGTTCGACATCGTCTTCGAACCTGTCCCGGACAAGAAGAGGCTCCGGAACCGCAACCATCTCGATCTGACGACCGCTTCCATCGATGACCAGAACCAGACGGTCCGAAGGTTGGTCGGACTGGGCGCCCGCCACATCGACATCGGTCAAGACCCAGGCGAACCACACGTGGTGCTCGCCAACCCCGAAGGCAACGAATTCTGCGTGTTGACGCCCCGCTGACGGCGCCGTTCGCGAGCCACTCAGCTTCGTGCGACGTGCTGGCCGCTCGCGTGGTCGAAGCGGTCGTGGTGCTGGCGAAGCAGGTCGGCGCCGTAGTCACCCGCGTTGGGCGTGCGTACCACCGTGTGGATGTGGTTGCGGCTCGGGACCAGGTTGTCGAACACCACGCCGGGATGATGGTCGAACTCGATCAACACGACCGGGCTCTGCACCCGGTAGTAGAACGGTCCCTCAGCGCCAGTGGAGCCCATCCAGGCGAAGTACGTCTCGTCGAGATGGGCCTCGATCTCTCGCATCCGCACTTCGGCGTGGCCTTGCCGACTCCAGCCCACATAGCTGGAGATGAGCAAGCTCAGCAGCTTGCGCTGGGCGTGGCTGAGGCTCGCTCCGGCAACCCCCTCGTAGGCGATCTTGGCGTTGTCCTGGAACGCTCCCGCTCGCATGCGGCCGTCGAAGGGGTGCTGCAGCTCCTGGGGCAGGTCGTCGGGGTGGATGGACGGGCGGAGGATCGCCGTTGCCGCCTGGGCGTCGTCGAGCGAGCGCATCAGATCGAGGCCGGCCCGCTCCTCGGCAGCGAACATCACTGTTCCGGCGAAGGGCCCTTCGTAGACGTGGCACGGCTCCGAGCCCATGAACGTGGGGGTGAGCACCATCTGGTCGCCGATGACGGTGCAGTTCAGGCAGAGGTGGTGGCCGTCGATCTGCCACGCCCACGGATCGCCGCTGGCCGGATCGCCGAAGACCGACACGAAGTAGGGCCACTCGCCGAACTCGTCTGGGCTGTTGGACACGTCAGCCAAGAGCTGGTTGAGACGCATGATGTCGCGCGCCTGCGCGAATCCCCGGTTCGACAGCGTCGCCCGCAGCAGGTCCAAGCCGAGCTCACGCTGGTCCTGCGACAGATCCTCCAGCATCACTCCGTGGCGGAACACGTCGGGGTGGATGTTGAGCCAGGTGCGGCGCTCCTCGGCATCCAGGGGAAACATGGCCCGGCTGCACCGGTCGGCGTCGAGCGCTCCGAGAAAGGCTTGCGCGGCCTCGGCGATGGGTACCGGGCTCACGCCGGTGGTCTCGAGCGTGTAGAGGCCCTTGCGGGTCGTCCCGTCCGTCGTGAGCCCTGTGAGCGGCTCCGTCATGCCGGCGGCTCGCTCGTCGATCAGGGCCTGCAAGGGAGGCGGGAACTCGTCCCTTCGCCGAGCGGAGAAATGGGGCATGTGGTTCAGCCCGAAGTCGGTCCAGTGGACCATCAGCTGCTCCCTGTTCGTCTTCGCGTTGGGGCGATTATTGCCGCTGGCAACGGGCACGGCGGTCCACTCGCCCGGAGCCGTCGGCCTGCGGCCTGACCGTCAGGCCGTCGACGCACGGACAGTACCGCTCGTTCTGGTCGGCGCAGGCCTCAGAGAATTGCAGCCGTATCAGAGCTTCTTCTTCTCGGAGGCGATCTCGTACGTGGTGAAGTCCAGCCCGGTGACCGCGAGTGGCTTCCGCGCCCCGCCCGAACGTCTTGATGTGCTCGGTCTTCACGTGGGGTTCGAGGTAGAACTCCGACTCCCACCGTTCGACGGGTGCCGACGATGACGATCATCGCGGCAGTCGAGAATTCCCCGAGTCGGCGGATCAGAACAGGACCCGGGCCAGCTCCTGCCATTCGGCTGTGGGGATCTGGCGGTCGCCGCGCAGCACCTGCACGGCGACGTGGTCGGCGCCGGCCTCGTGGTGCTCTTGCACCCTGGCGAGCACCGTCTGGACATCGCCGTAGGCCACGATGGCGTCAACGAGGCGATCCGACGGTGCCTTCCAGTCCGCCCAGTCGTCATCGGAGAAACCGAGGCGCCGGAGGTTGGCGAGGTAGCCGGGAGCGCGCAGGTAGAAGCTGATCGAGGCCCGGCCGATCGCTCGCGCCACCGACGGATCGGACTCGAGCACGACCATCTGCTCGGGCGCCAGCAGCACGTCGGGCCCGAGGACTCCGCGGGCCGAGCGGGTGTGTTCGGGCGTTGTCAGGTAAGGATGGGCGCCGTTGGCCTGGGTGGCCGACACCTCGAGCATCTTCGGACCCAGCGCCGCCAGCACCCGCTCCGGCGGCGCCGCCGGCCCGACGGCGTTGAACGGAGCAGCGTCCATTGCCTCCAGGTACGACTTCATGTAGGACAGCGGCTTCCCGTAGTCATGGCCGCGGACCTTCTCGACCAGCACGGGACTGCTCACGCCGAGTCCGAGCAGGAAGCGATCGGGATACGCCTCGGCCAGCGTCTTCTGCGCCGCCGCCGTCGTCATGGCGTCGCGGGCGTAGATGTTGGCGATGCCCAACGCGATCGTCAGCGTTGAGGTCGCCGAGAGCAGGAGCCCGGCCATCACGAAGGGATCGCGGCCCGTCGCTTCGTTCAACCAGAGGGTGCGATAGCCGAGGCCCTCCAGCTCGACCGCAGCTGCCTGTGCCGCCGCCGACGGGTGCGCGTCGAAGGCCGATGTCCAGATCCCAACTCGTCCCAGGTCCACGGATCGGACTGTAGTCAGCGAGCGCGAAGTTGACGAGCCGCGGTGTCGATGAGCCGCTGGAGCATCAGACCGCGGCGAACGTCCAGCGCGTGCGGGACGCCGGCCTGCACGCACCCCACGAACTCGTCCATGATCGTGCACTGCGCCGCCGCCAGCGAGGCCACCATCTCGGCGACCGAGTGACCGGACAGGTCGAAGGCAAGACGGCCGGAAGGCCCATGCAACTCGATCGTGAGCGATCCCGCCTGGTTCGTCGTGGCGGAGATCGCCGCCTGGCTCACGTGACCGCTCTCGTGCCCGCAGGTGAGCAGGATGAGGCGGAGCGCGTCGCCGCGCGCCTCGATCGACCGGATCGGTCCGAGCGCGGCGTCGAGCGCGTCCAGCACGTGGGGACCGAGGTCCAGCAGGCCGCCGTCGGCAACCCGCCAGGGGGTCCCGAAGGTCGTGCCTGCCACGCAACCGTCGCCGAAGAACGAGGCGCGTCCACCGTACGCGTCGAAGGTGGCGGCGGCTGCGAGGAACGAGCGCATCTCAGCCGTGTAGCGGTTGGTGAGGATCATCTGCGACACCACGTCGGCGCTGGCGACGACCGACACCAGTTCGTCGGCCTCGTCGACCGTGCTCCCGAGCGGCTTGTCGAGGAGGAGTGCCTTCCCCGCCTTCGCCGCCACCAGCGCGAGTTGCGCCTGTACCGATGGCGGGACGCTGAACGCCACCGCGTCGCAGGCGTCGAGGAGGGCAGTAATGTCGTCGAAGGCGGCCGACCCGTGCGTCGCGGCGAGCGCTGCGGCGGCCTCGGCGCGGCGCGCCCAGACGCCGGCGAACGTCACGCCGGGTGCCGCCGCCAACATGGGTGCGGTGAACAGGTGCGCCCACGGCCCCGCACCTACCAAACCAATGCGCACTCGTTCCGGCATGGCCACCACTCTCGCAGGCGCCCGAGCCCGTGCGAGGGCGGTGCCGACACGCGGTCAGTGGGGTGCGGGCGGACTCAGATCGCTGATGATCCGGTCGACGTGCACGAGCACCGCGGCAAAGCCCAGCCATTCACCGGCGGTGTGATCGTGCTCGGCGTCGCGATGGTGATCCAGCGCCAGCCGGGCGCGGCGCACCGCTCCCTGTGTGCACGCCTCCCGCCTCGTGCGGACCTCGGCCAGCGCCGCCGCTACCTCCGTCTCGTTCGCCTTCGCCAGCGCGTGTTGCACGGTGACGCGAACGGCACCGGCCAGAGCACCGAGGAGCGAGCTCACCTTCGGCATGGGTTCGTGGGCCCCGCCCGAAAGGCGAGCGAACTCGTCGAGCGTGCGGGCGATCGCCGACGTCCCGATGGCCACTCGCTCCAGGCGGGGCAGCAGGTCCTCGTACCGACCGAGCTCGTCGACGTGTCGTCGATCGCGGTGGTTCCAGCGGGCTGCCTCGCGCCCGTTGCCGACGCTCTCGATCGCTTGGCTGACCAGACGCCCCCGCACGGCGCGTGCTTGCTGGCGCCATTTGCCGCTCAGGTCGGTCGACCACGGCTCGGACAGCGCGTCGCCCATCACGTCGAGCACGCCGCCCATGCCGTCGCCGAGGCGGTCGAGCGTCTGCCTCGCATCGACCAAGCGCGATGCGGGGAACGCCAGCGAGACCACCACACCGACGGCGGCGCCGATGACGGTGTCGATGGCGCGCCGCCAGCCGTAGGTCTCGCTCGTCGCGGCGACGGTGGCCAGCACGACGAGGACACTGATCGGTACCTGGGTGGCGGCCCAGGCGGGAAGGCGGAGGACCAGCTCGGCGATGCCGAGCGACACCACCACGAGCAGCCCGATGGTGATCGCGCTCAACCCGATGGTGTCGCCCAACGCGAGTGCGATCAGCACTCCCATCACCACGCCGAGACTGCGCAGGACGGCTCGGTGGATGGACGATCGCACCGAGACGCGGACCGTCACGAGGGCCGCCAGCGGCGCCAGCACCGGATCGGGAACGCCGGTCACCAGCTGCGCCACCCACCACGACAGGCCAGCGGCCAGGCCGGCCTTGAACACGACGCCGATCTCGGTGGAGGTCGGCGCCGTCCAGGAGACGGACTTGGTGAACCGGCGTCGCACACGCGCCCATGCCCCCTCCGCCTCGCTCATCGGGTCAGGGGTCCGCGTCGATGGCGGCGTCCGCGAGTTGGGCATCGACGGCCCGGTGGACGTTGCCGTGCATGTGATCGGCGCCGATCCGATCGGCACACCCGTCGGCGCGCAGCTTGGCGAGCACCTGGGGCTTGACCTGCGCCAGGCGGAGTGTCACACCGCCCGCCTTCGTGAGCGCGTGGATGTCGGCCAGCTTGGCCACGCCCTGCGAGTCGATGAAGTCGACGCCTCCAAGGTCGAGCACGAGCGCCCGCAGGGACGGGTCGCCGTCCGTCAGCTCCCGGACGCGATCATCGAGCGCCTCGGCGGTGGCGAAGAAGAGTCCGCCGTCGAGCCGGAGAACGGCGATGCCTGGGGTGGTCTCGTCACCGGGGTAGTTGTCGATGTCGCGGTACACCTGCGTGCCAACCTCCCGGCCGAGGAGTGGCATGGGCGGCACCGTCGCAACGTAGATCAGCCATCCGAGCGACAGCACGATCCCGATGATGACGCCGGCGAGGACGCCAGCGGACAGGACCGCCACGATGGCGGCAACCGCGATCCAGAAGTCGAACTTCGCCACCCGGTAGAGCCGCCGCAGCTCCCGGATGTCGATCATCCCGAAGATGACGGCGTCGATGATGACCGCCGCCAGCACCGCCTTCGGAAGGTCCGAGAAGAGCGGCGCGAACAGGACCAGTGTCCCCACGACGAAAGCTCCGGTGAAGAGCGACGCCACCGGTGTCCTGGCGCCGGCGGACTCGTTGAGCGAGCTGGCCGAGAGGCTGGTCGACACCGGCATCCCCTGGAAGAAGCCGGCGCCGACGTTCGCCATGCCCTGCGCCAGCGATTCCTGGTTCACGTCGATGCGGTAGCGGTGGCGCGTCGCGAACACGCGGGCGTCACCGGCGGTCTGCGAGAAACCGATCAGCAGCAATGCGACGGAGGCGATGAGGATCGGTGCGAAGTGGTCGGTGAGCAGGTCGACACTGGGCACTTGGGGGGCCGGCAACCCACGGGGCACGGGACCGACAAGGGCTACGCCCCGCGATCCCAGGTCGAACACGTGCGAGGCGACCAGGCCGACGATGACGAGCAGCAACGCTCCCGGAAGGCTCGGGGCCGCGAACCGGACGCCGAGGATGAGCGCGAGGGAGGCGAGGCCGACGACCAGCGTGGTCCAATCGAGGTCACCCAGGCCGCTGATCCAGGAGGCCAGCTCTCGCCACGACGAATCGCCGTCGGCCGACGTTCCCGTCAGCTTCGGCAACTCACCGATCACGACTTGGACGGCGGCGCCCGCCAGGAAGCCCGTCACCACTGCCTTGGACAGGAACCGCGAGATCCAGCCCATCCGGAGGACGCTCAGCAACAGGAACAGCATGCCCGTCACCACCGCGATCGCCGCCACCAGCTGCGCCGCCTCCTCCCCACCGAGCCCTGTCGCGAGGACCGCGCTGCCGGCCACGGCGGCCAGCGCCGAGCTGGGGCCGGTCGAGATTTGCCGCGACGTGCAGAACAGTGCGTAGATGATGGCGCCTGCGGCCGCTGCGTACAGCCCGTTCTCCACCGGCACTCCGGCGATCCCCGCGTAGCCCAGATCCTTCGGCACGATCATCGCCGTCACGGCGATGCCGGCGGCGATGTCTCCCCGAAGCCAGCGTCGCTCGTAGCCGGTGACCCAGCCCACGATCGGAAGCAGTCTTCTGGTGCTGCGCATTGGCCTCCTGAGTGGCCGCGGCCGGTGTGCTCGGGCCCAACCATGGAATGGGCAGGGGTGGCCCGGCACCACCCGCCCGCGGGTGGAGCACGGCACCGGGCGGATCGGGGGCGAGCGGGCCCGCCCGGCCAAGATGGGCGGGTATGGCGTCGTGGCGTGATCGCGCATCGCAGGAGGTGCAGGACGACCTCGACGGGTTGCTCGACGCGTCGCTGCCCCTCGCCCAGCAGCTGCTCGGCCAGCGCGGCGAGTTCCTGCCGTATGCCGTCGCCCTCGACGCGCAGCGAGCGACCCGGATGGTCGCCGCCGACCCGGGGCTGGGTGGGCAGCCAGCGAGCAAAGAGGTCCTCAAGCACCTGCGCTCGGGGCTGCGGTCGGAGCGCGAGGATCTCCGTGCCGCCGCGCTGGTGTCGGACGTCCGGGCCGGCGGCTTCGACGCCATCCGCGTCGAGCTGGAACATCGGGAAGGGCACGCGATCGCGGTCTTGATGCCGTACAAGCGCAAGCGGCTCAAGCGGGGCTTCGAGTACAGCCCGCTCGTCGCCGCGCCCAGCCACCTGCAGATCTGGCCGGGCTGACGCCGGCCGGCCACCTCAGCGGTCAGCCATGCCCCAGGCGATGCCGTTGCGCACGAGCTGCAGGAAAGGCTCGGCCTCCCACATCCCCCGGAACATCAGCGGCGTGGTGCCGTCGGCGGCCACCGACCCGTCCACGAACGGCTGGCTGTTGGTGCTCGGCGAATGGCAATGGCCCAGCGCGACGTAGGCGACGGCACCGTCACCGACGTGGTGGACATGACCCAGCGCCCGCGTGCCGTGTTCGTCCAGGGCCGACGTGTCGGCGTCGTACACGAAGCCGAAGCCGGCGGGCGACGGGTCGGCGTCGAGCTGGGTGGTCAACAGGACCTCGGTGTCATCGCGATCCTGGAGCTCGACGAGGTACAGCTCGTCGACGGCCTCGAAGGTGGCCGGCACGTTCGCCGTCAGCGGGTGCTCACCCGCCACCGTCACCGTGAAGCGGCGTACTGGCGGATGGTTGAGGAAGAACCCGCCGAGCGTGCGATGGTGCGGCTGCGAGACCATGATCCGTGCCCGACGGCCGTCGCGCTCCACCCGCGCCGCCTTGCCCCCACTGCTGCCGTGCAGCGCCAGCCACCGCCCACCGCCCTCCAACCAACCGCGCAGCTGGGCGTGGTCCTCGTCGGAGGGAACCGGCCCCGCCACGTAGGTGACCAGCAACCGGGCGGGAGCGAGCCAGCGATCGAGGTCGGCGTAGTCGGACGAGACCGTGGCGTGGTGGCCATCGAGCCCCGCCAGCTCACCCAGCAGTCGCAGCCGGACGTAGTCCATGTCGTGGCCGGCCGTGCTCCCGGCCGGGTAGCCACCGACGACGAGGTGCACGCCCGGCGGGCGGTTCCTAATCTGCTGGCCATGGGCTTCGTGCACATCGACCACGTTGGCATCGTTGCATACACGATCGACCAGGCCCAGGAGATCCTGGGTGACGCGCTGGGGCTGGAGCTCGATCAGCCCCGATCACAATGGCCGACGGGCGCGTACTTCCCGCCCGAGCAGACGTACAACTACTTCTTCCAGGTCGGCGACGGCGAGACCCAGGTCGAGGTCCTGATCCCGGAGGAGGGGGCGACGTCCGGTGCCGCCCGCTTCCTCGAACGACGGGGTCCCGGCCTGCACCACCTCTGCTATGCGTGCTCGGATGTGCACGCCGAGGCCGAGCGATTGCTGGCCAACGGCATGCAGGAGATCGACATCCCGCGCGGGAGCAGCGACCGCCGCAACGTCGCCTTCTTCCATCCCCGCAGCACGGGCGGGATCCTGACCGAGCTCGTGCCGGTGCGGACCGCCCTGCTGGAAACGCCGAGGGTTCATCGGCCGCACTGATCGGTCAGATCGACATGCCGCCGTCGATCGCCAGCTCGGCTCCGGTGGCGAAGCTGGCCGCTGGCGACACGAGGAATAGAACGGCCTTGGCGATCTCCACCGGCTCGCCCATGCGTCGCATCGGCGTGGTGCGGATCAACGTCTCGCTCATCTTGGGCGGCAGCGCCTCGTTGATGGGGGTGTCGATGATGCCGGGGAAGATGGCGTTGACGCGGATGTTGTAGCGGGCCAGTTCGAGGGCGGCCGACTGGGTCATCCCCCGCACGGCCCACTTGGTGGCGCTGTAGGCGAAGAGCGATGACGCGCCTTTCAGGCCGGCCACCGACGAGATGTTCACGATGGACCCGCCGCCGGCGGCGCGCATCGGCTCGAGCACCGCCCGCATCCCGAGGTACACGCCGAACTGGTTGACGCGGTACACCTCGTCGAAGACCTCGGGCTCGGTGGCGTCCAGCCGCAGCGGCGGGGCGATGGCGGCGTTGTTGACGAGGATGTCGACGCGCCCGAAGGCCTGGGTGGCGGCGGCGATGACCGCGTCCCATCCGTCCGGCGACGAGACATCGTGAGCCACGAACCGCGCGCTGGGGCCGATGTCCGCCGCCACGGCCGCACCCAGCTCGGTCCGGATGTCGGTGAGCACGACCCGAGCACCGTGCTCGGTCAGGAGGCGGGCTTCGGCCTCGCCCTGGCCGCGGGCCCCGCCCGTGATGATGGCGACCATGCCGTCCAGCGTGCTCATGAGACCTCCTTCGTCCGCGCACCGTTGTACACGTCGCAGCGGGCACGGACTGGCGGACGACAGCGCGTAGGGTTCGTCGCCGTGCTGGGAATGCTCGTCGCCCTGTGGCGCTACCCCGTCAAGTCGCTCCAAGGCGAGCAGCTCACCACTGGCGTCGTCGACGCCGACGGCCTGCGGGGCGACCGGTGCTGGGGCATCCACGACGAAGCCAGCGGCAAGATCCTCACCGGCCGGCGCGAGCCCCGGCTCCTCGACGCCGCCGCGACGCTCGGGGAGGACGGTGAGCCCGAGCTCGTGCTGCCCGACGGGACGACCCTGCACGGCACCGGACCGGCGACCGACGCCGCGCTCAGCGCATGGCTGGGCCAGCGTGTGACCCTGGCCGCCGCCGCCGGCGCGCCCGGCGGCCGCGCCGAGTTCTTCGCCGATGCGACCGACGACTCGAGCGATGCCATCGAATGGACCATGCCCCCGGGGCGCTTCGTCGATGCGCTCCCGCTGCTCGTCCTCACCACCGCCAGCCTGCGCACGGCAGCGACCTTCCATCCCGATGGCAACTGGGACGTCCGCCGCTTCCGGCCCAACCTGCTCGTCGATGTCGACGGCGAGGGCTGGGTGGAGGACGGTTGGTGCGGCCAGACCGTCCGGGTCGGCGACGTCGAGGTGGTCCCGCAGGCGCCGTGCGTGCGCTGCACGATGGTGACCCGCGCCCAGCCGGCTCTCGATCGAGACCTCGAGATCTACAAGACCGTGGCCCGTCACCATGCCGGCAACTTCGGTGTCTGGACGGCGGTCCAGGCCCCGGGGACCCTCCGGACGGGCGATCCCGTCGCGGTGGCCCAGTAGCGCTGCCCTCCTGGGCCGCGGGCCAGCGACCCCGGACGACGCCTGCTGACCGGGTTCCGGCCCGGCCACGACCGCCCGTACGGTGGCGTGGTGGCAGCGTCATGACGGCCGTGCTCCTGCCGGTGCGCATCGGGCCATCGGTCTCGCCGCCGGGACCCGCCGGACCGATTCCGCGCCCGACCGCTACACGGCGCAGGCCGTCGGCATCGTCCAGTCCCTCATCACCGTGCACCTGAGCGCGGGCGCGATGCGATGCCGTCGAGCAGGAACGTGAGGCTCAGTTGGAACTGCTCGTCCGGGCTGGCCGCCGATGGATGGGCCATCCAGGCCGCCAGCAGTGGGTACCGGTCGGGGTCGGCGAGGGAGCGCATCTCGGTGATGGCATCCGTGAGGTCGCTCACGTCCGTGACGCCGTAGCGCTGGCGCATGGCGTGCTCCTCGGCGGCCTGGAGCGCGCTGCCGTAGATCAGCAGATCGAGCACCGCCGCGTACGCCATGGCGTCCTGCAGCGTGGCCCCTCGGCTCGTCAGGATCTGCAGGATGATCTCGGTGCGCCGCATCGCGTTCGGACCGAGTGGCGGCCGGGTGTGCACCAGTTGGGCGTACCAGCGGTGGCGGGTCACCATCGCCCAACTGTCGGTCGCGATGGCCGTGAGATCGGCTCGCCAGTCGGGGCCGGGGGCATCGGGCACGGCGATCTCTCCCGTGGCGTGGTCGAGCATGAGGTCGATCAGCCCGTCCTTGCTGGAGACGTAGCGGTACAGGGCCATCGGGGTGTACGGGCCGAGTCGGGCGGCTACGGCTGCCATCGTCAGGCGCTCGATGCCGCCGCCGTCGGCCACGGCGATGGCGGCCCCGACGATGCGGTCGCGATCGAGGTCGCGGGGCCGGGCGGCGGGCGCCGGCTGGGTCCAGATCAACGGCGGTGGCACGCGGGTCGAGCGGGGAGGCACGGAAGCGACTTTACGGCATAGACCAGCCGTATATGATGTATACGAAGTCGACCGGAAGGGATCACGATGAGCGAGCCAATCGCGCCGACGGGCTTCCGCCTCGGGATCGCCCGGGGCATCAGCTACGGGCTCTTCGGTCCGCCCCACGAGTTCATCCCCCAGGCCCGGGCACTCGGTGCCGGCCTGATCCGGGTGTACGTGTACTGGAACCAGGTCGAGCCCCGTCCCGGCGCGTTCGACTGGTCGGTGCTCGACGCCGTGCTGGCCCAGCTCGACGGCGACGAGGAGCTCTGGGTCACGGTCTGCGCCAGCTCCTTGTGGGCGACGCGCACGGCAACCGACTTCCTGCCCCCCTCACCGGCCCACGACCCGGACGCCTATGAGCGGTTCGTGCATGCGCTCGTGCGCCGCGCCCGGGGGCGGGTCCAGTACTGGCAATGCGAGAACGAGCCGAGCAACACCGAGCTGTTGTGGGGCGGGACGGCGGCGGAGTACGTCGCCCACCTGCAGCGCTTCCACCGCGCCGTGCGCCACGCCGACCCGAACGCGGCCGTGGTGCTCGGCGGTTGCGGCTACGACGCGCTGTCGAGCGCTCCGGATGGCCCGGCCCGCGCCTTCTTCGACCACGTCGTCGACCACGGCCGTGACGACTTCGACCTGTTCGCGTTGCACCTCTACGACGATCCCCGGCGGGTTCCGGACCACGTGGCCACGGTCCGGCGGATGATGCGGGCGTGCGGCTACGAGCGCCCGGTCGTCGTCGGCGAGTACAACGGGCCCACGTTGTTCGAGTTCCCCGAGGTCGAGGGCGTGCTGCAGCAGACGATGCTTGCCGCCTTCGCCGACGGCGGCGGTGAGCTCAGTACGAGCGAGTTGGCGGCGCAGGCGGCGACGGCCACCCCCGAACGGCGGGCCATGGAGGCGCTCTACACGGCCCTGCCGGAGCTCCCCGAGGCACTGCAGATGTTCATGGCGGGTTGCCCACCAGAGCTCGACGAGCTCCGCGATCGCATCAATTGCCGCGAGATCGTCACCCGCAACCTGCTGGCGATGGCTGCCGGCGTGCACCGCACCGTCTGCTGGCACCTCGCGCCCGAGGTTGCCAACTACCAGGACCCGTACACGATGAACGAGCTGATGCACGGCAAGCTCCCGTTGCTCGCCTACGAAGGCAGCCGGCTCGGCCTGATGCGCCCGGCGGCCAAGGCCTTCCTGCGCCTGGCCGCCGAGCTCGACGGGGCGGTGTCGGTGGAGACCGTTGCCGTGGCCGAAGATCCCGACGTGCACGCCGTCGCTGTGGAGCGGCGGACCCGCCCGCCTGTGACCGTCGTGTGGCGGGACGGCGACGTGCTCACCGGAGAACGGACGGCACCGAGGCCCGTCGAGTGGCGGTGGACGAGCGAGGCCGCGTTCGCCGTGGACATCTTCGGCGTTCGGCCGCCGCTGGAGCTCAGCGACGGGCGCCTCCACGTCGACGTCTCCGTCACCCCCACGTTCGTCACCGCGGAGCCGAAGCTCCGCTGAGGCGCCTCAGCCGCGCTGGGTGCCCGTGCTGGCGTCGGTCCGCTGACGGCCGGATCGGTCGCTGCCCCAGTCCGAGCTGTGGTCGCCCGCTGGCGCCGTCGTCGTGGTGGCCCGGCGGTTGTGGTCGTCGCCGGTGCGACCGCCCGAGCTGTCGTCGTCGGTGATCGTCGGCTGGAGCTGGCCGTTGACGAGGTCGACGTGGATGCGGGACTGGCCGCGCCGTGAGCGGAACTCGACCTCGACCGACGTCCCGGTCGAGCTGGGCCGTCCGACGTAGTAGCCCTGGTGGGGCGTGGCCGACACGATGGCCAGTGAGCCGTTCTTCACGCTGACGGTGAGCTGCCCGCCGGCGGCGGTGTAGGTCTGCTGCGTCCGAGGGGTTCGCCGGGGTGCCGCCGCGGCCGCCGGCGTGTCCTGCTGCTCGGGCTCGGGTTCGGCGGCCGCCGCGGCCTCGTCGCCGGCGGGCTCCTCCGACGCGGCCGTCTCGGGGGCGGCGGTCTCGGCCGTCGGCGTGGTGTCGGCGGGAGCCGGCGCAACGGGGATCGCCGAGTCGGCGCCGCCCGACGGCGCCGCGGTGGTGTCGGGAGGCGTGGTGCTCGGCGGGGTCGTGGGCGCGGGGTCCGAGACCGGGGGGGCCACGGTCACGATCGACGCCGGCCGGCTGGGCGAGTCGTGGTGCGATCGGGAGGCGACGGCGAGGGTGACGACGAGCGCCACCAGCAGCCCGACGCCGGCAAGGTCCATGCGGCGCCGGCGGATGCGGCGGACGCGCGCCTCGACCCGCAGCAGCGCGTCACCGGTGTCGGTGTCGTCGCCGCTGGCGTGCCAGAGCACGTCGCGCAGTTCGTCGTCGTGCATGTCGCTCATCGCTGTGCCGCGTTCTGGCGTTGGGACAGGACCTGGCGGAGCCGTTCACGACCCCGGTGGAGGTGGAACTTCACGGCGCCGTCGCTCAGCCGCATCGTGGCCGCGACCTCCGCGACCGTCAGCTGGTCGACATAGAAGAGCGCCAGCGCGAGGCGCTGCTGGCCCGGCAACTGGGCGAGCATCCAGTGGAGGTCGGCGTCGGGGGAGTGGTCCGGGATGCTCACCGTCGTCTGCTCGGAGGCCAGGCGATCGACGGCGCGCTGCTTGCGGATCGTGCGCCGGTGGTCGTCGCGCAGCCGGTTGATGGCGATGCGCCGGATCCAGCCGACCGGGTCGTCGTAGCGGCGGATCCGGGCCCAGTGGAGGTGCGCCTTCACGAACGCTTCCTGCACGGCGTCGGCGGCTGCCTCGCGGCTCCCCGACACCAGCGTGAGGGCGCGCACGAGCCGGGCGTAGTGCGCTCGGAACAAGACCTCGAGGGTGTCGGTGGCGTCCGCCTCCGCCGGCACGGTCATCTGGATCGCCAACTCCACTCCCAACGACACGCCCCAAGCGTGCCAGAGGTTTGGCCCGTCCCGCCGGGCAGCGGTTGCTTACCCACGCTGCGTGTCGGCCATACCCAAACCATCGATCGGCTCCCGGCGTGTCCCATCACGGCGGGCCGAAGTCGAGGAGGTACGTGGAGTGAGACACATCTACAGGCGGAGAGCGTGGGCCATGGTCGCCGGCGCAGTCCTGGCCGGCGGTGGGATGATCGCCTTGCTGGCGTCCCCGGTGTCGGCGTCACCACTGGCGGCCGAGAACGAGACCACCGACACCACCGCCCCGGCGGCGGACCCCGTCGTCGCGGATACCTCGACGACCACACTGCCCCTCTTCGGCGTGCCGCTCACGGTCGACGTGTCGACCACGCCGAGTGGTTCGTTGGCCAAGGTGAACGTGAACCCGGCCGACAACCTGACAGCGACGAAGGTGCACCCGAACCGGGTCATGTTCGTGAACGACGCCAACAGCGGCAAGGTCCGCGTCGAGACCCGTCACGGTGGCGAGAAGACCGGAGTGGTGGCGGATTCGCTCGCCAACATCTCCGGCACCGGCGGATGGAGTGGCGACATCTTCGGTACGGGCGCCACCACCACGGTCGGCTTCACGATCGGGGCGACGGCCGACGGTGCGCCTGACATCACCGGCATCTCGAGCAGTGATCCGAGTGCGGTGATCGGCGACGTCAACCACTTCGGCGACGACCACGCCGGAGCCGCTCGTGCCACCGTCACGTTCACGTCGGGCATCCAGTCGCGACGGCTGACCATCACGGCGCTGTTGTTCACCCGTGGTGACGTGACCCGAGCGGCATCGCAGGTCTCGCTGTCGAAGATCTCCGGTGTCTCCCAGCCGGCCGATCAAGCCGCCGGCGACCACACGTGGACCGGGATGCTGTGCGACGGGACGGCCGCGTCGGTCGCCTACAACGTCGCCGCTGATGGCACCATCACCGCTGGCGCGGTGACGCCGTCGACCGGGACCGCCGCCGTCGACGGGAACACGCTCAAGGTCATGTTCTCCGACACCGAATCCGTGCGGATTCGCGTGAGCGAGAAGGACGGCAACCTGCGCATCTCGGCCGATCCCCGGCTGCGGTGCGGGCGGACCGACCCGACGGTGAACACGCCGACGTCGACGACCGACCCCGCGCAGGACCATCACCACGATGGTTGGGGCGATCGGACCGGTCCGGGCCAGCACGACAACGACCCTGGTGACGGCCACGGTGGCGGTGGTTGGGCTCGGGGCTCGCGCTAGGCGACGGCCATGACCAAGCACAGCAGCAGCGATCGGCGCCCCTGGTGGGGCGCCGGTCTCTGCATCCTCACCCTCGGCGTCGCCGCCTGCAGCGGCGGCCACTCGGACAACGCGACCAAGACCGCCGCGACCGCCACGACCGCCGCCCCGGTCGTGGCGGTCACGACGGCCCCGGCGCCGACCACCACGGCGGCGCCGGCCGCACCTGCACCGGCCCCGGCGCCCACCGCGGCCCCGGCGCCACCTCCCGATCCCGCCGCCACGCTGCAGGGTGCGTTGGCGTCGCTGACCACGACGTACCACTTCGTGTCGACGGTGACGCTCGATGGCGCCGTCGCCCTCGTGGCCGACGGCGACCGGGTCGGCGATGGCAGCCGGCTGACCCTGACGAGCGGCGACGGCAAGGTCTCCTACGTCATCACCCCGGATGGCAGCTGGGTCATGCCTGACGGCGGGGACTGGCAGGCGCTCGACACCGACCCGGCCGACGCCGATCCCATCGGTGCCCTGCAGGCGCCGGCCGCCGTGCAGGCCACATCCAACGACGGTGCGACGGCGCACTTCGCCGTCACCGTGCCTCCCGCCTCCCTCGGCGTCGCCGGGGACACCCCGGTGCAGCTCGACGTGGCCATCAGCGGGAACCTGCTGAGCTCGGTGAGCTACGCCACGACGGTGGGCGGCAAGCCGGCGACGGTGACGGCCACGTTCGGGCCGGCCCAGGACGCCACGCCGGTCGCCCCGCCGGCCTGATGCTGGCCGCGGCTCACCGGCCTCGGGGCGGGTGAGCCGAGCCGGTCAGCGGGGCGCCAGCCGGGGCAGGCGCGGACGGTCGCGAACCTGGGCTGCCGGCGGGCCGGGTGGCGCCGGCGACGCGGGCGGGCGCCGGATCCACGCCGCACACTCGTCGATCGTGGTGCGCAGCAGATCCCGGAGCATCCGGTCCGGGTCGGGGATGCAGCCGTGGGCGATCGCTTCGACCGAGGTACGCAGGACGCACGGCGCCCCGTACCTCCGGAACCCGGCGAGAGACGGCGAGCACAGCTCGGTGAACTCCTCGGCCCAGCGGGCCGCGCCCGGCGCGTGGCCGAGGGCCCAGCGGCTCTCGTCCTCGAGGCGGTCAGACGGGCGATCGGCCAGGTCGGCGACGTCGTCCAGCTCGTCGAGGAACCGGTTGGCGGCGATCACGGCCGCCGCCAGCGCGGGCTGGTGCCGCTCCGCCGCCACGGGCAGAGCGGTGGCGGCGGCTCGGAGGGCGATCCGCACGTCCATGCGGGGGTCGTCGCTGGTGAGGCCGATGACGTCGGGGATCAAGGGGGCGAGGCGCTGGCGGGCGCGGTCGCTCGTGACGTCGTTCACCAGCCGGGCCAGCGACGCCAGCAGCGGGTGCGTGCACGCCGGGTGATCGCTCCAGGGCTCGCCGGCCACGAACGACGCCAGTTCCATGAAGCAGGCGCCCTTGCGAGGGTTGCGGTGCTTGCCCCGAGACAGGATCGGCACCATCTCGGGCACACGGACCGCCGGAGCGGACGAGCCCATGAAGAGCATTCTGCTCCAATCTCGCCGCTTCGTCACTGCGGTCCGAACGGCACCACACCGATCGCTGGTTGACTGGTGGCGTGGCTCGTTCGGTGGAGGCCGAGAACCGCCGGATGCTGCGGGCGCGAGACGCCATCGACCGCGACTACAAGCTGCCCCTCGACGTCGCCGCGCTGGCTGCCGTCGCCCACGTGTCCGACGCCCACTTCATCCGATCCTTCAAGGCCACGTTCGGCGAGACGCCGCACCGCTACCTGCAGCGGCGTCGCATCGAGCGGGCGATGTACCTGCTGCGCACCACGGACCGCACCGTGACGGACATCTGCATGGAGGTGGGGTTCTCCAGCCTCGGCACGTTCAGCCGCACGTTCACGGAGGTGGTCGGGGAATCGCCCTCGCAGTTCCGCCTGCGGGGTCCCATGCCGGGGGCGCCGTCGTGCTTCGTCAAGGTGTGGGCCCGACCGAGCAGTTTCGGAGAAGCGTCCTGACCGACCCCGGTCGTACCGTCAGCGGCATGTACGAAGCAATCAGCCGTTCCGCCATCTACGTCCTCGACCAGGACGAAGCCCTCGACTTCTACACGAACAAGCTCGGCCTCGAGCTGAGCACCGACCTCGACCTCGGCTTCATGCGCTGGCTCACCGTGCGGGTGCCGGGCGATCCGGTCCGGGAGATCCTCCTCGAGCGGCCGGGCCCGCCGGCCATGGACGAGGCCACCGCCGCACAGGTCCGTGAGCTCCTCACGAAGGGCGCCGTGGCCGGGTCGATCTTCCTGACCACGCCGGACGCCCAGGGCACCTACGAGACGCTGAAGGGCAGGGGCGTCGAGATCACCGACGAGCCGTCGCCCAAGCCGTACGGCATCGACTTCGGCATCCGCGATCCGTTCGGCAACGCCCTGCGCATCGGCCAGATCTTCGATACCGGCCTGACCTGGGAAAGCTGAGTCAGCCGCCGCGCTCGACGGCCCGGATGGCGACCCTGATCGGGCTGGCGGACTGGTCGCCGAGCGCCCGGGCGGCGGCTCGGACCGCGTCACAGTCGGCCCGGTCGGCCGCCGCTGGGAAGCTGAACCGCCACTGACGTGCCCGCGCCGCGATCGCCGGTTGATCGGCCTCCAACCCTGCGGCCGGGAACACCCGGCAGTCGTACGTCCGGCAGGTCCGCGGCCGGTGCTCGTAGATCGAGCACCGGCCGTCGATCAGCATCGGGCAGTGGCCCCGCTCGTCGAACCCGAGCAGGACGTGGCCCTTCGGGAGGCGCGGAGCCGGGAACACGAGCGCGGCGGGAATGTGGGCCAGCGTGTCGGTCTCGTCCGGCGCGATGTGCACGAACTGCGACGACGTGCAGCAGGCGGTGCAGGTGCCGCAGGGCACGTCGGCGTCACGCTCCCCGCGGAGTGCGGCCCGCATGTCGGTCAGCCACGTCGAGAAGGCGCCGGCCGGGAGCTCGTCCTCCATCGCCGTCCAGCGTAGGAGTCAGGCGCCGGGCCACACGTCAGCGGCGGGGCCACCCGAATCGCAGCCAGCGGGGCCGCGAGCTGGTCGCCAGATGCACCGCGAAGCGGAGCGACGGCCCGGTCGACACCAGCGTTCGGCCATGGAACGATCGCCCGGTGACCACCGAACTCCCGCTGACCGTCACCGACGCCGCGGCCCGGCTACGGGCGGGCGCGCTCACCAGCGTCGAACTGACCCGCCAGTGCATCGCCGCCGCCGACCACCTCGACGGCGAGCTCGGCACCTACCTCGCCCGCTTCGACGATGAGGCGCTCGCCGCCGCCGGCCGAGCCGACGCCGAGCTGGCGGCGGGCACCGATCGGGGACCGCTGCACGGCATTCCCGTCGGGGTCAAGGACATCCTGGCCATGGCCGAGGGCCCGACGACGGCCCAGAGCCTCATCCTCGATCCGGCCTGGGGCGAGGGCAAGGACGCACCCGTGGTCGCCCGCCTGAAGGCCGGGGGCGCCGTGCTCACCGGGAAGCTCACCACCATGGAGTTCGCCGTGGGCTTCCCGGATGCCACGAAGCCCTTCCCCATCCCTCGCAACCCGTGGGACGTGGCCGCGTGGCCCGGTGGATCCAGCTCCGGCAGCGGCAACGGCGTGGCCGCCGGCATGTTCCTGGCCGCCGTCGGCACCGACACCGCCGGCAGCATCCGGATCCCCGCAGCGTTCTGCGGCACGTCGGGGCTGATGCCCACCTACGGGCGCGT
This sequence comes from uncultured Acidimicrobiales bacterium, assembly GCA_963728985.1. GTDB lineage: Bacteria > Actinomycetota > Acidimicrobiia > Acidimicrobiales > Ilumatobacteraceae > DASXAI01. The sequence goes on along the minus strand of CAVSME010000003.1, from coordinate 1,366,358 downwards.
GCCCAAGTCGGGCTGCGTGCCGCTCGGCTACAGCCTCGACCACATCGGCCCGCTGGCCCGCTCGGCGCGCGACTGCGGCGCCATGCTCGGCGTCATCGCCGGGTTCGACGCCAGCGATCCGACGTGCGTCGATCGGCCCGTGCCCGACTTCACGGCCGGGCTGGACGGCCGCCTCAACGGGCTGCGCGTCGGCGTCGAGCGGACCAACCACTTCCCTGACGGCAGCGACCCGGCGCTGGCCGGCTGCTTCGAGGCTGCCGCCGAGGCGCTGGCCGCCCTCGGCGCCGACGTCGTGGAGGTCACGCTCCCGCACTACAACGAAGTGGTCACCGCGGTCATCGTCACCATGGCGGCCGAGGCGCTGGCCTACCACCACAATGACATCGGGGCCCGCGGGCAGGACTACTTCGCCGGCACTCGCGACATCCTCGCCCTGGGTGCGCTGCCCAGCGGCGCCGACTATGTGCAGGCGCAACGAGTGCGGCGCCTGGCGCAGGGCGGGCTGGCCGAACTGTTCGCCGACGTCGACGTCATCGCGTCGCCCACGTGCGCGATCGGCTCGCCCCGGTACGACCTGCTCGCCGAGCACGGCGTCATGGCCGTCTTCCGGCAGATCCTCACTGCCTACTGGGATGGTGTGGGCAACCCGGTGCTGGTCGTGCCGATGGGTTTCACCGAGGGTGGGCTGCCGCTGTCGCTCCAACTGGCCGGGCGCCCGTTCGAGGAAGCGACGCTGGTCCGCACGGGAGACGCCTACCAGTCCGTCACGGACTGGCATCTCCAGGTGGCGCCCATGGTCACCGAGCGGCTCGCCGCCATCTGAGGAGGAGATCATCGACATGGACGACACCGCCGCCACCGTCGACGCCCTGCTGGCGGCCGCCGGCATCCAACTCACTCCCGACGAGCGCGACCGCCTGATCGCCGCCTACCCGCTGCAGCGCCAGGCCTTCGACGCGCTGTACGCCATCGACGGCGTCCGGTACGAGTCGCCCGGCACCATCTTCCACGCCGAGCCACGGTTCACCGACTGGTCGCAGCGGTAGGTTGCCCGTCATGCGCTTCGATACCGAGCTCACCGTCACCGGCCCGCTGCGGGCGCCGGCCCAGATGCTCGCTGACCAGGAGGTGGACGGCCACGCCAGCGTCCACGACGGCGAGACGGCGGCGTCGCTCGGGCTGACCGGCGCGCCGATCGAGGGCCCCACCCACTTCAGCCAGTTCGACCCGATGGCGGTGGCGCTGTGGGGTCCGGCGTGGTTCGAGCGGGGCTGCATCAGCAGCCACTTCCGCACGATGGTGGTAGAGGGCGAGCAGGTGCAGGCGTCGATGACGACGACGGGACCGACGTCAGCGCGCATCGAGGCCCACAAGGCCGACGGCACGCCGGTGCTGACGGGCACGGCGTCGATCGGGCCCGACCACGGCGAGTCCGAGCTGGATGCCCGGCGCGCCGCCCAGGGCGATCCCGGCGAGCTGTTCATCGTCGACCAGCTGAAGGTGGGCATGGAGCGCGACGCGGGCGACGTGGTTTCGATGAACCACGCCGACGGCAACGGCTCGGGCTACCCGTTCTCGCTGGAGGAGAAGCTGGCCAAGATCACCGAACCGCACCCGTGGTACACGGTGGCCGGGTCGTCGTCATCGCCATGGGGCCGTGCCGTGGTGCCGATGGAGATGATCAGCGTCCTCGCCAACAAGTCGGGGCGCGGCTTCCCGGTGCGGGGCCCGGCCCTCGGCCTGTTCCTCGACCTGGAGATCCGCCTGATCAACGGCCCGGTCTTCGTCGAGCAGGACTACCGCATCAAGCGGGAGATCGTGGGCTTGAGCCAGAGCCGCCGCACGGAGTCGTACTGGACCCGCACGACGCTGACCGACGCCAGCAACGACAAGGTGGCCGCCGTCGTCCTGCTGCACTCGGGCGTGTTCAAGGAGTCCTACCCCGGCTACCCGAAGGACCGCCTCTGACACGATCTCGTGCGCGATATGCGTCGCCACGGTTGATAGATCGCGTCAGTACGACTCAGGCGACCTCCGCCGCGGGGGCGATGAACTGGGCGTTGTAGAGGTTGTAGTAGAAGCCGCCGGCGGCCAGCAGCTCGGCGTGGCTGCCCTGCTCCACGATGCGCCCGGCGTCCATCACCAAGATGATGTCGGCGTCGCGGATGGTGGAGAGCCGGTGGGCGATCACGAAGCTCGTGCGCTGGGAGCGCAGCGCCGCCATGGCCTCCTGGATGAGGACCTCCGTGCGGGTGTCGACCGAGCTGGTGGCCTCGTCGAGGATGAGGATGGTCGGGTCGGCGAGGAAGGCACGAGCGATGGTGAGCAGCTGCTTCTCGCCGGCGCTCACGCTCGTGCCCTCGTCGTCGAGGACCGTGTCGTAGCCGTCGGGGAGCGAGTGCACGAAGCGGTCGACGTAGGTGGCGCGCGCCGCCTCGCGGATCTGCTCGTCGGTGGCGTCGAGGTTGCCATAGGCGATGTTGTCGCGGATGGTGCCGCCGAACAGCCACGTGTCCTGCAGCACCATGCCGATGTTCGAGCGCAGCTCGCGGCGCGCCATCTTGGAGATGTCGACCCCGTCGAGCCGGATGGCGCCGGCATCCAGCTCGTAGAAGCGCATGATCAGGTTGACCAGCGTGGTCTTGCCGGCGCCCGTCGGGCCCACGATGGCCACGGTCCGGCCGGGCTCGGCCACCAGCGACAGATCCTGGATGAGCGGGCGGTCGGGGTCGTAGGAGAACGACACGTGGTCGAACTCGACCCGGCCCAGCGGCCGAGGGTCGGTCAGCGGCTCGGCGGCGTCGGGCTCCTGCTCGTCGGCATCGAGCAGCTCGAACACCCGCTCCACCGATGCGATGCCCGACTGCAGCACGTTGGCCATCGATGCCACCTGGGTGAGGGGCTGGGTGAACTGCCGCGAGTACTGGATGAACGCCTGCACGTCGCCGAGCGACAGCGCACCGGACGAGACCCGCAGCCCACCGATGACGGCGATGGCGACGAAGTTCAGGTTGCTCAGGAACATCATGGCCGGCTGGATCAGACCGGAGATGAACTGGGCGCTGAAGCTCGTGGCGTACAGCTCCTCGTTCTTCAGCCGGAAGCGCTCCTCCACCTCCCGCTGGCGGCCGAACGCCTTCACGATGGCGTGGCCGGTGAACGCCTCCTCCACCTGCGCGTTGAGCGTCCCGGTGTGGCGCCACTGCGCCATGAAGCGACCGCGCGAGTGCTTGGTGATCAGCTTGATGGCCAGCAGCGACAGCGGGATCGTCACGATGGCGACCAGCGACAGCAGCGGTGAGATGGTGAGCATCATCACCATGACGGCCACGAGGGTGAGGCACGACGTGAGCAGCTGGCTCAGGCTCTGCTGCAGGCTCTGGGCCACGTTGTCGATGTCGTTCGTGACGCGGCTCAGCAGGTCGCCACGAGCGTTGTGGTCGATGTAGCTGAGCGGCAGCCGGTTGAGCTTGTCCTCCACGTCCCGTCGTAGCCGGTACATCGTCCGCTGCACGATGCCGGCGAGCGTGTACGACTGGAGGTAGGCGAGGACGCTGCCGGCCAGGTAGAGCCCGGCCACCGTGAGCAGGACGCGGTGGAGGTCACCGAAGTCGATGCCCGAACCGCTGGAGAGGCCGTCCACGATGATGTTGGTGGCGTGGCCGAGGACCTTGGGGCCGAGGGCCGTGAGCGACACGCTGCAGATGGCCAGCACGAAGACCCCGGCGACGCGCAGGCGCTCCTTGCGCATGCGCCGGCCGAGCCGACGCACGGTGCCGCCGAAGTCCATCGACTTCTCGGCAGGCACGCCAGCGGCGATGAAGCGACCTCCGCCGCCGGGGCCGGTGCGCAGCTCCGACGACGGCGGCCGGATCTCCCTTTCCTCCTGCCGCTCGACGTCCGGGTCGGTGGTGGTCACGCCGCCTCCTGCTGACCGACCTGCGACGCCACGATCTCGGCGTACGTGGGGCAGCCTTCGAGGAGCTCGTCGTGCCGGCCGAGGCCCACGGTCTGGCCGTCTTCGAGCACGAGGATCTGGTCGGCCCCGGAGATGGTGGAGACCCGCTGGGCCACGACGATGACCGTGCTCTCCCGCGTGTACGGCACGAGGGCGGCGCGCAAACGGGCGTCGGTGCGGAGGTCGAGGGCGGAGAACGAGTCGTCGAACAGGTAAATCTCGGGCTTGCGCACGAGGGCGCGGGCGATGGCCAGGCGCTGGCGCTGGCCGCCAGACACGTTGCTGCCACCCTGGGCGATGGCCGCCTCGATGCCGCCGGGCATGGCCCGCACGAAGTCGGCCGCCTGCGCCACCTCCAGCGCCTCCCAGATCTCCTCGTCGGTGGCGTCGGGCTTGCCGTAGCGCAGGTTGCTGGCCACCGTGCCCGAGAACAGGTAGGGCTTCTGCGGCACGAGGCCGACGCGGCGGCGCAAGACGTCAGGGTGGAGCTCACGCACGTCGACGCCGTCGACGAGCACGATGCCCGACGTCACGTCGAACAGGCGGGGCACGAGGTTGAGCAGCGTGGTCTTGCCCGACCCGGTGCTGCCGATGATGGCGGTCGTCTGCCCGGCCAGTGACGTGAGCGAGATGTTCGACAGCACCGGCGCCTCGGCCCCGGGGTAGTGGAAGCCCACGTCGAGGAACTCGAGCGAGCCCACGGTGGTCACCTCCGTGACTGGCGTGGCCGACGCTCGCACGGACGACGGGGTCTTCAGCACCTCCTGGATGCGCTCGGCGCACACCGCGGCGCGCGGCACCATGATCGCCATGAACGTGGCCATCATCACGGCGATCAGGATCTGCGTGAGGTAGCTCAGGAAGGCGATCATCTCGCCCAGGGTCAGCGAGCCGGTGTTGATCCGGTTGGCGCCGATCCAGATCACGGCGGCGTTCGACAGGTTCAGGATCACGATCACCAGCGGGAACATGAACGCCATCAGGCGACCGGCCCGCAGCGACGTCGCCGTGAGGTCGCCGTTGCTGGCGTCGAAGCGCTTGGACTCGTCGGGCTCGCGCACGAAGGCGCGCACGACGCGGATGCCGGTGATCTGCTCCCGCAGCACCTTGTTGACGACGTCGATCCGCTCCTGCATGAGCCGGAACTGCGGCACCATCCGGGAGATCACGATCGAGACGGCGATGATGAGCGCCGGGATGCTGACGAGGAGGATGGCGGATAGCCCGGCGTCCTCCCGCAGGGCCAGGACGATGCCGCCGATGGCGGTGATGGGCGCCGCCACCAGCAGCGTGCACGTCATCAGCACGAGCATCTGCACCTGCTGCACGTCGTTGGTGATCCGGGTGATGAGCGATGGGGCGCCGAAGTGGTCGACCTCCTGGCTGGAGAAGTCGGTGACTGTGTGGAAGAGACTGCTGCGGACGTCGCGCCCGAAGCCCATCGCCGCCCGCGAGCCGTAGTAGACGGCGCCGATGTTGAAGCCCACCTGACCCAGGGTGATGAGGAGCATCAGGGCGCCGGTGCGCCAGATGTACGCGGTGTCGCCGGTGGCGATGCCCTTGTCGATGATGTTGGCGTTGAGGCTGGGCAGGTAGAGGGTGGCCATCGCCTGGATCAGCTGCAGGATGACGACGGCCACGAGGATGCCGCGGTACCGCTGGAGGTAGGTGCGCAGGAGACCGATCAGCACGGCGCACCGCCTACGCGGGCGCCGTCGAGGAAGAGGGTGACGATCTCCTCCGGCGGCATCGGGTCACCGGTCACGATGGCGGGGTGGCTGAGGGCGAGGGTGATGCTGCGCAGGAGACGCCCCGCAGTGGCGGGGTCGTAGCGCAGGCACGGGCGCTCGGCCTCGAACAGGGCGGCCAGGCCGGCCAGCTCGGGCGTCCCTCGGCGCCCCTTCACGCCGGGCGTGTCGCGCATCCCGACGGCCGAGACCAGCCGCCAGATGTCGAGCACCCGATGCTGGACGATGGCCACGGCCAGGGCGAGGCGCTCCTCGAAGGGCTCGGCGGGGTCGATGGCGGCCAGCGCCGCCTCGGTGGGAGCGGTGTCGAAGGCGGCCTCGACGGCGGCGTCGATCAAGGACTCCTTGTCCGGGAAGACCCGGAAGATGGTGCCCTCGGCGATGGCGGCGGCCTCGGCGATCTGGCGGGTGGTGACGTCCACGCCCTGGGCCAGGAGCAGGGGGACGGTGGCGGCGACGATGGCGGCCCGGCGCTCGCGCGGGGGCATCGGGGCTGCTCGGGGGGTACGGACCGGCGCCGTGGGCAGGGACATCGGCGGGCCACGCTACCTGAGTGAGCGCTCACTCAGCCACCCGATTTCGGGTACTGACGCGAGTTATCAACCGTGGGAGCACTTATCGCGCGTCAGTTCGGGTCGATGGCGGCGGTGAGGGCCTGCCAGTGGAGCTGGTCGTTGAAGGCGCCGCCGAGATCGGGGAGCTCGGCCTGGTCGGCGGCGGGCACCTCGGGCGCCGTGACCCCGAGCTGGGCCAGGCGCAGCGTGATCGAGCACAGCTCGTCGAGGTCGACGGCCCGCACCACCGCTTCCTCGACCGACGCCCCGGTGACGGTGATGCCGTGGCCCCGCAGGATGCATGCCGGCCGGTCACCCATGGCCGCCAGCATCTCGTCGGCCAGCTCGTCGCGGGCGATCAGGACCGAGCGCGGGTAGACGGGGACGCCACCGGCGGCGAGGCGCATGGCGGGGATGTTGTAGGCGCCGAAGATCGGCCGCAGGGGCAGCTCGGCCAGGCCGCACAGGAGGACCGACGGCGGGTGGGCGTGGACCACGGCCCCGACATCGGGCCGGGTGGCCAGCAGGCGACTGTGGATGGGCAGCTCCTTCGGCACCTGCCAGCCCTCGCTCGCCTCCAGGTGCCGTCCGTCCAGATCGACCAAGCGGATGTCGTCGGCCTTGGTGTGGGCCACGCCCCGCTCCTGAGGGCCTCGGCAGCGGACGAGCAACGACTCGGGGCCCACCCGCGCCGAGACGTGACCGAGCACGCCGTCTACGAGACCGCGGGCGGCGAGGATGCGGCAGCCGAGGGCGACGGTCTCGCGCAGCGGTCGCAGCGGGTCAGCGGACACCGAGGCCACCGTCGGAGCGGAGGATCTCGCCGGTCATGCCGCGCGCCTGGTCCGACAGGAGGAACACGTAGCTGGCGGCGTGATCGGCAGCGGTGAGGGCGACGTGCAGCGGCGTGCGCTCGCGGAGCTGGTCGGCCCGGCCGGGGCGATCGTCGAGCCGGTCGCCGTCGAGTCCGAGGCTGCGGGGCCCACGCAGGTCGGTGCCCACGGTGCCGCCCGGGGCTACCCCGTTGACCCGTACGTCGGGTGCGACCTCGCGAGCCAGTTGGACGACGGCACCGCGCAGTGCGAACTTCGAGCTGACGTACAGCGCCCCGCCCCGGCCGGCGTAGAAGCTGGAGCTGGAGAGGGTGAACACGATCGAGCCCTTCGAATCGCGCAGCGCCGGCAGGGCGGCCCGGACCGTGAGCAGGGGGCTGCGCACGTTGAGGTTGTAGACCTCGTCGAAGGTGGCGGCGAAGCGATCGTCGGGGATGTCGGCCAGTGGGGTGTAGAGGTCGAACACACCCACGAACGTGACGGCGGCGTCGATGCGACCCCAGCCGGTCAGGGCCTCGTCCACGAGCGCGGCGTTGCCGGCCGCCGTGGTGGCATCGCCGGCCACCGCCACGACGCCGTCGCCGCACGATGTGAGCGCCTCGCACTTCGCCTCGTCGCGCTCGAGCACGGCGACGCGGGCACCGGCGGTCACGAAGGCGTCGACGGCAGCGCGGCCGATGCCCGACCCGCCGCCCGTGCACACCACGACCTTGCCGGCGAGCAGGCCGCTCACAGGAACAGGGCGAGGTTCTGCGTGCGCAGCACAGCCTCGTCGACCACGAGATCCCGAGACGCGAGGAGCCAGCCCGCCGGACCCGGGCGGAGCCGGTCGGTGCGCTCGACCGAGACCACGTCGGCGGGTCGCTCGTCGCCCCGGCTGCGGTAGAGCAGGACGTAGCTGCGGGCCTCGACCGCGCCGGTGTCGTCGGGCGGCGCCACCCGGACGTTCGTGACGAAGCGCCGGGCGCGCGACGGCGGGTCCTCGGTCCAGGCGTGGTCACCCTCCAACCGCTCCACCCGCTTCTCGAGCGAGTAACGGTCCTCGTCGAAGTGGGCCATGGCGCCGAGGGGGACGTGATCGGTGCGGCGCATCGTGGTGACGGTGACCGGCATCCGGTAGCGCACGTCGTCGGCCAGGATGGACAGCCATTCGCGAAAGCGACGTTGGTCGAGCAGCTCGGCCTCCCAGTACAGCCACGTGGCCACGTCGTGGTGGGTCTGCGCGTCGGCACCGGCTGGCCGCGCCGCGGGCACGGCGATGCTCTCGGTCACGGTGTCGCCTCCAGCGCCTGGGCCCACAGCCGCAGCAACGCCCGCTGGTTGTACTCGCCGTAGCCCACGTACGCCTGGCCCGGTGCCGGCCACGCCGCCGGCTTGGTCGCCGTGCCGTCCTCCTCGGCGGCCATGCCCATGGTCGTGTCGAGGGTGATGGTCGATGCGAGCCGGCCCCGGCTCATGCTCGTGATCGACGTCCAGTTCTCCACGTCGTCCTGCTCGAACATGCCCGACGTCCCGAAGCACATCAGGTAGGCCTTCATGGAGTCCTGCTTGAACTGCTCGGGCGCGTTGCGGTCGACGGCGAACCACGAGTAGCACTCGGTCTCGGTGGCGCTCACCGGCTGCCAGAGCCGCAGCGAGATGAACGGCACCACGACGTCGCCGTCGTCGGCGATCTTCGGCCAGTTGTGCACGAAGCTCAGGTTCGGGAAGATCGTTGCAGCCGAAACCATGAAGCCGGCTTCGCCGACGAGCGACTGCTGCGCCGGCGTCCACACGTCGCGCATGTGCGCCACCATCTCCGGCGGGTAGCCCACGTGGGCCAGACCGTGCTCGAAGTCGCTCGGCGGGATCTTGTACGTCGTGCCGCCGCCGCCACCGGCGAAGTAGAGCGCCCCTTCCTTGCGCTTGCTCGCCTTCGGCTCGCGGAACAGCCCGATGTCGACCACGCTCGCGTGGGTGTGCGGCGTGTGGTACGAGTCGCCGGAGAAGTTCTCGGCGCCGATCTTCCAGTTGCAGCCGACCCGCCACCGCTGCGGCCCGTGCAGCTCGATGCCGTCGTCGCTCTGGTGGACGTAGAGGTCGAGGAAGAACCGGAAGTCGCCCAGCGCGTCTTCGAGGGGGATGGCCGCCGGATCCAGGTTGGCGAACACCAGGCCGCGGTACGAGCTGACGTGCGGCGGGCGCAGCAGCGAGTGCTCGGCCTTGTCGAGCTGGGCGTCGCCGCCGTAGGCCTCCTGGTGGAACGGGACGCCGGCCAGCCGGCCGTCGTTCTTGTAGGTCCAGGCGTGGTACGGGCACCGGAAGTGCGTGGTGGTGCCCGCCTCGGCCCGGCACACCTGCATGCCCTTGTGTCGGCACATGTTGAGCAGCACCTGGACCTGGCCGCTGTCATCGCGCACCACGATGAAGGAGTCGTCCACGATCCGGCGCACCACGAAATCCCCGGGCCGCGGTATCTCGGACTCGTGGGCGAGGAACTGCCACGTCCGGGCGAAGAGCCGCTCGCGCTCCAGGGCGTAGATGCTCTCGTCGCTGTAGATGGCGGCCGGGAACCGCCCGGCTCGCACGCTGGCCGTCACCTCTCGGATGTCCACGACAGCAAGCGTACGAGCCGCCCGACCCCGCCGATAGGGTGCCCGCCGTGTCCGACCTGTCGTGGTGGCAACGCGGCGCGATCTACCAGATCTATCCTCGCTCGTTCGCCGACAGCAACGGCGATGGCGTGGGCGACCTGCCCGGCATCATCGCTCATCTCGACCATCTGGCCGCCCTCCGTGTGGCGGCGGTCTGGCTGTCACCGATCTACCCGTCGCCCATGGCCGACTTCGGCTACGACGTGGCCGACTACTGCGACGTCGATCCCGTGTTCGGCAGCCTGGCCGACCTCGACCGCCTCATCGCCGAGTGCCACCGCCGCGACATGAAGGTGGTGCTCGACTGGGTGCCGAACCACACCTCGGACCACCACCCCTGGTTCCTGGCGTCGCGCTCGAGCCGTGATGATCCGAAGCGCGACTGGTACGTGTGGCGCGACAGCGCGCCGGGTGGCGGGCCACCGAACAACTGGCGCTCGGAGTTCGTGGCCGTCGGGAAGGCGTGGACGTTCGACGACGCCACGCAGCAGTGGTACCTCCACTCGTTCGAGGCCGAGCAGCCCGATCTCAACTGGGAGAACCCCGAGGTCGAGGCGGCCATGCACGACGTCCTGCGCTTCTGGCTCGAGCGGGGGGTGGACGGGTTCCGCATCGACGTCGTGCACAAGCTGGCCAAGGACCCGGCCCTCGGCGACGAGGTGAAGGGCGAGCCGCCCCATCGCGAGGACTGGCCCACGATCGACGATCGGCTGCGTGGGATCCGCCGCGTGGTGGACGAGTACCCCGACCGGATGCTGGTCGGCGAGGTGTACCTCTTCGACCTGCGCCGGGTGGTGACCTACGTGCAGGGCGGCGAGAAGCTCGACCTCGCCCACAACTTCGTGTTCGTGAAGCTGCCGTGGTCGGCCTCGGCGTTCCGCACGGCGATCGACGAGTTCGACGCCCTCGCCGACGCCGCCAGCTGGCCCGCCTGGTTCCTCGCCAACCACGACAACCCGCGGGCCGCCAGTCGCTTCGACACCGACGGCCAGGGTCCGGCCCGCGCCCGGGCAGTAGCGCTCATGCTCTACGCGCTGCGGGGCACGCCCTTCGTGTACCAGGGCGAGGAGCTGGGCCTGCCCGACGCCGTGATCCCGCCCGAGCGAGTGGTCGACGTCGACGGCCGCGATCCCGAGCGGGCCCCCATCCCGTGGCAGCCACCGTCGGAGGCCGGCCCCGGCGCCGGGTTCACGACCGGCGAGCCGTGGCTCCCGCTGGTGGGCGACGCCGAGCACCTCTGTGTGGAGCGCCAAGCCGCCGACCCCCGCTCCACGCTCGCCTTCGTGCGGCGGCTGGCCGAGTTGCGGACCACGCTGCCGGTGCTCCAGGGCGGCACCCAGGTGACCCTCGACGCCGGGCCCGACGTGCTGGCGTGGCGTCGCGAAGCCGGCGACGTCCGGGTCGTGGCGGCGGTGAACTTCGCCACCACAGCGGCGCCGCTGGCCGTCGACCTCACCGACGCGAGCGTGCTCGTGTCGACCGACCCGGACCGCGCCGTGGGTCCGGTCGGCACCGCCGCGGTGGTGCTCGGCCCGAGCGAGGGGCTGCTCCTGCGCCTCTTGTGAGCCGCCGTTAGGCACACCTACAGTCTGGCGTGTGCCGTCCCGACATCGAGGCGGCGCGGCGGCGCCGTGAGTGCGGCCGTCGCCACGGAACCGGCACTCGACTCGCGTGGCCTCGTCCGTGCCGACCGGCCCCGCGGCCTGGTGCGCACTCGGTCCTGGCGGGTGGTCGTGGGGGCGGCCCAGCCTGGCGCCGGCGATACGTCGGCCGCGAATCACTCGATGGGTGCGAGATGCCCCGCCAGGCGGGCCATCTCGCACCCAAGACGCAATCCGCACCCAATGTTGGGACAGCAGGGCGGGCGCGTGATCGCCACCGCCGACGTGGCCGTTGTGGTCGCGGCGCGTGCCGCGAGTCGCCGGCGCAGCGTCGTCGTGGGCTGGGTGCTGGCGGCGGCATCGGCCGTCGTGTTCTGCGTGTCGATCAGCGTGGGCGACTTCCCCATCCCGCTGCGCGACGTCGTGCCCGCCATCTTCGGCTTCGGCGGTAGCGACTCCAAGTTCATCGTGCAGACGCTGCGCCTGCGCCGGTCGCGCACCGGGTTCCTCGTCGGCGCCGCCTTCGGCCTCGCCGGCGCCATCTTCCAGAGCCTCGCTCGCAACCCGCTGGCCAGCCCCGACCTCATCGGGATCACCGCCGGGGCCAGCGCCGCCGCCGTGTTCGTGATCGTCGTGACCGGCGGCTCGTACTTCGCGATCTCGATCGGCGGACCCGGGCCGAGATCTACGACGCCCAGCGCGCCACGGTGTGGCTGACCGCCAGCCTGACGTCCGACCCGACCGGCTTCCAGAGCCTGCGCAGGGCGAAGCGGGTGAGGCGCTGCGCCTGATGATCAGTCCGCAGCCGGCGATCGGCCTGACTGGCGTAGAAGTCGATGTGGCGGCCCTCCTGGCGCATGATCCGCCGGAGCAGCTCGGCCAGCGTGGGATGGCCGGCGCGGGCGGCCAGGCACGAGTACCCGGCCTGCGTCGTCCACTCGTTGACCGCGCCCCACGTCATGTGCACGGCGCCGTAGGACGCGCCGGCGATCCACGAGCCGAGCGAGTGCAGCGTGGGGGCCAGCCGATCGTTCCACCGCAGCGAGCGGCGCACGGCGGCGATGCGCGACGGCCCGGCGGTCTCGCCATGGGCGGCCAGCACCGCGCCGATGGCGTCGCCGTGCCAGTACTCCTCGAACGTCCACATCGTGAGGAAGCTCGTCACCTCGGGATCGCGATGGGCCGACGTCACCAGCAGGTCGCGCAGGTAGCAGACCGTGTGGTGCTCCACGTCGTGCATGTACCGGAGGCAGCGCAGGGTGTCGTCGTCGAGCGGTTGGCTCCGGAAGTCGTCGAAGTCGATGCCGTCGAGGTCCACGCGGCCCGCCCGCTTCGTGTAGTTGTCGATGTCCATCCGCATGCCACGCGTTCGTCGCCGCGGCAACGAGCAGATCACCGACGAATGTCATCCATCCAGTGCGCGCGTTTGGTCCGTATGCAACGAGTCGAGGCGGCGACCGAGCAGTGCTTGTTCAGCGGTCGTGCGGGCGAGGGCACGGGCTCGCTCGAGTGCCGCACGAGCGTCGTCCGTGCGGCCGAGCCGCCGCAGCAGCTCGCCACGCGTGGCGTGGTACAGGTGCTGCTCGTCGAGCACGCCGGCCCCGCCGAGCTCGTCGACGATGGCCATCGCTGCTTCCGGCCCGCACGCCTCGGCCACAGCCACGGCCCGGTTCAGCGTGACCACCGGCGAGGGGGCGACGCGGTCGAGCACGCCGTAGAGCGCGGCGATCTGCGGCCAGTCGGTGTCGGCCGCCGTAGACGCCTCGGCGTGCAACGCCGCGATGGCCCCCTGCACTGAGTAGGGACCGACGTTGCCCATCGATCGCCGCAGCGCGTCCTCCACGAGCGCGGTGCCTTCTTCGATCTGGTCCGCGTCCCAGCGACTTCGGTCCTGGTCGGCGAGGAGGACGAGTTCGCCGTGGGCGTCGACGCGGCTCTCTCGGCGCGAGTCCTGGAGCAGCATGAGCGCGAGCAGACCGAGCGCCTCGGGCTCGTCGGGCATCAGCTCCGTGAGGAGACGGCCCAGGCGGATGGCTTCGGCGCACAGCTCGCGGCGGACCAGCGTGTCGCCGGCGGTGGCGGCGTAGCCCTCGTTGAACACGAGATAGACGACAGCGAGGACGCCGTCGAGGCGGTCGGTCAGCTCGTGGTCGGGCGGTACCCGGTAGGGGATGCCGGCATCGCGGATCTTGCGCTTGGCCCGCACGAGCCGCTGCGCCATGGTGGCCTCGGGCACGAGGAAGGCGCGAGCGATCTCGTCGGTGGTGAGCCCGCCGAGCGTGCGCAGCGTGAGGGCCACGCGGGCGTCTGCAGCCAGTGCGGGATGGCAGCACGTGAAGATGAGGCGGAGCCGGTCGTCGGCGAGCACGGTCATGGCAGCGTCGTCCGTCTCCTCGGTGTCGGTCCGGCCCCGGGCGAGCTCGAGCGACCACGCCGCTGCCTGCTTGTCGCCGCGTTGCCCCTCTCGCCGGATGCGGTCGATGGCCCGGCGCCGCGCCGTGGTGAGGAGCCACGCGCCGGGACGATCGGGTAGGCCGTCGCGGGGCCAGCGCTCGATGGCGATGACGACGGCCTCCTGGAGCGCGTCCTCGGCGACGTCGAAGTCGCCGGTGAACCGGATGAGCGAGGCGAGCACCTGCCCCGACTCACGCCGGAACACGCGCTCGAGCTCGTCGGGCTCCATCAGCTCCCCATGATCTCCGAGAGGTCCATGAGCGGGCGCACCTCGATCACGTCGATCTCGTGGCGGACGCCGGGCAGGAGCGCGGCCAGCTCCAGCGCCCGATCGAGGTCCTTCACGTCCACGAGGTAGTAGCCGCCGAGCACTTCCTTCGTCTCCGCGTACGGCCCGTCGGTGAGGGTGCGCTGACCGCCGCGGCTGCGCACGGTGGTGGCTGTCTCGACACCCTGCAGGGGATCGCCGGCCACCCACTCGCCGCTGTCGATGATCTGCTGCGTGTAGGTGAAGTAGTCCTGGTTGATCTGCGCCTGCGTCTCGCTGGAGAGGGCGGCGTAGGCCTCGCGGTCGGAGTAGATGAGCAGCATGTACTTCACGGTGTCCTCCTGGTGCCGGGCGGCCGGCGAGGCCGCGCTACCTCAACGACGAACGGGATCCTTCAGATCGACAGGCTTTCGACGAGCAGGTCCAAGGCGGCCGTGGCGAATGCCACCATGTTGGCCCGGCGGTCGTCGAGCCCGGTGAGCAGGTGGCGGGTGGCCTCGACGGGCCCGTCCACCGCCAGCCACGCGTGCCCGGCGGGGTCGCCGTAGCGGTTGGGCGGACCAGCCGCCCCGCCCTCGCCGATGCCCCACGTGGTGCCCAGGCGGGTGCGGATGGCCTTGGCCAGGTAGCGGGCAAAAGGTTCGCTGGCCCCCCGCAGACCCGCGGGGGTCTCGATCACGTCGCCGAGGAGGCCTTCCTTGGCAGCGAACGTGTAGACGACGGCACCGCCGACGAAGTATGCCGACGCGCCAGGCACGGCCAGCAGCGAGGCGGCGATGAGCCCGCCGCTGGCGCCCTCGGCGATGCCGATGGTGTCGCCACGGGCTTTCAGCAGTTCGGCGGCCCGCTCGGCGCGGGCGGCCAGGTCGGAGTCGAACATGGCGCCGAGAGTACGGCCCCGTCTGCGTCGCCGCCTCCGCACGCTTCGGCTTGCTCCTACTCGCTGCACTCGGCAATGCCGCGATGAGCTGCTCCTGGCGCCGCACTGCGGCACCACTCCGCCCATACTGGGTGGATGGCGTCCGTGCTGGGTTCGGTGCTGGACGCGATCGGGGGCACCCCGCTGGTCGAGCTGCGCCGGCTCCATCCCGGACCCGGGCGCATCCTGGCCAAGCTCGACTACCTCAACCCGGGGGGCTCGAAGAAGGATCGCATCGCCCTGCGCATGATCGAGGACGCCACCGCCGAAGGGCGGCTCGATCCGGGCCAGACGGTGGTGGAGCTCACCAGCGGCAACACCGGCACCGGCCTCGCCATCGTCTGCGCGGTGACGGGCCACCCGTTTGTGGCCGTCATGTCACGCGGCAACTCCGACGAGCGCGCCGCCATGATGCGGGCCCTCGGCGCGGAGGTGGTGCTCGTGGATCAGGCGCCCGGCGCCGAGCGCGGCCACGTGTCGGGCGAGGACCTGGCCCGGGTGGAGGAGACGGCGGCGGCGCTCGCCGCGGAGCGCGGGGCGTTCCGGGCCGATCAGTTCCGCCTCCTGGGCAACACCCGCGCTCATGAGGACGGCACGGGGGAAGAGCTGTGGCGGCAGTCGGGCGGCGACATCGACGCCTTCTGCGAGTTCATCGGCACCGGCGGCACCCTGGCCGGGGTGGCCCGGGCCCTCAAGGCGCACCGGCCGGCCATCGCCTGCTACGCCGTCGACCCGTCCCGCCCCGACCACCGCATCCAGGGCGGCGGCTACTCGATGCCCGAGCTGCCCTTGCTCGATCCCGAGCTGGTCGATGGCCACCTCACCGTCACCGATGACGAGGCCATCGCCACGGCCAGGCGCCTGGCCCGGCTCGAGGGGATCTTCGCCGGCTTCTCGGCCGGCGCCAACGTGGCTGCCGCCGAACGCCTGCTGGCCGGTCCCCACCGCGGCCAGACCGTGGCCGTCGTGCTCGCCGACACCGGCCTCAAGTACCTCAGCACCGACCTCTGGGCCTGATCGTGCTCAGGCAGCGGCCGTCGGGTGTTCCTGCTCCTGGCGCGCCGCCAGCAGCCGGAGATGGGCGCCGCGCGCGTCCCACGCGTAGACCACGGTCGTCTTGGCGATGAGGTCATGCAGCGTGCGGCGGTCCGATCGGAACAGTCCGATGAAGAGACCGAGGCCGAACAGCAAGAAGCTGAGCGGGAGAACGAGCGTCCGCAATGCGGCCCGGCCGCCGCGGATCGGGCGGCCATCAACCTGCTGCACCTTCACCCCGAGCAAACCCATCCCGGGTGTTCGGCCGACAACGGCCAGCGGTACCGCGAAGTAGAGGAAGGCCCAGATGACGAAGGCGACACCGGCGGCGACGCGGTGCTCCGAGGCTATCCACGTGCGGCCGACCAGTACCTCGAGGCCGAGGGCGAACATGCGCTGCCCGAAGACGTACAGGACGCCGATGAGGAACCAGTCGAACGCGAACGCGGCAACACGGCTCACCGCACCACCCGGCGTTCCCTGCAGGGCCAGGTCGCGACGCCAGGGTAGAAGGGTGCGCTTGGTCGTGGCGTCGTTGTCGTCGTGCGGGTGAGGACGGCGCATGATCCGATCGATGATGCCGTGGACCACGAGGTCGAGGCTGACGATGTAGCTGCGCAACGCGTCGAGCACTGTCGCAAAGATGCCGCTCGTGGAACGGGCGATGAGGGCACCGATCTCGGTGCGCTCCACCAAGGCGTCGGTGTCCACCCGGGCCACGACCTCGTTCACGTCGACCTTGGCCACCAGGGCGTTGATGTCGACCCTGCCGATCAGCGCATTGAGGTCGACCCGTTTCATGAGCTCGTCGACGTCGACGCGCTGGATGAGTCGATCGATGTCGACGCGGTCGAGGACGCGATCGATGTCGACCCGGTCGATGATCGTGTTGAGGTCGACGCGCTCGATCAGGGCGTTGAGGTCGACCCGGTCGATCACGGCGTCGAGGTCGACCCGATCGATGACGTGGTCGACGTCGATGCGGCTGACGACGTGGTCCAGGTCGACCTTGTCGACGACGGGTGTCACGAGGGGTCCGACGACGGCACCGATCATCCGACCGGCGAGGCTCGGGGCACGATGCGTCAACCCCGGCCGATGGCCGTTGTCTGTCACAGCCGTCAGTCTCTCAGACTGTGAGAGGCCAGCCGTCCGAGGCGGTGGCGAACCGGCCCTGGAGCTCGGTGGCGGTGGCTATCGCTGTCGCCATGAGGGCCCCGTTGCCGTTCAGACGGGCGAGCTCGGCCTGCCGGTTCCAGGCGTAGACGCTCGTCTGCCGGGCGGCCAGGCGCTCGCTGAGCAGGGCGGATGCCAGCTCGATGGGCCCGGCCCGGAGGGCGGCGGTCAGAAGCGTGCGCTGGAGGGCGTCGCGCTGGGCGTGCGATCCGCCGAAGCGTTGGAGGATGCCCCGGATCGGGAGGAGCTCGCTGACGACGTCGTCGTGGCGGCCTTCCACGGAGGCGAGCACGGCCCGGCTGGCGGGCAGTCCGATCTCCGCCGTCATGGCGACGTTGGTGGCCGGCCCGGTCGGCGGCGCGTCGACGTAGCGGGCGAGGCGGTCGATGACGGCGCGGGCCTCGCCGAGCCGACCAGCACCGGCGAGCGCCATCGTGGCGTGCACGTCGTTGAACACGTACCACGGCGTCATGCCGGTGCGCGTGGTCCAGGCATCGGCCAGCGCCGCGAAGCGATCACCGGTGGGCACGTCGTCGAGGAGCAACCGCCACAAGAGCGCGCTGGCGTCGAGCATCTCCAACGGCACACCGGCCGACTGGCCGTGGTGGATCTGGGCGTCGTACACGGCGAGCGCGCCGTCGACGTCGCCCGCCTCCAGCAGGAACAGCGCCAGGTGCCACCAGTTGTGGACGGTGAACATGTTGTCCACGGTCCAGTCGGCCTCGTGCTGGCGCAGGAAGCCGACGCCGGTGTCGACCTGACCGCGCATCTCGTACACGTGGACGACGGCGTGGGTGGCCCACACGTCGTCGGGGTTGGCGTCGACGGCGGCCAGCCCGTGGGCCTCGGCCAGCTCGTAGTTGCCGGCCTCTTCGAGACCGAAGGCGTACATGCCCCGCACGAACCCCTGCAGCGGATGGGTGGGATCGATGCGACCGATCGAGCGGCCCACACGGTCGCGCAGGTTCTGCGCGTCGCCGCGGAAGAAGTCGAGCTGATGACCGACGAGCAGAGCGAGCACGTCGTCGGGCTGCGCGATCAGGTGGTCGTCGAGACGGCGGGCGGCGCCGTGCCAGTCGCCCGCCAACCACGCGGTGACGGTGTCGCGATGGGCCCGTTCCTGGTCGGTGCCGGCCAATGCCGCCAGTGCATCGGCCGATGTCCGGGCGCCGTCGAGATCGGGTACGTCAGTGGAGGTGAGCGATAGGTAGGCCGCCAACGCGTGACCCATGGCGAAGCCGGGCTCCTCTTCGACCAGCGACTCCGTGGCCCCCACGACGTCGGGGTGGAAACGCACGAGGCGACCGATGGCGAGGTCGTAGCGGTCGGTGGCAGCGGTGCTCATCGTGGGAGGAAATCCAGGAGGAGGCGGTTCACCACCTCGGGCGCTTCCAGTTGCATCCAGTGTCCCACGTCCTCGACGCGCTCGTAGCGCCACGGCCCCGTCAGGAACGCTGTCGATCCGGTCATCTGCGCCTCGGTGAGCGCCATGTCACCACTGCTCCAGATGCCCATCGTCGGTGCTTGCACCGGAGGCAGCTCCAACGGCGGACCCACGAAGGCCTCCGGCGGGATGTTGGCCCGGTACCAGTTGAGCCCGGCGGTGAGCCGGCCCGGCCGGCCCTGCTCGGCCGTCACCGTGTCGAGGTCGGGGTGGTTGGCCCAGGCCACGAAGTTGGCCCAGTGGTTGTCGGACAGCCACTGCTCGGCCACGCCGGCGAACTGGAACAGCAGCATGTACCACGACTTCTCGCGCTGGGCGAGGCCGGCGGCGCCGAACGACGCGGGATGACCGACCGACAGCACCGCCAGGTGGTCGACCCGGTCGGGCGCCAGCGCGCCGAGGGCCCATGCCAGCGCCGCGCCCCAGTCGTGGCCAACGACATGGGCCTTCTCGATGCCGAGGTGGTCGAGCACGGCGAGCACGTCACCGGCGAGGAACGGCAGGGCGTACTGCTCGGTGGCCTCCGGCGCGTCGGACGCACCGAAGCCGCGCAGGTCCGGCACGATGGCGCGGAACCCGGCCTCCGTGAGGGCCTTCACCTGGTGGCGCCAGAGCGCACCGGAATCGGGCCAGCCGTGCAGCAGCACAACTGGTCGACCGGAGCCCTCGTCGGCGACCTCGATGCCGACGCCGTCGTTGTCGACGCGCACCGCTCAGCCCAGCACCGCGAGCAGTTGCTGGCGCGTCGGCCCTGGCGCCGGCTCGCCCCGCAGCGGACCGCCGACGGCGATGGCCTTGTCCACCATGCCGGGCTCGGCGAAGACCTCTTCGCCCGTGGCCAGCACCGAGCCGATGCGCAACGCGGCGCGGAGCAGATCGGGGTCGGCGGCGGCGCCCGCGCCCAGGCACTCGCTCAGGTCCCAGATGGGATCGCCGGGCTCGTAGGGCACGCCGGCGATCTGCGCTTCGATCTGGGCCAGGCGGTGACGGTCGAAGTGCAAGGTGCCACGGAAGTAGGGCTCGGCCGTCGCCAGGGTGGCCTGTTCCCAAGCGAGCGCGAGGCCGACGGGATCGTCGAGCGACTCCCGCCGCAACGCGTCGCGCAGGGCGACGGCGTGGATGAGGCCGATGGAGATGCCTCGGCCGACGGACGGGTTCGTGCACGCCCACGAGTCACCGACCGCCAGCACACCGGTCGCGACCGGCGTGCCGTCGACCACGAAGCTGCGGTGACGGTCCTCCAGCTTGGCCATGACCGCCACCTGGTCGTCGATGGGCTCGCCGTCGAGCCAGTGGGCGATAAGGGGGTAGCTCTTGACCACCGTCGACCAGACCTGCTCGTCCTTGAGCGCCCGCAGCGCGCTGTCCTTCGCGCTGGTGATGAGCCCCACGCCCCACGTGCCGTTGTCGGCCGGCAGGGTCAGCATCGACAGCGAGTCGTAGTGCTGCAGCAGCGGCCCGAACGCGACGGGGGTGGTGCCGTCGGGGGAGCGGAAGTGGCGGCCGAAGTAGACGAAGCCGCTGTCGTCGAGCTCCTCGACCGGCGCTCGCGCACCGGCGGCGGCCAGCCAGCTGGGAAGCGGCGAGCGCCGACCGGTGGCGTCGATCACGAGATCGGCGCGGATCTCCTCGCCGTCCTCGGTGACCACCCCGACCACGTTGGGAACGCCGGGTGCCGCCTCGGTCCCGGTCAGCAGGCCGCGGATGGCCACATCGCGCCGCACCGTGACGCCGGGGGTGTCGGCGGCGACCGAGGCGACGACCGTCTCGGCCACCGGCCGTCGGGCGGTGACCAACTCCATCTCCTCGTCGCCGGGCCGGAACCCGCCGGTGAGCTCGGCCGGCGCCTCGGTCAGCGGGTTGAACCGCAACGCGCCAGCGGCCTCCATCCCGGCGATCACCTCGGGTAGCTCGACCGAGGCGATCTGGCGGAACCGGGGCAGGAACATGTGGAGCAGGCGGAACTGGTTCACGCCGCGCCGGTCCCACGATTGCCAGGCGTCTGTGGGCGTGGCCGGCGGCGGACTCGGATCACGCTCCAGCACCGTCACGTCGTGACCATCCTTGGCCAACAACATCGCCGTCGACAGACCGATCAGCCCGCCGCCCGTCACCACCACTGAGGCCATCGGGCACCCCCTTCGCTCAACGAGACGTTCCTGCCCATACGTTTGGGAACGGGCCCTGGTTCACTGGAGCGGCCACGAGATTACGTGGCGTTCATCGGGGCGACACGCGGTTTGGGTACCGGAGACAGATGGACGACTTCGACGGTGCAACGGTGCTGGCCGACGGCGTACACCGAGCGGCGATGGCCCGGGTGGCGACGAGCGGGCCCCACTGGGTGGCGCTCGTCGTGCAGACCGCTCGCGACGTGACCCTCCCGCCGACGCCGAGCAGCGCTGCCGACGAGCCGCTCGGTCGGCGCCTCGACGATGGACGCCCGCTCACCCCGCTCGCCGATCCGCAGGTCGAGGCCGGCCTCGGCGCGTGGGCCGAGCGACCGGCCAGCGTCGGTGACCTGCTGGCGGCGCGCGGGACGCACGGCGAGCGGGTGGTGGGTCGCCTGGAGCGCCAATGCGCGTTGGAGGCGGCCCGCTTCGCGCCGATGCTGGCCGACGAGCTCGTGCGGGAGCATCCGGGCTTGGCGGCGGCGGTGGCCGCTCGCCATCCGGCGCCATTGACCGATGCGGGCGGGCCCCTCGATCCGGCGGCGGCACTGGCGTGCGAGGTGGCGGCGCTGCTGGCGCTGGAGATGGTGGCGGCGGTGGCGGATCAGCTGGCCGCCGTCCCGCTCAGCGCGGAGTAGCGATTCAGCGCAGGACGTCGAGGAACTGCTGGACCTGGGCGGTGTGGCTGGTGGCGACGACGCCGATCACGATCTGGGCGGCGGCGGCAGCGATCAGGAGGCGGGTGGCGGCGGGCCCGGGCCGGCGCGGCGCCGTCACGATGGCGACCGCGGCCAGGAGCATGAACGCCGTCACGTTGGCGTACTCGAGCCCGATCCAGTCGGCCACCACCAGCCCGGCGAGGGGGATGGCGTAGCCGGCGACGGCGATGCGCTTGCGCAGGAACAGCAGGGCGCCGACGGCGAGATAGACCGGCGTGTGGAGCACCGCCCATGCCGTGTCGCCGACGGCGGCCACGAGACCGTGCAGCACCCCGTCGGGGAACTGGAAGAACGTGCCGTGGTCGGCGATGCCGGCGAAGGCGCTACCCGTGAACCGCCATTCGAGGAACGCCCACGCCCCGGCGGCGGCGGCGACGGGGAAGATCAGCACCGACGCCGTGGCGACCGCGGCGTGGGGCTCGGACCGGAAGCGGGCCCGCGCCAGCAGCGGCGCCGCCGCCGCCAGCGCGCTGGCGTACACGAGAGCGACAGGATCGCAGCCGAACGCGAAGGCCAGCATCAGGCCGGCCTGGAACCCGCCGCGCGTGTCACGGTCGACGATGAAGCGAGCGAACCCGTCGAGCGCCACGATGAGGAAGGCGAGCCCGGCGAACGCGGCCAGGTCCTGGGTCGCGCCGTAGAGCACCGGCGGCACGAGGGCCAACGACGCCAGGAGCATGACGCGCAGCGGCAGCGGCGTGTTGCGGCGTTCCAGCCGATCCCACAGGCTGGCCATGGCCACACCGGCGAGGAGCGACGACACGAGCGCCAGCGCCAGCGCCCCGCCGGGGAGCACCGACGCCAGGAACGTCGGGATGGGCGGGTACGCCCACCCGAGCGCTACCGGACCGCCGGCCCGAGCCAGCTGGCCGTGGACCTCGAGCGCGGCGTTCGGTGCGCTGACGAAGCCGCGGGCGTGGACGATGATCGACACGACCGCCAGCGGCGCTGCGAACGCCAGGCGGGGCGCCCAGCGAAGTGCCTCACGCTGCCATGACGCGAGCTTCCACTGGTTCGCCTGGGGCAGGGTGATGGCGGCTGATGCCATGTGCGGTCTTCTCCCAATAGTGAGGCTTGGTGATCAGCTGCCATACCGCTTTGTAGGCCGCGATCGAATGAAGGATCCAGTAGACGGGGTTGAGCATCGCCCAGGGCACCAGCTGGTAGCGCCGCCGCTTGAAGGCGCCCATCATCGACAGGTACACCATCAGGCCGTTGCCGATGAGCAGGTTGAAGAGGCTCACGGTGAGCACCCAACCGGGGAAGAAGCTGGACAGCGCGGCGGCCGGCACGAGCAGCGACAGCACGAACAGCGCGTAGAGCGGTGGGAC
The DNA here is from genome assembly GCA_963728985.1 of uncultured Acidimicrobiales bacterium. GTDB lineage: Bacteria > Actinomycetota > Acidimicrobiia > Acidimicrobiales > Ilumatobacteraceae > DASXAI01. Next base: position 1,343,514 of record CAVSME010000003.1, on the reverse strand, counting down.
GAGTAGGAACGTGAGCGGGGTGCCGCCGACCAGCAGGGCGAAGGCCGCGGTCTGGCGCAGGCCCGCTTCGCGCGTCAGGGCCACGGGATGGCGCAGGTGGACGAGCAGCGTCTGCAGGTAGCCCTTGATCCACCGCGAGCGCTGCCGGATCCAGTTCCCCGTGGCGCAGTTCGCTTCCTCGAACGTGGTCGAGTTGACGACGCCGACGCGGTAGCCGAGGGCACTGGCCCGGATGCCGAGGTCGGCATCTTCGGTCACGTTGTAGGGATCCCAGCCACCCAGGCGCCGCAAGGTCTCAGTGCGGAAGTGGTTCGACGTGCCGCCGAGGGGGATCGGCAGGCGCATCGCGTCGAGGCCCGGGAGCATGTAGTCGAACCAGTAGGAGTACTCCAGCGTGAACATGCGGGTGAGCGCGTTCTCGTCGTCGTTCCAATAGTTCAGCGCGGCCTGCACGCAGGCGAGCTCCTCACCGCCGCGCTCGAAGGCGATGATCGCCTTCTTCAGCTGGTCCGGTTCCGGGCGATCTTCGGCGTCATAGATGACGAGGAAGTCGCCCCGGGCGAAGAACATGCCGACGTTGCAGGCCTTGGGCTTCGTCTTCGGGCCACCCTCGGGCACGATGAGCATCGTCATCGTCTCCGGCGGATGCGCAGCACGGGCCGCCTCGATGGTCTCGATGTCGTCGGGCTCCAGCAGCAGCAGGATCTCGAGCTTCTCGGCCGGGTAGTCGAGCTGTGACAGGTTGCCGATGAGATCGGCGACGACGTTCGCTTCCTTGTAGACGGGGACGAGGATCGTGTACGTCGGCAGCTCGTCGTCGCGCAGGGCAGCGACATCAGCATCGGTGACGCCGTGGTCGTTCTCGTGCCGGGCGCCGGCCATGGCCACCACGAACTTGAAGAGCACGCAGGCGAGGAAGGCGAGGCTGGCGGTGGCCGAGGCCACGACGATCGTCTGGCGGAAGGCGAACACGAGGGCCACGAGCACCACGCCGACGGTGATCCCGGCGAGCGCCTGCTGCGGGCGGGTCAGGACCTTGCGGGCTGACTGGTGCTCGGCCCGGCGCCAGAGGCCGAGCGCCGCCTGGTCCTGCACCGTCGGGTAGTAGCCGCGGCGGACACCCTGGAGGATGTCCCAGTCGGTGGTGGCGGCCAGTTCGATGGGCGCGCCCACGGTGGTCTCGATCGCCCACCGCCGCTCGGGGGTCGGGCGCTCGCACGACGCCACCAGCACGCGGCCGTCGTCGAGGCGGCGCAGCGGCAGCCACCCCTCGCGGGCGAGGCGCTGGCCGTCGACGAGGGTGAGGAGGCCGGGGTCGAGGGGCTCGAGGGTGACGTCGACGAAGGGCACGTCCCAGTTGGCGGCCAGCGTCTCGTACAGGGCCCGCCGCTTGACGAGGCCGGCGGCGACCAGGATGGCGCCGAGGCGGGACCCCGTGCGGGCCTGGGCGGCGATGGCCCACGCCAGCTGATCCGGCGTGATCAACCCTCGATCCATGAGCGTCTGACCCACCGTCCGTTCGGCCACCACGTCCCCTTCCCGTGTCTTGGTGCAGTGATGACGTCACTCCCCGTGTCCGATGACGCGGATCCGCCCGATTGCATGGGGGCTCGGGTTCGGTAGCGTGCCCCCGGACGAAGGAGCGAGGGGAGCGACCCATGGCAGTCAAGGTTGGTGACCGGATTCCGGACATCGAGGTGCGCACGCTGGGTGCGAGCGGGATGCCGGAGGCGGTGCGGACCGGCGACGTTCTCGGCACGGGCAAGGTCGTGCTGTTCGCGGTCCCGGGTGCCTTCACCCCGGGCTGCTCCAAGCTCCATATGCCCGGCTTCGTGGCCGACGCTGATGCCGTAAAGGCCAAGGGCGTCGACAAGATCGTGTGCATCTCCATCAACGACGCCTGGGTGATGGACGCCTGGGGCAAGGACCAGGGCGTCGGCGACAAGGTGACGCTCCTGGCCGACGGCAACGGCGACTTCGCCGAGGCCATGGGCCTTGCCTTCGACGGCGCGGGCTTCGGGCTGGGCAAGCGGTCCCAGCGCTATGCCGCCATCATCGAAGACGGCGTGATCACCAACCTCGACGTCGAGGCCGGGGGCGGGGTCGACGTCTCGTCGTGCTCGTCGGTGCTCGGCCGCCTCTGAGGTCCCTTCCAGACCGGTCGCCGTTGACGGCTGTGTAGCATCGCAGTCCACTCGGAGAGGTGCCGGAGTCCGGTCGAACGGGGCGCCCTGCTAAGGCGTTGACGAGCGCTGAGCTTGTCCGTGGGTTCGAATCCCACCCTCTCCGCCGCGGCTACGGCGTGACGCCGGTCACACTTCGGGTTGCAATCTCGTTACGGAGCCGCTAGACCTTCCCCGCTTCCACATACGGACCACGCTTGTGGGGGGCGGAGATCGCCGCGGTGTCGGCGCGCCACCCCGCAGATCGGAGGAGGCCAGGGCGACGGAGCCCGGGCCCGCCGGTCGGAAGGGGACCATGAACGAATACGAGCCTGGCATCTCGTACCCGAGACGCCGGGACGACTGGGTGCGGGACCATCCGCTGGCCAGTCGGTTGCTCATCATGATCGTCGGCTTCGCCGTCCTCGTTCCGATCGGCCTCGTCATCCGGGCCAGCCAGGGCAACGTCGTGCGCTCCGGAGGCCTGCCTGGTGCCGCTCTCGCCGCTGATCCGTTGATCGTGGCGTCCTCGACGACCACGGTGGCGCCGGCGGCCGTTGCCGCGTCTACGACGGCCCCCGCGTCTTCGTCGTCGTCGGCGCCGTCGACTGCCGCGCCGGCCACCGTGGCCGCGGCCGAGGTGGCGTCGGCCACGACCGACCCGCCGGCGACCACGGCGAAGAAGAAGGCGACCACCACCACGGCGGCCCCGGCCACGACGGCGAAGAAGGCGGCGGCCACGACGGCGGCGCCGAAGCCGAGCACCACCAAGGCGCCCGCCACGACCGCTCCGCCGACCACCCAGGCACCGACCGAGCCGCCAACCACCGAAGCGGTCGCCCCGCCGCAGAACACGTACAGCAAGGCCGACGTGGAGGCCATCATCCGGTCGACCTTCCCCGCCGAGGAGGCCGACGAGGCGGTGCGCATCGCCACCCGTGAGTCGAACCTGGTGCCGACGGTGCGGAACTGGTGCTGCTACGGGCTGTTCCAGATCTACTTCAAGATGAACAAGAAGACGCTGGCCAGCGTCGGGGTCACCTCACCCGAGCAGCTGTACGACCCGGCGGTCAACGCGCAGGCGGCGTACGCCATCTTCCAGCGGTCGGGCTGGGCACCCTGGCGGTAAGCGGCTTCACGGCAGGGGCGGGTGCCCGTAGACTCGACCGGCCCAGCGCTCGTAGCTCAATGGACAGAGCATCTGACTACGGATCAGAAGGTTGGGGGTTCGAGTCCCTCCGAGCGCGCTCTCCGAATCGGGCGGTCTAGCTGGTGTGATACTGTCTGAGGGCCTCGCCGAGAGGGCGGGGCCCTCGGCCATTCTCGGCCCATGTATGCACGATGTATGCGGGAGGGGGGTCGAGATCGTGTGGAAACAGACGGGTCAGCCGGCGGTGCAGCGGCATCGCGAGCGGTGGGTGGTTCGTGTCGACGGGATCGACACGGAGACTGGCCGACGTCGCCCGCGCCAGGTCGGGACGTTCGACTCTCGACGAACGGCGCAGGCGGCGGCGACGTCGTTCGCGGCGTCGGGTGAGCTCCCGTCCGATCGTGACACTGTCGGCTATCTCGTCGACCGGTGGGTGGCCGGCAAGATCGACGTATCGGGCCAGACGCGCCTCATGTACGAGTGGGCGGGGGGCCACATCAAGGCGGGCGTCGGAGCCGTTCGCGTCGATCGTCTCGAGCGCGACGACGTGGCGCGGTGGCTCGACGGCCTCGCTGCCGGTGGACGCCTGTCCCGTCGGAGCATCCAGATCCTTCGCATGGTGCTGCGCGCTGCGCTCGATGACGCCGTGGCCACCGGCGAGCTGCGCCGTAGCCCAGCCGCCCGCGTCGGCATGCCCAAACAGGTGACGAAGGGCGGCCATCGACCGCGAGGCCGACGCCTGGACCGAAGACGAGCTTCACCGGTTCCTCGTCGCGATCGCCGGCCACCGCTGGGAGGCGCCCCTTCGCCTGGCGGTCCTCTACGGGCTGCGTCGGAGCGAAGTGCTGGCCGTGCGCTGGTCAGCGGTCGACCTCAAGAAGGGAACGGTCCGAGTCGAGCGAGCTTTGGTCGAGGTCCGCGGCCGGCCCGAGTGGAGCGCCGGGAAGAACGCCCGGTCGCGCCGGACCATCCCGATCGATCCCGACGATGGCCCAGGCACTCCTCGGGCACCGCCGGTTCCAGGCCGAAGAACGGTTGGCGGCTGGGCACGGGTGGGTCGACAACGACCTCGTCGTCGCTACGAGGACCGGCACGCCGGTGTCACCAGGCAACTTCGACCAAACCCTCGACCGGCTCGTGGCCCGGGCGGGAGTGCCGCGTCTCACGTCGCACGGCCTCCGACACACCGCAGCGACGCACATGGTCCGCCACGCCGGCGACATCGGCGAGATCCGCGCCGCCGCGGATCTCCTGGGCCACAGCCCCGACATGCTGATGCGAACCTACGCCCACGCGCTGCCCGAGTCCGTTCGAACGGTCACCGCCAAGATCGGCGAACGAGCAGCTCGACAACTTGGCCAGCCCTATCCTGGAAGATGAGATGAGCGATCAGGCAACGACTCGATATGGCCGCCTCGCCGACGAAGCGCTCGTTCGCGCCCACGCGAGCAGGCTGAAGGAGCTCGCCGCCGCCTGTGGCATCACCGAGCTGCGCTACGCCGGCCCGGGCCGGCTCGTCGGTCATGTCGCCGACGACCGGGACTTCTTCGATGTCGCCGACTTCCAGACGGCCGCCTCGGAGGAGCTCCAGGCGGAGGTCGACCTCCTGTCGGACGAAGTGATCCAGCGCCCTCACTCCAGCCCCGACCTGCACGCCGCTACGCCTTTGTGACATCGCCCCGAGGGCCGGACCGCATCGCGCTCGTGGAGATGCGCGTCCTGCTCGTGCGAGATCATCGACGTGCGCGACGACGGCGGTCGCGAGCGCTACTTCTCCGACGACCGCCATCGTTGGGTCCTGCACCGGTTGTGGATCGCCGTTGGCAACGAAGCGGTCGCCTACGCGCAGGCCGTTGGAGCGGACCAGTACACCGTGGAACCGTGGAACCGGTTGCGCCAGCTTCGGAATCACATCGCCCACCAACGGTTACCCGACATCGACGAAGAACGGATCTGGCGCATGACGAGTCTTCGACCGGCCGAGCTCCTTGAGCGAGTCGACGCTCTCATCGAGCGGGATCCGCCCACGTCATGAGGACGCTGTCGGTCGCTGATCTGCCCTGGGTGTGTTCTTCGTCACACCAGACGACGCCGTTGCGAACCGTCGCGCACCGTCACGTACCGCTATGTACCAGGACGTGCGGATCAGTAGGCCTAGCTGGGGAAATGCGCTCTTGCCGGCGGAGTGACATCGGTGTAGTTCTGATCGGGCCATGCGACGATCGGACGCCGGCGAAAGCGCTGCCGAGGACCTGCCGGAGATGCTCACCATCTCAGAGGCAGCCCGCCGCCTCCGGATCGGCCGGACGTTGGCATACCAGCTCGCCGCGAAGTTCCTCAACGGTGAGCCCGGCGGTATCCCGACGATCCGGCTCGGAGGAACCCTTCGGGTTCCGAGCGCTGCGCTGGACGAATTCATGCGCATCGGCCGCCATGTCAATTCCGACGACCTGACTGCGGTCGTCGCAGTCGCGATCGACGATTACCTCCACGGGACCGACACGACGGATCCGAGCCAAACGCGTCCGATCGCCGCGGTCGAGCGGCGTGCAATCGCACGGCGCAGCTCTCGCTCCTCGAGTCGGACTGATCCTCATGTTGACCGCCTCGGCCCGCGCAACGTCCCTCGGGTTCTACAGACAAGTGCCCGCTGGCGGCGGTGAGCGCTGATGTTGCGGGTGACGACCCTGTACGCGTCGTCGGCGGCGGCGACCGCCGCCTACTACACCCACTACCTGGCGCAGGCGCCGGGCGAGGAGCCGGGTGTGTGGTCCGGCCGCCAGGCGGCCGGGCTGGGACTCGCCGGACGGGTCGACGCCGATGATCTGCAGGCGCTGTTGGAGGGCCGTGACCCGACATCGGGGACACCGTTGGGCAACGTGTTGCGCGACCGGACGTTGGCGAGCGGGAAGGTGGTGCGGGCGGTGGCGGGGTTCGATGCCACGTTCTCGGCGCCGAAGTCGCTGAGTGTGTGGTGGGCGCTCACCGGTGATCCGGGCCTGCTCGACGCCCACGACGTCGCCGTGACGCGCGGCGCTCGAACACTTGGAGCGGTTCGGGGCGACGACCCGGGTGCGGGTCGACGGCCGCCGCCAGCACCCCGACACGCTCGGGTTGACGGTGGCCACGTTCCGCCAGACGACGTCGCGGGCCGACGACCCGCAGGTGCACACCCATGCGGTCATCTCGGCCAAGGTCCAGACCGACGACGGCCGGTGGCTGGCGCTGGACGCCCGCTACCTGAAGCGGCACCAGCGGATGCTGGGCGGCTTGTACCAGTCGGTGCTGCGGGCCGAGCTGTCCCACCGCTACGGGGTGGCGTGGGAGCCGATCGTCAACGGCCAAGCCGAGATCGCCGGCATGCCCCGGGAGTTGCTCGAGGTGTTCTCCAAACGCGCCGGCCAGGTCGACGACGCGTTGGCGGTCAAGGTCGGCGAGTTCCGTCGACGCGAGGGCCGGGACCCGACGACCTGGGAACGCGCCGCGCTGTGCCGGGAGGCGTCGGCCGACACCCGCGCCCACAAGACCGGCAACGGTGTCGGGGATCTGCGGACACGATGGGCCGCCGAAGCAGCCGAGCTCGACTGGACGCCCAGCCGGCTCGTCGCCGCCATCGACGTCGCGACGATCGCCTACCGGACGAGGCGCCGCCGATGGTCACCGTCGACGAGGTCATCGACCGGCTCTCGGCGGGGGTTCGACGTGGACCCGGGCCGACGTGCTCCGAGCGATCTGCGATCTCCAGCCACCCGTGTCCTCGATTGTCGGGACACCGGTGGGCCGCCGCCCTCGAACGCGCCTGCGATCGGGTGATCGACGCCTGCGTCGATCTCGACCCGCCCGGCCACGTCCACCCGGCGGGCCTCCGACGGCCGGTCGGTGTGGCTGGAACCGGTCGCCCCGCACTTCACCAGCGACGCGATCCTCGCCGAAGAAGAGCATGTGCTGGCCTGGGCCATGGACGCCCAAGCCGACGAGCCGGCGCCGTCACCGACGGTCGTGCGGGCCGGCCTGGACGTCTTGCAGGCCGACGCCGCCGCCGCTGTCGCCGGCGCCGACCGGCTCGTCATCGTCGTGGGACCGGCCGGCGCCGGCAAGACCACCATGCTGGAACGGGCCGTCGACGACCTGGCGTCGTGGGACCGGCCCGTGTTCGGTGTGGCCCCGACGGCCAAGGCCGCCCGTGTCCTGCAACGAGACACCGGCGTGGCCGCCGACACCGTCGCCAAGCTGCTCCACGAATGGGACCGGACCGACCGGGCTCCGCTCGACCCCTATCGGCTCCCGGCCGGCACGACGCTGATCGTCGACGAGGCCGGCATGCTCGGCACCCCCTCCCTGCACCGCCTCGTCGACCTCGCCGACCGCCAGCGGCTGGCGGCTCGCGCTCGTCGGCGACCCCCGCCAGCTCCAAGCCGTCGGTCGGGGCGGCCTGTTCGACGAGCTGTGCGCCACCGGCCGGGTGCACGAGCTGGCCCGTCTCCACCGGTTCACCGAGCCGTGGGAAGCGGCCGCCTCCCTGCAGCTGCGAGCCGGCAACCCGCGAGCGCTCGACGCCTACGAGGCCCACGGCCGGATCGTCGCCGGCCCGTTCCTCGACCATCTCGACGTCATCGCCAAAGACTGGATCGGACACACCCTCGACGGCCGCACGGTGGCCATCACGGCCGCCACCAACGACCACGTCGACGCCCTCAACGACGCCATCCAACGGATGCGCCTCACCGTCGGCCAGCTCCGATCCGACGACGGCGTCGTGGGGATCGCCGGCGGCGAGGTCGCCCACCCGGGCGACGTCGTCGCCACCCGCCGCAACGACCGGCAGCTGCTCACGTCGACAGGGGGAGCCGGTCCGCAACCGTGACCTGTGGGACGTCGTGGCGACCCACCGGGACGGGTCGCTCACCGTGTCCCACCGCACCGGACACGGCGTCGTCACCCTCCCGGCCGACTACGCCCAGGATCATGTCCGTCTCGGCTACGCCGCCACCGAGCACGGCAACCAGGCCGACACCGTCGACGTCGCCATCGAGCTCGTCTCGACCGCCACCACCCACCGGGGCCTGTACGTCGGCGCCACCCGCGGCCGCGACGAGAACCGCATCCACGTCATCACCGACACCGACGATCTCGCCGAAGCCCGCGACGTCCTCGACGCCGTCCTCGCCCACGACCGGGCTGACATCCCCGCCGTCACCCAGCGACGAGACCTCGCCCGCCAAGCCCAGCCGGCCCACCGCCGACGGCCCGAGCCGGCGTCGATCATTCCCGACTGGGTCGACCCGTGGCGGGCCCAGCTCGAACAACGCCGCGAGGATCTCGTCGACTACCTCGACGACCGAGCCCGCCGTCGAGCCGAGGCCGCCGCCGAACTCGCCGACCTCCAGCCGGCACTCGCCGCCGCCCGGGCCGCCTGGCAGCCCTACGGCAACGCCATCGCCGAGATCGAAGACGAGCTGCGGAGCGAGCTACGGCCCGCCATGTGGAAGGCCAACCACGACGCCATGCACGCCGGCTTCGGCCACCACCACGCCACGGCACGGCGAGCCAAGGCCGCCAACGATCGAGTCGCCGACGCCGAAGCCCGCATCGCCGCCATCCACGCCGGCGCCGCCGACGTCAAACAACGACTCGACGCGGTTGAAGCGCAAGCATGGAACCTCCACGACCTCGCGCATCCGTCACCGGCCGGGTTCGGCCTCGAGGACCTGCACCGCCAACAGCTCCACGAGATCGATCAGTTGTTGGACGCTCTCGACGTGTGGACTGCGTGGGCCAGCGGCCACCCGGTCGCCGTCACCGACCTCACGAACGCGGCTGAGGTCTTCGCCGACTCGGCCCGCCGGGCGCCGGTGTTGTCCGGAAACCCGGGCGAAATCGATCGATCCCAATGGTTTGAGCTTCTCGAACCCGTTCTCGAGCTTCTCGACCAACGAGGCGTCACGCTCTCCCTCGACACGCCGCATCTGGAGCCAGCGGAGCCCGATCTCGGCCTTGACCTCTGATCACCAGTCCGCCCCACCACACACGTTCGCTTCAGCCTCGAGGTCGGGAAACGACGGAGCGACGGGAAGTGGTCACGACGGCCACGACTCGTTCGAGTTCGTCGACGCGGTAGACGACCCCAGTAGTCACCGCCCGTACGGTCCACAGCGCTTCGAACTCGAACGGAGCGGGTGACCGATCCGGAGCGGATAGTCCACCAGCGTCGAGTAGTTGAACCTGATGGCCGCCGTTTGCGACCCTGGTATGCACTCCAGTGGTCGGCGGGCGCCAGCCGCCGCGTCATCGGGACTGGTGGACGGCGCAAGTGTTCGGGGATGGTCGTTGACTGCGCCGATCACCGGGTCGGAGCGCGGTCCTGGTTGCTGCGATCGAACGATATGGGGCGAGCCGCTGTTGGTCGTTGCTACGTACCTATCGGTGGATCCCGGGCACCAGAGGGTCACCACGGGCAGCGCGCCCATCTGCCTCATGACCGCGTAGGCGTGCCGCCGGCCGAGCGCCGTCGTGCGGTGCGGAGCGTCTGGCTCCTCAGAGAAGACGTCATTCTGGGCGTGATTCTGTTCGTGATCGCGGAGCGCGTAACGCCGAATCGGGTCGTGCCATGCCTCCATCCTTTCCAAGGAACGGGCGCCTCTACGGGACCCAGGGCGGCGTCACAATGCGAGCGACGAGTGGCGTGAGCTTGTTCATCGAGCGAGAGATGGCCCGGCCGGCTCGATGTTGTGGAGGCTGCGAAGTCCAGGGCGCTCGACCGACAGCGGGCGGGCATTGACGGCGCGAGCGGTCGAGCAGGTCTCGGCCCTACCGGTGCGCCCGCACAGCCAAGCCAGCGCCTGGCGTACATCGTCGACCTGGACGAGGGCGACCGTGCCGGCGGTCGCGACGCGGCCCGCGACCTCGAACCCGGAGGTGTTCAGCCAGTCCCCGATCGGACGGTCGGCGGTCGGTCGCCCGAGGTGTGACGGAACGCTCATCACGGCACCGGTCCCGGCGGGGAAGTCGGGGGCGAACACGACGTCGGCGCCGGCGAGGCGGGCGGCGGCAACCTTGGCGTCGACCATCCGGACGGCGGTTACCGTGCCGTCGGACCCAAGGCTGCCGGTCGCCGCCACGCGCAGGTGGCCGGCCAGGGGCCCAGCGGTCATCAAATCGATGTAGGCAAGGGCAAAGAGCAAGCCGGCTGACGGCCCGTCGGTGTTGGCCGTGCGGGCCTGGGCCCAGCGGGGAAGCTCGCCGGCGCCGCCGCTGGCCACCAGCGACACGGCGACGTGCCATGCCACCCTCTCGCTCTTGGCAATGGCCGCGTCGGCCGTCGTCGTCGTGGGCCGATTGCGGTCGTGGACCTGGAGCCGGGCGCTGCCGGCCACATAGGCGAGGTAGTACCAGGCCGACAGGCCGATCGTGCGGGCTGGGTCGTCGAGCTCGAATCGGTCGGCACTCCCGCCGGCTCGCGTGTTGCTCTCCTTGTCCCAGAACATTGGCGCCGGGGCGTCGGCGGCGACGCCGCTCTCGGCTCCCTGGGCCCGCTCGGGCAGGGCCAGTACCGCCGGCGCCGCTGTTGCCAGGCTGACCGCCATCCCGAGTGCCATCACGAGCTTCCGTTCCATCCTCGGACGGTGCGCTCGGCCTCGTACGGCTCACGTACAGAGCGCGTACACCGGACCGAAAGGAGTCGTACGCTGCGGGGATGGCGCCCCGGGCGGCAAACGTGACTGTGCCGTCGGGCACGGTCACGTTCCTGTTCACCGATGTGGAGGGGTCGACGCGGCTGTGGGTGGCCGACCGACAGGCAATGTCGGAGTCACTGGCCATGCACGACGCCATCCTCCGCCGCGCCATCGAAGGCGCTGGCGGCTACGTGTTCTCCACGGGGGGCGACTCATTCTCGGCCGCCTTCACGAGGGCGTCCGACGCCGTGGGGGCGGCGCAACGCGCGGAAGCCGAGCTGGCGGCGGCGTCGTGGCCGGGTCCGGCGCTACGAGTGCGGATGGGCCTGCACATGGGCGAGGCGGAGGAGCGCGGTGGCGACTATTTCGGTCCGGTGGTGAACACGGCGGCCCGAGTAGAAGCGGCGGGCCACGGGGGGCAGGTGCTGCTGACCGAGGCGGTGCGATCAACGGCCGAGATCGCCGCCGTCGACCTGGGAGTCCATGCCCTGCGCGACGTCGCCGATCCCCTCCACCTCTACCAGGCGGGCGACGGCCTGTTTCCTCGGCTGCGAGTCCCTCGCGACGCCGCTCCGGTCCGGTGCCAGGTCCTTGGGGCTATCAACGTCGGCGGCTCCGCCCTGTCGTCGGGCCGGCAGCGGCGCCTGTTGGCCGCGCTCACCATGGCCCGCCGTTCCGTGGTGTCGAGCGACCGTCTGATCGACGTCGTGTGGGACGGCAACCCTCCTCCCAGTCCGCTGAACGCCCTGCAGACGTACGTGTCGCGGCTGCGCACGAGCCTGGGCGGGGACGCCGTCGTGCATCGTCCGCCTGGCTACGCGCTGGCCCTGAGCGACGACGCCGTGGATGCGTGGCGCTTCGAGGAGATGGTCGACCGGGCTCGGGCGCTGGCTCCGGTCGAAGCGCTCGACGTGCTGGATGAGGCCCTCGGCCTATGGTGCGGTGTCGTCGCTTATGCCGAGTTTGCCGACAGCGATTTCGCCCGCGGCGACGCGGTCCGGCTCGACGAGCTACGGGCGTCGGCCGAGGGAATGCGTCTCGACGCCCTCCTGCGAGTCGGACGCCACGACGAGGTGCTGACCGAGTCGCTGCGCTTGATCGAACGCGATCCCTATCGCGAAGGTCCGTGGGAGCAACGGATGCGGGCCTTGCACGCCGCCGGCCGGACTGTCGACGCGGTTCGAGCGTTCCACGACTACCGGACCAAACTGCTCGACGACGTGGGCCTCGAGCCGTCGGCCGATCTGGCCGCTCTCGAGCGAGCCCTGGTTGCCGCCCCGCCGGTGACGGAGTCAACGGAGGCGGCATCAGCCGAGCTCGCCCTCCCCGCCGCCTTGACGTCGTTCATCGGACGAGACGACGCCGTGCACGACGTCGCGTCTCTGCTCGAAGCACATCGGCTCGTGACGCTGGTCGGGCCGGGCGGCGCGGGAAAGACACGCCTGGCGATCGAGGTGGCGCGTGCCCACCACGACCGCTGGGGTGTGCCGACGTGGTTCGTCGAGTTGGTGACCCACGGCCTGGATGACGTCGCCCGAGCCGCTGCTCGTGTGGTCGGGGTGACCGACGACGCCGATCTGCTGGCGACGCTGCGCCGCCGCCTCGGTGGCGGGCCGAGCGTGCTGGTCCTCGACAACTGCGAGCATGTCGTGGAGGCGGTCGGCGGGTTGGTCGATGGGCTGCTTCCGTTCTGTCCCAGCCTGCGAATTCTGGCCACGAGCCGGATGCCTCTCGCCGCTGGCGGCGAGGCGACGTGGCCCGTGCCGCCGCTCGACATCGACGCTGCGACGAAGCTCTTCCTCGACCGTGCCGCGGTGGGGGTTCGGCTCGACGACGACAGCACCGTGGCGGCGATCTGCGCGGCTGTCGACGGCTTGCCGCTGGGCGTCGAACTGGCCGCCGCCGCCGCCCGCAGCCTGCCGCTGGATCGTGTCGCCGACGGCCTACGAGCCCGACGCGGCGCCATGGCCACCACGGCTGCCGGGCGCCACCGCAGCCTGGACGCCACCGTGGCGTGGAGCCATCAGCTGGTGGCACCGGCCGAACAAGTCCTGCTGCGGCGTCTCACCGTCTTCGAAGGGGGGTGGACCGTTGACGCCGCCGAGGTGGTGTGCGCCGGCGACGGGCTGGACGTGCCGGCCGTGCCGCCGGCGTTGATCGGGCTGGAGGGAGCGTCACTGATCAACTTCGACCGGATGGCCGGTCGCTACTCGATGTTGGAGACGATCCGCGGTTTCGCGCTGGCGCGACTCCTCGACGGTGGTGAGGTGGAAACCCGGCGTGGGACTCACCTGGCATGGTGTCTGGCCGTCGCCTCGGACGTGGCGCCGGAGCTTCATGGACCGGCGGCCGTGGACCAGGTTCGGCAGCTAGAGATCGAGTACCCGAACCTGCGGGCGGCGCTGCGATGGGCGCTCGACGACCCCAGTCGGCTCGCCGTAGCTACAGCATTGGCGCACGATCTCTGCGAGTTCTGGTTGGTCACCGATGCTGGATACGAGGCCGTCGGCTACCTACGCCAGATCCTGGCCCAACCGGCTGCGCCCACCGTCGAGCGGGTCGAGCTCGCCGTCCAACTCAGCCGGCTGCTCTCGGTGGTCGGTGACATGGCCGCATTTGCCCACGAAGCCGATGCCGCACTGGCACTAGCTCACGAGCTCGGTGATCGTCGCCTGGTGGCGTGCTGCCTCGCAAACGCCGCCTTCGGCGGCGAGGGCGACAGCCGCTCCTACTGGGCGGTCGAGGCGCTCGCGATTGCCGAAGAGATCGGCGACGACGAGGTCGCCGCCGAGGCGCTCCACATGCTCGGTCTTCTCGCCTTGCGAGCGGGCCGAAACGACGACGCCATCACCTGCCTGGAACGGGCCCTGCACGTGGGCGAGACGTCGATCGTCCTCGGCACACACGGCATCCTGGGCACGGTCTACCGCAACGTCGGGCGCTGGTCCGACGCCCGTCGCGAGATGAAGTTGCGCGAGGAACAGGAGGCCGACGCCGGTTCCCGTCCGGCCGAGGTTTGCATGGAGCTGGCGCTCATCGAGCTCTGTCTGGGTGACCGCGAAGCGGCGACGCGAGCGGCCGAGCGCGGAATGGTCTGGGGCCGGCCCGTCGACGACTATCCCGGGGCGCAGATGCTGTTCGACGCCGTGGCCGCGCTCCTCCAAGCCGAGCACGGCAACCTGGCCGCCGCCCGCAGTGTTGCCGCTCGCCTGGCGGCCGCACCGAGCGATGTCACTGGGCAGGGCACCGTGTGCCTGGCCTGGTGCGTCGCCGGCGAGATCCTCGGTCGCGCCGACCAGCCGCTGTTGGCGCAGCGGTGCTTCGCGAACATCCTGGGCCACCGGACCGGCGGTATTCCCTACTACCGGACTCACGCCTTGGCCGGGTTCGCCGGGGTGCTCGACGACGACCCCATCGCGGTCCAGTTCGGCGCGGCCGCGGCCCGTATCCGTGCCCGTCATGGCCTCGTGACACCCCCCTGGTTCACCGTTGCCCGTTTCGAGTCACGTGAACCGGCGACGTTCACCGATGACCAGGCTGTTGCCGCTGCACTCGACCTGCACCCGTCGTGAGAGGAACCGGACATGGACCGTCACACCAGGTCGGCGACGCGGGCAGTATGCGCCCTCGTCCTCATTCTCGCAGCCTGCGACAGCGGCGGCAGTTCCGGGTCAAGTGCGGGCTCGTCGTCGACGACCGGCGGCACGGTCACCCTGGTCCTCACGAACCCGTTCAACTCCTACAACACCCTCTCGGCGAACGGCAACAGCACATGGAACCAAAATGTCCTCAACGCGGTACAGCCGTGGATCGTGAAGTTCGACGAACGTGCCAATGTCGTCGTCAACTCCGATCTGGCCGCCGTCACCAAGACGAGTGACCGACCCCTCGTCGTCGACTACAGCCTCAACCCGCGCGCCGCATGGAGCGACGGGCAGCCCGTCAGCTGTGACGACGTGTACTTGGCCTGGGTGGCCGACAACGGTGCGGTGAAGGACGCCGACACCAGCCCGCTCTTCGAGCCCGCGTCCACCACCGGATGGGACCAGATCGCCGGCGTAGCATGCTCGGCGGACGGAAAGACCGCCACGGTGAGCTACGCCTCGCCATTCTCCGACTGGAAGTCGCTGGTGGCGAACTTGATGCCTGCTCACGTGGTCGCCGCTCACGCCGGCCTGGCATCGCCGTCGGCCATCCGTACCGCCTACGAGGCCCGCGACATCGCCACGCTGAAGAAGGTCGCCGATTTCTGGAACAACGGGTTCAACACCGAGAACACGTTCGACCCGGCCGTCGCGCTCTCCGCGGGACCATACCGGATCGGCCGGATCGACGGCGATCAAGCCGTCACCCTCGTGCGCAACGAGCGCTACTGGGGACCGGCGGGACGGCTCGACACGATCGTCTTCCGGGTGGTCACGAGCGAGGCCGCCCAAGCCCAGGCGCTCGTCAATCGCGAGGTGAGTGTGATCGACGGAGCCGGAACCGACCCCGACGGCGTCAGCCGGCTGAAGGACCTCACCGGCGTGACCGTCTCGATCGGCGGCTCCTTCACCTTCGAGCACATCGACTTCAACTTTCAGTTCCCTCTGTTCCGCGACAAGGCCGTACGCCAGGCCGTAGCCCACTGCATCCCCCGCCAGGACATCCTCGACAAGCTCGTGAAGCCATCCCAGAGCGACGCCGTACTGCTCCAGAATCGGATGCTCTTCCCGAACCAGGCGGGCTATGCCGATACCAGCGGTGGCCGCTATGACCGCGTCGACATCTCCGCCGCCAAGGCCGCCCTGGAAGCCGATGGCTGGCGGCTCGACGGAGACGTCTACGCCAAGAACGGCAACCGCCTCGAGTTCGAGCTCCTGCACAAGAACGTTGCGCCACGGTCGGCCATCGCCCAGTTGGCGCAGGCGTCGTGTGCCGCTGCCGGCATCGCCATTGTCGACGACAGCGAACCCAACTGGTCCAACCGGGTCGCCGACGGGAACTTTGAAGCCGTCGACTTCTCCTGGACGGGCGCTCCGCAGCTCTCACAACAGCGGTCGACGTACCACACGCCCGCCAGCCCCCACGATCTGGCCTCGAACTTCGGCTCGTACTCGAACACCAACGTCGACACCCTGTTGGACGTGTTGTCGACGGAGACAGACGAGACGAAGCTGGTCGAGGCGGCCAACCGAGCCGACACCCTGCTCTGGGAAGACCTAGCGACCCTGCCGCTCTACCAAACACCAGCGGTCGTCGCCTGGGCCAAGAACGTACACGGCATCCGCCCGAACCCGACGTTCCAGGGCCTGACGTGGAATGTCGAGACCTGGACGGTGTCGTAGCGAGGTAGACAAGGCTGAGGCGACCAACCGAAGTTGCCTGGAGCGCTGCGGCTCCGAACATCGGTGCCTGCGACGTTCGCGCGCACGCCGGGCGACGCCCCGTCATGTGAGAACGCCGGCGGCGGCCGCGACAGATCGACGGCTATTCGAGCCGCCGACGTCCGCTCTGGGCGCGACAGATCGCTCACGGTTGCCACGCGCGACCTTCGGCACTACCCAGCAATCCCTGGGGCCGCAGACACCCTGGTAGAGGGGGCCTGTCGGCAATCACCGTCACGGTGTCGCTGGCCCGGCCCGACGGCTCGGTCGCGGGACGGCAAGGTCGGCCCCGGGCACCGTCGGCTGGATCCGATCGGACCCGCAAGAGTGAAGCCGCCCCAGAAGGCACGCACACACGTTCGTGAGGCCGCCCTTGATCCATCCCGGGCGAAAGCTCGGCTCCTGGCGGCCCCAGACCGGAATGGTGCCTGTCCCGACAACCCCCGGCAAGCTCGGAGGCAATGGCACCCCGTCGCCTGGTCCACGCCGAGCCGACCACGTGCACTCAGGGCACAGCCTGACGGACGCGGCCAACGTGCACCGCCCGCCCGGGCACCCGAGCTGGCGCCAGTGCCGGACGTGTCGGATGTGGTGGCGCTGGGACAGCCGCTACAGCCTGCCCGACCTCGACGACTTCGACGCGGCCGACGACATCGCGCCCCACCTACTCATCGTCGGCTCACAATCCCAGACGTCGTACGCCAGGCTCAGCTGGCACGTACGACGGGCGGTATGTCAGCTTCGCACCAGATCAGGGCAATCTGGAGCGTTGACCGGCTGTAGTACCTCTCGATGCGAGATCATCGAGTCTCGACGCAATGCTGCAACCTTCGAAGGAGGATCGTGTGGCCGAAGGCTTGTCCGCAGCCGAGGTCGGCAAGGAGAGCAACGAGCACCACCACCACACCGGCCATGTGGGTGCGACACGAGACCGCGCCATCACCATCATCGAGGCCGTGCTGTTGGCAATCGTCGCGTTCGTCGCGGCGTACTCAGGCTTCGCCTCGGCCAAGTGGAGCACGGATCACGTCTCGATCTTGCGAACGCATCGACGGCTCGTACGGAAGCGAGCACCGCGAACCTAGACGCGCTCGAGACGCGCAGCCTCGACTCGTCGGCGTTTGGGGCCTGGTTCGCCGCCTACGTCGCGAAGAACGACGAGGCGATGACGGTCGCGGAACGCAGGTTCCGGCCCGAGTTCCAAGTCGCGTTCGACGTGTGGCAGCGCACCGATCCCGAGCACAATCCGGACGCGCCTCGAGGGCCTACGTACATGTCGGCGTACAGGCAGCCCGGTCAGGAGAAGGCGAACGTGCTCAATGCCAAGGCCGATCACCTGTACGCCGACGGTCAGACAGCCGGGACCCACGCCGACCAGTACGTCCGGGTCACCGTCTATCTCGCGATGGTGCTGTTTCTAGTCGCGATCAGCGGCCACTTCCCGATCCGGGGCGTGCGTATCGGGCTTGTGGTCGTCGGCACCGTCGTGCTGCTCCTCGGGCTCGGGACTCTCATCACGCTGCCCCGACCGCCCGCGTGAACCCGAAAGCATTCGGCTCGACCTCGCCATATCTGCCTGATCGCTAGGGCGCGACGGTGGACTGATCTGACTGCGCCCGACCCGCCGCCCATATCGAGTCCTCTTTGTTTGTCAAGGAGTTCTTCGGGTCCTGGCTGGCGGTCTGGGCGTCGTGCGTCGCGACCTCGTCTTGGTGGTCGTAGCCTTCGGTCGGGTTCGGGAGTGGCTTGGCCGAAGAGCCGGTGTATCGGGGTGAGAGCCGGCCGCGCTGGCGACAGAGTCGCTCCCCGGTTGCCCTCCCGAGCCCGCCTTCGCCGGCGCCGCTGAGGTCACGGCGGCGGCGCGTCGGGCGTCGGCAGCCATGGCGACCCAGAGGGCATCGCGGGCATCCCCCCGAAGCGTGGAGGCATCCCCTATGAGGAGTGGTGATGCCAGAGACACGACGGAAGTACGACCCCGAGTTCCGTGAGGGCGCGGTCCGGATCGTGCGGGAGACCGGCAAGCCGATCGCGCGGTGGCCAGGGACCTGGGGATCAACCCGGGGACCTTGGGCAACTGGGTGGATCGGGACCGGGTCGAGCGCGGCGAGAAGGAAGGCCTGAGCGTCGATGAGCGCGCCGGTTCCAGCAGCTCGAGCGGAGAACGCCGAGCTGCGGATGGAGCGTGATGTCCTCAAGCGATCCGTGGTCCTGTGGGTCAAGGAGGCGACGCGATGAGCGTGGCGTCGTTCATCGCCTCCCAGAGGACCGAGTATCGGGTTCCCCACGCGAAGTGCTGCCGGTGGCTGGGGGTGACCGAGTCGTGGTTCTACAAGTGGCACGACCGGACCCACCGCCCGCCAGCGGCGCCGGGCCGAGCTCGACGAGGCGGTGAAGGCGTCGTTCGACGACTCGGGCGGCACGCCGGGCACCTACGGGTCGCCCCGGGTGTTCGAGGACCTCGTCGAGGCCGGCTGGCGGGTGTCGGTCAACACGGTGGCGGCCTCGATGGCCCGCCAGGGCCTTCAGGGCCGGTCCCCGAAGCGCAAGCGACGCTGCCTGACCCGCCCCGACAAGGCGGCGGCGCCGATCCCGGACCTGGTGAAGCGAGACTTCAGTGCCGAGCGGATCGATCAACGCTGGTGCGGGGACCTGACCGAGATCCCCACCGACGAAGGCAAGCTCTACCTGGCCACCGTGTTGGACCTGGCGTCGCGCCGGCTGCCCGGCTTCGCCATGAGCGAGCACCACGACTCGGCGGTGGCCAAGGCGGCGCTGTGCATGGCCGCGGCGGTGCGCGGCGGCGACGTCGACGGCGTGATCTTCCACACCGACAAGGGCGGCGAGTACGTCGGCGACCTCTTCGCCAGCGCCTGCCGGGCGCTCGGCGTCACCCAGTCGATGGGCCGGGTCGGCTCGGCGCTGGACAACGCCGCCGCCGAGAGCTTCAACTCGACCCTCGAGCACGAGCTCCTGTCCCGGCGACCGCTTCGCCACCAAGGACCAGGCCCGCCGCGAGGTCGCCCGGTTCATCGACGCCTACAACCACCGGCGCCGGCACAGCAGCTGCGAGATGCTCCCACCGGTCGCCTACGAGCAGGCTCTCGCCCAACGACATGCCGAGGCAGCCCAAGCCGGCAGGCCGCGTGAAACCGGCCTCTCAGATCGCCCCCGAGCCTCCGGAGCGATCCGATGGCATCAGGGTGCCGGCGAATGCGAGGCTCCATCAGCTATCAGCAACCCCTCCACGGTTTCGGGGGAAGCCCATCGCTGATGCGACGCTTGAGCGCCCGCAGCGCTTCTTTGGGTGTTTTGCCCTCGGCGATCTTGCGGTCGTAGTAGCCGTGGCCGGGGTTGTGCGCGAACCGAAGTTGAGTGACGGCGGCCATGTGGATGGCGTGGTTGAGGGTGCGGTTGCCGCGGCGGGAGAGCCGCCACACCTTGCGCCCGCCGGAGGACACCTCGGTGGGGGCGGTGCCGTTGAAGGCGGCGAAGCGGTCGCGGGTGGGGAAGCGGGCGATGTCGCCGGTGACGCCGACGACGGTGGCGGCCACGGAGGGGCCGACGCCGAAGATGTTGATGGTGGTTGTGCCGGACGCGGCGACTACCTGCTCGAGCCGTTTCTTCGACTCGGCGAGCTGGCCGTCGACGCGGCGGAGGTCCTCGATGAGCTCCTCGGCCAATTCGACACGAGCGGCGGCGATGGCGCTGTCGGGCTCGACACCGGCCAGCAATTCAGCCGCCTTACCTGCATAGATCTCGTCGGGGACGCCGCCGGCGACCAGGTCGCACAGCACCGCGTGCAGACGGCAGACGATCTGGGTGCGGGTGCTCGACAGGTTCCGGTGACGTCTCGGCCCACGGCTTCATCACCGCCCCGTGATCCTCGAGAACGACGTGCTTCGGCGACGGTGACCGCAGCGCGGCGATGGCCACCGACAGCGCGTCATGGGGGTCGTTCTTGTTGGTCGACTCGGTGGCCAGCAGCCGCACCCGCGCCGCCAGCTTCGGCTGCACGTCCAGGACCCGCTCGCCGGCCACGACCAGTTGCTGGGCGAGCAAGTAGCCGAGGCCGGTGGCGTTCTCGACCGCCCAGGTGCGCTGCGGGAACCGCTCCGCCCACCCCAGCAGCCGGTCCAGCTGCTTGGCGCCCGACCGCACCCGCAGCTCGGCCAGGCTCCGCTCGCCAACGTCGACCGCCACCGTCGTGTGCGATCCCTTGTGCGGATCGATACCGATCATCACCGTCATCGATGCCCCTTCTCGTTGAGCGTGTCGAGAACCGTGGTCGGCATGTCTGATTGCAGCTCGGTGTCTGCGCGTTCACGCCTCTTTCGAGCCAGGCCACGACAAGACCCGACGACAGGCACCTCGTTCGGAAGCCAAGCCGCAGCAGCGACCGGCAGACGGTTCGGGAGCCCTGCCGTCAAGATCTCTGGACGCTACGAACACGCCGCACCGTCGTGGCGGATACTCAATCAGACGGCTCACGACGCGTGTCGGCGGACGGGGAACTGCCCCTGAACACGCGGGCAGCTCGTTGGCCTGCCCATCGCCGAGGTGCCGGTGCCGGGCGGCACCGGCGAACTCGTCGCATCGTGTCGACCAGGGAGCGTGGGGATGTGGCCGTGAGTGGGCAGCGGCTGTTGGCCGCCAACGGGTAGATCCGCTGACTGCCTATGAAGGCCACGGTCCAGTGTGCCCCGAGCATCAACCAGCGCCTACCTCACCGGTCCCGACGTCGGCCCGGACGGCCCTTTCCGGACGCTACGGGTGGGCTCGGTGGTCTTCGCTTTCCGGGAGCCAGTCGGCAGCAGGGCCTTCGCCCGATCCGGACGCCGATCTGAGCGCCAGCCGACCGCAACTCCCTACTCGCATATCGGCCATTACCGGGCGCGGCGATCACCGCAGTTCGCCGGTTCCCGGGCCGGTAATCCACTTGTTGGTGCACGTGGCACGTTCGCAGCGGTGAGTACGTCGTGGAGTTTCGGGGGACCACAGTGCTGGGATTTCGGGCGCCATCGGGCGGCGAAGGACTCAAGGCCATGATGGTCTCGTGTCTACGGGTGACTTGACCGTCGTGGCCCTCGCGGTCCTGTTGGCGTCGTTCGTGCAGGTAATCGCAGGGTTCGGGTTCGCGCTACTGGCGATGCCGATCATGACGCTCGCGATCCCCGTCGAGCAGGCGGTCGTCATCGCCACGCTCCTCGGCGGCGTTGCCAGCCTCTGGCAGGCGTTGCACCAGCGTGCCCATGCCGTACGGCCGCTCGTTCGGCGGCTCGTGATCGCTGCCTACCTCGGCATGCCTTTTGGGCTCGTCGCGCTGAACGTGGTCGCCGACAGTTGGTTGCGAATCGTGCTCGGGATCGCTGTGCTGGTGGCAACCGGGCTCTTGGCGGCGCGCGTGCGGCTGAACCACGTCGGTCCGACGCTCGACCACGCTGCGGGCTTCCTCTCTGGGGTCCTCAACACTTCGCTGGGCACGAACGGGCCACCTCTGGTGTTCGTCCTCCAAGGGCGCGAGTTGGCCGCGGATCGGTTCCGAGCGACGATCCTCGCGGTCTTCGCGTTCAGCAACGTGGCCGCCATCGTGATCTTCGCCCTCGATGGCAAGGTCACGAGCGACGGTCTGAGGGCGGCGGCGCTGGCGATGCCTGCCTGGATCGTTGGCCAGGCCCTCGGCTGGCCGACACGTCGACACGTTCACGGCGAGCGGTTCCGCTGGCTCGTCCTCGCGCTCATGTTCGCCGCCGGTGCGTCGGCCATCGTGTTCGCGGTCCGGTGACGTTCGTCGTGGCCCATGTCCCGCGGCTCAGTCGGACGTCGCGTGTCGGGACGGAGCGAGCCGGATGCCCGCTGCCGATGACGGCATGCTGGCTGGTGCGTCGACCACCGTGGCCGCCTTCCTCGCCGGCACCGCCCGATGACCCCGAAGCCCAGACCGGCCCTTATCGGGTGCCCGATATCCACCGTTCTGTGGCGGCCCCGTCAGTCGACGGGGCGGGCCCATGTCGCTCAGTCGCAGGCACAAGAGTTCGCTCCGAACGGCAGGCTCGGCTTGCGTGTCCTCCGCGATCGACAGGGCGACTGGCAGCACGGGCGTGAGTTCTCCTGAGGGGTGAGATCGAGCCAGGATGTCGAGGCAACCCTCGGTGTCGACGTGCGCACCGCCATCGGGGACCGTCCTGACGTGGTCGCGAGCGGGCCGAAGGAGTAGGCGCCCGTATGGTCCCGTCGACCTCGCACACTACGCGTGGTTGCCGCCATAGCGCCGGGACGCTTGCTCGGCCCCGCCGACTACAGGTCGAACAGCAGTCGAACTCACGGCCGATGTATGCACGATGTATGCATTCGTCTGATGGTTCGCCGTGATGTCACTGTGCCGCCACGTTCAGGAGACGCGACGAAATGCCAGCTAGACGGCATGGGGCGACATGAGCCGACACCATACGAACGCAGCCAAATCGACTACGGATCAGAAGGTTGGGGGTTCGAGTCCCTCCGAGCGCGCTGACCTGACCTGCGGAACGATCTTTCTCGCTTCGCTCGCTCCTCGTCCTTGACGGCAGCAGTGACGGCAACCGGGTCCAGAAGTACGTTCATCCGTTGGGCCGCGTCGCGCTGCACGACCGGCATCACATGGCTGTACAGGTTCATCGTGATGCCGATCTGGCTATGCCCCAGCGTCTCCATCACGACCCGAGGGGCGACTCCCTGAGCCAGCAGCAGTGACGCGCACGTATGTCTCAAGTCATGGATACGGATCCGGCGCAGCCCGGCCTTGGCACAGAGCTCGATGAAGTGGCGGTTGACATTGCCCGCTCGAGCGGCGTGCCCACCCACGTCGTGAACACCAGCTCGGGGTCCTGCCACACGATCGATGCGGCTTCCTTGTCGAGCAGTTGCCTCTCCCGGTGTTCCGATCGAAGATCGCGTGCGCTTGTCAGTCGTGGCAGTACGCCTGCAGGTCTCCTAGCCAGGGAGCGTGGGGGGTTGACGCTCCCCGGCTGGGAGGTGATGCGCCCCTTCAGCTGGGCAGGAGGACGGCGTCGATCACGTGGATGACACCGTTGGTCGCCAGCACATCGGTGGCGACGACGGCCACCTGGTTGCCCGTGGTGTCGGTCAAGGTCACCGATCCGTCGTCGGCGACCGCGACAGTGAAGGTGGCACCGTTGACGGTGGTGACCTTCTGCCCGTCGAGCCCGACGACGTCGGCAGCCGGCACCTCGCCGGCGACCACGTGGTAGGTGAGGATGGCGCTCAGGTCACCGGTCGGGTCCTCGAGCAGGGTGTCAATGGTGCCTGCCGGCAACGCCGCGAAGGCGTCGTCGGTCGGAGCGAAGACCGTGAACGGTCCCTCGCCGCGCAGTGTCTCCTCGAGCCCGGCCGCCTTCACGGCCGTGACGAGCGTGGTGAAATCGCCGGCGGCGACGGCCGTATCGACGATGTCGGTAGCTGCCGGCGATGGCGCCGCAGTGGTCATCGGTGCCTCTGTGACGGTGGGGGCAACGGTGGAGACGGCGGTGGCCGGGGCCGTATCGGCGGCATCGTCGCCGCAGGCGGCGGCCACGACACCCAGCGCAGCGACGACGACGACGACTCGAAGGGTTCTGGCACTCATGGGGAGGGGCTCCTTGTGTTCGGGAGGGTTTGTCTAGGTTCTGTCGAAAGATAGCGACTGCGAGGAGGGTTGTCTAGATACTGTCGAATATTTGTAGAGTGTTCTCCGTGCAAGCTCCGGACGGGCCAGGTGTTCTGCGGATCGGCGAGCTGAGCCGCCGCGTGGGCGTGAGCGATCACGTCCTGCGCGCGTGGGAGTCGCGCTACGGCCTGTTGCGCCCGGTGCGGTCGCCGGGCGGCTTCCGGCTCTACTCCGACGGCGACGAGGAGCGCGTCCGCCGCATGCAGTTCCACCTGGCCCGGGGGTTGGGCGCGGCCGAGGCGGCGCGCGCCGCGATCGCCGAGGGTGAGACGAATAACGCACCGGCGGTGGGTGCCCGCCGCTCCGGCGGAGAGGGCCTGACCGAACTCCACACGCTGGCGGCAGACTTGCGGACCGCGCTCGACGCGCTCGACGAGCCCGCGGCGCAGACGGTGCTCGACCGGTTGATGTCGGACTTCACGTTGGCCGCCGCGCTCCGCGACGTCGTGCTGCCGTACCTCGGCGGCCTGGGCGAGCGCTGGGCGAACGGCGAGCTGACGATCGCCCATGAGCACTTCGCGAGCAACGTCATCCGAGGGCGGCTGGCGGGTCTCGCCCGCGGATGGGGGAACGGCAACGGGCCACGGGCCGTCCTCGCCTGCCCACCCGGCGAGCTCCACGACCTTCCCCTCATGATCTTCGGGATCATCTTGAACCGCTATGGCTGGCGGGTGGACTTCTTCGGTGTGAGCACGCCGGTGGTCGACTTGGTCGACGACGCACGTCGATCGCCGCCGGACCTCATCGTCGTGGCGGCCACGGTTCCCGACTGTCTCACGGCTATCCGTTCGGACCTGGCGCGGCTGGCCGCCGTGGCGCCGCTCGCCCTCGCCGGTGCGGGCGCGTCACCCGACATAGCTGACGCAGTCGGCGCGCGGTTGCTCACCGGCGACCCCGTCACCGAGGCGGAACACGAGGCAGGAAGGCGGCCGTGAGCGTGTGGCGTGTGAGCGAACGACCCGACATGCTACGGACCGGTCCATGTTCCTCGCGCTGAAGGAGATGCGACGTGCGTGGGTCCGCTTCGGCCTGTTGATCGCGGCGATCGGGCTGCTGGTGTTCTTGATCCTGTTCCAGCAAGCGTTGCAGAGCGGGCTGGTCACGTCATTCGTCGGTGCCATCCGGAACCAGTCGGCGCCGGTGCTCGTGTACTCGGTCGACGGACAGCGCGTGCTGCAAGGCAGTGTGATCACCCCCGACCTCGAACAGATCGTGCGGGCGACTCCCGGCATCGCCGAGATCGGGTACATCGGGCAGGGCACGTTCACAGTCACCGCCGACGGCGAACCGGCCGACGCCACCATCATCGGCTACGAACGCGAGGGCGTCGGCTCGCCGCGCTACCTCACCGCGGGCCGCCTCGCCGAGCAGCCGGGCGAGGCGGTCGCCAGCGAGGCCGACGCCGATGACGGGTTCGACGTCGGCGACACGATCGTCGTCGAACCAGGGGGCCTCGAGCTGACGGTGGTCGGGTTGGCGCCCGATGCCCAGCTCAGCGTGACGCCGACGTTGTTCGTCGGCTACGACACGTACCTCGCCGCTGTCGCCGCCCGCAACCCCGGTGGTGGCGACCCGCTCCCGAACGCGCTCGCGGTCGTACCGGCCGAGGGCACCACACCGGCCAAGCTGGTCACCGCGATCAACGCCGGAAGCGACGACCTCGACGCGCTGACCCGCGAACAGGCCGCCGACCGGTCGCCTGGTGTCGCCCAGGTGCGCCAGTCGTTCCAGATCATCTTCCTGCTCTACGGCCTGGTGGTGCCGCTGGTGACCGGTCTGTTCTTTCTCATCATCACCATCCAGAAGGCCGGTTCGTTGACCTTGCTTCGGGCGATCGGAGCCCCGGCGGGTCGCCTGGTGAGCGCGCTGCTCGTTCAGGTGCTGGTCATCGTCGGGCTGGGCCTGGTGCTGGGGACAGCGTTGTACTACCCGTTGACCTTATTCGGCGTCACGTCGCTGTCGTTGCGGTTCGACGTTGGCGTCGTGCTGGTGTGGTCGGCACTGTTGATGGCGCTCAGTCTGGCGTCGTCGCTGCTCGCCGCCCGGAGGGTGCTGGCAATCGATCCCGTGCTGGCGACGACGGGCGCAGGAGTCGGACGATGAAGATCGCGCTCCGCGAGCTCCGTCGGCGGCCGGCCCGGTTCGTCACCGCCACCGTGATCCTGATGCTCGTCGCCGTGCTGGTGATGTTCCTCGGCGGTCTGCTGGACGGCCTCATCCGCGGTTCGACCGGAGCCCTGCGCGCCCAGGATGCCGACCTCATCGTCTACTCCGACACGGCGCGGTCCACCTTCGCCCGCAGCCGGATCGAGGCCGACACGCGGGCGACGGTCGAGGCCGTGCCCGGCGTCGCTCGCACCGGTGGGATCGGAATCGTGCAGCTCGGGGCGCGGGTGCCCGGCAATGGCCCACGCGAGCTGGCGGCGACCGCCTTGTTCGGGTACGAGCTGGCACCCACGGGCGTCCCCGATCCGCCCGCCCCCGGCGAGGTGTACGCCGACGACGTACTGCGCGCCGACGGGATCGAGGTCGGGATGGAGATCCGGCTCGGCGCGGCCCGATCACCGGTGACCGTGATCGGGTTCGTCAGCGACATGAGCTACTCCGGGCAGGGGACCTTGTGGGCCGCGCCCGGCACGTGGCGTGAAGTGGTGGCGGCCAACCGGCCCGACGTGCAACTACCGGACGATGCCTTCCAGGCGCTTGTCGTTCAGGCCGACGACGACGTCGACGTGCACCAGCTGGCCAATGAGATCGACCGTGCCACCGGCACCACCGAGTCGCTGACGATCACCGAGGCGATCGAGGAGATCCCCGGCGTTCGTGCGCAGCGGTCGACGTTCAATCAGATCATCGGTGTGACGATCGCGATCGCGGGTGTCGTCGTGGCGTTGTTCTTCGCGTTGCTCACCGTCGAGCGGCTCTCCCTGTACGGGGTGCTCAAGGCGCTCGGCGCCCGCAGCAGCACGCTGTTCGCCGGCCTCGTCGCCCAAGCCGTCGTCGTCACGGCGGTGGCCTCGGTCGTCGCCGGAGGCCTCGCCTTCCTGATCGACGCGCTGATCCCCCCGGGGTCGATCCCGCTCCACATCTCCGGGAGCCGGGTGCTCACCAGCGCCGCGCTCCTCCTCGTCGCGGCCGTCATCGGTTGCGCATTCTCCCTCCGCCGGGTCCTTCGAGTCGATCCGGCCGCAGCGATAGGCACGGGCTCATGAGCACCTCACAGAACCAAACGACCAAGGCCTCCAACAGCGCCGGCACGGCGCTGCGGTTGCGCGGTGTGCGCAAGGTCTACCCGATGGCGGAAGAGGAGGTCGTGGCCCTCGACCACGCCAACCTCGAGGTGACAACCGACGAGATCGTCGCCCTCGTCGGGCCTTCCGGCTCCGGCAAGACGACGCTCTGCTCGATCGCCGGCGGACTCCTGACCCCTTCCGACGGCGAGGTCGTCGTCGGCGGGGAGGACATCTCGGGTTACTCGCCGAGGCAGCTCACCAAGTTCCGCCAGAACAAAGTCGGGTTCGTGTTCCAGTCGGTCAACCTCGTGCCGTTCCTGACCGCCCGCGAGAACCTGCTCGTGGTCGACGAGCTCGGGCGACGCACAGGCAGCGTCGCCCGCGAGCGCGCCGATCAACTGCTCGACGAGCTCGGCCTCGCGGATCGGGCGAAGAACCTCCCGGCCCAGCTGTCGGGCGGACAGCGCCAGCGCGTCGCGATCGGCAGGGCGCTCATGAACGACCCTGAGCTGGTCCTGTTCGACGAGCCGACGAGCGCGCTCGACACGCATCTCGGTGAACAGGTGATGGAGCTGATCCGCCGCGAGATGAAGCACCGCGGCACCGCCGCCGTCGTCGTCACCCACGACGACCGGATGACGCACTACTGCGACCGAGTGGTGCGCATCCTCGACGGCACGATCAGCGCATGAGCGACGCCCGCGGACGCAAGATGCTCGTGCTCGGCGCCACGGGGCACCTCGGCGGGCGTCTCGCAGGAGCCGTCGCCGCATGTCGGTGAGCTGGCACTGACGAAGGTCCCGTCCCCCTCCGGACCGACGAGGCCACCGGGGCTGCCACCGGTCTCGGCCCGCTCGATGCGCCGGAAGACCTCGTCCGTTCGGGTCCGGGCAGACGTCACGCCGAGAGGGGCGCGGGCCCGGTCCTCGTCGCGCTTGGTCTGGCCCTCGATGACGTCGAGGCGGCCTCGATCTCGATGGCGTCGGCCAATCCGACCACCCCAGTCACCTCCGGGCAGGAGAAGCTGGAGCACCGCTTGAGCGGCGCGGATGTGTCGGCGGGCGACGCGTCCTCGTCAAGCTGGACAAGGTGCAGCTTGTCGAGTGCGGCGGTCGAATGCTCGCGAGCCGGTTACCGACTGCCGTGAGAACGTCACGGCGGGCGTCCTCCAAGCGGCGCCGGACCGGGGGGTCAGCGGCCCATCGGCGAGTCGTGCCGGGGTGTACCCCGGGCGGTGGCGGCCTGAGCGGGTGTCGCGCCAGCGAGCGTTTCGAGGAGGAATCGCTCCATCCGCGCAGAAGCACGCATCGCCGCGCGGTACTCGCCTATGGATGCCACCAGAGGCTCCACAGGGCCCTAGACGGGCGCAAGGGATCTCTCGGTAGGAGGGGGGGTTTGCAGCCGAAGCCCTGGGGCCTTGTGGGGGCTGGTCGTGTCGTCGTTCAGGATCGTGTCGGCGGCGGAGGTTCGGCGGGATTCCGTGGAGTCACCCACATGGCGAGGCGTCGCCGGACGCGGCTCTGGCGGTCAGCCGGGCAGCGAACGGGGCAGCGAAACGGCTGTTAACGGGTGCTGACGGAGGCTCACAGTGGTAGACGGCCCGGGTGTCGTCCGGCCTGCTCACAGCGCAGAAATGGGCACGGGTGCTGACACCTATTTACGGCTCTCGTCGTACTACGGATCAGAAGGTTGGGGGTTCGAGTCCTCCGAGCGCGCTGAGCTGCACCACCGCTGACCAGGCGTAACAAGGGTCGACACTGGCTGACACACCGGCCGACGGCGGGGGTCGCTCGATGGGTTGGAAAGCCACGGGACGGGCATCGGTACGCCAGCGTGGCAAGTGCGTGGTGCGCCTCGACGTTGCCCAGCAGGGCGTCGCGCGTCTTCCTGGCGCCAACCGTGAGACGCCACGGTCCCGGCGGCGCGATCCGTTCCGCCAGGTGCGCTGCGCCGCCGTCGACGACGCTGCCACCTACGTGATCATCTTCCGGCTCTGAACGGCACCGAGGTCGCCCCCCATCACCAGCGCGTCGTCATCCGGGTAGTACTTGCGGCGGACGGCGAGGACGGTGAGGCCCAAGCTCTCGTAGAGGCGGCGCGCCGGGGCGTTCTTGAACCGGACCTCAAGCTCGAGGCGGTGGCTGCCGGCGGCCATCGCGGACCGGGCCAGCTCGGTCATCAGCACTCGACCGACGCCCTGGTGGCGGCGCGACGGATCCACCGCCACCGACAAGACCCGGCCCACCCAGTCGTCGATGCGAAGCACGCCGTAGCCGACGGGGCCACCGCCGTCACAGGCGACGACGAGCCGGTGCTGGTCCTGGGCGAGCACGGACAGGAACTCGTCGGCGCCCCACGGGTCGTCGTACGACGAGCGCTCGATGGCGAGGACGCCAGCCACGTCGTCGCCGGTCATCGCCCGGACCACGAGGTGTCGCTCGTCGGGCAGCACGGCTACGGGAGCGGTTCGTCGCTCACGAACCTCGAGACGACGTTCTCCATGATGAGCGAGACGTTGTTCTTGTAGTCGTTGTGCGAGAGGCTGCCGCACCATGAGATCGAGCTGGTCGAGAACACGGCGCCGTCGCTCGCCGATTTGAAGTACACCATGTCGGCGCGGACGTTCGGGTCCATGTCGCCACCCATGTACGGCAGCGTCATACCGCTGTTCTCCCGCACCTCGAGCATCAGCCGGGAATGACCTTCGGAAGCGGCGACGATCGCCGCCCACCCCGGTGAGCCGAGTCGGGGGTCGTACCAGTCGATCTCGACCCCGGCCGCGCCACCCTGCTCGAGCCCGAAGTCACCGATCTTCTCGTCGTAGTCGACCCCGTCGAAGATCCAGCTGGTGTGGGCCAGCTTGGAGTCCGGCTTCCGGAGGAAGTAGGTGGACACGTCGAGGCCCTGGGCCACGAACCCAACGCCGACGAGCTTCTGCGGGGCGCGGCCGCGATGACGCCACAGCCCGCCCAGCTCCCCCGTAAAGCTTAGGTGGTGCTGGCCCGGCTCGCCCGACCACGCCTCTGTGCCGTGTGTGCGGCGCACCTCGACGACGCGCGAATCCTCCGGCGAGAACGCGGTGACCCAGTAGAAGCCGTTGCCGCCGAGGTACATCACCCGCCCGCCTTCGGACTCCACGAACGCGTGCAGCGAGTCCAGCATCGAGCCGCTGTAGTACTCCGGATGGCTGCCGGTGACCGCCACCTTGTAGCCGCGGAGCAAGCCCAACCCCTCCCGTTCGAGGTCGTGGTCGGTCACGACGTCCACCTCGAAGCCGAAGCGGTCGAACCAGTCGATGAGGTGGAGATCGGCGTTGAACTGCCAGACGCGAGACGCCGAGTGCCGGTACTTCGGACGGACGGTGAGCAGCGGTCGCAGCCAGGACGAGTAGCACACCCCGCTGCCGTCGTTGTGCACGTCGTACATCGACGATCCGTACTCACGGTGCTGGTGGCGGGCGAGGTCGTGTTCGCCCATGTGGGGCACCGCCCCGGCAAGCATCTCGATGAACGCGACGTCCGCCGCCATCTGGTCGTTGGCGTAGGCGAGGTAGCTGGCGGTCGGGGCGATGTAGGCGATCTTGGCCCGCCGCACGCCCGCGGGAGGACGGACGAAGAAGACGAGGTAGTCCTCCTCGTCGGTGTCCTGGATCACGGCGCGGACCCGAAGGGCGTAGACCCCGCTCGGGAGCTCGGGCGGCACGGTCCAGGTGATGGTCGGTTCCCACCGGCAGTCGACCAGGTCGTCGTCGTGGAAGTGGATGGCGCCGTACTGGCCCGGTGCGTGCCGGTAGCAGTGCTCCGTGCTATCCCAGTTGTGGCCGGTCGCTCCCCGCATCGGCATGTTGATCAGCTCACCGTGGCGCCGGTTGGTCGTGACGTCGTAGATCGTGGCGAAGTCGCGGATGCCCTGCGACGTGATGTTGAGGCCGAAGTCCCAGGCCGCCAACACGTCACCCACCAGGGTCGGGTTGTGGACCATGGCGACGGCGTCTTCCATCGCGACCGCTCGCGAGGCGATGCGAGGGCGATCCAGCTTCCCGTTGAAGAACGCGGCGGCCACCTCCCGACCGGACCCCAGCCTGATCTGGCTCCACGCGGCGAGCGTCAGCGGGATGCCCACGGTCGCCGGCAGCTCGGCCGTGAACTGGGCGTCCGACCGAGCATCAAAGGCGCCCGATGGGTCCCGGAAGGCGAGGCGGGAGCTGTATGAGCCGGGGAGCGCCCGCTGCACCAGGCGGACCGTCCGTCCGGTGCCGTCGAAGGTGAGCGTGATCGAGTACCAGAGCCCGGTCACCAGCGGGGCACCGGCCTCGATCGTCTCGACGCTGGCGCCGGTGCCGCACTTGAACGCCAGCCGGCCGTCGGGCCGGAGGAACAGGGCCCATCCCCGCTCCTCGTCGTCGGACCACTTCGCCAGGATCGCTTGCTCGCGGTCGGCTTCGGGCGTGGTCGCCCAGACGTGCACCTGCAGGGTGAGGCTCTGCAGGCTGTCGAGATCGGGGGACGCCGGGATGCGCGCGTACGACCCGGGATAGGTGTCCTGCTTCCGCCCACGGTGCCGGCCGTTGAGCGTCGCGTCGTCGATCTCGGTCTCCTTGAAGCCGGGCCCATCGCCGTGCAGGTCACCGTGGATGAGCCGGACGAGCTGTGCCTGGAATGACGGGGCGCCGTCGCAGCTGACCATGAAGCGCACGGTGTCGCCGGGGGCGGCACTCACCTGGTCGGCGTACCCGACGATCGGCTTCGGCTCGTACTGGGCCGAGTTGATCACGATGCGTCCCATGTCAGGTCACCTGCCGTTCGGGCGATCCGTACGTCGCTTGGACGGCGGCGAGCCGTTCGAGGAAGACCGCGTGCTCGATCTCCTCGACGCTCTCGTAGATGCCCTCCCGGACGAGGACGGGTACGCCCTTCTGCCGTGAGTGCTCACCGATCGCCCACTCCTGTTCGGGCTTCACGATCACCACGACGAGGCGGGGCACGTCAGGCACCGGATCGCCCCGCAGGAAGTACAGCACCCTGTCCAGATCGGCGCTGTGGAGTCCGAGCGGGTTCCGGCGGTGCTCCTCGATCAGCTCGTCACTGGCGAGCGGAGCGATGTTGTTCAGCCAGATGTAGCGCTTGAGATCCTGCGTGATCGCGGCCTGCTTCGCCATGTCGGCTCTCATCGGCGCCCCCCGGTCCGCGGCCGAGCTTTGTCGTCGTAGGTCCGGACGCGCCAATCGACCTCAGCCGGCCCGGCGAGGCTGAAGCTCGGCACCTCGGTGTCGCTGATCGGGGAAGCGCAACCCCCTCGTCAACCGCACGTGAGTCGGCCTCGCTCGACCAGAGGCGGTGGCCGTTTCCTGCTCAGGCGAAACGCTGAACGCCGGCGAACATCCGTGAACGGCAGAAACCCTGAAGCGGAACGGGAGGGATTTCGACTTGAGCGCTGAACGCCCCTGGGATGCGATCCCAGTTCAGTGGGTTCCCGCATCCGACCCGGACAGGGCCCACTACGGTCCACCCGTGGTGGCGAACAAGACGAAGTTGATCGTCGCATCCGTAGTTCTCTGGTCCGTTCCGGGCATCGCGTTCGGGCTCTCAACGGTGTTGTCGGGCAACCTGTGGGTAGGTGCGGCCACGTCGGTGCTCGGCATCGTCGCCGCAAGGGCGATCTTTCGCCGCTACGTCGCGGCGCTCACGAACGACCAGTCCGTTGTTGCAACCGAACAGGCCGTCGACGGCAGGATCGAGGCCATCGAGGTCTTCTGGCGGCCTGGCTGCCCGTTCGTCGAGGGCCTCGGTCGGACCCTCGAAGAAGCTGGAGTTCCCACGAATCTCCGCAACATCGCGGAGAACCCAGACGACGCCGCCGCCATCGTTCGGTCGATCGCCGACGGCAACGAGACAGTGCCGACACTCATCATCGGGCCCGTCGCCCTCGTCAACCCGAGCGCGAGGCTCGTCATGGCGACGCTGCGAGAGCACGCCCCGCATCTTCTCGACGCGAACAGCTGACCTCGCTGATCATCCGCTCGCAGCGTCCCGTGGCTGCGAGTCTGGCAACGCAACTTCTCGGACCACAGGAGCCGAGATCACGCTTCCTCACGGACGTGCTTGCGGGTGGTCTCGACGTCGACGATCCGACGCAGGTCCCAGCGGTGAGCCGTGACCCTCCGGCAGCGCCGACACATCACATCAGGTCATTTGAGATGTACTCGCCCGGAATCGGGGTTGGGAACGGCCGGTGGCGGCCTACCGTGCGGACATGAGCACGTCCCCGCAGCCGATCCAGCGCGGATCCGTGCTGGTGACGTTCGGGCTCGTGCTGGCGCTGATGGCGATGGGCTACGGCGCGCTGTTCGCCATGCTCGACGACCTACGCGACGCCTACGGCGTCAACGAGAGCGCCCTCGGCGCGGTCATCGGCATCGGCTTCTTCGCCGGCTTCCTGGCCCAGGTGCTGATTGCCCCGCTTGCCGACCGTGGCCACGCCCGGGCCCTCGTGCTGGCCGGGATGGCCGTCAACGTCGCCGGCCTGCTGCTGCTCGCCGGGGCCCGCTCGTTCGGGCCGCTGCTCGTCGGACGCTTCGTGATGGGCATCGGTGTGGGCATGGCCGTGCCGGCGGTGCGCCGCATCGTCATCCTCGCCGACCCCGCCCGCCTCGGGAACAACCTCGGGCGCCTGCTCGCCGCCGAGGTCGGCGGCTTCGCGGCCGGGCCCGCGGTCGCGGCCATCCTCCTCGGGCCGTTCGGCATCCCCGTGCCGTTCATCGTCATCGCCGGGGCCAACGCGGTGGCCCTGCCGTTCGTCGTGGCCAGCTCGCGGGGCGTGGTCGACGACGAGCACGCGCCGGTCGTGTCCCAGCGGATGGCGTTCGATCTGCTGCGCATCCGGCCCTACCTCGGCGCCCTGCTGATGGGCTGCGCGGTGTGGGTGATGATCGGTTCGTTCGACGCCTTGTGGTCGGTCGCCCTCGACGACCTCGGCACCGCCGACTGGATCGCCACGCTCGGCATATCGCTGTTCGCTGTGCCGCTGATCGTGTTCGGAGCCGTTGGCGGACGCCTCGCCCAGCGCGTCGGGCCCTTCCGCGTCGGCGCCGTCGGGCTGTTGTTCGGGTCGGCGTTCATGATCAGCTACGGCCTCGTGCCGTCGGGCGTGGCGATGTTCGTGGTGTCGATGGTCCACTCGGTGAACGACGGCCTCACCGTGTCGAGCACCGGCGTGGCCGCCGGGATGGTGGCGCCGCCGGAGCGCCAGGCCGGGGCCCAGGGCCTCCTCGGTGGGGCGCAGACGCTGCTCGCCGGGATCACCGCGCTCGTCGCCGGCACGGTCTACGAGACGCTCGGACGGACCACCGCGTACCTCGTGGCCGCCGCGCTGATGCTCGCGCTCGTCGGCTCGGGCTGGCTCATCGCCGGTCCGGCCCGGCGCTTGCGCGGCGCGCCGGCGGAGCCAGCTGCTACAGGGCCTGCGCCTGCGCCTGCGGCAGTGCCGTGAACAACCCCCGAGGAGATCTGATAATCTGACCCTATGCCCGACGTGACGGCGACCGAAGCATCCAGGCGCTTCGCCGACCTCCTCGACGGCGTCGAGCATCGCGGCGAGCGCTACACCATCGTCCGCCGAGGTCACGTCGTCGCCGAGCTTGCGCCCGTTCACACCGGGAGCGGGTCTGACGCCAAGGCGTTGCTCCGCCGACACGGGCTCGATGGCGAGTGGGTCAAGGAGCTGGCGATGCTGCGGCACGGACTCGCGGCCCAGGAGCGTTATTGACGCTCCTGCTCCTCGACACAACCGTGCTCGTCCACCGAGAACGATCGTCGCTGGACCTGGACGCGCTGATCCACGACGATGACGAACCGGCCATCGCCGCGATCACGATCGCCGAGCTCGGCGTCGGTGTCGAGCTGGCCTCGGGAAGGAGGCGCACGATGCGCCGGGCGTTCCTCGAGGATCTCGTCACGTCAATCCGGGTGCTGTCCTACGACCTCGATGTGGCCCGGAACCACACCCAGCTCTTGGTCGCCGCCCGTGCGAGCGGCCGACCGCGGGGCGCCCACGACTTGATCATCGCCGCCACGGCGCGGGCCACCCGCCGCACGGTCGTCACGACCGATGACACGGGCTTCGACGATCTCCCCGGAGTGCCAGTCCGCAAACCGGATTCGTGACGGACGACGCCGACGCTCTTGAACGTTCGACAGACCCATTCCGACGTATCAGAGATATGTCAGTCCGGCGCGCGCCGGCTTTCACGTTCCGGCGTGACCCAGGCCGACGCGGAACACCCCCGAGCGGGCGGCCCGGGGGTGTTCACGTTTGCCGCCTGGCCGTAGTTTGCGACCGGTCAGGCTGCTCCGCCGGGTCGAGAAGGGACACCTATCCCGCCGGATGCGACGAAGGTAGCGACGGCCGATGTGTAGCGGCCAGGTCGCGACGCGTGGCGCGCCGCCTGTAGCGCCGATCGATGGGAGCGACTGAGCTTCTTGACCGCGGCCGTCAGGACGGCGGATGGTGAAGCTATGCCTGACGATCCCACAGTCACCGACGAGGTCGGCCCAGCTCCAACGGCTGAACAGTTGGCCGGCACGATCTTTGAAGGGGTGGGCGATTTCAGGAACGACAATGGAGGAGGTGTTCTGACCTCTGAGGCCGCGGTCGGCGGCGGCGACGGGTAGGGGGGAGGCAGGGGGCGCCACCGGCCCGCGCGAAATGCTCTCGGACCCACCGGGTCCGCTGCCGGCGTGGGACGGTCGAGCGCTTCCGTCCGCTCGGCCGATGTCTCGGTCCCGAGTTGGTGGCCCGATCGTCCGGCGGGCGCGCGTGGAGCATTGGCCTCGGCCCTTGGCTCAACCGGCGGGGAGGTCGACTTCCGTGATCGGCACGAGCTCGAGGCGCACGTTGGTGTGCTTCTCGCCGTTGAGGTCGAGGAGGTGGCGAAGCCGAGCCGGATCGGGTGCGGGGTCGGGTCCGTCGGCGCGTACGACGACGACGCCGTCGCGATATTCGGCCGAGAGAACCTCCCAGCCTGCGGTCGCTGCCCAGTCATTCGCGACTGAGGCGACGCTGTTGGTTGTGAGCGTGCTGGACGTGTATCGCCTTCCGGCGATCACGAGCGGAATCGCGATGATCACAACGAACGCGACGATCACAAGCACGGGATAGCGGCTCCCGACAGTGCGGGTGCCGGGCGCGGCTGCATCAGCGAGCGCACGACGGCGCACGCGATACATCGCCATGACCACCGTTCCGGTCAGAAGGATCGCGGCGACGTTGGTGAGAAACAGCAGCAACGCCCCCCGTGCCTGGTCACTGTGGCCCGCTTCGAGGGTGAGTCCGGCGACAGCGAGCGGCGGCACCAACGAGATGGCGATCGCAACGCCGGGCAGCGTGTCGCTCACGTCGCTCCGCACGAGCGCGAACGCGCCGACTGCCCCGGTGGCGAGGGCTGCGACCAAATCGATGATCCGGGGACTGATGCGCCCAGCGACCTGGCTGTTTCCGGGCGCGATCACGTCGATTGGTGAGAGCCGCCCGAGCATCCAGGCCAGGACCACGACGGCCGCTGCGCCTGCGACTACGAGGACAATCGATCGGATCAGGTTGGTTCGATCTCCCCACGCGATCGCCAACACGATGCCGAGGATCGGCGTCATCAATGGAGCAACGATCATCGCACCGATGACGGTCGCGGTGGAGTCCGCAGCTATCCCCGCGGACGCGATGACCGACGCCAAGACCAGCAGCACCCAGAAGCGGGTCAGACGCTTCGTTGACTCCAGACCCTCGAAGAAGAGCGCATCGCGCATCCTCCGAAGATCGGCGTGATCGACGGACGGCACGGCAGCATCCTGACCGAGCCCAAAGCTCCGCCGGTGGACCAACTCGACTCATCGGTCCGCGGCGACCTTCACGGCACGCGCCGGGTGGGGTCATGGTCGGTGTTCCACCGTACGGAGGCGTCCGGCGGGGAACCAGGACCTGCTGGGACACCCTTGTGTGCGAGGACCTGTCGAGCCGGGTAGTGACAGGTCCTCCCACGCCGCGACGTTCGGCTCGTACCGTGAAGCCCATGGATGTTCGCCGGGATGTGCAGGACTTCCTCGTCAGCCGTCGGGCGCGCATCACCCCCGCCCAGGCCGGTCTCCCGACCGCCGGGGGGAAGCGCCGCGTCTCGGGGCTGCGCCGTGAAGAGGTCGCGTCGCTCGCCGGGGTCAGCGTCGACTACTACGCGCGGCTCGAGCGCGGCAACCTGCGCGGCGTCTCCGATGCGGTTCTCGACGCTCTCGCCCGGGCGCTACTGCTCGACGAGACTGAACGCACCCACCTGCACGACCTTGCCCGCGCCGTCAACGGAAGCGCCACTGGCGGTGATGGCCGGCCGCGGGCCCCGAAGCACGCCAGCCGGGTACGCCAGAGCGTCCACAGTGTCCTCGCCGGGTTCATGCTTCCCGCCTACGTGCGCGACGCCGAGCTGAACATCCTCGCCGCCAACGACTTGTGCGTCGCCCTGTATGGCGACGTCCTCACGCCCGACCGGCTCCCGGTGAACCTCGCCCGGTTCGTGTTCTTGGATGCGCGCTCGACGGAGTTCTTCGTCGACTGGTCCACAATCGCCGACGACGTCGTCGCCAGCCTCCGCCGCGAGGTCGGCCGTAACCCGGCCAGTCGGTCACTGTCCGACCTCGTTGGCGAGCTCACCACCCGCAGCGACGAGTTCTCCGCCCGGTGGGCACGCCACGACGTGCGCGCCCACCGAAGCGCCGAAAAGACGCTCCGCGCCGCGATCGTCGGCGACATCGACCTCGCCGGCGACGCCCTCGAGCTCACCGGCGACGGGCTCGTGATCATCGCCTACACGGCCAAACCGGACAGCCGCGCCGCCGAACAGCTCGCCTTCCTCGCCAGCTGGGCCATGCAACACCCGACCCGCACCACCGCCGTCGACACGCCGGCGGACCGCCACTCCGACTGACTGGAGTGCGCCCGGCTGATCGGCGCACTCTTTCGGAAGATCCTTGACAGACGTGCTAGATCTACGCCCTCTGCAGCGGGCGGAGCGACCACGACGGCGTTCGTGGTTCGGGCAGAAGCGGGAGGGCGGACATGGTGGCAAGGCATCCATGGCGGATCGGCGCGGGCCGGAGATCCGGTCACTGGCGGCGCCAACTGGGACTGGGAGTGGTTTCGGCCGCACTCATCGCTACGGCGATGGCCGCTCCGGCGTCGGCCGATCCGATCTTCCCCGCGCCTGTCGGCCAGCCGGAAGCGCCCCCTGACCAGGGAACTGGTCTTGGTACCTTCCACGCCGTCGTGCCGGCGCGCGTGCGTGATACCCGTAGCGGCACTGGCGGACCGGCGGGAGCGCTCGCCGCCGGCGGCACCGCCGTCGTCGACGTGACCGGCATCGCCGGCGTGCCGGACTCCGGTGTCGCTGCGGTCGTCGCCAACGTCACCGTCACCGAGCCCACCACCCCGGGGTTCCTCACCGTCTACCCGAGCGGCGCCGACCGGCCCCTGGCCTCGAACCTCAACTTCGTCGCCGGTCAGAACGTCCCCAACCTCGTGACCGTCCAGGTCGGCGCCGATGGCAACATCGCCGTCTTCAACGGCTCCACCGGCACCGCCCACGTCATCGTCGACATCACCGGCTGGTACGAGGCGTGGACCGCGGACTCGAGCACGGCCGGCACGCAGAACCTGCTCCGCTCGGTCGTGCCGGCACGCGTACGTGACACGCGCAATGGCACCGGCGGAGCGGCCGGCGCGCTCGCTCCTGGCGCCACATCCGTCGTCGACGTGACCGGCATCGGTGGCGTCCCCGAGGCCGGCGTCGTCGCCGTCGTCGCCAACGTCACCGTCACCGAGCCCACCGCCCCGGGGTTCCTCACGGTCTACCCGAGCGGCGCCGACCGGCCCCTGGCCTCCAACCTCAACTTCGTCGCCGGTCAGAACGTCCCCAACCTCGTGACCGTCCAAGTCGGCGCCGATGGCAACATCGCCGTCTTCAACGGCTCCACCGGCACCGCCCACGTCATCATCGACATCACCGGCTGGTACGGCGTCGGTGACCCGTCGAGTGGCGGGCTGTTCCGCGCCCTCGTGCCGGCACGCGTGCGTGACACTCGCAACGGCACCGGCGGTGCGGCCGGCGCGCTCGCCCCTGGTGCCACGGCCGTCGTCGACGTGACCGGCATCGGCGGCGTCCCCGAGGCCGGCGTGGCTGCCGTCGTCGCCAACGTCACCGTCACCGAGCCCACCACCCCCGGGTTCCTCACGGTCTACCCGAGCGGCGCCGACCGACCGCTGGCCTCGAACCTGAACTTCGTCGCCGGCCAGAACGTTCCGAACCTCGTGACCGTCCAAGTCGGCGCCGATGGCAACGTCGCCGTCTTCAACGGTTCCACCGGCACCGCCCACGTCATCATCGACATCACCGGCTACTTCACCGCTGGCGACAGCGGCAGCACGCCGAAGGACGGCACCACCCTGAGCTCCACGCTCACGGCGACCTCGCTCAGCGGGATCGCCGCCAAGGCGACTCCCATCGACGATCGCTATCGCCTCGGTGTCCGGCCGGACCTTCATGACTTCGAGGTGGCCCTGGCTGCCGACACCGTCACCGGTACCGCAGGCGGCCTGAGCGCCGCTGACACCACGGCGTGGCCCGTCGGCGACTGGGGCTACCCGCAGACACCGGCCGATCCCGCCATCGGGCGGCTCTTTGGCGTGGACGGCGGCAAGGTGACCGGCACGTGCTCAGGCACCGTCGTCGCCCGGAACCTCGTCATCACCGCTGCCCACTGCGTCAACCACACCGGCTATTCGTTCGCTCCGCAGCAGTACGGGAAGTCGGTCCCGTACGGCTACTGGTACGCCACCGCCTACTTCGTGGCCCCGCAGTACCAGGGCGGCGCCAACCAGGGCGCCGACTTCGCCTTCCTCGTCTTCAACGATCCGGACTCCAGCGGCTATCTCATCGGCGACCGCGTCGGTTGGTTCGGGATCGCCTCGGACCCGCCGGGCGGCCTCAAGTACGCGATGGGGTATCCGAGCGAGGGGTACTTCAACAAGTACTGCTCGGCGATCGAGGACTGCTACCCGGTGTTCTGCGCTTCAACGCTCAACTCGGCGGCGCAGTACGTCCGGGAGGCGGTCGACGCCTCGGTGAGCTACGGCGCCTGGTGGTCGCAGTCGTTCGGCTGCTACATGACCGGCGGATCGAGCGGCGGGCCGGTGTTCCAGCAGATCAACGGGAAGTGGTACGTCGTGGGGGTGAACAGCCACGTCGACTTCGGACCGACATACACCGACAGCTGCTTCCGCAAGACCGGCGTGTGCGGCTGGTACTCCTTGAACATGTACGCCCCGTACTTCAACCAGGCCGTGATCGACGACTGGACGTCGCTGCACGCCGCCTGATGCTCGAACGGCACGCCGCAGTCGACACGCCGAGACCCTTGACGGTAGTTAGATGTTCTGTTAAATAACGAACCTGTGAAGTATCAGCCGGAGGGACAGCGACGATGCCCGTGACGGCCCCCGATCGGTTCGACGTCGTCTTCGCCGCCTTGTCGGACGCGACGCGGCGCTCGATCGTGCGTCGGCTGGCCGACGGTGAGGCAACGGTGCTCGAGTTGGCCGAACCCTTCCCGATCAGCCTCCCGGCCATCTCCCGACATCTGAAGGTTCTCGAGCAGGCCGGTCTGATCAGTCGCGGCCGAGACGGACAACGGCGGCCATGCCAACTGCGGCCGGAGCCTCTGGTCGAGATCGCCGCATGGGCCGAGCACACCCGAGCGGCATGGGAGCAGCGCCTCGACCGCCTCGATGCGCACCTCCGGCGCACGTCTGACCGAACCGCGACGCCACCGACATTGGAGAAGCCATGAGCGGAACCCCGAGCATCACCGACCCGACGACGTGGGCGCTCGACCGTGAGATCGTCCTCGTTCGAGTGCTTGACGCCTCACGCCAAGCCGTGTTCGCCGCGTGGACCGACGCAGATGCCTTCTGCCAATGGTTCGGGCCCGAGCGCTTCACCTGCACAGTCCGAGAGATGGACGTGCGCCCGGGGGGCCGAGCGTGCTTCGACATGACCTCCCCAGACGGCACCGTCTACACCAACCGCTTCGACTACCTCGAAGTTGTTCCGGGCGCAAGGCTGGTCATGGATCACGGCTCCGACGCCGACGATGACCCGGCGCGCTTCCGGGTGACGATCACTCTCGACGAACAAGCCGATGGAAAGACGGTGCTGACCCTGCGACAGCTCCACCCGACCGTCGAACAGCGACGTGCAGCCATCGGCTTCGGCGCTGTCGAACTCGGTCTGCAGACGATGCAGAAGCTGGCGCGCCATCTCGGGGTGGCCTGAATGTCTCAACTGGTACGAGTGCAGAACTTCATGGTTTCGATGGATGGCTTCGGCGCCGGTGAAGGCCAGAGCCTCGAGGCGCCCTTCGGGCATGCCGAGGTCCGAGGTGGCCGTGCCGCCAGCCTCCCGGCCGACCTGGCCTCGTGGGCGTTCGCCACCGCCAGCTGGGCGGGCCGGACCGAGCCCGGCGGGTCCCGAGGGCTGGACGACTACTTCACCCGCGACTTCGCGCG
The DNA here is from genome assembly GCA_963728985.1 of uncultured Acidimicrobiales bacterium. Classification (GTDB taxonomy): domain Bacteria; phylum Actinomycetota; class Acidimicrobiia; order Acidimicrobiales; family Ilumatobacteraceae; genus DASXAI01. Next base: position 1,301,627 of record CAVSME010000003.1, on the reverse strand, counting down.
GAACATCGGTGCCGAGATCATGGGCCGCAACAAGTTCGGGCCGCAGCGCGGCCCGTGGGAGAACCTCGACTGGAAGGGGTGGTGGGGGGACACCCCGCCCTTCCACACCCCCGTGTTCGTCCTCACCCACCATCAACGACCCAGCTTCACGCTGGCCGACACCACGTTCCACTTCCTCGAGGCGACGCCCGCGGAGGCGTTGCGGCAAGCCATGGACGCCGCTGACGGGAAGGACGTACGGGTTGGAGGCGGCGTCGCCACGGTTCGACAGTTCCTCGAGGCGGATCTCGTCGACGCCATCCATGTGGCCGTCGCGCCGGTCGACATCGGCCGAGGGGAGCGACTCTGGACCTCCCCCGAGGACCTGCTCGACCGGTTCCACCTCGAGTCCGTGCCCAGCCCCAGCGGCGTCACGCACCTCCTCTTCTGGCGCCGGTAACCACGGCGAACGACGGGCTCCAGCCCGTACGCGCATTCCTCTCGACGCCCGGCGATGCCAATGGCCGACCGATGAGTCCGCGGCGCCAGCCGAGTCCTATGGACGTGGCCAAGGTGCTGACTCACATGTGCATGTCGCTGGACGGGTTCGTCGCCCAGCCCGACGACAACCCGGCGGAGCTCTTCGACTGGTACTGGAACGGAGACGTCGTGGTGCCGAGCGCTCAGGAAGGCATGAGCTTCTCGGTCGACGCCGCCAGCGCTCCGATGCTGGAGGATCTCACGTCCGGTTGCGGCGCGCTGATCGCAGGCCGGCGGCTGTTCGACCAGACCGACGGATGGGGCGACAATCACCCCGCCGGCGCACCGGTGGTCGTCGTGACCCATCGGTCGCCGCCCGACAACGCGGCGAAGCGGTTCCCGCGGACGACCTTCACCGGCAGCGTCGAGGAGGCGATCGCGACGGCCAAGGAGCTCGCCGGCGACAAGTTCATCACGATCGCCAGCGCCGACATCATCCAGCAGGCGCTCAACCTCGGGCTCGTCGACGAGCTCTGCATCAGCCAGGTGCCGGTGCTGTTCGGCAGCGGCATCCGCTACTTCGGCGAGCTGATCGGCGGCCACGTCATGCTCGAGGACCCGCTCGTGGTGCAAGGCACCCGGGCGCTCCACCTCCGTTACCCCGTGCGACGCTGAGTCACCACTACAGCGCTTGACATCGGCGGACCGAGGCGTAATCTACAACCATATGGTTGTAGGAAGGCTCGAGCGCGAGAAGAAGACCGACCGGTTGTTCTTCGCGCTCAGCGATGCAACACGGCGCGACATCGTCACGCAGACGCTCGACCGTGAGCGCTCCGTCAGCGAGCTCGGCCGGCTGTACCCGATCAGCCTCACCGCGGTGCAGAAGCACGTCGAGGTCCTGGTCGACGCCGGTCTGGTCTCAAAGCACCGGAGCGGACGGGAACAGCTCGTGCGGGGCGAGGTCAACCAACTGCGCCGCGCCCACGAACTTCTCGATGAGCTCGAAACCCTGTGGCGAGCCCGCCTCGAACGCTTCGAAGACGTCCTCAACGAAACCAGCGGAAAGGAACACCAATGACGGTCTGGAATGTCGACAAGAACGCAGAGGCCAAGACCATGGTCATCACCGCGGAGCTCAAGGCGTCCATCACCACGGTGTGGCAGCTGTGGGCCGACCCCCGCCTGCTCGAGCGGTGGTGGGGTCCGCCGGGGTTCCCGGCCACCTTCGAACATCACGACCTCACGCCAGGCGGCACCATCACCTACTTCATGTCCGGTCCCGACGGCGGCGACAGGTTCGACGGCACCTGGAACGTGGTCGAGGTCGACGCCCCGACCAGGCTCGTGATCGAAGACGCCATCGTCGAAGATGACGGAACGCCCAGCGACGGCAATTCCATGACTCGCATGGAGATCGACATCCAAGCGGCGGGCGACACGACCCTCATGATCCTCACCACCCATTTCGACTCGCTCGAAGGGATGGAGCAAGCGATCGCCACGGGCGTGGCCGAGGGCATGAAGGCCTGGATGGGCCAGATCGACGCCCTTCTCGCCGACGTCGCCGCCTGACGGGATCGCTCCCAGCGGAAGAACTTGAGCGCGCTGAGCTGTGCCGTCGCTGGTCATTTCCGGTGGAACGGCCAGTCGACCTGGTCGATGCCTGCCGAGGACGCCACACATCTGGCATCGTCTACGCCACGTGTGAACGGAGCCCACGGCTGAACAGGTACTCACTCTCGATTTTGGTTGGTGCGCTGGCGCTTCTCGCCGGCTGTTCGGGCGGGAGCGCGGGCGTCACGGCCGGCGCCACCCGCACCCTCCCGACCACGACCGCCGCTCCCTCCACCGCCCCAGCGACGACGGGCCCGAGACAGACGACGGTGTCAACAGCACCGACCACCGCGGAGGTCGCCGCCACGGATGGGACCTTGATCGAGCAGTTCGACCATCCTGACGGTCCGTTGGCCAACGGGTGGTCGGTCGACGGCACGCACGCCCCGATCGAGGTCATCGACCGCCACGGGTCCACGAAGGGCTCGACCGATCCGTTCATCAGCTACAAGCGTCACGGACTGGACCTGACGAGCGGCGTCTTCGAGCTGTCGTTCGACGGCTTCACGTCCCTCGTCGTCGGCGGTGGAGGCATCTCCGTCCTGCTGCTCGATTCGAGCAATGGCGCCGGCTACGGGCTGTTCGTGGGCAACGCGATGCACGTGCAGCGGTGGAATCCGGGCGGCACCCGCGACAACCTCACCAACGACAGCCGTCCGGGCGAGGGCGGCGGGAGCTCAGGTGGGCACTTCACGCTGACGCGTGACGCCGACGGGACCTTTCGCCAGTACCTCGACGGGAAGCCCCATGGCAACGTGACCGACACCATGCGCGCCCCCGGTGACGTCGTCGTGATCAGCATCTACCACTCCTCTTCGCCGACGGTGGAGACCACGATCGACAACCTGCGGATCCAGAACTTCATCACGACACGCGCGTAGCGCCGGATCAGCGGCTCCCCTGGAAATGGGTGCGGATCCGCCCGCCCGGCGGGTTGCTTCGCACCCATTGGGCGTTGCCGGGCCGGAGGGTCGACGCTCCACCCGGCGCCGCTGCCGGGCCGGGGTCGGTGCGACAGGGGTCGCCGCTCACGCTACGGTTCGGCTCCGGTCACGCGAGTGGGGGGCACGCCGATGGCGAAGTCAGGTTCGATCCTGGGCAACTCGGTGCAGCGGCTGGAGGACCCGACGCTGCTGACAGGCGCGGGCAAGTACGTCGACGATCTGGTCGAGCCGAACATGGCTCACATCGTCTTCGTGCGTTCGCCGATGGCGCACGGCACGATCACGACGATCGACACGAGCGCCGCCGAGTCGATGCCGGGGGTCATCGCCGTGTACTCGGCCGCCGACGGCAAGGACCTGGGCCTGCCGTCCTTCCAGGGCTTCCCGCTGCTGCCGGCCGAGGTGAACCGGCCGGTGTTCGCCAAGGATCGCGTGCGGTTCGTCGGCGACATCCTGGCCGCCATCGTCGCCGAGACGCGCGAGCAGGCGGTCGACGCCGCGGACACCGTCGTGTTCGACGCCGACCCGCTGCCGGTCGTCACGACGGCGGCGGCGGCGCTGGCGCCCGACGCGCCGATCCTGTTCCCCGAGCACGGCTCCAACATCTGCTTCGCCACCGCCTTCGGCGAGGACGTCGACGCCCTGGAGGGGGCCGAGTCGGTGGCCGAGGTGACGATGGTCAGCCAGCGGCTGGCCGGCGTGCCGATGGAGTGCAACGGGATCGTGGTCGTGCCCGGCGAGCCGGCGGGCGGCCTCACGTGCTGGGTGTCGCACCAGGCGCCCCACAGTGCCCACGAGGCGATGGCGCCGCTGCTCGGGTTGGAGCCGAAGCAACTGCGGGTCGTCTGCCCGTGGGTCGGCGGCGGCTTCGGGCCGAAGGCCGCCGTCTACGTCGAGTACATCGTGACCGCCGCCGCCGCCCGGGCCCTCGGCCGGCCGATCAAGTGGACCGAGACGCGCTCGGAGGACATGGTGTCGCTGGTCCATGGCCGGGATTTCGTGATGACGGCCAAGCTGGGCACCACGCTCGACGGCACGATCACCGGGCTCGACGCCAAGGTCGTCGCCTCGGGCGGCGCCTACCCCGGCATCGGAGCCATCCTGCCGATGCTGACCCAGATGATGTCGCCCGGCGTGTACCAGGTGCCCAAGGTTCACTTCGAGGCGATGACAGCGGCGACCAACACGACGACGATCGGTGCCTACCGCGGCGCCGGGCGGCCCGAAGCGACCCAGCTGCTCGAGCGGGTGATGGACGTCGCCGCCGACCAGCTCGGCATCGACCCGGCCGAGCTCCGCCGGCGCAACTACCTCAAGCCCGAGGCCTTCCCGCTGACCACGCCGACGGGCGCAAACTACGACTCCGGCGAGTACGCCAAGGCGCTCGACGCCGCCCTCGCCGCCGCCGGCTACGACGAGCTGCGGGCCGAGCAGGCCGCCCGGCGGGACCGGGGTGACGTGAAGCAGCTCGGGATCGGGCTGTCCTCGTACGTCGAGGTGACCGCGCCCATCGGGCTCCACGTCGAGTACGGCGCGGTCGAGGTCCACGACGACGGCAGCGCCAGCGTGAGCGTCGGCACCAGCGCCCACGGGCAGGGTCACCACACGGCGTTCGCCATGCTGGCCAGCGACGTGCTCGGCATCCCGATGGACCGCATCCAGCTCGTGAACTCGGACACCGACCGGGTGCCCCGCGGCGCGGGAACGATGGGCTCGCGCTCGCTGCAGACGGCGGGCAGTGCCGTGCACGTGGCGTCCAACGAGGTGCTGGCCAAGGCCAAGCAGATCGCCGCCAACATGCTCGAGGCCGATGTCGACGACATCACCGTCGGCGACGGTCAGCTGGAGGTCTCCGGCGTGCCGTCGCGCGGGGTGTCCTGGCCGGAGCTGGCCGCCGCCGCCATGGACCCGGCGAAGCTGCCGGCGGGCATGGAGGCCGGCCCGCTGCGCCACGAGCTCGACTTCGACGGCACCGACTCCACCTACCCGTTCGGCTCGCACGTCGCCGTGGTCGAGGTCGACACCGAGACGGGTTACGTCCGCTTGCTCCGCCACGTCGCCGTCGACGACTGCGGGCGCATCCTCAACCCGATGCTCGTCGCCGGCCAGCAGCACGGTGGCATCGCCCAGGGGGCGGCCCAGGCGCTGTTCGAAGAGGTCGCCTACGACGAGGACGGCAACCCGGTCACGTCGAACCTGGCCGACTACGCCATCCCGTCAGCGGCCGAGCTACCGAGCTTCGAGGCCAGCAACACGGAGACCGACAGCCCGCGCAACCCGCTCGGCGCCAAGGGCATCGGCGAGTCGGGCACGATCGGCTCGACGCCGGCGATCCACAACGCCGTCATCGACGCGGTGTCGTACCTCGGGGTCGTGCACATCGACATGCCGTGCACGGGCCAGCGCGTCTGGCAGGCCATCCAGGACGCCAAGTCCTCGGGCTGACGGCGCCGACCTTCAGCCCGGCAGGCCCTCGCTCTCACAGCCGAGGCCGGGCTCTGGGCGTGTCCGAGATGCGCCGAACGGGACGGCTTGGACGCGTGGCGGACGACGTCATCGACCAGATCCAGGGCACAAAGGACTGACCCACGCCGGCGCGGCGGTCCCGCCAGCCTCACTCGCGCGTCGCGAGCTCGTCGACGAGCGGCGGACCGAGTTCGACCGCCTCCCTAGTCGCGCGTGAGGACGACGGAGGCGTTCTGGCCGCCGAACCCGAAGGCGTTCACCTGGAGGACGTCGATGTCGGTCGTTCGCGGCTCGTGCAGCACGACATCGAAGCGCACGGCGGGATCGAGGTTCCTGGTGCCGGCCACGTGGGCCAGGCGCCCGTCGTTCATGGCCCGAACGCCGGCGACGACGGCCATGGCACCGGTGGCGGAGCCGGTGTGACCGGTGTTGCCCTTGATGCCGCTGACGACCAGATGCGAGTCGCGGCCGGCGTCGACGAACAGCTCGTTGATGGCCTTGATCTCGGCGTCGTCGCCCTTCGGTGTGCCGGTGGCGTGGGCGATCAGCGCGTCCACGTCGCCGGGGGCGATGCCGGCCTCCACCTGCGCCAGTTCCATCGCCCGCCGCTCCCACTGGCCGGACGGGTCCGGGGACGAGGGATGGTAGGCATCGGCCAGCGACCCGTACCCCCGGACCCACGCGAGCACCTGCGCGCCGCGGGCGCGGGCGTGCTCCTCGGACTCGAGCACGAAGCACGCCGCACCCTCGGCGCCGACGATGCCGGCCCGGTCGACGTCGAAGGGCAACATGGCGCGGCGGGGATCGGTGGCCGTCGTGTCCATGCCGTAGCGCACGCCGATCATCGCTGTCGCCGGGACGTAGCTGCTGCCGCGCGGATACATCCCGTCGAACCCACCGGTGATGGCCACGTCGACGGTGCCGCTGGCGACCATGCGGGTGGCCACGCCGAGGGCGTCGAGCGACGTCGCGCACGTGGTGGCGATGGTGAGCGACGGCCCGTGCAAGCCGTAGCGCATGCAGATCTGCGAGGCGGCCATGTTCGGGTACATCTTGATGACGACCTTCGGGTCGACGGCGTCGACTCCCTGCGTCTCGAACACCGACTGCGCCAGAGCCAGCGAGTGCGAGCCTCCCATCTGGCTTCCGCCGACGACACCGGTGCGCAACGGATCGAGGTCGTCCTCGAGACCGGCCTGTGTGAGGGCCTCGACGCAGGCGCCGACCGCCATCTGGGCGAAGCCGTCGGTGCCGGCGATCACCTTCTCGTCCATCCACTGACGCGGATCGAACCGGTCGTGCACCGTCCCGTACAGCTGCTCCGAAGGGTCATCATCGGCCAGCCAGGGGGCGCGTCGGATGCCGACCTCGCCGGCGAGGAGCCCCGTCGAGAACTCGTCGGCGGTGATCCCCAGCGGGGAGATGCAGCCCATCCCGGTGATGGCAATCCTCATGTGCTCGCTCCTGGCTCGTCGACCACGCCCCCCGGGCGCACTCTAGGCACCCGGCCCGGACCGCATTCCAACGCGTCGGTCATCGGTCGTGGCGGAGGAGCTGGTTGAGTCGCGCTGCTTGCCGGGTCTGGTGGTCGCGTTCGGCGAGGTTCGGCGCCTTGCGCGCCGCGGCGGCATAGAGGCGAGCGGCGAGCTCGAGGTCCCCGTTCTTCTCGTGGAGGTGCGCGGCGACTGCCTCACGCCGCGGGATGTGCTCGTCGATGTCGGCGAGTGCCGCCAAGCCCGCGAGCGCACCGTCGGCTTCGCCGATGGCGACAGCACGGTTGAGCCGAACGATCGGGGTGTCGGCGAACCGGAGCAGCTCGTCGTACCACTCCACGATCTGCACCCAGTCGGTCTCCTCGATCCGGGATGCGTCGGCATGGAGCGCGGCGATGGCGGCTTGCGACTGGAACTCGCCGAGTTGGTCGCGGGCCAGAGCGGTCTGGAGGATGCCGATGCCGTCGGCGATCAGCTCGGTGTCCCACTGGGTGCGATCCTGTTCGGCGAGCGGCACGATCCTCCCGTCCGGTCGCGTGCGGCTGCGCCGTCGCGCGTGATGGAGCAGCATCAGGGCGAGCAGCCCGTCGACCTCGGGCAGGTCCACCAGCGCACGTAGCTGCCGGGTGAGTCGGATCGCCTCGGCGGCGAGGTCGAGATCGCCCGAGTAGCCCTCGTTGAAGACGAGGTAGAGCACGCGCATCACCGTGCCGGCGTCGCCGGGCTGGTCGAGGCCGGCGCGGCCGACCGTGCGCTTGGCGCGGCTGATGCGCTGCGCCATGGTGCTCTCGGGCACCAGGTAGGCCTGTGCGATCTGACGGGTGGTGAGGCCGCCCACGGCGCGCAGGGTCAACGCCACCGCCGACGACGAGGTCAGCTCCGGGTGAGCGCACAGGAAGTAGAGGCGCAAGGTCTCGTCGGCGCTCACCGCTGAGGGGGCCGGGGGCTCCGTGCTGAACCGGACCTCGCGGGCATGGCGCGCCGTGTCCGACCGCGCCAGGTCGAGGAAGGCTCGCCACGCGGCCGTGACGAGCCATCCCTGCGGATCGGACGGCGGCGCGTGCTCCCATGTCGAGAGGGCCCGGATGAGCGCCTCCTGCACGGCGTCCTCGGCCGTCGCGAAATCGGCGCCACGACGGACGAGGACGCTCAGCACCCGCGGGACGAGGGCGCGCAGCTCGACCTCGTCGATGCTCACTCAGCAACGTTGGGCGGCTCGGCCATGAACGGTCGCACCTCCAACCACTCGTGGATCGGCTTCCCCCCGGCCCCCGGCGCCGCCGACAACGCACCGGCCAGCTCGATCGCCCGCTCGCGGCTGTCGACGTCGATGACCATCCATCCCGCGATCAGGTCCTTGGTCTCGGCGAACGGGCCGTCGGTCACCGGCGGTCGCCCCTCGCCGTCGTAGCGGACCCACATGCCGTCAGGCGACAGCGCTTGAGCGTCGACGAACTCGCCGGTGCTCTCGAGCTGGGCCGCGAAGTCGCGCATGAACCGGATGTGGGCCTCGACCTCCTCGGGCGCCCACTGGTCCATCATGACATCGTTCACAGGCGCCGGGGCTCCTCGGTAGTGCTTCAGCAACAGGTACTTGGCCATGGTGTTCTCCTGGTGTGATGGCGGCCCGTTGGCCGCATTTCACCCTTGGACGGAGCGGGCTCCGCATTCTCGACATCGCCCGCCGAGATCATCGACGCCCGATGAGGCGAGGCGGGCCGGGACCGGCAGACTGGCACCATGCCGGTCGCTTTCAACCACACCATCGTGCACGCCCGCGATGCGTGGGCGTCTGCGGACTTCTTCAGCGAGATCATGGGATTGCCGGCGCCGCGCCGGTGGGGGCCGTTCCTCGCCGTCCCGGTCGAGCACGGCGCCACGTTCGACTTCTCCCAGGTACCCGACGGCGCGGAGGTCCATCCGCAGCACTACGCGTTCCTCGTCACGGAAGAGGACTTCGACGCCATCTACGGCCGCATCCTCGACCGCGGGATCGAGCACTACCCCGAGCCCCACCTCAGCCGGAAGAACGAGATCAACCACAACGACGGCGGCCGTGGCGTCTACTGGTGTGAGCCGAGTGGACACTTCCTCGAGATTCCTCACGGTTCCGTACGGCGGTTGGCCGGAGGGCTCGGACCGGCGCCCCTGAGGGAGCTGGCTAGGGTCGCCGCCATGAGGATCCCGACCGCGCCGGTCGTCACCGTCGGGCTCATCGGCGGCTACCTCGTGGCGCGGGAAACGAAGATCCGCCCGCTCGGCGGCGCGGTACTCGCCGCCGCGGGCGTCGTCGCCGGCCGTCAGTGGCTGCGCACGGCCGGCCCCGCGGCCACCGCCGCGCTGTCGCTCGTCTACCTCGGCGGCTTCGGCGCCTCGCACCCACTGGCGAAGAAGATCGGGCCGTGGCCCGCGGTCCTCGCCGCCGCCGCCGCGAGCGCCACGTCGTCGTGGGTGCTCGCCGATCGTCGTCATTAGTCGCGGCTCAGGAGCTCGCCGAGAAGGCGGGGCCAACCTCGCGAGTGGTCCACGTCGGGGAACACGCCGAGGAGGTCGTCGGAGTGCTGGGATCGGGCGCCGTAGCTCGCGAGCCAGTGCTGACCGGCGGTCAACACTTCCCGTTCCTCGTCATCGAAAGGCGTACCGCGGGCTGACTCGTAGTCGGCGACGAAGCCGTCCAGCTGTTCGAGCGTGGGAAGGGGGTCCGGCAGTTCGAGCCGCCAGTCCACTGGATGGATCACCGACGCGCTGCCGACGAGGGCGGGCTCTGACACGAGACCGATGGAGTCCCAGTCGTAGATCGCCGACACCGCGCTCCCGGCGAAGGCGAGGTTCTGCACCCGCCAGTCGAGGTGGCCCACGACGTCGGGAGGCGTCGCCGCGAGCATCGCTCGCGCCGCCCTGGCCGCCTCGTCGATCCACTCGGCACCGCGGGCCGTGCCTGGGAAGTCGAAGCGCAAGTCGTGGGGCTCGGGCCACAAGTCGTCGATCGCGGGTTCACCGGGCCAGGTGCCGATCGAGTCGGTCGGCGAAAGGCGGCGCGCTGCGTCGACGAATGCAAGGAGTGCGGCGGCCATGCCCCGGCGGACGGCGGGGTCGTACCCATCGGCCGAGTCGCCGCCGAGGTGTTCCTCCACCGTGAGCCAGCCCGCGCCGAGGGCCTGCGGACCGGCCAGCGGCACTGGCGCCGGCACGCCAGCGGCGGCGAGGTCGGCCTGCACGCGCACGATCGCCGCCAAGCGCTCGCGCGGCAGATAGGTCGCCCGATGCACCTTGGCGACCACCGACCGGCCGTCGGCCATCTCGAGGCCGGCGACGACACCGACTCCGGGGTCGTAGAACCGCGCCGCCACGACCGGCACCGCCAAGGCCGCGCCGACGGCATCGGCCAGCGCGTCGGCCACTACCAGCGGGTCGTCCGTCCCGAAGACGGCGCTCACGACCATCGGCCGCCAACGCGCGTGCGAGTCCGCGATCAGCGTGGCCAGCTCGTCCACTGTCCTCAGCCTCGGTCGACGAGTCGAGCGAGTGCTCGTCGGTACGCGATGCCGCCTCGGTCGTGGGCGAGGTGAACTTGCGATCGGGTATCCACTGGAAACCCTGCCGGGAGGGTGCCCAACACGGCGGCGTCTTCCCGCTCGATGGCGAGCTCGAAGTCGATGATGGCCTGCGTCGCGGCGGGGTCGGCGCCGTCGTTCCGGAGCACGCTCAGGTCGACCTCCGCCCGCTTGTCGTCGACCGGCAGCAACCTTTGACGAGGACGTGCACGAGGCCGTCGGGGTATCGCATCCTCGATATCTGCACGAAGGGCAGCCGAGATCTCCGTCGTCGACGTCCGCTCGGTCGAAGCTCTGGCAGGAAGTTGACCGGCGCGGGGTCCAGGCTGACCCAGACGAGTCCGAGGTGCGAGCGGCAGGCGAGCATCTGGAGGCACGCGGTCGGTGGCATGGGCGCGTCGGGTGCCAGTTGCGGGATGCGCGCCGCCTGGCCGGTTTCGGCGAAGGCCGGTGACTCGAGCTGAGCAAATCTATCCGCGCGCCGGCCGCTCAGGCGTCGTGCTGGGCGATGGCGCGCAGGACCAGTGCTTCAGCCGCCCACCGGGTGACCTCGCGCGTCTCGTCAGGGCGCAGGCGGCAGATGTCCCGGGCGGCGAGGATGGCCTCGGGTCCGATCACGAGCGCGAGGGCGTTGCGCAACCGTCGCAGGGCGTCGGCATCGAGCTCGGCCTCGAGTGGCTCGAGGGCTGCCGCGATGAGCTTGTGACGGCGACCGACTCGGTGCGGTCCGGCGTCGTCGCCGGCCAGGGCCATGTCGATGGCGTTGCGGACGATCACCCGCATGGCGCTCTCGTGAGCGAGCAACGTGTCGTTCACCGCCTCCTCGACGGCGAGGACGCGAGCGGTCGGCTCGTCGACGGCCTCGAGGACCTCGTCGACCGTGGGGAACTCACGGTCGAAGAACACCTCCTCGATGAGGACGTCGGCCGAGGCGAAGTACCGGTACGCCGTCGTCTTCGAGACCAGCGCGAGCTCGGCCACCTCCGCCAGTGTCGGGCTCGCCCCTGCCGCCAGGAGCTGACGGGCGGCGTCCAGCAGTGCCTCACGGGTGCGCAGCTTCTGGTTGACGCGTCCGGTCTCGGTGGCGCCGGCGCGTGCGTCGGCCAGCGGCTGCTCGTGGTGGGTCATGGCCGTCCCTTCATCTCGTGCGGCTCACCCTTGACAGCTTATGGAACTCTAGTTACATGATAGGAACCGAGTACCAGGAGATGTCAAACCGAGGAGCGAACCATGTACCAGGACAGGACCATCTCGCCGGCCCGCCGCACGAGAGCGGCGATGGACCGGGTGATCGACGAGCACTTCGCGTTCGAGGGCCGCGACGACGTCGACGGCGTCCTGCGCACCCTCGCCACCGACGTCGACCACGACGTGATCGGGTCGCCGACCGGGCCCCTGCGCGGGAAGGACCAGGCACGAGGCTTCTACGAGCACCTGTTCGCCGATCTCGACCAGCAGGACGTGACCTCGACGCACCGCTACTACGGCGACGACTTCGTCGTCGACGAGAGCGTGTGGCGGGGCACCGCGGTGGGCAACCCGCTCGGGTTCCCGGTGGTCAGCTTCTACTCGGACTTCGACCGCGGCGCCCTCGCTCACTTCGACGCCGTCGACCGCGCGTTCGAGGCCACCGTGTTCGGCACGACCGTTCTCGACTGGCCCGGCTTCGTCGCATTCGGCCAGTCGTTCCTCGACGCGTTCTCCGACGGCCGCCACGAGTTCGACTTCGTCGTCGCCGAAGGCGACACCGTGGCCACCATCGGCCGCTACCGAGGTTGCCACGACGGCGAGCTCATGGGCGTGCCCGCCACTGGCAACCAGGTCGACTTCACCGTCATGCACGTCGACCGGGTGCAGGACGGCCGCATCGTCGAGCACCGCGGCATCGGCGACATCAACGCCATGTGGGCCCAGCTCGGCGTCGAGCCAGCGACGGCGGGCTGAGCCCACACCCGTCGCGTACTTCAGCGAGGCCAACGTGCTCCCCACTACAGTCACGCCGGGATTTGGGGGAGCACGAGATGTCGTGGGCGCTGGGAATCGACCTCGGTACGAGCTTCACGGCCGCCGGCGTCGTCGCTGATGGCCGCGTCGAGGTCATCAGCCTCGGCGCCCACGCGGCGGCGATCCCGTCAGCAGTGTTCCGCAGCGACGACGCCACGTTGATCGGCGACGCCGCGCTGGTCCGGGGCGGCGCCCACCCGACCCGGCTGGCGCTCGAGTTCAAGCGACAGTTCGGCGAGCGCGATCCCATCCTCGTCGGCGAGGAGTTCATCACCGCTGAGGCGTTGGAGGAGGCGCTGGGCGCGTGGGTCTTCTCCCGAGCGTGCGAGCGTGAAGGGAGCACGCCGTCCGAGGTGGTGTTCACGTTCCCGGCGTTCTGGGGTGCCTTCCGGCGGGACACGTTCCACGCCCTCGCCCGCCGCATCGTGGGCGATGACACGAAGCTGTCGCTCGTCACCGAACCAGAGGCCGCGGCCGCGTACTACGCCAGCCGTGATCGGGTTCCGGCCGGGTCCATCGTCGGCGTCTACGACTTCGGTGGCGGCACCTTCGACGCGTCGATCCTGCGCAGTACCGGCGACGGGTTCGAGGTCCTCGGGCGCCCGGCCGGTGACGACCAGCTCGGCGGTGCCGACCTCGACCAGGCGCTCCTCCGGTACGTCATGAGGCGCGCCGAGCTCGATGGCGACAACTTCGACGAGCGTGACCCGAACATCTCGAGGGAGATGGCGCGTCTGCGGCGCGACATCACCATCGCCAAGGAGCTCCTGTCGGAGGAGCTCGCCACCGACATCGACGTCGTCGTCGGCTCCACCGTCACCACGATCCGCCTCACCCGGCGCGAGCTCGAAGAGCTGGCTCGGCCCCTGATCGAGCAGTCCATGGCCGTGTTCGAGCAGGCCCTCACTTACGCGTCGGTGAACCCGGCCGATCTCCACTCGATCCTCCTGGTCGGCGGGGCCAGCCGCATGCCGTGCGTGGCCGAAGCCCTCGGTCGACGCTGGCCGGCCCGGATCGCGCTCGACAGCCATCCCAAGTTCGCCGTGTGCCTCGGGGCGGCGTTGTGGGCGGTGCGGGCCAGCACCGCACCGAAGCCTCTACCTCCGCCGCGCATCGAGGTACCTCCACCCGTCGACGCACTGGCGCCCGTGGACGACGCGCTGCCGGTGGAGGACCAGCCCGAGGCCGTCGTCAGCCCGGTGCCCTACGCCGACGCCGGCGCCGCGTCATCGAGAGCACGAGTGCGGCGACTCGTCACGATCGGTGCTGCCGTCGGTGTGGCCGCCATCGCCGCCGTGATCGTGGGTGCGATCGCCCTGCGGCCGTCGCAGGGATCGGGGACGGTCGCGGCGACGACCACCAGCGTCACGACCGTGGCCACCACCCTGCCTCCGACCACGTTGCCACCGACGACCGTGCCGACGACGACGATCCCACCGACCACCGTGGCGGCCCAGGTCATCGCGCTGCTGGTCGACCAGCCCGAGGTCACGCTCAATCCCGGAGGCTCACTGCCCGTCGTCGTCTCGGGCACGACCGACGCCAACGTCGATGCGACTGCCGAGCAGCTGAACGGGGTGGCGTGGGACAGCACCAAGCCCGACGTCGCCACCGCGTCGGGCGGCGCCGCGACGACGATCACCGCCGGCGTAGTGGGCAAGGCCACCCTGACCGGCACCCTCGGCACGGGAACGGTCACCATCACCGTCGACGTGGTCAAGCCCAGCTCCACCCGCACGACGACCAAGCGCACCCCGGCCACGGCGGCCAGCCCGCAGACGCAGGACACGACCCCAGCGACGGCGGCGCCCACGACACCGGCCACCACGCCGGCACCTCCGCCGGTCACCACCCCGAAGCCGCCCGCCGTCACGACCACACCCACGACCCTGCGCCCGTCGTAGTGACGCGAAACAGCCTCCCGACCGATCCACGCGGCTGAGGGAGGCTGTTCCCGAGCGCTCTGGTCACGGAGCCCGGAGCTATGTGACCCAGGGGTGCCCGATGGTTCCGTCGCCGTAGTCACGATCGGCGCACAAACCCCCGAACGGGGGGCGGGCGGTCCTCGCCGGCGGCCAAAGGCGAAGGGGTGGGCTCTGCCCGGGGAGGCCGGGCTCACTCGGCGGAACGCTGACCGGGCCCGCCGCGCGCACAGACTTCGCCGCGACCACCAGCCGCCCGCCGCATCACCCCAGCTCCCGCCGACCCCGCGGCAGGGCTTGCTCGGCGCCCTGGCGAGCACGTATCACAGCATTTGCGCGAGCCTCTTCAAGGTGTGTGGCGCCAGCGCGCCCACGGAGGAGGGACCATGGAATCGGCTGATCTCGTACTCGAGGGTGGCGGGGTGAAGGGCATCGGCCTGGTGGGGGCCATCTCCGTCCTGGAGGAGCACGGCTACGAGTTCCACCGCATCGCCGGTACGTCGGCCGGCGCCATCGTCGGAGCCCTGGTGGCGGCTCAGATCCGCGCCGCCGACCTGCAGAAGATCATGTGGGCCGTCGACTACAACAAGTTCCAGGACGCCAACTTCTTCGGTCGGCTGGGTCCGCTCGGCAAGGGCATCGAGGTGCTCTTCCACGACGGCATCTACCAGGGCAAGTACCTGCTGGAGTGGTTGACCGACGAGCTGGCCAAGGTGGGCAAGCACACGTTCGCCGACCTCCGTCTCGACGATCCCGGCGCCGCCGCCGATCTCCAGCACACCTACCGCCTCGTGGTGATGGCGTCCGATCTGTCGGCCGGCCGCCTCGTGCACTGGCCGTGGGACTACCAGTCCCGCCTCGGCCGTGACCCCGACGGCGAGAAGATCGCCACGGCGGTGCGCATGTCGATGTCCATCCCCCTGTTCTTCCAGCCGTGGCGCGACGGCGACAGCTGCTTCGTCGACGGCGGGATGCTGTCCAACTTCCCTGTCGGCGTGTTCGACCGCGACGACGGTGTCGAGCCCCGCTGGCCCACGTTCGGCATCAAGCTGTCCGGCCGACCCGATGCCAACCAGAAGCCCACGCCCATCGGCGGCCCGATCGGGCTCCTCAAGGGCATGGTCGGCACGATGACCAACTTCCACGACCAGATGTACCTCGACCAACCCTCGGTCGTGGACCGCACGATCTTCGTGGACTGCGGCAAGTTGCGGGCCACCGACTTCGACCTCACCGACAGCGACAAGCGGATGCTCTTCGACAGCGGTCGGGCCGCCGCGGAGAAGTTCCTCAGCACGTGGAACTTCGACGCCTACAAGGCGAAGTACCGCCAGGTCTCGCACGCCTGACCGAGCGAGCTCACAGGGGCGGCAGACCGATCGGGTTCGGGTAGCGGATCACGCCGGAGCGCGACACGGCCGTCGCCACCGGGTCCAGCGCCGCGATCAACCTGTCACGCGCGGCTGCGGGCCACGCCGCGAACGGCGCTCCCGCGAGCCGGTCGGTGGCCGCCTCCACGTCGACCCGAAGGGCACGCCCGGCATCCGTCAGCCCGTCCGCGTCGACGAGCCCCTTCTCCGCGCACCGCCGAGCAGCAGCCTGCCAGTCCTCGGGCGTCCACCCGCGCGTCTTCTGCAGATCGTCGGCACTCGTACCGCCGTCGGAGGCGATGAGGACGTGGGCTTCCAGCCCGTCGAGACCGGCGGCCGTGAGCGCGGCCACGTGGCCATCGCCGCGGTGCTCGCGCAGGCTGGTGCACTGCTGCCACAGTGCCGCCACTGGATCGTCTGGTAGGGGCACGTCGCGGTTGGCGGCGAACAGCGGACGCCCCGCCGGTACGCACCGATCGAGGGCGTCGGCGACGAGCCCAGCGACGTCGTGAGCGAGTGCATCGACGGCGGGGGCGATGGCTCGCAGCGACTGCCCGGCGGCGCTGCTGCGGGCGTCCAGCAGCCGCGCCGGAGGGCAGCGCTCCCAGACATCCGGGACCCACCGGCGCACGAAGCTCGGGGCGAAGTTGAAGAACGTGGCCTCCACCACGCCGGCGCTGACCGCCCCCATGGGCGCTGCACGCGCCCCGAAGTAGCCCATCCAGAAGCCCTTCAGGCCCGCCGCTGTCGTGGCCTCGGTGGCGATCGGGTCGAAGTACGTCACTGCATGGATGGTCTCGACGCGCAACCACAACGCCCTGGCGAAGTCCATCGGGGCCATCGTGGCAGTTGTGGCCCGGCCCGACCTCGGCTTAAATCCCGCGATGCGACTGGCCACTGCTTGCCGTATCTGCGCTGTCGGCTGCGGGACGCTCGTCGACGTCGAGGGCGAGCGGGTGGTCAGGGTCGTGGGCGATCCGGACGACCCGTGGACCTACGGCTACACGTGCACGAAGGGTCGGGCCGGACCCGACTTCCACCACGCCCCCGACCGTCTCGACGTGCCGCTGGTGCGCCGCGCCGGCGCCTTCGCCGCCGTCTCGTGGGACGAGGCGCTCGACGACATCGCCGCCATCACCACCGGCATCGTGGCCGACCACGGACCCACCGCCGTCGCCCACTACGTGGGGACCGGCGGACCGCTCGATCCGTCGGGCTACGCCATGGGCCACGGCTTCTTCCGGGCCCTGGGGACCGACCAGCACTACAGCGCGCTCAGCATCGACTGCTCGGGGAAGCAGCTGGTGCCCCAGCTCGTGAGCGGGGTGCAGCTCATGTTCCAACCCGATCTGGAGCAGGCCTCGCTGCTCCTGGCCATCGGGGTCAACACCGTGCTCTCGCACGGCCACGGCCGCATGATCGCCAACCCGATCGTCTACCTGCGCGACCTGCGGGCCCGCGGTGGGAAGGTCGTGGTGATCGATCCCCGCAACACCGAGACCGCCCGTCACGCCGACCTCCACGTGGCCGTGCGCCCGGGCACGGACCCGGCGCTGCTGGCGTTCCTGATCCGCCGGGTGCTGGCCGACGGGCCCGACGAGGACTACCTCGCGGCGTGTGCCGACCCCGGCGGGGTCGAGCGCCTGCGCCGGGCGGTTGCCCCATTCGACCGGGATCGAGCCGCCGAGGTGTGCAACGTGCCGGCGAGCGTGCTCGACGAGCTGGCCGATCTCGTGCTGGCGGCGGGCCGGGTGGCCATCGAGACCGGCACCGGCACGAACATGAACCGCTCGGCCAACCTGACCGAGTGGTTGGTGTGGGCGCTGAGCGCGGTGACCGGCAGCCTGGACCGTGACGGCGGCGCGACGTTCAACCCGGGGTTCCTCCGTCCGATCGAAGACGCCCTGCCGAGCGGTCGGGGTGACCTCGGTCCCCGGCCGCCGAGCCGCCCGGACCTGCCCCGCATCGTGACCGGCGAGCTGCCATGTGCCGCGCTGGCCGACGAGATCGAGGCCGGCCACATCCGCGCGCTGTTCGTGCGGCTGGGGAACCCAGCGCTGGCCATCCCCGGCAACGCCCGGCTCCGCGAGGCCCTCGCGAAGCTCGATCTGCTCGTGGCCATCGACGTGCACCCCACGGAGACGACGGCGGTGGCCACGCACGTGCTGCCCATGCAGGACCACTTCGAGCGCTCCGACCTGGTGTCGGGCTACCTCCAGGCCAAGCCGTTCCTGCGGTTCGCGCCGGCGGTCGTGGCGCCGGTGGGTGAGCGGCGGAACCAGTGGTGGATCTTCGCCGAGCTCAGCCGGCGGCTCGGGCTGCCGCTGTTCGGCAGCACCCGGCGCGACGCCCAGCTCGCCGGCCGCGACCTCGACGACGAGGTGATCGCGGAGGTCATGGCCAGCGGGGCCCGCCACCCATGGACGGACGTGCGGGCCGCCCCGTACGGCATGGCCGACGATCCACTGCCGCCGGGCTGGCTGGTGCCCGACCGGCTGCCGAGCGTGCTCGATGTGGCCCCGCCCGAGCTCGTTGCCGTGCTCGACGGCTCGTGGTCGCCACCGACACCAGCGCCGGCCGAGCTGGTCATGACCAACCGGCGCACGAGCCGCCAGTACAACTCGTTCGCTGTGCGGCCTTCGGTGCCGACGCTGTTCATCCACCCCGACGATGCCGCCGAGCGCGGCCTCGGCAACGGCGACAGGGCGGTGGTGTCGACCGCGGCCGGGTCCTGCACCGCCGCTGTCGAGATCACGGCCACGACATCGCCCGGTGTCGTCTCGCTCCCGCACGGCCACGGCGCGTCCGACGTGAACCAGCTCCTCACGACGGCCGATGTCGATCCCCTCAACGGCATGCCCATCATGTCGGGCTTCGCCGTGACCGTCAGCGCACTGGCGCGCTCATAGCCCTCCACCCACGCTCGAACGGCAAGCGCCACGCGTGGGGGGCGATGAGTTGATGGATGGCGTTCGGCCCCCACGACCCGGGTTGGTAGACGCGCACGGGCGGCGGTGACTGCAGGAGCGGGATCGACAGCTCCCAGAGTCGCTCGATGCCTTCCGCCGTGGTGAACAGCGTGTGGTCGCCGCTCATCGTGTCGTGGATCAGGCGCTCGTAGGCCTCGAGCACGTCGCCCTGGCGACCCGTCTCGTGCAGCGCGAACTGGAGGCTGAGCTTGTCGAGCTTCATGCCGGGTCCGGGCCGCTTGCCGTAGAAGGACAGGGAGAGCTTCGACGCATCGGCGAGGTCGAACGTGAGGTGGTCGGGCCCGTGGGCGCCCACCCCCGAGCCGGCGGGGAACATGCTCTTGGGTGGCTCGCGGAAGGCGATCGAGATGATGCGCGCTCCTTCGGCCATGCGCTTGCCGGTCCGGAGGTAGAAGGGCACGCCGGCCCAGCGCCAGTTGTCGATCTCGCACCTGAGGGCGATGAACGTCTCGGTGTCGGAGTCGGGGGCCACACCCGGTTCGTCGCGGTACCCGGCGTACTGACCCCGCACCACGTTGGCCGGCTCGATGGGCCGCATCGACCGGAACACCTTGTTCTTCTCTTCGCTGATGGCGCCCGGCTCGAGCGCAGTCGGCGGCTCCATGGCCATGAAGGCGAGCACCTGGAACAGGTGCGTGACCACCATGTCGCGATAGGCCCCCGTCGTCTCGTAGAACGCCAGACGCGAATCGAGCGAGAGCGTCTCGGGCACGTCGATCTGCACGTGGTCGATGTGGTCCCGGTTCCAGATCGGCTCGAAAAGGCCGTTGGCGAACCGGAAGGCGAGGATGTTCTGCGCCGCTTCCTTCCCCAGGAAGTGGTCGATCCGGTAGATCTGCTCTTCGGCGAAGGTCTCGTGCAGCGACGAGTTCAGCGCTCGCGCCGTACCCAGGTTCGTGCCGAACGGCTTCTCCATGATGATGCGGGCCCGGTCGACCAACCCGGCGTCGCCGAGGAGCCCGACCACCGCCCGCGCCGCGTTCGGCGGGATGCTCAGGTAGTGGAGGCGGCGGGGTTCGCCCCCGAGCTCCGCCTCGGCCCGGGCGACGGCATGGCGGAGGCCGTCGGCCCCTTCGGCCTGGCTCACGTAGCTGAGCTTGCGCTCGAACTCGGCCCAGTCGGCGTCCGAGAGGGGACGGCTGGCGAACTCCTCGCACGCCGCACGGGCGAACTTCCGGAACGCCTCGTCGTCGAAGTCCTCCAGCGACGTGCCGATGATGCGGCACTCGGGGAGCAGGCCGGCCTCGGCCAGGTGGATCAGCCCGGGGAGCAGCTTGCGCCGGGCCAGGTCGCCGCCCGCGCCGAACAGCACGATGACGTGCGGGTTGAGCGGCGACATCAGCGTGGGGACGATGTCGCTCGGGTCGGTGTGGTTGCTCACGTGGACGACCCCCAGTCCGTGGGATGACCAGGCTAGGTCTCCCTTGTTGCCTCCACGTGTCCGCCTCCCCACCGGGGGGTGAACGGGCGCTGTCGCGGTGCCGGGACCGTCGTGGGGCCCGCGAGTACAGTGCCCAGCCACTGTGCGACGACTGCGCCCGTTCCTCAGCATGGCGCTGATCGTGCTGTCCGGTGTGCTGCTGCCCGTTGCCGTGATCGCCGGCTGGGCCAACTCGACGATCTACGAGAGCGAGGAGTTCAGCGATCGCGTCGTCGCTCTGCTCGACTCGGCGACGGTGCGCCACGAGATGGCCGCCCGCCTGACCGAGCAACTGGCCCGGGGGGGCAACCAGCAAGCGGTCAACTTCCGGCCCGCCTTCGAGTTGGCGGTCGAAGCCGGCATCAACACCGACACGTTCCGTTCGATCTTCCGCACCGCCGTCCAGCGCACGCACGAGGCGCTGCTGGAGGGCGAGTCGACGGGCGGCGCCGGGCTGAACCTGTCCGACTCGATCGCCATCATCACCAGTTCCCTGCAGCTGCCCGGCAGCGCCGAGCCCGGCGCGCAGTCGAGCAGTGGCCTGTCGGACAGCCTCACCGACGTCACCGACCGCCTCGACAGCTACCGGTTCTGGCAGTGGCAGGACATCACCGGGGTGCTGTTGCTCGGCGGGTTCCTCGGAGCCGTCCTCGCCGCCACCGTCGGCATCATCCTGGCCCTCGATCGGCGCCGTGCCGTGCACCGCCTCGGGTGGGCGGTGGTGATCGGGGCGGCCCTGCTCTTCGGGCTGGTGCAGTTCGTGCGGTGGCTGGCCGGCCGGCTGGTGTCCGATCCGGGCCTGTCCGATGCGGTGAAGAGCGCGGTCTCGACCGGTATGGCCGATCTGCGCCTGATCGCCCTGTGGCTGGTGGGCTACGGCGTCATCGTGATCGCCGCGTCGTCCCCGTCCGAACGGCGCTACACCCCCCGATGGGCGCTGGGGGCCGGGCGGCGGTGGATCGACCGCCGTCGCGCGTCAACTCGCGGCCGGGTCTTCCTCGGTGTCGGGGGACTGCTGCTGAGCGTCATGATCACCTCCGACCCGGTCCCGTGGCTGACGACGGCGGTGTTCCTCGGCGCCTTGTGGCTCGGGTACCTGTCGGTGCTGGAGCTCCTGAGCCTGGTGCGGGCCCGTGTGGATGCCGGTGCCCGGACCGGTCGCCCGCGTTGGCGCCACGCCGTCGCCGTCGCCGCGGTCGTGGTGGTGGTGGGCGCCGTCGTGAGCGCCGGGCTGGTGATCACCACCACCCGCGCCGCCAAGCGCGCCGCCGCCGAGGGGGAGCGCAAGTGCAACGGTGACATCGACAACTGCGACCGCACCCTGGCCGAGATCACGCTCCCCGGGTCGCACAACGCCATGTCCTCCACGCTCTATCCGGGCTGGCTCTTCGCCGAGCAGATCGACACCATCAAGGGCCAGCTCGACGCCGGCGTTCGCGCCTTGTTGATCGACACCCACTACGGCGTGGCGTCGTCGTCGAGGATGCCGGGGACGAAGACCGCGGTCGTGCTCACCGACCGGGCCGCCGAGCTGGCCCAGCCACCGGGCGACGACTACGACCCCGCCATCGCCCAACGAGCCGCCCAGCTGGCGGCGCGGGCGCCGGCCAGCGCCAACGCCACCCGGCAGATCTACCTGTGCCACAACTACTGCGAGATGGGAGCGGTGTCGTTCGCCAGCGTGCTCAATGACGTCAAGCAGTTCGTCGACACGCATCCCGACGACGTCGTCACCCTCGTCATCCAGGACGCCACGACGCCGGCCGACACCGCCGCCGCCATCGAGGCTGCCGGCCTGGGTGAGCACGCGTACACGCTCGAGCGGGGCCAGCCCCTGCCGACGCTCAGCGAGATGATCGACCGGGGCAAGACGCTCCTCGTCTTCGCCGAGCAGGGCGGGAGCGGTGCGCCGCCCTGGTACCAGAAGGCGTACGACTGGTTCCAGGAGACCCGCTACGACTTCAAGACGCCGGCCGACTTCACGTGCGCGCCGAACCGGGGCAGCGCCGACGCTCCGCTGTTCCTGGTGAACCACTGGGTGACGGTGTCGCCGCCTGATCCGGCCAAGGCAGCCCAGGCCAACGCGGTGGCGCCCCTGCGGAACCGGTTGCAGCAGTGCGCCGAGGCACGCGATCGCGTGCCCAACATCGTGGCCGTCGACTTCTCCGTGCGGGCCAAGATCGCCAGCACCGTGCGCGACGTGGCGGAGTCGTTGCGCGACCGCGTGAGACGCGCGTCGAGCACGCCGTCCACGACGGCGGCTTCGACGACCACCACCACTGCGCCGCCTCCGACCACGGTGCCGGTGGAGCCCGTCGGGGCGCTGCCCGACGTCACGCAGGTCACCACCCTGACCGGTGGCGACCCGGTGCAGTTCTGCTCGGCACTGGTCGCCGCCGCCCCGGTGCTCAGCGCGTGGGCATACGCCGAGTTCACCGGTACGCCCGCGCAGCAGGGCGAGGCCGACCTCGTCTACGGGCCGGCGTTGGAGCGGTTGATGGGCAGCTATGTGGCGGCCGCGCCGGTCGAGCTGGCTCAGCTGGCGCAACCGCTCCTCGCTCGAGCCGAAGCGGCGAGCGCCACCCTGAAGCAACTGGGCCTCGACGACGATGCCGTCGCCGCGCTGGCCGAACAGGCCGTCCAGGCGACCAGCGTGACCGCCGCGCCCGACGGTGTGACCTTGCAGACGACGTTGGCCGCCACCATTGCCAAGCAGGTGGGTCAGGACAAGCTGGCGGCGGCGGCGAGCGCGTTCTCGGCGGCCCAGGGCGACCCGTCGAAGGCGACGGATTTCGGCTTCGTCGACGACAACGTGGCCGCCGCCTCGGGGTACGACATCTGCCCGGACGTCACCATCCGCTGAACCAGAGGTGCACGGCGGCGACGGCCCGCCACGGCCGCCATGCTTCGGCCATGGCGGTCAGCTCGGCGGCGGTGGGACGCTCGGGGCGGGCCAGTGCGCGTTGCAGGCCGAGGTCGCCGGCGGGGAAGGCGTCGCGCTCGCCGATGCGCACCGCGAGGTAGTTGGCGGTCCACGGCCCGAGTCCGGGCACGGCGGCGATCGACGCCACCAGTTCGTCGAGCGCGACGCTCCCGTCGAGGCGCACCTCGTCCTTGGCGACCGCGCTGGCGAAGGCATGGATGGCGGCGATGCGGGCGCCGGTGAGGCCCAGGCCGTCGAGATCGGCGATGGCCAAGTCGTCGGGTGAAGGGAACGTGTGGGTGAGCCCGAACGCCGTGAGCCCGGCGACGGGCGTGCCGTGACGGGCCACGATGCGGCCGGTGACCGTGGTGGCGCCGGCCACGCTCACCTGCTGGCCCACGATGGCGCGCACGCCGATCTCGAACGGATCCCACGTGCCCGGCGGCCGCAGACCGGGGCGCCGGGCCACGAGCTCGCCGAGTGCCGTGTCGGTGCGCAGGGCGCGATTGGCCGCGTCGATGTCCGTATCGAGGCCGAAGATGCGCCGGGCCCGGTCGGCCACGTGGATGAGACCTTCCCAGTGGGGAAGGTGGGCCCGCAGCACGAGGTGGTCGTCACCGCCGGGCGCCAGCTCCAGGACGCCCGGGTCACCGTCGACCACGATGGTCCGGCGGTACGTGTCGCCGTCCACGTGCTCGACGCCGGGGATGGCGCGGGCGGCGAAGTAGCCGAGCAGGCCGGGCCAGTCGAGCGGGCCGCGGAACGGGACGCGCAGCGCCAGCCCGCCGTCGGCGACGAGGCGATCATGGCGGCGCCGGCGCGCCCGCAGCTCGTTCGGCGCGGCCTGGAAGACGTCCTGGCACGCCCGGTTGAGCTGGCGCACGCTGCCGAACCCGGACGCGTAGGCGATCTGGGTGAAGCTCAAGTCGGTGTCGTCCATGAGGCGGCGGGCGAAGTGGGCCCGGCGCGACCGGGCCAGCTGATCGGGCGTGACGCCGAGATGGGCGGCGAAGAGGCGGCGCAGGTGACGGCTGGAGATGCCCAACCGGGCCGCGAGCGTGCCTTCGGTGGCGCCGCCGTCGAGCGCGCCGGCCAGCACCAATTGGACGGCGCGGCACACGAGCTCGGGGCCGGCCCAGTCGACCACTTCGGCCGTGCGGTACGGACGGCAGCGATGGCACGGTCGGAAGCCGGCCACCTCCGCCGCCGCCGCCATGTCGTACGGCCGCACATGGGCGGGCAGTGGTCGCCCGGAACAGGTCGGCACGCAGTAGATGCCCGTGGTGGTCACGGCAGAGAAGGCGTCCACGTCAGCAGTCTGGCGCGCCGACGGCGACGGCATCGGACGGATCCGGACAGGGCGCTCGGTTGCCGCTAGGCCGCCAGGCACGCCCCGAAAGGGTGAAGTAGCGTTCGCCCACTCGCTCGTGGACGATCAGCGAGCCAAATGCGGAGGCGGAACTGTGACGATCCTGCGCCCTCTCGTGCGTCACCGTGGGGGTGTCGCTCTGCTGCTCGTCGGCGCGTTGACCGGCGCCATCGGACTGGCGTTGGCGGCGCCCGGTTCGGCTCAGCGGGCGGCCAGCGAGCCGCTCGCCGCGGCCGCGCCACCCGAAGGCTTCGTCGGCATCAGCCCGGTGCGCATCCTCGACACCCGCGCTTCGGGTCCCGTCGGCGTGCTGGCGGCCGGGCCCATCGCCGCCGGCGGCCAGATCGACGTGCCGCTGACGACGCCCGGGCCGAATCGCACGTTCACCGTGCCCGCCGACACCGGCTCGGTGCTCGTGAACATCACGATCGACAGTGACGCCACCGCGCCGTCGTTCATCACCGTCTGGCCGACGGGGCAGCCCCGTCCGCTGGCGTCGGCCAACAACGCCACGCCCGGACTGGTCATGCCGAACACGGTGCTGGTGAAGCTGGGCGGCGGGTCGATCTCGCTCTTCAACTTCGCCGGTGCGGTGAACGTGGCCGCCGACCTGGTCGGCTACACCGTGCCGGTCCCGAGCACCGGGCCGGCCGGACCGCAAGGGCCGGCGGGCCCGACCGGCCCCATCGGTCTGCAGGGCCCCGCCGGGCCGCAAGGGACGGCTGGGCCGCAAGGCGTTGCCGGCCCGCCGGGTCAGGGGGGTTCGCCCTCGTTCGCCGGGAGCGCCACGAACGGGCCGACCACGGTCGGCGCCACGCCGGGCGTCGTCACCGCGGCGGTGTCCGTGCCGGCCGGCACGTACTTCGTGACAGCCCACACCAACCTGCTGAATGTCGGCGCCTCGACCGACGTGAGCTGCCAGCTGACCGACGGCAGCTCGCCCATCAACGGGCTCGACGGCCAGATCGTCACCGCCGAGGCGACGGTGGCCGGTTCGGCGCACTTGAGCCTGACCGGCGTGGCCGACATCGCCGGTGACGTCGCGCTGTCCTGCAGCCAGTCCGGTGGCGGCAGTGTCGCCGCCAACGAGAGCTACCTCACGCTCGTCGCCGTCGGGACGCAGCTGCCGTAGTCGTCACAGGTAGAGGTCGACCTGGCTGCCCTTGGCGAAGCGATCGGCGACGTCGGCCCAGTTGACGATCTCCCACAGCGCCTTCACGTAGTCGGCCTTGACGTTGAGGTACTGCAGGTAGAACGCGTGCTCCCAGGCGTCGAACACGAGCAGGTTCACGCCGGACTGCCCGACGTTGCCCTGGTGGTCGTACACCTGCTCGACGTACAGCCGCTTGCCGAGCGGCTCCCACGCCAGCACGCCCCAACCCGAGCCCTGCACGGTGGTGGTGGCGCTGGTGAGCTGACCCTTGAAGGCGTCGAAGCTCCCGAAGTTCTCGTCGATGGCCGCCGCCAGCTCGCCCTCGGGCTTCCCGCCGCCGTCCGGCGACAGGTTGGTCCAGAACAGCGAGTGGAGGACATGGCCGGACAGGTTGAAGGCGTGGCTCTTCTCGAGGCCGACGATCGAGCTGAAGTCGCCCTTGTCGCGCGCCTCGGCCAACTGCTCCATCGTGTCGTTCAGGCCCTTGACGTAGGCGGCATGGTGCTTGTCGTGGTGGAGCTCGAGGATCTGGGCGGAGTAGTGCGGCTCGAGGGCGGCGTAGTCGTAGGGCAGGTCAGGGAGGGTGTAGGTAAGCATGGGGCCAGCTCCTTTGCGATGGGATCCCATCGTCACAAGACGTACTTTCCCAATGAGGTCCTTCTGTAATCTACCGCGGCGGTATTCGCTGCCGTCGCGCCACGGGTAGCGTCCGCGGTCATGGGACTGCTCGACACCGTCAAGGGTTGGTTCGGGGGCGGGAAGGAGAAGGTCCAGGGGACCGTCTCCGATCACGCCGACACCATCAAGGGTGGGATCGACAAGGCGGGCAACGTCGTCGATGACAAGACGCACGGCAAGTACACCGACAAGGTCACGGCCGCGCAGGACAAGGGCAAGGACGTCGTCGACGGCCTGGCCGGCGGCAAGCCCGACGATGGTCCGGAGACGAACGGCACGACCGAGCCACCGGCACCGTAGAACCGGCGGTCGTCAATCAGCCAGTTCGGCCCGGATCGCGGCGCCGTCGGCGTCGAGCGGGCGCCCGGCCCACCGCAGCCGCCCCGGCGTGCCCGACAACCGGGCGATGAGACCCTGCATGGGGGTGCCGTCGACGGCGGTGACCATCTCGCGGGCGAGCACATGGGGGTCGGTGGCCACGTCGGCCATCGTCATCACGGGGGCGATGGCGGCCTCGGCGGCGTCGAAGGCGGCGACGACCTCGCCCGCTGACCGGGCACCGATCCACGCGGCGACGAAGCCGTCGAGCTCGTCGCGGTGCTCCATGCGCCCGGCGAACGTGGCGAAGCGGGCGTCGCCGTCGAGGCCCAGGAGCGCCATGACGCGGGCGGCCACCGAGTCGGCCGAGGTGGAGATGGCGACCCACGTGCCGTCGGCGCAGCGGAAGGTGCCGCGGGGCACGCTGTAGGGGATGGCCGATCCGGCCCGGGACTGCAGGTAGCCCGACAGCTGGTACGCCGTCATGAGCGGGCCCATGAGCTGGAACAGCGACTCGAGCAGGTTCACGTCGACGACCTGGCCGACGCCCGAGTGCAGGGCGACCATCGTGGCGAAGGCGGCCGCCAGCCCGGCGACCTCGTCGGTGAGGGCGATCGGCGGCAGCAACGGTCCGCCGTCGGGCTCGCCGTTGATGGCGGCGAACCCGCTCATCGCCTCGGCGATGGTGGCGAAGCCGGGCTTGCGGGCGTAGGGACCGTCCTGGCCGAAGCCGGTGACCCGCGTGACGACGAGCGACGGGTTGCGGGCCAGCAGCACGTCGGGCCCGAGGCCGAGGCGCTCGAGGGTGCCCGGGCGGAAGTTCTCGACCAGCACGTGGGCGCGGTCGCACAGGCGCAGGAAGACGTCCACGTCGTCGGCGTCCTTGAGATCGAGGGCGACGCAGCGCTTGTTCCGGGCGGCGAGCTTCCACCACAGGGTGACGCCGTCCCGAGGGTCGCGCCAGCCCATGCGTCGCACGCTGTCGCCACCGTCTGGACGTTCGACCTTGATCACGTCGGCGCCGAAGTCGGCCAGGTACCGCGCGCAGGCGGGACCGGCGAACACCGTCGAGACGTCGATCACGCGCAGGTCGGTGAGGGGAGCGGGCGGGGCATCGGTCACCGCACGATGGTGCCCGCCGGTCCGTCAGGCCTGCCAGCCTTGCTCGCCGACGAGCGGCACGAACCGCACGGCGCCCAGCCGCTCGGCCCGAGCGCGCCCCTGCTGGTCGAGCCAGACGCGTACCAGTTGCTGCTCGTCGGGCGACCCGACCGGCACCACGAGGCGGCCGCCCGGGGCGAGCTGGCCCACGAGAGCACGCGGGACGCGTGGGGCGCTGGCGGACACGCAGATGGCATCGAACGGCGCAGCGTCGGCCACCCCGGTCGAGCCGTCACCGGCGACGACGCGCACGTTGCGGTAGTCCAGCTCGGCCAGGCGAGCGGCGGCGGCGGCGGCCAGCTCCGGTACCCGCTCGACGGCCACGACGTCGGCGGCCAGGCACGACAAGATGGCGGCGGCGTACCCCGACCCAGCGCCCACCTCGAGCACGTGGTCGCTCGGCTGCAGCGCGAGCGCCTCGGCCATGAGGGCCACGATGTAGGGCTGGGAGATGGTCTGGCCCCCGCCGATGGGGAGGGGATGGTCCTCGTAGGCGGCGGCCTGGTCCGGTGCCGTCACGAAGCGGTCGCGAGGCACCGACGCGAAGGCGTCGAGCACCCGGGCGTCGGTGATGCCGCGCCCCTCGAGCTGCTCGCGCACCATGGCGTCGCGCCGTTCGTCCGACCCGGCCACAGCGCCCGTTCTACCGCCTCGGGGACCGCTGCCGGTGTGGCAGAGTGCGCGCATGCCCGAGGACAAGGTGCTCGACGGTCTCGACCCCTACGACCTCATGGACGCGGAGGCTGCCCGCATCGACCGCTTCGTGGCCGGCCTCGGCGCCACCGAGCTGGAGGCACCATCGGCGTGCGCCGGCTGGTCGGTGCAGGACGTCGTGGCCCACCTGGCCGCCGGCGAGGAGTACAACCACGCCTGCCTGGACGACGGCATCGGTGCCCTGTTCGAACGGCTGGGAGCGGTGGGTGTCACCGACATGGACTCGTTCAACGCCCACGGCGTGCGGGAGCGGGAGGGTCGCCCGATCGGTGATGTGCTCGACGAGTGGCGGCGTGGCTGCCAGCGCACCCGCACCGAGCTCCGCCACCGTGACGGCAAGGATCTGCCCACGGCCGTCGGCCCCTATCCGGTGCGTTGGCAGGCGTTCCACTTGGCGTCGGAGTTGGTGACCCACGGCGACGACATCGGCGCGCCGCCGGGCAGCGAGTCGGGCGACTGGCGGGAGCGCTTCGCCGTCTTCGCCGTGTCGGAGACGAAGCCCGAGATCACCATCGAGCTGCTGCCGGGCGCGGCCAAGGTCTCCCATGACGGGCGCGACGTCACCCTCACGACGGAGGACCTGGTGGCCGCGACGAACGGCCGCCTGTCGGCCGACCATCCGCTCGACCCGGCGCTGCGCGCCGCCCTCAACGTGGTAGGCAGCTGACCCGATGGCCGATGTGACCGTGTACCACAACCCGAACTGCAGCACCTCCAAGAGCGTGCTGGCCATGGCCGCCGATGCCGGGGTCGATGTCGACGTCGTGCAGTACCTGAAGACGCCGCCCACTCGCGAGCGGCTGACATGGCTGGTCGAGCACCTCGACGGCCCGGTGGCCGACCTCGTGCGCAAGGACCCGTTCTTCAACGAGCTCGGCCTCGACGCCGCCGACTACACCGAGCCGGCGGCCGTGGTCGACCTGCTGGTCGAGCATCCGCGCCTCATGCAGCGGCCGCTCCTCGTGAAGGGCGACCGTGTGGTGATCGGCCGCCCGAAAGACCGCGCCGCCGAGCTGCTCTCCTGACCCAACTGATGTACGGAATGCCACGCATACCGGGCTGAGTCGCGTCAGTACGACTCAGTAGTACGGGCGGTCGCGGCGGGCCGGTACCGGCCTCGACCACCAGCGCCCGCTGAAGCGCCACGGCGATGGCCGCTTGGTCGTATCGGCGATGATGATCGTGGGCCGCGGCCACAACGCCTCGACCGCAGCCACGATCGCCGCCGCCTCGTCCTCGGTTGGGACGGGCGTCATGTCCACGTGTGGACTCCGAGAGACCATCAGAGCGGCACGTTGCCGTGCTTGCGCTTCGGCAACTCCTCGCGCTTGGTGCGCAGCATGGCGAACCCGGCGATGAGCTTGGCTCGCGTCTCGGCCGGGTCGATCACGTCGTCGATGTAGCCCCGTTCGGCAGCGGCGTACGGGTTGGCGTACTTCTCGGTGTACTCGGCCACCAGCTCGCCCCGGCGGGCGACCGGGTCCGCCGCTTGCTGCAACTCCCGCCGGTACACGATCTCGACGGCCCCCTGAGGGCCCATCACCGCCAGCTCGGCCGTTGGCCACGCATACGACAGGTCGGACCCGATCGACTTCGAGTCCATGACGACGTACGCCCCGCCATAGGCCTTGCGCGTGATCACCTGGATGCGGGGCACCGTGGCCTCGCAGTAGGCGTACAGCAACTTGGCGCCGTGGCGGATGATGCCGCCGTACTCCTGGTCGACGCCGGGGAGGAACCCAGGCACGTCGACGAACGTGACGAGCGGGATGTTGAAGGCGTCGCACGTCCGCACGAACCGTGCGGCCTTCTCCGAGCTCTCGATGTCGAGCACGCCGGCCAGGACCATCGGCTGGTTGCCGACGATGCCGATCGGCATCCCGTTCAGCCGCCCGAAGCCGCACACGATCGAGCGGCCCCAGTGGGAGAAGTACTCCAGGAACTCGCCGTCGTCGGTGATGGCGGTGATGACCTTCTTCATGTCGTACGGCTGGTTGGGGCTGGCCGGCAGCAGCTCACGCAGCGACTCGCACAGGCGCTCGGGGTCGTCGGACGCCTCGACTTGCGGCGGCTCCTCGAGGTTGTTCGACGGCAGGAACGACATGAGGTAGCGCACGTCCTCGAGGCACGACTTCTCATCCGGCGAGACGAACGTGGCCACGCCGGACTTGGTGGCGTGGCTCATCGCGCCGCCCAGCTCCTCGAGGGTCACCTCCTCACCGGTGACCGTCTTCACCACGTCCGGCCCGGTGATGAACATGTGCGACGTCTCGCGGACCATGAAGATGAAGTCGGTCATGGCCGGGGAGTACACGGCGCCGCCGGCGCACGGGCCGAGGATCACGCTGATCTGCGGCACGACGCCCGACGACAGCACGTTCCGGTAGAAGATGCCGCCGTAGGACGCCAACGACACCACGCCCTCCTGGATGCGGGCGCCGGCGCCGTCGTTGAGGCCGATGACCGGCGCGCCGACCTTCAGGGCGAGGTCCATCAGCTTGTGGATCTTCTCGGCGAACACCTCGCCCAGAGCGCCACCGAACACGGTGAAGTCCTGGCTGAAGACGAAGACCTTGCGGCCGTCGATGGTGCCCCACCCGGTGATGACACCGTCGGTGTAGGGATGCTCTTCCAGACCGGCGGCGTGGGCGCGGTGACGGGCCAGCAGGTCGAGCTCCTGGAACGAGCCCGGGTCGAGCAGGTACTCGACCCGTTCGCGCGCCAGCAGCTTGCCCCGTGCGTGCTGGCGCTCGACCGCCCGCTCGGATCCGGCGTGGTACGCCTCGTCCTTGCGCTGGCGCAGATCGTCGAGCTTGGCCTGCATCGGGTTGTCCGTCACGAGCACCCACGCTAGTGCCGTGACCGGCGACGTTCGCCCGGTGGCGCCGGCCAGTGCTGGCGCTGGCGGCGTTGCTTCTCGTCGCAATAGCGCTGCGGCTATTGCTCCCTCGTCGCGCCTTGCCAGCACCAACCCTGACTCGGCGAACCGGGCCTCAGTCACCGGCCACGGCACTCATGGTCACCTACCCCACCAGTTCGAAGACGACCTGCACCCGGAGCTGCAGCTCCTGCTTCCCCGGCTCGATCGGCATCGGGGCGGCGCCGGCCGCCGTGGTGGCCACCGACGCCCGGTCGTAGGCCACCGGCGACGGGATGTCCTGCGCCGACTCGTTCATCGACACGACCGCGCCGACCGACACGCCGGCCGCCTCGGCCAGCTCCCCGGCCCGGCGCTTGGCCTCCTCGACGGCCTGCTTGCGGGCCTGGGTGTACAGGCCGCTGGTGTCGGCGATGGAGAAGGAGACGCCGCCCATGGTGATGCCGTCGCCCACGGCGTCGGTGGCGGCGTCGATGACTTCACCGGCCCGGTCGATGTCGTGCAGCACGGCGGTGACCGAGTTGGACGCCCAGTAGCCGCTGACGTCCTGGCTGTTGTCGCGATAGCGGGGCCAGACGCTGACGTAACCGGTCTGGATGTCCGTCTTGGCCACACCGGCGCCGGTCAACGTCGAGATGAGGGCGTTGGCCTTGCTGTTGGCCGACTGCAGGGCCTCGGCGGCGGAATTGGCCTCGACGCTGACGCCGAGGTTCACCGTCACGGTGTCCGGGATGCCCGACACAACGCCCACGCCGTCCACGGACACAGTCCGCGACACACCGCCCGTCGGGGCGACGGTTGACGGGGCCAGGGTCGTCGGCGTTTGCGCCGTGGCCTGCTTCGGGCCGTCGTGCACGGCCGCCAGCACACCAACAACGAGCAGCGCGGCCACCACACCGCCGCCAGCGGCGGGGACGATCCAGCGATTCATTCGGGGCACCTCCAGATGCGGGTTCGCCGTCTCTGACGACGGCCGCGCCGCGCCTGGTTCCCGTGACTGCGGCAGGCTGGTGGCGTGGACCTGCCTGTCATGCCGCCCCTGTCACCGATGCTGGCCAAAGCCGCCGCCGAGTTGCCCCTCGGCGAGGGCTGGCTCTACGAGCCGAAGTGGGACGGCTTCCGCTGCGTCATCTTCCGAGACGGCGACGAGGTGGTGCTCGACAGCCGCAACGAGCGACCCCTCACCCGCTACTTCCCGGAGCTGATCGCGCCCATCCAGGCGTGCCTGCCCGAGCGCTGCGTGGTGGACGCCGAGCTGGCCGTGCCCGGCCCGTCCGGCTTGGACTTCGACGCGCTGCAACAGCGCATCCATCCCGCCGCATCGCGGGTCAACCGGCTGGCCGCCGAGACGCCGGCGCACGTGCTCGCCTTCGATCTGCTCGCCGTCGGCGACCGCGACCTTCGCGAGGTGCCGCTGCGCGAGCGTCGCGAGCTGCTGGCCGCCCACGTCGTGACGCAATCGCCCATCCACCTGTCGCCCGCCACCACCGACCCGGAGGTGGCGCGCACGTGGTTCGAGCGCTTCGAGGGCGCTGGGCTCGAT
This sequence comes from uncultured Acidimicrobiales bacterium, assembly GCA_963728985.1. Taxonomy (GTDB): domain Bacteria; phylum Actinomycetota; class Acidimicrobiia; order Acidimicrobiales; family Ilumatobacteraceae; genus DASXAI01. The sequence continues at coordinate 1,268,651 of CAVSME010000003.1, read as the reverse complement.
GGCATCGTGGCCAAGCGCCTCGACGAGCCGTACCGGCCGGGTGAACGGACCATGGTGAAGGTGAAGCACCACCGCACCTGTGACTGCGTGGTGGCCGGGTTCCGGTGGCACAAGGACGGCGTGGGCATCGGCTCGCTGTTGCTCGGCCTGTTCGACGACGCCGGCGTGCTCAACCACGTCGGGGTGTGCGGCAGCTTCACCGCCAAGAAGCGGCGCGAGCTGGTCGACGAGCTGGCCCCGCTGCGCGAGAACGCGCTCGACGATCACCCGTGGAAGGAGTGGGCCGACCTGATGGCGCAGGCCACGGCGGCCGGGCGCATGCCGGGATCGCCGTCGCGCTGGAACGCTCAGAAGGACCTGTCGTGGGACCCGCTGCGGCCCGAGCGCGTGTGCGAGGTGGAGTTCTCGCAGCTGACCAACGGGCGGTTCCGCCACAACGCCCACTTCCTGCGGTGGCGGCCGGATCGGGAGCCGGCCAGCTGCCGCTACGACCAGCTCGAGGTGGCGGCACCAGCCGAGCTCGGTGACGTGCTCGGGTGAGCGGGCCGCCTCGCCAGGTCTTCGACGCCGCGTACTACCGGCGGTTCTATCGGGAGCGGCCGGTGCACGACCGGCGCACGATCGGCCACCTCGCCACCGGCGTCATGGCGTTGAGCGCCTGGTGGGGCATCTCGATCCGCAGCGTGCTCGATGTGGGTGCCGGCACCGGCTTGTGGGGCCGTTGGTTCGCCGCCGAGCGACCGCATGTCGCGTACCGCTCGATCGACGTGAGCGAGTACGCCTGCCGCCGCTACGGCCACGAGCAGGCCGACATCTCGCGCTGGCAGCCGGACACGCCCTCCGATCTCGTCGTGTGCCAAGGCGTGCTGCAGTACCTGGACGATGACGCCTGCTCCCGCGCCGTCGGGAACCTGGCGGCGGCCTGTGCGGCGCTGCTCTACCTGGAGGTGCCGACGGCGGGAGACCTGCGCGCGGTCATCGACACCGATGCCACGGATCTCGACATCCACTGGCGCACCGGGAGCTGGTACCGCCGCCGGCTGGGTCGGCACTTCCGTGCGATCGGCGGTGGCCTCTTCGCGGCGCGTGCCGCGGGTCTGCACTTCTACGAGTTAGAAGCGCAACCTCAGGCGACCGCGGCGAGGTGAGCGTCGGAGAAGACGCGGTAGGGACGCAGCGAGCTGCGCTCGATCACGAGCGGCGTGGAGTCGTCGCACAGGTCGAGGATCACCATCTTGGGGGTGGCCAGCAAGACGAGTGCCGTGACGGCACCGTCAGGCCCTTCGACCTCGATCACGTCTCCGTCGTGGATGGTGGGCCGGTTCGCCGGCATCTGCTCGTGCATCTCCATACCTCAATGTCGATGGTCGCACATACAGACGTCGTGCGCCGCTGAGTTGTTCCCGTTGTGACGAAACTCATACGCCGCCGAAGGGGTCAACGGTTCACAGAAATTGCGCCGCGCCCGGCCGGCGAGACCAGGAGCGCCGATGCGTCGGGACACCGCGGCGAACTCGTCGGTGGGTCCGGTCCACTTCCAGTCGTCCACTGTGCCAACGGGCACATCGAGCTCGACGGTGGCGATGCGCCGGAACAGGAGCGCGAGGTCCATGTTGTCGGCCAGCGTCTTGGCCAGGTTCGCTGCACTGCGCACGCCGGGTACGTCCCACTGGCCGGCATGGCGGGGGATGTCTTCGATGTGCCCGTAGCGGGCGAGCACGGCGGCCGTGCTCTTGGCGCCCCATCCCTGCAGTCCGGGGTAGCCGTCGGCCGAGTCGCCTACAAGAGCGAGGTAGTCCGGGATGGACGCCGGGCCCACGCCGAACTTGGCGGTGACGCCGGCTTCGTCGTAGATCGTGCCCTTGCGCCGATCGAGCTGCACGACGCGGGTGCCGCGCACGCACTGGCCGAGATCCTTGTCCGGGGTGCAGATGACGACACCGGTCACGCGCTCGTCGGCGTCGGCGACGGCCGCCGCGGCGGCCAGGGCGTCGTCGGCCTCCCACTCGATCATCGGCCACACGGTGACGCCCATCGCCGCCATCGCCTCCTCCATGACCGGGAACTGCGCCAGCAGCTCGGGCGGCATGCCCTCGCTCGTCTTGTAGCCCGGCCAGAGGTCGTTGCGGAAGCTCTCGATGACGTGGTCCGACGCCACGCCGATGTGGGTGGCGCCTTCGGTCAGCATCGTGAGCACGTTCGACAGCACCGCGCTGGTGGCGCCGAACTCGCCGGGATCAGGCCGCCCGAAGTGGTGGCGGAAGAGCTCGTAGGTGCCGTCGAGCAGATGGACGATCACGGTTCAACCCTCGCGCAGCCACGCCTGCGGCCGGACGTTCTTGATCACCACGAACGCGAACTCGTTGCCCTGCCGGGGCGCCACCCGCTCGACGACGGGAGCCACCGCCTGCGCCGCGTGCACGAGCCGACCGTGACCGAGGCGGTCGGCCGGGAGCCGCAGGCCGTAGGCGAAGCGGATGTCGTGCTCGTGGCTGGGGAGCAACGAGCGCACCGTCTTGCGCACCTCGCGCTCGGTCCAGCGGTAGACGTGGTTGGGCACCGGTCCGTTGCGCACGCCGCCCCACCGGCCCTCGTTGGCGGCGACGGCGGTGACCTCGTACTCCTCGACCAGCCCGAGGCGCACGCCGGCCCGCACCACGAGGGAGTCACGGGCCTCGAAGGCGATTGCACCCTTGCGGCCGACGCGGAGCAGCTCGGCGAGGGCCCGGTGCGGGGAGGCGCAGTGGTGGAGCCCGTGGTGCACCACCCCCCAGTCGACGCTGTCGTCATCGGCGGAGAGCGCTTCGGCGTCCTCGTGGCGCCACTCGTAGGGCGCGTACTCGTTGTACACGTCCATCCGCTCGTCGAGGTTCGTGATGGCCACGTCGGTGAAGCCGGCGGCGAGGAGCGTGTCGCGGTCGACGAGGCCGCCGCAGGCCACGAGGAGCCGGTCGGTCGGGGCGACGACGCCGTCGGCCAGCAGGCGGGTCAGGGTGTCGAGGTAGAAGCGGTCCGTCACTCCTGGACGAGCTCGATGAGGGTGCCGTAGCTGCCCTTGGGGTGGATGAACGCCACCGTCGTGCCCCGCGAGCCCGGGCGGGGCGCTTTGTCGATGGGCTTGCCGCCGGCGGCCACCACGGCGGCCAGCGCCTTGGCGCAGTCGTCGACCCGGTAGCCGACGTGGTGGAGGCCCTCACCCCGCTTCTCGAGGGCCTTGGCCACGGGCGAGTCGGGGCGGCTGGGGGTGAGGAGCTGCACGTAGCTGTCGGCGACGCGCAGCAGCGCCTCCTCCACGCCGTCGCTCTCCACGATCTCGCGGTGCTCCACCTCGGCGCCGAACGCCCGCTGGTAGTAGTCGATGGCCGCCTCCAGGTCGTTGACGGCGATGGCGACGTGGTCGATCTCGGTCAGCACGTCAGGAACCGTAGCGACGGAACAGCGTGATCTTCTCCTCGCCGATCGCGGCGCGGCGCTCGGGATCGTCGATGCCCAGGCCCTCTTTGGGCGCAAGGCAGAGGATGCCGACCTTGCCCTCGTGCTCGTTGCGATGGATGCGGCGAGCGGCCTCGCCTGTCTCCTCGAGCGGGTACACCGCCGAAAGGAGCGGCTGGATGCGGCCCTGGCTGATCAGCTTGTTGGCCGCCCACGCCTCGTTGTAGTTGGCGAAGTGCGAGGCGATGAGGCGCTTCAACTTCATCCAGAAGTGCCGGTTGTCGAACTCGACCATGTAGCCCGACGTGGCCGCGCACGTCACCACCGTGCCGCCGCGCTTGCACACGAAGATGGAGGCGGCCATCGTGTGGCGGCCGGGGTGCTCGAACACGATGTCGGGGTCGTCGCCCACGAGGCCGCGGATGTCCTTGCCGAAGCGACGCCACTCGCCCTCGTCGTGGGTGTCGTCGTCGGTCCAGAAGTTGTAGCCGGCGGCCCGCCGATCGAGGACCGCCTCCACGCCGAGGTCGTTCAGCAGCTTGGCCCGCTCGGGCGACGAGACCACCCCGATGGGCGTGCCCCCGCCGTTGAGCACGTACTGCACCGCGTAGCCACCGATGCCGCCGGTGGCGCCCCACACGAGCACGTTGTCGCCCTGCTTCATGCGGGCACCGTGCTCGCCGACCAGCATGCGGTAGCTGGTCGAGTTGCACAGCGCGTTGACCGCCGCCTCCTCCCAGGTGAGGTGAGCAGGCTTGGGCATCAGCTGGTTGGCCTTCACCACGGCGAGGTCGGCCAGCCCGCCGAAGTTGGTCTCGAAGCCCCAGATGCGCTGGTTGGCGGCCAGCATCGAGTCGTCGTGGCTGCTCGGGTCCTGGTCGTCCACGTAGTTGCAGTGGATGGTGACCCGGTCGCCGGGCTTCCAGGTGCGCACGCCCGAGCCGACCCGCAGCACCACGCCCGAGCCGTCGGACCCCACGACCTGGTAGTCGAGGGCGTGGCGGGCGGCCCATTCACTCTCGCGGCCGAGGCGGTCGAGGAAGGCAAAGGTGGGCAGCGGCTCGAAGATGCTCGTCCACACCGTGTTGAAGTTGATGGAGCTGGCCATCACCGCCACGTAGGCCTCATCGGGGGCGAGCTCCGGGGTCGGCACCTCGCCGATGTGCAGGCTCTTGCGCGGGTCCTTGTCGACCGAGTCCATGCCCTCGAACATCCCCGTGTCCTCGCGGCGGACGAAGGCGGCCCGGTAGTGGTTCGGGATGGGGAGCGCGGCCAGCTCGTCCCCCGAGGCGCCCTGCACGATGGCGTCACGTAGCTGCTGCATCGTGCGACCCTACCGACGGGTAGCTAGAAGGCGCCAGTGCCTGGCCCGGGCAGGCGCCGGGGCCGTCGAGCGCCCTACACTGCTGGTCCTGCCGCTCATACCAGGGGGTAACCATGCCGGGTTCGTACCTCGTCGCCGGGGCTCGCACGCCGATCGGCAAGATGTCGGGCGCGTTGGCGCCGTTCAGCGCCGCCGAGCTCGGTGGGATCGCCATCAAGGCCGCCCTCGAGCGGGCGGGCGTGTCCCCTGACCAGGTCGACTACGTGTTCATGGGCCAGGTGCTGATGGCCAACCAGGGCCAGATCCCGGCCCGCCAGGCGGCGGTGAAGGCGGGCATCCCCCTGTCGACCCCGGCCACCAGCGTGAACAAGGTGTGCCTGTCGGGCCTCAACGCCATCTACCTGGCCGATCAGATGATCGCCGCCGGCGAGGCCGATGTCGTGGTGGCGGGCGGCATGGAGAGCATGACGAACGCGCCGTACCTGCTGCCCGGTGCTCGGGGTGGCTTCCGCTACGGCACCACCGAGCTGCTCGACGCCATCATCCAGGACGGTCTGTGGTGCGCCTTCGAGGCGTGCCTGATGGGCGCCGGGACCGAGCGCTACGCCAACGCCGAGCTGATCTCCCGGGACAGCCAGGACGAGGCTGCCGCCAAGAGCCACGAGCGCGCCGCCGCCGCCATCAAGGACGGCCGCTTCATCGACGAGATCACCCCGGTGCCGGTGGCCCAGCGCAAGGGCGACCCGCTGCTCGTCGAGACCGACGAGGGCGTGCGGCCCGGCACCACGCCCGAGGCGTTGGGCGGCCTGAAGCCGGCGTTCTCGGGCAACGGCAGCATCACCGCCGGCAACGCCTCCCAGATCTCCGACGGTGGCTCCGCCATCGTCTTGATGTCGAAGGCGGCGGCCGAGCGTGCCGGGGTCACCCCCCTCGGCGAGTTCGTCGGCTACGGCCAGGTGGCCGGGCCCGACGACGTGTCGCTGCTGCACCAGCCCAGCCAGGCCATCAAGACCGCCCTCGGGCGGGCCAGGCTGCAGGTCAGCGACGTCGACCTGTTCGAGCTGAACGAGGCCTTCGCCGCGGTGGGCATCGCCTCCACGGCCGACCTCGGCGTCACCGACGAGGTCGTCAACGTGAACGGCGGCGCCATCGCCCTCGGCCACCCGATCGGCATGTCGGGCAACCGCCTCGCCCTCACCCTCCTCCACGAGCTGCGCCGCCGCGGTGGCGGCACCGGTGCGGCCGCCCTGTGCGGCGGCGGGGGCCAGGGCGACGCCCTGATCGTCCGCACGGTCTAGGCGTCTTCTCGCCGCGCCGGGAGGGGCACAGGCAGGGCTCGCCGTGTTCTCGGCGTGATGCGTCTCATCGGTGAGACGGACGACGCCCAGAATCGACTAGCTGCTGGCGGCCACGAGGCCGACGGCCAGCGCGGCGAGGGCGAACCCGCCCAGCTGCCAGCGCTCCACCCGCTCGCCCAGCACGACTCGTGCCAGTACGACGGTGCTGGCGGGGTAGAGGGCGGCGATCACGGCCACCAGGCTGAGCAGTCCCCGGCTGGCGGCGGCCAGGTAGAGGGCGTTGGCCGTCGTGTCGAACACACCGGCGGCGAGCACGGTCACGCGAGCTTCCGGGACCACACTCGGGCGGCGGCCGGTGACGGCGAGCACGACGGCCAGCAGCGAGACGGACGCGACACGGGCGCCGACCAGCGGCCACATCCCGGTGTCGCCGGACGTGCGGGCCAAGGCCACGAAGAAGAACCCGAAGCCGGCTCCGGCGATGAGGGCGGCGACCAGCACCCGGCGCGTCGCCCGCCGATGGGCGCCGGCGTTCTCCCGGGCGATGAGGGCGATGGCGGGCAGGGCCAGCACGACCCCCACGAGGGCCCACGTCGAAGGTCGCTCGCCGAGGGCCAGGCCGGTCACCACCGGCACCACCGCCGACACGACGGCCGTCAGCGGGGCGACCACGCTCATCGTGCCGGCGGCCAGGGCCCAGTAGAAGGCCACCAGGGCGACTGCCCCGGCCAGGCCGCCGGCCGCCCCCCAGGCCAGGTCGGACTGGACGAGGCCGTCGCCGTGGGCGAAGGGCAGGACGAGCAGGAGGGTGGCCAGGCCGGCGCATTGCGACACGAAGGTGACCACCACGGCGGCCACGCGCCGGCTGGCCAGGCCGCCCAGGAAATCGCCGGTGCCGTACACCAGGGCGGAGGCGAGAGCGAGGACAATCGTCACTTGTCATCCGTTCGCAAACGTCGTAATGTGATCGAAACAACCCCGGACGTGTGCTCCCCCTCACGTCCGGATCGATCTGGGGTGCCGTTCTTCGAGTTGGCCTGTCCGCCCGCTACCAACTCGAGGGGCGGCACCCCGGTGCGTTTTGGCTGGCCGCTCGTTCGCCCGGGCCTCAGGCCTCGACCTCCCGGCGGCCTTCCAGCGCCCGGCCCAGCGTGAGCTCGTCGGCGTACTCCAGATCGCCACCGACGGGCAGTCCGCTGGCGATGCGGGTGACGCGCAGGCCGAGGGGCCGCAGCAGGCGGGCGAGGTACATCGCCGTGGCTTCGCCCTCGATGTTCGGATTGGTGCACAAGATGACCTCTTGCACCTGTTCCGGTTCGAGGCGGGTCAGCAGTTCGCGCACCTTGAGCTGATCCGGGCCGATCCCGTCGATCGGCGAGATGGCGCCCAGCAGGACGTGGTAGCGGCCGTGGAACTCGCCCGTCTTCTCGATGGCGACGATGTCGCGGGCGTCTTCCACCACGCACACGACGGTGCCGTCACGGCGGTCGTCGGTGCACAACGTGCAGAGGGAGCCTTCGGTGACGTTGAAGCACCGCTGGCAGAAGCTGACCCGAGCCTTGGCCTCGGTGATGGAGCGGGCGAGGCGATTGGCATCCTCGGTCGGGAGCTTGAGCAGGTGGAAGGCGATGCGCTGGGCCGACTTGGGGCCGATACCCGGCAGCCGGCCGAACTCGTCGATGAGGGCCTGCACCGCCGGGGCGTAGGTGGCCATCAGCCGTCGCCGGGGCCGAGCTCACCGAACCCGGGAAGCCCGTCGAGCCCCAGGGCACCGAGGTCGAGCCCGCCCATGGCCGACGCGCGGAGGTCGCCGACCTGATGGAGGGCGTCGCGCAGGGCGGCAAGCACGAGGTCTTCGAGCAACTCCGGATCGCTCGGGTCGATGGCCTCGGGATCGATGTGCACCGCGCTGGGCTCGCCGGAGCCGTTCATGACGATGCGCACGAGCCCGCCCCCGGCGCTGCCGGTCACCGTGCGCTCGGCCGCCTCTTGTTGCGCGGCCATCAGTTGCTCTTGCATGGCCATGGCCTGGCGCAGCAGGTCGTTCATGTCGGGCAGGTCGGTCATAGCGGCCCCTTCACGTCTCGTCGATCAGCTGCGCGCCAGGGAACGCCTGGGTGAGCCGGTCCAGGCTGGTCGGAGCGCTGCTCGGCGGCGCGTCGACGAGATCGGCCAGGTCGACCTCGTCGTCGAGGGCGACATCGGCGGGCTGCACGCCGGCCTCGGCCGGCCCGCCGTCGTCTACGACGAGCTGGAGCGGCACCGGTCGATGGAACTGGGCGGCGAGGGCGGCTTCCACCTCGGCGCGGTACTGCTCGCACTTGGTGACCTGCTGCGGGCTGGGCAGGGCGAACGTGGCCCGGGAGTCGTCGGCCCCGACGAACCGGCCTGGCAGGTAGATGGCCCGGGCCATGCCCTTCAGCCGGGGCACGACGTGATCGGCCCAGGCGATGGTGAGGGCGTCGCGGGACGGGAACGGCGCGTCACCAGCCGCTGGGGGCTCGGCCGCCGGTGCCGGGGCGGCGGCCGCGGGCACAGGAGGCGGCGGAGCGGCGGGGGCGGCCGGCTCGGCCCGACGGGCTCGAGCCCCGAGGGCGGCGCGGCGCTCGGGCGGGGTGACCACCGGCCGGGCAGCCGGCGGCGCCGGGCTGGGACGGGGTGCCGCTTCGGGCGCGCCCTCGTTGCGGGCCGGCGTGGGGACGGCCGCCGGCTCGGGCACCGCCGGCCGGGTGGCGGTCGGGCTGACTCCGCCTCCGCGTTCGAGCCGCTCGATCCGGGCGAGGAGGGCGGCCGGGGACACGTCGGCGTCCTGGCGCGTGAGGCGCACGAGCGCCACATCGAGGAGCAGGCGAGGGTCGGGCGAGTGGCGGATGTCGACCAACGTCTCGCCGAGCACCTCCATGGCCCGCACGGTGGCGGCGGCCCCGAGGCGGCGGGCTTGATCGGCGACGACGGCGGCGGCCCGGTCGGGGAGGCGCACGAGGTCGGGGTTCATGATCGACAGGAACCCGTCGCGCAGGTGGGCCACGAGGTGTTCGGTGAGGGTGCGAGGGTCGCGTCCCGCCTGGACCGCCTTGGCCACCGCGGCGAGGGCCCGGGCGGTGTCCGTGTCGATCAGGGCTTCGGCGATCTCGTCGAGCGGCTCGGCCTCCTCCACCACACCGCCGGCGGCGATCACCTGGTCGAGGGCCGAGAGCACGTCACGCGCCGACCCGGCTCCCTGGCGGACCACGACGTCGACAGCATCGGCCGTCACGTCGAGCCCGTCGGCGGCGGCGATGTCGCGCACGAGTTGGTCGAGATCTTCCGTGGGCAGGAGGTGGAACTCGAGGTGCTGCGTGCGGCTCCGGATGGTGGGGCTGACCCGCTGCGGGTCGGTGGTGGCGAGCACGAACACGACGTGCTCCGGGGGTTCCTCGAGGGTCTTGAGGAGCGCCGCCTCCGCCGCCCGGGAAAGCATGTGCACCTCGTCGAGGATGTACACCCGCCGGCGGCCCGGGGTGCCGAGCATGGCCCGCTCGATGAGGTCGCGCATGGCGTCGACCCCGTTGTTCGACGCGGCGTCCATCTCGTGGACGTCGAAGCTGGTGCCCGCCTCGACGGCGAGGCAGGACGCGCACTCGCAGCACGGTTCGCCGTCGACCGGGCGCTCGCAGTTCAGGACCTTGGCGAGGATGCGTGCCGACGTGGTCTTGCCCGTGCCGCGCGGCCCGCTGAACAGGTAGGCGTGTCCCACGCGGTCTTCCCGCACGGCGTTGTGCAGGGCGCGAACGACGTGCTCCTGGCCCCGCACCTCGCCGAAGCGGCGAGGCCGGTGACGGCGGTAGAGGGACTGGTAGGCCACTCTGGCGAGCCTATCGGCGGGGTGTCACAGGGTTACTGGGAGAAGCGGTCGGCCAGGTAGCGCGAGAACCAACCGGCGTACCGGGCCTGCAGGTCGGGCCGGCGCCAGTCGTCGGCGGTGATCACCTGGCGGCAGGAGGGCGTCCCGCACCGGCACGTCATGGGCGTGCCGGGCGACGCGTCGAACAAGCAATAGTCGAGCGTGAGCTCCTCGCCGACGGCGACGTCGCGCATCGCCACGAGCACCACGTTGCCGGCGATGCCGACGTTCGCCTCGCACGAGTGGTTGACGAAGAGCATGACGGCGTCGTACTCGTCGTCGGTGAGGGCGGCGAGATGGAGGCCGTCGGTGATCTGGATGTCGGTCTCCTGCAAGCGCTCGGGCAGGGCCCGCAGCGTGGCGGTGTCGACGATGTGACCACCCTTCACCGCCACCACCTCACCCGCGGCAATGGGTTCGATGGCGAACAGCCCCCGGCCTTCGATGGCGCTGGGTCGGCCCTTGCGGGTCTTGGGCGAGTGCCAGGAGGCGACGGTCACGTTGCCCGTTGCTAGCAGCTGGCCGGGAGTTCGCACCGGGGGTTTTGGTACCCTGAAACGACGTTCCGCTTGGGGGCCGAACAGGGGGCTATTGCGTGGCTGGCTACGACATCCACATCAAGGGTGGCACCATCGTCGACGGCACGAGAGTGCCGCGTTACCAGGGCGATGTCTGGATCAAGGACGGCAAGGTCGCCCAGATCGGTGGGCGGTCGCCGGGCGGTGCCGATCGCACGGTCGACGCCGATGGGTTGATCGTCGCGCCCGGCTTCGTCGATCTGCACACGCACTACGACGCCCAGATCCGGTGGGACCCGTACTGCACGATCTCCGGCTGGCACGGCGTGACGTCGGTGGTGCTGGGGAACTGCGGCTTCGGCTTCGCCCCGGTGAAGACCGACTTCCGCGAGCGCTCCATGCTCACCATGACCCGGACCGAGGCCATCCCGTACGAGTCGATGGTCGAGGGCATGCTGCCGCACTGGGACTGGGAGACCATCCCTCAGTACCTCGACTCGCTCGAGGCGGCGCCGCTCGGCGTCAACTGCATCCAGTACATGCCGACGGCCTCGCTGATGACCTACGTGATGGGGTTGGAGGCGGCCAAGACCCGGCCCGCCACCGAGTCCGAGCGCAAGGAGATGCAGCGCATCCTGGACGAGGGCATGGACGCCGGGCTCTGCGGCTTCTCCATCCAGCGCCTCGGCCGCAACTCCACGCAGGCCGACTTCGACGGCACGCCCATGGTGACGGACACGATGTGCGACGAGGACATCCTGTGCCTCGCCGAAGTGCTGGCGGCGCGGGACGAGGGGTTCATCCAGATCACGCAGGCCACCGGCAAGATCAAGCGGGACCTCGAGTTCGTGGAGCGCCTGGCCGCCGTGTCAGGACGGCCGGTGATCCACAACGCCATCGCTCCCACCCGCCGCAATCCCGATCCGCATCGCAAGTCGCTCGACTGGTTGCGCAAGTGCTGGGACCAGGGTCTGCAGGTCTACGGCCAGTGCGCCACGGTGCGCTCGGGCTTCGTGTTCAGCCTCGAGGACTGGAACCTCTACGACTTCTCCAAGAGCTGGCGCGCCCTCACCACGGGCAGCCACGACGAGAAGCTCGTCAAGATGGCCGATCCCGAGCTGCGCGAGGCGATGGTGGCCGAGGAGGAGCGCAACAAGGCCATCTATCGCAAGCTGCGCCCCGGTGTCGGTGGCTCGATCGAGGATCTCGTCGTGCAAGGCGTGGCCCGCAAGCAGGAGCTGCAGAAGTACGTCGGGCGCTCCCTCGCCGACATCGGCTACGACGAAGGCAAGCACCCCGGTGAGGTGATGCTCGACCTGTCGCTGGCCACGGACCTCAAGGCCGAGTTCCTCGGCCCCGACAAGGGCTCGAACGCCGACTTCATGGGCGAGCTGATGGAGGTGCCCTACACGCTGCCGGGTGTGTCCGACGGTGGCGCCCACACCAAGTTCTTCACCGGCGGCGCGTGGCCGACCGACATGCTCAAGTGGCTCGTGCGCGACGAGGGCAAGGTCACGCTGGAGGAGGCGCACTTCCGCCTGTCAGCCCTGCCCGCTCACGCCGCCGGCTTCCGTGATCGTGGCGTCCTGCGCGAAGGCGCCGCCGCCGACGTGGTCGTGTACGACATGGAGGAGCTCGACATGGAGCCACGCTGGATCGGCGACGTGGTCGAGGACCTGCCCGGTGGCGAGTGGCGGCGGGTGCAGCGGGCCCGTGGCTACAAGGAGATCATCGTCAACGGCCAGACCACCTTCAGCGACGGAGCCTGCACGGGCGCCACGCCGGGACGCCTGCTGCGTCACGGGCGGGGTTAGCTCGTCCCTCCCGCCGCGGTACGCGCATGAGCTGGCGTGGCATCGGCCGGGCGGCCCACCGGCCGGCCGCCCGCGGCGCCGTCGCCTTCATCCTGGCCGCCGTCGGGGTCGCGACGCTGCCTGCCGCGAGCGCCTCGGCCGACGCGCGGGCGTCGCTCCCGCTCGGTTGGATCGAACGCTTCGCCGGCGTTCGCATCGAGGGGGCTGACGCCCTCAACGTCGACCTCATGCAGCTCGGCATCACGAGCTTCGTGCAGTCCGCCGCCGCCAGCGACGGTTCGGTCGTCTTCGCGGTAGGCGAGCAGGTGTTCCGCTTCGGCCTGGATCGCATCGTCCATCGCCTCGGCGGTACGGGCATCGAAGCCGACTATGGCGACGGGTCCGACGCGCGCTCGGCCGGCTTCGGTCACATCGTCCAGATCGACGTCGATGCCGGTGGCAACGTCCTGGTCGTCGAGAACCTCAACACGGTGAACCAGTTCCGGGTCCGTCGGATCGACGCCGCCACCAACCGTGTCGACACCATTGCCGTGCTGGCCCACGACCGGTGCCCGTCGTTCAACCTGGCGGTCGGCGAGGCCCTGCCGTGCGTGGTGAACAGCCTCGTCGCCGCGCCGGACGGCAACTTCTACATCGGGTTCTCCGCCGGTGGCCCGCCGCGGCTCGGCGTCCTGCGACCGGACGGCTCGATCGCCCACATCGCCGGCAATGGCGTCGCCGCGCCATCGGGGTACAGCCCGGCTGACGACGGCCTGAACGCGCGGGGCGTCTCCTTCGGGTCGTTCTTCGATTTCACGGCCGACGCCTCCGGGAACGTCTTCCTCGCCGATCCGAACTCGCACCGGATCGTGCTGATCGATCAAGCCGGCCGCGCAGTCGCCGTTGCCGGGAACGGCACGACGGCCATCTCGGGTGACGGTGGACCGGCGCGCATGGCGGGGCTTGGTTCCTCGTTCGGCCTCGCGGCCGACGACGCCGGGGTGCTGTACATCTCCTCGTCCGATGCCGGTGACCGATCGGTCCGCCGTGTCGACCAGTCGGGCCAGATCCAGAAGGTGGCGGCCTACCCCGACACTCTTCAACCGGGAACGGCGCTGGACGTCTCGCCCGCGAACGGCAACGTCGTCGTGCTCACCAGCTATCCGAAGTTCGTCACGGAGATCGGCCGGGTCCAGAACGGAACGATCGAGGTGGTGGCGGGGCACCCGGCCGTGATCCAGGATCCGTCCTACCTCGCTCGCCCGGTCATCCCGGCCGACCCCCGGGCGCTGTACGTCCATGGCATCGCCGTCGACCGCAACGATGGCGTCCTTGCCTACGGGGCCTTCCGCGACCTCGGCGCCCAACCCGGCGTGCGGTTCGATCAGGATGGTTCGGCCGTCCAGTCGGGCGGCGGCAGCCTCGGCGTTGCCGTCGGCGCGGACGGGACCGTGTATCGGACGTCGTTCGTGACCGGCTTCCGGTTCCTGGACATCGCGCACCTCGACGGGACGTTCGAGTCGGTCGACCTCGCGGTAGTCATCGGCCCGGTGGCGGCAACTCTGTCGCCGGTGGCCGTCGCCAACAACGGCGACGTCTTCGTCGGCACGGAAGATCAGGTCTATCGCCTGCGCAAGGCGGCGGGAGTGTGGTCGTCGCTCCTCGTCGCCGGGAACGGGGCGCCGTGCGGCAGCACGACGGACGCCTGTGCGGGAGCCGATGGCGATCCGGCGACCGCCGTGTCGCTCTTCAAGCCGCGAGGACTGGCCGTTGCTCCGGACGGGTCCCTGCTCATGGCCGAGACAGCGGGCGCGTGGGTCCGCCGGGTCGATCAAGGCGGCCGCATCCACCGGTTTGCCGGCACCGGGCAGAAGGGTGCGTCCGGTGACGGCGGTCCCGCTGCTGGCGCCACCTTGGCCGGGCCCACCGGTGTCGCCTCGGCACCCGACGGTTCGGTGTTCGTGGCCGACTTCTTCGGGTCGCGGCTGCGGAAGATCTCGCCGGTCGGCACGATCGGCACCGTCGCCGGCGACGGTACGTATGAAGGACGCGTCGAGCGCGGTCCGGCACAAGGGCCCGTCTTCGTGGGGCCGACGAGCGTGGCGATCGACTCGAAGGGCTACGTCTACGTGCTCGACGTCGGCCTCGATGCCATCGTCCGGGTGGCGCCGTCGATCGACACGGTGCTCGGCCCGGTGGGAGACCGAGTGTCGGCGTTGGTCTCGGTGCCGCCCGTTCGACTCCTCGATACCCGCGCCATCGGCGGGCCCCCACTGTCGGGGAACACCACGGTGGACCTGAGCCTGAGCGGTGCGGTTCCGGAGGGTGCCACTGCGGCTGTCATCAACCTCACCATCACGAACACCCTGGCGCCAGGCTTCGTGCAGGCGTTCCCGACTGGCCGGGCCACCATCGCCAGCAGCTCGACGCTGAACGTGGAAGCGGCCGATCAGACCGTGCCGAACATGGCAGTGGTCCCGATCGGGGACGCCAACACCATCTCGCTCTTCACGCAGGGCGGCGGCGATTTCGTCGTCGACCTCCTGGGCTACTTCCAGCGGACCACCAGTGCCGTGTCCGAAGGTCGGTACGCGGCGCTGGCGCCCACCAGGGTGCTCGACACCCGTGAGAGCGGACGGCTGGTGGCGGGGGACTCGGTGCAGTTGCCCGTACTGGGAGCGGGCGGCGTGCCCGCCAGTGGGGTGGGCGCCGTGGCCATGAACGTCACCCTGACCGAGGCCGACCGCCCCGGCTTCGTCCAGGTCATCCCGACAGGTGGCCCGACGGCGGTCGGGGCCAGCTCGAACCTCAACGCCTCGCACGCGGGCCAGACCGTCGCCAACATGGTCATCGTCCCTGTCGGTAGCGACGGCTCGGTCACGTTGTTCACCCACGCCGGCGGCCAGCTCGTCGTCGACATCACGGGCTACTACACCGACACGAGTGCAGTGCCGTCGGTATCGGGCCTCTTCGTGGCCGCGCCGCCGACCCGATTGCTCGACACGCGTGGCGCCGATCGACCGGGTCCTGGCGGCGCGGTGGTCGTGGATCCGAGTCAAGATGCGGGCCAGCTGGCGGTCATCGATGTGCTGCTCGCATCGGCGCTCGTCACCAACCTGACGGCAACTGAAGCGGCCGCACCCGGCTTCGTCCAGGCGGTACCGACAAATGGGGCATCGTTCGGTTCGTCGAGCAACCTGAACGTCGAGCGCCCCGGTCAGACGATTGCCAATGCCGCCCAGGTCACGCTCGGCTCCGACCACACGCTGACGCTGTTCACCCAGACCGGCACGCACCTGATCTGTGATGTCACCGGGTGGTACACGCGTTAGGCGGGGTTCCGAGCGTTCAGCGCGTCGAGGGCGGCGGCGGCGCCGGCGGTGATGGCGGCGGGCAGCGCGCTCGGCAGCCCGGTGCCGTCGACGAAGACGTCCGCGCTGATGTCCCAGCGGCTGGTCCCATCGGTGAGCACGCCCCGCACGCCCCGCCCGGCGGGGACGCGCTCGACCACATCCATCTGGTCGTAGACCGTCACGTTCAGGTCGGCCACGCAATGGTGTTTGATCACGTCCTCGAACGCACGCGGCGTGATGGCGACCGGATCGCCCGCCTCGAGGTAGGGCCGGAGCACGTCGAGGAGGCCGTGGCGCTCGAGCGCGCCGTACGCGGCGGCGCCGAGCGATACCGGGCTGTCGTCGCCGACCACGTCGTGGCCCACGAGCATGCACGCCAACCCGTACGCCGCGGCCACCTTGGCCACCACCAGAGCGCCCGGACCGCGCCCGACGACGAGCAGCGGGGTGTCGATCAGCATCAGAACACGGCGAGCGGGTTGACGGGACTGCCGGTCACCCCCTGGAAGCGAATGGGGGCCAGTGCGAACTGGAACTCCCACCGGCCGAGCCGGGCGCACGTGTCGGCCAGATCCTCGAGCTGGCAGTTGTCGATCAGCCACAGACCCATCGCGACGATGCCGACCATGTGGATCGGCATGTTGACCGTGCGGTAGCCGGTCGGTGTCGGGTCCTGAGCCACGTCGGACCCGAGCATCGCCACGCCCCGGTCGTGCAGCCACGGCAGGCACGCCGCTTGGAAGCCCGAGCGCGGCTTGTTGGCGTTGTAGTCGCGCCTCGCGCCCCGGCGGGCGCCGCTCTCACCAGTGCGCATCAAGACGACGTCGCCGGGCTCGACGGTGACGCCGGCGGCCTGTTCCGCCGCTTCGAGGTCCTCCGGGTAGACGTGGTCGTCGGCGGCGAGCACGTCGACGCCGCGCAGCCGGGCGATGTCGAGCAGGACGCCGCGCGTGGTGACGCCCTGAGAGACGGCCAGCACGTCGTGCATCAGCGCACCCTGGCGGTCGGACACGAGCGACGCCGGCGCGCCTCCGTACAGCTTGCCGTCCCAGAAGATGTGGGCCAGCGAGTCGAGGTGGGTGACGTCGAGGCCGTGGAACACCATGCCGATGAACTCCTGCGCACCGCCGGCGCGGCCGCCGCCGAGGAGCCCTTTGCGACCTTCGTCGGCCAGGCCCAGCCCGGTCGACAGCATGTAGCGCTGGTTCTCCACCGTGGCGCCAGGCTGGGGGCCGGTGCGGATGTCCCAGCTGCACGAGACGGACACGCCTTCGCGCACGAGCCCGGCGGCGGCGACGCGCTTGGCCGGCGTGATGTGGTTCAGCGTGCCGAGGCGGTCATCGTCGCCCCACCGGTTCCAGTTGGACAGCTGGTCGAACCACGTCAGGACTTCGTCTTCGGACGGCGCCGTCGGCATCGTGTTCCTCCCCTAGATCGGGCCCATCATGCCCGACGCGATCGCGACAGAGGCAACCCGCTCAGGGCAACTCGCCGCGCCGGAAGGCGGCCAACGCCTCTTGGAGGCCGTGCTCGCCGATGTAGCGGTTGACGCTCCTGACCGACGGCGATGCGTGGGCGATGGCGTCGATCTCCGTCCCTTGCAGCAGCGCCTGCCGGAAGCCCTGCGCTTCCTGGGTCCGGTTGATGGCGAGCTTCTGCAGGCCGAGCAGGTCCTTGGGCGTCTGCGCGACGGCACGGGCATAGGCCGCCACCTCTCCGTCGAGGCGATCGGCGGGTACGGCCCGGTTGAACAGGCCCATGGCCACGACCTCGGCGGCGTCGAGGACGGCACCGGTCGGGAAGAAGACCTCCTTGGCCTTCTTCGGACCCACGAACCACGCCCAGAACGAGGCGACGTAGCCGGCGCCGAGAGGGAGCTGCGGTGTGCCGATGCGGGCGTCGTCGGCCACGAACGTCACGTCGCAGATGGCCGCCAGCTGCGTCCCGCCGGCCAGGCAGAAGCCGTGCACCTGGGCGATGACCGGCAGCGGGAGGTCCCAGATGCGGAGCCACCCCTGGTTGATGCGCTCGAGGCTGGCCCGGTCGGCGGGCACGCCTCCTCCTGCCGTCCCGCCGACGGTCACGTCGTACCCGGCGGAGAACGCCCGCCCGGCGCCGCGCACGATGGCGACGTGCACGCTCGGGTCGTCGGCGGCGTCGGTGAGCGCGTCGAGCAGCTCGCGCTGGAGCTGACCTGTGATGGCGTTGAGCTTCTCGGGCCGGTTCAGGGTCACCGTGGCGACGCGATCGGCCACCTCGTACAGGACGGTCTCGGCCATGTCGGGTGGGTCACACCACCCCAGCGCCGCGGAGGCGGCTGATGGCGGCATCGTCGTAGCCGAGCGCACCGAGGATCTCGTCGGTGTGCTCGCCGAGCTGCGGCGCCCGGGAGTGGATCGTGCCGGGCGAGGCCGACAGCACCGCGGGGAACCGCGCCAACGGTGGCGTCGTGGTCGCCGTCGGGTAGTCGACGTCCTGGAGCACGCCGATCTGGCGGACGTGGGGCAGGTCGAGCAGCTGCTGGGGCGATAGCACGGGACCGCCGGGCACCTTGTTGCGGTCCATCTCGGCAAGGCACTCGTCGGTGGTGCGGTCGGCACACCAGGCCCCCATGTAGGCGGACAACGCCTCCCCGTTGTCACCCCGTCCGAGGTCGTCCTTGAACCGCTCGTCGTCGAGCAGATCGGGCCGGCCGATCATCTGGGTCCACCGCTTGAACTGGTAGGAGCCAAGGACGAGGCACATCACCCAACCGTCACGGGTGCGATGGACGTCGGCAGGCCCGGCGGTCTGGCCCCGGTTGTGGGTGGAGACACGGTGCACGCCCAGCATCGCCTGCTCGATCAGGTTCGGGCTGTTCCAGGTCACGGCGGTGCGCAAGAGCGCCGCTTCGATCAACTGGCCTTCACCCGTCTGGCGGCGGTGCATCAAGGCGGCCAGCGTCGACAGCGCCGCGATGGTCGCCGTCGAGAAGTCGACGTAGGGGACGGCGGCGCGCGACGGCTGGCCTTCGGGGCCGGAGAGGTAGAGGTTGCCCGAGGCCGCCTGCGCCAGTCCGTCGAAGCCGACCTTGTGGCTCCACTCGCCGCCCGATCCCCAGGCGTTCACGGTGGTGAGGATGATGTCGGGCTTGAGTGCCCGCAGCGTCTCGTAGTCGAGGCCCATGCTCTTGAGCGTCTCGCCGGGGAGGTTGGCGATCACGACATCGGCCGTGCCGATGAGGCGCGCCGCGACCTCACGGCCGTCGGGCGTGGACACGTCGAGCGTCATGCCCCGCTTGCCCCGGTTGCACTGCAAGTACATGGCGCCGACGCCGTCGGAGGTGACCGGCGTGATCCACCGGTCCTCGCCACCCTCGACCCGTTCGACGCGGATCACTTCCGCGCCGAGGTCACCGAGCAGCGCTCCGCAGTACGGGCCGGCGATGTACCGCCCGAAATCGACCACGCGCGTCCCGTCGAGCACCCCCATGACCGACCTCCTTCTGAGCCAGCGCGCAGCCTAAGGCATCGGCCGGGCGTGACACCCGTTGAGCGGGCCGATACACCGTTTGGACGGGTGTAGGTTTGCGCCTTCCTGACCGGGAGGGTTCGCATGGACTTCGCGACATTCCAGGGTGGCAGCACTTCGATCGATGAGGCCGCATTCGCCGCCTTCAGCTCAACCGTGCGAGGACGAGTTCTCACGTCTGCCGATGACGGCTACGACATCCAACGTTCCGTCTGGAACGCCATGATCGATCGCCGGCCGGGCGCCATCGTCCAGTGCGCGGGATCGGCCGATGTCGCGGCATCCGTGCGCTTTGCCCGCGAGCACGATCTGCTGGTGTCCGTTCGGGGCGGCGGTCACAACGTGGCCGGGAAGGCCGTCGCCGACGGGGCGTTGATGATCGACCTGTCGGCGATGCGGGCGGTGCATGTCAGCCCGGACCTGGCCACCGTGCGGGTGGGTGGCGGGTGTCTGTGGTCCGACGTCGACAAGGAGACGCAAGCGTTCGGTCTGGCCACGACAGGTGGCACCGTGTCACACACCGGCGTCGGCGGTCTCACGTTGGGCGGCGGGATCGGTTGGCTCGGGTCGCTGCACGGACTGACCTGCGACAACCTCGTCTCGGTCGATCTGGTGACGGCGACCGGGGAGTACCTCCGTGTCAGCGAGCGAGAGCATCCCGACCTGTTCTGGGCGCTGCGCGGTGGTGGCGGCAACTTCGGTGTCGCGGTGGAGTTCGAACTCCAACTGCATCCCGTCGGCCCGATGGTCTACGGTGGCCCCATCCTGTGGCCGGCGGCGCAGGCACGCGAGATCCTTACGGCCTACGCGGAGCTCTGCCGCGACCTGCCCGACGAGCTGTCCTTGTTCGCCGGTCTGATCCCGAGTCCCGAGGACTTCCAGCCGTTGGTCGCGATCGTGACGGGCTGGTTCGGGCCGCTCGACGGCGCCGAAGCGGCGTTGGCGCCGGTGCGGGCCCTCGGTCCCGTGGTCGATCTCGCTGGGCCGATCCCGTACGTCGCCCTCCAGGCGATGCTCGATGACGGCGTGCCGCCAGGCTTGCCGCGTTACTGGAAGTCCGGCTACTTCCACGACCTCCCCGATGCCCTTATTGCCACCGTCGCGGATGCCGGCGACACCAAGCCGACGCCCCTCTCGGTCGAGCTGTTTTTCCATCAGCACGGCGCCGCCACGCGAGTCGGTGTGGAGGACACGGCCTTCCCCCATCGCTCACCGTCGTGGGACTTCGACGCGATCGCCCAATGGATGGAGCCGGACCAGGCACCGGCCGGCGTGGCCTGGGCCCGCTCGCTGTGGGACGACCTCGCCCCTCACAGCACCGGCGTGTACGTGAACCACCTCGATGCCGATGACAAGGGCCGCGTAGCCCAGGCCTACGGACCGAACTACCAGCGGCTCGTCAGCCTGAAGCAGAAGTACGACCCGGACAACTTCTTCCGGCTCAACAACAACATCGTTCCGAGCTGATGCCTCGGCTTCGCCTCGGTCTCGCTGCGCTCGATCAATCCCTCTAGCACCTGCCCCGCCGCCGCACTGCGGCGCCGGCGTCCCCTGGGACGCGGGTCCGCCGGCTGAGGTGACGGCCAGGCTCCCTGCGGCACACGGCAGGTTCCGCTGAAGGCTGCTGCCTCCCGGCCCTGACCTGGTTCACGGGCTGCCGTTGCACAGGACCCGACCGCCACCTCACCCGGCGGACGAGAGACCACGATAGCCGTCGGCTACCCTCGCCGGGCCGCGTCGGCCGCCGGTGCCGCCGAGGCCGGCATGTCCTCGGAGGGATGCGAGAGCGGACGAATCGGCACGCCTGGAGAGCGTGTGTGGGGCAACTCACCGTGGGTTCGAATCCCACTCCCTCCGCCATGGAGCCCACCACTGCGACTGTCGACGACCTTGCGGCCATGGAGGTCGCCCTGGTGGAGGCCGAGGCGGCCCTCGTCCACGGCGACGTCCCCGTCGGCGCCGTCGTGCTGCACCAGGGCGTGGTGATCGCCCAGCGCCACAACGAGCGTGAGGCCCGCCAGGATCCCACCGCCCACGCCGAGGTGCTGGCCCTCCAGGATGCCGCCCGCGCCCGAGGCACGTGGCGACTCGACGACTGCACCCTCGTCGTGACCCTCGAGCCGTGCGTGATGTGCGCCGGCGCCCTGCTGTCGGCCCGCATCGGCCGGCTCGTCTACGGCGCCGCCGATCTGAAGGCCGGAGCGACGGCATCGCTCTACAACGTGTGCGCCGATCCCCGGCTGAACCACAACCCTCCGGTGACCCACGGGGTGCTGGCCGAGCAGGCGGGTGCCCTGCTCAGCGCGTTCTTCGCCGGGCGCCGCTCGGACTAGCGTCGCCGCTCGGAAGGATGCCAGAGCGGACGAATGGGACGGCCTCGAAAGCCGTTGAGGTCTTCGGGTCTCCGTGGGTTCGAATCCCACTCCTTCCGCGTCAGGTCCTCGCCTCGGCGGAGGCCAGGTCCGTGGCCCAGCCGTCGAAACGCACGCGGGTGCCGGGCGACGACGGCGAGAGCCCGCCCTCGGCCACGTTCACCCATTGTGGACGATGTCGCTCCCGATGCGGCAGGCGCATGCTCCTCAGGGTGTGTGAGCCCCGCGACTCCGCTCCCGACTAGGAGGAGGTCGTCGTGGAAGCTCAGACGATGGCAGGCGACGTAGATGAATCGCAGCCGATTCCGGTCGGCATGCGCTACCACCACGGCGCCGTGGTCCCGCATCTGACAGCCGAAGAACGGGTGGCGAGGGGCAAGGCAGCGCGGCAAGAGGTGCCGCGGTCGAGCCATGCCGGGTTCGCGCCGAGCGCGTACCGGCCGGACCCGGTGACGCTGCTGGAACAGCAGGCAACGACCCGGGTGCCGGAGCTGGTGCCGATCCGCTATGGCCGGATGCTGGTCTCGGCGTTCACGTTCTATCGGGGCGCGGCGCTCATCATGGCGTCCGACCTGGCCGGTACGCCGCGATCAGGGATCACGACACAGGTGTGTGGAGATGCCCACCTGATGAACTTCGGCGTGTTCGCGTCACCGGAACGCCGCCTGGAGTTCGGCATCAACGACTTCGACGAGACCTGTCCGGGGCCGTGGGAGTGGGACGTCAAGCGGCTCGCGGCCAGCTTCGCCATCGCCGGGCGCGACAACGGGTTCTCGACCAAGGAGCGCGCCAAGGTGCTGCTCGCCCTGCTCGGCGAGTATCGCTCGGGCATGAACCAGTTCGCGGCCATGCCCAACCTGGCCGTGTGGTACTCCCACATCGATGTCGAGACCGGTCTGAAGGAGCTCCAGGGCCAGGTTGACTCGGCCGCACGCAAGCGGGCCGAGGCGAACGTGGCCAAGGCTCGTACCCGCGACAGCCTTCATGCCTTCGACAAGCTCACCCGCGTCGTAGACGGGCAGCGACGGATCATCAGCGACCCGCCTCTGATCCAGCCGATCGAAGAGATATTCGTCGGGATGGAGCGAGACCGAGATCTTCGAGTTCTTGCGGGCGGTGATCCGCGGCTATCGGCGGACGTTGCCAAGCGACCGCCGCCATCTGCTCGAGGACTTCCACGTGGTCGACGTGGCCCGCAAGGTTGTCGGTGTGGGCAGTGTCGGGACTCGGGCATGGATCGTCTTGATGCTCGGTCGTGACGACAGCGACCCGTTGTTCCTCCAAGCCAAGGAGGCCGAGGCGTCGGTGCTCGAGGAGTTCGTCGGGCGCAGCGACCGCCGATCCCATGGCGAACGGGTGGTTCACGGGCAGCACCTGATGCAAGCCAGCAGCGACATCTTCCTCGGCTGGGACCGCGCCCACGGTGCCGACGGTGTCGAGCGCGACTTCTACGTCCGTCAACTCCGTGACTGGAAGGGTGCCGCGCTTGTCGAGGTCATGAAACCCACCACGATGGCCATCTACGCCCGCGTCTGCGCCCGCGCGCTGGTCCGGGCCCACGCTCGCTCCGGCGACCGGATCGCCATCGCCTCCTACCTCGGCTCGAGTGACGCCTTCGACCGGGCCCTCGTAGAGTTCTCCGAAGCGTACGCCGACCAAAACGAGCGGGACTACGACGCCCTCGTTCAAGCCGAGCGGAACGGCCGCATCACCGCCCAACGCGGCATCTGACCGAGATCGACACTGCACCGCGCGGGAGAACCCGGCCGCGTCCGGCCGGACCGCGTCGGACTGACCGAGGAGGCCACATGTCCGCATCCATCGGGGCTCGTACGGTGATCAGGTCGCCGCGGGCCGCCGCCGTGGCAGGGATCGTCTTCTCGGTTCTGCTCACGGTCGCGCTCGCCCTCGTGCGAAGCGTGTCTCCGACTGATCCCAAAGCCGCTGGAGACTGGCTGGCTGACGGCAGCCGCCGCAAGGCGGTCGTGGTGGCGTTGAACCTCCTGCCCTTCGCGGCCATCGCCTTCTTGTGGTTCATCGGCGTGGTACGCGATCGGATCGGAGAGGGAGAGGATCGGTTCTTCGCGACGGTGTTCCTCGGCAGCGGGTTGCTCTTCGTCGCCATGATGTTGGCCACGGGCGCGGTCGCCGGTGGCCTCCTGTTCACCGCCGACGACAACGTCATCGCACAGTCCCAACCGGGAATCTGGGCCTTCGGTCGCCGAATCACCAACACCCTGCTGAACGTCTACGCGATGCGGATGGCGGCCGTGTTCACCATGGCGACGACCACCCTTGCCATTCGACTCCGGCTCATCCCGCGCTGGCTCGCCGTTGTCGGCTATGTCACGGCGGTGGCGCTGCTCGTGACGGTCGGGGTCGTCCCGTGGCTCGAGCTGGTGTTCCCGGCCTGGGTGTTCGTGTTCAGCGTCCACATCCTGATCGTCACCATGCGCGCCCGCGCGGGGTCGGCCACCATCGGTACCTAGCAGGGTGCTGAAGTACGGCCCTCGGCGGCGAGCCGTCCACCTGATCACCCAAATCAGAGCGTCGGCGCATGCCGCCGACCCGGGTACTTCAGCACCCTGCTAGCGCCTTCAGTCAGCGCAGGGGCCGGAAGAAGGCCCGTAGCTCCTCGACCACCGCGTCGGGGCGCTCGGCCGGCGCGAAGTGCCCGCCGCGGTCGAACACGGTCCAGCGCCGCAAGTCGGTGGTCGCCTCGGCGACGCTCCGCGGGACGAACAGGAGCTCCTTGGGGAAGACGGCGAATCCAGTTGGTGCCTCGATGGCACGGGATCGGTCGTGGGCGAGCGCAGGCGGCTTGTTGAACTGCTCGGCGTACAGCCGGACCGACGATGCGAACGAGGCGTTGAACCAGTACAGCGCGGCCAGCGTGCAGAGGTCATCGCGACCGAACACGTCGATGGCGTCGCCGTCGCACCAGAGCTGGCGGCGGCTCCACAGCCAGGCGCCGAGGCCGGCGGGGGAATCGGCCATGGCATAGGCGAACGTCTGAGGGTCGCGCCGCTGGATGGCCACGTGGGCGGCGATGAGAGGGCGCGCCTCTTCCATCCGGGCCACCATCCACTGCTCGTCGGCGGCGAACTGCTCGGGCCGGACGCCGCCACCGCGGCGGCCCATGAGGCCGGGGATCACCGGCAGCGTCAGGTGCACACCAACGAGATGCTCGGCGTGGGCGTGGCCGAGGTAGGCGCTGACGAAGGCGCCCCAGTCCCCGCCCTGCGCCCCGAACCGCTCGTAGCCGAGGACGTCGCGCATCAGCGACACCCACAGCGCGGCGATGCGGGGTATGTCGACACCGAGCGTGCGCAGCGGGACCGAGAAGCCATAGCCCGGCAGCGATGGGACGATCACGTCGAAGCTGTCGGCGGGATCGCCCCCGTGGGCCGCAGGGTCGGCCAGCGGACCGATGACGTGGTGGAGGTCCCAGAACGACCACGGCCATCCGTGGGTCAAGATCAGTGGCACCGGGTTGGGCCCGTTGCCCGGTACTCGCAAGAAGTGGATCGGGATGCCGTCGATCTCCACCCGGTAATTCGGGTAGCTGTTCATCCGGGCTTCGACGGCACGCCAGTCAAAGGTGTCGGCCCAGTAGGCGACGAGGTCTTCGACCCACTCGCGTGATGCCCCGTAGCGGCCGTCCGGGTTCCCAGGATCGGCCGGCCAGCGCGTCGCAAGTAGCCGGCGGCGCAGCTCGTCCAGCTCGGCTTGTGGGATCTCGATCGTGAAGGGCTGCAGGTCGGTCATGGGCTCGGCTCCTCCAACGTGTCGGTGCGCGACCCACAACAATGCACCGCCCGCCCGCGGGCTCGTGGCCGCGTCCGTCGTGGACCTGCCAAGGTTGGAGGCATGACGCACATCGCGTTCTTGCGGGCGGTGAACCTGGGCAAGAGAACGGTGAAGATGCCGCACCTCGTCGAGCTCGTCAGCGGTCTCGGCTACGACGACGTCTGGACGCACATCAACAGCGGCAACGTCGTGTTCGAAGCCTCGGGCAGTCGGGCCACGCTCGAGCGACGGCTCGAAACCGCGCTCGAGGACGACCTCGGCTTCGAGGTCACGACGTTCGTTCGCACGGCGGCGGAGCTGCGCCGCACACTGGCCGTCGAACCCTTCGCCGTTGGACCCGGGGACACCTACTTCGTGACCTTCCTCAAGGAGAACCTGTCCGCGTCGAAGGCCAAGGCGCTCGCAGCCCTCAGCAACGACTTCGACACCGTCGTGGTCAAGGGCCGCGACGTGCACTGGCGCATGCACGGCAAGTCAACGGACACCAAGCTCCCGGCAAAGGCCTGGGAGAGCGTGGTCGGTCGTCACCGCAGCACCAGCCGCAACACGAACATGCTCGGCAAGCTGCTGGACAAGATCGACAAGCGCTGACCGCGCGCCAGGATTCCGAACTCCAGCACGCGTGCAGTCTTCCATCGGTAGCCGGTCGGGTCTCGGCCGGCTGCTCCGTAGCATGGGTGGCAGTGGCCCGCCTCGACCTCCGCCACGACGCCAACGCCGACGGCGACTGGTTCGTCGACACCCGGTGCATCGACTGCGGGACGTGTCGCGACATCGCACCCGCGCTGTTCGGTGCGCGGTCGGACACGAGCGTCGTCATCGCCCAGCCCGCCAGCGAGCCGGCGCTCGTCGATGCGTGGCTGGCGGCCCAGGCGTGCCCGACGAACTCGATCGGCACGATGTCGCGTCGAGCGCGGCCGGGCCGGCTGTATCCCCGCGAGATCGAGCCTGGTTCCGGCGTCTTCGACTGTGGCTACTGCTCGGAGGACTCCTTCGGGGCGTCGGCGTGGTTCGTCACGCGGCGCGGCGGCAACCTGCTCGTCGACTCGCCCCGCTACACCGAAGCCCTCGCCGGCCCCATCGCCGCCGCCGGCGGCATCGACCATATCCTGCTCACCCACCGCGACGACGTGGCCGATGCCCGACGATGGGCGCAACGGTTCGACGCTCGGGTGTGGATCCACGCCGACGACGCGTCCGCCGCGCCGTTCGCCACCGATCGCATCGACGGGGACAGCGACGTCGACGTCCAGCCGGGCGTGGTCGCCATACCCACGCCGGGCCACACCCGCGGCTCGACGATGTTCCTCGTGGACGGGCGCTACCTGTTCACCGGCGACTCGCTGGCGTGGAGTCACGAGCGCCAGGACCTCACCGCCTTCCGCGACGCGTGCTGGTGGTCGTGGCCGGCGCAGGCCGACTCGCTGGCGCGCCTCGCCGAGCGCCACCGGTTCGCCTGGGTGCTGCCCGGGCACGGCGCCCGGGTCGGCGACGACCCCGACGTTCTCCACCGGCGCCTCGAGGCGCTCGTCGCCCGCATGCGGTCAGGGCGGTAGCCGTGCCCGTGTACCGCTCCGTCGACGATCCCGCCGTCCAGGCACTGGTCGCCGCCATCCATGCGGGTGACGTCGACGCGCTGGCGCGGATCCTCGACGCCGACGCCGAACTGGCCCGCAGCTACTTCGGCGACGAGGTCCAGGCCCGCACCGCGCTGCACGTCGCCACGGACTGGCCGGGCCACTTCCACGCGCGTGGCGGAGGTGATCGCGTTTCTCGTCGAGCGGGGTGCGGACCTGGACGCCGGATTCGTCGGCTCCCATCAGGAGACGCCGCTGCACTGGGCGGCCAGCAGCGACGACGTCGAGGCGCTCGACGCGCTGATCGCCGCCGGCGCCGACCTCGAGGCCGGCGGCGGCGTGCTCACCGGCGGCTCCGCGCTCGACGATGCGGTGATCTTCGCCCAGTGGAACGCCGCTCGCCGGCTGTACGAGGCGGGCGCCGAGACCAAGCTGTTCCACGCCGCCGCACTCGGGCTGACCGACCGGGTGCGCGAGCTGCTGGCCGAGCACCCGGATCACGAGACCGTCACCGGTTCGCTCTGGCATGCCAGCAACGCCGGGTCGGCGCCGGCGGTCGAGCTGCTCGTGCTGGCGGGCGGCGACCCCCACTGGCTCGGTTGGAACGACATGACGCCGCTCCAGGCGGCCGAGAGCGAGGGTCATGCCCACGTCGTCGCCGTGATCGCTCGCTTGAGCTGAGGCCGGCACGACCGCACTACCGTCCATCGGGTGCCGACGCTTCAGCATGGATCAGCGACGTTGCGCTACGAGACGAAGGGCGAGGGGCCGGCCGTGCTGCTGCTCGCGCCCGGTGGCCTGCGGGCGTCGCGCATCGAGACGTGGACGAACGCGCCGTGGAACCCGATCGATCAGCTGTCCGGCCGCTACCAGGTGGTGGCCATGGATCAGCGCAACACGGGCACGTCGTTCGCGCCGATCACCGCCAACGACGGCTGGGCCGACTATTCCGCCGATCAGCTCGCCGTCATGGACCACCTCGGCATCGAGCGGTTCAGCGTGCTGGGCATGTGCATCGGCGGCGCCTTCATCGCCGAGCTGATGGCCGAGGTGCCCGAGCGGATCACGGCGGCGGTGGCCTTCCAGCCGATCGGGCTCGACGGCAACATCGCCGAGTTCCGGTCGATGTTCGATCTGTGGCGGGACGGCATCGGCGGTGACCATCCCGAGGCGAGCGACGCGGACTGGGAGGGGTGCTGGGCGAACCTCTTCGGCGGCGACCACCTCCTGTGGAGCGTCCCCGACGCGCTGCTGCCCACCTTCGCCACCCCGACGCTGGTGCTCCAGGGTGACGACGTTTACCACCCGAAGGTGGCGTCGCAGCGGATGGCGGCCGAGCTGCCCAACGCCACGCTGGTCGAGGCCTGGAAGGACCCGGCCGATCAGCCGGCGGCCCGGGCCGCCGTCGAGCAGTTCCTGGCCGAGCACGGCTGAGCGGCGAAGGCGTCGTCCGACCTGGCGTGATCGGCGGGCCGCCCCGCCGTCTTGTTCGCGGAAAACGGTCAGATGGTGACACTAAGTAGGCGGCGTGGTAGACATCGTTCACCGAGACGAAGAAGAGGTGGTGGTGAGCGACACGCCCGCCCGGGCTGGACGGGCCCGGATGCTCCTGGTCGACGACCACGAACTGGTCGCGGAAGCACTCCGCCACGCGCTCGACAAGGAGCCCGACCTCGAGGTCGTCGGGCATGCCACGACGGTGCAGGACGGCGTCCGCGCCGCCCGTGAACTGCACCCGGACGTGGTGCTGATGGACTTCCAGCTGCCCGACGGGCGGGGCACCGATGCCACCGCCATGATCAAGCAGGAGCGGCCGTCGACCACGGTGGTCATGCTGACCTCCCAGGCCGATGGCGCCGTGCTGGCGGCGGCGCTCGAAGCCGGGTGCTCGGGCTTCGTGGCCAAGTCGGCCAACTTCGGCGAGCTGGCTAACGCCATCCGCAGCGTGCTCGCCGGCGAGGTGCGGGTGCCAGCGTCGCTGCTGGAGCAGCTCGCCGCCTACCTCCGGCCCCGCCCGGCCGCCCTCGGGTCGGATCTCACGCCCCGCGAACTCGAGGTGCTGCGGCTGCTGGCCCAGGGCAAATCGACGGTCGCCATCATGCAGGAGCTGGTGGTCAGCATCCACACGGTGCGCAACCACATCCGCAACATCCTGACCAAGCTCAACGCGCAGTCCCGGCTGGAGGCCGTCACCGTGGCCGCCCGCCAGGGCCTGATCGCTCCGGGGTCCTCGGGTACGAACGGTGGTCGATGACCGACGGCGGCGACGAGCGCGTCGTGCTGTGCATCGAGGATGTGGAGTCGAGCGCGCTGCTCGTCGATCGGGCGTTGCGCCGCCTTCCCAAGGTGCGCGTCGTGATGGCCAGGAACGGTCACGAGGCGCGGGAGCTGATCGCCTCGACAGCGTGCTCCGTCATCCTGTCCGACCTGAACCTGCCCGACGTGTCCGGCGCCGAGTGGGTGGCCGAGCTGGTGGCCAGCGTCAGAGAGACCGGCATCCCCGTCGTCGTGCTCAGCGCCGACGCCACCTCGGCGAGCAAGGAGGCGGCGCTGGCCGCCGGGGCCACCGGTTACCTGACCAAGCCGGTCGACCTGCGGGAGCTGATCGCGGTGGTGGGCGAGCTGACCTCAGCTCCGCTCCCCGGCGCCGCTCCCGAGCGGGAGGGCCCGCCCCGGGCGCTCGTCGAGCGCTACCTGGCCGAGGCCGCCGCCGATGTCGCCCGCCTGCGCCAGGCCGTCGCCGCTGGCGAGACCAGCGCGGTCGAGTCGCTGGCCCACCGGCTCAAGGGCAGCTCGACCGTGTTCGGCGCCGCCGAGGTGGCGGCGCCGCTCGATCAGCTGGAAGCGATGGCCCGCGATCACTCCCTCGAAGGGGCGGGCGCGCTCGTCGAGCAGGCCGACGTCGCCCTGGCCCGCTTCCGCGAGGCCGGCTAACCGGAGAACCAGCCCTCGAAGTCGACCACCAGGTGGGTCGGGCTGGACGTGTAGAGGCAGATCCGGCCACCGCCTCCGACCTTGGAGACCACCAGGTTGGGACGGGTGTCGGCGTTGGCGACATTGAGGTTCGACGCGTTGGGCCGCGCCGCCCCGCACGGCCACACCGTGACGAAGCCGCCTCCGTCGGAGCCCGCCGCCGTCACGTTCACCACGACGGCATCGGCATCGGCCGGCGCCGCACTGCCGACGGGGAGCTCGACCGTCTGGCCGGCGGCCACCCGGGCGCCGCCGGCGGTGGAGCGGGTGTCGAGCAGGCGGGTGGGGTTGACGCCGTGGTAGGGCGCATCGGCGCCGAACCAGCCCTCGACGTCGGCGAGGAGCTGGAGCCCGCTCATCGTCGACAGGCAGACCGTCCCGTCGACGCTGACCGGAGCGATGACGAGGTTGGGCACCGTGGCGCCGCCGTCCACGTTGAGGTTCGACGCCGCCGGCTGCGGCTGGTCGCACGGCCACACCGTGACGAACCCGGCAGCCTCAGGCTCGGTGGCGGTGACGTTCAGCACGACAGCGCTGGCGTCGGCGGGGATGCGGGCCTCGGGCCGGCCCGTGACCGGCAGGGTGACCACGCCGCCCGCGGCCAGCCGGCCAGCGGGAGCGCCGACGCCGGCGCGGGTATCGAGGAGGCGGGCCGGCACGGTGCCGTGGAACCCGGCGCCGGTGGGGAAGAAGCCGTTGAGGTCGGCGATGAGGTGGGCTCGGGACATCGACGTGAGGCACACGGCCCCGGCCGCGTCCAGGCCCACGACGCTCAGGTTGGCGATCGTCTGGCCGGCCCGGTAGTTGAGGTTGGACGCGAGCGGGGCCGACCCGCACGGGAAGACCGTCACGAAGCCGTCGCCGTCAGGCTCGGTGGCGGTGATGTTGAGCACGACGGCCTCCGTCCCGGCGGGCACGGCCCGGCCGGCCACCACGAGGCGGACAATCTGGCCGGGAGCCACCTTGCCCGCCACCGTCCCGATGCCGGCGCGGGTGTCGAGCAGGCGCTGGCCGAGCATCGGGTTGTAGCGACCGGGTACGGCCACGGCGGGCGCGGGCGGGCGGGCGTCGGGGTTCTGGGTGAACGACCACGAGATCACCGGGCGGCCCGGCACGGTGAGCGTCACGCCGTAGGCGCCCGGCTGGAGCGGCGAACGGGGGATGATGACGACGGCGTGGTCGCCGTTGAGCACGGCCGCCGCTGCGGGGCCGTACGTGGCGTCGGTCGAGCGGAACGTGACCGCCGTGATCACGCACAGATCGGCGCCCTGGCGCAGCGTCCGGCCGTCGGGTAGGTGCAGCGTGGCGGTGGTCCCGGCGGCCGGATCGGCGGGGAGCAGGGTGATCAACGGCAGTCCGGCTGGCGCTGCGAATCCGGGGCAGCTCTGGAGCGGGTTGGGCGACTCGGGCCCGGACTGGCTCAGGCCGACCTGGCTGCCGTCACCGGGCCACAGCACCGGCTCGCTGCTGCGGGAGCCGGTGATGCCGCGGATGACGTCGAGGGCGGCACCGGCGCTGGTGGCGGCGTACCCGGCGCGCTGCAGGTTGCTGCGCAGGATGCCGATGGCGTGGAACGGGGCGGCCATCCAGGCATCGACGGTGGCCTGCTCGCTGGGGGCCGAGCCGAAGTAGATGTCGGCGCTGGCTCCGGCGGCGGCGCCGTCGGCGGTGTAGGCGGGGCTGGCCGGGTTCTCGGTGTGGGCACTGGCGTAGGGGCCGCTCTTCAGGCTGGCCGGCGTGTCGTGCAGGTAGTCGAGGTGGCGGGCGAGCCCGTCCGACCACGCCGGCTCTTCGACGACGGGAGCGACGTGGGCCATCGAGCGGTACCAGTTGACGGTGTCGATCCAGGAGCTGGGCGCCTGCGAGGCGGAGGTGCCGGCGGCGCTGGCCGACGGGGCGGCGGCGAGGGCGGCGCCGGCCAGGCCGATGACGACCGCGGCCGTCGCGGTTGCGAGGAGGGGGGAGAGACGCCGAGCCATGCCCTCATACTGAGCGTGGTGGCACGGTCACCAGTAGCGCGAAGATGCGCTGACCTGGCATGACACACGTCGATCACGCCGCCGCCCACGGCATGCGCCGCTTGTGCGCGCGAAAGCGCGACGATCTCGCGACGTTCGTCACACAAGCACTGGACTGGGCGTCTCGCCGCGGTGCGGCGGCGCCGGCGAGACGCTGGGCTACCGCCAGCCGGTGATCAGCAGCTGCTCGGCCTCGGCGGCGGGCAGCGCCGGGGCCCACAGGAACCCTCGGCCTTCGTGGCAGCCGGCCTCGCGCAGGCGGTCGGCTTGCCATTCGGTCTCCACGCCGTCGGCCACGATGCGGGCGGCCAGCGGGCTGGCCAGGTCCACGACGGCGCGGGCGAAGGCCTCGCCGATCTCGGCGTCGAAGCCGGCGACGATGGCCCGATCGATCGTGACGAGCTCGAGCGGGACCGATCGGAGCAGCTCGAAGGTCGTGTACTGCGAGCCGAAGTCGTCGAGGCCCAGGCCCACGCCCAGCTCGTGCAGGCGCCGGGCGTTGGCGGTCGCCGCCGCCACGTCGACGATCCGGCACGTCTCGGTGAGCTCGAGGACGATGCCCCGGGGATCGACACCGGTGCGGGCGATGGCGGCCTCGACGTCGCCGGTGAGGCGATCGCTGCTGAGGTCGAGCCCGGAGAGGTTGACCGCCACCCGGAAGCCGGCGCCGACGATGGCGTCGTCCTGCCACGCCGCCACCTGCGTGAACACGACGTGGCGGACCCACTCGTCGAGCTCGTGCACGAGGCCGCAGTCCTCGGCCACCGACAGGAACGCGGCGGCGGGCAGCACGCCGAGGTCGGGATGGGGCCAGCGCACGAGGGCTTCGAAACCGGTCACCATGCCGTCGGCGAGGCGGACCGTCGGCTGGTACCAGACCTCCAGCTCGCAGCGCTCGATGGCGCGAGCCAGGTCCTGGCAGGTCGAGGGGGCGAGCTCGTCGGTCGGTCGGCGGATCACGCCCGGATGATCCGCGGAATTCCCGAGATCGGCCAGACCAGGGGTGACGGTTCGGGCATGACTCATTTCCGTCATGTCGGGGCGCGGCGTTCCCGGTCAGCGACCGCACAACGCGGTTGATTACTGCCGCAGAGTGGTACGGTTGCGGCAAGCGGATGTTGGGGAAGGGGCAAGATGGACGGGCCCGGCGACGGCGGTCGACGGCGGATGCCGCTCGCGCCAGTGTCGATCATCCTCGGTGTCGTGCTGATCCTGGTGGTGGTGGCGGCCACCCTCGGGACCCGCCAGCTCGTGCGCGACCAGGAGCGGCGCCTCCTGAACGAGCGCGCCGACGAGGTGACCACGCTGCTCAGCTCGGCGCTGCAGGGCCAGAGCACCGCGCTGCAGTCGGTCGGCCTGGTCTGGACGCTGACCGGGCCCGAGAAGATCGCGACGTTCACCTCGATGATGGCCCCCTTCGTCCAGCAGCCGGGCACGGCCACCGGCATCGCCCAACTGGGCGGCACGACCATCACGACGGTGGCGTCCGCGGGGACGGTCGCCCCCGTCGACCACGCGCCGCTCGTGGCTCGGGCCCGGCAGGCCAACGACCTCGTGAGCACGGTGCTGTCGGCCGGCGGGCACACCTGGCTGGTGATGGCCCGCCCGGTGCCGGGCGCTTCTGCCCTCGTCGCCTTCTACGACTCACCCCTGGCCCCGGCGACGCCCGTCCCCCGCACCGCGCAGTCCCCGTTCCGGGAGATCCGCGGCGCGCTCTACGCCACCAACACGCCCGACCCGTCGCAGCTGGTCTTCACCACCGACGCCACCCTTCCCTTGCAGGGCGCCGTCGTCGCCCGCCCGGTGAAGATCGGCGCCGACTCCTGGCTGCTCGTGGCCGGCTCCACCTCGCCGCTGGCCGGCTCGCTCGCCGGTCGCCTCCCATGGATCGTGCTGGCCGGCGGGCTCGTCGGCGTCGCCCTCGCCGTCACCGTGGCCGAGACACTGGCTCGGCGCCGGCGCTACGCCGAGGATCTCGTGGTGAAGCGCACCCGTGAGCTCCGTGGACGGGAGGCGACCCTCGCCGCTCTGTTCGCCGCCTCCCCCGACGCGCTCCAGATCGTGGACGCCGACGGCACCATCCGCATGGCCAGCCCGACGATGGCCGAGCAGCTCCGTGGTGAGCCGTCGGACTACACCGGCCGGGCGATGAGCGAGATCATCCACCCCGACGATCTCGAGCGCGTGTCCGACGCTTTCCGGCGGGTCCTCGACGGCGAGGTCGTGCGGGCCAACGTCGAGTACCGGGCCCGGACGGCCAACGACGAGTGGACGATCCTCGACTCCCAGCTCGCCCGCCTGCCGGCCGACGAGGCCCATCCTGCCGCCGTCGTGGCCGGCACCCGTGACGTGACCGAACGCACGCAACTCCTCCGCGATCTGGAGCAGGCCCGCGTCAGCGCCGAGGACGCCAATCGCTCGAAGAACGAGTTCCTCTCGCGCATGAGCCACGAGCTGCGGACGCCGCTCAACGCCGTTCTCGGCTTCGCTCAGCTTCTCGACCTCGAGGCCACCAGCGAGTCCGAGCGGGAGGCGTCGGCTCACATCATCAAGGCCGGCCACCACCTCCTCGCGCTGATCGACGAGGTGCTCGACATCGCCCGGATCGAGACCGGGCACATGCTGCTGTCGGTCGAGCCGGTGAACGTCTCCGAGGTGATCACCGAGGTCCTCGCCCTCACCCGATCGATCGCCGCCGAGCGGGGCATCCAGAATCCCGGCCGGCCCCGACGCGGGTTGTAGCTGCTTCGTGCGTGCCGACCGACAGCGCCTCAAGCAGGTGTTGCTCAACCTCATCGTCAACGCCATCAAGTACAACCGTGACGGCGGGGCCGTGGCGATCGGCTGTGACCAGTCGGCCGCCGGCAAGCTGCAGCTGAGCGTGACCGACACCGGAGCGGGCATCGATGCCGCCGACCTCGAGCGACTGTTCACGCCCTTCGAGCGCCTCGGCGCGGAGCAGTCCACGGTGGAGGGAACCGGCCTCGGGCTGGCGCTCTCCAAGCGCCTGGTCGACGTGATGGGCGGCACGATCGGCGTGCGCTCCCAGCCCGGTCACGGCAGCAGCTTCTGGATCGAGCTGGACATGACCGCGTCGCCCGACGTCGAGTCCGATCTCGACGAGGTGGCGGCTGACGCCCCTGAGGGCCAGCGCCGCACCGTCTTGTACATCGAGGACAACTTGTCGAATGTGCAACTAGTCGAGCGCATCCTGCAACGGCGCCCGCACGTAGAGCTCCTCGTCGCCATGCAGGGCCAGCTCGGCCTGGAGCTGGCCCGCCAGCACCATCCCGATCTCGTGCTGGTGGACTTGAACCTGCCGGACCTCGACGGCGAGACCGTCTTGCGCCGGCTGCGGGCCGAGCCGCAGATGCGCGAGGTGCCCGTCGCGGTGCTCAGCGCCGACGCCACACCGGGCCAGATCGCCCGGCTGCGGGCCGCCGGGGCCGACGACTACGTGACGAAGCCTCTCGACGTGGCCCGCTTCCTGCGCCTGGTGGACGGCATCGGCATCGACGTCGTCCACCGCAACGGCGACACCGAGCCGATACCGCTCGATGAACGGCTCGGGTCGGCGCCGGCCTGACCCTCATGGACGGGGCCCGCGCCTCCGATCACTGGGAGCGGGGCACCCGACGCACGATCACGAGCATCACGCCCGCCATCACGATCCCGGTGCCGATGGCGAGGAGGGGGACGGCATCGCCGCTGCCGGTGGCCGGTAACCGGTTCGGGGTCACCTTCGCCGGGACCGGCGCGACCTCCGGTTGCAACTCGACCCCGAGCACCGTCGGCGGCGTCGTGGTGGCCTCGGGAGCGGTCGTCGCCGGGATGGACTCGGCCGCCGGCGGCACCGTCGTCGGTGCTTCGGTGACGGGCGGTGCCGTCGTGGGTGTCGTCGTCGGCGTGGTCGTGGTGATCACGCAGTCGGTCAGCGGGCTGACCGAGATCGAGCGCTGACCCTGCTGCACACCGTCACTCCAGACGACCGAATAGTTCAGCGTCGAGGGCGCCGACAGCGTGAACGACACCGAGGTCGAGCCGTTGGCCACCATGGGCGACGAACCGCTGGCGGCACCGGAGTAGGTGACGACGGCGGCGAGGTTGAAGTCGTTGGTGATGATCACGGTGGCTTGCGTGCTGTCCGCCCGGACGCTGGGAGCGCACTCCCGCGACACTGAAGCTTGCGCGGTGTGCGCCGAAGCCACACCAGCGAACATCACCAGGCTCGCCACGGCGGCGGCGACACCGCCAACCGAGATCTTGAGCGCAATAGACCGTCGATCCACGGCCGGTCTCCTTCCCGTCAGGTTTACCGGGGCGAGGCGTGGAGCAACGGAACGAATACGCGCCGTGCCGGAAGTCACCCGCCAAATCGGAACGCTTCAATGACGAGAGGCGTCCACCCGCCTGATCTCGTCCGGCCGCTAGCTTCTGACAAGGCAAATGGTACGCCCCGCCACTACTCTCCGCAAGCTTCACGCTGCGTGTTGTGAGGAAAGGGCCGTTTGACCTACCGCCCCATGATGACGCGCATTTCCTCGTCTCCGGTGGCGAAGAACAGCGGTTCCGTGAGGTCGGTGATCTCGCCGAGATGATCACGGATCGCTTCCACCGACGCCAGCTCGTCACCGGCCGACCAGCCCGGCGACGATGCCGCCGCGACCCGCGCGTACCGGCCCCCGCCGGCCGAGAAGACCGAGCCGGTGTAGGCGCATTCCTCCGACGCCAGGTACACGACCATCGGGGCCACGGCGTCCTCGGACAGCCGCCGGGGGACCTCGGTCGACGCCGATGCACCGGCCATCATGGCCATGCGCGTCGACGCCGCCACGGGCGCTACCACGTTCGAGCGGATGTCGCGTCGAGCACCCTCGATGGCCAGCACGTTGGACAGGCCTACGACGGCGGCCTTGGCGGTGCCATAGGCCGCGGCACCGGCGAGGCCGAACAGACCCGCCATCGACGAGATGAAGACGAACCGCCCGTAGTGCTGCTCGCGCATCGTCGGCCACGCCGCCTGGGCCACGTAGAACGAGCCCTTCGTGTGGACGTCGAGGTGGGCGCCGAAGTCCTCCGGAGTGGTGCGGGCCACGCTCTTGCCCCGCAGGATCCCGGCGTTGGCGACGACGACATCGACGCGTCCGAAGGCCTCGAGGGCGCGCTCGACGATCGATGCCGACCCTTCGGGTGAGGCCACCGACGCGTAGGACGCCACCGCCCGTCCGCCGGCAGCGACTATCTCGGCTACCACGCCGTCCGCTGGGGCGGCGTCCTCCTCCAGACCATCGACGGTGCCGCCGAGGTCGTTCACGACGACAGCGGCGCCGCGCCGGGCGAGCTCGAGGGCGTAGGCGCGCCCGAGGCCGCGCCCGGCGCCGGTCACGATCGCGACGCGATCGTCGAAGCGGATGTCAGCCATTGCGGTGACTCTAGAAGCGGCGAACGAGCAGACTGACCGCCATGGCAGTTGCGCCCGTGGCTCCCGAGCAGCTCGTGGCCGAACTGCGCCGGCTCGGTGTGGCCGACGGCGATCTCGTCATGGTCCACGCGTCGCTGCGGGCCATCGGGCCGGTGGCCGGCGACGCCGCCGGCGTGGTCGCAGCGCTGGACGCCGCCGTGGGTGAGGGCGGGTCGGTCCTCATGACGATCGGGGCGCGTGACGACTGGGGCTGGGTGAACGAGCATCCCGAAGGCGAGCGGGCGGCGCTGCTCGAGGGTTCCGAGCCATTCGACGCGGCCACCACGCCGGCCGATCCCGACATGGGTGTGCTGGCCGAGGTCTTCCGCACCACCCCGGGCACGGTGGTGTCCGATCATCCGGAAGGCCGCTTCGCGGCGCGAGGCCACGGCGCGGAGGCGCTCCTCGCCGACGTCCCGTGGGACGACTACTACGGTCCTGGCTCCCCGCTGGCGCGCCTGGTCGAGGCGGGCGGGAAGGTGCTGCGCCTCGGCGCCGACATCGACACCGTGACCGCCATCCACTACGCCGAGTACCTCGCCGACGTGCCGGCCAAGCGGCGGGTGCGCCGCCACCGCCTGGTGCGTGGGCCGACCGGGCCGGTGATGGTGGTCGTGCAGTGCCTCGACGACAGCGATGGCATCGTGGCCTACCCCGGCCCGGACTACTTCGGCGTGATCCTCGAGGAGTTCCTGACCGGTGGCAGTGCTCGGCGGGGGATCGTGGGCGGTGCCGCCAGCGAGCTGGTCGACGCCGGGGAGCTGGTCACGTTCGCCGCCCGGTGGATGACCGAGCGGTTCCCCGGACTCGTCCCGCGCTGAACGTTGGGTGCGGATCGCCTCATGGGTGCGAGATGGCCCGCCCAGCGGGCCGATCCGCACCCAAAGCGCGGATCCGCATCCTGAGCCGCGGTTGCGTCGCGACGGGGCCGCCGCCTAGGCAGGGTGTGATGCAGATCGCCCGCTTGCTGGCCGCCAACGAGGGCTACGCCGCCGCCCGAGCCAATGTCACCGATGCCCGGCCCGGCCGCCACCTGGCCGTCGTCACGTGCATGGATGCCCGGATCGACGTCTTCGCCGTGCTGGGCCTGCATCTCGGCGAGGCCCATGTCATCCGCAACGCCGGTGGGCGGGTCACGGACGATGTGCTGCGCAGCCTGGCGCTGTCGAGTCATGTGCTCGGCGTGAACACGGTGGTGGTGATGCAGCACACGAAGTGCGGTCTCGCCGGCGTGACCGACGAGGAGCTGCGGGGGTTCACCGGCGCGGACTTCGAGTTCCTGCCGATCGACGATCACGCCGCTGCGCTGCAGGAGGACATCGACATCCTGACGACGAAGCCCTATCTCGCGCCGCTCCAGGTCGTAGCCGGCTTCATCTACGACGTGGAGAGCGGCGAGATCGACGACGTCGTCCGCTGGGAACGGCCCGTTTGAGACTTAGGTGAGCTCGGGGCCGACGTTGACCATCACGATCTGAGCGTCGCTGACCGAGGCAGTACCGGCTGACACCGCAGTTGCACAGACTGGCCGACGTGGTGTCAAGTCCGACGCCGCTCAGGGTTATTGCCTGGTCATGTTCGCAGCGCCGGGGCTCGTCAATCGCCGCAATCTGGGCGCCATCGTCGTCGCGGAGCACGCAACTCACCACCGTTGTCACCGTGCTGATTGACGACTCGGAATGAGGCAGTCACGACGAAATTCGCCGCAGACCGAAAGTGGGCCGACACTGACCTGAGGGCGTTACTGTCCGCCGGCGTTCGTGATCGCGACGGGGCCGGTGCCGTGTTCTGCTTCCAGCCTGCGCCGGAGATGACCGGGCCTGGCGGACCTTGGGCACCCGTGTCGCCCTTCGGTCCCGGAGGGCCCTGCGGTCCGGGCGGACCTTGGAGTGTCGTGCCCTCCAGCGGCACCGTGTACCC
The DNA here is from genome assembly GCA_963728985.1 of uncultured Acidimicrobiales bacterium. Classification (GTDB taxonomy): domain Bacteria; phylum Actinomycetota; class Acidimicrobiia; order Acidimicrobiales; family Ilumatobacteraceae; genus DASXAI01. Next base: position 1,229,409 of record CAVSME010000003.1, on the reverse strand, counting down.
GGCCAGATCGACGGCGAGGTCGACGTTGCCGGTGAAGTTGAAGATCGACACCTCGCCGCCCGTGCCGAGCGGCACCACGATCGAGTTCGGCGTGACCTGTCCAGGCGTGGCGTTGTTGGCCGAGCTGTTCGGTCGCGGCTCACCGGCCGGCCAGACCGTGACGAACGAATCCGCCGACGCGTTCTTGTCGATCGTGATGTTGAGCAGCACCGAGACTGCATTGGCAGGAACGGGTGCGCTCAGCCGATTCGGCGCCGGCGTGGTGAGAGCGAGGTTGATCGTCTGGCCGGCCCCCAGGGGGGCCGCCGTAGGTACGCCGATGGGACCGTCGCCGGCACGCGTGTCCAGCACCCGCACGGGCGAGACCCCGACGAAGCCCTCGGGATCGCCGGCTGCGGCGGGAGCCACGGTGGCCGGCCCGGGGCGGCCTGGCGCGGCCGCGGCCAGCCCGGCGGCGCCCACCAGCAGGGAGCCGGCGACGACGCCCACGAGGACACGGTGACGACGGAGGAACATGGGGGGTCTCCTTCTCCAGCCGGAGGAGCGGAGCGCCATCATCTCATCTTCTGTGCCCCTCGCGCCGCGATGAGTGGCGAGTTCCTACCCGGTGTACAGGGTGCCGGCCAGGTACTTCAGCCCGCTGTCGACCTGGAGGGTCACCACCCGGTGTCCAGGCCCGAGCCGGCGAGCCACGCCCAACGCGGCGACGAGGTTCGCTCCGGTCGACGGTCCGGAGAAGATCCCCTCGGTGCGGGCGGCGTGGCGGGCCATGGCGAACGCCTCGGCCTCGGGCACGGCCACGACCGTGTCGATGTCGTCGGGGGCCAGCTTCGGTGGCCGGTACCCGATGCCGCCGCCCTCGATGTGGTGGATGCCTGGCGCGCCGCCCGACAGCACGGCGGACTCCGCTGGCTCCACCGCCACCCGTTCCAGCGCCGGCAACCGCTGGCGCAGCGCTCGGGTGGTGCCGAGGAAGCAGCCGGCCGTCCCGATGTAGCTGCAGAACGCCTCGATGGCCGGTGGTCCGGGTAGTTGCGCCAGCAACTCCTCGCCGAGCGGGCGGTAGCCGTCGATCATGTCGTCGCTCTGGAACTGGTTGGTCCAGAAGGCGCCGGTCTCGGCGGCGATCTCGCCGGCCCGCCGGATCATCGCGGGGATGAGGTCCGGGGTGATCCCCGCCGGGCTCGGGATGAGCTCCACATCGGCGCCGAACGCCTGCATCGTGCGGATCTTCTCCAGCGCGAACGCATCCGACGACACGATGCGCAGCGGGTAGCCCTTCACCGCGCACACGAAGGCGAGCGACGAGCCGGTGCTGCCGCCGGTGCACTCCACCACCGTTTGGCCCGGTTGCAACCGACCGTCGCGCTCGGCGCCCTCGATCATCGCCAGTGCCATGCGGTCCTTGTAAGACCCGGTCGGGTTGGCTGCTTCGAGCTTGACCCAGACCTCGGCGTCGTCATCGCCGACGAGACGTTCCAGGCGGACGACGGGTGTGTTGCCGATGGCGGCGATCCCACTCACCGGCGGGAGCCTATGAGGCGGCTGCATGAGGGGCCCGGGCCGTTGCCTGATGCGGCGCGACGCCGGCGCTCGCTACTGTCACCCTCGACTCCGGAGGTACGTCGCCATGGCCCTTGATCCCGCCGCCGCTGGACTGCTCGAGCAGATGGCCGATGCCGGCCTCCCGGCCCTCAACGAGCTGTCACCGGAAGAGGCCCGCGTGGCCGCCGCCGGCTTCGCCGAGCTCGGAGGCCCGGGGGACGCCGTGGCCAGCGCCGAGGACCGCACGGTCCCCGGTCCGGCGGGCCCTATTCCCGTGCGCGTCTACACGCCGACCGGGGGCACCGCACCCCGCCCCGCCCTCGTGTACATCCACGGCGGCGGCTGGGTGATCGGCGACCTCGAGATGGTCGACGCCATCTGCCGGACTGTCGCCAACCGGGCCGAGTGCGTCGTCGTGTCGGTCGACTACCGCATGGCGCCCGAGCACAAGTTCCCCATCCCGCTCGACGACTGCTACGCCGTCGTCACATGGGTGGCCGAGCACGCCGGCGAGATCGGCGTCGACCCTGATCGCCTCGCCGTCGGCGGTGACAGCGCCGGCGGGAACCTGAGCGCGGCCATCGCCTTGCGGGCCCGCGACGAGAGTGGCCCCGCGCTGCGCCTCCAGCTCCTCGTCTACCCGGTGACGGATCATGGCTACGACACCGTCTCCTACAAGGACAACGGCGACGGCTACCTGCTGACCAAGGACATGATGGTGTGGTTCTGGGACCACTACCTGAACGGCCCGGGCGATGGCGACAACCCGCTGGCCAGCCCGCTGCGGGCCAAGGATCTCTCCGGGCTGCCACCGGCGCTCGTCTTGACCGCCGAGTTCGATCCGCTGCGCGACGAGGGTGAGGCGTTCGCGGCGCGCCTGGCCGGTGCTGGTGTGTCGGTCAGCCATACGCGCTACGACGGCCAGATCCACGGCTTCTGGACGATGCTGGCGGTCATGCCGGCGGCGACGAAGGCCGCCGACGAGGCCGCCGACGCGCTGCGCAAGGCCTTCGCCTGACGGGCGGCTTCACTTCGCGGCGTAGACCGTCCGATCGAGGGTGAAGTCCCCGCCGAAGCCGGTCATGGTCACGTAGTCGAGCGCGACCAGACGACCGCCCCGCATGTGGAGCACCTCGGCCTCGTAGGGCCGGTCCTCCACGTCGGTGAAGGAGCCGAGCCCGGTCGCACCCGTCGACCCGACGGTCAGCATCAGGCTCCCGTCGACCTCCTGTGACGAGCGGTGGTGGATGTCGCCGGAGATGACGAGTGGCACCCCGCCGGCCGATTTCTCGGCCAGCTGCAGGCCGGCGACGGCCAGGATGTCCGGTCGGCCGTGGGCCACCAGGGCGGCGACATCGTCGGCCTTCGCCTCCCGCGCCGCGATGTTCTCGTCATACGTGGGGTGCCCGCCGACCGTGAAGTTGGGGTCGGCGAACCCGGCGACTCGTACGCCGGCGATGTCGACGACTGCATCGTCCACCACCGTGATGCCGTCGTAGCCGTCGAGCGCGGTGCGGTTGGCGAAGGAGTCGTGGTTGCCGGGCACGAAGTAATACGGCACCTTGAGGGCCGACACCATCGCGCCGATGTTGGCCTCCTGCGGATATCCGAAGCTGGTCAGATCGCCCGTGTCGATGATGGCGGCCACGTCGAAGCGCCGGGCCAGATCGCCGGCGAACGTGATGCCCAGCGGATTGAGGTGGATGTCGCTGACATGGAGCAGCCGGACCTCGCCGTCGGGGTCGTCGACGGTGGGCCCGGCGTTGATCGTGGTGAGCTCGTTGATCCTGTTGGTGAGGACGTCGATGCGGTCCTGGACACCCTGGAACGACTGCACGCCGCGCTCGAAGGCGTTGATCACTTGCGGCGCCCGCTCGATGGCGCCGTCGTAGCGGGGGTTGCTCAGTGCCGTCGTCGAGAACTCCCGCCACGTGATGCCGAGGAGCACGGCCACGACAGTCACGCCGCTGAGACCGCCCACCAGCACCGTGCGCCACCGACGCCACGGCACGATCGCGCCCACGAGCACGCCGGCGATCACGGCGGCCAGGAGGGCGCGCAGCGCGACGGTGCGCACCAGGTCGCGCAGGCCGTCTTCGGCCGCCTGCTGCACGCTCACCAGGGGACGCGCCTGGCCGACGAGGTTCTGCACGGACGACGCGTCGACGGACTCCACGGTGGCGCTCAGCCGGAGCGGCGCCGCGTGGGTGGCGAAGGAGACGCGCCCGACTGGGGGCACGTTCACCTCGCTGCCGCCGCCGAGGGACCAGGACGCGTGCACCGAGACCTCACCGGGGCCGACCCTCCCCGATGCCCCGGCCAGCGGCAGCACGGCCAGCGCCAGTGCCATCGCCGCCACGATGGTCAACACCCAGCGACTGATCGTCGCTGCCCGGCCACGCATTGTTCGTCCCTCCGTCACTCCCCCTGGGGAACGCGAGTGAAGCAAGGGTTCGCGCGCATCGTGTTACCGGCGGGAAACGAACTAGCTGCAGACGAGCCCGGGGGCCGGGACAGTCAGGTCGATCAGGTAGTCGTCGACGGCGGCATCGACGCAGTCGTTCACCATGTAGCCCGTGTGCTGCTCGGCCTCCACCGTGACGAGAACCCCGCCTTCGAGGGCGGCGGCCATGTTCTTGGTGCTCTCGATCGGCGTGATCGGGTCGCCGGTCGTGCCCACGACGACGATGGGACCGGCGCCGGCGCCGGTCAGCTTGAGCGGGGTCTTCTGGGGGACCGGCCAGTAGATGCAGTTGTAGCTGTAGGCGGCCCAGTCACCGAAGTGGGGCGACAAGGTCCGCAGCTCGGCCGCGTAGGTGTCGGGGAAGGACGGATCCTTGGGCCCCGGGTCGTCGAGGCAATTGATGGCGATCAGGTCCTCGAAGGAATTGGTCCAGCTGCCGTTGGGAAGCCGTTCCACGTAGGCGTCGTAGAGGGCGAGGAGCTTCGAGCCGTCGCCTCGCTCGGCGGCCGCCAGCGCCTGCGTGACGAGCGGCCAGTACTCCTTGACGTACAGGCCTGACACCACGCCGTACAGCGCGATGCCGGGGCCGACGGCCGGGCGCCCACCGGCCGACTTCAGCGGGTTGGCGGTGAGCTTCGCGATCAGCGCGTCGTAGGCGGGCATTGGATCGCCGTTGTGATGGAAGGCGCACGTCGTCTTCTTGGCGCAGTCGTCCATCATCTGCTGCAGGCCGCGCTCGAGGCCCACGACCTGTTGCTTCGTGCTCTCGACGTAGCCGGCGTTGGGATCGGCGGCGCCGTCGATCACCATCGCCCGCACGTGGGTGGGGAACATGGTGGCGTAGGTGGCGCCGAGCTGGCTGCCGTACGAGAACCCGAAGTACGAGATCTTGTCCTCGCCGAGGGCCCTGCGGATCTCGTCCATGTCCCGGGCCGTGTCCTGCGTGGAGACGTAGGGGAGGAGCTTGCCGCTGCGGGCTTCGCAGGCGGCGTCGAACTGCTTCGAGGCATCGATGATCACCTGCTTCTCGGCCGGTGTGTCCGGGACCGGATCGAGCGAGAACAGGGGATCGAGGTCGTCGACGCAGTCGATCGGGCTGGAGTCGCCCGTGCCTCGCGGGTCCCAGCCGACGATGTCGAACGAGTCGAGGAGATCCTCGCTGAACGCCAGGGTGGCCTGATCGACGAGCGACGTGCCGGGCACCCCGGGACCGCCCGGATTGACGAGCAGCGTGCCGACGGCCTTGTTGCCGCTGGCCGGATGGCGCTTCACGTAGAGGTCGATGGTGCCCTTCGTGGGGTCGCTGTAGTCGAGCGGGACGGTCAACGTGGCGCATTGGAGGCGGCCACAGGCCTTCCAGTCCAGCGTGCCGGCCGGCGCCGTGGTCGCGGTCGACCCGGGTCCGGGCGTGCCGTCGCTGGTCGTCGTCGGATCGGGTGCCGGCGCCGCCGGCGCCGAGGCGGTGGTCGGCGGGAGCCTGGCGACGGTGACGTCGCTCGCGGTGCTGGAGCACGCCCCGGCCATGAGAGCGACGAGAAGCAGGCCGACGGTCCGGGGGGCTCGCACGGCAGCGGATGCTATGGGTCGAGTCGCGATCTGGACCCGCGGCCGTAGCCTTCACCGGGCGATGGGAATGCGGATGCGGATCGGGCCCCCACGCTTCGGGCGCGATGCCGAGGCGGTCAAGGGCGTCACCCTCGACCGCCGGGTGCTCCGGCGGGCGTGGGGCTTCGCCCGGCCCTACCGCGGCTGGCTCGTGGCCTACCTCGCCACCATCGTCGTCAGCTCGCTGCTCGGTCTGCTCCCCCCGCTGCTGTTCCGGTGGATCATCGACGACGCCATCCCCTCGGCCGATCGCACCCTGGCGGTGTGGCTGACGGCGGTCACGGTGGCGGCGGCGTTGGCCTCGGCCGGGGTGGGCGTGCTGCAGCGCTGGGGTGCGTCCAGCATCGGCGAGGGGATGATCCACGACCTGCGCGTGGCGCTGTTCGACAAGGTCCAGCGCATGCCGGTGGCGTTCTTCACCCGCACCCAGACCGGGGCGTTGATCAGCCGGTTGAACAACGACGTCATCGGCGCGCAGGACGCCGTGACGGGCACGCTTGGTGCGCTCGTGTCCAACGTCATCGTGCTGACCACCACCCTCGCCGCGATGTTCATCCTGGAGTGGCGCCTCACGGTCCTGGCTCTCGTGGTGCTGCCGCTGTTCATCCTGCCGGCCAAGCGAGTCGGGCGGGTGCTGCGGGCCATCTCGCGCGAGCGCATGAACCTCGACGCGCAGATGAACACGCAGATGACCGAGCGGTTCAACGTGTCCGGGGCCATCCTCGTGAAGCTGTACGGCCGCTACGACGACGAGATGGCCGAGTTCGGCCGGCGGGCGGCACGGGTGCGGGACACGGGCGTTCGCCAAGCACTGTACGGCCGGGTGTTCTTCGTGACCCTCGGCATCGTGAGCGCCGTCGGGGTGGCCGCCGTGTACGGCGTCGGCGCGCAGATGGTGATCTCCGGGACCATCTCCCTCGGGACGCTGGTGGCGATGGCCGCCTTCGTGACGCGCATCTACCAACCGTTGAACGACCTCACGAGCGCGCGGGTCGACCTCATGACCGCGATGGTCTCGTTCGAGCGCGTGTTCGAGGTGCTCGACGCGCCCGTCGCCATCGCCGACCGACCCGGCGCGGTCGACCTCGCCGAACCACGAGGCCGCATCGAGCTCGACCACGTGACGTTCCGCTACCCGCCGGCCAGCGAGGTGAGCGTCGGCTCGCTCGAGTCACCGGGAGGTCTCTTCGAGCTCGCCGACGACACGCCGGCCACGGTCCTGACCGACGTCGACCTCACGATCGAACCGGGTCAGGTCGTGGCGCTCGTCGGTCCGTCGGGAGCCGGCAAGACCACCATCGCGTCACTGGTGCCGCGGCTCTACGACGTGACCAGTGGCGCCGTGCGGATCGACGGTGTGGACGTGCGTGACCTCACCCAGGCCTCGCTCCATCAGGCCATCGGCGTGGTGGCCCAGGACCCCCACCTGTTCCACGAGTCGGTGGCCGACAACCTCCGCTACGCCCGCCCGTCGGCCACCAACGCGGAGATGGAAGCGGCCGCCCGGGGGGCGCGCATCCACGATGTCGTCGCCGCCCTCCCCGACGGGTACGCCACCATCGTGGGCGAGCGGGGCTACCGCCTATCGGGCGGTGAGAAGCAGCGGCTGGCCATCGCTCGCATGCTCCTGAAGGATCCCGCCATCGTCATCCTGGACGAGGCCACCAGCCACCTCGACACCGAGAACGAGGCGCTCGTGCAGGCCGCGTTGGAGGAGGCGTTGCAAGGTCGCACGTCGATCGTGATCGCCCACCGCCTGTCCACGATCCGCGACGCCGACCTGATCTGCGTCGTCGACGCCGGGCGCATCGTCGAGCGCGGTACCCACGACGAGCTCATGGCGCGAGGCGGGCTCTACGCGGACCTCTACCTCACCCTCATCGGCGAGGCGCTCAGCGAGAACCTCTGACATCGGCTGGCCGCCGCGTCGGGGTGATCGTCTGTGGCGCGTCGGCGTCGTCGGTCCGCACCCTCACGTAGCGAGGTTCGGGCTCGGGCTCGGGCTCGAGCCGCGCCCACCCGTTGCGGCCGTTGGCCTTGGCCCGGTACATGGCGGCATCCGCCTCGCGCACGAGGTCGGCGAGTGACGACGGCGCCGAGCCGGCGCTCACGAGCGAGACCCCGACACTGCCGGACACGACGATCTCGTGGCCCTCGACGTCCATCGGTTCGGACATCAGGACGAGGAGCCGCTCCGCCACCTCGGTCAGCTCGTCCTCGCCTTTCAGGTCGGGGCAGACCACGACGAACTCGTCGCCGCCGAGCCGGCTGACCGTGTCGGTGCCCCGCACCGCGCCCTTCAAGCGTTCGGCGATGATGACCAGCACCGCGTCGCCGACGTCGTGGCCGAGGGTGTCGTTGACGAGCTTGAAGCGATCGAGATCGCAGAACAGCACCGCCAGCACGGTGCCGCTGCGGCGCTGGCCGGCGACGGCCATGGCCAGCCGATCCTCGAGCAAGGTCCGGTTGGCGAGGCCGGTCAGCGGATCATGGAGGGCCATGCGCCCGAGTTGGGCGACGTGGCCCGCTTGGGCCCGCCCGTACAGATCGGCCCGGCGCGTCAGGAGCGCCATCCGCAGGCCGAGCGCCACGACCACGACCGACGCCAGCACCACCATGCTCGCCCCCACACCGTCGCGCAGCGACAGGCCGAGAGCGATCGGCAGGCTGGCGAGGGCCAGCGACGCGACCACCAGCTCCCGGCCGAGCAGTCGGCCGGTCGTTCCCGGCCGGCCCGACGGTGTAACGGCGACGCTGCCGATCAGGCCGGCGGTGCCTGCCGCCACGACGACGCCGGCGGCGAGCCCACGGTCGAGGGCGCCGGCCCCGGCGGCAACGAGCGTGACGCCGGCGCCCAGGGCGATGGCGTCGAGGCCCACGGCCCCGAGCACGTCGAGGGGCACCGGTCGCCGGGGCAGCGGGCCGGCAGGCAGAGGCTGGCGCTCGTCGTGCCCCACGGTGCGAACACGATAGTTGCCGGTGGGAGCGCGGACCGTCGCCCCCTGCCTGCCGTCCGTGCGGCCACCACCATCCCGAACTCTGTGGCACCCCCTGCGTAGCGTCGTCGGCCATGGAGGTCGTGGTCCTCATCGTGGTCGCCGTGCTCGGCGGCGTGGCCGTGGGTGTCGCCGCGGCGCTGCGCGTCGCCGCCCGCCAGCGGGCCGATGTTGATCCCGACGCGGCACTCACGCGAGCCGTCGGACTCCTCCGTGAGCAGGCCGCGGCCGAGCGCGACGTGGCCGTCCAGCAGGCCTTGCGCCACGCCGCCGTCCTCAATCGCGAGCAGCTCGATGCCGGGCTGGCCGCCGGCCAGCGCGAGCTCTCCGCCCGCCACGAGGTGGCCGACGCGCGCATCGAGCAGGTCGAGCGCCGGGTGCGCGACGAGCTGGCCCGCGTCGGTGATCTCGTCGCGCAGCTCGGCCAGCACCACGCCGCGTCCATCCGCGGGGTCGAAGCCACCTTGGCGGCGCACGCCGAGACCACGGCGGCACTGGCCACCACGACGCAGAGCTTGCGGGAGGCACTGGCCAGCCCGAAGGCGCGGGGCCAGTGGGGTGAGCGCATGGCCGAGGACGTGCTGCGCCTGGCTGGCTTCGTCGAGCACGTCAACTACGAGAAGCAGACGGCGGTAGCCGGTTCGCGCGCCCTGCCCGACTACACGTTCCCGTTGCCCAAGGGCCACGTCCTCTACATGGACGTGAAGTTCCCGCTCTCTGCGTACCTGCGGTTCCTCGACGCCGGCACGGAGGCCGAGCGGTCGGCGCATCGCGATGCGTTCCTGCGTGACGTCCGGCTGCGCGTGCGCGAGCTGGCCGGACGCGACTACGCCCATCAGGGCGCCCGCCCCTCGGTCGACTACGTGCTGCTCTTCCTCCCGAACGAGACCCTCAGTGGGTTCATCCACGAGCACGACCCCGGCCTGGTCGACGACGCCCTCGGTCAGAAGGTCGTGCTGTGCTCGCCGCTCACGCTGTTCGCCATGCTCGGGGTCATCCGCCAGGCGTTCGACAACTTCATGGTGGAGCAGACATCGGAGGAGATTCTGAGCGTGCTCGGCGCCTTCGAGCAGCAGTGGGACAAGTTCGCCGGTGCGCTGGAGACGGTCGGTCGCCGCATCGACTCGGCTCAGAAGGCCTACGACGATCTCGCCGGCACCCGCAAGCGGGCGCTCGAGCGTCCGCTCGCCCGGCTCTCGTCGCTGCGCACCGACCGGGGCATCGGGGTGGACGAGCGCTACCTCCCCGACGCCGACGTCGTGTCGTTCGACGAGGCCCGAGGCGAGCTCAGGGCGTGAACCGCCGGTCAGGGCCGCCCTGATGCTCCTTCGTCGGACCCCGGTCCTACCGTGGCCGGATGGCCTTGCTCGACTATCTCCGGGGCGAGATCGTCCAGGACTGCGCCGACGGCATCTTCTCTCGCCGGGAGGCACTGCGCCGCCTCGTCCTGCTGGGTGTGTCCGTTCCGGCGGCCGCTGCCCTCCTGGCTGCGTGCGGCAGCGACACTGGCGACACCCTTCCGCCCGCCGCGTCAACGACGGAGGCGCCGAGCTCGTCGGCCGCGCCAGCGACGACGGCGGGCACTGCCGCCCCGGCCCCGACCACCGCCGCTGCGGTGACGGCGGCCGCCATCACCTTCCCCGGTCCCGCGGGCACGCTCCAGGGCTGGTACGCCGGCGCGCCGGCACCGGCGGGAGCGGTGCTGCTCATCCACGAGAACCGGGGCCTCACGCCTCACTTCCAGCAGTTGCCGGGCCGGTTCGCAGCGAGCGGCTACAGCGCGTTGTCGATCGACCTGCTGTCACGCGAGGGCGGCACACCCACGTTCAGCGACCCGGCGCAGGCCACCGCCGCGCTCGGGGCGGCCTCGGAGGATCGCCTGGTCGAGGACATGAGGGCGGGCCTGACCGAGCTCACCCAGCGTGCTCCCGGGGCCAAGCTCGCCATCGTCGGCTTCTGCTTCGGCGGCGGGCAGGTCTGGAGCCTGCTGGCCGCCGGCGAGCCGCGGCTGGCGGCGGCCGTGCCGTTCTACGGACCGGGGCCGGCCGGTGCTTCCTTCGGGGGGTCGAAGGCCGCCGTGCTGGGCGTCTACGCCGAGCTCGACAGCCGGGTGAACGGCACCAAGGACGCCATGGACGCGGCGCTGACGGCGGGCGGGTTGACCCACGAGCTGCGGGTGTTCCCGGGCGTCGACCACGCCTTCTTCAACGACACCGGCGCCCGCTACGACGCCACCCAGGCAGCAGCCGCGTACGCCGCCACCCTCGACTGGTTCGGCCGCTACCTGGCCTGACGGCGCGCCGGGCATCATGGCGGCGATGAGCCAGCCCGCCCTCGACCTCGAATTCGACGACGGCGCCGACCCCACCTTCACCGTCCGTGAGCTGGCCGATGCCGTCAACCAGGTGCTGCGGCGCGGGTTCCGCGACGGCATCTGGGTCCGGGGCGAGATCGAAGGCATCCAGCAGCGCAACGGCCACGTCTACTTCAGCCTCACCGACCACACCGACGACGGGCGGGCCAGCATCTCCGTGGCCCTGTTCGCCAACACCTGGTACCGCCTGCGGCCGGTCCTGGCCCGCCACCGGTTGCGTCTCGCCAACGGGCTCTCCGTGCGCATCCACGCCACGCCCAACCTGTACGCCCCGTCGGGTCGCCTGTCCCTGGTGATGGACGGCATCGACGTCCGCTTCACCCTGGGCAAGCTGGCCGCCGATCGCGACGCTCTCCTGGCCCGGCTGACCGAGGCTGGGCTCCTCGGGCGCAACGCGGCACTGCCCCTCCCGCTGGTGCCGCTCCGGATCGGGTTGGTGGCCAGCCGCGGCAGCGCCGCCTGGCACGACGTCCTCCACGAGCTGAACGGCAGCGGCATCGGGTTCCGGATCGCCCATGTCGACGTCCGGGTGCAAGGCCAGGACGCCGCCGCCGCCGTGGCCGGTGCCGTGCGCACGCTGTCTCGCCGCCCGGTCGACGTGATCGTCGTCGTGCGGGGCGGCGGTTCCCGCACCGACCTGGCGGCGTTCGACGACGAGGGCGTGGCCCAGGCCATCGCTCGCGCGCCCGTGCCGGTCCTCACCGGCCTCGGCCACGAGGTCGATCGCAGCGTGGCCGATCACGTGGCCCACACCGCCTACAAGACACCGACCGCGTGCGCCGCCGCGCTGGTCGACCGCGTCGGGCAGTTCGACGCGGCCGTGACGGCGGCGGGGCGGGGCATCGCTACCCGCACGCTGTTGGCGGTGCGCCTGGCCGATCAGCGCCTCGACCATGCGTCCGGCCGGCTGCGACGCGAAACGGCCGCCGCCCTCGACGCCGCCCGCCGGCGATTGGCGGTCGCCACCGACGAGCTCGGCGCCCGATCCCCCGCGCCCTGCGCCAAGGCGAGCACGGGCTCGACGTCGCCACCGCCCGGCTGCGGGTGCTCGACCCCGCCGCTGCTCTGGCCCGGGGCTGGAGCATCACCCGGCGCGCCGACGGCACACTCGTGCGATCGACCTCGGCGTTGGTGCCCGGTGACGAGCTGGTCACCACGGTGGCCGACGGCACGGTGACCAGCGGGGTCCGCGAGGTCGGCTCATGACCGAGCCCGACGCCGAGCTCGATGGTCTCGGCTACGCCGATGCCCTGGTGGAGCTGGAAGCGATCCTCGCCGGCCTCGAACGGGAGGCGGTCGACGTCGACCACTTGGCCGAGCGGGTGCAGCGGGCGGCAGCGCTCATCCGGTTGTGCCGGAGCCGGCTGGCGGCGGCCCGCCTGGAGATCGAGACGGTCGTCGCCGACCTGGAGCGGGCGACCGACGAAGACTGACGCCGGCCGTTAGCGTCCGGCCCGTGCGCCGCCCGCCGACGACGTGCCCGGCCTGTGGGCGGCCGGCGCCCCGGCGAGCGGAGAACTGCCCGTCGTGCGGCGCGCCGATGTCGGGCCTGATGTTGGAGCCGATCGAGCCCGAGCAGCGCGCGCTCGACGGCCGCGAGGACATCACGTTGGGCGCGCCGGCCCGGCCGGCCCGCTGGCGGCCCGTCCTGATCGCCGGCGGGGCCGTGGCCCTCGTGGCCGCCGTCGCCCTCGTGGGGCGCAACGGGGGCGGTGCGGCGGCGCCGCCCACGACCGTGGCGCCGACGACGGTGCCGGTGACGTCCACGTCGGCCCCGCGGCCACGGCGCCCTGGTCCGTCGTACACCGAGGACCGGGCGTTCATGAACTTCCTGGGGGCCCAGAGCGGCACCAGCCTCTACGCGGTGGCCGTCGACGGGAGCGTCGTGCGCATCGATCTGGATGCCGGCGTCGTGACCCAGCGCCAGCTGCGCCGGACCGACCGGGGGCAGCTGCCGGCGACCGTCTTCGCTCGCGCCGGCGGCGCGGTGGTCGTGTCCCAGGACCAGGCCGTGGCCGTGGCCGACGGGCGCGACGGCGTGATCACCTTCCTCGCCGGCAAGGACACCGAGGTGTACTCGGCGCTCCCGCCCGGCGAGGTGTGGCTGGTGCACACGGCGGGCACGGCCGGCCGCATCGCCGAGCGGCGGACGGTGCGCGAGGGCGCGGTGAACGGCACCATCCCGGACCTGATGGCCGGGGCGATCCTCGGTGACGACGGCACCGGCGCGTTGCTCGTCCAGACCGGAAGTGGCGTCTACCGCGTCGACGAGAGCGGTGATCGGCCGCAGCGGATCACCACCGACGCCCCCATCGCGTGGTCGGCGTCGACGTTGATCGTCCAGCGCTGCGACGATCGCTTCTCGTGCCAGTGGGACCAGGTCGATCGCGCCACCGGCGAGCACCGGGCGCTCGGCGCGGCGCCGTGGGGCGGGTCCGTGCTCGCGCCGCAGCTGTCGCCCGACGGCACCCACATCGCCTACGTGGGCGGCGTCGGCGGTCCCAACCCGCCCGCCGTCGAGGTCATGGACGTCGCCACCGGTGAGCGCCTCGCCCTCGACCACCAGGTCGCGCTGACGGGTCTGCGTGGAGGATGGGCCGGGCTGGTGTGGTCGGCTGACGCCCAGTGGCTCTTCTGGGTGGCGGAGACCGGCTCGTTGCGGGCGTGGCACGTGGGCGACCAGGAGGCCATCACCGTGGACGGCGCCGGCCACATCCCCGATCTCCAGTCGATCGGCCTGGCGCAGTGAGCCGACCACAGGACGGTCGCCGGTAGCCTCGGCCCCCGATGGCCGTCCCTCCGGTGCCCGCCATGCCGTCGGCACCGGCCACCCACCCCGACGGGTTCGACGCCGTGGCCGATCTCGCCCGCCGCGTGGAAGCGCGGCTCACGGTGTTGCTCGGGCGTGAACGCCAGCGGTGGGCGCCCGTCGATGCCGACATCGCCGACGTCTTCGCCGCCATGGCCGAGCTGCTGCTGGCACCGGCCAAGCGCCTGCGGCCGTCGTTCTGCCACTGGGGCTACGTCGGCGCCGGTGGATCCGCCGGCGATGCGCTGGTGGTCGACGCCGGTGCTGCTTTCGAGCTGCTGCACGCCTTCGCCCTGTTCCACGACGACGTGATGGACGGCTCGGCCGTCCGCCGAGGCCATCGCACCTGTCACCTGGCCTTCGCCGACCGGCACGACGCCGGCCAGTGGACGGGCGACGCCCGACGCTTCGGCGAAGGGGTGGCCATCCTGGCCGGCGACCTGGCCTTCGTGTACGCCGACGAGCTGATGCGCGACGCGCCCCGGCCGGCGTGGGACGTCTGGAACGAGCTGCGCATCGAGCTCAACGTGGGTCAGTACCTCGACATCCTCGGCACCGCCCGCCGGGCGCGCGACCTCGGCACCGCCGACCGGATCGCCCGCTACAAGTCCGGGAAGTACACCGTGGAGCGGCCACTGCACGTCGGCGCCCTCCTCGCCGCGCCCACCCGCGCCGCCGAGCTGATCCCGGCGCTGTCGGCCTACGGCCTGCCCCTCGGCGACGCCTTCCAGCTCCGCGACGACATGCTCGGTGCCTTCGGGGACGAGCGGGTGACCGGCAAGCCCGTCGGTGACGACCTCCGGGAGGGCAAGCCCACGCCGCTCCTGGCCATCGCCACCGTCCGCGCCGACGCCCGCCAGCGCCGCACGCTGGCCGACGTGGGCCAGCCCGAGCTCGGGCCCGACCAGGTCGACGCCATCCAGCAGGTCCTGCTCGACACCGGTGCCGTCGACCAGCTCGAGGCCCGCATCGCCGTGCTCGTCGACAGCGCCACCGCCGCGCTCGGTGCGGCGCCCATCACGGCCGAGGCCCGCGCCGGACTGACCGAGCTGGCCCACGTGGTGGCCTGGCGCGAGCGTTGACCAGCGGCGTCAGCTCTGGTTGCTGAAGTAGCGGATCGCTTCCTCGAGGTCCATGTCGAGCACGCCGGGTTCGGCGGCCACCGCCTCGAGCCACGGAGCGCGCCAGCGCGCGCAGACGGCGAGGGGCCACGCCAGCCCGGAGAGCTGCAGCGCGGCGCGGGCGAACGAGGTGGCGTAGTCGGGCGGCCGCACGTCGCGGGTCAGCTCGGCCAACGCCCAGGGGTCGGGCGTGTGGCCGTCCTCGTGGTCGACGGTGAGCACCGTGGCCGACGTGGGGCCCACGCCCCCGCCGAAGAGGCCGGGGCCGTCGCACAGGACGGCGCCGCGAACGAGCTGCGGCCGGGCGCCGGCGATGAGCAGGGCGATGTAGGCGCCGAGACCTCGGCCCACCACGGTCGACGGTCCCAGCTCGGCCAGCGCGACGTCGACATCGGCCATCAGCACCTCGGCCGAGTACCCGCCGCCCTTGGGCACCTCCGATCGGCCGTGGCCGATGAAGTCGAGGGCGTACACGGGCCCGGACCACGACGACGCCCAGTCGGGCACCGCTTCCGGTGACTGCTCACCGAGCCCGTGGAGGAGCAGCAAGGGCCGGTGGTCGCCGCCGTCGCCGGCCAGGTGGTGCAAGGCCAGCGTGATGGTGTTGTGATGGAGCGGGATGATCGAGGCGGTCATGGCGAGGCGGTCAGCGCAGGAAGTCGAGGACGAGGTCGGCCACGAGGGCGGGCTCCTCGATGTGGACGAAGTGGCCGACGTTGGCCAGCGTCACCAGCTGGCCGTGGCGGGGCAGCCAGAGACGCACGTCTTCGGGGCGGGTGCCCCAGCCCATCTCCTCGAACTCCAGCCCGAGGAGGCCGAGCAGGGGCATGCCCAGCGCCGCCATGCGGTACATCGACCACTCCGGTCGCCACGGTCCGAAGCCACCGAAGCGCATCGACGGATCGAGCTTCCAGCGCCACCCGTCGGCCTCCTCACGGGCGCCGATGCTGGCGATGTACAGCAACCACGACTTGGGCAGGCGGGGGTTGAGTCGGCTGCGCCGCTCGGCCAACTCCTCGAGTGTGCCGGCGCGCCGCTGGGCCGTGGCCGACTTGCGCCGGTGGTCGAGCCAGTCCTGCAGGTCGGTGGCCAGCAGCCGGGACCGGTCGTGGTTCGTGATGTCCGGCGCCGGGCGCTTCGACGGCAGCCCGTCGAGGTTGATGACGTGGCTCACCCGGTGGGGCAGGGCTTCGGCCAGTTGCATGGCGAGGTTGCCGCCCTTGGAGTGCCCGAGGAGCGGCGCCGGCCGGTCGGTCACGGAGTCGATCACGGCGAAGGCATCCCGGACGTCGGACTCCCACGAGTAGAGCGCCGCCCGCTCGCTGTCGCCGTGCCCGCGCTGGTCCCATGAGATCACCCGCCAGCCCTCGTCGGCCACCAGGGGCGCGAGGAGATCGAACGTGGCCGCGAAGTCGAGGCCGCCGTGCAGGAAGAACAGCGGGCGTGCCGCGGCATCGCCCCACTCGTAGACGGCCAGCTCGACGCCGTGGGCGTCGATGAACCGCGACACGTCAGGTCGACGGGCTCCGGGGAAGGTGATGGCCGGGGCGCCAGCGCTCGTCATGAGCACGGCAGGCTAGGGCCAAGAGACGCGAACGCCCGCCGGGCAGCGTCTACGCTCCGGGGGCGGGCGGAGGGGAAGCGAGGATCGCGCCGTGAGCATGCTGGTGAGCCGACGGTCCGCGGCTGTCCTGGTGGCGATGACCCTGGCCGTGGTCACGCCGGCGTGCGGGATGATCGGTGGCGACGACAAGCCCAAGACCACGACGACCCCGCTGCCCACGCTGCCGCCCACGACGGCGGCGCCCGCCACCACCACGACGGTGGTGCCGCAGGAGTACATCGTGCAGTCGGGTGACTCGCTCTCCAAGATCGCCAAGATGTTCGGCGTGACCGTGGCCGCCCTCGTGGCCGAGAACGGCATCCAGGACCCCGACAAGATCGTGGAGGGTCAGCGCCTCAAGATCCCGACCCCGACCACGACGAGCTCGGCCGGCGGGGCCGCTCCGCCGCCGGGCGCCACCACCACCGCCGTCGCCCCCGCCACCACGGCGGCTCCGCCGCCGGCGTCAACCTGAGCCTCAGCGCTCCCGGTTGGCGGCGGCGAGGGTGACGATGTCGTCCATGATGCGCACCATCTCGAAGTCCTTGGGTGTGTAGATGGCCGCCACCCCCCACTCGGTCAGGGCCCGGCGATCGTCGTCGGGGATGATCCCGCCGACCACGACGGGGACGTCGACGCCTTCGGCCTCGAGCAGCGCGATCACCTCCTTGACCAGCGTGAGGTGGCTGCCCGACAGGATCGACAAGCCCACGACGTCGGGGTCCTCGTCGCGAGCGGACGCCGCGATCTGGGCCGGCGTCAGGCGGATGCCCGAGTACACGACCTCCATGCCGGCGTCACGGGCGGCGACGGCGATCTGCTCGGCGCCGTTCGAATGCCCGTCGAGGCCCGGCTTGGCCACCAGGAGCTTCGGCGGCCCGCCGGGCAGGGCGCGGACCCGTTCGGCCACCGCGCTCAGACCGGAGCTGCGCTGACCCGTGGCCGCCCCGACGCCGGTGGGCGCCTGGAACTCGCCGAACACCTCGCGCAGCGCATCGGCCCACTCGCCCGTGGTGCCGCCCGCTTCGGCCAGCGCGATCGTGGCCGGCATGACGTTGTCGGTCGACGACGCCGCCTGGCGCAGCGCGTCGAGCGCCCGCTGCACGGCGCCGCCATCACGCTGCTGCCGCCACGCCTGCACGTCCGCCGTGACCTCGGCTTCGACGGCGGGATCGACCCGCACGATCGACTCGGCCGTGCCGAGTGGCGACGGCTCGGCCTCGGTGAAGCGGTTCACGCCCACCACGACCTGCTCACCGGACTCGATGCGGCGTGTGCGCTCCGACAGGGACCGCACCAGGCGTCCCTTGAGCTCCTCGATGCACTCGAACGCGCCGCCCATGGCCAGCACGTCGTCCAGCTCGGCGGTGGCGGCGTCGGCCAGCTCCGCGGTGGCCTTCTCGATGATGTGGGAACCGTCGAAGATGTCGTCGTACTCGAGGAGGTCGGTCTCGTACGCCAGCACTTGTTGCATCCGCAATGACCACTGCTGGTCCCATGGTCGGGGCAGGCCGAGTGCCTCGTTCCACGCCGGCAGCTGGATCGAGCGAGCCCGAGCCCGCTTCGACGCCGTGACCGCCAGCATCTCCAGCACGATGCGCTGGACGTTGTTCTCCGGCTGGGCCTCGGTGAGGCCGAGGCTGTTGACCTGCACGCCGTAGCGGAAGCGGCGCGCCTTCGGGTCGCTCACGCCATAGCGCTCGGCCCCGATCCGGTCCCACAGCTCGGTGAAGGCACGGAGCTTGCAGATCTCCTCCACGAAGCGGATGCCGGCGTTCACGAAGAACGAGATCGAGGCGAACACCTGGGTGAAGCGCTCGGGCGCCACCTGGCCGGAGTCCCGCACGGCGTCGAGCACGCCGATGGCGGTGGCCAGGGCGTAGGCGATCTCCTGGACCGGCGTCGCCCCCGCCTCCTGCAGGTGGTAGCTGCAGACGTTCATCGGGTTCCACAGCGGCGCGTGCTCGGCGCACCACGCCACCATGTCCACGATCAGACGGCGGCTCGGCACCGGCGGGAAGATGTACGTCCCCCGTGACAGGTACTCCTTGACGATGTCGTTCTGCGTCGTGCCCCGCAGCTCGGCCGGCGCCACGCCCTGCTCCTCGGCGTTGGCCACGTAGAGGCCGAGCAGCCACGCTGCGGTGGCGTTGATCGTCATCGACGTGTTCATGCGCCCGGGCGGGATGCCGTCGAGGAGGGTGCGCATGTGCCCGAGATGAGCGACGGGGACGCCGGTCTTGCCGACCTCGCCGCGCGCCGCTGGCGCGTCGGGGTCGTAGCCGGTCTGGGTGGGGAGGTCGAAGGCGATCGACAACCCCGTCTGGCCCTTGGCCAGGTTGGTTCGGTAGAGCGCGTTCGAGGCGGCCGCCGTCGAGTGGCCCGAGTAGGTGCGCATCACCCACGGCTGGTCAACCATGGGCGAATTGTGTCCCGAAGGTGGTCCGCACCGCCAAGGCGTCGTGGAGGAGGGCGAGGTAGCGGGCGCGCGGCACCTCGGTAGCGCCCAGCGTGGCCAGGTGGGGCGTCAGCCACTGGACGTCGAGCAGGGTCATGCCCGACGCCTGCAGCTGATCGACGAGGGCGAGGAGCGCCACCTTCGACGCGTCGGTCCGGCGATGGAACATCGACTCGCCGGCGAAGAGCCCACCGATGGCGACACCGTAGAGCCCGCCGGCCAGCTCACCGTCATCGGTCCAGGTCTCCACGCTGTGGGTCCAGCCGAGCTCGTGGAGGCGCCCGTAGGCGGCGATGAAGGCCGGGGTGATCCACCCGCCGCGGCGGCGGACCGTGGCGCAGGCGGTGATGACGTCGACGAAGGCGGTGTCGAACCGGACCTCGTAGCGGCGCACGGATCGCCGCAGCGACCGCGTGACGCGCAACCCGTCGAGCGGGAGCACGCCGCGCGGGTCGGGGGACCACCAGCCCAGCCGGCGCCGGTCATAGGGCATCGGGAACAGGCCGGCGCGGTAGGCGGCCAGGATGGTGCCGGGCTCCAAGTCGGCGCCGAGGCATACGAGGTCGTCGGGGGCGCCCGTGGGCGGCGGGAACTGCCATGGCGTCGGCGGGGGTTCGACCGCGTTGGCGATCACACCGGACTCAGCCGCGATAGTCGTAGAACCCGCGCCCGCTCTTGCGACCCAGCAGGCCGGCCTCCACCATGCGGCGCAGGCTGGGCACCGGCGTGTAGTTCGGGTCCTTGAACTCGGCGTACAGGGCGTCGAGGATGGCCACGGACGTGTCCAGGCCGACGAGGTCGAGGAGCTGGAACGGCCCGAGGGGGAAGTTGCACCCGCCCTTCATGGCGACGTCGATGTCCTCCATGGAGGCGGTGCCGTGGTCCAGCATGCGCACGGCGTTGTTCAGGTACGGGAACAGCAGGGCGTTGACGATGAAGCCGGCCCGGTCCTTGACGTCCACGGCGTCCTTGCCGCAACGCTGGGCGAAGCCCTTGGCGGCGGCGATGGTCTCGTCGGTGGCAGTGAGCGGGCGCACGACCTCCACGAGCGACATGAGCGGCGCCGGGTTGAAGAAGTGGATGCCGCACACCCGCTCGGGGCGCTTGGTCTGCACGGCGAGCTCGATCACCGACAGGGTGGAGGTGTTCGTGGCCACGATGGCGCTCGGCTTGCACACGGCGTCGAGCTCGTGGAACAGCACCTTCTTGACGGTGAGGTCCTCGACCACTGACTCGATCACCAGATCGCAGTCGAAGAGGTCGGACAGCTCGGCCGTCGGGGTGATCCGGGCGACGATGGCCGCTCGCTCGTCTTCCTCCAGCCGGCCCTTTGCCACCTGCTTGGCCAGCGACTTGTTGATCCCGGCGAGGGTGGCCGCCGCCGCCTCGGTCGTGCGCGACCGCAGCACCACGTCGTAGCCCGCCCGGGCGGCTACCTCGGCGATGCCCCCTCCCATTTGCCCTGACCCGACGATTCCCACCCGGTCAACGTCCATGGCCAAACGTTACTCGCCGGTAGGGAGCCGTGACCAATGACCTGTGGACCGAAATGCTGCTGTTCACGGAACCGCTCCCTGGGCGCTACCCGATGTCGATACCGTCGTAGGTATGAGCGCCCTCGAAGCCGACCGCCATGTGGTGCTGGAGTCCGCGTTCAACTTCCGTGACCTGGGCGGCTACCCCGCCGGACCGGGTCGCCGGACGCGCTGGCGCACCCTGTTCCGGGCCGATGGGCTGCACCGGCTGACCGAGCCCGACATCGAGATCCTGCGGCGACTGGGTCTGTGCACGGTGATCGATCTGCGGACCGAGAACGAGCTGGTGGAGCGGGGTCGCTTCCCGATCGAAGCCCATCCCGTGGGCTACCACCACCTGTCGCTGATGGACGTCATCTGGGATCCGGCCGAGGCCCCTGCCGCCCACGAGCCCGCCACCGCCTTCCTCATGGGCAAGTACATCCAGATGGTCTCGACGGCGGAGGCTCGGGTGGCCGATGCCTTCCGCATCCTGGCCACCCCGGGGGCGCTGCCCGGCGTGTTCCACTGCGCCGCCGGCAAGGACCGCACCGGCGTGCTCGCCGGGCTGCTGCTCAGCACCCTCGGCGTGGCCGATGACGACGTCGTCGCCGACTACGCCCTCACCGCGCTGGCCATGACCCGCATGCAGGAGCGGTGGGCGGCCGAGAGCGAAGAGGCGCGGGCCGCCCTGGCGGCCACCCCGGCGGCGTTCATGGCCGCCGATCCGGCGGCCATGGCGGGCCTGCTGTCCCTGATCAGCGAGCAGCACGGGTCGACGCGCGACTACGTGCGCTCCCTGGGCGTGGCCGACTCGGTGCTGGCCGATCTCGACGACGCCCTGCTCGAACCGGTCTGACCTGTACCTTCACGGGCCGTGACCGGCACCATTGCCCTCCTCGGCGGCGGGGAGTTCACCCCGGCGTGCACTGTCGACCGCCGCCTGCTCGACGCCGCCGGCACGGACCGGGTGCTGGTGCTGCCGACCGGGGCCGCCTACGAGCATCCCGATCGGCTGGTGGCGGCGGCCTCGTCGTGGTTCGAGACCCTGGGGGCGCGGGCCGAGGGCCTCGCCGTGCTGGCCCGCCCCGACGCGATGCGGGCCGAGAACGTGGAGGCGGTGCGGACCAGCCGGTTCACCTACCTGGCCGGCGGCTCCCCGATGCACCTGCGTTCGGTGCTCAAGGAGACACCATTGTGGGACGCCATCGTCGAGGCGGTCGGGAGCGGTGGCGTGGTGGCCGGCTCGTCGGCCGGGGCCATGGTGCTCACCGACCCGATGGTCGACCCGCGCGGGGCGCGTTCACCCTCGGGTTGGGTCTCGTCCGGGGCCTGGCGGTGATCCCCGCGGCCGACCAGTGGTCGCCCGAGCGGCTGCACCGCACGAAGGAGCTGTCCCACGGGTTCCTGCTGGCGGCGCTGCACGCGGGGTCGGCGCTCGTGCACGAGCCCGATGGCCGCTGGACCACGGTGGGCGAGGTCGCCATCTACGACGCCGGCGCGGAAGTCGGGCTGGACCGCCTCCCCGGCCGGGCGTACTGACGCGCCTGGGCCCGATATGCGTTGGGTTCCGCGCATCAGTTGGCGCCGCTACGACTCGGCGATGGTCACCTTGGTGATGGTGATGGGCTCCGTGGGCGGCACGCCGTTCTTGCTGACGTCGGGATTGGCCGCCGCCTCCATCGCCTTGACGGTGGTGTCGAACCCGTCGGTCACCTGGCCGAAGAGCGTGTAGTTGGGCGGCAGCTGCGCGCCCTGGTCGCCGGTGATGATGAAGAACTGGCTGCCGTTGGTGTCCGGCCCGGAGTTGGCCATGGCCAGTGAGCCGACTTTGTACTCGCCCGCCTGGGGCAGCTCGTCGGCGAACTCGTAGCCCGGGCCACCGGTGCCCTTGCCGGTCGGGTCACCGCACTGCACCACGAAGTCCTTGATGATCCGGTGGCACGGAGTGTCGTCGTAGTAGTGGTAGCGCGACAGGGCGACGAAGTTGTTGACGGTGTTCGGCGCCTTGGTCGGGTCGAGGGCCACGGTGAAGGTGCCCTTGTTGGTCTCGACGGTGGCCGTGTAGGTCTTCGTCGGGTCGATGCACATGGCCGGCGCGGCGGCGAAGGTGCCGGTCTTGGGCGACGAACCGTCGGCGGCCGGGCACGGCGTGGGCACGGCGGTGGTGCCCGGGGGCGGCACCGTCGTGCTGGCCGCCGGCGCCACGGTGGTGTCCGACGCGCTGACCTCGCTCTTGCTGCTGTCGTGGTTGAAGAACCAGATCCCGAACGCGATCACGAGTGCCACGGCGACGATGCCGCCCCAGATCACCGCGGTCCGGCGGCGCTTCTGCGAGGCGCGCTGCTTGTGGAGCTCCTCCAACCGGAGCTGCCGGTTTGCCTTCTGGCGTTCCCGTTTGTCGGTACCCACGGAGCGAGCAGGCTAGGAGATCAAACGCCCCCTGACGTGGGCGCGACCTCGGGTACCGTCACGGGACGTGGTGGCAACGCGATGGCATTGATCGTCCAGAAGTACGGCGGGACGTCGGTGGCCGATGCGGACCGCATGCGGGCCGTCGCCGAGAACGTCGCCTTCACCCGCCGGCAGGGCCACGACGTCGTCGTGGTGGTCTCGGCCATGGGCAAGGAGACGGACAACCTCATCGCGCTGGCCAACGCTGTCTCCAAGACGCAGCCCGGGCGCGAGATGGACATGCTGCTGACGGTGGGCGAGCGCAAGAGCATGGCCCTGCTGTGCATGGCCCTGGCCGACCTCGGGGTCGAGGCGGTCAGCTTCACCGGCAGCCAGGTCGGCATCATCACCGACGCCGCGCACACGAGGGCCAAGATCCTCGAGGTGAAGGGCGACCGAGTCCGGGACGCAGTCGCCGCCGGGAAGGTGGCGGTCGTGGCCGGTTTCCAGGGCGTCTCCACCGAGCGGGAGATCACCACGCTCGGCCGGGGCGGCTCCGACACCACGGCGGTGGCGTTGGCGGCGGCGTTCAAGGCCGACTCCTGCGAGATCTACACCGACGTCACCGGCGTGTTCAGCGCCGATCCCCGCATCGTCCCCCAGGCCCGCAAGCTGCAGCACCTGAGCTTCGACGAGATGCTCGAGATGGCGGCCAGCGGGGGTCGGGTGCTGGCCTTGCGCTCGGTCGAGTTCGCCCGCAACTACGGCGTCCCCCTGCACGTCCGCTCGAGCTTCACCTGGGAGCCGGGCACCTGGGTCACTTACGAGGAGCCAACGATGGAGGATCCGATCATCTCGGGCGTCACCCATGACGTCAGCGAGGCGAAGGTCACGATTGCCGGCGTGCCGGACCGGCCGGGCATCTCCGCCGCCCTGTTCGAGCCACTGGCCGATGCCGGGGTGAACGTCGACATGATCGTGCAGAACACGTCCAAGGAGGGCACGACCGACATCAGCTTCACCGTGCCCAAGGCCGACATGGGCGTGGCCGAGGCGATCGTGCAGCGGGTGGCGGCCGAGGTCGGTGCGACCGGCGTCAGCCACGACGCCGACATCGCCAAGGTCAGCCTGATCGGGGCCGGGATGAAGACCAGCCCGGGTATCGCCGCCAAGATGTTCCGCACCCTGGCCGATCGTGCCATCAACATCGAGATGATCTCGACGTCGACGATCCGCACGACCGTGGTGGTGCCGGCGCCGGCGCTCCAGGAGGCCGTGCAGTCGCTGCACACGGCGTTCGGGCTCGACTCGGGCAACGATTACGGCGGCCCCCTCCCCGAACGCAAGTAGTCGCCCCTCCGCGTCGCGTCCAGAAGCGCGCAGCCTGAACACTTGCTACCGCTCCAGCGGTACCAAGCGCGCAGGCTGCGCGCCGGAGAGTGGGCCGGCGCGAAATGCGGGGGCGGGCGGCGGGGGGTGGGCCGGTAGCGTGGCGGGCCATGCGCGTGGGTGTTGTCGGTGCAACGGGCCAGGTCGGCGGCGTGATGCGTCGCATCCTCGAGGAGCGGGCGTTCCCGGTGGACGAGCTCCGCTACTTCGCCTCAGCCCGCTCGGCGGGCCGCACGCTGCCCTGGAAGCGTGATGACATCGTGGTGGAGGACGCCGACCTCGCCGATCCCTCCGGCCTGGACATCGCCCTGTTCTCGGCCGGCGCGACCGGCTCCCGGGCCCTCGCTCCCAAGTTCGCCGCCGCCGGCGCCGTGGTGATCGACAACTCCTCGGCGTGGCGGATGGACCCCGACGTACCCCTCGTGGTCTCGGAGGTCAATCCCCATGCCGTAGCCCATCGGCCGAAGGGGATCATCGCCAACCCCAACTGCACCACCATGGCCTTCATGCCGGTGCTGAAGCCTCTCCATGCCGAGGCCGGGCTGATCCGCCTCGTCGTGAGCAGCTACCAGGCGGTCTCCGGCGCCGGCCTGTCCGGGGTCGAGGAACTGGACGAGCAGGTGCGCAAGGTGCTCGACGGCGCCACCGCACTCACCCACGACGGCGACGCCGTCGACTTCCCGGCGCCCCAGAAGTTCGCCCGCCCCATCGCCTTCAACGTCCTGCCCTTCGCCGGCAAGCTCATCGACGACGGATCGGGCGAGACCGACGAGGAGCAGAAGCTCCGCAACGAGAGCCGCAAGATCCTCGAGATCCCCGACCTCCCTGTGATCGGGACGTGCGTGCGCGTGCCTGTCTTCACCGGCCACTCGCTGTCGATCAACGCCGCCTTCGAGCGGCCCATCTCACCGGAACGAGCGGCCGAGCTCCTCGGCGCGGCGCCGGGCGTGGCGGTGGTCGACATCCCGACGCCGCTCCTCGCCGCGGGCAAGGACCCGAGCTTCGTCGGCCGCATCCGGCGCGATCCCACGGTCGAGCACGGCCTCGCCCTCTTCGTGTCCAACGACAACCTGCGCAAAGGGGCGGCCCTCAACGCCGTCCAGATCGCCGAGCTGGTCGCCGCCGAGTAGGCCGGTGATCGCGCTCGCCACCTATCGGCGCGTGCCGATGGCGGCGAAGAGCCGCTGGAGCTGACGGGCGAGGGCGGCGGCACCGAGAGGAGTGCCGGCGGGCGCGTCGGGCGAGTCGTCCTCCGCACCGGCCGCGCCCGGCGAGTCCAGTCGCTCCGTCCAGTGCAGCGGAGGCAGGACAGGCGGCCCGCGCAGTTGATCGAGCGACTGAGGCGGGGCCAACGCCGGCGCAGGCGTGGTGACCCGCACCGAGCGGACGAAGCCGAGGTACGGCGATGCCGTCAGTTCGACGACGTCGTCCTGCTGCACCGGCATGGCCAGCGGCGCCCGCACCACGTAGGCGCGCAGGTGCTCGGTCGTGCCGTCGTCGACGGCGATCCAGTGGACCTCGACCTCCTCCGTCCCCCGGCGGTGCGGCCACGTCCGGCGGCGTACGACCGTGCCGATGACGAGTCGCTCCTGGCCGGCGTCGAGGAGGCCCCGCACCAGCCGGATGCCGCCGCGCAACACGGCATGGACGGTGACGGCGATCAGGGCGACGGCGATGACCACCGTGACGGCCGAGCGCGAGGCGATCGGCCATCGTCTCGTCGTAGACGCTGCTGGCCGGGTCCGAGACCTGCCCGGCCGACCGGGCGAAGTCCTCGAGGTTGGCCTTCAGGTCGGTGCCCACGCGGGCCAGGACGTAGATCGGGATCAGCAGCGTGGCCGTCCACAGCAGGCCGGTCACGATCGCTCGCCCCGGCCCCATGCCCCACCCGACGCGCCGGGTCGGGTAGTCCACCACGATCTGGCGCCAGCGGCCCCCTTGGTGACTCCACCCGCGGCGATCGTCCTCGGCGCTGAGCGGCAACCGGGCGACGGTCCGGCGGGCCGCGTCCATGGCCGCGGCGAAGGCGAGATGCCGCTCGTAGAGCACGACGGCCGCCGGCGGCAGCTCGTCGTAGCTGCCGACCTCGGCGTAGCCCCGCCGGACGCCGAGCCAGTGGCTGGCCGCCATCAACCCGGCGTCGGTGTCGCGCTGGCGGTACCGGTCGAACCGCGCCGCGGCGAGTACGGCGATCCCGACGACGCCGATGGCGGTCAGCACCGACCACAGCTTGGGCCCCGTACCGGGATCGGCGTCCTTGGTCGCGGAGATGGCGATGAGCAGCCACAGGACGAGCACGCCGACGCTGACGCCGAGCCCGGACACGACCGCCGGTGGGAACCGCCGCTGCGACAGACCACGGCGGCGAGCGTCCTTCTCGACGGCGCGCCGGAACCGGGTCCACCACGCGTCCGACGCCGTTGTCGGCCCTGTCGTGAGCGCGGCGGCGGGCACCACGCCGTCGACCGCCCGGCGCCGGAGGTGGTCGAACACTTGGCGCTCGTAGGGCAGGAGGTCGGCCGTCTCACGCGGTTGGCGGCGCAGCTGCACGATGTCGCGTTCGGGCGAGATCTGCACGATCTCGATGACGCCCCGGCGGGCCAGGTCGAGCACCGTCGCCGCGGCCGCCGACGCCGTCACCGCCCACTCATGCGTCAGCAGGTTCACGATCGCCGGGGGCTCGTCGCGGAGCTCCGTCGTCATCGGTCCCTCCCGTGGCCGGCGGGGCCGGTACACGATCCGCAGGGCGGCGGCGATCCACAGCCACAGCGCGGCCACCACCGTCAGGGCCACGAAGGCGAACGTGGCGCCGTTCATGCGGCCCGTCGACCGTCAGCAGCCACAGGGGATCCCGTGGCACTTCGGGCAGCCGTCGGCGTAGCGCGCCACCGCGTCGTCGAGGTCGATGCCGAGCTGGTTGGCCAACGAAGCGAGCCAGGCGAGCACGTCGGCCAGCTCGGCGCGCTGTTGGTCGGGGGTGCCCTTGCGCACGGCCTGCGCCAGCTCGCCCACTTCTTCGGCCAGCCACGCCACCGTCGCCGGCAGACCGCGTTCGGTGTCGCGCTGACCGTAGGTGCGGGCCATGAGGTGCTGCAGCTCGCCGAGTTCCACCGCTGCGAACGGTAGAGGTTCAGCCGCGGCGGTGCCCGCGGCAGCATCGTCGAGCACGCGGCCAGTCTCTCCGAGCGCGAGACCAGGTGCCAGGATGGTCCTTCATGTCTGCGTACTCGTCGGAGGCCTGGAGCGACTTCCTCGTGGCGTCCGCCGGGGCCAGCGCCGCGCTCGCCGGCCTGGTGTTCATCGGCATCTCGATCAACCTGACGCGCATCCTCGCGTTCCCCGGACTTCCCGCCCGCGCCGGGCAGACGATCGTGGTGTTGGCCAACGCCCTCGCCATCAGCCTGGCGGTGCTCGGGCCACTCGACTCGCGCGTCGGAACAGGCATCGAGCTCCTCGTCATCGGTCTCGCCGGGTGGGGGGCGATCGTGGCGATCAACGGTCGGAGCAGCAAGGACCCCACCGAGCTCTCGCACCGCCGCAGTGCCATGGTCCTGCTGCAGATCGCCACCATCCCGTTCATCGTCAGCGGCGTCTCCGTGCTGGTCGAGTGGGGCGGCGGCCTCTACTGGATGCAGGCTGGGTTGATCCTGTCGATGATCGTCGGCCTGGCCAACAGCTGGGTGCTCCTCGTCGAGATCATGCGCTAGCGACGGCGATGCCGTGAAGATCGACCGGTGCCGGTGCGACGACAAGCACGACGTACCGGGGCGTGATGGTGAAGTCATGTTGCCGTTGCTGACGCCGTCGAACCGGGCGAGCGGTACGCGCGGCCCGCCGTCCGGACGCGAAGCAGCCCCCGAACGAGGTGGTGGACCGAAGGGGGCTGCTCCTTGTGCGCCGTCGAGCTCACTCGAGGGCTATGTGCGGTCACTATGCCCACGGAGCGCTACCGCCAGCCACGTTTCCCCTGTTCGGGGGAGAACCACTCCAACGGGTGAGCGCAGTAGCGCTTGTGGGGGTGGCGGCCGAGTCAGGGGGGACCTACGGTGCTCGAGCGTTCGGCGTGCGACGGCACGTCATCGCCTCGGCGCCTCGACCCTGTGGGGGCGAGTCGGGGCGCCGACCTACGTCTGCTCGCCGGCCTAGAGCTTGTAGACAGCAATCAAAGCGGCTAGAAGATTGTTCGGGCGTGGCTGGGCGTCCCCGTGCGTGGTTCCCCCAACCGGGCATGGTGCGGGCGCCTGGCTGCAGCCCAGACCGGCCGCCGCTACGGGGCGAACCGGGCGGGCACCCCGGCTTGGCGGAGCAGATCGCCGACGTGGCTGGTGATGCCGATCGGTCGTACCACCCGGATGCCGGCGCCCCGAGCGTGACCGGTTGTGGCCTCCTCGATGAGTGCCCGCAAGACGTCGAGCCCGTCGGTGGGGTCGAAGTCGAGCCACGTCAGCGCATCGCCGACCCCGTCGTCGGGGCCGGTGGCGATCTGGTTGAGCTGGAGGACCCAGATCGCCTCACCGTCGTCGGCCCATTCGAGGCGGATGGGTCCGAGCGGGGCGACGAGCGCCTCACCGAGCGTCGCCACCCGATCGGCGACCGGACCGGGGAGCTCGGCCGGGGGTTGGTGGCCGACCATGAACGCATCGCCGGGGCCGGCCACGCCTTCGATCACCGGCCGCCCGCCGGCCAGGCGCGCCGCGCCCGACCATGCTGCCCGGACGCCGTCCTGCACGAGGACGGCGCCGATCTCGCGACCCGTGGGGTCCTCCTTGGCGAGGAGCTCGAACGGATCGACCCAGTGGCGCGTGGTGGTGTAGCGACCGGCGGCGAACCGGCGGGGCGCCGTGCGCAGCCATCGCGAGTCGTGACCCGTGGGCCGGCCGAAGCGAAACGGTGGGGTGGAGCGGGCGATCACCTCGGTGTAGGGCACCGGGACGCCCAACGTGTCGGCCATCAACAGGCCGAACGTCTTGTCGCCGAGGTGCTCGCTGAACCGGTTCGGCCAGCGAGGCCGCGGCGCAGCCCGCCCGGCGGCGCGCTGGCCGCTCTCGGCCTCCCACACCGCGACCCGTTCGTGACGGAGGCCGACGCCGTGCGGGTGGATGCTGAACTCGAGGCGGGTGCGGTCACCGACATCGGGCAGGGCGGCGCCGTAGACGGTGGCGAGGATGGGCGCGGCGATGGCCGCCGGCAGCGAGGCGACGCCGGGCTCCTCGACCACCCGGGGTGTGCCTCCTGGCGCGAACTCGACGATCTCGCCGAGCCGGACCCCGGACACCCCACCGTCGTGGACGTCGATCGTCTCGTTGACGATGGTGAACAAACCCTGCGCGCCGAGGCTGCGCACAAGGGCTTCGGCGGCATCGACCCGATCGAGCCCGTAGTGGAACGGGTTGCCCTTGGGCCGCTCGGCCGTGAAAGCCCGCACGTTCACCGTACCGCTCGGGGAAGCGGTGAGCATGGTGCCGATCACCGCGCCGAGGTCGAGCGGGGCGGGCGGGGGTGGGCCACTGACGCGCAGGTGGCGCAGCGGGGGGTCGTCACCGGGCCCGAAGCTGGCGAACTGGGCGACGTTCGCGCGCTCGGACAGCTCGGCGAGCACGTCGTCTTTCAAGCGGGTCGTCACGCCCGTACCTCGGCGGCATGGCGACGCTGTTGGTGGCGAACCTCGTCGATGATGTTGGGCACCACCACGGCGATGGCGGCGGCGAGGGCGGTGAAGAGCTGGATGTCGCTGCGGTCGTCGTGACCGGCCACGATCCCGACGACGGCAACGGCCAGCACGGCGGCGGCGTGGAGGAGGCCGCGGATCACCTGCTGCGGGTAGGTGGCCAACGAGAGCAGGCCACCAAGGATCCCGAGCACGGCGATTGCCCCGCCCCATCCCGCCGATCCGTTGGCGACGATCAGGCTGCCGATCAGCGCCGTGTAGACGACGACCAGGAACGTGAACGGCACTGGTACGCCGAGGTTGCGGCGGTCATAGGCGGTGAAGGCCAGGGGCGCCAGCAGCGCGGCCACGACGAGCATCACCGAGATGGCGACGCACCAGCGAACGGTCGTGTCCCACGGCAACGCCGCGTCCGCTCCTTGGCCGGACGCGGCCAGGCCGAGCACGACGGTGGGCGCCAGCATGATCAACGCCGCCAGGAAGAGGCTGGTGGCGATGGCCGTGCGGCCGTACTTCTGGTCGGCCCGCTCGGCGATGTTCTTGATCTCGCCGACCAGCTCGTCGTCGATGTTCGTCAACCGCCCCTCGTGCCAGAGGGCGGCCCATTCCCCGTCGTTCAGCGGGGCGATGCCCCGAAAGAAGATGTGGGTGGCGGAGTCGGTTCCCTGCTTCGGCTGGCGCGGCATGGTGAGCGGGGCGGCCATGGCGAGGAGGTAGACGGCGACAGCAACGAGGTCGATGAGGATGAACGCGCCGAGGGTGACGGCGCCCAACGGGTACGAGCGGCCACCGACGAGGTAATGGACCTCCAGCACGTCCTTGTTGGCGAAGACGAGGGCGCCGCCGGTGAGGAAGGCAACGGCACCGAGCAGGCGACCGACCTTGTCGTCTTGGTGCTTCGTGGCGTCGAGCACCTCGCCGTAGGAGAACTTGAGCAGCTCCCGCTTCGGAGCCGGCGTCTGCGTGGTGCCATCGGGGGCATCGTCGGCGCCGTTGGCCATCACTCGGGCTCGGGCTGCTTGGGCCGGGGGATGGGGCCATAGACCCGAATGGCGCTCTCCACCAGCGCGACGGCCGTGGCGGCGAACTTGGCCAGCTCGGTCCGGGTGCCGACGTCGGACAGGTCGCCGGTGCGCACTCGTGCCAGATAGCGGGCCAGTTGGGTGGACCACCACGCCGAGGGATCCAGGCCGCCTTCGCGCAGATGGCGGTCGTCGTGCTCGGAACCGAACTGGCGGACCTGGAAGCGACGTTCCGCGATCAACCACTCGAATGTCTGGCTCTGGGCGCTGGGTACGAGGTCGGGTCGTTGCTGGGCCAGCGGTGGCAGGTAGCGATCGACCTCGGTCGCGCTCCAGCCGAGCTCGCGGATGGAGGCGCGGGCGTGCTCGGCTTGGGTGACGAGGTGCTCATGCTCGGCCCGTCGGCCGTCCTGGTCGACGACTTGCAACTGGTCCTCTGGGAAGGTCAGCGCATAGCCGACTTCGGTCCTCGCCCCTCGGCTGTACTCCCACCCGGGCGTGGCGACGAGGTACCGGACGTGCTCGAACATGAGGCGCACCCAGAACCGGTTGTAGTCGTCTTGATCCCAGCCGCTGATGCTCATGCGCGACGGATCGACCACGATGAAGCCCTTCGGTAGCCAGGTTGCTTCACGAACTCTCGTGGCGCTGGCGAGCGCGTCTCGCTCGTTGGCGTCGAAGACCTCGCGCTCCCACAAGGCTGGGTCGGCCTGCCGGGCCTCGACCGCGGAGCGGAGGCCCAGCTTCTTCATCAGCTCGACCTCGCGCACGCCTGAGGTGATGGGCACGCTGACGTAGACGACGTTGCGACCGCTCACGCCGGCGGCGACCATCGCCTGTACCAGGTGCTCGTCGCTCAACATCCCGCGTCCTCCGGTCGAAAAGAAGGTCTTGACAACCTCGAGGCGAGCCTACGTGAGGGGTGTGATGGAGTTGGGAGACCGCTCGCCGCGCGGAAATGTTCGCGGTCCGTGGCTGCTATCGCCGTTGCCCTCCTGCGCATCGCGCTCGGGCTCGTGTACTTGTGGGCGTTCATCTCGCAGGCGTTCGGCATCACGTACACGAACAAAGCAGAGCCACCTCCGGATGCGCCCGCCGGTGCGAAGACCACCTACGAGTGGACGTTCGGTTACGACTCGTCCAAGGGGTGGATCAGCTCCGGCTTCGACCACTCGCCGACGGAGAGCTACGTCGACAACAACCTGCACGGGCCACTGGCGTTCATCCCGCAGAAGCTGCCCACCGGTGTTGTCGACTTCCTGTGGATCTTCGCCCTCGGCGGCCTCGGCATCGGCCTCACGTTCGGGATAGCGGCCAACATCGCGGGGTGGGGAGGCCTGATCATGAACCTGATGATCTGGTTGGCCACGTTCCCACCATCGACGAACCCTCTCATCGACGGGGAGCACGTCGCGTTCGCGCTCAGCATCTTCCTGATGATGTGGCTGCAGGCGTCCAACTACTGGGGCGTGGGCCGCTGGTGGCGCGCGCACACGCCGACGTTCTTGAACTAGCACCAGCGATGCCCGCGCCATCCTGCGCGAGACTCCGACGATGAGTGCGGTCGTCGCCGTCGTCACCGCGGTCGTGGCACTCGTCGGCGCCGTCCTCGGCCTCTTCAAGTACTTCGACCTGCGGTCGAAGCGTCAGGCGAAAGAAGCCATCGGCGCCGCCTTCAAGGGCATCGTGGCGACCCTCGCCGGCACGGACCGGGTGGAGCGGCTCGGCAGCGCGATCCTGCTGCGCCGGTTCTTCATGGCGGACTCCGAGTACTCCAAGCCCGACATGCCGTACGCGGACGAGGCCGTCGATGTCATCGCGGCGACGTTGCGGGGCGAGCCGGTCGGTGACGTGCAGAAGGTGCTGGCGGACAGCCTCGCCTATGTCGGGAAACGGGGCCTCAGTCACCGGGACTTCCAGCACGCCAACCTGGAGAACGGCTACATCTCGCTCACCGGTCCGGCCGGCCACGCCGTCAGGTCCGCCACCAAGCGGCCCCGCACACTGGTCGGCCGCCGTGGCGGGCGGCCGGCCGGCGTCGAGGATCCCGAGCAGCAGGAGGAGACGCGACTCGACCTGAGCGATGCCGACTTCTACCAGGCGAACGTGACCGGGGCTTCGTTCCGGCGGGACATCTGCAAGCGCACCGTCTTCTTCGGAACCACGGCCGTGGAGGCGGTGTTCGTGGGTGCCAACCTCACGGGCGCCAACTTCCGCGAAGCCGATCTGCGCCGCGCCCGGTTCGAGGGTGCGACGCTCGACGGCGCGGATTTCAGCGACGCCAAGCTGGCCGGGGCCCGGTTCAAGGGTGCCCTCCAGGTGCCAGCGGAGATCATGCCGCACCTCGGCCAGGACGATCGGTACGAAGCCAAGGACGAGGAGCACGAGCGATCCGTCACCGTCTTCGTGAGCTCGCCGAGCGTCGTGAGACCGGCCGATCTCGGCATCGTCGAAGCGGTCTGCGTGTGCCTCGTGCAGCAGGAGTACGAACCGGTGCGGGTGTCGCCCGACGCCTACCACCACGACCGCCACCTCTTCGATGTCAGGCAGATGATGGCGGGGTGCGCGGGCGTCATCGTCATCGGTCTGCCGCAGCTCGAGCTCGAAGTGGGCAGGTGGCGACCGGCGACGGCGGAGGAGCGGGTCCTGGCCGACACCATCCTGCCGACGCCGTGGAACGACATCGAGACCGGCATCGGTGTGGGCTTGGGGCTCCCGGTCCTCAGCATCCGCGCCGGCTGCGGCCCCTACGGCGTCTTCGCCTTGTCGTCGCAGGCGAGCGGCTTCGACCAGGCGGAGCTGAGCGCGCCATGGAGCGCGGCCGACGTAGCCGAGGTCGTCCGAGCGTGGACGCAACGGGCACTGCCGGCGGGAGCGGGTGCGCCGCAGCCGCAAGCGAGCACCTGATCGAGCCTGCGCCGGCCGTAGTGTCCGGGCCGTGTGAGTGGAGATCGAGCCGGGCGTCCGGGTCTTCGTCGACGTCGACGGCGCCGGACTCGTCCCGGAAGGCCCTTCGATGATCGAGCGACCGACCGTGGTCATGCTGCACGGCGGCCCTGGCCTCGATCACACGATGTACAAGGGCGATGACGCCATGGTGCTCACTGACATCGCACAGGTCGTGTGGCTTCGTGGCCCAGCACTACCTCGCCCGTCACCCAGACCGTCCGAGCAAGGTGGTGCTCGCCTGCACCAGCGCCCGCCTCGACATCGACGCGATCGCCAAGCGCTTCACGGAGCTCGGCGGTGAGGTCGCCGGCGCCACCGCCCGCCAGTTCTTCGGCGGCGACGTCAGCGTCATGCCCGCGTTCACCGAGCACTGCATCCATGGCCCGGGCGGTGACGAACCCCGCGCTCATGACCCACTTCTTCCAGGGGGAGGCCACCACGATGGACATGCGCGCCGGGTTGGCGGCGGCGAAGTGCCCCGTGCTCGTGCTCGGCGGCGAGCTCGATCCGATCATGCCTCGTGACATGGTGCGCGAAGTCGTCCAGTCGTTGCCGGCCGACCTGCGGCACTTCGAGGAGCTTCCGGGCATCAGCCATCTCCAGGTCTCTGGCAAGGCGGCCAGGACGCCGGTCGCGGCGTTCATCCAGAACCCCGCGTAGACCACCCGCGAAAGCGAGGTGGAAACGGTCAGATGACGTCCGCGATTTGGCGGCGAGCGGCTTGGATTTGTTGACGGGCGTAGGCGACGGCGTCGGCGGTGGCACCACACGACTTGGAGGGGAAGGCGGTGGTCGGGAAGGCGGGATTCGAACCCGCGACCTCAGCGTCCCGAACGCTGATGGAGTGCTCTTCGGTGCACTCGGGTGCACTCGCGTGCACGGGTTGTCCCTGGTCATGCAGGGTCTGTTCGATTGACGTGCTGGTCGGGCAGCATGCACCGGAGGGATGGCACGCGGAGTTTTCGCGGAGTTCTCGGTTCGCGCCGGCGTCTGCCTGGGGCGACGTCGGTTCGGTTTGGAATGGACGCAACCCCGACCAATGGTCTCGCCGCTTCCGATCGGGAACTGAGACGGCTGGGCTCAGTGCTATCCGAGGAGCGGGCGGGAGAGGTCAGGTGACGTCCGCGAGTTGGCGGCGAGCGGCTTCGATCTGGGCGCGGGCGTAGGCGACGGCTTCGGCGGGTTCCATGGCGGCCCCGGCGGCGACACATCGGTTGAAGTCCGTCTCGCCGAGCACGAGGCGAACGTGATCGACGGTCGAGGGCAGCCTGGTGACGGTGCTGATGGCGGCGTGGCGCGTGCTGGCGCCGTGCACGGTCGCGGCGATCGAGGGTTGGTCATTGTCGGCGAGGTACACGGTCAGGTAGGCGAGTGTGAGGGAGAGGCTGCCGGCGTTGCCGGCACGGTGGAACGCCTCGATGGCGGTGTCGAACAACCGGAGGGCCTGGTCGCGGTCACCGTGGACGGCTTCGAGACTGGCGAGGTCCCGGGCGAACAGCGCCTCGAAGAACCCGAGCCCGTGCTCCCGGGCGGAGGCGAGCGCCTGTCGCATCGTGCTCAGGGCTCGTTCCGGGTCGGTCTCGGCGAACGCGCGGCCATAGGCGTGGAGCGCGTAGGTGATCGATACGGGATTGCCCGAAGCGCGGGCCGTCGCCAGGGCCTCGTCGGCGATGGTTCTGGCCTCCGCTCCGAGCCCGACTTCTGGTAGGACGTACAGCAGTGAACCGAGGCCAAGAGCTCGGTGGTCGGGATTGGGCTGAGCGGCCAGGCTTCGATAAATCTCCAGCCGGCGGTCGTTGCGGCCAGCGAATCGATGGGCTTCGGCCTCGCGCCCCCGTGGGGTGTAGAAGGCTGGGAAGGGGTCGTATCGGCCGTCTTGCTCCAACGCGATCGGCGGTTTGCGCGTACCCCACCGCGACCTCGGGCCGACCGGTGTACAAGCAGTTACTGGCCGCGGTGTAGAGGCGCGGGAGTTGCCGTACATCGGCGTCAGTGGCCGCTTCGAGGATCTCCTCGGCCCAGCCGACCGCTTCGAACCGCTGACGGAAGAAACCCAGCTGGGCGGTATGAGCGGCGATCGCCACGGCAGTGACGAGATCGGCCTGATCGACGGCCCATCGGAAACCGGTCCGCAGGTTGGCCAGCTCGGTATCCACCCACTCGACGGCGCCGCGGAAGAGCGGCCCGTTCGACGCGTCGAGTTGGGTGACGACCTGGGCCGCGAAGTAGGCGGCGTGACGATCCCGCAGATCGTCGGAGGCGCCGGTGGCGGCCAACTCCTCAGCGGCGAACTGGCGGATCGTCTCCAATAGCCCGTACCGGGCCGGCCCGGCGCGCCGCTCGATGGTCACCAACGACTTCCGCACCAGCGAATCGAGCAGATCCAGCACCGCATACTCGTCCTGTCCGCTACCGCACACTGCCACCGCAGCCGCGGCGTCGAAACCGCCCGCGAACACCGAACAACGGCACAGCAACGTCCGCTCGGTGGTATCGAGCAAATCGAACGACCACCCCACCGCCTGGCGCAAGGTCTGATGCCGCTCCAACCCCCGTCGCGCCCCGGCCAACAACCGGAACCGGTCCCCAAGCCGGTCCCGAACATCGATCGTGCTCATCGATACCGTCCTGGCCGCCGCCAACTCGATCGCCAACGCGATGCCATCCAGACGCCGGCAGATCTCGACGACCGCCGACGATTCGGCATCGTCGCCCAACACAAAGTCGGGGTTCACGGCTCGGGCGCGTTCCACGAACAGTTCCACCGCCGCCGACCCGAGCGCGGCTGCGACATCCAGCGACGGAACCGGCCACAACTGCTCGGCTCCTACCCGTAGCCCCTCACGGGACGTGGTGATGATCCTCATTGTCGTGGTGTGGGTCAGGATCGTTTCCACCAGGTCGGCCGCCGCGCCCAGGAGGTGTTCGCAGTTGTCCAACACGAGCAGCAGGCGGCGACCCGAAAGAGCCTGGGCGAGGCTTTCGGTCATGGTGAGTCCCGCCTGGGGGGTGACGCCCAATGCGGTGGCGACCACGTCGGGCACCGCCGCTGGCTCGCCGACGGGTGCCAACTCGACGAGCCACAGTCCATCAGCGAACTCGCCGGCCAGCTCCGCCGCGACCTGGATCGCCATGCGGGTCTTGCCCACCCCGCCCACGCCGGTGAGGGTCACAAGCCGATGGGCTCTCACCTGTTCGGCCAGTTCCTTCACCGCGACCTCGCGGCCCACGAAACTGGTCGTCTGCCCCGGCAGGTTTCCCGGCACCGCATCCATCGTCCGCAACGGCGCGAAATCGACCCGCAATCGCGGCGCGGCCACCTGGTACAGGTGCTCGACACCCGACAAGTCGCGCAGGCGATGTTCGCCCCGATCGATCAGCTCGACGCCCGACACGACCGCCGCCGTGGACGCCGCCACCAGGATCTGGCCGCCGTGGCCGGCGGACATCACCCGCGCCGTCCGGTTCAACACCGGACCGAAATAGTCCTCCCCGCGACGCTCCGCCTCACCGGTGGCGATCCCCATGCGCACCGGCAACCCCAACGTCTGCTGCGCATCGACCGCGGCCTCGATCGCCTCCGAGCCGACCCGAACGCCGCACACACCCCGTCGCCGGTGTGTTTGAACAACCAGCCCCCATGCTCCTCGATCACCGATCGCAGCGCCTCGTCATGGAGGACCAGGGCGGCACGCATCGCCTCCGGATCGGCCTCCCAGCGACGCGTCGAACCCTCGATATCGGTGAACAGAAACGTCACCGTCCCCGACGGCGGTCGCACCCCCACGGCCCGATCGTATGCATCCCTTTGGGCCTGCCTGGTCCGGGCAGCGGTCAGATGCCCTGCGAAATTGCCGAGTCCGACGACCCGAGGCGGTGGGACGGTTACGACGAGGTCACCGTGTTCTCCTCGACGATGCTGGTCAGTTCGGCGTCGAGGTAGTCGATCAGTTCGGAATGGCTCATGGCGGCGCCTCGTGATCGTGCGTCGGGGAAGGTACTGGCGTCGAGCAGGTGGTCGAGCTGATGGAGAACCGGCTGCAACGCGGCGTGGGGGTTCGTCACATGAGCGCCGGAACCATCCGTCGGCGACGCTGGCAGCTTCGGGCCGCCCGACGCGGACGAGCCAAACGGCCACCCTGGCCGCCACGCTGGTGAGCGCCAGGTCGAAGCGGATCTCGCTAATCCGCACGAGCGTGGCGTGCAGCGCATTGGACTTGCACCCCCAACGTCGCCGCCACCGCCGCGCCGACCGCGTCGCCGACCCCCACCGGGGCCAGCTCCACCAACCACACACCCCCTGGGAACTGGTCGCTGCTCAACCAGCCGACCTCGATCGCCGTACGCGTCTTGCCCACGCCCCCCGAGCCCGTCAAGGTCACCAAGCGGCGGCCAGACAGGCCCCCCACTCGGCGTCGCAGCTCGGCCAGATCGCCCACATACTCGGTCACCGGCCGGGGCAGGTTGCCCTCGACGACATCGGTAGGGGGTGGGGTCGGGTTCAGATTGGCATCGTCGGCGAGGACCACAACCAGGTCGACGGGCTCGCTGACGCCGCGCAGATGGCGCGAGCCCACCGGGTGCAGCTCCACCCCTGGCACTCGGCCCGCCAGGCTCGCCGTGACCGCCGAGATCAGAATCTGGCCGCCCTGGGCCACCGACATGATCCGCGCCGCCCGGTTCACGGCCGTGCCGAAGAACCCGTTCTCGCGCTCGTCGGCCTCACCCGAATGCAGACCCATCCGCACCGAGATCGACACGCCTTCCGGCCACCGCTCGGCCAGCAGGGCCGCCTGGGCGGCCACGGCGGTGCGGATGGCGTCGCCCGCTCGGGCGAACGCCGCCGCCAGCCCGTCGCCCCCCGTCGCGAATACGTAGCCGTCGTGAGCCTCGATCGCGGCGCTCAGCAGCCCGTCCTGGCGAGCTATCGCCTGGCCCATCGCCTCCGGCGCCGACTCCCACAACGTCGTCGAGCCCACCACGTCGGTGAACAAGAACGTCACCGTCCCCGACGGCGGCCGCACCCCCACGGCGCCAGAGCGTACGCACAGGGCGCGCTCCGAGTCGCCGTCGCCCGCGGGAAAGCGGTCAGGTGGCGTCGGCGAGTTGGCGGCGAGCGGCTTGAATCTGGTCGCGGGCGTAGGCGACGGCGTCGGCGGGTTCCATAGCCGCTCCGGCGGCGACACACTCTTCAAAGGCCGCGACGCCCAGGGTGGCGCGCAGATGCGCGAGAGCCGCTGGGAGTTGGGCTTCCCAGCTCGCCGCGACATAGCGGGTACTCGTGCCATAGATGATGGCCGCGGTCTCGGGCTGCCCGTTGCGGTCGAAGAACGCCGCCAGTTCGCCAAGCGCGGCGGCCATGTCCACCTGATTTCCGTCGCGACGGAAGGTATCGATGGCGATATCAAACAAGACCAGTCCCTGATCGACATTGCCGTGGAGCGTTTCGAGGCCGGCGGTCTGATACGCGAGACGGGCTTCGCCCCATCGAAGCCGCTCCTCTTGGGCCAATACGTATCCCTGCCGACAGGCATCCAGGGCACGAGCCGGGTCGGTCTCGGCAAACGCACGGGCTGTCCCTTCCAGTGCGAACATGATCCAGAACGGGTTCCCGTGGCCCCGCGCCACCGTCAGGACCTCAGCCGAGATGGCCCTGGCCTCCTCGGCCCGCCCGGCCGCCGGCAGGATGAACAGCAACGTTGCCATGCCGATCACATGGGCGAAGCCGGGTTGGCGGGCCACGGCGGCCATGCCATCCGCGTAGCGGACCGCGTCGCCGCTGCTGAGAAAGTTCGCGGCCACCGCCACTGACTCCGGCCATCCCGGATCGAATGGGTCGTAGCGGGGATGGTGCTGCAATTCCACCGCGGCCTGGCCGTGAACGGCGGCGGCCGCGATCCTCCCCACATAGGTAGCCAGCCCCGCCGCGGTGTACAGCCGGGGAAGCTGAGGAACCTCGGCGGCGGCGGCGGCCGGGAGGATCTCTTCGACCCAACCCATCGGCTCGAAGCGTTGCGTGAGAAACGACATAACCGTGATGTGAGCGGCGATCGCCGTCGCGGTCACCAGGTCGCCGTGGTCGGCCGCCCAGCGGAACGCAGCACGCAGGTTGGCGAACTCAGCGTCTACCCAATCAGCCGCCTCCCGATAGCCGGGCCCTTCCCACACGTTCCAACGAGCGATGACCTGCTCGGCGTAGAAGCGGGCGTGGCGATCCCGGACCTGGTTGATCGTGTCCGTGGCGGCCAGTCGTTCCTCGGCGAACTGGCGGATCGTCTCCAATATCCCGTAGCGGGCGTGGCGATCCACGTGCTCCACCGTGATCAGCGACTTGCGCACCAACGAGTCCAACAGATCCAACACGGCGTACTCATCGAACCCATCGCACATGGCGGTGACGGCCGCCGTGTCGAAGCCGTCGGCGAAGACCGAGCAGCGGCCCAACACCGCCCGTTCGTCGTCATCGAGCAGGTCGTAGGACCATTGCACCGTGTTGCGCAGCGTCTGGTGGCGTTCCAAGCCGCGCCGCGACCCCGACAGCAAACGGAATCGATCACCGAGACGGTCGCGGACATCTTGGGCACTCAACGACACCATGCGCGCGGCCGCCAGCTCGATCGCCAACGCGATCCCATCCAGCCGCCGGCAGATCTCGGCCACCGCCTCGGCCTCATCCGCCCCGCCCGGTGCAAAATCAGGCTTCACCGACTGGGCCCGTTCGACGAACAACTCCACCGCCGCGGAGTTGGCCCCGCTCTGGACGTCGAGCGAGGGGACGGGCCACAACTGCTCGGCCGGCAAGCGGAGGCCCTCTCGCGAGGTCGCCATCACCGTCACCGTCGCCGTGCGAGTCAAGATCGTCTCCACCAAGTCGCCCGCGGCACCGAGGACGTGTTCACAGTTGTCCAACACGAGCAGCAGGCGGCGACCCGACAGAGCCTGGGCGAGACTGTCGGTCACGGTGAGCCCCGCCTGGGGGGTGACGCCCAATGCGGTGGCGACCACGTCGGGCACGGCCGCGGGCTCGCCGACGGGAGCCAGCTCGACGAGCCACACCCCGTCAGGGAACTCGCCGGTCAGCTCCGCCGCGACCTGGATCGCCAGGCGGGTCTTGCCCACCCCGCCCACGCCGGTGAGGGTCACCAGCCGATGCGCCCGCACCTGCTCAGCCAGCTCCTTCACCGCCATCTCGCGACCCACGAAACTGGTCGTCTGCACCGGCAGGTTCCCCGGCACCGCATCCAACGTCCGCAACGGCGCGAACTCGGCCCGCAACCCCTCGCCGCGCACTTGGTACAAGTGCTCGACACCCGACAAGTCGCGCAGGCGATGCTCGCCCCGATCAGCCAGGTCGACACCCGACACCACCGCCGCCGTCGACGCCGCCACCAGGATCTGGCCGCCGTGACCGGCGGCCATCACCCGCGCCGTGCGGTTCAACACCGGACCGAAATAGTCCTCCCCGCGACGCTCGGCCTCGCCGGTGGCGACCCCCATCCGCACCGGCAACCCCAACGTCTGCTGCGCCTCGACGGCGGCGTCGATCGCGGCGCGAGCCGAGCCGAACGCGGCGCACACCCCGTCACCGGTGTGTTTGAACAACCAACCACCATGCGCCTCGATCACCGATCGCAGCACCTGGTCATGGACGACCAGGGCGGCGCGCATCGCCTCCGGGTCAGCCTCCCAGCCCCGCGTCGACCCCTCGATGTCGGTGAACAGAAACGTGACCGTCCCCGACGGCGGCCCAACCCCCACGAGGCCAGATCGTATGCACACCGGCTCGATCCGCCCGGCGCCGGGTTGGCCGCCGCTTCGAGGCTCCGGGTGCGGCCTGCAAGGCGTCAGTGAGCGGGCGCTGATGGGCAGCGACGGGCGCCCCACGCGTCGCGCCGAGGCCGCCCACGTTGCCGATCGACGCCTACCGGTCGGAGTCCGATTGTTGTTCCCGCTGATAGACCGTCCGCGCCCCGTCCAGCATCTCGCGCAGCTGAACGCCCACCGGGTGGTCCTTGCCCATCAGCCGCATCGCATACCAGCGGACCATCTGCCACACGAAGTTGATCGCCTCGGCCGCCTCGGCCGCGGTGGCATCTGGCACCATCCGGCCGTGCACGAGGTCGCCCCGGCGGCGTACCAAGTCGGTGCGCCACACTGCCCAAGCGTCGGCGTTGTCCTCGGTGAGCGCGGGGTCGAGGTTGTACCAGTCGGCCATTAGGTCGAACGCCCGACGCCAACGCTGGGCGCTGCCACCCATCACCTCGATCGCGTGGTGCCGGGCGGCATCCCACGACTTCCCCTGGGCCATGAAGTGCGGCATCAACAGCACCTCGCGCATCAGCATCTCAGCGGAGCGGACGGCCCACACGAACGCGGCCGAGGGATGGCCCGCATCGAGCAAGGCTGACCGACCGGACGATGCGGTTTCGCCAGATCGACCTCGATGAGTTCGTCGCGTCGAGGTCGAAGTTGCCGGGGGGTGCGGCGTGAGCGGATCGCGCCGGCGGGGATCTGCGCTCGCGGGCGAGGAACCGGGCCGGCTGCTTCGCCGGGCTCTGGTCGAGGCGCTTTCTGAGTACGAGTTGGGCGAGTCGGTGCTGCCTGCACCCGAGCCGCGGTTTACCGGTGGTCTGCCTCTGCTCCTCGACGTGGGCCAAGTCGCGGAGCAGCTCGGGTGCAGTGTCAGGAAAGTGCAGGCGCTCATCGCCGACGGGCGGCTGTGCTCGGTGAAGCTCGACGGGCGCCGACTTGTCCGGCGCGCTGATCTGGAAGCGTTCGTGACGTCGCTCCCGCCGACACCACCGACGGCTTCACGTCGGAGTCGATCGCGCCCGTCGCCGGCTCCGTCGGCGGGCTTCGGCGGTAACCGAGGCCCCACCACACAGGGGGATCGGTGAGCGCGATCGAGCGGGTCGTGGAGCGCCTCTCCGTGAGGGGATTTGACCCGAGGCAGAAGGGCGAGGGTTACGGGGCGTTGTGCCCTGCCACCATGACCACCATCCGTCGCTCGACGTCGACCCGGCCTCGGACCGGGTCCTTGTCACGTGCCGCTCGGCGGGGTGCTCGGCCGATGCCATCACGGCTTCCCTCGGCCTGACGCTGGCGGATCTGTTCGACCGGCCAGTGAATGGCACCAACGGTTCGGCTCGGCGGGTTGTCGAGTACCGCTACACCGACGAGCACGACAACCTCCTGTACACGGTCAGGAGGTTCGAGCCGGGCGTCAACGGCATCAGGAAGAGCTTCGCCCTGGTGCCGGCCTCAGGTCGAGCTGGCGCCGGCGCAATGAACGGTGTCGAGCGGGTGCTCTACCGGCTGCCCGAGGTCCGGCGGGCCGTCGAGCGGGGCGACCGGGTGTACGTGGTGGAGGGCGAGAAGGACGCCGACGCGATCGTTCGAATCGGCTCGTGCGCGACGACCAATTGCGGTGGCGCCGGCAAGTGGACGGCCCACTACACGCAGGCGCATCCGGCTGAGCTGGTGGGCACCCGCGGTGGCCCCTGACCAGCATCGTCGTGGTCGGGAAGGCGGGATTCGAACCCGCGACCTCAGCGTCCCGAACGCTGCGCGCTAACCAAGCTGCGCCACTTCCCGGTGGGCTCGAACAGCCTACCCGGTCGCTACCGGCTGATCCCCGGGCACCCCTTCGACGTACGTCCCGCCGGCGAGCACCGTGCGCAGCGCCCGGCGCAGCCGGATGGCGTCGAGGGGCTTGATCAGCCAGCCCTCGGCGGCCGAGCGCTGGGCCAGGAACACGTCGGCCGATCGATCGAGCAGCATGACGACGGGCACGTGCGGCAGCCGCCCGCCCGACTCCTCGAGCCGCAGGTCGAGCGTGACCGCCATCCCGCCCATCGTCCCGATCTGGAGGTCCAGCAGCGCCGCGTCCACCGGGGTCGACGCCTCCGCCACCGCGCCGCGCACCTGCTTGCCCGAGCGGCACACCGTCCAGGTGACGTCGGAACCGCCGAGGGCGGCCTGCACCTGGTCGAGGATCCAGTCGGCGTCGGTCGCCACGAGGTAGTGCGGCACGCCTCGACGCTAGCCGCGCCCCGGGGCTGCCTCCCCGAAGATGTAGCTCGCGACCTCGGCCAGCCCGGTGAGGTCGTGGACGTCGGAGCGCAGCACGGGCACGTGCACGACCGGGGCGGGCGAGACTCGGTTGGCGAGGCTCCCGAACTGGGCCTCCTCGCGACCGGCGACCTCGCGGAAGTCGGCCAGGTTGGCCCACAGCGCGCCGAGGGCCGAACCGCGATGTGCCGCGGCGGCATCGCGCGCGGCTCGGGCCGCGGTGACTCCACCGTCGCCGAACGCAGGGTGCATCCGGTTGACGATGAGCGCCGCAACCGCGAGGTTGCTCTCGGCCAGCCGCCGGGCGAAGAAGTCGGCTTCGTCCACGGATTCCCGGCGCGGCGACGTCACCAGCACGTAAGCGGTCTCGGGCGCGTCGAGGAGGTGGAGCACCCGTTCGGCCCGCTCGCGGAAGCCGGCCTCCATGCCGTCGAAGGCCTGGAAGAAAGCGATGGCATCGCCGAGCACCTCCCCGCCGACCACCTTGGACACGGTGCGCAGGAAGGCCTGCGCGGCGACGCCCACGGCGCGGAGGTAGGCCCGCGTCGGCGTCATCAGCACCCGGTAGAGGCGATGGTCGAGGAAGCGCACGAGGCGGCCGGGCGCGTCGAGGAAGTCGAGGGCGTTGCGGGTGGGCGGCGTGTCCACCACGACGAGGTCGAAGTCGCCTTCGTCGTGCAGTTCGTACAGCTTCTCCGCCGCCATGTACTCCTGCGTGCCCGACAGCCGCCCCGAGATGTTGCGG
This sequence comes from uncultured Acidimicrobiales bacterium, assembly GCA_963728985.1. Taxonomy (GTDB): domain Bacteria; phylum Actinomycetota; class Acidimicrobiia; order Acidimicrobiales; family Ilumatobacteraceae; genus DASXAI01. The sequence goes on along the minus strand of CAVSME010000003.1, from coordinate 1,184,682 downwards.
TAGAAGCGGTTGTCCAGGATGCGTCGGGTCTGGCCCTCGTCGACGGCGTAGCGCGTCACGAGCGCATCGAACGTGCTCTTCGTGTCGAGCATGAGCGCCGACAGCGAGCCGGGCCACGGTCCGGCGATCTCCGTGGGCGTGTCGGTCAGGCCCCCCGACTGGCCGAGCGCGTCGGCCAGCCGCCGGGCCGGGTCGATCGTGACCACGACCGCCCGTCGCCCCTGGCGCGCTCCCTCGACGGCGATCGCCGCGGCCGTCGTGGTCTTGCCCACCCCACCCGAGCCGCAGCAGATGACGATTCGGCGCTCCGCCGCCAGTTCGATGACCGAGGCCATCACAGCGCGCCGATGCCGGCCACCAACTCACCGATCAGGACGTCGACGTCGGCTGGCGTCAGGCCCGCCGTGAACAGGAACGGGAGGTGGATCTGGGGCAGCGGGAGCCGTTCGCCCAGCCGCTCCACCTGCTCGCGCTGCAGCGCCACCCGGTCCTGGCGGAATGCGGCGGCGGCCTCCAGCGCGGCGCGGTCGGCCGCGGTCAGGTCGGCACCGTCGAGGACGGCCACGTCGAGCTCGACGTCCGGGTAGAGACCGTTCACCACGACCGGCCCGAGCGAGACGCCCACCCGATCCTCGAGAGCGAAGGCCGTCTCCACCAGCTCGTTGACTGGCGTCTCCTCGGCCAGCGTCACCAGGAGCACCTGGGTGCGGGACGGGTCGGACAGCAGCTCCACGACGTCGCGCGCCTGGGTGTTGATCGGCCCTACGTCGACGGCGTCGAGCAGCCCGTTCGCCGATTGCAGGAACGTGATGGCGTGGCCGGCAGCCGGCGCGTCGAGCACGATCAGGTCGGCCGTCTGCTGGCGCTCGAGCTGCTTCACCTTGCCGAGCACGAGGATGTCGTCGAGCCCGGGCGCCGCCGTGGCCACGATGTCGAGGACACCGGTGCGGCCGAGGCGATGCGACAGCCGGCGCATGCCGTGCTCGTCGAAGTAGTCGACGAGGGCATGGGTCGGGGTGATGGTCCGCGCTCGCAGCTCGCCCCGGCCGCCCGGCCCGAGACCGGCGGCGTAGGTGATCTCGTCGTAGCCCAGCTCGCCGCGGCCGCCGAGCAGGCCGACCAGCCCGCTCTTGCCCTCGACCTCCACGACGAGGACGCGCCGACCGGCCCTGGCTGCCGAAGTGGCGAGGGCGGCCGTTACCGTGGTCTTGCCCACGCCGCCCTTGCCGGCCACGACGAGCAGCCGGGCGGCGGCGAAGAACTCCAGCAGGTCCACGCTCCCCCTTCGGAGGCCAATCGGTGCGCAGACTAGCGATCGCCCTCGGCGTGCTCGGTGTGGTCGGCGCGCTCGCGGTCACGGCCACCGCGGCACAGGCCCAGACCAGTGGAGGTCCGGCCACCGCGCCGGTCGATGTGTTCGAGGTCAGCGGGTTGATCGACGCCCCGAACGCCGACGGCATCTCCCGCGCCATCGAGAGTGCCGCCAGCGACGGTGCCCAGGCCCTCGTGCTCCAGATGAACTCCACCGGCGCCACGGTGTCCCGCCAGCGGATGGCGGAGCTGGCCACGCAGATCCACGAGTCGGCCGTGCCCGTCGCCATCTGGGTGGGGCCGAGCGGGGCCCGGGCCAAAGGCCTGTCGGGTCAGCTCCTGGCGGCGGCCGTGGTGACGGGCATGGCGCCGGGCAGCCGGATCGGCGACTTCGGCGACTACCTGGAGGGGCCCGACGTGCCCATGACCTTCGGCTCGGCCACCGAGCAGCTGCGCACCGACACCCTCGGCGAGACCGACGCCCGCACCGCCGGCGCCCTGCGCACCGGGGTGAACGACACCGGGACGCCCACGCTGGGTGACTTCATCGTGGTGCTGAACGGCGTGACCGTCGACGGCAAGACCCTGAACACCGCCAACGTCGTCCAGAAGGGCGACGAGCTGCGCCGGGAGCGCAACGGCCCGACCCGCTTCAGCAAGCTCGGGCTGCTGCCCCGGCTGATGCACACCGTCGCCAGCCCGCCGGTGGCGTACCTGTTGCTCACGATCGGCTTGTGCCTGCTCGTGTTCGAGTTCTTCACCGCCGGGGTGGGCCTGGCCGGGGTGATCGGCGCCGGCTGCCTGGTCCTCGGCTGCTACGGCGCGGTGTCGCTGCCCACCCGCCCGTGGGCGTTCGCCCTGCTCGTGTTGGCGATCCTGGCCTTCGCCGTCGACGTGCAGACCGGCGTGCCCCGGTTCTGGACGGGCGTGGGCGTCGTGGGGTTCGTGGTCGCCTCGGTCTTCCTGTACGACGGCATGTCGCTGTCCTGGATCACCCTGCTGGCGGGGATCGGCGGCGTCCTGCTGGCCTTCCTGACCGGCATGCCGGCCATGGTCCGCACCCGCTTCGCCACGCCCACGATCGGCCGGGAGTGGATGATCGGCGAGATGGGCCGGGCGGTCACCGCCGTCAACCCTGAAGGTACCGTTGAGGTGCGGGGCGCCTCCTGGCGGGCCCGCACCAACCGGGCCACGCCGATCGACGCCGGCGAACCCATGCGGGTGGTGGCCATCGACGGGGTGACGCTCGAGGTCGAGCCCGAATCCGGCGGCGCCCAGGACTACCGAGAGCGAGCTCGCCGCCGCCGTGGGCACACCGGTACGGATGCTTCGGAGGCACCGCCAGCGGTAGCAGACGCACCCTGAGCGCGTAGGTCATTCGTCTCAATTTGGTTACGAACCCCTTCCCCTTTCCCCGCGCCTTTCGTACCGTCGCTGGTGAGGAGGGGGTTTTGCGTGTCCATTCAGCAGACCGATAGCTACGCCCTCGAGGTGTGGCAGGCACGGGCGGCGTGCCGAGGTCCGCACGCGTCGGTGTTCTTCCCGCCACCCCAATTCGAGCGCAAGGACGAGAAAGCGGCCCGTGAAGAGCAGGCCAAAGCGATCTGCGCGACGTGTCCGGTGCGGGAACCATGCTTGGCCTACGCGTTGCGGATCCGAGAACCTCACGGCATCTGGGGAGGGATGAGCGAGGCGGAACGGCGCCCGCTCATCGCGCCGATCGCCTGAGCGTCCACCCGGCCGGCCGATAGGGTCGGTCGGGCCATGACCAGGGCTGATGACCACGGCGCGCCGGAGCCATCCCCGGCGGGTCCGTTCCCTGACCCTGGTCCCATCGTCTGGAAGCGGGCCTTCGTGGACGGTCGGCCGGCCGCCTACGGGGTGATCGGCCACGGGCTCCCGGTCTTGTTCCTGCACGGATGGGCCCTTGGCCACCACTCCTACCGCAGCGTCGTGGGCCGGATCGCGGCGCAGGGCTGCCAGGTCCACGCGCCGGCATTGCCGGGTTCGAGCGGCACCGCCGACCTCCCCAACGACGAGATCAACCTCGAGGGATATGCCCGTTGGGCCTACCGGTTCCTGGACGCTGTTCGCGTCGACGAGCCGGTGGTCGTCATGGGTCATTCGTTCGGCGGCGGCGTCGCCATCCGGCTGGCCTACGACCATCCCGACAGGGTGCGCTCGCTGGTGCTGGTCAACTCGATCGGCGGATCGGCGTGGAAGCGGGGCAAGCGGCTGCGCTCGTTGGCCGACCGGCCGCTGTGGGACTGGGGGCTCCACATGCCGAACGACATGTGGCCCCTGCGCCAGGCGACCCGGGTGATCCCGGTGGTCATCGAGGATGCGCTGCCGAACCTGGTGCGCCACCCCCGGTCCTTGTGGCGGGTGGCCCAGCTGGCCCGCAACGCCGACCTGCGGTCCGAGCTGGAGTCGCTCAAGCGCCGGGGCATGCCGGTCACGATCATCTGGGCCAAGCGCGACGGGCTGCTGCCCCGGGAGTCGTTCGATGCGCTGTGCGTGGCCGCCGGTGCCGAAGGACGGGTCGTGGACGGCACGCACTCGTGGTTGCTGGCCGATCCGGACCGCTTCAGCGAGGTGATCACCAACGACGTCGAGGTGGCCCGACTGGCCCGCTCGCTGGGCGGCCACGACGACGGCGAGCTGCCCACCCTCGCCCCGGAGTGACCCCTTCCCCCGTGCTCAGCCTGAACACTTGCTACCGCCCACGCGGTACGAAGTGTTCAGGCTGCGCGATTTGGTGCAGCTAGGGCAGCGGCGGGAGGCGGGGTCCGGCGATGCGGAGGTCGCCGCGACGGCGGGTGACACCTCGCCGGTCGAGCTCGGCCAGGAGCGGCACGGCGTGCTTGCGGGTCGCCCCCACCTCGTCGCGGAACGCCCCCACGGTGAAGCCCGCCGGGTCCCGGGCCAGCAGGCGCGCCGCCGCGCGCGCCGCGCCGTCGAGCGCCGCCGGCGCGAAGTAGCGGCCGTCGCACTCCACCACGAGGCCCCGACGCACCAGCTCCCGCAGCTCGGCCCGATCGACCCCTTCCGGATCGGGCGGCGCGCACCCGCCCGCCTCGAGCGCGGCGAGGAACGGGTGGTCGGCGAAGGGGTCACCCGCCGTCGCCACGCGGGCCCGCCCGGCCTCCACCACGACCCCCGGCAGCCGGGCCAGGGCCAGCCGCGATCGGTCGTCCAGGGCGGCGACGTCCAGCCCCAGCGGCCCGGCCGCGGCCACCTGGGCGCCCACGGCCTCGACCAGGGCTGCCACCGCGCCCGGGGCGCCCACCCAGGAACCCAGTTCCGCGGGGCGTCGCTCGCCGGTGAGCGCCTCCAGCTCCTCGGTGTCGATCCAGCCGCGCTCGGCCACCACCCGGTCCACCGACCGGTCGGGTCGGGCCCGTGACGCGGGCAGGACAGGAGCCACGTCCAGCACCTCACCGCCGCCGACGGTCTCGTCCCGCCCGCTCTCGCGCAGGACGTAGCGGTCGCCAGGAAGGAGCGGCAGTGGCGTCGACAGATGCAGTCGCACCGGGCCGGCGCCGCCCGGGGCGATCCGGTCGGCGCCCAGCACCCGCACCCGGACCGGGTGCTCGCCCGACCCCAGGTAGGCGAGGTAGGCGCCCCGCCGGGACACGTCGTGGTCCAGGCCCGCCAGCACGTGCAAGGTGGCGTCGATGCGGGTCGTCGGGCGCCACTGACCGGGTCGGACGACGGCCTCGCCGCGTGCCGTGTCCCCGTGCTCGAGGCCGCTCAGGTTCAGCGCCACCCGGTTCCCGGGGCCGATGCGATCGACCGGGCGGCCGTGGGTTTGGATGCCACGCACGCGAGCGGCGCGGGCCGCCGTCCCCACGACGACGGCGTCGCCAGTGGCCAGTGGGCCGCCGGTGAGGGTGCCCGTCACAACCACGCCGGCACCCTTGGCGGCGAAGGCCCGATCGATCCACAGGCGAGGACGGTCACGGTCGGCGGCCGCTGGTGTCGTGGCGACGAGGTCGTCGAGCGCCGCCCGGAGCGCCTCGATGCCCTGGCCCGACGGCGCCGCCACCCGGACGACCTCGGCGCCCTCGAGGAACGTGCCCGCCACCCGGTCGGCCACCTCCAGCTCGGCGAGGGCAGCGTGGTCGCCATCGAGCAGGTCCACCTTGGTCAGTGCCACCACGCCGTGGGCGACACCGAGCAGCTCCAGGATGCGCAGGTGCTCTTCCGATTGCGGCTTCCAGCCTTCGGTCGCCGCCACCACGAACAGGCAGGCGTCGATGCCGCCCACCCCGGCCAGCATGTTCTTGAGGAAGCGCACGTGGCCGGGCACGTCGACGAACGAGATCGTGGCGCCCGACGGGAGCGTGGTCGTGGCGAAGCCGAGGTCGATGGTGAGGCCGCGCCGCTTCTCCTCGGCGAAGCGATCAGGGTCGGTGCCGGTCAAGGCGAGGACGAGCGCCGACTTGCCGTGGTCGACGTGGCCGGCGGTGGCGACTACGCGCACAGCGTCGCCGCGACATGGGCGTCGTCGCGAGGTTCGATCGTGCGCAGGTCGCAGATGGTTCGCCCCTCGGCCACCCGGGCCACGATCGGCGGCTCGGCCCGCCGCAGCGCGGCGGTGCGGTCGCCATCCACGGCGACGCCCGCCGACGCGATGGTGATGCCCGGCAGGGAGCCCGCGCCCGGCAGCGATTCGCACGCCACCACGCCGCCCACGCCCAGGGACTCGGCCCGTGCGACCAGGGCGTCGACGGGGATCGAAGCCAGGCGCCAGAACGGGATGGCCTGGCCGTCGCGCCGTAGGTAGGCGAGGGCCACATCCTGCAGGGCGGCCAGGACCAGGCTGCCCGGGCGCACGGCCCGGGCGAGCGGGTGGGCGACGCAGGCGGCGACGAGGTCGGCGCGCCCGGCGATGACACCGGCCTGGGGCCCGCCGAGGAGCTTGTCGCCGCTGAAGGTGACCAGGGCGGCGCCCGCGGCCAGGGTCTGGCGGGCGGCCGGCTCGGAGCCGAGCCAGGGCGGCGGACCTCCGGCGAGCCACGGGCAGGCGGCGTCGAGCAGGCCCGAACCGAGGTCGTAGACGACGGGCGGACCGAGCCTCGCCAGCTCGGCGACCTCGGCGGAAGCGGTGAAGCCGGTGACCCGGAAGTTGGACGGGTGGACCTTGAGCACCACCGCTACGTCCGCCCCTGGGCGGTCGACGGCAGCGCGGTAGTCCGTGACCCGGGTGCGGTTGGTGGTGCCGACGTCGACCAGGTGGGCCCCCGACTGGGCCATCACCTCGGGCACCCGGAACCCGCCGCCGATCTCCACGCTCTCGCCCCGCGACACCACGACCTCACGCCCTCGGGCCAGGGCGGCCAGCACGAGGAGCACCGCGGCGGCGTTGTTGTTCACCACGATCGCCGCCTCGGCCCCGCACAGCCGGGCCAGCAGCCGCCCGACGTGGTCGTGGCGCGACCCGCGCCGGCCTGTCTCCAGATCGAGCTCCAGGTTCGAGTAGGTCGCCTCCTGGTCGATGCCGAAGGGTGCCCGGCCGAGGTTGGTGTGGAGCAGCACGCCCGTGGCGTTCACCACCCGCCCGAGGAGTGCCCGGCGGATGGCGATGGCCCGGGTCCGGGCCGATTCGGGCGCGCCGGCGGCGATGGCCTCGCGGGCGGCGTCGACCAACAGGGGCGGCGGCAGCCCGACGTCGGCCAGCGACCGGGCCAGGGCGTCGACCGACGGCGGCGGCACCGGCTGATCATCGCAGGCCGCCGACCAGCGGTGGTGATCGGCCCCGCCGGTACGCTGCTCTCCGTGGTGGTTCTGCTGTCGCTCCTGATCCTGATGCTGGTGGAGCTCTACGTGCTCGTGCAGGTGGCGTCGGCCATCGGGGTGCTGAACGCGATCGGCCTCCTGCTCGCCATCAGCATCATCGGGGCGTGGATCGTCAAGCGCCAGGGGATGGCCATGTGGCGACGGGCGCAGTTGCAGATCACGGCCGGCCGCACCCCGACCAAGGAGATGGCCGACGGGGTGCTGTTGCTCCTGGCCGGGCTGCTCCTGCTCATCCCCGGCTTCGTGACCAGCGCGTTCGGGGTGCTGCTCCTGCTGCCACCGGTCCGGGCCCTCGTACGCCGGGTGCTCGTACGGCGTTGGACGGGCAAGGTCACCGTGATCCGGTCCACCTATCGCGGCCCGATCGACACGACGGCCACCGATGGTCCTCGCGATGCGCCGCCGCGCCCCGAGCTGGGCGCGCCGTGAGCACAGCCGCTCCCGGCGTCCTCGTGCCCCGAGACGCCGCCACCGTGATGCTGCTGCGCGACGTCGCGGACGGCGTTGAGGTCTTCATGATGCGCCGCACGCTCAAGGCCGCCTTCGTCGGTGGCTTCTACGTGTTCCCCGGTGGCGCCGTCGACGCCGCCGACCGGGCCGCCGAGGTGGAAGCGAGCTGCATCGGGCTCACCGACGCCGACGCCAGCGAGCAGCTGAGCATCCCGAGCGGCGGTCTGGCCTTCTGGGTGGCGGCGGTGCGGGAGTGCTTCGAAGAGGCCGGCGTGCTCTTGGCCGCCGGTCCCGACGGCGAGCTGGTCCACTTCGGGGAGGAAGCCACGGAGCATCGGTTCGAGGCCCACCGCCGCGCCGTGCACTCGGGCGACCGCCGGCTCATCGACATCTGCGCCGACGAGGGCCTGCGCCTCGCGGTGGGCGACATCGAGTACGTGAGCCACTGGATCACCCCGGAGGGCGAGCCCCGCCGCTTCGACACCCGCTTCTTCGTGGCCCGCGCCCCGGTCGGCCAGGAACCGCTGCATGACGACCACGAGACCATCGCCAGCCTCTGGGTGCGTCCCGCCGACGCCCTGGCCCGCCAAGAGGCCGGCGAGCTGCAGATGATCACGCCGACCATCACCCACCTCCAGTACCTGGAGGGCTTCGCCACCACCGAAGCGGCGATGGCCGACGCCGCCACCATCCGGCACCCGCCGACGGTCCTGCCCGAGTTGCTCCCCAAGGCCACGGGCGTCGAGGTCGTCATGCCGGGCGAACCCGGCTACGGACAGGCGGGCCAGAGCACCGTTGGTTGACAACGAGCCGTCGTTGCCGATGACCGTGCAGGCGATCATCGATGCCATGGCGCTGCGCGTCGCCATCCTCGACGCTGACGGCCGGATCGTGGCTGCCAACCGCCACTGGCAGGACATGGTGCTGGCGCCCGAGCACAGCTCGATCTCGATGCGGGTCGGTGACGACTTCGTGGCTGTTATGCGCAACGCTGCCGCCGTGCCCCCGGCGACGAGGGCGCTCGCCCTCACGGTGGCCGACGCCGTCGAAGCGGTGCTGCGCGGGGACATGCCGGACTGGGAGCTCGAGCTCCCGCTCGGGTTGGACGGGGAGCGGTGGGATCGCCTTCGCGTGGCGGCGACCGCCGGCGGGGGCGCCATGTTCAGCGTGGCCGACGTGACGGACCTCGTGCTGACGGCGCAGGCGCTGCAGCACGGGGCCACCCACGACACCGTGACCGGGTTGCCCAACCGGGTCCTGCTGCTCGACCGGCTCGACCAGGCCCTGCGCCGCCCGGGCCGCACCCTCGTGGCCGTGATCCACCTCGATCTCGACCGGTTCCGCCTCCTCAACACGTCGCTCGGCGCGGTGACGGCCGACCGGGTCCTGGCCATCGTGGGCGCGAGGCTCCAGCAGACGGTCGGCGACGGCGACAGCGTGGCTCGCACCGGCGACGACTCGTTCGTGGTGTTGAGCGTGGCCGCCCGCGCCGAGAGCGACGTGGTGATGCTGGCCAGCCGGGTCCTGGAGGCCGTGCGCCAGCCGATGCTCGTGGACGGGCGGGAGATCGTGCTCGACGCCAGCCTCGGCGTGGCCGTGGCCGGCTCCGCGTTCGTGCGGGCCGCCGATCTGCTGAGCGACGCCGACATCGCCACCACCGAGGCCAAGGCCCAAGGCGGCGGCCGCATGGCGCTGGCCCACCAGCGGCTGCGGTCGGCGTCGGTGCAGCGCCTCGTGATCGAACAAGCCCTGCGGCGCGCGCTCGAACGGGGCGAGCTGTGGCTCGAGTACCAGCCCGAGGTATCCCTCGAGACAGGGCGGGTGGTGGGGGCCGAGGCGCTGCTGCGCTGGGACCACCCCACCCTCGGGGCGCTGGCGCCGGCCGACTTCATCGGGGTGGCCGAGGAGACCGGGCTCATCGGGCCGATCGGGTCGTGGGTGCTGCAGGAGGCGTGCCGGGAGGCGGCGTCGTGGAAGCTGCCCACGCCGGCCAGCGAGGACCTCTACGTCGCCGTGAACGTGTCGGCCCAGCAACTGGCCGCCGGTGATCTCGTCGACCAGGTGGACAGCGCCCTGCGGTCGGCGGGCCTGCCGCCGAAGCGGCTGTGCGTCGAAGTCACCGAGGGCACAGTGGTGCAGGGTTGGGACGTCGCCCGGGCCACGCTGCGCCAGCTGCGGTTGATGGGCGTGCACGTCGCCCTCGACGACTTCGGCACGGGGTACTCCTCGTTCAGCTACCTGCTGCGGCTCCCGGTCGACATCGTGAAGCTCGACGCTTCCTTCGTGGCCCGGCTGGCCAACGACGTGCAGGACCGCACGATCGTGGAATCGGTGGTCACGCTGGCGCGGCGCCTGGGCATGCAGGTCGTGGCCGAAGGGGTCGAGGACGAGCACCAGCGCAGCGTGTTGGAGCGGCTCGGCTGCCACATCGTGCAGGGCTTCGGCCTCGGCCGTCCCGGCGACGTGCAGTCGCTCCTCGGCGTGGTCTGGGAGCGCGCCGGCGACGTTGACGTGTCGTGATTTCGCCGCGTGCTCGGACAATCCCGCGAGCGGGAGCCGACCGCCCTTGCCGACGTCGTCGTCCGGCGCGCAGCCTGAACACTTGATACCGCCCCAGCGGTACGAAGTGTTCAGGCTGCGCGATTTGGGGCCGATCCCGGCAGGCAAGCGTCCCTGGTCAGGGGGTTGCCCGGCTGGCGCTCGGGTCGAAGCGTGAGCGCGAAACCGCGCTGCTACTTGGCCGGGCCGAGGGCCTGCTCGACGGCGTCGAGCAGGCGGGCGGAGCAGCCCGCCATGTCGACCGGTGGGGCGATCTCACTCACCAGCCGCTCGGCGATCATCCGGAACACGTCGGCCGCCGGACCCTCGCCCCCCACGACGACAGGCATGCCGGCGTCACCACCAGCGGCGACGGACGGCTCGAGCGGGACCTGGCCGAGGAGGTCGACGCCGATCTCGTCGGCCAGCGTCTGGCCGCCCCCCGTACCGAACAGCGCGTACGTCTCCCCGTGGTCGCAGGTGAAGGCGCTCATGTTCTCGATCACGCCGGCGACCCGCAGGAACGACCGGCGGGCCATGTCGGCGGCCCGGATGGCCACCTTCTGGGCCGACACGGCCGGCGTCGTCACGATCAGGAGATCGGTGCGGGGGAGCATGCGGGCCAAGCCCATCTGCACGTCACCGGTGCCCGGCGGCATGTCGATCAGCAGGTAGTCGAGATGACCCCACTCCACGTCCCGCAGGAACTGCTCGACGGCCTTGGTCAGCATCAGGCCCCGCCACATGAGGGCGGTGCCCTCGTCGTCGACGAGGTTGCCCGTGCTGACCACCTTCACCAGCCCGGCGCCGATGCGCTTCTCGTTCGGGACGATGCGGTTCTTGCCGTCGCTGGCCTTGGTGGCGGCGAGGCGGCCCGGGACCCCCAACATGCGAGGGACCGAGAAGCCCCAGATGTCGGCGTCGAGCACCCCGACGGTGAGGCCGCGCTGGGCCAAGGCGGCGGCGAGGTTCACCGTGACCGAGCTCTTGCCGACGCCGCCCTTGCCCGACGCCACGGCCAGCACCCGCGTGGTGGCGGGCACGGCGGTGTCCGGCGCGTGCTCGCGGGCGTGCCAGCGCGCCTTGAGCATCACCTCGGTGCGCTCGTCGGATGTCATCTCGCCCCAGTCGATCTTCACGCTGCGCACACCGGGATGGTGGCTGACGCGCGATTCGACGTCCTTCTTGATCTGGCCCCGCAGCGGGCACCCGGCGATCGTGAGCTTCACGATGATGCGCACATCGCCCTCGGGCCCGATGGTGACCTCGGGCACCATGCCGAGATCGACGACGTTGCCGCCCAACTCCGGGTCGATGACGCCCCGCAGGAGCCCGTAGATCTCGTCGGCCGACGGCAGGCCACTCACGGCCGCCATTCTACCGGTCAGCGCCGTGTAAACTTTTCCTGTGGCTGACGTCGCAGTGCCCCGGCTTGACGTCCTGAAGGCGCTGGGCGACAACACCCGCTACGCCATCTATCTGGAGCTGGCCCGATCGCCCGCACCGTTGGCCACGGCCGACATCGCCGAGTCGCTCGGCCTGCACCCGAACACCGTGCGCCCGCACCTGGAGCGCATGCGCGACGTCGGCTTGCTCGACGTGGCCACCGAGGTGCGTTCCGGCGTCGGCCGGCCCCAGCACCTGTACTCCCTGGCCGATGGGGCGCCGTCGCTGGGCCTGGAGCCGCCGCCGTTCCCCCTGCTGTCGCGCCTGCTCCTGCGGCTGGTGGCGGCGGCCGGCGTATCGGGCGACGAGGCGGCCGACGTGGGCCGGGCCCAGGGTCGGGCCGACGCCCCGACGCAGGCCGCCTCGTGCCTCGAAGCGCTCGTAGCCGAGCTGGACGAGCTCGGGTTCGACCCGACGGTGGCCGGCACCGACGACGGCGAGTACGCCGTGGTGGGCTTCGCTCACTGCCCGTTCCGCGAGCTGGCCGAAGAGCATCCCGAGCTGGTCTGCGCGCTGCACCGCGGCCTCGTGGAGGGCTTCGTGGAGGCGGTCGGCGGCGGTGAGGTCGACGACTTCCACAACCTGGTGCATCGGGAACCTTGCCAGGTCGTGCTGTCTTCCCGATAGCCTGTTCTCGTGATCACGCTGACCGATTCCGCGGCCTCGAAGGTGAAGGAACTGCTGGACGCCGAGGGCGAGCCGGAACTGGCCCTGCGCGTCGCGGTACGTCCAGGGGGGTGCTCGGGATACTCGTACGAGATGTTCTTCGACGGCGACATCGCTGGTGACGACGAGCTGGCCGAGTTCGCCGGCGTGAAGGTGATCGTCGACCCGTCCAGCGCCCAGCTCCTCAAGGGTGCCACGCTGGATTACAAGGACGGCCTCCAGAGCGCCGGGTTCGCCATCGACAACCCGAACGCCACCCGCAGCTGCGGCTGCGGCCAGTCCTTCAGCTAGCCACCTTGGCGAGGGCGGCGTCGATCTCGCCCTGATCGAACACGAAGTCGAGCCGTTCCACCACGGTTCCTGTCGCGTCCGTGATCCACAGGCTGGGCTCGAAGCTCATGTTGTAGGCGGCGACCGCCGGCGCGGTCGTGGTCGCGGTGTTGTCCGTGTACACCTCGGCATGCACCATCGCCACCTTGTCGCCCAGGCGGGTGTGGGAGGCGATCAGGTTGTCGAGGATGGGCGCGCACACGCCGGTCTGGCAGAAGGCCGGCGTGCCGATCAGGTAGGCCGCCGGCTTGCCCGTCTGCAAGGCCTGGGTGAGCGTCATCTCGTGCAGCGGGCACGGCGGCTGGTGGGTGCAGATCGGGTTGACGCCCCGGGCGTCGGTCGTGGTGGGCGTGTCGAAGGGCGGCAGCTTGTCGCCTGGCTTCGGGATCTTGACCTGTGACGGGTCCACGACGCTGAACGACGACGGCAGGTCCTTGCTGCCCAGCTTGGCGCTCAGCGTGTAGACGCCGGGCGTGGTGATCGCCAGCGCGAAGGGGAAGAACGGCACGGGCGTGCCCACGGCGTGGCTGGTCGCCTCGATCGACGGCACCACCACCGCGCCCTTGGCGTCGAGCACCTTCGCCGTCAGGACGTTCGGCAGCCCGTCGGACACGAGGCCGTTCTTGTCACCGAGGCTGACGGCGACCCGCTGCGTCCCCGGCACGAAGTACCCGTCCTCGTAGCGCGAGACCAGTGCGTTGGGTCCGTCGTCGCCCGAGCCCGACCCGCCGCCGCCGCCACAGGCCGCCACCACCAGCGCGCCCGCGCCCGCAGCCAGGAAGCTCCGACGCGTCATAGGCATGCGCCGAACCTAGTGTCGAGCGTCATGCCCGGGACCGTCGCCTTCACCGTGAACGGGCACCCCGTCGAGGTGCCCGACGACGGCTGGTCGCTCCTCGACGTCCTGCGCGAGCGGCTCCGCCTGCACTCGGTGAAGGACGGCTGCAGCCCTCAGGGCCAGTGCGGCTGCTGCACCGTGCTGGTCGACGGCGCTCCCCGGGTGGCGTGCGTGACGCCGGCGCGGCGGGTGGCCGGCCGTGACATCGTCACCCTCGAAGGCTGGCCTGATGCCGGGAGCTGGGCCGACGCCTTCTGCGCCGCGGGGGCCAGCCAGTGCGGGTTCTGCACGCCGGGCATCATGCTGCGCCTCGCCGCCCGTGGTTCGGCTCCGGTCGACCAGGCGCTGCTGGCCCATCTCTGCCGGTGCACCGGCTGGCAGACGATCGCCGAGGCGGTGGCCGCGGTCGGCACGCCCGGCCCCGCCAACCGGGACTTCGAGGCGGCCGGCCGTCGGGCCACGCTCGAAGGGCACGGGGCCCAGCGCGTCGCCCCCGACATCGCCGCCGGCGCCGGCGGGTTCGCCGACGACACCGCGCCGGCCGACGCCCTCGTGGCTGTCCGCGCCGCCGACGGCAACTGGGTCGTGGACGAGGACCTGCCGGCGGCGCGGGCAGCGGCCGGACGTGTCCAGGGGCGGCGGTCGACGGTGGGTCTCTCGTGGCCCATCGAGGTGCCGCCCGGCACGTGGGCGCGCACGCTGCGGACCACGTGGGTGGAAGGCGGCTACCTCGAGCCAGACGCCTCCTGGTGCGCGCCCGGCGGTGAGCCCGCCAGCCCGCTGGCCAACGGGGGCGCCTTCGGCGGCAAGCAGGCCAGCGTCGTCGGCGCAGTAGCCCGGCGCCTGGCCGACGAGCACGGTCGCCCGGTGCGGGTCCTGCTGTCACGCGAGGACGTCGTGCGCCTCGGCCCGAAGCGGCCGCCGATCGCCGCCGGCATCCAGCCCGACGGCACCGGCGTGCTGCGCGCCGCCCGCACGCCTGGCCTGGCGGAGGCGGTGGCGCACATGGCCCCCGGGCTCCGCGTCGAGGAGCTCGACGTGAGCGGGCCGCCGACGTCGACCGATCAGCGCGGCGCCGGCTGGGTGGAAGCGGCCGTGCTCGTGTCGTCGTTGCGGCCCGAAGGACCCGACGAGGTCCGCGGCCCGAGCGGCGCGCTGGCGTCGGCCTCCGTCGACGACGATGGCGTGCGGGTCACCGTCCGCTGCGGGGACCCGCTCGATGAGGTGGTGCTGCGGTCGTACTGCATCGGCGCCACCCACATGGCCCTGGGGTGGGTGCGCTCCGAGGGCATCGCCGTGGACGACGCCGGCGAGCCGCAGGACCTCACCATCCGCTCCTTCGGGATCCTGCGCGCCGTCGACATGCCGCCCGTCGACGTCCGCATCGAGCCCAGCGACGGCGAGCCCGTGAACGGCTCCGACGCCGTCTTCGCCGCCGTGGCCGCGGCGGCCTGGCGCCACCTCGGCTTCCCGCCCGAGTGGCCGGCGCGCCGCCGATAGGGTCGCCGCATGAGCGCCCCCAAGCCGGTTGGTCCCTACACCCCGATCGTGCGCGCCGGTGACTGGCTGATCGTGTCCGGCCAGGTGGGCGTGGAGGGAGGGAAGCTGGCCGATGGCGTGGCCGCCCAGACGGCCCAGGCCATGCGCAACGTGGCCGCCCAGCTCGCCACCGAGGGCGCCAGCCTGACCGACGTGGCCAAGACGCTGTGTTTCCTCACCGACATGGCCGACTTCGCCACCTTCAACGAGGCCTACATGGCCGGGTTCGGCGACCATCGTCCGGCCCGGTCCACCGTGGGCGTGGCGGCGCTGCCGATCGGTGCCGTCGTGGAGATCGAGGCGTGGGCGTTCAAGCCGGCGTGAGCCGCTGCCCCTGGGGTGACGGCGAGCCGCTGTCGCAGGCCTACCACGACACCGAATGGGGAGTTCCCCGGCGCGACGAGCGCACACTGTTCGAGTTCCTCGTCCTCGAAGGTGCGCAGGCGGGCCTGTCGTGGCGCACGGTGCTGGCCAAGCGCGACCGGTACCGGGAGGTGTTCGGGAACTTCGACGTCGCCACGGTGGCGGCGTTCGACGACGACGACATCGCCCGCCTCCTGAACGATCCCGGCATCATCCGCAACAAGGCGAAGGTGCGCAGCGCCGTTACCAACGCCCGTGCCGCTCTCGCCCTGCCCGACGGGCTCTCACCGATGCTGTGGAGCTTCGTGGACGGCCAGCCGCTGCAGAACCAGTGGCAGCAGATGGCCGACGTGCCCGCCACCACGGCGGCATCCGACGCCATGAGCAAGGAGCTGAAGCGGCGGGGCTTCGGGTTCGTCGGCAGCACCATCTGCTACTCGTTGATGCAGGCGTGCGGCCTGGTGAACGATCACCTCGTCGGGTGCTATCGCCACTCGGAAGTCCGGTAGCGTCGCCTCGTGGCCGGAGCCATCGTCATCGTCGTGGTGTTGGTCTTGTTCCCCGTGCTCGTCGCCATCGGCGGCCTCGTCGCGGCGGCCATCCTGGGCACGGCGCTGAACGTGGATGCGAAGCAGCGCAACGAGGACAGCGAGCTCCTCGACCTGAACGTGTAGATGCACCAGCGCGACCGTGAGACGGAGGCGCTCACGGAGGCCGTCGTGAGCTACGCGCTGGACCGGCTGCGCATGGATCCCCCGCCGCTCGACGCGTCGCGCTCCGAGGACGAGCTGCGGCGCCGGGCCGGCACCACCATCACGGCGGAGGGCATCGGCGGCGCGGCCGCGCTCGAGGTGTTCGCCGACGTGCTGGCACCCGCGTGCATCTCCACCGACCACCCGCGCTTCTTCTCGTTCGTGCCGGCGGCAGCCACCGAGGCCTCGGTGCTGTTCGATCTCGTCGTCGGGGCGTCGGCGCTGTACGGCGGCTCCTGGCTGGAGGGATCGGGCGCCGTCTTCGCCGAGAACGAGGCGCTGCGGTGGCTGGCTGATCTGGCGGGCTTCCCCGAGGGCGCCGGCGGGGTGTTCGTCGCCGGTGGCTCAGCGGGCAACCTCAGCGCGCTGGTGGCTGCCCGGCACGCATGGCGGACGGCGGTGGCCGGCGGTCGGCGTGATCGCCAGCGGGGCGCCGTGCTGGCGTCGGCGGCCGCCCATTCGTCGGTCCGGGCGGCGGCTCGGGTGATGGACGCGGACGTGGTCGCCGTGGAGGCCGACGAGCTCGGCCGCCTCACCGCCGACGGGCTGCGGCAGGGCCTCGATCGTCTCGGCGCCGACCGCGACCGCATCTTCGCCGTCGTCGCCACCGCCGGGACCACCAACGCCGGGCTCGTCGACGACCTGACCGCCGCCGCCGATGCCGCCGCCGAGCTGGGCGTGTGGTGCCACGTCGACGGCGCCTACGGGCTGGCCGCGCTGGCCGCGCCCAGCGCCCGCCACCGCTTCGCCGGGATCGAGCGGGCCGACAGCTTCGTGGTGGACCCGCACAAGTGGCTGTTCGCCCCGTTCGACTGCGCCGCCCTCGTGTACCGGGAGCCCGCCATCGCTCGCGCCGCCCACACCCAGCACGCCGAGTACCTCGAGGTGCTGAGCGGCGGCCAGGCGTGGAACCCGTCCGACTACGCGTTCCACCTCACCCGGCGGGCACGTGGCTTGCCGTTCTGGTTCTCCCTGGCCACCTACGGCACGAAGCGCTACGCCGATGCCGTCGAAGTGGCACTCGCCCTCACGCTCGAGGCGGCGGCGCTCATCCGGGCCGCGGCCCATCTCGAGCTGGTACTCGAACCGGAGCTGTCGGTGGTGGTGTTCCGGCGCGTCGGCTGGACGGCGACCGACTACCACGCCTGGAGCGCCCGCGCCCTCGCCGAGGGCACCGCGTTCGTCGTGCCCACCACGTGGGCGGGCGAGACGATGCTGCGGTGCTGCTTCGTGAACCCCCGCACCACGCCGGCCGACGTGCAGGTCGTGATCGATTCCTTGGCCGACGCGTGACCGTCGATCTCGTGGTGGCCAACGCCGGCGTGCTCGTCACGATGGACGACGACCGGCGCGAGCGGCCGGGCGGCTGGGTGGCCATCGACGGCGGCTTCGTCACGACCGTCGGCGATCCGGCGGACGCGCCGCCGGCCGCCACCCGGACCATCGATGCCGGCGGCGGCCTCGTGACCCCCGGGCTCGTCAACACCCACCACCACCTGTACCAGAACCTCACCCGAGCGTTCCCGCCCATGACGACGGCGCCGCTGTTCGGCTGGCTCCAGACGCTCTACCCGCTGTGGCGGCGGCTCGACGAGGAGGCGGCCCACGTATCGGCCTGGGTGGGCCTGGCCGAGCTCGCCCTGTCGGGGTGCACCACCTCGACCGACCACCTCTACGTCCATCCGCACGGCGCCGGCGACCTCCTGTCGGCCGAGATCAGCGCCGCCCGCGACCTCGGCGTGCGCTTCCATCCGACGCGCGGCTCCATGAGCCTGTCGCAGAAGGACGGCGGCCTGCCGCCCGACGACGTGGTGCAGGACGACGACGCCATCCTCGCCGAGTGCGAGGCGCAGGTCGCTCGCCACCACGATCGGGCCCCGGGTGCGATGGTGCGCATCGCCCTGGCTCCGTGTTCACCGTTCTCGGTCACCGCCGAGCTCATGACCCGCACGGCGGAGCTGGCCGAGCGCCTCGACGTGCGCCTGCACACCCACCTCGCCGAGAACAGCGAGGACGACGAGTTCTCCTTGGCCCGGTTCGGCTGCCGGCCCGTCGAGTACTTCGAGCGGGTCGGCTGGTGCACCGATCGCTCATGGGTGGCGCACTGCGTGATGCCGAACACCGACGAGGTGCGCCGCCTCGGTGCGGCCGGCGTGGGCGTGGCCCACTGCCCGAGCTCGAACCTCATCCTGTCGTCAGGCATCGCGCCGGTGCTCGACCTGCGCGCCGCCGGGGCGCCCGTCGGACTGGGCGTGGACGGCTCGTCGTCCGCCGACGCCGCCTCGCTGTGGCTCGAGGCCCGCACGGCGATGCTCGTGGCCAAGCTGCGCAACGGTGCCCAGGCGGCCTCCGCCCGCACCATGCTGGAGATGGCCACGCGCGACGGCGCCGCCTGCCTGGGGCGCACGGGCGAGCTGGGCCAGCTGTCGGTCGGGGCGGTCGGCGACGTGGCCGTGTGGTCGCTCGACGGTCCGGCCTTCGCCGGTGCCATCGCCGACCCGGTGGAGGCGTGGCTGCGCTGCGGTCCCGTGGGAGCCCGTCACACCGTGGTGGCCGGGCGATCGGTCGTGACGGACGGCGTCCTCGTGCACGGCGGCGTCGACGACATGCTGCGCCGGCACCGGGAGATCAGCGCCCGCATCCAGCAGCCGGCGTGACCGGCGGTTACTCCGTCAGGTCGGCCGGCCGGTCGGTGTAGGTGGCGGTCACGATGTGGTGGACCATCACCACCGTGACAGGCCCCGGTTCACCGCCGCGGATGGGCTCGATCACGATCTCGTCGCTGTCGATCTCGCGGATGTGGCCGTCGAGGATGTCGCCGTTCGACAGCGTGAGGCGCACGGTGATGCCACCGTCGCTCCACACCTCCAGCAGGTTCCGCAGCTTCGAGCGCATGCCGCCAGTCTGCCGGAACGTACTGACGCGAGTTATCAACCGTGAGCGCGGATATCGCGCATCAGTTGGCGCGTTCAGGCCGACCAGCGGCTCTGGCCGAACCGGTACCCGACCGAGCGCACCGTCTGGATGAGGTTGGCGTGCTCCTCGCCGAGCTTGGCCCGCAGCCGCCGGATGTGGACGTCGACCGTGCGGGCGCCGCCGTAGTACTCGTAGCCCCACACCCGCGACAGGAGGATCTCCCGGGTGAAGACCTTGCCCGGGTGCTGGGCCAGGAACTTGAGCAGCTCGTACTCCATGTAGGTGAGGTCGAGCGGGCGGGTGCTGATGTAGGCCTGGTACGTCTCCAGGTTGAGGGCGAGCGGCCCGTACTCGACCAGCTCGGGCCGGGTGCCGCCCCCCTTCTTCCAGAACAGGTGCTTGAGCCGGGCCTCCAGCTCCCGTGGGTGGAACGGGGCGAGGCAGAAGTCGTCGAACAGGTCGTCGCGCAGCTCCAGGTCGGCCAGCTGGGCGCCGGACACGAGGAGCAGGAGCGGGGCCAGGGGCACGTCCCGCTTGCGCACGGTGCGGCAGAACGACCACGCCCCCTCGGGGTCGCGGTCGGCCGCCACCACGGCGCCGGTCCAGCCGTCGGGCGGCTCCAGGCGGGCGGCGGTGTCGGGCGAGGACGCTGCCTTCCACGGGTAGCCGGCGAGATCGAGGGTTTGAGCGAGCTCGGGCGGCGGGGGGTCGGGGAAGACGAGCAGCGGGTCCAAGAAGGGCCTCACCCTTACAACATCCTGAGGTAGCGATCGAGCTCGAACGGCGTGACGGTGCTCTTGTAGGCCAGCCACTCCTTGCGCTTGTTGCGCAGGAACCACTCGAAGATGTGCTCGCCCAGGGTCTCGGCCACGAGCTCGGAGCGCTCCATCGAGTCCAGGGCGTCCGACAGCGACTGCGGCAGCTGGTCGACGCCTTCGGCGGCCCGCTCCTCGGCGGTGAGCTCGAAGACGTTGCCGGGCGCCTCCGAGGGGAGGTCGTAGCCCTCCTCGATGCCCTTCAGGCCGGCGGCCAGCATGACCGAGAAGGCCAGGTACGGGTTGCAGGCCGGGTCCGGGGCCCGGTACTCGATGCGGGTCGAGGCCGCCTTGTTCTTGGCGATCGGCACCCGGACGAGGGCGGAGCGGTTGTTGCGGGCCCAGCTCACGTACACGGGTGCCTCGAAGCCGGGGATGAGCCGCTTGTAGGAGTTGACCGTCTGGTTGGTGACGGCGGCGATCTCCTTGGCGTGGCGCAGGAGACCGGCGATGAACCCCTTGCCCGCCTTGGACAGGCTGTAGGGGTCGCCGGCGTCGTAGAACGCGTTCTCGTCGCCCTCGAACAGGCTCATGTGGGTGTGCATGCCCGAGCCCTGCACGCCCTCCATCGGCTTCGGCATGAAGGTGGCCATGAGGCCTTCCTGCATGGCCGCCTCCCGCACGACCAGCCGGAACGTCATGACGCTGTCGGCCATGGTGAGGGCATCGGTGTGGCGCAGGTCGATCTCGTGCTGGCTGGGCGAGTCCTCGTGGAAGGAGTACTCGACGGGGATGCCCATCGTCTCCAGCGTCTGGATGGTGCGCTTGCGCAGCGTGCCGGCCACGTCGGACGTCGTGAGGTCGAAGTAGCTGCCCTCGTCGAGGGGGATCGGGGCGCCGTTGCCGTTGGGGGCGAAGTAGAAGAACTCCAGCTCCGGGGCCACGTAGAACGTGAAGCCGCGCTCGTGGGCCTTGTCGAGGTTGCGCCGCAGGACCTGGCGGGGGTCGCCCTCGAACGGGGTGCCGTCGAGGTTGCCGATGTCGCAGAACATGCGAGCCTCGGGCGCCGACGCGTCGGCCCAGGGGAGCAGCTCGAACGAGTTCGGATCGGGCATGGCCAGGACGTCGCTCTCCTGCACCCGGGAGAAGCCGTCGATGGAGGATCCGTCGAACGTCATGCCCTCCTCGAGGGCGTTCTCCAGCTCGGCCGGGCTGATGGCGAAGCTCTTGAGTTGCCCGAGGACGTCGGTGAACCACAGGCGGATGAGGCGCACCCCGCGCTCCTCCACCGATCGGAGGACGTAGTCCTGCTGGCGCTCCATGCGTCCTAGTCTTGCGATCCGACCTGGCCCGGAGCCATTGCCCCCGGTCCAGTTCATGGTCCATTCACATTCGGGCAACGGCCGGGAAATCCCAGCTGGACAGGCTGCGATGCGGCCACGAGGCTGCCCGCCAACGCCCCGATACCCGTATCCAGGAGGACCCACACGTGAAGCAGCGCACACCAGCCGAAGTGCTGGCGCTCGTCGACGACGAGGGAGTCGAGTTCGTCGACTACCGGTTCTGCGACCTGCCCGGCATCATGCAGCACGTCACGGTGCCGGCGTCGACCCTGGAGGAGAGCACCTTCGAGGACGGCCACGGCTTCGACGGCTCGTCGATCCGGGGGTTCCAGCAGATCCAGGAGTCGGACATGATCCTGCTCCCGGACCCCTCGACCGCCTACATCGACCCGTTCCGGGACCGCAAGACGTTGGTGATCCACACCTATGTGGCCGACCCGCTCACGCTCGAGAACTACACCCGCGACCCGCGCTACGTGGCCAAGAAGGCGGAGGACTACCTGAAGGCCACCGGCGTGGCCGACACGGCGTTCTTCGGTCCCGAGCCCGAGTTCTTCATCTTCGACGACGTCCGCTTCGAGTACGGCACCAACAAGGCGTCGCACTTCGTCGACTCGGTCGAGGGCACGTGGAACACCGCTCGGGAAGAGCCCGGCGGCAACCTCGGCTACAAGCCGCGGACGAAGCAGGGCTACTTCCCGGTGCCGCCGATGGACCACTACCAGGACCTGCGCTCGGAGATGGCGGCCGTGCTCATGTCCCTCGGCATCGAGGTCGAGTTGCACCACCACGAGGTGGCCACCGGCGGCCAGGGCGAGATCGGCACCCGGTTCAACACGCTCTTGGCCATGGGCGATCAGCTCATGACGTTCAAGTACGTGCTGAAGAACGTGGCCTACAAGGCGGGCAAGTCGCTCACGTTCATGCCGAAGCCGATCTTCCAGGACAACGGGTCGGGCATGCACACCCACCAGTCGCTGTGGAAGGACGGCGAGCCGCTGTTCTACGACGAGACCGGGTATGCCGGCCTGTCCGACACCGCCCGCTGGTACATCGGCGGCCTCCTGCACCACGCGCCGGCCATCCTGGCCTTCGCCGCCCCCACCACGAACTCGTACAAGCGGCTGGTGCCGGGCTACGAGGCGCCGGTCAACCTCGTGTACTCGCAGCGCAACCGGTCGGCGTCGTGCCGCATCCCGCTGGCCCAGAAGAGCCCGAAGGCCAAGCGGGTCGAGTTCCGCTGCCCCGACGCCTCGTCGAACCCGTACCTGGCGTTCTCGGCGATGCTGATGGCCGGTCTCGACGGTGTGCTCAACAAGATCGAGCCGCCGGATCCGGTCGACAAGGACCTCTACGACCTCCCGCCGGAGGAGCTGGCCAAGGTGCCCCAGGTGCCGGGCTCGCTCGACGAGTCGCTCCTCGCCCTGGAGGCCGACAACGCCTTCCTGAGCGCGGGCGGCGTCTTCACCGACGACCTCATCGAGACCCACATCGCGTACAAGCGGGACAACGAGATCGACGCCGTACGGCTGCGCCCGCACCCGTACGAGTTCGCGCTCTACTACGACATCTAGCTCGCCCGTGTTCTGGGAGTGATCCGTCTCACGGGTGAGACGGATCACCCCGAGAACGGCCCCGGTCCGGTTGATGTATCCGGGTCCGGTGGTCGATGATCTGTCGACTGTGGGCGGGGAGCCGTGTGACCTGGGGCGCGTCTGGTGAGCCCGCACCTGCGCTCGGTCGTCTTCTACGTCGTCTCCCTCTACCTCCTGACCGTCCCGCTCGCCCTTTACCTCCTCGGCCTCATCAGCCCAGGGGGGGCGCTGCGGATCGGGATCGCCCTCCACGTCCTGGTCATCATCCCGCTGGGCATCGCCGAGGTCCGCTCCCACACCGCCACGGCGGTGCGCAGCTCCGGGGGCTGACGAGGAAACGGGCCACGATGTCTAGAACTCCGCGGCCGCGGGGCACGCTCGCCCCGCAAACGCACGGTGGTGGGCCGTTCGCCTAGGGTGCCCGTCACCAAATCGACATGTGGAGGGGACCGACACCGTGGGCCGACGCCTTGCCTCGTTGCTGACTCTCGGCCTGCTGGCGGGGGCCGCAGCCCCTGTGCTGTTGGCGTCCCCGGCCGCCGCCGCCAGCTTCCCCAGCGGGTTCACCGACACCACGGTGGCCGGCTCGCTCGGTCAGGCCACCGGCCTCGCGCAGCTGCCTGACGGCCGGTTTCTCGTCACCGACCAGACCGGCGTGCTGCGGCTCGTGAACGGCTCCTCGTCGAGCGACGCCCTCGACATCCACGCCACCGCCGACGGCACCCACCCCGACGTCTGCTCGGCCAGCGAGATGGGGCTGCTCGGCGTGACGGTCGATGCCCAGTTCGCCACCAACGGCTTCATCTACCTGTACTACACGCGGGCAGTCGGCTCCTGCTCGCTGCCGGGCACCAAGGCGGGCGGCGCCGTCAACCGGGTGTCCCGGTTCACGCTGTCCGGCAACACGATCGATCGCTCGAGCGAGTTCGTGGTGCTCGACAACATGCCGGAGTGGGGTGGCAACCACAACGGCGGCTACGTGCACGCCGCCCACGACGGCACCCTCTTCGTCTCGGTGGGCGACGGCGGCGCCGGCCGCCCCGAGTCGAACCCCGCCGACCTGAGCCTCCCCAACGGCAAGATCCTGCGCGTCAACACCGACGGGTCCGTCCCGGCCGACAACCCGAACGGGACCACCAGTTGCCGGGACACCTGGGGGACCGGCGGCGTGACGTGCGGCGAGGTCTGGGCCGACGGCCTGCGCAACCCCTTCCGTCTCGCGTTCAAGGACGACGACCCCGGGGTGACGTTCCGCATCAACGACGTGGGTGACGGCACCTGGGAAGAGGTCGACGAGGGCATGGCCGGCGCCCACTACGGCTGGCCGTGCCGGGAAGGCCCCGCCAGCCACGCCAACTCGACCACGTGCAACACGCCGGTCACCGACCCGGTCCTCTGGTACAACCACTCGACCAGCTGCAACGTGATCACCGCCGGCGCCTACGTGCCCGCCGGCACCTGGGGCGGCTACGACGGCGCCTACCTCTTCGCCGACAACGGCTGCGGCAACATGTTCGCCGCCCAGCCCGGCACGTCGGGCGCTGGGTCGCCCACGCTGGCCACGGGCCTCGAAGGCATCACCGACATGGCCTTCTTCAAGTCCGGCGGCACGTACGCGCTGTACTACACGACCTACGCCGGCGGCGGTCAGCTCCACAAGGTCATCGGGCCGGCGTCGAACGGCGTGCCCCCCGCCATCACCAACCTGAAGTTCTCGCCGCTGCAGCCGACCCGGCTGCTCGACACCCGCGCCGGCACCGGCGTGGCCGCCGGGAAGCTGCCCGCCGGAGGGGCCATCACCCTGAAGGTCACCGGCGGCAACGTTCCCGACGAGGCCAAGGCCGTCGTCCTCAACGTGACGGCCACGCTGGCCGACGGAGCCGGGTTCGTGACCGCCTGGCCGACGGGGCAGTCCCAACCGCCGACGTCCAGCCTCAACATCTCCGCCGCCGGTGAGACGGCGGCCAACGCGGTCGTCGTGCCCGTGGGCCAGGACGGCCAGGTCAACTTCTTCACCTTCGGCGGCACCCACCTCGTGGCCGACGTGACGGGCTACTTCACCGACGCCGCCGGCACCAACAGCGGCCGCTTCCACGCCACGGACGGCCCCACCCGGCTGCTCGACACCCGCAGCGGCCTGGGCGGCAAGAACGGGGCCTTCACCGCCGGCCAGTCCTTCGACCTCGAGGTCTCGGGCCACGGCGGCGTACCCGACGATGCCACGGCGGTGGCCCTCACGGTCACCTACACCGGTCCGACGGCGCCCGGCTACATCACGGTGTGGCCCACCGCCCAGCCTCAGCCGCTCGCCTCCACCACCAACCCGAACGGCGTCGGTGACATCCGCTCCAACCTGGCGATGATCCCGCTCGGGGCCGGCGGCAAGGTCAGCATCTTCTCGTTCGCCCCGACCCACGTGGTGATCGACGTGATCGGCTGGTTCTCGACGGCGTCGGACAACACGGGCAAGTTCACCGTGGTCACGCCGGCCCGCATCGCCGACTCCCGGCAGGCGTCGGCGCCGTTCGGGCGCATCGCCGCCGGGGGCGAGGCCACCATGGACTTCAGCACCGTCGTGGCCGGCGACGCCGGGGCGGCGCTGTACAACCTCACCGCCACCAACACCGTCGCCGGGGGCTTCCTCACCGCCCACCCGAGCGGCTCGGCCGTGCCCGAGGCGTCGTCGGTGAACTGGTCGGCCGGCGGCCAGAGCCGGGCCGCGCTCACCATCTCGTCGTTGGCGGCGGCCAAGAAGGTGGGCCTCTTCGCTTTCAGCCCCGCTGACGCCGTGCTCGACCTGTCCGGATGGTTCAGTTCGTAGCGACGCCGTCGGTGCGCCCGTAGAACAGCCGCTCCATGGCGGTGCGGGCGCGCCGGGTCACCCGCCGGTACCGCTCCCGGAGCTCGGCCGGCGTGGTGTCGAGGGACCTGGCCAGGCGGAGCAGTTCGGGCTGCTGCTGCGGGAGGGAGTCCCCGGGAGCCCCCCGGACGAGGTACAGCCGGTTGCGGGTCAGCTCGCAGAACCGGTACGCCTCGGCCAGGACGGTGTGGTCGGTGGGATCGAGGAGGCCCGAGGCCAGCAGGCGGTCGAGTCCCTCCATCGTGCCCGTGGCCCGGATCCCGTGGGCCAGCTGCAGGAGCTGGGCGGTCCACTCCACATCGGACAGCGAGCCGCGGCCGAGCTTGAGGTGGAACTGGGGATCCTCGCCGGCGGGGATCCGCTCGCGCTCGACGCGGGCCTTGAGGCGGCGGATCTCGCGCACGTCGTCGGCGGTGAGGTGCCGCTGCCACACGTGCTCGTCGAGCACGTCCATGAGGGCGCCGGCCACCTGGCGGTCGCCCGCCACCGGCCGCGCCCGCATCATCGCCTGGCGCTCCCACATCAACGCCCAGTCGGCGAAGTACCGGCGGTACCCCTCGACCGAGCGGGCCAGCAGACCCTGCTTGCCCTCGGGGCGCAGGTCGACGTCGATCTCCCAGAGCCGGGTGGCCGGCGTCGCCCCCTGCATGAACCGGCGCACGGCTGACGCCACGCGGAGCCCCTCGGCGTGATCGTCGGGCGCCGCCCCTTCGAACACGAACACGATGTCGAGATCGCTGGCGTACGACAGCTCGCCGCCACCGAACCGGCCGAGGGCGACGACGGCGAACGGCACCTTCGGCTCGACCGCCTGGAGCGCCACCTCGAGCGCCGCTTCGGCGACGACCGTCACGTCGTGACCCACCTCGGCGACGCCGGCCGACCCGAGGATGTCGCGCGCCATGACCCCGAGCAGGTTGCGGCCCTTCCAGCGCAGGAGCGCCGCCTGCTGGCGGCTCTCACCCTCGCGCCACGACAGCGCCCGCGAGGCCTTGGCCACGAGCACCCCCTTCGGCTGCGTGCCGAGCTGCGCGGCGTCGGGCAGGCGGGCCACGAGGTCCACGTTGCGCTGCAGGATGTCCGCGGTCAGGCGGCTGGTGCCGACCAGCGTGCACAAGCGGCGGGCGGCTTCGGGGGACTCGCGGAAGGCACGGGCCAGCTCCTCCGCCCGCGCCCGCTCGTCGACCAGGCCCCGGACCAGGAACAACCCGAGGTCCGGATCGGGCGTCTCGGCCAACCAGCCGAGCATCAGCGGCAGCATCTGCTGCATCAGGTGCGACAGGCGGCTGAGCCCTCGGGTGAGATCGGCCACCGCCTCCCGCACCCGGTCGCCGTCGGAGAACCCGAACGCGCTCAGCCGGGCTTCCACCGCGCCGGGCTTGGCCAGGAGGTCGGCGTCGGCGCCGGCGAACGCCTCCAGCAGCGGCCGGAAGTAGAGCCGCTCGTGGATCGTGCGCACCGTCGCCTGGTGGTGCACGAGGTCGGCATCGAGCTGGGCGAGTGCCGAGCCGCCGGCCGAGTCGCGATAGCCGAGGGTGCGGGCGATGCGCAGGCGCGACGGCTCGTCGGCGGGCATGGCGTACACCTGGGCGCCGTCGTGGAGCTGGAGGACGTGCTCGACGCGGCGCAGGAAGCGGTAGGCCTCGGCCAGGCGGCCGGCGTCGTCGCCGTCCACGTAGCCGGACGCCGCCAGCTGCGCCAGCGCGGTGAGGGTGGTGGGGGAGTGCAGGTCGGCGTCGAGGCGGCCGTGCACGAGTTGGAGGAGCTGCACGGCGAACTCGATGTCGCGGAGGCCGCCGCGGCCCCGCTTGACCTCGCGGTCGGTGAGGCCCTTGCGGGCCAGCTCGGCCTCCACTCGGGCCTTCATGTGCCGCAGCGAGCGCAGGTCGTCGGCGCTGAAGACCCGGTCCCACAGGTGATGGCGGGCGCTGGTGTCGAACTGAGCGCCGATGTCGGCGTCGCCGGCGACGGCGCGGGCCTTCACGAGCGCCTGGAACTCCCACGGCTCGGCCCAACGGGTCCAGTACGCCTCGTAGGAGGCGACCGTGCGGACCAGCGGTCCGTCACGGCCCTGGGGGCGGAGGTTGGCGTCGACCCGGAAGCACTTGCGGGCCACGTCCATGGCTCGCCGGGCCCAGCGGTCGAGCCGCGCCGGATCGCCCTCGCCGACGAACATCACGTCGATGTCGCTGGCGTAGTTCAACTCGCGGCCGCCCAGCTTGCCCATCCCGATGACGGCGAGCCGATCGGTGGACGGGTTGGTGAGCACGACGGCGTGCTCGACCACGTCGGTGGCGAGCGTGCTGATCGCCGCGACCGTCGCCGTGAGGTCGTCGAGACCGAGCAGGTCGCGGGCGGCGATCCGCAGGTACTCGAGCTGCTTCCAGCGGGCGAGGGCCTCGGCACTGCTGCCATCGAGGGGCGGGCGGGTGCTCAAATCGGCCAGGACGTCGAGTGCGGCGGGGTCGACCTCGACCCGCCGGGCCAGCTCGCGGCTGGCCGCCGTGACGGCCACGATGGCGCTGATGAGGTGGGGCTCGTGCAGCCGCGTGGCCGCTGCCGGCTGGAGCGCGAGGAGGCGCTCGACCGACAGCCGGGCCGCCGCCGGGGCGGCTGACCGGTCGATCGTGTCAGCGAGATCGAGCAACGGCACGCGGCCAGTGTGCCGCCTCGCGTACATTGGTGGCAGCGGTCGGAGGCTGCCTCGGAGGTTTGCCATGGTCGATCGCGCCGTCATCGTTGGGGTCGTCGTCGCGGCTGGGCTCGCCCTCGGCGGCTGCAGCTTCACCAAAGCGGACGACTCGCCGGTTCCTTCTCGTACCACGTTGGCCATCGCGCCAACCGGTCGGGTGTCGGTCGTGGGCACCCTCCCACCGATCACCAACGCCCCCACCACGACCATCGCCACGGCGCCACCGACGGTGGCGACTACCACGGCGCCGCCACCGGCGACGCCCGCGCCCCGGCCCGCCACCACGGCGCGGCCACCGGTCACGGCGCCTCCCGGCACGCACGCCCCTGGGGGCTCGGTCACCGTGCAGGCCGGTGCGTACGCCACCCGGGAGGCGGCCACCCAGGCTGTCGCCTCCCTCGCCGCCAAGGGATTCGGGGGCTTCGGCGTATCCGGTGACGGCCCGTTCCGCGTGGTGCGGGGCGGGTTGTCGGGCGCCGACGGGGACGCCCTGGTGCGGTCCCTGGCCGCCGCCGGCGTCGCCGCCTTCGTGCGCGGCGGGTGATGCCGCGTCAGACGATGTAGGCGCTGACGTCCACGATCACGTCGGTGGCGTTCGCTCCGCCCTGCAGGATCACCTCGCGGTTCGGGCCGAGGGCCACGATCGCCGCCGTGGCCAGGTTCTGCCCGGGGCCGAACCAGTTGATCGACGACGTGCCCGACCAGTTGCCCCCACCGGGGAAGACGGCCACGTAGCCGCCGGATCCCTCGGTGCCGGTGACCGTGATGGTGATGGCCGCGGCCGAGACGCCCGCCGGCATGACCGGCTCCCCGTTGATGGTGGTGGCCAGTGAGACGGTGCGCTGCTCGCCGTCGCGGAGCTTGCCGCCACCGTGGCGCGAGTCGTAGACGCGTGCGGGCGGGATGGCCACGAGCCCGCCACCCGACGAGCCGGTCACCGCGCCGGGGGGCGTGTAGTCGACCCGGATGCCCCGGCACACGGCGTTCTGCTGACCGCGCCAGACGAAGGCGCACAGGGCGTCACCGCTGTTCACGATGCGGGGCAGCGCGTCGGGTGCTCCGGCCGCGGCGCTGACGGCGACGATGCCGGTCTCCGTGGCGGTGTGGCTGAGGAGGATCTCGTAGCCGGTCGCGCCCGGGTGGTACAGCTGCACGGCGCAGAGCTGCTGGCCCCCGCCGTCTTGCTGGTGCAGGAAGAACACCACGTCGTGCACGGTGCTCCCGGCCGGGACGTCGAGCGCGGTGCCCACGTAACCGTTCGCCGTGCTCGGGTACGAGCCGTTGAAGGGGTCCTTCACGAACACGGTGCTGGTGGGGAAGTTGGCCAGCTCGTTGCCGGCCATCAACGTGATGCCCGGGTACGAGCGGGATTCGGTGCCGGCCGTCGGGGCGAAGGCCGCCTCGGCGAGGCGCGGCCCGGCGGCGGCGCGAGTGGCGGTGGCAGTCAGGGCCGTGGCGCCGACCACGGCGCCCGCGCCGAGCAGGCGCCGTCGGGAGAGCGCGCCACTCTGGTTGGCCATCCAGTCCTCCTCGTGGTCATGTCACCCACGAGGAGGGCCGAGGCGGCTCCGGCCATCACGCCCACGACGGACCGCCGGACCCGGCCCGGTTCGTCACGCGGGGCGGTCGTCTGGCGACGCTAGTGCGTGATCTCGGGCCGTGCTCGAAGGCCGGCCGGTACCCTCGGACGTGGTGAGCCGCCTTCGCATCGCCTTGTGCCAGCTCAACACCACCGTCGGAGATCTGGACGGCAACGTGGCCCGCATCGTCGACGCCCTCGGCGTGGCCGAATCCGGGGGCGCTGACCTGGCCGTCTTCCCCGAACTGGCCGTCACCGGCTACCCGCCCGAAGATCTCGTGCTGAAACCGGGGTTCGTGGCCGACAATCGCGCCGCCCTGGCCAAGGTGGCCGCTCGCACCGGCCGCTGCGCCGCCGTGGTCGGCTTCGTCGACGCCGGGCGGGATCTGCACAACGCCGCCGCCGTCTGCATCGGTGGTGAGGTGGCCGGCATCTACCGCAAGCGCCTGCTGCCCAACTACGCCGTGTTCGACGAGCAGCGCTACTTCACCCCCGGGGCCGAGGCGCCGGAGCTCTACGTCATCGCCGGCGTCCGGGTGGGGGTCAGCATCTGCGAGGACGCCTGGAGCCCCAACGGGCCCATCGCGTTGCAGGGCCTCGGCGGGGCCGAGCTGGTCGTCAACATCAACGCGTCGCCGTACTTCGCCGGTCGCCTGACCGCTCGTGAGCGCATGCTGGCGACGCGTGCGGCCGACGCCTCGTGCGCCCTCGTGTACGTCAACCAGGTCGGGGGCCAGGACGAGCTCGTGTTCGACGGCGCCTCGATGGTGCTCGACGCCGACGGCGAGCTCCTCGCTCGGGTGCCCCAGTTCACCGAGGCGGTCACGCTCGTCGATCTCGACGTGCGGCCCGTGTTCCGCAAGCGGCTGCTCGACCCCCGCGGCCGGGTGAGCACCGAGGCGCTGCCCGAGGTCGTCCTCACCGAGCGGGCCACGGCCGACGCCGACCACCGCGCGCCGGTGGTGGAGGCGGCGCTCGACCCGATCGGCGAGGTGTACGAGGCGCTCGTGCTCGGCACCCGCGACTACGTCCGCAAGAACGGCTTCAGCGCCGTCGTCATCGGGCTGTCCGGCGGCATCGACTCGTCGCTCGTGGCGTGCGTGGCCGCCGACGCCCTCGGCCCCGACCACGTGCACGGTGTCTCCATGCCGTCGCGCTACTCGAGCGAAGGGTCGCGCACGGACGCCGAGTCCCTCGCCCTCGCGCTCGGCATCGACTACCGCACGATCGCCATCGAAGACGCCTTCGCCGCCTTCCTCGGCCTGCTGGCGCCGTCCTTCGGCGATCGTCCCCCGGACCTGGCCGAGGAGAACCTGCAGAGCCGCATCCGCGGCATGCTCCTCATGGCGCTGTCGAACAAGTTCGGCTGGATGGTGCTGACGACCGGCAACAAGAGCGAGATGGCCGTGGGCTACTCGACGCTCTATGGCGACACGGCCGGCGGGTTCGCGGTCATCAAGGACGTGTTCAAGCTCCAGGTGTACGAGCTGTGCCGGTACGTGAACGAGCGAGCGGGTCGGGACGTGATCCCGGCTGACGTGCTCACCAAACCTCCGTCGGCCGAGCTGCGCCCCGACCAGCGCGACGACCAGAGCCTGCCGCCCTACGAGGTGCTCGACCCGATCTTGCAGGCCTACGTCGAGGAGGACGGCACTGCCGGTGAGCTGGTGGCGGCGGGGTTCGACGAGGCCGTGGTGCGGCGCATCACCCGGCTCGTCGATCTGGCCGAGTACAAGCGCCGGCAGTCGCCGCCCGGGGTGCGGGTCACGCCCAAGGCCTTCGGCAAGGACCGCCGCCTCCCGCTCACCAACGGCTACCGGGGCTAGGGCGGGGCCGCGACGTGCGCTGGCGGCATTGTCCGAGAGGGCGAGCGGAGAGGTGCTCGCGATCCGCGCGGTCGGGCCGGTGGCCACGATCCGTGAGCGACGTTGGGTGCCGATTCGGTCATGGGTGCCGATCGGCCCGCCAGGCGAGGCAATCGGCACCCAAACGCCGATTGTCGACACGGGCCGAGCAGCCTCATCGCCCTCGCTCTCTTCACCTATCCGCTCGCCCTCTGATTGCGCAGCGAGTCGGCGCGTCAGGCGCCGCAACTATTCGGTCTCGTCGTCGCCGGACTTGGCGATGAGGTAGCCCCGGGCCCGCTCCGCCATCGGGTAGCGCTCGACCAGGCGCCAGAACGCCGGCGTGTGGCCGCCGTGCACCAGATGCGCCAGTTCGTGCACGATCACGTAGTCGCGCACCCAGGACGGGAAGCGGGCCAAGCGTGACGAGATGCGCACCGTCCCGGTCGACGGCGTGCACGAGCCCCAGCGGCTCTGCATGTTGTCGACCCAGCGGATCGATCGCGGCTGCGGGAGGCCGTGGCGGTGGGCCAGCACCGCCGCCCGGTCGTCGAGATCGACCAGCGCCGCTTGCAGCTGACGCTCGAACCGCCTCCGCATGTGGTCGACGTAGCGGCGCTCGTCGGCAGCCGACATCCACGACGGCACGCTGACCCGCAGCACCTGGCCCACCATGCGGGCGCCGACCGTCCGCTTGCGGCGGGTGCTGCGCACCACCTCGACGGCGAAGGTCACGGCGCCCCGCTCACAGCTGATCGGGCGCGGTGACGACGACCTTGGTGTGGTCGATGAGCACAACGACGTCGCCGGCCACCAGGCCGTCGCCGTTCACGCGAAACCATCGGCCGCCGAGGTTCTTGGGCACGCTGCCGATCACGTCGAGGCCGCGCTCGACGGCGCGGATGACGCCGCCGTGGGCCACCACGAGGACAGTTCGGTTCGGGTGGGCGGCGTGGATGTCGAGCAGCGCGCTGGTGGCTCGGTGCGCCACCGCCTCCCAGGACTCGAAGCCCGGCGGGCGGCGGTCGGCGGCCAGCCAGCCCGGCCACGCCTCCTCGATCTCGTCGCGCGTGAGCCCGGTCCACTCGCCGGTGAACGTCTCGCGCAGGCGCGGCTCGGCATGGACCGGCCCGAACGAGCGCTCGCCGGCGATGATCCCGGCCGTGTGCTGGGCCCGCACCAGGTCGCTGGCCACGACCACGTCGACGGCCGGGCACGCCTCGGCGGCGGCCTGCGCCTGCGCCTGGCCGAGGGGTGACAGGGGAGGATCGGCCTGGCCCTGCCAGCGGCCGTCGGCGTTCCAGGTCGACTGCCCGTGGCGCACGAGGACGATGCGCGTCTCCAAGCGTTTGACGGTACCCCGGTAGCGTGATCGGCGATGGCGCTGCTGCGGCTCTTCGCATCGGCCCGTGAGGCCGCCGGTCGGGGGCGTGACGACCTGGATGGCGCCACCGTCGCCGACGTGCTGGCGCTGGCCGCGTCCCGCTACGGCGAGGACTTCGTCGCCCTCCTGCCGTCCTGCAAGATCTGGGTGAACGGCGAGCCGGCCGAACCGGCCACCGAGGTGGGACCGGCCGACGAGGTGGCGGTGCTGCCCCCAGTGTCCGGGGGCTGACACGCGTCTTCGTCGCCGCCTCCGCTGACGCTTCGGCTCGCTCCTGACTCGCTGTGCTCGGACAATGCCGCCGTCGGCTGCCCGCCGCCGCACCGCGGCGGCACTCTCCGCGCTTGGCAATGCCGGCGCCGATACCATCGAACCCCGTTGGACCTGGCCCCCCTCGAGCGCATCAGCGAACCGGACTACTTGGAAGGTCTGACATCCCGTCCGCTGGGTGATGTACGGATCATGCGCGCCGAGTGCCAGGCGGTCGAAGATGCCGTCTCCTTCCTGCGCCGCCTGGTCCAGGGCCACCTCGACATCGTCCGCTTCGAGCAGGAGCGCCGGGCCGCCGGCCAGCCGGCCGATCTGGCTGCCCTCGTGGCCGGCCTGCCCCGCCTGCTGTCCGAGCACGTCGTCGGGGGCAGCACCGGACGGGCGCGAGGCCTGGCGGCGCCGGCCGATCCCACCCTCACCGACGAGCTCGACGCCATCTGCGACGCCACCCGCCTGGCCCACCTGCCCGACCTCGACACCGACGAGCTCGACCAGCTGGTGGCCGAGCTGAGCGACCTCGAGGCGGTGGTCTCGGCCCGGCGCCACCTGGTGTTCGGCCGGCTCGATGCCATCGCCGCCGAGCTCACCCGGCGCTATCGCACCGGCGCCGCCTCGGTCGATGCTCTCCTCGTCCGCGAGAGTGGCGCGGGGCTCACGGAATCGCCTGGTACCGAGGAGAGTTGAACCTCCCCGTGCGCCGGTTGGCGATGCTCTCCCTCCACACGTCGCCCCTGGTGCAGCCGGGCGCCGGCGACAGCGGTGGCATGAACGTGTACGTGCGCGAGCTGGTGTCGGCGCTGGCCCAGGCCGGCGTCGACTGCACCACGTACGTCCGGCGCTGGCGCGACGACCTGCCCGACGAGGTGGCCGTCGAGCCCGGCTTCCGGGTGGTGCACATCGACGCCGGCCCGCCCGATCTGCCCAAAGAGGCGCTCCCTGCTGTCGTCGACCAGTTCGCCGAGGGCGTGATGGACCACCTCGATCGCCACGGCGGCGTCGACCTCGTCCACGCCAACTACTGGCTGTCGGGCGTAGCCGGCCACCGGATGAAGCACGAGCTCGGCCTGCCCCTGGTCAGCACCTTCCACACCCTGTCGCGGGTGAAGGCCGAAGGGGGCGACCGGGAGCCGGCCCGGCGGGAGCGGGCCGAGATGGACGTGATCGGCTGCGCCGACGCCATCTGCGTGAGCTGCACCGAGGAGGCCAAGCAGCTCACCCGGCTGTACGGGGTGCCGCCGGGGCGGATCGAGGTCGTCGCTCCCGGTGTGGATCACGCCTTCTTCGCGCCCGGCGATCGCCAGGGGGCGCGCCGGGCCATCGGTCTCGGGGATCATCCGGTGCTGCTCTTCGTCGGTCGCATCCAGCCGCTGAAGGGCACCGACGTGGCCGTGCGGGCGCTGGCCCACCTCCGCCGGCCCGACGCCGTGCTCGTGATCGTCGGCGGCGCCAGCGGGGTCGGTGGCGAGCAGGAGGTGGAGAAGCTGGCCGGCGGTGGTCGACGAGCACGACCTCGGCGATCGGGTGCGCTTCGTCCCCCCGCAACCGCACCACGTCCTGTCGAGCTACTACCGGGCCGCGGATGTGGTGCTGGTGCCGTCGCGGTCGGAGAGCTTCGGGCTGGTCGCACTGGAGGCAGCGGCGTGCGGGGCCCCCGTGGTGGCGGCCGCCGTGGGCGGTCTGCTGACGCTGGTCGACCACGGCCACACCGGCTTCCTCGTGCCCGGTCGTGACGCCGAGGTCTTCGCCGCCTACAGCGACGAGCTGCTGTCCAACGAGCGCCTGGCCTGGGAGATGGGCGTGAGCGCGGCCGAACGGGCGGCGGGCTACACCTGGTCCGTGGCCGCCGCCCGCCTGCGGCGCCTCTACGCCGATCTCACCGTCGGCGCCCTGGTCGACTGCCGATGAGCGACGTGCACGGCGACGACGATCTGGCCGCCCTCGAAGCGGCCATCGACTCGTGGCTGGCGCAGGCCAGGGTCGACAACGAGCTCATCGCCGCCGTCGACCGCGACGAGGAGATCCCCCGCCGCTGGTACGTGCGGCTCTGGGGCGAGGAGAAGGACGTCACGACGGTGTGGCTCACCCTCGGCCAGCGCACCCTGCGTTACGAGACCTACGTGATGCCCGCCCCGGAGGAGAACCACGCCCTGTTCTACGAGCACCTCCTGCGCCGCAACGACGGGCTGGTGGGGGCCCACTTCTCGATCGGGGCCGAGGACGCCGTGTTCCTGCGGGGTGAGCTGCCTGTTGCCGGCCTCGACGCCGCCGAGCTCGACCGCATCCTGGGGACGGTGTACGCCGCCGTCGAGCGGTGCTTCCGGCCGGCGCTGGCCATCGGCTTCGAGTCCCGCTTCCGCCCGGGCTAGCGCCGCGCACACACCAGTGGTGCTCCGGGCCGGCCTGGATCGGGGAAGTTCGGGCCGGTCCGGGCGTACGGTGGCGCCCCATGACCGTGCGGCTCACAGTGTTCGGCGGCGGGAACATGGGCGCCGCCCTGGTCGGTGGGCTCGTCGCCGGGGGATGGGCGGCACCGGCAGAGCTGGTCGTCGTCGAGCCGATCGAGGCCCGTCGCCAGGTGCTGGCCGAGGAGCTGCCCGGCGTCGCCGTCGCTGACGCCAGCACCGCCCCCACCGAGGCGGCGCTCCTGGCGGTCAAGCCGGGCGACGTGCCGGCCGCTGCCGCCGCCGCCGGCCAGGCCGGCGCCCGGAGGGTCCTGTCGATCGCCGCCGGCGTGCCCATCGCCGTCATCGAAGCGGCGCTCGGTACCGACGCCGCCGTGGTGCGGGCCATGCCGAACACGCCCGCCCTGGTCCGAGCGGGTGCCGCCGCCATCGCGCCCGGGACCCACGCCGGCCCCGCCGACCTGGACTGGGCCGCCGGCATCCTCGGGTCCGTCGGCACCGTGGTGCGGGTCCCCGAACACCTCCTCGACGCCGTCACCGGGCTGTCCGGCTCGGGACCGGCCTACCTGTTCCTGGTGGTGGAGGCGCTGATCGAGGGGGGCGTGCTGGCCGGCCTGCCTCGCGACGTCAGCGCCCAGCTCACCACCCAGCTGC
Source organism: uncultured Acidimicrobiales bacterium (assembly GCA_963728985.1). GTDB lineage: Bacteria > Actinomycetota > Acidimicrobiia > Acidimicrobiales > Ilumatobacteraceae > DASXAI01. The sequence continues at coordinate 1,148,353 of CAVSME010000003.1, read as the reverse complement.
TCGTGGGGACGGCGGCGCTCCTGGCCAGCTCAGGGCAGCCGCCGGAGCAGTTGCGGGCGGCGGTCACCTCGCCTGGGGGCACGACCGCCGCCGGCCTCCGGGCCCTGGAGCGGGCCGGCGTGCGCGCGGCCTTCCTGGATGCTGTCGTCGCCGCCACGGAGCGCAGCCGAGAGCTCGGCGGACAGTGACCTGAGACCGGATTTTCGGTTCGTAATCGAAGTGACGCTTTTCTCATGCCTGGGATTTGACTTACTGTCAGCCGCTAGCGGAGTCAGGGTTGGTCCGCTCGGGTGCCGCTCCCAGATCCGTGCCACATCGGCGACGGGTCCGGGGTGGTGGCCTTCAACAGGCTGGTTCACATGAGCCGGCTGCAGACGCGCCCGTCAGGGCCGCGCCGGCAGGGCTGGTGCCGTCGGGGGGTCGGCACCAGCCCTGTTCGTCTCCCCGGTCGACGCCGCAACGACCTGTCACCGCTACCGTCGGCTCCGTGGCGCCGCGCTACGACACCGTGACGTTCCTGTCCGACTTCGGGCTGCGCGACGAGTTCGTGGGCGTCGTCAAGTCGGTGATCAGGGAGATCGCCCGTCACGTCACGGTGGTCGACCTCACCCACGACATCACGCCCTACGACGTCCGGGGCGCCTCCCTGACGCTGGCCCGCTCCGTCCAGTACCTGCCGAGCGGGGTGGTGCTGGCCATCGTCGACCCGGGCGTCGGCACGGAGCGGCGGGCCGTGGCGGTCGAGGTCGGCGACGGCGAGGGCGTGCTGATCGGCCCCGACAACGGGATCCTCGCTCCCGGCGTGGCGATGGCCGGCGGCGCCGGGCGGACCGTGGTGCTCTCCAACCGCGACTACCAGCTCGAGGCGCCCGGCGCCACGTTCGCCGGCCGTGACGTCTTCGGCCCTGCCGCCGCCCACCTCTGCAACGGTGTCGACCTGGCCGAGCTCGGGGAGGCCGTCGACCCGGCGACGCTGCTGCCCGGCATCGTGCCGCTCTCCCGGCCCGACGGCCTCGGCCTCGCCGCCGAGGTGCTCTGGGTCGATCGCTTCGGCAACGCCCAGCTCAACCTGGGGGCCGACGACATCGACGGCTGGGGCGACCGGGTCCGCCTGCGCCTCGGCGAGACCCACCGCAGCGCCGTCGTGGTCGGCGCGTACGGCACGCTCGGCCCGGGCCAGATCGGCCTCGTCGTCGATTCCTACGGTCTGCTGGCGGTGTGCCTCGACCGGCGGTCGGCGGCCGACGAGCTCGGCCTCGGTCCCGGTGACCCGGTCATCGTGGAGCCCGTCCCCGACGACGACGAGCGGCCCCCCGCCGCTCGGGTGTCGTTCACGCCCCGCCGGTAGCCTGCGCGCCGATGCGCCCAGCCACGACGCTCGCCCTGGTCCTCCTGCTCGCCGCCATCTTGATCGCCGGCGTCGTGCAGCTCGTGTTGAGCCTCTGATGAACCTGGCTGCCATGGTCGACTCCCACCCGGCCGATCGGGTGGCGCTCGTCGAGCGGGACCGCGCCGTCACCTACGGCGAGCTGCGCCGGCGCCTGGGCCTGCTGCGCGGCGCCCTGGCCGCACGCGGCGTCCGCCGGGGCGACCGGGTGGCGGTCGTGGGCCCCAACGGCATCGAGCTGGTCGAGGCCTTCCTCGCCGTCCTGGGCCTGGGCGCCATCGTGGTGCCGCTCAACCCCCAGAGCCCGGCGGCCGAGTTGGAGCGGGAGCGGCTGGCCGTCGGTGTGACCGAGGTGCTGTCGACCTCGGCTGGCGAGATCGACGAGCTGCTCGCTCCCGGCCACCCCGAAGCGCCCCTCGTCGACGTCGATCCCGGCGACGTGGCCGTGCTGTGCTTCACCAGCGGCACCGCCGGCGCGCCACGGGCGGCCATGCTCACGCACGGCTCGCTCAGCGCCAACGTCGCCCAGATGTCGGCCAACCCCGATCGCCTCGGTCCCGACGACATCGTCCTGGGCGTCCTGCCGCTGTTCCACGTCTACGGCTTCGGCGTCGCGCTGGACGCCACGCTGAACGCCGGTGCCCGCCTGGTCCTGGTCCCTCGGTTCGACCCTGTCGGCACGATGGAGCTCATCACCGCCGCCCGCATCACCATCGTGCTGGGCGCCCCGCCGATGTGGGTGGCGTGGTCCCAACTGCCCGAGGCCACGCCGGCGGCCTTCGCTTCGGTGCGCCAGGCCCTGTCGGGCGCGGCCAAGCTGCCCGAGGACGTGGCCGCCGTCGTCGAGGACCGCCTCGGCCTGGTGGTGCGGGAGGGCTACGGCCTCACGGAGGCGTCGCCCGTCGTCACCACCTCCGTCGGCATCGAGCCCCGCCGCGGGTCGGTGGGCCAGGCCCTCGACGGCGTGGAGGTGCGTCTCGTCGACGACGACGGCGCCGACGTGCTCGACGGTGACCCCGGCGAGATCTGGGTGCGGGGGGCCAACGTCTTCGCCGGCTACTGGGCCGATCCCGAGGCCACCGCCCGGGTGCTGACGGCCGACGGCTGGCTGCGCACCGGCGACGTGGCCGTCACCGACGACGACGGCTACCTGTACATCGTCGACCGGGCCAAGGACCTGATCATCGTGTCGGGCTTCAACGTGTTCCCGGCCGAGGTCGAGCAGGTGCTGGCCGAGGCGCCCGGCGTGGCCGAAGCGGCCGTCGTCGGCGTGGCCGACCCGACGACCGGCGAGGCGGTGCGGGCCTACGTCGTGCCCACGGTGGACGGAGCCGACCGGGTTTCCGACGACGCCGTCGCCGCCTGGTGCCGCCAGCACCTCGCTCGCTACAAGTGCCCGACCTCGGTGCTCGTCGTCGACGAGCTGCCCAAGGGCCTCGGCGGCAAGGTGTTGCGCCGCGTCCTGCGCTGAAGCTCCTGCACCGAACCCGTGCGCGATGTGCCACGCATATCGGGTCCGTGCGCGTCAGTTCGGGCGGGGGAGGCCGAGGTGGCCACCAGGAAGCCCACGAACAGCACGGTCACGCCGATGGCGAGGGTGACGGCGAACGCGGTCTCGGCGCCGAGCCGGGCGTTCAGCGTGCCGCTGGCCGACAGCACCAGCGTTCCCCCCGCGATCAGCACGTTGCCGAGCGCCAGCCGCCCCGGCGCTGCCGCCCAGCCGGCCGCGGCGCGACGCCGCCCCCGTATCGCCCGCCACGCCGACCAGAGCGCGCCGCCCACGATGACGAGCGCCGCCCCGCCCGAGCACACCGCCGCCAGGATGCGAGGCAGCGGACCGAAGACGTCTGATCCCTCGGGCAGCTCGTCAGCCACGATCGGGCCCACGAACGGCGTCACCGCCATGACCCCGGCGGCGAACGCCGACAGCAGGGCCACGCCGGCGGCGCACGGGCGCCCCCAGCGCCGCCCGCCCAGGAGCTCGACCGTGCCGAGGGCCAGCCACGGCACGTTCAGGATGGCCCCGAAGAGGTAGAAGACCCGGAACGTGGGCTCCGTCCAGCCGGCCACGGCGGCCACCCACAGGCTGGCCGAGGCGATCGTGAACATCGCCAGCGACAGCGTCCAGGCCGCCTCGTGGCGGCGGCGGTTGGCGATCCAGCGGTCGAGCGTGGACAGCGTGAACGCCGCTGCGACCAGGGTCGCGGCCGCCGCGAGGGCCGTCTCCTTGGTCACCGCGCCTCCGGCACGACGTCGAAGTTAGGCGCCGTCGGGCCTTTTGTGAACTCGTGCACGTACGGAACTAGGCTGGTGCGTCGCATGGTCGAACGTGCCCGTCGCAGGATCCCCGAGGCCACCGTGACTCGCCTGCCGGTGTACCTGCGCATCCTGTACGAGCTGGCCAACGACCACATCCCGAACGTGTCGTCGGAGCGGCTGGCCGAGCTGGCCGGCGTGAACGCCGCCAAGGTGCGCAAGGACCTGTCCTACCTCGGTAGCTACGGCACTCGCGGCGTGGGCTACGACGTGGAGTACCTGCTGTACCAGATGAGCCGGGAGCTCGGCCTGACCCGCGACTGGCCCGTCATCATCGTGGGCGCCGGCAACCTCGGTCAGGCCCTGGCCAACTACGGCGGGTTCGGCGAGCGGGGCTTCCCCATGGCCGCCCTGGTCGACATCGATCCCGCCAAGGTCGGCACGCAGGTGTCGGGCCACCTCGTGCGCCACCTCGACGACCTCCCCGACATCGTGCCGGCCAAGGGGGGCACGATCGGCGTGATCGCCACGCCCCCGGGGGCCGCCCAGGAGGCGGCCGACCGTCTCGTGCGGGCCGGCGTGACCTCCATCTTGAACTTCGCCCCGGTCGTGCTGACCGTGCCGCGGGGCGTCTCGCTGCGCAAGGTCGACCTCGCCGTCGAGATGCAGATCCTGAGCTTCTACCAGCAGCGCCGCGCCGCGGCCGGCATGACCCCTGTGGCGCTCGACACCGAGGACGTTGCGAGTGCCTGACGCCCCGAACCGGCGCCTAGTCTGGACCGTACTGGTGCCCACCAGGGTCGTGAGGAGCAGGCGTTGTCCATCGTCGTCATCGGTCTGAACCACCGCACGGTGCCGCTCGAATTGCTCGAGCGCACCACGGTGACGGCCGAGGCGCTGCCCAAGGCCCTGCACGACCTCGTCAGCCGGCCCAACATCAACGAAGTGGTGCTGCTGTCGACGTGCAACCGCACCGAGGTCTACGCCGTCGCCGAGCGCTTCCACCCGGCATTCGCCGACATCCGCGACTTCCTGTGCGACCTCGCCCACCTGGCGCCTGAGGACCTGCAGCCCCACCTCTACAGCCAGCACGACGTCGCCGCGGTGGCTCACCTGTTCTCGGTGGCGGCCGGGCTGGAGTCGGCCGTGGTCGGCGAGCACGAGATCCTCGGGCAGGTGCGCAGCGCGTGGTCGGTGGCCCAGCAGGAAGGCACTGCTCGCAGCAGCCTGAACCACCTGTTCCGCCACTCCCTGGAGACCGGCAAGCGGGCCCGGACGGAGACCGGCATCGCCCGCTCCACCGCGTCGGTGTCCTACGCCGCCGTCGAGATGGCCACCGAGCGCTTCGGTCCCCTGGCCGGCGCCAAGGTGCTCGTGGTGGGGGCGGGCGAGATGGGCGAGGGCATCGTCGCCGCCCTCAGGCGCACCGGCCTCGGCGAGGTCGTGGTGGTGAACCGCACCTACGAGCGCGCCGTCGACCTGGCCGAGCGCGTCGGCGGCCGGGCCCTGCCGTTCTCGGGGCTGGGCGCCGCTCTCGCCGAGGTCGACGTCCTGCTCACCTCGACCGGCTCCGGCTCGGTCCTCATCGACGCGGACATGGTGGAACGGGCCATCGCCGGCCGGCCTTTGCTGGTGGTCGACGTGGCCGTGCCGCGCGACGTCGACGCCGCCGTCGCCCTCGTACCCGGCGTGACGCTGCTCGACCTCGACGACCTCCGGGACTGGGCCGCCCGTGGCGTGGCCGAGCGTGCTGCCGAGGCGGCCAAGGTGGGCCACATCGTCGCCGAAGAGGTCGGCCGCTACGCCGAGGAGATCGCCGCCCGCCAGGCGGCGCCCCTCGTGGCCCAGCTCCACGAGCACGCCGACACCATCCGCCAGGCCGAGCTGCAGCGCTTCAACGGCAAGCTGGCCGGCCTCGACGAGCGCCAGCGGGCCACGGTGGACGCGCTGACCCGAGCCATCGTCGCCAAGCTGGTGCACGAGCCGACGGCCAGCCTCAAGCGCGACGCCGGCACGCCGAAGGGCGAGCGCAACGCCGAGGCCGTGCGCGACCTGTTCGATCTGACGTGAGCGCGCTGCGGCTCGCCACGAGGGGGAGCGCGCTGGCGCAGTGGCAGACCCGGCACGTGGCCGAGCTCCTCCGGGCGGCCGATCCGCGCCTGGATGTCGAGCTGGTGCTCGTCGAGACGACGGGCGATGTGCGCACCGACGTGCCGCTGCACGCCATCGGCGGTCAGGGCGTGTTCGTCAAGGAGGTGCAGCAGGCCGTGCTCGACGGGCGGGCCGACGTCGCCGTCCACTCCGCCAAGGATCTGCCGTCCGGACCACCACCCGCCGGCCTCGTGCTGGCGGCGGTGCCTCCCCGCGGCGACGCCCGTGACGCGCTGGTCGGCAAGACGCTGGCCGAGCTGGCCCCGGGTGCGCACGTGGCCACGGGCGCGGTGCGGCGCCGGGCCCAGCTCGCCGCCCTCCGCCCGGACCTCGTGTTCGACGATCTGCGGGGCAACATCGACACCCGGCTGACCAAGGTGCCCGACGGCGGGGCCGTCGTGGTCGCACAGGCCGCCCTCCAGCGGCTCGGGCGCAGCGATCAGGCCGCCGAGGTCCTGAACGTCGAGCAGATGGTGCCGCAGGTCGGCCAGGGCGCCCTCGCGGTCGAGTGCCGGGAGGGCGACGACGCGCTGCGCGACCGGCTGGCGAAGGTGGAGTCATCCATCGACCGCAGCTTCGTGGCGCTGGAGCGGGCCTTCCTGGCCACCCTCGGCGGAGGCTGCGAGCTGCCGGTCGGCGCCCACGCCCACCTCGACCACGACGGCCAGCTCGTCCTCCACTCCTTCCTCGCCGGGCCGGCCGGCGTCTGGCGCGACCGCCGCCACGGTGGCGCCGGCGACCACGCCTGGGTCGAGGCCACCGCCCGCGAGGCGGCCGCTGCCGCGGGGCTCGCATGAGCACGATGGACACGGCGACGGGCGAGACCGTCGAGCTGCTCCAGACGATGATCCGCAACGCCTGCGTGAACGACGGGACGGCGGCGTCGGGCCAGGAGGTGCGCTCGGCCGACGTGCTCCAGACCTACCTGGAGGGCGCGGGGCTCGACGTCGAGTCCTTCGAGCCCACGCCCGGCCGCCGTTCGGTGGTGGCCCGGATCGAAGGCACTGATCCGTCGGCGCCCACCCTCCTGCTGATGGGCCACACCGACGTCGTGCCCGTGTCGCCCGCCGGCTGGCGGCGCGATCCGTTCGGCGGCGAGCTGGTCGACGGCGAGATCTGGGGCCGAGGTGCCATCGACATGCTCAACCTCACGGCATCGATGGCGGTGGCCACCAAGCACCTCGCCCGGGGCGGCTGGCGGCCGCGCGGCACGTTCGTCTACCTCGGCGTGGCCGACGAGGAAGCCGGCGGCGAGCACGGCGCCGACTGGCTGGTGCGCCACGAGCTCGATGCCGTAGGTGCCGACTACGTGATCACCGAGTCGGGGGGCTGGACGGTGGACGGGCCGGCAGGGTCCAAGGTCGTGGTGACCGTCGGCGAGAAGGGCGCGGCGTGGCGGCGGTTGCGGGTGCGGGGCACCCCGGCACACGGATCGATGCCCTTCGGCGCCGACAACGCCCTCGTGAAGGCGGCCGAGGTCGTGCGCCGCGTCGCCACCTACCGACCGGCCACCGAGATCAACGACGTGTGGCGGGCCTACGCCGCCTCGCTCGATCTCGACGCCGAGACCCGCGCCGCGCTGGTCGACCCGGCCCGGGCGTGGGAGGCGTGCGAGTCGATCGCCGACACCCGCACGGCCAAGTACGCCCACGCCTGCACGCACACGACCTTCTCGCCCGACGTGGTGCACGGCGGCACCAAGACCAACGTCATCCCGGACGAGGTCCTGCTCGACGTCGACATCCGCATCCTGCCGGGACAGACCGGCGCCGACGTCGATGCGATGCTGGCCGACGCCCTCGGCCCGCTGGCCGCCGATGTGGTCGTCGAGCCCCTCCACGACCGCCCCAGCACGCAGAGCCCGACCGACACGCCGCTGTGGCACGCCATCGAGGCACTCGTGGCCAAGGTGCGCCCGGAAGCGACGCTGCTGCCGCGCATCACCGCCGGCGGCACCGATGCCACGTTCTTCCGGGACGCCGGCAGCGTGGCCTACGGCTTCGGGCTCCTGTCCCCCGCTGTCACCTACGAGGACTTCTCGAGCCGGTTCCACGGCAACGACGAGCGCATCGACGTGGAGTCGCTCCGGCTCACGACGCAGTGCTGGCTCGACCTGTGCCCTACCTTCCTCGGGTAGAGGCCCTGGCGGGGCGCACCGTGGTGGTGACCCGTGCTGCCGAGCAGGCCTCCACGCTCGTCGAGCGGGTGCGGGCCCTGGGCGCGACGGTGATCGAGGTGCCCACCATCGCCATCATCGACCCAGCCGACAGGGGAGCAGCGTTGGGCGCCGCGCTGGCCGACCTCGGCGCCTACGACTGGGTGGTGCTCACCTCCACTAACGGCGCCGGCCGGTTCGTGGCCGCCCTCGGTTCCGGCCGCCCGCCGGCGGTCGCCGTCGTGGGACCGGGCACCGCCGCGGTGATGCGAGCAGCGGGGATCGAGCCGGCGCTCGTGCCCGACCGGTTCGTGGCCGAGGGCCTCCTGGCCGTCTTCCCGCCCGGCCCGGGGAGGATCCTGCTGCCGCAGGCCGAGGGGGCGCGGCCGGTCCTGGCCGACGGCCTGCGGGCCGCCGGCTGGCAGGTCGACACCGTCGTGGCGTACCGGACGGCGCCGGCCGACGCCGCGCCGGCGCTGGTCGAGCGGGCCCGGCAGGCCGACGCCATCACGTTCACGTCGGCGTCCACCGTGACCGGCTACGTGGCCGCCGCCGGGGCGGACGCCGTGCCCCCCGTCGTCGTGTGCATCGGACCGGTGACGGCCACGGCCGCCGAAGCGGCGGGCCTCACCGTTGCCGCGGTGGCGACCGAGCACACCATCGACGGCCTGGTCGTCGCCCTCGAAACGGTGTTCGGCCCCTAGTCTCGCGGCGTGCGGAGCTGGCTGCCGAGGGTCGTCGCGGTGGCGTGTCTCGCCACAGTGGTCCTGGTGGCCGGTGGCGGGGTGGCCGCCGCGGCAGCCCCCTACCAGCTCCTCAGTCTCGACGCCCAGAACGCGCCGCTGGCGGGCGCCACCACCAGCATCACGGCGTCGAGCGACGGCCACGCCGTGGCCTTCGCGCAGCAGGGTGCGGCGGGCTGCCCGGGGAGCACCGTCTACCTGCGGAACCGCCAATCCAACGCCACGACGCCGATCGACACCGGACTGCTCCCGGCCATCACCGCCGACGGCACGAAGGTGGCCTACGCGTCGTGCGCCCCCGGCGTCTCGATCAGCGACGGGAGGACCAGCACGGCGCTGAAGACCGGGACGTTCCAGAGTGGCGACACCATCAAGCGGGTGGCCGTGTCGCCGTCGGGCGCCGTCGTCGCGTTCACGGTCGGGCCCGCTGCCGGCGGGGCGACCGCGCTGTGGCTCACGTACGCCAGCGGCGCCAACGCGGTGAAGGTGGCCACCGCCCAGGGCGCCGAGGTGGGCTCGATCGACGTAGGCAGCAACCTCGTCGTCTTCGTGGCCGGCGGTCAGGCGTTCACGGTGCCGACCGCCCAGCCCGGTGCGCCCACACCGGTCGCCTTCCCGGGCGGCGCCATCTCGGGTGTGGCGATGTCCGACGACGGTCAGACGATGGCGGCGGCCAACGGCGATGGCGTGTACCTCAAGGTCGCTGCGGCCGCGCCGACGTTGCTCACCGGCGGCGCCCTCGAGCCATCCGTGGCGTCCGATGGCAGCGCCGTCGCCGTCACGAAGTCGAGCCCACGGGGGATCAACGTCTACTCCGCGGCCAAGGCCGTCCTCAGCACGGCGATACCGGTCGCCGACGGCGCCTTCAACACGCCCGTCGTGGCCAACGGCGGTCGGGAGGTGACGTTCCTCGCCAACGCCGCCGCCGCCGGGGGCAGCGGTAGCAGCGTCCAGGCGTTCGCCTTCGGGCCCGGCTTGTCGGCGGGGCCCACCGACTTCGGTGACGTCGGCGTCGGGACCTCTGTCACCAAGGCGATCCCGTTCACCAACAGCGGGACGGTGGACTTCACGCCGGCCACGGTCACGTCGTCGAACAGTGAGTTCGCCGTCGTCACCAACGGCACCACCTGCGGCCAGCCCGTCAACGTCGGCCAGTCGTGCGTCGTGCAGATCGCGCTCACGCCGGTGGCGGCGGGGGCCCGTGCCGCGGTGCTCACCATCACCCCGCAGGGCGCCGAGTGGGACGCGCTCCCGGTGACCGCCACGCTCACGGCCACCGGCGTCAACGGCGAGCTGGCGGCCGAGCCCACGACGCTCCAGTTCGGCTCGGTGACCGTTGGTTCCAGCAGCTCGGCCCGCACGTTCACGGTCACGAACTCGGGCACGCTCCCCACCACGATCGGGACGCTGCTCGTCTCGGGTGGTCAAGCGTCGGAGTTCCCGCTGGCGGGGGGCACGTGCGCCGGCGCCACCCTCGCACCGGCGGCGACATGCACGGTGTCGGTCACCTTCAAGCCGGGTGGCACCGGGGCACGCACTGCCACCATGGACGTGGGCGGGTCGAGCGGCGCGACAGTGAGCGTGGAGCTGACGGGGACGGGCGCCGACCCGCCCCGGCCGGCGCTGGCGGCGTCGCCCACGGCGCTCGACTTCGGTGAGCAGATCATCGGGAGCGCCGGTGCGCCCCAGACGGTCACCGTCCGGAACTCCGGCAACGTCGCCAACACGCCGAGCGCGCAGGTGACGGGGGCCGGCGCCGCCGACTACGTGATCAGCAGCAACGGCTGCAGCCGCTCGCTGCCTGCCGGCGCGTCGTGCACCGTGAGCATCAGCTTCGAGCCGACGGTCGCCGGAACCCGCGTCGCCACGCTGGCGGTGAGCGGCTCGGGCGGCTCGTCGGCATCAGTGCGCCTCTCGGCGACGGCGCGCCTCAATCCCGTCCTGGCCGCCGGCCCCGCGGTGATCGTGCCCGGCCAGGTGGTCACCATCACCGGCAGCAACTTCCCGGCCGGGGACGCCGTCGTGCTGACGTGGGACGTCGGCGGCGCGGCGGCGAGCACGGTGGCCGACGGCAGCGGGTCGTTCAGCGTCGCCGCCGTGGTGCCGGCCGGCGTGGGCGGCGGCACCCGCCGGATCCTCGTGGCCAGCCCGCCCGACGCCGCGTCAGCTACGGCGTCCGTGCTCGTCCAGCAGCCGCTGTCGGGCGGCGGGCCCGACAGCCCGGTGTTCTCCAACTCCCCGGTCTTCCGGCGGTCCTGACTAGTTCGATCGCGTGAACGCGCCGAACGTGGCGGCGGCGGTGCACTGGCCGCCCGGCGGTCCGGTGCACACCACCGTCGTGGTGAGCTTGGACCCGGCCGGCACTGTCAACGGCGAGACGAAGTGGCGGTCGAGGTCGCGGAAGAAGTCGAGGGCCGAGTCGAACACGGGCTGGCCGTCGACGGCGACGGTGATGCGGCCGGTGTTGCTGTCGGGGTTCTGCAGCACCATGTCCGTCACGAAGAGGGTCTGGCCGGCGGGCACGTCGTACTCGGGCGTCGACAGTGACAGGCGGAAGCTCACGGGGTCGCCGAGCGGGCTGATCGTGGTGGTGGTGGGAGCGGGCGTGGGCACGGTGCCGCCCTTCACCGTCGTGGGGGGCAGCGTGATGCCCGACGCGACGAGTGCGGTCTGGATGGGTGCCAGCTCGTCGTGCACTGCGTCCCGGGCGGCGTCTTCCACCGCCGGCTTCAACACGACGAACCAGAACAGCACCAGCGCCAGGAGGATGGCAGCGGCGCCGATCAGCGCCCGCCCGAGCCAGCTCGGCGTGAGTGGCTCCTGGAGCATGGCCCCGTTCACGATCAGCGGCTCGCCCCTGCCCTCCTCGTCGAGGATGATCTGGAACGGCCACGTGCGCGAGTCGCCGTGCCAGAACGAGTGGCGGGGGCGGACCCGGACCTGGCAGTGCTGGGCGGTGCCCGGCTCGACCAGCAGGGTCGACGGGTTGAAGTCGAAGCGCAGCTGGTCCTTGGGATCGACCCCGCCGAGCCGCATGGGCACCGCGGCGTTGCCGGTGTTGCGCACCAAGAGGTCGTGCCCACCGGCGCGCCGGCCGCGCGACGTGGTGGGCACGAGGTCGACGCCGAGCTCGTCGAACGGGGCGACGTGCAGCGTTCCCTCGACGACCGACGTGCTCTCGGGATCCTCCCGGGGCACGACCTTCACCGCGAACGGCGAGGCGCCGGCCAGGGTGGTGTGGAGGCGGGGCGGGCGGAAGTGGACCTGCACCTGCTCCTCGGCGCCGGGGAAGAGCGACACGATCGACGGCTCGACGGAGATCCACCCTTGCGCCATGCCGACCGGCGAGAACGAGAACTCGTCCATCAGCGGGCCGGTGTTGCGCACCCGCATCTCAACGGCGGCTTCGGTACCGGGGTCCACCTCCACCTCGGTCACTTCGAGCCACGCGCTGGCACCCATGGCGAGGCACCCTAGGAGAGTTCTGAAGTATGGATCTCCTCGGTCGTTCGGCAACGCGCGACAGTCCGCAGTGCCTGCCAGCGGCCGAGGACCCGGGATACTTCAGAACCCTCCTAACGGAGAGGATCCGGCGCCTCCGGTGACAGCACGCCGTCGGCCGCCAGCATCGCCTCGAACGCGGCGGTGAACGATTCGTAGTAGCTGGCGCCCGGCGGGGCGTCGGCGATCGCGGCGATGAGCCGCTGGCGGAACGCTTCCCACGGCTGCCCGGTGGCGGCGAGGTAGGCGGTCGCCATGCCGAACACCCGGCTCTCCCACGGCGCCGCGAAGACCAGCTCGCCGTTGTCCCGGGGCTGGGCCAGGTCGGGGATGGAGCTCAGCGCCGGACGCCGATCATGTGGTCGCGCGTCACGAGGGCGGCCAGCTCCGGCTCGGCCAACCCGTCGGTGCCGTCGGGGCGCTGGGGGAGGACGAGGTAGCGCAGCTCGGCGCTCGAGTCCCACACCCGCACCTCCACCTCGGCCGGCACGGTGGTGCCGAACTCGGCCAGGACGGCGCGCGGCTCCCGCACCGTCCGGGCGCGGTAGGCGGCGCTCTTGTACCAGCGCGGCGGCAGGCCGAGGACCGGCCACGGGTAGCAGGAGCAGAGCGTGCACACGACCACGTTGTGCACGGCGTCGGTGTTCTCCAACACCACCATGTTCTCGCCCTCGGCCCCGCCGAAGCCGAGCTCGCCGATGGCGCCGGTGGCGTCGGTCAGCAGCCGCTCCTTGTACGCGGGATCGACCCACGCCCGGGCCACGACGGCGGCGCCGTTCAGCGGCCCGAGGTCGTCCTCGTACGTGGCCACCACGGCGTCGATGGCGTCGGTGGTGACGAGCCCTCGTTCCACCAGCAGTGACTCCAGCGCGGCCACCCGCTGCTCGATGGCTGACGGCTCGTGAGGGTGATGCCCGGTCATGGCGTGGCTCCGAGGTACGAGTCCCACAGGTCGAGGTAGAGGGCGCCCGGCTCGGCGTCGGCGCCCCAGAGGTCGGTCTGCGCGAAGCGCACCGTGTACAGCGTCTCCGGCTCGCTGTCGTCGCCGCGATCAGGCACGGGCCAGCCGCCGTGGACGGCGGTCACCGTGCCGGTGGCCCCCCGGACGTAGCGGGGGCAGCGGGTGTGGCCGGGCGGGGCCATGCGCAGCACCGTGACCCGGTCGCCCACGCCGAAGCGGCCCGGCGTGGCCGGCGGCGGGTGCTCGTTGGGACGCTGCAGGGCGCGTCGGAGGTGCTCGGCGAACGGCGCGTCCTGGGTGGGCGCCACCTCGACCGGCGCCGCCGCCCGGGCATCGATGTCGCCGGGCGTCAGGGTGCCGGCGGCGGCCAGGCCCGCTTCGACGGCCCGCAGCCACTTCTCGTAGTAGCTGATGCGCAGGTACTCGGGGGCGGGGATCGCTTCGATGGCCGGCCGCAGCTGGCCCTGGCGCAGGCCCTTGGCGCTCGTGGCGATCATGAGGCCGAAGACGCGCCCCTCCCAGGGCTCGTGGAAGACGGGCTCGTCCGGCTCGGGCTCGACGGGTCCGAAGCCGTGCATCCCTCCCATGTCGTGCACCGTGTCCGTAGCCGCCGACCGTAGCGGTGTGACCGATGGCCTCTGGACGGCCGAGGCGGATCGTCGTTACGTTAACATCGTTATCGTAACGTCGTTCACGACGGTTGATCCGGAAGGAAGTCCCGTGCTCGCTCGCCTCGCCCCCACCCTCGTTCGCCGTCGCCGCCTCGTCCTGCTCATCGCCGTCATCGCCCTCGCCGTGGCCGGCGCCTATGGCGGGGGCGTCGTGTCGTCGCTCACCGGCGGCGGGTTCGACGATCCCGGGGCCCAGTCGTCTCGCGCCGCTGCTGTCATCGACGCCACCTTCCACCAGGGCCAGCCCGATCTCGTGCTGCTGGCCCGGGCCGACGACGGCAACGTCGACGGCGCCGCGGCCGCCGCCGCCGGTGCCGCCCTCACGTCGCGGCTGGCGGCCGAGCCCGGCGTCACGCAGGCCGCCTCCTACTGGTCGCTCGGCAGTCCGCCGCCCCTGAAGAGCACGACGGGCGACACCGCCTTGGTCCTCGTCCGCCTCTCGGGCGACGACGACACGGTCAACGACCGGGCCATCGAGATCGCCGACGCCGTGCAGGGCGACCAGGGTGCGCTGACCATCACGCCCGGCGGACCGGCGGTCGTGAACCACGCCGTGAGCGACCGCGTCGAATCGGACCTGCAGCGGGCCGAGATGATCGCCCTGCCCATCACCCTCCTGTTGCTCGTCGTCGTGTTCGGCAGCGTGGTGGCCGCCCTGCTGCCGCTCGCCGTCGGCATCCTCGCCATCATCGGGACGTTCGCCGTCCTCCAGGTGATGACGCTGTTCACCGATGTGTCGATCTTCTCGCTGAACCTGACGACGGCCCTCGGACTCGGCCTCGCCATCGACTACAGCCTCTTCGTGGTGTCGCGGTTCCGGGAGGAGCTGGGCCACGGCTACGACACCCGCACGGCGGTCGTGCGCACGGTGCGGACGGCCGGCCGCACGGTGATCTTCAGTGCCGTGACCGTCGCCATCTCGCTGGCCGCGATGCTCGTGTTCCCCATCACCTTCCTGAAGTCGTTCGCCTATGCCGGCATCGCCGTCGCCGTCATGGCGGCCGTGGGCGCCGTGGTGGTCCTGCCGGCGCTGCTGGCGGTCCTCGGGCCCCGCGTCAACAAGTGGGCGCTGTTCCACCGCCCGGCCGCTCCGGCGGTCGGCCAGGGCATCTGGCACCGCATCGCCATGACGGTCATGAAGCGGCCGCTGCCCATCGCCACCGCCGCCATCGTGTTCCTGCTCGCCCTCGGCTCGCCGTTCCTGCACATCGCCTTCGGCCTGCCCGACGATCGGGTGCTGCCGCCGGGTGACTCGGCCCGGGTCGTGCAGGACACCCTCCGCAACGACTTCACCTCCCGCGAGGCCAGCCCGCTCGAGATCGTGATGAGCGGCGTCGATCCCAGCCGCAGCGGCGCCGAGATCGCGAGCTACGCCACGGCGCTGTCGCAGGTGCCTGGGGTCGCTCGGGTGGACGCCTCCACCGGGAGCTACGCCGGCGGCGGAGAGGTCGCCCCGGCCGGCCCGGCGTCGGCCCGCTTCGTCGCCCCCGATGCCACCTGGCTGTCGGTGGTGCCGTCGGTCGAGCCCATGTCCGACGAGGGCGAGGCCGTCGTCCATGCCGTTCGGGCCGTGCCCTCGCCGGCGCCCGCGCTCGTGGGCGGTCCGTCGGCCGAGCTGGTCGACTCGAAGGACTCGCTGTTCTCCAGCATCCCGCTGGCCGCCGGCATCATCGTGGTGACCACGTTCGTGGTGCTGTTCCTCCTCTTCGGCAGCCTGCTGGTGCCACTGAAGGCCGTGGTCCTGAACATCCTGAGCCTGACGGCTACGTTCGGCGCCATGGTGTGGATCTTCCAGGACGGTCACCTGTCCGGCCTGCTCGACTTCACACCGACCGGCACGATCGCCGTCGTGATGCCGATCCTCATGTTCTGCATCGCCTTCGGCCTGTCGATGGACTACGAGGTGTTCCTCCTGTCCCGCATCAAGGAGGAGCACGACCATGGGGCCGACACCACCACCTCGGTGGCTCGGGGCCTGGAGCGCACCGGCCGCATCGTGACCGCCGCCGCCATCCTGATCGCCGTGGTCTTCATCGCCTTCGCCTCGTCCGGCGTCGCCTTCATCAAGCTCTTCGGCATCGGCCTGACGCTGGCGGTGCTCGTGGATGCGTTCGTGATCCGGTCCACGCTGGTGCCGGCCTTCATGACGCTGGCGGGCGACGCCAACTGGTGGGCGCCACGGTGGCTGCGCCGGGTCCACGCCCGCATCGGCATCAGCGAGCACGTCGAGCTCGACGACGACGAGACCGTCCCCCCGACCGACGAGGAGCGGTTGGTCGGGGCAGGATCACGGACGTGAGCACGACCGACGCCCGCCCCCGGGCCCGGCGCGGTGAGGGAGAACGCCTCCGGGGCGAGATCCTCGCCGCCGCCGAGGAACTGCTGGTCGAGACCGCCGACGAATCGGCGGTCTCGATCCGCGCCATCGCCCACCGGGTGGGCGTCACGGCGCCGTCGATCTACCGGCACTTCGCCGACAAGGACACGCTGATCCTGTCGGTCGTGGAGTCCGTGTTCGGCCGCCTCGACGCCGCCCTCGAGACCGCCGCCGCCGGGGCCGAGGATCCCTTCGACGAGATCCTCCGCAAGGGCCACGCCTACGTGGCCTTCGGCCTCGCCCATCCCGAGCACTACCGGCTGCTGTTCATGTGCAAGGACGACCGCAAGAAGGACCACGATCTCGACGGGCCCGCCGTGGCCGGCGCCGCCGCCTTCAACCACCTGCAGGAGACGGTGGAGCGGGTGCTCGCCATGGCCGCCCCGGGCGTGGAACGGCCGGACCCGTACGCCATGACGTGCGCCATCTGGGCCGGGGTGCACGGCATCACGTCGCTGCGGATCTCGATGCCGGCGTTCCCCTGGCCCACGGTGGACGAGCAGCTGATCCTGCTGGCCGGCCCGTGGCGGGAAGCGCTGTGCCCGAAGCGGGCCGCCGCCCGGCGCTCGCGGGCTCCGCGTCGTTGAGCGCCCTTCCTGCCGCGCTCGTCTTCGACTTCGACGGCCTCATCTGCGACACCGAGACCGTGGTGTTCGAGTCGGTGCAGCGGGTCTTCCGCGACCACGGCGTCGATCTGACCGTCGAGGAGTGGCTGCCGGTGGTGGGTGCCGCCGAGGCGCCCGACTGGCCGGCGGCGCTGGAGGCGGCGGTCGGGCGATCGCTCGACCATGCCATGCTCCGAGCGGCCCGCCAGGGTCACAGCGACCAGCTGATGGCGGTGCTGGCGCTGCTCCCCGGTGTGGACGTCCTGCTCGATGCCGCCCACGCCGCTGGCGTCCCGTGCGGCATGGCGTCGAACTCGCCGCGTTCGTGGGTGATGGGCAACCTCGACCGGCTCGGACTGGCCGACCGGTTCGACGTGGTGGTGACGGTGGAGGAGCTGCGGCAGCCGAAGCCCGAGCCCGAGGCCTACCAGCGAGCGGTGGCCGCCCTCGGGGCGTCGCCGGCCACGACGGTGGGCTTGGAGGACACCGAGATCGGGCTGACGGCGGCGCACCGGGCCGGCCTCTACACGGTGGCTGTCCCCGGACCGATGTCGGCCCACCACGACTTCGGCGTCGCTGACCTCGTCGTGACGTCGCTGGCCGATGTCACCCTCGCCGACCTCGGCGCGGGCGTGGCTCGCCGGGCGCAGTCGTAGGATCGGGGCGTGGCCTTCCCCCAGCACCGGCCCCGCCGCTTGCGCACCACGCCGGCCCTGCGCCGGTTGGTGGCCGAGACCCGCCTCGGTGTCGACGACGTCGTCGCGCCGCTCTTCGTGCGCGAGGGCATCACCGAGCCACAACCGATCGTGTCGCTGCCCGGCGTGGTGCAGCACACGCGCGAGAGCCTGCGCAAGGAGGTCGCCAGCCTCGCCGCCTTGGGCGTGCCCGGTGTGATCCTGTTCGGGGTTCCCGCGCACAAGGACGCCGTGGGCTCGGAGGCGTGGAACCCCGACGGCATCGTGCAGGTCGCCCTGCGTGACTTGCGTGACGAGGTCGGCGATCGCCTCGTGCTCATGGCCGACAACTGCCTCGACGAGTACACCGACCACGGCCACTGCGGGGTGCTCACGGCGGCGGGCGACGTCGACAACGACGCCACCATCGAGCTCTATGCGCGCGCCGCGGTTGCCCAGGCAGATGCCGGTGCCCACGTCGTAGCGCCGTCGGGGATGATGGACGGCCAAGTGGGAGCCATCCGCGCCGCGCTGGATGGCACCGGGCACGGCGACACCGCCATCCTCGCCTACTCGGCCAAGTACGCGTCCGCCCTCTACGGGCCGTTCCGGGACGCCGTCGACGTGCGCATCGTCGGCGGCGGCGATCGCAAGGGGTACCAGCAGGACTGGCACAACGGCCGCGAGGCCCTCGCCGAGGTGCGCGCCGATCTGGACCAGGGCGCCGACATGGTCATGGTGAAGCCGGCGCTGGCGTATCTGGACGTGCTGGCCGCCGTGAAGGCGGCGGTGGACGTGCCGGTGGCGGCGTACCACGTGTCGGGCGAGTACGCCATGATCAAGGCGGCGGCGGCCAACGGGTGGATCGACGGCAACGCCGTGGCCATCGAGCACCTCACCGCCATCAAGCGGGCCGGCGCCGACATCATCCTCACGTACCTGGCGCGCGATCTGGCCGAGTGGCTGGCGTGAGCGGCCTCACCAACGCCGCCGCGTTCGAGCGCGCCGCAGCGGTGATCCCGGGCGGCGTGAGCTCGCCCGTCCGGGCGTTCCGGTCCGTCGGAGGCTCGCCCTACTTCGTGGCCCGGGCCGAGGGCCCGTACGTGTGGGACGTGGAGGGCACCCGCTACATCGATCTCGTGCAGAGCTACGGGGCCATCATCCTCGGCCACGCCCACCCGGCGGTGGTGAAGGCGGTGCAGGACGCCGCCACCGACGGCACGTCGTACGGCGCGCCGACGATGCGAGAGACCCTCCTGGCCGAAGCCATCCGCGAGCACGTTCCGACGGTCGAGCGTCTGCGGCTGGTCAGCTCGGGCACCGAAGCCACCATGACCGCCATCCGGGTGGCCCGTGGGTTCACCGGGCGGGCCCGCATCGTGAAGTTCGCCGGCAACTACCACGGACACAGCGACGCCCTCCTGGCCGAAGGGGGCAGCGGGGTGGCGACGCTCGGGCTGTCCGGCTCGGCCGGCGTCACCGACGCCGCCGTGAGCGAGACGGTGGTGGCGCCCTACAACGTGGTGCCCCCGCTCGACGAGACGGTGGCCTGCGTCATCGTGGAGCCCGTCGCCGCCAACATGGGCCTGGTGGCGCCGGCGCCCGGCTTCCTCGAGGAGCTGCGGGCGGCGTGTGACGCCGCCGGCGCCCTCCTCATCTTCGACGAGGTGATCACCGGGTTCCGGCTGGGGCTCGGCGGCGCGCAGGGCGCGTACGGGGTGCGGCCCGACCTCACCTGCTTCGGCAAGGTCATCGGCGGCGGGCTGCCGATCGCCGCCTTCGGTGGCCGCGAGGACGTGATGGTCTGCCTCGCTCCGCTCGGGCCCGTGTACCAGGCCGGCACGCTGTCCGGGAACCCGCTGGCCACGGCGGCCGGCCTCGCCGCGCTGGGCGAGCTGGACGAGGACCTCTTCGCCCTGCTGTCGTCTCGCGCTGCACGGCTGGGCACTGGGCTGGCCGAGGCGATCGGCGCCGCCGGCATCCCGATCACGGTGCCCGTGGTCGGTCCGCTCTACGGGCTCCACTTCCACGCCACCGCGGCCGTCGACTACGACGGCGCCCGCACCACGGACACCACGACGTACGCCGCCTTCTTCCACGCCATGCTCCGGCGGGGCGTGGCCATGGCGCCCGGGCCCTACGAGGTGGCCTTCCCCGGGCTGGCCCACGACGACGCCGTGATCGATGCGGTGCTGGCCGCCGCTCATGACGCCGCCCTCGAGGTGGCGTCGAGCGCCGACCGCACCGTGGCGGCGACGTAGCCGGACTCCTCCGTCACGTCCTCGTAGGAGAAGAAGTAGACGGTCTTGCCGAGGAGGTGGAGCTCGTTGCGCCTCCGCTCCTGGCGCTGGCGCTCCCTGGTGGTGAGGTAGCCCTTCTGGCCACCGACCTCCACGACCACCGGCCAGGGGGCGAAGTCGAAGTCGACCCGGGCCACGTGGCGGCCGTCGCGCCGGTAGACGCGCTGCAGCTGAGGCAGAGGGAGGCCGGCGGAACGGAGCACGGCGAGGAAGCGCCGCTCCAGCCAGCTCTCGACACCGGCGTCGACCAGCAGCTCGTCGAGGAGCTCGACCCCGGCGACACCGTGATCTCGGGCCTGCGCCAGCCGGCGGACCACCTGCTCGGTGGAAGTGAGCCGAAGGCGCATGGCGCTGTCGAGGGCGTTGGCCGTGGCGTTCCGACCGGCGAAGCCGGCGAGGTGGATCACCGTGAGCGTGGCCACGGTGCACGCGAGGCCGTCGATCGTGCCACGGTCGGTCGGTTCGAGGTCCCGGGTCGACCGCACGAGGCCACTGGTGCGCCGGCCGCGCTCGGCCCGGGGAACGACGAACTCGAGCGGCCCCTCGCCGAAGCCGTCGAGCCCAAGGAGCGCTGCTGCGGCCCGGCCGGCGACGAGGGCGCGCGGGCCGAGATCGAAGAGGCCGGCCTGGAGCGCGCCTCGCCACGACAGCGGGGTGCCGCCGAAGCGCCACGAGTGGTTCCCCGCTTCCACGAGCAACCTGCCCTCCAGCGACCGGGCGAGGCTGCGCCGACTCACGCCGAGCGCCACCACCTGGCGCCGGCTCACCACGCCGTGTTGTTCGGCCGCCCGTGCGGCAAGGGAGCGCAGTTCAGGTCCCATGCGCCGAGCATCGTCAAGGGGTGCAACACAGTTGCGGCGCCCGTGACCGAAATGCTTCTGGGCAGCCGCTTGCACCTGACAGGTGCGGGCGCATGACCAGAACCCTTTTGGGCAGCAGACCGGTCAGTCGGCGGGGAGCATGCGCACGATGGCGGCGGCGGCTTTGTAGGCCGCTTCGGCCGGGCCGAGCTCGTCGGGGCGCAGGATGTTGGCCATGATCCGCAGCACCCACTCCATGAGCGTGCGGCTGCGCATCCCCACGCGCGTCAGCTCCCGCATGAGCACCGGCCGGCCGATCACCTTGGCGAACAGCCGGCCCACCTTGAAGTACAGCCCGTACGTCTCCTGCAGGCGCCGCTCGTACGTGGTCAGCACCAGCGGGTCCCGGCCGGCCAGGGCCTCGTGCAGGACGTCGGCGGCGATGCGGCCCGTCTCGTAGGCGTAGTCGATGCCCTCGCCGTTGAAGGGGTTGACGGTGCCGGCGGCGTCGCCGACCACCAACCACGTCGGGCCCGCCTTCGGGCCCACCGAGCCCCCCATGGGCAGCCGGCCGCTGGTCGGCTTGCCGCAGCCCTCCGCCGGCCGCAGTTCCCAGTAGGGCGGGGCCGTGGCCACGTACTCGTGCAGGAGGTTGGTGGTGTTGACCTGCTTGAAGTCCCGGAACGTGGACAGCAACCCGACGCCGACGTTCACCGTGCCGTCGCCGACCGGGAAGATCCACCCGTAGCCGGGCAACGGGTTGCCGGCGCGGTCCTTCACGTCGAGGGCGGACTCGATCCACGGCTCGTCGTGGAGGGGGCTCTCCCAGTAGCCGCGGATCGCCGTGCCGTAGGGCCACTCGCGGGTGCGGAACGTGCCGAGGGCCCGGCCGAAGCGGCTGTTGGCGCCGTCGGCGACGACGACGTACTGGGCCCGGACCGTCTCGGGCGTGGCGCCATCCCGGCGGCGGACGACGGCGCCCCGCACGAAGCCACGGTCCACGACCGGCGCGATCGCCTCGGCCCCCTGCCACAGCGTGGCCCCCGCCTTCACGGCGTTGTCGGCCACGAACTCGTCGAGGTCGCGGCGGCGCACGACGTAGCCATAGGGCGGGAACTCGGGGTGCGATGGCCACGGCAGCTCCAGGGCCCGACCGTGGGCAGTGGCCCGCAGCCCTTCGAACCGGTGGAACTGCTCCAGGCGGTCGGCCAGGCCCATGTCGGCGAGCTGGCGCACCGCTCGGGGGGTGAGGCCGTCGCCGCACGTCTTTTCCCGCGGGAAGGACTTGCGCTCGACGATGGTCACGTCGTGGCCGGCCTGCGCCAGCCAGTACCCGGTGGCCGCACCGGCCGGACCGCCACCGACGACGAGGACCTCCACGCCGGGCCGACCGTCGCTGCCGTCGGCCAACGGGTTAGCCGTTCAGCTTGATGGGGACGTTGGCGGCGGCGAACCCGCCGTCTTCCACGATGGCGAAGTTGGGGGCATCGGGCGCGCAGTAGTTGAGGTAATCGGGCGACTCGAGGTCACCGCCCCCGAGGCCGTAGCGCTCGTAGCAGACGACGGCGAGGATCTCGCCGTCACTGAGCTCCCCCCCGGCTTCCTCGCCCCAGGCCGGCATGGCCCCGCCGGCGCCCCGCTGGCCGCCGATGTGCAGGCCGGTGCCGTAGGGCTTGCCGACGTACGGCTTGTTGCCCGTGTAGACGAAGGTGAGCTGGTCAGCGATCTTGTCGAACGACTTGTCGACGGCCCCATCAGCGAGGGGGTACCCGACTCCGCCTTCGCCGTTGGCGCCGTGGCAGGACGAGCACTTGCTGGCGAAGATGACCTGACCCTGGCCCAACGGCCCGCCGAGCTCCTTGGACGGCGGCTCCAGGCCCCGCGCGTACATGTAGGCCCACAGCGGCAGGAGACCGACGACGGGCATGGCCCAGAAAGGGATCCGGCGCCGGCGCTTAGCGGCGGCGATGTAGGGCGGGTCGGGCTTGCGGGGGGGCGGGGCCGCCGGGGCGGCGCGGGCGGGACGGGGGGCGGCGGCTGCCGCCGGCACGGCGGGCGCGGCTGCTCCCGCGGCGGGAGCCGGAGCGCTGCTGGCCTCCGCCGGTGCTGCCGCCTCGTCGCCGCCGAGCCCGAGCGCTGCTCTGCGTTCACGCGATCGCTTCAGGAGGTGCTCGGGGATCTCCGTCACGTCGCCATCGTAGAGGCCGCCTCCCTACGCTCGTGAATCAGGTCGCAAGCTTCGTCGGGGTGGATTCGGCGGGTAGGAGGCTCGGTGCTAGACACCGAACGGCGTGCTGCCCCGTATGGTCTGAGAGGACGGCCCTGTGGCTAGTGTTGTGAGCAGATTCACGAGGAGGAGCTGCCCGGCGTGATCGTGGCGATCGACGTGCTCAAGTGGCCGGGGATGAACGTCCAGTTCATCGTGGCGTTCGTGGGCACCGTCGCACTCACTCTCGTTGCCATCCCCTACGGGAAGCGGCGCCCGGTCGGGTCACCCCTCACCTGGGGGCAGGCCATGCTGGCCGCCGCCTACGTCTTTGCCCTGTTCTTCCTCGCCTACGGCGTGGTGCCCCACCAGTGGCTCACCCACGAGCAGAACCAGCTCAACTGGCGGGCCGACCGCATCTGGGTCGGGCACAACTCCGCCGCCGAAGTCTGGACCACCTCATTGTTGCCGTTCGATGTCACCTTCCAGGCGCTGGGCGACATCATCGTCGTCGGCATCTACGGGTTCTTCCTCGGCCTGCAGATCTTCATCTTCTCGTGGTGGCAGAAGCGGGGCCGGGCCAAGGCGCCGGCCGAGCTCCCGACGTCCACCTTCGGCCGGCCGCTCGTCAGGAAGGGTTGAGATGGCCAGAACCGATGCCAACCCGCCCATGCCGGAGTGGAGTGACGAGTACCAGCTCGTCGAGGTCGACGCCGACTACCTCACCAAGGCGGTCAAGCCCAAGCAGTTCATCCACATCGACCAGTCCGAGTGCATCATGTGCGAGGGCTGCGTCGACATCTGCCCGTGGAAGTGCATCCACATGGTCACGCCTGACGCGGTGGCCGAGTCGGTCGGCACCGACCAGCCTGGCGAGGACCCGAGCGACCACGTGTTGTTCATCATCGACGACGACGTGTGCACCCGCTGCGCCCTGTGCGTGGACCGCTGCCCGACGGGCGTCATCATCCTCGGGAAGGTGGGGGCGGCGCCGGCGGGCGGCGACTCCCACGTGCGCACCAACAACCACGGCTACGCCTACGGCATGCGGTTCTAGGAGCAGGAGAACTCGTGGCCAAGACCATCGACGAGAAGCCCCGCAAGAGCATGGGCGAGCGGGCCAGCGAGCTGAACGGCAAGGTTCAGGGCTCGCAGGCATGGAACTCGATCTTCCGGCCGGGCTCCATCTTCCGCAAGGGCTACACGGACAGCCCCCGGAACCGCTCGTACGTGATCATGAACTCGGTGCTGTACCACCTGCACCCGGTCAAGGTGAAGCGCCATGCGGTGAAGGTGAGCTACACCCTCTGCCTCGGCGGGCTCAGCTTCTTCCTCTTCATCCTGTTGACGGTGACGGGCATCTTCCTGATGTTCTTCTACCGGCCCACCACGGCCCAGGCGTGGAACGACATCTACACGCTGCAGACCTCGGTGACCTTCGGCCTGCTCGTCAGGAACATGCACCGATGGGCGGCGCACCTCATGGTGCTGTCGGTGTTCCTCCACATGGCGCGCGTCTTCTACCACGGCGCCTACAAGCCGCCGCGAGAGTTCAACTGGGTGATCGGCGTCATCCTGCTGACCCTCACCCTGCTGCTGTCCTTCACCGGCTACCTGCTTCCCTGGGACCAGCTGGCCCTCTGGGCGGTCACGGTGGGCACCAACATGATGGGCTACACGCCCGTCTTCGGCAGCCAGGTCCGATTCGTGCTACTTGGCGGTGTCGAAATCGGTTCGGAGACGTTGCTGCGATGGTACGTGCTCCATGTGCTGATGTTGCCGTTCGTGATCGTCATCTTCATGGCCATCCACTTCTGGCGAGTCCGCAAAGACGGCGGGATCTCCGGGCCCCTCTGATGGACTCGCTCGTCGGCCCTTCGGTTCTCCTCACTCGTCGGCGCCTCGTCGCTGGCGCTTCCCTCGGCGCTCGTCGCGTTCAGGTGGTGGTTCCATGACCGAGATCCCGGAGCATCTGCGCAAGCGGGCCGAGGAGGCTCGCGCCAAGGCCGCTGCCGCGAAGGGTGAGGCCGAGACCCCGGCGCCCGCCGACGACGCCGCTCCCGCGTCCGACGCGCCCACGTCCGAAGCGGCATCACGCATCCCCGCCCACCTCCTCGAGCGCAGCCGGGCGGCCAAGGCCCGCGCCGGCGGCGAGGCGGGCGGCGACGAGCCGAGCGGTGGCGGCGTCGCCGTGGCCGAGCGCCCCGGCGGCGTGGCCGCCGCCGTGCCCGCGGCCGGGCTGCCCGTCGGCGCCGGCCCCGGCGGTCACACCCAGCGCCTGCTGACGGTGGTGAAGTCCGGCTCGATCCAGGAGGTGAAGGCCACCCCGATCGACAAGGTCCACACGTGGCCGCACCTGCTCCTCGGCGAGTTCGTCGCCGCGCTGGCGTGCACCGCGTTCACGTTCGTCTTCTCGATCTTCGTCAACGCCCCGCTGCTGCAGCTGGCCAACCCCAACCGGACCCCGAACCCGTCGAAGGCGCCCTGGTACTTCCTCGGGCTGCAGGAGCTCCTCACCATGTTCCACCCGATGGTCGCCGGCGTGACCATCCCCGGCATGGGCCTTTTCGCTCTCATGCTGGCGCCCTACGCCGACCGCAACCCCAGCAACAAGCCGGAGGATCGCAAGTTCGCCATCTCGCTGTTCACGATCTTCCTCATGTTCTGGGCCGTGCTCGTCATCCTCGGATCGTTCTTCCGGGGCCCCGGGTTCAACTTCGTCTTCCCGTGGCGCGACGGCATCTTCTTCGACCTCTGAGGTTCCTTCGATGAGTTCCACCGCAGTTATCGCCATCGTCATCGCCGCCGTCGTCGTGCTGGCCGCCATCGCCTTCGTGACCGCCGCCCGGCGGGGCGACGTGCGCCGGGGCGCGGGCTCGCTCTCGCGTGAGACGCGCCGGCGCGACCGCAGCACGGTGCCGGCCGCCGTCGAGGAGCCGGTCGTGACCGGCCGGGAGGTCGAGCGCGCCGCCGTGGCCGAGCGCTCCACCGCCCTCGAGCCGGCCCGACCGGCGGCGCCGGCGCCGTGGACACCGCCCGACGCCGAGACGATCGGCTTCAGCCGGAGGCAGTTCTTCAACCGCTCCGCCGTCACCCTCATGGGCGTGGGCCTCTCGGGCTTCGGCGTGGCCTGCATCGCCTTCCTGTGGCCGAAGGTCGGCGGCGGGTTCGGGTCCAAGATCACCGCCGGCAATGTCGATGATCTGAAGACCGAGATCCGGGGGGCGAAGAATGCCCTCTACCTCGCCGAGGCCCGCACCTGGCTGGTCGAGTATCCGGCCGAGGCGCTGCCGAAGGCAGCCACCGTCTACTCCGGCGCCATCCTCGACGGTATGGAGGCCGGCTTCGTGGCGCTTTACCAGAAGTGCGTGCACCTGGGCTGCCGGGTGCCGTTCTGCGAGACGTCGCAGTGGTTCGAGTGCCCGTGCCACGGCTCCCAGTACAACCGCGTCGGGGAGAAGAAGGGCGGCCCCGCCCCCCGCGGGCTCGACCGCTTCGCCGTCGCCATCACCGGTGGCAAGCTCGTGATCAACACCGGCAGCATCTCCCTCGGCCCCACCATCGGCACCAACACCACCGGCCAGGAGGCCGAGGGGCCGCACTGCATCACCTCGGCGGGGGGTCACTGAGTGCTGCTGGCCCAAGCGTCCACGCAGAGCATCGCCATCGTCATCCTGGTCGTGCTCACCGGCGCGTGGCTGGTGTACCTCATCTGGAACGTGGTCAAAGCGGGGCGGCCGGAGGTCGGCTCGGAGATCGAGCTCGCCCCCAACCGCAAGGAGTACTTCGACGACGAGCAGCTCGAAGGTCGCCGGCTGGAGCGCTTCCAGCTCATCGGCCTCGGCATGCTGGCGATCAGCGCCGTCGGGCTCCCGCTGTACTGGTTGCACGAGCCGGCCCGCCAGGCCGGGGCCGTCGAGGACTACGACGCCACCTTCGCCGACTGGGGCTCGCGCGACTTCGCCACCACGGCCGACGGCGGCTTCAACTGCGCCGGCTGCCACGGCGGTATGAAGGCCCAGGGCGGCGTGGCCGCCTACACCGTCCAGGACCCGAACACCGGTGAGGTGAAGGCGGTGAACTGGGCGGCGCCGGCGCTGAACACGGTGCTGTACCGCTTCTCCGAGGAAGAGGTCACCTACATCCTCACCTACGGTCGCCCGTTCTCGCCGATGTCGGCGTGGGGCGTCGCCGGCGGCGGCCCGATGGACGACCAGCAGATCAGCGACCTCATCGCGTACTTGAAGAGCATCCAGGTGCCCATGGAAGGCTGCACGTCGGGCACCGGCCCGATCTGCGATAGCGGCCACCTCCCCACAGGTGATCCGGCCAACCCGGGGCCCAACACCCAGGCCGCCGTCCAGGCCGCAGCCGAGGCCACGGTGGCCTCGGGCCAGTACAAGACGCTGGGCGAGGCGCTGTTCAACCTCGACCTCAACGGCGGCGCCTACTCTTGCGCCCGTTGCCACACGAAGGGCTGGTCCTACGGTGATCCGCAGCAGTCGGGTGGAGGCGCCCTCGGCCCGAACCTCACCAACGGCGACACCGTCCGGCAGTTCCCGAATGTGGACGACCACGTGACGTTCGTCGAGAGCGGCTCCGAGAACGGCAAGAAGTACGGTCAGCAGGGCCAGGGCTCGGGCCGCATGCCCGGCTTCGGCCAGCTGCTGACCACCGACCAGATCACCGCCATCGTCGAGTACGAGCGGGGCCTTTGATGTCGAGCGTGATGACGCTGGCCGTCACGTGGAGCCCCTTCATCCGGGGCATCGTCGTCTTGCTCATCGGCGTCGGCGTGCTGTGCGGCAGCGTCTACCTGCTGCTGCTCACCAACCTCGGCGCCCGCCTCGGCTTCCTCGTGGCCATGGCCGGCCTGTTCGGCTGGCTGGCGCTCATGGGCTCCGTCTGGCTCGTGTACGGCATCGGCCTCAAGGGCACGGACCCGTCGTGGAAGCCGGTGGCCGTCATCAACCAACCGACAGCGCTGGCCACCAACCCCATCATCGGTGGTGACGGGTTCCTGCAGTCCACCGAGGACCAGAGGGTGGAGGGCTGGCGCTTGCTGGCCGAGGACGATCCCGAGCGCGGCCAGGCCGTCGCCGCCTCCGACGACATCCTCCAGAACCAGGCCCAGGTGTTCAAGGCGGGCGAGTACCTCACGGTCGCCGTGTTCGACAAGGGCGGCAGCCGGTTCCCGATGATCGGCGATTTCGATTTCTTCGCCTTCTTCCACCGGCCTCACTACGCCTTGGTGCAGGTGCAACCGGTCGTCAAGCAGAACACCGAGCCCGGCAAGGCGCCGCCCGCGGCGGTGGCCGACACCAGCCAGTCGCCGCGCTTCGTGCTGATGGAGCGCGACCTCGGCAACCGTCGCCGTCCCGCCGCCATGATCTTCGCCGGTTCCACGATCGTGTTCCTCGTGCTGTGCCTGGTGCTGCATCGCCGGGAGAAGATGGTGGCGGCCAACCGCAGCGCCACGACGGGTGAGGCGCTCGAGCCGGTCGGGTCGGGGGTGTAGCCCCAGTGGGCCAGTACCTCGCCGTCGTGCTGCTGCTCGGGCTCGGCATCCTCTTCGCGTCGGGCAGCTTCATCACCAACAAGATCATGGTGAAGGGACGCCCGAACGCGGCGAAGGTGGCGCCGTACGAATGCGGCATCGTCCCGACGAAGGACCCGCCCGAGCGCTTCGGTGTCGGCTTCTACCTCGTGGCGATGCTGTTCATCATCTTCGACATCGAGATCGTGTTCCTCTTCCCGTATGTCGTGTCGCGCGCCGAGTTGGGCGCGTACGCGTTCTGGGAGATCATCGCCTTCAGCGTCGTGTTCTTCGCCTCCTTCGTGTACGTGGTGGCCAAGGGCGGTCTCGACTGGGGGCCCGTGCGGGCCGCGGTCCGGCGCCTGTCGGAAGCGGTGTCGTCCGAGCGCACCCTGTCCAGCACCATCCGGCGCGTCGGGCTCGAGGGCCGCGACGAGCCCGGAGAAGCCGCATGAGCCCGGTGAGGCGGTGACGCGATGGGATTGAAGGACGAAGGGTTCGAGGGTCTCGGCTACAACGCCGTGACCGCTCGCCTCGAAGACGTCGTCCAGTGGGCCCGCGCCCGGTCCACCTGGGGCGTCACCTTCGGTCTGGCCTGCTGCGCCATCGAGATGATGGGCGCCGGCGCCGCGCACTACGACCTGGCCCGATTCGGCATGGAGGTCTGGCGGGCGTCGCCCCGGCAGTCCGACATCATGATCGTGGCCGGCCGCGTCAGCCAGAAGATGGCGCCCGTGCTGCGCCAGGTGTACGACCAGATGCCCGACCCGAAGTGGGTCATCTCCATGGGCGTCTGCGCATCCTCGGGGGGGATGTTCAACAACTACGCCATCGTGCAGGGCGTCGACCAGGTCGTACCGGTCGACATCTATGCACCTGGTTGCCCGCCCACTCCCGAGACCCTCATCCACGCCATCACCCACCTGCGCCACAGCATCGAGACCGGCGACATCCTGCGCCGGCGTCAGGCCACCGGTGCAGGGGCCGAGATCCAGATCGGCGAGACCGCCGCGGAACCGGTGGCGGTCGGGATGAGCGCTCGCTCGTAGCCGTGACCGACCAGACGACACCGGACGAGCCGGTGGCCCCGGGCCCGGACCTGCTGTTCGGCTGCCCGGTGGAGGACCGCCTCGGCCAGACCGTGGTGTTCCCCACCCGCGAGCAGTACCTCCAGCTGATGAAGGATCTCGTCGACGACGGGTTCGAGATGTGCACGGACCTCTGCGCCGTCGACTACCTCACCCACCCCGGCCGCGCGCTGCCGCCCGGTCTCACCGCCGAGCGCTTCGAGGTCGTCGTGAACCTCATCGATCTCGGCCAGGCCCGTCGCCTGCGGGTGCGCGTGCAGGTGACCGGCGACGATCCGGTGGTGCCGTCGCTCTTCGAGCTGTGGCCCGGCACAGAGGCAATGGAACGCGAGGCCTTCGACATGTTCGGCATCCGCTTCGAGGACCATCCCGACCTCACTCGCATCCTGATGCCGGAGGACTGGATCGGCTACCCGCTGCGCAAGGACTACGCCGAGGGGCGAATCCCCGTCCAGTTCAAGGGAGCCGATCGCCGATGACCGTGGCCACGCGCGGTGTGGATCTCGAACAGTTCATCCGCTTCACGTCGGAGGGCAGCCAGGAGCTGGGCGCCCGCAGCGAGGTGGGCGCGGCGGCGTTGATGCGCGAAGTGGGCGCCGTCCTGCGCATGAGCGAGGCCGAGGTCGCCGCGCTCGGCGAGCAGCCCGACGGTGGCCAGGACGCGCTGCCCACCGACGACGATCGCATGATCATCAACCTCGGCCCGCAGCACCCCTCGACGCACGGCGTGCTGCGCCTGATGCTCGAGCTGCAGGGCGAGACGGTGCTGCGGTGCAAGCCGGTGGTCGGCTACCTCCACACGGGCATGGAGAAGACGGCCGAGAACCTGACGTACGTGCAGGGCGGCACCAACGTCACCCGCATGGACTACCTGGCGCCCCTCTTCAACGAGCTGGCGTTCGCCATGGCCGCCGAGCGGCTCCTCGGCATCGAGCTGCCGCCCCGGGCGACGTGGATCCGGATGTTGCTGTGCGAGTTGAACCGGATCTCGTCGCACCTGCTCTTCCTCGGCACCAACGGCATGGACCTGGCAGCCGTCTCCATGCTGCTCTACGGGTGGCGGGAGCGGGAGGAGGTGCTGCGCTTCTTCCAGAAGGTCACCGGCCTGCGCATGAACCACAACTTCATCCGGGTGGGCGGCGTGGCCGCCGACCTGCCCGACGGGTGGCGTGACGACGTGATGGAGCTGCTCGACCTGATCCCGCCCCGGCTCGACGAGTACGACGTCCTGATGACCAACCAGCCGATCTGGCGGGGCCGCCTGCAGGGCGTCGGCGTGATCACGTCGCAGGAAGCGCTGGCCCTCGGCGCCTCCGGTCCCATCCTGCGTTCGACCGGTGTGCCGTGGGATCTGCGCCGCAACATGCCGTACCTCGCCTACGACGAGGTCGACTTCGACGTGATCGTCGGCACCTACGGCGACTGCTTCGACCGCTACTCGATCCGCTTGGCCGAGGTGCGGGAGTCGCTCAGGATCGTGCGCCAGATCCTCGACAAGATGCCCACAGGCGACTATCGAGTGCAGGACAAGAAGGTCACGCCTCCCCCGCGTGGTCGCATCGACGAATCGATGGAAGCGCTCATCCACCACTTCAAGGTCTTCACCGAAGGTTTCAAGGTGCCCGAGGGCGAGGTCTACGTCGGCGTCGAAGGACCGCGCGGCGAGACCGGCTGCTACATGGTGTCCGACGGCTCGGGGAAGCCGTTCCGCTGCCACATCCGGGGGCCGAGCTTCGTGAACCTGCAGTGCCTGGCCCACATGATGCACAACAGCCTCGTGGCCGACGCCGTGGCCGTTATCTCGTCGGTCGATCCCGTGCTCGGGGACGTGGACCGCTGATGGCCCGACTGAGCGACGCGAACCTGGTGACGGCCCGGGAGATCATGGCCCGCTTCCCGCGGGTCCGCTCCGCCCTCATCCCTCTCGTGCACCTGGCCCAGGAGCAGGACGGCCACGTGACCGAGGATGCCATGGTGCACATCGCCGAGCTGCTCGGCATCGCGCCGGCCGAGGTGTACGGCACGGCCACCTTCTACGAGATGTTCAAGTTCGAAGCGGTGGGCCGCTACTGCGTCAACGTCTGCACCAACATCTCGTGCCAGCTCCTCGGGGCCTACGAGCTCCTCGAGCACGCCGAGGAGCGCCTCGGGGTGCGGCCGGGCGGTACGACCGCCGACGGCATGTTCACCCTGGAGGACGTCGAGTGCATCGCCGCGTGCACCGAGGCGCCGGCCATCCAGGTGAACTACCGCTACCGCTACAAGGTCACCAACGCCGACCTCGATCGCCTCCTCGACGATCTGCGGGCCGGTCGCCTCGATGCCGAGGTCCCCCCGCACGGGACGCTGGCCCGCGTGCGCCAGAAGGTGACGCCCGAACGATGGGCTGGCACCGGCATCGCCGCCCAAGCCAAGGTGGACGCCCGGTGAGTGACCGACAGATCGTGACGCCGGGCATGGTGCCGACCGGGCCCGTGATGCTGACGAGCCGGTTCGACGTGGCCGACGGCTACACCTACGACGGCTACGTCCGCACCGGTGGGTACGTGTCGTTGCGCAAGGCCATCCTGGAGATGCAGCCCAGCGAGCTGGGCGCGCAGGTGAAGGACGCCACGCTCCTCGGTCGCGGTGGTGCCGGCTTCCCCGCCGGGGTGAAGTGGAGCTTCCTGCCGCCGAACGCGCAGCCGTACTACGTCGTGATCAACGGCGACGAGAGCGAGCCGGGCACATACAAGGACCGCCTCCTCATGGAGCGGGATCCGCACCAGCTCATCGAGGGCATCGTCATCTGCTGCTACGCCGTCGGGGCCGTGCAGGCCTTCCTGTACGTGCGCGGCGAGATGGCACTCGCCCAGGAGCGGGTGGCGCAGGCGCTCAACGACGCATATGCCAACGGCCTCGTGGGCAAGAACATCCTCGGCTCGGACTTCAGCGTCGACATCACGCTCACGTGGGGAGCCGGCGCGTACATCGTGGGCGAGGAGACCGGGCTCATCGAGAGCCTGGAGGGCAACCGGGGCATGCCGCGGCTCAAGCCCCCGTACTTCCCCGCCGCCAAGGGGCTGTACATGCAGCCCACCATCGTGAACAACGTGGAGACCTTGTCGAACCTGCCCTGGATCGTGCAGCACGGCGGTGACGCCTACAAGGCCATCGGGTCGGAAGCGTCGCCGGGCATGCGCATGTTCGCCGTGTCCGGCCACGTGAACCGTCCGGGCGTCTTCGAGGTGGTGCAGGGCATCACCACCTTCCGCCAGCTGATCGAGGCGCCCGAGTACTGCAACGGGCTGCGGCCGGGTCGCAGCCTCAAGGCGTTCATCCCCGGCGGGGCCTCGGCCCCGTGGTTCACCGAGGAGCAGATCGACCTGCCCCTGGACAAGCCCACGGTGGACCGAGCGGGGTCCATGCTCGGTTCGGGCGCCATCGTCATCATGGACGACACCGCCGACATGGTGAAGGCGTGCTGGCGCATCGTCCGCTTCTTCGCCCGAGAGAGCTGCGGCAAGTGCACGCCGTGCCGCGAAGGCACGACGTGGCTCGAGCGCATCCTGAAGCGCATCATCGACGGCTACGGGCGGCCCAGCGATCTCGACCTGCTCCTCGACGTGGCCGACAACATCAGCCCCGGCCTCACGTGGCCGCCGCGCCAGACGACGATCTGCGTGCTCGGCCCGTCGGCCACGGCCCCACTGGCCTCGGCGCTCAAGCTGTTCCGCAACGAGTTCGAGCACTACATCGAGCACGGCCGGTCCCTGGTCGACGTCGAGGCGGAGGTCGCCAGTGTCTGACACGCACGCGGAGGCGCCGAAGAAGACCACCGTCACCGTCACCGTCGACGGCCGCGACATCGAGGCGAACCCCGGCGAGCTCCTGATCGCGGCCGCGCAGCGCACGGGCACGTACATCCCGCGCTTCTGCTACCACGAGCGCATGGAGTCGGTGGGCATGTGCCGCATGTGCCTCGTCGACGTGGACACCGGTCGAGGCCCGGCGCTCGCCGTGTCGTGCATGACCAACGTGGCCGAGGGCATGAAGGTCGACACGTTC
The DNA here is from genome assembly GCA_963728985.1 of uncultured Acidimicrobiales bacterium. GTDB lineage: Bacteria > Actinomycetota > Acidimicrobiia > Acidimicrobiales > Ilumatobacteraceae > DASXAI01. The sequence continues at coordinate 1,114,895 of CAVSME010000003.1, read as the reverse complement.
GGGCCGCGCGTCAAGAAGGCCCAGGAGGGCGTGCTCGAGTTCCTCCTCATCAACCACCCGCTCGACTGCCCCGTGTGCGACAAGGGCGGCGAGTGCCCGCTGCAGGATCAGACGCTCAGCCACGGGCCCGGTGAGAGCCGCTTCGTCGAGGAGAAGCGGCACTACGCCAAGCCGATTCCGATCAGCGACGTGGTCTACCTCGATCGTGAACGTTGCATCCTCTGCGATCGGTGCACCCGCTTCGCCAAGGAGGTGGCCGGCGATCCGCTCATCAGCTTCACCCACCGCGGCAACCAGACGCAGATCCTGACGTTCCCCGACGAGCCCTTCGCCTCGTACTTCAGCGGCAACACCGTGCAGATCTGCCCGGTCGGCGCCCTGACCGCCAAGCCCTTCCGCTTCAAGGCCCGCCCGTGGGACATGCAGGTCGTGGAGAGCACGTGCACGACGTGCGCCGTCGGCTGCCGCATCACGGTCGAGTCCAGCCGCGATCAGCTGCTGCGCTACCAGGGCATCGACGACGACGCCGTCAACTGGGGCTGGATGTGCGATCGCGGCCGGTTCAACTTCGAGGCGGTGGCCAGCGAGGATCGCCTCGGCGCCCCCCTCGTGCGCAAGCCCGGTGAGGGCGGGGGCGAGCTCGTCGAAGTGTCATGGGCCGAGGCCATCGACGCCGCCGCCGCGGCGATCCGCGACGCCGTCGACGCCGGCGGCCCCGGATCGGTGGCCGTGCTCGGCGGGGCCCGGGGCACGAACGAGGACGCCTACGCGTGGGCCAAGCTGGCCAAGGGCGTGATCGGCACCGATCACGTCGACGCGCAACTCGGCGACGGCGTGCCGGCCGAGCCCCTCTTCGCCCTGCCGCCCGCCACGATCAGCGAGGTCTGCTCGGCCACGACCGTCGTGCTCATCGGACCCGATCTGAAAGAGGAGCTGCCCGTCCTGTTCCTGCGGCTGCGTGACGCCGCCGAGCGGCGGGCCATCCGCATCCTCGAGCTCTCCGAGCGCGAGACCGGCCTCACGCCGTACGCGTGGCGCTCGATCCGCCACCGCCCCGGCGAGCAGGCGGCGGTCGTGCGGGCGCTGGTGGGCACGGGGCCAGCCGCCGGGCTCGGCATCGAGGACGAGGCCGTCACCGAGATCCACGAGCAGCTGGCCAGCGGCGCGCTGGCGGCCGTGGTCGGCCGGGCCAACCTGGCATCGTCGAGCGCGTTCGCCGTGGATGCGGCGGCCGCCCTGCTGGCCGTCCATCCTGGGGCCCGGTTCCTGCCCGTGCTGCGGCGGGGCAACGTGCGCGGCGCCCTCGAGATGGGTCTGGCCCCGGGGATGCTGCCGGGCCGCACCGCCCTCGGCGACGCCGGCGGCGAGCTGCGGGCATCATGGCCCCTGCTGCCGCCCCAACCCGGTCTCGACGCCGCCGGCATCCTCGAGGCGGCGGCCACCGGTCGCGTCGGCTGCCTGATCCTCCTCGGCGCGGATCCGCTGGCCGACTTCCCCGACAGCGACCTCGTTCGCCGGGCACTGGCCGGTCCGGGCAAGGTCGTGGCCCTCGACGCCTTCCTCAGCACGTCGTCGAGCCAGGCCGACGTGGTGCTGGCGGTAGCGGCCTTCGGCGAGAAGTCGGGCACCACCACGAACGTCGAGGGTCGTGTCAGCCCGGTGACGCAGAAGGTCACGGCGGCGGGCACGGCCATGGAGGATTGGATGGTGGCGGTGGAGCTGGCCGAGCGCCTCGGTTCCGACCTGGGCCTCGACTCGGTAGCCGCCATCGCCGCCGAAGCCGCGGCCGTCGCCGGTCCGGGCTCGACGTTCACCGTGACCGACGCCGGGACGGTGCCCCCGGTCGTGAACAACTACGACTTCCGGCTCCTCGTCGATCGGGAGATGTACGACGCTGCTGTCTTCACCGCCAACTCGCCGTCGCTGGCTGGGTTGGCCCGCGGCGCGGCCGTCAGCCTGAACCCGTGGGACGCCGATCGCCGCGGCTTCCCCGCCGGCACGCCCGTCCAGGTCATCGCCGCCCGCACCAGCGCGGTGCTGCCGGCCCGGCCGGACGGGCGGGTGCCCCGCGGCGTCGCCCGCATCGTGTTCAACCAGCCAGGCGGCGTCGTCAACGAGCTCGTCGACGTTGCCCTGCCCGTGAACGACGTCCGTCTCGAGCCGGTCGACCAATGATCCAGCACCTGCTCGCCCTCGACCCGCTCGTCGTGGTCGGCGTCGGCTTCAAGGAAGTGGTCATCGTCCTCATCAAGGTCATCGTGGCCTTCGTGGTGATGCTGATCGCCGTCATCTTGATGATCTGGTTCGAGCGCAAGGTGATCGCCGGCTTCCAGAACCGCATCGGTCCGAACAAGGCCGGCCCGTGGGGGATCATGCAGACCCTCGCCGATGGCTTGAAGCTGGTCTTCAAGGAGTACATCCATCCGGAGCGCTCGGACCGCTTCGTGTTCCTCCTCGCCCCGTACCTCGCCGTGGTACCGGTGTTCGTGACCTTCGCCATCGTGCCGGTCGGCGGTGACTTCACCAACGGCCACAACGGGGTGGTGAGCATCCTCGGCGAGGACACGCTGCTGCAGGTCGCCGACCCGCCGATCGGCATCCTCCTCATGCTGGCCATGAGCGCCGTTGCCGTGTACGGCGCCATGCTGGCCGGCTGGTCGTCAGGATCGAAGTACCCGTTGCTCGGTTCGGTACGGGCGTCGGCCCAGATGGTGAGCTACGAAGCGGCGCTCGGCCTGTCGATCGCCACGGTGCTCGTGGTGAGCGGGACGCTGTCCACCAATGGCATCGTCGTGGCCCAGGATGGCTTCCGGAACTGGAACATCGTCGCCACCGGCGTCGTCCCGTTCGTCGTGTTCTTCATCGCCATCACCGCGGAGATGAACCGGCCGCCGTTCGACCTCACCGAGGCCGAGCAGGAGCTGGTGGGCGGCTACCAGACCGAGTACTCCTCGATGCGCTTCGCCATGTACTACCTGGCCGAGTTCCTGGCCACGGTCGTCATGTCGACGATCATCATCACCCTCTTCCTCGGTGGTCCGCGCGGGCTGTTCGACATCCCCGTCATCCCCAACGCCATCGAGGGGACGTTGTGGTTGCTGGCCAAGCTGGTGCTCTTCCTCTTCACGTACGTGTGGTTGCGGGCCACGTTGCCCCGCTACCGCTACGACCAGCTGATGGACCTCGGGTGGAAGCTGCTCATCCCGGTGGCGTTCGGCTGGATGCTGCTGATCACGTCGCTCAAGGTCGCCCAGGACGAGGACTGGAACCGCGTGCTGGTCGTGGCGATCGCCCTCGCCGTCGCCGCCGCTGCCGCCGGCGTGTTCATGCTGGCGTTGAAGGTGAGCGCCCGGAACCGCCAACTCGAAGGGAGCACGTTCTGATGGCCTCCCTCCCCGGCCTCCGCGGCTTCCTCGTCACGCTCCGCCAGATCCACATCTTCGGTGGCAAGCGCGTCACCACGCAGTACTCGGGCGGGCTGGAGAAGGGCCCCGACGGCAACAGCCCGCGCGACCAGAAGATCCCGAAGCCCGAGCGGCTGCACGGCCGCCATGTCCTCAACCGCTACGAGGATGGCATGGAGAAGTGCATCGGCTGCGAGCTCTGCGCCGGCGTGTGCCCGGCCCAGTGCATCTACGTGCGGGGGGCCGACAACGTCCCCGAGGACCCGGTGTCGCCGGGTGAGCGCTACGGCTTCGTCTACGAGATCAACTACCTGCGCTGCATCCACTGCGACCTGTGCGTGGAAGCGTGTCCCACCGAGGCCATCACCGAGACGAAGCTGTTCGAGTTCTCCTTCACCAACCGGCGCGACGCCATCTACACGAAGGCCGAGCTGGTGGTGGGCGACGACGGCAAGCCCCGCCAGCTCCCGTGGGAGGACTGGCGCGAGGGCGACGACCGCGACACCTCCGGGTGGATGCGGGCCACCGCGCCATCGGGTGATGCCGACTTCGAGGGCGTCGTCGCGTGGTCGGGCGAGCTCGGCTACGGCGTGCGCCCGCCCGAGCCCGACCAGGCCACGGCCGCCGCCGATCGGGACCCGACCTGATGGAAGCGGTCGTCTTCGTCATCGGGGCCGTGATGGTGCTCGGCGGCGCCCTCGGCGTGGTGCTGCGGGCCAAGCCGGTGCACTGTGCCCTCAGCCTGGTGCTCACGCTGTTCGGCATCGCCGTGCTCTTCATCGCCCAGGACGCCAACTTCCTGGCCGCTGTGCAGGTCATCGTCTATGCCGGCGCCATCGTGGTGCTGTTCCTCTTCGTCATCATGCTGCTCGGGGTCGATCGCACCGAAGACCTGGAGATCGACGAGCTGAAGGGCCAGCGGCCGATCGCCGCCGCCCTCGGGGTGATCGCCCTCGGTCTGGTCGTGATGGCGGTGTTCGCCGCCGGTGGTCGCCGGGTGACGGGCCAGAAGGCGGCCAGCGGGGCGCTGTTCACGGGCGAGCCCGACATCAACGTGCTCGCCCAGTCGCTGTTCTCGGACTACGTGTTCGCCTTCGAGCTGACGTCGCTGCTGCTCGTCATCGCCGTCCTCGGCACCGTGATGCTGGCCCGGCGCCCGAAGGGTCGCCTGGTGACCGACGATGAGCCCCAGGAGGCGAGCAAATGAGCGTCCTGGCTGTCGCCCCCACGCCGACGTGGTACCTCCTCCTCGGCGCTGCTCTCTTCACGATCGGCGGCGTCGGCCTCCTCGTGCGGCGCAACCCTCTCGTGATGTTCATGTGCATCGAGCTGATGCTGAACGCCGTGAACCTGAGCTTCGTGGCGTTCTCTCGCGCACTGAACGATCGCAGTGGTCAGACGGCGGTGTTCTTCGTGCTCGTGGTGGCGGCGGCCGAGGTCGTGGTCGGCCTCGGCATCATCGTGGCCATCCTCCGGCGCAAGCCCGGCGCCACCGCCGATGACATCGCGATGATGAAGGGATAGCTGTGATCGACGTCGTCTGGTTGATCCCGGCGCTCCCCCTCTTCGGCTTCGTCGTGCTCGTGCTGTTCGGCCGCCGCCTCGGCGAGCCCGGCGCCGGCTGGTTCGCCTTCCTCATGCCGGCGGCGGCGTTCGCCGTGACGCTCGGCGTCTGGATCGACCTGCTGTCGAAGGAGGGTGCCGAGCGCTCGGTGGTGAAGACGCTGTACACGTGGGTGCCCGCCGGCAGCCTGCACGTCGACATCGGGTTCCTGGTCGACCCGCTGTCGGTCACGATGTTGCTGTTCGTCACGGGCATCAGCGCGCTCATCCACATGTACGCCATCGGCTACATGCACGGCGACCCGAACTTCACCAAGTTCTTCATCTACCTGAACCTGTTCGTGTTCTCGATGGTGATGCTGGTCCTCGGGGACAACCTGCTCGTCACCTTCCTCGGGTGGGAGGGCGTGGGCACGTGCTCCTACCTCCTGATCTCGTTCTGGTTCACGCGGGAGTCCGCCGCCACCGCCGGGAAGAAGGCCTTCGTCACCAACCGGATCGGCGACTGGGGCTTCATGATCGCCATGTTCCTGGTGTTCCAGGCGGTCGGGACGCTCAACTACACGGGCCTCCTGGAGCAGTCGAGCACGTTGGCCACTTCGACGGTCACCGCGATCTGCCTCCTCCTCTTCCTCGGCGCCGTCGGCAAGTCGGCGCAGCTACCGCTGTACGTGTGGCTCCCCGACGCCATGGAAGGGCCCACGCCGGTGTCGGCCCTCATCCACGCCGCCACCATGGTCACCGCCGGCGTCTACCTCATGTGCCGCATCAGCCCACTGCTGGCCGAGGTGCCGAACGTGGGCACCGTGATCGCCATCGTGGGCGCGGTGACGGCGCTGTTCGCGGCCACGATCGCCGTGGCCCAGCAGGACATCAAGAAGGTGCTGGCGTACTCCACGGTCAGCCAGCTCGGATACATGTTCCTGGCTGTCGGGTCGGGGGCGTACGTGGCCGCCGTCTTCCACATGATCACCCACGCCTTCTTCAAGGCGTCGCTGTTCCTCGGCGCCGGCTCCGTGATCCACGGGATGCCGTACGAGGACCAGGACATGCGCCACATGGGTGCGCTGCGCAAGGTCATGCCGATCACGTCGGCGTCGTTCATCATCGCGTGGCTGGCCATCGCCGGCGTCCCGCCGTTCGCCGGCTTCTGGTCGAAGGACGAGATCCTGGTCAACGCCTGGGACAAGAGCCCGCTGCTGTGGCTCATCGGCGAGCTCGGCGCCGTGCTGACGGCGTACTACATGAGCCGCCAGGTGTTCCTCGTCTTCTTCGGCAAGGCCCGCTGGGACGAGGCCCGCCCTGCCCCCGACGCCGTCGCTCCCGCGCCAGTTGCCGTGGGCGCCGCCGTCAACACCCTCGACGACGCCGGCGCCGGGCATCCCCACGCCACAGCGCCGCATCCTCCCCATGAGTCGACCTGGCTCATGACCGTGCCCCTCATCGTCTTGTCGATCGGTGGGCTGTTCGGCGGGCTCCTGAACCTGCCGTTCACCGACAACCTCCAGTTCCTGTCGCGGTGGCTCGAACCGGTGGTGGGCGAGGCCGAGCACCAGCTCCAGCTGTCCGGAGCGGCGCAGTGGGCGTTCGCCATCATCTCGTCGATCGTCGCCATCGGGGGCATCGGGCTCGCCTACCTCGTCTACGAGCGCCATCGCCTGAAAGCGGTGGAGCCCGAGATCCTCGCCCACGGCTGGTACTACGACGAAGCCGTCTCCGCCTTCATGGGCGGACCCGGCTACGAGGCCTTCGACGACGTCCTGTGGGTCGATGAGCACGTCGTCGACGGCGCCGTCAACGGCATCGGCAAGGCGTCGACCGCCGGTGGCCGCATGCTGCGCGTCCTCCAGTCGGGCTACATCCGCAACTACGCCCTCGGCATCGGCATCGGGGCCGTGCTGCTGCTCGGCTGGTTCGTGAGCCGAGGGGTCTTCTGATGGAGTCGTCGTCGTTCCCGCTGCTGACGTCGATCATCCTCGTGCCCGCCGCCGGCGCCTTGGTCGTCGCGCTGCTGCCCAAGAGCCGCCCCGATCTCGTCCGCCTCGTGGGCATCCTCACCGCCCTACTCACCGGCGCACTGACCGTGTACCTGCTCATCGCCTTCCAGAAGTCCGACGACGGCATGCAGTTCGTCACGCAGCACCTCTGGATCAAGGAGTGGGGCATCTCGTGGCACCTGGGGGTGGACGGCATCTCGCTGTTCCTCGTGGTGCTCACCGGCCTGCTCTTCCCGCTGGCGTTCTGGGGCGGCCAGGCCGACGCCACCCACGACGTGAAGGCCTACACGGCGTGGATGCTGCTCCTCGAAGCGGGCGTGCTCGGTACGTTCCTGGCGCTCGATCTGTTCCTCTTCTTCGTCTTCTTCGAGATCGTGCTGGTGCCGATGTACTTCATCATCGGCGGCTGGGGCCACGGCGAGCGGGTGTACGCCGCCGTGAAGTTCTTCCTCTTCACCATGGCCGGCTCGGCGTTCATGCTCGTCGGCCTCCTGGCCACGGTGTTCCTCTACCGGAACGAGACCGGCGTCTTCACCTTCGATGTCGTCGAGATCGCCAACTCCCAGGCCATCGCCGCCAGCACCACCCGCTGGCTCTTCCTCGCCTTCGCGTTGGCCTTCGCGGTGAAGGTCCCGCTGTTTCCGTTGCACACGTGGCTGCCCGACGCCCACACCAACGCCCCGACGGCGGGCTCCGTCATCCTGGCCGGCGTCATGCTGAAGCTCGGGACGTACGGGTTCCTGCGCTACGGCCTCTACTTGTTCCCCGACGCCGCCCACTGGTGGGCGCCGCTGTTCATCACCCTCGGCGTGGTCGGCATCATCTACGGCGCCATCTGCGCCACGATGCAACGCGACCTCAAGCGTCTGGTGGCCTACTCGTCCGTCGCCCACCTCGGCTTCATCATCCTCGGCACGTTCGCGCTCACCACCCAGAGCATCTCCGGCGGCGTGATCCAGATGGTGAACCATGGCGTGTCCACGGGTGCCCTGTTCCTCCTCGTCGGCTGGATCTACGAGCGGCGCCACACCCGCCAGATCGCGGAGCTGCGCGGGCTCCAGAAGGTGGCCCCCATCTTCGCCGCCGCCTTCACCGTGGTGATGCTGTCGTCGATCGGCCTGCCCGGGCTGAACGGCTTCATCGGCGAGTTCCTCGTGCTGATCGGGTCGTTCCTGACCGCTCGCTGGTGGGTGGTGGTGGCCGCCACCGGTGTGATCCTGGCCGCGCTCTACCTGCTGTGGGCCTACCAGCGCGTGTTCCACGGTCAGGTCGACGATCCCAACCGCCACTTCCCCGAGCTGAACCTCAAGGAAGGGCTGGTCCTGCTGCCCCTCATCGCGCTCATCTTCTTCATGGGCATCTACCCGAAGCCCGTGCTCGAGCGCATCGAGCCCAGCGTCAGGCGGCTCATCAGCCACGTGGAGGCCCACTCCGACTACCGGCAGCCGACGGTCGGCACCGGCGCTGAGGCGGTCGGCGGCTGATGGCGATCGTCGCCCAGGTGACGTCCACGTTCGCCGGCCCACCGGTCGACTGGTTCGCCCTGTCGCCGCTGATCGTGCTGACCGCCGGCGCCGTGCTCCTCATGCTCGGCGGGGCGCTCGTCCCCGTCCGCGTGCCGAAAGCCGTGTTCGCGTCCGTCACCGCGGCCATCGCCATCGCCGCCCTGGTGCTCACGCTCGTGCTCTGGCAGCAGGTGCAAGACGACGGCGCCTACTCGCTGCTCGGCGGGGTCATCGTGCTCGACGGGCCGGCGCTGTTCATCACCGTGGTGATCCTCGCCGCCATCATCCTCACGGCGCTGTTCCTCGAGGACTACCTGGAGCGCGAAGGCCTGGCCGGAGCGGAGATCTACGCCCTGCTCATGACGTCGGCCCTGGGCGGCGTCGTCATGGCGTGGGCCAGCGACCTGATCGTGCTGTTCCTCGGGCTCGAAGTGCTCTCGATGGCGCTCTACATTCTCGCCGCCAGCCACCTGCGCCGGATCCAGTCGCAGGAGTCGGGTCTGAAGTACTTCGTGCTCGGCGGGTTCTCGTCGGCCTTCTTCCTGTACGGCATCGCCCTCATCTACGGCGCCACCGGCAGCACCAACATGGGGCGGATCTTCAACTTCCTCGGCAGCACGAGGCTGGAAGACAAGGGCCTCCTGTTCACCGGCATGGCACTGCTGCTGGTGGGGTTCGGGTTCAAGGTGGCGGCGGTGCCGTTCCACATGTGGACGCCCGACGTCTACCAGGGCGCTCCCACCCCCATCACCGGCTTCATGGCGTCGGCCTCCAAGGCGGCGGCCTTCGCCGCGCTCCTGCGAGTGATCTCCATCGTCTTCATCGCCTACCGCGACGACTGGCGGCCGGTGATCTGGGCCATGGCCTTGCTGTCACTCCTCGCGGGTTCGGTGCTCGCCATCGTGCAGAGCGACGTGAAGCGCATGCTCGCCTACTCGTCGATCGCCCACGCCGGCTTCATCCTGGTCGGGGTCGACGCCATGGCCGATCAGCGCGGGGCCACGCTCGTGCGCTCCGGCTACTCGAGCGCCCTCTTCTACCTGCTGGCCTATGCCGTGATCGTGCTCGGGAGCTTCGGCGTGGTGATGCTGGTCGCCCGCACCGGCGACGGTGACACGTCACTCGAGGCCTACAAGGGCCTGGCCCACCGGCGCCCGGTGCTCGCCTTCACGTTCACGGTGCTCCTGCTGGCCCAAGCGGGCGTGCCCCTCACGGCCGGGTTCGTGGCCAAGTTCGACGTGATCCTCGCCGCCGTCGACGCTCGCAGCTACGTGCTGGCCGTGCTGGCCATGCTCACGGCGGTCGTCGCCGCCTTCCTCTACCTGCGGATCATCGTGAACATGTACATGAGCGACGAGGCCGCCGACACCGGTCCGCCGATCCGGATCCCCGCCAGCGCCGCCGTGGGGCTGGCCCTCACGCTCGCCTTCACGGTGGTCGTCGGGTTCCTGCCGGGGTTCCTGGTCAACTTCGCCCGGGACGCCGCTGCCACCATCGCGCTGTGATTTTGCGTGCGCCGAAAGCCGATCCGAGGGCGATCAGGCTGCTCGGCCCGTGTCGACAATCGGTTTGGGTGCCGATTGCCCCGCCTGGCGGGCCGATCGGCACCCATGACCGAATCGGCACCCAACGTCGCTCACGGATCGTGGCCCCGACCCGGCGAAGGCTGGCCGCGGTCGGCACCCGCGCCCGGCGCGGGTGGGCCCGGTACCTGCTGACCGGTTTGTGAGCCGATTCACGTCCCTCGTATAGAGTCGCTGGCGATGTCGGAGTTCCTGCGCAGCTGGCTGACGGCCGCCATCTTCGTGGCCGTGGCCGTGGCGTTGACGGCGGGTTTCCTCGGCCTCAGCAGCCTCGTGCGCCCCCGCCGGCCCACCCCGCAGAAGGTCATGGCCTACGAGAGCGGCGTGGATCCGGTGGGCGAGGGGTGGTCGCAGAGCCAGATCCGCTACTACATCTTCGCCCTGCTCTTCGTGGTCTTCGACGTCGAGGCCGTCTTCATCTTCCCGTGGGCGGTGCGCCTGGAGGACTACGCCGGCTTCGGCCTGATGGAAATGGGCGTCTTCGTGTTCGTCCTCGTCCTGGGCCTCGTGTACGCGTGGCGCAAGGGAGTCTTGCGGTGGGTCTGATCGAGAAGGGCCGGCTGCCGAAACCCCTCACGACGCTGCTGAACCTGGGTCGGTCCTACTCCGTGTGGGTATACCAGTGGGGCCTCGCCTGCTGCGCCATCGAGATGGGCGCCGCCTTCGGCTCGCCCCGCTACGACGTGATGCGCCTGGGCGTGATCCCCCTGCCGGCCAGCCCCCGCCAGGCCGACCTGGTGGTGATCTCGGGCACAGTGACCGACAAGATGGCGCCGGCGGTGAAGCGCCTGTACGAGCAGATGCCCGACCCGAAGTACGTCATCTCGATGGGGTCCTGCGCCAACTGCGGCGGCCCGTACTGGGACAGCTACTCGGTGACCAAGGGCGTGGACCAGATCATCCCGGTGGACGTCTACGTGCCCGGGTGCCCGCCCCGGCCGGAAGCGCTCCTGGAGGGCATCGTCTTGCTGCAGGAGCGGATCAAGCGCGAGGACATGACCGAGCGGTGGCGGGGCGACCCGGAGCCGCTCGGCGCGGCACCGGAGCCGGCACGGCGGCACGAGCCAGACGCCGAGGCGGCGGCGCCGAGCGAGGATCGCGGTGAGCCCATTGTCGTCACCGGCTGAACCGGAGGTCGAGGCGGCCGTCGACGAGCTGCGGCAGGGACTCGTCGATCGCCTCACCGTCGAGCTGGGCGATGCCGTGGTCGGCCATCACCTGCGACCCGGTGACGACGTGTGGGTGCGGGTGCGCACCGACGCGTGGCGCGCCGCCGGCCTGGCCGTGCGCGACGCCCTCGGGTGCGAGTACTTCTGCTACCTGTCGGCCCTCGACTGGATGCCGTCGCCGTACGGCAAGGGCGAGGACGACCCCACCGAACCGCCGCCCGAGCGCTCCACCGAGACGAAGCAGGGCCTGGCGGGGGGCGAGACCCGGTTCCAGGTCCTGGCGCGCGCGGTATCGCCACATCGGCACGTGGGCATCACGCTGAAGGTGGACGTTCCCGAGGACAGCCTCACGATCGAGTCGTGGTCGGGCGTCTACGCCGGCGCCAACTGGCACGAGCGGGAGACGTGGGAGATGTTCGGCATCAACTTCGCCGGCCACCCGCAGCTCACCCACATCTACCTGCCCTCCGGATTCGAGGGGTACCCGCTGCGCAAGGACTTCCCGCTGCTGGCCCGCATCGTGAAACCGTGGCCGGGCATCGTCGACGTCGAGCCGATGCCGGCCGACTTCGAAGGCGACGGGGAGGCGGCGGAGTAGATGTCCACCCTCACCGACCGTCAGCAACTCGCCTACATCGCCGGCCAGGCCGCCGACGCCCGACTGAACGTGGAGCTCGAGACGGAGGGCATGACTCTCAACATCGGCCCGCAGCACCCTGCCACCCACGGCACCCTGCGCATCATCTGCCGCCTCGACGGCGAGCAGGTGGTGTGGGCCGAGCCCTCGTGCGGCTACATGCACCGGGGCTACGAGAAGCTCAGCGAGGTCCGCACCTTCCCGCAGATCACCACGCTGGTGAACCGCATCGACTGGCTGGGCAGCTTCGCCAACGAGGTGCCGTTCATCCTCGCCGCCGAACGGCTCATGGACATCGAGGCCCCGCCCCGGGCCCAGCACATCCGCACCGTGCTGTTCGAGCTGTCACGCATCGCCAACCTCGTGCTGTTCCTCGGCGACATGGGCGTGCAGCTGGGCGCGGTGACGCCCGTCTTCTACGCCTTCCGCGACCGGGAGTACGTGCTCAACCTGATCGAGTCGGCCACGGGTGGGCGCTTCCACCCCAACTTCGACCGCATCGGCGGGCTGAAGGACGACCTGCCGAAGGGCTTCATCGACGAGACCAGGTCCGTCATGAAGACCGTGCGCCGGTTCTGCGACGAGATGGAAGAGCTGCTCGTCGGCAACGAGATCTTCGAGGCCCGCACCCGGGGCATCGGCGTCATCCCTCGCGAGGTCGCGCTCCAGTACGGCCTGTCGGGCGCCAACCTGCGCGCCAGCGGCGTCGACTGGGACCTGCGCCGCGACCAGTCGCTGCCCATGGCGTGGGACAAGGCCGACTGGAAGGTGTGGACGCATCCCGACGGCGACAGCTTCGCCCGCTACTGGGTGCGCCTGCAGGAGGTCCGGGAAGCCACCAGCATCGTGGAGCAGCTCCTCGGCGGCCTGCCCTCCGGTCCGATCATGGCCAAGGTGCCGCGCATCATCAAGGTGCCCGAGGGCGAAGCCTGGGTCTCGACCGAGAACCCGCTCGGTGAGATGGGCTACTACGTCGTGAGCAAGGGCGACACCGGACCGTTCCGGGTGAAGATCCGCTCGGCGTCGTTCAACAACATCTCGGTGGCGCCGTGGGTGCTGAAGGGCGTGTACGTCCCCGACGTCATCACCATCCTGGCCAGCCTCTACTTCATCCTCGGGGACATCGATCGCTGATGTGGGCAGTGGTCATTCCCTATTGGGGCCAGTCCATCCTCCGCTCGCTCGGCGTGGCGGTGGCCGTGCTCATCCCCGCCGGGACCGCCGTCTACCTCTATCTCTTCAAGATGGTGAGCTTCATGCAGTCGCGCCTCGGGCCCATGGAGGCCGGGCCCTACGGCTCGATGCAGCTCTTCGCCGAGGTCGGCAAGTTCCTCCAGAAGGAGGACCTCCACCCCGACAACGCCGACCGGTTCATCTTCAAGGCGGCCATCTTCGTCGTCTTCCTCACCGTGTTCCTGGTGTACCTGGCCGTGCCGTTCGGCCCGTTCGCCGTCTTCGCCGACTACTCGACGGGGATCTTCTTCGCCCTCGCCGTGTCGTCGGTGTCGGTGCTCGGCATCCTCATGGCGGGGTGGTCGTCGGCCAACAAGTACTCACTGATGGGCGGCCTGCGCGCCGCCGGCCAGCTGATCGCCTACGAGCTCCCCATGATCCTCGCCGTCATGGGCGTCGTGATCCAGGCCGGCACGCTGAACATGCAGCAGATCGTGGCCGCCCAGAAGAACGGTGAGATCTTCGGTTGGGGCGGGATCGGCAACCCGTACGTGCTCACGCAGTTCGCGGCGCTGATCATCTTCCTGATCGCCGCCCAGGCCGAGCTCACGCAGACGCCGTTCGACATGCCGGTCGCCGAGTCCGAGCTCGTGGCCGGCTACATGACGGAGTACAGCGGCTTCCGGTTCCTCCTGTTCTTCATCGCCGAGTTCGCGTCGGCCGGCGCGTTCGCCGCCCTGGCCGCCACGCTGTTCCTCGGCGGCTGGGCCCTGCCGGGCGTTCCCCTCGACGCCAACTACATGAACGTGATCGGCCCGATCGTGCTGTTCACGAAGATGCTGATCCTGATGGCGCTCATCTTCTTCGTGCGCTTCACCTACCCCCGGTTCCGGGAGGACCAATTGCAGCGGTTCGCCTGGAAGTTCCTCATCCCCATCGCCCTGATCAACATCATGGTCACGGCCTGCCTCAAGGTCGCTTTCTGATATGGCCAAGCTCGTCCCTGGTGTGCTGAAGGGCCTCGGCGTCACCTTCAAGGAACTGGCCCACACGGTCACGCCCAAGAAGATGGGCGGCGGCGCCGCCACGGTGCAGTACCCGCACGAGAAGGAAGCGCCGCCGCTGCGGGCCCGCGGGGTGATCGCCCTGCGCGAGGTCAACTGCACGGTCTGCATGCTGTGCGCCCGCTCGTGCCCGGACTGGTGCATCTACATCGAGGGTCACAAGGAGAAGGCGCCGCCGCGCCGTCCCGGCGGCAAGCCTCGTACAGTCAGCGCCCTCGATCGCTTCGACATCGACTACGCGCTGTGCATGTACTGCGGGATCTGCGTCGAGGTGTGCCCGTTCGACGCGCTGTTCTGGAGCCCGGAGTACGAGTACTCCGAGCCCCGCATCGCCGACCTCCTCCACGACAAGGACAAGCTCGGCGAGTGGATGGAGACCGTCCCCGAAGCGCCGGAGCTCGAAGCCGGCGCCGACAAGAAGAAGAAGTAGCCGCCGTGCTCCTTGCCGCCGAGCAGAACGTTGCTGAGCACATCGCCTTCGGCATCATCGCCGCCGGCATGATCCTCGGTGCCATCCGCGTGGTCACCACGTCCAACGTGGTGCACGCCGCGCTGTGGCTCGTGACCGTCCTCGGCGGCGCGGCGGCGCTGTACCTGCTCCTGGCGGCCGAGTTCGTCGCCGTCACCCAGATCCTGGTCTACATCGGCGCCATCACGGTGCTCTTCCTCTTCGGCACCATGCTCACCAGGGCGCGCATCGGCCGGGAAGGCGGCCTCGACAACCCGTACCGCGGCGTCGCCGTCGTGGTGGCGCTGCTCCTGGCCGGCGTCCTCGGCTACGTCCTCATCGACGCCTTCAGTGACGACCAGCTCCCTGCCGATCCGGTGATCACCACCACCCAGCAGGTGAGCGACTCGATCTTCGGTCCCTACCTCATCCCGTTCTGGGCGCTGTCCTTCGTCCTCCTCGCCGCGGTGGTCGGTGCCATCGTGCTGGCCCGGAAGGACTGAGGATGCTGATCAACGAGTTCCTCTTGCTGGGCGCCGTGCTGTTCTGCATCGGCGTCTACGGCGTGATCGCCCGCCGCAACGGGATCATGGTCCTGATGGCGATCGAGCTGATCTTGAACTCGGTCAACATCAACCTGCTCGCATTCGCCCTCCGCAACGGTGACGTGAACGGTCAGGTGTTCGCGCTGTACATCATTGCGGTCGCCGCGGCCGAGGTCGGCGTGGGCCTGGCCATGGTCCTGCTGATCTACCGGAACCGCCGCAGCATCTCCCTCGACGAGCTGTCCGAGATGAAGGGCTAGCGCCGGCACCATGTGGTTCCTCGACAATGCCTGGCTCATCCCCGTCATCCCGACGGTCTCGTTCTTCCTCATCATCCTCTTCGGGAAGCGCACGGCGCGCTGGACCAATGGCGGCAGCTACATCGGCATCGCCGGCTTGCTGGCGTCCTTCGTCCTCGCCGTCGGCACCGCCGCACAGTGGATCTCACGCGTCCAGAACGGTGAGGGCGGCCATGAGGGGGCACTGGCCGCGCTGGGCCGCTCGATCATCCCGCAGGCCGAGGAGCACACCCGCCCGTTCACCGCCCCGGTCATCAACTCGTGGACGTGGTGGCAGAGCGGCGGCGTGAAGTTCACCATCGGCACGCAGATCGATGGGCTCGCCGTGGCCCTGCTGCTGGTCGTCACCATCATCTCCGGCCTCGTGCACGTGTACTCGCTCGAGTACGTGCGCGGCGACCGCCGCTTCACCCACTACTACGCCGCGCTGTCCCTGTTCACCGCCGGCATGCTGAACCTGGTGGTGGCGGAGAACACCGTCCAGCTCCTGCTCGGCTGGGAGATCATGGGCCTCTGCTCGTTCATGCTGATCGGGCACTGGTGGGAGGACAAGAAGAACTCCGACGCCGCGCTGAAGGCCTTCTTCACCACCCGCACGGGCGACATCGGCCTCATCGTCGGCATCGTGGTGATCTTCTGGGGCGCCCGCAGCTTCAGCATCGAAGACATCAACGAGTGGGCCATGTCCGGGGATTGGTCCCGCAGCCTGATCTTCTGGGGCGCCCTCGCCCTCTTCATCGGCATCATCGGCAAGTCGGGCCAGTTCCCGCTGCACACCTGGCTCCCCGACGCCATGGCCGGCCCCACGCCGGTGTCGGCCCTCATCCACGCCGCCACCATGGTCGTGGCCGGCGTCTATCTCGGCGCCCGCCTGTATCCCGTCTTCTTCCAGGGCTTCAAGATCGCCGACGGGCCCATCAACCCGATGGCCCTCATCGGCGGCATCACCATCCTCATCGCCGCCGTGCTCGCGTTCGTGCAGGTCGACATCAAGAAGGTGCTGGCGTACTCCACGGTCAGCCAGCTCGGCTACATGGTCATGGGCCTCGGCGTCGGCGCCTGGACGGCCGCCGTGTTCCACATCTTCACCCACGCCTTCTTCAAGGCGCTGCTGTTCCTCGGGTCGGGCTCGGTGAGCCACTCGGGCTCGCACCACTCCTTCGACATGAAGAAGGACATGGGTGGCCTCTGGCGCAAGATGCCGATCACGTTCGTCACGTTCATCATCGGCAGCATCGCCCTCATGGGCATCCCGATCGGAGCCGGGTTCTTCTCGAAGGACGAGATCATCGCCAACGCCGGCAACAACGGCTACACGGTGTTCATGGTCATCGGCCTCCTCGGCGCCTTCCTCACTGCGGCGTACATGGCCCGCTGCGTGTACCTCACGTTCCTCGGCACCTACCGAGGCGGCGAGCACGGCGAGCACGAGCACGTGCCCATCCCCGAGCGGGTGCCGGCGATGGCCCTGGCCCACGCCGCCGAGCCGATGGCCGAAGAGGCGGGCGGCACCTTCGTCATGGCCGAGGACGATCCGGACGAGTTCGTGTCCGCCACGGTGCTGGCCGAGACGGGCCACGATCCCCACGACGCCCATGCGGCCCACGCCGCCTATGACGCGTCGCACGGCACGGCCCACGCCGGCGACCACGGCCACGACGAGCACCACGAGCCCCACGAGTCGCCCCTGCTCATCACCGTGCCGCTCATCATCCTGGCGGTGTTCTCGCTCACGGCCGGCTTCCTCAACAACGCCACCAGCATCCTGCGCTACGAGAAGTTCACCGAGTGGGTCGAGGCCAGCCCGCTCGGCCAGAGCTTCCCCGAACTGGCCCACGCCCCGTTCCACTGGGCCGACGCCCTGCTGTCGATCGGTGTCGCCGCCCTCGGCGCCGTGGTGTCGTACTTCGCCTGCGTCGCCATCTACGAGCGGGCGATGCTCGCCGGCTACACCCGTCGGAACAAGGCGGCGGCCGCCGGCTACGCGTTCTTGTGGAACAAGTACTACCTCGACGCCCTCTACGAGAACGTCGTCGTCGCCGGCATCAAGGGCCCCATCGCCCGGGCGGCGTACTGGTTCAACCAGGGCTTCCTCGACGCCATCGTGAACGGCGCCGGGACGGCCGCCCGACGCGCCGGCACCGCGGCCTACGACTTCGACCAGAAGGTCGTCGACGGCGCCGTCAACGGGAGCGGCATGGCCGCCGAGGGCAGCGGTCAAGCGCTGCGGCCGGTGCAGTCCGGCAAGGTGCAGCAGTACGGAGCGATCCTCTTCGGGGCGGCTGCCATCGGCGCCCTCATCCTCGTCATCACCGTGTAGGAGTGGGATGAACCTCACCGACCACAACTGGCTACTGACCGCCGGGGTGTTCACCCCGCTGGCCGGCGTCGTCGTCCTGCTGTTCATCCCGCGCGCCCAGGAGCTGTCGCTGAAGGTCGTCGCCCTGGGTGCCGCGTTGGTCTCGCTGGCGTTCGGGATCGCCACCCTCTGCCTGTTCGACTACGACCAGGCCGGCACGCTGCAGTTCTACGCCAACTCCCCGTGGATCGACTTGATCCACAGCCGCTACATCATCGGCATCGACGGCATCAGCCTGCCGCTCTACATCCTGTCGATGGCGATCGTCGTCCTCTGCATCATCTACTCGTGGGACCACATCCCCGAGCCGGGCAACGCGAAGGCGTTCCTCATCCTGATCCTCATCCTCGAACTGGGGATGAACGGCACGTTCGTGGCCCAGGACCTCATCCTGTTCTTCGTCTTCTTCGAGCTGGTCCTACTGCCGATGTACTTCATGATCGGCGTCTGGGGCGGCGAGCAGCGTCAGTACGCGTCGATCAAGTTCTTCCTCTACACCCTGTTCGGCTCGGCCCTGATGCTGCTGGGGTTCCTCGCCCTGTTCTTCCAGACCGGCGCCGAGAGCTTCTCGATGGCGTAC
The DNA here is from genome assembly GCA_963728985.1 of uncultured Acidimicrobiales bacterium. GTDB lineage: Bacteria > Actinomycetota > Acidimicrobiia > Acidimicrobiales > Ilumatobacteraceae > DASXAI01. The sequence continues at coordinate 1,096,569 of CAVSME010000003.1, read as the reverse complement.
CTGGCCGAGCACACCAGCACCATCGTGCACTCCACCCAGTTGTGGATCTTCGCGGGCCTGTTCATCGGCTTCGCCGTCAAGGTGCCGATGTTCCCCTTCCACACCTGGCTGCCCGACGCCCACACCCAGGCGCCCACTGTCGGCTCGGTGATCCTGGCGGCCATCCTGCTGAAGCTCGGCACCTACGGCTTCATCCGCATCGCGATCCCGATCCTGCCCGACGCCGCTCACAGCTGGGCCCCGTGGATCGGCGGGCTGGCCGTCATCGGCATCATCTACGGCGCGCTCTGTTGCCTTGCCCAGACCGACATGAAGCGGCTCATCGCCTTCTCGTCGGTGGCCCACATGGGCTTCGTCATGCTCGGCATCGCCACCCTCACGAGCTTCGGCCTGAACGCCGCCGTGTTCGGGATGGTGGCCCACGGCCTCATCACCGGGATGCTCTTCTTCCTCGCCGGTTCGGTGAAGGAGCGATACCACACGCTCGAGATCCGCCAGCTCGGCGGCCTCCTCAAGGTCATGCCCCGCCTCGGTTGGGTGATGGGCTTCTGCGCGATGGCGTCGCTGGGCCTGCCAGGCCTCGCCGGCTTCTGGGGCGAGTTCCCCGCCATCCTGTCGGCCTACCAGCCGGCCGCCGGCCTGAAGGTGGAGACCTTCCGGGTCTTCATGGTGGTGGCCGCGGTAGGCACCGTGCTGGCCGCCGGCTACCTGCTGTGGCTGTACCAGCGCGCCTTCTTCGGCGATGAGTCGCGCTTCGTCGTCGAGGCCGAGCACCACGGCCACGTCGCCGACATCCTCCCGGTGGAGTACATCGCGTGGACGCCGCTCCTCATCGGGATCGTCGTGCTCGGCATCTACCCCAACATCCTGTTCAAGATGCTCGACCCTGCCGTGGGCGTCGCCTTGAGAGCCGTCGGATGAGGACATGATCGGCGTCCTCGCCCAGACGTTCAACCAGCCCACGCTGGACTACCACGCACTCGCGCCCGAGATCATCCTCGCCGGCGTGGTCGTGCTCGTGCTCCTCGCCGACCTCTTCCTCGACGAGACGCGCAAGTGGGCAGTGTCCACCATCTCCGGCATGGGTGTGCTGGCGGCGTTCATCCCGATTGTCACGCTCGCCCTGTCCGACGATGGGCCGCGGATCATGTTCGGTGGCGGGTACGTGGTGGACGACTTCTCCCTCGTGGTGAAGGCGCTCTTCCTCCTATCTGCCTACGTGGTCATCCTGATGTCGTCCAACTACGTGGAAGAGGGCGACTACCACCAGGGCGAGTACTACTTCCTGCTCCTCACGTCCGTGCTCGGCATGGTGATGATCGCGTCGAGCCGCGACCTCGTGAGCCTCTTCGTCGCCCTCGAACTGCTCTCGATCCCCGCCTACATGCTGGCCGCGTGGCGCAAGCGCGACCTGAAGAGCAACGAGGCGGGCATGAAGTACTTCCTCCTCGGCGTGTTCGCCTCGGCGGTGATGCTCTACGGCATGTCGTTGCTGTACGGCATGGCCGGCACCACCCTGCTGTCGGGCATCGAGGGCTACTTCGCCGAGAAGGGCAACGAGCCCATCACCACGCTGGCCATCATGTTCATCGTCGTCGGCTTCGCCTTCAAGGTGTCGGCGGTGCCGTTCCACACGTGGGCGCCCGACACGTACGAGGGCGCGCCCACGCCGATCACCGCGTTCCTCTCGGTGGCGTCCAAGGCCGCCGGCTTCGTCGCCCTGCTCACGTTGGTCTTCGTCGCCTTCCCGTCGGCCAAGGACGTGTGGCAGCCGCTGTTCTGGGTGCTGGCCGCGCTCACGATGACGGTCGGCAACCTCGTCGCCCTCCGTCAGACCAACATCGTGCGGCTGTTCGCCTATTCGTCGATCGCCCAGGGCGGCTTCATGCTCATGCCGCTCGCCGTCGTCGGCAACAACGCCCAGGCTCGGGAAGACGCGCTCACCGCCGTCGTCACCTACCTCATCATCTACGCGGCGATGAACCTGGGCGCCTTCGCCGTGATCATCGCCGTCGCCCGCAAGACGCGGTCGGGTGAGATCTCGAGCTACGGCGGCCTGTTCGACTACGCGCCCGGCCTGGCCGTGGCCATGTCGTTCTTCCTCTTCTCCTTGGCGGGCATCCCGCCGCTCGGTGGTTGGATCGCCAAATTCGGCGTGTTCAAGGCGCTGCTGGCGGCCGGCGGGAGCTGGGCGGTGATCCTGGCCGTCATCGGCGCGGTCAACTCGGTGATCGCGCTCTTCTACTACGCGGGTGTCGCCCGGGAGATGTTCATGAATCCGGCGCCCGACGGTGACACGAGCCCGGTGCGGGTGCCCCAGTCGTTGATGGCGGCCCTCGGCATCACCGCCGCCGTCACCCTCCTCGTGGGTGTGCTGCCCAACGTGGTGCTGCACTTCGGGGACCTGTCCACGTTCCTCCCTCAGGGGTAGCTACGCCCGCCCTGGAGGCCCGCCTGGCCGAGCGGATCGCTCGCCACGGTCCGCTGCCCTACGAGGCGTTCGTCGACGCGGCCCTGTACGACCCCGACGGCGGCTTCTACGTCGCCGGCGGCGGCGCGGGGCGCCGGGGCGACTTCATGACGGCGCCCGAGGTCGGTCCCCTCTTCGGCGTGGTGATGGCGCGCGCCCTCGACGCGTGGTGGGACGAGCTCGGCCGGCCCGATCCCTACGTCGTGGTGGATGCCGGCGCCGGCCCGGGCACGCTGGCCCGCAGCGTGCTGGCCGCCGAGCCGGACTGCGCGCCGGCGCTGCGCTACGTCCTCGTGGAGCGCTCGGCGTCCCAGCGCGCGGTCCACGCCGACGGGCGCCTCCCGCTCGTGCCCCCCGCCGAAGCCTTCGCCGGCAGCGACGCCGCGGAGGGCGAGGAGGGCGACGACGCCGGGGAGGCCGCGCTCACCCGTGGCATCGGGCCGCTCGTGGTCAGCCTGGCCGACCTTCCCGCCGTGCGCTTCACCGGTGTGGTGCTGGCCAACGAGCTGCTCGACAACCTCGCTTTCGGCCTCGCCGTGTGGGACGGCGGCTGGCACGAGGCCCGCGTCGCCTTCGACCCCGAACGGGGCTTCGTCGAGGTGCTCGTCCCGCTGAGCGAACCCGTGCCCGCCGGGCTGCCGGCGGTGGCCGCCCTCGGCGCCCGGGCCCCGCTGCAGTGGGCGGGTGCGGCCTGGCTGCGCGCCGCGCTCGAGCTCGTCGAGCGGGGCCGGGTGGTGATCCTCGACTACACCTCCGACACGGCGGCCATGGCGGCGCGTCCGTGGCGGGAGTGGCTGCGGACCTACCGCGGTCATGAGCGGGGTGAGCACCCGTTGCGCCACCCGGGCGGCCAGGACATCACCTGCGAGGTCGCCCTCGACCAGCTGGCTGCTGTGCGCGAACCGGACGCGGTGCGCTCACAGGCCCAGTTCCTCGCCTTCCATGGGCTCGACGACCTCGTCGCCGAGGGCCGGCGCATCTGGAGCGAGCGGGCCGCCTTGGCCGACCTGGCCGCCGTGCGGGCCCGCAGCCGGGTCCGGGAGGCGGAGGCCCTGACCGCCCCGGACGGCCTCGGCCGTTTCTCGGTGGTCGAATGGGTCCGCCGATAAGGTGACCTGCAGTCTTCCACCGGGGGTTGTGAAACATGGCCGAACCGACGTCCGCTGCGATCGAGGACTACCTGGTCGAGGAGCGGAAGTTCCCGCCGCCCGCCGACTTCGCCGCGAACGCGCTGGTCACGGGCAGCGCCATGTACGACGAGGCCGATGACGACTTCGAGGCGTTCTGGGCCCGCCAGGCGGCCGAGCTGGTCAGCTGGTCGAAGGACTGGCACACCGTCTGCGAATGGGAGCTGCCGTTCGCCAAGTGGTTCCTCGGCGGCGAGCTGAATGTCTCCTACAACTGCCTCGACCGCCACGTGGAGGCGGGCCGGGGCGACAAGGTGGCCTTCCACTGGGAGGGTGAGCCGGGCGACACCCGCACCATCACCTACGCCGACCTCCTCGAGGAGGTCCAGCGCTTCGCCAACGCCCTGAAGGGGCTCGGCGTGGAGAAGGGCGACCGGGTCAACATCTACCTGCCGATGATCCCCGAGCTGCCCATCGCCCTGCTGGCGTGCGCCCGGATCGGTGCGCCCCACTCGGTCGTGTTCGGCGGCTTCTCACCCGACGCTCTGGCCGACCGCATCAACGACGCCGAGGCCAAGGTGCTCATCACCGCCGACGGCGGTTGGCGCCGGGGGACGGCGGTAGCGCTCAAGGCGAACGCCGACGTGGCGGTGGCCAACTCGCCCACCATCGAGCACGTCGTGGTGGTGCAGCGCACCGAGACGGACGTCCACATGGAGGACGGTCGCGACGTCTGGTACCACGACCTCGTGGCGGCCGCCGATCCGGTGTGCCCGCCCGAGCCGGTCGACAGCGAGCACCTCCTGTACCTGCTGTACACGTCGGGCACGACGGCCAAGCCCAAGGGCATCATGCACACGACGGGCGGCTACCTCACGCAGGTGGCGTTCACCCACAAGTACGTGTTCGACCTCCACCCTGACACGGACGTGTATTGGTGCTCCGCCGACATCGGGTGGGTCACCGGCCACAGCTACATCGTCTACGGCCCGCTGGCCAACGGCGCCACCAGCGTGATGTACGAGGGCACGCCCGACCATCCCGGCAAGGACCGGTGGTGGGAGATCGTCCAGAAGTACGGCGTCACCATCCTCTACACGGCGCCCACCGCCATCCGCACGTTCATGAAGTGGGGGACGGAAGAGCCGGCCAAGCACGACCTGTCGTCGTTGCGGCTCCTCGGCTCGGTCGGCGAGCCCATCAACCCCGAGGCGTGGATGTGGTACTGGCAGCAGATCGGTGGTGGCCGGTGCCCGGTGGTCGACACGTGGTGGCAGACCGAGACCGGCGCCATCATGATCAGCGCGCTGCCCGGCGTCACCACGCTGACGCCCGGATCGGCCACGTTCCCGCTGCCGGGCATCGGGGCGGAACTGGTGGACGACGCCGGCTCGCCCGTGCCCAAGGGCGGCGGCTACCTCACCCTCACCCGCCCGTGGCCGTCGATGTTGCGCGGCATCTACGGCGACCCGGAGCGGTACAAGGACACGTACTGGAGCCGCTTCGACGGCCGCTACTTCGCCGGTGACGGTGCCAAGGTGGACGACGAGGGCTACTTCTGGCTCCTCGGTCGCGTGGACGACGTGATGAACGTGTCGGGCCATCGCATCTCCACCACCGAGGTGGAATCGGCCCTCGTCGACCACGAGTCCGTCGCCGAAGCGGCCGTGGTCGGGGCCAAGGACGACACCACCGGTCAGGCCATCATCGCCTTCGTCACGCTGAAGGGAGGTCTGGACGCCGACGCTGCCCACGGCGAGATGTTGCGCAAGCACGTATCGGCCAAGCTCGGTGCCATCGCCCGGCCGAAGACGATCATCTTCACGCCTGACCTCCCGAAGACCCGCAGCGGCAAGATCATGCGCCGGCTCCTTCGCGACGTGGCCGAGGGCCGCGACCTCGGCGACACCACAACGCTGGCCGATGCCACGGTGGTCGACGAGATCCGGACGCGCGCCAGCACGTCGCCGCAGGAGGACTAGCTGACCGGGCAGCCCGACAACTGGACCTGGCGGCACGGCGCACCGGCCGGTCGGCGCGTGCCCGCGGCGGTGTTCGACCTCGACGGCGTCCTCTCCGACGCCGCCGGGCGCCAGCACTTCCTCGACGACACGGCCGGTCCCAAGGACTGGCGGGCCTTCTTCGCCGCCAGCGGTGACGATCCACTGATCGAGGACGTGCACTGCCTCCTGTCGCTGCTCGACTCGTCGTTGACGATCGTGCTGCTCACCGCCCGGCCCACGACCGTGCGCGAGCAGACGCTGGCGTGGCTGGACCGGTACCGCGTGCGCTGGGACCTCCTGGTGATGCGACCGGAGCGCCAGTACCAGCCGGCGGTCGCGTTCAAAGGAGCGATGGTCGACGCGCTGCGCAACGGCGGCCTCGACCTCGAGATCGCGTTCGAGGACGATCGCCGCAACGTGGCCATGTTCCGCGCCGCCGGCGTGCCGTGCGTCTACATCCACTCGGGGTACTACGAATGACCGAGCACGGCGACCACGTCGCATCGAACCGCGACTGGTGGGCCGAGCAGGCGCCGCACTACGCCGAGGTGGCTCCCGGCAACTGGGACCAGGCCGAGCCGAGCTGGGGCATCTTCAGCGTCCCCGAAGCCGACGCCCAGCTGCTGCCCGACGTCACCGGCCTCGATGTGGTGGAGCTCGGGTGCGGCACCGCCTACGTGTCGGCATGGTTGGCGCGGCGGGGCGCCCGCGTGATGGTGGGGCTCGATCCCACGGCGGCGCAGCTGGCCACGGCACGCGCCATGCAGGAACGGGCGGCGCTGGTCTTCCCGCTCGTCCAAGGCGACGCCGAGATACTCCCGTTCGCCGACGCGTCGTTCGACCTCGCCATCTCCGAGTACGGCGCCGCCATCTGGTGCGACCCGTACCGGTGGTTGCCGGAAGCGGCGCGCGTGCTGCGCGCGGGCGGACGCCTGGTGTTCCTCGGCAACTCCTCCCTGCTCATGGTGTGCGTGCCCGACGAGGACGGCATCCCCGCCACCGAGCGGCTGCTGCGGCCCCAGCGGGGCATGCACCGGTTCGAGTGGCCCGACGATCCCGGCGTGGAGTTCCACCTGTCGCACGGCGACATGCTCCGGGCGCTGCGGGCCTCGGGCTTCGAGGTGGAGGACCTCGTCGAGCTCTACGCGCCGCCCGACGCCACGACGCGCTACCCGTTCGTGGAGACGGCGTGGGCCCAGCAGTGGCCGGTCGAAGAGGTCTGGATCGCCCGCAAGCGGGCGTGAGGTCAGTCTCGGAAGTTGGTGAACTGCAGCGCGATGCCGAACTCGCCTTCCTTCAACTTGGTGATCACGGCCTGCAGGTCGTCGCGCTTCTTGCCGCTGACGCGGAGCTGATCGCCTTGGGTCTGGCTCTGGATCCCCTTCAGGCCGAGCTTCTTGATGAAGCCGTTCAGCTCGCGGGCCTTGTCCGACGAGATGCCCACGCTGAGGGTGGCCACCTGGCGCACGGTGCTGCCGGCGGCCTCCTCGACCTTGGCGAAGTCGAGGCCTTTGAGCGACACGCCCCGCTTCACGAGCCGCTCCTCCAGGACCTGGCGGACCGCCCGCAGGCGATCCTCCGACGACGACCGCAACGTGAGCGTGAGGTCGGCCTGCTCGATGCTGGAGTTCGTGCCCTTGAAGTCGTAGCGCGTCGTCAGCTCGCGCTGGGCCTGGTCGACGGCGTTGCGCACCTCTTGGTGGTCGACCTCCGAGACGACGTCGAATGACGGCATGGCTGCGACGCTACCCGGCCGCTACCATCGTGGCCCCTGGGTCGGTGCCCGAGTGGCCAAAGGGAGCAGACTGTAAATCTGCCGGCAGCGCCTACGGTGGTTCGAATCCACCCCGGCCCACCAGCGCGTTCGTACGGCGCCGTTCGCCGGTGCTCGTTGCCGGCCAGCCCCGGCGGCCACGGTCCGTGCGCAACGTTGGGTGCCGATCCGGTCATGGGTGCTGATCGGCCCGCCAGGTGGGTCAGTCGGCACCCAAATCGCGACCGGAACGCCTCAGGTCGCGGGCGCGGGAGAGGCGCGACATCACATCACATAGCCGACCACGTCGGCCACGACATGGGTGCTGCCGCCGAACTGGTACAGCGACAGCACGCCACCCGGTCCGAGGCTCACCATGACGAGGTTGGCGACGTTGTCGCCGGGCAGGAAGTTGAGGGCCGACGCCAGCGGCTGCGCCTCGCCAGCGGGCCACACCGTGAGGAAGCCGGGCTGGGTCGGCTCGGTGGCGGTGAGGTTGAGCACGACCGCCGTCGCCGACGCCGGGACGCCCGCTCGGCCGGTGACCTGCGCGGCCCGGGCCTCGCCCGACGAGAACGGCGCCGCGGTGGTGTCGAGCCCCGAACGAGTGTCGAGCAGGCGCTGGGGGTCGATGGCCGTCACCGCACCGCCACCTGGGCGGAAGTACCCCACGACATCGACGGCGAGGTCGGTCCCGCCGAAGTCGGCGTAGGCGTAGAGCGAGATGGCACCGTTCGTCCCTAGCTTGGCCACCACCAGGTTGGGTCGGGTGCGTGCAGGCGCTGTGTTCAGGCTGGAGGCGATGGGCATGGGGCTCCCGGTCGGCCACACGGTCACGAAGCCGTTGCTCCCCGGATCGACGGCCGTCACGTTCACGACGACCGCGGTGGCGTCGTTGGGAACGCCGCCCCTTCCGGCGACGGCGAGGTCGCGGTGGTCGCCCGACGCGAACCGACCGCCGATGCCGCCCGTGCCGTCGCGGGTGTCGAGCAAACGGGAAGGCGTGACCCCGACGAAGCCGTCGCCCGTCGGCTCGCCTGCGTCGAACCAGCCCACCACGTCGGCCACCACGTCGACGGTGCCGGCGAAGTTGTCGAGCCGCACCTTGCCCCCGGCGCCCACCGGCGCCAGGACGAGGTTCGGGACGATCTCGCCGGCGCGGAAGTTGATGTTGGACGAGCGCGGGTAGCCGGCCACGAAGCTCGACTGGTCGTCCCAGAGCTCGTCGAAGTTGGTCGGGTTGCGAGCGCCGCGGGCGAGCTTCGGGTACACGGTCAGGAAGCCCGGTTCGGTCGGGACCACGGCCGTGACGTTGAGCAGCACGGCGGAGACGCCGGTGGTGGGCACACCGCCACGGCCCACGACGGTGACCTCGTGGTTGACGGCCTCGGCAGCGCGGACCGCCGTCGAGGTGCTGGCGCTGCGGCCGTCGCCCGGCTGGACGGCGCCGGCGGCGCGACCGATGCCGGCGCGGGTGTCGAGGATGCGCGCCGGCGCCAGCGGATGCAGCGTGCCGACGGCGGTCGGCGGTCCACCCTGCTGGTACTGGCACGTGTCGAGCCCGAAGCAGGCAGCGTCGAGGTCGAAGGTCGGGCCCTGCGCGCCGGTGATGGTGAAGAAGCCCTGGATGGTGGTGCCCGTTTCCTGATCGCTCACGTACGCCACGTACTGTCCGGGCCACGCCCAGCCGAGGGTCCATTGGTTCCCCTTGCTGAACGACTCGACGAACGCGCCCGCCTCGATCGCTGCGGTCGTCTGGTGCAAGCCGGTGATCTGGTACGCCTGGATCTTCACCCGCCCGTCGTCGAGCGGCGCCGCCGACGACGCCAACGCGCCAAGGACGTGGGCGGCGCCGTCGCCGGCGGCCGGCAGCGGGATCCCACCGACATCGCGTTGCTCGCCCGGCGTCAGGTTGCGGATCCACACATGGGCGCCGCCCTGCGGGTCGTTCCACGGGTCGACCGAGTTCCAGTCGTTGTACCGGTGGTGGGCGTACAGCTCGAGGTGCGCCGTGGTGGTGCCGTTCGGCAACGTGAGACCCGACGACGGGAACTGGCCGGCCGCATTCCACGCGATGGCCGAGGTGTACCCGCCGGGGCATCCGGTGGAGTTGGCGGCCAGGCAGAGCTTGGCGTCGTTCGATCCCAGTGCATCGAGCCCCATGTGCCCGCCGAGGGCGACGGGACTCACGGGCCCGCTGAACAGCAGCCGCCCGTCGTCGGCGTGGGCGGTGCCGGGCGCGATCGTCGCCAGCGCGACCGCGAGCGTGGCGGCCGCCACCGACATGGTCAGCAGGCGACGTCGGACCGGTCGGCGGCGCACGCCGGCAACGTTAACGACGCTCGCTCGCCGACGGGGCGCGGCCCGATCGAGGGCCAAAACAAAGGGGTATCAACGATTCTGGGCCGCGCATACGACATGCTGTAGCGCGACACCATGCTCAAGGAGGACCAGGTGAACAAGCGGGAGCTCGTAGGCGCCGTGGCGGTGCACACGGACAGCGATGTCAAGTCGGCCCAGAAGATCGTCGACGGGACGATCGACGTCATCCTCGCCACGGTGGCCAAGGGTGAGGTCGTGAACCTGTCGGGCTTCGCCAAGTTCGAGCGGAAGAGTCGCCCCGCCCGGCTGGCTCGGAACCCTCAGACGGGGGCCACCGTCAAGGTCCCGGCCAAGAAGGTGGCGAAGATCACCGCGCTCAAGGGGTTCAAGGACGTCGCCCTCGGCGCGGTGAAGCCGCCCAAGCTGGCGGCCACGCCGGCGGCGAAGGCGCCGGCCAAGAAGGCGGCCGCGCCCGCCCGCAAGGCCGCCGCCCCCGCCAAGAAGGCGGCCCCCGGCAAGAAGGCGCCCGTCAAGAAGGTGGCGGCCCGGAAGGCACCGGCCGCCCGCTAACCGCCGCCGCCGGGCTTCGGGCGGGTGTGGAGGAGCCGTTGCATGACGGCGACGTCGAGCCACCGGTTGAACTTCCGGCCCACCTCGCGCTCCACTCCCACCAGCTCGAAGCCGCACGCGGCGTGCAACGCCCGCGAGGCCACCCCGCCCGCCTCGATCCTGGCCATGACGGCGTGGAAGCCGCTGGCGGCGGCTACGTCCACCACGTGGCCGAGCAGCGCCCGGCCCACGCCCTGACCATGGTGAGCCCGGCTCACGTAGACCGAGTCCTCCACGGTGGTGCGGTACGCCGCCCGTTCCTTGTAGGGCGACAGGGAGGCGAACCCGATCACGGTGCCCTGGTCGACGGCCACGAGGGCGGTGAAGGCGCCCGATCGAGCAGCCAGCCAGGAGCGCTGCTCGTCGAGGCTCCGGGGCACGAGGTCGAAGGTGGCCGTCGACGTCTCGACCTCGAGGTTGTAGATGTCCCGGATGGCGGCGGCGTCGTCGAGCGTGGCCGGGCGCAGCAGCATGGCGTCCGAGGCTACGGCCCGATTCGCGGTGTGGGAGGGGCCCGCCGGGTGGCTAGACTGATGCCCCGGCCTGCGGCTTTGCCGCGCCCGCCCTCTTAGCTCAGTCGGCAGAGCACAGCCATGGTAAGGCTGGTGTCGTGGGTTCGATTCCCACAGAGGGCTCGTGCACCGGACCGCCCGGTGCGCCCGCTTGGCGGCGTAGCTCAGATGGTTAGAGCACTCGGCTCATAATCGAGTGGTCGTCGGTTCGAGTCCGACCGCCGCTACCAACCCCGGCAACACGAACGAGTGAAGACAGGCGAAAGGTGATCGTCGATGAGCAAGGCGAAGTTCGAGCGTACGAAGCCGCATGTGAACATCGGGACGATGGGTCACATCGATCATGGGAAGACGACGTTGACGGCGGCGATCACGAAGACGTTGGCGGAGCGGAACCCGAATGTGCATTTCACGCCGTTTGATCAGATCGACAAGGCGCCGGAGGAGAAGGCGCGGGGGATCACGATCTCGATCGCGCATGTGGAGTATGAGACTGACAATCGGCATTACGCCCATGTGGACATGCCTGGTCATGCTGACTACATCAAGAACATGATCACGGGTGCTGCTCAGGTGGATGGGGCGATTCTGGTGGTGGCGGCGACGGATGGGCCGATGCCGCAGACGCGTGAGCATGTGTTGTTGGCTCGTCAGGTGGGGGTGCCGTACATCGTGGTGGCGTTGAACAAGGCTGACGCGGTGGATGATGAGGAGTTGTTGGAGTTGGTGGAGCTCGAGGTGCGGGAGTTGTTGAGCGAGTATGAGTTCCCGGGGGATGACGCGCCGGTGGTGCGGGTGTCGGCGTTGAAGGCGTTGGAGGGGGACAAGGAGTGGGAGGAGAAGATCCTCGAGTTGATGGCGGCGGCCGATTCGTTCATCCCGGAGCCGGAGCGGGAGTTGGACAAGCCGTTCTTGATGCCGATCGAGGATGTGTTCACGATCACCGGTCGGGGGACGGTGGTGACGGGGAAGGTGGAGCAGGGTCGGGTTCACACTGGTGACGACATCGAGATCGTGGGGTTGCGGGCGACGCAGAAGACGGTGTGCACGGGGGTGGAGATGTTCCGCAAGATCCTCGATGAGGGTCATGCTGGGGACAACATCGGGGCGTTGTTGCGGGGCACGAAGAAGGAGGATGTGGAGCGGGGTCAGGTGTTGTGCAAGCCCGGCAGCATCACGCCGCACACCCAGTTCGAGGGTCAGGTGTATGTGTTGGGCAAGAGCGAGGGGGGTCGGCACAAGCCGTTCTTCAACAACTACCGGCCGCAGTTCTTCTTCCGGACGACGGACGTGACGGGCACGATCCAGTTGCCGGAGGGCACGGAGATGGTGATGCCCGGTGACAACGTGTTGATGACGGTCGAGTTGGGCAAGCCCATCGCCATGGACGAGGGTCTCCGTTTCGCCATCCGTGAGGGTGGCCGCACCGTCGGCGCCGGCCGCGTCACCAAGATCATCAAGTAACGAAGAGGGAGAGCCAGGACGATGGCGAAGAGCGAGAAACGGGTGAAGATCACCCTCGAGTGCCAGGTCTGCAAGCGCAGGAACTACATCACCATGAAGAACAAGCTCAACGACCGTGAGCGCCTGGAGATGAAGAAGTACTGCCGCCACGACCGCCAGCACACGGTCCACAAGGAGACCCGGTAGCCCGGGGCGTAACCGGTGCGGGGCGCTGGGAGTCGGAACCGATGATGGGTAACGGGCTCGACGATGTCGTGGCCGCCGCCCGCAGCGGGGACCGTGAGGCGTTCGCCGCCCTGGTGAGGGCGACCTACGACCGCACGTACACGCTGGCCTACCGGCTCACGGGCAGCGAGGAGGATGCACGGGACGTGGTGCAGGACACCTACCTCCGCGCCTACCGGGCCCTCCCCGGCTTCCGGGGTGACGCCCACGTCACGACCTGGCTCTACCGCATCACCGCCAACTGCGCCGCCACCCACCTCGGCCGGCGCCGGCACCATCGGCACGAGCCCCTCGATCTGGTGGCCGAAGCCCCCGACCCGGCGCCCGCCACCGACCCGGCCGACCGGGCCGTGGCCACCGACCTGCGCACCACCCTCGAGGCGGCCATCGCCGAGCTCCCGCCCCGGTTGCGGGCGGTGGTCGTGCTGCGCGACGTCTACGACCTGCCCCACGAGGCCATCGCCGCCGAGCTCGGCATCACCGAGACGGCGGCCAAGGTCCGCCTCCACCGGGCCCGGCGGGCGCTCAAGGCCCGCTGCTTTCCCGATCGGCGGGACATCGCCACTCGTCACGAGGACGTCGACCGTGCGGTGTGAGCGGGTCCGGGACCTGGTCCCGGGCTTGGTCGACGGCTCGTCGGTGGCCAACCGGCTGACTCGCGCCCACGTGAACCGCTGCCTGCGGTGCCAGGCCGAACTGGCCCAGTACCGGCGCCTGCGCCGTACCGCCCGGGGCCTCGAGCACGAGCGTTGGGTTCCTCCCCCTGACCTGCTCGATGCCGTCCTGGCCGGCCTCGAGCGTGCCGGCGACCGCACCGCCGCCCGCACCCGCAAGGCCGTGGTCTACGCCAGCGGCGTGGCCGCCACCGCCGCCGGAGCCGCCGGCGCCCTGCTCCTCGCCCGCCGGGCGAGAACATAGTTCGCGGCGCGGCCCCGACTTCGCCCGCCGGGTTCCCGAGCCACCCCGCTGACCAGCCCCTCCGCGCCCGCCCTCACCCCGGTCCGTGCAGCGCGATCGGCGGGTCGGTGCCTCCCTCCGGCGCGCAGCCTGAACACTTGGTACCGCTGGGGCGGTACTCCGCGCACAGGCTGCGCGATTGGGGGCAGTGCGCTGGCAGCATCGGCCCTGCTCATGCGCCCGCCCTCCACCCGTTCCGGGCACAGTCTGTGCGCGGAAGTGCACCCCGGGCCACGTCCGCGCACAGGCTGCGCGATCGTGTCGGCGGGTCGGACGTTCCTCCAGCGCGCAGTCTGAACACTTGGTACCGCTGGGGCGGTACTACGCGCACAGGCTGCGCGATTGGGGGCAGTGCGCTGGCAGCATCGGCCCTGCTCATGCGCCCGCCCTCCACCCGTTCCGTGCACAGTCCGTGCGCGGAAGTGCACCCCGGGCCACGTCCGCGCACAGACTGCGCGATCGGCGGGTCGGCGGGGGCCGAGGCCGCTCTCCGGCCTGGTGCTGCTAGCCTTCGGTACCCGGAACCCGGCGTCGGGCCCCCGATTAGGGCAGTAGCTCAGTTGGTAGAGCATCGGTCTCCAAAACCGACGGTCGGGGGTTCGAGTCCCTCCTGCCCTGCTCCCCGAATGTCCATCCGATCGGTGTCGCCATGTCGATGAATCCCGAACAGATGAGCCGCGAACAGCGCCGCCACCTGCGGCGCATGGGCGCCATCAACGAGGCCGGTGCGCCCACTCGCGCCCCGCGCACGGCCCCGGCGCCCCGGCCCAAGGAAGAGCGCACCACCCCGCGCCAGTTCCTCCGGGAAGTGCGGGGCGAGCTCCGCAAGGTGGCGTGGCCCACCCGGGAAGAGGTCCGGAACTACTCGATCATCGTGCTCCTGGCCGTCGTGTTCGTGACCGCCCTCGTGGCCGTGCTCGACTACGTCTTCGGGCTCAGCGTCCTGTGGTTGTACGACCGATGAGCGACCACGAGACCATGACCGAAGACGTCACCCCCGTGGCTGACGACGCCGCCGAGATCGAAGCGGTGACCGACGAGGCCGCCGAGGCCGAGGCCCCCGTCGACGCCGAGGAAGGCGACGGCGGTGACGAGGAGCTCGAGCCCGTCTTCGTCGACAGCCCCGCCGACCGGCCAGGTGACTGGTTCGTGGTCCACACGCAGTCGGGCTACGAGAAGAAGGTGAAGTCCAACCTCGAGGCTCGCATCCAGTCCATGAACATGGAGGAGAAGATCTTCGAGGTCGCCATCCCCATGGAGGACGTGATCGAGTTCAAGGGCGGCCGCAAGGTGGTGGCCCAGAAGAAGGTCTTCCCCGGCTACCTGCTCGTGCGCTGCGTGATGGACGACAACTCGTGGTACGTCATCCGCAACACCCCGGGCGTCACCGGCTTCGTCGGCCAGGGCCGCCACGGCCAGAAGCCCACGCCGCTGACCCGGCGCGAGGTGGAGACCTTCCTCGCCGCCAAGGGCGAGGGCGAGAGCGTCACGAAGACGTCCAAGCCGCGCCTGGAGTACGAGGTGGGCGAGAGCGTCCGGGTGAAGGAAGGCCCCTTCGCCGACTTCTCCGGCCAGATCGTCGAGATCAACGCCGACCAGCTCAAGCTCAAGGTCCTGGTGAACATCTTCGGCCGGGAGACCCCGGTCGAGCTGGAGTTCGGTCAGGTCGCCAAGCTCTGATCGGCGCCTGGCGCGCCGGCACGTTCTGCGGCCATCATGGATGGCCGCTTCGAGGAAGGTTGAAGGGAACACGTCATGGCCAAGAGGAAGGTCGCGGCTGTCGTCAAGATCCAAATCCCCGCGGGGAAGGCCACCCCGGCACCCCCCGTCGGGACGGCGCTCGGCCCGCACGGCGTGGCCATCATGGATTTCTGCAAGCAGTACAACGCCGCCACGGAGGCGCAGACCGGCACCATCGTGCCCGTCGAGATCACGGTGTTCGAGGACCGGACGTTCACGTTCATCCTGAAGACGCCGCCCACGCCGGTGCTCCTGCGCCAGGCCGCGGGCCTCGAGAAGGGCTCGACCACGCCGGGCAAGGCCACGGTCGGCTCGGTGTCGGAGGCCCAGATCGAAGAGATCGCCAAGATCAAGATGCCCGACCTCAACGCCTACGACGTCGAGGCGGCCAAGGCCCAGGTCCGAGGCACCGCCCGTAGCATGGGTCTCACCGTCAGCCGCTAAGCAACCCGCCTCGGCAGGGGACCACCTCACCCCGGGGGCACGAACCACAGAGGGAGCTCGAGATGAGCAAGGGAAAGCGGTACGTCGATGCCGCGAAGCGTTTCGACCGTGACCAGTTCTTCGCCCCGGCCGAGGCGTTGGAGCTGGTGAAGGGCTTGTCGGCGGCGAAGTTCGACGAGACCGTCGAGCTGGCCGTGGCCCTCGGCGTCGATCCCCGGAAGGCCGACCAGGTGCTGCGAGGCACGGTGTCGCTGCCGTCGGGGACGGGCAAGAACGTGCGCGTCGGGGTCTTCGCCAGCGGCGAGGCCGCCGCCGCTGCCCGCGAGGCCGGCGCCGACGTGGTCGGGGCCGATGACCTCGCTGCCGAGATCGAGAAGGGCAACATCGAGTTCGACGTGGCCATCGCCACCCCCGACCTCATGCCCCTCGTCGGTCGCCTCGGCCGGGTGCTCGGACCGCGGGGCCTCATGCCCAACCCGAAGACCGGCACCGTCACCACCGACGTGGGCAAGGCGGTCAGCGACTTCAAGGGCGGCAAGGTCGAGTACCGCACGACCGCCCGCAGCAACGGCGTCGTGCAGGTGCCGATCGGCAAGGCCAGCTTCCCGGTCGACGCGCTGGAGGCCAACTTCCGCGCCGTGCTCGACGAGCTGCAGCGGGTCAAGCCGGCCGCCGCCAAGGGCAAGTACGTCAAGAAGATCACCGTCTCCTCGACGATGGGCCCGGGTGTCCGGGTCGACACGAACCGGATCCGCCCCGAGACGACCGGGGCCGCCCGCTAACCTGTCGTTCCCAAACCAACCGAAGCCTGCTCGTCGTAGACATCCGGTTCCCACCGTGGACAATGGCCTCCAGGGCCGCCGGACGAGGCGAACCTCCTGACACCAGGGCGTTCGCGCGAAGCGCGGGCGCCTTGAGCTGTGAAAGGAGGTGTCGATGGAGAACCCGAGATCCGAGAAGGTTGCGGTGGTCACCGAGGTGCGTGAGCGCTTCGAAGCGGCCGACGCGGCGCTGCTCACGGAGTACCGAGGGCTGAACGTCAAGGCTCTGGCCGAGCTGCGCCGCCAGCTCCGGCCCGCCGGCGGCGAGTACAAGGTGTACAAGAACACCCTCGTCCGGTTCGCCGCCCGCGATCTGGGGGCGGACGACCTGGTCACGCTGCTCACCGGTCCCACCGCCATCACGTTCGTCAAGGGCGATGCGGCGGCGGCGGCCAAGACGCTGCGTGACTACGCCCGCACGAACCAGAACCTGGTGGTGAAGGGCGGCCTGCTCGGCGGCAAGGTGCTGAGCGCCGGCGACGTCCAAGCCCTCGCCGACCTGCCGTCCCGAGACGTGCTGCTGGCCCAGCTGGCCGGCGCGTTCCAGGCTCCGCTGGTCAAGCTGGCCGGCCTGCTGCAAGCCCTGCCCCGCAACTTCGCCTACGGCCTCCAGGCCCTCATCGACCAAGGCGGTGCCAGTGGCGCCGCTCCCGCTACTGACGCTGCCACACCAGGAGAAGACTGAACCATGCCCACCCTCACCAAGGACGAGATCCTCGACGCGATCTCGTCGATGACCGTGCTCGAGCTGTCCGAGTTGCTCTCGGCGTTCGAGGAGAAGTTCGGCGTCACCGCCGCCGCCCCCGTCGCCGTGGCCGCCGCCGCGCCTGCCGGTGGCGGCGCCGAGGCCGCTGCCGTCGAGGAGAAGGACGAGTTCGACGTCGTCCTCTCCGCCGCCGGCGAGAAGAAGATCCAGGTCATCAAGGTGGTGCGCGAGCTCACCAACCTCGGCCTCAAGGAAGCCAAGGACCTGGTCGACGCCGCCCCCAAGGCCGTCCTCGAGCGGGCCTCGAAGGACGACGCCGACAAGGCCAAGGCCAAGCTGGAAGAGGCCGGCGCCGCCGTCGAACTCAAGTAACCCATCCGCATGCCGATCTGGGGAGCCTCCGCGCGACATGCGCGCGCTGGCTCCCCGGTTGGCGTGAGGCGGCCGGCATGAGCTCCCCGGTGCCCGGCTGGTACGACGACCCGTGGGGGCAGGCGCCGCTGCGGTGGTGGGACGGCAACACGTGGACCGGGCACACATCGGACGGGTCGCACCTGCGGCCGGCCGCGACGGGGCGCCCCATCAACCAGCAGAGCCGAGCCGATCGCCTCGAGGCTGAGCGCCGGATCGCGCCGTGGTTGCGCGGCGTGCTCTTCCTGTGGCCGCTGGCCACGGCCCTGTCTCTCGGGGGGTTCGCGACGGCCATCGACCAGCTGCAGGACACGGCGACCGGGGATCCGGCGTTCCCGACGTACTTCTGGGTGGCCCAGCTCGGCGGCCTCGTGGGGATCGCCGTCAGCGTCTTGCGCATCATCTGGCTGTACCGGGCGGCCAGCTTGGCCCGCGACCTCGGCTTCGATGCCCGGCGGGAGCCGCTCCACGCCGCCATCGGCTGGCTGATCCCCATCATCAACTACTGGTGGCCCTACCAGGGCCTGACCGACTGCTTTCCCGCCGATCAGCGGCCCGACCGGCGGATCGCGTGGTGGTGGGGGATGTCGATCGCCTCGGGCTTCAGCCTCATCCTCGTGATCGCCGTGCCGTTCGTGGCGACCGGGGTGGCGGTGGCGCTGGTGGTGGTGGCGCTGACGCCGGCGCTGGTGGCGGCGGCCCTCGAGGTGTCGCTGGTCGGCGAGGTCCTGGCCGTCCACGAGCACTTCACTGCTTGACGAAACGGGCCGGGGACCGTATCTTTCGGGCCGCCTGTGACGCGCGTCCGGCCGTGCCGGACTAGTTGACGTCGCGCTTTTGGCGGGTTATCCTTTCTGGTTGCCGTGCGCTCGTCCTGCCACCTCCGTCTTGGAGCGTGGCTTCGGCGCGCGCCGGCGTCCTCGACGTTCGCCCCAAGCGAGGAGTAGCCGTTGCCCGCACGTTCCACCACCCGTGAGCGGTACTCGTTTGCCAACCTGGCCGAGCCCCTCCAGCTGCCCGATCTCATCGCCATCCAGCGCGAGAGCTTCGAGTGGTTCCTCAACCAGGGCCTGGCGGAGACCTTCCGCGACATCTCGCCCATCAAGGACTTCAGCGAGACATTGCAGCTCGAGCTGGAGTTCGATCCTACCGACGAGGATTTGCGGCCGCCGCCCAAGTTCTCGGTGGAGGAGTGCAAAGAAAAGGACATGACCTATTCGGCGCCCATCTTCGTACGGGCCCGATTCATGAACCGGAACACCGGGGAGATCAAAGAGCAGACGGTCTTCATGGGTGATTTCCCGATGATGACCGACAAGGGCACGTTCATCATCAACGGCACCGAGCGCGTCGTCGTGTCGCAGCTGGTGCGGTCGCCGGGCGTCATCTTCGAGCCGGGGGAGCGGTTCCGGCTGCGGAACCTGTCCAAGCACCAGCTGGTGAAGGGCACCATCCATCCGTATCGCGGTGAGTGGCTGGAGTTCGACGTCGAGCAGAAGCCCGGCAAGGACGTCACCGCCGGCACGCGCGTCGCCCGCAAGCGCCGCATGGGGATCTTCGTGCTGCTGCGCGCCCTCGGCTACGACGAGGAGAACGCGCCGGGGTTCCTCGATCGCTTCGTCCAGTACTTCGATTTCCTCGAGGGGCAGTGGGAGAAGGACCGCCACATTGCCGCCACCCAAGACGAAGCATTGGTCGAGATCTACAAGCGCGCCCGCCCGGGTGAGCCGCCCACGGTCGAATCGGCTCGGGCCTATTTCCGCAATGCGTTCTTCGAGAGCCGGCGTTACGACCTCAGCCGCGTCGGCCGGTACAAGCTGAACCGCAAGCTCGGCCCCGAGGTGGCCAAGCTCAAGGAGCTCTACAAGCTCCCCGATGAGCTGGTCGACCTCCCCACCGACGACCAGGACGTGCTGTCGCGCTGCGAGGTGCTGGCCGCCATCAGCTACATGCTGCACCTGGCCAAGCACGAGCCGGGCTACCGCCTCGACGACCAGGACCACTTCGCCAACCGTCGCATCCGCTCGGTCGGTGAGCTGATCCAGAACCAGGTCCGCATCGGCCTGTCCCGCATGGAGCGGGTGGTGCGCGAGCGCATGACCACGCAGGACGTCGAGGCCATCACGCCCCAGACGCTCATCAACATCCGTCCCGTCGTGGCCGCCATCAAGGAGTTCTTCGGCACCAGCCAGCTCTCCCAGTTCATGGACCAGGTGAACCCGCTGTCGGGACTCACCCATCGCCGGCGCCTGTCGGCCCTCGGCCCGGGTGGCCTCTCCCGTGAGCGCGCCGGCTTCGAGGTCCGCGACGTGCACTTCAGCCACTACGGCCGCATGTGCCCGATCGAGACGCCGGAAGGTCCCAACATCGGCCTCATCGGCGCGCTGTCCACCTACGCCCGCGTGAACGAGTTCGGCTTCATCGAGTCGCCGTACCGCCGGGTCGTGAACGGCAAGGTCACGAGTGAGATCGTCTACATGGCGGCCGACGAGGAGGAGGAGTACGTCGTCGCCCAGGCGAACGCGCCCCTCAACGACGACGGCACGTTCAAGGAGGAGAAGGTCCTCGTACGGCGGTCGCCGCAGGCCGCCTCGCTGGCCGATCTGAAGCTCCAGCTCGAGCGGGACGTCTTCTTCGGCGCCACCACGGACATCGGCTACGTGCCACCGGAGGAGGTCCACTTCATGGACGTCTCCCCGAAGCAGATCGTGTCGGTGGGCACCGCCCTCATCCCCTTCCTCGAGCACGACGACGCCAACCGCGCCCTCATGGGGGCCAACATGCAGAAGCAGGCCGTGCCGCTGGTGCGGGCCGAGGCCCCCTACATCGGTACCGGTGTCGAGGTCCGCGCCGCTCGTGACGCCGCCGACATGGTGCCCGCCGACGAGGAGGGCACGGTGCTGGAGGTGTCGGGCGACCAGATCACCGTCGAGTACAAGACGAAGGGCCGCAAGGTCCACCGCCTGCTGAAGTTCCGCCGGTCGAACCAGGACACCTGCATCAACCAGCTCCCGCGCGTGCGCGAGGGCGACAAGGTGCACCAGGGCGACGTCCTGGCCGACGGCCCCTCGACCGACATGGGCGAGCTGGCGCTGGGCAAGAACCTGCTCGTCGCCCTCATGCCGTGGGAGGGCTACAACTTCGAGGACGCCATCATCCTGTCCGAGCGGCTCGTGAAGGACGACGTGCTCACGTCGATCCACATCCACGAGCACGAGGTCGACGCCCGCGACACCAAGCTCGGCCCGGAGGAGATCACCCGGGACATCCCGAACCTCTCCGAGGACATCCTGCGCGACCTCGACGAGCGCGGCATCATCCGCGTCGGCGCCGAGGTGGGTGCGGGCGATGTCCTCGTGGGCAAGGTGACGCCCAAGGGCGAGACCGAGCTCACCCCGGAGGAGCGCCTCCTACGGGCCATCTTCGGCGAGAAGGCCCGCGAGGTGCGCGACACCAGCCTCAAGGTGCCCCACGGCGAGCAGGGCAAGGTCATCGACGTCAAGGTGTTCAGCCGCGACGAGCACCACGAGCTGCCGCCGGGCGTCAACCAGCTCGTGCGGGTCTACGTGGCCCAGAAGCGCAAGATCAGCGTGGGCGACAAGCTCGCCGGCCGCCACGGCAACAAGGGCGTCATCTCCAAGATCCTCCCGATCGAGGACATGCCCTTCCTCGCCGACGGCACGCCGGTCGACATCATCCTCAACCCGCTCGGCGTGCCCAGCCGGATGAACGTCGGCCAGGTCCTCGAGGCTCACCTCGGATACTGCGCCCGCTGGGGCTGGGACGTTCCCGGCGCCGGCGGTGCCGTGGGCGACGAGCCGGTGCGGGGCACGGAGACCAAGACGCGGGCCAGCACCTCGCCGTCCACGTTCATCGCCACGCCGGTGTTCGACGGCGCCCATTGGGACGAGACCGAGGACGCCGGCAAGCACTCCACCATCAAGGAGCTGCTCGCCAACCTCCGCCCGGAGAGCGTCGACGGCACTCGCCTGATCAGCACGACGGGCAAGACGCAGCTCTACAACGGCCGCACCGGTCAGGTCTACGACCAGCCGATCACCGTCGGCTTCATGTACATCCTGAAGCTGGCTCACCTCGTCGACGACAAGATCCACGCCCGCTCCACTGGCCCGTACTCGATGATCACCCAGCAGCCGCTCGGTGGGAAGGCGCAGTTCGGTGGCCAGCGCTTCGGGGAGATGGAGGTGTGGGCCCTCGAGGCCTACGGCGCCGCCTACTGCCTGCAGGAGCTGCTCACCATCAAGTCCGACGACGTGCTCGGCCGCGTGAAGGTCTACGAGGCCATCGTCAAGGGCGAGAACATCCCGGAGCCGGGCATCCCGGAGAGCTTCAAGGTGCTCATCAAGGAGATGCAGGCCCTGTGCCTGAACGTGGAGGTGCTGTCGGCCGACGGTGCCGAGATCGAGATGCGAGAGCTGGACGAGGACGTGTTCCGCACGGCCGAAGAGCTCGGCATCGACATCAGCCGGCCCGAGCGCGGCAGCGACGACGAGGACGACCGGCGCCGCGAGCGCACGAGCGTCTACTGATCGCCATCGAAGGTGACGACGAACGAGGGGAACGGAAGAACGAATGCTTGATGTGAACACCTTCGATCAGCTGCGGATCGGCCTGGCCACCGCCGACGCCATCCGCACCTGGTCCAACGGCGAGGTCAAGAAGCCGGAGACCATCAACTACCGCACGCTGCGCCCGGAGAAGGATGGGCTCTTCTGCGAGAAGATCTTCGGCCCCACCCGGGACTGGGAGTGCTACTGCGGCAAGTACAAGCGCGTGCGCTTCAAGGGCATCATCTGCGAGCGCTGCGGCGTCGAGGTCACCCGCTCGAAGGTCCGGCGCGAGCGCATGGGCCACATCGAGCTGGCTGCTCCCGTCGTGCACATCTGGTACCTGCGCGGCACCCGGTCGTGGCTCGCGTACCTGCTGGCCGGCATCGAGCCCCGTGAGGAGCTGAAGGCCAAGCAGCTGGAGAAGGTCATCTACTTCGCCGCCAACCTCGTCACGTGGGTCGACGACGAGCGCCGCCATGCCGATCTCCCCAACCTCGAGGCCGAGCTGCTGGAAGAGCTCGACGCCGTGCGCAAGGAGACCGAGCTGGCCATCGACCGGCGCTTCAAGGAGGCCGAGGACGAGGCCGCCCGCCTGGAGGGCGAGGGAGCCAAGGACGCCGAGCTCAATGCCCGCAAGCGGGCCACGGACAAGGACGTCGCGGCGATCCGCGAGCGGGGCGAGGCCGACCTGGAGATCGTGAAGCGCGCCTTCGACGAGTTCCGCGACCTCCACGCCCGCAAGATCATCGACGACGAGCTCCTGTGGCGTGAGCTGCGCGATCGCTACAGCGAGTACTTCGAGGGCGGCATGGGCGCCGACGCCATCAAGTCGCTCATCGACCGCATCGACTTCGACGTCGAGGAGCAGCGCCTCCGCGGCGCCATCGACCCCGGCGACTCGGGGCGCAAGCCGCTGTCGGCCCAGCGCAAGCAGAAGGCCATCAAGCGGCTCAAGATCGTCACCGCCTTCAACCGCCGCGACGATCACAACCGCCGCGTCAACGACCCGCGGGCCATGATCCTGGACGTGGTGCCGGTGATCCCGCCGGAGCTGCGGCCCATGGTGCAGCTCGACGGCGGCCGCTTCGCCACGTCGGACCTCAACGACCTGTACCGCCGGGTCATCAACCGGAACAACCGGCTGAAGCGCCTTCTCGACCTCGGGGCACCCGAGATCATCGTCAACAACGAGAAGCGGATGCTGCAGGAGGCCGTCGACGCCCTGTTCGACAACGGCCGCCGCGGCCGGCCGGTGACGGGCCCGGGCAACCGCCCGCTCAAGTCGCTGTCGGACATGCTGAAGGGCAAGCAGGGCCGGTTCCGCCAGAACCTGCTGGGCAAGCGCGTCGACTACTCCGGCCGTTCGGTCATCGTGGTCGGCCCCACCCTCAAGCTGCACCAGTGCGGCCTGCCCAAGCTGATGGCGCTCGAGCTGTTCAAGCCGTTCGTCATGAAGCGCCTGGTCGACCAGGAGCTGGCCCAGAACATCAAGTCGGCCAAGCGCATGGTGGAGCGGCGCCGGCCGCAGGTGTGGGACGTGCTGGAGGAGGTCATCAAGGAGCACCCGGTCCTGCTGAACCGGGCGCCCACGCTGCACCGCCTCGGCATCCAGGCCTTCGAGCCGGTGCTGGTGGAGGGCAAGGCCATCCAGATCCACCCGCTGGTGTGCACCGCCTTCAACGCCGACTTCGACGGTGACCAGATGGCCGTGCACCTGCCGCTGTCGGCGGAGGCCCAGGCCGAGAGCCGGGTCCTCATGCTGTCGGCCAACAACATCCTGTCGCCGGCGTCGGGTCGCCCGATCGTGACGCCTACGCAGGACATGGTCATCGGCGCCTACTACCTCACCGAGCAGGTGGACGGCTCCAAGGGCGAGGGCCGCACCTTCCGCAACACGTGGGAGGCCTACCGCGCCCTCGACGAGGGCCACCTGTCCCTCCACGCCAAGATCCGCGTCGTCGGTCCCCGCCTGGAGGACGGCAGCCGCGAGGAGCGCGACACCACGGTCGGTCGCGTGCTGTTCGAGGAGTCCCTCCCGAAGGACTACATCAAGCGCTTCGGTCACATCACCGAGACGGTGAAGAAGCGCGACATGGGCATCATCGTGGAGCGCCTGGCCGAGCAGTATCGCAAGGCCGAGGTGGCCGAGGCCCTCGACGGCATCAAGAACTCGTGCTACCGCTACGCCGCCCAGTCGGGCCTCACCATCTCGATCGAGGACGTGAAGACCCCCGACGAGAAGAAGGGTCTGCTCGACCGCTACGAGAAGGAAGCGGAGAAGGTCGAGACGCAGTTCCGTCGGGGCATCATCACCGACGGCGAGCGCCGGGTGCAGGAGGTCCGCATCTGGACCGAGGCCACCGATCGCGTTCGCGAGGCGATGGAGAAGGGTCTGAAGGCCGAGCAGTTCAACCCCATCGAGATGATGGTGGGCTCGGGTGCCCGCGGGAACATGATGCAGGTCCGCCAGATCGCCGGCATGCGCGGCCTGGTGGCCAACCCTCGCGGCGACATGATCCCCCGCCCGATCAAGTCGAACTTCCGTGAGGGCCTGGCGATGCTCGAGTACTTCATCGCCACGCCAGGCGCCCGCAAGGGCCTCGTCGACACCGCCCTGCGGACGGCCGACTCGGGCTACCTGACCCGCCGCCTCGTCGACGTGGCCCAGGAGCTCATCATCCGCAGCGAGGACTGCGGCACCACCCTCGGCGTCTGGGTGGAGGGCGTCTCGCCCGACACCGCCAGCCGCCGCAACTACCTCGAGACCAAGCTCTACGGCCGGGCGTTGCTCAACGACCTCACCCTGTCGGACGGCACTGTCCTCGAGGCCAACACCATCCTCGGTGACATCGAGGTGGACGCGCTGCGCCGGGACCCGGGCATCGACCGGGTACGGGTGCGGTCGGTGCTCACGTGCGACGCCGACCTCGGCATCTGCTCGCTCTGCTACGGCCGCTCGCTGGCCACCGGCAACCCGATCGAGCTCGGCGAGGCCGTGGGCGTCATCGCCGCCCAGTCGATCGGCGAGCCCGGCACGCAGCTGACGATGCGGACGTTCCACACCGGTGGTGTGGCCGGCCGCGACATCGCCGGCGGTCTGCCTCGCGTGGTCGAGCTGTTCGAGGCCCGCACCCCTCGGGGCGCGGCTCGCCTCGCCCGCAGCTCGGGCGTCATCCGCATCGGCGAGGACGAGGGCAAGGGCGTCCCGGTCACCGTGGTGTCCGACGAGGGCACCGAGGAGACCATCATCCTGCCCACGCCGGCCCGCCTCGACGTGGTCGACGGCCAGGAGGTCAAGGCCGGCGATCCCATCGTCGACGGTCCCCGTGATCCCAAGGAGCTCATGGAGATCAAGGGCGTCCGGGAGACCCAGCTGTACCTCGTCGAAGAGGTCCAGAAGGTGTACCGCGACCAGGGCGTGTCCATCCACGACAAGCACATCGAGCTGATCGTCCGCCAGATGACCCGGCGCATCGGCGTGCAGGAGCCGGGTGACACCGACTTCCTGCCCGGCGAGCGCGTCGACCAGAAGGTCTTCCGGGAGATGAACAAGACGATGGTCGACGGTGGCGTGCGCCCGGCCGAAGGCCGTCCCGAGCTGATGGGGATCACCAAGGCGTCGCTGGCCACGGACTCGTGGCTGTCGGCGGCGTCGTTCCAGGAGACCACCCGGGTGCTCACCGAGGCCGCCATCGACGGCCGCGGCGACAACCTCGTGGGCCTGAAGGAGAACATCATCATCGGCAAGCTGATCCCGGCCGGGACCGGCATGCCTCGGTACCGGGAGTTCGACGTCACGGCGCCCGAGTACCAGCCGATGCCGTTCTACTCGTCGGACGAGGCCGATCCCGCCGAGTGGCTGGCCAGCATCTCCGGGTCGTTCAGCTCCGACTCGGGCGACGGCGACGCCCTGGAGGGCTAGCGCACCTGCACGTCGTTGGACGGGGCCGCCCACGTGGGCGGCCCCGTTCCGCGCCCGGGCACCCGGTCCAAATTCGCGCAGCCTGAACACTTGGTACCGCTGGAGCGGTACTTCGCGCTCAGGCTGCGCGCTTGGCGGCGCGGCGGCGCGGCGGCGTTGCTAGACTGACGCGTCAGTCAGTCGGGACAGGAGCTCTCGGGTCATGAACATCCTCGTGATCGGCGCAGGCGGCGTCGGGTCGTCGATCGCGGCCATCGCCCAGCGGCGCTCGTTCTTCGACCGCCTCGTCCTGGCCGACATCTCCCTCGAGCGGGCCCAGTCGGTGGTCGACCTCCTCGACGACGGCGGCCGCTACAGCGCCGCCCGGGTCGACGCCTCCCGCACCACCGACATCGTCGAGACGGCCCGGCGCCACGCCGCCGACGTCATCGTCAACGCCTGCGATCCCCGCCTCAACCACACCATCTTCTCCGCCGCGCTGGCGGCCCGCTGCGCCTACATCGACATGGCCATGAGCCTGTCCGCCCCCCACGCCGACCAGCCGTTCCGGCACCCGGGCGTGAAGCTGGGCGACGACCAGTTCGCCATGGCCGAGCAGTTCGAGGCGGCCGGCCTGCTGGCGCTGGTGGGCATGGGCGTCGAGCCCGGCCTGTCGGACGTCTTCGCCCGCTACGCCGCCGACCACCTCTTCGACGAGATCGACGAGATCGGCGTGCGCGACGGATTCCAACCTCTCCATCGACGGCTACGAGTTCGCCCCCACGTTCTCGATCTGGACGACGATCGAGGAGTGCCTGAACCCACCGATCATCTGGGAGAAGGCCAAGGGCTGGTACACCACGGAGTGCTTCAGCGAGCCCGAGACGTTCGTCTTCCCCGCCGGGATCGGGCCGGTCGAATGCGTGAACGTGGAGCACGAGGAAGTGCTGCTCATCCCCCGCTGGGTGGACTGCAACCGGGTGACGTTCAAGTACGGCCTGGGCGCCGACTTCATCGGCTGGCTCAAGACGTTCGCCTACCTCGGGCTCGACGCCAAGGAGAAGATCCGGGTCGGCCAGGTGGAGGTGGCGCCCCGGGACGTCCTGGCTGCCGTCCTGCCGAACCCGGCCGAGCTGGGCCATCTCATGCACGGCAAGACCTGCGCCGGCACCTGGGTGAAGGGCACCTACGACGGCCAGCCCCGTGAGGTGTACCTGTACCACGTGGCCGACAACGCCGAGACGATGCGGGAGTACGGCAACCAGGCGGTCGTATGGCAGACGGCGGTGAACCCCGTCGTGGCCCTGGAGCTGCTGGCCAGTGGGGCCTGGTCAGGGGCGGGCGTGCTCGGGCCCGAGGCCTTCGACGCCGTGCCCTACCTGAACCTGCTGGCCGCCTACGGCACGCACCACGGCATGGTGGAGCTGGGCGAGGGCTACTGGCCCGGGGCCGTACGCCGGGAGGCGGCGCCGGCCGAGCTGGAGCGACCGGTCGTGCGCCCGCCCCGCCTGCAAGCGGTGTAGCGCGCTAGTCGCGCCGGGCGATGGGGTAATCGTGGACCCGTGTGGGCCCGCATGCGTCGACGCCGGGCACCGGCCGGGTCATGGCGGAACGCAGGGAACGCAGCGTGCGGCGGAAACGAGACATCCGTGTCTCCTCGGGATCGAGGCAATCCATGGCCGCCTGTACGAGCGCAACCGCCGGTCGGTTGCCGCCATTCCCGCCGCCCGCGGTTGAACTGGCCCTTCGCGCGTCCTACCATGTTCCGTCGGCCTCGCGCCCGGTCATCGAGCGCGGCCACCGTTCGTCCATCCTCGAAAGAGCACGAGGTTCGCGTGCCCACCATCCAGCAGCTGGTCCGCAAGGGTCGCATCACGAAGTCCGACAAGACCAAGACCCCGGCCCTGAAGGGCGCGCCCCAGCGCCGGGGGGTGTGCACTCGCGTCTACACGAACACCCCGAAGAAGCCGAACTCGGCCCTGCGCAAGGTGGCCCGTGTCCGCCTCACCAGTGGCATGGAGGTCACCGCCTACATCCCGGGCGAGGGCCACAACCTGCAAGAGCACTCGATCGTGCTCGTGCGTGGTGGCCGTGTGAAGGACCTCCCCGGCGTGCGCTACAAGATCATCCGCGGCACGCTCGACTCGAGCGGCGTGCGCAACCGCAAGCAGGCCCGCAGCCGCTACGGCGCCAAGAAGGACAAGTGATCCCGCATGCCTCGTAAGGGCCCCGCCCCCCGCCGTGAGCTCATGCCCGACCCGGTGCACCGGTCGGTCCTGGTCACGCAGATCGTGAACAAGGTCCTCCTGCGGGGCAAGCGCTCCATCGCCGAGAAGATCGTGTACGACGCCCTCGGCGTGATCGAGCAGCGCACGGGGGCCGAGCCCATCGCCACCCTCAAGCGGGCCATCGACAACGTGAAGCCCCCGCTCGAGGTGAAGAGCCGCCGCGTTGGTGGCGCCACCTACCAGGTGCCCGTCGAGGTGCGGCCCCGCCGGGCCAACACGCTGGCCATCCGCTGGATCGTGGGCTTCGCCCGCCAGCGCCGGGAAAAGACGATGGCGCAGCGGCTGGCGGCCGAGTTGCTCGACGCCTCCAACGGCGTGGGCGCGTCGGTCAAGCGCCGCGACGACATGCAGAAGATGGCCGAATCGAACAAGGCCTTCGCCCACTACCGCTGGTGAGCCCCGGTCTCCCGGTACAATCTCTGTGCTCCTGACCGGGCCGCGCGCCCGGTCATCTGCGTGCCCCGCCCCCCTGTGAACGAAGAGTGACGCCGACATGGCCAAGCGCGAATTCCCGCTCGAGAAGACCCGCAACATCGGGATCATGGCTCACATCGACGCGGGCAAGACCACGACGACCGAGCGCATCCTCTACTACACCGGCAAGACCTACAAGATCGGTGAGGTTCACGAGGGCGCGGCCCAGATGGACTGGATGGTGCAGGAGCAGGAGCGCGGCATCACCATCACCTCCGCCGCCACCACCTGCACCTGGCGCGACCACCGGATCAACATCATCGACACCCCCGGCCACGTCGACTTCACCATCGAGGTCGAGCGGTCCTTGCGCGTCCTCGACGGCGCCGTCGCTGTATTCGACTCGGTGGCCGGCGTCGAGCCGCAGACGGAGACGGTGTGGCGCCAGGCCAACAAGTACCGCGTCCCCCGGATCTGCTTCGTCAACAAGATGGACCGCATCGGCGCCGACTTCTTCCGCACCGTGCAGATGATCGAGGACCGCCTCGAGTCCATCCCGGCCGTCATCCAGCTGCCCATCGGCGCCGAGGGCCACTACCGCGGCGTCATCGACCTCGTGAAGATGACGGCGCTCGTCTGGGACGAGACGAAGGACAAGGGCGAGCACTACGACGAGGTGCCGATCCCGGCCGAGCTCGAGGCCCAGGCCGAGGAATGGCGGGCCAAGCTGCTCGACATCGTGGCCACCGAGGACGACGAGCTCATGGAGAAGTACCTCGACGACGCCGAGTTGTCGCCGTCGGACATCAAGCGCGCCATCCGCAAGGGCACCCTGTCGTTCTCGTTCGTGCCGGTGCTGTGCGGCTCGGCGTTCAAGAACAAGGGCGTCCAGCCCATGCTTGACTCCGTGGTCGACTTCCTGCCGTCGCCGCTCGACATCCCGGCCGCCACCGGCATGGACGTCAAGGGCATCGAGGTCCTGGAGCGCCCGGCGGACGAGAAGGCCCCGTTCGCCGCCCTCGCCTTCAAGATCGTGTCCGACCCGTTCGGGCGCCTCACGTACTTCCGGGTCTACTCCGGCAGCGTCGACAAGGGCGCCGAGATCTACAACTCCACCAAGGAGCGCAAGGAGCGGCTCGGCCGCATCCTGCTCATGCACGCCAACCACCGCGAGGACGTCGACGTGGCCATGGCGGGCGACATCGTGGCCGGGCTCGGCTTCAAGAACACCACGACCGGCGACACCCTGTGCGACCGGAACCACGCCGTGATCCTGGAGCGCATGGAGTTCCCCGAGCCGGTCATCCACGTGGCCATCGAGCCCAAGACCAAGGTGGACCAGGACAAGCTGGGCAAGGCCCTCTACTCGCTGTCCGAGGAGGACCCCACCTTCCGCGTCCGCACGGACGACGAGACCGGCCAGACCGTGATCTCGGGCATGGGCGAGCTGCACCTCGAGGTGCTGGTCGACCGCATGCTGCGGGAGTTCAGCGTCGACGCCACCGTCGGCAAGCCGCAGGTGGCCTACCGCGAGACCATCACCAAGGACGTGAACAACGTGGTGTACCGCCACGTGAAGCAGACCGGCGGCGCCGGCCAGTTCGCCCACGTCGTGGTGAACCTCGAGCCCACCGGCCCCGGCGGCGGCTACGAGTTCGTCGACAAGATCAGCGGTGGCCGCATCCCGCGCGAGTACATCCCCGCCGTCGATCAGGGCATCCAGCAGGCCCTCGACGCCGGCGTGCTCGCCGGCTACCCCACGGTGGACGTGCGGGCGACGCTGGTGGACGGGTCGTACCACGACGTCGACTCGTCCGAGATGGCGTTCAAGATCGCCGGCTCCATGGTGTTCAAGGAGGCGGCCCGCAAGGCGGCGCCCGTCCTCCTCGAGCCGATCATGAGCGTCGAGGTGGTCACCCCCGAGGAGTACATGGGTGACGTCATCGGCGACCTGTCGAGCCGCCGTGGCCGCATCGAGGGCATGGAGGCCCGCGGCAACAGCCAGGTCATCCGGTCCCAGATCCCCTTGTCGGAGATGTTCGGTTACAGTACCGACCTCCGTTCGCGCACGCAGGGCCGCGCCACGTACACCATGCAGTTCAACTCCTACCAGCCGGTGCCGCAGACGATCGCCGACGAGATCGTGAAGCGAGTCCGAGGCGAGTAGCACCGGTAGCAGTCGCCGTCACGCAAGTCCCTTGACAATCGAAGAGAAGGAAACAGGCACAGAGCCATGAGCAAGGCGAAGTTCGAGCGTACGAAGCCGCATGTGAACATCGGGACGATGGGTCACATCGATCATGGGAAGACGACGTTGACGGCGGCGATCACGAAGACGTTGGCGGAGCGGAACCCGAATGTGCATTTCACGCCGTTTGATCAGATCGACAAGGCGCCGGAGGAGAAGGCGCGGGGGATCACGATCTCGATCGCGCATGTGGAGTATGAGACTGACAATCGGCATTACGCCCATGTGGACATGCCTGGTCATGCTGACTACATCAAGAACATGATCACGGGTGCTGCTCAGGTGGATGGGGCGATTCTGGTGGTGGCGGCGACGGATGGGCCGATGCCGCAGACGCGTGAGCATGTGTTGTTGGCTCGTCAGGTGGGGGTGCCGTACATCGTGGTGGCGTTGAACAAGGCTGACGCGGTGGATGATGAGGAGTTGTTGGAGTTGGTGGAGCTCGAGGTGCGGGAGTTGTTGAGCGAGTATGAGTTCCCGGGGGATGACGCGCCGGTGGTGCGGGTGTCGGCGTTGAAGGCGTTGGAGGGGGACAAGGAGTGGGAGGAGAAGATCCTCGAGTTGATGGCGGCGGCCGATTCGTTCATCCCGGAGCCGGAGCGGGAGTTGGACAAGCCGTTCTTGATGCCGATCGAGGATGTGTTCACGATCACCGGTCGGGGGACGGTGGTGACGGGGAAGGTGGAGCAGGGTCGGGTTCACACTGGTGACGACATCGAGATCGTGGGGTTGCGGGCGACGCAGAAGACGGTGTGCACGGGGGTGGAGATGTTCCGCAAGATCCTCGATGAGGGTCATGCTGGGGACAACATCGGGGCGTTGTTGCGGGGCACGAAGAAGGAGGATGTGGAGCGGGGTCAGGTGTTGTGCAAGCCCGGCAGCATCACGCCGCACACGCAGTTCGAGGGTCAGGTGTATGTGTTGGGCAAGAGCGAGGGGGGTCGGCACAAGCCGTTCTTCAACAACTACCGGCCGCAGTTCTTCTTCCGGACGACGGACGTGACGGGCACGATCCAGTTGCCGGAGGGCACGGAGATGGTGATGCCCGGTGACAACGTGTTGATGACGGTCGAGTTGGGCAAGCCCATCGCCATGGACGAGGGTCTCCGTTTCGCCATCCGTGAGGGTGGCCGCACCGTCGGCGCCGGCCGCGTCACCAAGATCATCAAGTAAGGGCGGCACCTCATGGCTCAGAACATCCGGATCCGCCTCAAGGCGTACGACCACGAGATCATCGACACCTCGACGAAGAAGATCGTGGAGACGGTGCTGCGCACGCAGGCCACGGTGCGGGGCCCCATCCCGCTGCCGACGGACAAGCACCGCTACACCGTGATCCGCTCGCCCCACAAGGACAAGGACAGCCGCGAGCACTTCGAGATGCGGGTGCACAAGCGGCTGATCGACATCGTCGATCCCACGCCCAAGACGATCGACTCGCTCCAGCGGATCGAGTTGCCCGCCGGCGTCGACATCGAGATCAAGATCCAGACGGTCTGAGCACCCGCCGCTCAGCGGAAGTGGCACCGGGGAGCGCCCGAACAGGCGCTCCCCGGTTCGCGTTCGAGCTCAGGCCGGTGCCGCGACGGGGAGACGGAGGCCGACAGCAGCGCTGGCCATCCGCTGGTCATACGTGACGACGCTGCGGAGTTCGGCGCCGAGCAGCGCGGCGGAGGCGAGGTGCAGTGCGTCGAGGCTGCGAAGCAGCGAGCCGGGCGCGAGGCCGGCGGCCCGGTCGAGCAGATCGGCGTCGAGGGGAACGCGGTACATGCGCGCCAGCAGCTCGCGCCCGCGCCCGACCGCCTCCGCTCCGTTCGGCTGCAGAGCGCGGACGACTTCGACGCGGGCGATCGCGCTGGTCACGTGGTCGTCGCCGTGGTGGTTGTTCAGGAACCCTCTGAGGGCATCCGACTCGGGTTCGTGCTGGACGAGCTTCACGATCGCTGACGGGTCGAGGTACAGCCTCACCGCTCGTCTTCGCGCATCGCGGCAAGCCTGTCGGATGCGCTCACGCCGTAGTCGACCGGTGCGTCCCCGGTGATGCTTCCGCTGCTCGACGGCGGCGTGACTCGGCCACTCGCCAGCAGCATCTCCCAAGGATCGTCTTCGACCGGGACGAGCATGGCCACCGGCCGGCCGCGGTCGGTCACCTCGATCCGCTCGCCCCGCGCCACCCGGGCCAGGTACCGGCTGGCGTGCTGCCGGAGCTCTCGGATGCCGATGCGCTCCATGTGCTACATGGTAGCACCTCAGACCGGCGTGGGCAGGAACGGCGTGCCGGCGGCGCCGGAGCCGAGGGCGTCCCAGGCCGACGCCAGGCGCTCGACGGCGGCGGCCAGCACCGGCTCGGGCAAGGTGAAGGCGATGCGCAGGTGATGGCGATCGGCGTCGCGCCCCCCGGTGATGGTGCTGGACACGACGGCGACACCGTGGCGGGCGGCCACCGCCACGTACCGGTCGGCATCGGCGTCGCCGAGATCGACCCAGAGCCCCAGGCCGCCGTCGGGCACGCGCCACCGCCACGCTGGTAGCGCCCGGCGCACCGTCGCCCCGAAGGCCTCTCGCTGGCGGTCGAAGTGGGCCCGGCGGCGAGCCAGCCAGTGCTCGTCGACGCCGTTGAGCAACTCGGCGGCCAGCACTTGCGACGGCACCGACGTGGCGAAGTCGTGCGCCGCCTTCGCCGCCGACAAGCGGGCCAGCAACTGGCCCCGCGCCCGCAGCCAGCCGATGCGCAGCCCGCCCCACAGCACCTTGCTGGTGGAGCCGATCACGATGACGTGGGCGTCGTTGCCGGCCCCGAGGGGTGGCGGCGGTGGCCGCTCGCCGTACCAGATGTCGGCCTGGGTGAGGTCCTCGACGACGGGCACGCTGGCGGCGGCCGTAAGTCGCAGGACCTCCTCGCGCCGGCCGGCGGGCAGCACCGTGCCGAGGGGGTTGTGCGACGTGGGCATGAGATAGACGAGGCTCGGTTGGTGGCGCTGCAGGACCGACGCGAGCGCATCGGGCCGCACGCCGGCGTCGTCGGTGGCGACCGACACGATGCGGGCGCCTGCTCGGGTGAACAGCGCGATGGCGCCGGGATACGTGGGTGCCTCGACGGCGACGACGTCACCTGGCCGCAGGAAGCACGAGCCGGCCAGGGCGATGGCCTGCTGGGCGCCGTTGGTGATCACGATCTCGGCCGGCGTCGCGCTCGGCGCCCTGGCGGGCCAGGTGGACGGCCGCCGCCCGGCGGAGCGAGGGCAGCCCGTCGAAGGCGTAGCCGTGCGAGGGCGACACCTCGAGCAACTGCTGCACCGGGATGTCATGCGGCGGCAGTTCATCGGGCGTCGGCACGACGGTCATGGTGAGATCGATCACGCCGTCGGAATGCACCAGCCAGCGCGCGAAGAGCGACGTGGCCGAGATCTCGGTGGACGGTGGCGCCGCGACTGTCGGCCGGGCCCGCAGGTACGTGCCGCTGCCGTGGCGGCGCACCACGATCTCGCGGCTCACCAGGGCGTCGTAGGCCGCCACGACGGTGCCCCGGCTCACGCCCAGCCCGGCGGCCAGGGCCCGCTCGGCCGGGAGGCGGCCGCCGGCGGGCAGGACCCCCCGCGACGCCAGGTCGTCGATGGCGGCGGCCAGGGCGCGGTGACGGCTGTGGCGCCGCTCCTCCCATGGACCCAGGAGGTTGGCGATGTCGTCGGCCGAGATGGTGGCATTCGCCATAGGGGCCAATTCTGGCAGAAGTGGACCTGTACGTCCTGGTCCACTTGGCGGACCATTGGCCCATGTTCGCCGCCCAGTGCCCCGCCCACCCCCGCCCCGTCCTCATCGGCTACGACGACATCACCGCGGTGCGCCGCGATCGCGCCGGCTACATCGTGACCTTCCGGTGTACCTGCGGTCGGCTGCGGCACCACCACGTGCGCACCCGGGCCACCCTCGCCGAGCGGTAGCGGGAAGCGACCATCGCCCTCCGGCGTTGTCGCGAAGCATGACCGATACCCATGCCCGTGGGCGCGTACGCGTCGAGCCGGGCCTCAAGCGGGTGCGTGCGTTCGTGGGCGGGGAGGTCGTGGTGGACACGACGGCGCCCCTCCTCGTCTGGGAGAACCCGAACTACCCCGCCTACTACCTGCCACGGGCCGACGTGACCGCCACCCTCATCCCCACGGAGACCACGACGCACTCGCCCAGCCGGGGCGACACCGTCCACTACACCGTCAAGGCCGGCGGCAAGGAGCTCGTCGACGCCGCGTGGCAGTACCCGGACTCGCCGCTCGAGGAGATCCGTGACCACGTCCGCTTCGACTGGCAGGCCCTCGACGCCTGGTTCGAGGAGGACGAGGAGGTCTACGTCCATCCCCGCAGCCCGTATGCCCGGATCGACATCCTCCC
This sequence comes from uncultured Acidimicrobiales bacterium, assembly GCA_963728985.1. Classification (GTDB taxonomy): domain Bacteria; phylum Actinomycetota; class Acidimicrobiia; order Acidimicrobiales; family Ilumatobacteraceae; genus DASXAI01. The sequence continues at coordinate 1,061,200 of CAVSME010000003.1, read as the reverse complement.
GAGCTCCCGCCACATCCGGGCGCTGATCGACGGGGTGGTCGTGGCCGACTCGCACCGGCCGTGGCTGCTGTTCGAGACGGGACTGCCCGTGCGGTACTACTTCCCCAAGGTCGACGTCCGGATGGACCTCCTGGAACCGACCGAGACACAGACGGCCTGCCCGTACAAGGGCACGGCGTCGTACTGGACGGCGGTCGTGAACGGCCAGCGCCACGACGATGTCGTGTGGTCGTATCCCGCTCCGCTGCCCGAGAGCCAGCGCATCGGCGGTCTCGTCGCCTTCTACAACAACCGGGTGACGCTCGAGATCGACGGCGTCACAGCTTGACCGACGGCTGATCGGGGGTGAACGCTCCCGCCATGGAGGACCTCGACATCCACCTCGGCGGGCGGCGGCCGGCCGGCTACAGCTATTGGCCTCTGCCCGAGGACGATCCCGGCGTGGAGATCCCCCGCGAGTCGATCCGCCTCGTGACCCCGGACGGCGCCCTCGTGCGCGGCCTCCTGTGGCTCCCGCCGGGCGGGAAGCCGTGGAAGACGGCGGTCATCCTCAGCCATCCTCGCGGCGACTTCAGCGTGCACTACGCCTGCCCGCTCCTGGCGGCGGCCGGCTATGCCGTCTGCGGCTTCGGCACCCGGTACATGGGCAACGACACCGACTGCCTGCACGAGCTGTGCACGATCGACGTCGAGGCGGTGGCGCTGGAGATGAAGCGGCGCGGCGCCGAGGCGGTGGTCCTGCTCGGGAACTCCGGCGGCGGCTCGCTCATGGCCCTGTCCCACGCCGAGCGGGGCATCGGCGACGGGTGGATCGGCATGGCCGCCCATCCCGGCGAGGGCGTGTTCATGAACCAGGTCATCGACCCGTCGGTGGCCGACGAGTCCGATCCGTTCTCGGTCGTGCCCGAGCTGGACATGTACAACCCCGACAACGGCTGGCGGCCGTGGCCGGCGCCGTCGTCGTACGACCCGGCCTGGGTGGAGCGCTACCGGGCGGCCCAGCTCGACCGGGTGGCCCGCATCGACACCATCGCCAAGGCGGCCCTGGCCGAGGCCGAGGACGGCCGCCAGCGCGCCGGGGCGACCGACAAGTCCGCCGATCCCGCCGCCTGGCGCCACTGGCGGGCCCGGGCCGTGTCGATGAAGTACCTGGTCATCTACCGCACGCTGGCCGATCCCGCCTACCTAGACCTGTCGATCTATCCCGACGAGCGGCCCATTGGGAGCCTGTTCGCCTTCCCCGACCCGCTCGACGCCAACTACGGGCGGGGTGGTCTGGCCCGCTCGATGACGGCCCGGGGCTGGCTGTCCACCTGGTCGGGCCTGTCCAGCCACGCCAAGCTGGCCGACACCATGCCGAAGGTGCAGGTCCCGACCCTGCTGGTCCACCCCACCGCCGACACCGAGATCCGGGTGTGGCAGGCCCGCGAGATCATCGACAACGCCGGCGCCCCCGACACCACGCTGGTCGAGATGAAGGGCGCGCCCCACTACTTGGAGGGCCACCGCCCGGAGGCCCTCGCCGTCGTAGCCGACTGGCTCGGCAAGAGGTTCCCGTAACTCCGCGGCGCCTCTTCGGCGCCGACTCGCTGTGCTCGGACAATCCCGCCAGCGGCTGCCCCTGCCGCCGCACTGCGGCGGCACTGCTCCCTCTTCGGCGCCGACTCGCTGTGCTCGGACAATCCCGCCAGCGGCTGCCCCTGCCGCCGCACTGCGGCGGCACTGCTCCCTCTTCGGCGCCGACTCGCTGTGCTCGGACAATCCCGCCAGCGGCTGCCCCTGCCGCCGCACTGCGGCGGCACTGCTCCCTCTTCGGCGCCGACTCGCTGTGCTCGGACAATCCCGCCAGCGGCTGCCCCTGCCGCCGCACTGCGGCGGCACTGCTCCCTCTTCGGCGCCGACTCGCTGTGCTCGGACAATCCCGCCAGCGGCTGCCCCTGCCGCCGCACTGCGGCGGCACTGCTCCCTCTTCGGCGCCGACTCGCTGTGCTCGGACAATCCCGCCAGCGGCTGCCCCTGCCGCCGCACTGCGGCGGCACTCTCGTGCGATAGCACCTGCTCCTGCATTGCCTCTGCTGCCAGCAGCCGATATCCTCGTCAGGCCGTGCGTTCGGGGTGACCTGAGCGCCAGCGAGACCAACGAGTCCGCCAGCCGACGTCCGTGTGTGCCCGCCCTGCGAGCGGGGACCTCACGGCCCAACTGAGATGACGCTCCGCTCGGCCCCCGTGCGGAGCGTTTGCATGAACGACAACCAGTGCGGTCCTCTTCCGGATCGCGCCTGCGAGGACAGGGACGAGGCAGATGGCGACGAAAGCGATCGTCGGCGAGAAGGTGGGCATGACCCAGGTGTGGGGTGACGACAACCGCGTCATCCCTGTCACCGTGCTCAAGGTCGCGCCGGCCCGGATCGTCCAGGTCAAGACCAGCGAGCGCGACGGCTATGCCGCCGTGCAGGTCACCTACGGCCGCAGGGACGCCCGCAAGCTGACCAAGCCGGAGGCGGGTCACTTCGCCAAGGCGAACGTCGAGCCGGGCACCAACCTCGTGGAGCTGCGCCTCGACGACGTCGACGGCTTCAGCGTCGGCGACGAGATCACCGCCGACGTGCTCACCAAGGGGGAGCGGGTCGACGTGACCGCCCTCAGCCGAGGCAAGGGCTGGACCGGGGCCATGAAGCGCCACAACTTCAGCGGCCAGGGCGCCAGCCACGGCAACCACAAGATGCACCGCTCGCCCGGTTCGATCGGCGCCTGCTCGTTCCCGGGCCGGGTGTTCAAGGGCACGAAGATGGCCGGCCGCTCCGGTGGTCAGCAGGTCACCACGCTCAACCTCGAGATCGTCGAGGCCGATGCCGAGCGCAACCTGGTGCTGGTGAAGGGCGCCATCCCTGGCCCCCGTGGCGGCGTCGTGATCGTCCGCAACGCGGTGAAGGGGCCTGAGCGGGAGAAGGGCGGTGCCGCCAAATGAGCACCGTTGCTGTCAAGACGACCTCCGGTTCGGAGAAGGGCTCGGTCGATCTGGCCGACGCCGTGTTCGGCATCCAGCCCAACGTGCCCGTCCTCCATCAGGTGGTGACGGCCCAGCTGGCCAAGCGCCGGGCCGGCACGCAGTCGACCAAGACGCGCGCCGAGGTCCGGGGCGGCGGCAAGAAGCCGTACCGCCAGAAGGGCACCGGCAACGCCCGGCAGGGCTCCACCCGCGCCCCCCACTTCTCCGGTGGCGGCGTCGCCCTCGGGCCCAAGCCCCGCAGCTACGCCCAACGCACCCCCAAGAAGATGATCCGCCTCGCCCTGCACTCGGCCCTGTCCGACCGCCACGCCGAGGGCAAGGTGCTCGTGGTGGAGAGCTGGGGGTTCGACGCCCCCAAGACCCGCGACGCCAAGGCCGCCCTGGCGGCGCTCGGCATCGCCGGCAGCAAGGCTCTCGTCGTGATCGATCGTGACGACGAGAGCGCCATCTTGAGCTTCCGCAACCTGCCCGAGGTGCAGCTCATCGAGACGAGCGAGCTCAACGCCTACGACGTGTTGTGCAACGAGTGGATCGTCTTCACCCAGGCCACCCTTCCTGGCGCCCCCGCTGCTGACGCGCCAGCCGAGACGACGGAGGACGAGGCGTGAAGGATCCCCGTGACGTCATCATCCAGCCGATCGTGAGCGAGAAGAGCTACGCCCTGATCGAGCAGAACGTCTACACGTTCAAGGTCCACCCGGATTCGTCGAAGCCCGAGATCCACGACGCCGTCGAGGCCATCTTCAACGTGAAGGTCCTCAAGGTGAACACGCTCAACCGCAAGGGCAAGAAGACGCGCGTGCGCCGCTCGAACCGCTTCGGCAAGAAGGCCGACACCAAGCGGGCGCTCGTCACCCTCGCCGCCGGCGATCGCATCGAACTCTTCGAGAGCGGGATCTGAGCCATGCCCCTCCGCAAGCGCAAGCCCACCAGCCCCGGCCGCCGGTTCCAGACGGTTTCCGACTTCTCGGAGATCACCAAGGACACCCCGGAGAAGTCGCTCCTCGGTCCCAACCCGAAGAGCGGCGGTCGCAACGCCTACGGCCGCAAGACGGCGCGCCACCGCGGTGGCGGCCACAAGCGCCAGTACCGCATGGTCGACTTCAAGCGCACCAAGGACGGCGTGCCCGCCAAGGTGGCCGCCGTGGAGTACGACCCCAACCGCAACTGCCGCATCCTCCTGCTGCACTACCACGACGGTGAGAAGGCCTACGTGCTGGCGCCCCGGGGCGTGAAGGTGGGCGACCGCCTGCAGAGCGGCCAGGGGTCGGAGATCCGCCCGGGCAACGCCCTTGCGCTGCGCTACATCCCCGTCGGCACCACGGTCCACAACGTCGAGCTGCGCCCCGGCCAGGGCGGCAAGATGGCCCGCTCGGCCGGCTCGAGCGTGCAGCTCGTGGCCAAGGAGGGCGACTTCGCCACCTTGCGCCTGCCCTCGACCGAGATGCGCCGGGTGCCGATCGACTGCCGGGCCACGGTGGGCGAGGTCGGCAACGCCGAGGCCGAGCTGGTCAAGGTGGGCAAGGCCGGCCGCAATCGCTGGAAGGGCGTGCGCCCGCAGAGCCGGGGTGTCGCCATGAACCCGGTCGACCACCCGCACGGCGGCGGCGAGGGCAAGACCTCGGGTGGCCGCCATCCCGTGTCGCCGTGGGGCAAGCCCGAGGGCCGCACCCGTGACAAGACCAAGCCGTCCCAGAAGCTCATCGTCCGTCGCCGGCGCACCGGCCGCGGCCGGAGGTAAGCCATGCCCCGCAGCCTGAAGAAGGGTCCCTTCGTCGACGACCACCTCCTGAAGAAGGTCGACGGCCTGAACGCCAACAACGAGAAGAAGGTCATCAAGACCTGGTCGCGGCGCTCCACGATCATCCCGGAGATGGTGGGTCACACCATCGCCGTCCACGACGGCCGCAAGCACGTGCCGGTGTACATCACCGAGTCGATGGTGGGGCACAAGCTCGGTGAGTTCTCGCCGACGCGCACGTTCCGCTACCACGCCGGCCAGGAGAAGAACACGAAGGGCCGGCGATGAGCGAGCGCAGCGAGCGAATGGAGACACGGTCGGTTGTCGCCGCGCGGCGGCGACCCGGTCATCCCATGACCCGAAGGGTCCCCTCATGACAGGCCCCAAGACCAACGAGGGCGCCACGAAGGTGGGCGAGCGCGTCGGCACCCGTGCGCAGGTCCGGTACGTCCGCTCGTCGGCCACCAAGGCGCGCGAGGTGCTCGATCTCATCCGCGGCAAGTCCGTGCGGGAGGCCGACTCCATCCTGCAGTTCACCGAGCGCGACATCGCCATCGTGATCCGCAAGGCGCTGGCGTCGGCGACGGCCAACGCGCAGCACAACGACGGCCAGGATCCCGAAGAGCTCTACGTGGCGGCGTGCTTCGCCGACGAGGGGCCCACGCTCAAGCGGTTCCGGCCGCGCGCCCGAGGGCGGGCGACCCGCATCCGCAAGCGCACCTGCCACATCACGGTGGTGGTGGCGCGCATGAGCGATGCCACCCTCGAGCAGCTCCGCCGCAAGGAGGAGCGCCAGCCCGCCGCCGGCCGCCGCGGCCGCATCGGCGGGCGCGCCGCGACATCTCGGCGCGAGCGTGTGGCCCGCAGCCGCCAGCAGGCGGCCGCCGCCCAGGGTCACGACCACGAGCACGACCACGACCACGACCACGACGAGGACGTCGAGGTCGGGGAGCCGACGCCCGAGATGGTGGCGGAGGCCGAACAGGCCGAGGAGAGCGGCGACGGCGTGGTGGTGGAGCCCGAGACCGACGACATCGACGACGACGTCGAGGCCGGAGAGCCGACCCCCGAGATGGTGGCCGAGGCACAGGAAGCAGTCGACGAGAGCGCGGATGTCGAAGACGACGAGAACACGAAGGGCGATGCCTGATGGGTCAGAAGGTCAACCCCTACGGGTTCCGGCTCGGCGTCACCACCGACTGGAAGAGCCGTTGGTTCAGCGACCGGGAGTACACGGAGTACCTCACCGAGGACTGGAAGATCCGGAACTACATCATGGGGTTGCTGCCCCAGGCGGCGATCAGCCGGATCGAGATCGAGCGCACCCGTGACCGCCTGCGCGTCGACGTGCACACCGCCCGTCCGGGCATCGTGATCGGGCGCCGTGGCGCCCAGGCCGACGAGCTGCGCGCCGGGCTCACCCGCATCACCGGCAACCAGAAGGTGCAGCTGAACATCCAGGAGATCAAGCAGCCCGAGCTCGACGCCGCCCTCATCGCCCAGGGCGTGGCCGACCAGCTCGCCGGCCGCATCGCCTTCCGCCGGGCCATGAAGCGGGCCGTGCAGAACGCGCAGAAGGCCAACGCCCTCGGCATCCGGGTCCAGTGCTCGGGTCGCCTGGGTGGCGCCGAGATGAGCCGCACGGAGTGGTACCGCGAGGGCCGGGTGCCCCTGCACACGCTGCGGGCCGACATCGACTACGGCTTCCGCGAGGCCAAGACCACCTACGGCCGCATCGGCGTGAAGGTGTGGCTCTACAAGGGCGACATCCTGCCGTACAAGTCGCAGATGGAGGACAAGATCGCCCGTGAGGCGGCCATGGCCGTGGGCGAGACCTCCGGGCAGGGCACACCCCGCCGCGTCGTGTCGTCGGCCGGGCGGCGCCAGGCCGCTGGTCCCGAGGCCGACGTGGCCGAGGCGCCGGCCGAGGTGGAGGCTCCGCTCCTGAAGGAGGCCGATCCCGATCTCGAGCGCCTCCTCGCCGAGGAGGAGGAGATCGAGCGCCGCACGCGCGAGAGCCACGAGACCCCGCACTTCCGTCCGGGTGAGGACTGATCAGCCATGTTGATGCCCCGCAAGGTCAAGCACCGCAAGCAGCACCGCGGCCGTCTGAAGGGTGACGCCACCGGCGGCACCGAGCTGGCGTTCGGCGAGTACGGGATCCAAGCCCTCGACCCGGGCTGGATCACGGCCCGCCAGATCGAGGCCGCCCGTATCGCCATGACCCGCCACATCAAGCGTGGCGGCAAGGTCTGGATCAACGTCTTCCCCGACAAGCCCGTCACCGAGAAGCCAGCCGAGACCCGCATGGGCTCGGGCAAGGGCAACCCCGAACGGTGGGTGGCGGTGGTGAAGCCGGGCCGCGTCCTGTTCGAGCTGTCCTACCCGAACCACGACATCGCCAAGGCCGCCCTCGAGCGCGCCATCCAGAAGCTGCCGATCAAGGCTCGGGTCATCACCCGTGAGGACGTGTTCTGACATGGCTACCAACCAGCACGCCGCCGACCTTCGCGAGCTCGATGTGAGCGGGCTCGTGGACGCCCTGAGCGAGGCGAAGAAGGAGCATTTCAACCTGCGCTTCCAGCACGTGACCGGCCAGCTCGACAACACCAGCCGGCTGGGTGAGGTGCGCCGCCGGATCGCCCGCATCAACACGATCCTGCGCCACCGCGAGATCGAAGCCGCTGAGGCAACGGAGAAGAACGATGGCTGACGACGAGACCGCCGAGACCGGCACCGCCCGGGGCGCCCGCAAGGTGCGCGAAGGGGTGGTGGTGTCCAACAAGATGGACAAGACCGCCGTCGTGGCCGTGATCGAACGGGTGCGTCACCCCCGCTACGCCAAGTTCGTGCAGCGCACCAAGCGCCTGTACGTGCACGACGAGGCCAACGACGTGCGCCCTGGCGACCGTGTCCGCGTGATGGAGACCCGCCCGCTGTCGAAGCTGAAGCGCTGGCGGATCGTGGAAGTCCTGGAGCGGGCCAAATGATCCAGCAGGAATCGCGACTGCGCGTCGCGGACAACTCGGGCGCGAAGGAGGTGCTCGTGATCAAGGTGCTCGGCGGCACGCGCCGCCGCTACGCCTCGATCGGCGACATCTTCATCGCCACCGTCAAAGACGCCATCCCGGGCGCCGCCGTGAAGAAGGGCGACGTCGTGAAGTGCGTGGTGGTACGGACCAAGAAGGAGAAGCGCCGTCCCGACGGCAGCTACATCCGCTTCGACGAGAACGCCGCCGTGCTCATCAAGGACGACCAGTCGCCCCGTGGCACCCGCATCTTCGGCCCGGTGGGCCGGGAGCTCCGCGACAAGCGGTTCATGCGGATCATCTCGCTCGCCCCGGAGGTGTTGTGATGGATCTCAAGAAGGGCGACCACGTCGTGGTGCTCAAGGGCAAGGACCGCGGCAAGGACGGCGTGATCATGCGCGTCCTGCCCAAGGACGGCAAGGTCATCGTCGAGGGTGTGAACGTGGTCAAGAAGCACCAGAAGGCCACCCGCGCCACGATGCAGGCCGGCATCATCGACAAGGACATGCCCATCGATGCGTCGAACGTGGCCATCGTCAGCAGGGGCAAGCCGAGCCGCATCGGCTACCGCATCGAGGACGGCAAGAAGGTTCGCGTCGCGGTGAAGACGGGGGAGGTGCTCGCCTGATGGCCGTCGCCACCACCGAGCGCCCTCGGCTCAAGCAGCGCTACGACGCCGAGGTGCGCGACCAGATCAAGCAGCAGCTCGGCCTGGCCAACATCATGCAGGTCCCGCGGCTGGAGAAGATCGTCGTGAACATGGGCGTGGGCCGGGCCACCCAGCAGCCGTCGCTGCTCGAGGGGGCCGTCTCCGACCTCACGATCATCACCGGCCAGAAGCCGCTCGTCACGAAGGCCACCAAGTCGATCGCCGGGTTCAAGCTCCGCGAGGGCCAGTCGATCGGCGCCAAGGTGACGCTGCGGGGCGACCGGATGTGGGAGTTCTTCGATCGGCTGATCTCGATCGCCATCCCCCGCATCCGTGACTTCCGAGGCCTCCCACCCGACTCCTGGGACGGCCGGGGCAACTACACCTTCGGCGTCAACGAGCAGCTCATCTTCCCCGAGATCGACTACGACCGCGTCGATGTGACGCGCGGGATGGACATCACGATCGTGACGACAGCAGTGGACAACGACGGTGGGCGAGCCCTCCTCGAGGCCTTCGGTTTCCCGTTCGCGAGAGGCGAGATCGAGCGGCCGCGCAAGGAGCGCCGACGCGGTGGACCGCCGCGTGGCGGCAAAGCCAGGAAGGGGCGGTAGCAGATGGCCAAGAAGGCGTTGATCCAGAAGCAGCAGCGCAAGCCCAAGTACAAGGTGCGGGCCTACACGCGCTGCCGGCGCTGCGGCCGGCCCCGTTCGGTGTACCGCAAGTTCGGCCTGTGCCGTCTGTGCCTGCGCGAGCTCGTACACGCCGGCGAGGTGCCCGGCGTGACCAAGGCGAGCTGGTGAGGGGAGGCGCACGATGACGATGACCGACCCGATCGCCGACATGCTCACGCGCATCCGCAACGCCAACGTGGCGATGCACGAAGAGGTGCGCATGCCGTCGTCGAAGCAGCGCGTGGCCCTCGCCAAGATCCTCCAGCAGGAGGGCTACATCGAGGGTTTCGGAGTGGTGGCCGCCGAGGACCGTCCTGGCGACGTGCTCACCATCACGATGAAGTACTCGCCCGAGCGCGACCGCACCATCCAGGGGTTGCGCCGGGTGTCCAAGCCCGGTCTCCGGGTCTACTCCAAGGCCGACCGGGTGCCCCGCGTGCTCGGTGGTCTCGGCGTGGCCGTCCTGTCGACCAGCCAGGGGCTCATGACCGACCGTGAGGCGCGCCGTCGCCGCATGGGCGGCGAAGTCCTGTGCTACGTGTGGTGAGGGCAGAGCGATGAGCCGTATTGGTAGGGCACCGATCACCGTCCCGAGCGGGGTGGACGTCACCATCAAAGGTGGCGCCGTCACCGTGAAGGGACCCATGGGCGAGCTCTCCCGGCCCGTCCCCGGCGCCATCACGGTGCGCCAGGACGGCGACACCCTTCTGGTGGAGCGGCCCGACGACGAGCGCGAGAGCCGCTCGCTGCACGGGCTCACCCGCTCGCTGGTGAACAACATGGTGGTGGGCGTGACCGCCGGGTTCCAGAAGGAGCTCGAGATCGTGGGCGTCGGCTACCGCGCCGAGGCGCAGGGGCCCAGCGCGCTGCGCCTGGCCCTCGGCTTCAGCCACCCGGTCGTGGTGAACGCGCCCGACGGCGTGACCTTCGAGGTACCCGGCCCCACCCGGGTGCTCGTGAAGGGCATCGACAAGGAAGCGGTGGGTCAGGTCGCGGCCAACATCCGCGCCATCCGCAAGCCCGAGCCGTACAAGGGCAAGGGCGTGCGCTACGCCGGCGAGCGGGTGCTCCGCAAGGCCGGCAAGGCAGGGAAGAAGTGATGACGAGCATCTCCAAGCAACGCCTCGAGTCCCGCACGCGGCGCCACCACCGCGTCCGCAAGAAGATCACGGGCACGCCCGAGCGTCCCCGCCTGGCCGTGTTCCGGTCCAACCGGCACCTCGTGCTCCAGGTGATCGACGACGAGTCCGGCCGCACCCTGGCCGCCGCCTCCACGGTGGAGGCCGACGTGCGCTCGGCCGGCTCCACCGGCTCGATCGACGCCGCCGCGCGGGTCGGCCGGCTGGTCGGCGAGCGGGCCCGGGCGGCGGGCATCGACAAGGTCGTGTTCGACCGTGGCGGCTTCCTCTTCCACGGTCGCATCAAGGCGGCGGCTGATGCCGCCCGCGAAGCAGGACTGGAGTTCTGATGGCCACCGATTCCAACGCTGGGCTGCGCGAGTCGCGGGTCATCGCCATCAACCGGGTGGCCAAGGTCGTGAAGGGCGGCCGGCGCTTCTCGTTCACCGCGCTCGTGGTGATCGGCGACGGCGCCGGGCGGGTCGGTCTCGGCTACGGCAAGGCCAAGGAGGTGCCCCTGGCCATCCAGAAGGGCACCGAGGAGGCCAAGAAGAACCTCTTCAGCGTGGCCCTCGCCGGCTCCACCATCGTGCACCCGGTCACCGGGGCGATGGGCGCCGGGCGGGTGCTGCTGAAGCCGGCCGCTCCCGGTACCGGCGTCATCGCCGGCGGCGCGGCGCGCGCCATCCTCGAGGAAGCCGGCATCCACGACGTGCTGGCCAAGTCGCTCGGCTCGTCCAACGCCATCAACGTGGCCCGCGCCACCATCGCCGGCCTCCAGGCCCTGCAGCGCCCCGATCAGGTGGCCAAGCGCCGCGGCCTGTCGGCCGAGGAGTTCACGCCCAAGGGCCTGCTGCGCGCCTACACCGAGAGCGAGCGCGGCCCGATCGTCTACGAAGAGGTGCGGTGATGGCCGCCCTGAAGGTGACCCAGGTGAAGTCGGCCATCGCGGCCAAGCCCAAGGCCCGGGGCACCCTGCGCGCCCTCGGGTTGCGGGGCATCGGGCAGACCAACACGTTGCCCGACCGCCCCGAGATCCGCGGGATGATCGCCCGCGTCCCCCACCTCGTCACCGTCGAGTCGGTGGAGGAGAGCTGACATGCGCATCGACGACCTGAAGCCGGCCCCCGGGTCCAGCCGCGCCAAGCGGCGGGTGGGCCGGGGCATCGGCGGTCACGGCGGCAAGACCGCCGGTCGTGGCACGAAGGGCCAGCGGGCCCGCAACACGGTCGCCCGCGGCTTCGAAGGCGGCCAGATGCCGCTCAAGCAGCGGGTGCCGAAGCTGAAGGGGTTCAACAACCCGTTCCGCATCGAGTACCAGGGCGTCAACCTCGACACCCTCGAGGCGGTGGCCACGCAGTACGAGCTGACCGAGGTCACGCCGGCCACCCTCCACACCCACGGGCTCTCGCACAAGGGCGCCCTCATCAAGGTGCTCGGCCGGGGGGAGATCACCCGCGCCGTGCGGGTCCAGGCTCACGGGTTCTCCAAGGCAGCCGAAGCCGCCATCACGGCGGCCGGGGGTACCGTGGACGTGCTGCCCTTGCCGTACCGCACCGGCCGACCGCCGGTGAAGGGCAACCAGTTCACCAACCGCTGACCCCCTACGCCCGGCAGCAGCCCGGCCCGGATTCGTTCCTTCCAAGGAGCCCTGCGTGCTCTCGAGCCTGAAGAACATCTTCAAGGTGCCGGACCTCCGCAACAAGGTCCTGTTCACCTTGCTCATGTTGGTGCTCTACCGGTTGGGGGCGTCGCTCCCTGTGCCGGGTGTCGACTTCCAAGCGGTGAAGCAGCTGCAGAAGGCGGCGGAGACGCAGGGCACGCTCGGGTTCCTGAACCTGTTCTCCGGTGGGGCGCTGAGCCAGTTCGCCATCTTCGCGCTCGGGATCATGCCCTACATCACGTCGTCGATCATCATCCAGATCCTCGGCGTGGTCGTGCCCAAGCTGCAGGAGTGGCAGGAGGCCGGTGCCGTCGGCCAGCGCAAGATCACCCAGTGGACGCGCTACCTGGCCATCGCCATCGCCACGCTCCAGGCCACCGCGCTCACGTTCCTGTTCGGGCGGGGCGGCGGTGGTGCCCTCCTCGGCGGCCGTCAGGCGCCCGACGTGGTGCTGCTTCCCGGGTTCCCGCTGAACCGGGTACTGCTCGTGGTGCTCACACTCGTGGCCGGCACGTGCCTCCTCATGTGGATGGGCGAGCTCATCACCCAGCGGGGCATCGGCAACGGCATGTCGATCCTGATCTTCGCGTCGGTGGTCAGCTCGCTGCCGTTCCAGTACTACGCCATCTTGAAGGAGAAGAAGTTCGTCGTCTTCGCCATCCTGGTCGTGATCTCGATCGGCATCCTCGTGGCCATCGTGTTCATCGAGCAGGGCCAGCGACGGATCCCCGTCCAGTTCGCCAAGCGCGTGGTGGGCCGGCGCCAGTACGGCGGTCAGAGCACCTACATCCCGCTGAAGGTCGACCAGGCCGGCGTCATCCCCATCATCTTCGCCAGCTCGATCCTGCTCCTGCCCGCCCTGCTGACCAACATCTTCAACTGGGACTGGCTGCAGAGCTTCGTCGACACGTATGTGCTGAACAGCCAGAACTGGCTCCACATCATCGTGTACGCGGCGCTCATCGTCGGTTTCGCCTACTTCTACAACGCCATCGCCTTCGACCCTGTGAAGCAGGCCGACCAGATCAGGAAGCAGGGTGGGTTCATCCCCGGCATTCGGCCAGGGCCCCAGACGGAGCGCTACCTTCAGCGCATCCTGAACCGCATCACGCTGCCTGGCGCCCTGTTCATCGCCGTGATCGCCATCCTGCCCAGCATCGTGCTGGCCATCGGGAACGTGAACCAGTTCCCCTTCGGTGGTACCACCGTGCTCATCGCCGTGGGCGTGGCCCTGGAGACCATGAAGCAGATCGACAGCCAGCTCATGCTGCGCAACTACGAGGGCTTCCTGAAGTGACCCTGACCTTCCGTCAGCGCCGACGGGAGGGGGACGTTTGATCCCTGGCGTCCGCCTGATCTTGCTCGGACGGCAGGGGGCGGGGAAGGGGACCCAGTGCGTCCGGCTGTCGCGCCACTACGTGGTGCCCCACATCTCCACCGGCGACATCCTGCGGGCGGCGGTGAAGGAGGGCACGGACCTCGGGCTGAAAGCCAAGGAGATCATGGACGAGGGCGGGCTGGTGCCCGACGACATCATGATCGGCATCGTCGCCGAGCGGATCGGCAAGCCCGACGCTCGCACCCGGGGCTACGTGCTCGACGGTTTCCCCCGGACGGTGCCCCAGGCCGAGGCGCTCGACGAGATCACCACCGACCAGCCGATCGACGTCGTGATCGATCTCGACGTGCCCCGCGAGCTCGTGCTCAAGCGACTGGCGGCCCGCCGCGTCTGCCAGGACTGCGGCACCAACTACACGGCGACGGGCAAGGAGAAGATGCCCTGGTTCTGCGACGTGTGCGGCGGCGACGTGGTGCAGCGCACCGATGACACCGAGGAGGCCATCAACCGCCGCCTCGACCTCTACGAGAGCCAGACCCGCCCGCTGATCCAGTACTACGACAAGGTCGGGCTGCTCGAGGTGGTCGACGGGACCGGTTCGCCCGACGAGGTGACGCCCCGCGTCATCGCCGCCATCGACGGCCGTCCCCGAGTCCCGGTGCCATGAAGGGTGTCATCCCCCGCCGCACCGGCGCCGAGCTGCGCTCGATGCGGGCCGCCGGACGGGTCGTGGCCGAGATGCACGATTGCATCCGGGTCGCCATCCGCCCCGGTGTCACCACCGCCGACCTGGACCGGATCGGGCGTGACGTGCTCGAGCGCCGCTGGGCCACGTCGAACTTCCTCGGCTACCACGGCTACCCGGCGGTGATCTGCGCCTCGGTGAACGAGACCGTCGTGCACGGCATCCCGTCCGAGACCATCCGCCTCGACGAGGGCGACCTGGTGTCGATCGACTGCGGGGCCGTCATCGACGGCTGGCACGGCGACGCCGCCTTCACCGCCGGCGTCGGGAAGGTGTCGCCCGAGGCCGAGCGCCTGGTGGCGGTGGCCGAGGCGGCGCTGGCCGCCGCCATCGCCACGATGGTGCCGGGCAACCGGGTGGGCGACGTGGGCGCCGTGGTCGAGGCAACGGTGCTGGCCGCCGGGCTCGATGTGCTGCGGGACTACTGCGGCCACGGGATCGGCCGGGCCATGCACGAGTGGCCCGACGTACCCAACTTCGGCCGCCCCGGGCGCGGTCCCCGGCTGGCCCCGGGGGTGGTGCTGGCGGTGGAGCCGATGGTGGTGGCGGGCTCGACCGAGGTCGAGGTGCTGGAGGACGGCTGGAGCGTGCGCACCGGCGACGGCCGCTGGGCCGCCCACACCGAGCACACCATCGCCGTCACGGAGCACGGCCCAGAGGTGCTCACCGCGCCGTAGCGTCAGGCGGGAACGACCTGGTCACGCGCGCTTTGCTCTCGGCCGAGCAGGCGGTAGGCTTGCTGGTCGGCCCTGCCGGCGTCGTGGCTCTCCGCGCACCGGCATCCGACCCCTTCGATCACCCCGTCAGGAGAGCGCTGCCCTGCCGAAACCCAAGGAAGACGCGATCGTACTGGAGGGCACGGTCATCGAACCCTTGCCGAACGCCATGTTCCGGGTGGAACTGGAGAACGGCCACAAGGTACTCGCCCACATCTCCGGGAAGATGCGGATGCACTACATCCGGATCCTGCCCGGTGATCGCGTCCAGGTGGAGCTCACCCCGTACGACCTCGCCCGAGGTCGCATCACCTACCGGTACAAGTAAGAAGGCTGACATGAAGGTCCGACCCAGCGTCAAGAGAATCTGTGAGCACTGCAAGGTGATCCGTCGGCACGGTCGCGTCCAGGTCATCTGCCAGAACCCCCGTCACAAGCAGCGTCAGGGCTGAGGAGACACCAATGGCACGTATCGCCGGCGTCGACATCCCCCGGGAGAAGCGCCTCGAGATCGCCCTCACCTACGTGTTCGGCATCGGCCGACCCACGTCCCTCAAGGTGTGCGCCGAGCTCGGCCTCAACCCCGACACGCGCGTCCGGGACCTCACCGACGACGAGGTCAACCGCATCCGCGTGTACGTGGACCAGAACCTCCGGGTGGAGGGCGACCTGCGGCGTGACGTCGCCCAGGACATCAAGCGCAAGATCGAGATCGGTTCGTACCAGGGCGTGCGCCACCGCAAGGGCCTGCCCGTGCGGGGCCAGCGCACCCACACCAACGCCCGCACCCGCAAGGGACCGAAGAAGACGGTCGCCAACAAGAAGAAGGCTGTGAGGAAGTAAGTGGCCAAGCCGAAGCCGGGCGGACGCCGCCCTCGCAAGAAGGAACGCAAGAACGTCACCTACGGGGTGGCGCACATCAAGAGCTCCTTCAACAACACCATCGTCACCATCACCGACACCGAGGGGAACACGCTGGCGTGGGCGTCGTCGGGCAACGTGGGCTTCAAGGGCTCGCGCAAGTCCACGCCGTTCGCCGCTCAGCTCGCTGCCGAGAAGGCGGCCCGCGCCGCCATGGACCACGGCGTGCGCCGGGTCGAGGTGCTGGTGAAGGGCCCGGGCTCGGGTCGGGAGACCGCCATCCGGTCGATCCAGAACACGGGCATCGAGGTGTCAGGCATCAAGGACGTCACGCCGGTGCCGCACAACGGCTGCCGCCAGCCGAAGCGACGGAGGGTCTGATGGCGCGCTACACCGGTCCCGTCTGCCGCCTCTGCCGGCGCGAGCGCATGAAGCTCTACCTCAAGGGCACCAAGTGCGACTCGATGAAGTGCCCGATCGAGCGCCGGCCCTACCCGCCGGGCGACCACGGCCGCTCCCGCCGCCAGCAGGGCTCGGAGTACCTCACCCAGCTGCGCGAGAAGCAGAAGGCCCGGCGCATCTACGGCCTCATGGAGAAGCAGTTCAGCAACCTCTACAAGGAGGCGACGCGCCAGCAGGGCGTCACCGGTGAGAACCTGCTGCGCCTGCTCGAGACCCGCCTCGACAACGTCGCCTTCCGCGCCGGCTGGGGTTCCAGCCGCTCGCAGGCCCGCCAGTTCGTCCGCCACGGCCACGTGCGGGTGAACGGCCGCCGCGTCACCATCCCCAGCTACCAGGTGCGCAAGGGCGACGTCGTCTCCCTGTCCGAGAAGGCCAAGGCCTTCATCGCCGTGCGCTCCAACATCGACACGCTCGACCGCCAGACGCCCCCGTGGCTCGAGGTGGGTGACGGCGGCCAGCAGGTCACCGTCCGCGACCTGCCGCTGCGCGCCCACATCGACGTGCCCGTGCGCGAGCAGCTCATCGTCGAGCTCTACTCCAAGTAGCCCTCCACCCCGCAAGGATCGCCATGCTGGTCATCCAACGTCCCACCGTCGAAGCGCTCAGCGAGCCCGAAGGCAACCGTCAGCGGTTCGCCGTCGGCCCGCTCGAGCCCGGCTTCGGCTACACGATCGGCAACTCGCTGCGCCGCACGCTGCTGTCGTCGATCCCCGGCGCCGCCATCACCACGGTGCGCTTCGACGACGCCCTCCACGAGTTCGACACCATCGCCGGAGTCACCGAGGACGTCACCGACATCATCTTGAACCTCAAGGACATCGTGCTCACGTCGGTGTCCGAGGAGCCTGTCATCGTCCGCCTCGATGCCCGCGGCCCGGCCGACGTCTCAGCCGCCGACATCAAGGTGCCGTCGGAGATCGAGATCCTGAACGGCGAGCTCCACGTCGCCACCCTGAACGCCAAGGGGCGCCTGGCCATCGACCTCACCGTCGAGCGGGGCCGGGGCTACCTCTCGGCCGACCGGGAGACGCAGACCCGCACCATCGGTGTCGTCCCCATCGACGCCATCTTCTCGCCGGTCCGGCGGGTCACGTTCAACGTCGAGCCCACCCGGGTGGAGCAGTCCACCAACTACGACCGCCTGGTGCTGGACATCGAGACCGACGGCTCCATCACGCCGCGCGACGCCCTGGCCTCGGCGGGCGCCACGCTGCGTTCGCTCGTCGATCTGGTCGCCAACATGAGCGAGAACGCCCAGGGTCTGGAGCTCGGCGAGGTGGCCGACGCCGCCGCCGGTTCGCCCGACCTGAACCACCCGATCGAGGATCTCGACCTGTCCGAGCGGCCCCGCAACTGCCTGAAGCGGGCCCAGATCAACACCATCGGCGAGCTGGTGCTGAAGACGGAGGAGGACCTCCTCAACATCACCAACTTCGGCCAGAAGTCGCTCGACGAGGTGAAGGCCAAGCTCGACGAGCGCGGCCTGTCGCTGCGCGGGTGAGAGGAAGAGGACCCGGACATGCCTGCCACGCCCAAGCGCTCGCGCCGTTTCGGCGGTGACGCCGCCCACCAGCGCCTGATGATGGCCAACCTCGTCGCGTCGCTGGTGGCGGCCGAGGCCGTCACCACCACCGAGGCCAAGGCCAAGGCCATGCGCCCCATCGCCGAGAAGCTCATCACCAAGGCCAAGAAGGCGTCCGACACCGACGACGAGGGCAGCCTGCACCGCGTGCGGGAGATCCAGTCGTTCCTCGGTGACAAGGAGATGACCTACAAGCTCGTGCACGACGTGGCGCCGCGCTACTCGGCGCGCTCGGGTGGGTACACGCGCATCCTGAAGCTCGGCACCCGCCACGGCGACAACGCGCCGATGGCCCGCATCGAATTGGTCTAAGTGGTGCGGGCGCCCGCGGCCCCACGGTGTGCCGCCGCAGGGCGGCGGTGGGCCACCCGCTCGGGGCGTTGACCGAGCACGGCGAGACCGAGGCGGAGCCTCGGAGGCAACGCGTCCGCTTGTTGGTTGCCTACGACGGCACCGACTTCCACGGGTTCGCCGAGAACGTCGGCGTCGTCACGGTCGGGTCCACGCTGCGGGCGGCCATCGAGCGGGTGCTCGGGGTCGACGTCGAGCTGGCCGTCGCCGGGCGCACCGATGCCGGCGTCCATGCCTGGGGCCAGGTCGTGTCGTTCGACGTTCCTGCCGACGGGCTCGACCTCGAGCGGCTGCAACGCTCGGTCAACGGCCTGTGCAAGCCGGCCATCGTCGTGCGCGCCGCCGAGGTGGCGCCGGCCGACTTCGACGCCCGCTTCTCGGCCCAGTGGCGTCGCTACCGCTACACCGTGCTGAACCGCCCGGTGCCCGACCCGTTCCAGTCCCGTACGACCTGGCTGGTGCCCGAGCCGCTCGATCTGAGTGCGCTGCGCCTGGCCTGCGATCCGCTGCTCGGCGAGCACGACTTCACGTCGTTCTGCCGCACGCCCCGACCGCCGGCCGGCCAGCCGATGCCGTCGCTCGTGCGCCGGGTGACGGAGGCCGGTTGGTCCGAGCTCGGCGACGGTGTGCTCCGCTTCGAGATCCGCGCCAACGCCTTCTGCCACCAGATGGTGCGCTCGCTCGTGGGCCTGCTGGTGGACGTGGGCCGCGGCCGGCGCCACGCCGGTGAGGTCCTCGCTGTGCTGCGGGCGCGCGATCGCCGTCACCTGGGCAACATCGCCCCGCCGGCGGGTCTGTGCCTCTGGGAGGTCGGCTATCCCGACGGCTTCGGCCAGACGTAGTGTCCCGGTCATGCGCCTGGTGAGCTACCTCCACGATGGTCAGGTCCGAGCGGGGGTGCGGGTCGACGACCGGGTCCACGAGCTGCCCCGGGCCATGACGATGGCCGGGGCCCTGGCCGCCGGCCCGAGCGGCCTCGACGGCTGGGCCGACCAGCCCGCCGTGGCCCTGGCCGGCCTCACGCTCCTGCCGCCGGTGCCCGATCCGCCGAAGATCATCTGCGTCGGCCTCAACTACGCCGACCACGCCGCCGAGACCGGCCAGCCCGTTCCCGAGTATCCCGTCCTGTTCCCCCGGTACACCACGACGCTGGTGGCCGACGGCGACCCGCTGCTGGTGCCGTCGGCATCGGTCCAGCTCGACTACGAGGGTGAGCTGGTGGCGGTGATCGGCGACGGGGGTCGCAACATCGGTGCCGACCAGGCCCTCGAGCACGTGGCCGGCTACTCCATCTTCAACGACGGCTCGGTGCGTGACTACCAGCGCCGCACCACGCAGTTCCTGCCGGGCAAGAACTTCGACGGCACGGGCGGCTTCGGCCCCGAGATCGTCACCGCCGACGAGCTGCCCCCCGGGGCCTCGGGCCTCCGGCTCACCACCACGGTGGCCGGCGAGGTCCTCCAGGACTCGAACACCAAGCAGCTCATCTTCGACGTGGCCCACCTCGTCGAGGCCATCAGCGGCATCCTCACGCTCGAACCGGGCGATCTCATCGTGACGGGTACCCCCAACGGCGTCGGTGCCGCCCGCAAGCCGCCCCGCTGGCTGGTGGCGGGGGAGACGGTCGAGGTCACGATCGAGGGGATCGGCACCCTGCGCAATCCGGTGGCCGCCGGGCTGTAACGGCCCGCGCGCTTGTCGCTCCGGGCCTGGCCCCGTATCCTTTCTGGGTTCCTCGGCCGGACGTCCGGCTGAGCGCGCACAGAAAGTCTCCGGTATGCGTACGTACACACCGAAAGCGAGCGAGATCCAGCGCGCCTGGCACGTGATCGACGCCGAAGGCATGGTGCTCGGGCGCGTGTGCACCGAGGCCGCTCGCATCCTGCGGGGCAAGCACAAGCCGATCTTCGCCCCCCACATCGACACCGGCGACCACGTGGTGATCATCAACGCCGACAAGGTGGTGCTCACGTCGGGCAAGGCCGACGCCAAGGACGTGGTCCGCTACAGCGGCTATCCGGGCGGTCTGAAGCGCGAGTCGTACGCCCACCTGCTCGCCCGCAAGCCGGCCGACGCCGTGCGCGGCTCGGTGCGGGGCATGCTCCCGAAGGGCCCCCTCGGGCGCCAGCAGCTGAAGAAGCTGAAGGTCTACGCCGGGCCCACCCATCCCCACGCCGCCCAGCGGCCACAGCCGCTCGTGCTGGCGCACGCCAAGGCTCGCTGAGAGAGAGAACTGATGACCAAGCCGCTCGTCCAGACCACCGGCCGTCGCAAGGAAGCCGTCGCCCGAGTGCGCCTCCGCCCCGGCGGTGGGGCCATCCTCGTGAACCGGCGCCCGATCGAGCAGTACTTCCCCACGGCGACCCAGCGCATGGTGGTCACCGAGCCGCTGCGGCTCACGAGCACCGACGAGGTCTACGACGTCGACGCCACCATCGACGGTGGAGGGGTGACCGGCCAGGCCGGCGCCCTGCGCATGGCCATCGCCCGGGCCCTCGTTGAGCTCGACCCCGAGTCGCGCCCCGGCCTGAAGAAGGCAGGTCTCCTCACCCGTGACGCCCGGGTCAAGGAGAGCAAGAAGTACGGCCTGAAGAAGGCCCGCAAGGCGCCTCAGTACTCCAAGCGATAATCGCGCGGTGACCCTGCGCTTCGGTACCGACGGCATCCGCGGCGTCGCCAACACCGAGCTGACCCCTGAACTGGCCCTCGCCCTCGGGCGGGCGGCGGCGCGGGTGCTCGGCGGTGAGCGGGTGGTCATCGGCCGCGACACCCGCATCTCCGGTCCCTTGCTCGAGGCCGCTCTGGCCGCCGGCTTCGCCGCCGAGGGCGTCTCGGTGCACCGCCTCGGCGTCCTGCCCACGCCCGCGGTGGCGTTCATCTCCGAGGCCGAAGGCGTGGCCGGCGCCATGATCTCGGCGTCGCACAACGCCTTCGCCGACAACGGCATCAAGCTCTTCGCCCCGGGCGGGCTGAAGCTGCCTGATGACGTAGAGGTGGCGGTCGAGGCCGAGCTGGAGGCGGTGGTCGCCGGCTTGGCGGGAGGACCAGCGGGCGAGGACGTGGGTGACGTGAGCGACCGGCCGGGAGCGGGCGAGCGCTACGTCGAGCACCTCACGGGCATCCTGAGCGGGCATCGCCTCGACGGGCTGACGCTCGTGCTCGACTGCGCCAACGGTGCCGCCAGCGAGGTGGCGCCAGCCGCCTTCCAGCGCCTCGGGGCCGACGTGGTCGTGATCAACGACCATCCCGATGGTTGCAACATCAACGATCGTTGCGGGGCCACTCACCCGGAGAGCTTGCGGCTGGCGGTCGTAGCCGAAGGCGCCGACGTCGGCCTGGCCTTCGATGGCGACGCCGATCGGCTGATCGCCGTCGACCACACCGGCGCCGTCGTCGACGGGGACCACATCATCGCCATCTGCGCTCGTGACTTCCACGCTCGTGGCGCGCTGCGTGACGACACGGTGGTCGTCACTGTGATGACCAATCTGGGCTTCCGCCTGGCGATGGCCGACGCCGGCATCACCGTGGTCGAGACCCCGGTCGGCGACCGCCACGTGCTGAGCGCGCTCGACCGAGGCCGTTGGTCCCTCGGCGGCGAGCAGAGCGGTCACGTGATCTTCCCGGACCTGGCGACGACCGGGGACGGCACCCTCACCGGCCTTCTCCTGCTCGAAGTGGTGGGGCGCACGGGCCGCTCGCTGGCCGACCTCGCCGGTGCCGCCATGACACGGCTGCCGCAGGTGCTCGTCAACGTGCGGGTGGCGGGCAGCGCCCCGGAGATCGCAGCGCGCATCGCTCCCCAGGTGGCGGCGGCCGAGCACCGCCTCGGCACCACGGGGCGCGTGCTCGTGCGGGCCAGCGGTACCGAGCCGCTCGTGCGGGTCATGGTCGAGGCCGCCACCCACGACGAGGCCGAGACGGTGGCCAAGGCGCTGGTCGGCGACGTCGAACAGGTGGGTCGCGGCTGAGTCACGCGGCCCTCGCGCGCCCGTGACCGGCCGGTAGCCTGACCGCCCATGTGCGGGATCGTTGCCATCCTGACCCGTCCCGACGGTCGTCCAGAGCCCGATCCCGCGGACATCCTGGCGGCGCTGGACGAGGCCGTCGGCGCGCCCCTCCCGCCATCGGCTCCGCCCGCCGTCGTTGGCGCCGTCGCCGGCCACATCGCCGCCGCCGACCGCCTGCTGCGGGGCGTCGCCGGGGTGACGGTGCTGGCCACCCGGCCCGAGCTCCGCGCCGCCGTCGTCGCCCGTCTCGACGTCCTCGACGACCGCGCCGACGCGGTGGAACGCCACCTCGAGACGCTCGACGCTCCCGCCGATCTCGAAGCGGGCAACGCCGCGCTGGTCGAGCTGCGCGACGCGCTCTGGGCGGTGCGGCGCGATCGTCTGCCGGCGGCCGCCGCCGTCGCCGATCTGGCCGGACGCCACGCCGGGACCGCCGCCCTCGCCGCGTTCACCGCGGTGCAGATGGCACTGTCGGCCATCGACCGGCTCGAGGTCCGCGGTCGCGACTCGGCGGGGCTGCACCTCACCGTCTGGGATCACGGGCTCGATGTCGCCAGCGCGCCGGTCCGCGCCCTCGTGGCGCCGCGCGCCGGCGACCCGCTCTTCACCTCGGGTTCCGTGCGGGTCACCCCCGAAGGTGCGCTGTCGTTCGTCTACAAGGCCGCCGCGGAGATCGGGGAGCTCGGCGACAACACCGCGTCACTGCGGGCCGAACTGCGCGAGGACGGCTTGCTGCACCTGGCGCTGGCGGCGCCGTCGGCGCGCGTCACTGTCCTCGGCCACACCCGCTGGGCCAGCGTCGGGATCATCTCGGAGCCCAACGCCCATCCGCTCAACCACGAGGAGGACGGCACCGAGGGTGGCCCGTACGTGGTGGCGGCGCTGAACGGCGACGTGGACAACCACGCCGACTTGAAGGTGCACCACGGCCTGCGCTTCCCCGCACCCATCACCACCGACGCCAAGGTGATCCCGGCACTCGTGTCCCGCCACGTCGCCGCCGGCCATGACACCACGGAGTCCTTCCGCCGCACGGTCGCCTCGTTCGAGGGCTCGGTGGCCATCGGCGCGGCGTCGAGCCATCGCCCCGACCAGGTGATGCTGGCCCTTCGGGGCAGCGGTCAAGCGCTCTACGTCGGCCTCGCCGACGACGCGTTCATCGTGGCCAGCGAGCCGTACGGGCTCGTGGAGGAGACCAATATGTACCTGCGCATGGACGGCGAGACGCCGGCCCGCGCGGGGGAGGACACCAGCCGGGGACAGGTGCTCGTCCTCGACGGGGCCGGCGCCGGGACGATCGAGGGCATTCGCCGCCTCGCCTACGACGGCACCGAGCTGCCGGTGTCCGCCGACGAGCTCGTGCACGCGGAGATCACCACGCGCGACATCGACCGCGGGAGCGCGCCGCACTTCCTGCTGAAGGAGATCACCGAGGCGCCGACCAGCTTTGCCAAGACCCTGCGGGGGCGGATCGGCGAGGACGGCGCAGGAATGCTGCACGCCCACGTCGGCGAGGCCGCCATCCCGCCAGCGCTCGCCGCCAAGCTGGCCGGTGGCACCATCCGGCGCGTCGTGATCATCGGTCAGGGCACCGCCGCCATCGCCGGCATGAGCATGGCCGACGTGCTCGGCGGGCTCCTGGCCGACAGCGCCATCACCGTCCAGGCGACCACTGCGACCGAGTACTCCGGCTTCCAGATGAGCCACGACCTGGCCGACACCTTGATCGTGGCCATCAGCCAGAGCGGCACCACCACGGACACGAACCGCACGGTCGATCTCGCCCGGGGCCGCGGCGCGTCGGTGGTGGCGATCGTCAACCGCCGCCGCAGCGATCTGACCGACAAGTCCGACGGGGTGCTCTACACGTCCGACGGGCGCGACGTGGAGATGAGCGTGGCGTCCACGAAGGCGTTCTACGCGCAGGTCGCCGCCGGGGTGCTCCTGTCGTGCGCCATCGCCGATGCCGTCGGCGCCGGCGACCCCCGCCAGCGCCATCGCCTGCTGGCCGCGCTGCGGGCGCTGCCCGAGGCCATGCGGGCCGTGCTCGAGCGGCGGCCGCAGATCGCCGAGGCGGCCCGGCGCTTCGCTCCGCCCCGGCGGTACTGGGCCGTGGTCGGCAACGGGCCCAACCGGGTGGCCGCCGAAGAGGTCCGGATCAAGCTCTCGGAGCTCTGCTACAAGTCGATCGCCTGCGACGTCACCGAGGACAAGAAGCACATCGACCTGTCGTCGGAGCCGCTGATCCTCGTCTGCGCCGCCGGCCTGCTCGGGTCCACCGCTGACGACGTGGCCAAGGAAGTGGCCATCTACCGCGCCCACAAGGCGGCGCCGATCGTGATCGCCAGTGAGGGCGAGGAGCGGTTCGGCGCGGCGGTCGAGGTGCTGTCGGTGCCCGCGGTGGAACCGACGTTGGCGTTCGTGCTGTCGGCGGTGGTCGGTCACCTGTTCGGCTACGAGGCGGCGCTCGCCATCGACGCCCTCGCCCGCCCGCTGCGCGAAGGCCGGGAGGCGATCGAAACGGCAGTGGCCGACGGTGCACCGGGCGACGTTGTGCTCGGACGGGTGCGGGAGTCGGTGGGCCCGGCCGTGCACCGTTTCACCGACGGGCTGCGCAGCGGCATGTACGACGGCAACCTCGAAGCCAGCACCGCGGTGAAGGTGACGTCGCTGCTGCGCTACGCCACCGGCCCGCTGCCGCTCGACTTCTACCAGCTCGAGTTCGGCAAGGTCGGCACGCCTGAGGTGCTCCTGGACGACCTCACCGCCGCGCTCACGCGGGCCATCGAAGAGCTCACCCGCCCCGTGGACGCGATCAAGCACCAGGCCAAGACGGTGACGGTCGGCATCTCCCGCAGCGACGAGGGGCTGCTGGCCACTCCGCTCGTGCGGGAGGTGCTCACCGCCGGCGCCGGCCGGGACCGGCTGGCCTACCGGACGCTCAAGTACCTCGCCGCCCTGTCGCCGGCGGTGGAGGCGGTGGTGGGCTACACGCGGTACCGCATCGAGGGCGATCCGCGGGGGACCGACGCCACCATCGAGATCGTCGACCGGGGCGGGCTCGGGCGCGAGGTGCCGTCACGGGTCGAGCGCAACCACCAGCTGCGGGGCACCAAGCGGCGGGTGGCGCTGGAGGGTGACGTGCTCGTGGCCCGTGGCCGGGCCGACGGGCGCACCGTGCTGTTCGTGCCCGAGCTGAAGGGCGCGCAGGTCACGGGGATCACACTGCTGCACGTGCGCATCCCCGACCGGCTGCCGGTGGCCACGATCAAGGGCGTGCTGCAGGGGTACCGCGGCCGCTACGACGCCATGACCGACTTCGTCAGCGAGACCGAGCCGGTGTTCCGTGACGACCTGCTGGCCACGGTGGACGCGGTGGATCTGCTGACCGAACCGATCGCCGACCTGGCCGACCGCTGGCGAGCGTGATCGGCGTCGGCATCGACGCCGTCGACGTCGAGCGCTTCGCGGCGATGCTGGCGCGCCGGCCGGGGCTGGTGGAGCGGCTGTTCACCACGGGGGAGCGGGCCGACGGCGGGGGCTCGGCGGGACGGTTGGGGGCCAGGTTCGCGGCGAAGGAGGCGGTGATGAAGGCGCTCGGGGTGGGCCTCGGCGCGTTCAAGCTGCGCGACGTGGAGGTGGTGCTGCTCGAGTCGGGGGCGCCGACGCTGCGGCTGCACGGGGCGGCGGCCGAGCTGGCGGCGGCGCGCGGCGTGCAGCGCTGGCACGTGTCGCTCACGCACACCGCCCTCACCGCCCAAGCCATCGCCCTCGCCGAGTAACCCCCACCCGCGCACTGTCTTCTCCCCGCGCAGCCTGAACACCTCGTACCGCGTGGGCGGTAAAAAGTGTTCAGGCTGCGCGGTTTTGGACGGTGCTCAGCGTTCCCAGACGGCGAGCAGGTTGGCGTTCTGGTGGGGTCGGGGCTGGTCGGCGTCGGGCTCGGACCGCAGCGCGGCGATCACCGGCTCGACCTCGGCCGCCCACGCGTCCGGCGGCACCGCCCACAGCCACGACCACGTGCGCTGCTCCAGGTGATGGGCCAGCTCGACCGGCGCCGTCGGCCGCCGGAACACTGCCAGCCGCTCGACGTGGCGGCGCCGGAGCCCCGCCGCCGCGGCCAGGGGATCGAGGTGCTCGAGAGCGTCCTGGCGGCGCCGGTACCGGTGCTCGAGCTGGTCGAGGAGGGGATGACCGATGCGCCGGCTCTCGTCGGTCACGATGGCCAGCAGCCGCCCGCCGTCACGCAGCGCCCGGCGGCACTCGGCCAGCACGACGCCGACGTCGTCGACCACGTGGAACACCCACACGCCGTACACCGCCGCCAGCGACCGGTCGGCGAAGGGCAGGGCGGTGGCGTCGGCCCGCACGAGCGGGCCGCGGTAGCGCCGGACGGCCACGGCCAGCATGGCCGCCGAGATGTCGACGCCGACGACCGTGGCGCCCCGGGCGCGCACCGGCGCCGCCACGAGGGCCGTGCCCACCCCGATCTCGCACAGGACGCCGTCGGCCGGCAGCCACGGCGCCATGACTTCGGCCACGAGCCGGCCGCGCCGCTCACCGCCCCGGGTGGCGTCGTACTGGTCGGCGATCGGGTCGAACGACAGCGAGCCCACTACTGCTCCCGACGTCGATGCCCGCGTCGGCGCGCCCCGTCCGCCGCCGCCAGGCGCTCGGCGCGCAGCGCCTCCACCTCCGGTTCGGCCAGCGGCTCGAGCGGGCCGACGATCCACGACAGCAACAGGTCGGCCAGCGCCGGGTTGCGCACCAGCACCGGACCGTGGAGGTACGTGCCGAGCACGCGGCCAGCGTAGGCACCCTCGCTGCCGTCGGTGCCCGTGTTGCCGACCCCGCTCAGCACCCGCCCGAGGGGCCGGGCGTCGGCGCCGAGGTGGGTGCGCCCGCCATGGTTCTCGAAGCCGGTGAGGGTGGGAAGGCCGAGTGCGGGATCGGGGGCCACCGTGATCTCGCCGACGGCGCGAGGCACGCCCTGGCCGGGAACGGTCTCCACGTCGAGCAGGCCGAAGCCGGGAAGGTCGCGGCCGTCTGTGGTGCGGAAGCGATGGCCGAGGAGCTGGTAGCCGGCGCACACCCCGAGGAGCGCGGCGCCGCCGTCGAGGGCGCGAGGCAGGGCGTCGGTGGCGGCCAGTTCGGCGTAGGCCAGCGACTGCGGCGCGTCCTCGCCGCCGCCGAGGAGGTAGATGTCGCCCGCCGCCGGCACCGCCGTGCCCCCCTCGTGCACCACGAGCTCGGAGGCGTGGCCTCGCCATCGCAACCGGGCGGCGAGCACGGTGCCGTTGCCGAGGTCGCCGTAGGTGCCGAGGAGGTCGTGGGCCAGCACCACGATGCGCACCGCGCTGTCACGACCGGGCACGGGCCAGCGCTCCCTTCACCTGCCAGAAGGCGGTGTACGTAGCCAGCACATCGGCCTCCAGGCGGCGGCCCTCGTCGAGGGCGGCGTCGAGCGTCGGCGCCACCCGGTGATCCACCTCGGCGTAGCGGAGCCGCACCGCCATGTCGGTGGCCCGTTCGCCGGCGACGATCACCTCTCGCCCGCGCAGCCGCTCGACAGGCACGTCCCACAGCCACGACGGATCCCGCCCGTCGGGCTGGTTGGCGTTGAAGACGATCACGAGCGGGCGCCCGCCGTCGGCGTCGAGCACCTCCAGCACCTCGAGCCAGCCGGCGGGGTTCTTGGCCAGGAACAGCCGGCCCGGCCGACCATCGCCCCACAACGCCCGGTACCGGCCGTCGACGTCGGTCACCGTGGCGAAGGCGCGGGCGGCGGCGGCCGGCGCCACACCCATCACCTTCGCGGCGGCGAGTGCCATCGCCGCGTTCGAGCGGGTGTGCTCGCCCGGCAACCCGAGCGTGAGGTCGATGGCCTCCGCCCCCAAGTGCACGACGTCGCCGTCGACGGTGACCGCGGGCGCCGGCCGGCGGTGATGGCAGGCACGGCACGCCCAGTCGCCGTCGTCGCTGTAGTCGATGCGCCCACCGCAGGCGGGGCAGCTCATGGCGTCCCAGCGCCACCGCATGCCCGCCGCCACCCAGATCGCCTCGACGCCGTCAGGGACGGCATGGGCCACGATCGGGTCGTCGGCGTTGGCCACCACGACGACGTCGCCGGCTCCGGCGAGGGCAGCCCGCCAGCGCACGGCGTTGCTGCGCACCTCGGCCATCCGGTCGATCTGGTCGCGCGACAGGTTGAGGAGCACGACGGCCCGAAACGGCACCTGGGCCATCACCGCCGGAAGCCACCGCTCGTCGATCTCGGCCACGAGCCGGATGTCGTCGGGATGGGGGGCGAGCAGGGCCGAGACCACGCCGTTGGGCAGGTTGGCCCCATGGACGTTCGTCGCCACCGGCCCGAGCGTCTCGAGGGCGGTGGCGATGAGCCGGGTCGTGGTGGTCTTGCCGTTCGTGCCGCTGACCGCCACCGCCGGAACGCCCGCCGCCGCCCGGCCCAGGATGTCCGGGCAGACCAGCGTGGCGACCTTGCCGCCGATGACGGCGCCGTTGCCGCGCCCGAGGCGCAGCGACGTCCGCTGCGCGGCGCGACCGAGCGCGGTGGCGAGGCGCAGACGGGTGTCAGCGGGTGCGGGCGCCATCAGCACCAGTACGTTACGGCTATGGCGCCAGCGCGGAGCCGATGTTGATCCCCGTCGTCACGCCTGAGGAGACCCGGGCCATCGATGCCGCCGCGCCCGAGCCGGTCGACGTGCTGATCGAGCGGGCCGGCCGGGCGCTCGCTCGCGCCGCAGTGCGAATGCTGGGCGGCACCTACGGGCGGCGCGTCGTGGTGGTGGCGGGCAAGGGGAACAACGGGGCCGACGGGCGCGCCGCGGCGCGCTGGCTGTCGCACCGGGGCGTCCACGTGACCGTGCTCGACGCTGCCGGCGTGCCCCGCTCCCTCCCGCCCGCCGACCTCGTCATCGATGCCGCCTTCGGCACGGGCTTTCGCGGCACGTGGGAGGCACCCGACCCTGGCGCCGCGCCCGTGCTCGCCGCCGACATCCCGAGCGGCGTCGACGGGAACACCGGCGCCGCCGGCCCCGGTGTTCGGCCGGTGGCGCGCACGGTCACGTTCGCCGCGCTCAAGCCGGGACTGCTCTTCCCGCCCGGCAGCACGCTCGCCGGCGAGGTCGAGGTGGCCGACATCGGGCTCGACACCAGCGGGACCCGGACGCACCTGCTCGAACGCGACGACGTCGTGCGCTGGTTGCCCCCCCGACCGGCCGATGCCCACAAGTGGCGCGCCGCGGTGTGGGTGGTGGCCGGGTCGGCGGGCATGCTCGGGGCCGCCCATCTCTCGGCCCGCGGCGCGCAGCGGACCGGGGCGGGCTACGTGCGCCTCTCGTCGCCCGGCGTGATCCACGACGCACTGGCCCCGACCGAAGTGGTGGGCAGGGCCCTGCCGTCGTCGCTGTGGTCGCAGGACGTGCTCGGCGACCTCGGCCGGTTCCACGCCCTCGTGGTCGGTCCGGGTCTGGGCCGGGCCGACAGCACCGCCACGAGTGCCCGGGAGGTCGTCGCCCACGCCCCGCTGCCCGTCGTCGTCGACGGCGACGGCTTGTTCGCGCTGGCGTGGTCGTCCGACGGCCCAGGGGCCACGCTGCGGACCCGGCCGGCGGCCACGGTGGTGACGCCGCACGACGGCGAGTTCCGGCTGCTGTGCGGCACCCCGCCGGGCAACGACCGCATCGCCGCCGCCCGCCATCTGGCTTCCGAGCTGCAGTGCGTCGTCCTCCTCAAGGGTGCCGCCACGGTGGTGGCCGACGCCGACGGGCGGGCCGTCATCGTGAACGCCGGCGACGCCCGCCTGGCCACGGCGGGCACGGGTGATGTGTTGTCGGGCATCATCGGCGCCCTCCTGGCGCAGCGGATGCCGCCGCTCGAGGCGGCCGCCGTCGGCGCCTGGTTGCACGGCCGGGCGGCGCACCACGGCCCCGCCCGCGGACTCGTGGCTGGTGACCTCCCCGACCTCCTCGTCGACGTGCTCGCCGACCTCTAGCTTGAAGGGCGTGCCCGCTTGCCCGCCGTCGCGCCCGGCATGGGCCGAGGTGGACCTGGCTGCCGTCCGCCACAACGTCGGCGTGCTGCGCCGGGCGGCGGCGCCCGCCGCGGTGTGGTCCGTGGTGAAGGCCGACGGCTACGGCCACGGCGCCGTCACCGTCGCAGCGGGGGCGCTTTCGGCGGGGGCCGAGGGTCTGTGCGTGGCGTTGGTGGAGGAGGCCGCCGAGCTGCGACGGGCCGGCGTCGACGCGCCGATCCTGGTGCTGGCCGAACCGCCACCGCACCAGTACGGGGAGATCGTCCGCACCCGGGCTCGCGCTGTCGTCTACACCGCTCGGGCCATCGACGGCCTGGCCACCGCCGCCGCCGGCACCACCCCCGTGCGCGTCCATCTCAAGATCGACACCGGCATGCATCGCGTCGGGGCGGCGCCGGCCGACGCTGTCGCGCTGGCGCGACACATCGCCGCCCGGCCGTCGTTGGTGCTCGACGGCGTGATGACCCACCTGGCCGTCGCCGACGAGCCCGACGATCCCTACACCGACGGTCAGCTCGACACGTTCGACGCCGTCCTCGCCGCCCTGCGGTCCGACGGCATCGACCCACCGCTCGTCCACGCCGGCAACTCGGCCGCCGCCCTCGCCCATCCTCGCTCGCGGTTCTCGCTGGTGCGGGCGGGCATCGCGACGTACGGCATCGTGCCGGGACCCGGCGTCGCCCACGTGGCGGGCGAGCTGCGCCCCGCCATGGCGCTGCGAGCACGGGTGAGCTTCGTGAAGCGGGTCCCGGGGGGTGCGCGCATCTCGTACGGGTTGCGTCACCGCTTCGGGGCCGACACCACCGTGGCCACCCTGCCGCTCGGGTACGCCGACGGCGTGCCCCGCCGCCTGTCGTCGACCGGTGGGGCCGTCCTCATCGGCGGCCGCCGCCGCCCGATCGTCGGTGTCGTCACCATGGACCAGCTCATGGTGGACTGCGGTGACGATCCGGTGGCCGCCGGCGACGAGGCGGTGCTCATCGGCCGGCAGGGCACCGAGGAGGTGACCGCGCAGGAGTGGGCCAGTCGCCTCGACACCATCGCTTACGAGGTCACCTGCGGCATCAGTGCCCGGGTGCCGCGGGTCGCCGTCGACGGGACACCGGACGCCCACCGGTAGCATCGGCGGGCGTGCCGGGGCCCCTTGAGCTGCTCGCTGCCGACGCCGCGGGTTGCACCAAGTGCCGGTTGGCGGCCGGGCGCAACAGCGTGGTCTTCGGCATGGGCGATCCCGCGGCCGCCCTCATGTTCATCGGGGAGGGCCCGGGGGCCGAGGAGGACCGCCAAGGCCTGCCGTTCGTGGGGCGCAGCGGGAAGCTGCTCGATCGCCTGATGTGGGAGGAGCTGGGCACCACCCGCGACCACGCCTACATCGCCAACATCGTGAAGTGCCGGCCGCCCGACAACAGGGATCCCAAGCCCGACGAGATCGACGCCTGCCGGCCCTACCTCGCCCAGCAGCTCGACCTGATCCGCCCGGCCGTCGTGATCGCCCTCGGACGGTTCGCCGCGCAATGGCTGCTGCAGACGACCGAGGGGATCATGCGCCTGCGCGGGCACTCCTACCCGTTCGCCCATGGCGTGCTCGTGCCCACGCTGCACCCGGCGGCGGCGCTGCGGGGCGGGGCGGCGCCCCTCGGCCAGATGCGGGCCGACTTCGTGCGGGCCAAGCTGGCGCTGGCCGCGGCGGGGGCGGCGCGGACATGACAGTGCGGCTGCACACGACGTCGGCGGACGCC
Organism: uncultured Acidimicrobiales bacterium; assembly: GCA_963728985.1. Lineage (GTDB taxonomy): Bacteria > Actinomycetota > Acidimicrobiia > Acidimicrobiales > Ilumatobacteraceae > DASXAI01. Next base: position 1,029,458 of record CAVSME010000003.1, on the reverse strand, counting down.
ACGAAGGCCATCGCCGCGGTGATCGCCGACCATGTCCGCCCCGGCGACCTGCTGCTCCTGGTCGGCGACCTCGGCGCCGGCAAGACCGCGTTCGCGCAGGGTTTCGCCCTGGCCCTCGGCGTGGACGAACCGGTCACCAGCCCCACGTTCACGCTGGCCCGCACGTACCCTGGCCGCCTGCGCATGCACCACGTCGACGTGTACCGGTTGGAGCGGATGGCCGAGGTGAACGACCTCGCTCTCGGCGAGCTCATCGATTCGAATGGCGTCACGCTCATCGAGTGGGGCGACGCCATCGTGGCGGCGCTGCCGCAGGTCTACCTCGAGGTGCGCCTCGAGCTCTGCGACGAGCTCGACGACCGCGACATCACCGTGCGGGCGGTAGGGCAGGCGTGGCAACGCCGCCTCCCGGCGCTCAGCGCCAACCTGGAGGCCTGGCGATGACCCCCCGCCGAGGGGGCGCGAGCGCGCATCCTTTCGCGCAGCCTGAGCGGTTCGTGCCGCTGGGGCGGTACCAAGTGTTCAGGCTGCGCGATTGGGGACGCTGGCCGGCGGCGGGAGTCGGGGGGGTGGCGCCGTGCTGATCATGGGGATCGAGTCGGCCACCGAGCAGGTGGGCTGCGCAATCGGCGGGCACGAGGGGGTGCTGGCCGCCGTCGAGGTCACGCGCGGCCGCCGCCACGCCGAGACGCTGGCACCGGCCATCCAGTTCTGCTGCCAGCGCGCCGACATCGCCCTCGACGAGATCAGCGTCGTCGCCGTGGACGTCGGCCCCGGCCTGTTCACCGGCATGCGCGTCGGCATCGCCACCGCCAAGGCTCTCGCTCACGCGCTCCGGGTGCCGATGATCGGCATCCCGAGCCTCGACCTCCTCGCCTTCCCGCTGCGCCACGCCAACCGGGTCATCGCCACGGTGATCGACGCCCGTCGCGGCGAGCTCTTCTACGCCTTCTACCGCCAGGTGCCCGGCGGCGTGCAGCGCCTGTCGCTGCCCGTCATCGGCTCGCCCGACGACGTGGTGGCCGACATCTACGCCCTCGGTGACGAGGTCCTGTGCGTCGGCGACGGCGCCCTGCGCTACCGGGACACCCTGAAGGAGGTGCGGGGGCTCGAGTTCGCCGACAACTGGCTGGCCCATCCCTCGGCCCGGCCGCTCGTGCAGCTGGCCCACGCCAAGGCTCTCCGGGAGGACTGGGTCAACCCGTGGGACCTGCAACCGCTCTACCTCCGCAAGCCCGACGCCGAGATCAACTGGCCGACGCGAGCGCGCGGCATGAGCATCACTCGCCGCGCCCTCGTGCTGCCCGAGCCGGCCGACATGCACGTGCGCATCGTGCCGATGAAGCGCCGGCACCTCCGCGCTGTGATGCGCATCGAGGACCAGGTGTACCCGCGGCCGTGGTCGCTGGCCGTGTTCCACGGCGAGATCGGGGCGCGAGACGGCTCCCGGCTCTACGTCGTGGCCAAGGTGGACGGCGCCGTCGTCGGCTACGCCGGCCTGCTGTACCAGCTCGACGACGGGCACGTCACCAACGTGGCCGTCGACCCCGCCCACCATCGCCACAAGATCGGTTCCCGCCTGCTGCTCACGCTGGCCCGCCAGGCCCGCAAGGCAGGCGCCCGGAACCTCACCCTGGAGGTGCGCGTCAGCAACCGCGGCGCCCAGTCGATGTACCAGTCGTTCGGCTTCGCCCCTGTGGGGATGAGGGCCCGGTACTACGAAGGTGTCGAGGACGCCATCGTCATGTGGGCCAACGACATCAACACGCCGGAGTACGCCGATCGCCTCGGTGCGATCGAGGCCGCCCTGCCCGGCCGCACCACGTGGGACGGGTTGGCGTGAGGTCGGGCCCGGTCGACGCCGACACCGTCGTCCTCGGCATCGAGACGTCGTGCGATGAGACGGCGGCGGCCTGCGTGATGGGCGGCACCGACGTGCTGTCGTCGGTGGTGTCGAGCCAGATCGACCTGCACGCCCAGTTCGGTGGGGTGGTGCCGGAGATCGCCAGCCGGGCGCACGTGGAGCTGGTGGTGCCGGTCATCGCCCGAGCGGTGGTGGAGGCGGGCATCGAGGACGCCCGCATCGACGCCGTGGCCGCCACCGTGGGCCCGGGGTTGATCGGCGCGCTGCTCGTCGGTGTCTCTACCGCCAAGGCGTTGGCCCTCGTGTGGGACGTGCCCTTCGTGGGCGTGAACCACCTCGAAGCCCACATGTACGCGGCGCTGCTCGAGGACCCCGATCTGGCCCTCCCGGTCGTGGTGCTGCTGGTGTCGGGCGGCCACACGATGCTGGTGTCGATGGAAGGGCACGGCCAGTACCGCCTGCTCGGCCAGACGATCGACGATGCCGCCGGCGAGGCCTTCGACAAGGTGGCCCGCTACCTCGGCCTCGGCTATCCCGGCGGTCCCGCCATCGATCGCGATGCGCGCCGCGGCGATCCGGAGGCCATCCGCTTCCCGCGCGCCATGCTCGACGACGGGCTGGACTTCTCCTTCTCGGGATTGAAGACGTCGGTCGTCAACCACGTCCGCAAGCACCCCGATGTGGAGACCGCCGATGTCGCCGCCAGCTTCCAGCAGGCGGTGGTGGACGTGCTCGTCACGAAGGCCCGGCGGGCGGCCACCGAGGTCGGCGCCACCGCCATCGCCCTCGGGGGTGGCGTGGCCGCCAACACCCTGCTCCGGGAGGAGCTGCTGAAGGCGTGCGACGCCGACGGCCGGCGCGCCTTCCTCCCGAGCCCGTCGATGTGCACCGACAACGCGGCGATGATCGCGGCGGCGGGCTGGCACCGCCTCCGCAGCGACGGACCCACGCCGCTCGATCACGGCGCGGATCCGAACCTGCGCCTGCCGGTGCGGTGAGGGCCCGGCTCTTCGTCGTCGGCGCGGTGGTCGCCCTGGCGGCGGCGTGCGGGCGCTCGTCGGCCTCCCCGACGATGGCCTCGGCGCTGGAGGCCGTGCCGCTGCGCCTGACCGGCGGGCAGACGCTCGAACTGCAGCTGGCGGCGCGCCAGCCGGCCACCGGCGGGTGCGAGCGCCTGGCCGGAGACGAGCGGCTGCGCATCCGCGACGGCGGGCTGACGGTCTCCGTCCCGGTCACGACCCCGGCGCCGGGCACGGGCCTGGTGCGGATCGTCCCCCACACCAGGGCCAGCTACACCGTGGGCGCGGACGGCCAATCGCGCACGTGGCTCGACGGCACCCTGGCCACGGGCGCCGAGGCGGACGTCGTCGGGTTCGTAGGGGTGGACCTGGGCCGCACCAGCCCGGTGGCCGCCGCCCGGGCGGTGACCTGGCTGGCCCGGGCGCTCGACGACGCCGGCGCCTACGCCGCCGTCGTCCGTGGCCCCGCCGGCCCGCCGGACGAGGCGGGGGCGATGTGGTCGGCCGCTGGTGCCACCGCTGACGGGCGCACGGTCACGGTGCGATCGACGGGCAGCGGGGCGGACGTGCAGATCACCGAGAGCACGGACCCGTGCGCCTACCGGCGCTAGCACTCGCCGGGGGCGTTTGCTAACGCAGGCCGTTCGGCCTAGTGTTAGCACTCGACCGTTACGAGTGCTAACGCCGAACCACGCCCAGCCAACGGAGGCCTACAAATGGCGCTGAAGCCCCTTGATGACCGCATCGTCGTCCGTCCCAGTGAGGCCGAGGAGAAGACCGCATCGGGTCTCGTGATCCCGGATACGGCCAAGGAAAAGCCCCAGCAGGGCGAGGTGCTCGCCGTGGGCCCCGGCCGCCGCTCGGAGCAGTCCGGCGATATCATCCCCCTCGACGTCAAGGTGGGCGATACCGTCGTCTACTCGAAGTACGGCGGCACCGAGATCACCGACGGCGGCGAGGATCTTCTCATCCTCACCGCTCGTGACGTACTCGCGATCGTCCAGAAGTAGGCGCCGATGTCGAAGATGCTGAAGTTCGACGAGGACGCCCGGCGCGCCCTCGAAGCCGGGGTGAACAAGCTGGCCGACGCGGTCAAGGTCACCCTGGGTCCGCTCGGCCGCAACGTCGTGCTCGACAAGAAGTTCGGTGCCCCCACGATCACCAACGACGGCGTGTCCATCGCTCGGGAGGTCGAGCTCGACGACCCGTTCGAGAACATGGGCGCTCAGCTGGTGAAGGAGGTCGCCACCAAGACGAACGACGTCGCCGGCGACGGCACCACCACCGCCACTGTGCTGGCCCAGGCGCTCGTGCGCGAGGGCCTGCGCAACGTGACCGCCGGCGCCAGCCCGACGGGCCTGAAGAAGGGCATGGAGAAGGCCGTCGCAGTCGCCGTCGAGGCCATCAAGGCGCAGGCCAAGGACATCGACGACAAGTCCGAGATCGCCCAGGTGGCGTCCATCTCGGCTGCTGACCAGTCGGTCGGCGCGGTCATCGCCGACGCCATCGACAAGGTGGGCAAGGACGGCGTGGTGACCGTCGAGGAGTCGAACACCTTCGGCATGGACCTCGAGTTCACCGAGGGCATGCAGTTCGACAAGGGCTACCTGTCGCCCTATTTCGTGACCGATCCCGAGCGCCAGGAAGCGGTGCTCGAGGACGCCTACATCCTCATCCACCAGGCCAAGGTCTCCACGGTGCAGACGCTGCTGCCGGCCCTGGAGAAGGTCATGCAGACGGCCCGGCCGCTGGTGATCATCGCCGAGGACGTGGAGGGCGAGGCCCTGGCCACGCTCGTGGTGAACAAGATCCGCGGCACGTTCAACTCGGTGGCCGTCAAGGCTCCGGGCTTCGGCGATCGCCGCAAGGCGATGCTGGCCGACATCGCCACCCTGACCGGTGGCCAGGTGGTGGCCGAGGAGGTCGGGCTCAAGCTGGAGAACGTCACCCTCGACCTGCTCGGTCGGGCCCGCAAGGTGGTCATCACCAAGGACAACACCACCATCATCGAAGGTGGCGGCTCGGCCGACGACGTGAAGGCTCGGGTCGCCCAGATCAAGACCGAGATCGACAACACCGACTCGGACTGGGACCGCGAGAAGCTCCAGGAGCGCTTGGCCAAGCTGTCGGGCGGCGTGGCCGTCATCAAGGTCGGCGCCGCCACCGAGGTGGAGCTCAAGGAGAAGAAGCACCGCATCGAGGACGCCTTGTCGGCGACCCGGGCGGCCATCGAGGAGGGTGTGGTCGCCGGTGGCGGCGTCGCCCTGCTCCGGGCCCGTCCCGCGGTCGGTGACCTGGCCAAGTCGCTGCAGGGCGACGAGGCGACTGGTGCCCGGGCCGTGTACAAGGCCCTCGAGGCCCCGGCGCGGCTGATCGCCGACAACGCCGGGCTCGAAGGCTCGGTCATCGTCCCCCAGATCGAGCGGGAGACCGGCGCCACCGGCCTCAACGCCGCCACCGGTGCCTTCGAGGACCTGGTGAAGGCGGGCGTCATCGATCCGGCCAAGGTCACCCGGGCGGCACTGCAGAACGCCGCCTCGATCGCCGGGCTGGTGCTCACCACCGAGGCCCTCGTCGCCGACAAGCCCGAGAAGGCGTCGGCCATGCCGGCCATGCCCGGTGGCGGCATGGGCGGGATGGGTGGCATGGGTGGCATGGGGATGATGTAAGGCCCCATCCGTTCGGATGTCGGTCACTGGCGGCGCTCCGGCGCCGCCAGTGGCGCGTTCGGGGTCGCCTGACAAGATGGGAAGCGATGGCCGAGTCCGCCAACAAGCTGCCGTTCTGGATCCACCAGATCGTCGAGTACGGCATCGGCGGCCTGCTCGTGTTCCAGGCCGTCCAGTCGCCCCGGCCGGTCTTCCCACTGCTGGCCGGCCTGCTCGTGATCCTCCTCGCCGCCACCGCCGACGGTCCCGCCGGCTGCTTCCACATCGTGCCCCGGCCCTTCCACCGGGTGCTCGACCTCGTCGTCGCCGTCATCCTGGTGGTCGCCGCCATCTTCTTCGGCGAGGAGATGGGTGGCGCCGGGCAGATCCTGCTGGTCGCCGGGGCCCTCGCCCTCGGCGTGCTCACGCTACGGTCGGACTACCGGCCGAAGGCGGTCAGGCGGGCCCAGTCGCAAGCCGTCGTGGCCGACCCGGGCTCCGATCGGGCCGAGGCCATCGGCCGCGGCGCCGGCCGCCTTGCGGCGCGCGGCGTGCAGGAGTACCGCAAGCGCCGGCCTGGCCCGAAGTGACCTTGACGGTCATGGCCGGGCGCGAAGGAACCGCCGTACCCTGAGGGCATGGAACGGCCCGCCCCCGACCCCGCCAAGCTGCTCGCCTACTGGGACGAATGGGAGCGCGGCGACGCCACACCGGGCCGGGTGATGGCCAACCTGAAGACCGCAGGGTTGCCTGACCTGTTGCGCGAGCTCGCGGGCGTGCCGTCACCGCAAGCGTGAGCGAGCAACCCGAGCCGGCCCGCCGCCGCGGCGGGGCGCAGATCATCCCCCGACCCACGTCCTGGCAGCTCGGCGAGCCGGCGCCGTGGGCCGGTGCGCCTGCCACCGCCACCATCGACCTCGACGGCTTGGCCACCACCATCGCCGCACGTGGCCCGGGGCGGCCGATGCCGGTCGAGTTCCCCGCAGGGCGCCAATCGGCCGTGCTGATCGCGCTGTTCCCCGGCGAGCGGGGCGCCGAGGTCGTGCTCACCCGCCGGTCGCAGCGGCTCAGCAGCCACAAGGGCGAGATCAGCTTCCCGGGCGGGCGCCTCGACCCGGGCGAGACGCCGGTCGAGGCGGCGCTGCGCGAGGCGCACGAAGAGGTGGCGCTCGACCCCCAGCTCGTCACCGTGGTCGGCGAGCTCGACCAGATCGCCACGATGGTGAGCCGCAGCCAGATCGTCCCCATCGTCGGCACGCTGGAGGCACAGCCCGAGCTGCGGGCCTCGGCCGGTGAGGTCGACCGCATCCTGACGGCGCCACTGGTCGATCTCCTCGACGCCGAGGTCTACCGCGAGGAGCGGTGGGGCCAGCCGCCGCTCGACCGGGCCATCCACTTCTTCGAGCTCGACGACGAGACGGTGTGGGGGGCGACGGGGCGGATCATGGTGCAGCTGCTGTCGATCGCCACCGGCGTCGCCCGATGATCCCCGCCGGCGAGGTGACGCTGCGCCCGTGGGAGCCGGCCGACACGTCGTTCGTGTTCGACAGCTGCCAGGACCCCGACGTGCAGCGCTGGACGAGGGTGCCGGCCCCGTACACGGCCCTCGACGCGGCGACGTTCGTGGAGCGCCACGCCCGGCCGCAGCCCGAGGACGACGGCGCCTTCTTCGCCATCACCAAGACCGACACCGGTGAGGTGCTCGGGTCCATGTCGTTCGGCCACATCGACTGGGCGTTCGCCACCGCGGAGGCCGGCTACTGGGTGGCACGCGACGCGCGCGGTCAGGGCGTGGCCACGTGCGCCCTCGCGTCGCTGGTCGAGTGGGGCCGCCGCGAGCTGCGGTTGGTGGAGGTCCGGCTGCGGGTGCTCGTGGGCAACGTGGCGTCGCAGCGGGTGGCCGAGCGCGCCGGCTTCGAGGCGGCCGGCGTCGACGACGCCGACGGCGGCGAGCTGCTCGCGTTCGTCTGCCGTCTCGATTCCTGATGGGCTTTCCCGGGGGCACCGTCGACCTGCCCGGGCCGGCGCGGCCGGAGCTGGCCGAGATCGTCGAGTCCGCCCTCCTCGACCCGTACGGGCACGGTGAGCGGCTGGCGGCGGCGCTGCGCCACGAGGTGCCCGTGGCCCCTGGTCACCTGGCCACCAACGCCTGGGTCTTCGCCAGGGATGGCGAGCGGCTCCTGCTCGTCCGGCACCGCCGGCTGGGCTGGGTGAACCCCGGCGGCCACCTCGACCTCGGCGAGACGCCGGCCGACGGCGCGGCGCGTGAGCTGGCCGAGGAGACCGGCCTCGTGCTCGCCCCCGTCGACGCCCGGCCCGGGCTCGTGCGGGCCGCCGTGTTCCCGGCCGGACCCGCCGGCCCGGCCCACTGGCACTGGAACATCCACCACCTGTTCACCGCCGATCCGGCGACCCCACTCGTGCCCGAACCGGGCTCGCCCGTCGAGTGGTTCCCGGTCGACGCGCTGCCCGAGGACCGGGTCGGCGATCTGGACGAGCTGCTCGCCCTCCTCGCGCCGCTCGGCCGCGAGCTCAGCTGAGCGACTGCAACAGCTGCCACGCCGCTTCTACGTGGCGGTGCTCGGTGGTGCGACCACCGATGCAGAAGCGCAGCGCCGACCGGCCGTCGAGGACGGTGCGGGTGAACAGCGCGGCGCCGCTGGCGTTGGCCGCGGCCACGAGCGCGTCCGTGGCAGCGTCGCCGTCCACGTGCCGGAGGCACACGAGGTTCAGCGCCGGCGGCGCCGCCCGCTCGAAGCGGGCATCGGCATCCACCCATGTCGCCAACTGCGAGGCCGACTCGACATGGCGCCGGATCATGGCGCGAGCGGGCTCGGGCCCGTCCGCCCGCAGGGTGAACCACACCTTCAGCGCCCGGAACCGGCGCCCGAGCGGGATTTGCCAGTCGCGGTAGTCGGTCACGGCACTGTCGTCGCCGGCCGCCGTGCGCAAGTACTCGGGCAGGATCGAGAGCGCCGCCAGCAACGCTGCTCGGTCGGCCACGTAGAAGAGATCGCAGTCGAAATTGATGCCCATCCACTTGTGCGGGTTGGTGCAGTAGGAGTCGGCACGCTCGACGCCGGCGTTGACCCAGCGGTATTCGGGACACAGCGCGGCGATGCCGGCCATGGCGGCGTCGACATGGAGCCACACCCGCTCGCGGTCGCACACCTCGGCGATCGCCGGCACGGGATCGAAGGCCAGCGACGACGTGGTGCCAGCCGTGGCGGTCACGAAGAACGGCACGAGACCAGCATCGCGATCGGCGGCGATGGCGTGCGCGAGCGCGTCGGGGCGCATCGCGAAGTCAGCATCGACGTCGACCAGGCGCAGGTTGTCGCTGCCGATGCCGGCGATGCGCAGCCCTTTCTCGACCGAGGAATGGGCGTGGGCGGTGGCATAGGCGACGAGGCGGCCGGTGGCGCCGGCGCGGTTGGAGCGGCCCTCGGTGGCCCCCTCCCGCGCCGCCAGGATGGCGCACAACGTCGCCTCCGAGGCGGTGCCCTGGATGATGCCGCCGCCGGCGCCCGTCGAGTGGAAGCGGTCCGGCAGGTCGAGCAGCTCCAGCATCCAGTCGCACATCAGCGATTCGAGTTCGGTGGCGGCCGGGCTGGTCGCCCACAGCATCCCGTTCACGCCGAGGCCGGCGGCGACGAGCTCGCCGAGGATGGCCGGATAGGACGAGTTGCACGGGAAGTAGGCGAAGAAGCTGGGGTGCTGCCAGTGGGTGAGGCCCGGCACGATGACGGCGTCGAGATCGGCGAGCACGGCGGCGAACGGCTCGGAGGTGGCCGGGGGCGCGGCGGGCAGTTGGGCCCGGACCCCGCCGGGAGCGACGGCGCTGGTCACGGGCCGTTGCTCGAGCTCGTCGAGGTAGGTGGCGATCCAGTCGACGAGGGCGTGGCCGTGGCGGCGGAACTCTTCGGAATCCACGGCCGAAGCGTACGGTTCGCCCTCATGACCGATGTCGACATCGATCCCGATCGCTTCGCCGTCCACTACGCCGATCCACGCGAGTTCCGCCAGGCGTACGTGCGCGAGGGAGCCGGTGGTGTGCCCGTCGTGTGCGTGCACGGATGGCCCGAGTCGAAGCGGATCTTCTGGCGTGTCATCGAGCCGCTGGCCGCCGCCGGCTTCGACGTCGTCGTTCCCGATCTGCGCGGCTTCGGCGACAGCGACGTCGGGCCGGACGGCTTCCACGACGTGGCCGCCCACGTGCGCGACGTCTACGCCCTCGTCCACGACGTGCTCGGGTTGGATCGTGTGGTCCTCGTCGGTGGCGATCTCGGCGGGCCCGTCGTGCAGGACCTCGCGCTGCGCTACCCAGACTGGGTCGATCGGATGGTGCTGTTCAACTCGCCGCTGCCGTTCGACAAGGAGCGCATGGCCGGGATGCGCACCCGCCCGGCGCGCGAGGCGAGCGACTACTTCGTGCGCCAGGGCACCGATCCCGATGGCCTGGCCGCCGAGCTGGCCACGCCCGAGCAACGCCGCCGCTACATCGCCACCTTCTACACGTCGAGGTTCTGGGCCCATGCCGGCGCGTTCCTCGATCCGGGGTCGCCGCCCGGACGCTTCGGGGGCAGCCCCGTGGTCGACTTCCACACCGAGCCGTTCGCCGACGCGGCCAAGCTCCGGGCGTCGTTCGGCGGCTACCAGAGTGCGTTCGACCCGTCGGCTCGCTCCGAGCCGACGCACCTGGCCCGCAACGAACGCACGCCGGTCTTGCTCCTGTTCGGCTCGTCCGACCACGTGATCTACCCGGAATTCGATCGCATGGCCGCCACCGTGTTCCCCCACCACACGGGACCGTTCCTGCTGCGCGACTGCGGGCACTTCGTGCCGTGGGAAGCGCCGCATGCCCTCGTCTCGGCCACCCGCGCTTACTGCGGCGACCGCCTCGTGGCCGCCGGCCACGATCCCCTGTCAAGGGGTTGACCCGGGCGCTCCGGAGGGGCAAGGTTGAGGTCTCGAACTCGTTCCGACCCGCGGGTCCTGTCGTGACGAGGAGGTGCAGACTGATGAGTCAGGCTGTCGGTACCACGGAGGACAATCCGCCCGGCTGTTGAGGCGTCGATGCCACCTGGGGCGCCGTCCGTGGGGACGGTCGTGGACCCAGGTACCACCGACGGAACGGCACGCCACCGGGTGCTCCCACCCTGACCGGCCAACGAGCCGGCACGCGAGCCACCTCCGGTTTGGGCGCTGCTCGCTCCCCGGTGGAGCAACGACGCTCCCATCGAACAACAGCCCGATCACGGCCTCGTGACCCTGCGCGGCGCGGGGCCGTGATCGCGCATCACGACCAACTCCACCCAGAGCCGAGCCAGCTGCAGCGCCGAGCGGGCGATGTGCGGCAACCGGAAGAACTGTGACCGTCCATGGGGTCGGAAGTAGTGGTGGACGGGTACTTCCACGAACTGGGCGCCAGCCACCTCGAAGCGGCGCACGAGCTCCACGCAGATGACCCCGGTCTGCGAGCGCAGCGGTGTGGCCACGATCAACTCCCGGCGGAACAGGCGGAAGTCGCAGTCGGTGTCGCGCTGGTGCAGGCCGAAGGCCAGCTTCACCACGTGGTGGTACACCCGCCCGATGATCTTCCGGTACCACGGATCGCCTCGGCCGATCTTGTAGCCCTGCACCACGTCGGTCGTCGGCGCCACCGCGCCGATCATCATGGCCGCTTCCTTGGCGTCGTACTGGGCGTCACCGTCGGTGTAGAAGATCCACTCCTTCGTGGCCGTGGTGAAGGCGCTGATGAGGGCACCGCCGTAGCCGCGGTTGTGCTCGTGCACCACCACGACCAACTCGGGAACCTCCTCGGCCAGCGCCTTCAGCACCTCCGGCGCGCCGTCGCTCGAGCCGTCGTCGACCACGACGATCTCGAGCTCGTCGACCAGCGGCGCCAGCGCCTCCCTGACGTCGAGCACCATCGTGGTGATGGTCCTGGCGTCGTTGTAGCAAGGGAAGCAGGCGCTCACCGAGCGCACGGTCGGGTTGCCGGTCACGCTCGCTCCAGCGCCGCGATCACGGTGGCCACCTCGTCGTCGGTGAGCTCTTGGAAGCAGGGGAGCGTGGTGCACGACGCCGCCCAGGCCTCTGCTTCGGGGCACGGTTGGCGGCGGAACGCGAGGTAGCCGGGCTGCTCGGTGAGAGCCAGCGGATAGTGCACGGCGGTGTCGACGTCGAGCTTGGCCAGCGCCCTGCGCCAGCGGTCGCGATCGGGCGGGCGCACGACGCAGAGGTGGTGCACGTGGTCGGGATGGTCGGCGTGCCACCGCAGATCGGGCGCGGCGGCACGGTAGGCGGCGGTGATGGCGCGGCGCCGACCGTTGGCCGCAGCGAGGTCGGGGAGCACCAGGCGCAGCCACGCCGCCTCGATCTCGGACAGGCGGAAGTTCTGCGAGATGTCGACGTGGACGTAGCGCTCGGTCATGCCGTGGACGCGCAGGCGGCGCACGGTCGCCGCCAGGTCGCCGTCGTCGGTCACGATGACGCCGCCGTCGCCGATACCGCCGAGGTTCTTCGTCGGGTAGAAGCTGTACGCCGCGGCCGCGCCGGTCACGCCGTGCAGTGCGCCGTGGGCCTGCGCCGCATCCTCCAGCACGGGCACGCCGAGATCGGGGATCGGCGCAGGACGGCCGTAGAGGTGCACCGGGACGACGGCCGCTGTCCGCTCGGTGAGGGCGGCGCGGGCGGCGTCGGGATCCATCGCCGCGGTCTGCGGGTCGACGTCGACGGGCACAGGCACCGCACCCAGGGCGCAAACCGCCGACGCCGTCGGCACCGCCGTGAAGGCGGGCACGATCACCTCGTCGCCCGGTCCGACGCCGAGTGCGGCAAGACCGAGTTGGAGGGCAGCAGCGCCCGACGACACCGCCACGGCATGGCGGGCGCCCGCCCACGCCGCCAGCTCGTCCTCGAGCGCGTCGAGCTCCGGACCGAGCAGGACGTGGCCGCTCGTCAAGACGCGCGCCGTCGCCACCTGGAACGCGTCGAGGTACCGGTTGGTGCGCCGGCTCAGGTCGAGGACAGGTACCACGGGTGGGCTCGGTAGAAGGCGACGGTGTCGGCGATGCCGGTGGCGAGGTCGATCCGGGGCTCCCAGCCGAGCACTCGCTTGGCCTTGGAGAAGTCGCCCTGGAAGCTGCCGATGTCGATGCGGGCGTGGTCCGGCGGCCACGGTACAGCCGTGACGTCGCTCCCGCGATCGGCGGCGTCGACGACGAGGCGGGCGATCGTGGCGAGATCGGTGGCGTCGTCGTGGCCGAGGTTGAAGAACTGGCCCACCGCATCGGGCGTTGTGGCCGCAAGCGCGAGGGCGTCGACGACGTCGTCGACGTGCAAGCAGTCGCGCTGCTGCGTCCCGTCGCCGTACACCTTGATCGGCTCGCCCCGCATGGCGTGGCGGAGGAACACGGGAAAGAAGCCGAGCCCGTCGCGCGTGAGGCACTGGCGCGGGCCGTACACGTTGGTGAGGCGCAGTGCCGTGATCGGCATGTCGTGCACGGCGGCGTAGATGAGGTGGAGCTGCTCACCGGCCAGCTTGTCGACGCCGTTCACGTCCACCGGTGTGGTGACGTGCTCCTCGTCGACGGGCAGGTAGCGCGGGCGGCCGTACACCTGCCGGGTGGACGTGTGCACGATCGTGGCCGTCGGGCGCAGCTCTCGCGCCAGCTCCAGGAACGCGAGGTGGCTGCGGACGTTGAGCTCGAGGTCGCGCAGCGGGTCGGCCATCGACTCGAGGTGGCTCACTTGCCCGGCGACGTTGAAGATCACGTCGGCGTCGCGCAGCAGCGGGGCCACACCATCGCGATCACCGATGCCGGCGATCGTGACCGAGATGTCCTCGCCGCCCGGTGCGAGGTTGCGCCGGTCGCCACCGTGCTGCGGCACGAGGGCATCGATCACACTCACTCGGGCTCCGCCGGCCGCCAGCGCCAGCGCCAGGTTCGACCCGATGAAGCCGAGGCCGCCGGTGACGAGGCACGACGCGCCACGGAAGAAGGTGAGTGCAGGAGGGTCGGTATCGGCCATGGCAGAGCAGGCAGGCGGGATGCCCGGGAAAGCTGAGCGTAGTCTGTGGCCGCCGACGACCCTTGGCACCTATGGTGCGCACGGATGACGGATGAGGGGACGCCACCCGTTCGCCTGCGCGTCGTCGCGGTCGAGGCGGGCGTCGTCGGCCTCGTCGCCATCGTGATCGCCTGCGTGTTGCTGTCGGTCTGGAACGCGCACTGGCACGAGCCGTTCGCCTACGACGGCGACGCCATGTACTACGCGATGGTCGTCAAGACCATCGGCCGGTACGGCACCTACCTCCACAACCCACACCTCGGATGGCCCTTCGGTCAGAACCTGGCCGACTACCCGGAGGGCGCCGACAACCTGAACTGGTTCCTGCTCGCCGTCGGCCAGTGGTTGACCGGCTCGGCCTTCACGGCGATGAACCTCTTCTACGTGATGTCATTCGGCGCGGTCGCGGCGACGGCCCACGCCGTGCTGCGCGTCCTGCGCGTGCGCCGGGTGCTGGCGGCTGCCGTGGCGCTCCTGTACGCGTTCCTGCCGTACCACTTCGCCCGCAACGAGACCCACATCCAGCTCACGATGTACTTCATGGTGCCCGTCGCGGTGCTCATCGCGCTGAAGCTGCTGTCCGACGACCCTCCGCTCACGCAGCGGACCGACGATGGTGGTTGGCGGTTCGCGTGGCGGTCGCGCCGGACGTGGCTCGTGCTGGTGGCCGTCGCGCTGCTGGCGTCGGGCGGCGCGTACTACCTCGTGTTCGCCCTGCTGCTGTTCGCAGTGGCAGCGGTGGCTCGTGCGCTGAGCGGCGGCGGCTGGCGGCCGATCGTCGCCGGCGCCGTGCTCATCGGGGTCGGGGCGGGCGTCTTCCTGCTGAACGTGTCGCCGTCCGTCGTCGAACGGATCCGCCACGGCACGCCGCCCGGCGTGGGTGTGCGCACCCCGACCGAGACCGAGCTCTACGGCCTGCGCATCTCGCAGCTCTACGCGCCGCGCCTCGACCACCGCATCCCCGCGCTGGCCAACCTGGCCGACGACAGCACAGGGAAGGTCGTCCCTTCCGAGAACGGCCAGCAGCTCGGCGTGATCGGCGCCGCGGGGCTCTCGTTGATCGTGGCGCTGTTCATCGTGAGCGCGCTGCTGCGCAACGCCACGGGATGGTGGGCCAGCCGGACCGGGCGGTTGCTCATCGGCCTCGGGTTCCTCGCCGTGGTCTCGATGCTCATCGGGGCCATCAGCTCGTACTCGCTGCTGCTGTCGGCCGTCGGCCTGCGCGAGATCCGCGCGTGGAACCGGATCTCGATCGTGATCGCGTTCTGCGCGCTGGCGGCGGTGGCCATCGTCGCCGATCGGCTGGTGGACCGCCTGAGCGTTCGCCGCCCGTCGATGGCGCCGTACCTGGCCGCCGGCGTCGCCGTGGTGCTCCTGGCGGTCGGGCTGTTCGACCAGACGTCGCCGGCCGATCGGCCCGACTACGCCGCCATCCACCGCAGCTACGCCAGCGACGAGGCGTTCTTCCAGGCGGTGGCCGACCGCCTGCCCGCCGGCACGCCCGTGTTCGAGTTGCCGCACGTGCCCTTCCCGGAGGTGCCGCCCGTCAACGGCACGGGCGCCTACGACCAGGCCCGCGGGTTCCTCTTCGAGCCGCAGCTGGCGTGGAGCTTCGGGTTCGTGCGGGGGCGGCATCCGGAGTACCCCGTGGCGTTCGAGGGCCGGCCGGCCGAGGAGTGGCTCACCGATCTCGTGGCCATCGGGTTCCAGGGCCTGGTGATCGACCGCCACGGCTACCCCGACGATGGTGCCGCGCTCCAGCAGGAGGTGGCGGCGGCGCTCGGGCAGCCGGTGCTCGGGAGCAGCGACGGGCGCTACGGGTTCTTCGACCTCACGACGTTCGCCACCGAAGCACGCCGCCGCGTGGGCGACGCCGAGCTGGCGGCCCGGGCCCGCGAGGTCCTGGCGCAGGGGCCCGTAGGCCCCACCCTCCCGGGCACCACCCCCGGCCGCTAGGCCCCTCTCGTTGCACAGCCTGTGCACGGAGCGGTCCCTGGGTGGCCGACGTTGGGTGCCGATTCGGTCATGGGTGCCGATCGGCCCGCCAGGCGAGGCAATCGGCACCCAAACCGATTGTCGACAGGGGCCGAGCGCAGCGAGGCGCCGCCAGCAAAGCCGTTGCGCGGAACGGCAGAGGTGGGCGCCGAGGGGTCAGTGGCGGCGCAGTGCGCCGCCGGGGCAGGTGCAAGCAGCATTGTCCGAGCGCAGCGAGGCCCGCCGGAGGCGGGCAAGAATCACGGCACGTAGCTGTGCTGGGTGATGAGCAGGGCCCAGCCCACGATCCCGGCTGCGGAGGCGGCCAGCACGAGCCGGGCCGCCCTCGCGCCCCAGCGATCGAGCAGGGCGCCGGCGGCGACGGCCAGCGGGAAGCACTGCACCGCGTAGCGCCCGAGCCCGACGACCCCGAGCGCCAGCGACGGCAGCAGCGACAGCGCCACGAGCACCACCCACGCCGGCGGCTGGCGGCGGATGGCGATCACGAACGGCACCGCCAGCAGGACCGCCATCAGCACGTGCAGCGACGCCGGCAGGTACGTCGGTGCCTCGACGAGCGTGTACTCCACCCACGCCGACTTGGCCGAGAAGAACACCAGCGGATCGCCGGTGTGGTACCAGCACACCGCCATCCACACGGCCAGGAACGCCACCGACGGTCCGACCACGGCGGCCAGGGTCCGGACCTGCTCCCGATCCCGGCGGCGGTGCTGCACGACGACGGCGACGACGAGGCTGATGGCCACCACGAAGCCGTTCGGCCGGGCGGCGGTGGCGACGAGGGCGGCCACGCCGCTGGCCACCGGCCGGCGCTCCTCGAGCAGCACGAAGGCCCAGACGGCACCGGCCAGGAAGAGCGAGTCCGGGTAGCCCATCGTGAACGTGATGGCCCCCGGGAACAGGGCGGTGATCCACACGGCGTAGGTGGCCGCCGATGAGGACACGTGCCGCCGGGCCAGCCTCCACACCCCGGCCAGCGCCACCAGGAGCGCGGCGTTGGCCACCAGCACCTGGGCCAGCGAGTACGGCGAGCCCAGCACGTGCAGGCCGGAGACGAGCACCGGGTACAACGGGAAGAACGGCCACACCGACCACACGCCATCGACCGGCGGGGCGCCGTACCCATGGGTGGCGATCAGCTGGTACCAGCCGCCGTCCCACATCACCATCCGGGTGATGTCCGGATGGGGCGGCGTCCGGGCGCCCACCACCATCAGCACGAAGACGGTGATGACCCGGGAGACGCCCCACGCGACGAGGACAGGCCGCCACGGGAGGACCTGCTGCAGCCAGTCGACGCCGCGCCGCGCCTGCGTAGGCTCGCTGAGGCTGGTGGCCATCGGCCGGAAAGGCTACGCAGGTGGAGCGCGACGAGTACGAGCGGATGGCCGCGACCGAGCAGGGCCACTGGTGGTACGTCGCCACCCGGACCCTCCTCGCCGAGCAGCTCGCCCCATTCCTGGCGCCCGGCGGCCGGTACCTGGACGCCGGTGGGGGCACGGGCGCCACCGGTGCGTGGCTGGCCGGCCACGGCCGGCTGGTGGCCACCGACCTGGAGCCGATGGCGCTCTCCCTCTACCGCGACGGGCACCCCCAAGTAGGCACGCTGGCCGCCGCCGACGTGACCCGGCTGCCGTTCGGCGCTGGCGTTTTCGACCTCGCCCTGTCCGTCACCGTGCTGTACCACGCCTCGGTGGCGTCGCCCGCCGCCGCCGTGGGGGAGCTGGCTCGCGTGGTGCGACCGGGTGGCGTGGTGGCCGTCATGGAGCCGGGCGTCCGCCGTCTGCGGCGGGCCCACGATCGCCAGACCCACGCCGGGCGCCGCTTCTCCCGCGCCGACCTCCGCCGGCTGTTCGTCGACAACGGCCTCGAGGTCGTGCGGGCGACCGGCGCCTACACGTTCCTCGTGCCGCCGGCGGCACTTCTCGCGGTGGCCGACCGCCGGTCGTCGTCGAGCGATCTCGACCGCGACCAGAGCGGCCTCGGCGGGGTCCTGCCGGCGGCAGCGCGAGCGGAGCGGGCGCTGCTGCGGCGGACGGCCGTGCCGTTCGGCCTCTCGGTCCTGGCTATCGGGCGGGTCCGCGCCTGAGTACCGTCGCGCCATGCCCAGCTTGTCGTTCGAGGGTGAGACCCACACCGAGCTGGTGGCCAAGGTCCGGCGGTGGCTGGCCTCGGTGGACGGCCAGGAGGAGGTGCGCACGCCCGCCGAGGTCATCGGCGCTTCGGCCGAGCTGACCAAGGACGCGCTGCGCATCATCGCCTCGTCGGCCCCGGCCCCGGTCGCCCAGAGCGAGGTCGTGAAGGGCCTCACCGCCCTCGGCTACCAGGTGACCGACACGGCCAGTTCCGCCGTCGTGGATGCCATCGACGCGCTGTCCAACGTGACGAGCGATCGGATGGTGAAGCGGGTCCGCGACGCCGGCGCCGGCGCGGTTTTCGAGATGAACAAAGCCATGGCCTCCCAGCTGCTGAAAGGCTGGCGCCAGGCCACCAAGTAGACACGCCGCCCGTCGCGCCGGTCATTACCATCGGTCCATGGCAGAGCTGGAGATCGGGCTGGGCAAGACCGGACGGCGGGCCTACGGGTTCGATGACATCGCGATCGTGCCGAGCCGGCGCACCCGCGATCCCGAAGATGTCGACATCACGTGGGAGCTGGAGGGCCTCCAGTTCGATCTGCCGCTCCTCGCCAGCGCCATGGACGGCGTGGTGTCGCCGGCCACCGCCATCGAGATCGGGCGGCTCGGCGGCGCCGGGGTGCTGAACCTCGAAGGCCTGTGGACCCGCTACGAGGACCCCGAGCCGTACCTGGAGGAGATCTCCAAGCTGGACGACGAGAAGGCCACCCGCCGGATGCAGGAGATCTACGGGGAGCCGATCAAGCCCGAGCTCGTCACCGAGCGCATCCGCCAGATCCGCGACGCCGGCAGCGCGTCGGTGGCGTCGGTGACGCCGCAGCGCGCCACCCAGCTCCTCCCGGCGATCACCGCCGGCGAGCTCGACGTGCTCGTGATCCAGGGCACGGTGGTGTCGGCCGAGCACGTCTCGAAGAACCGTGAGCCGCTCAACCTCATGAAGATCATCCGCGAGCTGGAGATGCCGGTCATCGTCGGCGGCTGCGCCAGCTACCAGGCCGCGCTCCACCTGATGCGCACCGGCGCCGTCGGCGTGCTCGTGGGCGTGGGCCCGGGCCATGCCTGCACCACGCGGGGGGTGCTCGGCATCGGCGTGCCTCAGGCGACGGCCATTGCTGACGCCCGCGGCGCCCGCATGCGCCACCTCGACGAGACCGGCGTGTACGTCCACGTCATCGCCGACGGCGGCATGGGAACGGGCGGTGACATCGCCAAGGCCATCGTGTGCGGGGCCGACGCCGTGATGATCGGCTCGCCGCTGGCCGCCGCCCGTGAGGCGCCGGGGCGGGGCTACCACTGGGGCATGGCCACCTTCCACCCCACGCTGCCTCGTGGCGCCCGGGTGCGGACGTCGGTGCGAGGCACCCTCGAGGAGATCCTGGTGGGCCCCGCCCACGAGAACGACGGCCGCATGAACCTGTTCGGCGCCCTGCGCACCTCGATGGCCACGTGCGGCTACGAGACGCTCAAGGAGTTCCAGATGGCCGAGGTGATGGTGGCGCCGGCCCTGCAGACGGAGGGCAAGTCGCTCCAGCGGGCCCAGCAAGTGGGCATGGGGCACTGACCGGCCCGCCCGGCAGACTCGACCGGTGGAGCACGACACCGTCCTCGTCGTCGACTTCGGCGCGCAGTACGCGCAGCTGATCGCCCGCCGCGTCCGCGAGGAAGGCGTCTACTCCGAGATCGTCCCCCACTCGATCACGGCCGCCGAACTGACCGCCCGTGCGCCCGCCGGTGTCATCTTCAGCGGTGGCCCGAAGAGCGTGCACGTCGACGGCGCGCCCTCGGTGGACGCATCGGTGTACGACCTCGGCGTCCCCATCCTCGGCATCTGCTACGGCGCCCAACTCCTGGCCCAGCAGCTGGGCGGCGAGGTGGCCCGCACCGGCCGGGGCGAGTACGGCCGCACCCCGCTCACCGCCACCGCCTCGCCCAGCGTGCTGATCGACGGCGACCAGCCGGTCTGGATGAGCCACTTCGACTCGATCGTTCGGGCCCCCGCCGGGTTCGTGGTGACGGCCAGCACGCCCGAGGCGGCGGTCGCCGTCCTGGAGCACGCCGGCCGCCGCATCCACGGCGTGCAGTTCCACCCCGAGGTCGGGCACACGCCGCGCGGCCAGGAGGTCCTGCGCCGCTTCCTGTTCGACGTCTGCGAGTGCCGCCCCACGTGGACGATGTCGTCGGTGATCGACGACAGCATCGCCCAGGTCCGGGCCCAGGTCGGCAGCGAGCGGGCCATCTGCGGCCTGTCGGGGGGCGTGGACTCGGCCGTGGCCGCCGCCCTCGTGCACCGGGCCATCGGCCACCAGCTGACGTGCGTCTACGTGGACACCGGGCTGATGCGCAAGGGCGAGAGCGAGCAGGTCGTGGAGACGTTCCGGCGCCACCTCGGCATCGAGCTGATCCACGTGGACGCCGGCGACCGGTTCTTCGACCGGCTCGAGGGCGTGCTCGATCCGGAGGAGAAGCGCAAGGCCATCGGCGAGCTCTTCATCCGGGTCTTCGAGGCCAACACGGGCGGTCTCACCGACGCCCGCTTCCTCGTGCAGGGGACGCTCTACCCCGACGTCATCGAGTCGGGCACTGCTCACGCCGCCACCATCAAGAGCCACCACAACGTCGGTGGGCTGCCCGAGGACATGACCCTCGAGCTGGTCGAGCCCCTGCGCCACCTGTTCAAGGACGAGGTGCGGCGGGTGGGGGCCGAGCTGGGCCTACCCGACGAGATCGTGTGGCGCCAGCCCTTCCCCGGCCCCGGCCTGGGGGTGCGGATCATCGGCGAGGTGACGCGGGAGAAGGTGGCGCTGCTGCAGGAGGCCGACGCCATCGTGCGCGAGGAGATCCGCCTGGCCGGCCTCGAGCGGGAGATCTGGCAGGCCTTCGCCGTGCTGCCGGACATCCGCTCGGTGGGGGTGATGGGCGACGAGCGCACCTACGCCCATCCGATCATCATCCGGGCCGTCACCTCCGACGACGCCATGACCGCCGACTGGGCGCGCCTCCCCTACGACCTCCTCGAGCGGATGGCCAACCGGATCATCAACGAGGTCCGGGGCATCAACCGGGTGGCCTACGACATCACGTCGAAGCCGCCTGGCACCATCGAGTGGGAGTGACGTTTCGCGCGCCCGTCGCGACCTGACCGCAACGTCCGTCACCCGTTCGTAACGCCTGCTGCCGGTCGGTGCTATGGTCGCCGGATCATGACTGTCCGAGCCCGAGTCGGCGCAGTCGCTGTGGCACTTGTCACGGTGACGGCGCTGGCCGCGCCCGCCCGAGCGGATTCGGTGAACGACAAGCAGCGCGAGGCGCAGCAGATCACCAACCGCATCGAGCAGCTCGGGGCCCGGGCGGCCGATCTCGGGGAGGCGCTGAACGGCGCCCAGCTCCAGCTCGACCAGGCGAATGCCCAGGTCAAGGCGTCGGAGACCAAGCTCAACAGCC
This sequence comes from uncultured Acidimicrobiales bacterium, assembly GCA_963728985.1. GTDB lineage: Bacteria > Actinomycetota > Acidimicrobiia > Acidimicrobiales > Ilumatobacteraceae > DASXAI01. The sequence continues at coordinate 1,008,277 of CAVSME010000003.1, read as the reverse complement.
TGCAGACCCAGCTGGCGTCGATGCGCAGCGCCCTCGGCGGCTTCGCCGTGCGGGCCTACGTCTATGCCGACCAGACGACCGGCCTGGCCGGCTTGCTGTCGGGCAGCTCGCTCACCGACGGCGCCGCCCAGCGCTCCGGCTACCAGTCGGTGGCGCTCGGGGCCAACCTCGACATGACCGACGACGTCAAGGCGGTCGTCGAAGACGCCCAGCGCCAGCAGGTCCAGCTCGACGCCCAGCGCAAGAAGGCCTCCGACCTGGCCGGCAACTACGCATCGGCCAAGAAGCAGGCCGAGCAGGCCCTGGGCCAGCAGCAGCAGCTCCAGGTCAAGGTCTCCGGCGAGCTCGCCGTCCTCGTCAACCAGGAGCGCCAGCGCCGGGCGGCGGCGTCAGCGGCGGCGGCGGCGGCGGCGGTCGAGCGGGCGAACCAGCCGGTGACCAACAGCCCCACCGCCGCGGCTCCGTCGTCCAACCGGGCCACCCCGGTCCAGAACCTCGTGTCGCCACCCAAGGCGGCGGCCCCGCCCCAGATCGACATCCCACCGACGTCACCGGGCGCCGCCACCGCCGTGCGCGCCGCGCTGAGCCAGGTGGGCAAGGCGTACCAGTTCGCCGCCGCCGGCCCCGATGCCTACGACTGCTCCGGCCTCACCATGTGGGCGTGGGCTCAGGCGGGCGTCTCGCTGCCGCACTACTCCAAGGCCCAGTGGGAATCGCTCAACCACGTCCCCATGAACGCCCTCCAGCCCGGCGATCTCATCTTCTTCTACGCATCGGTGAGCCACGTGGGCATCTACATCGGCAACGGCCAGATGGTCGACGCCGCCAACCCGGCCCTCGGCGTGCGGGTGACGGGCATCGGCGGCAGCGTGATCGGCGCCGCCCGGCCGTAATTCTTTGCCCGCCTCCGGCGGGCCTCGCTGTGCTCGGACAATCCCGCGGCTGGCTGCCCCTGCCGCCGCACTGCGGCGGCACTCACCTCCGGCGGGCCTCGCTGTGCTCGGACAATCCCGCGGCTGGCTGCCCCTGCCGCCGCACTGCGGCGGCACTCACCTCCGGCGGGCCTCGCTGTGCTCGGACAATCCCGCGGCTGGCTGCCCCTGCCGCCGCACTGCGGCGGCACTCACCTCCGGCGGGCCTCGCTGTGCTCGGACAATCCCCCGGCTGGCTGCCCCTGCCGCCGCACTGCGGCGGCACTCACCTCCGGCGGGCCTCGCTGTGCTCGGACAATCCCCCGGCTGGCTGCCCCTGCCGCCGCACTGCGGCGGCACTCACCTCCGGCGGGCCTCGCTGTGCTCGGACAATCCCCCGGCCGGCTGCCCCTGCCGCCGCACTGCGGCGGCACTCACCTCCGGCGGGCCTCGCTGTGCTCGGACAATCCCCCGGCCGGCTGCCCCTGCCGCCGCACTGCGGCGGCACTCACCTCCGGCGGGCCTCGCTGTGCTCGGACAATCCCCCGGCCGGCTGCCCCTGCCGCCGCACTGCGGCGGCACTCACCTCCGGCGGGCCTCGCTGTGCTCGGACAATCCCCCGGCCGGCTGCCCCTGCCGCCGCACTGCGGCGGCACTCACCTCCGGCGGGCCTCGCTGTGCTCGGACAATCCCCCGGCCGGCTGCCCCTGCCGCCGCACTGCGGCGGCACTCACCTCCGGCGGGCCTCGCTGTGCTCGGACAATCCCCCGGCCGGCTGCCCCTGCCGCCGCACTGCGGCGGCACTCACCTCCACGGCAGCCTTCTAGCTGCGGCGGGCTCGGTCCAGAACGTCGGCCCAGAACTCGGTGGCCATCCGCTCGTAGCGGGTGCCCACCTCGAGCGTGGCCAGCTCCCAGAACGAGGCGGCGTGGCCGAAGGCGGCCCGCAGCGCCTCGTACTCCTCGTGGCGCCGCTGGTGGGCGAGGTGCTGCTCGGTGGCCAGCGCGACGAGGTCCTCGCGCCGCGCCTGCGAGCCGAAGAACAGCTTGAGCATGCCGAGGTCGCGGATCTCGGTCGGTTCGCTGGCCGGCTCGGCCAGCCACCCCGACAGCGCGTGCTGCCCGGCTTCGGTGATCTGGAAGCGGCGGCGCTTGCGACCGGTCTCCTCGACGTCCTCCTCCAGCAGCCCGAGGCCGACGAGGCGGGCCGGCTCGGCGTAGAGCTGGCTGTGGGGGAAGGGCCAGAAGTAGCCGATGGACCGGGCCACGTTGCGCTTCATCTCGTACGAGGTGATCGGTTGCCTGGCGGCCACCAGGCCGAGGACGACGTAGGACGTCGTCGTGAGCTTCCGAGCCTCGGACACGGGGGGCGATCGTACCTGGGACCCCGTCGGCCACCGCGGTTAGGGTCGGGCCTCCATGCGTGGGATCGATGAGGAAAAGGTCGGCGCCTGGCTCGCCGACAACATCGCCGGTGTGGCGGCGCCGTTCACGTTCGAGCTGATCGCCGGGGGGCGCTCCAACCTCACCTTCCGGGCCACCGACGCCAAGGGCGTGGCCCTGGTGGTGCGCCGCCCGCCGCTCGGGCACGTGCTCGCCAGCGCCCACGACATGGGTCGGGAGCATCGGCTCATCTCGGCGGTCGGCACCACCGACGTGCCGGTGCCGCCGGCACTCGGGCTGTGCACCGACGAGTCCGTGAACGGAGCGCCTTTCTACGTGATGGGCTTCGTCGAGGGGGTCGTGCTGGACACACCGGAGAAGGCCGAGGTGATGGATCGGGAGACGCGCCGCGTCGCGTCCTTCCACCTGATCGACGTCCTCGCCGCGCTGCATGCCGTCGACGTCGATGCCGTCGGCCTCGGTGATCTGGCCCGCCACGGCGGCTACGTCGAGCGTCAGCTCAAGCGGTGGTCGACGCAGTGGGCGAACTCGAAGACGCGCGAGCTGCCCGTCATCGACGAGATCGAGCGCCGGCTGCGCCAGCGGATCCCCGAGCAGCAGGGAACATCGATCGCCCACGGCGACTACCGGTTCGGCAACTGCCTCGTCGATCCGGTCGCCGGCCAGGTGAAGGCCGTGCTCGACTGGGAGCTGTGCACGCTCGGCGATCCGCTGGCCGACCTCGGCTACATCGGCGTCTACTGGACCGATGACGGCGACGCGCAGAAGCGGGGCAACGATCCCACCGCGGCCGGGGGGTTCCCGCTCTACAGCGAGCTGGTCGAGCGCTACGCCAACCAGACCGGGCGTGACGTGTCCGACGTCCAGTACTACGTGGCCTTCGGGTCGTTCCGGTTGGCGGTGATCGCCGAGGGCGTCTACGCCCGGTACCTGCACGGTGTGATGGGCGACGACAAGGTCGATCTCGAGCAGATGAAGGCCGGCGTCGAGGTGACCGCGCAGGCGGCCATCGACGCTCTGGACCAGCTGTAGTCGCGAGGTCGCCCCGGCGCGGCCCATCCGATCGGGCGTCGAGCCCGTAGGTTCATGCGAGATGGCGGGCCCCTACGTCGACCCCGAGCGGCCGCTGGTCGTCGCTGCCAAGGAGGGCGACGAGGCGGCGATGGCGCAGCTCTGGCGGGCCATGCACCCACCGCTCGTGCGCTACCTGCGAGGCCGCATCGGCGATGGTGCCGACGACGTCGCCGCCGCGGCGTGGCTGGACGCGGCGCGCAGCCTGGCCACGTTCGACGGTGACGACGCCGACTTCCGCCGCTGGCTGTTCACCATCGCCCGGCGGCGCCTGGTCGACGAGCTGCGGCGCCGGGGTCGCCGCCGCGGTGAGTGGTTGGTGGACGCGCCGATCGAGACCGCTGGCGCATCGGCCGATCCCGCTGAACGGCTCGACGATCTCGGTGGCGCCCTCGCCCTCGTGCGGCTGCTCCCCGCTGACCAGGCCGATGCCGTGCTGCTGCGGGTGGTCGTCGACCTCGACGTGACCGGCGTGGCGGCGGTGATGGGACGCAGCGAGGGCTCGGTCCGCGTCCTCACGCACCGAGGTCTGCGCCGTCTGCAGGAGCTGCTGGCGCAACGGGGTGTAACAGCAGCGGATCCCTCAGCGATGTATCGGGAGCAATGACGGTGCACGACGACGACCGCGACGTTCCCGGCCAGCCCGATCTGGACGCCTTGCTGGACACACTGCGCCAGCCGGCCCGCCCGGAGGAGTTGGCCGGCGAGCAGGCCGCGGTGGCGGCCATGGCGGCCGCATTGGCGTCGGCCCGCGAGGAAGGGATCGCTCCTGTGCCCATCACGAAGCACTCTCGCAAGCTCGCTGCCGTCGGGGTGGCCGCCGCGCTGATCGTCGGAGGCGTCACCGCCGCCGCCGCCAGCGTGCTCAGCGGCTCGCCCGACAACCGGGTCGAGATCCCGGCCGCATCGACCAGCAGCTCGTCGAGCAGCTCGAGCTCGACCAGTCCCAGCACCACGGTGGCCTCGACCACGCCGTCGGTGGCTCCTGCTGCTCCGGGCACCGATCCCAGCACCACCACGCCGACATCGGAAACCGACACCACCGCGACGACGGACGACACCACGTCCACGTCGGTGGAGTGCCACCACGGCGATGACGTGTCACGCGTTGCCCACGAGACCGAGCCAGGCCCGGATCACGGCAAGGTGGTCTCGGCCGTGGCCCGTGACAACACGTGCGATGACGACGACACGACGGCGACGTCCGTGCCGGACACGACGGCCACGACCGACGACCATGGCGGCGACAACGGACACCGCGGTCCCGGCAATGGCGACGATCGGGCTGACGGCGACACGGCGACATCAGCGCCGGGTACGACAGCGACCACCGATGACCACGGTGGCAACGACAACAGCGGTCCGGGCAACAGCCACAACGACCGCAGCGGTCCCGGTGGCGGCGACGACAGCGGCCACGACAACAGCGGTTCGGGCAGCAGCGGCAAGGGCTGACGCCTACGGATCTCGGCGCTGAGGCGGTCCGCCCGCTGTCGCAGCGTCGGGTGCTCGTGCCGGTGCGCGGTCCGCAATGGCGCGGCGCCGCGCACCGGCCTACGAGAAGCGGGTGACGAACCCGCGGCGGCGGAACGTGCGCAGCATGCGGCTGGCGTACCAGATGGAGAGGCCGGCGCAGACGAAGGCCCCGAGGATGCCGGCGGCGATCTCGCCCCATGGCAGCGGCTGGCCGTCGAGCAAGGTGCGCAGCGCGGTGAAGGCATGGGTGGTGGGGAGGATGCGTGACAGCGGCTGCAACGGGCCGGGGATGGCGTCGACCGGGTTGAACACCCCGGACAGGGCCATCACGAGGAAGTTGATGCCCCACGCCAGGATCTCGGCGCTCTGCCCGTAGCGGAGCATGAGGCCGATGACGGCCATGCCGATGGACCAGCCGGCCAGCAGGAGCACGGCGGTGATGGGGAGCAGCCCCCAGCCCACCGATGTCAGGTTGAAGCCGAAGAAGGCAATGGCCATCACGGTGAGTGCCCCCATCGCCAGCACCAGCTTGGCCAAGCCGAAGAACGCGACACCGAGGATGTACTCGGCCTCCGTGACCGGTGTGGTCAAGATGTTGAGGACGTTGCGGCTCCACGTCTCCTCCATGAACCCGGTGCAGATGGCGATCTGCAGCTGGTACAGGACGTGGAACATCAAGATGCCGGCCAGGAGGTAGGGCGCGCCGGCTCGGCTGGCGCCGTCCTGCTGGGCCACATAAGCGCCGAGGGATCCGAAGAGGAGGACGTCGAGCAGCGGCCAGACGGTGACGTCGAAGAAGCGGTGCGGGCTGCGCTTGAGCACGTAGACGTGGCGCCGCACCACGGTCTTGATCCGGCGGGCGTTCATCAGATCTCCTCGGGCTCGGAGCCGGCGAGGGCCAGGAACACGCCTTCCAGGTCGTCGTGACCGAAGGCCGACGCGATCGACGCCGGCGCGTCGTTGGCCACCACCCGCCCGCGCGAGAGGAACACCACGCGCTCGGTGAGGATCTCGACCTCGCGCATGTCGTGACTGGTGACGAGGAGGGCGGTGCCGTCCTGCTCGCAGACGTCGAGCAGGCCACCGCGGACGCGCAGGGCCACGTCGGGGTCGAGCGACGCGGTGGGCTCGTCGAGCACCAGCAGCCGGGGGTGGTGCAAGATGGCCTTGGCGATGCCGACCAACGTCCGCTGGCCGGATGACAGCTCGTTGCAGAGGCGGTCGGCCAGGTGGGGGATGCGGAAGCGCTCGAGGGCATCGGCGGCGGCGGCGCGCTCGTCGCGCACGCCGTAGAGGCCGGCGAACACGCCCAGCGCTTCCTTGACCCGGAGCCGCTCGGGCAACGGGAGGTAGCCGGCGGCGAAGCCGACGTGCTCCATCGCCTTGGAGCGGCCGCCGGGCAGCCGGTGCCCGCACAGTGAGATCGTGCCCGAGTCCGGGCTGATGGCGCCGAGCAGCATGAGGAGCGTGGTGGTCTTCCCGGCGCCGTTCGGACCGAGGAACCCGACCCGCTCGCCGGGCGCGACGGTGACGCTCACGTCGTTCACGGCGTGAACATCGCCGAAGCGCTTCACGAGGGCGCGGGCATCGAGCACGTTTTCCACCACCGGACAGTCTCTCCTGACCGGCCTCCGGCCCGCCCGCGCATTTCCGCGCCATATCGTGAAACGATGTTGTCTGATCGCGAGTACCGGGCGCTGGCCCGGTTCCGGCACGCGCTGCGGGTCTTCCTGCGGTTCTCGGAGGAGGCGGCGCGCGCCCACGGGGTGACGCCGGCGCAGCACCAGCTGCTCCTGGCCATCCGCGGCCACGACGGGGTGACGGCACCGACCGTGGGGGACATGGCCGAGGCACTGCAGCAGCAGCACCACTCGGTCGTGGAGCTGGTGAACCGGGCCGCCGAGGCCGATCTGGTGGTGCGCACCGCCGATCCGCAGGACCGCCGCCGCCAGCGGCTGGCGTTGACGAATCGGGGCCAGTCGGTGATCGAGGCGCTGTCCACGGCCCACCGGGCCGAGCTCCGCCGCTACCGCACCGATCTCCTGGCGGCGCTCGAGACGCTGGGCTGAGTGGGCTCCGGATCACCGTGACACCCCGCCCGTAGGATGGATCGCACGATGTCCGTCCCGGCCGATGGCTTGAACCCCGACCAGCTCGATGCGGTGGTCCACGGGCACGGGCCGCTGCTGGTGGTGGCCGGCGCGGGGTCGGGCAAGACGCGGGTGCTCACGCACCGCATCGCCCACCTGATCAACGACGAGGGCGTCAGTCCGTTCCGCATCCTCGCCATCACGTTCACCAACAAGGCCGCCGACGAGATGCGCCAGCGGGTCGAGGCGCTGGTCGGGCCGGTGGCCAGGAAGATGTGGGTGAGCACGTTCCACTCGGCGTGCGTGCGCATCCTGCGGCGGGACGCCAGCCGCCTCGGCTACCCGTCGAACTTCTCGATCTACGACCAGGCCGATGCCGAGCGGCTCACGGGCTACGTCATCCGCGACCTCGCCCTCGACCCGAAGAAGTTCACGTCCCGGGGCGTGCACGCCACCATCAGCGCGGCCAAGAACGACCTCGTCCGGGCGGACGAGTACGCCGCGAAGGCGGGCTCCATCTTCGAGCGCAAGATCGCCGACATCTACCGGGAGTACCAGGCTCGCTTGGAGAAGGCGGGCGCCATGGACTTCGACGATCTGCTCACGGTGACGGTGCGCCTGTTCCAGACGTGCCCCGACCTGCTGGCGCACTACCAGGAGCGCTTCGAGCACGTGCTGGTGGACGAGTACCAGGACACCAACCGGGCCCAGAACGAGATCGTCCTGCTCCTCGCTTCCGGTCACCGCAACATCACGGTCGTGGGCGACAGCGATCAGTGCCTGCCGCCAGGGACCCTCGTCGCCACGCCCGCCGGCACGACGCCCATCGAGGCCCTCCGCCAGGGTGACCGGGTACTGGGCACCACCGGGCGCACCACGCCGGTGGCGGCCCCGGTCACCGCCACGAAGGAAGGCTGGTATCGAGGCCCCTTCGTGACGGTGACGGCAGCCGGGCACGTGCTGGCGGGCACGCCGCACCACCTCGTGCCGGCCCGCCTCACGCTGCCGCCCACGAGCCACGTCGTCTATCTCATGTGGCGAGCTGACCGCGGCTACCGGATCGGCCGGGCCGACGTCCCCGACCTTCGGCTGCACATGACGCAGGACTTCGGCGACAGGCTCTGGATCCTGCGGGTGGCAGAGACCCTCGACGAGGGGGGGTACTGGGAGGCGCTGCTCGCCGCCAGCCACGGGCTACCGACGGCGGCCTTCGACGGCGTCGGGATGCCGCGGCTCTACCTGGAGCTCGAGACGTCAGGCGCGGCGAAGCGCCTGATGGACGACCTCCAGCTGCATCCCGACTTCCCGCACGTCGCGCCACAGACGCTGGACGTCACGATGTTCGCTGACCGGCGCTCCGCAGGGCACCGCATCGGTCTGTCTGGGGGTCGGGGGGAGCGGCGGTTCGAGACGTCGCGGAAGGACTATCGCGAGGCGATCACGCTCGCCCAGGCCATGGCCCTGTCCGGCGGGATCGACTTGCGCCGGCGGATGGCCGTCGGCGAACGCGTCTACGACCTCACACCGCTCGCCCATCTGCGACCGGGCATGACGGTGCTCATCGCCGACGCCGATGGCTTCGCCGAAGCGCTCGTGGACGACATCTCGCTCGAGCAGTACGACGGCCCCGTCTACGACCTCGAGGTCGATGTGGCCCACAGCTACGTGGCGGGCGGCGTCCTGGTGCACAACTCGATCTACAGGTGGCGCGGCGCAGACATGCGCAACATCCTCGAGTTCGAGCAGGCCTTCCCGGACGTCACCACCATCTTGCTGGAGCAGAACTACCGCAGCACCCAGACCATCCTGGACGCCGCCAACGCCGTCATCGAGAACAACATCTCGCGCAAGCCCAAGACGTTGTGGACGGAGTCGGGCCGGGGCAACCGCATCGTGCGCTACCACGCCGACGACGAGGGCGACGAGGCCCAGTGGGTGGCCCACACCGTCGCCGACCTCCACGACGGCGGCGATCACCGCTGGGGCGACGTCGCCGTCTTCTACCGCACCAACGCCCAGAGCCGCGTCGTGGAGGAAGGGCTGATGCGCTCCGGCATCCCCTACAAGGTGGTGGGCGGCACGAAGTTCTACGACCGGCGCGAGGTCAAGGACGCGCTGGCCTACCTGAAGGCGGTCGTGAACCCGGCCGACGAGGTGAGCGTGAAGCGGGTGCTCAATGTGCCCAAGCGCGGAGTGGGCGACACCACCGTCGGCCGCCTCGACGTGTGGGCCAACGCCCATGGCGTCACGTTCATGGAGTCGCTGCGCCACGCCGAGGAGGCCGGTGTCGGCACGGCCAGCCAGCGCGGCATCCGCCAGTTCCTCGATCTGATCGACGCCCTCGTGGCGCTCGTCCCCGACGGTCCCGGCGAGGTGCTGCAGGCCGCCCTCGAACGCTCCGGCTACCTGGACGAGCTCGAGGCCGAGCACACCGTCGAGTCGGCGGGCCGGCTCGAGAACCTGGGTGAGCTCGTCGGCTCGGCCCGCGAGTTCCAGACGGTCGAGGAGTTCCTCGAGCAGATCGCGCTCGTGGCCGACACCGATCAGATCGAGGACGACGATTCCAAGGTCACGCTGATGACCCTGCACTCGGCCAAGGGCCTCGAGTACCCGGTCGTGTTCCTGGTGGGTGCCGAAGAAGGGGTGTTCCCCCACATCCGGGCCCTCACCGAGCCCGAGGAGTTGGAGGAGGAGCGCCGGCTCGCCTACGTGGGCATCACCCGGGCTCGGGAGAAGCTGTACCTCAGCCACGCCTGGAGCCGCACGCTGTTCGGCTCCACGCAGTACAACCCGCCGTCGCGCTTCCTCGACGAGATCCCGAGCGAGCTGGTCGAGCACATGGGTGACGGCCGGCGCACGTCAGGTCGAGCGTCGTACCGCGCCGGCGGCGACCGGCGCGAGAGCTGGACGGCGTGGAACGAGCGCATGGCCGACGCCGGGCGGGAGCGCATCGTCGACGCCGCCATCAGCGCGGGCCGCCGGCCCGCCCCCGCGTCGACCGGCGCCGAGACGATGGGCCTGCGCACGGGCGACGACGTCCGCCACGCCAAGTTCGGCGACGGCGTCATCATCATGATCGAGGGTGAGGGCGACAAGGCCGAGGCCGTGGTCCGCTTCCCCGACGCCGGCGAGAAGCGGCTGCTGCTGGCGTGGTCGCCGCTGCAGCGCCTCTGAGCGCCCTTTTCGCCCACACACTTCCGTCGCGCCCGCCCCATCCCCGCAGGTCACCGCCCCGCCGCCCACCCACTTCCGTGCTGCGCGGTGGGGGGGTTGCAGGGGGTCAGGCGGGGCGGACGGCGTCGGCGGGGTTGAGGCGGGCGGCCCGGGAGGCGGGCGAGAGCCCGGCCAGGGCACCCACCACGAGCGCCGCACCCACCCCGGCGGCCACCGTCGACACCGGCACGGCCACCACCGAGTCCTGCACCCACGCGTACCCGACCGTGACACCGATGCCGATGAGCACGCCGAGCACCCCACCGAGGAGCGCCAGCAGGAGGGCCTCGACGAAGAACTGCAGGCGCACGTGGCGCCGGGTGGCGCCCAGCGCCCGCCGCACGCCGATCTCGGTGCGCCGCTCGAGCACGGCCACCACCATCATGTTGGCGATGCCGATCCCGCCGACGAGCAGGGCCACGCCCCCGAGGCCGAGCAGCAGCGCTTGCAGCGTCTGGTCGACGGCCTGCTTGGCGGCCAGGGCATCGGACGGCCGGGAGACGGTGACCTCGTTCGGGTGCTGCGGGTTGGCCGTTGCCGCCAGCACGTCCCGCACCGCATCGACCTGGTCCGGATCGGCGAGCACGTAGGTCGTCGACGGGCTGCGGTCCGTGTCGAACAGCTCGGCGGCGATGTCGTAGCCGATCATGGCCGACGAGTCGATGTTGGACAGCAGCGGCACCGGGTCGAGGATGCCGACCACGCTGAACCAGTGGCCGCCCAGGTACACGACCGGGTCGCCGGTGAGGTCGCGGATGCCGAGCCGCTCGGCCGCCTTCGACCCGAGCACGACGGCCGGGTACTTCGCCGTCGCCGCGTTCAGGAACGAGCCGGTGCGGACCGTGCCGTTCACCGCGGCCAGGAGCTCGGGCTCGGTGGCGACGACCCCGATGCCGCCGGTCTCCTCGGCCGGGATGCGATCGGTGCGCCGCACGGTGGCGCTCACGCCGGTCGTGCCGGCGGCCGCCGTCACCGGCCCGACGCGCCGGATCATGGCGGTGGCGTCCTCGGGGAGCTTGGACTCCTGGCCGAGGAACGACTGCCCGGCGGTGACCGTGAGCCGGTTGGTGCCGAGTGCGTCGAGCTCGGCCAGCAGGTCGGCCTTCCCCGATGCCGAGATGCCGAGCACGGCCACGAGGGCGGCGATCCCGATGGCGATCCCGAGCGCGGTGAGGGCGGTGCGCAGCCGGCGCGTGCGCAGGCCGATGGCGCCGGCGCCGAACACGTCGCGCGCCCGCAGGTGCGTCGGGCGCAGCCGCGGCGGCGATGCGGCCGGGCCGACGTACGAGGCGATCGCCGTCATCCCGCCACCGCGACCTGCTCGCTGTCGTCCACGACCCGGCCGTCGAGCAGCGACACGCACCTCGGCAGCGCCGACGACAGCGCGGCGTCGTGGGTGATGAGCACGATCGTCGACCCGGCGCGGTGGAGCTCGCGGAACGCATCCATGATGTCGGCGCCGGTGTGGCTGTCGAGGTTGCCGGTGGGCTCGTCGGCCAGCACGAGCGACGGCTCGCCCACGATGGCTCGGGCGATCGCCACCCTCTGGCGCTCACCACCCGAGAGCTTTCCCGGCCGATGGTCCATGCGATGGGCCAGCCCCACCCGCTCGAGGGCGGTGCGGGCCCGGGCCAGACGGCGCCGCAACGGTTCCCCGGCGTACATCAGCCCGACGGCCACGTTCTCGACCGCGGTCAGACCCTCGATGAGGTTGAACTGCTGGAACACGAAGCCGATGTGGCGGTTGCGCAGCGCCGACAGTTGCGAGTCGCGCAGCGTGGCGATGTCCTGCCCGGCTATGTGCACCCGGCCCGTCGTCGGCACGTCGAGCGCCCCGATGAGGTTCAGCAGCGTGCTCTTGCCCGAGCCGGACGGCCCCACGATGGCCACGAACTCGCCCTCGTGCACCACGAGGCTGACTCCGTCGAGGGCCCGCACCGGGGGTGAACCGGGATACTCCTTGACGACGTCGTCGAGGACGACGACCGACGACCGGCCGTCGCCGTTGGGCCAGACCGGCGGCGGGACGGCGAACACGTGGGCGTCGAGGCTCATGCCACGACCACCGTGTCGCCGGAGGCCACCTTGCCGGTGATCTGGACGTAGCCGTCGGCGAAGGCGCCCAGCTCGACCGGCACCAGCTCCGTGCCCGTCGCCGTCACCCGCTCGACGGCGTAGCCCCCTTCGGCCAGCGCCAGCAGCGCTCGCACCGGGACGGCGAGGACGCCGGTGGCCGACGAGCTCGTGAACTTCACCGTCACCGGGGCGTCGTCGAGGCCGGCGGCCTGACCCCCGGCGATGGCGATGACGACGTCGATGTAGTTGGAGGTCTGCCCCTGGTTGGACTCGCTCTGCACGACGGTCCCCACCGAACGCACGGTGCCGTCGATCGTGTGATCGTTGCCGAGGTCGATGGTGACGGCGGCGTCCTGCTTGGCCACGCTGGCCTTGCCCGTGTCGAGCTTGACCGACACGATCTGCTCGGCGCCGGTCGTCTCGAACATCACCGTGTTGGCAGCACTGCGGTCACCGACGGCGGCTTTCAGCGTGGCGATCCGCAGTGGCGCGCTGGCGAAGACGACATCGGTCGGCTCGACCACGCCCGTCTGCTCGAGGCCGAGCGACTTCTGCCAGCGCTTCACCGCCGCCGCCGTGGCGCTCGTGTACTTCTCGTCGACCGTCACCACGGCCGGATCGGCGAAGCCGAGGGCGACGAGGTTGTCTTCGAGCTGGCGCACGTCGGCGCCCTCGTCGACCCCGCTGGCCAGCCGCCGCCACATCGGTCGGTCGCCGAACAGGAGCGTCGGCCCAGGGGCACCGTTCACCTCGAACAGGGTCCCGCCCCGGTCGATGACGGCGCCTTCGGACGGTAGTGCGGTGATGACGCCGTCCGGACCGCCGGTGATCGTGCGGGTGGCGCCGTAGCCGAGGCGGCCGTCGACCTGTTCGGTCTGCACGAGGTCGCGCGTGGCCACCTTGGCCGTCTTCGTGGTGGGCGGCAGCGTGCTGGTCGGGCTGTCGGCGGCGCCGGCCGTCGATCCCCCGGTCAGGCCGGCGAGGGTCACGCCGCCGGTGCCCAGGAGGCCGACGGCCGCCAGCGCGCCGCCGATGAACGTGCGCCGCCTCACGACGATGCCTTGGCGTCGGCGGGACCGGTGCTCACACCGATGCCACCCGAGCCCGGCTCGGGCATGCCCGTCTGCTTCGCGCAGGCCTCGTTGGCCTCCTTGAACCCGGGGGAGTCGGGGTCGAGGCCGGGGCCGCCCATCTGGACCTGGAGGCCGCCGCCGTCGGTGGAGATCTGCGGATCGGGGAAGTCGATCCCGTGATCGCGCATGCACTGGGCGAAGTCGAGGAGCCGCTGCTTCTCTTCCTCGACCTTGGCCGGGTCCATGGGCGGCGCGTTCTGCTTGACCTTGTCGAGGTAGGACTGGCACGCCTTCTGGGCGGCGTCCATCTTGGACTTGTCCATCGGCGTGTCCCCGCCGGCCGCGCCGGCGGAGAAGATGCCGCCGCCTTCGCCGTTGAACTGCGGGTCGGGCATGTCGATGCCCTGCTCGCGCATGCACTTGGCGAAGTCGAGCATCGCCTGCTCGGCATCGGCATCGCTGGCTTGGCTGTCGTCGGTCGTGGCCGCCGTGGTCGTGGTGACGCCGTCGCCGGCGAGGGAGGCGACGTGGGCGGCGTCGGCGGGGTTCCCGCCGCACGCCGCCAGCAAGCTGAGGCCGGCGACGCCGAGCGGTGCCAGCCATCTGAGGTGTCGGATCATGGCTCGACCATGCGCGATCGGCCCTGAGAGACCACTGAGGCCCGCTGAGAGCCTTCTCAGGACCCGCGCCCGCCCCTGCCGGCGACGCCGCCATCATGGTCGGGTGCGCGTGCTGGTCGTGGAGGACGAGGTCGCGCTGGCCGACACGATCGGCCGGGGGCTCGTCGCCGAAGGGTTCGCCGTCGAGCTGACCCACGACGGCGCCGATGGCCTCTGGCGGGCCCGCGAGCACCCCTATTCGGTCATCGTGCTCGACCTGCTACTGCCGGGGATGAACGGCTACGAGGTGTGCCGCACCCTGCGGGCCGAAGGCATCTGGACCCCGATCCTGGTGCTCACGGCGAAGACGGGCGAGTGGGACGAGGCCGAGGCCCTCGACACCGGGGCCGACGACTTCCTGTCCAAGCCCTTCTCGTTCGTCGTCCTCGTGGCCCGGTTGCGGGCGCTGGCCCGGCGGGGCTCCACGCCCCGGCCGTCGGTGCTGAGCGCGGGCACGCTCGTCCTCGACCCGTTCACCCACATCTGCCATCGCCGGGGGGTCGACGTGCACCTCACGCCGCGCGAGTGCGGCGTGCTGGCCGCGCTGCTGCGGCGCAGCGGCACGGTGGTGTCGAAGCAGGAGATCCTCGACGAGGTGTGGGGCCACGAGTTCGGCGGCGATCCCAACATCGTCGAGGTCTACGTGCGCTACCTCCGCCGCAAGATCGACGTGCCGTTCGGGCTCGACACGATCGAGACGGTGCGTCACGTCGGCTACCGGGTGCTGCCCGATGCTGCATAACACGATCGCCCGGCTGCGCACCGTGCGGGTGCGCATCACCGTGATCGCCACGGTGCTCACGGGCGTAGCCCTCACGCTGTCGGCCATCCTGCTCGTGTCGGCCGTGGAGAACCGGCTCGAGGATCAGGTCCGGGCGGACACCAAGACGGCGGCCGATCGCGTCGTTGGCGCGGTGCAGGCGGGCCAGTCGTTCCAGCAGGCGGTGGCCGCGCCGGCGCCTGGCGTCGTCGTCTACATCGTGGGCGACGGGGGCAACGTGCTGGCCGCCAGCACCGGGATCGCCGCCCGGGGCCCCGTCGGTCCACTCACGGACCCGCGGCTCCTCGCCGGTGCGCCCGTCGAGTTCACGCAGCAGTTCGTCGACACGGGGGGCGATCCGGTCAAGGTCGTCGCCGCGTCGCCCCTGGCCGATGTCCAGCGCTCCGTGAGCGAGCTGTCTCGGCTGTTGTGGGTCGGGATCCCCGTGCTCGTGGTGCTGGTCGGCGGGTTGGCGTGGGTGCTGGTCGGCCGGGCGCTGCGGCCGGTGGAGCGCATGCGGCGGGAGGTGGACGAGATCAGCCACAGCACGCTGCACCGCCGGGTGGCCGAGCCGCCGTCGGGCGACGAGGTGGCCCGCCTGGCCCAGACCATGAACGCCATGCTCGACCGGCTGGAAGGCGCCGCCGACCGCCAGCGCCAGTTCGTGAGCGACGCCTCGCACGAGCTGCGCAGCCCGCTGACGACCATCCGCACCCAGGTGGAGGTGGCGTCCTTGCGACCGGAGGCGGCCGACTGGCCGGCGGTGACGGGGACGGTGCTGGGCGAGGTCGACCGGCTCGACGACCTGGTCGGCGATCTCCTCCAGCTGGCCCGGTTGGACGAGACCGGCGGGGTCCTCACGGCGCGTGCCGACGTCGATCTGGACGAGGTGGTGGCGGCCGAGGCGACGCGCCTGCGCAGCCTCGGCGTGGCCGTCGACGCCAGCGGGGTCTCGGCGGCGCGCGTGCTCGGCGATCGGGGCGCGCTGGCCCGCCTGGCGCGCAACCTGGCCGACAACGCCGCCCGCCACGCTCGCTCCGAGGTGGCGCTGGCGGTGTCGGCGGCCGGCGGCGAGGCCGTCGTGCGGGTGGACGACGACGGACCGGGCGTGCCGGCGGCCGACCGGGAGCGGGTGTTCGAGCGGTTCACCCGCCTCGACGAGGGCCGCGCCCGGGGTGCGGGCGGCGCCGGGCTCGGGCTGGCATTGGTCCGAGCGGTGGCCGTGGCCCACGGGGGCAGCGTGGCGGTGCTCGACGGCCCCCTCGGCGGCGCCCGCTTCGAGGTCCGCCTGCCCCTCGCCGATACCTGACCGCCCGCCGCCCGCCGCCCGCCGCCCGCCGCCCGCCGCCCGCCGCCCGCCGCCCGCCGCCCGCCGCCCGCCGCCCGCCGCCCGCCGCCCGCCGCCCGCCGCCCGCCGCCCGCCGCCCGCCGCCCGCCGCCCGCCGCCCGCCGCCCGCCGCCCGCCGCCCGCCGCCCGCCGCCCGCCGCCCGTCTCATTCCGCGCAGGCTGAACACTTGGTACCGCCTGAGCGGCACGAAGCGCTCAGGCTGCGCGAAAGGGTGCGCGCTTGGACCCGGCGCGGGGGTCAGGCGGGCACGGTGGTGCGGCCGCGGCCGAGGTCGATCACGAGCTCGCGCTCGGGGGTGATCTCGATCCGGTAGGCGGTGAGACCCGAGCCGTCGGGCGGGTAGGCGGTGCCCGTGCACGGGTCCTGGAACTGGCGGGCATCGGTGAGCCACTGCACCGCGCACTCGATCCGCGATCCCGGCGGCACGGCGGCGAAGGCCTTCCAACCCGCCAGCTCGTCCGTGCCGGCGTGGTTCACGACGATGTAGCCCTGGTCGGCGGCCACCAGGCCGGGGAAGAGCAGCGGTCCCCGCTCGGCCACCTCCTGGGCGCGGTCCTTGGCCGATCCCATGTTGAACGTGTCCTCGCCCAGGTTCGACTGCACGCCGCTGCTGTGGCTCGTCCAGGCGGCCACCCCCCAGATCGCCAGTCCGAGCACGGCGAAGAACACCAGGCCGGCCACCACGGGCAGCACGGCCTGCCCCACGGTCGATTTCGGACGGGCGAAAGGCACTCCCGTAGTATTCCCAACCCGTGAAGCGCCCTTATCGCGTGGTCGTCGCGAAACCCGGTCTCGACGGCCATGACCGGGGCGCCAAGACCATGACCCGGGCGCTGCGCGACGCCGGTTTCGAGGTCGTCTACACCGGGCTCCACCAGACGCCCGAGCAGATCGCCGAGACCGCCCTGCAGGAAGACGTCGACGCCGTCGGCCTCTCCCTGCTCTCCGGTGCGCACCTCACGTTGTTCCCGAGGGTGCTGGAGGAGATGCGCAGCCGCGGTCTCGACGACGTGCTGCTCTTCGGCGGGGGCGTGATCCCCAACGCCGATGTGGCGACGTTGAAGGCGATGGGCGTGGCCGAGGTGTTCACGCCGGGCTCGTCACTGGCCGGCATCTGCAAATGGCTGGGCGACGCGCTCGACGAGCGAGAGGAAGTTGCGTAGTGGACCTCTTCGAGTACCAGGGCAAGCAGTACTTCGCCCGCTTCGACATCCCGGTGTCGGCGGGGGGCGTGGCTGACACCGTCGACGAGGCGGTGAACCAAGCCGACAAGGCCGGCTACCCGGTCGTGGTGAAGGCGCAGGTGCAGGTGGGCGGGCGAGGCAAGGCCGGCGGCATCAAGCTGGCCAACGACGCCGGCGAGGTCCGCACCCACGCCGCCAACATCCTGGGCATGGACATCAAAGGCCACGTCGTGAAGCGGCTCTGGGTCGAGCACGCCTCCGACATCGCCGAGGAGTACTACGCCTCCTTCACCCTCGACCGGTCGGCCAAGAAGCACCTCCTGATGCTGTCGGCCGAGGGCGGGGTCGAGATCGAGCAGGTCGCCGAGACGAACCCCGGTGCCATCGTCAGGCTCCACATCGACCCCGTCGACGGGCTCACCGAAGCGGCTGCTCGCGAGGCCGTCACGGCGGCCAAGCTGAACCCGGCAGCCACCGACGGCGCCGTCGACATCCTGCGCAAGCTCTACACCTGCTACGTCGACGGCGACTGCGACCTCGCCGAGATCAACCCGCTGATCTTCACGCCGGAGGGCAAGGTGCACGCCCTCGACGCCAAGGTCAGCCTGGACGACAACGCCGCCTATCGCCATCCCGAGTGGGACGAGTTCCGGAGCACGCAGGTGCGTGACGACCGGGAGCAACTGGCCCATGAGAGGGGCCTGCAGTACATCGGCCTCGAAGGCAGCGTCGGCATCATCGCCAACGGTGCCGGCCTGGCCATGAGCACGCTCGACGTCGTCAACCAGGTCGGTGGCAAGGCCGCCAACTTCCTCGACATCGGCGGTGGCGCCAACGCCGACGTGATGGCAGCCGCCCTCGAAGTGATCAACTCCGACGCCGACGTGAAGGCCATCCTCATCAACATCTTCGGCGGCATCACCCGCGGCGAGGAAGTGGCGAAGGGCATCGTGGAGGCCCTGGGCCGGGTCACGCTGAAAGCACCGATGGTCGTGCGCCTCGACGGCACCAACGCCGAGGAGGGCCGCCAGATCCTGGCCGACGCCGGCATCCCCGACGACGTGCTGACCAGCCGGCCCACCATGCTCGAAGCGGCCCGCACCGCCGTTGCCATTGCGAACGGGAGCAACTGATGGCGATCTTCGTCGACGAGACCACCAAGGTCGTGATCCAGGGCATCACCGGTGGCCAGGGGCGCTACCACGGCCTGCGCAACAAGGCCTACGGCACCCAGGTGGTGGCCGGCGCCGTGCCCGGCAAGGGCGGCACCGACGTCGAGGGCATTCCCGTCTACGACTCGGTGAAGGACGCCGTTGCCGCCACGGGGGCCAACGCCTCGTTCGTGGTGGTGCCCCCGCGGTTCGCCTCCGACGCCATCCTGGAAGCGGCCGAAGCGGGCATCGCCTTCATCGTGTGCATCACCGAGGGCATCCCGGCGCAGGACGAGGCCCGGGTCTACAACACGCTCGTGCGCGAGTACCCGGGCACCCGCCTGCTCGGGCCCAACTGCCCCGGCGTGATCAGCCCGGGCCGTTGCAACATCGGCATCACCGCCGGTGAGATCGCGCTGCCGCCGCAGGACGGGCAGCCCGCCGTCGGAATCGTGAGCCGGTCGGGCACGCTCACCTACCAGGCGCTGTACGAGCTGAAGCAGCAGGGCATCGGCGTCACCACGTGTGTGGGCATCGGCGGCGACCCGGTGCCGGGCACGAGCTTCGTCGACTGCCTGGCCGAGTTCGAGGCGGACCCCGACACCAGAGCCGTCGTGATGATCGGTGAGATCGGCGGCTCGGCCGAGGAGGAAGCGGCCGACTTCATCAGGGCGAGCATGTCGAAGCCCATCGCCGCCTACATCGCCGGAGTGACCGCGCCCGCCGGCAAGAAGATGGGCCACGCCGGCGCCATCGTGTCCGGGGGAAAGGGCACCGCGCAGGGGAAGATGGATGCCCTGCGCGCCGCCGGTGTTCAGGTGGGGCTCAACCCGACGGAGGCCGGCGAGCTGATGGTGGGGATCGTCAAAGGCCTGTAGTCGAGTCGCGCTCGCGGTGCGGCTGCAGCTGCGGCACGAACAAGCACACGGCGACGAGGGCGGCGCCGAACACGGCGAGCAGGATGCCGCCGCCGACGCGGTCGTCGTCGGACACCATCGTGAACACGAGCGCCGCCAGCGCGATGGGCACGAACACGGCGCCCAGCCACGTGGTGAAGCGCCGCTGGCCCAGATGCCCGACGATGGCCAGCGCCAGGCCGGCGAGGCCGAGGAGGATGGCGCCGCCGGCATCGCCCAGCTCGCCGGCCACACCGCTGGCCCCGGACACCACACTGATGATGGCGACGGCGATGAAGACGGTGGCGAGCCCGTGATAGCGCGCTCGATCGAGCAGGAGGGCGACGACCAGGAGGGCCACGCCGGCGACGAGGAGCACGGCGTAGGCGCTCTGCACGGTGGTCGATCCGATGTCGATGCCCGGTGACGAGAACTCGTCGGCACGGTCGATGTCGCTCTTGGCCGCCAGGTAGGTGATGCAGGCGACGAGCGAGACGAGGGCGATGCCGAGCAGCGCCGGCCGGCCCCGCAACACCGGCGCGACGTACATGAGCCCGGTGATCAGCGTGAGCACGAGGAGCATGGCGGTGAGCTCGCCGTCGGCCAGGGTGTCGGCGAAGGCGACCACGACGAAGACCACGGCACCGATGGCGGCGAAGGCCACCGCCGCCGGTCGCAGTCGGCGGTCGAGGAGGCCGGCCACGATGTAGCCGGCGACGACCAGGACGACGCTGCCGGCGATGAGGCCACCGCGGCTGCCGCTGTCACCACCGAAGAGCACGAGGAGGCCGGCGGCCACCAGCGTGGCCCCTCCTGCGCTGAGGGCGCCGAGGAGGTCGGGCTCGGGCCGCTCCTTGGCATCGGGACCGAGCTGGTCCAGCAGGTTTCCCGCGGCCGGCGTCGTCGTGGCCTCGGGATCATCGGTGGTCAGCGCGCCAGCGCGCACGACGTGCTCGGTCCAGCGATCGCCGTCCCAGTACCGCTGCTCGGCCCGCCCGTATGGATCAGGGTGCCATCCGCCCGCCATGGCGCCGGCTCACGCCCGAGGCGGCGGCGGCGGTGGCGGCGGGGTGCTGCTCGGCCCCGGCGGGGGCGGCGGCGGGGTACCACCGCCCGCTCCCGGCGGGGGCGGCGGGGCGACCGGTCGCCCCGGGGCGGCGGGTCCCGTGGCGGCGGGCCCGGTGGCGGCGGTGCCCGCGGCGGTGGTGCCCGACGGCATGTTCACGGTCTGGGTGGCGAGACCGAGGATGTTCAGGATGGCCCCGACGGCCATCGCCAGCGAGCCGATCAGCATGAGGTACAGACCGGCCTTCTTGTCCGCCGGCGTGTCAAGGATGAGCCACGCCAACATGAACACCCCGGCGGTGATGCCCCAGGTCACGTACATCTGCTTGTAGTTGAACGTGAGGAAGTCCGGGAGGTGGAACCCGGCCAGCAGATCGAGGAGCACGAACACCACCATCGCCAGGCCGAGCACGGCGATGATCGTCGTGACGGGGAAGAGCCCGGTCGCCCAGGCGTTCTCGCCCTCGAAGAAGTCGAGGAAGGAGAAGATGAAGGTGACCACACCACCGATGACCATCACGATGTCCGCTACGGTCGGTTGTCGCTTCATGCGTGAGCCGCCTTTCGCTGCCGATCGTGACGCACTGTAACGACACCGGGCACCCCGGGTGGGGAACCCGGTGATGCGCCTGGCCGTCCTGGCGTCGGGCAGCGGCACGATCCTCGAGTCGATGATGGCGCGCCACGTGCCGGTGGCCGTCGTGGTCGCCGATCGCACGTGCCGAGCGCTGGAGATCGCCGCCGGTGCCGGCATCGACGCCGTCCTCGTGGCCCGGTCCTCGTTCGGGGCCGACTTCGACCGGTCCGCCTACACGGCCGAGCTGGTCGACGCCCTCGGCGGCTGCGGCGTGGACCTGGTGGCGATGGCCGGCTTCATGACGGTGCTGGCGCCGGTGATGTTCGACGCCTACGGCGAGCGCGTCCTCAACACCCATCCGTCGCTGCTGCCCGCCTTCCCCGGCGCCCACGCCGTGCGCGACGCATTGGCGTTCGGCGTCAAGGTGACCGGATGTACGGTGCATGTGGCCACGGAACGGATGGACGACGGGCCGATCCTCGCCCAGGAGGCCGTGCCCGTCCTGGCCGACGACACCGAGGCCTCGCTCCACGAGCGGATCAAGGCAGTTGAACGCAACCTGTACCCGACGGTGCTGAAGGAGTTCCTGGCATGAAGCGCGCCCTCCTGTCCGTCTACGACAAGACCGGCGTGGTGGATCTGGCGCGCCGGCTCCACGACCTCGGATGGACACTGGTCTCGAGCGGGGGCACGGCACGGGCGCTGGTCGACGCCGGCCTGCCCACCACCGACGTGGCCGACCTGACGGGGATGCCGGCCATCCTCGGCCACCGCGTGGTGACGCTGCACCCCAAGGTGCACGGCGCCCTCCTCGCCAATCCCGACGACCCGGGCCATGTGGCCGACATGAGCACCCACGGCATCGAGCCCATCGATCTCGTGGTGGTGAACATGTACCCCTTCTCTGACCAGCCGGGCATCGAGATGATCGACGTCGGCGGCCCGGCCATGGTGCGGGCGGCGGCCAAGAACCACGCCCACGTGGGTGTGGTGGTCGACCCGCTCGACTACGAGCCGGTGCTCGACGAGCTGGCCGCCTCCGGGGAGCTGTCGGCCGAGACCCGCCGGCACCTGGCCCGCAAGGCGTTCGCCACGACGGCCGCCTACGACGCCGCCGTGGTGTCGTGGCTCGACGGCACGGGCCCGGCAGCCGACGACCCGCTGCCCGCCACCCTGCACCTCGTGCTGGAGAAGGCCCAGGAGCTGCGCTACGGCGAGAACCCCCACCAGCGCGGCGCCCGGTACCGGCGGGCGGGCCGGCGATCGTGGTGGGACGATGCCGTGCAACTCGGCGGCAAGGAGCTGTCCTACCTCAACCTGTTCGATGCCGAAGCGGCATGGCGGCTGGTGCATCGCTTCGAGGAGCCGGCCGCGGTGATCGTCAAGCACGCCAACCCGTGCGGCGTGGCCACCGGCACCGACGTCACCGCCGCCTACCTCCGTGCCCACGCCTGCGACCCGCTGTCGGCGTTCGGCGGGATCGTGGCCCTGAACCGCCCGGTGCCGGAATCACTGGCGACGGCACTTGCGCCGGTGTTCACCGAGGTCGTGGTGGCGCCCTCGTTCGACGACGACGCGCTGGCCGTGCTGAGTGGCAAGAAGAACCTCCGGGTGCTGGCGGCGCCCCCGCCCGGGTCGGCGGTCGTCGACCTGCGCACCATCGACGGCGGCCTGCTCGTCCAGGAGGCCGACCGGGTTAACGTCGATCGCCGCCAGTGGAAGGTGGTCACCAAGGTGGCGCCCACGCCGACCGAGTGGGACGACCTCGTCATGGCCTGGCAGGTGTGCGCGGTGGTGTCGTCGAACGCCATCGTGCTGGTGCAGGACGGCCAGGCGGTGGGGATCGGTGCCGGCCAGCAGAACCGCCTCGACTCCGCCCGCATCGCCGCCGAGCGCGCCGCTGGACGGGCCGCCGGCGGGGCGTGCGCCAGCGACGCCTTCTTCCCGTTCCGCGACGGGCTCGACGCCGCGGTGGCCGCTGGCGTGACGGCCGTCGTGCAGCCGGGTGGCTCGGTGCGCGACAGCGAAGTGATCGAGGCGGCCGACGAGCACGGCATCACCATGGTGTTCACCGGGGAGCGGCATTTCCGGCACTAGGTCGTCGACTCGCCGGTCGGGCGGCCGCCGGTAACCTGGCCGGATGGCTCGCATCGCCGACCTCCTGGCGGAGCGGCGCACCTTCAGTTTCGAGTTCTTCCCCCCGAAGACCGACGGTGCCCAGCTCACCCTGGGTCGCACCATTGCCGAGCTCGAGCCCCTCGCCCCGAGCTTCGTGTCCGTCACCTACGGCGCCGGGGGCTCCACCCGCGACCGCACGCACGACATCGTGGCCTGGGTCCGCCGGGAGACGACGATCACGCCGATGGCCCACCTGACCTGCCAGGGCCACAGCCGGCGGGAGATCGTGGAGATCCTGGACAACTACCGCAGCGCCGGTATCGAGAACATCATGGCCCTCGGCGGCGACGCACCGATCGATGCCGCCGATGTCCGGGCCAGCGACTACCGCTTCGCCTCCGAGCTGGTCGCGGATATTGCCGCCGCCGAGGGGTTCTCGATCGGCGTGGCCGCCCACCCCGAGATCCACCCCCGGTCGCCGAGTCGAGCCGCCGATCGCGAGCGCCTGGCCGAGAAGCTCGAGTCGGCCGACTTCGCCATCACCCAGTTCTTCTTCGAGGCCGAGCACTACCTGCGCCTGGTCGACGAGCTGGCCGCCCTCGGCTGCACGAAGCCGATCGTGCCCGGGATCATGCCGGTCACCAACTCGGGCCAGGTGCAGCGGATGGCCGGCTTGAGCGGGGCCGCCTTCCCCACCTGGCTGGCCGAGCGGCTCGAGGCGGCCGAATCGCCCGAGCACGTCCGCCACGTCGGCGTGGAGGCCGCTACCGACTTGTGCGCCGATCTGCTGGCGGCGGGGGCGCCGGGCCTGCACTTCTACACGCTCAACCGCTCCACCGCGACCCGCGAGATCTACGCCGCCCTCGGCCTGTCCGTCTGACCCGGCGCGCACAGACTTCCCCGGCCGCCCGCCCATCCTCCGGCGCGCAGCCTGAACACTTGGTACCGCTGGGGCGGTATCAAGCGCACAGGCTGCGCGATTGGGGGCGCTGCGCGGGCGGCATCGGCCCTGCTCACGCGCTCGCCTTCACCCCGTCCCGCGCACAGCCTGTGCGTGCAGGCGCACCCCCAGCCACCTCCGTGCACACGCTGCGAGTGGGGAGGGCTACCGTCGCCGCATGCGCACGTACGACAAGCTCTACATCGACGGCACGTGGGTCCCGTCGGCCGGCACCGGCACGCTCGAGGTGGTCAACTCGGCCACCGAAGAGGTGATGGCCACCATCCCCGAGGGCACCGCGGCCGACGTCGACAAGGCCGTGGCCGCCGCCCGCAAGGCGTTCGACAGCTGGAGCCAGACCAGCGTCGAGGAGCGGGCCAAGTACCTCACCCGCATCCAGGAGGGCCTGGAGGCCCGCACCGAGGAGATCGCCACCACCATCGCCCAAGAGGTGGGCATGCCGGTGAAGCTGGCCCAGATCATCCAGGCCGGCCTGCCCAAGGCCAACTTCGGCATCGCCGCCCAGGTGGTGCAGACCTTCGCCTTCGAGGAGACGGTGGGCAACAGCCTGGTCGTGCGGGAGCCGATCGGCGTCGTCGGCTGCATCACCCCGTGGAACTACCCGCTCCACCAGATCGCCCTGAAGGTGGCGCCCGCTCTCGCCGCCGGCAACACCGTCGTCCTCAAGCCCAGCGAGGTGGCGCCGGTCAACGCCTTCATCCTCGCCGAGGTGATGGACGAGGTCGGCCTGCCCGCCGGCGTGTTCAACCTCGTGACCGGGCTCGGCCCGGTGGTGGGCGAGGCCATCGCCGCCCACCCGGACGTCGACATGGTCTCCTTCACCGGCTCCACCCGCGCCGGCAAGCGGGTGGCCGAGGTGGCGTCGCAGACGGTGAAGCGGGTCGCCCTCGAGCTGGGCGGCAAGTCGGCCAATGTGATCCTCGACGATGCCGACCTGGAGAAGGCCGTCACCGATGGCGTGGGCAAGTGCTTCCTCAACTCGGGCCAGACCTGCACGGCCCTCACCCGCATGCTGGTCCCCCGCAGCAAGCTGGCCGAGGTCGAGGCCATCGCCACCAAGGCGGCCGAGACCTACACGCCCGGCGACCCGTTCCAGAAGACCAGCCGCATCGGCCCGCTCGTGTCCGACGTGCAGCGCCAGCGGGTGCGGGGCTACATCGCCAAGGGCAGCGAGGAGGGCGCCAAGCTGCTCACCGGCGGGGCCGACGCACCCGACGGCCTCGACACGGGCTTCTACGTGCAGCCCACCGTCTTCTCCGAGGTCACGGCGGACATGACGATCGCCCGTGAGGAGATCTTCGGGCCGGTGCTGTCGATCATGCCCTACGACGACGAGGCCGATGCGGTGCGCATCGCCAACGACTCCATCTACGGCCTGGCCGGCGGCGTCTGGAGCGGCGACCCCGACCGCGCTCTCGCCGTGGCCCGCAAGATCCGGGCCGGCCAGGTGGAGGTCAACGGCGGCGCCTTCAACGTGATGGCCCCGTTCGGCGGCTACAAGCAGTCCGGCCTCGGCCGCGAGGCGGGCACGTTCGGCCTGGAGGAGTTCCTGGAGGTCAAGGCCCTCCAGCGCTAGCCGCTCTTTCGGCAACGGTGGCGGCCCCGCCTACGCTCGCAGCCATGCCTGCACCCGTACGCGTGGCCGTCACCGGCGCCGCCGGCCAGATCGGCTACAGCCTCCTGTTCCGCATCGCCAGCGGCGCCATGCTCGGCCCGGACCAGCCCGTCATCCTGCAGCTCCTCGAGATCACGCCCGCGCTGAAGGCGCTCGACGGCGTGGCCATGGAGCTCGACGACTGCGCCTTCCCGCTGCTCGCCGGCATCGTCCCGACCGACGACGCCAACGTCGCCTTCGGGGATGCCGACTACGCCCTTCTCGTGGGGGCCATGCCGCGCAAGCAGGGGATGGAGCGCAGCGACCTGCTGTCGGCCAACGGCGCCATCTTCACCGTGCAGGGCAAGGCGCTGTCGGACTCGGCCAAGCGGGACGTGAAGATCCTCGTCGTCGGCAACCCGGCCAACACCAACGCCCTCATCGCCATGAACAACGCCCCCGACCTGAACCCACGGCAGTTCACCGCCATGACCCGCCTCGACCACAACCGGGCCGTGGCGCAGCTGGCGGCCAAGGTGCAGGCGCCGGTGAGCAGCATCAACAAGATGACGATCTGGGGGAACCACTCCACCACCCAGTACCCCGACCTCTTCCACACCGAGGTGGACGGCAAGAACGCCTACGAGCTGGTCGGCGACCACGAGTGGGTGGACGGCACGTTCATCCCCACGGTGGCCAAGCGGGGCGCCGCCATCATCGACGCCCGCGGCCTGTCGTCGGCGGCGTCGGCCGCCAATGCCGCCATCGACCACATGCGCACGTGGGCGCTGGGCACCGCGCCAGGCGATTGGGCCAGCATGGCCATCGTGTCCGACGGCTCCTACGGCGTGGCCGAGGGGCTCATCTCCAGCTTCCCGTGCACCACGAAGAGCGGGGCCTACGAGATCGTGCAGGGCCTCGACATCGACGACTACTCCCGCGGCAAGATCGACGCGTCGGTGGCCGAACTGACCGACGAGCGCGACGCCGTCCGGGACCTCGGCCTGATCAAGTAGCTACCGGCTCGCGCTGACCGGCTTGCGGGTGAACATCACCGGCGCCGGCTTGGAGTGGTCCTCGGCCGGCCGGGGCGTCACCGTGTGGTCGACGCCGGCCAACAGGTCGGCACCGTGGCCGTTCACGCACTCCGGGTCGGGGCCGTCGAGGGGCAGGCCCACGAAGAACTTGGCCGCCATGCACCCACCCTGGCAGGCGTCGTAGCTGCCGCACGGACGCGCACGCCCCGGCCGACTGCGGCTGGCGCAGCTCCTGGAACAGCTCGCTCTCCCGCCACACCTTGGTGAAGCCGCCGGAGTCGCGCACGGAGCCGGCCCGGAACTCGTCGTGGATCACGAACGGGCAGGCGTACACCTCGCCGACCGGGTCGATCAGGCACACCACGCGGCCGGCGCCGCACATGTTGAGGCCCGGCAGCGGCTCACCCAGCGCGTTCAGGTGGAAGAACGAGTCGCCGGTCAGCACGTTCGGGTGGCTCAGCAGCCAGCGGTAGATCTGCCGCTGCTGGTCGTTGGTGGGATGCAGGTCGTGCCAGCTGTCGGCGCCCCGGCCCGACGGCCGCAGGCGGGTGACGCGCAGCTGGGCGCCGTAGGAGTCGGCGAGCGCCTCGAAGCCGTCGAGCTGGTCCACGTTGTGGCGGGTGACGACGATCGAGATCTTGAACGGCCCGAACCCGGCGGCGGCCAGGCGGTCCATGGCCCGGCGGGCCGTCTCGTAGGAGCCTTCGCCCCGGACGGGATCGTTGGTGGCGGCGTCGAGACCGTCCAATGAGAATCTGGATGTCGAGGTAGTCCATGTCCGCCAGGCGGCGGGCGGCGTCGTCGGTGATGAAGGCCCCGTTGGTCGAGAACTTCACGCCGATGTCGCGCGAGATCGAGTGCTCGACGATCTCGAAGAAGTCCCGGCGGATGGTGGGCTCGCCGCCGCCGATGTTGATGTAGAAGACCTGGAGGTCGTGCAGCTCGTCGAGCACGGCCTTGGCCTCGGCGGTGGTCAGCTCCCGGGGATCGCGGCGACCCGACGACGACAGGCAGTGCACGCACGCCAGGTTGCAGGCGTAGGTGAGCTCCCACGTCAGGCAGATCGGGGCGTCGAGGCCGTGCTTCAGCTGCTCGACGAGACGCTCAACGGCCACGGACGACCTCCGAGTGCTCGAGGGAGTCGAGGGCGGCCACGAAAGCCGGCCACCGGCGTTGCTCGACCCCGCAGGCCGACAGGGCGTCGGCGACGGTGGGATGGCGACCCAAGGCCCGCACCACGGCGAGGACGTCGGGTGACTTCAGGAAGACGAGGCGGCGGTTGCCGTAGTGATAGGCGAGCGCGCCGAACGGCTCAGGGCGCAGGGCGACCTGAGGGTGCAGTTCCATGGGCGCGTCAAGCGCGACAGCCATGGCCGAGGTCACCTGCCGCCGCAGTGCGGCGGCGGGACGAGCGCAAGCAGCATTGTTCGAGCGCAGCGAGCCCGAGGCGAAGCCGAGGCTACGACTCAGTAGACGCCGCACATCCCGTCGATGGAGATCTCCTCGACGAGAAGCTCGTCCTCGACCAGCTCGTCCTGCTCCTCGGCAACGGTGATGGTGCTGTTCTCCATGCTCTGAAGCGTATATCGCGGTGACGTGTGTAACGTCCTCGATGTCACCGGACCTGGGGGGTTCCATGAAGACGAAGGCTGCGATCCTGTGGGAAGTCGGCAAGGACTGGAGCGTCGAGGAGATCGAGCTCGACCCGCCCAAGGAGGGTGAGGTCCTGGTCAAGATGGCGGCGTCGGGCTTGTGCCACTCCGACGAGCACCTCGTCACCGGCGACCTTCCCTTCGCGCTCCCGATCATCGGCGGGCACGAGGGCGCCGGCGTGGTGGAAGAGGTTGGCCCCGGCGTCACGTCGCTCAAGGCGGGCGATCACGTGGTGTTCGGGTTCATCCCGTCGTGCGGCCGGTGCCCGAGCTGCTCCACCGGTCACCAGAACCTGTGCGACCTCGGTGCCGCCATGGGGGAGGGGCGCCAGATCACCGACGGGACCGCCCGCCACCACGCCCAGGACCAGGACCTCGGCCTCATGTGCCTCCTCGGCACGTTCGCCCACCACACCGTCGTCAACGAGGCCAGCTGCATCAAGATCGACGACGACGTCCCCCTCGACCGGGCCTGCCTCCTCGGCTGCGGCGTGGTCACGGGTTGGGGCTCGGCCGTCTACGCCGCCGAGGTGCAGACCGGTGACACCGTCGTCGTCGTCGGCGTCGGCGGCATCGGCGCCAACGCCATCCAGGGGGCGAAGCTGGCCGGGGCCAAGCGGATCATCGCCATCGACCCGCTCGAGAACAAGCGGGAGCGGGCCATGGACTTCGGCGCCACCCACACGGCGGCGTCGCTCGAGGATGCCCTGCCGCTGGTCACCGACCTCACCTGGGGCACGATGGCCAACAAGGTCATCATGACCATGGGCGTCGGTGACGGGAAGGCCCTCGCGCCGGCGCTCGCCCTCGCCGCCAAGCGGGGCCGGGTGGTCATCACCAACGTTCACCCGGCGCTGGAGATGGAAGCGAACGTCAACCTGTTCGATCTCACGCTGATGGAGAAGCAGGTCGTCGGCTCCCTGTTCGGCTCGGGCAACCCCCGCTACGACATCCCCAAGCTCCTCGGGCTGTGGCGCGACGGCCAGCTCGACCTCGATGGGCTCGTCACCAAGACCTACACGCTGGACGGCGTGAACGAGGGCTATCAGGACATGCGCGACGGCAAGAACATCCGCGGCGTCATGATCTACGACTGAGTTGATGCCTCGGCTGGCCTCGGTCTCGCTGCGCTCGGTCAATCCGGCCAGGCTCTGCGCCGCCACTCCGGTGAGTGCCCGTCCGGGCGCTCACCGGTTCAACTTCTCCGAAGGGGGCGGCGACTGGCTATCTTGCGCCCCAGCGATCACAAGGGGGGTCTGACGTGAAGACGCGCGCTGCGGTGCTGTGGGGAGTCGGCCAGGACTGGAAGGTGGAGGAGATCGATCTCGATCCACCGAAGGCCGGTGAAGTGCTGGTGGAGCTGAAGGCCGCAGGCCTGTGCCACTCCGACGAGCATCTCGTGACCGGCGACATGGTGATGGCGGAGGACGTCCGGGCCGCCGCCGGCTTGCCTGAGTTCTTCCCGATCATCGGCGGCCACGAGGGTGCCGGCATCGTCAAGGAGGTCGGCCCCGGGGTCACGTCGGTCAAGGTCGGCGATCACGTGTCGGCGTCGTTCGTGCCGTCGTGTGGCCGCTGCCGCTACTGCTCCACCGGTCACCAGAACCTCTGCGACCTGGGCGCCGGTGCGTTCAACAAGGGCCAGATCACCGACGGCACCGTGCGCCACCACTGCAAGGGCGAGGAGCTCAACCTCCTGGCCAAGCTGGGCACGTTCGCCGAGCACACCGTGGTGTCCGAGGCCTCCGTCATCAAGGTGGACGACGACCTGCCGATGAGTGCCGTGTGCCTGGTGTCGTGTGGCGTGGCCACGGGCTGGGGCTCGGCCGTCCACCGCGCCGGCACCACGCCCGGTGACACCGTCGTGGTCGTCGGCATCGGCGGCATCGGCACCAACGCCGTGCAGGGCGCCAAGATGGCCGGGGCCAAGCGGATCATCGCCGTCGACCCCGTGGAGTTCAAGCGGGAGAAGGCGATGGAGTTCGGCGCCACCCACACGGCGGCGTCGATGGCCGAGGCCATCCCGCTCGTCACCGAGCTCACGTGGGGCCAGATGGCCGACAAGGTCATCATGACGCCCGGCGTGATGGAGGGTGAGCTGATGGGTGAGGCGATGACGCTGACGGCCAAGGGCGGCACCTGCGTGGTGACGGCGGTGGCTCCCATCGCCCAGACGCACTCCGCCATCAACCTCTTCGAGCTCACGCTGTGGCAGAAAGAGGTCAAGGGGGCCATCTTCGGGTCGCTGAACCCGCGCCGTGACATCCCCAACCTGCTGTCGATGTACCGCGAC
This sequence comes from uncultured Acidimicrobiales bacterium, assembly GCA_963728985.1. Lineage (GTDB taxonomy): Bacteria > Actinomycetota > Acidimicrobiia > Acidimicrobiales > Ilumatobacteraceae > DASXAI01. The sequence goes on along the minus strand of CAVSME010000003.1, from coordinate 977,668 downwards.
GGTCAGCTCAAGCTGGACGAGCTGATCACCAAGACGTACACGCTCGACCAGATCAACGACGGCTACCAGGACATGCGCGACGGCAAGAACATCCGGGGCGTGATCACATTCTGAACGACGTCTCATCGGCGTCGCTGGTCGATCGCCTCGGGACCCGAGTCGTCGGCCGGCGGCGCGAACAAGAGATCGTGGTGGCCGCCCTGGCGGCCGGTCGCCACATCCTGCTGGAGGGCCCGCCGGGCACAGGCAAGTCGACGTTGCTGCGCGCCGTGGCCGACGAGCTCGGCATCGGCTTCGAGTTCGTGGAGGGCAACGCCGAGCTGACCCCGGCCCGCCTCGTGGGCCACTTCGACCCGGCACGCGTCCTGGCCGAGGGCTACGCCGTCGAGATCTTCGAAGACGGCCCGCTGGTAGCGGCGCTGCGCGAGGGCTCGCTGCTGTACGTCGAGGAGATCAACCGCATCCCGGAAGAGACCCTCAACGTGCTCATCACGGTGATGAGCGAGGCCGAGCTCCATGTCCCCCGCCTCGGGCGGGTGGCGGCGGCGCCCGGCTTCCGCCTCGTGGCGGCCATGAACCCGTTCGACGCCGTGGGCACGGCTCGCATCTCGTCGGCCGTCTACGACCGCACGTGCCGGCTGTCGATGGATTACCAGGACGCCGCCGACGAGGCCGCCATCGTGGCCCGGGAGGCCGGTGAGGCGGCGGCCGACCTGCGCTGGCTGACCGGCGTGGTGACCCTCGTGCGCCGCACCCGCTCGCACCCCGATCTGCGCATCGGCTCGTCGGTGCGCGGCGCCATCGATACGGTGGTGGTGGCGGCGCGGCTCGCAGCGCTGCGGGGCACCGCTCCGCACGACGCCCGAGTGGGCCTCGACGCCGCCCTGGTGGCGCTGTCCGGCCGCGTGCGGGTGCGCGACGGCGCCGGCCGTACCTCCGAGGACGTGATCACCGAGCTGTGGCAGGCGATCTTCGGGCTGCCGGACGGTGACGGGGGAAAAGGCCCCGCCCCGGCGGGGGCGACAGCCAAGACCTCATCGACCAGCTGATCAAGGAAGGGTCAGCGGCCGAGGCGGCCATCCAGCAGGCGGGCCGGCGCACCACGTCGCGCCGGGAGCTCGCCCGCCACCAGCACTTCGAGGACATCTCGCCCGAGGTGGGCGAGCTCGACGAGGTGGCCTTCGCCGAGGCCATGGCCGAGGACGCCGACGAAGCGCTCGGCATGCTGGCCGACCTCGCCGGCGCCACCGACGAGCGCCTGCGCGCCCTCGCCCGGCGCCTCGCCGGCCGGCTGGTGGTGGAGCTGGCCCGCAGCGGCCCGGCCCGCCGCCGCGGCATCGGCAAGGTGCGGCGGATGCCGTATCGACCCGACGGCGGCGATCTCGACATCGACGCCAGCGTCGACGCGCTGGCCGTCGCCCGCGCCGGTGGCGCGCCGCCCGACCCTGACGAGCTGCGGGTGCGGGGCTGGGTGAAGCCGGGCACGGCGCTGTGCCTGCTCGTCGACCGCAGCGGTTCGATGAGCGGCCGGCCCCTCGCCACGGCGGCGGTGGCGGCGTCGGCCGTCGCCTTCCGGGCCCCGGCCGATCACAGCGTGCTGGCCTTCTCCTCCGACGTGATCGTGGCCAAGAGCCAGGAGACGCCGCGCGCCGCCGAGCAGATCGTCAACGACCTCCTCCTGCTGCGCGGGCACGGCACGACGGACCTGGCCCTCGCGCTGCGGGCTGCCCATCAGCAGCTCGACCGGTCGCGCGCCGCACGACGCATCGCCATCTTGCTGTCGGACTGCCGGGCCACCGTGCAGGGCGACGTACACGAGGCGGCGGCCCGCTTCGACGAGCTGTGGGTGGTGGCGCCGGAGGGCGACAGCGTCGAGGCCGAGGAACTGGCGGCGGCGGTCGGGGCGCGGCTCGTGACGGTGGCCGGCCCGAGCGACGTGGCCGACGCCTTCGCCCAACTCAGCGAGGGCTGAGCGCGCCAACTTTGGGTGCGAATCCACTCACGGGTGCGGATTGCGTCGCCTGGCGGGTCGTCTCGCACCCATGAGGCGATCGGCACCCAATGTTGGGAGGCCCTTGGGAGGCAGCGCCTAGCGGCAGGTCGGGTCGTCGGGCGGGGAGATGCCGACCGGGTTGGGCGCCACCTCCACCACGGGCACGGTGGTCGTCGCCCCAGGCGTCGCCGTCGTGGACGGGCCCGGCGCCGCGGTCGTCGTCGCCGCCGCCGTGGTGCCCGTGGTCGTCGCCTGGTCCGGCGTGGACGTGGTCGTCGCGTCCGCGGCGGCCACGTCGGACAGCCGGGCATGGCCCCGGAACACCTCGAGGATGGCCTTGGTGGTGGGCGCCTCCAGGTCGGGGATCACGATGCTCTCGCCGCCCTGCACCTTGCCCCGGCCCTCCACCCGGTAGCTGTGGGCCCGCAGCTGCGCGGGATCGAAGTCGCGCAGCGTCGAGGCCAGCCGCAGCAGGTCGTTGATGGTGAGGTTCTGGTCGACCACCACGTTGGCCAGGGCCACGTCCAGGAGGTCGCGGGCGACGTTCAGGTTGCGCGCCCCCTTGTCCACCGCCTTCTGGAGGGCCCGCTGGATGAAGTCCTGCTGGCGGCTGATGCGGCCGTAGTCGGACGAGCCGTCGTTCACCCAGCCCTTGCCGGCGACGTAGTAGAAGTAGTGCGCGCGTGGAGCGCACGTAGGCGAGCGCGGTGTCGCCGTCGAGGCTGACGCAGCCGGGGTTCGGGATGTCGAGGCCGGTCTCCTCGTCCCTCGTCGGGTAGGCGAACGGCACGTTCACGCCGCCGACGGCGTCGACCAGCGACTTGAACGCGCACAGGCTCACCTGCACGGTGTGGTCGATGAAGAGCCCGAAGTCCTCCTCGATCGTCTGGACGAGGCGGCTCGGGTTGTCCGGCTCGTAGGCCGAGTTGATCTTGGACTTGCGGCCGGTCCCGGCCACGGTGACCCACAGGTCACGAGGGAACGACAGGATGGCGGCCTGGCCGGCGGCCGGGTCGACCCGCACCACGATGATCGTGTCCGACAGCTCGCTGGTGGCGTCGCCGATGCCGCCGGCGAAGGGCGAGTCCGCCGCCGTGCACGCTTCGCGCCGGGCGTCGCTGCCGATGAGGAGGAAGTTCTGGGCGTTGCCCGGCGTCTCGTCGACGGCGGTCACGGGGGCGGCCGTGGCCGCGGGTCCCGACCCGGCGACGGTGACGGTGGTGCTGGCGTGGGTGATCACGACGCGCTCGAGATCTTCGAGGCGATGGTTGGCGTACCAGACGCCGAGCGCGGCCACGACGCACACGACCGCCATGAGGCTGCTGCCGGCGATGAGGAGGCGCTGGGGCCAGGTGCGTCGGCGGCGGCGGGGGCGCCGGCGCGGGGCGATCCACAGGGGTGGGGAGGCCGGTTGCGACGCGGAATCGGCCATGAGGGACAACCGTACCGACGCGTCGGGGGGTCCGGTTGGTCGGCGACCGCCGTGGCTACCGTTTGAACGATGCCGGACCAGAACCGCGCCGAATGGGTGCAGACCCTCGACGACTGGCATCTGCTGACCTTCTCCAAGGTCGTCGTGGTCCTGCTGATCGCGCTGGTGCTCAGCTGGCTCTCTCGCAAGCTGATCAAGCGGATCGTGCTGGGCATGCACAGCCTGCGCTCGTCGATACCGGGGTCGGCGCCCCACGACCTCCGCTCCGAGCGCCGGGCCCGCACCCTCACCGCCGTCTTGCGCAGCACGGCGGCCGCCCTGATCTGGACGATCGCCACCATCTCGATCCTGTCCGACCTCGGCGTGAACGTGGGCGCGTTCATCGCCGGCGCCTCGATCATCGGCGGCGCGCTCGGCCTTCGGCGCTCAGCAGATCGTGCGTGATCTCCTGGCCGGCTTCTTCATGTTCGGCGAGGACCAGTACGGCGTCGGCGACAGCGTCGACCTCGGCCTGGCCGAGGGCACCGTGGAGGAGGTGAGCCTGCGCGTCACCCGCTTGCGCGACGCCGACGGCAGGGTCTGGTTCGTGCCCCATGGTCAGATCAGCCGGGTGGCCAACCTCAGCCAAGAGTGGTCGATGGCCATCGTCGACGTGCCCGTGCCCCGCCAGCACCTGGCCGAGAGCACCGCCGCCGTCGAAGCCGCCGCCGGTGAGCTGTGCGACGATCCGTCGGTGCGGGGCGACCTGGTCGACCGGCCGCGCGTGCTGGGGGCGCAGGAAGTGCTCGACGACCGCGTCGTGCTGCGGGTCGTGGTGCGCACCACGCCGGGTGCCCGCGTCGAGGTGCAACGGCGCCTCCGAGCCCGGCTGCTCGATGCCACCGAGGACGGCAGCGTGGCCGGCCTGCCCTCGCCGGAGCCGCTGGAGGTCCACCTCGTCACGCCGGAGGCCGAGCCCGCCGAGTGAGGGCCACGCCACGGTCTCCTCCGGATACCGCCACGCTCCCATCGGATCGACGCCTGGATCCTCGTCGAGGGCATCGAGACGGAAGCCGCCGCCCGCCGCTGCTTGCGGTTGCAGGTGCCGCTGGCCGAGGGATGGTTCTTCGGGCGTCCCGAGGCAGCGTGGTCGGAGATCGAGCCGGGCGCGTTCGCGGCGCTGGCCGACCTGCTCGACGCGCAGATGGACGAGGGTCTGCCGCCCGTGCTGATGGTGGCTCCGACCGTCCACGTCGACAACATGGCGGTGGCGGCGACGGTGTTCGCGTCGTCAGAGACCGACGTCATCGTCATCGTGGACAGCGATGACCGACCGCGCCGGCTTGCCGACAGTGGTGACCGACAGCGGCGGCCGTTACGTCGGCGTGGTCACGATCCAGCGGTTGATGGCCCATCTCGCTGATGCCAGCGTGCGGGCGGCTGGGCGGCGCTGACCAGGCGGTTACGGTACGGCGCGTGACGACGGTCGAGGCCAAGACGAGTCGGCGTTCGTTCTGGGCGTGGTGCCTGCAATCCGAGGAGCCGACGACCGACCAGCGGGTGGACCTGGCCCGGACGCTCTCCGAGCGCACCGGCACGGCCATCACGCCCCAGCCCATCCCGGATCTCGCCGATGCGGAGCTGCGGGCCCCCCGGGTGCGGGTGCCCGACTCGTTGGCCGCGTGGTGCACGACCGACACGTGGGAGCGGGCCTTCCACGCCCACGGCGCCCATCTCACCGACCGGACGCGCGCCTTCCGGCTCGAGTTCCCGAACCCGCCCGACTTCGTGGCCCACCCCCGGACCGAAGCGGAGCTGGAGGCCACGCTCGACTGGTGCGCCGGCGCCGGCGCGGTCGTGGTGCCCTACGGCGGCGGCTCGTCGGTCGTGTGGGGGGTCAACCCGCCCGAGGCCGATGCCGTCGTCACCATCGCCTTGGATCGCCTCGACCAGGTGCTCGAGGTGGACGAGGTGTCGCGAGCGGCGCGGATCCAGGCCGGGGTCATGGGCCCGCACCTCGAGGACCAGCTGCGCCCGCACGGGCTGACGCTGCGCCACTTCCCGCAGTCGTTCCGGTTCTCGTCGCTCGGCGGCTGGATCGCGACGCGTTCGGGCGGGCACTACGCCACCAACCACACCCACATCGACGAGTTCGTCGAGTCGCTGCGAGTGCTCACGCCGCGGGGCTGGTGGGAGTCGCGCCGGCTGCCGGGTTCCGGCGCGGGGCCGTCGCCGGACCGCCTGATGATCGGCAGCGAGGGCATCCTCGGCATCATCACCTCGGCGTGGATGCGGGTGCAGCGCCGCCCGGTGTTCCGGGCCACCGCAGGGGTGACGTTCTCGAGTTGGGCCGCCGGTTGCGATGCCGTACGCCACATCGCGCAGGCCAAGCTGTGGCCGGCCAACCTGCGCATCCTCGACCCGGCCGAAGCGCAGCGGGCCGCCGGCCTCGACGGCACGCAGGCGCTGGTGATCATCTCGTTCGAGTCGGCCGAGCTGAGCCAGCGGCACAACATCGCCCAGGCGGTCGAGCTCGCACGGGGCTGCGGCGGTCACATCGACGACGCCGACATCGTCATCGCCGACGGCGGCGAGCCGACCGGCCGCGGCGGCGCCGTGGGGGCATGGCGCGATGCCTTCATCGGCGTCGGCAACGGGGTGGAGACCAGCCTGGGCCTGGTGGCCGACACGTTCGAGACGGCCATCACGTGGGATCGCTGGCCCGACTTCGACGCCGTCGTGCGGGAACGGGTGTCGGCGGCACTGCGCGAGGTGTTCGGTCACGAGCCGCTGCTGTCGTGCCGGTTCACCCACGTCTATCCCGACGGGCCGGCGCCCTACTACACGTGGTCGGGTCAGGGTCGCCAGGGCTCGGAGATCGCCATGTGGTCCGAGGTCAAGCACGCCACGTCCGAGGCGATCCTCGACGCCGGCGGGACGATCACCCACCACCACGCCGTCGGGCGCATGCACCGGCCGCAGTACGACCGCCAGCGTCCCGACCTCTTCGCCGACGCGTTGCGGGCGGCCAAGCACGCCGTCGACCCTGGCGGCGTGCTCAACCCCGGGGTGCTGATCGACCCCTGACTCAGCCGGGCGATCCCACGAGGACGCGCGGTGGCGCAGCTGGCCGCGGCGCCTGGCCCGACAGCTCGCCGATCGCCGACATCACGTCGCGCGTGATGCGCCGGCGGCACTCCCGGCGGCTGCCGTCGTAGCGGTGCGGGTCGATGGGGGAGCCGAAGCGCACCGTGGCGGCCCGGAAGGGGCGGGGCAGGCGCGCTCCCTTCGGCTGGATGCGGTCGGTGCCCACGATCCCGGCCGGGATGACCGATGCGCCGGTCGTCACGCTCAGATGGCCGACGCCGTTGTGGCCCTGCCGCAGTTGCCCGTCCTGGGACCGGGTGCCTTCGGGGTAGACGGCGAACAGCTCGTCGGCGTGGAGGACGTCGGCAGCCACCTGCAGCGCGCCATAGGCCTGGCGGGGGCTGCCCCGCTCGACGGGGATCATGCCGAGCGCGGGCAGGAGCCGCCGCGTCGTCCAGCGGTCCAGGTACTCGGCCTTGCCCACGAACTTGAGGGGCCGGGGGACGGCCAGCACGAGCACGACCGAGTCGAAGAACGACAGATGGTTGGCGGCGATGATGGCGGCGCCGGCCGACGGCAGGTGCTCGGTCCCTTCCACGCGGAGGCGGAACAGGCGCCGGCACATCGGCCCGCCCACGTGGAACGCGACGGCGCGCATCCAGCGAGATGGTGAGATCGGTCGAACATCGTCGGGCATGGGGGGAACCTCCCGAGTCGCACTGGCGACGCTAGGCCGGGGATGTTTCGCCCGGATGTCGCGCCCACTCCCACCAGGCGTGGTTCACGGACCGTTCACTGCCGTGACACCGAACGGGTGACGTCGTCGGCGAAGGTCCGGGGCGATGGCGGTGACGAAGCCAGCGGGCCGGTCCCGCGACCTCGTGGGCCGGCACCTGGCCGTCGATGGCCGGCGAGCCTCGTGCGCGGTGGGCGGTCGCGGCCTCCCGGTCGTGTTCCTGCACGGCTGGGGTCTCGGCCACCGCGCCTACCAGGGCGCGCTGCGGGAGCTCGTCGCCCGAGGGTGCCAGGTCTACGCCCCGTCGCTGCCGGGCTTCGGCGGCACGGCCAACCTGCCCCGCGCCGAGCGGACGATGGAGGGGTACGCGGCGTGGGTAGCGGAGTTCCTCGATGCCATCGGTCTCGACGAACCCGCGCTCGTCGTGGGCCACTCCTTCGGCGGCGGCGTAGCCATCCGCGTGGCCCACGACGCGCCGGCCCGCGTCCGCCACCTCGTGCTGATCAACTCGGTGGGAAGCCCGTCGGGGTCGAGCGGTCCGGCGTTGGCAGCCCACGCCCCCGACCAGGCGCCGTGGCGCTACGGCTGGCAGTTCTCGAAGGAGCTGTTCTGGTCGCGCGACAGCTGCCGGCTGATGGCGGCCATCCGCGACGACGTCATGCACAACCTCGTCGCCAACCCGTGGACCCTGCTGGAGATCGGGACGTTGGCCCGCACGGCCGATCTCACCGTCGAGCTGGCCGAGCTGCGCCGGCGGGAGGTGCCGATCCTGGTGCTGTGGAGCGACGGCGACGGCGTCCTCCCGCTCACCGCCTTCGACGCGTTGTGCGCGGTCATCGGCACCGAGGGGACGGTGCTGAGGGGCGGTCACTCGTGGCTCCTGGCCCAGCCCCAAGCGTTCAGCGAGGTCGTCGACAACCTTGTGCGGGTGCAGGTGGCCGAGCGCGAATCGACCGGCGTGCGCAGCAGCGCCGCCGAGCTGCGCGACCTGTTGCGGCCGACGACGATCCCCGCGGCCGTCGTGGCACGGCTGCTGGCGGCGGCGTCGCCGCTGTGGATGACGAGCGAGGAGCCGGCGGTGCTCGCGGCCGACCTCGCGCTGTGCCACCCACCGCTCGCCGGCGGCGAGGTACGTGCCGTCGCGCGCGCTATGGACGACCCATCGACGTTCCGCCTCACCGTGGTGGCCGCTGATCGCCCCGGTTTGCTGGCCGACACCGCGGCGGTGCTGGCGGCCGAAGACCTGAGCGTGCGGTCGGCGTCGGTGGCCACGTGGGTCGACGCGGACATCGCCCTCCACTCGCTCACGGTGAAGTCGCCGGCGGGCGCCGATCCGGACTGGGACGCCGTCGGCGTGCGGCTGCGCGCCGGCGCCGACGACGTGCCGGCATTGCGGTTCCGGCCCGGTGGCGGGGCGACGGTGACCGCCACCGCTGGACCACCCGGCCGGTCGACGGTGACGGTCGTCGCCCCCGATCGGCTGGGCCTGCTGGTGGCGGTCAGCCGCTGGTTCGCCGAGCACGGCGTCAGCGTGGAGGCGGCCGAGATCACAACGCGCGAGGGCGTGGCGACCGACCGGTTCCTCGTCAACGGCGACGTCGATCCCGCCGCGCTGGCGGCGGAGCTGAGCCTCCCGGCGCCGACGCCGTGGCGGTGGCTGCGCCTCCCGGTCGCGGCGTGCCTGCGCCTGCCGTGGTCACTCGGCAGGGTGTATTTCGGCCCGGCTTCGCTGCCTCGTCATAGGTGATCCCCTCCCCCCCGGGCCCCGCAGCAGGAGTCGACCGCCCATGCCGAACGAACCTCTTCCCATCGAGCACCTCCAGGGCGTCCTGGAGACGGCATCGGCCACGTGGACCGCCGCCGCCACGCCGATCTCGCGCCTCTCACCGGACTTCGCCCGGCTCCGGCTCGGCTACACCCCCGGACCCGGCGAACCCTCCCTGGCCGAGCGGGAGCAGGCGGCGCGGTCGCGCCCGGCCCTCGCCGCCGCTGAAGCCGGTGCGCCCAGCCGCTTCGACTGGCGCGACACCAAGGGCGCGAGCTTCGTCTCCGAGGTGCGCGATCAAGGGTCGTGCGGCTCCTGCGTGGCCTTCGGTGTGTCCGCCACCGTCGAGAGCATGGTGCGCATCGCGCGCGGCCAGCCCGAGCTCGACGTCGACCTCTCCGAGGCGCAGCTGTTCTATTGCATCGCCCGTTCGCAGGGCCGCACGTGCGCCGGCCTGAGCGGCGGGTGGTGGCCATCGTCGGCGCTCGACGGGTGCAGGGACATCGGCGTCACCGACGAGTCGTGCTACCCCTACGTCCCCGGTGACCAGGACTGCTCGAACCGGTGCAGCAGCTGGCAGAGCCGGCTCACCAAGGTCACGGCGTGGCACATGCTGTTCGACACCGCCACCATGAAGTCGTGGCTGGCGACCCGTGGGCCGCTGACCGCGTGCTTCAGCGTGTACACGGACTTCTACAGCTACAGCGGTGGCGTGTACCACCACGTGACGGGCGGGTTCGAAGGCGGTCACTGCGTCTGCGTCGTCGGCTACGACGACAGCCAGGGCGCGTGGATCTGCAAGAACAGCTGGGGCACGTGGTGGGGCGACGAGGGCTACTTCATGATCCGCTACGGCGACTGCGGCATCGACAGCTTGATGTGGGCGGTCGACGGTGTGACCGGTGGGCCGCAGCTGGACGGCCGGCTCTTCGCCTTCGTCCGCGGCAGCGACAACGGGCTGTACTCGACGCACCAGACGGTGGCCAACGGTGGGTGGTCGTCGTGGGAGGCGCTCGGTGGTGACATCACGAGCGATCCGGCCGTCGCCACCAACATCGACGGTTGCTTGGAGGTCTTCGTCCGGGGCAACGACAACGCCCTGTACCACCGCCGCCAGACCATGCCGAGCGGCGGCTGGGACGACTGGGCCGGGCTCGGTGGCGGCCTCACGGCGGAGCCCGTGGCCGTCGCCCACGACGATGGTCGCGTCGTGGTCTTCATCCGCGGCACGGACGACGCGGTGTGGACGATCGGGCAGACGGGGTCGACGCCGGCGTGGAGGGACTGGGTGAGCCTGGGCGGCGTGGCCACCAGCTCGCCGGCGGTCGGTCGCAACGGCGACGGCCGGCTGGAGGTGTTCGTCCGCGGCGACGACGGCGCGCTCTATCACCGGGCCGAGCAGTCACCTGGTGGAGGCTGGGAGGACTGGAGCGGTCTCGGCGGTGGGCTCGTGGGCCGCCCGACGGTCGGGGTGAACGCCGACGGGCGCCTCCAGGTGTTCGTGCGGGGCACCGACGACGCGCTGTGGACCATCCACCAGATGGGCGACGGCACGTGGTCGGACTGGGCCTCGCTCGGTGGAGCACTGACCAGCATCGCCGCCGTGGCCGGCAACGCCGACGGGCGCCTCGAGGTGTTCGTCCGGGGCAACGACGCCGGCCTCTACCACCGGTGGCAGACGGCGCCGAACGGCGACTGGTCGGACTGGAACGGCCTCGGGGGCGCCCTCGTCGGTGACCCGATCGCCGGCCTGAACGAGGACGGGCGGGTGCAGGTCTTCGTGCACGGCACCGACGACGCCCTCTGGACGAGGAACCAGCTCTCGCCCGGCAGCAGCTGGTCGAACTGGGTGTCGCTCAAGGGAGTCCTCACGAGCGGCATCGCCATCGGCCGCGGCGGCGCCTGACGGTGCCGGAGGAACGCCAGGCCCGGGCCGGGGAGCCGCACGTGATCGTGCTCCCCGGCCTCGGGGCGGCGGGATACCAGTGGCTGGCGCAGGCGCCGGATGGCGTGCGGGTGGAGCGCGTGGAGGCGGCGGGCCCAGCCGATGCCTTCGCCGCCGGCCAGTCGGCTGATGCCGTCTTCCAGGTGGTGGCGGAGGCGCCGGGCGTCTACCCGATCACGTTCGAGCACCGGCGGCCGTGGGAGCAGGGCGTGGCGCCCATCGAGACGAGGGAGTTCGAGCTCCACGTCTCGTCCTGAGGCCCCGGCCCTTCGCGACCGCATGTACGGTTCGAGCCCGTGGAGGACCTCGACGCACGCTTCCGCAAGCTGGAGGCTGAAGCGGCCATCGTTCGCCTGAAGGCGCGGTACGCCCGCTTCGCCGACGACGGTTACGACGCCGACGGCATCGCTGGGCTGTTCACTCCCGACGGCGTGTGGGACGGCGGGGACCTGTTTGGCCGAGCCGAAGGCGTGGAGGCCATCCGCGCCCACTTCGCTCATGCGTCCGACCGGATTCCGTGGGCGCTTCACTTCACGCTGAACCCGGTCATCGACGTCAGCGAGGACGGACGTACGGCAACTGGTAGCTGGTATCTCTGGCAACCCTGCCTGCGCAAGCGCTCCTTCGCTCCTGAGCCGATCCAGTCGTGGCTCGCCGGCACATACGCCGATGTCTATGAGCGAACAGACGACGGATGGCGGTTCCGTCATGTCGAGGTCCGAGCTCGTTGGCTGGAAGCTCCTCCGCCGATGCCCTCCACGTAGGGAGTGATGGCCGTGGCGACTCAGGCGGTGACGACGACCGTGTCGCCGATCTGCGACCACTCCCACATGAAGACGGCGTCCTCGTGCTTCTGGCGCACGCAGCCGCCGCTCAGGAACTGGCCGAGTTGATCGACCGTCTGCACGGGTGCGCCGTACTGCCAGGGGATCTCGTGGAAGCCGATGCCGCCGCCGTTCGGGCCGTACGTGAACGTCACCATGTACTCCCAGATGATGGTGGGGTTGTGCGTGGCGAACGTGTTCCGCTGCTTGATGAAGATGTGGTACACGCCGGGTCCCGGCATGAACTGGCGGCCCGAGACCGTGTAGCTGCGGATCACCTTGTCGTTCTCGTCGATGACCCAGACGTACTGGCAGGAGTTGCAGTAGACGACCCGGCGGCCCACGCCGGTGTCGGCGGGCACAGGGGGTACCTCGGGCACATACGGCCCGATCTGCTTCACGGCGCCGCGGCGAGCCGGTTGCGCCGTGGCCACCTTGATCGGGACGGCGGCGGGGCTGACCGGCGGGGCGGCGGCGGGCGCCGCTTCCGCTGTGGGCGGCGCCGGGCTGGTGCCGGTTTCGGCCGCCGCCACCGGGGTCACGACCGCGAGCAGTCCAGCTGTAGCTAGGAGGGGAAGGGTGATCCGCCAGCGCACCAGCGCACCGTACCCAATCGCTGGGACCGCGGCCCCGCATCGGGGGCCGGCGGCACCGTCTCGAACGCCCAAAGAACGTTCCGGTCAGCGGAATGCACCGGGACGGTGCAGATCCGTGACCAGAAGCCTTTTGGTCATCTCGCCAGCCGCTCAGAGCGGCGCGAATCCACTCCCGGGTAGCGCGCTCCAGTCAGGACTGCAGCGTCACGGCCAGCTCACCGTCGGCCTCGAGCTCGAGGCGGTCGATGCTGCCGGCGTCGCGCAGGTCGGCGGCGCCCACGGGCAGGGCGAACGGCACCCGCACCTCGGCGACCGGCGCCCGCATGGAGACCTGGGCCGCCGTCTTGGCCTTGCGCACGGCGGCCAGCACGTCGACCACCGGGTCGAGAGCAGCGGCATCGGTCCCCGCGGCCACGGCGGCGACGATGTCGGCGTCGGGCCAGGAGGCGCGGTGGATCGAGCCCTCTTGCCACCACGACCACACCTCTTCGGTGGCGTAGGGGAGGACGGGGGCGAGAAGGCGCTGCAGCACGTCGAGGGCGAGGTGGAGGGCGGCGCGGGCGGATCGGGCGCCATCGTCGGCCGGTGACCGGTAAGCCCGGCCCTTGACCAGCTCGACGTAGTCGTCGCAGAACCACCAGAAGAACGCCTCGGTGCGCTCGAGGGCGCGGGCGTAGTCGTAGGCCTCGAAGGCGGCGGTGGCCTCGGCCACGACGCCGGCCAGCCGGGCGGCCATCGCCTGATCGAGCGGGTCGGTCACGGCGTCGGGCCCCGGGATGGACCCTTCGCCGATGCCGAGCACGAACCGGCTGACGTTGAGCAGCTTGATGGCGAGCTTGCGGCCGATGCGCATCTGGCCGTCGTCGAACGCGGCGTCGGTGCCCGGCCGGGCGGAGGCGGACCAGTAGCGCACGGCGTCCGAGCCGTACTGCTCGAGCACGCCGATGGGCGTCACCACGTTGCCCTTCGACTTCGACATCTTCTTGCGGTCGGGGTCGAGGATCCAGCCCGACAGCGCCACGTCGGTCCACGGCAGCGACTGGAATTCGAGGTGGGCCCGCACGACCGTGGAGAACGTCCACGTCCGGATGATGTCGTGGCCCTGGGGCCGGAGGTCCATGGGGAACACCGAGGCGAAGAGCTCGTCGTCGAGGAGCCACTGGCCGCCGACCTGGGGGCTGAGCGACGACGTGGCCCACGTGTCCATCACGTCGGGATCGCCGACGAAGCCGCCGGGCTTCCCCCGCTGGCTGGCGTCGAAGCCGAGCGGCACGTCGGTGGACGGATCGACGGGGAGCAGATCCTCGGCGGGAAGCAGCGGCTGATCGTGCTGGACGGTGCCATCGGCGTCGATCGGGTACCAGATGGGGATGGGCACGCCGAAGAAGCGCTGGCGGCTGATGAGCCAGTCGCCGCTGAGGCCGCTCACCCAGTTCTCGTAGCGGTGGCGCATGTAGTCGGGGTGCCAGCGCAGCTGCCGGCCGCGCTCGATGAGGGCGTCGCGCAGCACGGCGTCACGGCCGCCGTTGCGGATGTACCACTGCCGGGTCGTGACGATCTCGAGGGGCCGGTCCCCGCGCTCGTAGAACTTCACCGGGTGCATGATCGGCCGGGGATCACCCGTGGTCTCGCCCGTCTCACCCAGGAGCGCCACCGTGCGCACCTGCGCCTGCTTCACCGTCTTGCCCGCCAGCTCGGCGAAGTGGTCGCGGCCCTCGGTCGTCGTGATCCAGTCGGGCGTGGTGGTGACGACGCGACCGTCGTAGCCGACGATGGGGCGGGCGGGCAGGTCGAGCTCCCGCCACCAGGTGACGTCGGTGGTGTCACCGAACGTGCACACCATGGCGATGCCGGTGCCCTTCTCGGGATCGGCCAGCGGGTGCGCGTGCACTGGCACGTCGACGCCGAAGAGCGGTGTGCGCACCGTGGTGCCGATCAGGGCGCGGTAGCGCTCGTCGGACGGGTGGGCCACCAGCGCCACGCAGGCGGCCACCAACTCGGGCCGGGTGGTGTCGATGCGCACGTCGCCGTCGGGCCCGTGGAAGAGCAGGGTGTGGTAGGCGCCAGGCAGCTCCCGGTCCTCCAGCTCGGCCTGGGCGACAGCGGTGCGGTAGTCCACGTCCCAGAGCGTGGGCGCATCCTGCTGGTACGCCTCACCCCGCATCACGTTGCGCAGGAACGCCAGTTGGCTGATCCGGCGGCTGCGCTCACCGATGGTGGTGTACAGGTAGCGCCAGTCGACGCTCAGGCCGAGGCGCCGGAACAGCTCCTCGAAGGCGCGCTCGTCCTCGCGGGTCAGGCGCTCGCACAGCGCCACGAAGTTGGGCCGGCTGACCGGGATGGCGTCCTTGGGCGGCGACGCCGGCGGCTCGAAGTCCGGGTCGTAGTCGAGCGTGGGATCGCAGCGGATGCCGTAGTAGTTCTGCACCCGGCGTTCGGTGGCCAGGCCGTTGTCATCGAACCCGATCGGGTAGAAGACGTTGCGGCCCCGCATGCGGTGGAAGCGCGCCACTGTGTCGGTGTGGGTGTAGGAGAAGACGTGGCCCACGTGGAGGGAGCCCGACACCGTGGGCGGCGGCGTGTCGATGGAGAACACCTCGCCGCGGGGGGTTCCCGGGCGGAAGTGGTAGGTGCCGTCCGCGTCCCAGCGCTCACCCCAGTGCTGCTCGATACCGTCGAGCGTGGGCTTCTCCGGGACGCTGGCCATGACGCGACAACGCTACTGGTCGGCGCTGTCGTTCCCGGATGTGTTCCGTCGGTCGTGCCTTTAGTGCTAAACTCCTGAACGGAGCGCGGATCGGGCAACGGTCCGTCCACCGGCCGGCGAACCAGACCAGGGCCTCCTGGGCTTGTCGGTAGGCTCGATCCGTGCTCCGCCTGTACGACACCGCCTCCGGCGAGGTCCGCCCGCTCGCTCAACGCGAGCCCGGCGTCGTGAGCATCTACCTGTGTGGACCCACCGTCTACGGCCCTCCTCACCTGGGCCACGGCCGGGCCACGCTGGTGTACGACATCCTCCGGCGCTACCTCGAATGGAC
This sequence comes from uncultured Acidimicrobiales bacterium, assembly GCA_963728985.1. Taxonomy (GTDB): domain Bacteria; phylum Actinomycetota; class Acidimicrobiia; order Acidimicrobiales; family Ilumatobacteraceae; genus DASXAI01. The sequence goes on along the minus strand of CAVSME010000003.1, from coordinate 962,273 downwards.
GGGTACGAGCGTCCGGCTGGTGTCCAACATCACCGACATCGAGGACAAGATCATCAACCGGGCCGCCGCCGAGGGGCGGGACTGGCACGAGATCGCCACCAAGTGCGAGTCGGTGTGGTGGCGGGCCATGGACGGGATCGGCGTGGCCCGGCCCACCGATGTCCCTCATGCCACCGAGTGGGTCGACCAGATGGTGGAGATGATCGGCCAGCTGATCGACATCGGCCGGGCCTACGTCACCAGCGACGGCGTGTACCTCAGCGTGCGCTCCGTGGAGGACTACGGCCTCCTGACCCACCAGTCGCTCGATGACATGCTGGCCGGCGGCGGTGAGCGCGAGGTCTACGGCGCCGACGACAAGCACGACAGCGCCGACTTCGCGCTGTGGAAGCTGGTGAAGCCGGGCGAGCCGTCGTGGCCGTCACCGTGGGGCGACGGGCGTCCGGGCTGGCACACCGAGTGCGTGGTGATGTCGTTGGAGCTCCTCGGTGAGGGGTTCGACCTGCACTGCGGTGGCCTCGACCTGAAGTTCCCGCACCACGAGAACGAGCGGGCGCAAGCCGTCGCCCTGGGCAAGCGCTTCGCCAACCACTGGATGCACCACGCCTTCGTGGTGGACGCCAGCGGCGAGAAGATGTCGAAGAGCCTCGACAACTACGAGAACCTCCTCGATCTCATCGAACAGGTGGACCCCCGCTCCTACCGCATGGCATTGCTGCAGGCGCACTACCGGTCGCCGGTCAAGGTGGGCAGGGATCGGTTGGAGGAGGCGGCTCGTTCGATCGCTCGGCTCGACGCTCTGGCCCGGCGCTCGTCGCCGTGGCCGGTGGCCGAGCCCGACGAGCCCACGCTGAACGCGTTCGGCGCCCGCATGGACGACGACCTCGACACGCCGGGCGCCATGGCCGTCGCGTTCGACGCCGTCACCCAGGCCAACGCCGCCGCCGACGCCGGCGACCTCGATCGTGCCGGCGCCCTGGCCGCCGCCGTGCTGTCGATGTGCCGCGCTGTCGGCTTGGAACTGCGGGCCGACGACGAGGTGCCCGACGACATCGCCGTCCAGGTTCGAGCACTGGACGCGGCGCGTGCGGCGAAGGACTACGACGTGGCTGACACGTTGCGGGCGGCGTTGCAGGCCGAGGGCTGGGTCGTCGAGACCGCGGCCGGCGGGACCACCGTTCGCCGTCCCTGAGCACTGATGGCCCTCCTGCATCGCCGCCGCGCCCAAGGGCGCCCGGAACGGCGCCCGCTCCCGCCCGGATTCGGCACCATCTGGTCCACCGTCGCCCTCGACCTCGTGGGCTTCGGGATCATCCTGCCCATCCTCGCCATCTACGGCGAGCGCCTGGGCGCCAGCCCCACCACCCTCGGGTTCGTCGTGTCGTCGTTCTCGGTGGCGCAGCTGATCTGCTCGCCGTTGCTGGGCCGGCTGTCGGACCGGATCGGGCGGCGGCCGGTCATCCTGCTGTCGCTCTTCGGTACCGCGGTGGGAAGCGTCATCACCGGGGGCGCCACGTCGGTGTGGATGCTGTTCCTCGGGCGCGTCGTCGACGGCGCCTCGGGGGCCAGCGTGTCGGTGGCGCAAGGAGCGGTCACCGATGTCGCGCCGCCCGAGGATCGGCCGCATCTGCTGGGCCTGCTGAGCGCGGCGTTCGGCGTGGGCTTCGTGCTCGGCCCTGCGCTCGGTGGCCTATCCGCTCTCGCCGGGCCGCGTGTGCCGTTCTTCGTCGCCGCTGGGATCGCCTTCGTCAACGGCCTGGTGGCGATCAAGCGGCTGCCGGAGACGCACCCGCCGAGTGCTCGCGGTGCGGTCGCGGTGCCTGACGACGAGCCGGTCGCCGTGAGCAGCGAGCGCCGGCGGGCGCTCACCCGGCTGGCGCTCGTGGCGTTCATCGCCACCGCCGCGTTCAGCGCCTTCGAGGCGACGTTCTCGTTGCTGGGTCAGCGCCGGTTCGGCCTGACCGAGGGGTCGGTCTCGGTGGTGTTCGTCGGCATCGGCCTGGTGCTGGTGGCGGTCCAGGTGGGGATGGTGCGACCGGCCAACGCCCGGTTCGGCTCGGTGGGGGCGTTGCGGGTGGCGCTGTCGTTCACCGGGGTAGGGCTGGCGCTCCTGGCCGCGGCGATGACGTGGTGGCTGCTCGTGCCGTCCCTTCTCCTGCTTGTCATCGGTCAGGGTCTGGCCACGCCGACGTTGTCGACCCTCGTCGCGGGCCGGGCCCACGACGCCCGCCGGGGCGGGGCGCTCGGGTTCCAGCAGTCGGCTGGCGCGCTGGCCCGCATCGTCGGCCCCGCCATGGGCGGCATCCTCTTCGAGCACGTCGGCGTGGCCGCGCCGTACGTCGTCGGCGCCGCGCTGGTGGGCGTCGCGCTGCTGCTCGTGACCGGCCTCGGGGCGGCATCGGAACCCGGTTGGCGTCCTCGGTTACCCGCTGGTAACTTAACGCCATGGGAGAGTTCTCGCTGACGCTGCCCGATGACGTGCAGCAGATTCAGAAGTGGGTGCACGACTTCGCCGAGGATGCCATCCGCCCGGTGGCCCACGAGTGGGACGAGCGGGAGGAATTCCCGTGGCCGGTCGTGAAGGAGGCGGCGGCGATCGGGCTGTACGGCTTCGACTTCGTGGCCCAGGCGTTCGTCGAGCCCAGCGGGTTGATGCTGCCGGTGGCCGCCGAGGAGTTGTTCTGGGGCGACGCCGGCATCGGCCTGGCCATCTTCGGCTCGGGGTTGGCGGCGGCTGGCATCTCCGGCAACGGCACGCCCGAGCAGGTCCTCGAGTGGGTGCCGCAGTGCTACGGCTCTGCCGACGACGTGAAGCTGGGCGCCTTCTGCGTGTCGGAGCCTGACGCCGGTTCGGACGTCTCGTCGTTGCGGACCCATGCCGTCTATGACGAGGCGAAGGACGAGTGGGTCCTCAATGGCACGAAGGCGTGGATCACCAACGGCGGCATCGCCGACGTTCATGTCGTGGTGGCCGCGGTGGACCCTGCGTTGAAGGGCCGAGGGCAGGCATCGTTCATCGTGCCGCCCGGTACCCGCGGCCTGTCGCAGGGGCAGAAGTACAAGAAGCACGGGATCCGTGCGTCGCACACGGCCGAGGTCATCTTGGACGACGTGCGGGTGCCAGGGCGGTGTCTCTTGGGCGGGCGCGACCGGCTCGAGGCCCGCTTGGCGCGGGCCCGCTCGGCCGGTCACACCGGCGAGAAGCAGCCGGCGATGTCGACGTTCGAGGCCACCCGGCCTGTCGTCGGTGCGCAGGCGTTGGGGATCGCTCGGGCGGCCTACGAGTACGCCCTCGACTATGCGAAGACGCGTTGCGCGTTCGGACGGCCGATCGTGATGAACCAAGGGATCGCTTTCAAGCTGGCCGACATGCGCATGGAGATCGACGCAGCGCGCTTGCTCGTGTGGCGGGCGGCGTGGATGGCCCGCAACGGGGTTGCGTTCACGGCGGGCGAGGGGTCGATGTCCAAGCTCAAGGCGGGCGAAGTCGCGGTGTGGGCGACCGAGCAGGCGATCCAGATCCTGGGTGGGTACGGGTACACCCGGGACTATCCGGTGGAGCGCTGGCACCGCGATGCGAAGATCTACACGATCTTCGAAGGGACGTCGGAGATCCAACGGCTGGTCATCTCACGGGCGATATCAGGCCTGCGTGTGGAGTAGCTCTGGCTGACGGCCTTGGCTGCCGACGGCTTAGCATCACCGTCATCCCTACTCCATCCCTACTAAGGTCGCCGGTGTGGCGACCATCCGCGAGAAGCGCCCGGGGGTCTGGGAGGTTCGGGTCTTCACCGGTCGCGGGCTGGACGGCAAGCCCACCCAGACGTCGCGCACGGTGCGGGGCGGCAAGCGCGAGGCGAGGCGGGTAGCCAACGAGCTGGAGCGAGCCGGCAACCGGAGCGCGCCCGCCGGCCGAACCGTTGGCGACGCGCTCGACGCCTGGATTGCGCAGAACCTGCCGACCTGGGCCGCGTCCTCGGCGCGGGACCAGCAGAGCCGCGTGCGGGCCATCAAGCACGATCCGATCGTGCGGGTTGCGCTCGCCCGCGTGTCGGTGAGCGATATCGAGCGTTGGCACGCACGCCTGCGTCGCGCCGGCGTGAACGACCCCGCCATCCGCAACCAGCACACCGCGCTCCGGGCGGCGCTGTCGCAGGCGGTGCGGTGGGGCTGGGCCTCGAGCAACGCGGCGTCGCTCGCTCGCCTCCGCTCGACCAGGGCGGAGCCCCGCCAGGCGATCTCGCTGGAGGACGTGCACGCCGTCCTCGCCGCCGCCGCAACGGTCGACCCCGCGGCCGAGGTCAGCCTCCGGTTGGCCGCTGTGGCCGGCGTGCGCCGGGCCGAGCTGGCCGCGTTGCGGTGGGACGACGTGCGAGACGGTTTGCTCACCATCGACTCCGCCATCGAAACCGTCCGGCGCGGCGGCGGTCACCCGGACCTTCGCGACGCCCCCACCAAGACGGCCAACGTCCGCACCGTGGCGCTCGACGCCGACACGCTGGCGTTGATCGAAGGAGTCCGGGTCGTGCGCGAGCCGTATGGGCAGTGGATGTTCGGGCTCGGTCCGGAGCTGGTCAATCCCGATCGGATCGGCTGGTGGTGGCGGCGATCGCGGGCCCTCGCCGGCATCGATGCGAGGTGGCGGCTGCACGATCTCCGCCATTGGTCGGCCACGGTGGCTATCGGCCAGGGCCACGACGTCCGCACGGTCGCCGGCCGCCTCGGCCACGCCAACCCAGCCATGACGTTGCGCGTCTACGCCCACGCCGTCGCCGCGGCAGATCAAGCTGTCGCGGCCAGCCTCGGCGAGGTGCTGAGAGGCGAGGGATGAGCGATCGCCGGCCAGTTGAGCCCCTGGTCCGATCCGAAGCACCGCCTGACGCGGCCGTCGTCGTAGTGCGAGGCGGTCCGATCGCCGCCCAGAAGGTCGCCGAGCACGCGCAACGCCAGGAGGCGCTGTTCACGTTCCGCGGGCAGCCCATGGTGGCGATCAGCGTCGACTTGACCGTGGAGGGCTGGACCCTCGACCGGATCCTCGCCGAAAGGATGCAAACTCGGAGCAGCTACGCCAGCGCGATGGTTGGAGTCCTGCGTGCCGCGGGGTACGAGCTGGTCCCCACTGGCCGCGCGCCCCACTACAACAGCCTGATCCTTCCGGGGAGCTCCGACGCCGAGGCGGCTGCGCTTCTTGCCCTATTCGGGCCTACGCTTCAGAATCCCTACCGAGCGAGGAGGTGATGACCATGAGCGACACCCAGATCGAGATCGACATCCCGTGCGACGTCCAGGACGAGGACGAGCTCGGTATGCCCTATGCGCTGCTGAGCGAGGCGCGCGACCCGAGCCGCATCGTGCCTGGCGCCATCGTCATCACCGCCGACGCGGAGGATCCGGTCTTCGCCCGAGTCCACTCGCTGACGCAGCAGGGCGACCACACGGTGGTCCACCTCGAGCTGCTGCCTGGTGATCCACGCGAGTACGCGGACGCCCTTCAGCGGTCGCATCTCCTGTCCGCCTGAACGCGGGCTTCCTAGATCCGGCGACCCCGGTCGCACGCGTCAGCCACGACCCGGTAGACAACCAGAAGGTCGTCGCCGAGAGCAGTCGCGACATAGCAATTGGCTCGGACCTCGCCCTGGGCCCACTGCGGAAGACCGGTCCGGGCGGACGCGGCCACGGCGTCGCGGAGGCCGGCCGGCAGGATGAGCGTCGTCCCCGGTGCGTCGGTCCAGGCGAGCTCGGAGCGGCGGGCGAGGTAGCGGCGCAAGGCTGGCCGGAGCAGTTGGAGCGCCGCAGGAGCAATGAGGTGCGAGCCGGCCGAGTTCGCCAAGGTGGTGCGACGAGTGGCGGCAGGTCCGTCCAGGTAGGAGATCGGTCGTCGAGGCGAGCGGCCGGCTGGCGAGGTGTGAACGTGTCATCCGTCACTCACTCGCCCACGGTGAGCCCCTCGGACGACTCACTCGACCACTCACTCCTCGACGTGTGAGTGGTCGAGTGAGTTCACACCGGCTGACTCGTCCGCGTGAGGACGCCCATGCACGAGCAGCCGACGGGCGACGCCGCTGACGAGTTGCAGCTACTGACGATCGACGAGGCCGCGCAGAGACTGCGGATCGGTCGATCGCTCGCCTACGAGTGGCGCGGACCTACCTCACCACGGGCGGCACCGACGGTCTGCCGGTCATGAAGCTCGGAGCGCGCATGCGAGTCCCTCGCTGGGCCCTGGACGAGCTCGCACGAACCGGTCGAGTCGTCCGCCTCGCCGATGTCCCACCTCCCGCCGACACCGTGGCCAAGTTGCTCCATGAGTGGAGCCGAACCGACCGAGCCCCGCTTGAGGAGTACCGACTGCCTGCCGGCACGACCGTCATTGTGGACGAAGCCGGGTTGTTGGGCACCCGCTCCCTTCACCAGCTCGTCCATGTCGCCGAGCGCGAGAAGTGGCGCCTCGCACTGGTTGGTGACCGTCGCCAGCTCCAGGCGGTGGGTCGGGGCGGTCTGTTCAACGAGCTGTGCGCCACCAGCCGAGTGCACGAGCTCGCCCGCCTACATCGCTTCCACCAACCGTGGGAGGCAGAGGCCTCGCTGCGGCTCCGCGCTGGCGACCCGAGCGGCCTGGACGCTTACGAGGACCGCGGCCGCATCGTCGCAGGCGGCTTCGGCGAGCACCTCGACCAGATCGCCAAGGACTGGATCGGCCTCACCTCTGCAGGGAAGACGGTCGCGATCACGGCCGCCACCAACGACCACGTGGACGCCCTCAACGACGCCGTCCAGCGGCTCCGACTCATCGTCGGCCAGCTCGACGCCGGCCCCGCCACGCCCATCGCAGCCAGCGAGCACGCCTACCCCGGTGACCCCGTGGCGACCCGCCGCAACGACCGGAGGCTCCGCGCGACCGCCGGTGAGCCGGTCCGCAACCGTGACCTGTGGATGGTCACCGCTGTCTGCCATGACGGCTCGCTGACCGTTTCTCACCTCGGCGGACACGGCACCGTCATGCTCCCGTGCGACTACGTCCGGGACCACGTTCGGCTCGGCTACGCCGCCACAGAGCACGGCAACCAGGCCGACACCGTCGACGTCGGGATCCAGCTCGTCTCCCCGGCGACCACCCGCCGAGGCCTGTACGTCGGCACGACACGCGGCCGCGAGGAGAACCGGATCCACGTCGTGACCGAGAGGGCCGATCCCGCCGAGGCCCGCGACGTCCTCGAAGCCGTGCTCGCCTACGACCGAGCCGACGTCCCCGCTGTCACCCAACGCCGCCACCTCGCCCAGACCGAGCGTCCGGAATCGTCCCGGGAACCGGACCAGGTCGTCCCGGCGTGGCTCGTCGGCTACCGAGACCAGCTCGAGCAGCGCCGCGAGGATCTCGCCGTCTGTCTCACCGAGCGAGCACACCGGCGCGCCGAAGCCGCCGCCGAGCTGGCCGATCTGCAGCCGGCGGTCGCGGCCGCTCGAGGAGGGTGGCAGCCCTACGCCGGACGCATCGCCGCCATCGAAGACGAGTTGCACACCGTGTTCCGTCCAGCGATGTGGCAAGCCCACCACGACGCCCGCAACGCCGGGTTCGGGCATCGCCACGGCGCGGCCCGCCGAGCGAGGATCGCGAGCTGGCGGGTCAGCGACGCCCGAGACCGCATCGCCGCCATCCACGCCGAGAGTGGCGACACGAAGCAACAGCTCGACACCCTCCAAGCCGAAGCTCGTCGCCTCGCCGACTTCGCGAACCCGGCGTCCGATCCTGTCGGCCTCGACCAACTCGAGCACGCCGAGCTTTACTCGCTGGGCCAGCTGATCGATGCCGTCGACACATGGACGACCTGGGCCGCCGGGAGACCCGTCGCGACCGACGAACTGACCGAGGCCGTGTCACTCCTTCACGACCCCGCCCGCCACGCACCGCCGTTGGCCTTGAGGGTCGGTGACATCGACCCGGCACGGTGGTTCGAGCTACTCGAACCCGTCCGCGTGCTTTTGGTGCAACACGGAATGCCTTTCAACGTTCACGGTCGTCATGATCTCGAGCACGCAGGACCCGACCTGGGCATCGACCAGTGAGTCGTCTCCGCCGCCGGACGCGTGTCCCTCGGCTGCCACGGGCGTCGCCGGGCTGGCCGAGTCATCGACGACAGCGCTATCGGCTGACGCGCCGCTCGACAATCAGCCCACCCCGTGGTTCCATGAACACAGCCCAGGCCCGGAAGATCACCCGTGTAACGGCACTTCGGGCACACGATCGAGCGAGCTCGGCCCGAGCAGTCTGGGGCAGTCTCGCGGGATGCCGATCGGCGGTTCAGTTGTCGACGGGACCCCGCGCCGCCGGCGGGCTGGCCGTCGTTCGGTGTTCTGTCCGGTCCTTGGCGATGACACACTCGAACCCGCAGTGAACGCCGATCCAGGTTCGGAGCGGGCCCAGCGGCCGGCCACTTGACAATCATCGTCACCGTATTGCAGCACTCGGCGAGTGCAAGCGGATCGAAGTCGAGTCCTGGCGACCCATCGACTAGGCAGAGCTAGTCGCACGGCCAACTCGTTGCGTTGGGTTGCTGATCCCGAACCCGCGCCTATCGAGACGACAGCCTGAACGACGGCAAGATCAAGGCGCGCCGGGCCTACGTGATCGACCTGAGGGAGAGCGACGATGCCTGACCCGGCTCCCGATGAGCCGGCCCGTGCGTCACGGAGGACGGCCCGGGTGCTTCCAGGAGTGTGGGAGACTTCCGGCGCAGTCGTTGGGGCCGTGCGGGTGAAACAGCAGCGCGCGCGGAAAGGGGGCGCAAAGATGACGGATGAGGGTCACTCGGTGCCTCAGGCGTCGGCGTCCGGAGGAACGGGGGACGACGCACGCGGGCTGTCGCGACGCACGGTGCTCCAAGGCGCGGTGGCCGCCGGGTTCGCCGGCACGGCGGCGACCTGGTGGACCAAGGCCAGCGCGCGTGTGCCCGGCGTGGCGCCTGAGTGGGAGGCGTTCGACACCGCCGTGCGCGCCTCGTTCCGACGCATGGGGATGGTGGGCGCGGCGGTGGCCGTCGTGAGCGCTGACGCCGTGCTGTACACCAGCACTCACGGCGTGCGTGACGTGTCCACGGGCGCGCCGGTCACCAACGACACGCACTACCTGGTGGCGTCGACGACGAAGTCGATGTCTTCGCTTCTCGTCGCCACGTACGTCGACGAGGGCCTGTTCGGATGGGATCAACCGGTCGTGGAGGTGTGGCCAGACTTTCGCGCCCCTACCGACGAGCTGACCCGCATCCTTCGCGTGCGCGACCTGTTGGGCATGGACTCGGGTATCACCGAGCCGGTCGCCGTCTCCGGCATGCACGAAGGGGATCCGACCGTCCCCCAGCTCCTCAAGTTGCTCGTGAACCTGCCGGTCGAGCACCCGCCGGGCACGTCGTACTTCTACAACAACACGGTGTACGCCGTTGGTGGCTACCTGCCGGCGCTGGCGCTGGGCACGGCGCCCGAGGACCTCCTGTCCGTCTACATCCAGCAGATGCGCGACCGGATCTACGCGCCGACGGGCATGTCGACGGCCACGATCGCCGACGACCCACGGGGCGTCGTGCCTCGGTACTGCCGGGGCTACGGGCCCGACTTGCGTGGGGCGCGTCTGCCGCTCGCCTACGGACCGGTGGGAAGCTACGTGCCCGTGGGCGGGACCCTGGCCAGCCTCATCGACATGACGGCCTACGTCCGGTTGCACCTCCGACGGGGCAACTCGGTCGACGGCATCGATGTCGTGTCCGACACCAACCTGGCCGAGGGCTGGAAGTCGCACATCGAGATCCCGTACTCGACTGAGCTCGACCCCGACACCGTCAGCTCCGGCTACGGCATGGGCTGGATCCACCAGCGCTTCAGCGACGACACGTCACTCATCTGGCACAACGGGGGTATCGACGGGTTCACCACGTACATCGGGTTCCTTCCCGAGCGCGACACCGGGCTTGTCGTGCTGAACAACATGAACCCGTCCGACATCGGCCCGCTGTTCTACACGGCCGTCCTCGACCACCTACTCAGCGAGAAGTTCGGGCTCAACCAAGGCGTCGCCGAAAGGGTCCACGCCTTCTACGACGAGACCGTCGCCAAGCTGCGCGAGCTGTCGGCGCAGACGGCGCCCGTGAACCGCGCCGCCGTAGCGCCCTTCCTCGGCTACTACGAAGCCGGGTATCGCCTCTCGCTCGATGACGGCGTCCTACGCCTCACCAACGGACCGCGCACGTTCACGCTGCGCGCCATGCCCGACGGCAGCTACGTCACGACCACCGGGCTTCTCGTCGGCATCCCGGTCAACCTCACCCGCCGTTCCGATGGCGGCGCCCAGATGGAGCTGGTCGGCATCGAAAAGGTAGGCCGCACCGTCGGACCGACTTGAGTCGACGCCAGCGCGCTCTGCGTTCGGCCCTCAGAGCCTGCCGCCCGGCGACAGCGCACGCGCCCCACGAGTCCCTTCTGGCGCTTCTTGGTCAACCACGCCCGACGCCTATGGAAGTTGTCTATTCGGCGTCGTCCATCGCCGTTGCCCAGGCGATCGAGGCCCTGCTCCTGGGAGGCCTCAACGGTGCACCGCAATGCGTGCGGCGTTCCACATGAGAGCTCAGCCTCGGTGCCCGCTTCACGAGCTCGGTGGATGCGAACGGGCCAGGTGAGGACTTCCAAATCGCTGTAACGGCTGCCGTCCGGCCTCGTGCACGGCGCTGCGCTGCGTGAGCACGACGTGGGAATTCACCCGAAGTCTCGACCAGACAGCTCAGCGGGACTCGCGATGCGCGCCACGCGATGGCCTTCGAAAGAGCGGACCCATCGTTCGCGTGTCGACGGGGAGAGCGGCGAGGGTTTGCCGCGTGGCTGCGGGCCGAACATCGGTACCCAACAAATGAACCGCCCCGGTTCCGGTGGAGGCTCTCGGAGTCGGGAACGGCGTCCCCCAACCGCGCACCCGTCGACGAGATCAACGCGCCACCTACCGCCGGCACGATGACGCTTCGGTCCGTGCGGCAGGAGCCGTGTGAGCGCTCGATCGCAGCGTTGGTCGGGTGCGTCATCGATGCACTTGGGGCGACGGTCCGCGCCGGGGATGTTGAGCGTGATGGGATCGGTCACCACCTGCCGTGCTCGGGCTAGCTCGAGCGTCTCTCGACTCTGGCCGGCCGGTACGGCCCCTCCCCACGCGTGCCATCCTGGTATTGATGCCGGACACGTTTCCCGATCTCCGTGCCGTGGTTCTCGACGCGACCGACGCGCGTACGCTCGCCGAGTTCTACCGCTTACTCCTCGGGTTCGTCTACCGCGCGGGCGACGAGGCACCCCCGGCGGGCGTCCCGGACCGGCGTGGCCACGATTGGCTCGTCCTGCTCGCTCGTGACGGCGTCGCGCAGTTGGCTGTCCAGCAGGTCGCCGAGCTGCCGGCGCCCACGTGGCCCGAGGCGCGCGTACCGCAGCAGCTCCATCTCGACATGACGGTAGCGACGACCGATGAGCTCGCGGTGCAACGGGACCGGGCGCTGTCGCTCGGTGCGACGATCCTCCTCGACCGATCCGCCGACGCGGATGAGCCGCTCTACGTGTTCGCCGACCCCGCGGGTCACCCTTTCTGCATCTTCGTTTCGCCCGACCACCCAGACCCGAACCCGGGCTAGGGAGTCCCGGGGCGGTGCATCGACCGCGCCTCGTACTCGACCCGGGTGCCCCAATAGCCCGATCAGTCGACGGCCGCGGGGCGCCCCCGACCGCCCGCTCGGTGGCACGCTCGCGACCGTCCACGTACGGCACTTTGGCCACGCGCCTTCTCGCCACGCGATGCGCGTTCTGGGGCGCGAGTTCTGGGACGAAACCGAGGCGTCGAGGCGCACACGTATCCGTCGATCGGTCGCGCTCGCGGCAGACAGCGCGAAGCGGATTCGCCGGCTTCGATGGCGCTGCGCAGCCGGCGTTCGAGGGCAGTAGGCGCCGCGGTTACGGCACACGATTGGGGGATATCCGCCGGTCGGCGTTCGGTCCTCAGTCGACCGCCTGGCCTGCTGTCGCTGCGCGGCTTGCTCGGCGTCGGTTTGGTCCTCGCCGCTGACCGGTAGCTTCCGACAACTCCCAGTGAAGGGCCCGTGTCGCGCTTTTCGGCAACTCGCTCTCCATCACCGCGGTCGTCTGCCGGCATATAGTGTGTTCGATGTCGGCCGAGAGCTGATCACTGGTGCGAGGAGCTCGCAATGCCCAAGGTCATCGCCGACATCGACACGCCTCACACCTGGGTGGCCAATCAGGACGGACAACACCGGAGACCGGCGCCGAGGTGATCGGCCGGCGGCTGTTCGACGTCGTCAATGTCGCACGGTTGACGAACACGAGCAATCGCTCGTATCTCGACGATACCCACGGAGGCGAGACCGCGATGCCGAGGATCAGCGAGGGACGCGACCGGCCCTGGTGGCCCCGGGGCATCGTCCCGATCGCGGCGACGGTCGTCGCCCTCACTGCCGCGTCGTGCAGTTCGGGGTCGAGCTCGTCCGGGCCGACGACCACGGCCGCTCCGGCCACGACGACCGCACCGGCCGCGCCCGCCACGACCGCAGCAGCAGCGAGCGCCTGTGTCACGGACGTCGACAAGGTGATCGCCACCAAGCCGACTCCGACGTCGACGAGCGCGTCGCTGCCGGCCGACCTGGTGGCCAAGCTCGACGCCGCCGCTCAGTCGTCGTTCAAGCTGGCGGCCGCCCCGGGTGCCATCGTCGGCGTACGGACGCCGCAGGGGACGTGGATCACGGCCTATGGCGTCGCCGACCCGGCGACCAATGCGGCGATGACTGACGACATGCACACGCGGATTGGGTCGGTCACCAAGACCTTCACCGGCACGATGATCATGCAACTGGCGGAGCAGGGGAAGCTGTCGCTGGACGACACCATCGACAAGTACGTCTCCGGTATCCCCAACGGGAACCGGGTGACGTTGCGGATGATGGCCAACATGACAAGTGGCGTTGCCAGCTACACGCGGTCGACGAAGTTCACGGACACCTATTTCAGCAAGCCGGAGACGATCTGGACCCCGGACCAACTGGTCGCCATCGGCGTCAGCGAATCACCGCTGTTCGAACCAGGAGGGCAGTTCGACTACTCGAACACGAACACGGTCCTGCTCGGTCTGGTTATCGAGAAGGTGACCGGCCAGCCGATCGGCACGGTCATCAAGCGGCTGATCTTCGATCCTCTCCGCCTGGCGAACACTGTTTGGCCGGGCGACTCCACCGACATCCCCGCTCCCTACACGCAGGGCTTCACCCTGCAGGGCGACGCGGCCACGCCGGCCAACCCGAGCAATGCCACCAACTGGAACCCATCGTGGGGCTGGACGGCGGGCGAGCTGATCTCGAGCATGCAGGACCTCCTGGTCTATGACCGGGCGTTGAGCACCGGCCAAGGCCTGCTCACCCCCGCTATCCAGGCCGAACGTCTCCGGTCGATCCCCGGGCCTGCGGGCTACGGCATCGGCTTTGGTTGCATCGACGGCTGGGTCGGTCACACCGGGGAGCTGCCCGGCTACAACACCTCGCTCTACTACGACACCACGACGGACACATCGATCGTGGTTCAGACCAACAGCGACATCGCGTCGGGCGATTGCCCGGAGTCGCCGACCCTCACCGACGATCCGCGCGAAGCGGTGTGTTCGGCACCGGCCACACGATCTTCGTCGCCCTCTCCACCACGGTCGCGCACACCTTCACACCTATCCCGCAAAAATGAAGCCCTGCGGGCCACCAACTCGCCTGGCGATCCGCTCCTTCCGCCGAAGAAATCGCGCCGCCTCGTCGATCCGAAGCAGCACGTGGCCATCCTCCGCGGCGAAACCGTCAGTCGTCAGCTTGCGCTCCACGAGGCGACATCTTGCGGACAACGACCCACTCGACCACGCATCCGTCACACACATGGCCAGCTCAAGGGCTCACCACGCTCCGAAGCCAGGCTGTGATCGTCGAATCGAACTCATCCTCCGGCTGGAGGGACGATCTCGCGGAGGTCGACCGACGGGATGTGGATCCATCCTTCGATCAGAGCCGCGAGACGCTCATCACTGGACGGATGATGGGTCTGTCGGCCATGGGCGGCGACGGCAACAAGACAGCAGACGACGGCGTCGAGGACATGATCGGAGGCCACGCAGCCCTCGTGCACTGCGGTGAGATCAAGCCAGTGGGCGGTCGCCCGGGCGATGGTCTCCAGGGTCCGCTCGCGTACCAGGGCGGCCTGTGCCAGCTGGCGGCGGTCCTTGTACCCGCGGCAGTCGATGTGCCAGGCGGCCAAGGCAGCCGCCGGGTGGGTCTCGACCAACGGACCGGATCCATCGCGTGGTGCCGGCGCGCCCAAAGCCTGGTGGCCCCAGCGATGCTGCAGCAGCGCGCACCGCATGGCGACCGAGCCAAGCTTGTCGGCCGACACGGACCGGCGACGCGACGCCGAGGCGACGCACGGCCCGGTCGGTGTCGCGGTGCGTCAGGTCGGACCGGTCCACGCTGCCCGGCCGTGCATCGAGCTCTTCGTGAGCCCGAACCGCCTCAAAACGCCCGAGGCCAGCCAAGCGGAGCGTCGACACCGACCGCGTCGACGTGGCGCGCAGCATCCACGAGGCGGTCGTCATCGGCCACTCCTTCGACTTCCTCGCCTGTCCATTGTTTGTCGGAACCGGGTACGAGAAGCACCGCTCCAGTGGTCGCGGCGCGCGCCGCCAAGTCGACTCCGAGCACCCGCATTGACGAAGTCTCACGGAACGCGCCCACATCCATCACCGGCGTTGTGGGATCCGAAGCTTGAGGGTCGGCAACGTTGTTAGGGCACGGTCGGGCGGCTTTGGCGGACAGCGACGTCACTATCGCGACGCCGAAAGTTACGAGCGTGAGGTGTTCTTCGGGCACGGGACGCACGTCAGCAGGATGTCCGGGACGCGCGTCGGGCTGGTGGTTGGCTTCCGATGACACGATCTCGATGAGTGCGCGCAGTGCGTCGGCGCGGCGGCCCGAGCCAAGCCAGCCCGCCGAGGGCTTTGATCCCTCATCAATGGCACGGTTGACGGATGTCCCGGGCAGGTGGACACTTCGTTGTCACAAGGGAGGTCCGTCCATGTCCTGGGAACTGCGCGGTAGCTATTTCGAGACCTGTTCGTGTGAGTTGATGTGCCCGTGCAACCTTTCGTTCGATCACGGTGCCACCTATGACTTCTGCCGAGTGACGCTTGTCTTCAACATCCGGGAAGGCGAGGTTGAGGGCACGGACATCGGCGGGCTGAAGGTGGCGGTGATCGCGGACACGCCGAAGGTCATGACCGAGGGCAACTGGCGTCTCGGGGTGTTCATCGACGAACGGGCGACGGACGAGCAGCTGGACAAGCTGGTCAAGGTCTTCAGCGGGCAGCTGGGCGGGCCGATGGCGGCTTTGGCACCGTTGGTCGGCGAGCTGCTCGGGGTCGAGCGAGCGACCATCGATGTCGATGAGGATGGGTTGCGTCACAGCGTCCGCGTGGGGGATGCGATCGACTTCGAGATCGAGGACATTGTGCCGTTCGGCGTCGAGTCGGGTGAGCCTGTGCGGTTCTCGGGGATGTTCCATCCGGTCGGCTCCGATCTCACGATGGCGGAGGCGAAGCGGTCGCGGATCGACGCCTTCGGGATCCAGTACGAGGGCAAGACCGGCTTGTCGAAGTCCGAGTTCTCCTGGGCGGCCTGAACGGATGATCGCGCGGGAGGCCGACCGCGCCCCTGACCGTGGGGGGCTCGGCCCGGCGTTCGCTGCGGTACGCGCCCGGCTGGCCGTCGTCGCCCTGCTCTTCGCGCTCGCGGGCGTCGGCTGGTGGTGGACCGTACGGGAGATGCGGGGTATGGACAACGGACCGTGGACCGGTCTCGGCACGTTGGGGTGGTTCCTCGCCGTGTGGGTCGTGATGATGGCGGCGATGATGTTCCCATTGGTCGCGCGACGGTCGCCCTGTACTCGCGAATGACCCGGCGACGATCGTTCGCTTGGCCGCTGCTCTTCGCGGCGGGCTACCTCCTCACGTGGGCCGGGCATCCCCCGGAAGCGTGGAGGCATCATCTATGAGGAGTGGTGATGCCAGAGACACGAAGGAAGTACGACCCCGAGTTCCGTGAGGGCGCGGTGCGGATCGTGCGCGAGACGGGCAAGCCGATAGCGGCGGTGGCTCGGGATCTCGGGATCAACCCGGGGACGCTGGGCAACTGGGTCGACCGGGACCGGGCCGAGCGCGGCGAGAAGGAAGGCCTGAGCGTTGATGAGCGCGCTCGGCTCCAGCAGCTCGAGCGGGAGAACGCCGAGCTGCGGATGGAGCGTGATGTCCTCAAGCGATCCGTGGTCCTGTGGGTCAAGGAGGCGATGAAGTGAGCGTGGCGCGCTTCATCGCCGCCCAGAGGACCGAGCATCGGGTGTCCCACGCGAAGTGCTGCCGGTGGCTGGGGGTGTCGGAGTCCTGGTTCTACAAGTGGAAGGACCGCCCCCCGACTGCCCGTCAGGCTCGACGCGCCGAGCTGGACGCGGCGGTGAAGGCGTCGTTCGACGACTCCGGCGGCACGCCGGGGACCTACGGGTCGCCCCGGGTGTGGGAGGACCTCGTCGCCGCCGGCTGGAAGGTGTCGATCAACACGGTGGCGGCCTCGATGGCCCGTCAGGGCCTCCAGGGCCGGTCGCCGAAGCGCAAGCGACGGTGCCTGACCCGTCCGGACAAGGCGGCCGAGCCGATCCCGGACCTCGTGAAACGAGACTTCAGGGCCGAGCGGATCGATCAGCGCTGGTGCGGGGACTTGACCGAGGTCCCCACCGACGAGGGCAAGCTCTATCTGGCCACCGTGTTGGACCTGGCGTCACGTCGACTGCCGGGGTTCGCCATGAGCGAGCACCACGACTCGGCGCTGGCCAAGGCGGCGCTGTGCATGGCGGCCGCCATCCGAGGCGGTCACGTGGACGGCGTGGTCTTCCACAGCGACAAGGGCAGCGAGTACATCGGCGACCTGTTCGCCAGCGCCTGCAGTTCGCTCGGCGTCACGCAGTCGATGGGTCGCGTCGGCTCGGCGCTCGACAACGCTGCCGCCGAGAGCTTCAACTCGACCCTTGAGCACGAGCTGCTCTGCCGGAAGCGCTTCGCCACCAAGGACCAGGCTCGCCGGGAGGTCGCCCGGTTCATCGACGCCTACAACCACCGGCGCCGCCACAGCAGCTGCGACATGCTCCCGCCGGTCGCCTACGAACGGGTTCTCGCCCAACGAGATGCCGAGGCAGCCCGAGCGGGTCGGGCCGCGTGAACACCAGCCTCTCAGATCGCCCCAGGAATCCGACGGCATCACGGTGCCCGCCGATGCGCGACTCCATCAGCTACCAGCAACCCTCCACGGTTCCGGGGGAAGCCCAGGGCCGTCGCCGGTGTGGCCGCGTTCGTCACCGGGTCGGTCGTCGATTCGATCTCGGGAGATGTGCTCAGGTGGGATCACGCCGGCCGATGGGTCGCCGGCGCCACGCTCGTTGTGGCAGCTGTCTACGAGCTGACACCGCTCAAGGACGTGTGCCTCTCCAAGTGCCACAGCCCGCTCGGGTTCCTGCTCGGCAGCTGGCGCGACGGGCGGGCCGGTGCGCTGCGGATGGGAGCGAAGAACGGCGCCTGGTGCGTCGGCTGCTGTTGGGCGCTCATGGCCTCGCTCTTCGCGTTGGGGATCATGAGCATCACGTGGATGGCGGTCATTGCCGGACTCATCGCGCTCGAGAAAATGCTTCCGTGGCGCCGGGCGCCGCCTTTGGGACGGCCGCCCTGCTGGTCAGCATCGGCGTGCTGATGCTCATTGCACCCTCCGCCATCCCCGGTCTCACCACTCCCTCCTCCCGCCCCGTGAGGGACAAGGAACCGAGCTAGTGGACCCCCCGCCGCTCACCACCGCGCCAGCCGCGATGGATTACGTGAACGTCGAAGCGATGGAATACGTGAACGCCGCCCCCGACACGCGGTGGATTACTCGAACGCCGACAGCGGACAACAACTCACTCGACCTCGCATCCAACTGCACACATTCGCAGCTCAAAGGCTCATCCGCTCCGGCGCCAGGCTGTGATCGCCGAATCGATCTCATCCTCCGGCTGGCGGGACGATCTCGCCTAGGTCGACGGACGTGGTTCCATCCTTCGATCAGGGCCGCCCGCCGCTCGTCACTGTCACTGCACGGACCATGGGTCTGTTGGCACTGGGCGGCGACGGCCACAAGACAGCAGACCACGGCGTCGAGAACATGATCGGAGGCCACGCAGCGCTCGTGGTGACGGAGGGCCGCTTCGACGTGGAGGCGTTGTCCGCCCCGTCAGGCTCCGCCGTCCGCACTTGGTCGGGTACATCAGGTTCCCCTGACGACTCGCAGAAGAACGCGGGAGGAGCGGCCGCATTGCGGCAGACGATCCGAGCGTTCGCCTCCGAGGGCATTCCGAACCGAGTCTTGGCCATCTTCGGCAACGACACGGCAGCTCGGGACGCCGTTCAGGCGATGGACACCTCACGCTGCCGGCGAACCTTGTCGTCACTCGGCTGCCGGACCTCGATCTGGAAGGCCTGTCCGCCGGCCAGTAGTGGACGATAACGTCCATTGTGATCCCGTCTAGGCGAGGACTGCCAGGGAGGCGCCGGATGAAGGCGATCGTTGTCACGGATCAGGCTGCGGGAACGGCCGGGATGACGCTGGTGGAGCGGCCCGAGCCGCCGGCAGCGATAAACGACGTCGTCGTTCAGGTTCATGCGTCGGGATTCGTCCCGACTGAGATGGAGTGGCCCTCGACCTGGACCGATCGCCGCGACCGTGACCGAACACCGTCGATCCCCGGCCACGAGCTGGCTGGACTGGTCACCGCCCTCGGCTATGGCACGACGGGACTGTCGGTGGGACAGCGGGTGTTCGGTCTCACCGACTGGCATCGTGACGGCACCCTCGCGGAGTATGTGGCCGTCGAGGCACGCAACCTCGCGCCGCTCCCAGGCGATGTCGACTTCACGGCGGGCGCGAGCCTGCCAATCTCGGGCCTGACCGCGTGGCAGGGACTGTTCGACCACGGCCGCCTCCAGGCGGGGCAGAGCGTCCTTGCGCACGGCGCGGCCGGCGCTGTCGGGTCGATGGTGACGCAACTCGCACGTGAGTTCGGTGCGTACGTCATCGGCACCGGACGCGCCGCCGACCGTCAGACGGCGCTCGACTTCGGCGCGCAGGAGTTCGTCGACCTCGACCACGACGCGCTGGAAGACGTCGGCGGCGTCGATCTGGTTTTCGATGTCATCGGCGGCGACGTCCAGAGGCGGTCGGCGGGTCTGATTCGTGCTGGGGGGAGCCTGGTGTCCGTCGTCGGCCCGGTGGAGGCGCGGCCCGCCGACGGGCTGGCCGTCGATTTCGTTGTCGAGTCCGATCGTGCCCAACTGGGTGAGGTCGTGCGGCGGGTGCGTGACGGGCGACTGCGGACGAACATCGGCAACGTGGCGACCCTCGACGATGCCGTCGCCGCCCTCAACCCCACCGAGCGACGCAGGGGGAAGACGATCATCCACGTTCGTCCATAGAACTCGGAGACGGCGACCGGCCCTGGCCTTCTCGCGGAGGAGATTCAGCCGCGTGGCCCGGGCGCCTTTCTTGATCTCGACAGGATCCGCGGTCGCAGAGTCCAGTGTGGATAATCACTGGCCCGGCCGGGAAGCGCCTAGTGCGAGCAACCTCGTCGACACGACCAGGCTGTATCCCCGTGAGCAACCGGTGGAGATAAGGCGAGATGGCGTGTCGGCCACTGGTGGCCCGGCGAAGCCGACACGGCGATCGTCGACGCCGTATTCTCAACACGCTCGAACTATCGAACCACTGTCCTCCCACTTATTCAGCGCTACAGGAACTGGGATAAGCGTCCCACGTCCCAGCGTGCGAGCGCTCTGCTGGAAGTCGACGCGGACGAGCTGACCGCAGTGACCAACAAGCAACTCGTGCCCAGTTGCCGTCCGGATCGGCCGCTCAAGTCGGCCGCTGCACGGGAGGTGGCAGCCAACCTTTCCTCCGAGGGTCTCGATGCGGCAGACCAGATCACGAACGCCGGGGCGCAGGACCGGGCCGCCGTTCAGCGAGTGATCGAACGTGCCCACGGCGTTGGCCCGGCCCGGTGGGCCTACCTCTTGATGCTGCTTGGCACCCACGGGGTGAAGGCCGACACCCTCGTGACGGCGTTCGTCCGTGAGCACGTCGATGCGAACCCGGGCGTGGTCGAGGCGCTAGTCGCCGCAGCTGCCGATCGTCTCGGCGTCACTCCGACCGAGCTCGATCATGCGATATGGCGCTATGAATCCGACCGACGCGCCGAAGGCTGATCGCCGAGGAGATAGCAGCGCCGTAGTCATGCTCGCTGCTGGCACAGCTAGGACCAGCGATAGCCGGGGTTCAGGGACCCCGCCGTTTGATCGATCAGCCTGGCGTTCTGTGGCACCTCCCGCTGACGCGGAACGCCGAATCCGGCGCGACGGCCCACTGCTCGAAATGGCGTCGACCTCGCGGACGTTGCTGCGCCCGGATGCGGCACATTGTGGACGGTGCCTCCGGCGAACCGGTAGGCCGCGGTAACGGGTCGGAGCCAGAGTCGGGCTTTCGACTTGAGCTCTGAACGCCCTGGGATGCGATCCCAGTTCAGTGGGTTCCCGCATCCGACCCGGACAGGGTCCACTACGGTCCACCCGTGGTGGCGAACAAGACGAAGTTGATCGTCGCATCCGTAGTTCTCTGGTCCCTTCCGGGCATCGCGTTCGGGCTCTCAATGGTGTTGTCGAGCAACCTGTGGGTAGCTGCGGCCACGTCGGTGCTCGGCATCGTCGCCGCAAGGGCGATCTTTCGCCGCTATGTCGCGGCGCTCACGAACGACCAGTCCGTTGTTGCAACCGAACAGGCCGTCGACGGCAGGATCGACGCCATCGAGGTCTTCTGGCGGCCTGGCTGCCCGTTCCTGGAGGGGCTCGGTCGGACCCTCGCCGAAGCTGGAGTTCCCACGAATCTCCGCAACATCGCGGAGAACCCAGACGACGCCGCCATCGTTCGGTCGATCGCCGACGGCAACGAGACAGTGCCGACGCTCATCATCGGGCCCGTCGCCCTCGTCAACCCGAGCGCCAGGCTCGTCATGGCGACGCTGCGAGAGCACGCCCCGCATCTTCTCGACGCGAACAGCTGACCTCGCTGATCATCCGCTCGCAGCGTCCCATGACTGCGAGGCAAGGTTCGGTAAACCCGAGTTTGGCAACGCAACTTGTTGTCGGACCACCGGAGCCGAGGTCAGTCCCCGTTCGAGGCCGAGGGCTTCGATGTCGGCGCCGAGTGCTTCGGAGACACGCAGGCCGTTGATCGCCAAAAGGGAGACGAGCGCGTGCTCCCGTGCCGAGGCCAGCGCGGCCGCCACGAGGAGGGCGCCGACCTCGTTGCGGTCCAGGCCGGTGGCGTGCGACTCGTAGTCCAGTCGAGGCCGGCGGACATGGGCCGCCGGCGACCGCTCGAGCAGGCCCTCCTGTTCGGCGTGGCGGTAGAAACCCGGCACCGTGCAAAGGCGACGAGCGACGGTAGCTCTACCGCTCGGCGTCGGAGAACGCCAAGTCGATGACCGCGACATCGGTGGTCGTAGTTGTAAGCGATACGTAGCACCTCCAGGTCAGGCCGGGACCTCGAGACCGGAGCCGCCCGGCCCCAGCTGCATGTTGAGGACGCCAACGTACGCACGATCTGTCGCGGCCGACAGCGGCGAGCGGGAACCGCCCGATCGCACCTACCGCCGAAGATGGGCACTGAGACGGGGCTGGGATGCTCCCTCGATCGGCAGACATGGCGCGGTCGCAGTTCTCGGTGGTAGCGCGACCTGAGCTGAAACCGATCGCCGGTTCCGCCTCACGAGTTCGGCGTTCTATGCGGCGAGGCGTGAGTGATTGCGGCATGTCCATGCGCCAAGGTGCAGCATCTCGCGGGCAGCATTCGCATCTGAGCGACCGGTGACGACTCGTCTGCCCGTGCGTGCGCGTCCTGACGTTGCGCTAACGCGTGACCAGGTAGATGACGACGTCAACGATGACGCTGGCGAGCGCAACGGGCCTGGCGCGTGACCGGAACCCAGTGGCACGCGACTCCTATTCCAGTGAATGCACAGACCCTCCGAGGCCGGCAGGACAGCACCGGCTGCCAGTGGTGAGCCCTGTTCGATTCGAGGATTAGTCGATGATCCCGAGCTCGCGGGCTCGGGTGACGGCTTCGGTGCGGCTGTGTACGGCGAGCTTCTTGTAGGCGCGCTCGGCTCGTTCCTTCGCCGCGGCTCGGGAGATCCCCAGCTTGTCGGCGATGACCGCGAAGCTCAACTGCGTGGGCAGGTAGCGGAGGACTCTTGCCTGAGCCGTCGTGATCGATGCGGCCTTGATCGTGGCCGCGGCTTCCGCGACAGCCTCCGTGGCGGTTTCGTTGGCTGCCGCGACGATGATCCCGGCGGCGGTCAAGGCTTCGACGGCCTCGACGGCGGCTGCTTCCTCCACGATGCCTGCGGTGATCAGCGCTCGGATGGCGTCTGCCGCGGCGGCGGTGCGGATCGCTTCCGAGGTCGCGATCGCCTCGGCTGCTTGGGTTTCTGCGGCCATGGCCACGAGCATCGCGTCGGCTTCGTCGGCCTGCGCGGCCGCGATCACCCGAGCTGCCTCCTCCATCGCCGCGACCTCGGCCCCGACCAGCAACCCGACCTCCGGCGTGAGGAAACCCTCGCCCACCAACGCGCCCCCGCTCTCGGCGATCGTGTCGAAGAGCGGCTGCGCCCAGCCGTGCTCGACGAGCAAGAACGCGAGCGCCGTCCCAGGGGCCAGGGACCCTGCCAACGCCCATGCGTCAGCCGGATCGAATCCTGATGAGCCGTCGCCCACGAGGCCAGCGCCGTCGAACGGGACGATGCTCGCCAGGAGTGCGCCAAAGTCGTCGTCATCGCCCACGACGAGCCGCTGGACCACGCCGTCCTCGCTCTTCGCGACGAAGAGGACGTCGAGTAGCCGCAGCACTCCTCGGCCCTGGAGGCGATCGATCTCAGCGAGAACCCGACCCTCGAAGTCGGCGCCCGGACCGAACCTCACCGCAATGACCTGCATGGGACCCGGCATTTATCAACCTCCCAATCGCTCTTACCGTACGACCCTCTGGCGCGCACGGGCGTCTAGGCGTTGTCTTTGCCGCTCGAGCGGTCCGCCTGCCGCTCGCGTTTCAAATCGTCGTTGTCGATGAGATCGTCGACGGCTTCCGTTCGCTCGGCCTTTGAGATCGTCAGATGTTGAGCCCATATTCTGCCCTAGCTGCGACGGATGAAGTAGATGATCAACACGATGATCAGGATCACGACGAGAGTGCCGACGCCGATGTACATCGACTACTCCCTCCCTCTCCGTTGGTGGATGGGCTGCCACTTCGTACTCGCCCGGTGGTTCGATGGCAAGCGACGTTCGATCTCTCCCGCCATTGTGTCCGCGAGTAGATCGAAACGCCAGGGCCGAACGTCCCTCCCGGAACAGGTCGACGAGCGCCGAATGCCGGATCGGGAGCGGGGTCGGCTGCAGCGAGGTGTTCGCGGCGTGCTCATCGGCGCCGAGGTGGACGGCATAGGCGAACGATGAGGGTCGGGACACCGACGACCTAACGTCGAAGGCGCGCTTCGCTGCAGGAGGTGAGTGTGTCGGACCCGCCGAAGCCCATCGTGCTCGCCGTCGACGACGAGGTCCACATCACCGAACTGGTGTCGCTGACGGATCAGGACAGAGCCCGGGGCGGCGTCGGTTGCCCACTTGCGCCAGCGGTCCGCAGGGCCAAGACTGCCGCGAAGGTGTCGATGCCGCCATCGCCGCCGCCGACCTCGAGGCCGTCGTGGAGGTCCTGGCGGAGGTCCGACCGAGCGCCGGCCTGCGCACCATGACACTCGGCGGAGTTGTGTAACCGGCGTGATCTGAGCATCCGCGACATTCAGTTGGGGGCCTTGCGACGGCTCCACCACCAGATGAAGGCCCGGTCGAGGAGCACGCCGAGCACGATGGCAACGAGGATGGCGAACCACGTACCGGCCCGCAGTTCGAGGAACAGTAAGTGGATCCTGGTCTTGGAGGTGTTCTGCACGACAAAGAGGAGGCTGAAGGCCACCACGACAATGATCGCGATCGTTCGTGGCGACACTTTCGACTTCTGCTCGGGCGGGCTGTCGCCCGCGGCGTGGTGCTCGTGATCCTTCCCGTCCATCGACATGGGTCGCCCCTTTCGCAGCCATGGAGGCTGCCCAGCACGCAAGTTCTATCCCTCGCCAACAGGGGGACCCGGTCGGCCCGAAGGTCGGCCGGAACCGTTGCACGATGTCTGCCAACGTGCGCGCGAGGTGGATTCCTTCGTTCGATCTCTGACCCCACCCAGCATCACACCCCGGTCTGGCCTTCTGAAGGGACCTTCGGCTCTTCTCCTGAGCGTTCCCCAGGCACAGGCTGACGGCTGAAACGACGGACGTGAAGGAGGACCGCTCTTGGAACGCATCCTTGTAGGCGTCGACGGCTCGCCCGCCGCCGACGACGCCTTGGCTTGGTCGGCCGATCTCGTCCGGCGCGCCGGGCTCGAACTGGTCGTCGCCCGTGTCTTCGTGCCGACCCAGGCCGAGATCTCCCCCGACGTCGATGTCGAGCTCCACGCCGCACAGCGCCGCGAGCTCGACGAGTGGTCCGCGTTGCTCTCCGGACAAGTGACCCCGACCGCCACCGTCCTGCTCGACGGAGACCCCCCGGACGCGCTGTTGGCTGCCGCCCGCGACCAGCACGCCGAGCTGCTCGTCGTCGGAGGCCGCGGCGCTGGGGGCTTCTCGCACCTGCACCTCGGCAGCGTCGCTCACCACCTCGTCCACCACACCACGATCCCGTTGGCCATCGTGCCCACCAGCGGCGCCGCACCCGTCAGCCATCTCGTCGTCGGTGTCGACGGGTCACCGGGGAGCCTGGCCGCCATCGAACTGTGTGCGGAGCTCGCTGCCCGCCTCGAGGTACCGGTGACGGCGGTGTACGCCGTCGAACCGCTCGCCGAATGGGTGCCCGAAACCGACCCCCGCAGCTGGCATCACCAGGCAGAAGCCGACGTTCGCCAGTGGGCGGCGCCGATCGAAAGGGCCGGCGTAGCCGTCGACGTCGACGTCGACCGCGACATCCACCCCGTCGCCGCGATCGCCCGCGCCCTCGACGCCCACCCCGGGTCGGTGGCGTGCGTCGGCACCCGCGGCGTGGGCGGATTCAGCGGGCTCCGCCTGGGGCGCGTCCCCCTCCAGCTCGTCCACCACACCGGCGCGGCCGTGATCCTGGTGCCACCCGCGCCGAGCCGATGACGACACGGGAGGCGAGCATCGAGCCCGTCCGCCGCTCACACGCGGCCGGCGCCCGCCGCGCCGGTCTCCGCCTGCTCGACCTGCGAGTCGGCGAGCACGTGCTCGACGTCGGCTACGGCACCGGCCACGCCCTCGTCGACCTCGCCCGCAGCACCGGGCCAGCCGGATTCGCCGCCGGTGTCGACCAGTCCGCCGCCATGCAGCGCGCCGCCCGCCGCCGACTCCAGAAAGTTGGCGTTCGCGCCGCTCTCGCGCTCGCCGACGCCACCGCCCTGCCCTACCGCGACGCCTGCTTCGACGTCGCGTTCATGAGCTTCGTGCTCGAGCTGTTCGACACCCCCGAGATCCCCGCCGTGCTCGCCGAAGCGCGGCGGGTAGTGCGGCCCGGTGGGCGCCTCGGCGTCGTCGCGCTCGCGGCGGCCGATCATCGTGAATTCGTGTCGCGCCTGTACCTGGCCGGCCACCGCCGCCTCCCTCGCCTCCTCGACTGCCGCCCCATCCCCACGAAGCAGTTGATCCGCGACGCCGGCTATCGGATCGAAGCCGCGGTGAGCCGCTCGACGTGGGATCTCCCGGTCGACCTCGTGGTCGCCTCCCGTGCCGGCCAAGTGGTCCGCCGCGGAATGACGTCGTCCTCGGTCCGATAAGCAAGCGGCTCGGCGAGCGGCCGCCGTCAGATGGCGGCCCGCTGTTGCAGGTCGCTATGAGGCGAGCCACCGACCGAGCCGCCTGCAGATTGACGAGGTCGGAGCGACGGTAGGTTCGCCTCGGGTCGGCGCTCAGCTCGCGGCTGGAGGGGGGAAGGGTAGAGCCCCGTCGTCGACGCCGTCGTCGCGCTTCACTCGGCACGCGTTCAGCGCGAACGACACGAGGTGGTAGTTGCCGACGAGGAAGACGAGGTCCAGCACCTGTTGGTCGCTGAAGTGCTCAACCAGCGTGGCCCACGTGGCGTCCGTGACGGTGTTGCGATCATGCAGCTCGTCGGTGGCGCGGAGGGCGGCGGCTTCCGCGGGCGTCCAGCCGCCGGCGGCGGGTCCCTCCGCCACCCGCCGCACGTCGTCGTCGGACAGACCGACGGCCCGGCCCACCACCACGTGTTGGCCCCACTCGTACGGTGCTTCGCAGCGCCACCCGACGCGCAGAACGGCGAGCTCACGGGTGCGTGGGTCGAGCGTTGACTTCGTCAGCGCGTAGCTCGCGAAGCCGAGGTACTCGCGCAGCAGGGTCGGGTGGTTTGCCAGCGTGCCGAACACGTTGAGCACGGCAACGTCATCGCCCCGGAGGCGCGAAAGGCCCTCGAGGAGGCGACGCGTGTCGGCGTCGGCGTCGGCGAGCGAGACGGGAGTGATGCGCGGCTCCACCCACGCAGCGTACCGTCCCGACCGGTCCCGAATGCCTTGACGGTTAGCGGCAACGTCGACTGGCCTGACCTCACCGCACCCGCCCAGATCGACGGCTCTCGCGCAGCGGACCGGCCGGGAAGGTGCGCAGAACGTCGGCCCACAGCGCCCGATTCGACGCCACGGCCTCGGGTTCAGGGCAGGTCAGGCGACTGCGCGACCGTCGGCGCGACTCTCGGGGAGTCCTTCGCCGTTGCGTGTTGCCGTCGACCGGAAGTGCTGCCCAGAGAGGCTGTTGCGGGCACGTCGACGTCGCTCTTGCATCCAGTCCAGGAGGCGTGCTCGATCGGATCGGTGCCTCAGTCGGCTCGAGAGGCGACGACGAGGCCGGCGTGCCAGCCGGGCGCCCGACCACCGAGTGGCGGCCCGATGTCGTTCGTGTCGAGCCCGGCACGAGCCAGGAGCCACGACGCGAGTGAGTTTGAGTTCCACATCTCGCCGGTGCCCAGCTCGTCGCGGCCCCACGTGCGGGCTGGGAACTCCGGGACGAGGTCGACGATCGTCCGGGCCGCGTGGGGATCGCTGGTCACCTTGACGGGACCCTCGACTGCAGCGGCCAGGTCGGGGATTGATCCGCCACGCCAGCAGCGGACTTCGTAGCGGAACAGCCGCGACCGGCCCAGAACCCGGGCGCCGACGGGTCCCTCGGATACGACTCCCCGGTCACCGTGCTTCGTCCACACCGGCGCCATCTCGATGGCGAAGGTCACGCCATCCAGCTGTACCTCCAGCGCGGAGTGGTACAGGTCGCAGCGGGGCCGCCTCGCGAGCCTTGCCGCCAGGGCCTCGTAGAGACGGCCGTTCCATCGCACGACGGCACCACCCGCGCCGGCGCCCAAGGGGATCCAGTACAGATCGACGCCATCGCTCATGATTGCTCGAGGGGCGCCGAATCGTGTCGGCCAGTGCAACTGGCCGACAGTCCTCTGACGATCCAGTGCTTGCTCGGGAGGTGGCGCGGACGCATTGCCAAGGCGTCTGAGCGTACGAGCGTTGTGCCGCGAATGCCGCTCGATGAGTCGCTCGTCGGTTTCACGACGCCTCGGCCCGTCGTTTCAGCCCGAGCAACATGCGTCGCATCATCGGGAAGTCGCCGAACTCGTTGAGGACCAGCGAGAGGACCGCGCCGGCCGGATGGCGCCAGTCGTAGAGGACTCGTAGCCGGGTGACGAGCCGGGTGGCGCCATCCGGCGTGGCCGTGAGTGTCCACACCCATGTGCTTACCGGCTGTTCCCAGACGAGGAGGCGGTTCGGCTCGAAGGCGGCGACTTTGAACGCCGTCATGTCGGATGGCGTCGGCGACATCGGCACCCACTGGCCGATCTCGAGGTGCTGCAACTGGGGCAGGATCGCTTCGGCGCTCGGATGACCGAGGTTGTCCAGGAGATCGTTGCTGTACCACCCGGCCCGCAGGCAGCCGACCTGCACGAGCCACGGCCACACGGCCTCGGGCGGCGCGTCGATAGTGATGGCGCGCGTGGCGCGATAGTGCGCTGTAGGAACGAGATCGTCGCCTGGCATCGGCGCCGCCCCCTCCTCGGGAGTCGCGCCCCAGCGCTGGTGCCACCGGCGGTACAGCGGCGCCGCCGCGAACCTCGGGATGTCCTCGAGGACCGTACGGAGCTCGTGGAGCAGCTGCCGTCCGGTGGGTCGCGGGTGGGGTGGGGCGGTTCAGGGTCGTCGCCATCGATTACCTCCGGCGTCACCATGCTGCGAGAACCCGGTGGCGCCTAGGGACGAAGGTCCTCAAACGGGCACGGCCGATGGCCCCCTTTCCGGTCGATCGAATCGGGACCTTCGGCTCTGCTCGGCTCGCGCGGCGGTCAACATGCCGAGATGACGAGGACCCGGAGGAGATCGCCATGGCGTCTGTCGTGATGTCCCGCCCCGCCGGCAGGCCGTCGGGCGTGGTCGCGTCTTGTTTGCCAATAACGCGCCGGGCCCCTTGGACGAGACGAGCCTGTGCAACGGACACGCCCGAACACGAAGCAAACCGCGGCGTGTGAACCGGACGATCTTTCGAAGGCACGTCGGAGATCCAAGGGCTGGTCATCTCGCGGGCGATCGCGGGGCTGCGTGTGGAGTAGCTCCGCACCCACCTCGTCGAGGTGACACCTTTCGGCGCCTGGCGCCGGCAAGCGTCGCGTCGTTGAAGGCCGCTGCCGCGATCGAGCATTGGATGGTTTCCCGCGACCGACATCGTTCGACTGGCGAGCTGTCAGTGGGCGGGTTGCTGCTGCCTCGGTGGGGGGACCCCACCGGCCAGCGACTGGGCCACGGCGATCGCCTCTTCTCGCCGAAGTTGCCTGACGGAATGACCGATGGTCGCGTCGCCCACAAAGCGGACGAATGCCCGACGTGCCGGACTCAACGGGAACGAGCGCGACCGTCGCTCGTGCACGGCGGTAGCGAGCAGGTTCGCGGCGTCCGTCGTACGGTCCATGGCGACGGCCACGGCTGCGAGCTCCTCGAGGAGCCGCATCGGCGAGTCGGTTGAGCCGTGCCAGAGGACTTCGTCGAGCGCGAGCGCCATAGTGGTCGCGGCCGCTGGGTAGTGACCGCTCATCCGATTCACCGCGGATCGCGCCGTAGCGGCGAGCACATCGATGAAGTGGCCGACCGGAACATCGACGGTTCGAGCGATGGCAGTCGCCGCTGAGTCGACGTCACCGTTGAGCACGTGCAGGTGGGCCACGACCGCATGCGCGGTGCTGGCGGCGGAAGGGTCGTGCGGCCGCCGCGCGAGGCGGGCGGCCAGGTCCTCGGCCAGACGCAACGCGAGCGGGAGATCGCCGTGCTCGCCCTCGATGATGGGCAGGGCGTCGACCCCGATGTACGCCGTGCCGATGAGATCGTCGACGATCCAGAGGGACCGTCGGCACAGGTCGAGGGCCTCGTCACTGGCGCCGATCATTGCGGCGTCGAAGGCCAGCTGCACCCTGGCGAGGGCGGCGAAGATTTGGTTGTCGGCCTCCTCAGCGAGCCGAAGCGCTTCCCCGGTCAGCATCGGCTGGAGTGAGGGAGGACTGATGGAACCCAGCACGAGGCGGGTCATGAACCGGCTAAGGAAGTCGCCCGCGTCATCGGCAGCCTCGACCGCGGGTCGGACGTCGGCATCGCTGAGCGGCCGAGGCGACTGGAACTGGCGGCCGAATGCCACTCGCTCAAGTACGACAGCGCGGGCGCGTGGATCCCTGACCGTCTCGATGAGGGCGATTGACTCGGCCTCCAGTGCATCGGCATCAGCGTCGACCGCGCCAACGGCGGCGTCGATGGCCAGCAACGACAGGGCAATGGCGCGTGGCGCGGCCGGAGCGTCGGCGGCCGCGCCGACGGCGTTGGCAAGCAGGTGCGCGTGCCACTGCATCCGGGGCGTAAAGGCCATCCCTTCCCCGACAGCCACAAGGAGACGCAGCGCCGCCGTTGGATCGTGGTCGAGCAGCCACTCGGCGGCTGCTCGGAAGTTGTCCGCTTCGGTGTCATGGCGGCGGATCCAGGCCCGATCTTCGCTCCTCGTCGGGCCGGCGGCCAATACCTCGGCCAGTGCTAGGAACCACGCCGCGTGGCGCGCGTGGACAGCCTGGACATCCTCGGCGGCCGCGAGCCACTCATAGGCGCATTGACGGATCGTTTCGAGCAGCCGATAGCGGGTGGCGGTCCCGACCACGTCAGCCTCGATCAGTGATTTGTCTTGCAGGCCGGCGAGGAGTGCAAGCACTTCCGGCTCGCCGTCTTCGGCCCCGCACACCCGTCGGACGCTCTCGAAGTCAGCGCTGCCTCGGAACACAGCCAGTCGCAGCAGGAGTGACTGTTCCTCGGTGGTCAACGTATCGAGGCTCCACTCGATCGTGGCTCGCAGCGTTTGATGACGAGGTGGGGCGCCCCGCGCACCCTTGATCATCAGCGCGAAGCGGTCGCCGAGGCGATGAGCGAGCTCGTTCGGCGTCATGACTCGCATCTGCGCCGCGGCCAACTCGATCGCGAGAGGCATGCCGTCCAGATATCGACAGATCTCGATCACGGCGGAGATGTCGCTATCGGTCACGTCGTAGCCCGTCCGCACGAGTGCGCTACGTGCGGCGAAGAGTTGAACGGCTTCACTGCGAAGACCTTCCGCGACCGTCGCACCGGCGGGTGCCAGCGAAAGCGGCGGGACGCGGAACACGAGCTCGCCATCAACTCCCAATCGCTCGCGCGAGCTCGCCAGGACCGAGGAGGCGCCGCTCGTGAGGAGCAGGCGCTCAGCGAACTGCGAGCACGACTCCAGGACGTGTTCGCAATTATCCAAGACCACGAGTGCTTCTCGGTCGGCGAACAGACCGGCGACGGCGTCGAGATTCCCAGCGCTCACTCCGAGTACGGCGGCGACGGCCGGCGCTACGTCGCTGGCGTCGACGAGAGCCGAGAGGTCGACCCACCAGACGCCATCCGGAAACCGATCGACCTGCATCGCGGCCACTTGCAGCGCCAGCCGGGTCTTGCCGCTCCCGCCAGCGCCTGTCAACGTCACGATGCGATGGTGACGCATCAGTCCGATGACGGCGTTCTCCTCGATCGCGCGACCGATCAGCGATGTACGTGGTGCTGGGAGGGTGGCCCGCGCCGGTCCAACTGATCGAATGGGCGGAAACCGGTCTCGCAGGTCGGCGTGAGCGGCCTGATAGAGGTCGACCGTTCCGACGTCGCGCAGGCGATGCGGTCCGAGCTCGCGCAGGCTGATGCCGTTCTGAAGGTTGCCAGCGAGAACTTTGGCCTGTTCGCTGACCAGCACCTGCCCACCGTGGGCAACGGCTGCGATGCGGGCAGTGTGGTGGATGGCCAAGCCGACCAGTCCTGCCGTCGTGTCCGCCACCTCGCCGACGTGCAGGCCCATGCGCACTTGAACGACTGCATCCGAGGGCCACGCTTCGGCCCCGAGGCCGCGCTGGGCGAAGACTGCAGCGGCAACACCGTCCGACGCGGTGTCGAAGGTGGCGAAGAAGGCGTCTCCTTCTGTGCGCACCTCGGTGCCGCGAAAGGCCGACAGACCGTCGCGAACGATGTCCTGGTGCCGTTGCAGGACGTTCGTGTACCGGTCTCCACCGAGCCGCTGCAGGAGGCTCGTCGAGCCCACGATGTCGGTGAACAACATCGTCCGCATCGTCACTGCGGCCACCACGCCACGGTACCGCTACGCGACGATGGACCTCCGTGCAATGGTTCGCGTCTGCGCCCATTCATGTTGGCGGCTCGTAGGGGCGCTTCGAGCGCGTCCACCGCCGCATCGCTTTCAGCCGCTCGATGTCGGCGCAGTCGTCAGAGTTCCGAAATCGCACGATAACTTTCCGACTGGCCCCCGAAGTAGGAGATGAGCTCGATGATGACTCACACGCGACTGTCCGGGACAGGCATCTGGAGCGGGCTCCTGCGTTATGGCGACGCCGGCGAGGCGGCCGCGCTGGTCACGGAGCTGGAGGGCCTCGGGTACTCGGCGTTCTGGATACCCGACATCGGCGGTGACGTGTTCACACCGCTCGACAACCTGCTCGGGGCGACGTCCACGGCAACCATCGCCACGGGGATCCTCAACGTGTGGATGCACACGCCGGAGGAGGCGGCCGCCGGGCACGCTCGCCTGACGGCCGAGCATGGCCCGAGGTTCCTGTGCGGGATCGGGATCAGCCACCGCCCGTTGATCGACCGTGTCAACGAGCCGGGCACGTATCAGAAGCCGCTCCAGACGATGTCCGACTACCTCGACGGCCTCGACGCCGCGGCGACGCCATTGGCCAAGAAGGACCGGGTCATCGCCGCGCTCGGCCCGAAGATGCTCGAGCTGGCTCGCAGCCGGACCGCCGGGACGCACCCGTACCTCGTCACGCCGGAACTGACGCACGCCGCCCGTGACGGCGTCGGCCCCGACGGCCTCGTCGCCAGCGAGCAGGGCGTGGTGCTGGAGACGGACCCGACCAAGGCCCGGGAGATCGCCCGCCTCCATCTGCAGACGTACCTCGGTCTGCCGAACTACACGAACAACTGGAAGCGCCAGGGGTTCACCGACGACGACCTCGCCGATGGTGGCAGCGACCGCCTCGTCGACGCCCTCGTCGTGTGGGGCGACGAGGCCACGATCGCCGCGAGGGTGCAGCAGCATCGCGACGCCGGCGCGGACCACGTCTGCATCCAGGTGCTCACCGACGACCCGCAATCCTTCCCCGCCGACCAGTGGCGGTCCCTCGCGCCGAGTCTCACCTGATCATGGCCAACGAGGCGATGCGCGCCAACTGGGCGACCGGCGCTGAAGGGTGGGTGCGCAACGAGCGGATCTTCGACGCCGTGTTCACGCCGTTCACCGCTGCGCTCCTGGCGGTGGCCGACCTCGACTCGGCCCGCCGGGTGCTCGACGTCGGCTGCGGAGCCGGCACCCTGCTCGCTGCCGCCGTGGCCGCCGGCGCCGACGCCGTCGGGGTGGACATCTCACCGATGATGGTCGAAGCGGCGCAGCGGCGCGTGCCCTCCGCCACTGTCGTCACCGCCGACGCTCAGACCACCGACCTGCTCGCCGCCGCGCCGGGCGCGCCGTTCGACCGAGTGATCTCGCGGTTCGGCGTGATGTTCTTCGCCGATCCGGAGGCGGCCTTCGCCAACATCAGGTCTGCGACGGCACCCGGCGCCCGGCTGGCGTTCGTCTGCTGGCGGGAGGACGAAGCCGAGATGTTCTTGCTCGGTCTCCGTGCGCTCACGGCGCACCTGGCCGAACCGCCCAGCCGGCCCGCACCCGGCGCGCCCGGCCCGCTCGGGCTGGCCGAGGCCGAGCGGACGAGGCAGGTGCTGGCGGCGGCCGGCTGGTCGGACGTGACGATCGAGGCGTTCGACGGGGTCTGCGACTACGCCATCGACGGCAGCGACGGCGTCGAGGAACGCCTGGCGGTCGCCCTGAGCGGCATGGTCGGGCGGGCGGCGCGGGCAGAGCTCGAGCCGCGCCTCGGCCCGGACGGCTGGCAGGCCGTCGTTGACGAGGCTCGTGCCGAGTTGCGCGCCGAGCGGGTGGACGGCGCAATCCGCTTCGTCGCCCACACCTGGCTGGTCACCGCCACGAACCGGTAGCCACGCCCCTGGTGAAGGTTGCGGTTGCGGGCCGCCAGTCATATATTCACCTTCGTGGGTGAATATCCGGCTGCCACGCTCGATCGGGTCTTCTCGGCGGTCTCGGACGCCACCCGCCGCGCCATCCTGGCCCGTCTGGCCGTGTCCGACGCTCGGGTGACAGATGTCGCCAGCGCGTTTCCGATCTCCCTCAACTCGACCTCGAAGCACATTCGGGTGCTCGAGGACGCCGGCCTGGTGCGGCGCACCGTGCATGGGCGCGAGCACATCTTGAGCCTGGACGGCGCACCGCTGGCCGACGCCGCCGGTTGGATCGATCACTACCGCCGCTTCTGGACCGACCAGCTCGCCTCGCTCGATGCCTTCGTCACCGGCGGCGACAACGCTGAGAGGTCATCGTGACCGACGAGGAGTCGGTCATCGTCCGCCGGGAGATCGCCGCCCCTGCCGGCGTTCTCTTCGACGCGTGGTTGGACCCACGAAGCCTCGGGTCGTGGCTCAAGCCGGCCGGCATCCGCGAGACCAGGGCCGAAACGGATTCCGCGAGTGGGTGGCACGTTTCGCATCGTCATGGTCGACGACGAATCCTCGGACGTGCACACCGGCACCTATCGAGAGATCGATCGACCCCATCGTCTGGTGTTCACGTGGTCGTCGCCATCGACCCAGTTCCGCGACACCACCGTGACCGTCACCTTCCAACCGACGCCGAAGGGCGGGACGCTGGTCGAGATCCAGCAGACCGGGCTGCCGGACGAGGACGCGCGTGCGTCGCACCACGGGGGATGGTCGGACGCGTTGCGCGAGCTCAGCGAGATCGAGACGAGGGCCGAATCGTGAACTGTCGTTCGACGACCACATGCGAGAGGAGCTCCCCATGAAGACACCCCCGATCGTGTCGCCGCAGGAGTGGGAGGCGGCGCGCCAGCAACTGCTGGTGAAGGAGAAGGAGTTGACGCGCGCCCGTGACGCGCTCGCCGCCGAGCGCCGGCGGATGCCCTGGGTGGCGGTGGAGAAGCAGTACGAGTTCGACGGCCCCCAGGGCAAGGTGGACCTGCTCGGTCTGTTCGACGGCCGCCGGCAACTGATCGTCTACCGCGCCTTCCTCGAACCCGGCGTCTCCGGCTGGCCCGAGCACGCCTGCATCGGCTGCTCGATGGTGGCCGACCAGGTGGCGCACGTCGCCCATCTGAACGCCCGCGACACCACGCTCGCGTTCGTCTCGCGGGCGCCGCAGGCGGACATCGAACGGGTGAAGTCGCGGATGGGCTGGGAGATGCCGTGGTACACGATGACGGACCGCTTCGACGCCGACTTCGGCGTCGACGAGTGGCACGGCACGAACGCGTTCATCCGCGACGGCGACCGCGTCTTCCGTACCTACTTCATCAATGCTCGCGGCGACGAGGCGATGGGGAGCACTTGGAGCTACCTCGACCTGACTGCGCTCGGGCGCCAGGAGGCGTGGGAGGACTCGCCCGAGGGCTACCCCCAGACCAAGCCGTACGAGTGGTGGATCTGGCACGACGAACCGCGCCGGACTGATCCCGAGCGGCCTGGCCTGGCGGCGCGCTGAGGTCAGCCCACGAGTGCCATCAGGTCGACGACGAAGTTCGTGCTGCCGCCCCCGCCGGCGAAGATCGTGAGATTGCCTTCGAAGAGCGTCGTGATGGCCAGGTTGGCGAGCGTCTGACCCGACTGGGACCAGTTGATGTTCGACGTGGTGCGGGTGCCGTCTGGTCCCGGGTTGCCGACGGCGAGGAAGCCGCCGGCCACCGTATCGGTGATCGTCAGGTTGATGAGCGCGGCGCGGACCCCAGCAACGGGAAGCTCGATCACTTCGTCGTTGTTGTCGAGCTCGATCGAGATCGGCCGGTCCTGGCCGCTGCTGATCGGGCCGTTGCGGGTGGTGCCGCCGATGTGGGGCGTGCGGCTGTCGTAGAGCCGGATGGGCTGCGACAGCACGAAGAGCGGGCCGAACCCGGCCTCGCCGACGCGCACGAAGTCGTTGTTCGTCTGCAGGCGCAGTCCCTGGGAGCCGTTGTAGGCGAGGGTGCCGTCGGGGTACGTGCCCAAGATGGCATCTCCGGGCGACCCGACGAAGTGAAGATGACCGCCCGGGCTGCGCAGCTCGAGCGCGATGGGTCCGGGTCCAGCGAGGTCCGGAAACGGGCCGTTGTTCTCGAGCGACGTCACGGCGTCGGCGGTGTTGGCCTGACCGAGCACGAGCGGCTGGCCGGTCGCCGCCGCGGCCGGACGTGCCAGTACCGCGGCGCCGCCCACGACGCCGACGGCGCCGACCGCCGCTGCGCGGAGTAGGTGTCGGCGGGACGTAGCCGCCGGCGGTGTCGATTCGTCGAGCGCGGCGCGCATCGATGCAACCTCGGCCTCGAGGTCGCGCAGGCGTTGGTGGATGTCGGCAGACATGTTGCTCCTCTCGCGGGCACCTTCCTCTCGGGAGGTCGCCAGGCGCGCTGTGATACACGATCGCCGCACGGCGAACGCTCACGCTGTGTGAGCTGGGAGAACCGGCCAGCACCCTCCGCGGTCGGAACCGGGACCAACGACCCATTGCCGGTGGGCGAGCGGCGCATAGTCTCGCCCGGACCCCATCGCTCTCGAACCACAGGGGGTGCCTCCGTGCGCAAACTCGCACTGGCCGCTGTCTCTGCCGTGCTCGCAGGCTTGGTCGCCGTCGTCGTGCCCGCCGGCGTCGCCCATGCGGCGCCGACGCTGCTGCCTGACCCGATCTCCGGACGATGCGCCGCCAACGACTCCGCGGACTGCTGGCGGTACATCAGCTTCAGCGACGCCACCACTCCACAGACGGACCCGCCCGAGGTCCAGGGGAGCAAGCTGATCCTCAACCATGGCGCCCTGACGAACCTCGGTAACGGGGCGTGGTGGAACACCCCGATCGACCTGGCCGGCCAGGCGCTGAGCGTGTCCTTCAACGCCTACTTGGACGGCGGCGATCCCGGCTTCCATGGCAGCGGGATGGCCTTCTCTCTCATCGATTCGTACATGAGCCCCGCGCCGATTCCCTACTTCCCCACACCCCTGAACTTCGGTGCCAGCGGCCCCGGTCTGGGGTTCAACGGGTTCCATGGCAACGACGTCGTTGCCGGCGGTACCAACGCCACGGGAGACAAGAACCTCGCGGTGACGCTCATCACCGATGACGACGACGACTGGGACAACGGCAACGACCAGGTCAGCAGCTTCAACCTGAGCCGGGTCGGGCTGCTCCACGGCCGCTCGTGGACGCAGACGGAAACCGTGCATCAGCGGATCGGGAGCTGGTACCCCGACGCGCCGAAGGACGTCACGCCATCGATCTACGGCGGCCGGGCCGTGCCGGTGTCGATCACGTTGGTGCCCAACCCCACGCCCGGCAAGTGGAACGTGACCGTCCTGATCGACGGCAAGATCTACTACGACAACGTCCTGGTCGACCTGCCTCCCAATCCGGTGTACGTCGGCTTCACGTCGGGCACGCACGAGCGGCCGAACGAGCACGCCATCTCGGACGTCTCGCTCCGATACGGGCAGATCGACGTTCCCACGATCAGCGCCACGCCGAATCCCGCCAACCTCGGCCTGGTGCACGTTGGTTCCACCAGCCTCGCTGCGCCGGTCGAGATCAGGAACGACGGTTTCGTCGATGCCACGGTCTCGCTCGGCAATGCGCCGGGTGGCTTCTCGGTCGCAGGGCTGCCCACCACGTTGCAGCCGGGTGGCACCGCGGTGATCCCGACGACGTTCACGGCCTCGACGACGGGAGCAGCGGGCGGCAACGTGCGCCTCAACGTCACCAGCTCGGCAGGCGCCGGCTCGAGCACGTTCGCCGTCAGCGCCACGGGTGTCCCCCCGGGCACACCGATCGGCGCCCCGTTCTCCGCGCTACCGCCGACGCGCATCCTCGACACCCGTCAGTCCGGAGGACCGGTCGGACCGGGTGAAGTCCGGACCGTCCAGGTCGCCGGCGTGAAGAACGTGCCGAGCAACGCCGGGGCGGTGATCATGAACGTCACCGTCGATCAACCGACCGCCGATGGCTTCGTGACGGTGTTCCCGAACGGTGAACCGACGCCACTGGCGTCGAACCTCAACTTCGTGCGAGGCAAGACCATCGCCAACCTCGTGACGGCCAAGGTCGGCGCCGGCGGCGCGGTGAACATCTACAACCTCGCCGGCCAGGCCCAGGTGCTCTTCGACGTCGTGGGTTGGTTCCCCGACATGAGCGACGGCGCGTCCGCCACCGGGCTGAGCATCGAGCGCGGCACAGGGCGGTGAGTTCGTGCCCTTCGCGCCGGCCCGCATCCTGGATACCCGCAGCGGCGTGGGTGCCGCTAAGGCGCCACTGGGCCCGGGCGGACAGCTCGACCTCCAGGTCACGGGAGCCGGACCGGTGCCGGGCTCGGGCGTCGCTGCCGTGGTGATGAACCTCACGGCCACCAACACAACCGCCGCTGGGTATCTCACGGCGTGGCCGACGGGCCAGCAGATGCAGACGACGTCGAACCTGAACTTCGTCGGCGGCCAGTCGGTACCGAACCTGGCCGTGATCCCGGTCGGCGACGGCGGCAAGGTGTCGATCTTCAACTTCGACGGGAACACCGACGTGATCGGTGACGTGGTCGGGTACTACACGGAGCCCGGCGTGACTGCGGGGGGTGGCCTGTTCCACGCCATGGCCCCGCAGCGCTTCCTCGACACCCGGCCTGAGGCCGAGCACGCCACGCTGGCGGATGGCCAGACGGTCTTCACCCAGATCACCGGCCGGGCCGGCATCCCCGCCGACGCGGTCGGGGTTGTCGCCAACGTCACCGCCACGAACACGACGGCGCCGGGCTTCCTCACCGTCTTCCCCGATGCGCTGCCCCAGCCGCTGACGTCGAGCCTCAACTTCGCGGGCGGCGAACCTGGCGTGCCGAACCTGGTGATGTCGAAGCTCGGCGCGCCGGGCAACATCGGCATCTTCAACTTCAGCCCAGGCGGGACCACCGACGCCCTTGTCGACGTCGTCGGCTGGTACGCCAAGACCTGAGCACCGTGGTCGGGGCCTCGCGCCAGGCCCCGACCACTCGATTGGAGGCGTCAGCCTTGGCCGGCGCCCAGATCGACAACCGGGGTGATGAGGCCGAAGACCGCGCCGTCCACCTTGACGGTGTCGTTGCCGTCGGCCGTGTTGACGTGGAGCTGATCGGCGGTCTCGCCGCCGGTGACATGGACCTGCGTGCGCAGCCCCTTCACATCGACCTGACCGTTGTCGGCGCTGACCCTGATGCGGTCAGGGTTGGCGGTGCCGTTGACGGTCACGACGTCGGCGAGCCCGTCAGGACCGCCGGCCGGACCGGAGAGGTCGATGTCGGCCCGACGGAAGCCGGTACCGGTCATGTCGTTGACCGTGACCGTGTCGGTGCCGCCGAGGGTCGTGACGTGCAGCCGCTCGACGTCGTTCATGTCCATCCGGATGTTGCCGATGTCGCGCAGGAACACCGACCGCGAGCCGTTGGCCGACAGGCTCATGGTCTCGTTGACGCCGGCGCCCCGGAAGTCGAGCGTGTCGACGCCGAACTGGCCATCGACGGTGTCGCTGCCGTCGCCCGGATCCCAGATGAAGGTGTCGGGGCCGCTGCCGAGGTAGGCGGTGTCGTTGCCGCGGTTGCCGTCGACGGTGTCGGCGCCGGGGCCGCCGTAGAACACCTCGGCGCCATCGCCGCCGTTCAGCACATCCTGACCGGCACCACCGTCGATCGTGACGGCCTCGTCGGCGAACGCTCCGTTGACCTGGTCGATCCGGAACTGGTCGTCGCCGCCGCGGAGGTTCACGTTGATGCTGGTGAACGTGGCGCGGTCGAAGCTGAAGTCCGGGGTGCCGTCGTCGCCGAAGTCGACCTGCAGCGTGCCGGGTGCACTCGGAGCGAGCCGCAAGGCCAGGCGCTCGGCGGCGTTGGTCCCGGTGACGGTGAGGGTGTCGTAGGCGACGGAGGCGGACGGTGTCGGCGTGGCGGAAGCGGGGCTCGCCGTCGCAACGGCGACAGCAGTGGCGGCGGCGGCGGCGGCACCGATTCGTAGGAACTTCTTGGTGCTCATTGGGAGGTCCCTTCGTGTGAGCGCTGGCAGATGCCAACGATTCACGGCTACGGCGCCACGACGAGACCGGTTCCGGCGAATTCTGTGGCCTGCGTCACGGAGCCAGAGGGGCGCTAACGTCGCCAGCGAATGGGGTCACGGGGGACGCCATTCCAGCGAAGGAGCCGTCCGTGCGCGTCGGGGTGACCATCTTCAACCAGAACTACGTCGACTGGGACCGGTACGAGGCGGAGGAGCGCGGTGAGTCCGTGCCCGCTCGTCCCACCAAGTCCGATCGGGAGGTGTTCAACGAGGAGCTGCGCATCGCGCGAGCGGCCGACGAGCTCGGCTTCGACTCGGTGTGGACGATCGAGCACCACTTCACCCCGTACACGATGGTGACGAACCCGCTGCAGTACCTCACCTACGTCGCCGGCATCACCGAGCGGGTCGATCTCGGCACCATGGTCGTCGTGCTCCCGTGGCACAACCCCGTACGCGTCGCCGAGGACGTGAACATGCTCGACTGCTTCCTGGGCGACGACCGCGACGTGATCTGCGGCGTCGGCCGCGGGCTCGGACGGCGCGAGTACAACGGCCTGGGCATCGACCAGAACGAAGCCCGGGGCCGCTTCGACGAAGGCCTCCAGTTGTTGAAGCAGCTCCTCTCCACGGGCCGTGGCGACTTCGATGGTGAGCACTTCCAGGTGAAGGACGTCCGGCTGCGTCCCCAGCCGGTGAAGGACCTCAGCGAGAACCTCTGGTGCGCCGGCGGCACCGAGCAGACCGTCGAGATCATCGCCAAGAACGACGTGAAGCCGCTCATGATCCCGACCACCTCGCTGGAGCTGGCGCTGCAGAACGCGCAGGCGTACGCCCGACTGCGGAGCGAGGCCGGTCACACCACCCCGGCGCACACGAAGCTGGCGCTCTGGACGTACGTGGACGAGAACGAGGAAGCCGCCCGCATCGGCGCCGAGCAGTACATCCCCGAGTACTCGGATTCCGCCCTGCGGCACTACGAGCTGCTCGGCTCGCACCTCCAGAACATCAAGGGCTACGAGACCTACGGAGCGATGCAGGAGGCGTTCCGCGCCGACTCCAACCTGTTCCGTCGCGGCTTCGTCGAGTCGCACCCGTGGGGCACGCCCGACCAGGCCATCAAGCGGGCCACCGAGCACGCGGAGGCCTTCGGGACGAACGAGATCATGTTCGTCTTCAAGTACGGCAGCATGCCGATCGAGGTGGCCGAGAAGAGCATGCGCCTCTTCGCCAAGGAGGTCCTGCCGGCGTTGAAGGAGCTGCACCCCAGCCCGATCGAGGTCGCCCTCACCTGACCACGCACGTTGCCCGGCGGGGGGGCGGAGGACCATAGTGAACACAGGACTCGACCTGCGGAGGCCCCATGCGCGTTGACTTCCCCATCATCTCGGCCGACTCGCACATCACCGAGGCGCCGAACACCTACGTCGACTACATCGACCCGAAGTTCGCCGAGGTGGCGCCCCGTCTCGTGGAGACCGACGACAAGGGCGACATCTACGTGATCGACGGCATGAAGCGCACGATCCCGATGGGGTTGGTGGCGGCCGCCGGCCAGGACCCGGACGACCTCAACCTCCAGGCCCGCTACAAGGACCTCCACAAGTCGGGGTACGACGCGACCTACCGCATCGCCGACCAGAACCGTGACGGCGTGTCGGCCGAGGTCATCTATCCGTCGGTGGGGATGGTGCTGTGCAACCACCCGGACTTCGACTACAAGAAGGCGGCGATGGACGCCTACAACCGCTGGATCGCCGAGTACTGCTCGGTGGATCCTCTCCGGTTGCTGGCGGCCGGCCAGACGGCGATGCGTTCACCCGAGGAGGGCATCCGCGACCTCGAGACGCTCAAGGCGATGGGCATGCGGGGCGTGATGATGCCGGGCGAGCCACAGGTGGAGGACTACGACTCCGAGATCTACACCGAGTTCTGGGACGCCTGCGTGGACCTCGAGCTGGTGCCCTCGTTCCACATCCTCACGTCGTCCAGCGACGCCCTGAACCGCAGCCGCGGCCCGAAGATGAACAACTTCCTGTCGATCATCCGCGGCAACCAGGACATCATGGGCATGTTCGTGCTGGGCGGCGTGTTCGAGCGCCATCCCCGGCTCAAGGTGGTGTGCGTCGAGGCCGACGCCGGCTGGGCGCCCCACTTCATGTACCGGATGGACCACGCGTACGCGCGGCATCGCAAGTGGCTCACCGCCAACATCTCCAAGACACCGTCCGAGTACTTCCGCGAGCACATCTACATGACGTTCCAGGATGACTGGGTCGCCTTCAAGAACGTCGATCAGGTCAACTGGCGGCGCCTGTGCTGGGCCAACGACTTCCCCCACTCGGACTC
The DNA here is from genome assembly GCA_963728985.1 of uncultured Acidimicrobiales bacterium. Classification (GTDB taxonomy): domain Bacteria; phylum Actinomycetota; class Acidimicrobiia; order Acidimicrobiales; family Ilumatobacteraceae; genus DASXAI01. The sequence continues at coordinate 919,899 of CAVSME010000003.1, read as the reverse complement.
GACGTGGCCGTGGAGCCAGCAGCTGCTCGACGAGCAGACCATTCAGCTCACCGAGGAGCAGACACGCGCCATCCTGTGCGACAACGCCGCTGAGCTCTACGGCATCGACCTCTCGTCGTTGCCGGTGGGCGGCGATGTACTCGCCGGTACGGCGGCCTGAGCCGGCCGATGACTCGCCTCGCGCTCCGCACTGCGCTGCTGGTCGCTGCGACCCTCGTCGGGCTGGCCGCCTGCGGCGGGGACAACTCGTCCTCGTCGGTGGCGACGTCCGTCACGACGGCCACGACGACGTCCGCCACGACGGCCACGACGACGGCAGCGGCATCGAGCTCGGTACCGGTGACCGCCAGCCAAGCGCTGTGCACCGCCCGTGCCGATCTCCGGACCTCGGTGCAGGATCTCCAGAACATCGACCTCGTGAAGAACGGCACGAGCGGCGTGAAGGACGCGCTCACCAAGGTGAAGGACAACCTGGCGGCGGTTCGCAGCGCCGCTGGCAACGACCTGCAGCCTCAGATCACTGCCTTCGACGACGCCCTGAAGACGCTCCAGACGGCGGTGGACGGCTCGAACGTCGCCGGCATCGCCACCGGGGTCAAGGACGTCGTGCAGACCGGCACGACCCTGCTGACCGACCTCGGCAAGCTGTCGTGTCCGTGACCAGCTCGTAGTCCTGCGCGAACCAGGTCGCGACCGGCTGCGTAGACCTCGGCATGTCGACGCCTACAGTCTCCATCCGCACCGCTCACGCTGGTGACTTCTCCCGCCTGCGCGGCGTGCTGATCAGCTCGTACCTCGAGTACCACGACTGCCTCCCGCCGGGCGTGTTCGCCGCCTACCTGACCGACCTCGTCGATCTCGAGCGCCGGTCCGACTTCGGCGAGATCCTCGTGGCCGTGCATGACGGCGCCGTCGTGGGGACCGCCACGTTCTACGCCGACGCCTCCGAGGACGGAATCGGCTGGCCGGCGACAGGGTCGTCGATCCGGGCCGTGGCCGCGCCGCCGACGGCCCGTGGGCTGGGCATCGGCCGGGCGCTGCTCGAGGCCTGCCACGAGCGGGCCGAGCGCCTGGGCAGCACGCAGCTGTGCCTGCACACCGCCCCGTTCATGGCGGCGGCCATCCGCCTGTACGAGGGCGCGGGGTTCGTTCGGGCACCCGAGCACGACGTCGACGTGGCGGCGCGCATCCCGTCCATGGTGGCAAGCGGGCTGGTGATCTCCGCGTACACGCGCGAGATCGCCGCCATCAGCGCTGCTGCGTAGAAATCGCTGCTCGGCAGGCGGGCCGCTCGACACAATCGCGCCATGGGTGTGGGCGACGCTGGCCCGCGATGAGTTCCCCACGCTCGTGGCGTCGTACTTCCTGGAGGGCCACCTCACGATCGAGCGCGGCCCGGAGGAGCGAGGAACCGTGACGAACCTGGCCGACGACACCATCCGAGACGATGCCGCGTCGGCGTTCGAGCGATACCGGCCTGAGCTGACCGGCTACTGCTACCGAATGCTGGGAGCGGTCTTCGAGGCCGACGACGCCGTCCAGGAGACGCTCGTACGGGCGTGGCGGAGCCAGGGCGGCTTCGAAGGCCGGTCCTCCGTGCGGGCCTGGCTGTATCGCATCGCCACCAACGTCTGCCTCGACATGGCCACCAACCGGAGCCGGCGCGCCTTGCCGATGGATCTCGGTCCGGCCTCGGCCGGCGACGTCGGCGCCGTCCTGCCCGAGGCCACGTGGCTGGAGCCCGTCCCCGACGATCGGGTGATGGCGGTCGGTGCCGACCCCGCCGACGTGGTGGTGGCTCGTTCCACCATTCGCCTGGCCTTCGTCGCCGCGCTGCAGCACCTGCCGCCGCGCCAGCGAGCGGTGTTGATCCTGCGCGACGTGCTGGGCTGGCCGGCCATCGAGGTGGCGGCGCTGCTCGACACGTCGGACACCGCCGTGCACAGCGCGCTGGCCCGCGCCAGGGTGACGCTCGCCGCCCGTGGTGTGGGGCGGGACGGCCCTGGCGCCGACCTCGACCACGAACACCTCGAGCTCCTCGATCGGTACGTGGACGCCTTCGAGCGCTACGACGTCGATGCCCTGGTCGCGCTCTTGCACGAGGACGCCACGCTCTCGATGCCGCCGTTCGCCGCCTGGTTCAGCGGCCGCTCCGCCATCGAAGCGTGGTGGCGTGGTGAGGGGTCGGCGTGCCGAGGCAGCCGGCTCGTCGCCACGACGGCCAACGGCCGCCCCGGCTTCGGCCTGTACCACCCGTCAGCCGGCGGCGGTCACGAGCCCTTCGCGATCGTGGTCCTGGAGTCGGCGCAGGGCCGGATCACCGAGCTGCACAACTTCATCGACGCCCGCTTGTTCCCGCTCTTCGGCCTGCCGGAGTCCGTCAACGGCTGATGTCGAGCCCGTAGGCACCGACGACGCTGACCTCGACGGCCACGGGCTGCTCGGCGCAGCGCTCACCGATGCCGGCCTGGAACCGCCCGAACGTTGGAAGCTCCAGCAGGGGGTGCGGCGCGGTGTCGTCCTCGATCGTGACGACGTGGAAGAAGCTGCCGTCCGGGCCGCGGAGGCACGCGTAGCGCACGCCCGCCGGTTGCCGCTCCGCCAGTTCGGCAAAGACGTCCTCGACCAGCTTCTGGTTCTCGTCGGCGCGGTCGGGATGGGTGCGGTACCGGATCACACGTGTCGACATCGGTCCTCCTCGTTCGTCGAATCACTGATGAGACTCTCGACACGCTCGCGATTCGTCGCGACGAATCCGCCGGACCGGTCCGGTCCTACTTCCATGACCTCGCGCAAGCTGACCATGTCGAGCGCCCAGAGCTGGGTGCTGGCCCTCGCCTCGCTGGCCTCGCTGATGGTGGCCCTCGACACGCTGGTGGTCTCCACGTCGCTGACCACCATCCGCCTCGACCTCGGCGCCTCGATCGAGCAGCTGGAGTGGACCGTCAACGCCTACAACCTGACCTTCGCCGTGCTACTGATGACCGGCGCCGCCCTCGGTGACCGGCTCGGACGTCGGCGCATGTTCGCGACCGGCCTGGCTGTGTTCGTCGCCGCGTCGGCCGGGTGTGCCCTCGCCCCGGACGTCGGCTGGCTGATCGTCGCCCGAGCAGTGCAAGGCGCCGGCGCCGCGCTGGTGATGCCGCTGGCCCTCGCGCTGGTGAGCGCCGCCTTCCCGGCCGAGCAGCGGGCCAAGGCCCTGGGCGTCTTCAGCGGCGTCACCGGTCTGGCCGTCGCCGGCGGTCCGGTGCTCGGCGGTGCGATCGCCGAGGGGGCGGCCTGGCAGTGGATCTTCTGGATCAACGTCCCCATCGGGATCGTGGCCATCCTGCTCGTGCGCACCCGCATCCCCGAGAGCTACGGCACCGACACCGCGCTCGACGGTCGAGGTGTGCTCCTCGTGACGGGATCGGCCTTCGGCCTCGTGTGGGGACTGATGCGGGGCAACAACGCCGGCTGGACCAGCGCTGAGGTCGTGGGCGCGCTGGCCATCGGTGTCGTGCTGGCCGGCGTGCTCGTGGCCACGGAGAGCCGGGCCCGCCAGCCGATGCTGCCGATGCGCTTCTTCCGGTCGCGCGCGTTCTCGAGCGGCAACGCCGCCAGCTTCCTGCAGTACGGCGCGTTGTTCGCATCGGTCTTCTTCATGGCCCAGTTCCTGCAGACGGGTCTCGGCTACGGACCGCTCGGCGCCGGCCTCCGCCTCGTGCCGTGGACGGCGACGCTGTTCTTCGTCGCCCCCGTGGCCGGCGCCCTCGTCAACCGCCTCGGCGAGCGCCCGCTGATCGTCGGCGGTCTCCTGCTCCAGTCCGCCGGCATGTTCTGGGTCGCCTGGCTGGCGTCGCCGGACGTCGGCTACTCGTCGCTGATCTTGCCGCTCGTGGTCACGGGGTGTGGGACGTCGATGGTGTTCCCGGCCACCCAGAACGCCGTCCTCGGCTCAGTGGCGCCCGACGAGATCGGGAAGGCGTCGGGCGTGTTCAGCACCGGCCGGGAACTGGGTGGGGTCTTCGGCGTGGCCATCGCCGTGGCGGTGTTCAGCGCCACTGGCGGCTACGGATCGGCGCAGGACTTCACCGACGGGTTCCGCGCCGCCATCGTGGCGTCCGCCGTGCTGGCGCTCCTGGGCGCCGGCGCCGGAGCGCGGCTGCGGGTGCACCAGCCCGATCGGGAGCTCGTCACCGTGCATTGACTACTGCCGCGATGCCTCGTCCATCTCGATGCCGATCACGGCGGCCACTCGTTGGAGATCGGCGTCGAGGGCGAGGAGCGCGGCGCCCGTGCGCTGCGCGACGGAGGCGATCATGCAATCGATCAGCCCCCGCGGGGTGACACCAGCGCGGCGACACGTCCGGTAGATGCGTGTGGCCGCGTCGAAGTCCACGGCCGCATCGAAACGCTGGAGGCGGAAACGGGTCAGCAAGCGTCGAAGGTCGGCCTCGCGGGCTTCGTTGCGAGCGCCGGCGACCACCTCCATGATGACTGGCTCTGTCACCGCGAGGTCTCCGTCGCCGCTGATGAGCGCCGTGAGGCGGCGATCAACCGTGCTGTCAGTCGCTCGATCGTATTCGACCCAGGCCGACGTGTCAGCGAGGATCACAAGCGACGGGCGGGACGTCGTCGGGAAGCTCGCCGATGGCATGAGCGCCCCGCATTGCCAGCGCCTCCGCCCGACTCATGGGCTGGCCGGCGAGATGCCGGAGGGCGAGATCGACGGCCTCCGTCTTGGTGTGAACATCGAAACGGTCCATGATCGTCCGGATGTACGAGTCCTCGAGCTCGATGTTGGTGCGCACTCGGGGCATACACCAACAATACACGTCGAATGGAGGAATGGTGTGTGTCGCTCGAACCGCCAAGAAGACGCGCAACCGCCCGCCGAACGAGTTCGACGGGCGGGAGCGCCGGGGAGGATGTGAGGCTCAGGACTTCACGGTGAAGTGTCCGACGAGCGGCCCGTCGCCGATGGGCTCGCTGTTGGGGCCGGCGAACAGGTACAGCGAGTAGGACGCACCGGCCTTCAGGGCCTTGTCCAGCGGCATCGTCACGCACGCCGTGCCCGACGCGTGCCAGCGGAAGGGGTACTGGTCGGACGTCGACTCGATGCCGATGGCGGCGTCGGCCTTGTCGTCGACCAGGACGAAGGCAACGTCCTGATGGGCATCGCTGGCGAAGCCGCTGTAGCTGAAGGCGAACGAGAGCACCGTGTCGCCTGCTTCCGTCTTCACCGTGTTCGCCTTCGTGCAATCGGCGGCGAAACCCTCGGTCGTGACCGGCGAGACGGCGACGAAGTCGGTGAGCTGCTCGTCACCGGTCAGCCGCTGCACGAAGGGGCTCTCGTAGCCGGTGCCGGCCTGGGCGGCGGCGATCAGCTTCTGGGCCAGGTTGATCGGTCGCATGCTGCCGAGCTTCGACTGCAGCTTCGGCGAGGTGGGATCGTTGCCACCCTCGAAGTCGAAGTGGTTGAGCGTCGGGACACCGACGAGGCGGCCCTGGCTGTCGACGGCCATGCCCCCGGAGTTGCCGGGCTCGATCGGCGCCTGGACGTTCAGGTACGCACGGTTGGTGTCCAGCCGGGGGTCGGCCACGACGCCCTCGACCGGACCCTTCGTCATGGTGGCGGCGTCGCTCTGGGAGACGCCGGGGAAGCCCATGACCCGGACCTCGTCACCGGTCTTCAGGTCGTCGGAGTTCCCGATCTCGACGGCGTGCAAGCGGGCCAGGTCGGTGGCTTCCACCACGGCTCCGGACAGCGTCGTGGTGATCTGCACCACGGCCAGGTCCAGATAGCCGTCGACGGCGACGACCTTGGCCTCGAACATGGGCTCGGCGGCGCGCTCGAGGCCGTCGGCGACGGCGATCTCGATCCACGCCGGGTCGGGCTGGAGATCCTGAGAGCCGACCCCGAGACCCTGGCCGAGCGCCTTGGGCGCCACGACGTGGGCGTTGGTGAGGATGAGGCCCTTCTCGGCGTCGATCACGCTGCCCGAGCCGGTGCCGAAGGGAACGATGACCTTCACCGTGGAGCGGGCCAGCTCGGCGTTGCTCGGGGCCGACGATCCGCTGCTCTTGAAGATGGCGAAGGCGCCGACGACGACGAGCAGGCACGCCATCACGGCCGCCAGCACCCGGACCTGCGGGCGCTGCCAGGCGGCCGCCGGCTGCGGGGCCGGCAACTGCACCGGCGCCGGCAGCGGGGCCGGCAGGGGGCGCAGCACCGGCATCGGCGCCGGCACGCCCTCGACGGTGGCGACCAGGCGCTCGCCGGCGGCGGCGTCGCCCAACGTCACGGTCGTGGTGCCGTCGAGGGTGACGGTGCTGACGCGGGCGCCGTCGACGTGGGTGCCGCCGGTCGAACCCAGATCCTCGAGCTTCCAGCCCTGTCCGTCGTGGCTCACCCGAGCGTGGTGCCGCGAGACCGAGGCGGTGGCCGACACGAGGTCGCTCGAGCGGTCGCGGCCGATCACGGCGGTCTGACCAGGCGTGAGCGTCACCGAGGTGCCGCCCATCGACAGGTGGATCGAGGGTCCCGGGAGCACCGTGGCGGCCTCGTGAGGCTCCTCCACCAGCTGGCCGCCGGGGCGGTCGGCGCCGAGGACGGTGGCGGGCTCCGGCGCCGCTGCCGGGAGCACCCGCACCTGCTGGCCGTCGGTCGGGTCGCCGAGGACGACCGTGGTGGGCGTGCACACGCGGTACTGGCGCTGCGGGGCGCCGTCGACGAAGGTGCGGCCCTGGCTGCTCACGTCGTGCAGCACCCAGGAATCGCCGTCGTAGCGCAGGGCGGCGTGATGGCGTGACACCGACGGGTCGGTGAGCACGATGGTCGACGCGAGATCGCGTCCGATCGTCACTTCATTCGGGGCGGTGAACCGCTGCTGCTCGCCGTTCCACTCCACCACCACGCTGCTCTCGTTCGACATGGCTGACCTCCCCTGGTCGAGCGGCCTGGCTGTCCAGGACCGTCTGACCCCACCCTGAAGGTCGGCGTTGAAGATCGGCGGAAGGTCGGCTGAAGCCGCGAGGGGTTCAGCGCGGCGATCGCCGGAGCACGGCCACGGTGACGTCGTCGCCGGCGGCCTCGGCCGACTGTGCCGCCCACGCCGGGAGGTTGCGCTCGACGGCGGCCAACCCGCCGGTGCCGATGACCCGGCGGAGATCGCCCATCACCGCGTCGCGCCAGTCGGCCGAGGCGAAGCTGTTCCCGTAGCCGTCGGTGGCGACCAGCACCAGGTCAGGGTGCTCGCCCGCCGGTACCACGGCGGTCCGGAAGTCGTCGACAGCGCTGGGCAGGCACAGGCTGGTGGTCATGCCGGCGACCAGCCGGTCGTCGCTCGGGATCGGGCTGAGCACCGTCCCGGCCGCCGTGGCCACCACGATGTCGCCGTCGCCGAGCTGGAGGAGCGCCAGACCGTCGGCGGTGGCGAGAACCAGCAGCAACGTGGCGCCGTACGCGACTTCGGCCTCGTCGCCCAAGGCCGTGCCCGCCCGCTCACGCTCGGCGTCGTCGAAGGGTCGGGCGGCGGCGTCGCGCTCGACCCGCTGGCGCCACCGCGCCACGATCGACGTTCGCAGCGTGCCGCCGGTCGCGTCCTGCAGGGTGGCGCCCACGGAGAGCAGCGCGGTCGCCGCGTCCGACGCGACCTCGACGGCATAGTGGGCGCCTACATCGCTGCGCACGTACCGATCTCCGCCGTGGCCGTCGGCGACGGCGGCCACGAGGGCGCCGGGCACGCCGTCGACGGCCGAAACGGCGACGGCGTCCTGGTTCGGAAGCCCCCGGCGATCGTGCTGACTTCCCCGAGCCGATGCCGCCGCCCAGCACCACTCCTCGAGACCGCCCTCCATCAGGCGCCGCTCCTTCGCCGGTGTCGGCCGAGACATTAGGTTGTCGTCACCACCGGGGGAGACGTCGACGGGCGGGGGGAGATCAGGCAGTGCACGAATCCGTCGCCGTTCGGGTTCTCGGCCCACTCGAGATCGCCGTCGGCGGGTCATCGTTGGCCCTGGGCGGACCCAAGCAGCGCGCCGTGCTCGCCGTGCTGCTTCTCGACAACGGTCATGTCGTCCCCCTCAACCGGATCATCGACATCGTGTGGGGCGACAGCGCCGGCGACGGCACCCGCAACCTCGTGCAGGTGTACGTGTCCAACCTCCGCCGCGCCCTCGAACCGGTCGCCGCCGTCGTCGGTGCCGATGTCATCCAGACCCGCCGTCCCGGCTACCTGATCGATCTCAGCGCCGACGTGCTCGACCTCGCCGCGTTCGAGCGCCTCACGACGAGCGCGCGCCGCTCGGTCCAGGAGAGCCATCCGCGCCGGGCCGTCGCCGAGCTCACCGAGGCACTCGCGCTGTGGCGGGGGCGGGCACTGGCCGACCTGGCCGACGAGGAGGGTCTCGGGTCGGCGACCACGAGTCTCAACCGCGCTCGCCTGACAGCGCAGGTCGACCTCCTGGAGCTGGAGATCGACCTCGGCCGCCATCGCGACGTCCTCGATCGGGCCAGTGCCCTCCTCACCGCCAACGCCCTTGACGAGCGTCTGCGGGGGCTGATGATGGTGGCGCTGTACCGGAGCGGCCGCCAGGCCGACGCGTTGGCCTGCTTCCAGGAGGGGCGGCGTCTGCTGGTGGACGAGCTGGGCATCGACCCGGGACCCCAACTGCGCCGCATCGAGGACCTCATCCTGCGCCAGGCGCCGGAGCTGGCGGCACCGACCGATGGCGCGTCCGAGACGGCGCTCTCCACGATCCTCGGGTCGAGCCTCGCCGCGCCGGCGTGTCTCGTGCTGGGCGACCGCCGCGTCGCACTGACGGCCGCCGTCACGACGATCGGGCGGCGCGCCGACCAGACCATCGTGCTCAGCGACGACCGGGCGAGCCGCACCCACGCCGTGATCCGCCGGTCGATCAACGGCTACGAGCTGGTAGACGCCGGCTCCACGAACGGCACCCGCCACAACGGCGAGCGGGTGTCCGGACCCGTCGTGCTGCAGCCCGGCGACGAGATCGCGATCGGCACGACGGTGCTGCAGTTCGTGGAGGCGTGACGCGCCAGCGGAGCAGGCCGATGGCCTGCTCCGCTGATGGCTCGTGAGTCTGGATCAAGCAGGGTTGTAGACCGAGCAGACGGCGGGTACGTCGTTGTCGTAGCCCATCGAGAACGCCTCGGCGCGCTCTTCGGGGGTGCCGTGATGCTGGCTCGGGTCGGTGCTGTAGTCGCCGACGTCGTAACGAGCCTGGGAACCTTCTTCGACGTCAGTGGTGTCCAGGATCCCCTGGATCTCGGCGATGCGGGTGAAGGCCCCCGCCAGGCAGTCGGCCTGCAGCTCGGACGGCATCACGAAGTTGGGGTCCATCGGCAGGTTGAGCTCGTTCTGGACGTTGTGGCCGTACTCGTGGGCGACCGCCACGGCGACGGCGTAGTCGCCTCCCCGGTTCTGCTCGCCGTCGTAGCCGTCGGTGCCGTTCCACTTCCGGGCCGCCTTCTCTTGCGAGATGTAGATGGTGTCATCAGCCGGGCAGTAGAAGAAGGCATCGTCGTCGGCGGCGCCCGAGCAGCCCGTGGGCACGGTGTCGCCGGGGCCGACGAACACGGTGTTCACGTCGCTGACCATGTCGAGACCGTCGTGCTGGTAGTACCAGTTCCATACCAGCTTGGCGTCGTCGACGACGTACTGCAGGAACTGGGGCATGGACGCCCACTGCCCTTCGCCCGTCTGGTCCGGCGCGTGCAGCGCCCGTTGGATGCCGGCGGCACCCTCGTGACCGAGCACCGCCTGGAGGTGGGCTGTGGTGCGGGGAGCCCTCGTGCTGCTGGTGCCGGCCGCCGTGGTCGCCGACGGCTGCGTGGGTGCCGTGGTCGCCGGCGTGGTGCTGCCGCCGGTGGCGCTGGCGAAGGCGGTGCCCCCTGCGATCACGCCGAGCAGGGCGGCACCGGAGATGAAGAATCGACGAGTACGCATGGGAATGCCTCCGATCTGGTGGACGGTGTCTCCGTCGAACGACACGTTCCGCCGTGTCGCTGAAGGCCGTCACAAGATCGGTTGAAGCACTGCTTTCAGCGGGTGATCGTGGCCGTACAGCCGCCGAAGTGGATCGTCGCGCCCGAAACGAGCACGATCGTCTTGCCCGCCTCGACCTGATGCTCGGCGCCGTCGGCGAGCACGACCCGCCAGGGCGAGTCGCTCGCGTTGCGGATGCCCCAGACGTCGGGCTTCGTGGGATGGGGCGTCACCTCGGCCACCACGTTCGTGAAGTCGTAGTCGCCTTGGAGGTGGTGCCGGTACAGCCGCGTGGTCTCGGTGAGCACCACGTAGGACCGGTCGAACTGGAGGCGCAGCGGCACCTCTGGTAGGCGCCCGCACGCCCAGCATGGGCGCTGCGGTTGGTGCTCGTCGAAGAGGTTCTCCTTGCCGCAGAAGGCGCACTGGCTGACGCTGTCGCCCAACCGGGCCAGCGCCGATCGCCACACGCTCTCGCGCGCCCGTGTGCGGGGCTCGGCCAGGCCGCCGGTGAAGGTCTGGACGAAGAGCTTCTGGACGAACTGCGGATGCAAGGGCCAGTTGGTGATGACGGCGTCGTGGAGGCCGGGCACCGGCGCGTTCGATGGGTCGGCCGGATCGAAGACGAACACCGGTGATCTCCCGAACATCTCGCGCTCTGCGACGTCGTCCCAACACGGATGGTCGAGCTCACGCCGGCCGATCAGCGGGTGGCCGGTCATCAGCAGATAGAAGAGGAGCACGGCGAGGGAGAAGAGGTCGGTCGCTGTCGACGGGCTGGCGTCGCCCCGCACGATCTCGGGCGCCATGAACCGTCGCGACCCGAGCACGGCCGAGCGGCTGGCGCCGTCGATCCCGACATTGTCGGTATCCCCGATGAGGGGTCGGCCGAGCGCGGGATCGATCGAGATGTTGGAGAAATTGATGTCGCGATAGCACAGGCCCTCGCTGTGCAACGCGAGGAACACATCGGCCAGTTCGCGACCGAGCGTGCACACGAAGCTGTAGGAGCTGGACACCTTGCCCTTCAGCACCTCGCCCAGGCCGATGTAGTGGGCCGGACGCAGCGGCATCAAGTACCCGAAGCCAGGGAAGTCGGCCAGTTCCACCAGCTCAGAGGGCCAGAGGAAGCGATCGTCGGGCGGTCCCCGCTCGATCAGGTCGAGCACGGCCTGGCGCTGGACGAAGGTGGCCGTGTGCGGGTGGTACCACTTCAGCGCGGCGTCGACGTCGCCGTCCGGGAACGTCACGGCATAGACGACGCCTTGGCTGCCCTCGCCGAGGAAGCGGGCGATGTGGCATCGGCGGCGAGAGCCCCGCAAATCCAGCTCTCGTCCCGTTGGGAACAACTCGCCGAGCACCGCGCCCCCTTCCGCCGGGACATTATCGATCGACCGCGGCGCCGACCTCGCCGACCTCCGGTGCGGCGCCGCGTCGATCGTCGCCAGTGTGGATCCCGAGCTCTTGGAGCGCCCAGGCTCGGTGCTGGCGCGTCGGCCCCTCCACTTCATCATCGTGGCCGACTGCTCGGGGTCGATGGCGGGCGACGGGAAGATCCAAGCGTTGAACAACGCCGTGCGTGAGGCGCTGCCACATCTCGTGGCGGTCGCCGACGAGAACCCGCACGCCGAGCTTCTCGTGCGCGCCATCGCGTTCTCGTCCGGCGTGCGCTGGCACGTCGCCCGGCCCACGCCGGTCGACCAGCTGGAGTGGGAAGATTCTGGCGGCGGGGGGCTACACCGATCTCGGGGCGGCCATCGCCTTGCTGCGCGACGAGCTCGAGGGGACGAAGATCGAGGAGCGGGCCCTCGCGCCCGCGCTGCTCCTCGTGTCCGACGGCATGCCGACCGACGACTACCTACCCGAGCTGGAGCGCCTGATGGCGATGCCGTGGGGGAGCCGCTCGGTGCGCCTGGCGGTCGGGATCGGTCGTGAGTTCGACCGTGAGGTCTTGCAGCGCTTCATCGGGCCCGGGTCCGTCGCGCCGCTGACGGCGACGAATCCCGAACAGCTCGTGCGGCTCATCCGCCTCGCGTCGGTGCAGGCGTCGCAGATCGCGTCGAATGCGGTGCCGTCCACTCGGCGGTACGGCCCGGTGGCGAGCGAGCAGATTGGTCAGGCCGAGCTCACCTGGTAGAAGCTCGGCGAACAAGGGGGGAGAGGGGCATGGCGGGCGGACGACGTGAGGAGGTGGCGGGAGCACTCGCCACCGTCGTCGGTGACTTCGGGGCGAACCTGTCGGGGGCTCGCGTCCGAGCGTTGCTGAACGACGTACTGGGGACGGAGGCCCGACCGGCGCAGGCCGAGGTGAATGCGCTGTCGGTGGCGGCCGATGCCGGCGTGGCGGCGCAACTGGCGGGTGGCGCGGCGGCGCCCGAGGTGCGTATGCGGCTCGAGGAAGGCGGCATGTCGGCCGAGTTGGCGGCATGGGCCGTCGGGGCGTGGGCCGCCGCGGTCACCGCCGGCGCCGGCGCCGCCACGGTCACCGCACCGGAGGGTGCGGCGCCGACGGTGCTCGGCGAACCCGCCGCCGTGGTCCCGGCGGGCGGGTTCGCGCCTCCCGTCGGTCAACCGGTGGAATCCGGTGCTCCGGTGGTCCCGGTCGGCGTTGCCGTCGGTCCCCCGCCGGAGCGCCGCCGCCGGGTGCTCGGCAGCGTGGTGGCGGCGGCGATCGTGGTGGTGGTGCTGGCCGTCGTGGTCGTGGCCATCGCCGTGCGCCAAGGCGACAGCGGGAACACCGCTGGCCCTGGTCCCGCCACGTCGGACAGCCCGGTCACGACGGCGGCGCCGTCGACCACGACGACGATGGAGATGGTCACCACCACGACGATGGCGATGCCGACGACCACGACGATGGACATGGGAACGACCACGCCGAGCCCTACCACGACGGACCCGATGGCGACCCACGGTGGCACGCCCGACATGGGTGCCTGTGCGGATCCCGGCATGAGCGGCCTCAAGGCCACGATCACCGAGTCCGCTGTCGTGCTCGCCGGCAGCGTCGCCGACGAGGCACAGAAGGCGGCCGTGCGGGCGGCCGTACCACTGCGCCACCCGCTCGACCAAGGTGTGATGGTGAGTGCATCGGCTCCGAGCGCAGCCGGGGTGGCCACGTTCACGCAGGTGCTACCGGGGCTCGACGAGAACCTGGTGGACGGCACGGCCACGCTGGCGGGCGACAGTGTGTGCGTGTCGGGCGCCTTCATCGACGAGGTCGCCAGAACGGAGCTCATGATGATCATCGACGGTCTGCGGGCCCAGGGCGCCAAGGTGGATTCGCATGTGGCCCAGCACGAGATGGCGGGTGAGCTGCACGTCCACGACCTCCAACTGATGCTGGACCGCTTGGCGGCCAAGAAGCAGGTGCCGTTCGCCGAGGCCAGCGCCGAGCTGGAGCCGAGCGCCGGCCCCACCCTCGACTACATCTCCGACCAGGTGATCAAGCGGTTCCAGAACTATCCGGAGCTGGTGGTCGAGATCAAGGGCTACACCGACAGCGTCGGCTCCGACGAGTCCAACCTCCAGTTGAGCATGGCTCGCGCCGACCGGGTCATGGACGAGCTCATCGCCCGCGGGGTCGCCCCGACGCAGGTGAAGGCCACCGGGTTCGGCGAGTCGGACCCGGTCGCCACGAACGAGACGCCGGAGGGTCGGGAGATGAACCGCCGGGTCGTCTTCGGCGTGCTGCACGGCGACGGCATGCAGATGGGTTGATCGCTCACACCGTCGACGGGGCCGCCTCCGTGGGCGGCGCCACCGCGGCCATCGCCATGTCGACAGCCACGCGGTAGGTCGCTTCGTCGCGAACGGTTGCGGTTGCAACATGCCACTGGCCGTGGGCGTCGAGCACGGCGGTCAACGCCCGATCCGGATCGCCGGGGAGCGGAGGCACGAGCATGCCGGCGTCGCGCAGCGCACGCGCGGTGAACCGCCACCGTTCCTGGTGGGTGACGACATCGGTCGGTGGGAACAAGAAGACGGTCTTGTCCAGGTGACCGTGGGTCGCCAGCGTGGCGATCTCCCACTGGACACCGCGCGTCGAGCCGATGGCCATGACGACGGCCCGCGCCGCCGCCATCCAGCCGGTCACGCCGTCGCGCCATTCGTCATCACTGAGATGGTCTCTCGCGGCCCCGAGCGACGCCAGCGACCGGCCGGGGCGGCCGATGGCCACCACCGGACCGTAGGGCGCCAGCTCCCACGCCACCGCTTCCTCGAACGGATCGGAGGCCCGCGGCGCGAAGAGCTCGAGGAACGGCCGCCGCGCCGACACGACCGTCGGCAGCGGTAGCGCGTCGTCCTTGAACGACCGGAGGTAGACGATGGGCGGCCGGCGGTCGAGCTGGCGCAGCCGGGTGGCGTTGGATCGGGACCACATGCGGGCCAGGCGGACGGCCACGCCGCCGACGACGAGGAGGACGAGGCCGACGACGAGCGTGATGGTGCGGAGGTCGCTCGGCGCGATGTGGAGCGCCGCCGCCCGCTCGAGCCCACCGATCGACGGGCCGAAGACGAGGTCGGCCAAGCCGCCGGCGGCCAGCGTGACGCCGGCGACCAGCACACCGAACGCCGCCACGCCGGCGGCGGCGCCGAGCGGCGTGCGCCAGCGCCCGCGCCGGGGCGCACCGCCGCCGCCGAACGCGGCCAACTCGCGGCGCCCGGCCACGCCGGTCACGATCAGCGCGCCGACCAGGCCGATCGTCGCCAGGGCCAGCCCCTGCCACTGCGGCAGATCGATCGCTCCGAGCGCGATGAGCACGCCGACCACGACCGCGTCGACGGCGACGATCTGAATGGCCAGCACCACGTACCCCCGGCGTCGCAGCACGGCGGCGGGCCCGTCGACGTCGACCGCATCACCGGGCGCGGGCCGGTGCGCGGTGGCGCTCGGCGCGAACGCCGCGGCGCGACGCCGCCGGAGGGCGCCCACCCGGCTGGCGCCGACCGCCGTCAGCGACACCAGGGTCGTCAGGGCGAGGGCGAGCACCAGCGACTGGCCGAGCGACGGGAACGTGTACGGCCCGGTGGGTCCGGGCGGCAGGCGCTCCGCTTGCAGCGCCGCGATCTGGGCGACGACCCGGCCGATGTCGCTGGCGTCGGCGCCCGGCGCGGCGAGCACGACCATGACCGAGTAGCTCCCACGGCGGAAGGCCGCCCCCTGCTGATCAGCGCCCAGCCCGAAGGCGAGGCCGTCCCGCACGCCAGGCAGGTCGTGCACCCCGACAAGGCCGTGGGCGGTCTCGAACGCGCCGAGCTCAGTGGCGGCGAACTCGTCATAGGGGTGCTCGGTGACGGACACGACGAGGATGGAGTTGGCCGTCGACCGGAAGATGCGGGTGGTCACGGGCTCGTCGTTCAGCAGGTCGATCACCCGCTGGTTCCGAGCCACGGCGCGGAGCTCGTCATGCGTCTGGCGTTGGGTCGTGGTGTCGACCTCCACGAATCCCGAGCTCGGGGGCAGGCTGACGAGCAGTCGTTCGAGCGCATCGGACTCGGTTGCATCCACTGGCGCCGTCGACACGGGCGGCGGCCCGCCATCACGCTGCTGCTGGCGGCGGCCGACGTCGATCAGGAAGGCGATGGCCGGCGCCGGCGGCTGGTTGGGGATGAAGCCGATGTTGAACACATGGCGCGATCCGGCCAGCACGAGGGTGTAGGCGTCGGCACCAGCGGCCGACAGGGTGAAGCCGTGGGCGGCGTCCAGCCCCGTGGTCGGGAACGTCGGTGTCCCCGCGTAGGAAGCGGCCAGCTGGTCGGCCAGGGTGCGAGGGTCGATCCCTGCCGGGACCAGGTTGGCGGTGATCTCGAGGAATCGGGCGTCGGAGGAGGCGGTGAAGCACACCGAGGCCGAGTCGGACGGCGTGGTGGGGCGGCAGTCGGTGCGCTCCCAGCCGGGCCCGACGTCGTCGAGCAGCACATCATCCGGTGACTGGGCACCAGCGGCCGACGCCAGCGCGAGGACGGCCGCGATCGTCAAACCCAGCAGCGCCCCTCCCCCTCGCACCTGCGGATGTTAGAGAGCGGCGGATCGTCCAAGGTGCGGCGCCATGGCACCTCGACGGTGCGGGACCGCGAGCTCCGGCTCGCGCGCCGCGGGGTCGCCCACCTGATCGCCATCACGTTCCTGTTCTTCAACTGACGCGCAGCACGACCTTGCCGCTGAACTCGCGGCGCAGGAACGCGTCGACCACGGCGGGCGCGTCGGTCCACGCCTCCTCTCGAGCCATGCCGACGTCGAGGTGACCATCGGCCACCATGCCGGCCAGGCGGGCGAGGTCGAGCGCGCCGGAGCCGCTGCGGGCCAGTTCGTTGTGCAGCACGAACGCATAGAGGCGAGCGCCGCCCCGCCGGTAGAAGCGGGTCACGTCGAACGTGGTCGGTGCGCCTGACGAGTTCCCGAAGCTGACGATGAGCCCCTCGGGCCTGATCGACTGGAGGGCGGTGCCGAGGACATCGCCCCCGACGGATTCGAGGATCACATCGAACGTCGCGTCCTCGGGCACGGCCATGACCACCGCGGCGGCTCCGAGGTCGACGAGCGGCTTCCCCCGCTCCGGTGACGACACGAGCGCCGTCACGTCGGCACCGAGCTGCGCCGCGAGCTGGATGGCGAAGCGGCCGACACCGCCGCTGGCGCCGGTCACGAGGACGCTGCGGTTGTCCACGGTGTCGGCCATCTCGACGGCCCGCAGCGCGGTGAGCCCGGCGACGGGCAGCGCCGCCGCGCTGGCGGCATCGACGGCCTCGGGCAGGCGAGCGAGCAGGTCGGACGGCACCGCCACCTGCTCGGCCCACGATCCCTGGGCCGCCAATCCCACGACGCGCGTCCCGGCCGGCGGGCCCGTCTCGTCGGCGGCGGCCTGCATGACGACGCCGGCGAGGTCCCAGCCCGGGCGCCAACCGTCGTCGGCCTGCTGGAGGGCGCGCACCTCGCCCCGGTTCAGCGAGATGGCCTCCACCGCCACGACGGCTTCCGAAGCTCGGGCGGTGGGCACCGGCACTTCGCGCAGCGAGAGGCGGCCGGGGGCGCCGGGATCGGCGACGAGAGCGCGGATCGTGTCCATGCGAGGTGCAACGCGACCGACCGGCCTCGTCATCCCGGCAGGCTCGTGGCGAGCAGGGGAGAATGGCGCCATGACGACGATGGGGCGGGGGGGATGGGCGGCGCTCGGGCTGGCCGCCATGCTGGTCGGGGTGGTGGCGTGCGGCTCCGACAACGGCGGTTCGAGCGCCACGACGACGACCACGGTGCCCGGCCTCGATCTGGCCGCCGCCCGGACCTACTGCACCAGCAAGGGTGGCACCGTCCAGACGCGCCAGGCCATGTGGGGCACCAACAACCCGCAAGCGCAGTGGCAGTTCCTCGGCCGCTCCGTGGAGATGTGCCGGTTCCAGACGTTGGGCGACAACGACGACTCTCGCATCTACGTCGACCTGGTGTCGCTCTACGCCGAGGAGCCCACGCTGGCATCGGTCGCGTACCTGTCGAAGGTGCCGACGAAGTCGACCACGTCCGGCAATCCGGCCACGGCCAACTGCGCCGCGCTGGCGGGATCGTCGGCGTTCGGTACGGGGGCCGCCGGCGGTGGCTGGGTCAACAAGGACGATCCGGTCGACGCCGTCGTGAACCTGTGCGTGTTCCCCGATCAGTCGTTCATCGACGAGTGGGGGATCACGTACTACGCCGGCGGCATCGTGCGGGGGATCGACCTCGCCAGGGTGTTCCGCTATCAGCCCACTCAGGTCCCCGCGTTCTTCGGGCGGTGACCGTCGTCCTCGTCGAGGACGAAGACCGTCTGGGTGGAGCGCACCTCGGGCATGCTCTGCAGCCGGTCGAGCACGACATCACGGAGCGTCTCGACGTCGGCCACCCGCACCATCAGCGCGAAGTCGAACCCGCCAGTGGTGAGCGCCAGGTGGTCGAGGCCCGGTAGCTGCTGCAGCTTGGCCCGGGCTTCCCGCCACGAATGCTGCTCCACGTTCACGAGGATGAGGGCGGCGAGGGCGAGCCCGGCCCGGGCGTGGTCGATGACGGCGGTGAACCCGGTGATCACGCCGTCGCGCTGCAGGCGCTCGACCCGCTGGTAGGCGTTGGCGCGGGAGATGCTGACCCGCGTCGCCAGCTCGTTCATGGACATGCGGCCATCGGCGCGGAGCTCGTCGAGGATGCGGTGGTCGACGGCGTCCAATCGTCTCGCCGAGGTCCGGGTGGTGGCCATGATCATGGACGATATCGCTCATTTGGGCGGCTATAGCGACTGGAGGTCTCGTGATCCGGCCGTCTGGTGGACGAATGGGCCATGGTGGGCGACGATGGGGCCCGTGGCCAGCGCGGTGGCACTCGATCACGACCATCCCGGCTTCGCCGATCCGCAGTACCGGGCCCGGCGCGACGCGATCGCCGCCGTCAGCGCCGGCTACCGCGCCGGCGCACCGATCCCCGAGGTGGCCTACACCGACACCGAGCACGAGGTCTGGCGGACCGTCTCGCAGGAGCTGGCCCCCAAGCACGAGCAGTACGCGTGCGCCGAGTACCGCCGCGCCGCCGCTCGCCTCGACCTGCCCACCCGCGAGGTGCCGCAACTGGCGGCGGTGACCGATCGGCTCCAGCGGCTGACCGGTTTCGAGATCGCACCGGTGCCCGGCCTGGTGCCGGTGCGCACGTTCTACGGGTCGCTGGCGGAGCGGACGTTCCTGTCCACGCAGTACGTGCGCCACCACTCCGTGCCGCTCTACACGCCCGAGCCCGACATCATCCACGAGGTCATCGGCCACGCCAATTTCCTGGCCAGCGAGCGCATGGCCGACCTGTACCAAGCGGCCGGGCAGGCGTCGTTGCGTACCGAGACCGAGGCCGCGCTGGACTTCTTCTCGCGGGTCTTCTGGTTCTCGATCGAGTTCGGCGTGTTGTGGGAGGGCGGTGAGCTGCGCACGTACGGCTCGGGGATCCTCTCGTCGTTCGGCGAGCTCGATCACTTCCGCGAGGCCGACATCCGGCCCTTCGATGTGCGGGCCATGGGGATGCAGCTCTACGACATCACCGTGTACCAGCCTGTGCTGTTCGCCGCCCGGTCGTTCGACCACGCCGTCGACGAGTTGCTGGCCTTCTTCACCACCTACGACGACGACGCGTACGCGCTACACGCGGCGAACGCCACGTAGGCCGGCCCAGGCCAGGTCGGACACCTGGCGGGCCACCTGCTCGGGGTCGAAGTCGACGCCGGTCCGCACGAGGCGGCGGCTGGTGGCCTCGGCCAACCCGACCAGCCCGTAGGCCAGGTTGCGCTGGTGCTCGGGGTCGATGTCGGCCTGGATGAGCGGGGCGATGGCGTCGGCGATCGTGGTCTCGTTGCGGCGGACGGCCTCGGCGAACTGCTCGTCGCGCCGGGCCCCGCCGCCGAACAGCAGCAAGAAGGCGTCGCGGTCGTCGGCCACCCAGCGGAAGTAGGCCTGGAAGCCCCGCTCGACCTGGGCGTGGGGCGTGCCCGCTTCCACCGTGGCCTTCCCGATGGCGTCGCGCAGGCGGCCGCCCACTTCCTCGAGGAGGGCCAGGTACAGCTCCCGCTTCGAGCGGAAGTGCTGGTAGAGAACGGGCTTGGTGACGCCGGCCGCCTCGGCCACGTCGTTCATGGCCGTCCCGTGGAAGCCCTCCCGGGCGAACACCTCGAGGGCGACGGCCAGGAGCTGCTCTCGGCGGGCGGCGGCAGGCAGGCGCGTCGACATGGTTACTCGATGGTAATCGCTAGTGCTCTGGCCAGAGCACTAAAGCCCCCGCTCCCGGTCTTCCCGCTCGGCCGCCTTCACGGCGTAGCCGAGGATGATCGACGGCAGGAGCAGGGCCGAGCCGATGAGCAGCGTGGTCACCACGACGGCCACGACCGGCGGGGTGAAGCCGAGGGCGAAGCCGATGACGAACACGGCGACGGCCACGGCGATGAACAGGTACCCGATGCGGTTGGCGAGGAGGGACCAGCGGGCCACCTGCTGGCGGCGGGCCCGGATGGGATCGGTCACGGGCAGCATCCCATCTCGGTGAGGAGGGCGCCGAGGCGGTCACGCATGGCGTCATGGGCGAAGTGGCGCCCGGCGATGGTCCAGTTGTGCTCGAGGTCGGCGGTCAGGCTGGACGGATCGGCCAGTGCCGCCGCCAGCGGCCCGCCGTCGTCGCCGGGCAGCCAGCGGAAGCCCAGCTCCAGCAGCTCGGCGCTCACGGGGTAGGCGCCGACGGCGGCCGGTCGGCGGTGGAAGGCGGCCTCGATGGGCGGGTTGCCGAACCCCTCCCAGTGCGAGGGGAAGAGCACGGCGTCGCACGCCGCGTAGGCGTCGGCCATGGCCGGGCGGTCGTGGGCCACGGGCGTGCGCAGCACCCGCACGGAGGTGGCGGCGAGGAGGGCGTCGAGGGTGGGGCCGTAGCCATCCTCGGCCGGGCCGGGCAACCAGTACGTGCCGCCGACCGCCTCGGCCAGGGCGAGTGCGCCGGGGATGTTCTTGCGGGGGATGGCGCGCACCGGGTGGAGCAGGAGCGGCTCGTCGTCGGCCACATCGAGCTGGTCCCGGGTGGTCAGGCGGTCCCCGGTGGCGTCCTGGACGTCGAACGCGTTGTAGATCACGGTGGCGTCGAAGCCCCGCTCGGCCATCTCCCGTCGCGTGCGGTGGCTGATCACGACGTGGCGCCAGGCCGGGTCGTCGACGGGCAGCTCGGTGACGTGCTCCCGCCCGGCGTTCTGCCACGGCGGGTCGTGGTGATGGACGATGGCCGGCCGGCCCCGAAGAGCACGGGCGACGGCGCGGGAAGCGGGGAGGTTGAGGGGGATCGACAAGATGTTCTCGGCGATCACCACATCGGCGCCGTCGATGGCGACGGCCAGCTGGTCCTCGTCCGGAGGATCGTTGCTGTCGAACGCGAGCCCGTGCACGAGGTGATCGACGTCGCCCACGCCCGCCACCGTCGTGACCTCGAACCCCAGCTCGGTCAGCGCCCGCCGCCACGACTCGGCCACCACCGACACTCCGTCCGGACGCCCGAGGCGGAACGAGACGACGGCGGCCGATGGCACGGTGGACCAGGTTACGGTGGGTCCGGCTACGGTCGCCGGTCCATGGAGTTCGAGTCGCTGCTCTACGGCGTGAACGACCACGTCGCCACCATCGCCATCAACCGGCCCGAGCGCCGCAACGCTATGTCGTGGACGGTGATGACCGAGCTGCGCCAGGCCTTCGCCGCCGCCAAGGCCGACGACGAGGTGCGGGTCGTGGTCCTCACGGGGTCGGGTGACAAGGCGTTCAGCGCCGGCGCCGACCTCTCGGGCATGGCCGCGGGCGCCGGGTTCGCCGCGCTGCACGACGCCCGCGGCGAGATGGCCCGGCTGTTCCGCGAGGTGTGGGAGCTGGGCAAGCCGACGATCGCCCGGGTGCGGGGCTACGCGCTGGCCGGGGGCTTCGGCGCCGCGCTGATGTGCGACGTGATCATCGCCGCCGACGACGCCATCTTCGGGACACCCGAGATCGACGTCGGCGTGTGGCCGATGATGATCACCGTGCCGATGCTGCGGTCGATGTCGCCCAAGGTGGCGCTCGAACTGCAGATGACGGGACGGCGGGTGCGGGCCGACGAGGCGCTGCGCATCGGGTTCGTCAACCGCGTCGTGAGCCCCGACGAGCTCGACGCGGCGGTGGCCGAGGTGACCTCGGTGCTGGTCAAGAAGTCGCCGTCGGTGATGAAGCTCGGCCGCGACGCGTTCTACGAGGTGATCGACCTCGACTCCGCTCGGGCGCTGCCGCGGCTGCAGGCCGGCCTCACGCTCATCACGATGACCGAGGACTCGGCCGAGGGCCTGGCCGCCTTCGCCGAGAAGCGCGACCCGGTCTGGAAGGGCCGCTGAAGCGGCCCCCAACCCCAACCCTTGTACGAGGTGCCACGTATTTCGGGCTGAGGCGCGTCAGTTGTGTCGTTGCAGATCAGGCGTCGACGATCTTGGCGGCGAGGTCGTCGGGGACGCAGGTCTTGACGGCGGCCGAGAAGCGGTCGTGCTCGGGGGCGGGCCACTCGGCGGTGGCGCCGTTGCCCGCCGCCTGCGTGAGCACGGCGTCGTCGGCCACGAAGAGCTTGTCGACGGCGTGCAGCACGCACGTCGCCTGGTCCTTGGTGGCGCCCGACTGGGAGACGATCGACGACGTCGTCGAGTCCACGTAGGCCGCCGGCTCGCACCCGGCGAACGCCTTCAGCAGTGACTTGCCGGTGGCGGGGTCGAGTACGCCGCCGGTCAGGGCCTCGTTGAGCGGGTCGACGATGCCGGGCCCGGTCGAGCCCACGATGCAGGTGGCCTCGTCGCCCGTGAGGCTGCCGCCGCCGAGGCTGTAGAAGGCCTGGATGGCGGCCGCCGGATCGGAGGGCAGGCTGGTAGGGGTGGCGTCGGTGGCCGCCGGGTCGCTCGATGCGCTGTCCGCCGGGGCCGTCGTGGCGCTCGAGTCCGAGGGTGAGGAGCCGTCGGCCGAGGTGACGACGCCGGCCGGCACTTTCGAAGCACCGCCGTTGTCGTCCTTCGACGACGAGCAGCTCGCGATCAGGAGGAGGGCGCCGGCGAAGGCCAGCAGAGGTGCAGTCCGCATGAGAGGTTCGACCCTACCGACGCCCCCGCCGTTCTTCCGGGCGGGGCGTGGTAAGCAACGGCCGTGGCCGACCAACCCGATCTGCATGCGTGGGGACCGCTGCTCGACGATCTCCGCGGCCGCAAGGACCGCGCCGAGGGCATGGGCGGTCCCGATCTCGTCGCCCGCCAGCGCAGCCTGGGGAAGCTGCCCGTGCGGGAGCGGCTCGACCTGCTGCTCGACCCGGGGTCGTTCGTGGAGCTGGGCCAGCTGGCCGACTCCATGGACCCCTCGCTGGCCGCCGCTCGTGGCTACTTGGCTGCCGATGGGGTGATCACCGGCATCGGCGACATCGACGGCCGCCGGGTGGCGATCTGCGCCTACGACTTCACGATCATGGCCGGCTCGATGGGCGACGTCGGCGAGCAGAAGACGTCGCGCCTGCGCGAGCTGGTGCTGCGCCAGCGCATCCCGCTCGTG
Organism: uncultured Acidimicrobiales bacterium; assembly: GCA_963728985.1. Taxonomy (GTDB): domain Bacteria; phylum Actinomycetota; class Acidimicrobiia; order Acidimicrobiales; family Ilumatobacteraceae; genus DASXAI01. The sequence continues at coordinate 896,833 of CAVSME010000003.1, read as the reverse complement.
TGGCTGCTCGACTCGGCCGGGGCCCGCATCCAGTCGACCAACAGCTCCACGTTCGCGGGGATGGGTGCGCTGTTCCGCGAGCAGGTGAACCTGAGCGGCGTCGTGCCTCAGGTGGCGGCCATGCTCGGCCACTGCGCCGCCGGCACGGCCTACATCCCCGGCCTGGCCGACTTCGTGCCGATGGTGAAGGGCACGTCGTCCATGGCGCTCGGTGGCCGCCACCTCGTGCGGGCGGCGACCGGCGAGGAGGTCACCGAGGAGGAGATGGGCGGCTCGGAGGTGCACACGAAGGTCTCGGGCGTGGCCGACCTGGAGGTCGGGTCGGACGCCGAGTGCCTCGACGTCGTCCGCCGGTACCTGTCGTTCTTCCCGTCGCACAACCAGGAACCCCCGCCCGAGCGGGCCACGAACGATCCGGTCGATCGCCGCCTGGAGTCGCTCTACAAGCTCGTGCCCACCGCGCCGCGCCGGGCCTACGACATGGTGAAGGTGATCCAGGAGATCGTCGACGACGGCGAGTTCTTCCCGATGAAGCCGGCGTGGGCCCGCAACATCGTCACCGGGCTGGCGCGGATCGGCGGGCGGCCGATCGGCATCGTGGCCAACCAGCCCATGGTCCTCGGCGGTGCCCTCGACGTGAACGCCGCCGACAAGGCGGCGCGGTTCGTGTGGCTGTGCGATGCGTTCGACATCCCCCTCGTGTTCCTGCATGACGTGCCCGGCTTCATCGTCGGGTCGGCGGTGGAGAAGCAGGGCATCATCCGCCACGGCGCCAAGATGCTCTACGCCGTGTCCGAGGCCACCGTGCCCAAGGTGTCGATCGTGCTGCGCAAGAGCTACGGCGCCGGCTACTTCGTGATGAACGGGCGGGAGTACGAGGCCGACTACATCGCGGTGTGGCCCACGGCCGAGATCGCCGTCATGGGCCCCGACGGGATGGTGGAGATCAGCCAGCGCCGGGTGCTGGATCAGCTCCAGGGGGCCGAGCGCGACGCCGAGAAGATCCGCATGGCCGAGGAGCTGCGCAAGGGCATCGACCCGTACGTGGCGGCCGGCTGGGCCAAGGTGGACGACGTGATCGACCCGGCTGACACCCGCCTCGCCATCTGGCGGGGGCTGCACGTCTCCAAGACGAAGCACCTCGATCGGCCCTGGCGCAAGCACGGCGTCCTTCCGGTTTGACGTCCGGCGCGCACACACCAGTGCGTGCCGAAATCCGACCAGCTCGTCCTGCCCGCGTCCGTCGTCGCGGTCGTGGCCGGCGTAGCGCTGTTCATCGGCTCGGCCACGGCCACGAGCGCGGTCGTGCCCGCGCTGCGCACAGCGCCGTTCACGTCGCGGCCGACAACGACGACGCGTAGAACGTCGGCGCCGACCACCACGACCACCGTCATCGTCGTGACGACGACGGTGCCGGCGCCGACCACCACCACGGCGCCCGCCCCTCCGCCTCCCGAGCCGTCGCCGGTCGAGGTGGTGGTCACGTTCGCGCTGGCCCAGCGGGGCCGCCCGTACCGCAAGGGCGCCGCCGGGCCGAGTGCGTTCGACTGCTCCGGGCTCACCAGTGCCGCCTACGCCACGATCGGGGTGGACCTCCCTCGGTACTCGGTCACGCAGGCGGGCTTGGGGCGGGCCGTCGACTGGCGCCATGAGCCGATCGAGCCCGGTGATCTCGTGTTCACCCGCGGCGACAACCCGGTCATCGACCTCGGCCACGTCGGCCTGGCCATCTCGGCGACGGAGTGGGTGGTGGCCTCGCGCCCGGGCGTGCCCGTGCGGGTGGAGCCGCTGCCCCGGGGCATCCAGCGGGTGCGGCGGATCCTCGAAACGGCCTAGCGTCACGGCGATGGCCCGCCCACCGCTCAGCCGCAAGCTCGAGGGCTTCGGCACCACGATCTTCGCCGAGATGTCGGCGCTGGCCGCCGCGACCGGGGCCGTGAACTTGGGGCAGGGCTTCCCCGACACCGACGGTCCTCGGGAGGTGCTCGACGCGGCCGTCGCCGCCATGCGCAGCGGGCAGAACCAGTACCCGCCCGGGCCGGGCATCGCCGAGCTGCGCCACGCCATCGCCGACCACCAGCGCCGCTTCTACGGCATCGAGGTCGACCCGGACACCGAGGTGTTCGTCACCACGGGCGCCACCGAGGCCATCGCCGCCTCGCTCCTCGGCCTGCTCGACCCCGGCGACGAGGTCATCGCCTTCGAGCCGTACTACGACTCGTACGCGGCGTGCATCGCCATGGCTGGTGCCGTGCGTCGCCCGGTCACGCTGCGCACGCCCGACTTCGCGCTCGATCCCGACGAGCTGCGCCGCCTGGTCACGCCGCAGACCCGCCTCATCCTCCTCAACACGCCCCACAACCCGATCGGCAAGGTCTTCTCACGCGAAGACCTCGACGCCATCGCCGCGGTGGCCATCGAGCACGACCTGTTCGTCATCTCCGACGAGGTGTACGAGCACCTGGTCTTCGACGGAGCCCACATCCCGATCGCGTCGCTGCCCGGCATGGCCGAGCGCACCGTCACCATCTCGTCGGCCGGCAAGACGTTCTCGTTCACCGGCTGGAAGGTGGGCTGGGTGTGCGCGCCGCCCGAGTTGGTGGCGGCCGTGCGCACGGCCAAGCAGTTCCTCACGTACGTGAGCGGGGCGCCGTTCCAGCCGGCGGTGGCGGCCGGGTTGCGGCTGCCCGACTCGTACTTCGAGGAGTTCACCAACGACCTGCGGATCAAGCGCGACCGCATGTGCGCCGGGCTCGAGGAGGCGGGCTTCACCGTCTACCGGCCGGCCGGCACGTACTTCATCACCACCGACATCCGGCCCTTCGGCGAGCACGACGGCCTGGCCTTCTGCCGATCCCTCCCCGAGCGCTGCGGGGTCGTGGCCGTGCCCAACGTGGTGTTCTACGACGACAAGGAGGAAGGAGCGCCGCTCGTGCGCTTCGCCTTCTGCAAGCGCCACGAGGTGATCGACGAGGCGGTGGCCCGGCTGAAGGGCCTGGCCCGGTGAAGATCGCCGCCGTCCAGCACGACATCTGCTGGGAGGCACCCGACGAGACGGCGGCCCACGTCACGCCGATGATCGCGGCGGCGGTGGCGGCGGGCGCCCGGTTGGTCGTGCTCACGGAGATGTTCGCCACCGGCTTCTCCATGGCGTCGGACCGCATCGCCCAGCCGCCCGATGGCCCGTCGGCCACGTTCCTCGCCGAGCAGGCCGCCGCTCAGGGCGTATGGGTCATGGCGTCGGTCCCCACCGCCGATCCGGCGCTTCCTCGCCCGGTGAACCGGCTGTTCGTCGCCGGACCGGGGGGCGAGCGGCAGCACTACGACAAGATCCACCCGTTCTCCTTCGCCGGCGAGCACGAGCACTACGCCGCCGGGTCGTCGTTCCTGACGACGGACATCGAGGGCGTCCGGGTCAGCGGTTTCGTGTGCTACGACCTGCGCTTTGCCGACGAGTTCTGGGCGCTGGCGCCGTCGACGGACTGCTACGTGGTGGTGGCCAACTGGCCGGCGGCCCGGCGTCACCACTGGCGCTCGCTGCTCATGGCCCGCGCTATCGAGAACCAGGCCTACGTCGTGGGCGTGAACCGGGTGGGGACGGACGGCGGCGGGCTCGACCACGCGGGCGACTCGATGATCGTCGACCCGCTGGGGGAGGTGCTGGCGTCGGCCGCCGGCGGGGAGACCGTGCTCGTCGCCGACGTCGATCCGGGCGTGGTGGCCAGCGTGCGGGCCCGGTTCCCATTCCTTGCCGACCGACGCTCGTAGCTAGTGTCCGCCGCCATGACCGAGGTCCGAGCCGAGATCACCGCGAACGTCTGGCAGGTCCGCACCGAAGTGGGAGCCAGGGTGGCCGAGGGCGATGAGCTGGTCATCCTCGAGTCCATGAAGATGGAGATCCCCGTCACGGCCCCGCTCGACGGCACCGTGACCGAGCTGCGCGTCGCCCCCGAGGACAAGGTCCAAGAGGGCGACGTGGTGGCCGTGCTCGACCCGTGATCCGGGCGGAGCACCGCTGGGGGTCGGTGGTCCTCACCATCGACCGGCCCGAGCGCCGCAACGCCGTCGACCTCGACACCCTCGTCCAGCTGCGCACCGCCCTCGACGAGGCGAGGGAGCGCCAGGTGCGGGTGGTCGTGCTCACCGGCGCCGGGGGCACGTTCTGCGCCGGGGCCGACCTGACCGGCGTGGAGTCCGACGGTTTCTTCGACGCGCTGCGCAGCGTGCTGACCGGCCTTTGCGACCTGCCGGCGGTCACGATCGCCGCCGTGGAAGGCGCCGCGCTGGGCGCCGGCACCCAGCTGGCGGCGGCGTGCGATCTGCGCATGGCCACCGCTGACGCCCGCTTCGGCATCCCGGCCGCCCGCCTCGGGCTGATGGTCGACCGGTGGACGGTCCAGCGCCTGGTTGCGCTGTTCGGCGCCGGCCCGGCCCGGGCCATCCTGCTGGCGGCGGCCACCTACACCGGCGAGGACGCCATGCGGATGGGTTTCGTGCAGCGTCTCGGCGCCCTGCACGACGCCATCACCTGGGCCACCGCCATCGCCGACCTGGCACCGCTGTCGATCGCCGGCCACAAGCTGGTGCTGGAGCACCCGGACGACACCGACGCCATCGCCGAGGCCCTCACCCGGGCGTGGCACAGCGCCGACGCCCTGGAGGGCCCGGCGGCCTTCCTCGAGAAGCGCAAGCCCTGGTTCACCGGCAACTGATCCCCGAACTCATGCGCGATGTGCCACGCATATCGGGCTCCGGCGCGTCAATTGGAGTGCCGCCGCAGTGCGGCGCAGTCGGGCCGAGGAGGCGCCTCAGATGTTCGGCGGCAAGAGCCGGTTGACGTTCTCGTAGAAGAAGTACAGGAGCACCACGAAGGGCAGCACGGCGGCGGCCGCTCCCACCCACCAGTGGCTGCGGCGGCTCAGCCACCAGCCCCCGAGGACGACGGCGGCGCCGGCGACGCCCCACGCGATCACCTGGGGCCAGGCGGCGGCATCGTCGAACCAGCCCCGCTGGAACGCTTCGTCGGCGCTCAGGCCGCCGCTCGGCGCCACCGTGGTGGGCGGGGCGGTGGTGGCCGCCGCGGCGGTGGTGACGACCGAGGCGCTGACCACCGGGCCGTCGGGCGAGGTGTCCGGCGGTGCTGTGGTGGTCGCGGGGGTCGTGGTGGCCGGGGTGCTCCCCACGAGGGGTGACGAGTCGGCCTGGTCGAAGGCGGCGGTCACGATGATGCGGTTGGTGGCCGAGTACTTCGGGTCGCACGACGTCAGCGTGATGCGATCGTCGGGGGTGTCGTCGAGCACGGAGATCTCGGCCGGCGAGACGATCGTCGTGCCGGTCACCTTGTAGACGAAGCGGCCGGCATAGGTGGTGGCGACCACGTCGTCGCCGGGCTTGAGGTCGTCGATGTCGAGGAACGGCGCCCCGTACGTGGTGCGGTGACCGGCGATGGCAGCGTTGCCGTGCTCGCCCGGCAGCGGCGTCTGCGAGTAGTGGCCCGGCCCCTTCTTCAGGTCGTCGACGCCGACGCCGGACACCACGATCTCGTCGAGGCCCATCCGCGGGATCTCCAGGCGGGCCACGGGGTCGCCGTCGGCGAAGTCGGGCCGGGGCGGGGCGGCCGGCGTGGTGGTGGCCGGGACGGTGGTGGGGGAGACGGTGGTGACGGGGCTGAGCGTGGTGGCGGGGGACGTCGTGGCCACGGTGGTGGTCGGCGCCACGGTCGTCGCCAGCTGGTCGTCGAACTCCTTCTCCAGGTCGCTCTGGGCCCGGGCGTGCTCGATGCCGGTACCCCAGAGCTGGTAGGCGACGAAGCCCAGGAGCAGGAGCCCGACGGCGATCAGGGTCCGCCCCGCTCCGCCCACCCACCAGCGCCAGTCATGGCGCCGCGACGGCTGCTCGGCGGGCGGGTCGACCACGTCGGCGCGCTCGTCCACCAGTTCGTCCATGCCGAGGTCACGGTAGCGGTGACCAGGTGCGGCGCGTTGTTCACCCTCACCTGCGCAAGTACCGTGAGATCGTCTCATGCAGCCGGTCGTTCACCTTCGTGGTGCGGTGGCACTTCTCGGGCGGTTCCCGGCGCTCGCCGGCGCCAACCTGGACGTCCAGCGCGGCGAGATCGTCCTCCTGCGCGGCCGCAACGGCGCCGGCAAGACCACGCTGCTGCGGGTCCTGGCCGGGCTGGTGGCGGTGTCGGCCGGCGATGCGGTGGTGCTCGGCTGCGACCTGCGAGCCCGGCGGCGGGACGTGCGGACCAAGGTGGGCCTGCTGGGGCACGGCAACGGCCTCTACGAGGATCTGACGGTCGCCGAGAACGTGCGCTTCTGGGGCCGCACCGTGGGCGCCACCGACGCCGAGATCGCCACCGCCATGGAGCGCCTCGGCGTGGCCGGGCGCCTGGCCACCGTGCCCGTCCACCGCCTGTCGGCCGGCCAGCGTCGCCGCACCGCCCTCGCCGTGGTGGCCGCCCGCCGGCCCGAGCTGTGGCTGCTCGACGAACCCCATGCCGGCCTCGACGCCGCCGGGCGCGACCTGCTCGACGCCCTCCTCGGGGAGGCCGTGGCCGCCGGGGCCACGGTGGTGTTCGCCTCCCACGAGCTCGACCGGGCCGAGCCCCTCGCCCAGCGGGTCGTCACCATGGCCGGCGGCCTCGTGGAAGCGCCCGCGCCCGACCCCGGGGCCGTGCCGGTCACCGTGCCGTGCTGAAGGCAGCGGCCCTCGTCGCCGGCAAGGACCTCCGGATCGAGATCCGCAGCCGGGTCGCCACCAACCAGGTGATCCCGTTCGCCTTCTGCGTCCTGCTCGTGTTCGCCTTCGCCCTCGACCCCGATCGGGGCACGCTCACGACGGCGGCGCCCGGCCTGTACTGGGTGGCCGTCCTGTTCTCGACGGTCCTCGGGGCGCAGCGCTCGTTCGGGGTGGAGCAGGCCGACGGCACCCGTGACGCCCTGCGCCTCGCCGGCCTCGACCCCGCCGGCGTGTTCCTCGGCAAGGCCGGCGCGCTGGCGGCCCAGCTCCTCGTGCTGGAGGTCCTGCTCGGCGTGGGTGTGCTCGTGCTCTACACCACCGAGCTGCGGGCCGAGGGCGTCATCCTGCTCGTGGTGACGGCCCTGGTGACTACGGCCGGGCTGGCCGCCACGAGTACGTTGTTCGGTGCCCTCTCCGCCGGTGTCCGGGTGCGCGAGACCTTGCTCCCGCTCCTCCTGATCCCGACGGTGACGCCGGTCCTCATCGGCGCCACGAGGGCGTACGAAGCGGCACTCGGTACGGGTGGCGCGAGCACCTCGGAGGGTTGGCCGTGGGTCGGGCTCCTCGGGGTGTTCGCTCTCGCGTACAGCGCGTTCGGGCTCCTCGGGTTCGGGGCGCTGATGGAGGAGGCATGATCACCGTCACCAGCACCGGCACGAAGGCCACCCGCATCATGGGCGTGCTGGCGATCCTGGGCATGGCGTGGCTGCTGCTCTTCGGCTTGGTGCTGTCGCCTGCCGACGAGGTGCAGGGCGAGGCCGTGCGGATGCTCTACATCCACGTGCCCACCGCGTGGCTGGCCTTCCTCGCCTTCGGGATCACAGCGCTCGGCTCGGCGCTGTACCTCTTCCCCAAGACCCGCTCGCTGGCCTGGGACCGGATGGCCGGCGCCTCGGCCGAGATCGGCGTGCTCTACACCGGCCTCACGCTCGTCGCCGGCTCGATCTGGGGCCGCATCACGTGGGGCGTCTACTGGACGTGGGACGCCCGCCTCACCACGACGGCGCTGCTGTTCGTGCTCTACCTCGGCTACCTCGCCCTGCGCCGGCTGCCCGCCACCCACGAGCAGCGGGCCAAGCGCTGCGCCATCGCCGGGCTCATCGCCGTCATCGACGTCCCCATCGTCTACGGCAGCGTCGAGTGGTGGCGCACCCTGCACCAGGAAGCCACCGTTCGGGAGATCGGCAACGTGCAGATCAGCGGCTCGATGCTGTTCAGCCTGTTCGTGGGCGTGATCGCCTTCACCCTCGTCTACCTGTGGCTGATGATGCACAAGACCCGCATCGCCCGGATGGAAGACGCCCTCGACGACCACGGCCTCGACCTCGCCCTCGAGGAGCGCCGGGCCGAGGCGGCGCTGGAGGAAGTAGCGCCGTGATGCTCGCCTTTCAGAGCCTGGGATCGATCCTCACCGGCTATGCCCTCGTCTTCGGGCTGACCGGCCTCTACGCCCTCCACGTCGTGCGACGGGGGCGCAACCTCGCCCGGCAGCTGCCTGATGAGGACAAGCCGTGGACCTGAGTCCCCGCACGATCACCGAGCCGACGGCCCCGGCGCCTCGGGCCCGCCCCAAGCGGCGCCGGGCGTGGCCGTGGGCCATCGTGCTCGGCCTGGTCTTCGCGGCGGCCGCCATCATCTTGTTCCAGGGCCTGTCGAACGCGACCGTGTACTTCTGCAACGCCAACGAGGTGGGCCAGCGGGCCGACTGCATGCCAGGCAAGCGCTTTCGGGTGCAGGGCTCGGTCGTGCAGGGCTCGGTCCAGCGCGTCGCCGCCGACACGGACTTCGACATCAACTACGGCGGCGCCACCATCCCGGTGCACTACGCCGGCGAGCCGGGCGGCATCTTCAAGGAAGGGCTGCCGGTCGTGGTGGAGGGCCGCATGGGCACCGACGGGATCTTCGCCGGTGACCGGGTCCTCGTGAAGCACACGGAGCAGTACCGGGCCCAGAACCCGGGCCGGGTCCCCGACGGGGCGCCGTGAACGCCGCCCTCGGCATCGCCGGGGTGAGCCTCGGCCTCGGCGGGTCGCTGCTCGGCATCATCACCATCGTCACCGGCCTGGTGAAGCGGCAGCGCCATCTCGTCCGCATGGGCCGCGTCTACGTCGGCGTCGTCCTGGCCGGCGCGCTGCTGGCGTTCGCCGCCATGGAGCGCGCTCTCATCACCCGCGACTTCTCGCTGGCCTACGTGGCCGAGGTGGGCTCGAGGTCCACGCCGGCGCTGTTCAACTTCGCCGCGCTGTGGAGCGCGCTCGAGGGCTCCATCCTGCTGTGGGCGCTGGTCCTGGCCGGCTACACGGCGGCCGTCACCTTCCACTTCCGCCGCCGCCTCGACGATCCGCTCGTGGGCTGGGCCCTCGTCACGCTGTTCGTCATCTGCGGGTTCTTCTTCCTCCTCATGTTCGGGCCGGCCAACCCGTTCAAGCAAGTGGCCGGGGTCATCCCGACCGACGGCCCGGGGCCGAACCCGTTGCTGCAGAACCACATCCTCATGGCCTTCCACCCGCCGATGCTCTACCTCGGCTACGTCGGCTTCAGCGTGCCGTTCGCCTTCGCCATCGCCGCGCTGGTGACCGGGCGTGTGGGCGAGGGCTGGCTGATGGAGACGCGGCGCTGGACGCTGTTCGCCTGGGGCTTCCTCACCATCGGCATCGTGCTCGGTGCGTGGTGGAGCTACGAAGTCCTCGGTTGGGGCGGGGTGTGGGCGTGGGATCCCGTCGAGAACGCCAGCCTCCTGCCGTGGCTCACCGGCACGGCCTACATCCACTCGGTGCTCGTGCAGGAGCGCCGGGGGATGCTCCGCGTCTGGAACCTCTCGTTGCTGTGCGCCACGTTCTCGCTGACGATCCTCGGCACGTTCCTCACCCGCTCGGGCGTGCTCGACAGCGTGCACTCCTTCAGCGAGAGCGACATCGGCGTCTACCTCCTCACGTTCTTCGCGCTGACGGTCGGCGTCTCGATCGCGCTGATCGCATGGCGCGGTGATCGGCTGCGCTCGCCCGGTTCCATCGACTCGCCGCTGTCGCGCGAGGGGGCGTTCCTCGCCAACAACGTGCTCTTCGCGGTGTTCGCCTTCGTCGTGCTGCTGGGCACGGTGTTCCCCCTCGTCATCGAGGCGGTGCAGGACCGGCGCATCTCGGTGGGCCGCCCGTACTTCGACAAGATGGCCACCCCGGTCGGCCTCGCCCTGCTGTTCCTCATGGCGGTGGCGCCGGTGCTGCCGTGGCGCAAGGCCTCCACCGAGCTGCTGCGCCAGCGCCTGTTCTGGCCGGCGTGGTGCGGCGTCGCCGCGGTGGCGCTCGCCGTTGTGGTCGGGGCCGACGGCGTCACCCCGCTGCTCGCCTTCGGCCTGGGTGGCTTCGCCGCCGGCGCCGCCGGGCGCCAGGTCGTGCTGGCCACCCGCCGCCAGGGCTGGCGGGGCCTCGTCGGTCGGGCCAACGGCGGCATGATCGTGCACATCGGCGTGGTGATGGTGGCCGTCGCGCTCGTGTCGACGCAGGCGTACACGAGCCAGTACGACATCGCCAACATCAAGCCCGGCCAGACCGCCAACGCCGGCGGCCACACGATCACCTACGTCGGCACCCGCACCATCGAGGGCGACTCGAAGGTGGACCTGAAGGCCGACATCCGCATCGACGGCGGCCAGGTGTACTCGCCCGCGCTGCAGCTGTACCGGGCGTCGGGCCAGACGATCGGCACGCCGTCGGTGCGCACCGGCTGGCGGGAAGACGTCTACCTCACGCTCGAGCGCCAGCCCGATGCCGACGGCACCACCACCCTGACCGTGCGGGTCGTGCCGTTCGTGCTGTGGCTGTGGATCGGCGCTGCCGTCGTCGCCATCGGCACCGTCCTGGCGGCGTTCCCGGGCCGGCGCCGCCGCCCGGTCGACCCGGTGTCGGCACCGGTCGCCACCGAGGAACCCGAGTCGCCGCCGGCGCCCGAGCTGGTGGGAGCCCACGATGGTTGACGTCGTGGCCGAGCCCGAGCCCCAGCCGCCGGCGCCCGAGCCCCGGCGGGGCCGCACGGTCCTGTTCACCGCGCTGGGCGTCGCCGTCGTGCTGGCCATCTTGGTGGTGGTGTTCGCGCAGGCCAAGAGCGGCTCGCGCGACACGGCCAAGACGCCGCTGCTCGACCAGCCGGCACCGGCCGTGCGGGCCACCACCATCGACGGCAAGGCCTTCGACCTCTCGCAGCGCAAGGGCTCGTGGGTGGTGCTCAACTTCTTCGGCACGTGGTGCCCGCCGTGCGTGCAGGAGCACCCCGAGCTGTTGCGCTTCGCCACCGCCCAGGCCCAGCAGGTCGACGGGGCCGAGCTCGTCACCGTCGTGAACAACGACACCGTCGCCAACGTGCGCGACTTCTTCGCCAAGAACGGCGGCTCGTGGCCGGTGCTGCAGGACCCGAACGGCGAGGTGTACGTGAGCTTCGGCGTGAGCAAGGTGCCCGAGACGTGGATCATCGATCCGAACGGGTACGTGCGCTTCCGCAGCATCGCCACCGTCACCGCGGACAGCCTCGCCGCCGTGCTCAACCAGCTGAAGGGCGTGGCGCCGTGAGCGTCCTGAAGCGGTGGCCGGGGTGGCTCTTGATGGCCGTGGTGCTGGCGGCGTTCCTCACCATCGGCGCCACGCGAGCCAGCGGCGCGCGCTCGAACGCCGAGCGGGTGGACGCCATCGCCAAGACGATCAAGTGTCCCGTGTGCCGCAGCGAGAGCGTGTTCGATTCGCGAGCGGATGCGTCGCAGAACATCCGTGACGAGATCGCCCGCCAGGTCGCCGCCGGGCGGACCGACGGCGAGATCCGCTCCTACATCAACGACCGTTTCAAGGACCAGGGACTGCTCCTGGTGCCGCCGAAGACGGGCATCGACAGCCTTGTGTGGGTCCTGCCCGTCGTGGCCGTGGTCCTGGCTGCCGGCGGGCTGGCTGTTGCCTTCCACCGCTGGCGGACCACACCCGATCTCGCGCTGACCGACGAGGACCGCTCTCTCGTGGAGCGCTACCGCCATGAGCACGACCGCGACTGACGGCCGCGGCCCGGGGGCCGATCGGCTGGGCGAGCTGGAGGAGGAGCGGGCGTTCCTGTTGCGCTCGCTCGACGACCTCGACCGCGAGCACGACGCCGGCGACATCGACGAGACCGACTACGTCACCTTGCGCGACGGCTACACCGCCCGCGCCGCCGCGGTGCTGCGGGCCATCGAGTCGGCGCAGGCGGCGCTGCCCGCGAAGAAGCCGCGCAACTGGCGGCGCATCGCGCTGTGGGGCGCGATCGTGGTGGTCGTTGCCGTGGCGGCCGGCGTGCTGGTGGCGTGGGCATCGGGTGATCGCCTGCCCGGCGACACCAGCTCGGGCGACATCGCCCAGAACGTCACCGCCAAGCTGGCCGAGGCCCGCTCTCTGCAGGCCAGCGACCTGAAGGGCGCCATCCAGCGCTACGACGAGGTGCTGCAGGTCGAGCCGGACAACGCCGAGGCCCTTGCGTATCGCGGCTGGCTGGTGGCGCTCGTCGGGGCCCAGGGCAACGCCACCGATCTCGTGCAGAAGGGTGAGCAGTCCCTGCAGCGGGCCATGCAGGTGGCTCCTACGTACGCCGACGCGTTCTGCTTCGACGCCATCGTGCGCTTTCGCATGTTCGCCGATGCCGCCGGCGCGTCCGCGCCGGTGCAGCAGTGCCTGGCGCTCAATCCTCCCCAGGAGGTCCTCGGTCTCGTGCAAGGGCTGAAGCAGGAGATCGACGCCGCCGCCGGATCGACTACAACAGCACCATGACCGTGCGTCTCGGGGGCGGGCAGGGCTTCTACGGCGATGGGGTGGATCCCGTCGCCGACGTGCTCGACGCCGGCGTCGACTACCTCGTGTGCGAGGCCTTGGCCGAGTTGACCCTCGCCATCTTGCAGAAGGACCGCCAGCGCGACGAGCGCCTGGGCTTCACCCGGGACCTCCCGGCCTACGTGCGGGCCGCGCTGCCGTTCGTCGTCGATGGCGGCATGCGGTTCATCACCAACGCCGGGGGCATCAACCCCGTGGCCGCCGGGCGGGCCGTGGTCGACACGCTGAAGGCCGCCGGGGCGTCGGGCATCAAGGTGGCCACCATCGTCGGCGACGACATCCGGCCGTTGGCCGGCGAGCTGTCGCTGCCGTCCGACACGCTGTTCGCCAGCGTGTACCTGGGTGCGCGACCCATCGTGGACGCACTCGAGCAGGGAGCCCAGCTCGTGGTGACGGGACGTGTCGCCGATGCGTCGCTGTTCCTCGCGCCGCTCGTGCACGAGCACGGCTGGGCATGGGACGACTGGGACCGCCTGGCCGCCGGCATCGTGGTCGGCCACCTCATGGAGTGCTCGGGCCAGGTGGCCGGGGGCAACTACTCGGGCTCGTGGTGGGACAACCCCGACCCGCTGAACATCGGCTTCCCCATCGCCGAGGTGGAGGCGGACGGAAGCGCCGTCATCACGAAGGCGGCGGCGGGCGGCATGATCACGTTCGACACGGTGCGCGAGCAGTTGCTGTACGAGGTGCACGACCCGAGCCGCTACCTGAACCCCGACGTCACCGCCGACTTCACGTCGCTGACGCTGCAGGACCAGGGCGGTGACCGGGTGCGGGTGAGCGGCACTCGGGGGACGCCGCCGCCGCCGACGTACAAGGGCCTGGTGTGCACGCCGGCCGGGTGGGCGGGCGAGGCGATGTTCGCCTACTCCTGGCCCGACGCCGAGGCCAAGGCGCGTGCCGCCGTCCACTTCGTGCGGGCTCGGGCCGAGGCCGCCGGCGCGCCGGTGCAGGAGTGGTGTGAGGAGTACTTCGGTGCCGGCGCGTTCCACGGTCCGGCCTACGCCGCCGACCGGGCCGACGCCGAGGCCGCGGGCTGGGAGCCGCCCGAGGTGCTCGGCCGCCTCGCCTGGCGGACCGCCGATCCGGAGTCGGCGGCTTCCGTCTCCCGGGGCTCGGGCGTGCTCGCGCTGTCGGGGCCGCCGATGATCTCCCAGTTCGGCCGGACGCGCGTCGGCAAGCCCACCCAACTCCTCGACCTGGAGGCCATCGCCGTCGATCGGGATCTCGTGGACGGGCGGGTGTCGATCAACCTGGAGGTCACCTGACATCCCCCTGACGGGGGATGCGGCCCACTCCATCGCCCACGGTGGTGGTGATGGCTGTTACCGTGCGCGGCTATGTCCAGTGAGCCGCCGTCCACACCACCGCCCCCACCGCCGTCGGCACCGCCGCCCCCACCGGGCGGGCCCGCCGGCTACATCCCGATGGGCCGGGAGGTCCCGCAGGACATCGGTGGCGTGTTCTATAGCAAGGGACTCACCATCCTGCTCATGATCGTCACGCTGGGGATCTGGGGCGTGTTCTGGACCTACCGCACCAGCGAGGACCTCAAGAAGTACAACGGGGACGGCCTCGGCGGGGTGCTCGGCATCGTCGTCTACCTGCTGCTGTCCGTCGTGCTGATGTTCACGATCCCGAACGAGGTCAAGAACATGTACGAGCGCGACGGCCGCGAGTCGCCGGTCACGGCCATCTGGGGCTTGTGGTTCCTGCTGCCGCTCATCGGGCACATCATCTGGTACCTCAAGGTGCAGAACGCGCTGAATGACTTCTGGCGGTCGAAGGGCGCGCTGAGCGCTGCCTGAGTCGCCCGGGTGTTGCTGCCGCCTCCCGCCTCAGGCGGGGGGCGGTATTGCGCTGGCCCGCACGAACTCGTCGCCATCGCGCTCGATGACCCACGTGGCGCCCTTGCGCCAGTCGGGCTCGCCTTCGACGGCCATGCCGCGGCGTTCGAGCATCTGGATCACCTCGGGGATCAGGTCGCCGTGGCTGCACAGCACGGTGTGGTCCGGGACGGAGGCGAGGAGCTCGATGGCCGGCCTGGCGTCGTGGCCCTCGGCCAGCACCGGTGTGGTCTCGACCGTGAGCCCGAGCTTGGTGGCCAGCGGTACCACGGTGTCGACGCAGCGCACGTAGGGGCTGGACAGGATCCGCTTGATCGGCCACTCGGCCAGTGCCCGCGAGGTGCCCTCGGCCTGCTCGCGCCCGCTCTTCGAGAGTGGCCGGGTTTCGTCTGGACCCAGCCAACCGCTCCGACTGCCAGCCTTGGCGTGCCGGAGGAGGTACAGCGGCATCGCCCGAGCGTAGCCTCGGCCGGATGCCGACCGTCCCGCTGCGCCAGGTCTGTGGTGTCCGCTCCGGCGACAAGGGTGACATCAGCGACCTGACGCTGTTCGCCGACGACGACGAGACGTACGAGTTGCTCCTGCGTGAGGTGACCGTCGATCGGGTGCGAGCGCACTTCGGCGCGCTGGTCACCGGCTCGATCGAGCGCTTCGAGGCGCGGAACGTGCTGGCGTTGAAGTTCGTGCTGCGCGGCGCCCTCGGCGGAGGTGGGCCGCGCTCGTTGCGCAGCGACAACCTCGGCAAGACACTGGGCGCGGCGTTGCTCCGATTGCGCATCGACGTGCCCGATGACGTCCTCGCTCGTTCCGCCCGCAACGGCCGCCGCGCACCAATCAGCTAGTCCTCTCGCTTCTCGGAGTGATCCGTCTCATCTTTGCGACGATTCACGCCGAGAACGCTCGCCACTTGTACGGCCGCGGTGGTTTGCCTACCGTGGGGTCGATGCGGCTGGGGCGGACAGCGGCAGGGGGGATCGTGGCGATTCTCGCCTTGGCGGGTTGCAGCTCGTCGGGTGGTGGTTCGGCGGGGTCTTCGCTGCCGGCGACGACAACAACGGTGAGTGCTGTCACCACCACGACAACGGTGGTGGCGACAACGGCGGCTCCCACCACGACCACGAGCACGGTCGTACAGGACGCAACCAAGGCCGACCCAAAGGTCCTCGCGCAGCAACTGCAGGCGGTCTTGGACCGCTTCCGATCGCTCTACGTGCAATCCCGAACGGACCCGAACCTACCTTTCGAGAGCCAAGAACTTCAGGACGAGCTGCTGACGGTCGTGACTCGGGACTATTTGGGGCTTTCGTTGATTCCGGCGTGGGAGGACTATCGCTCGAAGGGCACCACGGTTCGGAATGGCCCAAGTGGTCCAATCAGAGACTACCTAACGAAGGTCACTGCCGCATCGGCCGAGCGGGTTGAAGCGGAATACTGCAACTATGACGACGGCACCACCATTGAGGCCAGCGACCGGCGCCGTGTTGGATGACCTCGTAGTCGTCCACCGTGCGAGGGTGTCCTTCGTTGAAAATCGTCAAGTCAGTGGCTCATAGACCGCACTGAAGAGTTGGACTCGAGCCCCGTGCAACCCGGGACCGAGAACCCCTGTCCTGATGAGATCGTTGTTGCACCAATGAGGCCGTTCCTCGCAGTGTCGGCTACTCATTGTCATGGTCGTGCTCGTCGGTATGTCGTCTGGTTCGTCAGCATCCGCGGCCTGGCACGGCGACGCCTCCACTCCGCCTACGACCGACTTTCACACTGTGGTTACTGAGCCGGGGTCTGGGGGCGGGGGTGGGCCGGGGGATGTCGGCGAACCGCACCAACCCGTTTGTGTCTGGGTGCGGGGCGGGCCGAGCGAGGTCGACACCGTCGCCCGCAACAGCGGCGTCGGCGCCGCCATCATCCGCGAGGACGCCGTCGACCACATCCTCCTCGTCTTCCGCTGCGACGGGCACTGGGACGGCCGCACCTGGCGCTGGGCCGTCCCGATCACTGCCGACGAGCTGGCTCGCGACGGCCTCGTCGAGCTGGCCGGCCTCCTCCCCACGCCCGACCCCATCACCACACCCCCGGCGGGCCAATCGTCCATCGCGACCGTGCCGGTCTTCGTCTGGACCGACCCGGCGAGCTGGACGCCCTTCGAAGTCACCCGCGCCGACCCGTTGACCGGCCTCAGCGCCACCGCCGTTGCCACCCCGACCACGATGCGCTTCGAGCCCGGTGACGGCAGCGCCGCCCAGACCTGCGACGGACCAGGCATCGCCTACGACCCGCAGCTGGCCGGCGGCGATCCCACGGCCCAAGCCGCCTTGCCCGGCCGCTGTGCGCACGCCTACGACCAGTTGACCCGCAACGTCGACGGCACCGCGGTCGCCGGCCGGCCGGCGGCGTGGAGCGCCACCTTGAGCGTCGACTGGGAGGTGACCTGGACCGCCACCAACGGTCAGTCCGGCAGCTTCGCCACCATCACCAAGTCGACCACCTTCGACCGTGCCGTCACCGAGGTGCAGGTGCTCGTCACCGGCTGAGACGGCGGAGCCGTTGCAGCACCAGCGGCAACGCGGCGAGGAACGCGTCCACGTCGGCGTCGGTGGTGCTCCACCCCACGCTGACCCGCAGCGAGCGGTGGGCATCCACGCCCATGGCCTCCAGCACCGGTGACGGCTGCAGGTCCTCGGACGCGCACGCGCTCCCCGAGTGCACGGCGATGCCGGCCTGGTCGAGGCCGAGGAGCACCGCCTGCGGCTCGATGCCGTCGATGCCGAGGCACACGATGTGCGGCAGCCGCCCTGCCGGTGACGGATCGCCGTACTGGCGCACCCCGTCGAGCCCGGCGACGCCATCGAGCACCCGCTGCGACAGTTGAAGCTGTCGCGCTTCCGCAAACGGTTCCGCCGCCGCCGCCCCCCATCCCACGATCCCCAACACGTGCTCGAACCCCGCCCGCCGCGCCCGCTCCTGGTCGCTGCCCACGAGCAAGGGCCGCACCCGCAACCCCCGCCGCACCAGCAGCGCGCCCATCCCCGACGGGCCGCCCATCTTGTGGGCGCTGACCGACAGGAGGTCGGCGCCGAGCGCGTCGAACTCGATCGGCACCCGGCCGGCGGCCTGGGCAGCATCGACGTGCACCAGCACGCCGAGGGACCGGCACGCCGCCACCACCTCGGCCACCGGCTGCAGCGTGCCCACCTCGTGATTGCCCCACTGCACATGTACGAGCGCGGTCTCGCCGGGTCGGACGGCGGCCACCACGTCGTCGACCGCCACGCGCCCGACGCCGTCGCACCCGACCACCGTCACCGACGATGCGAACGCTTCCGACGCGAGGCGCACGGCGGAATGCTCGACCGCCGGCACCACGACGTGGCCGCCGGCGCGCTCCACCGCGCCCCAGACGGCGGCGGTGATGGCCTCGGTGGCGCCGCTGGTGAAGACGACGGACCGGGGCCGGCACCCGAGCATGGCGGCCACCGAGGCCCGACCTTCTTCGACGGCGACCCGCACCGCCAGCGCGTCGCTGTGCATGCGACCGGGGTCACCGACGGCGCCGGAGTCGAGCCACGCCACGATGGCCTCACGGGCGGCGGGCCGCAGCGGCGACGTGGAGGCGTGGTCGAGGTAGTGACGGGGCACTAGAACGACGTGACGCAGACCTCGTCGCCGCGGGGGAGCGAGGCCGCCGTCTCGGGCTCGGTGTCGCCGTAGAGGGCGGCCAGCATGCCCTTCACCATCCCCCGGTCGACCGCGCAGATGACCGGGTGCTCGATGGCGGCCGGCCCGAACGGGCAGTGGTTGTTCACGATGCGCAGCTCGGTGCCCCGCTGCTCGGTGTGAGCGGCGAAGCCGTGGGCGGTGAGGGCATCGGCGACAGCGTGCAGGGCGGCGCGGAACGATCGCTGCCCGTCGGCGCCGCCGACACCGGCGGCCATGGCCCGCCCGTACTCGATGCCGACCTCCTCGGCCATCGCCTCGGCATCGGCCGGCGACAAGCGGGCCAGCGCCCGGCCGAGCATGGTGAGCACGAGATCATCGGTCTTCACCGGCACCGAGAGCGTGACCTGTTCCTCGTGAGCGCGGTAGTGCTTCGACGGCCGGCCGGCGCCGCCCGTCTCGCTGCGCTCCACGGCGACGTCCAGGTAGCCACCGGCGGCCAGCTTGTCGAGATGGTGGCGGGCCACGTTCGGGTGCAGGCCGAACTTCTCGGCGACCTGCGTGGCGGTGACGCCTCGCTCGTTGCTGTGGGCGAAGAGGTAGACGGCCCGCCGCGTGGGGTCACCGAAGGCGTGGGTGATGGCCGATACCGCGGCCGAGAAAGCCCCCGGGGTGAGGCCGGGGGTGGGTGGCGTCGGCTCCACGCCGGTATTCTACCTATCTACGTAGTGGAAATCCCCTGGAGGAATCGCCGCCCATGCCCCCCTCGTCTGACCAGGTCGTGGATGCGCTCCGTCCGGTCCAGGACCCCGAGCTCCACCGCTCGATCGTCGACCTCGGGATGGTGCGGGACGTCACCATCAGCCCCGAGGGGCGCGTCGGCGTCACCATCGCCCTCACGGTGCCCGGCTGCCCGCTGCGCCAGGAGATCCAGTCGCGGGTGACCGGCGCCGTCATGGCGCTCGGCGACGTGAGCGATGTCACCCTCGACTTCACCGTGATGACCGAAGCGGAGCTGACCGCCCTGCGCCAGCGGCTGCACGGCGATCCCGCCGCCACTGCCGGCCAAACCCCGGCCCACGGCCACGCCCAAGGGCGCAAGATCCCCTTCGCCGAGGCCGGCTCCCGCACCCGCCCGCTCCTCATCAGCTCGGGCAAGGGCGGCGTCGGCAAGTCCAGCGTCACCACCAACCTCGCCGTCGCACTGGCGCAGCGCGGGCACTCGGTGGGCGTGCTCGACGCCGATGTCTACGGCTTCTCCATCCCGCGGATGCTGGGCGCCGATCGCGATCCGGTCGCCCTCGACGAGATGCTGCTGCCGTCGGAAGCGTGGGGCGTGCGCTGCATCTCGATGGCGTACTTCGTGCCCGACGGCCAAGCCGTGATCTGGCGCGGACCCATGCTCCACAAGGCGCTCGAGCAGTTCCTCACCGACGTCTACTGGGACGACCCCGACTTCCTGCTCGTCGACATGCCGCCGGGCACCGGCGACATCGCCATCTCGCTCAGCCAGTACCTCCCTCGGGCCGAGGTCTACGTCGTGACCACGCCGCAGCCGGCCGCCCAGCAGGTGGCGCGCTTGTCGGCGGCCATGGCCGAGAAGGTGCACATGGAGGTCAAGGGCGTCATCGAGAACATGTCGTGGTTCACCGGCGACGACGGCACTCGCTACGAGCTGTTCGGCAGCGGCGGCGGTCAGGAGCTGGCCGACGAGCTCGGCGTGCCGCTGCTGGGCCAGATCCCGCTGCTCCCGCCGTTGCGGGTCGGCAGCGACGAGGGCAAGCCCGTGACCGCCGTCGAGCCCGACGGCGAGGCGGGGCGGGCCTTCCGTGCGCTGGCCGAGCGCATCGCCGTGGAGCTGAAGCCGAAGAAGGTCTTCCGCCCTGAACTGACGATTCGCTGACGAGATTCAGTGGGGGAAGGGCCACCACGGTGGCCAGGGGTCGGTGTCCGGCGGTGACTGGGGCTCCTCGGCCGGCGTCGTGACGGTTGTCGTAGTGGCCGGCAACGTCGTCGTGGGCGCCGGTGTCGTCGGAGGCGCGGTCGTCGGCGGGGTGGTGGTGGGCGGGGCGGTCGGCCGCGGCGGGGCGACGGTCGGCGGGGCGGTGGGCGGGTTCGTCAGCGGCGGGTCGGTCACCGGAGGGTCGGTGGCCGGCGGGTCGGTGACCTCGGGCTCGGCCGCGACCGTGGTGGTCGACCGTCGGGGGGTGGTGCGCCGCGTCGTCGCGGTGGACTCGGGTGGATCGGTGGACTCGACCGAGGGCAGGTCCGTCGGCGGGGCCGCAAACGCGGTGGTCGACGAGCCGGCCTCGGTCGTGGTGGGCTCGGCCGAGTCCGTGGCGGCGGTCGTCGAGGTGGTCGTGGCGCCGCGGGTCCGGGTGGTGGTGGCGACCGTGGTCGTGGTGGACGTCGGCGGCGGCAAAGGCGCTGGTCCGGGCGTGCCCGAGGTGGGTCCGCGCCAGACGAAGGCCAGGGTCAGTAGGGCGAACACCTCCGCGCCGATGACGATCCGAGCGACGGTTCGCCCCGACGGCGGCTGCATCGATACGACGGTAGCCGGGTCGGTGATCTGTGGCGATCGCCCTAGGATCGACGGCCGACCGCTCAGGCAAGGAGTGCTTCGTGGACGTACGCATCGGTGTCACCCAGGCGCCACGGGAGCTCAGCCTCGAGCTCGCCGACGACACCGACCGTGATGCCCTCAGGGAGCAGATCGACTCGGCCATCGCCCAGGGCGACCAGGTGCTCTGGCTCACCGACCGCCGCGGGCGCCAGATCGCCGTGCCGGTGGCGAAGCTCGCCTACGTCGAGGTCGGGCCGCCCGACGGCGATCGTCGCATCGGCTTCGGCTCGTGAGTTGACCCGGCCGCTCCTCGAGCGCCGGCTGGTCTTCGTCACCGGGAAGGGT
Organism: uncultured Acidimicrobiales bacterium; assembly: GCA_963728985.1. Taxonomy (GTDB): domain Bacteria; phylum Actinomycetota; class Acidimicrobiia; order Acidimicrobiales; family Ilumatobacteraceae; genus DASXAI01. The sequence goes on along the minus strand of CAVSME010000003.1, from coordinate 875,843 downwards.
GGCGTCGGCAAGACCACCATCTCGGCCGCGCTGGCCCTCCTGGGCGCACGCGCCGGTCGCCGCACGCTGGTGTGCGAGGTCGACGCCAAGGGCTCCCTGGCGGCGGCCTACGAGACCGGGCCGCTGACGTTCACGCCCCGGGTGGTGGCCGAGCGCCTCCAGGCCATGGCCATGAACACCGAGGACTCGCTGCGGGAGTACCTGGCCCTCCAGTTGCGGGTGCCGCTCCTGGCCCGCATCCGCCCGCTGGCCCGCAGCCTGGACTTCGTGGCCACGGCGGCGCCCGGGGTGAGGGAGATCCTCACCGTCGGGAAGCTCTGCTACGAGGTCCGTGAGGACCACTACGACCTCGTCGTGGTGGACGCCGTGGCCACGGGCCACATCGTGGGCCAGCTGGCGGCGCCCCAGGCCATCCAGGAGCTGGTGCAGGTGGGCATGGTGCGGGAGCAGACCCGCTGGATGCTGGAGATCCTCGACGATCCCGATCGGACCGCGCTGGTCATCGTGACGACGCCCGAGGAGATGCCGGTGGCCGAGACCATCGAGCTGGCCGGCGCCCTTCCCAAGGCCACCAACGTCGATCTGGCCGCCGTCGTGGTGAACCGGGTGCTGCCGGAGCTGTTCGGCCGCACCGAGGAGGAGGTGTTCGACCGGCTGCGGGGCCGCGAGCCAGCCGCCGCCCTCGCCCGCCGGGCCGGACCGGGAGCGGCGAAGGTGCTGGACGCCGCCGAACTGGCCGTGTCCTTGCGGCGGCGCCGGGCCGAGCACCTCGAAGCGCTGCGCGATGCGTTGCCCCGCTCCCTGCCGATGCTGTTCGTGCCCGAGCTGTTCGCTCGGACCGCCGGGATGCGGGCGACGTCCCAGGTGGCCGAGGCCCTCAGTGAGGAGCTGGGGTGAGCGCCACCAGCGTGACCACCCTCGAGCACCTGCTGGCGGCCAAGGAGATCGCCATCACGTGCGGCTCGGGCGGCGTGGGCAAGACGAGCGTGGCCGCCGCCCTCGGCACCATGGCCGCCGCCCACCTGGGGGGGCGGGTGCTCGTGCTGACGGTCGACCCGGCCCGCCGCCTGGCCAGCGCCCTCGGGCTCGAGGCGGTCGGGAACGTGGAGACGCCGGTGCCGGCCGAGGCCTTCGCCGGCACCGGGGTGCGGCCCCGTGGCGAGCTGTGGGTGGCCATGCTCGACACCAAGCAGAGCTGGGACGACCTCGTCCGCCGTCACGCCCCCGACGCCCGCACCCGGGAAGCCATCCTGGCCAACCCGCTCTACACGAACATCACCGCCAAGTTCGCCCAGAGCCACGACTACATCGCCATGGAGCGGCTCTTCGAGATCCACGCCTCGGGCCGGTACGACCTGCTCGTGGTGGACACGCCGCCCACCCGCAACGCCCTCGACTTCCTCGACGCCCCCGCCCGCATGGCCGAGTTCTTCAGCAGCCGGCTGCTGCGCTGGCTCACGGTGCCGTACCGCAGCCGGTTCGTGACCGTGGCGTCGAAGCCCTTCTACACGGTGGCCGATCGCATCCTCGGCACGAAGTTCCTGGAAGACATCGCCGAGTTCTTCAGCCTCTTCCAGACCATGGAGCGGGGCTTCGTGAGCCGGGCGAGGGAGGTCACCCGGGTCCTGGCCGACCGCCGCACCACGTTCGCCGTGATCACCACGCTGGAGGCCTCACCGCTGCACGAGGCCGAGTTCTTCATGGAGGCGCTGCAGGCCCGCAAGCTGCAGCTCGGTGCGCTGGTGCTCAACAAGGTGCTGCCGGCGTACCTGCGCGACGAGCACGCCACCGAGGCGGCCGAGGTGCTGCGATTGACCAGCACCGAACTGGGTGCCGAGTTGGCGCCCCTGCTGGCGGCGCCGCCGGCGCGTGTCGCCGGCGTGCTGGCCGAGGTGGCGTCGAGCTTCGCCAACTTCCGCGTCGTCGCGCAGCGGGAGGCCGAGCAGCGCGCCGAGCTGTCGGTGGCCCCGGAGGTCACGGTGGCGGTCCCCTATCTCGACGAGGACATCCACGACCTGGGCGGCCTCCTCCGGCTGGGCGAGCGCCTCTGGCGCTGACTTCGGGCGGAACCGGCCGCCGCTGGCCGGTGTAGATGAGCCATGACGCGCCGACTGCTCGCCGCCACCGTCGCCGTGGCCGCACTGGTGCTCGGCCTCGCCGGCCCGGCGGCCGCCGGGGGCTGGGCCATCACCACGCTCGACCCGCTGCCGGCCGGCGGCATCGCGCCCGGTCGCCCGACGCCCATCGGCTACACGATCCGCCAGCACGGCGTGACACCCGTGCAGCTGACCGACAGCCACCTGCTCGTCGCGATGCCCGACGGCACGGTCCTCACCTTCGCCGGCGTGCCCGACCGCGCGCCTGGTCACCACGTGGCCATGGTGACGGTGCCGATCGCCGGGCACCTCACCCTCACCAGTGACCAGGGATGGTTCCCCGACCAGGACCTCGGCCACCTCGACGTGGGGGCCGCCGGCGGGACCGCCGGGGGCGACGGCTGGCCCACTGCGCTCCTGGTGGCCACGGCGGCCGCCGCGGGCGCGGCGCTGGCGCTGCTGGCGGTGCAAGCCACCATGCTGGTGCGGGGTCGGCGGCGCGCCGCCCGCCTCGTCCAGGCGTGAACCTCCGGCGCTGGACCTCGCCCGGGACGATCGCCGTCACCGCGGCAGTGGCTGTCACGTGCGGCGCGCTCGACGATCGTCGGCGCCCGTTCAGGCGACGCCGCCCCGTCCCCGGCCGTCACCGGGGCGGAGCTGTTCCAGGCCGAGGGCTGCGTCGGCTGCCACAGCGGCCCCGGCCACCCTTCGATGATCGAGGTCGGGCCCGACCTCCGCCTGCTGCCGCTGGTGGCCGCCCACCGCGTCGCCGGCCTCGACGGCCCGGCGTACGTGCGCCAGTCGATCCGGGAGCCCCAGGCGTTCGTGGTGCCGGGCTATGCCCCCAGCGACAACGCCCTCATGCCGGCGCTGCCGCTCTCGCCAGCCGAGATCGACGCCCTCGTGGCCTACCTCTTGCCGTAGCGCCCGCACCCTGATCTGCCATCCTTTCTGGCGGTGGCCACCATCGCCGAGCTTGCTCGCCAGCACACCCGGCTCGACCGGAGCGACGTGGCTCACCTCCAACGCCTGGTCGGCGAGTGGGGGATGCTGGCCGACTTCTGCTTCGCCGACCTCCTGCTCTACGTCCTCACCATCGACGAGCGGTGGCTCGTCATCGGCCAGGTGCGCCCGGCCACCGCCCAGACCCACTACATCGCCGACTGGGTGGGGACCCGGGCCAACGAGACCGAGGTCGATCTGCTCAACGCCGCTCTGGACGGTCGCAGCGAGGAGGGCGAGACCAAGGTCGCCGGCGTCGACGGTCCCACCCGCATGCTGGCCATCCCCGTGCGCCACCAGGGCCGGGTGATCGCCGTGCTCACCCGGGAGTGGTCGCCCCGGATCACCCGCCAGCCGGGCGAGCTGGAGCGCACCTACCTGTCGATCTTCCACCGCTTCGTGGCGATGATCACGGCCGGGACCTTCCCGTACCCCGGTGATCGCCAGCCGGCGGCCGAGCCCCGGGTCGGTGATGGTGTGATGGTGCTCGACGCCGATGCCCGGGTCCGCTACTCCTCGCCCAACGCCGTTTCGGCGTTGCATCGCGTCGGGATCAGCGCCAACGCCACCGGCCTGCGCCTGGCCGAGCTCGGGTTCGACGACGGGCCGGTGCGGTCCTCGTTCGAGCGCCGCGAGCCCGTGGTGGAGGAGGTCGAGCAGACGCCCGAGATCACCCTGCTGACGCGCTGCATCCCGATCCTCGACGACCGCCAGGTGACCGGCGGCGTGCTGCTCGTGAGGGACGTGTCCGAGCTGCGCCGCCGGGACCGTCTCCTCGTGTCGAAGGACGCCACCATCCGGGAGATCCACCACCGGGTGAAGAACAACCTGCAGACCATCTCGTCGTTGTTGCGGTTGCAAGGACGTCGCCTGTCGTCGCCCGAGGCGAAGGCTGCCATCGGCGAGTCGGTGCGGCGCATCCGCACGATCGCCCTCGTGCACGAGACGCTGTCTCGCGATGCGGGCGACGACATCGACTTCGTGGAGATCGTCCACCCGCTGGCGAGGATGGCCGAGGAGAGCCTCCAGTCACCGGACCGGCCGGTGCACTTCCGGGTGGAAGGCGACGGGGGGAAGCTGCCGGCCACCATCGCCACGCCACTGGCCGTGGTGCTGACCGAGCTCTTCCAGAACGCCGTGGATCACGCCTTCACGGCGGGCGGCCGCACCGTGTCGGTGGTGGTGGTCCTGGCCAACGACGCCACCACGCTGTCGGTGTCGGTGGTGGACGACGGCACTGGCCTCCCGCCGGGCTTCTCCCTCGACACGGCCACCGGGCTCGGTCTGTCGATCGTGCGCACGCTCGTCACCACGGAGCTCGGCGGCACCATCGACGTGCGCCCGGCCACCGATGACGACCTCACCGCCGCTGGCCTCCCGCCCGCGGGCGACGGCCGGGGAACGGTCGTAGCACTCCACATCCCCATGGATGTGGAAAGTTGAACGCAACCTCAGTATCGGTCAGGCGGTGACGGCGGCCTTCTGGCGGGCCACGTAGGCCCGGCGCAGCTTGCGGCGGTCCTCCTCCGTGGTGCCGCCCCAGATGCCCGAGTCCTGGTTCGTCGCGAGGGCGAACTGGAGACAGGCGGCCTGGACCGGACAGGCCTCACAAACCGTTCGAGCCTGGTCGATCTGCACGAGCGCTTGGCCCGTGGTGCCGACCGGGAAGAACAGATCGGGACTGGTGTCTCGGCAGGCAGCATCTTTCCGCCACCGGTAATCGGCGGTCGAGAGTGCCAGGCTGGTAGCAAGTGCAGACACGAGAACGCTCCTGAAATGTGACGACGTTCACATGCCCGAGGCCGAGAGCAACGAATCCGGTGGAAAATCAGTTGCACACGACAGGGACCTGTTCAACGTACGTCACACTCGGGGTGCTGACAAGGGGCGTTTTGACAGCACCCCGCAACCTCGCTGTAACGCAACACCCATCGTGACCGAGATGGTCGCTGCGCGTGGCGAGGCGTTCACAAGACCACCAGACGCAAGACGTCGGGCTCGTGGCGGAACGACAACTGGCGCGTGTCGCCGAGGAAGTCGCCGTCGACCTGGTAGGGAAACGGGCCCTCGGCGGTCACGTCGAGCCCGCCGAGATCAGTGTGCACATCGATCCGCCGGCTCGGGGCCACCGGGGTGCCCCGCAGCGCCCGGCTGATGGCGCCGACCACCGTGCGGGCGCGCAGTGTACGGAAGGTGATGGCCACCAGCCCCCGGTCGAGGTCGGCGGCGGGGGCCAGGGACAAGGCCCGGTTCCCGAGATAGGTGTACGGATCACAGTTGAGCACGATGGTGAAGTAGCCGTCCGACACGACCACGCCGTCGGGGAAGCGGAGGCCGAAGTGGGGGTGGCGGCGGTCGTAGCCCCGCAGCCACGTCGTGAGGCCGGCCCAGACGAACAGGGGATGGCCGGCCCACCGCTTCAGCGTCGCCTGGCGCTCCACCCGGCCCACCACGGCGGCGTCGAAGCCGACGCCGGTGTGGAAGCAGAAGTACCGCCGGTTCACCGAGCCGAGGCCGACCCGCCGGGTGCTCTCGCGCTTGATGGCGTCGGCCATGAGGTCGGCCGCCGGCACGGGGTCGTTGGGGACGCCGAGGATGCGGGCGAACACGTTGGTGGAGCCGCCCGGCAGCACGGCCAGGGCCGTGTCGGACCCGGCGATCCCGTTCACGGCCTCGTTGAGGGTGCCGTCACCGCCGAAGACGGCGACCACGTCGACGCCGCGCGACGCGGCGTCCTGGGCGAAGCGGGTGGCGTGGCCCCGCCGATTGGTCTCCACGGTGGTCACGTCGGCCACGGCGCCCAGGGCCTGCTGCACCAGCACCGTGTTCCTGGCGGTCACCGATGATGCGAACGAGTTCACGATCAGCAGGAGCCGCAAGGCGCTCGACGGTACCACCAGCCTCGTTGTATTTCGGCGGGCCCCAGGAGTCCGACAGAATGGCGGGCCATGAACGTCGTCGTCTGCGTCAAGCAGATTCCCGACCCGGCTACGCCAGGCACCTTGGACCCGGGGACCCACACGCTCAAGCGGGAGGGCAAGCTGATCCTCGACGAGTCGGACAGCTACGGCGTCGAGATGGCTCTGCAGTTGGCGACGGCCGCCGGGGGCGGCGAGGTCAGCCTGGTGTCCATGGCGCCCAACGACGAGGTCTCGGGCCTGCGCACGGCGCTGGCGATGGGCGCTGCCAAGGCGGTGCTGGTGTCTGATCCGGCCTTGCAGGGCTCTGACGCCCTCACCACGGCCAAGATCCTGGCCAAGGCCATCGAGCGGGCCGGCGGTGCCGACCTCGTGATCGCCGCCACCGAGTCGACCGACGGGTACACGGGCACCGTGCCCGAGCAGATCGCCGAGCTCCTCGGCTGGCCGTCGGTGACGTTCGCCAAGCACATCGAGGTGGACGGCACCACCGCCAAGGTGCAGCGCCAGACGGAAGCCGGCTACGACGAGGTCGAGTGCCCGCTGCCCGCCGTCGTGTCGGTGACCGCCGGCGTGGTCGAGCCCCGGTATCCCAGCTTCAAGGGGATCATGGCGGCCAAGAACAAGCCCGTCGACACGGTGAAGGCCGCCGACCTGGGCGTGGCGACGACCGGTTGGGCCGGCGCCGGACAGGAGATCGTGGACGTGACCGCCGCCGAGGCCCGCAAGGCCGGGGAGATCGTCGAGGACGATGGCGAGGGCTACCTCAAGGTCATCGCCTTCCTCGAAGGCCTCAAGGTCATCTGAGAGAGAACGGACCCAAGCACATGGCCATCGACACCATCTGGGTCTTCGCCCAGTCCACGGACGGCACGCCCACCACGGGCACGCTGGAGCTCCTCACCAAGGCCCGGTCGCTCGGCGCCGGCACCGTCGCCGCCTTCCACGGCGGCCCGGACGCGGACGCCATCGCCGCGGCCCTCGGGGCCTACGGCGCCACCAAGCTGTACACCACCGGCGACCTCGAGGGCCGGCTGCCCGGTCCTGCCATCGCCGCCGCCATGAAGGCGGTGATCGACGGCGGGGACGCGCCGGACCTCATCCTGTTCGCGACCACCTACGAGGGCCGCGATGTCGTCGGCCGGCTGTCGGTGAAGCTCGACCGCACCGTGCTCACGAACAGCACCGACATCGCGGTGGACGGCGACACGGTCACGGCCACGACCGCCATCTTCGGCGGCAACGTGCTCGTCTCGACCAACTTCACGGGCGAGCGCCCGTACCTGGCCGTGTTCCGGCCCAAGTCGTTCGCCGCCGAAGAAGGCGGCGGTGGTGCCGCCGAGGTGGTCAAGGTCGACATCCCTGATCTCGGCGCCACCGGGGCAGCGAAGGTGACGGCGGTGCACGTCGAGGAGTCGAGCGGGCCGAAGCTGGACGAAGCCGCCATCGTGGTCTCGGGCGGTCGCGGGCTGGGCGAAGCCGGCAAGTACGAGATGATCGAGCAGCTGGCCAAGCTCCTGAAGGGCGCCCCCGGGGCGTCCCGGGCGATCGTCGACGCCGGCTGGGTGCCCTACTCGTACCAGGTCGGCCAGACCGGCAAGGTGGTGAAGCCCACCGTCTACGTGGCCGCCGGCATCAGCGGCGCCACCCAGCACATGGTGGGCATGAAGGGCGCCAAGAACATCATCGCCATCAACAAGGACAAAGAGGCGCCGATCTTCTCGATCGCCGACCTCGGCATCGTCGGCGACGTGCACAAGGTGCTGCCCAAGCTCATCGAGGCGCTTCAGGGCCGCTGAGGCGCTCCTCGTGCTGCTCACGGGGCCGCCGCCGGCGCCGGGCCAGATTGCCGACCGACGAACCGACGAAGGCGGCCGCGGCCGTCGGCGGCAGGATCACGTCGATCAGGGCTGACAGCCACGCGTTCGTGTCCACCACGTTGGCCGCACTGGCGCGCCACAGGTACCAGAGACCGACCGTCACCATGGCGGCCACGCCCCGAGGCACGGAGCCCTCGGGATCGATATAGGTCAGCACGCCGCACCAGATGGCCACCAGGACCATGAGGGCGATGAAGGCGAAGCGGGTCTCGTCCCGCTCGAACAGGTCGCCGTTGGCGCCGGGCAGGCCGATCACGGACAGGTCCCATGGGAGCAGGACCAACCACCCGAGCGAGACGACGCCGACGGTGAGGGCGACGGACCAGGCGGATCGGCGCAACGCTTCCACGACCTCGGACGGTACCGCCTGAGAGGGGCCGGTACGCTCCCACAGTGGCCCGGACGGCGGCGATGACCTGGCAGAACTGGGCCCGCAACCAGACGGCGACGCCGGTCGCGATCGACCATCCAGCCAGCGAGGACGAGCTGGTGGCGCTGGTGCGGGAAGCCGCCGAGCGGGGCGAGGCCGTGAAGGCGGTGGGATCGGGGCACAGCTTCACCGACGCCGCCGTGACGACGGGGCGTCTCGTCGTCCTCGATCGCTATCGCCGCGTGCTCGACGTCGACACCGACCGCTGGCGGGTGACGGTCGAGGCGGGCCTGCGGCTCGAGGATCTGAACCTGGTGCTCGACGAGCGGGGCCTGGCGCTGCCGAACCTCGGCGACATCGCGTACCAGACGGTCGCCGGCGCCGTCGCCACCGCCACCCACGGGACGGGTGCCCTGCTGCCGGGCCTGGCGGCGCAGATCGTGGGCATGCGGATCGTGGCCGGCGACGGGTCGGTCGTGGCGTGCTCGGCCGACGAGGAGCCCGAGGTGTTCCACGCCGCTCGCGTCGGTGTCGGCGCCCTCGGCCTGGTGTCGACGGTGACGCTCCAGGCGGTGCCCGCCTTCCACCTGCACGCCGTCAACGAGCCGATGCGGGTCGATGCCGTGCTGGCCGACCTCGACGCGCACGTCGACGGCAACGACCACTTCGAGTTCTTCTGGGTGCCGCACACGGGCTGGGCCCTCACCAAGCGCAACAACCGCACGGTCGAGCCGCTGGCGCCACGGAAGCGGTGGAAGCAGTGGTGGGACCAGATCGCCATGGAGAACTACGGCTTCGGTGCGCTGTGCCGGGTCGGGCGGCTCCGTCCGCAATGGACGCCCGGCCTCGCTCGTGCGCTGCCGGCGTCAGGCCGTCAGGAGTTCGTCGACCGCAGCGACCGGGTCTTCGCCAGCCCCCGCCTCGTGCGCTTCTACGAGATGGAGTACGAGATCCCGAGGGAGGCGTGCGCCGAGGCGCTGAACCGGGTGCGGGCGTTCGTGGAGGATGCCGGGCTCATGCTCAGCTTCCCCGTGGAGGTGCGGTTCACGGCGCCGGATGACATCCCCCTGTCGACCGGCTACGGCCGCCCCAACGCGTACATCGCCGTGCACGTCTTCGAGGGCACGCCCTACGAGCGGTACTTCAGCGGGGTGGAGCGCATCATGGACGACTACGGCGGTCGCCCGCACTGGGGCAAGCTCCATTTCCAGACGGCCGAGACGCTCGCCCCCCGCTACCCGGAGTGGGATCGCTTCCAGATGGTCCGCCACCGCCTCGACCCTGACGGCCGCTTCGCCAACGCCCACACGCGGCGAGTCCTGGGCTGACCAACCCCGCAACTCGTGCGCGATATGTGCGCTCACGGTTGATAAATCGCGTCAGTTCGCTTGGTCGATGGCGGAGAGGGCCCAGGCGATGTCGTCGGCGGGGTCGCTGACGGCGAGGTGGAGCTGCCAGCCGGTGGCCGGCTCGTCAGCGTCCCACCAGAACCAGCGCAGCTCGCCGGCGGCGGCGCCGAGGGCATCGGGATCGGGCGGCCACTCCATGCCGGCGAGGGCGGCCGCCGCCCACCACGCCCCGAAGCGCCCGGCGGCGCCGCCCCGGCGCCGGCCGTGGGCGCCACCGCTGGCCGCACCCCAGGCCATCCACGCGAGGGCCTGGGCGGCGTCGAGCTCGGCGACGCGGGCCCGCGCCACCCCCAAGGCGGCGATGGCGGCGCAGTGGTCGCCCTGCACGCAGCGGACTTCGACGCGGCCGTCGGAATGGCGGGCCCAGTGCCCGGCCACCTCGGCCAGCGCCACGGTGCCGTCGTCGCCGTCGATCGGGGCGGCCGCCGTGGCCGGCAGCACCGCCGGGCGCAGCGGCGGGAGGGGAGGCGGATCGAAGGTGGCCCGGTCGTCCTTGTACTCGGGCAGCGCGTAGGGGCCCTCCCACGGCTGCAGCACGAGCGGCAGCTCCAGCACGTCGGTGGCCACCTCCGCATCCCGGAGGTCTTCCTGGCGCAGCACCCGCTCCTGGGCGACGTAAGCGGCGATGGGGCCGGGGGCCAGCCATGGGGCGAGCTCGGCCCAGGTGTGGGTCGATGCCGCCACCTCGCTCAACGGGCCGAGGGCGAACCACCCGGCGTCGTCGGTCAGGACGGTGGCGGCCCACTCGCCCGGTGCCCGCAGGGCCAGGCGGTACTCGGCCAGCGACGACACCGGCCACAGCTGGCGCCCGGTGGAGGCGGCGGCCCGGCAGGCGCGGGCGGTGGCGACCAGGCCGTCCCAGTCGCCGTCGAGCGTGAGGCGGTCGACGAAGCGCACGAGCTCGTCGGGATCGTTGCGCCCAACCAGCCGGTCCAGCTCGTCGCGGTTCATAGCTCGGCCGAGGCGAAGCCGAGTGCGTGGCGCCGCCGTGCGGCGCCGGGGCAGGGGCCGCGGGATTGATCGAGCGCAGCGAGAACGAGGCGAAGCCGAGTCAAACGAGGGGCCAGGGGTAGCGGTGGCCGCTGGTGTCGGAGGGGAACACCGGCCGGGCCAGCACGCTGCGGATGCGGCCGAGGAGCGCGTCGATCTCGTCCTCCTCCAGTTGCTCGGCCACCGCCGCCGGCACGTGGTCGCACGCCGTGGCCAGCCGGTCGATCACGTCGTCGGGGATCGGCTCCTCGGCGAACTCCCAGATCACGGTGCGCAGCTTGAAGCTGGGAGCGAAGCAGAGGCCGTTGTCGATGGCCCACACCTGGCCATCGAGGCCGAGGAGGCAGTGCCCGCTCTTGCGATCGGTGTTGTTGGCGACGAGGTCGAAGGCGCAGATGGTGCGGAGCTGGTCGTGCAGATCGGGCCGGCCCTCGAACAGCGTGAAGTAGTGCTGCTCGAAGTCCGACGGGATGAAGAGCTGCAAGGACCCCTCGCCGAACGGCCCGTCGCGGGTGACCGTGGGGGGCACGATGTCGAAGCCGAGCGCGTCGGAGAGGTGCCACGCCGCCACCTCCCGGCGGTAGAGGCCGTGGGGGAAGTCCCACAGCGGCCGCTCGCCCCGGCCGGGCTTGTAGATGGCCTGCCCCTCGAGATCGCCGTCGCGCACGTTGACCAGGAAGGTGGCGTTCGAGCTCCAGGGCATGCGGCCCTCCACCTCGACCTCCCCGTCACGCAGGAGCTGGAGAGCGGGGCCGCTGTCCACTAGTTCATGCGCGGGCAGGGGTGCCCGTCGACGTCCATCGGCCGCCCGCACCATCGGCACGACGGCCGCCCGGCCGCCACGATCTCCTTGGCCCGGGCGCAGAACACCGACGCCACGCTGCGGGTGATCTCGAGGCGCAGCCCGTCGCGCTCGACGGCGGCCATGTCGTCGTCCTCGTCCTCGTCGGGCCCGGCCGCCTCCTCGAGCACGACCACCACCCGGTCGCTGTCGGCGTCGTAGGCCAGGCCGATGGTGCCCAGGATGAAGCGGGGCTCCAGCCCGGGCCACGACGACTGGAGGTCGCCCGGCACCAGCGACGTAGCCGCGATGGCGGGCAGGTCGGCCAGGAGCCGCTCGAGGTGCTCGGCCAGCGCCGCCACCTGACCCTTCTCGCACTTGACCGTGTGCGTGCCGAACGGACCTTGCGCCTGCAGGTAGAAGACGCGCTGGCCGGGCTCGCCGACGGCGCCGCTGACGAGGACGACGGTGCCCAGGTCGTCGGTCATCAGGAGGCCTTCAGCTGGGCGAGGGAGCCGCCGGTCGAGTTCACGGTCAGCACCACGGGCGTACCCGTCCCGTAGGCGACGGCGGTGATCGAGCAGGGGGAGATGACGATGCGCTGGAAGAGGTCGAGGTGGGTGCCGAGGGCGTGGGCGACGGCGGCCTTGATGGTGTCAGCGTGGGACACGCACACCACGACCCCGCCCGGGTGCCGGGCCACGACCCGCTGCACCGTGCCGACCATCCGGTCCTGCATCTCCACGAAGCTCTCGCCGCCGGGGAAGCGGAAGCCGCTCGGATAGCTCTGCACGGTGCGCCACTCCGGCAGCTTCATCAGCTTCTTGAGCTCGCCGCCGGTCCACTCGCCGAAGTCGCACTCGAGCAGCCCCCGGTCGATGGCCACCTTCTGCCCGCGAGTGGTGGCGATGGGCGCCGCCGTCTCCCGGGCCCGCTCGAGGGGCGAGGCGTAGATGGCGTCGACCCGCTCCAGTTCGCCGATGCGGGCGGCGGCGCCGTTCGCCTGCTCCCGGCCGGCGTCAGACAGGTGGAGCCCCGGTGCCCGACCGGGCAGGATCGTGCCGGTCGTGGCCGTCTGGCCGTGGCGCACGAAGAGCACCAGCGTGTGTGGCGTCGGCTTGCGGGATCGGGTGGAGGGGCGTGTCGAGGCACGGCGAGTGGTGGCCATGGTCAGTCGATCAACCTACCGTCGCCGGGTGGATTCGCTCACGGCCGTGACCGCCGAGGTGGTGGCGTGCCGGGCCTGCCCCCGGCTGGTGGCGTGGCGGGAGCAGGTCGGCCGGGACAAGCGCGCCGCCTACGCCGGCGAGGAGTACTGGGCCCGACCCGTGCCCGGCTTCGGCTCGCCGTCGGCCCGGGTGCTGGTGGTGGGCTTGGCCCCCGCGGCCCACGGCGGCAACCGCACCGGCCGGGTGTTCACGGGCGATCGCTCGGGCGACTGGCTGTTCCGCTCCATGTGGAAGGCGGGCCTGGCCAACCAGCCCGAGAGCCGATCCGCCGACGACGGCCTTGCCCTCATCGACGCGTACATCGCGGCCATCGTCCGCTGCGCACCGCCGGCCAACAAGCCCACGATCGAGGAGCGCGACCGCTGCCGCCCCTACTTCGAGCGCGAGCTGGCGCTGCTGGCGACAGTGCGCGTGATCGTGTGCCTCGGCGCGTTCGCCTACGAGAACGTGGCCGCCGTCGTCGGGCTGCGGCCGCGTCCCAAGTTCGGTCACGGCGTCGAGGTGCCGGCCGCCGGCGACATCACGGTGCTGTGCTCGTTCCACCCGAGCCAACAGAACACGTTCACCGGCAAGCTCACCGAGGCGATGCTCGACGGCGTGTTCGAGCGCGCCGCCACGTTGGCGCGAACCGCTCCCGAGGACGGGCCGTACTCACGGCCATGACCCCCAACCCGCACCCCCGTACGCGCCGCTCCCGGCCCCCCACCCCTGCCCCCGGCAGCCCCGCCTACTACCTGGGCCGGTCGGCCCCCCGCTGGAAGCGCGCGCTCTCACCAAAGACCTGAGCGGCGCCGCAGTGCGGCGCCGGGGCAGCCGGCTGAGATTCGGTCGAAGACCTAGTGGGTAGCCGCCGCCTTCTTCTTGGGCGGCGGCACGCCCACCTTCACCGACGCGTCGGCGAAGTCCGGCCAGCGCCGGCGACTGACGATCGACAGCGTCCGCAGCAACTTCATGGCCTTCTCGTCGGCGTCGGCGGGACGGGAGATGATGGCGCCCGTCTCGACCATCCGGGAGACGATCTCGCGACCGAGATCAGTGCGCACCAGCACCAGCGTCCAGTCGTTGTCCTCGCCGATGCCGCCCGTCGAGATGTCGGCGTGCTCGGCGGCGAAGTCGGGGCACATCTTGCAGCCCTCCCTCGTCCACTGGTGGCACTCCTTCAGGTCGATCTCGTGGTAGGCGCCGTCCTTCATCCAGATCTGGAAGACGCCCTTGATGTTCATCTTCACCATGTCTTCCTTGCGCAGGCCGTACTTGGCCTCGAACAGCTCCGGGAAGATGGCGTCGTCGAACGTCTTCGAGCACAGCAGCCCGATGTTGAACAGGAAGGGCTTGCCCGCCTTGCCCACCTTGCGGTTCCACATGACCGGCGGCACCGATGACTGGCAGCTCATGCCGACCAGCGCCAGCTTGGAGTACCCCTTCTCGAGGGCCTCGTTGATGGCCAGGGTGTTGGCCGAGTAGGTGTACCGGCTGCCGGCTGACGCCAGGATCTCGTCCTTGTTCGTGGCGATGCCCGGGATGGCCTTCCACGACGAGCCGTCGCCTTCGAGGAACGAGGTCAGGGCGCAGTCGATGTAGCCCTCGTCCATGGCCCAGATCAGCAGGGCGGACACGAAGCCGCCGTCCTGGCCGATCTTGTGGACCATGTCGTCGGACGCCCGGCACAGCAGCAGGTCCTTGGTGATGCCGTACATCTCGGTCGGCTCACGGTCGTGGCCGAACAGGTGGTCGTTGGCGTCGGCCTCCCAGTTGCGGAACCGGGGGCAGGCCCGGGTGCAGGAGGTGCAGCCCTTCTGGCCGTGGGTGCAGTCGGCCGGGCCGAGCTCGTCTTCGAGGTGGAACGGCTTGTAGTGCCCGACCTCGTGCTTGTAGCCGATCACGTCGTGGGGGCAGCTGATGACGCACCCGGCGCAGCCCGTGCACAGGCCGGTCGTGATGACCTCCTCGAAGAGCTCCTTCCATTGGGCTGTCCAACGGGTCGTCGTCGCCATGTCCGCATGGTAGGGGCCCGACCTCGGTTCTTGGGCCTTCGGCCACGGTGCGTAATATGTCGACCACTCGTCGTTTGGGGCGGAACGGCGGTTCCAGCGCATCGGACCCGGCACGGGGAGGCAGCAATGAGGGCATCGGGACGACGTGGTGTCGTCATGGTGATGGTCGCGGCGCTGGCAGTGCCGGCGGCGGTCTCCTCGGCGTCGGCGCAGGCGAGCGGTCCGGGCGGCGGTCTCACCGGCGAAGCGGTGGCTCCCGCGAGCAGCCTCACGGTGGCCAAGTCGGCCAGCGGGAAGCTGGCCCAGACCGATCCCGCCCTCCTCACCCGCTCCGACACCGCGACGGTTCGCGTCGTGGTGAAGCTCGACTACGACGCCGCCGCCAGCTACGCCGGCGACGTCAAGGGGCTGGCGCCCACCAGCCCGAAGGTGACCGGCCGGGCCCTCGACGGCCGTTCCGCCGCCGAGCAGGCCTACGCCTCCTACACCGACGGCATCGAGTCGACCTTCGTCGCCGCCCTGGCACAGGCCGTCCCCGCGGCCACCGTCGGCACCCGCCTGCGCGAGGTGTACGGCGGCGTCGCTGTGACCGTGCCGGCCAACGAGATCGCCAAGGTGCTGGCGCTGCCGGGCGTTGCCGCCGTGCAGCCCGACGCCATCGCCCATCCGCTGACCGACTCCAGCCCCGGGTTCATCGGCGCGCCGACGATCTGGGATCAGGAAGGCGGCCAGGCCAACGCCGGCAAGGGCATCATCTTCGGCAGCCTCGACACCGGCATCTGGCCCGAGCACCCGTCCTTCGCCGACGACGGCACGCTCAGCGCTCCGCCGGCCAAGGCCGACGGCACGCCGCGCTCCTGCGTGTTCGGCGACAACCCGACGACGACTGTCGACGATCCTTTCGCTTGCAACAACAAGCTGATCGGCGGGCAGCCGTTCCTCGACACCTACAACGCCGCTGTGGGCGGTGAGGTCTATCCGGACTCGGCCCGCGATAGCGACGGCCACGGCACCCACACGGCCAGCACGGCCGCCGGTGACCCCGGCGTTGCCGCCAACCCCCTCGGCATCGACCGCGGTGTGATCAGCGGCATCGCGCCGGCGGCCTGGGTGATCTCCTACAAGGTCTGCGGAGCGCAGGGTTGCTTCTCGAGCGACTCGGTCGACGCCGTCCAGCACGCCATCCTCGACGGCGTCAACGTCATCAACTTCTCCATCGGCGGCGGGGCCAACCCCACCACCGATCCGGTGGAGCTGGCCTTCCTGGACGCGTACGCCGCGGGCGTGTTCGTGGCGGCGTCGGCCGGCAACGACGGGCCCGGCGCAGCGACGACCGAGCACCAAGGTCCGTGGGTGACGACGGTGGCGGCGTCCACCCAGGCCCGCGCCTTCGAGTCGACGCTGACCCTCACCGGTTCCAACGGTGAGACGGCAACGCTGCACGGGTCCTCCATCACGCCGGGGATCGCCGCTCCGCTGCCCGTCGTGATGTCCAACGACGCGCCCTACAGCGACGAGTTCTGCGGCGCTCCGGCGCCGGCCGGCACGTTCACCGGGAAGATCGTGGCGTGCGCGCGTGGCAATGACATCGCCCGCGTGCTCAAGGGCTTCAACGTCCTGCAGGGCGGGGCCGCCGGGATGATCCTCTACAACCCGACGCTGCAGGACACCGAGACCGACAACCACTACCTGCCGGTCGTGCATCTCGCCGACGGCACCGACTTCCTCGCCTTCATGGCTGGCCATGACGGTGTCACCGCGTCGTTCACCCCGGGCGAGAAGATCCAGGGTCAAGGCGATGTGATGGCAGCGTTCTCGTCGCGCGGGCCGGGTACGCAGTTCCTGAAGCCCGATGTCACCGCGCCCGGTGTGCAGATCCTGGCGGGCGACTCACCGACACCTGACGCGCCGGAGCTGGGCCCGCCCGGCAACTACTTCCAAGCCATCGCCGGCACGTCGATGTCGTCGCCCCACGTGGCCGGCTCGGCCATCCTGCTGAAGGCGCTGCACCCGGACTGGTCGCCGGGCGCCATCAAGACGGCGCTCGAGACCACGGCCACCACCGCGGTGGTGAAGGAGGACCTCACCACGCCGGCCGATCCGTTCGACATGGGTGGCGGTCGCATCGACCTCACCAAGGCGGGCGCTACCGGACTGGTGTTCGAGGAGTCGGCCGAGCGGTTCGCCGCGCTGTCGGCCTCGCCGGCCGACGCCGTGAACCTGAACCTGCCGTCGGTGAACGTGCCGACGATGCCGGGGACGGTCACGGTGAAGCGGACCGTGAAGAACGTGAGCGACCACACAGTGCTCTACGCCACCTCGGCCACGGCACCGGAGGGCACCACGATCCGGGTGACGCCTCGGTTCCTCGTGCTGCGGGCCGGGGCCTCCGCCGACTTCAACGTCAAGATCACCGCTGCTGTCGGTGACGAGGCCAAGCAGTACTTCGGGCAGGTGGAGCTGGAGCCGCTGTTCAGCACGGCCCCGATCCAGCACCTGCCGGTGGCGTTCATGGCCCAGCAGGGCGGCGTCTCACTGACACAGTCGTGCGACCCAACGTCGATCGCCACAGGCGAGACGTCGACGTGCGACGTCACCGTCACCAACGACACGTTCAGTGACGCGGAGGTGGCGCCGTCCACGTCGGTCGATCGGCACCTGGCCATCACCGGCGCCGACGGTGCCGCGGTCGACGGTCGGCATGCGTCGCCGGGCTCGGTGACGCTGAGCCAGAAGATCGACGGCGATCCGCACGCTGCGACGGGCGACTCCCCGGCGGGCGGGGACTACCTGCCGCTGGCCCAGTTCGGCGTGACGCCGACCGCCGTCGGCGACGAGACGATCGTCAACTACAACGTGCCGCCGTTCATCTTCCACGACACCACATACACCCGTATCGGGGTGACGTCGGACGGCTACCTGGTGGCCGGCGGAGGAGAGGCGGCCGACATCAAGTTCGAGCCGCAGGTCATGCCCGACCGGGACCGGCCCAACAACGTGCTCGCCCCGTTCTGGACCGACCTCAACGGAGAGCAGGGCGCCAACGGCGGTGGCGACGGCCTGCGCGTCGGTGTGCTCACCGACGGCACGCACCACTGGGTGGTCGTCGAGTGGGACCTTGCCATCTTCGGGGCTCCCAACGACGTGCGCAGCTTCCAGGTGTGGCTCGGGGCCAACGACGAGGAGGACATCTCCTACGTCTGGAACCAGACGTTGACGGCCACGCCGGCACTGCAACCGCACGTACTGGCCATCGGGGCCGAGAACTCGGGCGGCATCGGGGGCTTCTCGCTCACGACGATGCCCGACGCGTCGAGCGGGTACGCCGCCCAGCGGGTGGAGAGCACCGACAGCACACCCGGGGGATCGCTCACCTATCACGTGACGGTCGAGGGGCGCGTCACGGGTGCGGGCGCCGTGACCACGAAGATGAGCGCGCCTGATGTTCCCGGCACCTACGTGGTGCGGACGGATGTGACCGTGACATGACTTGACCCGTGGGTCAAGATGTAGGGCATGGAGCTGGACTACACACCGGAAGCCGAGCAAATCCGCAAGGAGATCCGGAGCTGGCTGGAGGAGCATCTTCCCGACGGCTGGTTCGATCCGGGCTTCGAGCTGAAGGGCGCTGACCGGGTCAAGTTCAACCAGGAGTGGGTGGGCCAGCTCTACGAGGGCGGCTGGATCTGCCGCGTCGTGGCCGAAGGAGTACGGCGGCAAGGGCCTGTCCATCATGGAGAACGTGGTCCTGGCCGAAGAGTTCGCCCGGGCCAAGGCGCCGCTGCGGGCCGACTTCTTCGGCGACACGCTCGTCGGCCCCACCATCTTGCAGTGGGGCACGGAGGAGCAGAAGCGGGAGTTCCTGCCCCGCATCATGAACGGTCAGGTGCGCTGGTGTCAGGGCTTCAGCGAGCCAAACTCCGGCTCCGACCTCGCGTCGCTCAAGACGACCGCAGTGCTCGACGGCGACGAGTGGGTCATCAACGGCCAGAAGGTGTGGACCACGCAGGCGCAGTTCGCCGACTACATCTTCCTGCTGGCCCGCACCGATCCGGCGGCGCCCAAGCACAAGGGCATCTCGTACCTCTTGGTGCCGATGAAGCAGTCCGGCATCGAGGTCCGCGGCATCACCCAGCCCGATGGCACGGCGGAGTTCAACGAGGTCTTCTTCGACAACGCCCGCTGCCCGAAGGACAACGTCGTCGGTGGCCTCAACAACGGGTGGGTGGTCGCCAACACGACGCTGGCCCACGAGCGCGGCATGTCGGCCACGACGAGCTACCGCCGGTTCGCCGACGAGTTCGACGCCATGGTGGCCGAAGCTCGCGACAACGGGGCCATCGAGGATGCCTCGATCCGCCAGCGGCTCATGCGGTACCGCACCAAGATCGAGATCCTCCGCATCAACGGGCTCCGCTCGTTGTCGACCACGCTGGCCAAGCGCAAGGACCCGAGCATCAGTGCGCTGGGTACCGCCAACAAGATGTTCTGGTCCGAGATGCACCGAGACGCGATGGAGCTGGCACTCGACATCTTCGGCGCCGAGTCGCTGCTGACCGACGTCGGGCCCGCCAGCGGCGGGTGGCCGGCGACCATGCGGGGCGCCAGCGTGACCGGCTACCGGGTCAGCCCGATGGTGTCGGCCTTCTTCTTCTCCCGGTCGGAGACCATCTGGGGCGGCACCGCCGAGATCCAGCGCAACATCGTGGGCGAGCGGGTCCTGGGCCTGCCCAAGGAGCCCCGGTCGGCAAACGACTAGGCCGTCCGACCCATCCGGTTAGGGTCCCCGTTCGTAGTGACCGCAAGGGATACTGACGAAGGGGTCAAACCACATGAGAAAACGCGTCACCATCGTGGCCGCATCCGCGGCCATCGCCGGAATTGCCGCTGCGGCCTTCATCGTGCCGGGCGTAGCGAGCGGCAACGCCCAGTTGGGCCCGGCCGAGCTCGGCCAGGGGAAGCAGCTCGTGGCCCGGTTGTCGGGCGCCGCCGAGGTTCCGCCCGCCGATCCTGATGCGAGCGGAGTGGCGAACATCTCGATCGACACCATCACCAACCAGATCTGCTGGGCGATCAACGTCGGTGGGTTCGATCCTGCCGATCCGCTGGCCACTCCGACGATGGCGCACATCCACGAAGGTGCGGTGGGCGTGAACGGCCCGGTCCGGGTGGCCCTGTTCCCGCCGCTGCCGCTCCCGAACTCGTCGGGTTGCATCACCGATGCCACGTACGCCCCGTTGATCGCCGCCAACCCGGCGGGGTTCTACGTCAACGTGCACAACGGCAACTTCCCGTCGGGGGCCATCCGCGGCCAGCTGGGGAACGCGCAGCAGCAGACCGTGCTCCTGCCGATCCCGCTGCGGGCCTATGACTCCCGTACCGGCGACGGTCCACTGGCGGCAGGCTCGACCCGCACGATCGGGCTGGCCAGCGGCAAGGACGCCAGCGGCACCAGCATGCTGGCCGTCCCGCCGGGCGCGTCGGCCGCCATCGTCACGCTGACGGTCACCCAGACCGTCGGGGCCGGCTTCGTGAAGCTCTACAGCGCCGCGCTCGCGACGGAGCCGTCGACCAGCAGCATCAACTGGTCTGCTCCTGATCAGATCCTGTCGGTGAGCACGCCAGTGGCCGTCGACGCTGAAGGCCGAGTGAAGATCACGGGCGGCGTCAACGCCACCCAGGTCATCGTCGACGTAACGGGCTACATCATCTAGTCAGCCAGCACGCAACGAGAAGGGCCCGCTCTCCACCCGGGGAGCGGGCCCTTTCGCGTCTAGTGCCCGGCCTCAGTTACCGGCCAGGAGAACTAGGCCGCTTCGGCAGGATGGGCTCGCTCGCCCTCGTCTCCCACCAGCAGAAGGCGACGGTCAAGATGAGGGCGACGCTGCCGAGACCAAGGGTGGGGAACGATCCCCGGCGTGCCGGTAGCCCGCCGCTCAAACGGCGTCGATCGCCACACCGGTGAGGCGTTCGGATACGGTCCACAGCCGAGTGGCGAGTTCGGCGTCGAGCGCCCGTGGCGGCGGCGCCACCAGCGTGGGGTGGCCGCGAAGCGACCACGGTCCCCCCGGACCGTAGTAGTCGCCGCCGTGCACCTCCGCCGCGGTGGCGGCGTACAGGAGCGGCAGGGCGCCGGCGGCGGCGGGCTGGCCGAACAGCCGGGCCCCGAAGGTCACGGCCTCGGCCCGCCAGCGATGGCCTTGGCGGCGGGGTGAAGCGGCCTGGAGGTTGGTGGCGGCGAAGCCGGGGTGCGCCGCCACGCTGACGAGCCCGGCGGCGCGGCGGTCCAGCTCGAAGGCGAACAGCAGGTTGGCCAGCTTCGACTGGGCGTAGGCCTCCCAGCGCCAGTACCGCCGCTCGCCCTGGAGGTCGTCGAAGTCGATGCGGCCGAACTGGGCCACGGCGCTGCTCACGGTCACGATGCGGGAACCAGGCCGCTGCCGCAACGTCGGGAGCAGCAGCCCCGTCAGGGCGAAGTGACCGAGGTGGTTGGTGGCGAACTGGCGCTCGAAGCCGTCGGTGGTCAGCTCGCGGGGCAGCGCCATCACCCCGGCGTTGTTGACGAGGATGTCGATGGGTGCGCCTCCGGCCAGCCACGTCGATGCGAAGGAGCGCACTGACGAGAGGTCGGCGAGGTCGGCGACGGCCAGCGCCACCCTCGCGTCGGCCACCGCATCACGGACGCGGTCGACCGCGGCACCGCCTCGCACCGGGTCGCGGGCGAGCATCGTGACGTCGGCACCGTGCCGGGCCAGCTCGAGTGCCGCCGCGAAGCCGAGCCCGCTGTTGGCTCCGGTCACCACGGCCGTACGGCCGGCGAGCGGCGGGATGTCGGCGGCCGACCACTGGGTCACGGCGGAACGCTAGGTCTGGCCCGGGACGTTCCGCGCCAATGGTCCAGGACGCGGTTGGAGGCGGCTCGCTTGTTGCTGTCGTTCGTGGTCCGCCGGCGTTGTAGGCAATGGGTGCGAGACGACCCGCCAGGCGGCGATTTTCGCACCCATGAACGGATCGGCACCCAACGTTGGATGGCCTCAGGAGCTGAGGCCGACCGCTCCTGCCGCGTCCGCCAGCGCGTCGAGGTGGGCGTCGAGCGAACCGAAGCCGGCTCCCATCGTGTTGATGGAGAGATGGCTGGCGCCGGTGGCCTTCCACCGCTCGATGTGCTCCACGAGGGTGGTCACGCCGCCCTCACCCCAACTCACCCGGCCTTCCATGCCGATGTCGGCAGGATCACGCCCTGCCTCCTTCGCCGCCGCGTCGACGACGGCGCGGGCGTCGTCCAGCTTGGGGCCCGGCACGACCTGCGGGAACCAGCCGTCGGCCAGCGCGCCGGCGCGGCGGTAGGCCGCCGGTGACGAGCCGCCCAGCCAGATCGGGATCGGCTGCTGGACGGGCATCGGGGCGATGCCGGCACCCGTCACCGTCTCGTGCTCGCCGTCGAACGTGACGCTCCGGTCGGTCCACAACGCCCGCAGCAGCGCCATCTGCTCCTCTTCCCGCTTGCCGCGGTCGGTGAAGCTCTTGCCCAGCGCCTCGTACTCGACGGCGTTCCAACCGACGCCGATGCCGAACCGGAACTTGCCCCTCGTCAGCAGGTCGACCTCGGCCGCCTGCTTGGCCACGAGGGCGGTCTGGCGCTGCGGGAGGATGATCACGCCGGTCACCAGCTCGAGCGTCGTGACAGCGGCGAGGTAGCCGAACAGGACCAGCGGCTCGTGGAACGTGGTGGAGATGTCGTAGGGACCGCGCCAGGGCGAGTGCACGGCGGGGTCGGCCCCGACGACGTGGTCATAGGCCAGGATGTGGGCGAACCCGAGCTCTTGCACACGCTCGGCGTAGGCGCGCACTGCGCCGACGTCGGCACCGATCTCGGTCTGCGGGAAGACTGCGCCGATCTGCATCGGCACTGTCTAGACCAAGGTCACCGACCAAGCGATTTCGGTGACGGCGCCGCCCTCGATGGCGACGGGCCGCGGCCCGTCGGGCGCGGGCACCAGGAGCGTGTAGTCGCCGGCCGGCAGCGACGGGTAGAAGGCGGCGTAGACCGAGCGCGTGGCGAGGCAGCGTTCCCGGACGGCCACGTGGGTGCGGCGCTCGGGGTGCCCAACGGGCTCGATGTCGATCTCCACGCCACACAGCTCGGGTGCGGTGTAGAGGACGAGGGCCCCGACGTCGCCGCCGATGTCGGCCACGACGGTGGCGTCGCGGGTCGGTGCGAGAGTGTGCGGGTCCATGGTCATACCGGTGTGGCCGCCGGGGTCGTGTAGCCGCTGAACGGCTCGCCGAGATACGGGAATGTGTCGATGTAGACCTCGCTGCCCTTCGCCTCGAGATCCGATGCGTTGGTGGTGAGGCCCTGGTCGACGGCGGGGACGGCGGCGTCGGGGGTGAACGTCGGGTCGATGAGCGGGTATGTGGCGCCGGCGATGGCCCGAAGCTCGACGGTGACGACATCGTCGAACACGCGCCGCCCGTTCGGGAACCCGGCGGGATCGCCACCGATCAGGCCGAGGTTGCTCGGTGCCGTCGCCGGCGGGATGGCCATGTTGAGGCGCAGCATGTCGGCGACGGTGGTCGACGAGAAGTTCTGGAACCCCGGCACGACGCCGGACGGAATGCCGGTCATCAGGATGGCCAGTAGGTCGGCCCGAGGCTTCCCGGAGTCATTGAGCGCCTGGAGGTTGGGGAACACGCCGGGATAGAGGAGGGGCAGCAGCGTGGCCAGCTCGGGGTGGGCCACGCCGTCGGCGAACTCGCTGTCACCGAACGGCGGCTGCAGGTTCCAGTAGTCCTTGCGCGCCATCGGGATCAGCACCTCGTTGACGAGCGGGTTGCCGAGTCGTGACACCTGCACGAAGGGGCCCGACTCGACGGGGAACGCCTTGTCCTCGTCGGTGCGGTCATCGGGACGCACGGCGACCTTGCGACGCTTGGCTGCCGTCCACACGCCGATCACGGACTTGGCGCTGGCGGGATCGGTCGGCGCCTTGCCGTCGCGCGTGAGGTCTGTCATCGGTACTTGGAGCGCGATGGAGTGCACGTTGACGCGGGAGATGGTGTTGACACCGGGGGCCGACGCCGCCAGTTCGGGCACGGACGCGAGACCGAACAGGTTGTGGAGCTGCTGCACCGGGCGAAGGATGCCGAGGTCGAAGATGGAGCCGAGGTCGACGTAGAAGCCTTCCGCCCGCTGTCCCGCGAACACCTTGCGGTTGCCGGGGAGATCGTGGATGGCGGCGGCCGAGAGCGACGGGTAGTCGGGCGTGGACAGCGGCCCGATGTTGCACGGTGGGCACGCCAGCCCGTTGGCCAGCACCTGCACCTTGTTCTTGCGGACGTCGGTCCGCACGACCTTGTAGAACTGGCGGCGGTTCCAGTTGCTGTCGTCGAGCGACTGGATGGGCCCGACGTTGTACAAGAACGTGTTCGGGTTGGCGACCTTGGTCGTGAAGACGAACTCGTAGAGCACGTCGACGTGACCGTCGCCGTCGTTGTCGATCTTGATCTGGTAGATCACGTCGTTGCCGAACTCGTAGAAGTTCGGGCCACCGGCGGGCGCCTCGAGCGGGATGTAGTTGGCGAGGATCGTGACCGAATCAGGGCGATCAGGGCTGACGAACGCGTACAGGTCGGTGCTGTCGGCGACGGGATCCTTCGAGATCTCGGGCGCTTCGCGATGGGACGACATGGCTCACCTCACGGGGTGCAGGGGCGCGGACGAACAAGGGGTAGAGACGATGCGACGGGGAAGCGACGTTCAGGAGACGGCGCGTACGAGCTGACGAGCGATGCGCGCGTCGCGGATCGTCACCTCGCGGTGGCCGACGTACACGGCGATCTCGCCGGTGCTGGCGTCGATGACATGCGCGATGACAGGGTCGGGCATGTCGACGGGTTGATCGTCCTCGGCGGCGCCAGCGGGTGCGCTCAGCACCTCTGCACCGAGGGGAACCGCAGCGGCGATGCCGGCGGCGGCAGCGGCGAGCGAGCCCCGCATCAGGAACGTGCGGCGATCGAGGTCATCCACGATGATTCCTCCCAGCCCGGGCCCGGCGGATGGCCCGTTGCCGGCTCGTGTTCGTACCCGAGTGCCAAAGCGGATCACTCTTGGTCGTGGTTGCCCCACACCTCTTGCACTTTGGCGTACACGCCTTGGTTGTGCGAGATCTCGATGACGTTGCCATCGGGATCGGTGAGCGCGCAGATGTAGCCCACCGGTGGCGGCAGCTCGGTCGGCTCCCACGTCAAGCAGCCGGCGGCCCGGGCCTGATCGGCGAGACGATCGACATCGGACCGTTGCGGCATCTCGATGCCGATGTGGGCGAACGGCGCCATGATCGGATGGCTCGTCCCCTTGTCGCGCCAGAACATGACGAGCACGAGCACGAACGGGTTGTCGACCTGTCCCTCGTGGCTGAGCCACGCGCTCTGGCCGTCGGCGTCCTCGCGTCGGCTCAGCAGCACGAGCGGGGTGAATTCCTCGTACCAGCGAATGGACGCATCGAGATCGCCGCTCGGCAGGGCGATGTGGGTCCAGCGCGGTTGCGTCAGCATCAGAGCTCCTCGAGAGCATCTTGGGCGAAGATCATCGCCGGCGCCAGCGGCTCGGCACCACGATGCCGGCGCGGTCGAGCAGTCGCACCTTCGCGTCGAGCACGGCTCGCCGCAACTCGTCGATGTCGACCGTCGTGCAGTGGCCCTCGCGCACCACGATGCGGCCGTCGACCACCACGTCGCGCACGGAACGGCCGTCGGTGCCCCACACGAGGTGCAGGGCGGGATCGCCCGGCGGCAGCCAGGCCAGGGATTGGCCGTCGTGCACCACGAGGTCGGCCGCCTTGCCTACCTCCAGCGAGCCGATCCGGTCGCCCCGACCGATGGCGTCGGCCCCGGCGACGGTGGCCAGCGCGAAGGCCGTGTCGGCGCCGAAGCGCTCGGGGTCGATCGTGACGTCGCGCGCCAGGCCGGCGAACAGGGCAGCGGTCCGCAGTACGTCGGGCAGGTCGGCGGCGTTGGCGGCGTCCGTGCCGAGGGCGAGGCGACCGCCCCGCTCGATCAGCTCGTGGTGGCGACCCGCGCGGGTCACGCCCTGGCCGAGGCGGAGGTAGGCCCATGGGCACGACGCCACGGCGGTGTCGGTGGCCACGAGGGCGTCCACCTCCTCGTCGTCGAGCCAGACGGCGTGGGCGAGGAGGAGGTGCGGCCCGAGCACGCCCAGGTTGCGGAGGTGGGTGACGGGGCGGCGGCCGGTGCGGGCCAGGTAGGCGTCCGGATCGGCGGCCGTGGGGGACAGGTGGAACGTCAGGCCCGTCGCCCGCCGGCGGGCGAGCTCGGCGGCGCCGGCCAGCAGCTCGTCGGAGGCCAGGTCGTGGCCGACCAGCGTCACCCAACCCTCGACCAGACCGCCGGGTGGGTAGCGGGTGACCACCTCGTCCTGCCGAGCCAGCACCTCGGCGGCCGGCGCCGTGTACGGACCGTCGCCTCGATCCCAACCCCACGTGCCGAGCGTCGCTCTGATGCCGGCCGCCTCCAGGGCCTTGGCCACCCGGTCGGGATGGGCGACCGTGCCCGCCTCGACCACGGTGGTGGTGCCGTTGCTCAGGCTCTCGACCGCCCCCAGCGTGGCCGCCAGCTCGTCGTCGCCCGGCTCGTGGGCGGCATGGATGGGCACGGCCCACTCGAAGATCGACGCGCCGGGCGCCAGCAGATCGGGGATGCAGCTGCGCACGAGCGGGTCGCCGGTGAGGTGGCGATGGGCGTCGATCAGCCCGGGTGTCACCACGCAGCCCGCGGCGTCGAGGACAGGGGCGTCCGGGTGGGCGGCGCGCAGGTTGGTCGCCTTGCCCACGGCCAGGATGCGCCCGCCGGCGATGGCGACCGCCCCGCCGGTGAGCACGTCGCGCTCGCGGTTCATGGTGACGATGTCGCCCCCGGCGACGATCAGGTCGGCGCCGGCGGCCGATGCGACCGGTGCCGCCTCCAAGCACCCGCACGCTACCGGCGCGGCAAACTGATCCCGTGAGCTCGTTCGCCACCAACCCGGCGTTGCGGCGGTACTGGCACGCCGTGACCCGGCCGGACGTGCTGCCGGCCGGGCCGCACGCCGTGACGCTCCTCGGGGAGCGGGTGGTGGTGTGGCGGGCGCCGGACGGGCGGCTGGCGGCAGCTGTCGACCGGTGTCCCCATCGCGAGGCACCGCTGTCGGCGGGCACGGTCGTCGGGCTCGGGCTGCAGTGCCCCTACCACGGCTGGACCTACGACGCCGATGGCGGCTGCGTGCTGGTGCCGTCGGCCGGTCCCGGCGCCGCCGTGCCCCCTCGGGCGCGCCTGCAGCGAGTGCAGGTGACCGAGCGCTACGGCCTCGTGTGGCTGTGCCTCGACGAGCCGGCGGCGCCCATCCCCGAGATCACCGAGGACACCGACCGGGCGTTCCGGCGCATCAACCAGCCCGTGGAGCGATGGGCGGCGTCGGCCACCCGGCTGGTCGACAACTTCCTCGACACCGCCCACTTCCCGTTCGTGCACCTCGGCAGCTTCGGCGGGGCCGGTGATCCCGAAGTGGCCGGCGTGGAGCTGGAAGCCCTCGGCGACTTCTACGGCTACCAGTACGAGGTCGTGGCGGCCAACACGCTCGGCGCCGACGCGTCGGGCCAGCAGGGCGCCACGGTCGAGCGTCGCATGTCGACGGGGTATTCCCTGCCGTTGCTGGTGCGCAGCACGATCGAGTACGCCACCGGGCTGCGACACACGCTGTTGCTGTCGTCGGCCCCGATCGACGACGACTCGACGATCTTCACGTTCGTGGTGTGGCGCAACGACGACTTCTCGGTGCCGGGCGACGAGGTCACCCGCCTCGACCGCCTCATCGGAGCCGAGGACAAGCGCATGTTGGAGCAGGTCCCGGGACCCCTGCCCCTCGACGCCACCGCCCTCGTCAACGTCCAGGCCGACCGCGCCTCGGTCGACTGGAAGCGCCGTTTCAAGGACTTGCTGGACGAGCACTAGCCGCTTCCAAGTATCTGCCAACCGGTCCGTGGCTCCATGGTCCTCATGAACGCCACCACGATCGACCTGCCGTCCGCGGTGATGGGCTTCGCCGGCGTCCACCTCGCGCTCCGGGCCGAAGCCGCTGGCATCGCCCACCTGGTCGCCGAGGGGGACGACCGACTGGCCCGCCGCCGCGCCGCACTCCTGTGCCGCGTGCTCACCGCCCACCATCGCACCGAGGACAACCTGCTCTGGCCGGCCCTCGAAGCCCGCCAGCCGGGGTTCACCATGACCACCGTGGAGCTGGAGGGCCAGCACCGCGTCCTCGACGAGCTGATGGACGGTCTGCGCCACGACCCGGCCACGATCGAGGCCGCTGCCGCGTTCCTGGAACAGCACCTCCAGGACGAGGAGCAGCGGGCCCTGCCGGTGTGGCTGGCCAGCTTCGACGCCGCCGATCACGAGCACTTCGGGCGGCTGTTGCGCCGGAGCACGCCGCTCGGCGAGGCGGGCACGATGATCTCGTGGCTGCTCGACGCCACCCCGGCCACCGTGCACCCGGCGGCCCGGGCCCACCTGCCGGCGCCGTTCCGCATGGCCCACCGGTACTGGTGGCGGCACCGTTACGAGGCCCGCTACGGCCGGGCGCCGTTCGCCGCTGCCGTCGCCGCCTGACCACCAGTTTCGTCCGGATTGCCTACAGTCCGGCCATGCGACGAGTCGTGACCGGGCACTCCCCGGAGGGAAAGGCCATCTTCGCCAGCGACGAGGAGGTGAAGCCGGTGACGGTCCCGACGATGCCGGGCTACGAGTTCCACCAGAATCTGGGGGGCGGACGAGGCCCCCCGGTTCCCCGACGCCGGCACCGAACCCTCGCATCGGATGTACTTCCCGCCCCTCGGTGGCTTCCGGTTCGGCGTGTTCACGCTGCCGCCGGAGTCGAGCGTCGTGCTGCCCGACGACCTCGATCAGGACGCGGCGAACGCAGCCGTCGAGGCGGCGCTGCCCGGCCTCCTGTCGCACATCGAGCCTGACCACCCCGGCATGCACACGACGGCAACGGTCGACTACGAGATGATCATCGCCGGCCGCATCATCCTGGAGCTGGACGACGGCGCTCAGGTCACGCTGGGAGTGGGCGACACCGTCGTGCAGAACGGCACCCGCCATGCCTGGCGCAACCCGTTCGACGAACCGGCCACGTTCGTGGTGACGCTGGTCGGCGCCCACCACGACCACGTGAAGCACTAGCGCGCCCCGAGGATCTGGTCGGCCAGCTCGGGGGCGGCGCCGACGTCGGCGTCGCCCCCGGCGGCGGCCGCCATCCGGGCGGGATCGACCTCCAGGCGGCTGAGGCTCTCGGCCAGCCAGCTCACGGCCGAGCCCGTCGTGCGCAGCAGCGCGCGCAGCGGCTCCCACTCAGCGTGCCACGCACCGGCAGCGCGCTGGAGCTCGTGGCCGCCGGCCGCCGCGAGCAAGGAGGCCACCAGGCCGGGTGCCTGGAGGGCGGCGGCCCGCGCTGACACCGCGGCGACGGGGTTGTGCTTGTGGGCCATCGACGACGAGCCGCCGCTGCCCTCCGCCACCTCCGCCAGCTCGCCGATCTCGTTCTGCGCCAGGAGCACGATGTCGAGCGCCGCTTTCCCGACCGCGGCGGCCACCGTGCCCAGCGCTCCGGCCAGGTCGGCCACGCGGGTGCGCTCGGTGTGCCATGGCGCCACCGGCAGGGCCAGCCCGACCCGGGCGGCGAAGCGCTCCACGACGGCCACGCCGCTCGGGCCGTAGCCGGACAACGAGCCCGCCGGCCCGCCGAGCTGAGCGGCCAGCCGTCCCGAGCGCACGCTGGCCAGGCCGGCGGCGGCGGCATCGAGGCCGAGCGTCCAGGTGGCCGCCACGAGACCGAACGTGGTCGGCACGGCCTGCTGGAGGAGCGTGCGGCCGATCATGGGCGTCGAGCGATGTTCCCGCGCCAGCGCCGCGGCCCGATCGGCGGCCAGGTGGAGATCGGCGTCGATGCCGTCGATGGCACGGGCGGCGACGAGCATCGCCGCCGTGTCGAAGATGTCCTGGCTGGTGGCGCCGGCGTGGACCACGGCATCGGCCGGAGGCCCGACGGCGGCCCGTAGCGCCTCCACGAGGGGGATGACCGGGTTGCCGCCCAGCGCCGCCGCCGCGCCGATGACCTCGATGTCGAAGCGCTCGGCCCGGCACTGCTCGGCGATGGCTCGCGCCACGTCCGGCCCGGTGCGGCCGGTGTCGGCCAGCGCCCACGCCAGAGCCGCTTCGGCGTCGAGCATGGCCTGGAGCCACGCCTCGTCGGCCGTTGCCGCCCGGGCCGGCCCGCGCGCCAGGACGGCGTCGAACAAACGGGTCATGGCGCCGCAGTGCGGCGCCGGGCCGCTGGCCTTCGGGATTGACTGAGAGGGCGAGCGGATAGGCGAAGAGAGCTTTGGGTGCTGATCCGTGCTTCGGTGCTGCATGCGTCGGTTTCCGACGCATCTCGCACCCAAGGTGCGATTCCAGCCACGCTCGGGGCGCGGAATCCTGTTCCGATCGGCGTATGGGTGCCGATTGCCTCGCCTGGCGGGCCGATCGGCACCCATGACCGAATCGGCACCCAACGTCGCTCACGGATCGTGGCCACCGGCCCCGTCCGCGTGGAGCGCGAGCACCTATCCGCTCGACCTCTGAGCGCAGCGAGACCGAGGCGAAGCCGAGGCATCGGTTCAGACATCGAAGAAGACGGTCTCGTCGTCGCCTTGGAGGTGGATGTCGAACGTGTACCCGTCGTCAGCCGGCCCCGCCACGAGCGTGGCTCGCCGAGCGGCCTCCACCGCCCGCAGCACGGGATCGGCGCCGTTGGCATCGGCTTCGTCGGCGAAGTAGATGCGCGTCACCACGCGGTCGAGCAGGCCGCGGGCGAGGACCGACACGGCCAGGTGAGGCGCCTGCGGCCGCCCGTCGAACGTGCCCACGACACCGGGCTTCACGGTGTGCACCTCCCAGCGCCCCTCGCCATCGGTGGTGCTGCGGCCGAAGCCCCGGAAGCCGGGGGCGTCGAAGCGCCCGTCGGGCGCCGCCTGCCACGTCTCCACCACACCGTCGGGCACCGGCTGGCCCTCGCCGTCGAAGAGCCGGCCGCGGATCCAGAACCCGCCGTCGGTCCCCTCCGGCACCACGGTCGGCCCGTCGGGCCACGGGAGGATGAGCTCGAGGTAGGGGCCGACGGTCTGCGACGGCGTCAGCTCAGGCACCGGCGCTCGCCTCGAACGGGGTGGCGTCGGGGCCGCGCAGCACGATGTCGAACCGGAAGCCGAGGGCCCACTCGGGTTCGGTGACGTCGTGGTCGTACCGCGACACGAGCCGTTGGCGCCCCGCCTCGGACGGGACCGAGTTCAGTATTGGGTCCTGGAAGAACAGCGGATCGCCAGGGAAGTACATCTGGGTGACGAGCCGTTGCGAGAACGACCGGCCGAAGAGCGAGAAGTGGATGTGGGCCGGCCGCCAGGCGTTGTGGTGGTTCTTCCACGGGTAGGCGCCGGGCTTGATCGTGACGAAGCGGTAGGTGCCATCGGCGCCGGTGGCGCAGCGGCCGCCGCCGGAGAAGTTGGGATCGAGAGGACCGGCCCACTGGTCGCCAACATGGCGGTAGCGACCCGACGCGTTGGCCTGCCACACCTCGATGAGCGCGTCGGGTACGGGCCGCCCGTCGGCGTCGAGTACCCGCCCGGTGACGATGATGCGCTGGCCGATCGCCTCCCCCTCGTGCTGGCGAGTCAGGTCGTGGTCGAGCGGCCCGACCCGCTCGTAGCCGAAGACGGGCCCGGTCACCTCGGTCGGCGTCGGCGGGATCCGCAGCGGCGGTCGGCCCGGCGCTCGGAGCCGGGTGCTGCGGTACTCGGGACTGGCGAGCGGGGGATGCACACCGGCGGGGGCGCGGGCGTAGCCCTGGATCACCGTTCCTCCTCGGGGTAGAGCCGGCCGAACGGGAGGCCGACGTAGTTCTCGGCCAGCGCCGTCGACGCGGCACGCGAGCTGACCACGTAGCTGAGCTCGGACCGTTGCAGCTGGCGCTGGAAGTCGTCGTGATCGGGGAAGCGATGCAGCATCGACGTCACCCACCAGGAGAAGTGCTGCACCCGCCACACCCGTTGCCCGCAGGTGGCCGAGTAGGCGTCCAGGCCGGCCTCGTCACCGGCGTGCACGAGCCGGTCGATGGCATCGGCCAGGACGTACACGTCGGCGATGGCGAGGTTCATGCCCTTGGCACCGGTCGGCGGCACGATGTGGGCGGCGTCGCCGGCCAGTGCGAGGCGGCCGTAGCGCATGGGCGAGGCCACGAAGCTGCGCATGCCGGTGATCGACTTCTCGATGACCGGCCCGTCGAGCAGCCGGAAGCCGTCGGCGGTGGGCAGGCGGGTGGTCAGCTCGGTCCAGATGCGATCGTCGGACCATTCGGCGATGTCCTCGTCCGGCGGGACCTGGAGGTAGAGGCGGGTCACCTCGGGCGAGCGCATGCTGTAGAGGGCGAAGCCACGGTCGTGGCGGCTGTAGATGAGCTCGTCGGTGGTGGGCGCCGCCTTCGCCAGGATGCCGAGCCAGGCGAACGGGTGCTCCCGATCGTCGATGTGCAGGTGATCGGCGGGGATCGACGGCCGGCAGATGCCGTGGAAGCCGTCGCAGCCCGCCACCACGTCGCACACGAGCCGCACCTGCTCACCAGCGTCGACGAACTCGACGGTCGGCCGGGACGTCAGGAGATCAGCCACCCTGACATCTTCGACATCGAACAGGATCGGCGCGCCAGTGGCGAGGCGGGCGGCGATGAGGTCCTTCACCACCTCCTGCTGCCCGTACACGGTGATGCACTTGCCGGTCAGCTCGGTGAAGTCGATGCGGTGGCGGTGGCCGTCGACGGCGATCTGCACGCCGTGGTGGACGAGGGCCTCCCGATCGAGGCGTTCGGCCAGACCGAGCTGGCGCAGCAGCTCGACCGTCGGCTGCTCCAGCACGCCGGCGCGCACGCGCTGCTCCACGTAGGCCCGGCTGCGGTCCTCGAGCACGACGGCGTCGATGCCCCGCGCGGCGAGCAGATGCGACAGCACCAGCCCGGCCGGTCCCGCCCCCACGATGCCCACCTGCGTCCGCAACTCACGGCTCACGGACGCCACGGTACGCTCGCGCGTCGATGACCGCGGTCACGGGCCCGCCGTTCCGGGCCGATCACGTCGGCAGCCTGTTGCGCCCCGAGCGGCTCTTGCTGGCTCGCGCCGAGCACGCCGCCGGCCGCTTGTCGGTCGAGGAGCTTCGCGCCGCGGAGGACGAGGCCATCCGCAGCGCCGTCGCGATGCAGGAAGACATCGGCTTGTCGGCGGCCACCGATGGCGAGTTCCGCCGAGCGTCGTGGCACATGGACTTCATCTACCAGTTGGGCGGTGTGGGTCAGGCCGACGAGCGCATGACGGTGCGCTTCCGCAACGCCGAGGGGACCATCGAGTTCACGCCCGCCGCGCTGCGGGTGCACGAGCGGGTGACGCTGCGCCAGCCGATCTTCGCCGCCGCCTTCACGTTCCTGCGGAACACGGTGACGACGGCGGTGCCGAAGCTCACGATCCCGTCGCCGAGCATGGTGCACTACCGCGGCGGTCGAGCGGCCATCGACGAGAGCGTGTATCCCGACCTCGATCAGTTCTGGGACGACCTCAGCGCGGCGTACGCCAGTGAGGTCCAAGCGTTGGCCGCGCTCGGCTGCACGTACCTCCAGTTCGACGACACCAGCCTGGCCTACCTCAACGATCCCGAGCAGCGGGCGATGATCGCCAGCATGGGTGGCGACGCCGAGCATCAGCACGAGCGCTACATCCGCCAGATCAACGCCGCTATCGCCGAGCGGCCGGCGGGCATGGCCATCACCACCCACATGTGTCGCGGCAACTTCCGATCGTCATGGGTGGCCGAAGGCGGTTACGACTTCGTGGCCGAGGCACTGTTCAACGACCTGCAGGTCGACGGTTTCTTCCTCGAGTACGACGACGCCCGCTCCGGCGGCTTCGAGCCGTTGCGCTTCGTGCCGCCCGGCAAGCGTGTCGTGCTCGGCCTCGTCACCACGAAGCGAGGGGCGCTGGAGAGCAAGGACGAGCTGAAGCGGCGCATCGACGAGGCGGCCAAGTTCGTCCCGCTCGATCAGCTGTGCCTCTCGCCGCAGTGCGGGTTCGCCTCCACGGTGGAGGGCAACGCGCTCGACCTTCGACGAGGAGGTGGCCAAGCTCCGCCTCATCGTGGAGACGGCGGCCGAGGTGTGGGGCTGATCACACCTCTAGTGCCCTGACCGGGCCTCAGGTGCTGGTCAGGGCACTAAGTGATCGAGCAGCGCGGCGTTGAAGCGCGCTGGTTGCTCGATGTTGGCCAGGTGGGCGGCCGCCGCCAGCACGGTCAACGCCGACCCGGGGATGGCTTCGTGGAGGGCGAAGGCCATCGCCGGTGGCGTCACCGGGTCAGCGCTGCCCGCAACGACCAACGTGGGCGCTTCGATGGCGGCGAGCAGACCGCGCTGGTCCATCGTGGCGATGGCCTCGCAGCAGCCGGCATAGCCCTCGGGATCGCACGCCGCGAGCATGGCCGCCACCTCCTCGGCGACGGCGGGCTGGCGCTCCAGGAAGCCGGGCGTGAACCAGCGGCCGAGGAGGGCCGGTAGCAGCACGCTGGTGCCGTCGGTGCGCACGGTGGCTGCCCGCTCATACCATCCCTCGGCCGGCGGCAGGTACGCCGCCGTGCATGCCAGCACCAACCGGTCCACCCGCTCGGGGTGCCTGGCGCCCAACCACATCGCCACCATGCCTCCGAGCGACACGCCGCACACGGCGGCCCGCTCGACCTCGAGGACGTCGAGCAGGTCGATGACGTCACGGCCGAAGTCGGCGATCGAGCACGGCCCGCCCGCAGCGAGCGATCCGCCGTGGCCCCGGTGCTCGTAGCGCACGACCCGGTGGCGCTCGGCGAGCGGTCCGACCTGCGCCGCCCACATCCCGCTGGAGGTGCCGAGCGAGTTGGCCAGCACCACGACCGGGGCGTCATCGGGCCCGTCGACGGAATACGGAGGGATCAACACGCGGAGCGTAGGTCGCCGGATCGACGTCTCGTGCCGGCTCCCGTACAGTCCGCCCGTGGTCGAGCGCATCGAGTACGACGAGTTCGGGCTGTTCCACGAGAACGCCGAGGAGTTCGGCCTGCCCTACGACGGGCCGCCGACCGTGCGGCGCCAGCAGGTCGAGGTGGAACCCGGGCGCTCGCTCAGCGCGCTCGTGTGGGGGACCGCCGAGCCCGAGCTGGTGCTGCTCCACGGCGGCGCCCAGAACGCCCACACCTGGGACACGGTGGCGATGGCCCTCGGCC
The DNA here is from genome assembly GCA_963728985.1 of uncultured Acidimicrobiales bacterium. GTDB lineage: Bacteria > Actinomycetota > Acidimicrobiia > Acidimicrobiales > Ilumatobacteraceae > DASXAI01. Next base: position 840,792 of record CAVSME010000003.1, on the reverse strand, counting down.
GGCCACTGGTCGCGATCGACCTGCCCGGTCACGGCCATTCCGACGGCCCGCGCGACGGCCCCGCCGGGCAGCTCGCCCTCGAGGGCAACGCCGAGGACGTCGCCGCCGCCATCCGGTCGCTCGCCCCCAACGCCCGGGCGGTGGTGGGCATGTCGATGGGTGGCATCACGTCCATCGGCCTCGTCGGGGTGGCCCCCGAGCTGGTGCGCCGCCTCGTCCTCGTCGACGTCACCCCCGGTGTGACGGCCGAGAAGGCGAAGGCCATCACCGACTTCGTGAACGGTCCGGCCAGCTTCCCGAGCTTCGAGGAGCTGCTGGCCCGCACCATCCAGCACAACCCGACCCGCACGGAGTCGTCGCTGCGCCGCGGCATCCTCCACAACGCCGTCCAGCTCGACGACGGCAGCTGGGAGTGGCGCTACCGGCGGTTCCGCCTGCCGGAGGGCACCGCCGCCGAGCGGCCCGACTACGGCCGGCTGTGGGACATCCTCGGCGCCATCACCGTCCCGGTCATGCTGGTACGGGGCATGCGCCCCCAGTCAGTGGTGGACGACAAGGACGAGACCGCCCTGTTGGAGCGGGTGCCGTCGGCTCGCATCGAACACGTCGAGGAGGCCGGGCACAGCGTCCAGGGCGACGATCCGCTCACGCTGGCCCGCCTGCTCGACGACTTCGTGCCCTGAGCGCCGCGCTGCTGGCCGCCCTGGCCGAGCGGTCGCCGTACGGCGCGCTGGACGGGCCCGAGGAGGCGCGAGCGCTGGGCGCGCCACTCGATCCCCCGGGCGCGCTCATCGCCTATGTCGGTTCGCAACTGGGCACCGACGATGCGGTGGTGGCGGCGTCGGTGGCGTTCCAGGGCGTCACCAGCCGGCTGGCGGCGGCCGTGCTCGTGGCCAACGAGGAGCTGGGCGTGGCCATCGCGGCGCCGCTCGCCGTCGTGCGCTGGCGGGCGACCGAGCAAGGCGTCCGCCTCGGCCTCGTCCCGCTGGAGACGGGCCCAGAGCGGCCGTGGCCCGACGCCGTCGGGCACCTCGTGGCCGACGCGTTCGTCCCATGGGTGGCGTGCGTGCGCCGCCACGTCCGCATCGGCGAGCGCCTCCTGTGGGGCAACGCCGCCGCCTCGCTCGTCACGCTGGCCCAGCAGCTCGGCGCCGACCGCGACGCCGCGCTTGACGCGCTCCCGCTCCCCGGCCTTGCCGAGCTGGCCCCGAGCACCTACCGGCGCACGACCTGCTGCCTCATCGACCGGGCGCCTGGCTACGGCCGCTGCGGCGAGTGCAGCCTCAACTGATGCGCGTTGTGCGCGCTCACGGTTGATAAATCGCGTCAGTACGGTCAGAGGACGTCGTAGTCGGCGGGGTCGACGGCGTGGGTGCGCTTCCAGTACTCGATGAGCGGGTACGGCCAGTTCTGGGCGACGCGGCCCTTGGCGTTCTTGTACCAGCTGTTCACGTTGGCCACGCCCCACACCATCCGCAGGTTCTCGGCGTCGACGGCCACGTTGTAGGCGTCGTGCACGTCGGCCTTGCACACGAGGGCCCGGGCCCCGGTGGTGAGGACGGTCTTGATGGCGTCCATCACGTAGTGCACCTCGCACTCGGTGAACCAGATGATGCTGCCGTTCACCACGATGTTGGTGTTCGGTCCGTAGAGCATGAAGAAGTTGGGGAACTCGGGCACGGTGACGCCGAGGTAGGCGCGGGCGTCGCCGTCCCAGCGGCCGTGCAGGTCGACGCCGCCGCGGCCGACGACCTTCATCGGGATGAGGAACTTCGAAGGCTGGAAGCCGGTGCCGTAGATGAGCACGTCGAACTCGTGCAACTGGCCGTCCACCGTGACGACGCCCTCGGGCACGATGCGCTCGATGTTGGTGGTGGTCAGCTCCACGTTGTCGCGCTGGACGGTCTGCGCCCACACGCCGTTGTCGATGATGATGCGCTTGGCCGCCGGCGGGTACTGCGGCAAGACCTTGGCCAGCAGCTCCGGATGGTCGGGGTACTGGGCCTCGATGGCCTCGGTCAGCATGACCCGCAGCGTGTCGTTGAGCTCGCTGACCGAACGACCCTGGTTCGGCCACGCCGGATCCACCTCGGCCATCGGCCGCAACGTCTCGGCCCCCCGCCAGAACAGCCAGAAGCGGTAGAGCTGGCGGTAGTAGGGGACGTGGCGGAGCAGCCACTGGAAGCCGTCGGGCACCGTGTCGTGGTACTGCGGCACCGGGAAGAACCAGTTGGGCGTGCGCTGGAAGATCTCCAGCTGGGCGACCTGCTCGGCGATGATCGGAGAGAACTGGGCGGCGCTGCAGCCGGTGCCGATGACGCCCACGCGCTTGCCGGTGAGGTCGACGCTGTGGTCCCACTCGGCGGAGTGGAACGACGGTCCGGCGAAGTTGTCCCGGCCCTCGATGCTCGGGAGCTGCGGCCGGTTGAGCTGACCCACGGCGCTGACGACGGCGTTCACCGTGAGCGCCTGTTCCGTGCCGTCGGGTCCGACGAGCTCGAGCGTCCACGTCGCCGTGTCCTCGTCCCACACGATCGAGGAGACCTCGGTGCCGAACCGGATGTTGGCCCGGATGCCGAACTCGTCGACGCACTGGCCGAAGTAGCGGTGCAGCTCCGCGCGCGGGGAGTAGAAGAACGGCCAGTCGTCGCGCTGGGCGAACGAGTAGCTGTAGTAGTGGTTCGGGATGTCGACCCGGCAGCCGGGATAGGTGTTCTCCAGCCAGGTGCCGCCGACGTCCGGGTTCTTGTCGATCACGACGTACGGCACGCCCGCCTGCTCGAGGCGGTAGGCGGCGACGATGCCCGACATGCCGGCGCCCACGATGGCCACCAGGAACGGCCGATCGGCAGCGATGTCCTCCTTGCGCCAGTGGGCGGCGCGCACGTCACCCGTGAGCGCCACCTCCTCCTCCATCATCGGGAGGTAGTCGGTGCTGGGCAGACCGCCGGCGAGGAACGTGAGGATGCGATCGAGATCGTCGATGGTGGGCCGCGCCGCGGTCACGCTGCCGCCCTCGCGGAAGCGCACGAGCGTGTCCAACGCGAGTCGGCGGATGGCGGCCTGCTGGTCCTCGGTGAGGCCGCCCTGCTCTTCCATCATGAGCGTCGGGTCGATGCGCAGGTCGTCGCGCAGCAGCGAGAAGTCCCCCGTCACCAGCGCCAGCGCCGGCAACAGGGCCGGCAGGTCGGCGCATTGGAGCGCATCCCGGATGGTGTCGTCATCGGCAGTGATCGGTTCGACGGGCCTCGCGAGTGCCATGCGCAGCAGTGTAGGAGCGCCCTCTCACCGGGCCAGGAACGCCGGCCACACCTCCCGCAGGAACAGCTCCATGCCGTCGACGCTCGATCGTGAGCCGAGCGCCTCGTCGGTGCTCACCAGGGTGTGGATCTCCTCCACACCGGCGTCGCGGTACGCCACCAGCTGGTCGACGAGCTGCTCGACCGTGCCCGTCATGGACTGGCGCCGGTGGGCGTCGTCGAGGCCACCGTACGTTGACGCGTCCTTGGTGAGGTGGGTGGCGACCAGCAGGGAGACAGGGATGTCGTCGGTGCGGCCGGCAGCGGTGGCCATCTCCTGGAGACGGGCCTTGTGCTCGGCCATCTCCGCCGGCAGGAGCATGAGCGCGTGCCAGCCGTCGCCGTACTCGACCGTGCGCCGCAAGGCCGGGCGGCTGTTGCCGCCCACGAGGATGGGCGGGTGCGGGCGCTGCGCCGGGAGCGGCGTCACGCTGATCTCGGGGAAGCGGTAGAAGCGGCCGTCGAAGCTGGGGCGATCCTCGGTCCAGAGCGCCTTGAAGATCTGCAGTTGCTCGTCGGTCACGGCGCCGCGGTCGGCGAACGGCTTCAGCTCCAACGCCGCGAACTCGTCGTGCAGCCAGCCCACGCCGATGCCGAAGAGCACGCGGCCGCCGGACAGCACGTCGATGGTGGCGATCGCCTTGGCTGTGGCGACGGGGTGGCGGTACGGCAGCACGAGCACGCCGGTGCCGATCTTCACCCGCTCGGTACGGGCGGCGAGGAACGTGAGGACGCTGAGGCAGTCCCACCACTCGAGGGGCTTGTCCGGGCTCTCGCCGAACTCGTGGGTGGCGTAGGGGTACACGGCGCGGAAGCCGTACGGGAAGGCGAGGTGGTCGACCGACCAGAGCGTGTCGGCGCCCAGCTCGTCGGCGATGTCGCAGGCGCGGGCGATGGCATCACGCGAGCTGCCGGGTCCGACGTGGGGGGCGAAGAAGCCGATTCTCATGAGGGCGCAGCCTGACCGGGCCGGTGCCTCAGCGCAAAGCGCCGGCGACGGCCGCGACGGCAGCCCGCCCGGCCACGGCCAGGGCTTCGGTGCTGCGGGTGGTACGGCTGAGGAGGAACGCGCCCTCGATGGCGCAGAACAGCTCGACGGCGAGCTCTCGAGCGCGCTCCGCGCCGATGCCGGCGCCCACGAGCCGGTCCGCCAGCACCACGAGCCAGGACTCGAAGGCCTCCGCCGCCGCCTCCCGCATCGGCTCGCTGGTGCTGGCCACTTCGAGGGCGACCGTGGCGATCGGGCAGGCGTCGGCGTAGCCCGTCGCCGCCACCAGCTCGGCGGCGCCCTCGAAGAAGGCGCGGGTGGCGGCCACGACGTCGCCACCGGGCACGAAGAACGCCTCCACCAGCTCCCGGTAGGTCACGCCGCCGGCCCGGAGCGCGGCCACGCCGAGCTCCTCCTTGCCGCCGGGGAAGAAGTGGTAGAGCGAGCCGTAGGGCGCGTGACTGGCGGCCAGGATCGCCTTCACCCCCGTCCCGGCGTAGCCCTGGCGCCGGAAGAGCTCCTCGCTGGCGGCCAGGATCCGCTCGTGGGTGGGCACGATCTCGGTCTGGTCAGCGGCCACGTTCCCAGCCTACTATTAGAACGATCTATCTAGGAGGAGGCCGGCCATGTACAAGGCCACGGTTCGCTGGATGATCCGCCGCAGCATCCGAGCGCTGAACGCCGGCGACTACGGACCCACCCTCGCCGTGTTCGCCGACGACGCCACGCTCACGTTCCCGGGAGACAACTCGTGGTCGCGCCAGTTCCGTGTGCCCGAGCCGGGCCGGGAGGCGTTCCCGACGCACCGGGGGCGGGCCGAGATCGAGTCGTTCCTGCGCCGGTACGTGGACCACGGCATCCAGATGGCGGTGGACGACATCCTGGTGAACGGGCCCCCGTGGAACACCCGTGTCGCGGTGCGGGTCAGGGACTGGATCCCGACCGACGGTGGCGATGCCTACAACAACCGGGCCGTGCTCATGGCCTCCCTCTCCTGGGGGAAGATCCGCGAGCAGGAGGACTATGAGGACAGCGAGCGGGTCGCGGCCTTCGATCGGCGCGCTGAACCGAGCCCGCGCAGACCGCTGACGATGTAGCGCTTCACGTCGTCGCCCACGTCGAAGATCCCCGTGCCGAGGGCGCCGCTGTCGTCGGCGGCGCTGTAGATGACCCGCTGGTAGCGACCCGTTGCCAGGAGCGTCGTGATGGCGGTCAACGCGTCGTCGATGGCGGCGCGGGCGCCGTCGGTGAGCGCCGGGTAGCCCCCGTGGTCGCCCGTCGGGATCCCGGCCGCCCGCGGCGGGTCCTGGCACTGGTACGGGCGGATCACGGCGTTGCCCCCGCCGGCGTGACACCGGCCAGCGCCGGCGGCATGGCCGCGGTGGGCCCGGAACTCGCCTTCGTTGTCGTTGAAGATGAAGAGGGCGTCGGCGTACTCGGGCTGCTCGATCATCCAGGCGAAGTCGCCGGCCCGGCCGCGACCGGTGAACACCGACGGCACCAGTTCCATCAGAAGACGGCGTTCTCCGGATCGAGGCCGAGGAGGACGCGGCCCGCGGCCTGGATGGCGGCGGGCGCCACCATCACGTGCTGCGGCACGACCCGCACGTCGCGGATGGCCCGCTCCAGCGGTGACGATGGGAAGCTGGCCGTGATGCCCGCCTGGGCGTAGACGATCTCGACCGCGCGCACCGCCTCGGCGCAGCAGTGCGAGCACGCCAGGCGGACCATCGCCTGCCCTTCGGCGCTGACCCTGTCGCCGGCAAGGGCGGTCTCCCACATCTGCCCGACGGCGTCGAAGACGAACGCCCGGGCCGAGCGGAGGCGGGCCTCGGCCTCGGCCAACGCCATCTGGGCCTGGGGCCGCTCCCGCAGGAGCGTCTTCTCCCGGAACGGCGTCTTCCCCATGGCCAGGGTTCGGAAGGCGTCCAGGGCGGCCCGGGCCACGCCCGTCGCCACGCCGACCTTGTTGAAGGCGAGCCGGCTGAACACCGGGAGGCGGAACAGCGGCGTGTCGACCGACAGCCAGGTGTAGATGTCCGTGACGTGGTCGTCAGGCACGAAGACGTCGGTGAGGACGACGTCGTGGGAGCCCGACCCGCACAGCCCGGCGGCCAGCCACGTGCGCTCCACGCCGTAGTCCGATCGCGGCACGACCACCTGGCGGGCCTGCCGGTAGCCGTCGTCGGTGCGTAGCGGCACGCCGTTGTGGTCGACGAGGATGCACCCGCCCCAGAAGTAGTCGCTGCCCTCACAGCCGCTGGCGTACGGCCACTGTCCGCTGACCAGGTAGCCGCCCTCGACGGGTGTGGCCCGACCGAGGGGGTTGATGGCGCCGGAGAAGACGATGTTGGGCTTGCCCCGCAGCATCTCCTCGGCGACCGCCGGCGGCAGTCCCGCCATCGCCATGCCCACCGTCTCCACGCCGATCATGAGCGTCCAGCCGGTGGCACCGTCGGCCTCGGACACGGCCTCCAGCGCGGCGACCATCGAGCACGGGTCGACCTCGAGCCCGCCGTACACGGCCGGCGCCGCCATGCGGAACAGGCCGGCGTCGGCCAGCCCGGCCAGCACCGGCGGAGCGAGGCGGCGCGCTCGCTCGCTCTCGTCGGCATGCGCTCGCACCAGCGGTTGCAGGGACCGAGCGGTCTCGACGACGTCCATGCGCGTCAACGTAGCGGTGGCAGCCGCTCGACTCAGAACCTCCAGCGGGTGTGGCTGTAGGGCGCCTTCCCGAAGCCGTACGCCACCGTCGGCGCCACCTCGAACACGAACGCCTCGCCTCCTTGGTGGTGGAACGCGCCGTCGCGGACGTCGAAGTGCCACTCGGCGCCGTACTTGGCCTCCCACCCGTCGGCCAGCTGCCGGAGGCGGGCGTCGTCGGTGACCCGCTCGGCGTCGCCCTCCACCACGAGGTCGAGACCCTCGTGCAGGGTGTTGCACCCGGTCGTGAGGCTGCAGTGCCGGTTGCTCTCGAGGTTCTTGGCCTTCTGCTCGGCGGGACCGGTGGTGAAGTACAGGGCGCCGTTGTGCCAGAGGGCGATGAGGGGCGTGATGTGGGGCCGCCCGTCGGTCCGCACGGTCGTGACCCAGAACAGCTCGGCCGCTTCCAGCTGGCTTCGCGCCCGTGCCCACGACGTCGCCGCCGCATCGGGATCGCCGTAGCGGGCGTCCAGTTCCGTCACCGGTTCGATCGCGCTCATGGACAATTTGGACGTCACGCCGGCCCGGAACTCATCGGTCGGCGGCGGCCGCCAGCAGCGGGAGGTAGATCGCCCAGCCGGCCTGGTGGTGGTCGGCCTGGGCCGCCGGGAGGGTGTGGCGCAACGTGAGGATCGTGTCGCCCTCGTGGGCTACCAGCGAGACCTCGACCCGTGTGGAGCCCGGCGCCACGGGCGGCGCTCCCTCGCCCGGCTCCCAGCCGAAGCTGAACACGATGCGCTCGTAGGGGACGAGCTCGAGGAACTCGCCCCGCATCACCGGGCCGCCGTCCATCTCGATTCGGCACGTGCCACCGGGCTGGGTGTCGAGCTGGGCCGTACCCCACCAGTCGGCCATGAGGTCCGGGTCGGTCCAGTACTGCCACACGGTCTCGGGGCGGGCGGCGATGCGCAGCGTCTGCTCCACCACCCTGGTGTCGATCTCCGTCACGGGTTCTCCTCGGTGTCGGGCACTCGGTCGGCCAACCCGGCGCGGGCGCGCTCGGGCCACTCGCGACGTTCGGCGGCGATCTTCAGGCGGGCGAGGCGATCCGACCACATCTCGTCGAGGAAGGCGGCCGCGTCGCGCAGGCCCTCGGGCCGCCAGCGATAGAGGCGGCGGTTCCCCTCGGGACGGACGTCGACGAGACCGGCGTCGCTCAGGACCCGCAGGTGCTGGGACACCGCCGGCCGGCTGATGGCGGGGAAGTGCTCGGCGATCTCGCCGGCGGGAACCTCGCGGTCGCGCACGAGCCGCAGGATCGCCCGCCGCGTGGGATCGGCGACGGCCCGCAGCGCCTCGTCCATTCGTTCCCTCCTCCCGCTTGCATCGCCGGCCGGTCGCCGTCACTATGTAAGTAACAGCTTACACAGATCGGAGCTCTCGTGGACATCATCGATTCGCTCGACTCGACCTTCCAGCACACGCACGGCGTCATCGCCGGAGTCCGGCCCGACCAGCTCGACGAGCGCACACCGTGCCCGGACTGGACCGTGCGGGATCTCCTGGACCACATGATCGGGGTGGTCGCCGGCCTCGGCGCGGCGGCCGCCGGCGCGCCGCGCCAGTCCTTCACCCTCGGGAGTGATCCCACGGCCCAGTTCGACGCCGCGTCGGCAGCAGCCCTGGCGGCCTGGCGCAGCCCCGGCGCCCTCGACCGCGTGGTCGACGCCGGCCCCGGACCGATGCCCGGGCGGGTGCTGGCCGGCATCAACCTGCTCGACACCGCCACCCACACGTGGGACCTGGCCACGGCCACCGGTCAGACGGCGAAGTTGCCCGACGACGTCGCGCTGGCCGCCCTCGAGGCCAGCATGCAGATCATCTCGCCCGAGATCCGCCCCGGTCGCTTCGCACCGGCGTGCGTAGCTCCCGACGGCGCCGGTCCGACCGAACGGCTCGTGGCCTACCTCGGTCGCCAGCCGTGAAGGATGGGGCTACCGCCCCTTCCAGTCCGGCGTCCGCTTCTCGGCGAAGGCCAGCGGTCCCTCGATGAAGTCCTCCGACCCGACCATCTCGGCCACGGCCGGGTAACGGCCGGCGCTGGCTGCTTCGACACCGGCGTGCTCGAGGCCGTTGAGGACGGCCTGCTTCGAGGCCCGCACCGACATGGGCGACGCTTCGAGGATCTGCGCCGCCCAGCGGCGGGCGCCCTCGACGGCCTGGCCCTCGGGCACCACTTCGTTCACGAAGCCGAGCTGCTGGCCCTCCGCCGCGCTCGACCCGGCGGCCGGTCAGGATCATGCCGAGCGCCTGCTTCGTTCCGATCGTTCGGGGCAGCCGGTGGACGCCGCCGGCCAACGCCGCGAGGCCGACCCGGACCTCGGGGAGGGCGAAGACGGCGTTCTCGGCGGCGACGATGATGTCGCAGGCGAGAGCGATCTCGAAGCCGCCGCCCATGGCCACGCCGTTGACGGCGGCGATCACCGGCTTGGTCAGGTCGTATCGGGCGGTCAGCCCGGCGAACCCCGATGAGGGCTGGCCGCTGCGGTCGCCCCCGCCGGCCTGGTACTTCAGGTCGTTGCCGGCGCTGAAGGCCCGCCCGGCGCCGGTGACGATCGCCACCCACAGCTCAGGGTCGGCGGCGAACTCGTCGAACACGTCCGACAGCTCGGCGTTGCCCGGCGGGTGAAGGGCGTTCATCACCTCGGGTCGGTCGATGGTGACGATGAACAGGTGGCCGTCGCGCTCGGTCTGGCTGAACTTCCCCATGAGCGGGACCGTATCGCCCGGGCGCGCGAGTCGAGAATCTTCCCGCGCTGGCGGACGCAGACGGCGACGTATTCGCCACCCCCCGACACTGCTCTATCGGTTGTGACCACTGCCGCTGTGCCAGCCCCTCCCCGGGCGACCGGGGCATGCAGCTCCGCCATCGACCCGGACGAGCGCTATGTGCTCAGCAACGAGACGCCGCGGGTGATCAAGGTCCACGACGCGAGCGGAGACGAGCTGGTCCTGTCCCCGCTTTCGAAGCGGGTCGTGTGCGGGCAACTCCTCCAGCCGTTCGCTCAGACCATGCGGCCGCTGTGCCAGCGCCACCAGCTCGGCGTTCGCCTGTACAAGCCGTCGCCGAGGATGTCCGATCTCTCGGTCCTCTCCGCCGCGGTGGCGCTGCTCGTCGCCGTGGTCGTCATCTTCGACGTCCTTCGCTACGGGACGCTCGTGAGGTGGGAGGGCCTCGTCGCCCTCGCGTTGACCGTCGCCCTCGTCACCTGGGTCATCGTGAGGGCCAAGACGACCGAACGGGCCCGGGTGCAAGCCGAGGAGCTCGCCGACAGGAAGCAGGGCGACATCGAGTTCGGCGTCGGCGGCGCGTACTACGACGGCAACGAGACACTCCGGCGCCTCAAGTACCTCCTGACCTTGATCGCGGTGATCACGATCGGTGCCGTGCTCCCCGCGATCGCCATCTTCGTGGCGACCGACGCCAAGGACTTCCTCGTGATGGAAGGCGGCCTCCACGTCAAGGCCGGCCAGGAGAGTCGCCTCGTCTCGCGGATCATCCAGGTCACCTACACCGCCGTGCTCGCCCTGTTCCCGGCGTTGCTCTACTTCCAGTTCGATCGCCAGCGCGTGGGCACGATCCGCAAGAGCTGGATCCGCGCCATCTTCCGGATGGACAAGCGGATGGAGACGCTGGCCGACGTGAACGCGCGCTACGGCGAGCAGATCTCCGAGGCGTCCACGTACTCCACGGATTCGGTCCGCCTCCTCGGCGGGCGCCACTCGCCGATCGTTGTCGCCACCATCCTCATCAGCCTCGGCTGGACGCTGCTCGTCGTGCGCACCGAGTCCTTCGACTTCGCCGGAGCGGCCAAGGTCTCGACGCTCGTGCGCTCGGCCGACGATGCCGCTCAGCGAGCGGTGGATGCGGCCAGCGCAGCCGCCGGCGGGGCCGTTTCAGGCGCCAACCAGGCAGCGAGCTCGGCGGCGGATCAGGCCGCCCAAGCCAGCGAGGCGGCCGTGCAGGTGGCGAACCAGAGCACGAACATCACGATCGCTCCGACGTCCACTGTCACCACCACGCCGGCGCCGGTCACCACCGTCGCCGCCCAGCAGAACGCCGATGCCGCCAGCGGGGCGGCGGCGACCGCGGCAGAAGCGCAGTCGAGGCTCGACCAACCCTTCTTCCAACTCCTGGTGCCCACGCCGAGCGCCGCCACGATGGCCTTCCTCGGCGCCTACTTCTTCGCCGTCTACCTCATCCTGCGCGGCTACTTCCGGGGCGACCTGCGCCCGAAGGTCTACAACCAGATCACCGCCCGCCTCGTCACGGTGGTCGTGCTGGCCTACCTGATGAACGTCCTGTTCTTCTCGGACACGAGTGACAACAACGTGCTCTGGGCAGCGGCATTCGTGGCCGGCGTCGTCCCTACGACGTTGCTCCAGCGCGTCGGCCTGCTGGCCGCCGCATTCGCCCCGTCGGGGGAGGCCAAGGACGCGTCGAACACGTCGCACCGCAAGACCCGCCGGCGCAGCGCCTATGCCCAGGTCTTCGCCACGCCCCGCCTGCTGACCCAGATCGACGGCGTGGACCTCCAGGAGGCGAGCCGGCTCGAGTCGGAGGGCTACCCCGACATCACCTCCCTCGCCCGCTCGGACCTTGTCTTCGTGATGGTCAACACCCGGCTGCCGATCGAGCACCTCGTCGACTGGACCGATCAGGCCGTGCTCATCCTGCTCCTGGACGACGGTTCCCACGACGAGCTCGACCAGCGGGTGCGCGAGCTGCGTACGGCCGGCGTCCGGACCGCCTCGGCGCTCCTGTCCGTTGCTGCTCGCCCTCCAACGGATCCTGCCCGAGCCAAGGTGGCCGACATCGTGGCCTCCAAGGAGAGCGGCATGACCCTGGAGTCCCTCGCCGAGCTGATCAAGCTCGAACCAGCGATGGGCCGCATCGAGCAGTGGTACGCATCGGAGGTGGCCGATGTCAGCAAGCCGCTGCCGAGAATCGAGGCTCGACCTCCGAAGGCCTCGCAGTCCGCCAATGGCACCAGCCCGAACGGACAGCCGCACGCTGGTGACTCGGCGATCGGGGCGACCATCGGTGAGTGAGCGGCGCTGGCCCCCGCGTCGAATCCAGTTGCACAGGACGAAGGGATGGCGCAAGCCAGAGGGTGCCGTGGTGGTGGCGCGGCCGTCTCGGTGGGGCAACCCGTTCCGGGTCGGCGTGGACGGCGATCGGGCGGCGTGCGTCGCCGCCTATCGGCGCGCGCTGCTCGGTGGCGAGCTGGCGTTCACGGTCGCCGACGTCCAGCGCGAGCTCGCCGGGCGCGACCTCGCCTGCTGGTGCCCAATGGACGAGCCCTGCCACGCCGACGTGCTGCTGGCGATCGCTCGGAGCTGACGCGCCGGCTCGGATCGGGTTGGGTGTTGCCGATTTCCTTCTCAGGCGCGCTGTCCCTGGTTCTGCATGCGGATCAAGTTACGTCATGGACGGCGGACTCAGGGCTGGCTCGCTTTCGCTGGGCTCCTCCGCCTTTCGGGCGATTTCGGATGACAGCGGATTGGGAGCAGCGGGTAGATGGGCAGCGTGCCCGAGCAGGCCTCGGCACCCACCCCGAGGCACCCAACACGGCCCCTGCCCGCGACGGCCCGGGGGCGTGTCGCGACGCGGTCCACGGCCCTACCTGGCGGGCCGGCGCGCTGGGGCTGCTTCGCCGGCGGTGACTGAGCGGGCGAGCGACGAGGGACGGATCATGGGACGGTGATCGTGCGTGCCGGCACGCCGGCGCCATGAACCCCCAACTGAAACCGGTCGTTGCACGGCACTTGTTGTACCGCGCCAGTGAATTCGACCTTCCCGGCCTCGTCGGCGCGGCTCTTGTTGCTGAGCAGCAGAACTTCCGGGCAGGCGCCTGCGAGGCCGAGCACTTGAGAGACCACCTCCGAGCCTGCTCCCACTCCCGACATGACAACATGAACGTCGACACGGCGTGTTGTGCCGGTCCCTGAGACGGTGAGGCTGAGGGAGGGGTCGTCCTTCCGAGCGTCGTGAGCCAGCGCTACTGCCGCTGTCGCGGCACCGAGGAGTACCGCGACGACGAGCAGCCAGCTCGCGGCAACTGCAAGGGTCGCACGTCGAAACTGCCGTTCGTACCAGCGTCGAACGTCCCCGATATCGCTCAGGTTGAGCTGCTCGAGGCGGAGGGCAAGGTAAAGGAGCCCGCTCAATACTGCCAGGAACGAGGCACTGACTGCTGCAAGCGCAAGCCATCTGGCGGCGTCGTCGTTCAGTAGCGTCTGGGCCGATACAAGGCCGACGGCTGTCAGCAGCGAACCCACCAACGCAACGGATGTCACCGTCGCCCGAGCGTTGCTTGCTATCCGGGTCAGCGTCTTGTCTGGTGTCAACTCGGACCCGGCCGCTTCCCACCGGATATCGTCGGGCGTCGGGGTCTCCCCGTATCCGGTGCTCACTTCTCGTACGAGCCGGCGAACACCAGCTGATGTCCATCGCCCCCGGGGCAGTCGACCAGCACTCGAAATGGGCGGCGTGAGCGTCGGCCTCCAACCCGGAAGCCGCTGTTGGCGGTGCGCATTCGTTCCGCCTCGACCTTTATCAGGACCGCCTCCGTCAGCTCGGTCGAATGTTCACGGCACATGAAGCTTGTAGGCACCGTCTGTACCATCGTCACCCCTGTCTTTCGAGCAGTTCGCGGATCTCCGCGACCTCGTCCAGCCGATCGGACAGCTGATCCAGGGCAAGCGAGTCGAGGTCACGCCGTGCGATCCGGATCAAAGAGCGCTGTCGCCCCGGGTGATGTACAGCTCGGGCGCGAGCCATGGCTTGCACGTACTCATCTCGCGCCAGCTCGCGGTTCGACATGCAGAGAAGTACGAGGGCGAGATCGAACGCCGCTTCGACGTGACTCGTATCCAGTGCCATCGCTTCAACGAGGGCGTCGATGGCTTCGGGGTGTCTCCGAAGCCTGAGATAGCACCAACCGCGAGATACCTGATCATCAGCATCCAGCCGATGGCTGGGCTCGAAGGTGCTGATGGCGCGGTCGAATATCGTTGCCGCCTGCTCGCGCTCGCCGGCAACGAAGTGGGCCTCGCCGAGCATTGCTAGGAGACGCCCCGAGTTGGGATCGTTCTCCAGCGCCCGCTCGTACGCTGCCACCGCCTGTTTGGCGACGACGATTCACGCGGTTCTTCCGACGTTGGCGACCTCGAGGAGGTGGAGCCAACCCTGGAGCGTCCACGCCCACGCCATCGTCCCGTCAAGTGCGAGACCCCGTTGAAGGTGCATCCTGGCCTCGTCGAGTCGGTCGATGTCGGCGAGGACGGCGGCCTTCACGGCGTGGGCGAACGGATACTGATCGGTCAAAGCGAGAGACCGGTCCAGTGACTTCAGCGCGTCGTCGTAGCGATCGAGCGCATATTCAGCCGCACCTCGACTGGCCCACGGCCAGGGATCACCCGGGTTCGCTTCGATGGCGCGGGCGAGCTCGGAGATGGCTTGCGCATAGTGCTTTCGCACCCTGAGCAGGTCACCAAGTTCCGCTCGGGCCCACGCAAGATCAGGGGCCAGTTCCACTGCTCGCCGCAGCTCTTTCTCAGCGCGCTTGTCCTCACCGAGAGCCTCGAGGATTTGCCCCCGCGTGCCGATGAGCCAGGCGTTGCCCGAATCGAGCTCGAGCCCTTTGTCGGCCTGCTTGAGCGTGTCAACGTAGTCACCTTGCCGCCGATAGGTCTCTGCCAACCAGCGACAAGCCATCGCATTCGCCTCGTCGAGCATCGTGGCACGTTCGAGGAGACGACGAGCGGAGCCGTAGTCACCTGACGACGCCGCCCGCGCACCAAGTTCGGCCAGGCATTCGGCGAGAGCAACAGACACGTCGCCGCTGTCGTCGACCGCGAGGCAGCTCTCGAGATCATCGACAGCCTTGTCGTACCGGCCGCCGCGGTGGTTCGCCAAGCCCCGAACCCGGTGTCCGGGCATCGACGTCGGATCCTCGCCCAGGGCCTCATCGGCGGTGGCCGCAGCGCCATCCCAGTCGCCAGTTGCGAGGAGCGCCTCGGCGAGGGGCAGCAGAACGCCACGTGGGTCGACGCCGGCGGCCAGTGCCTGTCGTGCTCGTCGAGCGGCCTCACCGTGTCGGCCGAGGTCGTTCAGGAGCCGAATCTCCAGGCTCAGCAGGACGTCTTCAGCTGGTTGTTCGAGAAGTGCGTGGCGAACGACGTCGAGCGCCTCCTCGGCGTGATCGGTCAACTCGAGGGCACTCGCGAGGCGTTCGGTCGTGGCCACCGAGTGCGGCGCAGTTGCCGCCAGTTGTCGGAGCACCTGGACAGCTGCGTCGGTACTTTCGACGAAGCAGGAGGATCTCGGCCTCCAGGCTGCGCCACGTGCGATCAGTCGGATCGATCTCCAGGGCCGCTCGTGCGGCACGGAGGGCGCCCTCGGTGTCTCCACGGACGAGGAGAACACGGACACGAGTGTCCATCAACCATGGATCGTCGGGAAGAGCGCGAGCGCACTGTCGACCGCAGCGAGCGCCTCATCGAGTCGACGCTCCAGGGCGAGCCCCACGGCCGTGACCGCATGAGCACCAGCAAGGTAGGGCTGCGCCTGGCGAAGCTCGTCCAGGGCGGCCAGACCTTCGGGTGTTTGGCCGAGAGACCAGTGCCTGGCACCGTCCGAGGTGCGCAAGGGGGTGGTCAGGTACTGCAGTCGTTGCCTTGGCGAAATGCTCGAGTGATTCGACATAGCGACCGCGTACCCGCCAAGAGGGCGCCAGCAGCGACGTGAGCCTCCGCCGCTGACTCTGGGTCACCGGACGCCGCGAAGGTGCTCGCCAGATCAGCGGCGATCTCGGCTGCGGTCGGATACCGCTCGTGAAGCGATTGCAACAGCCCGATCGCTCCAACGGTCTGTCCGCTCGCCAGGAGCGCATCGCAGGCGCGCCGTACGAGACCAAGAGCGACTTCCTCCCCTGCCTCGAGAGCATGCACGAGTGGCTCGGTGCCTATCGAAGCGGCCGTCAAGGATGAGCACCGATCCGTAAGCAGCCAGTGCTGGCGGCCTCAAGCTGCATCCAGAGGCAAGGAGCGCCCTGTACGTGTCGATGCTTCGCTCGACCGACACAGCGCCGTCCGGCCTCTCGAGCCCGTCGTTCGCGATGGCGAGCACGGCCAAGCCGTCGGCGCGGATCTCAGACAGGCGCTGCGGCGATTGGGCAGGGAGGCCCGGCAGGGCCGACCGTCGATGTGACGTAGGAGTCGACTTGCCGCTCGTCGTGCACCGAGGAGCTGGCCGCGTCGGAGGTGGGTTTGGGCCAGTTCGAGCTCGGCGAACAGGCGCGTCGGGGGATCGGCGACGAAGTCCCATCGGAGATTGGCCGCAAAGCGTTCACCGGTGAGGGGCAGAGTCATCATGGTCTACCGGTCCTTCAGTGGACGTTGCGCGCGGCCGATTTCGGTGCCGCCGCCCGGGTCGTGTGCGTCCTTAGCCGTTGCCCGTTCCGCAATGATCGTGCCGCAGAGGCGCAGCCCGGCGTTGGCGAGCATCTCCACCCGCGTCGTTGCTTCAGCGCCCTGAGGAGGTTCGAGGTCGCGTTCACCGAGCGCGGCCCGCAGACCGCGTTTAACGCTTCGCGAATGTGCTCCCCCTCGTTGGGTTGGGGAACCGAAATTCCTGTCCAAGTCTGAGTTCGACCTGCCAGGCTTCACTCCACTTCACGGCCTGGTTGGAATGCAGGCCCTCGTAGAGCGCCAGCCTGTGGCTGGGCAGGTGGAAGCGGACCTTGTCTCGCACCCGGCCGGGATCGATTGGAAGCTCTGCTTCGAGCTCGGCGGCGTCTGCGTCGGCCGGATGGTGACTCGCCGCGGCAACCGATCCGCGCCAATACTCGTGGAGACCATCGACGATGTCGCCATGCGGTGGCAGCTCGTCCTGCGCACACTCGTTCATGGATCGGAGGGCCGCCAAGATTGTCGCCGCTCGCTCCTGGTCGGAGACTGCGTCCTTCTCGACATGAAGCGGGTTGAGACGGAGCAACAAGGCGGCATAGGCATAGGCTGGGCCAGCCAGCAGCGTCGCCAGCGTGTCGGCGAGCAGAACCCGTGCTCGCTGACGCTGATGGGAGTAGACGGCTCGGAGCTCTTCCAGCGCATCGGTGATCGCCGATTGGTCGTGCTCGGCCGTTGGCACTGCTCCGCCATCGTCGGCACGCGGCGTCTTCCGGAGGAGGACCTCGATCATCTCCGATTCCCTGGGGCCAAGGAACTGGATGACCACGCCGAGGTCGGCACCAACGCTGGCGATCCAGTCGGTCAGCCCACCGTGGTTCCGGCGAAGCTCATTGGTTGTCATCTCGACTGCGAGCTCCTGGGCGTAGCTCTTGAGGCCCGACTCTTCGATGACGACGTGACCGTATTCGTGGGCCACGAGAGGAAGGGTCCATACTGACCATTCAGGGAACTGCATCTTTGCCACGCGACGTAGTGTCGAGGAGAGTCGAGCGTCGAGGCCGGGTATAGCAAAGGACTCCCGGCGGCCGGTATCGCTGGCGAGCTCCTTGATGTATTCGTCGGCGATACGACAGATGCGCTCGCCTTGAATGCGATCACGCAGAGCGAGACCGCCCAACAGATCGAGGCACTCCTGGAAGACCTCTTCACTCGACGCCTGCACGCGCGTACTGACGCCATCCCTCTCCCTCGGTCAATTCTTGGTTCTGCAGTCTGGCCCCGAGCTGACCCAGAGTCTCACGGAGCTCGCCTGCCTCGACATGGATCTTCTCGATGGCAAGGTTCCACAGGTAGTCATCCACATTGAACTGCGGCAGGTCGAGTGTGCTCTTCCAGACCGACGGATCCTGAGCCTGCTCGAGATGCTCAGCAAGCGCCTCGATTCGAAGTTGCAACATCGTTCGTGGCATTAGCTCGTTCCTTCCACGATGCTTCGTATCCATGTCAGAGCCTTGTGGCCGGCCTGGTCGATGGCCGCCGTAGAGTCGCTGCGCACTCGCGCGATCCAGGCGCCATTCAGAATGTCGGCGACGGTCGGCACGGGGATGGCTGCCGCAGTGGTTGCTCCTTCGAGCACCGAGGCCACCGCCCGAGCCGACTCCCAGCCCGTCCAGCCACTGACGGGCATGGCGAGCTGGATCAGCTGGATCAGTCGTTCGGCGAAAGGGGACTCGTCGAGCAGCTCGAGTCCGTCGGGGCCGCCCGCTTCAATCACCAGATGGTGCCAGTCGCGAACGACGCGTTCCGCCCAGTGAGCTCCCTCGCGTGAGTCGGCAGCACTGAGCGCCGACGCAATCAGCTGCATTCGTTGGTGCGCAGGTGGATGCGTGTCGGTCGCCACTGCTGCCAGCAGGGGATCGAGCACGACGACAGCAGCGCTGAATCCGTATGCGGGACCGAGGACATAGGCGGCAAAGGCGTCGGCGAAGAGCTCCTGGAGCCACGACCATGACTCCTCCGTGCCGTCCCCCAGGTCGGCGAAGAGTTCGTCGAGGGGGTGCTCCGTACGAAGACCGACCGTCTCGATCAGCGCCGGTCCGACGAAGTGGCCGAGCTCGTGCGCCACGATTGGCAGGTCCCAGATCGAGGAGGCTGGGAAGCGCACCTGGATCGCTCGGCTCGCGTGTGCGTACTGCTCCGAGCGGCCAAGGACGGTGAAGGAGCCCCAGTGCTCGATAGGTGTGCCGGCGACGAGCTCGTCAACGAGAGCATCGGCCAGCCGGCAGTGCCCGCCATCGACACCAAGGGAGCGTTCGGCCGCACCAGCGAGGAGGAGGGAGCATTCCTCGAGCAGGTCGTCGACCTCGTAGCTGAGCGCGTGCAACTCGGCCCAGGTCGCCCTGAGATCGGCGTCGGCCGAGGCGGCACGCTGCTGGAGGCCAGTCGTCTCGCTCGTGAGACGAGCGGCTTCGGTCTTCATGCGAAGAGCAACCCGATCGCGCAACGGCTGGTCGATGCCGCCGAGCAACTGCTCAGCCACCGCGATGTCGCGAACGAGGTCGCGGATGCGGCGCTCCAGAGTGAGCGGGGCCACCTTGCTCGGCCTCCAATCTCTAGGAATCTCCCCGGCGCCAACGTCGCGACGCTGGCCCCGTAGAACTAGAGACGGTGAGGTAGCGACCAGATACAGCAGCGCGGCTACGCAATAGCCGGCTGGTGTTCAGCTGCGACCAGGCGGGCCCGCGCCGGAAGGCCACGCCGCCCCCCCGACAACCCGCCAGACAGCGCCCTCGGCAGGATTCGAACCTGCGCACGGCTCCGGAGCATCCCCTGATGTTGCCGTCTCTGCCCTGGTCACGGCCACTGGCGACGAAGCCCGGCGAGCGGCTCTCCCACGTCCTCCCATGCCTGGGAGGGCTCGCGCGACGAGACTCCGGGACCGTTGGGTTGTACCGCCTTCGGGAGCGCTGGGATGAGACCCGCCAATCGCGAGCCTCCCGCTCGGGCCGGAACCGCCGCCCTGGCGGCGATGCCATCCCATTGGGTGTGCTCACCTGATCTGGCCCCACTTCGGCTTGTAGTGCTCGCCTGAGCTGGCCCCACTTGTGGGGTCCACCGGGTGGTGCTCGGCGTCTTGGACGGTGGGGCCATGACGACGAGGTCTCGGGTGGAGCTCTACGAACAGATCCGCAGGTTGCATGAGCGTGAGGGCGTGTCGATCCGACAGCTGTCGCGACGCTTCCGGGTGCATCGCCGGGATGTGCGGCGGGCGTTGGAGTCGCCGTTGCCGCCACCGCGGCAGGCGCCGCCGGCGCGGCCGTCGCTTCTGGATGAGTGGAAGCCGACGATCGACGCGTGGCTGGAGGCGGACCGGGCGGCACCACGCAAGCAGCGGCGACATCGGCGCGTCCAGTGTGGGAACGTCTCCAGCGACGAACACGGTCGCCGAATATGTTCCGCGGAACATATTCCGGGTTCTGTGCCCGGCCGGGTTATGTGGCGGCCGGCCCGTCGGGCGCTGGTCAGAGTCGGTGCTGGCCGCCCGGCGGCGTGAACGACACCCCGGCTGGATTACGTCAGCGTCGACAGGGAGACCTGGCCTTCGCACCCGGTGCGCCACTTGACGATGTCGACGAACGTGTCAGCGTGCTCGATGGCAGCTCGCGCCTGAGATGGCTTTCCGGTGCGGGGGATCACCACGGTGGTGACGCCGACGGCGGTGAGGTCGGCTTCGATGGCGGGGCGGATCAGGTCGGTGTCCGACGGGTTCCCGATGACATGGTGTGGCTTGGCGGTTCTTCGGCCAACCGCGACCCGCGCGTGTTCGAGAACCCGCGACGCCTTTGTGCCCGATCGGCCCGCCAATCCGCATGTCGCCTTTGCCGCCGGACCCCCATCGGTGCCTGGGCGCCCATCTCGCTCGCAGCGAGCTGGTCATCGCGCTCGAGGAATGGCACCGGCTCATTCCGGACTACCGGCTCGCAACGCACGCGCCGCTCGTCGAGCGGGGCGCCCAACTCACCTTGCTCACGCTCCCGCTCGAGTGGGAACGCCCGTGACGCCGGTTACCTCCCAACGAACCGCGCGTCTGTTCGAACGTATCTCATAATCATCATAAGAATCTGCCTCGAAACCCTTGGCACGCCCATTCATTCATGTCACACTCGCTCGGTAGGCGGTGTGACGCCCAACACCCCGGGGGGGAACGTGCTGCACACGCACAAACGCTGGTCAACGCATCCACCCGAGCAGCGGTCGAACGCAAGCGACGAGGCTCGACTCGAGGGCTTCCGGTGACACCGGAGCGTGGCGTTGCTGCGGAAAGCCCGGTTGGCGTCCTCGAAGGCGAGCACCGAACGCTGCTGCAGGTAACGGGACTGTCCAAGACCTTTCCCGGGACCAAGGCGCTCGACAACGTCGACTTCGACTTGCGTGCCGGCGAGATCCATGCCCTCGTCGGCCACAACGGATCGGGCAAGTCCACGCTGATCAAGGTCTTGTCCGGCTACCACAGCCCGGACCCAGGCGCCCAGGCGTGGCTCGATGGTGAGCCGGTCGACATCACCGAGCTCGGTCACGGCACGCACGGCGGTGCCGGCCGGCTGAGCTTCGTGCACCAAGACCTCGGCCTCGTCCTCGAGCTGAACGCCATCGACAACCTTGCGCTGCGCGGCGGCTTCGCCCGGACGCGTTTCGGGCGCGTGAAGTGGCGACAGCAGAATCGAGCGGCGCGTCAAATTGATGGCGCCGTTCGCCGTCGATTTCGATATCCACCAGCCGCTGTCCAAGGCGACACCGGTCGAGAGAACGATCGTGGCCATCGCCGCCGCGCTGCAGGGGTGGGACAGCAACGGCGGGGTGCTCGTGTTGGACGAGCCCACCGCCGTGCTACCACCTGGTGAGGTGCATCGCCTCTTCAGGACCGTGCGGGCCCTGCGCGACAACGGCGCCGGAATTGTCTACGTGTCACACCGACTCGACGAAATCTTCGGCCTGTGCGACCGGGTGACGGTCCTTCGTAACGGCAAGGAGGTCGCCACCTGTGAGGTCGCTGGTCTCAGCAAGGGCGAGCTCGTCCACATGATGCTCGGCGTGGAGATGGAGCCCGACTATCGAGCACCGGTGCCCGAGACGGTGAGATCCGAACCGATCCTCGAAGTGAGGGGCCTCGCCGGCGTCTACCTGCGGAACACGACCTTCACCCTCCTCCGCGGCGAGGTGCTCGGGATCGCCGGTCTGCCCGACTCGGGCCGCGACGAGTTGCCCCGGCTGCTCACCGATCGCTCGTCGATGGCCTACGACGGCGAGGTCCGAGTAGCCGAGTCGTCGCCCGAGTGGACGGCCTTTTCGGCCTGGAAGAACGACGCCGTCGCCCTGCTCCCGCCAGACCGCGGCCGCGAGGGGATCATCAGCCCGATGACGGTGCGCGAGAACCTGTCGCTGTCGGTCCTCAGCCGGTTCGGCAACCCGTTCCGCCTGGACCACGGCAAGGAGCGCGCGTTCGCGGCGGGCTGGATCGACAGGCTGAGCGTCAAGACGGCGGGCGCGTCGAGTGGGGTCATGACGTTGAGCGGCGGCAACCAGCAGAAGGTGCTCTTCGGGCGCACCCTCGCGGTGATCCGGAGGTACTGGTGCTGTGCGAGCCCACCGCCGGCGTTGACATCGGCGCCCGCCACGCCATCTACGACTTCGTCGCCCAGCAGGTGCGCCTTGGTCTGAGCGTGATCGTCGCCTCGTCTGACGTCGGCGACCTGCTTGCACTGTGCACGCGGATCCTCGTGCTCAAGGACGGCGTGGTGGCTCGGGAGATGCCGGCGGCGGGTCTCACCGAGCACCAACTCGTACACGCCATGGAAGGACTGGAGAGCGAGACACTGTGAGCCAACCCGTGAAAACCTCGGCCCTGACGACCGCCACGACCGGCGCGGATCCGATGAGCCAGGAGGCCTACGCCGTCAGCACCGCTGACCGCGTGAAGGCGTTCCTGTCGCCGTCGAACATCGGCGGCGTCTACGTGCTGCTCGTCATGATCGTGATCTTCTCGATCTGGGTGCCGGACATCTTCCCGGAATGGGACACGGCCAAGCAGATCATGAACACCAACGCCATCAACGCCTTGGTGGCGCTGGCTCTCATCATCCCGCTGTCGGCCGGCGTGTTCGACATCTCGGTGACGGCCACCATGACGCTGTCGGGTGTGCTGTGCACGTACGCCGTGGTGAACTCGGGTCAGCCGCTCATCGTCGGCTTCCTGATCGCCATGGGCGCCTCGGTACTCGTCGGTGTCCTGAACGGCGTGGTCGTGGTCGTGGGCAAGATCGACTCCCTCATCGGCACCCTTGCGACCAGCTTCCTCGTCCTGGCCATGGTCAAGTGGCGCACGGGCAGTCGCAACGTCAGCGGCGTCGAGCTGAGCGGCTCGTTCACCAACATCGCGCAGAAGGCGTTCGGGGGCCTGACCCTGCCTGTCTTCTACGCCGTCATCCTGGCCACGATCATCTGGTACACCCTCGAACACACGGCGACGGGCCGGCGGCTCTACGCCACGGGCTTCAACAAGGAGGCCACGCGGCTGGCGTCGGTGCGAACCGACCGCCTGCAGTTCGGCTCCCTCATCGTGTCCGCCGCGCTGGCCGGGTTCGCCGGCATCGTGCTGGCGTCGAACCTCGGCTCTGGATCGCCCACTGCCGGTCAGTCCTACCTCTTGCCGGCGGTCGCTGCCGTCTTCCTCGGTGCGACGCAGCTGAAGCACGGCCGCTTCAACGCCTGGGGCACGATCATCGCCGTGCTCATCCTGGGTACCGGCACCACCGGGTTGGGCCTGGCGAAGGTGGACCAGTGGGCCCAGGACGTCTTCACCGGCGTCGTTCTCATCGCCGCCCTCGCCCTCACTGGTTTCGAGGTGCGCCGCGCCGGCTCGGAGAGTCGCCGGGCACGGTCGAAGCGCCGCAGCGCCGTGGCCGCCGATGGACAGGTCCCACCCAGCACCACGGTCGGCACGTCCGCCTGACCGGCTCAACGAAGGAGAGCACCCGAACCATGCACAAACAGACACGACGGGGATGGCGCAGCACTCGCCTGCTGGCAACCGTCCTCGTGATCGGCGGCCTCGTCGCCGCCGCTTGCGGCGGGGACAACAAGAGTTCCTCGTCGGCCACCACCGCCGCGGCCGCCACCACGGCCGCGGCGGTCGGGGGCGCCACCACTGCCGCGTCCGGCAGCGCCACCACCGCTGCCGCCAGCTCCGGGCTGGCGCAGGCGCAGGCCCTCGTGGACCAGTACACCGACCGTCCGACGAAGCTCGACCTGACGACGCCCGTCGGCAAGCCGATCCCGACGGGCAAGACCATCTACCAGGTCACCTGCGGGGCCGAGGCGTGCGATGCCGAGTCGGCCATGATCAAGGAGGCCACCGACCTGTTGGGCTGGAACCTCAAGGTGCTGAGCACCGACGGCAGCCCACAGCAGATCCAGAACGCTTGGGAGCAGATCGTTCGTGAGAAGCCCGACGGCGTGATCTATACGGCCACGCCGCGCTCGCAGATCGACCAGTACATCACGCAGGCCAGCGCCAACGGCACCAAGATCGCGGCGTGCTGCATCGTGGAGCCGGCCACCAACGGCATCTTGTGGACGACGTCGACACCCGACCAAGCCGCGGACCTGGCCAAGGTGATGGCGGCGTGGCCGATCGTCGACGCCGCCAAGAACGGCAACACGAAGCCAGGCGCCGTCTACCTCAACATCCCTGATTTGCCCATCTTGAGCGCCGCCGGCGAGTCGGTGAAGAAGACCTACAACGAACTGTGCCCAGGGTGCGAGTACAACCAGCTCGACATCGGTCTCGCCAACCTGACCGGTGCTCCCGACCAGGTGGTGTCGTTCCTGCGAGCTCACCCCGACACGAAGTACGTCATCCAGTCGACCGACTCCGTCTTCCTCGGCCTCCCGGCGGCGCTCAAGGCGGCCGGGCTCAACGACGTCAAGATCTTCGGCGAGGGCCCGACCTCGGCGGTGCAGGCCAACATCGCGAGTGGCGTGCAGGCGGGCACCATGGCGTTCGCCTTCTACGAGATCATGTTCGCGGCGGTCGATGCCATCGCCCGGGCGGAGGCGGGAGCGCCCCAGGTGGCCACCTTCAACCCGCCCAACTGGATCCTCACGAAGGAGAACATCCCGAGCGCCAACGAGTACTTCCCCGTCGTGCCGGACGCGCTCGATCAGTTCAAGGCGCTCTGGGGGAAGTAGCCCGAACCGACGACGCTCGGCCTCGAGGTCTCACCCGCCTCTGAGGCCGAGCGTCGCCATCAACCACCTATCGCAGCGCCGCGCCGCCGCCGGTGCCGGTGAACCAAGGAGTGACCGTGGACATCGAGCGAACCCTCCAGGACTTGGTGGATCGCCAACAGATCACTGACGTGCTCTACCGCTACGCCTCAACCGTTGACTACAAGGACTACGCCACGATGCGCGCGCTCTTCACCGACGACGCTGTCGGCAAGTACGGCGGTGCTGACGCCATCCATGGCGCGGACAACATCATCGCCTGGATCGACTCGGCCACACAGGACCGCGCATGGCAGCACCACAAGCTCACCGTGTACCACATCGACATCGACGGCGATGAGGCCCAAACCCTCACGTACCACACGTCGCACCAGACCACGGTGGACGACCCGGACACCGTCATCGTCATCGTGGCCCGCTACAAGGACTCGCTCCGGCGTGAAGCCGGTACGTGGAAGATCTTCGACAAGTACATGGAAGTCGGCTGGATCGAGGAGCGGCATTACTCGCAGGCAGCCAGGCCCTGAGGCCACAAGACGACGATGCTCCCGGGGCGGCCGTTCAGCGCCACTGGATGAGCTCGCTCAACCGCGTGCGCCAATGGGCGCGGTAGTACGCGTGCTGGTTCGCAAAGTGGACGGCCATGAGACGCCGGGCCTTTTCGGGCTGGCCGGCCGCGATAGCGCGCGCCAGCGTCTCGTGTTCGTCGACGATGGCGGGACGAAGCTCGACTGGATCCATCGAGGGGACAACGTGCGACGTGACGACGTGGGTCACGGCCTGCGTGAGGAGAACGACAACCGGATTGGCGGCAAGGTGATAGACGGCCTGGTGGAAGTCGACGGTGAGGTGGCGGTACTCCGGCTCCGTCTCCGGCATCGTGCGGCCGACGTACGCCTTCATGACGGTCCGGCGGTCCGGATGCTGCGCCGCCAAGTGGGCACAGATCGGTTCGAACAACACCTGTGCGTCGAGCAACTGCTCGTAGGTCGCAGCACCGAGGTGGAAGTAGAGCGTGGCGTTGCGGGCCAGCTTGACCGGGTCGACGGAGCCGACAACCGGTCCGCCCCCCGGTCCGGGCTTGATCTTGATGAGGCCCTGGACCTCGAGCAATCGCAACGCTTCGCGAAGCGATGCCCGGCTGACGCCGTAACGCTCTGTCATCGCCGCCTCGAGCAGCAGGCGATCGCCCGTGCGGAGGCCCTCGGCCACGATGTCGTGCACGATACAGAGGGCCACGCGTTCGGAAGTCTTGGGGCTGCGATCGCTATCCGAGCCGGCCGCGTCACGCGGAAGGTGGCCGAGGTCGAGGGCCGGGCGCGCTCCGCCGGCAATCGCCGTAGGGATGTGGCTGTCGTTCTGCGAATTCATTCGCCTCCCGATGTGCTCATTCCCGCGAGATTCATTATGATCATACGCACCTTCAGCAGAGGCTTGACAACATGGCATCGCCGCCTGCGATTGTGTGGCGAGAGGGAGGCGCTGTGGAGTCCAATGCACCGTCGCGTGGCGCCGGGGCCGTCCCGCCCGAGGTTGCGCCCGTACGTCAGGGCGAGGAGCTCGACTGGCACGCGCTCGATGCTTACCTTCGAACCGAGATCCCGGAGCTGCGTGGTGAGTTCGAGGTGCTGCAGTTCCCGAACGGTTCGGCCAACCTCACCTATCTGGTGCGCATCGGCGACCACTCGCTGGTCGTGCGCCGTCCCCCGTTCGGCGCCATCGCACCCGGCGCCCACGATATGAAGCGGGAGTTCCGCACGCTGTCACGGCTGTGGCGCGCCTATCGCCCCGCCCCCCGCGCCTACGCCTTCTGCGATGACCACACGGTGGTGGGATCGGACTTTGTGGTCCTCGAGTACCGCCCGGGCGTCGTGATCTGGGGGGCCATTCCCCCGTCGATGGAGCACCATGCCGGTGTCGGCCGTCGCGTCGGCCTGGCCGTGGTCGATGGGCTCGCCCACCTCCATCAGGTCGACCCCGCAGCCGTCGACCTCGCCGATCTCGGGCGACCGGATGGGTTCGTCGAACGGCAGGTCTCGGGCTGGGCCAAGCGATGGTCGCTGGCCGCTTCCCCCGACGACCATCCCCTCATGGACACCGTGGCCGCCCGCCTGCAGCGCAGCATCCCAACCACCACCCGAGCCTCGGTGCTGCACAACGACTACAAACTCGACAACTGCCAGTTCGACCCGGCCGACCCCGACCACATCACCGCCGTGTTCGACTGGGACATGGCGACTTTGGGCGACCCGCTCATCGACCTCGGCACGCTCCTCAACTACTGGCCGGACCCCTCCGACACTGACGACAACCGCCCCATCTACAACCCCGGCATGGAGACCCTCGGGATGCCCACCCGGGCCGAGGTGGTCGAGCGGTACGCCACCACGGCGGCCGTCGACGTCGATGTCGTCCCGTGGTACGAAGCCTTCGCTTGCTGGAAGACCGCCGTCGTCCTCCAGCAGCTCTACATCCGCTACGTCCGCGGCGAGAGCACCGACCCCCGTATGGCTACCCGGGGCGAGAAGGTCGCCGGGCAGGCGCAACGGGCCATGACCATCCTCGACGACGCCGGGCTCCCGTGATCTCTCCGCCGTTTCTGCTGCTGGACGTCCATGATCATCATAAGGAATCCTTGACAGTCCGGTCCGGCCGGGTGTTTCCTTTAGGGGTGGGGGACCGATGGTGCATTGGCCTGGTCATCGGGCCTACGAGTACGACGGCACGACGGAGGTGACGGTGTCCGGGGGCAACGCGAACGGTCAACCAGCGCCTGATCGCTCCGTCCGTGAGCGGCGCGGTCCGTTGGCCGGGATCCGAGTGGCCGACTTTTGCTGGATGGGGGTCGGATCGGTGGCGACCCGCCTGCTGGCCGACTTCGGCGCCGAGGTCATCAAGATCGAGGACCGGGTCAGGATCGACACGCCGCGCAAGCTGCCGCTGTACAAGGACGAGCCGGCCCGCAACTTCGGTGAAGAGAAGATCGACCTCGACCCGAACAAAGGCGGGCTGTTCAACAACTATTGCCGCAACAAGCTCGGCGTCACGATCAACATGCGCACCGCGAGGGGCCGCGAGGTGGCCGAGCGACTCATCGGCCAGAGCAGCGTCGTATCAGAGAACTTCGCGCCCGGCGTGATGGAACGGTGGGGGCTGACCTACGAGCGTCTCAATGAGCTTTCACCCGAGGTGATCTACGCACGGATGAGCGGCTTCGGGCATTCCGGCCCGCACGCCGAGTACCGCAGCTACGGACCGGTAGTGCAGGCCGTCAGCGGTCTCTCCTACATCAGTGGGCTGCCCGGGCAGGAGCCGTCGGGCTGGGGCCTGTCGTACATGGACAACCAAGCTGCCTACTACAACTCGGCGGCGTTGCTCTTCGCCATCTACCGCCGCAACATCACCGGCAAAGGGACCGAGATCGACGTGTCCGCCGTCGAGGCGGGCATCAACCTCGTCGGTCCGGTGCTGCTCGACCTGACCGTCAACCAGCGCACCACCCGCCGCCCGGACTACCCCACCGGGAACCGGCTCGAGTGGCCCAACGCCGCGCCGCACGGCGTGTACGGGGCGCAGGGTGACGACGAGTGGATCGCCATCGCCGTGTTCGATGACCAGCAGTGGGCCGGTCTGGTCGAGGCCCTTGCCCGTCCGTCGTGGACCGATGATCCCCGCTTCGCCACCCAGGACGATCGCTTTGCCCACCAGGACGTGCTCGACAAGTACCTGGAGGAGTGGACCCTGGGCCACGACCGGCACGAGATGACCGAACTCCTGCAATCTCACGGTGTGCCCGCGGGCGCCGTCCAGAACGCCCAGGATCTCAATGAGCGCGACCCGCAGTTGGCGGCGCGTGGCGTGTTCTTCGAGATGGACCATCCGGTCATAGGTATGGCCCGGTTCGAGGGCAACCCGATGCAGTTCTCCGAGACGTGTCCCGACAACTGGCGCTCGGCCCCCCTTCTCGGCGAGGACAACGCGTACGTCTTCCAGGACATCCTCGGGATCGAGGAAGCCGAGTACGCCGAACTGACCTCCGAAGGGGTCATCTGATGGCCAGCGAAGAGCGCGTGCTCGACGGCGTGAGGGTGGTGGAGCTGGCCGGCGACGTCGGCGGGGAGATGCTGGGAAAGCTGCTCGCCGAGATGGGCGCCGACGTGATCAAGGTCGAGCCGCCCGAGGGATCGCCGACCCGCGCCGTCGGACCGTTCGCCCACGACCGGCTCGACGCCGACCACAGCCTGACCTTCTGGTACTACAACACCAACAAGCGCAGCGTGGTCATCGACTACCGCACGACCGACGGCCGCGACGAGCTCGGTCGCCTCGCCGCCGGCGCCGACGTCTTCATCTCGACCCTGGCACCGCCTGAGCTAAGAGCGCTCGGGATCGACCTCGAAGCGCTCCGCGCTGGCGCACCAGCGCTGGTGGTGGTGTCGATCACGCCGTTCGGTCTCACCGGGCCGTGGGCCGATCGCCTCAGCTCCGATCTCGTCGGCCTTGCGCTCGGTAACCCTCTCAACAGTTGCGGCTACGACGACCACTCGATCCCACCGATCCGGCCGGGTGGCGACCAGGCCTACCAGTCGGCGGCCAGCTTCGCCCTGATGGGACTCATGCTCGCCCTCATCGAGCGCCAGGCGACCGGCCGCGGCCAACTGGTCGACGTCGGCATGCACGACTGCTTGGCGGTGAACGCCGAGCTGTCCAACCCCTATTGGTTCTACCCGAAGGCGCTCGTTCGACGCCAGACGTGCCGCCATGCGCAGCCCACGCCCACCCAACCGGCCCTCTTCCGGTGCGGCGACGAACGTTGGGTGTACTTCGTGATCTTCGTCGGCGATCAGAAGCAGTGGGAGGTGCTGCTCGACTGGATCGACACGAAGGGCATCGCCGTCGACCTTCGCGACTCCGCGTTCTCCGATCCGTCGTACCGCCAGGCCAACTTCGACCACATCCAAGACGTGGTGGAGGTCTTCTTCCTGTTGCAGACGGCGCAGGAGGCCTATCACGACGGCCAGGCGCGGGGCCTGCCGATCGGCCCGATCAACTCGCCCGACGATCTGCTCTGCGACGAGCACCTGCTGGCCCGGGAGTTCTTCGTCGAGGTGGAACACGACGACGATCCACCGGCGAAGTACCCGGGCGTGCCGTTCCGCTTCTCCCGCTACGGCTCGGCGCCCCTCACACGCGCCCCGCTGCTGGGGGAGCACAACGCTGAGCTGCTCGGAGCCCCCGTCAGCCAAACGAACCGAGGAGGAAGCTGATGGCCGAGGCGTTCCATCACCGTGATCTGTGCGCTGTCGCCGGCATCGGCGCCACCGAGTTCTCGAGGGACTCGGGCCGTAGCGTGCTGTCGCTCGCGACCGAGGCGTCCCTGGCGGCGCTGGCCGACGCCGGTCTGGCCCCAACCGACGTCGACGGCATCGTGCGCTGCGAGAGCGACACCGTTCACTACAACGACCTCGTCCACACGCTCGGCCTGAGTCGCCTCGACTACTTCAGTGAGGTCGGCCCGGGGGGCGTCGCTCCGAGCGCCATGGTGGGCCAGGCGGTCGCCGCGATCGTGTCCGGCCAGGCGACGACCGTGCTCGTGTTCCGATCGCTCAACGGTCGATCGGGGCGACGATTCGGCCTGAGCCCCGTGACCCAGCGGCGGATCGGCGGCAGCGGCACCTACGACGAATTCTTCCTGCCGTACGGCCTCCTCACGCCAGGGCAGATCTTTGCGCTGCTGGCCCAGCGCCACATGCTCGACTTCGGGACGAGCGAAAAGGATCTCGGGCACATCGCCTTGGCCTGCCGGGCGCGGGCCAACGCCAACCCCTTGGCGCAGATGCACGACAAGGCGCTGACGATGGACGACTACCTGGCGTCGCGGATGATCTCGCGCCCGCTTCGCCTCTACGACTTCTGCCTGGAGACCGACGGCGCCTGCGCGGTGGTGGTGACCAGCACCGAGCGGGCACGGGACCTGGCCAAGCCGCCTGCGCTGATCCGCGCTGTCGCGCAAGGGAGTCTCACCGACCCGCAGCCGGGCATCCAGTTCCCCGTGGTGCTGCGAGAGACGCTCACCACACTGCCGGCCAAGCCGACTGCCGACACCCTGTACCGCCGGGCCGGTCTCGGACCCGACGACATCGACGTCGCCCAGTTCTACGACTGCTTCACCATCACCGTCCTCCTTCAGATCGAGGACTACGGCTTTTGTGCCAAGGGCGAGGGCGGCTCGTTCGTGTCGAGCGGCGAGATCGAGCTCGGTGGCCGCCTGCCCATCAACACCGGTGGCGGCCACCTGTCGGAGGGCTACATCCACGGGATGAACCACGTCGTCGAGGGGGTGCGCCAGGTGCGCGGTGAATCGACCAACCAGGTACCGGGCGCCGAGGTGTGCCTGGTCACGTCCACACCGCTGCCGCCCGGGAGCGCCCTGGTCCTGCGGGCCGACTCATGACCGACACGACCGATGGCCCCCGACGGATCCTTCCGGTCGACGACGACCATGACACCGGCGGCTTCTGGGACGCCGCCAAGCGAGGCGAGCTCGTGGTGCGCCGGTGCGACGGATGCGGCGCGGTGATCCACGTACCGGTCGCCTACTGCCACGCCTGCGGAAGCTGGGAGGGCAGCTGGACGCCCGTCGCCGGCACGGGCCGTGTCGTCTCATGGACCACCGCCGAGCACCAGGTCCACCCCGCCTATCCGGTGCCGTACACCATCGTGCTGGTGGAGCTAGACGACCACCCCGGTGTCCGCTTTGTCGGGCACCTCCAGGGCGCTCCGCACCTGACCGATGGCCAGGCGATGAGGGTGTGGTTCGAACAACTGGACGGTGGTGCCGTGCTGCCGCAGTGGGCACCGGTCTGACAAGGAAGGTGAACAGATGAGCTGGAATGCCGACATCGGGCCGACTGATTGCCCGCCGGTCTGTCCCCTGCCATGGTGAACGACCGGGAGAGGGCGACATGAGCGCGGGCTTCGACCTGGCCCAGACCGACCATCTGCTCACGACCACCCGGGCGGTGCGAAAGCGCCTCGATCTCACCCGGGCAGTCGAGCCAAAGGTGCTCCTCGACTGCATCCAGATCGCCTCCCAGGCGCCGAGCGGGTCGAACGCGCAACGGTGGCGGTGGGTCGTGGTGACGGATCCCGAGAAGAAGAAGACCGTCGCCCACTACTACGCGCTCTCGTTCAAGGACTACATCGCTCCCAAGCTCGACTTGATCGAGGCCGGCGACCACGCCAGCGTTCGCATGACCGACTCGGCCAGCTACCTGGCCGAGCACATGGCAGACGTACCGGCGCTCGTCATTCCGTGTGTGCTCGACCGACCACCCGAGGCCAACGCGGGCGAGCAGTCGGCCGGGTTCTGGGGTGGCATTCTTCCGGCGGTCTGGAGCTTCCAGCTCGCCTTGCGCAGCCGCGGCCTCGGCTCGGCCTGGACGACGCTGCATCTCAACTTCGAAAAGGAAGTCGGTGACGCGCTGGGCGTGCCGCCGACCGTGACCCAGGCGGCGCTCCTCCCGGTCGCGTACTACACGGGAACCGACTTCAAGCCCGCACCGCGCCGCGCCGCCGAAGAGCTGACCTACTGGGACGAGTGGAAGGCAACGAGATCGCTGTGACGTCACTGCTGCAAAACCGGGTGGCCGTGATCACCGGAGGGACGCGGGGTATCGGCCGGGCCATCGCTGACGCGTTCCTCGCCGAGGGGGCCAAGGTCGCGATCAGCGGGCGATCGGCCGACAAAGGCAAAGAAGCCTTGGGCGAGATGGGCAGTCCCGATCGCACGTGGTTCGTGGCCTGCGACAGCCGGGAACAGGCAGAGACGGAGGCGCTGATCGACGGCGTCGCCGGTCACTTCGGCGGGGTCGACATCCTGGTCAACAACGCCGGCGGGTCGGATGGTTTCGCTCGGATCCACGAGCTGACCGACGACGCCTGGGAGAACGCCCTGGCGTGGAACCTCAACAGCACGTTCTGGGCGACACGGCGGGCGCTGCCGTACATGCTCGCCAAGCGATGGGGCCGGATCATCGCCATCTCGTCGGTCGAAGGCAAGCAGGCAACCAAGGCGATGGTCAGCCACTACATCACGAACAAGCACGCCATCAACGGCTTCGTGAAGGCAGTGGCGTTCGAGTACGGGCCTGACGGGATCACCGGCAATGCCATCTGCCCGGGGGCCATCGAGACCGACACGATGCGAACCGCCGGTGCCAGCGCCGCCGAGGCGGCCGGCATCACCTATCAGCAGTTCCTCGACGGCTACGCCGGTGAGTCGATGATCAAACGGCTCAACACGTGCGAGGAGGTGGCCGCCATGGCCGTGCTGCTGGCCAGCGACGCCGGCGGCGGGATCACGGGCTCTCTGTTGAACGTCGACGGCGGCTCGTCGTCGTGGTGACCGCGCCCCGCCTGTCCAGTCGTCGCACTACCTGTGTCTGGAGCGTGTGACATGCGAGTGTCCGTCGATGCCCACCTGTGCAGCGGTCAAGGCCGCTGCTACGTCGTGGCGCCAGAGCTCTTCACCTCCGACGACGACGGGTATTGCGCGGAGCGGGGCAAGGAGTGGGAGGTGCCGGCCGGGATGGAGGACATCGCTCGTCTCGCGGTGGACTCGTGTCCGGAAGGTGCGATCACACTGGACGAGACATGACGAGCGGGGGCCGAACCACCGTCGACGCCGGCGCCCTCGAGGAGCTGCTCGACCGCCAGGCGGTCGTCGATGTCTGCGTTCGCTACGCCGCCGCCCTCGATCGCCGGGACTGGGACCTGTTCCGCACCTGCTTCACCGCCGATGCCGGCGGCGACTACGCCGGCATCGGCGTGTTGGAGGGCTACGAAGACTTCGAGCGGGTCTGCCGGGGCGCCCTCGAACCGCTTGCCGCCAGCCAGCACCTGCTCTGCAACTTCGAGGTCACCGTGGCCGCCGACGAGGCGAGAGCCACGTGCTACTTCCAGGCGCAGCACGTCAAACCAGGGACCGCCGGCGGGGGCAACTACATCGTGGCAGGCACCTACACGGATCGCCATCGGCGCACTCCCGACGGATGGCGCATTGCCCACCGCCGTCTCGAGGTGACCTGGACCGAGGGCAACCCAGCGGTGCTCGTCGTCTGAACCGGGCCGGTTCCCCAGGCGACGAGAAGAATAGAATCATCGTAAGGAACTAGTTGACATCCGAAGGCTGGAGTGATCCGATACGAGAGGGTGCCGGGCATACCGCGTGCCGGGGACGCAGCCGTGATTTCAATGTTCAGGAGGAGCCATGCTTCCGTCCGACGTCGACCAGTACCGAGTCATCGACACCGACACACACGTCATCGAGCCATACGACCTCTGGACGTCGCGCTTGTCGGTGGAAAAGTGGGGAGACAAGGTCCCTCATGTGCAGTGGGATGAGCGGCATGAAGAGGACGCCTGGTACTTCGGCACCGAGCGCGTCGGTGCCGCGGCATCGGCGGCGCAGGCCGGCTGGAACGAGTTCCCGCCGAACCACCCGCCTTCGCTTTCCGTGGTCGATCCCGCCACCTGGGACGTCGGCCCCCGCCTCGCCCGCATGGACGACTATGGGATCTGGGCGCAGGTGCTGTATCCGAACGTGGCCGGCTTCGGCGCCGGCAAGGTACTCGCCATCGGCGATCCGGACCTCATGCTCGGCTGCGTCCAGGCGTACAACGACTTCCTGACCGACTACGCCGCTGCCGATCCCAAGCGCCTCATCCCGATCGCCGCCCTCCCGTTCTGGGACATGGACTTGACCGCCAAGGAGCTCACCCGCTGCGTCGCCAACGGCCACAAAGGTGTGATCATGACGGGGGAGCCGGTCCACTGGGGCATGCCCAAGCTGGCCGACCCGTACTGGGATTCCTTGTGGGCCGCGGCGCAGGATGCCGGGCTCTCGATCAACTTCCACATCGGATCGGGCGATATGTCGATCTTCGACACGGCGTACGAAGGCGCCGGCCCTCACGCCAATTACGCGGGCTTCGGTGTGCAGTTCGGGATGGCCAACGTCAAGGTGATCGCCAACCTCATCACGGGCGGGGTGTGTCACCGCTTCCCGGATCTCAAGTTCGTGTCGGTGGAGAGTGGCATCGGGTGGATCCCGTTCGCCCTCGATCACCTCGACTGGCAGTGGAAGAACTGCGGCGTACCCCAGGAGCATCCCGAGTACGACCTACTGCCGAGTGAGTACTTCAAACGCCAGATGTACGGCTGCTTCTGGTTCGAGGAGGGCACGGTCAAGGCCGCGGTCGACCAGTGTGGCGCGGACTGGATTCTCTACGAGAGCGACTTCCCGCACCCCACCAGCATGTCGCCAGGACCGGCGACGGCCGCGGTGGAGCCTCGGCAGTACATCGCCGAATCGTTGGGCGACCTGCCGGAGGACGTACTGCGCAAGATCCTGCACGACAACGCGGCCAAGCTCTATCACATGGATTGAAGCTTTCTCACTGAGTCAAAGGGAGTTCAAGGCATGGCTGACGAGTACGCATCTGTGGATGTGGACCTGAGCATGGTGGCGCCGGCAACGGATCACTGGAAGCAGATCGACGCCTTGCGGGAAGCGCACCGGTACTTCCGCAACACGAATGGCAACTATTGGGTGTTGACCCGGTACGAGGACATCCGGGAGGCGTTCCAGAACCCGGCCGTGTTCTGCAACCGTTCCATCGTGCCCACCGACCCAGATCCCGTTTACCGGTTCCTTCCGTCCTACAGCGACCCGCCCCAGCACATGAAGTACCGCCAGACGATGAACCGCTGGTTCGCTCCGGCGGCGGTCACGAAATTCTCTCCCAGGCTGCAACGGCTGGCACGCGAGACCGTGGCCGAGGTGTATGCCGACGGCGCCACGGACTACCTGAAGACCTTCGGCGACCACTTCCCGGTGCGCGGCTTCCTCCTGTCCATGGGCCTGCCCCAGGACAACGCCGATTTCTTCGTCGACTGCGTCCGGCTCATGTCCGGCGGCACCGACAGCCCGACCGACGAGAGCCCGTTCATGGTCGGATGGAACCGCGTCTCCGAGTACTGGAAGAACACGCTCGAGAGCCGCCGGCAGGAGCCCCTCGACCCCGAGGTCGACTTCGTCACCCACATCTCGAGGGCGACGATGGACGGCGAACCCCTCCCGGACGTCGACATCCTCGACATCATGAACACACTCACGCTCGGCAGCCTCGACACGCTGAAGAGCCAACTGGGCTGGTGCATGTACCACCTCGCCACGCATCCCGAGGACCGGCGCCGGATCGTGGCCGACCCGTCGCTGATCCCCGGCGCCGTCGAGGAATTCCTGCGGGCCTACCCCATCGTCAGCATGGCCCGGAAGCTCACGCAGGACCACGACTTCCACGGGTGCCCGATGAAGAAGGACGACATGGTGCTGCTCAGCATCCAGTCGGCGACTCGCGACCCGCGCGTGTTTCCGGAGCCCGAGGAGATCATCATCGACCGCTCGCCCAACCGGCACATCGCCTTCGGAGCCAGCGAGCACCGTTGCCTCGGCTCCCACTTCGCTCGGGCCGAACTGCTGTACGCCCTCGAGGAGTGGCACGCCGCCATCCCGGAGTACGAGATCGCGTCCGACGAGCCGCTCATGGCCCACGGAGGCCAGGTCTCCCTCCTCAAGCTGCCGTTGGTCTGGAACGTGTGAAACCGGCGCCCTTCGAGTACCACGTGCCCGCGACCGCCACTGAGGCGGTCGCGCTGCTGGAGGACCTCGGTGATGGAGCCAAGGTCATCGCCGGGGGTCAGAGCCTGGTGCCGATGCTGGCGATGCGGCTCGCCCGGTTCGAGCACCTCGTGGACATCGGGCGCATCCCGGAACTGCAGGGCGTCGAGCGTCACAACGGATCGCTGCTCGTGCGAGCAACGACCCGTGACGCCACTATCGAGCACGACGCCATGGTGGCGCAGGCGGTGCCCTTGCTCGCGCTCGTCACTCCCATGATCGGTCACTTCCAGATCCGAAATCGCGGCACCGTCGGAGGTTCGCTCGCACACGCCGATCCGGCGGCCGAGTACCCGGCGGTGGCCACTGCCCTCGACGCCTCCATCGCGGTCCTCTCGTCGCAAGGCGAGCGTTGGATCGCAGCCGCCGAGTTCTTCGACGGCATCTGGTCGACGGCGATGGCACCCGATGAGCTGCTCACCGCCGTGCGGTTCCCCGTGTGGGAGGGCCGATGCGGGTTCGGCGCCGCCGAATTCGCGCGCCGACACGGTGACTTCGCGATCGCCGGTGCGGTTGCGGGCGTCGGCCTGGCTCCCAACGGCACTGTCGAGCGATGCGCCATCGCCCTGTTCGGCCTGGGCTCCGTGCCGGTGCGGGCGAGCGCGGCGGAAGCGGCCATCACCGGACAGTCGATCGACACGATCTCGCCCGACGACGTTGGGCGGCTCGCAGTTCGCGATATCGGCGACCCGGGCGAAGATCTCCACGCGCCGCCGGGCTACCGCACCCGGGTCGGTGCGGCAATGGCAGCGAAGGCCTGGAGCCAGGCAGTCGAGGAGGCAGGGCGTGCCTGACGCCGCGATCACCGTCACGGTCAACGGCACCAGCCGCACCGTCGCCGTCGAACCACGAAAGACGCTGGCCGACTTCCTTCGGGAGGACTGCCGGCTGACCGGTACGCACCTCGGATGCGAACATGGCGTCTGCGGTGCATGCACCGTGCTGTTCGACGGTGCCGCCGTGCGGGCCTGCCTCATGTTCGCAGTCCAGGCCGACGGGGCCGAGGTCACCACGATCGAGGGCTTGACCCCGCCCGACGGTGAGCTGAGCACCGTGCAGCGCGCTATGCACGAAGCCCACGGCTTGCAGTGCGGCTTCTGCACGCCGGGGTTCGTCGTATCGATCACGGCCTTCCTGCGCGAGCACCCCGATCCGACCGACGACGAGGTGCGCGACGGGTTGTCCGGCAACCTGTGCCGCTGCACCGGCTACCAGGGCATCATCGCGGCGGTCCGACTGGCGGCGGCGGGACAGCCATGACGGCGACGGTCCCCACCACCGCGATGGCGGGCAACCGGTTCGTCGGCCAGCGCATCCAGCGCCGCGAAGACGCCCGGCTCGTCACCGGCTACGGGAGCTACGTGGACGACATCGTGGTGCCAGGCATGCTGCATGCCGCCTTCCTGCGCAGCGACATCGCCCGTGGTGCCGTACGCTCGATCGATGTGAGCGCCGCCCGGGACCTGCCGGGTGTGGTCGCCGTGTACACCGGTGCGGATCTGAACGGTGCCGTCGGCGAGAGCTGGGTCGACTTCGAGGGGCCCGGTGGTGCAACTCGTCCCTTCCGACTCCTCGCCGACGGCGACGTGCGCTTCGCCGGCGAGCCGATCGTCTTGGTGATCGCCGAGTCCCGGTACATCGCCGAAGACGCGTGCGAGCTCATCGACCTCGACATCGAAGCGGCCGAGCCGGTCATCGGCGCCGACGCCGCCATGGCCCCCGACGCCCCCGTCGTCCACCCCGGACTGGCCGACAACGTGGCCGGCGCCATTCCCGCGACCGAGGATCCCGACCTCGAGGAGATCTTCGCCGCGGCCACCCACGTCGTCACCGAGACCTTCACGCAGCACCGCTACCTGTGCGTGCCGATGGAGACCCGCGGCATCGTGTCCGACTGGGACCCGGTGCGCCAGAACCTCACCGTGTGGATCTCGACGCAGGGTCCGCACGGCGTGCGCTCCTTTCTCGGTCGGGCGCTCGGGCTGGCCGAGCATCGCATCCGCGTCATCATGGGCGACGTGGGCGGTGGCTTCGGCCAGAAGATGTTCATGTTGCCCGACGAGGTGGCCGTCGTCGCGGCCGGCAAGCGCCTGGCGCGACCGGTCAAGTGGATCGAGGACCGACGGGAGAACCTCATGTCGGGTCAACACGCGCGCGATGACCGCATGACGGTCAGCTTCGCCGTCGACGGCGAGGGCCGGATCCTGGGCGTGAAGGCCCACCTCGTCGAAGACGTCGGCTCGTTTGCCGCCGCCGGCAGCAGCGCCATCGGCTTCGTCGGGTTGCTCTTCGGGGGGCCGTACAAGATCCCCAAGGTCGGCTTCTCGGCCACCGCCGTGTACACGAACACGTGTGGGCGGTGCTCGTACCGAGGCCCGTGGATGATGGAGACGTTGGCGCGTGAGCAGATGATCGACGTCACCGCCCGCCGCCTCGGCCTCGACCCGCTCGAGTTCCGCCGCATCAACGTGGTCAACGAAGCCGACCTGCCGTTCACCACTGCCGCCGGCCTCGTGTACGACGGTGTATCGATCGGAGCATCGCTGGAGCAGGCCGTCGCCATGATCGACTACGAGGCGTTCCGCATCGAGCAGGCCGCCGCCCGCGATGAGGGGCGCCTGCTCGGCGTCGGGTTCGGGCTGTACGTCGAGCCGTCTGGCATCGCCATGGGCAGCCTGGCCAGCGAAGCGGCCATCATCAGCATCGGGGTCAACGGTGAAGTGCAAGCGCTCATGAGCAGCGCCAGCCACGGCCAGAGCGTCGAGACCACCGTCGCCCAGGTGGTGGCGGACGAGCTCGGCGTGGACATCGATGTCGTCACGGTCATCCAGGGCGACACGCTGGGAACGCCGTCAGGTCCCGGCACGGGCGGCAGCCGCAGCGCCGTGCTCGTCAGTGGAGCGGCGACCGAGGCGGCCGCCGCCGTCCGGGCGAAGATGCTGGCGATCGCCGCTCATGCGCTGGAGGCGGCGCCCGCGGACCTCGAGGTCAGCGCCGGGCGCATCTCGGTCGTGGGCACGCCCTCCAAGGGCATGTCGATCACCGAGGTCGCTCATCTTGCCTACATCTCGCCCACCAGCCTCCCGCCGGGCATGCCGATGGGCTTGGAGGCGCAGGCCCGCTACACGCCCTCGTCGCCCATCACGTGGTCGAACTCGTGCCACGCCTGCGTCTGCGAGGTGGACGCCGTGACCGGTGCCGTCGCCGTCCTGCGATTCGTGGTGAGCGAGGACTGCGGGGTGATGATCAACCCCGACGTGGTCGAGGGGCAGATCGCCGGCGGCGTGGTCCAGGGCATCGGTGGCGTCCTGTACGAGCACATGCCGTACGACGCCGACGGCAACCCGTTGAGCACGACCTTCGTCGACTACCTGCTGCCCACCGCCGCCGAGGTCCCGATCGTCGAGTACGGCCACATCGAGACGCCGGCGCCGACGAACCCGGGCGGGTTCAAGGGCATGGGCGAGGGCGGCGCCATCGGATCGCCACCGGCCGTCATCAACGCGGTCGCGGACGCTATCGCCCATCTCGGCGCGCGGGTCAACCGCCAGCCGCTGTCGCCGGGCGCCATCATCGCCGCCATCGAGGAGGCCACGAGCTCGTGACCGGCGTGCTCGACGGCATCACGGTGCTGCAACTGCCGTCAGGTATCGCCGGCGCGATGGCCGGCATGCTCTTGGCCGACAACGGCGCCGATGTCATCACCGTCGAGGGAGGCGACCACGGACCGATCTGGTGTCGAACGGTCTGGGATCGGGGCAAGCGCAGCATCGTCGCCGGCGACGACCAGGTCCGTGCGTTGGCCGAGGGCGTCGACGTCGTGATCGAGAGTCAGGGTCTCGACCACGCCACCTTGGCCGCGACCAACCCGCGCCTCATCCTGTGCTCGATCACCGGCTATGGACGGAGCCATCGCCACGCTGGTCGTCCCAACGTCGACGCGCTGGTGGCCGCCCGCATGGGGATGCACTGGGACCAGCGCGGCGTCGTCGACGGCCAGCCCGTGCGCATCGCCCGGCTGCCGCTCCCTGACCCCGGGCCCGTCCCGCCGGGCGCCGAGCAGACGGGCAACCGCGACGGCCCGATCTTCCAGGCGTTGCCCTGGAACAGCATCGGCGCCTGCCTGCTCGCCGTCACCGGGATCAGCGCGGCGCTGCGCGCTCGCGAGGTCACGGGCGCCGGGCAGTGGGTCGAGACCTCGCTCCTGCAAGGCGGTCTGCTCAACGCCGCCCCGACGTGGCAGCGCGTCCCGGACCCCCGCCAGGACGGCTACCGCCTTCCGTACTTCGATCGGCGCTGTCCCAAGGGCTTCTTCCGATGCGCCGACGGCCGCTGGCTCCACCAGTGGGCGCCCATTCACCACGCCTTCGCCCAGGCGGCCGCAGCCGGGCCCGAGCTGCGCCTCCCCGACCCGGCGAAGCTCCCGCCACCGGCGCGCCCGTCCGGCTATGACGCGCAGCTCGCGGCCGAGCTGGCCGAGCACCCCCGCACGGCCGCCGCCTTCGCCAAGTTCGGGCGCGACGAATGGGTGCGCCTGTTCGCCGCCGCCGGCTTGCCCGCCCAACCGGTGCTGTCGCCCGAGGAGGGTCTGCTCGACCCGTACTCGCTCGCCGACGGCTGCGTGGCCGAGCTGCTCGATCCCGACGAGGGGCCGACTCGCCAGGTCGGGCTGGTCTACCGGATGTCGCGCACGCCGGGGCGGGTGGCCGGGCCGGCGCCCCGCCCGGGGCAGCACACCGCCGAGGTCCTGGCCCAACCGCCGGTCATCCGGCCCTACCGGGCCGATGGGCGCCGCTTGACCCGCGCCCTGGAGGGCATCACCGTGCTCGACCTCGGCCTGGCCATGGCCGGGCCCTACGGTGCGCAGACGCTCGCTGATCTCGGTGCCGACGTGATCAAGGTGAACAACGTGGCCGAGCGCGATGCTCCGGTGTCGAGCCCGACGCTCGGGTGCAACCGGGGCAAGCGCAGCATCGCCATCGACCTCAAGGACCAGCGCGGCCAAGCGGTCCTGCACCATCTCATCGCTCGGGCCGACGTGATCCATCACAACATGCGCACTGGTGTCGACGTCAGGCTTGACGCGGACTACGACACCGCCCGCGCCATCAACCCGGCCATCGTGTACTGCCACACCCGCGGCTTCGAGGCGTCCGGACCGCGAGTGGCGCTGCCCGGCAACGATCAGATGGGCCAGGCCCTGGCCGGGACGTGGTGGGAGATGGGTGCGTGCGCGACCGGTCAGCCGCCGACGTGGCACCCCGCCGCATTGGGCGACTTCGGCAACGGCGTGATGTCGGCCATCGCCGTCATCCAAGCGCTGTACCACCGGGAGCGAACGGGGGAGGGTCAGCTCGTCGACACCTCGATCATCAACATGGGGCTCCTCTACAACTCGTCGACCTTCGCTCGTCTCGATGGCACCGGCCCCGAGCGTCACCACCTCGACGCCGCCCAGACCGGACTGTCCGCGCTCTATCGCCTCTACGAGACCGCCGACGGGTGGTTGTGCGTCGCCGTCACGAGCGACGCCCACTGGAACGCACTCGCCAAGTGTGTGGGCGGCCGCGAGCTCAGCGACCGCCGTTTCACCGACGCGGCATCCCGCGCGAAGCACGACGAGGAGCTGGGCCGACTCCTCGAGGCCGCATTTGCCTCTCGCCCGGCGGCGGAGTGGTTCGCCGCCCTCGACGGCGCGGGGGTGCCGTGTGAGGTCGCCGACGCCGAGTTCCCGGTGGACCTGTTCGACGACCCGGACTTCGCGGCGCGGCGCTGGATCGTGTCGTATCCTCACCCAGCCGTCGGCCGCCTGGAACAGGCCGGTCAT
Source organism: uncultured Acidimicrobiales bacterium (assembly GCA_963728985.1). Taxonomy (GTDB): domain Bacteria; phylum Actinomycetota; class Acidimicrobiia; order Acidimicrobiales; family Ilumatobacteraceae; genus DASXAI01. The sequence goes on along the minus strand of CAVSME010000003.1, from coordinate 798,532 downwards.
CTGGTGGAGCTGTCGGCGACCCCCGGCGTCATCGAGCGGCCGGCACCGATCGTCGGGCAGCACACACGAGAACTCCTCGTCGAGCACGGCTACCACTCAGACGAGATCGATGCGCTCCTCGACGCCGGCGTGGTGGCTCAAGCATGAGCGGCCGCTCAGCGCGGGACCTCGCTGAACGGCACATCCTTGTCGACCCTCGGCTCGGGCGGCAGCCCGAGGACGCGCTCGCCGATGATGTTGCGTTGGATCTCGTCGGAACCACCGGCGATCCGGTACCCGGGCGCGCCCAGCACGTGCTCCCCCCACGCGAACGTTCCCCACTCGCCGGCGTCGGCCACCAGCCTCGGGCCCAGGACGGCGCTGATGGCGGCGCTGACCCGCGTCATGTTGGCCGTCCACATCAGCTTGCCGAGCGAGCCCTCCGGCCCCGGCATCTGCCCTGCCTTCAAGGCGGCCGCCGCCCGCCGGTTGGTCAACTGGGTGACGCGGTGCTCGATCGTGAGGTCGCTCAGCACCTGGCGGATGACGGGGTCGTCGGTGAGACCCAGCTTGCCCGCGGTGCGCACGACGCGCTTGACGCCACCGCCCACCTGACCGCCGCCGGAGGAGTGGTCGCGCTCGAAGCCGAGGCACGTGAGGGCCACCCGCCAGCCCTCGCCGATGCCGCCCAGGCGGAGGTCGTCGGGCAACCGCGTATCGGTGAGGAAGACCTCGTTGAAGTTGGCTCCGCCGGACATCTGCCGGATGGGCCGAACCTCCACGCCCGGCGCATCGAACGGAACGAGAAAGGCGGTGAGACCGCGGTGCTTGGGCACCTCGGGGTCGGTGCGCGTGATGGCCAGGCCCCAGTCGGCGAAGCGGGCGCCCGATGTCCACACCTTCTGCCCGTTCAGCACCCACTCGTCACCGTCCAGTACCGCACGTGTGGCGAGCGACGCGAGGTCGGACCCCGCCGACGGCTCGCTGAAGAGCTGGCAACCGAGCTCGTCCATCCGCATGAGCGGCGCGATGAAGCGCTTCTTCTGCTCGGGCGTTCCGTGGGTGGCGATCGTGGGCGCGATCAGTCCCATCGAGGTCGGCGGCAGCTCTCCTGCGCTCGGGATCGCGAATCGCGACTCCTCGGTGTTGTACGCCCTGGCGTAGCTGCCGGGAAGGCCGCGCCCGCCATCATCCTGCGGCCAGTTAAGCATGGCGTAGCCGGCATCGAACTTCCGCCCCTGCCAGTCGCGACAGGCATCCAGGCGTTGACGCTCCTCGGCCTCGGTCAGGTCGAAGAAGACGGCCACGTTGTCCGATCCGACGCCCCACTCGACGTCGTCGTCACCGTCTCCCGGGGTTGCCGACTTGAGCGTGGCGTTCGCCTCCAGCCAGCGGCGGGCATCGCGTCGGAACTCCTCGATGTCGGGCGGTGGGCGCACCTTGCCTCCGAACGTCCTCGATGGCGGGTAACCACACAGGACCTCATTATCATGATAATCATCTCTCGGCACCGGCATGACATCGTCGACGACACGAACGCGGCCATCCGCACGAAGGAGCACTCGTGACCAACACTGCCGAGCAGATCCCTGTGGCCGAGGGCCTCTTCACCTGGCCGAGCGAGGCCCCGCAGCTGATCGGCGGGCGATGCACGACGTGTGGCACCGTCACCTTCCCCCGCCAGCTCGGCTGTCCCCGCTGCACCGCCCGTGACATCGTCGACGAGCTGCTGCCTCGCCGGGGCCGGCTCTGGACGTGGACGATCCAGGGCTTCCTCCCGAAGAATCCGCCTTACGCCGGGCCCGAGACGGCGAAGACGTTCGTGCCGTACGGCGTCGGGTACGTCGAGCTCGGTGACGCGGTGAAGGTGGAGACCCGGCTCACGAGCGCCGACCCGGACGAGTTGAGGATCGGTATGGAGATGGAGCTGGTCGTCGTACCCTTCACACGAGACGCTGACGGCCGGGACGTGATGACGTTCGCGTTCGCCCCGGCCCGAGAGGAGCAGGCATGAGCAACACCGATGTAGCCATCGTTGGGATCGGGATGCACCCGTTCGGGCGCCACCCCGCCAGCGGCCTCGAGCAGGGCGCCTTCGCGGCGCGCGCCGCGCTGGCCGACGCCGGCATCGCGTGGTCCGACGTCGAGTTCGCCTTCGGCGGCTCGGCGGCGTCGGGCGGGGCCGACACGATGGTCAGCCAGCTCGGCCTCACCGGCCTGCCTTTCGTCAACGTGGCCAACGGCTGCGCCACGGGCGGTTCGGCGCTCATATCCGCCTACAACACCATCCGCGCCGGAGCTGCCGATGTCGTGATGGCCGTCGGCTTCGACAAGCACCCTCGTGGCGCCTTCGACCCGGATCCCGCCGAGTACGGCATCGGCAAGTGGTACGGCGACACCGGACTGATGCTCACGACGCAGTTCTTCGGCATGAAGATCCAGCGCTACATGCATGAGCACGGCATCACCGCGAACACCCTCGCCAAGGTAGCGGCCAAGGCCTTCGCCAACGGGTCGCTCAACGACAACGCCTGGCGCCGCCAACCGCTCACCGAGGAGGAGATCGAGGGCGCGCCGATGCTGTCGTACCCGCTCACCCAGTACATGTTCTGCTCGCCCGGTGAGGGCGGTGTGGCACTCGTGCTCACCACCCCCGAGAAAGCAGCGGCCCTCACCAAGCGCCCCGTTTTCCTGAAGTCGGCGGTGCTCCGGTCACGCCCGTTCGGCTCGTTCGAGGTGTTCAGCCCGTGGCTGGCGGCCGAGCGGGGCGATTCGCCGTCGGTGGGTGCCGCCAACGGCGCCTTCGAGATGGCGGGCATGGGGCCCGACGAGATGGATGTGGTGCAGGTTCAGGACACCGAGTCCGGCGCCGAGATCATGCACCTTGCGGAGTGCGGGTTCGTCGACCACGGCGAGCAGGAGGAGCTGATCCAGCGAGGCGACACCCTGATCGGTGGCCGGCTCCCGGTCAACACCGACGGCGGCTGCCTCGCCAACGGTGAACCCATCGGGGCGTCGGGTCTACGGCAGGTCTACGAATGCGTTCTCCAGCTCCGCGGCGATGCCGGTGCCCGCCAGGTACCCGACGACCCGCAGACCGCGTTCACCCACGTCTACGGCGCGCCGGGCATCTCGGCGTGCACCGTGCTCGCCCGCTGAGGGCCTCGACGCCCGTCACCACACCGGTGGCTGACGCTCCGCGACCAGGCACGCGGTGGCGCGGTCGAGATTGAGCAAGGTCCCGTTGAGGTCACTCGACTCGTCCGACGCAAGAAAGAGCACGGCGTTGGCCACGGCGAATGGCGACCCCATCCGGACCGCTCCGGGCTCGTTGTTCCCCACCGCCATGGGCGACTCCGCGTTGTGCGGGTAGATGCCGTTGCACCGGATGAGGTCGCCCCGCGTAATGCTGGATCGAATCAGCGCCACTCGATGAGCTCGTGCAGCCTCGATGGCCAATAGGCGCCGTAGTAGTCGTACTGCGCTTGGAAATGCGCCGCCATGAGCCGTGCCGCCCTGTCGGCGTGCCCTCGGGCGATGGCACGGGCGAGGGCGGCGTGCTCGTCGACGATCGCCTCGCGAAGCTCGACCGGGTCCATGGTGGCCACGACGTGGTCGGCCACGATGCTGGTGATGGCGCTCGTCACGAGAGCGAGGACGGGGTTGGCGCTGAGGCGGTACACCTCGTTGTGAAACGCCGACGTGTGGGCGCGATAGCTCACCTCGGACTCGATGTCGGGCACGTCGAAGAACGGCGTCATCGCGTCGCGGCTCTCCGGGTTGCGGGCCGCCAACTGGGCACACAGCGGCTCGAGCAGGACCTGGGTGGCCATCAGCTGGCCATACGTCGAGGAATCGAGGTGGAAGTAGAGGGTCGCCGTGCGGGCCAGATGGGACGCTTTGACGCTGCCCACGACTGGGCCGCCTCCGGGACCAGGCTTGAGCCGGATCAACCCCTGCACCTCCAGCAGGCGCAACGCCTCCCGCAAGGACGCTCGGCTCACGTCGTACTGCTCGACCATGGCCGCCTCGAGGGGCAGACGATCTCCCGCCTGCAGGCCCTGGGCGACGATGTCGTGCACGATGTCGAGCGCGACCCGCTCGGACGCCTTGCGGGTCCGCCGCCCGTCGCTTCCATGGTGGGCGCCGGTTGCCAAGGTGACCCGCTCGCCGTCGGTCTGGTGGTCGTTGACTCGAGCCATCCCTACCACGGTCCGTCGGCGGGCCAGGGCGGGCGGCGGCAGGGCTCGGAAGCCCAGCGCCCCGCATTGAGAGAGCGGCAAAGGAACGACATGGTGATGATCGTGACCATACTGCCCGGACATCCACGACAATGTGACTGCAGGAACACGACGGGCATGCAGAGCGCACGGTACAGTCCCCCAGTATGAGCGGTGATGCCGAGGGGCCACTCGCCGGCAAAGTCGCACTCGTCACGGGTGGCAGCCGTGGTCTGGGACGGGAGATGGTGCTCGCCTTCGCCAAGGCGGGCGCGGACGTCGTCATCTCTAGTCGTAAGCAGGACTCCTGTGACGAACTGGCCAAGGAAGTTGTCGCCGGCACGGGGCGGCGGGCGCTGGCCCAGGCGTGTCACGTGGGGCGCTGGGCCGAGCTGGAGATCCTGGCCGACGCCGCTTACGACGCGTTTGGCCGTGTGGACGTGCTGGTCAACAACGCCGGCATGTCGCCGCTGTACCCCTCGCTCGTCGACGTCACCGAGGACCTGTTCGACAAGGTCATCGGCGTGAACCTCAAAGGCCCGTTCCGCCTGACGGCGCTCATCGGGGGGCGCATGGCAGCGGGTGAGGGCGGCTCGGTCATCAACGTGAGCAGCGTGGCCGCTGAGCGCCCGACGCCCACCGACCTGCCGTACGCCGCCGCCAAAGCCGGACTCGACGCGTTCACCGCCGGATTCGCTCAGGCCTACGGACCCAAAGTACGCGTCAATACCATCATGGCCGGTCCGTTCCTGACCGACATCTCGAAGGCCTGGGACCTAGCGGCCTTCGAGCAGCACGCCGCCAAGTACCCACTGGGTAGGGGTGGCCAACCCAACGAGGTGGTGGGTGCGGCCCTCTACTTTGCTACGGCCGCCTCAAGCTTCACGACCGGTTCGATCCTTCGTGTCGACGGGGGTATGGGCGTCTCGTCCTGAGCCAGTCGACGGCCTACTCGTGTTCGTACCGGTGGCGACGTTCGGGCGTCATGACGTCGCGCTGCCGCCATCGACGCTCCAGGCGACACCGGTGATGTTCGCCCCGGCTTCGCTCGCCATGAGAACGGCGACAGCGGCGACCTGTTCGACGCTCGACAGCCGCTTCGTGGCCGAGTGCTTCACGAAGTCCTGGACGACGTCGTCGTACGTCCCGCCTGTCGTGATCGCCAACTTCTCGCCGTTCCGCACAAAGGTGTCGGTCTCCACGGCACCCGGGCAGATCGCGTTGCACGTGATGCCGAGCTCGCCGTACTCGATGGCGACCGACTTCGTGAACCCGTGGAGCGCGTGCTTCGAGGTGACGTAGGGCGAAATAGCCGGCAGCGACGCCAGCTTGCCTTCTACGGAGGAAATGTTGACGATCCGCCCCCACCGGCGAGCAACCATGGTGGCGAGCGCCTCGCGCGTCGCCCAGAACGCCGAGTACAGGTTGAGCACGACCCCACTCTCCCAGCCCTCGTCGGACAGCTCGTGAACCAAGTTGAACTCACTGGCGGCGCCGCCCACGTTGTTCACGAGCACATCGACCGTGCCGTATCTCTCGACGCACGCACGTATCGCCGCCGCCGCCTGAACCCGATCGGTTGCGTCGGCCTGCACGAACTGCGCCCGCTCCCCGACCCCGAGGTCGGCGAGCACCCTTGCGCCCCGCTCGGAGGATCGCCCGCTGAGCGACACCGTCGCCCCAGCGTCGAGGAAGGCCCGTGCGATCCCCTTGCCGATCCCGTCCGTGCCCCCGGTGACCGCCGCGACCCGGCCTGCCATGGCTCCAACCACGTGGCCCCCTTCCGTGATTCCTGGCGACGATAACGCAGCCGGACCGGGACCGTCAATAGTTCATCATGATGATCCCCATGGATGTTGCCGGGCCCAGCACGCGATCGACCCGTCCAACCACCGGCGCCCGTGCCGTAGCGGCGTTCTCAAAGTGTCAGCGCTGGGGGTCGGCGCGCCACGAAGGTTGACTCGATTCATAATGAGGAATAGGCTAAGTGGGACGCGGCGGCTGGCCCTTGTGGCGAGGCCGCGACTGGAGGGTCAGAGCTGTGCGTAGGTGGATCAACGACCTGACCGGGGAGCAACTCGACGACGATCAGCTCAGTCGGCTCCGCGAGCGCGCCCACCGCCTGTACGAGGCCAACGTCCACATCTTCGAGGATGAGGATGAGGCGGTGCTGGCCTTGGGTGTCGTGCTCGCACACGAGCGCCGTGCATGACTATCATGCGACATTGCTCATGATGATCTGTTGACGGGTCCGAGGAGCGAGCGTACGCTCGTAGCCGCACCAGCGCCGCCATAGCACGTCGCCGCGGTCACGGAAATTGGGGGGCTTGTCATGCCTACCGCCATCTCGGACATTCTGATCGTCGATGTCGACACCCACGTGGTTGAACCGCCCGATTTGTGGACGTCCCGAGTGTCGAGCCGATGGGGCGACCTTGTTCCGCACGTCCGGTGGGACGAAGCCCAGTCGGAGGAAGCGTGGTTCATGGGTGACACCCGCCTGGGCGCCGTCGGGGCGCCGGCGATGGCGGGGTGGAAGGAGTACCCCCCGCTGCATCCGCGCCGTTGGGAGGACACCGATCCGGCGACGTCCGACCCTTACGAACGTCTCAAGGTCATGGATCGCTACGGCATCCAGTCGCAGGTGCTCTATCCGAACGTGGCCGTCTTCGACGCCAAAGCGATCCTGGCCATGAACGAGCCCGAGCTTCAGCTTGGCTTGATTCGGGCGTACAACGATTTTCTCAGCGACTGGGCCGCGATCGCGCCGGGTCGCTACATCCCGGCCTCGTCATTGCCGTTCTGGGATCTTGAGGCGACACTGATCGAGATCGAGCGCTGTGCCGGCAACGGCCACAAGGGCATCGTGTTCACGCAGGACCCGAGCTTCTTCGGCCTGCCCGAGCTGACTGATCGTTACTGGGACCCGATGTGGGCATCCGCCGAGGAGAAGGGGATGCCGGTGAACTTCCACATCGCATCGGGGGACCACGACCCTTTCAAGATGGGAAATCCGCAGAATGGCGTTCACGCGAACTACGCGTCGATGGGTGTCTCATTCTTCATGAGCAATTGCAAAACGATCGCGCAGCTGGTGTGCGGCGGAATCTGCCATCGTTTCCCCGATTTGAATTTCGTGTCGGTCGAGAGTGGCGTGGGCTGGATCCCGTATGCCCTCGAGGCGCTGGATTGGCAGTGGCAGAACTGTGGGGTCGGCGTCGAGCATCCGGAGTACGACTTGCTGCCCAGCGAATACTTCAGACGACAGATCTACGGGTGTTTCTGGTTCGAGCGGGAATCGGCCCGCGCCGCGATTCAGCAGATCGGCGCCGACAACGTGCTGTACGAGACGGACTTCCCCCATCCCACCAGCATGTCGCCAGGGCCGGCAAGCATCGCGGAACGGCCCGACGACTACCTACGGGCGAACTTCGGCGACCTCGACGGCGCGTCGCTGCACAAGATCCTTCACGACAACGCCGCCCGCATCTACCACCTCGACTGAGGCAACCCGCGCGGTCAGGAGTTGTCAATACCTAGTGCTTCGGCGGCGGACTTGAGTGATCGCCGCTTGTGCTCCAGATCGCCTTCACGGGGCCACAGCTGATCGGCCCACACCAGGACGTGCTCGAACCCCGCGGCCTCGTAGCGGCGCAGTTCGGCGGAGTCGGCTCGGGCGACACGCACGAATATCGGAAAGGGGGTGTTCTGCCCGCCGGCGGCCCGGTGCTCGAGCACGCGATCGCGGAGCCGCACCGCTTCTTCGAACGACGGCGTACCGGAACTGAACCACCCGTCACCGAGGGCGGCCGCTCGACGTAGGGCGCGCTCGGTGTTCCCGCCCAAGATCAGCGGAACGTCTACCGGCTGGGCCGTGACTTGGACCCGGTCGAAGGAGAACAGGGGGCCATCGTGGGAGAACTGCCTGGCGCTCCACGCGTCCCGCAGGATCGCGATCGTTTCGTCCATGCGGCCCGCTCGGTCGTCGAAAGGCACGTCGAGCGCGTCGAACTCCTCACGCAACCAGCCGGATCCGACCCCGAGCAGGAACCGTCCGTCGGCTGCGTTCTGGAGGGTGATGGTCATGCGTGCGGTGAGCAGCGGGTGGCGGAGGGGAAGGATGAAGATCCCGGTGGCCAGCCGTAGCCGGCTGGTCGCGGTCGCGCAGGCGGCCAACGCGACGAGCGGATCGATCAGTGTCGTGGATGGGTTGACGATGGGCCCGGTGTGATGCTGGTGCGCGGTGTCACCGGTGGTGGGATGATCACTCTCGTAGTCGAGCGGCAGGACGACGTGCTCGCCGAGCCAGAGGGAGTCGAAACCGACCTCATCAGCGGCGACCGCCAACCGCACCAGTTCCGCGGTGGAGATGTCGTAGGCCGACAAGCCGATGCGCAGACTCATCGCCCGACCTTGTCCAGCGGCTCGCCGTGAGTCGTCGCGCCGGCAACGGCGTTGACAAAGGCGGACTTCGTGCCATCGGAGCGGCGACGCGGCGTCACTGCCACTCGATGAGGTCGTCAAACCGCGGCCCGAGGTGCTCTCCGGCGGCGCGGGCGATGGCGCTGATGTGCTCCTCCATGATCGACGACGCCTGGTCGGCGAGACCGGCCACGATGGCAACGGCGATGCGGCGATGGTCGTCGCCGAGGTCGCGTCCCAAACCGCGCGGGTCGTCGGTGACGACGACGTGGTGGCTCACGATCTGACCCATCGTCTGGAGCGTGATCTCGAGGACCCGGTTCTGGACGAGTGAGGCCACCCGAGCGTGGAAGGACATGTGCATCTGCATGTACGCCGTGACGTCGGCGTCCACACCGCTGGAGCCATTTCGATCCTGCAGGTAGGGCAGCATTGCCGCCAAGCGGGTCTCGGCGTGCGGGTTGCGGGCGGCCCGACCGGCGAGCAGGGACTCGGCGAGGACCCAGGCCTCTGACAGCTCCCGGTAGGTCGCGCCAGCCATGTGGTAGTACAACGTCGAGATCCGCCCGAGGTTGGCGGGGTCGACCGTGCAAACGCTTGGCCCGCCGCCGGGTCCGCGGCGGATGGCGACGAGGCCCTGGACTTCGAGGAGCCGGAGGGCTTCGCGGAGCGATTCGCGACTGACAGCGTATTCCTCGACCATCGCCGCCTCCGAGGACAGGGCATCGCCCGGCTGGCGTCCTTGCCGAACGATGTCCCGTACAAGATCCCGGGCGACCGTCTCGGCCCGCTTGGGCGGCCGGGTGAGCCCGGTGCCAGGCGCGATGGGAATCGCAACCTGAGCGGGAGGGTCGGCCCTGCCTGAGGGCGACTGGACACCAGCCGACACCCCATCGACAACATCAACGATTCCCTGCGTCCGTCGCTTCGCCATGAATCAAATACTACCGATCGACTATGTCCTGATTGAGACATTCGTACCCATGAATCTAGCCACCTCACAGGCTGCTCAGCGCCTTGCTGCCGCCGATGATGACGGCGACGATGACGCCGATGGCGGTCACGAAGGACATGATGAGGGCGATGGCGGCGACAAGGGGGTAGCTGCCGTTCGTCCAGTAGTCGAACAAGACGGTGCCCATCACCTGCGTCGTCGACGATCGTACGAGCACCGAGGCCGCGAATTCGTGGGTGAGGAGCACGAACATGAGCGCGGCGGCGCCGCCGAGCGCCGAGCGCAGCAGCGGCAGGACGACCTTGACGTTGGCTCCGACCACCCCCGATCCGCTGACGCGCGCCGCCTCCACGTAGCTGTCGCCGAGCGACACCAGGGCGGCGAGCTGCATGCGAGTCGCGAACGGAAGCATCAGCGTCACATACACGAGCACGATCACCCAGCGGGTGCCGTACAGCACGAGCGGGCCCTCCGTGTACGTGAGGAGGAATCCGGCGCCGAACAGGACGGCGGGAACACCGAGGGGGATGGAGACCAGGAAGTCGGCGGCGGTGCGCAGCAGCCGGTAACGCGTCCCGCGCAGGACGATCGAGGCGGCGACGAAGCCGATGGGCAGGCAGATCAGCACGGCGAGCAGCGAGATCGTGATGCTGTTGTAGACGGCCTCGGTGACGTTGGACTGATCGAAGATCTCGCGATAGTTATCGAGGGTGAAGCTGCCGACGTCGATCTTGGCGCTCCAGAACCGGGTGAGCGACACGATGATCAACGCCCCGACCGGCAGGATGGTCGCCACGGTCGTGTAAGCCACGAGCGCGACGGCCGCCCACCGTGACGGGCGTCCCGGGGCGCGAAACGATTTGCCGCCGTGGGTGACGAACCGGCGTTGGTCGCCCAGCAGCATCTTCTGCAACATGACCACCACCACGCCGAACACGAGCAGGGTGGAACCGAGGGCGGCGGCGGTTCCGTAGGCCACCGGCGTCTGCGACATCTCGCGGTAGATCTCGGTGGTGACGACGTTGATTCCGGCGGTGCTGCCCAGGAGGAGCGGGGCGGTGAACTGGCCCAGACCGAGCAGGAGAGCGATACCGCCGCCGTAGATGAGCGTGGGCCGCAGTAGCGGCAGCGTCACCCGGAAGAACACAGCCCACGGTGATGACCCGGCCACCTGCGCGGCTTCGAGGTGTTCCGCGCTGATGCTCTCGAAGCCGGCGCTCACGAAGAGATAGACGAACGCAGTCAGGCCCAGACCAGTGATGATCACGATCCACGGCACGGTGTAGATGTCGATCGGGCCTTCCTCGAGTCCCGACCACCACGGCAGGGTACGCAGGGCGGCGTTCAGGTAGCCCGGGCGCGGCGACAGCAGGAACGCCCATCCGACGACGCTGGCTATCGCGGGCACCACGATTGGGAGGACGGGGATGATACGCAGGATTCGCAAGCGCGGCGGGAGCCGGCTGGCGCACCACGCCAGGAAGGTGCCGAGCACGAGGGCGATCGCGAGCGAACCAAGGGCCAACTCGACAGTAGTGAGGATGGTCTCCCAGATGCCAGGCTTCGTGAACGCGGCGCGGTAGCCCTCGGCGCCGTCCGCAAACGCCTTCGATTGGAGCCGGACGAGCGGTTCCAACACGAAGTAGCCGAGGGCACCGATGAAGACGACCAAGCCGACCGGTTTCGCGATGGACCGGGCGAAGGATCGGGCGTCGATGCCGCCCGTGCGCCCCGCGACGGTGCCGGTGACCACGCTCAGACCTCGACTTTCTCGGCGACGACGACGCTGCTCAGATCCGGGACGGCCTCCCCGACCGCTTCGGCGTCGGCGGTGCGGTCCGCGGCGGCGGGGTAGATCATGGCGTCGGTGGGCCGGAACGACATGACGACCGGATCGCCCGGGCCAAGGCGACGGGCCCAGCTCCCGTAGTCGCCGCTCGAGATACGCGCCTGCAGTCGCTTGTCCCCGAGCAGGACAACGACGTCCATGTGCCGACCGGCGTACTCCGAGTCGACGACCGTCGCGTTCGCTGTGGTGTGCCCGCCCGGCGGCTCCGCTTCTGTGGGGTGCAGGCCGACGTCCTCGCTGCGGAGCCGAACAGCCATCGCCGTTGCGGTGGGAACCGACTGGACGGGCGCACCGGCGAGCAGCCGGCCGTCGGCCACCCATGCACCATCGACGTACTCGCACACGAGCCGGTTCGACATACCGAGGAATGCGGCGACGTACTCGGTCGCCGGACGCTCGTAGACGCGCTCGGGGGTGTCGTACTGCTCGATGCGGCCCTGACGCATCACCGCCAGACGGTCGCCCAGGGCGAGCGCCTCGGACTGGTCATGGGTGACGAACACCGCCGTGAACCCGAGCCGAGTGTGCAACTCGTGGATCTCGGCCCGGACCTGGTCACGCAGGCGGGCATCGAGATTGCTCAACGGCTCGTCGAACAGCACCAGCTCCGGCCGGGCGACGAGACCCCGAGCGAGCGCCACGCGCTGCTGCTGTCCACCGCTGAGCTGTGCTGGATACCGGTCGAGCAGGGGGCCGCAGTCGACGAGATCGGCTGTCTCCTCGACCCATCCGCCCTTCAGACCCTGCTTGAGCTTGCGCGCCCGCAGCGGGTAGGCGATGTTCTTGCGCACCGTCATGTGCGGCCACAAGGCATACGACTGGAACACCATTCCGACGTTGCGCTTGTCCGGGGAGAGATTCACCCTTCCCGTCGCGTCGAACACCGTGGTATCCCCAAAGGCGATCCGTCCAGCGCTCGGTGTCTCGAGCCCGGCGAGGCAACGCAGCGCCGTCGTCTTCCCGCAGCCGCTGGGACCGAGGAGGATGAGGAACTCACCCTCCTCGATCCGCAGGGCGAGGTCATCGACCGCCTTCGTCGGCGGGTTGCCGTGAAAATGCTTCACCAAACCCTCGATGGTCACACGGGACACAGCGTTACCTCGGTTTCGTGGAAAGGGATCACCCAGCCGCTGCCGCCGACTACTTGAACATCGCGTCCCACTTCGCCTGGTAGGCGGCCACCACATCGGGCGTCAGCTTTGTCAGATCCTGCTTGGCCACCTTGTCCACCGTGGTGACCGCCCCAGTGATGTCCGGCAGCACCGACGCCGACTTGCGGGCCAACGCCTCCTGACCCTCCTTGGTGATCATGAAGTCGGCCAGGACCTGGGCGGCATTGGGATGCGGTGCCGCTTTCAGGATGACCGTGTTGAAGCGCGCTCCCCACACCTTGTCGGGCAGTCCGTAGTCAACCGGCGCGCCTTTCGCTTTCTCGTCCACCAGCGGCCCCGCGTACACCGTCGCCGCTATCTCACCTGATGTCAGCGCTTGCGCCATCGGGAGCCCACTCGGATAGATCTTCGGCTTCTGGGCGGCCAGCTTGGTCAGGTAATCGGGACCCATCTGCGCCTCGAGGAACTGATAGAAGTCGACGAGGACGGTCGACGTGTGGACATCGATCACCCCGACCTTGCCCCCTGCGAGCTCGGGATCGAGCGCGTCGGCGTAGCCCTTCATGCCGTTCGAGTACCGGTCGGTGTTCCAGGCGTACCCGAAGACAGCGGCGGTCGAGATGAACTGCGTACCATCGGCCGACACGTTGGACGCCTTGTCGTATGCCGGGTCATCGAACGCCGGGCCCGTCGGTGCCACGAACAGCCCCTTGGCCGCGTTATCCACGCCCCACTGGGAACTGGCGAAGGCAAAGACGTCCGCCACGTTCTTGCCCGTCTGATTCTCCGCGTCAACCTTGGGAATGAGTTCGGAGTCGATGCCGCGCACGACCTCCAATGTGATCCCGTACTTGTCCTTGAACTTGGCGGCGAGATCGTTTAATACGTCCAAGCCCTGGCTGGAGTAGATCGTGACCGCGCCCTCTTGCTTGGCCTTGGACACGATGGCGTCCCACGCCGCGGTATCGGCCGCTGCTGCTGATGTCGCCGCGGACCCACCAGTCGACGACGCTGCCGTGGTTGCCGAAGCGGCGGTCGTCGCCGGAGCCGCGGCCGTCGTCGCTGCTCCGCTCGTGGTCTTGTTGTCGCCGCCGCAGGCGGCGGCGATGAACGCCAGTACGGCCAATACTGCCAACCAGCCGATGGGACGTGGAGATTTCATACGTCGATGCATCGTTCCCCCGGTCCGAGCGGCGATCTGGCGCCGCGCTATTCGTCATGACAATAAGATCGACAGATGCCGTATGTCAAGGGTCACACACGCCAGTAGGCTGATTCCTCATCATGTACTCGTCAGACCGGGAGGGGCGGGCGCGACCGTCGATGGACCGGCATGCCGGTGGTGGCCGCGGTGTGGCGCAGCCGACGGGGACGCACCACGCCAAGCCCGGCGCAGACGGGGATCGCGGCAATCGATTACCTGAACGTCTGCCAGATTCTCTGGTCGGACGGCTCGGTCACGCCCGGCCAGGAAGCGCGGGCCGACCTGCCCGAGGAGACTTGGCAGTTCGGGCACGGGCGCCGTCGCGCAAGAGCCATGAAGTCACGTCCGCCGTTGCTCCGGCGGAACGAATCTCGACACTGGCTCCCTGGCGAGGATCGGCGCGCCCTCAAGCCAACCCTCCAATCCACCGTCGGCGGCCCGCGCGCCGGTGCGCCGACGGCGGTTCTGCTGCGGTGGCGCAGGTCCGGAAGTAGCCTCCTCTCCCACCAGCTCTCCCAAAGATCCCGGCAAATGCCGGTCAAAGACGGTCACCAACAGTCAACGACGGTATGAAGTCATGATGCCCCGACCAGGACATTCACCCAGCTCAGTGGCCGGATCCAGCGGCGCCCTCGGCAGGATTCGAACCTGCGCACACGGCTCCGGAGGCCGATGCTCTATCCCCTGAGCTACGAGGGCGGGGCCCGGAGAGACTAGCGGGCCATCTACGTCCAGAAGGGGCTGCGGGCGATGTCCAGGCAGTCGGCGCGGCCGTGGCCGTAGTAGTCGTCGTGGCCCGGGTCGAGGGTGATGTGGGCCCAGTCCCGATCGAGCGGGCCGCCGTAGATCACGTCTCGCGGGTCGTCGCTCACGTGGCCCGTCCCGTCGGCGTGGGGCGCGCAGTCCGGGGCGGCGCCGAAGGCGTGGGTGATCTCGTGGGCCGCCAGGTATGTGGCGTTGTACGGGAAGGACGGGGTGCTGGCGCTCGGGTAGATGTCGCACGCCGGCATCCAGAGCGCCACCGTCGTCGCCGCCCCGTTGTTGTCCTGGGTGATACCGCAGGCGATGCCCTTGGACGCCACGTACGCCACCACGGTCTCGCCGGACGTGCCGTAGCCGAGGCTGTGCAGTGTCGTGGCCAATGTGGTGAGCGGGTTGGCGGCGCCTTCCAGCTGTGCCCTCGTGATGCCGAGGTTCACCGTGTCGAGCGCCAGCGTGCCGCCCGGGGCGTAGAAGCGGGGCTGGTGCCCGCCGGTCTGGCCGGCGAACCACCCGGCCACGAGGTCGATCTCGTGGGGGATCCCACTCACGATGGCGGGATCGGCAGCGACGTCGCTCGGGAGCGCATAGATCACCCGGAACGAGTTCGTCAGCTCGGCATCGGGCGGAAGGCCAGGCGTGGGATTGGCGACCGGCGGCCCGCTGAACCACCCGGCCACGTCGACGACGAGGTCGGTGCCGGACTGGCTGTACAGCCCCACGCTGCCGGTCGGCCCGAGCGAGCCGAGCACCAGGTTCGGGATGGTCTGACCGGCGCCCGACACGTTCAGGTTCGATGCGAGCGGAAGGCTTCCACCGCCGGGGAAGACGGTCACGAAGCCCGGCCCGGCGGCGGCCGTCGCCGTGACGTTCATCAAAACGGCAGCGACGCCGGTGGCCGGTAGGCCGCCCCGCCCGGTGAGCGGGAGGGTGGCCGGGGAGCCGGCGCCGAGGCGGGGGAGCGGATCGTTCTGGCGAGTGTCCAGCACGCGCGTCGGCACGAGCGGCGTGAACAACCCGTCGGTGGAGGCGGGGGCGCCGGGCCCGGTGACGTACCCCTCGAGGTCGGCGACGAGGTCGAGGGGCGACTGGCTGAAGAGGGCGAGCTTGCCGTCGGGCGACAGCGGCACCATGACGAGGTTGGCGATCGTCTGGCCGGCGCCCTCCACGTTGAGGTTCGACGCCAGCGGCCGGGCCAGCCCGGCGGGCCAGGCGGTGACGAAGCCGGCGAGTGTGGTGTTCGTGGCGGTCACGTTCAGGATGGCGGCCGCCGTCCCGGAGGGCACCTGCCCGGCCAGATCGACCACGATGCTGCCGCCCGCCGCGAGGGCGCCGATCCCTTGGCGGGTGTCGAGCACGCGTGTCGGCGCCGTGGGTACGACCCGGCCGGCGGCGGTGGCGCCCGACGGCGTGAAGTAGCCGGCCACGTCGGCGACGAGGTGGGTGGCGGGGAGGGCGTACAGGCTGACGGCCCCGTCGCTGCCGAGTTGCACGGTCACCAGGTTGGAGATGGTCTGGCCGGCGCCGTCGATGTTGAGGTTCGACGCCGTGGGCTGGGGCTCGGTCGCCGGCCACACCGTCACGAACCCGGGGCCACTGGGGCCGGTGGCGGTCACGTTCATCACGACGGCGACGACGTCACTGGCCGGTACGCCGGCGTGGCCCGTCACCTGCAGGCGGATGGTGCCGTTGGCGGGCACGATGCCCGCGGCGCCCTGACCGGTGCCGTCTCGGGTGTCGAGCAGCCGGGCCGGCGCTAGGGCCACGAAGCGCGACGGCGCGGGCTGGACGTCAGCCGCTGCCGCCGGGATCGAGGCGAGCCCCAGCACCCACAGTGTGATGGCCAGCAACCCGGCCGTGACCCGTGTTCTCATCGTCCCGCCTCCTGCCGACCGCACCTCGGTGGTCCTCGCCGTGCCACCACTAGCCTGACCGGAATGGCCGCTCCTATCCAGCTGCGCGACGCCATCGGCGCCCGGCTGGCCCAACTCGGCCTCGCGGTACCGACCGAGCTGAAGCTCGAGCGGCCTCGCAACCCAGACCACGGCGACTGGGCGGTCAACTGCTTCCCCCTCGCCAAGGGCTCTTCCTACGCCGGGCCGGCGCTGGCGGCAGCCCTCGCCGACAGCCTCAACGCCGACCCGCCCGGCCACCTGGCCAAGGCCGAGGCCGTCGGCGGGTTCCTCAACCTGCGCCTCCACGCCACCTGGCTGCACGACGTTCTGCGCACCGTCGTGGCCGAGGGCACCGATGCCTTCGCCCGCTCGTCGGCGGGGGCCGGGCGGCGGGTGAACATCGAGTTCGTCTCGGCCAACCCCACCGGACCACTCCACGCTGCCCACGGCCGCTGGGCCGCCTATGGCGACTCGCTCGCCCGGGTGCTGACGCGGACCGGGTGGGAGGTGCAGCGGGAGTTCTATGTGAACGATCGCGGCGCCCAGCTGCAGCGCTTCGGTGACTCGTTGCGGGCGGCCAAGCGCGGCGAACCCATCCCGGAGGACGGCTATCGCGGGGCCTATGTGGAGGAGTGGGCCGCCGAGATGCCGGCCGACGCCGATCCGGTGGCGTGGGGTCTCGACCGGGCCATCGAGGACCAGCGCGAGACCCTCGCCAGCATGGGGGTGACCTTCGATCGCTGGTCCAGCGAGCGTGCGCTGGTCGACTCCGGCGCCATGCAGGCCACGCTGGCCGAGCTGCGCCAGCTGGGCCACGTCTACGACGAGGACGGCGCGGTGTGGCTGCGCACGACCGACTTCGGCGACGACCGTGACCGCGTGCTCGTGCGCTCCGACGGCGAGCCCACGTACTTCCTGCCAGACATCGCCTATCACCGCGACAAGCTCGGCCGCTCCGATCACCTGATCGACATCTGGGGCGCCGACCACCACAGCTACATGACCCGGATGGAAGTCGCCATCCAGGCGCTGAACCATCGCCGCGAGGACCTCGAGATCATCATCGGGCAGAACGTGGTGCTGCTGCGCGGTGGCGAGGAAGTGAAGCTGTCGAAGCGCAAGGGCGACATCATCTTGCTGCGCGAGGACGTCGTCGACGAGGTCGGCCCGGACGCCACCCGCTTCACCTACCTCATGCAGTCCATCGACACGAAGCTCGTCTTCGATCTGGATGTCGTCATCCAGCGCTCGATGGACAACCCGGTCTTCTACGTGCAGATGGCCCATGCCCGCCTGGCCGGCATCGCCCGCAACGCCGCCGCCAAGGGCGTCACCCGGTCGCCCCTCGACGCGGTGGACCTGGCCGTGCTGACCCATCAGCGCGAGCACGAGATCCTCACGGTCTTGAACGAGCTGCCCGAGGTGGTGAGCGACGCCGCCGAGCGCCGGGCGCCGAACAAGGTCAGCAACTGGGCGCGCGAGCTGGCGTCGGCCATCCATGGCTTCCACCACGACTGCTGGGTGGTGGCCGACGACGTGGCGCCCGAGCTGAGCCAGGCCCGCCTCTGGCTGGTGGAGGCCGCTCGCATCGGCCTGGTGGTGGCGCTCGATCTCATCGGTGTCGCCGCGCCGGACCAGATGTAGCCATGAGCCCGATCGCGCGCCGCCTGCTACCGGACGGCGCCGAGGTCGCGCCGAGCGGCCGCCTCTCGATCGCCGGCTGCGACGTGCTCGACCTGGCGGCCGCGTTCGGCACACCGCTGTTCGTCTACGACGAGGCCCACATCCGCGCGCGTTGCCACGAGGCGATCGCCGCGTTCGGCTCCGGCAACGTGATCTACGCCACCAAGGCGTTCCTCTGCCTGGCGATGGCCCGCGTCGTCCACGAGGAGGGCCTGCTGCTCGACGTGGCTACGGGCGGCGAGATGCACGTGGCGTTGGCCGCCGGCGTGCCCGCTGACCGCCTCGTCCTCCACGGCAACAACAAGTCGACGGAGGAACTGGCGACCGCTCTCGCCGCCGGCGTCGACCACATCGTGGTGGACAGCTTCGACGAGCTCGACCGGCTCGAGCAGCTCCACGGCGAGGGCCGGCCCGCGCCGCGGGTCCAGCTGCGGATCACCCCCGGCATCGAGGCCCACACCCACGAGTACGTCCGCACCGGGCAGGCCGACTCCAAGTTCGGCTTCGGCCTCGCCGGTGGCGTGGCCGAGCGGGCCATCGAGCGGGCCCGTCGTTCGAGCGCCGTCGATCTCGTCGGCCTCCACACCCACATCGGCAGCCAGATCTTCGCGGCGGAGTCCTTCGCCCGCGCTGCGGAGGTGATGGCCCGGTTGGTCGAGGCCCACGACCTCCCTGAGCTGACGCTGGGCGGGGGTCTCGGCGTGGCCTATCTGGACGGCGAGTCGGCGCCGACCATCGCCGAATGGGGAAAGGTCGTGCGGGAAGCGCTGGACGCCACTGGCCTGAAGGTCCGCCTGTCGGTGGAGCCCGGGCGAGCTCTCGTCGCTGGTGCGGCCGTCACGCTCTACACGGTGGGCTCGATCAAAGAGATCCCGGGCATCCGCACGTACGTGGCAGTCGACGGCGGCATGAGCGACAACCCTCGACCCGTGCTCTATGGCAGTGGGTACGAGGCCTTCCTGCCGCGGGCCACCGACGCCGAGCGTCGCCGCCCCGTGCGGGTCGTGGGGAAGCACTGCGAGTCGGGCGACGTCCTCGTGCACGAAGCGTTCGTCCCCGACGACATCGCCGTCGGTGACGTGCTGTGCACGCCGGTGACGGGGGCCTACGGCCACACGATGGCGTCCAACTACAACAAGGTGCCCCGCCCGGCGGTGGTCTTCGTGGCCGGTGGCCAGGCCCGCCTCGTGGTCCGGCGCGAGACCTACGAGGACCTCACTCGCCTCGACGTGGGGTAGCCACTACCGTCCCCTCATGGGGGCGAACGTCAACGACCTGGAACTTCCCTATCTCGACCTGCTGAACGCTCAGACCCGGGAAGAGCGCCGGCTCCTCCTCGAAGAGGTGCGCGGCGGCGATCACTGGCTGGTGCGCACCCCGGGCGGCTATCTCATCACGACGTACGACGACTCGGTGGCCCTCCTGCGGGACCGGCGCTTCCACCAGTTCGCGGCGAAGCTGGCCGAGCTGGCCGGTCCCGAGAACGCGGCGTTCTTCGCCGAGCGGCGGTCCTCGATCCTGACGACCGAGGGCGACGAGCACGGCCGCCTGCGCCGGATCGTGGCGCCGGCGTTCACCCCGAAGGCAGCTGACCGCCTCCGCCCGTACATGCGCGAGGTGATGGACCGGCTCCTCGACCCGCTCGCACCGACCGGTCGGCTGGAGCTCGTCGGCGACGTCTGCGACCCGTATCCCATCCCGATCGTGTGCCGCCTGCTCGGTGCCCCCGAGGAGGACTGGAAGCTCTTCTCGCGATGGGCCGGCGACCTCCTGCGCATCTTCAACTTCAACTTCGCCGAGGACCTGCCGGTCATCGCCGCCGCCCAGGCGGAGGTCGGCGCCTACGTCCGCGAGATGATCGCCCGGCGCCGCACCGAACCGGCCGAGGACCTGCTGACCGCTCTGATCGCCGCCGAGGAGTCAGGCGACCGGCTGTCGACCGACGAGCTGGAGAGCATGGCCATCGCCGTGCTGATCGCCGGCACCGACACGACCCGCAACCAGTTGGCGTGCTCGGTGGCGCTGTTCATGGAGCACCCCGACCAGTGGGCGCTGCTCGTCGAGCGCCCCGAGCTGGCGCCGCGGGCGGTGGAGGAGTCGATGCGCTACCTCGGCGCCATCGGCGGCACGTCCCGCTTCGCCAGCGAGGACGTCGAGTTCAAGGGCGTGTTCTTCCCGAAGGACACGGCCATCTCCACCAGCTTCGTGGCCGCCAACCGCGACGAGCACGTCTTCACCGACCCGACCACCTTCGACATCACGCGCGAGTCGGCGTCACCCCATCTCACCTTCGGCAGCGGCATCCACTACTGCCTCGGCGCCTGGTTGGCTCGCGCCGAGCTGCAGGAGGCGCTGCCCATCCTGGCCCGGCGCCTGCCCGGCCTCGCCGTCGACGGCGCCATCGAGTGGAAGCCCAACACGGTCGGCATCTGGGGCCCGTCCCGCCTACCGCTGAAGTTCACCGCCAACTGATGCGCGATAAACGCGCTCATGGTTGATAAATCGCGTCAGTACGGATCTTGGGGGTCGCCTAGCCTCGGCAGGTGTGACGGATGTGGTGCGGGTCGGGGTGCTCGGGTGCGGCAACGTCGGTGCCGCGCTGGTGCGCCTCGTGGCCGAGCGGGCCGGGGCCATCGAAGCCCGCACGGGCCTGCGCCTGGAGATCGCCGCCGTCGCCGTTCGCAACCTGTCCCGTGAGCGCGACGTCCAACTGCCCGAAGGTGTGCTCACCCGGGACAGCGCGGCGGTGGTGGTCGATCCCGACATCGACGTCGTGGTCGAGGTCATCGGCGGGATCGAGCCCGCCCGTGAGCTGATCCTCGGCGCACTCGCCGCGGGCAAGCCGGTCGTGAGCGCCAACAAGGAGCTCCTCGCCAACGTGGGGGCCGAGGTGTTCGCCGCCGCCGCCGCCGCCAACCGGGACCTCCTCTTCGAGGCGGCCGTCGCCGGCGGCATCCCCATCATCCGGGTGCTGCGCGAGAGCCTCCGCGGCGAGCCCATCCGCCGGATCATGGGCATCGTGAACGGCACCACCAACTACATCCTCACCAAGATGTCCGAAGAGGGTGCCGACTACGCCGTGGCCCTGGCCGAGGCCCAGCGCCTCGGGTACGCCGAGCGTGACCCCACCGCCGACGTCGAGGGGTTCGACGCCGCCGCCAAGGCCGCCATCATGGCGGCCATCGCCTTCGGCTCGCGGGTCGTGGCCGGCGACGTGTACCACGAGGGCATCAGCGGCATCACGCCTGACGACATCGCCGTCGCCCGCCGCCTGGGGTACGTCGTCAAGCTCCTGGCCATCTGCGAGCGGGTCGAGGACGCCAACGACTTCTCCGTGGCCGTGCGCGTCCACCCGACGATGGTGCCCAACCACCACCCCCTGGCCACCGTGCGCGACAGCTACAACGCGGTGTTCGTCGAGGGCGGGGCGGTGGGCAACCTGATGTTCTACGGCCGGGGCGCCGGCGGCCGGCCGACGGCCAGCGCCGTGCTCGGCGACCTCATCGACGCCGCCGTCAACCTGCGCCAGGGGACCCACGGCCCGATGGGCACCTTCGCCAGGGCGCGGGTGCGGCCCATCGACGAGACCACGGCCGAGTACTACCTCCCGCTCGAGGTGGTCGACCGCCCCGGCGTGCTCCACGCCGTCACCGGCGCCTTCGCCAAGCACGACGTGAGCATCCGCAGCATGGAGCAGGAGGGCCACGCCGACGACGCCCAGCTCGTGTTCATCACCCACGAAGCGCGGGAGGCCGATGTGCAGGCGACGCTGCGCGACCTGCGCGACCTCGAGGTGGTGAAGCGGGTCGGCGGGCTCCTGCGAGTCGTCGGCGCGTGAAGTACGTCTCCACCCGCGGTGCGGCGCCCGAGCTGCGGTTCGCCGACGTGCTGCTCGCCGGCCTCGCAGTCGATGGTGGTCTGTACGTGCCCGCCACCTGGCCGTCGATGCCGGAGCTGCGGCGCGACCGGGACTACGCCACGATCGCCGCCGCCGTCATGGCCCCGTTCATCGATGGCGACGTCGACATGGGCACCCTGCGGCGCATCTGCGACGACGCCTACGCCACGTTCCGCCATCCGGCGGTCTGCCCGCTCGTGCAGATCGGTCCTGACGACTGGCTCCTCGAGCTGTTCCACGGCCCCACCCTCGCCTTCAAGGACGTCGCCCTGCAGGTCGTGGGCCGCCTCTTCGACCACATCCTCGGCCGCCGGGGCGAGCGCGTGACCATCATCGGGGCCACGTCGGGGGACACCGGCTCGGCCGCCATCGACGCCGTGGCCGGACGCCACAACGTGGACATCGTGGTGCTCTACCCCGAGGGCCGGGTGAGCGAGGTGCAGCGGCGGCAGATGACGACGGTCGATGCCGCCAACGTCCGCACCGTGGCCGTCGAGGGCACCTTCGACGACTGCCAGGACCTGGTGAAGGCCATGTTCGCCGACGCCGCCTTCCGTGACGAGCACCGCCTCGCCGCCGTGAACTCCATCAACTGGGCCCGCGTCATGGCCCAGGTCGTCTACTACGCGACGGCCACTACCCACCTCGGCGGGGGGCCGATCTCCTTCGCCGTGCCCACGGGCAACTTCGGCAACGTGCTGTCGGGCTGGGTGGCTCGCCGGATGGGCCTGCCCATCGAGCGCCTGATCATCGGGTCGAACCGCAACGACATCCTGTCGCGCTTCCTCCACTCGGGGATCATGGCGACCAGCGTGGTGGTGCCGACCCTCAGCCCGAGCATGGACATCCAGGTCAGCTCCAACTTCGAGCGCCTGCTGTTCGAGCTCAACCACCGGGACGGCGGCATGACCGCTGAGCAGCTGCACCACTTCCGGGCGACGGGCGGGCTGGTCGTGGAGCCCGATCAGCTGGAGGCAGTGACGTCGGTGTTCGACGCCACCCGGATCGACGACGAGGCGACGATCGAGATCATCGCCCGCACCTACGCCGACACCGGCATCCTGGTGGATCCCCACACCGCCGTGGGCCTCGGGGCCGCCGGTCACGACCCGACGCCGTCGGTGCCGATGGTCACATTGGCGACCGCCCACCCGGCCAAATTCCCGGACGCGGTCGAGCGGGCAACCGGCATTCGACCCCCTCTACCTGCACATCTAGCCGATCTGCTCGATCGTCCCGAGCACACCACCACCCTGCCCAACGATCTCGCCAAGATCGAGGCGTTCGTGGCCCGCGCGTAGGGACGTTGCACACCACCGGTCGCTCTCGGTAACGTTGAACCCGTTCGGCTCCGGCCGAGCGACCACTGGCGGATGGCGAACCCGGAGGGAGGGGTTCGTACCGTCAGTTCGCCCGTACTGCTCCGGTCTCGTTTGCCTTGGGTTCACCCGAGTGGCGCGACGGCCCGGGCGGCGGCGCTCCCACGAATCCCCGGACACACCGGAAAGAAGGTGCTCATGAGCGTGGAGTCCACGGAGGCTCTGGAACGCTCGGTTCTCGAGGGCAAGGATCGCGAGCAGCTGCTGGCCATCGCCGCGGCGCTCGGGGTGAAGGCCACATCGCGGGCCAAGAAGGCGGACATCATCGCCAAGATCCTCGAACAGACCGGCGGCCCGAGCGTCGCCGACACACCCGCTCCGGCCCCGGCCCGTGCGCCGCGGGCCCGCAACAGCAACGGCAACGGGCGCGCCCGGGAGTCGGTATCGACCACGGCGCCCGCGCTCGAGCTGGAGACCCCGGCCGACCCGCCGCCCCTGCCCGCTCCGGCGGCACCGGCCCCGGAGGTCGTGGTCGAAGTGGCCGAACCGGCGGCCGAGCCCATGGCCGAGTGGGAGCTCGCCGTCGGCGCCGAGCCCGAGACGGATGGCGACGCCACTGGCGCCGACACCGCCACCGAGGCCGCGACGGCGCCGGCCCCGAGCAACCGGCCCGGCTCGTATCCGCCGTCGGCCGAGGGTGCCGAAGGCACGGGCCAGAGCAATCGCCGCCGCCGGCGGCGCAACCGTGATCGGAACCGGGGCGACGGTCCCCAGGGCGCCGATCGCGCCGACGCGTCGGCGCCGCAGGCTCAGGGCGGTCAGGAGTCGTTCCAAGGTGAGCCGGTGGCCGTGGCCGGGTACCTCGATCTGCGTGACGAGGGCTACGGGTTCCTGCGAGTGAACGGCTACCTCCCGAGCCGGGATGACGTCTACGTCTCGGTGAAGCAGACCCGCCAGTACGGGCTGCGCAAGGGCGATCACGTCACCGGCATGGCCAGGCCGGCGGGGCGCAACGAGAAGAATCCCGCTCTGCTGCGCATCGACACGGCCAACGGCATGGACCCGGAGAAGGCTCGCGATCGCCCCAAGTTCGAGGACCTCACACCGCTGTTCCCCGACGAGAAGCTCCGCCTCGAAGGCGGCGATCCCACCAACATGACGGCGCGGATCGTCGACCTGATCTCGCCGATCGGCAAGGGCCAGCGCGGGTTGATCGTGTCGCCCCCGAAGGCGGGCAAGACCACGATCATGAAGACGATCGCCACGTCGATCGAGCGCAACAACCCCGAGGTGAAGCTCATCGTGCTGCTCGTCGACGAGCGGCCCGAAGAGGTCACCGACATGCGCCGCACGGTGAAGGGCGAGGTCATCGCGTCCACCTTCGACCGGCCCTCCGACGAGCACACCCACGTGGCCGAGATGGCCATCGAGCGGGCCAAGCGGATGGTGGAAGCCGGCGAAGACGTCGTGGTGATCCTCGACGGGATCACCCGGCTGTCCCGGGCGTACAACCTGGCGGCACCGGCGACCGGTCGCATCATGTCCGGTGGCATCGACGCCGGGGCCCTCTACCCGCCGAAGAAGTTCTTCGGTGCGGCCCGCAACATCGAGGAAGGCGGCTCCCTCACGGTGCTGGCCACGGCGTTGGTCGAGACCAACTCCCGCATGGACGACGCCATCTTCGAGGAGTTCAAGGGCACCGGCAACATGGAGCTGCGGCTCGACCGCAAGCTGGCCGAGCGCCGGGTCTACCCGGCCATCGACGTGGACGCCTCGTCCACCCGCCACGAGGAGCTGCTGTTCGATCGCAAGCAGCTGCAGATGGTGTGGAAGCTGCGGCGGGTGCTGTCGGGTCTGGCCGAGGGAGGCTCGGCCGAGGCCGGGCTGAACCTCCTCGTGGACCGGCTCAAGACGTTCCGCAACAACGACGAGTTCCTCGCGGAGATCGCCAAGCAGCCGTCCATGTAGGTGTTCTCGGAGCGATGCGTCTCACCGGTGAGACGGACGACGCCGAGAAGCTCGTGCCCCCGATATCCTGACTCGTCCCCTCGATCTGGAGAGCTGCCATGCAGGCTGACATCCACCCCGGCTACGACACCACCACCGTCGTGTGCTCGTGCGGCAACACCTTCACCACCCGCTCCACCAAGGCCGGCACCATCCACGTCGAGCTCTGCAACGAGTGCCACCCGTTCTTCACCGGCAAGCAGAAGCTGGTCGACAGCGGCGGCCGGGTGGAGCGTTTCCAGCGGCGCTACGGCCAGCGCAAGGGCGCCAGCGCCAAGAAGTGACCCCAGACCCGCAGCGCCGCAGCGCGCTGCTCGGCCTCAAGCTCGGCGCCCTCGTCCGCGACCACGCGGACGGGGGTCCTGCCGTTTTGGAGCCCTTCGGGGCGGGCGCCGCGCTCCGGCGTGACGGCGAGGTGTGGGTGCTGGCCGACGAGCGCCCCGAGCGCGTCCTCGGCCCGGCGCTGGCGTGGGCCCGCCAGCACGGCGACGACGGTGCCGTGAACGTCGTCGCCGACGACACCGCGGCCGCTGCGGTCCTGGCCCGGCGGGCCCGGTGGTTCACCGCCCCACCTCGGGTGTGGTGGGCCGACGGGCGAACGCTCGTGCCCGCCGAGGCAGCACCGTACGAACCGGCGCCGCCGGTGACCGATGATCGGCTGTCGCTGCTCCCGCTCATCGAGGCGGCCGGGGCGACGCCCGCCATCGAGCACGGCGTCGTCGCCGGCGAAGTGGCCGGCCTCGAGGTCTGCCGGGCCGTCATCGATCCTGATCTCGGCGTGACCCGGCTCGAGGTCGGCGTCGGTGCGCACGACCGCGAAGCGTTCCTGCTCGTGCACGGCGACGTGCCTCCCGCGGAGGCGCTCGCCGGCGTGGTGGCCGCCGTCGCCGAGCACCGCCGGCCCGGCGCCGAGCCCCACCCGCTGAACCGTCTCAATGCCGAGCGCCTGCTGCGCTGGCGGTTGGTGGAGGAACCTTCGCTCGTCGGCGCACTCGTGCTCGAGACGGCGCCACCACCGGTGCCCCGCGTCAACCTGAAGGACCCGGTGCCGTGCGTGGCCGTGGGTGTCGACGGCGACGGCGCCGCCGTCGTGGTCGTCTGTTCGGTCGGGATCGATCTCGACCTGGTGCCGTTCGCCGCTGACGCCCGCGGCGCCGTCGGACCGGCCGACGCCCGGCTGCTGCTGGCGGTGCCCGAACGCGACGACCACCCGGTCACTCGGGCGCTCGCCGCCCGGCTGCGTCATCCCGCCGAGATCATCCCGATTCGTCCGTCTTAGGGCCGAAAGGGCAGGCGCTGCACGTTGTCGGGCAGCCAGCCGTCACCCACCGCCGGTGCCGGGTTCGCCGGGAAGCTGGTGTCGGCCTCCATGCCGGCCATCGACGGATGGCGAGGCGACGGCACCGGCCACGTCGACGGGGGCACCGTGACGATGCGGGCCATGGGCCGCTGGCGGGGCCGGCCGTGGCGGCGGACGACGATCGTCGGCCACACGTACTCGCCAGGCTCCTCGTCTTCCAGCTCTTCCTCATAGGCCGCTTCGGCCTTGCGCTGGCGCCGGGTGAAGAACAACCCGCCGGCCAGCAGGACGACACCGACAGCGGCGGCGCCGAGCGCCACCCGCGCCAGCGGGACGCCGGCGGCATGTTTGTCGGTCACGATGTCGCGCTGGACGAGAGCGAACCACGCCCCGCCGGCGACCGTCATGGCGCCACCGAGTACCGCGACGACCGTGCTGCGCCTCATGGCCGCACCGCCCCGGACCGAGCCAGCTCCGGGCGCGCCGAAGACCGGGAGGGGGACGTGATCAACATGGTTTCCGCCTTTCACGCGTCGCCGCCGGCTGTCCTGCCGGGGTGCACGCCTTGCCGCCGCCGGCCAGCTCCGCCGCTGGCCTGGCCGCTATGACACCACGGCTGACCTGGCGGTTCCATGGGTCGCCGGCATCACTCGCTCACGGTGATCAGTCAACGATTCTGGGCGGTGAGCCGTGTCGGCCACGCCCCCCAGACGCGCAGGCTGAGCGTTTGCTACCGCCGGGGCGGTACCAAGTGTTCAGGCTGCGCGCTTTTGGACGCGGGAGCGCTCAGCCGAAGCCGCCTTCGCTGGGCGGGGCGACCTGGAGCACCGCCTTGCCCAAGTAGTCGCGGCACAGCTCCGTCGAATAGGCCATGAGGGCACCGGCCTGGGCGTCGCGGAAGTGGCGCTGGATCGGCGACGTCTTGAGGTAGCCGGACGCGCCGCCGATGCGCACACCGAGGTCGGCGATCGAGCGGGCGACGTCGTTGGCGTAGAGCTTGGCGGCGAGGGCGGCGTCGAGGGTGCCGGGCGAGCGGGCGTCGGCCAACCACATCGTCTTGCCCGCCATCAGCCGGGCCGCCTCCAGCTGGACATGGGCGTCGGCCACGGCGAACTGCACCCACTGGAGGTGCGACGGCGGCTGGCCGGTGGTGGGGATGACCCGGTTGGTGGCGTGCTCGATCAGCGCCGCCAGCGCCGCTTCGGCCACGCCGATCGACATCCAGGCCAGGCCGGTGCCGATGGGGTTGGGTGTCGTCGGGTCGGGTGCGTGGCAGCGGCGGTCGGCCCGCAGGAGCGTGCCGTCGAAGGAGATGAGTTGGCTGCGGGTGACCCGCATGCCCATCGTGTCCCAGATCGGCACGAACGTGATCGACGGATCGCGGGCCACGCCGAAGAAGCTCGGAACGTTCTCGACCAGCGCGTTCACCAGCAGGTGATCGGCGATCTCGCAGCCCGACACGAAGCGCTTGGCCCCCGACAGCGTCCAGCCGCCTTCGGTGGCGACGGCGTGCTGGAGGGGCATCAGGAAGAGGTTGCCCGAGGTCGGCTCGGACAGTGCGTTGGCGAAGCGCTTGCCGGCGGCCAGCTCGCCGGCGAAGAGCTCGGCCATCGCCGGGTCGCCGAGTGAGGTCAGCGTGAGGGCCGCCCCGACGTGCATGAGCCAGATGCAGCCTGTCGACGGGCACGCTCTGGTGACGGCGCCGAGGATCTCCCCGAAGGCGCGATAGGAGAGGTCGGCGCCACCGAGGGATCGCGGCAGGAGCGCCGTGTCGAGCCCGGCGGCGGCCATTGCCTCGAGGTTCTCGATCGGGAGGTCGCCGGCTTCGTCGTGGGCGGCGGCGCGTGTTGCGAAATCGGCGGCGAGCTCGCGCGCCAGTGCCACCCAGTCGGCGTCGTCGGCGGGTGCGCTGAACGGTGGGTGGCTCATTCGTCCTCCTCCGGATCGGTGGCCTCGAACCCATCGAGCAGCGTGTGCAGGCGTTGGGCGGTGGTCGGCGGACAGAAGGCGGCGGCGATGGCCCGGCGGGTGACGGCGATGGCGTCTGCCGCCGTCCACCCGAAGCTGGTGGTGGCCTTGACCAGCTCGCCGGTCAGATCGATGCCGAGATAGCCGGGGTCGTCGGTGTTGAGCGTGGTCGGCACGCCGGCGGCCAGCAGCGCGGCCAGCGGGTGGGCGCTCAGCGACGGGTAGAGATGGACGAGGTTCGAGCTGAGGCAGACGTTGAGGGTGATGTGATCGTCGACCAGGCGCCGCAGCAGCTCAGGGTCCTCGATGGCGCGGACGCCGTGGTCGATGCGCTGGACGCGGAGCAGCTCGACGGCGTCACGGACGCCGTCGGCGCCCGAGGACTCGCCGGCGTGGGCTGTCCGGCCGAACCCGTGCTCGGCGGCCAGCTGATAGGCCCGGGCGAAGCGGGGCCCCGTCCGGCCGGCGCGCGCCTCGTTGCCGTCGATCGACAGGCCGAGGATGCGCCGGGGCCGGTGGCGGGCCATCCACGTCACGAGCGCCTCGGCTTCCTCGGCCGGCTGCTGGCGCAGGACCGACAGCAGGAGGTGGCACTCGGCCAAGCCGTCGGCCTCGGCCCGCTCGAAGCCGGCGGTCAGCGCCTCCACCAGTTCGCTGAGATCCCAGCCCGACCAGTGGGTGGGCTTCACGATGACTTCGGCGTAGACGATGCCGTCGGCCGTGGCCCGGGACGCGTACTCGTAGGCCACCGCGGCCGCCTGCTCGGGCGTGTCGATGAGGTGGCACGTCCAGTCGAGGAAGCCGAGGAACGACGACAGATCCTCGAACGTGAACAGCCGCTCGCCGGTCGAGCGGGACGCCCGGTGGCTGGCTCTCGATGATGGGTTGATCTTCGGCGAAGACCGGGTGGGCGAACGCCAGCTCCTCCTCGTCGCTCGACGCCAGGCGCTCGTCCACCAGCAGCAGCCAGAAGATCGTGCAGCGATCGGGCGCGTTGGGCGTCACCACCTCGTGGAGGGCGCGCCGCTTGTCGTCGGGGAAGTCGAAGTCGAGGGTGATCCGGTACGGCAGGTCGACGCGATAGTGATAGCCGAGCCGGATGGTGGGGCCGAGGCCGGGATACAGCGGCCCGTCGGGGTGTGTCGGGGTTACGGGTGGTGACGCCGACGCTGCAGTCGATGGCGCCGGGCTCGATCACGACGTCGTGCGGTTCGACGAGCTCGGTCTCGGGGCACCCGAACGTCGCTGGATGCACGAACGGTAAGTGGGCGAGGTCCAAGATGTTCTCGACATGGCGGCCGGCGCTGGTGCGCCACACCATCGGCTCCGCCCGTCACGACGCGCAGCCCAGGCGCGGTCGGGGGACGGGACGGCCGGCACGTCGGCGCGGTCGGCGGCCGGATCGAGGCTGACCCAGACGAGACCGTGCGCTTCGGTGGCGGCCGCCGCCGGGACCCGAGCCCCGGCCGGGATCGGCGTGTCGACGGGGAGCGACGGGATGGCGACGCACGTGCCCGCCGCGTCGAAGCGCCAGCCGTGGAACGGGCAGGCGAGGGCGCCGGCGGTGACGCAACCGAGCGCGAGATCGGTGCCGCGGTGGGGGCAGTGGCCGTCGAGGGCGGCGACCGTGCCAGTGGCGTCGCGGAACAGCACGAGCCGCCGGCCGAGCAGCTCGACGCCGAGCGGACCGTCGCCGAGGTCGGCGGTGCGGGTCACGGGATGCCAGCTGCGGTGGATCAGATCGAGCGTCATCGGACCTCCGATGCGACGCGACCGAGGGCGCGCGGCGCCCGGCTGCTGCCGACCCCGATCGCCAGCACGGCCAGCGTCACGACGAACGGCAGCGCTTGCAGCAGCTCCACGGGCAGACCGAAGCCGCCCTCGGCCTGGACGCGGAGCTGGAACGCCTGGAGCGCGCCGATGCCCCACGCCGCCGGCAGCAGCAGGAGGGGGCGCCAGCGGGCGGCGATGACGAGCGCGAGTGCGACGAAGCCGCGCCCGCCGATGATCTGGTCCGAGAACTCGCCCACGATGGCCGCCGACAGCACGGCGCCGCCGAGACCGCCCAGCGTTCCGCCCACGACCGACGCGACGATCCGGACGCGGTCGACGGCGACGCCCTTGGCCCGGGCGGCGGCGGGCCCGTCGTCCGCGGCGCGGACCTCGAGCCCGGCGCGCGTGCGCTGCAGCACCACGGCCACGGCGACGAGCACGATCGGCAGGGCCCACACGACGATCGGCTGGCGGAACAGCACCGGACCGACCACGGGAAGGCGTTCGAGCCCTGGGACGTCGACCGCCTGCAGCGGCTTCCACGCCGGCCGGGTGGTGTACACGCTGCGGTAGAGGAACGTGGCGAGGCCGACACCGCCCAGGGCGATGGCGAACCCGACCACCACCTCGTTGGCCCGCCAGCGCACGACGAGGAGGGAGAACACCAGCCCCATCAGGGCGCCGGTGACGGCGCCGGCCACGAGCCCCCCGGCCACACCGAAGGTGACGGCGCCGACCACGCCGGCGAAGGCGCCCATCGCCATGTTCCCCTCGATGCCGAGGTTCAGCACGCCGGCCCGCTCGCCGATGAGCTCGCCGCTGGCGGCGAGGCCGATCGGGACGCCGAGGCGGAGTCCGCCGGCCAGCACCGCTTCCCAGAACTCGACCGACGCCAGCCCGCTCATGCCGCTCGCCCCTGCACGCGCACTCGGGTGGCCAGCGCCACGCCGATGACGAGCACCGCCTGCACCACGTTGACGAGGCTGCGAGTGGCGCCGGCGCGCTCGAGGGGCGTGGTACACCCGCCGGCCGCGGCGGCTGACGCCGACGAGATCGAGGGTCAGGACGGCGCCGGCGCTCACCCCGTCGAGCCAGGCCCGCACCGGCCCCCGCAGCGGCTCGGCGCCCGGCCACGCCAGTTCCCACTCCACCACGTCGCGGTGAGCGCCCGCACCAGATCGAACAAGCCGGCGTGGGGATCGAGACCGTCGAGGCGGTCGCCGTCACCGTCGGGCGCCGGCACCACGTCGACGGCCACCATCACCGGCGCGCCGTCGGCTCGCCAGCGCTTCACGGTCCGCAGCGCCGGGCCGCCGGCCGGCTGACCGAGGGCCTTGGCGTCCCGCTCGGCCAGCAGCACCGTGGCCGATTCCAGGAGCTCCACGGTCGGCTCGAAGCCGGCGTGGCGCAGGAGATCGGCGAACTCGACCTGCTGGTCGAACCGGGCCAGCATCTCCAGCGCCCCGGGATTCACGACGGTGTCGGCGCCCTTGCGGCGGCGGATGAGACCTTCGGCTTCGAGGCGGACCAGCGCCTCGCGCACCGACGGGCGGGACACGCCGAGGTCCCGTGCCAGCGTCGGCTCGCCGGGCAGCGGCTCACCGAGGCGCCCGGCCCGCAGTGTCACGGCCCGGAGACGCTCGACCAGCGCAAGCACATCCGCCTCTGACGACGCCACGCCCGAACGTCTACCACCTCGGGCCGGCCGACCTGGTGGAACCGGCGGGGCCCTAGCCTGGATCGTTGTGATCGAGCGGCTGGCCGGGTTGGACGACGAGTACCGGGCCATCGAGGCGCGCCTGGCCGAACCCGGCGTCGTCAGCGATCTCCGCCTCCTGCGCGACCTCAACCGCCGCTACAAGGAACTGGGCGCCGTCGTCGACGCCTATCGCCGCTACCGCAGGAGGGAGGACGACCTCAGCGCGGCGCGAGAGCTGTTCGGCGAGGCCACCGGCGACGAGCGGGAGCTGGCCCGCATCGAGGTGGCCGAGGCCGAGCGCGACCTGGCCGAGCTGGAGGACCGCCTCAAGGTGCTGCTGCTGCCTCATGATCCCAACGAGGGCAAGGACGTCATCGTGGAGATCCGGGGAGCGGAGGGCGGCGAGGAGGCCAACCTGTTCGCCCGCGACCTCTTCGACATGTACCAGGCCTACGCCCTGCGCTCCGCCTGGAAGCTGGAGGTCCTGTCGGCGGACGCCTCCGACCTCGGTGGCTTCAACCAGATCACCTTCGTGGTGCGCGGTGACGGGGCGTGGAGCCATCTGAAGTTCGAGGGTGGGCCGCATCGGGTCCAGCGGGTGCCGGTCACCGAGAGCCAGGGCCGGATCCACACGTCCGCCGCCACGGTGACCGTGCTGGCCGAGGCCGACGAGGTCGACGTCGACATCGATCCGAACGACCTCCAGATCGACGTGTACCGCTCGTCGGGTCCGGGCGGCCAGAGCGTCAACACCACCGACTCGGCGGTGCGGATCACCCACAAGCCCACGGGCATCGTGGTGGCCATGCAGGACGAGCGCAGCCAGCTCCAGAACCGGGCGAGGGCCATGCAGGTGCTGCGGGCCCGGCTGCTGAAGGCCGAGCAGGATCGTCAGGCGGCGGCGATGGCCGCGGAGCGCAAGTCGCAAGTGGGCGGCGGCGGCCGCAGCGAGAAGATCCGCACGTACAACTACAAGCAGAACCGCGTCACCGACCATCGCATCGGCCTCACCCTCAACCGGCTGCAGGACGTGCTCGCCGGCGACCTCGACGAGATGCTCGACGCGCTGGGCGCGGACGAGCGCGCTCGCCAGCTGGCCGGCACCGACGCGTGACGACCACCTGGCGCCAGCTGTGGATCGAGACCACGGCGGCCCTCGGTGGCGATCCCGAATCGGCCAACGAGGCCCGCTGGCTCTGCCAGGAGGCGTCCGGCATGAGCGGCGCCGAGTGGGCGCTCGGTCTCGACGATGCCGCCAGCACCAGGGCGCTGGCCCATCTCGACGCCATGGTGGCGCGGCGCCGGACGGGTGAGCCGCTCCAGTACGTGCTCGGGTCGTGGGCGTTCCGGCACCTCGAGCTCATGGTCGATCGGCGGGTCCTGATCCCCCGGCCGGAGACCGAGCAGGTCGTGGACGTCGCCCTCGCGGTCCTGGCCGGGAAGCCTCGGCCGCTGCTGGTGGCCGATCTCGGCACCGGTTCCGGCGCCATCGCCCTGTCGCTGGCCCGGGAGCTGCCCCTCACCGGCGTGGAGATCTGGGCCACCGACGCCTCGCCCGGCGCCCTTGACGTGGCTCGGGCCAACCTCGCCGGCCTCGGCCGGGCCGCCGCCAACGTGCGGGTGGCCGAGGGGGACTGGTTCGCCGCCCTGCCGGCCGAGCTGCGGGGCCGCCTCGACCTGGTGGTGTCCAACCCGCCGTACGTGCCGTCGGGCGCCGTGCTCGAGCCGGCCGTGCGCGACTGGGAGCCGCCCCTCGCCCTGTTCGCCGGCGCCGACGGGCTCGATGCCCTGCGGATCCTCGCTGCCGGTGCGGCCACGTGGCTGCGGCCGGGCGGCTCCCTGGTCGTGGAGATCGGCGCCGACCAGGGTGGGGCTGCTTCGGCACTGGCCGTGGCGACCGGGCTGGGAGCGGTGGTCGTGCACCCTGACCTGGCCGGACGCCATCGGGTCCTGGTGGGTTGCCGGCCCGGCGGGTCGGTTTGCTGAGCGGCATCTGTTTGGTTAGCCTTACGGGCGATGGCGCTTCTCTGTCATTGCCGCCTGGTCTCGGACCGCCGCATCATCGCCGAGCTGTCCGACGGGGCCACCTCGGTCGCCGAGGTCCAGGCGCGCTGCGGGGCGGCCACGCGATGCGGGGGGTGCCTGCCGGCGATCGAGCTGCTGGTGGCAGCGGCCACCACCCAGCCGGTCGGTGCGATCGCCTAGTGAGGCGCGCCGTTAACCTCGGTCCGCATGCAGGGTGATCCGTCCGTTCTCGAACTGCTCAACGACGTCCTGACCGCTGAGCTCACGGCGGTCAACCAGTACTTCCTCCACGCCAAGCTGTGCCACCACTGGGGCTATGAGCGGCTGGCCGACAAGATCCGCCACGAGTCCATCGACGAGATGCACCACGTCGAGCAGCTGACCGACCGGATCCTGTACCTCGAGGGCGTCCCCAACTACCAGCGCCTGTTCTCGGTGCGCGTCGGCGAGACGGTGCCCGAGCAGTTCGAGCTGGACCTCGAGACGGAGCGGGAGTCGATCAAGCGCCTCAACGACGGCATCGCCACGTGCGTCGCCGTGGGCGACAACGGCAGCCGCGAGCTCCTGGCCCACATGCTGGTGGACGAGGAGGAGCACGCCGACTGGCTGGAGACGCAGCTCGAGGCCATCCGCCAGATCGGCGTCGAGAACTACCTCACCGAACAGCTGCACTGAATCTGAATCTTTGCGGCGCCTCTTCGCCGCCGACTCGCTGCGCTTCGGACGGTACCGCGGCCGTCCGCCCCTGCGGCTCGACGCGCGCACATCCTTCGCCCACCGCGGCCCGCCGACCGCCTGCTGACCAGCCCTCCGGCTGCCGCCACCGCCCCCATCCGCGCACAGGCTGTGCGCGTAGGGGTACCAGCGTCCCTTCCGCGCACAGGCTGTGCACGGGGAGGCCGGCGCGACGGCTGTGCACGGGCAGGCCTCCCGGCGCGCAGGCTGAGCGTTTGGTACCGCTGGGGCGGTACGAAGTGTTCAGGCTGCGCGCTTTGGGACGGTCAGGGCTCGGGTTCGGGCTCGGGCGGCGGGGCGGCGTCGAGGCCGAGGGCGTCGCGTAGGAAGGCCAGCTGCAGCAGCAGGAGGTTCTCGGCCACGACCTCCTGGGGCGTCATGTGGGTGACGCCCGACAGCGGCAGCACCTGGTGTGGCCGCCCCGCCGCCAGCAGCGCTGACGACAGCTGCAGCGTGTGGGCGGCGACCACGTTGTCGTCGGCCAGTCCGTGCACGAGCAGGAGCGGCCGCTCGAGGCGCCCGGCGTCGGGCAGCAGCGACGACCGGTCGTAGGGCGCCGGGTCGTCGGATGGATCCCCGAGGTAGCGCTCCGTGTAGTGCGTGTCGTAGAGGCGCCACTCGGTGACCGGAGCGCCGGCCACGGCCGCGTGGAACACGTCCGGCCGGCGGAGCACGGCCAGGGCCGCGAGATAGCCGCCGAAGCTCCAGCCCCGGATGGCGACGCGCGACAGATCGAGGCGGGAGTCGGCCTCGGCCGCCGCCCAGAGCCCCTCCACCTGGTCGTCGAGCACCGGCCCGGCCAGGTCCAGGTGCACCGCCCGCTCCCAGACCGACCCCCGCCCCGGCGTGCCCCGCCCGTCGATCACGACCACGGCGAAACCCTGGTCGGCGAACCACTGCGACGTCAGGTACTGCGCCCGTGCCGCCTGCACCCGCTGCGCGTGCGGACCGCCGTACGGGTCGAGCAGGACCGGCAGCCGGGCGTCGTCGGCCACGTCGTGCGGCAGCAGGACGGCCGTCGCCAGCGATCGCTCCCCGCCGCGCCGGAGCGTCACGTTCGGATGCACGAGGGGTGCCTCGGCGAACGACTCGATCTCGGCGCCGCCCAGGATCGCGGTCCGGGTGCCGTCGTGGTCGAGCCCGGCCGAGCGCACCACCACGGTGTCGCCGCCGACCACGGCACCGTGCACGCCGGGCGTCGAGGTGAGCCGTTCCGGTTCGGCGCCGTCGCGCCACCGCCAGACGTGGACCTCGGTCGGCTCGTCGAGCTCGTTGGCCAGGAACACCACCTGCTCGCCGCCGGCGTGGACCACGCTGCGGACCTGCACAGTGGGCCCGGTCACGGGTTGGCCGTCCACGAGCAGGCGGCGGGCGCCGTCGCGGTCGGCCGTCATCACGAGGCGCCCGTCGGCCAGCCGGCCCGGCGTGCCCCCCACCAGCTCGACCCACGCCTCGTCGGCGTCGAGGAAGGCCCCCCGGGTCTCGCCGCTCGACGGGTCCACCGCCAGCACCTCGAGGCGGCGCTGATCGCGTGACTGCACCGTGATGTAGAGCACCTCGGGTTCGGCCCACAGCACATCG
The DNA here is from genome assembly GCA_963728985.1 of uncultured Acidimicrobiales bacterium. Lineage (GTDB taxonomy): Bacteria > Actinomycetota > Acidimicrobiia > Acidimicrobiales > Ilumatobacteraceae > DASXAI01. The sequence goes on along the minus strand of CAVSME010000003.1, from coordinate 762,149 downwards.
ACGAGGTACGGAAAGGCCTGGCGATCCCACTCGACGGCGACGCGGGACCCGTTGAGGCCGAGGAGGTGGAGGGTGACGACGGCGTTGTCCGTCCCGGCCGCCGGGTAGGCCAGTTCGGTGGGCGTCGTCGCCGGGTTGGCCGGATCGCCGATCCACCACCGGCCGATCGGCGAAGTGTCGACGCGGGTGGCGGCGATGCGGTCGCCGTCGGGCGACCACCAGTAGCCACGGGAGCGGCCGATCTCCTCGGCGGCGATGAACTCGGCCGATCCCCAGGAGATGTCCGGGTCGTCGGGCTCGCCGGCCAGCATCCACGAGTGGCCGTCGAGCTCGGCGATCCGCAGGACCGGCCCGCTCACGTAGGCCACCCGCCGAGCGCCGGGATCGGGGCGGGGGTCGAAGACAGGCCCCGCCGCCTTCACCTCGCGCGCCGCCGCCGACAGGAGCCCGGCCACGAACAGCCGCCCGTCCAGCGCGAACGCCGCCACCACCACGTTCGTGTCGGTGGCGTAGGTGACGACGCCGCCGGCCTGCTCACGCGCTCGCTCCCGGCGGGCGCGCTCCTCGGGGGGCAGATGGCTCTCGCCGCCGGCGCCCAGGAGCACCGCCGGATCGGCCACGAGCGTCTCGGTGCCCGAGGCCACGTCGAGGAGCCAGAGGCAGTTGACCGGATCGCTGCCGTGGCGCGACCGGGCGAAGACGACCCGCTGGCCGTCGGGGGAGACCGTGATGGTGCGGGGCTCGCCGAGGGTGAACCGGCGGGTCCTGGCGTGCTGGCGCGGGAACGAGTCAGTCAACGGCGCCGGACACTACACAGCGTGCAGGAGGCCCTGGTCGTCCAAGCTGACCGCCCGGCCCACCCACTCGCCCTCGGTGAGCGCGGCCAGGAGGTCGGGCTCGGTCGTGGTGCCCCACGCCCGGCGGCCATCGGGCACGAGGCAAGCGGCGATGCCCTGTTCGGGTTCGCCGTCGCGTCCGTGCATCACGGTGTAGGCCTCCACCGTCGCCGACCCCGCCGCCTCGGTCTCCTCAGCCAGCTCGATGGTCGGCAGCGCGTCGATGTCGTCCTGCACGGCACCGCCGTCCAGCTTCAGGCCATCGCTCGGCGGTGCGGTGGAGTACACGCCGAACGCGTGCTTGGTGACGTAGCCACCGTTGGCCCACACGAGGCCGTATTCGCCCGGCCGGTCCCGGAGGTCGCCCACGACGGTGGCGATGGCGTGCATCACGTAGTTGTTCCACGGGCCCCCGGCGAAGGCCAGGCCCCCGGTCCGGGTGAGCTGGCGTCCCGGGTCGAGGCCGAGGGCGGCGGCGCCCATCTGCACGGCGGCGGGGAAGCAGGAGTAGAGGTCGACCACCTCGACGTCGTCGATGCCGATCCCGGCGAGGTCGAGCGCCCGCTTGCCGCCCATGCGCACGGCCGGCGACGAGTGGAAGTCGGCCCGGTTGGAGACGAACTTCGTGTCGTGGCAATCGGCACCGGCGTGCAGGAACACCCACTTGTCCTCGCTCACGCCGAGCTGACGAGCGCGCTCGACCGAGCACATGATCAGCGCGGCGGCCATGTCGACGTCGTTGTTCGAGTTCATGTACTTGGGATACGGCAGGCCGATCATCCGGTTGTTCGGGCCAGGCGTGCGGATCTCCTCGGGCGACAGCTCGCGTTGCACCCATGCATAGGGGTTGTGCGCCGCCACCGACGAGAAGCGCGACCACAGCTCGGAGACCCGCCGCTGATGGTCGTCGGGCGCCTCGCCGGCCGCCGCCCGCAGCGCCGTCTCGAACATCGGGTACACCTGCACGGGCATGAAGATCTTGCGGGCGATCTCGGTCGGGTGGCTCATGACGAACTCGGACCCGATCACACGCGACGGCTCGGTGCCCTCCGGCTCCGTGCGCCACGGGAGGGCGACGTCGTTCTTGCGGGCCCGCATGCGGGTGCGCCAGCACTCGCTGCCCGAGAGGAGCGCGATGTCGATGTCGCCCCTGCGGATCTCGTCGGCCGTCGTGTTGACGAGCATCTGCGGCGTGTTCCCACCGGCGGTGCTGTACGCGGTCTCCGCGGTGGTGACGCCCAGGGCGTCGGCCAGCAGGCGAGCCGGATCCTTGTACCGCCACGACAGGAGCTGGACGATCCGCACCGAGTCGACGGCGGGCACGCCGCCCATCCCCGCGTCGGCGGCGGCCGATCGTGTTGCCTGCGCCATGAGGTCCACGGGTTCGAGCGCGTCCTCCACGCCGCTGGAGCGCTGCACGGTCTGGCCCACGCCGATGATGACCGGGAGCCGGGGATCGATCGTCATGGCGCCAACCTAAGGGGCCGCCCTACGGGAGCGCACGTTCCCGGGGCGCGGCGCCAGACCGGCTCGTAGACTGGCCTCCATGCCTTGGCCCACCGATGGTGACCCCGATCGCGAGCTGTTCTCGTTGCTCGACGACGAGCTGCGGCGGCAGAACACCACCATCCAGCTCATCGCCTCGGAGAATTTCGCGTCGCCGGCCGTGCTGCGAGCGACGGGCTCGGTCCTCACGAACAAGTACGCCGAGGGGTACCCGACGAAGCGCTACTACGGCGGCAACCAGGTGATCGACGAGGTGGAGGAGCTGGCCCGGCAGCGGGCCAAGACCCTCTTCGGCGCCGACCACGCCAACGTCCAGCCCCATTCCGGCGCCAACGCCAACATGGCCGTCTACTTGGGCATGCTCGAGCCGGGCGACACCGTGATGGGCTTGAGCCTCGACCACGGCGGCCACCTGACGCACGGCTCGCCGGTCAACGCCAGCGGCAAGCTCTACCGGTTCGTGTCGTACAAGCTGTCGCCCAGCGACGAGCGCATCGACATGGACGCCGTGCGCGACGCCGCGCTGGAGCATCGGCCCCGCATGATCGTCGCCGGTGCCACGGCGTACTCGCGCCGCATCGACGCGGAGCCCTTCCGCGCCATCTGTGACGAGGTCGGCGCGTACTTCCTCTTCGACGCCGCCCACATCGCCGGGCTCATCGCCGGTGGCGCGCACCCGTCGCCCGTGCCCTACGCCGACGTGGTCACGCTCACCACCCACAAGACGCTGCGGGGCCCGCGCGGTGGCGCCATCCTGTGCAAGGCGGAGCACGCTCAGGCCATCGACAAGGCGGTGTTCCCGGGGAGCCAGGGTGGTCCGCTCGAACACGTCATCGCCGCGAAGGCGGTGGCCTTCCGCGAGGCGATGGACCCGAGCTTCCGGGATTACGCCGCCCAGATCGTCAGCAACGCCGCGGCGCTGGCGGCCGGCCTCGCCGCCGAGGGGTTCCGCCTCGTCTCGGGCGGCACCGACAACCACCTGATGCTCGTCGACCTGCGCAGCTTCGACGCCGAGCTCACGGGCAAGCAGGCCCAGGAGGTGCTGGACCGGGCGGGCATCACGCTCAACCGCAACACCATCCCCGACGACCCCCGCAGCCCGTTCGTCACGAGCGGCGTGCGCATCGGGACGGCCAGCACCACGACCCAGGGGATGCGGCAGCCGGAGATGGCGGTGATCGCCGGCCTGATCGCCCGGGCGTTGCGCCACCGGGCCGACGACGCCGAGCTCGCTGCCGTCCGCGACGACGTCGCAACCCTCTGCTCGAAGTTCACGCCGTATTGATGCGGCGGCCTGCGGCCGCCGACTCGCTGTGCTCGGACAATGCTGCGGCTGGCGGCCCTGCCGCCGCACTGCGGCGCCACTTCTCGTCGATGATCCCGTGGCGGTGCGAGATGACAGCTGGCGCCGGCACCTAGCCTGGTCCGGATGCCGGATTTCGCCGCGTACGTGATCGTGGGCGGCGTCGCCGCCGGCGTCACGTTGATCGCCACGCCGCTGGTGCGGCTGCTGGCGTTGCGGATGGGCTGGGTGGTGCCGCCCGACGAGCGGCGCATCCACACGCAACCCACGGCTGCCCTCGGGGGCGTGGCCATGTTCCTCGGGTTCCTGGCCGCCATGGCCGTGGCCTGGAACATGGATCGCTTCGGGCCGCTGTTCGCCAACAACTCCGAGCCCCTCGGCGTGGTGCTCGGTGCCGTCGTCATGTTCGCCGTGGGCCTCGCCGACGACCTCAAGAAGTCGACGACCCGCCTGGGTCCGGCCGAAGGCATCTCGGCGCCGGCCAAGGTGACCGGCATGGTGGTGGCGGGTGTCGTCCTCGCCTACTTCGGCGTCACGATGTTCTACTTCCGCATCCCGTTCTTCGACGTGGTGACGATCGGCCAGGATCTCGCCCCGCTGGTCACCGTGCTCTGGCTCATCGGGATGGCCAACGCCATCAACCTCATCGACGGTCTCGACGGTCTGGCCGCCGGCATCGTGGCCATCGCGTCGGGCACGTTCTTCCTCTACGGCCAGCGCCTCGACAAGCTCGGGTTGCTGGCCCAGCCCAACATCGGGCCGCTCGTGGCCATCATCGTGCTCGGCGTGTGCCTCGGCTTCCTGCCCCACAACTTCAACCCCGCCCGGATCTTCATGGGCGACTCGGGCGCACTGCTGCTGGGGCTCCTGATGGCGGCGTCGACCACCGTGGTCGGAGGACGGGCCGATCCGAACCAGCCCTTCTCCGGCCAGACGTACTTCTTCTTCGCCCCGCTGTTCATCCCCCTGGTCATCCTCGGCGTGCCCATCGTGGACACGGTGTTCGCCATCATCCGCCGGGCGACGCGCCGCTCCGGTGTCACCAACGCCGACAAGGGTCACCTCCACCATCGGCTGATGCGCCTCGGTCACGGGCAGCGGCGCAGCGTGCTCATCCTCTGGTCGTGGACGGCGATCCTGTCCGGCTTCGTGCTCTACCCGGCGTACACGGGCGAGGGGAACGGGGTGGTGCCGCTCGGCATCGCCGCCCTCGGCCTGGCGTTGTTCACCGTGCTGCACCCGCAGCTGCGGCGGGCGCGGCGGTAGCCGACGCGGGCGCGGCGCGGTACTCCCGCACGGTCGCCGCGGTGATGCCGAGCAGCAACCAGAAGTAGGCGTCCATGGGGAACAACTCGAGGTACGTCGCGAAGAGCATGGAGAAGATGACGGAGAACAGGAACGCGGTGATGCCGATGCCAAGCGCCGCATCGGCCGGGTTGGGCACGCGCTCGAGGGCGCGACTCTCCCGCACCGCACCGATGAGGAGACGGATGAGGAACCACAGCCCCAGCACGCCGAGCTCGATCACCGTTTTGAAGTAGTAGTTGTCCGGTTGATACACCCCGTTGCCACCGAGGATCGGTGTGTAGACGTCGGCGTCGGGCTGGTTGAGATCGATGTCGAAGGCGGCCGCCTGCTCCTCCCGCGTCTGACCGTACGAGCGGGCCTTCGCCGCCCCGGTCTCACCCACGCCGAGACCGAATGGATGGTCGGGGATGGCGTCGAGGTTCTCGGTCCAGTTGGCCGACCGCGCCTTGGTGGAGTCCGACGACAGCGCCGAGGTGGCGCTCGAGCCGGGGATGAAGAAGAGGGCGACGAGCCCGAGCGGCACGAGTACGGCGATGACGGACCGGAACCGGCGGATGCCGATGTAGAGGAGGCCGACGAGCACGCCCAGCATCGCGGTGCGGACGATGCTGGTCACCAAGCCGACGACGAGCAACGGGGTCACGAGGAGGAATAGGCGGTTGCGCAGGCGCGACAAGTCGGACAGCGCCACCGGCACGCAGATGACGATCACCATCATCATGTAGAAGCCGAACGAGAACGGCAGCGCGAACGTGCTGATCGAGCGGAGGAAGCCGCCGTTGAAGCGCAGCACCGAGTTGTACTCGTAGCCGAGCTCGTGGAGCCGGGCGTGCCCCAGGATCTGCTGGAGCACGCCGAACGCGGCGGCCGCCGTGCCGATCCCCATGAGGATGCTGACGAAGCGATCGCGGTCCCGCGCCGTGAGCGGGCAGCGCCAGGCGGCATACGTCAGGGTCAGGTAGAAGAAATCGAGCTTCAGACCCCAGAGGGCGGCCTTGGACTCGTGGATGGCGAACCACACGCCCCCCACGACGACGAGGGCCACGAGCCACCAGAACCAGTCCGGGCGGGTCCGCTGGGCCACCTTCTTGGCGCTGAGGACGGCGCAGGCCACGGTGAACAGGGCGAGGCCTTCCTTCCAGGAGGCCACGGCCCCGTTGATGCCCAGGGGCAGGCGCAGGCCATCGAGGGGGACGAGCGCCACCGCCAGCAAGATGCCCCGCTGGGGGCGGGCGGCGATCCACACGGCCACGGTGATCCCGACCACGGCAACGAGTGCCTCGGGCCCCCGGCCGACCACGGTGGCGCCGATCACCAGGATGGCGACCAGCGCGCATAGGCCATATGGCCCACGTCGCGCGAACAGGCCGCGCGACCCTGGGAGAGCCCCTTCTTGTGCAGTAGAGTTCTGCCACACGTGCTGCACCGCGGCAGTGTACAAGCCCTTCTTTCGGCGGCTGTCTCACGAACAAGGAGTGGCGTGAGGTTCGAGGAACAGGTCCGCATTGTCTGGCGTCAGCGCTTCTGGCTGATCGGCTCCAGCCTGCTGGCGGCCATCGTCGTTTTCGTACTGGTGTCGTTCCGCGACACCACCTACACCACCTCCGCCGTGATCGGCGTGACGCCCGGGCCGGTCATCGCCGGCAATGCCGTCGCCGTGGACACGGTGTCGTTCACGGCCAGCCGGTATCAGCGCCTCGTCGGCAGTGACGCGGTGCTCACCAGTGGCGCCGCCGTCGCCGACAAGGGCACCACCTTGCAGGACATGCGCGAGCGGGTGACGGGTTCCACGCCGATCGGATCGGGCACGGTAACCGTGACGGTGACCGGCTCCAACGCCGACGAGACGGCGCGCGTGGCGGCGGCCGTGGCGAACGCAACGATCGCGCAGGGCCGGGCCGACCAGGAGGCCCAGCGCAACGACAGCCTCACGGCGCTGCGGGCCGAGCGCGACGCCCTGCGGACCCAGCTCGACGCCACGGCGACCGACGCACCCGAGCGGACCCAGCTCGAATCGCAGTACCAGTCCGTGGTGTCCGACATCGCCGCCCAGCAGTCGGCCCCGTTCGATGCGGCCCAGCTCCTCCAGACGCCCGAGGTCCCCCGGGGCCCCACTGGTCCGGGCGCGAAGAGCCTGGCGCTGTTCGCCTTCCTCGCCGTCTTGATCCTCGGTGGTGAGGCCATCGTCTTGTGGACCCGCCGCCAGCAGCGCCTCGCCGAGGCGGCCGCGCCCGTGGCGGTGGAGGTCCCGCTCGCCACCGTCTCCCTGGAGGAGGTGCCGGCGTTCGCCGGTACCCCGGAACCGGTGGTCGAGGAGGTCGAGGACCCCGCGGCCCACGTGCCGTTGCTCCCGCTCGACGGCGTGCCCGATGCCGTCATCGCCAGCGCCCTCGAAGGCCATCGCCTCATCGCCGTCGTCGGCGCCGGCGACCTGCCGGCCACGAACGACGTCGCCCTCGCCCTCGGCCAGGAGCTGGCCGACCAAGGCCTCAGCACCCTCGTGGTCGAAGGCGATATGTCGCACCCCACGATGGCGTCACGGCTCTCGATCCGCTCGCAGGCCGGTCTCACCGACGTGCTGGCGGGCGGTTCGTCGCTGGAGCGCACGTTGCGCCAGACCACGATCAACGGGCTCAACGTGTTGCCGGCGGGCCGGCCGGTGGATCGACCCGACGTGCTGATCGGCGTCGACAACGTCCAGCGCGTGCTGTCCAGCAGCTCCACCGATGTCGTGCTCGTCACCTTGCCGCCCTCGATGCGCCCGGTCGAGCGCGATGCCATCGCCGCGCAGCTCCACGGCGTGGTGTTGATGGTGCGAGACGGGCGCATGCGCGACCGCCAGGTGCGCAGTGCCATGCAGGAGCTCGGGCCGCTGAACAACATCCTGCTGGCGGTCGGCCTCGTCGACATCGTGCCGAACCCCGAGCTCGAGGTCGTCACTCGCCGCAGCCCGCGGCGCTCGTCGCCGCCGAAGGAGACGCCGTTGCCCGTGCCCGGAGCGGAGGAGGTGGCCGCCGAACCGTCGGTGGTCGCCGAACCGCCCGTGACTGCCGAGGTACCGGCCGAGCCGAGCGAGCCGAGCCCGTCCGCGGACGAAGAGCCGTCGGCCAACGGCCACTACGAGCGCGTCGAGGACGCACCGTTCGACGAGTCCTTGCCGCATTCCTAGGCGCACTCCCGTGCGCGTGCTGATGCTCTCGAGCCTCTGGCCGCCGGCCGTCCTCGGCGGTGCGGAGGTGTACGCGGAGGAGCTGAGCCGCCGGCTGGTCGACCGGGGTCACGAAGTCGGCGTCGTGACGCTCGGCGTCGACGCCGACGGGGTCGTGGCATCAGTGCCGGCATGGCCGTATCGCCTCGATCAGTTCGCGTCGCAGCCGGCGTGGAAGCGCGCCGCGTTCCACGCCGCCGACCTCGGCAACGTGCGGGCGTGGCGCACCGTGCTGGACGCCGTCGACCTCTTCCGCCCCGATGTCGTGCACTCCCACTCGATCCAGGGGATGTCGGCGCTGCCGTTGCGCGTGTCGGCCCGCAGGGACGTCGCTCACGTGCACACGATCCATGACTACTGGCTGGTGTGCCAGCGGGCGTCCATGACCAACCGCGAGGGCCAGTCGTGCCCCTCGCAGTGCCGGCCGTGCCGGGCCGTCACCGCCATCCACCGGCGCGAGCTCCACGGCCACGGTCCGCACGTGGTGCTGTGCGTCTCCGAGGCCACGGCGCGCGAGCACGAACGCATCGCCGAGATCCACGACCGCATCCGCGTCCTGCGGCTCCCCGACGGCGGCCGAGCGATGGACCACCGACGGCCCGCGGGCACCCCGCCGGTCTTCGGGTACCTCGGTCAGCTCGCGCCCCACAAAGGGGTGCTCACCCTCATCGACGCGTTCGAGCGCCTCCCGGCCGGCCAGGGCCGACTGCGCATCGCCGGTCGCGGCTCGGTGGAGGACGCGGTGGCGGCGCGCGCCGGCGGGGACGTGGAGTACGTCGGCTTCGTCGACGCGGCGGCGAAGGCAGAGTTCCTCGGTTCGCTGGATTGCCTCGTCGTGCCTTCGGAGTGGCGCGAGCCGGGCGCGCTCGTCGTGAGTGAGGCCAAGGCCGAACTACTGCCTGTCATCGGTGCCCGCATCGGTGGCATCCCCGAGGTGGTGCCGCCGTCGTGCACCGAGCTGCTGTTCACGCCGGGAGACATCGCCGACCTCACGCGCGCCCTGACCGCGTTCGCTACGTCGCCGGCGCGCTTCGGCGTGACACCAGGTGTCGGCGGTGGCTGGGACGCCCACGTGGGCGCCGTGGAAGCGGCCTACCGGGACGCGCTGAACCGGGCCGGCGCGTCGGTGGTGACGCCGACTTCTTCGGCCGGCGGCAAGCCGTAGAGCCGGCGCAGGGCGGCTCCCTGCGACGTGGCCGCCGTGCGCGACACGAACTCGGCCGACTCCTTGATGGCGCTGCGCCAGCGGTCGAGGTCGTCGAGCGCCAGCACCTGCTGGGCCATGTCAATCGGCGTCGCCGCCAGGCGATCGACACCGGCATGGCGCACGGGCGGGATGTCGCGGGCGACGATGGGTAGGCCGACCGATGCGGCCTCCAGCACCGTCACCGGGTTGCCTTCCCACGCCGCCGTGTGCACGTAGGCGTGGGCGTTGGCCAGCTCGCGCAGCACTCGCTCGCGTGGTTGCCAGCCGGTCACTGTCACGCCGCTGTCGCGCAGCAGCTGCTCGAGGTCTTCGTCGCCACCGCCCACCCAGCGCCACTCGCGGTTGCCGCCGAGCAGGCGGGCGTCGCGCGCCGCGGCGGCGAAGAACGCCGGGTCCTTCTGCGGGCGGATGCGACCCACGGCGACGACCGGGCCGCCGTCGGCTTCCGCGCTGGTGACGAGGTCCGCCGGCAGCTGGACGTGGTGAGGAACGAACACCACCTCGCTGGGCTGGGGCAGCCGGTGGGCCAGCACCTGCTCCCACGCCCCGACGGCGGCGACGGCGTCGGTGCGGAACGACAGGCCGGCTTCCATCAGCCAGTAGCCCGCCCGCACGATGCCGGGAACGTCGCGCCGCTGGAAGGCGTAGCAGTGCGGCGAGTACACGACGCGCGCACCGCGGCGGGCGCAGGCAGCGCGTACGTAGCCACCGGCGTAGGACGAGTGCGCATGGATGACGTCGGGGCGCAGACGCTTGACGGTGCGCCGCACGGCGAGCAGCTGGGCCAGCTTGCCCGGCGGAAGGTCGATCAAGTCGGCGCGCCCGTGGAGCCCGTTGCCGATCTGGGAACCGGGCCGGCGGTAGGCCAAGACGACGTGCTCGACGTCAGGCAGGCTGGCGACGTAGTCGGTCAGCACCGCCGCCACACCGCCGCCGTACGCCTCCACGACGTGCAAGACGAGAGGCTTCGTGCGACCGATTGTCGGCTGACGTGGACGGGATGTGCTCATGAATTGCTACTCCAAGAGACACGCCACGTGCCGCCCGCAATCGTGGGGATGTTGACGAAGGACATTACCGGACCGGAGAGCCGCGAGTTGGGTCGATGACCGCGTGTGCAGCCGCCGACGCGCGCCCCTAGTGCTCCGCTACCGTACGAGGCGCGGGCAGGCGAGCGATCGTATTGCCAGGTGGAGGAGCTCATGTCACAGACGACCTCTCGACGCGCCCAACGGCCGCTGCGGCTGGGATTGGGTGTGTTCGGCCTGGTCGCCATCATTTTGGCGGTCGTGTTCGCCGGCGGGCCGGCCCTGTACCGGTTGGTCAGCGGGTCCGAGGCCGTGACCCCGGTCAGCGCTGGCGACGCGCAGCGGGCCGTGCGGTTCGGGCCCCGGCGGGTTTCCGGCGCCGGCACCGTGGGTCAGACCATCGGTGGCTTCGCCAACGCCGCCCAGTGGGTGTTCTACGACGACGCCACGCTGGGCCGTGAGCTGGATGCCATCCAGAACACCGGTGCCGGCTGGGTGCGCTTCGACTTCCTGTGGACGGCCATCGAGCCCAACAACAACCAGTGGAGCTTCGCCCGCTACGACAAGGTGGTGGCGGCGGTGCGCGCCCGCGGGCTGCAGATCCTGGGTGAGCTGGACTTCACGCCGCCGTGGGCTCGATCCGCCGCCTGCTCCACCACCGACAAGTGCCCGCCGGGCAACATCCCCGAGTGGCAGGAGTTCATCACCACGACGGTGAGCCGCTACAAGGCAAGCGTCGCGCAGTGGGAGATCTGGAACGAGCCCAACCTGCGCGGGTTCTGGGCGTCGGGTCCCGATCCCGCGGCGTACACCGCGTTGCTGCAGGCGTCCTACCCGGCGGTGAAGGCCGGTGACCCGAACGCCATCGTCGTCAGCGGAGGCCTGGCGCCCGCCGGTGTGCTCGATGCCGATCGCTACCCGCCGCTCGACTTCCTGAAGGGGATGTACGCCGCCGGCGCCCACGGTTCCTTCGACGCCTTCGGCATGCACCCCTACACCTACCCGTACACGCCCGATGAGCCGGCGAGCTACAACAACTTCGGCAACCTCGGCATGTACTACGACGTGATGGTGGCCAACGGCGACCAGGACAAGCAGATCTGGTCCACCGAAGCGGGCGCACCGACGGGCACGTTCGTGGGCAGCGACCGACGCGCCATCTCCGAGGCCCAGCAGGCGCTCACCGCCCAGCGCATCTACGAGATCGCCGCCGCCCGCCCGTGGATGGGTCCGGTGTTCTGGTTCTGCTTCCGCGATTACGGCTCCGACCCGGGCGACATCGAGCAGAACTTCGGCATCCTCCGCAACGACTTCTCGCCCAAGCCCGCCTACGACGCCTACGTGCAGGCCATGCAATTGCCGATTTGATGCGCCGGCCGTCGGCCGGCGACTCGCTGTGCTCGGACAATGCCGCCAGCAGCTGCACGGCGCCGCACTGCGGCGCCAGTTGACCACGGGACAACCGTTTGCGGCCGACGCGGCGGGCGTCATCGCTGTGGCTCCTGGAGCTCGTCGAAGAGCTTGACGAACTGGTCGCCCACGTCGGCCCACGAACGTCCCAATGCCCAGGCGCGGCCGCTCCCAACCACCTGGTCATCGATTGTTTGGACGGCGGCGATGGCGCTCCGCCACGAGCGCGGATCGAGCGGGTGGCGCACCAGCAGCGCATGGTCGCCCGCCACCTCCTGGAACGCAGGGATGTCGCTCGCCACCACCGGCACGCCCAGCTGCAAGGCCTCCAGCACGGGCAGGCCGAAGCCCTCGTGGAGGCTCGGGATGGCGACCGCGGTGGCCGCCGCGTACCGCCGGCCGAGCTCGGCGTCGTCGAGCCAGCCGAGATGGCGGACGCGCTGGCCGCAGCCCAGCGACCGGACGAGCTCGTCGAGGTGGCGGCGCTCGGACACCGTGATCGGGCCGACGAGGACGAGGTCCACGTCGATGCCGTCGAAGGCGAACGCCCGCACCAGGGTGTCGACGTTCTTGTGGGGCATGAGTGAGCCGACGTACAGCACGTAGGGGCGCTCGCCTGGCGGAGGACCCGACCGGGTGACCGGCACGATCTGGGCCGATGCCGCCTCGCCGATGACGCTGACGCGAGCCGGGTCGACGGCCACACAGGCGTCGAGGCTCATGTGGGTGAACTCGCTGACACACACCACGTGGGAGGCGGTGCGGCACGCCGCCCCCAACGCCGCGGCGAAGCGGAGCCGCCGACCCCGGGTGTCGTAGCGGGGCGCGACCACCGCCCGGACGTCGTGCACGACCATCACCGACGGGACGGCCAGCCGGCGCAGGGTCATCTCGGGATACGGGATGAGCACGGCCTGGGCGCCCGTGCGCTGGGCCAGCGCGCCGAGACGGGCCTCGCGCCACGCCGTACGGGCCAGGAAGCCCTGAGTGGAGGCCGGCACCGGGATGATCGTGGCCGCGGGCGTGTGGGCGAACTCGGTCGGTCGGCTGGTGATGATGTCGAGAACCACGTCGTCACGGTCGTGGAGCGCACCCACGAGGCTGCGGATGTACGTACGAAGGCCGCCCAGGTTCGGTTTCACCATGGCGGCGTCGACCAGGATCCGGCGGCGGCTCATTGGTGCACCCTCGTGTCTCTGATGAGCTTGCTCCGCTCGCTCATGTCGCTGCCCTCGCCCGGTTCTGGCGGCGCGTGATGTCGCGCATCACCGAGGTGAGCAGGGAGCGGTCGACCACGGCGATGCCGAGCAGGTAGACGGCGACGCCGGTGAGGACGCCGGCGACGAGGATCGTCGCCGATGACGCCAGCGGATCGAGGAGGTGCTGCACGGCGAGCACCGCCAGCACCATGACGCCGGTGGCGAGGAGGATGCCGCGCAACGCGATCACCTGCCGCCCGACGCCGAGGCCGGTGATGCGCTGCAGGAACACGAAGCTGAGCGGCACCATCAGCCAGCCGGTGATCGTGAAGGCGACGGCGACCCAGACGATGCTGTAGTGGGCGGCGATGATGGATGCCGGCGCACCGATGGCCACCTGCGCGCCGATCACGATGAGACCGGCCCGGGGATGGCCACGGGCCTCGCACGCGTAGGCGTGCAGCCGCACGAGGGCCAGGCGCAACCCGTTGAGGGACAGGATCTGCAGGGCGGGCACCGCCGGGAGCCACGCCTGCCCGAAGACGACGGCCACCAGATCGTGGGCCACGACCGCCGTGCCGATCGTGAGCGGGACGTAGAGAGCGCAGACGTAGCGCTCGACCCGTACCAGCGTCTCCTGGAACCGAGCCACGTCCTCTTGGAGCGTGGCCAGCACCGGCTCGAGCACGCCGCCGATGGCGTCGAGGAGGCGATCGAGCGGGAGGAACAGGAACCGGTAGCCGAGGCTGTACCAGCCGAGCGCCTCGGCGCCCAACTGGCGGCCCACCACGATGCTGTCGATGCTGCCCTGGGCCACGACCAGCATGCGGGTGCCGCTGGCGGCAGCACTGAAGCCCAGCAGATCCCCCAGGGTGCCGAAGTGGATCGACAACCGTGGCCGCCACACGCCCGCCCGCATGGCGAACGTCCACGCCAGGGTGGTGGCGACGAACGACTCGGTGACCGCCATCCCGGCCAGCGACCAGAGGCCCGAGCCGTGCACGGCCATGCCCACGCCCACGGCGGCGCCGGCGATCGTGGCGATGGTCGACGACAGCACGAAGTCGCGGATGTACAGGCGCCGCACGAGCATCGCGTTGGGCACACCCTCGAACCCGCGCAGGAGGAACATGATGCTGAGCACCCGGAGCAACGGCGCGAGATCAGGTTCGTTGAACCAGCCGGCGAACGTGTCGGCTCCGCCGATGCACAGGATCGTCAACGCCAGCCCGACGAGCCCGCTCGTGGTGAAGGCAACGGCGACATGCCGTCGCGTGATGTGCTGGCGCTGCACGAGCGCCTGAGCGAAGCCGAGCGCCCCGATCAGGGTGCCGACGTTGATGACGACCAGGGCCAGGGCCATGGCGCCGAAGTCGTCGGGCGCCAGCAGCCGCGTGAGCACGATCTGCACGCCGAGCCGAACCACTTGCTGGGTGCCCTGGTTGAACGCGCCCCACCGCAAGCCGGCCGACGCCCGCACCGCCAGCTCGTCGGACGCGGGCCGGGCACTCAGCTCAGAATCGGAGTCGGCGAACGTGTGCATCTACCGACCAGCGATCGGCGGGCACGAGGGCGAGCCGGTGTTGCCGTAGAGGTACGCCGTGGTCGTGCGCAACCCGAACAGCCGATGTTGCTCGACCTGATCGAGCAATGCGTATCCCGGCGGCGGGTGGCTGTCGCCGGACACGATGGCGCAGCGTACGAAGTCGGGGAAGTAGGTGTCGTAGGTGGCCGGGGGGTAGTCCGGCAGGTCGGGCACGAGGCGATCGGGACGGGCGACGCCGCCGTAGTGGTAGCCCACCCAGTCGAAGCCGGCGTCCACCGTGGTCGGGGCGTAGCCCAGTTCCACGAGCCGATCGGCCCCGGCCCACCGCAGCGCCAGGAGGTCCTGGCTGTCGACGGCGGAGATCAGGCCCAGGCACAGGACCGGCACGAAGGCCACCGCGGTCCACGTCAACCGCCGCCGGCTGCTGCCGGTGGCGGCGCGGTTGTCGAGGGCGAGGATGGCGAACCCGATGACGACCGGAATGAGATACCGGTCGTAGACCGCCCGGTAGGCCAGGTTCACGGCGACCACGCCGAGCACGCCGAGCACGGTCCAGATGGTCACGATGCGGGTGACGGCTGTCGTGGTGGCGAGGGAGTCCGCCACCGTCTCGCGCCCGGCCCGCGCCACCGTCCAGGCGGCGCGAATGCGCTCGACGGCGAACACGGTGAAGAGGAACAGGGCCGCCGCCGCCAGTACCAGCACCAGGCCCCAGGCGGCGTGGTTGAACAGGCGGGGGAAGGCCACGTCGGTGCCTTGATAGCCGCCGGACTCCTGGAGAGAGTTGCCGACGAGCAGTGACCCGTCGCGGTGATCGAGGAGGATGCCGCCGAGGATCACGACGAGGGCGACGACGGCGAGACCGGCCCGCCCGCGCGTGGAGCCGGCCCAGCGGACGACGGCCCGGATGGTGCGGCCGAACCACCCCGTCAGGATGCCGACGGGCACGAGGAACAGCGCCAGCGTGGCCACCGCCTGGTACAGGCGAGCGACCTGGCCGGTGAGCGAACCGCGCACGATCGCCATCGTGGGCCCGTCGAGCGGGGTGAACACCATCAGCAGGAGCACGGCGGCCAGGACGGCCAGCGCCACGATCACGAGCAGGCGGCGCTCCGCTGCCCGCGCCCGCGGGTGGGTGAGCAGGGCGGCCATCACCGCGAGCGGCGCGGCGACGGCGGCCTGGCGGATGGAACCGCCCCACGCGCCCACCAGACCGACGGCGAGCACGAGGGCGACGGGGAAGCGGCCGGAGCGGGTCCAGCGGGCCCAGGTGACGAGACCGAGCACCAGAGCGCCCAGCTGAGCGACGAGCGCCGCCTGCTCGGTCATGTACGTGGCGATGGTGGATCCGAACCCGACCATCACGACGAGTGTGAGGGGGACGGCGGGCCACCAGCTCGACCCGCGCGTGCGGCGGGCCAGCACGGCGGCCAGCACCAGGCTGCCGGCGGCACAGAGGATGGTCAGGACCCGGAGGCCGGCGACGGTGCCGCCGGTGATCGGCGAGATGAGCTTCGACGCGAACAGCTGGCCCACGAGCGCGGTGTCGTTCCAGCCGACGCCCTGGAGGTGACCGTCGTGGACGAAGCGCTCGGCGATGCGGAGGTAGCCCCAGTCGTCGCTGTACGCGAAGTGGATGGCGCCGGTGTGCACGGACCACGCCACCACCGCGGCAAACACGGCGATCGTGCCGATCACGGCGGCGATGCCCCAGGTGGTGCTCGGTGCTTGACGCGTCGTGGGCGGCGCCGTCGTCGTCACCACGCCCGCATCACGCTCCTCTCGCCCCGCTCGTGCTCCACGCGCCCCCACGCGGGCGCTCGAACCTCCCCCCGACGGGAGCGTTGCGCGCGACGTCACGCCTGGTGCTCTTCGCGGTGCATGGTACCGACCGGGGACAGCACGATGCTGACCCCGATCAGGCACGCTGCCCAGGCCGTCGGGTCGTCGACGGTCGGGACAGCAGGATGGAGATCGCTGCAGCCGACCGTGGCGCTGACGTGCCGTCGCCGTACGGCGAGGGCATCGCCGCCAGACGGGCGTGCAGGCTGGGGACATCGGCCAGGAGTTGGCCGATCCACGTCGTGATCAGTGGGCCGGGTGGCACGAGTTGCGCGAACGTCCCCAGGATTTCAGGTCGCTCGGTGGAGTTGCGCACGACGAGCACGGGCCGCTTGATGATGCTGGCCTCCTCCTGCACGCCGCCCGAGTCGGAGACGAGGAGAGCCGACTCGGCCGCCAGTGCCAGGAACGCTCGATAGCCCATCGGCTCGGCCACCCGGAGGGGCTTCAGCAAGCCTTCCAACCCGAACGAGGCCACCTTGGCCCGGGTGCGGGGATGGAGCGGCAGCACGACCGGCAGGGGCACCGATCCCAGCTCGGTCAGGATGACGGCGAGCGTCTCGGCGTCGTCCACGTTCTCGGGCCGGTGGAAGGTGGCCAGGACGTAGCCACTGGGCTCGAGGTCGTGCTGGCACAGCACCATGGCCCGCTCGTTGGGCCCCGGCAGCAGGGCCATGACGGCGTCGACGACCGTATTGCCCGTAAGGATCACCTTGTCCCCGCCGATGCCCTCCGCGGCCAGGTTGGCCCGGTTGGTCTCGGTCGGGGCCAGGCAGAGGTCGGCCAGATGGTCGGCCACGACACGGTTGTGCTCCTCGGGCATCGCCCGGTCGAAGCTGCGCAGCCCGGCCTCGAGGTGCACGAGCGGGATGTTCGTGGCGTTGGCCGCCAGGGCGCCGGCGATGGTGGCGTTGGTGTCGCCGTGGACCACCACGACGGCGGGGGGCTCGGCGGCGAAGGCCGCCTCGAGGCGAGACGTGGCATCGCCGATCTGCGTGCCCCGGGATCGACCGCCGATCTCCAGCAGCAGATCCGGACGGCCGATGCCCAGTTCGGCCAGGAACTGGCCCGAGAGCTGCTCGTCGTAGTGCTGACCGGTGTGCACGACGCGCGCCTGGCCCCCGAAGAGCTTCACGAGGGGGGCCACCTTGATCATCTCCGGTCGGGTGCCCAGAACGAACGCGATGCTCTTGGGCCCGAGGCCGACGGTCACCGTGCCTCGCTGCTCGACGCTGGAATCAGAGCCGTCACGGACCCAAACGTACGGCACGACCTGGGGCTCCGGAATGGGCCAGACGGCCCGTAGACCCCCTGGTGACCGCTCAGTACGGTGGCGCTGCGGGCCGATCCCGTCGAGCTCGGCAAACCGGCTCCTCGATCGGCCCGTCCAGACGCGTAGACCCCGATCCCGCCCCGCCCCTCGCTCCCACCCCCGCCCCGTCGCTCCCACCCCCCGCCCCGTCGAGAGGAGATCCAGTGTCGGCCATCCGGCTGCCTTCTGACCAGGATGCCAGCGGTCGCTCGTTCGGCCCCGAAGAGCTCGATGCGTTGCGGGAGGTGCTCGACAGCGGCACCCTGACCGCCACGAAGGGTGAGTTCACGAAGCGCTTCGAAGCAGCAGTGGCCGACATGGTGGGCATCGAGCACGTCGTGGCGTGCGCCTCGGGCACCGCCGCCGTGCACGTGGCCCTGGCCGGGCTCGACCTGGAGCCGGGCGACGAGGTCGTCACCACCTCGATCACCGACATGGGCGCGCTCAGCCCGATCCTCTACCAGGGCGCCATCCCCGTCTTCACCGACGTGGATCCCGACACGATGAACGTGACCGCGGCCACCATCGAGGCCAGCCTGTCGGACCGCACCCGGGCCATCGTGGTGACCCATCTCTTCGGCAACCCGTGCCAGATGGACGAGATCCTGGCGCTGGCCTCGGCGCGAGACATCCCCGTCATCGAGGACGCCGCCCAGGCGTACCACGCCCAGAGCAAGGGGCGGCCGGTCGGGACCATGGGTGCGATCGGCTGCTTCAGCTCGCAGCAGGGCAAGCACATCACCTCGGGCGAAGGTGGCTTCGTCGTCACCGCCGATGCCGCGCTGGCCCGCCGCATGCGGGTGTTCGTGAACAAGGCGTGGCCGTACGGCGAGCCCAACCCCGACCACGAGTTCCTCGCCCTCAACTACCGCATCACCGAGCTGCAGAGCGCCGTGCTGTTCGCCGCGCTGGCCAAGCTCGACGCCAACGTGAAGGTGAGGGTTTCCAACGCCCAGCGCCTGTCGGAGCGGCTCGACGGTCAGCCCGGCATCGGCGCGCCGGTCGTGGCCCCCGACGACGTCCACTCGTACTGGCGGTACTGCCTGCGGGTCGACCCTGCCGTCGTGCCCGGCGGCCCGTCGGCGCTGGCCCAGGCGCTGCGCTTCTACGACATCGCCGCCGCGCCGAGGTACATCCAGAAGCCGGCCTTCCACTGCAAGGTCATCGCCGACCAGGTCACCTTCGGCACCAGCCGCTGGCCCTTCACGCTGGCCCGCCCGGAGGCCGTCGACTACTCGGCCGACAAGTTCCCCGGCACCTACGCCGGCCTCGAACAGGCGCTCGTGCTCCCGTGGAACGAGCGGATGACCGACGAGCACATCGACTTCCTCGGCGACAGCATCGTCGAAGCGGCGTCGTCGCTGGAGGCCAGGTGAGCGTCGCGCCCGGCGCGCCCGACGGCAGGGTCCGTCTCGGCATCGTCGGCGCCGGCGGCATCGCCAAGGGATATGCCGACCTCCTGCCCACCTCTTCCACGGCCACCTGCATCGCCGTGGCCGACGTCAACGGCGACGCGGCCACGGCGGTGGCCGGTGCTCTCGGGTGTCCGGCCTTCACCTCGGCCGACGAGCTGGCCGCCGTCGACGGTCTCGAGGCGGTCGTGCTGTGCACGCCGCCGGTCACCCACGGTGTCCTCGCCGAGCGCTTCGCCGACATCGGCGTGCACGTCCTGTCCGAGAAGCCGCTGGCCGTCGATCGCCTCGCCGCCGCCGAGCTGGCCGCCATCGCCCGGCGCAGCGGGATCGTGCTCACGATGGCCACCAAGTTCCGCTTCTGCGACGACGTCAACCGGGCCGCGCTGATCGCCTCGTCGGGCCGCATCGGCGACATCCGCCTGGTCGAGAACGCCTTCACGTCGCGCGTCGACATGGGCGGCCGCTGGAACGCCGATCCGGCGATCTCCGGCGGCGGCGTCCTGGTGGACAACGGCACCCACTCCGTCGACCTGATCCGCTACCTCCTCGGGCCCATCGCCGAGGTGCTGGCGGTGGAGACGAGCCGGCCGGCCACCTTCCAGGTCGACGACTCGGCGCGGCTGCACCTGCGGACCGAGGCCGGCACCGACGCCCACGTCGACCTGTCCTGGAGCATCGACAAGTCACTGCCGAACTTCCTGAACATCTACGGCTCCCTCGGTGAGATCCGGGTCGGGTGGCGGGAGTCGGCGTGGCGCTCGTACGGCGGCGACTGGGAGCTCATCGGTGGCGGGTACGCCAAGGGACCGGCCATGGGCGGGGCCCTCGACGCGTTCTGCCGCGCGGTGCGGGGCGAGGCGGCGCTGGCCGTGACCATCGACGACGGCATCGCCGCCGCCACGTGCATCGACGCCGCCTACGAGTCGTTGCGGCGCGGGGGTTGGGTCAAGCTCGCCGACCTCGGCCTCGACGACCTGGAGGTCCCCGCTCGATGATCGCCGCGGGGCGCGCATCCACGAGACCGCGCTCGTCGAGGGTGGCGTCGCCATCGGCGAGGGGACGTCGGTGTGGGACTCGGTCCACATCCGCGGCCCGGGTACGACGATCGGTCAGGATTGCATCATCGGCGAGAAGTCGTACGTCGCCTACGGCGTGGCCATCGCCGACCGGGTGAAGATCAACGCGTTCGTCTACATCTGCACGGGCGTCACGATCGAGGACGGGGTGATGATCTCGGCCGGTACGACCTTTACCAACGACCGCTACCCGCGCGCCACGACGCCCGACCTGACCAAGCTGCGCCCATCGGATCCCGACGAGCACACGCTGCCCACGATCGTGCGGGCCGGTACCACCATCGGCGCGCGAGCCACCATCGGTCCCGGCATCGAGCTCGGCCGCTTCTCGATGGTGGGCATGGCCGCCGCCGTCACCCGCTCGGTCCCTGACTTCCATCTCGTCGTCGGTCATCCGGCCCGCACCGTCGCCGCCGTGTGCCGTTGCGGTGAGCCGTTCCTGCGCGCCGTCGATGCGGTCCTGCCCGACACCACCGACGTCGAGTGCGACGTCTGCGGCCGGCACTACGCCGTCACCGACAATGGCGTGGTGGAGCGGGAGGACTGAAGTGGCGCGCTGGGGCGTCCTCGGTGGCGGCGTGCTGGGGCTCATGCTGGCTCACCGTCTGGCCGGTGAGGGCCACGACGTGACGCTCATCGAAGGCAGCTCCGAACTCGGCGGGCTGGCGGCGGCGTGGGAGATCGTCCTGCCCGGAGCCGACGGGGCGCCCGACGAGACCATCACCTGGGACCGCCACTACCACGTCACGTTGCTGTCTGATCAGCGCACGCAGGAGATGGTGCGCGTCGCCGGCCTCGCCGACGAGCTGCGGTGGGTGGAGACGAAGACCGGGTATTACGGCACCGATGGCGAGCTGCGGTCGGTCTCCAACACCATGGAGTTCCTGCGCCTCCCGGGCCTCAACGCGCTCGACAAGGCCCGCCTCGGGGCCACCATCGTGTACGGGTCGAAGATCCGCGACGGCAAGCGCATGGAGCGCATCCCGGTCGACGCGTGGCTGCGGCGCTGGTCGGGCGAGCGCACCTTCGAGCGGTTCTGGAAGCCGTTGCTGCGGGCCAAGCTGGGCGACTCCTACCGGTCGGCGTCGGCCGCCTTCATCTGGGCCACCATCCAGCGCCTCTACGCCGCACGCCGGAGCGGGCTGAAGAAGGAGATGTTCGGCTACGTCGCCGGCGGCTACGCCCGCGTGCTCGACCGGCTCGGCGCCGCACTCATGAGCGAGGGCGTCAAGGTCGTGCTCAGCGCCCCGGTGCGGCGCATCCGCCGTGACGGCGACGAGCTGGCGGTGGACACCGACATCGGCACCGAGCGCTTCGACGACGTGGTGGTGACTACCAACTCCCATCTCGCCGCCGACCTCTGCCCCGAGTTCACCGCCGAGGAGGCGGCCCGGCTGCGCTCCGTGCGGTACATGGGGATCGTGTGCGCGTCGCTGGTGCTGCGCCGGCCGCTCGCTCCCTACTACCTGACGTACATCACCGACCCGGACACGCCGTTCACCGCGGTGGTGGAGATGACGGCCTTCGTCGACCGCCAGGAGCTCGGCGGCCATCACCTCGTGTACCTGCCCAAGTACGTGGCGCCCGAGGATCCCCTGTTCGAGGCCAGCGACGAGGACGTGCGGGCCAGCTTCCTGCCGTACCTGCAGCGCATGTACCCGACGCTGCAGGACGACGACGTGTTGGCGTTCCGCGTCTCCCGAGTGCGCCGCGTGTTCGCCGTGCCCACCCTCGGTTACTCCGGGCGCATGCCGACGATGACCACGTCGGTGCCCGGCCTGCACCTGGCCGGCTCGGCCCAACTCCCCTTCGCCACCCTCAACGTGAACGATACGCTCGGCCTGGTGGAGGAGCTCCTCCCATGACACAGCTGGCGTCGCTGTCGCTCGACCTCGACAACCTCTGGGCCTACCAGATGACCCATGGTGACGAGGGCTGGGACGAGTACGGCTCCTACCTCGACACACTGGTGCCCCTCGTGCTCGATCAGCTGGCCGAGCACCAGCTGCGCATCACCTTCTTCGTGGTGGGGCAGGACGCCGCGCTGGCCCGCAACGAGAAGGCCATCGGCGCCTTGGCCGAGGCCGGCCACGAGATCGGCAACCACTCGTTCCGTCACCAGCCGTGGCTGCACCGGTACTCCATCGACGAGGTCCACGAGGAGCTGCGCCGCGCCGAGGACGCCATCGAAGCCGTGACGGGTCGTCACACCGTCGGGTTCCGCGGCCCCGGCTACAGCCTGTCGGCCGACGTGCTGCGCGTGCTCGTCGATCGTGGGTACCGGTACGACTGCTCCACGCTGCCCACCGTCATCGGTCCTCTCGCTCGCAAGTACTACTTCCGCTCCGCCCAGTTGTCGGCCGAGCAGCGCGCCGAGCGCGCCTACCTGTTCGGCGGGTTCCGTGAAGGCCTGCGGCCGCTGAAGCCCTACCAGTGGGAGGTCGGCCCGGACCGCCTGCTCGAGATCCCCGTCACCACCATGCCGTGGGCCCGCATCCCAGTGCACGTGAGCTACGTGCTGTACCTGGCGGGCCCGTCGCCGGCGCTGGCCCGTCAGTACTTCGCCAACGCCATGCGGCTGTGCCGGCTGGCCGGTGTGGAGCCGTCGATCCTCCTGCACCCGCTCGACTTCCTGGGCGCCGACGACGTCGACGCCCTCGGGTTCTTCCCTGGGATGGGCATGACCGGCGATCGCAAGCGCGCCGTCGTTGCCGACTGCCTGCGCGAGCTCAACCGCCAGTTCCAGGTGGTGCCCATGGGCGATCACGCCGAGGCCATCGCTACTCGGGGTGGCCTCGCGGTCAAGCCGTCGGCCGATGCGACGCCGGTGTTGGAGCGCGTGTGATGGAGGAGCTCGCTGCCGATCCCCGACCCCTCGTCACCGTCGTCGTGCCGGCGTACAACGAGGCGCTGAAGCTGATGAGCTCGTTGACGGCCATCTACGACTACCTGGGCACGTTGCACGACCGATACCGCTTCGAGCTGCTCGTCGTGGACGACGGCTCCACGGACGAGACCGGCGACATCGCCGATGTCTTCGCCAAGACCCACACCGGCGTCATCGTGCTGCACCACAAGGTGAACTTCCGGCTCGGCCAGGCGCTCCAGTACGCCTTCGGCCAGTCGAAGGGCCAGTACGTCGTCACGTTCGACGCCGACCTGAGCTACTCCGTCGACCACATCGGTCGCCTGCTCGACGCGCTGTCCGAGCAGCACGCCCGCGTCGCGGTCGCGTCGCCGTACATGAAGGGCGGCAAGACGTCGGCCATCCCCTGGCGGCGCGAGGCGATGAGCAAGGGCGTGAACAAGCTCTTGTCGCGCGTGACGCACTCGCGCGTGGCCACGGTGACCAGCATGGTGCGGGCCTACGACGGGCCGTTCATCCGGAGCCTCGATCTCAAGGCCATGGGTCCCGAGATCAACACGGAGATCCTCTACAAGGCGCAGATCATGCGGGCGCGCGTCGTGGAGATCCCGGCGCACCTCGACTGGAGCGACCAGACCGAGCGCATGAAGGAGCGCAAGGTCAGCCTGCGGGTGAGCAACACCTCCAAGCTCCTTGTGTTCGCCAGCTTCCTCTTCCGCCCGCTCGTGTTCTTCGTCTTCCCCGGGCTCGTGCTGCTGTTCATCTCGGCCTGGACGCTCGGTGCCGTGGCCATCGATGTGGTGCGGGAGTTCTTCCAGGTGGACGGCAGCATCGACAACCGGCTCTACGACGCGTTCGCCATCACCTGGGAGAACCGGCCGCAGTCGTTCATCGTGGGTGGGTTCAGCTTCGTCGTGGCCGTCCAGCTCATCAGCCTCGGGCTGCTGGCCACGCAGACGAAGCGGTACTTCGAGGAGCTGTACCACTTGGGAACGTCGGTGCGCCGGCGCGTCGACCGCATCGAGACGAGCCTCACCGTGGCCGGCGTCGAGCCCGCCGAACGTCACGTGGTCGCGGCCCCCGGGATGGAAGAGCCGATTACGCTCGAAGCCGCCGAGCCACCCACCCCGGTGCGATCGAGCTGACCCCGCCTTCTGATGACCCCCGATCGTTCCGACCACAGCGTGTGGGCGCCGCCTGTCACCGATCCGTTCGACGCCCCTCCGCCCGAGGGCGCCGTCGCCCTGGCGGTGATGGAGCCCGAGGCATCCGTCGCGCCCCCGGCGCCGGTGCGCATGCTGGAGATCTCTGTTCCTGGCCGGGTTGGCCGGGGTGTTCCTGGTCAACGCCGTCGTCGCTGCGATGCAGCCGTCGGACTTCACCTCACTGGTCGGCAAGAGCGCGCTGGCGACGTCGCTCGGCATCTCGCCGGGCGACTGGGTGGCGCCGATCATCTTCGTCAACGACCTCATCCTCGGTCTCGGGCTGCTCAGTGCGATCTGGGCGCGCCACACCGTGCGGGTGGTCATCCTGGCGTGGGCCGGTCTGTGGTTCTTCGTCGTCACGCTGGTGAAGCTGACGGCACTCGATTCATTTCCCTGACAGGAGGATGACGATGGCGGTACTCGTCACGGGCGGGGCCGGCTACATCGGTAGCCACACGGTTCGGTTGCTGCTCGAGCAAGAGCGCGACGTCGTGGTGCTCGACACGTTGGAGACGGGCAACCAGGCGGCGGTGCTCGGCGCACGGCTGGTCGTCGGTGACATCGCCGACACCGGGCTCGTGCGCAAGGTGGTGGCCGATCGCGGCGTCGACAGCGTGATCCACTTCGCCGGCTACAAGAACGCCGGGGAGTCGATGCTCGATCCGGGCAAGTACTTCGGCAACAACGTCGTCGGCACGGCGCGACTGCTGCGGGCGATCGAGGGCACGACGGTACGGCGGATCGTCTTCTCGGGCTCGTGCTCCGTGTACGGCACGCCCGAGCAGCTACCCGTGAGCGAGGCGGCGCCACTGCATCCCGAGAGCCCGTACGGCCAGAGCAAGCTCATGGGTGAGCAGATGCTCGGCTGGTACGGGCAGCAGCGGGGCCTGCAGTGGGTCAGCCTCCGGTACTTCAACGCCTCGGGAGCATCGAGGGACGCGGCCATCGGCGAGGACCCGAACGTCACCCTCAACCTGGTGCCGCTCGTGATGAAGGCCATCCTCGGGCTGCGGCCGCCGCTCCAGGTGTTCGGCACCGACTTCCCCACGCCCGACGGCACCGCCGTGCGCGACTACATCCACGTCGACGACCTCGCATCGGGTCACCTGCTGGCCCTGCAGCACCTCGAGCGCGGCGGCGAATCGGTGGCCGTCAACCTGGGCACCGGCGCCGGTACGTCGGTGCGCCAGATCATCGAGGCGGCCGAGCGGGTGAGCGGGCGCACGGTGCCCGTCGAGTACGTCGCTCGCCGCCCCGGCGATCCGAGCCAGGTGTGGGCCGACAACCGTCGAGCGGCCGAAGTGCTGGGCTGGCGCCCGCAGTACGGGCTCGAGGAGATCATCGAATCGGCCTGGCGGTGGCACTCCACCCACCCGGAGGGCTTCGCCGCCGCCCCAGCGGTGGTGTAACCGGCCGGCCGGCCGGCGGTGCGGTGGGCAACGTTGGGTGCGGATCGGTTCACGGGTGCGGATTCGCCCGCCTGGCGGGTTGTTTCGCACCCATTGGGTGGTGCCGACCTAGCCGGCCCGGAAACCTACGACCTGCATGACCCAGGACGAGGCGCCGGTCTGGTTGGCCGTCGCCGCGTACGTGCCGATCGCGCTCACCACGGCGTCCTGCGCGATGTCGGCGTCGGGTGTCGTGACGATGCGGGTGGTGGCGCCGCCGGTGGCCGCGCTGAACACTCCCTGGGTGCAGCCGGCGCCGAAGATCAACTCGTTGGCGAACGTGGTGGTGATGGGTCCGCTGTTCGCGGCAGCCGTCGATCCGGCGGCCGAGGCCGTGACGTCGACCGGGTTCACCTTGTCGAGTCCGCGATACTCCAGGGCCCGGACATCGACGAACGGCTGGGCCGCCGACAGCGTCACCGTGATCGTGTTGGCGTTGGCCGCACTGGCCACGATGTTCTTGGCGTACCAGATCGTCTGGCTCAAACCGGTGCCAGTCACCACCGGGGCCGCCTGCTGGTAGATGTTGCCGGCTGTGTCCACGACCGACGCCACGGAGCCGGCGGCGGCGTTCCAACCGATGGCCACGATGTTGGTGTCGCCCGCCGCCTGGGCGGCCGCATACTTCGCGGTGACGACCGACTGGGGCGTCTGCGGCGTCGCCGCGACCACCTGCACGAACGCCGGCGGCGCGATCACGGCGGCGGTGGTGGCCGACGCGGTGGCGCTCTGGACGGAGACGTTGCCGGCGGCGTCGACCGCGGCCACCGCGTAGGTGTAGGTGGTGGCGGCGGTGAGGCCGGCGTCGCCGTAGGTGGTCGTCGTGCTGGTGGCCACGAGCGTGCCGTTGCGGAACACGCGGTAGCCGGTCACGCCGACGTTGTCGGTCGACGCTGTCCAGGCGAGGTTGATCTGCGATCCGGACGCGGCGGTGGCGGTGAGGCCGGTGGGTTGCGACGGCGCGGTGGTGTCGGGCGGGGTGGTCGTGGCCGTGGCCGTGGCGCTCGGGAGTGAGACGTTGCCGGCCGCGTCGACCGCGGTCACGGTGTACGTGTAGGTCGTACCGGGGGTGAGCCCGGTGTCGGTGTACGTCGTGGTCGGGGCCGTCGTGGTGCCGATCTGGACGTCGTTGCGGAGCACCCGGTAGCCGGCGACCCCGACGTTGTCCGTCGCCCCGATCCAGGAGAGGTTGATCTGCGTCCCGGATGCGGTGATGGCGCTGAGGCTGGTGGGTTGTGAGGGTGGGGTGGTGTCGGGCGCCGTGGTCGTGGCGGTGGCCGCGGCGCTGAGGTTGGAGACGTTGCCGGCGGCGTCGACGGCGGCGACGTTGTAGGTGTAGGCCGTCGCGGCGGTGAGACCGGTGTCGGCGAAGGTGGTGGTCGGGGCCGTCGTGGTGCCGACCTGGACGCTGTCGCGGAAGACCCGGTAGCCGGTGACGCCGACGTTGTCGGTCGATGCGGTCCATGAGAGGTTGACCTGTGACGGCGAGGCGGCGGTCGCCGTGAGGCCCGCGGGTTGCGAGGGTGGGGCGGTGTCCGGCGGAGGCGGCGCACCCGACCCGGCCCGGAGGGCGACGATCTGCATCACCCACGCCGACGCGCCCGTGAGGCTGGCGGTCGCGCTGTAGGACCCCGTGGCCGACACGATCCGGTCCTGCATGATGTCGAGGTCGGGCGTCGTGATCACGCGCGTCGTCGCCCCTCCGGTGGCCGCAAGGAACGCGCCCAGGGTGGTACCAGCGCCGACGAGCGCCTCGTTGGCGAACGTGGTGGTCACGGCGCCGCTGCTCGCCGCGTTCGATGTTCCTGCGGCCGAGGCGGTGACGTCGATGGGGTTGATCGGATCGACGCCGCTGTACTCGGCGGCACGGAGATCGACGAACGGCATGGACGCGGAGAACCGCACGGTGATCGTGTTGGCGTTGGCCGCAGTGGCCACGATGTTCTTGGCGTACCAGATCGTCTGGCTGAGGCTGATGCCGGTCACGACGGGCGCGGCTTGCTGGTAGACGTTGCCGGCGCTGTCCACCACGGACGTCACCGAGCCGGCGGCGGCGTTCCAACCGATGGCCACGATGTTGAAATTGCCGGCCGTCTGGGCGGACGGGTACGTCACCGTCACGGCCGTCTGGTTGGTCTGCGGCACCGCCGTGCTGAGTTGCACGAACGCCGGTGGGACCACGATCACCTGTGACGTGAAGGTGGCCGTGTACGTCTGGGCGGTGGACGGCACGGTGAGGTTGTGCAACTGGGCGCCGCCGTCCGACCAGGAGGCGAAGCGGTACGAGGTGCTCCCCGCCGACTGATCGTGTGCCTCGATGGTGTGCACGAAGTTCGGCACCGTGTCGTACACGAACGGCGTGACCTTGGCGATGCCGTCGAGGTAGAGGGTGAGGCCTGGCGGCGTCGTGGCGAAGCTGAGGTTCACTTTGACCGGCCAGATCGTCACCGTGGCCGAGGTGGCCAGGCCGATCGAGTTCACCACCGTCAGCGTGATGCGGTAGCGGGTGTTCCCGCTGAAGTCGTGCCCCGTCGTGGGGATGGTGAAGGTGCCGCTCTTGAGCCCGCTCTGCGTCGCGCCCGGGTGGACGTGGCCGTCGTGGAGGAAGTCGACCGTCCACGAGTACGACGACGCCGGCAGCGCGCCGTCGATGGCGTCGTTGGCGTCGCCGCTGAAGGTGATGACGTCACCGGCAACGAACGTGGCACCGTCCGTCGGCGCCAGGATCGTGGCCGTGGGCGCCGTGCCGACACTGATGACGAGCGGGGTCGAGATCGTCGTGTTCACGCCGTCCGAGACGGACAAGCGGACCGTGTAGGGCCCCGCTACTGCATAGGTGTGGGTGGGGTTGGCGAGTGTCGACGTCGTGCCGTCCCCGAAGTCCCAGTTGTAGGTGAGGGGCTGACCCTCGGGATCGATCGAGCCGGCGCTCGAGAACGCCACCGAGAGCGGGGCGGGACCGTTCGTGGGCGTGCCGCTCATCACCGCGGTTGGCGCCAGGTTGTTGCTGAGGTAGCGGATGCGCCGGATCTTGCTGATGCCGAACGTTCCGCTCGTGTCCGAGTAGCCGAGGTCGAGGTAGTAGAGGGCGCCGTCGGGCCCTTCGGTCAGGTAGACGATGTCGCCGTAGGGCCCGTCGGCAGTGCCGTCGGCCGGTTCGAAGTTGAAGACCCCGTTGACCTTGCCGCTGGCGTCGAAGGTGGCTCGCTTGATCCAGTTCTGGGCGTAGTCGGCGAAGAAGAAGCTCCCCTGGTACTGGCTGGGGTACTGGGTGCCGTGGTACACGAAGCCGGCCGTGATCGCTGAGTCGCGTCCGTTGTGGGCCCACCAATAGAGCGGGTTCGTGCACGTGCCGCTGCACGTGCCCTCGCTGTTCGGCCAGTCGTAGTTGGCGCCGGCCTGCCCGAGGTTGAGCTCTTCCTTGGCCGTCGCCGGGTCGTTGCCACCGACATCGCCGATGTACATCCGCCCCGTCGGGGAGTCGTAGTAGGCCCGGTACGGGTTACGCAGCCCATAGGCCCAGATCGAATCCCAGTGCGGTCCGGCGCCGTCGTAGAAGGGATTGTCGGTGGGGACCGTCCCGTCCGGGTTGATCCGGTGGACCTTGCCGCGAGGATTGTTCAGGTTCTGGGCGTTGCTGGCGGTGAAGTGGTCCCCCGTCGTGAAGTAGATCTTGCCGTCGTTCCCCAGCATGACGGCGCCGCCGTGGTGCTCGGTGTTGGCGTCCACGGGATCCTGGTAGAGGACGAACTCGGTGGAGAGATCGGTACCGGTGAGGGTGGCGTTGGCCGTGAACCGCGAGAGTCGATCGCGGTTCGGGGAGCGCAGCGTGTAGAAGATGTAATAGAAGTGGTTCGTGGCGAAGTTCTTGTCGAGCGCGATCGAGAAGATTCCCTGCTGCAACGCCGCATAGCCGGTGTTCCCCACGTTGGTCAGCTGCAGGAACGGCGTGGGGCTCACGGTCGTGAACGGGGGGCTCAGCACCTTGATGGTGCCGGGCAGTTCGGTCACGAGCATCCGGCCGTCGGGCAGGAACACCATGCTCGTCGGCAGGTTCAGGCCGGTGGCGAGGATACTCGTTCTGGAAGGCGCTGGTGTTGGCGACGTTCACGCTGACCGCCGCCGACGTCGTGCTGTTGCCGGCCGCATCCCGAGCAACGGCCTTGAGCGAGTGCGCGCCGTTGGCCGAGCTTCTCGTGTCCCATGAGTAGCTGAAGGGCGTGGCGGTGTCCTCGACACCGACAGCGGCATTGTCGATGAAGAACTGCACCCCGACGACGCCGACGTTGTCGGACGCCGACGTCTCGATGGTGACGATGTTCGTCAGCGTGGCCCCTGCGGCCGGCGCCGTGATGGTGATCGTCGGTGGGGTGGTGTCGGCGGTGGCGGTGGTCGTGGCCGAGACCGGCGCGCTGGGGATGGAGGTGTTGCCGGCGGCGTCAACCGCGGCCACGGTGTAGCTGTAGGTCGTGCTGGCGGTGAGGCCGGTGTCGTTGAACGTCGTGGCCGTGGGCGCGGCGACCTGGCTGCCGTTGCGCAACACCTTGTATCCCGTCACCCCCACGTTGTCGGTCGAGGCGGTCCAGCTCAGGTTCACCTGGCTGCTGGAGACGGCTGTCGCCGTCAGCCCGGCGGGCTGCGACGGCGGGGTCGTGTCGGTGCTCGCCGTCGTCGTGGCCGACACAGTGGCGCTGGGGACCGACAGGTTGCCGGCGGCGTCCACCGCCGTGATGCTGTAGCTGTACGTCGTCCCAGGGGTGAGCCCGGTGTCATTGAACGTGGTGCCCGTGGGCGTGGCGATCTGCGTGCCGTTGCGGAAGAGGCGATATCCCGTGACGCCCACGTTGTCGATGGAGGCGGTCCACGCCAGGTTGATCTGGGTGCCCGACACGACGGTGGTGACCACCCCTGTCGGCTGGGACGGCGGACTCGTATCGGCCGCTGCGGTGGTGGCGGGGACCGCGGTGCTGGGGGCCGACGTGTTGCCGGCGGCGTCGACGGCGGCCACGGTGTAGCTGTAGGTCGTGCTGGCGGTGAGGCCGGTGTCGTTGAACGTGGTGCCCGTGGGCGTGGCGACCTGGGTGCCATTGCGGAACACCTTGTATCCCGTCACGCCGACGTTGTCTGTCGAGGCCGTCCAGCTCAGATTGACCTGGGTGCCCGACACGGGCGTGGCGGTCAGACCGGTCGGCACGCTCGGGGGCGTGGTGTCAGGTGTGCCCGGATCGGCCCGCAACGCCACGAGCTGCATCACCCAGCCGTTGCTGTCCTGGGTTGCCGTCGCGGTGTACGAACCGGTGGTCGTGACGGCGCGGTCCTGGGTGCGGTTGCCGAAGGCGGTCGAGCGGGTGGTGTAGCCGCTGCCGCCTCGCGTCACCGTGCCCCTGGACGCGCCACCGGCGAAGATCAGGTCGGTGGGGTTCGTCGTCGTCACGGCGCCACTGCTCATGGCGGCGGCCGTGCCGCTCGCCGACTTCGTGACGTCCACCGGGTTGGCCTTGTCGAGCCCGGAGTACTCGTGGATGTAGAGGACGGCGAACGACGTGACCGAGGTGGCGAACGTCGCCGTCACCGTGTTGGCGCCGCCCGCGATGTTCTTGGCGACGAAGACCTGCGAGCTCCAGTTGCTGCCCCAGTTCGTCCGGGGCGCCGCGCTCACATAGGCGTTTCCACGGCTGTCGGCCACCGTCGCCGTTCCGTTGTTGCTCCAGATCGCGTAGGCGACGATCAGGTTGCCGGCGGTGTTCGGACTGGCGAAGGCGCGGCTGTTGGCCGTGCCCGACAGGTTCTCGTTGGCGCTCGCCTGGACGAAGGCCGGGGTGACCGCCGCGCTGGCGCGGGGCACCCAGACCAGTCCCGCGGCCAGGACCGCCGCCAGCACGACACCGCAATGAGTGAACGTCTTCGCACGAAATTGTCATCCCCCCCGTGCGGCCGACGCACGACCCGCAGGCGGAGTTTCGACCGAAAACGACCGGACCGCAAGTGGCTGGTTACGACCGATGTGCCGGGACGGCCGCGGCTCCGAATTCGCGCTTGTCGGGCCGTCCCGTGGCGCCCTCGGCCGCGATAGGCGATGAAGTCGGGGGTCTCCCAGATGCGCTGATTGACGTAGGCCTGCACGTCGTCGATGTAGGTCACCGACGGCGGCGTGTACCACCGGCCGGAGAACCACATGCCGACGCAGCCCCACATGTCGCCGGCGGCGTAGTCCCGGCCCCGCTCGACGGTGTTGAGCCACCCCTCGTTGCCCTCGAAGCAGTTGCGCCGGAGGCCCAGGGCGACGTCGACATTGAACGCCGTCGACGACTTGGGGTCGCCCACACCGTTGTTGAAGGCCCACGGGATGGCCGTGGTGCGCACTTGCATGATGCCGAACGACTCGCCGTTGTCGCCGACGTTGGTCATCGTCCAGTACGACTCCTTGGCCGCCTGGGCCCGCACGATGTCTTCGTCGATCCCCCACTTGCAGGCACCCCACTGGAGGATTCGTCGGTCGTGCCGGTGAAGTTGCCGGTGATCCGGTTGAGGAGCGGGGCTGGTGGGTTGGCCGGGGTGCCGAAGCCCTTCGTCTGGTTGAAGGACGTCATCTGCGGGCGGATTCGGCCGCCGGCCGCACCCGGGCGGCGCACTCGGCGTCGCTCGGTAGCGCCGACCCCACCGGGAGCGTCTCGAAGATCCCGCTGCCGCCCGGGGGTTTCGGTGGCTGCGGCGGCTGGGGCTCGGCGGGTGGATCCGGCCGCTTCACGTCGCCCGACAGCCAACCGACGGCGTCGGCCACGAGGTGCACCGGTGAGCCATCGACGGTGTAGGCGTAGAGGCACACGCTGCCGTCAGCGACGGAGAGGTCGACCAGTGCCAGGTTCGAGCGCAACAGCCCGGCTCGGAGGTTGAGGATCGATGCCACCGGGCGGGGCCGGTCGACGGGTAGGCCGTGACGAACCCGTCGGCGCTGCCGCCGGTGGCGGTCACCGTCACGAAGGCGGCGGTCACGTCGTTGGGGACGCCCGCTCGCCCCGCCACCCGCAGCTGGACGAGATGGGAGGGGCTGGCCGGTCCACCAGCGGCGCCGACGCCGCTGCGGGTGTCGAGCAGCCGTGACGGCGACGCCAGGACGAGACCGTCACCACCCGTCCAGCCGAAGCTGTCCACGACGACGTTGGTGTCGGCGAAGGCGTACAGGCACACCTCACCGCCGCTGTACGGGACGAGGGTGAAGTTGGGGACGATCTCCCCGGCCCGGAAGTTGACGGTGGAGGCGACCGGCCGGGGGCCGCACGGGTAGACGGTCACGTAGCCGTCTGCGGCCGGGTTCACGACCGTACGTTGAGGGCCACGCCGCCGCTCGAGCCTTGGTAGCCGGCCCCGCCGGCGACCGACAGGCGCCGCTCGACGCCTGCCTTCAGGAGGTCGCCCTTGGTGCGGGTGTCGAGCAGCCGCGTGGGAGCGGCACCGCGGAAGTCGGTGGTGCCGGTGAACCAGCCCATGAGGTCGACGACGACGTTGACCGGCGCCGAGCTGCGATGCACACGCCGCCCTGGCCGATGCCGAGGGTGACGAAGTTGGCCACCGTCTGGCCCGGCACGTAGTTGAGGATCGAGGTGCCCGGCATCGGTTGTCCGCATGGCCACGCCGTAGGAAGCCCGCCCCGTGGCATCGGTCGCCGTCAGGTTCAGCGACGCCGCGGTGGCCCCGGCGGCGGTCGCCGTCGGGAGGGGCAAGGCGATGACCTCACCCGGGTTGAGCCGATGAGCCGGCGCGCCGAGCCCTGCGCGTTCGAGCACGCGCTGCGGCGGAACGCCTTGACCCTCGGCGGACGCCGTCATCGTGCCCGTCGCCACGGTGGTCATGAGCACCACTGCGGCGACGACGATCGCGATCCGTCGCATTGTTTCGACCTCCATCGAAGGGGGCCGCCCGTGGCGGGCATGGTAGCGAGGCCCGCGGTGTTGTCCGCCCGATGGACGACAAGCGACGGAGCGGCGACGGCTTGCGTCGCGCCGAATTCGCCCACGCTTCGTAGTCTCAGAATCACGCTTCGATGCTGTGACCTGCGGTTATGAGTCGAACGGCTCTGGTTGACGTTGGCGACGTTCCGTAGTCTTCCGGTCAGAGGTCGACGGCGGCTCGCCGACCCAGAAAGAGCGGAACGAAAGAGCGGACGGGAGGGGCGGATGTCGGTGGGTCAGTCACCGTGACGTAGCGGCGCACACGCCGCTACCGGAACACACCCGAGCACCTGCTTCGGCACCCACCGCCCGTGTGCCCTTGCGGCGCTCGATCTGTCGCCCTCGTCCCAACGAAGGAGATCACGTCGTCATGTCCACGCCCGTGCTGCGAGAGGTACCAACCGAACGTTTCTCGCCGCGCACGAGGAACCTGTTCGGGTTCAACTTCGTGAGCCACGACGACGTGTCGGCCATCGTCGACCACATCGCCGGTCCCCAGCCCACCGACGAGATGCTGCCGTTCGTGCTGTACGCCGAACGTCGACTACATCGTGCGGCTGCGGGAGTCGGGCATGGCCGACCTGGCCGACGTTCTGCCCCAGTCCCGCTACGTCCTCCCCGACGGCCAGCCCATCGTGTGGACCAGCCGCTTGACGGGCGAGCCCCTCGCCGCCCGCCTCCCGGGCAGCACGATGTTCCCCGTCATGTGGAAGCGGGTCGTCGAGGAGCGCCGCCCCACGGTGGTCATCGCCTCGAACGAGTTCACCGCCGCCCAGCTCCGCAAGGAGTATCCGGAGGCGGGCGTGTTCGTGCCTCCGCAGTTCGATGCCGACAACAAGGCCCAGATCGCCCACGTCGCCGACCAGTGCGCCGCTTTCGTGCGCGACACGCGTGCCGAGTTCGTGTTCGTGGGGATCAGCTTCCCGAAGCAGCAGCGAGGTGCCCTGGCGGTCCACGGAGCTGCTCCGGACGCCGGCGAGCACGTGCCGCTGTTCCTCCTCCTCGGCGGCTCGTTCGAGATGTACCTCGGTCAGGTCAAGCGAGCGCCACGGTGGATGCAGCGCTTCGGCCTCGAGTGGTTCTTCCGCTTCGTGCAGGAGCCGCGCCGCCTCTTCAAGCGGTACTTCGTGACGGACACCCGCTTTGCGTGGCTGTGCCTGCGTGAGCTCGTCCGCTCCCGGACCGCTCGTCGCTCCGAGTTCGCCTGACGATCGCCATGCCGCTGCCTGGTCGCTGGCCCTCCCGCTCGCGCGGGCACGGCGTGGCGTGTGGAACACTCAGGGCGTGCGGCGGCGCCAGGCGCTCTTCCATCTCCTGGCGCGGGCCGTCCAGCACCCCGATGCCCTCGCCGATGCCGCCCTGCGTCCGGTCGACATCGAGGCCCTCGTCGCCTTGGCCGCCGACCACCGGGTCGTCGGGCAGCTCGTGCCCGCCTTCGAGGCGCTCGCCCTTCCGGTGCCCGACGCCGTGCGCACCGCCCGCCAGGCGGCCACGGTTCGCCACCTCCAGACCCTGCACGGCCTGCAGCGGGCGATCGACGCCCTCGACCGCGCCGGCCTGCCCGCACTGGTCGTCAAGGGACCGGTGCTGGCGGCGGGCTGGTACCACGACCCCGCCTCCCGCCAGTACCACGACCTCGACCTCCTCGTCGCGCCGGCCGGGTTCTCGGCCGCCATCGACGCCCTCGTGGGCGCCGGCTTCGCCGAGCAGAACCGCAACTGGGCGGGGTACCGCTCGCTCGGCATGGGCGAGGTCCCACTGCACGACGGCACCGTTGCCATCGATCTCCACTGGCACCTGGTCACCTTCGCCGTCGACCGGACCTGCTTCACGTTCCACACCGACGCCCTCCTGCGCGAGCGGGTGCCCATCGAGCTCGGATCGGTGGCCACCCATCGCCTGGCCGACGCCGACACGCTGGCCCACACCGTCATGCACGCCGGCCTGGCCGGTGCTCGCCTCCTCATCCACCAGCGCGACGTCCACGTCGTCGCGGCGGCCGTCGACGGCGCCGCTGCCGCCCGCCGCATGGACGACCTCGGCATGACGCGGTTGGCCAGCGCCACGCTCGATCGGGTGGCCCGCACCCTCGGCCCCCTGCCCGTCGCGCTCGACGCCGTGCGGGCGCCGGGCTGGGAACGGCTCAACACCGCCCTCGACGGTGCCTGGAAGGTGGCGTTGCCGCACGCCCGCAACCCCTTCCCGAGCGCCGTGTTGAGCGCGGGCCGGTCGACGGCCGCCGCCACGGCCCTGGCCCTCGGTCGCCAGCTCGGCCGCGCTGGCGGGCGTCACCTCGGCATGCACACGTTCACGAGCCCGGGCGGGCCCCTCGACACGGACCTGGACGCCGGCGGTGCCGGCGAGCGGGCCCGCTTCCTGGCCGACGTCGAATCCGGGCGGTTCGGCCGGTGACCGCCGTGAGCCCAGCCGCCTCGTCGGCCAGTGGGGTTCTGGGGTTCAATGGCAGTCAGCGCATGGACCCGACCCTGAGCCCGACTCCCCAGGTCAGCGTCGTCATCCCGACGTACAACCGGCTGAGCCGGCTCCAGCGCGTGCTCGCCGCGTTCGAGCGCCAGACCTTCCCGCGCGACCGCTTCGAGGTCGTCGTGGTGTCCGACGGGTCGAACGACGGCACCGACGAGTTCCTGGCCACCGCCTGCCCGCCGTTCCCGCTGACGGTCGTGACCCAGGCGAACGCCGGTCCGGCCGCCGCCCGCAACCGCGGCGTCGACGTCGCACGTGCGGCACTCGTGCTGTTCGTCGACGACGATGTCGTCGCCGCTCCCGACCTCGTCGAACGCCACCTCGAGAGCCACGCCGGCCGACCGGGCGGTCGCGGTCCCGATTGGGCCGATGCTGACCCCGAACGACGCCCAGCTCCTCAGCCCGTGGGTGGCCTGGGAGCAGGCCATGTTGGAGAAGCAGTACCAGGCCATGGCCGACGGCCTCTACCCGTCCGACGTTCCGCCAGTTCTACACAGGCAAC
The DNA here is from genome assembly GCA_963728985.1 of uncultured Acidimicrobiales bacterium. Lineage (GTDB taxonomy): Bacteria > Actinomycetota > Acidimicrobiia > Acidimicrobiales > Ilumatobacteraceae > DASXAI01. Next base: position 725,499 of record CAVSME010000003.1, on the reverse strand, counting down.
GCCTCGGTGCGACGGGACCGACTTCCTCGCGGCCGGGGGGTTCGATCCCAATCGCCCCCGTCGAGCCGAGGACGTGGAGCTCGCTCTTCGACTGCACCTTGCCGGCATGCGCTTCGTCTTCAACCAAGAAGGCGATGGGCTTCCACTACGCCCAGCGGTCGTTCGTGTCGTGGCTCAAGATCGCCACGGGACTACGGCGCCACCGACGGCGGCTACGCGGCGACGGCGGGGGGCAGGTCACGTCGCTCGGCCGGGTCCACGCCGAGTTCGCCGGGCGCCCCCGTCGTCGGGGGGTTGGTGCGAGCGTGCGTGGCGCGCCGAGGATGGACGCCGCGCTGCCGCGTCGGTGCGAACCCTGGCCCGGCGTCGCACGTGGGCCCCACGAGTAGGCAATTCCTGAGCGGGCTTACAACCTCGCCTACTCTCGGGGTTGGCGAGGAGCTCGGGGGGCGGCGCCTTTCGGGCGGGTCGTGGTGGGCGGGCCGCCGACGCGGGCTCCTGTGACTCGCGCCAAATCTGGGACGACGGCCGGCGGTCCTTGGGGCGCGCTGGTACCTCCGCCACGCCACCTCGGCAGTTCCGGGTGCGCCTGCGTGGCCGTCCCTCGTCATGAACCACGGCCGCATGCTCATCGGCTTGCGGGTCGACTCGTCTCGACGGCCGCCGCGCTCGAGATCGTCACCCTGAAAGGCGGCACCCTGGAGGTGGGCGAGCGCACCTTGCTGAACTACGGGGGGTCGATCGCGCCGGCGGACAGTCACCATCGGCCCCCGCTGCCTCATCGGCACCCACGCCATCATATGGACAACGACTTCCACCGCATCGAGCCCGAGCGACGGCTCGAATGGCCGGAATCGAAACCGATCATCATCGAGGACAACGTCTGGCTCGGCGCCCGGGTCATCGTCTTGGGCACTCACCATCGGCGAGGGCAGCTGCATCGCCGCCGGCAGCGTCGTCAACCAGGACATCCCGCCGCGTTCGCTGGCCGCCGGCGTCCCAGCCCGTGATCCGGGAGCTGTGACTGTGGCTGAGCCCGGCTCGCCGCCCATCCGTTCGTCCTCGAACACAGCCTCGGCCACACGACCCATGCCGCCAACCTGGCGCGGGTCCTCCCCGAGAACCGGTCGATCCGCGCCGATCTCCGCGCCGTCCCGTACGACGTGACCGGTCTGGGCGACCGGTCCCGGCTCAACGGCAACTGGACCGTGCGGGCCGGCGTGCTCGCGCGTCATGTCATCCGCCAGATGGATGCGGAAGAGCCGCTGGCCGCCCTCTTCATCCACACGCAGGTGCCGGCGGTCTGGCCCAGAGTTGGATGAAGCGCATCCCGACGGTGGTGTCCCTCGACGCCACCCCGCTGCAGTACGACGAGCTGGGCGTGCACTACGCCCACGAGCGCGGCACCCGCGCCTCGAGGCGCTCAAGTACCGGGCGAACCGCAGCTGCCTGCACCGCGCCGTGCACGTCGTGGCGTGGTCGGAGTGGACCAAGCAGGGCTCGTGGACGGCTACGGCGTCTCTGCCGATCGCGTCACCGTCGTCCCGCCGGGCGTCACGCCGTCGCTGTGGTACCAGCCGGTGTCGACCTCGACGAGTGGCCGGTGCGCATCCTCTTCGTCGGCGGCGACCTCCACGCAAAGGCGGTGACGTCCTGCTCGATGCCTTCGCGACGTTGCAGCAGGACTGGCCGCCATGCCCGGCATGCCCGACGTCGAGCTTCACCTCGTGACCCAGCCGTCGTGGCACCATCGCCGGGGTGCACGTGCACCACGGGCTCGTGGCCAACAGCCCCGAGCTGGTCGCGCTCTACCACCGCTCCGACCTCTTCTGCCTGCCGACGCGAGGCGACTGCCTGCCGATGGTCCTGTCGGAGGCGGGCGCCGCCGGCCTCCCGTCGGTGGCGACGGCCGTGGCCGGCATTCCCGAGATCGTCCGTGACGGCGAGACCGGGCTCGTGGTGCCGGTCGACGATGTGGAAGCGCTGACGAAGGCACTGCGCACGCTGGTGGAGTCACCGGACCTGCGGGGTCGCCTCGGCACCGCGGCGCAGGAGCTCGTCACCGCGTCCTTCGACGCCGACAAGAACGCTGAGCGGCTGGTGGAGCTGCTCCTCGCCGAGGCTGTGCCTAGGGGCCGTCGAGGCGGTTGATCTCGCGGCCGGTACGCCGGCGACAACGGAGTGAGGCGGCACCGATCGCGTCACGACCGCGCCGGCCCCGACGATGGCACCGTCGCCCACGTCGACCCCGGGGAGCACGATGACCCGGGAGGCGAGCCACGCCCCGTCGCCGATCCGCACCGGCTTCGGTTCCAGCTGGCCGCCGCGCCGCTCCGGTCCGCCCGTCAGGTGATGGCTGGTGGTGATGAGCACGCCATGGCCGAGGTTGACGTTCTCGCCGATGACGATGGGCGCGGTGGCGTCGAACACGCAGTCCTGGTTGATGAAGCAGTCGGCACCGACGCGAGGCGTCGCGTCGCGCCACGGCCGCCGATCAACATGAAGCTGGACATCAAGAGGGTGCGGTCACCGATGGAGTGACCGATGAGGCGGAGAGCCAGCCCTAGTGCGACTGGCGGCGCCCCGGGGCAGAGGTGCGACGAGGAGTCGGCCGACGGCCGCCCGGAAGTCCATGCCGAGGACCTCCTCGCTGAGGACGCCGGCGAGCTTCTGGATCGCCGCTCCACCGTTCGGGCCCGAGGTCATCGGGCCAGTGTGTCAGTACGAGGCGTATCCCCTGTGACCATGCAAGGACTTCGCGAACCGGTAGGCCGAGTACGAGAACGGGGCGGCGACGAAGGCACGCTCCCGCAGTACCCCGAGGCGGCTGGTGTTGTACCAGTTGGGGTAGAAGTTGATCTTCCCGCCGAAGGGATCGCTCTCCGGCGCGCTGGCCTCGCCGAACGTGATCGACAGCATCGGTCGCGGGGTCGTGGTGTTGTTCGGCATTCCCCGGTGCCAGAGGTTCGACTTGCGCAGCAGGACGTCGCCCTGCTTCATCTCGATCCGCGTGCTCAGGCGGGACGTGCGTTGCAGCGACCACTTCCAGTAGGGCAGGTACTGCCGGTTGGTGCCGGGCAGGAGATCGATGGCGCCGTTGCGGACGACGGTGTCGACGACGGCCACGTTGCAGATCACGAAGTCCTCGACATACAGACCGTCGATGTGCCAGTGCTGCGGCACGCTGCCGGGCAGGTTGTAGTTCAGCGTCGCTCGGATGGAGTTGTTCTTGCCCTCGCGGTAGAGGAGGATCGCGTCGATGACACCGGCGTCGACCAGCTCATCGTAGATGGGTGCCGCACCTGGTCCCGGGTAGCAGTTGAGGTGGCCGGTGATGGATCCCCCGCCCTTGAACTTCTCGGCGCGGGCGTAGGCGTCGGCCAGCTCCGCGTCGAGTTGCTCGAGGAGCTCCTTCGAAACCACCTGAGGCAGGACGACGTAGCCGTTGTCCCGGAGTCCGGGGTGCACGCCGGCGAGATCAACAGAAACTGACGGCATTGTTGCCTCTCTTGTCGGTGGGGCGAAAGGTGGGAGCCGCGGCGTCGACACGACGTTCGGCGAGGAGGCTCTGGCGGCCGAGGACGGCCTGGTAGACGTGGGCGACGTCGGCGGCCATCCGCGCCGAGGTGAACTCGGTCTCGACCCGGTGCCGCCCGTTCATGCCCATGCGGTGGCGGCGGTCGGGGTCGGCGAGGAGCCGGCTCAGGTTGTCGGCGAGGGCATCGAGGTTCCCCGGTGCCGACAGGAGACCGGTGGTGCCGTGCTGGACGACCTCGGGGGTGCCCCCGCTGTCGAGGGCCACGACGGGAAGCTCCATCGCCATCGCCTCGGCATAGACGAGACCGAAGGGCTCGCCCACCGACGGCATGGCGAACACGTCGGCCGCCGCCATCAGCGGGCCCATGTCGGTGCGGTGGCCGAGGAGCGAGACGCGGTTGGCGACGCCGAGCTCGGCGGCGAGCGCCTGGAGCTCGGCGGCGTACCCGGGCACCATCTCGCTGGCCGACGATGGCCAGCCGGGCGTCCGGATGTCGCTGGCGTCATGGCGGCCAGGGCACGGATCAGCTCGCCCGGTCCCTTCGACGCGAAGAGGCGGCACGCCGTGAGGATCAGCGGCGCACCGTCGGGTACGCCGAGTCGGCGGCGGGCCTCGTCGCGCCCGAGGCGCGGTGTCCACTGGTTCGGGTCGATGCCGTTGCGCACCACGTAGGTGCGGCACAGGTCGAGGCCGGAGGTGTCGAGCGTCTGGGCCACGAACGACGAGATGGCGATGCGGACGTCGGCGTGGCGCAGCGACCACTTCAGCACAGGGCTCATCCAGTCGCCGTAGGCCACGTGCGCCTGCACGATGCTCTTGGCCCCCGTCAGCCGGCCGAGGGCCACCACCGCGGCGGCATCACGCGGCCGGTCGGTGGTATGGAGGATCTCGATGCGGTGGCGGCGGATGTAGCGAGCCAGCCCGACGAAGTCGAACACCGCCGGCGGCACTGCCTTCGCCGCCTGCCAGCGGCTGACCGAGGGGTCGTAGGTCTCGATCCCGAACCGGACCGGTCGGATGTCGATGTGGTCGATCTGGCGGAACGCCTCGTACGTCGGCGTCGGCGCATCGGGCCCGCCCGTGGCACAGGCGACGTGGACCTCGTGGGTCGCCGGATCGAGGTTGGCCAGGATCTGGGCCTGGATCCACGTGTCGGCCCCGAGGGGTGGAAGGTTGGCGGTGTGGATGGCCAGGACGCGCACGGGCTCGCTGCCGCCCGGCGCAGCGAGGGCATCGGCACCCTCGTGTCGTGGGAATTCCCCCATGCGAGCGATGGTACGAGTGGGAACCTGTCAGTCGCCTGAGCCCAGCGGCTCATTTGTTCGCGAGCCGCGACCGAGCTTCACGAGGCGTCGCCCGCCCGTCACGGATGGCGGTCGCAGCGGCAGGCCGAAACGAGGTCCGCTAGCCTCCGGGACTGCGGGCATTCGGGAGGGACCGAAGAAATGAAGAGCCGAATCACCGTGCTGCTTGGCGCCTTCGCCTTGCTGGCCGCATGCGCGAGCTCTCAAGGCGTGGTGGCGGTGAGCCAGAACCCGGACGCTACGGCCCCGAACGCGGCCGCGGCGCCGACGGCGACCCCGGACACGACGGCACCGGCGAACGGCGACGGGCTCGGCACGCAACAGCTCTCGGCCAACGGCGTCCTCGCGTTGCAGGTGGGTGGCGTGGCCGGCGTGCCGATGAACGCCGCGGCGGTCGTCATGAACGTCACCGCCACGAACACGACCGGTCCCGGTTACGTGACGGTGTGGCCGTGCGGCGCGCCGCAACCGCTGGCGTCGAACCTCAACTACGTCGCCGGCCAGAACGTCCCCAACCTCACCATCAGCCGCTTGGGCGCCGGTGGTCAGGTGTGCTTCTACTCACTCGTCGGCACCGATCTGGTGGCCGACGTGGCCGGCTACTTCCCCGCGGGCTCGGACTTCACGCCGATCGACAACCCGACCCGCATCCTCGACACCCGCAACGGCACCGGTGGCTCGACCACGTTGAAGGCCAACGGCCAGGCCGAGCTCCAGGTGGGCGGCCAGGCCGGCGTGCCGGGCAACGCCGCCGCGGTGGTCATGAACGTGACGGCTACCAATCCGGTGGGGCCCGGCTTCGTGACGGTGTGGCCGTGCGGCGCCCCCCGACCACTGGCCTCCAACCTCAACTACACGGCAGGGCAGAACGTCCCCAACCTCACCATCAGCCGGTTGGGAACGGGCGGCAAGGTCTGCCTGTACTCGATGACCCAGACCGACCTCATCGCTGACGTGGCTGGCTACTTCCCCGCCGGCTCCGACTACACGGCGGTCGACAACCCGACCCGCATCCTCGACACGCGCACCGGCACCGGTGGCACGTCGCTACCCGCCAGCGGTGTGCTGGAGCTCCCCGTCGCCGGCCACGCCGGCGTGCCGGACAACGCCGAGGCGGCGGTGATGAACGTGACCGTGACCAACCCGGCCGCCGCCGGCTTCGTCACGGTGTGGCCATGCGGCGTGCCGCAGCCGCTGGCGTCGAACCTCAACTACGTCGCCGGCCAGAGCGTCCCCAACCTCACGATGAGCCGCATCGGCACCGGCGGCAAGATCTGCTTCTTCTCGATGGTGGCGACCGATCTCGTCGCCGATGTCGCCGGCTACTTCCCGGCCAACTCCGATTACCAACCGATCGACAACCCGACCCGTATCCTGGACACCCGCAGCGGCATCGGGACCGGCGGTGGCGGTGGTGGCGGCGGAGGAGGAGGCGGCGGCGGCGGTGGCGGCCCCGTGTCGCCCGGGGGCGGCACGTGCCAGTTCGCCCTTGCCGACATCCCGGTGCAGCAGGCGTTCTGCGAGACCTTCGATGCCCCCGCTGGCAACGGCGGGCGCTCGGGCGATCTCGAGCCGGAGCTGTGGGGCGTCAGCCGCCTGGGGAACGACAGCGGCCCGGAGAACGACTACGACACCATCGCCGCGACCGAGGTCGTCGGCTGCGGCGACGACACCACCCAGGTGCTGCCTCCCCTCGACGTGCGCATCTGCGACGGCCGCATGACCGAGGCGGTCAACGACTTCGGTCATGTCGCCAGCCACGCCACCTATCCGAAGCAGCCGTTCGACTTCGCCGGCCGCACCGGCACGGTGGTGTTCGACGTGACGGGCGATTCCGACGGTACCCATGCCGCGTGGCCTGAGTTCTGGATCACCGAGAAGCCGGTCCCGGACAACATGGCCGGGATCAGCTACCAGGTGCCCTCGATCGGCCAGAACTCCATCGGCTTCGCCCTCGACGGCTGCAATTCACCGACAACGACGGGCGTCGGCGGTGTGTTCCTGTCGCAGAACTACGCCTACTCCGAGCCGGCGTTCACCACGCCCGCATGCATCACCAAGCCCACCGGCTACCCAGGCACGCGGGCCATGAACCACATCGAGGTGCGCATCTCGACCAGCCGCATGGAGGTGTGGGGCACGGACGCCGGTGGCTCGACGCTCAAGCAGCTGGCCGTCGTCTCCAACCTGAACCTCAACTTCACGAAGGGCCTGGTCTGGCTCACGCAGACGCACTACAACGCCAAGAAGTCCGTCGAGCCGTGTGAGTGCGGCACCCAGGTGCGCCACACGTTCCAGTGGGACAACCTGGGCTTCGACGGTCCGAAGACCTATCGGGACCTGTCCTTCGACGTCCACGATTCCCACCTCAGCCACGGTCCGGTGTGCGACAACGGCTCGTGCTACGCCGCCACCGTCATCGGCTACGCCATCGGGGGTGCTCCGGTGACGCTGAACACCGACCCGGTGTTCCGGCGCCAGACCCCGACCGGCGCAATCGTGACGTTTAATAGCTACTCCTTCGACCCTGCCCTTCCGTCGGTTTCGCTGAACGGGAATGCGGCTATCGCCAACCCTTGGCCGTATAAGGCCAGCGCAGGGTTCGAGAATGGCGACGGGGGATTCTCGATCCGCTCTTACTGGATGCCTGTCCCCCTCGAACAAGTGCACGATGGCGTCAACACATTGACGTTCACCACTTCCGGCGGCTCCGCCTGGGTCGGGAACGTGAACCTGATCCTCGTATCGGGTGCGCCCGTGCCATAGATCGCAGCGCCGAGGGCGAGCATCGCCGGGCGGTTGAGATACCGTCCTGTCCGACCCGGCGGGCTCCCGCCGCCGGGCCCGGAAGGCGTAGGGACAAGGCGCACGGCAATGTCAGCTCAACGACGGGTGGTGGTCATCGGCAGTGGTCCGGCCGGGGCCACCGCGGCGCACGAGCTCGTGCATCTCGGCGTGCCCACGATCATGCTGGAGTCGGGTAGCAAGCCGCCCGCGGGGTTGCTCGTCCGCGGCGGGACGCAACGTGCTGCGCAAGGGCGATCCCGTCGAGCCGGCGACGGGTGCGTTCGTGGCCGGAGGCGATCCGGCCACGCTGTGGACCTTCAACCACGCGCTGGGCGGCCTCTCGAACCAGTGGACAGGCGCCGTGCCCCGCTTCGCCCCGGCCGACTTCACCGAAGGCGAGCGGTTGCACGAGCGCTACCGCTGGCCACTCGGCTACAGCGACCTCGCCCCCTTCTACGCCGTGGCCGAGCGGCTGGTGGACATGACCGCCGGCGTCAACGACGTGGCCGCGCTGCCGGCGGGTTGCCCGGCCCACATCCGTGCTCTTCCCGCCGACTGGGAGCGGGTCGCCACCATCGTGGCCAAGCGGGGCCAGGGCCTGACCATCTTGCCTCTGGCCGACGGACCACCATGGCTCGTCGCCCGGCGGGGCACGGCCTTCAACAGCTACGCCGGCATTGTGCGGAAGCTGGCGGCGTCTTCGGACTTCGAGCTTCGCGCCGGCGCCCACGCCCTCCGTCTCGAATGGTCCGGCCGCCAGCGCCGCATCGAGGCGGTCGTGTACGTCGATCGCGCTGCAGGTGCGGAGCACCGCCTGGAGGCGGACGCCGTGGTCGTTGCGTGCGGCGCGCTGCACTCCACCAAGCTGCTGTTCGACTCCGCCTGCCCCGACTTCCCCGACGGCCTCGGGAACACGCACGGTCTCCTCGGCCGCTTCTTGCACGACCATCCGAAGGAGTGGTGGAGCTTCGTCACCGATCGCCCGGTGAGCCGGCTGTCGCCGGCGGCCTACCTCACCCGCCGCCCGTACGACGAGTCAGAGCCACTCCTCGCCACGTCGTGGACACTCGGGCTGTCGAGCCCGGGCGATCGCATCCTGTCGCTGACCCCGCTGAAGACCCGCCACGTCGGCGTCCAGGTCTTCGGCACGATGCGGCCTATGCCTGAGCATTGCGTCCGGCCTCATGCCACGGCGGTGGACGAGTTCGGCCTCCCGCAACTCGAAGTCACCATCCGCTTCGCAGAGAACGAGGTCGAGACGATCACCGCCAGCCGCCAGCACCTCGTCGAGCTCATGGCCGACGCCGGCTACCGCTGCGTGCTGGACGCCGTGACGCCGCAGCTCCAACCAGGTGCCGCGGTCCACTACGGCGGTACGGCACGGATGCATCGCTCGCCCGAGCACGGCGTGCTGAACGAGTGGAACCGCCCGTTCGATATTCCCAACCTCGTCGTGGCCGACGCCAGTTGCTTCACCACCAACACGGAGAAGAACCCCACGCTCACAGCGATGGCACTCGCTGCTCGTGCCGTCACCCGGCTCGCCGCTGACCTCAAGGCCCCCGCGTGACCGTCGCGCTTCGCGAATTCGGGACCACCGGCATCGTGGCCTCGATGATCGGCGTCGGGTGTTCCCGCATCGGCGGGATGTTCTCGGCCACGTCCTCCCGGGGCGACCAGATCGATCTGCTGCGCCGCGCCCACGACGCCGGGATCAACCTCTTCGACACGTCGGACTGGTACTCGCAGGGGCAGAGCGAGGTCCTGGTGGGCAAGGCCCTCCGGTCATATCGCGCCGATGTGGTGCTGGCCACGAAGGGCGGCTACCTCCAGAGCACCCAGGCGCGGATGCTGGCCCGTCTCAAGCCGGTTGCGGCGCCCGTCGTGCGGGCCCTTGGCGTCAAGCGCGCCGAGGGCGGCGGCGGTGGCGGCGGTGGAGGGGCGCCGCTCCCGCAGGACTTCCGGCCCGAATACCTCGCTCGCGCCGTCGAAGGCAGCCTGCGCCGCCTCGGCACCGACTACATCGACATCTACCAGCTGCACAGCCCGCCGACGGCGGTCATCGACGCCGGCGAGTTCGTTCCGACGCTCGACCGTTTGAAGGCTCAGGGCAAGATCCGCCACTACGGCATCGCCGCCGACACGGCTACGGACGCCGAGCACGTCGGCCGCCACCCGTCGATCACGTCGCTCCAGCTGCCCTTCAGCGTCATCGATCAGGCGGCCATGGCGACGGTGTTGCCAGCGGCGGCGAGGTCGGGGTTCGGGGTGATCTCGCGCTCGTGCTTCGCCGCCGGGCTGCTGGTGGGAAACCGGCCAGAAGCCGAGCTGCAGGCCCAGACGCCGGACTGGGAGCTATCGTGGACTTCCGGGCGGTGGCCGACCGCCTGGGACGATCACGACGCGAGTTGGCGCTCCAGTTCAACCTCGGCACGCCGGCCATCTCCGTGACGATCGTGGGCATGAGCTTGTCCACGCACCTCAGCGAGATCCTCGAAGCGGCGTCGGCTCGGCCGCTGGCCGAGGAGGAACGCGCCGCCCTCGCTCCCTTCGTCCTCCTCGCCCGCGGTAGCCTAGCGGACCACTCCGGTGACGGCGTTCGCCTCGGTGACGTCGATGCGGGCCTTGGCGGTCTCGATGTAGAGGCGGCGCTCCTTATCCACATCGAAGCGGGCGCCCATCCGGATGCCGGTCATGAGGTTCCGGCCGTAGTCGTCCGGCGCCATCGGGCGACGTTCGCGCACGCAGCGTGCCACCCACGAGCGCGAGACCCAGCCGAATTGCCAGACGAGGAGCCGCAGCGCGAGGGTGTCGCCGCAGCGGATGTGCTTGCTGTAGAACGCGCCGTCACCGATGCCGTAGTTGCGCAACGTGCCCGGCCACTGCTCCGCAGTACGGCTGCCGTAGTGGTCGACCTTCACACGGTGGTCGAGGCGCACGGCATACCCGGCGCGGTAGACGCGGAACGCGAAGTCGAAGTCCTGCGACGACCGCAGCGGCGCGCCGCCGCCGAGCGCCTCGTCGAAGCCGGAGACGTCTTCGAGCATCGAGCGGCGCATCGCCATGTCCGCGCCCATGCCCCAGACCCGGAAGTTGCGGTGGCGCTGGTGCATCTGGACCGTGCTCTCTCGGGTCAGTGCTGGTACGACGGTGTCTGTCCCGGCGAGCTCCTTGAGGCTCTCGGGCACCAGGACCTGACCGTAGAGGAGCCCAACCTCGGGATCGTCGTCGAAGGCCTCGACGATGCACGTGAGCCAGTCCGTCGGCACGATGACGTCGTCGTCGGTGCACGCGATGATCGGCCCGTCAGAGACCCGCATGCCCGTGTTGTAGGCCCGCGAGAGCCCGGCCCTGTCAAGGTGGTGGTACACGATCGGGCACTTGGCCGCGAACCGGTCGGCCAGCTGATCGACGATGTCACGGGTCGCCGTCGTCGTGCTCTGGTCCATGACATGGATGTCGAACTCTGGGTAGTCGCACAGCGCGACGCTCTCGACTGCCTGCCCGACCGTATCCGGACGGTCACGAGTGCAGATGAGGACGGAAACCTTCTCGGGCATTGGGGCTGCTTCACTTTCTCGGTTGGTGCCGGGGGGTCAGGATCGGTCGGATTCGCTCAGGGGAACGGACTCGAGGACCGGGCCGAGCATGGACGTGGCGAGGACAGGAATGTCATCGAGGGGAGTGTCCACCAGCGGGCCGCCTCCGGAGCGTCCCCGCCGCAGACCTCCACTGGTCCACCGGCGCAACTCGCCCAGCGAGATCGTGCGCAGGGCCAGAGAGGCGAGGGCGTAGGTGATCATGCCGCCCAGGACGAGGACGCCGAGGGGGCCGACCCCAGCGCGAGCACGACTGGCACCATGGTGAGACTGGCCAGCAGCATGCGCAAGAGCGCATTGATCGTCATCCGGTCGAGCACGCCTGCCGGTCGGAGGCTGATCGCGCCCACCATCAGCATCAGCTCGGTGACGACCGTGACGATGGCCGCGCCGATGGCACCGTTGCCGAACGCTCCCTGCGACCAAGGAATCGCGACGAGGTTGAGGAGCGGATTGAACAGCGACGCCACCACACTCACCCGAACCCACTGGCGCTGACGGTCGGCGGCCATGACCGTCGATCCGAGGATGACGTCGAGGCCGACGACCGGGATGTGGATGGCCAGGATCCGCAAGAGCGGCACGGCCTGGTTGAACTCGCCGTGATAGAGCAGGTCGAGGAACGGCTGGGCCACCAGTGCGATCCCGATGGCGGCGGGTGTGGCGACGAAGACAACGAGCCGCAAGGCCCGGTTGGCCAGCGACGTGAAAGCCGCGCTCGAGCCGGCTCCCTCGGCTGACAGGGCGGGGAAGAAGGCAGTCGCCACCGTGACGGCGAACAAGGCGGGAATGCCGACCCATCGGTAGGCGAGGGCGTACCACCCGACTTCGTCTGAGCTCGTCAGGGCCTGGAGGATGGGAATGTCGATCGTGCCGTACACGACCAGCAGCGCGGCGAGGATGAAGAACGGGACTCCGCCCTTCAAGATCTCGATCGCCAGCCGGAATCGGAGCTTGTGGTCGGCTTTGAGGTAGGGCCAGAGCTTGCGCAGGTTGGCCGGAATGGGGATGAGGAACGACAGGGCCATGACGAACGAAGCGACGACGATCGAGCCGTACGTAGAGACGAGCAGGCTCAGGAGCCCGCCCACAACACCTTGGACCATGTTCCAGCGAGCAACGCCGGCGAGGAGCTGGAGGCCGGTCAGTCCGGCGCCGATGGTAAAGCCGACGACGTTGATCGCCATGCCGAGGCAGTAGGCGGCGATGATCCACTTGGTCGTCCCCGGCATGTCCACGAGGAAGGCCAGCCCGATTCCGGCAGTGATGAGGACGGTAGCCAGAACCGCCTTGAGTGCGATCGCGTTGGCCACGTACCGTCCGGCGGCGTTCGGATCGCGAGCGATGACCTTGATCAAGTACGTGCCTGTACCCATGTTGACGAGTAGATCGAGGAAGCCGACGAACACGATGGCGAAGCTCAGTTGGCCGAATGTCTCCTCACCGACGATGCGTGGCACGACGAGGAGGATCGCGACCGAAACCATGAACGTCGCCGCTTGGCAGATGAGCAGCCAGGCCAGGTTCTTCTTGATCTGGTGACTCATGGCCGCGTACCGGTCAGGAGGTTGCCGTCGAGGTCGGGCGCTGCACCGCGAATCGGACACCCGGTCCCGTGCCGACCTCATCCTGGATCCTCCGCCTGAGTCCTGTTGTCGTCACTCGTGTTTCCGCTCGTGTGGTTGCGAGATCAACTGTAAGGCGCGGGCGGTCGCCTGGCTTTAGGTCGATCGGACCGTCGTGTTGGCCGTGAGCGGGGCGCGGTCACCGCCGCGTGTCCGTCAGCCCCGTCGTCAGCCGAGCAAGGACGCCCCCATGGAACGCGCTCTGCCCCGTCGTCAGGCGGAGTGAGGAGCGCCTTATGGCCACGGCCCCGCCCGCCGTGGGGCTCGCTCGGGCGTGTCTGGGGTCCCTCAGGACCCGGCGACCAGCTCACCCTGGCGCTCGGGCGCCGCCAGCCGCTCCTCGAGCCACGTCTCGGCCCGGAAGTGGCGGTACTGCTCGGCCCGCAGTTGGTCGGCGATGCGACCTTTCGGGAGGATGACGTCGTCGTAGGTGATCACCCGGTCCTTGGGGATCGGGCGCACCAGCTGGCAGCCCTCGACGAGTCCTTCCGGGAGGTAGCGCTTCGAGCTCATCTCCTCCACGTTGGTGGCCTCGCCGTAGGTCGTGTACATCCCGTACTCGTCGAGCACCTCACCGGCGACGAGATCCCGCTTGGCGACGGCCGCCACCTCCACGACCGGACCGGCCAGCGGTGGGGCGAGGTTGTCGCCGAACAGCACGACCCGGGCGATCGAGCTCGGCGTCTCGAAGTGGACGAGGTGGTAGGGCACCCAGAACGGGTACAGCGGCCCTTCGCCCATCTTGTACAGCTCGAGGTAGTGGCGCTGTTTGGGATCGGCGTGCTCGGCCAGGACGAAGATCTTCACGCCCGCCGGCCCCACGGTGTAGTCCACGGCGCCGCCCAGCTCGCGGAGCTGATCCAGGTCGTAGAGCTGGTGGATGTCCATGATGGAGCCGTCGTACACCCGCCCCGCGACATCCCCCGGCTGAGCACCTTGAAGCCCGTGGCATTGGCCACGATCGACTGCTCGAAGCTGATCTTCGAACCATCGGCGAACGACGTCACCATGGCCGCGTTCTGGCCCCACCGCTCGGCCCAGCCCTGCTGGGTCGTCGGGTTGCGGTAGGGGTCCTGCAGGCCCTTGACGTTGCCAACGAGACGCGGGATCAGGCCGAGGCCCTGGACCCAGCGGACCAGGTTCATCTGGAGGCCGGGCTCGTCGCCGTCACACGCCGACAGCGTCACGCCGTACCGGCGGGCGTAGGTCTGCAGGATCGGCCCGATCGTGGCGTCGACCTCGGCGTTCATGAGCACGACGTGCTTGCCGTGGGCGAAGGCCTCAAGGATCACGCGGGCACCGAACTCGACCGAGCCGGTCACGTCGATGATGACGTCGATCTCGTCGGACCGGCACAAGAGGAACGGATCCTCGGCCACGACGCCGGCGCCCCGGCGCACCGCGGCGTCGAAGTCGCTTTGGCTGTCCACCCGGACGATGTCGTCGAAGCCCGAGTAGCGGTAGACATGCTCGGCCCGCTCAGGGCGGCGATTGTACACGGCGGCCATGCGCATGCCGGGCACGCTGTTGGTGATCTGGTTGGTCAGGCCCTGGCCCATGAAGCCGGCCCCCACCATGCCGACGCGGATCGGGGTGCCCGCCGCCTCGCGGGCACGGAGAGCATTGTCAACGATGATCATGTTTTCCTCCAGGCCGTCGCCAGATCGGTTCGTGGGAAAGATGTTCATAGGGTCATGCGCCGCCGCAGCTCGGCCCCGTACTCATCGAGCATGGTCCAGCCCTCGTCCTTCCGGGACATCTCGCCGACTGGCAGCGGCCATTCGAGGCCAAGGCGCGGGTCGTCGAACCGGAGACCACCCTCGTACTTGGGGGCATAGAACTCGCCGACCTGGTAGCTCGTCTCCGTGTCGTCTTCGAGCGCCTGGTAGCCGTGCCCAAAGCGCTCCGGGACATACAGCGCGCGCTGGTTGGCATTGCTCAATTCAACGGCGATATGCTGCAGATACGTCGGGCTCTCGGGCCGCAGATCGACGATGATGTCGAGGATGGCGCCGCGAGTGCAGCGCACCAGCTTGGTTTCGGCGTGCGGCGGGAACTGGAAGTGCATCCCGCGCAGCGTGCCCTTCTTCGCGTTGTACGCGATGTTGGCTTGCGCAATGACGGGCTTCAGACCGTGCTCGGCGAACTCTTCTTGGCAGAACACACGAGCGAAGTAACCTCGATCGTCGCCGCGACGCTCGATGTCGATGATGAAGGCACCCTTGAGCGCCGTTTCGGTGAAGATCATCTTCGGCCGCCTTTCCACAGGAACCCTTCGAGCGAAGTGTACGAGCAACCAATCGGCCACACCATGGGCCAGATGACCGACCGCGGGCGTCATTCCCACGTCCCTATGTGGTGATGACGTCCTCGGCGAGGAGGACCTCCGAGACCATGACCACCGGCGCCGGGCCCCGGCTGGATGTCGACCGCAACTGCTTCAGCTCGGAGAGCGAGATCGTGCCCAGCACGAAGGACGCCAGGGCGTAGATGAGCATGCCGGCCGCGATCTGGGCGCCGAGCGGCACGCCGTCCAGCGCGACGACGACCGGGACCATCGTGGCGCTGGCGAGCACGATGCGCAGCAGGCTGTTGACGGTGGGCCGGTCGAGCACACCCTTGGGCCGGAGTCCGATGGCACCGACCATGAGGATGACTTCGGTGAACACCGTGACGATGGCGGCGCCGATGGCCCCGTTGCCCCACAGGTGCTGTGACTGCGGGATGAACACGAGGTTGAGCAGCGGGTTGAACACGGCGGCGATGACGCTGATGATCACCCAGTTGCGCTGCCGATCGGCGGCCATCGCGACGACGCCGAGGATGATGTCGAAGCCCACGACAGGGATGTGGAGCGCCAGGATGCGCAGCAGCGGCACGGCCTCCTGGAACTCGCCGTGGTACAAGAGGGTCAGGAAGGGCTGGGCGATCAAGGCGATGCCGACCGCCGCCGGGGTGGCCACCAGCACGACCAGCTTCAGGGCGCGGTTGGCGAGGCTCGTGAAGGCCGCCGTCACCTTCACGCCCTCGGCCGACAACGCCGGGAAGAAGACACCAGCCACGGTGGCGGCGAAGAACGCAGGGACGCTCACCCACCGGTAGGCCGTGCGTACCACCCGACCTCCTCGCTCCCGGTCATCGCCTGGAGCATCGGTATGTCGATCGTGCCGTAGACGACGATCAGCGCCGCCAGGACGAAGAACGGGAGGCCGCCCTTCACGATCTCGATCCAGCCGCGGACGTCGATGGCGTGGTTCTTGCGGATGTGCGGCCACAGCCTCCGCAGGTTGGCGGGTATCGGGATGATGAACGCCAGGTTGAAGAACAGGGCATAGGCCAGCAGCGAGCCGTGGTTCACCAGGATGAGCATGCTCCCGAGGCCACCCACATAGCCCTGGAGCATGTTCCACTTGGCCAACTCGGCCATCTGTTGCAATCCGGTGAGAGCGGCCCCGATGGTGAGGCCGACCACGTTGATCAGCAAGCCGATCGAGAAGGGGGCGAGCAGGACGATCGTGGTGTGCGAGAACCCGAGTGCGAAGGCGAGGCCGAAGCCGATGACGAGGAGGGACGTCGTCAGGATGAGCTTGAGCACGATGGCATTGACGGTGTAGCGACCGACGCTGCTGGTGTCTCGGGCGATGGCCTTCACGAGGAAGGAGTTGATGCCCAGGTTGCCGAGCAGGTCGAAGAAGCTGATGTAGACGATGACGAAGCTCAGCTGCCCGAACACCTCATCGCCCAGCATCCGGGGCACGACCAGGAGCGCGGCGATCGACACGAGCCACGTCGCTGCCTGGGAGAAGAGCAACCACGCGAGGTTGCGTCTGAGGTTGTTCATCGGTCCGTCTCAGCGTTGGGGTGGTTGCCTACGTTGCGTGGTCATCATCGACGCCGCCGTCGTGCCTGATGCCGGGTGCCCATCGCCCTTCCAGCGTACGATCCCGCACGTCTCCCGGCTCTAGGTCGAACGAACCGTCAGCCGGCGGCGTCCCACCGCCGACGCACAGACCGACACGGAGTGTGGTCAGCGTCGAGAGCCGATTGTCGGCCCCGTCCACCGCCGCATCCGCCGATCTCGTTGGCTAACGTCACTTCCAGATGGAAATGAACCAGGCGACGGAGCCCAGCCCGACCGTGAGCATCGGACTGGCCGTCTACAACGGCGAGAACTACCTCGAGGTTGCGATCGAATCAATGTTGGCGCAGACCTACCGTGATTTCGAGCTGATCATCTGCGACAACGCCTCCACCGATCGCACCGAGGAGATCTCGCGCCGCTTCGCCGCCGCCGACAGTCGTGTGCGCTACCACCGCAACGAGACGAACATCGGGGGAGCGAGGAACCAGCAGCTCACGGTCGAGCTGTCGAAGGGCCGCTACATCCGCTTCGCCGCCCACGACGACCTGATCGCCCCGACCCTCCTGGAGGAGTGCGTCGCCGAGCTCGAGGGCCGACCGGATGTCGTCATCTGCTTTCCCGGGACCGTCGTCATCGACCCGGAAGGCAAGGAGGTGAGCGAGTACCAGTCCGATCGGGGAACGGCGGCCACGCCGTCGCAGCGGTTCGCCCAACTCGCCTTCCGAGACCACAACTGTGACGCCATCTACGGCGTCATTCGCGGTGACGTCCTGCGCACGACCGAGCCGATGGGCAACTTCATCGACGCCGACAAGGTGTTCCTGTGCGACTTGGCCATCCGCGGCCGCTTCCACGCCATCCCCCGGCCGCTCTTCTACAAGCGGTACCACCCCAAGAATTACGTCGCCAACTGGCGCGACCGGATGGCGTGGTACAACCCGGACCGCAAGGGGAAGGCCTCGTTCCCCAACTGGCTCGAGCTCCGCGGGTTCCTGCCGCGTGGTGCTCACGGCGAAGATCGCCATCGGCGAGCGGCTGCGGTGCGCGCTGACCACGGCGCGGTGGACGGCGTGGTACTCGCCCAAGCTGGCCAAGGATCTGCTGGTCGCCGTCCAGCTCCTCTGGCTGCGGGCCCGTAAGCAACCGGTCGAGGCGACCTACAACTGGGAGTAGGACGCGTCCACGGAGTCGGTGCGTTCGGCGCCGGCGGGAGCGTCGACCCGCTCGAGCCAGCACTCGCGCCAGTACGGGTAGATCTGGCGGGCACAGAACCACCGGCCCGTGCTGCGCTCACCCGAGCACATCGCGTTCTCGAGCTTGATGCAGTCGCTGCCGAACTCGAGCATCTCACCGTTGCGCTCGTCGATGATCCGGTGCACGCGGCTGGCCACCTGCATCGTCTGACCGCAGAAGGGCAGCATCTCGATGTCGAAGTGCAGCCCTCGGTTGGCCCCGCTCGTCGTCAGCGTCGCCTCGATCTCCTCGGCCGACTTCACCCGCACCCATTCACCAGGCTGGAGATCGAGCGGCTCCGCCTTCGGTGAGCGGGCGTGCGGGCCCTTCGGCCACGGCAGCTTCTTGAAGTGGTGAGCCGGCTGCCAGACGGCCGCCCGGCCCATCACGCGGGCGAACGTGCGGATCGAGACGTTGCTCGACGTCAGCTCCCGGATGTACGGGCGGGGGTCGTACGTCGACAACGGTGTGGTGGCGGCGGTCACCTCCGTCGCCTGGCACCGATAGCGCACCGTGCCGTCGTCGCTCGGCCGGCGGGTGTTGGCCTGGACCCGTTCGAGGAGGGCCTGGACGGCGGCGCCGTCGCCGTCGGTGTCGCGTGGCGGATCGCCGGGGGAGACCCGGCGCAGCCAGGCGTCCTTCCAGAAGAAGCGGCACTCGGCCTGGCAGCCGCCGTGGGCGGCACCATCGCAGCGGAAGTCGTTGAGGAACACGGCGTCGGGGAGCCGCCGGCTCTGCAGCGTGCTACCGATCGTGTCGCACACCTTCTCGGCCCGGCGGTCAACCGTGAACCGCTTGCCGCAGTAGGCCACCATCTCGGGCATGAAGGGCATCGAGTCCAGCGCTCCGTGCTCGTCGAGCGTCTGAAGGATCTCGGCCGCGCTCCGGACCTCGACCTCGTCCCCGTTGTGAAGGGCTCCGTCGTGCATCTGGCTCATCTCCTGACATAGGGCCGCTCGGCGAGCTGGACCCGGGTGAACAAAGGGGTTCGACGACTATGCTGGCGCCCACGCACGCCGACGTTGCCGGCACGGTGCCGGGGCGGTGCGGCGGCGAAAGGTGGGGCGGTGAGGGCGGGACCTCGTGTCAGCGCGGTGGTCGTGGTGGTGCTCGTCGCCGTGATCGCGGCGGCCTGCAGCAGCGGCTCATCCACGGCCCACCGCCCGACGACGCGCACGACCGTTCCCGACCAGACGAGCTCGACGGCCGCCGCCGGTGCCGCCGCATCGCTGCCGGTACCCGTCGCCGTGAGCGCCAACCACCGCTACCTGGTCGACCAGGATGGCAAGCCGTACATGATCGTCGGCGATTCGCCCCAGTGCCTGTCGACGAACCTCTCGCCCGACGACATGGACTACTTCTTCGCCGACCGCCAGGCCCATGGCTTCAACGCCGCCTGGGTCAACCTGTTGTGCGGCACCTACACGCGCGGTGGCGACGACGCCAGCACCTACGACGGCATCAAGCCGTTCCTCAACGATGACCTCGCCACCCCGAACCCCGACTACTTCGCCCGGATGGACACCATGGTGCAGCTGGCCGCCCGCCATGGCATCACGCTGCTGCTCGACCCGGCCGAGACGGGCAGCTTCCTCGACGTCCTGAAGAACGCCGGTGTCGACAAGAGCAGGGGCTACGGCCAGTTCCTGGGCCACCGGTACCAGGCCGAGAAGAACATCATCTGGATGCTGGGCAACGACTATCAGAAGGACAAGTGGGAGACGTACGACCCCTACGAGATCGCCCTGTCGCAAGGCATCCGCAGTGCCGATCCGGCCAAGCTGCAGACGATCGAGCTGAACTACTTCATGTCGACGTCCTACGACAACAGCGCCTGGCCGCCCCTCATCGACCTGGCGTCCGCCTACACCTACTACCCCACCTACGACACCGTCCTGAAGGCGTACAACTCGAGCCCCACCCAGCCGGTCTTCATGGTGGAGGCGAACTACGAGTTCGAGAACAACACCAAGGGGCCCACGACCACTGACGAGACGCTCCGGCGCCAGGAGTACTGGACGATGCTGTCCGGTGCCACGGGCCAGCTGTACGGCAATGCCTTTACGTGGGGCCTGAACGAGCAGGGTTGGAAGGACCGCTTCGACACCAAGGCCGTGACCGAGCTCGGCATCATGGCCAAGTTCTTCAGCGGCCTGCCGTGGCAGGACCTGGTGCCCGACCAGTCGCACACCTTCCTGGTGAAGGGCGAGGGCGACTACTCGGCCAAGGGCGATGTGCTGGACAACGACTACGCCACCGCGGCGGTGACCGCCGACGGCGCGCTCGGCGTGGTGTACGTGCCCACCAAGCGGACGCTGGAGGTCGACGTGTCGAAGCTGAAGCCTGGCGCCACCGCCCAGTGGTTCGATCCCACCGATGGCTCGATGCGCCCGGCCGCGGCGCCGTTCACCACGCCGGACAAGAATGCCGCCGGCGCCCACGACTGGGTGCTCGTCTTCACGGCCGCCGGCGGGTCGACCACCAGCACCACCGGCTGAACCGCTGGTGCCCGGTCTCAGGAGATGGAGACCTTGGCCTCTTCGCCGGGCAGCAGCGCCCACGTGAGCTCGGGCGTGCCATCGTGCAGCAGGTCGGCGACCTCGACGCCCATCATCACCGAGTGGTCGGTGTTGCCGATCTCGTAGCGCCAGGCACCGAAGCGGCCGCGCGAGTAGATGTCGTGCTCCATGAGCCATGGCTGGATCACGGCCAGCGCCGAGTCCCGACCGATGGTGGGCACGGGGTAGGAGTAAGGCACCCGCATGAGCTGGCGGCTCACGATCTTATGCTCAGCCTGCTCCGGCGTGAGGAGCTCCGAGGCCACCATGCCCTGGATCGTGCGCTCGACCACGTCGGTCGGGTCCTCGCGCTTGTACGGCGACGAGGACACTTCGGCCAGCAGGGAGAAGTGGCCCGGTCCCGGCGTCATCTGGGGCGAGTAATTCGACAGGTAGGTCACCCGGTAGAAGGGCGATTCCGAGCCCGGGAAGTACATCCAGCACTTGCTGCTCGGGCACTCTTCGGCGACGCCGATGCCGACGAACAGCCCCTCGGTGTGATGCAGGTCGCCGGTGGCGGCCCGCACCTCCGCGGGGCAGTCGTCGAAGCACTTCACCAGCTCGGTGAGCGGCATCGTGGTCACGAGCCGGTCGTAGCTCGTCGTGGTGCCGTCGGAGAACGTGACCTCCTTGGCGCTGACGTCGATGCGCACGGCCTGCTTGCCGTGCGTCACCGGCTTCGGGAGGGACTCGGCCATCCGCTCGTAGAGCATCCCGGTGCCGAGCAGCGGGAACTTGAACTTGTTGTTCGGGCCCCAGCTGACGTCGTCGCGGTCGGCGAGCAGGTTGTCGAGGATGCGACGGAGGTCCACCGTCGGCACCCGGTCGCCCTGCCAGCGGGTGTCCATCATCTCCAGGGGATGGGCCCACACCTTGAAGTTGTAGGGCTCCATGAAGTGGCGGCCGATGCCGGGCCCGAAGATGGCGGCGATCCACTGGGCGAAGTTCTCGCGGGGCATGGCCGTCTTCTGCGCCTCCACGATGCCGAGGAAGCAGTCGAGGAAGGCATCGGGCGGCAGGCGGTGGATGTTGTTCTGGAAGGGGTACGGCACGAACCGACCGTGGATCCAGACCCAGGCCTCCCGCAGGTGCTGGTCGTAGTCACCCCGCAGCATCTTCTCGACGAGCTCGTCGAAGTACGAGTAATGGCTGAACATCACGTGACCGCCGTGATCCCAGATGAAGCCCTGCGGGTCACGGAAGCTGGACGCCAGTCCACCGACGTGGTCGGCGCGCTCGTAGACATCCCACTCCGTGTGGCCGAGCTCAGCCAGACGGTAGGCGGCACCGAGGCCCGTGGGCCCGGCGCCGAGGATGACGACTCGGTCGTTCATGTGCAGGAGTCCTTCATCGGGGGAGGAACGGGTTTCAGGCCAGAGTGAACAACAAGACCGGGTCGGATCGCCTGAGGCGGTCGACTCAATTTCGGCCTTGACGTGGCCAGATTGACGGCACAACTGCTACCTATCGACCGGAGGACGTCCCGGCGTAGGCCTCCTGTCCCGAGGCCGGGCCGGATTCTCAGCGGAGCGCGGCGCGTCGGCGGCGGAAGTACGGATCGAGGAAACGATCGAGCAGCGTGGCGAACGCCACGGACACCGCCACGGCGATGCCGAAACGGCCCCAGTTCGGGATGTTCACGCTCGTGGGGAGGGCGGAAAGGACGACATCGTGAATCAGGTAGATGCCGTACGAGAGCACGCCGATCCGGACGAGGAAGCGGAGGTTCAGAAGCCGGAACGGTCCCGCCGTCGGGAATCGCACCGCGTAGTAGAAGATGGGCAGGAGGGCGATGCCCTGCAGCGAATACCGGAATGACTCCCGGAATTCCGGCTGCCGGTACACGATCGTTCCCAACAGCAGTGCCACGCCGCCTGCGCACAGCGCCCAGTCGCGCAGGTTCATCTTGTCTCGGACCCGTTCCAGCGGCACGCGAGCGGGATTGAGGCACAGCGCCAGCAAGACCCCGTACAGGATCGAGTCGACTCGGGTGTCCGAGCCGTAGTAGGTCCGCAAGTCGATGAATCCCGGCCGGGTCACGAGGTACAGGCGCCAAACGAGGGCGAGGGCGCACACGGTGGCGAAGACGCCGATGAGCACTCGGCGAGCATTGGCGAAGCGCAGCACAGCGAACATGAACAGCGGGAAGAGGATGTAGAAGTGCTCCTCGACGGCGAGCGACCAGAGGACACCCGTTCCCTCGGGAACGGTTCCGCCGTGGTCGAAGAAGATCGTGTAGTAGTTCGCGAAGTAGAAGAGCTGCGAGCCGAGGCCCTCCCAGCTGATGCCGCCGTCGAGCGTGCCGAGGGCGACGAGCAGGTAGGCGATCGCCAGCGTGACGATCAGGGACGGAAGGAGGCGGAAGGCCCGGCGGCCGTAGAAGTGCGGGACGTTGATGCCGCCGCGTTCGTTCCACTCGTCCAGCATCAGGGTCGTGATGAGGTAGCCGCTCAGGAAGAAGAAGATGGTGACGCCGAGACCGCCGGGGATGGTCTCGCCGTAGCCGGCGTGGGAGACCACGACGATCAGCACGGCGATGGCCCGGAGCCCGTCGAGCGACGGGATCGGGCCCGGTCGGCGCGGTGCCGCGGGCGCCGAGACGGCGGGGGTCGAGGCGGCTCGTGTCGAGACGACGGGCTCGACCGCGGTCGGAGGCGTCTCGACGACGGGCGGCGCCCAAACGTCCGCGGAACGTGACATCACGACCGCCACCGATGCTGCCGTCCCGCCATTTTCCTCAATCCCCTCGGCTCGCGCTCGTCCGTACGCTGGCTTTGGCCGACGATATGACCGCGCGAAATGCCAGGCAATGTGCCAAAGGGCCCAACTTGCTTGTCCCGTGATCGTCGCGACGCGTGGCTACAGAACCATGCTCCGCGCGACCGGGCCTCGACGGCGGGCCGGCCGCCGGACCGAGCGATAACGTGGGCCCCGGCCGGGCGGGCTCGATCGGTTGCCGGAGGGACTCAATGGCTGACAAGCGTTCTCGGACGGTGGCATCTCCTGCTCGCCGGGTGGCATGGTCGGTCCTGATCGTCGCGGCGGTCGTCGGTGCCACGCTCCTGGCCCGCAACGGCGTCCTGGCACTGGTCGACGGGGCCCGGCCCGTCACGCCGGTGACGGCGTCGGAGAAGGCCGTTCGGGTGCAGTCGAACGTGCCCGTCGATCCCGGGACGACGTCGCCGCCCGGCACCGGTCCGACCTACCCGCCCGGTCCGCCGGGCTGCGGACTGGGCGCCGCCGCGTTCTGCGAGAACTTCGACGGGCCCCGCAACACGGTGGGGAACCGCACCGGGGACATCTCGCCCGCGTCATTCAGCCTGGCGCGATGGCGGTCAGAGCTGGGACAGGACCCGAACCTGGTGCAGCCCGCGCAGATCCCCTCCTGCCGTGCCGGTGCCGACGCCACACCGTTGCCGCCGGGCGACTCCCTCGTCTGCGACGCCTCGAGCGCCATCCAGACGCCCTACGCGCTCGTGGCGACCGCGGAGCAGAACTACGGCGACAACTCGTATCGCCTGGGGCGGCAGTTCGACGTCGCTGGCCGGACGGGGACGATTCGCTTCGACACGAGCCTCTACGTGCAGGACGGGCTGCTGGGCTGGCCGATGATGGCGTTCACCTCCGAGCCCTACAACGCGCCGTCCTACCTGGCGGACAACTCGGGGGGGCCCACGCCTCGTGAGGGCATCGAGATCCAGTTCAAGGCCGTGTGTCCCGGGTCGTCTGGTTGGACGCCCTTCCCGATCGTCCGGACCTTCAGCCATCACCAGGAATCGGTGGTGAACGACGAGAACGGTTTTGACTCCTGGTGCACCAGCGCGATCGACGCCCAGTCCGGTCATCTCAACCGGGTCGAGATCAGGTTGTCGCAGACACATGTCGAAATGTGGGCGAGCGACGCATCTGGCGACGGTGTCAACTTCGGCGGCCTCCGGAAGGTGTACTCCGCGCCGATCAACCTGTCCTTCACCCGGGGGTACGTGTACATCGGCGTGCACAACCATGCGACGGTGAAGTACGCGAACCTCCCGTCATGGAACGTGCCGTGGGACAACATCGCCTTCGACGGTCCCCAGCTCCCGAACGACCGGACGTACCAGGTCGACAACTCGATGGTCCCGGACGGTGGCGGCATGGACCTGGGTTGGTGGCTCCCCAACAGCGCCACCGGCGGTGCGACGCCCCCGCTGACCATCGGCGGGGTGTCGATGGCCGGCGCCGCCAGCGCCCGCCTCGTGTTCGACATGGCGGCCGATCCCATCACCAACACGAACTATGGATCGTGGCGGGTGAACTTCCTGATAAACGGCGTCCCTCATTCCATCGGGTTCTCGGCCGACGAGCTCGCGCTGGTCGGCGATCGAGCAGGCAGCTACACGTTCTCCGTGCCGGTCGATGTCGGTGAATTCCACGACGGCGCCAACAGCGTGCAGTTCTCGGGCACCGGTTTCTACGGTGGCTATCAGCCCTACATCGGCAACATCGACCTCGTGCTGTCGTAGGGAGCGAGGGTCGGACCCGCCCGCATCCCGGTAGCCGGCGGCGGTACCATCGTCGAGGTGGCGGGTGTGCGCGTGGTGGGCGTCGTTGTTGCCCTGACCCTTGCTGTCGGCGCGTGTGGCGGCGACAACCACATCCCGCTGTCGGACCCGCCTACGACGAGTACGACGAGCTCGGCCGCCGTCGCCGCGCCGACCATGACGTCACCCCCGACGACCGAGGCCGGGCACTTCGGTACGCTGCCGCCCGGCTCGACGCTGCCCTCCGACGAGGAGTGCGCGGCCCGGGTCCGGCCGGCGCGCGAGATTCGCCCTCAGAACGTGACGTACAACGAGACGCCGGGCCACGGAACCCCGGTCGACCCGCCGGCGCCCCTGTATTCCCGCGTGACGGGGGGTTTCACCGGCACGACGGACGAGATCCTGCAGTGGGCGGCGTGCAAGTGGGGCATCGAAGAAGACATCGTGCGGGCCCAGGCGGCGAAGGAGTCGTACTGGACGCAGACGAACGTCGGGGACAACGGCGAGTCCTTCGGCATACTCCAGGTCCGCCAGCCGTACATGGCCTGGGCGTTCAACGACGGGGCCGGCGATGCCAAGTCGTCCACCTCCTACAACGTGGACATGGCGTTCGCCGCTCGACGGAACTGCTTCGAGGGGAACGAGCCGTGGCTGAACACCGTCGATCGTGGTCGTGAGTACAGCGCCGGTGACATCTGGGGCTGCGTCGGCATGTGGTTCTCGGGCCGGTGGTACACGCCTGACTCGATCACGTACATGGAGGCGGTTCAGAAGTACATGAACGACCGGATCTGGACGACGAACAGCTTCATCAACTTCCGCTGAGCACGGGTCAGAGCACGAGCTTGCGGCCGTAGAACGCCTCGGCGTACCCGCTGGGCGCACCGGCTTCCATGCCGCGGAGGCGTAGCAGCCCGCGGAACACGTCCTCGCTGAACCAGCGCTTGTCCCGCTGCGTGCCGAAGCTGGTGGCCAGGAGCCGCATCTTGCGCCGCACGGTGGCGGCGTCTAGCGCGACGTAGACGTTCGGGTTGCCAAGGTCGCCGTCGAGCTTGATGATCTCGTACTCGAAGATGAGATGGTCCCGGAAGGTGTTGTACGTCAACTCGGAGACGAGCCGGTGGTCCTGGTGGCGATCGTCGCGGTAGTGGGTGAGGACGAGGTCGGGGTTGACTTCCCGACGCAGCCCGTCGAAGAACTCCTTGACCTCGAGGCCGATGTACGGGAAGTAGCTCTCGCGGAACTCGGCCTGCCTGATGCGGGCCGACGGGATGCCGGCCGAGCACCTTGCGGGCGGCCTGGCGGGCCTCGGTGGCGCGAGTCGGGTTGCCCGACAGCACCACCCAGGTCACCCGCTCGATCGGCCACTCCCGCAGCAAGCGGTACACGGTCCCGCCGCAGCCGATCTCGATGTCGTCGCTGTGGGCACCGATGCACAGGAGCTCGTAGCCACGCTCACCCGCCGCCCGGGGCGCCAGGGGCAGCATCATCGGATGTCAGACGGCCGGAGCGGCGATCGGATCGTTCTTCCAGACCTCCCAGGGCGCGCGGCCCGAGTTGTAGAGGTCGGTGAGCTGCTGCTGTTCCTTGAACGTGTCCATGCACCAGAACTTCTCATACCGGTAGCCGAGGAGCTTGCGATCCTTGATGAGGCGGGCGAACGGCTCGACCACGAGCTCTTCGCCGGGCTCGATGTAGTCGAAGATCTCGTTGCGGAGCACGAAGAAGCCGCCGTTGATGAGCAACGACGACTGGGTCACCGGCGTGAGGGCGGCGACGTCGCCGGCCGGGTCGAGGTCCACGAGGTGGAAGCTCTGCGACGGGGGCACGGCGAGGAACGACGCCAGCTTCCCGCTGGTCTCGAACTGTGTCGATCATGGTCGGCAGGTCGAGGTCGGTCAGCCCGTCGGAGTAGTTGGCGAGGAACATCTCCTCGTCCTTCCAGGTACCGGCGCACCGCGACGAGACGCTGACCGATGTTGGCGTGGAGGCCCGTGTCGACGAAGGTGATGTTCCAGTCCTCGATGTCGTTGTTCTCGAGTGAGAGCTCCTTGCCGCCCTTCGACAGGGTGAAGTCGTTGGAGATCCACTCCTCGTACTCGAGGAAGAACTGCTTGATCACGTCGGCCTTGTAGCCCAGGCACAGGACGAAGTCCTTGTGGCCGTAGTGGGCGTAGTACTTCATGAGGTGCCACAGGATCGGCCGGTAGCCGATCTTGACCATCGGCTTCGGGATCTCACCGGTGAACTCCCGGAGCCGGGTGCCGAGTCCCCCGCAGAACAAGACGACCTTCATTGGTCCACGTTCCTCCGTCATATAGGTCGATCACATCGCACGGTCCTTCGAGCGAGATGAATGGACCATGGTCGCCGCTGCAGCATTTGCTCGTTCCCCGGCAACTGCGTGGGGTCCTGAGGTGCGTAAAGATGGTACCGCCCCACGCTGAGCGGTGACATAGGCCGAACAGTCCATAGCGTGACCTCGGAGCGTGGTGACAACATGGGTGGTCGCGACAACGAGGAGAGAACGTGCGGGTCTTGCTCACGGGTCACAAAGGCTTCATCGGCGCCGTGATGGCACCGATGCTTCTGCAGGCGGGTGTCGACGTCGTCGGCATGGACACGGACTACTACCGAGACTGCACCTTCACCGGCGCGCTGGCCGACCTCCCCGAGATCGACCGCGACATCCGTGACGCCGAGCCCTCCGATGTCGAGGGGTTCGACGCCGTCATCCACCTCGCCGCCCTGTCGAACGATCCGCTCAGCGACTTCGACCCGGAGCTGACCTACGACATCAACCATCGGGCGACCGTCCACCTGGCGCGGATCGCCCGCCAGGCCGGTGTCCCTCGGTTCCTGTTCTCTTCGTCGTGCAGCAACTATGGGGCCAGTGGCGACGGCCTCCTTGACGAGGCAGCAGCGTTCAACCCGGTCACGGCCTACGGCATCTCGAAGGTCAAGGCGGAGCAGGACCTGCTCGAGCTGGCCACGGACGACTTCAGCCCGGTGCTCCTGCGGAGCGCCACCGCCTACGGCGTGTCGCCTCGGCTGCGATGCGACATCGTGCTGAACAACCTCACCGCGTGGGCCGTCGACCACGGGCAAGGTGCTGATCAAGAGCGACGGCACGCCGTGGCGCCCCATCGTGCACGTCGAGGACATCAGCCGGGCGTTCGTCGCCGCCCTCCACGCGCCCCGCGACGTCGTGCACGCCGAGGCGTTCAACGTCGCCCGGCCCGACGCCAACTACCGCATCCGGGAGCTGGCCGAGATCGTTCGGGACACGGTGCCTGGCTGCGAGATCGAGTTCGCCGAAGGGGCCAGCCCCGACACCCGGAACTACCGGGTCGACGGCTCGAAGATCGCGGCCGCCCTGCCCGCCTTCCAGCCGCAGTGGACGGCGCAGGCCGGAGCCCGCCAGCTCTACGAGGCGTTCGTCGAGCGCCAGATCACCCTGGACGACATCGAGGACTGGCGCTTCCGCCGCATCGGCCAGATCAAGAAGCTGATGGATGCCGCTGAGCTCGGTCCCGATCTGCGCTGGAAGTCCCGGTAGGTCCGTTCGCCCGAGACGCTCTGCTCATGGACCGCCGCCGGCGGACCGCACACGCCGCCGCTGCCCTCGCCATCGGTCTGCCCGGCGTCGCCGTCGGGGGGATCAGCGCCTACCTGGTCGCGCTCACCGGTGCGGCGTGGTGGGCCCGCCGCCGGGGCCTCGGCCGGACGACGCTGGCACCCGCCCCGACGCACCGCTTCGTCGTCCTGATCCCCGCCCACAACGAGGAGCAGCTGATCGGCTCCACGCCTCGACAGCCTCGCCGCAGTGGACTACCCGCGCGAGCTGGTCAGCGTCCACGTCGTGGCCGACAACTGCACCGACGAGACCTCGGCGATCGTGCGGAGCTCGCGGCGTGGAGGTGCACGAGCGCACTGCCCCCGACGACGGCGGCAAGGGCCCCGCGCTCCAGTGGCTCCTCACCAGGCTGCGTGACCGGGACGAGCCCCACGACGCGGTGGTGATCGTCGATGCCGACACGACGGTGAACCCGGCGTTCCTGCGTGTGATGGACGCCAAGTTGGCCAGCGGGGCCCAGGCGGTGCAGTCGTACTACGCGGTCCGCGACGCGGAGGCCACACCAGTCACCGCGTTTCGCGCCGCCGCCCTTGCCGCCCGGCACTACCTCCGCCCACTCGGGCGCACCGTCGCCGGCGGATCGTGCGGGCTCTACGGCAACGGCATGGTGTTCGACACCGATCTCCTCCACTCGCACGGCTGGACCAACCACCTCACCGAGGACATCGAGCTCCAGCTCGATCTGCTGCTCGAGGGCTGGCGGGTGGCCTTCGCGCCCGACGCCGTCGTGGAGGCGGAGATGCCCACGACGATGGCTGCGTCGCGCACCCAGCACCAGCGCTGGGAGCGGGGCCGCCTCGAGCTGGCTCGGCGGTACACGCCCCGGCTGTTGCGGCGCTCGGTCGAGGCGCAAGGGCGTCGACCGGCTCGCCTACGCTGATGCCGTCGCCGACCAGCTCGTACCGCCCTTCTCGGTGATCGTCCTCGCCACCGCGGCATGGAGTGGCGTGGCCGTCGCCGCCGCGCTCGTCGGTCGGCACCGAAGCTGGCGGTCGGCGGGTGTGGCGGCGGCGTCCGTCGCCGCCCAGACGTTCTACGTGTGGTCGGCCCTGCGGATGGTCGATGCCCCGCCGGCCGTGTACCGGTCCCTTCTCGGTGCGCCGCGCCTCGTCCTCTGGAAGCTGCGCCTGTGGGGCGAGATGCTGGTGCGGCCCGGCGACGTGGCGTGGGTGCGCACGGCCCGGAACGCGCCGGCGTCCGGAACGGAGTCCTGATGACCACACCGTCACGCGTCCTGCTCACCGTTTCCGGCGTCGTCGAGCCGGATCTGGAGTCGCGCATCGCCCAGAACCTGCGGCCCCGGCCCGACTACCTGGAGATGGCCAGCGCCATGGACGCCGACATCGTCGACGTCGCCGAAGCCCGCCGCCGGGCCGGCCGTCTCGGCGCCCTGATCGAGCGGGTGGCCGGTGGAGCGGGTCTCCTGGCCTGGGTGTGCTTCCGCGAGCGCACGCGCTACCGGGCCGTCTTCACCGACGGGGAACAGGTCGGGCTACCCCTGGCCTTGCTCTCGCGGCTCACGTTCCGGCGACCCTTCGCCCACGTGATGATCGTGCACATCATCTCCGTGCCGAAGAAGAGCCTTCCTCTTCCGCGTGCTTCGGGCTCGGCCGCCATGTCGACACGATCGTCGTGTACTCGTCGGCCCAGAAGCGCTACCTCGTCGAGGAGCTGGGCTATCCCGCCGAGCGCGTGCACCTCACCCCGTTCACCGTGGACACCGCCTTCTTCTCGCCCGGTCAGGCTCCCGCCGGAACCGGCACTGATCCCATGATCTGCACCGCCGGCCTGGAGTGCCGGGACTACGCCACCCTGATGGCCGCCGCCCGTGGACTGGCGGCGCGGGTCGTCGTCGCCGCCGCCAGCCCCTGGTCGAAGCGCAAGGACGAGACGGGCGAGATGCAGGTTCCGGCCAACGTGGAGGTGTGCCGGCTCGGCTTCGCCGATCTGCGCCAGCTCTACGCCGACGCCAGCGCGGTGGTGATGCCGTTGCAGGACGTGGAGTTCCAGGCCGGCATCACGACGATCCTCGAGGCGATGGCCATGGGCCGCGCCGTCGTCTGCACCCGCACCCGTGGTCAGACCGATGTCATCGTCGACGGTTCGACCGGCGTGTACGTGCCTCCCGGCGACGCCGAGCGGCTGCGGGCGGCCGTGCAGGAACTGCTCGACCATCCCGATCGTGCGGCCCGGCTGGGAGCGGCGGCCCGCGAGCTACGTGGTGGCCGAGTGCGACGTCGCCGTGTACGCCAAGCGGCTGGCCGAGGTGGTCGACGCCGCTGCCGCCCGCCACGGCGCTCGCTGACCGCGGGCGGCGTCGACGGTCGACGGCCCCGTCAGACCGACGGTGCTCAGCTTCATGACGTTCTGCGGCTGTGATCGGGTTGTCCAGCGTTCTGGTCGCACGTGTGCTGCCACGCGTAGAAGGCGTTGCGGAACGGCGAGTAGACCAACCCGGCGGCGGCGAACGGGATGTTCGGACCCACCCTGCGCCACGTGGCCCCCTGTCCGACGACGCGATCAGACTCTGGCCGCCGACGGCGACGAGCGTGCCGTCAGGGAGGATGACGAGGGACGGGGCGTTGGGGCTGATAGTTCCGGCCCGTGCGGCGGGGATCCACGTGGCGCCGCCGTCGCCGCTCTTGACCATGCCGCCGTTGTCCAGCAACCAGTACATGACCCCGCCGCCCATCGTCACCTTGCCGACCACCGCGCCCTTGTAGACCGCGGTCCACGTGGCGCCGCCGTCGGTCGATCGGTAGATGCCCGAGCGCCGCTGCCGTGGTTCGTCCCGAGCAGGAACTCCTGGCCGCTGACGACGAACGGTGCGGTGACGAACCCAACGTTGGCGGGCAGTGACGCCGAGATGTCGGTCCACGTCGCCCCGCCGTCTGACGAGCGCAGCAGCGTGGACGACTCGTGCGTGCCGGCCAGCAGCGTCCGGCGGTTCGGATCGGTGAGATCGACGCCCACGCCGTCGATGTGATGCGTGTCGCCGAGCTGGCCGGAAGGTGACGCCGTTGTCGTCGGTGCGGTAGACGCCGCCGCCGTTGTAGATGCCGCTCTCCCAGAACGTGTCGAGGTGCACGGGGTCGTAGACGATGGACGACGCCCGGTTGGTGATCGTGGCCGACCCGGCGCCCTGCCCGAGTTGCGTCCAGTCGCGTCGCTCCGTCCTGGCTGGCCCACAGGCCCTGCTGCGCCACCGCTGACGATCAGCATGTCCCGGTCGGGGCGAGCCGAGATCATCGACAGGTTGCCGCATTCCGAGTGGAGTGCCGACGAGGTTGGCGGCGGCAGACTCCCACTGCGGCCCGTCGGCCGCGCCCGACGCGTCGGTGGTCGTCGAGCCGACGGGTCCGTCGGACCTGTCGAGGTGGTCGTCCTCGGCGCGAGGCGCGGTCGTGGTCGTCGTGGCGGCCCGCCCGGATTCTCCAGCTCCGCCAAGGTGAGGCTGTGCGAACCACACGCCGCGGCCATCAGACCGGCGGCGAGGACCAGGGCGATGGTCGCCGTGGAGTGTCCGCGGCGAGGCGACGAACGCTTCCGCTTCATGCGCGGTGCAGGGCGAGCGGCGCTCGGCCCAGCTCCAGTTCGACGGGATCGTCCTCGAAGTCCACTTCGTCGACTGCCGTCGCATCGTCGTCGCCGCTGGTGCCGATCAGGCGCGGCGCGCTGGCGATCTGGGCCATCGCCAGGGAGAGGAACAGCATGTTCTGCGGATCCCAGGAGATGTCGACGTAGGCGAAGATGGCGTACATCATCACGAAGGCGACGGATGTGAACGTGATGGCGGCGTAGTCGTTCGTCGGCAGCCGCAGGACGGTGCGGGCGCCGGTCAGCAGCGTGACCCCGAACAGGTACACCATCGACAGGAAGCCGAGCGCCCCGAGCTTCATCCACATGTAGAGGACGGCGTTGTGGGGCATGTAGGGCTCGAGGAGGAACGGGTTGATCTCCGGGAGCGGGTAGGGCCGCAGGAAGGCATGCCCGAAGCCGATCCCGAGGACCGGACTGGAGCGGATCGTCGCCACGATGTCGGCCTTCTCGATGACCCGGTACAGGTCGGAGCCCTGGTTCCGTTCGCTCACCTGATCGGGCGCGATCACCGACTTGATGGCCTGAGCCGGGAAGCCCGCCGCGCTCGTCTCGTTGTTCCAGAACGCTCCGGTGTACGCGGCGCCGATGAGGAACACCACCGGCACGACCTTCCAGAAGGCACGCGGGCGGGTCCAGAACAGGAACATGCCGAGCAGGATCAGCGCGCCGAGCAGGGCGATGAAACCGGCCCGCCGCTCGGAGATGATGTACACGTACACGACGGGGACGAGTGCGAACGGCAGCACGGCTCGCTTGGCCCGTGAACCGTCCTTGAAGAGCCATGACGCCGCCAGCAACACGAGCATGGCGTTCATCGGCAGCGTGGCGCCATGGGCGACGAAGCTCTCGAGTGACTCCTTCTTCTCCTCCGACAGCGTGCCGTAGTTGAGGAGGGCGATGATGCTGTTGATGAAGACGGCGACCATGATGAGCGTGTAGAGCCGCCGGTACTGCTCTTTGCGGTCCACGAGGTTCATCAGCAGCACGTAGGCGACTGGGAGGTAGAGCATCGCCCGGATCTCCCAGAACGCGGCGTTGCGATCGCCGCCGGTGGCCAGGCCGTGGACCAGGCCGAACGCCAGGAACAGCGTGAAGACCATGATCGGCCGGTAGAGCCGGCCCTTCACGAACGGCACGCCCCGTTGCCCGATGCGCTGGAAGAGCCAGCCGACGAAGAGGGCCCCGAGGCACAGCTCGACAGGCCGGAACGAGATGCCGTTCGAGATGAACAGGATCGACTCGCGACTCGAGAGGTTGGCCGTGAACGGGTACCACGGCGCGGTGGACGGATCGCCGAGGATGGTGAAGAACACGATCGGGTAGATGGCCAAGCGCGGCCGGATGATGGCCAGGGCCACGATGATGAGCAGCAGGACCAGCGCCAGTGAGAACTGCGTGGGCGCCGTGCGCACGGCGATCAGCGCGACGAACAGCGTCGCCACCATGAAGAGGCCGTACGTGGACCACCAGTTGCGATGGTCGGCGCGCCGGGCATGACCGATGGTCGGGACCGGCGTGGCGGCGGTGGTGGCCGAGCGGAACATTGGCTAGACGAAGCTGTAGGAGCGCAATGCCAGCGTGACGAGAGCGGACAGGCCGAAGAGCACGATGAATCGGGTCGGCCGCTGGTTGCGCACCTCACGGCCGCCGAGGAAGAAGGCTATGAGCAGGAACCCCATCCAGATCTTCATGTGTGGTCGCCCTCCCTCCGCTCAGGCGCCGGGGATGCGGTTGCGCACGATGCGGGGGATCTTGCTGTAGCTGCGGTTGAGGATGACGCCGAGGATCGAGATGCCCTTCAGCTCGTCGAGCGCCGACTTCACCTGGCTGTCGGGCGTGATGCCCTGGCCGACGACCATGGCGATCGACCGGCAGTTCTCGGCGAGGGTCAGCGCCTCGCTCGTGGCGTGCACCGCAGGCAAGTCGACGATGACGTGGTCGACTTCTTCGGAGAGCGCGACGAACAGCTTGTCGAGCTCGGCACTGCGGGCCAACGTGGGGCGCTCGGTCGGGGTGGTGGCACCGGCGGGCAGCAGGTGCAGCCCGGGGTTGCCGGTGGCGACCATGGCCTGGTCCAGGTCCACGCCGTCGCGCAGGATGTCGGCCACGCCGAGCTGCGTCTCGTCCGTCGGCCAGTTGGACGGCGCCCACCAGTTGAGGTCCACGACGCAGACCCGCTTGGCGGCGTCGTTGGTGAGGACCATGGCCAGGGCGCGGGAGATGAACGTCACGCCCTCGCCGCGGATGGCCGAGGTGAGGCCGAGGCGCTCGGGGAGCTCGCCGCCGTCGCCCAGCCGCAACCGGGCCAGCATGTAGCGGAGGCTCTCGGTGACCGGTGCCGGCGCCACCTGGATGATCTCACCGGCCTCGTCCAGCAGCGTCAGGCGCCCATCGGCGCCGGCGATGCGGTCGAGCGAGATGTCGGCGCTGCGGGCCGACGCCGGGCTCGCGCCCGATGTGGCGCGTCGCGACCGTGGTGAGTGGGTAGCCCGTCCCGTGCGTTGCGGGCTCGTGGTCATTGCGATCTCCTACTGTCCGCCGTGTTCGTGCTCACCCTGGCCACCCACCGGTACCCGTTCCGGACGCCCGGCTGGCCGAACGGGTCTGACCGGCGGTGCGAGAGCGGGCCGCCGCGGGAGCCCCAGCGGCGCCCGGCCGGGCCCGCCGTGCTGCCGGCCGGGAGCTGCTTGACCTGTGCGGGCCGGCCCGAGCCGGCCTCGGCCGGCCGCCGCGGCTGCTTGGCCGCTTTCTCCTTCGGCTCCTTGACCGCCTTGACCTTGGGCGCCTTGGCGGGGCGCACCGGCTTGCCCGAACCCTCGGGCACGACCGCCAGCAGCCGCACGCCGAGGCGCTCCTTGACGTCGGCGGCCGACAGGATCGTGTGATTGAGGACCGTCGCGACCACCAATGCACCGATCGTCAGGATGAACCCGAGGATGAGGAACGTGGCGAAGGACATGATCATCGTCTTCAGCTTGGCCTGGGGCCCGAGCGGCAGTGCCGGCGCATCGATCAGCCGCATCTGCTGGCCCATGTCCGCCTTCGTCTGCTCGATGGACAGCTCCGCGTCCTGGCGCTTGCCCTCCGCCGAGCTCAGAGCGGTCTGCGCCTGGGTGAGGGCGGCGTTGAGCCGGCTCAGCTCGGCCTGCTCGTCTTCCGGACGGGCGCCGAGCGCCGGCGTCGGATGGCTGGCCACGTAGTCGTTCAGCGCCTTCGTGGCCTGGTCCACGTTGCCCTGGTAGGTGGCGATCAGGTCATCGAAGAAGGACACCGCCGCCGTGCTCTGGCTGGATGCGGCGTCGATGACGGTCTGCACGTAGGCGTCGATGGTGGACTGCGCCAGCCGCTGCGCGATCTGGGGGTCCTCGTTCACCGCGGCGACCTTCACGAGGTTCGAACCGTTGGCCGACGCCGACAGCGACGAGCGGATCCAGTTGGCGGTGATCTTGCCGCTGGCGAGGGCCTGGTCGAGCCCGGCCCGGGTGGCGACATCCTTGATGAACTGATCGGTCCCGAGGGTGGCGCTGATCCGCTTGCTCGTCGTGTCCGCCGGCGTCTCGCCGAAGGTCGGTTCGACGCCGTTCCGTTCAGGGTGGAGCAGGATGGTCGTGTTCTCGACGTTGAACGTGCCGCTCGACTCGAACTTGCTCTTCGTACCGGAGACGGATAGGAAACCGAGGATGCCGAGCAGGAGCACCGGGACGAGGTAGAGGTACCACCGTCGGAAGAAGCTCTCTAGGAGACGTACCATCAGGGAGCGGGACACAACGAACCTCGTACTAAGTGGGAGGGGATTGCCCTCGGACGCCACTGTCGTCGGGCACGAGCTTGCCGAGCCGGGTTGGTCGTGGTTCCGGCCGCTGCGGCCACAGTACCTGGGGCTGACAAGGCCTTCTACGGGTCGTCCGGCTCATTCGGATGGCCACGACGGACCCCGTCGAACCCACCAAATGCGACTGGGCGACCACCGTCAGCACAGAGCCGAGCGGCGCCGATTTCGCTCCGCGTCGCGAGCCTCGACTGACGGTTCTCGGGTGGTGGCGTCCCCCGGATTTCCTCACCCACAGCGGAGCGGTCCAGGTGTTCATCAACCAATCGCGAGCGGTGGTGCGTGCGGACGGAGCAACGGGGATGGCAGTGACTGCTGCCATCCCCGCCTCATGCTTCCGAGCCCACCGGTGCCGTACCCGTCGAGACGTTCGCGGTACGGCCGCACAGCCGAGATCCACCTCGCCATGAAGGTACGGAGCGGGTGGCCCCGGTCACAAGGGGCCGAACGACTCATCCTCGGAGCCACGAGACGCATGCGGTGACGCGTGGCCTCCGCAGAGTGAAACTCGGCGCGAGCGCGGCGCCCGCCGCATGGGCGCCGAGCCACAATGAGCCGAAGAACCTAAGGAGCCGTTCGGCTGCGTCGCGATACAACTCCTGCATGAGTCGAATCGCCGTCATTGGTGCGGGCTATGTCGGTCTGACGACAGGAGCGTGCTTCGCCCATCTCGGACATGACGTGGTGTGTGCTGACGTCGTCCCGGAGAAAATCGAGCGCCTGAATCGGGGCGAAATCCCGATCGTCGAGGCCGGTCTCGAGAACCTCGTGGCCGACGGGTTGCGCTCGGGCCGCTTGCACTTCGTCCTCGGCGCGGTGACCGCCGTGCCCGACGCCGAGTTCGTCTACCTGTGCGTGCCGACGCCGCAGGGCGCCGACGGCTCCGCCGACCTCACCTACCTCGAGACCGCCGCCGCGGAGATCCGCGAGCACCTCGAGGATGGGTCGGTCGTGGTGAACAAGTCGACCGTGCCGGTCGGCTCCACCAAGGTGGTGGAGCGGGTGCTGCGCCGGCCGGACGTCTCGGTGGTGTCGAACCCCGAGTTCCTCCGCGAGGGCACGGCTGTCCACGACTTCCTCCACCCCGACCGGATCGTGGTGGGGAGCGACGACCAGAGCGCCGCCATCCGGGTGGCTTCCCTCTATCTGGGTGTCCCCGCGCCGTTCATCGTCACCGACCCGGCCACGGCCGAGCTCATCAAGTACGCCGCCAACGCCTTCCTCGCCACGAAGCTGTCGTTCATCAACGCCGTCGCCGCGCTGTCCGAGCACGTCGGTGCCGACGTGGCCGACGTCGTCGTCGGCATCGGCTCCGACAAGCGGATCGGCCAGGACTTCCTGAAGCCGGGCCCGGGCTGGGGCGGCAGCTGCTTCCCGAAGGACACCAAGGCCCTCGTGCGCATCGCCGAGGACGCCGGCTACGACTTCAGCCTCCTGCGGGGCGTCATCGACGTGAACGTGGAGCAGCACGAGCGGGTGGTGGCCAAGATACGCACGGCCGCCGGTGGCAGCCTGGCCGGTGCCCGGGTGGCGGTGTGGGGCCTCACGTTCAAGGGCCGCACCGACGACCTGCGCGACTCGCCGTCGCTGGCCATCATCAAGCGCCTGAACGAAGAGGGCGCCGAGGTGGTCGGCTTCGACCCCACCGTCCACGAGCCCCTCGACGGCATCGGCTTCTCGGCCGATCCCTACGGCGCCTGCGACGGTGCCTCCGTGCTGGCCGTCCTCACCGACTGGGAGGAGTTCCGCTGGCTCGACCTGACGAAGGTGCACGACCTCATGGCGTCGCCCTCGATCGTCGATGCCCGCAACCTCCTCGATCGCAACGAGGTGCGCCGGCTCGGCTTCCAGCACGTCGGCATCGGCCGATGAGCGAGCGGAGCGAGCCCGGCATCACGGTGCCTGGTTCGCCGCTTCACGGCGAACCGCTCACTGGTGCCCCCCGTTGTCACCCACTCGAACCCGTGCACATCATGGAAGGAAGCACCAGTGAGCCGCCGCGCCGTCGTGACGGGCGGGGCGGGCTTCATCGGCTCGCACCTGTGCCGGCAACTCCTGTCGCGGGGGTGGTCGGTGGTCGCCATCGACAACCTCATCACCGGCCGGCTCTCCAACATCGAGGACCTGTTCGGCGAGCGGGGGTTCAGCTTCCAGCACCACGACGTCTCGCGGTACGTGCATGTCGCCGGACCGGTCGACGCCGTGCTGCACTTCGCCAGCCCGGCCAGTCCCCGCGACTACCTCGACAACCCGATCGCCACCATGAAGGTGGGCAGCCTCGGCAGCCACAACCTGCTGGGCCTGGCCAAGGACAAGGGCGCCCGCTTCTTCCTGGCCTCCACCAGCGAGGTCTACGGCGACCCGCTGGCCCATCCGCAGCCCGAGTCGTACTGGGGGAACGTCAACCCGGTCGGGCCCCGCAGCGTCTACGACGAGGCCAAGCGCTTCGCCGAGGCCATCACGATGGCGTACCACCGTGAGCACGGGGTCGACGTCCGGGTCGTGCGCATCTTCAACACCTACGGCCCGTACCTGCGTCCCGGTGACGGGCGGGCCATCCCGAACTTCCTGTCGCAGGCCCTGACCGGCGAGCCGCTCACCGTCTACGGCGACGGATCGCAGACCCGCTCGTTCACCTACGTGGACGACGAGGTGGACGGCATCTTGCGGCTGCTCGAGTCCGACTGGGTGGGCCCGATGAACATCGGCAATCCCGAGGAGCACACGATCCTCGAGCTGGCCCAGGCCTGCCTCGACGTCACCGGCTCCAGTTCGGAGATCGTCTACGAGCCGCTGCCGGGCGACGATCCGAAGGTGCGCCGCCCCGACATCACGCTCGCGCGCGAGGTGCTCGGCTGGGCACCGCGGGTGTCGCTGCGGGAGGGGCTCGAGCACACCGTCGCTTGGTACCGGGCCGAGCTGATGTCGGCGGCCCCTGCCCCCGCGCCTCTGCGGTGGCGCTGAGGATCCGGGAGCACTGAGGAAGGGGCCATTCGGCCCATTGAGCGCGGCCGCTCGTCGTCTCTCAACTGTAGGGAGAGCGCTGACGGCTGGAGGGGACTGATGGTCGACGCGCGGTACATGTACACCGCGGGCATTCCCGCCCGCCGTGTCGCGGTGATGCTGAGCCAGGCGCGGCTCCCACGCGGCCTGACACAGCGTGATCTCGCCGTCCGGATGCGCGTCCAGCTGCGCACCGTCCGCGACTGGGAGCGCGGTGATCGGGTGCCGACCGACGACCAGATGGAGGCCATCGCCCAGGCCTGCGGGCTGCAGATCACCGAGCTGCTGCCGCGGCGGGGCGTCCTGACGTACGACGCCGACACCGGCGTGATGTGCCTCGGAACGGGGGCGACGCAGCTGTCGACGTCGAGGCGCGACAACGACGACGTCCTCCATGCCTTCCTCGGGCTCGTGCGCCAGGAGCGCCACGTGGGTTCGAACCAGGAGGTGGCCGTACGCGGCGACGACCTGGAGGCACTGGCCGAGGCCCTCGATCTCGATGACGAGGAGCTCGAACAGCGGCTGATGCACATCCTCGGTCTCGACCGGCGCCAGGCGGCGCAGGTCCGGGCCCGGCTGCTGCGCCGGCGGCTGACCGTCGGCGTGGCCAGCATGATCGCCGGCCTCAGCCTGGTCGCCGCCAACCGGGCCTTCTCCACGGGGGTGGAGCGGGTGAACACCGTCGGCGGGGGGCGGGTGGTGCGGGGCAATCCGTTCGCACAGGTCACGACTGTCGTGACCACGCCGCTCACGAACGCCGCAGCCGGCTCCACGGCGGTGGTCGTGACCGATCCGGCCCCGGCGTCGACCGCCGCCGCGGTGTCGGTGGTGACGGCACCCCCGAACACGCAGCCGGGACCGCCGCCCACGCTGCCCGCCGTCGTGCTGGCCGTCGAGCTCGAGCCGCCCGCCGGCCTCGGCACCCGCACGGGACCGCCGCGCACGACCTCCCCGCCGCAGGTCAGTCATCCCGTCGTGACCGATCCGGTCGACACGGCCACCCCGACGACCGTCCTGCTCCCCGGCCCGCCGACGCTGCCGCCCGACACCAGCCCCACGTCCACCCCGACGACCACGCCGGTCACGTCTCCGTGGCCGCCCCCGACGCCGCCGCCGGTGACGACGACGGTCATGCCACCGGTGTCGACGATCGGGGGTGGGGGCACGACGGGCACGACCGAGGCCCCACCGCCGACGACGACAACGACGAGCACGACCGTGGCCACGACGACGACGACCGAGGCGCCGACCACGACGACCACCGAGGCGACGACGACGACCACCGAGGCGACGACCACGACGACCGAGGCGACGACGACGACGACGCTCGCGCCCTGATCAGCGCGACGTACGCGCCCAGACTTCGGCCATCGGGCCCGGTGGCCCGGCCCAAGGTCCCTGCTCCCGGCACCGCCCGAACCCCCTTCCGCGCGCCTGTGAACTGGCTGGGCCATTACCTCCGGGAGAGTTGCTCGCGACAGCTGGGCTTCACTACATTGTGAGTCGATTCACAAGCTTGGGCGCAGCACTTGGCCCAGGCTGACGGTCGAACGTCGGCCACCTGGTAAAAGAGGTCCCCGTGCAACTCGTCCCGAACCGTCGCCGCGTGTTGGCCCCAGGCATCGGTGACACGTTGGCGCGGGGCTTCGAGTGGGCCGCCACGATCGCCATCTTCCTGGGGGTCGGCTTCGTCCTCGACCGGGTCTTCGGCACCACCCCGATCTTCATGGTCGTGCTGTTCGTGTTCGCCCTGGTCGGCCAGATCGTGCGGGCCTACTTCCACTTCGGCGACGAGATCGACCGTGAGGCCACCGCTCGACGGGCCATGGCCCGCCCGCTGACGTCCGTCGTCGACGAAGCCGAGGATCCCAACCCGTGAGCTCCTACGTCACCCGCCTGGAGGGCCCAGCACCCGAGCGCGACGTCGCTCGCGACCTCGTCAAGAAGGGCCTCCTCGCCACCCCGGTGCTGGTCGCCGTGTGCTGGGCCATCTGGGGGGCCACGGGCGCGGCCTCGGCCGTGTACGGCATCGCCATCGTCTGCGTGAACTTCCTGCTGTCGGCGGCGCTCATCACCTGGACGGCCCGCGTCAACCTCGGGCTGATGATGGGCGCCGTGCTGTTCGGCTACATCGGCCGCCTGGCCCTCATCTTCGCCGCGGTCATCCTCGTGCGCGACGCCTCGTGGGTGTCGCTGGTGCCCCTCGGGCTCACCATCATCGTCACCCACCTCGGGCTCCTGTTCTGGGAGCTGCGCTACGTTTCCGCCTCGCTCGCCTTCCCGGGCCTCAAGCCCCCGGCCGCCCCCGGCTCGTCGAACTAAGGACTCCTACGTTGAGCGTGTTCGCCCTGGACTTCCCGGAGATCAGCCACCTCCTCGTGTGGCCGGACATCTTCCCGTCCTTCAACAAGGTCGCCCTGATCGGTGTCGTCGCGGTGCTGGCCACCGTCATCATCTTCGTCCTGGCCAACCGCAAGGACCCGATGAAGGCCCCGACCGGCGTGCGCAACGTGGCCGAGGTGTCGGTGGAGTTCATCGAGAGCGACATCGTGCTGCAGACGATCGGCCGGGACGGGCTCGGCTGGACGCCGTTCCTCGTCTCCATCTTCTTCTTCGTCTTCTTCTGCAACATCACCGAGATCATCCCGACGGCGCAGATGCCGGCCACCGCTCGCATGGCCATCCCGGCCACGATGGCCCTGGTCGTGTGGCTCGTCTACAACACCGTCGGCATCAAGCACCAGGGGTTCTTCTCGTACATCAAGAACTCGTGCTTCCCGCCCGGCGTGCCCTTCGCCCTCTACTTCCTGGTTGCCCCCATCGAGTTCGTCTCGACGTTCATCGTCCGGCCCTTCTCCCTGGCCATCCGACTCTTCGCCAACATGCTCGCCGGCCACCTCCTGCTGGTGACGTTCGCCATCCTCACCGACGCACTCATCACGGCGGGCACGGCGTTCCTCATACCGATCTTCGTGCTGCCGTTCTTCATGTTGGTGTTCCTGACGGCCTTCGAGATCCTCGTCTCGGTCCTGCAGGCGTACATCTTCACGATCCTGACCGCCGTGTACATCGGCGGCGCCGCCCATCCCGAACACTAAGTCCTGCCGACTACAGGAGACGTCACATCCCATGGAAGCAGTCAGCATCCTCGCCCAGCAGTTCAACCCGGACGAGAAGAACAACCAAGCGGCCATCGGTGCCGGTTTCGCCTACGGCCTCGCCGCCATCGGCCCGGGCATCGGCATCGGCTACGTGGTCGGCAAGGCCATCGAGGCCATGGCCCGTCAGCCGGAGGCCGCCGGCATGGTGCGTACCACCATGTTCCTCGGCATCGCCTTCACGGAGGCCCTCGCCCTCATCGGCTTCGTGGTCTTCATCCTCTTGAAGTTCGCCTGAGCTTCAGTCTCCATCGGCTCGAGAAGGAGTTGACGTGCCTGTCGTCGTGATCCAGGTGGCCGCCACCGGGTACTCGGTGGTCGTCCCGCGCCAGGACACCGGCACCACAACGACCGTTGCCTCCACCGAGGAGGCGCCCAACCCGATCCTGCCTGTCGGCAGTGAGATGGCGTGGGGCATCGGCTCGTTCCTGGTGCTCGTGCTGCTGATGCGGGTGTGGCTGTTCCCCAAGCTGAAGAAGGGGACGGACGCCCGCTACGCCAAGACGCGTGCCGACCTGGACGACGCCGAGCGCATCCGCGCCGCCGGCGCCGACGACGTCGCTCGGTACGAGGCCGCCATCGCCGAAGCCAATGGCGAGGCGGCACGGCTGCTCGAGCAGGCCCGTGGGGAAGTGGACGCCGACCGCACCGCGAAGGTGACGGCGGCCAACGCTCGCATCGCCGAGCGGCGCGCCGCGGCCGCCGCCGAGGTCGAGGCCGCCCGCCAGACGGCGCTGGCCAGCACGGAACCGATCGTGGTCGAGATCGGGGCATCGGCTGCCGAGCGCATCCTCGGCGTGCCCGTCGATCGGGAGAGAGCGAGGCCGATCGTGGCCGAGATCATGAGCGCCGGGACGGTGACGGGATGAGCGAGCGAAGCGAGCGCAACAACACGGTGTCTTGCTCGCCGCGCAGCGGCGAGCAGCTCACTGGTGCCGCCCGACAGGCAGCGAGTTCAACCCGTGCGCACGTGAGGATGGTGCACCGATGAGCGTGCTGGGCAGCATCGCGCTGTTCGCCGCCGAGGGCGGCACCGAGTTCCACGCCGAGAACACGTGGTTCCCCGAGGCCTCGGAGATCCTGTGGGGCACCATCGCCTTCCTCATCGTCGTCTTCATCCTGGTGAAGTTCGCGGGGAAGCCGATCGCCGCCTCGCTGCGCGGCCGCACCCAGAAGATCGCCAAGGAGATCGACGACGCCGCCACGGCCCGCTCCGATGCCGAGGCCGAGGTGGCGCGGGTGCGCCAGAGCCTGGCCGACGTCGACACGGAGAAGGCCGGCATCCTGGCCGCCGCCGCCGAGACGGCCCAGCGGATGCGGGTCGAGGGCATCGCCCGCAACGACGCCGAGGTGGCCGACTTGGAGGCGCGTGCCGAGGCCGACATCGCCACCATCCGCAGCCGCGCCGCCGGCGAGCTCCAGGCCCAGGTGGCGGCGTGGGCCAGTGAGGCCACCGAGCGCGTCGTGCTGGCCAGCCTGGACGAGGCCACGCTGCAGCGGCTCGCCGAGGACTACATCGCGAAGGTAGGGGCATCATGACCGACCGCATCGACGGCTACGCGTCGGCGCTGTTCGAGATCGCCAAGGCCGAAGGCAACCTCGACGAGGTCGAAGACGAGCTGTTCCGCTTCGCCCGGTCGCTCGAGGGCTCCGACGAGCTGCGCAACGCCCTCACCGACGAACTGGTCCCGGCGGAGCGCCGTCAGGCCATCGTGGGAGACCTCCTCGGCTCGAAGAGCTCGTCCACGACCGCCGCGCTCGTCAGCTTCGTCGTCGGCGCCGGGCGCGCCCGTGACCTGCCGGCCATCATCGCCAAGCTCGTCGAGCGGGCCGCCTCCGAGAAGGATCGC
The DNA here is from genome assembly GCA_963728985.1 of uncultured Acidimicrobiales bacterium. Taxonomy (GTDB): domain Bacteria; phylum Actinomycetota; class Acidimicrobiia; order Acidimicrobiales; family Ilumatobacteraceae; genus DASXAI01. Next base: position 681,393 of record CAVSME010000003.1, on the reverse strand, counting down.
GCCCTGGCCGAGGTCCGCTCGGCCATCCCCCTCACGGCGGACCAGCAACACCGCCTCGCCGCCGCCCTCGCCAACGCCACCGGCAAGCAGGTGGAGGTGAAGGTCGTCGTCGACCCGTCCGTCCTCGGCGGCGCGGTGGCCACCGTCGGCGATGCCGTCATCGACGGCAGCGTCCGCACCCGTCTCGACCAAATTCGATCGCTTCTGTAGGGAGACCAACCCGCATGGCCGAGCTCACCATCTCCACCGCTGACATCGAGGCGGCACTCAAGAAGCACCTCGAGGGCTTCGAGCCGTCGCTCGAGGCCCGCACCGTCGGGCGCGTCACCCAGGTCGGCGACGGGATCGCCCGCGTGTCCGGCCTGCCGGAGTGCGGCGTCAACGAGCTGCTCGAGTTCGAGGACGGCACCGCCGGCCTCGCCCTCAACCTCGACGACGACTCGATCGGGGCCGTGGTGCTCGGCGAGGCGGAAGGGATCGAAGAAGGCCAGACCGTGAAGTCGACCGGGCGCATCCTGTCGGTGCCCGTCGGCGACGCCATGCTCGGCCGCGTCGTCAACGCCCTCGGTGAGCCGGTCGACGGCAAGGGCCCCATCACCGGCGCCATCATCCGCCGGGTCGAGATCCAGGCGCCGTCGATCATGGGCCGCAAGCCGGTGGGCGAGCCCATGCAGACCGGCATCAAGGCCATCGACGCCATGACGCCGATCGGCCGGGGTCAGCGGGAGCTGATCATCGGCGACCGCAAGACGGGCAAGACCACCGTCGCCATCGACACGATCCTGAACCAGAAGGGTCAGGGCGTGAAGTGCATCTACGTGGCCATCGGTCAGAAGCAGTCGACCGTGGCTCAGACGGTGGAGACGCTGCGGGAGTACGGCGCCATCGAGTACACGGTCGTCGTCACCGCCGCCGCGTCGGACCCGGCGCCGTTCAAGTACCTCGCGCCGTACACGGGCTGCGCCATGGGCCAGCAGTGGATGGAGGCCGGCGATCACGCCCTCATCGTGTACGACGACCTCTCGAAGCAGGCCGAGGCCTACCGCCAGATGTCGCTGCTGCTGCGCCGCCCCCCGGGCCGCGAGGCGTATCCGGGCGACGTCTTCTACCTCCACTCCCGGCTGCTCGAGCGGGCGGCGAAGCTGTCCGACGAGAACGGCGCCGGCTCGCTCACGGCCCTGCCCATCATCGAGACGAAGGCCGGTGACGTCACCGCCTACATCCCCACCAACGTGATCTCGATCACCGACGGGCAGATCTACCTCATCGACGACCTCTTCAAGTCGGGCGTGCGGCCCGCCGTGGACGTGGGCATCTCCGTGTCCCGGGTGGGCGGTGCCGCTCAGATCCGGGCCATGCGCTCGGTGGTGGGCACGCTCAAGACCGATCTGGCGCAGTTCCGTGACCTCGAGGCGTTCGCCACCTTCGGTTCCGAGCTGGACGCCGTGTCGAAGGCGCAGCTGGAGCGGGGCTACCGCCTCGTCGAGCTGCTCAAGCAGCCGCTCAACAGCCCGATGCCGGTCGAGGAGCAGGTGGTGTCGATCTACGCCGGCACCAACGGCCTGCTCGACGACCTGCCCGTCGGCGACGTGCGCCGGTTCGAGGCCGATCTGCTGGAGGCGTTCCGCAGCGAGTACCGCGACCTGCTCGACCACATCCGCACCGAAAAGACGCTGCCCGATGGGCTCCTCGACGCCATCCAGGCCGTGAAGGCCCGTTTCGTCGCCGCCGGTGGCACCACGGTGCCGGCCGCCGATCCGCGCCTGAGCGACGCCGAGGGCGTCGACGACGCCACGTCGAACAAGACGCTGGCGACGGAGTAGCGACATGGCCGGCGGTCAGGAGCGCATCCTCCGGCAACGGATCCGGAGCATCAACGCCACCAAGAAGATCACGCGCGCCTTCGAACTGATCGCCGCCTCCCGCATCGTGCGGGCCCAGCAGCGGGTCCATGCGGCGCAGCCCTACAGCGACCAGATCACCGAGGTGGTCAAGGATCTCGCCGCCGCCGGTGGCGAGGTGCAGAGCCCGCTGCTGGCGGCTCGCCCGGAGATGCGCCGGGCGTGCCACGTGGTGATCGCCGCCGACCGCGGCCTCTCGGGCGCCTACAACTCGTCGGTCATCCGCGCCGCCGAGGGCGAGATCAAGAACGACGCGCTGCGCAACGTGGGGTACTCGCTGGTGCTGGTCGGCCGCAAGGCCGAGTCGTACTACCGGTTCCGCGGCTACGACATCGACGCCGTGTTCACCGGCTTCACCGAGACGCCCACCTACGAGGACGCCCGGCGCATCGGCCAGACCGTGGTCGACCTGTACCTGGCGGGCGAGGTCGACTCCGTCGAGCTCGTCTACACCCGCTTCGTGTCGGCCGGGTTCCAGGAGGTCGTGCTCCGCCCGCTGGTGCCGCTCGAGCACGAGCTGCTCGCCGGCGGCGACGCGAAGCCCGGCGACGCCCACGCCACCGGCGACGGGCCGAGCGCCGACTACGAGTTCGAACCGTCCCCCGGTGACATCCTCGAAGCGCTGCTGCCCCGCTACGTCGAGGCCCGCATCTATGCCGCGCTGCTCAACGCCGCGGCATCGCAGCAAGCCGCTCGGCAGCGGGCCATGAAGGCCGCCACCGACAACGCCGAAGAGCTCATCAAGAGCTACACCCGCATCATGAACCGGGCCCGCCAGGACACCATCACCACCGAGATCATGGAGATCGTCGGTGGTGCCGAAGCCCTGTCCGCCGGCAAGAAGCCAGAGCCCGATCGCCCTTCGCTCGAGTTCCTCGAGGCCTATGGAGTGTCTGCATCATGACCATGACCGAACCCACCCCGAAGCTCCTCAAGGACGGACGGATCGTGGCCATCGCCGGCCCGGTCGTGGACGTCGAGTTCCCGCCTGATGCCATCCCCGAGCTGAACCACGCCATCGAGATGTCGGTGGAGAGCGAGGGCCAGACCACGAAGATCCTGGCCGAGGTGGCGCAGCAGACCGGTGGGAGCCGGGTACGGGCCATCTGCATGCGCCCCACGGACGGCCTGACCCGCGGCGCCCCGGTGCGCAACACGGGCCACGGGCTCCAGATGCCGGTGGGCGACGAGGTCCTCGGCCACATCTTCAACGTGTGGGGCCAGGCCCTCGACACCGATTCCGGTCCCTTCGACCAGCTCGAGCACTGGGACATCCACCGCGATGCCCCGCCCTTCGACGAGCTCGAGCCCCGCAAGCAGATGTTCGAGACCGGCATCAAGGTCATCGACCTGCTGACGCCGTACCTCGCCGGCGGCAAGATCGGTCTGTTCGGCGGCGCCGGCGTGGGCAAGACGGTGCTGATCACCGAGATGATCCGCCGCGTCGCCCAGAACCACGGTGGCGTGTCGGTATTCGCCGGCGTGGGGGAGCGCACCCGTGAAGGCACGGACCTTCGCATCGAGATGGCCGAGAGCGGCGTCATCGAGAAGACGGCGCTGATCTTCGGCCAGATGGACGAGCCGCCGGGCGTGCGCCTGCGCGTCGCCCTGTCCGCCCTCACCGTCGCCGAGTACTTCCGCGATGTGAAGGGCCAGGACGTGCTGCTCTTCATCGACAACATCTTCCGCTTCGTGCAGGCCGGCTCCGAGGTGTCCACGCTGCTCGGCCGCATGCCCTCCGCCGTGGGCTACCAGCCCACGCTGGCCGACGAGATGGGCCAGCTCCAGGAGCGCATCACCTCGACCCGAGGTCGGTCGATCACGTCGCTGCAGGCCGTGTACGTGCCCGCCGACGACTACACCGACCCGGCGCCGTTCACCACGTTCACCCACCTCGACGCCACCACCGAGCTGTCCCGCCAGATCGCCGCCCTCGGCATCTACCCGGCCGTGGATCCGCTGGCGTCCACCTCCACGCTGCTGCAGCCCGAGGTCGTGGGCGACCGCCACTACGCGGTGGCCCGGCGGGTGCAGGAGGTGCTGCAGCGGTACAAGGAGCTGCAGGACATCATCGCCATCCTCGGTCTCGACGAGCTCTCCGAGGAGGACCGCCTCACGGTGAACCGGGCCCGCAAGGTGCAGCGGTTCCTGTCGCAGCCCTTCTTCGTGGCCGAGGTGTTCACCGGTCTGAACGGCATCTACGTCCCGATCGCCGAGACGGTCGAGAGCTTCGAGGCCCTCGTCAACGGCGAGCTCGACGACGTGCCCGAGCAGGCCTTCCTCAACGTCGGCAGCGCGGAGACGGTGCTGGCCAAGGCCCAGCAGCTCCGGGACTCCGCCAGCTGACATGCCGGACAACGTCATGCAGGTCGACATCGTGTCGCCCGAGCGCATCCTGTTCTCGGGGCAAGCGACGATGGTGGTGACCCGCACACTGGACGGCGAGATCGCCTTCCAGCCCAACCACGCCCCGTTCCTGGCCGCCCTGACCGAGAACCACACCCGCATCTACGAGGAGGGCGGGAACGTGCTGCACGTGGCCGTCCACGGCGGCTTCGTCGAGGTCAGCAACAACAAGGTCTCGGTGCTGTCGGACGTGGCCGAGCTGGCCGACCAGATCGACGTCAACCGGGCCCAGGCGGCCCGGGAGCGGGCCGAGGAGGCGCTGCGGCGCGAGCAGACCGACGAGGCGACCGCCGCCCTGAAGCGGGCCGAGGCCCGCCTCGCCGCTGCCGGCCGCTAACGCATTCAGCGACGGCGGCGGCCGAAGAGGAAGGCGGCGGCCAGCACGCTGGCGCCGACGGCGCCGGGCGCCGGGTGAGCCACCGGCGGCGCGAGCGCCGGGGCCGACGCGACGGCGCTGCGGCGATCGGCCAGCACGGCGTTGAGCTCGGCCCCCAGCAGCGTGGTCAGCGCCAGCAGGTAGAGCCACGTGAGGCTCACGATGGCGGCGCCGAGCACGCCGAGGATCGGGTTGGCACCGCCGGCGATCGAGACGTAGAGCTTGAACCCGAACGTCACGGCGACCCACGCCGCCGCCGTGAACAGGGCCCCGGCGAGGCGGTCACGCCAGCGCACGTTCGGGTTGGGGCCGGGCCCGATCTGGAGCAGGGTGGTCAGCCAGACCACGACCAGCACGGCCAGCACCGGCCAGCGCACCACCTCCCACACGCTGAGCAGCGTCGACGTACCGGGGAGCAGCTTCTCGAAGCCGAGGAGGGGACCGACGATGATCTGCAGGAGCACGACGGTCATGACCGTCAGCGTGGCCAGGCCGAGCAGCAGGCCGATGAGGCGGCCCTTGATCCCGTAGCGGGTGCCCGGGTGACCGTCGACCAGCGCCAGGCCGCGGCACAGGCCGGCGAACCCCTTCGACATGCCCCAGCCGGCGGTCAGGAGCGCCACGACGGCCAGGCCGGCGCGCGACTGCTGGATGATGTTGGTGATCGTGGTGGTGATCTCGCTGTCGGGCGGCAGCGTGCGGTTCAGGAAATCGATGATGTCCTGGCGCAGCTCGTCGGCCGCCGACTTCCCCACCAACAGCTCCAACGAGCCGAGCAGCGAGGTGAAGGCAAGCACCGCCGGGAACACACTGAGGATGGCCCAGAACGACAGGCCGGCGGCGACGTCGTTCAGGCCCTGCGCCTTGTTGCGAACCTTGACCTCTTTGGCGATGGCGAGGACCGCCGCCCCCCGGCCCTGTGGCTCAGGCGTAGTCAACCGAGGCGTAGGCCTGCAGCTTGTCGAGGCGGTGGCGGGCGTTGATCAGCCGCACCGTTCCCGACTTCGAGCGCATGACCAGCGACTGCGTGCTGGCGCCGCGGTGGTCGAAGTGGACGCCCCGCAGCAGCTCCCCGTCGGTGACGCCGGTGGCGGCGAAGAAGCAGTTGTCGCCTTGCACGAGGTCGTCGGTGGTGAGCACCCGCCCGACGTCGTAGCCGGCGGCCTCGGCGGCGGCCCGCTCGCCGTCGTCGCGCGGCCACAGCCGGCCCTGGATCTCCCCACCCATGCACTTCAGGGCGGCGGCGGCGATCACCCCCTCCGGCGTGCCCCCGATGCCGAACAGGACGTCGGTGCCGGCGTCGGGCCACGCCGTGGCGATGGCGCCGTAGACGTCGCCGTCGGAGATGAGCCGCACCCGGGCGCCCGCCGCCCGGACCTCGTTGATGAGCTCCTCGTGGCGATCACGATCGAGGATGACGACCGTGAGGTCCCGGACGCTCTCGCCCTTGGCCTTGGCCACGGCGTGGAGGTTGTCGGTGATCGAGGCGGTGATGTCGATGGCGCCGGCGGCGTCCGGGCCGACGGCGATCTTCTCCATGTAGAAGCAGGGCCCCGGATCGAACATCGTGCCCCGCTCGCTCATGGCGATGACGGCGAGGGCGTTGCCACGGCCGAGGGCCGTGAGGGTGGTGCCGTCGATCGGGTCGACGGCGATGTCGACGGCGGGGGGCGTGCCGTCGCCGATCTGCTCGCCGTTGTAGAGCATGGGCGCATCGTCCTTCTCGCCCTCGCCGATGACGACGACGCCGTCCATCGACACGGTGTGGAGGACCTCGCGCATGGCGGCGACCGCGGCCCGGTCGGCGCCGTTCTTGTCGCCACGGCCCATCCAGCGGGCCGCTGCCAGTGCCGCCGACTCGGTGACGCGCACGAGCTCGAGGGCAAGGTTCCGTTCGGGCCGTTGGCGCTCGGTCATGGCCGACACGGTAGTTGGGTAACGGAACGGGCGCCGCCGGGCCCGGAGGCCGTTCGACCTCCGGGCCCGGACTGGCCGGTCACGATCTGCGGCGGCGGTGCCAGTGTGGCTTGCCTCGTCGCAAACGCGACTCGTCGGCGGCGCGCTCCAGCTGATGGCGGCGGTCGGCGACGAGGAACTCCAGGACGTAGTAGCTGTGCTCGTACATGGTGGTATGCCTCTCTTGGTGGTAGGTGGAGCGGCGCGGTGGCACCGCGGGTGAAGCGGGAAGGCGGGAGCGGTGGCGGCGCTAGTGCGCCGACGTCACCACGGAGCCGGACATGAGCGAGGCCCCGAGGAAGCACCCGTTGGTGATGTTGGGCAGAAACGTTGCCATTGGGGCCTCCTCTCGGTCTTCTCGTCGTGTCCAACTGGAACGAGTCCGTTTGTAACGCGTCGGATACATCGATGCCACCTATTTTCTGGCCCATGACCGATCCGGCCGATCCCGCCAATCCGCTCGACCTCCCGGAACAGGAGCAGGTGGTCTACGAGCTGGCCGGGTGGTCCTTCGACATGCAGGCCGAAGCGGCCGAGGTGCTGGCCGAGTCGCAGATCCCGCACGCGTGGGACGGCACGGACCTGGTGGTGCACGTCGACTGGGAGCAGATGGTCGACGAGCTGCTCGACGCGGTCGAGCGAGGCGCCACCGGCACGGTCGACACCAGCGACGACGAGCTGGTGTACGAGCTCGACGAGTGGCCGGCCGACGACCGCGAGACGCTGCGGGCCAAGCTGGCCGAGAGCGGCCTGGAGCATCGCTGGGAAGGCGAGACCACCCTCGTGGTGGCGCCGGGTGACGAGGAGATGGTCGAGGCGCTGCTCGACGGCGTGGAGTTCCCGGACGCGCTGCCCGTCGCCGAGGTCGAGGAGGACGACCCGGCGACGGTGGCCGCCGAGGAGACGTCGTTCGAGGTGCTGTCCTCGCTGTTCCTGGCGGCCGATCGGCTGAAGGGCAATCCGCTCGATGCCGAGGGCATCGCCGACCTGACCGACGCCCTCGACGACGCCGACCCGGACGTGCCCCCGTTCGGGATCGTGCCCGGGCTGTGGCGCGACGCGGTCGACCGCGGCAACCGCCTGGCCGACACGCTGGCCGACGACGAGGACCGCAGCCCCGAAGTGGCCGAGCAGGCCGCCGCGCTCCAAGCGATCCTGCGGCCCTTTGTCTGACTCGGCTCCGCCTCGTACTCACCGTCCGCTTGTGTCACGGAAATCAACACATCGTCGCGATTCTCGTCACACAGACCGTTGCGCCGATTCGGTACCGAATCGGTGCCGCATGGGACCGGAGGGGAAGGGGTGGGGGGAGGCGGGTAGCTTCCGTGCGTGCTGTTGGCCGAGCTGGAGGTGTGGCATTCGCGCCCGTTCACGCCGACGCGACGGGTCTCCCTCGGCCACCTGGTCCTGCCGGCCGAACCACCTCCCGGCTTCGGCGGCCTCCTCCTCGGGGCGGTCGTGGCCGGCCACCTCAGCGGCGTCGACCTCGACCTCCTGCCCGACCTGCACCGCCTGATCACCGAGGTGGAACGGGGCCAGCGCGTCGTCCAGCCCCGCCTGCGCCACCGCCTCCAGGTCGACCGCCACGGCCTGGCCCGCTCCACCCACCGCCTCGTGGGACGGGGCGAGGACATCAGCTTCGAGCTGGAGAACAACGGCTCGGCCCTGGCCCAGGTGCTCGGGGCGGTGTACGCCGCCGAGCGGCTCGGGCCCACCTCCCGCCACGCGGTAGCCGCCGTGCTGCACAAGGCCATGCGATGGCGCGGTCCCATCGGCCCGTCGCTGGTGAGCTACCTCGCCGGGGTCACGGGCGCCCGGGCCGAGTCGTTGATGGCCTTCGCCGATCCGGTGGCGTGGGCACTCGACATCATGGGCTTCGAGCCGGGCACGATCAGGCCGGGCCGCAAGGATGTGATGGCCCGCTTTCGAGGCCGGCTCATGACCATCCACCCCGACCACGGCGGTGACGAGACGGCGGCGAGCAAGCTCATCGGCGACCTGTCGGAGGCCCGCCGCATCCTCCTCGGATGACCAAGCCCGGCGCCTTGTTGCTGGCGCCCGGCGCCGGCTCGAGCAGCGAGCACCCCTCGTTGCGGGCCATCGAGAAGGCCGTCGCCCCGATCCCCGTCACCCGCATGGACTTCCCGTACCGCAAGGCCGGCCGGCGCGCACCCGATCGGCCGCCCGTGCTCCTGGCGGCCGTCACCGACGAGGCCGCCGCCCTCGTGGCCCGTGCCCGCATCCGCCCCAATCGTCTGGCCCTCGGCGGCCGCTCGATGGGTGGGCGCATCTGCTCGATGGCCGTGGCCGACGGCCTGCCGGCCAAGGCGCTGGTGCTGATCTGCTATCCGCTGCACCCGCCGGGCAAGCCGGCCCAGCTCCGCACCGAGCACCTGCCCCGCCTGACGGTGCCGTGCCTGTTCATCTCGGGCACCCGGGACGCGTTCGGCCGCCCCGACGAGCTGGAGGCGGCGACGGCCACCATCCCCGGACCCGTCACCCACCACTGGGTCGAGGGCAAGGGCCACGACCTGAAGGGCGCCGACGCGCTCCTGGCATCAACCGTGGCCGGCTGGCTGCGTGCGCTCTGACGCCACCAACCCGTCGATCCGGTCCTCGGGATTGAGGTCCTCCAGCTCGTGGTGGGCCGTCTCCGGGTAGAGGATCACGACGAGCGCCGACACCACGAGCGGCCCGATGGCGAGGATGGCCATCACCGTGCCGTAGCCGATCGTCTGATCGAGGGCCCAACCGGCGGCCAGCAGCCCGACGCTCGATCCCACGAGGGACAGCATCGAGATGAGCCCGCTCGCCTTGCCCCGGTTGCCCGTCGGGAACAGCTCGGCGCCGTACACGCCGAGGGCGGGAATGGCGGCGCCGCCGACCACCGCCGCCACGGTCGAGGAGACCCACATCGGCCAGCCCCCCATCGAGAACTGGATGACGGTGAACACCGCGCCGCCGGCCAGGGCGATGGCCCCGACGAGCCGGCGCCCCCGGGTGTCGGCCAGCTTCCCGCCGGCGGCGATGCCGACGACGCCCGGCGTGTTCGTACACAACGTGAACAGGGAGATCTTGAGGGCGCTGTAGTTGCGCACGTCCTTCAGGTAGCGGTTGTTGAAGAACGACTGCGGCGCCACCAGGAGGTTGGTGAGGAGGCCCGAGACGGCCAGCAGGGCGAAGCGGCGTCGCTGGAGGGGCGGTGCGGTGAGGTGGGGCGCCTCGAATCGCCGCGTCTCGGGCATCCGCCGCCACAGATCCCATGCGATGACGAGGAAGGCGATCGGCACGACGTACACGAACCGCCAGCCCTGCACGCCCAAGTCGGCGAGCGGCAGCGCCACCACGCAGAGGCCGGCACCGAGCCCGCCGGCCATCGCCACCACGCTGATGGCGTAGGCGCGCGAGTTGCGGGGCATCTCCTCGGCGGACACGATCCCGACGAGCAGCAGGAGGGCGATGCCCACCGGTCGACCGAGCGTCTGGGTGATGGTGAGCCACACCAGCGACGGGGCCACCGCGCCGAGGCCGCACAGGACCGGCGCGAGGACGGCCGACACGATCAGCATGCGCCGGCGGCCCTTCCGATCGGCGAGGAACACCAGGCCGATGGCGAAGATGATGCCGCACCGCACCACGGCTCCGGCGACGCCCTGCGCGGTGTCCGACGCCCCGAATTCGTCGGCGGCGAACGTGATCGTCTGCGTGAACAGCGTGTTCACGTACCCGTAGACGATCGAGGCCGCCGCCATGAGGCCGAGGACGGTGGCGGCCCGGGCGTCGAGCCGGTCAGGCGGAGACCACCAGGCCCGCGGCCCGCCCTGGCGGTCGGCCGGCGGCCGGCGCAGCGCCGCCCGGATCGGTAGTGCGAACAGCCATCCGAACCACGGGATGGCCAGGTGGTAGGTGGTGACCTCCTCGATGTGATCGCCCCGCTCGTGCAGCGTGCGCTCGTAGGTGCGGAACGGCCCTTCCGCGCAGGCGAAGGAGCCGTCACTGGCGCGCGTCTCGCCGACGATGTCGTCGCGCGGAGCGCGCAGCGCAGCGCGCACCGGGTCGTCCGGGTCGCCAACTGGCCAGGTGGCCCGGATCGTCGCCATGGTCCGGCCATACTGGCAGCCCGTGGATCGCATCGTCGTGCGGGCCGGCGGGCCGCTCTCGGGCGGCATCCGCGTCGGCGGCGCCAAGAACTCGGTGTTGAAGCTGATGGCGGCGGCCATCATGGCCGAGGGCACCTACGCGCTGACGAACGTGCCCCACATCGCCGACGTGCGGATCATGAGCGACCTGCTCGAGGCGCTCGGGCTCGACGTGGTGCTCGTCCCGGCCGACGGGCTCGACGAGGGCGGTGTCCCGGGTCCCGCGGCGCTGCGGATCTCTCGCCCGAGCACGGTGTCCACCGAGGCGCCCTACGAGCTGGTCGAGCGGATCCGGGCGTCGATCGTCGTGCTGGGGCCGCTCCTCGGACGCTGCGGCGAGGCGCGCGTCTCCATGCCGGGTGGTGACGACTTCGGGGCCCGGCCCATCGACATGCACCTCAAGGGCCTGGAGGCGCTAGGGGCCCGCTTCGAGCTCCGTCACGGCTACCTCGAAGGCCACACCGACGGGCTGCGGGGCGCCAGCATCACCCTGGAGTTCCCGAGCGTCGGGGCCACCGAGAACATCCTCATGGCGGCCGTCCATGCCAAGGGCACCACGGTGCTCGACAACGCGGCGCGCGAACCCGAGATCGCCGACCTGTGCACCTTCCTCAACGCCATGGGCGCGCAGATCGACGGCGTGGGCTCGTCCACCGTCGTGGTGCACGGCGTGGAGCCCGGCGCGCTCCGGCCCGCCGACCACCGGGTGGTAGCCGATCGCGTCGAGGCGGCCACGTACCTGGCGGCGCTGGCCGTCGCCGGCGGCGATCTCACCCTCCACGACGCCCACGCCAACCACATGGGGATGCTCGTCACCAAGGCCGAGGAGATGGGCATGACGGTGACCGACACGGGGAGCGGGCTGTGGGCCAAGGCGCCCGCCCGGCTGCGGTCGGTCGACGTCGCCACCCTGCCGTATCCGGGTGTGGCCACCGACTACAAGCCGCTCGTCACGGCGATGCTGGCGGTGGCGGACGGCGTGGGCATCGTGACCGAGAACCTGTTCGCTGGCCGCTTCCGCTACGTGGAGGAGCTGGTGCGCATGGGCGCCGACATCCGCACCGACAGCCACCACGCCGTCGTCCGGGGCGTGCCCCGCCTGTCGGGCGCACCGGTGCGGGCCCATGACATCCGCGCCGGGGCGTCGCTGGTCGTGGCGGCGCTGGCAGCCGACGGCGAGACGGTGATCTCCGGCGCCAACCACATCGACCGGGGCTACGAGAACATCGTGGGCAAGCTGGCGTCGGTGGGCGCCGACATCGAACGGCTGGACTAGTCGCTCTCGGTGTCGGCCGGCTCCTCGCTGGCGCGCGCCGCCCGGTTCCGGGCCAAGCGCAGCAGCAGCACGATCACCACGATGGGGCCGAGCACCATGAGCATCTCGTCCCACCCGCCCTGGTGCGCGAGGACCAACACGTCAGCTCACGTGGAGGACCACGTACACCTTCTCGGTGTTGTGGCTCTCGACCTCGAAGTCGCCGGCCTTGTCCGCCGTGAACTCGAACTGCGCCTCGACACCGGCCGCCACCTTCTGCTCCAGGTCGTAGCCGTGCACGTGGTACGTCTCGTCGGTGTCGGACACGAGGCGCAGCACCACGTGATCGCCCAGCTTCACGTTCTCGACGCGCGACCCGACGGTGGCCGCATCGTCCACGCCGACGTGCACGATGATCTCGTTCGGCGCGCCGGGGATCTGGCCGGTGCCGGGGGCGGCGGTGTCACCCGTGACCGCCGGGTTGGCGGCCGAGGTGGCCGGCGTCGACGTGGCGACCTGGCCCGGCGCGCTGGTGCCACCCGATCCCGCCGCGGTGGTGGCGGCCGACGAGCCGTTGTCCGATCCGCACGCCGCCGTGAGCACGATGGCGAGGATCGCGGGAACAACGAGCTGGCGCCAGGGTGTTGCCATACATGGCGATAGTAGAGCCGGAGCTGCGAGACTGGACGGTCGCCAGCACCGGCGAGAACGAGGAGCGACGTGCGCGAACAGGTAGAACAGACGATCGACGCCATCCGGCCGGCCCTCCAGGCCGACGGCGGCGACATCGTCCTGCGCGACGTCGACGAGGGCAGCGGTGTGGTGACGGTCACCCTCGTGGGGGCGTGCGGCACCTGCCCGGTCTCCACCGATACCCTCAAGGCCGGCATCGAGCGCATCATGCGCGATCGCGTCGACGGCGTCACCGAAGTGGTGGCGGTCTGACGAGTGCGGCAACGCACTGCTGATCCTGCTCGCCTGCTCGACGCCGCCCGGGCCGGTGATCGAGCCGCGCTGGCGCGCCTCCTGTCGCTCGTGGAGCGCGGCGGCGACGGTGCCCGCGCCGTCGGTCGCCTGGCCTACCCCCTCGGCGGCGGGGCCTACACGGTCGGCATCACCGGCTCGCCCGGTGCCGGCAAGTCCACCCTGACCAGTTCGATCATCAGCCATCTGCGCGAGCACGGCGAGGAGGTGGCGGTGCTGGCCATCGATCCCTCGTCGCCGTTCACCGGTGGCGCCATCCTCGGTGACCGGGTCCGGATGCAGGACCACGCCACCGATCCCGGGGTGTTCATCCGCTCGATGGCCACGCGCGGCCACCTGGGCGGTCTGGCGCTGGCGGCGCCCGAAGCCATCCGGCTGCTCGACGCCGTCGGTCGCGAGACGGTCATCGTGGAGACCGTCGGTGTCGGCCAGGTCGAGGTGGAGATCGCCGCGAAGGCCGACACGACGGTGGTGGTGGTCAACCCCGGTTGGGGCGACGCCGTGCAGGCCAACAAGGCTGGCCTCATGGAGGTGGCCGACGTCTTCGTGATCAACAAGGCCGATCGGCCGGGCGTGGAGCAGACCCGACGGGACCTCGAGCTGATGCTCGACCTGTCCGACCTGGGGGAGTGGCGCCCGCCGATCATCCCCACCGTGGGGGCCAGCGGCGACGGCGTACCGGCGCTCTGGCAGGCGGTGCAGGACCATCGCCACCATGCCGAGAAGACCGGGGTGCTCGAGGAGCGGCGCCAGCGCCGCCTGCGCGACGAGCTGCGCAGCATCGTCATCTCCCGGCTCGACGCCCGGGCGCGCGAGCTGTGCGGCGGCGACCGCTACGAGGAGGTCGAGGCGGGGGTGCTCGATCGCCGGCTCGATCCCTGGTCGGCGGCCGACGAGCTGTTGCGGGGTGTCGAGGCCTGAGCGGACAGACTGTCCGGATGGCCGACGAACCGGAGCTGGTCCACCTCGAACGACGCGACGACGGTGTCGCCGTCCTCACCCTCGACAACCCCAAGGTGAACGCCCTGTCCGGCGCGCTCATCCGGCGCCTGCGGGCCCACGCCGAGGCCCTCACCGCTGAGCCCCCCGGCGCCGTCGTGGTGACCGGCGGCGATCGCATCTTCGCCGCCGGTGCCGACATCAGCGAGTTCGGTGGGCCCGAGGAAGCGCGCATGATCACGACCGCCATCCACGACGCGCTGCGGGCACTGGCCGACATCCCCCGCCTCGTGATCGCCGCGGTGGCCGGCTACGCCCTCGGCGGCGGGTGCGAGCTGGCGCTGGCGTGCGACTACCGGGTGGCGTCGGAGAAGGCCGTGTTCGGCCAGCCCGAGATCCTCCTCGGGATCATCCCCGGCGGCGGCGGCACCCAGCGGCTGTCCCGCCTCGTCGGCCCGGCCCGGGCCAAGGAGATCATGATCACGGGACGCCAGGTGAAGGCCGAGGAGGCCCTGCGCATCGGCCTGGCCGACGAGGTGGTGACGCCGGAGGAGGTCAACGCCCGGGCGCTGGCGCTCGCCGCCGAGGTGGCCGCCGGCGCCCTGCAGGCGCAGGCCCTGACCAAGCGGGCCGTCGACGCCGGCCTCGATCGCTCGCTGGCCGAAGGACTGGCACTGGAGCGCGACCTGTTCGTGGACGTGTTCCACACCGACGACAGCCAGATCGGCGTCAAGAGCTTCCTCGAGCAAGGCGCCGGCAAGGCCACTTTCACGGGCCGGTGATCGTTCCCACCAGCACCCGCTGACCCGATGACGCCTGGTCGCCGTCGGCCTGCTCCTGGGTGACGGTGAGCGTCGTGAAGTCCTTGGGTGACACCCCCGCCCACAGGGTGACCTTCTGACCCTCGTTGAACGTGCCGATGGGCACCAGCACGCCCGCCGCGTTGCGCAGCCACGCCTGGTAGAAGCGGCCGCCGTCGAGGCGGGGCAGGCCGGAGGCGTCGAGCTCGACCCGCCAGCCCGACGCCGTCTTCGTCAACGTCGCGTCGCCCTTGGCCCCCGGGACGAGCTCCGTGGGGTTGAGCGCCATCGAGAACTGCTCCGACGACGAGCCGGTGCTGCGCAGCGAGAACGTCACGGCCACCGCGATGATGGCGGCGGCGGCCACGCCGACCACGGCCAGCGTCCACCCACGCGTGCGGGAGCGCGAGCGCGGCCGCGTTGCCACAGGGCGTCCCGGCCGCTGGCTCGCCTCGGTCGTGATGGCCGCGACCACCTGGTCTTCGAGGGAGTCGTCGGGCTCGGCCCAGACGGAGGGATCGGCCAGCAGGGCACGCAACCCCTCCAGCTCCTCCAGGTCCGCCGGGTCGAGCGACACTCCGTCGTCGCCGGCAAGCTCTGCGACTCGGTCGTCGTCAGTTGACATATTTCACCTTCCGGCATGTATCTACGGCCGCCGGCGGGACTCGGTTCACGGTCCTGCCTCCCGGAGATACCCCAGCCGCCCGGCCAGGCGCTTGTGGGCGCGGAACGACCTCGACTTCACCGTGCCGACGGGCACGTCCAGGCGGGCCGCCACCTCGGCGTGGGTGAGCCCGTCCAGGTGCTGCAGGCGCACCACCTCGCGCTCGTCGGCGGGGAGCTCGTCGATGGCCTGGCGCACCTCCCAGACGTCGTAGGCCCGCTCGGCCGACGGGGGCATGGTGACGACGGAGGGATGGGCGGGTGCCACGTCGTCGAGCGGCTGCGCTGACCGCCGCGCCTCCCGCCGGTGGACGTCGATGGCGGCGCGGCGGGCGATGGTGGCCAGCCAGGGGCCGAGATCGCGGGACGGATCGAAGGTGGCAGCCGCCTTCCAGGCCTGCACGAAGGCCTGCTGGCTGGCGTCCTCGGCCAGGGTCCGGTCGCCGAGCACCTTGTGGGCCACGGCGTAGACGAGGCGGCCGTACTCGCGGTAGACGGACCGCACGGCGTCGGCGTCGCCATCGCGAAACCGGACCGCCACCCCCTCGTCGAGCACCGGCCGAGGCTAACTCTCCCCCCAGATGATGCGACCCAGTTCGACCGGACTGGCCAGGTCGGGATTGTGGGGCAGGACCCGCACGGTGTAGCCGTAGCGGCCGGCCACGTCGCAGGCGAACCCGCCCTCGTAGAGGGCGGTGCCGTCGTCGCCGGTGCCCTGGTAGGTCAGCGTGACGACCTGGGTGTTGACCAGCTCGTCGCCCTGGCCGACGGGACCGTGCAGCAGCTGCACCGCCACGTCCGAGGGCTCGAGGGTGCCCAGCTCCACCGAGACCGACACGGAGCGCACGGTGGCCAGCTCGGCCGAGCCGGTGTCGGACGACACCGACATGATCCGCACCGCCCGCCAGCCGGCCAGCACCCGTTGCTTCCAGGCGGACAGCGCCTTGGCGGCGATGTGGCCGTCCGCCGCCATGCGGTCGGCGCCCATGGCGGCGGGCTCGTAGAGCCGGGTGACGTAGTCGCGCACCATCCGGCTGGCCGTCACCTTGGGGCCGAGGGACGCCAGATCGTGCTTCACCCGCTCGATCCAGCGCCGGGGCACAGGACCCTCGGTGCGCTGGTAGAACAGCGGCACGATCTGGCGCTCCAGCAGGTCGAAGAGGCTGTTGGCCTCGATCATGTCGCGCCGATCGATGTCGTCGACGGTCTCGGCCGAGGAGATGGCCCAGCCGTTCGTGCCGTCGAACCACTCGTCCCACCAACCGTCGAGGATGGAGCAGTTGAGGCCGCCGTTGAGCGCCGACTTCATGCCGCTCGTGCCGCACGCTTCGTGGGGCCGACGGGGGGTGTTGAGCCACACATCGGAGCCGTGCAGCAGCGACCGGGCGACGGCGATGTCGTAGTCGTCGATGAACACGAACCGGTGGCGCACCTCGGCCTGGTTGGCGAACTGGTACACCTGCTGGATGAGGGCCTTGCCGGCGTCGTCGGCGGGGTGGGCCTTGCCGGCGAACACGAACTGCACGGGCCGGTCAGGGGCGAGGAGCAGGGCCTCGAGCCGCTCGGGCTGCGAGAGCAGCAGGGTGGCCCGCTTGTAGGTGGCGAAGCGGCGGGCGAAGCCGATCGTGAGGATCTTCGGGTCGAGCACCTCGTCGGTCCAGGCCACGTCGCTGACGGACAGCCCCTGGGCCAGCTTGGCCGTGCGCAGGCGGTCGCGCACGATGCCCACCATGCGCTCCCGACCCTGCTCGCGCGCCCGCCACAGCTCGTCGTCGCGGATGTCGCGGACGCGCTCCCAGTCGAGGGCGGTGGCGTCGTCCCAGTCGGGCAGCACGTACCGAGCGAGCACGTCGTCCATCTCCGGGGAGATCCAGGTCTGGGCGTGCACGCCGTTGGTGACGCCGGCGATCGGCACCTCCTCGACAGGGACGTCGGGCCACAGGCCGGCGAACATCTCCCGGCTGACATCGGCGTGGAGGTGGGCCACGGCGTTCGACCGCCCGGCCAGGCGCAGGCCCATGACCGCCATGTTGAACCGGGTCTCGTCGGGCTCGTCGTGGCGCAGGCCGAGCTGCATGAGCTGCTCGACGGTGGCGCCATACTGCTCCACGAAGCGCTTGAAGTAGCGCTCCATCAGCGCTCGGGGGAAGCGGTCGATGCCGGCCGGCACGGGCGTGTGGGTGGTGAACACGCACCCGGCCCGCACCGCCTCGAGCGCCTCCTCCAGGCCGAGGCCATCGGCCACCAGCTCCCGCATCCGCTCCAGGCCGAGGAAGCCGGCATGGCCCTCGTTGGTGTGGAAGACCTGGGCGTCGATCCCGAGGGCCCGCAGCGCCCGCACGCCGCCGATCCCGAGGAGGATCTCCTGGCGGATGCGGTGCTCGGCGTCACCGCCGTAGAGGCGGTCGGTGACGGCTCGGGTCTCGGGTGAGTTCTCCTCGATGTCGGCGTCGAGGAGGAACAGCGACGTGCGCCCGACGTCGGCCCGCCAGATCTGGGCGGTCAGGGGCTCGCCGGCCAGGTCGACCCGGACCCGCGTGCCCTCGCAGAGGGTGAGGGCCATGGCGTACGGATCGAGGGTGGGGAACTGCTCCTGCTGCCAGCCGTCGAGGCTCAGGCGCTGGCGGAAGTAGCCGTTCCGGTAGAAGAGGCCGACGCCGACGAGGGGAACGCCGAGGTCCGACGCCGCCTTCAGGTGGTCGCCGGCGAGGACGCCGAGGCCGCCCGAGTACTGCGGCACCGCCTCGGCGATGCCGAACTCCGGCGAGAAGTAGGCGACCTGGCGCAGCGGGCTGCGGCCGGCCCGGCTCTGGAACCAGCGGGGCCGGGTGAGGTAGCGCTCCAGCTCGTCGTCGATCTCGGACAGGTAGCGCAGGAACCCGCTGTCGTTGGCCAGCGCGTCGAGCCGGTCCCGGCGCACGAGGCCGAGCAGCCGGACCGGATCGTGCACCGACGCGTCCCACCCGTCGGGGTCCACCCAGCGGAACAGGTCACGGGTGCGTTCGTCCCACGACCAGCGCAGGTTCATGGCCAGCCGCTCGAGGGCCATGAGGGGCTCGGGCAGGCGTGGGCGGACACTGAAGCTGCGCAGTGCTCTCATCACCTCGCACCGTAGTAGTGACCTGCGCCGTCACGTCGTGGCGAGCGTTTCGAAACAGCGGCGATTACCTGAACGCCAGCGCCTCGTAGATGGGCACGGTGGCGGAGCCGACGGCGTCCCAGCCGTACCGCTCGCGGACGAGCCGGGCGCCGGCGGCCTGGCCGGCGGCGGCCACGCCGGGTTCGTCGAGCACGCGGCCGAGGGCGCTGGCCAGGGCGTCGGCGTCGCCCGCGGGGTACAGCAGGCCGGCGCCGGTGCCGTCCAGCACCTCCACCAGCCCACCGGTGGCGGCGGCGACGAGCGGGGCGCCGGCGGCCAGCGCCTCCAGGGCCACGATGCCGAACGGCTCGTACAGCGACGGGATCACGGCGCAGCTGCAGGTGTGGAGCAGGCGGCGCAGCTCGTCGTCGGGAACGAAGCCGGGGAAGGCCACCATGTGGTCGACACCGAGGCCCTGGGCGATCGCCTCCAGCTCGCCGAGGAACGTGCCCCGCCCGGCGATCACGACGCGCAGGTCGGGATGGCGGTAGCGCAGGGACGGCAGGGCGGCGACCAGCGTCTGGAAGCCCTTCTCGTATTGCACGCGGCCCCAGGACACGACCAGCGGTGTGCCGGCGGCGCGCCGGTCGGGCCCGGCCGGTGCCCACGCGTCGACGTCGACCCCGTTGGGCACCACCTTGACCTTGTCGGGTGGGAGCTGGAAGGCGCCCATCACCTCGTCGCGCATGGAGTGCGAACACGTGATCACCGTGGCCGCCTGGAAGGTGAGCCACCACTCCACGCTGTTGATGGCGGCGGGCGCGCCGGCCGGGACGCTGCCCCCGTTGCGGCCCCGCTCGGTGGCGTGGATGGTGGCCACCAGGGGCACGTCCCACAGCGCGTGCAGGTCGTCGCCGGCCCACGCCGCCAGCCAGTCGTGGGCGTGCACGACGTCGGGTCTCCAGCCGTCGAGCCTGGCGATCAGCTGCACCAGCTTGTGGTTGGCCGAGCTCATGCGGGCCAGGAAGTCGCTGTCGGGCAGCGCCGGCAGATCGGTGTGCGCCCGCAGGACGCGCACGCCGTGGACCACCGAGTCGTCGGGGGCGTCGGGGTGGTGCAGCGTCAGGACCACGACCTCGTGGCCGGCGCGAGCGAGCGCCCGGGACAGCCCGTCGACGTGCACCGCGATGCCGCCGATGACGAGCGGCGGCATCTCCCAGCTGACCATGGCGATGCGCACGGCCGACGACCGTAGCGGTGCGGTCAGCCGGATCGCCCAGGTCCCGCCACCGGGCGGGCGTAGTCCGCCAGCAGGCTCCGGACCCAAGTGTCCCCCGTGGCCCGCCGCTCCTGCCTGGTCGTGAACCGGTAGCGGTAGAGGCGGGCGCGGACGTACGTTGGTGGCTCGTCCGGGAACGGGTTGTGGCGCAGCAGCCGCAGGGTGGCCCGGTCGCCGGCGACCAGCTTGCGCAGGAAGGCCAGGAACCAGCGTTCGGCGTACGCCGGCGACAGCGCCGCGAACCACATCAGCCAGTCGAGCCGGAGGTGGTAGGGCGCCCACTGCGGTGGCCGCCGATGGAGCTCGCCGGGCTTGCCCTTGAAGCCGTACTCCCGCCACGTCGTGGCGGGCCCGATCACGGCGTCGGCCGTCCCCTCCACGATCACCTCCCGGCGCTCGCGGGTGACGCTGCCGAAGGCGCCGTAGGCGTTCACCAGGTGCCAGCGGTTGAAGCTGGCGTTCATGGCCTGGCGCGACGACAGCAGGTTGCGGGCCGGCCAGTAGCTCAGCACCACGACGCCGGCCGTCGCCGCCAGCACGACGATGGCGTAGCCGGTCGGTGCCGGTGACAGCGCCGGCGGGTCGACCGGCAGCAGCGGCGCCAGCCAGGCGTTGTCGAAGGCGAGCAGGGCGAGGGTGATGGTGATGGCGTTCAGCCAGGCGAAGTTGCCCGAGCACACCAGCCACAGCTGCGTGACGACGACGATCGCCCCGGCCACACCGGCGACGGGCTGGGGGGCGAACAGCAGCCACGGCACCACGAGCTGGGCCCCGTGGTTGGCGGCCACCTCCATCCGGTGCAGCGAGGGCGGGAGCCGGTGGAAGTACCAGCTGAACGGGCCGGGCATCGGCTGGGTCTCGTGGTGGTAGTTGAGGCACGTGAGGTTGCGCCAGCAGGCGTCCCCGCGGATCTTGATCAACCCGGCGCCGAACTCCACCCGGAACAGGAGCCAGCGCACGAGGACGATGACGAGCACGGGCGGCGCCGTGTCGGCCGGTCCCAGGAGCACGGCCAGCGCGCCCGCCTCGAGCAGCAGTGACTCCCAGCCGAAGCCGTAGAACACCTGGCCGACGTTGACGAACGACAGGTACAGAACCCACAGCCCGAGCCACGCCAGCATCGGCAGCCAGATCGGGCCGCGCTGGGGCAGGCCGACCAGGAGCGACATGGCCACCGCGGCGCCGATGCCGGCCAGGACCATGGCCCGCCGGTCGGAGTACCCGGCGTGGAACACGCTGGGCGCGTCACGGAAGCGCCGGCGGGCGAGGAAGGCGGGCACGGGCAGCAAGCCGTGCTCGCCGAGGAGGGCGCGGAACTGGCCGATGACGCACAGGAACGCCAGGACGTAGATGGCGGCGAGGGCGCGCTCGAAGCACCATCGCGCCAGCCAGTACTGGGGAGCGTCGAACCAGCCGATGGGGCACGGGTACCCGGCGGCCGGGCCGGGTCAATCGCCGGGTTCGTCGGCGAGGGCCGGGGCGGGCACGAACAGCGCGCTGGCCGGCGTGGCTCCGCAGAGGGCGTCGGCGGCGAGGATGACGGCGGCACCGGTGTAGGCGGTGCGCTCCTCGCCGGGGAACGCCACCTGCTGGGGGTAGACGAGGCCGGTCAGGTAGGCGCCGTCGGGGCAGCGGTGGGCGCGCGTCCACCGCAGCAGTTCGGTCGCCGTCTCCGTCTCGCCCACCGCCACATGGGCGAGGGCGCACTCGGCCGTCTCCGCCGCCGTGACCCAGGGCTCCTCGGAGACGCAGCGCACCCCCCGGCCCGGCATGACGAAGGTCGCCCAGCCGGCGGCGAGGCGGGCGCGGGCGGCGTCGCCCCGCAGCACGCCGGTGAGGACGGGGTAGTACCAGTCCATGGCCCAGCGTCGCTTGTCGGCGAACGTGTCGGGCCGGGTGCGGATCACCTCGGTGAGGTTCACCAGCGACAGCTCCCAGTCGGGCCGGTGCTCGCCGACCAGCTCGGCCAGGGCGACGGCGCACTCGAGCGAGTGGGCGATCGACGACGAGCCCGTGAGCAGTGCGTACGTCCACGGCCGGCGGTCGACCTCACGGGCCCAGATCACCTCGCCGCCCGGGGTCTGGAGGTGGAGCACCCAGTCGATGGCCTTCTCCACGACGGGCCACAGCCGCTCGGCGTGGCTCTCGTCCCCCGTGATCAGCCAGTGGTGCCACACCCCGGACGCGATGTACGCGCACACGTTGGTGTCGAGCTTGGCGTCCTCCACCCGGTCGGCCAGGTAGTAGTTGTGCCACGAACCGTCGTGGCGCTGGATGTCGGCCAGCCAGCGATAGGCGGCCGCGGCCCGGTCGTGGTGGCTGGCCACGTCCAGGGCCATCGCCGTCTCGACGTGGTTCCACGGATCGCAGTGGCCCCGGGGGTACCAGGGGATCATCCCGGTCGGCAGCTGGAGGGTGGCGATCGCTTCGGCGGTCGCCATCACCTCGTCGGCGGTGATGACGCCTTCGATCTCCGGGATCACGACGGCTTCACCGAGTACACGACGAGGCTCTTGCCGAGCACCGGGTTGAGGAGGCGATCGGCCCAGCGGGTGATCGCCGGTGCCTCGGCGATGTCCCACTCGAGGAAGCGGCGGTAGCCGTCGACCAGGGTGTGCTCGTCGTTGGTCGGGCCGACCGCACACCGCAGCCACCAGTACGGCGAGTGCAGCGCGTGGGCGTGGTGGGCGAAGCCCGGTTCGAGCCCGACGGCGCGGAGCTTGTCGCGCAGCTCCCACTCCTTGTAGATGCGGACGTGGCCGCCCTGCACGTACGGGGCGTGGTACTCCTCCGACAGCGCCCAGCAGATGCGCTCGGGGACGTACGACGGCACGGTGACGGCCATGGCCCCGCCGGGCCGCAGCACCCGGGCCAGCTCGGTCAGCGCCTCGGTGTCGTCGCCGATGTGTTCGAGGACCTCGGCGGCGATGATCCGGTCGAAGGCCCCGTCACGGAACGGCAGGAGGGTCGCGTCGCCCTGCACGGTCCCGGCGCAGCTGTCGCCAGCCACCTCGCCGGCCGAGGCCATCGCCCCGAAGGTGTTGCGCACCTCCTTCAGCTCGGTGGCGGCGTAGTCGAACGCCACCACGCGAGCCCCCCGCTTGGCCGCCTCGAAGGCGTGGCGGCCGAAGCCGCAGCCGAGGTCGAGCAGGCGATCACCCGGGCGGAGGCCGAGGCGGTCGTAGCGGACGGTCAGCATCAACCCGGTCCGCCGGTGGAGGCGGCCCGCCCGGCCAACACCTCCCGGTACTGGTCGACGGTGAGCTCGGCGCAGCGGCGCCAGCTCCAGCGTTCGGTGACCCGGGCCCGCCCGGCGAGGCCCACCCGCAGGCGCAGCTCGGGGTCGTCGAGGCCCCGGCGGATGGTGGCGGCGAGCGCGTCGACGTCGCCGGCCCGGCACGACAGCACGGTGTCACCGTCGCGACCGGTCACCTCCGGCAGCGCGCCGCCGTCGGTGGCCACCAGGCAGGTGCCGGTGGCCATGGCCTCGACGGCGGGCAGCGAGAAGCCCTCGTAGAGGCTGGGCACGACAGCCAGCTCGGCCTCGGCGTACAGCTCCACGATGCGCTCGTCGGGCACGCCCGACACGAACGACACCACGTCGCTCAGCCCGAGCGACTCGATGAGATCGGCCGACTTGCCCGCCTTCGGGCGCCCGATGATCGTGAGCGACACGTCCCGCTCGGTGCGCAGCTTGGCCACTGCCTCGAGCAGGTAGGCCAGGCCCTTCAGGGCCACGTCGGCGCTGGCCGTCGTGATCAGGCGGCCGGGGATGCGGGCCACCTCGGGCCGCGGCCGGAACAGCTCCGGATCGACGCCCACGGGCACGAGCCGCATCCGGTCGTAGTCGACACCGAAGTCGTCGTGGATGTCCTTGATCGAGTTCTCGCTGACCACGACGATGCGGGGCATGCGCCGGGCGACGCGCGCCTGCATCTTCACGAAGGAGTACCAGCGCCCGACGCTCACCCGCTTGCGCCAGTTGGGCGCGTGGGCCATCTCCAGTTGCCGGTCCTTGGAGATGGGGTGGTGCAGCGTGACGATGGTGGGGATCACCTTGTCGATGGCCAGCACGCCGTAGCCCAGGCACTGGTTGTCGTGCACGAGGTCGAATTGATCGGCCCGCTGGCGCAGCTCCGACCACGCCCGGAGGCTGAAGGCGAGCGGCTCGGAGAAGGTGCCCGAGGAGAACTGCAGCACCTCCACCCAGTCCTCCCAGTGCCGCAGCTCCCAGTAGGCCGGGAAGCGGCCCGGGTACTGATCGTTGAAGATGTCGAGGCTGGGCAGCTTGGTGAGGGTGACCCGCGGGTCGAGCACCGGGTACGGCTGGCCGCCGAACACCTCGACGGTGTGACCCAGGTCGACCAGGGCCTTGGTGAGGTGGCGGGTGTACACACCCTGCCCGCCGACATGGGGTTTGCCCCGGTACGAGAGGTACGCCACACGCAGCGGGCCCCCCTCGTCGGCATGCATGAGCGGCCACACTACCGAGCAGTAGGGTCGCCCGGTCATGCGAGGCCTGGTGCAGCGAGTGGCACGGGCCACAGTGAGCGTGGGCGGCGAGGTCGCCGGATCGATCGGCCCGGGCCTGTGCGCGTTCGTCGGAGTCACCCACACCGACACCCCGGCTGAGGCCCGCAAGCTGGCAGAACGCATCTGGCACCTGCGGGTGATGGACGACGACGCCGGCGTGATGAACCGGTCGGTGGCCGACACCACCGGCGCGGTGCTCGTCGTGAGCCAGTTCACGCTCTACGGCGACACCAGCCGCGGCCGGCGGCCGAGCTGGCTGGCGGCGGCCCGACCCGAAGAGGCCGAGCCGCTCGTCGATGCCGTGGTGGCCGAGCTACGGGCCCTCGGCGCCGAGGTGGCCACGGGCCGGTTCCGCACCGAGATGGCCGTCGAGCTCGTCAACGACGGTCCCGTCACCATCTGGCTCGAGGTCTGACGGGGTCGCCCGCCGGTGGGCCAGCAGCATCGCCACCGCCAGCACGGCGAGGGCCACGGCCACCACGGGCTTGTCGCCGAGGCGCTGGTACCAGGTGTCGCCGTGGCGGCGTTCGACGGTGCGGGTGCGCACGGCTTCCTCGCTGATCGCCGTGCGGTCGAGCACGGTGCCGGCCGGGGTCACGAAGGCGCTGAAGCCTGTCGGCGCCACCTGCACCACCCACCGGCCGCTCTCGAGGGCCCGCAGGCGCGACGAGGCGATCTGCTGGGTCTGCAGGACCGTTCCGGTGTAGCTCGAGCCGTTGGTGGGGTTCAGCACCACCTCGCCCCCGTGGCCGACGCCGTCGCGCACCCGGCCGCCGAAGAAGATCTCCCATGAGATGGCCACGGCGACGGGACCCACCGGGGTGTCGAGCACGGCGGGGCCGGTGCCGGCGATGGCGTCGCGGCCGACCTCGTCGGTGCGCTGACCCGGCACCAGCTCGATGAGCGACCGCAGCGGTAGCCACTCGCCGAACGGCACGACCCGGACCTTGTCGTAGCGGCCACCCAGGGAGCCGTCGGGTAGCACGACCACCTGCGCGTTCTTGAAGTGCTCGGGTCCGTTGTCCTCGGTGACGCCGACCAGGATGGCGACATCGAGGCGGGCGGCCTCGGCGGCGACCGCGGTGCGCTCGACGCTGGTGGAGAACTCGTTCACGTCGATCACGTTCTCCGGCCACACCACCAGGTCGGTGGAGCCGGGCTCGATCTGGCGGGTGGCATCGAGGTGGCGCTGGAACACCAGCTGCGGGTCGGTGTCGATGGCGTGGGTGCCCTGCGGCCCCCCGCCCTGCACGAAGGTGATGCGGGTGGCGGCCACGTCGTGGCCCCGGGGAGCGATGGCGGCGACCAGGAGGACGACCGCGACGGCGGCGGCCAGCGCGCCGGCCGGGCGCCACTGCCGCTCCGACAGGGCCGACAGCGCCATGCCCACCATGAGCACGACCCACGTGAGCAGCAGGCTGCCGCCGACGCGCACGACGGGCGCCAGCGGGCCGGCGACCTGGCTGATGGCGAGGCTGGCGAGGGGGACCCCGCCGAAGGGGAAGCACCATCGGATGGCCTCGGCCACCATGAGTGCGGCGGGCAGGCCGAGGCGGCGCCAGCGGCCGCCGGGGGCGATGGCGCAGGCGGCGCCCAGGTACGAGGAATAGCAGACGCCGGCGGCGATCCAGCCGGGCGGGGTGAGGAACCACATCCAGCACATGCCGAGGGGCAGCCACCCCATGCCGAACAGCCACCCACGGGCGAAGCGGCTACGCCGAGGGCGGTTGGCCACGAGGCGGTCGAGCACGGCGATGCCGATCGGGGCCAGCGGCCACCAGCCCCACGGCGGGAGGCTGACGGCAACGAGCAGCCCGGCCCCGACGACGGCGGCACCAGCGCGGGGATCACGGCGCGTCGACATACCGACCCCCCATCCTCGCAGGCCGGCCCGTCCTCAAATCGCGCAGCCTGAACACTTGGTACCGCCCCAGCGGCACGAAGTGCTCAGCCTGAGCAGAAGGATGCGCGCTTCGACCGCTCGCTACGTCTGTAGCGCCAGGTGGACCACGTAGCGCTCGGCGACGGAGCCGGGCGGGTGGCAGGCGAAGAGGGTGGCCGTGGGCTCGGCCGTCTGGTCGACGATGTGGATGGCGCTCGGGTCGACGATCTCGTGCCCTGTCACCACGTAGTTGTACGTGGCGGCACCGACCGTGAACGTGACGAGGTCACCCTCTTCGAGCTTGTCGATGTTGCGGAACGGCTTGCTGTGGCTGGTGCGATGACCGGCCACCACGACGTTGCCGATCTGTCCCGGCATGGCCGTGCCGGGCCAGTGGCCGGGGCCCCGATCCAGCGTGGACAGGGCGATGCCCTCGAAGAGATCGGCCGACACGTCGAGCTTGGGGATGTCGATGTGGCCGAGGTCGGAGACCGGTTCCTTGGCGTCCTCGGCCGGCGGTGCGATCGGCGTGGGCAATGTGGTGGCCGGCGCCGCCGTCGTGGCCGCCGCGGTGATCGGGATGGTGGTGGTGGCGATCGTCGCCGCCGTCGTGGTGGTCGCGGCCGGCAACGTGGTGCGCGGGATGGGGTCCTCGACGACCGTCGTGGTGACGGCGCTGCCGCCCGACCCGCCACCGCCGCACGCCGCCAGGGCGAGGGTGGCCGCCAGCACCAGTGATGCGCGCCGCCTCATCCGGACAGCTTCGCAGGTTCGACCCAGCGCGCGACGGTCGTGCGGGCCGCTTCTCGACCCTGGCGGATGCACGACGCGATGCCGAGACCTCGGTACGACGAGCCGGCCACCACGAGGCCGGCGGGCAGGCTCGCCTCGATGGCGGCAACCCGGTCGAGGTGGCCGGGCTCGTACTGGGGGAACGAACGAGGCCAGCGGGTGACCCGCACATCGGTGGGATCGGCCCGCAGGCCGAGGTGGGTGCGCAGGTCGTCGAGGGTGGCGGCCACGAGGGCGTCGTCGTCGAGGTCGAGGGCCCGCTCGTCGCCGTCACGCCCGAGTGAGGCCCGCAGCACCACCTGGCCGTCGCGGTGGAGGTGGGCCCACTTCGACGACGCCCAGGAGCAGGCGGTGACGTGGCGTTGCTCGGCGGCGGGCACGAGGTAGCCGCTGCCATCGAGGCGGCGGGCGACGGCACCGGCGGGCAGGGCCAGCGTCACAAGCGCCACCGAGGCGAAGCGCAGGGCCCGCAGCCCGGGCCCGGCCGCCGGGGCCACCTCGTCGAGCGCGGTGGCGGCGATGTCGGCGGGCACGGTGAGCACCACGGCGTCGGCGGCCAGGCCACCGAGGCGGTAGCGCTCCCCGTCGTGGACGATCGTCCCCACCGGTTGGCCGACCCGCAGGCTGACCCCGTCGTCGCGCAGGGCGATGGCGAGGCGGTGCACGACATGGCCGAGCCCGTCAGGGTGGGTGAGGAAGACCGGGGCACCGGGACCGGCAGCCGGCCGGCTTGCTCGCAGCCCGAGGAGCAGGCTGCGGTGGCGGGCGGCGGCCTCGGCCACCTGCGGCGCGCAGGCGGCGAGGCTGATGCGCCCGGGATCGGCGGCGTTGATCGAGCCGATGAGCGGTCCCACCAGCCGGTCGTAGACCTCCGACCCGAACCGCCGGCGCACGGTGAGGCCGAGGTTGTCGCCGCCACTGGTGCGGGGCAGGAGCGGCTCGATGGCTGCTCGCGCCTTGCCCGGCCACGACAGCAGGCGGCTGCGGGCCAGCGCCGGCAGCCCGGTCGGGAGGCCGAGAACCAGGCCGGGTGGGATCGGGTGCAGCTCGCCCCGCCACCACAGGGAGGCCTTGCCGGTGGCCGGCGCCACCAGCTCGTCGTCGAGGGCGAGGTCGCGCAGCAGATCGACCGCCCATGGCACCCGGGCGAGCACGGAGTCGGGCCCGGCGTCGACCGCCGGCAGGCCGGCGAACGGGGTGGTGAGGATCTTGCCGCCGAGGCGATCGGACGCCTCGAGGACCGTCACTGCTGGCGGATCGGCGGCCCGCCGCAGCTCGAACGCGGCGGTGAGCCCGGTGATCCCGCCCCCCACGACGACGACGTGCCGGGGGTGCTCACCCACGGGCGACGACGAGATCGGCCAGCGCGGCCATGACGGCCGGGTCGGCGTTCACCACTGGCGTGCGGGCGAAGACGAGGCCCCGCTCCTCGGCGTGGCGGCGGGCCTCGATGTCGAGGTCGTACAGCACCTCGAGGTGATCGGCCACGAAGCCGAGGGGGCAGACGACGAGCCCCGAGGCACCGGGCGACGCCGCCAGCTCCTCGATCACCGTGCGCACGTCCGGTCCGAGCCAGGGTTCGGGCGTCCGGCCGGCCGACTGGTAGCCCACGCTCCAGCCCCCCCAGGCCGCCAGCCCGGCCCGCCCAGCGACGGCGGTGGCCGTCTCCCGCAGCAGCTCGGCGTACGGGTCGCCGCCGGCCACCACCCGCTGCGGGAGGGAGTGGGCGGTGAAGAGCACCTTCGTGTTCGGCGGCATGGTGGCGAGGGTGCTGGTGACGGCGGCGGCCTGGAAGTCCAGGTAGGCCGGTTCCAGGTGCCAGCGCTCGATGGCGGTGTACGCCAGCCCGGCACCGGACGCCGCCTTCGCCGCCCGCTCGTGGTACTCGCCCACCGAGGCGGCCGACCAGTGCGGGGCCAGCACCAGCCCGATCACCGGCGACCCGTCGCCGCTCGCCAGCGTGGCGACGGCCTCCTCGATCCGGGGCGACACGTGCTTGTAGCCGAGCACCACGCTGAACCGGCCGGGCGAACGGTCATCCAGCGCCTGCTGGAGCGCGGCCCGCTGGGCCTCGGTGCGGGCCGCCAGCGGCGAGAGGCCGCCGATGGCGTCGTAGCGGCGGACGAGGTCGGCCAGCAGCTCGGGTGTGGGGGGGCGGCCCCGGCGGATGTCCGTGTAGTACGCCTCGACGTCGGCGGTCTGCGCCGGCGTGCCGTAGGCCATGAGCAGAACAGTGATCACAGCGTGCCCTCGTGGACGGCCTCGACCAGCCGGGTGAGGATCGTGGGATCGGTCTCCGGGAGGACACCGTGGCCGAGGTTGAACACGTGGCCCGGCTGCCCGCCGTTGCTGGCCACGACCTCGGCCGCCTTGGCCCGCACCACCTCCCACGGGCACAGGCACGTCACCGGGTCGAGGTTGCCCTGCACCGCGATCCCGGCCGGGAGCCGGCGGCGAGCGGCGCCGAGGGTCGTCCGCCAGTCGACGCCCACGACATCGGCACCGGCCTCGGCGAGGAGACCGAGGAGCTCGCCGGTGTCGAGCCCGAAGTGGATGCGGGGCACGCCCAGCTCACCCACCGTGCTCAGCACCTTGGCCGAGTGGGGCAGCACGTAGCGCCGGTAGTCGGGCGGGCTCAGCGTCCCCACCCAGGAGTCGAAGAGCTGCACCGCTTGGGCGCCGGCGGCGACCTGGGATCGCAGGGACGCCGTTGCCAGGTCGGCGAGGCGGTCCATGAGGGCGTGCCACAGGCTCTCGTCGCCGTACATCAGGCCCTTGGTGGCGGCGTAGCGGCGTGACGGGCCGCCCTCGACGAGGTAGCTGGCCACCGTGAACGGCGCACCGGCGAACCCGATCAGCGGCACCTGGAGCTCGCCGGCGAGGATGCGCACCGTGTCGAGCACGTAGGGCGTGTCGAGCTCGGGTTCGAGCGGCCGCAGCCGGTCGAGGTCGGAGCGCGAGCGGAAGGGCCGCTCGATCACCGGGCCGGTGCCGGGGGCGACGTCGACACCGAAGCCGATGGCGGCCGCCGGCACGACGATGTCGCTATAGAGGATGGCGGCGTCGACGCCGTGGCGACGCACGGGCTGCAGGGTGATCTCGGCGGCCAGCTCGGGCTTGGCGATGGCGTCGAGGATGGTGCCCTCGCCCCGGATGGCCCGGTACTCGGGCAGCGATCGCCCGGCCTGGCGCATGAACCAGACCGGCGGGTACGGCGTCGGCTCGCCCCGGCACGCGGCCAGGAACGGGGCATCAGCCGGCGCGGTCATCCCCAGCGACGTTACGCCCGGCGCCGTCCGCCCCACGTCCCGCCACCGTTCTCGGAGTGATACGTCTCATCGGTGAGACGGACGACTCCCAGAAGGAGACCAGTCGGCCTGGGCGATGGCCAAGGCGGCGCGCGGCCGGTTCAGCAGCGAGTCCGTCACCGTGTATCGCGGCCGCCACGCCGGGTCGTACTTCGTCAGCGACTCGCTGGCCAAGTTCAGCCCGAGGCCCCGCATCTCGCGCTGGCGCATCCACTCGATGGTCTCGATGATGACGAAGTCGGCGAGGCCGTCGGGGTCGGCGGTGCCGTGCATCAGGTCGAGCGAGTAGCCCCCGATGGCCCGGGCCGGGACGTACTGGTTGAACGCCTTGGGCGCGCCGTCGGCGGCGAAGCACACCGCCAGCAGCAGGCCGGTGTCGGCGGGATCGAACATGCGGCTGAGAGTCGTCGCGAAGCCCCGCTCCATGTCGCCATGAGCGCCCTCGGGCACGAGCGACAGCAGCTGGTCCCGCAACGGGGCGTCGACGGTGTTCGGGTCCATCACCTCCACCCGGTAGCCGCCCTTCGCCGTGCGGTGGTGCGCGTCCCTCAGCGTCCTCATCGACTCGCCCTGGAGGGAGAAGACCTGGCAGTCGACGATGGCCTCGTCGCCGATGTAGACGTCGTGCATGCCGGCGTCGTGGTAGGTCGGCAGCCACGTGGCGTTGGCGGCGAGCACGGTGATGCCCCAGCCGTTGCTGTCGGCGTGGTCCATGGCGTCGGCCCAGGCGTCCGCCCGCTCCTCGGGCGGGCAGATCGGGTCGGGCGACACGAGCATGATGCGGTCGAGGACGCGTGTAGGCCACGATGCCGCGGCCGGTGAAGAAGATGTCCTTGTCGTCGCGGAGGGCGAAGTAGTCGAGCGTGTCGCCCCCGAACTCCTCGACGACGCCTCTCGCCCGCTCCAGGTCGGCGGCGCGATCGGCGGCGCTGAGCTCGGTGCCGCGACTTGCCCGCGTGGTGAAGAAGGCGAGCAGCACCATGGCCCCGACGGCGAAGGCGACGACGTCGCGAGTGAGGCGCTGGGAGCGATCGAAGGCCACCGCCAGCGCCGTCGCGAACACGAGGGCGGCGACGGCGAGCGAGACGGCCCACACCGTCCAGCGCCGGTGCCCGGTCGGGACGACGCGGAAGTGCCGGGGCTCGAACAGGAGCCACACGCCCAGGGCGGCCGTCAGCACCGCCTGCTCCCAGTGGAGGCTGCGCAGCACCTGGGTGAAGGCCACCACGGCCACGACCACCAGCGTGGTGACGTACGCCGTGCGGTACCCGCGCCGCAGCGGGCGGGCCAGTCCGATCATGGCGAGGCCGCCGAGGATGGCCAGCACGCTGGCCGCCCGGGGCACGTGCAGGGGCACGACCCGCTCCACGGCGTCGAGGCGCTCGCTCAGGGCCGGCAGGAGCGCCGTGATCACGTTGATGACGCCGGCGGCGACGAGCAGCAGCGCGGCGATGCGGCGAACGCGACGGCGCCGCACCCACGACCCCAGTCGACCCGGATCGGTCGGCCACGTGGCGCCGCCGGGCAGCGACGCCACCACCTCTGGCGTGACCGGGACGTCGGTCACCGGCTTGGCCACGAGACGCTCGAGGACCGAGCTCGGGGGGATGGGCGTGTCGCCCACGACGAGGCGGACCTCGAGGACGTCGTAGGCCGCCAACTCGACCCGGGAGCACCGCCGGAACCCGAGGAACGGCCGGGGCAGCCCGAACCGGGCCGGGTGGGCGCCGACGGTCACCACCCCGCAGCCGGAGTTGGCGTAGAACCCCGTGCCCACCACCGCCAGCTCCGGGTCGTGGGTGTGACCCGAGATCATGCCGGCGTACCCGCCCGCGATCATCCGCCCGGCGCGCTCGCGGGCGGCGGCGTTGTGGCTGGCGGTGCCGGTGTGGGTGGTGAGCTCCTCGGACAGCGCGTGGTGGACGCGCAGCATCGTGAGCGCCGTGGCCACGGTGGCCACGAGCAGGACGAGCACGAGCGCCAGCCCGAGTCCCACCAGCCAGCGCTCCGCGTGGTGGGCCAGCAGCCGGTCCACCCCGGGTAGCAAGGCCACGAGACGGAGGGCGACGGCGGCCAGGAAGGGTGCCGCCAGCCACCACAACCGGTGGCCCACCTTGCGGTAGAGCAGCCGCGACGCCACCATCTCGCCGACCTGCGACGTGTCGTTGAGCCACGGGATGCCTTCTAGCAGCCCGCCCGGCTTGTCGGCCCGTTCCAGCTGGGGCAGGACGTCGCGCACGACGTGGTGGCCCATCGGCGTGTCGATGGCCGAGCGCACGTCGATGAACGCGTTGTAGTGGTCGTCCTGGTTCCCGTGGACGACGTGCACCCGCTGGCGGCCGTCGCCGGTGTCGAGGACGAGGTCGACGGCCACCGCGATGTCGGTGGCGCCGAGACGCTCGCGCAGGGCGGCCACGACATCGGGATCCCAGGCGATCGGGCCGTCGTGGTTGCCCGAGAGCACCACGACGCGGTGGTCGGCGCCACCGGCGAAGGCCTTGACCTTGGCGGCGAACTCGGCGTGGACGTCCAGGACGCAGTGGATGTCCGGGTTGGGCCCGGCCAGGAGCTCGAAGCCGTCCCCGGCGATGACCAGGACGCCCGGGCCGGCCCAACGGTCGAGGACGCCCATGAGCGCGGACGTGCAGTTGCGGGCGGCGTCGGTCATCGGATCCGAGAGGTGGAGGTCGCTCACGACCACGACCCGACCGCCGCGGGGCACGGCCAGCTCGATCAGGTCGGGCGCCAGGGGCGCCGGCCTTGGCGGTGCGGGCGTCGCCGGGGCCACGTCGGTGGCGGGGGCGTCGGCGCTCGCATCTGCCATCAACGGGGCCTTCCGTCGTCGGCCCGCGAGGGCCTCTCGCCGGCCGGTTGCGTCGGCGCAGCGTAGTCCGCCGTGCCGACCCCGCCCGGAGCTGACCCGTTACAGTGTTTGTTCCCCATGTCGGGGAGGAGTCGAGCCCAACCGGATGTCCCAGCACCCCGATCTCGTCGACGAGCAGGCGTACATCGACTTCGCGTACACCTGCCTCGAGCGCAGCCGTGAGGACGCCTGGCGGCTCCGGGACCTCACCGAGGCGGGCCGCGGTGGCACCCACCAGAACCGCTACGAGCGTGACGTGTTCGAGGAGGCGCTCTACAGCCGCCTCACCCAGCTCGATCTCCACGACTCGGTCCTCGTGTTCGGCCGCATCGACCGGCTGGCCCAGGAGGGCGGTACCGAGGTCGGCGATCCGAGCAGCGCGGAGGGTGTCGAGTCGTTCCACCTCGGCCGCCTGGCCGTGGCCGACGCCGAGCGCGAGCCCGTGGTGATCGACTGGCGGGCGCCGGTGGCCGAGCCGTTCTACCGGGCCACCGGGCGCAACCCGATGGGCCTGGCCCGGCGCCGCCACTTCGCCATGAAGGGCCGCCAGTTGCTCGACATCGAAGACGAGCTGTTCGGCGAGGGCCACCTCGGCATCGGCACCGACATCGACGACCGCAACGGCGACGGGCCCGGCCTGCGGGGCTACTCGACCCTGATCGCCGCCCTGGAACAGGGCCGCACCGGTCGCCTCGGCGACATCGTGGCCACCATCCAGGGGGAGCAGGACGAGATCATCCGCTCGCCGCAGCCCGGCGTGCTCGTCGTGCAGGGCGGGCCGGGTACGGGCAAGACCGTGGTGGCGCTGCACCGCGCTGCCTACCTCCTCTACACGTACCGGTTCCCGCTGGAGGACCAGGGCGTCCTCGTCGTCGGCCCCAACCGGCTCTTCCTGCGCTACATCGAGCGGGTGCTGCCGTCGCTCGGCGAGGCCGGCGTCGAGGAGGTCGTGCTGACCGACCTCGTGCCCGGCGTGCGCTTCGGCGCCACCGAAACGGCGTTCGCGGCGAAGGTCAAGGGCGATGCCCGCATGGCCGCCGTCATCGACAAGGCGGTGGCCGACCGGGAGCGCCCGCTCAGGGAGGACCTGGTCGTCCCGTTCGGGCTGTCCCACTTGCGCCTGCGGGTGGCCGACAGCAACCGCATCTTGCAGGCCGCCCGGCGCCGGTTCCGCCGCCACAACGCGGGGCGCCGGTTCGTGGAGGGTGAGGTCTTCGCCGCCTTGGCGGCCAGCAGCCGCGACGGCGTCAGCGCCGAGACGGTGCGCGAGCGCACCCGGGGCCTGGAGGAAGTCCGTGCCGCGCTCGAACGGCTGTGGCCCGTGCTCACGCCGGCCCAGCTGCTCCACGACCTCTTCGGCTCCAAGGCGCTCCTGCGCCTCGCCGGCTCGCGGTGGCTCACCGACGCCGAGGTCGATGCGCTGTACCGACCCCGCGCCGGCGATGTCGAGGACGTGCGCTGGTCCGAGCACGACGCCGGTCTGCTCGACGAGGCCCGTGAGGTGCTCGGCCCCCGCGTCGGGCGCATCGGCCGGGCCCGCAACGGCGAGGTGGCCGAGCACAGCGAGGAGATCCGCACCTACGGCCACATCGTGATCGACGAGGTCCAGGACCTCACCCCGATGCAGCTGCGCATGGCCGCCCGGCGATCGCTCAACGGGTCGATGACCGTCGTGGGCGACATCGCCCAGGCCACCGGCCCGCACGCCCCGCGCGACTGGAACGACCTGCTGCGTCACCTTCCCGACCGCCGCCCGCCGCGTCTGACCGAGCTGACCGTCGGCTACCGCATCCCGGCCCAGACGATGGCCCTCGCGGCTCGGGTCCTGCGGGTGGCGGCACCGGCGCTGGCCCCGCCCACGTCGATCCGCGACGGCGAGATCCCGCCGTCCATCGTCCGGGTCGACCGGGCCGGTCTCGGTCCCGCCGTCGCTGCCGCCGTCGACGGCTTCAGCCGCACGGTCGGGGGGAGCACCGCCATCGTCGTGCCCGACTCGATGATGACGGCGGTGGCCACCGCGCTGGCCGACCTCGGCCTGAGCTTCGGCATCGCTCCGCAGGACGGTCTGGAGGCGGCGGTCACGCTGGTGCCGGTCGGGCTGGTGAAGGGGCTCGAGCTCGACGCCGTCGTGGTGGTGGAGCCGGCCCGGATCGTCGCCGAGGAGGCCCAGGGCATGCGGGCCCTGTACGTGGCCCTCACTCGCGCCACGAAGGCACTGGCCGTCGTGCACGTCGAGCCGTTGCCCGAAGCCCTGGTGGATGAACGCTCCTGACGCACGAGTGCCCTGATCGGGCCGCATCGCCTAGGTAGCGTCGAGGTCGTGTACTGCCCGAGGTGCCGCGCCGCGCTCGAGCGTGACGACCGCCGGTGCTGGGCGTGCGGGCGGCGGCTCGGCGTGTCGATCACCCGCCCGGCGGCCTACACCGTGGTCGTGGCCGTCCTGGCCGTCGCCCTCGTCGTGGGGGCCAACCGGCTGTGGGCGGCGGCCGACGAGCGGGGCGACGCGCTGGAGGCCCGCAAGCACGCGCCCACCACGGTGGCCACCACCGCCGCCCCGGCCGCAGCAGTCACCGCGCCGACGACCGCACCGGGCGCCACCACCGTGCCCCCGACGCCGGCCGCCGTGAAGGCCTCGGCGGTGGCCGCCTCGGCCCAGACCGGGCCCGCCCAGAACGGGTGCGCTCAGGTCACGGCGTACGACCCCAGCAACGTCCAGGACGGCGATCCGGCCACCGCCTGGCGCACCCTCGGCGACGGGACCGGCCAGACGTTGCAGCTGACGCTGCCCGCACCCACCCACCTCGTCCAGGTCGGGCTCATCCCCGGCTACGACAAGATCGACGACTGCACGTCGGCCGACCGCTTCGCCCAGATGCGCAAGATCACGAGCGTGCGTTGGACGTTCGGTCCCGGGTCCACCATCGACCAGACGTTCACCGGCGACCGCACGCTGCAGATGGCGCCCGTCGACGTGGTGACCAACTCGGTCACGGTGGAGATCCTGGGCACCACGGCGCCGGGCGATCTCGACTACACGCCGATCTCCGAGATCGGCCTCGTTGGCTATCCGGCCTGAGATTCCGCAACCGCTCCTATCCACTCACCCTCAGAGCGCTTGCTCGACGATGTTAGGCTTGCTAAACACGGTGGCCGTGGCTCGCCGTGTGCTCGCTCCCGCCGCTCTCGTCCTCGCCGTCGTGCTGGGCCTCGCCGCTTGCAGTGACGATGGGTCGGCGGTGCGGGGCTCGGCGTCCGGGTCGGGATCGGGCTCGGCCTCCGGTGCCGGCTCGGCCTCCGGCGGGGCCAACGGGGCCACGGGGATCACCGTGGACCCGAACGCCACCTCGGACGATCCCCTGGTGAACGAGGGTGCAGCGCAGTACACGCAGTTCGTGCGCCAGCAGGTGGACAAGCTGGTGACCGACCTCAAGGTGTTCACCGACGCCGTGCGGGCGGGCAACGTGCAGGCGGCCAAAGACGCGTTCGCGCCGTCCCGCCAGGCGTGGGAGACGATCGAGCCCATCGCCGGCCTGGTGGAGGACATCGACGGCGCCGTCGACTCCCGGGTGGACGACTTCGCCAACGAGGACGACCCGGCGTGGACAGGCTGGCACAAGCTCGAGTACCTCCTGTGGGTCAAGAACGACGTCGGCGCGGCGTCGGGCGCGCCGAAGCTGGCCGACCAGCTCGACGCCGACATCGCCAAGCTGAAGTCAACGATGGACACCACCGACGTTCCCGCCGCGGCCCTGCCGGCCGGCGCCGCCGACCTCATCGAAGAGGTGTCGGAGGGGAAGATCACCGGCGAGGAGGACCGCTACTCCGGCACCGACCTGTGGGACTTCGCCGCCAACGTGGCGGGCTCGAAGGCCGCGTTCGATGCCCTGGCCCCGGCGGTGGAGGCCAAGGACGCCGGCCTCGTCGACGAGATCAACGCCGGCTTCGCCGACATCCAGGCCCAGCTGCAGGCCTACGCCGACGGCCGCGGCTACCAGCCCTTCAGCGCGCTGACGGCCGCCGACACCACGAAGATGAAGACCACCCTGGCGGCGCTCTCCGAGAATCTGGCCACGGTGGACGGTGTCCTCGGGCTGAAGCCCGCCGCGTGAGCGCGGTGCTTCGGCGTCATAAGCTCTCTTTATGGCGCTGAGTAGGCGCACCTTCCTCACCACGGCCATCGCCGGCGGGGCGGCCGCTGCCGTCACCGCCAGCTGCAGTGGCGCCTCCGGCAACGCGGTGGCCGCGGGCACGGCGACGCCGCCGGCCTACGTCCCCTTCGCCGGGCCGCACCAGACGGGCGTCACCCACCCGGGCAACGAGTACGGGCTGATGGCGGCGTTCACCGTCACCGCCGACACCCGTGACGAGCTGGCCGACACGTTCAAGGCGATCAGCACCGAGGCGAAGCGGATCATGGAAGGGCAGCGCTACGACGACCGGGATTCCGCGTTCCCGGCGCTGTACACAGGCACTGTCGGCAACCCGCCGCCACCCGCCGACCTGTCGGTGGTGACCTCCGTCGGGGCGTCGCTGTTCGACGAGCGCTACGGGCTCGCCGCCCAGAAGCCGCGTGATCTCGTGGTGATGCCGTTCCTGGCCAACGACAAGCTCGACCCGGCCCGGTCGCACGGCGACGTACTCCTGACCTTCTCGAGCGCGCACGAGGACGTGAACCTCTTCGCCCTGCGTCAGCTCATGCGGGCCACCCGCGGCACGATGGCGCTCCACTGGATGCTCGACGGGTACAACCGCCGCACCGAGGCCGGCCCGGGCGAGGCCGGTGTGCGCAACCTGATGGGATTCGTCGACGGCACCGCCAACCTCCATCCCGACGTCGCCGCCGTGATGGATCGCTACGTGTGGGTGCAGGCCGCCGACGGTGAGCCGGCGTGGGCCACCGGCGGCTCGTACCACGTCGTGCGGGTCATCCGGATGTTCGTGGAGTTCTGGGACCGCACGAAGTTGTCGGAGCAGGAGGCGCTGATCGGGCGGCGCAAGGCCAACGGGGCGCCGCTCGACGGTCAGAAGGAGACCGACATCCCCGACTACGCCGCCGACCCGTCCGGCACGAAGACACCCCTCGACGCCCACATCCGCCTGGCCAACCCGCGCACCCCGGAGACCGACAACGACCTGATCTTCCGCAAGGGGATCAGCTTCTCCCGGGGCTTCGACGGCGGCGGCCGGCTCGACCAGGGCTTGGCCTTCGTCTCGTACCAGCGCACGATGGGGCAGTTCCTGCGCACCCAGGCCCGGTTGGCGGGCGAGCCGTTGGAGGAGTACATCCAGCCCCAGGGGGGCGGGTTCTTCTATGCCCTCCCCGGTGCCCCTGAGGGCTCGTGGCTCGGGCAACCGCTGTTCGCCTGACGGCGCCCGACGACCGCGCCGGTGCGCCGCCGAGCCGCCTGGCCCGCTGGTGCGAGCATCGCTCGGCGCCGATCGTGGTGGCCGTCGTGGTAGCGCTCCTCGTGTCGATCGGCGCGCCGATGTGGGCCACCTACGGAGCCCGCACGACCGCCGACGAGCCCCACTACCTCCTCAGCGCCATCAGCCTGTGGGAGGACCACGACCTCGACGTCAGCGACGAGCGGGCCGCCGGCCGCTACCTGGACTTCCACGAGGTGGTGCTGCCGGTCCAGGCCGAGATCCAGCCCGACGGCTCGCAGATCGAGCCCCACGATCCGCTGCTGCCTGTGCTCCTGGCGGCACCGGTCGGCCTCGGCGGGTGGCTCGGCGGCAAGCTGGCCATGGCGGCGATGGCCGGGCTGCTCGCTGGCGTGCTGGTGGTGGTGATCCGCCGGCGCGCCGGCGTACGGGCCACGATCGCCGTCCCCGCCGCGCTGGTGGCCGGCTTGAGCCCACCGCTGGCCATCTACGGCACGCAGATCTACCCCGAGATCCCGGCCGCCCTGGTGACGCTGGGCGCGTTCTGGTGGATCACCGGACCGCCGACGCGTCGGGCCGCGGTGGGAGCGACGCTGGCCGTCGTAGCGCTCCCGTGGCTGTCGGTGAAGTACGCGCCGGTGGCGGCGGTGCTGGCGGTCGGGCTCCTCGTGCAGTTGGGGCGGGCCGGGTTCGGCCGGCGGGCCGGGGCCGTCGTGGCCGGCCTGGTCGCCGCCGGGGTGACGTTCCTCGTCGGCCACCACCTGCTGTACGGCGGGTGGACGGCGTATGCGTCGGGCTCGCACTTCACCGCCGGCGACTTCAGCGTGGTCGGCGATCGTCCCGACTACGTCGGGCGCTCGCAGCGCATTGCCGGGCTGCTGGTCGACCGCTACTTCGGCCTGGCCATCTGGCAGCCGGCGGCCCTGGCCATCGTGCCGGCGGCCGCTGCGCTGGCGCGACGGCGGCCGGCGGGCGCCGTCCTGCTGCTGGCCACGTTGGCGGCCGGGTGGCTGACGGCGACGTACGTGGCGCTGACGATGGCGGGCTGGTGGTGGCCCGGCCGCCAGACCGTCGTGGTGCTCCCGCTGGCGGTGGTGGCCATCGCGTGGTGGGCGCAACGACTGAACGCGGTCGGTCGCCGGGTCCTGCTGGCCGCTGGTCTGGTCGGCGTCGCCGCCTACGGCTTCCTGCTCGTCGGCGTGCTCGGCCACCACCACACGCTGATCTTCGACTTCGACCGCACGCTCGATCCGTTCGTGCGCCTGGTGCGGGGCGTGCTGCCCAACGGCCTGAACCAGGACGGCGCCACGTGGGGGTGGCTCACGGCGTGGGCGGTGGTCCTCGTGATGTGGGGAGTGTGGTCGTGGCGGCGCGCCCGGGCCTGATGGGCCACCTCCGCCTGGCGCCCTCGATCGCGCCGCACCCCTCCAGCGGCCCGGCGACCGGCCGCCACGTCGTGCTGGTGCTGCCCGCCCACGACGAGGCGCCCCGGATCGGGGCTGTCCTCCAGCGCGTCCCCGAGCTGGTCGGCGGCTGCCGGGTCCGGGTGATCGTGGTGGACGACGGCTCGACCGACGGCACCGCTGCTGTCGCCACCGCCGCCGGCGCCGAGGTGATCACCCATGCCCGCAACCTCGGGCTGGGCGCCGCCGTGCGCACCGGGCTGGCGGCGGCGGGCGCCCATGACCCGGCGGCGGTGGCTTTCTGCGACGCCGACGGCGAGTACGCCCCCGAAGAGCTCGACCGGATGGTGGCGCCCATCTTGGCGGGCACGGCCGACTACGTGGTGGGCTCGCGCTTCGCCGGCGAGATCCGCCGGATGCTGCCCCACCGCCGTGCCGGCAACCGCGCGCTCACCTGGGCGCTGGCGTGGGTGGCGCGCCGCCCGATCACCGACGGGCAGTCGGGCTACCGGGCGCTGGCGCGCTGGGCGGCGGCGGAGGCCGAGATCGTCCACGACTACAACTACGCGCAGGTGCTCACCCTCGACCTGCTGGCCAAGGGGGCGCGGTACGTGGAGGTGCCGATCAGCTACCGGTTCCGGGATTCGGGCCGCAGCTTCGTGCGCCTCGGCCGCTACCTCCGCCACGTCGTCCCCGCCGTCCACCGCGAGCTGAACCGCCATGGGACGTACTGACGCGCCTCAGCCCGATATGCGAGGCAGATCGCGCATGGGTTGGCGGTCAATCGACGACGACGTGGCTGCGGAAGCCCTCGCGCGCCGCTCGCCAGCGGGCGTGGTCGAACCTGCCGTCGGCGCCCAGGCAGTCGACCGCCGTCCACGCCATGACCAGGCCGTGCTGGGTGTTGTCGTGGGCGAACAGCGCCTGGCGGCCGAGGACGAGCAGGCGCTCGTGCTGCGCCGCCCACGCTTCGAGGGCGTCCTGGTGTCCGGCCCAGCCCCGCCGGTAGACGGGGTAGACGTTGGGCAGGCGGCGCGTCGCCACTTCGACCGGCGCGACCGCAGGGAGGCCTTCGATGCGCAGTGCCTCGGTGACGATCGCCGCCAGGGCGTCGTCCGCTGCCCTCCAGGTCACGTCGCCGACGGCGCACGGCACCTCGGCGCACAGCACGGTGCGGTCGGCAGGGTCCGGGCCGTCGCGATAGTTCTTCGGCTCCGACAGGCGGGACACGGGGTGGGCGGCGCTCGGCAGGTAGTGGGCGTCGAACTCGGTGTAGCGGGGCCGGTCGACCACGAGGTACACGAGCACCATGGCCCGGTAGGCGAGGTCGGCCGGCGGCGGGGCGGGCGTGGTCAGCGCGGCGAGGGCGCCGGTCGGGATGGTGGACCACAGCCGGCCGCCAGTGATCTCGCTGCCGTCGTCGAGGCGCACGGCCACGCCGTCGGGTCGCAGCTCGATCGAGCGGGGCGCCGTGCCGAGGCGCAGTGTCACTCCGGCGGCGGTGGCGGCACCGGCCAGCGCCTCGGGGATCTGCCCGAAGCCGTGGCGCGGGTAGTGGAACATGCGCTTGGCCGCCGGGGTCGCCAGCCGCCGCAGGACGGCAGTGGGCGATCGGCCCGACACGCGCCGGCGGGCCAGCTCGCCGTCCAGGTCGTCGGGGTCGGCGCCGAACAGCTTCGTGGCGTACGGGAGGTAGAAGTGGTCGGCCACGGTGGGACCGAGGCCGGCGGTCACGACCTCGGGGAAGGTGGCGCTCGGACCGGCCCGTCGCGTGGGGGCGAGAAGCGTGTCGGCGGCCATGCGCGCCGCCAAAGCCGGCGGCAGGTGGCGGGCGAGGTCGCCCGCTCGGAGCGGGAAGCCGAGCCATCGGCCGTCGAGGCGCAGGCGGCCGTGGCGCGGGCGCTGCTGGAGGTCGTCGCCGAGCAGACCCTGGAGCGCCGCCAGGATCTCCGGCGCCGTGGACGGGTGGAGGCGGTGGCTGCCGTGATCGACCCGCTGGCCGGCCACCGTGAACGAGGCGGCCATCCCGCCGACCGCCGGCGCCCGCTCGATGACCGTCACCTCGTGACCGGCTCGGGCGGCCCGCCATGCCGCGGCGAGGCCGGCGGGGCCGGCGCCGAGGACGACGAGGTCGGCCGTCGTCAAGCGGTGACGAGGATGCGGGCGCTGGCGAAGGCGCCGACGCCCACGTGGCGGCCGTCGATCTCGACGGTCACCGTGCCGTCAGGCGAGGCCGCGGTAACCGTGCCCGAGTGGCCGGGCTGGATGGACGACGTCTCCAGGAACTCGAGCAGCCCGGGCTCGAACTCGAGCTCCTCCGGGATGCGGCTCACGGTGAACGGCACGCCGACGCCGAGGTCGGCGAGGCGCATGGCGTCTGGGGCGACGTAGTCCGAACCGGGGATCGGGTTGCCGTGCGGGCAGGTGGTGGGGGTGCCGAGGATGCGGTCCATCGACGCTTCCACCTTGTCCGACATGACGTGCTCCCACTTGCCCGCTTCCTTGTGGGCCTCGGCCCACGACAGCCCGAGGATGTCGGTGAGGAAGCGCTCGGCCAGCCGGTGGCGGCGCACGATGCGTTCGGCCAGCTGCCGGCCCTTGGCGGTGAGCTGGATGCGGTTCTTCGCCATGGAGACGAGGCCCTCGCTCTCCATGCGCTTGATCATCTCCGACACCGCCGGGCGGGAGATCACCAGCCGGTCGGCGATGCGGGCCTGGATGACCTCCACCTCGTCTTCGTGGAGCTCATAGATGGCTTCGCAGTACTCCTCGAACGCGGGGTGGTACTCGCCGGGCACGAGGTGATGCTACCGGGCGCGCCCGGCCGCCGATCCCGCATCTTTGGTGGCGCCGAGCAGGCGAAGCGCCAGCGTGCACAGGTGATCGGCGAACTCGTCGTCGACCGGCTCGCCCGACACCAACGACCGGAAGACGA
This sequence comes from uncultured Acidimicrobiales bacterium, assembly GCA_963728985.1. Lineage (GTDB taxonomy): Bacteria > Actinomycetota > Acidimicrobiia > Acidimicrobiales > Ilumatobacteraceae > DASXAI01. Next base: position 638,515 of record CAVSME010000003.1, on the reverse strand, counting down.
ACGGGCCCATGATCATCTGCATGGCCAGCTCGGGGTCGGCCGGCGAGGGGATCTCGCCGCGCTCGACGGCCAGCTCGATCATGCGCCGCCCGTGGTCGTTGCGCTGGGCGACCATCCGGTCCCGCACCGCTTCGCCCAGCTCCGGGTTGCGCTGGATCTCGCCGATGAGGGCTTTCATGAGCCCGCCGCTCTCGCTGTTGAACGCCGCGCAGCCCTCGAGGACGAGGGCCCGGATGTCGCCGGCCAGCGACCCGGTGTCGACCGGTTCGTGGAACTGGTCCTTCAGCGTGGTGATGCAGCCGACGACCAGATCGACCTTGCTCTCGTAGCGGCGGTACAGGGTGGCGGTGGACACGCCCGCCCGCTGGGCCACGCCGGCCATGGTGAGCCCGTCGTAGCCGTCCTGCAGGAGGATCTCGAGCGTGGCGTGGACGATGGCGAGGTCGGCCGCGGTGCTGCGCGGCCGACCCCGACCGGGCGGCGTCGTCAACGAGGTGACCAGATCAGCCACGTCCATATCGTGCCTCGCCGGCACCCCTTCCTGCACCTCAGTCCGCCACGAGGGCGAGATCGTCGTCCACGATCAGCTCCTCGAGCTCCGGCTCCTCGACCGGCTCCGGTGCCCGCGAAGGCAGCCAGATCAGCGCCACCAGCGCCCCGACCACGGCGACGACGGCGCCGACCAGGACGGTGCTGCTCATGGCGTCCACGAACGCGCGGGTGGCGTCGGCGACGAGCGACGAGCCCGACGGTCCGAGCTGGTTGGCCACCTGGATGGCGCCCCCGAGCGAGTCGTGGGCGGCGGCCGCTGCAGGAGCGGGCAGCGCCTGGACAGCGCTGGAGGCGTCCATGGACGAGTGGTAGCCGGCGGCCAGCAGGCTGCCGAGGATGGCCACGCCGAGGGCGCCGCCGACCTCCCGCGTGGTGTCGTTGACGGCCGATCCCACGCCGGCCTTGGCCCTGGGCAGCGACCCCATGATGGAGTCGGTGGCCGGGGCCATGGCGAGGCCCATGCCGATGCCCATCGTGACGATGACGGCGAGCACGATCCCGTAGCCGGACCCGACCGATGCGGTCGACAGCATCACCAGCGCCGCCGACACCGTGAGCAGGCCAGCGACCACGATGGCCTTGGTGCCGAAGCGCTTCGTGAGGATCGGGGCGACGGGTGCCGACACCATCAGCGCCAGCGCCACCGGGGCGATGGCCAGTCCGGCTTGCAGCGTGCCGTAGCCCAGCACGAACTGCAGGTACTGCGTGAGGAAGAAGATGGAGCCGAAGAGCGAGAAGAACACGAGGGTGATGGCCAGCGAAGCGCCCGAGAAGCGGGGGTTGGCGAAGAAGCGCACGTCCAGGATGGGGTGACTGCTGCGCAGCTCCCACGCCACGAACGAGCCGAGGACGACGAGGCCGATGACGAACCCGCCAACGACCGTCGGGTCCGTCCAGCCCTTGGCCGGGCCTTCGATGATGGCGTAGAGCACCGCGAACAGACCGACAGCGGACATGACCGTGCCCACCAGGTCGAGGCGAGGCGACTCGGGGTCGCGGCTGTCGGGGATGAGGAAGCGGCCGGCGACGAGCCCGATGATGACGACCGGCACGTTGATGAGGAACACCGACCCCCACCAGAAGTGCTCGAGGAGCCAGCCGCCGGTGACCGGGCCGATGGCGACGCCGAGGCCGGACACGCCGGCCCAGATGCCGATGGCCTTGGCCCGCTCGGCGGCGTCGGTGAAGACGTTCGTGAGGATGGACAAGGTGGCGGGCATGATCAGCGCGCCGCCGATGCCCATGAACCCGCGGGCGCCGATGAGCGCGCCGGCCGATCCGCTGAATGCGGCGAAGGCCGACCCGAGCCCGAAGATGACGAGGCCGGCGGTGAGCGCCTTGCGGCGGCCGAACTTGTCGCCGAGGGCACCGGCGGTGAGCAGGAGGCTGGCGAAGACCAGGACGTAGGCGTCGACCATCCACTGCTGCTGGCTGGCGGAGGCGTGGAGATCCTCGACGAGGGTGGGCAGCGCCACGTTCAAGATCGTGGTGTCGAGGCCGATGACGAGGAGGCTCACGCACAAGACGGCGAGCGTCGCCCATCGGCGGCGGTAGATCGTGGCGAGGTCCATCGGCCAGCTTCCTTTCAGAAACGAACACGTTTCGTTTCGGGTTCGACGGTACGACGAGGGACTTCCGAAACGCAAGCGTTTTGGTAGTGCCACCGGTCACGGCCGGCCCACCGCTGCGTCGACGCGCCCAGGCGCGCAAAATCGCGCAGCCTGAACACTTGGTACCGCCCCAGCGGTACTCGGCGCGCAGGCTGCGCGGTGGCCGACGGGGCGGGCCGGAGGCGGGGGCGGTTACTCCGTGACACCCCCTTCGTAGGCTGGGCGGCATGGTCATGGAACGGTTCTCGGTGGCGGTGCGGGAGTGGTTCACCACCGCGTTCCCGGAGCCCACGGCAGCCCAGGCCCAGGGCTGGCCGGCCATCGCCGCCGGCCAGCACACCCTCATCTGCGCGCCCACGGGCTCGGGCAAGACGCTGGCCGCCTTCCTGTGGGGCATCGACCAGCTCGTGTCCACCCCGTCACCCGACGCCAAGGAGCGCCGCACCCGCCTCCTCTACCTCTCACCGCTGCGGGCACTGGCGTTCGACGTCGAGAAGAACCTGCGGGCCCCGCTCGCCGGCATCCGCCTCGCCGCCGAGCGCCTCGGCGTGCCCTACACCGAGCCCACCGTCGGTCTGCGCACGGGCGACAGCTCGTCGCGGGACCGCCAGAGCCTCATCCGCCACCCTCCGGACCTGCTCATCACCACGCCCGAGAGCCTCTACCTCATGCTCACGTCGAACGCGCGGGAGACCTTGCGGGGCGTCGAGGCGGTGATCGTCGACGAAATCCACGCGCTCGCCCCTACCAAGCGGGGCGCCCACATGGCCCTCAGCCTGGAGCGGCTGGACGTCCTGTGCGAGCGGCCCCCGCAGCGCATCGGGTTGTCGGCCACCCAGCGCCCGCTGGAAGAGGTGGCCCGCTTCCTCGGCGGGTTCGAGGCGCCGTCCCGCGCCCGCCCCGTCACCATCGTGGACGCCGGCATCCGCAAGCCCCTCGAGGTCGAGGTCGTGGTGCCCGTCGAGGACATGGGCGACCTCGGCCAGGTGACGCAAGAGCCGGCCAGCGGCCCGGCCGCCGGCGGCCCGGCCCGGCGCAGCATCTGGCCGAGCGTCTATCCCCGCATCCTCGAGCAGGTGCTGGCCCACCGCTCCACCATCATCTTCTGCAACGCCCGCCGGCTGGCGGAGCGTCTGGCCGCCCGGCTCAACGAGCTGGCCGAGACCGAGGGCCTCGTACCCGAGGGCAGTGGTGAGCTCGTGCGCGCCCACCACGGGTCGCTCGCTCGGGAGCAGCGCATCGTCATCGAGGACCAGCTGAAGCGCGGTGAGCTGCGGGGCCTGGTCGCCACCAGCAGCCTGGAGCTCGGCATCGACATGGGCGCCGTCGACCTCGTGATCCAGGTGGAGTCGCCGGGGGCGGTGAGCCGGGGCCTGCAGCGCATCGGGCGGGCGGGTCACAGCGTCGGGGAGCCGTCGAAGGGCACCATCTTCCCCAAGCACCGCGGCGACCTGCTCGAAGCGACCGTGGTGGTGCGGCGCATGCGCGACGGCCTCATCGAAGAGACGCGCTACCTCCGCAACCCGCTCGACGTGCTGGCTCAGCAGATCGTGGCCATGACGGCCATGGAGGAGTGGGCGGTGCCGGAGCTCGCTGCGCTCGTACGCCGGGCGGCAGGCTTCGCCGACATCACCGACGACGTGTTCGCCGCGGTGCTGGACCTGTTGGCCGGTCGGTACCCGTCGGAGGAGTTCAGCGAGCTGCGGCCCCGTGTCGTGTGGGACCGGGTGGCCGATCGCGTCCGGGCCCGCGATGGCGCGAAACGCCTGGCCGTCACCAGCGGCGGCACCATCCCGGATCGGGGGCTGTTCGGCGTCTTCCTGCCCGACGGCACGCGGGTGGGCGAGCTGGACGAAGAGATGGTGTACGAATCCCGGCCCGGCGAGACGTTCCTCCTGGGCGCGTCCACGTGGCGCATCGAGGACATCACGTTCGAGCGGGTCGTCGTGACGCCGGCGCCCGGTCAGCCCGGCAAGATGCCGTTCTGGCACGGTGACCGGCCGGGCCGGCCGCTGGAGCTCGGCCGGGCCCTGGGGGCGTTCGTCCGGGAGGTGCGCCAGCAGGAGCCGGGTGCCGCCGCGGCCCGCCTCCATGCCGACGACGGGCTCGATCAGCTCGCCGCCGACAACGTGGTCCAGTACGTGCTCGACCAGGTCGAGGCGGCCGGCGTCGTCCCTGACGATCGCACGGTGGTCGTCGAGCGCTTCCGGGACGAGATCGGCGACTGGCGGGTCTGCCTGCTGTCGCCCTTCGGCACGCCGGTGCACGCACCGTGGGCCATGGCCATCGAGCGCCGGTTGAGCGACCGGTACGACATGGCCGTCGAGACGATGTGGAGCGACGACGGCATCGTCATTCGCCTGCCCGAGGCGGCCGACGAGATCCCGGCCGACGATCTGCTGATCGACCCGTCGGAGATCGACGAGCTGGTCGTCTCCACGCTGCCGTCCACGCCGCTGTTCTCGTCGCGCTTCCGGGAGTGCGCGGCGCGGGCACTGCTGCTGCCCCGGCGCCGGCCGGACTCGCGCACGCCGCTGTGGCAGCAGCGCCAGCGCGCCGCCGACTTGCTGGCGGTGGCGGCCAAGTACCCGTCGTTCCCCATCCTCCTGGAGGCCAGCCGGGAGTGCCTGCAGGACGTGTTCGACGTCCCCGCCCTGCGCACCGTCCTGGCCGATCTGCGCAGCCGCAAGATCCGCCTCGTGAGCGTGGACACGCAGAAGGCGTCCCCCTTCGCCCAGAGCCTGCTCTTCAACTGGATCGCCGCCTACATGTACGAGGGCGACGCCCCGCTGGCCGAGCGCCGCGCCGCCGCACTGGCGCTCGACCGCGACCTCCTGCGGGAGCTGCTCGGGGCCGAGGAGCTGCGGGAGCTGATCGATCCCGAGGTGCTGGCCGATCTGGAGCTCGAGCTGCAGTGCCTCGTCGAGCACCGCCGGGCCCGCTCGGTCGACGAGCAGCACGACCTGCTGCGCCGCCTCGGCGACCTCTCGTTGCCAGAGCTCGACATCCGCGCCGAGGGAGCACCAGGCGTGGCCGCGGACTGGATCGAGCAGCTGGTGCGCGAGCGCCGCGCCTTTGCCCTCCGGGTGGCCGGTGAGGATCGGTACGCCGCCGCCGAAGATGCCGCTCGCTTCCGTGACGCCCTCGGTGCGGCGCTGCCCCTCGGCCTGCCCCGTGCCTTCACCGAGCCCGTCGAGCACCCGCTCGAATCGCTCGTCGCCCGCTACGCCCGCACCCATGGGCCGTTCCTCGCCGCCGCCGCCGCTCGGCGATTGGGGGTCACCGTGGAGCGGGCCCTCGGCGCGCTGCAAGCGCTGGAGACCGATGGGCGCATCGTGCGGGGCGAGTTCCGGCCCGACGGCGTCGAGCGCGAGTGGTGCGACAACGACGTGCTGCGGCAGTTGCGGCGGCGGTCGATCGCGGCACTGCGCAAGGAGGTCGAGCCGGTCGAGCCCGAGGCGCTGGCCCGGTTCCTGCCCGCCTGGCAGGGCGTGGCCGGCGGGCGCCGCGGCCTCGATGGTCTCGTCGAGGCGGTGGGCGTGCTGCAGGGGGCGGCCATCGCCGCGTCCGTCCTCGACGGGGAGGTGCTGGCCCAGCGGGTCGGCGGCTACCGGCCGGCTGATCTCGACGCGCTGTGCACGTCGGGCGAGCTGGTCTGGGTCGGGGCGGGCCCGCTCGGGGCCCAGGATGGGCGGGTCCGGCTCTACTTCCGGGACCAGGTGGCGGTGCTGGCCCCTCGCCCCGCCGACGAGGCCGACCGCCCGAGTGGTGCGGTGCACGATGCGCTGCGCCAGCACCTCGCCCAACGCGGCGCCTGCTTCTGGGCCGACCTCCGTGCCGGCGCGCCCGGCGCCACCGACGACGAGCTCCTGGCCGCGCTCTGGGACCTCGTGTGGGCGGGTGAGGTCACCAACGACTCGTTGGCGCCTGTGCGTGCCTACGTGGGCGGCGCCGCCGCCAAGCGCAGCGGCAGCAGCGGTCGCCGGCCCCCGAGCCGGCCCCGTCCCGGCCGCCTCACGAGGCTCGGACCGCCTTCAGGAGCGGGGCGGTGGTCGCTCGTCGCTCCACTGCTCGAGCCCCGGTCGTCGGCCACCGAGACCGCCCACGGCATGGTCGTGCAGCTCCTCGAACGCCACGGCGTGCTCGCCCGGGAGGCGGTCCTGGCCGAAGGTGTCGAGGGCGGGTTCGCCGGCGTCTACGGGGTGCTCAAGGTGCTGGAGGAGCGGGGCCAGGTGCGACGCGGCTACTTCGTGGCCGGTCTGGGGGCGGCGCAGTTCGCCCTACCCGGCGCCGTGGATCGCCTCCGGGCGGCGCGCGACCCGGACGATGACGACGAGCCGCTGGCGCTGGCCGCCACCGACCCCGCGCAGCCGTACGGCGCCGCGCTGGCGTGGCCGGAGCCCACCGGCAGCGCTCGGGCGGCCCGGGTGGCCGGCGCCTACGTCGTCCTCCACAGCGGCCAGCTGGTGGCATGGCTCGACCGGCGGGGCCACCACCTGGTCACGTTCCCGGCCACGGCCAGTGGCGAGGACACGTGGGTCGAGGCGATCGTGCACCTCGTCAAGGACGGGCGGGTGCGCAGCCTGGAGGTCCGCAAGATCGACGGCGTGCCGGTCGGTGAGTCGCCACTCGCACCGGTGCTCCGGGCGGCCGGCTTTGCCGACGGCTACCGCGGCCTGGTGCTCCGGAACTGACGGTGTGCCACCACAGGGTGGCGCGCCCGTCCTAACCTCGGACGTGTGCCGGAGGGCGACACGATCCACCGCACTGCCGCGGCGCTGCGCTCGGCGTTGATCGGCAAGGCCACCACGGCGTTCCAGGCGCCGCGGCTGGAAGGCATCATGCCCGCGCCCGGCTCCGTCATCGAGCGCGTCGAGAGTCGGGGCAAGCACCTCGAGATCGGCTGGGACGACGGCTGCGTGCTGCACACGCACATGCGCATGTCGGGCTCCTGGCACCTGTACCGACCGGGCGAGCACTGGCGCAAGAGCTCGAAGCAGATGCGGGTCGTGATCGAGGTGCCCGGCTGGCAGGCGGTGTGCTTCTCGGCGCCGGTCGTGGAGACGTACCGGGCCGGTGCGCTCACCCGCCATCCCGTCGCCGGCAGTCTCGGCCCGGACCTGTGCAAGGAAGACGCCGACATCGCCGACTGCGTCGCCCGCATGGCCCGCTACTGCGACCGCGAGCTCACCGCCGCAGAGGCGTTGCTCGACCAGCGCGTCGCGTGCGGCGTCGGCAACGTCTACAAGTCCGAGGTGCTGTGGGCGTGCGAGCTCGATCCGTTCACGCCCGTCGGTGCCCTCGACACGGGCCAGCGCACTCGCCTCATCGAGGTGGCCGCCGGTCTGCTGCGCGCCAACCTCGACACGCCCACGCGCGTGACGAGCACGGGCAGCCCCGAGGGGCTGGCGGTCTACGGACGCTTCGGCAAGCCGTGCCTGCGCTGCAGCACACCGATCGAGGTGCGCAAGCACGGCGAGCAAGCGCGGGTCACGTACTGGTGCCCGAACTGCCAGCTGTACCTGCCACTGCCCGAGCCCGATCCTGACGAGCTCGATCAGGACGCCGAGGTGCGCGGCCGGCGTTTCCCGTGGCGACGCCGGGCCCGTCGTGACGACGCCCCGCCGGCGCTCGGCGGCGAGTTCGCCGATTCCCGCACCGCCGATCCCGAGCCGGCCGCACGCGCCTACTTGGCCGCGCTGCGCCCGGTGTACGTGGACCCGCTGCTCGCTCCGGAGTGACGGCCGCGACGCACTGGGCCTAGGGTGCGGCGATGCGCGTAGGCGACCTCGAGATCCTGCCCGTGCTCGACGGACTGGCGCGGTTCCCGATCAGCGATCCGTTCCTGAGCATGCCCGAGGAAGCGTGGTTGCCGCACCGCCAGTTCCTCAACAGCGACGACGAGCTGGAGCTGGCCCTCGGCGGCTTCGTCGTGCGCTCGGCGGAGCGGGTCGTGCTGATCGACTGCGGGGTCGGGCGCGTCGACAGCCCGCCGTTCCATGGCGGGGCGTTCCTCACCAGCCTCGCCGCCTACGGCATCGCCCCCGAAGAAGTCAGCGACGTGATCTTCACCCACTTGCACTTCGACCACGTCGGTTGGGCCACGCAGCAGGGGAACGTGGTGTTCGCCAACGCCACGTACCGGTGCGACGAGCGGGACTGGCAGCACTTCGTGGGGCCCGACCCGGGCGCGACTCGCAAGCTCTCGCCACTGGCCGACCGCATGGACATGTGGGACGCGTCCGGGCCGGTGCTCCCCGGCCTCGACGCCATGGTGGCGCCCGGTCACACGCCGGGCAGCACCATCATCGTGGTCTCGTCAGGCACAGAGCGGGCGCTGCTCCTCGGCGACGTCGTGCATTGCCCCGTCGAGCTGCTCGACGACGAGTGGGCGGGCATGGGCGACGTCGATCCCGAGCTGGCCCTGCGCACCCGCGTGGCGATGGCGCGCGAGCTCGAGGGCAGCGACATCCCCGCCGCCGCCGCCCACTTCCCCGGCCTCCAGTTCGGCAAGCTCCTGGTCGCCAACGGCAAGCGCCAGTGGGTCATCTCCTGACGAACTGACGAGCCTCGACCCGATATGCGTGGCACATCGCGCATCAGTTCGAGCGGAGCTCCTTGCGGAGCACGAACTTCAGGCCCGACCACGTGTCGTCGATGGCGCACACCTTGGTGTCCACCCAGCCGGTCGGCAGCAGCAGCTCGCGGAACGTGTCCTCGGTCAGGTCGGTGGCTACGCCCGACGACTTCTTCGGCCACGCCACCCACACGACGCCGTGGAGCCCGACGGCGCTGGTGAGCGCCGGCCACCGCTTGGTCACGTCGGCACGCGCGGTGAAGAAGGCGACAGCGACGTCGACCGGCGCCCGCAGCTGGCGCTTCCACGTCACATCGGCGGGCAAGGGCTCGAGCAGCGCCGGGAAGCCGTCGGGCGCGCCGGGCGCGGCGAGCACCATGCCGTCCTTGATGCCGAGCTTCTTGGCGAGCGGCGTGCCCGAGTAGCCGGCCATGGCCGCACCGTACGCGCCCGGGCGGCCAACATGGCGCCGTGGACGGCGTGCGGGCGGTACTCCTCGACATGGACGGCACGCTGGTCGACTCCGATGCCGCCGTGGAGCGGGCGTGGCGGCGTTGGGCGGCCGAGTACGCCGTCGATGCGGACGCCGTCCTGGCCGTCGCCCACGGTGTCCCGGCCGCCGCCACCGTCGAACGCTTCCGCCCCGATCTTCCCCCAGCGCCGCGAATCGTGGCTGCCGCCCGCCAGCTCGAGCTGCAGTACGACGACCTGGCCGACGTCGTCCCCACGAACGGCGCCCATGCCTTGCTGGCGGTGCTCGAACGGCGAGGGCTGCCGTGGGCGGTGGTCACCAGCGCCGACCGGCCGCTGGCGGCGGCTCGACTCGGCGCCGCCGGCATCGTGGCGCCCGTCCTGGTGACGTGCGAGGACGTCGCCACCGGCAAGCCCGAACCGGCCTGCTACCTGCTGGCCGCCCGCCGCCTGGGCGTCGCCATCACCGACTGCCTCGTCGTGGAAGACGCACCCGCCGGTGTCGCCGCCGGCGCGGCGGCCGGTGCCCGGACGGCGGCGCTGAAAGCCGTGCCCGCCGACATCGCCATCGCCGACCTCGAACAGCTCGCCGCGCTCCTCGACGAGGCTTAGGCGCGCCCGAGGATGCGGTCGACGGCGATCTCGATGGCGACCCGGTCGGGACGTTCGCCGGGCTGGCGGTACCGGGCCGCATAGGCGTCCACCGCGGCGGCCACGCCGTCGGCGCCGGTGACGAGCCGCACGGGTCCTTCGAGGGCCAGCCACCGCCCCCCTTCGACTTGGGCGACGACGGCGCGCCCACCGCGCGCCGCGTTGCGGGCCTTCACCGACGCCGACCACGTGATGATGCGCACGAGGCGCGCTGGCGCGTCGTAGGTGAACCCGACGGCCGTGACATGAGGTGACCCGTCGGCCCGCAGCGTCGTGAGCGTGCCCACGACGCGCTCGCGCAGGAACGAGATGACGTCGGGCGGCAGCGCGCCGAGGTCGAGCGCCACGCGCCGGCTACTCGACCGTCACGGCCCGCAGCACGTCGAGCCGGGCGGCCCGGCGCGCCGGCCGGATGGCGGCGACGACGCCGATGAGGAACGCACCGATGAGGATGATGATCAGGAACCCGATCGGCAGGGTGAACGAGTTGAGGCCCTGATCGCTCAGCGCCAGCGTCACGGCGTAGCCGAGCAGGATGCCCACGATGATGCCCTGCACGGCGCCGAGGAGCGACGTGATCACCGACTCCCACCGCACGGTCGAGCGGACCTGGGACCGCGCTGCACCCACCGCCCGCACCAGTCCGAGCTCACGCGTGCGCTCGTACACCGACAGGCTCAACGTGTTGGCGATGCCGAACGCGGCGATCAGCACGGCAAGGACCAGCAAGCCGTTGAACAGCGCGACCACCTGGTCGATCTGGGCCGCCTGGTCGTCGATGTACTTCGCCCGGCTCTGCACCTTCGCGTTCGGGAAGGGCGCCACGACCTGTTCGATGGCCGCTTGCGCCTCCGCGTCGGAGACTCCCGCCTTCTTCTTCACGAAGACGGAGAAGTCGTACTGATCGGCGCCGCTCTGGGCGTAGAGGCCCTGCGACACGGTGAACGGACCGGCCAGCTCCGCCTTCTTGTAGATGCCGGCCACGTTCAGCGTGACGGACTGGCCGTTCAAGAGCGTCATGGTGACGGGGTCGCCGACCTTCAGGTTCTTGCTGTCGGCCTTGCTCTTGCTGATCAGGACGCTCTGGTCGTTGAGGTCCGACATCTGACCCTGCACGAACTCGAGATCGAACACCTGGCCGGCCACGGTGGGGTCGAGCACGGTGAGCGACTGGGAGCTGCCGTCGATGTTGGCCCCGCCGAGTTGCACGCCGGCGGCGGCCTCGACCTGCGGCAGCTGGTTCAGCTGCTGGGCCACCGTGAGCGGGAGCCCGCCGAAGCCCTGCGTGTTGGTGTCGACCACGAAGTCGCCCGTGAACTGCTTGTTGAAGATGTCGCGCACCGAGGACTTGATCGACGCCGCCAGCACCGAGATGCCGGCGACGAGCGCGACGCCGACCATCAGCGCGGCGGCGGTGCGGGCCGTGCGCTTCGGGTTGCGCATGGCGTTCTCCTGGGCCAAGCGGCCGGAGATGCCGCGGACGCGCGGCAGTGGCGCGCCGATCACGCGGGCGAACGGCCGGGCGATCAACGGGCCCAGCACGAAGAGGCCGATGAAGATGAGCGCCACCCCGAAGCCGAGGGCGGCGAGGGTGCCCGACAGACCGATGGACGTGAGGACGATGCCGATCACCAGCAGGACGAGGCCCCACAGCAATCGGGTCCGCGAGGTGCCCGACTCGTCGAGGGCGACCTCGCGCATGGCGGCGACGGGCGGCGTGCGCGACGCCTTCACCGCCGGCAGCGCCGCCGAGATCACCGTGATGACGACGCCGACGATGAGCGAGATGATGAAGGTGCGGGGGAGGATCACGGCACCGCCGGCGGGCAGGTCGATGCCGAGGGCCGACAGCAGGCTCTTCAAGACCACCGACAGGCCGATGCCGGCGGCGAAGCCCACCAACGCGGCCACGATGCCGATGACGATCGCCTCGGCGATGAGGCTCCCCAGCACCTGCCGGCGGCTGGCTCCGACGGCACGCAGCAACGCCGTCTCCCGCTGGCGCTGGGCGACGATGATCGAGAACGTGTTGTAGATGATGAAGATCGAGACGAACAGCGCGATCCCGGCGAAGACGACGAGGATGATGTTGAAGAACGACAGCGCATCCTCGATGTCGCTCTGCGTCTCCTTGGTGATCTCCTTGCCCGTCATGACTTGGAGGTTCGGCTCCGTGAGGGATTGCTGCACCCGCTGGGCCAGTTCGGTCTGGCTGACCGTGCCGTCGCCCTTGCCGAGCACGGCGTCGACCTGACCGGGCTGGCCGATGAACGACTCGGCCGTGGCCAGATCGAACAGCGCGTAGGTCGTGCCGCCCGGAGAGTCGGCATCACCGAAGCGGACGTTCCCCACGATCGTGAATTGCTTGCTGCCACCCTGGCTGATGATGGTGACGGGATCGCCGATGGCGAAGTCGCCGTCCTTGAAGCTGCCGAGGTCCAGCACGACCTCGTTGGGACCGTTGGGGGCGCGGCCGTCGTGGATCGTCCACGGTGACAGCGCGCCGGGCGTGAGGGCGCCGCCGAACGTGGGCGGCCCCTGGCTGCTGCTGCCGAGGGCCTTGCCGTCCTTGCCGATGATGCGGGCGAAGCCCTGCACCGAGCCCACCGCCTCGGTCATCCCGGGAACGGCCTTCACCTGACCGATGATCGAATCGGGGATGCGGGGCCGCTGCGTGGGCCCGAAGTCGCGCTCGATCGACTGGTTGGAGCGGACGTAGACGTCGGTGTTGCGGTAGACGTCGGCGAAGAGGTTGTCGAAGGTGCGCTTGATCGTGTCGGTGAACACGAACGTGCCGGCCAGGAACGCGATGCCGATGATGACCGACAGCCCAGTGCCGATGAGGCGGCGCTTGTGCGCCATGACGGACTTGCGGGCGAGCTTCAGCACTGGCTCAGTCCCCGAACTTCTTCATGCGGTCGAGGACGCGGTCGGCCGTGGGCTCGGCCATCTCGTCGACGATCTTGCCGTCGGCCAGGAACAGCGCGTGATCGGAGTACGACGCCGCCACGGGGTCGTGCGTCACCATCACGATGGTCTGACCCATCTGGGCGACGGCGCTGCGCATGAAGTCGAGGATCTCGGCGCCGGCCCGGCTGTCGAGGTTGCCGGTGGGCTCGTCGGCGAAGATGATCTCGGGCCGACTGGCCAGGGCCCGCGCCACGGCCACGCGCTGCTGCTGCCCGCCGGAGAGCTCGGACGGCCGATGGCGGAGTCGCTGGGACAGGCCGACGGTTTTCACGACGGTGTCGAGCCACGCCTTGTCGACCGAACGGCCGGCCAGGTCCAGGGGCAGCGTGATGTTCTCGAGCGCGTTGAGCGTGGGCACGAGGTTGTAGGCCTGGAAGATGAAGCCGACCTTGTCCCGGCGCAGTTGCGTGAGCTGGCGCTCGTGGAGCGTCGACAGATCGGTGGTGCCGATCAACACATGGCCCGATGTGAGCGTGTCGAGACCGGCGACGCAGTGCATCAGCGTCGACTTGCCGGAGCCCGACGGCCCCATGATGGCGGTGTACACGCCTCTGGCGAACTCCACGGACACGCCGTCGAGGGCGCGCACTTCGCTTTCGTCGTGACCGTAGATCTTCACGGCATCGACCGCCGTGGCCGCCGTGACACTGGGGGGAGCAAGGGGGGTGGTGGTCATGTCGGTCCTTTCGTCGGCACCGCCACGTCGGTCATCGAGGTTAGGGAGTCGGCGCGATCGTCGCAGCGCATTCGCGCCAAACCGGCGTGACGAGCGCCTCGTCGTCGTACGCTGGGTCGATGGTGTGCCCGTCCTGCGCGCAGCCGGTACCTGGGGGAGCGCGGTTCTGCCCTTCGTGCGGCCATGCTCTCGGGAGCCAGCGCGCCGAAGAACGCCGGGTCGTGAGCGTCGTGTTCGCCGATCTCGTCGGCTACACCGCGATGGCCGAGGGCCTCGATCCGGAACAGGTGAAGAACCTGGTGGACGGGTGTTTCGAGCGCCTGGTCGCCGATGTCGTGTCCTTCGGCGGCCGCGTCGACAAGATCATCGGCGACGCCATCGTCGCCCTGTTCGGCGCGCCCGTCGCCCACGAGGACGACGCCGAGCGGGCCGTGCGGGCCGCCCTGCGCATGCAGGGCACGCTGCGGGCCTACGTCGACTCGCTCGGGCTGGGCGTGCAGATGCGCATCGGCGTGAACACCGGCGAGGTGCTGGTCGGGGCGCTGCGGGCCGGCGGCGACTACACCGCGATGGGTGACGTCGTCAACGCCGCCGAACGCCTCCAGACGGCGGCGCCGCCCGGTGGCATCCTCGTCGGCCCGGCCACCCGCTCGGCGACGGCCGGCGCGATCCGCTACGAGAGCGTGGGGCCGGTGCGGGTCCGCAACCGGGACGAGCCGATCGACGGGTGGCTGGCCCTCGAAGCCCTCGCACCCCCCGGTCGGCGGGCCCGGAAGGTGAAGGCGCCGTTCATCGGCCGCGACACCGAACTGGCCCTGCTCGTGGACGGCCTGCGCCTCGCCGTGAACCACTGCCGACCGTTCCTCGCCGCCGTCGAGGGCGAGGGTGGCGTGGGCAAGAGCCGCTTGGTGCGGGAGGCGCTCCTGCGAGCCCGGGAGGCGCTGCCGCTGACCGTGATGGTCGGGCGGTGCATGCCCTACGGCGAGTCGAACCCGTGGCATCCCATCGCCACCGCCATCGCCGGTCACGTGGGCCTCGATGCCGCGGGCGACGCCAGCGTGGTCAGGGCCCAGCTCGAAGCGGCGGTGCCCCCCATCGTGGGGACCCACGCCGACCCCGATCGCGTCACCACCGGCCTGCTCCATCTCCTCGGCCACTCCACCGCGCTGGACGGCATCGATCGGATCCGGGCCCGCGACGAGGTGGTGCAGGCCGTGCTGGCCTACCTCCACGGCCTCGCCCGGGTCGGGCCCGTCCTGGTCGTCATCGCCGATCTCGACTGGGCCGACGCGCTGCTGGTGGACCTCCTCGAGCGGACGCTGGCCCACCTGACCGGCCTGCCCTTCGCGGTGATGACCACCGCTCGTCCCGGTGTCGAGCACTGGCCACCTCCTCCCGGCCGCCACAACACGCTCGTGCTGCGGCTCGACGCCCTTGATCCGTCGTCGGCCAGCGAGCTGGCGCTGGCCATGCTCGGTGCCGAGGTGGACGACGACGTGCGCAGCAGCCTCCTCGAGCGCAGCGGCGGCAACCCGTTGTTCCTGGAGGAGCTGGCGGCGATGGTCACGGAGTGCGGCAGCGTGGGCGAGCTGCCCGACACGCTGCGCGGTCTGGTCGCCGCCCGCCTGGACCGGCTCGAACCCGCCGAGCGCGACATGCTCGACAACGCCGCCGTGCTGGGACCGTCGGGCAACTGGCACGGGCTGGTCAAGTTCGGCGAGGAGCTGCGCCAGTCGCCCCGACGAGAGACGCTGGCGGCGCTCGGCGACGCCGAGCTCCTCGACGTCACCGGCGACCACTGGACGTTCCGGTCGGAGTCGGTGCGCAACGTGACGTACCAGACGCTCACCAAGGCCGCCCGGGCGCAGCGCCACGCCGGCGTGGCCCGGGCCATCGAGGAGGATGCCAAGAACGAGGCCCTGGCCGAGCTCGTCGCCTACCACTACGCCGCCGCCGCCCGCCTCGTGCAGGACATCGGTGCCGTTCAGGGGGTGCCGACGGACGTGGGCGCCAAGGCGGCGGCCGCCTTCGACCAGGCCGCGACGCGTGCGCTGGACCAGATGGTCCCGACGGTGACGGTGCGGCTGGCGTCCGAGGGTCTCGACGTGCTGGCCGGGAACGATCCGGGCACCGACCGCCAGCGCCGCCGCTTGCTGCTCCTGCGGGGCCGGGCCCGGATCGAGATGCACGACGCCGAGCCCGCTCGGATCGATGCCTTCGATGCCCTGGAGGCGGCCCGCCTGGCCGAGGACGAGGCCGGTGTGGCCAGCGCCTACGCCCTGCTGGCCGAGGTCGACGTGCAGGCCGGGCGCATCGATGCCGCCATCGCCTCGTTCACCTCGTCCGTGGCGGCGTGGCGGGCAGTGGGCGACCGCCGGGGCCTCGCCGAGACCCAGCGGGCGTGGGGGTTCGCCTGCCTGGTGAGCGGCGCCCTGGCCGAGGCCGAGCGTCACCTCGTCGAGGCCCAGGAGGTGTTCGCCGACGAGGGCGACCGCCGGGGCCAGGCCTGGGTCGACCAGCACCGGGCGTGGATCGCCTTCATGCGGGGCGACATGGCGGTGGCCGAGGACCGCCTCGGGCACGCCGAGGAGGCCTTCCGCAAGCTCGACGACCGCGGCGGGCTGTCGTGGGTGCAGGGGCTGCTGGCCTACGTGCGCTTCCACCAGGGCCGCTTCGCCGAGGCCGAGGATCTCGCCGTCGAGGTGTCCACCGATGCCGAGCGGCGGGAGGAGCACTGGGGACGGGCCATGATGCTCGCCCTCCAGGCCACGCTGCGGCTCTGGACCGGCTCCGTCGAGGAGTGCATCACGCTGTCGGAGGAGGCCCGCGCCATCTTCCGTGGCCTCTCCGACCGCTTCGGCGAGACGCAGGTGCTCGGGCCGCTCACCCGGGCCCTGGTGGCGGTCGGGCGCGTCGCCGACGCCAACCGCGTCGTCGAGGAGTGCCGGGCCCTGGCCACGCCGTTCGGCCTGCAGGGCTTCAGCTCCACCATCGCCGCCGGCGTCGCCGTCCACCTCGGGGAAGGGGAGCGAGCGGCCCGCGAGGCCCGGCTGGCGGTCGAGGAGCTGGAGGACAGCCGCGAGGCGGGCTACGACGCCCAGGTCACACTGGCGCTCGGTCTCCTCCAGCAGGGCGCAGTGGCGGACGCCGCCGAGACGCTGGCCGAACTCCCCGACACCGAGCTGAACCGCCCCTACGGCGCCGCCGTGGCCACGCTCGTGCACGCCGCCGATGGCCGCCTCGACGCGGCGCTGGCCGCCGCGGCGATCGTGGCGGCCGCCGAGGGGGCGTCGTACCTCGATCGACTGCTGGCGCTGGTGGGCACCGGTCTGGCCCAGGTGCGCAGCGAGGACGGTGCCGACGTGACCGGGCCGCTCGACCACGCCGCCGAGATCGCGCTCGGCGCCGGCGACCTCGTCGCCCAGGCCATCGTGGAAGCGGCGGTGGCCGAGGCCGCCGGCCTACGGGGCGATCCGGACGCAGACGCGTGGCGGGCCGGGGCGCTGGCCTCCTTCGCCAGCCTCGGCGTCGATCCCACCGGCTGGGTGCGGGCGCTGCGGCTGGTAGCGGGGGCGGTCGAGCTGGCGCCGTGACGGGACCTGTTGATTCAGCGCGATAGTGGGTACCGAGGTCCGCCACGACCAGGGGGTGGAGACATGCGCATCAGCGGTCTGCTTCGGGACAAGGGCGACTTCGTGGCCACCGTCCCACCCGGAACCACGGTCCGTGAGGTGCTGGCTGGGCTGGCCGAGCACGGGGTCGGCGCGCTGGTGGTGACCGCCGATGGTGAGCACATCGACGGCATCGTCTCCGAGCGCGACGTGGTGCGGGCCCTGCACCACCGCGGCACGACCGTGCTGGACGAGGAGGTCGGCGCGGTGATGACGGCCGACGTCGCCACCTGTGCGCCCGAGGCCGAGGTGGACTCGCTGATGGGCATCATGACCGAGCGCCGCATCCGCCACGTCCCCGTCGTGGTCGACGGTCGCCTCATCGGCATCGTCAGCATCGGCGACGTGGTGAAGCACCGCGTCCACGAGCTGGAGCACGAGAACTCGGCGCTGGTCGAGTACATACAAACCGGCCGGTGAGCGGCGGTACATCCGGTCTCATCGTTGGACGGTTCTGCCCGCCCCATCTGGGGCACAGCTTCATGATCGACGCAGCCGCGGCCAAGGTCGACCAGCTCGTCGTGATGGTGAACACCCGCGACGGCGAACCCGTACCGGGCGAGCTGCGCGCCGAGTGGCTCGCCGAGTTGCACCCGGGTGTCGCCGTGGTGGAGGTCCGCCACGACCTCCCCACGGACTTCGACGATCAGGAGCTCTGGGAGCGGTGGATGGACCTGTTCCGCTCCCACTGGCCGCTCGATGGCGACGGTCCCGACGTCGTGTTCTCCTCGGAGCCCTACGGCGACGAGATCGCCCGGCGTTTCGGCGCCCGGGCCGAGGCCGTCGATCCGTCCCGGACCGCGGTGCCGATCTCGGCCACCCTCATACGCGAACGACCCCTCGAGCATCTGCAGTTCCTGGCCCCGCCCGTGCGGGCGTGGGTGGAAGCGCAGGCCCGAGGGGCCCTTTGATTGCGGCGCCTCTTCGGCGCCGACTCGCTGTGCTCGGACAATGCCGAGGCCCGTTCCCCCAGCGCGGACTGCGGCGCTACTTCAGGGTTACTTGTTGGGCTGGGGCGTCAGGCGGATGTAGGGCTTCGGCGCCTTCCACCCCTTGGGGAACTTGGTCTTCGCTTCCTCGTCGGACACCGTGCCCTGGATGATGACGTCCTCGCCGTCCTTCCAGTTCACCGGCGTCGACACGCTGTACTTGGACGAGAGCTGGAGGGAGTCGACGAGGCGCAGGATCTCGTCGAAGTTGCGTCCCGCCGACTGCGGGTAGGTGAGGGTGGCCTTGACCTTCTTGTCCGGGCCCACGACGAACACGGTGCGCACCGTGACGGTGTCACTGGCGTTCGGGTGGATCATGTCGTAGAGGTCCGAGACCTTCTTGTCGGGATCGCTGATGAGCGGGAAGTTGACCTTCGCGCCCTGCGTCTCCTCGATGTCGTCCGACCACTTGTCGTGGTTCTCGGACGAGTCGACCGAGAGGCCGACGACCTTCACGTTGCGCTTGTCCCACTCGGGCTTCAGCTTGGCGACGTAGCCGAGCTCGGTCGTGCAAACCGGTGTGAAGTCCTTGGGATGAGAAAAAGGATGCCCCAGCTGTCGCCGAGCCACTCGTGGAAGTTGAGGCTTCCTTCGGTGGTGTCAGCGGTGAAGTCCGGGGCCTCGTCACCGAGTCGGATGGCCATGTGCGTCTCCTGGACCGTTGATGGTTACCGAGACAGTCTGCCGGAAAGCCGACCCTTTGTGTCAAGAATCGAGGAAGTCGCGCAATGACGGCGGCAGCGCCGGCGATGCCCGCAACCGTTCGGACCGGTCGCGCAGCGTGCCCGCCCGCTCCGCTGGGAGGGCATTGAGGAGGTCGTGCCAGCCGGCGCCCGGCCGCAGGATGCGGGCGGCGAGGTCGGCGACGATGAGGGCGCGGTGCAATTCCTCGCGCCGCAGGCGCCGCAACGCTTCGACGGCGGCCATGCCCGGTGCGATCTCGGTCACCCGCAGCAGTTGTGCTTCGCGCTCGAGCACTCGCGCCAGGTCATCCAGTTCGACGTCGAGGCTCGTGGTGGGGGCCACGTCTCTTCCTATCGGCCGGTAGGCCGGGGGACTTTAGGCTGCCGACGCGCGACGTCGCCGGGCGAGATGCCATGCCACCTGGGCGCGGAGCCCCTCCACGGGTTCAATGGCGGGCGACCAGCCGAGATCGCGGGCTGCTTTCGCGGTGTCGGCGCGGGTCGTCGCCTGATCGCCCGGGCGCCGCGGGGCGGGCGTGATCTGGGGCACGACGCCCACCGCGCCGGCCAGCACGTCGACGGCGTCGAGCAACCGGATCGGTGACGCGCCGCCGATGTTGTAGGTCTCGCCGGCGGTGCCGCGCTCGATGGCGGCGACGGTGGCATCCACGACGTCGTCGACGTAGGTGCTGGCCCGCTCCTGCTGGCCGTCACCATGGATCGTGATGGGTCGGCCGTCGAGCATCGCCTCGCAGAAGCGGTGGTACGCCATGTCGGGTCGCTGACCCGGCCCGTACACGGAGAAGTAGCGGAGCACGACGGCGCCGGCGTCGCGCATCGACTGCTCGGCGAGGAGCTTGGAGCGGCCGTACCCCGAGATGGGGCGGGTTGGTTGCTGCTCGTCGCCGTCGGCGACGGCGCCGTACACGCTCGACGTCGAGGCATGCACGATCGTCCCGACTCCGGCGCGCGCCAGCGAGGCGGCGAGCCGCTCGGTCGCGGTGACGTTGCACGACTCGTAGGCCGCCTCGGCCTGGCGTCCCTGCTGCAGGCCGGGCATGGCGGCGAGGTGCACGGCGACGTCGACGCCGCGCACGACGAGCTCGTCGCGACGCAGGTCGGCGCGTACGAACCGGAAGCCGGGTCGCGCCTGCAATGTCGTCGCCGCCGCCCGTTTCACGGCCGGGTCGTACGAGGTGTCCAGGAAGCAGTCGAGGCCCGTGACCTCATGGCCGTCGTCGAGCAGTCGCGCGCACAGCCGGTGGCCGATGAAGCCGGCCGCACCGGTCACCAGGATCATCGTTAGGTGACCCTAATACATGGGGGGAAGGCTGCTGTCACCCTCGTTGCCGCGACCGAGTGGCGCCGGTCCCGGCGAGGCGGGTGACCGCGTCGGCCACGAACGTCTCGTACTCGGTCCGGCTGCGGCCGGCGTCGCCGGTGAGCTTGAGGTAGACCTCCGGACCGAGCAGCACCCAGATCAGGTCGATCGTGCGGTCGTCGACGTCCCGGCCGAGGATCACCGCCAGGCTGCGGGTCAGATCGAGGCGGCGGCTCCGTTCCAGCTCGATCCGCCACCCCTCGATCTCGGGATCGGACGTCGCCGCCTCCATGATCGCCCGCCACACACCGGCCGATCGTTCGTGGATGTCGGCCTGCACGGCCACGCCGGCGCGCAGCCGCGCCGCCACCGGCCCGCGGCCGAGGCGGCGGAACTCGTCGCGCTCGACGAAGGGGACGGGATCGGCGTCACCCACGACGCTCACGTCCATGGCGGCCCGCAGCAGACCCTTCTTCGACCCGAACCCGCCGTAAACGGTCTCGGCCGACACACCGGCCTCGGCGGCCACGGCGGCGACCGTGGTGGCCGCCCAGCCGGAGCTGGTGAACAGCCGGACGGCCGCCGCCGTGACGTCACTGCGGGTCTGGGCGGCCTGCAGGGCGCGCCGGGTGGAGTTGTAACGGCGGCGGGGGGCGTCGGTGGAAGCGGCGCGCGGGCTCATGGCTTGCATCCTACAGCCACTCATGTTTGAATACAGCTTCGCACAAGTGACTACGTCACCGCTGCACCGAAGGATGGTCCTGCCAATGATCCCGCCCACGCTTCCCACCGCCGCCCAGCCCATCGCCAGGGATACCTGGCTGATCCCGACGCTCGCCGCCGAGCCGTCGGGGCTGTACTTCGCCGCCCACAGCCTCGTGATCCGGGGGGAGCAGCCCGTCATCGTCGACACCGGTTGCTCCCTGGTGAGCGAGGCGTGGCAGCAGCAGGCGTTCTCGGTCGTCGAGCCCGCCGACGTGCGTTGGATCTTCCTGTCGCACGACGACCACGATCACATCGGCAACCTTCCCGCCGTGCTGGAGCAGTGCCCGAACGCCACGCTCGTGTGCAACTTCTCGATGGTCGCCCGCCTCTCGGGTGATGTCGAGCTGCCACTGGAGCGGATGCGGTGGCTCGACGCCGGGCAGTCGCTCGACGTCGGCGATCGCACGCTCACGGCCGTACGCCCACCGATGTTCGACTCGCCGGCGACGCGTGGGCTCTACGACGGCTCGACGCGTCTGCTGTGGGCGGTCGACTCGTTCGGCACGTTCTTCCCGGGCGAGGTCTACGAGGCGGCCGAGATCCCGGCCGAGGTCTACGAGGCGGCCGAGATCCCGGCCGAGGTCTACGACGGCTCGTTCGCCGTCCTCAACAGCTGGAACACGCCGTGGATGGAGTGGCTCGATGCCGAGCGCTTCGCCGCCCACGTCCGCGCCACCGCGTCGTTGCCGCTCGACGTTGTCGCCAGCGCTCACGGGCCGGTGCTGCGCGGCGGGCAGATCGCTGATGCCTTCCGCCGTACCCTCGACCTCGTGGGTCAACCCGTCCCGCCGACTCCCGGCCAGGACGTGCTCGAGCAACTGGTGGCCACCCTGCTGGCCGCGGCCTGAAAGGATCGATGACGATGGGAACGCTGAAGAGGTCCGGACGGGTCGAGACGGTCACCGACGCCACGCCCGAACAGGTTTGGGCAGTCGTCGCCGACGTCACCCGAGTCGGTGAGTGGAGTCACGAGTGCAGCGGAGCCGTGTGGATCGACGGTGCGTCGTCTGCACAGCCGGGTGCCCGTTTCGCCGGCACGAACCGCGTCGGTCGGGTCAAGTGGTCCCGAACGAACGAGATCGTCTCCGCCGATGCACCACGCGAGTTCGTGTGGCGCACGGTGCCCACACGGCTGTACCCCGACAGCACCGAGTGGCGCATCCGGATCGAGCCCGAGGGGGCGACGACACGCATCGTGCAGACGTTCGAGGTGCTCAAGCTCAACCCGGTGATGGACCGGCTGATCTACCTCGTGACGCCAGCCCACCGCGACCGCCTGCCGGCGCTGGCCGACGACATTCGTCGCCTCGGTGAGGTGGCGGCGCAGCAGCCGGCCGTACCGGCGACCTGAGCCGTCCGCCGGTACCGTTCGCGGAGCGGCCCTCGTAGCTCAGGGGATAGAGCGTCGGTTTCCTAAACCGTGCGTCGCAGGTTCGAATCCTGCCGAGGGCGCCGAAAATCCTGGTAGGGCTATATGGACCGTCGGGCGCCGCCCAGATCAGACCGGCGATAGCGGATCTTCAGCCCTGCAACCTCGACGCACTCGCTCATCGGCGGCTCCTCTCTCGCGTTGACGTCGACCGCCGGCATGGTGGCCCCCTCCTCGCCGTCTTCTGAGGAGTGTCGACCTGGCGGAGCGAGCTGCCATCGGGTGTTCACCCCATGTCTCGATCGGGGCTCACGGCGAGAACAGGCTGTGCTCCATGGCGAAGAGCGTGGCTCCGGCGCGGGTGCTGACCCCGGCTTTGGCGTAGATGTGCTCGATGTGGCGGCCAACGGTCTTGGGCGAGATCCCCAACGTGGCCGCCACCTGCTTGTTGGCTTGGCCGCGTGCGATGAGCCGGAGCACATCGACCTCCCGCTCAGTCAGTCCCGCCGGACGGGCGATCTGCGGCGGCCGGCTGGCCTGGCCGGCCGCGGCCAACACGGCGTCGACCTCGGCGGGCTCGAACCGTCCGCCGTCGACCTCATCGAGAAGGCGGGCGGCGGCATCGGCCGGAGCGAGGGCCGGGCGATGGGCGCGCTCTTGGGTCATCGCCTGGTAGACGTCCGCGGCCGCTAGCAGCCGAGCGCCGACGGTGAGCTGGTCGCCGGCGAGTCCACGGTGATAGCCGGACCCGTCGGCCCGCTCGTGGTGGCGGGCCGCCATATCCGCGTACGGTGCCAGCAGCGCGCAGCGTGACAACACCCGCTCCCCCAGATAGGAGTGGAGCCGGACCCGCTCCCACTGCTCCGCGCTCAACGGGCCGGGCCGGTCCCAGATCCCCGACGGGATCCCCACCCGGCCCACGTCGTGCACCAGCGCCGCCCGCCGCACCGAACAGGCGTCATCGGGCGACAGCCCGACCGCGGCGGCCGCCGTCGCCGCCAGCATCGCGGTGCCTGCCGAGTGGCCGAGGAAGAACGGCGACTTGAGATCCGCGAAATCCCCCACGGCTGTCAGCGCGCCGTCGATCTGGCTGTCGTCAAGTGTCAGGACCGGCGCCGGCTCGGCGTCCAAGACCGCGGCGCACGGGTCCTCGCCGATCTCGTGCAGCCAACCCTCCGCGTCCGAAGCCAGGGCATCCACCACTGCCGGGTCATAGGCGCGGCCGCGCCGGTGGGCGAGCACCTCGGCCGCCGTCGCCCACCCCGCCTGACGGGCCCACAACTCGACGTCCCGGGCCACGGACACGACCCGGATGGCCATCGGCACCGCCTCACCCGCCAGTCCATCGGGATAGCCCCTGCCATCCCAGCGCTCATAGGCATGCGCCAGCCCGTCGCGCACCGACGTCGGCATGCCCAGACGCGTGGCCAGCCGCGAGGCCGCTTCACAGTGCCCCGACAGGCTCCGCCGCTCACCGCCCGGATCCGCCAGCGCCCGCGCCACCCGACCCACCCGGCGCCGGACCGGTAGGTCCTCGGCCAGGTGGCGAACCAAGAACCGCGCCTTCTCCCCTGGTGGCGCGTACACCATCGGCGCGAACGACGCGTTGAGCGCTACGTCGTCGCCGCCGGCGAACACCGCGGTCTCCGACGCGTCCGACGTGCAGCCGAGAAACCGCAACAACGCCACGTGGTACACACACGAGCGGTCCTGCGCGTCGAGGCCCATCGAGTCGGCGACGTTCAAGGACAGCCAACACGTCCGCAGCCCGTGCTCGAGCGGCTGACCCGTGCCCAGATCCGTCGCCAGCGACAACGCGACGGCAAGCTCGGCAAGACGCCCGACCTCGCTCCCGTGGCCCACCCGACCACTCTGCCAGAGCCGGCGGCCCGGGTGGTTTGGTCATGCAATCTGCTCGTGGAACGCCATGAGGCGAGCGGTCCACTCCTCGGAATGGGTGGCGTGGGGGATGTGGCCGGCGCCCTCGAGGACTTCCACCCGCGCCGTCGGCACAAGCGTGACGAGCTCGGCAATCACTGCCGGGAACAGCTTGGGGCTCTCGGTGCCGTGCGTCAGCAGCAGGGGCACGGTGGTTGTCGCCAGCGCCGCGGAGTCGATCGAGAGCGCGGTTTCGTCGGTCAGCTCGTCGAGGTAGGTGGGGGCATTGGCCTCCAGCACCGCCCGGAACGGCTCCGGGAGCTGATCCCATGTGCCCGGCCCCAGCGCGACGTGCTCGACGAAGTGTTCGGCAGCGGCGCGGTGGGCACCCGAGCTGATCAGGTCCCGCACGACCGCGAGGTTGGCGTCCGCGGCCGACAGCTCCTCCACGAGAACCTGATCGCGGGTGCCCTCGAGAAGGCTCAATAGGGGCGGCTCGTGAACCGCGGCAGTCGCGACCAGGTCGGGCCGTGTGGTGAGGAGCGTCAAGGTGACGTTCGCACCGTAGGAGTTGCCGGCGACATGCACGGGATCGCCGCCGCTCACGTGCTCGATCAACCCGGCGAGGTCGGCGGCATCCTCGGCCCGGCTGCCAGGCCCGTTGCCCGGCCCGCTGCGGGAGTGACCACGCCGGTCCCACGCCACAACCTGATACCGCTCGGCCAGCCGCGCCACCGCTGGGCCCCAGCCGGTCCCATCGGTCCACGACCCGTGGGTCAACACAAGTACGTCCCCCGTCCCCGTGAGCTCGTAGAAGAGCTCGACACCGTTCACCGTGGCGATCGCCATCGTCTTCTCCTTCGGTCGTTCGTTGGACGACACCACCATCCACGAGGCAACGACCGGTCGCATCGGGCGTTCACCCCATCGCCGCGGCGAGTCCAACGGCGAGCCGATCGCGCTCCATCGAACGTCGAGGCGCCCACTCATACCTGCCGACGCTGTGCGAACGCATGCAGCCATGCGCCGCCCGCCCGATGTAACGGAATGGGCGGTAGGTCTCGTTCGAGACGGGGGTGGATTGCCGTTCGTCGCCGCCATCGATTGTGCGGACGTTGCCGCTCTCAGGCGCAACTCGGGCCGGGCGGCTCCAGTCCCGGGAGGTTCTCGGACGCGGAGCGATTTCGCGCTGGCGGCGTTCGTTGCCAAGTACCGAGGCTGCAGTTGGTGGTGGTGACCCCAGCGAGGAGCCGCGATGGACCCGTCCGGCGACGTCATTCGTCGGCGCTGGTGCAGTCGCGCAGCCAGCGAGCGTACGCCCACAGTTCCGCCAGGACGTCGACGGCCATAACTGTCGGGTCATCTGCGAGGTCGACAGCGAAGGACCGAAGGAGGCGCACCTGCTTCTCACCGAGGTCAAACAGTCTTTTCACCTCACCGGCGTGAACCTCCGCAGCGGCCCGGACGGCTTGCTTGCGGGCCTGGCAACGATGTTGCCGCGCGTTGGCGGCGTCGGCGACCTCGGGCGAGCGCGCGGCCTTCAGCTCGCCGGCCAGCTCGTCGACGTGCAGGTCGCCCCACAGCATTGGGAAGGCCGGCTGTCTCGGCAGCATGGCCCGCAACGCTCGTTCTTCACCGACGAGCAGCGCCTCATTGCCGACGGCAGCATCGAGAAGGTCGTTCACAGCGGCGTCGACGTTCTCGTCGGAGTTCTCGACCCGCCGGAAGATGCGGCTGGCGCCCATTTCGACAACACCAACAAGCATGAGACCGACCCCAGCTTCGGTCAGCAGCGCCTGCACGAAGTCAGTCAAGTGATCGCGGCGGCCAGCGACCACGACGAGAACCGGGCCCATGAGAATGGCGGCGAGCGCCAGCTTCGGGGCAACGATGGGACGGAACCGGCCGGGGCGGCGGTGCTCGTCGTCGATCGGTTCGGCCAGTAGCACGATGACGGCGGACGAGACCAGCAGACCCATCCCGAAGCTGATCCGCCAGTCTGACGACCAGCCGGTTTCGGTGTGGGCATCGATCACCACGATGATGCCGGTGGCGGCGAGCTCGACGGCCACGATCGTGCGGACCAAAGCGAGTGTGCTGCGCCGGTCCACCGGTGACTGGCCTCGGGCCCGTTTCTGGCGTCGTTCGCGGTCGAGCCTTGTGGACCGCGCGAGCACGACGACACCGACTCCGAGGCCCACGACCGTCATCGTCACGATCGAAGCAGCCCGGTGGTGGCCGACAATGCCAGTGCCGACAAGGACGACACCGACGAGAGCCGATATCGCGGTCGGGAAGGCAACAGTGAGGATCGCGATCGCCGCTCCGGCTCGACGGTTGCGGGCACGGACACGCCGCCAGTCGTCGGAGCCCTCGGCGTAGTCGCCTACATCGTCGGCGTATGGGTCGTATCCCTGCCGGACGAGTTCGATGACAGCCCAGGTGACGGCGCCTGCGCATGCGACGACCACAGCTAACCCAACCATGGACCCATCGTCGCGGCTCTCTCACGACGCGGCCAGCCCGGTGAATCCGAACAGCTCCCCAGCGCGGGCAGGCACGGAGCGCCGGTGGTCGGGCCGCTACCGCGATGCCGATCTGTTCGCGCCGAGTGCAGCGCAAGCCTCGTTCCCCCGCCGATCTTGACGAGGCCGGAAGCACGCGCGGCGAGGTTGAACAGCTCGTGCCGCGCTGCTGCGGTAACGCCTCATTTGGGCTGGCCACATTTGGCCGGGCGTCGCAACGCGATGTCGTGCCAGAGAGTGTCGGCTACGAGGGCAACTCCCGCGAGCGGGCCCAATCGACGACGCGATCGCGACCATCGCCGCACTACCGCCCTTGTCGCCGGGCGATAGCAGCACCGGCTTCCTGACTGCCGCGTGCTGTCGCATCCGGCCGAGCTACTGCCGCGGCCGCCGAGAAAGTCTCGCGCCCGATGCGGCGTACGGGTCGGAAGGCCGTCGCGAATCTGTCGCGCCAGAACGGCGCGCCGAGCCGTCGATCTGTCGCGGCTCCGCATTGTGATGGCGCCCAGCGAGAGAGTGCTCGTGCCAGGGTTCGGCGGGGCACGACCGTGTTCTTGTGCGCTCATTACGTTCGCTGCACGGGCTGGACTTCGCCGGATGTGTAGTAGCCGTTGGACCCGAAGTGCACTGGCGATATTGAGTGTCCCGGTCGGCGTCCGGTGCGTTTCGCTCTTTTATGGCGGCGGCGGCCCTTTGGGGCCGCCGTCACCGCAAGATGCTCGACCGGCTGTCGGCACTCGGTCCGGTCGAGCGGCTCTCTGTCCTGCCTGCCTCAACCGTCGCAGGGCAGCGGCGCTCACGGCCGCTGCGACGCTGCTTCGAAGAGTCCGTCGGGGTCGTAGGCGGACCGGACGCGTTCCAGTCGGGCCACGTTCGAACCGAAGGTGGCGTGCGTTGAGACGTCCGACTCGTCCTCGAAGCCGGCGAAGTTGAGGTAGACGCCACCGTTCGAGAAGGGCCGCAGCCGTTCCCATGCTCCCCGGGCCCAGCCCACCACGCGGCTGTCGTCGGCGGAGTCCGACCAGACGCAGTCGATGCTGATGTTGAACCGGGCGTGGCGGTGCGGGTAGGCGCTCTCGTCCGGGTCGACGCGCGCGATGGCGCCTCCCAGCGTCCGGATGACGATGAAGGAGTCCTCGTTGGGGCGATGGATTGCGAGTTCGACGATGGTTCCGATGGCTTCGTCGTCGAGGCGGTCCGTGAAGTGCGACTTGAAGTAGTAGCGACCACCATCGGGGAAGAAGAAGTCGAAGGCGGATTGGAGGTCGGCGTACGGCGCGGTCACCGTCAGGTCGCCGATGGGCGTCGCCAGCCGCCGGTACGGGTCGAGGACGGGCGGGGCGTCGGCCGGGTCACCGGCGTACATGGCGGAGACGAGCAGCACGCGGCGCCGGTGCAGTTCGGCCGGGAGCGCGTCGATGGCGGGGATGGTCCACAACGCCGCTTGGGGTGAGATCGCGTCGGGCGCGGCGGCGGCGAGGTCACGGAAGGCCGCGAGGCACTGCTCGCCGTCCTCGATCGCGTAGACGACCTGGGCGACGGTGACGTCCGGGCCCAGGGGATGGAGGTCGAACTCGAACGACGTCACCACGCCCAAGCCGCGGCCGCCCCCGCGGGCGGCCCAGAAGAGGTCCGGGTGCTGCTGGGCACTGGCGGTGCGCACCATGCCGTCGGCGGTCACGATCTCGATGGAGCGCAGGCTGTCGCATGCGAGGCCGAAGGCTCGCTGGGTCAGCCCCATGCCGCCACCGAGCGTGAGACCGGCCACGCCGGTGACCGAGATGACGCCGGCGGGCGTGGCCAGCCCGAACAGCTGGGTGGCCCGGTCCACGTGGGCCCAGCGGGCCCCGGCCTGGACCCGGGCCGTGCGGGCCTGCGGGTCGACGTGCACGCCGTTCATCGACGACAGGTCGATGACGAGGCCGTCGTCGCAGACCGCGCTGCCAGCCACCTGGTGGCCGCCGCCCCGGACGCTGAGCGGCATCGGATGGCGGTGGGCGAAGCGGACCGCTTCCACGACATCCGAGACGCCGGCGCAGCGCACGATGAGCGCGGGCCGGCGGTCGATCACGCCGTTCCACACGCGACGGGCGTGGTCGTACTCGGGGTCATCGGGAGTGACGACGTCGCCGAGCACGGCGGCGCGAAGGCCGTCGATGTCGGCGGTGGAGACGGCGTCGGTGGTCGCGTGGTGGGTGGTCATATGTCCTCCCGGGAGCTCGGTGGCCACATCATGCGACCCCCGGCTCACACCACGCTCGCAGCGCGCTGTCACAGCGCGAGACTGCCGTGGTGGCGCAGGTGCTCCCTTCGGGGACGGTGACGTTCCTCTTCACCGACATCGAGGCGTCGACGAAGCATTGGGAGGAGGAGCCCCGAGCCACGGCTCGGGCGCTGGCACGCCACGACGAGCTGCTGCGCCGGGCCGTCACGGCTCGCGCCGGGGTGGTCTTCGCCCACACCGGCGACGGCATGGCGGCGGTCTTCCCGCGTGCGGCCGACGCCGTCGAAGCAGCAGTCGACGCCCAGCGGGCGTTGCTCACCGACGAGGCGCTGCGGGGTGTCAAGGTCCGCATGGCGGTGCACACCGGCGAGGCCGAGGAACGCGACGGCAACTACTTCGGTCCCGCACTCAACCGGACCGCCCGACTGATGGGTCTGGCGGCCGGCGGGCAGGCGCTGGTGTCGCTGGCCACGGCCGAGGTGGTCCGCGACCGCATGCCCGACGGCGTGTCGCTGCTGGAGGTCGGGGAGCGGACACTGCCCTCGCTGTCGCGGCCGGAACGGGTCTTCGCCCTGCAGTGGTCGACGCCGCCGTCGACCACGACAGTCGAGGTGCAGGTCCTGGGACCACTGCGTCTCCTTGTCGACGGCGCCGAGGTAGCGGTGCCGGGTCCGAGGCGGCGTGCCGTGCTGGCGCTGCTGGCCATGGCCGCGCCGGCGTCGACGAGCGCAGACTCTCTCCTGTTGGCGGCATGGCAGGACGACCAGGCGGGCTCGAGCGTCGGAGCGCTGCAGAACGTCATCTCTCGCCTGCGCCGCCACCTCGGTCCGGCGGCCCACCGTCTGGAGACCGGGGCCGGCGGCTACCGCCTGCGGCTGGACGACGGCGCGCTCGACGCGACCCGGCTCACTGCCGTCCTGGCTCGAGCACGGACCATCATGGACCAGCCGCAGGCCGCGATCGCTCTCGTCGACGAGGCCCGTCGGATGTACCGCGGTCGTCCGTTGGAGGAGTTCGTCGACGTCGACGCGCTGGCCGGGTGGCGGCGATCGCTCGACGAGCAGCGGCGGGCGGCGGCCGACCTGCGCGCCGAGCTGGCCCTGGCGACAGGCGACAGGCGAACGGCGATCGACGTCGCCGGGGCCACCGTCGCGGAGGAGCCGCTGCGGGAGACGTCGGTCCTGCTCCTCGTCGATGCCCTGGCCGGGGACGGCCGAGCCGCTGAGGCGCTCCGGGTCGCCCACGACCATCGGTGCCGGCTGGCGGAGGAGACGGGGCTCGAACCGTCGCCCGCTCTCGGCGCCCTCGAACAGCGCATCGCGGCCGGAACCGCGCCGCCGTTGCCGCCGGTGACAGCGACATCCCGGCGGTCCGGCACGCGCTCACCCCTCATCGGCCGCGACGCCGAGCTGGCTGCTATCGCCCGGTTGTGCCGCTCCGAGCCGCTCGTCACGTTGCTCGGACCCGGCGGCGTGGGGAAGACCAGCCTCGCCCTCGAAGTGGCAGCCCGGGACCGCACGGGCCGGGCCGTGGCCACGGTGCAGCTGGCGTCCGTCGACGAGGCGGCCGTCGTCGACGCAGTGGCCGTCGCCCTGGGGTTACGAGGGACCGTCGACGACCCGCAGGGTGCC
This sequence comes from uncultured Acidimicrobiales bacterium, assembly GCA_963728985.1. Classification (GTDB taxonomy): domain Bacteria; phylum Actinomycetota; class Acidimicrobiia; order Acidimicrobiales; family Ilumatobacteraceae; genus DASXAI01. The sequence continues at coordinate 607,952 of CAVSME010000003.1, read as the reverse complement.
ATCGTGGCCCTGCTCGGGTCGAAGCCATGGTTGCTCGTGCTCGACAACTGCGAACACGTCCTGCGCCCCGTGCGCCAACTCGTCGACGTGCTCACCGAGTCGTGCCCGGAGCTCACCGTGCTGGCGACGAGCCGGCAGCGGCTCGGCGTGGCGATCGAGCAGCTCTGCCCGATCGCGCCGTTGCCCGTCCCCCGCGAGGACCAACGATCCGACCTCGATGTCGTGCCCGCGGTTGCCCTTTTCGTCGAACGGGCGGCTCGGGCTCGTCCGGGCTTCCAGCCCGACGACGAGGACTTCACCGCGGTAGCCGGCATCGTTCGGCGCCTCGACGGGATCCCGCTCGCCATCGAGCTGGCGGCCGGACGGCTGGCGGCGTTGGGCCTCCATGACGTGGCGACGCGAATGGACCGGGCCCTCGATCTGCTGGCCGCCGGAGCCGACCTCGCCGACGGGCGGCACACCACTTTGCGGGCCGCCCTCGAATGGTCCTACGAGCTGCTGACCCCCGACGAGCAACGCCTGTTCCGGACCTTGTCGGTGTTTCCCGACGGGTTCGACCTGGCGACGGCCGAGCGCCTCGCGACCTCGGTCACACCCTCGCTCGATCCCGCCAGCGCCGTTGCCCAGTTGGCCGAGGCCTCCATGCTGGTGACCTCGTTCGGGCCTACCGTCCGCTACCGGATGCTGGAGATGCTGCGCGCCTTCGGGCTGGACCGGCTGGCTGCTCACGGTGAGCTCGCAGAGGCGAACGCCTGGTTCCTCGAGTGGGTGGAACAGCTGGTGGCGTGGATCGACGCCACCGCGCAATCCGAAGAGGAACCGGCGGCCAACGACCGTCTGCTCGCGGAGTTCGACACCATCCGGGCCGCATGGCACGCGGCGCGGGCGGCCGACGACGTCGATCGGATGCTCCGCCTCATCCGACACTTGTACCTGCCGGCCGCAATGCGCGAACTGCGAGAGGTATGGCTTTGGACGATCGAGCTCGCGCAGCATCCGGCCCTCGTCGAGCACCCACGACGCGGGTTCGCGCTGGCGGCGGCCAGCATCGGCACTGGTCGCACGGGTGGCGACCTGGGGGCATGCGGCCAGCTGGCGGCGCGTGCCGCTGAGGTGCCCGACAGCGGCGATCTCGCCGACCGAGTGATCGTGCTCGACGCGCTCAGCACCACCCGCCTGTACGAGGGGCGGCTCGACGAGGCCGTTGCCGCCGCCGTGGAGGCGGCGCAGGTCAGCGTCGCGTCACGCGCCGGGCAGCTGCCCTTCTTTCGTGAGGCGATGTGGGCGCAAGCCGGCTACGCCTGCGCGTACGCCGGGCGCCTCGACGACGCCCGTGCGTACAACGCCAACGGCCGTGACGCGCCCTACCCCTCTGGCCGATCGGTCCACCACTACGCAGCCGGTGAGATCGAGAACGCCGCCGGCAACTGGGCCGATGCCCAGCACCACTACCAGGAGAGCATTCGCCTCAGCGAACGAAGCGGAGCGACCTTCGCCCAGGGCCTCGCCGCCGTGGGGCTCGTGACGGCACAAGCGTCGGCGGGTGAGCTCGAGAAGGCCCTCGTCGGCTACGCCGAGCTGATCGAGCGGTGGAACCGGACCGGCGCCTGGCTGCAGCAATGGACGACCCTGCGCAACCTCGCCGACCTCCTGGACCGGCTCGACGACCGGGAGACCGCGACTGCGCTGCGAGCGGCCGCCGAGGCGTCTGCCGACGCCTCGGCGCCCCAACCCATCACGGCCGATGGCATCCGCCCGGACCGAAGACCCGCAGCCGCGGCCTCACGCGAGGAGGTGCTACGCACGGCGCGCGACGCCATCGACTGCCACCTCAAGGCGATGGCCCAGGTTCGCAACGGCTGACGACGAGAAGGGTCGAGCGATAGGCTGTCCCGCTTCCGGTTGGCACGTTGGCGGCCTTGGGGATACTCGGCGGTCCGGGTCAGGCAGTGAGGGAGGACGGCGCCGTACCGAACGGCAGGGCGTTCCCGAGCCTTGAGCATTCGGTCGCGGCGGTCGGGCCCGCCGCACCGTCGATCCGTCGCGCTCGTAGCGGCACCGCTCGGCGGGCCGCCACAGCCGCAGCCGCCGCCTGTGCCGAGGGACAGGTTCGGGCGGCTATCGGAGGCGGATGATGTTGCCGGTGACGAGGTGGGCGGCGTCGGTGCAGAGCCAGCCGATCACCTCTGCCACTTCGACTGGTTCGGCGACGTGGACGTGGTCGGTGCTTGTCTCCACGAATGCGCGAACCTCGTTGGTGATCCAACCGGTGTCCGTCACCGGTGGATGGACGACGTTGGCGGTGATGCCGTCAGGCGCAAGTTCGATCGAGGCGCTCATCGTGTAGTTCTCGATCGCCGCTTTGGCCGCACCGTAGGAGACCTCGCCCGGAAAGCCCATGGGTCCGCCGGAAGTGAGGCTCACGATCCGGCCCCAGCCCAGGTGGTGCCGGCGTACCGACGCCGCTAGCTGGGCGATCATTAGCGCGCCACCGCGTGCGTCGACAAGCAGCTGCGGCAAGGCTGTGTCGCCGCTGAGCGGCTCATGGTGCCGCCGGAGCGGGTCGTCACGGTGTGGCGAGAACGTGTCCTTGCGCCAGCCGCTGGCGTTGTTGACGAGGATTGACACCGGGCCGAGAACGGCCTCGGCCTCGGCGAACACCTGCGCCGGCGTGTCGGCATCGACCAGGTCAGCCTCGACGGCGTAGGCCCGCCGGCCGGCTGCCTCGATTGCAGCGACAGTTGCCTCGGCACCCTGCTCGCGTTGGGCGCGGTAGTTCCTGGGTCGACCGGGATCGTGGTCGGTAGGGGTGTACGCGAGGTAGGTGACGGCGACGTCGGCACCGAGCCGGGCGAGCGCAGCTGCGGTGGCAGCACCGATCCCGTGGTTGGCGCCGGAGACGACGGCCACGCGGCCGTCGAGCGGAAGGCGGAACATGGCAGGAGAACCTTTCGACGAACGGATGGGACTCGACGTTCGTCAACAACCTGCCACGTCGACGACACTACCTGCGCCGACTCGGCGAAGGTGCCGGCACTCGCCAGCGGAGGGGGCGACGGTCCGCGCCACCGAATCGGCGTACGGGTCGGAACGCCATCGCGAATCTGCCGCGCCAGAACGGCGAGGCGCCCGGGTCGATATGGCGTGACGCAGCCCCGCAGATTTCCTTGACAGCGAAGCCGCTTCGCTCGACGCGTCACCGATTGGGCATTGAGCGTCCGTCCCCAGGGTGGTCGGAGGGGGACTGCCTTCGCATCGTTCGTTGGCGATGGCAGGTCGTTCGGTCGCGCGACAATGATCGGGCGCCAACGATCCGGCGTGAGGGGGTCTCGACTGTGGTGGCTGCGCCGTCGGGGACGGTGACGTTCCTTTTCACCGATGTCGAGGGTTCGACGCGGTTGTGGGAAAGGCACCCGGAGGCGATGCGTTCGGCGTTGGAGAGTCACGACCTGCTCCTGCGGGAGGCGATCCACTCCCATGGCGGCTATGTTTTCGCAACAGGCGGCGATGGCTTCTGTGCGGCCTTTCAGCGGGCTGGTGAGGCCATTCGGAGCGTCTTGGCGGTGCAGCAGGCGTTGGGTGAGCATGTGTGGCCTGAGCCCGTCGACCTGAGGGTCCGTATGGGTCTGCATACGGGAGAAGCGTCGGAGCGCGGTGGCGACTACTTCGGTTCGCCGGTGAATCGGGCTGCGCGGTTGGTAGGTGTAGCTCGTGGCGGTCAGGTGCTCGTGTCGGCGGCGACGGTGTCGCTCGTCGCCGATTCGCTGCCGCACGGCGTGGGTCTGGTCGATCTCGGTGTGCACAGGTTGCGGGGTCTGGACCATGAGGAGCACGTGTTCCAGTTGAACGCCCCGGGATGCCGGGAGAGGTTCGAACCGTTGGAGCACGGCTCGTTGGGGAATCTGCCGACTCCGGTGACGAGCTTCGTCGGTCAGTCTCTGGAGATGAAGCGGCTGGCGAGCGACCTCTCCCGGCGACGCCTTGTCACGTTGACCGGGGTCGGCGGCGTCGGCAAGACGCGGTTTGCGTTGGAGGCGGCGTGGGCGGCTCGTGACGAGTTCGACGCGGGGGTGTGGATGGTGGAACTGGCCCCGATCGTCGAGCCGGACGCGGTAGTGCACGCGGTTGCAACGGTGCTTCGTGTCGAGCCTCGGCCGGACATGGCATTGACCGACGCGGTCGTTGAGACCCTGGCCGGGCGGAAGTTGTTGCTTATCGTGGACAACTGTGAGCACGTGATCAACTCGGTGGACCGGCTGCTGTCCCAGATAGTCGCGTCATGTCCGACGGTGACACTGCTAGCGACGAGTCGGGAGCCTCTGGGGATCGCGGGTGAGCGGGTCGTGGCCGTGCGGTCGCTCGATCCTCGGCTGGAAGCTGTCGAGTTGTTCTGTGACCGTGCCGAAGCTGCTGACGAGCGGTTCTCGCCGTCGGCAGACGACTTGGAGGTCATCGGGCAGGTCTGTGCTCGCCTGGATGGGGTGCCGTTGGCGATCGAGCTGGCCGCCGCCCGGGCACGGACGATGTCGTTGGGTGAGATCCAACGACGGTTGGCGGACCGGTTCCGACTCTTGCGAGGGTCGGGACGGGGAGGAGTCGAGCGCCATCAGACGTTGCGAGCGACGGTGGCATGGTCCTATCAGCTCCTGCACCCGCTGGAACGAGCGGTGTTTGATCGGTGCGCGGTGTTCGCGGGGAGCTTCGACGAGCGGGCAGTGGAAGCACTCTGCGCCGACGACGTATTCGACAACGATGACATGGTCGACGTGGTCGGGTCGTTGGTCGACAAGAACATGCTCATCGCTGACCGTCGAGGGCCTGACACTCGCTACCGGCTCCTGGAGACCATGCGCCAGTACGGTGAGGAGCAACTCGGTGATGCCCTTGCCGTCAACCGCGGCCGGCATCTAGCACACTATGTGACGGTCGCTGGCGAGCTCGATCGACGCTTGCAGGGTGCTGATCTCGGCGGTGGCATCGTCGGTTTCCGCCTCGAGTTGGACAATCTGCGGGCCGCGGCGCAATGGGCGGTCGCTACCTGTGACCCGGCAGCCGAGGCCTTGGTCCGCGCGACGATGACGTTCGCACAGGTCGGCATGGTGCCTGAGATCGGTGGCTGGTACGAGCAGATCTTGGACGCGCTCCATGACCCGTCACCGTATGTCTTTGGGTCAGCGGCCGACATGGCCGTGAACGTCAATGCTGACTATGAGCGCGGTTTATCGCTAGCTCGGGCTGGCCTCGAAAGGGCATCGGCACCCGACAGCCCCGAGACGGCCGACTGCTGGGCGGTAGTGGGCAACGCTGCCTGGTTGGCCGGCAGCGATGACGTCGCCGCTGTCGAAGCGCTCGAACGTTCCGTCGCGCTGTATATCGCGGCGGGCAACAGCGTGCATGCCGTGATCATCCTCGCGGTACTGGCCTGCACGGCAGACGCGACGGGCGCCACAGGGCGTGCCGAGGCGGCGCAGCGTGTCGCCGAGGGACTCGACAGCGAGCTCGCCGATGTCTGCGTTGCGCTTGCCATGGGGGCATCGGCGTGGAAGCGAGGCGAGACGCGACTCGCTGTCGTGACGCTTCGCGACGCGTTCGATCGGGTCGTCGCCCGAGATGTACGTGGGAATATCAAAGCGGCGTTCTTGATGATGCTCGGACCGGCGCTCGCCGACGACCCGACGGCGATGAACGACGCCGAATCCTTCCTTGCCGCCCACCTCCGCCGGCTTCAAGCAGACGGCTATCAGTTGGGGATCTCTGTTGGGTTGTGGGCGGCCGGGCTCTACCTCGCGGCCACAGCACGTCTCGAGCCAGCCGCCATCGCGCTGAGTCGCGTCGACCAAACGGGTTTGCGACCCATCCAAGGAGCCGCCCAGCAGCAGCGCGCCGAGGAGGCGATCGAGGCGAACCCACGACACCTCGACTGGCGGCAACGTGGGACCGGCCTCTCGACAGACGACGCGTTGACCCTCGTGATCGACACACTCGAATCCGGCACTCAGAAAGCGCCGTAGGTGAAGCACCGCCCCAATGACAGCTGGTTTTTCACCCTGCAACGGCGGCAAGGGCGACAAGTCGTCACCATCCCGCTCGCCCAGCGAACCGCCCGGGCGCTCGATTTGGCCAAAGGCGAGCGGGTCGAGGACCCAAGCTTCCTGGACAGATGGGCGAACGCCTCGACCGCCACGCCGACTGGCGGATCGTGCGCCGCTTCGCCCGCAGGGCCGCGATCAACAAGCCAGGAGACAACCTCCTGTATCGCGACAGAATCGGCGGTCGGTGCGTTCGGGACAGCGGCGATCGTCGCTGCTGGCTGCGACCGAACGCGCGAGCGTTGTGTCCTCAAACACGTAGCCGGGCCGGGGGCTCTGGCGTCCAGGTCTCGGCCCGACCTGGAGGTTCAACATAACCCACACGCCCTCGATCGACGTCGCTGTCATCGCGCCGGTGTTCTCCGATGCTGAGCGGTACGCGCTTGCGGCGTTCCTCGCCGGCTATCGCGGCCTGACCCGTGACGCCTATGCGCTCGATCTGCGTCAGTTCATCGCCTGGTGCGAGGAGCACAACCTGCGGCTGTATGCCGTGCGCCGGGCCGACATCGAGTGCTTCGCCCGGTACCTCGGAGACCGTGGTCGCGCTCGCGCCACGGTCGCCCGTCGGCTCTGCACGGTCGCCGGCTTCTACCGGTACGCGGAGCAGGAAGGACTTCTTGAGCGGTCACCGGCAGCTCATGTTCGCCGGCCACGTCTCGACTACGAGTCTCACGCCACGGGAAGTTCACCGGTCCACGCGCTGGCGACCGAGGCGGGCAACCAGCGCTATGCCGTGTACGGGGCACTCCTCGCCACCGGATCCCTGATCGCCACCGCCGCCGGCGACCCGGCCTTCGAGCGCGCCGCTCGAGTCGCAGTCGGGTTCGACGACGAGACATTCGAGCTGGCGTACCCCGGCTGGTTGGCGCTGCATGAGGCCTGGCGCGGCAATCCCGCGCGGGCGCGCGCTTGCCCGTGGGGCGCTCCAACACGAGAGTCGAGCCATCGCGGCGCAGTTCACCGTGGCCGCCGTGGCGATGAGCATCGCCCTGCAAGCCGGTGACGCCGACCTCCTGCGACTGGCGGCGGACAGCATCCCGAGCGAGCTCCGCCAGATCCCGGGCGCCGAGTGGTGGGTCCAGCTCCTCGACAACGGGGCGCAACTTCGCGAGCCCGAGCGAGTCCCGTCGACCATCGAGCCGCCACCCGTGCTCATGCTGTTCCTCCTCGCGTCCGACCTCGTCCTGCGCCTGCTGCTGACCGACGGACGGCTCGACCTGGACATCCGGCCCTTCGTCGCGGAGGCACTCGAGCTGGTCGCGCTCCACCTCAGCGGTGGCGGTCACCACGAGCAGGCAGCCCGACTCCTCGGCGCTGCCGAAACGGCCCGTGCCGAAGCCGGGAGCACGTGGCGCTACCCCTACCAGGAGCAGGCCGTCAGGAACGCACGACAGCGCATCACCGATGCCCTCGGTGAGTCCGGTCTCGAGGAAGCCGCCGACGAGGGGCCCGAACCGCCGACGCCGACGCCGTCGACCTCGCCCGCCGCATGCGCGGTCGCCGTCGACGCGTCTCCCACGGCTGGGACGCCCTCACACCGACCGAGCTGAGCGTGGCGCGCGCAGTCTCCGCCGGTCACACGAACACACAAGTCGCCGAACGCCTCTACGTCGCGCCCAGCACCGTCAAGACCCATCTCGAGCGGATCTCCGCCAAACTCGGCATCAGCCGGCGGGCGGCGCTCGCGACAGAACTCACCCGTCACGAGAACGCCCACGGCTAGCGACGGAGCAGAAATACCACCGAGTACAGCGGCGCTCCGTATCAGCCAGCAGCTGCATGGCGGCGGCGCCCTTGCCAGCCGCACGGACCCTTGGGCCGGTCGTGTCGGAGACGTGCCTCTCCAATCTGCCCGAATCGCTGGCCGCAACCCTATGGAGCGGAAGGCACCGCAACTGGCGTCACGACTCTGCCGATGATCATGACGATCCCCGCGATGAGGACAAAGAGCACGAAGGAGAGCACGCCGAAGAGGCCGAGTGCCGACGCGCCCGGAGCTGCGGTGCTGACGAGCGCCACGAGATTGCCGAGCGCCACGAGATACGCCAACCACGCAAGGTAGATGGGAAGGCCGCGCGTGCGTTGGATCGCCAGTCCGGTCGTCAGTCCGAAGAGGAGGAAGCCGGCCGAGGTCGCAGCGAACAGCAGCGTTTGCGCCTCGTACGCGAAGCGGATGGTGTCGTCGCCAAGCTGGCCAGCAACGCCATCGACGTAGACCGGCGCTGTGCCAACCGCTCCTCCGGCCATCGCCATCGTTGCCGCAAGTATCAGCCCAGCCAGGGAAGCCGTCCCGAATGCGTCGGCCGTCCGATCGCGGCGCAGGGCTTGGCGCATCACAGTGCCGAACCAGATCACGAAAGGAATGGCGACGAGGCCGAGGAGGTTGCTCAGGAGAAGTGTTGATCGATGATCAACGAGATAGTCCCGGATCTCGGCTACGGCGTCGTCGGCGGCCGGTGGCTCACCCGTCGCGAAGACCGCCACGAGCGTCAATGCGACAAAAACAAGGGCGGCAATACCAGCCGCCCGGACGTTGCCCTTCGACATCACGATCCTCCCCAATTCAGCGGCGGAGCCACGTTGGGATCGTAAGCCAATCAACCACGTTGCCGGTCACGCGCCGTCCAACCTGGGGGGGCCGGGTCACCCAACCTCGGATCGCGGCGTCGTCGTTGGTGACGAACTGCGCCTGTGCGATCTGGCGGTTGGTCATGCCATCGGCAGCGTCTCGCACGACGCCAACCATCGGCGCGCTCCGAATCGGCAGCCGGCAACCGACGAGATCGCTGGGTGGTGAGCATCACCCCGATCGTGATCGCCCGGCCCAGCGCTCGCATCGTGGAGCTCACCGAGATGTTTCGCCGGACCGAACGCTACGCCGACCGAGCCGTACCCGCTGGAGTGGCGTGACCCTGAAGGTGACGCGAAACTCGTGGCCGTGGAGCGCACCGGTTCCGTCGTGTGATCTTGTCGACGGCCGCTGGCCTGCATGTCGATGTTCACCACGGTCGCGGCCAGGCGATGCTGATGGTGCACGGCTTCCTCGCTGGCCGGGCAATCTGGCGAGCGAACCTGGAGGCCCTCGGCGCGGTGTCCACGCCGGTCGTCATCGAGCTGTACGGCCATGGGCGGTCGGCGTCGCCTCTCGAGCCACTGGCCTATCACCCGGACGCCTACGTCGCCGCGTTCGAAGACATCCGGCGTGAGCTCGGCGTCGACCGGTGGTTCGTTCTCGGCCATTCCCTCGGAGCGGCGTTGACGCTCCGCTACGCGCTTGACCATCCCGATCGAGTCATTGGTCACGTCTTCACCAACTCGGCGTCAGCGCTCGCAGGCCGAGATTGGCGGGAGGCGATGGTGACGAGCGCCGAGAGCGAGGCTGATCGCATCCTCGAGTACGGCCTTGCCCACCTCGAGCGAAGCAAGGCCAACCCGGCTCGCTCCCACCGCATCGTTCCCGTCGTGCGCGAAGCGCTAGCGGTCGACGTGCCGCTGCTGCAGCCCCTCGGCGTGTCGGGCACGATGCGCCATACCGGACCGGCGAGCACGGTCCGAGAGCGCATCGGCGGCAACTCCCGTCCCGCCCTGCTGGTGGCGGGCAAGAAGGAGCGCTCGTTCGCCGAACCCTGCCGCTACGTCCAGACGGCGATGCCCAATCTCGCGATCATGCGGGTCGACGCGGGTCATTCGCCCAACGCTGAGATACCTGACACGTTCAATGAGGCGGTAGCAGCGTTCATCGCCGGCATCCATCCGTGACTCTTCCCGGCGCGACCGTGACGTCTGCCGGCCGGCGGCGCCGGACGGGAACCATCGGTCAGCGTGACGCCGAAGCCGTTTCCGCGTCCCCATCCACCCATCCTGACCAGCGGGAACGGCAAGCGGGCGCTTCACGATGACGGTGCACGCGATCAGCTCAGGGTCGGGTCGCGCCGCGGCGGGCCCACTGTCGGCTCAGCCTCAACAATCCACTCGACACCGGGTTGGTCGGTACGAGAGCGCCCGCCTGATTGACGCGCAGAGGCGCACTGACACGTCGACGTCCGATCCGCCATTGGAGCTCGTCGAGCTGACGGAACGGCACCAGTCCGAGCGGCTCGCGCAGCTTCCAGACGGCACAGGGCGGCGCGTGCGATCCGGTCGCGGCAATGATGCCATTCACCGCTCGACGGGCCGCCTCATTGGCGCCCTCCATCGTCGCCAGGTCGGTGTGAGTTCGGACGAAGTCGGCGGCCAGCAGGAAGTTCGGGATCCGAGTCACAGCGTCGGGACGGTCGAACCACGAGCTGGCAGTGTTGACCAACAGTGGTTCGAGGTTGGCGGCCGCGGTCGGATTGGGAAACACGATGGCAGGATCGAGGAAGCTCGTGACGACATTGCTCGCCTCCAGCGAACCGTCGTCGATGTGGTCGATGAGCTGGCCCCAAACTTCCTCACGAATCTCGTCCGGCGTGCACGACATCGCCACCTTGCCAGTGCGGCGACCAGGGCGGTCCCATTCGGAGATGTCGACGGAGAGAATCCCCGCAACGTCGCCGTTGCCCCGGGCTCGAAGATCGACGCCGGGCCAGAACTGTGCTTGGGAGATCGCCGTCAGCGCCCATTCGGAATCGGCGAAGATGACATGGCCGTGCTGCAGCGGTACATCACGGGCGAGATAGAACATCATGCCGTTCATCCAGCGGACGACGAGGCGGGGCAGTTTCGCCAAGCCGGGATCGGCGGCGCGCAACTCGTTCGAGATGAGCAGTCGGAGCCGTTCCACCGGTAGTGCAGCGACGTAGTAGTCAGCGGTAACCACCTCGGTGCCCACGGGTGTCTGGACGGTGACTGCAGCCACGCGACCGCCCTGACAGGTGATGCCAGCCACGGCGCACTGGGCCCGCAGCACCACCCCCTCGGCTCGGAGGTGGTCGACCCAAGGATCGATCCACACCTCGCTCGTCGGCGCGTCGAGCACTCGATCGGCGCGGCCCCCGACACGAGTGAGGTCGAAGAGCAACTGGCAGAGTATGAGGCCACCTGTACGGGCGCTCATCTCGCGGCCCCGAGCGGCCACCAGTGTGCGGGTGAGGCCGTCGGCGAGGAATTTCTGGAACGGCGCGGACCGCTGCTCGGCGCCGACGAACTCCCACCAGCTCTGGCGCTCCCACTGCTCGAACCGGCGTTGATCGCACGACGTCAGCAGGGTGAGCACCCGGTCGAGAAACCACGCCAGCTCGGTATGCGGGATGCCGAGCCGGGTGCCGAAGTCCCAGGCGAACCGAATCATGGTCTGGAGATCATCGAGTGATGCGGGGCTCTGCGTGGCGGCGATCATCTCGGGCTGCCCATCCGCCTGGGCAAGAAGGAGGCGGGTGGCCGGCACGAGATGGTCGGCGACAGTGCTCTGGCCGCACGGGATGCGGGCCATGGTGTCGGGGAGGTGACGATAGAAGCCGGGAAAGAACCGGAAACCGTGTTCGGCGGGAAGGTCGGGGCGGCCGGCGCGGCCCGAGTTCGGAACGGGGAGGGAACGGGCCTTGCCGCCGAATGTCTCCCGACCCTCGAAGACGGTGACCGTGAAGCCGCGCTCGGCCAACTCATGCGCGGCACTGAGACCGGCCACGCCGCCGCCCAGCACCGCGACCGTCGTCACCGTGAAGCGCCCTCAGCCCGGCCTTCTGGAGACGTCACTCGACCGAGGCGAGGAAGCTCGACAGGACCGCTGCGCCTCGCGCCGGGTCTTCGAGCATCCACCAGTGGCCGAGACCGTCGAGCACCGCTACGTCTGCCCCATATCGCTCGGCGGTCCGGCGGGCGAGGACCTCGCCGCCCACGTAGGGGTCTTCGGTGGCGACGATGACGAGCGCGCGCCGACGCTCCGCGCTCGCCAACTCCTCCCCGAACTCCGCCATCTTGGGCTGGGCGGCAGATCGGTAGAGCGTGAGTATGCACCGGCCCGTGTCCGTTGACGCTAACAACTTCGCCGCCGAGCGAGCGGCCTCATCGGGGAGCCCGACGGCCACGAAGTTCGCCACCAGCTCAGCCGTCGGCAGCGCTCGCCACGCCTCAATCGCCGCCTCGCCCTCATCCGGGGTCTGCCACACCTGAGCGAAGTCATGCCAGACGTACTCGGCGTCAAAGATGCCGGCGACGTCGCTGACCCACGAGCGGATCAGGTCGGGCCGCCTGGCGGCGAGGCGCAGCACGTGCCCGCCACCCCAATCGTGGCCGATGAGGTCGATTGGACCGTCGAGTGCGTCGACCTCGCCGACCAGCCAGCTGAGGTAGTCGTCGCTCGTCGCACCCCAACCGTCAGGGACCGGCGCACCGAACCCCGGTGGCGACAGCGCAATCACATCGTCGCGCCCAAGCTCAGCGCGCAGCGGATCCCAGACCGAAGCAGTCTCCGGGTTGCCGTGGACCAAGACAACCGTCATAACCGCACCCCCTCTGGCCGCACGCCCCCTGAGCATGCGGGTCATGTGCCCCAGGAGCGAGCACCGTAACACCCGGTCGCCGGATCTGTAGGCGACTCATCGCCGGTTAGGGGGCGGCCCTCGACGCTCTCGTCGTCGACCGTGCTACGTCGTCCCGTGGACCTACTCGCTCACCTTTCGGCTCGCGCCGCGGACGTTCCGTCGCCACGGCAGCGGGCGAGCTTGGCTTCCTCTTGGATGAGATGGAGGACGGCGGCTACGTCGGTGTCGTGGACGTCTCGGTGAGTGACACTCATCTCGGCCCATTGCTCCCACAGCGCCTCCGTCATGATCGATTGAACGCTCTTGCGACGCTGGCAGTTCCCAGAACCGGGACTTCGGCTCGAAGTGGGCGTGTTGGCGCGCCGCCAAGTGTCCAGATCGAGATGTGGTGGCGGACCTACACCACATCGTTGTCGAACCGGCGCTCGTCGAGCGAGCGAGACGTTCGCTACGTAGACTCAGCTTGGCCACGCACTGGTCCTGACGCTGTCCGTGCCCGTGTGCCGTCGGCCCGATCGCAAGGACGCGATCGCCCACATCGCCGACGATCTACCTCGACATTGCCCGAGTCTTGGGGTGCATGACTCGACCGCCCCGACGAGAGAGATCAACGAGCTGCTGGTTCCAGGCGGCTACATGGGCCAGTGGATGAGGGCCAACGGTGCGACGTCAACCTCGCTCATGCTCTACCGGTCGGCGTACCCGGAGCTGGCCTTCTATAGCGTCCTATCCCAGGGCATATCGGGTGCGGCACAGCTTGTTCCCAACACGAAAGGCGGTGTGAGCGCAAAGGTTGGGATGTCGATGGCGCCCACCATCTGGCTGGTCAACTTCGCCTTGATTTAGTCGCTGAATCCAGAAGTGGCGGCGTTCATGCCCGCCTACTGGGCGCCGATTCCCCCGCCTGTGGCTGGCGCAATTCTGCAGAGCAAAGCAGTAAAGCCGGCCAGGTGGCCTACAGTGAGTATGCGTCGTATCTGAACAATGGGAGTTGAGACGACCATCTAGGGGGACTTCTTCTTCGCCGCCTTGCCCACGAGCAGATCGCGGACGCGCGTGACGGTCGCCCGGCTCATCCGTCCGTAGAGGAGCGTCACGAGCTCGTCGTTCGGGGCCCGGGCATCGATGCGGTCGCGATAGGTGCCCGACCAGTAGCCCGTGAAGTTCCGGAACAGCTCGACCACCTTGTCGCGGCGCGCCAGGACAGCCCTGTCGTCCCGCGGGTACAACTTGAGCTGGGCGATGATCTCGTTCTCGATCCTGACCCTGAACTTCTCGTTGAGGGCGTGCACGTCGAGTGTTCCGACCGGCAGCGGGGTGATGGGCTTGACCTCCGGGAGCCGCTGGTCGATCACGCCCGATCGAACTTGGGCGACGAAGGGGTCGAAGGCCGAGGTCTCGATGCCGGCCCTCACTCGCTCGTAGTAGTGCTGGAGGATGTCACCCTGCTGCTCGAACCCGAAGTCGCCGAAGTTGTCGCCGTCGGCCCATGCCTTGCGGAGTCCCGCCTCGCCGCCGTAGTCGTAGTGCCCCCGGAAGGCGCTGACGATCACGTTGCCGACAGGAGCGCCGTGCTGGTACTGCCAGACATGGGTGAGCTCGTGGATGAGCCACGGTACGAATCCGGACTCGTCGAAGGTACCGTTCGGAAAGTAGATGTGGTCGGGGATCGTGCGGGCGTAGCCACCGAGGGCAATGACGGTCGACTCCGAGATCGTGACCCCGTCCATGCGGAGCGCGCCCCAGAAGACGGTTCCGGCGGCGTCCCGCTCAGCCGCCGTCAGGGGCCTGTCGCTCTGGTGCGAGAGCGTGTCCTCGCGCGATGCGCCGCCGATGCGGGCGCCGCCGTACTGCGGATCCCAGCCTTCCGTGAAGAGGAGGACGTTGTTCCGGTTGTAGACGGCGTCGGCCATCTGCGATGCCTTGGAGAATCCCTTGGCCTGGAAGGCCGAGACGACGTCGGGTTTGGCGGCGTGGACGGTGCTTCCCCACATCTCGAGATCGCCGTCTCGGGTCGGCGTGACGGACTTCGCCTTGATGAGGGGCGCCAGTGCCTCGCCGATCGTGAGGAAGACCGGGCTGTAGTCGTTGGTCTTGGCCGCCAGATCACGTTGCACCGGTACGAGCTTCGAGCCCTTCGGCGGCGGGGCCGCCGGCTTCGGTGGGGCCGGGACCGCACCAGTCAGCGCATCGGCGACCCCGGCACGGACGATCCCCTCGTGGCCGACTCCCTTCCTCGGATCGAACACGATCAGGTCGCGCAGCACCTTCTCGTTGGTCCCGATCGCCGTCTTGTTGGCGTCGAACCACTTGTCGAGGTGCTGACCCATGCGGACGTAGTTGTCGTTGTAAGAACCGTCAGGGTCCCAGACCAGTCGGAACCGAGTGGCGGCGTCGAGCCGCGCCTTCTTGTCGGGCGCCGTGGCCGCCGAGTTCAGGAAGGCCAGATGGTCGGCAAGCATGCCTTCGATCCACGTGCCGAACTGGTCGACCTGGTCGTAGCGCTTCGCCGGGTCTTTGGCGAAGCGCCGGTCGTGCAACGACTCGAACAGGACCAGGGTCTTGATGCTCGCCGGCAGTTGGAAGCCCTTCGCGCCACGCAGCATCCTGCCGATCGTGAAGCTGCCGCCGCTGTGCGACGACAGCACGACGGTGAACTTGGGCGGCGCCTTCGTCCACGCGCCGATCTCGACGAGGCGATCGAAGGCATCGCTGATGTACGCGTCCACGGAGAGCTGGCCGAAGTTCGACTCGTTGACCCCCTGCGGGAGCAGGCCCACGAGCTGAGGCGAGTTGGCCGACTCGATCTGTTGGGCGATGCGGTCGCGCGCCACGTCGCGGACCTCGCGCGACGTCTTGTGCTGACGCCATCCGGCGAAGCCACGCGACTCCATCTCGGTGTTGCCGTGGAGGTGGAAGAACACCTGGACGGCATCCTCCGTCTCGAGGAGGGACGGCACGAGCGCGATGGCCCGCCCCCGTCCCTTCTGCTCATCCTTGTCTGAACGCGGTGGGCCCTTCACCTTCCCGGCGACGTCCTCGCTCGTGAGCTTCCCCGCGCTCTCGGATTCACCCGGGTTGCCCTGCAGCCCACCGGTCAGACCGTCCAGCGGGATGCGGCGGATCGTGCCCACCGCGTGTTCCTCGACGTTCCAGCCGGTCTTCGGATCGCCGGGCGCCTGCCCCTTGCCCTGCCTCTTGTCGGCGTCCGACCAGCCGCCGAGACGTTGCACCGATCGCACCAGCGCTGCGACCGCTCGGTTGCCGGCGTCGTGTTGCAGGCCGAGGATCTCGCTCGGCGACCGCACCGCGACCGGGCGACCGGGGTCGGCATGGCCGCGGCTGGACTCGGCCCGGCTCGGGGAGGCTGCCCGCAGGGGTGCCGGCGTCATCGGGCCCCGTCGGGCCGCGGGAGAGGTCCTCACGGCCCGGGCGGCTGCCGACTTCATCGGATGGAGACTACGACCGCGGGGCTACGGGATGGACCGGGACTCGTTGCCGAGCCGCTCGGCCAGCTCGGCGCGGATGGCATCGCCGTTCTCGTTGAGGTCGGGATACGGCACCGGCTCCACGAGTGCCGTGCCCGCCATCCGCACCGGGTGGCGGGCGGCGCGCACGCGGCCGTGCTCGGGGTGCTCGTACTCGACGTAGATCCGGTTGTGGCGCACCTGCTCATCGGCCAGGTGCCCAGGCAGGTCGAGCACCGGTGCCACCGGTACGCCGGCCGCCCGGAAGCGCTCTACCCAATGGTCGGTCGTGTCGCTCGCCAGCACCGGCTCGAGGAGCTCGAGGAGCCGGCTGGTCAGCTCTTCGCGCCCCGGTATCTGCACCATCTCGTCGCGCCACTCGGTATGGCCGACCACCGTCAGGACCGCCTTGATCTGCTTGCCGGTGCCCGGCGCCATCGTCAGGCGGCCATCAGCGGTGCGGGCACTGGTGATGAGCGGGCGCGAGAGCGGGGCGGGCGGCTCGACGTCGGGGAACGCATGGTCCTCCATCACGTCGGGGAAGTCGTAGTAGGCGAGCACGTCGAGCATGGCGATGTCGAGTCTCGTCCCCTGCCCGGTGCGCTCACGTGCCAGCAACGCGGCCAGCACTCCCTGCACGGCGAACGTGGAGGTCGTCTTGTCGGCGATGTAGGTCCGAACCAGCCGGGGTTCCTCCGCCCCGCCCTGATGCGTCATCAGCCCGCAGTACGCCTGGATGGCCGTGTCGAAGGCGGGGTCTGCCGCCCGCGGACCGTCGGGCCCGTAGCCGGTGATCGCTACTCGCACCAACCGTGGGTTCGCCGCCGCCACCCGCTCGTCGGGCAGGCCGAGGGAGCGCTCAGCGGCCGGCCGCCAGTTGTGCAGCAGGACATCGGCGTCGGCGAGGAGGGCGAGCAACGTGGCCTGATCATCCGCCTGCTTGAGGTCGAGCACGATGCTGCGCTTGTTGCGGTTGAGGTTGGCCAGCATCGGTGGGACCGGGGCATTCCGCTTGTCGAACCGCCGCAAGGCCTCGCCGGCCGGCGGCTCGACCTTCACCACGTCGGCCCCGAGATCAGCCAACATCAGCCCGGCGAACGGCCCGGCGAGGAAGCCCGTGGCGTCGATGACACGAACGCCGGCCAGCGGCGCGAGGTCGCTTGTCATGGCGCTGTTGTAGCCGAAGCCGGAGCGTGCTGCACCCGGGAGCGTCATGGCCGTGCCGCGACCACGTGCATCCGGGCGAGTGACTCGGCCACCAGCTCCTCGGCCTCGATGTCGTCGACGGGGACGGGACGCAGGTCCCGCCATTCGTAGACGCGCACGTTCCCGAAGAGCCCGTGACCGTCGACCGTGCGGCACGGACGCGGCAAGTTCACGCCGACGTCGAGCATCCGCTCCTGCAGCTCGACGTTGGCGTCGGCCTCTTCGACCGTTGGGAGGAACAGTTCGATCTCCTTGAGCGCCCAGACGCCCACTGTCGTGGGGAGCCGGCTGACCCGACCCAGCTCGCCCCGCGCCACGTATGACAGCGGACCCGTGGGCGCCCCCAGGTCGAAGGCCCTGCAGACTTCGTCGATGTCCACGGCCCGCTCCTGTTACGCCTTGGTTCCCTTTGGCGCTCGTAGTTCGGGCACGACGTCGGACGCCGTGTCGCCGAGGAGATAGCGCGGACCTTGCCCGAGCACGCGGGCACGGTCGTCGGGGTTGTACAAGCGGCAGGTGTGCAGCGACAGACAGCCGCAACCGATGCACGAGGTGAGGTCGTCCCGAACGAGCTCGAGCAACTTGATCCGCTCGTCGAGCGCGGCGCGCCACGTTCGGGAGAGACGGGCCCAGTCGGCGGGAGTTGGGGTGCGCTCATCCGGCAATGCGGCAAGCGCGCCGGCGATCTCGTCGAGCGAGAGGCCGATCTGCTGGGCGATCCTGACGAAGGCGACGCGGCGCAACACCTCTCGGGCAAAGCGACGCTGACCGCCCGCCGACCGCGTGGACGAGATGAGGCCCTCGGCTTCGTAGAAGCGCAGTGCGGAGACCGTCACGCCGGTCCGCTCGGCAACTTCGCCGATCGACAGCCTGTCCTCACGGTGTGCGCCCGACATCCGCCCGAGACTACCCCTTGACCTCACCTTAGGTTCAGGTTCTACCTTCCAAGGATGCACTCGAGCACTCGTGCCGACGGCGAGCTCCGCATCGACGTCGACGACATCCACGACGAATACGATCGCGGCGGCTTCGGCGATCTCACCGACGCCCGGTTGTTCGATCGGACGGCCGCGGTGGCGTCGATTCCCCGGCAACTGGCCGCCAACTCGTTCGTGTTGCACGCGCCGCTCGAGCTCATGGCTCGGCAGCTCCTACTGCCGCTCGTCCCCGGTCATCTCCGGCGGGCGGCCCGTGAGCGTCTCCTATGGGTCGCCGCGCGCTACGAGCAGGCTGGCGAACCGGTCGCCGCCCGACGGGAGGCTGCATACGATTCGGTCGAGACCTCGGGGCGCGCGCTCCTCGCCGCCCTCGACGCTGGTGACCTTGACGGGGTCGACACCATTGCACCGCAGTTCTTGCGGAACGCGACGATGGACCAGGTGATGGCGCTGGCGGCGCCGACCGTCGATCTGCTCGCCGCCGCCGGTCACGCCCCGATCGGGTTCTGGCTCGCCAGCCGCCTGGCTACGACAAGCCGGTCGGCGCTGGCACTGCTCCGCCCGACATTGCGAGAGCTGGCCCGCTCTCCCGAACTACGCGTCGAGTGGGTCATAGATGCGGACGCGCCGTCGGGAGGCGAAGCGCGCCTGGCGCGGGCGCTCGCTCGGACGCCACGGCTCGGCGTACCGGGCACCGACTTCGTCTTCCCGATCGTCCACCAGGTCGACGTCAGCGGAGTCGCCCACGGCGTCGTCAACGCCAGCCTCCCCAGCGACATCACCGCGGCGGCGAGGGCCACGCTGCACGTCGCCGCTCTCTCGATGCTGCAGGACGATCCCGCGTTCGCTCCGTACGGGTGGACCCACTGCCTGTCCCTGCCCCAAGCGATCTTCGAGATCATGCCGTGGCTGGTCGACCGGCACCGGGCCGCCGCGGTGGCGGCCACGTATGTCGTGGCGTTCCGGGCCGCCGAGGGCGCCGATCTCCTCGACCTCGATTGGGTTCCCGAACCGACATCGACCGGGCTGGTCGACGCCCTCGACGGCGAACCGGCGGTCGCCGCGTCGGCCTGGTATCACGCTTCCGCCGCCGACCTCGAACAGGCCACGCCGGAACTGGTCGGTCGCGCCGCCATCCACGAGGACGCGCACGTCGCCAAGTACACGCTGGCCTGCCTCGCCGCCGCCGAACGCGACCGGGCCCGGCGTCCGCTGTACCTCGCGGCGGCGGCGTCGCTCGCGGCCTGGTGGGCGATGCGCCCGGACACCGGGTTCCGTGACGATCTGTGATCGATCGGGGGGACATCGGGTGAGCGGCAGGCGATCGTGCTCGGCCGGGCTGGACCGTGGCCACGTTCCGTGAGCGACGTTGGGTGCCGATCCGGTCATGGGCGCCGATCGACCCGCCAGGTGACGGAATCGGCACCCAACCGCGAGGCCGCGACGAACGGGGAGCGTTCAGCTGACGACGAGGTCCTCGCCGAAGTGCGGGCGGACCCCGGTGCTTGCCGAGCCCGGCTGATCATGAGCGG
Organism: uncultured Acidimicrobiales bacterium; assembly: GCA_963728985.1. Taxonomy (GTDB): domain Bacteria; phylum Actinomycetota; class Acidimicrobiia; order Acidimicrobiales; family Ilumatobacteraceae; genus DASXAI01. The sequence continues at coordinate 588,256 of CAVSME010000003.1, read as the reverse complement.
TAACGGAGCGATCCTCGGGCCGGCGTAGCCACGCCCACATCTGGCGCACGTCGAACGGCGAGTTGCCGGCTGAGCGACCATGCTCGTTCTTGTAGTAGTTGTTGACGCGCGGGTCGGTGTAGATCTTCAGCGCCTCCTGCCGGTCCAGTTCGTTGTTGTACTGCCAATACCCGTCGAGGGTGACATCGACGGTCTGCTTCCCTTCGAGCACGAGGTGCTCGATGCACTCGAGCGCGAACCGGGTGACCATCTCCTCGAACTCGAAGATGCCGAGACCGCCGGTGGCGTTCGTGTTCGGGCCGTACAGCATGAAGAAGTTCGGGAAGCCCGGCAGCATGGTGCCGAGGTATGCCCGAGCACCGTCCTTCTCCCACAGTTGCTCGAGCCCTTGGCCGTCGCGACCACGAACCTCCATCGGCCAGAGGAAGTCGTTCGCCTTGAACCCGGTGGCCAAGACGATCACGTCGACGGGATACTCGTCGCCGCCCTCGACCTCGATGCCGTTCTCCTTGATGCGTCGGATCCCATCGGAGACCAAGGTGCAGTCGTCACGCAGCAGCGCGTCGTACACGCTGTAGTCGGAGTCGACGAGCACGGGGCGGGAGGAGAAGGGCGGAGCGATGGGAAGCATCTTCTCGGCCAGGTCGGGATGGTCGGCGAACTTCCGCTGCAAGAACTCGAGGCGGGCGTCCCGAGCCCGCTTGTTCACGGCGCTCCTCGCGTGCACGTCCTTGAACGCAGGATCGGCGGTGAACGCGGCGCCCAGGCCCTCGGGACCGTTCATCCAGCTCGCGCGGAATCGGGCGAAGTTCGTGAAGTAGGGGAGGTTCCGATCCAGCCAGTTCACCTGCGGCGGGTACGGCGACCGGTAGCCGGCGACGTCGAAGCACCAGCTGGGCGTGCGCTGGAAGAGATAGGTGTGCTCGGCCATCTTCACGAGCTCGGGCATCAGCTGGTAGCTGGAGCACCCGCTCCCGATGACCGCGACCCGCTTCCCTGTGAGGTCCAGGTCGCCCGGCCAGCGGGCGGTGTGGAAGGCCGAACCCTCGAACGTCGCGAGGCCCTCGATGTCGGGGAGGTTGGGACGGGAGAGGAAGCCCACGCCACTGATCACCGCATTGGCGTGCCAGACCCGCCGACCGTCGGGCGACACCGCTTCGATCACCCAGACCTTGTCGTCGTTGTCCCAGATCACGGACTTCACTTCGGTGTCGAACTCGATGTTCTCCCGAACTCCGAACTCGTCGGTGACCCAGTTGAAGTACTTCTCGTTCTCGGTCTGCTCACAGAACGGGTTGGGGTACTCGAAGTCGGCCCCGAAGATGTGCGTGTAGGTGCGACTCGGGGAGTCGACGCGCGCTCCCGGGTAGCGGTTCTCGAACCACGTCCCGCCGACGCCGCCGTTCTTCTCGAGCACGACGAAGGGCACGCCGGCGTGCTTGAGCTGGACCGCCGCGCCCAGACCGCCGGCGCCGGCGCCGATCACCACCACGGAGAACTCCTGCAGCCGATCCGGCGGCGGCTGCTCGCGCCAGACGAGCGCCCGCGCCCATGGGTCGACGGCCAGCTGCTCGAGCCACATCTCCTGGTCCGCCGCGGCGATCTCCTCCCCGCAGGCGAGGGTGAGGCTCCGTGGCAGCCGGTCGGCGGGCCCGACGGGGATGTTCTCGGCACCGCTGTCCCGATAGGACTTCAGAAGATCGGCGGCCTTGGACTGCAGGACCGCAGCGTCCGAGTGGTCGGCCAGCACCATCGCCTCCACGAGGCCGAGCACCCTGGCCTTCACCGGGGTGGCAGCCACGGTCTCGTCGCCCGTGAGCTGGTACAGCAGACCACGAAGGATCATGGGATCGGCGAACCTCACCGCGTCCTCGATCGTCTCGTCGGTGGCGTCGAGCAGTTCGTGTCGAACGGTCATTCGTCCCCCTGGGCCGCGAAGTGTCCAAGTTTAAGAACGCGCTGGTCGAGCGACGCAAAGCGGCGACCGGCGCGTGCTCGGAGCTGGCTGTGGAACGATGCCGCCATGGAGAAGTCGGTGTTCTTCGCCGAAGCTCTGCCCGACAGCGTCGGCCCGCTGGCCGGCCTCCGTGTGGTGGACTTCTCGACGAGTTGGTCGGGCCCGATGGCGTGCTGCGTGATGGCCGATCTCGGCGCCGACGTCATCAAGGTCGAGGCCCCCGGGGGCGAGGTCACCCGCCGGCTCCCACCCGACCTGCCGGGCACCAAGCTCGGCTACGTGAACCAGGCGGGGAACCGCAACAAGCGCTCCCTCACCATCGACATGCACGTCGAGGCCGGACGGCAGCTCTTCCTCGATCTCGTCGCCACGGCCGACGTGGTCGTCGAGAACTTCCGCACCGGCACGCTCGACGCCTGGGGCATCGGCTACGAGCGCTGCCGGGCGAGGAAGTCGGACATCGTGTTCGTCTCCATCACCGGTTGGGGGCAGTACGGACCGCTGTGCGAACGGGCCGGCTACGACCCGGCGGCACAGGCGTTCTCGGGCTGGATGGCGCTCAACGGCGAGCCTGACGGCAACCCCACCAAGGCGGCGACGTGGATCTGCGACGACTTCGCCGGGCTGCACGCCGCCATCAGTGCGCTGGCCGCTCTGCGCTACCGGGACGAGACCGGTGAGGGCCAGCATGTCGACGTGTCGCTGCTGGACGTCGTGCTGTTCCAGTCCAACGGGGCGCCCACCCTGGCGGCGATGGGTCACCCGCTCCGGCGCCTGGGTTCGGAGGTCGAGTCCTCGGTGCCGGTCAACACCTTCGCCTGCGCCGACGGCCACATCTACCTGGCCGTCGTGGTCGACGCCCACTGGGCGATCCTGTGCCAGGTGATGGGCTGCCCCGACCTGGGCCAGGCCGCCGGCTTCGCCACCGGTCGCGAGCGCACGGCCAACCGCCAGACGGTCAATGAGGTGGTGGCGCGCTGGTTCGCGACCCAGCGGGTCGACGATGCACTTCGGCTCGTGGGCGGTGCCGGGGTCACCATCGCCAAGGTCAACACGTTGACGGAGGCCCTGGCCGATCCCCACGTCGCGGCCCGCGGCATGCTCACGGACGCCAAGCTGGAGGACGGATCGATCGCCCCGTTGGTGTCGCCGCCAGTGAAGTTCAGCCGCACCCCTACGACCATCCGCACGGCCGCGCCCGCACTTGGCGCGCACAACACCGAGTTGCTCGACGAGCTCGGCTACGACGCCGACCGCCGGGCCCGGCTCGTCGCCGACGGCGCGAGCTGACCGGCAGGATCAGGGGGAGCGATGCTGTCTCCGTATCGGGTGCTGGATCTGGCCGACGAACGAGGAGCGATGGCCGGATTCATCCTCGCCGGTCTCGGCGCTGAGGTGATCGCCGTCGAGCCGCCGGGTGGCAGCACCATCCGGCAGTTGAGGCCGTTCGTCGACGATGTCGAGGATCCCGAAGGATCCCTGTGGCACTTGGCGTTCAATCGCAGCAAGCGCTCGGTGACGGTCGGGGACGCCGACCTGGTCGCGTTGGCGGCGGATGCCGATGTGCTGATCGAGTCGGGCGCCACGCCGGTCGACCTCGACGCGCTGAGGGCGGCGAACCCCCAGCTGGTGACGGTGTCGATCACGCCGTTCGGGCGGGGCGGTCCGAAAGATGGCTGGCGGGCGACCGATCTTGTGGTGCTGGGCGCCGGCGGCGTGCTCACTCTCGCCGGTGACGAGGACCGTGCTCCGTTGCGGATGGCCGTGCCCCAGGCCTGGTTGCACGCCGGCGCCGACGCTGCCTGCGGCGCCTTGATCGCGTTGGCGGAGCGCGGCGCCTCCGGACTCGGCCAGCATGTCGATGTCGCGGCTCAGACATCGGTTGCGCTGGCGAGCCAGTCCTTCGTGCTGGCCGAGTCGTTCCACGCCACCAAGATCGAGCGCTTCGGCGGCGGTGTCCGGCTCGGCGACCTGCGTCTGCCTTTGATCTACCCGGCCGCCGATGGGTACGTGGCCATCTCGTTCGTGTTCGGTACGGCCATCGGGCCGTTCACCGCCCGGCTCATGCGGTGGGTGCACGAGGCGGGTTTCTGCGACGAGGCCATGCGGGACACGGACTGGATCGGGTACGGCGCCGAACTGATGGGCGGCAAGGTCAGCATCGAGGAGTGGCACCGGGTCACCGGCTCCGTCGCCGCGTTCACGTCCAGCCGCACGAAGGCCGAGCTGTTCGCGGGCGCCCTCGAGCGGCGCGTGCTGCTGGCGCCCGTGGCCACGCCCAAGGAGGTCCTCGACAGCGAGCAGTTCGCGTCGCGCGCGAGTTCTGGGAGTCGCTCACGGTCGGCGACCGCGCCGTTCGGTTCCCGGGGTCGCTGGCCAAGCTGACGGCCACGCCGCTGCCTCCGTGGCGGCCGGCTCCCCGCCTGGGCGAGCACAACGGAACCATCGGACCGCGCCGCGCCGGCGCGACCCGCGAGGTGCCGCCGGCCCTCGCCGAGCGGCGACTCCCGTTGGCGGGCGTGAAGGTCCTCGACCTCATGTGGGTCATGGCGGGTCCGGCGGCGTCGCGGGTCCTGGCCGACTTCGGGGCCACCGTCGTGCGGGTCGAGTCGAGCCGGCGGATCGAGACGGCCCGCACGCTGCAGCCGTTCTGGCACGACGAGGTCAACGTCGAAGGGTCGGCGCTCTATCAGAACATGAACGCCGGCAAGCTCGGTGTCACCATCGACTTGTGCACCGCCGAGGGGCGAGGCGTCGTGCGCGATCTCATCCGCTGGGCGGACGTGATGACCGAGTCGTTCTCTCCCGGGACCATGGCCGAATGGGACCTCGACTACGAGAGCATCCGTCCGTTGAACCCGGCGTTGGTCATGATCTCCAGCTGCCTGACGGGACAGACCGGCCCGCTCAACCGCTTCGCCGGCTACGGCAACCTCGCCGCCGCCCTGTGCGGCTTCGGCGGTCTCGTCGGCTGGCCCGACCGCCCGCCGGCTGGTCCGTTCAGCGCCTATACGGACTACGTGTCACCGCGGATCGCGCTCGCCACGCTGCTGGCCGCCCTCGATCATCGCCGCCGCACGGGTGAGGGTCAGTACATCGACCTCGCGCAAGCGGAGGCCTCGATGCAGTTCCTGGCCCCGGTCCTGCTCGATCTGGAGCTCAACGACCGGCTCCCCCAGCTCCAAGGCAACGACGACCTCCACATGGCCCCCCATGGCGTGTACGCCACCGCCGGGGACGACCGGTGGATCGCCCTGGCGTGCGAGACCGACGCGCAGTGGCGGTCGCTGGCGGCGACGATCGGCCGACCGGAGCTGGCCGATCTCAGCACGCAGGAGCGCCTGGCCCGCCGCCGCGAGCTCGACCGTGCGGTCGCGTCCTGGACCGGGCCGCGGTCCGAGTTCGCCCTCCAGGACGAACTGCAAGCGTTGGGCATCCCCGCTCACGCCGTACAGAACAGCCCGGAGTGCCGGGCCGACCCGCAGCTGCAAGCGCTGGGGCACTTCGTCAGCACCGACCACGCCGAGTTCGGACCGGTCGAGGTGGAGGGTCCCCGCTACCGGCTCTCGGCCACCCCGGGAAGGGTCGGGCCGGCGCCGACGCTCGGCCAGCACCTGCTGCCCGTGCTCCGGGAGATCCTCGGCTACGACGAGGACCGCATCACCGAGCTCGTGGTCGCCGGCGCCTTGGAGTGACGGTCGGACCAGGTGGTTCGCGAGAGCGTGCGGCTACTGTCTGGTCGAAGGGCTGTGTGAACTCCTGGGGGAAGCGTGGCCGAGACCGCGGTACCAGCAGTGCGCGAGCAAGTCATCATGGTGGGCGACGTGCCGGTCGCCGTGCGGCGTGGTGGCACCGGACCGCCGTTGCTCGTCCTGCACGACGAGCTGGGGTTCCCCGGCTGGATGAGCTGGAACGACCGGCTGGCGCCGACGCACGAGTTGATCGTGCCGATGCAGCCGGCGTATGGGCAGACCGAGAAGGTCGAGTGGATCCGCTCCTACCGCGACCTGGGTGGCTTCTACGCCCGCATGGTGCGGGAGCAAGGTTGGCGAGGTGTGCCGGTGATCGGGTTCTCCGCGGGGGCGTTCATCGCCGCCGAGATGGCCGCCGCCTGTCCTGACATCTTCAGCCGGATGGTGCTCGTCGGTCCGTTGGGTCTGCGGCCGACCGACGGCGAGATCTTCGACTTCCTGGCGGTGACGATCCGCACCCACGTGGCGGCGACGGTCTCGAAGGTCGATGCGCCCGAGTTCGCCGCGATCTACGGCGGCGAGATGACGCCCGAGCAGTTCGAGCTGTTCGAGGACGCTCGCGCCGAGACGGCCCGGATCGGCTGGGAGCCGTTCATGTTCGATCCCAGCCTCGGGCATCTGCTGGAGGGCGTCGGCGATCTCCCCACGCTGCTGGTGCGAGGCAGCGACGACCTCATCGCCCCGGAAGGCTGCGTCCGCGCTTACGAGGCCGCGCTCCCGAGCTCGACGACGGTCTCGATCGACGGCGTCGGTCATCGCCCCGAGATCGAAGACCCTGATGCGTTCCTGTCTGCTGTCACCGCGTTCTTAGGAGGCTGAGCGTGCACGTCGCCTATTTCACCGAGCGTCCGTATCGGTGGGTTCCCGAGGATGTCGTCATCCGCAACAAGGCGTACTTCGCGGTGCCGAACTCGTACTTCGATCACGTGCGCGGGGCGGAGGACTACAACTACTACCTCGACGAGTACGTGCGCGCCGAGGAGCTCGGCTTCGACGGGGTGGCGCTCAACGAGCACCACGGCAACCCGTTCTGCATGGGCAGCGTGATGAACGTCGAGGCGGCGATCCTGGCGCGGATCACGAACCGGGTGAAGATCCTCCTGATCGGCAACCCCCTCCCGGTCATCAAGCACCCGCTGCGGATGGCCGAGGAGCTGGCGACGATCGATCTCATCTCCCGCGGCCGTCTCGTCACCGGGTGGGTGCGGGGCGCCGGCAGCGAGCAGTTCTTCAACAACGCCAACCCGGCCTACAACCGGGAGATGTTCGAGGAGGCGCACGACTTCATCGTCCAGGCGTGGACTCGACCCGGACCGTGGCGCTACGAGGGCAAGCACTTCCACTACCGGCACGTGAACCCGTGGGTGCTGCCGTACCAGAAGCCGCATCCTCCGATGATCATCCCCGGCGTGCTGTCTCCCGAGACGGTCCGCTGGAGCGCGGAGAAGGCGTACCCGTACATCGGTCTCGGCACCTCACTCGGGCCGACGGCCGACCTGTGGGACCTCTACGCCGACGTCGCCGCCAACTCCGGCTATCAAGCGGGGCCGGAGAACTTCGGGTACCTCATCCCGACCTTCGTGGCCGACACCGACGAGCGGGCTCAAGAGCTCGGCAAGGGGTTCATCTTCGGCGGTGGCCAGACCGTGTTCAGCCGGCCCGAGTTCACCCTGCCACCCGGCTACAACTCGAAGGAAGCGATCCGTCGTCTCGCCAAGCAGCCCGGCGGCACGTGGCTCGGCGTCAACCGCGACAAGCTGATGCAACAGGCCGTGGACGACCACAGCGAGATCGACTACGAGCAGGTGCGGGCGCGTGCCGAGGGGCAGCTCCGCAAGTCGCAACGCAACTACCTGACGCTGCTCGGCTCGCCCGACACGATCATCGAGAAGGTGAAGACGATGCTGTCGGTGCTGCGCCCCGGAACCTTCATCTTCTTCGGGCCGCAGGGCACCGTCTCCAACGAGGACCGGATGCGCAACCTCGAGTTGCTGGCCGAGTACGTGGTGCCCGAGATCAAGGCCCACGCTGACGCGATCGGTCTCACCAGTCCCTTCGACACCAAGGTGGGTGACGTGAAGCTGCGCACCGGCGAGGCTCGAGGTTCGGTCGTCGATCGGGCCGCGCTGCCCGATCTCGAAACGGCGTAAGCCCACTCCGGCTCGCGGCTCAGAACAAGGCGACGTCGGGCTCGAGGTCAGCCGGTGGGTTGGTCGCCCCGCCAGGTAGGCCAGCCGAGGAGGTTGGGCCGCTCCGTCACCCAGCCGTGCGTGTCGGCCCCGATCTCGTCGGTGATGAGGGCCTCCAGCTTGTCGTGGCAGTCGACAACCAGATCGCGATGAGCGGCATCGCTGGCAAGGTTGCTCATCTCGTGCGGGTCGCTCGTGCGGTCGTAGAGGACGACGTCGTTGCGGGCGAACAGCTCGTCGACGTCGCGCGGTCGGTTGGGATCGAGTGGCGAGAAGTAGCGAGCGAAGGTGTAGCGATCGTCGGTGTAGCCACGCAGGAGCCACGCTTGGTCCAGTCGGGACGTAGAGCGCCGGACTGGATCCGGGCGCCTACATCCGGGTCGGCGAAGCCGAGCACGGTCGGGGCGAGGTCGACCGCCGAGGCCAGCGCGTCGCTCGTGTGGCCGCCGCTCACGTCAGGATGGCGGATGATGAGCGGGACGTGGAAGTTCTCGTCGTAGGCGAGGTTCCCCTTCTGTCGCAGCCCGTGCGAGCCGACGAGGTCGCCGTGATCGGCCGTGAAGACGAGGATCGTGCGGTCGTACTGGCCGGACGCCTCGAGGGCGTCGAGGACGACATCGACGTGGCGGTCCACATCGCGAAGGCAGTTCAGATAGAAGTTCAGCCCGGCCAGCCAATGCTCGTCGTCGGCCACCGGTCCGAACGTGAGATCGAGCATCGCGCCGTACTCCCTGACCGCAGGGGCGGCACCGGTGAGGTCATCGTGGACGCTGGCCGGCAGTTCGACATCCCAGCGACGCGCGTAGGTGGGCACGGGGGCCGGCGCTTTGGTGACGACGGCATGGGCCAGCACGGGCGGGAGTTGGACCCCGGGCCGCCCGCCGTAGTCGAAGCTCATGATGTCGTGAGGATTGACGAAGTTGACCGCCATGAACCACGGTTGCTCGGCCCCGACGACGGGTGCCCGGTCTCGCAGCCACTTGGCCGCCTGGCCGGCGATCACCGGGTCGACTCGCAAGCCGGCCCACGCGCCGCCGTCGATGTTCGGCCGTCCGTCCATCCGAGCACTATGCCCGACCGACGTTGCCGGGCACCTACGGGGTGCGGCCGATGAACGCCAGCAGCTTGGTCTGGACGTCGGCGTCGTCGGGGACATCGACACACGGGCCGTAGTGGCCGCTCTGGCGCAGCACATCGTCCATCGGGAGCATGCCGACGAGCATCACGGCACACTTGTCTGGGTCGAGCGTCTCGTCCTGCTCGGTGGCTCGGGCGAGGTCCCAGCGGTGGAGGAACACGTCGCTCGTGTAGATCATGTCGATGGCCTGCTCGAGCGGCATGGTGCCGATGTGCGGGAGGTCGTGCACGCGCTCGGCGATCGCCGGATCATCGAGCAGTGCCTGCACCGCATCGGTCTGCGTGCGCCAAGCGCCGACGGGGTCGTCGTCGACCGAGGGCCCAGCGGGCAGTGTGATCGCGGTCGCGCCCTCGAGGAACGCCGGGAACCACTCGACGAGGTGGCGCACGACGTCGCGGGCGACCCAGCCCTCCGGCGGCGCAGGGTTGTCCCACGCCGCCGGGGCGGTGCCCTCGACGGTCACCGTGAACGCACCGGCGATGCGCCGGTGCTCGTTGGCCGGGTTGCCCATCAGAGCTCGGCCACGAGGGCGTCGAGCTTGGCGTAACCCTCATCGACGCCGGTCTCCATGCCGCTGGCCAGCCACTGGTCGCGACTCTCGAAGCTGTCGACGAGCGACTGGGCGTGGAGCCGGGTGCGACCGCCGCCGAGATCCTCGAAGCGCAGGGTCTCGAGGGCGACCCCGTCGGGTTGACCGTCGAACGTGAACGTCTGGACGATGCGGTCCTCGCTGACGTCGTGGAAGCAGCCATGGAAGCCGTACTCCTCGCCGTCACGCCCGGCGACGTAGCGCCAGCGGCCGCCGGTGGTGGCATCCCAGTCGAGGATCTTGGTCTGCAGCCCGTTCGGCCCGACCCAACGGACGAACAGCTCGGGGTCCGTGTGGGCCCGCATCAGCTGCGCCGGCGTGGCGTCGAAGTCACGGGTGATGCGGATGATCGGCAGGTTGGGGTCCGCCTCGATCGAGGCCTGGTAGCGGTTGCTCGTTGCGCTCATGACGCTTCTCCTTGCTGTGCGATGGGATCGTTGGCGGATCGTCCGTCGCCCTGCATCTCGGCGAGGACGGCGTCCAGGCGCTCGTAGCGCTCCTGGGCCTGCTGGCGGTACCGCTCGATCCACGTGGTCATCAGGTCGAAGACCTCCGCTTCGAGATGGCACGGCCGCCGTTGGGCGTCCTTGCTCTGGCTCACCAGGCCGGCATCGGCCAGCACCTTGATGTGCTTGGAGACGGCCTGCATGGAGACGTCATAGGGATGGGCCAGCTCCCCGACGGTGGCGTCGCCCACGGCGAGGCGGGCCACCATGTCGCGCCTCGTCGGATCGGCGAGAGCGGCGAAGACTCGGGACAGCTGGTCGTCGGCCACGGACGGGCCTCCTTGTTCAACTGTGTGGTTGAACAAGACCGTACGCCGGGGTCTCGCCATTGTCAACCCATTGGTTGAGGACGGGTGGCGCCCGTGCGGGTGCCTACGCTGGGGTGGCGATGGCTCTCTTCCACGCCGCCACGATCGCGCCGACGAAGGCGGAGCTCATCGCCGAATGGGCCCCGACGCAACCCTGGGGTCCCGCGCCGGACATCCCCGTGGAGGTGATCGGCTCCTACCGCTTCGATGATCCCGAGGGTCGGGTCGGCATGGAGACCCACCTCGTCACGGCCGGCGCCACCGTGCTGCACGTGCCGCTCACGTACCGGGACGAACCGCTCGCCGGGGCCGACGACGCGCTCATCGTCGAGATGCAGCACTCGGTGCTGGGCACCCGCTGGGTGTACGACGGACTGCGCGACCCCCTCCTCGTCGTCATGCTCGCCGCTGTTGCCATGACCGGACAGGGTGAGGCGCTCGGCATGGCGGTCTATGACGGTCGCTGGTACATCGCGCCGAGCAACGTCCGCATCCAGGGCGGGGGATGGACGCAGGAGCGAGTGCCGGTCGACGGCTTCGAAGTCGGGCATGAGGATGTGACCGGCGCCGTGCTCCACAACGACCGGTTCGAGCTGACCGTGTACCGGCGCCCCGTCCCCGGACCTCGTCCCGCCATCGGCCTCACCGCGACGTGGAGTGGACAATCGAACCCGGTCGTGCTCGCCGAGGTGCGGGAACGTTCGAGCTGACTTGGGCCGCGCCGCAGCCGGGATAGACAGGTGGCGTGAGCGACGAGAACTACGAGGACGTGACGATCTACGGTCTCGACGAGGACGTCGAGGAGGCGCTCCTGAACGCGCAGAACGAATGCACGTTCATCTGGTCGAACCGGGACGGGTGGCCCGTCGGCGTGATCATGTCGTACGTGTGGCGCCGGGACCGGTTCTGGCTGACGGCGTCCGAGCAACGAGCCCGGATCAGTGCGGTGCGGCGCGACCCGCGCGTGTGCATCGTGGTCACGTCGACGGGTTCGTCCATGCCCCGCAACAAGACGGTCACGTGGAAGGGCACGTGCACCGTGCACGAGTCACGCTCGGTGAAGGACTGGTTCTATCCGGAGCTGGCGGCGGCACTGAACCCGGGCCATCCCGCGCGCGCTGCGCAGTTCCAGTCGTTCCTCGACTCCCCCCGACGGGTCGTCCTCGAGGTCGAACCGACGCAGCGCATCTCCTACGACGGCGCCAAGATGGGCGCGGCCACGGCGCGGTGGCTGGCGACGCACAGCGCCGACCGCACCGAGGACACCTGACGTGGTCGACTACCAGCGGTGCTTCCACCAGGGAGTGCGGGTGCCGGATCTCGACCAGGCGATGATCGAGCTGGGCTCGATGCTCGGCGTGACGTGGTGCGTGCCGCAGCAGGTCGATCAACGGCTGTGGCTGCCCGATGAGGGTGTCACCACCCTCCCGTTGCGGTTCACCTACTCCGCCGAAGGACCGCACGGCCTCCTCGTCGAACTGGTCTCGACCGCCATCCGCCCGATGTTCGAGCGTTGGTTCGCTGGCGGACCACTCGGCTGAGCCGAGACGTCAGCGGGCGTCGGCCAAGAGCTGATCGACCCACTGGTGGAACCGCCGGTTCCCTGGCTCGTTCCGGCCGAACACGAGGCCGCAGCGTTCCTGGCAGGCCAGCTCGGTCAGGCCCCGGCTGGCCGTGTCGAGCTCGCCGAACGTCGACCGGCCGGACACACCGACCAACGTCCCGCGCTGGTCGTAGCTCCAACCGTGGTACGGGCAGGTGAACCGGCGAGCCGATCCGCACCCCCCCCTCGACGACCTGTGCGCCTCGATGCCGGCACACGTTGAGGAAGACCTTCACGCCGCCGTCGGGCTGGCGGACGGTGAGGACCGGCAGGCCGGCGATCTCGATGGCGCGGTAGCTGCCCGCCGTCGGTACGTGGGCCGACAGCGCCACGACGACGGGCGACCGCCGGAACAGCACGTCGACCTCGCGCTCCCAGCGCACCGGATCGGCGTAGTCGGCCACGGATACGGTGTAGGGGCCCGGCGCCGAGTCCGCCGTACCCGCTCCGGTGTGCGCCAAGAGCCGGGCCGCCACCTCGTCCCAGTCGTTCGGCCTCGTCTGGGCCATCACCGGGAACCTCCTTGGCCCGCCGCCGTCAGTAGAAAATGGACTCGTGCGCACTTTGTGTCTACGAGCGCTGCGACCCGTGTTTCGGCGCTCGTGTGCGCAAAACCTCACGAATGTCGCGAATTCCGTTACACAGGCGCCGCATCACCGATGAATTCGCCGGCCGTCGATCGTCTTCATCGGTGAGCAGACTGCGATCCGTATCCCTCGAGAGGAGCCGATCATGTCACCGAAGGCTGCACGCGACGGCGGCGACGCCCTCGCCGTTCCGCCCGTCGTCGACGAGGCCACCTGGGAGGCCGCGGTGGCCGACCTGCGCAAACGGGAGAAGGCCGCTACTCGCGAGCTCGATGCCATCGCCGCCGCCCGCCGGCGCCTGCCCATGGTGGAACTGCCGGACTACGTCCTCGACGGCGCCGACGGCCCCATTCGGCTGGTGGACGTGTTCGAGGGCAAGCACCAGCTGATCGTGTACCACCACATGTGGTTCCCCGGTGAGGAGTGGCAGTGCCCGGGATGCACCGGGTTCACCAGCCAGTTCACCCGGCTCGAGTTCCTCGACGCTTACGACGCCCGCTTCGTGATCGTGACGCAGGGCCCGATCGAGGAGGCCCTCGCGTACAAGGCGCGCGTCGGCAACAAGATGACGTGGTACTCCACGGCCGACAGCCCCTTCGGCGCCGACATGGGCGCCCCGGCCGGCGGCGGCTTCCAGGTGAACGTCTTCCTCCGCAGGGGCGACACCGTCTACCGGACGTACAACACCCAGGGCCGAGGCACCGAGCAACTCAGCTACAGCTTCCCGCTCATCGATCTGCTGCCCTACGGGCGCCAGGAGGAGTGGCAGGACTCGCCCGAGGGCTGGCCCCAGTCGCCCACCTACAGCCGGTGGGCTCCGTCGGAGAAGTTCGCCCGCTACGCCGAGCACGGCGGGTGACAGAGTGTCGCCATGGCCACCTCGGCCCTCGACCAGCCCGTGACCCGATCGGTCACCGCCACCCCTGACCCGCCCCCCGTCGGCGTTCCCAACCCGATCCACGGCGAGGACGGAGCCAGCAGCGCCGGCTATGCCGGTGCCCTCGTTGCCGGCGTGCGGACCTACGGCTGGGTGGCCGAGGCCGTCATCGAGGTGCTCGGTCCCCGCTGGCTCCACGACGGCTGGGCCGACGTGACGCTGCGGCGCCCGCTCTACGCCGGCGAGCGGGTGACCATCGTGGTCGGGGCGAGCGGGTCGGCGACCGCCGGCGCGGCTCGCACGGTGAGTGCCATGGTGGGGGACCGGGTGGTGCTCGACGGCACCGTCGGCCTCGGGTCGGCGTCATGGGCCGGCGACATCGATCCGCCCGAGCCCGTCCCCGCCGTCGACCCGCCGCACGTGCGCCCCACGTACACGCTCGACACGGCGCCGGTGGGGGAGGCGCTGCGGCCGCTCGGGGCCTACGTCTCCGCCGATGCGGCGCGCCGGCTCGCCCTCGACGACCTGGGCCAGACGAGGTCGCAGGTTCCCGACGGCGGGCTCCATCCCTGGTTCCTGGCCGCCCGCATCGCCCCGCTGACCCGCCACAACTTCACCTATGGCCCCACGATCCACGTCCGCACCCAGATCCAGCACCGGGGGCCCGCCCGAGCCGACCAGGAAGTCGTCGTCGGGGCGCGGATCGTGGAGGTCTACGACCGCAAGGACCACTGGTATCAGGTGCTCGACGGACTCGTCGTGGGCGACAGCGGCACTCCCGGGTGCGCCGAGCTGGCCCGCATCCGCCATCACACGATCTTCCGGCCCCGGGGCACGGTCATGCCCGCGCCGCTCACCGGGGACCCGCTGGCCTGACGGCCCCGCCGTGGCGGATGCGGGTCCGGCGGGAGCGTGACAGGATCAGTCGGTGGAGCTTCACGAGTACAAGGATCGGTACTCGACGGCCGACGTCACCCGTGACGACGCCGGCGTGCTGACCATCCGGATGCACTGGAAGGGCAAGTCGTTGATGTGGGGCGGTCCGCCCCACCAGGAGCTGCCCGAGCTCTTCAACGCCATCGCGTCCGACCGCGAGAACCGGGTCGTGATCCTCACGGGCACCGGCGACACGTTCATCGGCCTGGGCGACGGCCCCAACCCGCTGGCCGAGGGCCGGGCCAACGCCACGGTGTGGGATCGCATCATCTGGGAGGGCAACCGCCTCGTCGACCAGATGCTCGCCATCGAGGTCCCGATGATCGGCGCCGTCAACGGTCCGGTGTCGGTCCACTCGGAGCTGGCCGTGCTGTGCGACATCGTGCTCGCCGCTGAGCACACCTACTTCCAGGACGCCCCCCACTTCCCGGGCGGCCTCGTGCCGGGCGACAGCATGCAGATCGTGTGGCCGTTGCTCCTCGGCCCCAACCGAGGTCGCTACTTCCTCCTCACGGGCCAGAAGATCCACGCCGAGGAGGCCCGCCAGCTCGGCATCGTGGGTGAGGTCCTGCCCGGCGACCAGGTGCTGGCTCGGGCCCAGGAGATCGCTGCCGGCCTGGCCCGCCTGAACCCGATCCTGCTGCGCAACACCCGTCACGCCCTGGTGCGCCCGCTGCGCCGGGCCATGGCTGACGACCTCCACACCGGCCTGACGCTGGAGGCCGTCGCCTCCATGTCGGGCCGGGAGTGGAACCGGGCCAACGAGCAGGGCTCCTGAGCCTGTCGGGGGATCAGTCCGCTGCGGTGCGGCGGCGGAGGACGGCGACGGCGCCGGCCAGGAACAGAGCGGCGAAGAGCACCAGCAGCACGACCGGGGCGACGATCGAGCCGACGAAGGCGCTGCCGTACTGCTGCGAGACGATGCCGCCGCGACCGCCGTCGAACCGGGTGGTGAGTCCGAGGACACGGGCCAGCGCGTCGAACGCCCAACGGTCCGGCGTCGTGATGCTGATGGCTTGGCCGATGGTCGCCATGGCCCGCACCGGGAGGACGGCGCCGCCGAACAGGACGGCGGGGAAGCACAGCAGCGGCAGCACGAGGGTGGCGTGGGACGCCTCCGAGACCGCCGCCGACGCCAGGAGCCCGAGCGTCGAGCGCGACGACGGCGTCGAGCAGGAGCACGAAGACGAGCCGGGCCGTGGTCGCCCAGCTGTCGGCGGGGAGCCGGCCGGTGGCCTGCAGGGCCGCGACCATCGCGACGTTGACGACGAGCAGGACAGGGACGAGCACCGTGAGCTTGGCCAGCAGGTAGGGCCCCATGTCGAGCCCGACGTGGCGCTCGCGCCGTACGACGGCGATCTCGGTGACGATCTGCAGGAGGCCGTACGTCAGGCCGAAGAAGAAGGCGGCGAACGCCAACCAGTAGGTGACGCCCACGGCGGCCAGGGGATCGGTGCCCTGCGCGTCGAAGGCGCTGGGGCGGAACAGGATCACGAACATGCCGATGACCAGGGCTGGCGCGCCGAGCATGATGGCCAGCGTCAGGCGGTTGCGCACGAGCACCTCGACGTTGCGCCGCCGCAGCACGTTCCACTGCCGGGCGATGCTCGCACGAGCGGCGGGCGCGTTCGTCGGGGGCTCGGCCGGCGGACTCGGCGGTGGCTCGGACGGGCTCGACGGTCGGCGCGCCGGGATCGTCTCGGGCTGATCCTCGAGGCAGCGGTACACGCTGGCGATGTCGATCACGCCGAACTCCTGGAGCGCCTGCGCCGGCGTCCCCTGGAACAGGACCCGACCACCGCGACCGACCACGATCACCTGGTCACACTGCACGACGTCGTCCGGGCTGTGGGTCGTCAGCACGATCGTGGAGCCGTTACCGGCGAGCGTCCGCAGGGTCGTCAGCAGGTTGCGGGCGGTGCCTGGGTCGAGGCCGGACGTCGGCTCGTCGAGGAAGAAGGCGCGGGGCCGGGTGAGGAGCTCGACGGCGATGCTGACCCGTTTGCGCTGCCCTCCGCTCAGGCGGCCGACGGTCGTCGACGCATGTTCGGACAGGCCCAGCGTGGCGATGGTGCAGTCGACGAGGTGGTCCAGCTCGACGCCTCCGAGGTGGGGCAGGCGCAGCTCGGCGGCGTGGCGGATCGTCGCTCGCAGCGGCAGTTCCCGGTGGATGATGTCGTCCTGGGGGACGTAGCCAACGACGCCGCGGAACGCCTCGCGGTTCTCGTGGATGTCGCAGCCGTCGAAGCAGACGCGGCCCGATGTGGCCAGCCGCACGCCCGAGAGGGTCTCGACCAGCGTGGTCTTGCCGGCTCCGCTGGCGCCGATGATGGCGACCAGCTGTCCCGGCTCGATGGTGAGCGAGACGTCGGCCAGCGTGGGCGTGCCATTGCGCAACACTCGGGTCACCTGGTGCGCTTCGATGCGTAGGGCCGGCACGGACTGATCGGCGATGGGCTCAGCAGGGCAGTTCTCGATCAAGGTCGACATCGAATGGCCTCCGTGACGAGTCGGTCGGGCATCGTCGACGGTACGGATTGGACCTTCTCATGACCTTCTCCTGACCTTCCCGGTGCTCGCTGCGGGCGGACTACCGTCCCGTGTCGACCGAGGAGGGCAGATGGACGCTGGAACGTTCGAAGGGTTCTCGACCACGCTGGAGGATCCCGGCATCCTCGCCGTGACGTTCGATCGACCGGAGACGATGAACGCGTCGACGATCGGGATGAAGCGCGACCTCGTCGAGCTGCTCACCCGAGCGCAGATGGACGACGCCGTCCGGGTGCTGGTGTTCACGGGCACGGGCCGGGCGTTCTGGGCGGGCGACGACATGAAGAGCTATGGCGGTGAGACCGCCGGCACCATGGTCGGAGCGATCGGCGCCGGCCATAACACGCCGCTCGGCACCTATGACGCGCTGCGGGCCGTGAGCCAGGCCGTGAACGTCGCCGTGCGCAACCTCGACAAGCTCACCGTGGCGGCGATCAACGGCTTCGCCATCCAGACCGGGTTCTCGTTCGCGCTGGCGTGCGACTTCCGGATCGCGGCGCGCTCGGCGCGCATGGGCAGTGCCACGTTGCGTTTCGCCCTGCTGCCCGACGAGGGCGGCCACTGGTTGCTCGTGCAACATCTCGGCGTCGCCCGGACGATGGACTTCCTGATGCGCAAGCGCATCATCGGCGCCGACGAAGCACTCGAGCTGGGTCTCGTCCACCAGGTGACGGCCGACGATGAGCTGACCGCCGCCGCCATGGATCTCGCCCGGGAACTGGCGGACGGTCCGCAGGTGGCGATGAGACTGCTCAAGCGGTCGATCTACAGCGCCGCCGAGCTGGCGTTCCCGCCCGCACTCGACGACATCGCCACCAAGACGGCCATCTCGGACCACCACGCCGATGCCACCGCCGGAGCCCGGTCCTTCCGCGACAAGCAGCCCGCACGGTTCAACGAGTGGCTCGAGCCCTCCTGATCACGGCACCAGCGTCCGGCCGCCGTCGACGACGATGCGCTGGCCGGTCACGAAGCCAGCGCCCTCGGAGGCCAGGAAGCTGACGGCGGGGCGATGTCGTCCGGTGTTCCCATCCGGCCGGCGGGCACGGTCCCGAGGTACGCGTCTCTCGTCGCCTCGGGCACATCGGCGTGGCGTTCCACAGGGCTGAAGCCCGGCGCGACCGTGTTCACGGTGATGCCGAAGGGTGCGAGCTCCGCTGCCCAGCTGCGGGTCAAGCCGATCTGCGGCGGACACGAGGCGGAGCACCTCGGCCTCGTCGGTGATGTCGGAGTCAGCCTGCCCGGGTGGCGATGAGGACCGGGATGACCCGGTCGGTGCGCTGCTGGTACTCGGCGTACGGCGGGAAGGCCGCCACCGCCCGCTGCCACCATGTCTCCCGCTCGTCGCCGTCGGCCTCGTGCACGCGCACGGCAAACGGCTCGGGTCCGTCCTGGATGGTGACGGTGGAGGGGTCGGCCGTGAGGTTGTGGTACCAGACCGGGTGCTTGGGGGCGCCGCCCATGGATCCGATGAGCGCGTACTCACCGTCGTGCTCGACCCGCATCAGGGCGATCTTGCGCACTTTGCCGGTCTTTCGGCCCTTCATCGTGACGATGATGACGGGCAGGCCGGTGTCGCGCAGGGTGGCGCCCTCGCGGCCATTGGTGCGCTCGTACTCCTCGACCTGGTCGCGGACCCACTTCGTCGGGGTCGGCGCGTACTCACCTTCGATGGCGGTCATGTCCGAGACACTATGGGCAGTGGGACGAACGCAGGGCCGGGACTACGGTCCGGAGCATGACGAGCGAGCCCATCCTGGAGCCGGAGCAGCCCATCTGCGATGCCCATCACCACCTCTGGCTCGACACCGGGCACACGGGGTTCCCCTACACGGTCGACGACCTCCGGGCCGACACGACGTCAGGCCACAACGTCGTGCGGACCGTGTTCGTCGAATGCCACTCCGAGTACCGCCAGGAGGGCCCGGTCGAGCTCCGTCCCGTGGGCGAGGTCGAGTTCGTCGCCGCATCGGCGGAGACGAGCGCCCAGACACCCGGTCCCGAGATCGAGGGGATCGTCGGGCACGCCGACCTGACGCTGGGCGAGGCCGTCGCCGATGTGCTCGCCGCCCTCGATGACGCTGGACGCGGGCGGTTCCGGGGCATACGTCACTCGACGGCGTGGGACGCTGCGCCGATGGGCAACAACGCCGCCCGCGCAGGCCTGCTGGGCGAGAGCGAGTTCCGGGCCGGCGTGCACACGCTCGGAGCGCGTGGCTGCTCGTTCGACGCGATGGTGTACCACACGCAGATCGCCGAGCTGACGGACCTGGCGCGGGCGTGTGCGGAGGTGACGATCATCGCCAACCACCTCTGCGTGCCGATCGCCGGCGGACCGTACCGAGGCAAGGCCGAGGAGGTGCGGGAGGTGTGGCGCCGCGATCTGCCCGGGCTGGCCGGGTGCGACAACGTGGTGCTGAAGGTCGGGGCGCTGATACGGCCGCTGTCCGGGGAGCGCTGGGACAAGCGGGAGGTGAAGGCGTCGTCCGAGGAGATCGCTGCCGCGTGGGGCGGCGAGGTCGCGTTCGCCATCGACGCGTTCGGCCCGTCGCGCTGCATGTTCGAGTCCAACTTCCCGGTCGACAAGGCCTGCTTCGGCTACGTGGAGGTCTGGAACGCGTTCAAGCGGATGGCGGCCTCCTTCTCCCCGGCCGAGAAGCTCGACCTCTTCCACGACACGGCGGCGCGGGCCTACCGGCTCCCGACGCTCGCCACGAACGGACGGTGACATGCGATTCGAGCCGACAGAGCTGACGGCCGACGAGCTTGCGCTGCAGGCCGAGGTGCGGGCGTTCCTCGCGTCCGAACTGCCGCGCGGTGGTTTCGAGCCCGGCCTCGGGATGGGTGCCCATCGCGATCCGGCGTTCTCCAAGGCGCTCGCCGCTCACGGCTGGGTGGGCATGGCCTTGCCCGCCCGCTACGGCGGGAGGGACCGGAGCGCCGTCGATCGGTTCGTCGTCGTCGAGGAATTGCTGAGGTGGGGCGCGCCCGTCGGTCACCATTGGGTCGCCGATCGCCAGAGTGGACCGGTGATCAACCGCTTCGGCACCGACGCCCAGAAGGAGCGGTTCCTCCCCGCGATCTGCCGCGGGGAGCTGTCCTTCTCGATCGGCATGAGCGAACCGGACTCGGGGAGCGATCTGGCCTCGGTGGCCACCCGGGCCACGCGCGCCCAGGACGGGTGGCTCGTGAACGGCACCAAGATCTGGACCAGCGGCGCGTACGAGAACGATTGGTTCGTCGTGCTGTGTCGCACGAGCGAGGAGGATGATCGCCACCGCGGGCTCAGCCAGCTCCTCGTCGATCTGCACAGCGACGGCTTGGAGGTCCACCCGATCCCGTACCTGGACGGGAGCTCCCACTTCAACGAGGTCGTCCTGAACGACGTCTACGTTCCCGACGAGCTCGTCCTCGGTGACGTCGGCATGGGATGGACCCAGAACACCTCCGAGCTGGCGTACGAGCGCGGCGGACCCGACCGCTGGCTGTCCACCTACCTGGTCGTCGAGAATTGGCTGCGGGAGCACGCCGACGACGCCGCCGGTGAGCGGGGCTCGTTGCTGCTCGGCGACGCCGTCTCCCGCTGGTGGGCGCTGCGGCAGCTGTCGCTGTCGGTGGCCCGCAAGATCGATCGGGGCGAGGCCCCGGCGCTGGAGTCGGCCCTCGTGAAGGAGATGGGCACGCGGTTCGAGCAAGACGTGCTCGAACGGGTGCTCCAGCTGGTCGACTTCGAACCGTCCACGGCCTCGGTGTCGCTGTTCGAGCGCCTGCTGGCCGGCGCCATCCTGACGGCTCCGTCGTTCACGATCCGGGGCGGCACCATCGAGATCCTGCGATCGGTGGCGGCGAAGGGGCTGGAGACATGACCGACCAACTGCTCATCGACAGCGCCAGCCGACTCTTCGCCGCGACATGCACCCACGAGGCGGTGCAGCGGGCCGAAGGCGAGGGATGGGCCGGCGACGTGTGGCAGGCGGTCGCCGACGCCGGCTTTCCCTGGGTGTCGATCGCCGAGACCGCTGGCGGCTCCGGCGGGACGGTGACCGACGCCGCCGCCATCCTCCGCGTGGCCGGCAGCTACGCGGCACCGATCCCACTGGCCGAGACCGGTCTGCTCGGCGGCTGGCTCGCCGCCGCGGCCGGCCTGGCGCTGCCCGATGGCCCGGTCACCGTCGTGCCCGGCCAACCGGGTGACACTCTGGCGCTGTCGGGCCGCACCGTGTCCGGCCGCGCGACGCGCGTCGCGTGGGGCCGGCGGGCGGAGCGCGTCGTCGCGCTCCTCGCTGACGGCGAGGGGTGGGTGGTGGCAGCGATGGCCACTGACGCGGCGTCGGTCGAGCCCGGCACCAACCTCGCCGGCGAGCCGCGCGACACGCTCGTCTTCGACCGGGTCCCGGCCGACATCGCACCGGCGCCCGCCGGGATCGATCCGGACGCGCTGCGGCAGCGGGGCGCGCTCACGCGGACGTTGCTGATGGCCGGTGCCCTCGACCGCATGAACCGGATCACGGTGGAGTACACCCGCCAGCGCCGCCAGTTCGGTCGGCCCGTCGCGCAGTTCCAAGCGGTCCAGCAGCACCTCGTGCACGGCGCGCAGGAGGCGGCGCTCGTCACGATGGCGGCCGAGGTCGCCGCCGCCGCTGCGGAGCGGGGCCCGGCCACGTTCGAGATCGCCGCCGCCAAGGTCCTCGCCGGCCAGGCCGCGGCGGCCGCGACGCGGGCGGCCCATCAGGCCCATGGCGCCATGGGCATGACGCAGGAGTACCCGCTGCAGCACTTCAGCCGGCGCCTGTGGTCGTGGCGCCGCGAGTACGGCGACGACACGTGGTGGAGCAGCCGCCTCGGCCGGGCGCTGGCCGCCGGCGGCGCCGACGCCCTCTACCCGACGATCACGGGCGGGTCGAACGTCCTGAGCGCGTGAGCCAGACCTATGTGGCGGTCATGCCGCCGTCGACGATGTACTCCGAACCGGTGCAGTAGCCGCTGTCGTCGCTGGCCAGGAACAGGGCGAGGTTGGCGACCTCGGTCGGCTCGGCGGCGCGCTTCAGCGGGATCGAGCGGGCGAACTTGTCGTGCCGCTCGGCGCTGCCCCCGGTCACGTCGGTCATCATGTCGGTGTCGATCATCCCGGGATGGATCGAGTTCACCCGCACGCCGTAGCGCGCCAGTTCCATGGCTGCGGACTTGGTCATGCCGGTCACGGCGAACTTCGACGCGCCGTAGGCGAACCCGCCCGGCGACCCCCGCAGGCCCGCGACCGACGAGATGTTGACGATCGAGCCCGAGCCCTGCTCGATCATCGTGGGGGCCACGGCCCGCATGCCGAGGTAGACGCCGACCTGGTTGACGTCGATGATGCGCCGGTAGGTCTCGAGGTCGGTGTCGACCAGCTTGGCGCGGTGGAAGATGCCGGCGTTGTTGACGAGGACGTCGATGCGTCCATGGCGCTCCACGGTCTGGCGCACGACCTCGGCCCACTCCTCCTCGGACCGCACGTCGTGAGGGAGGAACGTGGCGCCGATCTCCTTGGCCAGGCTCTCGCCTTCGTCCTTCAGCACGTCGGTGACGATCACCTCCGCGCCTTCGGCCCGAAACAGCGTTGCCTCGGCGCCGCCCTGACCACGAGCGCCTCCGGTGACGATGGCCACCTTGCCGTCCAGCTTGCCCACGATGTGTCCTCCTGGTGTGATCCGCCGGACCGTAGCCCGGCGGGCGACGTGTCACCGCTTCGTGCTCAGGGCACCATCGCCAGGCGTCCGGTGACGGTGCGGGCTTCGAGCGCGGCCAGGGCGGCGGGCACCTCGGCCAGCCCGACGGCGGTCACGTCGGTCCGGATCCGCCCGGCCCGGTACAGCGCCAGCAGCTCCTCGTGGGCGTGCTCGACGATGTCGCGGCGGCGAGCGGCGTACTGCCCCCAGGCCATGCCGATGACGGCGTAGTTCTTCACCAGCAGGTGGTTGCCGGGGTAGCTCGGGATGGCGCCCGACGCGAAGCCGATCACCACGAGGCGGCCCTCCCAGGCCATGAGGCGGCGGGTCACGTCACCGAGCACGCCGCCGACGGGATCGTAGGCCACGTCGACGCCCTTGCCATCGGTGGCGGTCATCACCGCCTCGTACAGCGTCTCGGCCGGGTCGGCGTCCCGGGAGTCGACGGTGACCTCGGCGCCGAGCGCCTGGCAGTACGCCAGCTTGTCCGCCCCGCCGGCGCTGGCGATGACCCGGGCGCCCCGGGTGAGGGCGAGCTGCACAGCGGCGGCGCCGACGCCGCTCGACGCGCCGAGCACCAGGACCCACTGCCGGGCTTGGAGCTGCCCGGTGTGGAACAGACCGACGTGCGCGGTCTGGAACGTGGAGTACAGCACCGTGGCATCGCAGGCGTCCACATCGTCGGGCATGGGCAGGACGGTGGGTGCCCGCAGCAGCGCCTGCTCGGCGTAGCCGCCGTGGCGGAGGTCGGCGAGGCCGGCCACCCGTGCGCCCACCGCCAGCTCGACGCCGTCGCCGACCGCCTCGATGACGCCGCAGCTCTCGGTGCCGGGCGTGAGCGGCACGCCCGGTCGATCCTGGTAGATCCCTTGGCAGACGAGGATGTCGGCGAAGTTCACGTTCGTCGCTTCGACTCGCACCAGGACCCGGCCCGCTGCCGGCTCAGGGACCGGTATGTCCTCCAGCCGCAGCGAAGTGTTCGGATGGCCCAGCTCGTTCACACGCCATGCCCGCATCGCTCGACCGTACGTGGTGGCGCGCTACTTGAAGGAGGCGATCTCGCTCTCGGACAGCCCCCATTCGCGCAAGAGCTGCTCGCCGCCTTCACCGGGGTAGGGGCTGCGGCGCGCCACCTCCGATGCGGTGCGGCTGAACCGCGGCGCGGGCGCCGGTTGCGTGGTGCCGTCGACATCGACGAAGGACTGCCGCGCTTGCAGATGAGGATGGGTCGGTGCCTCGTGCAGATCGAGGACGGGCTGGACGCAGTCGTCGTCCTCGCCGAACAGCTCGACCCACTGGTCCCGCGTCCGGGTGGCGATCAGCTCCGCCATCCACACCCGGTACCGGGGCCAGTTGGCGACGTCGTCGTGGTCACCCAGCTCGGCCGGCGCGCTGACCCCGGCCTTGTTCAGGAACCGCCGCATGAACTTGGGTTGGATGACGGCGAGGGAGATGAATCGCTCGTCGGCGGTGCGGTAGACGGCGTAGCGCCAGTCGCCCCCGTCGACGAGGTTGGACTGCCGCTCGGGCGTCCAGGTGCCGCCGTGGAGGTTGCCGTACACATACGCCATCAGGTTGAGTGCGCCGTCGACGATGGCAGCATCGACGACCTGGCCCTTGCCCGATCGGGCGGCCTCCCACATGGCCGAGACCATGCCAAGGGCGAGGAACGCGCCGCCGCCGCCGAAGTCGCCGGCCAGGATCAGGGGCGGGACCGGGGGGCGCTCCGCCTCGCCGATGGCCCACAGCGCGCCGGTCAGGGAGATGTAGTTGAGGTCGAAGCCGGCCCGGTTGGACAGCGGCCCGGTCTGCCCGTAGCCCGTCATCCGTCCGTAGACGAGCTTCGGATTGCGGGCCAGGCACTCGTCGGGTCCGAGACCGAGGCGCTCGGCCACACCGGGGCGGAAGCCTTCGATCAGCCCGTCGGCCCGCTCGACCGCGCTCAGGACGGCCTCGACGCCGGCCGGTGTCTTGAGGTCGACCCGGATCGACCGCCGGTTGCGGTACAGGTAGCGGTAGGGATGGTCGGGATAACCGAGCTCGGGTTCTTCGTGCCGATCGACCAGGAGCACGTCGGCCCCCATGTCCGACAAGAGCATCCCGGCGAACGGGCCGGGGCCGATGCAGAAGAGCTCGACGATCTTCAGTCCCGAGAGTGGTCCCACGCCGTGACTGTAGGTTGCCGCTTCCCGTGCCGCCGCTGGGCGTTCACGGGTCGGCGGCGGCCAGCGCCTCGTTCAGCGCGCTGTGGAAGTGCACGAGGGGCGGCTCGATGCGGCCGTAGACCAGTTCCGGCAACGCGCCGGATCGCAGCGTGGCGTAGATGCGCTCCATGGTCGGGAAGTCCTCGGTGCCGGTGACCTGCAGCAGCAGGTCGAGGTTCTTCGTCCAGTACCGCATCGCCGACTCAGTGGGCGGCTCGGGGGCGAAGATCGACGTGTGGGTGCGGACCCGGCCGACCTCGAGGGGTTCGATGCGCCACAGCTCGACGTGGTCGAGCTGGTGGACCAGGAGGGCGTTGGGCACCAGGAAGTACTGGATCGTGCCGTAGGGGAGCAGCGACCAGTCCTCCTTTGGCTTGGCCACCTCGTCGAGCACGTTCGCCCGCAGCCCGATCGACACGCAGTTCCGCCCGAACGGCTCGTAGATGACGCAGTCGGAGTTGAACGCGGGGGCGATGGAGTCCTTGTGCAGCCAGCGGATGTGGTAGCTCTCGGTGAACGTGTCGAGGATGAGCTTCCAGTTCA
The DNA here is from genome assembly GCA_963728985.1 of uncultured Acidimicrobiales bacterium. Lineage (GTDB taxonomy): Bacteria > Actinomycetota > Acidimicrobiia > Acidimicrobiales > Ilumatobacteraceae > DASXAI01. The sequence goes on along the minus strand of CAVSME010000003.1, from coordinate 562,809 downwards.
TGTTCCACTCGTTGGTACGTGTCTCGATGTGCGTGTAGCTGTCGAGACCGAACGCGCCGAGGTCGTCCTGAGCGCCGGCGAGCACGTCGTCCACGTCGATCGGATCGCCGGAACCGGCTCGGATGAAGATGAGGCCGTACTGCTCGGCGACCGCCACCTGGTGCAGGTTGCAGCTCAGGGTCACGTCGTCGAACGCTCCCGCCGACAGCGGTCGCGCCAGCAAGGTGCCGGCGCGGTCGTAGGTCCAGCCGTGGTAGCCGCACACGATGCTGCGGCCGACAGTGCCGGACCGGGCGTTGACCAGTGGCGCCCCTCGATGGCGGCAGGCGTTCACCATGGCGCGCAGCGAGCCGTCGGGCTGGCGCACGGCGACGACGGGGATCCCGTCGACCGTCGTGGTCAGGTAGTCGCCGGGCTCGGGGACCTCACAGCTCAGGCCGAGCAGCGTGGGCCCGTTGCGGAACAGCACGGCCAGCTCCTTGGCGAAGCGCTCCGGGTCGGTGTAGGCCGACGCCGGGTTCACCATCGAGCGGGGACCGTGGAGCCCGGCAAGGTGCGGGCCCGAGTCGGCCACGCGCTGCAACAACTCCACTTGGCGCTCGTGACGCACGCGTTCCTCCTCGCATCAGCAGCACCGCATTCTAACCGAGGTTAGATCATGTGTTCACCCCAGGGCGAGCGGCGCCGGCCCTCCGCCGCCGCTCGTAAGATGACGCGTCAAGCTACCTGACATTGCGATGCATCACGGGGGGACACGAGATGGTGCAGTTCGGAATCTTCGACCACATCGAGGGCATACCGGGGACGGAGATGGGCCAGCTCCTGCGGGACCGGCTCGACCTCGTCAAGATGGCGGATCAGGCCGGCTTCTTCGCCTACCACCTGGCCGAGCACCACGGCACCGATCTGTGCATGGCCCCCAACCAGGAGATCTTCCTGTCCGCCGCCGCCCAGGTGACGAGCACGATCCGTCTCGGCCCGCTCGTGAAGTGCCTGCCCCTGCATCATCCCCTGCGGGTGATCGAGGACATCTGCCTGCTCGACCAACTGACCGACGGCCGGGTCGAGTACGGCGTCGGGCGCGGCATCGCCGCCATCGAGCACTTCTGGTTCCAGGGCGACTGGTTCGAATCGCGTGAGCGCTTCGACGAGGCGCTCGCCCTCATCCTGAGGGGCCTGCAGACCGGTGTCACTGGCGGTAACGGCGGGAAGCACTACGACTTCCCGGAGATCAGCCTGAGCCTGCGCCCGGCGCAGACCCCGAACCCGCCCATGTGGTACGCCGGCAACCCCACCATCGCCGGCCGCTACGGCCTCGGGCTGGTCTGGCCGGGCGCCATCCCGCAGGACGCCTATGACATCTACGTGTCCACGTGGGAGGAGTACAAGGACGACCCCGTGCGGGCCGACGCCCCCGGCGCCAGGCCGCGCGTCGGGTCGACGATGCTGATCGGCATCGGCGACGACGACGCGCAGGGCAAGGAGATCGCGGCGCGCGGCTTCCGGGGCCTGATGCGGCGCATCGTGGAGGTTCACACGTTCGATCGGCTCGCCCTCGACGAGCGGGAGGCCGAAGCCGCGCTCAACCCGCTGGCGCTCGGCGCGCAGGCGCTCATGGCCCCGGGCGGTGAGGCGGCGCTGATGCCGATGCTGACCGGCGACTCGGGCACGGTGGCGCACGTGACCGAGCACCTGCAGGCGCTACTCGCCGACGGGCGCTCGGACTACATCATCTTGCAGTTGCCCACTGGCGACATGACCTACGGCGAGTCGCTGGCCACGCTGGAGACGTTCATCGACAAAGTCGCGCCAGCGCTCGTGTAGCCGCCCGCATCCAGCGCTTGTGTAACGGAATTCGCGACATCATCTCGAATTCCGTCACACAAGGTCAGGGCGCGCCCTCAGTCGACCCGGCGCCGGGGGATCGAGTGCTCCCAGTCGGCGAGGATGGTGCGTATCGCGGCGACCAGCGCGAGTGGCTGGTCCAGCGGGACGTGGTGATACGCAGCGGGGATCTCCACGATGGGCGAGCTCCGCCCGAGCAGCTCGTCGATGTAGTCCTGGACGTCGGCCGTCACGAGGTCGCTGTGCTGGCCCTTGAACACGGCGATCCGGCAGTGCACCTCGGCCAGGTAGTCGGCGATGCCCTGGCGATGGCGCAGGAACACCTTCGGGTCGAACTTCCACGTCCAGCCGTCCGCTGTCCGGCGCAGCGAGCGGCGGGCGATGAAGTCGATGATGAACGGGTTCTCGTAGGGCTGCGGCGGCTGGAGGTGGAAGTGCTGCACCGCCGTCTCGATGTCGGCGTACGTCTTGGGGTTGCTGAACATGCGTCCGCGGACGCCTTCTTCGGACTCCGGGTCCGGGCGGTGCACCGGTGAGTCGATCACGATCGCGCCCGACAGCTTCTCGCCGTACAGGTTGCCGGCGGCGATGGTGACCAGCCCGCCCATCGAGTGGCCGATCACGACGGGCAGGCCTCGCATCCCACTGTCCTCGGCGCATGCCATGACCTCGTCGACCCAGGTCTCGATGGCGTAGACGGCGCGGCGACCGCTGTCACCGTGTCCCGACAGATCGACGGCCACGACGTGGTGCTGCGCCGCCAGGAGGGGGGCGATGAAGCTCCACCATTGGGCGTGGGCGGCGCCGCCGTGGACGACGACCAGGCCGGGCCGTTCGCTGTCGCCCCAGCACAGGTAGTGGATGTCGCAGCCCTTCACGCGTGTGGTGCGCTCGTCGGGCTGGATCGCGATGGCGTCACTGAACCACGCGGGCGGGCGCTGCTCGGTCATCCGTCGAGATGGTACCGGCCGGCCGACCACCGCCAGCCGGAACGACGGCCGGTACAGTCGCTCGCTGATGCCGGCCGCGCAAGGGATCACCGCGCTCGTCGTGGGCGGGACCGGTCCCACAGGTCCACACGTCGTTCAGGGCCTGCTCGACCGGGGCCACCTTGTCACGATCCTGCACACCGGCCGGCACGAGAGCCCTGACATCGAAGCCCTCGTCGAGCACGTGCACACCGACCCGTTCGATGCCGCCGCCGTCGATGCCGCACTGGGCGGCCGCACGTTCGACGTCGGCATCGTGATGTACGGCCGCTTGCGCGATCTCGCGGCCGTCATCGGCCGCCGGGTCGGCAAGCTGGTGACCGTGGGCGGGATGCCCGCTCTGCTCGGCTACGGCGACCCGGAGGCGCTGGTACCGGCGGGGCTGCCGGTCCCGGCGGCGGAGAACGAGCGCTTGGCTGGCACCTCGGACGGCCCCGGGAGCGTCAAGTCGGCGCAGATCGTGGCCACCGAGCAGGCCGTGCTGGCGGCCAGCCCGACCGCCACCCACATCCGCTATCCACTCGTCTACGGCCCCAACCAGTTGCTCCCGCGCGAATGGATGATCGTGCGGCGTGCCCTCGACGGCCGGCGCCGGCTCATCGTGCCCGACGGCGGCCTGCTGCTGCGCACCGCCGTGTACGCCGTGAACGCCGCGCATGCGCTGCTGGTCGTCGTCGATCAGCCCGAGGCGTCGGCCGGGCGCATCTACCACGCCAGCGACGAGCGCACGCCGTCGCTGCGCCAGGTGGTGGAGATCGTGGCGGCGGCGATCGGGCACCGCTTCGAGCTGATCAGCATGCCCGAGGAGCTGGCCACCCCGGCCCGGCCGATGATGATGGTCACCGGCAGCCATCACCGGTACACGCCGAGCACGGCACTCGTCCGGGAGCTCGGCTACCGCGACGTGGTGAACGTCGAGCAGGGGCTGACCGAGACAGCGCGCTGGCTGGCCGCCAACCGGCCCGAGCCGGGCGGGGCGATCGAGCGCGCACTGCAGGACCCGTTCGACTACGCGGCAGAGGATGCGCTGATCGACGCCTGGGAGCACGCCCTCGTCACCCTGCGCGCCGCCGCCGATGCGGCCGAGCCGGGGTACGCCGACCGGTACTCACCCCGCTACGAGCAGATGCGCGCCGCCCGCCGGGCCCGCCGGGAACGCACGACGACCGAACGCACGACTGGAGCGTGAGATGGACAGCCATGAGACCGACGAGGACATCGTCCTGATCCGCGAAGCGGTCGCTGCGGTCTGCCGCAAGTTCGACGACGACTACTGGGCCGCGTGCGAGACCGATCACCGCTTCCCGGACGAGTTCTATGCCGAGATGGCACGCGGTGGCTGGATCGGCATCGCCATCCCCGAGGCGTACGGCGGCGGTGGGCAGGGGATCCGCCACGCGGCAGCGATCCTGGAAGAGGTGGCGGCATCGGGGGCGTGCATGAACGGCGCCTCGGCCATCCACCTGTCGATCTTCGGCATGCATCCGGTCGTGGTCCACGGCACCGAGGAGATGAAGCAGCGCTACCTGCCGTCGGTGGCGGACGGGTCGCTGCACATCGCCTTCGGCGTGACCGAGCCGGACGCCGGCACGAACACCACGCGCATCTCGACGCGTGCCGTGCTCGACGGCGATCACTACGTCGTGAACGGTCGCAAGGTGTGGACATCGAAGGCGCTCGAGGCCGACCGCATCCTGCTGCTCACCCGCACCACGCCGCTGGCGGAGTGCGCCAAGCCGACGCAAGGCATGACGTTGTTCCTCGTCGATCGCCACGCTCCCGGCGTCGACGCGGTGGCCATCCCGAAGATGGGGCGCAACGCCGTCGCATCCTGCGAGACGACCTATGACGACGTCGTCGTGCCGATCGCCGATCGCGTCGGCGAGGAGGGCCGCGGCTTCCAGTACCTGCTCGACGGGCTGAACGCCGAGCGCATCCTCGTCGCCTCCGAGGCTCTCGGCATCGGACTGGCGGCGCTGCGCCGGGCCGTCCAGTACGCCAACGACCGCGTCGTCTTCGACCGGCCGATCGGCAAGAACCAGGGCATCGCCTTCCCGCTGGCCGAGGGCTACGCCAAGCTGCGGGCGGCGGGGCTGATGATCCGGGAAGCGGCGACGCGCATCGACGCCGGCCTGCCCTGCGGCGAGGAGGCGAACATGGCGAAGTACCTGGCGGCGGAGGCGGGGTTCTTCGTGGCCGACCGGGCCGTGCAGACGCATGGCGGGTTCGGCTACGCCAACGAGTACCACGTCGAGCGGTACTTCCGCGAGGCCCGCCTGCCCCGCATCGCGCCGATCAGCCAGGAGCTGATCCTGTCGTACATCTCCGAGCACGTCCTCGGTCTGCCCCGCTCGTACTAACGCCTGAAGTGACGGCACGGCACCCCCGGTGACAACATCGGACGAGCGATCGAGCCGAGGAGACGCAGATGACCCAGCGTGACGTGTCCATCCCCACCGCTGACGGAACGATGGACGCCAGCCTGCACACGCCCGCCGGCACCGGACCGTGGCCCGCCGTCATCATGTTCCCCGACGCCGGTGGTGTGCGCCAGACCTTCCACGACATGGCGCAGCGGCTGGCCGACCTCGGCTACGCCGTGCTCGTCCCGAACTTCTACTACCGCCTCGGCCCCATCGAGCCGTTCGACATGAAGACCGTGTTCAACGACTCGGCCGAGCGGAAGCGGCTGATGGGGCTGGTGTCGAGCGTGACCAAGGAAGAGGCGGCGCGCGACACGGAGGCGATGCTGGCCTTCCTCGCCGCGCAGCCCGAAGTGGCCGACACCAAGGTCGGCACCACCGGGTACTGCATGGGCGGTGGGTTCGCCCTCACCGCGGCGGGACGGTTCCCCGATCGGGTCGGCGCGGCGGCGTCGTTCCACGGGGGCCAGATCGCCAGCACCGCGCCGGACAGCCCGCACCTGCTGGCCGGGGCCATGAAGGCCACCGTCTACGTGGCCGGGGCCGAGAACGACGGGTCGTTCGACGACGAGCAGTTCCAGCGGCTGTCGAGCGCCCTCACCGAGGCCGGGGTCGACCACACGCTGGTGACCTATCCGGCAGCGCACGGGTTCGCCGTACCGGACAACCCGACGTACGACGCCGCCGCCGAGGCCCGGCACTGGCAGGCCCTCGAGGAGCTCTACGGGTCCACCCTCGTCCCGGCATAGGTGCGTCGGCGCCGAGCCGGTGAACAGGGTGCTGAAGTACCCGTGTCGGCGGCGGGATGAGGTGCCGACACGGGTACGACGGCGCCTACCGCCGCCGAGGGCCGTACTTCAGCACCCTGTTAGGTTGGCGCCGCCATGGGGAGCCCGCCGCCGCTCGAGGGGATCCGCGTCCTCGACTTCTCGCGAGTCATCGCGGGACCGTTGTGCACGCAGCAACTCGCCGACCTCGGCGCCGACGTGATCAAGGTCGAGCACCCCGTGACGGGGGACGAGACTCGGGCGCGGTCGCCACGCGGTGATCGTCGCGGCGCGATGTTCCTCGCGTTCAACCGCTCCAAGCGCAGCATCGCCATCGACCTGACCCACACCCCCGGCCAGGACCTGGCCCGGCGCCTGGCGGCGGCCAGCGACGTCGTCGTCGAGAACTTCCGGCCCGGGGTCATGGATCGCCTCGGCCTCGGTCCGGCACAGCTCCGAGCGGGCGATCCGGCGCTGATCTACGCCTCGATCTCGGCCTACGGAGCCGAGGGCCCGTTCTCGTCACGACCCGGCTTCGACCCCGTCCTCCAGGCGGAGTCGGGGATGATGGCGCTGACCGGCCCGATCGACGGGGGTCCGGTCCGCCATCCGCTGTCGATCATCGACACGCTGACGGCGGCCCACGCCACCACGGCCATCTGCGCCGCGCTGCTGGCGCGGCAGCGCCACGGTCACGGCGAGTTCCTCGACCTGTGCCTGCTCGACACCGCCATCGGCGCGCTGGGCAACGTCGCCATGCAGTACCTGACCGACGGGAAGGTGCCCGAGCGGTCCGGCAACCGCCACGTCGTGGCGGCACCGATCGACCTGTTCGAGACGGCGACCGACCCGATCTACCTCGCCATGGCCACCGACCGGCTGTTCGCCGACTTCAGCGTGGTGATCGGGCGCCCGGACCTGGTCGAGGACGAGCGGTTCGCCACGCCGTCGGGCCGTTCTCGCAACCGCGACGCGCTCAAGATCGAGATCGAGCGGGCGCTGGTGACGCGGCCGGCGGCCGAGTGGCTGGCGGAGATGAACCACCTGCCCGCCGGAGGCGTGCGCACGATGGATCAGGCGTTGCAGGCGCCTGAGGTGAAGGAGCGGGGGATGGTGCGCCACATCGTCGAGGGCGACGGCGAGATCGCGGTGCTCGGCAGCCCGTTCAAGTTCACCGAGGCCGAGCTGGGGGAGTTCCGGTCGCCCCCGCTGCTCGGCGAGCACACCGACGACGTGCTCGCCTCGGTCCTGGCGATGAGCACGGACGACATCGAGCAGCTGCGGCGCGACGGCGTCGTCGTCTGAGAGGCGTTGCGGCATGGGCACGTTCACCGACCGCCGTAGCGAGCTGTTCGAGCGGATCGACGCCATCGCGCCCGTGCTGGCGGGCGACGCCGCGCTCGGCGAAGAGCTGCGGCGGTTGCCCGACACGACGCTGGCGGCGATCCGTGACGCCGGGCTGCTCCGGCTCAAGCTCCCCGAATGCCTGGGCGGCGACGAGGCCGAGCCCGAGCTGCAGTTCGACGTGTTCGAGCGCGTCGCCCTCGTCAACGCGTCGGCGGCGTGGTGCTTGTTCATCTACGCCGACTCGCTGGGCGCCGTCTGCGCACGACTGCCCGACGGCGGCGTCGAGCGGCTCCTGGCCGGGCGCGACGTGCCCGTCGTCTGTGGCGGCGGGGGCCTGCGTCCAGGCAAGCTCCAAGCCGACGGCGAGGGCTACCGCCTGACCGGCCGGTTCCGCTACGGGAGCGGCATCCACGGCGCGGAGTGGGTGCTCCTCCAAGGGCTGCTGGCCGGCGTCGACGGCCGACCGCCGAAGGTGAAGGTGCTGGTCGTGCCGAAGGACGCGGTCGAGGTCGAAGACACGTGGCACGTGCTCGGCATGCGGGCTACAGGGAGCAACGACTTCGCCGTGAACGACGTCTTCGTGCCGGAGGAGCTGACCTACTCGCCCGGCATCGCGCCGCGCCGGGGCGGCCGCGTCTACCGCACTGGGATCGTCGGCTTCCTCGGCTACCCGGTGCCGGCCGTGACCCTGGGGATCGCCCGGCGGGCGCTCGACGAGTTGATCGCACTGGCCTCGACCATGACGCGCGGGTACGCCCGGCCGCAGGTCCTCGCATCGCGGGCGGCCTTCCAGAGCTTCCTCGGCGCCGCTGATCAACGGTTGAAGGCGGCGCGGGCGTTGATGATCGCCGACGGTGACAACCTGATGGCGCGGGCCGAGGACCGGGGCGCCGACCTGCGCGCCCTCGAGGCCGGTACGCGGGCCGCTGGCGCGTTCGCCGTGCGCACTGCCGCCGACGTGCTGGCCGACACGGTGCGCTTCGCCGGCGGCGCGGCACTGCAGCAGGGCACGGTGTTCGAGAAGGCCGTGCGCGACCTCACCGTGGCCGCCAACCACCTGCTGGTCAACGAGTCGGCCTACGAGAACCACGCCCAGTTCCTGCTGGGCATCGACGGAGCCGATCCGCTGGCCTGACCCATCACCATCGATAGGAAGAAGACGCGCATGGGAACCTCGCCCGAAGCCGCTGGCATGGACGCCGATCGGCTCGAACGCATCAACCCCGTCATGCAGTCCGTCGTCGACGAACGCGGCTTCGCCGGCGTGAGCGTGATGATCGCCCGCCACGGTCAGACGGCGTTCGCCGGGCAGTACGGCTACCGCGACAAGGAAGCCGGACTGCCGATGACCCCCGACACGATCTTCCGCGTCTACTCGATGACGAAGCCGATCGTGAGCACTGCGCTCATGCTCTTGTTCGAGGAAGGCCGGTTCCGGCTGACCGACCCGGTGGCGAAGTACATCCCCGCCTTCGGGGCCACGAAGGTGATGGCCGCCGACGGCAGCCTGGTCGATCCCGTCCGCCCGATGCTCGTGCGCGACCTGCTGACGCACACCAGCGGCCTGACCTACGACTTCATGGAGGATTCGCCGGTCGGTGACCTGTACCGGGACGCCCGGCTCATGAACGATCCGACCCGTTCGCTGGAGACACTGATCGACGATCTGGCGGCGCTGCCCTTGGCCTTCCAACCGGGCGAGCGCTGGCACTACAGCCTGGGCATCGACGTCGCCGCTCGCCTCGTCGAGGTGATCGCCGATCAGCCGCTCGGCCCGTTCCTGGAGGAGCGGATGTTCGCGCCGCTCGGCATGACCGACACCGCCTTCGGCGTGCCGGCGGCCAAGCTGGACCGCGTCGCCGCCATGTACGGCTTGCCCGATCTCTTCGCGCCTGGTCAGACGATGGGCGCGCTCGTCGAGGCGGGCCTGGGCGGGTACAACGAGCGCAGCGACGTCTCCGACACGTATCCCACCGACGCTCCCGATGTCTTCGTGCGCGGCGGGATCGGCTTGTACTCGACCATCGGTGACTACATGCGCTTCGCCCAGATGCTGGTGGGTGACGGCGAGCTGGACGGCAGCCGGGTGATGGGGCGCAAGACGCTCAGCCTCATGCACAGCAACCACGTACCCGCAGCACTGCTGCCCTACGAGATCGGCGGGATCCCCAACCCGGGCTTCGGCTTCGGGCTCGGCTCGCGCGTGGTCACGAACGTGGCCGAGACCGGCGGCCCGGGCTCGGTCGGCGAGTACGGCTGGGCCGGCGCGGCGAAGACCTACTACTGGGTCGACCCCCAAGAGGACCTCGTCGGGGTGTTCATGACCCAGTACATGGTCGGGTTCGACCTGCCCGAGCAGGATCTGCGGGCGCTGACGTACCAAGCCATCGTCGACTGATGCGCGTCGGCTTCGTGCTCCCCAACAACTGGGGCATCGACGATGTCGGCGCTGTCGTCGGCCTGGCGCCGCGCGCCGAGGCGGCCGGCTTCGATTCGGTGTGGGTGAACCACCACCTCCTCAACATCGGCTACGTCGGCGAGCGGCTGGGGGAGCGGCCGTACCACGATGCGCTGACGGTGCTCACCTGGGCGGCCGCCGCCACGTCACGGGTGGAGCTGGGGATGAGCGTGCTCGTCATTCCCTACCTGAACCCGTTCGTGCTGGCCAAGACCATGGCCACGCTCGACCAGCTGTCGGGCGGCCGGGTGCGATGCGGTGTCGGCGTCGGCTCGCTGCCGGAGGAGAACGAGGCGGTCGGTGTGGTGGCCTACGGCGACCGTGGCGCCTACGCCGACGAGTTCATCGCCGTCATGCGGACGCTGTGGGACGACAGCGAGCCCGAGTACCACGGTCGGTTCTTCTCCTTCGGCCCGGTGCGGGCCGCGCCCAAACCGTGGCAGGGGCGCCGGCTGCCGATCGCGGTGGGCGGCAACCGCGTCCCGGCGCTGCGGCGAGTGGCCCGGCTCGGCGACTGCTGGCACGCGCTGGGTGTGCGCGTCGACGGGATCCGCACGCGGCTCGCTCGGCTCGACGAACTGCTCGAGGAGCAGGGCCGCAGCCGCAACGACATCGTGATCTCGTTGCGCTTCGACGTGCCTGCCGATGCGACGCCGTCGTCGCTGATCGAGCTCTGCGAGAGCTACCGGAGCGCGGGCGTCGAGGAGATGGTGTTCTCCTTGGGCTCACCGGACATCGAGCAGCAGCAGCGCCTCCTCGACACGCTGGCCGCCGAGGTCATCCCAACGCTCGGGTGACGTCGCCGCTCAAACGCGAGCGAGCGGTGTCGGCAGGCCGGCCACGCCGGGCCGGCACCGGAAGACGCACCCGCGCAGGGCGGCGTCGTCCAAGTTGTCGGCGGTGACGATGTACAGGTCGCCCAGGTCGGGCCCGCCGAACGCCGCGCTCGTCACCGCCTTGGCCGGCACCGGGATCTGGTCGAGCTCGTCGCCCGTGGGAGACAGCTTGACCACCCGCCGGCCGCCGACGTGGGCCACCCACAGGTTCCCGTCGGCATCCACGCACATGCCGTCGGGGATGCCACGCTCGAACGCCGCCCGGCCGATGTGGCGCCGGTTCGACAGCGACCCGTCGGCGCCGACGTCGTGGACCCACAGGCCCTTCGTGGTGGAGTCGACGTGGTAGAGCGTGCGCCCATCGGGTGACAACCCGATCCCGTTGGACACCTCCAGGTCGCCGTAGACCTCCTCGACGGTGCCGCCGGGACTGATGCGGTAGCACTCGCCCAGGATCTTCTCGGCCTTCAGGTCCTCCAGGCTCGAACGGATGGCGCCGGCGTAGACCCGGCCGTCGGCATCGGGCTGGATGTCGTTGAACGACGTGACCCCGTCGCGCTGGAGCAGCACCCGGACCTCGCCGTCACGCCAGTGGGCCACCGTGGGCCCGGACATGACGAACCCGCCATCGGCATGGATGGCCAAGCCGCCGATCATCTTGCGGCCACTGACCAACGTCTCGATCGTGCCGTCCGGGCTCCGTCGGTAGACGCCGCCTCCCGGGGCGTCGGTGAAGTAGAGGTTGTTCTCGGCGTCCGTACGTGGTCCCTCGACCAGCCCGTAACCCGACGCCAGCAAATCCAGCTGCACGGTTGACCCCCGATCCGCAGTCGCCCGACGCTACCGCCTGGGTCACGAACGCGGCAGATCGGCGAAGGCGTCGCCGATGACCGCCGCGGCACGGTCGGGATCGTCGACCCAGGGGGCGTGCCCGGCTCCTGGGAGCATCTCGAGATGCGACTGTGCGAGCTGGCCGGCGAAGTGCTGCGCGGTGTCGGTGCCGCCGAACGGATCGTCTTCGCCCCAGAGGAAGTTCACCGGCGCGGTGATCGTCGCCAGCAGCTCCGGCGTGAGCAGGACGCGAGTGTTGACGCCCCGGATCGGCAAGATGACGAGCGGAGCCACGCCGACCTCGTTGCGCATCGTGTCGGTGTCGCGCAGCAGCGACAGGTACCAGTCGAGCGCGGCCTGATCGAACCGGCCCGACTCGAGCGCGCCGCGCAGTCCCGCCTGCCGCAACATGGTGCGGACCGTCCGTTCGTTGATCGGCATCCGGATGGCAAGCTTGCTCATGGCCGGGATGCTGCTGATGCGCATCAGCAGCGGCATACGCAGCATCGGCGCGCCGAACGGGAAGCCCATCTCGACGAGGCGGCCGAACCGGTCCGGGTGGGACGCGAGGGCGCGCAGCGCGAAGTAGCCGCCGAACGAGGTGGCGACGATGTCGGCGCGTTCGATGGCCAACGCATCGAGGAGCTCGACCAGCAGGGCATCGGCGTACGCCTCGAGCGCGGCGATGTCGTGGAGGTCGGTCGCCGAGGCGGCGCTGAGGCCGCAGCCCGGACGATCCAGGACGATGCACCGGAACCCTTCGAGTCGGCTCACCACCGGCGCCCAGACCGACCCCGCGCTCATCGTGCCGTGCACGAAGATGATGGGCGGCCCGCTGCCTACCTCCTGGACCCGAACGTCGATCCCCGACCGCGGCAACGTGACCCGGCGCTCCGTCGGGATCGTCCCGAAGGAGCGCCAGAGTCGTTGCTCGGCCCCGCCGAAGCGGTCAGCCCTTGCCGTGGCGGAGGAGCTTGCCGGGCGTCTCGCCGGTGCACTCGCCGTCGGTGAACGTCTCGACGCCGTTGACGAGGATGTGCCGGTAGCCGTGGGCCCGCTGCACGCGACGCCACTCACCACCGGGCAGGTCGTACACGGCTTCACCGACCCAGGCGGGATCGATGTCGAGCTCGTCCATGTCGTAGACGATCACGTCGGCCGGCGCGCCCTCGCGCAGCACGCCCCGGTCGCGGAAGCCGGCGGCATGGGCGGCGAGCGCCGACATGCGATAGTGCGCCTCTTCCAGCGAGATCTTCTTCTCGTCACGGACCATCCACGCCAGGAAGTCGGTGGTCCAGGCGCCGCCCGTGAAGAACTTGGTGTGGGCGCCGCCGTCGGACACGCCCGGGATGGTGTAGGGCGACTCGTTGTAGACGCCGGCCATGTGATCGACGTTGAACTGCGGCCCTTCGCCGAGGAACTCGGTCTTCAGGTCGGTCATCAACGAGAGGTCGAGCATCACGTCGAGGTAGTGCTTGCCCTCTTCCTCGGCGATCTGGCCGAGGGTCTTCCCGACGTACTTCTGCATGTCCTGGCGCCGGGAGACGCCCTGCACCACGAGCTTCTGTGGCGGGCCGCCGACGGCGAGCTGTGTGTTGGCGAACAGCGTGTTGGCCGTCTCGGTCTCCTTGCGGAGCTTCTCGCGGATCGCCGGGTCCTTCATCTTGGCGATCTTCTCTTGCAGCGTGCCCGTGGTGGCCTCGCGCCAGGCGGGGCTGGAGTCGTAGAGGTTCCACTCGTCCAGCGAGAAGACGAACCCGGTACGGATGGTGGCGCCCTGGCCGTAGATCTGCAGGCCCTCGTTGTGGGCCTGCTCCAGCCACTCGAGCCGCTCCTGGTACACGCGCGGGTTGCGCTGGCTCACGGGCACGACGTTGTCGATGATCGGCCGCTGCGCCACCTCGGCGAGCCGCAGCTTGAACTCGAGGTCTTCGGGGAAGTTCGGGTTGGCGTCGGTGGCCTGCGTCAGCTGGATAGCGCCCTCGTCACGCTCGCGCAGCACTTCGGCGAGGCAGAAGATGTCGTCGTCGCACATCGTGTCCGTGACCATCGGCGAGCCGTCGAAGTCGGCCTGGGTGGAGTTCGGACCGAGGCGCTGGATGGAGAAGCCGACGAGACCGGCGTCCATGCCCTCGTGCAGCAGGCGCTGCATCTCCTTGCGCTCTTCGTTGGTGGCGGGGCGGGACTTCGCCGCGTCGAGGCCCATGACGTAGATCATCAGCGACGCCGTCGGCATGAACTGCAGCACGTTGACGCCGAGCGGGGCGCGCTCGAGGCTGTCGAGGTACTCGGGGATGGTCTCCCAGTCCCACTTCGGTAGCAGGCCCTCACGCATGGCATCGAGCGGGATGGCCTCGGTGCGCACCATGGTGAGCATCGAGCGCTCGCGGAAGTCGGGCTTCACGGGGGCGAAGCCGAACCCGCAGTTGCCGAGCACCACGGAGGTGACGCCGTGCCAGCTCGAGATGCTGCACCACGGGTCCCACCGGACCTGGGCGTCGTAGTGGGTATGCAGGTCAATGGCCCCGGGGGCGACGATGCAGCCCCCGGCATCGATCACTCGTTCCGATGGAGCCTTGGCCCGACCGCCCATCTGGGCGATGCGGCCGTCCTTGATCCAGAGGTCCCCTCGAAACCGCGGCACCCGGGTCCCATCGACAATGGTGCCGTCCTTGATGTGAACGTCGTAGCTCTCCATCGTTCGAATCCCCCTCGAATCTGGTAGGCGTTAGAAACAGCGTACCCCTCGGTGAACTCGGTCACATAGTTGAACGGGGTCGCTGGACGTTCTGCCAGCGCCGCCGCCGTGGCCGCAGAATCAGCCGAAGAGTCGCTCGGAGGCGAGGTCGGCGCCGGCCCTCATGGCCCGGAGCTTCTCCCACACCAGGGATGCCGCGACATCGCCGAGACCCGCGGATGTGTCGAAGCCGCAGTCGGTCCCGGCGAGGACGCGTCGCGGATCGCCGACGGCGCGAGCGACGCGCACGAGACGGTCGGCCACCACCTCCTCGTGCTCGACGTAGTTGCTGGTGGTGTCGATCACGCCGGCGACGAGGACCATCTGGTCCGGCAACGGCCGGCGCTCGAAGCACATGTACTCGTGGGCGTGGCGGGCGTTGGCCATCGACAGCACCAGGGCGCCCACGTTCGCCTCGTAGAGGAGCGCCAGGATGTCCTCCAGCGGCACGTCCAGCGTGTGCGGGCCTTCGTAGTTGCCCCAACACACGTGTAGCCGCACGGACGCGGGATCGATGCCGGTGAGGGCGCCGTTGATGGCATCGATCACCATCGCCACCCAGTCGAGGAAGTCGGCGAGGGGCCGGTCGGCGAAGAGGGTGTGACGCTCCATGGCGAGGTCCGGCGCGTCGATCTGCAGGAGCAGCCCGCGCTCGACGATGAAGCGGTACTCGACGGACAGCGCCGCCGCCACCGCAGTCACGTACTCCTCCATCGAGGCGTAGTGGCGGTTCTCCATCGCCGAGGCGACGATGCCCGGTGACGTGGCGGTCATGAACGTCTCGGCGAACGGCGCCGTGGCGACGAGGTCGCACTCGGCGGCGACCTCGCCCGTATCGCGATACGCGATGTCGCTCTCCGCGGCCGGTGCCCGCATGAGGTTGACCTTGATCCGCTGGAACCGGGGCTGGGCCAGCTCGAGGAAGTCCGGGTGGTCCGCCAGATCGCGCATCAGCGGGCGCTGGCTGGCGCCGCCGAAGCCGGTCATGCGGTGGCTGACGTAGGTCACGAAGCTCTCCCGGGCCTGCTCCCCGTCGTTGCCGACGTCGATGCCCGCTTCGACTTGGGCAGCGATCACGGCAGCAGTGGCCTGAGCCACCATTTCCCGGAGCTCGTCGCCGTCGACCGCTTCGCCCCGGCTCCGCCGGCCGTGCAGCTCGGCCAGCGCGGCGGGTCGGGGCAGGCTGCCGGCGTGCGTGGTGAGGATCCGTTCATCGCTGGTGAGCACGCTCCTAGTGTGACTCGTGCGCGGCAGAAGCGGGGACGGCGAGCACCTGGATTGGACTACGTGCCGGCGAGCGACTGCCCAGCGCGACTCGGACGCGCAGTACCGAGTACTTGCGACGTGAGCCATGCCGAGACAGAAGCAAGTACGGCGGCCGGAATGGTGTTGACGCCGTTGATGCCGACGAGCAACTGGGCGAAGAGCAGCGCGGTGATCACGAGGTTGCTCCCGGCGGTCATGCCCGCCGCGGTCCCGATGGCGACGGCCCACGTCGGTGACGCGTCGAACCAGATGACCGCGAAGGTGGCGATGGAGATGCCGAGGAAGATGGCAGGGAACACGGGGCCGCCTCGAAAGCCGCAGCCCAGGCTGATGCCGTAGCCCAGCGCCTTGGCGATGAGCGTGATCAACACGATCCGGGGAGACGCCTCCGCCACGATGGCCGGCACCGATGCCTGGCCGGAGAACAGTACGTTCTGCGAGTTGGCTCCGAGCAGGCGGGCCCCCTCGGCGATCAGCCCCACCGCGGCCCCGCCGGCCAACAGCACCAGGGGCATGCGCCGAACGCCGGCGGCCGCCAGGGCCTTGGCCAGCTTGCGCATCGGCGGGAAGAGCAGGGCGGCCAGTACACCGACGACGACGGCCAGCAACAGGTCGACCAAGCGGGTGCCTTCGTACACGGGGAGGTCGGGAACGGTGAGACCGGCCACGTCCAGCCCACCCCAACTCCCGAACCCAACGAACAGCACGTAGCCGATGGCCGCGGCGACGAGACCGGGCAGCAGGGCCGGTATCAGCGCCGCGCCCAGGCCGACGCCCACTTCCATCAGCATGATCCCCGCGACCAGCGGGCCGCCGAACAGCGCCGACACGGCGGCGAACGAGCCTGCGGTGGCCAGCACGGCCGTGCCCCGTTCGTCGGGACGCGCCATCCCCACGACCACCATGCCGACGGCGGAGCCCAGGGCGATCAGCGGCGCCTCCGGGCCGAGCACCGCACCGAACGCCAGCGTCCCGAGGGCGGCGAGGGCGACCCCGGGCGCATAGTGCCACGGGGTCGGGGCGACACTGAGGCCGTTCACCGGCGAGTGCCCGCCATCACCGGGCAGGAATCGACGAGCGACCCAGACCACCGCCGCACCGACGATGGGAAGGCCGATCACGAGGTACCACGGGGGCGAATCCTCACCGAGCCACTCCGGCAGATCGGTCCACAGCCAGTGCTCGCACTGGTGCACCAGCGCCAGGAACAAGGCGGCGATCAGCGCGGCGGGTAGGCCGATCGCCGCACCCAACGCGATCAGACGCAGGTAGGTGCGGCGCTCATCCGAGCTCGCCGGTACGGACGCCATCGTCGCACCTTACCCACGCGGTGCGGGCGCCCCCTGCCCGCTGTGAGCGCCAGCCGCACACCGCTCGGATACGGTCGCCGCTGTGGACATCGTTCGCATCTTCACCGGCACCGACGGGCAGTCGCACCTCGAGGACGTCACGGTCGCGCTGGAGGACTTCGGCATGAGCGGCCGGATCTCGGAGCTGTGGCCCGGTCGTGGCGTCCAGTTCCGTACCGTCGAGGGCGACTACCAGCTCGACTTCCACACCGCGCCGCGTCGGCAGCTCGTGGTGAACCTCACCGGTTCCGTCGAGATCGAAGTGGGCGACGGGACCAAGCGGGTGATGGGCCCCGGCTCGATGCTGCTGGCCGAGGACCTGACCGGTCAGGGCCACATCAGCCGCAGCGTGAACGGCGAGGCCCGCACCTGCCTCTTCGTCCACCTGGATTGATCAGGCGTCCACGTCGTCGTAGTAGCTGATCGTCGGCGCCGCCGCCACGAGACCGGCCATCTCCTTGATGGCGCCCTCGCCCGCGCGCCAGGCGCGGTAGGCGTCGTCGTCGGCCCTCGTCGCCCAGCGCTCCACGAGGACGACCGAGGTAGGCCGATCCTGATCTTGATGGACGGTCACACCCTCGCAGCCCGGCCGCGCCCGAGTGTCGCCGAGGTTGCGGCGCAGGACGTCGATCATGGCGTCGGCCTTCCCCTCGACCGCTTCGAGCTCCAACACAACGAGAATGCTCACGTCGACCCCCTGGTATCCCCGGTCGTGACCGATCCGGCGCACGAACGTAGCCGTTGCGCCGAGAAGTCACACGAGCTCGGCGCTCACCGCCGCCAGCGCTCGCTCCCGCTCGGGCTCGTCGAAGCCGTGGGGATACACGCACAGCACGTCGATCCCCGCTTCGGCGTACGCCGCGATCCGCTCACGGGCAGCGGCCGTGTCGGCGGCAGGCAGGCAGGCGCCGGCGATGATGGCGTCGGGATCGGTGAGGCCTTGGGCCACGAAGTGCCGGTGGTAATTGTCGAGGGCGTCGTAGTTCACGGCGTCGGCGTGGGCCGCCTCGGGCGGCGACATCCGGACGTAGAGGACCGTCGCGGGCGTGCGATCGGCCGCCGCGTTGGACCTGACCTGGGCCACCGTCTCGCGGGCGTGCTCGGGCGTGAGCCAGTTGAGGACCACGCCGTCGGCCTCGCTGGCGCCGAGCGCCACCATCTTCGGGCCGAGGGCACCGACGAGGACAGGGAACCCGGCGCCGAAGCCGAGGTCGCCACCGCGCGAGTACCGGTCCATGTCGGCGGCCCACCGATGCATCTCGGCCAGCGGTGATCGCGGGTACGCGGCGCCCGCCGCCTCCCGGTGGGACACACCGATGCCCAGCGTGAAGCGGCCACCGGACTGCTCGTTGAGCGAGCCGGCCGTCCGGGCGAGGGTGCCGGGCTCGTGGAACACGACGGCGGCCACACCCACGCCGGCGCGCAGCTCCGTCGTCGCCTCGAAGGCGGCGGCGAGGGAGACGAAGGCGTCACGTCCGGCCATGATCGGCGCGCCAGGCACTCGCACGTCGGGCACGAACAGGTGGCGGTAGCCATGGGCCTCGGCGAAGCGGCCGAGCCGGGCCACCTCATCGGCCGGCCGATCACGCACGCAGACGCCGAGCTCCACGCGGCATTCCTACCAGGTGGGCTCGCGCGCGATGCCGTTCGCAGTGCAAGTCTCGCGGCATGGCCGACACCGTCAGCTATGTGCTCGAAGGGCACGTGGCCACCATCACCTACAACCGCCCGCAGGCGCTGAACGCCGTCAACGGCGAGCTGCGGGCCGATCTCAACGACGCCTTCGCTCGCTTCCGGGACGAGGAGGATGCCTGGGTCGCCATCGTCACCGGCAGCGGACGGGCCTTCTGCGCGGGCGCCGATCTGCGCGACGGCGCCGGATCGGTCGGGGTCTTCGCCGGCACGTTCTGGGAGAAGCCCACGCTCAACTCCTTCGAGAGCGGGTGGGAGATCTTCAAGCCGGTCATCGCCGCTGTGAACGGTTACTGCCTGGGATACGGGCTGACGCTGGTGACGTGGTGCGACTTCGTCATCGCCAGTGAGCGGGCCGAGTTCGGCTTTCCCGAGGTCATGTTGGGGAGTCCCGCCGCCGTCGCCTCGTTGCGGCTCCCGGAGCGGATCGGGTGGCAGTACGCCATGGAGCTGCTCCTGACCGGCGTGCGCATCGACGCGCAGCGGGCCAAGGAGATCGGGCTCGCCGGGTGGGTGGTGCCGCACGACGACCTGATGAGCGAGGCCCGGCAGCTGGCCGACCGGCTGACGGCGGGCGCGCCGCTGGCCCAGCGGGCCATGAAGGAGATCGCCATGCGCTCCCGGCGGATGCCCCCGCTGGAGGCGGTGCGCTTCGCCGAGACGATGCGCAAGGTGGCGGCGGCCACGGCGGACGCGGCCGAAGGGGGGCGGGCGGCGGCCGAAGGACGCCCGCCGCGGTGGGAGGGACGCTGATGCTGAGCATCGACCGGCTTCTCGACAGGTGACCTAGGGTCGAGGTCGTGGAAGACGCCTTCCTGGCCGAGATCAACATCGACCTGCCACCCGGTGTCGACTGGAAGCAAGGCGCCATCGACTACCTCCGAAAGATCGTCGCCGATGGCGGTCCCTCGGCCGAGCGGTACCACCTCATCAAGCCGTTCATGGGTGGGCCGGACTTCGAGATGTTCTGGACCGAGTCCTTCGAGTTCCTCGACGTCTTGAAGAAGCTCGATCTGTCGTCGAGGGCGAAGATCATCGATGTCGGCTGTGGACCAGGGTGGACGGTGCAGTGGCTGGCCCGGCTCGGTCATCAGGTCATCGGTCTCGACATCTCGCAGGAGCTGCTGGACATCGCGGAGACGAGGATGCGGAACGACCCGTATCCGCCGCACGTGGGCCAACCGTTCCTGTACGAACTTCGCGCTCACGACATCGAAGCCGAGCCGCTCCATCTCGACGAGCCCGTCGACGTGGCGCTGTTCGCCGCGACCCTCCACCACTTCTTCAACCCGGTGGCCGCGCTGCGCAACGTCGCGGTGGACCTGGCCGACGACGGGATCGTCGCAGTAATCGAGGCCGCCGCTCCCGACAAGGGGACGACGTGGCACGAAGCCAACGTGGAACTGATGACGCGCTACCACACGATCGAGCGGCCGTACACGCGTGATCAGCTTCTGCGGATGCTCGAGCTCGCCGGCCTTCCGTACGTCGAGTTCTACCGCCCGGTGAACGGGCTCTTCCGGCAGGACTGCGACTCGGTGGCTCAGGTGTCCTGGGAGATCGCGCGAGAGCAGAACATCAACCTCTTCTTCGCGGCGAAGAACGCGGGCGCCCTGGCCCGTGTCGAACCGTTGGCGCGGACCGTCACCGAGCGGCTGGAGGGCTTCCGCTTCCTCGACGGGTTCTACGGCACCGAGGTGGGGCCGAACGGCCGGCCCTTCCGGTGGTCGACGGCCCGCAGCCTGATCCGGCTCGGGCGAGGCCCGCAGACGCTGTCCGTCGCGAATCCACTGCTCGTGCCCGGTGAGCCGCAGACGATCCGGGCGCTGTGCGACGGCGGCCTCGTCGGTTCAGTGACGCTCACGGTCGAGTCGCCGGGCGCGTCCCTCGACCTCGACGCTGCGTCCAACTCGCTGGTCGAGCTGCAGTCAGACCGCGTCTACAGTCCGTCGTGGCACGGCGGCGGCGACACCAGGGTGCTCGCCTTCACCCTCGACGCCTAGGCGGGCAGTGCGTCGACGTCGATGCCGTAGAGCTGGATGGTGTTGCTGAAGCACATCCGCTCGCGCTCGTCGTCGGGCACGTCAACGAAGATCTTGTCGAGCGTCTCCATCGAGTGCGGCCAGATGGCGTCGTGGTGCGGGTAGTCGTTGCCCCAGAAGAGGTTGTTGACGCCGATGAGATGCCGGGTGAGCACGCCGGCCTCGTCGTCTTCGAACGTGATGCCGAAGTTGCGGTGGAAGTAGTCCGACGGCTTCATCGTGAGGTAGTCGACGGCGTAGTTCGGCGTGCGGTAGATGGCGTGGTCCAGGCGTTGCAGGCACTGTCCGGCCCATCCGGTCTCGAACTCGGAGATCATGAAGCGGAGCCCGGGGAAGCGCTCGCACACGCCGCCACAGATGAGGTCGATCATGGTGTTGACCACGGTGGCGTGGGCCAGCGTGTAGCCCTTGATGGTGCCGCCCGGCGATCCCCAGTGGGCGGGGAGGCCGCCGTCGAGTGACGATCCGGTGAAGATGTGCATCGTGAGGGGCACGCCGAAGTCCTGGGCGGCCGCCCAGAACGGGTCGTAGTCGGGATGGTTGTACGGCCGGGCCGGATCGACGTGGGCGGGGATGGCGAAGCCCCGCACCCCCCGGGTGGCGGCGCGCTGCATCTCCGCCAGCGCCACCTCCACGTCGGGAAGGCCGAGGCAGCCGATGCCGAGCAGGCGGTCCGGTGCGACGGAGCAGTAGTCGAGCACCCAGTCGTTGTGGCGCTCGAACACGGCCGAGACGACATCACGATCGGGGATGGCGAAGGTGAACATGTTCAGCGACGGGTACATCACCTCGCCGCAGATGCCGTCGACCGCCTGCTCGTCGAGCCGCTTGTGGGGATCGCGCACGCCCGGGTTGAGGCCTTCGTAGCCCCGGGCGATGCGCTCGTCCGTCTTCGGGTCGTCGAGCCGGTTGCCGGCGATGCCGAGGCGGCCCACGGGAATCGGGAACGAGTTCGGGAGGACGAGCCAGTCACCGGGCCGGCCCTTCCAGTCGTGTTCGATCCGCGGGGCCCGGTTGCCGAAACGGCCTTCCAGCCCCTCGAACACCTCTCTCGCCTCGACCACGTGGGAGTCACACGAGAAGTAGCGCATCACCGACATTCTCTCCCTGTCGCCGCCTGCTGTAAACGCAGCGGCGCCGTCAGCCGAGCGCGTCGGCCACGGCCTGGGCGAACTCGGTCGTTCCCGCCGTGCCCCCTTGATCGACGGGGAGGACCTCGCCCTCGGCGTAGACGGTCGAGATGGCCTCGTCGAGACGAGCAGCGGCGGCGTCCAAGCCGAGGTGGTCGAGCAGCAGGGCGGCGCTCAGCAGGGTGGCCGTCGGGTTGATGAGGTCGCGCCCGGCGATGTCGGGAGCCGTCCCGTGGGCCGACTCGAAGTAGGCGAAGTCGTCGCCGTAGCAGCCCGACGGGGCCAGGCCGAGCCCGCCGATGGTGGCGGCGCCCTCGTCGCTCAGGACGTCGCCGTAGAGGTTCGGGAGGAGCACCACGTCCAGCTCATGGGGCCGCAGGACGAGGCGGTGGGCCATGTCGTCCACGATGTAGCGCTCGAGCGTGATGTCCGGGTACGCCTGCCCGACCTCGGCCACGATCTCGCAGAACCACCGGTCGGTCATAGGGAGCATGTTGGTCTTGGCCGACACCGTGACCTTGCCGGGGTGACCGCTGGCGCGCCGCCGCGTCGCCAACTCGAACGTGTGCCGTGCCACCTGCTCCGTGCCGGCGCGGGTGATCACCTTGGCCGCGAACCGCCCTTCGCCCTCGTGGATCGGCCGCGCCCGCGGGCCGACGAGGCCGGCGGCGCGGAGGGCGGCCACGTCGCCCATCACGCCGACGTAGGCGTCCTCGAGGTTCTCGCGCACGATGACGTAGTCGATCCCCTCGGGATGGGCCAGCGGGGACCGGTACCCGGGCCGCCACCGCACGGGGCGCACGTTCGCGTACGTCCTCCGGCCCCAGCGCATGTACTCCACGCCGGGCGTCGTCCCGTTGGTCGAACCGAACAGGACCGTGTCGGCGGCGTCGATGCGCTCGCGCACCATCGCCTCGCGCTCGACCGCGTCGAGGTGTGCGAGCTCGGCGCCAGGAGGCAGCTCGTCCCAATCGACCGGCGGATCGAGACGGCGCAGCACTGCCATGGTCGCGGCCATGGCTTCGGGGGCGGCGTCGTCGCCCGGGATCACGGCCACCACTGGTCGGCTCATGTTGCATCCTCCGCAGGGGCGGCGACCCGTGCCGGCCGCTCGGGCCCTGCACCGTAGTTGCGGCATAAGGTCCACGAGCAACGACCCGCTCCGTGGGGGAGGCATTGCCGTGGACATTCTCGTGATGAAGGGCCTGACCCTGCCCGACGTGAGTGAGGCCGACGTCGCCAACATCCAGGAGGCCGCCGGTCCCGACGCCACGGTGACCGTCGTGGACGGCGTGCGGGAGGCGTTCGCCCCCATGGCCGGTTGCGACGTCCTGCTCGGGTTCCTGCCGCCCAAGCTGTTTGCTGCATCGCCGGCGCTGAGATGGGTGCACGCCACCGCGTCGGGGGTGGACGGGTTCATGTACCCGGAGTTCCAGGACAGTGACGTGCTGCTCACCGGTGAGAAGGGTCTCGTGGGCGGGCACCTCGCCGACACCGGCTTCGGGCTGCTCCTCGCCCTCACCCGGCACATCGCGCCGGCCATCCGCCTCGGTCCGGCGGCGTGGGAGCACCGGGAAGCGATGCGGCGTGAGGAGCTCGAGCTCGAGGGCCTCGTCATGGGCATCGTGGGGTTCGGGGGCACCGGCCGGGCGATGGCCCGGCGGGCCGTCGCCTTCGGGATGGGGTGCCTGGCGGTGGACGAGATGCCCGTCGCCGGCAGCGACGGCGTCGCCGAGGTGTGGCCCACCTCGCGGCTGGCTGACCTCCTCGCCGCCTCGGACGTGGTGGCGATCTGCTGCCCGCTCACGGATGCCACCGCCCACCTGTTCGACGACGCCGCCTTCGCAGCGATGAAGCCCGGCGCCATCCTCGTCAACGTCACCCGCGGCGAGGTGGTCGACGGCGAGGCCCTCGTGCGCGCCCTCGAGTCGGGCCGCCTCGGCGGTGCCGCCCTGGACGTGGTGGACGGCGAACCGCTCTCGGCCGATCATCCGCTGTGGTCCTTCGCCAACGTGGTGATGACTCCCCACACCGCCGGCGCCAGCCAGCACCGGGCCCGCCGCAACCTGGAGCGCTTCTGCGAGAACCTCCGGCGCTACCGCCGCAACGAGGAGTTGATCGGCGTGGTCGACAAGCAGGCGGGCTTCTGAAGCTCAGACGCCGACCTCTATCGGAGGGGCGGGCACCATCTCGGCGTGCTCGGTCGTGACCTCGCCGGCGACGCGCGTGTGGACCATGTGGCGGGCCTCGCCCGGGTCGTAGGGCCGGGCCCGGTGCAGCACGCACCGGTTGTCCCAGACGACGAGGTCACCCGGCTCCCACTGGTGGCGGTGCACGCGCGGGGGTTGGCAGGCGAACTCGATGAGCTCGTCGAGCAGGCGCCGCGACTCGTCCGGATCCAAGCCGGGGATGCCGTAGGCGTGGCGGCCGATGAACAGCGCCGGCCGCCCGGTCACGGGGTGCACCTTCACGAGGGGGCGTAGCGGAGCGTCTTGCACCATCGGCAGGTCGACCGTGGTGACGCCGCCCAACCGGGCGTTGGCCGTTGCCGTGTGGAGCGGGTCCATGCCCAGCCGGGCCTGCGAGTAGTACAGCGAGTGGAAGGCCGACAGACCGGCGACGCGGTCGCGCGTCTCGTCGTCGAGCGCTTCGTAGGCGGCGCGCATGTCGGCCCACTCGGTCTGGCCGCCCACCGACGGGACTCGCCGTGCCGTCAACATCGAGGCCTTGGCCGATCGCGTCTGGAACGAGGAATCCGTGTGCCAGCCCTCGTTGCCGGCGAGGTGCCGCATGAGGGGATCGTCGCCTGGCAGCAGCCTCCCGTCGTCGGTGCAGTTGGTGAACGGCATGGTCTCGATCGACAGCTCGCCGAACCGCCGGCCGAACGCGATCTGCTCGGCATCGGTCAGGTGCTGGGCCGGTAGTACGAGGACGGCGTGCTCGTGGAAGGCGGCTTCGATCGTCTCCCACTCGGCATCGGTCATGGACGGCAGCGCGACGCCGGTGACGACGGCCCCGAGCGTCGCACCCGTGGGCTCGATGCGGATGTCGGTCATGCGCGAGTTTCCCGCGCCGGCGGGGTCGATGCCCATTCCGGCGCGAGACTGCGGGCCATGGGCACTCCCTTCGCCGTTGACGGCGTGGTGACCACCTTGTTGCGCGATGGTTCGTCGGCGGTGGTGGCTGGTCGGGGACACCCGGTGCGGGTCGACGGGTTCACCGTCGGCGTGGTGCCGCACATGGATCGTCCTCCGCCCCACCGGGGCGAGCTGCATCCCGATGGGGACGAGCTGCTGTACGTGGTGTCCGGCCGGATCGAGGTGGTGCTCGACGACGGCGACCTCGATCACGTCGGCGTCGAGACCCGGCACGCGGTCGGGGCGGGCGAGGCGTTCGTCGTGCCGAAAGGGACGTGGCACCGGCTGGACGTGCTGGAGCCGACGCATCTCGTGCACGTCACCCCCGGGCCGGGCTCGGGGCACCGGCCCGTGTAGCGCCGGACGAGACGGTCAGCTGAAGTCGATGCCGCTGTAGCCCTGCTCAGCCGCTTCGTTGATCTTGGCCCGGAACTTGGGCGTGCCCCCGTTGAAGACGAGGTAGCGGATCTTCCCCTGCTCGTGGCCCTCGACGTTGGAGTTGTAGCCCGTGAACCATCCCTGCGCCTTGCGCATCAGCAGCATGCCGTAGAGCTTCTGCACGTAGGCGCCCCACTCCGCTTCGGCCTCTGGCGTGGCTTCCTCGCGGGTGTAGTCGTTCTTCCACATGTACTGCAGGAGGTCGGTGACCCAGTCCACGCCCAGCTCGATCCCGCGCGGGTAGTTCGTCGACGCCGAACCACTCTGGGGGCCCGTCGGCATCAGCATGTTGGGGAAGCCCGACACCTGCATCCCGAAGTAGGTGGCCGGGCCGTTCGCCCACTTGTCGCGCAAGGTCTGGCCGCCGACACCCTGGATGTTCATGCGGTCGTACGCGCCAGTCACGGCGTCGAAGCCAGTGGCGTAGACGATGATGTCGAAGTCGTAGTCCTGCTCGGTCGTGCGGATGCCGGTCGCCGTGATGCGCTCGATCGGAGTCTCCTGGAGATCGACCAGGTGCACGTTGTCCCGGTTGTACGCCTCGTAGTAGCGGGTCTCCATCGGCACGCGCTGCACGCCGAACCCGTGGTCCTTCGGGATCAGCTTCTCGGCCACGACGGGGTCGTTCACGCGCGAGCGGATCTTGTCGGCGACGAACTCGGAGAACTCGGCGTTGGCTTCCTCGTCCATGAAGATGTCCCGGAAGTTGGCCAGCCAGATGCCGAACCCGGGCTCGCCGTACAGCTTCTCCCACTTCGCCAGCCGCTCCTCTCGCGGCACCTCGAAGAACGGGCGCCGGTCGGGTTCGTGGATGAACCCGCCCGGGGTGCGGGCGCAGATGGCGAAGATGTCGTCGTAGCGCTGCTTGATGTCGGCCATCTCCTCGGCCGAGATCTCGGCGTTGTGGAGCGGCGCACACCAGTTCGGGCGGCGCTGGAAGACGGTGAGGTCGCCCACCTTGTCGGCGATCTCGCCGATCACCTGCACACCCGTGGCACCGGTGCCGATCACCGCGACCCGCTTGCCGGCCAGCTCGACCGGCTCCGTCGGCCAGTTGTAGGTGTGGAACGACAGGCCTTCGAAGCTGTCGAGGCCCTCGTAGCGGGGGAGCGTCGGGGCCGAGAGCAACCCGACCGCCGTGATCAGGAAGCGGGCGGTCAGCTCGCGGCCGTCGTCGAGGTGCAGCCGCCAGAGCGTGGCCTCGTCGTCGAACACGGCGGACTCCACCGTGACGCCGAACTGCATGTAGCGCCGGAGGTCGAACTTCTCCGCCACGTAGTTCAGGTAGCGGAGGTTCTCGGGCTGACCGGAGAACCGCTCCTTCCAGTCCCACTCCTGCAGCAGGTCCTCGGAGAACGAGTAGCCGTAGGTGACGCTCTCGGAGTCGAACCGGGCCCCGGGGTAGCGGTTCCAGAACCACGTACCGCCCAGGTCGTCTCCCGCTTCCAGCACTGTGGCGTTCACGCCCAGTTCGACCAGCCGGTAGAGCTGGTAGATGCCACAGACACCGGCACCGATGATGATCGCCTCGTACTGCGGATCCGCTGCGACGTTGCCCTCAGCCATGTGTGCTCCTGTTCGGCGGACGTTGGGATGGTGCGCCCCTGACGCGACAAGCTGCGCTGCCTCCATCGTACGACGGTCGGGGTCGCCTTTCGAACTCGCATTCGAAGGAAAGCCTCCGCGCGGACGTGTTTGGCCGCGGAGCGGGTGGGCAATGGAGGTGCCGTGGAGGCGTGGCCGGGCCCGGGCTCGTTCGAAGAGGTCCTGGCGGACGCACTGGCCGGTGACGAGCGCGGGTTCGCCGCCCTCTGGCGGTGGGCCAATCCCTCCCTCGTGCGCTGGCTCGGGGTCGTCGCCCCCGGCACCGGCGAGGACCTCGCGTCGGACGTGTGGCTGTCGGTCATCCGGGGTCTCGAGTTCTTCCGGGGTGGCGAGCATGAGTTTCGGGCGTGGTTCTTCACGATCGCCCGCCGGCGCGCCATCGACGCGGGGCGGCGGCGCCAGCGCCGGCCCCAGACGGTCCCGCTGGACGGCGTGGATGCTCCCTACCCCGTCGATCTGATCGCGAACGTGACCGGCGATGCCGCCGTCGAAGCGGCGATCGCCGTGCTTCGGCAGTTGCGCCCCGACCAAGCCGAGGTGGTGGCGTTGCGGGTGATCGGTGGGCTGACGGTCGCCGAAGTCGCCGCTGTCGTCGGGCGCTCGGACTCCGCCGTCCGGGTCATGTGCCATCGCGGCCTGCGCACGTTGGCGCACCTGGTCGACGTCGACCTCGTGCCGGAGGGCTCGGGATGACCGCCGACGCCGAGGTCCCGGACATGGACGGGCTGCTGTTCGACGACGACGAGGTCGAGCAGTTGCTGCAGGGCGCCGAGCGTGACCTCGTGGCGGCCGGGCTGCGCCCGCTGGCACCGCTGGTCGTCGCCGCCCGCCAGCCGGCCACAGCACGCGAGGCCGCAGGCGAAGGCGAGATGACCGAGCTCTTCCGAGCGGTGCACGCCACCCCGAAGACCCGAACCCGCCGTTCGTTCGCCGTGAAGGTCGTGGCCATCGCCGGTGCGCTGACGGTCGCGTCGGCCACGGCGGCGGCGGCCGGCGGTGGCCTGCCCGAGCCGGTGCAGAACACGGCGGCATCGCTCCTGGCCCGGGTGGGCATCAGCGTGCCGGCCGGCGACAGTGGCCCGGATGTAGGTCCCGACGCCGGCATCCCGGACACGACGGTCCCGGCCCCGAGCACCGCTCCCGCCTCGGCGCCTGAGACCGATCCCGGGCCCACGGCGGTGGCCGCCGCCGCCGACGAGGCTGCCGCCATCGACGAGGACCCCGGACCCTTCTCGTACGCGGCTGCGCCACCGCCGGAGCCACCGGCGACCACGACGGCCCCGCCGCCGGCCGCCGATCCCGCGCCTACCGCGGCTGCGGACGACGCGCCGGCTACGCCCGCGCGGCGGGGCAATCCCCACCCGGACAAGGCCACCCCACCGGGTCAGGACAAGGCGGCGAAGCCGCCCAAGCCGCCCAAATCCGAGAAGCCGGGCAAACCGAAGAAGCCCTGATCAGGCTGGCTCGCTGGGGCGCGCATCGTCCGCCCTGCTGCCCAGGCTTCTTTCGGCGAAATTACTGGCTGCCAGCGTCTTCTACATCGTCAATTCGGGCACTGTCCGGCCATGTATATTGGCATCGGTACCGTTGTTCTCGTCCTGTTGATCGTGGTCATCGTGCTGCTGGTGCGCCGCTGAGCCGCGGCGCGAAGCCTCTAGGAGGAACCATCGCCGCCCCGGCCCCGTTCGTTACAAGGGGGTTGTCGCGATCAGACAGCCTCGGCCCGCCGAGGCTCTAGGCTCCGGGCGATGCGACCGTCTGGGCGAACCGTCGCGCGCGCTGTCATCGCGGTCGAGCTGGCGACGCTCGGGATCCTGTTGGTCGTCTCGGCCCGACCCGGCCGAGATTCGGGACCGATCTTGCCGGCCCCGTCGACGGCGACGACCGCGCCAGCGACCAGCGCGCCGGCGCGCCGCTCCCTCGCTTCGCCCACGTCGGTCACCGTCGCCGTGGTGGTCGCCCCTCCGGTCGTCACCATGACGGTGCCCGAAGCCGCGGCAACGGTGGAGGCGCTGGTCGTCGAGAACAGCGCACCCGAGCTGGAACCGACACCCCGGAGCGGCCCTGCCCGGACCGAGCCGGTGCCGGCCGCCGACCTGGCGCCCGCCCCTGAACCCGAGCCCGCGCCCACGCCGCCCCCGAGCGTCGACTCGCCGCCCGCGAGCGTGGATCCGCCAGCGCCAGCGCCCAGCGTGGATCCGCCACCGCCGCCATCGAGCGCGGATCCACCCCCGCCGCCAAGCGTCGAGGTGCCGCCGACGGTCGAGGACCCGCCGACGACCGTGGAGCCGCCGCCGACGACCGTGGCCGACCCGCCGACAACTCCGACCACCCGGCCGCACCACCGGAAGCGGCCCAAGCCACCGGGGGACTGACTCCCTCGCCGGTCCGGGTACGCGTTGGGAATGTCGCCCGTCGCACCCTGGCGCGTAGATTCAGGAGACCGTATTTGTCGGCGCACGGAGGAGCACGCATGCGGATCATCGATGTCGACGCCCACCTGCACGAGCCGCTCGACTGGGTGGAGCAGACCGACCCCGGTCTCGCCGAGGCGCTCGGGCCGCCGGCGCGGTTCATGGACATCGCCAGCGACGTGTTCGGCTTCTCCGACCGCTCGTTCGTCTCGCTCCCCGAGGCCCAGCAGCCGAAGGATCGCTTCGACCTCGTGCCGCCGGGTTTCGTCAACCACCTGGAGCTGACCGACCTCCTGCAGCCCGAGCGGCAGGAGCGCTCGTCGGACGATCCGTTCTACGGTCCCGAGGCCCGGCTGGCCTTCTGCGACGAGCGCGGCATCGATGTCCAGTTCCTCAACCCGACGTTCCTCGTCGGCGCGTTCGTACAGGCCGCTCGGGCCGGTCGGGGCGACCTGCTGACCCCCATCCGCCAGTGCTGGAACCGGTGGTCGACCGACGTGGTCGACGGGCACACCGATCGCCTCATCCCGGTGACCCAGATCGACCTCGGCGACCTCGACTGGTCCATCGCCGAGATGACCCGCATGCGGGAGGCGGGCAGTCGCGCCTTCGTGATCCCTGAGGCGCCGGTGCGCACCGGCCGTCGAGACGCGTCAGGACGCGCGCCGCTGGCCCGGTCGATCACCCACCCGGACTTCGAGCCGCTGTGGGACGCCGCCGAGGACCTGGGCATGGCGGCGTTCGCCCATGTCGGCTTCGCCCGCGAGCGCATCAACCCCGGCTGGGCCAACAACGGCGCCGACAGCCTGAACACGTTCAGCCTCCTGAACATGCTCGTCGCCTCGCAGATCGGCCCGCAGCTGCTCGTCGGGGCGCTCGTCTACGACGGCGTGCTCGAGCGCCACCCCAAGCTCACCGTGGTGGTGGAGGAGGTCGGCATCGACTGGCTGCCGCATCTGCTCACGGCCATGGACCTGAGCATCGGGCGGACGCGCTCCGAGCTCCACGATGACCAGGTCCGGCCGAGCCACCTCGTGGTGGGCGACAGTTACACGCTGCCGCTGGCGCCGGTCGACTACGTGCGCCGCCAGGTGCGCGTCACCCCCCTGCCGGCCACCCACCCGATCCAGGGCGTGATCGAGCAGGTGCCGCCCGAGATCCTGTGCTTCTCCAGCGACTACCCGCACGTGGAGGGCAGCGCCAGTGCCGTCGAGCTGTGCGAGCGCCAGCTGGCCAGCGCCGGCGTCGGCGACGACGTCCGCGCCGCGTTCTTCGGCGGCGTGGGCGACCTGCTCGGCGTCTGACCACACGGCCCGTGGTCGGCGAGCAGAGCCGGTACCAGGTTCGCTTCGATTGGGGCGTGGCCGGGGCCGTCGCCGTCGGGTCCGATGCCGACATCGTGGTGTGGGCTGACGCCGTCGCCAGTGCGGGCGGCGCGTCGGCCGTGGCATCGCTGCCGCCGGCCGCCGCCGTCATCGCCGCTGATCTCCGAACGGCGCGCGCGGCGGCGGCGTGGGCGGCGGCTCGCCAACGCCAGCTCGGCCGGCGCACGGCGATCGCCATCGTGGCCGCCGGCGACGTCCGGGCCGACGGATCGCTGCGCTACGCCGTGGAGGATCACCTCGTGGCCGGGGCCGTCATCGCCTTCCTCGGTACGTTCGGCATCGACGCGACGTCGCCCGAGGCGGCGGTGGCGGAGGCGGCCTACCGCGGGCTCGAAGGGGCCATCGGGCACCTCGTGACGGCGAGCGTCGGCGGGCGTTCGGCGTCGCTGGTGCCGGGCATGTTCCGCGTCGATCCGGATCTGGACGCCAGCGCGGTCGTCGTGCTGCGTTCCCGTCCCCCGACCGTCACTCCGGCGTGAAGTCGAGAGCGATCGAGTTCATGCAGTAGCGATCGCCGGTCGGCGTGCCGAAGCCGTCGGGGAACACGTGACCGAGGTGGGAGTCGCATCGCGCGCACCGCACCTCGGTCCGTTGGTCGCCCAGGCTGGTGTCAGGCAGCAGGAGGACGGCCGCTGGCTCGACGCATTCGTAGAAGCTGGGCCAGCCGCAGCCGGAGTCGAACTTGGTACCGCTCTTGAACAGCTCGTTCCCGCACGCCTTGCACGCGTAGATGCCGGATTCTGTCCTCGTCCAGCAAGGCGCCCGTCCAGGCCCGTTCGGTGGCCGCCTCGCGCAGCACCCGGAACTCGTCGGCCGAGAGCCGCTGCCGCCATTCGTCGTCGCTGTGCGTCACTCGTTCGACCATCGCAGGCTCCCTTCGCTCGATCCATGATCGCAGGCGCGTCTGGCGCGGGGTACGGTCGGCGCGCAGTGGGTGCCACCGACCGACGGACCTTCACCGACACCATCGGCGCGCTCGAGACCGTCGTCGATCGTTGTGCGGCGAGTGGTGACCGCATCGGGTACTTCGCGGCGATGTACCTGGCCGTGACCAACACGATGCGCGAGCGGGCGGGCGAGGGCCAGTTCTCCGACGCCGCCCGCATGGAGCTCTTCGTCACCACCTTCGCCGGTCGCTACCTCGACGCCGTGGACGCGTGGCGGGCCGGTACGCCGTGCACGTCATCGTGGCAGGCGGCGTTCCTGGCGGCGGGGCGGCGGCGCCCGATCATCTTGCAGCACCTGCTGCTCGGCATGAACGCCCACATCAACCTGGACCTCGGCGTCGCCGTGTCCGAGGTGGGCGCCGGGGGCCCGCTCGACGCCGTGCGGGCCGATTTCGACGCCGTGAACGACGTGCTCGGCCAGCTGGTCGACGGGTGCCAGGGCGCCCTCGACACCGTCTCGCCGTGGTTCCGCCTCGTCGACCGCATCGGGGGGAGCGGCGACGAGACGATCATCCGCTTCAGCCTCGTGGCCGCCCGCCGCCAGGCGTGGTCGGTGGCCACCCGGTTGAGCGCCCTCACGGGGGCGGCGCTGGCGCGCGAGATCGCCGCCGTCGACGCCGCCACCGCACGGATCGCCGACGTGGTCGAGCACCCCGGCTTCGCCGCCAGCGCCATCCTGCTGGCGGTGCGGGCACGGGAAACCGCCGAGCCCCGTGTGGTGATGCAGCTCCTGCGGTCGGTGCGGCCCACTCCCCAGTGACCTGAGTCGGCGCCCGCGGCCGAACCGCTCGCCGAGGGCCGCCCGTCGACAGGAGTCAACCCCGTCGGGTCAGGTGACCCCTCACCAGGGGGCGCGGCCGGGCGGCGGATAATCTGACACGCGCCTGGAGAGGAGCGACCCATGCTCAGCGCGCAAGACAACGAGCTGCTCACCCGCACTGGCGCGGGCACTGCCATGGGCGAGCTGTTTCGCCGGTTCTGGGTGCCTGTCCTCCTCGCCCGCGAGATCCCGGAGCCTGACTGCCCGCCCGTGCGGGTCACGGTGCTCGGCGAGCAACTGCTCGCGTTCCGGGACAGCGACAACCGCATCGGTCTCGTCGAGCCCACCTGCCCGCACCGGGGCGCCAACCTGTTCTTCGGCCGGAACGAGGAGTGTGGGATCCGCTGCGCCTACCACGGTTGGAAGTTCGACGTGAACGGCCGGTGCGTGGACCTGCCCACGATGGCGCGCGACGAGGGGCTGCGCAGCCGGGTTCGGCTGACGGCGTATCCGGCGGTCGAGTGGGGAGATTTCGTCTGGGGATACCTCGGTCCTCCGGAGCACCAGCCCGAGCTCCCGCAGATGGACTTCGCCCTCGTTCCCCCGACGCACCGGTTCGTCTCCAAGAAGCTCCAGCAGTGCAACTGGGCGCAGTCCTGTGAAGGTGCGCTCGACACGGCCCACTTCTCCTTCCTGCACACGCCGTTGTCCATACCGGAGTTGTCCCCGTCGGCACGGGGCAAGATCCTCGCCAACGCGACGCGCTGGATGATGCAGGACCCGATGCCGGTCTTCAACGTCGTCGAGCACGAGGCCGGCCTCCTCCTGGCCGCGTCCCGTCATGCCGATGGCGACGACCTGTACTGGCGGGTGACGCAGTTCCTCATGCCGAACCACAGCCTGGCGCCCGGTTCGGGCCCCGGTGACACGTACTTCGGCCAGACGTGGGTACCGATCGACGACCACAGCTGCTGGGTGTACGTCTACAGCTGGAACCCCGACCGGCCGCTGAGCGACAAGGAGAACCACTTCATCCCGGGCGTGCCGAGCGTCCACGCGGAGGTGGACGAGCACTGGGTGCCGATCCGCAACCGCAGCAATGACTACCTGATCGACCGCGAGGCGCAGAAGACCACGAGCTTCACCGGCATCGTCGGCATCTCCGAGCAGGACGCCGCCATCCAGGACAGCCAAGGGTTCATCGTCGATCGCACGCGTGAGCACCTCGGCCCGACCGACCTCGGCGTCGTCCGGTTCCGGCGCCTCGTGTTGGAAGCGGCGTGCGCCCTGCAGCAGGGGATCGAGCCTCGCGCCGCCGCCGCCCCGCACGCCTATCGCGTACGCAGTGGGGGCGCAGTTGCCCCCAGCTGCCGCACGTCCGCCGAGATGCTCACGGCGCGCTTCGGCACCGAGACCGGCCTCGTCGACTAGCCCCAGAACCCACCTATCAGCGCGACATGCAGCTGGAGTGGCCGTCAGAGGAACGGCCAGGCAAGTTGTGTGACTCAGCCCACTGCGGCCCGCAAGCGGGTGTGGAGCGCGTCGAGCGCTTCGGCGATGGCTTCCACGCTGCGGGCGCCGGCCTGGAAGATCGCGGTTGCGTTCAGCGCGATCCAGTCGAACCCCAGCGCCTGCATCTGCTCGGCTCGGCGCACGACGCGATCATGATCCTGGTAGAAGGTCTTGGCCCCGGCGTCACGCGGCGGCGGCGCCAGCATCGCCTGCAGCCCGATCTCGTTTGGATCACGCCCCGCCTCCTCGGCGTGCCGGCGGATCGTGGCGATGGCAGCGCGGTCGCTGTCCTCGTCGCCGGTGGCCGAGCCCATCCACCCGTCGCCCAGCAGACCGGTGCGGCGCAGCGCGGCCGGCGCGCTGCCGCCGATCCAGATGGGCAGGCGATCGCGCTGTGGGGGCTTCGGTTCCATGGCGATGACGTTGGCGTGGAAGCGCTGGCCG
This sequence comes from uncultured Acidimicrobiales bacterium, assembly GCA_963728985.1. Taxonomy (GTDB): domain Bacteria; phylum Actinomycetota; class Acidimicrobiia; order Acidimicrobiales; family Ilumatobacteraceae; genus DASXAI01. The sequence goes on along the minus strand of CAVSME010000003.1, from coordinate 528,455 downwards.
CGCTGGTCGATGCGTTCGTCGCCCCAGCACGTCCGCAGCAGGTTGACGGACTCGTCCATGCGTTGGCCGCGGCCGCCGAAGTCCTCACCGAGGGCCTCGTACTCGGTCGCCTGCCAGCCGACCCCGACGCCGAGGCGCAGGCGTCCGTCCGACAGCGTGTCGAGGGTGCTCACCTGCTTGGCCACGAGGATGGCCTGGCGCTGGGGCAGCACCAGCACCTCCGTCGACAGGGTGACGCGATCGGTCACGGCGGCCACGAAGCCCAGCGTCACCAGGGCCTCGAGGATCGGCATCTGCGACGGGTACATCGGCGCCCGGCGCGTGTCCGTCGCGTAGCCCATGATGACGTGGTCGAACATGGCGAGGTCGTCGTAGCCGATCGCTTCGATCGCCTGGGCGAGGGCGACCACCTTGGCCGGCCCTTCTCGGTACGCGACGCTGGGGAACTCGACGGAGATCTTCACCACCTCATCCTTGCGCAGGCCGCCGTCCGAATGCGACGTACGCTCCCGCCGATGGTCGAGCTGCGCGACGCCGCGATCGCGGCCATCGAGTCGAGCGACTTCACGGGCGCCGTGCGCATCGACATGGGCGCCGACGTGGTGCTGGCCATCGCCAGGGGCTACGCCGACCGGGCTCACGAGGTACCGAACCGCATCGACACCCGCTTCGCCATCGCCAGCGGGGTGAAGGGCTTCACGGCGATGGTCGTCGTCTCCCTCGTCGCCGACGGCCGGCTGCAGCTGTCGACGACGGCGCGATCGCTGCTCGGGGCCGACCTTCCGCTAATCGCCGACGACGTGACAGTGGAGCACCTGCTGGCCCACTGGTCCGGTATCGGTGACTACGCCGACGAGGACACCGAGTCGGCCATCACCGACCACGTGCTCGCCGTTTCGCCGCACCGGCTGGACTCGACCGAGTCCTACTTGCTGGTCCTCGACGGACATCCCCAGAAGGCGGCGCCGGGCACCGGGTTCTCGTACTGCAACGGCGGCTACGTGGTCCTGGCGCTGCTGGCCGAGCGGGCCGCCGGATGTGCGTTCGCCGATCTCGTCCGCGAGCGCGTCTGTCAGCCGGCGGGCATGACGTCGACGGGCTACCTCCGATCCGACGAGCTGCCCGGCGACGCCGCCATCGGCTACCTCGCCGCGGACGCTCCGCGATCGAACATCTTCCACCTCCCCGTCCTCGGCAGCGGCGACGGTGGCATCTACTCGACGGTCGGCGACATCCACCAGCTCTGGTCGGCCTTCCACGCCGGCCGGATCGTCCCGCCCGAGTGGGTGGAGGCGATGGTGCGGCCGCGCAGCGACTGCCCGCCCATGTCGATGCGCTACGGGCTCGGCTTCTGGCTCCACGCCACCGGGCCCGCGGTCATGCTCGAGGGCTATGACGCCGGCGTGTCGTTCCGCTCGGCCCACGATCCCGCCACCGAGCTGACGTGGACCGTGGTTTCGAACACGACGGATGGCGCGTGGCCGGTGGTGCGGGCCATCACCGAGCATCTCTAGGTCGGCAGTTTCTTGTTGTCCCAGCTGATCGTCGTATCCGGCGCCAGCACGACCCACCGCCAGAAGCGGCCGCGGGCGGTGGGAGCGAAGCGCTGCGCGCCGGCGCCGTCGTCACCGTGACCGCCCGCGTACTTCCTGCCCATCTGGCGGCGGGCCTCCTCGAGATGAGGATCGGCGTTCTCGGCATCGGCGTCTTCGAGGACCGACGCCACACCCTGGAACATGGCGCCCTGGAGCTCGGGGAAGCGCTCGTTGCGATCGACGAGGACCGTGCAGTGCGGGTTGCGGCGCAGGTTCACGATCTTCTGTCCACGGCAGTAGAAGTAGATGCGCCCGCCGGCCCACCCGAACCACAGCGGGGTCAGGTTGATGGCGTCACCAGGCCCGGCCGTCGCGACGCGCATGTTCCACGTCGTCGTCATGAGGTCGTCCAGTTCCTCGTCGGAGAGCATGAGCTCCCGCTTTATCCGTCCCATCCATCCCCCTCCGTCGGTCGCTGCGCCCTCGTGTGGCGGTGACGGTAGAACAGGTCGGCGGCGCGTTCTACACTCGCCCCTCCGGCCGGATCGACCTGGGCAGGGGGCTATGGGGAACTGGCGTGATCGGTGCCGCGGGAAGTTGACGACGCCCGACGAGGCGGTCAAGCGGATCGAGGCGGGCGACGTCGTCGCCGTCGCCCCGTTCATCTGCACGCCGCACACGTTGTGCGGCGCGTTGATCCGGCGGGTCCGCGCCGGCGATCTGCGCGACATCCGCATCGACCACCCTGCGGGGCTGTCGCCGTGGTGCGAGACGGACGTGCTGGAAGCCATCGACGTCCACGACAACTACGCCACGCCGTTCAACCGCGCTGCGGTGCACGCCGGGACGGTCGAGTACGTGCCGATCGGGCTCTGGAAGACGGACACGGTGCCCGACGGGTTCACGCCCCACCCGGACGTGTTCCTGGTGCCGGTGTCGCCGCCCGATGAGCACGGCTACTGCAGCTTCGGACCGGGTGTGTGGCTCTCGGGCACGCTGGCCCGCAACTCGAAGCTGGTCATCGCCGAGGTGCAGGAGAACTTCATCCGCACCCAGGGCGAGAACTACATCCGTCTCGATCAGATCGACGTGCTGGTGGAGGCCGACGCCCCGACCGGCGCCGCCGCACCCGTGGTCCTGAGCGACGAGGAGGTGGCCGCCGTCGAGGTCATCTGCACCCTCGTGGCCGCCGAACTGGTCAACGACGGTGACACCCTCCAGATGGGCGTGGGCACAGTGTCGGCGTCGCTCGGGCTCTACCTCGACGACAAGGAAGATCTCGGCATCCAGACCGAGCTGATCACCGGCGGCATCGTCGATCTGGTCGACAAGGGCGTCGTCACCGGCAACCGCAAGACCATCCACAAGCGCAAGGTGGTCGGCAGCGCCCTCGTGGCCCTGTCGGCGGAGGAGATGGCCCGCATCGACGGCAACCCGGTCTTCGAGCTCTACGACTTCGGCTACACCGACGACCTGCGGCGCTTGATCCAGATCGAGAACTTCGTCACCGTCAACAACGCCCTCCAGGTCGATCTCACCGGCCAGGTCTCGGCGGAGTCGATCGGCAAGCAGATGTACACCGGCGTCGGCGGCCAGACCGTGTTCATGATCGCCGGCGCCTACTCGCCCGGTGGGAAGTCGGTCAGCGTCACCCCGTCCAGTTCGGTGCCGACGGCGACGGGCCAGCGCATCTCGCGGATCGTGCCGATGCTCGATCCGGGCGGCGTCGTCACCGTCCCGCGGACCTACGTCGACTACGTCGTCACCGAGAACGGCATCGCCACGCTGCGGGGCAAGACCATCAAGGAGCGGGTGCGGGCCCTGCTCGAGGTGACCCACCCGGAGTTCCGGGCCGAGCTGGAGGATGACGCCAAGCGCATCTACGGTGTCTGAGCGGCGGTGAGCGAGGGCAGTCTGGGGGCTGAGACGGAGGAGCACCACATGGCAGACCACACCTACCGAGTCACCGAGATCGTCGGCACGTCACCGGCATCGATCGACGAGGCCATTCGCAACGGCATCGCCCGTGCGTCGCAGACCCTGCGCCACCTCGACTGGTTCGAGACGACGGAGATCCGCGGCCACATCGTCGACGGTCACATCGAGCACTTCCAGGTGACGATGAAGGTCGGCTTCCGCCTCGAGGAGACGGCGTAGCCGAGGGCACGTCGCCGGCGTTCTGGGAGTCCTACGTCTCACCGGTGAGACGGATCACGCCGAGAACGACGCAGGAAGCCGTTCAGCCCCTCGGGGCTCGGCGCGGCGCGCCGCAGCTCAGGCGTCCAGCGAGGCGTAGACGGCCCGAAGGATCCGGTGGGCACGATCGTCGCCGACCGTGCCCTGGCCCATGCGATTCATCACATAGGCCATGGTGAACCCGGCGTCCACATCGTTGACGACGAGCGAGCCGCCCCATCCGCCCCAGTAGCACACGTGCTCGTTGGGGGCGATCGGGGCGCGCGGCGAATTGAGGCCGTAGCCCACGCCGAAGGTGACGCCGATCCCGAGCACGAGGTCGCGACCGGCGGCCTGCACGTCGAAGATGCGGTCGATGACGTCGCGCGACAGGAGCTCGACGCCGCGGGCTGACCCGCCGGCGGACACGGCCGACTGGGCCAGCGCCACACTCCGGGCGTTGCCGTGGCCACCGGCGGCGGGGATCTCGGCTCGCCGCCACGGAATCTCCCAGGACTGCTCGGCCACGAGCCTCGGGTTGGCCGCCCGGTACGGGATGGAGTCGCGTGGGATCTCGGCCTGGCCGCCGCTGCCGACGGGGAGGACCACCGGTGGGATGACGAGGGCGACGCGGCTGTCGTGCTCGGGGCCGAGCCCGATGTGGAAGTCGGCCCCGAGGGGCTGGGCGATCTCCTCGGCGAAGAAGCGGCCCACCGAGCGGCCGTCGATCCGGCGCACGACCTCGCCGACGAGGTTGCCCTGGCTGATGCCGTGGTAGCCCGACTTCGAGCCAGGCTCCCACCACGGGGCCTGCTCGGCGAGGAGCCCCGTGACCTTGTCCCAGTCGTACAGGTCGGTGCCGTCGAGGCGGACGTCCCAGCCGGGCAGGCCGGCGGTGTGCGACAGCAGGTGGCGCACCAGAACGCTTTCCTCCTTGCCGGCAGCGGCGAACTCGGGCCAGTACGAGGACACGGGAGCGTCGACGTCGAGCAGGCCGCGGCTGGCCAGCACGAGCGCCGAGAGGCACGTCATCGTCTTGGTGGTGGAGAACACGTTGATGATCGTGTCCTCCTCCCACGGCACCGCGCCGGCCTCGTCCTGCGACCCGCCCCAGAGGTCGACGACGAGATCGTCGCCCTTGGTGACGGCGACCGACGCGCCCACGTCCCCCTCGACGGCGAAGTTCTCGGCGAAGGCGTCCTTCACCGCGCCGAAGCCTTCGGCGCACCGGCCGCTGATGTCGACCACGACAACCCCCTCTACTGGGTGGCGGCTTCGACGGAGCTCAGGCTGAAGCCTGCGTAGCCCGCCTCGGTCACCTCGTTGCACTTCTGGCGGTAGGGGCCCACGCCGCCCGGGTAGGGCATGAACACCCGCGGCTTGCCCGGGATGTTGGCGCCCAGGTACCACGAGTCGGCGAGCATGAACATGGTCTGCTCGGCGACCTCGTTCACGTGCGCGACCCACTCGGTCTCGGCGTCCTGGTCGGCCTCCATGGCGTCGATGCCGTTCTCCTGCATGTGCTCGATGGCGCCGGAGATCCATTCGACGTGCTGCTCGATGGAGACGGGCATGTTGCTGAGCACCGACGGCGATCCCGGACCGGTGATCATGAAGAAGTTCGGGTAGCCAGCGGTGGCGACGCCGAGATAGGTCAGCGGGCCGTGGGCCCACTTGTCCTTCAGCTTCTCGCCGCCGCGACCCTGGATGTCGATCCGGTTGAAGGTCCCGGTCATCGCGTCGAAACCCGTGGCGAAGACGATGATGTCGAGCTCGTACTCGCCGTCCTCGGTGCGGATGCCCGTCGGGGTGATCTCCTGGATCGGCGCATGCCGGATGTCGACGAGGGTGACGTTCTCGCGGTTGTAGGTGTCGAAGTAGTTGGTGTCGATGAGGGGACGCTTCGACGTGAACGGATGATCGACGGGCACGAGCTTCTCGGCCACCTCCGGGTCCTTCACGATGTCGCGGATCTTGGCCCGGATGAACTCCGACGCCGTGTCGTTGGCCCGGCGGTCGGCGCTGATGTCGAAGAAGGAGCTGAGGAGGAACTTGAAGCCGCCCTCGTTCCACGCCGCCTCGTAGATCGCGTTGCGCTCGTCGTCGGTCACCTCGAGGGCGGAGCGCTCGCTCGGGCTGTAGGGCATGCCGCCCAGCGACCAGCGCGCCTGCTCGTAGATCGCGTCGTAATTGGCCTTCACGTTCTCGAGGAACGCCTGATCGACGGTGCCGTGGCGAGCGGGGATCGTGTACTGCGGCGTGCGCTGGAACACGTAGAGGTGGCCCGCCTGCTTCGCGATGACGGGGATCGACTGCACACCGCTCGAGCCCGTGCCGATCACGCCGACGCGCTTGCCGGTGAAGTCCACGCCCTCGTGGGGCCAGGCGCCCGTGTGGTACGACGCGCCCTGGAACGTGTCACGGCCGGGGATGTTCGGGATCTGCCCGGACGACAGGCAGCCGATGGCGGTGACGACGTACTTGGCGATGACCGTGTCGCCGTGGTCGGTCTGGACCTCCCACCGGTCGGTGGCCTCGTCATAGTGGGCGGCGGTCACCCGGGTGTTGAACTGGATGTTGCTGCGCAGGTCGAAGCGATCGGCGACGTGGTTGAGGTACCGCAGGATCTCGGGCTGCTCCGGGTACTTCCCGCTCCACTCCCAGTCCTGCATGAGCTGCTTGTCGAACGAGAAGCAGTAGATGTAGGACTCGGAATCGCACCGCGCCCCGGGGTAGCGGTTCCAGTACCACGTGCCCCCGACGCCGTCACCGGCCTCGTAGACCTGGACGTCCAAGCCGAGCTGATCGCGCAGGCGGTAGTTCATGTAGAGGCCGGCGAAGCCAGCGCCGATGACGACTGCGTCGAGTTCTCGTGTCCCGGTGGTTGAGGCCATGCCTGGAATCTCCTTGCTCGTTCGAGAGTGGCTGGATCAGCGTGCTTGGGCGGATGCTTGCGTACGGGCGTGGCGGACGGTGCAGGCCTGCACGGCCTTGACCACCTGCTGGAAGCCGCGCTCACTGCCGGGCAGCAGCAGGAAGGTGAAGAAGCCGTGCGTCTGGCCGCTGTGGCGGCGGAGGTCGACCGGGACGCCGGCGGCGCGCAGACGCTCGGCGTAGGCCTCGCCCTCGTCCCGCAAGACGTCGTGCTCGGCCGTGAGCACGACGGCCGGAGGCAGCCCGCTCAGGTCGGAGGCGTGCAGCGGCGAGGCGTCCGGCTCGGTACGGCGAGCGGCGTCGGGGAGGTAGTGGTTCCAGAACCAGACCATGGCGTCGCGCGTGAGGATGAGCTGGTTCTCCGGATCGAGGTACGACGGCCGGTCGAAGTCGGCGTCGGTGACCGGGTAGACGAGCACCTGGAGGGCGATCTTCGGGCCGTTGCGGTCGCGGGCCCGCAGCGCCATGACGGCCGAGAGGTTCCCGCCGGCGCTGTCGCCGGCCACGATCAGCGGCACGTCGCTGCGGCCGGCGATCTCCTCGAGGTGGGCGCCGGTCCACTCCAGGGCGGCGTAGCTGTCATCGACGGCAATGGGGTACTGGTGCTCCGGCGCCAGGCGGTAGTCGGCCAGGACGACGGCGCACGATGTGCGCTCGGCCAGCTTGCGGGCCATGGTCTCGAACTCGTCGATGGCCCCGATCACCCAGCCGCCGCCGTGGAGGTAGAGGATCACGCCCCGGGCGCCCTGCGGCGGCACCAGGACCCGCACGGCGATGCTCCCGCCGCCCACCGCCACCTCGTGGTCCTCGACCCGGGCCATCGCCGGTGCCGGGCCGGCCATGGCGGCGAACGCCTTGCCGAGGGCTCGCGCGTCGTCCGGCGTGCCCTCGTGCAGGGGCGTTCCACCCGCACTCGCCATCTGCTCCAGGATCGCCTTGGTCGCGTAGTCGAGGGCCATGCCCACACCTCCCCAGGTGACGGCGAACTCTAATGCGGCGTAGGAAAAGAGTGCACCTTGAGCGCTACGAGCGGCCGGACTCCCCGGCGTCGGCGGCGACCGCCGACGGGGGGCCCACGATCAGCGGATCGGGCGTACCGACCACGTCGTGGCTCTTGTCCGGGTAGTCGAGGTGGTTGAGCACGAAGCGGATCGCTTCCAACCGCCCTCGCTTCTTGTCGTTGCTGCGCACGACGGTCCACGGTGCGGCGTGGGTGTGGCTGTGACGGAACATCGCCTCCTTGGCGGCGGTGTACTCGTCCCAGCGGTCGAGCGACGCGAGGTCCATCGGGCTGAGCTTCCACTGGCGCACGGGGTCGATCCGCCGGATCACGAAACGGGCGATCTGCTCGCGTCGCGACACCGAGAACCACAGCTTGACGAGCGTGGTCCCCGATCGGGTGAGCATCGCCTCGAACTCGGGAACCTCGCGCAGGAACTCGTCGTACTCCTCGTCCGAGCAGAACCCCATGACCCGCTCGACGCCGGCCCGGTTGTACCAGGACCGGTCGAACAGGCTGATCTCGCCCCGGGTGGGCAGATGGAGCACGTACCGCTGGAAGTACCACTGCCCCCGCTCCCGTTCGCTGGGAGCGGCCAGCGCCACGACCGACGCACCCCGCGGGTTGAGGTGCTCGAGGAAGCGCTTGATCGTGCCGCCCTTGCCGGCGGCGTCACGGCCCTCGAACAGCACCACCAGCTTCTGGCCGGTCGCACGTATCCACGCCTGCGCTTTGAGCAGTTCGATCTGGAGGAGGCGCTTCGTGACGTCGTACTCGGCCCGCGACATCCGGTCGCCGTACGGGTACCCCTCCCGCCACGTCTCGATCGGCAGGCCATTCGGCCCGACGAGCACCGGATCGTCGATCTCGTCCCACGTGTCGGCGGTGCTGAGGCCGTGGGCCATGAGCTCCTCGACGGACAGGTCCTGCAGGGCGTCGATGATGTCGGATAGATCGACGACCGTTTCGATGTCGGCGATGCGGCGGCTCACAATGCCCGCACCGTAGCGACGAGCGGCAACCGGGGCACGAACAGCTGGGGAACGACCGGTGGCGGGGGACCGGCCCTGAGCGCCGCTCTGAGCAATCGGCCGCCGCTGCCGTCGAGTTGACCATGAGGCTTGCCGCCGGTGACGCTGACAGCTTGTCCGGCCCCGACCTCTCGGTCCACGACGACCTCGACCACCTCCTGGCTCGCGTCCAGGAGGTGCGCAGCCGGGACCTCGACGTCCTGCGGCCGGAGCCCCTCATCGTGTGAGCCGAGACTGGATCCTCCACGTCGATCTCGACCAGTTCCTGGCCGCCGTGGAGATCCTGCGCCGACCCGAGCTGGCCGGTCGCCCGGTGGTGGTGGGCGGCGACGGCGACCCCCGCCGGCCCCGCCAGGTCGTGGCCACGGCGTCGTACGAGGCCCGCGCCTTCGGGGTGGCGTCCGGCATGCCGCTGGGGCTCGCCGCCCGCCGCTGCCCCGATGCCGTGTTCCTGCCGGCGGATCGTCCGGCCTACGACGCGGCGTCGGCGCACGTGATGGCGACGCTGCGCTCGTTCCCGGTCGTGGTGGAGGTGTGGGGATGGGACGAGGCCTTCCTCGGCGCCCGCACGGCCGACCCCGAAGATCTGGCCCGTCAGGTGCAGCGGCGTGTGTACGCGGAGACCGGACTCACCTGTGCCGTCGGCATCGGCGAGACGAAATTGCAGGCGAAGACGGCGACCGGCTTCGCCAAACCGGGCGGCGTGGCCAGGATGACGTGGGCGACGTGGCTGGGCACGATGGGCGATCGGCCCGTCACGGCCATCTGGGGCATCGGCCAGCGCACCGCGCAGCGGTTGGCCGATGCGGGGATCAGCACTGTCATGGACCTCGCCCACGCCGATCACCACGACCTGGCCCGCCGGTTCGGACCCACGATCGGACCCCATCTGAGGGTGCTCGGTCTCGGTGGTGGGGGCGGTCCGGTGGTCGACGAGCCGCGCCTGGCCCGGTCGCGCAGCCGCGAGGAGACGTTCCGCCACGACGTCACCGATCACGCCGAGCTCGTCGAGCATCTGAGCCGGTTGGCAACAGAGGCCACCGAATCCGTCGTCGCCGAAGGGCGCCGGGTGACGCACGTGGCCGTCAAGGTGCGGACGCCCACGTTCTTCACCCGTACCAAGATCAGCAAGCTCCCCGCACCGACGACCGACGCCGCCGAGGTGGTCCGTGTCGCTCGGCTGGTGCTCGACCGCTTCGAGCTCACCCGGCCGGTGCGGCTCCTGGGTGTCCGGGTCGTGCTCGACCTACCCGGTTGACGGGGGCCGGTCAGGTCACTCCGGATTGCTCCTTCTGACCTTTGGCCACTGCGGCCTGAGGCGTCGCCGTTCCGTCGTCGAGCTGCAGGACGAGGACCGCCGTGTCGTCGCCGCTGCCCCCGGGCCGGTGCGACTCGATGCAGGTGCGGATGGCGTCGACCATGCCCGCCGGGCCGGTTCGGACCGACTGCCGCACGGCGTCACCGAGCTCCTCGAGCGGCACCCCCTGCGCGCCGGGTGCGTCCGTGATGCCGTCGGTGTAGAAGACGACGGTGTCCCCCGGGGCGATGGTGTGGCGGGTTCGTGACACGTGCGGCTCGACCAACCCGAGCACGGTGCCACGCGTGCCAAGCGCCTCGACCGTGCCGTCGGCGCGGTAGAGCAGGGGGCCGGGATGGCCGGCCAACGCGACGTCGAGCTCGGCGCGCTCGTCGATCAACCGCAAGAAGGCGAAGCAGACCGTGGCGTAGGTCTCGTCGTCGTAGCCCCGTATCGCCTCGTAGGTCCATCCGAGCACCTCGGCCGGCGACTCGAGGTGGCGGGCGGCGGCGCGGATCGTGTGGCGGGTGACGCCGGTGAGGGCGGCGGCCTCGATGCCCTTGCCGCAGACGTCGCCGATGGTGACACCCCACCGGCCGTCCTCGATCTCGAAGAGGTCGTAGAAGTCGCCGCCGATCTCGCTCGTCTTGTCCGCCGGCCAGTACCGGGCGGCCACCTGCACGCCCGGAGGCTGCGGGAGCTCGCGCGTGGAGCAGGCTGCGTTGCAATGTCTCCGTGCGGTGGCGCTGGTCCTCGTAGAGCCGTGACACATCGTCGGCGAGGGCCTCGGCCTGGCCCCGGCGCCGGAGCAGCACCTGCGTCACGATGGCGCCGACGACGATCAGGATGGCCCCGACGATGGCGATCAGGTACGGCAGCAGTCGTGATAGCTGGCCGCCGAGGATGGCCGACGTCGTGGTGACGAGCACGAGCTGGCGGTCGCCGAAAGCGGCGCTGGTGCGCGAGGTCCGGCCGGTGATCGGGACCTCGTCCACGCTGGCGTACAGCAGCTCGTCGGTGTTCACCGAGTCGAGGTAGGTCGCGTAGTCGAGGTCCTGGAAGGGTCCGGTGGTGCGGGAGGCCGCGGTGCGCGGCGGCAGCGCCGTCTCGGCGTACACGACGTACCGGGTGGGTGTCTGGGCCGACTTGTAGGCATATCCGAGGTGGCGCCCGGGCAGATCGAGCAGGTCGGTGACCGACAAGGCCTGCGCGGCGCGGGCTCGGTCCAGCATGCTCTGGACCCGGGCCGGACCGGCGGCGCCGAGGGCGGTCGGGTCGCCCAGGGATACCAGCGGCGTGGTCGACTCGACCGAGTACAGCGCTGCAGCCGCGAACCGGCTGCCGGTGGCGTGCCCCACGAGGCGACTCATGACGGCGCGGAACGCGTCCTCGTTGCCGTTCGTCGCCTCGGCCAGCTCGGCCGCCGACGACAGTGGCGGCTGCAGGCTGCCGATGGCGGTGGCCAGGACAGCGCCCGCTTCGCCGGTGCGCTGATCGAGCAGGCGCTGCTCGGTGTCGCGGTGGAGGACCTCGGTCACGATGACGGCGCCACCGACGATGACGGCGCCGGCCACGATCACGGCGATGGTGGCGGCGTGCAGCTTCCGCACCGGCTTCCGACGCTCGGAGGTGGCGTGCTCCGGCTTCATGCGCGGTGCAAGTTGATCGTGGCCCACACGGTCTTCCCGCCGGGGAACGAGGCGACACCCCAATTGTCGGCGACGTGCCCGACGAGGTGCAGGCCCAACCCGCCGATGCGATCGGGCGCCACCGGCAAGAGGTCGGGGAGCTCGTCGCCGGCGTCGATGACCGAGACGCGCAGCTCGTCGTCATCCACCGAGCCGAGGGCGATGATGTCACCCAAGCCGTGGCGCAGCGCGTTGGTGACCAGCTCGCTGAGGACGAGGGAGGCGTCAGCCGACACGACCGACGTGACGTGGTGGGCCGCCAGGAACTGGCCCAACCACTCTCGGGCCGACGACACGGAGACCACGTCACGGGCGAACACCGCCATGGCGTGGTCGTCGTCGTCGACGCGCACGACCGGCTCTTCCGACATGGGCGAACGGGCCATCAGCCGTTCTCGGCGCGATCGGTGAACATCTCCGCCAGCCCGGCGATCTCCAGGACCCGCTGGACGGGAGCCGATCGGGCGCCGAGCAGCACACGGTCGCCGTGAGCGCGGCGCAGCAGCAGGAGGGCCCGCAGGCCGCTCGAGTCGATGAAGTCCACCTCGGCCAGGTCGAGCTCCACCACGACATCGGCAGACGCGCCGACCACGGCGTCCACCTCGTCGATCAGCGGCCGCTCGTCGGCCAGATCGATCTCGCCCCGCACGAGCATCCGAACGCGATCGTCGGCGACCGTCTCACGCGACCAAGTCGAAGCCATTCTCGCCTTCCTCCGAAGTGTCGCCGCAGACTAGTGGTCCACCTCGGACGGAGCGTGATGGGCCGGCCGCGCCTGTCCCGCCGGAGCGGCGGTCATCGCGCCGAACAAGTGTTCGCTGATGGCGTGAGGTCGCAGTGTCGACACCCCCCATTACATCGGACTACGATATGTTCAAGGACACCAACTCGACGGGAAGCGAGGTGGAGGCGACGCAGGGCCGGACACCGCCGAAGCGTTTGCTCGAGCTGTCCCTGTTGGCCACCGTGCTCGGTCTGCTGGCGGGCGGCGCGGCATACGTCCTCGTCCACTTGATCGCGCTGCTGACGAACGTGGCGCTGTTCCACCAAGTCGGTTGGACGTTGCCGTCGATGGCCGACGTACCTCGCGGCCCGGGCCTCGTGCTGGTGGCGATGGCCGGCGGGTTGGCGGTGGCGCTGCTGGCTCGGTGGTCGCCGGAGATCCGAGGCCACGGCATCCCCGAAGCCATGGAAGCCGTCCTGACCCAGCAGAGCCGCATCCATCCGCGCACCGCCGTCGCCAAGCCGTTGTCGGCGGCCATCGCCATCGGCACCTCCTCGGCCTCATCAACGAGGTGCTCGACATCACCCGCATCGAGACCGGCACGCTGGCCCTGTCGTCGGAGCCGGTGCTGGCCAAGGAAGTCGTCGGCGACGTGCTCGACCTCATGCGACCATTCGCCCACGAGTACCGCATCAACCTCGTGGGCGACGCGTTGTCGATGTGTGACGTGCACGTCTTCGCCGACCGCCAGCGGCTGAAGCAGATCCTGCTCAACCCGCTCTCCAACGGCATCAAGTACAACCACATCGGCGGCACGGTCGCGGTGTCGTGCCGCAGCAGCGAGGGGCGTCTCCGCATCGATATCGCCGACACGGGCAGTGGCATCGCGCCCGAACACCTCCACCTGCTCTTCGAGCCGTTCGAGCGGCTCGGTGCCGCGCAGACCGACATCGAGGGCACCGGGATCGGCCTCGCCCTGTCGCGGCGCCTGGCCGAGGCCATGGGCGGCACGCTCGACGTTGAAACGGCGGTCGGCCGGGGCAGCACGTTCTGGGTCGAGCTCCCCGTCGTCGAGAGCCCGGTCGAACGTCATGCCCGCCTCGACGCCAACCTCCCGGTCGCGACGACCCCCGGCAACGGGCACCCCCATGCCGTCGTCTACATCGAGGACAACCTGTCGAACCTGCGCCTGGTCGAGCGGCTGCTGGAGCGGCGGGGCGACGTCGAGCTCGTAGCGGCGATGCAGGGACGCCTCGGACTCGATCTCGTGCGCCAGCAGCATCCGCTCCTCGTGCTCCTCGACCTCCACCTCCCCGACATCGACGGCGAAGAGGTCCTGCGCCAGCTGCGCGACGATCCGGCCACGGCGACCATCCCGGTCGTGATGCTGAGCGCCGAGGCCACCCCCGGTCATGCCCAGCGGCTGGTGGCGGCGGGCGCCCACTCCTACCTCACCAAGCCGCTCGACGTGCGGCAGTTCCTCGCCGTCCTGGATCAGGTCGTGCGCGAGGCCGAGCCCCAGGTCACGGCGGTCCCGTAGCGGTCGGTACGCTCGCACGCGTGGGCGCGTGGCTGGTGAAGACCGAACCCGGGGCGTACAGCTACGCCGACCTCGAACGCGACCGCACCACGCACTGGGACGGCGTCACCAACGCGCAGGCGCAGATCAACCTGCGGGCCATGACGCCGGGCGACACCGTGGTCGTCTACCACTCCCAGACCGACAAGGCCGCCGTGGGGCTGGCCCAAGTGGTGTCGGCCCCCTACCCCGATCCCACCGATCCCGCCGGGAAGCGGGTGTGGGTCGACATCCAGGCGCAGCGGCCGCTCACCCGGCCCGTGACGCTCACCGCCCTGAAGGCCGAGCCCGTCTTCGCGACGAGCATGCTCGTGCGCCAGTCGCGGTTGTCGGTCGTGCCGCTCGACGATGCCCAGCTGGCCGTCATCGAGCGGCTCGGCGCCTGACTGGTTCGATGCCTCGGCTGCGCCTCGGTCTCGCTGCGCCCAAAGGCTTCCGGTCATCCGAATGCCGTTTGGGTGCCGATGGCCTCACCTGGCGGGCCGATCGGCACCCATGACCGAATCGGCACCCAATGTGGCGCGCCTCGAGGCGCGGCGTCGGCGAACGACGGTGCGGGCTACCCTCCGCCCACCGAGCACACGGTGCTGGCCTGCCTCCACGTCGTGATGGACGAGGAGTGGAACCACCACCAGTACGCCATGCGGGACCTGGCCGTGCTCGCGTCGGCAGATCCTCTCAGCCCTCGAGGTGGGCCCGGCGGCGCAGCTCCTCCCAGTCCTCGATGACGATGCGGCGCCGCCGCGTCGAGAGCACGCCCTCACGGCGAGCCTCGTTCAGCACGCGGTTGGTCACCCGGAGGCGGGCCCCCGCCATGGACGCGATCTGCTCCTGGGTCATCGGGATGGGCCCGTCCGTGCCGGTCACCTCGTAGATGCCGCCCAGCTCGTAGAGCCGCCGGTACACCCGAACCTCGGCCGGCTGCGTGAGGGCCTCGACCAGCCGGTTGGTGAGCCGGCGCACCTGGTCGGCCAGGGCGTTGGTCAGCATCCGCTCGATCTGCGGGTTGTGGGCCCGGAGCAGTTCGAAGTCGCTGCGGGCCAGCGACAGCGTCTCCGTGGGCTCGAGGGCCCGGGCCGTGGCCGTGCGTCGCGATCGTGGGTCGAGCAACGCCTGCTCGCCGAAGCTCTGGCCCTGACCGAGCACGGTGAGCGCGACCGGCTCGCCCGTGGCGCTGTCGGCGAGGATCAGCACCCGGCCGCGGTCTATGTAGTGGAAGGCGTCACCGAGGTCGCCGGCGTGGAAGAGGTGCTCGCCGGTCGCGAACCGGCGGCGCCGGCACTGCCGGCGCACCTCCGTCTCCTCCTGCGGGGTCAGACCCTCCAACACGGGCAGTCCGCCTCCTCGTCGCCCTCCGCCGGACGGCCGCAGCGTAACCACCAGGAACGAACACGCACAACGACGTGTTCGTAGCGCGGCACGGAGCGTGGTCACTGGGTCGTGTGTGGCGTCCAATGGAAGAGGTCAGACGGGCGCCGCGCGGCGCCGAGGAGGGGTCAACATGGAACCGGCACTCACCGTGTCCGACCTGGTCGAGCGCTGCCAGCAGGGCGACGCCGAGGCCTTCGACGTGCTCTACGAGACGTTCAGTCCCCTCGTACGGGCCTGCGGCCGCCGCTTCCGCCTCTCCGCGGCCGACGTGGACGACGTGACGCAGCAGGTGTGGCTGGCGTTCTGGCAGTCGGCCAGCCGGCTGAAGCAGCCCGACCGGGTGGCGCCCTGGCTGTGGGTCACGGCGGCCAACGAGTGCCGGCGCCGGCTGCGCTGCGGTCGCCGGGAGATGGCGGCCGAGCGCCTGCCCGACGGCGAAGCGCCGCTCGACACCCAGCCCGACATCGGCGCCCTGCGGGCCGCCGATCGCGCCCTGGTGGAGAACCTGCTGCGCACGGTGCGTCCCGACGAGCGCCAGCTCATCGTCTTGCTGACGGCGGAGCGGCGCCCCGACTACCGGCGGATCGCCGCCAGCGTGCACCGGCCGGTCGGCAGCATCGGCCCGAGCCGGGCCCGGATCCTCACCAAGCTCCGCCGCGCCGTCGAGCTCGAGAGCGCCGTCGCCTGAATCAGCTGTAGGTGCCGCTGACATCCACGATCAGATCCACGTCGGCCAGCGACGTGAAGCACACGTCACCGGCGGCTCCGACACCCACCGTCACCTGGTTGGGTATGACCTCGCCAGGTAGGTAGTTCAGGTTGGACGCCAGCGGCGGCGTGCCCCCGCACGGGAAGACCGTGACGTAGCCGGCGGCGGCGGGGTTGGCGGCGGTGACGTTCAGGACCACGGCCGTGAGCCCGCTCGTCTGGCCGAGCAGCGGGCCGACGGGCAGCGACAGCACCGATCCACCCGGCAGACGGGTGCCGTTGAGGCCGGAGCGGGTGTCCATGACCCGCTGGGGTGGCATCGGCGCGAAGCGGCTACCCGGCGCGCCGGGCCCGTCGGTCGAGAACCCGGTGACGTCGAGCACGACGTGGGCCGGTGCCAACGAGAAGACGCACACGGTCCCCCCGACACCGACGGCGACCGTGGCGGCGTTGGGCACGACGGTGCCGGCCTCGTAGTTCACCGTCGACGCCAGCGGCGGGTTGGCGTCACAGGGGAACGCGGTGAGGTAGCCGGGGGCATCGCCGTCGATGGCAGTCAGGTTCACGGTCACGGCGGTGACGTCATCGGCCGGGAGCCCACCCCGACCGAGCACGGGCACGGCGACGGTGGCGCCGGCACCGACCTTGGCCGCCGCCGTCCGGGTGTCCAGGAGGCGGGCGGGCACGACGGGGGAGAAGCGGGCGGCGAACGGACCCGCCGCCGCCGAGTACCACCCCGTCACGTCGACCACCACGTCCGCCGTCGCCAGGCTGAACACGCAGATCGCTCCACCGGAACCGACGGCGACGGTGGCGGCGTTGGCCACGGTCTGGCCGGGTCGGTAGTTCACGTTGGAGGCGAGCGGCGGGGTGGTGCCGCACGGGTAGGCGGTGAGGTACCCGGCCTCCTGGGCGCCGGTGGCGGTGAGGTTGACCGTTACCGCGCTCACGTCGGACGAGGGGAGCCCGGCGCGCCCCGTCACGACGATCGGGAGCGACGTGCCGGCGGCGATGGCGACCGTCTGGCGCGTGTCGGCCAGACGCTGCGGCGCCAGCGCCGTGTAGGTACCGGCCGCCGACACCGTCGTCACCGTGGCGGCGTTCGACGCGGCGCTCGTCCCGATGGCCGACAGCGCGTGCACGGTGAAGGAGTAGTTCGTGCCGTTGGCCAATCCCGTCACGGTGGCCGAGGTGGCACCGGCGGGCACGGTCGCCGTCGCCCCGCCTGGCGCGGCGACGACGGCGTAGCCGGTCACGTCGACGCCACGGTCGGCGGCGCCAGGAGCGAACGTGACCGTGGCCGCCCCCGGCCCGGCGGGCCCGGCGGACAGCAGCGTGGGCGTGTCCGGCGCGATGGCCGCGTCGAGGAAGTCGCGCTCGGCGGCGACCTCGGTGTAGATGCCGGCGAACCCGGGTCGGGCGCAGCCCTGGCCGAAGCTGGTGGCCCCGGCCAGCAGCGGTCCGCTCGCCCCGGTCACGAGGAGCGGACCACCGGAGTCACCTTGGCACGTGTCCATGCCGCCGGCGGGTTGCCCGGCGCACAGCATGAGCGTGGTCTGGACCGCCGAGAGGCCGTACTCCGCGGCGCACGTGGCGTCGCTGACGATCGGCATCGTCACCTTGCGCAGATCCTGCGACGTGGATCCGTTCTCGGTGGTCCGGCCCCAGCCGGCGGCGGTGGCCGGCTGGCCTCCCGCCCAGGCGGCGGCGTCCGGGGCGCGGGGCACGACCACGGGGGCCACGGCGACGTCGCGGGTCAACCGGAGCACGGCGAGGTCGTGCACCTGTGTCTGGGGGTTCCAGCGGGCGTCGAACTGGTACGAGGCGACCGTGTACGTGTGCGCCGGGTCGGGGGAGGTCGGGAGGTGATTCAGGCCGATGATCACCTGGTAGTCCATCGGGTTGAACTGGCCGACCTGGGTGATGCAGTGCGCCGCCGTCACCACCCAGCGCCGGGCCACGATGGACCCGCCGCAGGCCAGGGAGTGGAACGGGTCGCTGGCGCTGCGGGTGAGGGCGGCGATCCAGGGGAACTCGCCGGCGGCCGCCAACGTGCCTCCGACGATGGCCGGCTGCAGCCCGGGATCGGTGGGGGGCGGATCAGTGCGGGGAACAGCGGCGCCGGCCGGCGTCGCCGGACCGGCCAGCAGGGCGACGGCAGCCACGGCCGCGAAGAACCAACGCCATGGCCGCCTCGATTGGGTCCGCCCGGTCGCCAACGCCGCGGATCGTAGTCCGACCGGCCTTTGTCAGTAGCCGTCGGACGCGTCGCGCTGGCGGCGCAGGGTCACCAGGAAGTCCTCGTGCAACTCCATCCAGACGTCGTGGTACGAACGGGCCAGCGGCTTGGCCAGCGCCGAGTGGTCACCCCCGGCGAAGCGCCCGGCGGCGTCCGTCAGCCGGCCCGTGTACGGCCCGAACCGGGCCAGGGCGGCGGCCAGGTCGTCGACCACCGCGGCCACGTCGGGCTGGAAGGCGGCGAGGCGCTCCACGATGGCGGCGTCGTAAGCGGCATCGGTGTGGTCGTTGGCCACCGCGGCGCCGCCGACCGGTCGTAGCTGCCACTCGGCGCACAACTGCTTGAACGTCTCGTTGTGAGCGAGGAAGGCGGCGTACGCCGCCTCGATCCGTTCGTCGCAGGCGGCCGCGGCGCGGTCCTCGTCGAGCAGCGCGGCATGGTGCTCCTTGCCCGCCGGTAGCAGCAAGAAGCCCGACACCTTCCCCTCGCGCCGCTTCACCATGTCCCGTTGCTGGAACGTGGTGAGCCGCCCGACCACGTAGGTTTCCTCGACGCCGGTGGCCTCGGATACGGCGGGAGGCTCGGCGAACCCCTTCAGGCGCAGCGCGTGCAACACCAGCAGGTCGGGATGGCTCTGATGGCCTGCCGTCACTCGTCCTCCAGGCCGCCGTGCATCGAGTGGATGCAGCTCAGCAGGCCCTGGCGCAGAGCCTTCTGCTGCTTGGCGTCGAGCGCCTTCACCATGGTCGCCTCCACCTCGCGAACATCGGCGTCGCACGCCGCCAGCGTGCGGCGGCCCTTGGCCGTGAGGCGGGTCTGGAGGATGCGGCCGTGGTCGGGATGGGCCCGCCGGCGCACCAGCCCCCGCTGCTCGAGCGTGAGGAGGACCTCGTTGGCCGACTGCGGTGACACGAGCGAGCGGCGGGCGAGCTGGGCGTTGGAGAGGCCGCTGCGGTGGTCGAGCACGCTGAGCGTCGTGTACTGGTTGACCGACAGGCCGTGCGCCTTGACGACGTCGTCGATCGCTCGGCGCACGACACGATCCATGCGCCCGACCAAGTAGAGCAACGTGGGATGGCCGTCGACCGCGGGGGCGTCGCTGCTCGGTGCTGACCGCCTCGCCACGGAGCAACGGTAGGGGCTCGTCGCGGCCTCACCAATTCTCTTGCCCTGCCGGCGCGGGTGGGACCGGATGATCACGTCCGGTCCAGCACGACGTCGAACGTGGTGGCCAGCTCGCCGCCGGCGTCGGGTGTGAACCGGCGGACGAGGCTGTCGCGCACACCGAAGACGGCGTCGTCGTCGAGGTGGGCGGACTGCTCGTCGAACACGTGGGTGATGAGGTCCTTGTAGCCCGGGGCCCGCACCCACATGTGGGTGTGGCCCGGGCGCATCCACGCTCGACCGTGCGCCTTCAGGAGATCTCCGGCCGGTCCATCGGACGGGATGGGGTATGGCACCGGCCGCACCGTGCGGATCTCGTAGCCACCGTCGGTGCCCGTCGTGTAGATGCCGCGGAGGTTCTCGGCCGACTGCACGTCCGGTTGTTGCACGGCGTAGAAGCCGGCGGTGGCGTTCTGCCAGCAGTCGAGCGTGGCCCCGGCGATGGGCGCGCCGTCGATGTCGGTGACGGTGCCACGGATCACCACCCGATCGCCGTCGTCGGGGTCGATCAACATGGACTCGCCGCGCTCGACGATGTGGTGAGCCCGGCACGAAGAACGGTCCGAGCACGGTGTTCTCGGTGCTGCCCTCGGCGCCGTCGTGGGTGACCATCTCCACCAGCGTCGAGACGCCGAGCGTGTCCGACAGCAGGATGAACTCCTGGCGGGCGCCGTCGCACTTCTTGCCGGTCGCGGTCAGGAACTGGATGCCGGCGAACCACTCGTCACGCTGCAGCCCGACCTCCTCCACGAAGGCGTGCAGGTGGCGGATGGCCGCCTCGGTGATCTCCCGGAGCCGGGGGCTCGGTGAGCCCTCGTAGCGTGAGAGCACCTCGGCCAGCAGCTCGGCATGGGCCTTGTCCGTCATGGTCAGCCTCCCGGATGAACGACTCAAACGCGTAGGAGGTAAGCAGAGTGCAGCAGCTCGGGGTGTTCCTTCAGCTCCTGGGCGGTGCCCTCGTAACGGATGCGACCGCCCCCGAGCACGTAGGCCCGGTTGGCGAGGCTGAGGGCGACGTGGGCGAACTGCTCGATCAGCAGCACGCCCACGCCGGTCGCCGCCACCGCCGCCAGTGAGGGCACGAGTCGCTTGACCACGAGCGGCGCCAGGCCGAGTGAGAGCTCGTCGACGAGGAGCACCGACGGCCGCGACGCGAGGGCCTGGGCCAGTACCACCATCTGCTGCTGGCCGCCCGACAGGTCGCGCGCCGTGGTCTCCATCCGCGGTCGCAGCTCGGGGAACAGGCCGAGGGCGTACTCGATGCCGCTCTCGGCCTCGCCGTTGGCCAGCGCGTATGTGGCGACCCGCAGGTTGTCGGCCACGCTCAGTTCGGGCAGCAGGCGCCGGCCTTCGGGCACCACGGCCACGCCGGCGCGGCGGATCTTCTCGGGGCGACGCTTGGTGAGATCCTGGTCGCCAAGGAGGACGCGCCCAGCCGTGGGGCGCAACACGCCGGCGACGGCCAGCACGAGCGTGGACTTCCCCGTGCCGTTGGGCCCGAGCAGCGTGGTGACCTCACCGGCGGCGATCTCGAGCGTGACATCGCGCAGCACCACCCGGTTGGCGCGCGGGACGCTGAGGCCCTCGATGCGCAGCGCCGTCATGCCACCTCCTCGGTGCCGATGTAGGCGCGGATGACGAGCTCGTCGCGCAGGACCTCGGCGGTCGGGCCTGACGCGATCAGCCGGCCGAAGTCGAGCACGGCGGTGGTGCCGCAGCACGCCGACACGAGGCTCATGTCGTGGTCGACCAGGATCGTCAACGCCCCGGTCTCGTCGGGGATGCGCCGGATCACGGCGGCCAGGTGCTCGGTCTCGCTCTCGGGCAGGCCGGCCGCGGGCTCGTCGAGCAGCACCAGCCTCGGCTGACCCACGACCGCCCGCGCGATCTCGACGAGCCGGCGCTGGCCGGCCCCCAGGGTCCCGACGCGTTTGTTCACATCGTGCTCCAGGCCGACGAAGGCGGCGGCGGCGAGCACGTCGTTGCGCCGCGAGCCGCGGGGCCCGCCGGTCTGCTCGTGCACCAGCAGCACGTTGTCGAACACCGTGAGATCGGCGATGGCCTGCTCGGTCTGGAACGTGCGCCGGACACCCCAGCGGGCGCGGCGGAAGTCAGCCATGGCGAGGAGGTCCTCGTCGAAGGCCCGCACCGTGCCCCGCACCGGTCGCACGAAGCCGCTCAGCACGTTGAAGAACGTGGTCTTGCCGGCCCCGTTCGGGCCGATGAGCCCGCATGTCCCGCCGGGCAGCGTGAGCGTCATCTCGTCGAGCGGGATGACGCCGCCGAAACGCACGGTGAGGTGGTCGACGACGATCACGGCGCCCGCTCCCGCTCGCTCGGTCTCCGGGTGAACAGGCCGCCGATCTTGCGCCCGAGGTTGCCGAGATCACGCGGCATCTGCTCCACGATGCCGCCGGGCGCGGTCAGCAGCACCTGCAGCACGCCGACCCCGAAGAGGATGGTGAGGAACTCGGTGGCCACGCCCCAGTTGTCGAGGAGGGCGGGCAGCAGGCGCAGGAAGAGCGCGGAGACGACGGCGCCCCAGAGGTTGTAGACGCCGCCCATCAGCACCACGGCGAGCAGCGTGATCGAGTTCTGGACCGGGAACTGGTTGATGTTGACACCGCCGCTGGCCCCGGCCAGCAGGGCCCCGGCGATGCCGGCCATGAACGACGCCAGCGCGAAGGCCCACAGCTTGTACATCATGGTGTTGACGCCGGCGGCCACGGCGGTGGCCTGGCTCTGGCGGATGGCGGCCCACGCCCGGCCGGCCTTGCTGCGCACGTGCCAGAGCCCGAGCAGGAACATGAGGGCGGCCACGATCACGCAGTAGCGGTAGAAGCCGGTGTCGGTGTGGGCGAGCGCCGGACGAGACAGGGTGGACGTCGAACCGCCGGCGCGCGAGTTGCCGAAGAACCCGTTGCCGCCGTTGGGGAACTGGGCGATGCGCAGCAGGACGGTGATGGCGCCCGCCGCCATCAGTGTGATGAGCGCCAGGTAGAGGCCGGACAGCCGGAGTGCAGGCAGGCCGATCAGGATGCCGATTCCACCCGTGATCACCCCGGCCAGCAGCACCAGCACCGGGAACGGCAGCGAGGTGGCGTAGCTGAGCCGCAGCGCCACCCAGGCGCCCACGGCCATCAGCACGAACTGGCACAGGGATACCATGCCGACGCGACCGACGAGCAAGCCGAGCCCGAGGGTCACGATGCTGTAGATGGCCACCGCAGTCATGATCTGCAGCCAGTAGCTGTCGAGCATGGCCGGCAGCGCGAACAGCGCGAAGAGGAGCACCGCCGCCGCGGCCAGCAGGTGGACCGGATGACGGCGTTCGATGCGCCTCGCCCGCACGGTGGTGGCAGCGACGGCCTCGTCGGGGACCAGGGTGGGAGCCGCCACCGCTACGTCCTGACCGGCTCGCGCGCGGGCGAACCAGAGCAGCGCCACGATGGCGAGCACGAACGGCGTCATCGTTCGGTACTCGGCCAGCTCGCTGAAGGCCGTGAGGCACGACTGCACCAGCCCGATGACGAAGCCCGCCGCCAACGTCACCCACAACGAGCGGAGCTGGGCGATCAAGGCCGCCGCCAGCGCCGGGATCACGAGGAAGGTGAGGCTCACGATGTCGAGCCCGACAAGGTTCGACAGCAGCAAGCCCGCCATCCCGCACACGAGGCCCGACCCGAACCACGCCGCCGCCTCCACCCGGCGCACGGGCACGCCGAGCATGGCGGTGATCTCGCGGTCGTTGGCCAAGGCCCGCATGGCCGTGCCGGTCTTCGTGACCCGAAGGTAGACCGCCGTCCCCGCCGTCACGAGGATCGGGAAGGCCACGCCGATGATCTGTGTCCAGCTCACTCGTACGCCGCCGAGGTCGTAGTTCCACTTCGACGTGGGCAGCGTGATCGAGTGCGCGTTCTGGCCGTAGACGTACTGCATGAGCCCCACCAGGATGAGCAGGAAGCCCAGCGTCGCCATGGCCTTCACCAACGGGTCGCGGGGCGCGAACGGCGGCCCGAAGACGACGCCGTAGATCAGGGTGGCGGCCCCGCCGAAGGCGATGCAGGCGAGGTACGCCACCCACTCGTTGACACCGACGTCGATCATCGACCACGAGATGAGAGCACCCATGGCTCCGATCGCCCCGTAGGCGAGGTTCAGGACACCGGTGGCGCGGTACAGGACGACGAGGCCCACCCCCGACATGGCGAACACGCCACCGAGAGCCAGGCCGAGCACGAGGAACGGCTTGAGGGTCTCGAAGTCCGGCACCACTAACCCTTGTTCAACCCGAGGGAGGCCTCCTTGGCCCGGATGTCCTTCAGCGGGTTGGCGGGTAGCTCGGCGATGGCGAAGCAGTCTTCCTTCTGCACCATGTTGCCGTCCTTCGGCACCACGGTGATGTCGTTGTTGTTCGACACGTTCTGGCCCACGGTGCTGTCGAAGTACCACGGCTTGCACCAGAGATCGCTGGTGAAGTTCTTCACCGCCTTGAACGCCGCGTTCACGCTCTCCTTGGTGATGTCACCCTTGATGCTCATGAGCGCATCGGTCGCGACCCGGCCGGCGAGGTAGCCCATCTGGGCGAAGCTCGAGCTGGGGATGTCGGAGCGGTACTTCTCGCGGATCTCGTTCATGTGGTTCTGGTCGGGCTTGCCCGAGTCGAGCACGTTGAACTCGGCGTTGATGAGGAACTTGTCGTTCCAGGCCGAACTCAGGGCCTTGGCCACGGACGGGTCGTTCGGCGGGGTGGAGCTGGCCCACACCACCCGGTCCACCAGGCCCTGCTGCTCGATGGCCTGCAGCAGCGGGACCACCGCCGGTCCGGTGAAGTCGAGCACCACGCCGCCGCCGTCGCCGGCATCCTGCACGAGCTTCTGGGCCAGGCCCGCGGGATCGTTGATCGGGGTGTCCTCGCTGAGACTGATGCCCTCCATCCCGTTCTGCTTGGCGAAGTCGATGACGCCGCTGTTGATCAGCTCGAAGCCCGGCTGGTTCGGTCCGACGATCACGAGCTTGCCCTTGGCCCCTGCCCTGACGGCGGCCTGCGCACCGCCGAGGCTCGAGTAGTACGGGCCCATGTTCACGGCCGAGTAGTTCGGGTTGGTGAAGCAGGCCTGGTCGACGCCGGCGATGATCAGGTACATGCCCTGCTTGGCGTAGTAGTCCTTGTTCACGCTGCAGTCGATGATGCTGGTGTTGCCGACGAGGCCGAGCACCTTGTCCTGCTCGACGAGCTTCGTCGCCAGCGCCGCGATCTGCTGCGGGTCGACCTGTTCGGTCTCGGCGATGTACTGGATCGGCCGGCCGTTGATGCCGCCGTTGTCGTTCACGCAGTCGAAGTACGCCTTCGTCATGCCGGTGATCCACGTGAAGTCGATACCGGGCACGTTGGTGGCGATGCCTCCGAGCTTGATCGGGTCGCCGGTGGCCTTCTGGCCGGTGCCGGCGCCGCACTTGCCCGACGCCTGGAGGTTGCTGCCGCCCCCGGCGGCCGCGCCCGCCGTCGTGGTCGCGCCGCCGCCCGCCGTCGTAGCGGCGCCGGCCGCAGTGGTTGCGGTGGTCGCGGCCGCCGCCGTGGTGGCGGCCGCGGCGGCGGTGGTCGCCGAAGACGACGACGAATTGTCACCTCCGCACGCGGCGATGACTAGGGCACTCGCAGCAGCGATGGCCACCAACGATCGTTTCATTACGGTCCTCCCCGTCGACCGGCGGAGTGGCGCGCACCCTCAGGAGCAGGCGTGCACCGTCCCGATCAGCCTGACCTCGCGCACCTCCCCCATGCAGGTGCAGCGGCGGCACGGTAACACCAGCCGTTCGCGTGAGGCAAGGGTGTCAGACTCCCTGACACGCGATTGCCGTGTTCGCTCCTGGCGAACGCTGCCCTTCCGCCAACGGCCCTCCGGCCGGACACTGACCGCATGACGGCCACCCTCTCGACCGGCGGGGTTTTGCTTGTGGGGAGCGTGCCCATCGGCAGCGCCGAGGAGGTGTTCCAGCTCGCCGCCACGGAGCTGGGCGATCGGCTCGATCGGGTCCCCGACGGGGAGACCGGCCCCCGATCCGACTGGATCGTGTGGCAGTACCCGGTGTTGAGCTCACGCCCCGAGTTCGAGGTGTGCCCGCCCGGCGACGACCCGCATCGCTCGCTGCCCCGCCTCCGGGTGCGCGACGGCGAGTCGGCGGCCACGCTGCGCTTCGACGACCTCGGCTACGCCCAAGCGGCGATCGCCTCGTACCGCACGTTCGCCCGCCGCAAGCGCGACGGGCTGATCCCGCCGCACTGGCGGTTCCAGGTGTCGCTACCCACGCCCCTGTCGCCGATCGCCGCCTTCGTGGCGGCCGAGGACCAGGCCACCGTGGAGCCGATCTACGAAGCCCGCATGATGAGCGAGCTCGCCGCCATCTTCGAGGCCATCCCCCACGACCAGCTGGCCATCCAGTGGGATACCAACTTCGAGTTCGCCATGCTCGACGGGGTGATGAACGCGTGGTTCGAGGACGTGCGCGCCGGCATCGTGGAGCGGCTGGTGCGTCTCGGGCGCAGCGTTCCCGCCGGGGTCAACCTCGGCTACCACTTCTGCCACGGGCACGAGCGCCATCACCGCGAGCGCCCGTACGACGCCCGTCCACTGGTGGAGATCGCCAACGCCCTGTCGCTGAGCCTGGGCCGCTCGCTCGACTGGATCCACCTGCCGGTCGAGGAGGGGCGGGTCGACGTGCGCTTCTTCGAGGTGCTCGGCGGGCTGGCCCGGCGGCCCGAGACGCAGCTCTACCTCGGGCTGCTGCACCCGTCCGACGGCGTGGCGGGAGCCGAGGCCCGCGTCGTCGCCGCTCAGCGCTTCGTGCCCGACTTCGGGGTGGCCACCGACTGCGGCTGGGGTCGCCATCGCGCCCAGGACGTGGGTGCGCTGGTCGAGCTGCATCGTGCCGTCAGCGCGCCCACCACGCCGGCGGCGCCCCGTTCGGCCCCGTTCGAGTGGCCGGCGGGTTGGGCACGGGTGCCCGACGACGACTGGATCCACGAGCCGGTGGATGCCTTCGGCACGTCCTACGACAGCGTCGACCGCCACGGTTGGTACCGCAACCTCGACCCCACCGTGGAGGAGCTGGCTCACCTCCTCGTCGACGGCGACATCCTCCTCGACTACTCGGGTGGCACGGGCATCCTCATCGACCGTCTCAAGCTCCGCCTGTTCGGGGCTCAGGTCGGCGCCGTGATCGTCGACAGCTCGCCCAAGTTCCTCCGCGTGGCGCTGGAGAAGTTCCGCGACGACCCGAAGGTCGGCCTGCGCCTGCTGCGGTTCCTGCGCGAGGAGAAGCGCCTCCAGCGACTGGACGAGGTGCTCGGCCCCGAGCTGCTCGAGCCGGGCGTCGCCGTCATCGCGTCGACCAACGCCATCCACCTCTACCCCGACCTGGCCGAGACGCTCGGGTCGTGGTTGCGGGCCCTGCGCCCGGGCGGCCACGTGCTCATCAACTCGGGCAACATCCGCAACCCGCGGGCGCGCAGCAGCGAGTGGATCCTGGACGAGACGGTGTGGGTGGTGGGCGACCTGGCCGAAGGGCTCGTGCGCACCGATCCTGCATACGCCGCCTACCGGGCCGATCTCGACGACGAGG
This sequence comes from uncultured Acidimicrobiales bacterium, assembly GCA_963728985.1. Taxonomy (GTDB): domain Bacteria; phylum Actinomycetota; class Acidimicrobiia; order Acidimicrobiales; family Ilumatobacteraceae; genus DASXAI01. The sequence goes on along the minus strand of CAVSME010000003.1, from coordinate 501,387 downwards.
ACCGCCTCCAGGCCCATGCCGGCTACCGAGATCGGGTGTTCCTGCGGCCGCGGCCCCTCGATGCCTACCTCGAGGCGCTCGAGCTGGCCGGGCTCAAGGTCGAGTCGGTGCGCGAAGCCAGCATCGAGGCCGGCGTGGCCGACTGGTACGAGCTGCTCGCCACGTATCACGACGCCGTGCTCGGCTGGGTGGGAGGCACCGAACGGCTCGACGGTCGCCCGCCGTCACCGCAGGCCGTGGCCGACCGCCTGGCGCTGATCCGCCACGCCATGGACGTGCTCTTCCACGGCCGGCCCACGTTCCAGGCGTGCTGGACCTACATCACGTGTGTGAACGGGCGATGAGGGACGCTACGTTCGGACCGGTCCGACGAACACTGGGGGCGTGCTCATGAGGCGCAGCACCGACCGCATCCTGACCACCCACGTGGGCAGCCTGGCGCGGCCGCACGACCTGCTCGACACCATGAAGGAGCGCGAGTACGGCCGGCCCTACGACCACGACCTGTTCGATCGCCAGGTCCGCGACGCCGTGGCCGACCGGGTTCGCCAGCAGGTGGAAAACGGGATCGACATCGTCACCGACGGCGAGATGAGCAAGGTGAGCTTCCTCGGCTACGTGAAGGACCGCCTCGGCGGCTACGAGGTGGACATGACCGAGGGGCGCCTGCCGCCGTCATGGCAGAAGGAGGTCGATGACTTCCCCGACTACTACGCCGAGTACTTCAAGAAGTACTCGGCCGCGGTCAGCCCGCTGCGCCGCATCTACTGCACGGGGCCGATCAGCTACGTCGGCCAGGAGCTGCTGCAGACCGACATCGAGAACCTGAAGCTGGCCACCGCCGACTACGACGTGGCCGACGTGTTCATGCCCTCCACCGGGCCGAGTGGGTTCGGGCGCAACGAGTACTACGCCACGCACGAGGAGTACCTCAACGCCGTGGCCGAGGCGATGCGGGAGGAGTACCAGGCCATCGTGGCCGCTGGCTTCATCCTCCAGATCGACGACCCGTTCCTCATCGACCTCCTGAGCGATCACACGCTGGAGCCCGACGAGCGGACCCGCCAGGCATGGGTGCACGTGGAGGCGCTCAACCACGCCATCCGCGACATCCCCGCCGAGAGCATCCGCCACCACACGTGCTACGGCCTCAACCACGGCCCCCGCATGAACGACATCGACCTCATCGTCGCCATCCCGTTCATGCTGGCCATCAACGCCGGTGCCCACAGCTTCGAGGTGGCCAACCCCCGCCACTACCACGAGTGGCACATCTGGGAGAACGTGAAGCTGCGCGACGACAAGATCCTGATCCCCGGGCTCATCGGCCATGCCACGAACTACGTGGAGCACCCGGAGCTGATCGCCGACTACATCGTCAAGTACGCCAACCTCGTCGGGCGGGAGAACGTGATCGCCGGGGCCGACTGCGGCTTCTCGTCGCGGGCCAGCTACGCGCCCGAGGTGCACCCGACGGTGGTGTGGCCCAAGTTCCGCGCCCTCGCCGAAGGCGCCGCCCTCGCCACCAAGCAGCTCTGGAAATGACGTACTGACGCGAGTTATCAACCGTGGCGACGGTTATCGCGCATCAGATGGCGTGACTAGCTGCGGCCGTCCAAGTAGACGATGCCCTTCGTGCCGTCGACGGTGATCGTCTGGCCGGATTTGATGACGACGGTGCCGACCTGGGTGCCGACGACGGCGGGCAGGTCGAACTCGCGCGCCACGATGGCCGAGTGCGACAGCACGCCGCCGACGTCGGTCACCACGGCGCCGGCGATGGAGAACAGCGGCACCCACGGCGGCAGGGTCATCTCGCAGACCATCACGTCGCCCTCGTCGAGGTCGCTGGCCTCCGAGAGTGACCGCACCACTCGGGCGGTGCCGGTGTACGTGCCGGGCGAGCCGGCCACGCCCCGCAGGGCGTTCGGGTCGGTGTTCTCCTCGGGCGGCACCACGCCGAGCAGGCGGTAGACGAGGGCGTCCAGGAACGGGTCGGGGGTCTCCGGCGCTGGCGGGGGCGTCCCGATGGCGCCCGGGGGGACGACCTGCGCCGCCCGCTCCATGCTGGCCCGCCGTTCGGCGGTGATAGCGCGACGATCGCCGCCGTTGGTGAGAGCGTCGACCACCTCGTCGCGGTACAGGTAGAAGACGTCTTCTGGCGCGGCGAGCACACCCTTCGTGGCCAGGCGGCGGCCCACCTCTTGCACGAAGCGGCGGAAAACCCCGACGCCGAGCTGGTCGATGTAGAAGGCGTGGTCCTCGGTCAGCGGAAAGCTGTAGCGCGCCGCCTCGTACAGCTCGTCGAGCTGGGCCAGGGTGTCGGGGTCGTCGGCCAGCTTCTCGCGCAGCTCGGCCAGCAAGCGCTCGCGCTGCGCCTTGCTGCGCCGGTAGAGCGCTTCGGGGCTCTCGCTGTCGTCGAGGTCGATGAGCCCGGTGATGCTGGCCAGCGGGATCGATGGATCCTCCCGCCACGGCACGTCGGCCAAGTCGTAGACGGCGTCGCTGCGCCAGCCGAACTCGTGGAGGTACTCGTCGAGGCGACGCCGGAAGTCGCGGCCCTCGTCGTTCTGGTCGAGGGCGACGACGATGTCCGCGGGCGACTTCGTGCGGAACAGCTCCTTCAGCGCCGGGCTGGCCTTGGCAATCCGGCTCAGGTCCCAGAGTCCCTGGCTGGCATCGACGGAGCGGGTGTGGAAGCCCTGCAGGGTCTGGTACGCCTCGGTGGGGTCCGCCGGCTGGATGACCTTGTCGTAGAGGTCGCAGAACGCGCTGCTCGAGAGCAGCACGAAGTTGATGTGCCCGTGGATGTACCACTGGTAGCGCATGTGGTCGGTGAGCTCGTCGAGCTTGGCCACCAGCTCGGCGTCGCTGAGACCGGAGTAGTCGGCCGTCTTGAGTTCCTCGTTCTTGGCCCGCACGGCCGGCTTCCACTCCTCGTCCCACGTGCGGCCGACGCCGGGCACCTTCTCGGCCAGCTTCCCGTAATAGCGCGTCATCCGGTCGGCGAGCACCGCCTGGTCCGGGACCGGATGGAACGCCGCATACATGTAGTGATGGACCTCTTTGTTCGTCACCATGATCGGGCAGTCGTATTCGGCCTGCGCCTTCGTGAACCCCTCGGCCAGCGTGTGGATCACGAGGTCGAACGACAGCGGCGTGACCGGCCGCGGCGCGTGCATCTTGTCCAGCGCCCAGAAGCCCTCGATCTCGTCGGGACCCGGGAAAACGACTGCATCCGTCGTGGTCGTCACGTGGAACCCCCCAACTGGTGACGGCAGCGCCCCCGCGAGGGCGCCCGCGGCGCACCATACCAACCCTGGTTCGCGGCCGGCGCGTGGGTCGTTCGCCACGGGAGAACGGGGGATCGTGCCCCGCTCGGCGGCGCGGTTAGCGTGGGCAAGCCGTGTGCCACGCCTCCGACGCGCTTCGCGCCGCCGCCTCGCTCGGCGCTGACGAGACTGGCTGGCGTGCCCTCCTGCGTGACCGCCGGCCGCGCCACCGCACGGACGCCGCCCACCGCCTGGTCCTGCTCGGCACGGCCGGCGGCGCCAACCCCAAGTCGACGCGGTGCGGGTACTCGAACGCCGTGGTCGCCGGTGACGCCGCCTATCTCGTCGACCTCGGCGAGGGCGCCCACGCCCAGGCGTGGCGGGCGGGGCTCACGCTGAACCCCGGCTACGACAGCGGCGGGCGCCCGCTCGTGCGCAACATCTTCCTCACCCACCTGCACGCCGACCACATCATGGACCTGGTCAACGTGTTCGTCGGCAGCTGGCCGCCGCCCGTGCTCGACGTCATCGGTCCCGCGCCGGCGGGTCTGCCCATCCCCGAGTTCCCTCCCGGCGCAGGGCGCCCACTGGTCTTCCCCGACGCGCCCACGCCGGGCACCCGCGACACGCTGGACCTGCTGTTGCGGGCCTTCGCCTACAACATCAACCTCCGCGTCTTCGACGAGGGCCGGGCGCCGGTCACCGACGCCGTGCGCGTCCGGGAGATGGGCGTGCGGCGCGACGGTTACGTGCCCGACATCGATCTCGGTGTCACCGGTGACGGCAGCACACCGGCGGCGGCGGCGCCGGAGATGGAGCCCGTCGTGATCCATCCCGAAGACGACAACGGTGTGCAGGTCTCGGCCATCCTCGTGCAGCACGCGCCGGTGTTCCCCGCCTTCGGCTACCGCTTCGACACCCCTGCCGGCTCCGTGGTGTTCTCGGGCGACACCGGACCGTGCGACAACGTGGCCCGCCTCGCCCGCGGCGCCGACATCCTCGTGCACGAGACCATCGACGTCGACGCGCTCGATGTCGCGCCTCACCCACCTGCCCAACTACGACGCCATCCGCAACCACCTGTCCAGCGCCCACACCGCGCCCGAGCACGCCGGCGCCATCGCCAAACGGGCGGGGGTGGGCACGCTGGTCCTGTCGCACCTGGTGCCCGGCGACGGCGAGGTGCCCGAGGAGAGCTTCGAGGCCCGGGCCCGCTCCGAGTTCGACGGCGAGCTGCTCTGCGGCGTCGACCTCGACGAGCTCCCGCTCGGTTAGCCGATCTCAGCGATCCTGATACGGTCCCCGGCGGGGGAGGTGCCGCACCGATGCTGACCAACGAGCAAGTCTCTGACGCCGCCACTGCGTTGTTCACCGCCGAGCGGGACAGCGCGCCGATCACGCCGATCTCCGAGACGTACCCCGATGCCGACATCGAGGACGCCTACCGGATCGCCACCGCCGTCACCGAGCTGAAGCTCAAGGCGGGCCGGATCGTGAAGGGTCACAAGATCGGGCTCACGTCGAAGGCCATGCGCTCGCTCACGGGTGCCACCGAACCGGATTACGGCACGATGTTCGACGACTGGTTCGTGCTCGAGGGCAGCCGCATCGAGCGCGGCCGCATGAACCGTCCCCTCGTCGAGGTCGAGCTGGCCTTCGTGCTCCGTGAGCCACTCGTCGGTCCGAGCGTCAACGCCGCCGACGTGATCCGGGCCACCGACTTCGTGTTGCCGTGCATCGAGATCGTCGACACCCGTCAAAAGGGGCGGGGGCCTACCCCGCTGGTCGACAGCATCGCCGATGCCGCCGCTTGCGGGCTGGTCGTACTGGGGGGTCGGCCAGCCCGCTTGACGGACATCGACATCCGCCGTGTCGGCGCCAGCCTGTCGATCAACGGAAGCGTGGAGGAGAGCGGCGTCGCCTCGGCCGTGATGGGCAACCCGATCAACTCGGTGGCCTGGCTGGCCAACAAGCTGCACGAGTACGGCGTGACGGCCGAGGCCGGCCACGTCATCCTGTCGGGCTCGTTCATCAAGGCCATCCCGTTCCAGTCGGGGGACACGGTCGTGGCCCTGTTCGACCCGCTGGGCGAAGTCACCTTCTACGCCGAGTGACGCCGTGCGCTACGGCGTCGCGCTCAGCCATCCCGACCTTGGCAACGATCCTGGCTTCCTGAAGGACTTCGCCCAGAGCGCGGAGGGCGCCGGGTTCGATCATCTGCTGTCGGCCGAGCACGTCGTCGGTGGCCATCCCGACCGGGCTCGGGGCGAGAAGGTCCACACCGCGGACGTGCCGTACCACGAGCCGTTCGTCCTCTTCGGCTTCCTCGGCGCGGTGACCCAGCGGCTGGAGCTGGTGACCAGCATCCTGATCCTGCCCCAGCGCCAGACGGCGCTGGTGGCCAAGCAGGCCGCCGAGCTCGACCTGCTCACCGGCGGCCGCCTGCGCCTCGGCGTCGGTGTCGGTCGCAACTGGATGGAGTACGAGGCGCTGAACGAGGACTTCTCGAACCGGGGCGCCCGCATCGAGGAGCAGGTCGAGGTGCTGCGCCGGCTGTGGACCGACGAGCTGGTCACGTTCGACGGCACGTGGCACCACCTCGACCGGATCGGCCTCAACCCGATGCCCGTGCAGCGGCCCATCCCCATCTGGATGGGGTCGTTCGTGGGCCAGGTCGTGGAGAAGGTGATCCGGCGCATCGGGCGCCTCGCCGACGGCTGGTTCCCGCAGATGTCGCCGACCGATCTAGCGCCCGTGGCCGAACGGCTACGGGACTACGCCGTCGAGGCCGGGCGCGATCCGGCCACCATCGGCATCGAGTGCGGCATCAGCGTGAAGGCGGGCGACGACCCCGAGCGATGGATCGAGCGGGCCGAGGCCTACCGCGCCCTCGGCGCGACGCACCTGCGGGTGATGACCGCGGGCGGCGGCTTCACCAGCCCGCAGGAGCACCTCGACGCCGCCCTCCGCTGGCTCACCGCCCTCCGGGGTGCGAACTGACGAGCCTCAACCCGGTATGCGTTGGCTTTCGCGCACGAGTTGCCTTCGCGCTCAGCTGATGGCGGCCCTCGCCTCGGCGGCGTCCTTGCGCAGCGCGGCCATGGCGCCGGCCACCTCGGTGCTGACCGTGATCATCCGGAACCCGCCCTGCTGGCGCTTGGCCGCCAGCGCGGCAGCCGAGTGGATGCCCGGCACCACGCCGTGGGCCTGGCACGCCGCCACCACCGTGGCGAGGGCGCCGTCGAACGGATCGCCCGGGTTGTCCATCGCCGGCGGCAGGCCGTACGTGATCGACAGGTCCGCGGGACCGATGTAGACGGCGTCGATGCCCTCCACGCCGAGGATGTCGTCGATGGCTTCGACGGCCTGGCGGGTCTCGATCATCGGGATGCACGCCACCAGGTCGTCGGCGCTGCCGTAGTAGCCGCCCCCGTAGCGGCTGCCGGCGGTGAGCGGGCCGAAGCTGCGGGCGCCCTTCGGCGCGTAGCGGCAGGCGGCGACAGCGCGGCGGGCCTCCTCCACGCTGTTCACCATCGGGATGATGACACCCATGGCGCCGGCGTCGAGGACGCGGCCGATGATGCCCGGCTCGTTCCACGGCACCCGCACGATCGGCACCGCCGGCGTGCGCGCGAGCGCGTGAAGGAGGGACACGGTCTGCCCGTAGTCGGCCAGGCCGTGCTGCATGTCGATGCAGACGTAGTCGAACCCCGACGACCCGGCCGCCTCGGCGAGGATCGGCTCCCGCAGCGACAGCCACCCGCCCAGCGTGGTGGCGCCGTCGTTCCAGAGCGTCCTGAGCGATCGGATCTCAGTCATCGACGTATGCCAGGAAGTCGCAGGAGATGAAGCGTCCGGCGGTGGGGAGCACCTGCGTGTGGCGGGCGGGCCGGGACGCGGGGTCCGGGAAGCGCTCCGTCCAGGGTCCGTTGATGGCATCGCGCACGGCGATGTCTGCGACGTAGAAGGTCATCTTGGCGACGTGCCTCCAATCGGCGCCGGCGGCTTCGAGCATGGCGCCGACGTGCCGGAACAGGTTGGACAGTTGGCCCTCGACATCGTCGGGCATGTGGTCCCCGCCCGGGTCGCGCGGCCCGATGATGCTGGACACGAGCAGCGGCCCGATCCGGCTGGCGGCCGGGATGGGATTGGTGTGACGGAACGAGTCGGTCTCGATGGACGTGCGCGGCATGGGGCCTCCCCTGCTAACTCTTGCGGCTGGCCAGCCAGGCGTCGAATTCGCTCCGGCGGGACTTGGCGATCGGGAACACGCCCTCGGTGCTCTCGCCGGCGTCGACCCGCTCGGCCGCCCACTCCTCCTCCAGCTCCTGCTGGACGGCGTCGGCCGCCACCTCGGCGGCCAGGGCGGCGGGCACGATGACGACGCCCTCACCGTCGCCCACCACGACATCGCCCGGCAGCACCGTCACGCCGGCACAGGCGATGGGCACCTGGTGGTCGAGCGGGAGGTGCAAGCGGCCCAGCGTGGCGGCGTGGGAGGAGCGGTGGTACACAGGGAGCTCCATGGCGCGGATGGCGGGCGTGTCGCGCAGGGCACCATCGGTCACGACGCCGGTGGCGCCGCGCCGCATCGCCCGGCGCACGAAGATGTCGCCGATCGTGCCGGCGTCGGCCTCGCCGCGTGCTTCCACGATCAGCACCTCGCCGGGCTCCAAGCTCTCGACGGCGCGGCGCTGCGCGTTCTGGCCCGCGATCAGCTGCGCCTGGAGGTCCTCCCGCATCGGCACGTACCTCAACGTGTGGGCCACGCCGATCATCTGCTGCCCTTCCTTCACGGGCTTCAGCCCGCTGAGGAAGGTGCTGCGGATGCCGCGGCGCTGGAGCTGTCCCGCCAACGTGGCCGTGGAGACACGGGCGAACTGGGCGCGCAGCTCGTCGGTCAGGACCGGGGTGGACGACGCTTCGGTTGCCATGGAGCCCTCACGAGTGTCAGGTTGGCTGGCATGCTGGCTCCGGTAGTCAAGCACGGTGCCGATGCCAGCGTGGCCAGGCGGCGATGGGAGGGCAAGTGGGCAGCATCCTCGGCAACCGCGTAGTCCGCGTCGAAGACCCCCGGCTGCTCACCGCCGGGGGCACGTACGTGGAGGATCTGGACCTGCCCGACGCTGCATGGCTCACCTACGTGCGCTCACCGCACGGGCACGCTCGCATCGTCGCCATCGATACGGCCGAGGCCGAAGCGCTGCCGGGCGTCCTGGCCGTGCTGACGGGCGCCGATCTCGACGAGCTGGGCCTCGCCCCCCATGTCGTCCCCACCTTCCCCGAGCCGATGCGCCGGCCCTTCGTCGCCGTCGGGACGGTCCGCTACGTGGGCCAGCCGGTCGTGGCCGTCATCGCCGTCGACCGCGGCATCGGGGCCGATGCCGCCGACCTGGTGATGGTGGACTACGAGCCGCTGCCGGCGGTGATCGGGCCGGAGAACGCCGCCACCGACGACGTGCTCCTGTTCCCCGACGCCGGTACCAACGTGGTGCAGCGCTTCCGTTCGAAGAGCACTGCTGACTTCGCCGACTGCGAGGTGGTGGTGGCTGAGCGGATCGTCAACCAGCGCATGACGGCGGCGCCGATCGAGACCCGCTCGGGCGCCGCCTTCTGGACCGGCGACGGGCGCCTCGTGCACTACTCGGCGTGCCAGGGCGCCCATCCCACCCGTGATCTGCTGGCCACGATCTACGGCCTCGAGCCGGATCAGGTGCGAGTGGTCGTGCCCGACATGGGCGGCGGGTTCGGCGCCAAGTCCCGCACGTACCCGGAGGAGCTCGCCCTCGGGGCGTACGCGCGGCGGGTGGGGCGGCCCGTGCGCTGGACCGAGACCCGTTCGGAGAACATGGTGGCCATGCCCCAGGGGCGGGGCCAGGTGCAGTACGCCCGGCTCGGTGGCCGCCGGGACGGCCGGATCACCGCGTACCAGCTCGAGGTGGTGCAGGACGCCGGCGCCTACCCGCTCATCGGGGCGGTGCTGCCCGGCATGACGATGCGCATGACGACCGGCGTCTACGACATCGCCAACGTCGGCTTCAGCGGCGTGTCGGTGGTGACCAACGCCGTGTCGACGACGGCGTTCCGTGGTGCCGGGCGGCCGGAGGCGGCCGTCGCCATCGAGCGCATGGTGGACCGGTTCGCCGCCGAGATCGGCATGGACCCGGCCGAGGTGCGGCGCCGCAACTTCGTGCCCCGCTTCCTGGCGCCCTACACCACGGGCGTCGGCACGATCTACGACGTCGGCGACTACCCGCAGGCGCTCGAACGGGTGCTGCGCGCCGCCGGCTACGACGACCTGCGTTCCGAGCAGGCGGCTCGGCGGGCCGCCCGCGATCCGGTGGCGCTCGGCATCGGCATCAGCGTCTACGTGGAGATCACCGCCGGCGCGCCGGGGAGCGAGTTCGGCGCCGTGGAGGTGCTCGACGGCGGCCGGCTGCGCGTCCGTAGCGGCGCCACCCCGATCGGCCAGGGGCACGACACCACGTGGGCGATGATCGTGGCCGACCGCACCGGCGTGCCCATGGAGGACATCGAGGTGGTCCACGGCGACACCGACGCCGTCCGCTCCGGCGGGCTCACGGTGGGATCGCGGTCCGTCCAGATCGGCGGGACAGCCATCGCCAGCGCCACGGCCAAGCTGGTCGACGCCGCCCGCGAGCGCGCTGCCGATCTCCTCGAAGCGGCGGTGGCCGACGTGGTGCTCGACGACACGACCGGCCGGTTCCACGTCACCGGCACGCCCGCCCGCTCCGTGGGCTGGGCCGACATCGGCGCCAACGGGCACGCGCTGACGGCGGAGACCGACCACACCCCGATGATGCCGACGTTCCCGTTCGGCGCCCACGTGGCCGTGGTGGAAGTCGACGTGGAGACGGGCCACGCCCGCCTGCGACGCCTCGTGGCCGTGGACGACGCCGGCACGATCCTCAACCCGCTGGTCGCCGAGGGCCAGGTGCACGGAGGCATCGCCCAGGGTGTCGCCCAGGTGTTGCAGGAGGAGGTCTTCTACGACGCCGACGGCCAGCCCCGCACGACGAACTTCGCCGACTACGCCGTCATCTCGGCCGCCGACCTGCCGTCGTTCGAGCTGGTGCCGATGGAGACCCCGACCTTCGCGAACGCCCTCGGCGCGAAGGGCGTAGGCGAGTCGGGCACCATCGGCTCGATCCCGGCCGTCTACAACGCCGTCGTCGACGCGCTCGCCCATCTCGGCGTGCGTCACCTGGAGACACCGGCCACGCCGGAACGCGTATGGAGGGCGGTGCAGGCCGCCGGCGCATCTCCGGGTGCCTGATATCTCGCGGGCTCGCTCGCGATACGCTGCGGGAGGGTCCGGGCCGCACGGTGGCGGCTCGTCCGAGGGGGGTGACCAATGTCCACGAAGGCTGCTGCCGGCGCCAGCGTGAACCACCTGGTGCTGAACGTCCGCGACATCGAGGTGTCGCACCGCTTCTACACCGAGCTCATGGGCTTCGAGCAGTGCGGCGAGCTGCGTCGTAGCCACGCCAACACCATGCGCTTCTACCGGAGCGATCCCTCGCATCACCACGACCTCGCGCTGGTCCAGGTCAAGGAGCCGGACGCGATGGCCCCTCCCGAGCGCTGGTCGATGGAGCCCCGGCGCGTCGGCGTCAACCACATCGCCATCGCCTACCCCGACCGTGAGGCGTTCCTGACGCAGCTGCGCCACCTGAAGGCCAACGGCGTCGAGTTCATCGTGCGTGGTGACCACGGCATGACGCACTCGGCCTACATCGCCGATCCCGACGGCTACGGGCTCGAGGTCCTCTACGAGGTGCCGGAAGAGGTCTGGATCGGCGACGTCAACGGGGCCCTCAACTACTTCGCGCCGGTCCCGCCGGAACGGGAGCTGGAGGACAGCACCGACTACCGCCGCTTCGACGCCGACCAGCCGGCCACGAGCTGAGGAGCACGTCATGGGAGCTCGCAGCGGCGAGGCGTTCCTGAAGGGCTTGCGGGCGCGCAAGCGTGAGGTCTGGCTGGGCGACGCGCGCGTCGACGACGTGACCGAGCACCCGGCCCTGGCCGGCGCGGCGGCGACGCTGGCGTCGGTGTTCGACCGTCAGCTCGAGTACCCCGACGACTGCCTCATGCCGGATCCCGAGACCGGGGAGCCGATCAACGTCAGCCACATGATCCCCCGCTCGAAGGAGGACCTGCAGCGGCGCCACCGCGGACTCGTTCGCGTCGCCGAAGTGACCGTCGGGCTGATGGGACGAACGCCCGACTACATGAACGTCACCTTCGCCGGGTTCGCCGGCGAGCGCAAGGCGTGGCTCGGACCAGAGGGCCGCAACGAGGAGGGCGTGGCCAACCTGGCCGCGTTCCAGCGCCAGTTGGCCCGCGAGGACATCTGCCTCACCCACACCATCGTCCACCCGACCGTCGACCGGGTGGCCGACCAGTCGTTCGCCGACAACCCCGTCCCCTTGCACAAGGTGGCTGACACCGAGCACGGCATCGTCGTGCGCGGCGCCCGCATCCTGTCCACCCTCGCCCCGTTCGCCGACGAGATCGCCGTGTACCCGGGCCACCCGCTCGCAGCCGACGCCACGCCGCCGTATGCGCTCAGCTTCTCGATCCCGATGGACACGCCCGGGCTGATCTTCCTGTGCCGGGACAGCGCGTCGACGCCCGACGCCAACCTCTTCGATCGCCCTCTGTCGTCGCGCTTCGACGAGCAGGACGCGTTCGTGATCTTCGACGACGTGGAGGTGCCGCGCGATCGGGTGTTCATCGACGGCGATCTCGACGTCTACAACTCGGTGATGGGCCCGACGGCGTGGTGGCCGAACATCATGCAGCAGACCACGTTGCGGGCGCTCACCAAGCTGGAGTTCGCCTACGGGCTGGCGTCGCGGATGGCCGAGGCGGTCAACGACGTGTCGCCGGCCACGCTGGAGATGCTCGGCGAGATCCTCGGCTACATGGAGGTGACGCGCAGCTCCGTGCTCCTGGCCGAGGAGCACTCCTATGACTGGGGCGAGGGCGTGTGGTTCCCCGACGCCCGGCCGCTCCACCCCATGCGGGCCATCCTCGCCACGTGGTTCCCGCGCGTGAACGACATCCTGCTCACGATCGGCAGTCACAACCTGCTGGCGGCGCCGAGCCGGGCCATGCTCGACGATGCTCGCCTGCGCCCTTTGATCGATGAGTTCCTCCACGGCACCGAAGGTGTCGCTGCCGAGGATCGGGCGGCGCTCTACCGGCTGGCGTGGGACTTCGTCGGGTCGAACCTGGGGGCCCGCAACGAGCTGTACGAGCGGAACTACCTGGCCTCGGCCAAGACCAACCGCACGCTCGGCCACCTCGTCTACGCCGACCGGACGAGGCCGTACGCGCTTGGTGGACTCGATGCTGGCGGCGGGACGGCCATGAGCCAGTCGGCGCTTGCACCGATGCGGGCGCCACTCCAATCGGTCACGATCGCCCTCGACATCGTGGACGTGCTGACCACGGTGCCGGAGCTGAACCTGAGCGAGCTGGCCCGCCGCGTCGGCGTGGCCAAGAGCACGGCCCATCGCACGTGCTCGGTGCTCGTCGGCCGCGGCCTGCTCGATCGCACCGCCGCCGGCGGGTACCGGCTCGGGCTGCGGTTCGTGGAGTACGGCCACCTGGCGTCGGTGCGCTCAGCCGTGCGCGATCGCGGGCTGCCGCTGCTCGTCGAGCTGCGCAACACCCTGGGCGAGACCGTGCAGATCGCCGTGCCGGCGGGCATCGACATCGTCTACGTGGAGCGGGTGGAGGGGATGCGCGCCCTGCGCTACGCATCGGAGAACTCGCGGCGAGGGCCGCTGCACCGCTCCAGCGCCGGCAAGGTCCTCGCCGCCTATGACAACGAGCTGCTCGAGGCCCGCCTGCGCGCCGGGTTGCCGGCCAGCACGGGCTACACGATCGTCGTGCCCGAGCTGTTCGTGGCCGAGCTGTCGCGCGTGCGCCAGCGGGGCTACGCCCGCAGCGTCGACGAGACCGAGCTGGGCATGTCGTCGTTGGCCGTGCCCGTGTGGTCGCGGCCTGGGGGGCCGGTCGTGGCGGCGATCTCCATGGTCGGGCCGACGTCGCGAGTCGTGGGCGAGCACGAGGTCGGCCACGTCACGGTGCTCATGGCCGGGGCCCGGCGTCTCACCGACGCACTGGCGCGCGGCGAATACGCGCTGGGCCGCCGGCACTGAACGACAACGCCCGTACACGTCGTTGTTGCCGGCGCCGGCGCGCGGCGCTCGTTCATGGTCGCTGTCAGTGTTGGCAGCGCGGGCAGGCGTAGCTCATGCGGTTGCCCAGCTCGAAACGCTCGATCGTCGAACCGCAGCGCAGGCACACCGGCCGGTGGTACACGTACGTCGTCTCCCCCCGCCGCGGCCCTTGATCGGCACGGACGTCGAGCTCGCTCGGATCCACCGTCACGATGCGCCTGTCGCGCACGCCCTTGCGCAGCATGGATCGAGCCGTGTGCCAGAGGCACTGCAACTCGGCGGCGCTGAGCTCCCGACCGGGGCGTCGCGGATCGACGCCGCACACGAACAGCACCTCCGAGCGGTACACGTTGCCCAGGCCGGCGATCACCGACTGGTCGAGCAGGACGGCGCCGATGGCCCGGTTGGTGCGGCCGGCACGGGCGAAGAACCGCTCCGGCTCGGCATCGGTCCGCAGCGGATCCGGGCCCAAGCGGGCGACGATGGCGTCGCGATCAGCCGGCGTCCCGATGGCGCACTCGGTCGGCCCTCGCAGATCGAGCGTCAGCGGTGGGCGCTCGTCGCCGCCGGCGATCAGGCGGAGCCGAATGGCGCCGACGGGCAGGGGCGACGCACCCTTGGAGAGCAGGAACCGGCCGAACAGGCCGAGATGGACGTGGAGAAGGTCGCCCTTCGACCACTCGTAGAACAGGTGCTTGCCGTAGGCCTCGACGTCCTCGAGGCGCTGGCCGTCGAGGACCGTGGCGCCGGCGGCGAACCGGCCTTGGGGCGAGCTGACGGCCAGCCGGCGGCCCCGGAGCAGCCGGCGATGGTTCCGGGCCAGCTCGTGGATGGTGTGGCCCTCCGGCATGCGCCGTGGAGGCTAGGAGCGGGTCACCCCTTGAGGCGCATCCTCGGCCAGCGCGCCAGCAGGAGGAAGGTGGCCGTCAGGCTGGTGACGCCAGCGGCGGCGAGCAGCCAGAACCCGGTATCCGAACTCGCAAGGCCCATGGGGGGTGCCCCTCTCCGGTCGGTCAGCACGTCGTGCTGCCTATAGAGAGGCCGGGCCGCCCCGAAGATGACGCCAGATCGTCACAATTCGCCCGTCCGGGTGATGTCGATTGACTCAGATCCGAGCCAGCGGGGCGGGCAGACCCGTGGCGCCCACCTCGTCGGCGGAGATCCTGAACACGGTGCCGGCCCGGCTGGCGTCGTCGGTGTTGTCGGCCGTCACCACGATGAGCTCGTCGCGATCGGGCCCGGCGAAGCACAGGCTGGTGACGAACGTGGCCGGCACCTTGATCTGGCGATCGGGCATCCCGTCGGGCGTGAACCGGGCCACCATGCCCTCGTTCACGACGGCCACCCAGACGCCACCCTCAGTGTCCACCGTGAGGCCGTCGGGCGTGCCGCGGTCGAGGCGGACGAACGTCGCCCCGCTGGCCTCCACGACCTCGCCATCCTGGTCCACCTCGTGCACGAGGATGCCGTTGATGGCGCTGTCCACGTGGTACAGCTGGCGGCCGTCGGGCGAGAAGCCGATGCCATTGGAGAGGCCCACGCCCGTGTAGAGCGTCACCGCCTCGCCCGGTGCGTCGATGCGGTATGCGTCGCCGGTCTTGCGGTCCTTGGTGGCCCCGAAGGGATCGTCGCGCAGTGACCCCACGATGATCCGTCCGGCCTCGTCGACGAAGAGGTCGTTGAACCCGCCCACGTCGTCGCGCTCGTAGAGGATGCGCGTCTCGCCGTCGCGAACGTGGCAGACGTTCTTGCCCGACATCACGATGCCGCCGTCGGCGTGCAGGCTGATGCCGCCGACGCCGCGCCGCTTCGGCACGACGACCTCGACCGACCCGTCAGGATCGAGACGACGTACCCCGCCGTTGTGGACGTCGCTGAAGAAGAGGCCGCCGTCGGGGGCCACGCGCGGCCCCTCGATCAGCCCGTATCCGAATGTCAGCGTCTCGACCGTCATCGTTTCCTCCGGATCAGATCGCGTCGTCGCCCCCGGTGGCCTCCGCTTCTGCCACGACCGGCAGATCGGCGAACACCGCCGGCGGCTCGCGCCACAGCGGGGGCAACGTACCGCGCTCGGCGTCCTGGATCGCCCTCCAGACGCGCTCGGGCGTGCACGGCATGTCGATGTGGCGAACGCCGAGGTGGCTCACGGCGTCGACGACGGCGTTCTGGATCGACGGTGTGGAGCCGATCGTGCCGGACTCGCCGATGCCCTTGGCGCCCAGCGGGTTGAGCGGCGTGGGCGTCTGCGTGTTGGTGGTCTCGAACGTGGGGAACTCGGCCGCCGACGGCATCGCGTAGTCGGCCAGGTTGGCGGTCAGCGGGTTCCCGTCGGGGTCGTACACGACCTGCTCCCACAAGGCCTGAGCGATCCCCTGGGCGATGCCGCCGTGCTGCTGGCCGGTCACGAGAAGCGGGTTGAGGATGCGACCGCAGTCGTCGACGGCGACGTGGCGCAGCACCTCCACGTGGCCGGTGTCGGCGTCGACCTCCACCACGGCGACGTGGGCGCCGAACGGGAACGTGGCCCCCTCCTGCTGGGCATCGAGCCCGACGGCCAAGGGCTCGCCGCCGTCGGCCACCGCCGCGGTCGCCACCTCGGCCCACGTGAAGGCCCGCGCCGGCACACCGGCGACGCCCAAGCGACCGTCGTCGGTCACCACCACGTCGGCGGCGTCGGCTTCGAGCAGTCGCCCGGCGATGTCCTTGGCCCGTTCCAGGACGGCCTCGGCCGCCTTGGCCACCGCGCTGCCGCCGAGTTGCAGCGAGCGCGAACCGCCGGTGCCGCCACCCCGCGGCACTACGGCGGTGTCCGACTGCACGAACTTGATCGACTCCATCGGGATGCCGAGGCGGTCGGCCACGATCATGGCGAACGATGTGGGATGGCCCTGGCCGTGGCCGGACGTGCCGACCTTGATGGTGGCGGTCCCATCCTCGTGCACTTCGACGGCACCGTACTCACTGCCGCCACCGCCCGCCGTCACCTCGACGTACGAGGCGACGCCGATCCCGAGCAGCTTGCGGTCGCCCCGTTCCCTCCGTGCGGCCTGCTCGGCGCGCAGCTCGTCGTAGCCCGACGCCCGCACCGCTTCTCGCAACGTGAGGGCGTACGCGCCGCTGTCGTAGGTGGTGCCCATCAGCGTCGTGTACGGGAACACGTCGTCGGCCAGGAGGTTCTTCAGCCGCAGTTCCACCGGGTCGATGTCGAGCTCGTCGGCGGCGATGTCCATGATGCGCTCGAGCATGGCGGCCGCTTCCGGACGCCCGGCGCCGCGGAAGGCGCCCATGGGTGTGGTGGTGGTGGCGGCGACGGCGCCCTCGAACCCGATCTTGGGGATGCGGTACACGCCCTGGGCCATCATGCGCGACGGCCCCAGCAGGAGCGCGCCGCCGAACCCGGCGTAGGCGCCGGCGTCGCCGACGGAGCGGACCCGCATGCCCACGATCGTGCCGTCGGCGGTGAAGCCCATCTCGACGTACTGCACCTGGCCGCGCCCATGGGCCATCGCCACGAGGTTCTCCGAGCGGCTCTCGGTCCACACGACCGGGCGGCCGAGGTGGCGGGCGGCGCCGATCACGGCGGAGTGCTCGGCGATGAGGCCGGCCTTGCCGCCGAACCCACCGCCGACGTGAGGCGTGACCACGCGCAGCGACTCGACCGGGAGCTCGAACACGCCCGCCACCATGTTGGCCAGGCCGTGCGGCATCTGCGTCGAGACGTGGATCGTGAGGTCGTGGCCGTCACCGTCCGGTCCGGGCACGACGGCGATGGAGTTGCCCTCCATGGGCATGACGGCGATGCGCTGGTTCTCGATCCGGGCCCGCACCACCACGTCGGCGCCGTCGAGCAGCGCGTCGTCGCTCGGTGACCGTTGGCCGGCGATCAGGTTGCCGGGCACGCCGTCGTACAGCTGCGGGGCGTCGGCAGCCAGCGCGCCTTCCATGTCGATCAGGGAGTCGAGCGGCTCGTAGTCGACGATCACGGCTTCGGCGGCGTCCTCCGCCTGGGCCGCCGTCTCCGCCACCACGACGGCGACCGGATCGCCCACGAAGTAGACGGTGTCGGTGGCCAGCGGGGGCCGGGGGACGGCCGGGTTGAGCACGATGATGCCGAAGTGGGCGGGCAGCCCGAGGTCGGCGGCGGTCAGGACGGCGACGACACCCGGGAGCGCGGCCGCCTCGCCGGTGTCGATCGAGGTGATGCGGGCGTGGGCAACGGTCGAGCGCACGAAGCGCAGGTGCAAGAGGCCGTCGACACGGAGGTTGGCGACGTAGGTGCCCCGCCCCTCGAGGAGCTCGGGGTCTTCGACGCGCCGAACGGCGGTTCCCAGCAGCGATCCAGGCATGGCCCGACTGTAGAGCCGGTGCGCCGCCGATCGGTCAGCCGCTGGCGCCCGGCGGCCCGATCGTGGCGGCCTCGGGGCCGAACGCCTCGACGTATCCGGGATGGACCTCCTCCCAGCGGGCACGCTGCTCCCACGGTGGCTGGTCGCCGGTCAAGTGGTAGCCGAGCACGTCGAGGCAGGTGTGCCAGCCGGCGGCGTCGCGCGCCGCCTTGCCCAGGTCGTCGAACGTGTTCACGAAGGTGAGCACCGTGGCGTCGCCGTCGGGTTCGAGCGCCATACGGAAGTGCTCGGTGCCCCAGGTGAACTCCAGGACCTTCGGCGGGTCGAACGTGATCATGGTTCCGGGCTGGGTGGGGCCTTCGCCGTCGCGGAACTCGAACCGGAGCGCGGCGCCGGCGGCGCGGTCGCCCTCGATGTCGGCCGGGAACCAGGTGGCCAGGTGCTCGGGTTCGGTGACGGCGCGCCACACCTTCTCGGGCGGGTGGGGCAGGGTGCGTACGAAGGTGAGCTGCCAGCGATCGCCGGCGCGTTCGAGCTGTCCGTCCATGGGTCAGTCCTCCATGGTGTCGAGGTGCTGTTCGAGGTCGTCGAGGTGGCGTGACCACCGGGCCCGGTACGGCTCCAGCCAGTCGTCGACGGCTCGCAGGGGCTCGGCCCGGACGCGGTAGAGGCGGCGCTGGGCGTCGGCCCGCACGGTGACGAGGCCGGCGTCGCGCAGGACCTTCAGGTGCTTGGAGACGGCCGGTTGGCTCACGCCGAGGGCGTCGACCAGGGCGCCCACCGGCTGCTCCTGGACGAGGAGGAGGTCGAGGATGCGGCGGCGATTCGGCTCGGCCAGCACCTCGAACGTGGCGGCGGGCATGGGCTCAATATTACCGCACAGCTATATAGCCGTCCAGCACTGCACAACCTACCGGGTGTCACCCAGCGCGCAGCCTGAACACTTCGTACCGCTGCAGCGGTAGCAAGTGCTCAGGCTGCGCGATTTGGGGACGGCGGGGGGGTGGCGTCGGTGGGGTGGTCGTACCCTGCCGGGGTGATCCTGCTCGACGCCGCCGGACTGAGCGCCAGCCGCCCCGGCCGGCCGCTGTTCGCCGACGTCGCCGTCACCGTCAGCTCGGGCGATCGCCTGGCCGTCGTGGGTCTGAACGGCTCGGGGAAGTCGACGCTCCTGCGCCAGCTGGCCGGCGTCGACGCGCCCGAGACCGGCATGGTCCGCCGGGGCCGGGGTGCCCGGGTGGTGCTCCTCGACCAGGATGCCGAGCTCGCCGGCCCGACGGTCGCCGATGTCGTGGGCACCGGCTGGGAAGCAGCATCGGTGCTCGACCGGCTGGGCATGGGCGGCCGCCTCGGCGACGCCGTCGCCACGATGTCGGGCGGTGAGGCCAAGCGGGTGGCGCTGGCCAAGGCGCTGCTCGACGTGGGCGAACCGGCCGACGACGTCCTGCTCATCCTCGACGAGCCCACCAACCACCTCGACATCGACGCCATCACCTGGCTGGAGGACCGCCTCGCCGCCCACCGGGGCGGCCTCCTCCTCGTGTCTCACGACCGCCACGTGCTCGACCGCGTCACCACCCGCATCCTCGAGCTCGACCGCGGCCGCAGCTACGTGCACGAGGGCGGCTACGCCTCGTACCTGGAGGCGCGCGCCGCTCGGGAGGAGCGGGCTGCCCGCCGCGAGCTGGTGCGCCGCAACCTGGCCCGCGCCGAGCTGGCGTGGCTCCGCCGGGGCGCCCCCGCCCGCACCCGCAAGCCCGCCGCCCGCATCGCTGCGGCGACCGCCCTCGTCGACGGTCGCGCCGAGGCGCCCGCCCGCCGCGGCGAGCTGGACCTGGCCTTCGGTGCACCGCGTCTCGGCGACACCGTGGTGGAGCTGCGCCACGTCGGCCATCGCTTCGGCGACGGCCCGTGGCTCTTCCGGGACGTCGACCTGGCCCTCGATCCTCGGGAACGCCTCGGCATCGTCGGACCGAACGGCGCCGGGAAGTCGACGCTGCTCGACGTCATGGCCGGCCGGGTGGCGCCGGCCGAGGGTGCGGTCGTGACCGGCACCACGGTGCAGCTCGGCATGTACGGCCAGCGCGGCGTCGACCTCGACCCCACGATGCGCGTCGAGCGCGCCGTCGCCGGCCCGCACCGCTCGCCCGATTGGGAGGACGCCCGCTTCCTGGAGCGATTCTGGTTCGACGCCGATGCCCAGCGTGCCCCTATCGGGCTGCTGTCGGGGGGCGAGCGCCGCCGCTTGCAGCTCGTCCTCGCGCTGCGGGCCAAGCCCAACGTGCTCCTGCTCGACGAGCCGACCAACGACCTCGATCTCGACACCCTGCGAGTGCTGGAGGACGTGCTGGAGGACTGGCCCGGCGCCGTCGTGGTCGTCAGCCACGACCGGGCGTTCCTGGAGCGGACCGTGACCGACGTGATCGTGATCGACCACGACCATCCCGGTCGGCGCGTCCCCGGCGGCTATGCGGCGTGGGAAGCCGAGCGGCGGCGCCGGCGCTCGGCGCGCCGGGCGGCACCAGCCATGGCGGCCACGGCGGCGCCGCCACGGCGCGAGGCCCGTCCCGCCTCGACGACCCGTTCACCGTCGACGTTGCGCCGCCTGCTCCGCGACGCCGAGCGCGACCTGGAGGAGCTGGAGCGCCGCCGCCAGGAGCTGACCGAGAGCCTGCAGGCGGCGGGGGCCGATCACGACGCCCTGGCCGAGGCCGGCACCGCGCTGGCGACGACGGAGACGGAGCTGGCGGCGGCCGAGCACCGGTGGCTGGAGCTGGCGGCCGAGCTCGAGGGCTGAGTCAGTCGCCGTAGTGGCGACGGACGTTGTCGGGGTAGCTGCGGCGGTAGTAGTTCCACATCTGCTCGCCGTACACGGCGGCGGCGGCGCTGGTGATGCCCTGGCGGCCGGCCGCCAGCTCCTCCCGCCGAGCCATGAACCCGGCGGTGGCGTGGCGCTCGCTGGCGGCCACGGCGGCGGCGAACTCCGGCCCCAGGGGCAGGCGATCGAGCCGGGTGCGCAGATCGGGCCCGTGGAAGTACCCGGAGGAGAACCGGGCCTGGTCGGTGATGACCCGGTGGGTGGTGGCCACGAAGTAGTTGCCCGTCATCTCCTGCAACATCTCGCCGAGGTTGACCACGAACGCGTCGTCACGTGGTTCCACGTCGACCCATTCGCCGAGCGGGTTGAGCGCCTGCAGCCCGCCGACGCCGTGCTGCAGCAGGATCGTGAGGAAGCCGGCGTCGTGATGAGCGTTCACACCGGCCTCGCCCGCCGGTGTAGGTGGGTAGCTGATCAGCTTCACGAACGACAGCGGCCGCTCGCCGAAGACGGCCCGCAGGTGCCCCGGGTCGAGCCCCAGGCCGGTCGACAGCACGTCCATCAGCTCGTCGGCCACTGCTCCCAGGCGAGCGAAGAACTCCTCCACGATGGCGCGGAAGCCGGGAAGGAGGTCCTCGGGTAGCCACTGGTTGGGACCGTCGAGGCGCAGGTACACCGGTTCGACGTCGGCCGGGTACTCGGGGTTCTCGGTCGAGAGGTCGAGCTGCTCCCGGTAGTCGAGGTGGTTGTTCGTCAGCTCGGCCCCGACGCGCTCCCAGCCCCGGAAGTGGCGCGAGTTCGCCTTGTCGATGCGCGCCTTCGTCGCCTCGGGGAGGGCGAAGAAGCGCTGGAGGGCGGCGAAGTAGTCGGCCACGAACGACGGCGGCACCCCGTGGCCGACGAGCTGGAAGAACCCGACCTCGTGGCAGATCGTGCACACCTCGTCGGCCAGCGCTGCCCGATCGGCGGGCGAGCCGCGCCAGCGCCGGAGGTCGACGACCGGGATGGCGGTGAAGGCGAGGGTGTCCGTCACGGCTGGAAGGCTACGACGGCTTCGGCGGTAGCCAATGGGTGCGAATCGGCCCGCCCAGCGGGCCATCTCGCACCCATGAGCCGATTCGCACCCAAAGTTGCGGCGGCGTAGCGGCGGGCGTTCTTTACGGGATGCCTCCGTGGGGCACGTCGACCTGGACGGCGAGCAGCTGCGCGTCCGTCGCGCCGATGCGCTCGTGCTCGGCGAAGCTGGGCGCGGCGCAGATGAACAGGGTGCGCCCGTCCGGGCCGCCGAGCATGCAGGCGAACGCGCTCTGGTCACCCGTGGAGATCTCCTCGACGATGCCCTCGCCCTCACGCGCCCGCACCACGCGGTGGTTCAGCGCGTCGGCCACCCAGATCGCGCCTTCGGCGTCGGCGCCGATGCCATCGGGCGCGATGCTGATCTGGCCGAAGACGACCTCGGCCTCGTTGCTCGTGGGCAGCTCGCCGAACTTCACCCAGTCGCGCCGGGCCGACAGCGACCCGTCGGGGGCGATGTCGAACGCGCTCAGGCGATGCCCGAACGACTCCGCCACCACCAGCGTGTCACCCAGCACGACCGAACCGTTCGGGAACATCAGCCCGTCGGCCACCACGCTGGCCGAACCGTCGGGGTCCACCTTGACGAGCACGGTCGAGCTCAGCTTGTCCCCGGCCATCAGATCGAAGCCGAAGTTGCCGATGTAGGCATGCCCGGCGGCGTCGACGACCATGTCGTTCAGGTGGCCGCTGACGAGGTCGGTGAGGTCGGCGTGCTCCACGAGCTTGCCGCCCTCCAGCCGCATGATCTTGTGGTCCTTCATGGACACGATGAGCATGCGGCCGTCGGGCAACCAGCCCAGACCTGACGGCTGGTTCGGCACCTCGACGACGAGCTCGGCCTTGCCGTTGCCGTCGATGCGCAACACGCGGTGGGTGTAGAAGTCCGAGATGTACAGCTGGCCGTCGTGCCAGCGCGGGCACTCGAGGAAGGTGTACCCGTCGGAGTAGACGGTGACGTCGCGGCTCATGACCGGGTTGCTATCACACCGGCGCGAGCACCCTTGACGTAGCCCTCGGTGGCCGTCCACGTCGGCTCCCCGCCCACGACGACGGTGTCCATGCCGACCGAGTGGCGGACCCAGCGAATGCCGTCGCCGGGGAAGTCGTCGGAGGCGACCTCGGGCCCGCGGTCGAGCGTGGCCGGGTCGAAGACCGTGAGATCGGCGGCGTAGCCCTCTCGTACGAGGCCCCGGTCGGGAAGGCCCCAGATCGTTGCCGTGTCCGAGGTGATCTTCTTGATCGCCTCCTCGAGGCGCATGGCGCCCGTCTCGCGCACGTAGC
Source organism: uncultured Acidimicrobiales bacterium (assembly GCA_963728985.1). Lineage (GTDB taxonomy): Bacteria > Actinomycetota > Acidimicrobiia > Acidimicrobiales > Ilumatobacteraceae > DASXAI01. The sequence goes on along the minus strand of CAVSME010000003.1, from coordinate 478,376 downwards.
GGGAGACGAGGAGGCCGGTGTCGCCGTACGTGGCGAACGATCCCACGTGGGCCCCACCGTCGCTGGCGCCGACGTGCACGTACGGGTGCGCCAGCAGCGCGCCCACGGCCTCGGCGTCGGTGTGGCCGATCTCCGACCGGATGAACCACGTGCCGAGGTCTTCCTCGATGGCGAGGTCGACGAGCAGCTCGGCGGGCGTGGTCTTGCGCTCGGCGGCGATGTCGTCGAGCCGGCGCCCCACCAGGTCACGGTTGCGGTCCAGCACCACGTCGCGCACCACGAAGCCGCCGGCGTCGAAGTTGTTGTTGGCCAGGGTCGAGAGCATGTTGAGCCCACCCACGAGCGTCTCGCGCACGGAGGGGTCGGCGAACGCCGCCAGCTTCTCCTCGCGCGTCGTGAGCGACAGCACCCGCCACCAGCCGGGGATGACGAGGAACATGATGCTGCGCTGGTCGAGCGTCCAGCTGATGTCGATCGGGCGGGTCTGCACCTGCGGCCAGACCCGGCCGCCCAGCTGCCACTCCCGCTCGACGGCGTCCATCACCTGCGCGGGACCGTCGGGCATGGCCGAGCTGTGGAACAGCGGCGACAGCGTGGTCGGGATGCCGTACCGGCGGGAGAGCTCGCCCATCATCTGGACGCGCGTCGCTGTGAGGCCCGGATCGAAGAACTCGTGCACGACCTGCAGCATGCGGCCGCGCTCACCGAGGACGGCGCACAGCGCCTCCAGCTCGGCGTGGCGCGCCCAGCGCGACGGCACCGGGCGCAGGTCCTCTTCGATGTCGATGTAGCTCGTCGACATGCCGACGGCCCCGGCGTCGAGGCAGCCGCGCAGGAGGTCGCACATCTGCCGCGATCTCCTCGGTGGTGGCCGGCCGGCGCGCCTCGTCGCCGAGGACGTACAGGCGCAGCACCGAGTGGCCGACGAGGGGTGCCACGTTGAGGGCGATGTCGGCGGCGACGGCGTCGACCATCCCGTCGAACGACTCGCCCCAGCGCCAGTCGACGCCCTGATCGAACGCCGCCGCCGGCATCTCCTCGATGAGGCGGAACATGCGGCCGAAGCGGTCACGGTGGGCGGCGCGCACGGGCGCCATGCTCAACGAGCAGTTGCCGGTGACGATCGTGGTGATGCCGTGCTCGATGGCCGGGAAGGCGTACGGATCGAAGAGCACCTGCGCGTCGTAGTGCGTGTGGGGATCGATGAAGCCGGGCGCCACGACCTTGCCGGTGGCGTCGATCACCCGCGCGCCGTCACCGAGCGGGCGCCCGACGGAGACGATGCGCCCGCCCTCCACGCCGACGTCGCCCTTGTAGCCGGGAAGCCCCGACCCGTCGATGATCGTTCCTCCGCGGAGGATCAGGTCCAACATGGCGTCTCCTGTCTTGTCGGGCAGCGGCTCACGCGAGCCAGCCGGTGCCGATGAGCACGGTCCACGGTCGACCCTTGAGGTCGTCGAGGTGTTGCACACCGGCGGCATCGAGGGCGACATCGACGGCGGTCTGGGCCACGCTGAGGTGGGCCCGACCGCCATTCGGGTAGAGCAGTTCGACCACGACCTCGGCGTTGCCGTCGTGGCCCGGGCCGAGGACGGCGCTGGCGATCACCGGCCCGGTGGCGGTCATGCCGGCGGCGGGCCCACGTACACGATGTCGGTGCAGAGCACCTCGCCCGGCTCGCCCACCGGGAACGGCCGCAGGGCGAGGTGCAGGTTCCACGACAGCAGCGTGTTGGCGCCGTCGGGATCGTCGGGGAGCAGCCGGGCCGCCAGCGTCGCCAGTGTGTCGCCGGGTTCCGGGAACACGAACGGCCGAGCTTCCACCTCCAGCAGCCTAGACATCGATCTTGAACAGCTTCCGGCAGTTGTCGCCCACGAACTTGCGGCGGTCGGCCTCAGGGAAGCTGCCGACGAGCCGGTCGAGGTCGAGGATGTACTCGGGCGTGTGGTCGAGGTGGGGGAAGTCCGACGCCCACATGAACCGATCGGCGCCGAACCGCTCGGCCAGTGACGGGATGGTCTTCTCGTCGGGGTCGCAGCTGATCCAGCACCGCTCCTGGAAGTAGTACGACGGCGGGTTCTGGAGCGGCACCCGGTTGCCGATCCCGGTGTGGCTGAACACGGCATCGATGCGATCGAGCCAGTAGCCGATCCAGCCGCCGCCCGATTCGAGGACGAGGATCTTGAGGCGGGGGAACCGGTCGAACACGCCATAGTCGAACAGCGTGGAGAACTGGTGACGCACGCCGTCCGAGCCGGCCACCGACGCGGTCAGGCGGAGGTTGCGCACGTTCTCCCACGCGCCCATGCGCGTGCCCTTGGTCCATTGCGGCTCGAACATGGGATGGATGGCGAAGGGGATGTCGAGGTCCTGGGCGGCGGCGAAGACGACATCGTGGTCGGGATGGCCGAGGGGCTTGGCGGTGTGCACCCACGGCGCCACGTAGCAGCCCCGGGCGCCGTCGCCGACGGCCCGCTCCATCTCGTTGGCCGCGGCCTCCGGATCGAGCAGTGACAGGTGGGCGGCGGGGATGAGCCGGCCGCCACCGTCCGAGCACCACTCGCAGATCCAGCGGTTGTAGGCGCGGGTGTAGGCCTGCGACAGCTCGGGGTCCTCCAGCTCGGCCTCCCAGAGGAGGCCGGTCGTCGTGTAGATGACCGCGGCGTCGATGTGCTCGGCGTCGAGCAGCTTGAGGCGCTCCTTGGCGTCGACGGCACCGGCGGGGGCGTGGTTGTCGTACGTGACCGATGGGTCCTTGGCCATCTCGACGAAGTCGGTCCGGCCCATGGCGGCGAGCGTGGACGGGAAGCCACGCCGCGACATCGTCGACCGTTGGCCGTTGATCTCCAACTCGTCGAGCCCGTTCTCGTCCTTCACCACGCGTAGCGCGCGGTCGCGGTACTGCGGTTCGAGGTAGGTCTCCCAGAGGTCGGAGGGCTCCAGGATGTGGCCGTCGGCGTCGACAGCGCCGTCCCAGGAAAGGCGGTGAGTCTCGTGCACGCTGTGTCTCCTCAGGTTCGTCGGATCTGTCGGTCGAGCTCGTCTCGCAGCTGCCGCTTCAAGACCTTGCCTGCAGCATTGCGCGGAAGGTCGTCGGTGCGCAGGTCGACGACGGTGGGCCCGAAGTCGTGACCTCGAACGGTTGCCCGTGAGCGGTGAGGGTGGCCTCCAAGTCGCTCATCGTCGTCACGGCCCCCGCCTCCTTCTGGTCCGCGCCGAGTGTTCCCGGTAGCCGACACTGGTGTCAACTCGGCACGACCCCTCTAGCCAGCGGATTCGGTTGGTGGCGTGCGCGGCATCGACACGACTGTCGGACTAGCGTCGGCGACGCCATGGCGGTCGACCGAGCCATCCGCACCGCACGACGGGAAGAGACACGGCGTCAGCTGCTCGATGCTGCCGGACGGCTCTTCGCCGAGCGTGGGTACCACGCGACCAGCGTCCCGGACATCGTGCGGGCCGCCGGCGTGGGGCACGGCACGTTCTACGAGTACTTCGGCAGCCGCCACGAGATCCTCCTTGCCATCACCGAGCACGCCGCCAGTGGGACGCGCCGGCCCCGGCTGCAGAGCGGGAGCGTGGCCGAGCGGGTCCGGGCCGAGATCGCCTGGTTCCTGACCGACTACGTGCAGCACCTCCAACTGAGCAAGGTGTGGCACGAGGCGTCCACGTTCGACGAGGAGATCGCCGTCGCCGTACGGGCCGAGCGGGCCCGGCGGGTGGAGCGGGTGCGGCGGGGCATCGAGGCCGCCGGTCGCCGGCCAGGCATCGACCCGGCCATCGCTGCCGCCGCCCTCACGGCCATGCTCGAGACGTTCGCGTACCGCTGGTTCGTGGAGGGTGACGGGCCGGGCACGTCGGCGGCCGACATCGTCACCGCATCGGAGACACTGGCCACGATGTGGCTGGCCACCCTCGGGCCCGACGCCGGGACGACCCGCCAGTAGGACGGGCTCTCGCCGTCAGCCGGTGAGGTCGCTCACGCCGCCGAGGTACCCGTGGGCGGCCACGACGGCGCGGCCCCACGGGGTGATCAGCGCGATGAGCTCGTCGAAGTCGTCGCCGAGCGCGTCGAGCGCACCGGCCATCTGCTGATCGGTGGCGACCTCGATCGCCTCGCGCGCGGCCCGGCCCGTCTCGCTCAGCCCGTCGCCCTCCAGCCACCCGAGCCCGGTGAGGCGCTCCTCGGCGGCGTCGAGGCGGTCGGTGCCCCACGCCCGCGTGCGGACGTACGTGCGCGGCGGGATGCCGCTGTAGCGCTCGGACACGATCCCGATCTCGGGGCCGTCGAGCCCGGCGGCCGTCCACGCTGCCGTGTGGGCGTCGCCCCGGTACTCGCGCAGCTGGTCGCCGGCCACGAAGAACTGGCCCCACGGATCATCTGGCCACGGCTGCGACTCCGCGCCGGCGAAGAGCGGCTTGCCGTTCGGCTCCAGCGGCGCGCAGGCCCGGCGCATCAGCTCGACGGCGCGATCGATGCCCTCGGGCCGCTCGCCCAGGATGCGCACGAGCTGGCCCACGGCGCCGTCGTGGCGGGCGGCGCAGACGGTCGTTGCATCGGTGATGGACCACCCGTAGCTGACCGAGGGCACGACGGCCTCGGGGTTGAAGACGGCGAACGCGGCAGCCACCACTTGTCCCGGGACCTGGCCCATGAGCGAGCCTCTGCTGGTGAAGTAGGCGGGCCCGTCGGGCAGGGCGACGCCGTTCGACGTGAGCGGGCTGGGAGCGAACCCGATGGCGGCGTAGGCGGCGTGGCATTCCGGGGAGAAGTACACCTGCCCGATGAGCGGTTCGATGCGATCGCGCAGTGTGCGCCCGATCGCGTAGGTGCTGTCTCCTGACCTCGGCATGGAGTGGCACCCTAGCGAGGGCACGAATCGTGCATCTGAGGGGAGGAGGTCGGTGCGATGACCGATGTGGAGACAGTCGTGGGCCTCGCGTTGGCGCAGCAGGGGGATCGCTACGTCGGCAATGCCGAGGCCAGTCCGGCGGATCCGAACCCGAGTGAGTTCGACTGCTCGGAGCTGGTCGAGTGGGCCTGCGCCCGCGCCGGCGTGACGCCGACCATGCCCGACGGATCGTGGATCCAGCAGCGGTGGTGCAAGAGCCAGGGCCAGATCGTGAGCGTGGACCAGGCGATCGCCACGCGAGGTGCGCTGCTCTTCAACCACCGCGACGACGCCGGCAACCCGGTCGATCCCGGACCCACCTGCCCGCCGCACGCCCACGTGGCCATCTCGCTCGGCGACGGCCGCACCATCGAGGCGATGGGCACCAAGTTCGGTGTCCTCGTGGCCTCGGCCCGCAACCGGTCGTGGACCGCGGGGGCCCTCATCCCGGGCTGCACCTACGGGGCGGCACCGACGCCGTCGCCGACGCCGTCGCCCGCTGGCGGGCCGTCGCCGCGCGTCGACAAGCCCTATCTCGTGCAGGGCGCGCAAGGGCCCGCAGTCGCCGAGATGCAGCAGCTCCTCATCAAGCTCGGTGTGGGGCGGCTGGCGCAGTTCGGCGCCACCGGCAACTTCCTGGACGTGACCGCCGAAGCGGTGGGCCTGTTCCAGGACCAGGTCCGCCAGCAGCGTGACGCGACGATGGTGGTGGACCGCGAGTGCGGCCCCGTCACGTGGGGCTGGCTGTTCTTCCTAGCCGGATGACGCCAGCGTGAGCACCGCGTCGGCGTGGGTCTCCGCCGACGCGCCATCGAGCGTGGGGCCCAGCTCCACGATGAAGGCGACGCCGTTGGGCACCTTGGCCGACTCCCACTGGGTCGCGGTGCCGGTGTAGACGCCGCCCGTCACGGGGGCAACGGGCAGGCCGGTGAGCTGCGCGTACCGGCGCTGGATCTGGCCGGCGCGACCGGCGCCGACGTCGATGCGGTTCAGGTCCTGGTGGTACCAGACCGTGAGCGTCGGCTTGATGCGCTCGACGAGCGCGACGATGGCCGCCGTCTCGGGCTCGCTGGCCGGACCCGTGCCGGCGTACTGCGCGTCGCCGGGCGTGCCGAGGGGCGCCCAGCCCTGGGGGAAGTTGCGGTTGAGGTCGACCTGGTGAGCGTTCGTGCGGACCTGGTGGGCCTGGCCGTCAGGGTTCATCGAGGGCACGAGCCAGAGGTCCACGCCGTCGGGCACCGTCGCCGCCATGAGGCGATCGACCACGCCGATGCCGGCGTCCTCGTCGCCGTGGATGCAGCCGATCACGAGCACGGCCGTCCCGCCCGGCGTACCACGCTCGACAGCGGTGATGGGCCGTCCTTCCACCGACTGGCCGATCTCCAGTTGCTGCGCCATCGGCGCGGTCGTCGATGGCGCGCTCGGCGGGGGATCGGTGGTCGGGGTCGTCGCCGGCACCGTTGTCGGCGGGATCGTGGTCGTGGCGATGGTGGTCGGCGCGCTCGTCGTCGTCGCGTCGACCGTGGTGCTCGGTGAGGCCGTGGTAGCCGTCGTGGCCGTCGTGGCCGAGCCGCCGCCGGTGTCGCAGGCGGCGAGCAGGACGCTGATGCCCAGGAGGGCTGCTGCGCGCCGCGTCACCGATCCGACGGTACGAGGAACACGGCGGCCAGCCGGGTCAGGTGGCGCCGGTAGCGCTCGGCGAACGCCGCGGAGTCCGGCGCCTCGCCGGTGACCAGCCGGCACACCTGCGGCAGCAGCAGCGGGTAGATGGCGGCGCCGAAGAGGGACAGGAGCAGGAGGTCCGGCTCGAGCTCGGCCGGCAGGCGCCCGGCCCGCTGCTCCCCTTCGACCCACGCCACCCGGTCGGCGTAACGCCGCCGGCGCTGGTCCACCTCGTCACTGCCGGGCACGTCCTCGGTGGCGTCGAGCACCTCCCACAGGAGCACGCGCAGCCAGGAGGGGTCGCGGCGGGCCCGCTCGTAGAACCACGCCAGCGACGCCGGCAGCGGCCCCGGCCGATCGGTCAGCTCGCCGCCGGCACGGGCGCGGCGAGCCCGCATCACCGCGTCGTACAGGGCCTGCTTGCCCCCAAAGTGGTGGGAGATGAGCTGCTTGTTCAGGCCGGCCCGGCGGGCGATGGCCTCGACCCGGGCACCGGCGAACCCGCGCTGGCTGAACTCCTCGGAGGCGGCGGCCAGGATCCGCTCACGGCTGCGCTCGGGATTGCGCTGGCGGCCAGGCGCTATCATCCAGACGGATGATAACCAGCGACGGCGGCGCTGCCGCGCACGACGGCGCCCGCCGCTGGATCACCCTGGCCATCGTCGTCATGGCGGCGTTCATCGTGGCCCTCGACAACAGCGTGCTGAACGTCGCCATCCCCACGATCCTGCGGGAGCTGGACACCGACCTGCTCAGCCTTCAGTGGGTCCTCACCGGCTACTCGCTCACGTTCGCCACGTTCCTGATCATCGGCGGGCGGCTGGCCGACATCTTCGGTGCCCGCCGCATGTTCATCCTGGGCGCGGCACTGTTCGGCGCCGGGTCGCTGATCGCGTCGATCGCCAACACGGTGCCCGTGCTGGTCTTCGGTGAGGCGCTCATCGAAGGGCTGGGTGCGTCGCTGATGTTGCCCTCCACCATCTCGATCATCTCGACGACGTTCCAGGGTCCCGTGCGGGCCACGGCGTTCGCGGCGTGGGCGTCCAGCTTCGGTGCGGCGCTGGCTTTCGGGCCGATCATCGGCGGGTACCTCACGACCTACTACTCGTGGCGCTGGTCGTTCCGGATCAACGTGATCGTGGCGCCGATCGCCATCGCCGGCGCCCTGCTGTTCATGGCGCCGAGCCCACGCAGTGAGCGGCGCCAGCGCGTCGACATCCCGGGCGCGCTGCTCGTGGCTGCCGGGATGTTCCTCTTCGTGTTCGGTTTGAGCGAGGGCGCCACCTACGGGTGGTTCAGCCCACTGCGGGACTTCACCGTGGGCCCGTGGACGCTGTGGAGCGCCGACGCACCCATCGCCCTCGTGCCGATCGCGTTCGTGCTGGCCATCGTCTTGCTGACCGCGTTCGTGGTGGTGGAGCGGGCCAAGGAGCGCACCGACCGCGACCCGCTCTTCGAGTTCAGCCAGCTCCGCCATCTCGGCTTCCGCTACGGGCTGCTGACCACGGCGATCCTGTCGATGGGTCAGCTCGGGCTCATCTACGTGATGTCGGTGTTCCTGCAGGATGCTCGCCATCTGTCGGCCGTCGACAACGGGCTGTGGCTGCTGCCCATCGGCATCACGATCATCATCGGCTCGCAGTTCGGCGGGCGCCTCGTGCGGGTCGTCGGGGTGACCACGGTGGTCCGGATCGGGTTGACGCTGGAGGTGCTGGGCCTGGCCACCGTGGCGTTCGCGATCTCTCCCGACGTCTCCTTCATGTCGCTCCTGCCCGGCTTCGTGCTGTTCGGTGGTGGCATCGGCTTCGCCGTCGCCCAGCTCACCAACGTGGTGCTGTCCGACGTGCCCGCCGACCGCTCCGGATCGGCCAGCGGCGCGAACTCCACCGTGCGCCAGATGGGTGCGGCGCTCGGCATCGCCGTCGTCGGCACCCTGCTCACCACGCTCACCATCCGCCATGCCGTCGACGCCATCAACGGCGCCAGCGAGCTCCCGCCCGATGTGAAGGCCACGGTCATCACGGGCGTGCGCGCCGGCGGGGTCAGCTTCGATGCCACGAGCGTCGGCTCGCCGGGCGCCGCCACCACCGTTCGCCATGCGTTGGATGCGGCCGTCACCGCTGGTGCCCGGCCGGCGCTGTTCTTCGCCGCCGGCGTCGTGGCCATCGGCACGATGGTGTCGTTCCTGATCCCCAACGTCGGGCCGCTGGACGTCGAGGAGATCGTCGAGCTCGAGTCGCTCGACGCCGACCCGGCGCCGATCTGATGCGGCGCCTCATCGGCGCCGTCTCGCTGTGCTCGGTCAATGCCGCGGCGCCGTCTCAGCGTGTCTCCTGACACCCGCGACACGTGCGTGCAATCCGACCAGTTGCGGTACCCGTAGTCCTGGTTGCCGACTCCCTCCATCGTTGATCCGGCAACCAGTGGTGCCGCCCGTTCGTGAGTTCCGCGCGGCGTCGTGCAGCACTGCCCTCGATCCGAGCAAAGGAGCTTCCATCGTGAAACGAACGTGGACGTTGTTTGGCGTCGTCGCCGTGACCGGTGCCGCCTTGAGCATCGCCGTCCTGTCCCGACCGGGCTCGGCCACGCCGCCGGCGGAGCAATCGGGCTCGTCATCGAGTTCGTCGACTCGCCGTCGCCGTCGACCGCGCCCGTGGTGATCTCCCGCAACGTGCTGTCGCTCGCCGCCGCGCAGCAGCTGGCCACTGCTGCCCAACAGGACTGTGCGGCGCGCGGCTTCGCCGTCACCGTTGCCGTCGTCGACATCGACGGCGTCGACATCCTCCTGCAACGGGCCGACGGCACGACGGGCGCAACGGTGGCCATCGCGCGTGGCAAGGCCCACGCAGCCGTGGGCTTCCAGTCGCCCACCGCCGGTCTGAACGAGGCGGCCAAGACAAACCCCGGCCTGGTCTCGCTGCCCGACTTCGTCATCCTTCCCGGCGGTGAGCCGGTGAACGTCGACAACGCCCTCGTCGCCGGCGTGGGCGTCAGTGGCGCACCGTCGGGTGACATCGATGACCAGTGCGCGATGGCCGGCCTGGCCGCGATCGCGACGCCGTAGCCCGCGTCAGCGCCCGTGGCGCAGCGCGTTGACCGACGGGGACGGCGGTGTCCCCGCCGGCAGCTGCGCGTCGGGCTCGGGCGCTCCCCAGGCGGGCGCGCACGGCACCACGCCGGCCCACACCGCCAGGGCCAGATCCTCCTCGTCGTCCACCGGACCACCCCGGCGAGCCTTGGCCGACGCCTCCTCCACGATGAGCTTGGCGACGGAGGTCTGGCGCAGCTCGATCGGGGTCGGTGCGCGCACCTCGTCCCACCGACCGGCGATCAGGTGCTCACTGATGGCCCACAGGGCCCGTTCCTTCTCGTCGCCGTCCACCGCCTCGGCTCGGCCGAAGAGCACCGCCGAGCGGTAGTTCATCGAGTGGTGGAAGGCGGAGCGGGCCAGCACCAGCCCGTCCACGAGGGTGACCGTCAAGCACACGTCGAGAGAACGGGCCATCGAGCGTTGCAGCCGGCTGGCGACCGACCCGTGGAGGTAGATGTCGTCGCCGTCGCGGCCGAACAGCATCGGGATGACGATCGGCCGACCGTCGGCGACGAAGCCGACATGGCCGACGGGCGCCGCGTCGAGGATGGCGTGGATGGTCTCGGTGTCGTACGCCGCCCGATCGGGGAGGCGCCGCACCCGGCTGCGGTCGGACGTGCTCACAGCGGCGGTTGCAGGTGGGTGGCCACGCCCAGGCGGTTCCACGAGTTGATGGCGGCGATGGCCCACACGACCTGGGCGAGGTCGGCGTCGTCGAAGTGGGCGGCGGCCGTGTCCCAGATCTCATCGGTCACGCCGTGCTCACCCAGCCGAGTCACGGCATCGGTGAGGCCAAGGGCGGCGCGTTCGCGCTCGGTGAAGAACGGCGACTCTCGCCACGCCGCCAGCGTGGCCAGCCGGCGCTCGTCCTCGCCGGCGTCGCGAGCGTCGCGCGTATGCATGTCCAGGCAGTAGGCGCAGCCGTTCAGCTGCGAGGCGCGGATCTTGATGAGCTCGCGCAGCACGGGATCGAGCTCGATCGAACGATCGAACGCGACCATCGCCTTGTAGACCGCGGGGGCCAGCTTCCCGGCTTCCATCCGCTGCTGGTGCACGTGCGTCTCGACTGAGGTCATGCCCGCACCGTAGCGAACCGGTGGTCCAACGCTATGGTCCAATTCCATGGCAACGGATTGGGCCACTTCCCGCGGGCTGGACCTGCACCTCGAGCTCGACGGGGCCGAGGGCCGGCGGGCCGCCATCGTGGCGTCGTTGCAGCGAGCGATCCGGGACGGACGGCTGCCTCCCGGCGCCCGCCTGCCGTCGTCGCGGGCGTTGGCCACCGACCTCGGCGTGGCCCGGGGCACCGTGGCCGACGCCTACGACCAACTCGTGATCGAGGGTTGGCTGGCGGCCCGTCGAGGGTCGGGCACGGCCGTGGCGTGGACGCCGCCCCGCCCGGGACGCGCCCGGCGAGGGCACGCGACCACGAGTGCCGACGTTCCGCCCACGTTCGACTTCCGCCCGGGCAGCCCGGACGTGTCCGCCTTCCCTCGCCGCGACTGGATGGCGGCGACGCGCCGCGTGCTGCACGAGCTTCCCGACGCCGACCTCCGCTACGGCGACCCGCGTGGCCTCGGCGCGGCTCGCGATGTCCTCGCCGAGTACGTCGCCCGCACGCGCGGCGTGCGCGCCGATCCCACTCGCATCGTGATCACGACGGGCTTCACCCAAGCACTGTCGGTTCTCGCCGCCGCCCTCGCCGATCGCGGCGCCGTGAGCGTGGCGTTGGAGGATCCGTGCATCCCCGCGTACCGAGATGTCGCGACGCGCGCCGGCCTGCTCGTGCACGCGCTGCCCGTCGACAGCGAGGGGGCTGACGTCACCGCGCTCGGCGCTGCGCGTGACATCGCTGCAGCCGTGCTCACGCCGGCGCACCAGTACCCGATCGGGAGCACGCTGGCGCCAGCACGACGCACCGCCGTGATCGGCTGGGCCCGCGAAGCACAGGGCTATGTCATCGAGGACGACTACGACGGCGAGTTCCGGTACGACCGCCAACCGGTCGGCTCGCTGCAGGCGATGGATCCCGAGCGCGCCGTCTACATCGGCACGGCCAGCAAGTGCTTGGCGCCGGCGTTGCGCTTGGCGTGGATGGTGGTGCCGGCGTCCTTCATGGACGCCGTCGTCGCCGCCAAGGACCGCGCCGACCGACAGACGGCCGCTCTCGAGCAGGCAACGCTCGCCGAGTTGATCCGCTCCGGCGCGCTCGATCGCCACATCCGCCGCTCGCGGCTGCGCTACCGACGGCGCCGTGACGCGCTGGCCGCTGCCCTGGCGACCGTGCCGCGCGTCCGCGCCGAGGGCATCGCCGCGGGGCTCCATGCCGTCGTCGAGCTGACCGGGGGTCAGCGCGAGCCGGACGTGGTCGAGACCCTGGCCACGAGGGGTGTCGCCGTGCACGGACTGGAGCCGTACTGGCACCGCCGGCGGGCGGCATCGGGGCTGGTCGTGGGGTTCGGCACCCCCCCTGAGCACGCCTTTCCCGCCGCCCTCGCCGCCCTGATTGCCGGTCTGCGCTGACCAGGGCAAGCTGCCGCCATGGACTTCACCGAGCAGCTCCAAGGCCTCATGCCCCTGTGCGGCACCCTCGGCATGCGAGCTGTCCGATTCGAGCCCGAGGCCATCGAGCTGGAGATGGACTGGACGCCGGAACGGTGCACGTCGAACGGGCTCCTCCACGGCGGAGCGCTGATGGCCCTAGCCGACTCGGCCGGCGGCGCGTGCGCGTTCGCGAACCTCCCCGAAGGCGCGACGGGGACGTCGACCATCGAGTCGAAGACCAACTTCCTCGGCGCGGTGCGCGCTGGCGCGGTCCGGGCAGTGGCGCGGCCATTGCACATCGGCTCCACGACGATCGTGGTCGAGACCGAGGTGCGCGACGACGCCGATCGCCTCGTGATGAAGACCACCCAGACGCAGATCGTGCTCAAGCCGAGAGCATCTGGGTGAGGCGCTGCGCGTTCTCCACAGCGTGACCGCCGAGGTCGTTGTTGAAGAAGGCAAACCCATCTGATTGTGAGCGCAACCAATCTGCCCACGGTCGGAGATCGTCGTCCGTGTAGTCGTACGAGTATCCCGGTCGCAATCCGTGGAAGCGCACGTACACGCCATCGCCGGTCGTGGTTCTGTCCTCGGGTAGCTGCGGCCCGCTCACGGTGACGAGCCAGCGCGCCGTGGCGATCGAGGACGTCGTACGCCTCGCGCACCTGCCAACTGGCGTGACGGAACTCGACGGCATGACGCGGGCCGCGCGGCAACGCGCTGAGAAACGCGTCCAGCCGTTCGACGTCGAGATGCATGTTCGGCGGCAGCTGCCACAGGACCGTGTCGAGGCAGCGGCCGAGCGGCTCGACGCGCTCGAAGAACCGCTGCAGGCCTTCGTCGGTGTCGGTGAGGCGCTTCATGTGCGTGAGGTAGCGGCTGCCCTTCACGACGAAGCGGAAGCCAGCAGGCACTTGCTCTCGCCAATGGGCGACGGCCCGGACCGAGGGCAGCCGGTAGAAGGTGGCGTTGACCTCGACGGCGGGGAAGCGTTCGGCGTAGTGCTGGAGCCAGCGCGACTTGGGTACTCCCCGGTACAACCGCCCAGCCCAGTCGGGGTACACCCACCCGCTGGTGCCGACCACGACCTGACCCATGCCCTCTTCATGCCCCGGATCGGTTTTCACCACCCAGAGCGGTCAGCTATGGTGACGCCAGCAGCGCACCGGCTGGAGCGCGCCCCTTCGTGACATACGAGGATGATCCCCTCACCGCATTCCAGCGGTCTTCGCGGCACCCGGTGTATCGCACCGGTCCCCGCCCTCTCGGCGCGCTCCATTCGCCGCGCTCGTCGGGGCGCCAATGGGACCGGCGGCCACCCGTGGGCCGCCGCCGGCTGCTCGTCGGCGGAGCCATCGTCGTCGTTGGTGTCGGTGCCTTCTTCCTCTGGCAACGGCTCTCGGGGTCGGTGACGATCGAGGGGCTCGACGGGGGCGCCGCCCTCGGCCGCACCGCCGTCCAATCGACCGAAGTGCGGGTCCAGGTCTCGGGCCGGGGCGCACCGAGCGCCACCCTCAACGGCGCGCCGTTCGGCGAGCCGACGCGCGATGGGTCGGCGTACGTGTGGCACCTGCCCAACCTGGCCGACGGCAGCTATCGACTCGAGGTCTCTGCCGATCGACTGCTGTTCGGCACGGTTAGCGCCTCGCGCTCGTTCACCGTCGACAGTGTGGCGCCAGTGCTCCAGGTTCCTCCGGTGGTCGCGGCGGTGGCGATCGATCAACCCGTCACCATCGACGGCACGGTCGACGAGGGGGCCGCCGTGAAAGTTGCGGATGCAACAGTCGACTGGACCGGCAACACCTTCCATGCGCACTTCTCATCCCCACCGGCAGGTCCCGTCGTCGTGACGGCAACGGACCGCGCCGGCAACACGATGTCGGGTTCGGTCATCACGCCGGTCGTGCGTCCGAACAGCAAGGCCGTGCACGTCACCGCGCTCGCATGGCAGGACGACCAGTTGCACGCGGCCGTCCAGTCGTTGATCGACAGTCATCAGATCGACGCGGTCGAGCTGGATCTGAAGGACGAGAGCGGCATCGTCGGGTACGACTCGGCCGTGCCGTTGGCCAAGGACATCGGCGCGGTGCGCGTCAGCTACTCGCTCGCGGCGGCGGTCGCCGACCTGCACGCGCACGGAATGCGGGTCATCGGGCGCGTCGTGGCGTTCCGCGACCCGGTGCTGGCCAAGGCGGCGTGGGAGCGAGGCCAGAAGGACTGGGTGGTGCAGGACGCGGCCGGTCAGCCCCTCGGCGCCTATGGCGGCTTCACCAACTTCGCCAGCGCCGACGTGCAGGCGTACAACCTCGCCATCGCCGAGGAAGCGGCGCGTACCGGCGTCGACGAGATCCTCTGGGACTACGTGCGCCGGCCCGAGGGCCCGTTGTCGTCGATGGTGTTCCCGGGCTTGCAGGGCAGCGTGGCCGATGCCGTCGGCGCCTTCCTCGGCAAGGGTCAGGCCGTGCTGCGACCGCTCAAGGTCCTGCAGGGGGCCTCGGTGTTCGGCATCGCCGCCACGCGGCCTGATCAGGTGGGCCAGGACATCCCCACCATCGCCCGCCACACCGACTACATCGCGCCGATGCTGTACCCGTCGCACTGGAACCGCGGGGAATACGGCGTGGCCGACCCCAACCGCCAGCCGTACGACATCGTGAAGGCGTCGCTGGCCGACTTCGTGGCCGAGGTCGCCTCGACCGGGCGCCCACTGGCGCTGTGGGTCCAGGACTTCGACGACGGCGTGCCGTACGGGGACACCGAGGTGCAGGCGCAGATCGCCGCGGCCAACGATCTCGGCGTGCAGAGCTGGCTGTTGTGGAACCCGAACACGCAGTACACGGCGTCGGCCCTGCCGGTGCTGGCGTCCTGACCGGTCGTCGGCCGGCCGGATGGGCAGCGTTGGCGTGAGACGGGCGATCGAGGGCTTTCATCAGGACGACGTGGGTGACTGGGTCGCAGAGCTCTCGTGCCTGCACGGTCAGCACGTGCGGCACCGGCCGCCCTTCTGGGACAGACCGTGGGTGCTGACGGAGCCCGGCCGGCGCGACCACGTCGGAGCACTGGTCGAGTGTCCGCTCTGCGATCGGGCGGAGCTGCCCGACGGTCTCCATGTCGTACGCGTTGCGGGACCCTTCGATGAGGAGACGCTGCCGGCAGCCCTGCGGCGCGACCATCAGGTGGCGGCCCGCACGTGGGCGGTCCTCGCCGTCCTCGACGGCGCTGCCGGCTTCGAGATGGCGACAGTGCCGGCGATCGAGCGCCGGCTCGTCACCGGCGAGGTGCAAGCGATTCCGCCGTCGGTCCGGCACCGGGTCGTCGTGACCGGGCCCGTCAGGCTCGAGGTCCGGTTCCTGGTCGCGCCGGGCTGAACGCTCCCCAACTAGTGCCCGAGCGCGGCCGTCACCCATTGGCCCACGAAGCGGGCCAGCTCGTCGACGCCCATCTCGATGCGTCCGCTGCGGTGGAAGTGGCTGAAGTGAGCCACCGCGCCGACGACGCCCAGGGCGAGCAACTGGGCGTCGCGATCCTCGGCGATGTCGCCCTCGGCTTGGGCTTCCTTCACGAGGCGGGCGGTGTCGGCGGCGTGGATCTCGGTGCCCTCGCGCAGGACGGCAGCGAGGCTGTTCGAACGCTGCTCGACCTCGAGCAGGGCGAAGAAGACCCGGTGCTGGGCTATGAAGCGCACCGACGCCTCCGTGCCCAGGCGGATGCGCTCGATGGCCGGGACGTCCAGGTCCATGGCTTCAGCCTGGGCGGTGCGCAGGCGCAGGCGCATCGACCGGACCAGCTCGGCGAACAGCGCTTCCTTGTTCTCGAAGTACCAGTAGAACAGGCCTTTGGCCACGCCCGCCCCGGCGCAGATGTCGACGACCCGGGTGTCGTTGTAGCCGCGCTCGGCGAACAGGATCGCCGCTTGGTCGACGAGCTGCTGCTTGCGCTCCTTGCCTTGGTCGGTGAGCCGCCGGCCCGGCGTGCCGTCTGCCATCCCCGCCCAGTCCACCAGCCCTTGACCCAAGGGTCAATCCACGGCGATGCTGCACCGATGGCGTCGGCCACCAGCGCCGCCCGGCTCGAGCGGGTCGGGCAGCGCCAGCGCAACCAGAAGTGGAAGAACGATCCGCTGCGCATCGAGATGGCGGAGTGCATCAACTGCGACGCCTGCCTGCGCGCCTGCCCCCCGCAGTTCGGGGCCATCTTCAACCACGGCCCGGACGTGGTGATCATCCCGGAGCTGTGCTCGGGCTGCGACAAGTGCCTGCCCGCCTGCCCGGTCAACTGCATCTACCCGTTCCCCGACTGGGAGTCGGCGGGCTACCCCGAGGAGTGGTGGGTGGAACCGCTCTCCGACAACGACCCCTACCGGTGAGCAAGCGCGCGAACTTCCGACGCGCCGACCCCGCCCCCTTTCGCGCAGCCTGAGCGTTTCGTACCGCTGGGGCGGTACCAAGTGTTCAGGCTGCGCGGTTTTGGACCACGACGACGCAGCCACCTGGAGGCAACGAGATGACGGAACTGATGGAGGGGGCGGCGCCCTGGTCGGTCGAGGGCGGGCCGCTGGGGGCGCTGTGCATACACGGCTTCACCGGCAACCCCACGTCCATGCGCCCGGTGGCCGAGGCCTTCGCCGCCGCCGGCTTCGCCGTGGAACTGCCCCGCCTCCCCGGTCACGGCACCACGGTGGACGACATGATCGCCACCGGCTGGGGCGACTGGACGGCGGCGGCCGAGGAGGCCTACCAGCGCCTCGCCGCCCGGTGTGACCAGGTCGTGGTGGCGGGGTTGTCGATGGGGGGCTCGCTCACGATCTGGCTCGCCACCCGCCATCCGGAGATCGCCGGCATCGTCTGCATCAACGCCGCCACCCGGCCCCAGCCCGACGAGGTGCTCGACATGGTGCGGGGCATGGTGGCCGAGGGCGAGGACCGCATCCCCGGCATCGGCGCCGACATCGCCGACCCTGACGTCACCGAGAGCGCCTACGAATCGGCGCCGCTCGTGCCGCTGCTGTCGCTGATGGACGGGCTGGCCGCGCTCCAGGGCGAGCTCGGCCGGATCAGCTGCCCGGTCCTGATCATGACCTCGCCCAACGACCACGTCGTGGAGCCGGCCAGCTCCGATCACCTGGCCGGCGCCGTGGCCGGACCGGTCGAGCGGATCGCCCTCGAGCGCAGCTACCACGTGGCCACCCTCGACTACGACGGCGAGCTCGTCTGCCAGGAAGCGGTGGCCTTTGCCCAAAAGGTGACGGCATCCGGCCACTAGCGTCCCGTCGGTGATCCCGGCCCTGCTGGCCTCCATCCCGAGCCCCGACTCGGGGGCCATCCACATCGGGCCGTTCCAACTCCGGGCCTACGGGCTCATGATCGCCCTCGGTGTCATCGCCGCGGTGTGGCTGACCGGCAAGCGGATCGCCGAGCGGGGGATCGGGAAGAGCGAGGACGCCTCGGCCATCGCGCTGTGGGCGGTGCCCGCCGGCATCATCGGCGCGCGCATCTACCACGTCATCACCGACCCCCAGCTGTTCGAGGGGCAGTGGTACCGCGTCGTCTACATCTGGGAAGGCGGCCTCGGCATCTGGGGCGGCATCGGCCTCGGCGTCGCCGTCGGCCTGTGGGTGGCGCACCGCCGGGGCATCCCGCTGCTGCCCCTGCTCGACGCGGTGGCCCCCGCCCTGGCGCTGGCGCAAGCCGTCGGCCGCTGGGGCAACTACTGGAACCAGGAGCTGTTCGGCCGGCCCACCACCCTGCCCTGGGGCCTGGAGATCGACATCCAGAACCGGCCCGACGGCTACACGCAGTACGCCACGTTCCAGCCGACCTTCCTCTACGAATCCCTGTGGAACCTCGCGCTGTGCGGTGTGCTGCTCCTGATCGATCGCCGCCACCGCCTGCGCCCCGGGCGCCTGTTCGTGCTCTACGTGGCGGGGTACACGCTCGCCCGCTTCTTCATCGAGCGCATGCGCATCGACACCGCCAACAAGATCCTCGGCCTGCGGGTGAACGAGTGGGTGTCGGCGCTGATGTTCCTCGGCACCGCCGGCTTCCTCGCGGTCGACGCGTGGCGCCACCGAGGCGATGAACCGCCGGCGCCCGAGCCCGCGGCCGAGACCGAGCCGGATGCCGACGGCGACGCGCCGGTCGACGAGCCCGAGAGCGTCGTGGTGCCCGAGGGGCGCGAGGAACCGCCCGACAACTCGTCTCCGGATCCGGCCCCGCCCTCCTAGCATGGGCCGGCGTGCCCGACCGGATCTCGGCTGACGACGCTGCCCATGTAGCGGTGCTCGCCCGCCTCGCCCTCACCGCCGACGAGCTGGAGCGCTACACCGGCCAGCTCGCCGGCGTCCTCGACCACTTCGCCGACATCGACGCCCTCTCGCTCGATGGCGTCCAGCCCATGACGCAGCCGTACCCGCTGGCCAACGTGCTGCGCGAGGACATTGTGGGCGACTGCCTCGACCGCGACGAGGTCCTCGCCCAGGCCCCGGCGGCCCAGGACGGCCGGTTCCGTGTCCCGCCCATCCTCGGAGAAGCGCCATGACCATGGCCTCGCTCGTCTTCGCCTCCGCTCGGCTCCGCCTCGTCGCTGGCGCTTCCCTCGGCGGTTCTGCGATCCCGGGAGCAGGGGCATGACCGCGCTGGAGATCGCCGCTGCCGTCCGCAGCGGGCAGCGGTCGGCGGCCGACGTCGTGGAGGAGCACCTCGCCCGCATCGCGGCGCGCGATGGGGAGCTGCACGCCTTCAACCTCGTGCTCGCCGACGACGCCCGCGCCAGCGCCCGCGTCGTCGACGATCAGGTCGCCGCCGGCGAGGATCCCGGGCCACTGGCCGGCGTGCCCATCGCTCTCAAGGACAACCTGTGCACGCGCGGCATCCCCACGACGTGCTCCTCCCGCATCCTCGAAGGCTGGCGGCCCCCGTACACCGCAACGGTGGTGGACCGGGTGGTGGCGGCCGGCGCCGTCGTGATCGGCAAGACCAACCTCGACGAGTTCGCCATGGGCTCCTCGACGGAGAACTCGGCGTTCGGGCCCACGCGCAACCCGCACGATCCGACGCGAGTGCCGGGCGGCTCGTCGGGTGGCAGCGCCGCCGCCGTGGCCGCCGAGTTCAGCCCGCTGGCCCTCGGCTCCGACACTGGCGGATCGATCCGCCAGCCGGCCGGGCTCTGCGGGGTGGTCGGCATGAAGCCCACCTACGGCGCGGTCAGCCGCTACGGCCTGGTGGCCTTTGCGTCGAGCCTCGATCAGATCGGTCCACTGGCGGCCACCGTGGCCGACGCCGCCACCCTCTACGAGGTGATCGCCGGCCACGACCCGCTCGACTCCACGTCCATCCCCGGCGCGGTGCGCCCCGTCGTCCCCACGCTGAACGACGGGGTCGACGGGCTCCGCATCGGGATCATCAGCGAGATGCGCCCGGGCATCGAGCCCGATGTCCTCGCCCGGGTCGATGCTGCCGCCGACGCGCTCACGGCGGCCGGCGCGAAGGTCGACGAGGTCTCCGTCCCGGCCGTCGTCTACGGGCTCACGGCGTACTACCTCATCGCCCCCGCCGAGGCGTCGAGCAACCTGGCCCGCTACGACGGTGTGCGCTACGGCCTGCGCGTTGACGCCCCCGACACGGCGCGCATGAACGCGGCCACCCGTGCCGCCGGCTTCGGCGACGAGGTGAAGCGCCGGATCATGCTGGGGACCTACGCCCTCTCGGCGGGCTACTACGACGCGTACTACGGCAAGGCGTTGAAGGTGCGCCGGCTGATCGCCGAGGACTTCGAGCGGGCCTACACCCAGTACGACCTCTTGCTGGCGCCCACCACGCCCTCGGTTGCGTTCCCGCTGGGCGCCAAGGTGAACGACCCGTTCGCCATGTACATGAACGACGTGTGCACGATCCCGTCGCCGCTGGCCGGTCACCCGGCCATCAGCGTGCCGTTCGGCGTCGGTGCCGAGGGCCTGCCCGTCGGGGTGCAGCTGCTGGCGCCACCGCTCGAGGAGGCCCGCATGTTCCGAGGAGCGCGTGTGCTGGAGGAGGCGGTCCGATGACCGATGTGCTGGTCGAGGGCTGGGAGTTGGTCGTGGGCCTCGAGGTCCACACCGAGCTCGCCACCGAGACGAAGATCTTCTGCTCCTGCCCCAACCACTTCGGCGACGAGCCCAACACCAACGTGTGCCCGGTGTGCCTCGGCCTGCCCGGCAGCCTGCCCGTGCTCAACCGCCAGGTCGTGGACCTGGCCATCCGGTTGGGCGAGGCGGTGCACTGCGACGTGCGGCCGTCCATCTTCCACCGGAAGAACTACTTCTACCCGGACATGCCGAAGGACTACCAGGTCAGCCAGTACGACCAGCCGATCAACGTCGGCGGCCACCTCGAGCTGCCCTCGGGCCACCGCGTCGGCATCACCCGCGCCCACATCGAAGAGGACACCGGCAAGTCGACGCACCTCGGGGGCGACGCCGGTGGGCGCATCCACGGCAGCGAGTACAGCCTCGTGGACTACAACCGCGCCGGCGTGCCACTGCTCGAGATCGTGTCCGAGCCGGACATCCGCACCGTCGACCAGGCCCGTGACTACGTGGGTGAGCTGCGCGCCATCCTCGTGGCCACCGGCGTGTCCGACGCCAAGATGGAAGAGGGTTCCATGCGCGTCGACGCGAACGTGTCGGTGCGGCGGGCCGGTGACACCAGCTTCGGAACTCGTTGTGAG
Source organism: uncultured Acidimicrobiales bacterium (assembly GCA_963728985.1). Lineage (GTDB taxonomy): Bacteria > Actinomycetota > Acidimicrobiia > Acidimicrobiales > Ilumatobacteraceae > DASXAI01. The sequence continues at coordinate 457,484 of CAVSME010000003.1, read as the reverse complement.
ATCAAGAACCTCAACTCGGTCCGATCGCTGGGCCGCGCCATCGAGTACGAAGCGCGGCGGCAGATCGAGCTACTGGAAGCGGGCGAGCGCGTGCGCCAGGAGACGAGGCACTGGGACGAGGGTGACGGGCGCACGCACACGTTGCGCACCAAGGAAGACGCCGACGACTACCGCTACTTCCCCGAGCCCGACCTCGTGCCGTTGGCGCCCACGAGCGAGTGGTTGGCGGCGGCGCGCGCCGCGCTGCCCGCGTTGCCGGCCGCGCGTCGGAGCAACCTGGCGGCCGCCACTGGCCGACCGGTCGACGATCCTGCCGTGGTGAGCGCGGTGGAGCGCGCTCTCGACCACCTGGCGATCAAGGCGGTGGCCGCCGGCGGCGACCCGGGCCGCGTCCTCGTCCACATCGAGCACGACCTGCCCGGCGACGCCATCCGGCCGGCGCCTCTGGCCGCCCTCACCCGCATGGAGGTGGAGGGCAAGCTGACGGCCACGCAAGCCAAGGCGGTGCTGGCCGAGATCGTCGCTGCCGGCGGCGACGCCGACCCGGCGGCGATCGCCGCGGCGAAGGGCTTCGAGGCCATGGACACGGGCGCGCTGGAGGCCGCCGTCGACGCCGCCATCGCCGCCGATCCGGTGGCGTGGGAGAAGTTCCTGGGCGGCGACGACAAGGTGGCGGGCGCGTTCGTCGGGCCGGTGATGAAGGCCACGAAGGGCAAGGCCGACGGCAAGGCGGTGAACGCGCTCCTGCGCGCCCGACGGGACGCGACCCACTGAGCAGATACGGCGCCGTCGAAGCAGGGGGCACCAAGTGGGTCTGCGCCGTGGGCACGGGACCCGACGACCTCGGTCCGCTGACGACGATCCCGACCACCACCCCGGCCGACACGATCGCCGCCACCGTCGCCGTCCTGGCCGACGCCGGTCCCCTCGACGCCGTCGGCATCGGCTCCTTCGGTCCCGTCGACCTCCGGACGGGCTCGCCCACGTGGGGTTTCATCACGGCGACGCCGAAGCCCGGGTGGTCGAACACCGATGTCGCCGGGCCCATCGCTCACGCCGTCGGCGTCCCCGTCGCCTTCGACACCGACGTGGGCGCAGCGGCGGCCGGCGAGGAGCGCTGGGGGGCCACCACCGATGTCGGCACCTCGTGCTACGTCACGATCGGTACCGGCATCGGTGGCGCGTGCATCGTCGACGGCAGCGTCCAGCACGGGCTGGCCCATGCCGAGATGGGCCACCAGCGCATCCCTCACGACCTGGCGGCCGATCCGTTCCCCGGGTCGTGCCCGTTCCACGGTGACTGCTGGGAGGGACTGGCCAGCGGGCCGGCGCTGGCGGCGCGCTGGGGACGGCCCGCCGCCGAGCTGCCCGACGATCACGAGGCATGGTCGCTGGAGGCCCGCTACGTCGCCGCCGGGCTGGCCAACCTGGCGTTGGTGCTCTCGCCCGAACGCATCGTCGTCGGCGGCGGGGTCGGTCAGCGGCCGTCGCTGCTGGCGAGCGTCCGGCTCGAGCTGGCTGCCCAACTGGGGGGCTACCTCACCCTCCCACCGCTCGACAGGTTCGTCGTGCCACCGGGTCTCGGGCCCCGTTCCGGCATCCTCGGCGCGATCGCCCTGGCCGCTGCCTTGGCACCGAGCGCCGGCGCCCGCCCGCGATAGCGAGGGGTGCGCCGGCGCGGTACCGTCTGGCCCGAGATCCGAGACCACGCCGTATCGAAAGACGTTGACGATGGCGCTGAGCGAACCGAGCTCCGGAGCACTGCTGTGGCGCCAGTGACCTCACCAGCGGCGCGGTCGGTCGAGGCGGTCGCCCCCCGCGGCCCCGGCCGACCGCGTGATGCGAGGTGCGATCCGGCCATCCTGGACGCCACCCTGGAGCTGGCCGCCGCCGTCGGTCTCGGGGGCCTCACGATGGATGCGGTGGCGGCCCGCGCCGGCGTCAGCAAGGCCACCATCTACCGGCGGTGGTCGTCGAAGGAGGCACTCGTCCTCGACGCGTGGATGGCGTGCTTCCCGATCGAGTCGATCCCCGACACTGGCAGCCTGACCGGCGACCTCATCGCTCACTCCCGGCAGTTCCGCGACACGGTGAGCACCGGCACGTTCAGTCGCGTCCTGCCGCAGATGGTGGCGGCGGCGCGCGTCAACGAGGAGCTGGCCGAGGTCTACCACCGGTTCGTGACCGAGCGCCGGGCCCGCACCCGCGTCGCCCTCGAACGGGCCGTCGAGCGGGGCGAGCTGCCGCCCGGCGTCGACCTCGAGCTGGTGCAGGATCTGCTCATCGGGCCGCACTTCTACCGGACGTTGGTGTCGGGTGAAGCGTCCTCGGACGATGTCATCGCCGAAGTCGTGGCGATCGTCGTGGCCGGCGTGCTGCGCACCGTTGCGGGCTAGCCAGCGGCAACACAGGTGGCGCAGCGGCCCAGCACCGCGGCGTGGTGCGTGTCGACGGCGAACCCGTAGCGCTCCAGCGCCTCGCCGCGCAGCCCGTCGAGCAGGCGGTCGGGGACGTCGGTGATGGCGCCGCAGTCCTGGCACACGAGGTGGGCGTGGCCCACCTCGCGCAGGTGGTAGAAGGCCGGCCCCCGCCCTGGGTGCACGTGCTCCACGGCGCCGATCTCCTCGAGCTGCTGCAGGACTCGGTAGATGGTCGACGCCGCCGTGGCCGGTGACGCCGCCGTGACCTGGTCGATGAGATCCTCGGCGGTGAGGTGGCCCTCGCTGCGGGCCAGCACCTCGACGACCGCTCGCTTGGCCGGCGTGACCCGTCCGCCCTTGGCTCGCACCAGATCCATGATCCGCTGATCCCGGTCGTCGGTCCGGTCGCCCATCGCCGCCAACGGTAGCGGCGCGAATCCGTTCGACGGGCGGTCCCGTCGACGCGACGCTGGATCCCGTGTCCATCGACGTGCGGTTCATCGAAGCGACGGAGTTCGAGGCGATCATCACCATGGACGCGCGCGCCTTCGGCCTCACGTACACGGACGCCGACATGGAGGACGTGCGCGGCATCCTCGAGCTCGACCGCACGCTCGTCGCTCTCGACGGCCCCGAGGTCGTCGGCTCCACCAGCGCGATCAGCTTCGAGATGACGGTGCCCGGCGGCGCATCCGTGCCCACCGCCGGGGTGACGTGGGTGGGGGTCATGCCCACGCACCGGCGCCGCGGCATCCTGCGCCAGCTCATGGCCCGCCAGGTCGACGAGATGCTCGATCGGGGCGAGCCGCTCGCCGCCCTCACGGCGTCGGAGTCGAGCATCTACGGCCGCTTCGGCTACGGCGTGGCCACCCGGCGGGCGCTGCTGACCGTCGGGACGAAGCGGGTGCGGCTCCGGCCCGGGCTGGGCGACGACCAGGTGCGCTTCGCCGATGCCAGCACCGCCCGCAAGACGCTGCCTGCGCTGTACGACCGCCAGCGGGCGCTCGTGCCGGGCACCGTGTCGCGAGACGATCGCTGGTGGGATCACGTCCTGGCCGACCTGGAGACCCTCCGGGACGGGTGGACGCCGTTCTTCTTCCTCCTCCATCCCGACGGCTACGTGATCTACCGGCGTCAGTCGGAGTGGGCGGGTGCGCTGCCGGCGGATCGCTGCCGCGTCAGCGAAGTGGTGGCGGTCACGCCCGAGGCGCACGCCTCGCTGTGGCGGGTGCTCCTCGAGCTCGATCTGGTGGAGACGCTCACCTACTCCCGCTTCCCGCTCGACGATCCGCTCTTCTGGCTCGTGGACGATTCGCGGCGGCTGGAGGTCACGGGTCTGTGGGACGACGAGTGGGTGCGGCTGCTGCACGTGCCGAGGGCGCTGGAGGCCCGCCGGTACCTCGCTGAGGACCGCTTCGTGGTGGAGCTGATCGACGCCTTCTGCCCCGCCATCGGTGGCCGCTTCGAGCTGGACGGCGGTCCCGACGGCGCCGTGTGCCGGCGCACCACCGCCGAGCCCGATCTGGTCATGGACATCCGCGACATGGGCTCGCTGTACCTCGGCGGGACGAGGGCCACCACCCTGACCCGGGCCCGTCGCATCGAGGAGCGCACCGCCGGCGCCGCCCGCCGGGCCGACGTCTTCTTCGCCTCCGACCCGCCGCCCCACAACCACACGGCCTTCTGAGAGCGTGGCGTCGCAATGCGGCGCCGGGGCAGGTCCTGTCGGGATCGTTCGAGAGGGCGAGCGGAGAGGTGAAGAGAGCTTTGGGTGCCGATTGCCTCGCCTGGCGGGCCGATCGGCACCCATGACCGAATCGGCACCCAACGTCGCTCACGGATCGTGGCCACCGGCCCCGCCGCGCCGATCGCCAGCACCCAAGCGTCAGCGAAGGCGGCGACGAAGACTAGGCGACTTCGGCCCGGCGGAGGCGCCTGACGGTGAGGGCGGCCCACACCACGCCGATGGCGATCGGGACGGTGACGGCGAAGAACGGCGACACGTTGGCCAGCTTCAGGTCCACGTCCGTGAAGTGCGTGAGCACCGAGCGCGTGTACGCCCGGACCGCCAGGCGCGACGCCGACTTGCCGGCCGACGCCACGAACCCTTCCCACAGGAGGATGTAGGCCAGCCCCCACACCAGCGCCCGCCGCACCCGCAGCCCGAGCCATGTGAAGATGCCGCCGTAGGCGACCACCGCCAGCGTGGCCGACAGCAGGGTGCCCGGCACCAAGCCGTGCCCGGCGCCCGACAGCACCGCCGCCGCCACCAGCGACACCAGCACGAGCGGGAGGGCGACCGTCAGCGTCGCCAGGTACGTGCCCGCCACGATCTGCCACCGGGGTACGGGCCGGAGCCAGAAGTACACGAGGGTGCCATCCTCGGCCGGGTCGCCCAGCGAGGCCGAGGCGAACACCAGCGTGACCACCGGTGCGTAGAGCGACAGCCCGAAGGCGTTGATCATGTTGGTGGCCGCCCGCACCGGTTCGCGCACGTCGCTCAGCCCGATGGCCAGGCCGACCACGATGCCGACCACTCCCAGCAGGCCGAGCGCCGCCAGCCGGCCCTTCTTGGCCTGCGTGCGCAGCGTGACCCGGTAGATGGTGGCGATCATCGGCCCACCAGGTAGCGGAAGACGCTGTCGAGGTCGTCGTCGAGCGGCACCAGCTCGTCCAGCACCAACCCTCGTTCCCGGGCGATCACGGCGACGGAGCGGCGGAAGCCGTGGACGTCGGTCGTCTCCACCTCGAGCGACTCCGGGCTCGTGACCCGCACGCCGGAGGCCACACCCGCTTCCAGCAGCCCGGCGGCGAAGCGCCCGGCGGCGTCGGTGGCGATGCGCAGTCGGTGGGGCCGGTCGTCCATGAGGTCGCGGATGGCCCGGAAGTCGCCCTCGGCGGCCAGGCGACCCTGGGCGATGACGAGGATGCGGGAGCCGAAGCGCTCGACCTCGTCGAGCACGTGGCTGGATATGACCACGCATCGGCCGGGCCGGGCGGCCAGGCGCCGTACGAGGTCGATGAGGTGGAGCCGCTGGCGGGGGTCGAGGCCGTTCAGCGGCTCGTCGAGCACGAGGATCTCGGGGTCGTGGACGAGCGCGCTGGCCACCTTCACCCGCTGGCGATTGCCCTTGGACAGGGCCCGGACCGGCCGGCGGTCCGTGGCCGACACCTCGACCTCGGCGAGAGCCCGCTCGGCCGCCGCCACCGGGTCGGGCACCCGCAGCAGCCGGGCCGCCGTCTCCACGAACTGGCGGGCCGTGAGCGACTCGAACATCGTCTCCTGCTGTGGCACCAGCCCGATGCGGCCGAGGATCGACAGGTCCTCGCGCGGGTTGCCGCCGAGCACCCGCACGGTCCCTTGCGATGGGCGGGCCAGGCCGCACATGAGGCGCAGCACCGTGGACTTGCCGGCGCCGTTGGGCCCGAGCAGCGCGGTGATGCCCGAGCCGACGGAGAAGGCGATGTCGGAGACGGCGACGACGTCGCCGAACCACTTCGAGACGTGGTTGATCTCGATCAGCGGCGCCGCCTGGGCGGCCGGCGCGGCCTCCGGTGCCGGCCAGCTCACTTGGTCACCTCGATGCGCCGGTACCGCCACCAGATGGTCGACAGGCCGAGCGCCGCCCACCCCAGGTTGCCGATGACGAGCGGCACGATGCCGGCGTCGACGTCGCTCCGCTCGCCGTAGATATGAGTGACGAGTAGGAACGGCGCCGTGCTGAGGTCGAACATGTACAGCCACTCGCCCACGCCGACGCCGTTGACGAGCACGCCGACCACGGCGCCCGTGCCCACGATCGTGAGGAGCACCCCGGCGGACGCAATGGCGCGCCGGTCGGTGAGGCTGGAGATGCCGAGCGACACCGACGTGTAGACGGTGGCCACCAGCGCGCCCGACACGACGACGCGTACGAGCAGCGTGACCACGCCGAGCGGACCGTCAGGGCCCTGGCTCTGCAGGATGTTGGCGATCATCATCAGCATCGGCGGTCCGAGCGTGGCGACGGCCAAGAGCAGCAGAACGGCGGTGATCTTGGACAGCACGTACGTGGCGCGGGTCAGCGGCGAGGCGAGGTAGAGGCCGAGCATCCCTGTTCGGCGGTCGGGGCACAGGGCTTCGGGCGCAACGAACGAGGCGAACACGATGAGCGCCGACACGATGAAGCCGTAGTACTCGGCGTACGTGGGGAGGAAGTTGTTGCGAACACGATCATCGGTGATCAGCGCGGCCAGGCCCACGAACACGATCGCCGGCACGTAGGCGATGATGGCCGAGAGCATCGGCAGGATCTTGTTGGGCAGGGGCCGGCGCAGGCCCATGACCCGCTGCGCGGTGTGCTTCATGAGGCTGCGGATGGCGCCCGTCGCGCCGAGGCGGGGGCCGTCGTAGGGGCGGTAGCCGCGATCGATGATGCGGGCGTCAGCCGCAGGCACGCTCACTGGTGCCTCATCCGGCCGTCAGGCCGAGTTTGACCCGGCGGCCGTCGGTGAGCACCAGTGAGCGGTTCGCCGCTTCGCGGCGAACAATGCACCGTGTCGCCGAGCTCGCTTCGCTCGCTCATCCGTAGACCCCGGCTTCGAGGAAGACGTCTTCGAGCGTGAGGCGCCGCCGCTCCAGGCGCACGAGGCCGAGCCCGAGCGCGGCCACCGCGTCCCGCACGACGGCGGCCGACTCGATGCCCTCCACGAGGAGCCGGCGGCCGTCAGGGGTCACGGTGGCGCCGGCGCGGCGGAGCGCGTCGGCCAGCTGCTCGGTGCCCGTCTCGACCTCCACGTACCAACCGCCCACCCCGGTGCGCAGCTCGTCGAGCGGTCCCGCCGCCGCCACCCGGCCGTCGACCAGGATCACGGCGCTGTCGCACACGCGCTCGACCTCGTCGAGGAGGTGCGACGACAGCAGCACGTTGATGCCGAACTCGGTGCCGACCCGGCGGATGAGGGTGAGCATGTCGTCGCGCTGGACGGGGTCGAGGCCGTCGGTCGGTTCGTCGAGGAGGATCAGGGCCGGGTCGTGGGCCAGGGCTGCCGCCAACTTCACCCGCTGCTTCTGCCCGGTCGACATCGTCCCGACGGGCCGGAAGCGCTCCTCACCCAGGCCGACCTGGTACAAGGCGTCGCTGGCCCGGGTCTGGGCGGCGCGGTGGGGGAGGCCGTGGATCTCGGCCAGGTGGGCCACGAGGTCGTAGGCCTGCACCTCCGGTGGCAGCGACTGGTGCTCGGGGGAGTAGCCGACGACCGCCCGCACGTCCGGCCCGGCCGCCACCGGGTCGAGGCCGAGCACCTCCAGGCGGCCACCGTCGGGGTGGGTGAGGCCGAGGGAGAGACCGAGCAGCGTGGTCTTCCCGGCACCGTTGGCGCCGAGGAGGCCGGTGATGCCCTCGGCCACGTCCACCGTCACACCCCCGAGGGCGGTAACCGCGCCGAAGCGCTTCACGACGCCGTCGGCGGACAGGATGGCGGCCATCTAGGCGCGGACCTGCCGGTCCGCTGCCGGCGCAATGCGCCGGCGGGTCGGCCGCTCGCGGCATTGGCCGAGCGCAGCGAGTACGGGGAGGATGGCGGCCACAGGCTGTTCAAGCTATCTACCGGCCCCGGTCGCCGGTCGTCGGGCTAGCGTCCCCGACATGCCCGAACGGTCGTTGAAGCTTCGGTCCCACGACGTCACCACCGGCATCGAGAAGTCGGCGTCCCGAGCGATGCTGCGAGCCGTCGGGATGACCGACGACGACTGGGACAAGCCCCAGATCGGCGTGGCGTCGGCCTGGAACGAGGTGACGCCCTGCAACCTCACCCTGCGCAAGCTGGCCGAGTCCACGAAGAAAGGTGTGCGCGCCGCCGGCGGGTTCCCGATGGAGTTCGGGACCATCACCGTGTCCGACGGCATCTCCATGGGCCACGAGGGCATGCGAGCCTCGCTGGTGTCACGGGAGGTGATCACCGACTCGGTCGAGTGCGTCATGCACGCCGAGCGCTTCGACGGCTTCGTCGGCCTGGCGGGGTGCGACAAGAGCATCCCGGCCATGCTGATGGCGGCCGCCCGCCTCGACCTGCCGTCGGTCTTCGTCTACAACGGCTCGATCCTGCCGGGGAACTACAACGGCAAGTCGCTCGACATCACGAGCGTCTTCGAGGCCATCGGTGCATGCGCCACGGGAGCCATCACCGAGGAGGAGCTCTACGAGGTGGAGCGGCGGGCGTGCCCGGGCGAGGGCGCCTGCGGCGGCATGTTCACCGCCAACACCATGTCGTCGATCGCCGAGGCCATCGGCCTGAGCCTGCCCGGCTCGGCGTCACCGCCCGCCGTGGATCGCCGCCGCGAGGACGACGCCCGTGAGGCTGGGCGGGCCGTGGTGCGGATGCTGGAGCTCGGGATCACGCCCCGCCAGATCATGACGAAGGAGGCGTTCGAGAACGCCATCGCCATCACCAACGCCCTCGGCGGCTCCACCAACGCCGTGCTCCACCTGATGGCCATCGCCAACGAGGCCCGGGTGGCGCTCGACCTCGACGACTTCAACCGGATCGCGGCGCGCGTGCCCAACATCGCCGACATGAAGCCGGGCGGCAAGTTCCACATGACCGACCTCGACCGTGTCGGCGGCGTGCCCGTGGTCATGAAGCACCTCCTCGATGCCGGCCTCCTGCACGGGGACTGCCTCACCGTGACGGGCAAGACCGTGGCCGAGAACCTGGCCGAGATCGACCCGCCCGGTCCCGATGGGGTGGTCGTGCACCCGCTCGACGCGCCCATCCACGCCGAGGGCGGCATCGTCGTGCTGCGGGGTTCGCTGGCGCCGAACGGGTCGGTCGTGAAGGTGGCCGGCCTGAGCCACGACCAGCTGTCGTTCGAGGGCCCGGCGCGTGTGTACGACGGCGAGGAGGGGGCGCTGCAGGACATCCTGGCCGGCAAGATCCAGCCCGGGACGGTGCTGGTGATCCGCTACGAGGGGCCCAAGGGCGGCCCCGGCATGCGGGAGATGCTGGCCGTCACCGGCGCGCTGAAGGGCGCCGGACGGGGCGGCGACTGCGCGCTGATCACCGACGGCCGCTTCTCCGGCGGCACGTGGGGCTTCTGCATCGGCCACGTGGCCCCCGAGGCGGTCGACGCCGGGCCGATCGCCTACGTGCGCGACGACGACCGCATCCGCATCGACGTGCACGCCAAGGCTCTCGACCTCCTCGTCGACGAGGCCGAGCTGGCGAACCGCCGCCAGGGCTGGGTGCCCAACCCGCCCCGCTACACCTCCGGCGTACTGGCCAAGTACGCCCGTCTTGTCGGCGGCGCCGACCACGGCGCCATCACCAACCCGGGGTGACCATGACCGAACCGTTTGCCGGCATCCTCCGCGACGAGGACGAGCTGCGCGAGATCATCCGGCCGCCCCACCAGCGGGCGCGCGACAAGCAGATCGACCATCTCGACGACAACTGCCAGCAGTTCATCGCCCATGCCCCGTTCGTGCTCGTGGGCACGACCAACTCCGACGGCACCGGCGACGTGTCGCCCAAGGGCGGCCCGCCCGGGTTCGTGACCGTGCTGGACGAGCACCGCTTGGCGTTCGGCGAGCTGCCGGGCAACGGGCGCGTCGACGGCTACCGCAACCTGCTCGGCAATCCGGCCATCGGGCTGATCTTCCTCATCCCCGGGCTGGGGGAGACGCTGCGGGTCAACGGCCAGGGCTACGTGATCAACGATCCCGAGATGCTCGACCTGTGCTCGGTGGACGGCAAGCGCCCCAAGGTCGTGCTCGGCGTCGCCGTGCAGGAGGCGTTCATCCACTGCGCCAAGGCGCTGCGGCGCTCGAACCTGTGGGAGCCCGACGGATGGCCCGATCTGTCGGGGATGCCGACGGTGGCGTGCATGCTCGTGGACCACGCCGGCATCGAGGGCGACCCCGGCGGCCACCGCACCGCAGCCGCACTGGAAGACGCCTACGCCACCCAGCTCTGGAACTGACGCGCCTCAACCCGGTATGCGTGGCAGATCGCGCATCATTTCGCGGGTTATTCCTCGATGTCGGCGTCGGCCGCCGCCACCTCCTGCACCGTGCGCGGGGTGATGTAGAGCCGGCGCCCGTCGAGCTCGGTGCGCAGGAAGATCCCCGTGAGGGGCCCGATCGGGGTCTCGATGTCGAGCCGGGAGAGGATCTTCTTCGGCGTGAACCGGAACCGCCCGCAGCCGACGAGCACCAGCGCCTGGTCAGTGGCCAGGATCAGCCGGCGCTGGTAGGCGCCCATGTACACGAGGACGAACAGCGGGAAGCCGAGGAATGGCACCAGGATCAAGATGCTGACGCCGATGCCGACGATCAGCGCCAGCAGCAGCGCCACCCAGCGGGGTGGACCCTCGACCGCCTTCACGACGTGAGCGACGACCTCGTCGGGCTCCAGCAGCGGCTGGACCTTCTCGAGGATGACCTCGCGGGTGTTGATCGGTCCCGGCACGAACGCTGAACTCTAACGGCTTGGCTCCCGGCGCCCAGCGGCGTACAGTGTCGGGCTGATGGCTCCTCGGACCCTTCTCGTACTCATCACCTAGGCGCACCGGCTCTGCCGCGTGCGCCCCTCGACCTGCCGTTGAACGGCAGGTCGTTTCGTTTTTCACCCCGTCCCCACCAGGAGAACCGCCAATGAAGCTCACCGGGGCGCAAGCCCTCATCAAGAGCCTGGAGATGGAAGGCGTCGAGGTCATGTTCGGCTTGCCGGGCGGTTGCATCCTCCCGGCCTACGACCCGCTGCTCGACTCTTCGATCCGCCACATCCTGGTGCGCCACGAGCAGGGCGCCGGCCACATGGCCGAGGGCTACGCCCACGTGACCGGGCGCCCCGGGGTGGCCATGGTGACGTCGGGCCCGGCCGCCACCAACCTCGTCACCCCGCTGTGCGACGCCTACATGGACTCGGTCCCGATGGTCGCCATCACGGGCCAGGTGCCCACCACCGCCATCGGCACCGACGCGTTCCAGGAGTGCGACACCGTCGGCATCACCCGCTCGGTCACCAAGCACAACGAGCTGGTGATGAGCGCCGACGAGCTGCCCCGCATCATCCGGGAGGCGTTCCACATCGCCACGACGGGTCGCCCCGGTCCCGTGCTGGTCGACGTGCCCAAGGACGTCCTCCAGGCGACGATGGACTGGTACTGGCCCGACGGCGTGGATCTGCCCGGGTACAAGCCCACCACCAAGGGCCACCCGCGCATGATCCGGGAGGCGGCCAAGCTCATCCTGGCCAGCGAGCGCCCGGTCATCTACGCCGGCGGCGGCATCCTCAAGGCCCGTGCCGCCGAGGCGCTGCGGGAGCTGGCCGAGCTGACCGGCATCCACGTAGTCACCACGCTGATGGCCCGGGGCGCGTTCCCTGACTCGCACCCGCTGTGCCTGGGCATGCCGGGCATGCACGGCAACGCCACCGCCGTCACCGCGCTACAGAAGGCCGATCTGCTCATCGCTCTCGGTTCCCGCTTCGACGACCGGGTGACGGGCAAGGTGAGCGCGTTCGCGCCGGAGGCCAAGGTCATCCACGTCGACATCGATCCGGCCGAGCAGGGCAAGGTGCGCCGGCCCGACGTGCCCATCGTGGGCGACTGCCGCCTCGTGATCGAGGCGCTGGTGCGGGAGATCCGCCACCTGCAGGCCGGCGGCACCGTCCAGGCCGACACCAGCGCGTGGAAGTCACGCATCTCCGGGTGGCGGGAGCTGTTCCCGTACCACTACGAGCAGTCGGAACCGGGCGAGGCGCTCAAGCCGCAGTTCTGCCTGGAGGTCCTGCGGGACTCGGCGCCCGAGGGCACGATCCTCGTCTCGGGCGTCGGGCAGCACCAGATGTGGTCGTCGCAGTACTGGCGCTTCGACGAGCCCTACACGTGGGTGAACTCCGGCGGCCTCGGCACGATGGGGTTCTCGGTGCCGGCCGCCATCGGCGCCAAGGTGGGCCGGCCCGATCGCACGGTGTGGGCGGTCGACGGCGACGGCTGCTTCCAGATGACGGCACAGGAGCTGGTGACGGCGTCCACCGAGCGCATCCCCATCAAGGTGGCCATCCTGAACAACTCCTACCTCGGCATGGTGCGCCAGTGGCAGGAGATGTTCTACGACGAGCGCTACAGCGAGGTGTACCTGTCGCCCGACCTGCCCGACTACGTCGGGTGGGCGGCGGCCATGGGCTGCATCGGCATCCGGGTCGAGTCGCCCGAGGAGGTCCAGCCGGCGATCGACAAGGCCAACGAGATCGATGATCGCCCCGTGGTCCTCGAGTTCCGGGTCGACGCCCGCGAGAAGGTCTTCCCCATGGTGCCGGCGGGGATGGGCAACGACGACCTCGTCCTGCCCGACGGCCAGTCGAAGGAGCTGCTCCGTTGATGGTCTCGCTCGTCTTCGCTGCGCTCGCCTCCGCTCGACTCCGCCTCATCGCTGGCGCTTCCCTCGGCGGGTCCCACTCACGCTGGAGCACAACGTCATGACCACCAAGCACCACATCCTGTCCGTCCTCGTCGAGAACCGGGCCGGCGTGCTGGCCCGGGTGGCGTCGCTGTTCGCCCGCCGGGGCTACAACATCTTCTCCCTCGCCGTAGCACCCAGCGAGGACGAGCGCTTCAGCCGCATCACCATCGTCGCCGACGTGGAGTCGGCCACCCTCGAGCAGATCGTGAAGCAGCTCTTCAAGCTGATCGACGTGGTGAAGATCTCCGAGCTCGACCCGAGCAGCTCCGTCGAGCGCGAGCTCTTCCTCGCCACCGTGCGGGCCGACGCCGAGACGCGCGGCCAAGTGGTGGAGCTGGTGCAGATCTTCGAGGGGAAGATCCTCGCCGTCGGCCAGGGCGCCATCACCGTGTCGCTCGAAGGCGCGCCGGACAAGCTCGACGACTTCGAAGAATTGCTGCGTGGCTATGGCATCGTGGAGCTCCAGCGCACGGGCCGCATCGCCCTGCCGAAGCTCGAACGTGAGAGTGGGCGCCTCCGGGCCCTGAAGGGAAAGGCAAGCTGAATGGCCGCCACCGTGTACTACGAAGCCGACGCCGATCGGTCGCTCATCCAGGGTCGCAAGGTCGCCGTGATCGGCTACGGCTCTCAGGGCCACGCCCACGCGCTGAACCTGCGTGACTCGGGCGTCGACGTCCGCGTGGGCCTGCGCGACGGGTCGTCGTCGAAGGCCAAGGCGGAGTCCGAGGGGCTGCGGGTGCTGTCGGTGGCCGATGCCTCGGCCGAGGCCGACGTCATCATGATCCTGCTGCCCGACACCGAGCAGAAGCGCGTCTACGACGCCGACATCGCCCCGAACCTGTCGCCCGGCGACGCCGTCGCCTTCGCCCACGGCTTCAACATCCGCTTCGGGCGCATCACCCCGCCGGAAGGCGTCGACGTGATCATGATCGCCCCGAAGGGTCCCGGCCACCTGGTGCGGCGCACGTACGTGGAGGGCGGTGGCGTGCCTGCGCTCATCGCCGTGGCCCAGGACGCCACCGGCAAGGCCAAGGAGCTGGCGCTGTCGTACGCCGCCGCCATTGGCGGCGCCCGCGCCGGCGTGCTGGAGACCACCTTCGCCGAGGAGACCGAGACCGATCTGTTCGGCGAGCAGGTCGTGCTGTGCGGCGGCCTCACGTCGCTGGTGCAGGCCGGGTTCGAGACGCTGGTCGACGCCGGCTACCAGCCCGAGATGGCGTACTTCGAGTGCCTCCACGAGGTGAAGCTCATCGTCGATCTCATGTACGAGGAGGGCATCGCCGGCATGCGCTACTCGATCTCCGACACCGCCGAGTACGGCGACGTGACCCGGGGACCGCGCATCATCACGTCGGCCACGCGCGACGAGATGAAGAAGATCCTCGGCGAGATCACGAGCGGCAAATTCGCCGAGGAGTGGGTGGCCGAGTCCGAGGCGGGCCGGGCCAAGTTCAACGCCTTGCGCGAAGAGGGGCGCAAGCACCCCGTCGAGCAGGTCGGCGCCAGCCTGCGATCGATGATGCCGTGGATCTCGGCCGGCAAGACCAAGGTCGCCGACGCCTCCGGCGGTGAGCAACCCACGAAGTAGCCGTGGCGCCGCAGAGAAGCATGAAACCCGACCAGTCCGGTCAGATTAAGCTCGCCTCATGAGCGACAAGGGATGGGGCTTCGAGACCCGCCAGATCCACGCCGGCGCCGAGGCCGACCCCACCACCGGGGCAAGGGCGACGCCGATCTACCAGACGACGTCGTACGTGTTCCGCGATACCCAGCACGCCGCCAACCTGTTCTCGTTGGCCGAGCCGGGCAACATCTACACGCGGATCATGAACCCCACGCAGACGGTGTTCGAGACCCGCATCGCCGACCTCGAGGGCGGCGTGGGGGCGATGGCCACCGCCAGCGGGCAGGCGGCCGAGACGCTGGCCTTCCTCAACCTGGCCGAGGCCGGTGACCACCTGGTCTCGTCGTCGTCGCTGTACGGCGGTACGTACAACCTCCTCCACTACACGTTGCCGAAGTTCGGGATCGAGGTGTCGTTCGTGGACGCCGACGACCTCGACGGCTGGCGCAACGCCATCCGACCCAACACGCGGGCGTTCTTCGGCGAGTCGATCGGCAACCCGAAGAACGACATCTTCGACTTCGAAGGCGTCACTGCAGTGGCCCACGAGCACGGCATCCCCGTCATCATCGACAACACCGTGCCGACGCCGTACCTGTGCCAGCCGTTCAAGCACGGCGTCGACATCATCGTTCACTCCGCCACCAAGTTCATCGGGGGCCACGGCACGTCGATCGGCGGCATCATCGTCGACAGCGGCGGGTTCGACTTCGGGGCCAGCGGCCGCCACAAGAGCTTCACCGAGCCCGACCCGAGCTACCACGGCCTGAAGATCTGGGAGGCCCTCGGTCCGGGCGCCTACATCGCCAAGGTGCGCATCCAGGGCCTGCGCGACTTCGGCCCGGCCATGTCCCCGTTCAACGCGTTCCTGTTCATCCAGGGCCTCGAGACGCTGTCGCTGCGCATGGACCGCCACGTCCAGAACGCCCAGGCGGTGGCCGAGTTCCTGCAGGGCCGCGACGAGGTGGAATGGGTCGACTACGCCGGGCTGGCCTCCAGCCCGTGGCACGCGCGGGTCGAGAAGTACACGCCCAAGGGGGCCGGCTCGATCATCTCGTTCGGCATCCAGGGCGGCATCGAGGCCGGCAAGAAGTTCATCGAAGGCCTCGAACTGCACAGCCACCTGGCCAACATCGGCGACGTGCGCAGCCTGGCCATCCATCCCGCGTCGACCACGCACAGCCAGCTCAACCCCGAGGAGCAGCTCACGACGGGCGTGCGGCCCGAGCTGGTGCGGCTGTCGGTGGGGCTCGAGTCGATCGACGACATCCTCGCCGACCTCGACGCCGGCTTCCGCGCCGCGAAAGACTGATTCCGCCGTCGCCATCTCGTGCGCGTTGTGCGCGCTCACGGTTGATAACTCGCGTCAGTACGACCCGGCGTGGACGAAGGCGATCGACCGGCGCCGGGCTGGGCCCATCTGGTCGGCCGGTGGCGGCACGACGCGGTGCGGCGCGGAGCGCCATCGATCGCCCGTCCACGCCGCCATCCGGTCGCCCGGGTGGACGAGCAGCGTGTCCGGCTGCGGGAGCACGTCGTGCCAGCGGCCCTCGCGCCCGAGGACTTGCAGCCCGGGCACCGGGTCGGCCAGCAGGATCGTGCACCAGCCGGGATCGGTGTGGGGACTCATGCGGAGCTGCCCGGGGAGCGGGGGCGGCGCGCCCGGCCGGCGCTCGTAGTGGCTGGCCCGCATGACGTCCGCCGCCCCAGTGGTGAAGCCGCCCGCGGACTGCCCGAGGGAAAGGGCGAACACGCTCACCATCCAGTCGGCCAGGTCCTGCATGGCGTCGAAGTACTCGCCCCACACCTCCCGCATCACCCCCGGGTGATCGGGCCAGACGTTGGCATCGGGGCCCATGATGAACGTCTCGACCAGATCCGGTCCCTCCGGCGAGTAACCGCGCTGGTCGGAGCCGTAGCGGCACTTCTCCTCGCTCGGTAGGTCGAAGAACTCGCTGGTCACCGCCAGCATCCTGGCAACCAGCGACGGGCGCAGGTCGTGGCCCCGGATGGCGAGGAACCCGACCTCGCAGCAGGCGCCGTCCACCGCCTGAGCAATGGCGACACGGTCGTCGTCGTCGCCCTGCCACCAGGGGGCGAGGTCGATCGTCGGAACCAGTTCCGGCATCCGCCGAGACGGTACGCCCGGCCGATCACGGGCGTGTGACCGCCCTGTTAAGGGAGCGGCCGAGTCAAGTCACGCGCTGGCCGGTATGACCACGGCACCAGTCCACGCCGAAGCGCCTCTCGGGACCGCGATGTCCATCAGCGACCATTCCCCGTGCTGACGAACCAGAGTCAGGGCCCCGCCCTTGCTCACAAGTGTTGTGCCGTCAGAATTGCGCCAGCGCACCTCTGCGGCGCGAAGCACGGTCTGAGCTCGCGAGCGAATCGCCAGACGGGCAGCGCTCGCCGCCGGCGCGACACGAAGGTCGGTGTCGGACCTCAGGCTCACTGAAAGCGGCGCAAGAAGGATCCAGCGACCGGCCGCGGCGGAGGCCGTCTTGATCCACTCGACCGGGTCATTCGGTACGCGGCAGGACGCGACTGCGCCCGTGCTTTCCTGGCACTGCCGGGCGAGCGGCGTGGACGGATCCACTGGAAGCGTCCTCATTCTGCGGCCGGTGATCGCATAGATCCAATTGTCAATTGCCCAGTCGTATCCCGGGATCCAGGGACCCTGTGGTTCGGAGATCTGCTCGCGGTCGAACAGCAGCATAGTTCCGGTCGGAGTGTCATCGAGGAGGCCAGCACGAAGCGCTTCATCGAACTCGTCGCGAGCGATGGCAACGGACCGAGAGACGGATGCAATGCGTGCATTCCCGACCGCATTGATCGAGGCCACGAGACTCAGCGAGGCGGCGGCGATGAACAGAAACCTTCGGCTGGTTCCGGGCCGCGACACGATCCAAAAGGCGAGTGACCCAAGAAGTCCGATGGCGACATAGCCAAAGAACGCGGGGAGGTAACCGACGCCCCAGCGGACCTCTGTCTGATAGCGCTTGGCCACAGCTACGAGCCCCGAGGGCAGGGCGAGGAGTGAAAACGAGATAACGATCACCGTGATACAAGTTCGTCGGTTCGGTCTCGCACTCCGACCGACGCGCGCGGCTGCCAGCAGCAGCGGCAACAACAGCACTCCGATGACCAGGCCGCGCAACTCGGCTGTGGCCATCCCTGTCCGAGTGACGACGCCGACAGAGCGAGGTCCGAAGGGATCGAGATAGTTGGCCAACGGCACCGGTGCCGACAGCTGACGACCAAGAGTCGACGCTACTCGATCAGGTGCGAGATCGATGCCGTAAGCGCCAGCCCCACTGGACCGCACGATCGACGAAGGAAGCACGAACGCGATCGTCACGGCGATCGGACCGATCACGCTCGTCCATCGTCGGCGCTCGAAGAAGGCGGCCGCGACGTGCAGCATCACGAGCGGATAGGCAGCCTCATAGATCAGGTTCGCGACGACCATCAGCACCAGTGTGACGGCGAGCCTCGCGCCACCTCCCGTACGCAACCAGCTCAGGAAGGCGAGGGCGGAGAATGCATAGAGGACCATCACCAACTGGGTGATCCCTGCATACGCGAGCAACGGGTCGTGGAAGTTGTGCAGCTGGTAGGCGACGGAGGTCAACGCGGCGCCTAGCAGTGCTACCTCGACCGGCACCGTCATCGACACGAGGAGAAGCGCTACACAGAGGACAGCCGAGATCGAAAGAGCGACCAGGAGAGCTTTGTACGCGACTCGATCGTGGAGGACGTACTGCAGCCCGTAATTCTCCACCAGGCCAACTGGCGTGAAGCGTCCCAGGGCCCGCCACTCAGCGCTGATCAGCCCACCTATGAACGACCAAAAGGTTTCGTGCCGTAAGGCGATGTAGCCGCTTATCGTTTGGTTCGGACTGTCGTCGCCGAGGAAGGCCGTATTGAGAACCGGCTGAAGCGCGATTACTTGCGCCCCGACCGCGGAAAGAGAAGAAAAGGAGGTGCCCGAAGGGCCGTAGATAGGCGGTACGGGAAAGAGATGCGCTGACGGCTTCGCGGGGCGTGCTCGGGCCGAGGAACGATGACTCGGAGCCGTTCGCCTGGCACGAGAGGGTCACGCCAGGCGTTCGACCACGTAGTCGATGCAGTGGGTGAGGGCGTCGACGTCGTCAGGGTCGATGGCCGGGAACATGGCGATGCGCAGCTGGTTGCGCCCGAGGCGCCGGTACGACTCGGTGTCCACGATGCCGTTGTCCCGCAGGACGGCCGACACGGTCGGGGCGTCCACGCCGTCGAGATCCACGCAGCCGACCACCGTGGAGCGCATGGCCTCGTCGGCCACGAACGGCGTGGCGTACGGCGCCTTGTCGGCCCACCCGTAGAGGATGTCGGCGGAGCGCTGCGAGCGGGCCACGCACGCATCCAGCCCGCCGAGGCCGTTCATCCATTGCAGCTGCTGCTCCAGCAGGAACAGCGTGGCCAGCGAGGGCGTGTTGTAGGTCTGGTCGAGGCGGCTGTTCTCGAGGGCGATCTTCAGGTCCAGCGATGCCGGGATCCACCGGCCCGACGAGTTGATCTGCTCGATGCGACCGACGGCGGCGGGCGAGCACAGGGCCAGCCACAGGCCACCGTCGGAGGCGAAGCACTTCTGCGGCGCGAAGTAGTAGACGTCCACCTCGGCCGGGGACCACGGCAGGCCGCCGGCGCCCGAGGTGGCGTCCACGGCGATGAGCCCGTCGGCGCCGACGGGCCGCTGCAACGGCATCATGACGCCGGTCGAGGTCTCGTTGTGGGTCAGCGCGTAGAGGTCCACGGACGGGTCGGCGGCTGGTCGGGGATGGGTGCCGACGGGCGCGGAGATCACGTCGGGCGGGGCCAGGTGAGGAGCGGCGTCGGCGGCGGCAGCGAACTTGGACGAGAACTCGCCGAAGCTGCAGTGCTGGCTCTTCCACTCGATCAGCCCGAAGGTGGCCACGTCCCAGAACACGGTGGTGCCGCCGTCGCCGAGCACGACCTCCCACCCCGGCGGCAGGCTGAACAGGTCGTGCAGACCGGCCCGGACCCGCCCGACCAGGTCCTTCACCGGGGCCTGGCGGTGCGACGTGCCCAGCCAGGACGGCGCCGCCGCAGCCAGCGCCTCGACGGCGGAGACGGGCACCTTGGACGGTCCGCAGCCGAAGCGTCCGTCGGCGGGGAGGAGGTCGGCGGGGATCGTTATGCGCGGGGGGTCGGACACACTCACTGTGCCATCCTGGCAGGCGTGAACCGGATCTCCCGAAGGATTGGCGCGATCGCCGAGTCGGCCACGCTGGCCGTGGACGCCAAGGCTAAAGCGCTCAAGGCAGCGGGCGAAGACGTGATCGGTTTCGGCGCCGGCGAGCCCGATTTCCCCACGCCGGCCCATGTCGTCGAGGCCGCCATCGCCGCCTGCAGCGACCCCAAGAACCACCACTACACGCCGGTGGCCGGCCTGCCCGAGTTGCGGGAAGCCATCGCCGTGAAGACCAAGCGGGACTCGGGCTTCGACTGCAGCGCCGGTCAGGTCCTGATCACCAACGGCGGCAAGCAGGCCGTCTACAACACCTTCGCCGCCCTGCTCGACCCCGGCGACGAGGTCATCCTCCCGGCGCCGTACTGGACGACCTATCCCGAGGCCATCGCCCTCGCCGGCGGCGTGCCCGTCGAGGTGATGACCGACACCGCTGCGGGGTTCCGCATCACGCTCGACCAGCTCGACCGAGCGGTGACGGAGCGCACCAAGGCCCTCCTGTTCGTGTCGCCGAGCAACCCGACCGGTGCCGTCTACCCGGCCGCCGACGTGGAGGCGATCGGGTGGTGGGCCGCCGAGCGGGGCATCTGGGTGGTGACCGACGAGATCTACGAGCACCTCACCTACGGCGATCACGAGTTCACGTCGATGCCGGTGGCGGTGCCCGACATCGCGGAGCGGTGCGTGGTCCTCAACGGCGTGGCCAAGACCTATGCCATGACCGGCTGGCGGGTCGGGTGGATGATCGGCCCCAACGACGTGATCGCGGCGGCCACCAACCTGCAGTCGCACGCCACGTCCAACGTGGCCAACGTGTCCCAACGGGCGGCGCTGGCCGCGGTCAGCGGCGACCTCGGTGCCGTCGCCGAGATGCGCGCCGCCTTCGACCGGCGGGGCCGCAAGATGCACGAGCTCCTGTCGGCCATCCCCGGCGTCACCAACCTCGAGCCGCAGGGAGCGTTCTACTGCTTCCCGTCGTTCGCCGGGGTCCTCGGGCGTTCGATCGGTGGGCGCACCCCCGAGAGCACGCTGGCCCTCGCCGATGTGGTGCTGTCGGAGGCCAAGGTGGCGTTCGTGCCGGGCGAGGCGTTCGGCGCGCCCGGCTACGGCCGCTTCTCCTTCGCCCTCGGTGACGACGACCTGATCGAGGGCATCACCCGCGTCGCGACGCTGCTTTCTTGAGCCTTCCCGAGAGCCCGCGGGCACGCTTGGCGCTGCTCGCCGGTGGTCTCGTCGTGGTCGTCCTCATCGCTGCGCTGGTGGCCCTCGTGCGCGATGGCGGCAGCTCGGCCGACGTCCAGCGCGCCGCCGACCCTGCGTCCCACGGCGGCGACTTCACGCTGGACGCCTACCGTGGCCTCGGCGCGTGGGTGGACGTGTTCGACTTCGTGCCCGCGTACCAGAACGGCGGCGTGGCGCCCACGGTCGTGGCCGACGACGTCGACACCATGGCAAGCCTGGGGGTCAAGACGTTGTACCTCCAGGCGGCGCGCAACGACGACCGCACGAACGGGCTGGTGGCCCCTGAGCTGATGGTGCCCTTCCTGGAGCGGGCCCACCGCCGGGGGATGCGCGTCGTGGGCTGGTACTACCCGACGTTCGCCGACGTCGACGTGGATCTCGAGCGGCTGCTGCAGATCGCCCGGTTCGACGTGGGCGGCCAGCGCTTCGACGGCATCTCCGTCGACATCGAGGACAACCAGGTCGTGAAGGACCCCGCCGATCGCAGCAACCGCCTGATCGAGCTGTCGCGCCGGCTGCGGGAAGCGCTCGGGGCCAAGGCCACGATCGGGGCGACGGTGTTGCCGGCCGTGCAGACCGAGGTGATCAACCCGTCGTACTGGCCGGGCTTCCCCTGGGCGCAGCTGAAGCCGTACTACGACGTGTGGCTGCCGATGGCGTACTGGAGCTTCCGCGAGGGCGCCTACAAGAGCGGCTACACATACGTGACCGAGAGCGTGCGGCGGATGCGGGCGCTGGTCGGCGACCTCAACCTGAACGTCCACCCGGTCGGGGGCATCGCCGACGTGATCAGCGAGGGCGAGGTGCGTGACTTCCTGCGGGCCCTGACCGACAGCGGCGCCCTCGGCGGGTCGCTCTACGACTACCGCACCACCCCGGGCGGGATCTGGGGTGTGCTCCGGGGCACCCAGGCCGCCCTCGACGCCCCGCCCTCGCCGACCACGACCCAGCCCGACCCGACGACAGCACCGCCGGCGCCCCCGCCGAGCTCAGGCTGAGAACCCGCTGGCCCTCGCTCGCGCCGGCCGGGTTGAATTGCCGACCGTGCCCCGTGTCCTCGTCACCGAAGAGATCGCCGAGCGCGGCCTGGACGGCCTCCGGGCCGCCGGCTGCGAGGTCGACGTCCGGCTCGACCTGTCGCCCGACGACCTCCTCGACGCCGTCAAGGGCGCCGACGCCCTCATCATCCGCTCCGCCACCCAGGTCACCGCCGAGGTGCTGGCCGCAGGGGCCGACCTGATCGTGGTGGGCCGGGCCGGCATCGGGCTCGACAACGTCGACGTCGAGGCGGCCACCCGCCGGGGCGTCATGGTCGTGAACGCACCGCAGTCGAACATCATCTCCGCCGCCGAGCACACGATGGCACTGCTCCTCGCTCAGGCCCGCAACGTGCCCCAGGCCCATGCCGCCCTCACCGCCGGTCGGTGGGAGCGGTCGCGGTGGGAGGGCGTCGAGCTGGCCAACAAGACGCTCGGCGTCGTCGGGCTCGGCCGGATCGGCAAGCTCGTGGCCCAGCGGGCGCTGGCCTTCGGCATGCGCATCGTGGCCTACGACCCGTACGTCTCGGCCGAGCGGGCCCGCCAGATGTCGGTGGAACTGCTCCCGGTCGACCGCCTCGTGGAGGAGGCCGACTTCCTGACCGTCCACCTGCCCAAGACGCCCGAGACGATCGGCCTCATCGGTGCCGAACTGCTCGCGCGGGCCAAGCCGGAGCTGCGGGTCATCAACGTCGCCCGGGGCGGGATCGTGGACGAGGACGCGCTGGCCGATGCTGTGCGGGACGGCCGCATCGCCGGCGCCGCCCTCGACGTGTTCAGCACCGAGCCGATGACCGAGTCGCCCCTGTTCGGCCTGTCCAGCGTGGTGGTGACGCCCCACCTCGGGGCCAGCACCCGGGAGGCGCAGGACAAGGCAGGGGACACCATCGCCGAGATGGTGCAGCTGGCGCTGGCCGGCGAGTTCGTGCCCTTCGCCGTGAACGTGAGCGCGGCCGAGGCGGCCGAGACCGTGCGGCCCTACCTACCGCTGGCCGAGCGCTTGGGCCGGCTGTTCGCCTCGCTGGCCGAAGGCGTGCCCGACACGGTGGAGGTGGCCTACGAGGGCCAGCTGGCCGACTACGACACCCGCATCCTCACGCTGTCCGTCCTGAAGGGTCTGTTCGGCGGTGTCAGCGACGAGCCGGTCACGTTCGTGAACGCGCCCAACCTGGCCAAGGAGCACGGCGTCGAGGTGCGGGAGGTCAGCTCGGCGACCTCCGTCGACTACGTCAACCTGGTGACCGTGCGCGGCGGCGGGCACGTGCTCGCCGGCACGCTGACCGGCGGCCGGGGTGAGCCCCGCATCGTGAACGTGGACGACCACACCACTGATCTGCCGCCGGCGGCCCACATGCTCGTGGTCCGCAACGACGACCGGCCCGGCATGATCGGCTACGTGGGCACGGCCTTGGGCAACGCCGGAGTGAACATCGCCGACATGGACGTGGGTCGCAGCCAGGCCCGGTCGGCCATCATGGTGCTGGCCACCAGCGAGGCCACGCCGCCGTCACTGATCGAGCAGCTGCGCGCCGCACCCGGCATCCTGTCCGTGCACGTGCTGGTAGGGGAGTAGCTACTCCTCGAGGCTGATGGCGCCCGTGGGGCAGACCTCGGCGGCCGTTCGCACCTTGTCCCAGAGCGCCTCGCCCGGCTCGTCCTGGAGGACGTAGAGGTAGCCGTCGCTGCGGACCTCGAAGACCTCTGGGCACGTCTGCATGCAGGCGCCGGTGCTGGCACACACGTCGTAGTCGACCACCACTCGCATCCCCGCAACATAGCCAGTGTCACGAGTAATGGGTGCGGATCGGCTCATGGGTGCGAGATGGCCCGCCGGGCGGGTCGATTGGCACCCAATGTGGATGACCGGAGCGCCGGACTAGCGCTTGGCGGCCCGGAAGCCGTCGGCTTCGGCGGCTTCGGCGCTGGCGTAGCAGCGGTCGGGGATCGTGCGGTCGTAGGCGAACATCCCGGGCAGGTGGTAGATGCCCGACGCCAGCTTGACCTTCACCTCGAACCCCGGCGGGCACGCCTTTTCCACCGGATCGCTCCAGCGCGCCGACGGGGGGATGTCGTCGGCCACCGTCCCGGCAGCGTCCTTGGCGTCGTCGAGCGGGGGCCACACCGGCCTGGCCGTCGGCTCGGCGCCAACGTTGCGGCGCCGGACCAGCGTGACGAGGAGCCCGGCGACGGCGGCCAGGAAGAGGAGACGGAACAGCCACCGGCGCATCTCCTCCGACCCTACCGGTCGGCGTGCTGCCTCCGGTGCGCGCAGAGGACGGCACGGAGCGAGGCGGTGATGATGTTCGGGTCGATGCCCACGCCCCACCGTAGGGCGCCGGTGTCGTCGACCGATTCCACGTAAGCGACGGCCGACGCGTCGGCGCCGGTGCCGATGGCGTGCTCGGCGTAGTCGACCACGTCGATCACCGTGCCGAGCCCGTCGCGCAGCGCGTGGACGAAGGCGTCGATGGGACCGTTGCCCTCGCCCTGCACCGTGCGGTGCTCGCCGTCGACGGTGAGCTGGGCCGTGATGCCGGTGACGTTGCCGCCCTGCTTCGTGGTGAGCTCGTGCGAGCGGAGCTCGATCGACGGGGCTTCGGGCAGGTAGGCGGTCTGGAAGGCGTTCCACATGGCGCCAGGGCTGATCTCGGTACCGGAGTCCTCGGTGATGGCCTGGATGGTCTTCGAGAACTCGATCTGCAGCCGGCGGGGCAGCTCGAAGCCGTGCTCGGCCTTCATCACGAAGGCCACGCCCCCCTTGCCCGACTGGCTGTTCACGCGGATGACGGCCTCGTAGGACCGGCCGACGTGCTTGGGGTCGATGGGGAGGTACGGCACGGCCCACGCCGTGTAGTCGGCGGGCAGTGCCTCCATGCCCTTCTTGATGGCGTCCTGATGCGAGCCGGAGAACGCCGTGTAGACGAGATCTCCCACGTACGGGTGACGGGGGTGGACGGGGAGGCGGTTGCAGTACTCGGCCGTGCGCCGCAGGGCGTCGATGTCGGACATGTCGAGCATCGGGTCGACGCCCTGGCTGAACAGGTTCATGGCCAGCGTCACGACGTCGACGTTGCCGGTACGCTCGCCGTTGCCGAACAGCGTGCCTTCCACCCGGTCGGCGCCGGCCATCACGCCCAGCTCGGCCGCCGCCACCGCGCAGCCGCGGTCGTTGTGCGGGTGCAGCGAGAGCACGATGCGGTCGCGGTGGCGCACGTTGCGGTGGAAGTACTCGATCACGTCGGCATAGATGTTCGGCGTGTACATCTCGACGGTGGCCGGGAGGTTGAAGATGATCTTGCGGTCCGACGTCGGCTCGATGACCTCGGCCACGGCCTCGCAGATCTCCACGGCGTAGTCGATCTCCGTGCCGGTGAAGCTCTCGGGGCTGTACTCGTAGAGCACGTCGGTGCCGGGCACCGTCTCCTCCAGCTTGCGGGCCAGGCGGGCGGCGCTGGTGGCGATGTCGGTGATGCCGTCCTTGTCCAGCCCGAACACCACCCGCCGCTGGAGCACGGACGTGGAGTTGTAGAAGTGCACGATGGCGCGGGCGGCGCCCTTGATGGACTCGTAGGTGCGCTCGATCAGCTCGGGCCGGCACTGGGTGAGGACCTGGATGGTGACGTCGTCGGGTACGAGGTCTTCCTCGATCAGCTGGCGCACGAAGTCGAAGTCGGGCTGACTGGCCGACGGGAACCCGACCTCGATCTCCTTGAACCCCATCTTCACGAGGGCGTCGAACATGCGGCGCTTGCGGATGGGATCCATCGGGTCGATCAGGGCCTGGTTGCCGTCGCGCAGATCGACCGAGCACCACAGCGGCGCGTGCTCGATCCGCCGGTTCGGCCACTGCCGGTCGGCGATGGCGAGCGGCAGTGGCTGGATCGGCTCGTACCGCTCGAACGGCATCGGCTTGGGCGTGGTGGGCGGCGGGGGCATCGGATTCTCCTCGGTGGGTTCGGGCCGAAAAAGCAAGAACCTCCTGAGCCGTTTCGGCGCAGGAGGTTCGGCGAGTGCCTATGGGGCACTCGCCTAGGTGAGAAGGAGCAGGCCGTGGTGAGCGGTCATTGACAACCAGGGTGCCAGCATTGGCGCGGACTTGTCAATCAAACTGCGCTCACGAGCAGGTCGAGGCGCACGAAGGTGACGTCGTAGGTGCCGTCGTCACGGCGCAGCTCGTCCACCCGATCGGTCACGGCGGTGCGGAAGGCATCGTGCTGCTCGGCCGGCAGGCCGATCAGGTACGCGTTCTCGCACTGGCTGCGCAGCCATCCGAGGACGCCTTCGCGATCGAAGGCCCGGCGCTGGGCCACGGTGCGCACCCAGTCCTCGTCGCCGAGGGCGAAGCCGGCCGCCTCCAGCAGGTCGAGCGCGCCGCCCGCGGGGAGGAAGTTCCACGGCGCCTGGGGACCGTCGAGCGACGCCGAGATGTCGTCCAGCAATTGCTGCGGCTCGCTGACGTTGTCGCCGCCGCCGCACTCGATGCGCAGCCAGCCATCGGGTGCCAGCAGGCCCCGGATGGCGCCGAGCATGGCCGGCCAGTCGGCCCGCGGCACCCAGTGCAGCGCGGCCCGGGAGTAGATGCCGTCGAACGCCTCCCCGGCCAGGAGGGGGCCGAGCTGCTGCGCCGGCCCGAGCACGAACGACTGGTTCGCGACACCCTTGGCCGTGGCCGCCTCGATCATGCTGGGCGAGCCGTCGAGTCCGACGATGTGCCCGTCGGGTACGAGGGTGGCCACCACGCTCGTCAGCTCGCCGCTCCCGCAGCCGATGTCGAGCACGCGGTCGTCGGGTTGCAGCGGCAGTGTGGCCAGGAACGCCTCGTCGTGCACCTGGTGGTGGGCCCGGTTGGCCGAGTACGTCTCGGCGTCCCAGACCGGCAGGGCGGTTTCGCTCATGAGACCGAAGGCAGCCAGGCCGGCCGCGTCTTCTCGAAGGCCGTGATCTCGTCCTCGTGCGTCAACGAGATGCCGATGTCGTCGAGGCCGTGGAGGAAGCGGTGCTGCGTCGACTCGTCGAGCGCGAACGCTTCCACGATGCCGAGGCTGGGTACCTCCACCACGAGGCGTTCGACGTCGATCACGATCTCCATCTCCGGGTCGTCCTCGAGGGCGACGTGGAGGCGATCGACGACCTCCGCGGACAGCACCACCGGTACGAGACCGTTCTTGGTGGAGTTGTTGCGGAAGATGTCGCCGAAGCGCGGCGCGATGACGACATCGAAGCCGTAGTCCATCAGCGCCCACACGGCGTGCTCGCGCGACGAGCCGACGCCGAAGTTCGGTCCGGCCACGAGGATGCTGGCGCCGACGAAGCGCTCGTCGTTGAGCACGAAGCTCGGCTCGTCGCGCCACTCGGAGAACAGGCCGCGGCCGAAGCCGGTGCGCTCGACGCGCTTCAGCCAGTCGGACGGGATGATCTGGTCGGTGTCGACGTCACTGCGAGGCAGCGGCACGGCGGTGCCGGTGTGGACGCGTACGGCCTTCATGACAGGTCCTCCGGTGCGGCGAAGTGGCCGGCGATGGCAGTGGCAGCGGCGACCGGCGGGGAGACGAGGTGGGTGCGACCGCCGCGGCCCTGGCGGCCCTCGAAGTTGCGGTTGGACGTGCTGGCGCAGCGCTCACCGGGCGACAGCGTGTCGGGGTTCATGGCGAGGCACATCGAGCAGCCGGGCTCGCGCCACTCGAAGCCGGCCGCCTCGAACACCGTGTGCAGACCCTCCGCCTCGGCCTGGGCCTTCACGGCGTGGGAACCGGGCACCACCATGGCCCGGCTCACCGTGACGCGGCGGCCGCCCACCACGGCGGCCGCCGCTCGCAGATCCTCGATGCGGCTGTTCGTGCACGAGCCGATGAACACCGTGTCGACGGCGATGTCGCGCAGCGGCGTGCCCGCGGTGAGACCCATGTAGGCGAGGGCGCGGGCGGCGGATTCCCGGCCGGAAGCGTCGGCGAAGTCGTCCGGATCGGGGACCGAGCCGTCGATCGGCGCGACCTGGCCGGGGTTCGTCCCCCAGGAGACGTGCGGTCGCAGCGACGCGGCATCGATCATGACCTCCGTGTCGAACGACGCGCCGTCGTCGGTGCGCAGCGAGCGCCAGTCGTCGAGCGCTCGCTCCCAGTCCGCCCCGGCCGGCGCGTGGCGGCGACCGTCGAGGTAGGCGAACGTCGTGTCGTCGGGAGCGATCATGCCGGCGCGGGCCCCGGCTTCGATGCTCATGTTGCAGACGGTCATCCGCCCTTCCATGGACAGGGCCTGGATGGCCGAACCTCGATACTCGATCACGTGGCCGATGCCACCGCCGGTCCCGATGCGCCCGATGATGGCGAGGATGATGTCCTTGGCGGTGACGCCGGCCGGCAGGTCGCCGTCGACCGTGACGGCCATCCACCGCGGGCGGGCCTGCGGGAGCGTCTGGGTGGCCAGGACGTGCTCCACCTCGCTCGTGCCGATGCCGAACGCGAGCGCACCGAAGGCGCCGTGCGTGGCGGTGTGGGAGTCGCCGCACACGATGGTCATGCCCGGTTGCGTGAGGCCCTGCTCGGGTCCGATCACGTGCACGATGCCCTGGCTCGGATCGCCCATGGCATAGAGCCGGATGCCGAACTCGGCGGCGTTGCGGCGCATCACCTCCACCTGCTTGGCCGAGATCGGGTCCTTGATCGGCAGGTGGATGTCCGTCGTCGGGACGTTGTGGTCCTCGGTGGCGACGGTGAGGTCGGGCCGGCGCACCGTGCGTCCGGCCAGGCGCAGGCCGTCGAACGCCTGCGGGCTGGTCACCTCGTGGACGAGGTGGAGGTCGATGTAGAGCAGGTCGGGTTCCCCGGTCCCGGCGTGGACGACGTGGCGGTCCCACACCTTCTGGGCCAGCGTGGTGGGCGGTGCCAGCCGGTCATTCATGAGCGTGTCTCACTCTCTGAGACGCTACTCTCGTCTCGTGGACACGACTGTACCCACCATCGGGGTGCTGGACAAGGCCGTGGCCGTGATCGACGCCCTCGCCAAGGCCGGCCGCCCCCTCGGTCTGGCCGACCTGGTGACGGCATCGTCGTTGCCCCGTGCCACCGCCTACCGCATCGCCGTCGCCCTGGAGGGCCACGGCCTGGTCCGTCGGGACGCGGACGGCCGCTTCGCCCCCGGACTCCGGCTCGTCGGCCTGGGGCGGGCGGCGGCCATGGCCTTCCCCCTGGCCGACGCGGCGCGGCCGGTCCTCGAGCGGCTGCGCGACGAGACGGGCGAGAGCGTCCAGCTCTTCGTGCGGTCGGGCACGGGGCGCCTCTGCGTCGAGTCGTTCGAATCGGCCCACGGGCTGCGGTGGATCGTGCCCGTCGGCGAGGTGCTGCCCCTCGACCGGGGCTCGGCCGGCCGCGTGCTGAGCGGCGCCGGTGATGCGGTCGTCGAATCGGTCGAGGAGCGGGAGGTCGGGGTGGCGTCGGTGTCGGCCGGCATCCACGATCGAGCCGGCGCCGTCGTGGCCGCGGTCTGCGTGTCGGGCCCCGTGGAGCGGCTCACCCGGGCACCGGCCCGCCGTTACGGCACCCGGGTGCGGGCGGCGGCCGGCGCCATCGAAGCGGCCATTTCCGATTCGGCGCGCGGCAGGCACACACCTGCGCCATGGACGATCTGAGCGATGACGATCTCCGCCGCTTGACCGGTGCACTGGCGGCGGTGCTGGGCACCTCCGGCGGTTGGCACGAGCCACCGCGGCTCTATGGGCTCCTGCCCCGCACGGCCCCGCCGCGGCGGGCCGGTGCCCTCCACGCCGGTGGTCGCCGGTGGTTGCGCCTGGCCGAGGGCGATCCCTACTCGTTCCTCGACACGGTGCGGGTGCGCCGGCGCGACGCCGCCGCGCTGGCCCTCGTGGCCAACGGTTGGGCGACCACCCTGCCGGCCGGGCCCCGGGCGCGGGTGCGCACCGTCGTAGTGGTCACGCCCGATCGGCGCCAATGCACCGCGCTGGAGCGGCGTGACGAGCCGGGCGGCATCGTCATCGACGATCGGGGCGAGGGTCCGATGATGCGGGCGCTCCTGTCGGCGTGGAGCACCGATCAGCTGGCCGGCCCACCGCCGGCCGCCTGACCGGGTGCGTCAGGAGACGGCTTCGAAGCCGCCCGACCCCGTGACCGTGGCGCACGCCTCCAGCAGCGCGGGCACGAACACCGGGGCCGACGCCACGCAGCAGTCGTGATCGGCATCGAGGTGGAAGCCGGCGGCGCCGGGGATCGCCTCCAGCAGGCGCTGCTGGCGATGCGGCGACACGATGTGATCTCGCGTCGTGACGAGGACGGCGGTAGGGCAGTCGACCGTGGGGATCCAGTCCCGCGCCGAGAACCGCCCGATGGCGGCGCCGGCGTGGAGCACGGCCCGCCAGTCGTTGCGCATGACCTCTTCGAGGGCCCAGTCCTCGTAGCGGCGGCTGCGCCGGGCGACGAACCGGCCGCCCAGCCAGGCCCGTGTCTGGGCCGGCGTGAGGCGCGAGGCGCGGGCCAGCCCGGCGAGGGCGAGGAACGCCATGCGGTCCTGGCGGGTGGTGCTGAAGTCGCGCGCCGTCGCGCAGAGCACGAGACCCTGGACCAGCGCTGGGTGGCGTTGCCAGAGCAACATGGCCACCGGACCGCCCATCGAGTACCCCACCGGGACGACGCGCTGGATGCCGTAGAGCGCCGCCAGCGCGGCGACGTCGTCGGCGCAGTCCTCGAGCCGGAACGGCGTGCGCGACCGGATGCCGCGGCCGTGGCCCCGCAGGTCGAGGGCGAAGATCCGGTACCGCTGGCCGAGCGACTGGTAGGTGCGGAACCAGGTGACGTCGGCCGTCACCGTCCATCCGTGGAGCAGCACGACCACGGGGGCGCCCGGCGGTCCCGCCAGCTCCCGCACGAACGTGGTGCCGCGCCCCGGCAGGTACACCTCCCGCCCGGGAGGCAGGTCCGGCGGCCCGGCCTCAGACACGACGGAGTGTCGCCGCAGTACGGCGACGGCGCAGGTGCTGGCGGGATTGATCGAGCACAGCGAGACCGAGGCGCAAGCCGAGGCTAATGAGCGGCGACGTTGAGGATGCGTACGCCGAGGGTGCCGGTGGGGGCCTCGTAGTGCACGGTGTCGCCGATGCGGTGGCCGGTGAGGGCCTCGCCGAGGGGCGATCCCGGGGAGATCACGTCGAACTCGTCGTCGCGCTCCTCGATGTGACCGATGAGATAGGTCTCGGCGTCCTCGTCGGCGTCGCCGTCGTACACGATGGTGACGACGGTGCCGGGGCCGACGACACCCTCCGCCGCACCCTCCACGATCTCGCAGTTGTTGAGGATGGAGTCGAGCTGGCGGATGCGGCCTTCCATATGGCCCTGCTGGTCTTTTGCCGCTTGGTAGTCGCCGTTCTCGGACAGGTCACCCAGCTCCCGGGCCCGCTCGATGGCCTGCGCGATCTCGATCCGGCCACGAGTCGTGAGGTCCTCGTACTCGGCCTGGAGCCGCTCGTGGGCGCTCCGGGAGAGCTGGTGGACATCGGACATGGGCAGCCAGGGTACCCCCGGGGTTGACGCTCTATCCGCCGATTGGCGAAACTAGGAGGTGATGGTCCGTCCTCACTCGCAGGTAATCATCATCAGCTAGCGCACGCCGACCTCCGGTGTGCGCCAACGAGCCGTCCCTACGGGGGCGGCTTTTCACTTCCCCGGACGAAAGTTGGACATGACGAAGCACCGCATCGCAATCATCGGCGGCGACGGGATCGGGCCCGAGGTCACGGCCGAGGCCGTGAAGGTCGTGCGCGCTGCGGGCGTGGACTTCGACGCCGTCGAGTTCGACCTCGGCGGCCGGCGCTACCTGGCTACGGGCGAGGTGCTGCCCGACAGCGCGCTCGAGGAGCTGCGGGGCTTCGACGCCATCCTGCTCGGCGCCGTAGGGACGCCCGAGGTACCGCCCGGCGTGCTGGAGCGGGGCCTCCTGCTGCGGCTGCGCTTCGAGCTCGACCTCTACATCAACCTGCGACCGTTCCACGGTGACGGCCTCGACTTCGTGGTGATCCGCGAGAACACCGAAGGCACCTACGCCGGTGAGGGCGGCTTCCTGCGCAAGGGCACGCCCCACGAAGTGGCCACCCAAGGATCGGTCAACACCCGCATGGGCGTGGAGCGCTGCGTGCGCTACGCCTTCGACCTGGCCCAGGGCCGGCCGCGCAAGCACCTCACGCTCGTCCACAAGACCAACGTCCTGACGTTCGCCGGCGATCTCTGGCAGCGCACGTTCGACATCGTGGCCGCCGAGTACCCGGACGTGGCCACCGCCTACAACCACGTCGACGCGGCGTGCATCTACTTCGTGCAGGACCCCGGCCGCTACGACGTGATCGTCACCGACAACCTGTTCGGCGACATCCTCACCGATCTCGGTGGGGCGGTGACCGGCGGCATCGGGTTGGCCTCGTCGGGCAACCTGAACCCGGCCCGCACGGGCCCGTCGCTGTTCGAGCCGGTGCACGGCTCGGCGCCCGACATCGTCGGGACGGGCAAGGCCAACCCCACCGCCGCCGTCCTGTCGGCGGCCCTCATGCTCGACTTCCTGGGCGAGGCCGATGCCGCCGCCCGTGTTCGCAAGGCCTGTGAGGACGCCCCCACTGGTTCGACCGCGGCCATCGGTGACCGCATTGCAGAAAGGCTCTGAGCCATGCCCATCACGCCCACCGAGAAGGTCTGGATGAACGGACGTCTGGTCGATTGGGCCGACGCCAAGATCCACATCCTCACCCACACCCTCCATTACGGCACCGGCGTGTTCGAGGGGATGCGGTGCTACGAGACGCCCGATGGCCCCGCCATCTTCCGCCTCACTGACCACATGCTGCGCCTGCACCAGTCGGCCAGGATCCTCATGATGCCGCTCCCCTACACGGTGGAGGAGCTGGTGCAGGCGGCCAAGGACACGGTGCGGGCCACCGGCCTGCCGTCGTGCTACGTGCGCCCCATCGCCTACTACGGCTTCGGCGAGATGGGCGTGTCCACGTTGAACTGCACGGTCGACGTCGCCATCGCCTGCTGGCCGTGGGGCGCATACCTCGGTGAGGAGGCGCTCCTCAAGGGGGCCAAGATGAAGGTGGCCTCGTGGACCCGCCACGACCACAACACGATGCCGCCGGCGGCGAAGACCACGGGCAACTACGTCAACTCGTCGCTGGCCAAGGTGGAGGCCATCAAGGCGGGCTACGACGAGGCCATCATGCTCAACCCGCAGGGCTTCGTGTCCGAGTGCACGGGCGAGAACCTCTTCGTCTCCCGCCAGGGCAAGCTGATCACGCCGCCGCTGGCCGCCGGCGCCCTCGAAGGCATCACCCAGTCGTCGGTGATGAGCATCGCCGGCGATCTCGGCTTCGACGTGAGCGTCGACTACCTCGCCCGCAGCGACCTGTACATCGCCGACGAGATCTTCCTGTGCGGCACCGCCGCCGAGGTCACCCCGGTCAGCTCGGTCGACGACCGCGCCGTGCCGTGCCCCGGGCCGATGACGAAGGCGGTCATGGAGGAGTACGGCAAGGCCGTGCGCGGTCAGGTCGATCGATACAAGGACTGGGTCGAACATGTCTGATCGAGCACCCGCGGCCGTCGAGATCTTCGACACCACCCTGCGCGACGGCGCGCAGGTCGAGGGGGTCTCGCTCACGGTCGACGACAAGCTGCGCATCGCCGAGCAGCTCGACCACCTCGGCGTCCACTTCATCGAGGGGGGCTGGCCCGGCGCCAACCCGAAGGACGAGGAGTTCTTCCGTCGCGCCCGCACCGAGCTCCGGCTCGACACGTCGACCCTGGTGGCCTTCGGGTCCACCCGCCGGGTGAAGGGCAAGGTGGACGACGACCCCACGCTGCGCAACCTGGTGGAGGCGGGCACGTCCACGGTGTGCATCGTCGGGAAGTCGTCGGAGTACCACGTCACCCAGGCGCTCCAGACCGACCTGGACGAGGGCGTCGCCATGGTGGCCGACTCCGTCGGCTTCCTGCGGAGCGAAGGCCTGCGGGTGCTGCTCGACGCCGAGCACGCCTTCGACGGCTTCAAGCAGAACCCGGAGTTCACGTTGCGGGTGCTGGAGTCGGCCGTGCTGCAGGGCGCCACCCACCTCGTGCTGTGCGACACCAACGGCGGCTCGCTGCCGTTCGAGATCGAGGACATCGTCGGCCAGATCGTCGACTACTTCGGCAACGACGTGATCGTGGGCGTGCATCTCCACGACGACACCGGCTGCGGGGTGGCCAACGCCCTCGCCGGCGTGCGGGCCGGGGCCCGGCACGTGCAGGGGACGATCAACGGGCTCGGCGAGCGCACGGGCAACTGCAACCTGTCGACCATCATCCCGAACCTCACGCTGAAGATGGGCGTGGCCACCCTGCCCGAGGGCCGCTTGGATCGGCTCACGGCGGTCAGTCACCACATCGCCGAACTGGTGAACCGGCCGCTCAACAACCAGGCGCCGTACGTCGGCTCGTCGGCGTTCGCCCACAAGGCGGGCCTGCACGTGTCGGCCATCGCCAAGGCCAAGGACGCCTACGAGCACATCGACCCGCAGAAGGTCGGCAACGGCACCCGCTTCGTGGTGTCCGAGCTGGCCGGCCGGTCCACGATCAAGATCAAGGCCGACGAGCTGGGCCTCCCGCTCGACGGGGCTGCGGTCGGCACTGTGATCGACGAGCTGAAGCGGCTGGAGCACGAGGGCTACCACTTCGAGGCGGCCGACGCCTCCCTCGAACTGCTGATGCGCCGGGCGGCGGGCTGGCAACAGGAGTTCTTCACGGTGGAGTCGATGCGGGTCATCGCCGACGAGCTCCCCAACGGCTCCTTCCTGACGGAAGCCACCGTGAAGGTGCACCTCGACGGCCTGCGGGTCGTCACCACCGCGGAGGGCAACGGGCCGGTCAATGCCATCGACGGCGCGCTCCGGGCGGCAATCACCTCGCGCTACCCGCAGCTCGACCGGGTGCACCTCGTCGACTTCAAGGTGCGCATCATCGACGGGGCGGCGGGCACCGGTGCCGTTACCCGGGTCTTGCTGGATGCCACCGACGGCGAGCGGACGTGGAGCACGATCGGGGTGAGCGAGAACATCATCGAAGCGTCGTGGCAGGCCCTGTCCGACTCGATCGTGTATGCCTTGCTCCATGGCCGCGCCTGAGTACGTCCCTGTCCCCGTCACCGAGAAGGCTCGGCTTCCCTGGGAGTCACCTGATCATGTGCCGGCGGCGTGGACCCTCGATCGGCCCGCCGAGGTGGCCCAGGGCCGCCAGCCGAGTGGGCCCCGCCTCGGGTACCCCGGGCCGGACATCGGCTACGCCCTCACCCTGGCGGCGCTGATCCGCGGCGAAGTGCTGGCCGGCCCGGAGGAGCGGGTCGACGACGCCGTGTCGGGCTGCACCGCCATCGCCATGCGCCGGGCCGCCCTCTTCGGCCGGGCGCCGGTCATGCACGACCTGCGGCTGGCGTTCACCATCTGGGGCTGGTTCGACCCGGCGCCGTCGGCCGACCTGCGGGGCGTGCGGCGCACGGCGTTCGAGGCGGCCAGCCACGACTACGAGATCCGCAGGGCCGTGGTGGACCAGGTGCCCGAGGAGACGCTGCGGCTGACGGTGCCCCAGGCGACCGACGCCTACCCCGCCCGCTGGCGCGAGCTCACCGGGAGCTAGGGGGCGGTTCTCGGAGCGGTCGGCCTCAGGCTCAACCGAGCGCCTGTGTGACGGAATTCGCGAAATGATCGCGAAATTCGCGCACACAAGCGGCGGCACCGGCGCCGCGCGGAGAATCCGCCCTCAGCTCGGAGGCGGCAGCGGTGCGCCCGGTGGGGGCGGGGGCGGAGCGAACGGGGACGCCGCTGATGGCGGGACCGGCGCGGCCGTGGGTGCTGGCGGCGATCCGAGCGACCCGAGCCCGGGCGGCGGGCCCTGCGGCACCAACGGATCGGATGGGGGCGGGGTCTTGTCGCGGCGGCCGCGCGCCAGCAGGAGGACGAGCACGACGGCCACGACGGCCAGGCCGGCCACGATGGCGAGGACCACCAGCCACGTGTTGCTGCTGCCGCCACCGCTGGCCCCGCCGCTGTCCTTGGCCGTGGCCGTCAGGTCGGCCGCCTCGCCGAGCTTCGGCTCCCAGGTCACCGACGTGCCGTCCTTGCTGCCGTTCGTCTCGGTGACTTCACCCGGGAAGGTGATCTTGATCCGTATCTCGGCGCTGTTCGTGAGTTGCTCCGGCACCGAGATCGGGCTCTGGTCGCCGCCCTGCGTCGTGTCGAGGGTGGCCTTGAAGTGGTACAGGTCGCCGTCGTGGGTCAGCGAGAACGTGCTCGAGTCGGAGCCGCTCGGGGTGGCGTCGTTGAGATCGTCGACCGGCAGCCCGGAGAACGTGACCTTGGCCCCGACGAAGTTCCCCTCGTCGTACTTCGCCACGTCCACGGTGGCGCCCGGGGGCAGGTTGGACCGGTCGATGCCGGACGCCGTCTGCTCGTAGAACTGGTCGGCGTCCTGGCCGGTGAGCTGCAGCACCGACCGGTCGAGGGCGACGATGTAGCTGCCGCTGACCATGCCGTCCTGGGTCACCTTGAGGTCCATGTCGAGCTTGATGCAGCCAGTCAGGAGCACCAACGTGGCGGCGGCGAGGAGCGCGATCCGGAGGCGGCCGGCGAGGAGCAGTCGCATGGGCGGTCACGGTACTCGCAGGCGCTGCGGCAGACTTTGGACCATGCAGCCCATCACCCTCACCGAGGAGCAGCACGAGTTCCGGCGGGTGCTGCGGCAGTTCTGCGATGACAAGATCGCTCCACTGGCCGCCACCAACGACGAGCGCGCCGAGTTCTCGTGGGAGACCTTCCACGCACTCCAAGCCATGGAGCTCACCGCCCTCCAGTTACCGGCGGAGTACGGCGGCGCCGGGGCCGATCTGGTCACCCAGGCCATCGCCGTGGAGGAGCTGGCCCGTGCCGACGCCTCGGCCAGCCTCATGTTCCTCATCTCGAAGCTCGGGATGCTGCCCATCATCAACTTCGGATCCGACGAGCTGAAGAAGCACTACATCCCGCGGATCGCGTCGGGCGAGAGCCAGGCGTCGTACTGCCTGTCGGAGGCCGACGCCGGTTCCGACGTCGCGTCGATGACCACCCGCGCCGTGCGCGACGGGGAGGATTACATCCTCACCGGCAACAAGGTCTGGATCACCAACGCCGGCATCTCCGACGTCTATCTCGTCTTCGCCAAGACCGATCCGGCCGCGGGCCACCGCGGCATCACCGCGTTCCTGGTCGAGAAGGACTGGGGCGTGCAGGTCACGAAGCTCGAGCACAAGCTCGGCGTGCGGGCGTCACCGACGGGCCAGCTCGCCTTCGACGAGGTGCGCGTGCCCCTGTCGAATCGGGTCGGCGAAGAGGGCCAGGGCTTCTACATCGCCATGCACACGCTCGACCGCTCGCGGCCCACGATCGGGGCGCAGGCCGTCGGCATCGCCCAGGGCGCCATCGACTACGCCATCGGCTACATGAAGGAGCGCAAGGCGTTCGGCCGGCCGATCGCCGATCTCCAGGGTCTCCAGTTCATGATCGCCGACATGGACATGAAGACCGAGGCGGCGCGCGGCCTCGTCTACCGAGCGTGCGCGCTGGTCGACGAGGGCGATCCGCGTGGCGAGCTGTCGAAGATCGGGGCCATGGCGAAGTGCTTCGCGTCGGACGTGGCCATGTCGGTCACCACGGATGCCGTGCAGCTGCTCGGTGGCTACGGGTACACGACGGAATTCCCCGTCGAGCGCATGATGCGCGACGCCAAGATCACGCAGATCTACGAGGGCACCAACCAGATCCAACGCGTTGTCATCGCGAAACGGCTGCTCAGCTAGGCAGAAATCGGAGAACGGATCAGTCCTGGTCGTACGACGCGCACGAGTCAGGCCTGGTCGGGTGCGGGGGCGCGGTCGAGGTCCGGGAGCAGTTGGTGCGAACGATCCGGCGGCCCATCGGGGCGACGGCCGCGCCGGCTGTCGGTGTGCACCGCCCAGAAGAAGACCGCCGCCAGGGCCAGTCCGCCGGCGAGAGCGAGCGCGTTCATCACGTTCTCGAAGGTGGTCAGCGCGTCAGCCGGGTGAGTGGCGTGGAAGATGACGTGGGGCAACGTGAACGCCGCGAACGTGATCAACGCCACCTGCACGCCGGCCCGTCTCGCCCATATGGCGGCCACCAGGAGCCCCACGCCGACAGCGAAGAACCCGGCGCCGACATCGCTGGCGAGGTGATGGTTGTACGGAGGCTCGGCGGCGACGAGCGCGGGGCCGAAGCCCGGGAACGAATCGAACCAGCTCCGGGGGGCGAGGATGGCCCACGAGCCGATCACGAGCTGCGGCACCGCCAGGGTCACGATGACTCCCAGCCGGATCCAGCCCGGCACCCGATCAGTCACAGGCGGTACGGTACGCACCAGGCGGTCTGAGACCTCAGACCACTTCGCCCCAAGAATCGCAGACCACTTGTCCGAGCTGCTCCTCGACATCGATCCGGCTCCGCGCCGGGCGGCGGCCATCGAGCGTGCGCTGCGGGGTGCCATCGCGGCGGGCCGGCTGGCGCCCGGCACGCGCCTGCCGTCGTCTCGGGTCCTCGCCGTCGAGCTGGGATGTGCGCGCGCCACCGTCGTCGCGGTGTACGAGCAACTGGTGGCCGAGGGCTACCTCACGGCCAAGCCCGGCTCGGGCACGACGGTCGGCCGCGTCGGCCTACCCGGGTCGGTGGACGGCGAACCGACCGGACGTCCCGCGGGGCCGTTCACCGAGCTGCTCCCGGGGGAGCCCGATCCGAGCTCCTTTCCGCGCACTGCTTGGCTCGCCTCGCTCC
Organism: uncultured Acidimicrobiales bacterium; assembly: GCA_963728985.1. Classification (GTDB taxonomy): domain Bacteria; phylum Actinomycetota; class Acidimicrobiia; order Acidimicrobiales; family Ilumatobacteraceae; genus DASXAI01. Next base: position 418,625 of record CAVSME010000003.1, on the reverse strand, counting down.
GGCGGGTGCTGCGGACCACGCCCGACGATCTCTTCGGCTACGGCGACCACCGCGGGCGGTTCGAGCTCCGTCGCGCCCTCGCGTCGTACCTGGCCCGCTCGCGCGCCGTCGTGACGGAATCCGTCGCGCATCGTCGTGTTCGGTGGCTTCGCGTCCGCGCTGTCGATCTTGGCCGCCACCTTCCAGCGGCTCGGCCTCGACCGGGTTGCCATCGAGAACCCCTGCCTCCCGCCCCACGCGCGAGTCATCGCCGGCGCCGGTTCCCGCCTCGTACCCATCACCGTCGACGGCGATGGCATCCAAGTGACCGAGCTCGGCGACGAACGCGTCGTCGTCTGCACGCCTGCCCACCAGTACCCGATGGGAGTCGTGCTCTCGCCGGCGCGCCGCGCCGCCCTCGTCGACTGGGCACGGACCCGTGACGCATGGATCGTGGAGGACGACTACGACGGCGAGTTCCGCTATGACCGCCGGGCCGTCGGGGCGATGCAGGGTCTGGACCCCGAGCGCGTCATCTATGGCGGAACGGCGAGCAAATCCCTGGCGCCCGGTCTCGGCCTCGCGTGGCTCGTCCTACCGCCGATGCTCGTCGACCCGGTGCTCGAGACCAAGCGATCGCGTCGTCCCGCCGTCTCCACGATCGACCAGGCGGCGCTGGCCGACTTCATCGCGTCGGGTGGCCTCGACCGGCACATCCGCACGCAGCGCCTGGCCTACCGGCGCCGCCGGGACGAACTCGTGCGCCTCATCGCCGAGCGGGCGCCGTGGCTCGATGTCACCGGCATCGCTGCCGGCCTGCACATCACCGCGCTGCTCCACGACCGGGATGAGCGCGTCGTGATCGACGCCGCCCGCCGCCGTTCAGTCGCCCTGTTCGGGATCGGCGATCACTGCATCGGTACGCCCGCCCGCGCCGGACTGGTCGTGGGCTACAGCCGCTCGCCTGCTCACGCCTTCCCGGCGGCGCTCGATCGCCTCGCCGGTGTGCTGGACAGCTGCTGACCATCGCGGGTCGTGGTCTCGAGGATCGCGCGGGCGACCTGCTCCCGGTCGTCGATCATGGGAACGTGCCCGACACCGGCGAGCACCACGAACCGCGCCCGTGGCAGCCGGCGGCGAGCCACCGCGCCGTTGATGTCGAGCGGCACGATCCTGTCCTCGCTCGCGCTCGGCGTCATCAACCAGATCGCGGACCGTCACCGGATGTCTCGGCGGCGCCGCTCCGCCTCGATGGCCGAGCGCCGTGAGCGCCACGACGTCGTGGTGGGCCTCCAGCCACGGCCGCATGCCGTCCCAGACGCGCGCTGACATCCCGAGCCCGTGGAGCAACACGAGCGGTTCGTTGGCCACGCACCAACGGTAGATGTGCCGGATGCGTCCGCCGAGTTGGCGTTTTTCACACCGTGCTACCGTCCGCCGAGTAGAGCGAAAGGGCGATCGCTGTGACCGATGAGGACCGCACCGCCGTCGTGGCGTGATGTTGGTGACACCGTTCACGACGCTGGTCGGGTGCGCCGCACCGGTCCAGCTGGCGGGCATGGGCGTGAGCAGCGTCGGTCTGGCCACCGCGGTGGCCCGCGCCGGGGGGCTCGGCACCATCAGCTCCGGCTGGCTCGGCGGCCCCCAGCGCGCCGGCCGCGCCATCGACGCCATCGGTGATGTCGAGCCGGGCGCGCTGGCCGTGAACGTCCTGGTCTGCATGCCCGAGCAGGTCGACCTGATCGAGGAGGTCGCCGCCCGGGTGCGGGTCATCGACTTCTTCTGGGGCCTGCCCGATCCGGCGCTGGTGGACCGGGCCCATCAGGGCGGCGCCCTGGTCTCGTGGCAGGTGGGCTCGGTGGACGAGGCCCGCGCCGCCGAGGATGCCGGCTGTGACCTCGTCGTGGTGCAGGGCTCCGAGGCCGGCGGCCACGTGCGGGCGGTTGCCCCGCTGTTCGACGTGCTCGACGGCGTCCTCGATCGGGTGGCGCTCCCGGTGCTGGCCGCCGGTGGCATCGCGTCCGCGCGCCGGCTGGCGGCCGTGCTCGCCGCCGGGGCGGCGGGCGCCAGGGTCGGCACCCGGTTCGTCTCCGCCGCGGAGACAGCGGCGCATCCCGACTACGTGAAGGCGCTGGTGGAAGCGGACAACGACGACAGCGTCGCCACCGGCGCGTTCTCGGTGAACTGCCCGCTGTGCCCGTCGACGCATCGCGTCCTCCGCTCCGCGCTCGAGGCGGCCGAGGCCTCGACCGACGATGCCGTCGGTCAGCTCGAAGGGCGGGGTGAACCGATCCCGGTGCCGCGGTTCTCCTTCATGCCGCCCACGACGCGGACCACCGGACAGATCAACGCCATGGCGCTCTACGCCGGCCGGGGTGTGGGGCACTGCCGCCACGGGCAGACGGCGGCCGACATCCTGGACGAACTGGTGAGCGGCGCCGAGCAGCTCCTGCGGGCGTCCACCGCGTGACGGCGGCGCGCCGGCTCGGCGCGCGAGGCTCGGCCGGTGCATGACATCGTCGCCTTGGAGGAGGTCGACATCGCCGCTGCCGGGGTGCTCGTGGCAGACCGGCATCGTCGCGAGCGTGAGCGGTGCGCGCTGTTGCCGGCGGCGTACGAGGACCCGTCCCGGGCGACCGAGCTGGTACGGCAGACGATGTCCTTCAGCGCCGGCGTCGCCGCCGTCGCTGAGCGGGGCGACCTGTTGGGCTTCCTCACGTCGGTCGAGTCCGCCCCCGACCCGACCTCCCCGATGGCCCGATACGCGCCGGCGCGCTCGTCGCTCCACCTCGTGCACGGCCACGCCGTCGCCTGGCACGTCGAGCCCGGCCCGATCTATGCCGACCTGTTCGCGGCGCTGGCGGCGCGCTCCCTCGATGTCGGGATCACCGACTACGTGGTGCACCTGCCGATCGGTGACCCGCCCACCGAGGCGGCCTGGGTGGCGCTCGGGTTCGGGCGGATGAACGCCGTCGGCGTACGCGACCTCGTGCCCGTCGGACGACCGGTCCCGGCCGACGTCGATGTCCGCGTGGCCGTACCAGGCGAGCTCGACATCGTCGATCGGCTGGTCGACGAGGAAGCGGTGTTCCACGCCGGCAGCCCGATGTTCCGGCCCTACCGGCGCGACGACACCGCCGAAGCGGTGCGGGCTCAGCTCACCGCCGACCTGGCCAGCGGCGACCACGCCTTCCTGATCGCCCGTTGCCGCGGCCGAGACGTCGGCGTCGTGTCGGTCGGGCCCGGCCTCGGTTCGCCGCTGTACGTCCCCGATGGCGCCGCCTACATCGCGGCGACGGCCGTCCTGCCCGACGAGCGGGGATCGGGGGTGGGGGCGGCGCTGGTGGACGCCGCGATGGCATGGGCCCGCGACCACGGTCACCTCGCCGCCTGCCTGCATTACGCGACGGCCAACATGACCTCGACCGCCTTCTGGACCGGCGTGGGGTTCGTCCCCGTCATGGCCCACATGCGCCGCCGGCTCGACGACCGCATCCTGAGCAGCCGCCCTCCGGCCTGACGGCGATACGGTGCCGTGCCCGCCCTCCCGGGGTACGAGCGGGTGAGGAGGCCGAACCGGTGCCCATCATCGACATCGATCACGTGGCGATCCCGACCGACCGCCCGGAGGAGATGCTGACGTTCTACCGAGCGCTGGGCTTCTCGGCGCCGTCGCCGGAGAAGTGGCGCGAGCGGGGCCTGCCGTTCTTCTCGGTCTCGCTCGGCAATACCAAGATCAACGTGCATGCGCCCGCGCTGTGGCAGGACCCGTCGATGACGTTGCGGGGACCGACGGCGCAGCCGGGGTGCGGCGACTTCTGCTTCGTGTGGTCGGGACCGACACGGGAGTTGGACGATCTGCTGGCGGCCGCAGGAGCAGTGGTCGAGGAGGGCCCGGTCGAGCGTCGGGGTGGGCGCGGTGGTGGTCGGACGATGGGAACGAGCCTCTACACCCGCGATCCCGACGGCAACCTGCTCGAGTTCATCACCTATCCCTGAGCGCCCGATAGGTTCGGCCGATGGCTGCCCGCACGCCCGACGAGCAGGAGGAGTGGCTCTCGCGCACCAGCGAGCCGGTCATCGATCCGCTCTTGCCGATCGTCGATGCGCACCACCACCTCTGGACGCACGTGGAACCGGCGTACCTGCTCGATGAGCTGTGGGCCGACACCGGCTCGGGCCACAACGTCGTCGAGACGGTGTTCATCGAGTGCGGTTGGGCGTGGGATCGAGGCGCCGCCGACCCGGTGATGATCCCGGTCACCGAGACGGCCGCCGTCGCCGGACTGGCGCGCCGGAGCGACGAGGGCGGTGGTGCGCGCATCGCCGCCATCGTCGGTCACGCCGACCTGCGTCACGGGGCCGACGCCGGACGGGCCCTGGACGCGCTGGCGGTGGCCGGCGAGGGCCGGTTCGTCGGCATCCGCCACGCCACCGCCTGGGACGCCGACCCGGCGATCCCGAACCACCGCACCGACCCGGTCGCCGGTCTGATGGACGACGACGTCTGGCGGGCGGGGTTCGCGGAGCTGGCCCGCCGGGACCTCACCTACGACGCGTGGCTCTACCATCCGCAGATCCCGGAGCTGGTCCGACTGGCCCGTGACTTCCCCGAGGTGCAGATGGTCTGCGACCACCTCGGCGGACCGCTCGGCATCCGGAGCTACGCCGGCCAGCGCGATCAGGTGCTCGCCACGACGCGGTCGTCGTTGGCCGAGCTGGCCGCCTGCCCCAACGTCGCCCTCAAGCTGGGCGGCATCGGCATGGCGACGATGGGCGACGGCTGGCATCGACGCGACCGGCCCCCGTCGTCGGTCGAGCTCGCCGACGCGTGGGGCGACCTCGTGCGCTGGTGCGTGGAGACCTTCGGCGCCGGCCGCTGCATGTTCGAATCGAACTTCCCCGTCGACCGGATCTCGTGCTCGTACGTGGTGCTGTGGAACGCGTTCAAGCGCATGGTGGCCGACGCCACCGACGACGAGAAGGCGGCACTCTTCGCCGGCACGGCGCGGCGCGTCTACGGGATCGGGAGCTAGCTGCTACCGAGCGCTCACCAGCCCGACGCTGCGGCGAACCGTGCCTGACGGCACCAGCACTGCGTGGCGTCGAAGGTGTGCAACCGATCGGTGACGGCCGCGTCGTCGTGTCGGGGCGACGGAACGGTGGCCCACGCTCCCACCAACGTCGGCGGGACGAGGACGGCGTGCGACGACGCCAGCTCATCGGCCATCCGCTTCGGCAGGGTGTCCGGGTCGATGCGGCCCGGGCCGACGCCGCGCCCGGTCCGCTCGAGGACGGGCAGCAAGCTGCGCACGACGCCGGCCAGCAGCAGCGGACCATCGAGGTCGTGCGATGAGTGGTAGCTGCTGAACCCCACCACCGTGGGGTGGCGGAGGCCGGCCGCTTCCAGCAGCTCGCCCAGGCGGCTGCCGATCATCGGGTTGGCACCGACGTGCTTGAAGCACCGGAGGATCCAGCCCAACGTCTCGGACACCGCCGGCGTAGCCGGGACCGACCGCATGGCCGACGCATCGAGATCCATGATCACCACCCGGGCCCCCGGCCGCAGGGAGCGGGCGTGGTGGGTGAGGGCGGCGACGGGATCGCGGAGGTGGAACAGCACGAGCCGTCCGACGACGGCATCGAACTCGCCATCGTGGATCCACGAGTCGACGTCGCCCTCGACGAAGGAGACGTTCGTCAGCCCCTCCTCCTGGCGGCGCCGGTCGGCCGCGGCCAGCGCCTCGGGGGCCCGATCGACGCCCACGACCTGCCCGGTCGGGCCCACCAGCTCGGCCGCCAGTCGGGCGACGGCACCCGTCCCGGTACCGAGATCGAGCACCCGCATGCCGCTGGTGATGCCCGCCTGTTGCAACACGAGGCGGGTGGCCGGTGCCAGCATCGCCGCCCGGTGATCGAGCCGTTCGAGCTTGTCGCGGTCGTACGGGCCCCGGTCGCTAGCAGTGCCGCTGGTCACATCGACTCGCCTCCCCCACGATCAGGTCGGCGGGACTACGTGCGCGCTGCGTCAACGGTTTGCCGGTCGTCTGTCACTCCGGGTGACATCGGCCGGCCCATGGCGATCACGGGCGAGTTGCGGGCGTACGGTCACGGCGTGTCCGAGATGGCCAGGCCGGCGGTGCCGTTGGGCGGTGTCGAGGTGCACGACGTGTGGTCCGAGGCGGTCCAGGACCACTACCGCATCTTCATCGCCTCGTGCGGTGAGGCGCCGGCGACGACGCTCGTCGTCACCGACGCCAACGGCCAGTTCGGCACCGCCGTCGACACGATCCGCATGATGCAGCTGCCAGCGCTGCTGCCCGATCTCCTGGTCGTGGGCATCGGGTACCCGACCGCCGCCACCATCGCCGACACGATCATGATCCGCGTCCGTGATCTGACGCCCACATCGGCCTACGACATCCCTGATTCGGGTGGTGCGCCCGCCTTCCTCCGGTTCATCGGTGACGAGCTGCATCCGTGGGTCGCCCAGCGCTACCCGTCCGCCGCCCGCCAGACGATCTACTTCGGGCACTCGCTCGGGGGGTTGTTCGGCGTGCACGCCCTCTTCGCCGAGCCGGCCGTGTTCGGCGCCTACATCATCAGCAGCCCGTCCCTGTGGTGGGACCGCTACGCCGCCGTCGGCCAGGAAGAGCGCTGGGCGGCGAGTCATGACGACCTCGCCGCCCAGACGTACTTCGGCATCGGCGCCGAGGAGACCGACGGGGGTCGCCGCATCGAAGCGACGAACCTGCCCGCCGGCCACCCGTTCAAGCCACCCGAGACGTACCTCGACATGGTCGACGATCTCGAGCGTTTCACGGCCGCGTTGCGCGGGCGGGGCTACCCCCACCTCGGCATCGCCGCCGATGTCTTTCCTGGCGAGTTCCATGCGACGGTGCCGGGGATCGTCCTCAGCCGCGGCCTCCGCCGATTCCTCGGGCCGGCGTGAGCGGCACGACCACGCCACCGCCCCGGCGATCTGCTTGGTCGTCACGTTGAGGCGGTTCCACACGTTGATGCTGGCGATGGCGAGCACGAGTCCGGCGTGCTCCGTCTCGTCGTAGTGGCGAGCGGCGTCGTCCCAGATCTCGGCGGGCACCGGGTCGGCCCGATCGCTGAGACGGGTCGCCGCTTCGGGAGGGCCAGCGCGGCGCGCGGCGGCGACTTCGATGCGCTCGTCGCGGTGCTCGATCCCGATGTCGTGCTTCGTGCCGATGGTGGAACCTCGCGCGAGGCGGTTGCGGCCGAGGTGCACGGGGCGGAGGCGGTCGCCGTCATGGGGTTCACGGTCCGCAACGGCGGGATCGTGGAGATCGACGCCATCGCCGATCCCGAGCGCCTGCGCCACCTGGACCTCGCCGTCCTCGACGACTGAGCCAGCAGTGAATCAGGTCACTAACTGTCGCCGCGCTGCTCGCGCAGGAAGCGCTCGAGCTCCGCCGCCAGATCCTCGCCTGAGGACACCTGCTGCTCGGTCTCGTTGTCGTAGCGGGTCTCGAGCTGGCTCACGTAGGCGCGGGCCTCGGCGTCGTCGGCCACCGCGGCACTGAGCCGCTGCTCCCACCGCGCCACCTCGGGCACGAGCTGCCCGTGCGCCGTCGCCACGCCGGTGACGTGCTCGAGATGGCGCAGCAGCGCCATCGTGGCCTTCGGATCGTGGTCGCCCATGGCGTAGTGGGGCACGCCGACCCGCATGGCGATCGCGGGTGGCCCGGACACGTCGAGCGCGGCCTGCAGCACACCCAGCACCCCGGTGGGGCCCTGGTACTGCGGGCGGCTCAGGCCCAGGCGGGCGGCCAGCTCGGCGTTGGTCGACGAGCCGAACACCACCGGCGGGCGGGTGTGCGGCGTCTGCGCCGGCGTGGCCCCGAGCGTCACGATCATCTCGACACCGGCGCCTGTCGCCAGCTCGGTGACGAGCTCCGTGAAGGTGCGCCAGCGTAGATGGGGCTCCATGCCCGACAGGATGACGAGGTCACGTTCGCCGCCCCTGGGCGTGGCGTGGGCGACCAGCTCGGGCCACACCACGCGCCGGTTGCCTTCTGGCGTCAGCTCGACGCGCGGGCGGGCTTCGTGGAAGTCGAAGAAGGGTTCGGCGTCGATACGGGCGAGCGGTTCGGCGTCGAGTGAGCGCACCAGCCAACTCGTCGCGTCGGTCGCCGCCGACGCGGCGTCGAACAAGCCGGCGAGCGCGACGACGAGGATGGGGCGATCGAGGTTCGGCTCACCGTCCCACGTCAACTCGGACATGGCCTGCACCGTAGACCCCGGACGGTCGCAGCGACCCGATGCCGAGGCTGCCGTCGTTCGACCCGCCCGTGGCGCTGGCCCGAGCGAGCGGGTTGGGCGTGGGCGGGGCGACGCGGGTCAGCATGTTGCGATCGATGTGGTGGAACGGCGCGTCGCGCCCGGGGATCTGCATGATCCCCTCCTCCTCGTAGGACCACGTGCCGTCGTCGTTGACCCAGACGTGGATGCGGTAGCTGACCGTGCGGAAGGCCTCGTCGAGGAACGGGTTCGACAGGATGCCGTGCACGGTCGAGCCGAGGGCGGCGGTGAGCTCGAACTCCCTGGCGTCGGGCGCCGCCGGCCCGGATGCCAGCAGCACCTGGGCCCGGGGGATGGCCAGCGTGAGGGTGACGGCCTCCGCTGCCGGCTCCCACAACCAGTACCCGACCTGGTCGTGGAAGGTCTCCACGTCGCCAGGCTTCACGATGTGGGTGTGGTAGCGGAGCCCATAGAACAGCTGCGGGCCGTTCGTCTGGCGATCGATCGGCTGGAGCTCGTAGCGCTCCACGAACGCGTCGCGCTCGGTGCCCTCGGCCACCGGGTGCTCGTCGCTGCCCTTGGTGCCCTCCCAGATGCCCGCCATCGGACCGAGCGGACCGAGGTGGCCGAGCGTGTCCGGATCGCCGGCGGCCTCCGTATAGATGTCGGTCCCGTAGTCGGGCATCGTCCGACCGTACCGGTTCAACGGCCAGACGGTGATCGCTCCAGGGCCGCCAGGCGCAGCTCCAGCTGGTCGACGCGATGGCGCAGGAGCGCCACCTGGGCCTCGAGCCCGACCTCCCGCTCGGCGCGGCGCTGGATGCGGGGCGAGCGCCCGGCGCGGGCGATCACGGCGTCCAGGGGCACCAACCGCTGCGGGCCGTTGGGCCCGTCCACGAGGCGGGAGGGGATCTCGCCGTTGCGGTACCACGACCGCAGGGCCGAGCGGGACACCCCGGTCTCCGCCTCGGCCTCGGCCAGCGGGACCCACGGGGTGGCGTCGAGCTGCGCGAACAGGTCGAGCTCGGCCTGCCACCGAGCCAGCCGGTCATTCCAATCGGTGGCCACCAGTCGCCCCTTCCGTCGTCAGGGCACCATATCATTGTCATGGCATTGACAGGGTCGCGACACTGTCAGCATGTTCGAACGTTTCACCAACCGGGCCCGGCAGTCGGTCGTCCTCGCCCAAGTGGAGGCCCGGGACTTCAGCCACGACTACATCGGCACCGAGCACCTCCTGCTCGGTCTGCTGCGCGAGGGCGAGGGGGTGGCGGCCCTCACGCTGCGCCGGCTCGGGATCGGCCTCGGGATCGTGCGCACCGAGGTGGAAGCGATCGTCGGCCGCGGGTCGGGCTCGCCGGACGGGCACATCCCGTTCACGCCGCGGGCCAAGAAGGTGTTGGAGCTGTCGCTCCGGGAGGCCATCCAACTCGGCCACAACTACATCGGGACCGAGCACATCCTCCTTGGGCTGGTGCGCGAAGGCGAGGGGGTGGCCGCCCAGGTGCTGGTGAAGCGGGGCCTTGTCCTCGATCGTGTCCGCGCCGCGGTGCTGGACGAGATCCGTCGCCTGGGGGCCGAGCGCAGCACCACCCCGGCGGCCAGCACCCCGGGCGCCGAGGAGGCGGTGGCCGGCGCCCGTGAGCTCGCCGCCAGTGCGCCGATGGGCAGCCACCACCTGCTGGAGGCCCTGGCCCGCTCCGACGACAGCCTGGCCGCCAAGGTGCTGTCCTCGCTGGGCGTCGACGCCGACGCCATCGCCGCCAAGATCGACGAGTTCGGCACCGAGGGGACGAGTGACATCACGCCCCAAGAGGCGGCGGCGCGCCAGATGGAGGTGCGGGTCGACGGTGACGAGGTGCATCTCGTGCTGCGGGACGAGACCGTCGTCCAGCTGGGCCGCACGATCACCGAGGCGGCGGGCGGGCCGATCCGCGGCGACGACGGCACGATCGGATCGCTGGTCGGTCTGTGGCAAGCCGTGCTCGGCGGCCTGGAGGATCTGCGCCGCCGCATCGCCCCGCTGCCCGAGGACGTCGAGACCGGGCCCCGTCGGTCGGCGCTCGTGCGTCAGGCCATCGAGAACCGTCTCGCCCGGCGCCGACGGGACCGTTGAGCGCTCATCGTCCGGCCGGTACGTCTGCTGGCGCCGCCGTGCGGTGCCAGGGGCAGCCGATGGCGGCATTGCCGAGCGCAGCGAGCAGGAGCCGGCGAAAGCGAAGCGTACGAAGGCGACGAAGACCTGGTTCGTGGCATGCTTGCCGGGGTTCGGGGAACCGTTGGGGGGCAGTGTGGGCGTCTTGGACGATGTATCGGTCGTGGAGCTGTCGATCGCCATTGCGGCGCCGAGCTGCGGGCGGGCGCTGGCCTTCCATGGCGCGGATGTCGTGAAGCTGGAGTCGCGCACGAACCCTGATGTGGCCCGGCTGTTCGGTTCGGCGTGGTGCAAGGACGTGGATCTGGAGGTGTTCATGGACACCTCGCCGTACGTCCCGGAGATGTCGGCCAACAAGCGCTCGCTGGGTCTGGAGCTCAAGTCGGCCGAGGGGCGCAACGCGGCGCTGGCGCTGCTGGCCAACACCGATGTGTTCGTCACGAACTACTCCACGCCAGCGGTGCGGGGACTCGGCCTCAGCTACGAGGACGTGGTCGCCGTCAACCCCGGCATCGTGTACGTGGCGCTGCCCGGATTCGGGTCGGACGCGGCGCAGCCCTACTACGAGTTCCTGGCGTGGGGCCCGAACCAGGCGCCGCTCGTCGGCCTCGACGCGCTCACCGGCTACCCCGACCAGGAGCCCGCCGGCATCGCCAGCATCGCGCCGCCCGACTACTTCTCCGGCCTCCACGCGATGGCCGCCGTGCTCACCGGCCTCGAACACCGCGAGCGCACTGGTGAAGGCAGCTTCATCGACATCGCCCAGTTCGAGACGACCGTGACCGCCCTCGGGCCGTTCCTGCTGGATCACGCCCTGACCGAGCGTTCCGCCGAGCGGTCGGGCAACCGGTTGCCGTGGATGGCGCCGCAGGGCTGCTACCCGTGCGTGGACGACGACACCTGGGTGGCGGTGACCGTCAGCGACGACGACCAGTGGTCGGCGCTGGCCGGCCTGCTCGGTGGCGCCGCCGGTGAGCCTCGCTTCTGCTCGCTGGACGAGCGCGTCGCTCACCACGACGAGTTGGACGAACTGATCGCAGCGTGGACGTCGACCCGCACGCCGACCGAAGCCGCCCACCAGCTGCAGGACGCTGGGGTGGCGGCGTACGAGGTGCTCGACATCGTCGGCGTGCTGCACGACGAGCAGGTGCGCGACCGGCACTGGTTCCAGCTGGTCGGGTCGTTGCGCTTCCCCGAAGGCGACGTGTTCAGCGGCCATCCCATCCGCCTGAGCGAGACGCCCGGCCGGTGGTGGCAGGCAGGCCCGTCGATGGGCCAGGACACGGTCGAGGTCCTCACCAAGCGGGCCGGGCTCTCCGTCGACGAGGTCGACGCGTTGCTGGCCAGCGGCGTGGCCTTCACCGAAGCGTCGCCCGAGCAGACGTTGCGGCGGCCGTACATCGACTACGCCGAGATCCTCGGCGTGCACCGGACGGAGGCGTGATGCCCGGTCCGTGGAGCGGCGTGCGCGTCATGGAGCTGACCGGACTGACCGGCGCGTACGCGACGCGGATGTGGGCCGCGCTCGGCGCCGACGTGGTGGTCGTCGAGCCACCGGGCGGCCACGTGCTGCGCCACCTCCCGCCGTACGCGGCGGGACACGAGGGCCCCGATGCCTCCCTGTGGTGGGCGTTCTTCGCGCAGGGCAAGCGCTCCGTGGTGGCCGAGCCCGGCAGCGCCGACTACGACCGGCTCGTGGCGTCGGCCGACGTCGTGATCGGCGACGTCGATCCGACGCGCGACACGCCCCGGCCGGCCCACGATCGCCAGGTGGTCGTGGCCGTCAGCCCCTTCGGCCTCTCGGGACCGCGCAAGGGTTGGAAGGGCTCCGATCTCGTGGCGTGGGCCTCGGCCGGCATCGCCTCCACCGTCGGCTTCCCCGATCGGCCGCCCATGGCCCCGGCCGGGCCGGTGCAGTTCGCCGCTCACGTCACGTCGCTCTTCGCGCTCAACGCGGCGATGCTCGGCCTGCGGGCCGTGCGCCGCTCCGGTCGCGGCCAGGTCGTGGACCTGTCGGTGCAGGAGTGCTGCCTGGCGTTGGCGCCCGAGACGGGCGTGCCGATCTTCCTCGATGACCGTGTCGAGCGGCCGCGGCCGGGCAATCGCCGCCGGGTCACCCGCCCGTGGGGCCTGTACCCGTGCGTGGACGGCTACGTGTCGTTCCTCGTGCTCCAGGTGGCGCACTGGAAGGCCATGGCCGCGTGGATCGCCGACGTCACCGGGATGGACTCCGTGCTCGACGAGGCGTTCAACGACATGCACGTGCGGTGGGAGGTGTCGGACTTCATCGACGAGCTCACCGAACAGGTCACCCGGCCGCGCACCAAGCTCGAACTGTTCCGGGAGGGGCAGGGCCGCGGCATCCCCATCACCCCGGTGAACTCCATCGCCGATCTCCGCAGCGATCCCCATCTGGAGAGCGCCGGGTTCTGGCGCAACGACGAGCACCCGGTGCTGGGCGTGTTGCCCAGCCCCGGTGACCTGTTCCGGGTGAACCACGATTGGTGGCAGTGGGCGTCGGCACCGAGGCTCGGCGAGCACACGGACGCCGAGCTCGCCCGCGCCTAGGCCTCCGCCGGACTGTCGAGGCCGACGGGCGAAGGCGTACCGTTGGCCCATGGTGAACCTGCCGCTGCTTGATGTCCCCATCGGCGACTACGGCGACGCCGAACCGGCCATGGTGCGCTACCGGGAAGAGGGCGAGCGCCGGGCCCGAACCCTCGGCAACCGGGGCCCGATCCGCTTCGACGCCGACGGCCGCGTCGACCAGGCCATCCTCGACGCCTACGACCGCGTCGGCTTCTACATCTTCGAAGGGGTGCTCGGCCCCGACGAGCTGGCCGACGTCGAGCGCGATGTGGCCGACATGCTCGAGCGGGCGCCCGTCACGAAGGGCGCGTTGACCGACAAGTACGGCCGGCCGGCGCTCGACACCGACACGACGGCGAACAACATCAGCTGGGTCAAGCCGCTGTCCGATCCCATCGGCGGGACGAGCGCCGCCCACGGGCGTCACCCGGTGAAGATGGTGGAGCCCGTGGCACCGGCGGGCGCGCCCGAGTACGTGGTGCAACTGGTCCTCGGCTCGCTGCAGTTCTCGCCGGCGTGCCTGCGCGTGTACGGCCATCCCGAGCTGCTGGCCGTCGCCGCCGCGGTCAACGGCGACGACTTCGTGCCGTTCAACGAGGCGGTGTGGATCAAGCATCCCGGTCTCGGCGGGTCGGTGGCGTGGCACCAGGACGGGTGGACCCACTGGAACAGCCCGGATCTCGACTCGGGCAGTCACGGGTTCAACTTCATGGCCCAGCTCTACGGGTGCACCGCGGCCAACGGCCTGTGGGTCGTGCCCGGCTCCCATCGCCAGGGCAAGGCCGACATCAAGGCCATGGTCGCTGCCGCCGGGTCCGAGCTCCTGCCTGATGCAGTGCCCATCGTGTGCGATCCCGGCGACGTGGCCATCACGAACCGCCAAGCGATCCACGGTTCGTTCGCCAACACCAGTCCCGATCCGCGCGTCACCATCAACTTCGGCTTCCATCGCCGGCGCTCCGTGCTCGGCGTCACGAGCGGCGGCGTGCACAACGCCGTCGCCGTGTACGACGAGGAGCGGCTCCACGAGCGCTCGAAGGCCATCGTGTACGGCATCGACGCGCGGGCGCAGCGCTTCCCGGACGAGACCCGCTTCGTCTACCAGCCGTTCGCCGGCGAGGAGGACGACTACCGCTGGTCACCCGAGACGCAGGCCGCCCTCCGCGACTACAACCTGCTCGACCTCGGCATCTGACCCGATGGCCATCCCCGCGCATCATCAACAGTTCGTCGCTGCCAACCGCTTGTGCGTCCTCGGCTGGAACCGATCGGGCGACGCCACCGAGGGCCCGCCGCTGACGCCTGTCTTCTACGTGACCGACGGCGACGACGTCGTGATCTCCATCACCGAGGACCGCGCCAAGACCCGGGCACTGCGCCGCGATCCGGCCATCAGCGTCTGCGTGCTGAGCGAGGAGATGCCGTACCCCTACGTGACCGTGTTCGGCGATGCCCGCATCGAGCAGGAGCAGGCGTTCGAGGTGATGGCGCGCGTCGTGGAGTCCATGGGTCGCCCGCTCGACGACGATCGCCGGCAGGCGTTGAAGGAGCGGGCCGAGCGCGAGCGCCGCGTGGTGCTGCGGGTGACCCCGCAGCGCTCGGTCTCCAACCTTCCCGCGCCGAGCTGACCGTCACGCCAGGAATGCGCCCAGCTCCTCGAGCAGGAGATCGGGCCGCTCCTCGGGGATGAAGTGGCCGCACGGCAACGGCCGGCCGGTGACCGGTTGGTCGGCCGCCACCCAGCGCCGCCACGTGGCCATGAACGCGTCGTTGGCGGCGGCGTTGCGGCGGTCGCCCCAGAGCGCGTGGACCGGGCAGCCGATGGTGCGGCCGGCAGCGCGATCGGCGTCGTCGAGGTCGGCATCGAACGTGGCCCCGGCGCGGTAGTCGGCGCACGACGCGCCGATGACCGCGGGTGTGAACGCCTCGACGTAATGGGCCATTGCATCGGGTGTGATGGTGTCGGCGCCCGGCACCGAGCCCGCCCACCGGCCCATCACCTGCTCCAGGAACAGGGCCGGCTCGGCGCCGATCAGTGCTTCCGGCAGCGGCGGGGCGACGGCCAGGAAGTACCAGTGGAAGCCGAAGACGGCGGCCCGGCGACTGGATGCCAGCACCTCGAACTGCTCGATGGTCGGCACGATGTCGAGCGTGCAGAGACGCTCCACCCGAGCGGGATGGTCGAGCGTGAGGCGGTACGCCACCCGGCCGCCGCGGTCGTGACCCACAACGGCGAAGCGCTCGCGGCCGAGCGACGACATGAGCGCGGCGATGTCGCTCGCCATGGTGCGCTTGCTGTAGACGGTGTGGCCGTCATCGTCGGGCGGCGTGCTCGAGCGGCCGTACCCGCGGAGGTCTGGCACCACCACCGCGTGCCGCTGGGCGAGGGCCGGCGCCACCCGGTGCCAGCACACGCCGTTCTGCGGGTAGCCGTGGAGGAGCACGACCGGTGTTCCCGTGCCCGCAGTGCGCACGTGCAGCGCCACGCCAGGAGCGACCTCGATGCTGCGCTCGTCGAATCCATCGAACATGGGCCCAGTGGATCACAGCGCGAGCGGTCAGGCCGGCTCCTGGCTGGCGGAGATGAGCGCGCGCCGCCCACGCCACCGCCGAGTTCCGGGCCGTCGTGGGCCAGCCCGAGTGGCAGGAGTTCCCGAGCAGCCCCGCGCTCTACGAAGTCGTCACCGAGTTCGCGACCGCGTGAGCCGTCAGCCCGGCGGGTCAGGCGGGCCAGGTCACGATGGCGCCGCCTCCGCCGAGCATGGTGGTGCCCGGCATGACCCGCAGGCGCCACGGATCGAGGCGCAGCGCGGCGAACGCCGGCGACGTCGGCCCGTCCTTCCACGCCGGGATGATGGCGGGGTCGTAGCCGACGGGATCGGGCGCCTCCTTGAAGAGCTGCCAAACCCGCACCCTGGTCTCGTCGTCGAACACCCACGCGGCGCCGCACTCCGCCGTGCAGGTGTCGTGGTTCGGCGCCCAGTAGTTGATCGAGATGTAGGGCGAGTGCTCGAGGTGGGCGCGCTTGACCGGCGTGGGACTGGTAGCGATCCACCCGACGAGGGTGGTGCCGTCCCACTGCCAGTAGGGGTGCAGGACGCGGCTGCGGGGCCGGCCCTGAGCATCGACGGTGGACGCGCTGGCCCACACGATGCGGTGGGCCATGTCGACGAACGCCGGCGCGACGGCAGCGAGGTCGGTCACGGCCATGTCAGCGTCTCGCCGGGCGGCAGCGGGACGGTGAAGGCGTTGAGGCTGAACGACACGAGCGTGTAGTAGCCGCACAGCGTCACCAGCTCCACGATCCCCCGATCGCCCAGGAGCTGGCGGGCGGCGTCGTAGGCGGGACCATCGACGTGGCCCTGGTCGACGAGCTGGCGGGCCACGGCGTACACGATGGCTTCGTCGTCGGCCAGCGCCGGTTCCTGACCGGCGGCGATGGCGGCGACCGCGTCGGCGCTCACGCCGAAGTGCAGCGCCATGCGGGAATGGGCCCACCACTCGAACTCGGCCTTCCAATGGGCGCCGACGGTGATGATCGCCACCTCCAGCAACCGCCGGTCGATCGACGACTCGAAGCGCAGCGCCGCTCCCAGCTCGGCCAGCCGGCCCCCGATCGTGGGCGCCGTCACCCACGCGTTGAACGGTCCGATCAGGTGGCCCTCGTCGGCGACGATGGCGCCTCTCGACGCGGTGATCGAGTCCCACACCTCCCGGGCGTCGTCGTCGAGCACATCTCGGGTCTGGAGCGGGAGCCGGCTCATCACCGCATCCTTGGTGCCCGGAGCCGTGACGCGCAAGGAGGGCGGGCCGGCGAACCGGCCCGCCCTCATGTGCCGAGGAGCACTACGCAGTGGCGATGGCGTCCAGGACGTCGAGGCGAGCCGCCCGGCGAGCCGGGAGGATCGAGGCGGCCACGCCGGCCACCACCGCGATCAGCGTCACCACACCCAGCTGCACGAACGGGATGGTGAAGGTGTTGAAGCCCTGATCGGCCAGGGCCCGCACGATCGCCCAGCCGAAGAAGGTGCCGATGGCGAGCCCGAGGGCGGTGCCGAACAGCGCCACCAGGACGGCTTCCCAGCGCACCGTCGAGCGGAGCTGGCGGCGGCTCATGCCGACGGCCCGCAGCAGGCCCAGTTCCCGGGTCCGCTCCACGATCGACAGCGACAGGGTGTTGCCGATGCCCATCACGGCGATCACGATGGCCAGGCCCAGCATGGCGTAGATCAGGTTGAGGATCAGGTTGAT
The DNA here is from genome assembly GCA_963728985.1 of uncultured Acidimicrobiales bacterium. Classification (GTDB taxonomy): domain Bacteria; phylum Actinomycetota; class Acidimicrobiia; order Acidimicrobiales; family Ilumatobacteraceae; genus DASXAI01. The sequence continues at coordinate 401,380 of CAVSME010000003.1, read as the reverse complement.
CTGACCGGCCTGATCGGCCTCGTACTGCGCCGTGTCCATCACTTTGGCCGTGGGGTAGGCGTCGGTCACCGTCTCCACCGCAGCGCGAGCGGCGGCTTCACCCGTACCGGGGCTGGCCTTGACGTAGAGCGTCTTGTCCAGGGTGTCGACGCCGGCGGCGTCAGCGGCCTCGGTGCTGATGAACATGGCCGGGTCGGCGTCGTAGATGACTTCGACCGTGAGGTGCTGCGTCGCTCCGCTGGCGAAGGCGGCGTCCACCTCATCGCCCATGTGCCACTGCTTCGAGGTCGCCTCGTCCTTCGACACGGCGAGACCGTCGGCGCCCAGGTCCTGGATCGAACCCGAGATGACGTGCAGGTCGAACAGCGAGGGGAGCGACGTGGTGGAGTAGACCGACAGGTCGGTACCCGTGCCGTCGACCAGCGCCGGCACCATCCGCAGGGAGGCCACGGCGGCCACCTCGGGGCGGGCCCGGAGCTGCTCTGACAGCTGCGGTGACAGGCCGGCGCCGTCTCCTGCCTTGGAGTCGATGACCAGGTCGCCGCGGAAGTGATCGGCGATCCCGGCATTGATCGACGCCTTGGCCGACTGGGCGAAGATCGTGATGAACCCAACGAGGGCCACCCCGATCATCAGCGCCGACGCCGTGGCTGCCGTCCGCTTGGGGTTGCGGATGGCGTTGTCACGGGCCAGCGTGCCCGACATGGCCCGGGTGCGGGCGATGGGCCAGCCGAGGATCCGGCCGACGGGACGGGCCAGCACCGGGCCGAGCATGGCCACGCCCAGGAACACACCGAGGGCGCCGAGGCCGACGAGGGGCAGTGCCCCGCCGCTCAACCCGCCGAGGAGGGCGGCCACACCAGCCGCCGTCGTGACGGTACCGGCGACGGTCCGCACGCGGGACCGGCTGGTGTTGTCGACGGCGAGGTCGCGCAGGGCGGCGACGGGCGCCACCTTGGCCGCCTTGCGGGCCGGCATCACCGACGAGATGACCGTGAGGATCGTGCCCGTCAGGGCGGAGATCACGATGGTCTGCGTGGTGAGGACGGTGCCGGTGGCGGGGATGTCGATGCCGACGGCGTCGAACATGGCCTTCAGGCCGGCGGCCATGCCCACGCCGGCGGCGATGCCGGCGGCGGAAGCAGCGAACCCGACGATCAGCGCCTCGACGAGGACCGAGCGGCGGACCTGCTTGCGGCTCGCGCCCAGGGCCCGCAGCAGTGCCATCTCCTTCGACCGCTGAGCGACCACGATCGAGAAGGTGTTGTAGATGATGAACGAGCCGACGAACAGGGCGATGAAGGCGAAGATCATCATGAAGCTGTTGAAGAAGGCGAAGCTCTCCCTCGAATCCTTCTCCTGCTCCTTCGTCAGCTCGGTGCCGGTCAGCACCTCGGCGTCGTGCGGCAGCGCGGTGGCGATGCGGGCCTGCAGCTCGCTCTCGGAGACGCCGGGAGCGGCGGCGACGGCGATGCCGTCGACCTTCCCGGGCTCGCTCACCAGCTGGCCGGCGCTGTCGTCCGTGAACAGCACCACCGACGCGCCACCCATGCTGTCGGCGTCGCCGAAGCGAGCGATGCCGGCGAGGCGGAACGAGCGGGGTGCGTCCTTGGTGAGGACGCTGATCTGCTGGCCGATGGCGAAGTGGCCCAGGTCGGCCGAGTGCTGGTCGATGACGATTTCGTCGTCGGCGACCGGCGCGCTGCCGTCCACGATGCGGTACGGGTTGAGGGCCGAGTCGCCCTTCCAGTTCTGCCCGTAGGTCGGCGCTCCCATGCTGGGGTTGCCGATGGCCTTGCCGTTGGCGTCGATCAGCTGGGCGTAGCCCTGGATGTCGGGCGTGGCCGCAGCGACGCCGTCGATGGCGGCCACCGTGGACAGGAGCGAGGCGTCGAGCGACGACCGGACGGTCGTGTAGTCGCCCTTCACCTTGGATGTGCTGCGGACGAGGGCGGACGTGCCCTTGTTGGCTTCGGCGAACATGCCGTTGAACGTCTTGGTGATGGTGTCGGTCAGGACGAGCGTGCCGGCCATGAAGGCCACGCCGAGGACGACGGCGAAGGCCGTCGTGAGGAGCCGCCGCTTGGTGGCGGCGAGTCGCTTGATGGTGACGCGGAACATGGCGATCAGCCTCCGAAGCTCTTGATGCGGTCCAGCACCCGGTCGGGCGTGGGATCGGACATGTCGTCGACGATGTGTCCGTCGGCGAGGAAGACCGCCCGGTCCGCGTACGAGGCGGCGACGGGGTCGTGGGTGACCATCACGATGGTCTGGCCGAGCTCACGCACGGCCGTGCGCATGAACGACAGGATCTCGGCGCCGGTGCGGGAGTCGAGGTTGCCGGTCGGCTCGTCGGCGAAGATGATCTGCGGCTGGCTGGCGAGGGCGCGGGCTACCGCGACGCGCTGTTGCTGGCCGCCGGAGAGCTCGCTCGGGCGGTGCGACAGGCGGCGGGCGAGCCCGACGGTCTCGACGACGTGATCGAGCCACACCTTGTCCGGCTTGCGACCGGCCAGCGCCATCGGGAGCGTGATGTTCTCGATGGCGCTGAGCGTGGGGATGAGGTTGAAGGCTTGGAAGATGAAGCCCACGCGATCGCGACGCAGCTTGGTCAGCTGCCGGTCGTTCAGGCGGGACAGGTCGCGGTCGCCGATGAACACGCGCGCCGGACGTGAGCGTGTCGAGCCCGGCGAGGGTGTGCATGAGCGTCGACTTGCCGGAGCCCGACGGGCCCATGATGGCGGTGAAGCGCTCGGCGGCGAACTCGACGGTCACGCCGTCGAGGGCGCGCACTTCGGCCTCGCCGCGGCCGTACAACTTCACGGCGTCGACGGCGGCGGCCGCCGGCGGTGCCAATGCGGTGGGGGTGGGCGCCGGAGCCGGGAACGGGCGGGCGGCGTGGTGGGCGGGGAGGGGGGTGGTGGAGTGGGTGGGCAGGAGCGTGGCGGTGTTGGTCATGTCGCCGATGGTGCGCCGACCGGCGCCCGTGGTCGTCGGCCGCTCGGCCCTTCTGGCACCGCCGTGCGCCGTACATCTCCGGATGTACACGCTCATGGTCTCGGGACGGATGCGCATCGGCGGTCGGTGCCGTACCGTCACCCTGTGAGGTCCCTGCTCGCCTGGGTCCGCGGCATCGACAAGCGGGTCTTCGACGGCGTCCTGGCCGGTGTGCTCGCCGTGGTCGGGGTGGTCGGCACCCGGGTCAGCGCCGCAGAGTCCGAGACCCGCCCGGGCGTGCTCGCCTACGTCCTGGTTCTCGTCTGCACGGTGGGGCTGGTATGGCGGCGCCGCTACCCCCTCACGGTGATGGTGGTGACCCTCGGCGCGGCCGTGGCGATCGCCGCCTTCGGTTACCCCGACGGGGGCACCGTGATCGCCGCCCTCATCGCCTTCTACTCGGCCGCGGCCTATGGCCGTCGCCGCCGCGCCGCCATCGCCAGCGTCACGTTCGGTGCGGCACTGGCCGTGCTGTGGTTGTCGCGGGGGCAGTCCGGCACGACGGCGCAGGACGTGCTCAGCAACTTCTTCGTGTTCGGCGCCGCCTGGGCCGTCGGCGAGATCATCCGGACCCGCCGCGAGCGCATCGCCACGCTCGAGGAACGGGCCGCGGTGTTGGAGCGCGAGCGCGTCGACGAAGCACGGCGGGCAGTGGCTGAGGAGCGGCTACGCATCGCGCAGGAGCTCCACGACGTCGTCGCCCACGCCATGAGCGTGATCACCGTGCAGGCCGGCGTGGGGGCCCACGTGATCGACACCCAGCCAGCGGACGCCAAGCGCGCCCTCGAAGCGATCGAGACGACCGGCCGATCCGCCCTCCAGGAGCTGCGCCGCATGCTCGGCGTGCTGCGCTCGGAGAACGACCCGCGCGGCGCCCTGTCGCCGGCGCCCGACCGCGACAGCGTCGAGACGCTCGTCCAGTCAGTTCGCGATGCCGGCGTCCCCGTCGAGTTGCGCTGGGAAGGAGACCCGGCGACACCGGTGCCCGAGAGCGTGCGCCTGACCGGCTACCGCATCCTGCAGGAAGCGCTCACCAACGTGGTGAAGCACGCCGGGCGGGCCAGCGTGACCGTGACCATCCGCCTCGACACCGACCATGCGAGCCTGGAGGTCGTGGACGACGGGCGCGGCTACGCCGTCAGCCCGAACGGCGCCGGGAGTGGCCACGGGCTCATCGGGATGCGCGAGCGTGTGGCCGTGTTCTCAGGCACCCTCGTCGCCGGTCCCGTCCCCGGGGGCGGCTTCCGCGTCCTGGCCATGCTGCCGTTCGAGCCGCCGGCCAAGGCGCTGTCGCTGTGACGTTGCGGGTCGTCGTGGCCGACGACCAGGAGCTGGTGCGGGCGGGCTTCGTGGTGCTACTGCGATCGGCCGCCGATGTCGACGTGGTGGGGGAGGCGGCCAACGGCGCGGAGGCGGTGGCCCTGGCCACCAGCGCCGTGCCCGACGTCGTGCTGATGGACGTGCGCATGCCGGTCATGGACGGCATCGAGGCCACCCGCATCATCACCCGGTCGCTGTCCACGAGGGTGCTCATCCTCACCACGTTCGATCTCGACGAGTACGTGTACGAGGGCCTGCGCGCCGGAGCCAGCGGCTTCTTGCTGAAGGACACCCCGCCCGCTCAGCTGCTCCAGGCGGTGCGCGTCGTGGCCGGGGGCGACGCCCTGCTGGCGCCCAACGTCACCCGGCGCCTCATCGAGGAGTTCGTGCGCCGGCCCGATCCACCGGCGGCGTCACTGGCCCCGATCGGCGGCCTCACCGATCGGGAGCGGGAGGTGCTGTCACACGTGGCGCGCGGCCTGTCCAACGCCGAGCTGGCCGAACAGCTGCACATGAGCCACGCCACCGCCAAGACCCACGTGAGCCGGCTGCTCACCAAGCTCCACGCCCGTGACCGCGCCCAGCTGGTCATGATCGCCTACGAGACCGGTACGGTGCTGCCGGGAGCGGAATGACGCAGGACGGACAGGAGCTGGTCGAAGACGGGCAAGCGGCCCTGGCCCGGGCGGGCGAGGCGGCCACCCGGTTCGACATGGACGCCACCATCGCCCACCTGTCGGCCGCGGTGCGAGCCTTCACCGCCGCCGGTGACCGCTGCCAGGCGGCCATGGCCTGTGTCCGCCTCGGTGACGCGCTCAGCAACGGGATGGGGAACCGGACCGCCGGCCGGGCCTGGTTCGCCAGAGCCCGGCGCCTGGTCGAAGACGAGCCGCCCTGTGTGGAGCAGGGCTGGGTGGCCGTGGCCGCCATGGGGTGCGAGGTCGACGACCCCGCCGAGCTCCTCGCCGCCGCCGAGCTGGCCCTCGACCGGGCCCGGCGCTTCGGCGACGTCAACCTGGAGACCAAGGCGCTGGCCGATGCCGGGCTGGCTCACGTGCAGGCCGGGAGGCTGGTCGAGGGGATGGCGCTGCTCGACGAGGCGATGGCGCTGGCCTGCGGCCCCGCCGACGACACGGACTGGGCGGCCAAGTCCGTGTGCTCGTTCTTCACGGCCTGCTACTACGCCGCCGACTTCGAACGAGCCGGGTCGTGGACCGACCTGCTGCGCCAGCAGGGCCTCATCGGCCTCGCTCCCGGCACGCCCGTCTTCCTGGCGAGCCACTGCGACAGCGTGCACGCCCACCTGCTGGTGGAGCTGGGACGATGGACCGAGGCCGAGGCCGTCCTCACCCGGGCCAAGGCCGACTTCGAGACGCTGATGCGCAGCGAGGGCAGCTGGCATCCCGACATCGCCCTCGCCGACCTGCGCATCCGCCAGGGCCGGCTGGCCGACGCCGAGGCCCTGTTGCTCGGCAAGGACCAGTCCATGGAAGCGCTCCTGCCGGCGGCCCGGCTCCACCTCGCCCGGGGTGACCTCGAGCTGGCTCGCATCAGCGCCCGGCGGGGCTTGCGGCTGCTGGCCGACGATCGGCTCCGCGCCGTCGAGCTGCTCACCGTCCTGGTCGAGGTGGAGGTGGCCAGTGGTGCCCTCGACACCGCCACCGAGGTGTGCGCCCAGCTGGTCGAGCGGGCCGGTGACCTGGACATCCCGTCGCTCCAGGCGCGCAGCGCCGCCGCCCGGGCCCGGGTGCTCGCTGCCACCGGCGATCTCGCCGGCGCCGTCGCCACGCTGGAGGAGGCGTCCGACGGCATCGACGCCCGCCGCCTGCCGTGGCTGGCGGCGACGTTGCTGGTGGAGCTGGCCCGCTGGCGCGAGCAGGCCGGCGATCGCACCGCGGCGGGCGTCGACGCCCGTGCCGCCGCCGCCATCCTCGCCGTGCTCGACGTGGTCCCGACCCCGGCGGCCGCCGAGCTGCTACGCCGGCTGGGCGCCGGCCGGCCCGCCGGGGGCGCCGTGCTGGAGCGGGACGGGAAGTGGTGGGTGGCCACCCACGCCGGGACGAGTGTGCGCCTGCCCGACACGAAGGGCCTGCGCTACCTGGCCGAACTGGTCGCCGCGCCCGGCGGCGAGCGCCACGTCCTCGACCTCGTGGATCGGGTCGAGGGGGTCGCCGCCACCGGTGGGATCGACCGCCGCGCCCTCGGTGACGCCGGCCCGGCGCTCGACGGGGCCGCCCGCACCGCCTACCGCCGGCGCATCGCCGAGCTGCACGCCGACATCGACGAGGCCCTCGACGCCGGCCACCTCGACCGGGCCGAGCAGCTCCAGGGTGAGCTCGACCAGTTCGCCCGGGAGCTGGCCCGGGCCTTCGGGCTCGGGGGCCGCGATCGCCCGGAGGCGTCGGCCGCCGAGCGGGCCCGCCTGAACGTGACGCGCGCCCTACGTAGCGCGCTGGCCAAGCTGGCCGAGGCGCTCCCCGGCGCCGGCGCCGCCCTCGATCGGCGCGTCCGCACCGGCGTCTACTGCGCCTACGAACCGAGCGCCGACGACGAGATCGGCTGGATCGTTCAGTCCCGAGTGAACGAGCCGGCGGCGCGCTGAACGCCAAGGAGGCATGGAAACAATGCAAGCCACCGTTGACGAGATCACTGACGGCATCTACCGGATCTCCACCTGGATCCCCGACGTGAGCCCCGAGGGCTTCACGTTCAACCAGTTCCTCGTGGTCGGCGACGAGCCGCTGCTGTTCCACACCGGCCCGCGGGCCATGTTCCCGCTGGTCGCCGAGGCCGTGGCGTCGGTCGTGCCGGTCGAGTCGCTCCGCTGGATCTCCTTCGGCCACGTTGAGTCGGACGAGTGCGGGGCCATGAACATGTGGCTGGCCGCGTCTCCGCGGAGCGAGGTCGCCTACGGCGCCCTTGGGTGCATGGTGTCGCTCAACGACATGAGCGACCGGCCGCCGCGGGCGCTGGGCGACGGCGAGGTGATCGACCTGGGCGGCAAGCGGCTGCGCCAGATCTCGACCCCGCACGTGCCCCACGGCTGGGAGGCCCAGGTCCTGTTCGAGGAGACGACGGGCACGTTGCTGTGCGGCGATCTGTTCACCGCCATCGGGCGGGGACCGGCCCTTACGACGGGCGACATCGTGGAGCCGGCCGTGGCCGCCGAGGCCATGTTCCACTCGACCAGCCTGGCCCCGCACACAGCGGCGACGCTGCGCGGGCTCGGCGACCTCAACCCGTCGACGTTGGCGCTGATGCACGGCTCGTCGTTCGAGGGCGACGGCCGCCAGGCGCTCTACGACCTCGCCGCGGCGTACGAAGCCATGGCGGCGGCCTGATTCAGGCCATCGCCAGGAGGATGGCGGCCAGCTCGTCGGGCCGGTTGCTGGCCACCATGTGGTTCGTGGCCACCTCGTGGTACGACCAGGCGTCAGAGCTCGAAGCGCGGGTGGCGGCGGCATCGAACACCGCCGCACCCGGCGCGTCGGGCGCATCGGCCGTGGCCCGGATGTAGGTCCGGGCGAACGGGAAGTCCTCCAGCGGCCGCGCCAGACGGACGGGCTCGGCGAAGCACCCGATGGGATGGCCGATGCGGCGGGGATCCATGAACGCCGCCTCGGCCGGATCGTCGAACGATCGCGGCGCCGGCGGTACCAGCCACTCCACACCCAGGTCGAGCGGGTCGAACGGCGGCCGGCCGAGCATGCTGAAGACGCTGTCGCCGTCGCCGGGCACGAACGCGTCGAGGTAGACGAGATGGCGCACCCGGTCGGCGATGTAGGCCAGGCTGCCGGTCACCACCATGCCGCCGTAGGAGAAGCCCAGCAGCACGATGTCGTCGAGGTCCTCGTAGCGGACGTGGTTGACGACGTCGCGTACGTGGGTGCTCAGATGGATCTGGGGGCTGGTCAGGTGGGCCCGCTCGCCGAGACCGGTGAGGCTCGGCGTGAAGACGTCGTGGCCGGCGCGCTGCAGGCGGCGGCGGACGAGCCGGAAGCCATGCGCCCCACTCCACGCACCGTGTACCAGCACGTACGTGCTCATCGGCCCGACCGTACCGCGAGCGCTCGCTACCTGACACGTAATCGCTGAGGCGCGCCGCGACCTCTTGGATGGGACGGGTAAGCACCAACCCGATCGAAGGAGTTCCCCCGTGGCTGATCTCACCACCACCATCGACACCCATCTCGCCGCCTACTGCGAGCCCGACGCCGACCGGCGCGCTGCCCTCGTGGCGCAGGTGTGGAGCCCACAGGGCCAGCTGGTCGACCCGCCCATGGAAGGCGAGGGCCTCGACGCCATCGTCGGCCTCGGCGATGTCGTCGTGACCCACTACCCGGGCCACACGTTCAAGCGGACCACGAGCGTGGACGAGCACCACGGCTATGCCCGCTACGGCTGGGCGCTGGTCGCGCCCGACGGCAACCCCGCCGTCACCGGCACCGACATCGCCACCGTCGACACCGACGGCCGCCTCGTGAAGGTCATCGGCTTCTTCGGCGAGCTCAACGCCGCCTGACCGCAGTCGGGCGGAAGGGGTTCCTTTCCGCCCGACGTGTCACCGGGTGTTGCCGGTGTGGCCGAGGCTGTAGCGCCCGGGCTGAGGCCACACCGCCAGACCGTGCGGGCTCGGATCGGTGGGGACGCGCCCCACGAGCGCCCCGGTGGCGGTGTCGAACACGTACACCTCGGCGTCGTAGCGGCCGGAGAGCCAGAGCCGGGTGCCGTCGGCGGAGACGCCGCCCATGTCGGGCGAGCCGCCGTCGGGGATCGACCACCTGGCGACCACCTGGTCCTTGCTCGGATCGACGACCGACACCGATCCCTCGCCCGGGCGCGACCGGCGGTGCTCGTCGCCCATGTGCCGGCCCCGGTTGGACACGTACATGAACTTGCCGTCCCGGCTCGGGTAGATGCCGTGGGCGCCGATGCCGGTGTCGATGTGGCCGACCACCGTCATGGTGACGCCGTCCACGATCCAGACCCCGTCGGACATCATGTCGGCCACGTAGAAACGCTTGCCGTCCGGCGTGAGCCGCACGTCCTGGGGCATCGCCGCCGGGGCGAGGTTGATGATGGCGAGCACCTCGCCGGTCTGGGTGTCCACCTTGATCAGGTCGCCCGAGAACTCGCACGTCACGATGAAGTACGTGCCGTCGGCCGACCAGTCGGCGTGGTTGTTGCCGGCGCAGGTGGAGGGCACGGACTTCTGCAGCGCCCACGTGGCCGTGTCGTAGTAGTCGAGGCGGTTGTTCTGCTCGTTCTGGACCACCGCCTTCGTGCCGTCGGGCGTGAAGTACAGGTTGTACGGGCGGGTCGCCTGGATCGGCGTCCCCGGCTTGCCCGTCGTGGGATCGATGGGCACGAGCTGGTTGCCCGCTGACGCCGTGACGTAGAGCGTCTTCATGTCCCATGACGGCACCACGTGCTGGGAGATGGAACCGGCCTCGAAGCGGTCGACGACCGTCATCGTGGCCTGGTCGATGACGTCCACATAGCCCTTGCCCCCCTGCACCGCGGACGGCACGTACACGAGCGGGCGGGCGCCGGCGACGTTCGGCGACATCATGTTGGCGCCGGCGTAGCCGTAGACGTTCGTGGCGTCGAGCGGTGCCGTCGTGGTGGACGCGATGGTGGTGGACGTCGTGGTGGCCGGAACGGTGGTCGGCGTGATCGTGGTCGTCGCCGCGATGGTGGTGGTCTCGGCCGCGGCGGTCGTCGCCGCCGTCGTGGCAACGGTCGTCGCCGCCGCGCCGGATGTGGATGTTGCCGTCGTGCCGGTCGAGGACGTGCACGCCGCCAGCGCGGCGAGCGTCGCGACCACGGCCACGAGCGCGGCACGTCGAGGACGGGAACCGGGCACGGCGCGGCACGCTAACGCGGCTGACCCGTCGTCACCGGGCAGTAGGTTCGCTCGGGCATGCCCGCTTCGACGACGCGGTGGCGCGCCGCCGCCCTGGTGCTGCTCACGCTGCTCGCCGCGTGCTCCGGAATCCGACGGTCAGAGCTCCTCGACCACGTCATCAGCCCCATCGGTGGCGACTGCCGCCACGCCCGCACCGGCCCCGACCACGGCGCTGGTGACGACGACGGCGATGGTCACGACGACGGCCCCGCCCGCGGGACCGCCGGTGCAGCGAGAGGAGCCGCCTCTGCCGGTAGCGGTCCAGGAGACGGCAGCGGCGGCGACGGCGGATCGCCTGTACGTCGTCGGTGGCTACGACGCCACCGGCACGAGCACCTCCACGGTGTTCGTGTTCGACGGCGCGGCGTGGACGACCGGCCCGGCCCTGCCCATCGCGGTCAACCATCCGGGGGCGGCCGCGGTGGGCGCCACGATCTACGAGGCCGGTGGGTTCGCCGGTGCCGGCGCCACGACCCACGCTTTCGCCCTCGATCCCGGTGCCACCGCGTGGCGGGCGATCGCGCCGCTGCACCACGCCCGCGGGGCGCTGGCCCTGGTCAGCGTGGACGGGGCGCTGTACGCCATCGGTGGGCGGTCGGGCTCGACGCAGGTCGCCCCGATCGAGGTCTACGACCCGGCTACGGACCGCTGGACCGACGGGCCCGATCTGCCCGGGGCCCGCAACCACCTCGCCGGCTACGTCGACGCCGGTAGCCCGTGCGTGGCCGGCGGCCGGGAGCCCGACACCAGCACCGCCGTCGACTGCCTCGACATCGCCAGCGGCGGGTGGATCGCGGGTCCGACGCTGCCCCAGGCCACCTCGGGCGCCATGGCCGCCGTCATCGGCGGCACCCTCGTCGTGGCCGGCGGTGAGCCCGCCGGCGAGGGGAGCCTGGTGACGGTCGTGCAGGAGTGGCGCGACGGCCAGTGGCGCAACGAGCCGATGCTGGTGGCCCGCCACGGGACGGGCTTCACGCCGTTCCAGGGGCGCCTGTGGGTGTGTGGCGGGGCCACGGCGCCGGGCGTGCAGGCCACGGCGGCGTGCACGTCGTTCGGCCCTTGACAGGGTGCTGAAGTACCCGGGTCGGCGGCATGCGCCGACGCTCTGATTTGGGTGATCAGGTGGACGGCTCGCCGCCGAGGGCCGTACCTCAGCACCCTGTTAGCGCAGCGCGCTCCGGGTCGCCGTGGCCAGCTTGCGCGTCGTGCTCACGCGGGCCCGGCGCGAGAACACGTCGTAGTCGTTGCGCTCGATCTCGTCGAGGATGCCGGCGTACAGCGTCCGGGCCGTCGCGATGGCACGAGCCGACGATGGCGGTAGGAGAGCGAGGCCGGTCGCGGCGGACGCGTAGAGGGCACGGTTGCGGCCGATCTCGAAGCGCATCAACGCCCGCCACGCGGGCGTGACGCGGCGCGCCGACGGATCGGCACCGAAGCGCTCCACGTCGACCGCGGGTACGTAGACGCGACCGCGATCGAGGTCCTCGCCGACGTCGCGCAGGAAGTTGGTGAGCTGGAAGGCGAGCCCGAGGTCACGGGCCGGTGCCGTCGCGGCCCCGTCGCTCGGCTCCAGGATCGGCAACATCATCTCGCCGATGACGGCGGCCGAGCCGTCCATGTAGCGGCAGAGGTCGTCCCACGTCTCGTAGCGCGCCACCGTGAGGTCCATCGTCATCGACCGCAGGAACCGCTCGAAGCAGTCGGGGTCGATCCGGAACGTCGCCACCGTCCGGGCGACGGCGGCGACGACGGGATCGCTCACCGGGTCAGCGGTGCTGCCGGCGAAGGCGGCCCGCAGCCGCTGGCCGAGCGCGGCGAGCGCCGCGGCCCGCTCCGGCACCGGCCGGTCGGTGAGCTCGTCGACGATGTCATCGGCGTGGCGGCAGAAGCCGTACAAGGCGTACACGTGGGGTCGGCGCGAGCGGGGCAGGAGCTGGGTCGCCCAGTAGTACGTGGTGCCGTGACGGCGAGTGAGCCGCCGGCAGTGGGCGTACGCGGCACGTAGCTCGGGGGCGGCGTCGACGGTGATCACGGCCTCGCACCCAGAACTCGCTCGGCCGCCAGCCGCCCCGACACCAGCGCCATGGGAACGCCGACACCGGGCACGGTGCCGCAGCCGGCGAAGACCAGGCCTGGTGCGCGGCGCTCCACGTTGGCGGCGCGGAACGGACCGGACTGGAAGAAGCGGTGCGACATCGAGAACGGCGTGCCCGCCACCATCCCGTCCCGGGCCCAGTCGGTGGGATCGACGAGGTGTGACGTGACGACGTCGGTGACGGGATAGCCGAAGCGATCGAGCCGGGCCCGCAGGTCGTCTTCGGCGCGGTGGCGCTCGATCGACCAGTCGAGGCGACCCGTGAGGTTCGGTACCGGCTCGAGTGCGTAGAGCACCGAGCCACCGGCGGGCGCCAGGCCCGGCTCACTCACCGTCGGCACGCTCACCAGGATCGACGGGTCGGGCATGCGTACGCCGTCGTGGATGAGGGCGCGGAAGCTGCTGGCCCACGCCCGACCGAAGTGGATGTTGTGGTGGGCCACCGCCGACGGCGGCATGCCGCGCACACCGGCGTGCCACACGACGGCCGAGGGGGAGCAGTGCGGGTGCCGCAACCGCCGGGGGAGGGTGAGGCCGGGGACGAGGCGGTAGGCGCCGGGGAGGTCGGCGTTGCACACCACGGCGTCGGCGGCCAGCGGCCCCCCGGCCGTGGCGACGGCGCGCACGGGACCCTCGTGACCGCCGGCCAGGACGATGCGCTCGGCGGGCGTGCCGTAGCGGATGCGGACCCCGGCCTTCTCGGCCGCCGCGGCCAGGCCGGTAGCGACGGCATGGACGCCACCGGCCGGCGCCCACACGCCGGCCACCACGTCCATGTAGCTGATCACGGCGAGCACGGCGAGGGCCTGCTGCGGGGCGACGCCGGCGTAGAGGGACTGGAAGCTGAACAACCGGCGCAACCGCTCGTCGGTGAAGGTACGGGCCACCACCCGGTCGAGGCGTCCCAGCCCGCCCAGGCGCAGCAGGGCCAGCGCCGGGCGCACGGGCGAGACGAGGTCCGTGGCGCGGTCGTAGTTGCGGGCCAGGAACGACGGCATCTCGAGGCGGTACAGGCGCTCCAGCCAGTCGCAGTAGCGGTCGAAGGCGGCGGCCTCGGACTGGCCGCAGACGGCGCCCACCTCGTGTCGCATCGCCGCCCTGTCGGCGCGCACGTGGATCTCGGCTGCCGTCGGCGAAGCACGCTCGATAGGCGGGGTCGAGGCGCTGCAGGCTGACGAAGTCGTCCATGTCGGCGCCGGCGGCGGCGAACGTCTCCGCGAGGAGGTCGGGCATCGTCATGACCGTCGGGCCGGTGTCGAACTGGTAGCCCTCCTGCTCGATGCGTCCGGCCCGGCCCCCGGGACGATCGCTCCGCTCGACGATCTCCACGTCCCAGCCGCGCCCGACGAGGTGGCACGCGGCCGACAACCCGCCCAGCCCGGCGCCGATCACGACCACCCTGGGGCTCATCGCTCGCGCCATGCCACCAGCCGGCACAGCCGCAGCAGGGCATCGTGGGCGGGCGGGGCCAGGGCGCACCGGTCGAGGGCGGCGGCGGCCTGCTCCACGAGCGTCGCGATCTCGCACTCGACGGTGTCGACGGCGCCGCTGCCGACGATTGTCGACTGCAGCGCCCGCAACTCCTCGTCGGTGAGGTCGGCGGCGCCGGCCCGATCCAGCAACCGCCGATCGGCTGCGCTAGCCCGCTCGGTCGCCAGCGCGAGGAGCAGCGTGGGCTTGCCGTCGCGAAGGTCGTCGCCCACTGGTTTGCCGGTCCGGGACGGGTCACCGACGGCACCGAGGAGGTCGTCGCGCAGCTGGAACGCCTCGCCCAGCGGCCGCCCGAAGGCGGAGAACGGGCCGAAGAGATCCGGACGGCCGGCCAAGGCGGCGCCCAGTTGGAGGGGCCGCTCGACCGTGTAGCGCCCGGACTTGTAGCTCGCCACCCATCGCGCCCGCGCCGGCGAGCGATCGCGCTGGGCGGCGCCGATGACGTCGATCCACTGACCCATGGTCAGCTCGATGCGCAGCTGGTGCCACACGTCGCGGGCGAGGGGCGGGCCGGCCTCGAGCAGCGTGTCGGCGTAGACGAAGGCGAGATCGCCGGCGAGGATGGCGAGCCCTTCGCCGTAGCGCCTCGACTCACCCCGCAGGCCGCCGCGGCGATGGTGCTCTTCGAAGACCCGGTGAGCCGATGGCGCGCCGCGGCGGCTGTCGCTGCCGTCCATCACGTCGTCGTGGATGAGGGCGAACGCGTGCAGCAGCTCGAGGGCCGCTCCCGCATCGCGCAGCCGAGGGTCGGTGGGGTCGGCTCCGCCCCCGACGGCACCCCAGAAGCAGAAGGAGGGTCGCAGCCGCTTGCCGCCCTGGCAGATGAAGCGGCGGAGCGCGTCGAAGAGCTGGCACAGGTCCCGCTGCTGGGGCGCCCACCGAGTGGCTTCGCCATCCAGCAAGTCCATGATCCGCGCCTCGGCCAGCCGGGCGGGGTCGGTCTCGGCGGCGGTGGCCGCCTCGCGAACCAGCATGTCTTCCATTTAACACTAAAATGCCGCTGATGCTCCCCTCGGCCCCATGCGCAGCTTCCAGTACCTGACGGTGCTGGCGGCTTGCCTCGTCGTCACGCTGCCCCTCGAGCTCGTGCTCGGGGCGCGCGTGTGGCGCCGGCCCCGCCGCCTGGCCAAAGCGCTGCTGCCACCCCTCGCCGTCTTCCTCGCCTGGGACATCTGGGCGGCGGCCGCTGGTCACTGGCGGTTCAACCCGTCGCTCACCACCGATCTGCGGCTTCCGTACGGGGTGCCCATCGACGAGGTCCTGTTCTTCGTCGTGGTACCGATCTGCGGCCTGCTCACGCTGGAAGCGGTGCGCTCGCTGTCGAGACGAGACCGCTGATGCCGCTGTATCCGACGCTGTCGGTGCTGGCGGCGACGGGGGTGATCCTCGCCGAGCGCCTGTGGCTGCGCACCGGGCTCTTCCGCGACCGCACCTACTGGGTGGCGCTGGGCATCGTCTTCGCGTTCATGATCCCGGTGGACGGCTGGCTGAGCAAGACGTCCGATCCCATCGTGATCTACGACGCCGGCGTCCTGTCGGGCCTGCGCTTCCCGTGGGACATCCCCGTGGAGGAGTTCGTCTACGCCTTCGCGCTCGTCACGCTGACGATGCTGCTCTGGGAGCGGGCGGACCGCCGGTGAACGTCCTCGTCGTGCTCAGCGCGTTCGTCGCCATGGAGGCGGTCAGCTACCTCCTGCACCGCTTCGTGATGCACGGTCGGGGCTGGCGCGTCCACGCCGATCATCACTCCCCTTCGCCAAGTGGTTTCGAGCGCAACGATTTGTATCCGGCGTCGTTCTCGTTCCTCGCGGTCGGGCTGTTCGTGCTGGGCACGACGGTGCCGGCGTTGCACGCGCTCGTCGCGGCCGGCATCGGCATGACGCTGTACGGCGTGGCCTACTTCTACGTCCACGAGGTCTACGTGCACCGGCGCCTGCCACTGCCGCGCCGGCGATGGGCGTACCTGGCATGGCTGGAGCGCCGGCACCGCATCCACCACCTGTACGGCGGCGAGCCCTACGGGATGCTGCTGCCGCTCGTCCCTCGTGAGCTGCGGGCCCGGGCGGCGACCGACGGGCGGGAACCGTTCGCCCGGGAGGCGAGCACGCGTGAGAGCCGGAGCCGGTTGTAGCGCTGGGAGACGATGCACGGGACGTTCACGGCGACGGCGTAGGCGACCATCGCCGGCCATAGGAGCGGCGGGTTCCACAGCGCGAACACTGGCAGCGGTGTGAGCGCCAGCCAGTGGCCGATCTCGGCCCGCCGGGTCTCGCGCCGGTACTGCTCGAGGTGCTGGGTGGTGGCACCGCGGAGCGACCGCTTGTCGACGCCCCCGCGGAAGACGGCGCCGCCCTCCGGGAGCCAGCGCTTCCAGCGAGCCACGCCGAGGTGGTCGCGGTAGAAGCGCCCACCGCGCTCCCACGGTCGCTCGCACAGCAGCCCGTGATCGTCGCTCAGCCAGGTGGCGGGCAGGCGATGAGCGAGGTAGCCCGCACCCACCTGGATGGCGCACCAGGCGGCGGCGTCCACGGCGATCGCGGCGCCCAGTGGCAGGCTCACGCCCGCTGGCGGCCGACGGCGATCCGCCGGCCCCGCCAGGTGACCGATCCGAACACACAGGTGCGCACGACCGACCACGCGAACATGGCGACGAACGCGGCCACGGGCACGGCGTAGGCGGCGATCGGCCACCAGCCGAAGCGGCCGGAGCGGTGGGCCATCCATGTCAGCTGGGCCACGAACGCGGCGTAGACGGCGACGGCGGCGAGCGCCCCCGGCCCGCCCTCGGCGACGAGCCCGATGACGAGGCCGACGGAGCCGAGCAGGGCCGCCACCCACGCCGTGACGAGCAGCGTCGCCGCCAGTGGCGCAGCACCGGCGCCCGCTGCGAGGTTCTTGGTCCAGCCTTCGATCAAGGAGCGCAGGCCGCGCGGGTACATGCGGAAGCTCAGCGCCTCGCGGCCGGCGCGCAGCGTGACCGGGAGGCGGGCGTGGCGGAAGCGGGCGGCCAGCGCCGCATCCTCGGCGACCGCGCCGCGCACCGCCCCATGGCCACCGACGGCCTGGTACTGCCGGCGCCGGCACACGAGGCACGGGCCGAACGCCACCGTGGGCGCCGCTCGCCGAGGGGTGAACGCGCCGCTGCCGGCCAGGGCCACGAGGTTGGCAGCGAGGGACAGGCCTTCCACGGCGCGGCCGGTCACGTGGAGCGGCTGCACCGAGAGCAGCCCGCCGGCCCGCTGTTGGGTGGCCGCCAGCCGGGCCAGCGTGTCGGGCCCGCCGAGGCGGACGTCGGCGTCGAGGAACACCAGGAGGGGCGCGCTGGTGGCGTCCACCCCGGTCCAGCACGCCCACGGCTTGCCCGCCCAGCCGGGCGGCGGGCCCGGGGTGCGCACGACCCGCACGCCCGTCGTGCGGGCGACGGCGGCGGTGTCGTCCTCCGACCCGTCGTCGACCACGACGACCTCGGCGGGGGCCGGCCGCTGCGCGGCGAGATCGGCCAGCAGCACCGGCAACGTCCGGGCCTCGTTCCGCGCCGGGATGATCACCGCCATGTCGTGGACGGCGGCGCCGGCGCCGGTGGCGTCGACGGCGGGCAGGCGCCACAGCAGCCACCACCCGGCCAACCACCCGGCGGCGACGATCGTCAACAACAGCGGACCGGTCATCGTTTCCGTGATATTAGTGCTAATCACGAGCACCGATGCCCCCGACTGGATGAGCCTGCGCCAGGCCGCCGAGGCCCTCGGCGTCCACTACATGACCGCGTACCGCTACGTGCGCGTCGGCTTGCTGCCGGCGGTGCAGCGGGGCGGGACGTGGCTGATCAGCCCGGCCGACGTGGACGCCTTCCGCCAGCAGGCCGAGGCCCGCCCGCCGGCGGGCGCCGGTCGGCGGCGCACCGGCGTGCTGCGCGACCGTCTCCTCGCCTGTTTGCTCGCCGGTGACGAAGCCAGTGCGTGGTCGGTGCTCGATCGCGCCCTGAGCACCGGCTACACGCCGACGGAGATCTACCTCCAGCTGCTGGCGCCGGCGCTGCGAGCGATCGGTGATGGCTGGGAGGAGGGCGCGCTGAGCGTCGGCGACGAGCATCGGTCGTCGGCCGTGGCGGTGCGCCTCGTCGGCCGAATGGGCCCGTCCTTCGTGCGTCGGGGCCGGTCCCTCGGCACGGTCGTGGTCGGCGCCGCGCCCGGGGATGTGCACTCGCTGCCGGCGTCGCTGCTGGCCGATGTGGTGCGGGCTCACGGCTACCGGGTGGTCGATCTCGGCGGCAACGTGCCGATCGAGTCCTTCACCGCGGCGGCGGCGGCCGACGGGATCGTGGCTGTCGGAGTCAGCGTCGGCGACAGCGAGCGGCTGGCGGCGGCGGGCGACGTGGTGACGGCGCTCCGGGCGGCCGCCGCCGTGCCCGTCCTCGTCGGGGGGCCGGCCACCGACGCGTCGATCATCGAACTCGGCGCCGACGGCTGGGCTCCCGACGCGGCGGCCGCCGCCACGCTGATCGACCAGCTCCGCGCCCGCCCGACCTAACTGCCGAACCCGTGTACGAAACGCCACGCATACCGGGCTGAAGCGCGTCAGTACGACCGCGTCACACGTCGAACACGCCGTCGACGGCCATGGCGATGCCGGCGGCGATGGCCACGACGGCGAGCACGGCCATGGTCCAGCGGGCCACCGGCCGCCAACGCGACGACGCGGCGGGGGCGGTCGACGCCGCCTCGAGCGTGGCCAGCACGATCAGCGCGGCGGCCACCGCGACCGGACCGACGCCGTGATCGGCGGCCACGCTGAGAGCGAGCAGGGCCAGGCCGGGGCGTAGCACGAGCGGGATGAGCACCGGGACCAGCCCGCCGCCGAGGCCGGGCAGGCCGGGATCGGGCGATGGCACTCGCCCGACGAGGTCGATGATGGCGGTGACCACCACGATCAACGCCACCGAGATGCGCACGGTCGGGGCGCTGACGTGGAGGGCGTCGAGGAGGGGATCGGCCACCGCCGCCACCACGACCAGCGCCGCGGCGGCGATCCCGCTGCCGACGGCGGCAATGGCCAGGCGCTGGCGGCGGTCGCGCCCGGCGATCGGGAAGCCGAGGGCGATGCGGGCCGGGTTGGCCAGGGCGACGAGGGCGATCAGGCCGAGCAGGGCGGGGAGGTCGCTGGTAGCGCCGGGCCGTCCCGGCCGGCCCTGCTCGGCGATCGGCAGCGACCGCACCATCGCCGACAGCGTGTGCTGCTCGTCGTCCATGCGGGTGAGGCCTCCGTGGAACCAGGCCCCCTGCACCCGGCCCGGCTCGGGGTAGCTCGCCGCCTGGGCCGCGGTGACCTGGCGCGACGCCACCATGCCGGCGGCGCACGTGGCCCGGTCACCGAGGGCGTCGGCCAGCCCGGTCAGCCGGGGGTCGGCCTCGGCCACCCGCCACAGTCCGGCGATGCCCTCGCCGAGGCTTCCGAGGCCGGCCGGGATGGCGTGCCCGCCCCTGAGGACCGTGTTGAGCCAGCCGTCGGAGCGCTGGCTCTCCCACCGGATCTGCAGACCGAGCACGCCCGCCTGGCGCTCCAGCAACGGCAGGAGTGCGTCGGGCAACGGTTGGGCGGGATCGGCCCCGGGCCACGCCGCCACTGTCGACAGTCCATACGCGGCCCAGTGATCCGAGACGTCGGGCATGTCGTCTTCCCGGTCGTCGCGCTCGCTCGCCAGGTACGTGCCGATGCGCA
Organism: uncultured Acidimicrobiales bacterium; assembly: GCA_963728985.1. Taxonomy (GTDB): domain Bacteria; phylum Actinomycetota; class Acidimicrobiia; order Acidimicrobiales; family Ilumatobacteraceae; genus DASXAI01. The sequence goes on along the minus strand of CAVSME010000003.1, from coordinate 381,851 downwards.
GCGCCCGCTCGTCCCATCCCTCGCCGGGGAACTGCTGGTGCATCAGCGCCAGCGCCCAGAACACCTGCCCGGTGGCGAACGGCGAGTAGACGCCGGCGTACGGCGCGCCGTTGGGATCGCGATAGGCGATGACGGAGCCGCGGTCCTCGGTCTGGGCCACGAGAAAGGTGGCGAGGCGGTGCATCTCGTCGTCGAGGTCGGTGCTGTGGGTCACCTGGCGGCGCAGGCCGAGGCCGGCGAGGTAGAGGGCCGACGCGCCGGTCTCGAGGGGGCCGGTGCCGTTGTAGATGGCCGACCAGTCGCCTTCGTCGTGGAGGTGGGCGTTGCCGAACGTGACCCCGTTGGCGGCGGGACCCCGCGCCGCGTCGAAGCCGGCGCCGGCCGCTTGCCACAGCGCGCTGACGGCACCGGCGTGGTGGACCACGTCGTAGCCGCCGAGGTCCCGGCCGGCGGCGGCGTCGTACCGGAACAGCCACGAGCCATCGGGCTTCTGGTTGCGGGTGAACCAGTCGAGGGCTTCGTCGACGCCGTGTCGCAGCGTGGCCGGATCGGATGGCGGGCAGCGCTCGGCCGGCGCCCCTGCCACGCGCGTGACGAGCAGCACCGCGGTCCACACGACGGCGAGCACCGCCACCCGACCCGCCACGCTGCGCACGGCGCCCGACCCTACGGCCGGTGCTGGACGGTCACGGTGCCGTCGGCGTGGCCGATCACCAGCGTGTCGGCCAGCCCGACGAACAGGCCGTGCTCCACCATGCCGGCGTGGCCGGCCAAGGTGTCGGCGAGCGCTCCCGGATCGGCGATGGGGCCGAAGGCGGCATCCACGATGAGGTTGCCGGAGTCGGTGCGGTACGGCTGACCGCCATTGCCTTGGCGCAGTGTCGGCGTGGCGCCGAGGCCCCGCAGCCAGGCTTGGGTGGTGGCCAGGCCGAACTGGACGACCTCGATCGGCAGCGCGAAGTGGGTGCCCAGCGCCGGTGACGGCTTCGAGTCGTCGACCACGATCACTTCGCGCCGGCTGGCCTGGGCCACCATCTTCTCCCGCAGCAGCGCGCCACCGCCCCCCTTCACCAGTTCGAGCGCGGGGTCGACCTCGTCGGCGCCATCGAGGGTGAGGTCGATCTCCCACGGCACGTCGTCGGCCAGCAGCGGGATCCCGAGGGCCCTGGCATCGGCGGCGGTGCGGTCCGACGTGGGCACGGCGACGATGTCGCGCAGCTCGCCGGCGGCCAGTCGCCGGCCCACCTCGCGCACCGCCCACACGGCGGTGGAGCCGGTGCCGAGGCCGACCACCATGCCCGATTCCACCCACGCCGCGGCGTGCTCGCCGGCGGCCCGCTTGGCCGCCTCGTCACTCACGGTTGGCGCCGATGTTCCCGGTACCAGCGGATCAACGCGTTGGTGGAGCTGTCGTGAGCGGGCTCCGTCGCCGACTGCAGCTCGGGGATGATCCGCTGGGCCAGCACCTTGCCCAGCTCCACACCCCACTGGTCGAAGCTGTTGATGTGCCAGATCGTGCCCTGGGTGAACACCTTGTGCTCGTACATGGCCACGAGCGTGCCGAGGGCGTACGGCGTCAGCTCCTCCAGCAACATCACGTTCGTCGGTCGGTTGCCCTCGAACGTGCGGTGGGGCACTTGCGCGTCGGGCACACCGTCGGCCCGGACCTCCTCGGCCGTCTTGCCGAACGCCAGCGCCTCGGCCTGGGCGAAGACGTTGGCCAAGAGGAGATCCTGGTGGTCGCCGAGCGGGTTGAGCGAGCGGCCGAAGGCGATGAAGTCGCACGGGATGAGCTTCGTGCCCTGGTGGATCAGTTGATAGAACGCGTGCTGGCCGTTGGTGCCGGGCTGGCCCCACACGATCGGGCCCGTCTGGTAGTCGACCCGCTCACCGTCGAGGGTGACGTGCTTGCCGTCGCTCTCCATGTCGAGCTGCTGGAGGTAGGCGGAGAACCGGTTGAGGTACTGGTCGTAGGGGAGCACGGCCACCGTCTGGGCGTCGAAGAAGTCGTCGTACCAGAGGCCGATCAGGCCGAGCAGCGCGGGGATGTTCTGCTCGAAGGGCGCCGTGCGGAAGTGGACGTCCATGGCGTGGAAGCCGGCGAGCATCTCGCCGAAGCGGTCGGGACCGATGGCGATCATCAGTGACAGGCCGATGGCCGAGTCGTACGAGTAGCGCCCGCCGACCCAGTCCCAGAAGCCGAACATGTTGGCGGTGTCGATCCCGAACGCCTCCACCTCTTTGGCGTTCGTGGAGACGGCTACGAAGTGCTTGGCCACCGCCGTCTCGTCACCACCGAGCCCGGCCAGCGACCAGTTGCGGGCCGAGCGGGCGTTCGTCATCGTCTCGAGTGTGGTGAACGTCTTGGACGAGATGATGAAGAGCGTCTCCTCCGGGCGCAGATCACGCGTCTTCTCCGCGAAGTCGGTGCCGTCCACGTTGGACACGAACCGCACCGTGAGGTCACGGTCGCTGTAGAAGGCGAGCGCCTGGTAGGCCATCTCCGGCCCGAGGTCCGAGCCGCCGATGCCGATGTTCACGATGTTGCGGATCGGTTCGCCGGTGTGACCGAGCCAGGAGCGCGAGCGGATGCGGTCGGAGAACGCCGCCATCCGGTCGAGCACCTCGTGCACGTCGGGCACCACGTCGTGGCCGTCGACCTCGATGCGCTCGCCCTTGGGCGCGCGCAGGGCCACGTGGAGCACGGCCCGGTCCTCGGTCACGTTGATGCGCTCGCCGCGGAACATGGCCTCGATGCGGCCGCGCAGGCCGCACTCCTCCGCCAGCGCGACGAGCAGGCCGAGGGTTTCGTCGGTGACGCGGTTCTTCGAGTAGTCCAGCCGGATGCCCGCCGCCTCGGCCACCATGCGCTCGCCGCGATCGACGTCGTCGGCGAAGAGCTCACGGAGGTGGACGTCCTTCACGTCGGCGTAGTGCGCCTCCAGCGCCTTCCACGACGGTCGATCCCGGAGCGCACTCATTCCTTGGCCTCGTCGGACGGTTCCTTGAGCGAGAGCGTGCGCCAGCCGCCAACGTCGGCGAGGAGCTCGTCGGAGGCGGCCGGCCCGTACGTGCCCTGCTTGTAGGGGTGGATCGGGCAGGCGTCGTCGAGGATGGGCTCCACGACGCGCCACGCCTCCTCCACCTCGTCCTGGCGGGCGAACAGCGTCATCTCACCCGCCATCGCGTCGTGCAGCAGGCGGTCGTACGGCTTGGCGTCCGACGCTGCCTGGTGGCGGGCCACCAGCTCGATGTCCTCACCCACCATCGCCTCGCCCGGGAGCTTCGCTCGGGACTGGAGGGCGATGAAGACGTCGGGCCCGAGGCGGAAGCGGAGCGTGTCGGCGTGGCTCCGGTCGTAGGTGTCGAAGATGTCGAGCGGGGGCTTGCACAGCGTGACGACGACCTCGGTGGTCGTCATGGGCATGCACTTGCCCGCCCGGATGAAGAACGGGACGCCGGCCCAGCGCCAGTTGTCGATGTAGAGCCGCAACGCCGCGAAGGTCTCGACAGTGGAGTTCTTGGCCACGCCCGCGACGCTGCGGTACCCGTCGTACTGGCCCCGGATCACGTCGCTCGGCGACAGCGGTCGCATCGACTTCAGCACGTCGACCTGCTCGTTGCGCACGCCGTCGGAATCGTGGGGCGTGGGCGGCTCCATCGTGAGCAGCGACGCCACTTGCAGGAGATGGTTCTGGATCACGTCGCGGACGGCCCCGGTGGCGTCGTAGAACGCACCCCGGTCGGCCACGCCGAAGTTCTCGGCCATGGTGATCTGCACGTTGTCGACGTAGTTGCGGTTCCAGATCGGCTCCAGGAACGTGTTGGCGAAGCGGGTGTACAGCAGGTTCTGCACGGGCTCCTTGCCGAGGAAGTGATCGATGCGGAAGACGCGTTCCTCGGGGAAGTACTTGTGGATGGTGGCGTTCAGCTCCTCGGCGCTGGCCAGATCGTGCCCGAACGGCTTCTCCACCACGATGCGGGCGTTCACGCCGCACTCGGACTGGTGCAAGCCGCGGGCCACGGTCTCGAAGAGGACGGGCGGGATGGCGAGGTAGTGGCACGGCCGCTGGGCACCGCCGAGCTTCTCGTGGAGCTCGTTGAACGTGGCCGGGTCGTTGTAGTCGCCGTCGACGTAGTTCAGCAGTGCGGTGAGCTTGCCGAACAGGGCCTCGTCGACGGGACCCTGCGCGGCCAGGCTGTCGTGGGCGCGCTGCTTCAGCTGGTCGAGGTCCCAGCCCTGCTTGGCCACGCCGATGATGGGCACGTCGAGCTTGCCCTTGGCGATCAGCGCCGCCAGCGCCGGGAAGATCTGCTTGTAGGCGAGATCCCCGGTGGCGCCGAAGAAGACCAGCGCGTCGGAGGCCTCAGCCATCTTTCTTCTCCAGGTGGCCGCCGAACCCGTAGCGCATGGCCGACAGCACCTGGTCGGCGAAGTCGGCTTCGCCCCGGGAGCTGAAGCGCTCGTAGAGGGCGAGCGTGAGGATGTTGGCGGGCACGCCCTCGTCGATGGCGGCGATGCTGGTCCACCGACCCTCGCCTGAATCGGAGACCCGCCCGGCGAACTCGGACAGGTCGGGGTTGTGCACGAAGGCCTGGGCGGTGAGGTCGAGGAGCCACGAGCTGATGACGCTGCCGCGGCGCCACACCTCGGCGACGTCGGTGAGGTTCAGCTCGTACTGGTACAGCTCGGGGTGGCGCAGCGGGGTGGTCTCGGCGTCCTGCTCGCGCTGGTGCAGGCCCACGTCGGCGTGCTTCAACACGTTCAGTCCCTCGGCGTAGGCCGCCATGATCCCGTACTCGATGCCGTTGTGGACCATCTTCACGAAGTGGCCGGCGCCGTTCGGCCCGCAGTGGAGGTAGCCCTGCTCCGCCGGCGACGGGTCGCCGCGGCGACCGGGCGTGCGATCGATCGTGCCCACGCCCGGGGCCAGGGTGGCGAAGATGGGCTCGAGGCGGGCCACGACGTCGTCCTCGCCGCCGATCATGAGGCAGTACCCGCGCTCGAATCCGAAGACCCCGCCGCTGGTGCCGACGTCGACGTAGTGGAGCCCGGCCGCCTTCAGGTCGGCGGCGCGCCGGATGTCGTCGTGGTAGTAGGAGTTCCCCCCGTCGATGACGATGTCGCCCGGCTGGAGCAGCTTGCGGAGGGCGTCGAGCTCGCCGTCCACGAACGCCGCCGGCACCATGAGCCACACGGCCCGGGGCGCGTCGAGCTTGGCCACGAAGTCCTCCAGCGACGACGTGCCCGTGGCGCCCTGGCCGGCGGACGCCTTGACGGCATCAGCGCTCACGTCGTACACGACGCACTCGTGGCCGGCTCTCATGAGCCGCTGGACCATGTTGGCGCCCATCCGGCCCAACCCGATCATGCCGAGCTGCATCTCGTACCCCTGTTTCGTGGTTGGTGCCTCGTCAGGCCACTAGGGGCCCGATTTCGCACCGTAGCGCGGCCGATTTCGCAACCTCGACGGGGACGGCCAGAAAGGCGTGGGTACGATCGAAGGGCTTCGCAACGGCGCGGAGGAGGCTGGTTCGGGATGATGACGAGGGGGGGCAGTGGGCGCGTCGTGGTCGACGCCGTCGCTGCCATCGCCGAGGAACGGGCCCCGGCGGGCACGGGGCCCGAGGCGGCCGCGTTCGTGCGCTCGTACTACGACCGGGTGGCCGACGAGGACCTCCAGGTCGCCCGCCCGATCGACCTGTACGGCGCGGCCATGGCCCACCGTCGCACCGGGCAGATCCGGCCCGCCGGTACGGCGGTGGTCCGGATCTGCAACCCCGACGTCGACATCGACGGGTGGCAGTCGGGGCACACGGTGATCGACATCGTCACTGACGACATGCCCTTCCTCATCGATTCGGTCACGATGGTCCTGGCCGCCCGCCACGTCGGGGTCCACGTCGTCGTCCATCCCACGCTCGCCGTCGAGCGTGACGACGCCGGGCAGCTCACCGGGCTGGGCGGTGACCTTCTCGAGGCGTGGATCCACTTCGAGATCGATCGCCAGGGTTCCCGCGACGGCCGCGAGGCCCTGGTCACCGACATCGAGCGGTCCCTGGCCGAGGTGCGCTTGGTCGTCGACGACTGGGCCGCCATGCGGGACCGGGCCACGGCCATCGTCGCCGAAGTCGAGGCGGGCGTGCCGGTCCCCGACAGCGACGCGACCGACGCCGTCGAGCTGCTGCGCTGGATGGCCGACGACGAGTTCACCTTCCTCGGCTACCGCGAGTACGACCTCGCCGACGACGGCGGCCACGAGGCCCTGCGCAGCCGTCCCGGCACGGGCCTCGGTCTCTTGCGGGACGAGCACCGGCCGCCGAGCACGCAGCGTCTCGATCAACTGCCCCCCATCGTGCGCGACAAGGTGCACGAACCGCGGCTGCTGGTGGTGACGAGGGCGAACTCCCGCTCCACCGTCCACCGCCCCGACTACTTCGCCTACGTGGGTGTGAAGCGCATCGGGCCCGACGGCACGGTGCTGGGGGAGCGGCGCTTCCTCGGGCTCTGGGGGGCCGCCACGTACCGCTCCACCACCGACGAGATCCCGCTGATCGGGCGCAAGGTGGCCGCCGTCCGCAGTCGCGCCGGACTGGCGCCGGCCAGCCACGGCGGCCGGGAGCTGTGGAACGTGCTGGAGACGTATCCGCGCGACGACCTGTTCCAGATCAGCGAGGACGAACTCCTGGCCACCGCCCTCGAGATCCTGCATCTGCAGGAGCGGCGCCAGCTCCGCCTGTTCGCCCGGCGCGACGACTACGGCCGCTTCGTCTCGTGCCTGATCTACGTGCCGCGAGAGCGCTACTCCACGACGATCGTGGAGCGTATGGAGGAGATCCTCGTGGCCGGCTTCGGCGGGGTCTCGGCGGACTACGACTCCAGCATCAGCGCCAGCGTGCTCGCTCGCCTGCACGTGCTGGTCTTCGTCGGGCCCGACGCTCCCACCGACGTGGACACCCGGGAGATCGAGCGTCAGCTCACGGCTGTCACCCGGTGGTGGCTGGACGATCTGCGCGACGCCCTCGTCGAGCATCGAGGCGAGGAGGCCGGCCTCGGCGTCTTCTCCGGCTACGCCGACGCGTTCCCCGCGTCGTATCGCGAGGCGTTCACGCCGGCCGCCGCCGTCAAAGACCTCGAACGGCTCGATCGCCTGACCGCCGACACCACGCTGGTCACGGCCATCTACCAGCGTTTCGACGGGGGCGGTCCGGGCGAGCTCCGCCTCAAGCTCTACTCCCATCAGGCCATCTCCCTGTCGTCGGTGCTGCCCGTGCTGGAGCAGATGGGCGTACAGGTCGTCGACGAGCGGCCCTACGAGATCCGGCCCCGGGACGGCGCCGGTGCGTGGATCTACGACTTCGGGCTGCTGGCCCCCGCCGGCGTCACCATCGACGCCCGCATCCGAGACGAATTCTTGGCGACCTTCGGCGCGGTGTGGCGAGGCGAGATCGACAACGACGGCTTCAACCGTCTCGTGCTCGTGGCCGGCCTGCGCGGCGAGCAGATCAAGATCCTGCGGGCCTACGCGAAGTACCTGCGCCAGATCGGCCTCACGTTCAGCCAGGCCTACGTGGAGGAGACGCTGGCCGCCCACCCGGGCATCGCTCACCGCCTCGTCGAGCTGTTCACCGCTCGCTTCGATCCCGGCCTCGACGGCAACCGGGCCCTGGAGTCCGACGGCATCGCCGCCGAGATCACCGAGGCGCTCGACGGCGTGGCCAGCCTCGACCAGGACCGCATCCTGCGCTCCTTCCTCGGCCTCCTGGTGGCGACGGTGCGCACCAACGCCTACCGCCGCGACGCGGCCGGCGGCCGCCTGCCGGTGCTGGCGTTCAAACTCGATCCTGCGCGCGTGCCCGATCTGCCGTTGCCCCGGCCCCGCTTCGAGATTCGGGTGCACGCGCCGCACGTCGAAGGGGTCCATCTGCGCGGCGGCCCCGTCGCCCGCGGCGGCATCCGCTGGAGCGACCGGCGGGAGGACTTCCGCACCGAGGTGCTCGGGCTGATGAAGGCGCAGATGGTGAAGAACGCCGTGATCGTGCCGACCGGCGCCAAGGGTGGCTTCGTGGTGAAGCGGCCGCCGGTGGACGCCGAGGCCCTGCGGGCCGAGGTCGTGCGCTGCTACACCCACTTCATTGGCGGCCTGCTCGATCTCACCGACGACATCCGTAGTGGTGAGGTGGTCCATCCCCCGGACGTCGTGTGCCACGACGGCGACGACCCCTACCTCGTGGTGGCGGCGGACAAGGGCACGGCCACCTTCTCCGACATCGCCAACGGCGTGGCCAAGAGCTACGGGTACTGGCTCGGTGACGCGTTCGCGTCCGGCGGCAGCGAGGGCTACGACCACAAGGAGATGGGCATCACCGCCCGCGGCGCATGGGAGAGCGTGCGCCGGCACTTCCGCAACGTGGGCGTCGACGCCGACGCCGCCACGATCACCGTCGTCGGCATCGGCGACATGTCGGGCGATGTCTTCGGCAACGGGATGCTGCTGTCGAAGCACCTCAAGCTGGTGGCCGCCTTCGATCATCGCCATGTGTTCCTCGACCCGAACCCGGATCCGGCGGTCAGCTGGGAGGAGCGGCACCGGCTGTTCGAGCTCCCGCGCTCGTCGTGGGACGACTACGACCGGACCAAGATCTCCGCCGGCGGGGGCGTCTGGCCGCGCACGGCCAAGGCGGTGCCGCTGTCGGATGAGGTGCGCACCCGCCTCGGCACCACCGCCGCCACCTTGACGCCCAACGAGCTCATCAGCGCCGTGCTGGCGGCGCCCGTCGACCTGTTCTGGAACGGCGGCATCGGTACGTACGTCAAGGCCTCCACCGAGGCGCATGCCGAAGTGGGCGACCGGACCAACGACGCCGTGCGCATCGACGCCACGGAGCTGCGGGCCACGGTGGTGGGCGAGGGCGGCAACCTCGGTCTCACGCAGCGAGCGCGCATCGAGTACGCGCTGCGCGGCGGCTTCGTGAACACCGACGCCATCGACAACTCGGCCGGTGTCGACACGTCCGACCACGAGGTGAACAGCAAGATCCTGCTCGACAGCATCGTGACCGCCGGTGATCTGACCGAGAAGCAGCGCAACGACCTGTTGCGGGCCGCCACCGACGAGGTGGCCGAGCTGGTGCTGGAGGACAACCGCGCCCAGAACGTGGCGCTGGCCCTCGCTCGCCGCCAGGCGGCGGCGATGATCGAGGTGCACGCCCGCTACATCCGCGCCCTCGAGCACGACGGCCGGTTGTCCCGCTCGCTGGAGGCGCTGCCGTCGGACAAGCAACTGGAGGAGCGCCAGGCCGCCGGAGCAGGACTCACCGCGCCCGAGCTCGCGGTGCTGCTGTCGTACACGAAGATGGATCAGGTCGAGGAGATCCTCGCCTCCGATCTGCCCGACGATCCGTACGTGCAGCCGGCATTGGTCGGCTACTTCCCGGACCGGTACGGCGAGCGCTTCGCCGATCGGATGGCGCAGCATCGCCTGCGGCGGCAGATCCTTGCCACGGTGCTCGTGAACGAGATGGTGAACCGCACGGGCACCACGTTCGAGTTCCGCATGTCCCAGGAGACCGGTGCGCTGCCGCCGGACACGATGCGCGCCCATCTGGTGGTGCGCGACATCCTCGATCTCGCCGGTGAGTGGGAGGCCGTGGCCGGTCTGAGCCCGTCGGTGCCGGCCGATGTGCAGCTCGGTCTCCTGCTCGATCTGCGCAAGATGGCGGAGCGGAGCGCGCAGTGGTTCCTGCGCCATCGCCGGCCGCCGCTGGCCATCGGGCCCACGGTGGCGTCGTTCCGCCCGGCCGTCGCCCTCCTCGCCGAGGCGCTGCCCGATGTGATCAGCGCCGGCTTCGCCACGGCGATGGCCGAGGCGGTCGAGGCCATGACCGCCGCCGGCGTGCCCGCTGATCTCGCCGCCCGGGCGGCGCGCTGGCCGTACCTCCACACGGCGTTCGACATCGTCGAGGTGGCCCAGGCCCGCGGCCGCACGCCCGAAGAGGCGGCGCGCGTCTACTGGGGCCTGTTCGACCTCCTCGACCTGAGCTGGTTCTGGGATCGGATCGGGGTGCTGCCCCGCACCAACCGGTGGCAGAACCACGCGCGCGCCGCGCTGCGCGACGACTTCCTGAACGAGATGCGGGCGCTGGCCGACGAGGCGCTGCGAGCCGGAGACGTCTTCACTCCGGCGGCCGAGGTGATCGAACGCTGGGCCACGGACAACGAGCGGCCCACGGCGCGCCTGACCACCGTGCTGGCCGAGATCCGCTCCGGCGGCGTGTTCGACCTCACGACGCTGTCGGTGGCGCTGCGCCAGCTGCGCAACCTGGTGCAGGCGAGCGGCGCGATGGTGCGAGATCAGTAGCGTGAGGTCGTGCCGATGGTGACGTCGTTCGTCCTGATCAACGCCCAGCCGAACCGCACGGCGGCGCTGGCCGAGACCCTCGCCGACCTCGACGACGTGGCCGAGGTGTACTCCGTGGCCGGCGACTTCGACCTCGTAGCGGTCGTGCGGGTGCGCCACCACGACGACCTGGCCGACGTCGTCACGAAGCACATCGCCGCGCTGGACGGCATCACCCGCACCCACACGCTGGTCGCGTTCCGGGCCTACAGCCGCCGCGACCTCGAGGCGATGTGGGCCATCGGCACGGAGAAGTGACCCTGACCGGTGGGACCCCGCCGGTAGTTTGGTGGACATGACGGACCGGCCCCTGCGCCTGCGGTTCGCGCCGTCGCCGACCGGCTACTTCCACGTGGGCGGGGCGCGCACGGTGCTGTACAACCGCATCCTCGCCACGCAGCACGGGGGCACCCTCATCCTGCGGATCGAGGATACCGACGCCGAGCGCAACCGGCCCGAGTGGACGCAGGGCATCCTCGATGCCCTGCGCTGGATCGGCGCCGACTGGGACGAGGGTCCGTACTTCCAGAGCGAGCGGGCCGCGCTGCACCACGACGCCGCCGTGCGGCTGTACGCCGAAGGGGCGGCCTACTACTGCGACTGCACACGCGAAGACATCGACGCCCGCACCAAGGGCAACGCCACGCCGGGGTACGACAGCTTCTGCCGCGGCCGGGGGCTCGAGCCGGGCCCCGGACGGGCACTGCGGTTCCGGACCCCCCGCGAGGGCACCACGACCGTCGTCGATCTCATCCGGGGCACGCCCACGTTCGAGAACCGGCTGATCGAGGACTTCGTCATCCAGCGCAGCGACGGCAGCGCCATGTTCATCCTCGCGAACGTGGTCGACGACATGGACATGAAGGTCAGCCACGTGGTGCGGGGCGACGAGCACCTGCCCAACACGCCCAAGGCGCAGTTGCTGTGGGAGGCGCTCGGCGGGGGCGAGCCGCCTGTCTGGGCGCACGTGCCAGTGCTCGTCAACGAGAAGCGCCAGAAGCTGTCGAAGCGGCGCGACAAGGTGGCGCTGGAGAGCTACCGGGAGGAGGGCTACCTCGATTCGGCCATGCGCAACTACCTCATGACGCTCGGCTGGGCGCCTCCCGGCGATCAGGAGATCGTCCCGTGGGAGGTCATCCTCGACACGTTCCGGCTGGACGACGTGAACTCGTCGCCGGCGTTCTTCGACGAGAAGAAGCTCCTCGCCTTCAACGACGAGTACGTGCGGGCCCTTCCTGTCGAGGAGTTCATCGCCGCCTGCCAGCCATGGCTGGTCGCTCCCGCCGCGCCGTGGACGCCCGAGCAGTTCGACGCCGCCGTGTTCGAGCGGCTGGCGCCGCTGGTGCAGGAGCGAGCGAAGGTGCTGTCGACGGTGCCCTCGTACGTGGACTTTGTGTTCCTCGCTGATGCTCCAGACGACCCTGCGTCGTGGGCCAAGGCGATGGCCGGCGACGCCGCCGGCGTTCTCGATGACGTGATCGCTTCGTTCGCCGGGCTGCCCGATTGGTCGGCGCCGGCGCTGAAGGAGGCGCTGGAGGCCGCGGGCACGGCCCGGGGGCTCAAGCTGGCCAAGGCGCAGGCGCCCGTGCGGGTGGCCACCATGGGCCGGACCGTCGGGCTGCCGCTGTTCGAGTCGCTCGAGGTGCTCGGGCGGGAGCGCACCCTCGATCGCCTGCAGGCGGCGCGTGGACGGCTCTGACCGGCTGATCGACGAGCGGGCCGAGCTCGTCGACGGCGAGACCGAGGTCGCCGAGCCGCTGCTGCCGCCGGTGGCCGAGCTGAAGCGCGGTCGGCGGCGATGGCCGAAGCGGGTGGCCATCGGGCTGGCCGTCTTCTTCGGGTTGCTGTTCGCCTTCTACCTGGCCGCGCTGTACAGCGTGTGGTCGGCCGGGCGGGCCAACGAGGCGCGCCCGGTGGACGCCATCGTCGTCCTCGGCGCTGCTCAGTACGACGGGCGGCCGTCGCCGCAGCTGGCGGCCCGTCTCGACCACGCCCTCGAGCTCTACCAGCAGGGCTACTCGCCCCGGGTCTTCGTGACCGGGGGCAAGCAGCCCCTCGACCGGTTCACCGAGGCCCAGTCCGAGGCCCGCTACCTGGAGGATCGTGGTGTCCCCGCCGGCGCCATCCTCCAGGAGGACCACGGGCGGACGTCGTGGGAGTCGCTGTCGGCAGTGGCCCGGTCCCTGTCGGCCGAGGGGCTCCACTCGGTGCTGCTGGTGTCCGATCCGTACCACGCCGAGCGCATCAAGAGCATGGCGTCGGAGCTGGGGCTCAAGGCGTACGTGTCGTCCACCCGCACCAGCCCGGTCACCGGGTTCTCGGCGTTCCGCCACATGCTCAAGGAGGCCGCCGGGGTGGCCGCCGCCCGGGTGGTGGGCTGGGACCGCCTCACCAGCTGGACGGAGTAGCCGTCCCTGCCGTTCTCGGCGTGATCCGTCTCACCCGTGAGACGCAGCGCTCCGAGAACGCCGTAGCTAGGGGCGGCGGCCCGCCGCTAGCATCGATCGGCGCCCATTCCCGGGTGGTGTAATTGGCAACACGACAGGTTCTGGCCCTGTTATTCGAGGTTCGAGTCCTTGCCCGGGAGCACGTGCGTGGCCGCTGGTACCATCGGCAGCCGCCTACGGCACGGCCCCATCGTCTAGTGGCCTAGGACACCACCCTCTCAAGGTGGCGGCACGGGTTCGAATCCCGTTGGGGCTGCGGAGTAAATGCTGGTCAGAGCCCCCCTGCGGGAGGGCTCGTCTCGTCCCTGCGGCGGTTACACCCTCGTTACACCCTGACTCCCGGGCATCATCGGCCCAGCTCATCGGGGGTGGCGATGAAGGGGACGATGCGAGTCCGCGTCAACAAGGACGGCTCGAAGAGCTACGTGTGCCAAGTGAAGGTCGGGCGCGATCCCGCCACCGGCAAGCAACGCGTGCTGACCGGCACCGCGAAGAGCGAACGGGCGGCGCATCGACTGTTGCACGACCTGATCAACCAGTCGCGTGATCCCGCCGAACGCGCCAGCGACGCGACCTTGGAGACCGTGATCGAGCAGTGGCTCGCCACCGGTGGCCCGGCCGGTGAAGCGACCCGCCAGGTGTACGGCGGCTACGTCCGCTTGCATGTTCTTCCCGCGCTCGGTTCGGTCCCGTTGCGCAAGCTGGCCGTCGCTGACATGGAGCGCTGGTACGCGGCACTGCGGGACAAGGGCTTGAGCCCGGCGTCGATTCGCAAGGCCCATACGATCGTGCGTGCAGCCCTCGCTCAGGCAGTTCGCTGGGGGTGGGTGTCCTCCAACGTCGCTGCCCTGGCCCGGCCCCCGATGGTGCCCAAGGCGGTTGTCGCCACTCCGACACCGGCTGCCGTGCGCCGCATCCTCACCGTCGCACGCGAGCAGGATCCGGAGTTGGCGGTGTATCTGCATGTCGCCGCCGTGACCGGCGCCCGCCCCGGAGAGATGTGCGGTCTCCGTTGGAGCGACATCGACGTCGACGAGAGCGAGCTGTTCATCAGCCGCCGCATCCTCGAGGTCAAACCGCAGCCCAAGGTTCAAGATCTCACCAAGACCGGCAAGACGAGGCGGATCCCGCTCGACGCGGCCACCATCAGGGTGCTGCTCGAGTTTCGCAATGACCGACAGCAGCTGGCCGACGCCCTCGGGGCCACGCTCGCGGCCGAGGCGTACGTCTTCAGCGACACCATCGATGGCTCCGGCTTCTGGCGCCCGGATTCGACGTCGCGCCGGTTCCGGAAACTCCGGGACGACCATGGGTTCGACAACGTGACGCTGTACAGCCTGCGGCATCAAGCGGCGACCACCATGATCGACAACGGGATCGACGCCAGGACGGTCTCCGAGCGTCTCGGCAACTCGGTTGCCACCGTGCTCGGCACCTACACCCGGGCCCGCACCACAGCTGACCGCAACGCGGCTGACCTCATGGGGCGGCTGTATGCCGAGACGTGACCGGTCCGCCGCGTTCCGTACGGCCGCAATCGCGCGAGGCGGCCCACTCGGCTGCCCGTCAGCCGGTCCTCAGTCCGGCTCCAAGCGCCCGAAGGGAAGCCGCCGGACCCGGATCCGGCCGCGAGCGATGCTGACGACGGCGCCCGCCTCGATCTCAGGCTCTGCTTCGCCCATGGCGGCGATGAGCAGATCGGCCTGGCCGTCGGGCGTCAGCTCGTTCATGTGCCGGATGAGCACGAACGACGGCGACGTCCGGTTGTGGCGGGCAAGGAGAGCGCCAAAGTCCGTGTCACTCGACACGACCACGCGGTCGTCGGTCTCGGCGGCAGCAAGGATCGTCGCATCGTCCGCCAGGGCGAGGCCGGCTTCGACGACGTGCACGGCATCGTGGCCCGCGGCGCTCAGGCGCCGGGCTACTCGAGGTGACAGGTTGGCGTCGACGAGCAGCCTCACGCAGGGGTGGGTGATGGCAGTTCGCGCTCGCTGACCGCAGCGGCGGCGTACTCCAGCGCGGCGAGAACGTCTTCACGCTCCAGGTAGGGGTAGTCGGCGAGGACCTCATCGATCGTGCGGCCCGCCGCGAGTTGGCCCAAGACGGCGCTGACCGTCACCCGCATACCTCGAATGCACGGCAGGCCGGCCATTTGCCCCGGATCCACGGTGATTCGCTCGAACGCCATCCGACGATGGTACGGCGGGCCAGGTCCCGTCGTCACTCCATTCTCGATTACGAGGTCTCCGTTGGACGTTCCTCGGACCCGCGGGCTGAGAACCGGCGCCCGTCGGTTCCCGGGAACACTGCGGTGATCAACCGGTGACCGAAATGTGCGGACAGCGTCGCGCTCGGGTCTCACGTCGGCGCCGGTAGTGGTTCGTGGGGCTCGTGCGCCGAGCCGTGCCAACGAGTTTGTCCCTATCGGCCGCGTCGCCGTCCGTTGGTGGGTGGGTTGGAGATCCGCAAGGAGGTCTCAATGAGCGCGATCGCCGAGCATGGCCCATTTCTGCGAGTCGAGGAGGCTGCTCGAGTCCTGCGCATCAGCCGGACTTCGGCGTACACCCTGACGCGCCGGTTCCTGGACACCAACGGTCGCGAGGGTCTGCCTGCGGTGCGCGTCGGGAGGTCGGTCCGGGTACCAGCAGCGGCGTTGGAGCAGATGGCGAAGGTGGCGGCGCCTTATGAGCAGTGAGGCAATCGTCGTCCGCGCCGACGCCCTCGACGTGGCCCGGCACGTCGGTCCCACGGCGTGGACCGTCCTGATGGCTCTGGCGATGGACGCCGAGGCGACAGGGGACGGTCTGGTCGCGCCCGGGTCCGTGCGATCAATCGCTCGAACGCTCGGCTTGAACAAGGACACGGTCGCGCGGGCCCTCGTCGGTCTGCGCCGCGCTCAGCTCGTTGTGCCCCTCTCCACGCGGTTCGAACCGGGTGCGTACCGACTGACCGTCTCGCCGTGCCTGATCGCCGTCAGCCCCGGTGACCGCCGTCCAGGCCCGGTCTGGGCGTCGCGGCACATCCGCCGCAGCATCCCCAGAGGCGAGCAGCTCGCCCTCCTCGAGGCGGACTGACTCCCATGGTCAACACCTCCGGCCGCGCAACGTCCCTCGACCGCTACAGACAAGTGCTGTCGGCGGCACCCGCTGATGTTGCGCGTCTCCACGCTCTACGCGTCGTCGGCATCAGCGACGGCCGCCTACTACACCCACTACCTCGCGCAGGCGCCCGGCGAGGAGCCGGGCGTGTGGAGCGGCCGCCAGGCAGCCGAGCTCGGGCTCGCCGGACGAGTCGGGGCCGATGACCTCGAGGCGCTGCTGGAGGGCCGTGACCCCACTTCGGGAACACCGTTGGGCAACGTGCTGCGCGACCGGACGTTGGCGACCGGGAAGGTCCTGCGGGCGGTGGCCGGGTTCGATGCCACGTTCTCGGCGCCGAAGTCGCTGAGTGTGTGGTGGGCACTGACCGGCGATCCCGGTCTGCTCGACGCCCACGACGTCGCGGTACGGGCCGCGCTCGAACACCTCGAACGGTTCGGGGCGACGACCCGAGTGCGGCTCGACGGCCGCCGCCAGCACCCGGACTCACTCGGGCTCATGGTCGCCACGTTCCGCCAGACGACGTCGCGGGCCGATGACCCCCAGGTACACACCCACGCGGTCATCTCGGGCAAGGTCCAGACCGACGACGGCCGGTGGCTGGCGCTCGACGCCCGCTACCTCAAGCGGCACCAGCGGATGCTGGGCGGCTTGTACCAGTCGGTGCTGCGAGCGGAGCTGACCCACCGCTACGGAGTGGCGTGGGAGCCGATCGTCCACGGTCAGGCCGAGATCGCCGGCCTGCCCCGGGAGCTGCTCGAGGTGTTCTCCAAACGCGCCGCCCAGGTCGTCGAGGCGCTGGCCCTCGAGGTGGGCGAGTTCCGTCGCCGCCAGGGGCGAGACCCGACGACGTGGGAACGCGCCGCGCTGTGCCCGGAGGCGTCGGCCGACACCCGCGCCCACAAGACCGGCAACGGTGCCGGGGATTTGCGGACCCGATGGGCGGGTGAGGCCACCGAGCTCGACTGGACGCCGAGCCGGCTCGGGGCCGCCGTCGATGGCGCCCGCGTACCCCGGGAGCCGGTACCGACAGTCACCGTCGACGAGGTCATCGACCAGCTCTCCGTGTCCGGTTCGACGTGGACCCGGGCCGATGTGCTCCGAGCGATCTGCGATCTCCAGCCATCCGTGTCCGAGCTGTCGGGACACCGTTGGGCCGCCGCCCTCGAACAGGCGTGTGACCAGGTGATCGACACCTGTGTCGATCTCGACCCGCCCGGTCTCGTCACCCGGCGTGCCTCCGACGGCCGGTCGGTGTGGCTGGAACCGGTGGCCCCGCAGTTCACCGCCGACACGATCCTCGCCGAAGAGGAGCACGTGCTGGCCTGGGCCATGGCCGCCCAAGCCGACGAGCCGGCGCCGTCACCGACCGTCCTCGGGGCCGGCCTCGACGTCCTACAAGCTGACGCCGCCTCGGCCGTCGCCGGCGCCGACCGGCTCGTCATCGTCGTGGGACCGGCCGGCGCTGGCAAGACCACCATGCTCGAACGGGCCGTCGACGACCTGGCGTCATGGGACCGGCCCGCGTTTGGTGTCGCCCCGACGGCCAAGGCCGCCCGCGTTCTGCAACGAGAAACCGGCGTGGCTGCCGACACCGTCGCCAAGCTGCTCCACGAATGGAGCCGGACCGAGCGGGGTCCGCTCGACACCTACCGGCTTCCCGTCGGGACGACGGTGGTCGTCGACGAGGCCGGCATGATCGGCACCGCCTCCTTGCACCGCCTCGTCGACCTCGCCGACCGCCAGGACTGGCGGGTGGCGCTCGTCGGCGACCCCCGCCAGCTCCAAGCCGTAGGACGGGGCGGCCTGTTCGCCGAGCTGTGCACCATCGGCCGAGTGCATGAACTGGCCCGTCTCCACCGGTTCGCAGAGGCTTGGGAGGCGGCCGCCTCGCTGCAACTGCGCGCCGGCAACCCGCGAGCACTGGACGCCTACGAAACGCACGGTCGAGTCGTGGCCGGCACCATCGACGACCACCTCGGGCGCCTGGCCGTCGCCTGGATCGCCCACACGACCGCGGGCCGGACAGTGGCCATCACCGCCGCCACCAACGACCACGTCGACGCCATCAACGCCGCCGTCCAAGGGGCCCGACGACGGGTCGGCCAGCTCGACGCCAACAGCACCGCCGCGATCGACGGCGGCGAGCACGCCCATCCCGGCGACGTCGTCGCCACCCGCCGCAACGACTGCAACCTACAGACGTCGACCGGGCAGCCGGTCCGCAACCGTGACTTGTGGGACGTCGTCGCGATCCACTGGGACGGGTCGCTGACCGTGTCCCACCGGGCCGGACACGGCGTCGTCACCCTCCCAGCCGACTACACCCAGGTGCATGTTCGTCTCGGCTACGCCGCTACCGAACACGGAAACCAGGCCGACACCGTCGACATCGCCATCGAACTCGTCTCGACCGCCACCACCCACCGCGGCCTGTACGTCGGCGCCACCCGCGGCCGTGACGAGAACCGCATCCACGTCATCACCGACACCGAGAATCTGGCAGAGGCCCACGACGTCCTCGAAACCGTCCTGGCCCATGACCGAGCCGACATCCCGGCCGTCACCCAGCGACGAGACCTCGCCCGACAAGGGCGACCTGCCGATCCCAGACGGCCCGAGTCAGCGTCGATCATTCCCGACTGGCTCGAACCCTGGCGAGCCCGGCTCGAACAACGCCGCGAGGATCTCGTCGACCAGATCGGGGAGCGAGCCCGCCGGCGGGCCGAGCCACCGCCGACCTCGCCGACCTCCAGCCGGAACTCGCCGTCGCGCGATCCGCTTGGCGGCCCTACGGCACCGCCATTGCCAAGATCGAGGACGAGCTGCGGCGTGAGCTACGGCCCGCCATGTGGAAGGCCAACTGCGACGCCGTGCACGCGGGCCTCGGCCACCACCACGCCACGGCACGGCGAGCCGCGGCGGCCAACGATCGAGTTGCCGACGCCGAAGCCTGCATCGCCGCCATCCGCGCCGACGCCTCCGACGTCAAACAGCACCTCGACAGGATCGAAGCCGAAGGCGCCAACCTCGCCGGCCTCGCCCATCCCTCCCCGGCCGCAGCATTGCTCGACCAGCTCAACCGCGATCAGCTCAACAACATCGACGGGATTCTCGACGCGCTCACGGTGTGGACGATGTGGGCCCACGGCCGGCGAGTCAGCGTCACGGAGTTGGACCACGCGGTCGGCATCCTCGTGCATGCGGCTCGAGATGCGCCACAGTTCGCCCGCAGCCCCTCCGAGATCGACCGCGCCCAGTGGAACGAACTCCTCGCGGCCGCGACCACGCTGCTGCCCGATCACAGCATCGAGCCGCTGCCCGACCCTCGAGCCCTTGCCCTCGACTGGAACGGACCCAGCATCGAGTTCTGAGCCGGAGACGGCTCGGGTTCTCGGATTCGGCCGTCGGCCACAACGCTGAGCGGGCCACAGTCCGGCCTCTCCACGAGCACCCGGTCGCCATCGCCCGTCGCCTGTGGGATCAGGCGTGGGCGCGTCCCCGGTTCCGCAGTGTGGGCGGGTAGATCACGGCTCGGCCGGGAGTCCGAACAGGAAGCCCTGGGCGAGAACGCACCCGAGCTCGTGTAGGGCGGCGGCCTGTGGTTCGGTTTCGACTCCTTCGGCGATGACGTCGATCCCGAGCGCATCAGCCATGGTGATGATGGCGCCGACTATCGCCCGAGCTTGACAGTCCGTGTCGATGTCGACGAAGAGCGATCCATCGATCTTGACGAAGCTGATCGGGAGCCGTCGTAGGTAGCCGAGTGACGAGTAGCCGGTGCCGAAGTCGTCCAGACCGACGGCGCAGCCGAGTTCGCGAATTTGGCGTAGGACATCGGCGGTGTAGTCGAACTGTTCGATCACGAGGGTCTCGGTGATCTCAAACGCAAGGTTGGATGCAGACAACCGGTGGGCGGCCATCGTTCGGGCGATTCGTTCTGGCAACCCCGGCGATGCGAGCTGGCGTGCGGAGAGGTTGACCGCGACTTGGCTTCCAGGAGCGCGCCGTGCCAGTTGCGCGGCCTTGTCGATGACCGCGTCACCAAGCGCGACGATCAGCCCGGTCTCCTCGGCGACGGAGATGAACTCAGACGGCGGGATTGTCTCGCCGTCGCGGTGCCAGCGAGCCAACGCTTCGGCTCGTATCGGCGTGCGATCCGTCAAGCGCACGATGGGTTGGAGGGCCACAGACAGTGAGCCGTTGGCGATTGCGGTTCGGAGGTCGGCCTCCATCTCGAGGCGTGCGAGCGCTGAGTCACGCATGGCCTGCTCGAACAGTTCGACGCGACGCCCACCCGTGAACTTGGCTCGGTGAAGGGCCAGGCCGGCGTCACGCAGGAGCGACTCGGTCGTCGCGGCTGCATCCTTGTAGGCGACTCCTGCGCTTGCCGACACGCGGAGCTCGTGTCCAGCGATGAACATCGGTTCGCTCACCCGCTCGACCACGCGCCAGATCAGACTGCGCATGTGCTCGACGACGGCGCCAGAGTCGATGACGACGAAGACGTCGCTGTCGAACCTTCCGGCTGACGTCGACGAGGGAAGCCCGGCGGCGATCCGTTCGGAGATAGCGCGTAAGACGTCGTCGCCCGCAGTGTGACCGAGCGAATCGTTGATCAGTTTGAACCGGTCCAGACCGACGAACGCGACGGCGAGCGGAGCGTCGACTCCGATCAGAGAGTCAAGGTCATCGCGAATCTTGGCGCGATTGGCAAGCCCGGTGAGGGGGTCGCGATACGCCAGGTCCACCAGCTGGCGCTCGTGCTCGAGCTGCTCGGTGATATCTCGGCTAGAGATGAGGATGCCCGCAACACCGGGATCATCAAGAAGGTTGTCGGCAATCGACTCGAACGTCTTCCAGTCGCGGGTCCCATCGGCTCGCAGTCGGTAGATCGTGGAACCCCCGGCTGGCCGGCCCGCGGCAACCTGCGCAAGCTCACGTCGAATTCGCGCCCGATCGTCGGGATGAACGAGATCGAGCATTCGCCGTCCGATCAGCCAGCCAGGCTCGTGACCCACCGCGTGTGCTGCGGCCCGGTTCACGTAGAGCAGTGTGCTGTCCGCGGCGATGACGGTGACGGGAGCCAGGAGCCGATCAGCGAGCAATCCCAGCTCCCTGGTTCGCCATCGACGATCTGCATGCACCTGACCACGGTCTGACAGACCAGCGCAAACGCCTATAGGCAACCCGTCCGTTGAGCTAGACAGACCGCCCAAACAGCGCAAGCCTTGGGGGATTCAGAACTCGACCGTCGACCGTGACGCCCAGACCCAAGACACATCCCCGCAGCCGGTCACGCCCTCGAAGCTGACGGGATGGACCGTTGCGAGTTCGGGCTGCCACTCGTGACCGGTGGAAGCGCGTGCCCTGATGGAAGCGACGGTGATGGTCGCTGATCGAATCCGCGAGGCGTTGGCGGGACTGATGAACGACGCCCCGGCGTCCGCGTCGGTGCGGTCGGAGATCAGAGATTCATGGTACCGGTCCTTGCAAGCGGGACTCCGACCCGAGCGGTGCGACGTCCCGTTCGACGAGGCGGTGGACTCCGACGCACTGCTCGTCCGGGCTGCCCTTCCTGTGCTCGACAGCCTCGTCGAGGATCTGACGGGAGTGAGCCTCAGTGTCGTGCTGACGGATCATCAGGGCCAAGTCATCAATCGGCAGGTGCGACAGCGCAGCCTGCGTGCTGATCTCGACCGCATCTCGCTCGCCCCGGGCTTCGTCTACGCGGAGGGGCAGATCGGTACGAATGCCATTGGAACCGCACTGGCGCAGCGGGCACCGTCGATGGTCGTTGGACCGGAGCACTTCGCCGACGCATTCACTCCAATGGCCTGTGCCGCTGTCCCGATTTCCGATCCGGAGAATGGGCGAACGAGCGGCGTGATCGACCTCACGTGCCGCGCCAGCGACGCCAGCGGACTGATGTTGCCGCTCGCACGGCGCGCCGCCCGGGAGATAGAGCTGCGCCTTCTCGACGACAAGCGAGTGGCGGAACGTCTGGTGCTTCAGCACTTCCTCCAACGGCGGCGCGGTGCGAAGGGTCCGCTCGTGTTCGTCAACGAGAAGCGGATGATCACGAACGCTGCCGCCGACCACATCGTGCAGCCCCCAGACGCCCGACTCGTGTGGGAACAAGTGACGCGTGCGCTCGCGAACGACTGCCTCGAAGCGTCAGAGCTGGTCCTGCGGGACGGCGAATCGATGGTGATGCGCTGTGAACCCGTATATGACGGCGGAACCCTGGTCGGGGCGCTCGTTCAGCTCCGCCCGGTCCGTGAACCACGGTCTGGCCCTTCGAGGCTCGGTCCAAGTACAGCAAGTTGGAAAGGACTGACCGACACCGAGCAAAGCGTCGCGGCGCTGGCAACCGTCGGCTTGACGAATCGCGAGATCGGTGAGCGTCTGTTCATGTCCCGCTACACCGTCGACACGCACCTTCGCTCCATCTACCGCAAGCTCGGCGTGAACTCACGGGTCGCACTCGCCAACACCGCCCGGGCACCGCTCTGACCGGTCGGCGCTCGTCCCGACTTTCTTCCTGCCGTTCCTGCACGCGCGAGCGGCGACAACTCGTCCTTCACGCGCTCGCGTGATGTGCCAGACCCGCACCGCGGCTTAGCGTGATGACCGAGTTTGGGCCGACGGAGCCAGGCTCGAGACCAAGCAAAGACTGGACAGTCCCAGACGATGTCATCAGGGAGGAGTCCAACGTGACCATCCACCCGTCGCAAGTGGAAGAGACGGCAGCCGAGGACACGAAGCACGTCGCGGTGCGCGCCACCTCGTCGGATTCCTCGGCCACGCTCTGAGCGCTTGCGAGTCCGCCGTCCTCGTCTGGGCGCTGCCGAGTGGCGTCGTGTGGTTGGCCAATCAGCACTCCGCGGAGTTGTTCGGCGTGCCCCTCGTGCGACTGGTGGGAACGAAGAACACCGACCTCCTCAGCCCCAGCCATTCCGTTGCTCAGGCCTTCGCCGCCCTCGAATCCGGAGCCGTCGAAGTCATCGGCGCCGAACGGCGCATCCTCACGCCACAGCAAGCTGTGCCCGTACACGTATGGAGCCGCGCTCTCGAACTCGACGGGGCCCGCGCCCTCGTGTCGCTCTACATCCCTACCACCGCGGTCGCCCGCCTCGGTCGCGACCCTTCCGCACCGTGGCGCGACCTCACACCGGTCGCGATTGGCACCGCAGATCTCCAATGGCGGATCGACGCCGTCAGCTCGGACATCGCTGAAATCGTCGGGGCCGCACCGGCCGAGTGCCTCGGAACGTCGTTGCTGGATTTCGTTCACCCCGACGACGTGTCACATTTGCAGAGACAGCTCGGCCCCAATCGCATTGTCCCGCGTTCTCACTGCTACGTCCGCGTGCGAAAGCGTGACGGCTCCTGGGGCGACGTATGCGTGATGGTCGCGAACCTGTCCGACGACAGCCCGGAACGCATCGCATTCGCGGCCATCGGCGTTCCGCACGCCACGAACGGCCCCTCACCTGACCGAGTTCGAGAGCTCGAGTTGCGGCTTCGCCACATCGGAGCCGAGGTCCGGGCGGCCGGGGTCCTCGATGAGCTCGAGGTGATGCCCGCCGCGAGCGACCATCCTCAGCTCAGCGAGCTGACAAGCCGTCAATGGGAGATCCTCAGCCGACTGATACGAGGCGATCGAGCACCGACAATCGCCCAAGCCCTGTTCGTCAGCCAAAGCACGGTGCGCAACCACCTCGCCACCATCTACGCCAAGTTCGGAGTGCACTCCCAAGCCGAGCTCCTCGCCAGACTTCGACAGCGACCACCACGCCGTCCCCTCACATGACGGCTGTCCGACCAGTGTGCTCGCTTGTGCTGACGTGCGGCTCGGTCCGCCGCTTCGTCCGACAGCGCCAACGCTTGGCACGAAAGCTATATCGGCCGAGAACTCGCGGCACTTGAAGCACGCCACGGCGACGCGAACGCGGCGCTCGAATCATTTCGTCGCGTCCTCGAATCTCAATACCACGCCGGCGACGTCGTCATGCTGTCCTCCACATTCCGGTACCTCGCGATTCTCCTCGACCGGCTCGGCCACGCCGAACCGGCCGGGCCCGAGGAGACCGGCGGCTCGGAGCCGCCGCCCGAACGCCCATGACGTGTATTGCGCGCCGTGGTCAGCATGGGCGACCGTGCGCCCGGCCGGTGGTCGCCGTCGCCATAGGGCCATCTGGAGGGCGTCCGCGACGAGCTCGGCGCGCATGTGATCGGCGATGGCCCAGCCCACCACCATCCGACTGAACGCCTCGAGCACCACGGCCAGGTAGATCTTGCCGTCGCCGGTGGGATGCTCGGTCTCGTCCATCATCCACAAGCAGTCCGGCTCGGGCGGGTCGAACGCCCGCTGCACCAGATCATCGCTGGGGTAAGCGTCCGGATCGCGGCGGGTGCAGCCTCGCCGGCGGCGCCGACGTGCACCCGCGGCGACCCGTAGCTGCCGCGGCTGGCGCGATGGATGTCGGCGATGGTGTTGGTCAGATAGGCGTCGTCGAGATCCCGATCCGAGACCGGGTGGGCGAGCCAGGCGTAGAACCCGGACGTGGACACCTTCATCACGCGACAACACGTCGCCACCGGCAGGTCCGGGCAGTCCTGCGCGATGAAGGCGAACGTCATTTTGGGATGATGTTCTCCCGAGCGAAGTAGGCCGACGCCCGCTTGAGGATCTCCACTTCCATCTCCAATACCCGGTTGCGGCGACGCAGCTCGGCCAGCTCCCGACGCTCCTCGGTGGTTAACCCCGGGCGGGCGCCGGTGTCGATGGCGGCCTGGGTCATCCAGTTCCGCAGGCACGACTCCGAGATGCCCAGATCGTCAGCCGTCTTGGCCACCGGCTGCAGCCGCTCCCGTCCGGACCGCGCTGGTTGGCCAGCTCGACCGCACGACGACGGAACTCAGGCGGATGAGGGCGAGGCATCGGACTCCTCCCCGAGATGGTGCCACCACCTCAGTCCAGGTGTCCGCTCCAGCGGGGGATGCTCAAATCCCTCAGAGGATTGGGGCTTCTCTGAGGCCTTCTCGGACTACGACGACCCGCCCTTCCACCAGCGGTTCGAGCCCAACGACTTCGGGATTGGCTTTCGTCCGAGGGACTGCGGTCAAGTAGCGGCCATGCTGGTCGCTCGGCGGGCTGACGTCAGCAGCCCGCATGTCCAGGCCAGGGAAACCAATCGGCGCTCGGAGATGGTCCCGTCCGACGGTGTGCACGGCTTGCCATTACACCCTCTTTACACCCAACGGCACGGCACCAGCTGCTACTGGGGAGCACCCGACGGATCGCACACCGCACGTGACCTGCCCAAATGGCACGAGCCAACACGAGATGAACAGACCCGATGACCCTCTCAAGGTGGCGGCACGGGTTCGAATCCCGTTGGGGCTGCCAGAGAAGCACCAGGTGAGGCCCGGTTTTCGGACCGGGCCTTTTGCTATCCGCCTGCTCTTGCCAATCCCGTATCAATCTGAGCCGGGAGGAATCGAGCATGCGGGGATTCATCCGCCAGCGCGGAAGCGCCTGGGAGCTGATGGTCTACCTAGGCCAGGGGTGAGTCCCGTCACGTGGTGTAGGAGGCGGCACCGATCCTCGGGGTGATGGTGGTCACCGTGCGATTCTCGGAAGCGACCAAGCAACCGAGAAGGCGCACGATGACCAGTTCCGAGTCTGCCCTGTCCGACCTCGCCGCGCGACTTGCCGGCACCGACCCCTCGCTGTCGATGTCGCTGCGCGACATTCTGACCGCTGCCCTGCAGGAGTTGATCGAAGCCGAGCTGACCATCCTGATCGGCGCCGCCCCGGGTGAACGCTCACCCGAGCGGGCAGCCCTGCGCAACGGACACCGTCCGAAGCTGCTGTCGACTCCGGGTGGCGATGTCGAGGTGGGGATCCCCAAGCTGCGCACGGGCAGCTTCTTCCCGGAGCTGCTCGAGCCTCGCCGCCGCGTGGATCGGGCGTTGTGGGCGGTGATCATGACCGCCTACATCACGGGCACCTCGACCCGCAAGGTCGACGACCTCGTCAAAGCACTCGGCTGCGACAGTGGGGTGTCGAAGTCGACGGTGTCGCGGATCTGCGCCCAGATCGACGCCGATGTCGCCGTGTTGCGCACCCGCCGCCTCGATCACCAACCGTTCGTCTACGTCTGGTTGGACGCCACCTACCTCCACGTCCGCGAGCACCGCCACGTCGTGTCCAAGGCGGTCGTGATCGCCACCGGGCTCCGAGCCGACGGCCATCGTGAGGTGCTCGGTGTCGACGTCGGTGACTCCGAGAACGAAGCGTTCTGGCGCGAGTTCCTCACCGGCCTCGTCGACCGCGGCCTCGGCGGTGTCCGCCTGGTGATCTCCGACGCCCACGCCGGGCTCACCAAGGCGATCGCCCGCTGCTTCCAGGGCGCCGCCTGGCAACGCTGTCGCGTTCACGCCATGCGCAACCTGCTCGCCGCCGCCCACCACCGGCACCGCCAGATGATCGCCGCGTTGATCCGCACCGTGTTCGCCCAACCCGACGCCGACGCTGCCCGCACGCAGCTGCGAGCCGTGGTCGACCAGCTCGCCCCCTACGCCCCCACGGTCGCCGAACGCCTTCAGGCCATGGAGCACGACGTGCTCGCCTACACCGCCTTCCCGATCGCGCACTGGTCGAAGATCTGGTCGAACAACCCGATCGAACGCCTCAACCGTGAGCTCAAGCGCCGCACCGACGTCGTGGGCATCTTCCCCGACAAGGCATCCGTCATCCGCCTCGTCGGCGCCCTCCTCGTCGAGATCAACGACGAGATGATCGCCGCCGAACGCCGCTACATCGCCGCCGCCTCCGTCGCCGACCTCACCGACGGCAGCGCCGAACTAGCCTTACCCGCAGCACCCCGAACCTGACCAACAGCTTCCGGGGAACGCACGTGGTCACCTACACCACGAGCCGGGACGCCATCTAGGCCAGGACGCGATCACGGGCAAGAAGCGGTACACCACGCGTACGGTCAGGGGTAGCCGGCGCGAGGCGGATCGCGTGCTGGCCCGGATGGTGGCCGACGCGGACCAGGGCGGGTTCGCTCGCACCTCCGCCACCGTGGGCGATCTGCTCGAGCACTGGTTCGCGCAGGCCCGGGACGACTACTCGCCCAAGACCGTGCTGGAGACGCGGAGCTACCTCGACCGCGACCTGTTGCCGGCCCTCGGCCGGGTGCCGTTGTCCAAGCTGCGACCGGAGGACCTCGACCGCTTCTACCGCGGTCTGCGGACTCACGGTTCGCGAGGTCGGCCGCTCGCGCCCGGCTCGGTCCGGCGCATTCACGGCATCTTGCGGCGCGCCCTGCAACAGGGTGTCCGATGGGGCTGGATCGCCATCAACCCGGCCGCTTCGGCCTCGCCGCCGAAGGTGCCGAAGACTGATGTCAAGCCACCGACGCCCGCCGACCTGGGTCGGCTGCTGAGATTGGCCACCGTCGACGATGTCGATCTGGCCACGTTCGTGACGCTGTCGGCGGCGACGGGCGCGCGCCGCAGCGAGCTCCTGGCCTTGCGTTGGGACGACCTCGACCTGGTCCGAGGAGTGGTGACGATCTCGCGGGGCATCGTGAACGGACCGGACGGACTCGTCGAGAAGGACACCAAGACGCACCAGGCCCGGCGGGTCACGCTCGACCCCGCCACGGTCGCCGTCCTCGCCGCGCACGGCGAGCGGGCGGCGTACCGAGCCCGTCTCGCTCAAGTTGAGCTCTCGCCTGGCGCCCTGTTGTTCAGCCGGGACGGGCTGGGGGAGGAGCCGTGGTACCCCGATTCGATCACCCGACGGTTCCATCGACTCTGCGAGCGAGCGGGGCTCGAAGGCGTGCGGTTGCATGATCTCCGCCACTACGTGGCGACGCAGCTCCTGGCCGCCGGCGTTGACGTGCGGACTGTTGCTGGTCGCCTCGGTCACCGCAACGCGGCGACGACCCTCAACGTGTACTCGCTCCTTCCGGAGGCCGATCGCCGAGCGGCCGACGTGCTCGCTGACCTCCTCGGCGCGGCCGCCGACGATGCCTGAGCCTCGACACAGAAAATGGACCGACGCTTTCGTCGATGAGTCGGTCCGAGGCCAGAGGTACGGTGATCGTGGG
The DNA here is from genome assembly GCA_963728985.1 of uncultured Acidimicrobiales bacterium. Taxonomy (GTDB): domain Bacteria; phylum Actinomycetota; class Acidimicrobiia; order Acidimicrobiales; family Ilumatobacteraceae; genus DASXAI01. Next base: position 353,775 of record CAVSME010000003.1, on the reverse strand, counting down.
TGGCACCGGCCCGCCTGGACCCGGCCCTCCCGCCGCACGCCTCGGCGGGCCACGTCATGATGAGAGCTGAGGCACGACCTCGGCAACCAACCGTTCCATCTGTTCCGCCTCGTCGAACATCGGGTTGAGCAGGACGCGTTCGGCGCCGGCGTCGATGATCTCGCGCAGACCTCTTGCGCAGACTTCGGGCGGCCCGACGACGGCGACCGGTGTCAGGTCGGGTACGGCGTCGCCGTAGAACGCCCGCAAAGTCGCGCGCACACGCTCCCGCGCCCGATCGGCGTCGTCGTCGACTGCGATGTAGACGCGCTTGGCGATCGGAAAGTCACCCTTGTCTCGGGCGGCTTCCTTCAACGCTTCTCGCACGACCACGACCTGCTGCGTGAACTGCGCAGTGGTGGACGACCCGGCACCGAAGAACCCGTCGGCGTCACGAACGGCGCGTCGTAGGGCGGCCGGATGGCTCGCACCGAACCAGATCGGCGGGTTCGGCTTCTGGAACGGCTTGGGTTCCATGCCCACGCCCTGTAGTTGCCAGAAGCGCCCGTCGAAGTCGACCGTAGGCTCGGTCCACAGTGCTCGCATCAGCCGCAGACCCTCGTTGAACCGGCCGACGAACGTTTCAGGATCGACCCCGAACGCCGAGAACATCCGGAAGCGCCCGCCAGCGCCGAGACCGACCTCGACGCGACCCCTGCTGAGCTGGTCGAGCGTGGCAATGCTCTTGGCCAGGTGAAGAGGACTATGCAGCGAACTGACGAACACCGCGCAGCCGAGCCGGAGCCGTTCGGTGCACGCCGCCGCGTAACTCATGACCTCGATCGGACCGAGATGCGGCCGGGTGCCCATCACCTGCTCGAGGGTCCATGCGCTCTCGAAGCCGAGCGCCTCGGCTCGCGCGAGGTAGGCGCCTAGAGCCGCCGGCTCGAACGTGCCGTCGACGGCGTACTGGGGAATGGAGATTCCCCATCGGATCGGCCCACCCTCTAGCCCCATGACCTCGACCTCCCTTCCGGCGCCTCGCACTATGCCATCGCTACCGAGGCGGCGTGGAATGGGCAATCGCGGATCGTCCGTGATCGACTCGGCGCTCGTGTTGCTTCCGACACGCCGCGGGAAGCGCTCAAACGACGCGGTCACCGAACATTGCTCCGAAACGTACGGCGAGTAGGCGTCCTCCGAGCGGTTCAGGTTGGTCCAAGGTTGCTCGTGGGCGGTGTCAAGGACAGCGGGCCGAACAACCCTGAGCTGCCGGCGGTAGTGCAACGCGATGTAGGTCATCGGCCTGACGACGAGCGTGGCCGGAACGAGGTCACGACCAACCGGGCCCACCGACGTCTTGCCGGCGGTAGGTGACGTCCACGGCGAGCTTTCGCCGACGCGCGTTATGGGCGCGGTTCGAGCTCGGGCCTGGCCACCCCGAGCGCCGAATCGGTACGGTCGCGTCGGCGTGTCGCGGCGGTGCCGGAGTGGCCGGCGACGAGCGAGGGTCGTCAGAAGCTGGCGCTCCTTCGGGCTGTGAAGTGTCAGGGTGGACCGGCGAAGTCGATCGTCGTGCGCGCGATACTCACAAGGTGGATGGGGTGCGCCCGTCGGGCACGGTGACGTTCCTGTTCACGGACATCGAGGGTTCGACGCGGCGGTGGGAGGCCGACCCGGCGTCGATGCGCGCCGCGCTCGCTCTCCACGATGACGCGATGCACTCGGCGGTCGAGGCTCACGGTGGCTGGTTGTTCAAGCACACCGGCGACGGGGTGTGCGCCGCGTTTGGTTCAGCTCGCGCTGCGATCGATGCTGCGGTCGCCGCTCAGCTGACTGTCGGGTTGCCGGTGCGTATGGGGATCGCCACGGGCGAGGCCGAGTGTCGCGGAAACGATTATTTCGGTCCGGTCTTGAACCGAACGGCGCGGGTGATGGCGGCCGGGCACGGCGGTCAGATCGTGGTGGCGGCGTCGACGGCGGCGGTGGTGTCGGGCGTCGAACTGGTCGATCGGGGCGAGCATCGGCTGCGGGACTTGTCCGGTGTGGAGCGGCTCTATCAGGTCCGGGCTCCGGGGCTGGCCGACGGTTTCCCGCCGTTGCGGACGCTGGACGCGACGCCCGGGAACCTGCCGATGATGGCGACGAGTTTCGTTGGTCGCGACGACGCCGTGAAGACGCTGTGCGACCTGGTGCGGGACAAGCGTCTGGTGACGTTGACCGGGGTGGGCGGGGTGGGCAAGACCCGTCTGGCGGTGCAGGCGGCCGCTCAGCTGACGGGCGCGTTCGACGACGGTGTGTGGCTGGTGGAGCTGGCCCCGGTGGGTGATCCGGCGGCCGTGCCCGATGCCGTGGCGGTCGTGTTGGGGGTGACGCCGCAGGCGGACCGGTCGGTGACGGCCAGCATCACCACCGCGCTGGCCGGGCGGCGGCTGCTGGTGGTGCTGGACAACTGCGAGCACGTGCTCGACGCCGCCGGCGAGCTCGTCGAGCAGCTCCTGGCCCGCACCGCCACGGTGAAGGTGATCGCCACCAGCCGGGAAGGGCTGCGCATCAACGGCGAGCAGCTGTTCCCGGTCGTGCCGCTGGACGTGAGCGCCGGCACCGAATCGGCGGCGGTGGGTCTGTTCGTGGATCGGGCCCGAGCGGTCAACCCCGACGTCGCCATACACGACGAGGTGGACGCCGCCGCGGTGGTGGAGATCTGCCGCCAGCTGGATGGCATCGCGTTGGCGATCGAGCTGGCGGCGGCGCGGACGATATCGATGAGTGTCGGCGACGTTCGCGACCGCCTGACGGATCGGTTCCGTCTCCTGTCCGGCGCTGGGCGGGCCAGTCGGCACCACCACCAGACCCTGCGCGAGATGGTGAGCTGGTCGTTCGATCTGCTCGGCGCCGGCGAACGGCGGGTGCTCGGTCGCTGCTCGGTGTTCGCCGGTGGGTTCGACCTGGCCGCCGCCGCGGCGGTGGGCGAGCACGGCGACGAGTATGAGCTGTTGGATGTGCTCGACTCTCTCGTGCGCAAGTCGCTGCTCGTGACCGAGCACGTCCGGGGTCATGTTCGCTACGACATGTTGGGGACCATCCGCCAGTTCGCCGCCGAGCAACTCGAGGCGACCGGCGACGGTGACCATCTACGCGACCGTCACGCCGCCTACTTCGCCGACCAGGCCATCACCCAGTGGCAACGCTCCGAAGGCCCCGGCTACCGGGCCGCTACCGCCTGGCTGGAAACCGAACTGGCCAACTTGCGCGCCGGGTTCCGCTGGGCGACCGACCACACCGACACGACACGAGCAACGGCGATCGCCGCCCACGCCACCATGCTCGGGTTCCACCTCCAGTTGTTCGAGCCGATCGGATGGGTCGAGGAGACCCTTCCCGCCGCCGTCGCTGCTCACCTGCCGCGGCTACCCCGCCTGTACACCGCCGCCAGTCTCTGCTGTTACGTCGGACGCCCTGAACGCGCCGTCACCTACGCCGCTGACGCGTTGGCGTTGCAGAGCGATCAGCGCTACGACCCCTTCGACGAGGCCTTTTGCCTGTTCTGGTCGGCCGCCGTCCATGTCATCGCCGATGGAGATCTCGACACCTTCCTCGACATCTGCGCCGACCTCGCCCGCCGGCCCGGGCTCGGCCGCGTCATCGGTTTGAGCATCCTGCTTTTCATGCTGCCCGCCGCCGGCAGGATCGACGACGCCCGCGGCATCGCCGTCGATGGCCTCGCGGTCGCTCGCGATCATGGCAACCCGGTCTGGATCATGTTCGCCTTGATCGGGACGGGGAGGACGTTTGCCTCGTCCGAGCCCGACCGGGCCCTGGCCGCGTTCCGAGAGGCCCTCGACATCGCCCAGCAGCAGTCGCTGCCCTGGTTCGTGGCCCAGGTCGCCTCGCAAGGAGCTGGCCTCGAAACCCTCCACGGCGACCCCGACCTGGGCCTCGAGCTGTTCGACACCGCCATCGACGCCTACCAGCGAGCCAGCAACCACGTCGACCTGGCCGCCGCGCTGGCTGCCCTGGCCGTGTTCTTCGACCGCAACGACCAACCCGACGTCGCCGCGACCATCTACGGCATCAAGACGCAGTACGCCGCCACCGCCGTATGGGTGGTCGACTTCACCGCCGCCATCGACCACATCCGCGCCGCCCTCGGCGACGCCGCATTCCAACACCGGGTCGCCGCCGGTGCCGCCATGGAGACCGGCGCCGCGATCCGCTACGCGCGCGACCAGATCCAAGTCGCCCGCGCACAGAGCTGATTCCCCGCCCGTGCGGGAGCCTCCATCACGGCCCTCGAGGACGGGACACCAGCGGTTGGTCGACAAGAGATGTTGAGAGCCACGGCCCCGAGGGATCTGAACTTCCGTTCAGCCAGGGAGGGCTGCCGCCCTCGATGGATGCCCCGCCGCTCTCTCCCCGGAACGCGCCCGATCGACGGCGGCCTGCGTTCGTCTGGCGCGACAGACATCGCCGAGCCCCAGGGTGACCCGCACAGCGCTTCGGTGCGGTCGCGATCGGCCGGCCGCGACTCGAGCCAAACGCGCGGAAGTCAGCCCGCCGGCGGGTCGCGACAGATCAGACGGATGGGGCACGTGTCGGTCCTGGGCACGGCGTTCCCGAACGTGCGCCCACAACACGCGGCGGTGCAGCCGCGCAGCGCTGGCCAGGGCCGCGTCGCGGTGAGATCTCGGCAAGAGACCCGATGTGCCTGTTGCCCGGTCTGGCATCGCTGATGCCCCGCTCAGGCGCGACGCGTCCTGTTGCAGGGCTGAATGGGGCCGCTCTACTGGGGGCCCGCGGGCCGCAATCTTCCGGCGGAACGCGACGGTTCGACGTTGCGACAGAATCGATCGCGTGGCTCCCCACGCCTATTCGCTCGTGAGGGTAGAGCGGCGCTGGCTTGCCGCGGCGGCGAGTTCGGTGCGGTTCGTCATATCGAGCTTGGTGAAGACGTGGGTGAGGTGGCTCTTGACGGTGGGCACGGACATGAGGAGGCGACCGGCGATGTCGGCATTGGAGAGGCCGTCGGCGACGAGGTCGACGACACGGCGCTCGGTGGGGGTGAGGCTGTCCCAGCCGTGGGTGGCGCGTGTGGGTTGGCTGCGGGAGCGGCCGGCGAGCTCGACCGCCTCGGCCATAGAGAGGGCGCGCCCTTCGGCGCTGGCGTCGGGGTGGGCGCCGGCGAGTCGCTCGTGATCGGCCGTCACCGCCTCGGGGTCCGGGCGCCAACGGCCGGCATAGCCGATCCGGTCGCGTTCGGCCCGGGCGGCGCCGAGCAGGCGTGCCGCCAACACTTCGTTGCCTCGCTTGGCCTGGGCGTCGGCGATCGCTTCGAGCGCATCCACCCGGAACAGGGCGTAGCCGCGGTCGTGGGCCAACTCGAGCAGGAGATGCGCATGGTCGAGGGCGGCGGCGTCGTCACCGGTAGCGAGGTGGACAATCGCGCTGCACTGATGGAGCACGGCGACGTGCATCGGGTGGCGCCCGAGCTCGTCCACCGTCGCGGTCCAGTCCTTCAGGTGTTGCCGGGCGTCGTCGACCCGGCCGCAGGCCAGGAGCGTCATCGGGACGAGCGGGACGAAGAACCCTTGGCCGACGCCGTTGCCGCGAAGCCCTTCGAAGCCGCGAAGGGCGTGGTCGGCGGCGTCGACGCTGCGGTCGTCGCTCATGGCCGCGAAGGCCAGGATGTAGTGCCGCAGCGCGGCGTACATCGGAGGTGCGTCGTCGTCTACGACGGCGAGGGCGGTAGTGAGAAGCGCCGACGTGCCTGACACGAACCCGAGATAGCTCTGCACCGACGCGATCGGCCGGCCCCAGCCGACGTCGACGCCGTGCTCAGCCAGCGCGACGTGGTGCCGAGCGTCGTCGAACCGTCCTTGTTGGATGGCGAGCTCGATCGACGCGAGGAACGCGGCGGAGTGGGCCTCAGGGCTGAGTGCCGTGCCGTGCCGGGCGAGCACCTGGCGCAGGTCCGCCAGCAGTTCCTCCGCTCGCGGGAAGTCGCCGGTGCGCACCGCCGTGGCGGCGAGCATGCCGACGACGGTGACGTAGAGGACGTCGTCGCCGTCGTCTCGCGCCTCAGCCGCCACCGCGGTCATCGGGGCGATGTCCCCATGCAGGATCAGCAAGCGGAAGGTGTCGAGGAACGTGAGGAGATGGCGGCTGCGACGATCGTCGTCAGCGGCGACCTCCCGAGCGTCGGCGGCAACGGCGAGCAGATCAACGGGGCGGAGCAATGCGAAGCTCACCGGTGCGATGCCCGCGATGGCGGCCGCCCATTCGGGTGTCCGCGGCGACCACCCGGCAAGCCAGTCGCACAGTTGTTTCAGCGCGGCCATCCCGAGCACCGCGCCGAACAAGCCGATGCCGGCGGCGATGCGCTGCGCAGTGGCCGGCTCGGTCTGGTAGCTCCACTCCAGCGCCGCCACCAAGTCGGGGACGTCCACGAGGAACGCCCGCGCCGTCAGACCATAGACCCCTCTTCCCACTGCCTCGCTCCATGTCGCATACCACTCGGCATGCCGCCGTCGGGTCGGCTCGATCTCGGCCGTCTCGCGCAGCTGGTCGAGGCCGAACTGGCGGAGGGTCACGAGGAGCGAGTAGCGGCCGGTGTCGTCGTGGAAGCGCACCAAACTCTTGTCGACCAGCCGGGCCACCACGTCGAGCACGGCGAGGCGCTCCACGTCGTCCTCGGCCGCCACGGCTTCGGCGGCGTCGAGGGTGAACGGTGCCTGGAACACCGACAGGCGCCGAAAGACGGTCCGTTCGGTCTCGTCGAGCGCGTCGACGCTCCATGCGATCGAAGCACGCAACGTCTGCTGACGGGGCAGGACGGTGCGGGCGCCGCCCGTCAGGAGCCGGAAGGCGTCATGGAGCTCGGCGGCGATCCGCTCGATCGTCATCGACCGGGTCCTGGCGGCGGCGAGTTCGATGGCGAGCGGGATTCCGTCGAGTCGGGCGCAGATCTCGGCCAGGTGTGGTGCGACCTCGTCGTCGATCACCAGGTTGGGCCGAGCCTCCCGGGCCCGTTCGATGAACAGGCGGACCGAGTCGAACGCGGTGAGCGGCTCTGGTCTCGCCGCTCTGACCGCTGCAGGCACCGCTAGTGAGGGGATGCGCCACAAGATCTCGCCGGGAACGCCGAGCGGTTCGCGGCTGGTGACCAGCAGCCGCAGAGGCGGGCACGTCGCCAAGAGCCGCTGAGCGGTTGCCGCCACGGCCTCGACCAAGTGTTCGGCGTTGTCGAGCACGAGAAGCACGTCGCCCTCTCGGCAGTGCCGCACGACGGTGTCGAGCGGGTCGACACCCGGGGTCACCGCCAGACCGATCGCCGCCGCTACCCGTTCGGGCACTTCGGCGGCCAGCGATGACGGCGCCAGCTCGACCCACCACGTGCCGGCCCCGTGATGGCCAGCCAGGCCCGCCGCGACCTGCAATGCCAGGCGGGTCTTCCCCGCCCCACCCGACCCCGTCACCGTCACCAGCCGATGTGAGGTGACGAGGTCGGCGAGCGTCTGCTGATCCTCATCGCGGCCGACGAAGCTCGTCAGCGACGTCGGGAGGTTGTTGGGCGCGACGTCGAGGGTCCGCAGCGGTGGGAACTCCAACGCCAAGTCAGGATGGGCCAGCTGCCAAACCCGCTCGCTCCTACTCAGATCTCGCAGGCGAGCCACGCCGAGGTCGACCAGCGACACGTCGAGGGGTGGGGCGTCAATAACGAGGGGAGCGGCTGTCTCGGAGATCAGGATCTGGCCGCCATGGCCACAGGAGCGCAGCCGGGCACAACGGATGATCGTGCGCCCCACGTAGTTGCCCTCGTCGCGCAGTTGGGCTTCGCCGGTGTGGATGGCCATCCGAACCCGGAGCCACGGCAACTCGTGCTGGAGCGCCAACTGGGCGTACAGCGCGGCTTGTACAGCGTCCACTGCCCGGGCGAACGCCGCCACCACGCTGTCGCCCTCGCCCTGCTCCACGGGGCGCACCCCGTGGAAGCGGTCGATGGCCTCGTCCAAGATGGCGTAGTGGCGGGCGATGGCCGGTCCCATCTCCGGCTGGCGGGTCTCCCACAGCCGCGTCGACCCTTCGACGTCGGTCAGGAGGAACGTCACCGTCCCGGCCGGGAGCGCGAAGCCGTCGGTCACCATACTGACAGTTTCCACCAGGAAGGGCCGGGCCAGAGCCATCGGGTTGAGTTCCATATGGCGATCGTCCGGCCCGCGAGCCCGCGCCGCATCGTGCAAAGGTCGGAGGGCAACCAGACCCGAGTCGGAGACGCCCGGGCCGTTCGCCCACTGACCGGCCATGGACATTTGGGAGTTCGCGGCTGCTGCACCTCGGCCGGTGGTCCAGCCCGTGTCGGACGACGTGACTTTGCTACGACGGGACCGATCGATGCGCGACCTCTCGCGCGACTGCCTTGGCGTCGGCGAGTGTGGGTGGCGGCGTCCTGGCCTGTCGCCCGATCGGGTCGTCGCCGTAGCGGGCCTCGAGGATCCAGGCCACGAACGGGAGGTCTCGGTCACGAACGTGGCCATTGACGCCCCCGAGAGGATGGAGGCGGGCTGCAGGTCGCCTTGGGCGTTGGCGAGGCCGGCGGCGGCGCCGTAGAAGAAGCTCCACGCCGTTTCGCTCATCTTGAGGTGGCCGTCGACTTGGTCTTCGATGGCGAGGAGCTTGGCTGACGCGGATTCGATGTCTGCTTCCATCAGCGCGATCGCGACATCGCGCCTCGACGGCGAGATGGCCGGTCGCGCTCATCGTCGGGGTCTCGATCGGTCCGAACGAGGTGCTCTTCGCCGAACAACCGGATCGTCTCGAGCAACCGATGCCGACCGGTGGTCTCGTCGAAGTCGACGAGGGACTTGTCGACGAGGGAGGCAAGCCGGCCGGTCTCGCTGGCCGGCTGCGACCAGGGCCGGGCAGCTCCTCCGTGATCCCCGGCCGAACAACCTTTGGATCGCCGAGCACTCCGCGAGGCGTTGTTCCTCGCCAGGCCGAGATGAAAAACGTGCGGCATGTCGAGCCGCACGAGGGACAGGGAGTCCGTGCCTCCGGTGGGTCGGGAATCGCGTCAAGCCCGAGCGCAGCACCGCACCCCACATATACCGGCTGTTCCCCCACAGGCTCGCAGTGTACGAATCGCGGATCGTGCTCGGCCGAGTCGTCTGGCTCCTAATGCGATCGGCGATCACCAGACCGAGCGGCACGGGCGCGACGGACGGCACTGGTCGGCGTTCCGGCGACGCCCCCATTTCCCGTCGCTCCGTCGTTTCCCGGCCACGGGGCTCAGGAGAACGTGTGTGGTGCGGCGGGCCGGTGATCAGAGGTCCAGGCCGAGATCGGGCCCCACTCGCTCAGGATGCAGCGTGTCGTAGGAAAGCCCGATACCGCGTTCGTCAAGACGCTGGAGAAGGGGTTCGAGAAGCTCAAACGATTGAGATCGACCGATGTCCCCGGGGTGTCCGGCCAACACCGGCGCGCGACGGGCCGAGTCGGCGAAGACCTCAGCCGCGTTCGTGAGGTCGGCGACCGCGACGGGTCGGCCGCTGGCCCACGTCGTGCAACGTCCAGAGCGTCCAACATCCGATCGATCTCGTTGAGCTGTTCTTGGTGCAGGCCTTCGAGGGGAGTCACCCGGCCTGCTCAGCGAGGTGATGAGCCGCTCGGTCAAGCCCGGGGCGACACAGACCGTTGGCCGAGTGGACAGAACCGCAGAGATGGAGCGGAGACGGAGCGCCCCCGGGGGTCAACAGTCGACCGGTTTGGTCGGTATGGTCGTCGGCGGGGGATCGACCAGGAGGAACGGTGGACGCTGCCGCTGCCGCTGACCGGCTCATCGACGCATACAACCGCCAAGACTTCGACGAGCTCGAGGGCCTCATCGACCCCGCCATCGACTTCGCCCACCACAACCGGGCCTTCGCCATCAACGACCGCCGGCAGCTCCTCGACATGCTGCGCCTGTTCGCCGACGAGTTGTTGGTGGAACGACACTTCGAGCAACCCGAGCGTGTGATGACGGTCGGCAACGTGTGCGTCCGGGAGAACGACTGGGTCGCCGTGCCGCGAGTCGACATCGAGGCGATCGGGGCCACGGCAGGCACCCCGTTCCGCCTCCGGCTGTGCAGCGTCCTCCGGTTCGACGACGACGGGATCCTCGTCGAGTGGAAGGACCACGGGTAACGCGATCCATCGTTTGGCCCGGGGCTCGGAGCGCTTGCGCTCCGGTGAGGCACGGTTCGAATCCCGTTGGGTTGCCGACCGCTCGCCTCGGCCAGGCCGTTCGCGTGTGCAGGCGGTCGACCAGTGGTCTGGGCGCGCCAGCGCCCGCGTTACGGTCCGGTCCGGTCCGGCGACGGGGTGGGCCGTGCGGTTGGCGGCGAGGCTGGGAATGCGACGCTGGTGCTGGCGTCGACGCTCGGGACGGCCGGAGCCGCGTCCGGTGGTCTGGTACCGACGAGCATCGATCCTTCGGTGGCATCGACGGCACAGGTGCAGGGCGACGCCCGGCATGCCGGGGTGATCACCGGTGCCGGGGTCGTGCCGCCTCTTCGGCCGAGGTGGGCGGTGGGCGGGTTCCTGTTCCCGGGCCAGGTCGTCTTCGGCGCCGGCCTGGTCTTGGGTGGCTATCCGGACCCGGTCACCGGCCAACCGTTGGTGGTGGCGCTTGCGGAGGCCGACGGCCATCGGGTCTGGGGTCCGATCCTGCTCGGGACGTCGAGCCCCTTCAGCGTGGGCTACAGCGCGGTCGCGATCGACGGGACACGCTGTACTCGGTCGTCACGGACTGCACCGTCACCGCGCTCGTCGCCGCGACCGGGGCGGTGCGGTGGAGCAAGCGGCTGGACGGCGAGTGCGAGGCGGCCCCGACCGTGGCTGGTGGGTTCCTGTACATACCCACGGCGACGGGTTACATGTTCGCCCTGCGCACAACGGACGGCAGTGAACTGTGGCGGGCGACGTTCTCGACCGGGTCTGGGCTCGGCGCCTTCTCGGTCACGTCGTACGCCGCGTACCTGAGCATGGGGAACTTGGAGGTGTCGGCCTTCGACCCAGCTACCGGCGACGTGCTGTGGAAGCACAGCGGCACGACCTTCAGTACCGAGGGGCGGACGAGCCCGGTCGCCGGAGGCGTCGTCTACGCGCGCGAGCCGAACCGGCCGGGCGGCTTGAAGCTCGACGCGGCGACCGGGCGGGTACTCGGCTCCTTCGAGAGCGTGCGACGTCGGCGCAGAAAGAGGTTCACGCCGCAGTACCAGTCTTCGCAGTCACTTGACGAGGTATTGCGAGGGGCTGGGTGTGCTCTGCTTCCCGTGCGGGTACCAGTTAGGAACTGTCGCGACCAACTGCGAGTGAGATTGGAGTGTGCGGGACGATGGGTGCAATGAGCGTTCTGTTGATTGCGGTCGGGGCGATCCTCGCCTTCGCGGTGAAGGCAGCGTCTGACAACGTTGATCTGACCGCGGTCGGTGTCATCCTGATGATCGTTGGCGCGATCGGCCTGATTGCGTCTCTGATACGGGGATCCTGGTTGGGCTTCACCTCGACCCGGGAACGCCGCGTGTCGGCCGACGGACGGACTGTGGTCGAGCGCGAGCGCGGCTCGACTTTCTGAGCCGCTGCGACCCGCTCTCTGGTGCCTGCCGAGTGCTCGTAGGCTCGCGCACAGCCACGGCAGCCGCTCGAAATTCGGACTGCATTCTGTTCTGGCCGATCTCGTACCGCTCGCCAGCAAATCTCGGCGAGCGAGAAATGGGGAGGGAAATGGACACCACGACCACCGCCGTGTCGGCGCGGGCTGCCAACGGCCATCCTCCGCGAGTATCCATCGTGATTCCCGCATACAACCGTGAGCGGTACATCGGCTTCACGATCGAGAGCGTGCTCGCCCAGACCTTCGCTCATTGGGAGTTGATCGTCTTTGACGATGGTTCGACCGACGGTACCCTCGAAGTGGCCAGGGCGTACGCCAAGCTCGATCCTCGGATCAACGTGGCCCACGGCGCCAATGGAGGTGTCGCCACTGCCCGCAACCGGGGATTCGCGCTGACCGATCGGGCTGCCGAGTTCGTCATCTTCCTGGACAGCGACGACCTCTGGGATCCAGCCGCGCTTTCGACGCTGGTGACGATGCTCGACTCGCACCCCGACTATGTCTCGTGCCATTGCCTGCCCCGTTGCATCGACGGCGAGGGTCAACTGTTGCCCGGCGACGATCTCGAACAGCGTTGCCGCGATCGGCGCGGGTTCAGGGGCCGCCACCTGGTGCGCGTGCCGCCGTCGGAACCCACGACGTTCGGTGATCTCGTGTACCACCATTGGGCCGTGACACCGGGTACCCATCTGCTCCGCCGAGAGGTCGTGGCCCGGGTCGGTGCCTTTGATCCGGCGACGGATCCCGCCGACGACGCCGACCTCGCTATCAGAGTCAGCCGTCACGGCGACGTTGGCTACGTCGACGAGCCGCTCCTTCTATGGCGACGCCATCCCGAGACGCTCACAAACACTTCGCCGCGCTGGGGGACTGCAGCCCTCCGCGTGCGCGCCAAGACGCTCGTCGATCCAACCAACACGCCAGCGCAGCGACGGGCAATGCAACTGGCATACCTCAATGCCGTCTGGTCAATGCTCGGCGATGGGCGTTACGCTGCCGCCCGCCGTGGCTACGGCGACGCCCTGCACCAGCTCCTCAAGGCCGGCAACCTCTTCGTCGCGTTCCTACGCGCCGACGTGACGATGCACGTCCGCCGGCTACGACGCCGATCCGTCTAGACGGTCGCGCGACCACACAACACCTCTGAGCTGGCCGTGGTTCGCTTCTTCTGCGCATGCCGCCCTCGGCCGGCTCTACCCGGTGTTGCCACCGGCGAGCGGGAGCTGGCAGCCACCCTCCTCGCGGTAGAGGGCCGAGGCAGCCGGAGCACGGTTCTTTCGATCGGGACCGACGCGCTGGACCCTGGGCGCCGACGAGCTGCAGGTTGTGTCGGACTGTTTGGCGGCCCGCTGGCGGGCCGCTCGTCGCCGAGCCGGCGGTGCGCGAGGCCGAGCGGGCCATCGGGACCGGCGACCCGTTCGTGCCCGCGCCCGAGCAGCGGCGGTCCCCTCGCCCAGGAGGCCGGTGCCCACGACGTTGCCGGCGGCGGCACGGCCACCCAGGGCGGCGCGATGATGGCGATGCGCATCAGCCGTCCGCCGCGTGGTCGACCGACGCTTTGTCACCGATCGGTGCCGTGATCGGTTCGAGGTAGCCAAGAATCGACCGGAACGAAGGGCCGCAGCGACCACAGTGGTACGACGCGAAGTCACCCGGTACAAGCCGGACGCCGCACCCAGGACATGGCAGATCGAAGATGGTCGGACCATGCGTTGACATGCATCCGGCCCTTACCGACATCGCGGCGCGAGCCACACCACCCCGACCATGAAGCGGTCACGGGCGACGATGCGGTCGACGAGTCGAACACTGAGCATGCGTTGGCCGATGTTCCGTCGTCCGGGGTCGACATCCTCCGAGGACACCTCCAGCCCCGCCGTCTTCTTATGATGCTGGTCGCGGAGGACGGCCGTCGCTGGTCGTACCCGTCGCTTCGTTAGTTGCCTGTCGCCGGCTGACCGCTAGCCGCCACTACCCCAGCGATGTTGTCGTATTCTTCGTCGGCGTGGCTGTGCAGGTGCAATATGACCCTCGTCTCGCCTTCTCCCCGACCGCCCTACGCACGCTCGCCGGCGCGTCGGTCGGCAAACCTCCGCCACGAAGAGGCCCGACTCGAATCGATGCTCGATCGTTAGCCTTGCGTCGGCGCGCTAGTCCGACGCATGACGACCAGCGCGATGTCATCTCGCGGCACGGTGCCGCCGATGAGGTGTCGCATGAGGTCGCGAGCGACCAGGTCGGGGTGGCCTGGACTGATCGCCTCTCGCAAGCGTTCTAGGCCACGGTCGATTGATTCACCGCGGCGTTCGACGAGGCCGTCCGTGTAGAACGCGACGACGGTCTCGGCCGCGAGCGGGACTATTGTCGTCAAACGATGCCGGGACGCGAGGTTCGCGCCGATCGGGGGACCGACTTCCACTTCGGCAAATGCGGCGGGTCGGCCGGGCACCGCGATGACCGGCGGCGGATGCCCTGCCACGGCGAGAGTCATGGTGTCGTACGACGGCCCGATGGAGGCGCAGACCACCGTCGCGTAGGCTCCGGTCTCGAAGTGATGCAGCTTGCGATCCACCAACTCAAGCACCCGCGCAGGCGAGGAGTCGATGAGCGAGTAAGAGCGCAACGAACTGCGGATGCGGCCCGTCATGACGGCTGCCTGCAAACCATGACCCGCGACGTCGCCAACAACTATCCACAGTTCGCCCGACGGCAGCCTGAACAGGTCATACCAATCACCACCCACGGTCCGGTCTTCGGCGACGACGTAACGCGTCGCGAAGTCGAGTTCCGGGATACGTGGCCGCGTCGGTGGTTGCAGGCTGCGTTCGAGCATCAGAGCGGCCGCCCGTTCGATCGCGTGTTCCCGCGTCGCCATCGCACCCGAAACACGCTCGGCCACAACGTGGAGCAACTCGACATCCTCTTCGTTGAACGGTCGTTGCTCGAGCCGCCCGACATGCAGCACACCGATCACGGAGTCGTTCCTCAACAGCGGGACACCGAGCATCGCCTTGATGCCGCGTTCCCACAGGATTGGATTCGACACCGTTGTCGAGTCGACATGATCTAACCGCAGAGCTTCCTTGGTCGCGGCGATCCGTCCTGCGAAGCCCACGCCGAGCGGAATGCGAACTCCTTGGCGAACCTCATCCTCGACTCCACACGCTGCTCGGGCCACCAGCTCCTGGGCCCGCTCATCGAGGATCAACACCGCAGCCGTGTCCACGTCAAGGATCACACGCACACGGGTGAGCAACTCGACGAGCAGGTCATCGACATCCAGGTGCGCGAGCGTGCTGTCGGTCAGTGACTGGAGGTTCTCCAGGCGCTCCGAAACCGCAACGTCATCCGGGACCATCGACAACTCACCCGACGATACCCGCACCGAAGGTCCCGACCGCGCGGAGGATCGACGCCGCGCGGGTGCCGGGCACTCTTCGAGGAGGGCGTGTGGCGGGAGAGGGTCTCGCGGCCCGAGCGTGAGCACGCGCGGATCGCCGTCGGGCTCGTGGGCGGCGAGGTGTACAGCGCGCCAACGGTCAAGGAGCTCCTTGACAGCACCGTCGGCGCCCGCCGGAGCGCGGCGGACTACGTCCAGAAGCCGATGCTGTACTTCGAGGTCGTCACTCGCGTCGCGTGGGAGGAGCCCTATGGCGGCTGACCTGTACGCACCGAGCGGCGACCAACGGCCTCATGCCGGCGGCTGGCTGCGTGGCACCTGGCAGGGCAGCGACGTCGACGAGCCCGTTTGCTGGTTGGTCGACACCGGGAGCGAGATGTGGGTTGTTCGGTACTCAGTTGGCGACAAGTTCGAGTGGACGACGCCGGCGGTCGGCCAGTTCGCTTACGGGACGAACGGCGCCGTCGCGGCCGCCGTGTACCACGGATCGATGGTATGCGTCTCCACGTCCGACCCTCTGCAACCCTTGAATTCCTCGATTGGATGGGGGTCAAACCCAACGACGAACCCAGTGATCTGATCGGAGCTGCCCACCGACACACTGCCGCTCGGATGGGGTGACGAGAGGGCAAGACCGTACGAGCACTTGTAAACGGCCATCTCGAAGTCCCCGCTGGTGGCCGACGGAAGTCGCCACCCCGGGCAGGTCATGAGGTCTTGGTCGAGCGGCGGCGTCGGTGTGTCTTGGCTTGGCGCATGCAGTAGCTGTCCCCGTCGGTGACGACGACGACGTGGTGCAGGAGCCGGTCGAGGAGCGTCGTTACGTTCATAACCACCGCGCCTGGCGCCAAACCAAGCTCACCATCCGGCCGTGTCAATCGATGTCGGCTCCCGTTGCACGCCGATCAAGTCCGGGCCAAGACGCTGTAACGCCGGGCGCGCGATGTACAGGGTCAGGCCCGCTTCGATCGCCCCGCGCGGGAGCGGAACATCATGAAGGCAACGGCTCGGCCCATCGTCTGGTCACACAGCGAACAGGGGCATCCCCTCGTCGTCGGCTCCACCGTCGTCGTGGCGGCCGTCATGGGCCTGGCAGTGAAAGCCACAGTGGTGCGGGTGAAGTTGGTCAACGGGCGGACGCTGTGGGTCAAGGACGCCGTGGAGACGACGACGAGCGTCGCGCGCGAGGAGGTCTTGGGGGTCGCCCCGTAGTCGGTCTCCTCGCCCCGCGGCAAACGCCCAGGGGTCAGGGGCCGTTGCGCGTCGCGACGGGCGCGGGTGGGTAGTTCCCCCGTTCGGGTGGTTGTGCGCCGAGCGTGATTGGCGCGGCCCGCTGCCGGGCATTCGACCGGTACATAGCTTCTCCCACGAAGCGCCTAGGAACAGCCCCCAGGCCCGCGACGGTCGGGGGCTGTTTCGCGTTCTGACCGAGCGCCAGCTGGGCCGGCGTCTGCCAGATGACAAAGGGGGTACCCCGGTGAGGGTGTCGCCAGCGACGATCCAGGCGAGCTTCGAGCCGACGACGGCGAACGTGGCCCGCGCCCGGCTCCTGGTGCGCTCGTCGCACGCAGAGGTCGCGTCGGGAATGGTGGAGCGAGTCGAGCTCGTCGTCTCCGAGTTGGCATCCAACGCTGTCGAGCACGCGAAGACACCCTTCGGTGTACGACTGATCATCGGCGATCCGATGCGCCTCGAAGTGACCGACGGGAGTCGGGAACCGCCGCTCGTGCGCAAGCCGGCGCATCTCAGTGTCGACGGCCGTGGGCTCCTGATCGTCGCAACGGCAGCGGACCGCTGGGACTACGAACTGATCGCGGGCGGCAAGATGATCTGGGCCGAGTTCGACGACGATTGAGCCTCAGGGTCCTTCGAGTTCGCGGCGGTCAGGCCGGGTCGAAGAGAGGCAACAGCATGGTGATCGCCAACACCCGCCGCACGATCGAGACCATCTCCTCGCACAGAGCGACCCGAATACCGGCGGCTCGGGCTTCGCTCCACCCGACCGCCAACGCGTCGCATCGTTTGGAGTCCAGGAACGCCACCGAGCTGAGGTCGAGCATGATTCGGCTCGGCTGCTGGGCGATCGCCTGGCGAAGCGCACCGAGCAGCGTCGGCGCGCTGGCCATGTCCATCTCACCGCACGGAGTGATCGCGATACTGCCGAAGTCGTCGGCGCCGACGAACACGGCGCCGGTAGATGCGTGGACCAGCCAGGATTCTGGTGCACGCTGGCAAAACGGTAGCACTGGTGAACGCTCCGTCTTGGGAGCGTGGTCACGCCTCGCGACCTGGCCGCCACACACCGGCCGTCGCTACCGTCTTCCGACCGGCGGGATGAGCGTCCCTTCTCGACCCGGCGGAGCAGCCTGACCGGGTCCGCCAACTTGGGCCAGGCCGCAACGTGAACACCCCCCGGATCATCCGCTGGGGGGTGTTCCGCGTTTGGGGGACCGGAGCCGAACGCAGTATCCGCGAACGCAGCCCCAGGTGGGCCCGGGGCTGCGTTTTCGGGGTTGCAGACTGCGGCCGACGGGCTAGTAGCGCCGGCTGCTCTTGCTGCGGGCGTCCCAGTCGGAGTGTTCCGGCCGGCTGCCGCTCTTGGCGAAACCTCGGCTCACGATGTAAGAGGCGCCGAGCACAGTACACAGCAGGCAGGCGCGGAACAGGTCGAGCGAAAGGTCCGATGAAGCGTTGTACACGATAACCAGGACGACGACGCCCACGATGGCGGCCCAGAGTTCCGTGGTTTTGAATGAAGCCTTGGTCTCATCGGCCACCCACTGGCGGTCGTGGGGTTCGACGTCGTCTCGCGTCGCCTGGGTTGGCTGGTCGATATCTCGCATAGTCATGGAAGGGGTTCCTTTTTGGGGGTGGAGGCTCTAGGTACCCGGCCCGCCGAGGTCCCAACTCCTCAAACAGGTGTTTTCGGCGGCGGGTTCCGACGGAATGAACTCAGGCGAGACTCTCGGGCGCCGTCAGGTTGCCTGCTTCCGAGTCATCCACTTCGGCGGCTCGCTTGCGGTCGCCTGTCCGCTGCTACTTGGAGTTGGGGCCTTCGATCTCAGGCTCCCCGAGAGCGCCAACTGGCCGCTCGTGTAGAACCCGATGCGTCCCCATCCGCCTGGCCAGGTCGAGCAGCGCCCGTGCCCGCTCCACGATCCGGCCCATCGTCGTGTCCCAGTCGGTCTCGACCAGCGCGCCCTGCTCGCGGACGAGCGGGCGTCGCAGGCGGTCAGCGCTGCCGATGGCCTGCCAGCCGAAGAGGTCTTTCGGCCCGAGCCGGCCGCGGTTCACCCGGTCGATGGCTCGACCGCGCACGCCCACGATGCGACCGTCACGCACTGCGAAGTCGAACGCGTCGCCGTTCGAATGCAGGACCGACGCCGACTGAACCCACCGGTCCACCTCGTCGAGTCCGGTGCCGGGCTCCAGATAAGTGTCGACCCGCACCGGCCACGTGCTCTCAGCACCATCGGTCTCAGGGCCATACGGTGTTCGTTGTCCCCAGGGTTCGGCGATCCGATCCACTTGGCCTCCTCGTCTCACGCTGCCGGGGTGTCGCCCTCGTCGGAGTTCCGGGCTCGGTCGGACGTGATGAACGAGACCTTCCCCTCGTTCTCCAGGATGGCGATCTTGATGTCGGCGAGGTCGGCGATGCCTTGGGCTCGGGCGGCTTCCTTGAGATCGTCGACCGTCATGCGTTCGCGGCGTAGCGGCGGCTCCATGACCCGCCCCTCGTACACCAGCACCACGGGGGTTCCCTCGATGACAGGGCGGAGGGCTTTCCAGCGGAAGATGGAGAAGGACTGGATGACGATCAGCAGGGCGATCGTGCTGATGGCGAGGATGGCTGCCGTGACCGACGTGTCGTTCTGGGTGATGCTCTGTTGCACGAGGTCGCCGATGATGAAGAGCAGGACGAGCTCGAAGGCGGTGAGCTCGCCCAGCTCGCGCTTGCCCAGGGCGCGGAGCACGAGCCATACGAAGGCGTAGATCACGGCGGCACGGATGACGAC
Organism: uncultured Acidimicrobiales bacterium; assembly: GCA_963728985.1. Taxonomy (GTDB): domain Bacteria; phylum Actinomycetota; class Acidimicrobiia; order Acidimicrobiales; family Ilumatobacteraceae; genus DASXAI01. The sequence continues at coordinate 334,727 of CAVSME010000003.1, read as the reverse complement.
GTCCATCGGTTCCTCCTAGGGGGCGAGCCAGGTCTTGAACTCGACGTGTACGAGTGCTGAGCCGGCGTCGTCGAGAACGGCGACCGTGCCGGTGCGGCCCCAGTGGCGGCCGCCTTGCACCTGCATGTCGACCGAGATCTCCAGAGTGTCGCCGGGCGGGGGGTCGAACCGCCAGATCACGGCATCGGGGGTTGCGGTGGCCGATTTTGGCTCCGGGTCGATGCTGTTGCGGTCGAACAGGTCGAGGTATTCGCTGGAAACAGCGAGGGCAACGTCTTGGTCGAAGCCGCCCGGTCGTTCGACCGTGATGCGGAAGGGGACGTCGAGTCCGGCCCGGGCGATCTGGGCGTAGTGGACCTGGAGGGTGACCGCACCGTCCGGCGAGCTGGCGTCGACGGTGCGTGACTTCACGCCGAGCAGGTCCAGCAGCCCGACCAGAACCACGATCGCGAGCAGCACGATGAAGCCCCGTCGCGCCCACGCGGCGCGAGCGCCGACACCGGGATCGGGCGCGACGGCTGCCGTCGCACTCGAAGGACCGTCAGCTGACACGGAATCCGGCGGTACCCGTGTGCTTCAACAGCCAGACAATGGCGACGCCGAGGAGGGCTCCGACAGCAACGTCGCTCGGGTAGTGGCGGGCCGCCGCGACGCGGCTCCACGCCACGAAGGCGGCCACTGGCAGCAGGGCAAGGGCCGCGTCGCGATCGTCGATGGCCAGGGCGGCGACGAAGGCGGCGGCGTTGGCCGTGTGGGTGGAGGGCATGGAAGGCGAAGAGGGCCGATCGGCGGCGTGGGCCCGATCCCGGACGACGGCACCAGGGCGGTCCCGGCCGATGGCGGCGCTGGCCGTGCCGCTGGCAGCGGCGGCCAACCCGATCGCGAGCCACGCCCGCAACACGGATCGTGGCCGTCGCCGAACGGCGAGCAGGACCGGGGTGGCAACCAGCCACGGCTTCAGGTCATCGGCCATCGGGGCAACTCGTTCGACCACGGCCGCCTTGGTCGTTCCGGGAGGGGCGGTGATCCGTCGCAGGAGCCCGCGGTCCATGCGCCGGACGACGTCGGCGACCGGCGGTGCCGGACGGATGCCCGTGCTCATTCCTCGGGCCGCCAGTCCGTGTCGTCGTCGAGGGCACTGCTCGCAGGATCGGCGCCGGGCATGCCGAGCGCGTCGTCGAGGCGTTCGCTCAGCTCGTCGGCGACGAGGAAGTGGTCGTCCTTCATTGCGCCGACGACGAGAAGAGCTTCCTCGTCACCGTCCAACTCGGTCAGCAGGTCCTCGCGTACGAGCGGATAGCCCGCTCGCTCAGCGGCATCCAACACTCGGGTGCGCAAAGCCACGATCGGCACCTACCCGCCGACCGCGCGCCACAACCACCGTGCAACGGCGCGCGAATCGAGACTCTAAGTAAGACAGAGGCATCGAAGGCTATGGACCGGCCGAGGTTCTGGGCCCTCCCGGCCGCCCTCGGGTCCAGCGGCGCCTCCTGGGACTCTCGGCGACTTCGACATGGTCTCGACAGTCCGCGCGGCCCGGTCTGGCGGGACTCGTTCTCGACATCATTTGGAACGACGAGGAACTCTCGCGGCGCCGTGTTCCGCGGGACCTGGCGTCGTTTGCCAGGTCAGTCGCCCGCGTCGCCGGCCTCCCACTGCCCTTCGCGGCGCGGATGCGGGTTGCGCGTGGATCGGGTTCGGGCTCGGGCGACGAGATCGGCCTGCCGACGGGCGGCCTCGCCCGTTCCCTCACCGCCGTCCACGAGCACCTCTTCGCCGTTGTCGCCCGGCTCGCTGGGAGGCCTGGGTTCGCGCTGGGATGTCATTGGCACCGGAATGCCCGTCGACGGCCGGTGCCAGCCGGTTGCGCCGCAACCAGCCCGCCGCACGGACCTAGGCTCCCAGGCGCATCGGCAAGGGATCGTTCATGCCGCCGTAGACGCCCGCGAGCGAGACGGTCCCGCCGCGCCGGACCACCTCGATCGCCATCTGCAACGCCGCAAGGCGATCGACACCGACGCGCACCATCAACTTCGCTCCCAGCTTGCGCGGCAAGAACCCGGCCATCGTCTGGGCCACCTTCGCTCCGGCCGAACCGTGCGCCTCCATCCCGACGGCGTCGATCACGGCGTCGGGACCGCTCCCCCCGATGAGCTCACGGATCGCTTCGGCGATTGCCGTCTGTTCCTCGTGGAACTCGAGGAGGTCGAGGACCTCGGCGCCGTGGAGGCGCGCCCGCTCCAGCCATTCGGGAACGAGATCGACAGCAACCACCGTCGACGCGCCGAGGTGGCGGGCGACGCGGCACCACATCGCCCCGATCGGGCCGAGACCAAGGACTACGACCGATCCGTCGGGCGGGATGTTGGCGTACTGCACGGCTTGCTACGCCGTTGGCAGCACATCGGACAGGTACAGGAAGGGGTCGTCTGGAGGGCCGTGCGGGACCTTGATTGGCCCGTATTGCGCCTGTGGGACGCGCAACAGCTCGGTCTGGCCACCCGGCACCCCGCCGTAGAGCTTCGTATAGCCGAACAGCGCGGCACCAGTGCCGTGCTCGTGCACCCGCGTCGTTTCCCACTGCGACTGCAAGCCCAGCCGGCAGATGGTGGAGTGACCGCAGGAAGTGTTGAACGGCACGACGACGCGATCGCCGGGAGCGATGTTCGTGACCCGCACTGCCGACGGCCTCGACGATGCCCATCGGCTCGCGGCCGACGATGTCGCCCTCCGTCATGAACGGCCCCAGTATTTCGTACAGGTGCAGATCGGAGCCGCATAGTCCCGACGACGTGACCCGCATGATCGCGTCCGTAGGTTTCCTGGAGCGTCGGATCCCGGACCGTGTCCACGCGAACGTCGTGTTTGCCATGCCAAACCCTGCCTTCATGACCGATCCTTTCGTGTTGTCGGCTTGCCCCACCGATCACGTCGGCCAGACGCGCCGGCGGCGCGGCAGCGGCTCGACGCCGCCCACCGCGCCGCGCAGGTGCCGCTCAGATCGCCGACTGACCGGCTCGGTGCTGGACCTCCTCGGCGCCCTGCGTGGCCGACGCCTTGAGATCCTGCGCCTTCTCCTGGGCCGACTCCTTCACGGTCTCGACCGCATCCTGCACCGGCTCGCGCAGGTGGTCGGCCATCTCGTGGCCCATCTCCCGCAGCTCTCCTTGCACCGGTTCGATGGCTTGACGGGCCTGCTGCCCGAGGCGGCGTTCGGTGTCGGACGCCGGCAGGACGGAGCCCAGGAGCACTCCGATCCCGAAGGCGATGCCGCCAGCGACGAGCGGGGTGCCGCGGGTACCGGACCGCAGGCTGTCGGTGGCGCTGTGGGGTGCGTCGCCGAGCTGGTGGGCCTTGTCGCTCACGCGGTCGGTGAGGTCCTCCGCGGAATCCCATGAGCCTGTCCTTGGCGCCACGGGCCCACAGCACCATGCGGTTGCGCCGTCGTTCGATCACGCGACCGGGACTAACCCGATCACCGATCGCCTCCAGCGTGTCAGTCATGGCGGCGCGGTGCGTCTCGATATCGCGCTTCAGGCCTTCTGTTGTCTGATCCATTCGACATCCTCCTTGAGCGTGTTGACGGTCTGGGGAACCGGTTCGATGCTGCGGGCGCGGGCTCGACCGGCACGGACTCCGATCATGGCGATGACGGCCCAGAGCACCGCCACGATGAGGAACGAGAAGGCGCGGTTGATCCACTGATCGAGGAGCCACGCCAGCGCGTACGACAGGAACAGAAGGGCGAGCAGACCGGCGATGGCGGCGGTTGCGAACGCAGCGCCGGCCTGGCTCGCGCGGCGGACCTCCTCGCGCGCTTCGGTCTTGGCCAGGTCGAGCTCATTGCGCACCAGCGCGCTCAACTCGCTCCCGAGATCACCGAAGAGCTCTCCGAGTGTCCGGCCTGGCTGCTTGGGCTCGGTCACGCGGTCCACGCCCGGCTGGGACGACGGCGCGCTCATACGGCCGCCGTGGCCCCGACGTCGAGTCCGAGCGGCCGCGCTGCCGTCTCGGGCGCCGCCAGCGCCGGCGGACGAATCGAGCTCGCCGCGGGCGGCTCCGAACCGGATCCGGACTGGCTGCGCGCGAGACGGGCCACGGCGAAGCCGGCGCCGGTACACGCCAGCAGGAACAGCCCCGGCCGGCGGCGTGCGAAGCGGGACACATCGGCGATCATCCCGTCGAGTCCGCCCTGGTCGAGGCGCGTCGCCACGTCGTTCATCTTGCGGCGCGCCTGGTCGGCGTAGCCGGCGATGGGTCCCGCCTCGTCTGGCCGGCCGTCACGCAAAGCCTGGATCTGGCCGCCCAACGTCCGGATGCCCTCGGCGGCCCGCTTCGTACCCGACTCCGCCTGCTGGCGGAGTTCTGAGCGAGCCTCGCCGAGCACATCGCGAGCCTGTTCCTTGATGTCACCTGCCACCTGCAGAGCCTGTTCCTTCGCGTCGCTGGCGACCTGCCTGGCTTGGTCGCCGACTTCGCCGGCGACCTGCTTCGCCTTCTCGGTGTTCGGTGCTGACGTGCCGCCGCTCGCCGTACTGGGTGGTTGGTTGCTCATTGGCGCCTCCTCGGTGTGTGTGTGGCCTCTTCGTTCCCACGGCCGCCGCCGCCAACCACTCGCGATACAGATGACCGGAACTGCATCGACCTCGCACTCGGGGGGTACCAGTGCGTGCAGGTCACCCGAAGGAGTGGTGGCCCTCCGTCCCACCGATTCCTCCGCCAGGTCCCGGGTACAACCTGCCGGGATGAATGGCGAAACGGGCATGTACGAGGTGGCGACGCGGATCGTGGGCCGCGCTCGACGGCCGCTCGTTGGCGTGCGCCGAGTCCTGCACAGCAGGCCGGATCAGCGCGACCTTGGCGCGCGTGGGTGGCGCCTCGGAGCGGCTAGGAGGAGGCCTGGTGGCATACCGGCAGAGACGCAGCGTTCGCTGCTCCGCGTGACGGCGCCGTCGGTCCTCAGCGAACAGGCGGCGACCGAGATGGTTCGCGGCGCTGCCGATCTCTTCGCCGCCCGAGTTGCCGTGGCGACAACCGGGGTGCTCGGTGACGAGCCCGAGGAAGGACTCCCACCCGGCACGCTGATGATCGGGACCATGGTCGACGGCGACATCCAGGTCCTCACCTGTCACCTCGGTGGTCGCGAGCCCGAGGAGCGCTGCCACACGGCCGTGGGCGCGGCCCTCAGCGCGCTCCTCGACCATCTCGCGTCCCGCTTCTGAGCGGCGCCGCGTCCAATGCGTCGCGCCCATCCAGGGCGGGTGAGCGGTGATCGTCCGGACGGCGCCAGGGTCCGTTGCCCGTGCGGTCCCCATGGCTCCCGACAATTCACCCGTGTGGGCGAGTCTGACGGGAAGCGGTGGTGGGGCACTGATGCGGCGCCCAACTCTCCACGCCACCCACAACGGAAGGCCGGGCTGAACAGGGCTGGGTTGGGCACGCGTATCGCTAAGCCTCACGAGAGACAAGGACCCCAACCAATGACCATGCGAGAAGATCGGCCTATCGAGACGAGGATGCAGGACCGGCCTGACACGGGAACGTATCGGGACGGGAGGACCGCCGAGGAGACCAAGGCGTCGTTCAAGACGACGGAGCTGTGGGCAGCCATCGTCGGTGTTGTGCTGCTCATCGTCGTGTACAACGCGTCGTCGGATCTGTCCCTCGACCTGTTCCGAGCCTGCCTGCTGTGCACTGTCCTCGGCGCCGCCTACATCGTCAGCCGTGGCTTTGCCAAGAGCGGGAGTCGGCCGGAGCATTCCGATTGGGACGGCCAGGTAAGGCGGTAAAGGCGAGGACTGCTCAGGGTCAGGTCAAGTCCTGAGGCATAACGAACGGCCCCCGGATCCCACGCCGGGGGCCGTTTCGCGCTCTCCACGCCATGCATGAACCGGAGCCGCTGCGACCACTCCGTCACGGGAGGCCTCTCCGCTCTGCCTTCGCCGGGGGACGTCGGCGCCGCGGCATCGCATCCTCCTGGCTGCCCTCAGCTAGGGGCCGCCGCGCCAGTGGTCGATGCGGTGGTGATCCGGTCGGAAGCCGTGCTCGATACCCCAGAGCACGGCTTGCGTCCGGCTGGCGACGCCGATCTTGCGGTAGGTCGAGCGAATGTAGGACTTGACCGAGTTGATGCTGAGGAACGTCGTGGCCGCGATATCGGCGTTGCTTTTGCCCTGTGTGATGAGCGCCAGGATCTCTGCTTCGCGATCGGTCAGACCTTCGGATCGCCCCGGCCAGTCCAGCCCGCCGGGCAGTCGAGCTTTGCCGCTCGGGATGGCGACGACCGTCTCGCCGTCCTGGATGGCTTCCAAGGCGCCGACGAGCTCCCGGGCGGGCAGCGTCTTTGCGAGGTAGCCGCTGGCGCCCTTTCGCAGCGCCTCGTCGATGAGCTGGCGGTGGTAGTTCCACGTGTAGACGACGACCCGTCGGGCGCGGGGGTGGCCGATCAGCACGCCGATGTTGTCGTGGTCAGCTTCGGGTTGGGCAAACGTGTCGTACAAGACGATGTCGACGGCGTCGTTGACCGGTTCGTTGGAGTCGATCTCGGCCACCACGATCCGGTCGCGGTAGCGATCGAACATGTGGGCGAGGCCGATCAGGACGACGTCATAGTCGTCAACGAGCGCGACGGAGATGGGACGGTTCGAGTCCCGTTGCGGCATGGCGGCGAACCCTAAGCACCCTTAGGGGTGTATTCAAGTCGCCTTTGGGGTGGTGGACTCACGACCCAACAAGGAGGGTGTCGTGGTCACACTGCTTTGGATCTTGGCGGTGCTCCTCGTGATCGCCGGCGTGGTTCGCTGTTGCGGGGCCAACTGGTGGCGGGGATCGTGCTGATCGTCGTTGGTCTGTTCGTCGGGCCGGGCGGCGTGAGCGTCTTCACGTAGCCGACCGTGCAACCGCATCGTTCCCGTTTGGGCGTCCGACGCCAGACTCGGTCCCTGGTCGCCCAAGAGGCCGAGGGGAGAACGCTCGTGACTTCCTACGGTGGCGTCTGGTGGTCATGCGTGTCCACACCAGTTGCTCACCTCTGGGGCGAGCTGGACGCCGCCAACGCCGCCGGCATCTTCCGCGTCGTCCGCAACGGAGCGGACCGGCGCAAGGTGGTGATCGACTTTTCGGACGTCGTCTTCATGGGCTCCAATGTGCTCAGCGAACTCGTCGCGTTGGCAAGCGAGACACCTGTCGGGGTGGTCGCACGACACGGCTGCCAGCCCCGGCGGGTGCTCGAGCTCACCGGTCTGACGGCCACGATCTCGACATTCGACGCTGTCGACGACGCACTCGACGCTCACTGACCGACGCGCGAGCCGTCGGGGCGAGGCACACGACGCCTCGCCCGGCGTAGAGCGCTGCGCGTCGGGGCCCGAGTGCGCGGAAGCCCCATCACACGCTGCGAGTATCGGCGGCCACGAGCGCCGGGTAGGGGACTGAGCGTATGAGCACCCCATCACCGTTTTCGCGGCTGCGCTCGAGCCTGTGGTTCGTCCCGGTCATGTGCGTTGTGGCCGGTGTGGTGCTGTCCATCGCCACGCTCGGGGTGGACCGAGCGTTTGGATTCAATGCCATCCCGCGGTGGGCGACGGGTGATCCCGACGCCGCCACGGCCATCCTCCAGACCATTGCCGCGTCCATGGTGTCGCTCGCGGCGCTCGTCCTGACGATCACCATGGTCGTCGTGCAATTGGCCATGGGCCAGTTCTCGCCGCGTATTGTCCAGAACTTCCTCAGGGACAAGCCGAGCCAGTTCGCCGTCGGACTCTTCGTCGCGACGTTCGCCCACGCCCTGATCTCGCTACGCGAGGTCCAGTCCGATGGAGATGGCCAGGTGCCCGGCCTGGCGATCGTCGTGGGCTACGTCCTTGTACTGACCAGCATCGCCATGTTGGTCATCTATGTACACCACATCGGCCGCTCCCTCCGTGTGTCAGCCCTGATCGAGCTGGTCGGCAACGACACCCGCCGCTTGCTCGACGAGCGTTACCCCGACCGGGCGGGTTCAGCGCAGGCAGACCCGTCCGTCATGCTGTCGGTGAGCTCCGGGGTCGTGACCGCTTGCGACATCGACCGTCTCGTCGAAGTCGCCGCCGCCGGCCACTGTGTGCTGCACGTCGTCCCCGCTCTCGGCACCTTCGTGCCCGCCGGGGCACCACTCATCCGCATCGACGGCGACCCATGTTCCGTCGATCGCAGGGCCGCCGCATCGGCCTTGGGGTTCGGTCTGGAGCGGACCTTGGAGCAGGATGTCGCGTACGGCTTCAGAATGCTCGTCGACATGGCGGAACGAGCCTTGTCGGAGTCGCCGTTCCTCGATCCGACGACCGCGGTGCAGTGCATCGATCGGATACACGACGGTCTAAGACAACTCGGCGAGCGCGCAATTCCCGACGGCCGTCATCGCGACTCACGCGGTCGCGTCCGAGTGACGATGCCGGTCATGGACTGGGATGCCTACATCCACCTCAGCTTCGATGAGATTCCGACTCTCTGGGGCGAGATCGCCGCAAGTGTCCAGGCGGCTGGCAGCCGCCCTCGAGGACCTGCTGGAGGTCTTGCCACTCGCTCGCCGTCGGGTCGTGCAGGAGCAGCTCGATCTGCTGCGAGATGCTGTCCGCGACGCCGGCCTGGCGGCAGCTGACCAGATCAGGGCACTGACGCCCGATGTGCAAGGGATCGGGGTCGGCGCGGTCGACGGCGATGGCCGCTTCCCGCCCGGTCTGCGCAGCGATGCTGCCGGCAGCCTGCTTCCCTAGCGGTTCCGAGCCCTCGGGTGGGCGCAGCCAAACCACCCCTAGGGGTGTATTCACGCTGCCCTTGGGGTGGTTGGGTGAGAGGGCGCTAGGAGGCGTCGATGACTGCACTTCTTTGGATCACGACGGTGTTCCTGGTTCTCGCCGGCATCGTGTCAGCGCTGCCAGCTGCACCCGGAGCCGCCGAGCCGAGCACCCACGCATGCGTGCGAAGGGCGCGCCGCCGGCGACAACCGCCGCCGACGTCTTCCCGCTCGCTCGGCATGGGGCTGAGGGTCCCGGAGAACACGCCATGCGGATCGCCGTCATCGCCCCGCCGTGGGTACCGGTCCCACCCCCTGCCTACGGCGGGACCGAGGCCGTCCTTGACAACCTCGCCCGTGGTCTGCAGGCGGCCGGACACGATGTGCTGCTCTACGCGAGCGGGGACAGCACCTGCGACGTGCCGCGCCGTTGGGTGCGCGACACGGCGGCGGGGACCGTGGGGACCGGTGTCGCCACCGAGCTGCACCACGTCGTCAACGCCTACGATGCGATCCGAGAATGGGGCGCGGACATCGTGCATGACCACACGTTGGTCGGGCCGGTGTATGCCCAGCGATTCGATGTCCCGCTGGTGACGACCAATCACGGGCCCTTCGAAAGGGAGTTCGGCGACCTCTACCGGGCCATCGCCGGGCGCGTTCCGGTGATCGCCATCTCGCATCATCACGCCAGCACGGCCGGCGATATCGCCGTCGCGGGGGTGATCCATCACGGCCTCGACGTCGACGCCTTCCCGCTCGGCGACGGCGATGGCGGCTATGCCTTGTTCCTTGGGCGGATGAGTCCAGACAAGGGCGTGGACGTGGCCGTGCGCGTCGCCCGCCAGGCCGGTGTGTCGCTGCGGATCGCAGCCAAGATGCGGGAGCCCGCGGAGGTGGCGTTCTTCGAACAACAGATCGCGCCGATGCTCGGGGACGGCGTTGCGTATGTGGGCGAAGTCGGCGGCCGAGACAAGCTCGACCTGCTCGCCGGCGCCCGATGTCTGATCAACCCGATCGCCTGGCCCGAGCCGTTCGGGATGGTGATGATCGAGGCCTTGGCGGTGGGCACACCGGTGGTTGCCACGCCCAAGGGGTCGGCTCCCGAGATCGTTACCGACGAGGTCACGGGCTTCATCGGCGCGTATGAAGACGAGCTCGCCGCGGCTGTCGCATGCGCCAGTGAACTCGATCGCTCCGCGTGCCGCAAGGACGCGGCTGCGCGCTTCTCGACCGAGCGCATGGTCGCTGACCACTTGGACCTCTTCGCGAAGATCGTTCGGTCAGCCGCTGGCGCCGGCGCGGCCTGAAGCGATCGACAAAACCGCAGGCGTCCTGGCAAGGGCCGGGCAGGAACTCTTCCGATTGCAGGCTTACAATTACAGGCGTACATCGGCCGCGCGGTCAGCCAAGCAACAGCCACGACGCCCATACCGCCACCATGGTCAGGCCAATCGCGACTTGCACCACGACTGCAACGCCGAATCCCTTGATCGTGCCGGCGGTCGAGCGCCACGCCGTGGCTGCATCGCGAGTACGCACGATCTCACCTAGAAAGACGCCCAACACACCACCGAGGACGACACCGATCAACGGCACGACGAAGAAGCCCAGCAGAGCCAGCGCACCGCCGAGCCACATCGAGCTGCGCGCCGCACCACTTCGAGCGGCGGCTCGGTGCGGCATCAAGGAACCGATGACGATGCCGGCCAACGCCAAGCCCGTGATGACGGTGAATGCCACCACTCCCACGGCGCCGAAGCCGGCGCCTAGGCCATACACGAGCGCCGCCGCCCACACCAGGGCGAGACCCGGCACCACCGGCACGACGGTCCCCACGACGCCGACTGCCATCGCTACGGCGACGAGAGCGACGAGCGCGGAGTCGTGCACCCGACAATTCCTGGCGAGGCGAGCCATTGATCAACGGCTCGGCCTCAACCCGTCAGAGTGACTCCGAGGTGTCCCTCGGCTGGCGATCGCGATATATCATCCTCCGCTCCGTGGTGGCCGGCGGCTAACCCCCGGAACGCCACCCTAACCCGACCGGAGTGGCGACGTGTCGCCACGTGGGGAGCAGGTTCGTTGGGGTGACACCGACGAGCGCCGCCGCGGCCGTGGTCGAAGCGGCATTGCCGGCCCTCCTTCAGGGCTTCGGCTGACCGGGCAGCGTCTCAGTGCCGCCGGACCAGGCCGCTGAGCCGCTGGAGGACGGCGACCGGCATCCCGACGGCCAGCCGCACCACGCTGCTAGCCGCGGTGCCCGCCTGCGCGGCGAGCCGCTCCACCCATGCAGGTGCGATCGAGGCGGCTGGCGATGGCGGGGGCGGCGTCGGTGGGCCCGTCCGGTTGCCGGTGCCGACCGGTAGGACGGCTTCCTCCTTCAGTGGAGCCAATCTGCCCTGAGCTTCGACCTGAGAGGCATTCGTCGGTGAGACGTGGAAGACTCCGGTCGGGCTCGGCTCGAGTCGACCCTGCCATGCGGCTGGCTGCCCTCCCTGACGTCAAAGGGAGGGGAAATATGCGCAGACGTGTTGTCGCCTTGATCATCGCCGGTACCTGTCGGCTCGTCGGCGGTGGCGCCGCTTCGGCGGCGTCCAACCCGAACGGCACCGGACAACCGAGCCAGGAATGCGGTAGTACGACGGCCCCAACAGTCCACCGGGCTTCGACACCAGTGGCTTCGCCAACGCTGAAGACCATTACGCCGGTAGTGCACCGCAGAACTCGAACAACCCTCATTCCGTGTCGCAATACGACGTGGCCTGCTACCGGTACTCGCAGCACCATTTAGCAGTCGACCGAACCGACGCATCGGGAGGCTGGCCCAGGCGGCGAGGCGCGCTGTGAGCCATCGCTGCCTCTCGGGAGCGCGCCAGAACGACGGTGCGGCGTGCCCGGCCGCCGCGACAGCGACCGAAACTCCGGGTTCGGGAACGCCGTCGTTCGGTACGGCGACGTCCTCGCTCACTGCCTGACCCGGACCGCCGGATCGGATCGGCGCTACGGCAGCGCCCGACCGACCAGTTCGGCAGATATGTGCTACTGGGCTGGCCTGAGCAGGACGAAGGGATGTGCGTGCACGAAGCGTCTTAGCGCGCTGTCTGAGTTGAGCCTGCCCCACCCGAGGATGGTGGCCATCAGTCGTAGTCGCCACGCATGACGGCGTCGGAAGTCGAGCGCGACGGCGAGGGCTTCGTCGTCGGTGAGGAATCGATGTTCGGGGATGAAGGAGTCTCGTCCGATTCGGACCTCCGACGCGGACCGCGCTCTGAGGTTTCGTATCCAGTCGGCGTCTGGTCCCCACGCCGAGCAGATAACTGCTTCGTGGTCACAATCGTTGTAGCTCAACACCATCGCGACCGTTTCATGCGGCTTGCCGGTGTTGCGGCCGACGTGAACGAGGAGCAGGAACGTGCGGCCCAGCAACCAGCCACAGCCGTGCCGGTAGGCCCGTAATGGCATGCGAAACAAGATGAGGGCGAGGCGACCGGGCGCGCGACGCAATCCGAGCAGCGGCCGCTGCTGAGGACGGGTCACGGCAGTGCCGCGACGATCTGCTCAACCCGCATGCGGAACACGCGCCACCGTCGCTCGTTGTCGTGCACAAGACCCGCGAAGTCGCTTAGCAAATCCGCCGCGTGGTCGATCATCTCCGCCGCGGATGAGAGTCGCGCTGCCGAGACCCGCTGTCGTGCAAGGTCCTCCCGCAGTGCGGCTGGAGCGAAATCGATCCTGTCGAGCAGTTCCGCCGCACGCTTGAGAGTACGGCCCGCCAACGCGGCCAGCGCCGCTCCCTGCCAGTTGTTCGCGATGATCCGATGCCGCTCACCCAACAAATCCGCGAGATCCCTGATCTCCAAGAGCATGACCGCTACGCCCCACGAAGACTCCATTGCCGTCGCGAGCCAGGCACCAGCCGCGACCGAATCATCACCGAAGGACCGCAGGTCGCGCTTGAGCTGCGTGACCTCGACCGGCTCGCCTTCACCCTCCATGAACAGCACACCATCAAGCTGTGTTGCAGCGAGCGCGTTCAGGTCGTCAGCCCCCTCGTAGGGGCTGAACGCGTCCGCACCGCCCGGCACGACCGTCATCCATCGGTCCGCCAGCGCATGCAGCGTCCGAGAGTGCCGCTGTAGCGCGACCGCCTGTTCACGCGGAGACACCGAGTAGAACTTCTCATGCTCCCGATGTGTCGCAGTCAAGTTGAGCATCGCCGTCAAGAGCCTGCGATCATCACCCGTCTCATTCGGCTCAGTCACAGCGCACAGATTGCCCTGATGGGAGCGCGTCGGTCTAGAAAGCGGCTGGGCACCGTCGCGGCAGATCGACGGAACTGGTGCAACGGGTTGGGGAACAGAATGTGGGCTCCGACGGTGTCGTTGTTCCCCCTGGACACCCGGTTGATGCCGGTGACGTACCCGGTTACCCGACGATGGGAACGACGTGGCTCACGCGCCGGCCGCGCCAGCTTCTCCGGCCTCGAACTCCTTGCGGTGCCACCGCAGCACACGGGCGTCAATGTCGACGATGAGCCACCAACTCGCCGCGTCGCGCGGGTTGCCGCAGACCGCCCCCGGGTTGGCCATGCAGGCACCGGTCGCGAGCCAGTCGTAAGACTCGCCCGGAACTGGCCGCAACGCGCGCGTAGCGGCGCCGTCGTAGGCGAAGAGCGTCGGTTCATGCGTATGGCCGACGAGCCCGAGCGAGCCCACAGGGCGGTCGAGCAGGATCTTTCCGGCAGACGCCTCGGTGAGGAACCCGAGCAGGGGGTGGCGCGGCGAGCCATGCCAGCAGTCGATGCCGTGACGGCTGGCCTTTGCGCGGCTCGACAACCTGAACACGTCGCGTCCGCGAGCGACGACCCGGTCTGATCCGAGCGCCCACGCGTCGTGATTTCCGGCGATCAGTAGGTCGAGTTGACGAGCCGCGCCTAGTAGCTCAGCCGTGACCGGCTCGCCTCCGACCAGATCACCGAGACACCAGCGTTCGTCGACCCCGGCTGCCGCCATGGCGCCCAGCACAGCCAGGAACCGGTCATGGCGACCGTGCACGTCGGAGCAAACGCCGATCCTCACCGAGCACATTCTGGCCTACTCCACCCGAAGGTTGGCTTGGTCCAGCTGAAGGCCATCGGGCATCCACGATGCCGCTACGCGCTCATTCATCGCGCGGAATGACCACGGTTAGCGGTCACACCATCCGCGACAGAACACCGGCTGCGTGCGTTGGTCGGGCGCGACGGATCGGCCGGGCCATCGATGAGTTGGTGGCCCGGCCGCCGCCGGTGATCCCGCTTCGGACAAAGTCACCATGCCGAGGCGACGGGCAGGGGACGCCCGCGCTGCGATGGCCGTCGACGCTTCGTATCAGACCGGGCACAACCTCCGCGGCGAGGGCGCCACCACCTGCGAGCATCTTCCACCCATCGCTGGGCCGGGCGGGACGCGGTGGTCACCCGAGGTCGCCGTGCGGGACACCGGTTGCGAACTGCTGCAGGTGACCGTCGCGTCTGTGGAATGCGTGGTCTGAGCCTCCGATCGGGCCGACCAGTGCCGGCGCGGACCGCGTCCGACGACGCTGCCCAGCCGGTCAGGCGTCGGGGCACTTCCACGGCGTCGTCCGACACATCGGTGGGATCGGAGGATCCGTGGTCGGGGGCGTTGGGGTCGTCGTGGGAGGCGGCTGCGACGGGATCCCGTAGCAGGCGATCTCCCAGTAGTACGGGCCGTCGGTGTGGGCCGCCGGCAGGTAGGACGAGACATACCTGGCCGACGCCTGACCCGGCAGGCCGTTCGGCTGGTAGCACGGGCCCCACGCCGGCTTGATGCTCGGCACCTGCTGGGCGACCCACGCCAGCTGGGCGCCGGAGAGCTCAGCAAACCCCCCGGGGTGGGTGCAGTCCTCGGAGGGCCACCCGAGGGTGAAGCTGGTGACGCCGACCTCGACCTGGATCAAGTCCGACGCGCCCCTCTTGTGGACGAACAGCGGGCCGCCGCTATCGCCGAAGCAGGTGGTCTTGGTCGTCGACCCGGCGCCGATCATGAGAAATGAGTTCCAGTGATCGAACCAGTACCACGGGTTGTAGATGTCGTCCATGTAGTCGTCGCTGCGGAGCACGGTGTTGGCTGCCTGTAGCGTTGTGCTCAACGGGCCGCTCGGGGTCGTGCTGCCGTGGCCGACGATCGTGGCCGGTGTGTTCGGTGCGTAGTAGGACGTGTCGAACGGCGACCCCACTTGAACGTTGGGCACGCCGATGGTCGTGGCGGGAGGCAAGGTGACGATGGCCAGGTCGTGACCGTCGACCACGTCGCCGTTCCACAAGGGGTGGATGGTGATCGAGATCGCCGGGACCGGGATGATGTCCTTGACGAACGCCGTTACCGACCCCAGCGAGGCGCCCTCGACGCAGTGGGCGGCGGTGAGAACGGTGTTGGGAGCGATCACCGTGCCGCCGCACACGCCGGTGCCGGTGGTGACCTTGACGTACGACGGGAAGTTCGACGTGGCGACGTCCCCGCCGATGATTGCGTGGGCGGTGCCGCCGGCGGCGAGCGACGCCGCCAGCGCGGCTACTGCCGCCGCCCCGGCCAACATGGCGCGCCGCCCGGCGCGCCCGATCTGGATCATGACAAACCTCTCTTTCGTTTGGGTTGGCTCTCCAAAGGCGTGACAGTGTCGTGACACGAGATGTCACGGCCCTCGGCAAGCCGTCATCGATGTGCGCGGGTACGTCGCGCCTCGCCGACCGGTTCGCCAGGCGCGGCCGTTATTCCGCTTGCCCGTCGTCAGCGCCGCTGGGTGTGTGTATCGGACGGCGAGGCTTCCCATCGTCGGTCGCCACCCCGCCACAGCGAGCCGGGGCCTTCCCGCTCCGCCGATCGTTCGGGTCACCTCGGTCGGCTTCGTTGTCACTGCGCAGCGCGTGGGCGAAGACCGAACCCTTCGTGGCGGCGGTGGTGAGGAGCTGCCAGGTCATGGCTCGGGCCCTTGGCAGCGTGGCGGACACCGTGATCCAAGGCATCTTCCCGCGGTGTTTCACTCCTGAGATGTACGCGGAGAAGCCGGAGTTCGGCGCCGGCCTGGAGGACTTCGTCCGCGGCCGCCCACCGCGGCCCGTGGACGCCTTCATCGACCAGTCCGAAGCCGTCCTCGTTCATGACGCCGCGGGCCAACTCGGACGTATCGTCGCCGCGACACAAATCACCTACGGACGCTGGGACCTCGTGACCTCGACCCGCTTCGCCCCAGCGCTCACCGACGGCATCGAACGGGCCGAACTGGTGGTCTTCGACCACCTCTCCCACGCCGGCCTTCACGAAGACGCGAACGGGTTCAACCAAGCCACGCTCGAGTTCCTCACACGGCAAAACCTCTAGCGCGGGCCCGCAGTCGCCCCAGCCACGATCTCGAACGGTCGCTCGCGCAGCAAGGATCGTGAGTGTGCCAATTTGCCCGGGATCGTTCGCGTCGACCTCCAGCGCGCGATGGAACGACGGATGCAGACGCCGTTCTGGCGCGACAGATCGCCGGCACGTTGGTGAACCCGAGCGCCGATTACGTGCGCGCCGTGCCGAGTCGGCTGTCCGACGGCTCGGGCGTCCGATCGCAGATCTGTGCGCGCTACCTCGCGCTCCTCGCGTCCCAGAGCCGGATCGAATGGCCATCGGGGTCACGAATCTCAGGGCCATAGCCCCAAGGGTGCTCCTTTGGAGCGTGAGTTACCTCGACGCCGATGCGTACGAGTCGCTCGTACTCCGCGTCAACGTCGGGCACTTCGAAGTACAGAATGCACCTCGGGTCGTCGTTCGTCGGCGCGCGGTTGGTCAGGAAGATGGTGAAATCCCCGTCGTCACGAATCGCGGTCGTCGCGCCGTCGGGTGTCTCGAACTCGACCTCGAAGCCAAGATTCTGGACATACCAACGAGCTGAGAGTGGATGGTCTCGCACGAAGATCGTCAGATGGTCGAGACGGATCACCGCGCCAGATTGGCCTATCGGGCGTGACCTTGCCAGCGCCGATCGGCAGATCGGTCGCAAGTGATGACGATCGCGTCGTGAGGCGTAGCGTTTGAGCGCTTGTGGCTCGCCCGCTCGTTCAGGGTCGCTTTGGTCGTTTGTGCTCGCGCGGTGAGCGGCGCTCCCGCATCGCTTTGACGTCCACCTGGCGAGCCCAGTCTCGCCTCAGCCGTTCCGCGTCGCGGCGATGACCTCGTAGACGAAGTTGCGAGCGACGCGGCCGTCGTACTTCGTGTCGATGAGCGCCTCGATGTCCTGCAGGAATCCGCGCCTCGACTCGCGGTCCAGGCTCAAGACGAGAGAGTCGGTCTTCAGCCACCCGACGTAGGACGCGGTCGTATGCTGTCTCGGGATCTCGAAGCGGTGCCGCTGCACCCTCCCGAACCCGGGCAACTCACCAAGTTCGGGATACATGACCGGGGCGTCCTCGGGCGCTGGCGGCTCGAAGAATGGATCGTCGCTGAGCCCCCACCGCAGGTAGAACGGCTGGGTGTCGGCGAAAAAGCCCGGTGCTCCGCCCTTGACATGATGAGCGTGGATAACAACCAGGATGCCGCCCGGCCCGAGCGCCCGGGCCGGCTTGGAGAAGCGAACCGATGGATCAATCCAGTGCAAGGCGCTGGCCGCCACGACCACGTCGAACGGATCGACTGGCAGCGGCCACTCCTCGAACCCGCTGACCTCGACACGCGCGGCCGGAAAGGCAGCCAGGTTCCGTCTTGCGATCGCGGCCAGATTCTGGCCGAGTTCAACGGCCACCAACTGCGCCCCATGATGAGCGAGCGGGACACTCAGCTGTCCCGTGCCACAGCCGATCTCCAGCACTCGGCTCCCGGGGCGCAGCCGCGAGGCTCTGACGACATCGCGGACGACCTCCTCCGGGTAGCCCGACCGGTAGCGCGCGTAGTCCGCCGCCGCCGCATCGAAGGACTCCTTGCGACGGGCTGGCAGTGCGCCGCTCACGTCTGAAGTATGGACCGGCTGCAGCGCCGCGCGTGGCGCGGGATCGTGTGATTGCGAATGTGGACGGTCGCGAGCGCGCCGCAGAATCCGCCGTTCGGCGGCAGCGGCCCGGATCGATGCGAGTGTGGATATGGGACGCGTCATCGGGGGTTTCGGTGGTCGTGGTCAGGGTCGTCCGGCGTGGGGTGTGCCCACTGGCTGGCTCAGGACGATCCCGTCGGACGCGCCGGTGCTGCTGTAGTGGTTGGCCACGATGAAGAGCGTCCGGCCGTCGTCCCCGCCGAGCATGCACGCGAAGCAGCCGCGGTCGACCCTGATGGTGTTCAGCACCTCGCCACCCTCAGCGACGCGAGTGCATCTCTGACCGGGAACGCTGGCGTACCAGATCGCCCCCTCGGCGTCGGCGCAGATGCCGTCCGGCGCCGACCCCGGTCCGAGATCGGCCCACACCCGACGGTCAACCAGTTCGGCCTGATCTGTGATCGTCCACGCCGTGAGCCGGTCGGCGTGCGACTCGGCCACCACGAGGGTGTCGTCGCCGAGTACGACCATCCCGTTCGGGAACCACACGTCGTTGGCCACTTGGTGGCCGCTGCCGTCGGGCAGCACGACGGCCACGATGCCCGGCTTGGACTCTTCCCACGGTGCGGCGCCTGGCATGTCTACCCAGGCGCGGCCGGCGGCATCGACGACGATCTCGTTGAAGGGCTGGCTTGGGGCGCCGTAGGGCGCCTGCTCATGACCGATCACCACACCGCCCGGGGTGGTGGTGAGAAGCTGGCCGTCGGGCAGCCAGTCGATCGAGAACGGCAGCCCGTCGACCCGCGCCACGACCGCGCGGTTCCCGTCAGCGTCGAAGACCAAAATCTCGCCCGCGACCCAGTCGCACATCCAAAACCGGCCGTCATGCCACCGCGGGGACTCGCCCATCTGGATCCCGGTCGCGAAGAGCTCACTCATCGCTGATCAGACTCTCACCTCTTGCGAGCGTCCCGTGGTGCCGCTCGGTATCGGCTCTTCGTGGACTTTCCCCTCAGCCGCCCGCAGGAGCGGAGGCGTGGGCGTCAGAACGTCGCGCACGGCAGCCAGCCCGGCGGTCGTAGTTGTATTCGAGACGTAGCACCTCCAGGTCAGGCCCGACCTGGAGACAGCCGCCCGGCCCCAGCTGCATGTTGAGGACGCCAACGTACGCACGATCTGTCGCGGCCGATTGCTCACGTGGCCGTGTCCCTGCCGATTCGGGCGCGGTTGGCGTCGGCGTTTGCGGCCGTGCCGAGGCGGTGTACGCCAGCACGGACCGTCGGAGGCTGGTGCTGTTACGGAGCGCCCGGGGAAATGTAACGGCACCTCGGGGCGATGCCCCAGGTCGATATGTCCGCGCGTTCGGGGACAGTCGCACGGCTCTCGCCCCGGCGGGGCATGTACCGAGGGACTCGGGTCAGTCGGGCGTATGTGGTGACTGGAGCTTCGGGGCGTAGTGGTCGAAAAACAGTCGGGCAACGAGCTCGCCGCGGGAGCTGCTGCCGGTCTTGGCGAAGATCGACTTGAGATGGTCTTGGACGGTGTAGGCGGAGAGGTGGAGATCTGCGGCGATGTCGTCGGTCGGCAGGCCTCGGGCGACGAGTTCGGTGACCCGGCGTTCTCGTGGGGTGAGGTGGTAGGCGTCGGCGACGATGGGCGCGAGGTCGGGTGCGTGGGCATGTTCGATGAGCACGGCAACGGGTGCCTGCGGGTGGTCGCCGAGCACGGACCCGCGCACTGTTGCCCAGTGTCGGTCGTGGGTGCGGATTCGGGCCGTGGCGATCGCATCCGCTGGCGAGTGCAGGTCGTCGCGGTGATCGGGCGAGATGGCGCTGATGCGGCGAGCGCGTGCCGCCACGGCGAGCACGACGACGGGGAGCTCGGCCGGCGCCTCGGGCGCGGCGAGCTCGTCGAGCCACTGATTGCCGGCCGGGTTGGTCATCTGGATGGTGTTGTCCGCGGTGAGGACGACAACACCGGTGCGATCACGGTGGTCGTCAGCGGGCGGCTCGGTGAGGAGCGTGCCGCGACGCACGCCCTCCGCGAGGAGGCCGGATAGCGAGGCGACGAACTGGACGTCCGCGGCGGCGAAAGGGGGCCGGCCGCGTTCGCGCAACAGGGTGAGGGCACCCCAGGCGCCGGTCGTGTCGCCGCACACCAGGCGCAGCTCGTCGTCGAAGCCGCTGGGTCGACGAAGTTCACGCTGGCGCCTGCTGTGGTCGAGCACACCGCGGGTCGTCTCGTTCAGGCTGGCGCACGGCACTGGTAGGCGGGCGAGCGTGGTGAACTTGTTGTAGTCGGGTTCGCAGAGCTCGATCTCGGTCAACCGCGGCAAGGTCTCCGGTGGAAGGCCGTCTCGGACGAGTTCGTTGGTCGGCAGCAGCGTGGCCGGATCGAGGGTGAGCAGGCAGGCGCCGTCGAAGGGCACGGCATCGGCAAGCGCACGGGTGAGGCCGTCGAACAGGTCGCGCATGTCGGTGCTGCGGTGCACGACACGCATGAGACGATCGCGGGCGCGAGCCCGGCTGCCAGCGGGCACACGATGACCGTACCCGGCGCAAACGAAATCGATGACCCGCGCCCGGTGGCACATACGAGGTACCCAGGATCCTGGGATAGATCCTGGGTCCGGTCCGTCGCACGGTTGTCGGCATGTGTCGCAGCGCGATGACACCTGAGGCCCTGCACGAGATCATCGAACGGGGCTTCAACGAGGGTGACCTGGACCTGATCGTCGACGCCTATGACGGCGACGCCATCCTGGTCGTACCGCCCGACGGGCACGTCGCCCGCGGCCACCACGACATTCGTTTCGCGTCCGCCGCAATCCTCGCCCGCAACCCGCGCATGACGATTGCTGTCGTCAAGAAGCTCGAAGGCAACGGCCTCGCCGTGACGCAGGGCCGCTGGCAGATGCAACTCAGCGCACCCGATGGCCAGCGACACACGATGGCCGGACACGGGACGCTCGTGTCCCGCAAGCGACCGGACGGCAGTTGGGGCATCGTCCTCGACGACCCGCTCAGCGAAACGACTTGATCTCTAATGGTTAGATATCTATGCTTTTGGTGTGGACGAGACCGCAGAACCGATCGGGTTGTTCGTGACCCGAAGGGCGAGGGAGCTCAGCCGAGCCTTCGACGCGACGCTGGCCGACGCCGACGGGTCGCTGGCGACCTGGTTGGTGCTGGCTTCGCTCAAGGGCGGGTTGCATCAGTCCCAGCGCGAGATCGCCGGCGAGCTCGGCATCGAAGGCCCGACGCTGACCCACCACCTCAACCGCATGGAGACGGCAGGCTTGGTCGCCAGGGCCCGCAACCCGGACAACCGGCGGGTGCACGACGTCACCATGACCGCAGACGGCGAGCGCGCCTTCCGGTCTCTGGTCGGTGTCGTGCGGGACTTCGACGTGCAGCTGCGGGCCGGGTTCAGCGACCGCGACCTGGCCACGCTGCGACGCCTCCTGCAACGCCTGGTCGACAACGCCACTCGAGACGATTCCGAGGAGGAACGATGACCACCACTGACATCCATGACGTGTTGCGCCGTTGGACCGACGCCGAGCGAAACGGCAACCGCGACGGCCTCGATGCCTTGCTCACCGACGACTTCGTCGGCATCGGACCGGTGGGGTTCATGCTGCCCAAGCCCGCCTGGCTCGAACGCTTCGGGCCCGACCTGCGCTACGACAGCCTCGAGCTCGACGAGATCACCAGCCGCGACTACGGCGACGCCTCTGTCGTTGTCGCCCGCCAGCACGCCGCCGGCGAAGCGCGCGGCAATCCCGTGCCCGGCGACACACGCGTGTCGTTCGTTGTGGTCCCCAGCGCCGGCGGCGGCGAGCAGCGGCGCATCGCCAGCATCCAGTACAGCTTCATGGCGCCCCCGAAAGGCGGAGCGTGATGGCTGCCGCCACGCTCGACCGCCGCCCGCCCCGGGCGCTGGCCTGGGCCAATCGGGTGCTGGAGCGAGTCCTCGCACGGGGGAAGGGACCGCCGTTCCTCCGCCTCCTGACCGTCCCCGGACGGCGCTCCGGCCAGCCCCGCACCACACCGGTCGCACCCCTGTTCGGTGACGAAGGATCGGTGTGGCTCGTCGCCGCCTACGGCGACACCGCCTGGGCCCGCAACGTGCGCGCCACCGGGCGGGTCGAGCTGCACCGAGGCGACGACCGCACCGTCTACGACGCCCGAGAGCTCGACGCCGCCGAGGCCATCCCGGTGCTGCGGGCGTATCTGGCCAAGGGCACCTCGGTGTTCGTCCGCAGCCACTTCGGCGTCACCGCCCGCTCCGCCGACGCTGCCATCGAGGCCGAGGCGCCCCGGCACCCCACCTTCGCCCTCACCCCGGTCACGCAGCCGTGAAGCTCAGCATCGCGGTCACCAACTACTCGTGGCCAGGTGGGTCCTCCTCCATCGCCCCGAACCTGGTGGAGCTGGCCCGCACCGTCGACGACGCCGGGTTGGACACCCTCTGGGTCGCCGATCACCTGCTGCAGATGGATCCCACCGCCTCCATCGACGAACCGATGCTCGAGGCGTACACCACCCTCGGGTTCCTTGCCGGCGCGACCCGCTCGGTGCGGCTCGGCACGCTGGTCACCTGGGCGACGGTCCGCCCACCGGCGCTGGTGGTCAAGGTCGTGACGACGCTCGACGTGCTCTCCGGCGGTCGCGCCTGGCTCGGTGTGGGCGCCGGCTACCAGGCCGACGAGGCCGCCAACCTCGGTCTGCCCTTCCAACCGACACCGGAACGGTTGAGCCGCCTCGAAGAGCTCCTCCAAGTCGCCGCCCACATGTGGAGCGGCGACCTCCGGCCGTTCCACGGACCCCACCACCACCTCGACGCGCCGATCAACAACCCCGTCCCGATCAGCCGGCCGAGAGTGCTCATCGGCGGCATGGGCGAACGGCGCACCCTCCCCCTCGTCGCTCGCTACGCCGATGCGTGCAACCTCTTCGATCTCCCCGACCGCGGCGCCACGTTGCGCCGCAAGCTCGAGGTGCTCGCCCGTGCCTGCGACACGATCGGACGCGACCCCGATGGCATCGAGATCACGCTCAGCAGCCGCCTCGCTCCCGGCGAGACCACCGGCCAGTTCACCGACCGCTGCGCCCAGCTCGCCGAGGTCGGCATCGACCACGTCGTGTTGGTCACCACGGGCCCCTGGCAGACCGGCGGCGACCTCGACGTCGTCCTTGACACCGCCCGGCCCATCGGCCAGATCCTCCCAACCGCCCACTGACGTCAGGAGGCGTTCATGCCCGTCGACCTCGACCACATCATCGTGCATGCCACCGACCCGCACCGCTCGGCGCAGCTGCTGGCCAGCCTGCTCGACGCTCGGCTGCTGCCCGACTGGGGCCCGTTCGTGCGGGTGCAGACCAGCAACACGGTGACCCTCGACTACGTGCGAGACGACCCGCCCTTCACCGAGCAGCACTGCGCGTTCCTCGTCGACGACACCACCTTCGACACCGCTCACCGGCGCCTCCTCGACCAGCACATCCCGATCTACGCCGACCCCTTCCGGCGGGCCCCGGGCGACATCAACCACCTCTACGGCGGCCGTGGCGTCTACTTCGACGACCCCGACGGCCACCTCATGGAGCTGATCACCGCTCCCTATGGCGACACCCCCGAGGGATGACGACGAGACGCGCGGGTCGCTGCACCTGGCCTACCGGAGACATCATCGAGAAGGGACCGCGCCGATGACCAGAGTCCTCAGCGCGCACGCGGTGTCGGTCGACGGCTACATCACCGGTCGGGATCCCGGCCCCGGGCGCGGACTCGGTGACGGTGGGGCGCTCTTCGACTGGTACTTCAGCGGCGACGCGCCCAGCAAGGTGTTCGACGGATTCCGACTGAGCGAGCGAAGCGCCCAGGTCTTCGACCGCCTCGCCGAACGGGTGGGCGCGGTCGTAGCGGGGCGCAACACCTACGAGGACTCCGACCACTTCGGAGGCGGCAGCCCGCACCCGACCGCCCCACTCATCGTCCTCAGCCATCGGCCAGCGCCGAACATGACCGAACGGCAGACCCTCGTCACGACCGGCATCGAGGACGCGATCGCTGCCGCTCGCGCCGCCGCCGACGACAAGGACGTCGCCCTCATGGGCGGCGGCGTCCTGGCGAGCGCGCTGCGAGGCGGACTCGTCGACGAGGTGATTCTGCACCAGGTCCCCGTCCTACTCGGCGGCGGCCGCCCGTTCTTCCAGACGCTGCCCGAGCACGTGCACCTCCGCCTCGTGGAAGCCACTCCGACCGCGGCTGTCGCGCACCTCCACTACGAGGTCGCCCGCTGATCTACATCACCGGCGACCGCGAATCGCCCTGTGCATCCGCCCACGACCGAAAGCGAACCGAATGCTCGACCCCGACGTCCGCGACGTGCTCGACGGAACCTCCCTGGCCCATCTCGCCACCGTCCTGCCCGACGGCTCGCCCCATGCGGTCCCCGTCTACGTCGGGACCCGCGGCGACCGGATCGTCTTCCTCACCGGTCCACACACGCGCAAGGCGCGGAACTTGCGCCGCGACCCGCGGGTGGCGTTATCGCTTGCACCGGCCGACAACCCGTTCCGGCCCGTGAGCATCCGCGGTCGCGTCGTCGAGTGGCTCGAAGGTGACGCCGCGTGGGAGATCGTCGACGAGCTCGCGATCAGGTGCACCGGCGCGCCCTACCCGAGAAGCCAGGAACGCGTCGTCGCCATCATCGAGCCCGAACGACAGACCATGGGCGCCGGCTGATCCACCCGCATCGCAGATGATGCGCCGAACCTCCCATCGCCCCTCAGCGCAGCTGTCCACTCGAACGAAGTCGGAGAGCACCCATGAAGACAACAGTCACCGACGAGCAGATTCGGCAGCTGGCCGAAACCGCGAAGCCGTACAGCCTCGTACTTCTGTGGTGGGGCCCGGAACGGCACATGGACGGCGCCGAGGCAACGGAACTCGAACACCAACGCCGCATGGTGTCGCTACGGGCCGACGGCATCATCGCGATCCTCTGCCCAGTCGATGCCGAAACTCTGGCCGGCGTCGCCATCATGACCATCCCGCCCGAGCAAGCCAGAGAAGTCATGAGCGACGACCCGTGCGTACGGACCGGGATGATGCGCTGCGACGTCTACTCGTGTCACAGCTTTCCCGGAGACGCCCTGCCCGCGCGGTCGGAGGCTTGATATACCGAGGGAGCTGACACTCGCATGTGATGCACAGGGGACTGCCGCGGGCAAGACACCCCGTCCCAAGCCGCTCGCCTCGGCTCCCGAATCGGCAGCCGCGCCGCGTTCGATCCCGAGTGGTGTCCCAGAACGAGCGCTGCTTCGAGGACAACGAGATATCACCCAACGCCGGCTCGAGGACGACGATCTGCTCGCCCGATCTGTACCTACGCGGCTGCGCGGTGCCGCGCGCCGATCGCCGATTCGGGGCGGGTCGAGTGAACCAGGGTTCTCGAAGTTACCGGAGCGGCCGCAGCAACGAGCAGCGGTCGGACGGCGTCGTTATGGCGCGCCCGGTGTGGGCGGATGCCGCACCTTTGACGTTGCAGAGGAGCCTCTGGGCATTCCGGTGCCGCTGGAAATCACGCGCCCCGCCGGGATCCGTGCCTCGGGTCGGCCTGTCGGTTGGCGCGACGCAATGTGCCTGGCAATGTGCTCGGCGTCCCTTCCGACCCCCCCGATCAGCACTGATGACAACGCGTACAGGAAGTACATCCCGAGGAAGTACAGACCGGGCTCAGATTCCACGATCCCGCGGTCGTGCACCGGGTCCCCATCCTCGTTGAAGACTGGAAGATTGATCCACGTGAGATCCGGTGCGAATCCGGTGCACCAGATCACGTTCGCGACGTCGAGGACCCGTCCGTCCTCCAGTACCGGCGAGCCGTCTACGACGCCGGCCGTCCTCGGCACGAGCTCGACCCCGGCGGCGGTGAGGTCCTTCCGCCTGACGCGAGCGAGGGGGATGCCTCTCGATCGGAACATCCGTTGCACCTTGCGGCCGACCGGCGTCCTCACCGTGAGGACATGCATGGCGACGAACCACATGAAGGGGGTGACCAGCCTGTCCGGTCCACTCCCGGGGCGGACCGGTTCGTGCCCTGTGTCCCTGCCCGACAGCCAGGTCCGGTGACTGTGGGACGCCTCCAATGCGATCTCGGCCCCCGAGTTGCCGGCGCCCACGACGAGGACTCCGCCGTCTCGCAGCTGGGAGGGATTCCGGTACTCGCTGGAGTGCATGTGCACGATCGCCGGATCGAGCTCGGGCGCGAACACCGGGACCCGGGGGTTGTGATATTCGCCTGGGGCCACTACCACGTTGTCGGCCTCGAACCGGCGGTCGCCGGACGTCACCACGAACCGCTCCCCGGTCCTGGAGAGCCCATCCACCCGGACGCCGGATCGAACGGGAAGATCGAATCGGGCCGCGTAGGCCACCAGGTAGTCGGCCACCTCGTCCTTGGTGGGGAACGACGAGGCCGGCGCAGGGAACGGCATGCCTGGCAGCCCATCGAGGCGAGCCGGCGTGAACACGCGGAGCGAGTCCCAGCGTTTGCGCCAGGAGTCGCCGATCCGCTCGTTCCCGTCGAGGATCACGAAGGGCCGCCCGTGCCTCGTCAGGTGGTAGCCCACGGCCAGACCGGACTGGCCCCCGCCGATGACGATGGTCTCGATTCGCTCGGGGGGCCCGCTCATCTCACCCACGCGACCGGTCACGAGTTCGCTCCGCCGTTTCCGAGCGTGGTGCGCAGCGCGTCCAGGAACGCTGCGGGCTGCTCGATGGCGGGGTCGTCGCGGGCGTTCTCGATCACGTGCAGCGGCCATCCGTAGCGGACGCTGGCTGCCTCGGCGACGTCCAGGCGCACCCCCACGTCATGTCGGCCCCAGATCAGGGTCGTCGGAACGGCGATGCGGTCCAGGTCCTCCGACGGGATGGTCGACGCGAGCTGCCTGAAGAGGCTGCGCATCGACGCCTTGACGCTCGGCGTGCGGAAACGGTCCAGGGCGTAGGCCGCCATCCACTCATAGCGCTCACCCATCGCGGCGCGCACGCCATCCAAATCGACGAAGCAGTAGTTCCGGAAGCTGCGTTGCAGCCCACGCTCGCTCGGTCGTAACAGGACGCCGATGAACGAAAGTGTCATGCCCGGCGGCGGTCGGAACCGATGCAGCCCATACGTGTCCACCAGCACCAGTCGATCGACCCGGTCGCTGTGGTCGATCGTGAACCGAGCGGCGAGAGCGCCGCCGGCGCCCTTGCCCACCAGCACCGGCGGGATCGCACACGTCTGGTCGATGAGTTCGTCAAGCCACGCCAGGGTGGCTTCGGCATCGATGGGACCGTCAGGCACCTCCGATGCCCCGAGGCCCGGCAGGTCAGGGGCGATGACACGGTGGGTCGTGACGAGATCCGGGATCACTCGCATCCACACGGCCGCGAACTCCCCCGCCAGCAAGACCATCGGTGGGCCGTCACCGCCTTCCAGCACGGCCGTGGACACCCCGGCATATTGCAGCCGTCGCTCGGTGACCGGCAGCCCGGACAACAGCCGCGCCCGGGCGTCCTCACCGGCGGATCGTTGAGTCGGGGCTTGGGCTCTGTGCAGCGTTGCCATGCGCGCAAGGTACGAGCCGCCGAGGAGGCCACGCATCGGGTGATCTACCCAAACGTCGCCGCACCGCGGGTTGGGTGGTTTTACCCAGCTAGGTCAGACAAGCCGGTGCTCGTACGCGTAGGCGGTCGCCGCAGCCCGCGACGACACGCCCAGCTTGGCGAAGATGTTGCTGACGTGGCGATCCACGGTCCGCTCACTGAGGACCAGGTCGGCAGCGATGGCCTTGTTGGTCCTGCCGGCGGTGACCAGCCGCAGAACCTGCAGCTCACGCGCCGTGAGCCCATGGGGTTCACCGGACGTTGCCCGCCGAACCAGCGAATCCACGCGCGCCAGATCCGGGGCGGCGCCCAACTGCTCGAAGACCACGCGGGCCGCGTCGAGCTCCATTCCCGCGGTGTCCTCGTCTCCGAGCGCCCGGCAGGCCAGGCCGACAAGGACCCGGACGCGAGCGGCCTCGTGCGGCGCGTCGAGTTCCCGCCACGCCGTCCACGCACGGCGGAGCGTGTCGGCGGCGGCGCGGGCATCCCCCTCGGCGAGAAGGACGGCCCCGGTGGCCCTGGCCGCGGCCGCCTGCAGCAGCGGCGCGCCGATGTCAGCGGCGATGTGCGACAGATCGTCGGCGGCGGCGCGGGCCGCAGCGACGTCATCGACAGCCAGCTCGATCTCGACGTAGGCGGCCAGCATCCTGGCCCGGCCGACGCGGTCCTGCGCCTCGGCCATCACCCGGCGAATCGCCGCCGTGGCGGCCACGACGTCGCCCTGGGCGAGCCGCAGTTCGGCCAGGCCGGGCTGCGGGCTGTGTCCCCACTGGTTGGCCTGGCGGTAGGCCTCCTCGGCTTCCGCGAAGTCGCCCCGCAGCCGGTGCAGCTCGCCCTGCTGGTAGAGGACCATCCCGACTGCAGGGTGGCCGGTGAGCCGCTCGCGTGCGCGCTGCGCTTCCTCCATGGCGTCGGGCCAGTCACCGTGTAGCCGCATGATTTCGGCCCGATACGCGAGGCACTGCCCCCGATACGGGACCAGGTCGGGCTGCGCCTCGCACCAGCGGGTTAGCGCCGCCGTCCACTCCCGCGCCCGCCGCAGATCGAAGATCTCCTGGCAGGCCTCGATCGCGGCGCAGTACACGCCCCCGGCCACAAAGGGGGACACCTCGCCGGCGGTGACGGCAACCATGGCCTCGTCGAGCAAGGTCACGCCGGCCGCGGTGTGCCCCAGCCGGATCAACGCCCAGCCTTGACCGTTCCGGGCCATGGCCACCAGGTCCGGGTCGCCGAAATGGGCGCCGATCTCGGCGGCCTGGCCGAAGGTGGCGTGCGCGGTCGTGGGGTCGTCGTCGAAGCACTGGATCGCGGCCGGCACCAGTAGCCACCCACGCTCCACGCAGTCGAGGTCGCCTTCCTCGATAATGCGCTTGGCCCGGGCGAGCCAGCCACCGCCCTGGGCCATCTCGCCCATCAACAGAAGCTCCGTGCCCAGCCGCAGGGCGCACCGGGCGGCGCCAACCGGATCCCCCAGACGCACGCACTCATGGTGGGCGCGGGCCCAGATGTCGGTGCTTTCCTCGTCCCGGCCGACCAGGTACGCGGCCATCGCCAGCCGCTCCAGATCGTCCAGCTCAAGCGGCGCCTCCTTGTCCGCCGCCGACAATCGGGCGTACGCATCCCCCCACGCCTGCCGCCCGAAAGATGCCCGGCCACCATCAAGCGCACGCTCTCCCCGGGCCATAGCCACCGGCTCTCCCAGCTCAGCAGGCCGCCACCGCTGATCCGCATTCATACCGGACAACCGCCGACAGGCTACCGGCGACGTGCACCCCCCGCTTCGGCCCCGTAACGAGAGCGCAATACTGCGACCTCGCGGACTCCGATCAGCCCGTTTCAAACCCTCGACTGGCGAGGCCCGGGCCGCCTCGGACCCCGACAGACGGCTCGGGTTACAGCCGCAGAAACCGGCCACGCCCCAGAACGCGCGCCCAGAACGCGCGCCGTCGGGAGGCGAGGGCGGTGGCGAAGTTCAGGCGGGCGCCACGTGATAACAGCGCTTGGCAGCCGATTCATCGACTCCGAACATGACCGGCATAACGGCCCGAGTGGGTGCGCCCGGTAACGCCGCTTGTCATGGCCGCCTCACACGCGGACCCGCGCACGACGATGCGCTATGGCCGGGCCGCCAGTCGCTCGACCGTCACGCCACCTAATCGTGGCAGCCTTCGTAGCCGGCGCCGACCGCTGACATCGACTCCACGACCCGGCGATACCGACCACGGATATCGCCCAGTAGCGCCGGGATATGAGCGGGCTCCGAGCAGGAGAGCCGTGGCAATACCGAGAGTCGCTGACGGCGCGAGGAGACAGCCCACGTCAGGCGGCGAGCGGTGTGGGACACGCGCAGTCATGTTGAGACCGACGATTGCCGACTCGTGCCGCGGTGGCTCGAGACGCCAGCCTGAGCTTGCCTGGGAGCGGCTCGTTCTCGTCGAACAGCCGGGCTACCGCGGGCAGCAAGTGAGTCTCGTTCCTTCGGCTTCCTCGCCCATGCAAAGTCGCGTATCCGTCAAATCCGTTGATCGAACTCGCAGGCGACTACTCGTCTCGAACAACGGCTCTCTGTAGCGTCTCGCCTTCACGTCTCCCCGCCGATCTCGACGTCGTACGCCTCGTAGACCAGATCGGCGCCGCGCTGGCGATGACGGACGAGAAGGCCCATGAGCGTGACGGCAGCGTCGCGGATCGACTCCACCCAAGCGTCGACGTCAGACATCGGCTCCTCGAGCCGGTTGTCGACCTCGGCGAGGGCGTTGGCGATGTCGGCGTGCTCGTGCTGCAGGCGGCTCACCACTCCGGACAGACGCGGCGCCTGGGCCAGCACTTCCTGATAGAGCCCGTCGGCGCCCTCGGTGACGTCAATGTGGGCGGTGAACGTTGCGCGCACCTGGACCAGCGTCGCTCGTACCGAGTCGGCCCACGCCTGGGCTCGACCAGGTGCCGCGCCAGCCAGCGCGCGCTCGAGATCGAGCAGCGCCCTGTGGAGGTCCCCTCGCCGGGCTCGCGCCGCCTCGAGCGCCTCAGTCTCGCCGCGATCCATCGCCTCCTCCTCACCATCCATCATGATCGCGCGCGGCCGGGTTGGCCGTGCGCCGTCCATTGTTCCCGATAGCGCGTAGTCGGACGACGTGCGGCGACGGGCGGGACCTGCGCTGGCACCAGACGGGTGAGCGTGGTGCGGCTCCTCCGCGCGGGTTTGACGATCCGATTCGCGAGCGCTGCCGCCCGTGACGTATCAGATCGAAGCCCGACGAGATGGTCGGTCGGTGGTGGCTCGAAGTCGTCCACCCCGACGATTCTGCTCAGGGCTGGCGTCAAGGGCTACGAGGTACTTTCGGTGCCACCGGTGGCTGGCGGGCGAGGGCCACGCCCGTCGGGCGGGGATCACCAAGCCGATCTCGGCACACAGCCTCCGCTCCTCGATCATCACCGCCGCGCTGGACGCCGGCGTCCCGTTGCGCGACGTACACGAGGCGGCCATTCACGCCGACGCCCGAATGGCGATCCGTTGCGACCGTGCCCTCCCTTCACTCGACCGGCACACCACGTACAAAATCGCTGCCTTCGTCGCCGGCGCCGCCCGCCGACGCGGCTCATCGGGCCGGGTGATACCGAGCACGGAGATCGCACGGCACCGCCGGAAGTGCTCGGGTCGGGTTCGAACAGAAGAGCACGATTATCCCCGTGCGGGGACATGAGCGCGATCTCACTGGCGCTAGCGGATGGTCCGGTCCTTCGTGTTGAGGACTGTGCTATCCGGACACGGGTGGTGGGAGGCGGTCAGCCGTCCAATCGTTGCGCGTGATGCCATAGATGTAGCTGTCCCGCCATCGGCCGTCGCGGAAGTGCTGACCGCGCACACATCCCTCGCGGACCAGACCGGCCCGTTCGAGAGCGCGCTGCTCGGCGATGTTCTCCACCTCGGTGCCCGCCCAGACGCGATTGCACGGCGTGGTCGAGAACAGGTAGTCGACGAGTTGGCGTTGCGCCTCGGTTCCCGCGCCGCGGCCGCGATGCTCCGGCACGATCAAGGCTCCGATCTCCCACACCCCCGCGCCCCAACGCTCGTTCTGCCCCCAGTCAACCAAGCCAACCAGCGAGTCATCGTCAACCGCCGCGACCGCCAGGCAGCACGGGGTCGCACCCAACAGCCCCTCCTCGCGCCAACGACGCCGCCACGACTCCGGTGATCTGAAGCCACCCCACTCGAACGGTGCCGAGAACTCCCGATCCTTGGCCGCTCGATCGAAGTACCAAAGATCACCCTCTTCAAACGGTCGCAGGCGCACGACCAATGGTTCCATCGGCCGATCATCGCACCGGAGCGGAGATGAGGCATCCCATCCGGCGGCACCGGACACAGCGGCGCGTCGTCATGACCGATGTTCGAGGGCACCCCCTCGAACTGCTGCTGCGGCTCGCTGACATCGCCGACGAAGGTCTGGGGATGTGGCGCAAGGTGCCGATCGGGAAGGTTCCCCACGTCGAGCGACCTACCGGAGCGGCCCGGGCGCGACACAACCGCGCTCACAACAGCGGCGTCGCGGCAGGCAGAGCTGCTCTACTTCGGCCCATACCGGGCGCCCGATATCAACTCGATCTGTGCGTGGCAACGACGCACGGTGGCACGCCCATATCGTTCATCCCAGCCAACAGGACGCCCTCCGACGCGGGCGATCGATCGGCGTGGTCAGCGACCATCTCCGAACACTCGAGCGTTGTCCACCAGTGGGCTGTGGAGCGTCCGGGCGGTGACTGCTGGGTCATCTACCGCGTCGACGAGCTCGAACCAGTCGTGGCCGTCGTGAGCATTTCCCGTCGACACGCGCCGTCGTCTTCCCGACAACGAGACTGAAGAGAACGTGTGTGGGTGCGGCGGACTGGTGGTCAGAGGTCACGGACGAGATCGGACTCCGCTCTCGCTCAGGATGGAGCGTGTCGTGGGAAGGCTCGACACCGCGTTGGTCAAGAAGCTGGAGAACGGGTTCGAGAAGCTCAAACCATTGGGATCGATCGATGTCCCCGGTGCTTCCGGACAAGGTCGGCGCCCGACGGGCCGAGTCGGCGAAGACCTCAGCCGCGTTCGTGAGGTCGGCGACTGCGACTGGGTGTGCGGTGGCCCACGCGGTCCACACGTCGAAGGCGTCCAACATCCGATCGATCTCGTGGAGCTGTTCGCGGTGCAAGTCCTCGAGACCGAATCCGGCCGGTGAGGGATGCGCGAGGTCGTGGTGGCTCCATGCTTGCGCTTCAACTGCGTCCAGTCGCTGTTTGACGGCGGCCGGGCCGGCATAGATGGCGGCGATGCGGGCTTCGGCCTCCGCGACTCGATCGTTGGCCGCCTTGGCTCGCCGTGCCGTGGCGTGGTGGTGGCCGAAGCCGGCGTGCACGGCGTCGCTGCTGGCCTTCCACATGGCGGGCCGTGGCTCACGCCGCAGTTCGTCTTCGATTTCGCCGATGGCGTCGCGGTAGGGCTGCCAGGCGGCGCGGGCGGCGCCGAGTGCCGGATGGAGGTCGGCGAGTTCGACGGCGGCATCGGCGCGACGGCGGGCTCGGTCGTCGAGGTAGTCGACGACCTTCTCACGGTGCAGGTCTTCCGGTCTAATGGGTCGTGAGGCGACCGCTGGGCACCGGGCCCGAGGTACGTTGAGCGGCGCTCAACGGCCTTCGGGGGTGCGCCATGTCGTCGGACGAGTCGCTCAACGTTCTGCAACGTCACGGAGCCGCAGCAGAATCGGGCGATCTCGAGGCGGTGATGGCGGATTACACAGACCAGTCCGTCCTGATCTCGTCACGCCACGGAGTCCTCACAGGCGCCGCGATTCGCACATTCTTCGAGTCACCAACCGACATGACTGGCTTCGAGGTGACCGGCCTTCATATCGAAGGTGAGGTCATCCTCTTGACGTGGAAGACGGCCGCCGTTTCGGCTGGCAGCGACACCTTCGTGATCCGTGACGGCAAGATCGCCGTGCAGACGGTCACCTTTGGCGACTAGGCCGACCAAGAGCAGGGCCGGCGAGTCTGATACGCGCACCGGCGGCCCCGACGCCCTTTCGGGGTACCCGGGGCCGGTCTGTGGGCAGGACCAGGTGTGAGACTGACGGTCGGGGTCTACGGGCCCGATGGGGAAGGCGAACATCCGTCCCACCACGCCGCCTGCAAGGTCGTCGACGCCCTGGTGCCGACGGGGCGTGGCAAGTGAGGGTTCTCTAGCCCGTCATCCGGCGCACTCGTCGCTATTGTCCCGCTGCTCATCAAGATCGGGGGAACAATGATCCGAGTCAGCATCATGTATGCAGCCGGTGACGGTGTGACGTTCGACTTCGACTACTACAAGACGACGCACATGGAGATCGTCAGGAAGTCGGGCGGTGCCGTTCGTATCGAGGTAGATGAGATGATCAGCGGCCCGTATATCGCGGTCGGGCACCTCTACTTCGAGTCGGTCGAAGCGCTCGAGGCGGCGGCGAACGCGCCGACCGCGGGCGAGGCGTGGGCGGATGTACCGAATTTCACCAACGCCGAACCTGTGATGCAGGTGTCGCAAATCCTGGAGTGACCCACCCGGAACGCGGCGCGTCCCCAGCGGCGCCCATGCCTGCTTGGCGGACTGGACTGGCTGTCCCGCCGGGCCGAGAAGGGACGTTCATCCCGCCGGGTGATGCGAAGGCACGAGCCGAGTTGGGCCCGACCGAACTGCCTCTGCGACTTCTGCCAGAGCGAACGGGCAGCCTCTTTTCGTCCGCGGCACACTGGGCTGAGAAGGACGTTGTTGAGGTCAACGGTGAGACGAAGCGATACAACGGCTTGGAGGTGGATGGAGTGGGTTCTGTTGTCGCGGGAGCGGTCAACTTCCACTTCTGCCCGACCTGCGGCTCGAGCCTCTACTGGGACTGGTGTGTCGCGGGTGAAGCAGGGCGGACTGTAGCGGTCGGCGTTGGAAACTTCGTCGATCCTGGTTTCCCGATGCCGACGATCGAGTTATTCACGACGCTGCGCCACGACTGGGTGTCGCCGGTCCCTGGTGCCGACCAGTTCTAGAACTTGCTCCCGTCCGTTCGTCCCAGATCGGCAGAGTTGGCCGGGTCGGCGTCAGCATCCTGCTAGACGTCGGGGCCCCACTCCGGGTGATAGAACGGGTGCGATTCCCGGCGCTGGAGGGAATCCCAACCGGGGCCGCGACGGTAGCGACCAAAGGAGGCGCCGCTGGCCTCACGTCCGGCCAGCGAACCCGATCACGCGACGCGAATTCCGATGATCGCCAAACGCGCCTTCGCACTTCTGCTGCTGTTCCATGCTGCCGCCGTCGGCAACGGCGGGATCTCGCGTTCGGACGTCATCGGCGGTGCGCGACGCGGTGCTCAGGTCGCGGCTCGGACCAGATCGGCGACGGGGCTGAGCTGCAGGACCTGCGGCATGCGGCGGGTGAGCGCCCGAGGTCCGTCGAACCTCAGCTGTCCGGCGCGGATCGCCTGTTGGATGGGCATCCTGCCGAGCCAGATCTCGTACAGGGACTGCAGGGCGGAGGTGATTGTGACGTCGACCTGGAAGCCGGGGTCGGTGAGGCAGACTGAGGGTTCACCGCCTTCGATGACGATCCAGAAGCGTCGCGGCTCGTCGTTGAACCTGATGTGGAACACGGTGCGGCGATGGGGCAGGTCGGATGTGTCGAGTCTGGTGTGCATAGACCAGACCAGCAACGCCGGATCCAGTTCGTCGGGTGTGGGCTCGCCGAAGGTCCAGCGCGCTCCCCACGCGCCGAGCCCGAACACGATGGGTTCGAGATCGCGACCGGCGTCGGTCAAGACGTAAGTCCTGTCGAGACGCTCGACCAGCCCGGCCCGTTCGAGCTGACGCAGCCGTTTTGTCAGCAGGCTGCGTGACAGCCCGGGCAGTCCGCGGGACAGATCGTTGAACCGCGACGTGCCGACGAGCATGTCGCGCAGGATCAGCAGCGACCATCGCTCCCCGAGTACGTCCAAGGCCCGGGCAATCGGGCAGTACTGGCCGTAGCCGCTCTCAGTCTTCGACGCACCCGCCATGCCACTCTCCGATCGCGACACCGAGCGCGGTCCAAATTATAGACCGGGTTGGTCTCGATCCTGGACTCGACCGGCAGCGACACGGTCTCTACGTTCGACGTCATGACAACACTCATCGATTCCTCCTCCACCACCAATCTCGTCGCCGTTGCACGGCAGGCCGCCGATCGCTTGCGACCGTCGGCTTCCGCCCAAGACGTGTCGGGCGAGATCTCCATTTCAGCCTTTGACATGCTGCGCCAGCTCGGCATCACCAGCGCGCTCGTGCCCAGCAAACACGGCGGTCACGGCGTCACGCACGGCGACATGGGAGCCATCCTGCGCGAGCTCGGACGAGCCGATCCCGCCGTGGCCGTCACCCTGTCGATGCACTCACATCTTGTCGCCGCCCAGGTTTGGCGACACCACCACGGCATGGACGCGTCGGCCTTCTTCGACCGAGTCGTCGACGGCGCGATCCTCGTCAGCACGGGGGCGTCGGACTGGATCGGCTCGAACGGCGCAGCCCGCAAGGTCGAGGGCGGCTACCAGGTGAACGCCAGGAAGTCACCCGCCAGCGGCTGCGAGGTCGGCGATGTCCTCGTGACCAGCATCCGCTGGGACGACGCCCCAGACGGACCGAGCGTGCTGCACTGCGCCGTCCCTCTCGCCGCCAACGGAGTGTCCATCGAGAAGACGTGGGACACACTGGGGCTTCGCGCCACCGGTTCCCACACCGTCGTGCTCGACAACGTGTTCGTGCCCGACGCCGGCATCGCGCTCGTGCGCCCTGCCGATCAATGGCACCCGGTGTGGAACACCGTGATCGGCGCCGCGATGCCACTCATCATGGCTGCTTACGTCGGGATCGCCGACAGCGCCGTTGAAGCGGCACTCGGCTCGGTGCGCGACCGGACCGACAGCCACGTCTTCCAGCTCGTGGGCGAGATGATGAACGCGCACACGACCGGAGCCGACGTCCTCGACGCCATGTTCCTCGCCTCCGACAACCTGCGATTCGAGAACACCAACGAGCACGCCGCCCGCATGCTCAGCCGCAAAACCGTCGTGACGGCGGCGGTCATCGACACGGTCCGGCTGGCAATCGAGCTCGTCGGCGGCGCCGCCTACAGCCGCGGCTCGGATCTGGAGCGCTTGTACCGGGACGTCCACGGTGCC
Source organism: uncultured Acidimicrobiales bacterium (assembly GCA_963728985.1). Classification (GTDB taxonomy): domain Bacteria; phylum Actinomycetota; class Acidimicrobiia; order Acidimicrobiales; family Ilumatobacteraceae; genus DASXAI01. The sequence continues at coordinate 298,079 of CAVSME010000003.1, read as the reverse complement.
CTGTTTCATCCACTCCCCAAGGCGAAGCAGGAGCAGTTCAGCGGACGGATCGCACTGGGACACTCCCCAGCGGGATGATCTCCATCCACCCACCGACCACAGGCGGGCCGTCGCCGCCTGCGACGGTAGCGACGGCCCACCCTCGGGATCTCGACCTCCACAACCTGGGGGCGGAGCCCAATCAACTCCAGCGCCGAACGCGCCCGCACATACACGCCCCCGCCAGCGAGGCAATCCGAGTTCCCGGTCCCGGGCCCCGGACACGGCGTTCTTCCTGAGGTCAACGGCGCTCCACGGGCGCAAGCCGCGTCTGGTCTGAAGCCGTGCGCGTCATGGGGGACGTGAACGCTCACGGGCGTGGACGGGCCGTGTCGACGGTGCCGTCCAGCCTTACCTGCGGTCGACCATCCAGCGGGCGATCAGGCTGGTGTCGGATATCGGTGCGCCCATGGTCCCATTCTGGTTGGTGATGGGGCGAGGTCGACGACGATGCGGCAACCGGGATCGCCCACAGCGATGCGCTCCTCGAGAAGAACCTCGGCCACTTGATCGACGTTCCGGGCGGCGATACCCCCGAACACGGCCGACGTCATACGGCAGAGGACCGGAGCCCGCTGGACTACGTCACCGAACGGGCAGCGGGTGTTGGTGAGGACGATCCGGGACTCAGTGAGTTCGGCGACGGCAAATCCGCCTTCAATCGCGTGTTTCAACCGGATGAAGCAATCTGCGAGCTGGTCACTCGTTAGGCGATCGGTGACATTCGTCGCGAGCCGGTATTCCGCTTCCATTTGGCCGCCCACGTCCATGCCGACCTGCGCCACGACGGCATCCGCCGCGTCGGGACCGTGCTGTGCCGCCACCGTTTGCGCCAGCTGGACGACCAGGGCGCGCAGGAACGTCTCTCGATCAAAGCCACCCTCGGGCCGCGCCTCATCCAAGGCAGGCAACTGCCCAGTTCGGCGCCGAGGCGGGTCGAGCTGAGCCGCCGGGACGCGGTTCACCGGAAGAATCGCCGTGACGACGCTGCCACCCGACTTTCGGCGCGTGACCTCCAACTCTGGGCCGAAATGGCTCACGATGTACAGCCCGCGACCGCCGAGCGACTGAGCGTCGGTGGTCAGATCGACCGGGAGGTCAAAACCGGGTCCAAGGTCGGAGACCCGCAGTATCGGTTGCGGCCCGGACCACTCGACCGCCACCCAAATCATGCCGCCTGCGTGCTTGACGGCGTTGGTGACGAGTTCGGACACGATCAGGGCGGCGCCGTGGAAGTCTGCCGTAGGACTGCCATGGCGGGCCAGGTACGTGCCGATTTCTTCCCGAAGCAGCCCTACCGCCTCGATGTTTGCAGCGTGCAGTACCCAGTCCACCCACCCTCCCTCGGTCACTCATCGCAGCAGTACCCGGGACTCGCCTCGCCAATCAACGAACGTGCCGAGGAGCCTACGGTGGCGTGTCTGTGCACTGCGCAGCACCCGAGCCGCGAGCGGAACGCGATCGCGAGTCGCTGGCTGATCCGGCAGCACCATGACCTGCCCCCATCGAGGACGTGATGGCCCAAGCGGATGCGGCGAGCCGTGGATCTGTCGGGCGAAGCGTGGAGTTGACATGTCCGACTTCGCCTGCCTCGGTCGTGAGGACCGTCGCGGTGAACGGCGGTCACCCCCCGAGGGGCCGACGTCCTCGGCACCGCTCCCAGCAGGAAGCGCCCCGATGAGCATGACGTCCTGTAGTCGTCGCAGCGTGAGCAGCGCCTCGTGTCGATGGTGCTTGCGCGGTGGTTCTGCTGAACCCGGTGCGCTCAGCGGTCGCCCGGTGCCATGTAGAACCAGATGGGCTGCTTCACACCGGCGTCTCGCATGGCCGCCCGAGCGGCCAGCAGGACCTTGCCCGCTTCGGTCTGGTCGAAGAACCAACGTGTGCCCGCCCACGCGGACGGGACGTGATCGGACAACCCCAGGGCGGCGGTCTCGTAGTAGCCGCGGATGTCTTGGGCGACGCGGGCCGGGACGCCGGGTATGCCGGCCTCTTTCCACGGTGTGCCTTGGGCTACGAGCACGAGCGACTGGACGGCGTCCGGGATGGCGTCCGCCGACACCACCCGCCCGACGCCGGCGCGGTTGCCGGAGCGGCGCGCCGCCCGCTCGTAGGCCGGACGCAAGCCACGTGCTTCGCTGACGGCGGGGTGCTCGTTGTCCACGTGGCGCGCCGGGAGAGGGCACGCGACGACGTCGGTGCCGTCGTCGTGGATGACCTCCGGGAATGTCTCGAGGACGGGCGTCGGTGATCGGAGAAGGCCGAAGGCGTGGGCCAGGACCCGATGCTGGAAGTCGGCGTCGCCGGGCCGGCCGAGGGGGCGGCCCAGTGGGAAGTCACACCACAGGCCACGGGGTGGTGCGGTGCCGATCATCTGCTGGCGTTGGGAGCCGAGGGCGATGGTGGCGAGACCCTCGGCCTCCATGACGTGGGCGAGCGTACACACGGTACGCGTGCAGAGCGGTCAAACGGGCGTGAGGAGTACGACGTCGACGCCCTGTTCGACGAGCCACCTCGCTCCGGCGGGACCGCTGTCGAGCCGGACCGCGCTCAAGTCGAACTGGTTGCCGGCGTAGGACAAGTGCTGGTCGGCGACCTGTCCGATGGTGCCCGAAGCGGCGAGCTCGTCGAGTCGATCGAGGGGGAACACGACGTTCATGTCGGCGGCGAAGCCGATGATGTCGAAGTTCGGGCTCCAGTGGCCGGTCATGTAGTCGCGGTGGGCGCCATCGAGCACTCGATAGCCGGTGTCGGCAGGAGCGAAGTCGTCCTGCTCAGGGTGATGGAGCGACGCCGTCGTGACGAGGGCCACCGTCGCCCGATCCAGGGGCGGAGGTGTGCTGAACGCGGTGGTGGCGAAGTCTGGTGTCTCGATGTCGGCGGTCATTGCCTTCACGTCGTGATCAGCCACCGGGTCGCCTTTCGCCGTCGTCGTTGAGAATCTAGATGACCGGTCAACGAGCGCCCAGTTGGTGTCCCCGCCCGGCCCAGCGGCTGACAGGAGCGCGTTCTGTTCGGTCGTGGCGACCGCGTTGCTGATGAAAGCGCCCGGCTGCGTCCGCGACGGCATGCGTATCGACTGGGCCGTCGGGCTCGAGCCGGCGGGGTCGCGCCGCGTGGTTGCCCTCGGCAGCCAGCGGCGAGGCGGGCGCCGCCGTGCTTCTGATTGGAGCAGCCTGATCGTCGATCGTCGTCTCGTCATGTCGGTCGATTCGCTAAGCGTGGCGCTACCAGCGGGATCACCGTCTCGAACGGGAGACCGAAGGGGCTATGCCGAGTGGCTCACCGAAGGTCGAGCGCAACCATGGGCAGCCCCGGACACCGCTCGTCGATGCTGGTACCGAGCGTCTCTTCCAAGACCGGGCGAAGCGAACCCCATGCTCGAGGATGGTCGCGGGCGTAGGTGCTGAGCGCCGCCTGAGCCTCGTCGGTGGTCATGACCCGAGCGACCGCCGGAAGCGGGCGATGGCTACGCATGTAGACCCGCACCGACGAATGGCTGCGGATGTTGCGATACCACTGCGCCCTCGCTCCGAACCCGGAGACGACCACGAGCATCGTCGGACTTGGCCGGTCGACGACCTCGAGCACTACGTATCGGGCCTTCCCCGAGTGCCTACCGATGTGCTCGAGCATCAGCAACCGGTTGCCGAAGATCGCACCAAGTCGGACGCGGTAGAGCAGGACCGGCAGCCGGACGATCCAACGCACGCGAAGCAGCGCCGCGGCGGCGCGACCGAGCCAGAGTCGCTCGCCGTGGTCCACGAGGCGGCCTGTCACCCGGGTCTGAGGATGAGCCGTCGGCCCTCGGGCCGCTGGGTTACGTCAAGCAGCTGGCTGGCCAGAGCACGAGAGACCTCGGGCGCCACGCAGAGCGTCATGCCCCGGGTCTGCCACACCCGGTCGTCGGGCGCGGCCACCTGGACGAACGCGACCTGCCAGTCGATCTTCCCGCCGTGTTGGCTGGGCGAGATCCTCACGAGGGCGTCGTCGGGTGCGATGGTCGACGCGAGTTCGCGGATGATCGACGCGGCTGCGGCGCTGAGTTCGAGCATGCTGACTCCTTCAGCCCTGGTCGGTCCAGAATTACTGCACGAGTGGCCGCCCGTAGGCGCCGATCGACCATCGAGCGCGGAATTGTTACGCGGGGCGCGCATCGCCGCCGCCTTCGACGATTTGCCGCGTGGCGCGCACACAGTCGCAACAATCGCCGGTCACCGTGATCTCCGTGCGAGGAGGCGGTACGCGACGCTGACGAGCGTGCCGCTTCGAGCGAGGAAGCGAGAACCCGGGCAGCGCCCGCAGTGTGTCGGCTGACCGGCGCGCTGCGGTACCGGGTCCGCCCTCACCGAAGCCTCTGGTGCGGGCCGATCGACGAACTGGCGATTGGCCCGCACCAGTGCTCGGAGCTGTCCCATCGGGAGCGAGGATCAACCGCTGATGGCGACGATCGAGGACGAGCTGCTCGGAGTGGAGCGGGCCGGATGGCGGGCGCTGGCAGTCGGCGCCGACGCCGCCGAGGAGCACTACCGGCGCCTACTCGCTGACGACATCGTCGTTCTTCTGCCGGGAGGCCTGGTCATCGCCGATCGGGAGGAGATGATCGAATCGATGCGGGGGCCGCCCTGGGATCGCTACGAACTGTCGCACGAGCGCGTTCTCCGGCTCGGCGGTGACACCGCCGTCGTCATCTATCGAGCTCAAGCGACGCGAGCCGGGAAGCCATACACCGCCTGGCTCACCAGTACGTACGTGAGAGGGCAGGACGGATGGCGTCTCGTCGTCCACCAGCAGACGGCGGAGTGAGCCCGTAGCGGCTCTCCAGGCCCGAGGCCGCGCACCGTTGGGCCGTCGCCGTACCGCAACAGGACCGAGACACAAGCACAATTGCCCGGCGCGACGTTGGTGTGAGGCTCCCCGCGACGGCTCCGGACAGCGCGCATGCCGGAACGCCCGGGGAGCCACCGAGCCGTTCCTGCCCGGTGCAGACCTGGCGGTCAGCAGAGGTCGAGGTCGCGGAGTGCGTCGACCACTCGTTCCAGGACGTCCATTCGCTCGATCCGTGCCGCACTGGCCATGATGCCGGCGTAGGCGGACTCGCCGAGATGGATCCGCAGGCGGTCTGTGAGCGCCTCCGCACGGGCGAGATCGTCGCCGATGATTCTCGGTGCGGCTCGGTCGCGCCGTGCGGCCGCCACGATGAGGGCGGCGAGATCGTGATGTCCGCGCTGGGCCAGGAACTCGCTCGTCAAGCGCAGTGTCGTCCACAGTTGGGTCCAGGACGCGGTGGATCGCCACCGTTCGAGAAGGACGAGAAGGTGGTCGCGGGCCTCCGTGGCAGGTCGGTGGCGCACCACCACGGCGGCCAGGACGGTGGCGGCGATACCGGAGATGAAGGTGGCACCGACGCCCCATGCGCGTTCGGTGGCAACTCGCAGGTGGTCGGCGGCGTCGTCGACGCGACCCGACGCGAGGCATGCCTCGCCTTCCACGTAGTCGGCGAAGGCCAGGTAGGTGTCGGAGCCAAACGTCGCCGCCGTAGCGCGCAGCTCTTCACCGATGCTGCGAGCGTCCTCGATTCGGCCGGCGTAGCACTTGGCTAGGGCCATTCCCGCCATGGCGTCGAGACGCTCGCCGATCGACTCGGCGGCCTCCAGCGCCGCGGCGAACGAGCTCGCCGCGTCGTCGTGGTGGCCGTGGTACAACCCGAGCACGCCTTGGGCGTGGCGGGCGCAGTGCAGGGCGGCTCGATCGCCGTTCGCCGCCTCCATGCCCAGCAGGACGAGCTCCGGTACCTCGTCCAGCTGGCCGGCGTGGAGTGCGAGCCGTGCGCTGGCTGCTGCGAAGCCAGCCGTGGGCATCGACGTGGGTGGGGCGTTGTTGAGGACGTGGCGCCCGAGCGAATGGGCCGCGCCGACGAGCTCGACATCAGGTCGGTATTGCAGCACGTGTGCGAGCGGCCGTATGAGGGCCGAAGCTGCGTCCCGGTCGACGGTGGCGCGAGCCCATCTGATTGCACCACGGACCTCGGCCCGAAGGTCCTCGAGGCGAACCTGTATCTCATGCTCGCTGGCCCCGATGGCACTCGTGAGCGATGACAGCCTCGCGGCCACCCAGCGGGTGTGCGCCCAACGAGCGGCGTACTCATCCTCGTGCATCAGCCGCTCGCGAGCGAACCGGCGGACCATCTCCAAGAGCCGGTACCGGCTAGCTCCGGCCGCCGGGGTCACGAGCGAGGCATCCACGAGCCGGGCGAGCACGAGAGACACCGGCCGATCGAGCACCGCCGCGCCGACATACTCCGCGGCGTCGAGGTCGAACTCGCCGTCGAACGCGGCAAGAGCGACGAGTAGTCGACGCTCAGGCACGTCGAGCAGGTCGTACGACCAGGTGACCACGCGACGGAGGCTGCTGTGACGGTCGCCCGTTGCACTTGTCGCCACGAGATCGAGGGCGATCTCGAGCCGGTCCTGAAGGCCACCGACGCCGAGCACTGCTGCGCGTCCGGCGGCCAGCTCGAGCGCCAACGGCAACCCGTCCAGCCTCGTGCAGATGTCCCGCACACCAGGATCCGACGGAGACGGCGGGACCCCGCCGGCGCGCTGCAGGCGCTCGAGGAACAGTTCGACGGCGGGGGCGTCCTCTCCCTCGACGGCGAGAGGCGGAAGCACGTACAACCGCTCTTCAGGTAGCTCGAGCCGCGCGCGGCTGGTGACCACGATCCGGACCCCGGGCGCTCCAGAGAGGAGGGTGCGGACGAGCTGGCGCACCTCGCCGGCCACGTGCTCGGCGTTGTCGACGACGAGGACGGCGCTCGTCCCACGGAGGTGCTCGGTGATCGCTGGGGCGGAAGCTCGATCGCTGCGCAGGCTGAGCGCCGCCGCAACCGCGGCCGCTACCTCGCCCATTTCCACCGGGACGAGCGGAACGGAGATGACCCGGGTCGTCGACGCCAGCCGCTCGGCGAGCGCGGCGGCAAGCGTCGTCTTGCCCACACCACCCGGTCCGCAGATGGTCACGAGCCGGGACGAAGTCAGCCATCCCGCCAGGACCTCCAACTCGGTGTCGCGACCGATGAGCCGGGTGACTTGCGAAAGACCGGATGCTCCATGTGCGAGGTGGCCCGGCGGCGCGAACGGACGGTCGGCCTGATCTGGTGACTCCTCGTCGCGTTCAGCGGCCAAGGCTCGGTGTTCGGCCGCCTCGAGTGCTGTTCCCGGCACGAGGCCCGTCTCGTCGCGCAGGAGGCGGCGATAGCGGTCCGCGACTCGCAATGCCTCGACGTTCCGGCCCGAGACGCGGAGGGCGTCGACCAGAAGCACGTGAGCCGGCTCCCGGAGCGCATCTGTCCGAGTGGCCGGTTCGAGCAGTTCGACGGCCTGCTCAGGTCGACCTGACGCCATGAGGGCCGCCGCCGCGATCTCGATGATGTTGGCATGCAGCTCCTTGAGCCCGACCGCCGCCGGAAGGAACCACGAGTCGTGGGCAAGCTCGCCGAGCGCGGGTCCCTTCCACAGGTGCAGAGCGCGCCTCGCCAGGTCGCCCGCTTGCTCCGGATCGCTGACGAGTGCGGCGCGCGCGGCGTGGGCGAGTCGGCGCGCCTCGTCGGCATCGCACCACGTGCCTTCGGCGAGCCGGTAGCCCCCCGGTTCGTAGACGACCGCATCGTTGCCGATGGCGCGGCGAAGGCGCGAGACGTAGGTCTGCAGCGTGGCGCGGGCGCCATCGGGCGGTGCCTCGCCCCACAAGGCGTCGACCAGTTCGTCGACACCCACCGCGGCGTGGGGACGCAGGGCCAGAGCGGCCACCACGGCTCGCTGCCGTCGACTTGTCAGCGGCCGCTCCACATCGTCGCGCACGACGCGGATGCCGGAAAGGAGGGCGACGTTCAGGTGGATCATGGGCAGCTTCGGTTCCACGACGAGTCGTGTTGGCCGCGCGCAAGCCGAACGCCAGTCAGACGCAGGCTAACACGCCAAGAGTGGTGGCCATCCGGTCTGGCCGCTACGACGACCGGAAGGTGCAGGAAGGAGACGCTCATGACCGCGCAGATTCAGTCCGATCGTTCGTTTCATCCCCTTGACGTCGACCTTGTCGAGCGTTGCCGGAGCCGGGCCGCGGTCTACGACCGCGACAACCGGTTCTTCACCGAAGACTTCGACGAGCTCAGAGACGTCGGGTACCTCAGCGCTGCGCTCCCCCCCGAGTTCGGCGGCGCCGGAGCCAGCCTCGCCGACGTGATCCGGTCACAGCGACGTCTGGCCGCCGCCGCCCCGGCGACGGCGCTGGCACTGACGATGCATCTCTACATGACCGGCACCGCGACCGAGCTCTACCGGGCGGGTGACCAGTCCGTGACAACGATGCTCCAGGAAGCAGCGGCCGGTCATGTGTTCGCCGCTGGCCATGCCGAGTCCGGCAACGATCTGCCTGTCCTGTTGTCCACGACGAGAGCCGAGCCGGTGCCTGGTGGATTCCGCGTGACCGGCCGCAAGCGCTTCGGATCCCTTGGGCCTGTGTGGACCCGTCTCGGGATCCACGCCCTCGTGGCGGCGCCGGACGGGCCAAGGGTGATCCACGCCTTTGTGCGACGCGACGCCGAGGGCGTGCACGTACAGGACCACTGGGACGCCCTCGGGATGAGAGCCACGCAGAGCTTCGACACGGTACTCGACGGCGTCTTCGTACCCGACGATCACGTCGTGCGGATCCTTCCCGCCGGCGACCCCAACGATCTCTGGTTCGCGGCCATGTCAGCGTGGGCCTTCCTCCAGATCGGCGCTGTCTATCTCGGCATCGCCGACCGCGCTCTGGAGCTCGCCGTCGAGAGCGCCCAGACCAAGTCATCGATCGCAATTCCACGCGGTGTGATGGCCTACAACCCGGAGATCCAGCATGCCGTGTCGGAGATCTACGTCCATCTGCTCGCGGCAGGGACCCTCCTCGAGACGGTGGTCGACGACTGGGTGGCTCGGGCTGCTCACGCCGACTGGCCGGCCCGGGTCCTCGCTGCCAAGAAGGTTGCCGTTGAGGCGGCCAACATCGTGGTCGAGCGGGCGCAGGAAATCGTCGGCGGCGCCGCCATCGCCAGAGGCCATGAGCTCGAACGACTGTACCGAGATGTCCGCTGCGGTTGGTTCAACGGCGTGAACGGCTTTCTCACGGCAGAACTGATCGGAAAGAGCGTCCTCGGTGTCGAGCCTCAACCCAGGTGGTGAGCTCGGAGGAGAACATGCGGCGCAGGCGTGCCGCAGGCCATCTGTAAGACCAGCCACCCATGCTGGGAATTGCCCGGAGTCCATCCGCGGCATCCACGATCAGAAAGGGCTTCACCGCCATGTCAACTGCCATTCACACCGATCGTCCACGAGCCGCGATTGGCGAGCTTGTCTACCGCTTCGAGGGCACCCTCGCCGAGATGTACCCGATCGGCGTCTTCCCAGAAGGAATCCGCTTTCACAACCACTTCGACGGCACCGTCGTCGCCGGGCCGTTCACCGGCGGCAAGATCTTCGGGCCTGACTTGTTCCTCCTGCGCCGCGACGGAGTCGGCGAGATCCACGCTCCGGAGGTGATCGATGACGGCACCCATCGGGTGGCCCTCGATGTCCGAGGCTACGTCGTGCCTCCGCCCGGCGCACCTGTCGTGCCCCTGGAGTCCCTGCTTGCGCCGGGCTTCGAGTTCCCCGACGTGCCGTTGCGGATCACCGGCAGCGCCCTGGCTTCGACCGCTGCCCCCGATTACCGCCATCTCAACCAGACCACCATCGTGATCGAGGGTCACGTCAACTTGGCCAGCGGTGAGCTCGTTGTCGAAGCGCGCGCCGTCGAGCGCCAGGCTGAGGCTGGGTGATGATGGGCTGAGCGTGGCGGGCCCGCCGACACCCGGCGGGCCCGCCCTTGTCCCGGAGTAGGGCCGCGCTTGCTCACCGCAGGCGGACGACCATCTGTCAGCGCTCGTGGGCGGTGGCCTCTCCGTTGCGATCACCGACGCGGATCCGAGGCAGAGATGCCGGGTGCCGGCTCACCAGCCAACGCGCCAACCCCTCACGAACGTCACACCGGAGGTCCCAGCCGTGTGACGCATCAGCGGCCGACACGATCGCTCTCACCTTCAGCGCGCTCTCCGACGAGTCAGTGACCTGGAGGCCCACGACGCGGCCGTCCCAGTGGGGTGAGACGTTGACCAGCCGGTGCAGCTCGTCACGCATCTGTTCGATGGGTGCCGAGTGGTCGACCCAGAGCTCCACCGCGCCAACGATCTCGGCCTGGCGGCGCGTCCAGTTCTGGAACGGATGCTCCACGAAGTACGACGTTGGCAGCACGAGCCGCCGCTGGTCCCACAGTCGCACGATCACATTGGTGAGTGTGATCTCCTCGATGTGACCCCACTCACCTTCGACGACGACGACGTCGTCGATTCTGATCGCACCGGCGAGGGCGATCTCGACTCCCGCCACGATGTTTCCGATGGTCGGCTTGCCGGCGACGCCGATGATGACGCCGATGATCCCGCCCGCGGCGAGGATGCTCGTCCCGAGCTGGCGACCCCAGGGGAAGGTGAGTAACGCAGCGACCGCCCCGATGCCGACCAGCACGACGGTGACCACCCGTCGGAGCAGATGGATCTGCGTCCGGATCGAACGGGCACGGAGGTTGTCGCGCTCGCTGATGTCGAACCGGCCGATTGTCGCGTCCTCGAGCACCCCGACTGCTCGGGTCACGATCCAGACGGCCATGAAGATTGCCGCGATCGTGGTGAGCTGAGCCCCGACTGTCCAGGCCCGTTGGTTGCTCGGCACCGCGTCGAAGTTGGTGCGCAGCACGAGCAGCATCGCCAGGAGGGGAACAAGGAGACGTACCTTGGCGACGAGTTGGTAGATGCCCTGAGGAAGGGGAGCCAGCCGCGCCGCGAGTCGAAGAGCGAGGGCGACGGCGACGGTTGTCGAAGCCATCGTCAATGCCGTTCGCATCATCCAGGCGACGAGATGACGGGTCACCAGCGAGTTCCTCCCGGGCGTCGGGCCACGAGCCGCCATCACACGGGGCCCGGCGAGGCAGTCGTGGCGCAGATCGATCCGGACCCCGACCATCGGAGAAGCGGAGCGATGGTGTTCGGTCACCCGAGGCTGATCACCGCGGCGGCGGAATTCGCGAAACCGCAACTTGATCGCGGTCTCGCGGCGAAGCGGCCGTCGACGCTGGGGCTGCATCGCGCAAGGAGCCCATAGATGTTGAGACTGACGTCGTTGGCGGCGGACTTCGTCCGCTGTACCCAGCTGGAGAAGGGCAAGTCGGACCACATCCTCCGGGTCGGGCGAAGCAACGGGGGAGACGGCGCCAACGTCCGTCTGGCCTTCGTGACGGCAGCTGAGCCTGGGGACCAAGTGGGCGAGAGCTACGGGGTGGGTCTCTGCGTCGCCGCCGATCTGGCGAGTACCCTCGACGACCAGTTGCTCGATCTCAGGGAGACGACGGCCGGCTGGGGTCTCGTGCTCAGACCAACGACCTGAGGCGGTCAGTTGCGCCCGGCAACGGGGATGAGATCACTGCCGAGGCCGCTCCCGGCGGGCGGCCCGTCGGCGGAGCGGACGCCATCGATGCCGGACTGCTCGCCGTTGTCTTCCTTATCGTCACCCCCAGCGGGGGAACCGACCGCGATGCCGCCCCAGTGTCGAGCCTCGTTGGCGCATGTGGCACTCGGCTGAGTGCCCTCGTGCCCGGCCCGGACCACCACGGTCTCGATCCCGTCGGAGAGACAATGCCTGATGAAGCTTGGAGCTGCAGCTCGAATTTCGCCGAATGGCAACGGTGCCCGCGCCAGTCTGCAACGGGTGGTGGCTACCTGGACTGGTATGGCCGGGGAGACGTTGATGGCTGACATGTGCGCTGGTCAGGACAGGGTTACTTCGCCGGTCTCGTCACGCCTCCGCCGAGGTGACGGCACCCGTCATACCGAGGAACCCGACCGGTACGTCGCGGTCGATGGCCATGCAGCCCCGGCTGTCGACCTCACCCGTGACCTCAACGGTCAGCCGGTTGAGGGTGACGCCCCGGTGGTTGGCCACCATCCGCAACGTGTTGTCCTCGGCTCGGGGTGTCAATGGGCGGGCTCGATGTTCTGGTTGATTCTGAACAGGTTCTCCGGGTCGTAGTGCGCCTTGATCCGAGCCAGCCGCTCGTAGTTGCCGCGATAGGCGGCCTTGACCCGGTCTTGGCCCTCTCCCGCACCCAGGAAGTTCACGTATGCCCCGCCCATCGAATACGGGTGAAGCGCGTCGTGGTAGTCGACCGTCCACTGGCGGATGCGGTCGGCGTTGGCGGGCTCCGGATCGACACCGACCACAACCATGTTCCAGTTGGCTTCGCGGTAGCTGAAGGCCGTCGCGTCCGGCGCAACGCGATGGACGGCGCCGTCCATCGGGTAAAGGTGCATCGTCGATTGCATCGTCGGCAGGGTCGAAGCATGCTGTACATGCAGGTCGATGGCCTGGTCAGGGACCTCAGTCACGAAGTCAGCCCGCCAGTACCACTGGAGGCCGGGCGGGTAGACCGGATCGAAGGCGGTCTGGAGCGCGGGCCATGGCATCGGTTGGAGGCCGACGTACGTCGGGTGGGTTGCCCGTACCGGCGCGAACGCGCTCTTGGCTTCGTCTGCGGGCCCCGCATAGCACCACACGACGGCACACATCTTCTTCAGGTGCAGTTCCTCCGGGAACGGCGCGACCGGTGGCACGGTCATGAAGGCGAAGAACCCGTTGAGCTCCTCAGGTGCACTCAGGATGACCTCGCGGTACCAGGTCAGGACGTCGGCGGCGGCGGCGAGCGGCCACAGCGTCGGACCGGCGTACACGGTGGCGACGGGCTGAAGCTGGAACTCGAACGACGTGACGACGCCGAAGTTCCCGCCACCTCCGCGCAGTGCCCAGAAGAGATCGGCGTTGGTCCGCTCGTCGGCCACCACGCGAGAGCCGTCGGCCAGTACGACGTCGGCGGAGATGAGGTTGTCGATCGTGAGCCCGTACGTGCGAGTGAGATGGCCGGTGCCTCCACCGAGGGTCAAGCCGCCGACTCCGGTCGTGGAGATGGTCCCGCCCGGTACGGCCGACCCATAGGCGTGGGTGGCGTGATCGACGTCAGCCCACGTGCAGCCACCCTGGACCCGAACCCGCCCTCGGTCCGGGTCGACTCGGATGCCCCGCATGAGCGACAGGTCGAGCACGATGCCGCCATCGACCGTGCCGAGCCCGGCCCCGTTGTGGCCGCCACCGCGCACGGCCAGCGGCAGGCCCGACGATGCCGCGGCGCGGACGGCGCCCATGACGTCGGCCGTGTCGACGCAGCAGGCGAGGGCCCGCGGCGTCCGATCGATCATCGCGTTGTAGACGGGTGCAGCACTCGGGAACCGGTCGTCGCCAGGCTCGATCACGGGACCCCGGAAAGATGACGTCAGGCTCTCCCACAGGTCGACTCGTGTGTTGGTTGCCATGCGTCGCGGCCCTTTCAGTCGTGCTGTCCCAGGCATCATGCGGCGCCCAGGTCGAGCCCCACCCGAGCCCGGGTCGAGCGAGAGTCAAGCGACCGAGATGACGGGGGTTTCCGGCATCCGGTTCAATGTCTTGGGGCCGCTCGAGGTCGTTCTCCCGCACGGCGGCACCGTGCGGGAGTGGCGGCCCAAACCGGCCACCCTGCTGGCCCGCCTGCTCCTCGAGCCTGGCCGCACCATCGGCATCGACGCCCTTGTCCACGCCCTCTGGCTCGATGACCCCCCCGCCTCGGCCGTGAAGGTGATCCAGACCTACGTGTCACAGCTACGCCGCCTGCTCCGGTCCGAGCCGACTGGAGGCCGCACCGGCGACATCCTGTTCACCGAACGGGCCGGGTACCGCTTGGCCGTGCCGGCGGAGAGCGTCGACGCCGGACGGTTCGAGACACTCGTCCGGAGCGGCCATGCCAGCCTTGCGATCGACTCCGCCGAGGCCGAGCGTCGCTTCGACGAGGCACTGCGCCTGTGGCGCGGCCCGCCGTACGACGGCTTCGCCGGCGAGTTGTTCGTCCTGGCCGAGGTCCGACGGCTCGAGGAGCTCCATCTCAGTGTGATCGAGGACCGCCTGGAGGCCCTCCTCGGACTTGGGCGGGCCCCCGAGACCGTCGCTGACCTGCAGGATTTGACGTGCCGGCACCCCTTCCGGGAGCACGCCTGGGCGTTGTTGATGAATGCGCTGTACCAGTCGGGTCGCCAGGTCGAGGCGCTGGCCGCCTACTCGACGGTGCGCCGCAGCCTCGGGCAGGAGTTCGGCGTCGAACCAGGACCGGAGCTGGAGTTGGTGGAGCGCCGGATCCTGCGCCAGGAGCTGGCGTGCCCCAGCATGGCGCCACCGCGCCGCGCGTCCGTCGTCGACAGCGACATCGAACGGCGGCCCGTCACGGTCGTAAGCCTCGAGTGCCCGGAGGGAGCACCGATCGTCGCCGCCCGAGCAGGTGTCGCGTCCACGGCCGAGCGCTTCGGTGGGCTGGTGCTGGGGACCGGACGTCAGCTCGACGTGGTGTTCGGCGCCGCCGCCATCCACGACGACGATGCCGAACGGGCCGTGCGGTGTGCCCTTGCCGTACGTCGATTGGCGGCGGCCGCCAACGCACCCGTCGGCATCGGTGTGGCGTGTGAAGAAGCCGACATCGACCGGCGCACGCCCTTCGTGCCATCGGCGGTCGCGGCTCGCGCCCGGCAGCTCGCGTCGTCGGCGTCACCCAACCAGGTACTCGCGGGGCCCCAAATCAGCTGGGCAACCCGGCGTACGTTCGTCTTCGAGCCCTGCGCCGATGGGACGAGCGTGGCGGCACGCGCATTCCCGCCGGGGATCGCTCCCCCGACCTCGGCGACCACGTTCGTCGGCCGGCAGGCAGAGATCCAGCTGCTTTGCGGCGCCTGGAATCTCACGGTCGAACGCCATCGACCGATGCTCGTGACCGTCAGCGGACCCGCCGGAATCGGCAAGACACGCCTCGTCGACCACTTCATGGACCGCCTGGCCGACGGACACGTCCGGATCCTGGCCGGGCCGTGCACTCCCGACGCCGACAACCCGCTGGGCGGGCTCAGCCACATCGTGCGCACGATCCTCGGCATCGGACCCGTTTCGCCGAGCGTCGAGACCGAGGCTCACCTCGTCGAGTGGCTGGCCGTTGCCCTCCCGGGGACACAGCCGCATCGACGGCGCCACCTCGTGGCCGCGCTCCACGCCGCGATGAGCGGCGGAACCGACGTGCGCGGCGCAGTGGAGCCGTTGCGGCACCTGCTCGAAGCCGTCACCAGGCGGCGACCAGCCATCGTCGTACTCGAGGACTTGCACCGAGCCGATGCTTCGACGGTGGAGCTGGTCGAGCTCTTGTTCGGCCGGCTCCGGGGGATCCGGCTCCTGCTCGTCGCCGTCGCGCGTACCGAACTGCTGGACTTCCATCCAGCATGGCCTCGCGTGGTCGGCGCGAGTCTGCACCTGCCGCTCGGTCCGCTCGGAGGCGACGCCGCCGAGCGCATCGCCCGGGCCGCAGGCTGGACCGGCGACCACGATCTCCCGAAGCGAGCCGGCGGCAACCCACTGTTCATCGAGGAGCTCGCCGCCGCCGAGCGGACTGGCCGCACAGGTCTGCCCCTGGCGATCCGCGGCGCCGTCGGTGAGCAGCTCGACACGCTGCCACCGCTCGAACGGCACCTTCTCGCCGAGGCCGCCGTCCTCGGCCGGCGGTTCGCGGTCGAACGCCTGGCGTCGTCGATCGGCATCACGGACGAGATGTGCGAGGCCGGGCTCGACTCCCTTGAGCTCCGTGGGCTGGTCCGCCACTGCGCTCCGTCGACCACGCCGACCGAGCACGCCTTTGAGTTTGCCGCCCCGGTCGTCGCCGACGTCTGTGTTTCGATGCTGCCCTCTGGTCCTCGGCGATTGTGAGAAGCGGATGCGTGGCGGTCCGTCGTTCGTCGCTGCGGTCGCGCCGTAGCCGCGTCTGATTGGGGGGCTCGTCCACCGGAAGTGCGGCGAGTAAGACCGGCCAGAGGAGCGGTGACGCCTCCGATATCGGGTTCGAGCGCGCTGGTCGGTGGAGCCTCGACCTCGCCTGCTCGTCATGTCGTGCGCGTCCGATTGACCGGACATGGTTCGACGCGTACTGTACTTGTACGTGTACAACAAAGGTAGGGGGTAGGGAGGCAGGCGTGCTACTCCAGATCGTTCGGTACCGGTCCGGGCTGTCGCATGAGGAGGTGGCGCGACGGTTCGAGGAACGGGCCCCGCGGTACCGAGACGTGCCCGGGCTGCTCCAGAAGTTCTACGTGCACTTCCCCACGACCGGGGAGCACGGGGGTGTGTACATCTGGGACTCGACCGACTCGCTCCGGCGCTGGCGAGATACGAACCTGGCAGGGACGCTCGAACAGACCTACGCGGTCGTCGAGCCGCCCGTGGTCGAGTCGGCGGACGTGATGCTGGTGCTGCACCCTGAACGGCTGGTCGCGTCGTCGTGACCTTGGTCGGCCAGCGCGACGGCCAAACCTCCGGCGACCTGGCGATCGAGGCTGTCGGGCTCACCAAGACGTTCGGCGGGACCCCCGCCGTCGACGGCGTCGACCTGGCCGTGCCGAGAGGCTCCGTCTACGGCCTGCTCGGTCCGAACGGTGCTGGCAAGACGACCACGATCCGCATGCTCGCCACCCTGCTCCGACCCGACGGTGGGCACGCCTCGGTGTTCGGCCACGACGTGGTGCGGCAGGCAGAGGCGGTACGAGCCCGGTTGAGCTTGACGTCGCAGTTCGCCTCGGTCGACCAGGACCTCACGGCCTTCGAGAACCTCGTGCTGCTCGGCCGCATCCTCGGGTGGACGCGACGGGGCGCCCGGGCGCGAGCGTCGGAGCTCCTCGAAGCGTTCGCCCTTGCCGACGCCGCGCATCGTCAGGTGTCGTCGCTCTCCGGTGGGATGCGCCGCCGCCTCGATCTCGCCGCCAGTCTGGTCGTCGTGCCCGATCTGCTGTTCCTCGACGAACCGACGACCGGGCTCGACCCGTGGAACCGGAGCCAGCTCTGGGACGTCGTGCGGGCCATCACGGCCGACGGCACGACCGTGCTGCTCACCACCCAATACCTCGAAGAGGCCGACGTCCTCGCCGATCGGGTCGCGGTCATCGATCACGGAGCAGTCATCGCGGAGGGTACGACCCGGCAACTGAAGGCGTCGATCGGTGCCGGCACCGTCCGGGTGGGGTTGCTGCGGCCCGAGCAACGGCCCGACGCCGAGCGGGTACTCTCCCGAGATCTGGGCCTGGCTGTCCGGTCGGGCCCGGATCCGGCGGTGATCTCCGCCCGCATCGTGTCGGCCGATGGAGCCGACGGCGTGGCCGAGCGCGCCGTCCGCGCCCTGGGCGCCCTATCGAACTCGGCCATCGAGGTCAGCGACTTTTCGGTGGGTCAGCCCAGCCTGGACGAGGTGTTCCTCTCCCTGACAGGACATGCCGCCGGCGCGGGACCAGGCGACACATGATCGACAGGGCCAGCCCGCCGACAGCCGAGCCGCGGACCGGCCTCGATCCGGCGATGCGCCGCGCCCTCGCCGCCCGGCCACGACCGCCGCGGCCCAGCGCGCCGTCGGCATCGCTCGCCTTCGCTTGGCGGGCGCTGCTGAAGATCAAGCATGTCCCTGAACAGCTCGCCGACGTGCTCGGTATCCCGCTGCTGTTCACCGTCCTGTTCACCTACCTGTTCGGCGGCGCCCTCGCCGGCTCCACCCACGCCTATCTGCAGTTCCTGCTCCCCGGCACGCTGGTGCTGGCCGTTGTCTTCATCACCGTCTACAGCGGCGTCAACCTCAATACCGACCTGTCGACGGGCGCGTTCGATCGGTTCCGTTCGATGCCGGTGTGGCGGCCGGCTCCCGTTGTCGGCGGCCTCATCGGCGACGCCGGCCGCTACCTCCTGGCGGCCGTGCTCGTGATCGGTCTCGGGCTGGCGATGGGCTTTCGCCCCGAAGGCGGGGCCATCGGCGTCATCAGCGCCGTCGGGCTTGTCATCGTCTTCGGCTTGGCCCTCTCCTGGGCATGGACGGCGCTCGGCGCCGTTGTGCGCGTGCCGAGCGCCGTGCTCAGCGTGGGCCTCGTGATCCTGTTCCCTCTCACCTTCATGAGCAACGTCTTCGTCGACCCGGCGACCATGCCGCCCTGGCTCCGGACGTTCGCTCGGCTGAATCCCGTTACCCATCTCGTCACCGCCACGCGCGGCCTGATGCACGGCACGGCAACGGCAGGGGAAGTCTTGTGGGTGCTCGCCGCCGCCGGCGTCATCACGGCCGTGTTCGCACCGCTCACCATGCGCCTCTACGGACGCGAGCGCTGAGGCGCTTGGTGCGGGCGCATCAATCCGGAACGCGCGCTCCTCTGAGCTCACGGCGATCCGCCGAGAGCGTCTCCTCGGACAACGGTCCTCGACGCGCCTGAGCCTTGCCGGCGGGTGCTGACGCGGTACGACCGCGAGCTTCGGCGTCTCAGGACTGCCGACCGGTGCCGATGACCATAGGTTGGTCGACGGCCACACCACCGTGGGCCACGAAGCGGGCGCCATCCCGCACCATCTGGCGTTCCATCGCCGCTTGGGCCTCGGCCGGTGCGGCAGCGACGAACGGGCGCATGGGCGTGAGGTTGATGTACTGCCACAGGAATTCGGCCGGCGCCGGCAGCCGCAATGTGGCGGGCTCGACGGTCGCCTTCGCGTCTGCGAGGCCGGCGTCCCGGAGCAGCGCGGCCAGACTCTCTGGATCGGGCATCGAGAACACGGCGCGCACGAACCCGCCCAGCTCGCTGCCGATGTTGCCCGTGATGGCCCGCTCTATGACCTCGAAGAAGGGCTGGATGGCGCCGGGCGTGCTGACGACGACCCGTCCGCCTGGGGCGAGCACCCGTCGCATCTCCGCGACGGCCTGCGCCCGGTCTTCCAGGAACATCAGGCCCATCTGGCAGGTCACGACGTCGAATGTGCCGCCGTCGAACCGCAGCGCCTGCGCGTCACCGACGTGCCAGTCGATCGTCGGCTCGGTCGCTCGTGCCGCGTCGATCATGTCGGGGGCGACGTCGATCCCTGTCACGGAACAACCAGCACGCACGGCGGCGCGGGCGATGATTCCAGTACCGCACGCGACATCGAGCACACGTTCGCCGGGCCGGAGCGCGGCGGCCCGCAGGAATGGCACGGAGACCGGTGTGGCGATGGCGGGCACGAAGTAGCGCTCGTAGTTCTCGGCGGCGGTGCCGTTGAAGTCGCGGTAGGAGACGCTGGTCATCGCCGTCACCACCGCAGCATCGGGGCCTCGGCGGCATGTCGGCCCCGCAGCTCATCGTCCCAGCCGCCGTTGCAATAGGTCGTGACCGCGGTAATGCGGCCATCTCGGACCTCGCACAGGTGCATGCGGCGGGCAGTCATGACGCCGTTTGGTGTGTGCTGGGTCTCGACGTGCTCAGTGACGAACCCGGTAACAGTTGGGATCGTGCGCACGACCTCGATGTCGACGGGCCCCTCGGCGATCGAGCGCAGTTGGGCGGCGAACGCCTCACCCGGCCCTTGGAACTGGAACCGCCACAGCGGCGGCAGCAGGTCGAAGAACGTGTCGTGGGCGAACAGCCCGTCCGCGGCGTGGAAGCCGGAGAAGCAGCGGTGGAACCCGGCGGCGAGCCGGTCGGCCGTCGCCTGGTCGATGGTGGTCGGTACGTCGGTGATCATGAAGCGACCCTACGAAGCGACCGGTCCCCCCACATCGCCCGTCCGTCCCATTCGCGGCGGGGCGCGATGGGATGAACGCCCTACTCGACTACAGCAGCCCGTGCTCGTATGCGTAGGCCGTGGCGGCGGCGCGGGTGGCGACGCCGAGCTTGGCGAAGATGTTCTCGACGTGGCGGCGAACCGTGTGCTGGCTGATCACGAGCGCCGCCGCGATCTCGCGGTTCGTGTGTCCGGCGGCGATGAGGCCCAGGACCTCACGCTCGCGCCCGGACAGCTCGGCGGCGGGATCGCCGGGCTCGTCGTCGAGCGGCGCCAGGTCGGGTGTGGCGCCGAGCCGGGCAAAGCCGTCCTTGGCGTTGGCCAACTCCAGCGCAGCCGCGCTCTGGTCGCCGAGCGCGTCGCACGCCCGGGCCAGGAGTGCGGCGGTGCGGGCCGCCTCGTACGGCATGCGGAACGATTGCCATGACCGGGCCGCCTCGCGGAGCGGGCGGATGGCCGCGCGCGGATCGTCTTCGTCGAGTAGCACCGCGCCTCTGGCTTGGGCGGCCATGGCGCCGAGCACGGCGGACGGCGATCGCGCCGCGTGCTCGGCTAGCTGACTGGCCGCTGTCTTGGCGCGCTCGAGATCACCGGCGGCGCAGTAGATGTCGACGGCAGCGGCGAGGAGGGCGGGACGAGTGGTGGCGACCGCGGTCTCGTCCAAGGCCCGGGAGATGGCTGCGGCCGCGGCCACTGTGGCACCACGCGCCAGCTCGAGCAGGGCGAGGCCCGGCATGGGGTCGTTGCCGTTCTGGCTCGCGGCGCGGTAGTCCTGCTCGGCAGCATCGAACTCGCCGCGCAGGCGGTGCAGCTCGGCCGCCTGGTAGTGGGCCAGCCCGAGTGCCGGGTGCGGTGGGTCGCTGAGCTGCGCGCAGGCCGCTCGGGCGGTGTCGATCGCTCTTGACCAGTCACCCGCCGCCTGTTCTACCTGCGAGCGGTGGACGAGGCACTGGCCCCGGTAGGGCACGAGGTCGGGTCGGGCGTCGCACCAGACGCTCAGCGCGCCGGTCCACTCGGCCGCGCGCGGCAAGTCGAACATGGCGATGCACTCGAGGATCACGGCGCAATACACGATTCCCGACGTCACCGGGCCGACCTCGCCCGCCTCGACCGACAGCATCACCTCGTCGAGCCGCATGGTGCCGCCCTTCGTGTCGCCCAAGGCGATGAGTGCCTGCCCGTCGGCGAGCACCGCGAATGCGCGCAGGTCGGTGTCCTCGTACCGCTTCGCCAGCGCCTCCGCTCGCAGCGCCAGTGCGCGGGCGCTCGCCGCGTCACCGGTACCCAGCGCGCCGAGGAACTCAGGAATGAGCAGATAGCCGGTCGCGGCGCACTCGATCCCAGCATCAGCGAGCAGGGCATGGGCACGGCGCAACCAGCCTCCGGCGTGCGCCGTCTGGCCGCGCAGCATCAGGCACATCGCCAACCAGAACGCGTGCCGGGCGGCGCCAGCGACGTCACCAGCGTCGAGGGCGGCACGGTGCGCCGCCTCCCACCCCTGCTCGCACTCGTCGTCGTGGCCGGCAAGGTACGCAGTGATGGCCCCACGCTCATGCTCGGCGGCGTCCATGAGCCGACGTTACGGCGCGGAGCTGATCGCGACTTGCCGCATGGCTGCCGCTCGGCATTCGGGCGCTACGAAAGGTCGTACATCACCGTCTCGATCGGGTGGGCCGAACGCCGAGTGGCGCTGTCAGGTCCTTGCACGGACGTAGGTCGCAAACGACTCGACGGCGTCGGTGACGGCGTGACAGCGCAGCGAGTGGAACAGGTCGAAGTTGTGCTGGGTGCCCGGGAGCTCGGCGTAGACGACGGGCTGGGTGGATGCCCCCGCGAGCTCGTCGGCGAAGTGTCGGGCATCTTCGACGAGCACGAGCGTGTCGAGCGTCCCGTGGACGATCAGGAACGGCGGGGCCTCGGCGTGGAGGTACTCGAGCGGGGAGGTTGGAACGTCATCCCCACTGCCGGTGGGTCCGTAGTAGCCGTACAACGCGACCACCGCCGAAGCCGACGTGTCCGCCGCTTCGAACCCGGGCTGGAACCGGGCCTCGCCGGCGGTGAGGGCCGCGGTGGCGGCCAGGTGGGCGCCTGCGGAACCGCCCACCAGGATCAGCGTTGACGGGTCGGCACCGTACGCCGCGCCGTGCTCGCGGACCCAAG
This sequence comes from uncultured Acidimicrobiales bacterium, assembly GCA_963728985.1. Taxonomy (GTDB): domain Bacteria; phylum Actinomycetota; class Acidimicrobiia; order Acidimicrobiales; family Ilumatobacteraceae; genus DASXAI01. Next base: position 276,090 of record CAVSME010000003.1, on the reverse strand, counting down.
CGATCACGCGCTTGACGTCGGTCACCTGGCCGCCGTACGAGGCCCGCGGCTGAAGCCGGTAGTTCGCGCTCACACACATCCAACCGTGGCTCGCCAGCCGGTACAGCAGCGGGCGAGCACCGAGCATCTTGCTGCCGATCCGGAACCCGCCACCATGGAGGTAGATCAGCACCGGCGCGCCCTGCGGGCGGCGTCGGCGGGCGTACACGTCGAGGAGGTGACCGCGCCCAGCGTCTCCGTAGCGGATGTTGCGGAACCGCCGCACGTCGGGTCGGTACGAGATCAACGGGAGGAACAGCACGCGAACCAGCGGGACGCGCGAACGACGCACCAGCGCGGATTGCCGGCAGTCATCGCCCAGTCCGTGCCTGAGCGCCGCCGTCAAGGCGGGGCGGGCGGTGTTCGACCGGACGGCAATCGCCATGAGCACGGTCACCGGCACGGCCGTCGCTCCAACTGACAACCACCAGTCCGGGCCGCCGAGATCGGCCGCCGCCAGCGTCGGCACCGTGCCCGCCGCCAGCCAGTACAGGCCGAGGAACGGCTGCTCATTGATCAAGAAGCCGACGCCGAACTGCAGGTTCCAGGGACTGGAGCGACGCGGCATCGGAGGATGCAGAGCGGCCAGACCGAAGGCGCTGACCAGGACGATCGTCGTGATGAACCCCATCACGCAATTCGTTACCCATCGTTCCCACATCGTTGCCGTGGTCAGCCCCGCGAGACGATGTCACACGCCGTCGTGACTGCGGCTCGTGCTGCGCCACCTCTCCGTCCGCTCGGAGGTCGACCGTCCCGGAACCAGTGATCGAGCGTGCCACTCGCCGCCGTGCGAGCTCGGGTTCGTAGCCGTTACGTTGCGGTCATGCCACCAACTGCCATTGATGTGGTTGAGACCTTTTCCGCCGCATGGGCCCGTCACGATCTCGAGGCAACCCTCGCCCTGATCTCCGATGATTGTGTGTTCGATGCGACCGGGCCGGCGCCGGACGGCACGCGCCACGTAGGCCGGGATGCGATCCGATCGGCGTGGGGGGAGATCTTCGCCGACACCAGCAGCCGCTTCGACGCCGAAGACACTTTTGCGAGCGGTGATCGCGTCGTGCAGATGTGGCGTTACTCGTGGTCTGGCGGCCACGTGCGCGGGGATCGACGTCTTCCGCGTGCGTGATGGGCTGGTCAGCGAGAAGCTCTCGTACGTCAAAGGCTGAAGGACTCCCGGCGCTGAGGCGCCGTGGACGCCAGTCCGGGACAACCGGGCCGAACGTGTGTGGCGTCCGTGTGACAGTTCGCTGATCGTTCGACGACGGTCGTGCCGGCCGCAGCGTGGCGCGCTTTCCTGGGCGGTGCAGGCGAATGATCTCGAAGATCTCGAAGGAGACGTGATGCCGAGCAACCGTGGGGCGATCGTCGACCGTACCGAGGGGACCGCTCGAGACCGGAGGTGTCCGGGCCGGCCGACCGTGCCAACGCGGCCAGCTTCGGCCGTTGTCAACCGATGAGCAGGACCACCCGACGGGTCTCCGCCCGGCAGATGGTCCTGTTGAGCCTGCGTGTGGCGATGGAGACGGGGATCGTCGCCGCCCTCGCCTACTGGGGAGCGCAGACACCCTCGTCCACCGGCATCAAGGTGCTGTTGGGCATCGCAGCCCCGTTGCTGGGCTTCGGCATCTGGGGAACCGTCGACTTCCACCAAGCCGGCCGGCACGCCGAACGACTCCGTCTCATCGAAGAGCTGGCCATCTCCCTGCTCGCCGCTGCAGCGGTCTACACCACGGGCCAAGTCGCGGCCGCCGTCGGCCTCGCCGCCGTGTCGATCGCCTACCACGCGCTCGTGTACGCATTCGGAGCTGCCCTGCTCAAACGCGAACCGGTGCGGCCCCCACAGAGCCCGGAAAGCTCCATCTCGACCGGCGATGACCGCTCAGCCCGACCTTCAGAACGCCAACAGAGGTTGGGCCCGTGGTCGTCGTAGCAGCGGCGTAGAGCCACTCGTCTTGAAGACGTCGACGTCGATGCATCGCTGGGCGAGTGTCACCACGAGGTCTCGAAGAGATGGTCGTGGGCGAGTGCCCATGGCGGTCGGAGGAAGCCGAGGGCCCGGACGTCCTCGAACCAGTGCGAGAACGGCGATCCTTGGGAAAGTGTCCCGCCGCCCAGCACGCGTCCCAAACCGGTGAGGATCCCTTCGGCGAGTTCGGCGACTGATTGCTTGGCCCGGAGCGCAGCGTGGAGGCCTCGAACCGGGTCGTCGGACTCGACGGCAGCGACGGAGCCGGCCAGGGCCTGTTGGGCCAGCCAGTGCCGTCGTTCCGCTTGTGTCCATTCGACTCGTTCGTAGGCGTCGAGTTCGTCGGCCCGATCGCGGAGGCGGTCGCGAGCCACGACGATGGCTTCGTCGATGATCCCGACGATGACCGACGTGAACAGGGTGAGCACGAACGGGTTGGCGGCGATGCCGACTTCGATGAGAGGGCGCTCGAGTCCGAAGCGGATGGCGGGCATGGCGTCGAGTCGCACCGCGTGGCTCTGGGTCGCAGCCATCCCGACCCCGTCCCACTCCGCGGTCAAGGTGAGCCCAGCCGATCCGTCCCATGGACGGTCGCGTACGTCGATCACGAGGATCACCGGATCGTCCTCACCCTCGGGCACCGCCGTCGTGATCATCCAATCGGCGATGCCGATCCCGGATTCCGAAGTGCTTCACACCCGAGACCGCATAGCGGCGGCCAGGCAGGTCTCCTCGGCCGTCGATGGGCGTCGCGGTCGCCCGAGTCCGCAGGATGTCGCCGCCGCTGCCGGGCTCCGACGTGATCGTCGCCCACCGCTGTCCCGCCATAGCCGTCGCCAGAACGGCCCGACGCTGACCTTCCCACTCCTCGTCGCGGTCGTCGGCGGCGGTCAACCAGAACGCCAGCACTGCGGGATGCATCGACGACACCAACGCTACCGACGGGTCGGCACTCCCCAGGAGCCGCAGCATTTGGCTGATGGCTCGTATCGATCCCGCCGCGCCACGCCATGTACCTCCCTGGTCGGCGGGTACCACCGCCTGCAGGTAACCGGTCGACCGGATCGCGTCGAAGTCTGTTCGCTCGAGATGGGTCCGCTCCTGTCGCTCGGAACGAGCCGCCCGCCACCGTTCGCCCAGCGCCCGGAGCCCGTCGATGGTTCGTTCGTCGGACGCTTGAGTCATGCCCATGGAGACATCGTCCCCGGAACAGCGAGCCATGTCTGTGACGTATGTTCCACACCGGACGCCTCAGCGCCCAGCGGCGGCCATCGACGCGGCGAGGAGTCCATCGGAATCGATCACGGTGACCCGGTTCCGCTCGGTTCGGATCAACCCCCGATCCCGCAATCGGCGAAGACCCCGCGCCACCACCTCCCGCACCGTCCCGACCGCAGCCGCCAACTCCTCTTGCGTCGCTCGCACTACCAGCTCACCATCGTCATCAGTCGACGACATGTCGAGGAGGTGTCGAGCCAACCGCTCCAGCACCGTTGCGAACGACACCCGGGCAATCTCTTCCACGTATGCCTGCACCCGCGCCCCTTCCTCGGCCAGCATGGCCCTGCTGACAGTTGCGTCCCTCTCAACCAGACTTTGCAACCGCGCCGGCTGCAAATCGAGAAGCACCGACCGCGTGACGGCCTCGATCGCCACCGGAAGCCGAAAGTCGACGGCGAACACGGACGCGACCCCGATCAGCGAGCCGCTCCGGCAGTAACGGACCGTCATGGTGCGCCCATCGTCGGCCCGGACGGACATGCGCACGAGCCCGCGCACCACCAGGTGGAGATGGGGCCGCGTCTCGCCGTCGAAATGCACGGCGTCGCCCGCTTCGATCACGTGCCGCACTGCGTCAGAGAGCAGTGCCGCGCAAGCCGAGCTCGACACGTCACGCAGAGCCGACCGTTCCAGAGCCTGCCGCACAACCGCGTCATCGCCTGCGCTTCCTGGCATCGCTCACCATCGAACCAGATGGCCGACCCGAGAGGTGTCGACCGCCGACCACACCGGCGGACCGAGCGTCGCTCACCGGTTCGGGAGCACACCCTCCGATTCCCGACCTCATGCCTCAGTCGCGTTGGGGTGTCGGCGCGCGTTCACGCGATGCGACCGGGCGACCTTGGTGGATGCCGGGATCGGTTCAGAACACGGGGATCGACAGGCCCTGGCCGGCGAGGATGCCGCCGGCGGCCCTGAGGCTGTCGGGCCGGACGAGGAAGTGCTGGGTGATGGCGTGGACGTCGCGCAGGCGGCGCTGCAGGGGGCTCTCGTCGTAGAGCGCGCTTCCACCGCCGGCCCGATAGGCGAACACGGTTGCGGCCACGGCCGCGTCGGTGGCCCAGGTCGCCGCAGCACGTGCCCGGCCCCGGTCCCCGAGCGTGGCTTCGGCCCCGATCCCGGCCCGCTCCCAGAGCCGTCCCGCCGTGTCGACGAGCAGGGCGCGGCCGGCGGCGAGCCCGGCGTCGATCCGCGCCAGGTCGCGGTGGAACAGCGGGTCGGTCGCTAGCGGCCCCGCCGCCAACAACGGCACCTTGCCGTGCGCGAGGGCGACCACCTCGTCAAGGGCACCTCGGGCGGTGCCGATGGCGACGGCGGCGATGGCCAGCGCAAAGACGGTGGGGCTTGGGATGCGGGCGATGGGCGTGTCAACACATGGTGGGTCGGTGAGCGGTACGAAGGTGCGTTCCGGCGCAACGACCGCGCCATGGACGCTGAAGTGATGGCTGCCGGTACCGCGTAGGCCGACAACGTTCCACGTGTCCTCGATCGTGAGGTCGGTTGGAGCGAGCACTGCCACCCGCATCAGTGGGTTGCCGTCGGTGAAGCCCTCGACGGCGTTGGCGAAGAGCCAGGTCGCATGCTCGCACCCGCTGGCGAACCCCCATCGGCCGGTGACCTCGTAACCCCCGTCGACCGACGTGATCGACCCGGACGGGGCGAAGGCTCCCGCGATGATGACGTCGGCGGACGGCGGGAACAGAGCGTCGAACGTCGCCCGGGGGAGGGCCGCAAGGTCGCACCACCCGGTGGCGCCGATCATGACGGTCCATCCGGTGGAGGCGTCACCGGTTGCGAGGGTTTCGTACAGCTCGAGTGCCTCGAGGAACGTGGCGCCGACACCGCCGTGGGTCCGAGGCAACAGGATACGAAAGCTGCCGGCGGCGATGAGGTCGTCGAGCACATCCGTGGGCACGCGCCGGGACGCCTCGATCTCGGGCGATCGGGCCGCGAGTGTGGCCGCGAGCTTGCGCCCGTTCTCGATAACGGCAGCCGCGGAGAGAGTCGTGCCGGTGGTCCTCATCATCGTCCTCCTGGTGGTCGATGTGAAGGTACGAGCCGGGACCAACCGCCCGCATCGCCGGAACTCACCATCCGGCGTGGTCCCCGTGTGGTCCGTTCTGACCACCCAAGATCAGACGATGCCGTGCTCGTACGCGTAGGCGGTCGCGGCGGCGCGGGACGAGACGCCGAGCTTGACGAAGATGTTCTGGAGATGACGGGCGACCGTGTGCTTGCTGATCACGAGCTCGGTTGCGATCTCGCTGTTGGTGCGACCCGTGGCCACCAGACGGAGGACGTCGCACTCGCGACGGGTGAGGGGGTTGGCGTCGGGCCAGGGCTCGAGACGCGCTAGCTCGGTGCGAGCACCGAGCCTGGCGAACGCCGCCAGGGCGGCGTCGCGTTCGAGCTCGGCGGCGTCGGCGTCACCGACCGCCCGGCGTGCCTGCGCCATCAATGCTCGGCCTCTCGCCTCCTCGAAGGGCATCTCGAGGCCCCTCCACAGCTCAATCGCAGTCCGCAAGATGCCGGCCGCCTCGGCGGCTCGGCCCCGGGCAAGAGCGAGCGTGGCTCGCGATGTCGCCGCGGTGGCCGAGAGCAACTCCGGACCATCGGCTCGGGCCAGCTCGTCGAGTTCCCCGCAGGCGGCCGCCGCTTCGTCCAGGGCGGGGGTGGTGACGAGGATCTCGACGACCGCGGCGAGGATGGCCGGACGGTCCGGATGGCACCTCGTCTCCTGGAGCATCCGGTGGGCGGATGCGGTTGCCGCGTCGACTCGTCCCTGCGCGAGCCGCAGCAGGCCGAAGCCCGGGAGCGGCTCACGGCCGTGCCGGTTGGCCGCCCGATAGGCGGCCTCGGCTTCGTCGAGTTCACCCCGTAGGCGGTGCAATTCTCCCTGCTGGTAGAGCGCCTCGCCGAGTGCCGGGTGTTCTGGCTCGGCGAGATGGGTGCGTGCCCGGGCCGCCTCCTCGGCCGCCTCCTTCCAGGCGCCGCGTGCCATGAGCACCTGCGACCGATGAACGAGGCACTGGCCGCGGTAGGGAACCAGGGAAGGTTCGGTCGCGCACCAGGTCGACAGCGCCTCCGTCCATGCGGCGGCGCGGCGCAGGTCACGTGCGTGCATGCAGGCGTCGATGACGGCGCAATAGATGATCCCGGTCGGGATCGGCGAGACCTCACCGGCGGTGATCGACACCATGACCTCGTCGAGGTGCTTCGTGCCTTCGGCCACCTCGCCGAGAACGAGCAGGGCCTCGCCTTGGCACAACAGCCCGAAGGCGAGGAGGTCGGTGTCGGCCACCTGCCGCCCGACGGCCGCCATTTGCACCGCCAGCTCGAGCGCCCTCGCTGCCTCGCTGGCGTGGAGCGCCGAGAGGAAGGGCGGAAGGAGAAGGAATCCCACTGCTGCGCCACCTTCGGCCTGGGCCGCTAGACGCTCGGCGCGAGCGAGCCACCCGCTGGCCCGTGCGTCCTCGCCGCGGAGCAGGAGGTCGAAGCCGAGCCAGAACGCGCATCGGGCCGCCCGGTCGGCGTCTCCACGACTGGCAGCGATGCGATGAGCCCGCTCCCAGGCAAGCTCACTCGCCCGAGTCTCGCCGACCAGGTACCCGGCGACGGCGAGTCGCTCGAGGTCGTCCTGATCGAGCGCCTCCTCGCCGCTGAGGTGCGCAAAGGCGTCGCTCCATGAACCACGGGCGAAAGCGTCGCGTCCCAACCGGGATCGATCGGCCACAGCGCCATTGTTGCGGGTCGGGCACGACGGCTTGGCCCGGGCGCCCACTCCCGTCCCTTGCGGACCCGTCGCATGGCGCTCGGGAGGGCCCCAGAGGCGGCGGGCGGTCCCTGCGGCCTGCGACCGCCCGGGGTGAGCGGCGCGAGCTCCGAGACTCTGGCGCGACGCCACTCGAGGTCTGGCCCGAGGGCGGTCACATCCGCACCTGGGCGACCCACATCGGTTCGTTCGGCGCGTCGCCGATTTCATTGCCGCGCCCACCTCCGCCCGCCGGTCGTCAGTGTTGGCCGACGAACTCCATCACGCCGGCGTTGAACTCCGCGGGATGGCTGTGAAACATGTCGTGGCTGGCGCCGGCGATGTTCAGCCGGCTGACGTCTGGCAGGAGCGCTTCCAGCCTGTCGGTGACCGCAGTGAGCGGAGCGGGACTTTCAGCTCCTGAGACGAGCAGTGTCGGGACGCGGATGCTCCGGGCGTCGTCCTCGGCGAACTTGGGGAAGCCGGCCCGAAGCTGTGCCTTGAACGGGCCGACGTTGCCGACGAACGCCTGGAACGTCGCTTCGGGGATCGACGCGACACGCTCCTTGCCGGCGACGGCCGTCATGAAGAGTCGGAGCCCGCCCTCGTCGTCGCCACGGTCGAACGCCTTCATGGCCGGGCCGATCCCCCGCGCGCCGAACTTGATGAAGCCGATCCCCGCTCGCGGATTGCGGGCCAGTAGCCTGAGGACTTGGACCGGCATGGGTGGGATGCTGACGCCCAGCAAGGGAAACGCGGGTGGCTCGAGCAGGACCAGCGAGCGCAGGAGCTCGGGATGGCGGTGGGCCAGAAGCAGGCCACCGAAGCCTCCCGGAGATGAGTGGCCCACCAGGTGGACCGGCGCCAGGTCGAGTGTCTTGACAAAGGACGCGAGATCCTCGACGAACGTTTCGAGAGTGATCTCCTCGTCCGGCTCGAGCGTGCGGTTCGGCCAGGCGCCGCGACAGCTCACAGCGACGGCGCGGAAGCTGGCGGCGAAGGCCGGCAGCTGGAGGTCCCACTCCCGGTAGTCGCCGACGCCGCCGTGGACGAGGACCACCGGCTCTCCCCGGCCGTGTTCGACGTAGGCGAGGTCGGTCCCGTTGATCGTTGCCATTGCGGCCTGGGTGTCCTCTTCCTGGTTGCTCATCGCGCTACCGCGCACAGCGCCAGGCACGGCAGCTCGTAGCCGCCGCGGTCGCGGGCAAAGCGGCGCAGCGCCTCCTCGACGTCGCCCCGGACCGCGGCGCGGTCGTCATCCCCCAACCCCTGCACGGCCAGGCCGACCGGGCCGGCGGTGTCGCCGATCAGGTTCATGTAGTGGTCGGCGTCAGCGATCTCGAGGCATCCGTGGACCTCTTCGATCCGTGCCTCGGTGAAGTCCGCTTCGCGTAGGAGGCCCTCGATCCGCTCCGCACTGGTCATGCTGAACGGCCCAGGCGCAGGTGGCGGAGAAGGGGCCGGGATGCAGCCACGCTGAAGAAGGCTGATGGCGGCGAGCGCCAGCCACGGGTTCCGCTCCATCGCCCCCCATACCGCTAGGGCCACCCGGCCGCCCGGGCGCAACACCCGCCGCGTCTCGGCGAACGCCGCCGCTGGATCTGGCATCAGCATGTAGCCGAACCGGCAGAGCACGCCGTCGACCGAGTCGTTGTCGAGCGGGATCAGCTCGGCGTTGATCACTCGGTAGTCGACGTTCCCCAGGCCGAGGTCGGTACCGCGTCGGCGAGCGGCGTCGAGCATCGCCGGCGAAAGGTCGCTGCAGATCAAGCGGCCGCGCCGACCGATCATCTCGGCTGCCTCGAAGCCGGTGTCGCCGACCCCCGCCGCCAGCTCGAGGAGGGTGTCGCCCGGCTGCGGGTCGAGCTCGCGCAGCATCCACTGGCGAACCGGCGCCGAGAGCGTCTCGATCTCGGCCCGCCGCTTCTCCCAGGTGGGCGCGATCCTTGCGGCGATGTCGAGATGAAACTGGTAGTCCCGCGCCCGCTGCTCTTCGATCGTCTCGTTGGCCATCGCGTCCTCCTTGCCTGGCCCGAGGCTCAGCGGTCGCCGAGCGCTCTGAGACGAACCTAAGGTCGAGCGGGCGGTCGCCCAATCGGGAGTTCTCCCCACGCGACGAGGCCGTGCTCCATGGCGAACAGGGTCGCCGCGGAACGTGTCGAGACGCCGATCTTGCCGTATGCGTTCTGGACGTGGCGGTCGGCGGTCTTGACCGAGATCCCGAGCTCGTGGGCGACCTGCCTCGTCTGGAGGCCGCGCGCGAGCATCGCGACCACCTCGGCTTCCCGCTCGGTCAGTCCCGCGGGGCGCTCCAGGCGCGGCGCCCGCTGCCCGGCGGCCTCGATCACCGCGACGACCGCGTCCGGGTCGAAGCGACCCGCGTTCGCCTCTGCCGTGAGCGCCGCCGCCGCCCGCTCTGGCCCGAGTGCGGGGCGGTGCGGGCGCGGCTCGCACATCGCGGCGAAGGCGTCGGCGGCGGCGAGCAAGCGCGCCGGCATGCTCAGGTCGGCACCAGGCGAGCCGCGGTGGTAGCCGCTGCGGTCGAGCCGCTCGTGGTGGGAAGCGGCGACCGGAGCGAGCGCCGCCAGGAACGGCGAACGCGAGAGGCAGCGCTCCGTGTGGTACGGGTGCAGGCGCACCTGCTCCCACTCGTCGGCGTTCAGCGGGCCTGGCTTCTGCCAGATCCGCGCGGAGACCGCGACCCTTCCGAGATCGTGGACGAGGCCGGCGCGACGGATCGCGGTCACTCCCGAAGCGTCAATCCGGCAACGCCCGGCGCCCCGAGATGCAAGGTCGGCAACGCCGGTCGAATGACCGCCCAAATACGGCGAGATCAGGTCGGCGAAGCGGCCCATGGCGGCGAGCCCGCGGTCGAGCCCACCGTCCTCCAGCATCAGTGCCGGCGCGGGCTCAACGGCCAGCGCCTCGTCCCAGGCGGAGCCGCCGTCGTCGAGGGCGAGGATCTCGGCGCCGCCCTCCACCAGGCAGGCCGCCACCCCCGGGTCGAAGGCGTGACCGGCACGCTCGCGGACGATGCTCACCGTGTGGTCGATGCCCCCGAGGTGGCGCTGGAGGGCGGCGTCGGTGGCCACATGCACGATCCGCATCGCCATCGGGATGCCCTCGTGCTTTCCTCGACCCAGCGGGCCGCGGCCGTCCCAGCGGTCGGTCAGGTAGGACAGCAGGCCAGGAACGGCGGTGGGAGCGCCCGTCTGCTCGGCGAGCATCCCGGCCACCTCGCACGAGGCGGTCACCGACGGGCGCGTTGCTCGCGCCATCCGCGGCAGCCGCCGGGCCGCCTGCCCGGCGCGTGTGAGTCCGGTGACGTCCTCGTCGGGCAGCGAACGCACGAGGCCGATGACGACCTCGCGCATGGAGCCGTACATGAGCGGGTTGAAGTTGGCAGTCATCGAACCGCCGAAGACCGCGGCGGCCACGTGCGCCTCCGCGGTGCAGCCGGCGTGTGAGAGCAGCGACGCGTAGTACGTCTGCGAGGCGGTCTCGCGATCGACCCCGAGCCGCTCGGCGAGCCGCATCGCGATCAGGGTCTCGTGCAGTCCGTGCTCGAACGGGAAGCCCATCCCGAGGTCAGTCGCCAGGCAGAGAGCGCCGATCAACTCGGCCGTGCGGACTCGCTCCACATCGGGGACCTCCGACGGTCTGGCCATGGTCAAAGTCCAGCGCCCTCAACCGGGGAACGCTGGGCCAGGCACATCCGGGCGAGCACGAACGAGTTCTCCACCACGTCACCGGGAAGCCGCCCGGTTCCCGAGACCGCAAGGTTCCACGATCGATTCAGCTCGGCGAGTAGCGGGTGATCGCTGGCTGACGGTCGCCGGGGACTGGACCCGACACGAACCGCCTCTACCGCCGTGACGACCGCTAATCGGTCGGCACCCTCCTCGCGAAGCCGCTCCGCGATCGCAAAGAGTTGGAGTGCGAGATCTTCGCCTGTTGCGTCACTTACCGCTGGTGCGATCCGATGATGCAGGCGCGACGCGTGCCCGCCGCCGAGATAGGCGAGGAGCGCCACGCCCAGCGCGATGCCCAGGAGCTGCAGACCCACTGCCGCGCTCGGCTGCAACAACACAGGGACGACCGCTCCGAACACCCAGGCGATCTGGAAGCGGGTTTCGAATTTGGCGAAGGCTCGACCCTGCTCGGCGTCCGGCGTCAAACGTTGCGTCAGACTGTCGAAGGCTCTTCGAGCGATGCTCGCCGCCAAGCCGACGGTGAACGTGACGACAACGGCGTTGACAGGTCGGTAGTTGATGGCGGTGAGCAACGCGACGACGCTCTCGAGACCGAGAGACATGGCGATGAGAGCCTCTTCGCGGCGCCACCGGCGGGCGGCCGTGGCCACGAAGGTGCCGAGGAAGCCACCGACCCCGCCCGCGGCAATCACCAGCCCGAAGAACCATGCCGGCCGGCCCGTGACCTTGAGTTCGAAGGCCAGCAGAAACACAACAAACCCGGTTGCCGCGCTGACGGCGCTCATCGCGTTCGCGGCGATCGTCAACGGTCCCCCGCGCAACTCGACGTTGTCGCTCGTCGCTTCCGAGCTGCCGACCGGGACACTCGGGATCCGCCACGCCAGCGGGATCGCCAACAGGTGAATGATCGCACCGGCGAAGAGCACCACCTCGGCGTTCGCCACCATCAGCGCGCCTGCTGCCAGTCCACCGGCCGAGACGCTGGTCACGGCGACCATGCGGGTGAGGCGGGCGTTCTCGGCGACGAGACGGGAATGGTCTCGAACGAGGCACGGTACCAGCGCGCTCTTCGTCACCGAGGCGGCCTTGCCGAAGACGAGCACCGCGAATGCCAGTGGGAAGAAGAGCAGGGATGTGCGCTGCCAGCCGACGAGAACCATCGCCACGGCGCGGCCGAGGTTGGTGCCCGCGATCAACGCCCGTTGCCTTCCGGGGAACCGGTCGATGAGCGAACCCACGAACGGACCGACAATGGCGAACGGCGCCAGCGTCAGCAGCAGGTAGAGCAGGATCGACGGTCGGGCGGCGTCGGCCGAGACGGCGAAGAACAACGAGTCGGCGAGGGAGACGGCGAAGAAAGCGTCACCCGCCACCCCAGCGGCGTGGGCGACGACCAGACGCCGGAACGGCTCGACGCCCACCAACCGCCCCAGGAGTGGTTGACGCTCCGCACGGCCATCGTTCTCGAGGGTCTCGGCTGGCTCTGGCGCCGCGGGCACGAAGCTGGTTCCGATCGCACCGGCCGGACTTGCTGGATGATTCCACGCCATCGTTGCTTCCATGATCGCACCGCGGTGACCGTCCTACCCAGCCGTGTTCCCTCTGCTCGGCCCGGTTGCTGACGATTGCGCTGGTTTGTCGTCGTTCCGCAACGCGACTGTCGCGGCGACACAATCTCGACGATCCGGCTGGTGCCGGGAAGCGGCGGCCTCGTTGTCGATCGTCGACCGAGTGGGGTAGCGGGGTCAGCATCACGGAGCCTGGTGCGGCCGCATCGACGTTGCCGTCAGGGTCGCAAAGGAATCCGGGAGCCCCACGGGTCCATATGTCCTCAGCGGAGAGGACGACCGCCGCCGGTCACTGATTCGCGAAACCGCAATCTTCTCGCACCGGGGGCGCAAACCGAACCGTTCACCCTGCTGCGTCGAGGTGTTCACGGCTTGGCGCGGAGGTGCAGGATGCTCCTGACTGCGGTGGTGCGGGGGACGGCGGGTTCACCGCGCCAAGGACAAGAGCGTTATGACCCCTGCTGAGGCCGTGTGGGCGCCTGACGCCGTCGGCATGGCAGCACCGCCCGACCTCGTCATCGCTCGGCGTGATCCGGTGCTACCCCTTGAGCGTGACGGCGTGCGTGCCGTCACCAGCCGGGTCCTGGCCGATCTCGCCACCGCCGCAAAGGGCAGCGAAGCGGCCACCGACTTTCCGCTGCCTGATCGATGCGGCGGCACAGTCGGACACCCGGTGCGGTTCCGAGACAACGACGAGCCCACCGTGCGACGGAGCTTGACGTGCGCGCTCTCGCTCCGTCCGGACGGCTCCAATCTTGCGTGGGCGCACTTCAGTCGGATCAACCTGCGCTTCGCCGCCAAGGCGGCCAGCCTCGCGCCGGCCGGTGCGACCGTGATGGTGATCGCCGACGGCCTCTACCTGGTGCCTCGCCACCTCCGACGCCTCCGACCCGACGTATCCATCGTTTTCGTCCTGCTCGAGGAGCTACCCAGTCCGTCGGCCTTCCTGACGGCGCCGGGCGCCGTGCAGCTTGTGTGCGGCATGCTGGGCGCTGACGTCGTCTGGTTCAGGACGGACTGGGAAGCTTCCCGCTTCGAGGTGACCGCGATTGCACTCGATCTGGCGGAGGCGAGCGGCCGCTCGGTCGTTCATCTCGGCCGAGCCATCGAGCTCCGAGCCGGCTGACTCCGCCGCGGCCGGCGGGTGCGGTCGCGCCGTCGTGTGGCGCTCGTCCCATCTCACGTGGCATGGCCTGAGGCGCTCGGCACGCCGACCGGCCCACGTCGCATGCACAAAGCTCGATCAGATGTCGCTGCCGGTGAGCGGTGAGAGGGCCCTGAGGGAACCGAAGTGAATGACGAGGCCGTCGAGACCGATCAGATCACTTCAGCGAGCCGGTTCGCCTGCCGGGGCGTCGGTCGAACGACGAACCTCAGACGACTCCACGTGAAGCTGGACCCGCCTGGTCTCGACGGACTTGAGCAGCGCGGCGTCGATCAACGCGTGCCAGACGTGGAGCCCGGAGCGGCCCGTCGCCTCGATGGCGCAGAGCGCGCCGCTCGGGTGGAGCACCCAGTCGCTGACGACGCCGACCTTGTGCTCAGCACAGTCGACGACCGGCGCCTCGACCGGCACGGCGACCTGATGGGACGGTACGTGCTCGTGGACCGCGAAGGTCGGTACCTCGCGACCGCGGCTCAGCTCAGGCACGATGAACCTGGGCAACTGGAAGAAGCCGTGCCGGCTGATCTGCAGCTCGATGCCGTCTTTGTCGGCCGTCGCCACGTCCACCATTGGAACGAGGCGCCCTGACTCAGGAACGGGACCGTTCCGGACTGCGAGGTAGGTCACTGTCCAGCGGGCAGGATCGAGCACGACGGACATGAGCGGGCCGAGCTCTCCGTCCCTACTCCGCACCGTCGCTCTTCCTGAAAGGTGGAAGTCATCCATTGGTGGCTCCTCCGGGTGCGTGGTTGAACACAATCATTGTACCACAGCACAGTTAGGTAGTTCGAACGGACCGAGAAGCATGCGGACCCCGGTTTCGCCAAACCGCAACGTGATCACACCCGGAGCGCAACTGGCAGCCGCCAGCGTGGCTGCAGACCAATGGCTAGCAGTCGTGAAACTCGCTCGGTTGCCCGTCACCGCCAATCGGGGCTGGTGAGAGGGGCATGACAACAGCGATCAGCGCTTCGACGCCCGACCTCGGCTGGTTGATCGACCGCCCGACGCTGGTTGTAGCTCGGCGGGATCCGCTGTTACCCGCTGAGCGGGATGATCCCGTTCAGTTCGCCACGCGGGTGTTGGAGGCGGCCGTCGCGGATGGGGAGCTGGCTGACGGCGCCGTCGATTTCCAGCTGCCCGAACCCCTGAGCCGGCGGATCCGGAGACTGGTGCGTTTCCCCGACGGGGACCAGCCGACCATGCGGCGGGATCTGTGGGATGCCTTGGACCTGCCGGCGGACGGATCCAGTCGGGAATGGGCTCACTTCCGCCGCATCAACCTTGGCTTCGCCGCTCAGTCTGCCATCACGGCGCCACCGGGCGGCGCCGTGATGGTCATCGCCAACGGCTTGTACCTCGTGCCGCAGCAGCTGCGGCGCTTGCGATCCGACGTGACCATCATCCTCGTGGTGCTGGAGGAACTGCCCAGTCTCCGGAGCCTGGTGGAGGGCCCGGCGGCCGCCCCCTTGATGTGCGGGATGCTTGGCGCCGACATCTTGTGGTCGGCGACGGAGGCAGAGGCGTGTCGCTTCGAAGTTGCGGCTGTTGCCCTCAACCTCGCGGAGCCGAGCGGTCGCTCGATCATGCATCGCGGCCGAGCCATAGAGCTCCGCGCTGGCTGAAGGGTGGACTGGCTCATGAGGGGCGCGTGAAGTCGTCGCCGTCGAGACCCGCCTTGAGATCATCGACGGTTCCCCGCGGTCATGCCGTTGGGTGCGCGTCGAGGCGCATCGCCGCGTATCCGAGCGGGTATCTCTGAGGCGTGGTGGATCCCTCGGACCGCAAATGCCTTGCTGTGCGCGGCGTCACGCAGCGTTTCGGCGAGCGGCTGGCTCTCGACAACGTCGATCTCTCGGTCCCAGCTGGCCAGGTGGTCGGTCTCCTTGGCCCGAACGGAGCAGGCAAAACCACTCTGATGCGCGTGATCTTCGGCGTGATCCAGCCCGACAGCGGGAGTATCACTTGGAGAGGCCGCCCGGCTTCGATCGCCGACCGCCAGTCATGGGGCTATCTCCCGCAGGAGCGGGGTCTCTATCGCGACATGCGCGTCGAGGACCACGTCATCTGGATCGGCCGGCTCCACGGGCTCGATGGGTCCACCAGCCGCGAGCGGTCACGTCGGCTGCTCGCCCGGCTCGGGCTGGCCGACCGCGGCCGGGACGCGATCAAGGATCTCTCGGGTGGCCTCGCCCAGCGAGTGCAACTGGCCGCGGCGATGATCCACGATCCTCAGGTCCTCGTGCTCGATGAACCCTTCGCAGGCCTCGACCCGAGCGCGGTCGAGTTCTTGTTCGGCGTCGTCCTCGAACACGTGGCCGCAGGCCGCAACGTCGTCCTCTCGAGCCACCAGCTCGACCTCGTCGAGGACGTCTGCGAGACCATCTACCTCCTCCACGAGGGTCGCATCGCGCTCCACGGGAGGTTGTCGGAGCTCAAGGCGACAAGCCCCGACCGGTACCTGAGGGTGGATGTGGCCGCCTCGGCTGACTGGCTGTCACCCGTCCCAGCAGCGGTCGAGCGCAGCACGAGCGCGGGGAGTCGGATCCGGCTCCGACCCGGTACGGATGCCGGCGCAGTGCTCGACCAGGTTCGCGCCCATGCCGATGTCACGGACTTCGCGGTCGAGACGCCTTCGCTCTCGGAGCTCTTCCTCCACGCGACCGGGACGGACGTCGGCCAAGCGGACGGGCGAGTCGACGCCCTGGCGACACGAGGTGGAGCGGCACCATCGTGACAAGCGATGCCCGCTTGCTGCGTCTTGTCGTTTCGCGCGAGGTCGGGGAGGCGCTGCGCCGCAAAGCGGTCTGGATCGCCAGCCTCTTGGCTCTGGTCGGCACCTCCGCGCTCATGGTCGTCCCAGAGCTCGTCAGCTCGGGCGGGGAGCGCACGGTGGCCGTCGTCGGCCAGCCGTCCAAGACATGGACGGATGCCCTGACGGCCGTCGCGAACGCCACAGGCGTGCGTATCCGTTGGTCCTCCGTCACGAGCGCCGCCGACGCTCGGGACGCGGTGGACGAAGGCGACGCAGACGTCGCCGTCGTCATGACGGATGTCCCGGTGATCATCGCGGAAGATCCCCACAGCGCGACCGTCTCAGCCGTTCGCAGCGCCCTCTCGACCGAGCGGACGGCGGCTGAACTACGAGCGGCCGGCCTGACGCCGGACAAGATCAGTGACACGCTCAGCCCGGCCCCGACGCGGCTGGAGGTCGTCCACACCGATCGCGGCGGCCGGATCGCGGTCGCGACCGTCGCCTCGCTCGGTGTGTACCTCCTGTTCTTCATGATCACGGCAGCCGTGGCCAACGGTGTCGCCATCGAGAAGGCCAACCGGGTGAGCGAAGTCCTTCTGGCGATCGTTCCGCCCCGGGACCTGCTCTTTGGCAAGGTCATCGGGGTCGGCATCGTCGGCGTCATCCCGTTCGTCGCCGGCGCCGTGCCGGTCATCGTGAAACTGTCAGTCGGCGGATCGCTCCCGCCGGGCACCGGATCGGTCATTGCGGCCAGCGCTGGCTGGTTCGTCCTTGGAGCCGCCTTGTACCTCGTCGTCGCTGGTGCGCTGGGTGCCCTGGTCGAGCGGCAGGAGGAGGTCGGCTCCGCACTGGCAGGCCTGTCGGTCATCCTCGTTGCGTCGTACATCCTCGGTCAGAGCGCCGCCGATTCGCCATTGGGAGCGGTCCTCGCCTACGTCCCGTTCAGCGCACCAATGGTCGAACCGGCCCGGGTCGCCCTGGGCGTCTCGTCCCTTCCTGAGGTCGTCATCGCACTCGGGATCAGCTGTGCCGCAGTGGTGATCGCCGCCCGCCTCGCGTCAGCGGTCTACCGACGGGCGATCGTTCGCACCGGACGCCGACTACATGTCCGCGATCTCAGGGTGCGGGGTGCGAGCCATTCGCCCCCATGAACAGGATGAGACGATCGCCCTCCGCCGTCCTGAGGACCTCGACGCGTTTGCCGTCCAACGTCCTCGACAAGCCCCTGGGGATGCAGATGGTGACCCCGTTGCTTCTCCGGACATCGTCGCTCGGCAAGGCGCTGTCGACGAAGCAGACCTTGAGGTTGCCGCCGCGGCTAGGCACGATCTGCATGTACGCGTCCCGACGTGCACCTGCTTGACGCCGGATATCACCGACGAGTGCAGCTGCTGCGGTGCTCAATTCCAGCATTTTCTCTCCTTGATCGATCTGTCACGTGTGTGCCGGCTTTACCTTCATGGGCGCCAGCCGCCCGTGATCGCGATCAACCCGATCGTGAAGATCGCAATCAAGAAGATGATCAAGATGGCGGCGCTCACCTATGTACCTCTTAGCGTTCGGCGAGGTCGGGCGGCGCGCGAGCTAGCGAAATCGCTGCATCCGACCACTACTGACAACGCTGGCCGAAGGGTGTTGTCATTCAGTGACAAGGTCACGCTGGTCGCGCATTAGGAGGCGTCAGCGTCGACCGGCAGTCGAGGCGTCGGCCGGCCGGGCGTGGGGATCCCACCATCGGGCGAGCACCGCGCGTGCGTGGTCAACGTCGCTGCCGCATGTCACCTCGAACCGATCGGGTTGCAGCGGTGCGACGGCTGTGCGGTCGGTTTCCCAGCGGAGGCTGGCCCATCCGGGAACCAGCGAGGCGAGAGCGGCGATGGCGAAGGCGGCGACGAGCCAGAGCAGTACGGTGCGGCCGCCCGAACTCGCTGTCGTGGCTAGCAACGCCGTGGTGACAAGGCCGGCGAAGATGACGACGGCAGCGACGCGCAGGCCGGTACGGGCGACACGAACGGGAATCTGGTGCCGCCGCACCGGGTGAAGGTGAGCGGCCACCACCGCGATGTCATCAGCATCGTGGCCGACCTCTACGAGGTGTTGAACGGCCAAGCTGGCGCCCTCGAACGAGGCGTACGAACCGACCCGCTCCGGATGCGGTGGCTCCGGCGGCGGGTCGGGTTTGGTGAGCCGGTTGCTATCGGTCATGGCTTCCATCTTCCCGGTCGGGATGGCGAGGCTGACGCGACGGCGTGACAGTTTCGCGAACGTCGTTCTTGCCGCCCGGCTTGTTGCGATCGTTTCACGGCTTCGTTGCCGTTTCGCGCTCGTTTGGACCGCCACCCGGCGCCGCGTGGCGATCCGGGCTCGCGCGAGCGATCATCGTGGGGTGGCAATCAGCGTGATGGTCGTCGAGGACGACAACGATGTCCGCTCGATGCTGCGGATGCTCCTCGAGTCGGAGGGCTACCGGGTGTCGGAGGCCGGGACCGCCGAGGACGCCTGGGAGATGTTCACCAGCCAGCCCACCGATGCCGCCCTCGTCGATCTCAAGCTGCCAGGCATGCACGGCTTCGAGCTGTGCCGGCGGATGAGGAAGGTGAGCGATGTCCCCATCATCGTGGTCACGGCGCAGGTGCACGATGCTGATGTGGTCGCCGGCCTCGAGGCAGGCGCTGACGACTACGTGACGAAGCCATTCAATCCGAAGGTTCTGACCGCCCGGCTCCGGGCCCTCCTGCGCCGGACCCAGAGTGCGGACTCCGCGGGCCACCTCGTTTTCGGGCCGCTGGTGGTGATCCCACGTGAGGGTCGCGCCGAGCGCGACGGCGAAGCGGTCGCGCTCACCAAGACCGAGTTCCGGTTGCTGTGCGACCTTGCCGAGCATGGTGATCAGCTGACGACGCGCGACAGTCTCCTCGAGCGGGTGTGGGGGTACGAGTACGCCGGGGACGGTCGCCTGGTCGACGCCCACATTCGGCGCATCCGGTCGAAGATCGAGGTCGACCCGGCGAACCCGCGATTGATCCAGACGGTCCGAGGGTTGGGATACCGGCTCGTGCGGCCGTGACTCGCCGGCGCCCTCCGCTGCGACTGCGGGTCGCGCTGACGTTCGCCTTCCTCGTCCTCGCCGTCGCCGTCACCCTTGCCGTGTCCACGTATGTGCTGACCCGCTCGTACCTGTTGGGCAATCGGCAGCAGCTCGCGACGCGGCAGGCATTCCTCGACGGTCGGGTCGCCAGCGGCGCGCTGGTCGACGGCGCACTCGACCCGAAGGCGATCGCGACGTCACTGGGCGGCGAGACCGGGACCCAGGTGCTGATCCACCTCGGCGATCAGTGGTACTCGTCGTCGGTGGCGATCGATCCCGACACACTGCCCGAAGACCTGACGGCGGCCGTGGCGTCGGGCTCCGCGGCGCGACAGCGCGTTTCGGTTGCCGGCGCGCCGCACCTCGCGATCGGGACGCCCCTCGCCAGCGCCAACGCCGAGTTCTACGAGGTCGTTCCGCTCAGAGAGCTCGAACGCACGCTCGGTACTCTGGCCACAACCCTCGTGGTTGCGACGGCGGTCACGACACTGGCGGGCGCCGTCGCCGGCTGGTGGTCGAGCCGGCGGCTGCTCGCACCTTTCCGCCGCATCTCGGACGTCGCCGTACACGTAGCCGAGGGTGCGCTCGACGAGCGCTTGGACGACGACGGCGACACCGACCTGACCCCGATCACGGCTTCGTTCAACGACATGGTGGATGCCCTACAAAGGCGTATCGATGTAGAGGCCAGGTTCGCGTCGGACGTCAGCCACGAGATCCGCACGCCGCTGACCGCGTTGAGCACTGCCACCGCCGTTGTCATGGCGGCCATAGGCGAGCTGCCTGAACGGTTGCGGCCGGCGATCGAGGTGATGAGCAGCCAGGTCGACTACTTCGAACGTCTGGTCCTCGACCTCCTCGAGATCTCGCGCATGGACGCCGGCGTCGAGAGTGTCCAGGCCGAGCAGGTCGATCTACGCGAGCTGGTGCAGGCCGTGGGCCGTACTGTCGGCGCTCCCGAGGTGGAGGTGGAGACACCTGGTCCATTCGAGATCTCGACGGACAAGCGGCGGTTGCGCCGCGTCCTCGCCAACTTGTTCGAGAACGCCGAGCGCCACGGCGGTGGGATGACTCGACTGGCGGTGGCCCGCGGCGCCGGCTCCGTCCGGATCATCGTCGAGGACGAGGGTCCGGGCATCTCGGCCGAGCACCTGCCGCACGTGTTCGATCGGTTCTGGCGAGCGCCTGGACGCGACGTCGCCGTGCGTGGCACCGGTCTCGGCCTTGCGCTCGTGACCGAGCAAGTCCGGCTGCTCGGTGGCGAAGTTCGCCTGGAGCCGAAGGATGGTCGGGGCACCCGAGCCGTCGTGGAACTCGAGGTGACCAATGCGGGGGATTGAGCGGTGGTGGAGGTTGCTCGCTGTGGTCCTCGTCGGGGCCACCGTGGTGGGCTGTGGTGTCCCGGGCCAGAGCGACGCTGAACGCATTGCACCCGACAAGGTGCCGTTCGGGCTGAACTCCATTCCGACCACGACGGTGGCGCCCGCTCCGACCCAGACGACCACGACCATCTACCTGCTTCGCGCCGGACATCTCGTCCAGGTTGAGCGGCCCGTACCGGCGACAGCGGAATCGCTCGTGCTCGCCCTTGCGCAAGGGCCGGACGCCACCGAGGCGGCGGCCGGGCTGCGCACGGCGATCAGCGGACCCGACGTTGTGCGCTCCGTCATGGTCAGCGATCCGTTGGCTACCGTGGACCTCTCGAGTCACTTCAGTGAGCTTCCGCGCGGTGATCAGCTTCTCGCCGTCGCCCAGCTCGTCTACAGCCTGACCGTCATACCCGAGGTTCGCGAGGTCTCGTTCACGCTCGACGGGCGACCTACCGCCGTGCCGCGTGCGGACGGGTCGTTGAGTGACCAGCCCGTTGATCGGGCCGACTATCGAGAGCTGGCGTCATCAATCTGATCTCCTCGGCCGGTTGCAAGAAGCAGGTTCGTTCCGGTCATGGCCGCGCCGTGCAAACCGGCGAGGATGCGGGGTTTTGCGTTTGACGGAGGTGGACGGGAAGCCCGACCACCTCCTCCGGGTCGGGCGCGTCAGTGGCAGCTCGGACGTCGATCTGCTCTTGGCGCTCGTCGCCAACGCGGAACCCGACGACGAAGTGGGAGAGAGCAACGGGGTGCACTTGTGCGTGGCCGGCGATGTGTCGTCCAGCCTCGATGGCAAGCTCCTGGATTTCCAACAGTCCAGCGGCGGCCGAGGTTTGGTGATGCGGTCCAGCTGACGCGCGGACGTCGAGTCGTCGCAGGAAACGAGCGTCGATGAACCCCGACTCCCGTGCGGGCCTGTCGCACTGGAGTTGTCGCCGATCCGCAACAGGATGGCACATTTCGTGCAACGTCACGGGCACATTCTCCACGGCGGGCAGGTCATGCGGCGGAACCGGCCGCAGAGGGAGGAAACATGCTGCTCCGGTCGGCTAGAAGCGAAGGCAGCGGGCTGGTGACGATCACGATATCGGGACCCCTCGTCGCGTCGAACTCGGCCGCGCTGCGTGCCGCATCGGGCGATCTCCCTGCCGACGCGACGGTGCTGGCCCTCAATCTCGTCGCCGTTGATGCGCTCGACGAGGCCGGCTTGGGGGCGCTCGTCGCGGTGCTCCGCCAGGCCCGCCACATCGGCGCTCGTGTCCTGGTGCGCGGCTCGCGCGTCGTCGAACAGCGGCTCGCTCGGGCCGGTTTGATGCGGTTCGTGGACGTGGCGTGACGAACTTCACCTCCCGATGGAGGTCGACCCCGCACGCATCGGGCCGGCGAAGAGACGTAGTTGCGTGACGTGGTAGAGGTCGGCGCATGGGTCCCCTCTTGGGTGGGTCATGGGCGTGGGCCTCGGTGTTCCTCAGCCGAGGTCAGCCCAAGGGACCACTTATCTTGTCCAATCGGGTGCTGGTCCGCGCCGGGTCCTCGTCCACGGACTGGCCAGCACGAGGACGTCAGGCAGGAATCGCCGGTCCACTCTTCGAGCTTGCCTCGCGAAGGAGCTTTGATGCTGAGACTGACGTCGGCGGCCGCGCACTTCGTCCGCCGCACACAGCTGGAGAGAGGTAAATCGGACCATCTCCTCCGCGTCAGGCGAGTCAGTGCGGGAGACGGCACCAAGATTCGCCTGACGTTCGTGACCGCAGCTGAACCCGGCGACCAGGTGGGTCAGAGCCATGCCATCGGTCTGTGCGTCGCCGGCGAGTTGGCGAGCACCCTCGACCACCAGTTGCTGGATCTCAAGGAGACGACGGCGGGCTGGGGTCTCGTGCTCAGATCAACGACCTGATGCGGCGCCGCAGCCCTGGATCTGTGTTCGCCGTCGGGGCCTCGCGACTGGCCGCCGTGACGGCGATCCAGCGCGGAGACCACGGGCGCCGCCAGACCCTTGCCTACGGCAAGGCGCCTTCGTGGGCCGCTTCCGCGTCAGGAGAGCCACCCATCATGCGCAGCATCGGGAGACCGTTGGTGCGCACGAAGCGGACGACAAGAGCGGCCGCAGGAGCAAGAAGGCGATGTTCAGGAAGCTGGTGCAGTTCCAGCTGATGCTGGCGTCGACCACCTGGGCGTCGCGTTCGGTCGGGATGAGGCCGACCATGCCGAACAGGATCTCGATGATGTAGCCGGCCGCCACCATGGCGACGTATCCTCGTCGATGCTCATGTCCATGGCGGCGTGACCTTCCATGGAGCCGGCCCGCCCCTCGTTGGCCTGGCGCAGCGCATCCTTGACCAGGCGCTGGCGGAGGAAGACACGGAAGAGAACGGCCACCATCACGATCATGATCGGCCCGC
Organism: uncultured Acidimicrobiales bacterium; assembly: GCA_963728985.1. Lineage (GTDB taxonomy): Bacteria > Actinomycetota > Acidimicrobiia > Acidimicrobiales > Ilumatobacteraceae > DASXAI01. The sequence goes on along the minus strand of CAVSME010000003.1, from coordinate 252,986 downwards.
CGATGAACTCGGCCAACGTGAACCGCCAGCCGAGCAACAAGGCCAGGATGATTCCGAGTTCGATCACGAGATTGGTGCTGGCGATCTCGAACGCCATGGCCGCCGTGAAGCTGGCACCCTTGCGGAACAACGAGCGGGCCAGAGCGACGGCGGCGTAGGAGAACGATGAGCTGGCAGCGCCGAACCCCGTGGCCGCGGCGAGCGTCTTCGGGCGCTCGTCACCCAACATCCGGGTGATCGTCTGGCGCCGCACGACGGCCTGGATGATGGCCGACAGCGTGAAACCAAGATGAGCGCCCACAGGATCGACCACGCCATCGCACCGGAGAGCGCCAAGGCATGCCCGATGGCGTCGAGCAGCCTCATGGTTCTGCCTCGATCGTGAGCAGCTGGCGCAAGCAGTGATCGCCGAAATCGTGGGCGAAGTTCGCAGCCAGGCGGTAGTAGACGGCCCGGCCCTGCTTCTGGAACACGACCAGGCGTGCCGTCCGGAGCAGCTTGGGATAGGAGACGTGATCGAGTCCGTCATCCATAGATCCATAGGGTCGCACGGGTGTACGGCCGGTCAACGGCGCGGCCGTGGCGCGACCGTTGACCGGGCGGCATGGCGGGTAAGGACGGTGCATGGACGAACGAAGCTTGCCCGAAGCCGGCGAGCGCGCCTGGGTACTGGTTCCCGACCGCGGCGAGGAGGCGGTTGCCGCCATCGAGGCGTGGGCCCGGGAGCGCGATGTGCGCGCGGCCCGGCTGACGGCGATCGGCGGCTTCGAGCGGGCCGTCCTCGGTTGGTTCGATTGGGACGCGAAGGACTACCGGCGCATCCCGGTCGACGAACAGGCGGAGGTCGTGGCGCTCGTTGGCGACATCGCGCTGTCAGGAGACCAGGTGAAGCTCCACGCGCACGCCGTGCTCGGGCGGTCTGACGGATCTGCCGTTGCGGGCCACCTCCTCGAAGGCATCGTCCGACCGACGCTGGAGGTCATGGTCGTGCAGTCACCGGCGCATCTAGAGCGTCGCCACGATCCCGCGACGGGTCTTGCGCTCCTGCGACCCTGAGAGCGGCGCCTCGCACCACCGGCACGTTCCCCGCGGCCGAAGTTCCGGAAGGATGACGGATGTCGCTGCGTCTCAGCTCGCTGGCCGAGCGGCTCCGGGCGAGCCTCTTCTTCGTACCGATGGTTGCCGTGCTCTTCGGCGTCGGGCTCGGACTTGCGGGCGTCACCCTCGACCGCAGGCTTGGTTCGTCCACCGCCACGCTTCCCTTCGGGCTGACGTCCACCGTGCAGAGCGCGCGGGTCCTGCTCAGCACGGTCGCCGGTGCGACGATCACCTTCGCCGCCATCGCCTTCTCCGTCTCCCTCCTCACCATCCAGCAGGCGTCGAGCCAGTACTCGCCGAGGGTGGTGCACACGCTGTTCCGGGATCCCTTCAACCGCCGGGTCATGGGCCTGGTAGTGGGGACATTCACCTACTGCCTGATCGTGTTGCGGTCCGTCCGCTCCGCGCTCGACGCGGCTGGCAGCCCGATCATCCCGAACCTCTCCGTAGCGATGGGCGTGGTGCTCGGTATCTGCACCATCCTGGCCGTCGTCGCGTTCATCAACCACAGCGCCCACTCCATGGACGTGAGCGAGATCCTCGAGAGCGTTCGGGTCGAGACCGTCGCCCTTGTCCGCCGCGACTGGAGTCCTGCCGAGCCCGGACACGTCCCTGCTGCCAACCTCGACGTCATGGCGGAGCCGAGCGCCGTGGTCCGCTTCGACCGTTCGGGATGGGTGCAGCAGGTCGACTTCGGGACGATCCTGGCCTGCATTCCCGACGGTGGTGTAATGCGACTCGACACGCACCCGGGCCGGTATGCCATCGAGGGCACGCCGGTCTGCGCAGTGTTTCCGGCTCCCTCGGGAGCCGAACTGCCGCACGTGCGGTCGGTCATCTGCTCCGCGATCTCCATCGGTGCGACGCGTACGATGCAGCAGGACGCATCGTATGGTCTGCGTCAGCTGGTCGATGTGGCGCTCAAGGCGTTGTCGCCTGGCGTGAACGACCCCACGACGGCACAGGATGCCATCTTCCATGCCGCCGCCGTCCTCCTCGAGCTGCTCGTCCATGACCCTCCGACGAGGCGCCTGGTGGGCGAGCGGGGACAACGGTTGCTGCTCGTACACGCACACAGCCACTACGAGCTGGTGCAGCTGGCGTTCGAGGAGACTCGTGTGGCGGCCGCCGACCAGCCCACCGTGTGCGTCTATCTCCTCGAGGCGCTCCACCTGCTGAGCGAGGGTGTGCGGGCCCGAGGGCTGGAGGAGCGCGGCGCCGCGATCGCGGAACAGGCCCGGCTCGTGGTGGCGGGCTGCGACGCCGCCGATCTCATTTCCGCTGACCGGGCTCGGGTGCGGAGCGCGTACGCCCACCGGTTCGGATTCTGCATAGACCGGCGCGCTGCGGTGAAGGATGATCGCGGACGAAGGAGCATGTGCATGGACGGCGTCGGGCGCAGGCGATGGATGGTTCCTGAGGGCGGATCCAGGCTCGGACTCACGGGTCGGCACCCGGCATGACTCCGGTCGACCGCCTCGATCTCTCCGTCTACACCGTGCCGACTCCCGAGCCGGAGTCGGACGGGACGCTGGCGTGGTCGGCCACGACCGTGGTCGTCGCCGAGCCGGCGGCCGGCGGCCAGACGGGTCTCGGCTTCACATACCACACCGGGGCGTGCGCCGACTTCATCGACCGCGAACTGCGCGATGCCGTGGTCGGCGCCGACGTGCTCGATGTCGGCGGCACGTGGAGCGAGATGGTGAGGCGCATCCGGAACTTCGGACGTCCCGGCATCGCATCCGCGGCGATTGCCGCCGTCGACGTGGGCTTGTGGGACCTCAAAGCGAAAGTGCTCGGTCTCCCGCTGATGTCGCTCCTCGGCGCCGTGCGCCACGACGTGCCTGTCTACGGCAGCGGCGGGTTCACCAGCTACTCGGAGACGCAGCTGTGCGACCAGCTCGGCGGCTGGGCGCACGAGGCCGCCATCGGCCGCGTGAAGATGAAGATCGGGATGGACTGGGGCGGGCAACCAGGGCGGGACCTGGCACGCGTCGCCCACGTCAGGACGGTGCTCGGTGACGAACCCGAGTTGTACGTGGACGCCAATGGCGCCTACTCCCGCAAGCAGGCGGCGCGAATGGCGCGAGAGCTCGCGGATTGCGCGGTCAGCTGGTTCGAGGAACCGGTTTCGTCCGACGATCTGGAAGGTCTGCGACTGGTGCGGTCCATGACCGTGATGGATGTCGCTGCTGGCGAGTATGGGTCGGATCTCGCCTACTTCGAGCGGATGTGCGGCGCTGGAGCGGTCGATGTGGTGCAAGCCGATGTCAGCCGCTGTGCCGGCATCACTGAGTGGCTGCGGATCGCCGCCGTGGCGGCAGCCCGTGGTCTCGACATGTCAGGCCATTGTGCCCAGTCGATCCACGTCCATCCTGCGTGCGCCGTGCCGAACCTTCGTCACCTCGAGTACTTCGTGGACCACGCACGCGTCGATCGGTTGCTCTTCGACGGGGTGCTCGACCCGGTGGCCGGTCGGTTGCGCCCCGATCCATCGCGCCCCGGCCTCGGGCTGACCAAGCGCGGCGCCGATGCGGAACGGTTCCGGACCCAGTGATGCTAGTGGACCATTTCGGACCACTAGGTCGTGCCATCGGGCCCACGTGCGGCGCTGCGTTGCACCGTCTCGAGGACCTCACGACTACGAGCTCGTGCTGCCCGAGCGACTGACGCGACGGTCTGCGGTACCGACTTGAGGAAATGGGGAGTGAGCACACCGCCGGCCCGGTCCCCGAAGCGGCCATGGGCGCCCCGGTCGGCGCCGGGCTCGTCGTCGAGCGGTTCGTCGAGATTCCCGAGCGGGCGGTCGACCTTGTCGCCGGCCACCTGCTGGGCGTCCCAGCTGGTGCAGGCGGCGTAATGATCGAAGATGCCCGGTGCCAGCTTGTTCCCTTGGATGATCAGCCAGTTCCACCGGCCCACGATGCGCTGGCGCCGCCCGTTGCGGGCCACTGCCACGATGGCCCGGGCCGCGGTCTCGGGCTGGTAGATCGGTGGCACGGGGCTGGCCTGGTTGCTGAGGTGGCTCCGGCACCAGCCGAACTGCGGAGTGTTCATCGCCGGCAGGTGGACGGTCGAGATCCGGATGCTGCTGTGGTCGTGGAGCAACTCGGTGCGCAGCGCCTCCATGAACCCGCGCACGGCGAACTTCGATCCGCAATAGGGCGCTTGCAAGGGGATCGCCCGGAACGCCAGCGCGGACCCGACGCTGATGATCACGCCACGATCGCGAGGTCGCATCAGTTCCAGCGCCGCCATGGCCCCGTGGACCTGGCCGAAATAGGTGACGTCCGTGGCCCGGCGCAACTCGGCCGGATCGAGCTCCTCGACCGGGGCGAAGACGGTCGTCATGGCGTTGTTGACCCAGACGTCGACGGCGCCGATCTCTTCCTCGATCGCATGCGCTGCCGACCGCACCGCGCCCCAGTCTGCGACGTCGGCCTGGACGGCGAGCGCCCGCCCGCCGTGGGACAGCACGTCGTTCACCGCGCCGCGCAAGCCGTCGGCTCCCCGGGCGATCAGACCGACGTCGTAGCCGGACTTGGCGAACTCGATCGCCGTGGCCCGGCCCACTCCCGCCGACGCTCCGGTCACCACGCACACCGAACGGCGCGGCGTCATCGTCATCCGGCTCATCGTCCAGACCTCCCTCGGATGGCCGCGTCCGCGACCGGGGCGTCGAACCGCTACCCGTTGCTGTCGTCGGCCATGCAGTGCCGGCCGCTCGGCCATTCCCCGGGTTCACGCGGCGCCTCCTCGGCGCCCACTCAGTTCGCTCGGACGATGCTGCGCGCCCTCGGCGCGCAGACGTTCGTGAAGCTCGCCGTAGATGCGGCGCAGACGCCGAGATACATGGGCTTGATTTCTCCCGATGCGGTCGGCGATCTCCTGCTGGGTTAGGCCGAGGTAGAAGCGGAGATGGACGATGTGTCGGTCGGCCTGGCGCAGCTCGTCGATCGCCTGGCGGACGACGATCCCCCACGTCGTCTCGTCGTCATCGCCGGGCCCCACAGCCGTCGCGACATCGGTGAGGTCCGTGTCCAGGGTCTCCGGCCGGCTTGCCCGCAGGGCGTCGAGGCCGAGGAGGACGTCCTGAGGGTCGATCTGGAGATGGTGGGCGAGCTCGTCCACGGTGGGAGACCGGGCGTGGCGTTGACCGAGCACCTCGACGGCACGACGCACGGCGATGGAGTGGTCCTTGGCGGGTCGATTGACGTGGACGGCCCACGCCGCGTCCCGGAAGTGACGCCGAAGCTCGCCGAGCACCGTGGGGATGGCGAACGTCGCGAACGTCACTCCCCGGCTGGGATCAAACCGTTCCACCGCCTTGACGACGCCGAGCTGCGCGACCTGGAACAGATCGTCCAATGGCTCGCCCCGGCCAACGAAGCGATTCGCGCAGTAGTGGGCGATCCAGCGATGGCGCACGACGAGCTCGTTGCGGTCCTGCCTCTGCTGCTCGGCGCGGTAGCGCCGGAACAGGGCGTCCAGCTCCTCGTCGGCCGACGGACGCGGGAGATGCTTGATCTGATGCAACGACTGCGATGGTACAACTGAAGCGACGGGGACGGACGCCAGCTCGGTTGAATCACCCTCGCCCATCGAGGGTAGGGGGACACCGGAGCGAGGAGGCCCGCATGCAGGAGACCGTCGGCCAGAGTGTGGTCCGCCGCCTGGCGGCGTGGGGTGTCGACACCGTCTTCGGCCTACCCGGTGACGGAATCAACGGGCTGATGGAGGGCTTCCGGCGGGCCCGCGAGGACGTTCGGTTCGTCCTCGTGCATCACGAGGAGGCGGCGGCGTTCATGGCGTGCGGCTACGCCAAGGCAACCGGCCGCATCGGTGTGTGCTGCGCAACGTCGGGCCCTGGAGCCATCCACCTGTTGAACGGCCTCTACGACGCCAAGCTCGACCACGTGCCCGTGCTGGCGTTGACCGGCATGCAGGAGACGTCGGTGTTGGGGACCCGGTACCAACAGGAGGTCCACCTCGACCGCCTGTACCAGGACGTGGCTTGCTACAACCTCATGGTCACCAACCCGCAGCAGGTGCCGGCGGTCGTCGACCTCGCCATCCGCAACGCGCTGGCGAAGAAGGGCGTCGCCCATCTCTCGTTCCCGAACGACATCCAGGTCGCGCCGGCCGAGCACGATCCCTACCGTCATGTGGCGCCGGCCCGGGCGCCGCTGACGGCGCCCGGCCGGACTCCGGCTCGTCTGGCCCCCGACGCTGAGGACCTCGGCAGCGCTGCCGGGGTCCTCAACGGCGGCGAGCGCGTCGCCATCCTCGCCGGAGTCGGCGCGCTCCACGCCCGCGACGAGCTGCTGGCGGTGGCCGATCGGCTGGCGGCACCGATCGTGAAGACCCTGCCTGGAAAGGCGGTGGTTCCCGACGACCATCCGTTGACCACGGGAGGGCTGGGCCTGCTCGGTACCCGGCCCAGCGAGGAGCTGATGGAGGAGTGCGACACCTTGCTGATGGTCGGCACCTCGTTCCCGTACACGAAGCACCTGCCTGCGGCAGACCAGGTGCGAGTCGTGCAGATCGACATCGACCCCAGCCTGATCGGGCTGCGGCTGCCGGTCGAGGCGCCCCTCGTCGCCGACTCGCAGGCGGCGTTGGAGGCGCTCCTGCCCCTCTTGCAGCACGGTGACCGGGCCTTCCTGGAGAAGTACCAGAAGGCCATGGCGGACTGGCGCGAGGACATGGCGGCGCTCGAAGACCCGCAGCGCCAGCCCATCGCTCCGCAGTACCTGATGCACGCCGTCGACGAGGCCGCGGGCGACGACACCATCCTCACCTGCGACTCGGGAACGATCGCCACCTGGGCTGCCCGTCACTGGACCATTCGTGACGGGCGTGAGTTCTACCTGTCCGGCAATCTCGCCACCATGGCGCCCGGCCTGCCGTACGCCATCGCGATGCAGCTCGCCTTCCCGGGCCGCGAGGTCATCGCCTTCGTCGGTGACGGAGGATTCGCGATGTTGATGGCCGAGTTCCTGACGGCTGTGCGCAATGCGCTGCCGATCAAGGTGGTCGTCAACAACAACAACTCCTATGGCCAGATCCTCTGGGAGCAGATCGTGCTCGGCTACCCGGAGTACGCCGTCCGCCATGCCGAGCCGGTGGCCGACTTCGCCGCGTGGGCGTCGGCGTGCGGGGGCTTCGGGCGGAAGGTGACGAAAGCGGGCGACGTGCCCAACGCGATCCGGCAACTGCTGGCGCATGACGGCCCCGGCATCGTCGACTGCGACGTGAACCCGAACGAGCCTCCGATGCCCGGGAAGGTCTCCTACGACCAGGCGAAGCACTTCGCCGAAGCCTTCCTCCGAGGACAGCCGCACAAGGCGGCCACGCTGGTCAGCGTGGCTCGGGACAAGATCAGCCAGCTTCGATCGTGAGCGCCGTCCGGCTGCCCCCGCCCACCACACGGCCGACGGGTGAACGGGTCGATGTCGAACGGCTCGAAGCCGAGCTCTCCCAGCAGATCGACGGAGCGGTCCGCTTCGACGCCACCGCCCGGGCGGCGTACTCGACCGATGCGTCCAACTACCGCCAGGTGCCCATCGGGGTCGTCGTACCGCGCACCATCGACGCGGCGGTCGCCGCCGTGGACATCTGCCGCCGCCACCGGGCGCCGTTGCTGTCGCGGGGGCGGCACCAGCCTCGCCGGTGAGTGCACGAACGCGGCCGTCGTCATCGACTGGTCCAAGCACTGCAACCGGCTGCTTTCCGTGGACGCCGCCCACCGTACGTGCGTCGTGGAACCAGGGATCGTCCTCGACCACCTGAACGGCCTCCTCGGCGAGCACGAGCTGGAGTTCGGACCGAGGCCGGCGACGCACAGCCACTGCACGATCGGGGGGATGATCGGCAACAACTCGTGTGGGTCCACCGCCCAGCGCACAGGCAAGGTGGTCGACAACGTGGCGCGTCTCGAGATCCTGCTCTACGACGGCACCCGCCTGTGGGTCGGCGCGACGAGCGACGAGGAGCTCGACGAGATCGTGGGTGAAGGGGGCCCGCGGGGCGACCTCTACCGGCAGCTCGTCGAGCTGCGGGATCGGCACGCCGCCGCCATCCGGGCCCGGTATCCGAAGATCCCGCGCCGCGTGTCCGGGTACAACCTCGACTCGCTGCTACCCGAGCAGGGTTTCCACGTCGCGCGGGCGCTCGTCGGCAGCGAGGGCACGCTCGTCACGATCCTGCGAGCCGAACTCCGGCTGGTGCCCGTCGTGCCGGCACGGACGGTCGTGCTGCTCGGCTACCCGGACGTCGCCAGCAGCGCCGACGCGGTACCCGACGTCCTCCACCACGAGCCGATCGCGCTCGAGGGCCTGGACGAGAAGCTGATCGACCTCCAGCGGGCCAAGCACCTCAACCCTGCCGCACTGGACCTGCTGCCCGACGGGCGTGCCTGGCTGCTCGTCCAGCTCGGTGGCAAGACCAAGGAGGATGCGGACCGAGCCGCCGGCAACCTGCTCCGCGCCCTCGGACGGGCCCGCGACGACGCCGACGTGGCGTTCTTCGACGATCCGCAGCACGAGGCGGAGCTGTGGGACGTGCGCGAGTCGGCCCTAGGTGCTACAGCCCGGATCCCCGGCAAGACCGACACGTGGCCGGGATGGGAGGACTCCGCCGTCGACCCGTCGGATCTCGGGGCCTACCTACGGGATCTCGCCGGCCTGTACGACGAGTTCGGCTTCTCGGACGCCTCCCTCTACGGGCACTTCGGCCAGGGCTGCGTCCACAGCCGCATCCCGTTCGACCTGCGCAGCGCCGGCGGCGTGGCCCAGTTCCGGCGCTTCCTCGAGCGGGCCGCCGATCTCGTGGCGGCCTACGGTGGCTCGCTGTCAGGCGAGCACGGCGACGGCCAAGCCCGCGCCGAGCTGCTCCCCCGGATGTTCGGCGAGGATGTCGTACGAGCCTTCGGCGAGATGAAGGCCGTCTTCGACCCGACGAACCGCATGAACCCAGGCAAGGTCGTCGCCCCCCACCCGCTGGACCATGAGCTGCGGCTCGGCGTGGACTACGACCACCGCGTCTCCTCGACGGAGTTCCGCTACACCGAAGACGGCGGTGACTTCTCGCGAGCGGTACTCCGCTGCGTCGGCGTCGGGCGATGCCGCCGCGAGCATGGCGGTGTCATGTGCCCCTCCTACATGGTCACCAGGGACGAGGAACACTCGACGCGGGGCCGGTCGCGGTTGCTGTTCGAGATGCTCGACGGCGTGGACCGCGGCGGCGCCATCGGTGACGGCTGGCGGTCGAACGCGGTACTCGAAGCCCTCGACCTGTGCCTGGCCTGCAAGGGCTGCAAGTCCGACTGCCCGGTGAACGTGGACATGGCCACGTACAAGGCGGAGTTCCTGTCCCATCACTACGAGCGGCGCCTGCGTCCTGCTGCGCACTACTCGATGGGCTGGCTCCCGATGTGGGCCGCGGTCGCCGCCGGCGCACCCCGGCTGATGAACCGGCTGTCCCAGGGGCGGTGCACGGGCCACCTGGCGAAGGCAGTTGCCGGGGTTGACCAGCGGCGGGACCTCCCACGGTTCGCGCGCCAGACGTTGCGGGAGTGGTTCGCCGAGCGCGGTCCGAGCAGGCCGGGCGAGCGTGGAACCGTGCTCGTGTGGCCCGATACGTTCACCAACCACTTCCACCCCTCGGTCGGCCGAGCCGCCGTGGAGGTGCTCGAGTCGGCGGGCTGGACCGTTTCCCTGCCCCCCGCCCACTTGTGCTGCGGGCTGACGTGGATCTCGACCGGTCAGCTGCGCACGGCCAAGCGCGTCCTGCGCCGAACGGTGGCCGCGCTGGCGCCGCACCTCCGTGCCGGTGGACTATTGGTGGGCCTCGAACCGAGCTGCACGGCCGTCTTCCGAGCCGATGCCTCCGAGCTGCTGCCGCCCGAACCGGACGTCGAACGGTTGCGAACCCAGACCGTCACCCTCGCGGAGCTCCTGCACGGCCATACCCCGGGATGGGCGCCTCCGACTACCGATCGGCGCGTCGTGGTGCAGACCCACTGCCACCAGCACGCCGTCATGGGAGCCGGTGCCGACCACCGGGTCCTCGAGTCGATGGGCGCCGAGGTGGACATGCTCGACAGCGGCTGCTGTGGGCTGGCCGGCAACTTCGGCTTCGAGCGCGGCCACTACGAGGTCTCGATGGCCTGCGCCGAGCGGGTGCTGCTCCCGGCTGTCCGGGCCAGCCACCCCGACGACGTCATCCTGGCCGACGGGTTCAGCTGCCGCACGCAGATCGAGCAGGGCGCGAGCGGCGGACGCTCGGCGATGCACCTGGCGGAACTGCTGCGCGATGCCCTGCACGGCCGCACCCCTCGTGCGTGAACGGCCAGCCAGGGCCATCATGACGCCGTGACCGAGGCCGCCTGATGGCAACGGCGCTGGTGTTCGGCGTGACCCTGTTCGCCGCGGTACTGATATCCGGAGCGGCTCGGCGCAGCGTGCTCTCCACGACCGTGCTCTTCCTCATCGCCGGCCTGGCGACCGGTCAGGCCGGCTTCGACGTGATCGATGCCGGCAGCAATGGCTTGTACACCATCGCAGAGCTCGCGCTGTTCGCGGTGCTCTTCACCGACGGCCGGCGCGTCCGGTTCCGTGATCCCGAGGTGTCGTGGACCCTGCCGCTACGCGCCCTTGGCATCGGCCTTCCGGTCACCGTACTGGCGGTGGCGATCGGTGCCTGGTGGCTCACGGGCCTGGCGGTGGCGCCCGCCATCCTGCTCGGTGTCGTGCTCGCCCCCACCGATCCCGTCTTCGCCGAAGCGATCATCGGTCAAGCCGCCATCCCATTCCGTGTCCGGCACCTTCTCAACGTGGAGAGCGGGCTCAACGACGGCATGGCGCTCCCGGCGGTGATCGTCCTCATCGACTTGATCTCCGAGGAACCGGTCGACTGGGCTCAACTGGCGGTGAAGACCGTGGGTGGGCTCGCGCTCGGAGCGGCGATGGCCGGCGTCTTCGTGTTCCTGGTGCGGTTGCGATGGACGAGCGTGACCCGGCGCTACGAACCCCTCGGCACCGTCGCCTTGGCGATCGTGATCTTCGCGACGGCGGGTCTGACGGGCGCCAACGAGTTCCTGGCCGCCTTCGCCGCCGGCGTGACGCTGGCGAACCTCGGGATGGACGGTGGCGACGACGATGTCGGGTTCGACGGGCTGGCGGCCGAGTTGCTGAAGTTGGCCGCCGTCTTGGTCTTCGCCTCGCAGCTGTCCAGCGCTCTCGTGTCGAGCTTCGCCGTCGGCGACTATGTGTTCGTCCTGGCCGTGCTCCTGCTGTCGCGCCCGCTGGCGCTGGGGCTGGCCCTCGCGGGCACCGGGCTCGACCGGCGGGAATGGCTCACCGTCGCGTGGTTCGGTCCGAAGGGTTTTGCCTCCATCCTCTACGCCCTGCTCGTCCTGGACTCAGGCATCCCCGGTGCGCAAGATCTCTTCCATCTCGCCGGCGCCGTCGTCGCCCTGTCGATCGTGCTCCACTCGTCCACCGACACCTTGGTGGCCAGGTCATTCCGCAGCGCAGCAGAGCAGCCTGATCGGTGAAGCGTCCCGACCGCCTGGTGTGATCGCCGATCGATCGGCTCAGGAGATAAGGGATTCTGATGTGCGCTTGAACGGTTGGCGGGCGGGGTAGCGAGGCTCCGTGGACGACGGAGCCGCGGTCGATCGTGCCATGCCCGTTCTTCGCGACTACGCGTTCATCGCCGATGGCTGGCGGGGTGTGGTGGTGGGGCCCGGTGGCGAGCACGTGTGGCTCTGCTTTCCGAGCTGGCATGATCCCGCGGTCCTCGGACAGTTGATCGGATCGGGTGGCACCTATGTCGTCAGGCCCCGAGAACGGTTCGTCTGGGGCGGGTACTACGAAGAGGGGTCGTTGATCTGGCGGTCGCGTTGGGTCACGAACGACGGCATCGTCGAGTGCCGCGAGGCGATGGCGCTGCCGTCGGGTCCGAACGGCGCGGTGGTCCTCCGTCGGCTCGTCGGGGTGGCCGGCACGGTCGCCATCGATGTCGTCGTCGACGTGCGCGGCGACTACGGGCGCACGGCGCTGAACCGGTGGAAAGGCGCCGGCCGCTCGTGGACGGCGTCGAAGGGACAGGTACATGCTCGGTGGACGGGTGCGGCGGGATCAGCAGTCCGGGAGACCGACGGTGGGCATCGCCTGGAGCAGTCGGTGCGCGTCGCCGAGGGTGACCAGTTCGATCTGGTGTTGGAGCTGGCCACGGACGGGCGGTGGCGCGACCCGCCGCCCGACGCGGCGGCGTCGTGGGCAGCGACCGCGCGGAACTGGGCGTCGCAAGTCCCGGCTTCGCTCGACGTGCCCGGCGAGCGCGATGTGCGCCAGTCCGTGGCCGTCTTGCACGGCCTGATGCCGGCCTCAGGCGGTCTGGCGGCGGCGGCGACGATGTCGTTGCCGGAGCGGGCCCGCCAGGGTCGCAACTACGACTACCGCTACTCCTGGATCCGTGACTGCTGCTACGCCGGGCACGGGCTGGCGAGCATCGGCGACCTCGAGGGCCTGGCCTCCCTGGTTCGCTTCATCGTCGCCCGGGTGCTCGACCACGGCCCGCGCCTGCGGCCCGCCTACCTCGTCAGTGGCGGGCTGGTTCCCACCGAAGACCGTCTCGATCTGCCCGGATACCCGGGTGGGACCGATGTCGTGGGCAACCGGGCCGGCGACCAGTTCCAGCTCGACACCTTCGGCGAGATCCTCTTGTTGCTGGCCGTTGCCGAGGAGCGCGGCTGTCTCGGCGCGGACGGGTGGGAAGCGGCTCGCCTGGCCGCCGAGGCGATCGGGACCAGATGGGAGGAACCTGACGCCGGGGTGTGGGAGATCCAGCCGAAACGGTGGACGCACAGCCGCCTGATCTGCGCGTCCGGTTTGCGTCGGATCGGTGGCCAGCAGCCGCCAGGCCCATGGGCCGGCAACGTGCTCGCACTCGCAGACGTGCTCACCGCCAGCGCGGCGCAGACGGCGACCCACCCGAGCGGACGGTGGCAACGCGCCCCCGACGACGGCAGGGTCGACGCCGCGCTGCTGGCGGTGGTGGCCCGGTCGGCGTTGCCGGACGATCCCCGCATGGTGCGCACCGTCGATGCCGTCGTCCAGGACCTGATGAAGGACGGCTACGTGTTCCGCTACCGGGCCGGTTCGGTGCCGCTCGGCCAGGCCGAGGGAGCGTTCCTCATGTGCAGCCACCTCCTGACGCTGGCGGCGCTGCGAACAGGGCGACGAGAGCTCGCCGTGCGCACGTTCGAACGAGCCCGGGCGGCATGTGGTCCGCCCGGGCTCTACGCAGAGGAATTCGACGTCGGCGAGCGCCAGCTGCGGGGGAACCTGCCTCAGAGCTTCGTCCACGGCCTCCTCATCGAGGCGGCGGCGGCGCAGACCGCCGACGGAGTGTGCTGAGCGGCGTGCTCGCCCGCATCCCGGTCTCGAGGGGAGGAGCGGTCCGACGCGGGTTTGCTCCACGCCGTGGACGGGAACCCGCGACTGAGACTCGATCGCGCTCGGCGGTTAAGCCAGGATGCAACGACTCCGGGGCGATCCGTACCGAGACCGCCCACGTGCGGTCTCCGTTCAAAGGAGTGCGCTGATGGATCCAGGCTTTACGATCTTCGTGATCTCCCTCGTCATGATCGTTGCTCTGGCGCTGTACTGGGGCCGCTCGCGGCGGTAGGAGGATCGGGTACCAGTCGGCACGGGGGTGACACCGTTCCGTCGTCATTTCGTGCGTGCTGATGGACTTTCACACCATACAATAGATGCTGTCACACAAAGGATTGCAGTGGCCCGTCAGGCCCAGAGGCGACCGTCAACCGACGACAGCCGAGCTGACCTCGAACCGCAACACATCCTGGGAAGGCCCTGGCACGAGCAGGAGGACGACATGAAGGTGATTCTCAATGCCGAAGCGTCCGAGCGGGGACAGGGCGCACGTGAATGGTGTCGATCGCACCTCGGAGCGGGGGACGAGGTGATCGCCGTGCTGGCCATGACGCCGGTTGGCGAGTTCGCCCTGGCGGTGCCTCCGGTCGCCGGGATCGGAGACGAGAAGAGGTTGCGGGCCGGCGTCGAATCGCAGTGCCGGTCGCTGCGCGACGCCGGGATTCGCTGTGAGGCCAGGGTCGTGATCGACTCGGCGGAGCGGGCCTTGCTCGAGATCGCGGAGGCAGAGCATGCTGACTTGATCGTCGTCGGGAAGCGCCCGCACGGCGCCATCGTCGACACGGTCTTGAACGATACGGCTGCTCACATCGTGCACAATCCCCCTTGCCCGGTGGTGGTCGTCCCGGTGGCGTGATGCGCCTGCCGTGACCTGACGACCGCGTGCTTCCGGACGCGCCGTCAGCTGCGCGACGGGGGATCGTCGGGAGCTGGCCCTCGGCCAGCAGCGCCGTCCGCAGGCGTAGTCGTCTCCGCCGGCGGCGGTGCCTCTTCGGCCGCGGGCTCGGGCGCCGGGTCGTGTCCTGATGCCTTGCGGAACTCTCGCTGCGCCTCGCCGAGGGACCGGGCTAGCTGGGGGACCTTGCTGCCCCCGAATACGAGGAGCACGATGACCAGGACGATCAGCAGATCGGGCCCCTCGAGGAACGCCAACATCTCTCACCTCCACCTCTCCGCCGCGGGCTCGTCATGACGGCAAGGTCATTCTCTTCCTACAACGGATGCTATCATGCAAGCGATCACCCGGGCCGGTAGGCACGTGGCTTCCCTCAACGGGCGAGAAGGACTGATTGTCAGCCGCGGGCAGAACCGGGTCGTTCACTCGCGCAAGCCCTGCAGACCACGACGGTCTTCGCGACGTCGACGGCGAGAACACACAGGATTGTCACCTGCTCCCGGTCATGCGCCCGGCGTCGGCGGGGTAGGCCGAGATCGAGGAACGGAGCGCAGCATGTGGGTGAACGCGACAGTGGGCAAACGGGTGATCGTCCAGTCGAGTGGCTCGGTGGTGGGGATCGTGGACCATGCCGGTCTGGACGGGGATGCTCGAAGCCTGGGTGGCCTCTCGCTGAGGGAAACCGTCAGCGGGGGTGAGTGGATGCGATGGTCGGAAGTCGAGTCGGTGGCCTCCGATGCGGTGTTCGTCTCCCGGGAGCCCCTCGTGCGCAGCCTGACTCACCACCAGGAAGAGCAGATGGGCGTGGCGACTCGGCCCGAGAACCTCTCGGTGGTCAGCGACCGGGGCATCCGGATGGGGATGGTGGCGGATGTCGACGTCGCCGAGGACACCGGCTCGGTCCGGTCACTGATGCTGCTCGACGGGCTCAGTATCAGCGCCAGCTCGGTCCTGACCGTGGACCGCGACGTCTTGACCGTTCGGGCGCTGCCGTAGCGATTGGCAGTCGTCCTTCGACGGCGGACTCTTGGTACGTTCACAGGATGCAGACGTCTCCTAGCGACGACGCAGTCGCCGCACTGCTGGTGGCGTCCCGGGCTCTGGTCGGCGTGGCGGCACAGTCGCTCGCCGAGCTGCCGAGCGACATGACGCTGCCGCAGTTCCGGGCGCTCGTGCTTCTCTCGGCCCGTGGCCCGACACCGACTGGATCTCTGGCCGACGTGATGCGCATTCATCCGTCCACCGCCACTCGGCTCGTCGACCGTCTCGACGCGAAGGGCCTCGTGCGCCGAGGCGCCGTCCGCGGAGATCGCCGTCAGATCACCGTCGAGCTGACGAAGCGAGGCGAGCGCATCGTCGAGCGCGTGACCGCCGCTCGACGCCGGGAGCTGGCGGCCATCGTCGATCGCCTCGATCCCGACGGCCGGCGCATCGTCGAGGACGCGATGGTGCGGTTTGCGTCGGCGGCGGGCGAGCTCGGAGCGGCCTCGTGGGAGCTGGGCTGGACGGAGCCCTGACGCGTGGGGCCCGGGCGGGAGCCGACTCAGGGGCCGGCGCCGCTCGACTCGGGCCCACGATCCGAGCCGACGAGGACGGGCGACTCGGCAGGGGCGACAGGAGCCTCGCCTTTCCGGCCGGCCTCGTCGAGGGGAAGCTCCTTGGCGAGATCTCGGCAGACGACGTAGGCGACGCCCGCCGTAGCCAGGGGCAGCGCGAACAGGATGATCCTGAGCGCCCATGTGACGCTGACGATCGAGACGCCGAGCTGCTGGGCGATGATGTCCTGGGAACCGCCGACGAACAAGACGATGTAGAAGGCGAGCACGGCCACGCCGAGGGCGGTGCGCATGGGGTGATCGCGGGGCCGGTCGAGCAGGTGGTGCTCGCGCCAGTCACCGGTGAGCCGCTTCTCGACGGCGGGCCAGGCGTACAGGAGCACGAAGGTGATCGTGGGGAAGATGACCGCCGGGAGGATGAGCTCGGGGACGCGGTAGCCGAACAGGTGCAGCTGGAAGGCCGGTACCAGACGGAGCGCGCCTTCGAGCCACCCCATGTACCAGTCCGGCTGGGCGGCCGTGCTCACGGCGTAGGGCTCGAACGGCCCGTACAGCCAGATCGGGTTGATCTGCACCAGGCCGCCGAGCGCACCGAGGACGGCGACGACGATGCAGAAGAGGCCGGCTGACCGAAGGGCGTACGTGGGCCACAGGCGGCTGCCGACGACGTTTCCGTCGGTACGGCCCTTCCCCGGGAACTGCGTGTGCTTCTGCCGCCACAAGACGGCGAGATGGATGGAGAGCAACGCGACGATGGCAGCGGGGATGATGAGCACGTGGATGATGAAGAGGCGCGACGTGATGTCGTCGGCCGGGAACTCGCCCCCGAACACGAGGAATGCGGTATAGGCGCCCACGACGGGGATCGACAGGACGACGGAGTAGGCGATGCGCAGACCGGTGCCGGAGAGCAGGTCGTCCGGCAGTGAGTAGCCGGCGAACCCGTTCACGACGGCGAGGAGCAGGAGCGTGAGCCCGATGCCCCAGTTCATCTCGCGAGGACGGCGGAACGCGCCCGTGAAGAAGATCCGGCAGAGGTGCGCCACGATGGCGGCGAGGAACAGCAACGCCGCCCAGTGGTGGATCTGGCGTACGACGAGGCCAGCGCGGACGTCGAAGCTCAACTCGACCGTTGATCGATACGCCTCGGACATGTGCACGCCGGCGAGCGGCCGGTAGGAGCCGTTGTAGACGACGTCTTGGGCACTGGGATGGAAGAAGAACGTGAGGAAGACCCCGGTGAGGACGAGGATCACGAAGCAGTAGAGGGCGACCTCGCCGAGCATGAACGACCAGTGGTCGGGAAAGACCTTGTCCACCGCCTTGCGCGTGAAGTGCGTCCCGCCGAGGCGGTCGTCCACCCAACGCAGCAGCCGGCTCAGCATGGCGGTGTCTCCGGCACTGGCGCGACGCGGGCGGTGGCGCCTGGCGTCAGAGCGCCGGGAAATGCCCGTTCCTGACCACGCAGCCACCGAACGAAGAGCGTCACCGCCCCGATCACCGCGGCGAGACCGCCGTACGCCCACATCACGACGCCGGCCAGTTGCTGGTCCAGGAGAGGCTGGGCGGTGCGGCTCGCATAGATCGGATACCAGACGGTGCGGGCGAAGGTCATGGCCACCCCGAGGGCCATGACCGGCAGGGTGGCCAGGAACAACGCCAGGACGGTGGCGCCGCCGGCCTCCCCGCCTATCTGGGCGAGGCCGAACCACAAGGCGAAGGCAGACGCGAGGAGAGTGATGTGCTCGAAGCCGTGGACCGGATCATGGGCCAGTGCAGCGTCATAGAGGAAGGGAACGTGCCACACGAGCAGCACGCCCACTTGGAGGACGGCCGCGGCGACGAGACACGACCACGCCCGCTGCCCTGTCATCCCCGGCGTGCGCCAGTGCCACCGGCGGGCGAGCCCGACGACCCGCAGTGGACGACCGACGACGAGCAGAGGAGCGGCGACCGACACGAGCAGCACGTGCTGCACCATGTGCACGGCGAGGCGTCGTTGCGCGGCGCCGTCGAGCGGTGACACGAGCGCGATGGCGAGCACCGCGAGACCGCAGAAGAACGCCACCGCTTCGAGCCACGTGACAGCGTCGATGTCCGCCGCCCAGACCCGGCCGAGCGCCAGCGCGTACACGACTCCGGCGCCGACCAGAGCCACGAGGATGAGGGCTTCAGGCATGGCGATCGATGAGGAGCACGTAGCTGCCCTCGTAGAGGATGAGCAACAGGTTGACGCTGCCGACGATGATCGCCATCCACGCGAGGAACGCCGTGCGCCCGACGGGGCTGCCCTCCGCTTCGGGAGCGTGGGTGCGGCGGGTGCCGACCACACCGAGAGCGATGACGCCGGCGCACGTCAGCGCGGTGGCGGCCGTGATCCCGTGCATCACCCACACGACCCCCGGATGGTGCTGGCTCAGATCCACCAGGCTGGCCAGCGAGGTGAGATGCAGGAGCCAGGCGCCGATGCTCACCCCGCTGGCCAGGAGCAGCACGACACCGTGGCGCGTGCTGCCGGCGCCGGCGGGCACGAGCTCCGCGCTCATCACACGTGAGCCGACAGGTAGAGGGACGAGAACACGAAGATCCACACCACGTCGACGAAGTGCCAGTACAGCGTGAAGATCGACACCGTGAGATGCCGGTGCTCGTCGAACTGGCCGAGGCGGGCCTTCAGCTGGACGACGATGCTCATCAAGAGGCCGGCGAGCACGTGGAGCCCGTGGAGCCCGGTCGTCACGATGAAGATCGAGGCGTAGGCGTTCTCGTCCACGCCGAAGGTGAGGTCCCGGAACTCGAACACCTGGTTGGCGAGGAAGGCCGCCCCCATCAGGAAGCTGACGAAGAGAGCGACTCGCAGCCGGCCGAGGCGTCCCTTGCGGATGGCCGCCTCGCCGAAGAAGAGCGGGACGCTGCTGGCGAGCAGGAGGACCGTGAAGATCGAGATGCGGCTCAGCTCGGGCGGCTCGATCCCTCCCTGCGGCCAGGCCGGCGACGACGCCCGGAGGAAGAAGTAGGCGGAGAGCAGGGCGGCGAAGATCATCGCCTCCGTAGCGATGAGCACGACCATGCCCCACCATCCGAGGGGGTAGCCCTTCGCCCCGGCAGCGCGGGCGGTGACCCCGGGCGTAACCAGCACCGTCATCGCAGGTCCGCTTCCGTGCGCCACGTCCACACCGCCAGGCCGGCCAGGCCGACGAACACGCCGACGGCCAGCACGAGGACGGCAGAGATGAGCAGGCCGACGAAGAGCACCGCGAGCCCGGCGGCGATGAACAGGGGCAGCGCCGTGGGCGCAGGCACCCTCTGGCCGCCCTCGCCCAGCGCGTCGAGGCCGGTCGTCACGAGGGTCTCGCGCCGCAGTGCCCCTTCGACGCTCTGCACCGTCGCCGCCTCGTCGCCATCGGGCTGGCCGACGGGCAGCACCTCCTGCTCCCAGAGTGGATGGCGGCTGTTCACCACGGGCATGGCGGCGAAGTTGTAGTCCGGGGGCGGGGAAGTGGTCGCCCATTCGAGCGAGTCGGCCTGCCACGGGTTCGGTCCCGCCGGTCGTCCCCGCCGCCGGCTCCAGAAGAAGTTGATCACTGTCAGGCCGGTGCCGATGCCGAACACGGCGCCGCCGATGCTGACGACGAGGTTGAGGGTGTCCCAACCGAGGCCGGCGTCGTAGGTGTAGACGCGCCGGGGCATGCCCATCACGCCCAGGATGTGCATCGGGAAGAAGGTGACGTTGAAGCTGATGAACATCGTCCAGAAGCTCCACACACCCAAACGGCGGTTCAGCATGCGCCCGGTCATCTTGGGGAGCCAGTAGTACAGAGCTCCGAAGATGGGGAACACGACGGCGCCGTTGAGGACGTAGTGGAAGTGCGCCACGATGAAGTAGCTGTCCGTCACCTGCAGGTCGAACGGGATGGCGGCCACCATCACGCCCGTGATCCCGCCGATCAGGAAGATGACGAGGAACCCGAGCGCGAAGAGCATCGGCGGTTCGAGCTTGACGCGTCCGCCCCACATGGTGCCGATCCACGAGAAGTACTGGATGGCGCTGGGCAGCGCGATCACCAGGCTGGCGGCCGAGAAGAACCCCATCGCCTGGGCGGGCGTGCCGGTGGCGAACATGTGGTGCACCCACACACCGAAGCTGATGAACGCGATGGCGACGAGCGACGCCGCCACCCACAGGTAACCGGCCAGGGGGCGGCGCGAGAAGACGGGGATGATCATCGAGATCATCCCCGTGGCCGGGAGGAACAGGATGTAGACCTCGGGGTGCCCCCAGAACCAGAAGAGGTGCTGGTAGAGCAGCACGCTTCCCCCCTGGGCGGGAACGAAGAACGCCGTGTTGAACAGCCGGTCCGCCTCGAGTAGGGCCGCCGACACCGTCACCGCCGGGAACGCGAAGACGATCATGAACGCCATGCCGACGAGGGACCAGACGAACATCGGCATGCGGTTCACCGTCATGCCGGGGGCGCGCATCTTGAACGCCGTCACGATGAAGTTGACGGCGCCGGCCGACGAGGAGATGCCCACGAAGATGACCCCCAGGCCCCAGAAGTCCAGGTTCAGGCCGGGCGAGTACGTCTGGTCCGTCAGGGGGGTGTACGCGAACCAGCCGCCGTTCGGTGCCTTCCCGATCAGGAAGCTCGAGTACATGAAGACGCCCGAGAAGAGGAACACCCAGTAGCTGAACGCGTTCAGCCGCGGGAAGGCCATGTCGCGCGCGCCGATCATCAGTGGCAGGAGGTAGTTGCCGAACCCGGCCAGGACGGGGGTGTTGAACAGGAAGATCATCGTCGTGCCGTGCATCGTGAAGAGCTGGTTGTACGAGTCGGCGTCGACGATGGAGTTGTTCGGCTCGGCCAGCTGGGCCCGCATGACGAGGGCGAGGAGACCGGCGATGAAGAAGAAGACGAAGGCGGTGTAGATGTAGCGCATGCCCACGCGCTTGTGATCGACGGTCGTGAGGAACCCGAGCAGCCCGGGCCGGTCCTCCCAGACCTCCTCGAGGTCGTGCTCGGTCTCGGCGTCGACGGCGGGCAGGACCGCCGGTGGGTCGACGATGGCCACGGCTCAGCGCAGGCTTTCGAGGTACGCCGTCAAGGCACGCACGTCTTGGTCGGACAGGTCGAGTTGTGGCATGAGCGCTCCTGGCTTGACCAGCTGCGTGTGGGCGAGCCACCGACTCATGCCATCCGGGTTGTTGGGCAAGGTGTCACTGGCCAGCGTGCTACGGCCGCCGACGTGGGTGAGATCGGGTCCGGCCGTGCCGTTCGCCGCCGTGCCGGTCACGGTGTGGCAGCCGGCGCACGAGGTCGTGGCAAGGATCTGAGCGCCCTGTGCGGACAGCGGATCGGCCGGCGCCGCCGCCGGCTGGCGCTGGCCGGACGCCCACTGCTGGAACGTCGCCGGCGGGTCGGCGATCACCAGGAACGCCATGTGCGCATGCTGGAGCCCGCAGAACTCCGCGCACTGGCCCCGGTAGGTCCCGGCCGTGGTGGCGGTGAAGGACAGGTGGTTGGTCTGGCCCGGGATCAGATCGGCCTTGCCGTTGAGCTGCGGCACCCAGAAGCTGTGGATGACGTTGTCCGACGTGAGCGAGATGTCGACCCGCTCGCCGACGGGGACGTGCACCTCGTTGGCGGTCGTGATGCCGAGATCGGGATAGTCGACCCGCCACCACCAGCGCTCCCCGGCAACATGGATGTGGACGACGCCGCTCGTGGGCAGGATGTCGTTCATCGTGCGCACCGTGTAGACGGCGACGACGGCGAGGATCGCGGTCGGCACGAACAGCCCGCCTACCAAGATGAACCGGTGGTCGCGCCGGGTGCTCGGCGGTTCCGCCCCGGCGTCCGCTGGAGTTCGCCGGCGGCGGAGGAGGGCGACGACGACGAGCCCGGTCACGGCGACGAACACCCCCGTGGCCAGAATGAGCATCAGCCACCAGAGTCCCGAGATGTGCTTCGCCTCTGGTGCCTTCGTGTCCAGCATGGACGGCGATCCGGCGCAGCTGCACAGCACCCCGGCCAGGCCGACGCACAGCAGCAGCGTTCGCCTCACGCGTGCCACCAGCCGGGCCCGACCGGCTCGCTGAAGTCGCCCTGAGCGCGGAGCACGCCGTCGGCGTCGGCGACGAGCGGGAGTTGGGGAAGCGGCCACGCCGCCGGGCCGCTCACGGGCTTGGCCCCCCGCAGCACGTCGAACGCCGACTGGTGGCACGGGCACAGCAACTGGTGGCTGTCGGCTTCGTAGAGACCGACCGGGCAGCCGGCGTGCGTGCAGACCTTCGAGAACGCCACGATGCCGTCGACCGCCCAGGACGCCCGGTCCGGCGGCAACTCCAGCAGTCCCGGTTCGACGCGCACGAGCACGGCCTGGCCGTCCGACGAACCGGGGGAGCCCTCCGGGAACACCGTCAAGAGGCCGCCGAGGGGGACGTCGACCGCCCGCACCGGCTCGCCGTCGAGGGTCGTCACCCGCACGTTCGGCCGCCACGGCGTCCGCAGCAGCGTCCTCCCGGGCTTGGGCCCGAGCGACCGCAGGGGGAACAGAGCCGCGGCGGCGATCGCCCCGCCGGCCAGGATGACGGTCCGGCGCAAAGGGGGCGGCGCTGCAGCGCGCCGCCCCGCTCGAGATCGGCCTGCAGCGCCGCCGTCTCCTCCGGACTGGCAACGAGCTGCTCGCGCTGCTCGACATGAGGTCCGCCGGCCAGCAACCCGTTGGCCCACAGGATCAGACCGAGCCCGACGCCGGCGAAGGCGACGCCGATGAGGAGCCCTTCCAGCTGTGGCTGCCCGCCTCGCCAGTAGACGATCATGAGACCGATGCCGGCGCCGGCGGCCACGACGAATGCCGTCGCCGCCGACCGCTCGATCGTGCGCTCGCGCGACGGGGCCGCCCTCATCGGGCCGAACCGATCAAGCGCAGCACCACGAGGATGGCGGCCAGTGCCACCAGGCCGATTGCTCCCTCGGTGACGGGTCCGTAGTGCCACAGCGGCTGGCCGCCACGATCGTCGGGGTGGTCGAGGTACCGCACGTACTGCACGACGTCGGCGAGCTGCGAGTCGCTCAGGGCCGCTTGGCCGAAGACCGGCATGGCACCCGGCCCGATCCGCGCCGCCTCGACCACCTGGACGGCGGTCGCGTCGCCCAGCGCCGGCGCCTCGCGATGCAGGAGCGCTCCGCCCTCACCCGCCCACTGATGGCACGCGGCGCACTGCGCCCGAAAGATCTCGCCGCCCGCGGCAACGTCGCCGGCGGCCACGTCGATCTGGGGGATGTCCGGTCCTCCGGGCACGAGGCGCTCGATGTAGTCCTCGAGCGCCGTGATCGTCGGCGGGTCGTACGCCGGCGACCGGCGCACGACCTTGGCGTCGGGGCTCGGCAGTGGCATGCGCCCCGTCGTGAGCACGTAGTCGACGCCGGCCCGTCCCCAGCCGGCCAGGCTGGGACCTCGCGAGGTCCCCATCCCGTCGGCGCCGTGGCAGGTCGAGCAGTCCCGGAGGTAGGTGGTCTGGACGTCGGAGGCCGCAGGGGCGGTGACGGTGGCAGCCGCTGGCCCGCTCAGGGTCGCGCCGGCGGCGATGGCGAGCGCCGCCAGGGTGACAGGGCCGAGGGCCTGCACGAACCGTCGGTGGGCAATCGCCCCCATGAACCTCGTGGCCTCCCGTATCACAACGAGCATGCGGGCGCCCCACCGTTGTGGCCCGGGAAGCGCCTACCCCGGCGGCCGCGGCTTCATGCAGTCTCGGGCGAAGGTTCCGCCGGCCCGTCCACCGCGCGGCCGGAACCGAGGTGCCCTCGAGGTGGGAGCTCGGCAGCCCGAGTCCTCAGTCCCGGCGAGGCCGATCGACCTTGGCGCGGCGCCGAACGGCGTCCTTGGGCCGGGGCGTGTGGTGGTCGGGTTCTCCGGCGTCGTCAGTGGGCGGCGCCTTCGGGCTGTCGTGGCTGAGGAGCCCGGCGGCACCGAGCACAGCGCCGAGCGTGACGTGACCGATGTAGCGGCCGTCGTCGTCCACGACGGCAAGGACGTCGACTCGAGCTTTGGTCATGGCCGTGATGGCCTCGGCCATGGTCCAATGGCTGGCGGCACTGGGCACCTCGCGGACGTGGATCGCGTCGACGGTGGTCGCATCGGCGCTCGCGCCGTCGAACTGCTCGGCGTCGGCCCGCCGCAGCACGCCGAGCGGCGTGTTGCCGTCGCCGACGACGACGGCATCGTTCCCGGACGGCCAGTCCTGGAGGTAGCTGGCGAGCGTCGTTGCCGCCGGTACCGGCCGGTCGGGGGCGACGATCTCGCCGATGGATCGTGCCGCTGGTCGCGGCACGACGGTGGTGCGGTCGGTGCGCTGGTAGGTCGTGACCGAGGACCGTCCGGCCAGGATGTCGGCGGTGACCGCTGCCAGCAGGCCGGGAACGACGAAGAACGGCTGACCCGTGGTCTCGGCGACGAACATGATGCCGGCAAGCGGTACCCGGTAGCCGGCGCCGAGGAAGGCCGCCACCCCGAGCACCGGGAACAGCGTGCTCCCGGCGTCGCCCACGAGGCCCCCGATGAGCCGGCCGACGAGCGCGCCCTCGACGACGAGGGGCACGAACAGGCCGCCGACGCCCCCACCGGCCAGTGTCCCGGCACTGGCTGCCGCCCGGAGCACGAGAAGCAGGAGCACGAGCCAGATCGATCGTGACGGATCGAAGGACCATCGCATCGCGTCGTAGCCGGCGCCGAGGGTGAGGGACTCACCGTCGAAGGCCCACCACGACACGATGGCGCACGCCGCGAGCACCACGCCGCCGGTCGTGATGCGAACGACGGGCGGGAGCTGGTTGGCCAGCGTCTTGGCCCGGCGCAGCAGCGTCGCGAACCCGCGGGCCCCGATGCCGCACACCACGCCCACCACGACGGCACCGCCCACGTCACGCAGATCGAATGGGGGTCGACCGGATACCGTGAACAGCGGCTCGGTGCCGAGCAGCGAGACGTAGGTGAGGTACCCGGTCGCCGCGCCGACGAGGGCGGGCAGCAGGCTGCGGCGGGCCAGGTCGTCCTGGAAGGGAACCTCCAAGGCGAAGATCGCCCCGGTGGCGGGCGCCTTGAAGATGGCGGCGACACCGGCAGCGGCGCCGGCCACGAGAAGGGTGTTGCGGCGCGGCGCCGTGACGAGGCGAGGGAGCCAGCGTTCGACGCGCTGGCCGATCGTGGCGCCGGCATAGACCGACGGTCCCTCGTACCCGAGGGCTCCGCCCAGTCCGAGGGTGGCGACGGCGGCCACCATCCGTCCGGCGGCCGCCCGCAACCCGAGCTCGTGGTCGGGGTCATGGAAGGCGTGGAGGTACGCGTCGGCCGTGGCCGTCGACGCTCGTGCGCCGATCCAGCGCAGCGCGGCGAACGCCCCCACCAGCCCGAATGCCGGCGCCACCACCTGGAGCCACACCGGAAGGTCGAGGACCGCATCGAAGATGGTCTCAGCCGTCAGCTTGTCGAAGCCGGCGACGACGAGGCCGGTGGCAGCACCGACGATGGCGCTGGCCAGCACGAGCTCGCGTGATCGCACGGCCAGGTCGCGGAAAGCAGCGCGCCGGAGCGCCGGCCGCCTCACGGCGCCCACCCCAGCCACCACGACTGCTCCGGGAGCTCGCCAGCGGCCGTGGCGAACGCGTTCAGCGCGTCGACGAGTTCGGCCGGGGTACCGGGCGGCATCCGAGCGACGATCTGGGCGATGTCATGACGCCGATGGCCTGTGACCGCCTCCACCAGAGAGGCGCCCGCCGAGGTGACGTCGACGAGCACCTCGCGGCGGTTGGAGCCGGCGCGTGTCCGGTCGACGAGTCCCTTGCGAACGAGCCGGTCGCACAGGCGTGTCGCCGCCGACGGCGAGCACCCGAGCTGGTCCGCCAGCGCGCTCATGGTCTGGGAACCCCGGGCGCACACCACCACGAGAGCGCGGTACTGATTGAGCGTGATGTCCTCGCCGGCGGCGGTCAGGGACCGGGCGGCCACCGCGATCAGAACTCGGGACGCAGTCAGGATCGCGTCCGCCGATCGACACTTGCATAGCACGAAAGATTGTAGCATAGCAGGCGTATGCCGACAGGTTCACCACGGTAGGCGCTCGTACTCACCGTCACGACCCGGCCGGTATCGTCCCCTCCACGGACATGTGGTCAGCGAGAGGAGTCAGGCATGCTGCAGCGCATCGACGCTCCGGACAACGTCTTGGCCTTCCGGGCCGTGGGCAAGATCGAGAAGTCCGACTACGACACCGTTCTGGAGCCGGCGGTTGAGACGATGATCGCGGACAAAGGCGAGCTGCGCTTCGTCTACGTGCTCGGCGACGAGTTCGACTCGTACACGATGGGTGCGACCTGGGAGGACACCAAGCTTGGCATCGGCCACGTCTCCAAGTGGAGGCGAATCGCGATCGTCACCAACCACGACTGGGTACGGCACCTGGTTGGGATGTTCGGCTGGATGGTCCCAGGCGAGATCAAGACGTTCCCGGTGGACGAGGAGAACCCGGCCATCGAATGGGCTGGCGGCTAAACCCGGCCCGGACGGGTCGAGCGGAGGCTAACGAGCGGAGGGGCTGCGGATGAACGACCGGTCCGGCGCGCCGTCCGATGATCACCCCGTCGACGAACGGCTTCGCCGGACGCTCGAGCGGTCCATCGATGAGGGCCAGCGCCGGCTCGAGCGGAGTTGGCCGTCGCTCGCCGCGACTGGGCTTGTCGGTGGCCTTGACGTCGGCGCTGGTGTCCTGGCCCTGCTGGTCGTGCGAGACCAAACGGGCAGCGCGCTGTTGGGTGCGTTGGCGTTCGGGATCGGGTTCGTCGCGCTCACCTTGGCCCAGAGCGAACTGTTCACGGAGAACTTCCTCGTGCCGGTGACGACCGTCGTCGCTCGCAACGGGTCGGTACTGGCGCTGATGCGCCTGTGGACCGTCACGGCGATCATGAATCTGGTCGGCGGATGGGTCGTCATGGCTTTGGTGATCAGCGGTGTCCCGGGGGTGAAGGAGACGGCGCGGTCGGTCGGGTCGCACTATCCGCAGCTGGGGCTCGGGTGGGAGGCATTCGCTGCGGGCATCCTGGGCGGCGCAGCGATCACGCTGATGACGTGGATGGAGCGCGGGACGGACTCGGTGCCAGCCAAGCTCGTGGCCGCTACTTCGGTTGCATTTCTTGTCGCTGCTCCACCGCTGAACCACGCTGTGGTCGGGTCACTGGAGATGTTCGGTGCGCTGATAGCCGGCGCCGACTTCGGGTATGCCGACTGGGCCGGCGCCGCAGCGTGGGCAGGGTTGGCGAACATCATTGGCGGACTGGGTCTCGTCACCCTGCTCCGGCTCGTCCAGATCGGTCGCGACACGCTTGTAGCTGAGCGTGAGCGCGATGCGGACGAGCCGCGGTCGGAGACGGCTGTCGACGGCAGCTGATCGCCGACAGATGGGTTGAAGCGCTCGGGACCTGTCCACAGCTGCCAGACCAACGCGACCGGCGCGTCGAAGGTTCGCTCGATCCTCAGGTCCTGCCTGGAACCGTTCGGCTCGCTCATGACTGATGTGCTTGGACACGGCGGGGAGGGTCAGCTCGAACGGCGCGGCCAACTCGTTCACGATGGCGGCACCGTCGGCGAGCCGTCCGACGATCGCCCGCCGTGTCGTAGTCGCCAACGCTGCGAAGGTCTCGCTCAACAGCTCGCGGCCAGCCGGGGCGAAGGTGTGCGCCCGTCCGGCGTCGACGAGCTCATCGACGCGAGCTTCGGCGAGCTTCACAACCAGGTCGCCGGTGCGTCGGTCAAAGGACGCGAAGAGCTGGCCATCGATGCGCAGGCACGGCAAGCCCATCATCGTCGAGCTCGTCACGCCGGCACGGGCGAGCATGGGCTCGGCAAGCGCCCAGAAGCGCCCCTCGTGCTCCTCGGGCGTCGATGCCGCTGTCACCGGGCGAGCTCCTCGGGCGTCGGGACCCGTCGGTCGGCCCACGGATCCGGGCCGACGTGCTCGCCTTCGGCGGTGCTTCGGAGCCGGTCGAGGTAGTGGCCCCATCCGCTCTGGTGCGCGTCGGCCGCGGCGTCCCCGAGGCCGCGATGCACGAGGCGGAGGTGGGTGGACCCGTCGGGCCTGGCGGTGAGGTCGATCTCGACCGTGGTGGATCCCGGTGGGATCTTCACCTCGGCGCGCTCCCAGCCATAGGTGAACACGACTCGCGTCGGGCGGACGACTTCGACGTAGGAGCCCGAGCAACTGTCACCGTTGGGGTGGGTCCACCGCACGACCCCGCCGGGAACGGGGTCGAGCGTGGCGTCGTCGGCCATCCACAGGACGAACAGCTCCGGATCGACCAGGAGCTCGAAGAGCTGTTCGATCGGAGCATGGACCACCAGCTCCTGGACGGCGAGCTTCATCGCCGCCGTACCTTTGCTGAGCTCGACCGGTGTCGGGCTTCGGCGGTGGCTTTCAACCATCGGCGCTAGTTTCGGGTCCGGGTCTCGCCTGGCCGGCTACATGTCACGGGTGGCGTCGCGTGTTCTCATACTGGTATGTGGCGATGGTCGTCGCGGATGCGGAGAAGTTGACATGGTCGCCTTCAGCGGGACGTGGCCCAATACCCTGACGTGGAGTGGTCTCGACGGTTACGAGCGGCTCGTTGCCGACCCAACTCGGGCATGGCGTCGCGACCTCGGCCCGGCCGTCTGATGGACGCTGACTGGGACGGTTACCTCGATGCCTTCCATCGGGATCGGGCGGGCATCACCGAGGATCTTCTGCGGGACGCTCGGCTGAGCGGGATGGACCCGTACTCGTGGGTATGGACCGCGGTGACCTCTACTGCCGGTCCGGTCATCGACGTCGGGTGCGGAAGCGGCCCAGTCGAGGCAGCAGGCGTTGCCCGGTGGGTCGGCATCGACCGATCGGCAGAGGAGTTGCGCGTGGCTCGAGCTCGTGGCCGCTCTCCCCTCGTGCGCGCAACAGCTGCCGCGCTGCCGATCCGCACCGCTGCCTCCGATACCGCCTTGTGCGTCATGAGCTTGCAGATTCTGAGTCCGCTCGACGACGTGATCCGAGAGCTGGGCCGGGTCCTGCGACCGGGCGGGCAGCTGGTCGTGCTGCTGCCCGCCCGGCGTCCCCTCCCGGTGCGTGATCTCCTCTTGTACGCACGCCTGCAACGAGCACTCGGCCAGGCGATCGGCTACCCGAACGACGACCGCCTCGAGGGCAAGGGACTCGCGGTGCTGGCCGGATCGCACGGCTTCTCGGTCGAAGACGACGTGCGGGCCAGGTTCGCGCTGCCCCTGCGTACCGCAGCCGACGCGGAGCAGCTCGTTCGCTCCCTCTATCTCCCGGGTGTGGCGGAAGCCCGAGTCGGACGAGCGGTTGCCCTCGTCGACCGCCGCGTCGGCCGGTCGGTGACCATCCCGTTGCGCCGAGTGGTACTCCGCCGTCACACGAGGGCCGAGAGGTCAGTCGCGGTGCAGGGTTTCGGCGAAGTGCCGGAGCCGGCTGACGGCGATCGGTCGGGGAGCGCGGCTGGCCCGCCGGCGGAGCGACTGCTTGATCTGGCGGGCCGCTTCGGCGGCGGCGTGACAGCGGGGACAGCGACGCACGTGACGGTCGACCCGCTGGGCGGCGGCCGGGTCGAGCTCGCCGTCGACCCAGGCGTCGACGATGCGGCGGGCCCGGAGGTGCTCGACTGGGTGCATGTCCCCGAAACCCGGTGACGGGCTTGACGATTCCGTCGGAATCCGAGCGTGGGGTGGCGGGGTTTCCGTCGCGTGACCGGATCCCCGGCAGCTGCCGATCGCGCCCGCCGGGAGGCGTTCGCTAGGCATGTCGTGCCGGAGATCGAGGTGTTGCTCCGGGTCGCCTACACGTTGGTGCCCCGCCCGGCCGACGCCGAGGATCTGGTGCAGGACACGCTGCTGCGGGCGTTCCAGGCGATGGACGGGTTCGACGGCCGGCATCCTCGGGCGTGGTTGCTGACGATCATGCGGAACACGCAGATCAACCGGACCCGCCGTCGCCGTCCCGAGCTGCTGGATGACCCGGACCGTCAAGAACCGTCAGCCCCGGAAGCGTCGGTCTCGGCGGAGGCGATGGTGGTGGGCGACCTGTTCGACGGTGAGGTGGAGGCAGCACTTGACGCGCTCCCGGGCCGCCTGCGGCAGGTGGTTGAGCTGGTGGATGTCCAGGGGTTGACCTATGCCGAAGCAGCCGACGCGATGGGCGTGCCTGTCGGGACGATCATGAGCCGGCTCCACCGCGCTCGTACCAAGATGCGGTCGTGTCTTGTCGCGGCCGACGTCGGCGGGTTCAGCGGGCGCGACGGCCGTCGTTCTCCATGAAGAACTGGGCGGCGGCCTGGCGCAGGCCGATCGACCAGGTCGGGTAGGGGTGCACAGTCTGGGCGAGGCGGCCGACGAACATGCCGGTCTGGATGGCGAGCGCGGCTTCGCTGATCAGCTCGCCGGCTCGCTCGGCGACGATCGTGGCCGCGATGAGCCGGCCGCCGCCCAGGTTGCGCAGGATCGGGCGGGGCGCGGCAACGAGCTGCACGAACCCGTCGGTGGCTCCCGCGGTGATGGCGCGGTCGACGGCGCTCATCGGCAGGTGCGCCACGCGGTGGTGACGGCTAGGCAGGTCGCTGCTGATGGGCCCGATCTGGGCGACTTCAGGTTCGGTGAACACCACCGAAGCGATGAGGCCAGCATCGAACCGTCGACGGCGCCGGCCGAGCGCGTTGCCCGCCGCGATGCGGCCCATCTCGTCGGCAGCATGGGTGAGCTTGACGTGTCCGGTGACGTCGCCGACCGCCCACACCTCCTTGGCGGTCGTGGCGAGGCTGTCGTCGACGACGATGCCGTGATCGTCGATGTCGACGCCGGCCCGGTCGAGCCCGAGGCCATCGACGGATGCGGCGCGGCCGGTCGCGACGAGAAGGGCGTCGATATGGAGCGGTGCGGCGCCGTCGAGGGCCAGGCGGATCCCGCCGGCGTCGCTCGCCGCGCCCCGCAGCCGGGTGCCGACGCGCACGTCGATGCCCTCGCGCCCGAACACCGCGGCGATGACCTCGGAGGCCTCCGGTTCCTCGCCGGGCAGCAGTCGATCCGCGGCTTCGATGACGGTCGCGGCAGTGCCGAGCCGCTGGAAGGCCTGGGCGAGCTCGCAGCCGATGGCCCCGCCACCGAGGATCCCCAAGCGCCGGGGTTGCTGCCCGAGCTCGAAGATCGTCTCGTTGGTCAGCACACGGACACGGTCGAGCCCGGGGACGGGCGGGATCGTGGGACGGCCTCCGGTGGCGATCACGACTCGCGCCGGGCGCCACTCGACGCCGCCGATGTCGACCAGTCGTGGCGCCACGAACCGGGCGTGACCATGCACGACCTCGACCCCCTCCCTGATGAGGACTTCGTCGGTCTCGGTGGCGGCGATCGTCGCGACCGCGTCCCGTACCGCGGCCATGGCGTCTGGGAAGGACATGCCGCGCCGGGCCGCCTCGATGAGGGCCTTCGAGGGGACGCACCCGGTGAACGTGCACTCCCCACCCAGCGGGCCGGCGTCGACGAGTACGACACGCGCCCCGCGCCGAGCCGCGGCGCGGGCAGCGGCGAGGCCGCCGGCACCGCCGCCGATCACGAGCAGGTCCGGTGTCCGATCGTGGGGCGGGCCGCCAGGCACATGAAGGGAACCCGCCCGCCCAGCTCCGCCTTCCATCGGCCGATGAAAGGCGTTGGAATGCCGGGTTGGTCCCATCGGGTTCCCAAATCGGATCCGACTGAAGGGAGCGGCCATGGGAGCGGTGTGGGGCGTGACCGATACACCCGGCCGAGTCGAGCGCGACGAGGTCTTCCTCGAGTACACGAAGAGCATCTGCCCGGTCTGCAAGACCGTGGTGGATGCAGAAGTGAACGTCCGGGACAACAAGGTGTTCCTGCGCAAGCGCTGCCGGGAGCACGGGGGTTTCGAGGCGCTCGTCTACGGCGACGCCGAGATGTATGCCGCGTCGCTGCGGTTCAACAAGCCCGGCACCATCCCGCTAACGACCCAGACCGAGGTGCACGACGGCTGCCCGCTCGACTGCGGACTGTGCCCCGACCACAAGCAGCACGCCTGCGTCGGCCTCATCGAGGTCAACACGGCCTGCAACCTCGACTGCCCGGTCTGCTTCGCCGACTCCGGCCACCACCCCGACGGATTCTCCCTCACCACCGAGCAGGTCGCCGCCGGGCTCGACGCGTTCGTCGCCGCCGAAGGCGAACCGGAAGTGCTCATGCTCTCCGGCGGCGAGCCGTCGATCCACCCCCAGATCCTCGAGTTCTGCGCCATGGCCCGCGACCGCGGCGTGAAGCAAGTGGTGCTCAACACCAACGGCATCCGCCTCGCCCACGACGCGACGTTCGCTCGCGCTCTCGCCGAACTCGACGTGCGCATCTACCTGCAGTTCGACGGCCTCGACGCCTCCACTCACCTGGCATTCCGCGGCCGGGACCTGCGCGCCGTGAAAGCTGACGCCCTCGAACGGTGCGCGGTGGCGGGCCTGGCGGTGCTGCTGGTCGCGGCGGTGGACGCCGAGACGAACCTCGACCAGGTCGGCGCCATCGTCCGCCACGGTCTCGCCCACCCGGCTGTCCGGGGCGTCGTGTTCCAGCCCGTCACCCGGGCCGGGCGCATGCCCAGCTTCGATCCCCGCCAGCGGCTCACCAACCCCGACGTGATCAAGGCACTGGTGGCCCAGTGTGGCGATTGGTTCCGCATCTCGGACTTCTTCCCGGTGCCGTGCTGCTTCCCGACCTGCCGGTCGATCACCTACCTCCTCGCCGACGATGAGGACGTCATCCCGATCCCTCGGCTGCTGCCGATGGAGAACTACCTCGACTACATCACCAACCGGGCGCTGCCCGACCCCTCCGTCCGCCACGCCCTCGAAGGGTTGTGGAGCGCGTCGGCCGTCCCCGGCTCGGCGGCCATGACCGAGCGCCTCACCACCGCGCTCGGTGCCCTCGGCCTGCCCGGCGAGCTGAACGAGATCGCCGCCGCCGCGCTGGCGAGCTGCGCCAGCTGCGGCATCGACCTCCCCGGCGCGCTCGGCGACCTCGCCGCCAAGGCGTTCATGATCGTCATCCAGGACTTCCAGGACCCGTACACCCTCAACGTGAAGCAGCTGATGAAATGCTGCGTGGAGGAGATCACCCCGGACGGGCGGCTCATCCCGTTCTGCGCGTACAACTCCGTCGGCTACCGCGAACAGGTCCGCGCCGAGCTGTCCGGCATTCCGGTCGATCCCGTGGTCCCCAACGCCGCTGAGCTCGTCGGACTTCTCACGCCCACACGCCACGGATCGCGGACACTCGCAGTCGACACGCCGGCGACACCGCAAGCCGTGCAGGTCAACCTCGGCCGGAAACTGCGATGAGCCCGCCATCCACGCTCAGCGCCCTCGCCGACGTGGTCGCCAGCTACCGGGCCGGCGCCGCCGGCGACACCGACGCCGCCAAGTCGTGCTGCGCCGCGGTCTACGGCATCGATCTCGTCGGGCTGTTCCTCGGTGACAGCTACCACCCCGGCGGCGTCGACCTCACCCGTCGCCTCGCTCAGCTCCTCGACCTCCACCAGGGCGGGCGCGTCCTCGACATCGCCTCCGGGATCGGCACCACCGCCGTGCTTCTCGCCGCCGAACAGGACGTCGATGTCGTCGGCATCGACCTGGGTGCCGCCCAAGTCACCAAAGCCGCCGCCCGCGCCAACGCCGCCGGCCTCGCCGACCGGGTCGAGTTCCGCGTCGGGGACGCCGAGCACCTCCCAATGCCCGACGGCGACTTCGACGCAGTGGTGAGCGAATGCGCCTTCTGCACCTTCCCCGACAAACCCACCGCCGCCGCGGAAGCCGCCCGTGTGCTGCGAAATGGCGGCCGCCTCGGGCTCACCGACGTGTGGTTGCACCGCGACCGGCTCGAGCCCGACATCAGCGGACTCGCCGGCCGCATCGCCTGCATCGCCGACGCCCGTCCCATCGATGACACGAGAGCGCTGCTCGAGACGGCTGGGTTCCACATCGACCATGTCGAACGCCATGACGACGCCCTCGCCGCCACCGTCGAACTCGTCCAGACCCGCCTGCGCGCCCTGCGGCTTCTCGACCTCCCGCTGCTACGCAGCTTCGATCTGCGCCGCGCCATTCGCGTCGCCGGCAGAGTCGCCGAGGTCGTCGATCACGGCGACGCCGGCTACTTCCTCCTCACCGCCACCAAAGGCGTCACATGACCCACGAGCCGCGATCCGCGTCTGACCTCACCGCGCTGGTCGACGGCATCGTCTCCACCCTCGACGGCAATCCGACGCGACGACCGTGACGATCGCCCGTGCCAACCGGTGGCCTCCGGGCTGACCGTCAGCTGGCGCTGGTGACGGTCTTGTAGGTGCCCAGCTGGCCTTCGAGGTTGATCAGTGGCCCGTCGGGCACGAACGTGCCGAGTTGCTTCGGGTCGCTCACCTTGTACTGGGTCATCTGGCCAGACTCGACGAGATACGCGTCCTTCAGGCCGTCCAGCTTCGATGTCACGCCGGGCAGCAGCGCGGGCGAGGCCACCTGGATGGCGTGAGCGGCCAGCGCGATGTTGGCCCGGTTCAGCCCGCCGCGGTA
Organism: uncultured Acidimicrobiales bacterium; assembly: GCA_963728985.1. Taxonomy (GTDB): domain Bacteria; phylum Actinomycetota; class Acidimicrobiia; order Acidimicrobiales; family Ilumatobacteraceae; genus DASXAI01. The sequence goes on along the minus strand of CAVSME010000003.1, from coordinate 218,326 downwards.
GCTCGCCGCCTCTTTCAAGATGGCGACCAAGTACCACGAGTAGATCCAGCCGGTGAAGTAGGTCGACTTCTTCGGGTCGAGGCCCGCCTTCGTCATGACGTCGAAGTAGGTCGAGATCAACGGGTCCTTGGCCAGGGCCGGGTCCAACGAGTCCTTGTAGTACACGATCGTGTAGGTGTCCTTGCCGGTCAGCCCTTGATCGACCAACGGCTGGAAGACCTGGTTCTTGAAACCGCAGGTGGCCGAGAGGATCACCGTCGGGTGCCACGAGCCCTTCTCCACGGCGGCCAGGGCCTGCGTGCAGAACGTACCGGCGGTCTGGATCAGCAGCACGTCGGCACCGGAGGCGGCCGCGCTCGTGTACTGGTTGTCGACGTTCGGCGCGGTGGGATCGTGCTGGAAGTCAGCGACCAACTGGATCTTGCTGCCCTCGATGAAGTGCTTGAAGCCCTTCAAATAGGCTTGCCCGAAGTCGTTGTTGAACGTGATCGACACGACCTTGACGCCGTCCGGGAACTTCTGCTTCAACCACTCCGCCCACAGACCGGCCTCAGAGAAGTAGTTCAGTGCTGGGGCGCCCGTCGTCCAGGGGTGGTTCTCGACATCGCCCCACTGCGGCGCACCGGTCGCGTTCAGGAGCTGGGGCATGCACTCCCGATTGGTGTCGTCCCAGATGCCGAGGTTGTTCGGCGTACCCAGCACGGAGTCGAGGACGGCGTACTTCTTGGTCGCCAGCGCCTCGTCGACGTTGGTCTTCGTGGCCGCCGGCGCGTACTGGTCATCCTTGCTGTCCAGCACGAGCTTGCGCCCGTCGATGCCCCCGTTCTGACTGACGTAGTCGTAGTAGGCCCGCCCGCCGTCGTAGATCAGGGCGTACCCGGCCAGTGGCCCCGACGTCGGGTAGCTGGCGAACATGTCGATCTCGTTGTCGGTGATCCCCTGGTTGATGTCCCAGTCCGAGGGACACTTCGACACGTCGATGGTCAGACCCGACGGGCCGACGTACAGGTTCTTGTTGTTCGGGTCCTGGCCGTACTTGCCGGTGCCGGCCGGTGGGATCACGGGAGCTTCGGCTGCCGTTGTGGTCGGCCCACCGCTGGTCGTTGCCGTGCTCGCCGCCGCGGTCGTGGCCGCCGCGGTCGTGGCCGCCGCCGTCGTCCCGGCCGCCGCCGCGGTCGTCGCCGAGGTGCTGCCGTTGTTGTCACCCCCACATGCCGCTGCGATCAATCCCAACGACACGAGCAGCGTCGTTGGTGCCAGCCACCGATGCTTCGCCACGAGATCCCCCCGACGTTCGTCGACATGCGAATGAGGCCAGGAGCGCCGCTCCCGGGGCATGACAAATCGCGCAGACGGCGAGGCCGCAAACGCGCGCGCGATAGTTGCTGTCAAAGCCCGAGCAGTGCTCCGAGGGCCCCCCTTCCGGCGCCAGCGCATCCCCAAGCCCCGGCGTCAAGGTGGCACGCTAACAGATCCTTGGCGAACCGCCTACCACGCCACTATCACGGGATACCGCTCGTTGTGCAGGACAACAATATGATTGTAGAAAGCAACGGGTTTGAAAGGCCGGTTCCGTCTCGCCCTGCCGTCAGCTGCCGCCCCGGCACGGCCGCGACTGCCGGGGCTCGGCGACGCTCCAACAGTGGGCTCACGGACTGAGTTGGTGGACGACGGTACGGAGCTCCCGACGGGTGGCGAGGCCGAGCTTGGAGAACACCTTGCTCAGGTGGTACTCCACTGTCCTCGGGCTGATGAACAGCTCGCTGCCGATCTCGGAGTTCGTCCGGCCCGCGGCAGCCATCCGCGCAATCTGGGCCTCCTGCGGGGTGAGGTCGGCCTGGGTGGTCACGGCGCGCTGGCGGGCGGTCGCGCCGGTTGCCAGCAGCTCGCGACGGGCACGCTCGGCGAAGGCCTCCGCACCCATCCCATCGAGCATGTCCTAGGCGAGGCGAAGTTGGTCACGGGCGTCGAGCCGGCGGCCCTCGCGCCGCAACCACTCGCCGTACACCAGGTGCGCACGGGCGAGATGCACGACGATACGGCCTCGTCCGAGCCGCTCGATCGCCTCGACGTAGAGCGCGTTGGCGTCGGCGCCAGAGGCAAGCAGAGCGCGTGAGCGAGCAAGCAGGCCGAGTGCCCAGTCCGTGCCCGCCGGCAGCGTCCGTTCCTCGAGATCGGGCAGCGCTTCAGCGGCGACCTCTGGCGCGGACCTGCGCGCGGCAGCCTCGATGAGTTCAACGAGGGCGACGCCGTGGACGCCGAATTCGTCGTGCTCGCAAGCAGAGCGGGCGCCGACGAGCGCCTCCTCGTAACGTCCGAGTCCGTTGTACAGCACGGCAGACATGTAACGGGATTGACCGATCGCGCGTCCCTCGCCCCGCGCTGTTGCGCTCGCGATCGCCGACTCGAAGTGCTCCCGCGCGCTTGCCTCGATACCACGCCAGGCATGGAGTCTGCCCGAGGCATACGCCAATGGCGCGTAGCCCGTTGCTGCAGAAATGGAGTCGGATTCTTCGACCAGGGCAGCGGCCGCGGTGAACTCTCCGGCCGTGACGTGAACGCCAGCGCGACAGGCGAGAGCGATCGGAAGGTGTCCAAGCGCTCCGGTATCGCGCGCGACGCGAACCGCACGGGTCGCGAGCTCTTCCACTAGCACGTCGTCCCACAGTTCGCCGGCCAGAGTCCATGCCAGCCAGAACCATCGCATGTTGGCAGCGGCACGGTTCTCGGCATCGCGACGAAAGAGCTCCACGGCGTTCCGCATCAACGGCGCAGCTGCGCTGTACCCGTCCGTGAATCGCAACGCGACGCCGTCCAACAAGAGATCGACGGGACGTGCAGACCCAGGCAAGTTCGGCGCGCGGCGGGCTGTCTCGGCGACCTCGCGGATGTTCGGGTGCGAACCCATGCGCCCTGCGAAGATCCCTGCGCCGAGCGCTTCAAGATAGGTTTCGCGTGCGAGTCGATCATCGTGTCCTTCGAGGCGCTTGGCCGCGTTGAGCAGGAGCTCAGGGGCGTCGTTGCCCCGTCGGCGCGCGTAGACCAACTCGGCCCGCAACAGGGTCAGCTGAGCGTGCTGCAGCTCGTCGACTGGGCCATTCTCCGCCGCCGCCACCAGCGCGTCGGCGGCGTCGAAGGCGGCCGCGTCGTATTTGGCTCGTGCTGCCGCGAGAGCTCGTGCCGAACGCAGGCCGGTGTCGGCTGTCAACTTCGCCGCCCGCTCCAAGAACGCCGCCGCGGCGGCGAGGCCTCCACGGTTCTGCGCACGTCGACCAGCATCTGGTCCAGGACCTCGCACTCGCTGCGGCGACCGACGAGGCCGGAACCGTGGATCACACCCTGGAACCCTACGTATCCCGTCAGCGGTGACCAGGATCCTGCGAGACGATCGTGCGGTGTCTCTCCGGAACGAGGGCCAAGTGGATGGCGGCGGGCGACTGTCCAGGAGATGGGCGGTCCGCTCCGGCGTGACTCCGATTGTCGATCGGTGTGTATTTGTCGGCCCGCACCGAGAATCTAAGGATCGTCACACCAGTGATGGATCTTCAGCTCATGACCGAGGCCACACCGGATCAGGCCCGCCCTCTTCCGGCGATAGCGGACGCGAGCTCCGGGTCACGAGCCCAGTCGTTCTGTCGCGGGCGGCACCGAAGCAGCATGGTGAGGAGGGGAGCCAATGTCATCGAGAGAAGAACTCCCAGGCGACGGGGACAGCCTCTTAGCCGACCGCGAGCCGGCCGGCGCCTTCGAGCCAGAGACCCAACTCGGCGAGGAACACGCGTCCCGCTCGGCTACCTCTGAGGTGCCCGCGGATGACAACAGTCCGGCCAAGGGCGCTCACACGACGATCCCCAGCCGAGTCCGGAACTGGGTGCAGAAACACTTCGGTCTGGTCCTCGTTGCATTCGCCGTCGTCCTCTGTGCGGTCATATGGGGCCTCTATCTCCGGAACGGGGCCGTGTTCGCGTTGACGCTGATCACCGTGAACGCCCTGCTGCTCCTGGCAGCGGTCCTGGACCGCTGGCCGATCAAGCGAACATCCGGCGGCAGGTGGGACTCGTGGCTCCCGAGGATCTTCTACCCGCTCGGGCTCCTCCTAGGCGTGTTCCTCGCGGTGCGTGCGTCGAATACTGGCGTCTGGATCGCTGTGCTCATTCTCTTGGCCGGCCTCCACGCTGTACTCGTGGCAGCGCTTCTGACGATCGTCATGCACCGGCGGCCCGACTGCCGAAAGCTCCGCCGCACCTCAGCGTTGGTGGCCACGATCCTGATCGGGTTGTGTGCGGCCGCCCTCGCCACCTTCGTAGATATCAGACAGGTGTACGGGTCCGTCGGCATAGACGGGTGGCTCTATCTGGCGACCGTCGCCCTCGTGGTTCTCGCCACTGCGGTGCTCACGATGAACTACATCATCGACCGTTGGGAGACCTACCCCGTTCCGAGCCTCCCCGTGGGACTCGCTTTCGTCTGTCTTGCTGGCGGTACGACCGTGCTCGTCCTCAATCTTCTGGTGATGGCCTATTGGCGAAACAACACGCCCGTGGCCGGGCCGCCGATCGAACGGCTGCCGGCGATACCGGCCATTGCGGGTGAGTATGTCGCCCTGGGTGACTCCTACTCGGCCGGAGAGGGCATTCACCCATTCGAGGCCTTCACCGAGAGCGACGCCGCCCACCACGGGGACGGGTGTCATCGATCCTCATCCGCCTACTCGCAGCTCCTGCGCTTCCAGGACCACCAGCCGGCCATGAGCTTCGTTGCCTGTTCCGGCGCCGTCATGCACGACATCTTCAACCCGTACACCTACGGCGACCACGCTGAAGTGGCCGTGCCGGCGCAGGTGCCACCCGGCGTGCATCCGGAGGTGGGCCTGGTCACGATAACGATCGGTGGGAACGATGCCGTGTTCTCGCGCGTCGTGACACATTGCTTCCTTCACGCGGACTGCCTCGACGCGCGATTCGATCCGGGCGACGACGACGTTGCGCATGACGTCTACCTTCCGGAGGCGCAGCCGCTCAGGTCATGGGCCAACGCCGTTCTGACCGGGCCCGGATCGAAGAGTGTCCAGGCGAAGGCTCGCGTCGTCTACCAACGGCTGGCGGCGGCGTATCCAAACGCTCGGATCGTCGCGATCGGCTACCCGTACCTCTTCCCCGACCGGGACGCGCCGCTCTTGAATGTGACTGACTGCCAGACGGTGCTCCGCCGGTTCTCACAAGGTGAACGACGAGAGGTGCGTGCGCTCCAGGACGAGCTCAACCAGGTTCTCAACGACGAGGCGGCCGCAGCCGGGATTGAGTTCGTTTCGCCCGCCGCCGGCTGGGACACGCACGAGCCATGTGGAACCAGCGGGGACCAGTACACGAACTCGATCAAGCCGTTCCTCGTGTCTCCCTTGACCGGGTTCTCACTCGGCGATGGCGGTACGTTCCATCCGAACGAGGCGGGCCAGCGCGAGCTGGCGCGACTGGTCACGTGCTATCTGGTGTCCCAACCTCACGAGCGAGCCCCGACAATCGGCGCGCCGCCGATCGGGTCGATCGGGAACGAAGTCCCGGACTGCCAGGGCCCGGGCAGCTCGAAATGACCTCAGGCCGGGAGCCCGATCGCCCCGGCGCCACCCACACCGAAGGCTGAGCGCACCGCCCTTCGTTCACAGTGCCTCGTCGCAGGAATCGCCCGCTCGCTCAGCCAGTCAAGAGTTTGGCGAAGCATTTGTCGGGGATCGGTCGATTGGCGGCCCGGCAGACGTTCTCCGCTTCGTTGGCCGAGCGGTACGGACCGGCCAGGTAGATCAGGCGACCGTCCGTCAGATCCTTGAAGTCGTTGCCATTGACGACAAGCACGGTCACTCCGAGCTCCGATCCGATCTGCTGGGCCTCTCGTCGGACATCAGCATCAGCCGCGCCATTGGCAGCTGAGCCGAGTTGAAGCACCCAGGAACCGATCAGGTTCGTGCCTGCTGGACCCTGGGTTGGTGGTGGGCTGGTGGCGCTGGACGTGGGCGGCGCAGTCGTCGGAACGGATGCCACGGTGGTGGATGGTGGAGTGGTTGTCGTTACGGGCAGGGTCGTCGCCTGGGTAACGTCGCACGGCCCGTGCCATGGGGCTGGATTTGCGGTGAGCTCTGCGACGGCACGCTTTGCGATGGAGGGGGGTATTAGCAGGCCAGTTAGCACTCTGTCGCCCGCTTGAGTCGCGTAGGCGATGCCCGCGACCGTCCCGTCGGCAGCGACCGCCGGGCCCCCGCTGTTCCCCCCCTGTGTTCCGATGCTCACGCGTATTGCTGGATTGCCTGTCCTGCTGTCGATTGTGTTGCTGATCAAGTTCACCGGAGCGACCGTGTATTCGCCATACGGCGTCGGGTAGCCGAGAACGGTCAGCTGCTGACCCTCGTGGAGTGAATTGTCGTCGGCCCAGCGATCGAACCACGTAGAAAACGCCGATGGAGCCGAAATTACGGCAACGTCGGTCGCCGGGTCGGCGCCGATGACTCGGCCGGGGAAGACGTGACCATCTCGAGTGGAAATCGTGGGCGAGGAGTCGTACTTCGCGACGTGATAGTTCGTCACGGCGATGTCAGGGTTGATCGCGAAGCCCGAACCCCAGGTGTCAACGTCGCAGCCTTTCACTGCCACCTTGATGACGGCAGCCTCGAACCGAGTGCTGATCCCCTGCGCATCCAGGGTCGAGGTAGTAGCAATCGTTGTTGCCGTGGGCGGAATCGTTGGATTCGTCGGTGCAGCGCTCGTCGGAAGAGGGCGCTCAAGGGACGACGACGGACGCTCCGCGTTGTCTGAGCCGTTCTGACATCCGGCAACTAGGGCGATGAGCAACACCACAATTGACGATCGCCCAAGCCTGGTCACAGGACTTCGGAGCATAGCCTCGCCGAATGCACTAGGTCTTCCTAGGGGCCTACGACCCGCACTGCCCGCACCCACCCTGATCGCCCGTGTGGACGGTCACGGCGTTTGTGAGCAAGCGGCGTAAGGGCTGCGTCTACGCTGCCGGCCGATGTCCAGCGATCCGCCCGTCGAGCGCAGCGCAGAGGCCGCACGCGGAGCGTCGCTCGTGCTGGTCACGCTGGCGTCGGCGCAGTTCCTCATGACGCTCGACACCTCGGTGATGAACGTGTCGATTGCGACGGTGGCCAAGGACGTGGGAACGACCGTGACCGGCATCCAGACGGCGATCACGATGTACACGTTGGTGATGGCGGCGTTCATGATCACTGGCGGCAAGATCGGCGAGATCATCGGCCGCAAGCGGGCGTTCGTGATCGGTTCGGTCATCTACGGCTGCGGGTCGTTGACCACGGCCGTCTCGCCCAGCTTGCCGGTGCTGATGCTCGGATGGTCACTGCTCGAAGGACTGGGCGCCGTGTTGATCCTGCCCGCGATCGTGGCGCTGGTCGCCAGCAACTTCGCGCGCGACCAGCGACCTCGCGCCTACGGATTGGTCGCTTCGGCGGGGGCGATCGCCGTCGCCGCCGGGCCGCTCATCGGCGGCCTGTTCACGACGTATGCGTCGTGGCGTTGGGTCTTCGCGGGTGAGGTCCTCATCGTCGTCATCATCCTCGTGCTGGCCCGCGGCATCGCCGATACCCCCGCCGCCCACGGCGTGAAGCTGGATCTGGTCGGCACGGCGCTCTCAGCATTGGGTCTCGGTCTCGTCGTGTACGGCGTCTTGCGCTCCGGTTCTTGGGGATTCGTGAAGCCGAAGCCCAATGCCCCCGAGTGGCTGGGTCTGTCACCCGTGGTCTGGCTCATGACGGGCGGCGCGGCCTTGATCCTGCTCTTCCTGAGCTGGGAAGACCATCTGATCGCGCAAGGCAAGGAGCCGCTCATCAACCTGCCTCGCCTGCGCAACCCGATCCTGCGCGGTGGCCTCATCGCGTTCATGTTCCAGTACCTGCTCCAGGCCGGTCTGTTCTTCGTCGTCCCGTTGTACTTGTCGGTCGCGCTCGGTCTTTCGGCGATCGCCACCGGCGTGCGGATCCTCCCCCTGTCGATCACGCTCCTGCTAGCCGCCGTCGGTGTGCCCCGGCTGTTCCCGAGGGTGTCGCCCCGGCTTGTCGTCCGAGTTGGCTTCCTCGCCCTCTTCGCAGGCATCGCCGTCATGATCGCTCTGCTCGACATCGACGCGGGACCCGAGATCGTGACCTGGCCGATGTTGCTCGCCGGGCTCGGGGTCGGCGCCCTGGCGTCGCAACTCGGCGCCGTCACCGTCTCGTCGGTGCCCGACGAGCGCAGCGGCGAGGTCGGCGGTCTGCAGAACACCGTCACGAACCTCGGCGCGTCGATTGGCACGGCGCTGGCCGGCGCGGTGCTGATCGCCGCGCTCACGTCGTCGTTCTACGCCAACATCGCCAACAACCCCGAGATCCCCGACAGGGTCGTGTCGAACGCGCAGGTGGAGCTCACGAGCGGCGTGCCGTTCACTTCCGACAAGGACCTCGAGGCCGCCTTGGACGAGGCGCGTGTCACGCCTTCGGTTGCCGACGCCATCGTCGACGAGAACGCCAACGCCCGCATCGACGGCTTGCGCGCCGCCCTGGCCGTCCTCGGCCTGCTCTCGCTAGTGGCGTTCATCGCTGCTCGCCGGCTGCCGACGGTGCAACCCGACGATCCGCGCTTCGCCGAATCACTCGTCGCCGCCGAGTGAGCCGCCCAACAGGTCGCACGACGTTGTCCAGGGCGTCGGCAACCGGCCCGCCGGGGTGGTCCCGCGTTGGGGGCGTCAGCAGTGAGCCGCCTTGCGTTGTTCCTCCACCACGTCCTTCTGTGCTTCGAGCTGCTTCTTGAGGAGGTCACGGGTCGCAGGATCGTCCTTGTACTCCTGTTCGACCCGCTTGATCTCGGCTTCGATGGCGTGCTTCTGGCTCTCCAGTTGGTCGCACAAGGTTCTGTGGTCGATGGTGGTCGGGGGCGACGTGGTGGGCGGGTCGGTCGGGGGTGGCAACTCGGGCGGTGGGCTCGTCGGGGGTGGCTCGCTGGACGCAGGCGGGGGTGCGGGCGGTGGCGCCACGATCGCCAGTGGGGTGGTCGTCGGGTCCGAGCTGGACGGCGGGTAGACGGTCGTCGGCGCGGTGGCCACTGGCGCCGGCTCCGGCCGTGGGGGCTCGGTCTGCGTAGGGGGAGATGCGGCCGTAGCTGTCGCAGGCGAAGCGGGCGCGTCGGTCGCCGTGGAGCTCGGGACCACGACTTCGACCAGGACGCTCACGGGTTCGGTGGTTGTCGGCACGTCGAGCGGCCCGGCAGTCACCGCAGATACCCCCGACGTCGACGTCACCGGCGTCGTTGCAGTTCTCGTGAACGTCGGCCGAGTCGTGGTGGGTGCCCGCGCCGCCAGGGACGCTGGCGGGGGTAGTGGCGCGTCTCCCGCCGTACCCGCGCTCGGGCCTTGCCAGAGGGCGACCAGGACGAACAGCACCACCAGCTCCACGGAGATCACGACGAGCCCCGCCGTCCTGCTGGACGGCCTGTGGTGCGCCCTCCTGGGATGCGGTCGCTCGTTGACGTCTATGCGCCAGTATTACCTCATGCGACGCATGACGAGACTGGCTGCGGCAGTCATTCGCGTCGGTCGGAGTAGTCCCCGGTTCGGCGGCGTGTAACGAAAGGCCCCGTCCCGGCGATGTTCCTGTCATGAAGGAGGGCCTCGGGGCCGGCGGATTCGTGGCGCGCTAGCGACCGAGGTCGCTTCGGGATTGGACATCGTGCGGGGTGAAGATGAGCGCAGCTCGCGGACGGCATGGTTGACGGCATGCTCGACGGTGGACGGGATGGTCAGTCGGTCCACCGATCGAGAAGACGGCTGTCGAAGCGGGCGGTGGGACGCGTCGTCATCGCGGTGGAAGCCCTCACGTTGTTGAGCCTCGTGGCGGTGTGGCGCGGTCCGTTGTCCAGTCGGCCGGCTCCGCTGCTCCCGCCGACGTCCCCTCCCACCACGGCGGCCGCGCTAGTGCGGTTCGCTTCCGCTACGAGTTCCACGCCGGCGATGCCGTCGATGACGGCGCCAGTCGTGGTCGACGACGTCTTCGCGGAGGGGGCTGCGTCCACCGGTGGCTCCACGACGATCGCCGCACCGAGTTCAACTGTCGCGCCTCGGCCGGTCGCGCCGCCTGAGAGTGGCGCGCCGGCGCCCACCGGCGGCGAGCCGGCGCCCGACGGTCCGGCGCCGGAGCAGGCGCCGTCCGCGGACCCGCCGGCGGCGACGGAGCCCCCGCCGGGGACCGAGCCACCGGTTCCTCCGCCCATGGCGCCGCCGCCGGGGGCCACCGTTACGACCGCGCCGACGCCGCCCACCACGTCGGCGACCGCTACCACCACGACACTGGTGACCACGGCGCCTCCCCGTCCACCCGCCCCCACCAGCACCACGACGACGTCGACAACGACGACGACCACCACCACCGTCCCGCCGCCACCGCCGACCACCGACGACCCGCCGGCACCGTACGACGACGTGGTGCCGTTGACGTTCCCGGCCCTCGCGCCCTGAAGTTCCAACGGCTTCCGGACAACTTGATGTCCCCGGGTCGCCGAGAGCCGCGCCTGAACGGGTCGCTCAGCGCTCACCGGCAAGGGCGGGGAAGCAACCGGCGGAGGTCAGGCGGCGGCTCGCCGTGTACGGTTCGGCCCGGGGAAGCCGTTGGGTGCGGTGCCGGGGGTGCGCCGCGACGGCACCGATGATGGGAGGCACGATGACCGTGACCGAGTCGACGACAGCCCTCGACGCCGTGATCGTCGGCGCGGGGTTCTCGGGCTTGTACATGCTTCACAAGCTCCGCAACGAGATGGGGCTGACGGCGCGCGTGCTCGAAGCCGGCGGCGGCGTGGGCGGGACGTGGTGGTGGAACCGGTACCCGGGCGCCCGTAGCGACTCGGACAGCTACATCTACGGCTTCATGTTCGACGAGGAGCTGTGGAAGGAATGGCAGTGGAGTGAGCGCTATCCCGAGCAGCATGAGGTGCGCGCCTACCTCGAGCACGTCGCCCAGCGGTACGACCTGCTCCGCGACATCACCTTCAACACGCGCGTGCAGTCAGCGACCTTCGACGAAGCCACCGGCCGGTGGACGGTCGCGACCGACACGGGCGAGAGCGTCCAGACTCACAACCTCATCGCCGCCGTCGGGACGCTCTCGATACCCAACACCCCGGGCCTCCCCGGCGCCGACGCATTCGGCGGCGAGAGCTACCACACCGGCCTCTGGCCTCATGACAAGGTCGACTTCGCCGGGAAGCGGGTCGGCGTCGTCGGGACCGGCGCCAGCGCCGTGCAGGCGATCCCGATCATCGCCCAGGTCGCCGCGGAGCTGACCGTCTTCCAGAGGACGGCCAACTACATCCTCCCTGCCAAGAACGGGCCCGTGCCCGACGACGTGCGCCAGGCCCGCCTCGCCGACTACGCCGGCATCCGCGAACGCCTTCAGAGCTCGCCGTTCGGGCACGAGCTGACGCTCCTGGAGAAAGGCGCCCTGGAGTCGACCGACGAGGAGGTGTACGAAGCGCTGATGGAGCGCTGGGACCGTGGCGGCTTCGGCATCTGGGTCGGCGGATTCGGCGACATCCTCACCTCGGACGAAGCCAACGCCAAGGTCCGCGCTTTCCTCCAGGAGCGCATCAAGGAGAAGGTGGACGACCCCGAGACCGCCAGGATGCTGACCCCCACCGGCTACCCGTTCGGCGTCAAGCGGGTCCCGTTGGACTCCGGGTACTTCGAGACGTTCAACCTGCCCCACGTGCACCTCGTGGACATCAAGTCGAACCCGATCGCCGAGTTCACCTCGACTGGCGTCAAGCTGCAGGACGGGACCGAGTACGAGCTGGACGCCATCGTCTACGCCACCGGCTTCGACGCGATGACCGGCCCTCTCACCCGCATCGACATCCGGGGGCGCGGTGGCCAGCTCCTGCGCGACAAGTGGGAGCACGGACCTCGCACGTACCTCGGACTCACCGTCGCCGGCTTCCCGAACCTCTTCACGATCACCGGCCCTCAGAGCCCATCGGTGCTGTCCAACATGCCGGTGTCCATCGAGCAGCACGTCGATCTCGTCAGCACGATCATCGCCGGGGTTCGCGACCGAGGCGCGACCACGATCGAGCCGTCCCAGGAAGCCGAAGACGCGTGGGTCGAGTACAACGCCGAGCTGGTTCGCCCGACGCTGTTCGAGAGCGCCGACACGTGGTACATGGGCGCCAACATCCCTGGCAAACCTCGCGTCTTCATGCCCCACTTCGGTCTCGTCGGCCCCTACCGCGAGAGGTGCGACGCGATGGTGGCCAACGATTTCGAAGGCTTCGTGTTCGACGCCGACCGCCAACCCGCCGCCCTGACCTGAGGGGGCTCTTTCGGGGCTGCCGAGACGAAGTCGTCGGCTCGATGCGCTGGCTGGTGTGCGGGTAAGGTGCCCGGGGGATTTCCGCTCGCAGACTTTACGGCGCGCGGACGACGTCGAGCAGAGGAGCGTGGGGGCGAGTGCTCACCGCAGAGGACTACCGGCAATCGATTCGCGACGGAAGGACCTCGTACCTCGAGGGCCGGCGCATCGAGGACCCGGTCACCCACCCGCTGCTGCGGGTCTCGGTCGACTGGGTGGCGAGCACCTACGAGCGGACGGGTGCGGCTGACCCGGGCGCCCGCAACCCGATCTTCGATCAGCCGGCCACTCCGGCTGAGCTCGACGAGCAGATGAGCTTCCTCATCGAGGCCGACGTCACGGCCGCGAGCACGGCCGGCTGCATGGCCCTGGGGATCGTGGCGTCGCGCTTGGCCGAGGCGAAGCCCGAGTACCGCGACCGGCTCGAGCAGTTCCTCGCGCGGTGCCGGCAGGAAGACCTCCGAGTGGCCGCCGCGGTCGAGGACGGTGGCGAGCTCCGGGTGGTGAGCCGCACGGCCGAAGGCATCGTCCTGAAGGGCGCGAAGCGACACGTCCTCGGAGCGGCGGTCGTGCACGAACTGTGCGTCGTGCCGTCGGGCGAGATACCGCAGGACGACGCCAACCGGGCGATCGCGTGCGCGGTGAGGGTCGACACCCCGGGTCTGAAGATCGTCAGCATCACCACCGCTCCCCGCGCCGAGGACTCGCGGCACTTCCCGATCAGCCGTGAGAGGAGCATCCCCGATTGCACGGTGCTCTTCGACGATGTGTTCGTGCCCTGGGATCGAGTGTTCCTCGACGGCGAGGTGGCCTACTCGGCCGCGCTCGCTGACGCGCTGGGGACATGGGAGCGCGCTCGGGCCGCCGCGACCCTCGCGGACGAAGCTGAGCTGATCTTCGGACTCGCCCTGACGATCGTGGAGATGAACGGCGTTCCGGACGCCACCCACATCCGCGACAAGCTGAGCAAGATGGCGGTCTGGGCGTCGATGTGCCGAGCCGGCTGGACGGCGGCGCTCGCGCACGCCACGACCACCGAGGCGGGGACGGTGGTTCCGGCCGATGCGCACGTCTACGCGACGATGGCCTACGGCCGGAGCCTCTTCAACGAGATGGTCTCCTACCTGCACGACGTGTCGGGTGGGCTCCTGCTGACTTGCCCGACGGTCGCCGACTACGACAACCCGGAGACGCACCTCTACATGGAGAAGTACCTCCGTACGATGGACGGGGTGACGGGCGAGGATCGCATGAAGATCTTCCACGTCATCCGCGACCTCACGGCCGACCACTACGGCGGCTGGGCCAAGATCACCAACCAGATGATCGGCGGCGGCCTCCACGCGCAGCGGATGGCGACGCTGCGGACGTTCCCGTCGGAAGCGGCCAAGGCAAGAGCGCGGCGAGTGGCGCAGATCCCGGACTGACAGGCGAACTGCTCGTCTCTGAACTGGACAAACAAAGGGCGAAGACCCGTAGGGGGTTGGCAAGCGACATGATGACCGGTGAGCAGTACAAGGAGTCCCTGAAAGACGGGCGCTACACCTATCTCGACGGCAAGCGCGTCACGGACCCGGCCAACGAACCGCGGTTGAAGGCCGCGGTCGACGGCGCGGCGGCAGTCTACGACAGCTTCTATTCGGATGACCCGGACGCGTCCAACCCCATCTACATCATGCCGAAGTCGATCGACGAGTTCCGCGAGCGCGAGAAGCTCCTCGCCGCGGGCAAAGGCGACATGACGCTCGGGACCACGGGCGTCATCCTGCTGACCCTCGCCACGGCGGCGCCGGAACTGGCGAAGCTCAAGCCGGTCTACCGCGAGGCCATCTACGAGTACATCGCCTACGCGCAGAAGAACGACCTTCGCTGCGCGGAGTCCATCACGGACGCCAAGGGCCATCGCAAGCTCCGTCCCAGCAAGCAGTCGGACCCGGACTTCTACGTCCACGTCGTCGACCGGACGTCCGACGGGGTGTACATCAACGGCTGCAAGATGCACATCAGCGGTTCCTCCGTCGGCCACGAGCAGGTCGTGCTCCCCACCAAAGCCATGCGGCCGGGCGAGGAGGAGTACGCGATCGCCTGCGCCGTGCCGGTCAACGCCCCGGGTGTCAAGGTCATCGACACCACGTACGCGCCGTACGGCGAGCCGGATCCGCGCGACTTCCCCGTGAGCGGGCATCGCAGCTCGCCCGAAGGGTTCGTGATCTTCGACAACGTGTTCGTGCCGAACGAGCGGATCTTCCTCGATGGCGAGGTGCAGCAGGCGGCGGTCCTCGCCCACTCCCTCGGTCTGTGGGAGCGGGCCGCCGGTGTCACCCACGGCGGCGCCGGGCTCGAACGAGAGGTGGGGATGGCGGCGTTGCTGGCCGAGGCGAACGGCGTCGAGAACGAGCCGCACATCAAGGACGCCCTCGCCACGCTCGTCATCCACTCCACCATGTGCAAGGCCGCCGGGGAAGCGGCGATGGCGAACGGTCAGCAGAACGAAGACGGCATCGTCTCGCCGTCCCCGCTCTACATCAGCGCCCTGAAGTACTACAAGAACGAATTCCACGCCAAGCTGCTCGACATCCTGCACGACATCGCCGGCACGTTGACGGTCAACGCCCCAACGTCGGCCGACTTCGAGCACCCCGACCTCCACGACGGCCTCGAGGCGATGTTGGCCACGCCCACGCTGACGGCCGAGCAGCGGCTACGCCTCTTCGCCTACCTCCGCGATACCACGGCCGATGCGTACGGTGGTTGGGCGTTCGCCACCGGCCAGCTCTCCGGCGGCGGCCAGTACGCGCAGCGGCTCGTCACCATGCGGCACTTCGACATGCAGCACGCCAAGGGTCTGGCGCGCCGCATCCTGGAGCCTGCGGCCGGCAACGACGCACACGAGCAGGGCGCAATCGGCCCGCCCTGACAGCGGACGCACGCAGCGTGGGTCTGGGTCGTGACGGCGCTGAACCGCTCACTGGCCGTCGGCTTGGAGCAGCAGGTTGATCTCGTCGGTGGCCGCTTGCTGACGGGCCAGTAGGGCCTTCAGTTGATCGACCCTCAGCGATGCAACGTCGCCCACGAGCGACGGTTGCGCCGGGGGCGACTTCTTCTTGGACGGGGACAAGAAGAGATTGGCGAGGTAGCCAGTGAACGTGCCGAAGATGCCGACGCCGACAAGGATGATGAGCGAGCCGACGATTCGTCCCTCGTTGGTGACCGGGTACCTGTCGCCGTAGCCCACGGTCGAGATGGTGACGATCGTGTACCACAGGGCGTCGGATGCGGTCGTGATGTTGGCGCCGGGCGCGTGCTGCTCGACATGGAGGATCTCCAGACTGCCGAACTCGAGGACCAGGATGCCCATGAGGAGCAGGGTGAGCAAGGCACTCCCTGCCCGATCTCTGAGAAGGCCGCGGGCAACGTTCGCCACGCCGTAGGCGCGCAGGAGTCGAAAGACCCGCACGAGGCGGAAGACCCGCAGAACCTTCACCTGCTGGAAGGGCAGGCTGGCGAGGAGGTCCGCCCAGCCGAAGTTGCGGAAGAAGTAGTGGGTCTTCGACTCGGCGGTGAACAGCCTGAAAGTGAAGTCGATCAGGAAGACGCCGCTCAGGATCGCGTTGATGACGAGCAGCACCGTGTCCAGGCTGGTGTCATTGATCGCATAGAGCAGGACCAGGTTGAAGATCGACAGGACCGACAGGATGCCGATGAAGATCTCGTAGCCGGTGTTCTTCAGCTCGCCTCGTTGCCCCTCAGCTTCAGTCATACCAGTACCCCGTCTTTGGTCGCAGTCGTGACAGGACACGATGCCCCCTCGACACCGATGACGCCAGCGTCGGAGCCGGTGCTCGCCTTCAGGGCACTGAGACGACCGGGCCACGGAGCGCCGGTTCCCGGTCCCGCGCACATGCCGCCGTTGTTGACGGCACTGTCAATCACGCCGAAGCGGACGAGGGCGAACCAGCCGAATATGGTTGCCGATTCGAAGCCTGTTTCGTTCACGCCCCGAGAGCCAGGAGGCGCGATCCCGATGATGACCGCTGAGGAGTATCGAGCGTCCTTGCGCGGTCTGGGCGAAAGAATGTCCGACTGAGGTGAGCACCGCCGGCTCCTTGCCCCGGCCGCCGCTGCGCCATCAACCCCGGTTGCTGCGGCGCCTGCTGGCCGATCCCCAACCCGTGCTCGACGAGCTCCGCGCGACCTACGGGCCGATTGTCGGCTTGGGCGCAGGGCCGTTGCGGATGGTGGTGGTCGGCGACCCGGGGGCGCTGCGGGAGCTGTTCGCCATGTCGACAGACTCGTTCCGCTGGGGCCACAAGTTCAACGTCCTGGGCTTCGTCGTGGGGGACGAGTCGATGATCGTCAGCGACGGGCCCGAGTGGAAGCGGCGACGCTCGTCGGTCCAGGCGGCGTTCAGCCGGCGACGGCTCAACGGCTGGATCCCGACCATCGTCGAGCGCACTGACGCCCACGTTGACGCGCTCGTCGAACGAGTCGGGGACGGATCGGCCGTGGTCGACCTGTACCAGGTCGGGCGCGGCCTCGTGCTGGAGATCGTCGTGCGGACCCTGTTCGGTGAACAGCTCGCCGCGCGTGCGACCGAGATCGGGGAGCTGTTCCGACGCCCGCAGGACTACCTCGAGTCACCGGCGCTTCGGCAGCTCCCACACCCGCTTCCGCACACACGTCGTGCTCGCGTCCGGGCCGATCGTGCTGCCCTTGACGCCATCGTCGACGCCGAGATCGCACGCTGTCGCGCCGAACCCGCTGGCGACCCGCGCGATGTGCTCGAGACCCTCGTCCTCGACGGGACGCTGACCGACGCCGAGATCCGAGACCAGGTGGTGACCCTGATGGGTGCGGGCTACGACACCACTTCGGCCACGCTCGCGTGGATGCTGTGGTGCGCCGCGCTTGCGGGCCCGGAGCTCTGGGAGCGGCTGCGCGGCGAGGCCGACACGGTCTTGGTCGGCGGTGGGTTCGACGAGACCCACCTCGCCCGCCTCGATCTCGCCAATCGCGTGATGCGCGAAACGACACGCCTCCACCCCGCCGGTGTCATCGCTCCACGGGAAGCGGCCAGCGACGTCACGATCGGCGGCTACCACATCCCCAAGGGGACGCTGATCCTGTGGTCGGCCCACCTCGCCGGCCGCGACGCCCGGGCATGGACCGACCCGGTGCATTTCGACCCCGACCGCTTCGTCGACCCCCCAGCCGACCAGCGAGCCCTGGCCGACCTCGCCTGGGTCCCCTTCGGTCGCGGCGCCCGCAACTGCATCGGCTTCGCGCTGGCGCAGATGGAGCTCGCCCTCATCATCGCCCGGCTCGCCCAACGCCTGGACATCGAACCGCTCTCCGGCAACAAGCCCCGCCCCGTCGGCATGGTCGTCAACCGGCCCGCCGGCGGAGCACCCATGCATGTCACCGCCCGACGTTGACCCGGTCATCTCGTCAACTCGTGTCGCCGCCCGAGCACGCCCTACCATCGCCCAACTCCGGGATCGCACCCCGGTGACCACGCGGGGGCTGGGGATGACCGACGCTGCTGAGCGCACTGTGGAAGGGGAGGTCCTCGCAACCGGGACGGCCGAGCCGTTCTCCGCCGACGTCGTTGTCCCCATCGACCGGCACAACGAGCTCGTCAACGTCTTCGGCCGGCTGGTCCAGTACAAGTACGTCGTCGCCATCGTCTATGTGACGGCGCTGTTCCTGGACATCCTCGACACCACGATCGTCAACGTCGCCATCCCGGCGCTCGGCGAACAGTTCCAGTCCGGCATGGCCGAGTGGGTCGTGCTCGGGTACACGGTCAGCCTTGCCGTGTGGATCCCGGCGTCGGGCTGGCTGGGCGACCGGTTCGGCACGAAGCGGATCTTCCTGTTCGCCCTCGCGGCGTTCACCGCCGGCTCACTGCTGTGTTCGATGTCGACCTCGATGGGGCAGCTGATCCTGTTCCGGGTCCTGCAGGGCGTCGGCGGTGGGATGCTCACGCCGGTCGGCATCGCGATGCTGTTCCGGGCCTTCCCGCCGGCTGAGCGGGCGAAGGCGGCGATGATCGTGATGATCCCGGCGCTGTGCGCTCCGGCGGCGGGGCCCGTACTCGGCGGCCTGCTCGTCACCCATGCCAGCTGGCACTGGATCTTCCTGATCAACGTCCCGATCGGGATCGGAGCGTTCCTCTTCGGCTGGAAGAACCTGCGCGAGCACAAGGAGCCAGGCTCCGGCCGGTTCGACGTGCCCGGCTTCGTGTTCTCTGGGGCCGCTCTCGCGCTCATCGTGTTCGCGCTGAGCGACGGACCATCGGCGGGATGGGACTCGAAGCCGGTCGTCGTCACCGGTGTGCTCGGCGTGCTGTGCGCCATCGCATTGGTGTTCACGGAGCTCAACGTGGAGCGGCCCATGCTCGACCTGCGGCTCTTGTCCGATCGCCTGTTCCGCACGTGCAACATCGTCGGGTTGGTCTCGATGGCCAGCTTCCTCGGGCTGACGTTCGTGATGCCGCTGTACCTCCAGTTGCTGCGCGGCCAGGATGCGTTGACGAGTGGCTTGACGACGTTCCCCCAGGCGTTCGGGATCATGATCTCGTCGCTCGTCGCCGGGCGGATCTACCGGAAGATCGGGCCGAGGCGATTGATGGCCGGTGGCCTGTTCGCCGCTGGTCTGACCGTCGCCACGTTCACCCAGATCGGGCTCGACACCAGCCTGTGGACCATCCGCGCCCTGATGTTCCTGCGCGGGCTGTGCATGGGCTTCGCGTTCGTGCCGATGCAGGCCGCGACCTATGCGACGATCTCGCCAGCCGACACCGGGAGGGCGAGCTCGATCTTCTCGACGCAGCGGCAGATCGGTGTCTCCCTCGGCGTGGCCATCATGGCCAGCATCCTCACCGCCCACATGGCGCTCGACCACATCCCGACTGGCGACGAGGTCGACAGCGCGCTCACCGGTTTCCACTTGGCGTTCGGAACCGCCGTCGTGTTCGCGTTCCTCGCGGCATTCGCCGCCCTGTTCATCCGCGACAGCGAGGCCGCGGGCACGATGCAACCGAAGCTCGCCACTGCCGACCACTGAGTCGGCCCGTCATCCCGCCGGGCGCACGTCCATCTCGACCGCCGTCGTCACGGCGACGGGAGCCGTGGGCAGCGGCCGGGCGAACGTGATGATCACGGCGGCCAGCAGGTTGACGGCGGCCAGCACCACGAAGGGGACGGTGTACCCGCCGGTCACGTCGTGGGCCCAGCCCATGAAGATGAGACCGATGCCACTGCCCAACTGTCCAGCCAGCGAGACGACGCCGTAGACGGTCCCGAAGGACAGGAGGCCGAAGAGCTCGGCGGTGAGCAGCGACATCATCATGTAGATGTTGCCGATGGTGAACCCGAAGAGCAGGGCGACGGTGTAGATGGCGACAGTGCCGCTGACCGTTGTGTACAGAAGCACCGCCGCCGCTTGACCCACGAACAGCACCACCGTGATGACCCGTTTGTCGCCCTTGTCGGCGATGAACTGGCCGACCACGAGACGGGCGATGATCGAGCCGATGGTGGTGACGGTGACGGCGAGGGCGGCGGCCGAGCGCGACCCCAGCTTGTCGGGATCCTGAAGGAACGACAGCTGGTGGATGAGCACCCCGGTCTGGGTGGCGAGGGCGAGCGCGAAGCCGACGAGGAGGGCCCAGAACGTCGTCGTGTGTCGCGCCTCCCGCCGGGTCCAGATCCGGTACTGCGTGTGGAGCTGCACACGCGAGCGGTGCTGCGGTCGCACGCCGTCCGGACCACCGGGGCCGTCGGCCTGCAAGCCCATCTCCTGAGGCTCGACCGCGATCACCAGCCACAGGACGGGAAGGGCGACGACAACCACCAGCGCCCCGAGAACCGGCGCCCCCAGCTGGAGTCCGCCCTTGTCGATGAGCCACGTGCCGAGCGGGACGAGTGTGGCGCCCCCGAGCGACACCCCGGTCGATGACAGCGAGATGGCCTTGGCCCGGTGGTGGATGAACCACTTGGACATGATCGAGCCGACGGCCACCGCGGCACCCATGCCGTAGGCCACCGCCATCACCGCGTAGACGAAGTACAGCTGCCAGACCGTCTCGACGAACCCGACCGCCGCCGCGCTCACCCCGGTCAGCAACGCGCCGACGGCCATCATCCGCTTGGGGCCGCCGCGGTCGATCGCCGGACCCGCCACGAGGGCCGACACGCCCGATACCACGAAGAAGAGGCCGGTCGCGCCGGAGACCACCCCCGCGGACCAATCGTGCTCGTCCTGCAGTGGTCGCAGGAACGTTGCCAGTCCGTAGTAGCCGACCCCCACGGTCACCCACATCATCAACCCGCACGCCACCGCCACGTACCAGCCGTAGAACACCCGACCGGGCAGGAAGCGCGCGGCGATCGGCACCTTCAAACCATCCCCCCGGACGACCACGCCGGCACCTTAGAGCCGCCGTCGCCGGTAGCCCATTGGCGCGGGCGTCAGATGACGGCGGTGGCGAGAAGGATGAGCGTGATGGCGGCGACCGCGAACCGGTACCAGGCGAAGATCGTCAGGTCGTGCTTCGAGAGGTAGCCGATCAACCAGCGGATGGCTATGACGGCCGCGACGAACGCGAAGGCGGCGCCGATGAGCGGGTTGAGCACCCCGAACTGGTCGACGAGCGTGCCGCCGTCCTTGGCCAGCTTGAAGAGGGTGGCGGCGCTCAAGGTCGCGAAGCCGAGCAGGAAGCTGAACTCGACGGCGACGGGCATCGCCACGCCGACGAGGAGGGCGCCGATGATGGTGGCCAGCGATCGGCTGGTTCCCGGCCACAGTGCGATGCACTGGGCGAGGCCGATGATCAGTGCCTGTTGGTAGGTGATCTCGGCGAGACTCCGGGTGCGGCCCCTGTTCAGGTTGTTGCGATCGGGGATGTGGCCGGTGCGCTGGAGCACGAGGATGAGCACGCCGCCGACGATCCAGGCGACGAGCACGGGCCACGGGCCGAACAGCGCGTCTTCGATCGGGCTGTCGAGAGCGGCGCCCACCACGGCCGCCGGCACGAAGGCGATCACCAGGGTCACCAGCAGGTGGCGCCCCTCGGGGTTGCGGCCCGCCACGCCCTGGAGCATCTGCACAAAGCGGTGCCGGAAGACGCCGACCACGGCGAGGATGGCGCCGAGCTGGATGGCGATGATGTAGGTGTTGACGGCGTCGAGGCCGGCACTCCCTTTTTCATCGGGGAGGTTCAGGAGGCGCGCCGTCACGAGCAGGTGGCCGGTCGACGAGATCGGCAGGTACTCCGTCAGGCCCTCGACGATGCCGAGGATCGCCGCCTTCCACCACGTGAGAGCCGCCTCGGCCGACGACGCCGTGGCGTCGCCCACCGCGCTGGCCACGCCAGGAAATGCGACCACGAGCAGCGTGATGATCGAGACGGCCGCCAGGACCGCCCACGACCGGCCACGACGACGGCCGTGGGTCGAGCGTGCGAGACCTGACGGCGTCATGCCTCGACGTCTATCAGGTCACGACCGCCCCATGCTCGACCGAGATCAGAGGAGGCCGCCGCTGGCGGTGATGGGTTCGTCGCCTCGGAACCGCTCGAGCAGGCGGTCCATGGCGTCGTCGAGGGCCGGAGGGGCGTCCCAACGGAGGCGGATCTCGGCGGCGGTGAGCGTGATGTCGAACCCCCAGAACTGGCAGCACGCTTTCTCGGCGATGGTGAACTGCCGGACGTCAGCCTCGACGTCGCGGCGGTTGGGGAAGCGCATCAGCACACCGTGCTCGGTCCGCTCGATGCCCTGGAGGCTGGTGCGCATCCGCTCGATCTGCTTTATCCGGGCGGCGATCTCGCTGCTGCCCGCGGTGCAGGCGATCGGGGCGGAGGCGTCGTAGATCGGGATGGTCTTCATGTCGCTCCTCCAGGGCTCAGCAAGATCGGGTGAGTCGGGTCGGGGTGGCCACCGCGACCGGTCCAGCGGCGGACCCGACGTATCGGGCGCGGCGGGGGCGCAGGACGACGATGGCGATGACGGCGGCCGCTGCGATCAGCACGCCGACGGCGCCGATCACGACGGTGCTGGCGAGACCGACGATGCCGAGCCCGCCGAGGAGGGCGAGGAGGGGCCCGGCGCAGCAGGCGATGCAGGCGGCGGCGCCAACGCCGAGGATGGTGAGGCCGTCCTTGCGTGAGGCGCTCATCGAGAGGGCGCCTTGGTCGTGAGGGCGACCGGCATGACGCCGTCGAGAGCGAGGCACGCGCAGTGCTCGCTGCACGGCCCGTCGATCGCCGGCCCGGCCAGGCGGCGGGCGGCCTGGCGCAGTTCGTCGGCGAGGGCGGTGAGCTCGTCGATCTGGCGCTCGGTCTCGGCGAGCTTCGAGGTCAAGAGATCGTGGAAGCGCTTCTGCACCGGTCCACAGCGCTCGCCGTCCCAGATCCCCACGAGATCGGTGATCTCATCGAGCGTGCACCCGAGCTGCTTGGCCCGAGCGATGAAGGTGAGGCGGTCGAGCGCCTCGTCGCCGTAGAGGCGGTACCCCGCGGCCGTGCGGTGGGCGGGCGGGACGAGCCCGATGCCCTCGTAGTAGCGGAGAGCCGAGGCGCTGAAGCCGCTGCGCTCGGCGACCTCCCCGATCGTGTACGTGCTCACCCGGCCACGGTAAAGCTTCGACCCGAGTCGAAGGTCAAGGCGCAATAAACGGAGACACAACCTCCGCTTCGTGGCTAGGGTGGCCGCCGATGCGACCACCTCCGATCCCCGCCGACGCCCGTGTTCTCGTGACCGGTGGCTCCGGTTTCATCGCCCGTTGGTGCATTGTCCGGCTGCTCGAGCAGGGATATGACGTTCGAACGACGGTGCGTGACCTCGCCAAGGTCGAGGTGGTGCGAGCGGCAGTCGCCGAGGCGATAGAGCCGGGAGACCGGTTGAGCGTTGTCGCCGCCGACCTTCTGGCCGACGACGTTGGCGGAACGTGCGGCCTGGGAGTACATGACCGACGGCCGCGGTTCCACGACGCTCACGACCGTGTTGCCGGGCGCCGTTCTCGGCCCGATCCTTGGTGGCGACAACCTCGGCTCCGTGCAGGTGGTCGGCAACCTGTTGCGCGGTCGCCTGCGACGGGTGCCGAAGATCAAGCTCGAGGTAGTCGATGTCCGCGATGTCGCCGAGATCCACCTCCTGGCGATGACCGCGGCGCCGGCGGCGGGCGAGCGGTTCCTCGCCACCGGCGAGCTCATCGGCATGCCGGCCATGGCGGACATGTTGCGCGGCGCGCTCGGCGAGGCGGCCGGGAAGGTGCCGACGAAGACCGCGCCCGATGTGCTCATCCGGCTCCTCGCCCGCCGCCGGCCACAACTTCGCGGCATCGTGCCCGGTCTCGGCCGCCGCAACGTCCACAGCACCGCCAAAGCTCGGCAACTCCTCGGGTGGCAGCCTCGACCAGCCTCCGATGCCGTGGTCGATTGCGCCCGTAGCCTCATCGCCCACGGCGCCGTGTGATGCCCCGCCAGGACGCCGTGCGAAATCGCGAGCGTCTGGTCGCATCGGCCCGTCAGGTGTTCGCCGACCGCGGCTTCGAGGCCACGCTCGACGAGATCGCCGCCCAGGCAGGGCTCGGTGTCGGGACGGCGTATCGCCACTTCCGCAACAAGCAGGAGCTGGCCGCGGTGATCCTCGCCGATGCGACCGAGCAGATCGTCACCGATGCGGAAGCCGCCCTCGCCATCGACGATCCATGGGAGGCCGTCGTCTCCTTCTTCGAGGCGACGGCAGCGCGCCAATCGACCGACCGAGGCCTGTACGAAGCCTTGCAAGGCATGGGCGCGGCCGCCGACAAGGACCGGCTCTGGCCGACGATCGTCGAGACGGTCACCGCCTTGTTCGACCACGCGAGGCAGGCCGAGGTGATCCGCGCCGATGCCAGGCCCGAGGACGTCGTCGCGATGTTCGTGATGTTGGGCGCCATCTACGACATCCCTACATGGCACCGGTACCTGACGCTGATGCTCGACGGGCTCCGCGCCACGGATCGTCCGAACCTCGCCGATCGACCGCCAACCTTCTCGTCGCTCGACGAGATGGTCGCGGTCTCGAAACGAGGTCGCACCCGCGGTTCGCGCCGCGCCGCGACCTAGCCATGAACTTGATCCCAACGCACCGGACGCTCGAGGTCCGTGGCGACCCCGCCCCGTCATGGCCAACGGCTGGACGGCCCTGCCGGTCACGGCACGGGTTCGACTCCGGTCGGCGCCGCTTCGGGGGCCGTTGCCCGGTCCCCGCTCTTCACGCTGGCGAGCCACGCCGGGTTCGGCCGGATGCGCAGGATGCGCACACGCAATCGCCGTATCCCGTCCATGATCCCGCCCGGATTCACGAAGACGACGGCCAGGAGCAGGACGCCGTACAGCAGGTCGGCCGGGGCGACGAGTCGGCCTTCGAGGAACGAGAAGTTCGTGCTCCACCGAACCGTGTAGTACGGCACGAACACGAACAGGAGCGCGCCGGGAATCGCACCGGAGATGGTGCCGACGCCGCCGAGCACGACGGCGATGAAGAGGTAGATGGCCAGGGTCACCCCGAACTGGGTCTCGGTGGCCTGCGGCCGCTGGATCATGAGGAGCGACCCGGCGATGCCGGCGAAGGCGGCGCTCGTCCCGAACATGAGCGTCCGGTAGATGGCCACGTTCACGCCACTCGTCGCTGCGCTGGTCTGGTTGTCGCGCTGGGCGATGAGCGCCCGGCCCACTCGGCTGTGCACGAGGTTGCGGGCCAGGAGGAACATCAGCGCGCCGATAGTGACGATCACGAAGTAGCGGTAGGTCGGTGGCCCCGTCCGGTCGTTGACGTCCCAGGGCGTCCAGTCGGGCGGCACGAGTTTGTCGTGCGCCATCTTGCCCGTGGTGCCGCCGGTCAACGTCCCGTACTTGAGCACGATGGCGGGGAAGACCGTGGCCAGCGCGAGGGTGACGATGGCGAGGTAGATGCCACGGATGCGTAGGGCCGGGAGACCGAGGAGGATGCCGACGACGAAGCAGATGGCGAACGAGATGGGGAGGGTGGCGAAGTAGCTCCAGTCGTGGTCGGCGACCAGGATGACGGTCGTGTAGGCACCGATGCCGACGAAGGCCGAGTGGCCGAGGGAGATGGCACCGGAGTAGCCGATCAGCATGTTCAAGCCGAGGACGGCCACCGCGATGGCCGCCACCTGGCAGTACTGATCGATCCGCACGACCTGGTCCGCCTCGTACGGCAAGTAGATGATGATGCCGATGCCGATGGCCCACCCGATGAGCCGGTACACGCGGTACGGGAGGCTGCGCTGGGTGAGCGTGAATATCGACATCACGCACGCTCCACGCGCTCGGACCCGAACAACACGTACCTGACGGATTGGACGCTAGACGACACCCATGGAGGCAGACCGATCCGCTACGACGAGGGTGGCTGGCCGCCGGTGTGCGCGTAGGTCTTGTTGACCCGGCGACGCTACCAGCGGATGCCTCGGCGAAGAGCCCGACGGACGAGAGAGTCGAGCCTGTGTGACCGAATTCGAGCGCATGTCGCGAATTCCGTGACACAGGCCCTCGTGACGAGCCGCGTCCGGCGTTACCCGTCGAGTGCCTGGCGGGCGATGGCGGGCGGCTCCCGCCCGGCGAGCAGCCACCCGACGGCGGTCGCCACGACCGGCAGGCCGACGACGAGGGGGACGAGTTGCCCGAGCGGTACGGGCACGAGCTGGGTGAGATCGGCGTGGTACGCGGCGATGAGCGCGAGATAGGCGGCGCCGGTCCCGAGGAGGGCGCCGAGCACCGCCAACGCGGCGGCGGTGCTCGCCGTCAGGGCCCGCCGCGTCTGCGGGCTGGCGCCGGTGGCGGTCAGTGTGCGCAGGTCCCGGGTGGACTCGCCCCGGATGAGCCCGAGGGCAATCGCGATGATGGCCAAGGCCAGCACGGCCCCCGTGACGGCGGCGCCGGTGCGCACGGCCGGCAGCCCGCCATCGGTCGACCGCACCTCGATCTCGAGGCCCGCGGCCGCCGCCGCGGCCTGCGCCGCCCTGATGGCACCGCTCGACAGCGGGTGCGGCGACTCGACGATCCACCCCGCCCGGGCCCGCGTCCAGCCGTGGCGGGCGACGGCGCCCTCCGTCACGAGCACGCTCGGTGCCGACCCGTACGGCGGGAGCGCGACCTGCTGCACGTTGGGCGGAGCCACTCCGTCATCGGGCCGTACGGTGAAGTCGGCGAGGACCAGACCGTTCGGGTCCCGGCCGGTGAGGAGCTCGGTGGTCGGCGCGATCGACGCCGGGTCGATGCCGTAGCGAGCGAGCAGCTCGGGCGTGGCCACGTACGGGTAGGCCACGAACTCGATGCTGTGCGGATCGCTCTGCCACCCGGCGACGATCGGCTCCTTCCTCGAAGGCTGACGGGCGATCGCCGCGTTGAACACGACGTCGAGCGGCACGGCCTGCTCGTCGCCCCCGAGGGCGGCCGCGACCGTCGCCGCTGACCGGTCCAGCGCGGCGCGCTGGTCAGCGCTGAGCGCCGGATCGGGTGCCGTGCGCGGATCGCCCACTCGGATCAGCAGCTCGCGATCGGAAAGGTTGACGGGACCGCCCTCACTGGCGTGGGCGGCGGCCACGCCGATGACGCCGACGGCGATCCCGAGGCCGAGCGTGATGGCGGCCAGCGCGGCCGCGGCGCGGGCCTGGTAGCGGGCGAGGTCGCGCAGCGCCAGCCGAGGAGCGAAGGGCAGATGGCGGGCCAGCCCGCCGAGGAGGCGGACGGCGGCCGGCGCCGCCAGCACCGCACCCATCACCACGGCGACCAGGCCGCCGATGAGGAGCAGGGGCTGCACGTCGGGACTGCGCGGCTGGGCCAGGTAGATGGCGGCCATGCCGGCGGCGACGAGGACGAGGGCCGCGACCACCGACCGTCGGGTGGCGCGGGGCGGGGTGGGCCGGCCTGACAGCGCCGCGGTGACGGGCAGGCGCGAGGCCGTACGGGCCGGCCACCACGCGGCGAGCGCGGCGATCCCGACGGTCAGCGCGGCGACGGTGCCGACGAGCCCCCAGGGCAGGGCGAACCGCCCGATGCGATGACCGGCGGCCGACTCGATGGCGGGCGCCGCCAGCAACCAGCCGACGATGCCGACGGCGGTGCCCGTCATCGCGGCGGTGACGCCGATGATGATGCCGTTGGCCAGCATCACCAGGCTGACGTGACGATCCGACGCGCCGATGGCCGACAGCAGCCCGAGTTGGCGCTGGCGCCGCTGCGCGACGACCACGAAGGCGGCAGCCGCGATCAACCCGACGAGTGAAAGCGCCATGGTCGACGCCGCCAGCATGAGCACGGTGGCGCCGCCGTCGTCAGTGCCGGCCTGCTCCAGGGAGAGTGGCGTCGGCGACGAGTCGTCGCTCGGCCCGCCGCCCCGGTCACCGGGATCGACGAGCACGGTGTACGACGCCGGGGCCCGGAGGCTGCCCGGCGCCACGAGAGCGAAGCGCTCGTCGAGGGCGCCCGGGTTCTCGACGATGCCGACGACGGTCAACGTGCGGTCGCCGAGCGCGACGGTCGAGCCGAGGGATGTGCCGAGGAGCTCGGCGGCGCCGGGCGTGAGGGCCACCTCGCCGGATGCCACCGGGTAGCGACCCTGACGGCGGGCCAGCATCGGACGGCTGTACGGACCGTTGGGATCCTGGTCTCGGACGTCGAGGCGCTGCACCGAGCCCGGCACACCGATCGGATCGTGGGCGACGACGTCAACCGTCCCGAACCGAGCGCGGGCGGCAGCGATCGCGGTCTGCACCTGCGTCGGGTCGGTGCCGTCGAGCTGGAGCCGGCCGCCGCCTGATCCGAACTGTCCGGCCGCATCGTGGTTCGCGCCCAGCGCCATCGTCGATCCGGCGACGGCGGCAGCGACGGCCACGGTCAGCAGGAGGAAGACCAGCAGCTGCTGGCGCCACTCGCGTCGCGCCAACCGGATCGCCCACCGCAACACGGCGTGCCGCGCCGCCCGTTCACCGCTCACGAGGCCGAGCCGCTCGCCAGCAGGGATTCGGGACCGGGCGCCGGCGCGGTCTGGTCGATGAGGCGTCCGTCGCGCAGGAAGACGATGCGGTCGGCCCACGACGCCAGGTGCGCCTCGTGGGTGACGACGACGCCGGCGGCGCCCCGGTGGCAGGCCTCCCGCAGCAGGCGCATGATGGCCTCGCTGTTCACCGAGTCGAGGGCACCGGTCGGCTCGTCGGCCAGCAGCAGCTGCCGCTGCCCCACGACGGCGCGGGCGATGGCGACCCGCTGGCGCTCGCCGCCTGACAGCTCGTCGGGGAAGTGGTCGGCTCGTTCTCCCACGCCGAGGCGGTCGAGGGCGTCGACGGCGGCGACGCGCGCCTCGCGCGCGCTGGTGCCGTCGAGCTCGAGGGGCATCGCCACGTTCTCGGCAGCGGTGAGGCCGGCCAGGAGGTTGAAGTCCTGGAACACGAACCCGATGGCGCGGCGCCGCAAGCGAGCCCGCGCCTTGGCCGACATGCCGGCGAGCGCCGTCCCGTCCACGAGCACGTCTCCTGCCGTCGGGACTTCCAGGCTCCCGGCGATGGTGAGCAGGCTGCTCTTGCCCGACCCGCTCGGGCCCATAATGGCGACCAGCTCGCCCCGGGCCACGCTCAGATCGACGTCGCGCAGCGCGTGCACGGCGGTGGGGCCGTCGCCGTAGACCTTCGACACCTGGGCCAGCTGGAGGACGGCGGTCATCGCGGCACCTTCGATCGGGGGCTTGCTGTCGGCGCGCCGGCCTCCGACGTCGCCGGCATCGTGATCGGGTGCTGGCGGAGGCGGACTTCGGCGCTGTCGAGCCAGCGCACGGCCCCTTCCAACCGGAACAGCTCGGCATCGACGGCCAGCGCGAGAGCGACGTCGGCGTGGCTCGCCGCTGCCTTGAGCCCGGTGTACCGCTGCATCTGCTCGACGAGATGGCGCCGGTTGGTCTGGATGACGTCGTGGATGTCGACGTCGGCCACGTGGACCGCGACGAGCACCTTGATCAGCAGCTCGTCTCGGGGCGGCTGGCCATCGTCGGGCGGCGTGCGCAGCCACGAGAGCAGCTCGTCGTGGCCCTCCGGGGTGATGCGGTAGGCCCGCTGGGGGCCCCGGTCCTCGGCGTCGGCCTGCACCAGGCCGTCGCGCTCGAGGCGCTGGAGCGTGGTGTACACCTGCCCGACGTTGAGGGGCCAGACCTCGCCCGTGCGGGCCTCGAACTCGAGGCGGAGCTGGAGGCCGTACTTCGGGCCCTCGCTCAGGAGGGCGAGGAGGGCATGCCGGACGCTCACGGCCCGACTCCAAGGCGCTGCATACTCAGTATCCTACTGCGTATGGCGGGCCAGTCAAGGCGCGGCTCAGCGGTCGAGGTCGCAGGCGCCCCCGGCGCAGATCTCGAAGGCCTCGTCGATGGGGCGCCAACCGCGGCGGACCATGAGCCGGTAGAGCTCGCAGCCGAGGCACAGCCCGAGCACCGCTTCGAGCCACATCAGCGTCAGGCAGATCAGGCAGATGGTCCGAGGCACGCCCCCGTGGATGCCGCTGTTGGTCACGGCGGTCATGGCCAGCGCCATGGCGAGGCCGAGCGACCAGGCGAACCGCTTGGGCTTGGCCGAGACCCACTGCACCGGCTGGCGGCCCGTGAGCCAGCCGGCGACGATCCCCGTCGGGCTGCGTTCCAGCCCGGCCGTGACCCGCAGCAGGAAGTCGACGAAGAAGAACGCGCTCACGGTCCGGATGGGCCAGAACAGCTTGTCGAAGTTGGCGTAGACGAAGGCGACGGCGCCGAGCGCCAGCGTCAGACCAGCGGCGACGCGGGCCTGGTTCTCGTTCACGACTGCGGCGCGCAGCTCCTTGCCGTCGACGAGCAGCGGCCCCGCGGGTCGGCGGGACCGGACGGCGGTCACGGCCGTCTTCCGTGCGACGTCGGGAAGGCGGTGTCCCCGATGTCGTCGATGGTGCGATCGACGAAGTCCTGCAGGAAGCATGCGAGGCGGTACACATCGGCGAAGTTGGTGGCCACCCCGACCGAGATGCGAACGGCCGAGATCGAGCGGTCGTGCTCGCGGCACAGGCGATCGCGGAGCTCGAGGAACGACATCGCCTCGGACCGCCCGAACCACCGCGCCATCTCGTCCGGCCCGAGGCCGTGGGCGACCTCGCCCGCGCCCGGGTTGCAGAAGCAGCCCGTGCGCAGGGAGATGCGGGCACGATTGGCCAGCTCCTCGATCCGCTGATCGTCCACCACCCGGCCGTCGGCGTCACGGACGAGGAAGGCGATGGTGCCGCCCCGATCGATGCAGTCCGCCGGGCCGTGGATCTGGATCATGGGCCGGCCACTGCGGTGGCGCAGCCCGGTCAGCGCGTCGAGCAACCAGCGGGTGAGGCACGAGACGCGCCGGTGGACGGCGTCGCGCCCGACGTGCTCGAGGTAGGCCAGCCCGACGCCGACGGCGGGGATGTTCAGGTAGTCGACCGTGCCGTCCTCGAACGCTCCCGCGTCCGGACGGAGGTAGTAGCCGTCACCCTGCACGGAGGCGATCGTGACCGTGCCGCCCGAGAACCACGGCCGGCACAGGCGCTCCACCCGGTCGCGGCGCACGAACAGGCAACCGACGCCGGTCGGGAAGCCCATGATCTTGTAGAAGGACACGGCGGCGAAGTCAGGGCGGATCCGCGCCACGTCGAACCGGTTCGTCGGCGCGAACGCGGTGGCGTCGACCAAGACGTCCCAGCCCGCCTCGTGGGCCTCTCCGACGAGGTCGAGCGGGTGCTGGACACCGGAGAAGTTCGACTGGGCCGGGAAGGCGAGCAGGTTCGCCGCCGACCGGTCGGCCGTCGCCAGCGCCCGGGTCATCGCCACGCGGTCGATGCGCAGCTCTGGAGCAATCACCGGCACGTACCTGACGGTGGCCCCGCGGTGGCGGGCGAACTCCCGGATGCCGTTCACCGAGTTGTGGTTGTCGAACGTGAGCGCGAACGCGCCGCCCGGTGCGAACCGGTACGACTCGCCGACCAACCTCAGGGCTCCCGTGGCGTTCGCCGTGAACACGCACAGGTAGTCCTCGGGCGGGGCGTGGAAGAACTCGCACACCTGGTCCCTGGTGGTCTCCACGAGCGCGGTGGCGGCCAGCGACGTGGGGTTGTTCGAATGCGGGTTGCCGAGCACGGCGGTCCGCAGCAGCTCGCTGTGGGCCTCGATCTGGCTGGCGGCGTGCACGCCGCCGCCGGTGTAGTCGAGGTACACCTGCCCACCGGCGTCGAGGCGGCCGTACTCGACCCGCCGCAACCGGGCGAAGCTCCCGTTGGGGTCGAACCCGGGGAAGCGGCCGGTGAAGGCCTGCTCCGCCGCCTCCAGCTCGTCGAGCCGGTACGCAGACGGGATCACGTCGTGGCTCGCGAGCGTGGCGGGCATAGTGTCCCGAACCGTGACAGCGCCGCGCTAGCGAGGCGTTAGCCAGGCGCCGGCGGATCAGGCCGTGCGGGCGGTGCTGACGTGACGGAGCAGGATGCGGGTGGCCGGCTCGGGCTCGACCCCGAGCTCGTCGAACATCGTCAGGGCCCGCTCGGTCACGCTGTTCGTGCGCTGCTGATCGTGCGAACGCAGCGCGGCGGCGATGGCCAGGCGGTGGGCCCGCTCGGAGTAGGGATCGAGGGCCAGCGCCCGCTCGGCGTGGACCAGGGCGCTCGCCACCTGCCCGCGCACGAGGCGCAGCTCGCTCAGCTCGAGGAGGGAGTCGAGGTGCATCAGCCGGACGCGCTCGACCTCGTGCTCCTGCCCGGCGACGAAGGCCAGGTCGGCGAGCGGCTCGCCGCGCCACCACGCCGTCGCCGCGTCGAGCATGGTGATGGTGCGGTCGCTGTCGCCCCTGTCCCGGCTGCGGTCGGCATCCCGCCGCAGGCGGCGCACCTCCCACAGGTCGACGGTGAGGTGGTCTGACGCCTGGAGGGTGACCGTGCCGGCGTCGGCGCGGAGGTGGAACGACGCCTCGCCGGAAGGCCGCTCGGGCTCGAGGAGCTGGCGGAGGTAGGTCAGCGTGACCCGCAGGTTGCGGGCGCCGGCGGCGGCGTCGTGATCGGGCCACAGAAACTCCGTGACTGTGTCGCGCGTCAGGGTGCCGTGCACCACGAGCAAGGTCAGGAGGGCGCGCACGCGCGTGCGGCGCAGCTCGGGCGCGGCCACCGGAGCGCCGTCGAAGGCCACCACGAGTGGACCAAGCACGGAGATCTCGAGCTGTCGCGCCGGCACCGCCGGCAGGTGAGCGAGCAGATCGGCGGCGGCCCGACCGACGGCGCCGGAGACGCCGGTGAGGTACCGGAGCTCCACCCGGGCCGGTTCGGGCACCTGGTTCACGAGCCACTCGGCCAGCACGGCTCCGCTGGCGTGGCGGCCGGCGTGCAACCGGGTCGCCAGCTCGACCGACCACGACAGCGGGAAGGCGGTGAAGACCCGCGCCGGGTCGAGCCCGGCGGCGTCCACCCGGCGACCGGCGCGCAGCTCGACCAACCACCGGCTGGCGTTCCTGATCTCCTCGTGCGTCGGCCCCATCTCCGCCCGCTCCCACTGCCCGCGGATGGCGGGTTCGAGCACGTAGCAGAGGGCGAAGAAGCGGCGGAGGTGCTGGTCCAGGATGGGGCTGGCGGCGTGGGCGGTAGCGACATCGGTGAGCAGCTGGGCCGCCAGTGCTTCGTCGTGGTCGACGATGGCGCACAGCGCCCTGGCCACGGCTTCCAGCACGGCGTCGCGCGCGTCGACCGGCTGATAGGCCGACGGGGTGCCCTCGACCAGCCGGTGGACCTCGTCGCGCCGGCCGGTCGACGCCAGCATCGCCGCCACGACGGTCCGGCGGACGTACTCATCGCGCGACGTGACCGCCGGGAAGTCGACCGACGTGCGGTTCAGGGCGAGGAGCTCGCGGGGCTCACCCGACATCCACCGCGCGATCGCCCACAGGTAGCGCGTCGCCCGATCGCTGGTGATCGTGAGCAGGTGCCGTGCCACCTCGACCGCCTCGTGGGCCCGCCCGCCGAGGAGCAGGCAGTGGACGAGGAGCCGACTCATCGAGCTCCTGATCGATGGCGGCAAGAGATCGAAGGGCGCATCGCGCAGCTCTTCGAGCGCCTGCGCGACGTCGCCGCGCATCTCGGCGCCGATGGCGGCGATGGCCCGGAACGCGACGTCGATCGTCGGGTGGTCGCGCGAGCCGGGGATCTTGCCCGCCCGCCGGGCCAGCTCGACGAGCCGCACGACGTCGCCCCGCATGTACGAGCCGATCGTGGCGACGACGACGGCCGCGGTCTCGCCATCGGGGTCGTTGCGATGACGGAACCCGGCGGCGGCCTCGTCGGCGTCGACGTCGGCCCGCCGGTCGGCGAAGTCGAGCGCCTGGCGCAGCGCCGCGCTCAGGAGCTTCGTCTCCGGCGCGTCCGGTCGAGTGCGGCCGAGCACGTCCCTCCACGGCCGCACCATGTCGATCGGCAGCGCGGCGATGTTGCGGCGCACGACCTCCTGGGCGATCCGGGCCAGCGCGTCCACGTCGTCGTGAGCCATCGCGAGGGTGCCGGCCCGGGCCAGGTCGCCGCCGGCGACGAGCTCGGCCAGCACGCGCGTCCGCAGGTCGACGACGTCGCCAGGAGGGAGCACCCGCAGGAGCGCCTCGGTCCAGAGGTCATGGGCGCGGAACAGCCCGCCCTCGGTGTGGGAGACCAGCGGGACCGTCCGCGCCAGCAGGTCGAGGTCGACGTCGGCACCGATCACGCGAGCCACCCGGTCACCGTCGGCGTAGCCGAGGTTCGACAGGGCGAAGAGGGCTCGGCGCTGCGCGGCGGTGACGTTGCTCAACACCTCCTCCTGCGCGAAGTCGATCGCCACCTCCGGCCCGACCGCCAACGCCAGCCGCACGAGCGCGGGCCAACCGCCAAGGGCGATGGCCGTCGCCGGCTGGCGGCCGAGCTGACGAGCGATGGCCGACGTCTCGTCCGGGGTGAACAGCAGATCGTCCTGCGTGATCACGACGAGCCGATCCGCTGCACGCAGGCGCGAGAGTCGAATGGACGGGGCGTGCCGGGCGGCAAGGACGAGGTGGCCGTTGTCGGGAAGGCGGCGCAGCAGGCGATCGATCAGGTCCGCGCCTGACGAGCCCGGCCGTACCTCGTGGGCGTCGTCGAGCACGAGGCTCACGTCGATCGGGGCGTACGCGCCGATGGTGTCGGCGATCTGCGTCGCCGGATCGTGAGAGCGGTTCGGCGCCCCGAGCACCTCGAGCAGCGCCGGACCGAGCACGTCGCCATCGACGTCACCGGGGACGCAGGCGTGCCACACGTCGATGCCCCGCGGCTCGACGGCGTTCGCCCGGATGGCTTGGGCCAGCAGCGTCGACTTCCCGAACCCGGCCGCCGCCTGGATCACCGTGACGGGGTATTGCCACCGGGCGTCGAGTTGGTCGAGGAGTCGCGGCCGGCCGACCTCGTCCGGCAACGGCATCGGGAGCCGGGCGAGACCGGGACCCAGCAGGCGCTGGTTGGCCCTGCGACCGCCGAGTCGTGCCGTGTCGCTCATCGGCTCCTCCTCGACGGCGAGCCTAGAAGGTCTGTCCCTCCCCGGCTGCCGATCAGCTGTCAGCTGAGCCACGGCGCCCGGCGAGATCGACAGCTCGTAGATGAGGTTCGTGAGTCGGACGCTGCCGTTGTTCGTCACGACGACGTCGAACTTGCCCTTCTCGTTCGGTTGCAGCACGGTCGAGATGCCGTGCTCCACTTCCCTGACGGCGACGGTCAGAACGACCAGCGGGTGGCGCCGCCCGGTTCCTTGGTGGCGACGGCGTAGACGTTCTCGAGGATCATCTCGTAGAGGTACCAGGGCGGCGGACCCGCGCTCGGGGCGCTGAACTCGTGGGTGAAGCCGCCGTCGGCGACGGTCGGCGCCCATCCACCTTCGGCGAACACGCCCGCCAGCGTCTGCAGCGTGTGGTCGTCCGTGATGCGACGGGCGTGGCCCTCCAGCGCCACGTCGTAGCCGTGCACGGCGACGCCGAGGGAGCACTTGGGGTTGCGTTCCACGTTGCGGGCCTTGCGCGACTGCGGGCCGGCGGTGAAGTAGTAGTTGCCGTCGTGCCAGAAGGCGCCCACCGCGGTCATGTGCGGGCGCCCATCGGCGTCGGCGGTGGCGAGCCAGAACGTGTGGTGGTCGGGCCCGCCCGTTCCGGGCTCCTGGTCGAGGTTGGCCGCGAGGGTTCGGCGCACGTCGTCCCAGTCGAGCGGGGACAGGTGGTAGAGGTCGGCCAGGTTCTTGGTCTGGGGTGTCGGCGTAGCCATGCCAATTCCGACGCCGCCAAGTACCCGTTCTCATCGGAACGGTTCGGCCGACCGCTACCTTGCGGTGGTGGACGTGCTCGCCTGGCTGCTCGCAGGGGATCCCGCCATCCGCTGGCAGGCCCTGCACGACCTCACCGATGCGTCGCCCGGGGAGGTCGCCGCCGAGCGAGCGCGGGTCGCGCACGAAGGGTGGGGTGGCCGCCTCCTCGCCCTCGAAGATGCTGACGGGTTGTGGGCCGGTGGCGCCTGCTTCCCGGCCGGCTACGCCGGGGGCGAGCCCGGGCAGCCCTGGACGGCGACGATGCACACCCTGCAGACCCTGCAGATCTTGGGACTCGACCCGGCGGCAGACGCGGCCCGGCGTGCCGTCGCCCTCGTCGCCGAGCACGGCCGTTGGGAGCACGCCGGTCAGCGCTACTTCGACGGCGAGGTCGAGCCGTGCATCAACGGCCGCACGATCGAGACCGGCGCCTACTTCGGGGTGGATGTCGCCGCCATCGTCGAGCGGATCCTGTACGAGCGCCTCGACGACGGTGGCTGGAACTGCGAGGCGGAGCACGGGTCGGTGCGCTCGTCGTTCGACACGACGATCGATGTGCTCGACGGACTGCTCGAGTTCGAGCGGGCCACCGGCGGCAACGCGGCGGTGACCGAGGCGCGCCGGGGAGGCGAGGAGTACCTCCTCGTGCGCAGCCTGTTCCGCCGCCAGAGCACGGGCGAGGTCGTCGACCCGGCGTATCTAGAGCTCGCCTTTCCCTACTACTGGCACTACGACGTGCTGCGCGCCCTCGACTACTTCCGCCGCGCCGCGGCCGACCCCGATCCCCGGATGGCGGAGGCCGTCGAGGTGGTGCGGTCGAAGCGGCAGCCCGACGG
The DNA here is from genome assembly GCA_963728985.1 of uncultured Acidimicrobiales bacterium. Lineage (GTDB taxonomy): Bacteria > Actinomycetota > Acidimicrobiia > Acidimicrobiales > Ilumatobacteraceae > DASXAI01. Next base: position 181,730 of record CAVSME010000003.1, on the reverse strand, counting down.
GCGCTGGCTGCTCGAGCGGGTCCATCCGGGTCGCGTCCACTTCGACATGGAAGACGGTGTCGGCGCGCCCAGCCGGTGGAACACGCTGCGTGCGCTCCGAGTGCTCGCCTGGTGGGATCGGGACGCGCCCGCGACGTGACCGTCGATGCCGGCCGGCCGGACCCGAGCCGATGGAAGTTCCTCAGCGTCCTGCTGGCCGGCTGCTTCATGGCCATCCTCGATGTGTTCATCGTCAACGTGGCCGCGCCCGACATCCAGGATCAGCTGGGCACCGATGCCGGCACGCTCGAGCTGATCGTCGCCGGTTACACCCTCGCCTACGCCATGGTGCTGATCACAGGGGCCCGGCTCGGCGACGACCATGGCCATCGACGCTTCTTCCTGTTGGGCGTCGCCCTGTTCACAGTGGCGAGCGCCGTGTGCGGCGCGGCGCCGACGGCGATGGTGCTGATCGGGGCCCGCGTCGTGCAGGGCATTGCCGCCGGGCTCCTGGTCCCGCAGGTGCTGTCGATCATCCAGATCCGCTTCGTCGGTGCCGAGCGCACCCGCGCCATCGGGATCTACGGGCTCGTGCTCGGACTCGCGTCGGTAGCCGGCCAGATCGTCGGCGGCGTGCTCCTGGTCTGGAACCCGTTCGATCTCGGCTGGCGCGTGGTGTTCCTCGTGAACATCCCGATCGGACTGGCCACGCTCGTGCTCGGCGCCCGGCTGATCCCGGAGTCGCGCGCCGACGAGCCCCGGGCCGTCGATCCTGTCGGGATCATCCTGCTGTCGGCCGGCGTGCTCGCGGTCGTCTATCCCTTGGTTCAAGGGCGCGCAGCCGGTTGGGCGCCGTGGGTGTGGGCCTCGTTCGGCATCGGCGCGGTGCTGCTGACCGTGTTCGTCGCCTTCGAGCGCTCGCTCACTCGGGCCCATCGCGCCCCGTTGCTCGACCTGGAGGTCTTCCAGAGCCACGACTTCGCCTGGGGTCTCGCCAGCATCTTCTTCCTGCAGTGCTGCGCGGCGTCGATGTTCCTCGTCCTGACCGTGTACCTGCAGGACGGCCGCGGGTTCAGCCCGATCCAGTCCGGGCTCACCTACCTGCCGCTCGGGATGGCGTTCGCGCTGGCGTCGCTCTTCGTCCGGCGGCTGGGCCCGCGGGTGCAGAGCATCGCCACGCCGCTCGGCATGCTCGGCCTGGCCATGGCCGACGCACTGCTCGCGCTCGCCGTCTTCCGCACCGGCCACTGGTCGGTGTACTGGAGCGTCCCGCTCCTCATCGTCCTCGGTGGCGGCCAAGGCGCGGCGTACACCTCGATCGTGACGGTCGTGCTGTCACGGGTGCGCCACCCGCACGTGGCCAGCGCGTCCGGGTTGCTCGTGACCACTGTGCAGCTCGGCAACCTCATCGGCGTGGCCACGCTCGGATCGCTGTTCTTCGCCGTGCGCGACGAATCGACGAGTCCGATCCAGGAGGCATCCGATACCGCCCTGTCGGTGACGCTGGCCGTCACCTCGCTCGTGGCCCTCGTCGCGGTGTGGTGCTTCCTGCGCCTCGACGAGCGCACTGTCCCCGAGCACGGCGAGGCCGAGAACCTCGTGGTGCTGGCCGAGTGAGCGTCCGGTGGGAGGCGAGTCTCAGCTCGCCTCCCACCGGAGCCGTCATGCCTTCTTGTAGCCCTCGCCGCCGATGCCGAAGAACGCCTTCGGCGTGACCTTGCCGCCCTTGTACTCGAAGACGCCCATCTCCCGCTTGGTCACCGAGTGGGTGGTGGGATCGAGGGTGTAGGTGCCGACGGTCGTGTCGTCGCCGCCGTAGACGCTGACGACGGTGAGGTTCGTCTGCAGCGCCTTGTCGAGGGCGTCGCCGCTCTTGATGTCGCCCCCGCTCTTCAGCGTCCGGCGGATGACCTCCCAGGCCACGAACGCGTTCTCGTAGAAGTTGGCGGCATAGAAGTCCGGCTCGTCGCCGCCGTACTCCTTCTTGAACTCCTGCACGAAGAACTTGGCCAGCGGGCTCTTCGGGTTCCCGGAGTCGAAGTAGTCGTAGGCGAAGGTGATGCCGTTCTTGTCATACGTGCCCTTCGAGGCGTTCACGCCGTCGGGCGTGAACTCGAAGTTGAACATGGTCGCCTTCAGGCCAGCGGTCTCGGCCTGGTTGGCGAAGGAGCCGGGGTCCTGGCCATAGATGCTGACGAGCAGGATGTCGGGCTCGTTGGCCTTCAGCTTGGGGATGACCTGCGAGAAGTCCTGGCCGCCGACCGGTACGAACTCGTACAGCCCATTGTGGGTGTAGCCGCCAGCGGCGATCTTCTTCAGGATGTCGGCCTTGATGTTGCTGTTGTTCGGCTCGCCGAGGTCCCAGACCATCATGCCGACGGTCTTGGCGTCGGGCAGCGTTTCCTTGGTGTACTGGAACAGGCCGGGCAGGGGGTCGTTGGGCGTGATGGCCCGTGTCCCCCAGAAGTACGGCTTGCCCTGACCGAAGGTGCTCGTGCCGCCGCCGCCGTCCAGGGTGAAAATCTTGTACTGGGCCGTGCCGTCGAGCATGGCGCCGAGATCGTCGACGTAGGACGCGAACTTCAGGGCGACCTGCTTGCTGCCGAGCTCGGTGATGGCGGCCTTCCCGGCGGCAGCGTCACCCGACTTGTGGTCGAGGTAGGTGTAGCTGAGCTTCGGGCCGCCGGCCGCCTCGATGTGCTTGGCGGCGAGATCCAATCCTCGCGACATGGTCTTGCCGTAGAACGAGCCCGTGCCGGTCAGCGCCAGCACGGCGCCGGCGGGGACGGTCATGCCCTTGCCCGAGGTGGCGGCGTCGACGCCCAGCAGCGCCGCCAGGTCACCGACAGCGGGCACCCCGCCGGAGCTCCCGCCGGCGGCGGTGGTGGCAGCGCCACCCGACGCGGTCGTCGCTGCGCCACCGGACGCGGTCGTCGCCGCGCCGCCCGACGCCGTCGTCGCCGACGAGCTGCCGCCCGAGTTGTCACTGCCGCAGGCGGCGAGGATGGTCGGCGCCAACGCGACCGCAGCGCCGGCGGCGCCCAGTCGCGTCAGTACCATTCGGCGGGTCACGCGGCCCTGGTGCTCTGGCTGCTGCGGATCGATTTCAGTCATCCCGACTGCTCCTTGTGTCGTGGTCGGACATGCGCTCCACCCCACCCAACGGAATAGCGGACGCGCTCTATTTTGTGCGGTGTGCTGTCACGCCGATCAGCCCGCAACGAGCGATCGGCACCCTGCCGCTGAGCACGCCTTGTCCCCCTGCGCGTGGCACTCCCCCTATGAGCTGTGACTCGAAAACCGAGCACGTACCACAGCTCCAATCGGGTGACGTCATAGCGCACAATGCGTGGTCAGAGCAAGGCACCCCCGTCGTTGTGTGACCGGCGCTAAGAATGGGGTGTGGGACAGCTGCGCTCGCGCTCGGTCGAAGTCGACGAGGAGGCGGTGCAGGAGCTGTTCCGGGAGCGGGGCTGGACCGACGGGCTCCCGGTGGTGGCGCCCACGCCCGAGCGCGTGGAGGCCATGCTCGGCTGGGCGGGCTGCCCGCCCGACCACGTGGTCGGTGTCGAGGCGGTCAAGCAGCGGCCGCTCACCGGCGAGAAGGTGGCCATCAACGCCGTCCTCGCCGGCTGCCTGCCGCCCGACTTCCCGGTGGTGCTGGCGGCGGTGGAGGCGGTGTGCCGGCCCGAGTTGCTGGTCCACGGGGCGACCGCGTCGACCGGCGGCTGCGCGGTGCTGCTCGTGGTCAACGGACCCGTCCGCCACCAGCTCGGGATGTCCTCGGCGCACTCCGTGCTGGCCGGCCCGGATCGGGCGTCCGTGTGCATCGGCCGGGCGGTGCGCCTCGTGCTCCGCAACCTGCTGGAGGTACGACCGGGCGAGCTCGACCGCTCCACGCTCGGGCACCCCGGCAAGCTGTCGTGGTGCATGGCCGAGGACGAGGAGGGCGGGGCACCGTGGCTGCCGCTCGGCGTCGAGCGCGGCGTGCCGGCGGGGGTGTCGTCGGTGACGGCGTTCGCGGCGTCAGGCCCGCGCCAGATCATGAACGAGTGGACGACCGACCCGACCGAGGTCCTGACCACCGTCGTCGCGGAGATCAAGGCGACGATGCTGCACTACTCCATCTGGGCGGGGAACTACGCCGTCGTGTTCCCTGCGCAGTTGCGGTCGGTGTTCCACGACGCCGGTTGGTCGAAGGCCGACATCCGCCAGTTCGTGCATGACCATGCGGTTGTGCACCGCTCGGACTGGGAGGACGTCGGCAAGCGGGCCGTCGTGTCGGACAAGAACCGCCACTTCGAGTACCGCGCCCTGCCGTCGCCTGACCATCTGCTCGTGATCGCGGCAGGAGGCGAAGCGGGAGGGTTCGCCGCTGTCATCCCGCCGTGGTTGGGGCCGAAGTCGGCGGCGGTGACCGTCGGTGTCGGCGTCTGCGTCGACTGCTGAGCGCTCGATGGTGACCGTGCTCGACCCCAGCTTCGACGAGGTGGCCGAACCGTTCGCGCTGCCGGCCCGCCCGGTCACGCTGGCCGGGGCGACCGTCGGCATCATCTCGAACGGCAAGGCCAACACCCGACCGTTCTTCGACCACCTTGCCCGGCTGCTGCGGGACGAGTGGGGCGTGGCCGAGGTGGTCCTGCGGACGAAGTCCAACTACTCCGCGCCGGCCGAGCAGGAACTGATCGACGAAGCAGCCGAGTGGGAGGTGCTGTTTGCCGGCGTCGGCGATTGAGGCAGCTGCTCGTCGTGCAGTTTGCACGACGCTGTCAGCGGGGAGCGTGTGGGTACGCCGTCAGTGGGCGTGATGACGAGCGCGTTCGTCGGCGGCGCCGATCTCATGGCCGCCGCCCTCGGGGTGCCCGGCTACGCGTTCGCCGTGATCAGCCACCCCATCTCGTCGGCCAGCGACGCCGAGTTGGAGGCCAAGGCCCGCGCCACCCTCGAACAAGCCTGGCAGCTGCTGTTTCCTGATCACTGAGGAGGCGTCCCCAATGCCCTACGGCGAGTGCATCGAGGTCGAGCGCGACGGCGCCGTCACGACGGTCGTGATCGATCGGCCCGCCGCCCGCAACGCCTGCTCGGTCGACATGATCCGCGCCCTCCATACGGCGTTCACCGCGTTCGAGCAGGACGCCGACGCTCGCGTCGCGGTGCTGACCGGTGTCGACGAGTCGTTCTGTGCCGGCGCCGACCTCCGTGAGATCGAGGACGGCACAGCCATCGGCTTCTGCTGGGCCGGTGTCGACCAGGGCGTCACGCGGCGCTACTTGAGCAAGCCCGTGATCGCCGCCGTCAACGGACCGGCGCTGGCCGCCGGTCTCGCCCTGGCGGTGTGGTGCGATCTGCGGGTGGCGGCCGAGAACGCCACGTTCGGGGTGTCGTGCCGCCGCTTCGGCGGGCCGATGCCCAACGGCGCCACCGTGCGGCTGCCCCGCCTGATCGGCCAGAGCCACGCCCTCGACCTCATGCTCACCGGTCGCACCATCGACGCCGCCGAGGCCCACCGCATCGGTCTCGTCAACCGGGTGGTTCCGCGGGGGATGGCACGACGCGAGGCGGAGGCACTCGCCCTCGACCTGGCGAGCATGCCCGCCGCCGCGATGCTGGCCGATCGCGGCTCGGTGCTGCGCCAGTGGTCCCTACCGGAAGAAGACGCCATCCGCTACGAGGTCGAGGCGGGCACGGCCGTGTTCGACGTGGACTTCCGAGACGGTGCCGCCCGGTTCGTGCGTGGCGAAGGCCGCCACGGCGACGACCTGGCGCGCTGATCAGCCCGCTTGCTGGAGGATGCGCAGCGGCAACGTGCGGGGGCCGCGCACCTGACCGATCGCCCACGTGACGGCGGCGGGGTCGGTCAGCTCGAAGTCCGGGAAGCGGGCCAGCCACTCCTCGACGGCGACGCGGAGCTCCAAGCGGGCCAGGTTCGAACCGAGGCACCGGTGGATGCCGAGCCCGAACGTCGCGTGCGGGTTCGTGGCCCGGTCGATCACGATCTCGTCGCCGTCGGGGAACTGGGACGGGTCCCGGTTGGCCGCCGGGAACGGCAGCAGGACCCACTCGCCCGGCTTCATCGGGCAGCCCCGCAGCTCGGTCTCCTCCGCCACCAGTCGGGCCATGGTGACCGGTGCGTAGGCCCGCAGGAACTCCTCGATGGCGACCGGGATGAGCTCGGGCTCGTCGACGAGCCGCCGGCGATCGGCGGGTACCTGGGCCAGGTGCCAGATGCTGGCGCCGATCGCGCTCCACGTCGTGTCGACGCCGGCGATCAAGAGCAGCTCGATGGTGCCGCGCACCTGCCGCGGCGGCAGCTTCTCGCCGTCGAGCTCCGCGTCGAGGAGGTAGCCGATGAGGTCGTCGCGCGGGCTGTCGATGTGATCCTGGACGGCGGCATCGATGTAGGACCCGATGGCCTCGAAGCGGGCACCGCGCTCGTCGGCCGGTAGGAACACCGACTCGATCACGTCTCGCACGAAGCCGCGGAAGACCTCGCCGTCTTCCGGCGGGAGCCCGAGCATGCGGGCGATCACGTCGACTGGGACGTGCTGCGCGTAGTCGACGGCGCCGTCGACCAGCTCGCGGCCGCTCAGGCCGTCGAGCAGATCGCGGCACAGAGCGCGGATCTCGGGCTCCAGTTGGGCGATGACCTTCGGGGCGAACGCCGGCAGCAGCAACCGCCGGGCGTCGTGGTGGAACGGCGGGTCCGAGGTGATGGGCGGCGCCGGCCCGATCGGCGGCGCCATGCGGGGCCGGGCGTTGTTCATGAGCACGGCCTGGCTGGAGAAGTGGGTGGTGTCGTAGGCGACGGCCGAGATGTCCTCGTAGCGCGTTGGCAGCCAGGCCCCGCCGTACCGGTCGGTGTGGGCCACCGGGCAGCGCTCGCTCAGCTCGGACCAGATCGGGTACGGATCGCTGGCCCAGCGAGGATCGGTGTGGTCGAAGTCCGTCGCCCAGTCCGTCACCGGCGGGTTCTGGTTCGGGGTGGTCATCGCCTCACTCCTCCACGCTGATGGCGCGTTCCGGGCAGTTGGCGACGGCCAGCGCCGCTTTCTCCACGAGGTCCGCGGGTAGGTCGCCTTCGATCAGAACCGTGGCATAGCCGTCATCATCGACATCGAACACCTCGGGTGCCAGCGTGTAGCAGCGGCTGTGGCCCTGGCACTTGTCCAGATCGACGTGGACCCGAATCGGTCTAACCCCTTCGGCCGCCGCGGATGAGCCGGCCCGGTAGCGCACCGGTGTGCTCGCCGGCGTCAAAGGTCAACTCCCCGCGGCAGAAGGTGGCGAGGTAGCCGTGCGAGCGCTGGATGATCCGCTTCCCCCCGGCCGGGAGGTCGTACACCATCTCCGGATCCTCGAGGCCGATGGCGTCGTAGTCGATGAGGTTCAGGTCGGCCCGGTAGCCGGGGGCGACCACCCCCCGATCGGCCATCCCGTAGACGAGCGCGGTGTCCTGCGTCATCTTGTGCACCACGGCCTCGACCGGCAGCCGCTCGCCCTTGGTGCGATCACGCGTCATGTAGGCGAGCATGTACGTGGGAACGCTGGCATCGCACAGCGCACCACAGTGGGCGCCGCCGTCGGAGAGACCGAACAGCGCGTTCGGCTTCATGATGGCCTTGACCTGACCGTCCAGGCTGCCGCGGTAGCCACCGAGCAGGAACAGGATGGGCCAGTTGCGGGCCATCACGTCCATGAGCGCCTCCCGCACGTCGATGCCCTGGGCCTCGGCGATGCCGGCGAGCGAGTCGGGGTGCGACGGCTCGTAGCTGAGGTCGGCCGGCAGCACGTACATCCGGTCCCACGTGGAGATCATCGTGTTCGTGTCGGCGTAGCGCGAGCGCTTGCTCTCCTCGGTCAGCACCCGCTGGCGGAACGCCGGGTCGAGCAACCGGCGACGCTGCTCGTCGAACGGCAGGTCCCTGATCTCGGTATACGCGGGGAACTGCCGCATCGGGTTGACGGTGCCCTCGAGGGTCATGAGCACCGATGCCGGCCGGGCGCCCACCTGCGGGCGGATGGCGAGACCCTCGGCGTTCAGCTTGTCAGCCAGCTGCCAGATGCCGGCCTTGGTGTTGCCGGCGATGAGCGGGGTGACGGGCCGGCCGGTGAGCCGGGCGATGTGCTCGATCCAGCGCAGCTCCTCGGGATCGTCGAGGTGGTCGGACACGAACTCGATGGCGCCGTGGTCGAAGCCGGTGAGGGCCTCGGCGATGGCCACCATCTCGTCGGCCGACGCGTGCGTGCCCGGGATGGCGTTGCCAGCCTTGTCGAGGTGGCCGTAGAAGCGCGACGTGGAGAACCCCATGGCGCCGTCGGCGAACGCCTCGCGGGCCAGGGCGGCCATCTGCGCGAGGTCGTCGGGCGTGGCGTCGTCGTAGCAGCGCTCGCCCATCACGTAGTGGCGCAGCGCCACGTGGGGGAGCTGAGCGCCGACGTCGAGGGCATAGGGCGTGTCGATGGCGTCGAGGTACTGGCCGAAGGACTCCCAGCCCCACGGGATGCCCTGGTGCAGCGCCGTGCCGGGGATGTCCTCGACCGACTCCATCAGCTCGATGAGCTCGTCTTCCGTCCCGGGGCGGACCGGTGCGAACCCGACGCCGCAGTTGCCCATGACCACCGTGGTGACCCCGTGCCAGCACGACGGCGTCACCTGCTTGTCCCAGCACACCTGGCCGTCGAAGTGGGTGTGGATGTCCACGAAGCCGGGTGTGAGCAGGGCGCCGTCGGCGTCGATGGTGCGGCGGGCGCCGCCCTCGACGCTTCCGACACCCGTGATGAGGCCATCGCTCACCGAGACGTCGCCGTGGAACGCGGGCTGCCCCGTGCCATCGACGATGGAGCAGTTGGTGATGATGAGATCGTCCACCGGCCCCCCAAGGGTTCAGTTGTGGAAGATCAGCGTACCGAGCCGCCACTCCGGGTTCCATGTCCGAGGTCCGGGAGCTGGGAGCCCCTCGGCGTCTGGGTGCCGATTGCCTTGCCTGGCGGGCCGATCGGCACCCATGACCGACGCGTCTAGCCGCCGCCGGGCCGCTCGCCCAGCATCCGTTCCAGGAAGCGCAACACGGCCCGAGACGACTCGTACCGCCACACCGCGACGGGATCGGCGGGACCCTGCCGTGACGTCTCGGTCTCGGCCAGCGCGTCGACCACTGGCGCGAACGAGGCTCGCTGGGCTTCGAGGAGCGGCCCAGGATCGTCGCTCAACACCAGCTTGAGCAGCAGCTCGCCCCGGACGTCGCGCAGGTGCCGCACCGGTTCGCGCAGCCACCGCTTCACCATCGCCTTGCCCTCTTTGGTGGCGGCGAGGATCGTCTTCGTCCCTCCCGCCTTGCCCCGCTCTTCCGCGATGGGCGTCACGAGGCCGCGCTGCGCCAGCTGGTCGAGGGCGCGGTAGGTGAGCGAACGGCTGAGCGACCACACCCGGCCGATGTCGCCGGCCGGGGCCAGGCGCAGCGCGACGTCGTAGCCGTGCGCCGGCGCTTGGGTGAGGATGGCGAGGCACGCCCACTCGCCGAGCAGCAGCGAATCCGTGCGCGTCCGTGCCATGCGCCCACCATGGTGGCACCTCCCCCGCGGGCCGCCGGGTGGCGGTCTTCCGTGGCCGTGACACACTCGTCCGAAGGAGGTGCCATGCCGCTGCGACCGCTCCGAGGTGTCTACAACGTCGAGGACTTGCGGCGCCGGGCCCGTCGGCGGCTGCCCAAGGCGGTGTTCGACATCATCGACGGCGGCTCGGGTGACGACGTGACGCTGCGGGCCAACCGCGAGGCGTTCGCACGGATTCTGGTTGCGCCCTCGCGCCATGCAGGACGTGTCCAACGTGGACCTCACCACCACGGTGCTGGGCGAGCAGATCTCCATGCCGCTCATGCTCGATCCGTGCTCGTTCGCTCGCATCTGCGACTCGCAGGCCGAGCTCGCGGTGGCACGCGCCGCCGGCCGGGCCCGCACGATCTACGCGATCGCCGGCGGCGCCAGCGAGACGCCGTGGGACATCGCCAAGGTGGCCACCGGGCCGCTCTGGTACCAGCTCTACATGAGCCCCGACGACGATCGCACCCGCCACCTGCTCGACCGTGTCGAGGCGGCCGGGTACCGAACCCTGTGCGTCACCGTCGACACGATGATCAAGCCGTACCGCGAGACGGACCTGCGCAACGGCATCACCCTGCCGCCGCAGATCACGCCCAGGCTGATGATGGCCGGATTGTCGAGGCCGCGCTGGGCCAAGGACTTCCTGCTCGGCAAGAGCGGCTCGCCGTACCGGCTGCGGGGCGCCCGCGAGGCCTACGAGAATTTCGCCGAGGCCATCCTGCACATCAAGTCGGTCACGTTCACCGAGCTGGGTTGGCTGCGGGAGCGCTGGCAGGGACCGCTCGTGGTGAAGGGGATCATGCGCGGCGACGAGGTCCCGGCCATGATCGACGCCGGCGTGGACGGCTTCGTCGTCTCCAACCACGGGGGCCGCAACCTCGACGGTGTGCCCGCCACCATCGACGTGCTGCCCGAGGTGGTCGCCGCCGCCGGCGGGCGGGCCCAGGTGTTCCTGGACGGCGGCATCCGTCGTGGCACGGACGTGGTGAAGGCCTTGGCGCTGGGGGCCGACGCCGTGCTGATGGGCCGCCCGTACATGTTCGGGCTGGCGGCCAACGGCGAGGCGGGCGTGGAGCAGGCGCTGGAGCTGATGCGCAACGAGATCCATCGGGCCATGGCGTTCTGCGGGGCACCGAGCGTGGATGCCATCGACGCCACGATGGTGAACGTCGGCGCCCCCGGCGTCACGGTGCGGGGGGACGTCGCTGTTGCGGACGTGTGACAGCCGGGGAGCGGTCGACGCAGCGGTCCCGGTGGCGGCGTACGCTGACGCGCCGTGAGCGTCGTCATCGCGCTGGTCGCCGCCTTCATGCTCGGCACCGGCGTCGCGCTGCAGCACCAGCAGGCGGCGACGATGTCCGACGACTCGTCGGTGCGCCCGGGCCTCCTGGTCGCCCTCCTCCGTCGACCGCTGTGGCTGCTGGGCATGGCCTGCGACATCGTCGGCTTCGGCCTGCAGGCGGTGGCGCTCGAGCGGGGCTCGCTGGTCGTGGTCGAGCCCGTCATCGCCACGTCGCTGGTGTTCTCGCTGCTCGTGCTGGGCGCCATGACCCACGTCCGGTTCAGCGCCCGGGAGCTCGGCTCTGCCGTCGTGGTCGTCGGCGGCCTCGCCATCTTCCTGCTCTCGGCTTCGCCGACGTCGAGCAGCCAGGCGACGGCCGGCATCCGCGGGTGGATGGCCTGTGGCGTCATCGTGTGGGGCGCCGTCGCTGTCATCGCCGTGTGGGCCACCGGCCGTCCGTCGCGGGTGCGGGGCGTGGCCCTGGCGGTGTGCGCCGGTCTGTCCGCCGGGTTCCTCGCCGTGTCGAGCAAGGCCTTCGGTGACCGGCTGGGCGAGGGCATCGTCAGCACGCTCGGGTCGTGGCAGCCGTACGTGCTGATCGCCAGCGGCATCGTCACGACGCTGATGCTCCAGAGCGCCTACCAGGCCAACGCGCCGACGCTGACGTTCCCCCTCATCGAGATCACGGCGCCGCTGACGGCAGCGACGATCGGCATCACCCTCTTCGACGAGAGCATCGCCTTGAACGGTTGGCGGGCGATCATCGTGGTCCTCGCTCTCGGCCTGATGGTGGCCGGCATCGTGAACCTCGGCCGGGACCCGCTGATCACGGCGGGCCCATCCTTGGAGACGCCCTCCGATTGAGCCCGGGCTTCTCGCTGCGCTCGAGAATTGAAGGGCCCTGCACGGCGCCGCCCTGCGGCGCCGATGGCCCCGAAGGGGTGTGCTCCGCGGTCGCGGACTGAGAATTCCGAGATCGGATTCGAAGAGCCGGGAGTCTCGGCGCTCTGGGGGCCCGCGACCCGGACGAAAGGTGGCGTGCCATGCCCGCAGTGAGCCCGATCTTCCCCGGCATCAGCATCATCGACACCGACACCCACTGGAGCGAACCGCCCGACCTCTGGACCTCGCTGGCGCCAGCCAAGTACAAGGACCTCGTCCCACAGATCCGTGAGCACGAGGGGCGCCGGAAGTGGGTGGTGAACGGTGACGTTCCGCTGGCCGGCGACTCCGCCGTCAGCGCCATCGGCCCCGACGGCGAGAAGATGCTCGGGCTCCAGTTCCTGAAGAAGGACATCGAGATGGTCCACGCCGCGTCGTACGACTGCGATGCCCGGCTGGAACTGATGGACGCCATGGGCATCAGCCACGGCATCGTGTACCCGAACGTCGGCGGCTTCGGGAACCAGAACTTCCTGAAGGTGGAGGACACGGCGCTGCGCATCGCCTGCGTCGAGATCTACAACGACTGGATGAACGACCTCCAGCAGCGGTCCGGCGGTCGCATCCTGCCGATGGCGCTCGTGCCGTGGTGGGACATCGACGCCTGTGTGGCCGAGGTCGATCGCATGCACCGCAACGGGGCCAAGGGCATCGTCATGTGCTCGAACCCGCACGACTCCGGCATGCCCAACTTCGCCCAGCCGGACTGGCGGCCCTTCTGGGAGATCTGTGAAGCGCTGGACATGCCGATCAACTTCCACATCGGCGCGTCGGAGGGTGACATCGACTGGTCGGGCAAGGTGCCCTACAAGACGTGGTCGGGCGACGTGAAGATCAGCCTCGGCGGCGCCGCCATCTTCCTGGGCCAGCTCCGCTGGATGGTCAACCTGTTGGTCAGCGACGTCCCCGAGCGCCACCCGAACCTCAAGTTCGTGTCGGTCGAGAGCGGCGTCGGCTGGATCCCGTTCCTCCTCGACGCCCTCGACTACCAGTGCGGGGAGACGGCGCCCGAGCACCTGGCCCACCTGTCGATGAAGCCCTCGGAGTACTTCCGCCGCCAGTTCTACGGCTGCTTCTGGTTCGAGAGCCGCACGCTGGCGTCGTCCATCGAGCACCTCGGCGCTGACCGCATCATGTTCGAGACCGACATCCCCCATCCCACGTGTCTCTACCCGCACAGCGTGGAGCGGGTGCGCGCCGCCATCGCCGCGTTGGAGCCGGCCGTGCAGAAGCGCATCCTGCAGGACAACGCCGCCGAGCTCTACAAGATCGACGTGTAGCGCCGCCCGGCGTCAGCGCTGGCTGCCGCCGTAGCCGTTGGTGCCGTTCCGGGAGTGATGCGTCTCATGGGTGAGACGCATCACTCCGAGAACGTTCAGGCCAAGCCGAGGCGGGGGCGGACCCAGTCGGCCAGGCGGGCGATGGCCTCGTCGGACTCGGGCATCGTGCCGGCGGCCATCTGGAACACGTGCTGCATCTCCGGGAACACGTCGAGGCGCACCTCGACGCCGGCCGCCTTGGCCTTGTCGGCCAGGCGGATGGAGTCGTCGAGCAGCGTCTCGTCGTCGCCCACCTGGATGTAGAGCGGGCACAGGCCGCTCAAGTCGGCGTGCAGGGGAGCAGCAAGCGGATCGCGGGCGTCCTGGCCCTGGAGGAAGGCATCGGCCATGCCCTTGATGACCTCGCCGCTCACGAGGACGTCCCGCTCCTGCCGAGACGTCATCGACTCGCCGGTGGCCTCCATGTCCACCCACGGCGACAGCGGCATCGCCGCCGCCGGCATCGGCAGCCCGGCGTTGCGGATGCTGAGCAGCGTGGCCACGGTGAGGCCGCCACCGGCCGAGTCGCCGGAGATGGCGATATGACCCGGTTCGATGCCCTGATCCAGCAGCCACCGGTAGGCCGCCGTCGAGTCGTCCACCGGGGCCGGATGGGGGTGCTCCGGGGCCAAGCGGTAGTCGACGTTCAGCACCCGGCAGCCGAGGGCGTTGGCCAGATGGCCGGTGAGCTTGCGGTAGTAGGTCGCCGAGCCGATCACATAGCCGCCGCCATGGACGTACTGCAGCACCCGGTCCTGGGCGCCGCCGGTCGGGTCGGCCCAGATGGCGGGGACACCACCGGCGTCGACTTCGGTCCACAGGACACCCTCGGGCTCGGTGGTCAGCGTCGTGAACGTCTCGTAGCTGGCCCGCATTTCGTCGATCCCGGAGTTGGGATCGAGCGACTCGGCGAACTGGCGCAACTGCTGCTTCACGGCTTCGGCTTGCGGACTGGCCATGTCAGCCTCCTAGGAACTCGGTGACGGCCGCCAACGTACGCTCTGGCTGCTCGAGCTGTGGCAAGTGGCCGGCGCCCTCGAGCACCTCGACCCGCGAGCCCTTGATGGCACCGGCGAACTCGTCGGCATACACCGTCGTCACCAACCGGTCCTGGTGGCCCCACACGATCAGCGTCGGGGCGGTGATGCGGTGCAGCCGCTTGCGCAGACCGCGGTCGGGGATCGGCCAGATGAACTTGCCGGTGCACGCCAGCGACCAGGTCGACTGGATCACCGCCGTCTGGCCGGCCTCGGACTCGAGGTCCGGCGGGGCCAGCAGGCTGGCCGCCACCGGCCCGTTCGGGTTGGCCACGGCGTAGGGGACCAGCTCCTCGGGCGTCATCACCAAGAAGTTGGGGATGGGCTCGTCGTCGCGCCACAGCCCGATGGCGCTGATGAGCACCAGCTTGGACACCCGCCTGCGCAAGGTGGCGGCGATCTCGGCCGCCACCATCCCGCCGAACGAGTGCCCCACGACGGCCGGCGCATCCAGGCCGAGGGCGTCGAAGAGCTCGTCGTAGTACAAGACGAGGTCCCACAAGTCGTCCAGGGCGCGGATGCCGTCAGGATCGCCCAGCGTGGTGCCGGGATGCTCGGGCGCGTACACGCTGAACCGCTCGGCCAGCCCGTCGAGGAAGGCGTCCCACTGGAGCCCGGCGGCGCCGTGCAGGAACACGACGGGTTCGCCCTGGCCGGCCCGGTGGACGCGGGTGGTGATGCGATCGTCCCAGGCCTTCACGTCCTGCGTCGTCGCTGCCATCAGCGCACCTGCGCCAGGTCGCGCTCGTGGCGGAGCGACTCGGGCCACCACTTGTTCTCCCACTCCGACCAGTTGCCCCGCAGGTGCGGCAGCACCTCATGGGCGAACAAGTCGATGTTCTTCAGCGTGAGCTCGTGGGGCATCGAGCCGATGTGGAGCAGCACCATCAGGTTGCCCACGCGCAGCTTCTCGATGGCCCCCTGGAGCTGGTCGCGCACCGTAGCCGGGCTGCCGCAGATGACGAACTGGTCGTCGATGAAGTCCTTGAAGGTCATGTCCTTCAGCCGCGTAAGCGTCTCGGCCGTGCGCGCCGCCGTGCCGGACCTGATGCCGTGCTCCATGCTGCGGAAGTCCTGGTGCCCTGGCGGGGCGAGGTAGTTCGGCGGGATGTGGAGGCACTTGGCGTAGAAGTACTTGATGTGCTCGGCGTAGTCCTTCTCGGCCTGGGCATCGGTGTCGCCGACGGCGACGAGCTGCAGGAACCCGGCGCGGTGGGGGTTGGGATCGAGCCCGGTGCTGTCGACGAACTCCCAGAAGCCGTCCATCACCCGCTTGCCGAGGTTGTTCCCGAAGTAGGAGAGGAAGCAGTAGCAGTGGTCGTGCTTGGCGGCGAAGTCCCACGTGCTGAGGCTGCCGCTGCCGGGCACCCACACCGGCGGGTGCGGCGTCTGGATGGGCCGAGGCCAGAGGTTCACCATGCCGAGCTTCTGGTACTTGCCGTTCCACGCGAACATCTTCGGCTCGGTCCACGCCTTGATGATCAGATCGTGGGCCTCGTAGTAGCGGTCGCGCTGCTCGATCGGTGGAATTCCGTACACCATGTTGGCGTCCATCGGGCTGCCGAGGGGCATCCCGGCGATGAGCCGGCCGCCGCTGATGCAGTCGATCATCGCGTATTCCTCGGCGATGCGGATGGGCGGGTTCGTGGTGGGCAGGGTGGCGCCCATCTGCACGATCCCGACGTCGAGCCCGTTGGTTGCACGCGCCAGGGCCGAGCCCATGAGGTTCGGTCCGGGCATGAACCCGTAGGCGTTCTGGTGGTGCTCGTTGACGCAGATCCCGTCCATCCCGGCGTACGCGGCATGGGTGAGCTCGTCGAGCGTCCAGTTGTAGTACTGACCGACCCGGCTGGCATCGGCCAGCTCAGGGAACGGGGGATCGACCCACACCGACTTGTATCGCTGCTCGAAGTCGGCGGGCAGCTCCCGGTGCGGCATCAGGTGGAACATCGAGATCTTCATGGCGCTCCCTTCGCAGGCGCACGTCTCGGAACGAGCCTCACCACCGGCGCCCGGGTCGGGCCAAGCGACCCGCTCGATCGGCCGAAGCACACGGCATGAGGCCTCCAGTCGGCGCTCCCCGAAGCGCCGTGACCACGCACCCGAGTCATCACAAGAATCGAGCACGCGCTTGGTCAAATGTTCCCATCGAGCCCAGAGGGTGTCAACCAGTCTGAGCAGGCCACTGGGTAAATCCGTCGCCCCTTCTGGGGCTTGTGCTGGCTGGGGCGCGCCCTGTAGACAATCCGTCAGGTCCTAGCCCCGCGGCTGGGATTTGGGGGAAATTTCGCAGTGCTCGACATGCCGCGGCTGCGCCCGACCCGTGCGCGGGCTGGGCTTCCGACTTGGCATGTCACAGACCGAAGGGGGAGCAGGGGAAATGACAGACCGTTCGAAGATACGGCGACGCGGCGGCGGCCTCGTCGTGGTGCTCGTTGCCGGCGCCTTGGTAGCGGCGGCATGCGGGGGCGACAACTCAGGCAGCTCGTCGGCGACGACCGCAGCGGCGACAACCGCAGCGGCGACGACCGCGGCCGGGGGCGCGGCCACCACGGCGGCGTCCGGGGGCGCGGCGACCACCGCGGCGTCCGGCGGGGGGACGGCCACAACCGTCGCCGCCACCGGGAAGACAGGCGATCCGATCAAGGTGATGACCGAGACCGCCATCGACACCAACCTCACGCCGTACGAGAACATCCGTGACGCGTCGAAGTACTATGCGCAATGGGTGAACGAGCAGGGCGGCATCGTGGACGGCAACGGCACGAAGCACAAGCTCGAAGTCACCTTCTGCGACGACAAGTACGACGCCAATGAGGCGGCCAACTGCGCCCGCACGGCGATCGACAACAAGCTCATCGCCAACATCGGCGGCTTCACCATCGATGCGAGCCGGGCCATCCCGCTCTACGAGGAGGCCAAGGTCGCCTGGTTCGGCGTGTGCTGCCCGATCGTCGACCAGGAGAACAAGTCGCCGATCTCCTTCCCGTTGGGCTTCGTCGGCGGCTTCCCGACTGCCGCCGCGCTCAAGATGGACGCCGACGGCTGCAAGCACGTGGCCGACGCCAATGGCGACCTGCCGGTCGCTGAGGTGTTCCACAACCTGTTCCTCAACGGCTGGAAGGCGGCCGGTCGCACCGAATCGGTCCCGTCGATCAAGTTCCCACTCGAGCCGGGCGACTACAGCTCGCAGATCGCCCAGATACCCGAGGACACCGACTGCTTCTTCGCCAACGTCGGTGAGATCAACTGGCCGTCCATCCTCACCGCCGCCAAGAAGCTGGGCCGGACGATGCGCTTCTACGGTCCGCAGGGCAACCTGGACGCCAAGGTGGCCAAGGACTACCCGGCCGAGACCGAGGGTGCCATCGTCATGGGTGTGTACCCCGACATCACGGTGAAGGAGTTCGACGACTACCGAGCGGCACTGGAGAAGTACAAGGCGCCGACGGACGGGTCGATCGACTGGAACTCCCTGGGTGGTCTGGGTACCTGGACGGCGTACGTGGCCTTCGCCGACATCATCAGCCACATGAAGGGCGACATCACGGCGCAGACCTTCCTCGACGCCGCGCAGAAGACGACGGCGCTCGACACCAAGGGCATCCTGCCGACGACCGACCTCACCAAGGAGTTCACCGGCGGCGGCGGCCAGTTCCCGCGCATCTTCAACCGGGTGATCTACGCCGACGTCATCAAGGGTGGCAAGCTCACGCCGCTCCCGGGCACGGTCGACGTCACCAACGCCATCGACGGCAACCCGGTCTAGGACAGCGTGAAGGCATGATTCATGACGTTGGCGCCGCGTCACCGCGGCGCCAACGTTTCGCGATGTCGATGGAAGTGGGATCCGAGGGAGCTTCGGCATGGAAGTCTTGAGGTTCGCCCTCTTGGGGCTCGGGATCGGCGCGCTGTACGCGCTCGCCTCGCAGGGGTTGTTGGTGATCTACCGGGGCTCGGGCGTGCTGAACTTCTCGCAGGGTGCGATCGGCATGGTCGGCGCGTACCTGTACTGGGAGATGACCCACGAGTACGACCTGCCGAGCGTGGCCGGGTGGATCATCGCCGTCGGCGCGTGCGCGCTCATCGGCGTGGCCGCGCACGTGCTCGTCATGCGGCAGTTGAAACGGGCGTCACCGCTGGCCCGCATCGTGGCGACGCTCGGCATGCTCATCGTCATCCAATCGCTGGCCGTGCTCCGCTACGGCGCGCGGGTGACGCCCTTCCAGTCGGAGCTGCCCGACACCCCGATCCACATCGCCGGCTTCACGGTGTCGGTGGACCGGTTCCTCTTGCTGGGTATCGCCATCGTGCTGACCTTCGGCCTGCACCTGTTCTACAGCCGCACGAAGTTCGGCATTGCGACCACCGCGGTGGCAGAGAACCAGCGCGCGGCCTCCTCGGTGGGCCTGTCGCCGGACCGGATCGCCGCGCTCAACTGGGCGCTCGGCGGGGCGCTGGCCGCCGTCGCCGGCATCCTGCTCGCCCCCATCGTGTCGCTCCAGATCGCGGTCATGACGAACATCGTCCTCGCCGCGCTGGCCGCCGCACTGATCGCGGGGTTCCGCAGCTTCCCGCTGGCGCTGCTGGGCGGCATCATCCTCGGCGTCTTGCAGACCGAGGCCGACCGGTACATCCACACCACGGGCGCATCCCAGTCGCTGCCGGCTCTCGCCATCGTGGTGTGGATGATCATCCGGGGCCAGGCCCTGCCCCTGCGGGACTACTTCCTCCAGCGCCTGCCTTCGATCGGCAGCGGCCGCGTCCGCCCGGGTCTCCTGATCATCACCGTGGTCGCCTTCGCCATCATCATCAACGCCGTCGACCCGCAATGGCAGGACGCCTTCGTGACCACGTTCGCCATCGGCATCATCCTGCTGTCGGTGGTCGTCATCACCGGCTACGCCGGGCAGCTGTCCCTCGCCCAGTTCGCGCTGGCCGGGTTCGGTGCACTCGTGGCCGGCCGGCTGGCGGACACGCAGGGCTGGCCGTTCCTGCCCGCCCTGCTGGCCGGCATCGTCGCCACCGTGCCCCTTGGCGCCATCTTCGCCCTCCCGGCGGTCCGATCGCGAGGCATCAACCTGGCCATCGCCACGCTCGCCCTCGGCACCGCCGTGGAGCTGATGATCTTCAACAACTTCGACTTCGTGGGCGGCTTCGCCGGCACCAACGTCGGTCGTCCCACGATCTTCGGTCTCAAGATCGACGCCATCAAGACGCCGGGCCGTTACGCCATCGTCTGCATGGTGTTCTTCGTCCTGGCCGGCCTGGTCGTCGCCAACATCCGGCGCGGGCGATCGGGGCGGCGCCTGCTGGCGGTGCGCACCAACGAGCGCGCCGCCGCGGCGCTGGGCATCAGTGTCCCTGGCGCCAAGGTGTACGCCTTCGCGCTGTCGGCCGGCGTCGCCGCGCTCGGCGGCACGCTGCTCGCCTTCCGCACCGACGTCGTCATCTACGGCAACGTGTTCCCGAACTTCAACTCGATCCTGTCGGTCGCCTATGCCTTCATCGGCGGCATCGGCTACCTGTTCGGCCCGATGAACGGCTCGACCCTGGCACCGGGATCGCTCGGGGCGAACATCTCCGATTCGATCTTCGGGGGGATCGGCCGGTGGGTGCCGCTCATCGGCGGCGTGATCCTGATCCTGCTCGTCTTGCAGAACCAGAACGGCATCGCCGGCGAGCAGATCCGGCTCCTGCCGCTGATCCGCGAGCGGGGCAAGACGATGCTGCTGGCCCTCATCATCGGCTTCGTGGCGTTCTTCGTGCTGAAGGATGCGCTCAGTGTCTCCACGGCCGAAGGCTGGTTGCTGTTCCTGGTGTGCGTGCCGGTCTTCGTCGGCCTGGTGACGAAGTTCCTGACCAAGCCGGTCGAGCCGGCGCTCGAAGCCGGGATCACCAAGCTCAAGCCCCTGAGTCCCATCGTGGCGGCCCGAGGCTCGGCCCTCCCCACGCTCCCCGCCGCCCTGGAAGTGCGTGACCGGGTCCCGCCCCGCACCCTCGAGGTCCAGGGCGTGACCGTGCGGTACGGCGGCGTGGTGGCCGTCGACGACGTCACCTTCTCCGTCACCCCGGGGACGGTGCTCGGCCTCATCGGCCCGAACGGTGCCGGCAAGACATCCGTGATCGATGCGGTGACGGGCTTCACCCGGGCCAGCGGGAGCGTGCGGCTCGACGGCAAGGACCTCATGGGTCTCCCACCGGCGAAACGGGCTCGAGCGGGGGTGAGCCGATCCTTCCAGTCCTTGGAGCTGTTCGAGGACGCGACCGTGTTCGACAACTTGCGGGCGGCGTCGGACCCACGGGACAAGATCTCCTTCCTGCGCGACCTCGTGTACCCGGCGTCGCCGCCGCTCCCGAGTTCGGTGGTCGCCGCCATCCGGGAGTTCGGCCTCGAAGGGGACCTGGACCGGAAGGTGCAGGACCTCCCGTACGCCCAACGTCGTCTGCTGGCGATCGCCCGAGCCATCGCGTCCCAGCCCAGCGTGCTGCTCCTCGACGAGCCCGCTGCCGGCCTGGGCGACGTCGAGACCGGCGAGCTGGCGCACCTCGTGCGCCGACTGGCCAATGATTGGGGCTTCGCCGTGCTCCTCATCGAGCATGACATGAACTTCGTGATGAGCGTGTGCGATCGCATCGTCGTGTTGGACTTCGGCCGCCAGATCGCCGAGGGCACGCCCGAGCAGGTCCGGAACGACCCGATCGTGGTGGCCGCCTATCTCGGCGAACACGAGGACGAGACTCACGAGCTCGAGCCAGTGGCGGGAGTGGAGCGATGACGGCCACCGGCGCGGGGATCGAAGCCGCCGTACTCCAGGCCCCCGCGCTCGAGGCTCGCGGCATCGCCGCCGGCTACGGGCCCCAACCCGTCATCCACGACGTCGACATCAGCGTCCGCCCGGGCGAGGTGGTCGCCCTGCTCGGAGCCAACGGCGCCGGCAAGACGACAACGTTGCTGACCCTGGCCGGTGAGCTGCCGCTGTTGCGAGGCGAGGTCGCCATCAACGGGACCGTCACGAAGGCGCCGCTCTACAAGCGGGCCCGGAATGGGCTGACGTTCGTCACCGAAGAGAAGTCGGTGTTCATGGGCTTGTCGACGCGAGACAACCTGCGCGTCGCCGGCGTCGATCTGGACGAGGCGCTGCGGCTGTTCCCCGAACTCGAACGGCGCCTGTATGTGCGAGGCGGCCTGCTGTCGGGCGGCGAGCAGCAGATGCTCACGCTGGCGCGGGCGCTCGCTCGCGAACCCCGGGTGCTCCTCGCCGACGAGCTCTCAATGGGGCTCGCGCCGCTGGTCGTCAAACGTCTGCTCGAAGCGGTCAGGTCCGCGGCGGATCAGCGCGGCGCCGCCGTGCTGCTCGTCGAACAGCACGCGCGCAAGGCACTGCGGTACGCCGACCGGGCCTACGTGATGCGGCGAGGCCGGATCGAACTGTCCGGCACCGCCGCCGAGCTGCGCGTCCGCATCCAAGAGATCGAGGATCAGTACCTCTCAACGGGAACCAGCGTCGTCGACGACTAATTCGGCCCGAGGTGTCGATTCGGCGCTGAGCGTTCGTCGTCTTGGTGGAGGTCGCCAGCGTGGCGGCCCGACGAGGAGGAACGCGATGCCCAAGTACCTGCTGGCCTACCACGGTGGTGGCATGGCCCAGACCCCCGAAGACCAGGAGAAGGCGATGGCGGCGTGGGGAGCCTGGTTCGGTTCCCTCGGTGATGCCGTCGTGGACGGCGGCGCCCCGACGGGCGCGTCGCGCACCGTCGCCGCCGATGGCTCGGCCAGCGCCGGCGGCGGCCCCAACCCCGTGTCCGGCTACAGCCTGCTGACGGCCACGGACCTGGAGGCGGCGGTGAGCCTGGCCAAGGGCTGCCCGATCCTGGCCTCCGGCGGCACGATCGAGGTGGCCGAGACCATCGACATGTGAGGACCGGAGGCGACGGGTGAGTGGCGCCGACCGCCACCCGTCGCCTTTCGGCGCACACCAGGTCGACCGGTAGCTTGCGCGCCATGCGCTTCACGAACCGCGTCACCGCCCTGCTCGGGGTGGACATCCCCATCGTGCAGGCGCCGATGGGCTACATCGCCAAACCGGCCCTCGTCTCGGCCGTGTCCAATGCCGGCGCCATGGGCCTCGTGCCCGGCTCCCTCGGCATCGAGGAGGTTCGGGCCGACATCCACCGCACGCGCGAGCTCACCGACAAGCCCTTCGGCGTGAACCTGCCGCTGGCCTTCGTGCGGGACCCGGCCATCGTGGACATGATCGTCGACGAGGGCATCGAGTTCGTCACCACTTCGGCGGGCTCGCCCGACAAGTACACGTCCATCCTCAAGGAGGCCGGCCTCATCGTCTTCCACGTGGTGCCCACGCTGCGGGCGGCCCAGAAGGCGGTCGACGCCGGGGTGGACGGCCTCGTGGTGGACGGCCACGAGGGCGCCGGCATGAAGAACCCGCGTGAGGTGGCCAACATGGTGTTGCTGCCGCTGGTGGCCAGCCGGGTCGACGTGCCGATGATCGCTGCCGGCGGCATCGCCGACGGCGCGTCGATGGCCGCCGCATTCGCGCTCGGGGCTGAAGGTGTCCAGATGGGCACCCGCATGATGGCGTCGCTCGAGTCACCCGTGCACGAGAACATGAAGCTCGCCGTGGTGGCGGCGGGCGAGACCGACACGCTCACCATCAACCACCACAACCGGCGTCCGGTACGGGTGCTGCGGACGGCGACGACCGAGTCGTTCGAGCACAAGTCGGAGGGCGACCCGCTCGCCCTGCTCGGCTCCATCATGGAGCTGTACGAGGGCGGCGACCTCGAGGCGTCACTGCCGCAGTGCGGTCAGGTGGCGGGGCGGATCGAGGAGGTGCTGCCGGCGGCCGAGATCATCGCTCGCACGGTGGCCGGGTTCGAAGCGGTCGTCGCCGGTCTGGCCGAGCGCTACCTGGAGATGAGCGCGGCGCGCTAGTTCTTGATGCGGGCCATCTCGGCGTCGAGGTCGTCGCCGAAGCTCACGATCCGGTTGCGGCCCTCGAGCTTGGCCCGCAACAGCATGCTGTCGGCCCGGGCGATCACTTCGTCGATCGGCTCACCGGGCATGGACGCGGCCAGCCCGGCGCTGATGGTGAAGGCGGGCACGCCGCCGCTGGCCAGCCGTTGATGTGTTTGAAGTGATCGCGGTCGAGGAACGCCACCACGAACCCCGATCCATCGGCGGTGGCCTCGAGGATGCGGCGCTCGAGGGTGCGCCGGTTGGACAGCCCGGTCAGCGGATCGGGTCGCGCCCGCGATTCCGAGCGGGCCAGGATGCGCAGTGCGCCGATGCGATCACCCGTCTTGCGGGCGACGAGCTCCATCTCGTGACGCATCACGGGCAGTGGCGGCGTCGAGGTGGGCCCCTCGGCGTGCATGACGCCCGTCGTGCGCCCGGCCATGGAGATCGGGACGCACACGCCCCATCGGCCCTCGCCCCGGCCCCGGAGGCAGGGGCAGGCGTCGAGGTCGGTGCTGTCGTTGAACGTGCGTGACTACCCACTGCTGGCCGCCGGGCAGTCCTCCGGGCCGGCCACGGCGCATGCCCACTGCTCGTCGTCAGCAGTGACCGTCGCCTGCTCGAAGTGGGCGTGGCTGGAGTCGGCGGCCAGCACCTCGATGGCGGTCCCGCCACCGACGCGCCGCAGCGCCTGGTTCACGACGGTGAACGCGCTCTCCTCGGTGGCCGCCATCTCCAGCCCGCGCTGGAGCCGGGTCTCGAGCTCGCTGCGGCGTCGTGTAGCGCTTGCCCGACTTGGGGGTGGTTGATCAGGATCGTCGGGGAGCTTTGGGTGCCGATTGCCTCGCCTGGCGGGCCGATCGGCACCCATGACCGAATCGGCACCCAGCGTCAGTCGCGCACTTCGGCGGCGCGCACGACGTAGCGCTGGGCTTCCGAGCCCGGGGGGTGGCAGGCGAACAGCGTCAGCTGATGGGCCGTCGTCTGGCGCACCACCGGCTCGGCCTGGTCGAAGTTGACGATGAAGTGATCGGTGGCCACGTAGTGGTAGCGCAGGGGGCCGGCGAAGACCCAGATGTCGCTCCCGGCAGGAATCTGGTTGATGCGCTCGAACGGCCCGCCGTGGCTGGTGCGATGGGCGCCGATCAGCACGTTGCCGGGCTGTCCGAGCTGGCCGTAGTCGGGCCAGAACCCCGGGCCGTCGGCCAGCGTGGCAGGGTCGACGCCGTAGCCGACGCGGATGTCGATGCCGACCGCGGGGATGACGATGCGGTCGGGCGACGGGGGCGCGGGGTTGGCCTCGGGCGGGACCGTCGATGCGACGGGCGCACCGGTGTAGTAGCCGGTCACGTCGACGAGGACGTCGCCGCCGGCCTGGACGTAGAGGGCGAGGCCGCGCTGGCCGAGCGAGGTGATGACCTGGTTGGCGATCGTCTGGCCCGGCGTGGTGGCGTTGAGGTTGGACGCCCCGGGTCGGGCCGTGCCCGCCGGGTACGCCGTGACGTAGCCCGCCTGCAGGGCGTGCACGAGGGTGACGTTGGCGCTCACCGCGGCGTAGCCGGTGATCGCCGCCTCGAGCGACCAGCCCGGCTGGGGTTGGGCGGCGGGGCCGAGCGGGTTGAGCTCCGTCGTGCGGGTGTCGAGCACCCGGGTCGGGGTGGCCGGCACGTACAGCCCGGCGCTCGAGGAGGGCGACTTGGAACCGGTGAAGTAGCCGGTGACGTCGACCACGAGGTGGCCGCCCGATTGCGAGAACACGTCGATCCCACCGGCGGCCACCGGCACCACGATCTGGTTGGCGATCGTCTGGCCGGCCGCGGTGCTGTTCAGGTTGGACGTGGCGGGACGGGCCGCACCCGTGGGCCACGCCGTCCAGTACCCGGGCGCCGTGGCCTCGGTGACCGTGAGGTTGGCGACGACGGCGGAGGCGTCGGCGGGCAGGATGCCGGCGAAGGACACGTGCGCAACGGCGCCAGGGGCGAGGGCTTTGCCGCCGGTGCGGGAGTCGAAGGCCCGCTGCGGTCCGGCCGGCACGAAGCGCCCAGCGGTCGCCGAACCGGCCGGGGCGTAGTACCCGAAGACGTCCACGATCACGTCGGTGGTCGCCGATGCGAAGATCGACAGCTTGCCGTCGGCGCCGACGGGGACGGTGGCGAGGTTGGCCAGGGTCTGGCCCGGCCGCTCGGCGTTCAGCACGGACGTGGTGGGGCGGGTGCCACCGGACGGGAAGGCGGTCAGGTACCCCGCTGCCGAGGTGTTGGTGGCGGTGATGTTGACGACGACGGCCACGATGCCCGCCGGCATCCCAGCGGCCCCGGCGGCAGCCAGCGTGGCCGTGGCGCCGGTCCGGAGGGGGGAGCCCTGGCGCGTGTCGAGGAGGCGGCCGGGGGCGACGGGATGGAAGGCGGTCGTGCCGGCGGCGGCCGGGGCCACCGCCGCGGGGGCCACGGCGGCAGGGACTGCCAGGGGAGCGGCGGCGACGGCCGCCGCCGTTGCGGCGACCAGGCCGAACGTGGCCACGGCCGTGATGAGCACCTGTCTGGGGGCGCGTTTGAACAGGCCAGATGAAGACATCGTTTCGACCTCCGCTTGTCGAAACCGGGCGATCGGGACCGCCTGGGGACCTCACCCATCCGGCTCGCTACCGGACGGAGTGTGGTCGCTTGACTACGTACCGCTGCAGACAAGACGGCAAACATCACGACCGGTCACGGCCCGCCGATGTGTCGTCCGTCACATCGGGGGTGTCGGGCCCCTGAACGCCTGACCAGCACCCATGGCGCGCCGAAACCGCCGGCAGCGCCGGCGGCGAGCGGGTCGGGCTACCCCGGCAAGGTGGGGGTGGTGAGGGCCGGCAGCGTGCTGACCGGCACGGTGATCGGCGGCACCGTGATCGGCGGGACGGTGATCGGTGGCACGGTGATGACCGGCACCGTCACCACGGGCACGGTGATGACCGGCACCGTGACGACCGGCACCGTCACCGCCGGGAGGCCCGGCACCTGGATGGGCGCCACGCTCACGGGCGGCACGCTCACCGCCGGCAGCGACACCGCCGGCAGCGACACCGCCGGCAGGGACACGGGCGGCAGGCTCACCGGCGGCAGGGACACGGGCGGCAGGCTCACCGGAGGCAACGAGACCGCGGGCACGCTCACGCTCGGCATTGTCACGCCGGGTTCGCTCCCGCCGGGCACGGTGACCGTGGGCTCGGCGCCGGGGACGGCGGGCAGGGCCACGACCGGCCGACCAGCCGGGTCCAGGACCGGGGTACCGGGGGCGTCCGGTCCGCCAAGGCCCGGAAGGGTGGCGCCGGGGTCGGCGACGGACGGCCCGCCCGGGTCGGGCAGGGCCACGCTGGCCGACCCGTTGGCCACCGCCACCGCGCTGACCGAGGTCGGGGTGGGCGGGCCATCGGCCGGCTTGAGGGGAACGATGCCGCTGAAGGTGGCGCCCGTCAGGACGGCCACGCCGGCGGCGGCGGCGGCGCCGCCGAAGGCCGGTCGGGAGTGGAGGAACTGCAAGAGCCGGGGCACGAGCGCGCCGCCGCCCGTGGCCGCTTCGGCCAGGTAGGCGCTGGCCGACACGCCCACCACGGCCGGCACCAGCAGGCCGCGCAGCGGACGGTTCAGCTCCCGGAGCTCGCCCACCAGCTCCTGGCACTCGGTGCACTCGTCGAGGTGGGCCTGGATGGTCGCTTCCTCGCGGCCGCTCACGTTGTCGCGCACGAACGCCGCCAGGCGGGGCCGCAGGGCGGCGCACGCCGGGGCCGCCGGCCGCTGGAGGTGGGCGGACAGGAAGGCCTCGGTGAGGCCCTCACGGGCCCGGTAGGCCAGCGAGGCGACGGCGCCCGGCGCCAAGCCCAGCTCCTTGGCCAGCTCGGCGGGACGGCGACCGTCTACCTCCGTCGACCACAGCACGAGCTGCCAGCGCTCGGGGAGCGAGGCGAAGGCCCGGGCCAGGAGATCGCTGTTGCTCGACGTGTCCTGCAGATCGAGCTCGCCCCGCTGGCGGGCATGGGCCAGGTCGGCCATGTCCCCCGGATCGACGGGCAGCGACCGGGCGATGCCCTGGCTGCGGTCGTAACAGGCGTGGCGCACGCAGGTCAGCAGGTAGGGCCGGAACGCTTCCTCCGGGCCGCCGCCCCGCTGGAGGATCGACAGGACCCGGGTGAACGCATCCGACACGACGTCTTCGGCCTCGGGCCCCCACGACAGCAGCGACCGGGCGGCGGCCCGGGCCACGTCGATGTGGCGCCCGTACAGCTCACCGAACGCGTTGTCGTCCCCGTCGCGTACCGACTGGAGCAACTGCGCGTCAGTCCGCACGTCGCCGGCGTGTTCTCGCCGCCTGGTGGAGTTCTTCACCACGCCCCCCGCCTAATTGACCGCTGATCGTGAGCTTACGTGCACATACCCCAGAGTCGCCTCGGTCGAAACGGCCCATTGCTCTTCAACCCCTTCCCTCCCATGCGCCGCAGGAGCGCGTGCAACTCGATCGCCGGCGTCGGCGGCGCGAACCAGTAGCCGAGCGCGTGGGTGACGCCCAGCGCCTCCACGCAGCTCAGCTCCCGGTCGGTTTCCACGCCGGCGGCGATCGTCTTGGCGCCGTGGTCGCCGACCAGGGCGACGACAGTGGCCACCGCCATCCGCGAGGTCGGCAGCTCGGCCAGCAGGCCGACGAGCTCGCGGTCGAGGCCGAGCCACTCGACGGCGGGCGCCCGCAGGCTCGGGGGTAGGGGCCAGTTCCGGACCCCGACCACGCCGATCGAGACGCCGAGGCGGGCGAGGTCGCCGAGGACGGCGGCGGTGTCGGTCGGCGCCAGGGCCGGCGCGGCCGGGAGGCCGACGCTGAGCGCCCCCGGCGGCAGGCCCGACGACCGCAGGGCCAGGGCCACGTCGGCGGCGGCGGTGCCGTCACGCAGTTGATCGGCGCCGAGGGTGACCCCTACCGACGCCGTCACGCCCTCCCGGCGCCACTGCGCCCCTTCGCGGCACGCCGTGGACAGCACCCAGCGGTGCAGCTCGGGCAGGACGCTGGCGGACCGGGCGATGTCGATCAGCTGCTCGGGGGTGATCCCACCGCCACCCGGCCACCGCAACATCGCTCGCAGCTCCTCCACCGCCCCGGTCGCGATGGCGACGACGGGCTGGTAGCGCAGCAGCAGCGTGCTCTCCTGCAGCGCGCTGCGGAGCCGTCGTTCCAGTGCTCCGACTCCCTCCATGCGCCACTCGACGGCGAGCGCCGCCAGGTATCACGCGCCCGCGGGAGGTTTTCGGCGTCGTCGACATGGAGCACGACGATGGCCATGTCATCGTGGCGGTCGGCCAGGGGGAGCCACCGGTCGATGGCGTCCCTGAGCTGCTCGATCATCTCCTCGGCGGTGGGCGCCGTCACCGTGGCGCCGACCAGCGCGCACAGGGCCTCGTCGTCGAGGTGATGAGGCGGATGGATGTCGGTCACGCCGTCGGTGTAGAGGACCAGCGTGTCCCCGGCCTCCAGCGTCAGCTCGTACGGCGCGGCCGCCACCGTGGGGAACGCGCCGATCAGCCGGCCGGGGCGGCCGACCGCCGCCGCCGGGCCGTCCGCCGGCACCAGGATCGGCAGCGGGTGGCCACCGGTGATCGAGCGGTACCGCCACGTGCCGTCGTCGTGGCGCTCGACCGTCGCGTAGAGGGTGGTGCAGAAGAGGTCGCGGTTGCCGGCGTAGAGGGCGTCGTTGAGCCACTCCAGGACCTCGGCCGGGGCCACGTCGTGGGTGGCGGCGGCCCGGATGGTGTGGCGGGCGATGGCGGTCACGGCGGCGGCATCGGGCCCCGTGCCGCACACGTCGCCGATCACCACGGCCCATTGGCGCTCGCCGGCCCGGAAGATGTCGTAGAAGTCCCCGCCCACCTGGTTGGCCACGCCGGCGGCCCAGTAGCGGGCGGCCACGCTCATGCCCTCGATCTCGGGAAGGCGGGGCGGCAGCAGGGCCTGCTGCAGCGTGGCGGCGATCGTGCGCTGGCGTTCGGTCAGCCACGCGTTGTCGAGTGCATCGGCCACCCGCCCGGCGGTGGCCTCGGCCAGGGCCAGGTCGGCGTCGTCGTAGTGACGGCCCGATTCGGCGCCGACGAACTGCATGGCGCCCACGACGCCCCGCTTGGAGCGAAGGGGCACGATGATGGCACTGGTGGGCTGGAGCCGGTCGAGGGCGGCCCGTACCTCGTCGGCGGGCAGTTCGGTGTGGGCCAGGAGGGTGTCGAGCACGGCGCGATCGAGGTCGGGGTAATAGGTCGTGCGGCCGGTGCGGATGGCCAGGGCGACGCCGAACTCGGCACTCGGGTTGAACGGGAACCGCTCGATCAGCGAACGGGCCCAGGCCACCTTCCGCGGGTCGGTGTGGGCCACCTCGACCTCCGGCGGCGAGCCCGGCTCGGCCAGGAAGTGGATGGCGCACCAGTCGCCGAGGCGGGGCACGGCGGCGGCGGCGACGGCCCGCATGAGCTCGCGGTGGTCGGCGGCGTTCAGGGTGGCGTCGTTCAGCTCGCTGAGGAACTCCAGCTGCTGCCGGCGCCGGCGCTCGTGCTCGGCCAGCGCCTCGGCGACGCGGGCCCGGTCGCTGGCCTCGGCCAGCAGGAGCGTGCGGGCAGTGACGTCGCCCGTGCAGCCGATCGTGCCGGTGACGTTGCCGTCGGCGTCGACCGTCACCATGCCCCGACCCTGCAGCCAGTGGATGCTGCCGTCGGGCCAGATCACCCGGTGCTGCACGTCGTAGGGCGCCCGGTCGGCCAGGGCCCGCTCCAGGATGGCGAGGGCGCCGGGCGCGTCGTCAGGGTGCAGGAGGTCGACCCACGCCTCGAACGTCCCGGGGAAGGTCCCGGGCTCCAACCCGAACAGCTGCTCGAGGGTGGCGTCCCACGTGGTGACGCCGGTGGTCATGTCCCACCGCCACGACCCCAGGTCCCCGGCGTCGGCGCTCATGACGCGGGTCGGGCCAGCAGCGCCCACACGGTCTTGCCGCCCCGGAAGGGCGCGACCCCCCATTCCGTCGTCAGCCGGTCCACCACGACCAGCCCCAGGCCACCGACCCGGCCCGGTTCGGGTGGCAGCATCCGCGGCTCGCCGTCGCCCGAGTCGGTGACCGACAGCTGCACCACGGTGGCCGTCAACGCTGCCCGGAGGACCGTGGGCCCGGCGCCGTGGCGCAACGCGTTGGTGATGAGCTCGCTCACGACGAGCGCGGCGTCGCCCGCCGTGGCGTCGTCGACGTCGCGCTCGTTCAGGAACGACCCGAGCCAGGTGCGGGCCTCGGACGCGCTCTCGACCCGGCGGTCGAACACCGCCATAGAGCGGTCCTTCGTGCCGAGGTCGGGCCCGCCCAACTCGCTCATGCCTCCCCGTGTCCCTTGTCGGGTGCGAACAGCTCGACGGTCCCGGTCAGCTCGAGCAAGCGCTCCACGACGTCCGACACAGGCCCGAGCCGGATCTGGCCGCCGTGCTGGTTGTGCATGCGCAGGAGGGCGCGCAGGCCACTCGAGTCCATGAACTCGACGGCCGACAGGTCGAGGACGAGATGGGAGGGCGGTGGAACGGTCGCGAATGCGCGTGCGACGGCACTGACCGCGTCGTCCTCGACGGCGATGTCGAGCTCACCGCTGATGCGCAACACCACCGCGCCATCCTCGCTCCCGAGGTCGAACCGGGGGTCCATGGCGCGGACTGTATCGACTACATCAGCTGGTCCCGTGATGGACGATCCCGCATGCTCGTCCTGTACATGAGCACGACAATGGAAGGGAGCTCACTCAGATGCAGCACAAGAGCAGTGGAACGGCCACGGTCTGTGGGATCGGCGCCGTAACCGGCTACGGCTGGGGCCGGAAGTACCTGTGGGAAGGCGTGGCGTCAGGTATGCCATCAGGCCGCCTCACGCCGGGCTTCGGGGCGGCGTTCGACGCCGACGAGGTCTGGCTGTCGCCGGTGCCCGACGGTGGTGACGTGACCGACGGCCGGGGGCGGTTCGGGCGGGCGGTGCACGCCGCCGTCCGGGAGGCCCTCGAAGACGCCACGGACCGCGGTTGGCGGCCGGGTGAGGTGGTGGGCATGGTGCACGCCATCGTGCTCGGCGAGGTCGAGCTGTGGCGCGACTTCTACCTCGTGCACGGCATGCGCCGGACGCGCAAGCAGTTCATCGAGCTGATGCCGTCCACGCCCCTGACCACGATCATGCGCGAGCACGATTTCCACGGGCCGTGCATGGGTGTCACGGCGATGTGCGCGTCGGGCAATGCCGGCTTGCTCACGGCCAAGCAGTGGATCGACTTCGGGATGGCGACCGACGTCATCGTGGTGGCGACGGACATCTCGGCCACGCCCGAGAACATCAAGCCTTTCGTGGATCTCGGCGTGTGCGTCGCCGATCGGGCCCCGCTCGACGGGTGCCGGCCGTTCCAGGAGGGGAGCGGTGGCTTCATCGTCGGCGAAGCGTCGGTAGCCATGGTGATGTCCTCCGTCCCGAACGGGGGCTACGCCCACGTGCTGGGCGGCGCCATGACCCAGGATGCCCACCACGTCATCTCGATCGAACCCAGCTACGAGCAGTTGCGCCGTTGCTGGACCACGGGCTTGGCCAGCGCCGGCGTGCACCCGCTCGACGTGGCCTATCTCAACGCCCATGGCCCGGGAACGCGCCAGTGCGACACCGCTGAGGCGCTGCTGTTCGACGAGATGTTGCCCGCTGCCGCCGGCGTTTATTCCTTCAAGCCGCTCACCGGCCACTGCCAGGGTGCCGCCGCCGCCGTCGAGGTGGCGCTGACGTGCCTCGCCTACGACAGCGGCTGGATCCCGGCGCCGCCACAGGTCGCGGCAGGCCACGACCGCTTGGTCTCGGGGTTGGTCCGCCGCGTCCGCGGGCCCGTCCTGAAGTCGTCGATCGGCATGGGCGGCAACAACTCGGTCGTGGTGCTGGACGAGCCGATCGGCGCGTGACGGATCGGTCGAGAAACTGACATCGAGCTCAGGCTCACACTTGCCAAGGACGTGCCGATGTAGAAGCGTGTCCGAACGCAGGAAGTTCGGCGCGTGCCTCGATGAGCAACCCCCGGCCCGTGGGCCCTTCCGATCGACGGCGTCACCGGCCGAGTGCGAGCGCGCTCTCGCTCGCGCACGAGCTGGCCCTGGTGACTGGGCGCCTCGTGACCTGGAGCTACGACCCCTTCACCGATCGGGTGTGGTGGTCCGATCCGGTCGGCGACGCATTCGATCTGGTGCTCGACGCCGGCGATGTCGACGGCCGCTGGCTGCTCGAGCCGGTGCTGGCCAGCGTCGAGGCCAGCCCGTGGCGCTACGCCGAGTTCGAACTGGACCGCACCGTGGTCGATCGCGACGGGCAGCAGGTGGTGCTCCTGATCCGCGCTCGGCCGGTGCCGTCCACGGGTGAGCTGTCGGGGGTCGTCGCCGACGTCACCGAGCGCCGGGGTACCGAGACGGCGCTGCGGGACCTGGTCGATCGGTACCGGCTGCTCGTCGATCTGAGCCCCGATGCCATCGTCGTCCACCAGATGGGCATCGTGCGCTTCGTCAACCCGGCCGGGGTCGACTTCGTGCAGCTCGGTAGTGCCGAGGACATCGTCGGGCGCTCGATCACCGAGTTCGTGCATCCGGAGTCGGTAGCCGACATGCTCGGCCGGATCGCCGGCTTGAACCGGCCGGGCGCGGTGTCGGAGACGGCCGAGGCCCGCATCATGCGGCGCGACGGCACCGAGCTGATCGTCGAGTCCACGAGCGTGCGCACCACCTGGGACGGGCAACCGGCGTTCCAGGTGATCCTGCGGGACGTGACCGAGCGCCGCGCCGCCGAGCAGCGCTTCGCGGTCACCGTCGACGCCCTCGACGAGGGCGTCATCATGGTCGACGCCGCCGGCAACCTCGTCGTGGTCAACCAGTCGGCCCGCACGATGCTCGGCGCGCCGATCCAGGAGGCCAGCAGCGGGCTCGACCTCCTCAACCGGCTGCAGATGGTGGACGAGCACGGGGTCGAGCTGCCCGCCGACTTCCACCCCAGCGCGATCGCGCTGCGGACCGGCGTGGCGCAGCTGAATGTGGTGATCGGCATCGACGACGGCGCCGGCGACCGGCGCTGGGTCTCCACCAATTCGCAACCGCTGCGGCTGCGGGGTTCCGCGGTCATCGAGGGCGTCGTGTGCTCGTTCAACGACATCACCCGCCAGCGCCAGACCGACCTGCAGCTCATGTTCCAGGCCACCCACGATCCGCTCACCGGGCTGGCCAACCGCGGTGTGCTCCTGGCCGAGCTCCAGCGCCGCCTGGACCACACCGCCGTGGCCGGCGGCCAGGTCGGGTTGCTGTTCATCGACGTCGACCGCTTCAAGGCGGTCAACGACACGCTCGGCCATGTGAGCGGCGACGAGTTCCTCAACGTCATCGCCCGCCGGCTGATCGGCATCTCGCCGCGCCCCGACCTCGTGGGTCGGCTCGCCGGTGACGAGTTCGTCGTGATCATCGACGCGGTGGACGACATCGAGGACGCCATGGCCGTCGGCCGGCGCGTCGGCCAGATCATCAGCGAGCCGGCCCGGCTCAACTCGGGCCACACGGCGGCGGTGACGGCCAGCATCGGCGTCGCCGTCGGCGACCACGCCGCGTTCGACGCCGAAGGTCTGCTGCGCAGCGCCGACACGGCGATGTACCGGGCCAAGCAGCAGGGCCGCTGCCGGGTCGAGCTCTACGACGAGGTGCTCGGGGCTCGCATCCGTCAGCGCCTCGACCTCCAGAACGAGCTGCGCGCCGCGATCGACGCGGGCGACATCCGGGTCCACTACCAGCCGATCAGCGATCTGGTCACCGGTCGCCACGCCGGCGTGGAAGCCCTCGCCCGCTGGCCCCATGACGTGCACGGCTGGATCCCGCCCGAGGACTTCATCCCGGTGGCCGAGCGCAGCGGGCTCATCGTGCCGCTCGGCGACTACGTCCTCCAGCGGGCGGTGTCGGAGTTCGCCGCCTGGCAGGCCGGCAATCCCCGTTGGTCGCACATGTACCTGTCGGTCAACGTCTCCAACCGCCAGCTCACGATGTACACCGTGGATCTCGTGCGCAAGGTGCTCGAGGAAGCCGGCCTCGAGCCCGGCCGGCTGTGGTTGGAGATCACCGAGTCGGCACTCGTGATCGATCCCGAGAGCGCCGGGCGGGTGTTGGACGAGCTGCGCGGCCTCGGCGTGCACCTCGCCATCGACGACTTCGGCACCGGCTACTCGTCGCTGCTCAGCCTGAAGCGCTACCCGGTGGAACTGCTCAAGATCGACCGGTCGTTCATCGAGGGACTGGGCCGCGACCCCGACTCCGATGCCATCGTCACGGCCGTGCTGGGCCTGGCCCAGTCGCTCAACCTCGCCACCATCGCCGAGGGCGTGGAGACCCACCTCCAGCACCGCCGGTTGATCGAGCGCGGTTGCCGCCTCGCGCAGGGCTACCTGCTCGGCCAGCCGCGGCCCCTCGACGCTCTGGGCTGATCCGGTGACCGCCGGGTTGCGACCGGCAACGTTGGGTGCGGATCGGTTCACGGGTGCGGATTCGCCCGCCTGACGGGTCGTTTCGCACCCATTGGCTGCTGCAGGCCCGTCTCATGCGCGATCGGCCGCCGACGGTGATCGCCGCGCTCGGGCCCAAGATGCTGAAGCTGGCGGCCGAGAAGACGGCCGGCGCCCACCCGTACTTCGTGCCCGTAGAGCACACCGCCGAAGCGCGAAGAATCCTCGGGCCCGACCCGATCCTGGCCGTCGAGCAGATGGTCGTGCTGGACACCGATCGCGAGCGTGGGCTCGACACGGCGCGCAGGGCCATGAAGGTGTACGCCCGGCTGCCGAACTACGCCAACAACATCAAGCGGTTCGGGTTCTCGGACGAGGATTTCGCCGATGGGGGGAGCGAGCGCCTGGTGGACGCCATGGTTGCCATCGGTGATGTCGGCGCGGCAACGCAGCGCATCCAGGCCCACTTCGACGCCGGCGCCAGCCATGTGTGCGCCCAGCTGCTACCGGCTGATGCCGCCACCGTACCCACCGCCGACTGGGCCGAGCTGGCTGCTGCACTCTCCAGCTCGAACCGATAGCGATCGTCCGTCGCCCGCCCGATAGCGGAACGCACCGTCGGTGATCCGCCGAACACCGACGGAGTGCAGAGCGGCGCATGGGAGACCGTATCGGCAGGAATTCGGGCGGGCGATGCCCGGCGCACATGCCGGAATTGGTGCAACAGGGCGGTGGACTGCTAGGTAGTTGCCCGGCGATATCGCATGGCGCGATGCATCGGGACAGTGAGAGGCGGCTCGCGAAGATGGATTGGTTTCCTCGTGTGTGGCGGTTCCTCCTTGTGGCCAGCGCAGTCGCGCTCCTCGCTGCTGCTGTCGCGACGGCCGGCGCGGCGGTGGCCGATGTCGGCTATGCGACGTCATCGCTCGCCGGCTCCTGGGACGTGGGCGACGGCTCGATCGTGCAGATGGTGGCGGCCGGGCCCGACTCGTTCACCGGCGAGTTGGTCGGGATCAACAAGCGCTTCTGCTTGCCCCTGCACATCGCCGTGTCCGCGGTCGCGGGTAGCCCCGGCCAGTACAGCGGCACGATCGCGCACTACACGTGCTCACCGCCCGGAACCGGGCCCTACGCGGGCGACGGGGGCATCGTCATCGCCATGGCGGCCGACGGTCGCACGGCCCAGGTCATCCTGACGCCGGTGCCCGGCACCACGTGCTCGAACTGCCAAGCCGAGACGTGGACCCGGCGCAGCATCGTGGCCGTGCCCCCCGAGCGACTGCTCGACACCCGCTCTGGTGCAGGTCAGGTCGGCTACAAGGGAGCGCGTCCGACCGCCGGCCAGACAGTGGAGTTGACCGTGGTGGCGGCAGGGGTCACGAACGTTCCCGCTGACGCCGCCGCGGTGGCGCTGAACATCACGGGGACCAATGTGGCGACCGACGGGTTCGTGACGGTGTGGCCGTGCGGTGAGGCGCGACCGCTGGCGTCGAGCCTGAACCTGCGGGCCGATGACAGCCGACCGAACTTGGTGATCTCGAAGATCGGCGCCGGCGGGACGGTGTGCCTGTTCACGCAGAACGGCGCTGATCTCGTCGCCGACATCACCGCGTACTACCCAGGCGGGTCGCCGATCGTGGCGCTGGCTCCGGAGCGGTTGCTGGACACGCGGCCGGGCGCGGGTCAGGTCGGTTATTCGGGGCCGCGCCCGGCTTCCGGGCAGACCGTCGAGCTGACTGTCGTGGGCGCCGGCGCCACGAACGTTCCCGCCGATGCCGCCGCGGTCGTCATGAACGTCACGGGGACGAACGCGCCAGAAGACGGTTTCGTCACCGTGTGGCCGTGTGGTGAGGCGCGACCGCTGGCGTCGAGCCTGAACCTGCGGGCCGATGACAGCCGACCGAACTTGGTGATCTCGAAGATCGGCGCCGGCGGGAAGGTGTGCGTGTTCACGCAGAACGGTGCCGATCTCATCGCCGACATCACCGCCTACCACCCGGCGGACTCGCCGATCGTGGCGGTGGCTCCGGAGCGGTTGCTCGACACGCGCACGGGTGCCGGTCAGGTCGGTTATGTGGGGCCGCGCCCGGCGGCGGGCCGCACGGTCGAGTTGACGGTGGCCGGCGCGGGCGCCACGAAGGTTCCCGCTGCCGCCGCCGCGGTGGTCCTGAACGTCACCGGGACCAACGTGCCCACGGACGGGTTCGTGACAGTCTGGCCGTGCGGTCAGACGCGGCCGCTCGCGTCGACGCTCAACCTGCGGGCCGACGACAGCCGGCCCAACCTCGTGATCTCGAAGCTCGGCAGCGGCGGCAAGGTGTGCCTGTTCACGCAGAACGGCGCCGATCTCGTCGCCGATGTCACCGCGTACTACCCGTGGTGAACCGGCGCTCGCCGCTCAGGCGGTCGGCGGGGCGGTGGCGATGACGTTGTCGCGCTCCAGCACGGCGACGTCTTCGGCCGACGCGCCGAGCACCTCGTTGAGGACGTAGTGGTTGTCCTGGCCGAGGTCGGGGCAGGGCCGCATCGGCAGGTCGGGACGAGTGGAGAAGTGGATGGGGAAGCCCGGGTACTTCCGCACACCGACAGCGGGCTGGTCCCACTCCACCATGAACCCTCGGGCCGCCAGGTGGGCGTCCTCCACGATGTCCTGGTTGGTCATCGAGGCGAACGCGGTGATCCCTGCCGCCTGCAGGCGGTGGGTGAGCTCGAACTTGTCCTGCCCGCACGTCCACGCCGAGATCGCCTTGTCGAGCTCGTCGTGGCGGTCGAAGCGCGCCGCCACCGACCCCAACTCCGCGCCGCCCAGTGAGTCGTCACCGATCACCGCGACGAGGCGCGTCCACTCGTCGTCGGAGGCGGCGGTGATGGCGATCCAGGCGTCGTCGCCGGCACACGGGTACACGCCCTGCGGGGCGTGCTCGAGCGATCGGTTGGCCCGCCGCGCCGGCGGCTCGCCGGTGAGCGAGGCGGCCAGGTAGATCTCGCCGCCGATGGAGGCGTAGGCCTCGAGCTGGGAGACATCGATGTTCATGCCCTGCCCCGTGCGGTCCCGCTCGGACAGCGCGGCGAGGACGGCCAGGGCGCCGTGGACGCCGCCCATCGGGTCGGGCAGCGCCGCTCCCATCTTGAGCGGCCCGCGGTCGGGATACCCGGTGGTCGCCGCCAGCCCCGACTGGGCCTCCAGCATCGGTCCCCACGACACGCGCGTCTGGTCGGGCCCGGTGGCGCCGAAGCCCGAGAGGGACACGGCGATGATGTTGGGATTGACGGTGGCCAGCGACCCGTAGTCGATGCCGAGGCTGCGCACGCCGCGCGGGCTGTAGTTGTTGAGCACGACGTCGCTGGTGGCGACCAGGCGGTCGAAGACCTCACGGCCGCCCGGCAGCTTCAGATCGATGCACAGGCTGCGCTTGTTGCGGTTCATCTTGTTGAACGCGCCCGAGCGGTTCCAGGGCTGTTCGCCCGGTTCGGCATCGGGGAAGATGCCCGGCCGGAAGATGGGCCCGGGCAGCGTGCCCCACGTCCAGTCGTCGATGCCGTCGCGCTCGCGCAAGCTCGGGTCGTCGGGGAGGTGGCCGCCCCGCGAGGTCGGGTGCTCCACCTTGATGACCTCGGCGCCGAGGTCGCCCAGGAAGCGGCCGGCCAGCGGTCCCGCCCAGGCGATCGAGAACTCGATCACGCGGATGCCGTCGAGCATCATGACTGCACCCCCACCGTCTCCGTGACGACCGCCCCCGACGCCACCAGTGCGTCGATCTCGCCGGCGTCGTAGCCCAACTCGGCGAGAATGGCCTCGGTGTCGCGCCCGACGGTCGGTGCGGGGCGGAACGGCGGATCGGACGTCGGGATGCGGAAGGGCTTCGACGGCAGCACGCCGGTGGTGCCGGCCACCTCGACCTCCTCCCAGAAGTGGCGCGCCCCGACCTGGCGGTCCGCCAGGAACTCCCTGACATCGAGCACCTTTGCGGCCGGCACTCGGTGCTCTTGCAACATCTCCACGAGCGCGTCGGCCTCGATCTCGGCCAGCCGCGGGAACAGCTCGGCGTTGAACGCGTCAGCGTTGTCGAAGCGCTCGGCGTTGTTCTGGAACCGATCGTCGACCAGCAGCTCGGGCTTGTCGATGGCGATGCACATCCCCTCCCACTGGGGGACGAAGGCGATGCCGATGGCCACCCACCCGTCCTTGCACGGCACCGGTCCCATCGGGTGGAACGATTCGGCGTGCATGTTGCTGGCCCGCTTCTTCACGACGCCCTGGTGCGTGTACAGCACGAGGCTCCACTGGTGGAAGGCGGCCATCACCTCCATCGTGCCCACGTCGACGAGCTGCCCCACGCCGTTGCGCACGGCGGCAAGGGCGCCGACGGCGGCCGTGGCCCCGGTGGCGTAGTCGGCCCACGGCCCGCCGCCCTGGACAGGCGGGCGGTCGGGGTCGCCGGTGATCTGCAGGAAGCCGCTCATCGCCCAGTTGACCAGCTCGCCGCCCTTGTACGAGGCGTAGGGACCGGTGAGGCCGAACGGCGACGTGACCACGTGGACGCAGTCGGGCGCCAGCGCGCGGACTTCGGTCTCGAAGGCCAGCGCCCGGTCGGGGTCGCCGTTGCACGAGCTGACCACCACTGCCGCCGACCTCACCAGCGCGTCGAGCACGGGCCGCCCGCTCGCCGTCGCGCGTGTCGATCGCGATGCCGCGCTTGTACGCGTTCAGGTGCTCGTGCCGTGCGCTCACGCGAGCGGTGCCGCCCGGCGCGTGCGGCAGCGGCGGCTGGTGCCGTAGCGCATCGCCCTCGGGCGGCTCGACCCGCGTCACCTCGGCCCCGCACGACGCCAGCAGGCGGGTGCAGTACGCCCCTGCCAGGTCCATGCTGACGTCGAGCACCTTCAAACCCTGCATCGTCTTCCCCTCATGGTCGATACGGCGCGGCAGGCGAACCGGCGCGCCTGACCCGTGACGCGAGGTTGGCCCACCGGCACAGCAGCGGGCGCGTGTCGCGCGGGTCGATGATCTCCTCGATGTCGAACGCTTCGGCCGAGCGGAACGGCGATCGCACCTTGTTCAGCCGCTCCTTGATGGCGGCGAAGTGAGCGTCGCGATCGGGAGCGTCGTTCAGCTCGGCCTTGTACGCCACTTCGATGCCGCCCTCGATGGGGAGCGAGCCCCAGTCGCCCGACGGCCAGGCGTAGCGGTAGTGGAACGCGCCGGCCTTGTTGTTGGCGGCGCCGGCCACGCCGAACGCCTTGCGGATGACGACGGCGCAGTACGGCGACGTGCTCTCGCCCAGGGCGGCCAGCGCCCGGGAGCCGTGGCGGATGGTGGCCTCCTGCTCGGACTGCAAGCCGATGAGGAAGCCTGGGCAGTCGACGAGATGGACGAGCGGGAGGTGGAACGTGGACGCCAGGTCGATGAGGCGGGTCACCTTCTGCGATGCCGCCGCCGTCCACGCTCCGCCGTAGATGAAGGGATCCTCGGCGAACAGCGCGATGGGCCAGCCGTCGAGGCGGGCCAGGCCCGAGATGATGGACTTGCCCCACTGGCGGCCGATCTCGAAGAACGACGACGTGCCATCGGCCTCGCGGTCGACCACCGCCTCGATGATCGAGCGCATCTTGTACACGTGACGCGGGTTGCGGGGGACGATCGACACCAGCTCGTCGTCGCGCCGCTCGGGATCATCGGTGCGCTCGGCGCGCGGCGGCAGCTCGTCGACCGACGTGGGCACGTACGAGAGGAAGCGCCGGGCCATGGCGAAGGCCTCGTCCTCGGTGGACGCTTCGTCGTCGATGGCCCCATTGGTCACGTGGACGTGGCTGCCGCCCAGCTCGTTCTTGTCGTGGTGCGGGCCGGGCATGGCGTAGTCGACCAGCGCCGGCCCAGCGATCATCATCTGCGCCGTGTCCTTCACGATGACGGAGTAGTGGCTCGTGGTGACGCGCGCCGCGCCGATGCCGGCGACCGATCCGAGGGCGAGCGACACCGACGGCGCCACGGACAGGTGGGCGAGGATCGTCTCCCAGCCCCGCATCTGCGAGATGTACGTGCGGCCCACCATCTCGATCGTCTTGACCGAGCCGCCGCCGCCCATGCCGTCGACCAGGCGCAGGTGGGGCAGGCGCAGCTCGAGGGCGAGCCCCTCGGCGTGGTTGCGCTTGGCCCCGATCGACGCGTCGGCCGAGCCGCCGCGGACGGTGAAGTCGTCGCCGGAGATCACCACCGGGCGGCCGTCGATCTCCGCCACGCCGCACACGAAGTTGGACGGCAGGAACGACTGCAGCTCCCCCTGCTCGTCGTAGCTGCCGACACCGGCGATGGTCCCGAACTCGTCGAACGAGCCTGCGTCGACCACCCGGTCGACGCGCTCGCGCACGGTGAGCTTGCCGAACTCGTGCTGGCGGGCGACCTTGTCGGCGCCACCCATCTCGTGGGCCATCTCGGTGCGCCGCCGCAGCTCGTCGATCTCCGGCTTCCAACTCACGGGTTTCGACCGTAGCCGGACCGCCCAAAAGCGCGCAGGGTCAGGGGGTGGCGGCGGCTTCGATGACGTCGGCCAGGGCGTCGCCCGCTTCGAGCGGCGGGAGGTGGCCCACGCCGGCGAGCTCCACGTAGCGGGCGCCGGCGATGAGCCGCGCCAGGCGCATGCCGTTGCCGACGGGCATGAGCGGATCGAGGTCGCCGTGCACGACCGTGGTGGGGCAGGCGATGGCGGCCAGGCGCTGCGGACCGTGCCACGCGGCGATGGCGCTCATCTGGCGGTACGTGATGGCCTTCGGCGTGGGCCGCGCCAGGATCTGCCCGACGAGCTCGTCGAGCAGATCGGGATGGGCGGTGGCGAACCCCGGCCCGCACAGCCGGGTCCACATGACGGCGAGGAACTCGTCGAGCGGCTGGCCCGGCTCGGGCCGGCGCAGCAAGCCGGCGACGACGTCGCCCGGCACCTGGATGTGGACCGGTGCCGGCGGCCGCGTCCCGGCCAGCACGAGCGCCCGCACGAGCGCGGGATGGCGCAGCGCCAGCTCCTGGGCGATCATGCCGCCCATCGACAAGCCGGCCACCACTGCTGGCTCGCCGCCCACCGCCTCGATGACGGCGGCGGCGTCGTTGGCCATCGTGGCGATGGATGCCGGCGTCGATGAACAGCGGGAGTAGCCGCTCCCGCGGTTGTCGACCCGCACGACGCGAAAGCGGGCTTCGAGCCGGTGCACGAAGGCCGACGGCCACATCAGCCCCGAGGCCGTCCACCCGTTCAGCAGCACGACGGTCGGACCAGCACCGCCGTCGTGCCAGAACGCGGTGGCCCGCTGGCGCACCTTGTCCCCCGGAGCCAGCGTGCGCCGGGCCGACCGCTCCCGCTCGGCCCGGTCCTGCGCGGTGCTGGTGGCGCCGGTGAGCCGGCGCACGAACCACTCGGACAGCTCGCGCGGGCGGCCGAGCGCGGACTGGGCGGTGAGCGCGAGGTCCATGGCGGCGGCGTACGTCTCCGAGCGGGCCAGCGGGACGGCGTGGTCGAGCCCCTGCTTGATGACCGCGTCGGTCGCGAGGCCCGGGCTCACGGCCGTTCGGCCAGTGTTCGCTTGAGCACCTTGCCCGTCGGGTTCCGGGGCAGCTCGTCGAGGAACGTGACCTGGCGAGGGACCTTGTAGCGGGCGAGGTGGGAGCGCACGTGCTGGCGCACGGCCTCCACGTCGAGCTCGTGTCCGGGGCGCACGACGACGAAGGCGGCGAGGGCCTGGCCGAACTCCTCGTCCGGTACGCCGATGACCGCGACCTCGGCGACGGCCGGGTGGTGGGCGAGGAGCTCCTCCACCTCGGCCGGGTACACGTTCTCGCCGCCGGAGATGATCATGTCGTCGTCGCGGCCGTCGATGTAGAGCCGGCCGCTGGTGTCGAAGTGGCCCATGTCGCCCGACGACAGCAGTCCGTGTTGCACCTCCTTGCCCGGTCCGGACGTGTAGCCGTCGAAGCGGGCGGCCCCACCCACGAAGACCCGCCCGATCAGGCCGTCGGCCATCGGTGCCCCGTCGGCGTCGAGGATCTCGACGCGCACGCCTGTGGCGCGGCGCCCGACCGTGGTGGGATGGCGCAGCAGGTCGTCAGGGGTGGCGATCGTCGCCACCGCCACCTCGGTCGACCCGTACGTGTTGTAGAGCACCGGTCCGAACCGGTTGAGCACCTCGCTGGCCAGGCGACCGCCCAGGGCCGACCCGCTCACGGCGATCACGCGGAGGGCCGACGTGTCGAAGCGCACGAGCTCGTCGGGCGGCAGGGCCAGCATGCGCTGCAGCATCACCGGCACGACCACGAGGACCCGCGCCTTGTGCCGGTCGACCAGCTCGAGCGTGGCGGCCGGATCGAAGCGGCGCGACACGAACACCGTGGCGTTGCGACCGAGTCCCATCATGAGGTGGCTGAAGCCCCAGGCGTGGAACATGGGCGGGGCCACCACCGCGACGTCGAGGGCGCGCAGGGGGATGCGCTCGAGCACGGCGCCAAGACCTTCGACGGCGCGGACGTCGGGCCGGCGGGCGGCGCCCTTGGGTCGCCCGGTCGTGCCGGACGTGAGGATG
Organism: uncultured Acidimicrobiales bacterium; assembly: GCA_963728985.1. Taxonomy (GTDB): domain Bacteria; phylum Actinomycetota; class Acidimicrobiia; order Acidimicrobiales; family Ilumatobacteraceae; genus DASXAI01. The sequence continues at coordinate 138,498 of CAVSME010000003.1, read as the reverse complement.
ACCGTGCGGCCCTGGTGACGGGTGGGCCGGGCCGACCGGCCGCTGTGGGCGGCCTCGTCCATCTCGGTCTCGCCGAGGCGGGCGATGCCCGTCGCGGCGGCGGCGACCTCGGTCAGGTCGTCGTCGTGGACGAGGACCTCCACCCCCTCGTTGGCGGCGACGTCGGCGAGCTGCGGGCCGGCGAAGCCGGTGTTCATGAGCACGAGGTCGGCCTCGGTCTTGGCCACCGCCACCGCCGCCGTCACGAAGCCTCGGTGGTTCCGGCACAGCACCCCCACGGCGGTGCCCCGCCGGGCCCCCAGCTCGATCAGGCGCCGGGCGATCCCGTCGGACTGCCGCCAGAGCGCGCCGTAGGTCAGCGCGCCGTCGTCGTCGACGACGGCGTTCATCTCCGGGTAGCGCCCGCAGGCGGCGGCCACGCCCGCGGCCGTGCTCAGGCCCCACGGCAGGGCCGAGGTCATCGCCCGCATCAGGCGGTCGGGCCGTTCGAAGGGCACGAAGTTGGATCGGAGGAGGGCGGAGGTGGCGGCCAGCCGCCGAGTCAGCGCGCTCACGCCGTCACCCTGCCGCCCTGGTTCGACCACGCGCAACCCCGGGTACGCTCGGGTTCATGGTGGCAGAAGGGGGCTGATGCGCCATGGCGACATCCAACCAGGCAGCGTGGAAGCGCCTGTTCGACAGCGTCGACCGCACCGTCGGGAGCCGGCTGAACACCCTCGCCCAGAGCGAAGACGTCGCAACGTTGGCGGCGCTCGGTCATCGGGCGCAGAGCAAGCTCGGCCAGCTCAGCGAGCAGGCGTCGAGGCGGGTGCTGCACTCGCTCAACCTGCCCGCCGGCAGTGACGTGAACCGGCTCCTGCGCCAGATCGCCCTCCTCGAACGGGAGGTGCGGGACCTGCGCAAGGAGCTGGAGCAACTGCCCCCGGCACCGCCGTCCGCGGCGCCGGGCCCGGCCGGGGAGAGCTGACGTGCCCACCAATTTCGCTGATCCCACCGTGGTGCTCGGCCGCATCCGGCGCGACCTCGACCGGGCCGTGCTGCGCACCCGCAACGGCCTGCGCCACCTCGCCGGCGTCGGACGCCCCGAGGTGGGGTGCACCCCCCACGAGGTGGTCTGGCAGCGCGACAAGGTCAGGCTGCTGCGCTACCACAGCGAGAATCGCACGCTGTCGCCGCCGGTCCTGCTCGTCATGAGCCTCGTGACGAAGGCGTACGTGTTCGACCTCCGCCCGGGCAGCAGCTTCGTGGAGGCCCTGCTGAAGCGGGGGTTCGACGTGTACGCCCTCGACTGGGGCGTGCCCGACGCCGTCGAGGCCCACAACTCCTTCGAGACGTACTGCGACGAGTACCTGCCGCTGGCGTCGCGAGCGGTGATGTCCACCAGCGGGGCCTCCGAGCTGACCGTCTACGGCTACTGCTTCGGCGCCGTCCTGTCGCTGCTGTTCATGGCCGGCCACACGGACCTGCCGGTGCGGGCGTTCGGCATCATGGCCACGCCGGTCGACTTCAGCTACCTCGGGGCTACGCCTCACCTCCTGCGGGAGGGCCGCATCGATCCCGAGGACCTGGTCGACGAGACCGGCAACGTGCCGCCGCAAGTGGTGCTCGACGGCATCCGCACGATGAAGATCACGGGGGACCTCGCCACCTACGCCGGTCTCCTGCACAACCTCGACAACAGCGAGTTCCTCGCCGCCCACCAAGCGCTGACCGGCTGGGCCCAGGACCACATCCCGTTCCCCGGCGCGTGCTTCCGCCAGACCGTGGAATGGTTCATCCGTGACGATCAGCTCGTGAAGGGTCGCATCCACCTCGGTGGGCGCGACATCGACCTGCGCGACATCACCTGCCCCACGATCAACGTCGTCGGCGACGCCGACCACATCGTGCCGCCGCCGTCCACGGCGCCCATCCTCGACGTGTTGCCCAACGTGGAGGACGTCCACTTCCAGGCGGGCCACGTCGGCCTCATCGTCGGCGGATCGGCGCAGAAGCGCAGCATCCCCGTCATCGCCGACTGGCTGGCGGCGCACAGCGACGGAAACCCGGCGTGAGCGGGCCCGAGATCCGTCTGCTGCAGGCGGGCGACGTGGCCGATGTGGCCGCCTTCTTCGACCGGGTGCCCGCGGGCGACCAGACCTTCTTCAAGGAGGCCGTCAACGGCGTCGCCACCGTGGAGTCGTGGCTGGCCGACCCCCGCAGCCAGCGGCTGCTGGCCCTCGACATCGACGGATCTGTCATCGGGTACGTGGCCGTCATCCCTGGCGTCGGGTGGTCGAGCCACGTGGCGGAGCTCCGCCTCGTGGTGGAGCCCGACCGCCGGGGCGAGGGCGTCGGCCGCAAGCTGGCCCGCGCCGGGCTGGCCGCCGCCGTGGAAGCCGGCCTCACCAAGGTGGTCGTCGAGGTGGTGGCCGAGCAGGTGTCGACGATCGCGCTGTTCCAGGGCTTGGGCTTCGTGGCCGAGGCCCTGCTCGAGGACCACGTGCTCGACGCCACCGGTCGCCTCACTGACCTGATCGTGCTCTCGAACCGGGCCACCGACACCTGGGCCACGATGGCCACCGTCGGCCTCGACGAGGTCCTCGACTAGCCCGCACCGGCGTACTGACGCGCCTGGACCCGATATGCGTTGCTGATCGCGCATGAGTGCGAAGGGGTGGGGACGCAGCGGAATTGGTACCTTCTTTCCAGATCGAGGAGGTCCGGGATGAGCGAGACGACCGTGATCCGTGGCGGCACCGTGGTGGACGGGACCGGAGCACCCGGTCTACGCGCCGATGTCGCCGTCAGCGAGGGTCACATCACCGAGGTCGGCGCCAACCTGAAGGGCGATGTCGAAGTCGACGCCGACGGGTGCGTCGTGGCGCCGGGCTTCATCGACATCCACACGCACTACGACGCCCAGGTCTTCTGGGACCCTGCTCTCACGCCGTCGTGCTTCCACGGCGTCACCACCGTCGTCGCCGGCAACTGCGGTTTCTCCATCGCCCCGGTGAAGCCCGCCGACCGGGAGCTCATCGCCCACACCTTGGAGAAGGTGGAGGACATGAACCCGGCGTCGCTGATCGCCGGCATCCCGTGGGACTTCGAGACGTTCCCCGAGTACCTCGGCTCGATCGCCAGGCGCGGCACCGTGCTCAACTTCGCCGCCTACATCGGCCACACGCCGCTGCGCCTCTACGTGATGGGCGACGAGGCCGTTGGGCGCGAGGCCAAGCCCGAGGAGATCGCCCAGATGTCCGCCCTCGTTGCCGAGGCGATGGACGCCGGTGCCGCCGGCTTCTCCACCAGCTTCGCCCAGACCCACCTCGGCGCCGACGGCCAGCCCATCCCCAGCCGCTGGGCCGGGCGGGAGGAGCTCGACGCGCTGTGCCGGGCCGCCGGGGTGGCCGGGCGGGGCGTCGTGGCCGTCAACGGCGGTGACGGGCTCAGCTTCCGTGACACCTACGAGCTGGCGCTCGGGCTCGACCGGCCGGTCACGTTCACGGCCGTGCTCACCGCGCCGAACGGCGCCCACCTCAAGGCCATGGAGATCCACCGGGCCGGCCGCGCCCGCGGCGCCAACGTGTGGCCGCAGGTGTCGTGCCGCCCGCTCACGTTCTCGATGTCGATGGTCGAGCCGTTCTCGCTGAACACCAATCCCGTGTTCGCCGAGCTGATGCCGCTCACGCTCGACCAGCGCCGCGCCGCCTACGCCGATCCCGAGTTCCGCCGCCGCGTCCGCGAGCGGTGGGAGAACGACCGGGCCGGCGTGCTGTTGCAGCCCCGCTGGGACTCCTACGAGATCATGGAGTCGACCGCTCATCCCGAGCTGATCGGGGAGCGCATCGGCGCCCTCGCCGAGAAGCGGGGCGTCCATCCGCTCGACGTCATCCTCGACCTCGCCGTCGACGAGCCCGGCCTGGCCCTGCGGGTGAAGGCGCTCCTCGCCAACGACGACGTCGAGGGCGTGGACATGCTCCTCCACGAGGACCACTGCACGCTCGGGTTGTCCGACGCCGGCGCCCACGTGGGCCAGCTCTGCGACGCCGTGCTCTCCACCGACCTGCTCGGTACGTGGGTGCGGGACAAGGGCAAGCTCACCCTGGAGGAGGCGGTCCACAAGCTCACCAAGGTGCAGGCCGACCTCTTCGGCTTCCGCGACCGCGGCGTCATCCGCCCCGACGCGCGGGCCGACCTCGTCGTGTTCGATCCGGCCACGGTGGCTCCGGGCCCGGTGCGCCGCGTGGCCGACTTCCCGGCCGGGGGCGAGCGCCTCACCGCCGATCAGCCGTCCGGCATGCGCCACCTGTTCGTGAACGGCCGCGCCGTCCAGCGCGACGGCGCCGTGGTGGAGGACGCGCTGATCGATCGCCCCGGGATGCTGCTCACGCCGGGCTGATCGCGGTTCTGGGCGTGGTCCGTCTCATATGTGAGACGCAGGACGCCGAGAACCGCCTCGGGTTGTTAGGACAGCGCGTGTAACGGGCTGCTGCGGCTGGCGGCCACGGCGAGCTGGTCGGCCAGCGCCACCGCCACCCGCCGCTGCGACCGGGTGGTGCCTCGGTGAGGGATGGGCAGCAGCACCAGCCGGCCGAGGGCGTGCCCACTGGCCACCACGGGAACGACGGCGCCTTCGGGAGGCAGGGCGAAGCCGCCGGGCTCGTAGTGGAGCACGGGACTGTCGATGTGGCCGTCGCGCGCCGAGCGCGGGGTACTGGTGGTCGAACGGGACGGGCTCGAAGCGGCACGACCGCAGCTCGAGCTGGTCGAGGAGGGCCAGGCGGATCACGGGCCACGCTTCGTCGAGGTCGGCGCCCGCCGCCACCACGGCGGCCACATCCTCGAGGTGGGCGGCGCCGCGCGCCTGCACCTGCGCGTTCACGCGCACGCCGTTGCGCAGCGACGCGAACACGCCGACGGCCCCGCCCAGGAGGAGCAGCAGGATGGCGGCCACGACGTCGTCGCGCTTGTCGATGCGGAGGTCGAAGTAGGGCTCGGTGTGGAAGTAGTCGAACGACAACGACGCCGCCAGCGAGGTGATCACGCCGGCCACGCCCCCGCCGAGCATCGCCGCGCCGGCCACCACGATGGCCAGCACCAGGGCCACGTTGGTGGCGCCGATGGCGTCGCGCACCGGCACGAGGAGACCGGCTACCCCCACCGCGACGATGGCGCCGCCGGCGGCGAACATCCTCGCCGTCTCGGGCGGCCCGTAGGCGGGATGGCGGATCGCGCTCATCGGGAGGCTCCCGCCGTGGCGCCCGGTGCGTGCCCGGCGCTGCGCAGCTCGAAGACCGGGTTGATCATGGTGAGACGGTTGCGGTGGGCCGCCGCCATGCCCGAGGCCACGACGGTGGCGCCGAGCCGGATGCCGCCCACCTTGCCCCGGCCGAGGAAGAGCAGATCGAGGTGGCCCGTGCCGTCGCTGATGGTGGCCACGAGGCTCGGCGTGCCCCGCACCGTCTCGATGGTGAGCTCGATGACCCGACCGACCACCGTGGCCGACTGCCGCCAGGCCAGCGCGCCGATGCCCGTGCCGTCGCCGTTCGTCGCGCCGGCCGCCGGCGATGGCGCGTCGCCGCCATCGCTCGACCGCCCGAGGTGGAACGGCACGAACGTCACGTTGACGTGTGGCCGCTTCGACAGCGCCGAGGCGAGATGCTCGGCGGTGGCATCGTGCAGCAGCCGGTGCCAGCGGCGGCGGTGGAGCAGGCGGGGGATGAGGACGCTCACCTGCGTGCGCCCGTCGGCGACGAGCTCACCGACGTGCTCGACGGCGCTGCGCGTCAGCTTGCGCTCCGGGGAATCGATGACCCGCAGGTCGATGCCGTCGGGGCGGAGATCGTCCCACGCCGCGAGCAGTTGCCCGGCCCGGTGCTCGTCGACGGCGATGTGGATGGCCTCCGTCCGGTCGGTGCGCAGGGTGCGAGCCACGTGCAGGGCGCGGGCGGCGGCGGCGTCGAGCCGATCGATCAGCACGAGGCTGATGTGGGTCGTGGGCACGGGTGCCAGCACGGTGCCGGCGATGTCGCCGCCGAGCTCGTCGGCCTCGGACTCGTACTGGCGGTTGAGGCGTACGAGCATGGCGACGAGCAGTGGGACGAGCAGCATCACCGCCCAGGCGCCGTGGCTGAACTTGGTGATGGCGATCACGATGGTGACGACGCCCGTGGCGACGGCGCCGCCGCCGTTGATGAGGAGGCCGCTGCGCCAGCCGGGCTCGTGCAGCCGCAGGTGGCGCTTGGCCATGCCCGCCTGCGACAGCGTGAAGCTGGTGAAGACGCCGATGGCGTACAGCGGGATGAGGTGGCTCACGTCGGCCTGGAACAGCACCACCATGAAGCCGGCTGTGACGGCGAGGAAGATGATGCCGTTCGAGAACGACAGCCGGTGCCCCCGCTTCGTGAGCTGGCGGGGCATGAACGCATCCTCGGCATGGAAGCTGGCCAGGCGAGGGAAGTCGGCGAAGCTGGTGTTGGCCGCCAGCACCAGGATCAGCAGGGTGAACAGTTGCACCGCGAAGTAGAGGACGTTGTCGCCGAGCACGCCCTTGGTGATCTGGGAGATCACCGTCTGGTTGTCCGTGGGCACCACCTTCAGGTGGGAGGCCAGCCATGAGAGCCCGAGGAACATCACGCCCAGCAGACCGCCCATCCACATGAGCGTGGAGCGGGCGTTCTTCCACTCCGGCGGCTTGAACGCGGGCACGCCGTTGGAGATGGCTTCCACACCGGTCATCGCCGCGCCGCCGGAGGCGAAGGCGTGGAGGATGAGGAAGAGGCCCACCGACGCCGGCGGCCCGAGGAGGGCCGGATCACTCGGCGGGATCGGATCGAGGTGGCCGGTCACCTGGCGCACCAGACCGACGAGGATGATGGCCAGCATCGAGATGATGAAGCAGTAGGTCGGCGCGGCGAAGATGCGGCCCGATTCCTTGACGCCGCGCAGGTTCCCCCACGCGATGAGGGCGATGAAGGCGAGGGCGATCGGGACCCGCCACATGAAGGCGCCGGGAACCGCTGGCCTTCGCCGTGGGGGCGGCGATCCTCGTGGCCATCGGCGTGGCCGTGGTGTCCAGCGTGCTCACCCGCTCCGTCGACGACGCCATCGACAACGAGCTGCGCTCCCGGCTGGCCGACGTGAGCGCGGCGGCCGCCGAGCGGGCCGACGCCGTCGTGCGGGCCGACCAGTTCGCCCAGGTCATCGCCGCCGATGGGAGCCTCGTCGTCGACTCCTCGTTCGGCGCCCGTGGCCCCGTCCTGGCAGGAGCCGAGCTGACCGAGGCCCTGGCCGGCCCGCGGCGGGTCGATCGGGCCGTCGACGGTCTGGGCCAGCACGCCCGCCTCGACTCCCGGCCGGTGGAGACGCCGAGCGGCGCCGCCGTGGTGGTGGTGGGCAGCGACGCCGAGGCGTTGTCGAGCGCCCGGGCCCGGGCTCGCCTGGTCATGTACCTGGCGCCGCCGATCGCCGCCCTCGCCCTCGGCGCCGCGGCGTGGGTGCTGGTCGGTGCGGCGCTGCGGCCGGTGACCCAGCTGGCCGACGAGGCGGCTCGCCTGTCGATGAACCGGCTCGGGCGTCGTCTGCCGGTGCCCCATGGCGATCACGAGGTGGCGGCGCTGGCCACCAGCCTCAACTCGCTGCTCGCCGCGGTGGAGTCCGCCATGGCCACGGAACGGCAGTTCCTCGACGATGCCAGCCACGAGCTGCGCACGCCGCTCACGGTGGTGCGGGGCGAGGTGGAGTTGGCCCAGCTGGCCCTGGCCAGCGGAGCCCGACCGGCGTCGAGGAGGCCCGCCAGTCGGTGGACGCCGCCGTGCGGGAGGCCGAGCGGCTGACCGCCCTGGCCGAGGACCTCCTGGTCCTGGCCCGCCTCGATCGTGGCGAGCTGCGTCTGCGCCGCCACGCCGTGAACCTCCGCCTGATGGCCGAGGAGGTCGTCGCTTGCGCCGGCACCGAACGGCCGATCACCACGGTGAGCGGCGATGACGTGCTGATCAACGCCGATCGGCAACGCCTGGAGCAGGTCCTCGGGAACCTCGTGGCCAACGCCCGCACGTTCGCCCGGGGCCGGGTGCTCGTCACCGTCGTTCCCCAACGCGCCGATGGCGCTCGCATCGAAGTGGCCGACGACGGGCCGGGCTTCCCCGACCACCTGGCGGCGACCGCGTTCGACCGGTTCCGCCGGGCGGATCGGGCCCGCGGGGGCCGGCGCATCGGCACCGAGGGCACGGGTCTGGGGCTGGCCATCGTCGCCGCCGTCGTCGACGCCCACGACGGATCGGTCACGGCGACCAACGGCCCGCCCCTCGGTGGCGCCGTGGTCACGGTGCGCCTCCCGACCGGCTCGCTCGGCGTCTAACTCACAGCGAACTCCGAGGTAGCGCCGAGGCCGGCAGCAGGTTGGTGCTCCAGCGTCTGCCTCCATGAACGTGTCCGCCCTGCCGATCGTGGCCGACGAGCCCGGTCCCGCCCCGCCGTCGGCCGCGAACGGCTGGACGAATCCCGTCGTGGAGATCGTCGTGCCGGTCTACAACGAGGCCCACGTGCTCGAGGCGAGCGTCCGGACGCTTCACGGCTACCTCGCGGCCCACCTGCCGTGGGCATGGCGGGTCACCATCGCCGACAACGCCAGCACCGACGGCACCTTCATCGTCGCCCGGCAGCTGGCCGCCGAGCTGCCCCGGGTGCGGGCCCTGCACCTCGATCGCAAGGGACGGGGCCTCGCCCTCAAGACCGTCTGGGCCGAGAGCGACGCCGACGTCGTCGCCTACATGGACGTCGACCTGTCCACCGATCTCGACGCCCTGCTCCCGCTGGTGGCGCCGCTGGTCTCGGGGCACAGCGACCTCGCCACGGGCTCCCGCCTCGACGGCCGTTCGCGGGTGGTGCGGGGGCCGAAGCGGGAGGTGATCTCCCGCTGCTACAACACCCTGCTCCACGTCGTACTGCGGACCCGGTTCCACGACGCGCAGTGCGGCTTCAAGGGCGGCCGGCGGACCACGATCCAAGCGTTGTTGCCGGCGGTGCAGGACGATGGCTGGTTCTTCGACACCGAGCTGCTCGTCGCTGCCGAGCGCGCCGGCCTGCGCATCCACGAGGTGCCGGTCGACTGGGTGGACGATCCCGACTCGCGGGTCGACGTCTGGCGCACGGCCGTCGGCGACCTGAAGGGCGTGTGGCGGGTGCTGCGCCATCGCCGGGTGCCGGAGATCGGCGGGCGCCGCCCCGACCTGCCCGAGGGGATGGCCGGCCAGCTGGCGCCGTTCGCCACGATCGGGATCCTCTGCACGTTGCTGTACGTGGTCGGGTTCAACGTGCTGCGGGCACCCCTCGGCGTGTGGCCGGCGAACGTCGTCGCGCTGACGGCCACCATGGTCCTCAACACGGCGGCGAACCGCCGCTTCACGTTCGGCCGGCGGGGCCGGCGCGACCGCGGCCGCCACTACCTGGAGGCCGGCGCGGTGTACCTCGTGGGGCTGGCCGTGTCGTCGCTCGCCCTCGCCGTCGTCGATCTGCTGGTGGCGTCGCCGTCGGCGCTCGTGCAGACGCTGGCGCTGCTGGCCGCCGGTGCCATCGCCACGGTCGTGCGCTTCGTGGGCATGCGGTCATGGGTCTTCCACCCGGGGCGCGCCGCTCGATGACCGCGATCGTCCTCCCGGAGCACCCTCCCTTCGACGGCGAGTCCGTCGCCACTACGACCTCGCCCCGCCGGGGCACGTTGGCGCGCCTGGCGCGCGGCCGGGTCGAGGACCCGGCGTGGGTGCGGCCGTCGCTGGCCGGCCTGCTCGTCGCCACCGGTGTGCTCTACCTGTGGGGCCTCGGCGCGTCGGGCTGGGCCAACGCCTTCTACTCCGCCGCCGTGCAGGCTGGCTCGTCGAGCTGGAAGGCGTTCTTCTTCGGCTCGTTCGACGCCGCCAACGCCATCACCGTCGACAAGCCGCCGGCGTCGCTGTGGGTCATGTCGCTCACGGCCCGGGTGTTCGGCGTGAATGCCTGGAGCATCCTCGTCCCCCAGGCGTTGATGGGCGTGGCCACCGTCGGCGTGGTGTTCGCCAGCGTGCGGCGGTGGTTCTCGGCCGGGGCCGGCCTGATCGCCGGCGCCGTCGTGGCCGTGACGCCGGTGGCTGCCCTGATGTTCCGGTTCAACAACCCGGACGCGCTGCTGGTGCTGCTGCTGACCGTGGCGGCGTACGCCGTGCTGCGGGCGCTCGAGACGGCGAGCGTCCGCTGGATGGCCCTCGCCGGCGTACTGATCGGGTTCGGCTTCCTCGCCAAGATGCTGCAGGCGTTCATCGTGCTGCCCGTCTTCGGTCTCGTGTACCTGCTGGCGGCACCGGCGTCGTTCTGGCGGCGCGTCTGGCACGTCGTGGTGCTCGGCCTCACGACGCTCGTGGCCTGTGGCTGGTGGGTGGCCATCGTGGAGCTGTGGCCGGCGAGCAGCCGGCCCTACATCGGCGGCTCGCAGCACAACAGCGTGCTCGAGCTGGTGTTCGGCTACAACGGCTTCGGTCGCCTCACCGGCAACGAGTCGGGCTCGGTGGGCGGCGGGCCGGCCAACACGGGCGGCCGGTGGGGGCCGACGGGCTGGCTGCGCATGTTCAACGACGCCTTCGGCGGGCAGATCTCCTGGCTGATGCCGGCGGCGTTCATCGTGCTGGCTGCCGGGCTGATCTGGACGCTGCGCCGGTCCCGCACCGACCGCACCCGCGCCGCCCTCCTGCTGTGGGGCGGGTGGCTCGTCATCACCGGGATCGTGTTCAGCCTCGGTGAGGGCATCATCCACGAGTACTACTCGGTGGCGCTCGCCCCGGCCATCGGCGCGCTGGTCGGCATCGGCGCCGCCTTCTTGTGGAAGGAGCGGGCGTCTCTGTGGAGCCGGGTGGTCATGGCCGTGACCGTCGTGGTGACGGCGTGGTGGGCCATCCAGCTGCTCGATCGCAGCCCGGCGTGGAACACCTGGCTGCATCCGCTGATCTTCGTCTCCGCCGCCCTCGGCGCCGTGCTGCTCCTCCTGCTGCCGCTGCTGCGCACGTGGGCGGTGCGCCTGGGTGTGGTCGCCGCGCTCGTGGCCGCGCTGGCCGGGCCCTTCACCGCCAGCGTGGCCACGGCGGCCACCCCCCATGCCGGGGCCATCCCGACGGCCGCGCCGGCCGTCACCCAAGGCGGCGGCCGCTTCGGCGGTGGTCCCGGTGGCGGCTTCGGCCCGCTTCCGGCCAACGGCGGAACCCGCAACCGTGGCGGGGGCGTGTTCCCCGGCGGGGGTGGAGGCGGTGGCGGACCGGGCGGACTGCTCGACGCCAGCACGCCGTCGGCGGCGCTCGTGGCCAAGCTCACCGAAGACGCCGACCACTACACCTGGATCGCGGCAGCCGTCGGCGCCAACGAGGCGGCCGGGTACCAGCTGGCCACCGATGATCCGGTCATGGCCATCGGCGGCTTCAACGGCACCGACCCGTCCCCCACGCTGGCCGAGTTCGAAGCGCGGGTGAAGGCGGGCGAGATCCACTGGTTCATCGCCGGTGGCGGCGGGTTCGGCGGCTTCGGCGGCGGCCGCAGCGCGATCGCCTCGTGGGTCGAGCAGCACTACACCTCGACCACCGTCGGCGGCATCACCCTCTACGACCTCACCGCGCCTCGGTAACGCCGTTCCTCGGCCCCCTTTCGCGCAGCGGTAGGAGACGGGGGCGGCGGCCCCGCTACGGCGGCGATGCTGGCGGCGCCGACTACGCGGCGTAGTTGCGCAGGACTCCCAGGGCGGCGGCGCCCCAAGGGCCCGTGGTGATCAGTCCCGAGTCGGCCGGCGTGAGGCGCTGGGCCCCTACCCGGCAGAACACGCCGGCGGGCCCGGTGATGGTGGAGTCGGCATCGGGCGGCCCGAACGTCCAGATCGACTCGCCGTCGGGTGCCGTCAGGTCGCAGCGCACGGCGCGGGCCGGTTCGCCGATGAGACCGAACGCGTAGGGCAGGCTGCCGTGACCGAGCCAGGCGATGTGCCGGAGCCGGTCGGTGTCCGGGAACGGGATGTCGAGCGGCTCGACGATGTCGAGGGCGTGGGCCCAGTGCTCGGCCAGGCGGGTGGTGGCCAGGGTGGCCGGCTTCAGCGGCCACGCCGCCCACGCCACGCGACGTTCGGGGTCGGCGTTGCGCATGGCGTCGAGCGCGGCCCGCCGCGCCACCCGCCACCGTTCGAACACCACCGCCGGCTCGCTGCGCTGGGCCGCCACCATCAGCTCCATGCGCTCGTCGGTGGTGCCCCCGCCGACGGCGCGGGTCTCGGCCGGGCGCTGCTGGCTGTCGGCGATCGAGGTCACGACGCCCTCCTCCGTCTGGGCGAGGTGCAGCATCACGTCGGCGACCGACCAGCCCGGCGCGGCCGAGGGCGAGCGCCAGGCGTCGTCGTCCAGGTCGTCGAGGATGGCCTCGAGCCGGTCGAGCTCGGCCTCGAGGTCGGCGAAGATGATCTCGGTCCCCATGGCGGCACAGTCTGGCCTCGGTGCGACGCGTGCGAAACTGCCCGCCGATCGGGGAGGGGTCACATGCGAGGTGTCAGGGCGGCCTCGTCGTCGGCGCCGTCGTCGTCCTCGTCGTCCATCCCGCCGACCACGGTGGTGCCGGCCGCCGGTCCCCACGAGGCGACGCCCGAGAAGGTGCAGGCCGCTCTCCCCGCGTTCGAGAAACTGGTCAACGACACGATGGCGTCCACCGGCATCCCCGGCCTGGCCGTGGCCGTCGTCTACCGCGACCAGGTGGTGGACCTGGAGGGCTACGGCATCCGCGAGGTGGGCCAGCCCGACCTCGTCGATCCCGACACCGTGTTCCAGCTGGCGTCGCTGTCCAAGCCGCTGTCGTCCACGGTGCTCGCCGGTCTTGTCGGGGACAAGGTGATCACGTGGGACGACCGCATCGCCGACCTCGATCCGTCGTTCGCGATGTCCGATCCCTACGTCACCGCCAACGTCACGCTGCGCGACATGTACGCCCACCGCAGCGGCCTACCCGAGTACGCCGGGGACCTGCTGGAGGACATGGGCTACTCGCGCGAGGAGATCCTCCACCGCCTGCGCTTCATGCCGCTGCAGGACGACGGCTTCCGCGCCGACTACGCCTACACCAACTTCGGCCTCACCGAAGCGGCCGTGGCCGCCGCCAAGAAGGACGGCACGGTCTGGGAGGACCTGGCCAAGGCGCGCCTCTACGACCCGCTCGGCATGACCGAGACGAGCTCGCGCTACGAGGACTACCTGGCGGCACCGGACCGCGCCGCCGGACACGTGAAGGTCGGCGACGCGTGGGTGGCGAAGTACCAGCGCGACCCGAGCACGGAGTCACCGGCCGGCGGCGCCAGCTCGAGCGTGCGCGACCTCGCCCGGTGGGTGCGGCTCCAGCTCGGCAACGGCACCGTGGATGGCAACCCGATCATCGACGAAGCGGCCCTGGCGGAGACGCACATCCCCGAGATGGTCAGCAGCCGGCCGGCACCCCCCGCCACCGACCGGGCCGGCTTCTACGGCCTCGGCTGGAACGTCGGCTACGACGCCGACGGCCGGGTGCGGTGGTCGCACTCCGGCGCGTTCGGCCTGGGTGCCGCCACCAACGTGAACCTCCTCCCCGCCGACCAGCTCGGCGTGGTGGTCCTCACCAATGCCGCCCCCGTCGGCATCGCCGAGGCGCTCGGGCAGAGCTTCCTCGACCTCGCCACGACCGGAACAGTGCAGCGGGACTGGGTGACGCTGTACCAGGCGGCCTTCGCGCAGCTGATCGAGCACTTCCACCATCAGGTGACCGACTACTCCACCCCGCCCGCGTCACCGTCGCCGCCGCTGGCCAACCGCGCCTACGTGGGCACGTACGGCAACGACTTCTACGGCCCCATCCAGATCGTGGAGCAGGGCGGCGACCTCGTGATGCTGCAGGGCCCGGTCCCGAACGCGTTCCCGCTGCGTCACTGGGATCGCGACACGTGGATCTACGACCCGACCGGCGAGTCGGCGCCCGGTACCAGCGGCGTGACGTTCAAGATCGGACCGACCGGCACCGCCACCCAGGTCGTGGTGGAGAACCTCGACCTCCAGCACATCGGCACGTTCGTCAAGGCGGGCTAGGGGTGAACGTGGGTGCGCATCGGCGGGAGCTTCGGCGGCGGTTGGCGCCGGGCCGGTAGCTCGTCGAGGAGCACGGTGGTGGCCGCCGCCACCGCCGCGATGGCCTGCTCGAACACGGCCTCCGCCCCGGCCGGCGGCTTCGTGGCTCCGCTCACCTTGCGCACGTACTGGCGGGCGGCGGCCTCGATCTCTTCGGCCGTGGCCGGCGGCTGCAGCCCTCGCAGGATGGTGATGTTGCGGCACATGCCATCCTTCCTACCGGATTCTCGCGTACGGTCGCGCCGTGCCCGGGACCCACGTGGCGTCCGGCAGGACCGCCACCAGCCCGTCTCGGGTCGGTCTGTTCGCCGCGGTCAGCATCGGCGTCGGCGGCATGATCGGTGCCGGCATCTTCTCGATCCTCGGTGTCGTGGCCACCATCTCGGGATCGGCGCTGGCCGTGTCGTTCGCCGTGGGCGGCGTGGTGGCCGCTCTCGCGGCGTACTCGTACGCCAAGCTCGGCAGCCGGTACCCGAGCTCCGGCGGTTCGGTGCAGTTCCTGGTCGAGGGTCTCGGCGACGGCGTCCTCACCGGCACGCTGAACGTCTTCCAGTACATCGCCTACGTCATCTCCATAGCCCTGTACGCCGCTCGCCGGGCCACCTGGCCCAACGGCATCGACATCCTCTTCGGCGCCGGCGTGCTCTTCATCGGCTACGAGGGGTTCGGCCTCATCACCAACGCCGGCGTCAACATCGCCCATCTCCGCGTGCGGCACGAGACCGGAGCGCGACCGGCGATCATCATCGCGTCGTGCACGGCCTGTGTGGTCATGTTCGTCCTCCTCATCATCTACATCGTGGGCAACGCGCCGGCGGCGGCGTGGATCACGCTGGTGGCCACGTTGGTCGTGTCCTACGTGATCGAGGTCCTCTACCGGCGCCGCTCCGGCCGGCGTTTCCGGCGGATGGCGGAGCAGAGTCCAGCGACCACGTAGGTGCGCGTCAGCGATGATCAGCGCCGGGCCCGTATCGGTCGCCGCCACCACCTCGCCGGGGAGGCCAAGGCCACCGATGCCGTCGCCGTCGCGCGCGATCTCGTGGGCCTGCACGCCACCGATCCCAGCACGGTGTTCCTCGCCGCCGCCGCCCGGATGAAGAAGCCGACGGTCGCCGCCATCGAGCAGGCGCTCTACGACGATCGTTCGCTCGTGAGGGTGCTCGGCATGCGCCGCACGCTGTTCGTGGAGCCGGTGGAGCTGGTGCCGATCGTCTATGCGTCCTCGACGGGCACGGTCGCCGCTCGCAACCGGGCCGCCATCGAGAAGGACGTCGTGGCGTACGGGCTGACCGACGACGGCGCCGCCTGGCTGCGAGCGGTGGAAGAGGAGACCTACGCCGCCCTCGTGGCGAGAGGCGAGGCGACGGGGAGCCAGCTGGGCGGCGATGTGCCGCTCCTGCGCACGCAGGTGCGGGCCGATGGCGGCAAGCCGTGGGAGGGTCTGCAGGGCCTGACCACGCGGGTGCTCACCCAGCTCGGTGCCGACGGCCGCATCGTGCGGGGCCGGCCGCGGGGGACGTGGACCTCCACGCAGCACGTGTGGACCACGATGGCGGCGTGGCTCGGTTCCGACCTGGAGGTCGTCGCCCGCGCTGACGCGCAGGCCGAGCTGGTCGGCCGGTGGCTGCGCTCGTTCGCGCCGGCGACGGTGGCGGATGTGCGGTGGTGGACGGGGTGGAGCGCGGCCGACGTGAAGCGGGCGCTGGCGGCCGTCGGGCCGGTCGAGGTCGAGCTGGACGACGGCGCCACCGGGCTGGTCCTGGCCGACGACACGGCGACGGTCCGCGCACCGAAGCCGTGGGCCGCCCTGCTGCCCGCCCTCGACCCGACGGCGATGGGCTGGACCGGGCGGGCGTGGTACGTCGGCCCGCACGCCGCCACGCTGTTCGACCGCTCCGGCAACATCGGGCCGACGGTGTGGTGGTGCGGGCGCATCGTCGGTGGGTGGGGCCAGCGCCCCGATGGCGAGGTGGTGGTGCGGGTGCTGGAGGACGTCGGCGCCGATGCCACGAGGGCGATCGCCGCCGAGGGGCGACGCCTGGCCGCCTTCCTCGGCGCCACGCGCGTGATGCCTCGGTTCCGCACGCCGCTCGAGCGCGAGATCGCCGCAGCTAGCGAGCTGTAATTCGGACCGTCGTGGCCTTCAACCGACGCAGCCCCTTGGGGTCGGGGGTCACGCCGATGCCCGGACCGGTGGGGACCGTAAGGTGGCCGTCGTCGAGCACGAACGGCGGCGTTACATCTTGGTGGAAGTAGCGGTCCGACGCCGAGAGATCGGCGGGCAGGCTGAAGCCTGGGAGCGAGGCGATCGCCAGGTTGGCGGCGCGGCCGATGCCCGTCTCCAGCATGCCGCCGCACCAGACGGGCACGCCGTTGGCGGCGCACACGTCATGGATGCGCCGGGCTTCGAGGAACCCGCCTACCCGGCCGGGCTTGATGTTCACGATGGCGCAGGCACCCAGCGCGATGGCATCGGCGGCGGCACGCGCCGACGTGATGCTCTCGTCCAGGCACAGCGGTGTGCGCAGGCGGCGGGCCAGCGCGGCGTGCTGGCGCAGGTCGTCTTCTGCAAGTGGTTGCTCGATCAACAACAGGTTGAACTCGTCGAGACGGGCCAGATGCGGCGCGTCGCCGAGCGTGTAGGCGCAGTTGGCATCGACCTGGAGCAGCACGTCGGGCCCGACCTGGCGGCGCACCGCGGCCACCAGCTCGACGTCGCGTCCGGGCTCGATCTTCAACTTCACGCGCTGGTAGCCGTCGGCCAGGTAGGCGTCGACGGCGCGCAGCGTCTCGTCGATGGTGTCGAACAGCCCGACCGAGACGCCGGCGGCGATGCGCGGCCGTGTGCCACCGAGGTGGAACTGCAGGGACGTGCCGTTGGCGCGCAGCTCGGCGTCGAGGACGGCGGCCTCCACGGCGCACTTGGCCATCGCCCAGCCCTTGACCGGCGCCAGCACGTCGGCCACCTCCGCCGCGGTGACGTCGCCGGCGGCCAGGACGCGAGGGATGAGGTGGTCACGCAGCACGACGAGCGATGCGTCGGTGAACTCGGCCGAGTAGAGCGGCTCCACGCCGGCCACGTTCTCGCCCCATCCATCGTGGTGCCCCGACCGGACGTGGACGAGGATCACGTCGCGGGCGTCCTGTACGCCGAACGACGTGCGGAACGGTGTGACCAGCGGCAGCGAGAAGCGGACGAGCTCGGCCGCGTCGAACTTCACGTCAGACCAATCCGTAGCGGGACGTGCGCTTCGGCGGGCCGCCACCGTCGACGGCCACGCGGCCTTCGTCGACGAGCTGCACGAGGTGGGCGTAGGTCGACATGGCCGCCGGCACCCACAGCGTCTTGGCCACCTCGGCGTAGATCACGGGCACGATCTCGACGATGGTGGCGGGGCCGGCGGCCAGCGCCGCCACCACCTGGTCGGTGCGCTCCTGGCGGTGCTCGAGGTAGGCGCCGACGAGCGCCTTCGGCGCGGTGATCTGCGGCCCGTGGGTGGGCCAGTACGAGGCGTCGTCGCGCCCGAGGAGCAGGCGCAGGCTGGCGAGGAACGCCACCATGTCGCCGTCGGGCGGGGTGATCACGCTGGTCGACCAGCCCATCACGTGGTCGCCGCTGAACAGCGCGCCCTCCTCCCGCAGGGCGAAGCACAGGTGGTTGGACGTGTGCCCGGGCGTGTGCACCGCCTCGAACGTCCACCCTTTCCCGGCGACCACGTCGCCATGACGGAGCACGACGTCTGGCGAGAAGTCGGTGTCGGCCCCTTCCCGCAGTGTCTTGGTGGCGTCGGTGTCGCCGTCCTTCTTGGGTTCGCCGTCGGCTTCGGGATCGCCGAACACGATCCGGTCGTCGGCGTCGTCGGACGGCACTGCGCCGTGGGGGCCGTAGCCGTAGCTCGGCGCATCGACGCGACCCTGGAGCGGCGCCGTGGCCGGCGAGTGGTCGCTGTGGGTGTGGGTGACGAGGATGTGGCTGACCCGCTCGCCGGATTCGAGGGCGGCCACGATGGCGTCGACGTGGGCGTCGAGGAGCGGGCCCGGGTCGATCACCGCCACCTCGCCCCGCCCGACGATGTACGTGCCCGTCCCGAGGAAGGTGAACTTGCTCGGGTTCTCGGCCACGACGCGGCGCACGAGCGGCGACACCTGGTCGACGCGCCCGTAGACGACGTCGAGGTCGCGCACGAACGGGATCGCTCCGGGCATGTCAGGCTCCGTGGCGGATGAATGCCATGGCCTCGGCGCGCGACGCCACGTCGTGCTCGAAGATGCCGCGCACCGCCGACGTCACGGTGAGGGCGCCCGGCTTCTTCACGCCTCGCATCGTCATGCACAGGTGCTCGGCCTCGATGACCACGACGACACCCGTCGGGTCGAGCCGCTCGACCAGCGTCTCGGCCACCTGTGTCGTGAGCCGCTCCTGGACCTGGAGGCGGTGGGCATACCCGTCGACCAGCCGCGCCAGCTTGGACAGGCCGGTGATGCGGCCGTCGGCGCCCGGGATGTAGGCGACGTGGGCCCGCCCGATGAAGGGCACCAGGTGGTGCTCGCACAGGGAGGAGAAAGGGATGTCGCGCACCATCACCATCTCGCGGTGGCCGGCCTCGAACGTGACGTCGAGGTGCACGGCCGGATCGTCCTCGGCCCCGGCCAGCACCTCCTGGTAGAAGGCGGCCACGCGGGCCGGCGTGCGCACCAATCCCTCGCGGGCCGGGTCTTCGCCGAGCGCCACGAGCAGGTCGCGCACGCAATCTTCGACCCGCTTCGGGTCGAGGGGGCGCGGCGTGTCGTGGTTGGTGATCACGTCAACCATGCCGACAAGCTACGTCCAGACGGCGTTCACTCCCAGGTCTGGACGACGCAGCGGTCGCCGAGGCGCCCCGGCGACCATCGGCCCCACGCGCCGCCGAACATGCGGGCCGTGCGCTGCGTCCAGCGGATGGCGTCGGGCGCCATGACCCGCCGCACCGTCTGGACGACGCCGCCCTCGTAGACGAGGTAGCCGCCCCACGTGCCCGGATAGTCCTTCGGCGACCCGACCTCGGTCACGAGGAGCGGCCCGTGGCGGCGGGCCCGGTGGCGATGGGTGTGACCGCTCGTGACCAGGGCGCGGGGTTGGGCGGCGGCGAGCTGGTCGAGGAAGTGCCGGGCCTCGGTGGCGGGCACGCCGTGCGGTGGGAAGGTGGGAACCGGCGTGGTCATGAGGTTGTGGTGCAGCACCACGAGGGTGCCGGCCGGCGCGGCGGCCGCAGCGGCACAGACCGCCTCCGTGCTGGCCGCCACCGTGCCCGCTTGTGTGTGCGTGCGCGTGTCCGCGCCGATGACGCGCACGCCGGGCCGGTCGACCACGGTCACGCTCTCCACCAGGCCCAGCCCGTGGGCGGCCAACGTGGCGGCGGCGTCATGGCCGTGGATGTTGCCGCCGTCGTGGTTGCCGGGCAGCACCATGGTGGGGATCGGCAGACCGCCGATGAGCTCGCCGGCCAGCTCGAACTCCGAGCGCCGGCTGCCGTGGGAGAGGTCGCCTTTCACGATCAGCATCTCGGCGCCCCACGTCAGCAGCTCGTCGATGGCGGCTGCGGTGCACACGACGGGATGGGCGACGCAGGGGTCGCGCTGGGAATGGACCCGTGGGAGCACGCCGAAGCTGGTCTCGCCGAGGTGGAGGTCGCCGATCGTGGCGACGCGGGTCAGCAGCCGTCCCGGTGGGGGATCGGGCGTGGTGGCCATGGCCACGCGCTGCCCGTCGAGGGTGATCGCGAAGCGGGTCGCCGGCTCGAGCCCGTCGATCACCACCGCGCCGGGACCGCCGTCGCCTGTCACCGTCACCGCGCGGTCGCCGGCCGCCACTTCGTGCGGACCGGGCGCCAACGATGGCCAGTCGAGCTGGACGGCCGTCGGCTCGACGGCGAACACCCGCACCGTGGCCTACTGGAACGCGGTGGCGAGCGCGGGCTCCTCGCGCTGGCGCAGGGCCACGTTCACGCCTTGGCGCTCGAGCACCTGCTCGACGCGCTTGGCCGCCTGCGGCAGCGGATGCTCGGCCAGGAAGGCGGCCACGTCGGCCTGCTCTTCGGGACGCGACAGTCGGGGCACCGGCTCGACCACCCGGATCATCAGGTTCGACGGGAACCGGGCGTTGAGCACGTCCCAGTGCTCGCGCACGAAGCGCCAGGCGCGCGGCCCGTGGTCACGCTGGAGGATGCACCGGCCGAGCAACATGGGCGCGTCCTGCGTGCGCACGTCGTCGGTGATGGCCAGCTCCAGCGTGCGGTCGAACAGCGGGGCGGCGCGGAACTCGGCGAGGGCCATGAGCTCGCGCCGCTGGTCCTGGGGGTGGTGCGAGGCCCGGTAGCGGGCCAGCCCGGCCTCGTACTCGGCCTCGCCGCCGTTGGCCGACACCACCGACAACGCGGCGGCGGCCACCGCAGGAGCGACCGAGGCGGGGTCGGCGAGGGCGTCGGCATGGAGCTGGCGGGCCCGCTCGATGGCGGCGGGATCGGCTCCCAGGTTGGCCAGGGCCCGGATGAGGGTGCCGCGCAGCTCGCCGGTGAGATCGTCCTCGCCTGCGGCGGGCTGCCAGCCGAGGCGCTCCAGCGCCGGCGCGACCAGCGCCCGCACGTAGCCCCGGAAGCGCTCGCGCCCGTCGCCGTCCACGAAGCGGTCGATCCACCCGAGGCCGTTGAGCAGGATCTCCCACACCGCGAGGTCGGGTTCGTCGGCGAAGCCGCGTACGAAGCGGGCGTATGCCTCTCCCGAGAGGCGCCCGGCCACCACGCTGGCCCAGGCGTCGTCGACCAGGCTGTAGCGCTCGGCCGTCGACAGCGTGGCCAGGGCCGAGCCGGAGAGGCGGCCGAGCAGCTCGGCGTCGTACTCCACCCGGAAGAAGCCGTTGGCGCCGGCGTTGACCACGACCAACGCACCGGGGGCGAGCAGGGGCACGTTGATCTCGTCGCCGTCGAGCAGGAGCTTGCGCTCGTCCTCCTGGTTGCCGGCGCGCTGGCGGACGTGGATGGGTACGGCCCAGCGGGTGCCATCGTCGTCGCCGGAGAAGAGGAAGCGCCGCTGCGACAGCGTGACCGACGTGCCGTCGGCCGACAGTGACGCCGCCACCAGCGGGTAGCCGCCCTGCCAGATCCACGAGTCCATGACCCGCCGCACCGGCTCGCCGGTGGCCGCTTCGATGGCGTCCCACAGATCACTGGTCTCGGTGTTCCCGTAGGAGTTCGTGGTCAGGTAGTGGCGGACACCGTCACGGAAGCGCTCCGCGCCGAGGTACTGCTCCAGCATCCGCAGCAGCGACCCGCCCTTCTCGTACGTGAGGACGTCGAACATGCCCTCGGCGTCGGCCGGTGACACCACCTCGTACTCGATGGAGCGGGTGGCGGCCAGGGCGTCGACTTCGAAGGCAGCGGTGCGCTCCAGGCTGAAGCTGGTCCACCGCTTCCAGTCGGGACGGAAGGCGTCGCACGCCGCCACCTCCATGAAGGTGGCGAACGCTTCGTTCAGCCAGATGCCGTTCCACCACTTCATGGTGACGAGATCGCCGAACCACATGTGGGCCAGCTCGTGCGACACCACGTCGGCGATGCGCTGGCGGTCCTGCTGGGTACCGGTCTCGTCGACGAGGAGCGCCGCTTCCCGGAACGTGATGCACCCGGGGTTCTCCATGGCCCCGAAGGCGAAGTCGGGCAGGGCGACCAGGTCGACCTTCTGCTCGGGGTACGGGATGCCGTAGTACTCCTGGAACCAGCGCAGCGAGAAGGCGCCCACCTCGACGGCGAACGTGGCCAGCGGAGCTTTGCCCGGCACGTGCACCACGCGCAGGGGCACGCCGCCGACGTCGACCGGCTCGGTGGCCTCGAGGTGGCCAACCACGAACGCCGCGAGGTAGGTCGACATGAGCATGGTGTCGGCGAACTCGACGCGCATCCGGCCGCCGGGCAGGGGCTGGCGGCTGCGCTCGGGAGCGTTCGAGATGGCGAGGAGGTCGTCGGCCACCTCCAGGGTGACGCCCAGGACGGCCTTGAAGTCCGGCTCGTCCCAGCACGGGAAGGCCCGGCGGCAGTCGGTGGCCTCCATCTGCGTGGTGGCGATCACCTGGGTGGCGCCCGCCTCGTCGGTGTACGTGGAGCGGTAGAAGCCGCGGAGCAGATCGTTGAGCACGCCGCGGAACGTGATGTGGAGCGTGACCGGTCCCGGCTCCAGCGAGCGGGGCAGGCCGAGGTGCAGGCGGTCGGTGGCGCTGTCCAGCTTGACCACGGCGTCGAGGCGCTCGCCGCCCACCCCTACCCACGCCTCGTCGATCTCCAGGTCGACGGCGTTGCACACCAGCTCGTCCACCGCCCGATGGACGTCGACGGCCACGTCGACCGATCCGGTGAACGTGGCCGACTCGAGATCGGGCGCCAGCACCAGGTCGTAGCGCGACGGGCTGGCGGTGCGGGGGAGCCGGTAGGGGTTGTCGCTCACGACGGGCCAGCGTACCGGCGCTGCCCGAGGCCCCTGCTGCGCCACATGGCGTCCGGTAGCGTTCGCTACGTGCGCGACCTCGACGTCGTCGGCATCGGGAACGCCCTGGTCGACGTCATCTCCCACCACGACGACGGGTACCTCGTGAGCGAGGCCCTGGTGAAGGGATCGATGACGCTGATCGAAGCCGAGCGGGCCCTGGCCCTCTACGAGTCGATGGGCGCCGGTGTGCACCTCTCGGGCGGATCGGCGGCCAACACCATGACCGGCGTCGCCAGCTTCGGCGGCCGGGCCGGCTACATCGGCAAGGTGGCGGCCGACGACCTGGGCGACGTCTTCCGCCACGACCTGCGCGCCGTGGGGGTCACGTTCGTCAACGATCCGGGCGACCCGGTCGTGCCCACCGGCCGCTGCCTCATCGTGGTCACACCCGACGCCCAGCGCACCATGAACACCTTCCTCGGCGTCTCCGCGCTGCTGGTGCCGGAGGACGTGGACGAGGCGCTCGTGGCCCGGGCCAGCGTGGTGTACCTGGAGGGGTACCTGTTCGACCGCGACGGCGCCAAGGAGGCCTACCGCAAGGCGTCGGCCGCCGCCCACGCCGCCGGCGGCAAGGTCTCGCTCACGCTGTCCGACTCGTTCTGCGTGGACCGCCACCGCGACGACTTCCGCGACCTGGTGGCCGGCCAGGTCGACCTGCTCTTCTGCAACGAGGAGGAGCTGATGGCGCTGTACGAGACGGACCTCATGGACGAGGCCCTCGACGCCGTGCGTCACGACTGCGAGGTGGCCGCTGTGACCCGGGGCAAGGACGGCTCGGTCGTGGTCACGCCCGACGGCGTGGTGCCGGTGGCCGCCCATCCGGTGGCCGAGGTGGTGGACACCACCGGCGCCGGCGACCTCTACGCCGCCGGGTTCCTGTACGGGCTCACCCACGGCCGCTCGCTGGCCGAGTGCGGCCGCCTGGGTTCGGTGGCGGCGGCCGAAGTGATCGCCCACGTCGGCGCCCGCCCGAACGTGCCGCTTCGACGCCTCGTGTGATGGGCCGGTTTCGCCTTGGTCTCGGGCGGCGAGCGGATCGGCGGCGAGACCGCTTGTGTAACCGAATTCGCGACCATGTCTCGGATTCCGTCACACAGGCGCTCTTGATGGTGCCGGCGCCAGCCGCGACCGACCGTGGGTAGCGATCCCCTCGCCGAGGCTCGGGCGTGGTTGGTCGACGACCCGGATCCCGAGACCCGGGCGGAGCTGCAGGCGCTGCTCGACGCCGCCGATGTCGACGCCCTCACCGACCGGTTCCGCGGCATCCTCCAGTTCGGCACCGCCGGCCTGCGGGCCGAGCTCGGCGCCGGCCCGATGCGGATGAACCGCGTGGTGGTGCGGCGGGCGGCGGCCGGCCTGGCCCAGTGGCTCCTGGACACCGATCCGTCGGCGCCCGCCCGGGGCGTGGTCATCGGCTTCGACGCCCGCCACAACAGTGATGTCTTCGCCGCCGACTCGGCCGCCGTCCTGGCCGGCGCCGGCATCGCCGTCCACCTCATGCCCCACCCCGTGCCGACGCCGGTGCTCGCCTTCGCCGTGACCGATCTGGGCGCGGCCGCGGGCGTGATGGTGACGGCCAGCCACAACCCCCGGCGCGACAACGGGTACAAGGTGTACCTCCAGGAAGGGCGCCAGATCGTCTCACCGGTCGACACCGAGATCGCCGCTCGCATCGCCGCCGTCGGCCCCACCGCCGCCATCCCGCTCGCCCCCCTCGACGACCCGCTCGTGCACCACCTCGACGAGGGGCCGGTCGACGCCTACCTGGCCCACGCCGGCACGGTGCGGCTGGTGGCGGGCGTGGACCAGGTCCGGGTGGCGTACACGGCCCTGCACGGCGTCGGCGCCGACGTGGGTGTGGCCGCCCTCGAGCGCGCCGGCTTCCCGGCCCCGTCGTCGGTGCGGGCCCAGGCCACGCCCGACCCCGACTTCCCCGGCCTGCCGTTCCCGAACCCGGAGGAGCCCGGCACGCTCGATCTGCTGCTCGACGAGGCGGCCAGCGTGGGGGCCGACGTCGGCCTGGCCAACGACCCCGACGCCGATCGCCTGGGCGTGGTCATCCCCACGCCGGAGGGTGGCTGGCGCCGGCTCAGCGGCGACGAGATCGGCTGGCTCCTGGGCGACCACATCCTCGGGCACACCACCGGCCCCGACCGCTTCGTGGTGACCACGCTGGTGTCGTCGTCCCTCCTGGGCAAGATGGCGGCGGCGGCCGGTGTCCACTACGCCGAGACGTTCACCGGGTTCAAGTGGATCGGGCAGACGGCGCTCGACCACCCCGACCGGCGCTTCGTGTTCGGCTACGAGCAGGCCCTCGGCTACCTCGTGACCCAGCGACCGCTCGACAAGGACGGCATCACCGCTGCGGTGTTGTTCGCCGAGGTGGCGGCGCTGGCCAAGCGCGACGGCGTCACGCTGCAGGACCGGCTGGACGACATCGCCGAGCGCTTCGGGCGCCACATCACCGCCGAGCACTCCGTGCGCGTCGACCCGCTGGCCATGCCGGCGCTCATGGACCGGCTGCGGGCCCACCCGCCGGCGGCACTGGGCGGCGTGGCCGTCACGGACGTGCAGGAGTACCCGGAGGCGGGCCTGCTGCGGTACTGGTGCGGCACTGAGGCCCGGGTGCAGATCCGCCCGAGCGGCACGGAGCCGAAGGTGAAGATCTACGTGGAGACAGTGGGCGCCGATCCGGCGCCCTTCCTGGACGCCGCCGAGCAACTCCTCGCCTAGCGCCCCAAATCGCGCAGCCTGAACACTTGCTACCGCTCCACCGGTACGAAGTGTTCAGGCTGCGCGGAAGAACGCGCGCAAAGCGCGGGCGGTGGCGGGTCACCAGAGGCCGAACTGGCGGTCGCCGGCGTCGCCGAGGCCGGGGACGATGTAGGCCAGCTCGTTCAGGTGGCTGTCGATCGCCGCCGTGGTGATGTGCACGTCGTAGCCCGACCGGGCGATGCGATCGAGCCCTTCGGGCGCAGCCAGCACGCACACGACCTGGATCGGCGGCGGCGCCCCCCGCTCCACGAGCAGCCGGCACGTGAACTCGAGCGAGCCCCCGGTGGCCAGCATCGGGTCGAGCACGAACGTGGGCCGGCCGTCGAGGCGCTCGGGCAGCTTGGCCAGGTACGGGTGGGGCTCGAACGTCTCCTCGTTGCGGGCCAGTCCGACGAAGCCGACCTCAGCCTGGGGGATGAGGCGCAGGGCGGCGGCGACGAGCCCGACACCGGCGCGCAGGATGGGCACCAGCATGGGGATGTCGGCCAGGCGCTTGCCCGCCGCCGGGCCGAGCGGGGTGGTCACCTCGATGTCGGCCGCCGGGAGGTGGCGGGTGGCCTCGTAGACGAGCATCCCGGCCAGGCCGTCGAGGGCCTGACGGAACTCGGCGTTGGCGGTGCTGGCATCACGCAGGATCGTGAGGCGCTCGGCGGCCAGCGGGTGATCGACCAGGGTGACGTCCATCGCCGCCAGAGTCTGGCAGGTGCATGATCGGGCCGCCGCAGTGCGGCGGCAAGGGCAGCGGGTCGCGGCATTGTCGAAGCGCAGCGAGTCGGCGCCGTAAGGCGCCGCGACAATGCGGCCGTAGGCTGCGTCCGTGACGATCCAAGCCGTCGCCCCCACGGCGCTGGTGGAGGCCATGGCGTCCGAGTCGGCGCTGCGACGCTTCCTCCACGGCCTGCCCGGTGTCGACCAGGTCGGCGCCGAAGCCCGGGTGGCCGACCTCGGCACCCGGTCGATCAAGAAGGCGGCCAAGCTGTTCGCCCTCGACCTCGCCGTGCGCATGACCGACCTCACCACGCTGGAGGGCGCCGACACGCCGGGCAAGGTGCGGTCGCTGTGCGCCAAGGGCGTGCGCCCGGATCCCAGCGATCCCGCCGTGCCGTCGGTCGCCGCCATCTGCATCTACCCGGACATGGTGCCCGTGGCCCGCGAGGCGCTGCGGGGCTCCAGCGTGAAGGTGGCCAGCGTCGCTACGGCCTTCCCGTCGGGTCGCGCCACCATCGACGTGAAGCTGGCCGACGTCCGCTCCGCCGTCGACGCCGGCGCCGACGAGGTCGACATGGTGATCGACCGTGGCGCGTTCCTCAGCGGGCGCTACGGCGAGGTGCTGGAGCAGATCCAGCGGGTGAAGGCGGCGTGCGGCCCGGCCCACCTCAAGGTGATCCTCGAGACCGGCGAGCTGGCCACGCTGGACAACGTGCGGCGGGCGTCGTGGCTCGGCATGATCGGCGGCGGCGACTTCATCAAGACGTCGACCGGCAAGGTGCAGCCGTCGGCCACGCTGCCCGTCACGCTGGTGATGCTGGAGGCCGTGCGCGACTTCCACGAGCTCACCGGCGTCCGCATCGGGGTGAAGCCGGCGGGCGGCATCCGCACGGCCAAGGACGCGGTGAAGTACCTCGTCGTCGTGCACGAGGTGGCCGGACCGGAGTGGCTCACGCCCGATCTGTTCCGATTCGGCGCGTCGTCGCTCCTCAACGACGTGCTCATGCAACGCCACAAGCAGCTCAGCGGTCGCTACGACGGCCCCGACTACGTGACGGTGGATTGATGAGCACGGTCCCGGATCTCGTCACCCCCACGTGGGAGTACGCGCCGGCGCCGGAGGCGCGCGACATCGTCACCATCGAACCGTCCTACGGCTTGTTCATCGGCGGCGAGTTCGTGGCCCCGCGCGACGGCTCCACGTTCAAGACCGTGAACCCCGCCACCGAGGAGGTGCTGGCCGAGATCAGCGCAGCTGGCACCGGTGACGTCGATGCCGCCGTCGCCTCCGCCCGCCGCGCCCAGCGCGGGTGGGCCAGACGCCCGGCGGCGGAGCGGGCGAAGTACTTGTACCGCCTGGCCCGCACGATCCAGGAGCGCTCGCGCGAGCTGGCGGTGCTGGAGTCGATCGACAACGGCAAGCCCATCAAGGAGACCCGTGATGTGGACCTGCCCCTCGTGGCGGCCCACTTCTTCTACTACGCCGGCTGGGCCGACAAGCTGGGCTACGCCGGCTTCGGCCCGGACCCGCAGCCCGTCGGCGTGTGCGGCCAGGTCATCCCGTGGAACTTCCCCCTCTTGATGCTGGCGTGGAAGATCGCGCCGGCGCTGGCGTGTGGGAACACGGTCGTGCTGAAGCCGGCCGAGACCACGCCGCTCACTGCGCTCGCCTTCGCCGACATCTGCCAGCAGGTCGACCTGCCCGCCGGCGTGGTCAACATCGTCACCGGCGCCGGCGAGACCGGGGCCGCCCTCGTCGACCACCCCGGTGTCGACAAGATCGCCTTCACCGGCTCCACCGAGGTCGGCAAGCAGATCCAGCGCGCCCTGGCCGGCAGCGGCCGGCGGCTGTCGCTCGAGCTCGGCGGCAAGGCGGCCAACATCGTGTTCGACGATGCGCCGGTCGACCAGGCCGTCGACGGCATCGTCAACGGCATCTTCTTCAACCAGGGTCACGTGTGCTGCGCCGGCTCGCGGCTCCTCGTGCAGGAGAGCGTGCACGACGCCGTCATCACCAAGCTCAAGCGGCGCCTGCGCACCCTGCGGCTGGGCGACCCGCTCGACAAGAACACCGACATCGGCGCCATCAACTCCGCCGCTCAGCTCGCTCGCATCACCGAGCTGGTGGCGGCGGGCGAGGAAGAGGGCGCCACGAAGTGGCAGCCGCCGTGCGACCTCCCCGCCAGCGGGTACTGGTTCGCCCCCACGGTCTTCACCGGCGTGGGCCAGAGCAGCCGCATCGCCCAGGAGGAGATCTTCGGGCCGGTGCTGTCCGTCCTCACCTTCCGCACGCCCGACGAGGCCGTGGCCAAGGCCAACAACACCCGCTACGGGCTGTCGGCGGGGGTGTGGACCGAGAAGGGCTCGCGCATCTTGTGGATGGCCAAGAAGCTGCGCGCCGGCGTGGTGTGGGCCAACACGTTCAACCGCTTCGATCCGGCGTCGCCGTTCGGCGGGTACAAGGAGTCGGGCTTCGGCCGCGAAGGCGGCCGCCACGGGCTCGGCCCGTACCTGCAGGCGGGTTCGTGATGGCCGATCGCCTCGACGTCCGCAAGACCTACAAGCTCTACGTGGGCGGGGCCTTCCCCCGGTCGGAGAGCGGGCGGTCGTACGCCGTCGCCGACGCCAAGGGTCGCTTCCTGGCCAATGCCGCGTGGGCGTCGCGCAAGGACGTGCGCGATGCCGTCGTGGCGGCGCGCGGGGCCTTCGCCGGCTGGAGCGGGGCCACCGCCTACAACCGGGGGCAGGTGCTCTACCGTGTGGCCGAGGTGCTGGAGGGCCGCCGGGCGCAGTTCGCCGCCGAGGTCGTCGCCGCCGAAGGCATCACGACGCGCGCCGCTGACGGCGCCGTCAGCGCCGCCATCGACCGCTGGGTCTGGTACGCCGGTTGGTCCGACAAGATCGCCCAGATCGACGGCTCGTCGAACCCGGTGGCCGGGCCCTACTTCAACTTCTCGACCCCGGAGCCCACCGGCGTCGTCGGCGTGCTGGCGCCGCAGGAGTCGTCGTTCCTCGGCTTGGTCTCGGTGGTGGCGCCTGTGATCGTCAGCGGCAACACGAGCGTGGTGGTGGCGTCGGCCGAACGGCCGCTGCCCGCCGTCACGCTCGGGGAGGTGCTGGCGACGTCGGACCTGCCGGGTGGGGTGGTGAACATCCTCACGGGACCGTTGGCCGAACTGGCACCGGTCCTGGCCGCCCACCTCGACGTGAACGCCCTCGATGCCAGCGGGGCCGCAGGCGACGCTGCCCTCGCTCGCGCCCTGGAGGAGCAGGCGGCCGAGAACGTGAAGCGGGTGCGCCCCGCGCCGGCGACCGAGCCGGACTGGACGGCGTCGCCCGACCCGCGCCGCATCCTCGGCTTCTGCGAGACGAAGACGGTCTGGCACCCGGTTGGCACCTGACGGCATCGAGGAACAGATCGCGTACTACCGGGCCCGGGCGCCGGAGTACGACGACTGGTGGGTGCGCCGCCACGAGTACGACTTCGGCGCCGACTTCGAAGCGCGGTGGGTCGAGGAGGTGGCGGCCGTGTATGCCGCCCTCGACGACTTCCGGCCGACCGGCGATGTCCTGGAGCTGGCCGCCGGCACTGGCCTGTTCACCGAACGGCTGCTCCACCATGCCGCCCACGTAACTGCGGTGGACGCGTCGCCCGAGACGCTGGCCATCAACACCGCCCGCAACGGCACCGACCGGGTCGAGCCCGTCGTGGCCGATCTCTTCGCGTGGGAACCGACCCGCCGCTACGACCACGTGTGCTTCAGCTTCTGGATCTCGCACGTGCCGGTGGCCCGCTGGAGCGCGTTCTGGACGATGGTCGGTGCCGCCTTGGCGCCCGGCGGCCGGGTCTGGTTCGCCGACAACGCTCGCGCCGATCACGTCGCCGCCCACGGGCCGGCACGGGTGGGCGGCTGGGGCGATGCTGACCGGCCCGATGGCGTCGAGAACTCGCAGCGCCGCCTCCGCGACGGGCGGCAGTTCACCATCGTCAAGCGCTACTGGTCACCGCCCGAGCTGGAGGCCGACCTGGCCGGCCTCGGGTGGTCGGCCCGCTGCGCCAACACCGCCTGGGCCTTCCTCCATGGCAGCGCCGGACGTGCACCCTGACGTCCTCGTGCCCTAGCGTCCGCGCCCGTGCTCATCGTCCACGCCACCATCGACGTCGATCCGGACCACCACGACGACGTCCTCGCCGCCGCCGCCACCCAGCAGAACCTCTGCCGGGCCGAGGACGGCTGCCACCGCTACGACATCTCGGCTGACGTTGCCGACCGTGGCCGGTTCTACGTGACCGAGCTGTGGGAGGACGACGACGCTCTCGGCGCCCATGGCAAGCAGCCCCACATGCGTGACTTCGGCCGGGCCCTCAAGGCCGCCGGCCTCAAGGGCTCCACCGCCACCAAGTACACGATGACAGGCGAGACGAAGCTCTTCTAGGTCTTCGTCGCCGCCTTCGCTGGCGCTCGGCTTGCTCCTGACTCGCTGCGCTCGAACAATGCCGCGGCCGGCTGCCCCTCCCGCCGCATTGCGGCGGCAGCGGACCTATCGGTCCGCGTGTCTCGGGTCGTACTGACGCGCTGCAACCCGTTCTGCGTGGCACTTCGTACACGGGTTCGGGTTCAGGCGAGCGAGGAGATGCCGAGGCCGGTGGCCCGGAGCATGGCGTAGCGCGGCTTGATGCGTTCGTTGATGATCCGCAGCCGCTCGTCGAAGGGCGCGAACGCCGACTTCATGGCGTTCACCGTCAGCCACTCGAAGTCGTCCCAGCCGTAGCCGAAGGCGTCCCGCAGCTGGCGGAGCTCGTTCGTCATCGACGTCGCGCTCATGAGCCGGTTGTCGGTGTTGACCGTGACGCGGAAGCGCAGCCGGCGCAGCAGGCCGATCGGGTGCTCGGCGATCGACGGCGCCGCGCCCGTGTTCACGTTCGACGTGGGGCACATCTCGAGCGGGATGCGGCGGTCGCGCACGAAGGCGGCCAGCCGGCCCAGCTCGTAGCGGCCGCCCTCGACGGTGATGTCGTCCACGATGCGCACCCCGTGGCCGAGGCGCTCGGCGCCGCACCATTGGATGGCCTCCCAGATCGACGGGAGCCCGAACGCCTCACCGGCGTGGATCGTGGTGTGGAAGTTCTCCCTGGCCACGTACTGGAACGCATCGAGGTGACGGGTGGGCGGATAGCCGGCCTCGGCGCCGGCGATGTCGAAGCCGACCACGCCGGCGTCACGCCAGCGTACGGCCAGCTCGGCGATCTCCAGGCTGCGGGCGGCGGTGCGCATCGCCGACAGCAGGGCGTAGATCGTGAGGTTCGTGCCGGCAGCGCCGAGCTGGAAGCCGTCCAGCACCGCCTCCACCACCTCGTCGAGGGTCAGGCCACCCTCGACGTGCAGCTCGGGAGCGAAGCGGATCTCGGCGTACACGACGCCGTCGCCGGCCAGATCCGCGGCGCACTCGGCCGCCACCCTGGTGATGGCGTCGCGGTCCTGCATCACGCCGACCGTGTGGGCGAACGTCTCCAGGTACAGCACCAGGTCGTTGCGCTTGGCGCCCCGGTGGAACCAGGCCGAGAGGTCGTCGACGTCCTGGGTCGGCAGGTTGCCGTAGCCCTGTTCGCGGGCCAGCTCCAGCACCGTCGCCGGGCGCACCCCGCCGTCGAGGTGGTCGTGCAACAGCGCCTTGGGGGCGGCCAGCAACGCGTCGTCGGTGGGACGCTCGCTCATGGCCGACGACGGTAGCTAACCCCGGATCACGTCGATCACCAGGGGCTCCCTCGGCCGCGGTTCCGGGCCGATGTCGAAGGCGCCCTCCAAGGCCTCCAGCGCCCCCGGCACCCTCGCCTCGTCGTCGATGTGCAGCTCGAGCAGCGGCTGGCCCTTCTCGACGGCGTCGCCCGGCTTGGCCAGGCAGAGCACGCCGGCCGATTCACTGACCGGGTCCTCCTTGCGGGAGCGCCCGGCGCCCAGGCGCCAGGCGCACACCCCCACGCCGAGGGCGTCGAGGCGGGTGAGGAAGCCGCTGGCCGGCGCCGGCACGACCTGGGTGCGCCGTGCCATCGGGAGCCCGGCCGCCAGATCGCCGCCCTGCGCCGCCACCATCTCCTGCCACACCCGCTCGGCGGCGCCCGAGCGCAGCGCCTCCTCCGGCGACGGCCCTTCGACCCGGGCGAGGGCCAGCATCTCGCGGGCCAGCGCCAGCGTGATGGCCTCGACATCGGCGGGGCCCCGGCCCAGCAGCGTCTCGATCGACTCGGCCACCTCGAGGGCGTTGCCGCACGCCCGCCCGAGCGGGGTGTGCATGTTCGTGAGCAGCGCCGTCGTGCGCACGCCGTTGGCGTTGCCGATGGCGACCATCGTCTCGGCCAGCTGCCGGGCGTCGCCCTGCTCCTTCATGAACGCACCGACCCCGACCTTGACGTCGAGCACGAGCGACTCGGTGCCCTCGGCGATCTTCTTCGACATGATCGAGCTGGCGATGAGCGGGATGCTCTCGACGGTGGCGGTCACGTCGCGCAGCGCGTAGAGCTTGCGGTCGGCGGGCGCCAGGCCGCTGCCGGCGGCACTGATCACCGCGCCGACAGTGCGCAACTGCGTCATCATCTCGGCCGGCGTCAACGAGGCCCGCCAGCCGCTGATGGCCTCCATCTTGTCGAGGGTGCCGCCCGTGTGGCCGAGGCCCCGGCCCGAGAGCTGCGGCACCGCCGCGCCGCACGCCGCGACCAGCGGGCACAGCACCAGCGAGACCTTGTCACCGACGCCGCCGGTCGAGTGCTTGTCCACGGTGGGACGGCCGACGGCCGAGAGATCGAGGCGCTCGCCGCTGTCGATCATGGCCGCCGTCCAGGTGGCCAGCTCGTCATCGGCCATCCCTCGGAACAGGATGGCCATGAGGAGAGCGGAGGCTTGCTCGTCGGGAATGTCTCCCGCGGTGTAGGCGTGGAGGAACCAGCGGATGGCGTCGTCGGGGATGCGGCCGCCGTCGCGCTTGATGCGGATGACGTCGACGGCGTTCACGCGTCTTCGGTCCGTCCGGTCATGGCCGACTCGTCGAAGGCGCCCGGCAGGACGTCGCCCATCGGTGTGGGGGTGCCGTTCCCGTCGACGAGGCAGTCGGGCCCGCCGTGCTCCCAGAGCAACTGGCGGCATCTCCCGCACGGCATCACCGGCTGCCCGTCACCGGCCACGGTCACCACGGCCACGAGGCGCCCGCCGCCGCTGGTGGCCAGATCCGAGACCATCCCGCACTCGGCACACAGGCCGAGCCCGTAGGACGCGTTCTCCACGTTGGCGCCCCGCACGATCCGCCCGTCGGCGACCAGCCCGGCGGCGCCGACGTGGAAGTGCGAGTACGGGGCGTAGGCGTGGGTGGCGGCCTCGATGGCGGCGGCCCGCAGCGCGTCCCAGTCGATCGCCACGCGCTACTCCATGCCTCGGTACCACGGGCGCCCATCCCACGCCGGTGGTCGCAATCGCTGCGACGAGAACGCCAGCACGATCAGCGTGACGAGGTACGGGGTGATGAAGACCAGTTGGTTGCTGACCTTCGTGGTGATCGAGTAGTAGTACAGCGCGAACGGCACGACGGCGAGGGAGATGGCGCCGGCGATGAACTGGCGCTTGGTGAGGAGCCGGATCCCGAGGCCGGCGAACACGATGGCCGCCACGATGAAGAGGGCCAGGACCGGTGCCGTGCCGATCTGCTGGGTCAGCGACTGCGCGTACGCGAACACGCCAGCGCCGCCGAAGATGCCGAGCGGGCGCCAGTTCCCGAAGATGGTGGCGGCCAAGCCCTGGAAGCCCCGGCCAGCGGTCTGGCCCTGGTTGTAGGCACGGATGTCGATCACCAGCCAGGCGCCGCCGAGACCGGCCAGGAAGCCCGACACCGCGACCGCGAGGTACCGGATGCGGTAGACGCCGACGCCAAGCGACTCGGCGGCACCGGGACGCTCGCCCGACGACCGCAGGCGCAGGCCCACGGCGGTGCGCCACAGCAGGTAGAAGGAGGCCGGGATCAGGAGGAGCGCGATGAGCGTGGAGTAGCGCAGGTCGGTGGTGAACCCCTTCAGCAGCCCGGCCACGTCGCTGATGAAGAACCACCGTTGCTCCGATATCCAGCCGAGTGGATCGGGGGTCGAGTGGCCGAAGAATTCGCCGCCCGAGATGAAGGGCACGGTGAGCGAGCCCATCCGGCTCGTCATGGTGGGTGACTGCGTGATGGTGCCATCGCCGCGGCCGACGAACAGCTCACTCGACAGGAACCGGCACAGACCGGGAGCGATCAGGTTGATGGCGATGCCGGCGACCACGTGGTCGACGCCGAAGGTGATGGTAGCCACGCCGAGGAGCAGTCCCCCGAGGGCGCCGCCGATGCCACCCCAGACGAGCGCCGCCCAGGGACCCCACAGGTACCCGGCCCAGCCGGCGAACCACGTACCGAGGATCATCATGCCCTCGAGGCCGATGTTCACGATGCCGGCCCGTTCCGACCACATGCCCCCGAGCCCCGCCAGGAGGATGGGTGCCGATGCACCGATGGCGGCGGCGAACGTGGCCCCGCTGGTCATGTCCGGCGCGTCGGCGATCGTGCGCGAGACCGACAGCACCAGCATGAAGACGGTCGCCGTGGCCAACGGGCGAGCCCAGCGGTTCGAGGTCAGCCACCGGTCGAAGCCGACGCGCTCGCGCTGCAGCGCGGGGGCGATGACGCTCACGCCACCGCTCCTGCGGGCTCGCGCGACGGTGACGAGCGGGCCAGCGTCCGGGCCGCCTCCCGCACCGCCGCGGCGGCGGCGAAGCGGCGCACGACCTCGAACGCGATCACCGCCGTCAGCAGCAGGGTGCCCTGCAGGATCTGCACGATCTCCTGCGGCACGCCGATGGGTGGCAGCGCCTGCCCAGCGCGTTCGAGCGCCGCCCAGACGACCGCGGCGATGGCGATGCCGACGGGGCTGTTGCGACCGAGCAGGGCGATGGAGATGCCGGTGAAGCCGATCGCCGTGGGGAAGGTGTCGCCGTACTTGTGCAGCTGTGGATCACCGAGCAGCGGGCCCAGGCCGATGAGGCCGGCGACGGCACCCGAGATCATGATCGTCTTCAGCACCATCAGCTTCGGGTTCACGCCCGACGCGAGGGAGGCAGCGGGATTCACGCCGGTGGTGCGCAGCTCGAAGCCGAAGCGCGTGCGCCACACGACGAGGTAGTAGAGGATGCCGACGATGACGGCGAAGGGCAGGAACCCCTGCAGCACGGTCCCGCCGGGGAGGTGGTAGCCGAAGATCTCGAGGAAGCGGTTGAGCGGTGGCAGCGTGCCCGATGCCGGGATCGGCTTCGTCTCGGCCACCAGGTTCACCTTCGGGTTGCGGAGGTACTCGGCCAAGAGGAAGGCGGAGATGCCGGTGGCGATGAAGTTGAGCATGATCGTCGAGACGACCTCGTTCACGCCCCGCCAGATCTTGAGGATGCCGGCGATGGCGGCGTAGGCGGCACCGACGGAGATGGCGACGAGGAAGATGAACCCGACATGGAGAGGCGCCGGCAGGGTGACCGCAGCGCCGGCCGCTGCCGCCAGCAGCGCGGCGAGGCGGTACTGGCCGTCGGCGCCGATGTTGAACAGGCCCATCTTGAAGCCGATGGCGACGGCGACGCCGGCCACGTAGTACGGCACGGCGCGATTGATGACGGAGACCACCGAGTCGGCGGAGTCGAGGTATTGCCACATCGTGCGGTAGGTCTCGATGGGGCTGTGGCCGGCGAGGAGCAAGGCCACCGACGCCACGCCGAGGGCGAAGACGGCCGCCACCACGGGCGCGGCCAGGGCGTAGATGATGCGCGATCTCACGCCGCGTCGCCTGCCGGTTCGTTCGCGCCGGTCATGTAGGAGCCGAGCTCGACCGGGGTGACGGCGGCGGGGTCGAGGGTGGCCACGATGCGCCCGCCGTACATCACCAGCAGCGTGTCGGACAGGCCGATCAGTTCGTCGAGATCGGCCGACACGAGCACGACGGCCAGGCCGTTGCGGCGGGCCTGCTGCATGACCTCCCACACCGCCGCCTGGGCGCCGACATCGATGCCGCGGGTGGGATGCGACGCCAGGAGGACCGTCGGCTCGGCCATCATCTCCCGGCCGACGATCAGCTTCTGCTGGTTCCCACCGGAGAGCGCGTGGGCGGCGACATCGGCGCCGGGGGTGCGCACGCCGAAGCGCTCGATGATCTCCTCGGTGCGCCGGCGGGCGCCCTTGCGGGAGATCCAGAACCCGCGAGCGACCGGGCGCTGGGCCTGGTGGCCCAGGACCACGTTCTCCCACAGCGGTGCCATCAGCACGAGGCCGTCGCGCTGGCGGTCCTCCGGGATGTAACCGAGGCCGCCCGCCCGCCGGGCCCTCGTACCCACGTGGGTGGCGTCCTTGCCGTCGATCTCGATGCGCCCGGCCGCCAGTGCCTGCGTGCCGAGCAGGGCGCCCATCAGCTCGCTCTGGCCGTTGCCCTCCACGCCGGCGATGCCCACGATCTCGCCCCGGTGCACGCGGAAGGAGACGTCCTCGACCAAGGGGCGGGCACCTTCGTCGCCCGCGACGGTGAGGCCCTCGACCGTCAGCGCCACCGTGTCGGTCACGGTCGCGTAGCGCGTCTGCGGCGTC
Organism: uncultured Acidimicrobiales bacterium; assembly: GCA_963728985.1. Taxonomy (GTDB): domain Bacteria; phylum Actinomycetota; class Acidimicrobiia; order Acidimicrobiales; family Ilumatobacteraceae; genus DASXAI01. Next base: position 101,746 of record CAVSME010000003.1, on the reverse strand, counting down.
GGCAGCTCGCTCCCTACCATCAGCTCGGCCAGTTGGCGGGCCGTGACCGAACCGACGTCGTCGATCTCGGCGACCGTGCGCCCCGCCCGGATGACGGTGATGGCATCGGCCACGCTCAGCACCTCGTCGAGCTTGTGCGAGATGAAGATGACCGTCGAGCCCTGATCGGTGAGCCCGCGCAGCGCGGCGAAGAGCTCGTCGACCTCCTGGGGTACGAGCACCGCCGTCGGCTCGTCGAGGATGATGATGCGGGCGCCTCGGTACAGCACCTTGAGGATCTCGACCCGCTGGCGCTGGCCGACGCCGAGATCGGCCACGAGCTCGTCGGGCGGCACGTCGAGGCCGAAGAGGGCGGACAGGTCGCCGATCTGCTTGCGCGCCTTGCGGATGTCCAGGCGCATCGCGCTGCCCGGCTCGTCGCCGAGCACCACGTTCTCCCACACGGTGAAGTTGTCGGCCAGCATGAAGTGCTGGAACACCATCCCGATCCCGGCCTCGATGGCCTGGCGCGGGGAGTGGAACTGGTGCTCGACACCGTCGACCACGATCGTGCCCTCGTCGGGCCGATGGGCGCCGTAGAGCGTCTTCATGAGGGTGGACTTCCCCGCACCGTTCTCCCCGACGATGGCGTGGACCGTGCCCGCCCGCACCGTGAGGTCGACGCCGTCGTTGGCCACGACGCCGGGGAACCGCTTGACGATGCCGCGCAGCTCGATGGCGATTGCCGGAGTCGGCGCGGCTCCCTCGCTCATGGCCGTAGTTCTACAACGCGACACGGGGTGCCGAGCGCAAAGCCCGGCACCCCGCCAGTCGTCACACTGATCCCGTCTACTTGCTGGGGACCGTGATCTTGCCTGCGGTGATCTGTGCCTTCAGGTCCTCGAGCGTCCCGGCGTACTGGTTGATGGCCGCGTTGCTCACGGCGTAGCCCACGCCGTTGTTCTTGAGGTCGTAGGTCTTGATCTCACCGGTCAGCTTCCCGTTGAGGGCGTCGGTGATCGCCTCGTACGTGGCTACGTCCACCCGCTTGAGCGACGACGTCAGGATGTACGGCTGCTGGTCGGGCGACGCCGTCTGGTACTGGTCGGAGTCGACGCCGATGGCGTACACCTCGCCGGGCTTCTTGCCCGTCTCGACCACGGCTTCGAACATGCCCTTGCCGGAACCGCCGGCGGCGGCGAACACGACGTCGATGCCGCTGTCGTACATGGCCTTGGCGATCGCCTTGCCGCTGGCGGGGTCGTTGAAGCCCTTGGTGTCCGGCGGCTGGCTGATGTACTTCACCTCGACCGTGGCCTCGGGATTGACCTGCTTCACGCCAGCGACGTAGCCGGCCTCGAACGGCTTGATGATGTCGTTCTCGACACCACCGATGAAGCCGATCTTGCCGGACTTCGACGCGCAGGCGGCGGCGGCACCGACGAGGAACGACGCGTCGTTCACGCCGAACACCATCGAGCGCACGTTGGGCAGCGGCTTACCCGCGGCATCGGCCACGACGGAGTCGATGATGGCGTACTTCTGGTTCGGGTTGGCGGTGGCCGATGCCGTCGTGGCGTCGCCCCAGAGGAAGCCGTTGGCCACGATCAGCTCCACGTTGCCGGCGAACGACTTGATGCGCTCGGGCCGGTCGCTGCCGTCGGCGGCCGTCGGCGTGGACTCCTGGCCGGTGATGCCGTAGTCGGTCTTGGCCTTGTCGAGGGCGGCGGCGGCGGCGTCGTTGAACGACTTGTCACCACGCCCGGTCACGTCGAACAGCAGGGCGACGGTCTTGCCCTTGCCGTCGGCTGTCCCCGTCTGGATCGGCGGGACGGTGCCGCTGCCGGCCTTGCACGTGCCGGTGCCACCGGCGGCTGTCGTGGTGGCGCCGCCGCTGGCGGCGGTGGTGGTGGCGCCGGCGGCAGTCGTCGCCGCGCCGGCCGCTGTGGTGGCCGCCGCTGCTGTGGTGGCTCCGCCTGACGAGCTAGAGCTGTTGTCGCTGCCGCAAGCGGCTGCGGTGAGTCCGAGTGCAGTGCACAACGAGAGCGCCACTGCTATGCGGCGTCGCTGACGCATGGGTTTCCCTCCGAGCTTTCGGTTGGGTCGGGGTCGGATGAGCCTCCGGGTGGATCGAAGGACGGTAGGGCGGTCCTGGACCCTCGGCAAGGGCCGGTTTCGGCGCGTAACAGAAACGTCATGTGTCCCACGCATGCCGGAGGGGCGCCGCCGATGGAGACCGTCAGCCACCCGGCGAAGCCCCTTGGCTAGCGTCGGACCACAAGTATGTTGTTTCCCACGGTCCAGTTCGGGATCTTCTTCCCGATCGTCTTCGTCGGGTCGTGGCTCCTGCGGCCCCACGCTCGCCGGTGGAAGCTGTTCATGCTGGTCGCGAGCTATGTCTTCTACGGCTGGTGGGACTGGCACTACTGCTTCTTGCTCGCCACCGTCACCGTCGCCAACCAGATCTTCGTGGTCGGCATCAACGAAGCCCGCTCCCATGGAGCGAAGCGGGCGTGGTGCCTGGTGGCCGTGGCCGCCAACGTCGGCGTGCTCGGCTACTTCAAGTACTACAACTTCTTCACCGACTCGGTGGTGAACGGCTTCGACAAGCTCGGCATCACGGTCTCGCCGCCGCTCCTGCAGGTGATCCTGCCCATCGGCATCTCGTTCTTCACGTTCCAGGCGATGAGCTACGTGATCGACGCCTACCGGGACAACCTCAAGCCCGTCGGCCTGCTCGACTTCGCCGTCTACCTCTCGTTCTTCCCCCACCTCGTGGCGGGCCCGATCGTGCGGGCCACCGAGTTCCTCCCGCAGCTGCGCAAGCGGGCCGACCCGCGCCGCATCGAGGCGGCCCACGCGTTCCGGCTCATCGTCGCCGGCATGTTCAAGAAGGTGGTGGTGTCGAGCTTTCTCGCCAGCACCATCGTGGACAAGGTCTTCGCCGCACCGGGCAACCACAGCTCGCTCGAGATCCTGTTCGCCATCTACGGCTACGCGTTCCAGATCTACGCCGACTTCAGCGGCTACACCGACATCGCCATCGGCATCGCGCTGCTGCTCGGCATCCGCTTCCCGCCGAACTTCGACTCGCCGTACATCGCGCTGAGCCTCCAGGACTTCTGGCGGCGCTGGCACATGACGCTGTCCCGGTGGCTGCGCGACTACCTCTACATCTCCCTCGGCGGCAACCGCGGCGGCCGCTGGAAGACGTACCGCAACCTCATGCTCACGATGCTGATCGGCGGGCTGTGGCACGGCGCGTCGTGGACGTTCGTGGTGTGGGGCGGCATCCACGGCGTCGGGCTGGCGGTGGAGCGGCTGGCCGCCGATCGGCGCACCGCGCTCCGTCTGCCCGAGCCGCCCGTCACGCCGCTGCGGCGCTTCGTGCGCTGGGCCGTCACCTTCAACATCGTGTGCCTGGCGTGGGTGTTCTTCCGCTCGCCCAGCCTGGCCCGGGCCTTCGACATGCTCAGCGGCCTGTTCACGCGCTGGGGTGACCCGTCGCCTCTCGTCAGTGGGCTGCTGATCTTCACCCTCATCGCCATGCTGGCCAGCCAGTTCGTGCCGGAGCGCTCCATGCTGCGCATCCAGTCGGCGTTCTCCACCTTCCCCGTCGCCGCCCAGGGCGTCACCCTGGCCGGCTGCTTCTTCCTGATCGACGCCCTCGGCCCCACCGGCGTGGCCCCGTTCATCTACTTCCAGTTCTGATGGCCGGCAACGTGCGCGATCCGAGGTCGGGACCGTCGCCGTCACGGCCGCGTCGTGACCGGCCGATGTCGGCCGGTCAGGTGCTGATCGTGGGCGCCATCGCCCTCGGCCTGGCCGCGCTGCTGAACTCCCAGACCCTGCTGGACATGGCCAACCGCCAGCCGTTCAACTCGGCGTCGCGCAGCATCGCCCTGGCCATCACCAAGCCGCTCCACTCGATCGCCGGCGCCTTCCAGCTCACTCGCCCGGGAGAGGCCATCGCCGACGTCCGTGGGGGCCGCGAAGGCGGCACGGGGGAGTTCGCCTTCGCCACCACGACCACGACAGCGGCTGGTCAGGCGGGCACGGGCACCGGTGACGGCGGTGCGAGCGGTACCACGACGCCGGGCGCCACGACGCCGCCCGACTCGGTCTCGCCGTCGACTGCGGCCCGCGTGCCCACGAAGGACGACAAGCTGCGCCTCTACATCGCCGGCGACTCGCAGGCGCAGGGCTTCGGCGAGTCGCTCGAGCGCCTCGCCGGCGGCACCAACCTGGTGACGCCCACGCTCGACTTCAAGGTGTCGTCGGGCCTCACCCGTCCCGACTTCTTCGACTGGCCCAAGCGGCTGCAGGACCAGGTGCGCAAGATCCGTCCCGACATCGTCGTCGTGGACTTCGGCGGCAACGACGCGCAGCCGATCAAGACGGCCGACGGCAAGCAGTACGACGTGACCGATCCGCAGTGGCTGGTGGAGTACGCCAAGCGCGTCGGCCAGACGATGGACTTCCTGTCGAGCGACGGCCGCAAGGTCATCTGGGTGGGGACGCCCAACGCCAAGGACGACGCCTTCACGCAACGGCTGGCGGTGCTGCGCACGGCGTACCAGCAGGAGGCGGCCAAGCGCCCGAACGTCACGCTGGTCGACACGTGGGCCCTGTTCCAGAGCCCGACCGGCGGCTACGCCGACTTCATCGTGGACGACGACGGCGAGGCCAAGCTGATGCGCCAGGACGACGGCTTCCACCTCAACCTCGACGGCGCCAACAAGCTGGCCCGTGCCATCGAGGCCGAGATCGAAAAGGACATCACCGCCCGCGGCGGCAAACTCCCCTAAAAATCGTACTGACGCGAGTTAGCGCCCTATGCGACGCTTTTCGTACATCAGTTCGCCGGCCGCAGTCACTGTCCGCGGCCGCGCTCCTGGATGGCGGCGCGGCGGCGGGCCACCTCGTCCTTGTCGAAGCTCTGGCTCTGCCAGGCGCGGGCGTCGCGGGCCTCCACGGTCCAGCCCTCGTCGATGGTGGTGGCGACGACCTCGGCGTAGGTGGCCCGGATCTGGCGCACGCCGGCCTGGTCGTTGTTGATGATGTCGGTGGCGATCTTGCGGGCGAAGGGGATCAGCTCGTCGTGGGGCACCACGTGGTTCACCAGACCGAACTGCAACGCCTCGGCGGCGTCGAGGAAGTTGCCGGTGAAGCTCATCTCGCGAGCGCGGCGCACGCCGATGGCCTGCGGGAGCAGGACAGTCATGCCCCACCCGGGCATCACCCCGACCCGGGTGTGGGTGTCGCCGAAGCGGGCCCGCTCGGAGGCGACCAGGAAGTCGCAGTTGAGCGCCAGCTCGAAGCCCCCGGTGATGGCGAAGCCGTTGATGGCGCCGATGACCGGCTTGGCCACGTTCGGGTACGGGCCCCGGGTGACGTCGCCCCCGCCGCCGGCGCCGAGGTTGCTGGCGCTGGAGCCGAGCTCCTTGAGGTCGAGGCCGGCGCAGAAGGCGGGGTCGGCACCGGTGAGGATCATCACGTCGACGTCGTCGCGACCGTCGGCATCGAGCATGAGCTGGGGGAGGAGCCGCAGGACCTCGCTCGACAGGGCGTTGCGAGCTTCGGGCCGGTTGAGCGTGATGGTGGCGATGCGCTCGCTCACGTCGAGCAGGACGGGATCGGTCATGGGACCGAACGGTATCGGTCGCTCGCTGCCGGGGCCTTATGGCTCCTCTTCGGGCGGGAGGTAGCTGAGGGGCAGGTCACCGAGGCGCACGAGCATGGAGGAGATCCAGCCGCCCAGCGCGCCGAAGTGCTCGTCCAGGAGGCCGCTGGAGCCGTCGGCCAGCGTCTCCTCGGCCAGCTCGTAGAGGCCCTCGTAGTTGATCTCGATGGCGAACTGCACCGCCTGCGACATGTCGTCGTCGTAGGCCACCTCGACCGTGGGCCCGGCCCGCTCGAGCGTCTCGTTGCCGATGACCGGGCTGGAGGCGGGGAGCACGGCGAGGAACCCGGCCGGGGCCGGCTGCTCGGCCAAGCGCTGGACACGGAAGACGATCTCCATCTCGATGGCCGGCGCTTCCTCGAACACCTCGTCCACGTACCAGCGCCGGTACGACGTCTGGCTCCACGTGGGCCAGTCGAAGGTGATGTGGGCCACCACCCGGGGCGGCAGGCCCTCGCCAGGGAGGCCGTAGCTCGTCTCCCACGTCACGTCGCCGAGCAGGACGTCCACCTGGAAGTGCTCCTCGAACGCTTGCCGCTCCAGGAAGGCCCCCTCGAAGGCTTCCCGCAGAGCGGTGATGGCATCGGTGAAGACATGGTCGAGCACGGCGGCCGCAGGCTATCGGCCACCCGTCCCCAACACTCCGATGCTGGTCGCGCCAGGGACGTGGGTGCGGATCGGCCCGCCTGGCGGGCCATCTCGCACCCATGACCGGATCGTACGAGGACGATCAGTGGTGGGCGAGCTTGCGGTCGGGCCGGATGGCGGCCACCGCGGGGCTGGCGGCGAGGGCGGCCAGCTCGGCCCCCGTGGCGATGGCGGCGAACGAGCGGGCGGCGCGCAGGTACCGGGGTTTGCGCCCGAGGATGCCCCGCACCGCCGACTCGGCGCCATCGGGCGGGGCGGGATCGCTGATGCCGCCGCGCACGCGGACCGCCGATGGTCGGCCATCGATCGGCCCACCCCGGCCGACCACGATGTCCGTCTCCGCCGACGGACCGACCACCTCGATCAGCACCGGCGCGGCGTCCGCCGACCGTTCATGCGCAAGGCGCCGCAGCGAGCCGTCCGTGATCACGGAGTCGATGCGGTCGGCCACCGCTGCATCGTACCGTCGCTACAGGCCCTGCTCTTTGGCGAGGCCGATGGAGCGCAGCACGTCGATGCGACCGAAGCCGTAGCGATGATCCTGGCCGGCCTCGCCGAGCTCCTGCACCCCGCCGATCATCAAGTCGAGCACCACGCCCACGCGGTCGCGCTCGTCCACCGCGGCCAGCCCGCCGGTCGCCGACAGGAGCAACGCCACCGCGCCGCTGGTGTGCGGCGTCGCCATCGACGTGCCGCTGAGGATGGCCAGGCCCCCGCCCGGCGCGCTCGACTCGACGGCGACACCGGGCGCGGCGACGTCTGGCTTCGGGTAGGGCAGCGGCAGCAGCTCGGGCCGGATCACTGTGGACTCGGTGATGATCTGTGTGCGCCCGCTGCTGAACCCGGCCACCGCATCGTCGACGTCGGTGGCGCCGACCGAGAGCGCGAACAGGTCGTTGCCCGGCGAGCCGCCGGTGCCGTCGCCCTCGTTGCCGATGGCTGCCACCACCGCCACGCCCCGCAGGAAGCAGTCGACGATGGCACGGGTGTAGGTCCCGGGCGTCTCGGGCCCGATGACGAGGCCGCCGAGCGACATGCTGATCACGTCGACGTTGCGGTCGAGGGCCCAGTCGATGCCGGCCAGCACTTGGGCGTCGCTGCCGCCGGTGGCGCCGTCGAGCACGAGCCCGACGGCCAGGCGGACGTCGGGCGCCACGCCGATCCACTTGCCGCTGGCGTTGCCGCCGGCGATCGTGCCGCAGACGTGGGTGCCGTGGCGATCGCTGTCGTGTGGCGCCGACCCGGTCACCCGCTTGCCGCTGGCGTCGAACTCGGCCCAGTTGGCCACCTTGCCCTTGAGGTCGGGGTGCTCGGCGTCCACGCCGGTGTCGAGCACGCCGATCTTCACGCCCTTGCCCCGAACCCCGTAGGCGCCCCACGTGGCCAGGGCACCGATGCGCTCCACGCCCCAGGCGCTGGCCCGTACGGCCGCCGCGCCCGCCGGCAGCTCGTCGAGCTGGATGACCCGCGGCAGCTCCAGGTGGCGGTTGCGATGGACGGCGGCCACCGCGGCGGGCTCGTCGCGCAGGGCCGCCAGCTCGTCGCGCGTGAGCGTCGCCGCCACGCTGCGGGCGGCCAGCAGCGGCGTGACCGGGCTGGCGGCGGCGTTCTCGCCGGCCCGGGCCAGCGCCCGGCGCACGGCATCGGTGGCCAGCACGGGCCGCAAGGCGGCGGTCGCCGCCGCCCTGGCCGTCACCGGCGGGGGCGTGCCCGTCACGGCGGCGGCCACGCTCGGGGTGGTGCTCGGGCGCCGGCCCCGTCCCGAGCGCAACATCCGGCTCAGGTCGTCCATCACGGCGCCGGGCCGGGCCACGAGCCGGCGCTCGGCCAGGGCGGCGGCGGCGGCGCTGGCGGCGGCCTTGGCGGCACGGTCGTTCTCGTCGGCCTGCACGATGACAGCCACGGTGCGGCCGGGTTCCTCGTCGAGCAGTCGCTCGATCTGCTGGCGGACAGACGCAACGGCCATCGGCCGACTGTAGGACCGTGGCAGACTGCCGGGCCGTGACCTTCGTCTTGGTCGACGTCGCCGACGGCGTCGCCACCCTCACCCTCAACAACCCTTCCGAGCGCAACACCCTCACCGCCCCGATGGTGGAGGAGATCGTCGCCGCCATGGATCGCATCGAGGCCGACGACGGGGTCGGCGCGGTGGTGGTGACCGGCGCTCCTCCGGCGTTCTGCGCCGGCGCCAACCTCGGCAACCTGGCCGAGGCCGAAGGCTCCAGCCTGCGCACCATCTACGAAGGGTTCTTGCGGGTGGCTCGCAGCCCGCTCCCCACCCTGGCCGCCGTCAACGGCGCCGCCGTCGGTGCGGGCATGAACATGGCGCTCGGCTGTGATGTGCGCATCGCCGGCCGGTCGGCCCGCTTCGACACCCGCTTCCTCCAGCTCGGCATCCACCCTGGTGGCGGCCACACCTGGATGCTGCGCCGCATCGCCGGCCCGCAGGCCGCCGCCGCCCTTGTGCTCTTCGGCGACGTGGTCGACGGGACCGAGGCCGCCCGCATCGGCCTGGTGCACCGCTGTGTCGAGGATGACGAGCTGCTCGATGCCGCCCACGCCTTCGCCGCCCGGGCGGCCTCGGCGCCGCGTGAGCTGCTGGTGACGACCAAGCAGACGCTGTCGGACATGGCCGGGGTGGCCGCCCACGATGCCGCCGTCGACCGTGAGCTGGACCCGCAGCTGTGGAGCACCCGCCAGCCGTGGTTCAAGGAGCGCCTGGCCGCCCTGCAGGCTCGCATCTCCAAGAAGAGCTGACGAGTCCATGGGTGCCGTGCGGGCGCTGGCCGACCGCTACCTCGACCGCTTCCTGCCGCTCGATCCGTACCTCGCCACGATGCTGGGCGAGCCCGGACACGACGACCGGCTGACCGACTACTCGGTCGAGGGCGTGACCGCTCGTGCCGACCTCGCTCGCGAGACGCTGGCCGAGCTGGACGGCGCCGCCGCCGCCGACGACGCCGACCGCTTCTGCGGCGCGCTCCTGCGGGAGCGACTCAGCGCCGAGCTGGCGTCCTTCGATGCCGACGAGCACGTGCGGCAGCTGCGGATCTTCGGCTCGCCGGTCTCTGCCGTTCGCGAGGTGTTCGATCTCTCGCCGCGGGAGACCGATGAGGACTGGGCCAACATCGCCAAACGCATGGCCGCCGTGCCCGAGGCCTACGCGCGCGTCGAGTCGGCCCTGCGGGCCGGGATGGCCAAGGGCGTCCTCGCCGCGCCCCGCCAGTCACTGGCGTGCGCCGAGCAGACCGCTACCTGGGCCGGCCTGGATGGCGCCGACCAGCCGTGGTTCGCCGGCCTCGCCGCCGAAGGTCCCGACGCCCTGCGCGCCGAGCTCGACCGGGGCGCCGCCGCCGCCACCGACGCGCTCGTGTCCTTCACCCGCTTCCTCCGCGACGAGTACACCCCCCGGGCGGAGGGGGTGCCCGACGCCGTCGGCATCGACCGCTACGTGCTGCAGGCCCGCCAGTACCTCGGCGCCAACCTCGACGTCGACGACGCCTACGCCTACGGCTGGGCCGAGCTGGAGCGCATCGAGGACGACATGCGGGCGGTGGCGGCCACCATCCTTCCCGGCGCGTCCCTCCTCGAGGTGTACGCCCACCTCGACGCCGAGGGTGAGGCCATCGAGGGCGAGGAGGCCCTCGTGGTGTGGCTCCAGAGGCTGATGGACGAGACGATGGATGCCCTCGACGGCACCCACTTCGACCTCTCGGGTGACATCCGCAAGGTGGAGGCGGTGCTGGCGCCGCCCGGGACGGCGGCGGCGGCGTACTACACGCAGCCGTCCGAGGACTACAGCCGGCCCGGCCAGACGTGGTACCCGACCCTCGGCCGCACCCGCTTCCCGATCTGGGAGGACGTGAGCACCTGGTACCACGAGGGCGTCCCCGGTCATCACCTCCAGTTCGGGGGCTGGGTGGCCGCCGGTGACCGGCTGTCGCGCTACCAGCGGGCCGAGTTCATCTCGGCCGATGCCGAGGGCTGGGCGCTGTACGCCGAGCGGTTGATGGACGAGCTCGGGTTCTTCACCGCGCCCGATCGCCGCGTCGGCTACCTGACGGGTCAGCAACTGCGGGCCACCCGCGTGGTGGTCGACATCGGCATGCACTGCGCCATGCCCATTCCGGAGGGTCAGCCCTTCCACCCCGGCGAGCGGTGGACGCCCGAGCTGGGGCTGGAGTTCCTGCACCAGCACGGCGGACCCAACCCGGACTTCCTCGACAGCGAGTGGATCCGGTACCTCGGCATGCCGGGGCAGGCGATCGGCTACAAGCTCGGCGAGCGGGTGTGGTTGGCGGGGCGGGACGCGGCCCGCCGCCGTGCCGGCGACTCGTTCGACCTCAAGGCCTGGCACTCCGCCGCGCTGGTCCAGGGCCCGCTCGGCCTCGACGACCTCGCCATCGAGCTGCCCCTCAAATAGCGGCGCCTCTTCGCCGACTCGCTGTGGTCGGAGGGCGAGCGGATAGGTACTGGCGATCGGCGCGGGCGGGGCCGGTGGCCACGATCCGTGAGCGACGTTGGGTGCCGATTCGGTCATGGGTGCCGATCGGCCCGCCAGGCGAGGCAATCAGCACCCAAACGCCGATCGGAACAGGATTCCGGCGCCATCCAAGCTCTCTTCGCCTATCCGCTCGCCCTCTCGGACAATCTCGCGGCCACTGCCCCGGCGCCACTGCGGCCGCTTCGCTCAGAGCCAGGCGTGCGTCAGCTCGGCCCGGCGCTGCTCCCACTCCTCGACGGTGATGGCGTAGCGGACGTGGTCCTCCCATGCCCCGTTGATCTCGAGGTAGCGCAGCGCCACCCCCTCCTCCCGGTACCGCAGCTTCTCCATGACCCTGCGGCTGTTCGAGTTGCGGGGGATGATGGCCACCTGGAGGCGATGGAGGCGGAGGTCGTCGAAGGCGAACCGGGTGAGCACGGCCACGCTCTCGGGCATGTAGCTGTTGCCAGCCTGCGCCTGGTCGATCCAGTACCCGACGTATGCGTTCTGGAACGAGCCGCGCTGCACGGAGTTGAGGTTGATCTCCCCGGCGAAGGCGTTGTCCACGAAGATGCCGAAGCCGTACCCGGCGCCGAGCTGCCGCTCCCGCTCCCGGGCGCTGCAGCGCACGGCGAAGGCATCGCGCTCACGCGTCGGATCGGGCATGCCCGGCACCCGCGCCTGTTCCCACTTGAGCAGCCACCCCTCGTTGCGCACGCGGACCTCGCTCCACGCCGGGTAGTCGGCGAGGACGAGCGGGCGCAACAGCACTCGGCGGCCGTAGAGCCTGATCACGGCGCGGGATGGTAGCCATCGGCGGCCAGGGAACGCAGGGCGTCTCCGGTGAGCCGGTTCGTGGTCCACTCGTCCATGGCAACAGCGCCGATCGAGCGGTAGAACGCGAGGGCGGGCTCGTTCCAGTCGAGTACCGCCCACTCGACCCGCCCGTAGCCCCGTTCCACGGCGATGGCGGCCAGCGTCGCCAGGAGGGCTCGCCCGAAGCCGTGGCTGCGGTGCTCGGGCCGCACGTAGAGGTCCTCGAGGTAGATGCCGTGGCGGCCGAGCCACGTCGAGAACGACAGGAACCACAGCGCCAGCCCCACGACCTCGCCGCCGGTCTCGGCCACGAGCGCGAACACGGTCGGCGCCGGACCGAACAGCGCGTCGTGGAGATCGGCCTCGGTGAGCTGCACCTCGTGACGGGCGTGCTCGTACTCGGCCAGATCCTCGACCAGGCCCACCATCGCCGGCACATCCCCGGGTCGGGCCGCCCGGATCACGGCGCTGCCACCAAGGCGTCGAGGAGATCGGCGTCGCACACCACCAGCTCGTCGGCGTGCAGGCGGCGCATGATGGCGACGAGCACGCAGCACCCGCCCACGATGATGTCGGCCCGTTCGCGCTGGAGGCCCGGGTTGTGGACGCGAGCAGCCAGCGGCTCGGTGGCCAGCGTGCGGAACACGTCTTCGACGGCGTCACGGCGGAGCCCGAAGTGGTGCACCCGATCCCGGTCGTACACGGCGAGGCCGATCTCGACCGCCGCCACCGTGGTGATGGTGCCGCCCACCCCGACCAGCACTGGCGCGTCCTCGGCCGTCGGCACGTCATCGCGCAACGCGTCGTCGACGAGGTCATGGACGATGCCCAGCGCGTTGGTCAGCTCCTCGGGCTGGGGCGGGTCGTGGTGCAGCTCGGTCTCGGTGAGGCGCACCGCGCCGATGTCGAGCGAGCAGGCGGCCACCGCCGTGGTGGTGCCGACGGCCAGCTCGGTCGAGCCGCCGCCGATGTCCACGACGAGGAACGGACCGGTGGCCGGATCGAGGCCGGCGACGGCGCCCTCGAACGAGAGCCGGGCCTCCTCCGCGCCCGCCAGGAGCTCGGGCTCGACGCCGACGATGGCGGTGATGGCGGCGAACAGCTCGTCGCGGTTGGCAGCGTCGCGCGCCGCCGACGTGGCCACCACCCGCACCGGTGGCCGGTCGTGCGCGGTGAGGACATCGGCGTAGTCGCGGACGGCCGCCAGCGTGCGCTCGATGGCGTCGGGCGCCAGCCGCCGGGTGGCGTCCACGCCGGCGCCGAGGCGGGTGATGGTCGAGCGGCGCTCGACGTCGTGGTCTCCGTCGCGCAGGAGGAGGCGCACCGAGTTGGTGCCGATGTCGATGGCGGCCCGCATCACCCGAGGTGCGCCTCGACCCAGCGGCCGATCGGGTCGTCGCCGCCGGCGAGGTGCCAGGCGTAGTGGGCGTGGAGGCACTTCACGCCCACCGCCGTGCCGCCGACGCCGCCGCGCGGGCGGGGTCCGTCCCATGCGGGCGGGATGGCGACATCGCGCTCGGCGGCATAGCGGGCGTGGGCGTCGGCGATGGCAGACGAGTCGACCTCGGCCTCGGCCTGTCGCACCCCGCCGGCGGCTTCCAGCCGGCTGACGGCGAGCACCTCCCTTGGTCCCACCAACCAGTAGCGCGTGGGCATCGGCCGGCCATCAGCCAGCAGCGGAGAATTGCGGATCACGACCGGGCCTCCGGTCGCGTCGCGCACCACCACCTCGAAGTCACCTTCCGGCTCGCGCCCGAGCAGGCGGGCGACGGCACTCCGGTCGGCGTCGTCAGTCACTCCGCCGATGGCGGCGCAGCAACAGGAGCAGGATCACGAGCACGAGCCCGGCCGGGATGAGCCGCTTCGCCAGCGGTGCACCGGCCGCGTCGAGGAGGTCGATGGGTTGGGGCTCGGCCTGCGCCACCTTGCGGACGCCGACGTCGGCCGTCGACGGAGCGCTCTCCGTCGTGGCGCCGGCGGCCGCCGCCCCCACGTCCTTGGCCGGCTCCTCGGCTGGCGCGGCGGCCGCCGTCGGGCCGAGCACCGTGGTCTCCAGGCAGTCGACGAACTGCTTCAGCAGCTTCGTGCTCACGTCGGCCAGCGCGCCGCGGCCGAACTGGGCCACCTTCCCCGTGATGGTGAGGTCGGTCGAGACTGTCACCTTGGTGACGCCCTCGCCCTGCGGGTCGAGCTTCGCGGTGATGAGCGCGGAGGCATTGCCCTTGCCGGCCGTGTCACGACCCTCGGCCTTGAGCACGGCCTTGTGCCCGGTGTCGTCCTTCTCGACGAACGTGGCCTGGCCCTTGAACTGGGCCAGGATGGGCCCGACCTTGATCTTCACGACGCCGCGGTAGACATCGCCTTCGACTTCCTGGAGCTGGGCGCCCGGCAGGCAGGGGGCGATGCGTTCCACGTCGGTCAGCACCACCCATGCCTCGTCGACAGGCACGTTCACGGTGAAGTCGTTCACGAGTTCCATCGCTGGAGGTCCTCCACAGTGTCGATGTCGGACGGATCGCCTGGGCACGCTACTTCTCGTACGAGGTCAGGACGACTCCGCATCAGCGCGCGGGCCCCTTCGTCGCCATTGACGGGCAGGAGGGGCCAGATGTCGCGCCGCAGGCGCACGGGGTTGCCGCGCCGCCCGTCATAGGTCGCGACCACGATCGGACCGTCGGTCTCGGCGACGGCGCGCCATGCTCCTGGCTCGATGAGCGGCTGGTCGGCGAGGCCGATGACGATGGCGTCGTGGCCGGCCTCCACGGCATGAGCGATCGCCGCCTGCAGCGAGGTGGCCTGACCCTGCGCCCATCGTTCGTTGACCACGACGGTGACGTCGGGCGGCAGTTCGAGCGCGACCGCCCCGACCACGACGACGAGCTCGTCGAGCGCGGCGGCGCGCGCCGCCGCCAACGCGTGCTCGTAGACCGGGCGGCCGCGGAAGGCAGCGACGAGCTTGTGGCTGTCGCCGACGTAGCGGGTGCCGCCTCCGGCCGCGAGCAGCACGGCGGCCGTCACGGCACTAGTACGACCGCGGCAGACCGAGCACATGCTCGGCGAGGTACGACAGCACGAGCTCCTGGCTGATCGGCGCGATCCGCATGAGCCGGGCCTCCCGCCAGTAGCGCTCGACGTCGTACTCGTTGGCGTAGCCGAACCCGCCGTGGGTCTGCATCGCGCGGTCGGCTGCTTCGTAGCCGGCGTCGGCGGCGAGAAGCTTGGCCATGTTGGCCTGCTCTCCGCACGGCAGTCCGTTGTCGTAGCGCCACGACGCTTCGCGGATGACGAGCTCGGCGGCGCGCAGGTTGGCGTAGGCCTGCGCCAATGGGAAGGCGAGGCCCTGGTTCTTGCCGATGGGCCGGCCGAACACGACGCGCTCGTTGCCGTACTTGACCGCGCGGCGGATGGCGACCTCGCCGATGCCCAGCGCTTCCGACGCGACGAGGATGCGTTCCGGGTTGAGCCCGTTCAGGAGGTAGCGGAAGCCTTCGCCCTCCTCGCCGACGCGATCGCTCACGGCAACGGGCAGATCGTCGTAGCGCACCTCGCACGACACGACGGCGTTGCGCCCCACCTTCGGGATCGGCACGATGTCGACTTCGGGCCGCTGCAAGTCGGCCAGCAGCAACGTGAGGCCGTCGGTGCGGCGGGCGCACTCCTCGAGCGGTGTCGTGCGCACGAGCAGCAGCACCTTCTCGCAGTAGAGCGCCTTGGTGGTCCAGACCTTGCGACCGCGCACGATGTAGACGTCGCCGTCGCGCCGCGCCCGCGTCGTGAGCGCGGTGGTGTCGGTGCCGGCGTCGGGCTCGGTGACACCGAAGGCCACGTGCAGTTCGCCACTGGCGACGCGCGGCAGGTAGGCCTGGCGCATCTCCTCGGAGCCGTGCCGGTTCACCGGCTCCATCCCGAAGATCGACAGGTGGATCGCGGAGCAGCCGTTCATGGCGGCGCCCGACGCCGCGACTTCCTGTAACACGATCGACGCTTCGGTGATGCCCCGGCCCCCGCCGCCGTAGCGCTCGGGGATGGCGATGCCGACCCAGCCCCCCTCGGCCATGGCCCGGTAGAAGTCCCAGGGGAACTCGTGGTGGGCGTCGTGGTGGCGCCAGTAGGCGTCGTCGAAGCCAGCACAGACGGCTCGCACGCCTTCGCGGATGAGCTCGTGATCCGAATTCGGCGTGAAGTCCACGCGCTCCATCTACCACGCGCGCTCGCTCGGCACCATCCGGTGAGGATGGCGTCGGTGTGTGACGGACGTCACCAAACCATGTGACTGAGGTCACCCGAAAGGGGGTAGACCGTCATCTGATCGTCATGTAGACCGTCTGGCCAATCGCAACGTGGCGGTTGCCGATCACTCCGACGATGGCGTCGAGGGAGACGGCGGTGCGGTGGTCGAGCCCCCCGGTGGGCCGGCCTCCCGTGTCCGAGCCAATCGAGTGCAGTGGCCCGCGTCCTTCGGGAGCGGTAGCAGCCACGGGAAGGTGTCAATGTCGCGGAACCCCGGTGAGGTGCTGAAACGCGCCCTCGCAGCCGTTGCCAGCGTGCTGGTGGCGGTGACGGCCATCGCCGTCCTGGCCCGACCGGCCGGTGCCGGCGAGCGCGAGAGCGATCCCCTCGCTGACACCGCGGCGCAGACCCTGGTCGACATGCGGGGCGCGCGCGTCGCCCGCGTCGCCGCCGCCCTCGCCGGCGGGGCGATCAGCGACGCCCCCGCGGTGGCGACCTACGACGCCGACCTCACGCAGCTCGCCGACATCGTCGCGTCGCGCACGTCCGTGCCCGCCGAGGCGTTCGTGCACGCGTGGTCGGGCACCGACGAGCGGCGGATGACGGTGATGCTGTCGGCGTTGACGCAGGCGGGCGTGCCGTACCACTCGATGGCATCGAGCCCCGGTAGCGGATTCGACTGCTCCGGCCTCACGATGTACGCATGGAGCGAGGGCGATGTGGCGCTGTCGCACCGCGACAGCACGCAGATGAACGAGTCGGCGCCGCGGACGTGGGAGACGGCGCAGGCGGCCGATCTGGTGCAGTACCCGGGACACGTGATGATGTACCTCGGGGCCGGCCAGGCGATCGTGCACGCGCCGAACTCGGGCTCGGTCGTCAGGGTGCAGGACATCAACCGCACCGTGCGCCTCGCCAGCCCCCTGGGCTGAGTGGCGCCGCAGTACGGCGGCGAAGAGCCGCGCATTCAATGAATGGCGCCGCTGCCTTCGCGCAGTGATGGCGCCGTGCGGCCGGTGCGCAGCGCGATGATCTCGGCGCAGATGGACACCGCCGTCTCCTCGGGCGAGCGGGCGCCGAGGTCGAGGCCGATGGGCGCCATGATGCGGTCGAGCTCGTGGGGGTCGGTGATCCCCACCTCGGCCAGCCGCTCCATCCGCTTGGCGTGGGTCTTGCGGCTGCCCATCACACCGATGTAGCCGACCCGGCTGCGCAAGGCTCCCTCGATGGCGGGTACGTCGAACTTGGGGTCGTGGGTCAGCACGCACACGGCATCGCGCGGGCCGAGTGACGAGCCGACCCGCTCCAGCAGCCGGTTGGGCCACTCCACCACGACCTCGTCGGCCATCGGGAAGCGGCGCTTCGTGGCGAAGACCTCGCGGGCGTCGCACACGGTCACCCGGTAGCCGAGCACCTTGGCCACGCGCGCCAGCGCCGCCGTGAAGTCGACGGCGCCGAAGATCAGCATCTGGGGCGGCGGCGCGTAGCTCTCGATGAAGACGTGCACGGGCACGACGCCGGCTTCGTCCGGATTGGCCTCACCGGCCGATCCGTAGTGGCGGACGCTGGTGCGGCCCGCCTCCAGCTCGGCCAGCGCGTCGCGCCCGGCGACTCGATCGAGCGACGGATCGCCCAGCGTGCCGAGCGGCTCCAACCCGGGCTGCACCAGCAACTTGTTGCCGACGCCCGGACCCTCGATGACGGTTGCGAGTGCAACCGGTTGCTCTGCTCGCAGCGCGTCGCGCAGCGACTCGTAGATGGTCACGGGCTACCAGTCGAGCGGTTCGACGAACAGGTGGATGGTGCCGCCGCAGGTGAGACCCACGGCGAAGGCCTCGTCGTCGCTGTAGCCGAACGTCACGATCCGCGGCTCGGCCGTGCCGGCGAGGACGCCGAGGGCCTCGGTGACGACGGCTCCCTCGACGCAACCACCGGAGACCGAACCGGCCACCTCGCCGTCCTCGCTCACTGCCATCGCCGCGCCGGGATCGCGCGGCCCCGAGCCCTCGATGTCGACCACGCGGGCGATGGCAACGCGCCGCCCTGCGGAGCGCCAGCGCTCGATGTCGTTCAGGATTTCACGCACGATCGCACGCTACCGGGAGATCTCCTCGGCCAGCTCTTGGAGGGCGGCCAGCGAGTGCCCCTCCACGAACGCGTCGATGTAGGGGAGGGCGGCGGCCATGCCCCGGGCCAGCGGCGCATACCCGGGCGTGACCTTCAGCGGGTTCACCCACACGATCCGGTGGGCCACCCGCGACAGGCGGGCCATCTGCTCGCCGAGGACGGCCGGATCGCCTCGGTCCCAGCCGTCGGAGAGCACGACCACGATGGCGCCCCGGGCCAGACCGCGCACACCCCACTCGTCGTTGAACTGACGGAGCCCGTCGCCGAGGCGGGTGCCGCCTGACCAGTCGAGCACCCGCTCGCCCGCCTTGCGCAGGGCGATGTCGGGGTCCCGCGAGCCGAGCTCGCGGGTCATGCGGGTGAGGCGGGTCCCGATGGCGAACGCCTCCACCTTCTGGCGCCCGGCCACGGCGGCGTGCACGAACCGGAGCAGGGCGCGGGCGTAGGTCTCCATCGATCCGGAGATGTCGATCAGCAGGATGAGCCGCCGGGGCCGGGTGCCCGGCTCGAGGTGGTGCGTGCGCACCGCCTCGCCCTCGGCTCGCAGCGCCGTGCGGACCGTGCGCCGCAGGTCGACCCGGCCGCGGTTGCGGCGCGACCGCACGAGCCGCCGCGAGCGCCGCAGGGAACCGGCGAGGCGCAGGTCGCTCATCAGCTGCTGGGCCTCGTGCAGCTCGGCGGCGTTGTAGGCGGCGAAGTCCCGGTGGCGCAGCACCTCGGTGCGGGAGAACCGCAGCGTGATGTCGGGTTCGTCGGCGGCCTCGGCCTCGTCGTCGTCGGCCGTCTCGTCGTCGGGCCCGTCGTCCACGGCGATGGTGAGGTGCACCAGGTCGGGCTCGGGCTCGGCCCCGCCCTGGTGGCGGCGCTGCTCCCAGAAGGCGGCGAACGCCCGGTCGTAGGTGGCGATGTCTTCGGGCCGGTGCACGAGCGTGGCCCGGCCGGCCCAGTAGACGCTGTCGCGAGCGTCGACGCCGACCGTCCCGAGCGCCTCGGTGAACGTCAGCACGCTGTCGACCGGTGCCGGCACGCCCGCCCCCCGCAGGACCCGACCGAAGGCGGTGGCGAGCGCGGCGGCGTCAGCCAACGGCGCTGCTCCGCTCGAAGGCGTGGCGCACGAGGTCGGCGATGCCCGCCTGGCGCACCCGTTCCTGGTCCTCTCGGTACTTGAGCACGGTGCCGAGGGTGGACGCCACGGTGGCCTCGCTCAGGTCCTGGCGGCCGAGCACGGCCAGCGACGTGGCCCAGTCGATCGTCTCGGCCACGCCCGGCGGCTTGTAGAGGCCCATGGCCCGCAGCGACTGCACGGCGGCCGCCACCTCGCGGGCGAGCCGGTCGGTCACCTCAGGGGCCCTGAGACGGACGATGGCGACCTCACGCTCGAAGCCGGGGTGCTCCACCCAGTGGTACAGGCAGCGGCGCTTGAGGGCGTCGTGGACGTCACGGGTGCGGTTCGAGGTGATCACCACGATCGGTGGCGCGGCGGCCGAGAACGTGCGCAGCTCGGGCACCGTGACCTGGTAGTCGGACAGGACCTCGAGCAGGAACGCCTCGAACTCGTCGTCGGCCCGGTCGACCTCGTCGATGAGGAGGACGGGCGGTGGCCCTTCGTGCTGGTCGATCGCCCGCAGCAGCGGTCGCTTCACCAGGAAGCGCTCGGAGTAGAGCTCGTCCTCCAGGGAGTCGGCGGCGGCGCCGGCGGCGGCACCCGTGGCCTCGGCGGCCCGCAGGTGCAGGAGCTGGCGGGAGTAGTCCCACTCGTACACGGCCTGGCTGGCGTCGATGCCCTCGTAGCACTGGAGGCGGATCAGCTCCCCGCCGCTCCAGCGGGCCAGCACCTTGGCCACCTCGGTCTTGCCCACGCCGGCCTCACCCTCGAGGAGGAGCGGACGGTGGAGGCGGAGGGCGAGGAAGATGGCGGTGGCTAGCCCTTCGTCGGCGAGGTAGCCGTGCTCGGCGAGGGCGGCGCTGACGTCGCCGACATTGGTGGGCGCTGCGGGCATGGTGGGTGCCAGCCTAGGGTTGCCCCACTACGGTCACCGCATGGACCTGGGAGTGGACGGCCGTCGGGCCGCAGTGGCGGCGGCATCGACCGGACTGGGATACGCGTCCGCGGCGGCGCTGGCCGCCAACGGCGTCGCTGTGGCCATCTGCGGGCGGGACCGGGCCAAGGTGGAGGACGCCGCCGCCTCGATCGGGCACGGCACCATCGGGCTCGTGGCCGACGTCGGCACCGCCGCCGGGGCCGAGGCCTTCGTGGCCGCCGCCAACGAAGCGCTGGGCAGTGTCGACATCCTCGTCACCAATGCCGGCGGCCCGCCGCCGGGCAACTTCGCCAGCACGCCGGTGGAGGCCTACGAGCCGGCGCTCGGCCTCAACCTGCTGTCGGTGGTGGCCATGTGCAAGGCGGCCGTCCCGGCCATGCAGGAGCGGCGCTGGGGGCGGGTGGTGGCCATCACGTCGATCTCGGTGCGCCAGCCCATCGCCGGCCTGATCCTGTCGAACACCGCCCGCGCCGGGGCCACGGGGTTCCTCAAGACGCTGGCGCGCGAGGTGGCCGGCGACGGTGTCACCGTGAACTCGGTGCTCCCCGGGATCCACGCCACGGCCCGCATCACCGCGCTGTACGGCGGCGGCGAGCCCGACGCCCGCCAGCTCGGCATCCCCGCCGGCTTCATCGGGGACCCGGCCGACTTCGGTCAGGTCGTGGCCTTCGTGTGCTCGGAGCAGGCGCGCTTCGTGACCGGCGTGGCCCTCACGGTGGACGGCGGTCAGGACGCCGCCCTCATCTGATGCGCGCTGAACGCGCTCACGGTTGATAACTCGCGTCAGTACGGTCAGGAAGCGGCTTCGAGGGCTCGCCTCGTGAGGACCTTGGCCAGGTGGTTGCGGTACTCGACCGACGCGTTCAGATCGGCCGACGGCTCGGCCTCGGTGGTGGCCAACTCGGCCGCCTCCGCTGCTGACGCCCCGCCCAGCCAGGCGTCGGTGGCGGCCTGGGCGAAGATCGGCGTCGAGCCCATGTTCACCAGTGCGATGCCGCCGCTGCCGTTCGAGCGGGCGGCGGCCACGCCCACGATGGCCCAGTCCTGCGCTCGCCGGTTGAACTTCTGGAAGCCCCAGGCGGTCCCCGGCGTCTTCGGCACCCGGATCTCCGTGAGCAGCTCGTTGGGCTCGAGGGCCGACTCCAGGAACCCGGTGAAGAAGTCCTTGGCGGCGATCACCCGTTCGCCGCTTCCGCCCTTGGCCACGAACGACGCGTTGAGCGCCAGCAGCGTGGCCGGCAGGTCCGACGCCGGATCGGAGTGGGCCACCGAGCCGCCGATGGTGCCGCGGTGGCGCACCTGCGGGTCGCCGACGTAGCTGGCGGCGACCGGCAGGATCGGCACCTGCTGCTGCAGCACGTCGGATGTCTCGACGTCCCGATGGCGGGTGAGGGCGCCGATGGCGATGTGGTCGCCGGCGTCGCGGATGTAGGAGAGGTCCGTGATGCGGCCGATGTCGACCAGCACGGACGGCTGCGCCAGGCGCAGCTTCATGAGCGGCAGCAGGCTGTGCCCGCCGGCGAGGAACTTGGCTTCGTCGCCGTACTCGGTGATGAGCGAGACCGCTTCTTCGGCCGAGCCGGCGCGGACGTAGTCGAACTTGGCCGGGATCACGATGGACCTCCTGAACGAGCGCTGTTGATGGCGGCCCAGACACGCTGGGGTGAGGCGGGCATGGCGATGTCGCGGACGCCGATCTCGGAGAGCGCGTCCACGATGGCATTGATCACGGCGGGGGCGGCACCGATGGTGCCGGCTTCGCCGATCCCCTTCACCCCGAGGGGGTTGGTGGGCGACGGTGTGACGGTGTGGTCGGTGGTGATGGCAGGCACGTCGGTGGCGGCCGGGACCATGTAGTCGGCCAGCGTGGGGTTCTTCAGGTTGCCGTCGGTGTCGTAGACGGCCTCCTCGAACAGCGCCTGGGCCAGCCCCTGGATGACCCCGCCGTGCACCTGGCCTTCCACGATGAGGGGGTTGACCTGGTTGCCGCAGTCGTCGACGGCGACGTACTTCAGCACGTCGACGCCGCCGGTCTCCTCGTCGACCTCCACCACGCAGATGTGGGTGCCGAACGGCCAGGAGAAGTTGGGCGGGTCGTAGGTGACGCTGGCCTCGAGATTGGGCTCCACGTCGTCGGGCAGGTTGTGGGCGGTGAAGGCCTCGAAGGCCACCGCCGCCAGCGGCATCGAGCGCTCGGGCGTGCCGGCCACGTTGAACGCGCCGGCGGCGAACTCGAGGTCGTCGTGGGCCGCCTCCAGCTGATGGGCGGCGATCCGGCGGGCCTTGTCGAGGATCTTGTCGCACGCCATGGCCACGGCGATGCCACCGACGGCGAGCGAGCGCGAGCCGTACGTGTCGAGGCCGATGGGGGAGATGGCGGTGTCGGAGTGGAGGACCTCGACGTCGTCGACGGCCACCCCGAGCTTGTCGGCCACGATCATCGACCACGACGTCTCGTGACCCTGGCCGTGGGGCGTGGACCCGGTGACGACCTGCACCTTGGCGGTGGGCAGCACGCGGACGGTGGCCGCCTCCCAGCCGCCGGCGCTGTAGTTCAGCGATGCCAGGACCCGTGACGGGGCCAGGCCGCACATCTCGAAGTACGACGAGATGCCGACGCCGACGTGCCTGGTGCTGCCGGCGGCGCGTCGGGCGGCCTGCTCGGCGCGGACCCCGGCGTAGTCGGCCAGCTCGATGGCCCGCTCGGCGGCGGCCAGGTGGTCGCCCGAGTCGTAGACGAGGCCGGTCATGGCCGTGTACGGGAACTGGTCGGCGCGGATGTAGTTGCGCTTGCGCAGCTCGTAGGGGTCGATGCCCATCTCGGCGGCGAGGGCGTCCATGGCCCGCTCGATGGCGTACGTCGCCTCGGGCCGGCCGGCGCCGCGGTAGGCGTCGGTGGGCGTCATGGTGGTGAACACCGACGTGCACGTGAACGAGTAGGCCTGGGGCAGGTCGTAGACGCCGCCGTAGAGGAAGGCGCCGAGGAGCGGGATGCCCGGCGTGACGAGCTGGAGGTAGGCACCCATGTCGCCGATGAGGTGCACCCGCACCGCCGTCAGCTTGCCGTCGGCGTCGGCGGCCAGCTCGATGTCCTGGATCTGGCCGCGGCCCTGGATGGTGGACTGGGCGCCCTCGGTGCGCTCCTCCACCCAGCGCACGGGCACGTTGTGCTTGCGGGCCAGCGCGGTGCAGAGCAGCTCTTCGGCGTAGACGTTCAGCTTCGAGCCGAAGCCGCCGCCGACGCTGGGCGCCACGACCCGCATCTGGTGCTCGGGGATGCCGAGGGTGAGGGCCACCATGATCTTGAGGATGTGGGGGATCTGGGTGGCCGAGTAGAGCGTCATGGCGCCGCCGTACGGCTGCGGCACGGCGGCGCATGCGCGCGGCTCCATGGCCATCGGGATGAGGCGCTGCTGCACGTAGCGCTGCTTGACGGTGTGGGTGGCGGCGGCGAAGGCCTGGTCGACGGCCTCGCCGCCGATGTCGAGGGCCCACGTGTACGAGGTGTTGGTGCCGAGGTCGTCGTGGACGAGGTTGGTGTCGGCCAGCGCGTCTTCGAGGTCGATCACCGCGGGCAGCGGCTCGTAGTCGACGGCGATGGCGTCGAGGGCATCACGGGCCTCGGCGTGCGAGCGGGCCAGCACCACCGCTACGGCGTCACCGACGTAGTGGGCGACGTCAGGGGTGACCGGGTAGTGCGGCGGGTTCTTCATGTCCGCCGTGACCGGCCAGGCGCACGGCATCGGCGCGCCCCAGAGCTCCTGCAGATCGGCGCCCGAGTAGGCGGCGACCACGCCGGGCAGCGCCGAGCGCGCCGCTCACGTCGACACCGGTGACGCGAGCGTGGGCGTACGGGCTGCGCAGCAGGGCGAGGTGGAGCGCGCCCGGGATCACCAGGTCGTCGGTGTAGCGGGCCTCACCGGTCAGGAGGCGCGGGTCCTCCTTGCGCAGGACCCGCGTGCCGATGACTGGTGGTGGGGCGACGTCGACGGTCACGCCGAGGCCCCCTCCGCGGCGGCCAGGATCGACTTCACGATGTTGTGGTAGCCGGTGCAGCGGCACAGGTTGCCCTCGAGGCCCTCCCGCACCTCTGCCTCGGTGGGATGGGGGTTCTCGGCGAGCAGCCCGACGGCGGCCATCACCATGCCCGGTGTGCAGTAGCCGCACTGCAGGCCGTGGTTCTGGCGGAACGCCTCTTGCATCGGGTGGAGCTGGCCGTCGGTGGCGAGACCCTCGATCGTGAGGATGTCGGCGCCGTCGGCCTGGACGGCCAGGACCGTGCAGCTCTTCACCGACTCACCATCGAGATGAAGGGTGCAGGCGCCGCACGACGACGTGTCGCACCCGACGTTGGTGCCCGTCAGTCCGACGGTGTCCCGGATGTAGTGGACGAGCAACGTGCGCGGCTCGACATCGTCGGTGTGCGTCGTGCCGTTGACGGTGACGGAGATCTGCAATGGGATCGCCTCTTTCTTCGTCGCCGGCCGCCGCTTCGCTTCGGCCGTCTCCTACTCGCTTCGCTCAACAATCGCTTCTCGTGTGCCCTGGCGTCGCACGGCGGCGCCAGTCGGATGGGTTCAGGACTTGGCTGCTTGGATGGCTCGCCACACCCGCTCGGCGGTGGCGGGCATGTCGATGTGGGTGACGCCGAGGTGCGACACGGCGTCGCACACGGCCGATTGCACCGCCGGCGTGGAGCCGATGGTGCCGGACTCGCCGATGCCCTTGGCGCCGAGGGGGTTGATCGGCGTGGGCGTCTCCATGGCCACCACCTCGAAGCTGGGCAGCTCGGCGGCGGAGATGAAGGCGTAGTCGGCGAGGTTGCCGGTGATGGGGTTGCCGTCGTCGTCGTAGCGCACCTCTTCGAGGAGCGCCTGCGCCGCACCCTGGGCGATGCCCCCGTGGATCTGCCCTTCGAGGAGCAGCGGGTTGATGACGCGGCCGGCATCGTCGCAGGCCACGTGACGGATCAGCTTGACCCGGCCGGTCTCGGTGTCGACCTCGACCACGGCCACGTGGGCACCGAACGGGAACGTGGGCCCCGAGACGGTGAAGCTGACTTCCTGGGCGATGCCGTCGGCGCCACCGGACGCGGCGACGTCGGCCCAGGTCTTGCTCACCGCGGGGGTGCCGGCCACGTGGAAGGCGCCCTGGTCGGTGTCGAGCACGACGTCGGCGGCGTCGGCTTCCAGCAGCTTGGCCGCCAGGTCCTTGGCCTGGGTGACCAGCTCGATGGCGCAGTTCTGCACGGCCGCCCCGCCCTGCTGCAGCGAGCGCGAGCCCATCGTGCCACCGCCCTTGGGCACGTACGCCGTGTCGCCCCACACGACGTCGATCATGTCCATGGGGATGCCGGTCTCTTCGGCGGCGATCATCGACCACGCCGTGACGTGGCCCTGCCCGTGGGGCGAGGTGCCGGTGTACACGATGGCCCGACCGTCGGGCTTCACCTCGATCTTGGCCTCCTCGCCGAACGGCGGGACCCCACCGGTGATCTCCACGTAGCAGCTGACGCCGATGCCCAGCTGCACGGGGTCGCCGCTGTCGCGACGACGCTTCTGCTCGGCGCGGAGCTGGTCGTAGCCGGCGGCGGCCAGCGCCTTGTCGAGGGCGCCCTCGTAGTCGCCGACGTCGTACGTCTGGCCGACGACGGTGGTGTAGGGCTCGTCGAACTTGGCGATGAGGTTCTTGCGGCGCACGTCGACCGCGTCCAGGCCGAGCTCGAGAGCGAACATGTCCATGGCCCGCTCGACGGCGGCGGTGGCCTCGGGCCGGCCGGCGCCGCGGTAGGCGACGGTGGGCGTGGTGTTGGTGATGATCGACGCCGCCGTGCACTCGATCTTCGGGAAGGCGTACACCCCCGACGACATCGGCCGGGTCATGAACGGGGCCAGCACGGTGCCGATCTCGGCGAAGGCGCCGCAGTCCGACAGCACTTCCAGCCGGTACGCCAGCACCGTGCCGTCCCTGCTGCCACCGATGGCGAAGTCCTGCAACTGGGCCCGGCCGTGGCCGAGGGCGAGCATGCTCTCGGAGCGGGTCTCGTGCCAGCGCACGGGGCGGCCGACCTCCTTGGCCAGGCGGCCGAGGAGCAGCTCCTCGGGGTAGGCGCCGATCTTGGCGCCGAAGCCACCGCCCACGTCCGGGGCGATGATGCGCACGGCGTCGGCGTCCAGGCCGTTGGCCGCCTTCACCGTGTCCCGCGCCCCTTGGGCGTGCTGCGTGGACAGCCACTGGACGAGCTTGTCGTCCTCCCAGGCCACCGCGGCGTTGCGCACCTCGAGCGGGCACGGGGCGACGCGCTGGTTGACGGCCCGGCCCTTCACCACGACCTCGCAGCCGTCGAAGAAGCTGTCGTCGGTGATGCCCGGCATGCCGAGCGCGGCCGTGCCGAACACGTGGTTGCCGCCGGCGTCGGGGTAGATGTGGTGGGCGTCGGCCTCGAGTGCTTCCTCGAGCCCGAGGACGACGGGCAGCGGGTCGTAGTCGACCACGATCTGCTCGGCGGCGTCGGCGCCCTGGGCCGGCGTCTCGCTCAGCACCACCGCCAGCGGCTCGCCGACGTAGCGGACCGTCTCCATGGCCAGCAGCGGGCGGTGCACTCCGGGGTTGAACGGCGACGGCACCGATTCGAGCCCGAGGTCGTGTCCCGTGAACACGGCGACGACGCCGGGCATGCCCTTGGCCTCGCTCGTGTCGATCGAGGTGATCCGGGCGTGGGCCATGGCCGAGCGGGCGTACGTGGCGTACACGGCGCCGGCCAGGCGAGGATCGTCGAGGTCGGCGAGATACGTCCCGCCGACCGTGAGGAACTTCGGATCTTCCTTACGGACGACGCGGTTACCGAGGATCGAGCCCGTCATGCGGCGGGACATTACGCCGTCGGTGACACACAATTGAACCGAGTCAGCCACTGACTATGTGAAGGAAGGGCGCAACGGCATTCCACTGCGACCGCGATCGGCCTTCACGCCGAGCACCTGGTGCACCTGGATGCGACCGGCCTCGAAGCCGACCGCCGAGGCCGCCATGTAGAGCCGCCACACGCGGGCCCGTCCTTCGGTGGTGAGGGCCACGGCCTCGTCCCACGACGCTTCGAGGTTGGCCACCCACGCTCGGAGCGTCAGGCCGTAGTGCTCGCGCAGGCTCTCGAGGTGGCGCACCTCGAAGCCGTCCTGCTGCATGGCCGACACGATGGTGCCGACCTCGTGCAGCTCGCCGTCGGGGAACACGAAGCGGTTGATGAACGTGCGCCGCCGCCGCTGGGGGAGGCGCACCGAGCGGCGGTCGGCGGCGCACGCCGGGCGCCCGATGGCGTGGTTGAGCAGGCGGCCCTGCGGCCGCAGCAGACCATGCAGGTTCTGGAAGTAGGCGTGCAGCCGCTCCAGCCCGACGTGCTCGAACATGCCGATGGAGCTGATGGCGTCGTAAGGACCGTCGTCGACGTCGCGGTAGTCCTGCAGCCGGATCTCGACGAGGTCGGCGAGGCCGAGGTCGGCCGCCCGCTTCTTGGCCATGTCGGCCTGGCGCTGCGAGATCGTGACCCCGACGGCCCGCACCCCGTGCTCGGCGGCGGCATGCAGGACCATGCCGCCCCAGCCGCAGCCCACGTCGAGCAGCCGCATGCCCGGCTCCAGCGCCAGCTTGCGCGACACCAGCTCGTGCTTGGCCGCCTGCGCCGCCTCGAGCCCGACGGCTGGGGTCTCCCACACGCCGCACGAGTACGTCATCGACGGGCCCAGCACGAGGGCGTAGAAGTCGTTGGACACGTCGTAGTGATGAGCGATGGCCTGCGCGTCGCGGGCCTTCGAGTGGCGCAGCCCGTGGAGGCGGGCTTCCTCCGGGGGCGGCGGGAGCGGCCGGACCCGGCTGGGGCCCAGGAAGCGAGCGATGTCGGCGATCAGGCGGGTGTTGGGCTTCGGCAAGTGGTCGGCGATGGCGGTGAGGGCGCCGAACAGGTCGCCCTCGAAGTCGAGATCGCCGGCGACGTAGGCCCGCCCGAGCCCGAGCTCGCCCGGCGCGGTGACGAAGCGCTGCAGGGCCTCCGGCCGGCGCAGGATCAGGGTGGCGATGGCGCCCGGCGGGGCGTTCTCGCTCCCGTCGTACGCCCGGACGGCGATGGGTACCTCGGGACCGAGGACCCGGCGGACGAGATCAGCGAGCCTCATCCCACCAGTACAGCACTCGATCAGCCGCCTGCTGTGCGAACGGCGACGATCTCGTTGACCAGGCCGTAGGGCCAGCCCGACGGCAGGTTCGTCAACGTGGGCGGCGGCAGCACCGAGAAGACCTGTTCGCCATGGCCGGCGAGGTTGTACTGCTCCCGTGCGACGCGCTCGATCTCCTCCGGCGTGAGCAGCGCCTTGAGGCGCGCTTCGAGCTTGGCGTTCTCCGTCTCGATCACGGCCAGCTTCTGCTGCGCGCTGGCGATGTCGCTGCGCTGGCCGAGCCAGGCGCGGGTGGGCAGCACGAGCAGGAGGAGGAGGCCCGCTGCGGCCACGAGGGCCGACGTCCACACCGCCGCCAGGATCCGGCGGCGCCGGTGCGGGTGCTCCTTGGGCACCTTGGGCTCGGCGGGCGCGTCGTCTTTTCCACGGCCGCCGTCGAGGGCGTACAGGCGCCGCAGCGCGTTGGGCTCCTGCGCCCGCCGGCGCAGCCGTGGCAGCGGTGGCAGCGGTGGCAGCGGTGGCAGCCTCAACGGGCCCCCCGAGCCAGCGCGTTCCGGCCCCGGTAGGCGGCGGCCTCGTCGAGGTCTTCTTCGATGCGCAGCAGCCGGTTGTACTTGGCGACGCGGTCCGAGCGCGCCGGTGCGCCGGTCTTGATCTGGCCGCAGTTGGTGGCGACGGCGAGGTCGGCGATGGTGGTGTCCTCGGTCTCGCCCGAGCGGTGCGACATCACGCTCGTGTAGGCGTGGCGGGTGGCCAGTTCCACCGTCTCCAGCGTCTCGGTGAGCGTGCCGATCTGGTTGACCTTGACCAGCACGCTGTTGGCCACGCCCCGGTCGATGCCCATGGACAGGCGCTCGGCGTTCGTCACGAAGAGGTCGTCGCCGACCAGCTGCACTCGCGCGCCGGCGGCGGTGGTGAGCGCCGCCCAGCCGTCCCAGTCGTCCTCGGCCATGCCGTCCTCGATCGACACGATGGGGTAGGCGTCCAGCAACCGGACCCAGTACGCCACGAAGTCGTCGCTCGACAGCACCTTGCCCTCACCGGTGAGGTGGTAGGCGCCGTCCTTGTACAGCTCGGAGGTGGCGGGGTCGAGGGCGATGGCGATCTGCTCGCCCGGTTGGTACCCGGCTTGCTCGATGGCCTCGACGAGCAGCCGGATGGCGTCCTCGTTCGAGTCCAGGTCGGGCGCGAACCCGCCCTCGTCGCCGACGGCCGTCGACAGGTGGCGCTCGTGCAGTATCCGCTTGAGCGTGTGGTACGTCTCGACGCCCCACCGCAGCGCTTCGCGGTAGCTCGGTGCGCCGACCGGCATGATCATGAACTCCTGCAGGTCGACGTTGTTGTCGGCATGGGCGCCGCCGTTGAGGACGTTCATCATCGGCACCGGCAGCACGTGCGCGTTGGGCCCGCCCACGTAGCGGTAGAGCGGCAGCTCCAGCTCGGCGGCGGCGGCGCGCGCGACGGCCAGCGAGACGCCGAGGATGGCGTTGGCGCCCAGGCGCTCCTTGTTGTCCGTGCCGTCGAGCGCGATGAGCTCGGCGTCGACGATGCGCTGATCGAGGGCGTCCAACCCCTCGATGGCGTCGGCGATCTCACCATTCACGTTGCCCACGGCGTCGAGCACGCCCTTGCCGAGGTACCGGTCGCCACCGTCGCGGCGCTCGGACGCTTCGTGCTCGCCCGTCGACGCGCCGGAGGGCACGATGGCCTGACCGCGCGCGCCGGTGTCGAGCAGCACCTCGACCTCGACGGTGGGGTTCCCGCGGGAGTCCAGGACCTCCCGCGCCACGATCTGCTCGATCTCACTCATGTGCTCGACAAGGTACCGGTGCCGTCCCGCCGAGTCAGGGCAATCCGGATGAACCTGACGCGCCTGGAGCCGATATACGACAGACATCGCACATGGGATGGCGGAGGTACGTACGCTGCGGCGGTGCCGTCGCGGACGTGGGTGAACGACGCCATCGCCCGACTCGACGCGGACATCCAGCGTTCGGCCGACACCCACCTCATCGCCTTCCCGCTGCCGGCGTCGTGGGGCATCGACCTGTACCTCAAGGACGAGTCCACCCATCCGACGGGTTCGTTGAAGCACCGACTGGCCCGGTCGCTCTTCCTGTACGGGTTGTGCAACGGCTGGATCGGTGCCGACACCACGGTGGTCGAGGCGTCGTCGGGTTCGACGGCGGTGAGCGAGGCATACTTCGCCCGCATGCTCGGCCTCCCCTTCGTCGCCGTGATGCCCCGCGCCACGTCGCCCGAGAAGGTGGTCATGATCGAGCACTACGGCGGCCGGTGCCACCTCGTCGACGACGCCACGACGGTGTACGAGGTGTCCCGGCAGGTCGCTGCCGAATGCGGCGGGCACTACATGGATCAGTTCACGTACGCCGAGCGGGCCACGGACTGGCGGGGGAACAACAACATCGCCGAATCGATGTTCGAGCAACTGGCGTTGGAGCGGCACCCGGTGCCGGCGTGGATCGTGACCGGCGCCGGCACGGGCGGCACCTCGGCCACGATCGGCCGGTACGTCCGCTACCGGCAGCACCCGACCCAGGTGTGCGTCGTCGATCCCGAGGGCAGCGTCTTCGCCGAGTACTTCGCGTCGGGTGACCCGACGGTGCGGGGTCCCGGCTCGCGCATCGAGGGGATCGGCCGCCCGCGGGTGGAACCGAGCTTCGTGGCGTCGGTGATCGATCGGGTGGAGCGCGTGCCGGACACGGCGTCGTTCGCCGCCATGAGGGTGCTGTCGCACGCGCTCCACCGGGAGGTCGGCGGATCGACGGGCACGGGCTTCTATGGAGCGCTGCGGCTCGTGGCCGAGATGCTGGAGCGGGGTGAGCACGGCTCCGTCGTGACGCTGATCTGCGACGCGGGCGAGCGCTACCGGCACACGTACTACAACGACGCCTGGCTGGCGGCGCAGGACTGCGCCATCGAACCGGTCATCGATCAGCTCGAGGGCTTCCTGCGTACCGGGGTGTGGGCCTAGCCGGCTTCAGGGCGCGCCGGCACCGCCGCCTCGAGCTCGCGGCGCAGCTCGTCGAGGGCCTCCAGCTCGGCGCCGTAGTAGCGCCGGCCCCAGCCGGCGACGAGGCGGGCGTAGCGCCACACCTCGGGCGGGCCGCCGGCGAGGTCTTCGTCCACCTGCTCCAGCTCGTGGAGGCGGCCCTCGACCCACGCCCGGTGGTTCGTGGTGAGCTCCAGCAGGCGCGCCGGGGCGATCAGGTGGCCGAGGAAGAGGCGCAGGGCCACGTGGTGCTTGAGCACCGGCGGCTCGGGCTCCGTGTCCTGCGCCCACGCCCGCAGGACGGCTTCACCGGCCGGCGTGATGCGGTACGTCCGGATGGTGCGGTTGCCGTCGGGCACGGCCCGATCGAGCACGAAGCCCGCCGCCCGCAGCCGGTCGAGCTCGCTGTAGATCTGGCTCATGGCCGGCGCCGTGTAGAAGAAGCGGAGGCTGCCGTCGGCCCACTGCTTGAGCTCGTAGCCGGTCAGCTCCTGCCCGAATGACAGCAGCCCCAACACCGCATAGCCAGTTGGCGTCAAGGGTTGACCGGCAGCCACCACGGGTAGTATTCCGAACTGGAACACGCCCAGCAACCGGGAGGCCGCCATGCCCGAGGTCAAGGAGTACGAACCGGGAACGCCGTCGTGGGTGGATCTCGGCAGTCCGGACATCGACGCGTCGGCCGCCTTCTACGGTGGCGTGTTCGGCTGGACGTTCGAGTCGGCGGGGCCGGTCGAGGAGACCGGCGGCTACGGCATGTTCACGCTGAACGGGCTGAACGTCGCCGGCATCGGCCCGCAGATGAACGCCGATCAGCCTCCCTACTGGACGATGTACGTCAGCGTGGCCGACGTCGAGGCCACTACGGCGCGGGTCGAGGCCCACAGCGGCACCATCATCGTCCCACCGATGGAGGTGATGACCGCCGGCAAGATGGCGGTGTACATCGACAACACGGGCGCCGCCGTATCGGCCTGGCAGCCGATCGAGCACATCGGCGCCCAACTGGTGAACGAGCCCGGCGCGTTCACGTGGTCGGAGCTGCGGACGGCGGACGTGGGCACCGCCATCGGCTTCTACGAGCGGGTCTTCAACTGGGTGGCCAACCCCATGGACATGGACGGCACGCCGTACACGCTGTGGAACCTCGGCGAGCGGCCGGTCGCGGGGATGATGGAAGACAGCGCCGGCCCGAGTCGCTGGGACATCAGCTTCGCCGTGGCCGACTGCGATGCCGCCGTGGCCAAGGCGCAGGAGCTGGGTGGCTCTGTGGTGGCGCCCGCCGTGGACAGCTCGGTGGGACGGTTCGCCGGCCTCGCCGACCCCCACGGCGCCACCTTCGGCGTCATCAAGCTCGCCGGCTGAATCTGCGTCGGCTTCGCCCCCTGGGCGCTGCGCGCCCACCATCCGTCTCGGCGCTGCCCCGCCGCCGCATTGCGGCGCCAGCGGCCCGTTGGGCCGCGCTACTCGGCTGCCTTCACCTCGTCCCACAGGGCGTCGAGGGCGGTGAGGTCGAGCTGGTCGAGCGACTGCCCCCGTGACGTGGCCAGCGCCTCGACCGCCTCGAACCGGGTCCGGAACTTGGCCGTGGCGCCCCGCAGCGCCGTCTCGGGGTCGAGGTCCAGGTGGCGGGCCACGTTGACCACGGCGAACAGCAGGTCGCCGAGCTCGTCGAGGGCCCGCTCGGGGTCGGCGGCCACGGCCACCAGCTCGGCCGCCTCTTCGGCCACCTTGGGCAGCGCGCCGTCCACGTCCGGCCAGTCGAAGCCGAGTCCGGCCGCCTTGCGCTGCACCTTGGCGGCGTAGGAGAGCGCCGGCAGCCCCCCGGGGATGCCCTCGAACACCGACGTGCGGCCCTTCTCGGCCCGCTTGATGGCCTCCCAGTTGACGACCACCTGGTCGGCGGTGCCGGCGTCGACCGTGCCGAACACGTGCGGATGGCGGCGCACGAGCTTGTCGTGCACGCCCCGGGCCACGTCGGCCATCGAGAACCGGCCCTCCTGCTCGGCGATGGCGGCGTGGATCTCCACCTGGAACAGCACGTCGCCCAGCTCCTCGATGAGGTGCTCGTCGTCGCCGGCGGCGGCCAGGCCGTCGATCGCCTCCACGAGCTCGTACGCCTCCTCGATGAGGTGGCGGCTCAACGTGGCGTGCGTCTGGACCCGGTCCCACGGGCACTGCTCCCGCAGCGTGCGCACCAGCTCGTGGAAGCGGGCGCCCTCGAAGGCGACGGGCTCGGCGAGGGCGGGCACCCACAGCGCGGTGAGGTGATCGGGAACGACGGCGCGGTCGAGGTCGGCCCACGCCACGGCGAACACCGCCTCGTCGGGCAGCCCGAGGCGCTGGAGGACGACGACCGGTTCGTCGGGCTCGACGTCGACGGCGAGCTTGATGTCCGACAGCACCTCGACGCGGTCGCACTGGGCCACGAGGAGCGGCCCGCGCTGGCCGGCCGCCTCGACGGCGAACCGGCGCCCGTCGACCAGCCGCACACCCGCAGCGAGCGGATCGACGCCCAGCCTCGTCCAGGCGAGATCGAGGTAGGAGAGCCCGGGCACGATCTCCACGGCGACGCGCTCGTCGGCCCGCAGCAGCTCCACCGTCCGCTCGGCCACCAGCGGCGAGCCGGGCACGGCGTACAGGACCACCCCGCTGTCGGTGGCGGCGGCGGCGAGAGCGTCGACGATGGCGGGGTACACGTCGTCGATGGATGACGCGGTCTCGTAGACGTGGTCGAACGTCGTCGCCCCGGCGACCACGGCGGCGGCGGGATGGTGGGCCGTGCGCAGGAACCGCTTCGGGATGCGGGCGATGGCGTCGGCGGCCGCCGCCGTCAGCAGCTCGGGCCCGGCCGGACCGAGGCCGACGACGACCACGGTGGCCCTCACGTGCGGCGGCCCGATGAGGCCGTGCCGCCGCAGCGCGGCGGCAGGGGCAGGTGCTCACGGCATTGACCGAGAGGGCGAGCGGATAGGCGAAGAGAGCTTTGGGTGCCGATTGCCTCGCCTGGCGGGCCGATCGGCACCCATGACCGAATCGGCACCCAACGTTGCTCGTGGAGCGTGGCCACCGGCCCCGTCCGCGCCGATCGCCAGCACCTATCCGCTCGCCCTCCGAGCGCAGCGAGACCGAGGCGAAGCCGAGGCATCATCACGTGCGGGAGGGCGTGGCGTGGAAGCCGGGCGGCAGGATCTGGTGGCCCGTCGGAATCCCAGGTGCCGTACTCGGGCGCCACCGTGATGGCACCGGCCACACCGCTCTGGAGGAGCTGGTTCATGGCCGGCCCGGCCTGGGCGGCGACGTCCTTCTCGGCCGCCACCACCACGTCGGTGTGGACCTGGTCGTAGGGGAGCACGGTGAGGCTGTCGACCAGCAGCACGTGCCAGCCGAGCTTCGTCTGGACCGGCCCGGCGGGCCGGCCCGGCGTCGCCGCCAGCGCCGCCTTGGCGAAGGCGGCGTCGAACTGCGACGCCCGCGGGCAGGAGCCATCGGCGTTGACGATCTTGCCGCCGTAGGGCTCGCTGCTGGTGTCGGTGCTCTCCTTGTCGACGGTGAGGCCGAAGTCGGCGCCCTGCTGCAGCTCGGCCAGCACCCGCTTGGCGTCGTCCTCGGTCGCCACCAGGATGTGGCGCACGCACATCTGGCCGAAGCGGCGCGGGTCGGCGTCGTAGGTGGCCTTGGCCTTGGGGTCGTCGACCGGCCCCCCGCCGAGAGCGTCTTCCAGGGTCACCACGGCCGCCGTCTGGGCCAGGGCCCGATCCTGGAACCGCTTGGGGAAGGCGACGAAGATGTCGGGGCTGCCGGTCTGGTCGAAGCGGGCCAGCGTCTGCGCTCGCACCGCAGGGTCGTCGGCCGGGCGCGTCGTCAGGCCCCGTCGCTCCACCTCCTGGCGCACCACCTCGAACAGGATGTCAGCCTGGAGGGTGGAGCGGGCGAAGCTGTCGCTCACCGTGCCGTTGCTGACGTCGCCGGCCACGCCGGTGGCGGTGTAGAGCGAGTTGGCGGCGTAGTCGCGCAGGTCGGCGTCGAAGTCGGACTTGCGGATGGGCACGCCGTTGACGGTGGCGGCGGCATCGGCGGCGACCGCCGACGTCGTGGCGGCGGCGCTCGGCGACGAGCCACCCGAGCTGCACGCCGACGCCAGCGCGAGCACGGCGACGAGGGCGGCGAGAAGGCGGCGGCTCACGCCGACGCCGCTCGTTCCGGCTCGGGCACCAGCTCGGTGAGCAGGGTCACCAGCCGCTGGGCGGGATCCTCGCCGCGACGCAGTGGCACGACGAGCTGCCCGGCCTCCTCCTTGTAGATGGCGTCGCGCGCCAGTCGCCGCAGCCGCATCGTCTCGCTGGCCCGCAGGTGCAGCGGGCCCAGGCGGGCCTGGTTCCCGGTGATCGACACGTCGCGGATGCCCACGCGGTGGCACTGCGCCCGCAACATGCCGATGGTGAGGAGGCGCTCGGCCGGTTCGGGGACGGGCCCGTAGCGGTCCTCCCACTCGGCGCGGATGTCGTCGACCTCGGTCGTGGTGGTGACGTTGGCCAGGCGCCGGTAGGCCTCGAGCCGTAGCTCCTCCTTGGCCACGTAGTCCTTGGGCAGATGGGCGTCGACGGGCACGTCCAGCTTCACCTCGGCCGGCTCGCGCACTTCCTCACCCTTCAGCTCGGCCACGGCCTCGGTCACCATCTGGCAGTAGAGGTCGTAGCCCACGGCGGCGATGTGGCCGCTCTGGCCCTCGCCCAGCAGGTTGCCGGCGCCGCGGATCTCGAGGTCGCGCATGGCGATCTTGAAGCCGCTGCCGAGCTCGGTGGCCTCGCCGATGGTCCGCAGCCGCTCGTAGGCCTCCTCGGTGAGGCTCTGGTCGCGGGGATGGAAGAGGTAGGCGTAGGCCCGCTGGCCGCTGCGGCCCACCCGCCCCCGCAGCTGGTGGAGCTGCCCCAGCCCGAGGCGATGGGCGCCGTCGACCACGAGCGTGTTCACGGTGGGCATGTCGATGCCCGACTCGATGATCGTGGTGCACACGAGCACGTCGTACTGGCCCTGCCAGAAGTCCATCACGATCTGTTCGAGGCTGCCCTCGTCCATCTGTCCGTGGGCGATGGCGATGCGGGCCTCGGGCACCAGCTCGCGCAGCTCGGCGGCCACGTCGTCGATGTCGGCCACCCGGTTGTGCACGTAGAAGACCTGCCCCTCGCGCAGCAGCTCGCGGCGCAGGGCCTCGGCCACGGCCCGCTCGTCGTCCTCGCCGACGTAGGTGAGGATCGGCTGGCGGTCGGCCGGCGGCGTGTCGAGCAGTGTGAGGTCGCGGATGCCGGTGAGGCTCATCTCCAGCGTCCGGGGGATGGGCGTGGCCGTCATGGTGAGCACATCGACGTTGGTCTTGAGCTTCTTCATGGCCTCCTTGTGCTGCACGCCGAAGCGCTGCTCCTCGTCGATGACGAGCAGCCCGAGGTCCTTGAAGTGCACGCCCTCGCCGAACAGCCGATGGGTGCCGATCACGACGTCGACCTCGCCGGCGGCCAGGCCGTCGATGACCCGCTTGGCCTGCGCCGTGGTGAGGAACCGCGACAGGACCTCGACGCGCACGGGATAGTTGGCGAAGCGGTCGCTGAACGTCTGGAAGTGCTGCTGGGCCAGGAGCGTGGTCGGCACCAGCACGACGACCTGCTTGCCGTCCTGCACCGCCTTGAAGGCGGCCCGCACCGCCACCTCGGTCTTGCCGAACCCGACGTCGCCGCACACGAGGCGGTCCATCGGGTGCTCGGACTCCATGTCCGCCTTCACGTCGACGATGGCCTTCAGCTGGTCGGGCGTCTCCACGAACGGGAAGGCGTCCTCCATCTCCTTCTGCCAGGGCGTGTCCGGCGCGAACGCGAAGCCGCCGGCGTGCACGCGGGTCTGGTACAGGACCACGAGCTCCTGGGCGATCTCCCGCACCGCCGCCCGCACGCGGCCCTTGGCCCGCTCGAAGTCGGCCCCACCGAGGCGATGGAGGGTGGGCGTCTCGCCGCCGACGTAGTGGCGCACGGCGTCGATCTGGTCCGACGGCACGTACAGCTTGTCGCCGCCCTTGTACTCGAGCAGCAGGTAGTCGCGCTCGACGCCGCCGATGGCCCGCTGCACCATGCCGCCGTAGCGGCCGACGCCGTGGTGGTAGTGGACGATGTAGTCGCCAGGGCGCAGGTCCTCGAAGACGCTGGCGGCCTCCCGCCGGCGGGGCCGGGGGGTGCGGTGGGCCCGCCGGCGGCCGGTGATGTCGGCCTCGGAGAGGATGGCCAGCTTGGATTCGGGCAGGACGGCACCGGCGTGGAGGGGCGCCACCACGATGTGGCCGCCGGGCCGGGTGAGGTCGACGGTGCCGGAACCGACGAACGGCAGCTCGATGCCGGCGTCGCGCAACAGCGCCGCCAGCCGTTCGCCCGAGCCGGTGCCGTCGGCGGCCACCACGACCCGGTAGCCCTCGGCGAGGTGGTCGGCCAGCCGGGCGATCAGGGCCTCGCCGGCGCCGGCGACCGGAGCCCAGGCCGACGCCTCGACGGTGGGCGTCTCGGGCGACTCGGGCACGCTCGTGACCGACCACGCGGAGACGGAGCCGGTGAGGAGCCGGTCGGCATCGAGGTGGAGGCGGGGAAATGGGCGGCTGTCGGCGTCGTCGCGGGCGCCCCACGTCTTGGCCAGCGTCCGGGCCAGGTCGTCCTCCTCGGCGAGGAGGTCGGCGGCCCGGTCCCTCATCCGCCGGGGCTCCATGAGGAGCACCTGGGCGTCGGCCGGGAGGAGATCGGTGAGCAGGTGCTCGTCGGGCGTGAGCCACGGCAGCCACGACTCCATGCCGTCGAAGACCAGGCCCTCGCTGAGGCGCTCCCACTGCTCCCGGCCCCATGGCTCGTCGGCCACCAGGTCGGCGGCCCGGGCCCGCACGTCCGCCGTGGCCAGCAGCTCGCGGGCGGGGAAGATGGCCACCTCGTCGAGATCGACGGTGGAGCGCTGGTCGTTGACCGAGAACTCGCTCAGCCGGTCGACCTCGTCACCCCAGAGGTCGATGCGCACGGGGGCGTCGGCGGTGGACGGGAAGACGTCCACGATGGAGCCGCGGCGGGCCACCTCGCCGCGATGCTCGACCAGGTCCTCGCGCCGGTAGCCCATGCCCACGAGCTGGGCCACGAGGACGTCGGGGTCGAGGACGCCGCCCCTGGTGGCGATGACCGGCTCGACGTCTTCGAGATGCGGCCCGAGCCGCTGCAGGAGGGCGCGCACGGACGCCACGACCACCTGCGGCGCCCGGTCGGGACGGCGCAGGCGCCACAGCAGCTCGAGGCGCCGGCCCATGGTCTCGACGGCGGGGCTGACGCGCTCGAAGGGCAGGGTCTCCCACGCCGGGAAGAGGGCCACGGCCTGGGGCCCGAGGTACTGGGCCAGGTCCTCGACCAGGTTCTGGGCGGCGGTACCGGTGGGCACGGCCACGACGATCGGCCGGCGATCGGAGAGGTGGACGAGGGCCGCCACCGTGAGGGCGCGCGCCGCCTCCGGCACGGCCAGGACGGCGGCATGGCGGCCGGCGACGTGGCGCAGCGCCGGTTCGTCGCGCAGTAGCGGGGGGAGCGCGGAGAGGGGGGCGGCGGTCGAGGGCACGGGCGGTCGACCAGCGTATCGGCCGCCTCCCGGCGTGCGTCAGCGCTCGGCGGCGATGATCGGAGCGAGATCGTCGGCGCCCCGCTCGGCGAAGGCCACGAGGTACGTGACACCGGCCTCACGCAGCCGGTTCACGTGCTCGGCGAGGTCGGCCGCCGAGCCGAGCATCACGAACGGCGAGTCGAGGAACAGCTCGGCCGGGCTACCGGTCTGGCCGGCCAGCTCGTCGGCCGCGGCCCGCGGGTCGCCCGCCGCCACCCACTGCACCAAGACGTTGAGCTCGAGG
The DNA here is from genome assembly GCA_963728985.1 of uncultured Acidimicrobiales bacterium. Classification (GTDB taxonomy): domain Bacteria; phylum Actinomycetota; class Acidimicrobiia; order Acidimicrobiales; family Ilumatobacteraceae; genus DASXAI01. The sequence goes on along the minus strand of CAVSME010000003.1, from coordinate 62,648 downwards.
GCGGCGAAGCGATCGCCGGCGCACCGGCGTACGTGGTCGATGCGCTCGGCCAGCCCGGCCCAGGTGAAGTGGCTCAGATCGGTGTGGACCAGGCCGGAGCTCGAGGTGAAGCCGACGAGCCCGACGATGTCGGCGTGGCGGGCGGCCGTGGCCAGTAGGCGGTTGCCGTTGCCGCCGACGAGGAGCGGCACCCGCGGCTGCGCCGTGGCGAAGCCGTTGGTGGCACCCCGCAGCGTGTAGTTGGCGCCGTCGTGGTCGACGGTCTCGCCGTCGAGGAGCCGGCGCACCAGCGGCAACGCCTCGGCCAGCCGGTCGACCCGGGTCCTGGGCGGGTCGTAGGTGAGGCCGGCCGACTCGTACTCGGCCTGGGCGTAGCCGGCACCGAAGCCCAGCTCGAGGCGACCATCGGTGAGGACGTCGACGGCGCCGGCATCGCGGGCAAGGAGGGCGGGGTGCCAGAAGTCGTTGTTCAGCACGAACGTGCCGACGCGCAGTCGGGTGGTGGCGTCGGCCGCGCTGACCAGGGGCACGAGCGGCGGGAACAGGGCGCCGAGATGATCGGCCAGGAGGAGGACGTCGAAGCCGAGGTCCTCATACCGGCGGGCGTGGTCCTGCCAGGTGGCACGGTCGGGGGGCGCGGACAGCGCGGCGACGCCGAAGCGGAACGGGGGCACAGCCTGACCGTACCGGCGGGCGTCACTAGCTGCAACCAATCAGTTGCGACTCAGAGGGCGTTGTATTTCGTCATGGCGGCGGCGACGCCGTCGGTGACGATGGCCTCCACGGCGTCGGCCCCCTCCTGGACCTTGATGTCCAGCTCGGTGCGCTCGGCCTTCGTCACCCGGCGCAGCACGTGGTCGGCGCCCTGCTCCTTCGACGGGGGCTTGCCCACGCCGATGCGGATCCGTACGAAGGCATCGGTGTGGAGGTGCTGCTTGAGCGACCGCAGCCCGTTGTGGCCGGCCAGCCCGCCCCCCTCCTTCAGCTTCATCCGGCCCACGGGGAGATCGAGCTCGTCGTGGACGATCACGATCCGCTCGGGCTCCTCGATGTCGTAGCGCCGCCGCAGGAGCTGAACCGACTGCCCGGAGTCGTTCATGTATGTCTGGGGGAAGGCGAGCGCCACCCGCTGGCCGCCGATCCTGATCTCGGCGGTGAGGGCGCGCTCCTTCTTGGACAGCTTCAGGCGTCCGCCGTGGCGGGCGGCCAGCTCGGCCACCACCTCGGCGCCCAGGTTGTGGCGGGAGCGGGCGTACTCCTCGCCCGGGTTGCCGAGCCCGACGACGAGGTAGTCCGCCATCGGTGCGCCGGACTACTCGCTGCTGTCGGTCCCGCCCTCGGCGGCACCGGCGCTCTCGGCGGCCTCGCCGCCCTCGGCCTCGCCTTCCTCGCCCTCGGCCGCCTCGACCTCGGGCTCCTCGAGCGCGGCGGCGCCGGCGGCGACGACGACGGGGGTGTCGGGATCGCCGGCGATCGTCACGCCGCGGGGCATGACGAGATCGCCGACGCGCAACACGTCGCCGACGGCCATGGCGCTGATGTCGACGGTGATGTGGGTCGGGATGTCGGCCGGCGTGGTGACGACCGACAGCGTCTGGAGGGAATGCTCGATGACGCCGTCGTCGGAGAGCACCTGGCGGGCCTCGCCCTCCAGGATGAGCGGCACGTCGACGGTGATCTCCTCGTCCATGCGCACGACGATGAAGTCGATGTGCGTCACCGTGCGCCGGACGGGGTCGCGCTGCAGGTCCTTCACCACCGTGGGGTGGGTGTCAGCGCCGACCTTGAGCTGGACGACGGCATTCACGCCGGCGGGGCCGGACAGGGCGTGGCGCAGCTCCCGGCGGTCGACGGCCAGCGGCACCGGCGCCAGGCCGTGCCCGTAGAGAACGCCCGGGATCTTGCCGGCGGCGCGCAGCCGGCCGCTGGCGCGTGAGCCGGTCGGGCGACCGGTCTCGGCAACGAGGGTGGACTCTGGCATGGCGCGCTCCTCTGCAACTGGCGTCGCTGCAAACCGAGAAAGTGTAGGGCGCGGACGGGCCCGAGCCCAGCCGCCCGGGCGCCACGATCCGTGCGCGACGTTGGGTGCCGATTCGGTCATGGGTGCCGATCGGCCCGCCAGGCGACGCAGACGGCACCCAAACCCTCATCGCGCTCAGTCCTTGGGCTTCTTCTTGCCCTTCCCGGGCGGCGCGTTCGTCGTCGTGGTGGTGGGCGCCGTGGTCGTCGTCGTTGTCGGGGCGACCGTCGTCGTCGTGGTCGTGGCCGCCGGCACCGACAGGGGCACGGCGGCGGGGGCCGTGGTGGGCGGCGGATGGTTCGAGTCGCCATTGGCCCGGAGGGCGGCGACGGCGATCGTGAGACCGGCCACGCTGCCGATGGCGGCGGCGGCCACCGTGGCCCGGCGGCGTCTCGGGGCCGGCGCCACGTACGGCGGCGCCGGTATCACCCGGGTGGCCGAGCGCACCTCGGTGACGGCGGCGCCGGGGACGGCCATCGTCGGTGCCGGCGCCGCTTCGCCCGCCAGCACGGCGGCCAGCGCCGCCGCCGACGGCCGCTCGGCCGGGTCCATTGCGGTGGCGCCGCTCAGCGTCCGGCGCAGGTCGACCGGTAGCTGGGCCGGGACCTCGGGCGGGCGGGCCAGATGGGCCATGGCCGCCTCCTGGAACGACCCCGGGAAGCACCGCTCGCCGGTCAGGCACTCGATGAGCACCACGCCCAGGGCGTACACGTCCGCGGGCGGGCCCACCGGTTCGGCCCGCACCTGCTCGGGGGCCAGGTAGGAAGCGGTGCCCAGGACCAAGCCGGCGGCGGTGGCGGTGGTGACCGCGCTCAGGCGGGCGATCCCGAAGTCGGCGAGGTGCGGGCGGCCGGCGTCGTCGACGAGGACGTTGGCCGGCTTCACGTCACGGTGGGTGACCCCGGCGGCGTGGGCGTGGGCGAGACCGGCGGCCAGGTGGGCGCCCAGCTCCGCCGTGCGGCCCACGGTCAGCGGCCCGTCCTGGAGGATGTCGGCCAGCGACCGGCCCCGGATCAGGTCGAGCACGAGGTAGGGGCGGCCGTCGACCATCCCGGTCGCTCGCAGCCGCACGATGGCGGGGTGGTCCAGGCGGCTGAGGGCGGCCTGCTCCCGGCCCAGCCACCTCGCCATCGACGGATCGGTCGGGCGCAGAAGCTTGAGCGCCACGTCGTCGCCCGTGACCTGGTCGTGGGCCCAGTAGACGTCGGCCATGCCGCCCCGCCCGAGCACCGGTCCGAGCCGGTAGCGCCCGTCGAGGACGTCGCCGGGTGCAGCCATCCCGATCCAAGGTACCCACGGTGGCGGCCCGCGTACCCGCGGCCGCTACCGGTCAGCTCTGGTTCTCGCCCCCGAAGATCTCGCTGACGCTGGTGTCCTCGAACACGGCGTCGAGGGCGTCGGCGATGATCTGGGCTACCGACAGCACCTCGACCTTGTCGAACTGCTTCTCCGGCGGCAGCGGCAGCGTGTTGGTGATCACCACCCGGGTGATGGGGGAGTTCTTGAGCCGGTCGACGGCAGGCCCCGACAGCACCCCGTGGGTGGCCATGGCCCACACCTCGGTGGCTCCCCGGTCGAGCAGGATCTCGGCGGCCGACGCCACCGTGCCGGCGGTGTCGATCATGTCGTCGATGATCACGCACTGGCGCCCCTCGACGTCTCCGATGACCTCCTTGGCCACGGCCACGTTGTCGACGCCCTTGGGTCGGCGCTTGTTGATGAAGGCGACGTCGGCGTCGAGGTGCTGGGCGTAGCGCTCGGCCACCTTCACCCGGCCGGCGTCCGGCGACACCATGACCGGGTCGTCGCTGTGCTGGCGGATGTAGCCCTCGAGCACGGGCATGGCCGTCAGGTGGTCGACGGGGCCGTCGAAGAAGCCCTGGATTTGACCGGAGTGGAGGTCGACGGACACCATGCGCTTGGCCCCGGCGGCCCGGAACATGTTGGCCACCAGCCGGGCCGTGATGGGCTCGCGCCCGGTGGCCTTGCGGTCCTGGCGGGCGTAGCCATAGAAGGGGCACACGGCCGTGATGCGCTTGGCCGACGCCCGGTGGGCGGCGTCGATCATGATCAGCTGCTCCATGATCGAGTCGTTGATGGAGCGGCCGTCGCAGGCGTAGTGGCTCTGGATGATGAAGACGTCCGTGCCGCGGATGCTCTCGGCGTAGCGGGTGCGGATCTCGCCGTTGGCGAACGTGACCAGGCCCGGATCACCGAGTTCGACGTCGAGATGATCGGCGATCTCCTCGGCGAGGCCAGCGTGGCAGGCCCCGGTGTACAGCGCCAACCGCTTCTTCGTCACCCGCTCCAGCGTCACGACGACCCAGTGTAGAAGGCGCCCGTGACCGTCCACGCCGGTACCACGGTGCCGGGCGCGAGCGCCGCGTAGGGTCCCACACGGGCGCCCTCGCCGATCTCGGCCTCGTGCGCCACGGTGTGGGCGATCACCGCGCCGGGACCGACCACGCAGTCGACGAGGCGGGTGTCGGGACCGATTTCGCACCCCGCGGCGACGACCGTGGAGCCCTGCAGCATGGTGCCCGGGAACAGGGTGACGTCGCGGCTGAGCTCGACGGTGACGTCCACGTAGGTCTGCTCGGGATCGAGCATCGTCACGCCGGCCAGCAGCCAGCGCCGGTTCGTGCGGGCCCGCAGTTCCGTCTCGGCCAGGGCCAGCTGGGCCCGGTCGTTCACGCCCTGGGCCTCGAGGTGATCCTCGAGCAGCATCGAACCGACCGGGTACCCCGCCGAGGACAGCACGGTGATGATGTCGGTGAGGTAGTACTCGCCCTGGGCGTTGTCGGGGGAGAGGCGGCGCAGTGCCGGACCGAGGAGGTCGCGGCGGAAGCAGTAGATGCTGGTGTTGATCTCGTCGATGGCCCGCTCGGCAGGTGTCGCGTCGCGTTGCTCGACGATGCCGGTCACCCGGTCGTCCCGGCTGCGCAGGATGCGCCCATAGCCGCTCGGGTCGTCGACCCGCGCCGACAGCACGGTGGCGGCGTTGCCGGCGCTCTCGTGGGCCTGCACGAGGGCGACGATCGTGGCCGGCTGCAGCAGCGGATGATCCCCGGGGAGCACCACGACGGTCGAGGTGTCGTCGACGTCGTCGTCAGGGAAGGCGGTCAGACCCACGCTCACGGCATCGCCCGTGCCCCGCTGGACGGGCTGCTCCACGAACACCACGTTCAGGGCGTCGGGGCTCTGGTCCTGCACCTTCTTGGTGACGCGCTCGGCGCCGTGCCCGGTGACCACGACCGTGCGGGTCACCGCCAGGCCGGTGAGGGCCTCGAGGACGTGCATGATCATCGGCCGGCCGCACAGGAGGTGGAGCGGCTTCGGGCGCTCGGACTGCATCCGCGTGCCCTCGCCGGCGGCCAGCACGATGGCGGAGACGGCACGGGGTTTCATGGAGAAGGTGTACCAAAGCCGGGGGCCGCTGAGACGGCAGTACGGTGGGGAACGCCCTGGCGGGTAGTTCAACTGGCAGAACACCGGACTTTGGATCCGGATGTTGCAGGTTCGAGTCCTGCCCCGCCAGCCAGCCGGCGCCGCCAACGGGCCGACGTTCAGACGAGCGCGACGAGCACCGTGCGGCCGTGGGGGTCGACAGGGGTTGGAGTGCAATCGGAGCAGGCCGGCACGTACATGAGCACCGCGGCGACGGTGGTGGTGGTGGCATCACCGCCGGCAGGGTGCTCGCGACCTTGCGCACGGGGCCGCTTTCCGATGCAGTGACGATCGTGTTCACCCCTGAGGTGGCGTTCGCGCGGTACTGGCTCCGAGCGTCCTTCCGGCGGAGCTGGCGGCCGCTCGCCGGCATCGCCGTGCTCCTCGGCCTCATCGGTGGGCTGTCGCTGTTCGCTCTCGCCGGGGCGCGGCGCACCCAGTCGGCCTACCCGCGGTTCCTGCGTTCGACGAACCCGTCGACGATGGTGGTCGACGTCGGCGGGCTGACCGAGGGCGGTTACGAAGCGCTCGACTTCATCGCCCATCTCCCGCAGGTCGTGCAGGCGCGGGCGTACGCCGCCTACTACGTGGCGCCCTGGGTGAACGGCGAGGCCGACTTCAGCCAGAACTTCGAGGCGCTCGGCAGCATCGACGGCCGGTACTACGCGCAGGACCGGTTCACCCCGCTCGATGGCCGCCTCCCCGATCCGAACCGGGCCGACGAGGTGGCGGTCAACGAGGAGAGCGCCCGGCGCTACGGCTACCACGTCGGCCAGCAGATCGACCTCGCCACGGCGGCCCCGGCCGATGTCGAAGGGAACGTGGCCGACGGGAAGCCTCGCCTGCTCACCCACGCCACGATCGTGGGCGTCGGCCAGTTCATCGAAGAGGTGATGCAGGACGACACCGATCGTTCGCCGCTGGTGCTGTTCACGCCGGCCTACGTGGCCGAGGCGAAGGGCCTCGAGACGTACGCCTGGCAGGGGCTGGTGCTCCGCAACGGCGACGCCGACGTCGCCGCCGTGACCGATGCGATCACGGCGGCCGGGCTGCCGCAGCTCGTCCGGGTGACGTCGACGGACACCTTCCATGCCCAGCAGGCGATCCGGCCCGTGTCCTTCGCCCTCGCCGGGTTCGGCGTCATCGTCGGATTGGCCTGCCTGGTGCTGGTGGGCCAGGCGCTGGCGCGGCAGGTACGCGGCGGGCGCCGGAGCCACGGGATCGCCCGCTCGCTCGGTGCGGGACCGTGGCACCTCGCGGCCGCGGCGGCACTCGGGCCGCTGCTGGCGGTGGCGGCCGGGGCGGTGTTGGCCGCGATCGCGGCGGTCCTGGCATCCCCGGCCATGCCGATCGGGCCCGTGCGCCGTGTCGAGGCTGCGCCCGGGATCGACGTCGACTGGACGATGATCGGCCTCGGGGCGCTGGCCCTCGTCCTCGTGCTGTCCGTGGTGGTCGCGGTGGTGGCGCGCCAGGAGCATCCGGCGCGCGTCGATCGGCGGGCCCGGCTGGCCCGCTCGCAGCGGCCCGCTCGGGTGGTCGGCGCGACCAAGCTGCCGCCGACGGCGGCGATGGGGCTGCGCTTCTCCCTCTCCTCGGGTTCCGGGACGAGCGCCGTGCCCGTGCGGTCGGTCATGGCCAGCGCGGCGGTGGCGCTGGCCGCCCTCACTGCCACGCTCACGTTCGGCGCCAGCATGTCGTACCTCGTCTCCCATCCCCACCTGTTCGGCTGGAACTGGGACGTCGCCCTGGTCGACGGGGCCGGCTACGGCAACACGAAGCCGGCGGCGACCAGGGCCACCTTTGCCGCCAACGACGACATCGAGGCCTGGAGCGGTGCGTTCTACGGCGCCGACGCCGTCAACGGTGTGAACGTGGCGCTGCTCGGCATGGAGCCGGGGACCGCGGTGACCCCGCCGATCCGAGACGGCCGGATGATCGAGGGGCCTGGCGAGATCGTGCTGGGGACGGCCACGCTGGCGCAGCTCCACGTGGGCCTGGGCGACATCGTGCAGTCGTCGGCGGGCCCCCTGCGCGTGGTGGGATCGGCCACCCTCCCCACGATCGGGGTGGTGCACGGCGACCACACGTCGCTCGGGGTCGGCGGCATCGTCGTGACCGAGCAACTGCCCGGCTACGCCCGCAACCTCGCCGGCGCCGATCCCGACACCAGTGGGGGCACGCCGGCCGACGAGTACGGCCCCAACGTGCTGTTCGTCCGGTTTCGCGAGGGCGCCGACAAGGTGGCGGCCGTCGCCCGGCTGCAGGGCGAGGTCGGGCAGATCGCCGACTACAACGGGATCGCGGTCACGCCGGTCCAGCGATCGGCCGAGATCGTCAACGCCGACGACATCGGCGGCTCGTCGGCCGTGCTCGCCGGCGCGGTGGCGCTCTCGGCGCTGGCGTCGCTGGCCCTCGCCCTCACGGCGGCGGTGCGCCGCCACCGCCGCGACCTCGCGCTGCTCAAGGCGCTCGGCTTCACCCGCCGGCAGGTGTCGGCGACGATCGCGTGGCAGGCCACGAGCACCATCGCCGTCGGCCTGGTCATCGGCGTTCCCCTCGGTGTCGTCCTCGGCCGGCTCCTGTGGCAGTTGTTCGCCCGCGAGCTCGACGTCGTCGCCGAGCCGGCGGTACCGCTGCTCGCCATCTCGATCATCGTCGTCGTGGCCGTGCTCGCCGCCAACGCCCTCGCCGCGCTCCCAGCCCGCTCGGCCCGCGCCGTGCCTGCGGCACTGGCGCTGCGCGACGAGTAGCTACCGACGCGCCGCGGCGACGACGAGGGGCCCGGACCACGCCGCCATCTCCGTGGAGGCGTCGGGCGAGAAGTGCACCCCGTCGGGGCGCATGGCCTGGTCGGTGTCGGCCCCGGGGACCGACGCCAGGTGCCCGGCCAGATCGACCAGCACGACCTGTGGCCGCTCGGCCACGACCTGGCGGATGATGCCGTTGAGGGTGTCCATCTTGGCGGCGTCGGCGGCGTCCTGATCCGCCGTCTCGGCCGCACCCCAGGCCGGATGGGTGTGAGGGTTGGTGAACCAGACCACGTTGGGGACGTGGGCCAGCAGCACGTCGGTCGCAGCGAGCAGCTCGTCATGGGCGAACTGGTCGAAGACCGGATCCCCGAGGCTGCGGAACTCGTCGCCCGCCTTGATCTGCTGCTCCACCACCTCCCACGGCCCGTTGATGAGCACCGCCACGTCGGCCGGGTTCTCGGCGAGGATCTGGGGCCACCGCCAGTCCCACCACTTGCAGCCGTCGGGATTGGTCTGGCGGCCCGTGCCGAAGGTGCGCTTGGCCGTGCGCAGCAGGCCGCAGCCGGCGATCGTGCCGGCGTCGGACACCACCGCCTGGCCGCTCGCATCGCCCCAAGCCAGCAGCCCGGCGGCGTCCGCCTTCGCCGTCGAGTCCCCGAAGACGACCACTCGGGCCGGCGGCAGCGGGGCCGTGGTCGTCGTGGTGGTCGCGGCCGGCGTCGTCGTGGCGGCCGTGCTCGCCGGGTCGGAAACCGCGGCTGCGGTCGTCCTCGGGGCCGCGGCCGTCGTCGTGGCCGGTGCCAGCGTGGTCGACGGCAGCGGCGGCAACGTGGAGTGGGTGCTGTTGTCGGCGAACACGGCCGTCGCCGACACGCCCTCGGCGGCCAGGGGCACCGCCGCGCCGATCAGGCAGGCGAAGGCGATCGGCGGCGCCAGCGCGCCCCGCCAACCGGTCAGGGCCCGGCCCCGGCGGATCGGCTGCTCGAGGAACTTGTACGAGACGGTGGCCACGCCGAGCGTGACGGCCCAGCGCAGCAGCAGGAGCCAGAAGCCGTCGAGCCCGGTGCGGTCGGCGGTGAGCCACAGGAACAGCGGCCAGTGGTACAGGTAGACGCCGTAGGAGATCAGCCCGAGGCCGACGACGGGCTTCAGGCTGAGCAGCGATCGCAGTGGACCCGGCCGCCGCGCGGTGGCGATGAGTGCCACCGACAGCAGGCTGAACGCAGCCAGCCCGCCCTGGTACAGCCACTCGTCGCCCTGCACCGTGCGAACCATGATCACGATCAAGCCGGTGAGGGCCAGCGGGCCGCCCACCACAGCCCAGGTCGCGCGCTGCGCCGCCGGATCGGGGCGGCCCCACCAGCTGACCGCCAGTGCCAGGAGGCAACCAGACAGCAGCTCGGCGGCGCGGGTGAAGGTGGCGTAGTAGACGAGGTCGGCGTTGTCCGCGCCCAAGGCCACGGATGCGGCGGTGGCCGCCACGAAGCCGGCGCCGAGGATCCCGGCCAGCACGCCCCGGGACCACCGAAGCCGCACCAGCACCAGCCAAACGAGCAGCGGGAACACGATGTAGAACTGCTCCTCGATGGCCAGCGACCAGTAGTGCTGCACCGGTGACGGGACGGCGAAGAGGTTGGCGTACGACTGGCCGGAGAAGTAGAAGCGCCAGTTGGCCACGTCGGCCAACGCCGCCAGCACATCGCCCCGCAGCGTGTCCTTGGCGGTCGTCAGCACCGTCGCCGTCAGCACCAGGATGAGCGCCAGGCAGGCCAGCGCCGCCGGCATCAGCCGCCGCAGCCGCCGCACCCAGAAGTGGCCGAGGCGGACGGCGCCGGTCGTGCCCTGCTCGGCGAGGAGCAGCGATGTGATGAGGAAGCCCGACAGCGTGAAGAACACCGACACGCCGAGGAAGCCACCGGTGGCCCACGAGACGCCACCGTGGAACAGGAGGACGAGGGCGACCCCGACGGCGCGGATGCCGTCGAGGGCAGGGTCGTACCGAAGCCGCGCCCCGCTCTGGCCCGGCGCCGCGCTCACGTCGTGAACCACCCCGTCAGATCGAAGAGGAGGTACGCCGGCGCGAAGGTGGCGGCGCAGGCGGTGCGGTCGGCGCCGAGGGCGATCACGGCGGCGTTGGGCACGGTCTGCTGGCGGCCGTAGTTCAACGTGGAGGCGTTCGGCCGCGGCGACGAGCACGGCCACGTGGTCACGAAGCCGTCGCCCCACGTCGACGCGGCGGTGACCGTGCCGGTGACGGCGGTGGCGGCGGCGGGCACGCCGTGGACCTGGTCGAGGGGCAGGTCGAGGGCCTGCAGCGACGCCGCCGCGCCGATCCAGCCTCCGGTCCCGGCGCGGGTGTCGAGCAGCCGCACGGGATCGGCGGGCTGGTACCACAGCCCGTCATCGCCCCACGTGCCGAGCAGGTCGACGAGGACGTCGACCTGCTCCAGCGAGAACACGCAGAACGAGCCGTCGGCGGTCAGCTTCACCGTGGCCAGGTTGGCGGCGGCGGCCCCGACGCCGTGGTTCACGTTCGACACGACGGGCGGCGTGCCTCCGCACGGGAAGGCCGTGAGGTAGCCGGGCTTGGCCCCGCCCGTCGCCGTCAGGTTGACGGTGGCCGCAGTCGGCGTCTTCCCGCCGGTGGCCGGGACCTTCACCTGCACCGTCCCGCCGGCGCCGGGCGCGCCTGTCGTCCGGGTGTCGAGGATGCGGGTCGGAGGCTGGGGCGTGAACCGCTGGCCGGCGTCGGCCTCGTAGGCGCCGCTCACGTCGACGATGAGGTCGGTGGCGGCGTAGGAGAACACGCAGAACGTGCGGGCGTCCGACAACCCGACGACCGTCGCTGCACCGCGCGGTGCGCCGGCCGTGTAGTTCAGCGAGGACACGTTGGGGGCGGCGCCGTCGCAGTCCCACGCGGTGAGGTAGCCGTCGCCGCCGGGACCGTCCACCGTCAGGTTCACGGCAGCGGCACCGGCGCCGGCCGGCACCACCTTGGACAGGTCGACCTGCGTACTGCCGCCGGCGGCGAGGCGCCCACCAGCGCCGCGGGTGTCGAGCACTCGTACGGGATCCAGTGGCGCCAGACCGGCGGTGGGACCGGCGGCGACGGCGTCGGGGAACGTGGCCGTCACCTTGTTGGCCTGCATCAGCACCTTGGTGGCGTCGGCGACCAGGATCGACCGCTGGCGATAGCCCGTGGGCGTCAGGTGGACGCCGTCACCCACGAGCCACTCGGGATGCTGGGCGGCGACGCCGGCCCAGTCGTAGATGTGGAGGTTGAGCCGGCGCGCCGCCGCCTGGTTCAGCGCCGTGTTCCACGCCGCCTGCCACGACGCCTCGGGATGGGTGATGTTCAGCCACATCACCTCGCGGCCGGGACCGATGGCGTCGAGCATCGAGTCGATGTAGGCCGTCGCCTTGGGGACGCTGTCCTGGCTGAAGCCGACGTCGTTGTCGCCCAGCCCGATCACGAAGACGCGCGGGTCGAAGCCTTCGGCCCGCCACGTCTGCACCGTCGGGATGGCGAACCCCGAACGATCCGGCGGGATGCGCACGCCCGGGAACGCGTAGAGGCGCATCGGGCCCCAGCCCAGGGCGGCGAGGTCGTCGCCGATCCACGGCAGCGTCCCTTGCGTGGCCGAGTCGCCGATCAGGCCGAGGGCGCCGTTGGGGCCGCTGGCGGCGACGTCCACCCGGATGGGCAGGTCGGCCGATGCCGGCGACGCCACGGCGGCGAGACCACCGAGCGCAAGCACGGACGCGAGGAAAGCAACGAGGATCCGAGGCATCACGTGCCATCTTCGCAAACGGGTCGCCTTCCGCCACGGTCGGGAGGCCGGGTAGCCTCGTCCATTCGTATGGGTTCCCTGATCAAGAAGCGCCGTAAGCGCATGCGCAAGAAGAAGCACAAGAAGATGCTGAAGCGCACGCGTTTCCAACGCCGCAACAAGTAGCTCGCTGCCTCCGAGCGGACAGGAAGCCCTTCCGCATCGTCGACCCGACACTTCTCGGCGCCTGGCGCCGGAACGTGCCACCTCGGCAATCCCGCATCAGCCCGTCCGTGTGACGACCACGGTGGCTGGTGCCAGCTCGGCCGCCGCCGCGCCGAAGTCGCCCTCGACGAACCACGTGGCCCCGCTGCCGGCGAGGACCGGCGTGCGGCCGCTCACGGCCCTGAGTCGGTCGCGCCATTCGGCCAGCCGGGGCTCGACTGCCAGCGCCGCCGGTTCGAGGTCGTTCGGACCGGTGGCGACGGGCCCGCCGAGCTCGTCCCAGCGCCGGAACACGGCGACCGTCGACGCCCCGAACGGCGGCGTGCACAGCGTGTAGGTGGCGTCGAGGAAGGGGAGCGGCTCCAGCACCTCGCCGATGCCCGTCACCCGGGCCCGTCCACCGCGCAGGCAGAACGGAACGTCGGCGCCGAGGGCGGCGGCCACGCCCAGGTCCTCGCACCCGGCCCAGCGCAACACTGCGGCAGCATCGGCCGAGCCCCCACCGAGCCCGCCTCCGGCCGGGATGCGCTTGTCGACGTGCACCGCCGCCGTGCGCCCGACGGCCCGCAGCGCCCGGCGCACGAGGTTGGTGTCGTCGACGGGGACGCCGGCCCCCGCCGGGCCCGACACCGTCAGCCCGTCGCCGGCCGCGAAGGTCAGCGTGTCGGCCAGCTCGAGGCTGACCATCTCGGCGTCGAGCAGGTGGTAGCCGTCGGGGCGAACGCCCGTCACCCGCAGCGACAGGGTCAGCTTGGCCGGGGCCCGCACGGTGACGGCGCTCACCGACCCTGCACCACCGCGGCGAGGCGGCCCCAGTCGGCCACGCCCAGCTCTTCGGCTCTGGCCTCGGGGCGGATGCCGGCGACCTCGAAGTCGTCGGGCCGAACCAGGGCGGCGAGCGAGCGGCGCAGCATCTTGCGGCGCTGGCCGAAGCCGGCCCGCACGAGGGCGAAGAGTCCCTCCCGGTCGACCTCGGGGCCCACGGCGGGCACCGGGCGGCGGGTGATGGCGACCAGGGCCGACTCCACCTTGGGCCGGGGCAGGAACACGGTGGGCGGCACCCGGCCGACCACGCTGGCGGTGGCCCAGTAGGCCACCTTCACCGAGACGGCCCCGTAGGCGTCGTCGCCGGGTTGCGCCGCCAGTCGCTCGCCCACTTCGCGCTGCACCATCACCAGCATGCGCTGCACGGCGGGCACGTCGTCGAGGAGATCGGCGACGAGCGGGGTGGCCACGTTGTACGGGAGGTTGGCGACCAGCACCCAGCCGCCGCCAGCGCCGAGGACGCCGGGCCAGTCGAGGCGGCGGGCGTCGGCCTCCACGATGCGCACGCCCCGACCGCCCACCCGTTCCGTGAGCACCCCGACGAGACCGTGGTCGACCTCGACGGCGGTCACCGCCGCCCCGGTCTCCACCAGCGCCTCGGTCAGGGCGCCGAGGCCGGCACCGATCTCCACCACACGATCGCCCGGGCCCACGCCCGCCAGCCGGGCGATGCGGCGCACGGTGTTGGGGTCGACCACGAAGTTCTGGCCGAGCGCCCGCCTCGGAGCCAGCCCGTGGCGGGCGAGGAGCTCCGCCGCCTCTCGCGGCGAGGTCGTCACCGCCAGCTGATGGTGACGGGGATGGGTGCCTCGATGAGGTCGGCGAGCTGCTCGAAGACCGGCGTGTCGAGCACGATGAGCTGGTCATCGGGGACGCCGGTGCGATCGGCGATCACGCACCGCACGGTGTGCCCGTTGTCGAGGTTGGTCACGGTCACCGGGGTGCCGATGGGGAGGAACCACGCCGCGCAGGGGGCGCCGATGGTGGTGGACCCGGCGGCCCAGCGCCGGAACGAGGCGCGACCGGTCTCCGACGTGGGCGAGCTGGTGGTGGGCACGACCACGGTGATGGTGCGGGCCACCGTGGTGAAGGTGGGACCGCTGAGGAAGCCGGGCCCGGCCTCGGTGGTGGCGGTGTCCGTCGCCGGGGTGCTCGCCACCGGGTCGCCACCCTGCTGGTCGCTCCCTGTCGGCGACGCGAGTGCCTCAGCACCCGGCGCGACCGCGGCGACGGTGGGTGGCCGTTCGTCTCGCTGTTCCTTGCCTTCCCGCAACAGGAACGGCAGCGCGACGACGGTGAGGCAAGACGCCACGACCAGGCGGGCCCGATCGCCGTGTTCGAACCTCAGCTTGAGACCCTCCCCTGGCAGACGGGCACGTCCGAGGATGGTCGCGCCAACGCGACAGCCACGAGGCGTGCCGCCCGCAGCCGGGGCGAACGCTACGGGGCAGGTAAACGGAACGCAACACGGGCGTTCCGATCGGTGAGGGCGGCCACCGCCTCGACATCACGATCCGTGGCCGCCGCCAGCGCCGCCCCGACAGCCGGCAGGTAGGCGGGCTCGTTCGGGCGGCCGCGGTGGGGCACGGGGGCGAGGTAGGGGGCATCGGTCTCGACCAGCAGGCGATCGTCGGGGCACAGGGCGGCGGCGGCCCGCACGTCGGTGGCCGTCTTGAAGCTGACGATGCCGGAAAACGAGAGGTAGGCCCCGAGGTCGAGGCACTGGCGGGCTTCCTCGGCGCCCCCGGTGAAGCAGTGGAACACCGTCGTGTCGGGGACGCCTTCGGCAGCGAGGACGGCGAACGTGTCGGCCCACGCCTCCCGGGTGTGGATCACCAGGGGCAGGCGGTGGTCGTGGGCCAACGCCACCTGGGCGGCGAACGCCTGCCGCTGCATGTCGCGCGGAGAGTGGTCGTAGTGGTAGTCGAGGCCGCACTCGCCGACGGCCACCACCCGTGGCCGGTCGAGCAGGCCGACGATGGTCCCGACGCCGTGACGGGCGTCGTGGGGATGGAGGCCCACGGTGGCCCAGACGTCGTCATTGGCGGCGGCGATGGCGATGGCGGCGGCGCTGCGGGCGGCATCGGTGCCGACGCACACGAACGCGCCTACGCCGGCCGCCCGGCCCGCCGCGAGTGCCGCGTCGCTACCACCGGGCAGGCCGTCGTCGTCCAGGTGGCAATGGCTGTCGGTCCAGCGTGCCGTCATGAGCGTGGCGCCGCAGTGCGGCGGCGGGGCAGGGGCCTACGGGATTGACCGAGAGGTCGAGCGGAAAGGCGGGGGGTCTGGGGGGCGGAGGCTCCTGCCGGAGCCCCCCGGTTCGCCGATTGGGCCAGCTTGGCTGGCCGATCGGCATTGTCATTCGGTGCCGGCCAACGGCCGGCCGCCGGCGAATTCGAGCGGAAAGGTTCCCTTTCCGCTCGACCTCCGCGCGCAGCGAGACCCAGGCGGAGCCGAGGCATTGTCACGTCTTGCGGGGGAAGAGGGCGTCGCCCTTCATGACCGGCAGCCCGCCGGGGTAACCGCCCCAGCGGCCGGCCTCGGGGAGGCGCTGGTCCTCGACCTGCCCGGGCAGGCCGAGGCGGTCCCAGATGGCCTGGGCGGCGGCGGGCACGGCCGGCGACGCGAGGATGGCCACGATGCGCAGCGCCTCGAGGGCGTCGCCCATCACGGCGTCGACGGCCGGGCCGGGCTCGGCCTTCCACGGCTCGTTGGTCTCGAGGTGGGCGTTGGTGGCCCGCACCAGTCGCCACGTGGCGCCGAGGGCGTCCGACGGTGACACCGCCGCCCATGCCGCGGTGGCACCGTCCAGGGCGTCGGCGGCGGCCGCCGCCAGCGGGCTGTCGGGCCGGGGCGCCGGGCCGATGCCGTCGCACTTCTTGCCGACCACGGTGGCGACGCGGGCCAGGAGGTTGCCCAGGTTGTTGGCCAGGTCCGCGTTGTAGCGAGCCACCATCGCTTCGTAGGAGAAGTCGCCGTCGGCGCCGAAGGTGAGATCGGCGAGGAAGTGGTAGCGGGTGCCGTCGACGCCGAAGTCGGCCACGAGGTCGGCCGGGGCGATCTGGTTGAGCGCCGTCTTGCTCATCTTCTCGCCGCCGACGAGCAGGAACCCGTGGACGTACACGTGCTCGGGCGGCGCCAGCCCGGCCGACAGCAGCATGGCGGGCCAGTACACGGTGTGGAAGCGGAGGATGTCCTTGCCGATGAGATGGGTGCCTGGCCACCAACGCGCGAAGCGCTCGGGGTCGCTGCCGTAGCCAACGGCGGTGATGTAGTTCGTGAGGGCGTCGAACCACACGTAGTTCACGTGGCTGGCGTCCCACGGCAGGGGGATGCCCCACGTGAGCGACGTGCGGGAGATGGAGAAGTCCTGCAGGCCTGAGCGGATGAAGCCCAGCGCCTCGTTGCGCTTGGTGTCGGGCTGCACGAAGTCCGGGTGCTGCTCGTACCAGTCGAGCAGGGGCTGGGTGTAGCGCGAGAGCTTGAAGAAGTAGTTCTCCTCGGTCACGTGCTCGACGGGGCGGCCGTGGATGGGGCAGTTGCCGTCGATCAGCTCGGCCTCGGTGTAGTAGGCCTCGCACGACACGCAGTACAGGCCCTCGTACGTGTCGAGCTCGATGTCGCCGTTGTCGTAGCACGCCTGCAGCAGCTGCTCGACGGCACGGTAGTGGCGCGGCTCGGTGGTCCGGATGAAGTCGTCGTTGCTGATCTCGAGCAGCTTCCACGCGTCCTGGAAGCGCACGACCGTCTGGTCCGCCCACTGCTTGGGTGAGACGCCGTTGTCCTCTGCCGCCCGCTGCACCTTGAGGCCGTGCTCGTCGGTGCCGGTCAGGAAGAAGACGTCATCGCCGAGCAGGCGGTGCCAGCGGGCCAACGCGTCGGCCGTGACCGTGGTGTAGGCGTGACCGATGTGGGGCGCGTCGTTCACGTAGTAGATCGGCGTGGTGATGTAGTAGCGGCCCACGTTGCGAGGCTATCGGTGCCACCGGGAGGGACCCTTGGTCCTTTTCCCGACCGCGATGCCACCGGCGAACGCGGCGCCGGCCATGCCCGCCGCCCCTACGAGCGCGGTCGTGCGGCGCACGACGCGCCGGGTGCGGCGCCGGAAGATGACGATCGGCCAGCCGTGGTCGTGGGCCACGCGGGTCAGCGTGCCGTCCGGGTTGACGGCGACCGGATGGCCGACGGCTTCGAGCATCGGGAGATCACTGGCCGAGTCGCTGTAGGCGTACGACATGTTGAGGTCGTAGCCCTCCCACTCCGCTATCTCCCGGATGGCGGCGACCTTGCCCGGGCCGTAGACGAACGGCCCGGCCAGCTCGCCGGTGTACACGCCGGTGTCGTCCACGGCCGACACCGTGCCGATGCCCCCGGTCATCCCGATGGCGGCGGCCAGCGGCTCCACCAGCTCCTGCGGCGACGCCGACACGATGTAGGTGTTGCGCCCGGCGCGGCGGTGCATCTCGATCAGCCGCTGCGCCTCGGGCCGCACCCGCGACAGCAGCTTCGGGATGAGATCGGCGTTCAGGGCGACGAGATCGGCCTGGCGCACACCCGTCACGGCGCCGAGGATGCGGGCCCGGACCCGTTCCACCTGCCCGTCGTTGGAACCGTGATGGCGGAACGCGATCGCGCCGACGGCGTCCTTCAGGAGCTCCCCGGACGGCACCAGCTCATTGCGCCACGCGGCCACGCCGAAGGCGAAGGCCGACGATCCGCTGATGAGCGTGCGGTCGAGGTCGAAGAAGGCCGCACCCGTGGTCACGGGTCGCGGACCTCGGCGATGGTCTGGCGGGGGTCGGGGTCGAGGTGGACCTTCACCCACGGGTTCGTGCCGCCGCCCTCCCACGGATCGACCTGCTCGATCTCCGAGTGCTGGGGTGGGTCGAACACCTCGCGCAGCCCCATCATCATGGCGGCGGCCATGGCGCCGGCCACGCTGCGCTGGCGGACGCGCCCCACCGGCCGGGGCCGTGCCGCAGGACCGGCGGCGTCGATGCGAGCCACGGTCTCGGCGTCGTAGACGTCGTCGATCTCGATGCCGTGCACGCTAGAGGTGAGCCGGTAGCGCAACTCGCGCACGCCGGGCTCGACGTCGCGGGTGACGCCGTCGGGCACCCAGCCCCGCTCGATGTAGATCCTCCGGGCCCGCACGTTGGCCTCCAGGACCCAGAGGCGCACGTCGTCGTAGCCGAGAGCATCGACCTCGGCCAGCGCCCGCTCGAACAGCTCCCGGCCCCGCCGCTCGCCCCAGTAGCGGGGATGGACGTAGAAGCAGCAGACCTCGCCGGCGTCGACACCGGCCAGGTCGTCGTCGGGCGACGGCTGCACGACGATGCCCGCGCCGATCTCGCCGTCCACCTCGAGCACGCCGATCCACGATCGGGGCCGGGCCATGAGCGTGGCCCAGCGCATCGTGAAGCGCTGCATGGTCGGGAAGGGCAGGGACGCGTCGAAGATGCCGGCATACGCGAGCGAGGTCGCCGCCGACTGGATCGCAGCGAGGGCGCCGACGTCGTCGGTGGTGGCCTCCCGGATCACTACTTCAGCGCCGCCGCGACGCCGTCGACGATGCGATCGATCTCGCCGTCGGTGATCACCAGCGGCGGGCAGAACGCCAGGGTGTCCGTGCCGATGGCCCGGGAGATGACGCCGAGCTCGAGCAGGTTGTCGCGCACGGCATTCGCGTCGCGGTCGGGGGCGAGCCCGGCGGCCCACACGGCCACGTCGCCGCGCACCTCGGCCAGCGTGCCGTCGGCGGCCAGGCTGCCGAGCCCGTCGGCCAGGCGGGCGCCCACGTGGTGGGAGCGCTCCAGCAGGCCGTCGGCCACGGTGACGTCCAGGACGGCCAGCGCCGCCGCGCACGCGGTCGCGTGGCCCGAGTAGGTGTGGCCGTGACGGAGCACGAACGTTGCGTCGGCTTCGAGTGGCTCCCGGACGGCAGACCCGACGATCACGCCGCCGACGGGGAGGTAGCCCGACGTGACGCCCTTGGCGAACGTGATGAGGTCGGGGCGGATGCCGAAGTGCTCGCTGCCGAACCAGCGACCGAGGCGGCCGAAGGCGCAGATGACCTCGTCCATGATGAGGTAGGCGCCGTGCTGGTTGCACAGGCGGCGGAGACCTTCGAGGTAGCCCGGTACCGGCGGGCGCACGCCACCGGCGCCCTGCACCGGCTCGGTGATCACGGCGGCGATCCGGTCGCCCTGCTCGGCGAACAGGCGGGACATGCCCTCCAGGTCGTCGCTGGGCAGGTTCACGAAGTCCGGCAGGAGCGGGCCGAAGCCGGCCTGGTTGGCGGGTAGGCCCTGGGCGGTGAGGCCGCCGTAGGTGACGCCGTGATAGGCGGAGCTGCGGCTCACGATGAGCGTGCGCTCCGGGTGACCGGCCTGCACCTGGGCGATCCGGGCCAGCTTGATGGCCGAGTCGACCGCCTCCGAGCCGTCACACGTGAAGAACACCCGGGCATCGTCCATCGGAGCGAGCCCGGCCAGGCGCCCGGCGAGCTGCTCGGCGGGCTCGTTGGTGAACGGGTCGAACGTGTTGTAGGCGGGCAGCCGGCGCATCTGGTCGGCGGCGGCGGTCACGATCTCCTCCCGGCCGTAGCCCACGTTCATGTACCAGAGGCTGGCCATCGCGTCGACGTACTCGCGGCCGTCGGCGTCGAACACGAGGGCGCCCTCGCCGCGCACGATGGTGACGAACTGCTCTCGAGCCGGGCGGGCGTACGGATGGAGGAACCGGGGAACGGCCATGGTGCTATTGCACCACGATCCGGCCCCATCTGCGTCGCCGCCTCCGCTTCGTCAGTGGCTTGCTCCTGACTCGCTGCGCTTCGGAGGGCGAGCGGACGGGTGCTCGAGATCGGCGCGGGCGGGGCCGGTGGCCACGATCGGTGAGCGACGTTGGGTGCCGATTCGGTCATGGGTGCCGATCGGCCCGCCAGGCGAGGCAATCGGCACCCAAACGCCGATCGGAACAGGATTGCGCGCGCCACCCCAAGCTCGCTTCGCCTCTCCGCTCGCCCTCTCGGACAACGCCGCCGGTACCTGCGCCTGCCGCCGCATTGCGACGGCACTCACCGCTGCCGCAGCGACTCCTCGTAGACGACCCGTTTGGGCACCCCGAGGGCGGCGGCGACTTCGGCCACCGCCTCCTTGCGACCGAGCCCGGCGGCCAGCGCCTGCTCGATGGCGCCGGCGATGTCGGCATCCGTGGCCGGCGGGGGATCGGGGGCGCCGGCGAGCACCACCACGTGCTCGCCCCGGGGCGCCTCGGCGGTCGCTCGCTCGAGGGCGCCCGCCAGCGTGCCCCGCCACGTCTCCTCGTGGAGCTTGGTCAGCTCGCGGCTGACGGCGACCGGCCGCTCCCCGCCCAGCACGGCCTCCAGGTCGGCGAGGGTGCGGGCCAGGCGGTGAGGCGCCTCGTAGAGCACGATCGTGCGCCGTTCGGCGGCCAGCTCCGAGAGCCGGCGCTGGCGGGCGCTGCCGCTGCGGGGCAGGAAGCCCTCGACCACGAAGCGGGCCGTCGGCAGCCCGCTGACCACCAGCGCCGCCAGGGCGGCGGAGGGACCGGGCACCGCCTCGACAGTGTGACCAGCGGCGACGGCCGCCGCCACCAGGCGCTCGCCCGGGTCGGAGACGCCCGGCGTCCCGGCGTCGGTCACCATGGCCACGGTGGCGCCGGCGTCGAGCAGGCGGGTCACCTCGGCCGCGGCGGTGGCCTCCGTGTGCTCGTTGGCCACGACGAGGCGGCGCTTGGTGACGCCGGCGTGCTGCAGCAACCGGCCGGTGCGGCGGGTGTCCTCGCAGACGATGGCGTCGGCGGCCCCCAGCGCCTCGACGGCGCGCGGCGCGAGATCGGCCAGGTTCCCGATCGGCGTGGCGACGAGGATCAGCCGGCCGGTGGTCACGCCCGCACTTCGACGCGGTCGCCGACGTGGAGCCCCCAGCGACCGAAGGCCCCGGCCTCGGCCTCCACCACCGAGCGCGCTTTCAGGACCGGCACCCCGACCCGGTTGCGGCCCATCCGCATCGTCTTCAGCACGTTGCCGTCGGCGTCCAGGTAGGCGACGTCGATCGGGAAGCGCATCCCCAGCGTGTGCACCCACCGGGTGCGCTGGAGCAGCAGGGCGCCGTCGAGACCGTCACGGCCGAGGAGCCCCCGCCGGCGCTCGGCGCCAGTCGCCGCCACCTCGGCCGACGCCAGCACCCTCCCGCCGCACACGAGCCAGACCGAGGTCATCGGGGTCGAGGCGGTCGGGCAGTGCGGGAGGGGGCGAGCACGAACGACAGCCTCGCGCACGCAAAGGCATCGACACGTCGCCGCGCCTGCTAGATGTGGTCGCGTGAACATCGCGATGTTGCTCGAGATGGAGGCCGAGGCGATGGCCGAACGCCTCGCCGTGGGGGCGCGAGTCGACGGGGTGACCTACGAGGAGCTCTTGGCCCGGGCCCGCCGGACTGCCGCCGTGCTGGCGGCGACGGGAGCCGAGCGGGTCGGCTTCGTCGACACCAACTCGGTCCTCCTGCCCCAGGTGCTCTTCGGGGCCGGGATCGCCGGCCTGCCGTTCGCCCCGGTCAACTACCGCCTGGCCGACGACCGCCTGCCGCGCCGTGCTGAGCCGGCTGGCGCCCGCCATCGTGGTGGCCGAGGACGCCGAGGTGGAGCGGGTCAGCGGCATCGACGGCGTGACGGTCGTCAGCCATACCGACTTCGAGGCGCAGGTGGCGGCAGCCGCGGGGGACGACGGCCCGGCGCTGACCGATCCCGAGGATGTCGCGGTCTGGCTCTTCACCAGCGGCACGACGGGCGAGCCCAAGGCGGCGCTCCTGCGCCATCGTCACCTCACGTCGTATGTGCTGTCCACGGTGGAGTTCATGGGCGCCGACGAGGACCAGGCCGCGCTGGTGAGCGTGCCGCCGTACCACATCGCCGGCGTCGCCGCGATCCTGTCCGGGCTCTTCAGCGGCCGCCGCATCGTGTACATGCCGCAGTTCGACCCGGCCGAGTGGGTGCGCCTGGCGCGGGAGGAAGGCATCTCTCACGCGATGGTCGTGCCGACGATGCTCAGCCGCATCCTCGACGCCGTCGAGGCCAGCGGCGAAGGTCTGCCCGGTCTCACCAACCTGTCCTACGGCGGCGGGCGCATGCCCATCCCGGTGATCGAGCGGGCCATGAGGGTCCTGCCGAACGTGAGCTTCGTGAACGCCTACGGCCTCACCGAGACCAGCTCGACGGTGGCCGTGCTCGGGCCCGACGACCATCGCGACGCCTTCGCCAGCGACGATCCGGCGGTGCGGGCGAGGCTCGGTTCGGTCGGCCAGCCGCTGCCCACGCTGGAGCTGGAGATCCGCGACCCGATGGGCAACCCGGTGGCGACGGGCGAGTCCGGCGAGATCTACGTGCGGGGCGAGCAGGTCGCCGGCGAGTACCTCGGCCGCAGCCTGCTCACCGACGACGGGTGGTTCCCGACGCGTGACGGCGGCCATCTGGACGAGGGCGGGTTCCTCTTCGTCGAGGGTCGCATCGACGACGTCATCGTCCGGGGCGGCGAGAACATGTCACCCGGGGAGATCGAAGACGTCCTGCTCGATCACCCGGCCGTGGCCGACGCCGGCGTGACCGGCATCCCCGACGACGAGTGGGGCGAGGTGGTGGCGGCCGCCATCGTGCTCCACGACGGCCACTCGGCCACCGAGGCCGAGCTGCAGGACTGGGTGCGCGAGCGCCTGCGGTCGTCGCGCACGCCGGTCGTCATCGACATCCGCGTCGAGCTGCCCTACACCCCGACGGGCAAGCTCCTGCGGCGCACGCTGCAGGAAGAGCTCGGGGCCCGCGACAAGGGATAGTGGGCGCCGCCGTGCGGCGCCGGGGCAGGTGGTCGCGGGATTGTCGAGCACAGCGAGCAGGCGCCGGCCGAAGCGAAGCGGGGGCCGCCGCGTGACTACCAGGGGTCGTCTTCTGACCTGGCCGGGGTGCGCAGGCCGAGGTAGGCGTCGGCGGCGGGGATGTCGCCGTGCACCACCCGGTAGATCGTCTGGCACACCGGCATCTCGACATCGTGGCGGGTGGACAGCTCCTCCACCGTCGCTGCCGTCCGCACGCCCTCGGCCACCATGGTCATGCCGGCGAGGATCTCCGCCAGCGGCTTGCCCGCACCCAGCTGCTCACCGACCCGGCGGTTGCGGCTGTACGGGCTGATGCAGGTGGCCACGAGGTCGCCCATGCCGGCCAGGCCGGCGAACGTGGCCGGCCGCCCGCCCATGGCCACGCCCAGGCGGGTCAGCTCGGCCAGGCCGCGTGTCATCACCGCCGCTCGGGTGTTGTCACCGACCGAGAGCCCCTGGGCCAGGCCGCAGGCGAGGGCGACGACGTTCTTCAGGGCGCCACCGAGCTCGCACCCGATGACGTCGTCGTTGGTGTAGATCCGCAGCAGGCCGCGCCGCAGCACCCGCTGGAGCGCTTCGGCCACGGCCATGTCCTCGGTGGCGATGACGCTGGCCGCGGCCTGGCCGTCCATGATCTCCTTGGCGATGTTCGGCCCGGAGAGCGCGGCGGCCGGATGTCCCGGCAGCACCTCCTTGATGACCTCGGTCATGCGCAGGTGCGAGCCCTGCTCGAGGCCCTTGCTCAGGCTCACGACCGGGATCCACGGGTGGATGTTGGGCCGGGCCAGCTCGAGGGTGGCCCGGAACCCGTGCGACGGCACGCCGACCACCAGCAGCTCGGCCCGGCCCACGGCCTTGTCGAGGTCGGCCGTGGCTTCGAGGGTGCCGGGCAGCAGGCCGTCGGGTAGGTAGCGGCGGTTGGTGCGCTGCTGGTTGATCTCGTCGGCCACGTCCACGTCGCGCGCCCACAGCATCGTCGGGTGGCGGCCGGCGAGCAGCGACGCCACGGTGGTGCCCCAGGACCCCGCTCCGAGCACCACCACTCGCATGTGACCCCCCTCAGTCGTCGGCGAAAGCTTCGCGCAGCTTGGCTTCCTGCTCGTTGGAGAGGTTCGTGCGCACCAGGGTGGCGCGGGTCCCCTTGAATGCCTCTTCCACCTTGTCCAGGACAGCGTCGCTCGTCATCACGAACAAGGCCGACGTCCCGGGCGTGATCTGCTCACGAACCTGGCGGATGAAGTCGTCGTCGATACCGACATCGGTCAGCGACCCGGCGAGCGCGCCGGCGGCGGCACCCACGGCGAGGCCGATGAGCGGGATGAAGAACAAGATGCCGAACAGCAGGCCCCAGAAGGCGCCGCCGAGCGCACCGGCACCGGCAAGGTTGTTGATCTGGCGGGTCTTGGGCTTCTTCTTGTCGGGCAGCCACGACACGGTGGCGGCGTCGTGGACCTTGATGAGCTCTTGCTTGGCCAGGCTTTCCAGCGTGACGACGGCGTCCTCGGCGCCGTTCGCGGTGTCGAATTTCCATACGGTGAGGGTGGCCATCAGGGAGTCTCCTGCGGTTGGTCAACTTCGGACCGGGTGACCCTAATCCGGAGATGAGCGCGCCGCTGCCGCCGTGCTAAGGATTCACCGCGCCGATGCCCGCGATCGGCGAATGACAAGGGGGTAGTCGTGGACGAGCTGCGGTTCGACGAACGAGTGGCCATCGTGACCGGCGCTGGTCGTGGTCTGGGGCGGGCGCACGCGCTGTTGCTCGGGTCTCGTGGTGCGCAGGTCGTCGTCAACGACGACGGCGCGTCGGTGAACGGCGAGGGAACGAGCGACGAACCGGCCAACGCCGTCGCCGAGGAGATCCGCGCCGCCGGCGGCATCGCCATCGCCGACAGCACATCAGTCGCGACGGCAGGAGGCGGCCAGGCGATCGTGGCCCACGCCATCGAGGAGTTCGGTCGCCTCGACATCGTGGTGGCCAACGCCGGGATCCTGCGCGACAAGGCCTTCCACAACATGACGGCCGAGATGTTCGACCACGTGACGGCCGTGCACACCCGGGGGTCGTTCCACATCCTGCAGCCGGCGTACGTGTACATGCGCGAGCACGGGTACGGCCGCGTCGTCACCACGTCCTCGTCGGCCGGCCTGTACGGCAACTTCGGCCAGGTGAACTACTCCACGGCCAAGATGGGCCTCATCGGCATGGCTCGCACCATCGCCACCGAAGGGGCCCGCTTCAACATCAAGGCCAACGTCCTCGCCCCCGGCGCGTACACGCGCATGACCGAGGGCCTCATCCCCGAGACGTCGGCCGAGCGGCTGAGGCCCAACCTGGTCTCGCCGGTGGTGGCGTGGCTGTGCCACGAGGACTGCCCGGTGACCGGTCAGGTCTTCCAGGTCGGGGGTGGTCGCGTGGCGCGGGTGTTCGTGGCCGAGACCAAGGGCTACTGGAACACGGCGATGACGCCCGAGGACGTGGTGGCCAACCTCGACACGATCAACGACGAGACCGACTACATCGTGCCGGCCAGCGTGGCCGACGCCGGCACGCTGGCGCCGCCCCCTAAGGGATAGCCAGTCGCCGCCGCTCGGGCGACTCGCCCGTGTTGCCCGGCGCGAAGCCGGTATAGCGCTGCCATGCGCCGTGCGGATCGACACCGGAGTTGGCGCGCGTACCGGCGGCGACGATGCCGCCGTCGACCCGGATGGCGTCGCCCGTCACGAAACGGGAATCGTCGCCGGCCAGCCACAGTGCAGCACCGGCGATGTCGTCGCCGGCACCACGTTCCGGCCAGGGCTGCAGTGCCTCGACCATCTGCACCATCTGCTCCTCACGGGTGCCGACCGCCAGCGGCGTGAAGATCACGCCGGGGCAGATGGCGTTCACGCGGATCCGATGGGGCGCCAATTCGACGGCGGCGTTGAGCGTGAGGTTGACGACGGCGGCCTTCGCCGCCGAGTACGCCTGCGGCCCGCTGCCACCGGTGAGGCCGGCGATCGACGCCGTGTTGATGATGCTGCCGCCCGTGCCCTGGGCGATCATGGCCCGGGCGCCGTGCTTGATGCCGAGGAACACGCCTCGCGTCAGAATGGCGAAGGTGCGGTCCCAGTGCTCGACGGAGATCTCGGTGAGCGGGCCGAAGGCGCCACCGCTGCCGGCATTGTTGAACACCACGTCGAGGCGGCCGTAGCGCTCGGTGGCTGCGCTGATCAGCGCCTCCACGTCATGTTCCTCGGCGACGTCTGTGCGGATGAACGTGACGCGGTCCGGGGTGCCCGCTTCGTCGATCAGGTCCTTGGCCCCGTCGGCGTTGAGGTCCCCGACGACGACGGCGGCGCCTTCGGCGAGGAACCGCAAGACGGTGGCCCGGCCGATGCCGCTGGCGCCACCGGTGATGACCGCGACCCGGTCAGCAAGTTGGCTTCCCATCGCCGGCACCCTAGGCAGCGCAACCGGCCAATCCCGCATCTCGTGCGCGATACCCAACGCATACCGGGTAGAAGCACTGTCAGTACGGCCGGGCCGGCGGCCGGAGTGGCGGCGCAGTGCGCCGCCGGGGCAGGCGCTGTGGGCATTGTCCGAGCACAGCGAGGCCCGCCGGAGGCGGGCGAAAATTACGGCACCACGAGGATCTTGCAGTGGTGGTCGGGGTGGCCGAGGTCGGCGAACGCCTGCGGCACGCCGTCGAGGCCGACCTCGCCGGTGATCAGCGGCGTCACGTCCACGTCGCCCTCGGCGATGGCACGGAGGCTCTCCGCGAACTCCATCGGGTCGTAGCCCAGCACGAACTGGAGGCTGAGCTCCTTGCCGATGCCGTAGAACGGCGTGATCGTGTCGCGCCCCATGCAGACACCGACCACGACGATGCGGGTGCCGGTGGGCGCCAGGCGCAGCGCCTCGTCGATGATGCCGGGCACGCCGATCGCCTCGAACACCACGACCGGCCGGCCCCCGCTCGCGCGGTCCCACGCGCTCGAAGGCGGGCTCGACGGCGGGGTCGACGGCCTCGTCGGCTCCCATCGTGACCGCCACCGCTCGGCGAGCGGCCGAGAAGTCGCTGGCGATGACGGGCCCTATTCCGCGCGTCCGGAGCGCGGCGATGACGGCCAGGCCCACCGGCCCGCAGCCGAGCACCAGCGCACCGTCGCCGCTGGCGATGCCCGAGCGGTTGACGGCGTGGATGCCCACCGCCATCGGTTCGGTGAGGGCGGCGCGCAGCGGGTCGAGGCCGTTGGGCACGGGCAGGAGCATCGGCGCCGACAGCAGCATGCGCTCGCCGTAGCCGCAGGGCAGGTCGTTCGTGTAGACGAGTCCGCGCACGCCGGTCATCGTCATCATGATCGGTATCGAGGTGACGATGGTGCCGGGGGCCGGGCCCTCGGTGTCCGGGCCGACGTCGAGCACCTCGCCGGCGAACTCGTGGCCCATGAAAACGTCGCGGTCGAGGTCGAGGTCGGGGCCGCCGCCGAGGTCGGGCTGACCCACCATCTGGTCCGACAGCTCCAGCATCGTGGCGCCGTGCTTCACGAAGTGGAGGTCGGATCCGCAGATGCCGCACGCCCGCACCTGGATGAGCACCTGGCCGAAGCCGGGAGTGGGCTCCTCGACGTCGTCGCGCACGACCACGTCGCCCGCCCGCAGCACCGCCGCCTTCACGACCCACCGCCGTTCGTGGCGGCCGTGGTCTCCTCGACGTGGGTGGTGATGGCGTCGAGGATGGCCTGCCCGGCCCGGCCGAAGAGGTGCTCCCGCTTCGAGATGGCCCACTGGTGCGACGCCTCGGTGGAGGCGAGCTGACCCTTGAAGTGGGGGATCACCTCGCGGGCGAAGAGCCGGTAGGACCGCATCGTCGCTTCGGGATCGGCCCAGTCGTGACCCAGCAGCAGGAACGTGCCGAAGCCGCCGGACTGCTCCTGGAGGCCCTCGATGTAGGCGATGGCGTCATCGGGCGTGCCGATCACGACGTTGCCGGATGCGGCGTACTCCTCCACGAACTCCCGCTTCGACTTCGGTGCGTCTGAGACGGTGTTGGCCAGCGGCACGAAGCCGGCGCCGCCGCCGAAGTAGTTGGCGAAGTCCTCCAGGCCGTAGGTGCAGTCCTGCAGGGCCTGGTCCTTGGTGTCGGCCAGGTGCATGATGCCGAGCACCCGCCAGGTCTGGCGGTCGGGCACCGGCTGGCCTTCTCGCGCCGCCATGTCCTCCACCACCTGCCACGCCTGGCCGACGGCGGCGAAGCCTTCGAGCAGCGACATCGACAGCGACAGGAGCGACACGCCGTGCTTGCCGGCGAGGCGCGGGCCCGACGGCGACACCATGGCGGCCACAGCCACGTCGAAATGCGGGTGCGTGTACGGCCGCACCTGGAGGCGGGCCTCGCGCATGGTGAACCAGTCGGTCTCCCTCGTGACCGGTTCGTCGCTGCGCAGCAGCGCCAGGATGGCCTCGAGCGACTCTTCCATCATCCGCCGCTGGTCGACCGGGTCGATGCCCATGATGAAGGCGTCACTGGGCAGGGCGCCGGGCCCGGCACCGAAGATCATTCGGCCCCGGGTCAGGTGATCGAGGAGCACGAGGCGATCGGCCACCAGCCACGGGTGGTGGTAGGGCAGCGAGACCACGCCGGTGCCGAGCCGGATGTTCTTGGTGCGCTCGGCGGCGGCGGCGATGAAGATCTCCGGGCAGGCGATGATCTCGTAGCCACCGGAGTGGTGCTCGCCGAACCACGCCTCGTCGTAGCCCATCGCGTCGAGTGCGACCACGCGCTCGAGGTCGTACTCCAGGGCCAGCGTCGGGTTCTGGCCGACCGGGTGGAACGGCGCGTAGAAGACGCCGAATCGGAGTGGCCAAGGTGCGGGCATGGATCCCCCTCAAGAGTCGTGTGCCGGAAACGCTGTCAGACCGGAAGGCCGCGCAGGAACTCGACCAGCGCGGCGTTGACCGGTGCCGGTGTCTCCTGCTGCACCCAGTGACCGGCGCCGTCGATGAGGACGGTGCCGCGGTGGTCGTCCATCCAGCCTTCCATCGCCCCGGGCGGGCTCATGGTGAGGACCGGATCGAGCCGGCCGCCGATGAACAGCGACGGGACGTTCACCCGGGCGCCGTCGAGCGCGGGCGTGAGCGTCCAGTTGCGGTCCAGGTTGCGGTACCAGTTCAGGCCGCCGGTGAAGCCGGTGCGGGAGAACTCGGCGACGTAGTGGTCCAGCTCGGCCTGGTCGAGCCACGCCGGCAGCGACGCCGGCTCGGGGAAGCGGTCCACGAACCCTCGCCCGTCGTCGGCGAAGGCGTCGGGATCGATCTGGGTCGGATCGGTGACCGTGGCACCGGCGAGGAGGCGGCGCATGGTGGTGGCGGGATCGGCGCCGAGGTCGAGGTCGGCCACGCCCGGTTCCTGGAAGTACAGGACGTAGAAGAAGGAGTCGGCGAACAGCTGGCGCATCAGCGTCGTCGGGGCCAGCGGCGGGCGGGGCAGGAAGGGCACGCTCATGCCGACCACGCCGGCCACCCGCTCCGGGGCCTGCAGGGCGAGCGACCAGACCACCATCGCGCCCCAGTCGTGGCCCACGAAGACGGCCCGCTCCTCGCCGGCGGCGTCGAGGACGCCGAGGAGGTCGTCGGTCAGGTGCACGATGTCGTAGTCGGCGATGGCCGTGGGCCGGCTCGACCGCCCGTACCCGCGCTGGTCGGGGGCGATGGCCCGGTAGCCGGCGGCGGCGATCGCCGGAAGCTGGTGGCGCCACGAGTAGGCCAACTCGGGGAAGCCGTGAGCAAACACCACCGGGAAGCCGGTGCCCTCCTCGACCACGTGGAGCTCGACGCCGTTGGTACGGACGACCCGCTCGGTCACGAGGCCTCCTGGATGTCGGCGCGCACGCCGTCGAGCAGCTCGGATCGCGTGGGGCCGATGCGGGGCGGGAGCGGGTACGACTCGGGGTCGGCGAAGATCGCCGCCACGCGGGCGCCGAACTCGGGATCGGCGGCCAGCTCGGACGGCAGGGTGAGGAGGTTCATCATCCGCGTGATGCCGCGCCCGATGACCGGATCGGTGGCCGCCGCGGCGAAGACGCGCGCCATCGGGTTGGGCGGGGCGTCGCTGTCGGAGCTGGCCGGATCGGCTCCGCCGGCGTCCAGCTCGACGGACGAGTGGAACCACGGCTCGATCTCGCGCCGGCACGCCGCCTCGTACGCCAGGCTCCGGCGGCTCGGGTCGCGGGGATGGGCGGCGGTGGCGTCGGCCAGGAGGAGCCCTTGCACCAGAGCCAAGGAGCAGCCGCGCCCATAGAGCGGATTGGTACAGGTGTGCGAGTCGCCGATGGCGTGGAAGCCGAGCACGGTTGGCCATCCGTCGTCGTCGACGAAGCGCCGGATCCGGTTGAGGAGCCCGGCCATCGGTCGTACCCCGCCGAGGGGCTCGAGCGGGCCGTGACCGAAGAAGCGGTCGGGCCCGGGCAGCAGGGCGCAGGCCCGCTCGAAGCCGTCCGGATCGGCCAGCGCCGCCCGCAGCTCGGCGTCGGCGGTGGGCACGGCGATGGTGATCGACAGGGAGCGGGCGTCGCCGGGCACGGCGAGGTACTTCACGTAGCGGAGGTCACCACCGAGCTTCGGGTCGATCTCCACGTCGAGCTCTGGCGGCAGGCGGTACCAGCGGGACAGGTACATCAGCCCGCTCTCGTGGACCGTCTCGGGCACGCTGACACCGAGCTCGGCCAGCCATCCGGGCAGGGCGCTGCGGCGCCCGCTGGCGTCGACCACGATGTCACCCTCGACGGCGCGGCCGTCGGCCAGCCGCACCCCCCGCACGACGGGCGGACCCTCACCGCCGAGCGGGGCGTGCAGGAGGCCGGTGACGGCGGCGTCCGTGCGGATCGTGACGTTGGCTTCGGCCAGCGCCGCTTCGCGCAGGAGCCACTCGAACGTGGTGCGCCGCACGATCAGGACGGAGAGATCCTCGTCGCCCGGCCGGGTCTCGCCCAGGTTGGCGTTGGCCGGCATGGTGATGCAGCCGACGGCGAGGAGTCGCTCCAGCACGTCGGGGAACCGGTCGCGGAGCACGACCATGCTCCGCGCCAGGAACCCGTGCGTCTGGTGGACCTGTTGCGCCCCCCGCCGTTCCGCGGCGAACGCTGCCTCGGCGTCACCCGTGACCGGGAGGGTGTCGCGCTCGAGGAGCGTGACCGGATGACCGGATCGCGCGAGCGCGAGCGCGGCGCCGAGGCCGCCCACGCCGGCTCCGATGATGACGACGTGCTCCGTCCGCGTCATATCCCCCCCGTCCCCGTCATATCCCTCCGGGTCCCCGCCACGCCCTGTCCCCTCGTTGTGGCCGCCTTGGAAACGGCTGTTACCAGCGACCCTAGGGTACGGTAACGCCTATTGCCAACTGCGGATGAACAGCGGGCGCCGGTGCGCTGGGCGGGTGTTTCCACCGAGGATCGTCGGACTGAGCGCCGCGAACTCCTCCTTGACGCCACCTTCGAACTGCTGGGCACGTCGGGCTGGACCGGCACGACCGTGCGGGCGGTGTGTCAGCAGGCGCGGCTCAACCCGCGGTACTTCTACGAGAGCTTCCTCGACCTCGACGCCCTCGTGGTCGCCGTCTACGACCGCCTCGTCGCCGAGCTCCGCGCCGCGGTCAAGGCGGCCATCGACGGTGCCGGCGACGATCCTCGCGATCAGATGCGCGCGGCGGTCGAGACCACGGTGCTCTTCGTCGACGAGGACCGGCGACGGGCCCGGGTGCTGTACGTGGAGGCCCTCGGCTGCGAGGCGCTCAACCGCCGGCGGATCGAGACCGGCTACGACGTCGTCACCTTCGTGGAGCGTGACGCCGCCGACCGGCGGGGAGCGCCGCCAGCGGGCGAGCACATCGGGCGGGTCACCGCCGCCGTGCTCGTCGGCGGCTTCAGCGAGCTGCTGGTGGCGTGGCTCGACGGCCGCATCACCGTCTCCCGCCAGCAGCTGATCGACGACGCCAGCGCCCTCTTCCTGGCCCTCGCGGAGGGCGCCGAGGCGATCGCCGCGAGCCGGAAGAAATCTGATGTATCGAAAGAGGCCCGATCGCGCTCGATCGGGGGACGTCAGTGATCAGGGGCGGTGGGGGCACATCGTGAGCAGTGGGGATCGCAAGCCGGTAAAAGCGGCTGTGGAGGTCGTTGCGCGCACCGGCGACGGCAACCCGCGGACGGCGCCGCGGCGGGCGCGGACGCGCCAGAAGCTGCTCACGGCCGCCCGGGTGGTGTTCGAGCAGGCCGGCTACCACAACGCCCGGCTGGCCGACATCGTGGTCGAGGCCGGCGTGGCAACTGGGACCTTCTACAACTACTACCCCTCCAAGCAGGCGATCTTCCGGGAGCTCGTGACGATCGTGATCGCCGACCTCTACGACGACTCCGGCGCCGATCTGCTGCGCGACGACCCGATCGCCGGCATCTACAAGGCCAACCGGGCCTACGTGGAGGGGTACTTGCGCAACGCCCGGATGATGACCGTCCTCCTGCAGATCGGTCCGCTGCCCGATGTCCGCGAGCTGGGCCGAGACGTCCATCGTGACTTCGAGACCCGGGTGTCCAAAGCCATCCGCCGCTGGCAACGAGAGGGTCTCGTCTACCCCGACCTGGACCCCATCTATACGGCCAACGCGCTGTCCTACATGGTGGACCGGTTCCTCTACGAGTGGACGGTGCTCGACCTCGACTACGACAAGGACAAGGCGGTCGAGACCCTGAGCAAGCTGTGGGTGCGGGCCCTCGGCCTCGAACGGCCGGCCCTGAGCGGCACGAGCCCGGCCCGGCGGCGCGTTCGCAAGAAGGGCGCCTCCGAGGCCTGAAGGGCCACGTGGCGGCCGGTTGGCATGCCCCAGAGTTCGCGCCGGTGTCGTCCGGCGGCGACGTTGCGTTCATCGGCGTGGGGTAGAGGTGGAGCGTGCGATGGGTGCGCGTGTGCGATGCAGTTCGCCATTGGCGAGCCGAGCGATGGATCCGGCGGACGATGCGCGCCCTCGATGCCGAGCTGGAGCTGCTGCTGGCGCCGCCTCGCGATCGTCCCGTGGCCGGTCCGTGGGTGTGGCTGGCGGCGCTGTCGCTCGGGCCCGTCGAACTGCCCGAGCCGGGCCAGTGTGCCGCCGCCGCCGAGCGGGTAGGTCCCGCCCATGGACGCCGGCAGCGCCGCACCGTTCGTCCCGGCGACGCGGAGCCTCACTGATCTCCGCGCCGCCGCCCAGGGGTGCACGGGCTGCCCGCTCTACGTCGACACCACCCAGACGGTCTTCGGCGAGGGTCCGGCCGATGCCACCCTCGTCCTGGTCGGCGAGCAACCGGGCGACCAGGAGGACCGCCAGGGCCACCCTTTCGTCGGTCCCGCGGGAGCGGTGCTGTGGGAGTGCCTGGCCGAGGCCGGCATCGACGTGTCGACGCTCTACGTGACCAACGCCGTGAAGCACTTCAAACACGAGCGCAGCGGGAAGCGACGCTTGCACAAGAAGCCGTCGACGGGGGAGGTGACGGCGTGCCATCCGTGGCTGGCGGCCGAACTGGAGGCGGTGAGCGCGCTGGTCGTGGTGGCCCTCGGCGCGACAGCGGCCCGGGCCGTGCTCGGTCGCACGGTCGCCGTCAACGCCAGCCGTGGTCAGCCGTTCGCCGCTGGCGACCGCACCGCCTTCGTGACCTTCCATCCTTCGGCCGTCCTGCGGGCCACGGACGACGCCGCCCGGATCCGGGCCGCTCTCGTCGAGGACCTCGGCACGGCGGCCGCCGCTCGGGCCTGACCTCGGGAACGGCCAGCTCGGCGCGCGGATTCCTGTTCCGATCGGCGTTTGGGTGCTGATTGCCTCGCCTGGCGGGCCGATCGGCACCCATGACCGAATCGGCACCCAACGTCGCTCACGGATCGTGGCCACCGGCCCCGTCGTCGCCGGCCGCCTTGCGGCGCACGTGGCCAAGCAGGTGGACGAGCCCCCCGGCCAGCCGGATCGACACGAGGCAGCGGTCGCCGATGTGGACGGGGACGGCCGGTCCGGGGAAGGAGACGAGGAGCCCCGTCTCGGAGGCGTTGACGGCGAAGCCGCCGACGAGCACCCGCTCGGCCCACGTGGCCGCGTGCACGGCGCCGGTGAGGGGGAAGCGGTCGGCGCGGCGTCGCTCATCGCGTCCGTCGCCCGTGCTCCTCACAACCGCCGTCTACCCCGGGTGGACCGCTGCTAGTCGGCCGTCACCGTCCTTCTTCCCACCCCTCGGCTTCGAGCAGCGCCCGGCGCAACGTGGTGAGGGTTTCGGGCGCCGCGGCCCACATCCCGCGGTCGGCGGCCTCGAGCAACTTCTCGGCGATCGACGTCAGCGCCCACGGGTTGGACTGCTCGAAGAACTTCCGCACCGCCGGATCGGCGACGTACGCGGCGGCCACCTTCTCGTACATCCAGTCGTCCACCACCTTGGCGGTGGCGTCGTAGCCGAACAGGAAGTCGACGGTGGCCGCCATCTCGAACGCGCCCTTGTAGCCGTGGCGCTCCATGGCCTCGATCCAGCGCGGGTTCACGACGCGGGTGCGCACGACGCGCGCCGCCTCCTCGGCGAGTGACCGCACGACGGGACGGGTGGGGTCGGCCGAGTCGCCGAGCCAGGCCTTCGGCGCGGCGCCGGTGAGCGATCGGATGGTGGCGACCATGCCGCCGTGGTCCTGGAGGTAGTCGTCGCTGTCGAAGATGTCGTGCTCGCGGTTGTCCTGGTTCTTGACGGCGACGGCGATGGCGGCGAACCGCCGCCGCATGGCGTCCTCGTTGGCCACGCCGTAGCCACCGCGGCCGTAGCTGTAGCCGGACCAGGCGATGTACACGGCCGCCAGGTCATCGTCGGAGCGCCACGACCGCTGGTCGAGAGCGGTGCCCACGCCCGCCCCGTAGGCGGCGGGCGGCGGTCCGTAGATGCGCGGATCGTCGAGCCCGTGGGCCCGGACGAAGTTGCCGTCGGTGCCTTCGTCGAGCGATGCGGCCAGCGCCACGGCGTCGTCGAGGAGGTGGACGAGGTTGGGGAAGGCGTCGCGGAAGAAGCCGGAGATGCGCACGGTGACGTCGATGCGGGGTCTGCCCAGCTCGGCGAGGGGGATGGGCTCGAGGCCGACGACCCGCCGGGACTCGGCCTCCCACACCGGCCGCACGCCCATGAGCGCCAGCGCCTCGGCCACATCGTCACCCTGGGTCCGGATGAGCGCGGTGCCCCAGAGCACCAGCCCGACGGCATCGGGGTAGTGGCCCTCCTCGTCGAGGTGGCGGGCGACGACCGCGTCGGCCAGGCCGCACCCGACGTCCCACGCCAGCGGCGTCGGCAGCGCGTTGGGGTCGAGCGAGTAGAAGTTGCGCCCGGTCGGCAGGACGTGGGCGCCGCCGCGCGTGAGGGTGCCGCTCGGGCCGGCGGGAACGTACCGACCCTCCAGGCCGGCCAGCAGGTTCGTGATCTCGTCGCTGGCCCGCCGCAGGTTCGGCACCAGCCAGTCGCAGATCCAGTGGACCGTGGGCAGGTCGCCGTCGGCCCCCCGCCAGCCCCGCCGCGCCGCCGCCTCGACCAGGGCGCGGCAGGCCTGCTCGATGGCGTCGCCGTGGCGGGGCTCGGCGACGTCGAGGCCGAGCTGCTCGGCCACGCAGGCGCGCAGCGACCGCACCTGGCCGTGACCCAGCCGGGTGACAGCCAGCACCAGGTCGATGAGCCCGTCACCCGCCGGAGGGTCGCCGAGGATGTGGAGTCCGCCGCGGATCTGCGCGTCCTTGAGCTCGCACAGGTAGCCGTCGACCTCCACGATCACGTCGTCGAACGCGTCGTCCCCGGGTGCCGTGGCGAGGCCGAGATCGCGGTCGATGGCCGCCTCGGTCAGCGTCTCCCAGATGCGGGTGCGGAGGGCGGGCAGCTTGGTGGGATCGAGGCTCTGGATCTGGCTGTACTCGTCGAAGAGCTGTTCCAGCTTGGCCGTCTCGTCGTAGGTGTCGGCCCGGGTCATCGGCGGCAGGAGGTGGTCGATCACGACGGCGTGGGTGCGACGCTTGGCCTGCGCGCCCTCGCCCGGGTCGTTCACCACGAACGGGTAGAAGAACGGCACTTCGCCCAGGGCGGCGTCGGGCCAGCAGCCGGCGGAGAGGGCCAGCGTCTTGCCCGGCAGCCATTCGAGGGTGCCGTGCTTGCCCAGGTGCACGATGGCGTCGGCGCCCCACACCTCATCCAGCCAGCGGTAGAAGGCGAGGTAGTGGTGGGTGGGGGGCAGGTTCAGCGAGTGGTAGATGGCCACCGGGTCGTCGCCGTAGCCGCGCGGTGGCTGGATGGCGACGATCACGTTGCCGAGATCGAGGCCGCTGAACACGAGGTGGCCGTCGTGCACCCGCGCCCGCCCGGGGGCGGGACCCCACGAGCGCTCGAGCTCCTCACGAGCATCAGCCGGCAACGTGGCGAACCACGCCGCGTAGTGCTCGGCCGGCAGCCGACCGAGGGCCGCTGTGAGCTGCGCCGGCAGGAGCGCGTCGGCCTCGTACGTGAGCCCGTCGGCCAGCGCCGCCATGAGGTCGTCGCCGCCGGCGGGACGATCGACGATGGCGTAGCCCTCGGCCGCCATTGCGTCGAGCAGGCGCACCGCCGACGCCGGCGTGTCGAGCCCGACGGCGTTGCCGAGGCGGCTGCGCTTGGTGGGGTAGGCGCTGAGGATGACGGCCACCCGCCGCCGCGAGGTCGGGGTCCGCCGCAGCCGGGCGTAGCGGCTCGCCAGTCCCGCCACCCGCTCGACCCGGTCGGGGACGCTGCGGTAGGCCCGCACCACGTTGCCGAGGTCGTCGCCGTCGTCGACCACCTCGTTGAAGGAGAAGACGGGCCCGATGATGCGGCCGTCGAACTCGGGGATGGCGATGCCCGCCGTGGCGTCGTAGGGCCCGAGGCCGCCCGGGTCGTCGAGCCACTCGGCCACCGACCGGCCCGCCGACGGGGCCTGGACGATGGGCACGTCGAGGGCGGCCAGCGCCCTGGCGTCCCAGTCGTCGCCGTCGAGGCCGCCCGGCGCGCCGGCCACGCCGGCGCCGGCCACCGCGCCGCCCGTGGCCAGCACGGTGGTGATCAGGACGTCGAGCCCGCGCTCGTGCAGCAGATCGAGCACCGGTCGGGCGGCCTCGCCCCGCAGTGAGTAGCACCACACCGCGACGACGTCGGCGCCCCGCCGCTCGATGGCGTCGCACAGGTCGTCGACGAACTGCGTGTTCCCGGCCACGAGGTGGGCCCGGTAGAAGACGACGCCGACGAGCGGCCGGTCGGCCGAGCGGGACGTGGCCCGCCACAGGCCGTGGGCCGGGATCTCGATCGGCGGGTCGAAGCCGAAGCCGCCCCGCAGCACCGTGTCGGCCACGAACCGCAGCAGCTGTTCGAGGTTCTGCGGTCCACCGTTCACCAGGTAGCGGAAGGCTTCGGTGATCGTGGCGCTCGGAACGGTGGACAGCAGGGTCAGTTCGGCATCGGGGACGGCCTCGCCGGCGAAGGCCAGGAACGGGATGTCGCGGGCCACGCACTCCTGGCGGAGCTGGTCGAACCCGGGCTCCCAGGCCCGCCGGCCCCGGAGCAAGCGGACGACGACGCAGTCGGCGCCGGCGAGGTCGTGCTCGACCGAGAAGGTCCACGGCTGGGCCGCCCGCACGGCGGGGAAGTCGGCCGGCAACGACTCCAGGGCGGTCCGCAGCGCCAGGACCTCGGTGTCGACGTTGGTGACGAACCAGATCACGGCGCGTCGCAGGGTCGGGCTCGGCGTCGCATCCCCACCGGTCTACCCTCCACGAGTGACCGCCTCTGTGCTCGTCCTGGCGGGCACGAGCGAGGCCACCGAGCTGGCCCGGCGGCTCGACGAGCGAGGGGTGCCCGTCATCAGCTCGCTGGCCGGCGTGACCACGGCCGCGGTGCCCCGCCCCGGCACCGTGCGCGTCGGCGGCTTCGGCGGCGTCGACGGCTTGGTCGCCTACCTCGACGGGCACCGCATCGGCGCCGTGGTCGACGCCACCCATCCCTTCGCCGCGGTGATGCCGTTCCACGTCGCTGACGCGGCCGCCGCCACGGGCATCCCCAACGTCCGCCTCCTGCGGCCCCCGTGGCAGCGGCGCGACGGCGACCGTTGGATCGAGGTGCCGGACATGGCCGAAGCGGCGGCGGCGGTGGCGGCGTCCGGCGCCGGGCGGGTGTTCCTCGCCACCGGTCGCCAGCAGATCGACGCGTTCCGCCCGCTCGGTGCACAGTGGTTCCTCGTCCGCTCGATCGAACCGGTGGAGCGCCCGCTGCCGGCGTCACTCGAAATCCGGGGGCGGGGACCATTCACCGTGGACGGCGAACGCCAGTTGCTGCGCGACCACCGGATCGATGCGGTGGTGGCCAAGAACGCCGGCGGCACGGCCACCGTGGCCAAGATCGACGCCGCCCGCGAGCTCGGCGTCCCGGTGATCATGGTGGCCCGGCCGCCCCGACCGGCGGGCGTCGACGTCGTGGCGACGGTGGACGAGGCGCTGGCGTGGGTGGCTCAGGCGGGATAGCGCCGGGGCGTGTAGAGCGAGCTGGCCAGCGGTCGATGCGGGAGCATGCGGGTGGTGGACGAGCCGACGAGGAGCACGGTGCTCATGTCGACGGTGCCCGGGTCGAGCTCGTCCAGCGTGACGACGCCGACCGATTCGCCGGGCCGGCCCACGTGGCGCCCGACGGCCACCGGCGTCGACGGCGCCCGCCACTGCCCGACCAGCGCCAGCGCCCGGCCGAGCTGCCACGGGCGATGCCGCGATGCAGGGTTGTAGATCGCGATCACGAAATCGGCTTCGGCCGCCGCCCGCAGGCGCCGTTCGATGACCTCCCACGGCTTGAGCACGTCCGAGAGCGAGATCACGCAGAAGTCGTGCCCCAGCGGAGCCCCGACGCGGCTGGCGAGGGCCTGGGCGGCGGTGATGCCGGGCAGCACTTCGACGTCCACCTCGTCACGCTGATCGAGCGCCTCCATGACGGCGCTGGCCATGGCGAAGATGCCGGGATCGCCGGAGGAGACGACGACCACGTCGCCGCCCGCGCCGGCGAGATCGAGGGCGTGCCGGGCCCGCTCGGCTTCCACCCGGTTCTCCGACGCATGGCGCACCGCGGTCGTGGCCACGGGCACGAGGTCGAGGTAGGGGCCGTAGCCGACGAGATCGGTCGCCGCCTGCAGCCGTTCGGTCACGGCGGGCAGGCACCAGTCGGCGCGCCCCGGACCGAGACCGACGACCGTGACGCGCCCGGTCATTCGGCCACGCGCCGGCGGCCGAGCGCCGGCCCCGGCACCAGCACCACCGAGAAGTACGGGGCGTCGACCCCGGTGGTCTCGGCCAGCGGGAGCACGCGCTCGGCGGCGCAGCTGGCCCGCTCGACGTAGACGGCGGAGCCCTCGACGCCGGCGGCCGCCGCTGCCGCCCGGACGTCGGCGAGGTGGGACCCGACCTTCATCAGCACGGCGGCGTCGGCACCCTGCAACAGTGCCTCCACCTCCTGCTCGCTCCTCAGCGCGGGGATGATGGTGAGGGTCTCGTCGCGCGACACGAGCGGGGTGCCGGCGGCGGCGGCGGCGGCGCTGAACGACGTCACGCCGGGCACGACAGTGGTGTCGTAACGACCGGCCAGGCGATGGTGAACGTACATGTAGCTGCCGTAGAAGAAGGGATCGCCCTCGCACACGACGGCGACGTCGCGGCCGGCGATGAGCTCGGCCTCGATCCCCGTCGCCGATGCGTCGTAGAACTCGTCGAGGAGCCACTCGTACTCGGCGGTCGGTTCGGTGGTGACGGGGTACTCCAGGCGCAGGACGGTCTGGGTGGGTGCGAGCAGCGGCTGCACCGTGGACCAGGCGTTGCCCGGTCGGTCGATGGCGGCGAAGTGGGCCACCACCGGGCACGCCCGCAGGA
Source organism: uncultured Acidimicrobiales bacterium (assembly GCA_963728985.1). Classification (GTDB taxonomy): domain Bacteria; phylum Actinomycetota; class Acidimicrobiia; order Acidimicrobiales; family Ilumatobacteraceae; genus DASXAI01. Next base: position 22,808 of record CAVSME010000003.1, on the reverse strand, counting down.
GCCGCTGGGCCTTCACGGTCATGAGCTCGGGGTCGCCCGGGCCCACGCCGATGCCGTAGAGGTGGCCGTTCACTCGCGCTCGCTGGCGATGGCGTTGAGGGCGGCCACGGCCATCGCGCTGCCGCCGCGCCGGCCGTGGACGGTGAGGTAGGGGATGCCGTGGTCGAGGGTGGCCAGTGCCTGCTTCGACTCGGCCGCCCCCACGAACCCGACGGGCAGGCCGAGGATGGCCGCCGGCCGGGCCACGCCGTCCAGGGCCAGTTCGAGGAGGCGGAACAGGGCCGTCGGGGCGTTCCCGATGACGGCGATGGCGCCGGTCAGCTCCGGCACCCAGCGGTCGACGGCGACCGCCGATCGGGTCGTGCCCGCCGCCGTCGCGTCGGCGGCGATGCCCGGGTCCGGGAGCGTGCAGCGCACGGGGTTGGCGGCGGGCAGGCGCGCTCGGGTGATGCCATTGGCCACCATCATCGAGTCGCAGAACACCGGCCGGCCGTTGACCAGCGCCGCCCGCGCCGCCACCACGACGTCGGCCGTCGCCTCGACGAGGGCGGGCAGGTCGGTCATCCCGCAGGCGTGGATCATGCGCACGACGACGGGCTCGAGGTCCGGCGGGATGCCGGCGAGGTCGGCCTCGGCGCGGATGGTGGCGAACGACTGCCGGTAGATGGCGGCGGCGTCGCGCTCGTAGACCAGGTGGGTCACGGCCAGCCCTCCGCGCTGACGAACCGGCCGGCGCCGTCGGCGATGAGGACGCGGGCGTCGCTGGGCGCGCCGCACAACTTCTCGCAGCCCGACAGGTGCACGCGCCGGCGACCTTCCGGTGCGCTGGCGATGCGAGCGGCGGCGGCGAGGGTGTCGGCCCGGCCGGACGCACAGCCGTCGGAGCCGGCACACGCGGACACGGCGTGCCAGCCGTCGAGCGGATCGGTCGAGCAGCCAGCGCCGTTCAGCTCGGCGGTGACGGCGCCGAGCTCGCTCCGAGGCACGCCGAGGACGGCCACCGCGCCGCTGGGCGTGACCCGCAGCCCGAGGCCGCGGCGGCCGACCCCGGCCAGGCGACGCAGCTGCACCGGATCGAGGCGACCGAGCGGCGGCGCGCCGATCACGTTCACCCGATCGGCGGCGACGTGATCCCACGGGCCGACACTGGCCGCCGGCGGGGTCGTCGCCCGGGCCACCGACGATGGCCGGCGACGGCCGGCGACGGCGGCGACGGCGTCCGGTGACAGCTCCGCGGCGCGGCCGCCGTGGGCGGCGCAGCGGGCGGCGACGTCGACGATCAGCCGCACCAGGTCGGCGTCGGTGCACGGGCCGACGGGGCCGCTCCACCGCGGGTGCGCGCCATGGCCGATGGCCATCGACCAGCCGACCGCCCCCACGGCGTCGCGCCGGGCCACGAGCAGCACGTCGGCGGGCACGGCGCTGACACGGATCGAACCGGACGTGTCGACCACCACGCCGAACTTGGGGGCCAGCGGGCCCGGAAGGGCGGCCGCCGTGAGCCCGTCGACCAGTGCCTCCACGAGACTGGCCGCCGACCGTGCCTCGGCCGGATCGTGACCCGTGAGCGGGGACGCCACCACCGCCCGGCGGGCGTCGAGCAGGGGATCAGGCCGGGCCAGCCCGCCGTCCACCAGCGCACCGGCGGCGGCGGCGACGGCCCCGTCGGCGATGCCCCGCAGCTGCAGGTTGCCGCGCGTGGTGATCTCGACCACACCCCGACCCCATCGCTCACTGGCGGCGGCGGCCACATCGAGCTGCTCCGGCTCGACGACGCCACCCGGCAGGCGCACTCGCAGGAGCCAACCGTCGGCCGCCTCCATCGGATCGGCCACGCCGGGGCAGGCCAGGCGCCGTGCCGGCGGGCGTTGCGGCGCGCTCGTTCCTCCCACGCGGGCAGCGTAGCCGGGCCATCCGCACGTGCCCTACGTCTGCCCTATGCGGTCTAGGGTCGGCCCGTGCGGAAGTCCTCCATCTACCTGCCCGACGAGCTGAAGCAGCTCTTGGAGGACCGAGCCGAGCGCAGTGGCCGCTCCGAGGCCGATCTGATCCGGGCCGCCATCGGCCGCCTGCTGGCGCTCCCGATGGGGGCGGGTGACGGCGGCGCGCCGGATGGGCCGCCGGCATCGGCGGTGCGCCCCGCGCTCGTCGGCGTGGGCGTCGGGCCCGGCGATCCGGGCCTGATCACCGCCGCGGGCCGGGGCACCCTGCTGGCCGCGGACCGAGTGATCGTGATCACCACCGACGACCACTCCGTCGGCCGGGCCGAGATGGTCGTGCGCTCGGTGGCGCCGGCGGTGCGGGTGCAGCGGGTGCCCTTTGCCATCGACCCGGACGAGACCCACCGGGAGGCCTCGCTGCAGGCGCTGGCGGCCGCTGTCCTCGCCGGGAGCGACGCCGGCGAGCTGGTGGCCGTGGCCGTGCTGGGCGACCCGTCGCAGTGGTCGGTGTTCCCTGCCCTCGCTGCCGCCATCCGTCGGCTCCGCCCCGCCCTCCACGTGGCCGCCGTCCCCGGCATCACCGCCTACCAGGCGTCGGCCGCCCGATCGACCATGGCCCTCGGCGGGGCCGGCGGCGCGCTGGTCGTGGTCGACAACCTCCCCGATCTGGATCGCCGCCTTGGCGACGCTCAGGTGGCGGTGGTCGTCTACAAGGCATCGGTCGACGGCGGCGACGTGCAGGCCATCGCCGAGCGCCACCACCGCCACGGCGTGGTGGCCGAGCTGAACGGGCTGCCGGGCGAGCGGCTGGTGGACCTGGCCGACCTGCCCGCTGGACCCATCTCGTACCTCGCCACGGTGATCTTCCCCGCCCTCGGTCTCGACCGGGTGCCGTCGTGATCTCGTTCGTGGGCGCCGGGCCCGGGGCGCCGGACCTGATCACGGTGCGGGGGGCCGAGCGGCTGGCCGGCGCCGACGTCGTGATCTGGGCCGGTTCGCTGGTGGCCGGCGCCCTGCTCGACCGGTGCCGCCCCGACGCCGTCGTCCACGACTCGAAGGGCATGACGCTGGACGAGGTGTGTGCCGTGTACGCCGCCCATCCGAGCGCGGCCATCGTGCGCCTGCACTCGGGCGACACCAGCATCTACAGCGCGGTGGCCGAGCAGATCGCGTGGTGCCGGGCCCACGATCGGGCCTACGAGATCGTGCCGGGCGTCAGCTCGATGTCAGCGGCTGCCGCGCTGGCGTCGTGCGAGCTCACGGTCCCCGGCATCGCCCAGTCCGTCGTCATCACCCGTCTCGCCGTCGGCACGGCGGCGTCGATGCCCGAGGCCGAGTCGATCGAGGCGCTGGCGGCGACGGGCTCGACGATGGCGATCTTCCTCTCTGTCGCCCATGTGGACGAGCTGGCCCGCCGGCTCGTGGGCCCGCCGTCGGCGTTCCTGGCCGACACGCCCGTCGTGGCCGTCCACCGCGCATCATGGCCCGACGAAGCCATGGTGCGCACGACGATCGGCGAGCTGCCAGGCGCGGTCCGAGACGCCGGCTTCCGGGCCGCCACCCTCTTCCTCGTGGGGCCCGCCCTCGCGGACGCCGATCTGTGCCGGCCCAGCCACGTCTACGCCCCCGAGTACGCGACCCGGTTCCGGCCGGCGTCGTCGAATGATGGCTGAGCCCGCGGTCGCCGTCGTCGGCGTCGTCGGCGGCGAGGTCTTCGGCGCGGCGGCGCGCCAGGCGATCGCCGCCGCCGAGGTCATCGTCGGGTCGCCTCGGCACCTCGCCGCCGTGGCCACCGGCCCCGCCGAGCGCGTGGAGCTGACCGGACCGCTCGACCCGATCATCGATCGCATCGCCGTGCGGCGGGCGGCCGGGCGCGCCGTGTCCGTGCTGGCGTCGGGTGACCCCGGCTTCTTCGGCATCGCCCGCCTGCTCGTGGCCCGCTTCGGGCGCGCCGCCGTGCGGATCCACCCGGCGCCGTCGTCGGTGGCACTGGCCTTCGCCGCCGCCGGTGTGAGTTGGGACGACGCCCTCGTCGTGTCGGCCCACGGCCGACCGCTGGGTGACGGCGTGGCCGCCATCGCCGCCGCCGGCAAGGTGGCCGTCCTGACGTCGCCCGACACCCCGCCCGAGGCCGTCGGCCGCGCCCTCGACGCCGCCGGTTGCGGGCCCCGGGAGGTCGTCGTGGCCAGCCGGCTCGGTGAGGACGGCGAGCGGATCGTGGCCACCGATCTCGGTGGACTGGCCGCGGGGAGCTTCGACCCGATGTCCGTGGTCGTGCTGCTGCAGCCGGACGTGGCGTCCCCGGGCCCCGGTCTCAGCTGGGGGCGCCACGAAGACGCGTTCGCCCACCGGGCCGGCATGATCACGAAGGCCGAGGTCCGCGCCGTCGCCCTGTCGAAGTTGGAGCTGACCCGCACTGCCGTGCTGTGGGACGTCGGCGCCGGCAGCGGTTCGGTCGCCGTGGAGGCGGCGGCGATGGCGCCGGGCCTGCGGGCCTACGCCATCGAGCGGGACGCCAGCGACGCGGCCAACATCGGGGCGAACGCGGCCGCAGCGGGTGTGGAGGTGGACGTCGTCGTCGGATCGGCGCCCACCGCGCTCGACGGCCTGCCCGCTCCCGACCGGGTGTTCGTCGGCGGCGGCGGACTCGACGTGCTGCACGCGTGCTGGGAACGGCTGCGCCCGGCCGGACGACTGGTGGCGACGTTCGTGGTCCTCGACCGGGCCCTGGCCGCCTTCGACCTGCTCGGCTCGATGGTGCAGGTGCACGTCGACCGGTGCGTGGCCATCGGCGCGGCCGGCGTCCGCCTGGAGCCGCTGAACCCGGTCTTCGTGTGCTGGGGCGACAAGCGCGGCGCGCCGTGACCGTCTTCCTCGTCGGCGCCGGGCCCGGCGATCCCGAGCTGCTCACGGTCCGGGCCGCCTCGCTGATCGCGACGGCGGACGTCCTCGTCCATGACCGTCTGATCTCGGCCGCCATCCTCGATCTGGCCCCGCCGTCGGCCATCCGTCTCGATGTGTCCAAGCGCGCCGGTCACGCCGTCATGCCCCAGTCCGCCATCAACCAGGCGCTGATCGATCACGGTCGTGCCGGCCGCCAGGTCGTACGCCTCAAGGGCGGCGATCCCTTCGTGTTCGGCCGCGGCGGTGAGGAGTGCGAGGCTCTGCTCCACGCCGTGGTGCCGTTCGAGGTGGTGCCCGGTGTCTCGTCGGCCATCGCCGCGCCGGCGGCGGCGGGCATCCCCGTGACGATGCGCAACCAGGCGTCGGCGTTCACCGTCGTGACCGGTCACGTCGATCCGGCGGGCACCACCACCGTCGACTGGGAGGCGCACGCGGCGACTGGGGCGACGCTGGTGATTCTCATGGGCGTCGGCCAGATCGCGTCGATCGCGAAGCGGCTCATGGCGGCCGGTCGCCCGCCCGAGACACCGGTGGCGGTGGTGCACGCCGCCACCACGAGCGAGCAACTCGTGGTTCGCTGCACCCTCGCCGATGTCGGTCAGGCCGACCTTGTCGCGCCCTCGACCATCATCGTCGGCGACGTCGCCGCCCTCGAACTGCGCAGCCCGCTCTAGCTGGGGCGCCGGCGCAGGTAGTAGATGTCGAACATCCAGCCGTGCTCCTGGCGTTGCTCGCGGCGCGTGCGCACGATCGTGTCGGCCACGTCTTCGAGGCGGCCGGCGATGAGGACCTCGTTCGGCCCGCCGAGGTACGCGCCCCAGAAGATGTCGAACCGCTGGCCCACGAGCGTGGTGAACGCCTCGGCGCCGTCGAGCATGACCACGATGTCGTCGAGCCCGTCCGCGCCGCCGGCCGAGAGGTTGCGGCCGGTCGTGATGTGCAGCGCCCCGCCGATGCGATGCAGCGCGATCCGGTGGCGCGCCGCGAGGAGCTGCACGCTGCTGATCCCCGCGACGACCTCGACGTCGAACGTGAGCGTGCCGCGAGCGCGGATCTGGTCGACGATCCGCAACGTGCTGTCGTAGAGCGACGGGTCGCCCCACACGAGCATGGCGGCGGTCTCGTGCCCGTCCACCTCGTCGGCGAAGACCCGCTCCAGCGCCACCACCCGCTCCTCGTGCCAGTGCCGCACGGCCTCGGCGTACGGCAGCGCGGCGTCACGGCGTGGATCAGCGAGCGTGACCGTGCGATGGCGGTCGCTGGCGTGGCGGTCGAGGATGGCTCGGCGCACGACCATGAGGTCGGTGCTGACGTCTCCCTTGTCGACGATGACGAACACGTCCACCGTCCCGATGAGCCGGGCCGCCTGCACCGTCAGGAGGTCGGGATCGCCGCAGCCGATGCCGATGACGAGGAGCCGCTTCATCGCCATCGACCCGACTGTACCGAGATGGCGTGGTTCGGCAGGGGGGCCGAGTCGGGTGGGCAGGGGGGTCGGGGCCGGGTGGGCAGGGGGCGGGTCGGGTGGGACGGGAAGGGTGCACCTTTCTATGGTGAGGGGGTGAAGCTCCGGCGAGCGGTGCGGTGGTCGGTCCTCGGGGTCACCGTGGCGCTCGTCGGCGGCGCCGTGGCCGTCGGAACGCTGACGTACAACCACCGCTCGCTGCAGGATCGGGCCGCTCGCCTCGAGGTGGCCACCGAGCAGGCCCAACGGCTGCGGCAGGCGTACACCGACCAGGAGACGGCGCAGCGGGGCTATGTGATCACCGGCGCCGGTGAGCTGCTGGTGCAGTACGACGACGGGGCGACCGCCGCCGGCGCTGCCCTGTCGTCGTTGCGGGCCTCCACGAAGGAGACGCCGGTCGCGCCGGAGCTCGTGGCCGCAGTCGGGAGGCGGGTACGACCTGGCAACAGGAAGCGGGCGCCCCTGCCATCGCCATCCGTCGCGCCGGGCAGGCCGACGGGGCCCAGGCCGTGGTCAGCCGCACCACGTCGCTGTTCGCCGACGTGCGCAGTCGCCTCGATCAACTCGACACCGCCCTCGTGGCGGCGGCGTCCAGAGCGACCGATCAGGAGTTGACCGCCGAGCGGCTCCTCATCGGTGTCTTGCTCACCGTCCCCGTCGTGCTCTTGGTGGTGCTCGTCGTGACGGCGAGGGTCGCGCGCCGATCGCTCGTGCGTCCGCTGGCCGCCATCGCCGACTCGGCGACGCGCGTCGCGGAGGGCGACATCGATCATCCCCTCCCGGTGAGCGGACCGGACGAGGCGGCGTCGATCGGTCGCGCCGTGGACGACATGCGCTTGCAGTTGCGCTCGCTTGATCGACGCCGAGCGCGCCCAGGAGGCGATCAGCCAGCAGGCCGCGCTCGTCCTCGGGCTCCAGGCCGAGCTGGCCGGCGAGCTCGGGGAGTTCCCCGCCGGGTGGAACGGCGCCGCCGGGCTGGTGCCGGCCGAAGGGTTCGTCGCGGGTGACTGCTACGACGTCTTCCTCCTGTCACCCACGCAGCTCGGTCTGGTCGTGCTCGACATCGCCGGTCACGGCGCCGCCGCCGCCATCGCCGCGCTGAAGAACAAGGAGATCCTCCACGCCGCCCTCCTCGCGCGGACCTCGCCGGGAGAGGCCCTGGCGCTGCTGGCCGAGGACTACGCCGACCGTGACGACTTCGTCAGTGCGTTCGTGGCCAGCATCGACACCCGCAGCGGTGCCCTGATCTACGCCAACGGCGGCCACCCGCCGGCGATGCTCCACTCGGGCCGCCGGTTCCAGCGGTTGACCCCGACCGGCCCGATCCTGTCGGTTCTGGGCGGCGCGTGGTCGACGAGGGAGGGCGCCATCCAGCCGGGGGAGAAGCTGTTCGCCTACACCGACGGGGTGATCGAGGCGAGGACGGCGGATCGCCTGCTGTACGGCACCGACCGGCTCGAGCGCCTGCTCGCGGCCAACGTCGGCGACGACGCCCACGCGACGGTCCGGCGCTGCCTGGACGACGTGGCGTCGTTCAGCGGCGGCCGCCAAGCCGACGACGCCACCGCCGTCTGCCTCGTCCGCTCGGGGTGATCCGCGTACTGACGCGCGTCAACCCGATATGCGTGGCACAGCGCGCACGAGTTCGGGGTGGCGGTGCGGATCCGGCTCGGAGGGGTCGGGGGTGGGTACCGTCGGGCCATGGAGCTATCCCACGAGATGGTGTGCGAGACCGAGACGTCGTCGGAGGCGCTGTTCGTCTGCACCGACGACGGGTGCGGCCGGCGGGTCGTCGTCGGCAAGTCGCGACCGGGGCTGACGGTCATCGATCGCGGGAACTTCGCGGCCCGTCACGTGGGCGGCACGGGCGGCGTCGTCATGACGCCCCTCGCCATCGGTTGAGACGCGCCGGAGGCCCGCCCTCGCAGGGCGGACCTCCGGGTGAAGCAGGTGCAGATGCAGGTCAGAGGGGGTTCTCGACCTTGACGACCGGACCTTCGGCGTAGCCCATCATGTCGTAGCCGACGGGGCCGAGGTTCGAGTCGAGGAACGCCGTCACCACGATCTTGTAGGTGCCCGACTGCGACGGATCGCCAGGGTTCTCCTCGTGGAGGCTGTTGGCGGGCACGGTCAGCGTGGCCTCATAGGCCTCGTCGAGCGAGAAGATCGGGCCGCCGACCGGCACGAGCGCCGTGCCGAGGCTGATCTCGTCGCCAGGGCCCTGGGACTCGGCATAGGCAGTCACGACCCAATTGGGGGAGGCGACCTGGAGGGCCGTCAGCCACAGCGGGACGAGGTTGCCGAACACATGCCAGTTGACCTTGATGTCGAAGGGCTTGCCCCGGTTGATGACGAGGTTGGACTTGCCCAGCGTGGGCTGCTCGGTGATGGCGACGATGCCGGTGAACTCACCCTCGATGGAGGGATCGGTCGGGCCGGCGGGCGGGATGTTCGGGTCGAACGTTGCGGTCATGGGAAGCTCCTTGGGGGGAAGGGACTCGACGTTCCGTGTCGAGCAACCGCATCCTGCGCCCGGGAACGAAAGCGTCGCTTAGCTCGCGCTTAATCGCCAGAGGTTGTTCGCGGCAGGCGGATCGTGAACTCGGCCCCGCCGCCGGGGGCGTTGGCCGCTGCCACCGTGCCGCCGTGCTCGTCGACGATGGCGGCCACGATCGACAGGCCGAGCCCGGCGCCCGCGCCCGTCCCGCGTGGTCGGCCTGCCAGAACCGGTCGAAGACGTGCTCGATGGTGTCGGCGGCCAGGCCGGGCCCGTGATCGCGCACGACGACGAGCGCCGTGTCGCCGGCGCTTCGGGCACTCACGTCGATCGTGGTGCCCGGCGGCGTGTGGCGCACCGCGTTGCCGACCAGGTTGGCTACGGCCTGGCGGAGGTGGTCACCGTCGCCGGCCACCACGACCGGTTCGGGGGCGTCGAGCACGACCCGGCGGCTGGGCGCCACGGCGATGGCGTCGCTGCAGGCGTCGGCGGCCACCACGGCGAGGTCGACCGGCGTCCGCTGGACCGGGCGGGTCTCGTCGAGGCGGGCGAGGAGGAGCAGGTCCTCGACGAGCGTCTTCATGCGCGCCGCCTCCTCCTCGATGCGGCGCAGGATCACGGCCAGGTCGACCCGGTCGCGGGCGGCGTCGAGCCGGAACAGCTCGGCGAACCCCTGGATCGACGTGAGCGGCGTGCGCAGCTCGTGGGAGGCATCGGCCAGGAACTGGCGCAGCCGCTGCTCGGTGGCGTCGCGTTCCTGGAAGGCAGCCTCGATCTCGCCGAGCATGGTGTTGAGGGCCAGGCCGAGCTGGCCGACCTCGGTGTAGGGCTCGGACGGCGCCACCCGCTGGGAGAGATCGCCGGCCGTGATCGTGCGAGCCGTCGTGGCCATCGTTTCCAGGGGCCGCAGGCCGCGCCGCAGGATGAGCCACGATCCGCCGGCCAGCAGAGCGAGCAGCACGACGGCGGCGCCCGCTTCGATGTAGACGAGGCGGCGCAACGAGCTGGACACCTCGTTGAGGGGGACGGCGACGATGACGGTGTTGCCGTCGCCGTTGCCAGACGAGCTCACCGCCACCCGCCAGTCGTCCGAACCGCTCACCGAACCGGTGGTGAACATCTCGGTGCCAGTGGCCGGGGCGGTGACATCGGCGGGCAGGTCGGGCGCATCACCGGTCTCCGACAGCGTGATGGACGCCAGCACGTTGCCCTGGCCATCGCGCAGCTCCGCATACGTGCTCGGTGACACCACAGTGGACGGCTTCGGGCGGGTCCCGCCCCCGCCGGCATCGGGTTCGGGGCGGTGCCCGTCGCCCAGGCCGGCTTCCTCGTAGAGCTGCCCCTGCACGAGCGGGATCGAGGCGGTGATCTGGTCGTCGAGGCGTTGGAGCTCGGACCGGGCGTAGAGCGTGTACGTGGCCACGCCGAAGATGGTCAGACCCACGACGACGAGCGCCGCCAGTGCGAGGACGAGACGCAGTCGCAGCGTCAGGCGCGGGCGGCGCACCGGATCCTCATCGGGTCCCATCCTGGCCCATGGCGGATCAGCTGCCGCTGCTCGTGGTGGTGGCCGTGGTCGCCGCCGTGGCCGCCTTGGCCGCGGTCGTGGCGGTGGTGGTGGTGGCCGTCGTCGGGGCGCTCGTTGCTGCTGTCGTGGCTGCTGTCGTGGCTGCCGTCGTGGCATCGGTGGTCGCCGCCGTGGTCGACGTCGCCGCGGCGGTGGCCGCCAGTCCACCGGTGATGGCGAGCAGACCGGACACGGCGGCGGCCGCTGTCGCTCGCCGCGCCCGGCGGGCGGGGTGGGGCCGGCGGCGCCGGGCCGGCGCGCCGGCGGGGGCGGCCGGGAGGGCACCTTTCGGGCGTTCGGGGATGAGCGGATCGATGCTCATGGGAACCTCCGGGGAGTCGGTCATCGAGTCAGGGCGGCGGCGCCCGCGGTCGGGCGGGGACGCTCGACCTGCTGGACACGGATGAAGGTGAGGACGGTGACGGCGACGGAGGTGGCGATGATCCCCCACCGCAGCGCGAACGTCGCCCGGTCGGTGCCCGCCGACAGGGCGTGCACGGTCGTGAGGGCGAACAGCGGGAAGCTGAGGAAGTGGGTGGCTCGCCACAGCCGCTTGGACAGTCGCCGGCGCAGGAGCGAGGTGATCTCCACGGCGACGAGGAAGTAGGCGCCGATGATGCCCCAGGCGACGGCGGCGGGATGCCAGCTGCCGGTGAACGGCACGAGCACTTCGACGAGACCGAAGTGCACGTAGGAGTCCGCCATGATGGCCACGACGTGGACCCCGGTGAAGATCAGAGCGAGGCCGCCGAGGAACCGGTGCAGATCGAGGATCCAGTTCGGTCGCGCCCGCTTGCCCAACGCCTTGGTCGACAGCGCCAGGCCCCAGAGGACGCTGAGGCCGAGCAGCGCCCACGCCACGATCCCGCCGGCGCGAGCGGTGTACCACCAGAGCTGGTCGGTCATCGTGCACCATCGATCTTCGTCGGCAGCACGGTGCCGCTGAGGAAGGCGTCGATGCCGGCAGTGGCCGAGATGCGGCCGAGCCGGTCGACCACGATGGCCTCGGCGTTGGCGTCGAGCACGTCGAAGGCGCGCTCGGCGCCGCGCAGCAGCACGGTCTTGGCCAGGACCTCGGCCGACCACGCCTCGCCGGTGACGACGGACGCCAGGGTGAGGTCGGTGGTCGACGGCTCGCCCGTGCCGGCGTCGATGAGGTGATGGAGGACGTGCCCGTCCACCTCCCAGCGTCGCTTCAGCGTGGTGGAAGTGGCCACCGCTCCCGCGTGCAGCCCGAGCAGGGCGAGTGGGGCGCGCTGCCATGGGTGCTCGACCGCCACCGTCCACGAGCGGCCGTCCGGTGCGGCCCCGGCCACCCGCAGGTCGCCGCCCACGTTGACGCAGGCCCCTTCGGCCTCGGCCAGCTCGGCCACCACGATGTCGGCGGCCAGGCCCTTGCCGATGCCGCCCGGGTCGAACCCCGTGCCGACCGGGAGGCAGACATCGTCGCCGTCGACGACGATGTCGGTGCAGCCGGCGAGCAGCGTGCTCGTGCCGCGGGTGGTGACCGGACCGCCATCGAGCGAGTGGACGTAGCCGGCCCGCAGGACGGCGCCGAGCAGGGTCGGGTCGAACGCCCCGCCGCTCAGGCGCCACGCCTCGATGGCCTGAGCGACGAGGAGCCGCGTCTCGGCCGACACCGCCAGCGGCGTGCCGGCCTGGGCGTTGAGCCGGCTGATCTCACTGTCGGCCCGGAACCGGCTCCAGCGGCTCTCCAGGTCGCCGATCCGGTCCCGGGCGCCGCTCGCGGCACCGGGCGGACCATCGACGACGATGACGTGGCAGTCGGACCCCATGGCCCGGAAGCGGAGGGTTTCGACCCTCGACGTCGTTCGCATTTCCATGACGCCATGGTCACGGCGGTTGCTCAGAGTTCGCTGGGGACGGCCTTGGTCAACCCGCCGATTCGGTCCCGGGCGGCAGCCGCAGGCTGTACCCCACGCCCCGCACGGTCTGGATGAGCGGCGTCTCGCCGGCGTCGACCTTCTGGCGGAGGTAGCTGATGTACGTCTCCAGCACGCTGGCGTTGCCGGCGAACGTGTAGTCCCACACCGCTTCCAGGATCTGCTCGCGGGTCAAAACCCGGCGGGCGTTGGCCAGCAGGTAGTGGAGGAGGCGGTACTCGGTCGGCGTCAGCTCGATCAGGCGGCCGGCCCGCCACACGTCACGGGTGTCGGTGTCGAGGGCGAGGTCGTGGTAGGTGAGCTTGTGGTCGCCGGGTCCGCCACCGGCCCGCCGCAGGACGGCCTTCACCCGCTCGATCAGCTCCTCGATCGAGAAGGGCTTGGTCACGTAGTCGTCGACGCCGAGGCGCAGGCCCTCCACCTTGTCGGCGGTGGCGTCGCGGGCGGTCAGGAAGATCACCGGGACGCGGGTGCCGGCGCCCTCCTGCTGGCGCAGGCGACGGGCCACCTCGAACCCGTCGAGGTCGGGCAGCATCACGTCGAGCAGGATGAGGTCCGGTCGCCGCCGGTCCACGGCGGCCAGCGCCTCGCGGCCGGTCGCCGCGCGTTCGACGTCGAAGCCGTTGTACCCGAGGGCCAGCGCCACGAGCTCGGTGATGTGCACTTCGTCGTCGACGGCGAGCACGAGCGGCTTCGGCGGGGACGGGTCGGACACATTCACCTCCTCGGGCGACGGGCCGCACCGGACGTTAGGGCGTGAAGGCGCCCTCGCCGCCGGTCTCAGGATGGCGCTCGATTCCGGCTCGTTTCCTACGAGATCTCCAGGCTGCTCTGACAGAAGGCCCCGACGCTGCCAGCACCATCGCTCGTCTCGAGCGGTGCTGACCGAGAGGACAGGCATGCACAGGAGACTCAAACAGATGATCGCGGGCGGCGCGGTGGTGGCCGGCCTGGTCGGCGGTGGCGCCGCCGTCGCATGGGCCCAGACGTCGCCGACCACCCCGCCGCCGGCCTCGACGCCCAGCGCGCCGGCGAACGGTGGCACCGCACCGGGCGGTGGCACTGCCGGCTGCCCGAACATGTAGCTCCCGCCCGGCGCGACGCCGCGTACCAGGGCCGGACCCTCGGGCTCGGCCCTGGTCATCGCGTCGCGGTCGGTGCGATCTCGTACACCGTTCCGGTGGCCCAGTCGCCGACGAGAAGCGTGTCCGCCGGGGTGGCGAGCAGCGCCTCCGGTCGTTGCACGCCGGTCAGGAACGGCGTCACCGTCCCCGTGCCCGATGGGCCCAGCTCGACCCGAGCCACCTTGGCCGTGCTCCACTCGGCCACGATGGCGGCCGTTCCCACGCTGGCGCCGAGCTGGCCGGCGACGACGGCGACACCACTGACGGCGGCGTGCGGGTCCAGCACGGCGAGGGGCTGCGGCTGGTTGGAGCACGCCGCATCCTCCTGGCCGTAGCACGCCGGGAAGCCCCAGTCCTGGCCGGCCTCGACGACGGCCAGCCAGTCGCCGGGCGTGGCGTCCTCCAGGTCGTCGCGCTGGTTCATGGTGACCAGCAGGTCGCCGGTGCTCGGCTCGACGGTCAGCCCGACCGGTGCGCGGATGCCGCTGGCCTCGACCTGCAGGTCGCTCCCGTCCGGCAGGAACGTGACGACCGACGCCGAGTACGGCAGCGTCGGGGTGCAGTGGTCGCACGGCGCCGAGATGCCCATCGCGATCCGGCCGTTGGGCAGCAAGGCCAGGCCGTTGACCTCGCCCGTCCCGGTGGCAACCGGTACGACGGTGCGACTCGACGTGAAGTGTGTGCCGTCGAAGCCGGACTCGACGTCGACGCCGCTGGCCGATGCCACGTACAACGAACCGTCGTACCAGAGGAGCCCGAGCGGCGTGTGCAGGCCGGTGATGACGGGGACCGGCGTCGCTCCCGGCGACGGCACGACGTAGACGGCGTCGCTGCCGTCGTCTTGCTGGGCGGCCGTCGCCACCCAGAGCCGCCCGGCGTCATCGATGGCGAACGCCGACGCGTGCCGGAGGCCGGTGGCGTAGACGGAGGCGACGACGCCGGGCGGCCCGCTCAGTCCCGCGCCGATCGACTGCATGCCGGCGTTCGCGGAGGTGGCGGTGTCGCTCCCGCAGCCGGCGGCCAGGATCGACCCCACGGCCACGGCGGCGAGCCAGCGATGCATCGGTTCACGATCGCCGCGCAAGCTCTGGCGATCCTGAGGATCAGTTGTGGGGGAGCTGGGGGTGCTTACGGAGTTTCGAACGCGGCGATGTTGGTGATGTCGACTTCCTGGCCGCTCTGGAAGATCACCGTGATGGTCTCGGCCGGGCTGTTGCGGCGCATGCCCTTCACCGGTTGCAGGCCGCCTCCTGCGGTTCGGGCCTGCATGCGATTGGGGAACGCCGACGCGACGAGGAGGAGCTGGTCGGGCATGGCCAGCGCGCAGGCTGATGGCGGTGCCAATGGCGGCGGCGGCTACCTGGTGCCGCTGCCAGCGGCGCGACGGCGGGTGCCGCTGCCGTCGACGCGACGGCGGGTGCCGTTGCCGTCGCCGGAAGGCAGCAACTCGTTGCCCGCAGGAACATCGCGGCAACTTCGGCCCGCCCGGCGTGTCGTGCCGCCGTCGCCACTCCGCGCGCCTCCAGGTCGCCCTTCACGAACATCGCCAGCGCGATGGCAACCGAACTGAGGAGGATTGCGGCACCTCCGATGATCGCGACTGTGACGGGCTCGCCCACGTCACCGATGAATGCCGTGAGGGCACCGCCCACGGCCGCGAGGAGGCCCACGACGCCCCCGAATCCCGCCACGTACTTCGTGGCCGCCTTCGTGAGCCCGAGGGTGCCGGACTTGATGACTTGGAGCGATGCCGGCGTGTCGTCCTTCCACGTGCTCCCAGCGGCGATGACGCGGTCCTGGTCGGTGCCCAGGAGCTGAAGGGCCTGCAGCATGGTGTTGAGCGGCACCGGATCGGTAACGCTTGTCGCTGGCTGGGGCCATTTGAGCGACGCGAGGTTGGCGCTGTCGACAACTTGACCTGTTCCTGCCATGACTCCCCCTTCGTGTCGTGCCGATTGTCACTCAGTAGAGGCGGACCGGGAGAGCCTGAATACCGTCCGGACGAATCAATATCGGCGATATCTCGGTTCGTGCGTGCCGCTCAGTCGTCCGGGTAGCGGACAAATGTCATGTCGCGATGGATGCTGCCCGGATGGGCGACGAAGAGCGGGCCCCACGACGCGTTGTTGTCGTGCATCGTCTTCAACACGGCGACCATCCGCTTGAAGATGTTGGTGAGCTCGCCGAGACCGGCGAGAGCGGCGAGCGCGGCCGCCGCCACGACATGAGCGGCGTAGATGCCGGTCGCGTGGGTGCTGTCGATCGGGCGATTGGTAAGGATCGAGACTTGCAGCGCCGTGACGATGTTCTCGTCCAGATCGCGCCAATTCTGGATTTCGATCAACGCGTGGTTGTTCAGCGCTGCCATCGGCGTGGCGGCGACGACGTTGGCGACGACCGCGCAGGACTTCTTGGCCCGATCCACCGAGATCGGCACCTGGCCGATCCGAATCTGCTGGACGTCCTTGAGGGTCTCCTGCTCGATCGCATCGGCCCAGGCCGCCGCCCCTTGGAAGCTCAGCAGCCGTACGGTGGCAGCCGCCAGGAAGCCCCGCAGGATGTCCGCCGGATGCGGATCGGTGCTGCTGCCCACGTTGCGCAGCATGGGGCCATTGCCGAACGCGGCGTTGAGCCCCCGGAAGTAGACGATGAGACCGATCGCCGCCGCCGGGCCCATGTTGAGGATGCCCATGATGTCGGAGGCGGTCTCGTCCAGCCGCGTTGCCCAGTACTCGGGGAGGCCCGCGCCGACGCCACTTGCCGTCAGTTCGGTCCGGATCCGGTCGGCGAACTCGGCGGCCAAGCCATCGTCGGCGTGGAGGATGTCGTGTCCCGCCGTCTCCTGGCCGAGAGCGGTCCACGCGAAGAGCCCAGCATGGGCGTTGGCCGGGGGCAGGCTGACCACGGCAGCGGCGGCATCGAACGAGGACGTCGCGTCGATCGGCCAGGTGTAAGGCCCGAAGTCCGGGTTGCCCCACTTCACGAGCGGAGCCAGAGCGGTGCTGTCAGGGAGCTTGATGCCCCCACGGTCCTCGGCGCTGAGGAAGCGACCCCGCTGCCGTCGCCGCGCTGCGACCGCTCGTCGCCGGACCGGTGCACGTCAGCCACGACGGCCGCCGGCTGCGTGCCCCGGTGCGCAGCGGCGATGGACTGGCGACGTCGGTCGTCCGTGCCCTCGATCGCGCCGGTGTCACCGTCGACGACGTCGAGGTCCATCAACCGTCGCTCGACGACGTGTTCTTCGTGTACGTGTTCGGCGCCGGCGTCGTACTTCCGCAGGGCGGGAGCTACACCGACTTCGCCATCGCCGGTCTCATCGCGCTCAACCTCACCACCTCGTCGATGGGCACCGCGGTCGGTCTCAGCAACGACCTGAACAGTGGCGTCATCGACCGGTTCCGGACGCTCCCGATGTGGCGGTCCGCCGTCCTCGTCGGGCGGTCGTTCGCCGATCTGCTGACCGCCGCGCTGTGCATGACCATCGTTGCCGTCACAGGGTTCGTGATCGGCTGGCGGCCAGACGACGGCATCCTGTCGATGCTCGGCGGGTTCGCCATCTTCCTCCTGTTCAGCTACGCGCTGTCGTGGGGATGTGCTGCCCTCGGCATCGTGAGCAAAGGTCCCGAATCAGCTCAGAGTGTCGGCCTGGTGATCCTGTTCCCGCTCGCCATCGTGTCGAGCGCTCTCGTGCCCACCCAGCGCATGCCGGCCGTGCTGAGTACCATCGCCGACTGGAACCCGGTCAGCGCCGTCACCTCCGCCGCCCGCGAGCTGTTCGGCACCCCCAATCCATCAGCGACGATCGACGTGTGGCCGATGCAGCACCCCGTGCTCGCCTCGCTGCTGTGGTCCGTCGCCCTGCTGGCCATCTTCGTGCCTCTCGCGGCGATGCTCTACCGGCGCCGCACGACCGACTGATCTGAGGGCGCCGGCGTAGGTGCGCAGCACCATCGCCGACATCGGGTAGACGTGTCCGGCCTGGACGGCAGGCAGCGCTGGCCACAGCCCCTGTGCCAACGATGCGGCCACCCGCGTCCGTGGAGATCGGCACCCACGGCGAGCTCCTCGTGCGAGGCGTCGCTATGCCTCGTTCTGGGCGCAACGCAACCGCGCCGCGGGATGGCGCCTCGTGACGACGGCCGGCTGAACACCAGGCCGTGGCGACGCTCGGGCCCCCACGGACTCGTCGATCGACGTAAGCAAACTCCCACTACACGTTGAAGCGGCACGTGCAGTATCCAGAAGAAAACATGTTGTGACCTGGTATGATCCTTAGCCAGCGCCGGGCGAAGTCCGTGAAAAGTCCGCGATCGGTCGGAAGACGCGGCCGATCGCGTCCCGGACACGATCTTCTTCACCGGGCCACAGGTGGCCGTATACATCGAGGGTCATACGGGCCGACTTGTGCCCGAGCGAGAGCTGGACCTGCTTCACGCTGCAGCCGGCGTTGATCAGCACGCTCGCGTAGAAGTGCCGCAGGTCGTGAAAACTGATGGTGCCAGGGAGCCCAGCCCGCTTGCGAGCCATGCGCACGTAGTGGCCAAACTTCGCAGCGTCCATCGGCTCGCTGTGGAAATGCAACACGACACCGGCGCCGCCGTGCCCAACTCCGGCCAAGGCGCTTCGCGGGGATCTCTCCGCGGGCGATGCACTCGTAGACGGCAGACCGTGATATCCCGAGCATTACGGCGACCTTGTCGCTCGCCAGGGTGATGGGACCACCGGTTCGCCAGTGGGATGGGACCACCGGTCGGGGTTCTCAGCGTCGGCGACGTGATGTTCGTTGGGGCGGCGGGGTTGGGTCAAGTGGTGTGCGGTGGACCTGGACGCGGGGTTTCTGGCGCTGGCGGTAGGACTCGCCGTCGAGGATGAGCTCGTGGGCGGCGGACTGCAGCCTGTCGATGGCGGACTGGGCGAGCAGCGGGTCGGCCATGACGCGAGCCACTCGATTGGCTCGCGGTTGGAGGTGACCACGGTGGCCGCGGCGCGGTGGCGCTCGACGATGAGTTCGTAGACGTCGGCGGTATCGAGCGCGTCGAGGCTCTGGAGCGCCGAAGTCGTCGACGATGAGCAGGTCGACGCGTAGCAGTTTGCGCATTTCCGCGTCGTGGCTGTTGTCGAGCCGCGAGGCGTGCAGTCGCTTGAGCATGCGATCGCATCGCTCGAAGTGCACGCTGTAGCGGCGACGCACCGCGGCGTGCCCGAGGGCGGTGGCCAGGAAGGTCTTGCCCACGCCGACCGGGCCCATGATCACCGCGTTGTGGCCGCCGTCGACGAAGCGCAGCGAGCACAGTTCGTTCCACACGGCGTGGTCGTAGGTGACCTTCGCGCTGTCGTCCCAGCGATCCAGCGTCATGGTCGGGTCGAGGCCAGCTGCCCGGGCCCGGCGGTCGGCGCTGGTCGTCTCCCGTCGTGTCACCTCGTCGGCGAGTACGAGCTCGAGGAACTCGGCGTGGCCGAGGCCGCCGGTCTGGGCGAGGGCGAGCCGTTCGGGCAGCGTGTCGAGGCAGCGGCCGAGCTTGACCCGGCGCAGCAGCGTGCGTAGCTCGGGTGTGACGGCCGGAGCGCTCATGGCCGGCCGTCCCTGGCGCTGGTGGTGAAGTGGTCGGGGTCGCGGGCGAAGCGGCCCGGCACCACGACGCCGGGCAACGACGGCTGCGTCGTCGTGCTCTCGGTGCCGCGCTCGAGCATGCGACCGATCAGCCCGACGTTGACCGCCTCGTGCGCCAGGGCGCTGGCACAGGCGGTGTCGACTCGGTCGGCTCCCCAGCGCTTCACCAGACCCAGCAGCGCGTAGACCTGGCGCATGCGCGTCCAGGGCAGCGGCGTGTCGAGCAGCGCCCCGGCGAAGGCGCCGACGGCGGGCCCGTGGCCGGCGGCCAGCCGGCGCAGGTGTTCCAGGTCGCGCAGGGCATAGGCCGTGCGCTCGGCGGGCAGGTCGGCAGGATCGGTGCTGCGACCACCGGGGGCCTGGCGGGGATGGATTTTCATCAGCTGGCCACGGAGAACACCCGCACCAGCGCGCGATCAACCCGCACCTCGACGCCGGTGCCGATCAGGTTGCCCGGTATCGAGTACAGCGCCTTGGCCACCTCGATGTGGTGATCGTGGTGCACCTTGGCCGTCGTGTAGATCGGCAGGTCGTAGAGCGAGGTCGGCGCCGGCCGAAGCCGGGGCTGCTCCTCGACCCGGAACACCTCGGCGGGGCGGGCCTGAATCGTGCCGTGGACGCGTATCCCCGCCCGCCCCCGACACCAGACATTGGCCCGGCGCTGCGCATCGGCGAGATCGACGAAGTCCTCGCCGGCGAAGAAGCTCTGACGGACGAAAGGCACCGCTCGCTCGACGCGGGGCTTGTCCTGGGGCAAGCGCACGCGGGCCGGGTCGACGACGAACCCCCGAGCCTCCCGTACTTCAACGAAGGCCTGGTTCAGGCGGGGCTCGGTGGCGTCCGCGTGCTCGACGATCGCCTTGAGGTTGTCGGGGATCAGCGTGGAGAACACGCCGTCGTAGAACACCCACGCCGCTTCGCAGCCGGCGATCACGTCCTCGATGGTCTGGCGGAACGAGAGCCACACGAACGTGTAGCGGCTCACGACCGGCGTGAAGACCAGCGCATGGCACACGCGGCACCGGCCGATCGTCGGATCGGGAACCAGCCCGAGGCGACCGAAGTCCACCTGGCATTCGTCGCCGGGCTCGCCGTCAGCGACGCGCACCGTTGTCCCTCGTCGGCCCCGGCCCACGTCGCACACCTCCAGCGCGTAGCGGTGCAGGGTCCGCTCGGGCACCACGACCCCTCGCCGAGCGAGCAGCTCGCGCTCTTCCGTACCGTCATGTCGTCCTTCGCCAGCCAGCCCGCGATGAGCTCGTGGTTGGCGACGAGCAACTGCCACGCCTCGCCGTGACCATCGGAACGGTGCGGGCGCACCGCCTCCACCACCGCACCGACCAGCTCGTCACGCAACTGCTCCTCGCCGCCGTCGCGGACCACACCCAGCTCCTGGGCAGCGGCCAGGTAGCGACGATCCGCTCTTGCGGTCCACACCCGCCAACCGCTCCGTCGAACGGATCCCCTTTCGCCCCGCAGCCACAGCCGCAACACCTCACGTACCTCGAACACACGCACCTCCCGGAACGCCATCGCCGCCCTCCTGAACCGCTGGTCGGATGGCGGAGAGTGCACCGGCAGCGGCACCGCTGCTGGTGGACCCCCGGGTGGTCCCACTACTGGCGACGGGACTGTGGATCTAACGGTGTTTCCGGCCTGACCGCCCGCCGTGAGGCGGGCGGAAGGGAGCGGTGATGACCGCGACACTGGATGACCGTGGCCAAGAAGAAGCGCCGAGCGTCGGCGGAGCTGCAGGCGGCTCGGGAGCTGGTCCGCCAGGCCAAGGAGCAGGGCCTGTCGTTGACCGGCCCGGACGGGCTGTTGAAGCAGCTGACCAAGACGGTGCTGGAGACGGCGTTGGACGAGGAGCTCACCGAGCACCTCGGCCATGAGACGGCGGGCGCCGGCGACGGGTCGGGCAACGTCCGCAACGGGACCCGGTCCAAGACGGTGCTGACCGAGGGCTCCGGGCATGTCGAGATCGACGTGCCCCGTGATCGGGCCGGCACGTTCGAGCCGCAGATCGTCCGCAAGCGGCAACGCCGCCTGTCGGGGGTCGATGAGATCGTGCTTGTCGCTCTACGCCAAGGGGCTCACGACCGGGGAGATCTCGGCGCACTTCGCCGAGATCTACGGGGCGTCGGTGTCCAAGGAGACGGTCTCGCGGATCACCGACCGGGTGATCGAGGAGATGACCGACTGGTCGGTGCGGCCGCTCGACGAGGTCTACGCGGCGGTCTTCATCGACGCGATCGTGGTCAAGGTCCGTGACGGCCAGGTCGCCAACCGGCCGATCTACGCCGCGATCGGGGTCACCTTGGACGGTGAGCGCGACATCCTCGGGCTGTGGGCCGGCCACGGGCGGCGAAGGGCGCGAAGTTCTGGATGAGCGTGCTCACCGACCTGCGCAACCGCGGCGTGCGTGACGTGTTCTTCGTCGTCTGCGACGGGCTCAAAGGCCTGCCCGAGGTGGTCGGGAACGTGTGGCCCCAGACGATCGTGCAGACCTGCATCATCCACCTGATCCGCAACACGTTCCGGCTCACCTCCCGGCGGGACTGGGACGCGCTGCAAGCCGGACGTCAACCCGATCTACACCGCCGTCAACGCCACCGCCGCCCGGGCCGCCTTCGACGAGCTCGCCGAGAAGTGGGGGCAGCGCTACCCGGCGGTCGTCCGGCTGTGGGACAACGCCTGGGACGAGTTCATCCCGTTCCTCGACTACGACCTCGAGATCCGCCGGGTGCTCTGCTCGACCAACGCCATCGAGTCCCTGAACGCCCGCTACCGGCGGGCGATCAAGGCCCGCGGCCACTTCCCGTCCGAGCAGGCCGCGTTGAAGTGCCTCTACCTGGTGACCCGATCGCTGGACCCCACCGGCACAGGCCGGCAACGATGGGCATGCGCTGGAAGCCAGCCCTCAACGCCTTCGCGATCACCTTCGCCGACCGCTTCCCGGCCGCCGAGACCTACTAACCAACAACGCCGGACACACCGTTAACGAGACAGTCCCCTGGCGACGAGGTGGTCCCATGTCCCTGGCGAACGTCACCTCAAGGTGGTCCCATGCTGCTGGCGAGCGACACGACCTCATCGAGCGGGAGTCGGTGAGCCGTGACGGTGCAGACAGCGTGGCATCATGTGACGCGTCGTCATCTCGCTGCAACGTGCTCATCGTGGGGGTGATTCATGGCAATCCTCCTGTCAGCGACGGCCCCGGACGAGAGGTCGCTTGCCGGACAACGGACTGCCGAAGCGCCGACTTGGGCCAAAAATATGAGTGTCCGCGAAATTTGTCGAACCGCTTGCGGGACGGGCCCGTCTCAGACCTACAGTTCCCAGACGACGCTCACTGGCGTATGGAACGGACAGAGTCACATCGGCTGCCTCGGGCGGCGGGTCGGTGAGTGACGACCACGACGAGTCGATCGGCGCCCAAGCTGGGATGCCCACTTCGGCTCGCCTGGCGGCGAGGTGTTCGAGCCAGTCGATGGCGGCCGAGTCGAGGTCGCTGGTGGTGCCGTCGGCGACGGTGTTGACCGCGACTCGGAGCCACGGTTCGTCCTTTTCGATGGCGGCGGGAAGGGTAGGGGTGAGTGGTCGGGTCGGCAGGTCGTGAGGAGGTGGGGGTCGAGTCCCCAGGTGGCGGTGGTGAGGGTGCGGTCGATTTCTTGGTATTCGACGACGTGGGGCCAGTTGGCGATGATCCAGTCCCGTCGCGTGTGCTGCTCGTCGACGGCGGCTTGGAGCAGCTCGGTGGTGTCGTCGAGGGTGAGTTGGCCGGTGCGCAGCTGGT
>CAVSME010000002.1:0-325668 GCA_963728985.1 uncultured Acidimicrobiales bacterium | reverse complement strand
CCGGACCATGCCGGCCGGTAGCGGTGCGTACCGTCCATTTTCATCTAGCAGGCCTTTCGGGTCCAATGTTGTCCGGCTCGTGCCGCCGTCTGCCACCCTGCGTCGCCGCGTTCGTTAGCAGATCGTTAGCAACCAAGTCCTCCCATGTGCCGAGATGGCGTCCCGTCTCGTGGTGTAGGTGATCACGTGCGTTCCCGGAAGCTGTTGGTCAGGTTCGGGGTGCTGCGGTTAACGCTAGTTCGGCGGTGCTCTCGGTGAGCTCGACCGCGGAGCCCGCTGCTATGTAGCGGCGTTCGGCGGCGATCATCTCGTCGTTGATCTCAACGAGGAGCGCGTCGACGAGGCGGATGACGGATGCCTTGTCGGGGAAGATGCCCACGACGTCGGTGCGGCGCTTGAGCTCACGGTTGAGGCGTTCGATCGGGTTGTTCGACCAGATCTTCGACCAGTGCGCGATCGGGAAGGCGGTGTAGGCGAGCACGTCGTGCTCCATGGCCTGAAGGCGTTCGGCGACCGTGGGGCCGTCGTTCGGGCGCCGCTGTTCTGTGCGCGGTCGCTTCATTCAGATCGCCGATTCGTCGCGCTGGTGGCCCGATGAGACGCGCGCTCTCACGATAGTTACTACGCCCGGCACTTGGGTGGAAGAGTCCTCGCCACCGAGCTCCGGGATTATGGGGCGGTCGGCCCGCGACTTCGCCGGAAGTGCTCGGGTGGAGCTCAGCCGGAGGTCCGGTGTTATCGGCGCGTCCGCGAGCGCCAACGACCCGGCGTTCGAGGGTGGTCGGCGCCGTGGTTACCGGGCGCGATTCTCGGACAGCCGCGTGCGGCGCCGGGTCGGGCGAGATCCGCGCGCCCGCCAGATCTCCGTCGCTGGTCGACTCGCGGCGCAACCAGAGGGTCCGGAGCACGGCATCAACCTGCGCGACAAGTGCTGCGCGTATCGCTTACAGCAGCTCGGCGATCGAGGCAGCGGCGCGCGCGGCGCCGCCGTGTCGACCGGCAGGTAGTCGACGGTGCGCCCGATCTCGTCGGCGATGACCTCGGCGAGCCCGTCGGGGTCGGCGGCCTCGTCGTAGTCGATGCGGCGCCCGGCGCCGTAGCGGTCCAGCCGGTGGGGGACGTGGAACTTCTGCTCGAAGTGGTGCCGCAGCGGGATGTAGACGAACGGCCGCCGGTTGGCGGTGAGCTCCATGCAGGTCGTCAGGCCGCCCTGCACGACCGCCAGGTCGCACGCCGCCAGGTGGCGGTGGAGGTCGGGGACGTAGCGGCGGTACGACGACGCCCTCTGGCCGCGGCAGGCCCGCCGGGTCGATGCCGCGGCCCGGTGACCACGACGAAGCGCAGCCCGTCGACCAGCCGGCGGGCGGCGGGCACGGCGTCGACGACCCGGCGCAGCAGGTCGCCGCGCCGACGCCTGATCCGCCGACGCGTGACGATGCAGACCTGCTCGTCGGGCCGATAGCCGAGCTCGGCGCGCAGCGCCTCGCGGTCGGCGACCTCGGCCGGGTCGAATCCGGTGACGTAGCCGGCGAAGTCGAAGTTCGCCTCGGTCCAGTCACGGATCGCGGGCAGCCCGGGGCCGAACGTGTCGGGGACGATGTCGTCGGGGTCACCGACGAAGATCGAGCGGTCGCGGAGCCGCCGGAACCGGGCCCGCTGCTCGATCATCTCGGCGTTGTAGTCGGCGGTCAGCGCGGCCTCGGCGTCGCCGCCGTCGGGCATCGGCAGCCAGCCGACGAAGTCGGTCATCCACGCGAAGGCGAACCGCTTGAGCTCCGGGTTCTCGTGCAGGAAGTAGTCGACGTCCCACGCCTCGTCGCCGATCGACGAGGTCGTAGTGCTCGTCGTCGACGACGTCGTCGAACACCATGAAGTTGTTGACGAGGATCTCGTCCATCCGCCGGATCGCCTGGAAGGCGTGGAGGTCGTGCTCGCCGGCCTCGTCCTCGACGTGGGCCGACTCGTTGGCCAGCCATCGCCGACGCCGGGTGCACCCGCTCGCCGGCGCGCGTCGAGCACCTCGGTGACCGGGTGCTGGGCGAGCCAGTCGATCTGCAGGTCGGGGTGGCGGCGGCGCAGCTCGGCGGCGATGGCCACGTCGCGGCGGGCGTGGCCGAGCCCGATCGGCGACGAGAGGTACAGCGCCCGCTTCGGTCGCCGCGAGCGCCCGCGCCCACGTCCGGCTGGTCGCGACCGGGCGGACCCGGTCGACGAAGTCGCGGATGAGGTGGTTGACGAGCACCGGGTCGCGCGCCGTGGATGCCGTGGCCGCCACCCTCGACGGTGACGAGCGAGCCGCCGGTGACCTCGGCGAGGGCGGCGCCCTGGGCGTGGGGGCGCAGCTCGTCCTCGTCGCCGTGGATCACCAGCACCGGGCAGCGCACGCGCGCGCAGACCGACCGGAAGCTCTCCCGGAAGCAGGCGTCGAGGCCGTCGTTGGCGTCGGCGAGGCGCGCCGGGTCGACCTCGGAGGCCCCAGCCCATGCAGTCCTCGATCTGCTTGGTCGAGTGGGGTTCCGTGAACATCTGACGCGAAGAAGAACTCGAGGAAGTCGGGGTAGTCGCGCTGCCAGTAGTGGCGGTTGTACTTCGCCCAGCCCTCGGTCTCGGCGATCGGCTCGTCGTACGGGTAGACGACCCGGTCGGGGTGGGGCGGGGCGAGGGCGACGGCCGGGCCGAGGGTGACGATGCCGAGCGACCCGCTCGGGGTGGTCGGCGGCGAGTTGGACGCCCCAGAGGGCGCCGCACGACAGGGCGACGAGCACGGCCTGCTCGGTGCCGGTGGCGTCGAGCACGGCCAACGTGTCGGCGGTGAACTCGACGTGGGTGTAGGCCGCCGAGCCGACCGGACGACCAGACCGCCCGATGCCGCGGCCGTCGAACGTCACGACCCGGTAGCGCCGGGCCAGCGTGGCGATCTGGGCCTTCCAGAAGCGGGAGTGGATGATCGACCACGTCGGCAGCAGCACCACCGTCGGCTCGCCGTCGCCGAAGACCTCGTAGGCGAGTTCGACGCCGTCGCGCTCGACGGTGCCGGCGACGAGCGGCTCGATCGCCCTCACCGCGCCTCCTCCCATGCCCGCAGGACCGCGCCGACGCGGCGCAGCGCAGCGCGGATCGGCAGCGTCTGCCGATCGAACCCGAGCAGCAGCGCCGCCTCGGACCCGATGAAGCAGTTGGCGACCAGCGTGGCCAGCTCCTCGGCGGTGAACGGGCCGAGCGGCCCGTGCTCGGACTCGGCGCGCCGCATCACTTCGGTCAGCAGCTGGTACCACCCGAAGAGCAGCTCGCGGACGGCGGCGCCGACCGCCGGCTCGGACCACCCGGCGGCGATCATCTCCTGCAGCACGCGGACATAGCCGGACTCGAGGTCGTCCTCGAGGAAGTCACACGCCTGCTCGTAGCGCTGCCACAGCGGGGCATCGGCGCTGTACATCGCCTGCTGGCGCTCGAGCCGTTGGCGGTTCTCCATCTCCAGCAGGGCCAGGATCAGCCCCTGCTTCGATCCGAAGTGGTAGTGCAACTGCGACAGCGGGACGCCGGCCTCGGCGGCGACCTTCCGCGTCGACAGGTTGGCGTACCCGTCGGCGAGCAGGCGCTCCCGCGCCGCCTCCAGGATCGTGTCCCGTGTCGGCCGCTCACTCGTCCCCATTGTCATCCCTTCGATCGACCGACCGAGACCGTAGTTGCGCGGACCACGTGTCGGCGATCGACGCCGAGTCGGCGCCCGACCCGTCGATGTAGTTCGACCGGCGCGTCCGCAGCAGGCTCGTGCCGAGGACGTACAGGTCGGGGAGCCCGGCAACGACGCCGCCATGGTGGACGATCCGGCCCCGGCGGTCGAGGACGGGCAGGTCGAGCCAGTGGTAGTCGGGGCGGTAACCGGTGGCCCAGATGATCGTGGCGATCTCACCGCAGCCGAGGTCGACCGCGAGCGTGGGGTTCGCCGGCACGGCGGTCGGTGCGAATCGCTCGCGGTCGCCGACGTCGGCACCCCTCGAGCAGGCCCACTCGTCGAGCCGCCGGAGCAGCCGGTCGAGCTTGAGGTCGGCGAGTGCAGCGGTATTGGCCAACGAGCCGGAGAACTGCGCCACACCGTCGTGGATGCGTCCGATCCGCCCGACCAGGCGCACGCCCAGCGAGACGAGCGAGTTGAGGTCGACCGTGCGCCCTTCGGGTGTGCCGATCAGCTGCGGCGAGGGCAGGTTGCGGGCGCGCACGAGGTCGTCGACCTGGTCCCACCGCTCGTCGAGGACGCCGGCCGCATCCATCCACCACATGATGTCCCGGCTTCGGTACCGCCGCGGCAGGCGCACGTGTTCGCCGACCGACAGTGTCACCGGGCGGCCGCTGCGATGGATCTCCTCGGCCAGTTGCACGCCGGTCGCCGACGCCCCGACGACGAGCACACCGCCGTCGGGCAGCGATCCCGGCGAGCGGTACGCCATCGGCGTCAGCTGCAGCACGGGCGGCGGGACGCCGGCGGCCAGCGCGGGGACGTTCGCCACGTTGCACGGCCCCGTGGCGAGCACCAGAGCGCGACAGCGCCACGTGCCACGGTCGGTCTCCACTGTGTAACCACCCTCAGCTCCGCGGACGCGAATGACCGTCGTCCCGGTGTGCACCGGGGCGTCGATGTGGCTGGCGTACGAGGACAGCATGGCGACGACCTGGGGCATCGTCATGAACCCGTCGGGGTCGTCGACCGGCGGCGGTTGCCCCGGCAGGCGGTTCATCCAGTTCGGGGTTAGCAGCCGGAGCGAGTCCCACCGTTCGGTGCGCCACGAGTTTCCCACCTCACCGCGCTCGATGACCACGTGGTCAATCGAGCGCTCGGTGAGGCGGCAACTCATGGCCAGCCCGGCATGCCCGCCGCCGATTATCACCGTGTTGGCGTCCATCCTGTGGCACCGCTGCCGCGTCACCGTCGGCGTCAGCCGACGGCGACCGTGACGTTCGTCGGATTGGTGAAGATGTCGAAGACCGCCGACCGCTTCTGCGACTGGGCGACGATGGCCCGGATGTCATCGGGCGACGCGTCGGCGTCGATCTCGAAGCGCACGGTGACGTCGTTGAACCCGTTGCGCACGTCGGGGTCGGCACCGAGGATGCCGAGGACGCTCATCTTGCCCTCGAGGTGGGCGGTCACTGTGCGCAGCTGGATCTGGCGGTTCTGGGCGACGGCGGCCACGCCGGCCGTGAGGCAGCTGGCGAGTGCCGCAAGGGCGATCTCCACCGGCGTCGCACCGTGGTCCTCGGACGCGAAGCACTCTGGGTGATCGGCCTCGAACGTGAACGTCTGCTTGTGCTGCTGCTCCTGGCCCAGGCCGGCGAAGCCGCTAACCGTGGACTTCGAGTGCGTGCCGCGCACCCACTCGCAGGTCGCCCGCCAGGTGAACTCGGCGGCTTCCGGCGCCGCGCTGAGCGCGTCACGGGCGGCGAGGAGTGCTGCCGAGTTGACGCCGTTGTCGACGGGAGTGTCGGTCATGGTCATGGTGGTTGCCCTTTCTTGCATTGGTGTGGGGGGCTCGGGTGCCGTCACGGTCGACGGCCGGAAGCGATGACGAACTCGCCGGGTAGGCGGTAGCCGCAGCCGTCGGCATAGGCGGCGATGGACTCGAGATACGCGGCATGCGCACTCGCCCGCGTCGCGTCGTCGAAGCGCGCTGCAGCGAGCGCCACGGGGCCGCCATCGAACGCCGCGCCGAGAGCCTCGCCGGCGTCGGCGTAGACGAGGCAGACATCGAGGCGGATCTCGGCGACGTCGACGAACCCGGCGCGCTCGACCGCACCGCGCAGCGCACCTGGCGCGCCGAGGGCGAAGAACATCGGGCAGACGTCGGAGCTGACCCTCGCGTCGACGATCGGGAAGATCGCCGCCCAGCCGCAGTTGCGCCGCTCACCCCACACGGACACGACGACCCGACCGCCGGGACGCACGGCGCGGTGCATCTCGGCGAGGGCCGCTGCGGGTTCGGGGACGTACATCAGCCCGAGCGAGCACAGGGCGGCGTCGAACTCGCCGTCCCGGCCGAGCGACTCGGCGCCGACCGGGTCCACGTCGACATTGGCGAAACCGGCGTCCTGGGCCCGCTGCTCGACGACGGCGATCATCTTCGGTGCGAGGTCGGTGGCCAGCACCCGCCCGTGCGGCTGCACCTGCATCGCCGCCGGCAGCGTCACGAGCCCGGTGCCGCACGCGACGTCGACCACGCGCTCGCCTGACTGCAACGCCGCGATGGCGAGGACGGCTTCGACGGCCGGGCGCACCTGGGCACCCCAGTACCGCTCGTAGCACGACGAGGCGCGGTCCCACCCGCTGCGCTGGATCCGGCGCATCAGCCTGGCCTCCATCAGGCCACCTCGGCGCTCGGAGGCGTGGTGACCTCGACCGTGCGCTCGACCGTGTTGGCCCGCGACAGATCGTCGAGCACCGGGCTCAGCCGGTCGCCCTCGTCGATCACCCGCAGCACGTCGTCGATCGCCGCCGGGCTCTCCACCTCGACGTGGTAGCGGATGGCGCGGAACCCAGGCGGCTGGCCCGAGTCCGGCTGCAGCATCCCGGCCAGGGCGCTGTCGGTCTCGACGGTGACGCGCACCGAGTCCAGCGCCACGCCGTGCTTAGCCGACCGCAGGCGATAGGTGATCGCCATGCAGCTGCCCAACGCGGCGCGCACGAGCGCGCTCGGGCTGGGCGCCGAGTCGCCGCCGCCGAGGCGGTCGGTCAGGTCGGCTTCGATCCGCCACGGCCCGTCTTCGGTCGTGCAGCGCAGTCCATCGGTGAGCGTGGTGACGCTGCGCGAGGTGCCGACGCCGAACCCGGGGCGGCTGGCGAGGGCCCGTTCCAAGCGCTCGATCGAGTTGGCGATCTCGTCGGCCACCGATTTCCCCTTTGCCTCGTCGTTCGGTCGATCGACCGACACGATCGCACCGAATGCGCCTCGTGTCAAGACCAAGCTGATACGACGTCCCCAGCGCACCATGAAATCGGTCGGTCGACCCAGCTCCGGTTCAACCCCGAACGCTCGCAGCTTGAACCGACGCCAACCGGCGTCGCTGGCGACGCGACGTACGGCCAGCGGACTCGCCAGCGCGCGATTCGGACCGGCTTACGGGGCTAGCTGATCACCGCCAGCCCCTCGGCCGACGTGGTGATCGGATAGATGCTGCCCTGCCAGTCGATGAAGAACGGCACGACGCCTCGGCGTAGTCGAACTCCGGCAACGACAACCGCCAGTGCAGCGCGGCCGGCCTGCCGTGGGGCTCGATCTCGAACGGCGCGCCGAGGTGCAAGCCAGATGTCGGGGCGATCGCCAGCAGCCCGTCGAGGTCACCGTGGCTGGGCGTCTTCGATCTGCGCGAGACCGGATCACATCCGAGACGATCCGCCGCCGCGACACAACGCAGTCGACCACAAGCCGGCGGTTCAGGGCACGGCGAGGCGCGATCATCGGCGTCGTTATCGGACTGCGAGCCACGAGGCGCCGGCGAACTCGCGCCACCTGCTGGGTTCGGCGAGGATGGCCTCGACCGCATGACGCTGGAACTGACCCGACGCGCTCCATCCGTCGTCGTCGAGAACGGTGATCTCCCGCTTGCCGTCGGTCAGCCGCCGGAAGGACCCCGACACAATGCCGACGATGTGGCGCTCGAGGTCGTCAAGCTCTGACTGCGAGCCGCTGTCACAGGCGTCGCATCCGCACCGCGGGAACCACGCCACGCACCTCGCAGGGTCGCCGGCCCCCAGAGTCACACCTGCATCCTCGACGACGCCCAGTCGGCTACGGGCGACGATCAGAGGCAGCGTACGGTCGGCGAGCGCGAGCACGCCGATCGCCACGTAGGCGCCATTGAGACCCGCCCCGAACGACACCCCAAAGGGCTCGACGGGTTGCCCTGACAACCGCCCGCAAGGCGTGAACGAATCGTGGTCCCGCGTAGAGAGGTATGACCACACCGCACGTTCGCGGTCACCGCGACCGATGGGCCAGCAGGCCTCGCGTTCGAATCACGACGGGTCTGGGCCGTCAAAGCTCAATCCCGAAAACGTGGCCCTCCAACTCGACGGCTTGGGCGGGTTGAAGCTCGAGGTCGTGTTGGTGCAGCAGCTCGGTGAGGGGTGCGAGGAGCCCGTGCCATTGTGATTGGTCGATCTCTTCCGGGCTGAGTGAGAGCGTCGGGGCAGCCCGTGCGGCCTCAGTGAGAGTTGCGATGGCGTCGGCCAGCTCGTGCGTGCGGACGGGCCGGCCGCTGGTCCAGGCGATGCAGATGTCGGCGGCGTTGAGAAGTTCGTCGAGCTCACTGAGCTGGTGGCGGTCGAGGTCGTCGAGCCACACGGCCGCAGGAGACGGGTGGGCGTACTCGGTGAGGTTCCTCGCCTCGGCCTCGAGTGCGTCGAGCCGTTGCTTGACGTCGGCGGCGTTGGTGGGAATGTCAACGATGCGGGCTTGGGCGTCGGCGACTCGCTCGGTGGCGGCCTCCGCCCGCCGGGCGGTGGTGTGATGGTGCCCGAAGCCGGCGCACCTGGCGTCGTGGTTGGCTGTCCACATGGCCGGCCGAAGCCGGGTGCGGAGGGTGTTTTCGATCTCGGCGATCGTGTCGGCGTACGGCTGCCAGGCCGCCCGGGCGGCGGCGAGTGCCGGCTGGAGTTCGGCGAGCTCGCCGGCGGCTTGGGCCCGCCGGTCGGCTCGGTCGGCGAGGTCGCTGACGAGGTCCTCGCGGCGCCGTTCGAGCAGGGCGTGCAACGGGTCGACCCAGCCGGCAATGCTCGACGGCGCCTGGGGTT
Source organism: uncultured Acidimicrobiales bacterium (assembly GCA_963728985.1). GTDB lineage: Bacteria > Actinomycetota > Acidimicrobiia > Acidimicrobiales > Ilumatobacteraceae > DASXAI01. The sequence goes on along the minus strand of CAVSME010000002.1, from coordinate 316,883 downwards.
GTCGGGGTTGAGCGGCCCGGGCTTGGCGGGCAAGATCCCGCCGTTGCGTCACGGCGGGGATGTCGGCTCGGTCGTGGGCGAGCACCGCTTCGAGCACGTCGCGGGCTTCGGCGAGATCGGCAGTGTCAGTGATGACGTGGATGCGGTTCTCGTCGCGACCACGGGTAGCGCCGACGTAGAGCCCGCGGTGGGTCGTGGAGGTGGACACAAGCTCGATGGCGACATCGACGGTGTCACCCTGGATGCCGTGCTCGGTGGCGGCGTAGCCCAGTCGCACGTGCTCCTGGGCGTACTCGGCCGGCAGCGTGGCGAGGCCGTGTCCGGTGCAGTGGGACACGGTGAGCGTCCCGTCGGCGTGGGTGGAGACGACGTCCCACAGGTCGCGGTTGCGGACCGGCTCGCCGGTGGAGGTTCGCAGATTGCGGTCGTTGCGACGGGTGGCGACCACATCGCCGGGGTAGGCGTGCTCGTCACCGCCGATCGCGATGGCGCGGTCGCCGTCGAGGTGGCCGATTCGGCGGCGGGCGGCTTGAACGGCTGCGTTGATGGCGTCGACATGCTCGTTGGTGGCGGCCGTGATCGCCACCGAACGGCTGGCGGCAGTGTGAGCGATCCAGGCCACGGCGAGACGCCCGAGGTGGTTGTCGAGGGGGCCGGCGACGATGCGGTCGTGGGCCTGGTAGGCGTCGAGGGCGGCGCGGTTACCGGCGCGTAGCTGCAGCGAGGCGGCCGGCTCCCATGCTTCGCGGAAGCGGTGGATGCGGGCGAGCTCGTGCACCCGGCCGGTCGTGCACAGCTCGTCGAACAGGCCGCCCCGGCCGACGGCCTGGAGCTGGCGTGGATCTCCGACCAGCGCGAGCCGCCAGCCGTGGTGGTCGGCGAGGTCGACGAGGCGGTGCAGGGAGGCGGTGCCGATCAGGCTGGCCTCGTCGACGATTACCGTGGTCCCGAGCGGGAGCCGGTAGCGGTCGAGCGGGGCCCGGTCGGTCCGGTCCCACTCGTAGAGCAGTTTGGCGAGGGTGTCCGTCGGCGCACCCGTCTCTCGTTCCAGGATCCGGGCCGCCTTGGCCGTCGGGGCCACACCGAACACCGTCCGGTCCCAAGCGGCCAGGTCGTCGACGGCGCGTTCGAGCATGGTGGTCTTGCCGGCCCCGGCCGGTCCCACCACCAGCACGAGCCGGTCGACGCCGGCCACGGCCGCGGCCGCGTCGAATTGCAACACGTCGAGACCAGCGCGAGTGACGGTCGGTGACGGCGCCGGAGTGATGGCTTGGGCGTCCATGGCCCATGCCAGGATCGACTCTTCCTCGGCCAGGATCGTGTCACTGGTGAAGTTCGGGGCGACCGGCTCCAGCCACACCGACCGGCCATCGGAGGCCCGGCGGGCAGTGTGGCCGGGCGGGTCGAGATCGACACAGCCTTCGACCACCCGATCACACGCTCGTTCGAGCGCCGTCGCCCATCGGCGTCCCGACATCGGGGACACGGGCGACTGCAGATCACAGATCGCCCGGAGCACATCGGCACGAGCCCACGTCGATCCCGACACCGACAGCCGATCAACGACATTGTCGACCGTGACCACCTCCGGCACCTGGACGCTGCGCTCCACGGCGGCGGCGTCGATGGCGGCGACGAGCCGGCTTGGCGTCCAGTCGAGTTCGGTCGCTTCGGCGGCCCACCGTGTCCGCAAATCCCCGACACCGTTGCCGGTCTTGTGAGCCCGGGTATCGGCGGATGCTTCCCGGCACAGAGCCGCCCGCTCCCACGCCGTCGGGTCCCGTCCTTCGCGGTACCGGAACTGGCCGACCTTGGCCGCCAAGACGGTGTCGACCTGGCCGGCGCGTTTGGAGAACACGTCGAGCAGCTCTCGGGGCAGGCCGACGATTTCTGCCTGGCCGTTGACGATGGGTTCCCACGCCACCCCGTAACGGTGGGTCAGCTCGGCTCGCAGCACCGACTGGTACAAGCCGCCCACGATCTGCCCTCCGGTGAACTACTAAACGGAACCGTAGAGTACGCCGAGATCACGCCAAGAGCAACGATATGGTAGATGACTCCGCTGGAAGGAAGATCTACACTGGCGCCATGGCGAAACGCAAAGAACGGTTGCTGCGCCGGACGTACACCCCCAACCAGATCGTCGCCCTCAACATCGCCAGGGCACGAGCCATGCGGGGCTGGACCCAGGAACAAGCCTCGGCTGCCGTCGCCCCTTACCTCGGCACCCGCCTGTCCAATGCCAGCTTCTCCTCCATCGAACGCTCGATCGCCGGCGCGCGTGTCAAACAGTTCAGCGCCGACGAGCTGATCGCCTTCTCACGCGGCTTCGATCTGCCGATCGGCTGGTTCTTCCTGCCCCCACCCCCCGAACAGGACGCCGGCCTCCACGCCGCCGACGCCACCTGGCGGGGCGTGGACATGTCCGTCCTGCTGGACGCGGTGTTGGGAACCGACAGCAGCGCCCCAGCATGGCGCCAGGCGCTGCTCGACTACGCCGCCGCTACCGCCAACGCCCAAGCGGACAGCACCGGCACCGGCGCGGCCACAGCTGGGACCGCCGAAAACCGTCTCGATCAGCTCGCTGAGCTGAGAGCCGCAGCCGAGCTTCGCAAGGCCTTCGGCAACATCACCGAAGCACGCGCCGTCCTACTGCGCCTGGCCGAGCTCATCGACCGCCTCGACACCGATGGCCACCAGCCGGAAATTCCCGACACCAAACCCGCAACCAGACACCGATCTACGCGCCTGAACAACACGGCACGAGCCAGCACGAAGGAGGACGGATGAGAGGACACGTCTACCGGCGAGGCTCGACGTGGACCTACGTGGTCGATAGGGGCGACCGGCCGGATGGGAGCAGGCGGCAGACGAGCAAGGGCGGCTACCGCACTCGGAAAGAGGCCGAGGCGGCTCTCGCGCAGACGATCACGCGCCTGCAAGACGGCACGTACGTCGACCCGAGGCGGCTGACCGTTGGTTCGTATCTGACCGCCCATTGGCTGGCTGCCATCCGAGCCGGTGTCCGGCCCTTGACGTTCAGCTCGTACGAGATGCACGTGCGCCGCCACCTCGTCCCCGGACTGGGACGACACCCACTTCAGCACCTTGCTCCTCCCGCCATCAATGCGTTCTACGCTGGCCTAGCCGCGCCGAATGACGAGCGCTCCTCGTTGTCGGCGGCCAGCATTCGACGCATCCACGCCACCCTCCACCGTGCCCTCGCCGACGCGGTCCGGTGGCAGGTCCTGGCTCGTAATCCCGCCTCGGCCGCAGACCCGCCACGTGCGCCTCGGCCGAAGAAGCGGACCTGGAGCGCCGAGGAGCTGAGAGCGTTTCTCTCCCACGTCGACGGGCATGAATGGGCCGCCCTATGGCACTTCGTGGCGATGACCGGTGTGCGACGCGGCGAGGCACTCGGCGTGCGCTGGGAGGACGTCGACTTCGCCCGGGGGAGGGTGTCGATCGCCCAAACGGTCATACCTCTGCGAAGCGGCACCGCGTGGGGTGAGCCAAAGACGGCCAAGGGGCGTCGGGCGATTGCGATCGATCCAACGACCGTCGCTGCGCTGCGAGCGCAGCGCATGCGACAACTCGAGGAGCGACTGCTCGTTGGGAACCAGTACGAGGATCATGAACTCGTCTTCGCCCGCGCCGACGGGCGCCCGCTCAACCCCGAACACGTGACGCGCGTCTTCTCGAGTCTGGTCCGCAAGAGCGGGCTGAAGGCAATTACCTTGCACGGCCTCAGGCACACCCACGCCACGCTTGCGCTCGTCGAGGGCATCAACACCCTCGTCGTGAGCGAGCGCCTCGGTCACAGCAGCATGGCGGTCACGGCTGAGCTCTACCAGGAGGTCACTCCGAACATCGAGGAAGACGCCGCCCGGCGGATCGCCGCCGCAATCCTCGAGGCCCGGGAACAACCCGACGCCGCCGTCTCGGAGCTGCGACGATGAGCGACGTGCCCAAGCACGTGAACCTCCTCGATCGTCCCGTCTACGGCGCGAGCCAGGTCGACCGCCTGCTCGCGCTCACGCCCGGGACGGCGCGGCGATGGATCGACGGATACACCAGGTCGGGCCGCTTCTATCCCCCGGTCATCCGTCCGGAACACACCGGCGACGAGCTCGTGACGTGGGGCGAGTTCGTCGAGACGAGACTCCTGGCCGAGTACCGCGACAAGAACGTCCCGATGATCCGCATGCGCCCGGCGATCATCCGACTTCGAGACGTGTTCGGGACCCGCTACCCCCTGGCCCACGCGCGGCCCTTCGTGAGCGGCCGAGAGCTCGTGCTCAGCGCCCAGGACGACGTCGACCTGGATGCCTCGCTCCGCATCGTGCTCGTCGTTCGCACCGGCCAGACCGTGCTGGCGGAACCGGCGCAGCACTTCATCGACACCGTGGAGTTCGGGACGGGCGATGACCCGACGGTCGAACGGGTCCGCCCCCGAGAGGGCAACGGGCTCGTCCTGATCGACCCGCTCCGCCAGTTCGGCGAGCCCGCGGTCCGGAGCGTCCCGACCGAGGTGATCGCCGAGCTGATCCGCGCCGGCGACCGCCTCGACATGGTCGCCGACCTCTACGAACTGAGTCGCGACGAGGTCGAAGCGGCGGTGCGCTACGAGCTGACTCGCCTGACCCCGATCGGTGCGGCGGCCTGATCGGCCACGATGACGGCGGACCCGTCGAGTCTCCGCTTCTTCTTTGACGAGAGCGCCCTTGGCGTCGGCAAGGCTCTGGCCGTCGCCCGCCGGGACGTGGTGCACGCGGGACACGTTCTGATCCCCGAGGTTCCCTTCGGCTCCCTCGACCCGGTGTGGATGCCGGCGGTGGCAGCACGAGACCTGATCGTCATCGGGCGCGACCGCAGGATCCGATCCAAGCCGGGCGAGCTCGCCCTGCTGCTCGACTCAGGTCTGCGCGTCTTCTGGATCGCCGGCAAACGAGACCTCAGCACGTGGGACTACCTCGTGCGGTTGGTCAACCGGTGGCAGGACATCGAGGGAGTCGTCGCCGAGCGCGGACCGGGACCGTGGTTCATGGCCATCCGTGAGGCGGACGTCAGCGAGATCGCGCTGCGATCGCCGCGCCGGCGTTAGCAAATCGTTAGCAACGGCGCTGTCGCACCCGACACCGACATCGATTCGAGGCGAACCCTCGCAGCTCAGAACCAGTGGGCGAGGGGGGACTTGAACCCCCACGTCCTTTCGGACACAGGAACCTGAATCCTGGTAGCTGGTGTCCACCGGGTGTCGTTGAGTGCCTTCCAGTGGCGCTCAGCAGGGCCTCCACGACGCCGCCGTGTCGGCCCGTGACGTCTCATGGCGGGCTGTCGCAAACCGTTGGGTTGCATTTGGGTTGCAATAAAAGTTCGGGGTGTAAATGTGGTGGCCATTGCAAACTGCCCGCTGGCGGCCAGTAGGTACCCAACGACGGCCACTACGGATTGTGGTCGAACGACGGGGAGGTCTTCCACAACATCGGTCGCGGACTCGGCGTTCAGGACACCGGTCCGATCGCGACTCCCGTCGTCGTGACCGGAGGGGCTCGGAGTTGTCCAGCGCCGGTTCGTGGGGTCGTCATCGCCGACGGCGGCGTAACGAGGTAGCTCCGGACGAGCCGCGGCAAGGTCTCCTCCAAGAACCGCGGATTTGGCAGACCGGGCAAGGCATCCTGAGCGTGCTCGGCCAAGTTGAAACCGACGTCGGCGTTCACCATCGCGCAGGGCGGATGAACTCGGCGGCTGACCGCCCGAGCCACTGCGTCACCCGCATGACCAGCTCCATGTCGGCGAAGGTCGCTGTGCGCAGGCCGGTGAGCCTGCTCGCGGTGTATCCGAGCTCGTCGGCCAGATTCGCCCAGGTGAGCTTGCGCAGTTGGCGTGCATCGTTGAGCGCACCATGCAGTTCACTCAGGTTCCAGCGCAGCCGATATTCGGGTCCTGTCCTTGGCAGTTGCACTTCGCCGACCTCCACGCCCGGCCCCGTCAAGAAGTCCTCCGGGGGCCGACCAAGCCATCGAAGCATGAACAGCGCGTACTGGCAGGACGTTGCTCCTCGCGCCTCCAGACGCGAAATGGCTCCGCCTCAAAGCGGATGGTCGTTGCGATGCGCGTTGAGTTCGGCGGACTGATCCCATAGTGCTTCGGCGAGATCGCCCCACGTCAGCTCCTGCTTGCGGCGTTCGCTGTCAACTGCGGAGATGAACGCGTTGAAATCAAACGTCGAACGGACCGGCACGCCGCCGATCGTATCGACATGACTCGAGGCGCCCGATGCCGACCGAACTCGACCTGTCGACGGCGTCCCCAAAGTGCTGTCAGGAAGCAGTTCCACGGTGTCTTGTCGCCCACTGAGAGCACGCTGAGTGACGAGATGGCCGTGAGCGGGCAGCGGCTGTTGGCCGCCAGCGGCGAGATCCTGATGGCCCACAGAAAACGCCGGCCGAGAATTGACGCCCCCTCCGCCGAGGACGATAGGGGACGTCTTCAGCCTTCGCTGACGCGAGGCCCTGGCACCGACTGCGGCGAGCTACCGGCGAGTGCGGGGTGGATGGTGCGGCCATCTCGTGCACGTCGGTGGGCGGTGCGCGGGTACGACTGGAGCGCCGGTCAGCCTGCATCAGGCATCATCGGGGCGTGAACGAAGGTCCGTCGTCAACCACGGCGTCGGAAGCGGAACCGATGGGTCGCTTGCGAACGGTCGTCGGATCAGACGCGCCGAGGTCGCGGTGACGACGTCCGTGCTCGTCGGACGCGAGCGGGAGCTGCACGATTTGCAGGGCCTCTTGGACGAGCTAATGGCGGGCCGGGGCGGATTGGCCGTCGTCACGGGCGAGGCCGGCATGGGGAAGACCACTGTCCTCGATGTGTTTGCGGCCGAGTCCGCGACTGGAGGGGCTCGGGTGCTCAGGGGCGCGTGTTGGAGTGCCGCCGACGCCCCGCCGTTGCTGCCGTGGTCGCAGGTGGTCCGGGCGTGGATGCGCCAGAGCGGTTCGGCGCCGACCGGCGCGGCGTTGTGGTCGGCGCCGCTGCGTCGGCTCGTTCCTGAGCTGCTCGACGAAGCGGACACCGCGCCGGTCGAATCCACCAGTGAGGTCCCTCCCGAGCTGGTCGAGTCACATCAACAGCGCTGGAGCCTCTTCGAGGCGATGGCGTCATTCCTCGGCGCGGCAGCCGAGCTCATGCCGATCGTGGTCGTGCTTGACGACCTGCACGAAGCCGACGCTGCGTCTGTGCAGCTGCTCGGCTTCCTCGCCCCCCAGCTCAGGACCCAGCGCGTTCTGATCGTGGCGGCGGCTCGCCGCGAAGAGCTCGCCGAGGCGCAGGCCGAGGCGCTGTCGGCCCTGGACTCATCGTGGAGACATGTCGAGCTGGGCGGCCTGGACGCCCCGACAGTCGCGCGGCTCGTGCATGAGGTTTCGGGTGTCGTCGTGTCCGATGCGGTGGCCCGTCGTCTCCACGATCACACGGGCGGCAACCCTTTCTTCGTGCGCGAGGTCCTGCGGCTGCTCGTGGCGGAAGGACAACTCGACCGAGTCGAGACGCTGCCGCTGCCACAAACCGTCCAAGCCGTCCTGCAGCGTCGTCTCCGCGGGCTCAGCGCGCCGTGTCAGCGCGTCCTGGCGGTGGCCGCGGTCGCCGGTGAGGAGTCGTCAGCGGAGCTGATCGCGGCGGTGGCGGGCCTCGACCTTCAGAGTGTGATCGCGGCGATCGACGAGGCGGCGGCGGCCCGGTTGGTTGTCGTCAACCGCCCCGGTCGTTGCTCGTTCGCGCACGCGGTCGTGCGTGGCACCGTCTACGAGGCACTCGATGCGACCACGCGCCGAAGCCTCCACCAGCGCATCGGGGAGACCTTGGAGCACTCGGTGGCGACGGGCGCCCGGCCAGTGGGGCAACTGGCGTTTCACTTCGTCGCCGCCTTGCCTCAGGCGGACGCAGCGAAGGCTGTCTGGTACGCGGCCGAAGCGGGCCGGCAGGCGAGTGAGTTGCTCGCTCACGACACCGCCGCCCGCCACTACTTCGACGCCCTCGCCGCCCTCGACCTCGACCCGGCGGCGTCGGCGTCGCAACGGACGGCGCTCCTCTTGGCGCTCGGCGAGGCCCAGTCCCGGGCGGGCGCCGGCCCCGCCGCCACGGAGACGTTGTGGGCCGCCGCCGACCTGGCCCGCTCGACGGGGGACGGACTCGCCCTCGCCCGCGCCGCCCTCGGCATCGGCGGCCGGATGGAGACGGGGACGGCCGAGCCGACGCTGATCGCGCTGTTGGAGGAGGCTTTGGCGGCCGTGTCGGGCGCCGACGACGCACTTGAGGCCCGAGTGATGGCGCGCCTCGCCCACGCCATGCCCTTCTCGGAGCGCCGCGTCGAGCTGGCGGTGCGTGCGGTCGAATTGGCGCGACCCAGCGGCGACCGCGCCGCGTTGGCCAGCGCTCTGTACGTGTGGCACAGCATCGGCTGGACGCCGACAAACATCGAGGGGCGCCTGGCCGCCTGCCACGAGCTCTGTGCACTCGGTCAGCCGCGCCGCGACCGGGAACTGGCCATGCTCGGCCACCACTTCCTCGCCTACGACCATGCCGAGCAGGGTGACATGGGGGCCATGGAACGTGAGCTCTCTATCTGCGCCCAGCTCGCCGATGAGCTTCGTGAGCCGCTGTGGCACTGGCTCTCGCAGGTGCGCGCTGGCATGCGGGCGGTGATGCGAGGCCGGTTCTCGGACGGTGAGCGGATCATCGTCGACGCCTTCAACTTGGGCGCGCAGATCGAGCCTCAGCTGGCGCTGCTGGTGTTCGGGTCGGCGTTGTTTCCTCTTCGCATGTGGCAAGGCCGCCTCGGAGAGCTCGAACCGGCCCTGCGCGCCCACGTGGAGGCATCCCAGGCGGTGAGCACGGTACGTTGCGGTCTGGCCGTCGCTTACGCCGAGATGGGCCGGCTCGACGACGCCCGCGCCGAGCTCGAGATCGTCATGGCGGCTGGCGGAGAGGCCCTCCCGCGCCACAACAGCTGGGTGATCAGCGTGGCCGCCCTGGTGCGCGTGGCGGCGTTCCTGGGCGACGCGAGCCGGGCCGCAACGCTCTACGAGTTCCTCCTTCCCATGCAGGGCGGCGCCGTCGTCGGGCCGAATGCCGAGAGCTGTTTCGGCGCCGTCGATCACTTCCTCGCTCTCGCTGCGGAGACGATGGGCGACCGGCCGCGTGCCCGAGAGCATTTCGACACGGCGATCGAACGCAACCGTGTGATGGGAGCCCGGCCGGCGCTGGCGGAGACGCAGCTGGAATACGCCCGGTTTCTCGTCGATCACGGCGACCGGGCGAGCGTGGGCGGTCTGTTGGGCGAGGCCCGGCGATCCTTCGTCGAGCTTGGCATGACAACGTATGTGGAGCGAGCCGACGAACTCGCCCGCGGCCTCGATGTCGAGCGCGCCGCCCCGCCCGAGGCGACAGACAACGTGTTCCGGCGGGAGGGAGCGGTGTGGCGGTTGCAGTTCGCGGGCAGCGTGACCCTGGCCGACGACAGCAAGGGCATGCACGACCTCGCCTACCTGCTCGCCAGGCCGGGGCGTGAGGTGCACGTCCTCGACCTCGTCGCCCGTGACGGCGGAACCCGGCCCCGACGACGTGACGGCGGGTCGGTCGACGCCGGCGTCGGCGTCGGTCGGGGCGACGAACTGCTCGACCAACCGGCTCGGCGTGCCTACCAGGCCCGGATCGTCGACCTCGAGCAGGACGTCGCCGAAGCCGAGGAGATGGGCGACCCCGGGCGCGCCGCCCGGGCCCGAGCCGAGCGGGACCTGCTCATCGACGAGCTCGCCCGGGCGCTTGGCCTCGGTGGGCGGCCCCGCTCGGCTACCGACGCCGGAGAGCGGGCTCGCCAGGCGGTTCGGGCGCGCATCCGCGACACGATCCGAAAGCTCCAGCGGGTGCACCCGAAGCTCGGTCGGCACCTCGAACGATCAATACGTACCGGGTACTTCTGCCGGTACGAGCCCGAGGAGCCCGTCTCCTGGCAGCTGTGAGCCGCTGGCCCGGGAGCCGCCTCGCAATGTGAGCCCGAATCTCACGCCCCTCCTGAGGAACGACGCAGGAGGAGGAGCCGGAGGTGCGAGCCGCATGTGACGAGTTGCCCGTCGAGCTTGAGACGCCAGTGGTGCGGCGCGCCGCCGTCGAGTGGGGTGGCCTCCGCGTGAGCCTCGAACAGCTCGCGGCGGGCGAGGCACAGAGTGTTAACCCGATCACCCGCTGCCTCTGTCCGCACTGGGGGCTCGTGCGAGCGGGTCGACTTCGTGTTCGCTATCCCGACCACGACGAGCTGTTGTCCGCCGGTGACCTCTACTACGCCGCCCCGGGGCACGTCGTCGTCGTCGAGGAGGACTGCGACGTCCTCGAGCTGAGCCCGGCCGACGCGTGGACACGTGCCGTGTCGACGCTGGAGCAGGGCAACGGCAAGTGCTCACTGCAGACACACGACCAACCAACGAAAGGATCGAGCCGTGCCCACTGAAAGCGCCTCTCTGGAACATCTTCCGGCCCCCCCGGCGACAGCGCCGGCCTCGGACATCACTCGACGACGACACGAACGGCTCGCCGCCGCCACTGGCATCGTGTTCGTTGCGCTCCAGGTGCCGATCGTCGCGATACTCAGCGGCGCCCCCGCGATCGACGATCCACCCGCCGTGATCCGCGACTATCTGGTCCTCGACGGCGGCCGGATCCTTCTCGCGACCACCTTGGTCACGTTGGCGGCCTTCTTCTTCATCTGGTTCCTCGGGAGCGTGTACGCCCTGCTCCGCGAGGCCGAGGGTGCTGCCGGTCGCCTGAGCATGGTCGCCGTCGGCGCTGGCCTCGTGACGATCGCGCTGAATGTGACAGCCGGCCTGCCGGCGGTCGCCCTGGCCTGGAACGACACCGCCAAGGCGGCCGACCCCGGCCTCGTCCAGACCGTCTGGACGTTCAACACGCTGGCTCTCGTGCCCATCGGGGCCACCGCCGGCGCCTTCACCCTGGCGGTCGCGGTCGTCATCCTGCGCACCCGCGCCCTGCCGACCTGGCTCGGTGGCCTCGGGATCGTGTCCACCATCCTCGGCGTGGCCTCCGTCTTCTACATCGTCGCCGATGGGGAGAACACCGCCCTCGGGCTCGTGAACCTCGCGGGATTCCTGGTGGGAATGCTGTTCATTCTGCTGTTGAGCATCCTCATCGTCATGCGCCTCGGCACGACTGAACAGGTGCCGGCATGACGACGCTTGTCATGCGTACGACGACGGCCGTGTTGGCCACGGTGGTCCTGGTCTCGGCCGGACTGGTGCTCACCATCGGCCCGGCTGAGGCGCGGACCCTAGTGGCGGTCCCCGGCGACTACCCCACCATCCAGGCAGCCGTGGCGGCGGCGGCGTCGGGCGACACCATCAGCGTCGCAGGCGGCACCTACACCGAGGAAGTCGTCATCGACAAGGACCTGACCCTCAGAGCCGCGGGGGCCGACGCCACGATCATCAAAGCGCCGGCCAGCCTCACCCCGTACGCCGTGGACGTACCGACCGGCCAGCCGGTGTCGGCCATCGTGCGGATCGGCCATGGCGCCCACGTCCGCATGTCGGGGTTCACCGTCACCGGGCCGATCCCGTGCAGCCCGGCGGCCGGCGTCATCGCCCTACAGGCCGCCACCCTGCAACTGTCCGACAGCCGGGTCACCGATCTGCAACCCGACGCCGCCACCTGTCCGGCGTCGCAGGCCAACGGTCACAGCGTCGTGTTCGGCCTGCCCCCCAGAATCCAGATGGACGGCCAGCGGGGTAGCACGGCCTTCGGGCGAATCACCCACGTCACCGTCGACCACTATCAGTCTGTCGGCATCGACGTCACCGGACCGCTCGGCGGCCCGCCCACACGAGTGACCGTAGCCAACAACGTCATCAGCGGCGGCGCCGAGATCGCCACCGAACAGTCGGGGATCGTGGTCGACTTCGGGGCAGTGGCCCAGGTAACTGGGAACACCCTGACCGGCGCCGTGTGCACCATCGCCGGCTGCGGCCCCGACCCGATCAACCAGTTCCAATCGATGGGCGTTCTCGCCGCAGTCGCCCCCGCCGGCACGAGGATTGCCGACAACCACATCGTCGCCAACGACGTGGGCGTCTACCAACTGGCCAGCCCCAACTGCTGCATCATCAGCCGAAACACCCTCGACAACAACCGGTATTTCGGCGTCGTCATCCAAGACGGTGACGGCACCACCAGCCAGAACGCCATGAGCGGCGGGCAGGTCGGAATCGGCGTCGTCGCTGGCACCACCGACACCCTCGGCGTCTCGCGGGGCGACCGCATCACCAACACAACCGTGGCGCCAGTACGCGAGATCCAATGCTGCGGCTTCACCGCCACCGCCATCATCAACAACCGGTGACCGAGCCCGCCATGCCGCCGGCCGGCCTCCCGGCCGGACGGACTCACGATTCTTGCGACAGAGACCGCGCCATAGCCGTCAGCGCGATCTGTCCTGCCTCGCTCGTGATCCTGAGGTCCGCCTGCGCGACATCACCACCACGCTTGGCATCACCGAACGCAGCGCCCACGGTATCGTCGCCGATCTGGCCGAGGCCGGCTACGTGCTCAAGGAGAAGGCCGGTCGACGCAACCGCTACCGGCTCCAGGCCAACCGGGTGGTTCACGACACCATCATCCGGGAACGGACCATCGGTGAGGTCGTCGCACTACTGGTTGGCACCGACCGCCGGCACCAACCGGCGAAGAAACGAGTCGCGCCTCGAGCGGCGCAACCCTCGAGAACCGGGCCGCCCGTATCCGATGGCGGTCGCCGCCCAAAGCGACGGCCGGCATGATCGGCACCAGCCAATGTCGTCGCGGGGCGGTGTATGCCGTGGCTATGGCCGGCCGGCGCGAGTGGGAATGGGTGTACGCCATAAGCGGACACGATGAAGTCACGAGCATCTCGGATGCTGCCACATGGCAGCCCACGGCCCTGGTAGCGGGCATCCCCTCGAAGCGTGGAGGCATCATCTATGAGGAGTGGTGATGCCAGAGACACGACGGAAGTACGACCCTGAGTTCCGTGAGGGCGCGGTCCGGATCGTGCGGGAGACCGGCAAGTCGATCGCAGCGGTGGCCAGGGACCTGGGAATCAACCCGGGGACGTTGGGCAACTGGGTCGACCGGGACCGGGTCGAACGCGGTGAGAAGGAGGGCCTCACGGTCGATGAGCGCGCCGAGTTCAGTCGGCTTCGCAGCGAGAACGCGGAGCTGCGGATGGAGCGTGATGTCCTCAAGCGCTCCGTGGTCCTGTGGGTCAAGGAGGCGACGCGATGAGCGTGGCGTCGTTCATCGCCTCCCAGAGGACCGAGTATCGGGTGTCCCACGCGAAGTGCTGCCGGTGGCTGGGCGTGTCGGAGTCGTGGTTCTACAAGTGGCACGATCGTGAGCCCACCGCCCGGCAGCGACGCCGGGTCGAGCTCGACGAGGCGGTGAGGGCGTCGTTCGACGACTCCGGTGGCACGCCGGGCACCTACGGTTCGCCCCGGGTGTGGGAGGACCTGGTCGCCGCCGGCTGGACGGTGTCGATCAACACGGTGGCGGCCTCGATGGCCCGTCAGGGCCTCCAGGGCCGGTCGCCGAAGCGTAAGCGGCGGTGCCTGACCCGCCCGGACAAGGCGGCGGCGCCGATCCCGGACCTGGTGAAACGGGACTTCAGGGCCGAGCGGATCGATCAGCGTTGGTGCGGGGACCTGACCGAGATCCCCACCGATGAGGGCAAGCTCTACCTGGCCACCGTGTTGGACCTGGCGTCACGTCGACTGCCGGGGTTCGCCATGAGCGAGCACCATGACTCGGCGCTGGCCAAGGCGGCGCTGTGCATGGCGGCGGCCATCCGAGGTGGTGACGTGGACGGCGTGGTCTTCCACAGCGACAAGGGCGGCGAGTACGTCGGCGACCTGTTCGCCAGCGCCTGCCGTTCGCTCGGCGTCAAGCAGTCAATGGGTCGCGTCGGCTCGGCGCTCGACAACGCCGCTGCCGAGAGCTTCAACTCGACCCTCGAGCACGAGCTGCTCTGCCGGAAGCGCTTTGCCACCAAGGACCAGGCCCGCCGGGAGGTCGCCCGCTTCGTCGACGCCTACAACCACCGGCGCCGACACTCGAGCTGCGAGATGCTCCCGCCGGTCGCCTACGAACAGGCTCTCGCCCAACGACATGCCGAGGCAGCCCAAGCCGGTCAGGCCGCGTGAAACCAGCTTCTCCGATGGCCCCGAGCACTCCGGAGCATCCGAAGGCATCACGGCGCCGCCAGATGCGAGACTCCATCAACTATCAGCAACCCCTCCTCGGTTCCGGGGGAAGCCCAGTAGCGCGTCATGGATGAGTTCGCCCGCCCAGGCGTGTCATGTCGGCGCTAGTTGTCGGAGCTCCGCCGGGCGAGCTGGCGTGGCGGATGCGCCCGTCGAAGTTCTGCGTGGTCGCGGCGGTGACGAAGCGTCTGGCGCCGTATCTCGTCGAGGCGACGGTCATTCCGATGCTGCTGTTCTACGGGTTCCTGATCACGCTGGACCTGAGTGGGCGTTCGTGGCGGCGCTCGGGTGGACCTACACGGCGGTGGCTCGACGGATCGTCAGGCGCCGCCCGGTCCCGGCCCTGCTGATATTTGCCTGTCTGGGCATCACGCTGCGTACGTCGATCTATCTGTGCAGCGGGAACGCCTTCGTGTATTTCGTGCAGCCGATCGTGCGCACGCTTGCCACGGCGGCGATTCGCGGTCTCCGTGCTGATCGGTCGACCGCTCATCGCCCGCTTCGCCGCCGACTTCTGCCCGCTCAGCCCGGAGGTCCGAGGCCGGCCGGCCGTGGTGCGACCGTTCCAGCGGCTCACCTACCTGTGGGCGGCCGTCAACCTCGCGGGCGCGCTGGTCAGCCTCGCCCTGCTCCTGACGATCCCGACGCCAGTGTTCGTCGGCACAGCGACGCTCGCCGCGTGGCTCATCACGTGCACCGGCGTCGTGTTGACGGTGTCCGACTCGGTCCGAACGGCCCGGTCCGAAGGGCTCGCTACCGCTGTCGCTTCCAACGGCTCGTTGCGCGCCTATGTCGCGGTGTCGGCCTAGCCACGTCGACTGAGGCGAGCCTGATGAGGTGGAAGAGGTGTTGTAGACAGGCGTAGTGGAGGGAAGCAGAGGAGACACGACGATGGTTGGGAACCAATCGCTACGGCCGCTCGAACGCCGTGTTCTTCGCCTCGTGCGAGACGGGGTCGATGACACCGAGATCGCCCGTCGTTTCCGCCGTAGCCCCGAGTTCGTGAGACGGGTGATCATTTACGCCGGGATGCCGCGGGCTGGCGCCATGCCGAAAGCGGAGGCTCTGCGGCCGGTGGAGCGCCGGATCTTGAAATGGCGAGCCGGCGGCACCGATCATGCCGAGATCGCCCGTCGGTTCCACCGCAGCTCCGGCCACATCGAGCGAATCGAGCAGCTGGCCACCTACAAGCTGCGCGCCGGGTGACGGCCAGCCGGCGAACGTGGAACTGCGGCCCGGCGTGGGTTCGCATCGAGACGCGTCATGTCGACTTTCGAGTGCCGCGCATCGGGGAGTTGCGGTAGTTTGCCGGCGCCGCGCCGCGAACAGGCACCCCTCGACGGTGACCACCGTGACGGTGCTCGCCCTCATCGATATCGCGCTACGCCCGAACCTGTATCACCCACGCACCGAGACCGATGTCCTTCTCGGACACAATGCCGACTGACGACGACCACGACCAGTTCCGCGCGCTCATCGCTGACGGCGGCGCGGTACCCGACACGTACTGGACGCTGGGCACCTGGACGACATCGGCCTCGCTGTCGAATTCCGAGGCGTCGCGGGCTCTCCACCAGTCCTTCAGGGACGCTTCGAGGTTCCCGGCGCCGCTGAGCCGACCAACAACACGCCGTCGGCCGCCACGATCACCGACGACCTCCACCGTCCGACGAACGCGAGCGCACCGCCAGTCAAGTCGTGCGTGGCCGGGGGCATCGAGCAGCGCTTTCCAGCAACACGATCGTGGCGAACCGTCGGTGTCGTCACCGCGGCACGCGCTCTGACCGGGCCGTCGGGTACGGCGGCGCCCGCTGCCAGCGGCTCCACATGCCGGTCGTGGAGACCGCGACTACTTGTGACGCGAGACAGGCATGGCCGGCGCTGCCCCGTCTTCGGTCGTCAACTCTCTCGCGAAGGCGGACGGCCATGGATGACTCTCGGTCCAGACTCGGCCTGTCACGCTCCTCGCAACCGCAGAACTACAACTCTGGGATTACCGGCAGATTCGACTGGGACGGCCCACTAGCGGCTTCGGGTCGAGGGGTCGGGGGGCGGGAGCTGTGTCTCCGGCCCCCGGGGCTCGTCGGCGACGATGGCGGCATAGGTCCCGATGACCTCGAGGCGGTCCCCGGGCAGCGTTCGATCGGCCAGTATGACGGCCTCGACCCGCCCGGAGTTGTCGAGGTGCAAGTCGACGATGTCACCGAGACCATCTCCGGCGTGAGTGAGCACGGGCTTGCCGATCACCGCAGTGGCCCGCCGGGCGACCTCATCGTCGATCGGCTCGTGGTCGTCGAAGGTGACGACGTCGCCCTCGAAGGCACGGATGGCGCTCGAGGGCACGACATGGTCGCCGATGTCCACCGCCACAAGGTTTCCGCCCCTGACGACGACACCTCGTACCGTGCCGGCCCGCTCGGCGTCGGCGAGCGCCACGGCCCGTTGGCCCAACAGCTGGGACAGCCGGATCACGATCGAGACCGTTCGATGTCGACCAGTTCCGCCGCCAGCCCGGTGAGGTCGGTGCGGATACGGGCCTCGTACTCGTCGGGGACCAGCAGGGTGGTGCCGGACAGGCCGCTCTTGGCGCCGATCGGCACGAGTCCGTCGCCGACGACACCGCCGGACACCTGGAACCCGACCACCCGAGGTGCATCGCCGCCGACGATGATGACGTCGACGATCTTGCCCAGTTGGCGGCCCGACTCCGTGACCACCATGTCGTCGAGCACGTCGCGACGAGGATCGGGCCGCGTCATTTCCGAGGGTGCGTCGCGGCGGTCGGTCAGTGCGCCGGGGTCCGCCACCATGACGGCATGAGTGCCGATGGACGCGATCCCCTCGAGCGGAAGCACCTCTCGCATCCGACCGTGCCAGAAGTTGCGCTTCATGAGGATGAGGCCGGCCAGCAAGCCTTGCTCGGGATGGAACACCACGTCGCGCACGTCGGCCAGATCGTCACCGGTCGAGATGTCCACCACCGGCATGCCAGCCAGGTCCTTGCCATGCAGCAGCGAGGCGGTCATGGCGACCCGCCAGTGCGACGCGACGACCCGCGACGGGAGATCATCATCCGGCCTCGGCTACGAGCCCGCATGACCAACACGACGATTGCGACGATGACCACAATCGCCACCACAATGAGGATCCAAACGATGGCAGCCACGCTCACCCCCCTCTCCAACCTGCCGCCGACGCCCGTTCTCGACGCCGCAGACAGCAAGAAGGCTATCCACGGCACGAGGCGAAAAACATCGGTCGATGCCGTCGGTCGGCGGCTGGCCCGACCCTCGTCCCCGGACGACCATCGACCGCCTGAGGCGCCCGGCGGCCACCGCGCAAGCGCAGTCGGCCATCCTCGAAGTGCCGATGCGAGAGCTCTGCGACCGGCTCCCCGATCTGGACGCATACCTCCCTGGACAAGCAATTCCCAGGGGACCGCTTCTGACGGAGCTGGAGCGTCCCACGTTCGGCGTTGCTACTCCGTTCGCCCTTGGAAATCTCGGGGACGCCGAGCTGGACGCACTCGCGACCGAACTGTACGTGACGATCGATGACGTCTCGAAGGATCACCCCACCTGGCCCCGGCGCGGCCGGTGGTTGGGATCGAACCCGTGTTGATCGGCCCGAGAGGTGCGACGAGTCACAGGTCGATGCTCAGCTCTGGACCTGTCATGTCGAGGTCCAACTCTCGATCGTGATCGAGCTCGATGCCGTGCCGACGTAGCAGTTGGGTGACGGGCTCAAGCAGCTCGCACCATTGCGAGCGATCGATCTGGTCGCCGGTGAGTGCGACGAAGGGTGTGTGCCGGGCGACGTCCATCAGCATGTCGACCGCGTCCACCAGTTCGGCGCTAGTGACCCGACGTCCATGTGCCCACGCGGTCCAGACGTCGACCGAGTGCAGGACGGCGTCGATGTCGTCGAGGCCGAAGCCTCCCCCTGAGGGATAGGCGAGATCGCGGAGATTCTTTGCTTCGGCTTCGAGGGTGTCGAGGCGGTGTTTGATGTCGGCGCCGTCGGCGTGGATGTCAGCCATGCGGGCTTGGGCGTCGGTGACTCGCGCGGTGGCGGCTTCCGCCCGCCGGGCGGTGGTGTGATGGTGGCCGAAGCCGGCGTACCTCGCGTCGTTGTTGGCCTTCCACATGGCCGGCCGTAGCCGGCCGCGGAGCTCGCCTTCGATTGCGGCGATGGCGTTGCCGTAGGGCTGCCAGGCCGCCCGGGCGGCAGCGAGTGCCGGCTGGAGGTCAGCGAGTTCGGCTGCGGCTTGGGCCTGTCGGTCGGCTCGGTCGACGAGGTCGCTGACGAGGTCCTCACGGCACTGTTGGAGCTGAGCGCGCCACGGCTCGACCCAGTCAGGGATCACCGACGCCGCCTCAGGCCGCCGGGGTCGAGCAGGCTCGGCTTGGCGTGCGAGATCCCGTCGCTGGGTGACGGCCGGGATGTCAGCCCGATCATGGGCGAGGACGGTGTCGAGGATGTCGCGGGCGTCGGCGAGATCGTCGGTGGCGGTGGCGACGTGGATGCGGTTCTCGTCCCGCCCGCGGGTGGCGCCGACGTACAGGCCCCGGTGGGTGGTGGCCGTCGAAACGACCTCGATCGCGACGTCGACGGTGTCGCCCTGGTTGCCGTGTTCGGTGGCGGCGTAGCCGAGGCGGACATGATTGCGGGTGTAGTCGGCCGGGAGGGTGGCGACACCGTGTCCGGCCCGGTGCGACACGGTGAGCGACCCGTTGGGATGCGTGGCGACGACGTCCCACAGGTCACGGTTGCGGACCGGCTCCCCAGTCGTCGTGCGCAGGTTGCGGTCGTTGCGGCGGGTGGCGACGACGTCGCCGGGATGGGCGTGCTCGCCCCCGCCAATCGCGGCGGCACCGTTGGCGACGAGCTGGCCGACCCGCCGTCGGGCCCCTTGGACGGCGGCGTTGATGGCGTCGACGTGGTCGTTGGTGGCGGCCGTGATCGCCACCGACCGGCGTGCGGTCGTGTGGGCGATCCAGGCGACGGCCAGGCGCCCGAGATGATCGTCCATGGTGCCGGCCACGACTCGACCGTGCGCCTCGTATGCGTCCAGCGCTCTCGGGTTCCCGGCGCGCAGCTGCAGCGAGGCAGCCGCCTCCCACGGCTCGCGGAACCTGTGCAGGCGTGACAGTTCGTGCACCCGGCCGGTGCTGCACAGCTCAGCGAACAGGCCGCCCCGGCCCACGGCCTGCAGTTGCCGCGGGTCGCCGACGAGCGCCAGGCGCCAGTCGTTCCGCTCGGCGAGGTCAACGAGGCGGTGCAGGGAGGCGGTGCCGACCATGCCGGCCTCATCGACGATCAGCGTCGTGCCGACGGGAAGCCGATACGTGTCGACCGGAGCGCGGTCGGTTCGGTTCCATTCATGGAGCAGTTTGGCGACAGTGTCGGCGGCCACGCCGGTCTCTCGTTGCAGGACACGGGCGGCCTTGGCCGTTGGGGCGACACCGAACACGGGCCGCTCCCACGACGCCAGGTCGTCGACCGCTCGTTCCAGCATGGTGGTCTTGCCGGCGCCAGCAGGTCCCACCACGACGACAAGCCGGTCGGCGCCGGCGACCGCCGCGGCGGCGTCGGCTTGTAGGACGTCGAGGCCGGCACGGACGACCGTCGGTGACGGCGCCGGCCCGTCGGCTTGGGCGTCCATGGCCCAGGCCAGCACCTGCTCTTCTTCGACGAGGATCGTGTCGCTGGTGAAGTGCGGTGTGACCGGTTCCAGCCACACGGACCGGCCGTCGGAGGGCCGCCGGGAGACGAGACCGGGCGGGTCGAGATCGACGCAGGCGTCGATGACCTGGTCACAGGCCTGTTCGAGGGCGGCAGCCCACGGGTGTCCCGACAACTCGGACACGGGTGGCTGGAGATCGCAGAGCGCTCGGAGCACATCGGCTCGGGTCCACGTCGAACCCGACACGGAAAGCTGGTCGATGACCTCGTCGACGGTGACCATCTGCGGCACCTCGTGCGTGCGCAGTGCGGCGTCGTCGATGGCGGTGACGAGCCGGCCCGGCGTCCAGTCGAGCTCGGCTGCTTCGGCGGCCCACCGTGTCCGCAGATCTCCGACACTGTTGCCGGTCTTGTGAGCGCGGGTGTCGGCCGACGCCTCCCGGCAGAGCGCCGCCCGTTCCCAGGTTGTCGGGTCCCGGCCCTCACGACGACGGAACTCGCCCAGCTTCACGGCCAGCGCGTCGTCGACCTGGGCGGCGCGTTTGGAGAACACCTCGAGCAGCTCCCGGGGCAGGCCGGCGATCTCGGCCTGGCCGTTGACGATCGGCTCCCACGCCACCCCATAGCTGTGGGTCAGCTCGGCCCGCAGCACCGACTGGTACAAGCCGCCCAACATCCGCTGGTGCCGCTTCAGATACCTGGCGTCCATGGCCAGCCATCGGCCGTCGTCGGTCTGGACCTTGGCCGAGATGACCGCATGGGTGTGCACCTGGGGGTCGTCCGCTCGCGACGTCGTCTGGCGGAACGTGGCCACGGTCAATCCGAGCGAGTCCGGGTGCTGACGGCGGCCGTCGACCCGCACCCGGGTCGTCGCCCCGAACCGTTCCAAGTGTTCGAGGGCGGCGCGCACGGCGATGTCGTGGGCGTCGAGGAGTCCCGGATCACCGGTCAGCGCCCACCACACACTCAGCGACTTCGGCGCTGAGAACGTGGCGTCGAACCCGGCCACGGCCCGCACCACCTTGCCGCTCGCCAACGTCCGGTCGTGCAGCACACTGCCCAACGGCGTCCCCGTTGTGGGGTCACGGCCCTCCAGCAGCGCTTGGAGGTCGTCGGCCCCGACCCGTCCGGCGAGTCCGAGCTCGGCCGCCTGGCGGCCGCTCCACACGCCCGGCTCCTCGCCGGGCGCCTGCGCGAGGTACTGGGTGTAGTAGGCGGCCGTCGCCATCGCCGACGACGCGTACAGGGTGGTGACGCGCAACATCAGCGAGGGCCGCCGGCGGGCACTTGTCTGTAGAACTCGGGGGACGTTGCGCGGGCGGAGGTCGTCAGCATCGGAGCTCAGTTCGCCTGGAGGAGCTCGAGTTGGCCGGCGCTGATGCCGCGAGCGCACGGCGCGGGCGGCCCGTTGGTCCGCCGGTGTTCGTCGCGGGGACGAGGGACTCGTCGGGGACCGTCGTTGGGCCGAGCAACGGCCACGTGATCGGGCCGCCGATCAGCCTTTCCAACTCGACCCTCGGCACCCGCAACAGCCGCCCGACGCGCACGACCGGAAGTCCTTCCTTGCCGCCCGAGGCGAGATAGCGCCGGGCCAGCTGGTACGCGGCGGTGCGGCCGATACGCAGCACCGCTGCTGCCTCCTCGATGGTGAGAAGGTCCGGGATGGCCTCAGCCACAGATCTGCTCTCCCGTCGACTACCGAACGGATTCGTAGAATACACAGCCTCGATTCCTTTGCCAACGCGAAGGTTGATGACTCGACGATTGGGACGATCTAGGCTCGGGGCATGGCGAAGCTGACAGACCGCTTCCTGCGCCGGACCTACAGCCCCAACCAGGTCGTCGCGCTCAACGTGGCCCGGGCCCGAGCCATGCGCGGCTGGACGCAGGAGCAGGCGTCGGCGGCGATCGCCCCCTACCTCGGCACCCGGCTCTCCAACGCCAGCTTCTCCTCCATCGAACGGTCCATCGGTGGGACCCGGGTCAAACAGTTCAGCGCCGACGAACTCCTCGCCTTCTCCCGCGGCTTCGACCTGCCCATCGGCTGGTTCTTCCTCCCGCCCCCACCCGAACAAGACGCCGGGCTCCACACCCCCGACGCCACCTGGCGGGGCATGGACATGTCGCTCCTGCTCGACGCCATCTTGGGCACCGACACGAGCACCCCGCCCTGGCGCCAAGCACTCCTCGACTACGCCGCCGCCACCGCCAAGACACAAGCGAACGGCGCCGGGACCGGCGCCGCCACCGCCGCCACCGCCAACGACCGCTTCGACCGGCTCAGCGAGATGAAAGCCGCGGCCGAGCTACGGCAGACCTTCGGCGATGTGGCCGAAGCCCACGACGTCATCGTCCGCCTCGCCGACCTGCTCGCCCGGATGGACACAGTCGAAACGGATGGAGCGGCACAGACCAGCACAAAGACCAAAACCAAACGCCGACCCGCCAACTGAATATGGCAGCACCGGGCGGCACAGGGAGGCGGTGGTCACTACTCGCGACGAGTCGTCCCGCACCCGACCGGCAGGGAGAGAGACATGAGGGGAACGGTTATCAAGCGCGGTACGTCCTGGTCGGTCGTAATCGACCTTGGGCACGACGGAACCGGCCGCCGAGTGAGGAAGTGGCACTCCGGGTACCGAACCAAGAGGGAGGCGGACCGAGCGCGCGTCGAGCTGCTGAGCCGACTCGATCGGGGGAACTACGTCCCGCCCAGCAAGCTGACGCTCGGAGCCTTTCTTACGGACGAGTGGCTGCCGGCGAAGCGGGCCACGGTCAAGGAAACGACCCTGGCGTCTTACGAGGTGCACGTTACGAAGCACATCGTCCCTCGGATGGGTGGCGTCCCACTGTTGAACCTCGCCCCCGCGCCTCAACGCCTTCTACGCCGAGCTCCTCGCCGACGGTCGACGCCACGGCAGTGGGGGTCTCTCACCGACGACGGTTCGCCGCATCCACGCCACCCTTCACAAGGCGCTTGCTGACGGAGTTCGCTGGGGGCGACTGGCCCGTAGTCCCGCCGACGACGCCGACCCGCCCCGTGCCGCCGCCGTCGAGATGACGATCTGGGACCCCGAACAGCTGAGGAACTTTCTCTACTCGGTGCGCACGGACCGACTCTTTGCGACCTGGCTCCTCGCAGCTACGACCGGGATGAGGCGAGGGGAGCTCCTCGGAATGCGATGGTGCGACGTCAACCTGGACGACGCGACGATCAGCATCCGACAGATCCGAACAGTCGCCCGCTACGAAGTTCTCACGCTGACTCCGAAGACCGAGAAGGGGGCCCGGACGATCGCGCTGGATCCCGAAACAGTTGCGGCACTACGAGCCCACCGAGTCGCGCAGATGGAGCGGCGCCTACTGCTCGGTTCGAGCTACGAGGACTCGGGCGACTTGGTCTTCACCAGCGAGGACGGCTCACCGATCCATCCCGAACGTCTGTCAGTCCTCTTCAAACGCCACTGTGCGCGCTCTGGCCTGCCCGCTATCCGACTCCATGACGTGCGTCATTCGTACGTGACCGCGCTTCTCAGCCAGGGTGTCCCCCTCAAGGTGGTGAGCCAGCGGGTGGGCCATGCGTCGCCGGTCGTGACGATGACGATCTACCAACATGTGCTGCCCGTCGATGACCAGGCCGCCGCCATCGTCGGCGCCCGGGCAATCCTGGGCGACGGGTAGCTGCAAGCCGGGTGCCTCGCCTGAGCTACTTCTACGGCATTTCGATCTACCTCTACTACGAGGACCACGATCCGCCGCACTTCCACGCTCGCTACGGCGAACATCAGGCGCGCTTCATCATTGCCACGGGGGGTGTGCTCGACGGCTCTCTACCCCGGCGGGCCCAACGCCTCGTCGACGAGTGGGTCGCCGAGCACCGACAGGAGTTGGCCGTGTGTTGGGAGCGGGCCGTCGCCGGCCGGGAGCCCGGTACGATCGATCCGCTCAGCTAGGAGGATCGTGGACGTCACCGCTGTCGAGCTCATCGAGAACCAAGTCGTTCGCCTTCGGTTCGATGACGGCGCGGAACGGGTGATCGACCTCGAGCCATACCTCCGCGGTCCGGTGTTCGACCGCGTCCGGTCCGATCCCGAGTTCTTCGCTTCCGTTCGAGTCGACCGTGACGCCGGGACGATCGTGTGGCCGAACGGCGCCGATCTCGCGCCCGACGTGCTCTATGAAGGGCGCGCGTCGGCCCGCATGGACGCTCAAGCGCGCACTCGTTAGTCGCCCCGACGCTCGCTTCCTGCCGCCTCGTGCCGTGCCGTGCTACCTCGTGCGCGGCCGATCGGGTTGCAAAATGGTTGCACGACCCCGTGAGCTAATGGCGAGCGGCCGAACGGCTACCACGAAAGGCCTGCTCAGAACTAGTGGGCGAGGGGGGACTTGAACCCCCACGTCCTTTCGGACACAGGAACCTGAATCCTGCGCGTCTGCCAATTCCGCCACTCGCCCGAGTGAGCCAGCTGAGGCTAGCGCGGCCCCTCCCCTGCCCCAATCGCGTTGGCCAGGGCCGGTACGCTGGTGCTCTCCATGGGCTTGCAAGGGATCGAACGCGGCTTGGAGCGTATGGTCGAAGGTGTGTTCTCGCGCGCCTTTCGGTCCAGCCTGCGCCCCATCGAGCTGGGACGGCGCCTGGTGCGGGAGATGGACGACCACCGCTCGGTGGACGTGAAGGGCCGCACCATCGTCCCCAACGACTTCACCTTCGCCCTGTCCCCCCAGGACCATGCCACCTTCACCGAGATCCACGAGGCCCTGGTCCGCGAGCTGTGCGACGCCGCCCGCGAGTACGCCCGGGACGAGGGGTACACCTTCATGGGCCCGGTCCAGGTCGAGTTGGCCCTGGACGACGAGCTGCGCCCCGGCCGGTTCACCGTCGTGAGCCGCCTCCATGAGGGCCAGGGTGGGGTGGGTGCCGGCACGTTGATCCTGCCGGCCGGCGAGCGCATCCCGCTGTCGGAGAAGCCGGTGCTCATCGGCCGCCTGCCGGACTGCGAGATCACCCTCTCCGATCCGAACGTCAGCCGCCGGCACGCCGAGGTCCGGCCGTTCGGCACGGGGTTCCTGGTGGTCGACCTGGGCTCGACCAACGGCACGCGAGTGAACGGGGCGACCGTCAGCGAGCACCAGCTCAAAGACGGCGACGCCATCACCGTCGGGGCGACGCGCATTCGCTTCGACGCGTCCTAGGGAGCGCACGGCGACGTGCCCGAGAACCTGCTCGGTCTCCTCAAGCTGTGCCTGCTGGCCCTGCTGTACCTCTTCTTCCTGCGGGTCCTGTGGGCGGTGTGGGCGGAGGTCCGGGGCCCGAAGGCGGCCAAGGCGAGCAACGGCAACGGCGCCAAGCTCAAGCCAGGGCGCATCCGGAGCCGGGGCGGACCGGCGACCCGTCTCGTGGTGGACAAGCCGTCGACGCAGAAGGGCACCAGCTTCGAGATCGGACCCGAGGTGACCGTGGGACGGGCCGCTGGCTGTCACATCGCCCTCCCCGACGACACGTTCGTGTCGCAGCTCCACGCCCGCGTCTTCGAGCGCAGCGGCCAGGTGTACGTCGAGGATCTCGGCTCGACCAACGGCACCTACGTGAACGGTCACCGCGTGAGCGCGCCCACGCCGATGCACAGGGGCGACAGCCTGCAGGTCGGCTCCACGATCCTGGAGGCGGTCTGATGACGGGGCTGCGCTGGGGCGCCGCCACCGACGTCGGTCGGCTGCGCAGCATCAACGAGGACAGCGTGCTGACGGCCACCCCGCTGTTCGCCGTGGCTGACGGCATGGGCGGTCACGCCGGCGGCGAGGTCGCCAGCGACGTGGCCCTCACCACCCTGGAGGAGCGCTTCGGCCCCCAGCCCCACACCACCGAATCCCTGGTGCAGGCCGTGCGCGCCGCCAACGCCGCCATTTACGAACGCGCGCTGACCGATACGAAGCTCCACGGCATGGGCACCACGCTCACCGGCGTGGCCCTGGTCGAGCGGGACGGCAACGAGCGCCTGGCCGTCGTGAACGTGGGCGACTCCCGCACCTACGTGGTGCAGGACGGCATCCTCCAGCAGATCACCCGCGATCACACCTACGTGGAAGACCTGGTGACGGCGGGCGAGATCACCGCCGACGAAGCCCGCTTCCACCCGCAACGCCACATCGTGACCCGGGCCCTGGGCATCGAGCCCGACGTGCAGGTCGACGCGTGGGAGGCACCGCCGGCGGCCGGCGACCGCTACCTCATCTGCTCCGACGGCCTCTTCAACGAGATCGACGACGGGATGATCAGCGCCATCCTCACCGGCACCGAGGATCCGCAGGACGCCGCCGATTCGCTCGTCGAGCTGGCCAACGAGGCCGGCGGCCGGGACAACATCACCGTGATCGTGCTCGACGTCACCGGCGACACGCCGCCGGGCGCCGAGCGCGACGCCGCCCAGTTGGTGGTCGACACCTCCGGCGGCGACCCGCCGACCGCGGTCGTGGCCACGCCCGTCGGCCTCGCGTCGCCTGATGGCAGCCCGCCCGTCGGCGGCTGGCTCGACGACGACCCGGCGCCCACCGCTACCACACCGGTGCCGCCGCCGCTGAGCCCACCCGAACCGCCGCCTGCGGCCGCGCCTCAAGGCCGCCGCCATCGGGTGACGGTCCGGTCGGTGCTGTTCGTCGTGGCCATCGTCGCCATCCTCGGCATCGCATTCGGCGCCATCACCTACTACGGCCGCTCCGGCTACTACGTCGGCTTCGTGGGCGACCAGGTGGCCGTGTTCAAGGGCCAGAAGGGCGGGATCCTCTGGGTCGACCCCACCCTCGATGGCACCTATCCGCTGCGGCGCGACGAGCTGACGCCGGCGTGGCAGCAGAACCTCGATCGCACGATCAGCTTCACGTCACGCGCCGCGGCCGACGCGTGGTTCGAGACGTTGCGCTCGAACCCGGCCGCCGTGACACCGACCACCGAGGTGAGCACGACCTCGACGGTGGCACTCGAGACCACGACATCGGCGTTGGCCCCGCCGCCCAGCGGACCGTGATCGCCTCCGCCCGCCGCTCCACGGAGCTCGGCCTCGTACTCATGGCCGCGCTGGTGACCACCGGCGCCTACGCCCTCGTCGCGCTCGGCCGGACCGCGACGCTACCGGCCAACCTCTTGCCGTTCCTGGCCGTCATCCTCGCCCTGCTCCTGGCCGCCCACCTGGCCACGCGCCGGCTGGCACCTGGTGCCGACGGCGTCCTCCTGCCGATCGCCGCGCTGCTCAACGGCGTCGGCTACGTGTTCATCGCCCGCATCGACACGAACCTCGCCGGCCTGCAGGCCAACTGGACGTTCCTCGCCGTCGGCGCCTACGTCGTCACCCTCCTGCTGCTGCGCCGCGTGCACGATCTGGCCCGCTTCAAGTGGACGTTCGCCTTCGTCGGCATGGCCCTCCTCATGCTGCCGTTCGTGCCGAGCGTCGGCAAGATCGTCAACGGCTCGCGCATCTGGGTGGGGATCGGCCCGATCAACTTCCAGCCCGGCGAGTTCGCCAAGATCGCGCTGGCCCTGTTCTTCGCCGCCTACCTCGTGGAGCGGCGCGAGCTCCTCGCCATGGCCACATGGCGCGTCGGCCCGCTCTGGCTGCCCGAACCCCGGCACCTCGGTCCGGTGCTGATCGCGTGGCTGGTCAGCTTGCTGGTGCTCATCGGGCAGAAGGATCTCGGCTCGGCGCTGCTGTTCTTCACGCTGTTCGTGGTGATGCTCTGGATCGCCACCGAGCGGGCCAGCTACCTCGCCATCGGGACCGTGCTGTTCGGCGCCGGCGCCTACGCGGCATGGACGTTCGAGGACACCGTGCGCACGCGGGTGTCGATCTGGCTGAACCCGTGGGCCGACTCGCTCGGCAAGGGGTTCCAACTGGTGCAGGCGGCGTTCGCCTTCGCATGGGGTGGGGTGAGCGGCACCGGACTCGCCCTCGGCGATCCCACCCGCATCCCGGAAGTGAAGAACGACTTCATCTTCGCCGCCATCGGTGAGGAGCTGGGCCTGCTGGGCACGTCGGCCATCATCATCTCGTACTTGCTGATGATCGGCGCCGGCCTGCGCATCGCCAACCGTTCCGAGCGCCCGTTCGAGAAGCTGCTCGCCGCCGGGCTGACGACCATCATCGGCGTGCAGGCGTTCGTCATCATCGCCGGGGTGACGCGGGTGCTCCCCCTTACCGGCGTCACGCTGCCGTTCGTCAGCTACGGCGGCTCGTCACTGCTGGCCAACTACATCCTCCTCGCCATCCTCATGCGCATCTCCGACTCCACCGCGGTACGTCTCGGTGAGGTACCGCCCCGCAAGCTCAGCCGCCGTCAACGGCGGCGGGCCGAACTGTCCGACGCCACAGGTGTCATCGAAGTGACATCGTGAACAAGCAACTTCGCCGTCTCGGCGTCGGTCTGATCGTGTGCTATGCGATCTTGTTCGCGCAGCTCAACTGGCTGCACGTGGTCAAGGCCGACTCCTACAACAACGACCCCCGCAACGACCGCGAGATCATCCGCGACTTCACCCGCCCGCGTGGCACGATCGTCACCGCCGACGGCATCGTCGTGGCGCAGAGTGTGCCGTCCAACGACCGCTACAAGCTGCAGCGCGAGTACCCGACGGGCGACCTGTTCGCCGGCGTCGGCGGTTTCTTCTCCTTCGTGTACGGCACGGCCGGTGTGGAGCGCCAGTACAACGACGTGCTCGCCGGCCAGACGCCGCAGCAGAAGTTGCGCGGGTTCGCCAACCTGTTCAACGACGAGGTCAACACCGGCGACGTGCAGCTCACGTTGCGCAACGACATCCAGACGCTGGCCAAGCAGGCGTTGGGCGACAAGGAGGGCTCGGTCGTGGTCTCCGACCCGCGCACCGGCGCCATCTTGGGGATGTACAGCAACCCGTCGTACGACCCCAACACCATCGCCACGCACGACTTCGACGCGGCGAAGGCGGCTCGTGACGCGCTGCTCGCCAATCCGTCCAAGCCGCTCCTCATGAACGCGTACCAAGAGCGGTACATGCCGGGGTCCACGTTCAAGATCATCACCGCCACCGCCGCACTGGAGAGCGGGCAGTACGACGTGAACTCCAACTTCCCGCCGACCGCCGAGTTCCACGTGCCCGCGCGAACTACGCCCATCGAGAACTACGGCGGGGAAGTGTGCGGCGGCACGCTCCCCCAGGTGTTCGCCCGCTCCTGCAACACCGCATTCGCCGAGATCGGCGTCACGCTCGGCCCGGAAGCGATGGTGAACGCGGCGCAGTCCTTCGGCTTCAACAAGGACGTCCCCATCGACATGCCGGCACCGGCCCAGTCGTTCTTCCCGTCGGTGCAGGACTTCCTGAACGACGTGCCCAACGGCGTGAGCCCCAAGCTGGCCACCTCGAGCTTCGGCCAGGACGAGCCGGCGGCCACGCCGTTGCAGATGAACATGGCCGCTGCCGCCGTGGCCAACAACGGTGTCCTCATGACGCCGCACGTGATGGGCGAGACGCGCGACAGCGACGGCGCGGTGCTCGACCACTACGCCCCGAAACCGTGGATGACGGTGATGCCGCCCGAGGTCGCCGCCACGATGAAGGACTTCATGGTGGGCGTGGTGAAGGGCGGCACGGCGCGGTGCTGCCTCCAGCTGGAGAACGGCATCCAGGCAGCGGCCAAGACGGGCACGGCGCAGTTGCACCCGGCCGGCGACCCGGAGGCGTCGCACGCCTGGATCACGGCGTTCGCTCCCGCCGAAGCGCCGCGGGCCGTGGTGACGGTGTTCGTGAAGGCATCACCCGAGGTGTCGTCGGGCGTGGGGGCCACGGTCGCCGGCCCCGTCGCCAAGCAGCTGCTGGACTACATCATGACCTTGCCGGACCCGCTCAGTTGAGCGGCCTGCCCCAGCGGCGCGGGAGCCCCTCAGTAGGCTGCTGGCCCGATTCGCCATGACCAACCCCGACCGCCCCGTCTTCAACGATCGCTACGAGATCCACAGCCGGATCGGCCGCGGCGGCATGGCCGACGTCTTCCTCGCTCGCGATCGGCTGCTCGATCGTCCGGTGGCCGTGAAGGTGCTCTTCCCGGAGTACGCCGCCGACCCGAACTTCGTGGAGCGGTTCCGGCGGGAGGCCACGGCCGCCTCGAACCTCACCCATCCCAACATCGTCGGGGTCTTCGACTTCGGGCGCCAGGGCGGCACCTACTACATGGTGATGGAGTACGTGAACGGGCGCACGGTGGCCGACATCCTGCGCAGCGACGGCTCACTCCTGCCCCAGCGGGCCGCCGACATCGCGTCCGACGTGGCCGCCGCCCTCGGCTTCGCCCATCGCAACGGTGTGGTCCATCGTGACGTGAAGCCGGCCAACATCCTCGTGTCGAGCACCGGCGCGGTGAAGGTGGCCGACTTCGGGATCGCCCGCGCCATGAACGCGGCGACGGAGCAAGACCTCACGCAGGCCGGCGCCGTCATGGGCACGGCCACGTACTTCTCGCCCGAGCAGGCGCAGGGTGGCAACCCCGATCCCCGCAGCGACCTCTACAGCCTCGGCATCGTGATGTACGAGATGGTGGCGGGCCGGCCACCGTTCCAGGGCGACAACCCGGTGGCCATCGCCTACAAGCAGGTGCACGACGCGCCGCCGCCGATGTCGACCTACGCGCCCACGGTGCCACCGGCGTACGACGCCATCGTGATGAAGCTCCTCGCCAAGGCCGCGACGTCGCGGTACCCGTCGGCCGACGACCTGCGCGTCGATCTGCGCCGGTTCCACGACGGCCTGCCGGTCGCCGCCCAGGCCGGCGCCGGGGCGGCCGCCGCCACCACGGTCAGCCCGGCGGTGCAGCGCACCACGGTGCAATCGCCGGTGGCAGCGACCAGCGCGGTGACGCAGCAACCCACCCGCGTGGTACCCGCCGGTACCCAGATGGCCACCGAGCCCGGGTACTACGAGGAGCCGCCGCGCCGCAACGGGTGGTACGTGCTCGGTGTGGTGCTAGCGGTCCTGCTGATCGCGCTCGGCGGTTTCGTGCTCTACAACGCGCTGAAGGACGACGGCTCCGTCGCCCAGGTGACGCTGCTCGACTTCCGGAACCAGACCATCGACCAGGCCAAGCAGGTCGCCCAGGCCCAAGGACTCGTCGTGGTCGAGGATCCCCAGGAGAACGACGCCGTGGCCGTGGGCATCGTGTACGCCCAGGACCCGCCGGCGGGACAGCAGGTCGACACGGGCAGCCAGGTCAAGCTCACGTTCAACAAGGGCAAGGGCCAGGTCGATCTCACCAACCTCGTCGGGCAGCCGGTCGCCCAGGCCCAGGCCACGCTGGCGGCGTTGGGGCTCACCGGCCAGGTCACCGAGCAGGAGTCCGACCAGCCGGCGGGCACGGTGCTGGCCCAGGACCCACCGCCCGGCAAGGTCGACGCCGGCGGCACGGTCAAGCTGACCGTCTCGAAGGGCGTCGGCCAGGTCGCCGTGCCCAACGTGACCAACTTGGACGTGGTGACGGCCACCTCGCAGCTCTCGACGGCCGGCCTGGCCGTCACGCAGGCCCAGGAGCCGAGCGAGCGGGTCGACGCCGGGTCGGTCATCCGCACCGATCCCGCCGCCGGCCAGGTCGTGGCCAAGGGGAGCCCGGTGAGGATCATCGTGTCGAGCGGGCCACCGCAGGTCGGGGTGCCGATGGTGACCGGTCTCAGCGAATCCGAGGCGCGCGATCAGCTGCAGGCGGCAGGCTTCCTGGCGTCGAAGTCCGATGTCGACGTGCCGTTCGGGGCCCCGCAGGCGGGCAAGGTCGTCAGCCAGAGCCCCACGCCGGGTACGCCGGCAGCCAAGGGATCGACGGTGTCGATCATCGTGGGCAAGGAGCTGCCGGCGCCGCCGACGACGACCACGCTCCCGCCGACGACGACCACGACGGTCGCCCGCACCACGACAACCACGTGATTTCGGCCGGCCTCCGGCCGGCACTCGCTGTGCTCGGACAATCCCGCCAGCACCTGCGCCGGCGCCGCACTGCGGCGCCACACTGACCGCTCGCCACCCGATCCACCGTCCCAAAGCGCGCAGCCTGAACACTTCGTACCGCGCTAGCGGTAGCAAGCGCTCAGGCTGCGCGCTTTCGGCGCGCGCGCTTCGCGCGCGCTGCGCGCGCTTCGGCGGCGGGCAGCG
This sequence comes from uncultured Acidimicrobiales bacterium, assembly GCA_963728985.1. Classification (GTDB taxonomy): domain Bacteria; phylum Actinomycetota; class Acidimicrobiia; order Acidimicrobiales; family Ilumatobacteraceae; genus DASXAI01. The sequence continues at coordinate 284,744 of CAVSME010000002.1, read as the reverse complement.
GGGGGGCCGGGGTCAGGCTTGGGCGAGGAAGTTGCGCAGCAGGTCGTGGCCGCCGACCGTGAGGATCGACTCGGGGTGGAACTGCACCCCCTCGACGGCCAGCTCCCGGTGGCGCAGGCCCATGATCGTCCCGTCGGCCGTCTGCGCCGTCACCTCGAGCACCTCGGGCAACCCGTCGCGCGCCACCACGAGCGAGTGGTAGCGGGTCGCCTCGAACGGGTCGGGGAGGCCGACGAGCACGCCGGCACCGTCGTGGCCGACGAGCGACGTCTTGCCGTGCATCAGCTCCGGCGCCAGCACGACGGCAGCGCCGAACGCCTGGCCGATGGCCTGGTGGCCGAGGCACACGCCGAGCACCGGGCACTGACCGGCGAAGGCGTCGACCAGCGCCAGCAGGTTGCCGGCGTCCTCCGGGCGTCCCGGGCCCGGGGACAGCAGCACCGCGTCGGGCCGCACGTCGCGCGCCTCGTCGACGCTGATGGCGTCGTTGCGGTGGACGACGGGCTCGGCCCCCAGCTCACCGAGGTACTGCACCAGGTTGTAGACGAAGCTGTCGTAGTTGTCGACGACGAGCACGCGCGGGCCCACGGCTCCCAGGGTGCCTGGTGCGGCGGCGCCGTGTCGAACGAGATCAGGCTCCACTACAGTCATGCGCCCATGGCACCTCCCAAGCGCAAGGCGGGCGGGCGGGTCACGCCCAAAGGAACCAAGCCCGGCGAGGTGCCCACCGCGGCACCGCCGCCGGTGACGAGCAGCCGGCATCCGCACCGGGCCCAGGCCCCCTCGTCGCGCTACACCCCGCCCACGCCGCGGTCGGTGAAGCAGAGCCCGCCTTGGGTGCCCGTCGTGATGTTCGCGTTGCTCCTGGTGGGAGCGATCGGCATCGTCTTGAACTACCTCGAGCTGCTGCCCGGCGCCGCCTCCAACTGGTACCTGCTCGGGGGTCTCGGGATGATCCTCGGCGGCATCTTCGTGGCCACGCAGTACCGGTAGCCGGCCACCGGTCCAGCTGGTGACGGACGAGTTACACGCGTGTGACTATGAACAGGTTTTTCCACAGACTGGGGATGAGGGTCTGATCACTCCACCGGCGTCATGAGGTCCATGTCCTCCTGGCAGTGACGCGGCGCCTCGGGCATCTCGTCGGTGGCCAGGGTCATCTTGAGCTCGGCCCCGCAGATCGAGCAGCGGTAGCGCAGGTTCACCCGGCGCATCTCGCCGGCCGGCGGGGGCGGCGGCAGCGGCGTGCCGAGGCTCCGGAGGAAGGCGACGCCGACCTTGATGACGATTCCCGCGACGACTAGCGCCACGAGGACTCCGATGATGGCGCCGAGCACCCCTTCAGGCTACTGACGGCCGATCAACCCAGGCGTTCGATGATGGTGGCGTTGGCCATGCCGCCGCCCTCGCACATGGTCTGCAGGCCGTAGCGGCCGCCCGTGCGCTCGAGCTCGTTCAGCAGCGTGGTCATGAGCCGGGCCCCCGAGCAGCCGAGCGGATGGCCGATGGCGATGGCGCCGCCGTTGACGTTCACCTTCTCCATGTCGGGGTGGTACTCCTTGGCCCACGCCAGCACGACCGATGCGAAGGCCTCGTTGATCTCCACGAGGTCCATCTGCTCGAGGGTCATGCCCGCCCGCTTCAGCACCTTCTCGGTGGCGGGGATGGGCGCCGTCAGCATGAGCCGGGGATCGTCAGCGGCCAGCGCGAACTCCACGAATCGAGCACGCGGACGCAGGCCGAGCTGGTTGGCCTTCTCCTCGCTCATGATGAGCAGAGCGGCCGAGCCGTCGGTGATCTGTGAGCTGTTGGCCGCCGTGACCTTGCCGTCCTCCCTGAACGACGGTTTGAGGCTGGCCAGCTTCTCGAGCGTCGACTCGCGGATGCCTTCGTCGACCGTCATGAGCTTGCCCTCGGCATCGCGCACCGGGAGGATCTCCCGCTCGAAGCGGCCCTCGTCGCGGGCGCGGGCGGCGTACTGCTGCGAGCGCAGGCCGAAGGCGTCGAGCTCTTCGCGCGTCAGGCCCCACTTGTCGGCGATCAGCTCGGCCGAGATGCCCTGCGGCACCAGCCCGCCGACGGACTCGTAGCGAGCACCGACCTTGGGACCGAACGGGAAGCCGTACTTGCCGTCGACCATCGAGGCGCCCATGGGCACGCGCGACATCACCTCGACACCGGCGGCGACGACCACGTCGTAGGCCCCGGCGATCACGCCCTGGGCGGCGAAGTGAGCCGCCTGCTGCGACGAACCGCACTGGCGATCGACCGTGGTGCCGGGCACCGTCTCGGGCCAGCCGGCGGCGAGGACGGCATTGCGGGCGATGTTCACACCCTGCTCACCCACCTGCATCACGCAGCCCATGACCACGTCGTCGACGATCCCGGGATCGATGCCGGTGCGCTGCACGAGCGCGCTCAGCGTCTCGGCGGCGAGGTCCACCGGGTGCCAGTCCTTCAGGCGCCCGTTGCGCTTGCCGAGAGGGGTGCGGATGGCATCGACGATGACGGCGTTGGGCATGACCACTCCTCGCTTGACCGGTGGGTCAAGTGTGCCGGACGGACATCCCCGCCAACAACCCGCGCATGCGACACTGAGTCAATGCCTCGGCTTCGCCTCGGTCTCGCTGTGCTCGGTCAATCCGTCGGACGCTCGTCCCGCCGCCGCACTGCGGCGCCGGCGAACCGATCGGTTCGCGCGTCATGAGTGCTTCGGACACGGTGACCGGTCGGTTCCTCGCCACGGTCGCTGCTCATGCGGACGTCATGGCGCTGACCGACCCGTTCGACGCCAGCCGCCAGTGGAGCTACCGCCAGTTCGCCGACGCCGTCGCCGCTGCGGCCGCCGGCCTCGCGTCGCTCGGTGTCGGATCCGGATCGCGCGTCGTGCTGATGATGCGCAACCGGGCCGAGTTCCACGTGGCCGACACCGCCGCCCTGTTCCTCGGCGCCACGCCCTTCTCCGTCTACAACACCGCCTCGGCCGAGGAGCTGGCGTACGCCGTGGGCCACACCGGCGCCACCGTGGCCGTGGTCGAGGACCAAGGGTTCGCCGAGCGGTTCGGCCTGGCCCGCCAGCAGGCGCCCGGCCTCCAGCTCGTGATCGTCGAGACGGGCGGCGACTCATCAGCGCGGGCGTGGGGCGACATCGCCGCCGCCGACCCGCTCGACCTCGCCGCCGCGGCAACCCGCACGAAGCCCGACGACATCGCCACGGTCATCTTCACGTCGGGCACCACCGGCCCACCGAAGGCCGTGGCCATCACCCACGCCAACGTGTGCGCTACGGCCGACGCGGTCGTGGCGCGCGCCGGGGTCGGCTCCCTGACCGGGATGCGGATGGTCTCCTACCTGCCGATGGCCCACATCGCCGAGCGGGTCGTGTCGCACTACGCCGCCCTGCTCTTCGGCACCACGGTCACACCGTGCGACGACATGCTCAAGTTCCGGGACTTCACCGTGGCGGTGCGGCCCAACGTCGTGTTCGGCGTGCCTCGCGTGTGGGAGAAGCTGCAGCAGGGCGTCCTCGCCGCCGCCTCGGCCGATCCCGCGCGGGCCAAGGCCCTCGACGACGGCATCGCCGCCGCCCTCGAACTGGTCGTGGCGGGACGCCATGGCCCGCTGACGAAGGAGCAGACGGACACCTGGGACTTCCTCGACGCGGTGGCGTTCTCCGTCGTGCGCGACCTCACCGGGCTGTCGGACGTGAAGCTGGCCGTCACCGGGGCGGCGCCGATCTCGCCCGAGCTGATCGACTGGTTCCACGCCATCAAGGTGCCGCTGTCGGAGGTCTACGGGATGAGCGAGTCGACCGGCGTGCTCACCTGGGATCCGCGCGAGGCGAAGCCGGGGACGGTCGGCACGGCGCTCGACGGCGTCGAGATCCGCCTGGCCGACGACGACGAGGTGCTCGCCCGGGGCCCGAACGTGTTCGCCGGCTACCTCGACGACCCCGCCGCCACCGCCGCCACGCTCGAGGACGGATGGCTGCACACCGGCGACATCGGCGAGCTCGACAGCGACGGGTACCTGCGCATCGTCGACCGCAAGAAGGAGCTGATCATCACCGCCGGTGGCGAGAACGTGAGCCCGGCCAACCTGGAGGCGGCCTTGGCCACCGTGCCCCTCATCGGCCAGGCCTGCGTGGTGGGCGATCGCCAGCGCTTCCCCGGCGCCATCATCACGCTCGATCCGGACTACGCGCCGCGGTGGGCGTCCAGCCACGGCCACGACGGCGCCTCGCTGATCGAGCTGGCGGCCAGCCCCGCCGTCCACGCCGAGATCCAGCACGCCATCGACGAGGTGAACGAGCGCTTCACCCGGGCGTACCAGATCAAGAAGTTCGTGATCGTCGGCGACGAGTGGCTCCCGAACTCCGACGTGCTCACGCCGACGTTCAAGCTGAAGCGCCGGGGCGTGGCCGCTCGCTACGGGCCCGAGATCGCGGCGATGTACGCGTAGTGACGCGCGGCCGAGTGCCGCCGCAGTGCGGCGGCAGGGGCGAACGCTGGTGGCATTGTCCGAAGCACAGCGGGTGCCGGCCGAAGGCCGGCCAAAGTCACGTGATCCGGCCCGCCTCGGCGGCGGCCACGCCGGGGCGCACCTTGACGAGGTACCAGAGGGCCACGACCACGCCGGGCCCGCAGAACAGGATGCCGATGCCGGTGGAGGCCACCCAGACGGTGCGGCTGCGCCGGGCCAGGGCGAACGCCCACTCGGGCCGCCGGGCGGCATCGAGCAGGGCCCACATCGACAGCGCCAACGGGATGGCCGCCAGCAGCGTGGTCCCGATGACCTTGAGCATCGTGCCGGCCCCCATGTCCGGCCCCGATCAGCGCTCGACGCCGACGAGCTTGCCGAAGACCCGGGCCAGCGCCACGACGTCGGAATCGGTCAGGTACTGGGCGAAGTGCTCTTGCACGCCGCGCAGGTGGGTCGGCGCTGAGCGCCGCAGGGTCTCGCGCCCTTCCCGGGTGAGGACGGCGTACTGGCCCCGGCCGTCTTCCAGGCAGGGCTCCCGGTCCACGTAGCCGGCCTCGGTCATGCGATCGATGAGGCGGGTGAGGCTGCTCTTGTTGACGAGCAGGCGCCCGGCGAGCTCGTGCATCCGCAGGCGCCCGCCCGCCTCGTGCAGGGTGAGCAGCACGTCGTACCAGCCGAGGGGCAACGACCGCTCGGCCTCCAGCTCGGCCGCCAGGGTCTGGGTGATGGCGGCATGGGCTTCGAGGAACGACCGCCAGACAGCAAGGCGCTCAGGGTCGGGGCGGCTCATGATCGGGATGGTAGGCCGCGAGTCACGAGGCTGCTCCGAGGGAAAGGCCGCCGGTCGGCTCCCGAGTACCAACCGGCGGCCTTGCCCACAGGGGGGTACGAGGTAGAGACCCCGGCCCTCCTACAGATACATCCGGAGCCGAACGACTCCGCGGATTCTCAGGCGAAGGCGTGGGCCAGGACGTCGTCGACGGTGTCGGCGAGGTGGAACGTCATCTCGTCACGAACCCGCTCGGGCACGTCGTCCAGGTCGGCGCCGTTGCGCTTGGGCAGGATCACCTCGGTGAGCCCCGCCCGGTGAGCGGCCAGCACCTTCTGCTTCACGCCGCCGATGGGGAGCACCTTGCCCTGCAAGGTGACCTCACCGGTCATGCCGATCGTGGATTTCACCGGCCGGTTGGTGAGCAGTGACACCAGCGCCGTCGTCATGGTGACGCCGGCCGACGGCCCGTCCTTGGGCACGGCCCCGGCAGGGACGTGCACGTGGAAGCGGCGAGCGAGGTCGGTGCCCTCGACGCCCAGCAGACCGGCGTGCGAGCGCACGTAGGAGAGGGCGATCTGCGCCGACTCCTTCATGACGTCGCCGAGCTGGCCCGTCAGGGTCAGTGAGGGCTCGCCCTCCGACGCCGATGCCTCGATGAACAGGACATCGCCGCCGGTCCCGGTCACCGCGAGGCCGGTGGCCACGCCGGGAACGGACGTCCGCTCGGCGGCCTCGGCGAAGAACTTCTGGCGACCGAGGTACGTGGTGACATCGGCGGGACCGATGTGCACCGGCACGATCGACGGGTCGCTGGCCACCTTGGTGGCCACCTTGCGGGCGGCCTTGCCCAGCTCCCGCTCGAGACCACGGACGCCGGCCTCCCGCGTGTGGTCAGTGACCACCAGGCGCAGGGCGTCGTCGTGCAGCTCGACCTCGTCGGGCCGCAGGCCGGCCTGCTTCAGCACCCGCGGCAGCAGGTGGGAGCGGGCGATGAAGACCTTCTCGTCCTCGGTGTAGCCGTCGAGGCGCACGAACTCCATGCGGTCCAGCAACGGGCCGGGGATGGTCTCGGCCATGTTGGCGGTGGCCAGGAAGACCACGTCGGACAAGTCGAGGTCGACCTCCATGTAGTGATCCCGGAACGTGTGGTTCTGCGCCGGGTCGAGCACCTCGAGCAGGGCGGCGGCGGGATCGCCCGACCAGCCACCCGACGACAGCTTGTCGACCTCGTCGAGCAGCACGACCGGGTTCATCGACCCGGCCTCGGTGATGGCCCGCACGATGCGGCCGGGCTGCGACCCGACGTAGGTACGGCGGTGGCCCCGGATCTCGGCCTCGTCGCGGATCCCGCCGAGCGAGACGCGCACGAACTTGCGCCCCATGGCCCGGGCGACGGACTCGCCGAGGCTGGTCTTGCCCACTCCCGGCGGGCCCACGAGGGCGACGATGGCGCCCACGCCGCGGCGGCTGGTGACGGGCGCGTCCTCGGACACCTCGTCGGCGACGTCACGCTCGGCCCGGAGCTTGCGGACGGCCAGGAACTCGATGATCCGGTCCTTCACGTCGCTCAGGCCGTAGTGGTCGGCGTCGAGCACCTCACGGGCGGCCGTGAGGTCGAGGTTGTCCTCGGTGGTGGTGCCCCACGGCAGGCCGAGCACCCGGTCCAGCCAGGTGCGGATCCAGCCCTGCTCGGGGTTCTGCTGGCCGGAGCGCTCCAGCCGCTCGATCTCCTTGTCGACAGCGGTGCGCACCGCGTCGGGCAGTGGCAGGGCGGCAGCCCGGGCGCGGTAGTCGTCGCCCCCGTCCTCGTCCCCCTCGCCCAGCTCCTTGCGGATGGCGGCGAGCTGCTGGCGCAGCAGGAAGTCCCGCTGCTGCTTCTCCATGCCCTCGGTGACGTCCTGGCGGATGCGCTCGGTCACCTGCAGCTCGGCGAGGAGCTGCTTGGCCCACTCCAGCACCAGCTCGACGCGCACCCCGAGCTCGGTGGCCTCCAGGATCGTCAGCTTGTGGTCGGTGGAGGCTTCGGCCCACGACGTGGCGGCGTCGGCCAGCGCGCCGGGGTCGGTGACGGTGCGGAGGATCTCGGGCAGGCGCCGTGACCGGCGGACCTCGGCGACCTCCTCGAGGACGACCCTCAGCTCACGGCCGAGGGCCTCGATGCGCACGCTGGGCCGGGCGTCGGGCACCGGCTCGGCCTGGACCCAGAGGCCCGACCGCTCCGTGACCACGCCCGCACCCAGGCGGGCTCGCTGCAGCCCGCGGATGATGGCGGCGGAACCCCCACCAGGGAGCTCGCCGGCGTTCTCGACCAGCGCGATGACACCCACGTGGGCCATGCGCCCCTCGACCTCGGGCACGAGGAGCACCCGGCGATCGGTCCCGCCGGTGGCGGCGGCGATGGCGGTGCGGGCCTCCTCGCTCTCGAGGGCGAGGGTGACCACGGTGCCGGGGAAGACGACGCCGTCGGGCAGGGGCACGACGGGGAGGGCCAGAGCGGTGGTGTCGGTATCGGCCATGGCGGCAGGATACGGCCGCACTTGCAGTTTGCAACCGACCTTGAGTGTGTGACACTCAACCTTCCGCAGCGCGAGCGTGAGCGAGGGCATCGTCCCAGCTCACCGACCTACCGAGCAGGGCCCGGTAGGGCATCACGTGCTTGGGCAGGCTCACGCCGAGCACGCCCCGCAGCCGACCGTGGCGCCCGTAGAGGGCGACGAACCGGCGCTCGGCCAGCGACCCGTGCACCACCTCGACGTCGTCGGCCGGATCGGGCCGGCCGAGGCACTGGATCCGGGCGTCGTACTGGTCGCTCCAGAAGAACGGCACCGCCTGGTACGCGGTGGCCTCGCCGCCCGCCATCGTCACCAGCAGGTTGCGGGCGGCGGCGGCGCCCTGCTCGGCGGCATTCGTCCAGTGCTCGAGGCGCACCTCCTCGCCGAGCAGCTCGTGGTGCCAGCGCACCACGTCCCCGGCGGCGAAGACACCGGGCGGACCGGCGGCCAGACCGGAGTCGGCCACCACGCCGTCACGCAGCTCCAGCCCGCTGCCGGCCAGCCAGTCGGTGACCGGAGCGACGCCGATGCCGACCACCACGACGTCGGCCTCGACCACCTCGCCGTCGCTCAGGCGGACGCGCTCGACGCGCCCGTCGCCCTCCAGCGCCGCCACCCCGACACCGAGGCGAACGTCGACATCGTGGTCGCGATGCAGGTCGGCGAAGACGGCGCCGATCTCCGGCCCCAGGGCGCGCTCGAGCGGCGCCGCCAGCGCCTCCACCATGGTGACGGCCAAGCCCTTGCCGCGGGCGGTGGCCGCCACCTCGGCGCCGATGAAGCCGGCGCCGACCACGACCACCCGACGCGGCCCGGCATCGAACGCCGCCCGCAGGGCCAGCGAGTCGTCCAGCGTGCGCAGCACGAACACCCCGTCGAGCGCCGGCTGGCCGGGCAACTGGCGCGGTGCGGCGCCGGTGGCGATGACGAGCCCGTCGTAGGGCACACGGGTGCCGTCGGCCAGCTCCACCTCGCGGACCGCCGTGTCGAGTGCGGTGGCCCGCTGGCCGAGGCGGAGGTCGAGGTCGAGGTCGCCGTATTCGGTCTCGCGTCGGAGGTGGGCCCGCTCGACGTCGAGCTGGCCGGCCAGCAGCTTCTTCGACAGGGGCGGCCGGTCGTAGGGCAGGTGCGACTCGGCACCGACGAGGATCAGCGAGCCGCCGTAGCCCTCGGCTCGGAGGGTCTCCGCCGCTCGGAGACCGGCCAGTGAAGCGCCGACCACCACGACTCGCGACAGCACGGCGTCAGCGTAGGTCGTCGTACCGCCGGCGGGAGGTGGAGCATCCAGCCGGAACCGATCAGCGCTCGCCGAAACCGGCGAGCACTGCCGCCGCGATCAGGACGACCATGACCACCGCTGCCACCACAGCGGCGCCATCGACCACCCAGGTGATCACGAGGCTTCTGTCCCGGCCGGATGCTCACGCACCCGAACCCCACGGGCATCGTGCCAGCGGTTCTCGCTGACCTCGTTGCGGCTTGTTGACGATCCTGCGCGCGCGGCTGCTGGCGCCCCGTGGCGGAAGGTGATGCTGATCCGCGGCCCGGCGGCCGCCACCTTCGGCACGCAGTGCTCCCAGTCGTGCTGGATGGCGCCGCCCATGACCAGGAGGTCGCCCTGACCCAGCAGGTACGGCAACGACGAGCCGCCGCCCCGCGGCCGCAGGAGGAACGGCCGGGGTGCGCCCACGCTGACGATGACGACGAGGGGGTCGCACTGGTGGTGGCGCACCCGGTCGCCGTGCCACGCCACGCTGTCGCGTCCGTCCCGGTAGAAGTTCAAACCGATGCTGTCGAAGGGCCGCTCGTACCGCTCGACCAGCACATCGGCCATCTCGGCCAGGACCGGCAGCGGCAGCGCCCCCCGTCCGTCGTCTTCCGTCCACCACCAGGTGAGCCGGGGCTCGTCCACCATCCGCTCGTACATCGGCACTCGGCGCTGGCGCCACGGCGTGCGGGCCACCAGCTCGGCGAACACCTGGTCCGAGCCGCCGAGCCAGCGGGGCAGGTGATCCACCCACGACGTCTCGTCGAGCGGGTGGCGCTCCAGCCCGGCGAAGGCGCGGTCGACCGTGGGCGGGTCCAGCCCGAACAGCGATGCCTGCCAGGAGACCTCCCAGGGCAGGAGGTCGACGCCGCCGTCGGCGAAGGTGGTGACGGAGCCGGTGCGATCCATGGGTGCGGCGGTTGCGAACATGTGTTCGATCTTGGTCCCCAGCGTGGACCGCCGTCAAGGGGATTGCCAGGATGCCTGGCGTGGCTCGGTTCACGACGGTCGACGACCCCGATGATCCGCGCCTCGTCCCGTATTCGGCCCTGACCGACGCCGACCACCGACGACGGGTCGAGGGGGCGACGGGCACCTTCGTGGTGGAGGGCGTGACCGCCATCGGGCGGGCGGCGGCATCCCCGTACCCGCTGCGGTCGGTGCTGGTCACGGCGGCCAAGGCCGCCGTCCTCGCGTCCGTGCTGGATCCCCTCGACGTCGACGTCCTCGTCGCCGAAGCGCCGACGATGGCCGCCGTGGCCGGGTTCGACATCCATCGCGGGGCCGTCGCCGTGGCCTCCCGCCTCCCGTTGCTGTCCCTCGCCGCCGTGCTTGCCCACGCCCGCACGATCGCCGTCCTCGAAGGCGTGAACGACCACGAGAACCTCGGCGCCATCGCCCGCAGCGCCGCCGCCCTCGGCATCGACGGCCTCGTGCTCGACCCCACGTGCGCCGACCCGCTCTACCGCCGGTGCGTCCGCGTGTCGATGGGCGAGATCCTCCACATCCCGTTCACACGCGCCGACGGGTGGCCGGGCGCGCTGGACGACATCCGCCGGGCCGGCTTCGCCGTGGTCGCCCTCACGCCGGCGCGCGACGCCGACCCGATCGACCTCGTCGCGTCCCGGTGCCGACCGGGCGCCGTCGCCCTGCTCCTCGGCGCAGAGGGCCCCGGTCTGAGCGAGCAGGCCCTCACCGCCGCCGATCATCGAGCCCGGATCGCGCTCCGTCCGGGGGTCGACTCGCTCAACATCGGACATGCCGCCGCCATCGCCTTCTACGAGTTCGCCCGCGCCCGCTGACGGCCCCAAGATTCCGCGACGCCACAGTTTCGTATTGCTCGCCACCGCTGGGTAACGTCGCGACAACCCCGGCGAAGGGATCCCATGGAGTCCGAATCCGTCTACAGCCGGCGCTGGTGGGCGCTGGCGGTGCTGTGCTCCAGCCTCCTCATCATCTCGCTCGACAACACCATCCTGAACGTCGCCCTGCCGGCGCTCAGCCAGCAGCTCGACGCGTCCACCAGCGAACTGCAGTGGATCGTCGACGGCTACACGCTCGTGTTCGCCGGCCTGCTCCTCACCGCCGGCTCCCTCGGTGACCGCTTCGGGCGCAAGACGTTCCTCGCCATCGGCCTCGTCATCTTCGGCACCGGATCGCTGTCGGCCACGTTCAGCACGACCTCGGCCATGCTCGGCATCTCGCGGGCGATCATGGGTGTGGGCGCCGCGCTCATCATGCCCGCCACCCTGTCGTTGCTCACGAACATCTTCCGCGACCCGCGCGAGCGGGGTCGGGCCATCGGGGTGTGGGCCGCCGTCGCCGGCGGTGGCGGCGCCATCGGGCCGGTCATCGGCGGCTTCCTCCTGCAGCACTTCTGGTGGGGCTCGGTGTTCCTCGTGAACGTCCCGGTGTGCGCCGCCGCGCTGATCGGCGGCTACGTGCTGTTGCCGCAGTCCCGTGATCCCGGCGCCCCCCGCCTCGACCCGGTGGGCGCGCTGCTCTCCATCGTCGGGCTCGTCCTGCTGCTGTGGGCCATCATCCAGGCGCCCACCGAGGGCTGGACGGACAGCAGCGTCGTCATCGCCTTCTTCGCCGGGGTGCTCGTGCTGGCCGGGTTCGTGGCCTGGGAACTGCACACCGACCACCCCATGCTCGACGTTCGCTTCTTCGAGAACCGACGGTTCACGGCGGCCAACATCGCCATCACGATGACGTTCTTCGCCCTCTACGGCTCGATGTTCCTCATCACGCAGTACCTGCAGACCGTGCTCGGCTTCTCCGCTCTCGAGGCCGGCATCCGCATGCTGCCGATGGCGTGCGTGATGCTCGTCGTCGCTCCGTTGGCACCCCGCGTCGTCGAACATGTCGGTACCAAGGTCGTGGTGGGCTGCGGGCTCACCCTCGTGACCCTGGGGATGTTCTGGGCCTCACGGGTGCCGGCAACTGACGGCTACCCGCACCTCCTCGTGGCCATGGCCATGCTCTCGGGCGGCATGGGCCTCGTGATGGCGCCGGCGACGGAGTCGATCATGGGTTCCTTGCCGCCGGCCAAGGCGGGCGTCGGGTCGGCCATGAACGACACCACCCGCCAGATGGGCGGTGCGCTGGGCGTGGCCGTCATCGGCTCGATCCTGGCCACGTCGTACCGACCTGGCGTCACCGACGCGCTGACGTCGCTCGGCGCGCCGGCCGACGTGATCACGAAGGCGCAGGACTCGGTCGCTGGTGCCGTGCAGGCGGCGGCCACGCTGCCCAGCACACTCGGCGACGCCGTGGCCGGCGCCGCCCGCGGCGAGTTCGTCGACGCCTTCGGCGGCGCGCTCCTGGTAGCCGCCCTCGTCGTCGCCGTCGCCGCCATCGTCGTGTTCCTGTTCCTGCCCGCTCGGGCCCACGACGCGCGCGAGCCGGTGGAGGGCCCGCTCGACGGCATCGCCTCGCTCACCTTCGCCGAGGCGGAGGGAGTGCTGGAGACCGACGCCGCCATGCTCGCCGAGCAGTCAGCGGCGCCCGCCGGCGAGACGTAAGGCGCTAGAGATCCTGGCGGAGCCGGTCGCTGACCACCAGGGGGGACAGATGGTCAACGACCAGCTCGACGCCTGGCCTCGAACCTAGCAATCGAAGATGACGGCGTGATGCCGGCCGCCTGAACAGAACGTTCACGACCGCTGTGACCGGGAGCGCAGCATGCTGGGCAGCACACCCGCTTCGGCGAGGAGCTCCTCGAGCGCCCGCCGGCACTCCTCGTCGTCGATGTAGGTGGGACGCTCGCCGTGCCATGCCGCCTCGCGCACCGGCGCCGAGTCGCCGCTCGTGTCCTCTCGGTCACCATCCGTATCGGCCATGTCGCTCCGATCGTCCGTTACCCCATCTGACGGCATCTCAGTGACGCGTTGATGACAGCACCGGCACTGTTCATGTGAGCTTCGCTCGGTGGTCAGGTGGTCGACCCACCGTGACTGGTTGGCGCGTCAGTCCGTGCCGACGCGTCAGTCAGTAGACGCATCGAGACGACATCGGTACCGTCGCCCCCCCGATGCCCACGCCCAAGCTCGCCGCCTTCCTGGCGCAAGACCACGAGACGCCCTTCCTGGTCGTCGACCTCGATGTCGTCGCCGAGCGGTTCCGCCGCCTCGCCGACGCCCTGCCCGGCGTGCGCATCTTCTACGCGGTCAAGGCCAACCCGGCCGCCCCGGTGCTGCGCACGCTGGTGGCGCTGGGATCGGCGTTCGACGTGGCCAGCCCGGCCGAGATCGACGCCTGCCTCGATGCCGGTGCCGGCATCGCCGACCTCTCGTTCGGCAACACGATCAAGAAGGCCCGCCACATCGCCGCGGCGCACCAGCGCGGCGTCAGTCGCTTCGCGGTGGACGCCCGCGCCGAGCTCGACAAGATCATCGCCCACGCGCCCGGTGCCGACGTGTGCGTGCGGCTCTTCCACGACGGCGCCGAGGCGGACTGGCCGCTCTCGCGGAAGTTCGGGTGCGATCACCACGACGCGCTCGAGCTCGTCACCGTCGCCGCCCGGGCCGGCCATCGCACGGGCGTGTCCTTCCACGTGGGTTCCCAGCAACGCTCACCCGCTGCGTGGGACGACGTGCTGGGCGCCGTGGCCCGGCTCATGCGCGAGGCCGAACACCGCGGCGCACCGATCGGCTTCGTGAACCTCGGTGGCGGCTTCCCCGCTCGCTATGCGGACACCATCGCGCCAGTGGAGGCGTACGGCTTCGCCATCCGCCGCGCCCTCGAGCAGCTCGACGGCGTCGTTCCCGAGCTCATGGTGGAACCCGGCCGCTACCTCGTCGGCGACGCCGGTGTGCTGCGCACCGAGGTGGTGCTGGTGTCGCGACGATCGCTCGATGAGCGACGCTGGGTGTACCTCGACTGCGGGCGCTTCAGCGGGCTGGCCGAGACCATGGACGAGGCCATCCGCTACCGGCTGCGCACGCCGCACGAGGGCGGGCCGACGGGGCCGGTGGTGATCGCCGGCCCCACGTGCGACTCGGCCGACGTGCTCTACGACAAGGCCACGTACTCGCTGCCCTTGGCGCTGCGCGACGGCGATCTGGTCGACGTCCTGTCGGCTGGTGCCTACACCACCGCGTACGCCGCACCCGGCTTCAACGGCCTGCCGGCGCCGGCCGAGCACTACATATAGTCGCGACATCGCCGACCTCGACCACACCATGCGCACGGCGTTCGTGTGCCGGGAGTTCACCTCCGAGCCCGTGTCCGACGCCGATCTCGTCGCCCTCCTCGACCTCGCCCGCTTCGCCCCGAGCGGCGGCAACCGCCAGGGCTGGAAGGTCATCGTGGTGCGTGCTCAGGCGATGAAGGAGGCCCTCGTCGATCTGAGCCTGCCCGCGCTGCGCCTCTACCTGGCCCAGCGGGCGGCCGGCGAGAACCCGTGGAACACCGTCGAGCCGAGCGCCATCGATCCGGCCACGCTCGACCACAGCGACACCGCCAGCCTCGGCTGGTTCCGGGTGCTGGCGCAGGCGCCGGTGCTGCTGGTCATCGGCGTGGACCTGCGCGTCGTCGCGTCGGCCGACTCGAAGCTCGATCGGATCGGGGTGATCAGCGGCGGATCGATCTATCCGTTCGTGCAGAACCTCCTGCTGGCGGCCCGCGGTCACGGTCTCGCCGGCGCGCTGACGACGTTCATCGCCGCCGCCGAGCCCCAGGCCCAGGCGCTGCTCGGCCTGCCGCCGGAGGTCGCGGTGGCGGCGCTGGTGCCGCTCGGTCGACCCAAGCAGGACATCACCCGCCTGAACCGCAGCCCGGTCTCCAGCTTCGCTCGCCTCGAGCGCTGGGACGGACCCGCGCTCACCTGAAGTTCACCCAAACGAGCGTCATAGCCGGCGTCGGGCGCCGTCCTCATCAGCAGTGGTGCAGACCGGTCTGCTCGCCCCCCGGGCAGGCCGGTGCGCCACGGCCAACCGGTCGTTCGGCCCATGCGGCAACGGAGCCCGAGGCGTACCGTGACCTTCGGGGGGGCAATGCCGGGCGGCGGGCCGGCTAGCGCTAGCGGACCCGTCGCCCGTGCCCCCGCACAGCCGGCGCGAGCTCAGGTCCGCGTCCACGTCTCGATGTTCCACGTGAGGCTCTGGTCGGTCGGGTTGGCTGTCACACCGCTGATCGTGTTGGTGTGGGCGACCACCGCCGGGAGGCGCCAGAGCGGAATGGTGGGCAGGTCGGCCCACAGCACCGTGTCCGTCTCGTTGGCCAGCGCGATCTGCTCGGCGGGATCGGTGACACTGGTCAAGCGGTCGAACAGCGAGTCGACGTGGGTGCTGGAGTAGCTCCCGTAGTTCGACAGCAGGTTCTCGCCGGGCGGCGTGTGGTACAGCGACTCCTGGGACGACGGGGTGGGCGACGTGTTCCACGTGAAGAGCACGGTGTCGAACTGGCCGGCGCCCAGGCGGCTCCCCCACTTCGCGTCCACGTCGTCGATGATGGAGATGCCGGCCTGCGCGCACGACAGCTCGATGAGCTGCGCCTCGTCGGTGCGGGCGGCGCTGTGCAGCAGGTGGAACTCGAGGCGCTGCCCGTCCTTCACGTACGTCGCCCCGTCGAGCGTCCACCCGGCGGCTTCGAGCGTGGCCTTGGCGCCGGCGATGTCGGCCGTGTCGTACCGCCCGCCACTCGTGTCCTCGTAGCCCTGCTGGCCGGGGAAGTACATGCGGCTCTGCTGCAGCGTGGCATTCGGGTCGGTCGGGCGGATCAGCTTGTCGAGGATCTCCTGGCGGGGCATGCACTGCGCGACGGCCTGGCGAACGGCGACGTCGCGCAGGAGCGGGACCTGGAAGTTGAAGTCGAAGTGCTCGTACGAGTTGACGGCGGCGACGTTCACGGTGACATCGCGCACGCCGTTCAGCAGACCCACGACGTCGGGCTGCGGGCTGGTGATCTGGACGACGTCGACCTCGGCGTTGGCGAGGGCCTGGGCCTGCGCGGTGGGGTCGGCGATGATCCGGAAGACGATCCGGTCGATCGCCGGCCGCGGTCCCCAGTACTTGTCGTTGCGGACGAGCGTGACGCTCTGCTCGGCCTCGAAGTTGTCGATGCGGTAGGGACCAGCGGACAGGTCGACGGTGGGATCGACGCCGTTGTCGGTCTTGAAGCCGGTGTTCCAGAACTCGGCGATGCGCCCGAGCGCGGCGGCGTCGTGGGATTCATACGCGGCACGGATGCCGGCGCCGTCGGTGACGCCGGCGTGGGTGGCGACGACGTGCGCCGGCACCAGGCCACGGACGAGCGCCTTCCAGTCCGAGAAGGGTTTGGCGTACGTGAAGGTGGCGGTGTGCCCGTCGGCCGAGCAGCCGACCGCGCCCACGTGGTCCCACCCCGTCGTCGACGCGGTGTTGAACACGGTGGCGCCGCTGGCGTCGGGTGCTGTCGTCGTGCCGTTGCTGGCGATCCAGGCCAGGTAGAGGTCGTCGCAACCGACCGGCTGGCCGTCGTCCCAGACGGCGGCCGGGTTGAAGGTGTACGTGACGACGAGGGGATCGTCGCTGGTCTTGGTGATCGTGACCAGGTTGGGGTCGATCACCGCGGCGGCGTGATCGTCGAACTTCGCCACCGACGGCTGGACCGCGTTGATCACCTCCTGGTTCGAGGCGCCGTTGTCGTCGGCGGTGCCGTTGTTGTACGAGGTGAACGGGGCCGAGAGGCGCACCGTCACCGTCCCGCCGGTCGTGGTGCGAGTCGCCGCCGCGCCGGTCGCCGCCGTCGTGGCGGCCGCGGTCGACGACGACGACGTCGACGCGCTCGAACCGCCGCCCGAGCACGCCGCCAGGGCGGCCACCGCGGCCAGCCACCACCACCGACCGAACCACCGTTCGCGTCCCACCATCCCGCTCCTTGATCGCCACCCGTGACCAGTCTCGCGCTATCCGTGGCCGAGTGCCCGGCGACGGGCGCAACGTCCCGCCTCGCCCATCGGCCGGCGGGCACGCCGATCAAGGATTCGGGGCAGGGGCGCCCCAGGAGCTGCGGCTTACCGTCCGGGCCAGGATCCCGAGCGTGCGCGCAGGGCGGCGTCGGGGACGATCGGGGCGGCGATCGTCCGCCGGACCTCGAAGCGCCCGGTGGTCACCTGGTCATCCTGCGACCGCCCGGCGGGGCGTGAGCGCGAACGCGAACGCATAGAGCACACCGACCACGATGAGCAGGAAGCGGTAGCCGGTGATCAGCGAGACGTACTCGATCATGCCGCCGACGATCGCGCCGAGGAGGTTGGCGGCAAATGCCGTGGTCGTCGAGGCCACCTCGCGGAAGCGCTGCGCGAAGACGAGGTTGGCCATGAAGATGGGCGCGAACGCCAGGGACACCGCGGCCAGGAACCGCGGCACCGTCGACAAGGACAGCAACGCCTCGGGCGGCACCAACCACGCGACAGCCAACATCGCGAGGAGCACGGGGTAGAGCCGTCTCGGCTCTGGCAGGCGGACATGGCGCGCCAGCTCCACCGCCAGGTACACGCTGAGGAGCACGCCAGCGAACACGAGGGAATTGACGAACCACGTCGTGCCGAACAGCAGCGCGAACTGCACGACGTTCTTCGTCTCCAGCAGCAGGAAGGCGGCGCCCATGAAGGCGAGGTCGACGTAGCGCACCATGCTGCGGAAGCGACCCCCGGCCAGGCGGATCAGCAAGAGCGACGCGCCCAGCATCAGCAGCAGGGTGTCGCGGTAGAAGCTCGGGATCGTGCGGTCCTGGAGGTACGGGAACGGGTAGTCGTCGGTCGGCGAATCGGCTCGCGCTGCCGGACCACGGCGTGGTGCAATTGCGCGTGGCGCCGGCGCCGGCCACGAGCACGGCTTGGCTGCGATCGGCCAGCGAGTCGCCGATCTCGACGCACGGCGCGGTGCCGTAGACGTCCTGCAGCGTGGTGGCGTAGCGGTCGAGCAGGAACGGCTCGTAGTAGTTGTACATGGCGAACGTGCCGCCGGGCCGCAGGTGACGCTGGACCGTCTCCATCGACTCCTTGGTGAACAGGTAGTTCTCCAAGCGGAGGCTGCCCTGGCCGGCGAACAGCGTCAACGAGTCGGGCAGGGCGAACATGATGAGGTCGTACTGGCCGGAATCCCGTTCGATGAAGGCGCGGCCGTCGCCGATGTGCACGGTCACGCGCGGGTCCTGGTACGGGTGGCTCGGGTGGTACTTCGACCCGAGCGACTGGATGACCGGGTCGATCTCCACGGCGTCCACGTGCTTGGCCCCCTGGGCCAAGGCGACGGCGACGTCGTTGCCGTTGCCAGCGCCCACCACCAGGACTCGGTCGGGCGGACCGGCGAGGTGCTTGTACGGGAACGCGTAGAAGGGCTGGAGGTGGAGCAGCTCGTCGACGGCGTAGGCCGTCTGGTGGGGGATGTTGTTGGCCGAGATCGTCAGCGTGTCATGGGCCTCGATGCCACCCACCTCCTGCGTGGCGGCGCGAAGGGCGGTGACCTTGTAGTACGGCGACCAGTAGTCGTTCGGCGCCACCGACTGGATCGCCAGCACGACGACGATGGCCACGAGCGCGAGCAACTGCGGTCGCAATCCCAACATGAAGGTGAGGAGCGCGGCGACGATGACGCCCCACGCGATCGGCGGCAACTGCAGGAAGGCGAGCGTCGAGAACACGGCGATGCCGGCGATGCTCCCGAGGATGTCGAGCCGGTAGGCCTCCAGCGCATCGAACTCCACGAACACGCGAGCGACGCCGTGGCCCAGACAGGCCATCACCGCAACGGTAAGGACGAAGATCACCGTGAGGCCGACCCATCGGGGCAGCGGATCCATGCCGAAGGCGCCTTCGAGCTGACCCTGGAGGTTGGTGAGGTTGACCGGGAACAGGGCGACGAAGGTGACCAGCACGCCGAGTGCGATCGGCGCGAACGGCAGGAGGTTCGGTTCCCGGCGCACCCGTAGGAACCCGATCCCGATGCCGAGGAAGCTCGCCAGCAGCACGAAGTTGGTGAGGTAGGCGAGATGGATGTTGTAGGCCGCCGTCCAGCGGATCAGCGCCAGCTCCACGAACAGCATCAGGAAGCTCAGCCCGACGAGCCGCAACCGCAGCCGCCCGAGGTGCGGAGCCTCGGGCGGTTCCTCGTCGGTTACGTCCGTCGCGTTCTCAACCACGAGGGCTGATGTCTACCGGATCGCCGGGCTCCCGGCGGGCGAGTCATCCACCTGGCGAGCGCGACACCACGATCGTGCAACCGGGGTCGCCGGCCGAGCGGGCCAACCGGACCGGCCACGGCCCGGCGTCGGTGACCCACCCGCGGCCGGCGTGCCAGTGCCGCAGTGCCGTCGGGTCGATGATCACCGGTACCCGCTGCGTCTCGGCGGGCTCGAGCGTCACCTTCGTGAAGCCACCGAGCACCTCGGGCTCGCCGACGTAGGCCTGTACCACCTCGACCCCGCGACGGGCGCCGGTGTTCGTCACGGTGACGCCCACCTCGAGGGGCCAGCCGGGGGACCACGACTCCGGGGCCGCGGCGTCGGCCCACTCGAACGTGGTGTACGAGCCGCCCTCCCCGAACCAGGCGCGGGGCATGAGACCCCTCCGGAGATAGGAGCGATGCCCGACGTCGAGGCCCTCGGTGTACCTCAGGTGGCCAGGCGGGTCGGGCCGTGTGATGTCGCACGGCGCATCCTCGATCCGCATGGGCACCGTCACGGGCAAGCGACCGGACGGCTCACGGTCACCGGCGAGCACCGCGGCGAGCGCTTCACCGCCCGCCATGCCAGGGAACCACGTGAGGAGCACCGCTCCCACGTCGTCGAGCCACGAGAGGTCGACCGCAGCGCCGGCGTTCACCACGATCGCTGTTCGAGGGTTGGCCGCCGCGACGCGACGGACGAGCTCGTCCTGGTCGCCGGGGAGGCAGAACGACGAGCGATCGAAGCCCTCGCACTCGATGTCCGCGTCCGTACCGACCACCACCACGGCGGCGTCAGCACCCGCGGCCAGTGCGGCAGCATCGCCGATCGGGTCGTCGCCGGCGGGCTCGCCGATGCGGATGCGGAAGCCGCAGGTCGGCGGTCCGGGTGGGCGGTCGTACTGCACCTCGAGACGATGCGGCGAGCCGCCGACAAGGTCGACCGTCGTCCGAACCGGCTTCGTGCCGTAACCGAAGAAAGCGTCCGACGACTGCGACGGATCGGTGCGCAGGATGACCTCACCATCGATCGCCAAGGTGCATTCGCCCACGCTGGTGAGCTCGAGCTCGTGCGGGCCGGTGCGGCGGGCGGTGAGCGTCGTCGTCGCGGTCGCGTGGAAGTGCAATGGGTCGATCCCCGCAGCGAAGCGGCCCGACCACATGGGAATGGCCTCGGCGAGTGTCGCCGACGCGACCACGGGCCCGCCCCGGTCGACGCGGTAGTCGATGTGGAGCCCGGGTCCGGACGGGCTCTGTGCGAAACGACCGTCGAGGAGCGTGCCGGTCGGCGGGCCGGGAGCGAACACGATGTCGGTGTCGGGAAACCGGGCCCGCAGCCCGGCGATCGGTGCGACGGTGCGATGAGGCAGGACGCGCGCGCTACCGCCGCCCTGGGCGACGGCCACCTCGGCATTGGGGCCGATGACGGCGAGGTGGCGGAGCCCTCGGTCGAACGGCAGGACAGCGCGGGCGTGGCGACCGGAGCCGATCGATCGGTTCCGCAGCAGGACCATCGATGCCGCGCTCGCCTCCACCGCGAGGTCCCAGCGAGCGGGGTCGTCCACGGCCTGCTCGGGCCCGGATGGCTCCGTCGACGCACCCACCCGGTCGGCCAGCCGCAGCACCCGGCGGGCCGCATCGTCGACGACGCTCGCGGGCACGCGCCGCTCGCGCACCGCATCGGCGGCGGCCTTCCCGAGGTGACGCGCCGGACCGGGCATCTCGAGGTGCACGCCGGCGAGCAACGTCGTGTCCGTGGCGTGGGTGGCGAACCAATCGGAGATGATCACCCCGTCGAAGCCCCACTCGCCCATGAGAAGGTCGGTGAGCAGCCACGGGTGCTCACAGGCGAAGATCCCGTTGATCCGGTTGTACGAGGCCATGACCGCCCACGCCCCGCCCTCCGTGACGGCCGCCTCGAACGGCCGGAGGTAGACCTCGCGGAGCACTCCCTCGTCGACATCCGATGAGATGGTCATCCGCTCGATCTCGGCGTCGTTGGCCACGAGGTGCTTCGGGCAGGCCGCGACCCCCTGCGCCTGCAGGCCGCGTACGAAGGCGACGGCGAGCCGCGAGACCAGCAACGGATCCTCGCCGTAGCACTCGAAGTTGCGACCCCCCAGGGGATGGCGTTGGAGGTTGAGCGTCGGTCCGAGCAGCACGTGCGCGTGCTTGAGTCGGGCCTCGTCCGCGAGGGCGGCGCCGATGCGGCCGACGAGCGCCGGGTCGAAGGTGGCGCCGAGCGCGGATCCGCACGGGAACAGGGCGGCCGTCACGCTGGTGAAGCTCTGGCCGCGGGCACCAACGGGGCCATCGGTGACGCGGATCGCCGGGACGCCGCGTTTCGGCAAGGCCGGCGTGTTCCAGTCGTCGTGGCCCGCTGTCAACGCGGCGCGCTCGTCGAGGTCGAGCGCATCGAGCAGCGACTCGTACGGCCCTGGTTTCGTCGTCATCGTTTCTCCTGGCCAGGGTTGACGTCCACCACCTGTAAGCGCTTTCATCATGACACGGTTCGGGCGCAGTCGACAGACAGCCGAGAACGGAGGGGACGGGATGGCCCGGCATCGAGGGCAGGGCGCCAGCGCGGACGCGACCATCGAAGACGTGGCCTCGGCGGCCGGCGTCTCGGTGGCGACCGTCAGCCGGGCCCTGCGCGGGCTCCCGAACGTCGCCCCGGCGACCAGGGAGCGCGTCGCCGAGGCCGCCTCCCGGCTGCGCTACCGGCCCGACCCCCATGCCTCGCGCCTCGCCGCCGGCCGAACCAACACCGTCGGCATGGCGGTGCCGCTGCTGGATCGATGGTTCTTCGGGAAGATCGTCGCCGGGGTCGAATCGGCGCTGAGGGAGCGGAGCTACGACCTCATCGTCTACGAGGTGGACGGCGAGGCGGCCTTGCGTCGATTCCTGTCGGAGGCGGCGCCGTACCGCAAGCGCACGGACGGCCTGATCATCGCCGACCTCGTGGTCCCGCCCGACCTGCTCGACGGCCTCGTCTCGTCAGGGACGGTGATGGTGACGATCGGCGAGCGCACGGACCACTACTCGTCGGTGATGATCGACAACGCCGCCGCCGCCAAGCTGGTGATGGATCATCTGATCGACCTCGGGCACCGACGCATCGGCCTGATCGGCGGTCAACCCGACCGGCCGATCCACCTGGACGTCCCTGACCTGCGCATGCGTGGCGCGCTCGCCGTCCTGAACGCAGCCGGCATCGGCCCACGACCGCACCAGGTGCAGACCGCCGGGTTCACGGTGACCGGTGGCTATCGGGCGATGAGCCGCATGCTCGAGCACCGGGATCCACCGACGGCCGTGTTCGCGTTCTCCGACGAGATGGCGATCGGCGCCATCCGGGCGGCGCGCGAGCGCGGCATGCGCGTGCCCGACGACCTGTCCGTGGCCGGCTTCGACGACCACGACGTGGCGTGGGCGCTCGACCTGACGACCGTGGCCCAACCCGTGATGGGTCTCGGCGAGACGGTCACCAAGCTCCTGCTCGAACACGTCCATGATCCCTCGTCGGCACCGATGCACGAGATCCGCGACGTCACGCTCAAGGCACGCGGCAGCACCGGGCCGGCACCTGGACGATGACCCTTGACCGTTGACGACCGATATGAAAGCGTTTACAACTGAGCCGGGCACTCGCCCGGCGACACGAATGAGGGGGGAACCTCGATGAGGACTGGCTGGCTCAAGCTGGCCGCGATACCGATGGCTACGGTCTTCCTCGCGGCAGCATGCGGCTCGGACAACAGCGGCGGGGGGGCGACGGCGACAACGGCGGCGCCGGGTACGACTGCGGCGGCGACGACCGCGGCGGCAACCACCGCGGCGTCGGGCAGCACGACGACAGCAGGCAGTACGACGACTACAGCAGCGGCGACGGGCGCGACGACGACGCTCCCGCCGACGCCGGGCAAGGGCAGCGCCGGGAGCGTGACCGTGTTCGGCGTCGAGGACTCCGAGAACGAGGCCGGCGCCATGCAGGACGCCCTGACCGCGTTCGGCACGGCCAACGGGATCAACATCACCTACGTCGGGCGGCGTGACTTCGAGCAGCAGATCAATGCTCAGGTGCTCGCCAACAACCCGCCGGACATCGGTGCCTTCCCGCAGCCGGGCAAGCTGAAGCAGTTCGCCCAGGACGGCAACCTGCAGAAGGTCCCCGACAACGTCGTCTCCGCCGTCAAGCAGGGCTGGGCCGACAGCTACATGGCCTTCTCGAACGTCGACGGCACCCAGTACGGCGTCCCGTTCAAGTCCGACCTCAAGTCGCTCGTGTGGTACGTCCCGAGCGTCTGGAAGGCGAAGGGCTACGAAGTCCCCAAGACGCTCACCGAGTTCAACACCTTGGTGGACAAGATGATCGCCAACGGCGACACCCCGCTGTGCGTCGGCATCGAGTCCGGTTCGGCCACCGGCTGGCCGTTCACCGACTGGGTCGAGGAACTGGTCCTTCGCCAGAAGGGCATCGACTACTACAACCAGTGGGTCGAGCACAAGGTTCCGTTCGACGACCAGCCGATCGTCGACACGTTCAACGAGGTCGCCGGACCTGACGGTTACTGGAAGAAGAGCGGCGCGGTGTTCTCCTCGGGTGGCTCGATCGCCGCCACGGCGTTCGGCGACAACGGGCCGTCGCTCGTCGAGGGCAAGTGCATGATGCACCGCCAGGCGAGCTTCTTCAGCGCCTTCTTCCCCAAGGGCACGGAGTTCGGTGACGGCCCCGGTCAGGTCAGCACCTTCTACTTCCCGGCCGACAGCGGCCACCCCGTGCTGGTCGGCGGCATCAGTGCCGGCGCGTTCCGCGACGCTCCCGAGGTGTGGAAGGTGATGGAGTACCTCGGGTCGGCCGAGTTCGCCAACGCCCGCCAGGCGGCGCAGAGCAAGCGCGTGGGCGGCGGCCTCTCGGGATTCCTGACCGGGAACACGAAGGCCGACACGACGAAGTGGGCGCCGCTCGAGCAGAGCTTCATCAAGGAGCTCCAGACGGCCAGCCCGGCGGCGTTCGACGCCTCGGACCAGATGCCTGCCGAAGTCGGGTCGGGCACGTTCTGGACGGACGGGACGTCGTTCGTCAACGGCGACGAGGACGCCAAGGCGGCGGCCTCCGCCATCCAGGCCTCGTGGCCCAGCAGCTGATTGATTGAGGCACTGCCTCGAGCAGACTTGCTGATCGTGCCGGTGGCCCCTGCAGGGCCACCGGCACTGCTGGTGGTGGCGTAAGGTCCTCGAGCACTCGACCGGGGGGATGCGCATGGCCGTCGGGGAGGAGACGGACGTCGTCGATGAGATGGGGCGGGAGGCCGGCATCGCGCCCCCGTCCGGACCGATCCGTGAGGAACCACGCTCGCCGCTCTTCACGTCGGGCAGCGTGCTGCGGTGGCTCGTGTTCGTCGCGCTGGCGGCGTTCCTGCTGTATTACGTCGGCCCCCGCAACATCGCCGAGACGTCGCTCAAGGTTGGTCTCGTTGTCGCGCTGACAGTGGCGGTATGGGTCGGTGCCAACCTCCTGTTCGACCAGGCCTACGACCGCTGGACCCGCTTCAACATCATCGTCGGTGCGGTGCTCGGCTTCGTCGCCTTCTTCGTCGCCGGGTCGAACGGCTCGCTCAAGACCCTCGTTGATCACCCGGTGCGGCCCTTCGGCTCAGGCGTGTTCGACACGATCACCGGATGGAGCACGCGGCCACTCGACATCAACTCGCTGCTGTGGGGGCTGATCGCCGGTGCCGCCCTCGGAGTGGTGATGTTCCTGCTCAGCGCGCCGCAGCAGCGGCTCGCGCGGTTCCCCCTGGCCGTGGTGGGGTTCACCGGTTTCGGACTTCTTGCCGCCCTCGCCCTCGACGATTCGGTCTGGCCGGCGCTCGACTGGGGCACGCTCCTCGTCTGCGCCGGTGGCGGCGCCGTGGTGTTCGGGCTGCTCGGCCTCTGGCGCTACGGGCGCGCCGCGGCCCCGGCTTCGGCCGTCACCGGGATCTCCCTCGGCTGGCTCATCGGCGCATGGGGCGGTGCGGACATCGGCGGGGGCAGCTTCGGTGAAGTCATCGTCGCCACCGTCGTGCCCGCCATGATCTTCGGCGTCCGCTTCGGGCTGGCCACGCCGCCCGACGCCCGGAAGCGACGGCGCATCGATCAGCGCTCCCGGTCGTGGATCTTCGTCACGCCGGCCCTCGTGTTCATCGGCTTCGGGTTGCTGGGACCGCTGGTCCGCACGGTCTACCTCTCGTTCCACAACCGCAACGGCACGAAGTCGGTCGGCTGGGACAACTACAACCTGATCTTCACCAGCAAGAACTCGGTGAACTTCGACAACTGGCAGGACATCTTCACGAGCCGCCTCTTCTACATCGCCCTCGCGTTGATGGCCCTCGGCATCCTCGTCGGTGTGTTCGCCGGGCGGCGAACGAGCCAGCCGTTCGAGCGGGGTCCCAGCTCGGTCGGTCCGATCCTGGCCGGACTCTTCGTCCTGTCGTGCGCCATCCTCGCCTCGATCCGGGGCACGATCTTCAACAACGTGTGGTGGGTCATCGTCGTCACGACGTTGGCGACGGTCCTCGGCCTCGCCGTCGCCGTGCTCGCTGACCGGGCGCGGGCCGAGAACACCGCCAAGTCGTTGATCTTCCTCCCCATGGCGATCTCGTTCATCGGCGCCGGGATCATCTGGCGCTTCATGTACCAGGCCCGCGATCCGTCGCAGAACCAGACCGGCGTGTTGAACGCGATCTGGGTGGGGATCGGCGAGAGCACCACGTCGACGACCGGGAAGACGGTCTGGCTCGTCGTCCTCTTCGCTCTTGCGCTCGTCTTCTTGTTCTTCATCAAGCAGGGCCTCGGCATCAAGTCCGGCACGATGGCCGGCTTCGCCGCCGGGTTCCTGATCCTCGACGCCTACCTGATCTACCGCATCATCGGGCCCGGCCTCGGCGGCTACGTCACGACCAACGGGGTCGTCAAACCGAAGCCGGTGCTGTTCATCCAGGAGGGGCCGTTCAACAACATGTGGTTGATGGTGGTGCTGATCTGGGTTCAGACCGGTTTCGCCATGGTGATCCTGTCGGCCGCGATCAAGGGCGTGCCGACCGAACTGACCGAGGCGGCCAGGGTCGACGGGGCGACCGACTCGCAGGTGTTCTGGAAGATCACGTTGCCGCAGATCGGACCCACCGTCGGCGTCGTGGTCACCGCCTTGTTCGTCACGGTGATGAAGGTCTTCGACATCGTCTACGCCATGACCAACGGCAACTTCGGCACGCAGGTGATCGCCAATCAGATGTGGATCAGCGCGTTCGGCCAGAGCAACCTCGGCCTCGGGTCCGCGCTCGCCGTCGTCCTGTTCGTGTCGGTGATCCCGATCATGTGGATCAACCTCCGCCGGATGCAGCGGGAGCGGGTGGCGTGAGATGAGCTACGGCGTCGTCAACCCCGACCAACGCAACAAGGGAGCGGCGGGAGGGCTCTATCGCTTCGTCCGCTCGATCCCGACCTGGGTGTTGTGGCTCCTCGTGCTGGTCTGGAGCATCCCCACCATCGGTCTGATGATCAACTCCTTCCGCACTCGGGACCAGCAGCGAACGAGTGGATGGTGGACGGTGCTCGGCGACGTCGGCGACCTCACCCTCGAGAACTACCGCCAGGTCCTCGGCACGACGGCCGCGGGCGGCATGAAGCAGGGGTTGACGAACTCCTTCGCCATCGCCCTCCCGTCGACGATCATCCCGATCGCCTTCGCCGCGTTCGCCGCGTACGCGTTCGCGTGGATCGACTTCAAGCACCGCGAGGGGCTCTTCCTCGGTACCGTCGCCCTGCTCGCCGTCCCGCTGCAGGTCGCGCTGATCCCGCTGCTCCTGATGTACGTCAACGGCGCTCACTGGACGATCCCGTGGCTCGACAAGACGGTCACGATCTTCCCGGAGCTCGGCATCGCCGGTACGACCACCTCGATCTGGCTCACGCACACCGCGTTCGCGATGCCGTTCGCCATCTTCCTGTTGCACAACTACATGTCCGCGCTGCCCAAGGACATCTTCGAGTCGGCGCGCATCGACGGAGCCAACCACTTCCGGATCTTCTGGCGCCTCGTGCTTCCACTCTCGGTGCCTGTCCTCGCGGCGTTCGCCATCTTCCAGTTCCTGTGGACCTGGAACGACTACCTGATTGCGGTGACGATGATCGGGGCCAACCAGGCGGCGGCACCGTCGACGGTCGTCATTGCCGCCCAGACCGGACAGTTCGGACAGTCCGAGCACCTGCTGACCGCCGGCGCCTTCCTTCAGGCCGCGGTTCCGTTGGCCGTGTTCTTCCTCCTCCAGCGCTTCTTCGTCCGCGGCATCCTCGCCGGGTCGGTCAAGGGCTGAGGCCCGGTCCGCCGTGCCAGGGTCGGGTGCTGGCAAGGCGCGACGAGGAGCAACGCCGCCAGGGCCGGCACTGGCCGGCGCAACGGGGCCGAACGTTGCCGGTCAGGGCACTAGCCCCGGATGGCGTTGTGCGTCGTGGCGTCGAAGAAGTGGAGGCTCTCGCTGGCCACGCTCATCTCGATCTGATCGTCGACACGGACGCGTGACCGTGGGCTGAACCGAGCCACGGCGTTGGCGATGCTCTCACCGACGAGCTCCTGGGGCGCGTCCGGGTCACCGGAGTTGACCCGCTTGGCGTCGTCGATCTCGATGTGGACCATCAGCTCGGACCCGAGCGCCTCGACGAGGCGCACCGTGCCCTTCAAGCGGCGATCGGGCGGAGCATCGGTGACGATGGCGGCGTCCTCGAAGTCCTCGGGGCGGATGCCGACCACGACACGCTGACCGTCGTACGGCTGCAGGCCCGGGTGCTTCTCCAACGTCTCGGGAGCGAGCGCCACCCGCTGGGACCCGATCTGCACGCTCTTGTCACCGTCGAGCGTCACGACGCCGTCGTACAGGTTCATCGATGGTGACCCGATGAAGGCGGCGACGAACACGTTGGTCGGTTCGTCGTACAAGTGCTGCGGCGCACCAACCTGCTGGAGGTGGCCGTCCTTGAGCACGGCGACCCGGTCTCCCATGGTCATGGCCTCGACCTGGTCGTGCGTGACGTAGATCGTGGTCACCGCGAGGTCACGTTGGAGGCGGGCGATCTCGGCCCGCATCTGGACGCGCAGCTTCGCGTCGAGGTTGGACAATGGCTCGTCCATGAGGAACGCAGCCGGCTGGCGCACGATGGCCCGGCCCATCGCCACCCGCTGGCGCTGGCCACCCGAGAGCTGCCCGGGCTTCCGCGAGAGGTATGGCTCGAGCTCGAGGATCGCCGCTGCCTTGCGCACCCGGCTGTCGATCTCCGGTCTGGGAACGCGGGCCAGCTTGAGGGCGAAGCCGATGTTGTCGTAGACCGTCATGTGGGGATACAGCGCATAGTTCTGGAACACCATGGCGATGTCCCGATCCTTCGGCTCGACCTCGTTGACGACCCTGTCGCCGATCCGCAGCTCGCCGCTGGTGATCGACTCCAGACCGGCCACCATGCGCAGGGCGGTCGACTTCCCGCAGCCGGACGGTCCGACCAGCACGAGGAACTCGCTGTCGGCGACGTCGAGATTCAGGTCATAGATGGCCTGGAACCCGTTGTCGTAGGTCTTGCTGACCGCGTCGAGCGTGACGGTCGCCATCGCCGCAGCCTACTGCGGGTTTTCGTCGTCGGAGCCCGACCCATGTCCCGACACCGTGATGCCGCCTAGACGGCGTGGCCGATGTGGGTCGGGGTCACCGGGTCGTTGAACGGTGCGATGAGGGGGTTCATCGAGGCGAAGAGCCCGTCGGGGTTCGGGTACCAGATCCAGACGTGCATCGTCACGAGCGGCGGGTGCCAGAAGACGAACGCCGAGCCCGTGCTGGGACTGGTCGGTGCACAGCTGGCCTGAGCATCGGCCTCCACCAAAGTGCCGTCGTCGTAGTGGCACGCGGCCGGGAACGACCCGTAGGAGGCGCCTTCGAGCGGTGGTGTGGCGGGCTGCTCAGAGAACACCCACTCGAGGGCGGCGAGTTGCCACGCGTCACCGGTGTGGTCGTACACGAGGATGTCGGGCTTCTCGACGTCGAAGCCCTGCACTGCCGGGTTGAGGAAGTGGTACCCCATGTTCTCCATCATCGGCGTGATGATGCGGTAACCATCCGCCTTGGCGGCGTCGAGGTCGGTCGCATAGCGAGCCGTCGCCGCCCGGGCCTTTGGCCAGCTCGCCCGCAATGGCCCCGCCGGCTGAGGGCGTGCTGGTCGACGTCGTCGTCGGCTCCGGTCCGGGCTGCGCCGCGGCCGGGTCGCCCGACGAGGAGCACGCCGAGCTGATCAATCCGGCGGCGAGCGCGATGGTGGCAGCGGTCCACCAGGTGCGAGAACGCGGAGAACGAGGCATTGGGGGGTTCCTCCTTCACGACGGTGTGTCGTGTCGGGAGGACGGTACGAAGAGTCCCCGATCCGCACATCGGGACACGCTCCCTATCTTGCGCGGACACGGTCCCTACATGCGCGTCCGGTGTTCGGTGGGTCCGCAGCCTTGTGGGCGCGAAATCACCACATTGTCGCGATTCCTGTCACACAGGCCGGCCGGCAGCCCCTTGTGACCTGAACCCTTGACAGGCAGCCGAATGGCTGCGCATCATGGACAGGCAGCCAGATGGCTGCATGAACCCGGAGGGTTGACCATGACCGACATCCGCCACCGCACCGAAGGCATCGCCACGATCAGCCGGTGGGGTTGACGGCGGAAGACGCGTCGACCGTGGACGAGGTCTTTCGGGCGCTGGCCGACCCGAGCCGCCGCCAGCTGCTGGACAGCCTGCGCGCCCGCAGCGGCCAGAACCTGCGGGAGCTGTGCGCCGACTTGGACATGGCCAGGCAATCGGTGAGCAAGCACCTGGCGATCCTCGAGGCGGCCGGCCTCGTGACGACCGTGCGCCACGGTCGCGAGAAGTTGCACTACCTCAACGCCGCCCCGATCAACGAGATCGCCGAGCGGTGGATCAGTCACTACGACCGCGGCCGGGCCGAAGCCCTGGCCGATCTCAAACGAGCCCTCGAGGAGGCCCCGATGTCCAACCCGACCTTCGTCTACACGACCTACATCCGCACGACACCCGAGCAACTGTGGCGCGGACTGACCGACCCCACCTTCACCAAGCGCTACTGGAACACCACCTTCGACACCGACTGGAAGGCAGGCTCGCCGATGGTCTGGGACAACCAGGGCGTTCGGATCGACGATCCCGCGCAGGTGGTCCTGGAGTCCGACCCGTACACGCGGCTGGCCTACACCTGGCACACGTTCACGCCGGAGTGGGCCGACGCCATCGGCTTCAGCGGCGAACAGCAGAAGTCCTACGCGGCAGAGCCACGATCGAAGGTCACCTTCGAGATCGAGGACCAGCAGCCCATGGTGAAGCTGACGGTGATCCACGAGGCCAGTGACCCCGACAGCGCGGTGCTCACAGCGGTCAGCGGCGGCTGGCCCCAGGTGCTGGCCGCGCTCAAGACGCTCCTCGAGACCGGCCGAGCCCCCACCGAATCAGCCGCCTGATCGGTCCCGATCGGTCCCCGGCGAGAGCGCTGATGAGAGACCTCCGCTGATCGGCGGTCCGGGACGACTCGACCAAGGTGATGAGATCGTCATCCCCGAGATCGCCGACTACGAAGTGCGGCGCGAGCTTCTGCGGGCCGACAAGCAGCAAGGCCTGGCGCGGCTCGACGAGCTTGGCGCTGGTTTCGGCTTCCACGCCATCACCTCGGCCGCCATGCGGGACGCCGCTGCTCTGTGGGCGAGGGCCCGGAACCTCGGCCGGCCAACCGCTCATCCGGCCGCGCTCGACGGTGATGCGATCCTGGCCGCCCAAGCTCGCGAGCTGGCGACGCGTGCTCCTGATCGACGCCGCCAACGTCATCGGGTCCCGGCCGACGGGCTGGTGGCGCGACCGGCCGGCGGCGGCGCGCGAGCTGACGAGACGGGTGCGGCTCGCCACCGCCGAAGGCCGCCTGCCGCCACCAGTCGTCGTCGTGCTGGAAGGGCAGTTCAAGAAGGGCGTTGACCCGGCGCTGGACGCCGGTGTCGAGATCGTCCATGCCGCCGGCAGCGGTGACGACACCATCGTCGCGTTGGCCGCCGGCGCCGGCGGGCCGGTCGTAGTGGTCTCCGCCGACCGCGGGCTGGCGGAGCGGGTGCGCACGAGCGGCGCCGACGTGGTGGGCCCCACCTGGCTGCTCGACCAACTCCCCGACTGAGCCGTGCGACACCGGTCATGGCCGGGCCAGAGCGCCGGGGAATCGCTCGCGGCACCGCGGCGTTGTGCTTCATGAGACAATTTCGTCGCCGTTCTTCGACTGAAGGAGACCAGGATGAGTCAGGTCACGGAGAGGGCCGTCCTCGCCGGAGGGTGCTTCTGGGGTGTGCAGGACCTGATCCGCAAGCTTCCCGGCGTGATCTCGACCCGCGTGGGCTACAGCGGTGGCGACGTCCCCAACGCCACGTACCGCAACCACGGCAGCCACGCCGAGGCGATCGAGATCATCTTCGACCCCGAGCAGATGTCGTTCCGGGACCTGCTCGAGTTCTTCTTCCAGATCCACGACCCGACGACGAAGAACCGCCAAGGCAACGACCTCGGCACCAGCTATCGATCGGCGATCTTCTACACCGACGACGAGCAGCGCAAGGTCGCGGAAGACACCATTGCCGACGTGGACGCCTCGGGGCTGTGGCCCGGCAAGGTCGTCACCGAGGTCGCCCCGGTCGGTCCGTTCTGGGAGGCCGAGCCCGAGCACCAGGACTACCTGCTGCACTACCCGGCCGGTTACACCTGCCACTTCGTGCGGCCCAACTGGAAGCTGCCCCGCCGGGAGGCCAACGCCTGACGGCAGCGACGGCGGGCGTCAGTCCCCGACGGCGGCGACCGCGGCCAAGATGGCGTCGACCGTCACCGACGGGTGCGACACCATCGACACGTGGGACCCGGCCACCTCGGTGATCGTCGACCACGCCGCCGTCTCCGTCGGCGAGATGTTGGCGCTCAACGAGATCGGACGCTGGCTGGCGACGATCAGCCAGCGGTCCGCCTCCGGGAGATCTGGAACACGGTCCCGCCCACGTCGGGGATGAACGTGTCGATGTAGACCAGCGCCTTGACGTCGCCGCCACCCGTGCCGGCGTTCGTGATGACGACACCACCGCATGGGTGACCGACGAGGACCACCGGACCGCTCGTGCGCTGAGCGAGGAACAACGCGATGTAGGCGGCGTCACCGGCCACGCCGTGGAGCAGGTTGGGCGGGTGAGAACGGTGCCGGGGTCGCGCAGCGTTTCGACAGCGTTCATGTGGCGTCACGGAGCCGCCGACGACGCGTCGAACTCCGTGGCCACGATGCGCCGGTCGTGCATGCCGGCGGCCTGGTCGGACGCCAGCCAGACGATCGGCGGCCCCATCACGGCCGGGTCGAGCAGGCGGGCCCGAACCTCGGCAGGCACCTCATCGGGCACCATCCCCGTCCGGGTGCCGCCCCCGGGCAGTAGGAGGTTGACCGTCACCGGCGAGCCGGCCAGGTCGGCGGCCATCACCCGCGACAGGGCCTCGACGCCAGCACCCGCCGGGCCGTAAGGCACGAAGCCGCGCCGCACCATGGTCTGCTCGTTCATCGAGATGTTCACGATCCGCCCGCCGCCAGCGCGGAGCATCAACGGCACCACCTCCCGTGCCATCAGGAAGCAGCCGACGAGCTTGGTCTCCACCACGGCGCGGAACCCGTCCGGCCCGACCTCCCAGAACCCCTGCGGCTCGGACAGGAAGCGCGGGTTGACCGTCCGCATGCCGATGCCGGCGTTGTTGACAAGCATGTCGATGCCGCCCCAGGCACCGACCGCGCGAGCCACACAGGTGGCGACCGAGCGCTCGTCACGCACGTCGAGCTGACACGGGATGGCCGACGGGCCGAACGCGGCGGCGGTCGCGTCCGCCCGAGTCTCGTCGCGACTGGTCACCATCACCCGGGCGCCGGCGCCGACAAGGGCGGCGGCCATGGCGCCACCGAGCCCGCTGGTCGCGCCGGTGACCAGCACACGGACGCCGCCCAGCTCGCTCACCGACGGACTCAGTCCCGCTCGATGCGGCGCAGGGGCACACCGGGCCGCCACACCTCGACCAGCAACCGGTCGCCGGCATCGGTCAACCGGGTCAACACCACCTCGTCGAGCTCGGCGCGGAACAGCTGACCAGCGGTCTCGCCCTCCAGGTCGCCGACCAGGACGGCCCGACCGGCCACCTTCGCCTCTCCCGGCCAACCGGCCGGGTTGTCCTCGGGCGGGTCCACGGTGGGCCCGTGCAACGCGAACCGCGGGTCACGGATCAGATCGGCCGCCTTGCGGGCGCCCGGCATCGAGCCGAACGTGAGCTCGCCGTCGTTGAACTCCACCTCGATGCCGGACATGCGGGGCGATCCATCGGCGCGCAGCGTGGCGAGCGTCTTGTGCTTGCGGGCGTCGAACAGGGCGCGCACCCTCGTCGCGAAAGCGGGTTCCTCCCGCTCGAGGTCTTCCCACTTTGCCATCGCGACAGCATGCCCGAGCGGGGCCGTCACCTCCGGAGGTCTTGCGTCGCGATCTCGGTGAGCGCATGGAGCAGACGCTGCCACCATTCCGCGAAGCGGAGCTGGAAGGTCGCCAGGGGGAAGCCGTGGCGGGCGGCATCCTCGGCCGGGATTGTGTCCCAGCCGAAGTGCTCGACGGTGACACGGGTGCGCGTGGCGTCGTCGTCGACGGCGTCGAAGCTCACGTGGAGCTCGGTCTCCTGGTCGGCCGCGAAGCTGGCGTGGCGCCAGGTGACGACGAGGCGATGCGGCGGTTCCCACACGCGGATGTGGCCGATGACGAAGGACTCGCCGTCCGGGTAGGTCTCGACCAGCCGTCCGGCCGGGCCGGGCTCGAAGGCGAGGGTCCCGCTCTGGCGATCGGTGAACTGGAACAGGCCGTTCGGTTGCCACCAGTCGGCGATCTGTTCGGTGAAGGTGGCGAAGGCCCGCTCCGCGCTGGCGGGCACTCGTAACGCGACCAGCACTCGTGACGAGTCGGTCATGCCTCGCGCTCGAGGTGGGCGGCGAAGGCGGTCAGTTGCTCGGTCCAGGCCCGCTCGGCGGTGTCGAGCCAGCGGCGCAACTCGGTCATCGGCGCCGAGCGCAGGGCGTAGATCCGGACGCGGGCGTCGAAGTCGGGGTGGGTCTCGGTGACGAGGCCCCGCTGGCGCAGCACCCGCAGATGCTTGCTCATCGCCGACGGAGTGGTGGCCAGCTCAGTGGCGAGCTCACCAGCCCGGCGGGGTCGTTCGGCCAGCAGCTCGACGGCTCGCCGCCGGATGGGATCGGCCAGCGCCGTCAGCGTGTCGTCGAGTGGCGCTGCTGGGGCTTCGCTCACTGCCAGTTGGTGGCGGTGATCGGTTGCCCGATGGCGGCCTCGGCCTCGGCGCGGGTGACGTCGCGGACGTGCGACGAGAACGTCCAGCAGTGGCCTTCGGGGTCGAGGGCCCGGTAGGTGCGGTCGCCGTAGAACTGATCCTCGGGCTCCGCGGCGATCGTCGCGCCGGCCGCCCGCGCTCGCTCACAGTGCTGGTCGACGCCACTCGACAGCTGCACATGCACGTACTGCGTGTTCGCACCGCCGATGTCGGCGGGACTGTGGACCCACGGGGCCCACTCGCCCCCGACCATGACCCGTCCCTGGCCGGCACAGCTCATCTCGTAGTGGCACATCGCGGGAGCGTCGGCGGGCCCGTCGATGGCCATCGTGGTCTCGAAGCCGAACGCCCGCTCCAGCCAGGCCAGCGCCGCCTTCGGATCCCGGTAGTGGACGCTCGACGTGAAGACATGATGTTCCATGTGGGAAATAGTTGCTCAGTGGGGCAACTATGTCAAGTGCGGCCGACCTGGCAGACTGCGGGCGACGTCGGGTCCGCGCACCCGATGGAAGCGGGGAGGGTTCGCCAGTGCCTGCCCATCACGAGCCTGGGCACCGGACGCCTGACGCCGAT
This sequence comes from uncultured Acidimicrobiales bacterium, assembly GCA_963728985.1. Lineage (GTDB taxonomy): Bacteria > Actinomycetota > Acidimicrobiia > Acidimicrobiales > Ilumatobacteraceae > DASXAI01. The sequence continues at coordinate 249,486 of CAVSME010000002.1, read as the reverse complement.
CGAGGGCGGATCGCGCATCGCCCGGGCGAGACGAACGCCACGCCTACCGCACCCGCCCTGCTGAGGCGCCTGCAACGAACGGCCGGGAACCGGGCCGTCACCCAGCTGATCACGCGGCCGGCATCCGTCCGGCGCGAGCCCCACGGGTACCGGCCGCCGACCGACAGTCCGTACAAGCTGCACCTGGATCCCGAGATCGAGGCGCAGATCCGGGCGATCCAGGCCAGGTCCTGAAGGATGGGAACCCGATCGCCACGATCAACAAGCTGACCATCAGCCGCGGGAAGGTGAACATCGACAGCATCACCCTCCTCGGCGAGGCGGCGGAGGCCGCCAAGACCGAGGGAGGGGTGTGGTTGATCCTCGGCGGGTTGATGGGTGCCGCGCAGAGCGACGGGTCGCCGGCCGGCTTCGCGATCGGTGCCCAGAACACGATGAACGAGGGCAAGGACGCACCGGTCATCGTGCCGGGACTCGTGCGGGGCGTCCTCGAGTCCAAGCTCCAGGCCGCCTTCACCGACCTGCTCGCCACCCAGGGCCGCTCGCTGATTCCGGGTGTCGATCTCGGCTCGATCCTCGGCGTCCCCGGCGCGCCGGTCAAAGCGAACTGACAGAGAGGGCGAGCGGATAGGTGCTCGCGATCCGCGCGGGGGCCGGTGGCCACGATCCGTGAGCGACGTTGGGTGCCGTTTCGGTCATGGGTGCGGATCGGCCCGCCAGGCGAGGCAATCGGCACCCAAACGCCGATTGCTGGAATTCGATGTCGCGAGATCGTCAAGGCTTCCGGCACGGCCAGCTCGCGCATCTCGGCCCCCACGAGCCAACGACGTTCAGGACGCTCTGGCCGGCCCGAACCAGGTCGCCAGCGCCAGGGGCAACGCCGGGTCCGTGAGGTCACCGGCCCAGGCGACATGACCGTCCGGTCGGATGAGCACGGCCGGCGGCGGCGCGACCTCGCCGATGACCGGTAGCTCCCACCTGCCCTGGTGGCGGGCGTCGACCAACCGCACCCGATCGGCCCACGGTGCGATGTCGAAGCCGCCGGGTACGCCGACGTTGAGGAGCACGGGCCGCGCGTCGTGCAGCAGGTTGAAGACGCGCGTGGGACCGTCAGCGCTCTGGATGTCGAGATCGGGCATGCGCCGCCCGAGCAGCGCGTGTCCGGCACCGAGGTCGTAGTGGATGTCGAGGCCTGAGATCATCCCGACGATGCGCCGGCGCGGCTCGTCCATGCTCAGCAATTCGGCCATGGTGTCGCGCAGCGCCTGGTGCCGCTCGTCGGGGCGGCTGAGGGCGACCTGCGCCATTGTGTTGTGCAACACCCGCGCACCGACCGGGTGCCGTTCGGCGTGATACGTGTCCAGGAGGCTCTCGGGTGATGTCTGCTTCACCACCTGGGCCAGCTTCCAGCCCAGGTTCACCGCATCCTGCACGCCCACGTTGAGGCCCTGGCCACCCTGCGGCGGATGCACGTGAGCAGCGTCCCCGGCCAGCAGTGTCCGCCCGCGGCGGTAGGAGGCCGCCTGCCGCGACATGTCGGTGAACCGGGAGATCCAGTTGGCGCGGCGCAGCCCGTAGTCCGTCCCGTACACGGCGATGAGCGCCTGGCGCAGTTCGCTCATGCTGGGCTCGTCGGTGTGGTCGACGTCCCGCTCGGTGAGCACCACCCGGATCGGCTCGCCCGCCTCCCTCCGGCCGATGGCATGGGTGCCGGTGCTGTCGCGCCGGAAGCCGAACTCCGGCTCCTCGTCCATCTCGACCTCGGCGATCATCCAACTGGTTGTGGGATCCAACCCGGGGAAGTCGATGCCGGCGGCCTTGCGGATCACGCTCCGCCCTCCGTCGCAGCCGACGAGGTAACCCGCTCGTAGCGACGCGTCATCCGACAGCACGACGTCGACGCCGGCGTCGTCCTGCGTGGAGCCCACCACTTCGCGACCGCGGAGGATCGGCACGCCGAGCTCAGCGACCCAGCCCGCGAGGATGCGCTCGAAGTGGCTCTGCCAGAGCGCAAGCACGTAGTTGTGGCGGGTGGGGAAGTCGCTGATGTCCAAGACGTTCATGGAGTAGCTGATGTTCGGGTGCTCCTGTCCCGCCGACAGGAACCGATCCGCGATGCCACGCTGATCGAGCACCTCGATGGTGCGGGAGTGCAGACCTCCGGCGCGCGACCCGTCGAGCTCCTGGCTGGTGCGTCGCTCGACGATGACGACGTCGATGCCCGCCAACGCCAACTCGCCTGCCAGCATCAGCCCGGTCGGGCCACCTCCGGCGATCACCACTGCGTGCCCTGACACTGCGCGTATCCCACCACTCCTGGCTTCATCAATTCTGGCCACGATCGGCTCAGCCAACGAGTCATCTCGCCGAGGTTCGCCGCCTGTACCGACAGCACGCAGCGATTCGCCGCTCACGGACCCCCGGCGTTCGCTTCAGCCCGGCCCAACCCGGCCGCTCCGGTCCCCCTGCTAGTAGGCCTCGTAGATGGCCACCGAGAGGTTGGCGACGTCCGCGATGATCGCGATGAGCGTGTCGAGGTTGTTCGGATCGAACGGCGCGTTGCTCATCATGATCGAGAACACCAGCTTCCGGCCCGAGGCGGCGTCGATGTAGCCGACCTGGCTCCGGGCATTGACCAGCCCGATGCCGGCCGGTTCGACGCCAGCCCGCGTGCCCGTCTTGGCGTGGACGTGACCGACGGCCGGCGTGCCCAGGCCCTGGTTGGCCAGGTCGCCGTTGACGCCCAGGATCGGCATCGCCTCCTCGAAGGCGGGGCCCCACGGTTCCGCATCAGCGGCACGGAGCATCGTCGTGAACGACGTCCCCGCGGATCGATCGCGGTCGTCGCTGCCGGCGCCATCGAAGTTGAAGAACGAGGTTGGATCGACCTTCAGTTGCTGGCTCGCGTACTGCTGGATGGCCACCAGCCCCGCCTCGCAGTCCTTGCTGCCGGCGACGACGGCGTCGAGGCAGGCCAGAAGGTCGGCACCCGGATTGTGGCTGGTCTTCAGGATCACCTTCACGATCTCGCCGAGGTTCCCGGAGACGTGCCCGGCCACCCGCGTGCTGGTCGGGTACGAACCCTCGGCCGGCAGGCGCTTCGATGGATTCGGACCCGTTGACGCCGCCTTGACGTCGACGCCGGCGCGCTGCAGCGCCTCGATGAAGGCGGTGCGAGCGAACGAGGCCGGGTCAGGGATCTCGCCGACCCGCAACGTCGGTCCGGCGTCCGCCGCGATCGTGCCCGACACCAGAAACACGTTCGGCTTCGGCTGCGTCACCGTGAGATCGGTCGGTTGGCCGGCGGCAACGGTCATCACATTGCTCCGGACGGTGAACGACGCAGTCTTGGGCCGGTAGTCGAGCTTGGCCTGCTTGCCCGCCGCGGTTGGCGTGGAGAGGATGTCGATGCGGTTGTCGTTGATCATGATCGGCGACGCCGGCGACACCGTGACGTCTGGCCACCCGAAGAAGGTGTTGAACAGCCGATCGTCGATGATGACGTCGCCCTTCACCTTCGTGATCCCCGACGCCGCCACCTGCTTGGCCAGATCGTCGACACCCGCGAGCGGATTCGCGCCGACTTCGATGGCGGGCAGCCCCGTGTTCGCATAGGTGTGGTCGACGCTGGGCGCCGACGCGTACGCCATCGATCCGTCGGGCAGCTCGCGCAAGCCCATCGAGAAGTCGCCCGACGCGACAAGCACGAGATCTCCCTGCAGCCCTCCGTTGCGCACCTGACCAGTCCGGTAGACGGGCGTGGTGAACGTGTGGTCCTGCCCATGGTCGTGCAGCGCCGTGGACGACGCGTAGAGCTTCAGCACCGATCCTGTCGTGCGCATCTGGTCCCCACCCTGGTCGAGCAGCGCCTCGCCGGTGGCGCGATCGTCGACCTGGATGCTCCACGTGCTGTGGGCGTATACGGGCTTGCCGGTGATCTCCCGGATCGCCTCCGTCAAGCTCGGTGGTACGGGCTCGGCCGCCCCGGCCGTGACTCGCACGGCGGCGATGCCCCCTGCCACCAGCGCGACAGCGACGACGGCGAGCGTCCGCGCTCGCCGTGGCCATGGATGAATGCGCATGTCGGTCCCCTCCGATTGCCCGTGTATCCGCTCTGTTCGAACCGCCCGGCGACCGCCGTCCAGCACGCACCGGCTTCGGGCCCAGTTCACCACATTTCTACGAATGGCGCCCGGTGAGGACAGGACCGCTTCCGCGCCATTGACGACCTGGCACGTACGGTGCGTTCCGGATGCATGGCGGCGCGGTTGTGATGTGGAAGCTCGACCTTCGTCATCAGCCACGACGCATCATCCGTGAGGAGGGACCATCACCGAGGCGCAGGCCGCCGCCACACCTCGCACTTCTGGTCACGGGCTCGGGAAGTACGTGACGATCTTGCAGGGAATCCGCCCCTACGACCGGGCCCTGCTTTCCCGCGACATCATCGCCGGTGTCACACTGGCGGCGCTCGCCATCCCGGAGGTCATGGGGTACACGAAGATCGCTGGAACGCCGGTCATCACCGGCCTCTACACGATCCTGCTCCCCGCCATCGCGTTCGCGCTCTTCGGCTCATCCCGCCATCTGGTCGTCGGCGGCCGCGCTGGTTCATCCTCCTCGCCGACGGGATCGATGACGTCGACTTCACCGGCGGCAACACCCTCGTCGAGCTTGCTGGGCAGCTCCGCGAGCGCAACGTGGTGTTCGCGATCGCGCTGGTCACCGAGGCGGTGCGGCCCGAGCTCGATCGGTTCGGCGTGACGGACGCGGTCGGTGCCGACCACGTGTACGCCACGCTGGCCCACGCCATCGAGGAGTTCCGGCGCGGCGCGGGCTGACGCCTCCTCGGCCGCTCAGAGCGCGGGCGCGCCCGAGCGGGGATCGCCGGGGAAGTTGACGATGGCGAGCGACACCGGCAGTTCCGTTCGGCGCGGCTCCGCCGTCGGAAGTTGCCCCTCGTTGAAGACACCGCTCAGGAAGTCGTCGGCCTGCAGCACCGTGTCCGGCGCCACCTGGCCGTCGTACGCGAACCGGTCGATCACGTAGGGCACCCCGTCGCTGCCCAGGACCGACGGCCCGTTCATCAGGTGGAAGTGCATGTGCGAGGCGTTCGCGTTGCCGGTGTTGCCCAGCTTGGCGATGACCTGACCCTTCTTGACCTTGTCGCCCGGCTTGACGAGGAGCGAGCCCTTCTGCAGGTGGGCGTAGAAGGCGAACACACCGCCGCCGATGTCCTGCACGATGTGGTTGCCGTCGACCGTCTCGACCGTCAACTGCTGGCTGAGCACGGGATCGTTGGCGGGCAGCACGCCGGGGGCGTTGGCGTCAATGGTGTCGAGTGTCTTCGTGATCGTCCCGTTCGCGACGGCGATGATGTCGTCCCCATAGTCGATGTAGCTCTCGTTCTTGGTCTTGTCACCCTCGTAGAAGTGGCCGGTGTCGTCCATTCGCTTCCAGTCGATGGCGAAGCGCTGCGAGTTGGTCAGGAGCCCGTTGAGCACCGCCATCGACGTGCGGTGGGGGAACCCGGGCTCGCAGCACCCGTTCAGCGCCACCCAGTGGTCACCCTTGACCGGTGGCCCGATCACCCTGGGCTTCCCGCTCGACGTGTCGAACGGCGTGAGGAGGTAGTCGACCGCCTTCGGGTCCCCCGGCCCCGGGTTCGCCGCCGCTTGCGCGTACAGGTGGTGCACGACGGCCTTCGGCGCCTCATCGAGGGAGTCGAAGACGAAGTCGATCAGGAGAATGCGCGACTCCTGTGATGGGATCACGTTGCTGTCGGACGGCGACGACGGCAGGCGCCGCAGCCGGTTGCAGTCGCCGACCGGACAGTTGGGGTCGACGAGCTGCGTGCCGGCCAACGACGTGATCACCGTCGTCGGAGCGGCGGCGTCGACGACGTCGACCTTCTCGATGGTGGCCGGCTGGCGCGACCCATTGGTGAGCTGCAGGTCGTAGGCGATGTGGTACTTGCCGTCGCTCCCGAGGAACGGGAACGTGGGGGCGCTCAGGGGGTGCGCCACCACCGCCGTGTACGCGTCAGGAACCTGGAACGCCGGCTTCCCGGCCTGGCCCGGAGCCGGCTCACACGCCGCGACGACGAGCGCCGCCGCTGCCACCATCGCCCCGAGCGCGCCCATACCCGGCCGCCGTGTCATTCGCTGCATGACCGACCCCCCACTCCCTCGATCCCGTGGACCCGCATCATGTCGCACAAATCCGGCCTCTGCTCGGTCAGCGCCGGTGTCGACGTCATGGACGCAGAGCGTTCGGACCGGGCATCATGCACTTCCGCCAAGGAGAGCCTTCGCATTCGCCGGGCGGGAGGTCCGATGCCGAGCGCCGATGAGATCCGAAACGCTCAGCGAGCGACGTGGGCCGGGCTCTCTGCGGGCTGGGAGAAGTGGGACTCGGTCATCATGGATCAGCTGGGGCCGGTCGGGAGGGCGATGATCGACCGTCTCGACATCGCTGCCGATCAGCAGCACCTCGACATCGCCTCGGGCACGGGTGAGCCGGGCCTCAGCATCGCGAGGCTGTCACCGCAGGGGCGCGTCGTGCTGACCGACCTGGTCGTGGAGATGCTGGATGTCGCCGAGCGGCGAGCCAGGGCGCAAGGGCTCGCCAACATCGAGACGAAGGTGTGCAGCGCTGATGATCTGCCGTTCGACGACGCCACGTTCGACAGCGTCTCCGTGCGCTTTGGGTACATGTTCTTCCCTGACGTGGCCAAGGCGACGGGCGAGTTCGTCCGCGTGCTCAAGCCCGGCGGACGTCTCTGCTCGTCGGTGTGGGTCAAGCCCGAGGAGAACGCGTGGACGACGATCGCCATGCAGGCGATCGCGACCGAGGCGGTGCTGCCGTCACCCGACCCCGACGGGCCGAACATGTACCGGTGCGCGAGCCCGGGATACGTGAGTGCGCTGTACGAGGGTGCCGGCCTGCGCGACGTTGACGAGTGGGACGTCGACGTCGAACTGGTGACGCGATCCCCCGAGGAGTATTGGCACATGATCAGCGAGCACGTCTCGCTCGCAGTTGCGGCGCTTCAACAGGTCGGCGAACCGGCGCAGGAGCGGATACGGGCAAACGCCATCGCGATGGTGAGCGCGTTCGAGAAGGACGGCAACGTTCGGGTTCCCGGCGTGGCGCGGTGCATCGTGGGAGCGAAATAGACGCCCAGCGCCGCCTGGCTCTTCACTCCTTGCCGGGGAGGCCGACCTCGGTGTACAGGGCTCCCTGGGCGGCGCCGGAGCCGGCCTTTCCGCCACCGCGGCCGCGTAGCACGAACGCAACGACCACGGCGGCGGCCGCTCCGGCGATCGGCCCGGCGATGTACACCCAGTAGGCGGTCCAGTCGCGGCCCACGAGGTCAGGACCGAAGGTGCGGGCCGGGTTCATCGACGCGCCCGAGATCGGGCTGCCCCACAGGCCGGCCAAGGCGATGTACCCGCCGACGCCGAACGCGCCGACGATCCCGATGTTCTGGGCCCCTGACGCAGTGCCCAGGATCACGCTCACCAGGCCCAGCGTGAGGATGAACTCCATCCAGAAGGCGGCGGCCGACGAGTAGCCGGCGGCCGGGTAGTTGGAGCCGTACTTGGCCGAGACGTCGATGACCGCATGCAGGAAGAGCGCCGCCAGCGTTGCGCCGCCGAGTTGCACGATGATGTAGCCCGGTACACGCCACCACGGGAAGTCGCCTCGGGCGGCGAAGGCGAGGCTGACGGCCGGGTTGAGATGGGCACCTGAGACCTTGCCCATGAAGAGGATGATGGCCATGACCATCAAGGCCGGCGCAGTGACCGCCGCCGTGCGGCTGATGGTGTTCGGAAACGCCTGACCCATCATCCCTCCGCCTGCAGCAACAAGTACGAGGAAGAACGTCCCGAGGAGTTCAGAGAAGAGGCGCCGCCATTCCTGACTCGGGTTCTGGAAGTCCTCGATCGGGTGGATGATCGATGTCTCGAACCATTCCTCGAACCGTGCTTTGGAAGTCTCCGGACCGACCACCTCTTGTTGCACAGCGCTTCCTCACAGTTCTGGGCCACCACCTGGTCGAGCAAAGAACCAGTGGGGCGCCGAGGGCACCCGCGCCAACTATCGCATACGTGATCAGTAGCAGCGCGCACTTGGGGCTGGCTCAGCTTCGACGGTGTGCCGAAGGAGCGCTGTTGCGGCTACCAGTCCTGGGCGGCGCGTAGTGGCATGGCGAGCAGTTCGAGCGTGGCCACGAGCTCATCGAGCTCGCTGGGCTGGAGGATCTCGTAGGGCTTCGCCGCGAGGTCGTCGGTGAGGGACTCGACGCGTTGTTTGACGGCGCGACCCGGTTCGCTCAGCCAATCGTCATCGCCGATCAGGCCGCGATCGCGCATCCCGTCGATCACGGCGGCGACCTGCGCTGCGGGGAGGTGGTGGATGCGTCCGAACTTCTCCGCGGGCATGCCCATGTCGAGGGCGAGGAGGACGTGAGCCTCGAGGCCGCCAACTCCCTCGATCATCAGGGCCGCGACGTGTCCGTCGCCCCGGTGCTCGCGCAACAACGAAGCAGCATGGAAGAGGCGGGCCACCACGTCATCGGGGATCGGGAGCGCTCGCAACGCGGCGTACATCGGCCGGCCCTCGAACGGTGCGCTGGTCGCCGCCTTGAGCAGGAGGTCTCCCGCGCGTGCGAACGCGGGAGAGTCGACGTGATCGCACAGGATCCGCCGCAACGCCTTCACACAGCCCATCTGACGAGCGGCGATCGCCGCTTCTGGGGTGGTGGTGCGCCACACCTTCGGAATGTGGCGAGCCACTTCACCGGGAGCGAAGTTGTAGAAGAGCGCGTCCACCACCTCCGCCGGAGCTTGGCCCAAGGGCGCTGCCCGTCCGGCGAAGTAGGTGTCCCAGTAGTTGGTGAACCCCAGGGCGAACATCGCCTCGTTGGGCTCGTCGGCCGAGTAGGGGATGACACCGATCGGCTCGACCAGCTCGAACATCCGGCGTGCCATCGAGTTCATGGTCGCCCCTCCTTCTGCAACCCCGGCGCCCCAATCGGACGCTCACGATGAGGTGGACGACCGCGCGCCGCGGAACTCATCGCGATGACGGTGCCGTCGTCTACGAGGCGGGCCGTCGACGAGCCAATGGACGGCGCTAGCGAGCGGCGATGGCCCGGAAGGCCGGCCTCGGTTCGGTCAGCGGTACGACCTCGGCCTGCTCAGCTTTCTACGGCGTGCCCAACGAGCGCGTCGCCGACATCCTCGGGCACGCCACGACGCGCATGGTGGACGAGGTCTACCGCCACCCCGTCGCGGGCGTGCTACCGGACGGCGTGGCGCCGATGGAGGGTCTGTTCGCAGTGGCCGGCTAACCCCATCGGCCCGACAGGACACTCGGTGGCGGTGGAGACGATGGGACTCGAACCCACGACCTTCTGCGTGCAAAGCTGGAAAGTGCCTGTTCAGAGGGTGTTTTCTGGTGCCATCGCGTATCAGCTGAGCTGGGCCTTCGCCGTTCCGGCGCGAACGCCCCGGAACCCGTCGGAACGGCCTGGTGCGCACCGGATTGATACATCGCTGATACCGAGCTGGAGTCGCCTCAAGAGACGGCCGAAAGCGGCCATCAACCGCGACGTGCAGGCGACTTGTACAGTGCCACGACGCTGACAACCGTCTGCGTTTGCGAACTGCGCACCCTGCGCTCCACACACACGTCGCGTCGCAGCCACGTGGTCGCTATCCGACCTGGGAGTGATGAATCGTGTCGGGGCGGCGAAATTCAAGACTCGAGTAGGTCGGGAGATTCCGGTGGCGCCCGACTGATCTTTGACGCCATCACCGGACCCGGTCAGAGGTTGAGCACGAACCAGTCCTGCGGGAGGCCGTAGATCATCTTGCCGACATCCTCGTAGCGCTGCACATTCTTCGAGGCGTGCTGCGTAAGAACGTGGGCGTCGCGAAAGTGGCGCTCGAAGCCCGCCCCGATCCGGATCGCAGTGGTCCCAGCGGCTTGATGAACGAGGTCGACCGCTGTGGCGCATTGCTCAGCGGCGAGACAAGCCGACAGCTGCATCGACTGCTTGAGACTCGGATCGAGAGGGACTCGGCGCTCACTGACGGCTTCAAACGCCTTTGCGATCGAACTGTGGAGGTACAGCCGAGACGAGTCGACCAGCGCGCGCGCTTTCGCCACGTGATGCTGCGCGAGCTGGCGGTCACGCAGCAGCGTCTGAGCAAAGCTCGGTGTCTTCTCGGTGGCCAGCCGGACCAGGCGGTCGATTCCCGAAGTGGCGATACCGAGCGACACCGCCGTCTCGCTGTGCACGCCCGGCCATGGCGTCAGACGGAACAGCGGCGTGTCCATCGGGCCGGCGAGGTCAAGCGTCGGACGGATCAGCCCAACGCGATCGTCCGGCACGAACACCTCGGTCACGGCGAAATCCGCGCTGAATGTGCCGCGCATCCCGACGGTGTTCCAGGTATCGATCACGTCCACGTCAGCACGCGGGATGAACGGCGCGACGGCGATCGGCTGGCCCGACGCCGGATCCACCTTCGGCTTGTCACCGTCCATGATCAAGCTCGGAACGACGAACCATTGCGCTTGATGACAGCCGCTCGCGAACGAGACCCGAGCCGTCAGTCGATAGCCACCGGCTACCGGAACAGCGGCCCCAGGTGGGAAGAAACCACCTGCGATGATCGGGTCGGGACGAGGGCCGAACACCTGCTCCATGCCGGCCTCGGGCAGCCACGCTGCCGTGCACATGAATGCTGAGCTGATCGCCAGGAGCCAACCAGTGGAGCTATCGATCCGCGAAACCGCCTCAAAAACGCGACACCCCTCGACCGGGTGGAGCTCCAGCCCACCGAACGCCGCTGGCGCCCAAGTCTGGAACAAGCCGGCCTCACGCATGGCCTCATACGACGCCGCGGGGATTTGACGATCCGACTCGCCGGCCGAGCTGTGCTCCTCGATGATGGGTCGGAGCCTGGCGACCTCGTCCAACAGTGCCGAAGCCTCGATGCTCGCCATGGCGACCCCCCATCAGAGGCTGCAAACGTCGCACACGGTGCCCCGCCGTGCAAGCAATCATGACCGGGCTTCGGCGCTCGATGACGGCGAAACGCGTGAGGACCGTCGCCTCGTCCGATGACCGCCGAACCGTTCCGTGCCGTCAGCCGGAAGGGGTAGCAGCAAGCCACTGTGCGACGGCCTCCCGAGCGATGTCGAGCACCTCCTCCCGCGTGTGGGCATCGCTGCGCGCCATCGGCGGTTTCGAGTCAGCGTCATCGGCCTGTGGTCGGCCCGTCGTCGCGCCGGCGAGGCTGGCTTCGGGCGCGCGGTCGGCAGCCTCGCGCAGGAACGACGCCAGGTCGTGGTCGCCGAGTTGGTCGAAGAGGTCGGCGGCGTTGCGCAGCGTCGTCCACTGCTGGGTCCAGGCACCGATCCGTAGCCAGTGGTCGATGAGGTCCCGGTAGCCGCCGAGTGCCTCCCGTACCTGTCCGCTGGCCGCCTGCACAGCCACGAGCCCGACCGACGCGATGCCATGCGTGTGGGCCGTGCCGACTGTCCCGGCCAGCGCGATGCTGTCGCGGTAGTGCTGCTGGGCGGAGGTCCAGTCGCCGGCCAGATTGTCGATCTCGGCCGTGACATAGCGGTTGTACGCTCGCATCGAGGGGCTGGAGGCGGTGGCCCGGGCCCGCTCGTTGAATCGGCGGGCTTCATCGAGGTCCCCCGCGTAGGTGGCGCACATCGCCGCGGTGTCGAAGGTGACCGCCTCCCAGCCTGGGACGGCGAGCGAGACGTAACGGGCGATGCCCTCGGCGAGCCGGCCCTGGAAGAGATCGAGGGCCGCCAACTGCATGCCACATCGCCACCGCCCCTCGGCGTCGCCATCGCCGGCTAGTTCCAGTCCGCGGCGGGCGAACATCTCGCTGTCCTCCAACTGCCCACGACGCATCGCTGCATCCGACGCCGCGGCCATGACGCACACGGCGCTCGGATGGTCGAGGATGCGAGGATCGGCCGCCAGCTCGGGCGCCCAGTTCCACAACTCGCCGAGGTCGCGCCAGCTGAGCGGCCACGACAGGGAGACCACCAGTGCCGCCGCCACATCGAGGTTGCCGGTGGACCGCGCCGTGTGCCACACGGCCCGGAGGTTGCCGACCTCGGCGACCAGGCAGGCGGCGGCCGATGGCTCGTCCTCCGTCACGACCGCCCCCTCGATCCAGCCGACGAGCCTCACCGCCCAGCGCAGCAGGCGTTCCGTGGCACCGTCGATTTCGTTCGTGGCGGCCAGCCGGTCGAGGCCGTAGGCGCGCAGCGTGTCGAGCATGCGATAGCGGGCCCCGTCGTTGAACGTGGCGACGAGCATCGAGGCATCGACGAGGTGGGCGACCGCGGTGGTCGGGTCCACGGCGGGCGCAACCTCGCTGGCGACTGCCTCCGCGGTCGCCAGGTCGAACCCGTCGGGAAAGACCGCGAGCGCACGGAAGAGGCGCTGCTCCTCATCGGGGAGCAGGTCGTAGGACCATTCGATGGCGGCGCGCAGCGTGCCGTGATGCTGGTCGACATGCGGGCCGGCGGCGAGAACGTCAAGGGCTCGGTCCAGGCGGCGGTCGAGATCGGCAAGGCTGAGTGACGAGAGCCGTCCCGCGGCCAGCTCGATGGCGAGCGGCATGCCGTCGAGCCGGCGGACCAACGTGGCGACGGCGGCATCGTGACGGTCGTCGGTCGCGAAGCCCGGGCGCACGCGTCGCGCCCGCTCCATGAAGAGCGCGACGGAGGGCACGCTGGCCAGATCGTCGAGCTGATCGGACGCCGGCAGCGGGAGCGGTGCCACCCGGCAGACCTGCTCGAACGGCAGCCCCAGCCGCTCTCGGCTGGTGGCGAGGATGGTCAGCTTGTCGCAGCCGTTCGACAACGTCGCCACCATCTCCCGGACCGCGGGCAGGAGGTGCTCGCAGTTGTCGATCACCACGAGCCACGGTCGTGACCCGAGCAATGCCGCTGCGGCCTGCAGTGGATCACCCATGTTCCCCCGCAGTCCGAGCGCGCTCGCCACCACGTCGGCCAGCACCGTCGGGTCCGTGACCGACGTGAGGATCACGACCGCCGCCTCGCGGCCGGTTCGATCGCGTCGCGCCGCCTCCAGGGCCAGCGCGGTCTTCCCCACTCCTCCGGGTCCGACGAGCGTGACGAGGCGCTCCGAGCCCACCATGTCGATGATGTCGGCAAGCTCGGCGTCGCGGCCGATCAGGGTCGAACGCGGCCCCGCCGGCGGGCCGGGCGGGTCGGCGGCACGTGCGGGAACCGGCTCGCGATCGGCCGACCAGATCAGCTCGAACACCCGCTCGGGCCGGCTCAACGACCGCAACGTCCGCTCACCGAGCTCGACGAGCTTCAAGCCCTCCGGCAACCGATCCCGCACGACCTCGGTGGCCGACAACGAGACCAGCACTTGACCACCGGTCGCCTCCGACATCAGCCTGGCCGCACGGTTCACCGCAGGGCCGAAGTAATCGCCCCCGCGTTCTTCGGCCTCCCCGGTATGCACGCCCATCCGCACCCGCAGCGCCGTCGGCCACTGCTCCATCTCGAATGCCTGCTGTGCGGCGACCGCGGCGGCGATGGCGTCGCCGGCCCGGCCGAACACCACAGCCATGCCGTCCCCACCCTTCGAGAACACGGCTCCGCGATTGGCCGAGACCGCTTGGAGCAAGAGGTCGTCGTGCCGTGCCAATGCCGCGCTCATGGCCGCGGGATCCTGCTCCCATCGCCGCGTCGAATCCTCGATGTCAGTGAACAGGAAGGTCACGGTGCCCGACGGGAGCTCGACGGCCACGCCACCACTATGGCACCGCCGCCCGCCACGGCGCGCCGGACGAACAGTAGGGATTGCCCGACGGTCGCGGCAGCCCAGGACCCGCGCTCTTTGCCGACGATGGCCGCCGAAGGGCTACTGGCGTCGTGGCCTGACCCGACCCGGCCTTCCAACATGAACTTCGTCGACGCCGTCACGACCGCCGGTGGTGACCGCAATGCGTGCCTGCACACCCCCATTGCCGGTCGGGGCCGACTCTCCCGACTCCCATGGCGCGCCAAGCGCCGCCTCTTTCGGCGTACCCGAAAGTCCAGATGGCAACGGCCGCGAACCGATCGGTTGCACGTGAGTCTCCACCTCGATCGGCAGCTTCTTGAGGAAGCCCACATCGCGATGATCGCACCTCGCCCTGAACCGCGCCGTGTCGACCCCCACGCCGAGCGGAGCTACCGCTCCCCGCCCCTGAACAGCGATTTTCTCCCACGTCGGCTCCTGGCCGTCCGTTGGGTGTCAGCGAGACACATCACCCACGGGAGACACCATGACCGACGCCGTCAGCCCCACGCCGTTCCTTACCGTCCAAGAGGCGGCCGTTCGGCTCCGGATCAGTCGCACCGCGGCCTACATGCTCACCCGGCAGTGGCTCGACACGGCGGGCCAGGAGGGCATCCCGGCGGTACGCATCGGGCGGAGCATCCGCGTGCCGGCTTCGGCGTTTGACGAGTGGACACGTGGACGGCCGTTCCCATCCAGCGCGCCGGCAAGTTGATGGACCGCCGCTCCCCGACGTCAGCCGATCGCGCCGACCAAATCGATCCGCAGCGGCCTCTCGCGCACGACAGCACGCCAGTCGACTGCGGCAGTCAAGGCGAACGCGACCGCACACCGAAGAAGGTTCACGTACTTGCATCGTCGATGTCGCTGGCTGCCGTGCGGGGAAGCCGGTGCTGAACATCGGCGTCCTCGCAGCCGGGAGTGAGCAGTAGTACCTCGGCTCCGTCGCCGGTGGTGTCGAGGACTACTTCCTCGGTGGCGAGGTGCCGGGCCGGTGGGTTGGCCGCGGCGGCGTCCTACTCGGCCTGGAGGGCGAGGTTGACGGGGACGATCTGGTCGCCCTGCTGGCCGATCGTGACCCTGCTTCGGGGACACAGCTTGGGTGCGCCCCGAACCGCAAAGTCCCTGGCTTCGACCTGACGTTCTCGACGCCGAAGTCGGTGTCCGTTCTCTTTGGGCTGGGCGAGGCTGAGATCCCCAGGGTCGTCCGTGATGCCCACGAGGAAGCCGTCGACGGCGCCCTCGGCTACCTCGAGCGCCGGGCCACCTGGTCCCGGCGCGGCCGCAACGGTGTCGACGAAGTGAGGCGCGACGGCCTGGTCGGCGCTGCGTTCCGCCATCGCACGAGCCGGGCGGGCGACCCGCACCTGCACACGCATGTCCTCATCGCCAACACGGTGCGGGGCCCGGACGGCAAGTGGCGCACACTCGACTTCCGCCACGTCTTCGCTCATGCCAAGACCGCCGGCTACCTGTACGAGGCGCATCTCCGTCACCTGCTCACCGACCGGCTCGGCGTCGCGTGGCGCCCCGTACACAACGGCACGGCGGAGCTCGCCGGCGTACCGGACCGAGTGGTCCGGCTGTTCTCGACCCGACGCGTGGAGATCGAAGCCGCCATGGCAGCGCGGGGCGAGACTTCGGCGCGAGCTGCCCAGATCGCCACCTTGGACACTCGGCGTCCGAAAGACCGGGACGTGGACGCCATCCACCTTCGAGGCGAGTGGGCGCGGAAGGCCGCTGAGGCGGGGCTCGAGCCTGCCGACCTCGGCAACCTCCTGGATAGGAGGCGCTGGCAGCCGCCGGGCGAGGACCGGCGACGACAGATCGAAGACCATCTCGCAAGCCGCGCCGGGCTAACCGAGCGCGCCTCGACCTTCGATCGGCTCGCGGTCCTCCGAGCGTGGTGCGACCAGCTCCCCGACGGCGCTGCCGTGGCTGACATCGAGGAGTTCGCCGACCGGTTCCTGACCGGTCACGACTCGATCGTGGCGCTGGCCGATGGCTCCGCGCCGCTCCGGACCTGCCGCGGCCGTGTCCTGTCTTCAGTTGGCACCGGTTCCCTCTGCTCGACTCGCGAACTGCTCGAGCTCGAGGACCGGCTCTTGACGATGGCCGCCGGCCGCGTCGAGGAGGTATGTGCGGTGGTCGATCAGGACGACCTCGCCGGTTCCTTCCATGCTCACCCCACCTTGTCGAACGAACAAGCACAGGTCGTGGCCCACCTCTGTTGCTCGGGCAACGGCATTGATGTCGTAACGGCGCCGGCGGGGTCGGGGAAGACGTTCACCGTGGACGCCGCTCGCGATGCGTGGGAACGGTGCGGCTACCGGGTGATCGGCACAGCCCTAGCGGCCCGAGCCGCGGCGGAGCTGGAGGCGGCCGCAGGCGTGCCCTCCACGACCCTGGACTCGCTGCTCATCGCGCTGGACGGTCGATCTACCCGACTCGACGCCCGAACGGTGGTCGTCGTCGATGAGGCCGGCATGGTCGGCACCCGCAAGCTCGCCCGGCTCCTCGACCACGCAACCGAGGCCGCCGGCAAGGTCGTGCTGATCGGCGACCCTCGTCAACTCCCCGAGATCGACGCCGGAGGCCTGCTGGCCGGGCTGGCTGACCGGCTACCGGGCGTCCAGCTCACCGAAAACCGCCGCCAACGAGACGAGTGGGAGCGTCACGCGCTGCGCGACCTACGCGACGGCGACATCGACACCGCCTTCGGGTCATACCGCGACCACGGCCGCATCACGCTCGGCGACAACGCCGAAGACACCCGCGCCCGGCTGGTTGCCGACTGGTGGGGCTCCCGCCTTGCCGGCGAAGACGTCATCATGCTCGCCGGGCGACGTTCGGACGTCGACGACCTCAACCGGCGAGCCCGGACCCGTCTCGAGCCGACTGGCCGCCTCCACGGACCCACTCTCCTCGTCGGCGGCGTTCCGTTCCAGGCCGGCGACGAGGTCATCACATTGTGCAACGACCGCCGGCTCCACGTGCGCAACGGTGAGCGGGGCGCGGTTGAAGCCGTCGATCCGGTCGCCGGCGCCATGTCAGTCGCCCTCACGACCGGCGCGAAGGTCGTCCTGCCGACCGAGTATCTGACCGCCGGTCACGTCGCCCACGCCTATGCCACGACTGTTCACAAGGCGCAGGGACTCACTTGCGATCGGGCGTTCACACTCGGCTCTGAGAGCCTCTATCGCGAGCAGGGCTACGTGGCGATGAGCCGCGGCCGGCTCGGCAACCATCTCTACGTCGTCGGGCCGAAGCCCCTCGACCCGGACAGCACCCCGCACGCCCCCACCACTGAGCCCAGCGCTGACGACGTCCTGTTCACCGGTCTGGCGGTGAGCCGTCGACAGAGGCTGGCCTCGGACCACGTCGAGGATGCCTCGCTGCTCACCTGGACCACGGCTGACCTGCTCGACGCGCAACGTCGGCTCCACGACGTACTGGCCGCTGCGCCGGCAGACAGCACCCGCGACAGCGAAGCGCTCGGGCGGGCCCTTCATCGCACCGTGAACGAGCTCGCCGAACTCGGTCGCCGCCACGACGAGCTGGTCGGCCGGCCTCGTAGATGGCGGGACCGTCGGCGCGGACCCGACCCCGAACTCCTCCTCGTCGAAGCCAAGCAGGCCGAACTGGCTGGTCGACGATCCAAGATCGAGGACGACCTCGATGCCGCTCGCTCCACGACGCAAGCACGCCAGGCCTTCTTCGCCGATCACGAGGCCGACGCCCGCCGGCTCGACCAGATCACCGGTGTCCTCGCCGACCGCGTCGATCGCGGCTGTCCGGACGAGCCATCAACGATCCGCCGGGCTACCTGACTCGGGTCGCTCGGCCCCTGCCCGACGGACGGCACCTCGGTTGCGGGCTGGATCGATGCGGCGACCCTCATCGAGGCCTACCGCCTGGAGCATGACATCACCGACAAGCGCATCGCCCTCGGTCGCCCGCCGACGAATGCCACCGAACGGTCTTCGTGGCAGGAGGCGAACTGGGACCTCGAGGCGCTCCTCGTCCGACCCCAACCGATCGAGGCTGACCTCGGGGTTGATCTCGGGCTGTAAGAGCTCCGACGCCGGTCAGGCGGCGACGACCCGGGCACGGGTCAGCGCATGGAGCAGCTCCGAGGCGTCGCCGAGCAGCTCCATCACGACCTTGCGTCCACCAGGTCGATCGATCACTTCGAGCACCGCGACTACGGGATCGTCCTCGTCGCCGGTCACCACGAGGGCGCCGGCTGCGATGACGTCGGGGTGGGCGGCTTCGTCGAGGAAGGCCCACAGGTGACCGTCGGCGTCACGTCCCTGCACGTCGCAGGGGATGTCGAGCTCGATCGTCACGGCCTCACCTCCTCGACTTGTACGGGTTGCGCTGCTCCGAGCCTGCCAGAAGCTCGGCGAGACGCTCCGCCAAGAGGCTATCCACGGCTGGGAAGACGACATCAGCGTGGGGGACGGCGCCGGTCTCCAGGAGCTCGAAGCCGGCCTCAGCCACAGCCGCCACCCGGCAGATCGAGTACCGCGAGTAGGTGGCCAGTTTGGCGGCGAGGATCCGCTCCAACGGCCACTCGGGCAGGACGACATCGACGCTGACCGATGCCATGTGCTCACCACGGTACGAGTACTCGCGGGCCTGGCGGATGGCATGCGTCCACAGCTTCTCCGCCGTGATGGGCGACCCCCCGCACCACGACCTCAGCCTCGGACGGCACGTGCCCATCGGGTGTCCAGAACGTGTCCTCGATCGCAGTGAGGACGGCCGGGTCCGGCAGCTCCTCGGTCACGAGTCGCCGGCGCGGCGGCTGATCTTGTCGGTCACCGCCCGCATCCTCTCCGGGAGCGTGTGGGCGTAGATCCGCATCAACACGTCCGGCCCGTGTCCGAGCACATCTGCCACCGCCCTGAGCTCACCGACATCGGCAGCGCTCTGGACCATGTGGGTTGCCGCAGTGTGCCGCAGTCCGTGCGAGGTGAGCCGAGGCAGCCCGGTCTTCTCGATGATGAGCGCCAACGCCCGATCGAAACTGCGCGGCAGCACCGGCACACCCGTCCGAGTCGCCAGGATCATGTCCTCATCGATCCACTCACTCCCGGCCGCCAACCGCTCCTCGGCCTGCTGCCGACGCCGGTTCGCGAGCACCCGCATCGTCACCGGATCCAACGCGAAGACACGCCTCGAACGCACCGTCTTGCCGTCCGACCACTGCACGCCGGTCTTGATGGCGATCAGGCCCTCGTCGATGCGGATCGTCCCGACCTCCCAGTCGACGTCGTCCCACCGCAACGCCAACAACTCACTGCGCCGCAACCCGTACAGCACACCGAGCCGGAACCCGATCGCCCACCGATGATCCGCGGTGGCCGCCAGGAACCGCTCGACCTGCTCTGCGCTCCACGCGTCCACCTCCTTCACGCGCGCCGGCTTGGCCACCTGCTTCGGCAACGGCACCCTCGCCGCGGGGTTGCGCGGGATGAGGCCCTCATCCACGGCATCGGCCAGCGCCGCCTTCAGGACGGTGCGGCAAATCTCGACGCTGCGCCGGGAGAAGTGGCCGCCCGACGCCAACGAATCCAGCCACCCGGCCACGTCCTCGCGATCGAGCCGATCCAACCGGATGGCGCCAAGCCCGGCCTCGATGTGCCCGGCCGCCCACTCGTACTGCTGGCGACCGCCCAGGCTCACGTCGGTACGAGACGCGCACCACCGCCGCACCAGCCACCCGACCGTGTCACGCGACGCTGCCCGCTGCTGCACCGACACCGATCGAGCCGCCGCCAGCGCCGCCCGCTGCGACGAGTACGTGCCCAACTGCCGGGGCCGGTGCTTGCCCGTCTCGGTGTCGATGCCGTCGACCCGCACCACCCACCGGTCCCGCTGGCGCCGAACCGTCGGGGCACCTGTGACCTTCCATCCCATGGCCAGACCTCTGATACCTCGCTGATACATGGGTCGCTTCAGCGACGAGGCCCGACAGTATAACACCAGGTCAGGGGCGGTGGAGACGATGGGACTCGAACCCACGACCTTCTGCGTGCAAAGCAGACGCTCTAGCCAACTGAGCTACGTCCCCGGCGCGTCCATTCTGCCAGGCCGGCCCGCCAGCCCCTACGCCGCGGCCACTCGGTCCGGTTGCCACGATCGGTGCGCAACCTTGGGTGCCGATCCGGTCACGGGTGCGGATCGACCCGCCAGGCGACGCAATCGGCACCCAAACCACGATCGCGGCCTGACCTCCCGCACGCAGCGTGGCCGCCGGACCCGGCCCGCTCAGCCGATCGGCGAACCGAAGCGGATGATGTTCCCGTCGGGGTCGATCACCACGCCCTCGTGCTGCCCCCACGCCGTGTCCTCCGGCGGCCTGACGTCGGCACCGGCGCGGCGCCACTCCTCCGCCAGCGCACCGGCGTCGTCGACCCAGAGGTAGGCCGTGCCGCGGATCGAGCGGGCGTCGTCAGGCGGTACGAAGCCGAGGTCGATCTCGACCGCGTCACGAGTGGCGTACCCGTAGCCGCCCCCCTCGTACTCGCGCGTGGCGAATCCCAACCGCTCGTAGAACGCCAGCGCCGCGGCCACGTCCCTGACGGCGAACACCGGTGCGATCCGCTGCAGTCGGCCCACGGCCCGACCGTACCGAACAGCGTTGACTCAGCCGGCGCGGCGGAACGTCTGGCGGTACGCGACGGGCGACGTCCCCACCGATCGGGCGAAGTGCTGGCGCAACGTCGCCGCCGACCCGAACCCGCACCGCGCCGCGACAACCTCGACAGCCAGGTCCGTGCCCTCGAGCAGCCGCTGCGCCAATACGACCCGTTGCGTCAGGAGCCACTGCAGCGGGGTCGTGCCGGTGGCCAGCTTGAACCGCCGGGCGAACGTCCGCGGCGACATCTTCGCCCGCCGGGCGAGGTCCTCGACCTCCAGCTCCTGGTCGAGGTGCTCCACCACCCAGTCGAGCGTGGTGGCCAGGTCATCGTCGCTGCACGCCTCGGGCACAGGGGCCTGCACGTACTGCGCCTGCCCGCCGTCACGATGGGCCGGCACCACCATGCGGCGGGCCACGACGTTGGCCACCTCGGCACCGTGGTCCATGCGCACGAAGTGGAGGCACAGGTCGATGGCGGCGGCGGTGCCCGCTGATGTCCACACCTGGCCGTCGCCGACGTAGAGCACACCGGGGTCGACCTCGATCTGCGGGAAGCGGCACGCGAAGTCGTCGGCGTACATCCAGTGCGTCGTGGCCCGTGACCCGTCGAGCAGACCGGCAGCGGCCAGCACGTACGCCCCCGAGCACAGGGACGCGAACCGGGCACCGCGCCGATGAGCGCGCCGCAATGCCTCGCACACCTCGCGCGGCGGTGCCTGATCCTTCGGGTAGGGCCACCCCGGCACGATGATCGTGTCGGCCCACGCCAGTGCCTCCAGCCGGTGCGGCGTGTCGATCGTGTAGCCGGCGCCGTTGGTGGTGAGCGGCGGGTCGTCGTTGCAGCAGACGCGCAGGTCGTAGCTGGGCACACCCATCTCCCGCCGGTCGATGCCGAACACCTCGCACGCCACCGCCAGCTCGAACACGGAGACAGGCGGGAACACCAGCGCAGCGACACGATGGTTGCGAGCCATGGCAGAATCCTAGCGAACATAGGCAGTCCTGCCACTCGTGGAAGTGGGCGGCCCCAGCGCACCATCGAGACATGGACTTCGTCGAGCGCCAGCACCTGATCCAGCAGTACCGCGACGGCTACCGCGCCGTCACCGCTGCGCTGGCCAACGTGACCGACGCCGAGCTCGACAAGCGCCCGGCCGACGACGACGCGTGGACGGCCCGCGAGGTCGTGCACCACCTGGCCGACAGCGAGACCACGTCCTACCTCCGCCTGCGCAAGCTGCTGGCCGAGGACGCGCCGGTCATCGCCGGCTACGACGAGGCTCAGTACGCCCGCGCCCTCCACTACAGCCGCCCGATCGAACCCTCGCTGCAGGTGCTGCGGGCGGTGCGCCAGTCGAGCGCTGATCTCCTCGACGCCCTCGAGCCTCACGAATGGGAGCGCGCCGGCGTTCATTCCGACAGCGGCCCCTACGACGTCGAGACGTGGCTGCGCATCTACGCCGTCCACGCCCACGACCACGCCGATCAGATCCGCCGAGCTCGCGAAGGGAGCGTCTGATGTTCAAGGTGTTCTGCGAACGCCACGCCACCGAGGTCCTCCTCGGCTACGACAACATCGTCTCGGTGGCCAACGGGCCCGACGGAGTGGAGATGGAATGGGAGTGCTACTGCGGGCAGCACGGCCGCCTCGTGAGCGCCCACCGCCACGAACACGCCGCCTGACGCGCCATATGGCCGATACCGTGATCGGCCATGCGCGTCGTCTATTCGACGGCCCATCGCGATCATGATCCGGTGACGGAGATCGAAACGGGCGTGGCGGTGGCCCCCTACGAGTGCCCGCCGCGGGCCGAGGCGATCCGCGACGCGCTCGAGCGCCGATCCGGACTTCGCCATCGAGGGTCCCACGGAGCACGGCCTCGACCCCATCGTGGCGGTGCACGATCCCGCCTACGTCGCCTTCCTCGAACGGGCCTGGACCGAGTGGATCACCGCGGTGCCGACCGCCCGCCAGGCCATCCCCGACTCGTTCCCCAACGCGGCGCTGCGCGAGGGCATGGGACCAGGTCACCCACCCGCCGGTGCCGTCGCCCGCATGAGCTACTACGGCTTCGACACCACCACGGTGATGGTCGACGGCACGTATGCGGCAGCGAGGGCAGCAGTCGATGTCGCCCTCGAGCGCGACCGACATCGTGCTCGCCGGCGACGGCGTGGCGTACGCCCTGTGCCGCCCACCGGGGCACCACGCGCCGCGAGCGGCATTCGGCGGCTACTGCTTCTTGAACAACGCCGCCATTGCCGCGCACCACGCGATCGCCCGAGGCGCGAGGCGAGTGGCCGTGCTCGACGTGGACTACCACCACGGCAACGGCACCCAGCAGATCTTCTACGACCGGGCCGACGTGTTGTACGTGTCGCTGCACGCCGATCCGGAGCGGGCCTAC
This sequence comes from uncultured Acidimicrobiales bacterium, assembly GCA_963728985.1. Classification (GTDB taxonomy): domain Bacteria; phylum Actinomycetota; class Acidimicrobiia; order Acidimicrobiales; family Ilumatobacteraceae; genus DASXAI01. The sequence continues at coordinate 226,562 of CAVSME010000002.1, read as the reverse complement.
CCGTACTTCGCCGGCTTCACCGACGAGCGCGGCACGGGCTCCGGAACCGGCGCCACCGTGAACCTCGCCCTCGCACCGGGCTGCGACGATACCGGTTACCTCGCCACCGTCGCCCAGGCGCTCGACGCCGTCCACCGCTTCGACCCCGAAGTCGTCGTCGTCTCGCTCGGGGTCGATACGTATGGCGACGACCCGCTCAGCGACCTCGCCGTGACCGCCGCGGCCTACCACCCCGCCGGGCTCGCCGTCGCCGCGCTCGACCGTCCGCTCGTCGTCGTGCAGGAGGGCGGCTACAACGTGAACGTCATGGGCGAGCTGGTGCGGTCGTTCCTGCGCGGCACCGCTCGCCTCACGACGTGAGCGGCCGCCGGTGGGCGACGTACGGCGGCTCGAACAGCAGCCGTTGCCGCGCCGTGAGCATCGGGGCCAGCGCCGGCGGCAGCACCTCGTCCTTGCCCCACGACGAGTTGCCCGGCGAGTACTTGTAGAGCAGCGTCCGCCGCTGGTGCGCGGCCCGCCAGGGTGCGGTCCCGTGGGTGAGAGCTTCGGTGAAGAGCACGACGTCACCGGCGGCGAGAGGCACGTCGACGACGAGCTCGGGCGGCACGGGATCAGCCAGGGGGAACGCAGCCTTGTGACTCCCGGGCACGCACCGGAAGCCACCCGCGCCCGGCGGATGGTCGACCAGGCACCACTGCACTGCGACAAGTCCACAGCTCACGCGCCCGCCGCTCACGACGTAGAACTGCGCCGGATCGAACGGTGTGCCGCCGCCGTGCACGCCGAGCCCGCCGGTGCCGGGTGCCATCACGATGCCGTAGGCGTGGTCGAGGCGCAGGACCGGACCACACAGCTCGACGAGCACATCGAAGACGGCGGGGTGATCGAGCAGCGCGACGAAGGACGCCGAACGGTGCAGATGATCGCTGAAGCGCTGGCTGGCGATGTCGTCGCCCGGCAGGGGCAGCGCCAGCGCGTCGACGGCGGCGTTGAGCGCGGCGACCTCGCGCGACACGAGGGCGCCCCGGCGGACGAGGTAGCCGGCGACGTCGAAGGCGTAGCGCTCGGACGCCGTCAGCCCGCCCACGTCGTCACCCTAGATCGGCGTCTGGAATGGTCCACATGACCCACGTCACGCGTCGTCATCGGATCGTGCGACAAACGTCTCATATCGTGAACCGAACCATCCACCTCCGACGTATCAGGGTCGGGTACACAGGTATCGACTCATGGGTAACGGGTGGATGGAAGGAGGGTAGTGATGCCCGGACAAGACACCATCAGACGGCTCATCGGACACGACATCGATGTGGAACGTCGTGACGGCCATCACCTGCGCGGGCGCCTCCTCAACGCGACCCGTCGCAGTCTGTGGCTCGTAGACGGCGACGAAGACCGCTTCATCGAGATCGTCGAGATCGAGGTCCTCAGCGCCGCTTCCTGACGGCGCCCGCCATCACGAGCGCAGCACCGTCCCGGCCAGCGCGCCGGTGTGCTCGCCGTGATCCATGAACACGTTGCCGTACCCTCGCATCATGCGGCGCGACGTACACGGGGGCGACGCCGTCACCGTCGCTCGGGACCTCGGTGTGGACCCCGCCGGCATCCTCGACCTGTCGGCCAGCCTCAATCCGTTCGCCCCCGACGTCAGCGTTCTCGCCGCTACCCGGCTCGACACGTTGGCGCGCTATCCCGACGACGCCGAGCGAGCCGACGCGACGGCGCTGGTAGCCGCGGCTGTCGGCGTCGATGGGGATCGCCTGCTCCTCACCAACGGCGCCGCCGAAGCCATCGCCCTGGTGGCTGCCGAGCACCCGGTGGGCGATGTCGTGGGCCCCGAATTCTCTCTCTACGAGCACCACCTCGCCCGCCTCGAACCGGGCGCGCCCCGGTGGCGCTCGAACCCGAACAACCCCCTCGGCACGCTGGCGGCCGGCGACGAGCGCGCCGGAGTCTGGGACGAGTCGTTCTGGCCCCTCGCCACCGGCACGTGGACCCGCGACGATGACGATGCGTACCGCCTGGCGTCGCTGACCAAGCTGTGGCGGTGTCCGGGACTGCGCCTCGGCTACCTCATCGCGCCCGACGCCGACAGCGCCCGACGCCTCGCTGCTCGCCAGCCGGCGTGGGCGGTCAGCGGCCTCGCCCTCGCCCTCGTCGAACCGTTGCTGGCCCGAACGGACCTGCCGGCGTGGGCTACGGCGATCGCCGCCGCCCGGGCCCAACTGGCGGCGCTCTTCGCGTCGTACGACGTGGTCGAGTCGGCCGCCAACTGGATCCTCGTGCACGGCGCGGCGTCGCTGCGCCTGCCCCTGGCCCGCCAGGGCGTGCTCGTGCGGGACTGCGCCAGCTTCGGCCTGCCCGGCACGATCCGCGTGGCCGTGCCCGACGCGCAGGGGCTCGACCGGCTCGCCACCGCGCTGGCCGACGTGACCGCCTCGTACCATCCACGCCCGTGATCACGTTGGTCCTCGGCGGCACCCGGTCGGGCAAGTCGGCCGTGGCCGAGGAGCTGGCGGCGCGAAGCGGCGGTCCCGTCGTGTACGTCGCCACCGGCCGGGCCGAGCCGGGTGACACCGCCATGGCCGAACGCATCGCCCGCCATCGAGACCGCCGCCCGTCGTCGTGGTCCACCGTCGAGGCCGGCCGCGCCCTGGCCGAAGCGCTCGACGCCCATCCGAGCGGCACCGTCCTGGTCGACGCCCTGGGCACGTGGGTGGCCGGCCACGCCGACCTCGACCCCGACGTGGAGCCCCTTCTCCGTGCGCTCCGAGCACGCAGCGGCGACACCGTCGTCGTCTCCGACGAGGTCGGCCTCGGCGTGCATCCATCGACCGACGTGGGCCGGCGCTTCCGGGACGTGCTCGGCCAGGTCAACACGGCCGTGGCCGACATCGCCGACGACGTCGTGTTCGTGATCGCCGGCCGGGTCCTCCCGTTGGCCCGGCCGTGATGATGCCTCGGGTTCGCCTCGGTCTCGCTTCGCTCGGTCAATGCCGGGAGCCCTCGCCCCGGCGCCGCACTGCGGCGCCACGACAAGGCGGCTGATGCTCGACGCTCTCGGCTTCCTCACGATCGCCGGCCGCTCACGCCCACCCACCCGCCGGGTGCTGGTGTGGTTCGGGCCCGCCGGTGCCCTGATCGGCGCCGCCCTCGGCGCGCTGTGGTGGGGGGCCACGAACGTGTGGCCGGCGCCGGTGGCCGGCGCCATCGTGGTGGCCGCCGACCTCGGCATCACCGGCCTGCTGCACATCGATGGCCTGGCCGACGCCGCCGACGGTCTCCTCCCCCACCTCGAACGCGAGCGCCGCCTCGAGGTCATGGCCATGCCCGACGTCGGTGCCTTCGGCGTCGCCGTCGTGGCGGTGACGCTGCTCCTGCGGGTCGGCGCGCTGGCGTCGACCGAACCCGAGGGATGGAAGGCGATCGCCGTCCTGGCCGCCATCTGGTGCGCGGCGCGGGCGTCGATGGCCGTGACCATGACCACCGTGCCCTACGCCCGCGACACCGGACTGGCCAGCTCGTTCCTCGGCGGATCACCCTTGCCCCCGATCGCCGCGGCGATTCCCTTCGTCGCCCTGGCCGCCGTCCGAGGCGTCGGCGGGGTGGTGGCCGTGGCCGCCGGGATCGTGGCGGCGGGGCTCGTCGTGGCGTTGGCGCGGCGGCGGATCGGCGGGTTCACCGGCGACGTGCTCGGCGCTGCGGGCGTGGTGGGCGAGACCGTCGCCCTGGTGGTGATGAGCGCCCGGTGGTGACGGGCGCCCGCCCCATGGCCGCCGCCGCCGCCATCGCCGCCGACCGTTTGGTCGGGGAACCGCCGGCCTCGCTCCACCCGGTCGGCGCGTTCGGGCACCTGATGGCGGCGGTCGAGCGGTGGACCTACCGCGACGACCGCGCCGCGGGCGCCGCCCACGCGCTGGCCGGCGTCGCCCTCGCCGCCGGCACCGGGGCGGCGCTCCAACGCGACGCTGGGACACCCGTAGCCACGTTCGTGGCGGCCGAGGTCGCCATCGCCGGGCGCATGCTGGGCGCGGCGGCCACCGCCATCGGCGCCGCCCTCGAGCAGGGCGACCTCGACGGGGCCCGCACCTTGCTCCCCACCCTCGTGGGGCGGGACCCGAGCGGGCTCGACGCCACCGAGGTGGCACGGGCGGTGATCGAGTCGGTCGCCGAGAACACGGTCGACGCCGTGGTCGCGCCGGCGTGCTGGGCCGCCGCCCTGGGCGCGCCGGGCGTGCTCGCCCACCGAGCGATCAACACCCTGGACGCCATGGTGGGCCACCGCTCGGCTCGCTACGCCCGCTTCGGTTGGGCGGCGGCCCGCCTCGACGACGCTGCCGCCTGGGTACCGGCCCGGCTCACCGCCGTCGCCGTCGTGGCGGTTCGCCCTCGTTCGGCGGGCGCCGTATGGCGGGCCGTGCGCCACGACGCGCCCGGCCATCCATCGCCCAATGCCGGCGTGGCCGAGGCCGCGTTCGCCGCCGCGCTCGGGCTCCGCCTCGGTGGCGTGAACCGCTATGGGCACCGGATCGAAGCCCGGCCCGAGCTCGGTGACGGGCGCGCCCCGGCGGCGGCGGACATCGCTGAGGCCGTACGTCTGGCCACCGACGTCGGGTGGGCGGTGGCCGCTGCGCTCACCGGCCTCGGCCTGGTCGGGAGGGTCGCGGGACGACGGAAACACCGGCGGTAGCGTTTCCGCCGTGGCTGGCAGCGAGTTGATCTGGGCGTTTCGCGTGATGCGCCTGCCGCTGCTCGATGCCGAGGGTGCGGCCATCGGCCGGTTCGAGGACATCGTTCTGTCACCAGGCCTGCCCGACGAGCCACCCGACGTGCTCGGGTTCGTCGCCGCCAGCCAGCGCCGCCGCATCTTCGTGAACGCCAACCGGGTCGCCGCGCTCGAAAACGACGGTGCCCGGCTGCGTTCGTGGGATGTCGACCTCAACCCGTTCAAGCTGCGCGCCGGCGAACTGCTGGTCAGCGACCTGATCGATCGCAAGATGGGCGAGGAGACCGTCCACGACGTGGCCCTGCGACCCACCAGCGGCAAATCGCTGACGTGGGAGGTCGTGAAGGTCCGCCTGGGGCGCCGGTCGCCGCTGCGGCGCCGGGGCTCGTACCGGGTGGTCGACTGGGACGAGGTCGCTCCCCTCTTCGCCGCCAGCAGCGAGGCCGCCGCCGAGGCCGCCCGCCTGCGGGACATGCACCCGAGCGACGTCGCCCACCTCGTGCTGAACCTCCCGCTCCCCCAGCGCCGCCAGCTGGCCGAGGCGATGGAGGACGATCGCCTGGCCGACGTGCTCGAGGAGCTGTCCGAGGCCGAGCAGCTCCGGCTGATCGCCGACCTCGACCTCGAGCGCCTGGTGTCGGTGCTGGAGGAGATGGAGTACGACGACGCCGTCGACCTCCTGGCCGAGATGCCGGGCGACCAGCGCTTGCGCGTGCTGGCGGCCATGGACTCCGACGAGGCCGAGGTGATGCGCCGCCTCCTCGCCTACGGCGAGGGCACCGCCGGCGGCCTGATGACCCCCGAGCTGATCATCCTCGGCCCCACCGCCACGGTGGCGGAGGCGCTGGCCCATGTCCGCGATCCTGAGTGGTTGGTCTCGATCGCCGCCCAGGTCTTCGTGGTGCAACCTCCGCTCGTAGCCCCGACCGGCACGTTCCTCGGCGTGGTCGACTTCCAGCGCCTGCTGCGGGAACCACCGTCCATGCCGCTGCTGCGCTGCGTCGAGGACATCGACGTCGTCGCTCCCGACACCACCGAGCGCGAGGTGGCAGAGCGGCTGGCCGCCTACAACCTCATGGCCATCCCGGTGTGCGATGCCCGCAAGCACCTCTTGGGGGCTATCACTGTCGACGACGTGCTCGATCGCTCGCTGCCGGCCGGTTGGCGCCAGCGGCGCCGACCGGCGGTGCGAGCGACGTGAGGCGGCGCGAGGACCTGTCGACGCCGCGCCGGCGCCGGCGCCTCGACCTCGGCATCCACTACGACCCGGACGCCTTCGGCGATTTCTCCGAGACGATCGCCCGCACCTTCGGCACGGCGCGATTCCTCGTCATCCAGACCATCGTCGTGGCCGTTTGGATCGCGCTCAACTCCGTGATGTGGGCGCTCCAGTGGGACCCGTACCCGTTCATCCTGCTGAACCTCATGTTCTCGACGCAGGCCGCCTACGCCGCCCCGTTGATCCTGCTGGCCCAGAACCGCCAGGAGGAGCGCGATCGGGCCCAGACCGAGCGCGACCGCGAGCGGGCCGCCCGGGTGCAGGCCGACACCGAGTTCCTGGCCCGGGAGATCGCCGGCATCCGCCTCGCCCTGTCCGACGTGGTGACCACGTCCGATCTCGATGACCGCCTCGACAAGCTGACGAAGACGATCGAGTCGCTCAGGCCGGCGCCGCCGGCAACCGGCTGACGACGTCGTCGACCGCCTGGCGAGTGACGTCGGCGAACACCTTGGCGTCGGCCCAGAAGCAGAAGTGGTCGCCGACCAGCTCGAAGATGCGGGCGCCGACGGCGGCGGCCAGTGCCCGTTGCTTGGCCGGGCGCACCGCCCGGTCCTGCGTGGTCAGCACCGACGCCGCCGGGAGGTTGATCGCCGCTGCGAAGGGTCGGGCGTCGTAGTGCGACAGGGCTCGGCCGGCCTCGATGATGTCGGCCGGATCGCCCCGGCGGGCCTCGGCCTGGAGCCAGCCGACGTATGGCTCGATCTGCGGGTTCTGCTCGGCGAGGCGGCGGATCGCCCGGCGCCCGAGCAGGCGGGCGAGGCGCGAGCGCACGACGATCTCCATGAGGACGAGGCCCCGCCACGTCAGCCGGTCACGGATGGTGGCGTGCCACTCGAGCGCCGTCGCCTCGAGCACCAGGGCCTGCACGAGGTCGGGATGGCGATGGGCCAGGAGCAGTGAGATCGGCCCACCCATGGAGTAGCCGACGGCCACCACCGGACCGACGCCGAGCCGGCGTACGAGGGCGGCGGCATCGTCGGCGGCCGCTTCGAGGGTGAAGGGCTCGTCGCTGCGCAGACCCCGGCCGTGGCCGCGATGATCGATGGCCACGAACGAGTACCGCTCGGCCAGCGCCTCGTAGGCGGTGAACCACTGGAGGTCGGCCGACGCCGTCCAGCCGTGGAGGAGGAGCAGTGTGGGACCCGCTCCCTGGCGTCGGTGGTAGCGGTAGAACACCTCGCCGCGCTCGGGCACCGCCTCGATGTGAGCGCTGGGCAGGTTCGGCGGCAGGACCAGGCGCTTTGGTACGTAGCGCACGAGCCGAGGCTACCGACCAAGATTCAGGCGCACGCCTCGCAGAGGCCGACGAGGTCGAGACGGTGGTGGTCGAGCTGGAAGCCGGCCTGCTCGGCCACCTCGACGAGGGCCTCGTCGATCGAGCGTTCGAGGCGGGGCGACACGGTGAAGTCGCGCACCGCTCCGCAGCCCGAGCAGATCAGGTGGTGGTGGTGCTCGGTGAGGTCTTCGGCCAGCTCGAAGCGGGCCCATTCGTCGGTCGTGACGATGCGTTGGACCACGCCGGCGCGCTCGAGGATCGACAGGTTGCGATACACCGAGCTCTGGGCGAGATCGGCTCGGCGCTGGAGGATCTCGGGGATGGTGAGGGGATCGGCCGATTCGGCCAGCACGTGCACCAGCTGGCGGCGGTTGTCGGTGTAGCGCTGCCCGTCGCGCCGCAGCCGGGCATGGGCCACCTGGTCGAGCTCGCTGACCACTCGGCCCAGGCTACCAGAACTGAGAACGACTGAGAACGCGTCTCCGTTGCCTCAGGACATCGCCTCGGCGCCCATGTACCGGGCGGCCTTGACCCCGCGGAAGGCCAGCTCGGCGAGGAGGCCGTCGGTGTCGAGGCGGGCATCGGCCATGCCGAGCGCGCCCGTCGGAGCGTCACGGGCCAGGACGTGGGTGACGGCGACGGCCGCCACCGCGCCCGCCGCCACCGCCGGGCGATCGATGGCGCCGAGCACCTCGACGTCGCGCCCACCCCCCCGGTTGCCCCGGACCTCGACCCGCAGCGCACCGAGCGTGCCCTCCGGATGGGGGCGGCGCAGCATCGGCAGGCGAGCCGTCACCCGGTCGCGCCGGGTGGCGCTCAGGCGGGCCGAGACCCGGCCGATGCCGGCGAAGGCGGGCACGAGCAGCAACGGGTCGGCCAGCTCGGCGCGGTAGCAGTCGTGGGCGCCGACGGGGTCGGGGAACCAGCACAGCTCCCGCCCCGAGCCGCTCGAGCGCTCGATCCACATCCCGTCCTGCCAGGCGAGGGCGAGCCCGGCCAGGGCCCGGTGGTGCTGGCGGGCGCACGCCGGCCCGCCTGTGCCGTGGGCCGACACGTGGATCTCGTCGACGGTGTCGAACCGGCTGGCGGCGTACCGGGCCAGCAGCCCCGACAGGCCCGGGGCGAACGCCGCCCCCAGGACCAGCGTGCGCCCCTGGTCCCGAGCGAGGGGCCCGAGTTGGAGCAGGCGATCCACATCGGCCACGTCGTCGGAGGTCGACACCACCGATGTACCGGCACGAAGGTGAGCCTCGGCCAGACCGGCGTGAGGAGCGGGCGTGGCCAGGACGATCACGTCGAGGCGGCCGAGCTCGGCCACCCCGATCACGGTCGGGGCCAACGCCGCAGCGATGCGTTCGACCTTGGTGGCGTCACGATCAGCGACCAGCACCTCGGGCGGGTCCGTGGTGGTGGCCAGTTGGCGGACGGCGCGCGCCCCCACGGCGCCGACGCCGAGCACCCCGACGCGCATCAGTTCTGGTCGTGCAGGGGCAGCTCTTGCCAGCCGCCGCTCTGCGGGGGAACACCGCCGCGTCCTCGCAGGCGGATGGCAGCAGCGGCGATGCCGGCCACGAACAGCGCCAGCAGCGCGCGCCAGAGCACCTTCACGAGCGGCTCACCGCGCGAACACTACTGGCGGCCCGCTCGTCACGGTGCTTCCCGGCCGTCAACTCCCGGCGAGCTCGATGAGGCGGCGCACCGGCTCCAGCTCGTAGGGGTACGGACACCGACGATCACATGGTCGATCCCGGCCGCTCGCAGCGCGGCGATCTCGGTGACGTCGACGCCGCGCACCCAGACGGCGCGCTCGATCGACGCCGGATCCCGGCCGGCGGCGGCGAGACCTGGCCGGACGAGGGGAACGGGTAGCCGTACTCCTCGTAGTGGCGCCGGAACCAGGTGACAGGCCGTTGGCCCGCCGGCGGCGTCAGCGCCAGCGCAGACCGCTGGCGAGGGGCGACACGACCAGTTCGGCCCAGACCTTCTTGCTGCTCTCCAGGAACTCGACGCCCCAGTCTTCGCACAGGGCTCGGACCACGAGCAGGCCACGGCCCCGCAGGTCGAGGCTGGGGAAGCCCTGCGACGGGGTCCACGGCGCCTGGTCCGACACCTCGATGCGGGCCAGTCCGGCGGCCAGCCCGAGCCCGACGCAAAAGCGCGTGTGGGCGTGACCGACGACGTTGGTGGCGAGCTCCGAGACGACGAGGACGACATCGTCGACGCTCGAATGCGACATGTCGACGAAACGCTCCCGAGCGAAGGACCGGACCTCGGCGACGTTGCGTGCCAGGGGCTCGAACGGCCCTCGCCACGCCATGTCCAGCGTGACCACGTGGAGTGCTGTACCCACCACACACACCCGCCATCCCTCGATAAGTGGAGTGGCAATGAGCCGGTCGTCCTACGGACGAGAAGGGGTTGCGGCGCTACTCTTCGGGACGTTCGTCGCCCGGCGGAGGTGGCGTCGTTCTTCATCCTGCTCGCGGTGGCGGGCAACGAGACGACCCGGAACGCGATCAGCCACGGCATCGTGGCCCTCACCCGCTATCCGGACGAGCGGGCCAAGTGGTGGGCCGACTTCGACGCCCACACCCGCACCGCCACGGAGGAGATCGTGCGCTGGTCGAGCCCCGTGATCTACATGCGCCGGCGCGCCACCGAGGACACGGTGATCTCCGGCCAACCCATCGCCGCCGGTGAGCGGGTGACCATGTGGTACAACTCGGCCAACCGAGACGAGAAGGTGTTCGTCGATCCCTGGCGCTTCGACGTGCTGCGGGATCCGAACCCACAGGTCGGCTTCGGGTCTGGTGGACCCCACTTCTGCCTCGGCGCCAACCTCGCCCGCCGCGAGATCACGATGGCGCTGTCGGAGCTGCACCGCCAGGTACCGGACATCGAGGCCACCGACGAGCCGGCCATCCTGCTGTCGAACTTCATTCACGGCATCAAGCGGGTGCCAGTGGCATGGACGCCGCCGGCGTAGCGCCGTCAATGACTGCTGCGTGGGGCTAGCTGGAATCGAACCAGCGGCCTCATCCTTATCAGGGATGCGCTCTAACCGACTGAGCTATAGCCCCGCGTTTTGCGGCGGTTCGACGCTAGTCGCCGGGGGTGCGCTGACGTCAACCACTTCCGGCGGCGGGAGCGGGAACCCGGGCGGGGCCAGCTCCGAGGCCGGGTCGGCGGCGGCGGCGACGGGACCGGTCGGCTCGCCGCGCGCGATCACGGGCCGCTCCCGCAGGATCACTTCTTCCTCGAGCACGGTGACCCGCACCCCGCCCACGAGGTCGCTGATGAGGTTGAACAGCACCGCCAGGGTGACGTTCAGCCCCGTACCGGCGATCACCAGGATGGCGCCCAGCACCCAGGACGCCCGGAACAGCTTCTCCCCGTCGAACTCGAACGTCTTCAACCCGAACAGATCCCGGGCGAAGCCCTCCACGTTGGCCACTGTGCCGGTGGTGTTGGCCAGGTTCCACAGCAGGACGCCTGCCACCAGCAAGATGATGTACAGGATCACGTAGAAGATGATCGAGATCTTGAACACGCCCCAGGCGTCCACCCGGCGCACGATGCGGGTGACCTTGCGGACGCGCGGCCGCCGGCGCAGCAGCGGCAACGTCGGACGCACCCGCTGACGGGGCGGGCGGGGTTCTCGGGGCGGGCGGTCCCGGCGGAACAAGGCGGCGGCGCCGGCGGCGACCCCGGCCCCCGGCGATGCCGGCTCGGCTTCCACCGGGCTGGTAACAGGATCGGCGACCTCAGGCGGCGCTTCGATCACGGTCGCCGTGGGGGCTTCGGCCACCTGCGCTCGCGCGGGCGGCCCGCTCAGCGCTTCGCCGTCGTGGCCGTTGGCCGGCGGGTCGGCCAGCAGCGGATCCATGGGCGACGCCGGCAGCGGCTCCGGGGCGATCACTGCGCCGTTGCCGTTGCCACCGTGCTCGCCGGTATCGGTGTCCTCGGCCTCGCCATCGCCGCCGGTGCCGCGCAGACGCGTGCGGACGGCGCTGAGCGTCCGCATGACCTGGTCCCGCACGTTGTCGGCCGGCTCCGGCCCGGAAGGGTTCCCGGCAGGCACGAAGCGAGCGTAGCGGTCTTGCCCTTCCCGGGGGCCGCACCATCGCTCACGGTGGCGGGCGAGCAAGACCCATCGTTGCTCGTGCTCGGGCCGCCGCCCGCCCGACCCGCACCTCTACCAGCACGTCGTCGCCCACCGTCACGAACTGCACGAGGAGGCCGCCGTTCTCGGCGGCGACCGCGGCCGCGGCGGCGCGACCGTCGGTGGCGCCGGCCAGCGCGGCGGCGTCGGCCGCGGTGCGGGCCCGGGCGGCGTCGACCGCGCCGGCAGCGAGGCGGCCGATGGCGACCACGCCCACCGCCGCTACGACGACAACCGCGACGACGAGGGGCGCCGCCTGGCCGCCATCGCCCGATCCACGGCGCACGCGCACCATGGCAACCTCCTGATCGCAGGATCACCGGGCGGGCACGTGCCCGCGAGTCGACGCCGACTCAGGCGTCGTCGCCGTTGGCGGCCAGAATGGGCGCCACCGATGCGACCGTCTGGCCGTCGTCGAGGTTCATGATGCGCACACCGGTGGCGTCACGGCCCTGCGACGAGATGTCACGCACGGACATGCGGATGGTGACGCCGCCCGACGAGACGGCCACGATGTCGTCGTCGAGACCGACCATGAAGGCGGCCACCACGTAGCCCTTTCGCGCCGTGAGCTTCATGCCGATGACGCCCTGCCCGCCGCGGCCCTGCGTGTTGAACCGCTCGAGCTGCGTGCGCTTGCCGTAGCCCGACTCGGTGACGATCAGGATGGCGACGTCGTCACGGGCCACGTCGACGGAGACGACTTCGTCGTCGGGCCGCAGCTTCATGCCCCGCACGCCCGCCGCCGCCCGGCCCATCGGCCGCACGTCGGCTTCGTTGAAGCGGATGTTCATGCCCTTGCGGCTCACCATGAAGATGTCGTCGTCGCCCCCGGTGACGATCACTTTGACCAGTTCGTCACCGTCGCGCAGGTTCAGCGCGATGAGGCCATCGCGACGCGACGTGTCGTACTCGCTGAACGTCGTCTTCTTGACCGTGCCCTGGCGGGTGGCGAAGAACAGGTAGTGCTCGGTGCCGAACTCACGCGTGTCGATGATGGCCTGGATGGTCTCGCCCGGCGCCAACGACAGCAGGTTCACGATCGGCATGCCCTTGGCCTGGCGCTCGCGCTCGGGGATCTCATGGGCCCGGAGGCGGTACACCTTGCCCCGGTTGGAGAAGAACAGCAGGAACGCGTGCGCAGTGGTGTGGATGACCTGCGACACCAGATCCTGATCGCGTAGACGTGTACCGCTCACACCACGACCACCGCGGCCCTGGGTGCGGAAGGCGTCGGCGTCGATCGTCTTCACGTAGCCGGCCTGGGTCATGACCACGACGAGCTCTTTGTCGTCGACGAGGTCCTCGACGGACATGTCGCCGGTGTCGTGCGTGATCTGGGCCAGCCGGGGCGTGGCGAACGTGGCCTTGACGTCGGCCAGCTCCTCCTTGATGACGTCGCGCTTGCGGCCCTCGTCGGCGAGGATCGCCTCGAGCTCGGTGATGGTCTCCCGCAGGCCGTCGAGCTCTTCCTGCAGGTCGATCCGCGACAGCCGGGTGAGCTGCCCGAGGCGCATGTCGAGGATGTGCTCGGCCTGCTCCTCGCTGAACGAGAACGGCTCGACCATGAGGCCGGCGCGCGCCGCGGCGCGGTCGTCGCTGGCGCGGATCAGCGCGATGACCTGATCGATGACGTTGATGGCCTTGAGCAAGCCCTCGACGATGTGGGCGCGCCGCTGGGCCTTCGCCAGGCGGAACTCGCTGCGGCGGGTGATGACCTCGATCTGGTGGTCGACGTAGGCGGCTAGCGCCTGCACGAGGTTGAGCGTGCGCGGCACCTGGTCGACCAGCGCCACCATGTTGACGGGGAAGCTGGTCTGCAGCTGCGTGAGCTTCCAGAGGTTGTTCAGCACGACGTTGGCGTTGGCGTCGCGCTTGAGTGAGATGACGAAGCGTGTGCCCGTCTTCTGCGACGTCTCGTCGTTCACGTCGTCGATGCCGCTCAGCTCGCCGCTGTCGGCCAGCTCCTTGATGCGGGTGGCGACGGCGTCGTGGCTCACCTGGTACGGCATCTCGGTGACGACGATCTGGAACCGGTCGCCGCGCTTGCCCGCTTCCTCGATCTCGGCCTTGGCCCGCATCTTCACCGAGCCCCGCCCGGTGCGGTAGGCCTCCATGATGCCGGCGCGCCCGAGGATGAGCCCGCCGGTCGGGAAGTCCGGGCCCTTCACGAACTGCATGAGGTCGTCGGGCGTGGCGTCGGGGTGGTCGATGAGGTGGATGGTGGCGTCGATCACCTCGCCGAGGTTGTGCGGCGGGATGTTGGTGGCCATGCCCACGGCGATGCCCTGGCTGCCGTTCACCAAGAGGTTCGGGAAGCGGGCCGGCAGCACCGTGGGCTGCGGTGGTGGTGCCGTCGTAGTTGGGGATGAAGTCGACGGTGTTCTCGTCGATGCCGTCGAGCAGCCGCATGGCCAGCGGCGACAGCCGGCACTCCGTGTAGCGCTCGGCGGCGGGGCCGAAGTCCGGCGAGCCGTAGTTGCCGTGGAAGTCGATCAGCGGATGGCGCACGCGAGAACGGCTGCGCCAGGCGGACGAGCGCGTCGTAGATGGCCTGGCTGTTGTGCGGGTGGTACTTCGCCATCGTGTCGCCGGTGACGCGGGCGCACTTCACGAAGGGGCGATCGGGCGGAAGCCCTGCTGCTCCATGTCCCACAGGATGCGGCGGTGGACCGGCTTCAAGCCGTCGCGCACGTCGGGCAGCGCCCGGCTGATGATGACCGACATGGCGTAGTCCAGGAAGGACCGCTCCATCTCGTCTTGGATCTCGATCGGCTCGATGTTGCCGAACAGCAGCGTGTTGTCACTCATGATCGATCAGATGTCCAGGAACCGAACGTCTTTGGCGTTCTGCTGGATGAACTGCTTGCGCAACTCCACCTCGTCACCCATCAGGACGCTCATGATCTCGTCGGCCAGGGCCGCCTCCTCGACGGCCACCTGCAGCAACGACGCGGCGGGCCGGATCCATCGTGGTGTCACGGAGCTCGTCGGCGTCCATCTCGCCGAGGCCCTTCAGGCGCTGGAACTCCTTCTTGTGGTTCGGGTGCTCGACGAGGAAGGCGGCCTTGGCGGCGTCGTCCTTCAGGTAGATCTTCTCCTTGCCCACCTCGGTGGAGTACAGCGGCGGCTGGGCGATGAACACGTGCCCGTGCTCGACGAGCGGCTTCATCTGCCGGAAGAAGAACGTGAGCAGCAGCGTGCGGATGTGGCTGCCGTCGACGTCGGCGTCCGCCATCACGATGACCTTGTGGTAGCGGATCTTCTCGACGTCGAACTCCTCGCCCATGCCGCCGCCGATGGCGGTGATGAGCGTCTGGATCTCGAGGTTCTTCAGCATGCGGTCGATGCGGGCGCGCTCGACGTTGAGGACCTTGCCCCGCACCGGCAAGATCGCCTGCGTCTTCGGGTCGCGCGCTGACACCGCGGTGCCGCCGGCGGAGTCGCCCTCCACGATGAAGAGCTCGCTCTCGTCGCGGGTCGCGGCTGGAGCAGTCCTTCAACTTGTCGGGCATGCCCGCGCCCGACAGACCGCTCTTGCGGCGCACGACGTCGCGCGCCTTCTTGGCCGCCTCGCGCGCCTGCGACGCGGCGATGGCCTTCTTCACGAGCTTGTTGGCCTCGGTGGGGTTCTCCAGCAACCACTCGGCCAAGCGGGCGTTGGTGGCCTTCTGCACGAGCGAGCGGATGGAGACGTTGCCGAGCTTGGCCTTCGTCTGCCCCTCGAACTGCGGCTCCCGCAATCGGACGGAGATGATGGCGGTCAAGCCCTCGCGGATGTCCTCGCCGAGCAGGTTGTCGTCCTTCTCCTTGAGCAACGGCTGCTTGCCGGCGCGGGCGTAGTCGTTCACGACGCGCGTGAGCGCCGACTTGAACCCCTCCACGTGCATGCCGCCTTCGGTGGTGGAGATGCCGTTGGCGTAGCCGTGGATGCCTTCGTAGTAGCCGGTGTTCCACTGCAGGGCCACCTCGACCTGCTGATCGTCCTCGTCGACCTCGTAGCTGGCGACGCCCTTGAAGAGCGCTTCCTTCGACGCGTTGAGGTGCTTCACGAAGTCGACGATGCCGCCGGCGTAGCGGTACGTGACCTTCTGCTCGTGACCGGCTCGCTGGTCCACGAGGTTGATCTCGAGGCCCCTGTTGAGGAACGCCATGGTCTGCAGGCGCTCGAGCACCGTGCGAGCGTTGAACTCCACGCCCTCGGCAGCGAACACCGTGGGATCGGGCCAGAACGTGACCGTGGTACCGGTGCGATCGCGCGTCGACTTCCCGATCGCCTCCAACTTCGTCTGCGGCTTGCCGCCCTTGGCGAACTCCTGCCGGTAGTGCGTGCCGTCGCGATCGACCTCGACGATCAAGCGCTCGGACAGTGCGTTCACGACGCTCACGCCGACGCCGTGCAGACCACCGGAGACCTTGTACCCACTGCCGCCGAACTTGCCGCCGGCGTGCAGCACGGTGAGGACGACTTCGACCGTGCTCTTGCCCTTGTGCGGACCCGTGGGATACGCGTCGACCGGGATGCCGCGACCGTTGTCGTACACGCGGCAGCCGCCGTCGGCCAGGAGGGCGACGTCGATGCGGTTGGCGAACCCCGCCATGGCCTCGTCCACAGCGTTGTCCACGACCTCCCAGATGAGGTGGTGGAGGCCGGCCAGGCCCGTGGAGCCGATGTACATCCCCGGCCGTTTGCGGACCGGGTCGAGGCCCTCGAGGACCTGGATGTCCTTGGCGCTGTAGTCGGTCTGGGGCTGGCTCAAGACGCGCGCTCCCGCTGGGGTTGGATGCACTGGTGAGACAGGACGTGGCGCCTACAAAACTGCAGGTCACAACGAAGAATCACGATGTCAGCAGTGTATCAGAGGGGTCTCACGAAGTGACGCACAAGCGACCCCTCAACGCCGCCGCACGCGCACCTCGATCGAGCGCACCGCGCCCGGTCCGGCGACCGCCTCCAGCTGCTGCATGAGGTCGCCCTCGAGATAGCGCAACTGCGTCGCCCAACCGGGCTCGTCGACCTCGACGACGAGGCGCCCGTCGTCGAGCACCACGGGCCGGGCATGGGCGGCGACGTGGGGACCCACGACGTCCTCCCATCGCCCGAAGACGCCCGCCGTGGCCTTGGCACCGGCCCCCCGCAGCCCCCGCACGACCACGTCGAGGCTCTCACTGAGCGGATGGAGGTCGTCGTCAGCCATCGGTCAGCCGCCCGTCGCGCACGACCACTGTCCGGGCGGGCGCGGTGCCGGGGGGAAGTGGTCCCGCCGTGGTCACGACGACCTGCGCCGCCGGCAGGTGAGCCACCAGCGCGTGAGCCCGGTCGGGGTCGAGCTCGGAGAACACGTCGTCGAGCAACAGCAACGGCGGCGATCCCAGTCGCTCCGTCACCGCGATGTGAGCGGCGAGGCGCAGCGCAAAGGCGGCGCAGCGTTGCTCCCCCTGCGACGCGTGGGTGCGGGCGGGCATGCCGGCGAGGTCGACGTCGACGTCGTCGCGGTGCGGACCGACGAGTGTCAGCTGGCGGCGCAGGTCGTCGGCACGGCTCGATGCCAGTGCCGCCGCCAGACCCGTGACCCGCCAGGCCGGTTCGTAGCGCAGGCGCACCTCGGCCGGGTCACCGGCGATGTCGGCGTAGGCCTTGCCGACCAAGGGTTCCAACTCGGCGATCAGCTCGGCGCGAGCCTCACCGAGCGCCTCCCCCGTCGCCGCCAGCTTGGCGTCCCAGACATCCAGGGTGATCTCGATCTCAGGCGTCAGACGGCCGCCGGCCTGCTTCAACAACGTGTTGCGCTGCCGCAGTATCCGCTCGAGGTCGATGCGCAACGAGTCGTGCTTGCGGTGCAGTGCCACGAGCGTGGTGTCGAGGTAGCGCCGCCGCTCCCCCGGTCCCCCTTTGACGAGCGCGAGATCGTCGGGCGAGAACACGCTCACCTGCAGCACGCCGAGCAGATCACGGGCACGGACCAACCGCTGGCGGTTGATCTGGACGCGATGACGCCCGGTGCGGGGCAGCTCGGCCTCGGCCAGCACCGTTCGCCCATCGCTGTGCACGATGTCAGCGCGCAGCACGGCGCGCTCGGCACCAGCACGCACCAGCGCGTCAGCCGGCGCGCCCCGGAAGCTCTCCAGCGTCGCCAGCCACGCGATCGCCTCGACGAGGTTCGTCTTCCCCTGCCCGTTGTCGCCGGTGACGACGGTGAGGCCGTCGTCGAGCTCCAGTGTGGCGCCGGCGTAGTTCCGGAAGTCGGTGAGCGACAGTCGCCGGACGATCACCGGTCGTTCACGGCACCCGCACGGGCATCAGCAGGTACAAGAAGTCGCTGGCGTCGCCGGCCCGGAGTACGGCCGGCTTCAACGCGTCGAGCGTCTCGAGCACGACCTCGTCGGCCGCCACCGCGTCGACTCCTGCCGAGAGGTAGTCGGGGTTGAACGCCACGACCATCTCCGCGCCCTCGTACTTGGCGTCCAGGCTCTCGGCCGCTTGCCCGATGTCCTGCGTGGTCGCCGTGAGCTCCAGCCCGTCGGCCGACATCGCCAAGCGGATGGGCGTCGAATCCCGAGCCAGCAGCTTGACGCGGCTCACCGCTTCGAGCAGAGCCTCCCGCTCCACCGTCAACCGGTTCGGGTAGTGCTGCGGGATGAGCTGGCGGTAGTTCGGGAAGTCGCCTTCGATGAGCCGGGTGGTCAGGCGAGCCTTGCCCACCTCGAAGGTGGCTTCCCGCTCGCCGAGCAGCAGCGTGATGTGGTCCGACGACGGCACCAGCCGGGCGAGCTCGTTCAACGCACGCGACGGCACCAGGACGTTCTGCCCCTCGCGCAACACGGTCGTGCCAGGCAGATCGCGCACCGCCAAGCGGTACGAATCAGTAGCGACCAGGCGCAATCCGTCCTCCTCGGCGGCGAGCAGCACCCCGGTGAGCAGTGGCCGGGACTCATCGGAGCTGGCGGCCCGGGCCACTTGGCGCAGCGCGGCGCCGAACGTCTCCACCGGCAGCGTCACCGCGTCAGCGCTGACATCGGGCAGCCGAGGGAAGTCGTCCGCCGACAGTGGTCGCACCTGGAACTGCGACCGGCCGGCGGTGATGTGCACGTCGTCCTGGTCGGCCTCGACGGTGATGGCCCCGCTGCCGAGCGAGCGCACGATGTCGGCAGTGAGGCGCGCCGGCAGGACGGTGACACCGTCACCGTCACCGTTGACGGTCTCTTCCACCACGATCGTGAGTTCGAGGTCGGTACCGGTGACGCGCAGTTGATCGCCCTGGAGGTCGATGCGAACGCCCGACAACACCGGCAGCGCTCCGGTGCGCCCAGTGGCAGCACGCCCAGCAGTGGCCAGTACGTCGGCGAGCACGTCACGTTCGCATCGGAACTTCACTTGCGGTCCTTCCCCTCAGGGTGCGTACAAGGATGATGGTGGTAATTGGTGCTGTGAATTGTGGACGACGTGGTGTTCGGGCAGGTGAGGCCCGTTCTCGGGCCGCGCCGTGGTGTCCACAGGATCGCACAGGCTGGCGAGTTCTCGGCCGCATGCCGGTGGACATCCGAGCGCTATCCCCGGTCGCGACGGCGTCGTCCACATCGTTGTCCCTCGCGCCGTCCCCATGGGCAGCGAGGAAGCCGTCATGTTGATGACTTGAGCTGCTGGGTGAGCTCGGTCACCTGGTCGTAGACCTGCTGACGTTCCTTCATGAGCTTCGAGACCTTGTCGACGGCGTGGATGACCGTGGTGTGGTCCCGGCCGCCGAACTCTCGGGCGATGGCGGGATAGGAGAGCTCGGTGAGGTCCCGGAAGACGAACATGCCGATCTGGCGGGCCAGCACCAGCGGCCGCTGCCGGCTCTTGCCGCAGATGGCCTCGACGGTGAAGCCGAAGAAGTTGGCGATCGTCTCGAGCATCTGGCGGGGCGTGAGGGGCCGATGGGTGTCGGCCACGATGTCGGCGAGGAGGCGTTCGGCCAGCGCGGGGGTGACGTGGACGCGGTTCAGGCTGGCGTAGGCCGAGACCCGGATCAACGCCCCTTCGAGCTCGCGGATGTTGTTGGTGATGTGGGTGGCGATGAACTCGAGGACGTCGTCGGGGACCGGGCTGTGGTCGCGCTCGGCCTTGTTGCGCAGGATGGCGAGGCGGGTCTCGAGGTCGGGCGGCTGGATGTCGGTGATCAGGCCCCAGCGGAAGCGGCCCCGCAAGCGATCCTCCAGGGTGGGGATGGCGTCGGGCATCCGGTCCGAGGAGATCACGATCTGCTTGTCGGCGCCGTGGAGGGCGTTGAACGTGTGGAAGAACTCCTCCTGGAGGCCTTCCTTGCCTTCCATGAACTGGATGTCGTCGATGAGCAGCACGTCGACTTCGCGGTAGCGGCGCTTGAACATGACGCCCGAGTTGGTCCGGATGGCGTCGACGTACTCGGACAGGAACGTTTCGGTCGTGACGTAACGGACCTGGTGGTGGCCATAATTCTGGGTGACGTAGTGGCCGATGGCATGGAGCAGGTGGGTCTTGCCCAGCCCGGCGGCGCCGTAGATGAACAACGGGTTGTACGAGCGGGCCGGGGTCTCGGCGACACGTTGGGCTGCCGCCAGCGCGAACTGGTTCGAGGCCCCCCGGACGAAGGTTTCGAACGTGTAGCGAGGGTTGAGCCCGTCGGCCACGGGCTGGGCCTCGCGGCTGGTCGGGAGCGGCTGGTACGTGGGCACCGGCGTGAGGTCGGGCAGCTCCTCCGCCAGCGGTGCGCTGTTGACCTCCATCTGCAGCGCCAGCTCGGGCCGCCCGATCTCCACGAGGGCGTCTCGCACCAGCGGGAGGTACCGACCCTCGATGCGATCTCGAACGTGGGAGCTGGGCACCACCAGCACGAGCCGGTCGGCGTCGACCCGTTCGGCGCGCGTGTCCTGGAAGGTCGACAGCCACACCGCCTCGGATACTTGGGCCCGGAGAAGCTGGGCCGCTGCTGTCCACAGATGATCAGCGTCGTTCACCAGCGTCTCCGTCACGTCATCGCCCTCGGCGTCCACAGTCCCATCCACACGCTGTGGAAAGAGACGAAACGTCGTCGCCGCCCAGTCTTCCCAGGAGGTTGGCCACGGTACCACCGGTCGAAGAGGCGAGAGCAAGGGCAAGTTTCCCCAGTTGGAAGCTCATACGGTGCCGGAGGTACCACTTTCTGTGACGCTCCCCCGGCCTGCTCTTGCTGGCCCTGGTGGTCGCGCCTAGCCTGTTCGGTCGGCCCGTGGCACTGCCGGTCATCGGCGTGGTGCGGATGTTGTCGAGCGATGGCTGCCGGGCAACTCGAATGCCGGCGCCGTTGCATTGTCCCTCCAGGAGGCAGGGGTGAAGCGCACCTACCAGCCCAACAACCGACGCCGGTCGAAGCGTCACGGATTCCGGCACCGCATGTCGACACGCGCCGGGCGCGCCATCCTGAAGGCGCGCCGGGCCAAGGGTCGGACCCGGCTGTCGGCCTGATCTGGAGCATCCGTGACCGGGCGGTGTTCGACCGCTTCCGGACCGACGGGCGCCGCATTCGTGCCGGGGCCCTGTGGTGCAGTTGGATCGCCGATGAGGAAGCGCGCCCGTCGCGGGTGGGCTACGCCGTCGGCCGATCGGTGGGTGGCGCGGTCGTGAGGAACCGCCTGCGGCGCCAACTCCGTCATGCCGTCGCCGATGAAGCGCGACTCGGTGGCCTCCCGCCCGGCTGGTACCTGATCGGCGCCAGCCCCGCCGCCGCCGGCATCGACGGCGCTCGGTTGCGAGCAGCGGTGCACGGGCTGGTCGAGGGCATTCGCGCCGGAGACGGCCGATGAGCGCGGTGCCGGCGACCGGCACCCCAAGCATCGCCGCCCGTCCCTTGTTGGCCGCTGTCCGTGGCTACCAGCTGGTTCGCGCCGGGCGGCCGTCGCCGTGCCGATTCGATCCGTCGTGCTCGGCCTACGCGGTGGATGCGCTGCGGACCCACGGCGCCGGCCGCGGCACGCTGCTGGCCCTTCGCCGATTGGCTCGCTGCCACCCGTGGGGTGGTCAGGGCTACGACCCCGTGCCCGAGAAGAAAGCTCCTCGCTGATGTTCCAGCTCATCGCCAACGTCTTGGCGTGGTTCTACGACCTGGTTCCGAACTATGCCGCCGCCATCGCCCTGCTGACGCTGGCGATCATGATCCTGCTGACGCCACTCACCCTGAAGAGCACGAAGTCGATGCTCGAGATGCAGCGGCTCCAGCCCGAGGTGCGCCGGCTCCAGCAGCAGCACAAGGGCGACCGCCAGCGCCTCAACGAAGAGATGATGGCGCTCTACAAGGAGCACAAGATCAACCCGCTCGGGGGATGCTTGCCACTGCTCCTGCAGGCGCCGGTGTTCTTCATCCTGTTCCGGGTGCTCCACGCGCTGACGCAAGTCTGTCACCAGCCGACGACGGCGAGCCGGTGCCTGAACCCGACGGTGCCCAACGGCAACTTCGGGGCCAGCTACCTCGACCACGCCTCCAAGCTGTGGAACGACCTGGCCAGCGGGAACACCATGCACGCCCTCGGCATCGACCTGGCCGACTCGGCGGTGCAGGTGATCGGCGACAGCTTCGTGCGGGGCCTCCCCTACCTGGCCCTCGTGCTGGTCGTGGCGGCGACGAGCTACTACCAGCAACGGCAGATCTCGGCCCGCCAGAACAACCAGGTCGCCAACCCCCAGCAGCAGATGCTCCTGAAGGTGATGCCGGGTCTGTTCGCGGCGATCTCGCTGACGTTCCCGGCCGGTCTGATCGTCTACTTCCTGACGTCCAACATGTACCGGATCGCCCAGAACACCTACATCACGCGGCGCTTCTACGGACACAAGAAGGACGGCCCCGCCGACGATGCCGGCAACGGCGCGGCGCCGCCGTCCAAGCCGAAGCCCGAGGCGACCAAGGGACGCACCGCCCGCCCGACGCCGAAACCGACGCCCTCGTCGCGGCCGCGCCCGACGCCAACCCCCAAGCCGGCGGCCGACGCCAGCCCGCCCAAGGGGAATCCCGCCCGGGGCCCAGCGGCCCGGCCCCCATCCCGACCGAACGCGCGCCCGAGCCCCACGAAGCCGACGCCGAAAAAGAAGAAGTGAGAGGGATCTGATGGAGTGGGTCGAGACGACCGGACGCACGATCGACGAGGCGAAGGAGCTCGCCCTCGATCAGCTTGGAGTCCACGAGGAAGATGCCGAGTTCGACGTGGTCGAGGAGCCCCGCCCCGGGCTGTTCGGACGCATCCGGGGCGAGGCCCGCGTGCGAGCACGGGTCCGCCCGACCCAGCCCCGCCCGAAGACCGAGCGGCGCGATCGCAAGCGCAAGTCCCCGGCCCGTGATGCCGACGCGCCTGACACGCCGGACACGGCTGACGACGAACCGGTCGAGGCGGCCGTCGCGGCCGTCGCCGGTGACGATGAACCGCCGGCGGCGACGCCTCGGTCAAGGGCCAAGGCCCGCCCGGCGGCGGAGGCCTCGACCGGCCCCAAGCCGTCGACGGCGCGCGTGACCGAGCCCGTCGACGCCGACGACCAGGCCGGCCGGGACGCCGAGCGACAGGCGGCATCGTCGTTCCTGCACGGCCTCGCGCTGGCCCTCGGTGAGACCGAGGCATCGGCCGAGATCGTCGTCCTGGGCGACGACGAGGCCGAGATCCGGCTCGACGGCGGCGACCTCGGCCTGCTGATCGGCCCCCGTGGTCAGACCCTCATTGCCGTCCAGGACCTCACCCGCCTCGCCGCCCAGCGCCACGGCGCCGATCGCCGGGGCCGGTTGCGCATCGACATCGCCGGCTACCGGGAGCGACGCCGGGTGGCCCTGGCCCGGTTCACCGAGCAGGTGGCCGACGAAGTGCGCTCGTCGGGGACGGCACGCGCCCTCGAGCCGATGTCGTCGATGGATCGCAAGGTGGTCCACGACGCCGCCAACGAGCTCGATGGGGTCGAGACGATCTCGGAGGGCGAGGAGCCCTTCCGCCGGGTGGTCATCCGGCCCACGGTCTCGGCCTGACCCACCCGGTGTCGGGCGCCGTCCCTCCGCTGCCGGACGGCGTCGGGAGCGTCCTCGTCGAGGTGCTGGGCGAGGCGGCGGGGCTCGGCTTCCTCGGCCCCGGGCCCGTCGAGGCCCACATCATTCACGCTGCCCGATTCGCCGACGCGCTGCGGCCGACGGCCGACGTGCTCGACCTCGGAAGCGGCGGTGGGATGCCCGGGCTGGTCCTGGCGGCGCTGCACCCTGACCTCATGGTGGTGCTGCTCGACGCCAGGACGAACCGCACGGACTTCCTCGCCCGGGCGGTCGGCCGCCTCGGCTGGGCAGCCCGGGTCACGGTGGTGGCCGGTCAGGCCGAGACCCTTGGCCGCTCGCCCGACTGGCGGGGCCGGTGCTCGGCGGTGGTGGCCCGATCGTTCGGAAGCCCCTCGGTGACGGCCGAGGATGCGGCGCCGTTCCTGGCCGTCGGCGGGCAGTTGCTGGTGAGCGAGCCGCCGGACTCGTCCGCTGGTCGGTGGCCGGCGGCTGGCCTGGCCCTCGTGGGTCTGGAGGCTGATGAGCCGATGGAGGGGCTGGCCTCGTTCACCCAGGCACGGCCCTGCCCCGACCGCTTCCCTCGCCGGCGCCAGCGGCCGGCATTGTTCGGGCTCGCTCGTTCCACGTGAAACAGGGGCCGGCCGAATGCGGGCCGGGTGGAGCTGGAGGGTTTGCCGGCGAGCGCCCACCCAGGCGTCGGTCGGGGCGACGTGCTGGCCCGGGTGGACCGGCCAGTCGGGGACCGGGTTCGGCCGGCACGGCCGGGGAAGGGGACGGTTCGGACATCAGCACTGGGAGGCGCCCGTCGATGCAGCCGTGGATGGACTCGGCGCCGGCCTCTCCGGGCGCGGGCAGAGGTCGCACCGGTGAGCGCCTGTTCGGGCGGCGGCGGGTGCAACCTCCGCGCTGGCGCCCAGTCAGGCACGGACGCGGGCGTCCGGCACGATGGGATCGGGGTTTGTCGGCGACGCCGTGCCCGCGAGACGAGTGGCCGCCCGCCGACCGGCTCCTGGCGAGGTTGCACCCGGTGAACGCCCGTCAGGGCGTTCGGTCGGGGCGTCGTGACCGTCGGATGGCTGCTCAGGTGGGGACACCCGCAGCTGCCGTGGTGGGATGTCGGCCGCCGGTGACGACTCGCTACCTGGACAACGTGGCCGCCCGCCAGACGAGCCCAGGGAAGTTGTGCCGATCATTGCCGATCCGGCATTGGTAGGTGAACCTTCGCTGCCGGATCGCCCCTCCGTCCGGTAGCTCGCCAAGGTTGCACCGGTACGCGCCCGTTCGGGCGTTGGTGGTGCCCCGTGGCTGTTCGGATGGCGGCTCAGGTGGGGACGTGCCCGGCTGCCGCCGGGGGGATCTCGGCTGCCGGTGGCGACGTGCTCGCTGGACGACGCCCCGCCCGCCAGACGAGCCCGGGGGTTGTACCGGGTGCGCCCGTCAGGGGCGTTTGTGAGTCCAACTGGGCACGGGGACGGCGCCGGCCGTCGGCGGTGACGATGCGCCGGGTGAGCGGCTCGGCCGAGGGAGGGCCTTTCCGTCGGGGTCGAGGAGGTCCGTGAGCAAGGAAGCCGAGCCCTACAGGAGAGCGTCCGGACCGGGTGTGTCGTGGTCCGTCGCCCTGGACCGCTGTGCTGCCGCCGACTTCGCTGGTGGACGCCCGCCTCGGCGACCGACCGGATTCGGGTGGAGGTCGGGTTCGGTGCGGTCGCCCAACAGCATGCGAGCCGACCATCAGCCCAGCCTGCTCATGAGCAGGATGTCCGTTGGCAGCTTCGGACCCGATCGGCGCCGAGGGCCCAGCCGCCGCGGCGCCCCAGCGTGGACGATGGCACGGCCCCTGACCCGGAACCTCCCAGAGCAGCCAGGGTCGCAGATCGACGGCCTGATCCACGGGAAACCCGATCAGCCCGTCTCGACCGGCGTTTCACGTGAAACCGGGGTCAAAGACGTGACCAACCCTCGACCGACCCGGTAAGGTGCCGGCGCCAGCGGCAGGACCCGGAAGATCCCCTCCGGCGGGCGGACCGAGTGGCGCTTCTCCCCGCTGTGCGGCACCCCAAGGAGGTGCAAATGGTCGTACCCCTGAGCGACACCACCCCCGAGGCCGACCCGGCGGTCGTGGCGCCCCGCTCGTTGCCCCGTCGCATGGCGGTGGCGAACCAGAAGGGCGGCGTGGGCAAGACGACAACGGCGATCAATCTGGGCGCCGGGCTGGCGGAGCTGGACTACCGCACGCTCATCGTCGACTTGGATCCGCAGGGCAACGCCACCACCGGCGTCGGCGTCAACCCTCGGAACCTCGACGCGTCCATGTATGACGTGATCATCAACGAGGTACCGATAGACAACTGCATCGAGGCGACGTCGTTCCGGAACCTGTTCGTGGCGCCGGCCAGCCTCGACCTAGCCGGCGCGGAGATCGAGCTGGTGCCGGCGTTCAGCCGCGAGCTGCGCCTGCGGCGAGCGCTCGAGGCGGTGAGCGACGACTACGACTTCGTCCTCATCGACTGCCCGCCCTCGCTCGGGCTGCTCACCGTGAACGGGTTGGCGGCGGCCCAGGAGGTCCTGGTGCCGATCCAGTGCGAGTACTACGCCCTGGAGGGCCTCGGCCAGCTGCTGCGCAACGTGGAGCTCGTCCGCCGCAGCCTCAACCCGGAGCTGGACGTCAGCACCATCGTGCTCGTGATGTACGACGCCCGCACCAAGTTGGCCGATCAGGTCGCCCAGGAGGTGCGCGGCCACTTCGGCCCGCGCGTCTGCCGCAACATCGTGCCTCGAACCGTGCGCCTGTCGGAGGCGCCGTCGTTCGGGCAGCCGATCATGGCCTTCGATCCCACGTCCCGGGGCGCCATCGCCTACCGGGAGTTGGCCAAGGAGGTGAGCGGTGGAGCGCCGCAGCGGGCTCGGTAAGGGACTGGCCGCTCTCATCCCCGCCGAGTCGGCGGGGGAGTCGACCACCTCTCTGCAGGAGGTGCCGGTCGTCGCCATCGAGCCCAACCCGAACCAGCCGCGGGTCCACTTCGACGAGGAGTCGCTGGCCGATCTGGCGGCGTCGATCCGCGAGCTGGGTGTGCTCCAGCCGGTGCTGGTGCGGGCAGCCGAGCCGGGCCGCTACTGGCTCATCGCCGGCGAGCGCCGGTGGCGGGCAGCGCGCCGGGCGGGGCTCGACACCATCCCGGCCATCGTGCGCGAAACCGACGAGCTCGGTTCGATCGAGCAGGCCCTCGTCGAGAACCTCCATCGCCAGGATCTCACCGCGCTGGAGGAGGCCGCGGCCTACCAGCAGCTGATCGAGGACTTCGAGCTGACCCACGACGAGGTGGCGACCCGCGTCGGCAAGAGCCGGGTGGCGGTGACCAACACCCTGCGCCTGCTGCAGCTGCCCCCGACCATCCAGCACCTGCTGGCCGACGGGCGGCTCACCGCCGGGCATGCCCGCGCCCTCCTCGGGACGCCTGATCGAGGGTTCCAGGAGACGTTGGCGCGCCGGGCCGTGGCCGAGCACCTGTCGGTCCGTGCCGTCGAGGAGGCAGTGCGAGCCCACGCCACCGGCGCCGACCGGGTTGAGGGTGGGTCACGGGTCTCGACTGGGAGCCCCGACGCCCCGCTGCCCCGTCAACCGCTGCGGCCCCCCGGCCTCCTCGAGCTGGAAGAGCTGCTGTCCGACTACCTCGATACTCGGGTGAGCGTCACGATGGGGACCGGCCGGGGCAAGCTGGTCGTGGAGTTCGCCACGCTGGAGGACCTCGAGCGGATCTACCGGCTCGTCACCGAGGCGCCCGAGCGGCAGTGAAGCTCGGCCTCAGCGTCGAGGCCGGTCGCCGCGCACCGTGCGGTTGATCCACAAGGGATGCCGCTCGACGTGCCCTACACGGTCCGATTCCCCACATCCTGGGGCTAACCCTGTGGATAAGTGCCACTTTGAGTGACGGTCGTCACACTTCGGGGGACTCAACCCAGCAGGTCACGGCGCTCACGACTCCATGTACCACTTTGGGCGTTGACCGAACCACGTCGCGTATAGGTCCAAGCTCACAGAGCACGGCCGGCATCCGGGTTTCGCGGAGCACCGGCAGTCGCATGCCGTGGGGCGCGGCCGCCGCCACCGCCAGCACCAGGGCCACTCGCTCATGGAGCAGGTGAGCGAGCCGCCGGCCTCCCACGGACTCGAAGCCGGGGACGGCGTAGTAGGCGATGGTGACGGCCTCGTCGGTGGGGGCCAACCCCAAGTAGAGGTCGGCACCGAAGCGGTTGGCCGCCTGGGCATGGGCCGACCCGTCGGGCTCATCGAGGGTCATCACCGTGGCCCCGGTCTGGCGCAGCGCTTTGGCCACGGCCCGGGCCACGATCCCGATGGTGCCGAGTTGGCCGACGACGATGCGCCGCCCCGCCAAGGTGCGCGGCGCCCGCCGCAAGCGCTCGGCCTCGCGCACGGCGGCGATCGACGGCCCGGTCACCCGGTCGCCGAGGCGCTGCAGCGCGTGGATGGTGTCGTACCCGCACACCCCGTCCGGGGGCAGGCCGATGTTGCGCTGGAAGTCGTCGAGGGCGCGGGCGGTGAGGGGACCGAAGATGCCGTCCACCCGGCCGGCGTCGAAGCCCAGGTGGCCGAGGCGGCGCTGCAGCTCGGCGACGTCGTCGCCGCGTAAGTTGGGGGAGCGGTGGTACAGCAGGCGGTCGCCCAGGTTCCAGCTGGCTTCGACCAGCGCCGCCCACGTCTGGTCGTCGCAACGACCGTCGACGTGGAGGCCCCGGGCGCCCTGGAACGCTCGAACGGCGGACTCGGTAGAAGGGCAGTAACGCCCTACCTCGGCACCACCAGGCGTGAAGCCGGCGGTACCGAGGCGGCGCTGGAGATCACGAACAGCTTCGCCGGTGTCTCCCGGGCTCAGTGGGAGCCGGTCGGGAGGAATTCGTTCAGCTCCTCGAGCAATTGCCCCTTGCCCTTGGCGCCGATCAGCCGCTTGCGCAGTTCGCCGTCGGAGAAGACGAGGAGCGTGGGGATGCTCATCACGTCGTAGCGGCGGGCCAGGTCGGGATGCTCATCCACGTTCAGCTTGGCCACCGTGACCTTGCCCTGCTGCTCGACCGCGATCTCCTCGAGGATGGGAGCGATCATCTTGCAGGGACCGCACCACTCGGCCCAGAAGTCGACGATGACCGGCTCGGTGGCGGCCTGCACCGTCTCGTCGAAGGTGCTGGAGGTCAAGGTCTGGATGCCGTGGGCCATCAGAGTGGTTCCTTTCGGGTGAACGATCGTAGTGATACAACCGCCGAAGCCTCGTTCTTCATCCCTGACCCCGGCGACGCCGATCTCAGCCGTGCTGCGCGGCCTCCAGCCAGCGTTCGGCGTCGATGGCGGCCATGCATCCGGACCCGGCGGCCGTGATGGCCTGGCGGTAGGTGTGGTCCTGGACGTCGCCGCAGGCGAACACGCCGTCGACGTTGGTGTAGGCGGAACCGCTCTGGGTGATGAGGTAGCCGTTCTCGTCCATGTCGAGGATGCCCTTGAAGAGGTCGGTGTTGGGCCGATGGCCGATGGCCACGAACAGGCCTCCCACCTCGAGGGTGCTCTCCTCGCCGGTCTTGAGGTTGCGGACCCGGGCCCCGGTGAGCTTGGTGTCGCCTTCGAGGTCGACCACCGTCGAATCCCAGAGGAACGAGATGCGCTCGTTGGCGAAGGCCCGCTCCTGCATGATCTTCGATGCCCGCAGCGCGTCACGACGGTGGATGAGGGTGACCTTGGTGGCGAACTTCGTGAGGAACAGCGCCTCTTCGATCGCCGAGTCACCGCCGCCGACCACGGCGATCTCGGCGCCCCGGAAGAAGAAGCCGTCGCAGGTGGCGCACGTCGACAGCCCGTGACCGAGCAGGCGTCCTTCGGCCTCCAGGCCGAGCATGAGCGACTGCGCGCCGGTCGACACGATGACGGCGTCGGCGGTGTGCTCCTCGTCGTGGGTCCAGACCCGCAGCGGCCGGCCGCTGAAGTCGACCTTGGTGGCCTTGGTGGTGAGGAACGTGGCCCCGAAGCGGGCGGCCTGATCCCGGAAGTGCATCATGAGCTCAGGACCCATGATCCCGTTGGGGAAGCCGGGGAAGTTCTCGACGTCGGTCGTCAGCATGAGCTGGCCGCCCGGCTGATCCGACGTGGACGAGGGCTCGCCCTCGATGACGAGGGGCGCGAGGTTGGCGCGCGCCGCATAGATCGCGGCGGTCAGACCCGCGGGCCCCGAGCCCACGATGAGCACTTGATGGTGATTGCTCACGACGCCTCCTGGGCGGCGACGCGGCGCAGCCGCAGCAGGACGAAGCCGACGATCACGAACAGGGCGCCGAGGATGACGTAGGCCAGCCACGCTCGATCGGTGAGGATCACCATCACCCGAACGACGATGATGGACAGCAGCACCACCGCAGTGATGCCGACGACGGCGGCCAGCAGCCCGAACACGATGGCCCGCCCGGCGACCAGCAGGGGCCGTGTGGTGCGGTCCCGGATGGTCGTGACAACGCGTTCGATGCTGTCAGCGGTGCGCGCCGGCCAGTCAGGCGACGGCGAGGGGTCGGACATGCGCGCAGCCTACCGGCGGGCAGGCGTCACGACAGCGGGACGGTGGCCAGCGGCGCGCACGTCGACTGGCTCACCGCCGTGGCCACGTTCGCCTGGTCCAGGAAGACGAACGCCGGCGTTCCCTGCCACACCGCGACGGCGACGATGCCGGCGTCGGGCAGCGTGCACGAGCTGTCGAATTCGGCCGAGGTAGCGGCCGACCGCAAGGTTGGCGGTATCGCTGCGAGGGCGGCCCGCAGGCTGTCGGCGTCGTCGATGGCGCCCAGGTTCAAGGGCGGGCTGAGCGGCGCGCCCTGCGCCGCCGCTGTGGTCGCCGCCGCCGCCGATGTCGCCGGCGCGCCCGCCGTCGTCGTTGCTCCTCCAGACGCGGCGGTGGGGGCGGACGCGCCGGCGTTGGACGGAGCGAGCGACACGTCACTGGCGCCGTCGGTGGAGGCGGCCGTCTCGGGCTGGCCGCCGACAGAGGCCACTTTGCTGGCCGACGGGCCCGAGCCGTCCGACGGTCGGAGGGCGGCCACCGCAACGACCACGACCACCACTGCCGCGGCGGCGCCCAGGACGGCCAGTGCGAGCCGCCCGCGGCGGCCGGCCGGATGGGGCCGCAGCGGTGTGGGCGCAGGGGCCGGGGGGCCGTCGTCAACGTCGGCGTCAGCGGCGAGCGCGGCGGCGATGGCGGCATCGACGTCGGCGGGGGAACGGGTCGGCACCGGTACCGCCAGCATCTGGCGCACCGCCCGCAGCTCCCGGACCCGGGCCAGCAACGCGGCGTCGGCCTCCACGATGGCGCGCTCGTCGGCGGTGGCGTCGCCGTCCACATAAGCGCTGGCCAGTTCGTCGCGGGGGAGGGGGTCGTTCATGGCTCGGTACTTGGACGTGTAGTGGTGGTGGAACGGTTCCCGGCGAGCAGGTCGGCCAGCCGGCCCCGGCCCCGGGCGATGCGAGAGCGCACGGTGCCGGGCGGCAGGTCCAGCACGGTGGCGATCTCCGCGTAGTCGAGATCGCACACATCGCGCAGCACGACGGCGACGCGGAAGTCCTCGGGCAGCTCGGCCAGCGCGGCGTCGAGCCGCAGCCGATCGGCCACGGTGGTGTCGACGGCGACGCTCGCATCGGCGCGCTCGGCGCGCTCGTCGGGCAGATCGACCAGTGGTCGGCGCCGGCGGCGGCGCAGCTCGTCCAGGCTGGCGTTGGCGGTCACGCGGTAGGCCCAGGTCGAGAACGACGAGCGCCCGTCGAAGCGGGGCAGGCCGCGAACGATGGCGATCAGCGCCTCCTGGGTGGCGTCAGCGGCGTCGGCGTCATTGCCGGTGATGCGCCGAGCGACGGCGTGGATGCGGTCGTGATGCAGGCGGAGCAGTTCCTCGAGGGCAGCCCGGTCGCCGCTCCTGGCCGCCGCCACGAGGTCCCGCGCCGAGTCGGTCACGTCACTGCGATCTCGGAGATCTGCAGCTGCCACGGTCGCTGGCACGGGGCCACGCTCTGCCCCAGCGACGTGATGAACAGCAGCACGTAGTGACCGCTGGCGGCGCCGAGCTCGAAGCGGGCGTCGCCGGCCGCGGCGTCGTGGATCGACGCGACGGCCGGGCCCCAGTCGTCGAGGCTGGCGTGGGCGCCGTCGCTCACGTACACGTCCGCGCTCCAGCCGCCGGCCGTGGGCGACGTGACGATGAGGCTGTGGCCGTTGGCGGGTGCCGACAGCTGGAACACGAGACCGACGCCGGGCTTGGGGGCGAGGTTGTGGTTGCTGTAGCAGACCGTGGACCACGCCGTGTCCGGGCGGCCGTCGGTGAGGGCGCCGAGCTGCTCCGGGTTCTCGCGGCCGTCGCCCCCCGGTGGCGGATCGAACTCGCCCACCGCCGTCACCTGCGCCGGCGTGGGCGGCGGCGTGGTGGACGGCGTGGTGGTCGTGGGTGCGGGCTTGCCGGTGATGGCGTTGCGGGCCGACTCCACCAGCCGCGCTCCTGTTCCGGTCCGGAAGAAGACAGCGCCGGCGACGACGAGCACGGCGGCGATCGCACACAGCACCACGATCGACACGAGGTACCGCCGCGGCGAGCGCTCGGCCACCAGTCCGCCCGGATAGGTGGGATCGTCGCCGCCCGGCACGCGCGCCGCGGTCGGCGCCGGCAGCCCGGTCTCGGGTGTGCTGTCGCGCGTCACCACGATGGTCGGGTCCTCGTCGTCACCTGCCTCGTGCACGCGCATCAGCGCGTCGCGGACCAATGCGGCGTTGCGGGGGCGGTTGTCCGCGTCGCGCGCCAGCAGCTCCATGACGAGATCGTCAAGGGCCCGGGGCACGCCGGGACGCAGCTTGCGAACGGGCACCGGGTCACGCTGGAGCCGAGCCATCGCGGTGGCGGCCTGGGTGTCGGCGACGAAGGGCGGCTGGCCGGCGAGGCACTCGTAGAGCAGGACGCCGAGGGAGTACAGGTCGGCTCGGCTGTCGATGGGCAGGCCCAGGACCTGTTCCGGCGACAGGTACTTGGCCGTCCCCATCAAGACGTCGTCGGAGGTGAGGTCGTCGGTCTGCTGGAGCGCCTTGGCGATGCCGAAGTCGGTGAGCAGGATGCGACCCTCGGGATCGAGCAGCACGTTGCCGGGCTTGATGTCCCGATGGACGATGCGCGAGCGATGGGCGGCGGTGAGCGCGTCGGCGACCGCGATCCCGATCTGGATGGTGAGTCCGATCGGCAACCGCCCGACGGTGTCGAGGCGCTGGCGCAACGTGTCGCCCGGCACGAGCTCCATGACGACGGCCTCGACGTCGCCGTCGGCCACGGTGTCGAACACGGCCACGATCGACGGGTGCGAGAGGCGGGCGACGGCCACGGCCTCGCGCCGGAACCGCTCGACCAGCCGAGGATCGGACGCCAGTGCCGGCTTGAGCATCTTCACCGCGACCTGGCGATCGAGCACGACGTCGGTGGCCACCCACACCTCGGCCATCCCCCCGACCGCGAGGCAGCGTTCGAGGCGGTAGCGCCCGGCCAACGTGCGCACGGCGGGCGACGCAGGCGGAGGCGGAGGCGGCACGCGGGTCTCACCCACCGCGAGCGAACGCTACTGGCCGGCGCGGCCGCAGGCGCGGCAGCAGTTGCCGCCGCAGTGCGGCGCCGGGGCCGCTGGCAGCGGCATTGTCCGAGTACAGCGAGTCAGGAGCCGACGGAAGCGAAGCGGACGACGGCGACGAAGATGCGGCAGGAACTACACGGCACCGGCGCTCGGATGGTGTTGCAGGCCCCGGGCGACGGCCTTGGAGCGCCGGCTGCGGCGGAGGTGGCGCACCCACCACGTCGCCAGCACGAGGAGGGCGCCGACGGTGAGGACCACGCCGAAGCCGGACAGGGTGGTGGCGTGGACGGTCAGCTCGGACGTCGGCGCGACGGGGACATCACCGGCCGGCGTCATGATCGTGACCGTCAAGGGGAAGGTGCCGTTGGCCCGGGCCTTCACGGTGATCCGCTGTTGCACCGTCTCGGCGTCGAGGGTCACGAGGATGTCGTTGGCGGGGAACGACAGCTTCGGGCTCTCCAGGTGGATGCGCACCTTGATCGGGCGGTCGATGCGTCGGTGGAGGGTGATCGGCACCTCGGTCGAGCGACTGGCCAGCGTGATCCGCCGCGCCGGAACGGGATCGACGGCGACTGCGAGATCGTTGAGCTCGCCGTTGACGGCATCGAGGTAGGCCTGGCGCCCGCTGGGTTCGAGCACGCCGTCGACCGAGACACGCAGGCGGGCGGCCAGTGACGCCGACAGGGGATCGGCCGCGGGCAGCATGGACGCCAAGGCCATCAACCGGATGCGGGTCAGGGTCAGGCCGGTGGCGAAGTCGGCCAGGTCGGCCGGTTCCGCGGGCGCGAGCGCGCGGGGGCCGTCGGGCGGACCGGCCACCTCCCGGAACCACTGCTCGAGGGTGACGGGGCGCAGGAGCGGGTTCTGGCCGAGGAGCGAGAACACGGTGGCGAGGAAGGTCGGGTCGGGCTGCCAGTCCGCCGGCGGGACCACGACGATGCCTTGGCGGGCGGCGGCCGACGGGTGGTCGACCGCCACGGCCAGCAGCTCGGCCACGAACTGGTAGGCGTGCAGGACGGGATCGGGCGCCGGCCGGAACGCGGCGGCGAAGCCCGGGTCGCTCACCGCCGCCTCGACGGGCAGCGTCGTGCCGCCGCCGGCCAGCTCGACGGCCGTTGTCGGCATGGTGGCGGCGTCGGGTGCGGGTTCGAGGGCGCCGGCGGGAACGACGAACCGCCGGGCGCCGAGCTCGCGCACCATCGTGATCCCGTCGGCGCTCGTGCGCCCGGGGGTCACCCACGTCGTGCGATCCGTGGTGACGCCGGGGAGCGCCGTGGCCAGCGCGTCCTCGCCGGCGGTGAGTTGCTGCGTCAGCTCGGCGCCGAGGCCGGCCGCCCCCACGGCGGTGGGATCCATGGCGACGTAGGGCGTGGCCAGGACCTGGCGGCCGCCGATGGCGGTGGTGAGGGCGGCCCGCCGTTCGGCATCGGCGGGGAGGCCGGTCCGGGTGAGCCCGTCCATGAGCTCGGGCCGGGGCACGACCGTCAGTGGCGTGGTGGTGGCGGCCAGCACGGTGGTGATGGTCTGCAGGCGGGCCCGGTCGGCGTCGTCGATCATGGTGGTGCCGTCTGCCCGGAGCGTCGGCCCCCCGTCGACGGGCACCACGACAGCGACGTCGAGCGGTGCCGGGGCCTCGGCGCTGTCGGAGCGGACGAGGGACGACGTCAGTTGCGCGAGCGGCTCGTTGTCGGCCCGCAGCTCGATGGTGATGGGGTACATGCCGGCCTCGGGCAGCAGCGCATTGCCACCCTGGACGCGCTCCTGCGGCGCGACCACCGTGGGCAGCGAGATGGTGCGGCGCCCGAGGGCATCAGGCGGGAGGAGGTCGAGCGACGTGGCGACGAACCCGACGTCGCGGTTGCGGAGGTGGCCGGCCAGCATCTCGCGGAAGTCCGTCCGGGCGGCGGCGAACTTCGTGTACGCCTCGACGACGACCTCGGTGTTGTCCGGGACGGTGCCGCCGACGGCGAAGGCGAACGACGCGGTGCCCCCCGGCGCCACCACGAGGTCCTGAGCCACGAGGCTGATCGTGGGAGCGTCAGCGGCGTCGGCGGGCGCCGCGACGACCGCCAGGGATCCGGCGGCCACCACGAGCGTGACGAGGACGGCGCGAATGAACCTCACGCCACGTCGTCGAACGATCGACCGAGCACCGCCAGGCGCTCGTGCAGGAGCCGGAAGCCCGTGCGCCGGTAGAGCTGGAGGGCGCGATCGTTGCCGATCTGGGTGTTCACCAGCGCCGAGGTTGCACCGCGGTCGGCCAGCCAGCGCAAGCCGTCGAGGAGCAGCGTCATGCCGATGCCGCGTCCCTGGGCCGCCGCGTCGACGGCGATGCGCTGGACGAACCCGCGCCCGCCGCTGCGCCCGAACACGGCGTAGCCCACCACGGTGTCGTCGCGCCCGGTGGCGACGCGCAGGCGGTTCGAGGGCGTGGCCCGTCGAGCGTCCACGATGCCGTCGATGCCGAGACGCCAGAACGGCGCGAAGGCGCTCGCATCCACCGCCGCCAGCGTCGGCCA
The DNA here is from genome assembly GCA_963728985.1 of uncultured Acidimicrobiales bacterium. Taxonomy (GTDB): domain Bacteria; phylum Actinomycetota; class Acidimicrobiia; order Acidimicrobiales; family Ilumatobacteraceae; genus DASXAI01. Next base: position 190,940 of record CAVSME010000002.1, on the reverse strand, counting down.
CTCGGATCTCCGGGCGCGGCGGAGCAGGGCGTGGCCCGGCGGCGTCGGGACGGTGTCGAGCGAGCGCTCGAGGAGGTGGAGCCATGCACGGGGTGCCAGGCCGGCATCGAGGAACGGTGATCGCTCGACCTCGCCGAGGGCGCCGGTCACCGCGGCCTGGAAGCCTGTGGCGGCGGCCTCCGCCAGCGCGGCCCGCACCACGGCTGCCGTCGGTGCGAAGTCGCCGGGCAGCACGGTGAGCTGCGCGGTACGAGGATCGGCCGGCCACGGGGTGAGCCGCACGGTCGTCCCCGCGATCCGAACCATCGCGGTTGCCGGCGCGCCATGACGCGATCGGCGCCGAGATCCCGTGAGAGGCCGTGATCCCGACAGAGACCCGGCTCGCGGTGGCTCGACGTTGTTCACGGTGCTACGACGGTAGCCTCCGGCCTAGTGGCCGTACTGTTCGCGACGCATCCGCGCTACCTGGACCACGTGGCCGGCCGGAGCCACCCGGAGCGGCCGGCCCGCCTCGAGGCCGTGTTGATGGGCGCCCACTGCCATGACCTGGCCGACGTCCTCGTCCCGCTGGAGCCCCGCCCGGCGACGCGCGACGAGCTGGAACGGGTGCACCCGGCCGCCTTCCTCGACGCCATGGACCGGTTCTGCCAGGCCGGCGGCGGGCGCATCGACGCTGATACCGGGGCCTCAACCGCGTCATGGGACGCCGCCGTGCTCGCCGCTGGTGCCGGGCTCTCGGCGGTGGAGGCGCTCGACCGAGGCGAGGGCGACGCTGCCTTCTGCGCGGTGCGGCCTCCTGGCCATCATGCCAGCGCGTCCCGGGCGATGGGGTTCTGCCTCATCAACAACGTCGCCGTCACTGCCGCCCACCTCGCCGCGCGGGGTGAGCGGGTCGCCATCGTCGACTACGACGCCCATCACGGCAACGGCACGCAGGACGTGTTCTACGACGACCCTCGCGTGCTCTATGTCTCCATCCACGAATACCCCCTCTACCCGGGGACCGGCGCGCTGGCCGAGACCGGGCGGGGCGCCGGCGCGTGGCACACCCTGAACGTGCCGGTCCCCGAGGGCACCACCGGCGACGTCTACCTCCGCGCCGTGGAGGAGCTGATGGAGCCGGTGATCCGCCGTTTCGACCCCACGTGGCTGCTGCTGTCGGCCGGTTTCGACGCTCACATGCGTGACCCCATCACCGGGCTCGGCCTCAGCTCGGGCGACTTCGCCACGCTGACGGCTCGTTTGGTGACACTGGTGCCCGCCGGCCGGCGGATCGCCTTCCTCGAGGGCGGCTACGACCTCCAGGCCCTGGCCGACTCGACGGCGGCGGCGGTCGGCGCGTTGGCGGGCGTGGACGTGCGGCCGGAAGCAGCGACGAACGGCGGTCCCGGTGCGCCGGCGGTGGCAGCGGCAAACGAGCTGTGGGCGCCGGTCCTTCACCCGTAGCCTTCATCAACCGTGGTCCCCGAACGCTTCGCCCCCGTGCTGGCCGAGCTCCAGCCGCTCGCCGAGCGCTTCATCGCCGCCGGCCATCAGCTCTACCTGGTCGGCGGGACCGTTCGCGACCTGCTGCTCGGGCGCGACATCGCCGGCGACTACGACTGCACCACCGACGCCCGCCCGGCCGAGATCAAGCGCATCCTGGCGGAGTGGGCCGAGGCCGTCTGGACCCAGGGCGAGCGCTTCGGAACGATCGGGGCCAAGCGCAACGGGCGGAGCTTCGAGATCACCACCCATCGTGCCGACGCCTACAGCCCCGACTCCCGCAAGCCCGACGTCGTCTTCGCCGATGCCATCGACGCCGACCTGTCTCGGCGTGACTTCACGATCAACGCCATGGCCCTGCGCCTCGACGGATCAGCGGCGCCTGAGCTGATCGACCCGTTCGGCGGCGCCACCGACCTCGTCGCCCAACGGCTGCGCACGCCCCTGGCCCCCGAGGTGAGCTTCTCCGACGACCCGCTACGGATGCTGCGGGCGGCCCGGTTCGTCGCCGGCTACGACCTGTCGCCCGAGCCCGATCTCGTGGCGGCGGTGACGTCGTCACGGCACCGGCTGGAGATCGTGTCGGCCGAGCGCATCCGTGACGCGCTCGACAAGCTCATCACCGTGCCCTGGCCGGGAGCCGGGCTCTGGTTCTGCGTCGACACCGGCCTGGCCGAGGAGTTCCTGCCCGAGCTGCCGGCCATGCAGCTGGAGCAGGACCCCATCCACCGTCACAAGGACGTGCTCGCCCACACCATCGCCGTGGTCGAGAACGTGCGCCCTGACGCCCGCCCGTCGTTCGACTTCCGCCGGACCCGGCTGGCCGCCCTCTTCCACGACGTCGGCAAGCCCAAGACGCGCTCGTACCGCCAGGGGAAGGGCGTCGCCTTCCACCACCACGAGGTGGTGGGGGCGCGGATGACGCGCGAGCGCATGCAGGCGCTGCGCTACGCCAACGACGACGTGGATGCCGTGAGCCGGCTGGTGGACCTGCACCTGCGGTTCCACACGTACGCCATGGGCTGGACCGACGCCGCCGTGCGCCGCTTCGCCCGCGACGCCGGCGAGCTGCTCGACGAGCTGATCGTGCTGACCCGCTGCGACTGCACGACCCGCAACGAGCGGCGGGCGGCGCAGCTGGCGCGGCGCATGGACGAGCTCGAGGAGCGCATCGCCGAGCTGGCCGAGCAGGAGGAGCTGCGCTCGATCCGGCCCGACCTCGACGGCAACGCGGTCATGGCCCACCTCGGCATCCCGCCCGGGCCAGCCGTCGGCCAGGCGCTCGCCTTCCTCCTCGAAGCCCGCCTCGACGAAGGACCGCTCGGTGAGGAGGAGGCCCGCCGTCGCCTCGACGCCTGGTGGGCCGCTCGCTAGTCAGACGCCGAGCTTCCTCGCCCGCATCACCAGCGCCGCCGGCACGTGGGTGTTGGGGTTGGCGAGCGGCTGCGGCTCGAGGATGGTGTCCACCTGGAAGTTGGCCCGCTGCAACGCCGTGAAGAGGTCGCTGGTGGTCCGGGCGCCCGTCGACCAATAGGGCTTGCGCAGCACCACCTCACCGCCTTCGAGCATGGCGGCGATCGGGTGGGGCAACGAGAACACCAGCGGCGCGCCCGGCTTCAGGATCCGGTGCACCTGGCGGAACACGCGCGGGAGGTCGTCGACGGCGGCCAGTGCACCGGCCGAGAACACGAGGTCGACCGACGCGCTCGTGGCGAACCCGAGGTCGGCCAGCTCGCCCTGGTGGAACTCGACGCGCACCTCGGCCCGCTCGGCCTCGCGGCGAGCGGCCGCCACCAGATCACCCGAGGGTTCGACGGCCATCGTCTTGGCGCCCAGTGCCGCGAACGTGATGGCGTTCGCCGTGCCCGCACCCAGTCCCAGCTCCACCACTCGCTTGGTGGCCACGTCACCGCACAGGCGCAGCTCGGATTCGTCGGGGACGTCGTCGCCATAGGAGATGGGGCTCACGGTGTCAGTGTGCAGCGGCCGTCCGTGCCGGTGGTGGATTTCACGGCACGAGTGCCAGCCGCATGGCCGGGTTGCCCGGCCGTTCCGCGAAGCCGAGGCGCTCGTAGAGCGGGCGCCCCTCGGCGGTCGCGTGCAGGTCGACGTTGTCGATGCCGGCCTCGCGGGCCACCTCCAGCAACGCCTCCATGATCGCCGCCGCCATGCCTCGCCGTCGCCAGCGCGGGTCTGTGGAGATCGTGCTGATGTACGCGTTCGTGCCGCGTGGCGCACGCGGTGACGGGATCTGGCGGCTCATCTCGATGACGCCGCTGGCGGCCAGGCCGGCGCCGTCCGGGGCGTCGACCACCATGGCCACGACGGTGGGCGTGCCGAGATGGTGCTCGAAGAACGCGATGCACGGCCGCTCCCAGTCGACGCGGTCGCAGTCGAGGCCCATGGCCGTGAACATGAGGCGCCGGAGCCGGGTGACCTCGACGGCGTCGGCGGAGGCGGCGCGGCGGACCATGGCCGAGTTCTACTCGGGGCCGGACGCGCAACGGCCGGGGATTCCACGGGAACCCCCGGCCGGGCTGGTGTCGGGTGTCGCGGGCCCGCTACGCGCCTGCGGCGAACGTCTCCACCATCTCGCGAGCCTCCTCGTCGCGGTACTGCACGGGAGGACTCTTCATGAAGTAGGCCGACGGGCCGAGCAGTGGACCGCCGATCCCCCGATCCACGGCCAGCTTGGCGCAGCGCACGGCATCGATGATCACGCCGGCGGAGTTCGGGCTGTCCCACACCTCGAGCTTGAGCTCCACGTTGAGCGGGACGTCGCCGAAGTTGCGACCCTCGAGGCGGATGTAGGCCCACTTGCGGTCCTGCAGCCAGGCCACGTGGTCGGACGGGCCGATGTGGACGTCGTCGGCCTTGATCCCGTTGTCCAGCTGGCTGGTGACGGCCTGCGTCTTGGAGATCTTCTTCGACTCCAGGCGCTCGCGCTCGAGCATGTTCATGAAGTCCATGTTCCCGCCGACGTTGAGCTGGTACGTGCGGTCCAGCACGAGACCCCGATCCTCGAACAGGCGGGCGAGGATGCGATGGACGATGGTGGCGCCGACCTGGCTCTTGATGTCGTCACCGACGATGGGCACGCCGGCCGCTTCGAACTTGGCCGCCCACTCGGGATCGGACGCGATGAACACCGGGATGGCGTTCACGAAGGCGACGCCGGCGTCGATGCACGCCTGGGCGTAGTGCTTCTGGGCCTGCTCGGAACCGACCGGGAGGTAGGAGACGAGGACGTCGGCACCGGCGTCGCGCAGCGCCTGGGCCACGTCGACCGGCTCGGCCGGGCTCTCCTCGATGGTGGCGCGGTAGTACTTGCCGAGGCCGTCGAGCGTGGGGGCGCGCTGCACGGTCACGCCGAGGTCGCCCACCGGCGCGAAGCGGATGGTGTTGTTCTGGCCGGCGAAGATGGCCTTGCCCACGTCGAGCCCGACCTTGGTGGCGTCCACGTCGAAGGCGGCCACCACCTCCACGTCGCGCACGTGATAGCCACCGAGCACGACGTGCATGAGCCCGGGGACCTGCTCGGACGGATCGGCGTCGCGGTAGTACTCGAGGCCCTGGACGAGGCTGCTCGAGCAGTTGCCGACGCCGGCGATGGCGAGGCGGATGGTCATTCGGTCGTGTCCTCCTGGCTGGTGACCGGGCCCTCGGCCCGGAGGTGCTCTCGCTCGGCGGCGATCAGGCCGTCGAGCCAGGCGATCTCGTGTTCGATGGTCTGGGTGTCGTGCTCGCGCAGCGCGCGCAGGTAGCCGTCCACGCGTTCGGTGGAGCGCTTGCGCCCGGCCCGGGCGGCGGCCAGCTGCGTGGCCAGGCTGGAGCGGCGGCGCTCGAACAGCTCGAGGCGCCGAGCGGGCGCCAGCGCTGTGCACAGCGCCACCTTGAGGGGAAAGGCCTTGTCGTCGCCGGCCGGGTCCTCGAGGAGGGTGACGAGCAACTCCCGGCCGTGCTCGGTGATGCCGTACACCTTGCGGGCCCGGCCGGCCCGGCCCCGCCCGGTGGTGGTGCGCCGGCGGGCCAGGAAGGCGCTGGCCTCGCCCGACAGGGAGCCGGTCATGGGGATGGCCCGGTCAGCGTCGTTGGCCTCGACCGCTTTGACGGCGCCCGAGGCTTCGAGACGGGCCAGCGCGGGGTACAGGGAGCCGAACGAGATGGCCCCGCGCAGGCCCACGAGCGCCGTCAACCGCTTGCGCAACTCGTAGCCGTGGAGGTCCTGGTCCTGCAGCAGTCCCAGAACAGCCATGTCGATCACGCGGAACAACATATCGATTCGATACATCGAAATCAACCACTAGGAGGGTCATCATCACCGCAACGGGGGATGGGGTCCGGGGGCCAGGGCGCAGCGGATCGGTGGGTGCCGGCGCAGTGCGCCGGCGGGTAACCGTCCGGGGGCTTGTTCGAGCACAGCGAGGCCGGAGCGGAGCGCAGGCGAAGGATCGGTACGCTTCGACGCCGTGAGCTTCCGGGTCGATTCGCTGCGCAGTGGGGGCGGTTCGGCGCCGCGCGCTGGCGTCATCGACCATCGCCTCGCCCGCAGAGCGCTCATCGTCGAGTACCGCAAGGGGCGGCTGGCCAAGCACCAGGTGTGTGACGCCCATCCGGAGCTGCTGCGGGCCGCCCGTGGCATCGGCCGCGAGACCTCGACCGAGTGCCCGATCTGCGAGGACGACCTCCTCGTGCACGTCACCTACGTGTTCGGACCCCGCATGGGCCCGTCTGGGCGCTGCGTCAGCGAGCGCAACGAGCTCGCCGTGCTCGATCGCCGCACCGACCACCTCACCGCCTACGTCGTGGAGGTCTGCCGCTCGTGCGAGTGGCACCACCTGGTGCGCACGCTGCCCGTCGGCGGGCGGACCCGCGGACGGACGAGCTCAGCGCGCCGACATGCGGACCGATAGGTCCGCTGGCGTCGCACTGCGGCGCCAGGGGCGGGTGCTCGAGGGATTGTCCGAGAGGGCGAGCTGATAGGTGCTCGCGATCCGCGCGGGGCGGGTGGCCACGATCCGTGAGCGACGTTGGGTGCCGATTCGGTCATGGGTGCCGATCGGCCCGCCAGGCGAGGCAATCGGCACCCAAACGCCGATTGTCGACACGGGCCGAGCAGCCTCATCGCCCTCTTCACCTATCCGCTCGCCCTCCGAGCGCAGCGAGTCAGGAGCGAGCCGAAGCGTCAGCGCAGGCGGCGACGAAGAATCAGTCGTCGACACGCTCGTGGGGATAGTGCGTGCAGCAGGCGAAGCACCAGTGCTCGACCTCGTCGAGGCGCCGGTGCGTGCCCGGCGTGTCCCACGTCTCGGGAGTGACGTAGATCCGGTGCACGGCGTAGATGACCTCGCCGTCTCGGCCGCAGCTCTCGCACGTCCCCGTCATGGGCTCGGACGCTACCGGCGTCTCTGGCCGCTGCTGCTGGTCCTGGCGGTCGCCGCCTGCTCGTCCGGCGGCGGCTCGCCGTCGCCCGCCACGGTGACGGCGCCGGTGGTCACCGGCACGGTGGCCACGCTGCCCGGCGGCACGGTGGCCACGCTGCCCGGCGGCACGGTGGCCACGCTGCCCGGCGGCGCCGTCCCCTCCGGCTTCGAGGCGGTGACGCTGCGCATCACGGCTGCCGACGGGTCGGTCCACGAGTCATGCGTGCTCGTCGCCGTGTCCGAGGCCGACCGGGCCCGGGGCCTGATGGACGTGGACAGCCTGGGCGGCTACGACGGGATGCTCTTCCGCTTTGCCGCGCCGACGTCGGCGCAGTTCTACATGTTCCACACGCGGCTCCCGCTGTCGGTCGCCTTCTTCGACGCGACCGGCACGTTCGTGTCCTCGCGCGACATGGCGCCGTGCACGGCCGCGTCGGGCAGCGACTGCCCCGTCTACGGCGCGACGGGCCGCTACGTCGACGCCCTGGAGGTGGTGCAGGGCGGGCTCGCACCGCTCGGCATCGGTCCGGGCGCCCGCATCGACGTGGGCTCGGCGTGCTCGAGGTCACCATGACCGGCCTCACGTTCCCGCCCGCCCGAGCGTTCTTCTGAGCATGGAACGCGTGAGCGCGCCACCGACGGCCCGTCGTGGCCGGAGTCGACAGGGTGGGCAGCCGACGGTGCTGCCCGAGGCCCGGCCCGTCGGCCCGTCGGGCCTGTTCGACGAGGTGCCGGTCCCCGGTCTGGCCGTCGAGGTGCTCCCCAGTGCGGTGCACGTGCCCGGCTGGCTGGACCGGCCCGCCCAGCAGGAGCTGGTCGCCGCCTTCCGGGCATGGGCGCGGCCGCCCGCCGGCCTGCGCCACCCCCGGATGCCGACCGGCCACCTGATGACCGTCCAGTCGGTGTGCCTCGGGTGGCACTGGCAGCCCTACGCCTACACCCGCACCGCCGACGACACCGACGGCACCCCCGTGAAGCCGCTGCCGGACCCGCTCGCCGCGCTCGCCCGCGACGCGGTGGCGGCGGCCTACGGCGACGCCGGCGACTACGCGCCCGACGCCGTCATCGCCAATCTCTACGCGCCTGGCGCCCGGCTCGGGTTGCACTGCGACGGTGAGGAACCGGCCGACGCGCCGGTGGTGACCATCAGCCTGGGCGACACGTGCCTGTTCCGCTTCGCCGGGGTCGAGCGCCGCACCGCGCCGTTCGTCGACGTGTGGTTGCGCAGCGGCGACCTCCTCGTGTTCGGAGGCCCGACCCGGCGCATCTACCACGGTGTGCCCAAGGTGCTTTCGGGCACCGCGCCCTCGGGCTTGGGCCTGCCGCCCGGTCGGCTCAGCATCACCGTGCGGGAGACGGGCCTGTCATGACCTCGTGGCTCGACCAGCTCGACGAGCGCGGCTACGCCCGCACCGAGCGCCTGCTCTCTGACGCCGAGGCCGCCGAGCTGGCCGGCGCGTTCGACGACGATCGCCGCTACCGGAGCCGCGTCCAGATGGGCCGGTACCGGTTCGGCGAGGGCGACTACGCCTACTTCGCCTACCCGTTGCCGCCCGTGGTGGAGCGCCTGCGCCAGGAGCTGTACCCGCCGCTGGCGGCCGTGGCCAACGAGTGGGGCGAGCGGGTCGGGGCCGATGGCTGGCGGCCGTGGCCGCCCGATCTCGACGGGATGCTGGCGCGCTGCCACGCCGCCGGCCAGGCCCGCCCGACGCCCCTCGTGCTGCGCTACGGACCGGGTGGGTACAACACGCTGCACCAGGACCTCTACGGGGAGGTCGCCTTCCCGCTGCAGGTGGTCGTCGGCCTCACCAAGCCCGGGCTCGACTACACCGGCGGCGAGTTCGTCCTGACGGAGCAGCGGCCGCGGAGCCAGACCCGGGCTACCGCGCTCCCGCTCGTGCGGGGTGAGGGCATCGTGTTCCCGAACAACCGCCGGCCCGTGAACGGGGCCCGGGGGACCTACCAGGTGACGCACCGCCACGGCGCCAGCGAGGTCCACACCGGCGGCCGGGTGGCACTGGGCCTCATCTTCCACGACGCCGCCTGACGGGGTTTGACGCCGTCGGCTCTGGGGCGTGTTCGCTCGCCTATCGCGCGGGGCCGCCCCAGATCTGCTCGTGCCGCCGCAGTGCGGCGGCGGGGCAGCGCGCTTCGGGATTGTCCGAGAGGGCGAGCGGATAGGCGAGGAGAGCTTTGGGTGCTGATCCGTGCTTCGGTGCTGAATGCGTCGGTTTCCGACGCATCTCGCACCCAACGTACGAGGATCGGCCGATCCACTCGCTGCCCGGACACTCCCGCGGCTCGCCGCCCAGTGGCCGCACGCACGCCGGCGGGTGGCGGGCGATCGGCAGCCACGCTCGGCGGGCGGAATCCTGTTCCGATCGGCGTTTGGGTGCCGATTGCCTCGCCTGGCGGGCCGATCGGCACCCATGACCGAATCGGCACCCAACGTCGCTCACGGATCGTGGCCACCGCCCGGTCCACGCGGATCGCCAGCACCTATCCGCTCGCCCTCCGAGGACAGCGAGTCGGCGCCGAAGGCGCCGCATCAAAACGGACTGAGGCCCAACCTCGACCGCACCGACACCATCTCACCGAGATGGCCTTGCCGGTGCCCGATCGCCTCCCACTGCAGGAACCACGTCGTCGCCTTGCCGTCCCACATCGAGTGCAGCCAGGGCACGGCGTCGGGCGTCACCCCGGCCAGCTCGCTGATCCGAGTCCCTGCTGGCGGGACGTCGGGCAGGGCGGCCAGGTCGGCGCCGGCCAGCCACTGCGCCGTTGCGTCATGCACGGCGCCGGCATAGGCGGCCACTGCGTCGAGGTCGAGCGCCGCCGTGATGGCAGCGTCCTCGGTCTCGCCGAGCCCACCCGCCGGGTCGAAGCCGGCGAGACCGACATCACCTCGCCACCGCACCAGCAGCGGCTCGCGGCCCTGCACCGCTGCCATCATCGCGAGGTCCTCGTGCCACGCCCCGTGGAGCACGAGCCAGGCGATCGACGAGCCCCCACCGGCCTGCTCCCGCCATCGGGCTGTCGGTACGTGGGCGGCGATGGCGCCGGCAAAGCGGTCCCGCAGCCCGTCGTGCTCGGCGGTGATCCACGCCCTGAGGTCCACAGCCTCCAGCGTACGAGCCGGACCCGGCGCCAACTCTGTGACACCCCTTCGCCATGATGACGTCACTGATCGACGGCGCGCAGGCGCTGGACCGGCGGAGGCACCCAGCCGCTAACCTCTTGCGGTCCAGTCCAACCCTGCTCCGTCCAGGAACGGGGCCCCGGCCACCGGTCGGGTCCGAAGGGAGGCGCTCGCCCATGCGGGCTTACGAACTCATGGTCATCTTCGACGGCGATCTCGACGAGCCCGCCGCCCAAGCCTGGGTCAAGACCGTCACCGACCAGATCGCCGCTCGCGGCGGCAAGGTGCACGGCAAGGCCGATTGGTGGGGGAAGCGCCGCTTCGCCTACGAGATCAAGCACAAGACCGAGGGCTACTACGCCGTCTTCAACCTCGTCGCCGAGCCGGGTGCGCTCGACGACTTCGAGCGCTCGCTCCGGCTCGCGGATGACGTCGTCCGCCACAAGCTGATCCGCCTGCCCGATGCCGAGGCCGCTCGTCGCGGCCTGGCCGAGGCAGCGTCCCCGGCCTGACGGCCGCGGTCACCTGCGAGGAGCGAACCATGGCAAACACCATCACCGTCACCGGCAATCTCACGCGTGATCCCGAGCTGCGCTTCACCCAGGGCGGGCGGGCCGTCGCCAACTTCCGCATCGCCTCGAGCCGCCGCTTCCAGATGAACAACGAGTGGCAGGAACAGACGTCGTTCTTCGATGTCGTGGCGTGGGCCGAGCTCGGCGAGAACGCGGCGGCGTCGCTCAGCAAAGGCGCCCGCGTCATCGTGACCGGCCGCATCGAGCAGCGCGACTTCGAGACCCGTGAGGGCGAGAAGCGCACGGTCTTCGAGATCACGGCCGACGAGATCGGCCCCAGCCTGCGCTGGGCCACGGCCCAGGTCGAGCGCACCGATCGCTCGGGCGGGGGCGGAGGCGGAGGCGCCGGCGGCGACCGCAGCTACGGCGGCGGCGGCCGGCCGAGCGAGAACCAGTCGTACGGCGGAGGAGACGAGGAACCCTTCTGATGGCCAACAACAGCAACAACCGCAACACCAAGCGCACCCGCACCAAGGACTCCACCAAGAAGGTCAAGAAGAAGGTGAGCGTCCTCGTCCAGGAGCGGGTCGACTACATCGACTACAAGGACGTCAACCTGCTGCAGCGCTTCTTGTCCGACCGGTCCAAGATCCGGGCCCGGCGGGTGAGCGGCAACGATGCCCAGCAGCAGCGGGACGTGGCCACGGCCATCAAGAACGCCCGCGAGATGGCGCTGATGCCCTACGCCAAGCGCGTCACCACGCAACGCAGCGGCCGCTCGGACCGGGGCGATCGTGGGGACCGGGGCGACCGCGGCGATCGCGCGCCTCGCTCGGACGTGACCGACGCTATCGAGACGCCGGTCCAGGCTGACGAGCTCGCGGTGGAGACGGTGGACGCCGTCGAGGCGGAGGTGTGAGCGCGGTGAAGGTCATCTTGCGCCAGGACGTGCCCAGCGTGGGCAAGCGGGGCGACATCTGCGAGGTGTCGAGCGGCTACGCCCGCAACTACCTCCTGCCCAAGCAGCTGGCCATGGTGGCCACCGACGGGGCGGTCTCCCAGGCGGCGGCCATGCGCCGAGCCCGGGATCTGCGCGACGCGCAGGACCGGTCGGCAGCCGAGGAGGTGGCCCGGCGGCTCGTGCCCAAGGTCATCACCATCTCGGCCAAGGCCGGTTCCGAGGGCCGCCTGTTCGGCTCGGTCACCCCGGCCGACGTCGTGGACGCCGTGGCCGACCAGGCCGGCATCGAGCTCGATCGGCGGAAGCTCCTGCTCAGCGACCCGATCAAGAGCCTCGGCACCCACTCGGTCGCCGTCCGGCTGCATCCGGACGTCGAGTTCCCGGTGACGGTCGAGGTCGTCGCCAGCTGACCGCTGACGGCCGGTCGTCCACAGGCACTGTCCCCAGCGGGGAGGTGGCCCGTTGATGACCGTCCCCAGGCAAGCCGGCCTCGTCAACAGGTCGTCCACAGCCCAGCGGCCGAAAAACACAGGTTCCGACCACTGGTTCCCCACAGAACCGCGACGACAAGGTGTCGGTCTCATGTCCGAGGCGAGCGACGGCAGGCGGAAGCGCTCGGCGACCCGCGTGCCGCCGCACAACCTTGATGCCGAGGCATCGCTGCTGGGCGCCCTCCTGCTCTCGCGCGATGCGCTCACGGCGGTGGCCGAGACGGGCATCGAGCGCGTCGGACTTCTACAAGCCCGCCCACCAGCACGTCTACGAGGCCATCCGGGTGCTGGCCAGCGCCGGCGAGCCGGTCGATGCCGTCACCGTGGCCGAGGAGCTCCGCCGCAACGGCCTCCTCGACGAGATGGGCGGCCCGACGACGCTGCTCGACCTCCAGGCGGCCACGCCGGCCATCTCGAACGCCGCCCGCTACGCCCGGATCGTCCAGGACACCGCCCTCCTGCGCCGTCTCATCGGCGTGGCCTCGGAGTTGGCTGAGCTGGCCTACGACGAGCCAGACGACGTCGTGAAGGTGCTCGACGAGGCGGAAACAAAGGTGTTCGAGATCGCCGAGCATCGGGTAAGTGATCGGACCATGGCGATCGGCGATCTGCTGCCGCTGGCCTTGAACGATCTCGAGTCTCGCTACGAGCACGGGATCGCCGTGACCGGCACGCCCACGGGCTTCACCGACCTGGACGAACTGCTGACCGGGTTGCAGCCGTCCACGCTGAACGTGGTGGGCGCCCGCCCGTCGATGGGCAAGTGCGTCGCCGCCGACACGCTCGTGCTGGACCCCGCCACGGGCGAGCTGGTCACCGCCGAGGTGCTGCACCAACGAGGGACGGCCGGCGACTGGGTGCAGGTCGTGTCGCTCGACCGCCAGGGCTGCTTCCAGGTCACCACGCCGTCGGCCTTCGTCGACGACGGGCACCGGCCGGTGTTCGAGGTGGTCACCCGCCTGGGTCGCGTGGTGCGCACCACCGCTGCCCACCCGTTCCTGACCGATCACGGCTGGCGCCCCCTGGCCGAGCTGGCCGTCGGCGCCCGCATCGCCGTGGCGGCGCGGTTACCGTACTTCGGGCACCAGCCGCTGGGTGGCGGCGAGGTGTTGCTCCTGGCCCACTACCTGGGCGACGGCGGCCTGCGGGGCACCGAGGCGCAGCGGCGCGACGAGGCCGTGCTGCGCTGCCGCTCGATGGACCTCGACGGCCTCGCCCTCCTGCGCCGCCACGGCCTGTTCCACGCCGACGACCGCACCGTGGCCCTGCCCCCGGCGGTCACCCGCCTGCCCCGCGGGCAGCTCCTGCGGTTCCTCGAGCGGTTGCTCGAATCCAATCGCCAGGTCCGCCCCGCTCACCAGCGGCGGGTGTCGTTCGTGGCCCGATCCGAGGCCTTGGTGTGCTCGGTCCAGCACCTGCTCCTGCGCTTCGGGGTGGTCACCTCCCGCCACGTCGTGCGTGACCAGCACCGGGGGGCCGAGCGCACCGTGCACGCCCTCGTCGTGGAGCCGGCCAGCGCTCACGCCGTCGATGTCGACGCCGCTGTCCGTCTCGGCGTGCCCATCCGTGCCCTGGCCGCCGCCGGGCGCACACCGTCCCGCACTGGTGCCGCCGGCGGGGACGGGGGCGAGCCGCCTCGCGACGCCATCCGCCCCGATGTGTGCTGGGACGAGGTCGTCTCGATCACCACGCGCGGCGAGGAGCAGGTCTACGACCTCACCGTCCCCGGTCTGGCCAACTTCGTGGCCGCCGACATCGTGGTGCACAACACGTCCTTCGCCCTCGGCATCGCCGCCCACGTCGCCGTGGAGGCAGCCCTGCCCGTCCTGTTCTTCTCGTTGGAGATGGGCCACGCCGAGCTGACGTTGCGCATCCTGTCGGCGGAAGCTCGGGTCGACTCGCAGAAGATGCGCACCGGCCGCCTGTCGGAGCAGGACTGGTCGAAGATCGGCCGGGCCATCGGGCGCCTCGAAGTACCCCTGTACATCGACGACAACCCGAACGTGACCGTCATGGAGATCCGGGCCAAGGCCCGTCGCCTGGCCCAGCGCTACCCCAAGCTCGGCCTGATCGTGGTCGACTACCTCCAGCTCATGACGGGCCGCACGTCGGCCGAGAGCCGCCAGGTCGAGGTGTCGGAGATCAGCCGGGGCCTGAAGATCCTGGCCCGCGAGCTCAACGTGCCGGTCATCGCCTTGTCGCAGCTGTCCCGGAACCTGGAGAGCAGGGCCGACAAGCGGCCGATGCTGTCGGACCTGCGGGAGTCGGGCTCGATCGAGCAGGACGCCGACGTCGTCATGTTCATCTACCGCGACGAGGTCTACAACCAGGAGTCGACCGAGCGGGGCGTGGCCGAGATCATCGTGGCCAAGCAGCGCAATGGGCCCATCGGCAGCAAACGGCTCGTCTTCCTGGGCCCCTACACCCGCTTCGACAACGCCGCCCGGGGTCTCTGACCGGGACGTGACAGCATGACCCCGGTGGGGCTCGTCGCCGCGATCATGGCCTTCGTGCTCGCCTCGCTGAGCGGCGTCACACCGTCGGCGCCGGCGGAGCGCATGATCCCGCACCTCCAGGTCGTCGACCGCCTGGGCGACGAGGGCGGCGCCGGCCAGCTCATCGTGGTCGAGTCGGCGTCTGCCACGGACACCTGGGCCCAGCTCCAGGCCTTCGACCGCGAGGGCGGTCGGTGGGTCCCGACGTCCGAGCCGATCAGCGCCCGCGTCGGGCGCAGCGGCGTCTCCGCCGATCGGTGGGAGGGCGACGGCACCACCCCGGCGGGCACGTTCACGCTGACCGAGGCCTTCGGCAACGGACCCGACCCGGGTTCGGGGCTGCCCTACCGCGCCGTCCACGACCAGGACTACTGGGTGGGCGACTCCAACTCCGCCTACTACAACACCTGGCAGAGCGGCCCGCCCAACGGCCGCTTCGGCTACGCCGAGAAGCTCTGGACGATGCCGACGTCGTACCGCCACGCCGTGGTCATCGACTACAACCGCACGCCGGTCGTGCCCCGCCGCGGCAGCGCCATCTTCCTCCACGTGTGGAACGAGAACCCCACGTCGGGTTGCGTGGCCATCGACCTCGACCGCCTGGTGGCCATCATGCGGTGGCTCGATCCGGCCAAGCACCCGAAGATCGCCATCGGCACCGACGACCAGCTGCTCAGCGGCTGACCCGGAAGCCGGACTCGCCCGTCGGCTCCTCGTCGGTGACCTCGACCCCGGTGACCGCCGCCCGGGGCGGCCCGAGGCGACACCACGTCACCATGGCGAGCACGGCGTCGGCCTCGCCCTCGAACACCGCCTCCACCCGGCGGTCGTTGCGGTTGCGGACCCAGCCGCTCACCCCGGCGGCGTCGGCCTGTTCCCGGCACGACTCGCGGAACCACACGCCCTGCACCCGCCCCGAGACCAGGACCCGTCGCCGCACCACCACGGCGGCGACGCTAGGAGGTTGCTGAGGTACGGCTCATCGGCGGCGAGCCCGGCACCCGCATCATGGCGTTCGCGCACGACGAGCCGGCGATGCCTGGCATTTCAGCAGTCTCCTAGGCCGGGGTCAGACGACCGGCTCGCGCAGCACCTGGTCGGCCAAGCCGTAGGCGATGACGTCGTCGCCCCGCAGGATGTAGTCGCGGTCGATGTCGGTCACGATGCGCTCCTCGGATTGGCCGGTGCGCTCCACCAGGATGTCCACCATGCGGCGGCGCATCTCCACGAACTCGGCCACCCAGCGCTCCAGGTCGGTCGACTGACCCTGCGCGCCGCCGTGGGGCTGGTGGATGAGCACCCGGGCGTTGGGCAGGACGAAGCGCTTCCCCGGCGCGCCAGCGGCCAGCAACACCGCCGCCGCCGACGCCGCCTGGCCGACGCAGGTGGTGGCCACGTCGGGGCGGATCGAGCACATCGTGTCGTAGATGGCGAACAGGCCGGTCATGTCGCCACCGGGGGAGTTGATGTACAGGTTGATGTCCCGGCTCGGATGGTCGGCGGCGAGGTGCAAGAGCTGGGCCACGATGAGGTTGGCCGAGGTGTCGTCGATGGCCGTGCCGAGGAAGATGATCCTCGCGCCCAGGAGCCGGGAGTACAGGTCGGTGAGACGCTCCCCTCGGGGGGTCGATTCGACGACGGTGGGGATCAGGACGGACACGGCGGCCTCCTCGTTCGTGCAAGCCATTGGTTGCAGATGAGGTTATGGCGAGCAGCGGTCGATTCGCAACCATAGAGTTGCGGCATGGATCCTGTCGTGGAACGCAGCGTGGACCTGGACGCCGCCCCGGACGACGTCTGGCGGGCCATCACCGATGCCGAGGAGCTGGCGGCGTGGTTCGGTCAGGAAGCCGAGCTCGACCTCCAGCCCGGCGGTCTCGGCCGGTTCGTCGACGACGAGGGACTGGTGCGGCGGGCCGTCGTCGACCAGGTGCACGCCGGCGAGCGGCTCGTGCTGCGGTGGTGGCCCGAGGGCGACGACCCGACGGCCGGAGCCAGCGTGGTCACGTTCGTCGTGGCCCCGACGGGCTCGGGCACCCGCCTCGTCGTGACCGAGCGCCTCGCCGTTGCCGGCCCCCGGGTCTCGACAGCCAGCATGCGGGCCGCCGCCGAGGCGGCGCGCACGGCGTGGATGTGGCGGCTCGACGTGCTGTTGCTGCGGCTCGGCGCTGTCGCGCTGGTGTGAGCCGCCCCGACCTCGACGGGGTGTTCGGGGCGCTGGCCGACCCCACCCGGCGTGGCCTGCTGGAGCGGCTCGTGGCCACCGGGCCCGACACCGCGACCAACCTCGTGGCCGGCCTGCCCGTGACCCGCCAGGCCGTCGTCAAGCACCTCCAGGTGCTGGCCGAGGCCGGTCTGGTGACGTCAGAACGTCACGGCCGGGAGGTGCGGTACGCGGCCACGCCCGATCCGCTCGGGCCCGCCGTGGGTTGGCTGGTGGCCGCCGGCGCCCAGTGGGACCGCCGCCTCGAGCGCCTCAAGACCAGGCTGGAACGCACGTAGCGGACCGCGCCGCGCGAGAACATGCTCAGCATCACCGGCAAGGACCTCGGCGCGGAGCATGTCGGCAGTGACCCACTGCAGCTGGCGGGCGGCGGCCTCGGTCAGCTGGCGCACCTCGTCGTTGGTGGCGCCCAGGGCGTCGGCGTAGGCGTGGACGACGTCGATCTTGGCGGCATCGCCGGGAACGGCCTCGGCCTCGCCGAGCATCGTGCCAGTGTCGCGCCGCGCTGCTGTGGCGGCCGAGCCGGCGCCGGGCATCATGGGAGCGTGCTGTTGGCCGAGACGCCCTTCCTCGGTGAAGACCTGCTGCCTCTGCTGGTGCTCGCCCTCGGCGGTGCGCTCCTCGTCGGCAACGTCATGGCCCTGGCCAAGCCGCCGGTCAGGCCGAAGGACGGGGAGCTGCGCCGCGCACCGACCGGGCGCAGCCTCATCATGGCCTTCATCGGGCTCATCGCCGCGGTGTGGGCCCTGGGCAGCTTGCTCAGCTGACGTGGCCGGGCATCGTGATGGTGAGCCCGGTGTTGCGCATGGCGTCGGCGGCAGCGGTGAAGTACGACAGCAGGGCCTCGGCGATGTCGGGCGGCGGGTCCATGGCGGCGACGGCGGCACGCATGTGGAGCATCCAGCGGTCGCGCTCGGCGTCGCCGATGGTGAACGGCAGGTGCCGGGCCCGCAGCCGGGGGTGGCCGCGCTCGTCGCTGTAGGTCGTGGGGCCGCCCCAGTACTGCGCCAGGAACAGGGTCAGCCGCCGCCGCGCCGGTGCGAGGTCGTCGGGCGCGGGATACAAGGCGAGCAGCTCGGGGTCGGCGGCGACGCCGTCGTAGAAGTGATCGACCAGCGCGGTGAAGAAGGGCAGCCCGCCGGCGGCCTCGTACAGGGTCGTCTCGGCCACGACGGGCAGTCTACGAACGGCCCGAACGGCTCACACGAGCGCGAGCACGGCGACGCCGGCGACGAGCGCGGGGACACCGGCCACCAGCCCGACCCGGGCGTAGTCGCGCCCGCCGACGGCCAGCCCGTGGCGGCGCGCCGCGTCCAGCCACAGCAGACCGGCGAGCGATCCGGTCACCAAGATCGTGGGGCCGGCGTTCACCCCGAACAGGAGGGCCAGGACGTCGTCGGTGGCGCGCACGTGGGGCAGCGCCACCAGGAAGGCGGGCAGGTTGTTCAGCACGTTGGCCGCCGCTGCCCCCCGGAGGGCCTGGCCCCAGGTGCCGTCGGCGACGAGCCAGCTGGCCATGCCGGCGCGCTGGGCCGCCGCCGCCGCCACGATGGCCAAGCCGGCGGCCACGGCGGCCGTGCCCCACGGGATCGAACGCCACGGCACCGTCCGGGTCATGCCGATCAACGCCACGTCGACCGCGGCCACCACCGTCCACGGCTCGATGCCGAGGAGGCGCCCCGACAGGAACCCGGCCAGGAGCACCGCTAGTACTACGAGACCGATGATCAAGGCTCGCGTCGACGGCCGCTCCTCGGTGGCCGGCGGGACCGGTCGCAACGCCCGGCGCCGGAAGGCGACCCGCCATCCGTCGTAACCCACGGCCACGGCGGCAAGGGTGGGAAGGCCGAGATGGAGCACGAGCGTGCCGGCGTCGAGGCGCCCCTCGGCGATGGCGATGAGGTTCGTGAGGTTGGAGACGGGGAGCGCCGACGACGCGAGGCAAGGCCAGCAGCACCGGCTGGAAGGCCAGCGCTACCGGATCGATCTGCCAGCGCCGGGCCACGGTGACGGCCAGCGGTGTGCACAGCACGACGGCGGCGTCGAGGTTGAGCACGGCGACGGCGACCGCGCTCACGATCCACATGCCGGTGCAGAGGTGGCGCCCGGCGGCGAGGCGGGCGGCCGCGGTGAAGACGCCGAGGTCGTCGAGCAACACGGCGAGGGGCACGGCCAGCAGCAGGAAGGCGACGGGTTCGACGAGTGGACGGATGGCGTCCCACGCGTCGCCTGGCGCCAGTGCGCCGAGGGCGAGGGCCAGCACCGCAGCGGCGACGGGGAAGATCCACGCCGGCAGCCGCCACGGCCGGGCGATCGAGCCGGACACGCCGACCACGAGGAGGGTCACAGCGACGGCGGCCACCCCGCCAGGTAACCCGGATCGCCCTCGCGCTAGCCGTTGCCGGCGTCGAGCACGAGCGCGTCGAGCCCGCGGATCACGAACGTCGGGTGGTAGGCGGGCGTCGTCGCCAGTTCGATGCCGGGCACGAGGCGGGCGAGGGCATCGACGGAGACGTCGAGCTCCTCGCGGGCCAGCGGCGCGCCGACGCAGAAGTGGATGCCCCCACCGAAGCCGATGTGGGCGCTGTCACCCCGACCGCCGTCGAAGTGGTCGGGGGCGACGAACCGGCGGGGATCCCGGTTGGCCGACCCGAACAGCATGGCCACCTCGTCGCCACGGTTCAGGGCGTGGCCGGCCAGCTCGACGCCGTCGTCCAGGATCCAGCGCTCGAAGAGCTGGAGGGGAGCGTCCCAGCGGATCATCTCCTCGATGGCCACCCGGGCCGCCACTTCGCCGCTGGTCACCCGCCGCCACTGGTCCGGGTGCAGCAGGAACGCCCGCATGCCGTTGCCAAGGGTGTTGACGGTGGCTTCGTGGCCGGCGTTCAGCAAGACGATGACGGTCGAGATGATCTCGGCGTCGCTCAGGCGATCACCGGAGTCCTCCACCGTCGCGAGCGCCGCCACGAGCCGATCGTCGGGCCGCGACCGCTTCGTGGCGATGAGCGTCGCCGTGTAGTCCATGAACTCGCGCGCTGCTCGCGTCGCGGCGGCCCGCTGCTCGTCGGAGGTGGTCAGCTCGTACATCTTGACGATGGCGTGGGACCAGTCGAGCAGCAGCTGCGTGTCCGACCGGGGTACGCCGAGGAGCGAGCAGATCACGGCCACGGAGTAGGGCTGGGCGTAGTGGGCGAGGAGGTCGAACCGGCCGCGCTGCCGGCAGTCGTCGAGGAGCCCCTCGGCCAGCGCCGTCGCTGTTGGCCGCACCGCCGCTGCCGCCGTCGGCGTGAACACCTTGGCGATCAACCGGCGTATGCGGGTGTGGTCAGGCGGCTCGAGTTGCAGCAGCGACCAGCGCTCGTGCTCGTCGAATGCCGCCCAGCGCGGATCGGGCTCGGGCCGGCCGAGCTCGGCGTGGGTGTAGCGATGCGTGTACACCCGGCCGAGGCGGCGGTCCCGCAGCGTCGAGTGGACGTCGGCGAATCGGGTGAGCACCCACTGCCCGGAGCGCTCGTTGTAGAAGATCGGCGTCGCTTCGCGCAGTGCCGCCAGCACCGGATACGGATCGGCGATGAAGGCCGGATCGGACGGGTCGAAGCGGTCGATCGGCGCCGGGGTGCTCACGAGCCCGATCTTCGCGCCGGCACTCGTTCGCTACGGTCTCGCCCTTGGCCCGCCTTCACCGCGCTCAGCTCGCCGTCGCCGTGTACGGGATCATAAGCATGGCCGTCGTGGACGTCGCGTGGGACAACGACGGCGAGCCCTGGGAGCTGGCCGCCCTTGCCATCGGCTACGCCGTCGCCATCTGGGTCGCCCACTCGTTCTCCAACGTGGTGGCCGGCGGCCGCGACGCCACGTGGCGAGCCGCCCTCGTCCAGGAGGAGCCGGTCATGCTCGGCGCCGTACCGGTCATCGTCGCCGCCCTCCTCGGCCAGGTCTTCGGTTGGTCGTCGGCGGCAGTCGAGCTGGCCGGCCTGATCGGGCTGGGCGTGCTGCTCGTCGCGATCCAGCTCGTGCTGCTCCGCACGGCGCCCCCGCACGAGCGCCGGGTCGGCGGCACCCTGGTGCTCGATCTGGTCGAGCGCGCTGCTGATCGTCGTCCTCCTGCTCGCCGTGCACTAGGCCGGGCGCAGAGGACACGTTCCAGGGCCGGCGCCAGCGGGTCATCCCGGCGCTGGTCGACAACTTCCGGGTGGAACGGTCGGTCCGCTTCCCCGCCGTGGGCACCTGGCTCTACACGGCGCTGCGCTGCCAGCCGCGCTGAGCCGCTCACACCTCTTCGGCGGCGCGGTCCTCGTCACCGGCGAGCAGTGACTGGGCGATGAGCGGGAAGATCACCATCGCCAGCACGGCGGCGCCGACGAGTGCGGTGGCATTGATGTCGCGCAGCTTCCCGATCCGCACGCCGATGTCGGTGGCGGTGATCACGAACGACAGCGACGTCGCCGACAGGAGGGCGAGGGCGGTGGTCGTGCGGGCGCCGAGCTGGCGGCGGAACAGCAGGGCCGGCACGCCCCGAACGACGAGGAACAGCACCAGGAACAGCGGGACGCGCAGCATGGCCGACGGCGAGTCCAGCAGGCCGGACAGATCGAAGCGGACCCCGCTCACCACGAAGTAGAGCGGGATGAGGAAGCCGAAGCCGAGCGCCTCCACCTTCGGCCAGAACGACGACGCCGGGTCGTCGCGATCGGCGCGCCGCAGATCACCGAGGACGATGCCGGCGGCGAACGCGCCGAGGATCGACTCCAGTCCGAAGCGCTGTGAGACGACGAGGAAGATGAACAGGATGAGCAGGGCGAGGCGGATCCGGATCTGGACAGTGCCGCCCTCCATGCGATCGAACTGCCGCACCAGGCGGGGCCGGTGCTCGACCCAGCGCAAGAGCAACCACAGCACCACGGCGATGACGGCGTACAGCACCACGACGAGGAGGTTGGCCAGCACGCCCGAGCTGCCCTCGCCGAAGAAGAGGGCGAGCAGCAGCACCGCGGTGAACTCGGCGACAGTGGCCACGATGAGGATGGTCTGGCCGGCAGTGGTGGTGGTGAGGCCGGCGCCCCGCAGGATAGGGATGACCACACCGAGGCCGGTCGCCGACAGGATCACGGCGATGAGCGCCGGTGTCATTACGTCGTTGACGGCGCCCAGCACCAGTGCGATGGCCAACGCCAACGCCAGCCCGATGGCGTAGCCGGCGACGGACTTCTTGAGGAGCGTGCCCCGCAACGAGGAGATCTCGACCTCGGTGCCGGCGATGAACAGCAGGAAGCCGAGGGCGAGGAGGGACAGCACGTCGAGGGGCTCGTCGATCGTGATCCAGCCGAGGACGTCGGGACCGACGACGACGCCGAGGGTGAACTCGATGACGATGCCGGGGACCTGCACCTTGGGGATGGCGGCGGCCACGAGCGGCGCGACGACCGCGATGGCCAGCACCACCATCACGTTGGTGAACGAAAGGTCCGCCACGCCCGGACGGTAGCGCCCGCATGCGGTGGCGGCGGGTCTGGCGCCGCGTTCTTACCGGACGCGACCGAAGTGCTGCTGGTCGCGGCTCGGTAGCAGGTTCGGCGCTCGCGGCGGTGCCGAGAATGCTTCCGGTCCGGAGCCACGACGTCGGCGCGGCGACACTGAGCGTGACGACAGTCGGGTGCGGATCCGGTCATGGGTGCCGATCGGCCCGTCAGGCGATGCGATCGGCACCCAAGTCCCGATCGTCCCGCGATAGCTGGCACGCAGCGTGGCCGTCAGCCCAATGCGCCCGAGCGAGTCAGTGACGCGAGGCGCCGCCACGGTACGGCTGGATGCCGTTCGCCGGCACGGTGCCGAGGCGGCCAGCCTGGAAGTCCTCCACCGCCGTGACCAGCTCGGCCCGGGTGTTCATCACGAACGGCCCGTACGCGGCCACCGGCTCGCGGATGGGCTGACCGCCCAGGAGCAGGACGTCGAGGGCCGCGCCCGGGCCGGCCTCGAGGGTGAGCGAAGCCCCGGCGCCGAACACCACGAGCTGGCCCGCCTCCACGGGCCGGTGCTCGCCGCCGGCGTGGCCGCTGCCGTCGAGGACGTAGGCGAGGGCGTTGAAGTCGGCCCGCCAGGGCAGCACCAGGCGAGCACCGGCGGCGAGGGTGGCATGGGCGACGGTGATCGGCGTGTGGGTGGAACCGGGGCCGTGGAAGCCGGCCACATCGCCGGCGATCAGGCGCACCAGGGCACCCCCGTCGGGCGAGGCCAGCAGCGTGACCTTCCCGGCGTCGAGGTTCTGGTACCGGGGCGCCACCATCTTGTCCTTCGCCGGGAGGTTCACCCAGAGCTGGATGCCGTGGAAGAGGCCGCCGCTGATCACCAGCTCCTCCGGCGGCGTCTCGATGTGCAGGATGCCGCCGCCCGCCGTCATCCACTGGGTGGCGCCGTCGGTGATGACCCCGCCGCCGCCGTGGGAGTCCTGGTGCTGGAAGGTGCCGTCGAGCATGTAGGTGACGGTCTCGAAGCCCCGATGGGGGTGCCAGTCGGTGCCGCGCGGCTCGCCGGGTCCGTAGTCGACGGCACCCATCTCGTCCATGTGGATGAACGGGTCGAGGTCGGCGAGGTCGACGCCGGCGAACGCCCGCCGCACCGGGAAGCCCTCGCCCTCGAGGCCGCGGGGCGCGGTGGTGACCGAGCGCACGGGGCGCTCGACGGCATCGGGCGCCGGAGCGGCGATGGTGGGCAGGTTGATGGTGTCGGCGCTCACGGCGGGCATTCTCGATCCTCCGATGGTTGCGTGTGCAACTACATCTAACCGGCGGCAGCCGGAGAAGATTCCCGGCGCCGGCGGATGATGCGGCGCACCACCAGCACCGCCACGACAATAAGCCCGAAGATCAGCGCTCCGATCACCACCAGGACGACGACGACCAGGGTGTCCGTCTCGTCAGCGGTGAGGTTGCGGACGATGTCGGCGCTGGACGCGATGCGCAGGTTGGACAGGGTCGCGCTGCCGCCACCTGGGGCGTCGGTGAGGGTGGCGGTGAGCGTGTGGAGGCCGGGTTCGAGGTCCCAGAGGAGGACGAAGGCACCGGCGGCGCCCGTGCCGGCGGCGGGCGCAGCGGCGGTGTACCGCTCTCGCCCGTCGACGGCGAGGGTCACCGTGCCCTGCGTGGCGGTGAAGTCGACGTCGAACTCCAAGGCCAGCGAGGTGATCTCGGTCGGGAACGACACGGTCGCCGTGTCGACGCCGCCGGCCGCCAGGGATAGCGACCCGTTGCCGCCGCTGAGCTCGAGGGGTGCCGTCGTCACGGCCAAGGCGTCGCTCGTCGTCGCCGGCGGCGCCGGTTCCAGTTGCGTCAGCACGGTTGGCGTCGCCCGATCCTGCTCCTCGTACGAACGACCGGCAGTCGCCGGGTCGCCGCCGAGCAGCGGAGACCACCAGGGCCCGGTCGGCGGATCGCCCTTCGCCTCGAGGGCCTGGCGGTACCAGACCGTCGGGTACTCGTGCTCCTCGGCGGAGCTGTCACCACTCGGCGGCGCCAGGCGGACGTCGACGACCTGATCGAGTCCAGGCTGGCCGCTGTACGGCGTGCCGACCAGGGAGATGTAGCTGTCCACGAAGGTGTCGGTGGCGCCGCGCCCGATGCGTAGGCGGGGGAGCTTGTAGCGCAGGTCGTTCATGGCCCCGCCGAGGCGAGCCAGTGCCACCTCGGGCGAGTCCATGAGCGTGAGCTGGCGCGGCGGCGAGGCCACCGCGAGGGCCGCGGTGGTGGCCACGTTGGCGCCGAAGCTGTGGCCCATGAGGTGGAGCTGTCCCGTCCAGCCCGTCGCCAGCGCCTGATCGAGGGCGACAGCGAGGCGGTGGCCGTTGATCTCGGTGGCGTCCTCGGCGTCGCGGGCGCTCAGCGGATCAGAGGTGGTGGCCGACTGGTCGACCCAGCTGAACATCAGGACGGCGGCGGTGGGGTCGGCGGTCTGCAGGGCCCCGAGGAGCGGCCCGAAGTTGCCGAGTGCCGGCATCCCGCCGGCGTCCACCAGCGCCGGGTTCCAGATGGTGACGAGATCGGGCGAGGCCGCCTGGAGCCGTTCGTAGGTCGGGCGCAGGCCTGGTGCCCAGCCGTGGGTGACGACGACTACGTGGTCGGCCGTGATCGATCCCGCCGTCACCGGCTGCAGCGTGGTGCCATCCCAGCGCCCGAGGCGGGCCAGCGGGGGGTAGGGGGAGGCGTCGACGAACGCCGCCGTCACCGCGGCAGCGTCACCCGGTTGCAGGGTCGGGGCGGCGCCGCTGCCGGTGGCGGCGGCGACGATGAAGACGGCGGCGAGGGTCACCGCTCCGATCGCGCGTGCCCTCTGACCAGCACTTCGAGCCATCCGCCGCTCCTTCTGCCGGCCGGAGCGTAGCTGTCGACTACTCGGGGTAAGCACGGCCATGCCTAAGGTGACGCCGCGGCGCGCCGATCACAGCCGACGTAGGGCGCGGCGGAGGAGAGGCGCGACGTGACACGTGGTAGGTGGTCGACCCCGATCCGGGGGCTGATCACCCTGACAGTCGTCGGGGCAACGATGGGGAGCCTGTTGGCGGCACCGGCCCGTGCCGCCGGCGGTGCTGGCTCCGCAACGTACACGGTGCCCGACCCTCCACGGGTGGATGCTGTGCACGGCATCGGGACGGCCGAGGCCACGTTCGATCCGAGTGCCGTGCCGGCGGCCGGACCCGGCGGCCTGCACCCGGTGGCGCCGGTGCGACTGGTCGACACGCGCACGACGACCAAGCTCGCCGCCGGTGGCGTGCTCCAGGTGCCCGTCACCGGCCAGGCCGGGCTGCCCGCGACGGGCGTGGAGGCGGCCGTGGTCACCCTGACGGTGACCGACGGGGAAGCGGCTGGGTTCGTGACGGCATGGCCGTGCGACGCGCCCAAGCCCGAGGTGTCGAACCTCAACTACGTGGCCGGTGCCACCGTTCCCAACCTCGCCACGGTGTCGGTCGGCGCTACCGGCAACGTCTGCTTCTTCAGCTCGGCGCCCGCCCATCTCCTGGTTGACCTCTCGGCGTGGTACGGGACGGGCGACAACCGCGCCGCCAGCGTCGTGCCGACGCGCATCGCCGACACCCGCTCCGCCAAGCACAAGCTGGCGGCCGGCCAGGTGCTCGTCGTGCAGCCCACCGTGGCCCACGACGTGCCGGCGACCGGCGTCAACGCGGTGGCCCTCAACGTCACCGCGACGGAACCCGAGCGGGCCGGGTACCTGACCGTGTACCCGTGCGATCAGCCCCAGCCGGTGGCGTCGAACGTCAACTTCGTAGCCGGGCACGACACCGCCGATGCCGCCGTCGTCGGTGTCGCCGCCGCCGACGGTTCGGTGTGCGTGTACAGCTCGGCCACCACGCACGTCGTGGTCGACATCAACGGGTGGTTCGGACCACTCGGGCTGGCCCGCTTCTCGGCCCAGGTGCCACAGCGGCTGGTGGACACGCGCGCCGCCAACGCCGTCGGCGCCAACGGGACGTTGACCGTGGCCCTGCCCAACGCCCTGACCGGCGTGGCGACGGTGAACGTCACCGTGACCGGCGCGCGCGGCCGCGGTTACGTGACTGCGTACCCGTGCGGCACCGAGCGCCCGGTGACCTCCAACGTGAACTTCGCCGCCGGCGACGTCGTGGCCAACGCCGCCGTCGTGCCCGTCGGCAGCGGCGGCGCCGTGTGCCTGTTCAGCTCGGCCGCCACCAACCTCGTCGTCGACCTGAACGGCACATTCGTGGCCACGTACGGCACCCAGGGCACACCGGTGCCGGGCTCGGCGCTGCCGGCGGTGCAGTGGGGCTTCACCCAGGTGGGCAAGCCGTACGCCGCCATCAACCCGTACCGCTTCGGTGACTCGATCTACGGGAAGCCGTGGGCGTGCGACGACGGCTCCAATCCCTGCACGCGCGTGGACATGCACGGCTCGTCGCGCACGTACCCGGCCGGCACGTTCGTCTACGACTGCTCCGGGTTCGTCACGGCGGCGTGGCTGCGCGCCGGCGTCGACCTGGTGAAGCTCAACGCCGCCTGGACCGACGCGATGCTCGACCACCTGCCGAAGGTGGACCTCGCCACGGTCCGCCTCGGCGACATCGTGCTGTTCGACTACTCGGGCGGGGGCGACGAGACCAACAGCCGCACCGACCACGCCGGCATGTACCTGACGGCGACGACGATGCTCCAGGCCGGCAACGGGGGCGTGTCCGTCGCCACGATCGACTGGAAGAAGGTCGTCGCCGTGGTCCGCCCGGCCGGCTAACTGTTCAGGATCTTGTCCATGCCCGCCTTTGCCACCGTGACCGGCTCGGGCTGGAGGTTGGTCGCCGTGTCGGGCGCCGTGAACTGGAACGTGACCACGATCCCGGAGAGCCTCACCGCGATGAGCACGCCCTGGATGCCGCCGCCCTTGAGCTGCCACGCCGTGGCCTGGTCGCCGCCGACCTGGGCGGTGACGTCGACGGGCGCGGTGATGTCGAGCGCCGCCTTGGTGCCGTCCTTGAACGTGACGGTGCCTGATGGGCACGCCAGGCCGGCCGTTCCCATGGTGAAGGCCTGGTCGGCCTCCTCCTCGTCGTTGTAGACGGAGATCTCCTGCTGGAGGGCCTGGTCGGTGCTGGTCAGCCCGGTGACGGCGCCGACCTGCACGGCGGCGGGGATCGTGGAGTCCACGCTCGGCGTGCCGCACGGGGTCGGGTCGCTCGGGTCGTTGGGCGTCCAGGTGCCGGCGGCGAAGCCCGGCCCCACCTCGTCGGGTGTGAGGAGGGCGGCCTTGGCCTGGTCCTCGACCGAGGCCTCCTTACCCGTCGTCGTCGCGGGCGATGCCGTGGTGGCGGGGGCGGCCGTCGTGGCCGGGGCCGCCGTCGTGGTGACCGAGCTGTCGGAGCCGCTGCTGCAGCCGGCGGCGACGAAGGCGACAGCGATCGTGCCGAGGAGGAGGAGTCGAGTGCGCATCACGTGCCCTTCGTCAGGGCGGTGGTGTGCGCACCACCGCCGACTGGCTCGCCGTGCCGAGCAGGGTGCCGTCTTCCGCCCACAGGTGGGCGATCCCGTGCCCATAGCCATCCGCCAGGGCGTGCACCTGCACGTCCACCAGCACCCATTCGGTCCAGACGAGGGTACCGACTCGGATGGTGTTGTCGAGGCTGTTGCCGCTGATGGGCTGGCCGGTGGCCGAGGCGAAGGCGGCGGGCACGGTGTCGCCGACGAGGGCGAGATCGGCGGCGTCGGGCACTCGCGCCCCGCCGGGGATGCGCAACCAGAACGCCGCCCGGCCGCCGGTGTCCTTCACCGGCCGGCCCCGCAGGAGCTGGCGGCGCGACACGCCGTGGACGAGGCGCATGTCGAGGGCCTCGTGCACCGTCCCGACGGCTTCCTCGCGGAACTGGACGCGGGTCTCGGCGAGCGGCGTGACCTGTGGCGGTGAGGCCCACGTGCCGGTGGCTGGTGCCGGCCGCTTGCCCAGCGTGGCCAGCAGGTCGAGGATCTCGTCGTCGCCCTGCACGATCGAGCACCGTGCCTGCGTCGTGCTCGTGCCCGTGACGACGACGTCGAGGGTGATGTCGAGCGTGCCCGGCATGCGCGCGAACGAGAAGTACTGCGCGGTGGCCCACACGAGGGGGCGGCCGGTGGTTGCTTCGAGCGCGGCGATGCCGGCCGCCAGCCCGGCGCCGCCGTAGAGGAACTGGCCCGCCGTCAGGATCTCCTTGCGCAGCGGCAGCAGCCAGCGCAGGGGATCGTCGGTCGGCTCGATGCCGAGGAAGGTGCGGGCGTCCGGGTAGGGCCGGTGAGCCCAGGCGCCGTCAGCGGCGGCGCCCGGGCCCCCCTCCGACGTCACGGGGTGGCGACGCTGGCGACGCCCTTGGGCGCCTGCTGGCTCATGAACCCGAACATGTAGCCGGCGACGCGGCGCATCTGGATCTCCTCGGCGCCCTCGGTGATGCGGTACCGGCGGTGATGGCGGTAGATGTGCTCGAACGGCTTGTGGCGGCTGTAGCCCAAGCCTCCGTGCACCTGCATGGCGCGGTCGGCGGCTTCGCAGCACATCCGGTTGGCCCAGTAGTTGCACATCGAGACCTTGTCGGACTGCGAGAAGGCGCCGTACTTGTCCATCATCCACGCCGTCTTCTGGATGAGGGTGCGCAGCATCTCGCACTGGGTCTGCAGCTCCACGAGCGGGAACTGGATGGCCTGGTTCGTGGCCAGTGCCTTGCCGAACGGCTTGCGCTGCTTGGCGTACTCGACAGCCTGGTCGATGCAGAACTCGGCCGCGCCGAGGCTGGACGCCGCCTGGCGGATGCGGTTCTCGTTGAAGAACAGCTGCACCACCTGCAGGCCCTTGCCCTCACCACCGAAGATGGCGTCGTGGGGCACGCGCACGTCGGTGAACGACACGCGCGCGTGGTCCGTGGGCATGTTGAAGGTCCACAGGAACTCTTCGATCTTGAACCCCTGCGAGCTCACCGGCGTGAGGAACGCGGTGATGCCGTCGCCGTCGCCGGCCTTGCCGCTGGTGCGGGCCATGATGAGGTCGTACTGGGCGGTGTGCATGCCGGTGTTCCACGTCTTGGCGCCGTTGATGATCCACTCGTCGCCGTCGCGCTCGGCATGGGTCTCCATCCACGTGGCGTCCGAGCCGTGCTCGGGCTCGGTGATCCCGAAGGCGAAGCCGCGCTTGCCGTTGGCGAGGTCGTCGACCCACTCGGCCTTCTGCTGCTCGGTGCCGTACGCCAGCATGAGCAGGAGCCCGACGTTGTTGCCCACGATGGCGTGCTCGTTCTGCAGGTCGCAGTGGAGGCCGAGGCCCTTGCGGGCCAGGTGCTCGCGGATGACGGCCATGCCGAGGTTGGAGCCGTCCTTGCCGCCGTACTCCTTGGGGAACGGGTAGCGGTAGTGGCCGGCGTCGTCGGCCAGCTGGCGGGCCTGGCGCAGCAGGTTCTCCCACTCCTCGTTGGGGAGGCCGCCGCGCTCCCAGTCGGTGCGGGAGTCTTCGCGACGGTGGTCGAAGAAGCGGATGTTGTCGTCCTTGTTCTCGAGCGGCTTGATCTCCCGCTCGATGAACTCGTCGAGTTCCACGAGGTAGTCGGCGAGGTCCTGGGGGAGCTCGAAATCCATCGGTGTCTCCTAGCTATGTGTCGGAACAGATCGTTGAGATGGTCAGTGCCGCCGCAGTGCGGCGGCGGGGCATCCGCTAGCCCGCCGAGCGCAGCGAGACGGGGGCGAAGCCGAGGCATCAACGCGGCCGGAGGAGCATGAGCAGGTCCCACTCCAGCTCGGGGACCCGGCGGCCGCTGGCGGCCATGATGATCGTGGAGAAGCGCCCGTCGAGGTGGGCGGCGGCCTGGCCGGCGAGGCCGAGGCCCCAGCGCAGGGTGCCCTCCACCTTCCACCACTCGAAGCGCTCCTCGTCGAAGGTGCCGCCGGCGCGCTCGTAGCCGGCGGCGAACACGTCGCGCCCGGCGAAGCCGCCGATCTCGCGCTCGTCCTCGCGGAAGCGCCACATCCGCAGCGCCGGCCAGGCCAGGTCCTGCATCGGGTCGCCGCTGCGCCGGGAGCCCTCCCAGTCGAGCACGGCGGCGAGGCCGCCCTTGTTGACCATGATGTTCCCGTTGCGGACGTCGCTGTGGATGATGGTGTGGCGCGGCGGCGGGCCGGGGAGGTGGCGCTCGAGCCAGCGCAGCCCCATGCCGAAGGCGGGCCGGTTCGGCACCAGCTCCGAGACGCGGAGCTCGAGCTCGGCCAGGGCGGTGGCCGCCGGGTTGCCGCCCTCGTCGCCGGGGGCGAGGTCGGCGGGCGCCAGGGTCGGGTCGACGGCGTGGAGGTGGCCGAGGGCTTCGCCGATCTGTTCGGCGACACGTTCGCCGAGACCTTCGGCGTGCACGAGGCGCAGCACCCGTCGGGGCACCGACTCGCCGTCGACGCGGGTCGACAGGAAGAACTGCCCACCCACGTAGGACGGGTCGGTGCAGACGCCGTGGATGTGCGGGACGGGTACGCCGCTCGCTTCGGCGAGATCGCGCACGGCCGCTTCAGCGGTGATCGGGTTGATCTCGATGTCGGCCGAGCTGGGGATGATGGTGGCCACGAGGCCGAGCGTCGAGTCGCCGTCATGGGCGTCGAACAACACGTTGCCGCGCCGGGCGCCGGCCGACGAGCTCATCAGGTTGGTGGCCACGATCGGCCGGCCGAGTTGCTCCGACAGGAACTGCCCGAGGCCCTTGGCCACGGTGTCGGTGGACATGTCGGGCCCACTCATCGGCACTCCTCCAGCGTCTTCAGCGGACTCGTGAGCGATGGTGCTCCTGGGCGTGTGCCGATGAGCGGCTCGCCGCTGCGCGGCGAGCATTCGACCGTGTCTCCTGTGAGCTCGCTTCGCTCGCTCATCTACCGGCCCTCCCATCCATCGTGGCCGGGCTTGGCGATGGCCAGGTCGTCGCGCACGATGGCCACGATGGCCTCCCATGCAGCGGCGTCGAAGCCGGTGTCGGAGCTGGAGCGCAGCTTGTTGGTGAGCTCGGCCGACAGATCGACGCGGTCGCCGCTGTGGCCGAGCACCGCCGTGAGGAGGTCGAGCTCGTGCTGCATGGCCACCGGCTCGAGCTCGTTCTGGCGCTCGAGGATGCGGCACACGTTGGCGGCGACGCGGGCCTTGTGCTGCAGCGAGCTGGGCAGCGCCGGCAGCAGCTCGTTGTCGAGCAGGTCGGCCATCGTGGCGAGGAAGTTGGCGGCGGTGGGTACGTACTGCATCGATCAGCGCCCCGTGAAGTTGGCCGGCCGGCGCTCGAGGAACGACGCCACACCCTCGCGATGGTCGTCGGACTCGAAGCACGCTTGCATGACCTCGACGTTCACCTTGAGGTGTTCGGCGATCGAGCGCTCCAGGCCTTCGTAGACGAGCTGCTTCGTGCGCCGGATGGCCAGCGGCGATCCGACGAGGTAGCGGCGGGCCTCGGCACGCGCGGCGTCGAGGAGGTCGTCGGGCTCCACCACCTGGGCGGCGAACCCGAGGGCCAGTGCGTCGTCGGGGCTGAGGAACTCACCGGAGTAGAGGAGGCGGACCGCTTGGGAGATGCCGATCAGCCGGGGCAGGAGCCACGAGCCGGCGCCAGTGTCGGGTACGAGGCCGCGGTGCACGAAGTTCCAGGCGATGCGGGCGCGGTTGGTGATGATGCGCACGTCGGCCTGGGTGACGAACTCGGCGCCCATCCCGACGGCGGGACCGTCGACGGCGGCGATGACCGGCTTCGGGCACGACATCAGTGGCCACGCCGCCCGCGGCCGGGTGGCACCGCCGCCGGCGGCGGAGCCGCGCTGGTCGGTCGGGGTGTCGGAGAGGTTCGACAGGTCCGTGCCGGCGCAGAAGGAGCCGCCCGATCCCGTCACGATGACGACCCGCGACTGCTCGTCGTCACCGGCATCGGCCACCGTGGCGATGAAGTCGCGCAGCACTGGGTACGACATGGCGTTGCGCTTCTCGGGCCGATCGATGGTGATGATGCCGATGCGCTCGTCGTCGACCTCGTAGCGGATGTTGCCGGACGAGCCGGCCAGTGAATCGGTCATCAGTTGGTCCCCTTCGTCGTCGACGCGGCGGTCAGTTTCGCGCGCAGTTCTCGCTTCAAGATCTTGCCGGCGGCGTTGCGGGGTAGCTCGTCGACGAACACGACCTGCTTCGGCTTCTTGTAGCTGGCCAGGTCGTCCTTGCAGAACGCGATGAGCTCGCCCTCGCTCACGTCGGCGCCGGGCCGCCGCTGGACGACGGCCACCACGTTCTCGCCCCAGTTCAGGTCGGGCACGCCCACGATGGCCGCTTCGGCCACGGCCGGGTGCTTGTACAGCACCTCTTCCACCTCACGGGAGTAGACGTTCTCTCCGCCGGTGATGATCATGTCCTTCTTGCGATCGACGATGTAGCAGTTGCCGGCGGCGTCCCACTTGGCCAGATCGCCGCTGTGGAACCATCCACCGGCGAAGGCCTCCGCGGTGGCCTCGGGGTTGCCCCAGTAGCCCATCGTGACCTGATCGCCGAGCACCACCAGCTCGCCCACCTCGCCCACGGCGACGTCGTTCATGTCGTCGTCGACGATGCGCACGCACGCCAGGGGGAGCTGCTGGCCCACCGATTGCAGGACGCCCACGTCCCCGGCGAGCGCCGCTTGATGACCTTCGTCGGGGAAGGAGAACACGTTGCCGGACAGCTCGGTCATGCCGAACCCCGTCCCGAACCCGGCGCCCGGGAAGCGCTCCATCGAGCGCCGCAGGACCTCGACGGGCATCGGCGCCGCGCCGTAACCGAGGACGCGCACGGTGCCGAGGTCGTAGTCGCCGATCCTCGGGTGGTCGAGGAGCATGTTCATCATCGTCGGCGCCATCGACGCGTTGGTCACGCCGAAGCGCTCGATGTGGGCGAAGAAGCTCTCCGGCTCGTACGCCCGCATCAGCACGACCGGCGTGCCGACCAGGTGGCAGGTCGGGAAGACGTAGCCGGCCACGTGGCACAGCGGCCACGGGAACAGGGTGACCTGATCGGGCTCCGCCACCGAGCTCACCGCGATGTTGAGCGTGGCCATGAGCAGGTTGCGGTGGCTCAGCATGGCGCCCTTGGGCATGCCCGTCGTCCCGCTCGTGTAGATGAGCCACGCGAGGTCGTCCTCGTCGACGTCGACGGCTGGGGGCGTGTCGGGCGACCGGGCGAGCAGATCGGCGTGGTCGAGGAATCGGTCCGAGCCGCCGCCCATCACCACCACGGTGGCGACCGACGGGGTGTCCTCGACGATGGCGGTGACGGTGTCGAGGTACTTGCCCTCGGTGAAGAGCACCGTCGCCCCGGCGTCGTTGACGATCTTCGTCAGCTCTCTGGGGTTGAGCCGGTAGTTGAGGAAGGTCAGGCCCATCTTCGCCGCCGGCACGCCGTAGTACAGGTCGATGTACTCGGCCCGGTTCTCCGACAGCACGGCCACGCGGTCGCCGGGTGCCGCCAACCCCAGGAGCCCGTTGGCGAGGCGCCGCACCCGGGTCAGCAACTCGGAGAACGTGACGACGGTGTCCTCGAAGTACAGGGCCGGCTTGTCGGGGTGCTTGCGGGCGGCGAAGGCGACGATGTCAGGCAGCAGCATCGGTGGTCCTCATGTGAACTGCGCCCGCAACTCGCGCTTGAGCACCTTGCCGCTGGCGTTCTTCGGCAGGACGTCCACGAACTCCACCCGCTTGGGCTTCTTGTAGCCGGCCAGGTTGTCGCGGCAGAGCTGGATGATCTCGTTCGGCGACGCGGTGGCGCCGTCTTCGAGCACGACGACGGCGCACACGTTCTCTCCCCAGTGCTCGTCGGGGAGACCGATGACGGCCACCTCCACCACCGCCGGGTGCTGGTAGATGACGTCTTCCACCTGGCGGGAGTACACGTTCTCGCCGCCGGTGATGATCATGTCCTTCTTGCGGTCGACGATGTAGTGGAAGCCCTCGTCGTCGAAGCGGGCCAGATCGCCGGTGTGGAACCAGCCGCCGGCGAAGGCCTCCTCGGTGGCCACGGGATTGCGCCAGTAGCCCATCATCACCTGGTCGCCCTGCACCACGATCTCGCCGACCTCACCGGCGGCGACGTCGTTCATCTCGTCGTCGACGACGCGCAGCGACGACAGCGCCATCGGTCGCCCCGCGGCGGCGAGCAGATCGGGCCGGTCGGCCGCCGCCCGCACGTGGCTGGGGCCGTCGAAGAACAGCACGTTGCCGCTCAGCTCGGTCATCCCGAACCCCTGGATGAACTCGACGCCCCGGAACCGGGCCATCGCCCGCTTGAGGACCTCGACGGGCATCGACGAGCCGCCGTAGGCGAGGCCCGTGATGCTGCTGAGGTCGTACTGATCGAGGGCCGGGTGCTGCAGCAGCATGTTCAGCATGGTGGGAGCCATCGGCGTGGTGGTGATGCGGTACCGCTCGACCTGGCGCATGAAGTCCTCGGGCTCGTAGGCGGGCCGCAGCACGAGCGTGGTGCCCTGGAGCCAGTAGCCGGGGATGCCGTAGCCGGCCACGTGGCACAGCGGGAACGGCATGAAGTTCACGCCGCCCGGCTTGGGCGATTGGGCCACCATCCAGCTGAACAGCGACCGCAGCAGGTTGCGGTGCGACAGCATGGCGCCCTTCGGTCGCCCCGTCGTGCCGCTCGTGTAGATCAGCCACGCCAGGTCGTGCTCGCTCACGCCGACCTTGGGTCGCTCGACCGAGCCGTGGGCCAACACGTCCTCGTAGCCGACGTCGGCGCCGGCCAGCTCGTCGCCGAAGGTGACGATCGTGCGCACCGTCGGCATGTCGCCGCGCACGGCCAGCATCGGCGGGAGATACTTCGGCTCGACCAGCAGCACCGTGGCCTCGGCGTCGCTGACGATCTGGGCCAGCTCCTTGGGGTTGAGCCGGTAGTTGAGGAACGTGAGTCCCATGCCGGCCATCGGCACGCCGGCGTAGGCCTCGATGAACTGCGGTCGGTTCTCCGAGAGGATGGCGACGCGCTCGCCCGGCGCGGTGAGCTGGAGGAGGCCGTGCGACAGCCGGTTCACCCGGTCGCGCAGCGACGCGAACGTGGTGACCTCGTCGTCGAAGATGATGGCCGGGCGATCGGCGAACTTCCGCGCGCCGAACTCCACGGCGTCACCGAGCAGCACGTGCCTTGCCCCCTCGTTGCGTCCTTACGGCTTACCGATCGTTCGTTCAGTACCCTACTGGTCCGCGGCGGGCGCCGGAAAACGCCGCCCTGCCCGGGGCCGGTAGCCGAGCATGGCCAGACCGAGCTCTGCGTACCGGTCGGCGATCTGCTCGGGCTGCAGCGGCCCGTCGGGCCGGTACCACTGGGCCACTGCCGTGCACATGGTCACGAGCGCCATCGTGGCCTCCTTGGGGTAGGGCGTCGTGAAGACGCCGCGCTCGACACCGTCGAGCACCACGCGATCGAACATCCCCTTCTGCTGGTCGCGCTTGGACACGACGATCGCCCGGTTGTCCGGCTCGAGGCTGCGGATCTCGCTGTTGCCGATGAAGCTGCCCTGCTGGTTCTCGCGCGTGGGTGAGCACGTGGACCCGCACGATCGCCCGCAGCTGCGTGGCCGGATCGCTCGCGCTGGCCAGCAGGGCCTCTTCGGTCTGGCGCACCAGCGCCTCGATGCCTCGGTCGGTGATGTGGAAGAGCAGATCCTGCTTCGACGAGAAGTGGTGGTAGAGCGCGGCGCTGCTCATCCCGGCCCGTTCGGCGATGTCGCGCACCGACGTGCCGTGGTAGCCGTGCTCGCTCATCGCCACGATGGCGGCGTCGGAGATGGTCTTGCCCCCGGGACCGTCGAGGACGGCGTGGCCGTCGTCGGCGCCGCCCCGGGGGCCGGCGTCCTTGTGGCGCGGCGTTCGCTTCGCGCTCGCCACCGACTACTTGATCGCCAGCGGGTTGATCGGCGATCCGACGGCGCGCTGGAACTTGATGGGCGGTCCGCAGAAGAAGAACTCGTACACGCCATCCTCGGCGCAGTCGGCCGACAGCTCTTCGAAGTCGAGGATCTCCCCGAGGGTCATGCCCATGTCCCGGATGAGCACCATGTGCACCGTGAAGACCTTGTCGTCTTCCTCGCCGGGGAGCACCTCGATGGCCCAGTTGTCCGAGCACACCGCGGCCACCTCGTGGTCGTGGAGCCATTCGGTGCAGGCCAGCCCCAGGCCCGGCTCGCCGGCCATGAACGACACCGGGTCCTGCTCCTGGATGAACTTGCGGCGCCAGCCGGTGCGGAACAGCAGGATGTCGCCCGAGCCGACCTCGACGCCTTGGGCGGCGGCAGCGGCATCGAGGTCCTCCGGTGTGATGACGTAGCCCTGCTCCATCCACTCCACGCCCTTGAGGCGAGCGAGGTCGAGCAGCACGCCGCGGCCGGTGATGCCCTTGGCCATCTCGATGATCGAGCACTTGGCGGCGCCGTGGGGCGTCACGTTGGTCGACGGGTAGCCGTTGTAGAGCTTCTCGTCGTAGAAGACGTGAGCCAGGCCGTCCCACTGCGAGGCGGCCTGCAGCGGCATGAAGATGTAGTCGTCGGCGTAGTGGAAGGGGCCGGGGAACGCCTGGTCGGTGCCGTTCTCGGACACGAGGAGCACCGGGTTGATGCGGCCACCACCGGGCTGCGGGCCACCGGCGCCGAAGGGGATGCCGAGGTCGAACACCTTGCCGGTGCGGATCAGCTTGCCGGCGGCGGCGACCTTCTCCGGCGTGATGAAGTTGACGGTGCCCCGCTGATCATCGTCGCCCCAGCGGCCCCAGTTGCTCAGGCGCTGGCCGACCTCGCGGAAATCCAACATGTGTGCCCTCTTCCCTCGTGCCCGGGCTGCGGGTCCTCCGCAGCGCCCCGCTGCCGCGCCGGTTGACGGCGACAGGTCGTTCGGTGGGGTTTCTACTTCCCGATCGATCGTTCAGCAAGCGGCGGCTACCGTGCTCGCGCGGTGAGCCGTCCTGACGTCCGTTCCATCGCGACCCAGCTGGCGTTGGAGTTGGTCGGGGTCGACGTCTTCGTCGGGGCCAGCGAGCTCGACGAGGGCCGCGTGTTCGGCGGGCTCATGATCGCCCACGCCCTGCGGGCCGCTCACGCCACCGTGCCCGACGGGCGCATCGCCCACTCGTTGCAGTGCGCCTTCGTGCGGGCCGGCCGCAACGACGAGCCGCTGCGCTACGAGGTCGAGCGCACCCACGAGGGCGGGAGCTTCAGCACCCGCCGGGTGGTGGTGCACCAGGAGGGTGGCGTGGCGTTCGTCCTCACCGCCCGCTTCCAAGTGCCCGAGGACGGACCGGAGTACCAGCCCGAGGCGCCGCCGTCTGGCCCCGCACCGGAGGGGTTGCCCGTCGGTCGGTACGACAGCCCGTGGTTCGAGAGCCGTGACGTCCCGCCCGGCATCGCTGGCCGGCCGCCCCATGCACGCGCCGCCTGGTTCCGCTGCCGCACCACCTTGCCCGACGACCCGGTCATGCAGCAGCACGCGCTCGCGTTCCTGAGCGACCACGGGCCGACCCGAGCGGCGCGCCAGCCGCACCTCGACGACTACGACACCGAGCGGCGGATGTCGGTGTCGCTCGACCACGCCGTCTGGTTCCACCGCCCGGCGCGCGTCGAGGACTGGTTGCTCTACGAGCTGGTGCCGGCGTCGACGTCCGGGGGGCGGGGGCTCGCCCTCGGCACGGTGCGCACCGGTGGCGGCGACCTGGTGGCCACCGTGGCTCAGGAAGTGATGTTGCGCATCCTGCCGTGACGATGCCTCGGCTGCGCGTCGGTCTCGCTGCGCTCGGTCGATCTCGCTGGTGTTCGAGACGGCGCCGCGTTGCGGCGCCGGCGGCCCGATTGGGCCGCTGGCCCTGCGGCGCCCGTTGCCCGGTCCGGCGGAGTCGGTGTATATAAGCGGCGGGGGTGTCGTCTCGTAGCCGCAATTTCGCCGTGCGTGCTCTTCCGATGGCAATTGTCTATTCCGACCAGGCGTCCCGGGGGGACGGCCCACAGACGGCACGAGGTCAACGGACGCGCTCGGCCGTCTTGATGGCGGCGCGCAAGACCTTCGAAGCCCGGGGTTACGTGGGTACGCGGGTCGTGGACATCACCCGGCTGGCGAAGGTGTCGTACGGCTCGTTCTACACGTATTTCCCGTCGAAGGAGGCCGTCTTCGCCGAGGTGGTGGAGGGCATGATCGGCGACTTCCGGGCCACGGTCCGCGCCGAGCCGGTGCCCGGCTCGGCCCCGGGCGACCTCATCGCCCGGACCAACCGCGGGTACCTCCGGGCCTACCGCGAGAACGCCGCCATGATGGCGATCCTCGAGCAGGCGGCGACGTTCAACGCCGACCTCATGGCCATCCGGCGGGAGGCCCGCACGACCTGGATCGCGAGTGCGTCGCGGGCCATCCGGCAGTGGCAGGACGACGGCCTCGTGCCGCCGTGGATCGACCCGTACTACGCAGCATCGGCGCTCGGCTCGATGGTCGATCGCTCCGCCTACGTCTGGCTGGTGCTCGGTGAGCCCTACGACGAGGACATCGCCGTCGACCAATTGACGGCCCTGTACTGCGGCGCGCTGGGGCTCGCCTACACGCCGCGGTCGCTGGCGCGAACTGACAGCTGATCGTCATCTCCCCAGGCCGCGAGTGCCTTGCTCCCGCGCGCGGCGATGCGCTATGAAGATTTCCGGACTTGACATCGGTATCAACTCCGGTGGCCGGTCCGGGACCGCGGCCCGCACGATGGGTCGTGGTTCGTCAGGGGGAGAGTCGACGAGGGGGAGCACAACGTGCTGATCAGAGGGGTGGGCGCACGAGCGGCTGGCACGCGTGCCGTCGCTTCCCCCACCGAGACGATCGCGTTGAGCACCCCTCGCGCGTCTGACTTCGCCGGGGCGTCCGGCTAACAACCAAGGAGCACTCAGGATGACTGACATCGATCCGGGACAACCGGTGCACAAGGGCCGCGTGACCCGTCGACAAGTGCTGACGCGGCTCGGCACGGCGGGCGCCGCGGTCGCCCTCGCACCCACCATTCTCGCCGCATGCGGGAGCGACAACTCCGGCAGCAGCTCGGCGACGACCTCAGGCGGCGCGGCGACGACCGCGTCGGGTGGCGCGGCCACCACGGCGTCCGGTGGCGCCGCCACCACGGCGTCCGGCGGCAGCTCGGGCGGCACCCCTGCGGTCAGCGACCTGGCGACGCTGCTCGGCGTCGACGCCGCCACCTCGGGCAAGGGCATGAGCATCGACGCCGGTGCCGTCCTGGCCCTGACCGGCACGGGTTCGTTCTACGGCAAGACCATGTCGCGCGGCCTGGATCTCGCCGCCAAGCACATCGAGGCGGCCGGCGGCCCGAAGATCAACATCATCTACCTCGACCACAAGTCAGGCGACGCCGCTGCCGGCAAGGCGGCCATCACCGAGCTCGGCACCAAGAAGGTGCCGGCCAAGTTCGCCTCGTATGCCGACGACCTGGGCGCCATGACCGACGGTACGGCGCAGTACAAGATCTTCACGCTGGACGGCGGCGGCGGCACCAGCATCTTCAACCAGGGCAAGCCCTACTTCTGGGGCACCCGGGCGATCACCCCCAACGACCCGATGCCGGGTCTGTTCAAGTACACGAAGGAGACCCTGCCCGACGCCAAGACCGTCGGCCTGATGGGCTGGGACGTCGGCGAGCCGAGCAACAGCATCGTCAAGGCAGACATCCTCAAGAAGATCGCCGACGGCGGTTACACCCACAACGGGCTCTACGAGCTGGTTCCTGTGGGCAACCAGGACTTCTCGCAGGTGCTCCCCAAGATCAAGGCCAATGAGCCCGACATCCTGCTGGTCAGCATCTACGGCCAGGACCCGGGCTCGTACGCCAACCAGGCGGCGACGGCCGGGATCAAGGCGGCGACCTTCAACTTCGAGTTCACACCGGACGGGGTGAACTCGTCGAAGGGGACATACGACAAGGACGGGATCACCTTCGCCTACGACTACTTCGATCCCGAGAACCCGAAGAGCCCGCTGGCGAAGCTGTTCGTGGAGGAGTTCAAGAAGGAGTACGGCGGGGACACCCCGGATTTCTATGCCGCCAACTTCTACGAGAACATGTTCGTGCTCTGGGAGGTCATCCGCCGGACGCTGAAGAGCGGCGGGGACATCAAGAGTGGCGACGCCCTCGACAAGTCGCTGCAGACCAACTTGACCGTCGTCAGCGTGTACGGCGGCGACGACAAGACGCTCGGCACCTACACCCTCGATCCCACCACCCACTCGGTGACCAAGCGGGAGATGGGGGTCTTCGAATACAAGGGAGGCAAGGTCACGCCGAAGGCCTTCTTCGGCATCGGCGGCGAAGGATACGTGAAGGCTTGATCACAACGGGGGAGAGCCGCGAGGCTCTCCCCCGCAACGCCCTGATTGCCTGACCTGGAGTTTGGAGGACCCACCTTGTTGCTCGCCGTACTGGACGTCGAGACGGTCAAGCAGCTCACCGTGGACGGCTTCTTCCGTGGGTGCTCCTACGGCCTGCTCGGCGCCGGCTTCGCCTTGATCCTGGGCGTCACCGGACGCTTCCACTTCGCCTACGCCTTCACGTACACGTTCGCCGTGTACATGGCGTACCAGTTCACGTTCCCCTGGGGACTGCCGTTCTGGCCGTCGGCCGCCCTCGGCGTGCTCGTGTCCGCCTTCGTCGGCGTCTTGATCGAGCGGATCGTGTATCGGCCCCTCGCCGTGCACGCCGGGCCCAACGCCCTCCTGGCCATCTTCGTGGCGTCACTCGGCCTCGGCATCGCCGGCGAGAACGCCATCCGCCTCTACTGGGGGTCGGAGACCCAGTCGTACTACGGCCCGGACAAGGTGGCCTACACGATCTGGGGCACCACGTTCATCAACTTCGACGTCTGGCAGGGCGCCAGCGCCATCCTCCTCGTGCTCGCCCTCGCCGCCGTCTTGAAGTGGACGGCACTCGGCCGCCAGATCAAGGCCACGCGGGTCAACCCGGAGCTGGCGCGGATCATCGGCATCAACGCCAACACCATCTATCTGATCGTGTTCTTCATCGGGTCGCTCTTCGCCGGGGTCGCCGCCATCTGGTACGGGCTCAAGTACACGGTCGACCCGGCCATGGGCTTCAATCCGGTCATCTACGCCTTCGTGGTGGCCTTCCTCGCCGGCACCGCCCGCTCGCCGATCCGGGTGTTCATCACCGGCATCATCGTGGCCCTGATCGAGCAGTACTCGTCGATCTGGCTCTCGGCCCGGTGGACCCAGACGGCGGTCTTCGTCGTGCTGGTGCTCTACCTCTCCTTCCTCGCCTTCAAGACCAGCAGTATCCCGACCAGGCTGCGCCGGCTGGCGCCGGTAGGAAAGGCGTAAACATGGAGCTCTGGCTCAATTACATCGACCAGATTTTCCTGTACGCCACCCTCGGGCTCTCGCTCAACCTGCTGTTGGGCTACGCCGGCCAGGTGTCGGTGGCCCACGCCGCGTTCGGCGCGGTGGGCGGCTACACGATGGGCTACATGGCGCTGAACTACAACTGGAACTTCGTCGCCGGCACGTTGCTCGGGATGTTCTTCGCCTTCGTGGTCGGCAGCATCGTTGCCCTGCCCGCCCTCAAGCTGTCGGTCGAGTACCTGATCCTGCTGACGTTGGCCGTCTCATCGGTGATCATCGGGGTCTTCACCACCTTCCCCGAGCTCGGCGGCAGCTATGGCCTCATCGGCCTGCCACGCGCCGACCTGTTCGGCTGGTCGCTCGACAACCCGCGCGACTGGATCATCCCGTCCCTCGTGGGCATGCTCCTCGTCTACGCCTTCTGCCACCGCCTCGGTGAGTCCGCCTTCGGCCGGGTGCTGAAGGGCGTCCGCGAGGATCCCCTGGCCACGCAGGCATTGGGCAAGAACGTGTTCGCGTACAAGGTCGGCACGTTCGGCATGACCTCCGCCCTCGCTGGGTTCGCCGGTGCCCTCCTGGCGGCATGGTTCCAGCTGGCCACGCCGGGTGTGTTCGGCTTCTCGTTCTCCCTCACCGTCTTCGCCATCGTGATCTTCGGCGGCATGGCCAACCTCACCGGCACGATCCTCGGCGCCACCGTCGTGGTGCTCATGGATCCGCTGCTGCGGCGGGCCATCCACCTGGAGGCGAGCACGGCCAGCCTCGTGCAGTTGGTCATCTACGGCCTCGCCCTCGTGGTCCTCATGCGGCTGCGCCCCCAAGGCGCCCTGCCCGAGGGCTTCTCGATCTGGCGCCGCATCACGAAGGGCAAGCCGAAGGAGACCCGCATCGAGATGCTCGACGACTGGGAGCCGACGAGCTCGGTCGCCGTCCATCAGCCGGGCACCGGCCTGTCGGATGAGGCCGAGGCCGCTCGCGAGCGCATGCGGGAGCGGGTGTGGCACGACGCTCCGGTCGTCTTGGAGACGTCGGGGGTCAGCAAGCGCTTCGGGGGCATCGTCGCGGCCGACGATCTCGCCATCCAGCTGCGCAAGGGCACCATCACGGCGCTCGTCGGTCCCAACGGCGCCGGCAAGACCACGGTGTTCAACCTCCTCACCGGCTTCATCCGCCCGGACAGCGGCTCGGTGCTCCTGAACGGCAAGGAGCTCGTCGGGGAGAACCCCGACAAAGTGGCGCGGATGGGCCTGGTGCGCTCCTTCCAGGACGTGCGCCTCATGCACCGGCTGACCTGCCTGCAGAACGTGATGCTGGCGGTGCAGGAGCAAGCGGGCGAGAACCTGGGCAAGCTCCTCTTCGGCGGCCTGGCGGCGCGGAACAGCGAGGCCATGACCCGTGAGAAGGCGATGGACTGGCTCGGCTTCGTGGGCATGGCCGAGTTCGCCAACATCCCGGCCGGTGCGCTGTCGTACGGGCAGTCCAAGCTCCTGTCCCTCTCCCGGGTGCTCGCCACGGAGGCGTCCGTGCTCCTCCTCGACGAGCCGGCGTCGGGCATCGACACCAAGTGGGTCGACACCGTGCTCGACCTGGTAGAGACGGTGCGGGAGCAAGGCCGTACCGTGTGCATCGTGGAGCACAACCTGCACGTGGTCAGCCGGCTGGCCGACCACACCTACTTCATGGAGCTGGGTCGCATCACCGCCCAGGGCACGATCGACGAGCTCTCCAACTCGCCGCGACTGGCGGAGGCCTACTTTGGAACTGCCTGACCTCGCCACGCCGGCGGCGCAGAACGGCCAGACCGGCGCGCCCGTCCTGGTCATCGAGAAGCTCCGCACCGGCTACGGCCGCAAGCAAGTGGTGTTCGACGTGGACATCCACGTCAACGAGGGCGAAGTGGTCGGCGTGCTCGGTCACAACGGCAGCGGCAAGAGCACCACGATCAAGGCCGTCCTCGGCATCCTGCCGGCTCAGGCCGGACGCATCACCTTCCAGGGCCACGACGTCACCCGCTCCGGCTCGCGCCACAACGTCAAGGCCGGCATGGCCATGATCCCCTCCGAGCGCTTCGTCTTCCAGGACCTGTCGGTGCTGGACAACCTGCTCCTCGGCGGGGCCAACGAGCCCGACGGCGACAAGCGGGCCAAGCGCCTCGAGCTCGTCTACGGGCTGTTGCCGATCCTCAAGGAGCGCTCCGACCAGCTGGCGGGCACGATGTCCGGCGGCCAGCAGCGCATGGTGAGCCTCGGCCTGGCCCTCATGTCGAGCCCCAAGCTGCTCATGCTCGACGAGCCTTCGCTGGGCCTCGCTCCCGCGGTGGTCGAGCAGATCTTCAGCC
Source organism: uncultured Acidimicrobiales bacterium (assembly GCA_963728985.1). Classification (GTDB taxonomy): domain Bacteria; phylum Actinomycetota; class Acidimicrobiia; order Acidimicrobiales; family Ilumatobacteraceae; genus DASXAI01. The sequence goes on along the minus strand of CAVSME010000002.1, from coordinate 146,985 downwards.
GGGTGCGGCAGCTGGCCGACAGCGAAGGGCTGTCCGTGCTGCTGCTCGAGCAGAACGTGGGCCAGGCCCTGCGGATCGTCGACCGGGTGTACGTCATGCGCTCGGGTCGCGTGCTGCTGGAGGAGACCGTCGAGCAGATGCGGGCCCGCGACTCGTACTGGGATCTGTTCTAGACGGGTTCTCGAACGGCGGCGCCTGTGTGCCCGAATTCGCGACATGATCGCGACTTTCGTCACACAGGCGACGCGAAGCGCAGCGGCGGATGGCGACGCAGACTGGGCGTTTCCGGAGCCGCGCACTAAGAAGACAGCATGACCGAGACATCGTTCCCGCTTCCGTACGCCTCGACCGATCTGACCGGCCAGGTCGCTCTCGTCACCGGCGCCAGCTCCGGTCTCGGTCGCCGCTTCGCCATCACCCTTGCCGCCGCCGGGGCCAGCGTCGCCGTCGCCGGCCGACGCCTCGACCGTCTGGAGGAGGTGACCGCCGAGATCGTGGCGCGCGGCGGAACGGCCGTGCCGGTGCAGCTCGACCAGACCGACGCCGCCCAGATCGTGGCCGCCGTCGATGCCGCCGAGGCCGCCTTCGGCACGGTCACGATTCTCATCAACAACGCCGGCATCCCCGACGCCCAGCGGGCCCACAAGATGACCGTCGAGCTGATCGACCAGGTGATCGACACCAACCTCCGGGGGCCGTACATCCTCGCCTGCGAGGTGGCCAAGCGCCTCCTGGCCGCCAAGCTTCCCGGGCGCATGGTGAACGTCTCGTCGATGGGTGCGTTCCGCTACGACGGCGGCGGCGCCGCGCTGTACTCGATCACCAAGGCGGCGGTGAACCGCATGACCGAGGCGTTGTCGGTGGAGTGGGCCCGCTTCGGCATCAACGTGAACGGCATCGCCCCCGGCGCGTTCTCCTCGGAGATGATGGACGGCATGGTCGGGCGCATCGGCGACTTCACGCACACGCTGCCCCGCCAGCGCATGGGCGATCCGGCCCAGCTCGACAGCACGCTCCTCTACCTCGTGGCCCCGTCGTCGGAGTTCGTCACCGGCACCGTGATCAAGGTCGACGACGGCCAGGGGGCGAAGTAACCGCTCACACTTTGCTCACACCTGCTCGGGAGGATGACGTCAGCGGGACCACCGGTCCCTCGACGGAAAGGAACCTCCTTCATGAGCGCCAAGTCGATCATCCTGGGCGGCGTCGCCATCAGTGCCGCGGCCCTCATCGCCACCGGTGGGTACGCTGCCGCCCAAGACAGCGGCCAGCCCGCTGGCACCGGTGCTGGCCACGAGTTCGTCTGCGCCCACGTGCCCGAGATCCAGAAGCTGCAGGCCGATCACCTGACCCTCGTGGCCGACCGGCTCGGCCTCCTCAACGAGGCCAAGACGGCGGCCGAGCAGAGCGGCAACGCCAAGGCCGTCGATCGCATCACCAAGCGGATCGAGCGGGTCACCGACCAGCAGGGCAAGATCACCGAGCGGCAGCAGAAGCTGGCCCAGACGTGCCCCGGGTGACGCGCCGGCGCCTCCTAGCGTGACGTGGCGGTGACCGCTTCCGAGCAGACCATCGTGGTCGTCGAGGATGATGCCCGCATCGCCGATCTCCTCGACCTGTACCTGCGTGACGCCGGCTTCCGTCCCTTGCTGGCGCCGACCGGTGAGCGCGCCCTCGAGCTGGTGCGCGAGCACCGGCCGGTGCTGGCCGTCGTGGATGTCGGGCTGCCCGGCATCGACGGCTTCGAGGTGTGCCGCCGCCTGCGGGCCGACGGGCCGCTGCCCGTGCTGTTCCTGACCGCTCGCGACGCCGAGGCCGATCGCGTCCACGGCCTCGAACTGGGCGGCGACGACTACGTGGTGAAGCCGTTCTCGCCGCGCGAAGTGGTGGCTCGCGTCCGGGCCATCCTGCGGCGAGGGGAGGCGCACGATCGGTCGCTGATCGCCATCGGCCCGACCCTCGAACTGGACGTCGCCCGGCGCGAGGTGTCACGGGCCGGGCAACCTGTGGCCCTGGCCGGTCGCGAGCTCGACGTGCTGGCCCACCTCGCCCGCCATCGGGGCATCGCCCTCACCCGGCGCCAGCTCCTCGACGGGGTCTGGGGTCCGGACTGGGACGGCGACGAGCGCACGGTGGACGTGCACGTCGGCCAGCTGCGCAAGAAGCTCGGCGACGCCCTCCCCCTCACCACGGTGTGGGGTGTCGGCTACCGGCTGGATTGACGCAATGACCCGCCGCCTGGTCCTCGCCATCGTCGCCACCACGGTGGCCACGCTGGTCGTGGCGGGGTTGGGCACGCTGCTGCTGGCTCGCGCCGGGGCGCGTGCCGACACCGAGCGGGACGTGCGCCACCAGGCGTCGGAGTTGGTGGCCGGCGTCGCCAGCTTGGCCGACCGCCCCGACGGCGACCGGCCCGTCGTGGCGCTCAACCTGTTCGCCCGCGCCTTCCACCTCGACGAGGTGGCGGCCGTCTACGTCGGCCCCGCCGGCCGCCTCGTCGGGACGCTGCCCCAAGGGGTCAGCGCCGAGGATCTGCCGCTGACCCGGCTGCAGGCCGGCGACGTCGTGAGCGGCCACCACGGCGACCTCATCTATGCGGCGGCGGCCCAGACGACGGGTCGAGGGACGCTCGTGGTGGTGGCCAGCCGCCATGCCGACGGCGGGCTCGGCCGGGCGGCGCGCTGGTTCGTGATCGCCGCCGCCGCCAGCGCGGTGCTGGCCGCCATCGTGGCGCTCACCCTCGGCCGCCGGCTCGTGCGCCCGATCCGCCAGGTGGACGACGCCGCCCGGCGCATAGCGGACGGCGAGTTGGCCACGCGGCTGCCCGATCCACCGGCAGGGGCCACCGACGAGCTGTCGGACCTCGTCCGGTCGGTGAACACCATGGCGGCCGAGCTGCAGCGCTCGCGCGACCTCGAGCAGCAGTTCCTGCTGTCGATCTCCCACGACCTGCGCACGCCGCTGACCTCCATCCGCGGCTACGCCGAGGCCATCAGCGACGGCGCCACCGCCGACCCGGCATGGGCGGCCGGCGTCATCGGCAGCGAGGCCCAGCGCCTCGACCGCCTCGTGCAGGATCTCCTCGACCTCGCCCGGCTCCGGGCCCGCTCGTTCTCGCTGCATCCGGCCCCCGTCGACTTGGGCGAGGTCGTGGGCGTGGCCGCCGAGGCGTTCCGGCCCGACGCCGACGAGGCCGGCGTGCGCCTCCTGGTCACCACGCCGGCCGGCATCACCATCCACGCCGACGGCGAGCGCGTCGCTCAGGTCGTAGCCAACCTCGTCCAGAACGCGCTCAAGTTCGCACGGGCCCAGATCTCCGTCGGCGTGATCAGTGCCGGCGGGATGGGCGTGGTGGCGGTCGACGACGACGGACCGGGCATTCCCGCCGCTGACCTCCCCCATGTGTTCGAGCGGCTGTACGTGGCCGGTCACCAACCGGCGCGCCGCGAGAGCGGCTCGGGGCTCGGGCTGGCCATCGTGAGCGAGCTGGTGGACGCCATGGGCGGCCAGGTCGGGGCGGAGGGCAGCCCGCTCGGCGGGGCTCGGTTGGTGGCCCGCTTCCCGCTGGCGCCAGCCACCGCGTGGGCCCGGCCCGACGTCCCTACGGCTCCATGACCCAGGGCGTGAACCCCCCGGGTGGCGCGCTGTGCGGACGGAAGCGGTAGTACGTCTCCAGGACCCGGCCGTAGTCGACGCCGCGCAGCGGACCGGTTCGCTCGCGGGCGATGTCCTGCTCGGACCAGACCCGATGGCCGGTCTCGTCGACGACGAGGCCAGCGCGGCGGCATTCGTCGTACAGCGGCGTGCCGGGGAGCGGATGGAAGATGTTCGGGTTCGGGTGGATCCGCTCGGGATCGGGACTCGACGCGATGAGCCGGCGGACGAAGTCGTCGGTGGCCCGCAGGTCGTCGGCCGTCTCCCACGGCAGCCCGATGAGCAGGTTGGCGCCCACGAGCGCACCCGTGGCCGCCGCCCGGGTCCCGACCGCGAGGGCCTGGGCGGCGGTGTGCCCTTTCTGGAGCCGCTGCAGCATCTCGTCGGAGCCGCTCTCGAAGCCGAACCACACGCTGGCCTTCGTTCCGAAGGGGCGCAGCGCCTCCTCGACGCGAGGGGAGAACTTGTTGACGTGGGCGTTGAGTTGCACGGACATCGCCGGGTGGCGCTCGGCCAGCATGTCGAGGAAGGCGGCGGCGAGCTCGTCGTCGAGGGTGCCGATCGAGTCGACCACGAGGATGTAGTTCGATCCCCACCGGTCGACGAACGTGTCGACGTCTTCGGTCAGCCGGGCCAGCGACCGCCGGCGCTCCTTGCGGGGCAGGGCGTACACGGCCGCATCCCGGGAGACCTCACAGAACTGGCAGTTCATCGGGCACCCGCGGTTGAACTGCACGGGCACGCTGCGCCATGTGCGCTCCGGATCGCCGTACACCGGCTCGTAGCAGGCGAAGCGATCGAGCACCGGCAGCGTGCTGAGATCGTCCCACGGCTCGGCGTTCACGACCCGCGATCCGGCGGCGCCCCGCCGAACCCGGTCGACGACGCGCAGCAGGGCGACCTCGCCGTCGCCCCGCACGACGATGTCGAAGGCATCGTCGGGCAGCGTCTCGCCGCAGATCGTGGCGTGGGGTCCGCCCGCCACCGTCACGATGCCGGCGTCGCGAGCGCGGCGGGCCAGCGCCGTTGCGTCGGCCGCCGCCGGGGACAGGAAGCTGAAGCCCACGATGTGCGGGCCCCACGCGGCGAGTTCGGCATCGAGGTTCGCGCCGGAGAGGCGGCTGTCGAAGATCTCGGCCTCGAACCCCTGCTGGCGCAGCAGCGAGCCGAGGATCTGGACGCCGAGCGGGGGCGTCATGACCGGCGCGCTCGGGCTCTCGGGCTCACCCACGTAAACGAGCGCGGTCTTCGGTCGCGAGATGCGGGAGCCGAGGGACAACGCCACGCCCGCCATGGTGGAAGGCGAGCGGGGCGCTGTCCAGGCGGTCAGCGCACTACGAGCAGCCGCTGGTCGAGCCGCAGCTCGGGCAGGCGTGGCACGAGCCGGCCCGCTGCATCTTCACCCCGCACAGCATGCAGAGCGGCGCGTCGGCGTTGGCCATGCGGGTGGCAGTCGACTCGCCGAGGGGCATGGTGTCCAGATCGGCCGATGCGGTGTTGTCGGCGGGCGGGGTGGCGACGACGTCGTGGCCGGTGACCGACGGGCTGGCCGCCTCCTCGATGCCGGGCAGCGTGGGGTTCAGCCGCTCACCTACCGACAGGATGCCGAACTCCATGCGCTCCTCGAGCGGAAGGTAGTCGACGGCGATGCGGCGGAAGATGTAGTCGATCAGCGACGAGGCGAAGCGGATGTCCGGATCCTCGGTCATGCCCGCGGGCTCGAAGCGCATGTTGGTGAACGCCTTGACGAAGGCCTGGAGCGGCACGCCGTACTGCAGGCCGTGGCTGACCGAGATGGCGAAGGCGTCCATGATCCCGGCCAGGGTGGACCCCTGCTTCGAGACCTTCATGAACACCTCACCGGGGCGCCCGTCGTCGTACTCGCCGACGGTGACGAAGCCCTTGCAGTCGGCCACCCGGAACTCGAACGTGCGGCTCTTGCGATTGCGGGGCAGGCGCTCGCGCTGCGGCTGGTTGACGTACTTGGTGACGACCCGCTCCACGGCCTCCGCCGGCGCCAGCTCCAGCGCCGCCGGCTCCTTCTTGGCCATCGACAGCGGCTGCGCCACCTTGCAGTTGTCGCGGTAGATGGCGATGGCCTTGACGCCGAGCCGCCACGTGTCGATGTGGAGCTGCTCCACGTCTTCGACCGTCACCTCTTCGGGCATGTTCACGGTCTTGGAGATGGCGCCCGAGATGAAGGGTTGGACGGCGCCCATCATCTTCACGTGCCCGGAGTAGTGGATGGGGTTGTCGCCCATGGAGCAGGCGAACACCGGCAGGTGGGCGGGGTCGAGGCCCGGTGCGCCGAGGATCGTCTTGTGCTCGTCGATGTAGGTGACGATGGCGCCGATGTCGGCGGGGGCGTAGCCCAGACGGCGCAGCGCCCGGGGCACGGTCTGGTTCACGATGGTCATCGTCCCGCCGCCGTGCAGCGTCTTCATCTTCACGAGACCGAGGTCGGGCTCGACGCCGGTGGTGTCGCAGTCCATCAGCAGGCCGATCGTGCCGGTCGGGGCGAGCACCGACACCTGGGAGTTGCGCACGCCGAACTGCTCGGCCAGCTCGACGGCGTCGTCCCAGTCCTCCTGGGCGGCGTCGAGCAACGCCGGGGGCACGAGGGCGGCGTCGATGTCGGCCAGCGCGGCGCGGTGCATGCCGAGCACCTTCAACGTGGGCTCCCGGTTCTCGACGTAGCCGGCGAAGGGTCCCATCCGCCCGGCGGTGCGGGCCGACGTGGCGTAGGCCCGCCCGGTCATCAGGGCCGTGAGGGTGCCGGCCCAGGCCCGCCCGGCGTCGGAGTCATACGGCAGGCCGAGGGCCATCAGCAAGGCGCCGATGTTGGCGTAGCCGAGGCCGAGCTGGCGGAACCGGCGCGACGTGTCGCCGATCTTGTCGGTCGGGTAGTCGGCGTTGCCGACGAGGATCTCCTGCGCCGTCAGCACGACGTCCACGGCGGCGGCGAAGCCCTCGATGTCGAACGCGTCGCGCTCCTCGTCGAGGAACGTGAGGAGGTTGAGGGAGGCGAGGTTGCAGGCCGAGTCGTCGAGGTGCATGTACTCGCTGCACGGGTTCGACCCGTTGATGGGGCCGGTGTTGGCGGCGGTGTGCCAGCGGTTGATCGTGGTGTCGAACTGCATGCCGGGATCGGCGCACTCCCACGCCGCCTCGGCGAACTGGCGCATGAGGTCGCGGGCTCGGATCGTTTTGACGACCTCGCCGTTCGTGACGGCCCGGAGGTGCCAGTCGGCGTCGTCCACGACGGCCTGCATGAACTCGTCGGACACCCGGACCGAGTTGTTGGCGTTCTGGTACTGCAACGACGGACGATCCCGGCCGTCGAGGCTCACGTCGAAGCCGGCCGCCTCGAGCACGCGGGCCTTGCGCTCCTCGTGCGCCTTGCTCCAGATGAAGTCCTCGACGTCGGGGTGATCGGCGTTGAGGATGACCATCTTGGCCGCCCGGCGGGTCTTGCCCCCGGACTTGATGGTGCCGGCCGAGGCATCGGCCCCGCGCATGAACGACACCGGACCGGATGCCGTGCCGCCGCCGTTCAGCAGCTCGACGGAGGAGCGGATCTTCGACAGGTTGACGCCGGCGCCCGACCCGCCCTTGAAGATCATCCCCTCCTCGACGTACCAGTTGAGGATCGACTTCATCGAGTCGTCGACGCTGAGGATGAAGCAGGCCGACGCCTGCTGGGGCACGCCCTTCACCCCGATGTTGAACCAGACCGGGCTGTTGAACGCCGCCCGCTGGGTGACGATGAGGTGCTTCAGCTCGGCCCGGAAGCTCTCCCGCTCGTCCTCGTCGACGAAGTAGCGGTCCTTCCATCCCCAGGCAGTGATGGTGTCCACCACCCGGTCGGCCACCTGCTTCAGCGACGACTCCCGCTCGGGCGTGCCGAGGGTGCCCCGGAAGTACTTCTGGGCGAGGATGTTCGTGGCGTTCAGCGACCAGCCGACGGGGACCTCGACGTCGAGCTGCTCGAAGGCCACCGAGCCGTCCCGGTAGTTGGTGATGCGGCTGGGGCGCCGTTCCCACGTGACCGCGCTGTAGGGGTCCCTCCCCGGTTCGGTGAAGTGGCGGCGGATGCCGATTCCCAGCGACTCCGGTGCGATGGCCATGGTGGTTCTCCGAGCTTGGTCGGGCGAGCCCCACGGAGGTGACACCGCAAGATGTGGGTGTCTCTCCCCGCCGAGGCACTACATGTGGTGTGAGGAAGACTACAGCAGCGTAGTTACAAGGTCAACGTTGCTGGCGCAGGTTCCCCGGTCTGGGCCGCCGCTGGGCTCGCTCGGCGTGCCGCTGGAGACATCTTGGCCGACCAGGACCCTGGTGGGGGTGATGTGCGTGGTCCCCGTGCGGACCGTTCCCTACCGTGGGGCCGTGGACCTGACCGACAGCTACCTGCGGGTCATGCCGGCCGACGTCCTCGAGCGCTACGACTGGGCCGAGACGAGGAAGGCGGCCGCCGCGCTGGCGGCCACCAACCCCGAGGAGTTCGCCGAGCTGGTGGACGTGCTCCGGGCCTTCGCGGTGACGCCGAGCCGCGACATCACGCCGGCGGGCGGGAGCGAGTCCGAGACGGCCGGGTACCTGAACCGCCAGTTCCGCGTGCTGGGCTGGCGCGAGGGCAGCTACCGGCTGCGGGTCACGTCCACGCTGAAGCGCCTGCCGTGGCCGGAAGCGGGCGAGACGGTGGGGGAGACGACCGAGCTCGAGGTCGACTCCACGAGCTACCTCGTCGACAACGTCAAGGGCGGCGTCGCCCTGGACGTCGAGTGGCACGCCAAGGACGGCAACCTCGATCGTGATCTCGCCTCGTATCGAGCCCTGCACCACGAGACCATCATCGATGCGGCGGTCATGGTCACCATGACCCGCGCCGACCTCCGGGCATGGGCGCTACGGCTGGATCCGCAGACCACGAAGTTCCAGACCTCGACGACCACGAACCTGGAGAAGGTGCGCCCCCGGCTGGTGCGGGGCGACGGTGGTGGCTGCCCGGTGCTAGTGGCGTCGATCTGTGCCCGCACCGTCTGAGCGGCGCTGCGGGACGGCACCGTAGGCCGGGTACTGGCGGCCACGCGGTGTGATGTCCGGATCGGCCTCGTCGCCCCAACCGACCCAGCCGGGCTGCGGGTACCGAGCGAAGAGCTCGACGAAGGGTCCGGGCGAGCACGCCTCCACGATCGGGTACAGCTCGTCGGGCTTGCGGCTGTGCTCGCGCTTCTGGGTGGCCAGCAGGTTCACCTGGCGCCGGCCCGGGGGGAGGGTGCGGAGCTTGCCCCGGACCCCGAAGAGCACGGGCTCGGTCACGTTGCGGAAGTAGAAGCCGACGCCCCGGCCGTCGCTGCCGCCGTCCTTGCGCACCTTGTGCCACACCATGACCGTCTTGTAGGTGAAGCCCCACGCCTCCAGCACCCGCAGGCCCTCCGTAAGCAGGGCGTTGGGCACCCAGAGGTAGCAGTGGGACTGCTTCGCCATGATGTCGGCGACGGGCAGGTCGGCGATCTCCTTCCACGACATCGTCTCGTAGCGCGACAGGCGCCGATGCTCGGGGGCCACCTTCCCGGTCCGGTTGAGGAACCGCCACGGGGGGTCGGCCAGCACCGTGCCGAAGGGGTGGCCGCCCAGGCGATCGAGGGTGAGCGATGCGTAGATCTCGTCGAGGACGGCCTCCTCATCGGCGCCGGGCCCGGGGCCGCGTGGGGCCATCACGGGGCCCGCAGATCGTCGAGGCTGCGGTAGTCGAGGCGGGGCACCCGCCAGCGCCGCCAGCCGTCGACGGCGCCCACGGCGAGCAGGCGCTTGGCCGCCCCGGACGGCGTGGCGAACGACTGCGTGCCGGCCTGGATGGTGCCGTCGGGCTGGACGGTGGCCTCGATGGGGGGCGCCGAGCGGCGGTTCATGACGATCGTCTCGCCACTCTCGATCACACCGGTGCGGACGAGGTCGGCCAGCGACGCCGTTCCCGTGGTCCTGGCCATTCGCTCACCCTCCGATCAGGTCGGCCGTTCAGATCTCGAAATCTTTAGATCTAGCACCGCGCCACCTCGTTCTCCGGGACCCTAGAGAAGGGGTGTCACGAGGTTTGGCAGCGGCGGCCCGCGATCAGAGCCGCTTGGCCAGCTCGTTCAGGAAGGGCGACTTCCCCTTGTAGGTGACGAGCACGTCGAGGAGGTTGGCGCGCTGATTCGCGGACAGCTCGCCGGCGAAGCGCACCAGCCGGTCGAGGGCGAAGGTGCGGGCGTCCTGGCTCGCGCTGTCGCCGAACTCCCCGACGCTCAAGAGCCCTTGCATCTGCGCGAGGAGCTTCTGCTTCTCGTGCTTGTCCATCGTCGCCGGGTCCTGCGTGGCTCGGTCAAGGCGGACGAAGCGATACATGAACCCGTACATGTGGCTGTAGGTCTCGGTCGTGGAGGTGCCGTAGACCGGGTCCGTCGCCGCCCATGTCGTCTGGTACACCTCCGGTGGCAGCCGCTTCTTCTGCGCGAGCAGCCACTTCTGCCAGGCGGCCAGTGTGTCGGTGCGCCGTTCCCGCCGCCATTGGCGGGCCAGCTCGATCGCCTGCTGCGTGTGATAGGCGTGACGGGACTCGTGCACAGCGTCGACCGCAGCGAGACCGCGTCTTCGTTGAAGAGCTGGCTGCCGAGCCGGAGACCCACGCCGTCTCGTCCAGCGTGAGATGCGTCGCGTTGACGACCAGGTTGCGGTACGCGGAGCGCCGCGCCTCACCGGACAGGCTCTCGGCGTCCTTCGCCGCCCGCTTGTAGGGGTCGGGGCTCGTCATTGGGCACCGCCGGATCAGGCGCACGCTCTGCCCGGGTCTTCTTCGTCGGCGTCACGACCTCACGAGTTGCCACCCCTTGGGATGGTCGAACGGGGCGAACTCGTCGCCGAGAACAGTGGCCGAGGTACGGAAGACGTGGAAGTTGTGCCCGTCGCGCATCACGATCGCCACCTCGGGCGAACGCTTGGCCAATGCCATCGCCTCGGCCTGCGTGGCGAAGCCGTCGAACTGACCGGGGGCCTGACCGAACGGGACGAGCTCGTCGTCGAGCACCTGCGGCTCGGACGAGGCCAGGCGGATCCCCCGGTCCAGCACGTCGTGCGCCGCCCGGCGCTGCAGCGCCACGCCAGCGAGGTAGTCGCCCACGACCCTGTTGCCGACGGACGCCTGGAGGCTCAGCAGCTGGCTCGCCGTCGGTTGCCTGAGGGGGGACGATCCTCGGCGTGCGCTGGCGCGAGGTCGCGGCGGCGCGGTCAAGGTGCCTCGCCGGCGGTCCTTGCTCCAGGTGATGGCGGCCGCGGCCCGTGACCATCGATGCAGCATGAGCTGCCGGACGAGCCGTCACAAGCCCTTGATCTTGGCCCTGATCCGCCAACGGACGACCTTGCCGAGCACCCAACGCGCGGGCACCATGGCGATCGACAGGACCAGTGGAATGGCGACGGCCACCCAGCTTCGGGCCAACGCCCCGGCGGCGGCGAACGCGGCGAGCGCCGTCGCGGCGGCGGCCTGGATGCCGCCGATGTAGCGCTGCAGCGCCGCGCCCAAGCGGCGACTGTCTCCGTACCACGCCGCCACCGCATCGACGTGCCGGTCGAGATCGTCCTGGCGCGCAACGGCACTGCCGGCGATCATCCAGACGCTGTCGCCGTCGAGCTGCACGACCGTGCGGGCGTACGGCGGCGCACCGGGTGCTGACGATGTCGTGATCGTCTTGCCGCCGTCGGCCACGAGCCTCCTGAGGTCATCTCGGAGCGTGCGCCATGTGCGGCCCATCTCCGACGGGTTCCAGAGCTGCCGGCGACTGCGCTGGCTGACCTCGGTGATCTCCTTCCGCCACGCCGCCCGGGTGCGTCGGGCCTGCCCACCGAACAGCGATCGCACCAGTCCCACGGTCCCGACAGTCAGGTGCACGAAGAGCTCGACGAGCACCTGCCACTGGCTCCCGGCGTTGGTCACGGCGCGCTGGTGGAGACGCTGGAGCGGGTCAGCGCGGAGCATCGGCTCGTCCAGGCGCTGCACGACGTCGCCGTCGAGCTGCACGACGGTCTGGGCCACGATCCGGTCGGTGCCGAGCTCCCACGCCTTGCGGGCCACCAGCATCCGGTCGGCCTCCCGGGCGCCGGCGATCTGTTCGACGCTGCCGCGAATCCGGCGCAGGACGGGCAAGACGCTGCTGTCGGGGAGCCGGCCCGCCGAGGCCAGGGCCCGTCCCATCGCCTCACCGGCGGCGGCGTCCCGACCGGCCCGCACGAGGTCGTCGGCCGACGTGTCGGGTACGAAGTGGGGGACCGGCATGCCGTCGCGCACGAGCGGCCCGAGCCGCCTGGGCGATGCGGCGGCGATGGCCGCCGGCTCACCCGTCGTGACCCAGGAGGCCCAGGCGCCGTCGAGGGCGGGCAGCTGGGCGTCGAGGTAGGTGCGGTAGACGCCGGCCAGATCGGCCGACAGCGCGTCGACGCCGAGCGATCCGGCCGGGGGCTCGCCGGCCAGGACGTCGGTCAGGACGACGTTCACCTCGATCGAGAGGAGGTCGTGGAAAAGCTGGCTCGGGCGACTCAACCGCGGAGGTACGACATGAGGTTGTTGATGACCGTCACGAACGTCCCGACCAAGGAGTTCCACTGGCCGAGCGCCGTCTCGACGCCGCGTTGATGGACGGCCCGCAGCATCTGCTGCTCGGCCGACGCGCTGGCGTCATTGAGTCTCGTCACGGCGTCGCCGTCGAGTTGCACGACCGTCTGCATCACGATGACCTCCGTGCCCAGCTCCCATGCCTTGCGGATCGTCAGGATGTCGTCGCCCGAGAACGGGACGGGCTGGGGTCGGTCGTCGATCCCGCTGGGCGCGCCCCTCGACAAGGTCATCGTGCCGGTGCTGCCCACGAGCGCGGGCTTGCGCATGATGGCGACCAGCTGGTCGCAGTTGCGCATGATCCGGCGGAGCATGTTGGCGTCGGCGGGGTCGAGCGGAAGGTTGTTCGCGCTCATGGCCCGGTGCATTTCGAGGGCCGTGGCCGCCACCTCCCGGAGATCGTGGAACTCGTCGGCGGTGACCGGTTCGGCCTCGTCGAAGAGCGATGTCAGCGGCAGCTCGGGGATGAAGGCGTTGGAACGCACGATCTTCGAGTCGTCCAGCTTGCCCTGGTCGCGCAGTTGCCTGGCATAGGCGCGAGCAGCGTCGGTGCGCCGGAAGTCCCGCCAGAGCGGGTTGATCCTCCCGATGCACGCGCACAGCCAGGCGTCGTACTCACCGAAGATGTCGAGCAGCGCCTGACCGACGATCGGCATCTTGCGTCCCGTCATGCCCGGCTTCACGAGGGTGTTGACCTCGATGCTCAGCAGGTTGTCGAACAGGCGCTTGGCGGCACCCTCCACGTCAGAACTCGTCGTCGAGCTTCTTGACGAGGTCCAGCAGGGCCTTGAGGTGCTCGGGCAGCACGTTGAGGCTCGTCTGCAACTGTGCCTCGTGCTTGGCCAGGAGATCGGCGTTGCCCAGCACGTCGGGCGAGATGATCGTCGTCACGTCGCCGTCGATCACCTTGAAGATCGAGATGATCGAGCCCTTCTCCACCGTGGTGCGTTCGATCGTCGTCTCGGTGGTCTTTGCGGTGGCCGGCTCGACGGTCACCTTCACGTCCCCGACGATGGTGACCACCTTGACCTCGGTGAGGTCGGCCAGCGCGGCGGCCACCCGATCGAGGAAGCCCTTGCTCCGGCTTTCCCCGGTAGGAGCGGCGTCGGCCATGATCGCCGGCTCCACGACGCTGGCCGTGGCGGCGACCGCGGCGGCCGGTACCGGCGCCGCGACATCGGTGTTGGTCATCGCTCGACCTTTCCCCATTTGATCTAGAGCGGGCTCCGGGATCGTACCCTCGATCTCAGCGCGGGCAGCAGAAGGTGGAACCGGCTGGTCGATGCCGTCGGAGTGGCGACGGTGAGCGGCACAGGCACGGTGACGATGACGGGAACGGTGTGGCCCACGCCCGCTCCTCGGCGCGGCGTACGCGCTGCCGCAAAGCATCCCCGGGTCATGCCGTGTCGCCGGCTGACGTTGGCCGCCGTCGCGGTCGACGTCGCGGTGCTCGCCTACCACGTGCGGCAGGCCGACTGGCAGATCGCCGACGGGTCAGCGTTGTCGGCGTTGTCGGCCCTGGCGCTGCTCAACATGACCGTGGTGATCGCACAGGCTGGTCCCGGGGGCACCGAATCCGCCGGCAGGCGTGCTGGGTCAGGCCCGTGATCGTGTGCACGAGGATTGGGCGATGGGGAACATCCAGGGCTCGGTCGCGCCGGGCTTCGAGCCGGTCATGGTGGCGTTCGAGGAGAACATGGCGTCACGCGGCGAAGTGGGTGCTGCGGTGAGCGTGTGGCATCGCGGGCGCGAGGTCGTGACCGTGGCCGGCGGCGTCATGACGCCGGGTGGCGCGCCGTATGGGCCGGACACGCTGCAGCTCGTCTTCTCTACGACGAAGGGCGCCGCGGCGGTCTGCGTGGGCATGTGTGTCGATCGCGGTCTACTCGACCTCGACGCCCCGGTGGCGCGGTACTGGCCGGAGTTCGCCGCCGCCGGCAAGGAAGATGTCACCGTCGCCGAGCTGATGAGCCACCGTGTCGGACTCACGTCGATCGATGCCAAGCTGTCGCTCGCCGACGCACTGGACTGGGCGACGGTGACCAAGCATCTGGCCGCGCAGGCGCCGTACTGGGAGCCCGGTACCGCACACGGCTACCACGGGCTCACGTACGGTTGGCTCGCCGGCGAGCTGGTGCGCCGGGTCGATGGCCGCTCGGTGGGCACGTTTCTGCGCGACGAGGTGGCCACACCGTTGGGGATCGAGTTCTACATCGGACTGCCTGCGTCACTCGAGCCGAGGGTGGCGCCGGTGATCACCGCACCGCCACCGTCGACGCCCGAGGTCGCGGCAATGCTGGCCCAAGTGTTCGGACCCGACACCTTCGGCGGCAGTGCACTGAGCCTCAACGGCGCGTTCGCCGCCGCGTCGCCGAGCGACAGCGTGTTCAACCGCCGCGATGTGCATGCCGCCGAGGTTCCGGCTGCCAACGGCATCACGACCGCCTCCTCCCTGGCGAAGATGTACGCCGCGTGCGTCGGCCAGATCGACGGGACACGCCTGTTGTCGCCCACGTATGTCGACCGCGCTCGCGTCACGCTGACCAGCGGTCCCGACCGGTGCCTGGTCGCGGACACCACGTTCGGGATCGGCTTCATGACCCACGGGACGTTCTCCCCGTTGCTGGGGCCAGGGTCGTTCGGGCATCCGGGCGCTGGCGGATCGGTAGGAGCCGCCCTACCGGACAAGGAACTGGCCTTCGGCTACGTGATGAACCAGATGTACATGAACCTCGCCGGAGATGACCGGGTCGCCGCGCTCACCGACGCCCTGCTGACCTGCGTCTGAGCGCGTTCGCCGACGGTCAGGTGCCGGGCGACGCCCCAGGGTCGGCGTCGTCCTCCACGGGCGGAGGCGCAGGCACCGACACGTCAAGCGTGCCGTCGGCGGCGATGTTGAGCCCGCGCCACGAGCCGGTGGCCGGGCCTTCGCGTCCGAGGTCCCACACGCGCACGCCTCCTGCGGCGACCGCGACGACCGCGACGCCGCCGTCGATGATCAGGGGCCCCGATCCGGCCCAGCTCGACTCCTCCGATCGACGTTGACCCTCGATCGTCCACACGACCAGTCCGCTCTGAGGGCCCACCCCGACGACGAGACCTGTTCCGACCGCGATGTCGGCGAGATCGCCGACGCCGGGCGCATCGATCACTCGTGGCTGCTTCGACCCTGCCTCGAGGACGTGCACCGAGGAGCCGAGCAGGGCGACGACGGTGCTGCCATCGCTGGCCATCCTGGTGACCCGCTCGGCTTGGCGTGTCGCTCGCTCGTACGTGCTGGGCTCCTCGACCTTCGGCCAGACGATGTTCACACGATGGAAGGAGCCGTCCCCGCACCCCACGACGAGGCCGCCAGGAATGGCCGCGACTGCCATGACCTCGACATCGGACATGGGCACCGTCATCGATTCCACGATGAACGTCTCAGGATCGGCGCGCCCACTGCCCACCTCGGCGGGCCGTCTGACCAGCCTGATCGTCCCGTCGCGCATGCCGAAGGCGACGGTGCCGTCGACGACGTCGACGGAGGTGGCTCCTGTCGTGAACAGGCCGAGACCAGGCGCCGGTAGGTCGCCGACGACGGCGCGGCCGGTCTGATCCACGAGGCCGATGAGGTGCGGGGTGGCCGCCACCGCGGCGATCGGTCGGTCGATCGTCGCTTGGTGGACGAGGGAGCCGTCATCGCCAGTCGGAGGTGGCGAGCGGTGCACCTGGAGACGCCCCTGGCCATCGGCGAAGATCAGGCGGTCGGGACCAGCATCGATCGCCGTGATGCCGGCCAGCGGCGCCGCCTCGTCCGCCTTCGACAAGGACAGTCGGACCTGGAGCCGAATGGCCGCATGCGTGTCGGTCTCCTGGACGATCGCCGGCTCCTGTTGGTCCGTCGCGGGTTCCTGGGACGCGAGCTGCTCGAACCGTGTGGCGGCACGCTGCTCGGCCGCGTCATCGTTGACCCGAGGCCGGTCTTGGGCTTCACGTGCGGCGGGGCTCGCGCGCGACGAGGAGGCGTTCGACACAAACGCCTGCCTCACGCCTTGGAGGCTGGAGGCAAGCAACTCGTCCGGCCGGGCCGTCGGACTCACTGGTCGCGTGGCCGCCGGGCGCCGTGTCCTCGCCACCTCAGCGTCGCTCAGGTAGTGCGCGGCGCCGGAGAACGCACGACTCACGCCGTCCTGCACGTGGGCCTGGGCGGTGACGTCGTCGGGCGATGCCACCAGGTCCGCTTCGAGCAGCCGCGCATCGAGGATGAGCCGGAGCTCCTCGCGGTCGCTGCCCTTCGGAACCTCGAGTCGATCCAACCCGTCTCGAAGGGCTCGTATCGCCGCTCGCGTCTCGCGCCAGAGCCGCACCTGATCGTCTCCGGTGCTGAGCTGGGCGATGCGCCGTTGCACCTCTACACCGCGGAATCGTGGCCCGGCCTGGTCTCGGAGCGCGGCGGCCACGAGTCGGTAGTTCTCCTCCGCCTCGCACAGGTACCCGAGGACGTGGATGCTTCCGGGGACATCCGCGAGACGCTCGCACACGCCCGCGAGCTCGAACCTGAGCGCGATCTCCCGAGGGACTCGACCTTCTCGCGGCCGATCGATGAGTTGCGTGCCGGCCGTCCCAGCCTGGGGGCGAGTAGCTGCGCTCCGGAGCCCACCGCGCCGGCGTTGCCACCAGCGGGTTCGTCGCTCGATCGGCCTTGTCTCCCTCGAGCGTTCGAATGCCTTGATCGCGGCGACGAGGTCCCGCCGATACCTGACGAGTCCGCGTTCGTAGCGGGGGTCGCTCGGCTCGAGCGTGCCCAGCGGCGCGGTTTCGTCCGCAACGGCGGGCGAAGGATCGGGCGGGGCCGCTGGAGCCATCTCAGTAGTAGTCCAGGTTCAGCAGGTAGCGGACCCAGGTCGCGTGCGCTTCCCGATCGGCCTCATCAAAGGAGATCCGGTTGTGGAGCCCGGGTCGGGACATGAGGTCGTACGCGGCATACCCGGCGGCGGCCGCGGCCGACGCCTCGTGGACGTCGAGGTTGACCATCGCGTCGCACGTGATGGTCTTGGTATCCCCGCTCAGCCCCGGACCGCTGAAGCAGACGACCAGGCTCTGGGCGCGCGTCCATCCCTTTGCTTCGTACGTCCACGGACGCAGGACCAGCAACAGGATTGACGTGAGGGCCTTCGCTTGCGGCACACCGGCGGCGACTTCGGCGATCACGCCGTCGGCCAGCGCACCGAACGTCGTGCCGTTGTCGAGGGAGAGTGCGACGTTGTCGAGCTCGAGCGCGTGGCGATAGGCGTTGGTCGCCCTCGTGCCGGCACCCGTGGGCCCACCGCTATCCGTGATCGTCACGGCCGTCACCGCGCCGCGATCGCGACTGCGCCGAACGAGTCGGTTGAGGCCCCACGCCACGAGCGCGACCACGACGGCGAGGATCGCCCACACGACCGCCGCCGACGGTCGACTTCCACCGGTGAGTCCGTCGAGGAGGTCGGCCGCGCCGTCCTCCACGTTCTCTCCCCAGGTGCGCTCGGGGAGTGCATCCGCGGTGGCGGCGGGAGGAGGTGTCAGCTCTGCCGTGGTTGCGACCGACGAGGACGGTTGGGCGGCGGCGGCGTTGAGTCGCGCACTGGCGAAGCCTTGCCGGCCGCTGGTCGTGTCGCCGTCACCATGTGGGCTCGTCGTGATCGCCACGGAGGCGCACGAGGCGCGTCGAGTGTCGCGGAGCCCGTTCGGGACCTGAACATGCTGATCGGCGTGCGCGCCGCATCCGTCCGGCACGCCCGGCACGACAGTGACGTTGACGTCGACGTCGACGTCGAGCGACGCAGAAGCCGATTGGCCCGAGCCGGCCGTGGTCGTCGTGGTCGGCGAGACGGTCGTCGTCGTGCGCGTGGCCACCTCGGCCAGTCCGGTGGCGCCGCAGCTGGTCGCCGACTGCGTGCCGGCCGGGTTGTCTCCATCGGGCTCGGCTCTGATCGGGTTCACCAGTAGCGCGCGGAACATCGTCGACGCGTCGTCGTACTGCTCGGACTCCAGGAGCGCCTGCGCCTGGGAGCACTGCAAGGACGCGACGTCCAACAATCCGTGGCGGGCGCAGTCCAAGGCTGTGTCGGACGCCCCTGGCGTCGACAGCACCGCGTTGAAGCCATCAGTCGCCGCTGCGACCTGGCCGTCCTCGAGCAGCCGCTGGGGAGACGTGCAGGCGTCATCGGCGGCGATCGCGGACCCGTGGCGCTCCAGGAGGTAGCCACCGATCAGTGCGAGCGCGACCACGAGCCCACCGATGGACAGCGTCAACCGTGCCCCCCGCCCCACGGCGGAGTTCTTATCACGGCGCGATTGGTACCGAATGAGTGGGTCCCGCCACCACGACCCGACCCCGGCAACGGTTCGGGCCGTTACCTATCTCCGTGGCCATCGCACTGGAGCGGGCGACGGTGGAGCGGCGACGGGAACCGAACCCGCGTTGTCAGCTTGGGAAGCTGGGACCGGACTCAGGTATGAATGGCCATTTACCTGGTGGTACGTGACGGCTGACTCGGTTCCGACGGAGGTTCGTGCAGCAATCGTGCAACTAGGGTGCCGGCCAGGTTCCCTGAAACGAGACTCATGTCCGTGAGTCGTCGGCGGGCGCCGGATCGAGCGAGCCTGCCCGCAGTGGTACGTGGACGGGGCACCGGTGCCTATCGGCACTTCATCCCCCGCAGCACCAGCGGGGGACCAGCGGCCCATCATTGCCAGTGCCAGAACGGCCATCGGCCCGATCAACTGTCGAGCGACACCACCCCGGCGGTAGGGGACAGTCCTGGGCGGAGCGTACGCTGCAGCGGCATGACGAGGCAGCTGTTTCTTCGGATATCAGCTTCGTCACCTGAGCGGGGCGTACACCATCGCGCCGGTGTGTCAGGCGCTTTGTTTACGCGGTTCGAGGACGATCACCGGCGTGGTGGTCGACCGGCCGCTCGCAAACACGGCGATCCTGGGATCGACCGCGACCCAGCGCTGCCACAGCCGTTCACGCTCCTCCCCCGTCGAAAGACGGGCACTTACCGGGCGGGGCTGCTCGTTTGCCAATCGAATGACGGCATTTGGATGAGCCTCGAGATTGAGCCACCACGCGGGACGGCCCTCGTCCCACCCGTTCATTGCGAGAGCGACGAGATTGGGGCCGTCTTCGAGGTAGCCGATGATGACGCTGCGCTCTTGCCCCGACTTCCGCCCAACAGTCGTGAGGCGCAGCGAACCCCAGCCCCGTTTGTTCGACGGGGTCCAAAGGAATCGGCCGCCGCTGAGCCGGTACAGCGCGCGATGAACGCGCCAGGCGGTGTGCACGAACCACGGCGGCGGGTGTTTCGGCGGCCGGGTTGCCGCATGGCTCATGCCGATACCTCCGGCGCGGGGCGACCCGCCACAGTACGCCGCAACGGACGGTACCGGCCATGATCAGCTTTCGGGCCTGCGACGGGCGGTCTCAGATCCGGCGCCATGCGGCGCGCCTCGCGCCCGTCTGTTCCGATTGATCCGGAGACGCCTGGCCCGGGCCCGACCGCATCGAATCGTGGTCTACGAGTCGAGGCGCTCATAGGTGAGCTGCAAGTCGTCTTCCCACGGGCGGCCGTCGCGCGACATCGTCCCTCGCGCGTCGAGCCGGGTGCCGTCGGCGGCGACGGTGAACACCATGCGCTGCGCGAACCCCGCTTCGTCGCGGTGCCAGCGCACCTCGCCGTCGGCCACCTCGACCGCGTACCGGCGCGAGATATCACGCTCGTCGAAGTAGATCATCGTGAACGTGCCGGCGGCGTCGTCGGAGCCGATGACCGCCACCGCGCTCGGAATCTGCGGCTCGTCGATCTCCGAGCGCATCAACACGAACGCACCGCCCTCGTGCCACTCGAACGATGTGCGGCCGTGGAACGTCGTGCCCGGGACGAGGGGATGCCTCCCGGTCGTGCGCCACACGCCGACCAATGGCGACAGCGGTTCGAGTGCGGGGTTGGGCCGCTGTGCTTCGGGGCCGATCGGGGTCGCCATCCGCAGGATGTTGCCAGACAACGCAGGACAGGACCGGCGACAGCGGTTCGAGGGCACGGGGGAAGTCCGCCTGCCGAACCACCGACAGCGCCCCGCCCAGCCAGCGTTCTACGAGCGTGCCCGATCGTCCCGCTTGAGAGCTGGTGACGGTCAAGGTCACGCGGTCCAGTCTTGCGGCCGGACCAGGATCATCCAGAGGTGGCCGTCGGGGTCGGCAACTTGGGCTGCGAAGGCGCCCCACTCACGCGGCGAGGGCTCGTAGACCGTGGTTCCGCCGGCGGCGAGGGCGGCCTCGTAGCGCGCCCGCACGGCGTCCTCGTCAACGGCGTAAACGGAGAGCACGCACTCGTTGGCGCCTGGCGGGGCCACGCGGTCCTCGCCCGCGACCCAGCCGAACCCACCGGTGGGGATCAGCATGAGGCTCACGCTCGGCGCGAGACGAAGCTGGAGCGGCTCGGGGACTCCGTCGTCGGCGAGCGGGCCGAAGCCTTCGAGCCCGAGCCCGTCGCGGTAGAAGACGAGCGAGCGGCGCCTGTCGGCGATGGCCAGGCTGATCGTGTGGTCCATGAGAATGAGGACTCCCGGCGGGCAGCGAACTCATCGGGTTCGGACGCTTCCGACGACCGCAGACGCCACAGTTCGGCAACGGTCACAGATCGGATTACACGACGATGCGGGCAATGCCATCCGACGGAACAAGGGTCGGGACAGACAACTGACCGCTGCGTCGGCGCCACCTCGAGCACCTTCCCAATCGGAGAGCCGAGCGTGAAGGACCGGACGCGCGCCCCTCGACGGCCACTCGGGCGACGGCCCACGTCGCGTCAGACCACGTCCACCAGGTACGGGCGATCTGTCGTGGCGGATAGAGGCGGCCAGCGCCTCGCCTTACACCGGGCCCCCAGCTCGCCCGGAGGCCTCGGTCTGCGAGACCTATCTCGTCGAGGGAGCCCCACGCGAGCGGCCCGCCAGGGCCGTCTGGTCGTCGGGCGTGAGCGCGAGACTGGCGGCGGCGATGTTCTGCTCAAGGTGCGCGACCGAGCCCGTGCCCGGGATCGGCAGCATCGCCGGCGAGCGGGCAAGCAGCCATGCCAGCGCCACCTCGCGCGTCGAGACCTGACGGCGCTTGGCCACCGCCTTCACTGCTCTGCGGTCGGCGTCCTGGATAGGCGCCCAAGGCAAGAATGCCAGCGTCTCTTCCTCGCACACGTCGACCATGGAGTCCCACTGGAGATCACCGAGGTTGTAGCGGTTCTGCACGGAAACGATCGGCGTCAGCGCTTGCGCCTCGTGCAGCTGTTCTCCGGTGACGTTGCTGAGGCCGATGTGGCGGATCTTGCCCTCGTCCTTCAGTTCGGCGAGGGCCCCGATCGACTCGCCCAACGGAACCGCCGGATCGGGTCGGTGGAACTGGTACAGAGCGATCTGGTCGAGGCGGAGTCGGCGCAAACTCCCCTCGCACGCGCTGCGCAAGTGGGCCGGCCGCCCGTCGGCACGCCACTGGTTCGGGCCGGGCCGAACGAGGCCGCCTTTGGTGGCGATCACGAGATCGCCTGGATAGGGATAGAGAGCCTCGGCGATGAGACGCTCGCTGACCTCCGGACCGTACGAGTCGGCGGTGTCGATGAACTGGACGTCGAGCGCCACGGCTCGGCGAAGCACCGCCTTGGCCTCGTCGGCGTCAGGAGGATCGCCCCAGATCCCCGAGCCGGTGATTCGCATCGCCCCAAACCCGAGCCGATTGACCGTGAGGTCACCACCGATGTCGATGGTGCCGGCGGCTGCGGCCGTGATGTTGCCTTGATCAGCCATGGTCCTAGCCTGCCGCCTCCTAGGGCAATCAACACCGCATGACCACGTAGAGACAGTCAACGCGCTCCGACCCGCCTCCGCCGTCATCGGTCGCTGCGGGCCACTCCACGCTCGCCAGCAGGCCGGGGTCGTGATCGTTAGTTCGGCAGGTAGCTGTGGTCGGACGGTCGGCGTGCCCGGCCGCGGCGACCGAACTCCGGGTGGGAGAACCGCAGTCGTTCGCTACGGGGGTGTTCGCCGCTCGCTGCCTGAGCGGGATCGCCGACTATGTAGCTTCCCGAGCGCGTCGTGGGCGCACCTAGGTCGACACCGATCGGCAGATATGCATTCGTTCGCGGGGCCCGTGAGCCCGGCCGTCATGGCAGGCTGCAGATTGTGGAGCAACACGAAGTACTCGCCCTCTACAGGTTGCTCGCCGACCATCACATCGAGGTCTGGCTCGATGGCGGTTGGGGCATCGACGCCTTGCTCGGTGAGCAGACCCGACCACACAGCGACCTCGACATCGCAGTGAGGCACGACGATGTCGAGGAACTCCGAACAATCATGAGCGCTCGGGGCTACGAGCCGGTCGAGCGGGATGATGCTCAGCCATGGATGTTCGTCCTCGGCGACAAGCAGGGACACGAAGTCGACGTGCACTCGTTCACCTTCGACCGGCATGGCAAGAACATCTACGGTGTCGCGTATCCCGCAGAGTCGTTGAGCGGTGAAGGATGTCTCGAGGGTCAGCTAGCAGGTGTGGAAGAAGGCCTGATCGGCGGCGGCGGCGGTGGCCGGGAGTGTTGGTGGCGTGAGAGGGCGGGTAGCCGTTGGTTGCCGTCTTTGTTCGTTGGGCTTGTTCGGCTGCTGTGGGCGGGCTCGTTGCCCAGGGGGTCGGCGCTGCTTATGTCGCTGCAGCGGCGTCGAGGGTCGTGATGCGAAGCAGGTTGTAGGCCGCCGCGGTGATCTTGAACCAGGCCCGGTTGCGTTGGCGGCCTATGTAGCGGAGCTTGCGGCCGCCGCCGACGGTCTTGATCCACCCGAAGGGTTCCTCGATCCGTTTCCGGATCCGCATGCTGGTCTCGTGACCGGTGTGGCGGGTGGTGCGCCCGTCGATGGCGGAGCGTTGCCGGGTGTTGTTCTGGGCGACGTGCGGGGTGAAGCCGAGGTCGCGGGCCTGGGCGACGAACCCTCGGGTGTCGTAGCCCTTGTCACCAGCGACGGTGCGGCGCCTGGCCCGCTTGGGTAGGCGGGCGAGCATGTCGATGGCGGCGGCCCGCTCGGCATAGCCATCGGCGGTGGTCAACTCGGCATCGACGATGAGGGCGTTGCGGTGCTCCATCAGCAGATGCGCCGAGTAGCACAGCGTCGCCGCGGTGTTGTGGCTCTTGCGATACAGCCTCGACTCGGGATCGGTCGTCGAGGCGTGGGTGTCGTTGGAGCGGCGCTGGCCGTGCCACTGCACCTCGGCGTTGCGGCCCGAACCTGGCCGCTGGCCGTCACCGGAGCCGTCCTTGGGCTTGAAGCTCTTGTGCGACGCCCACGCCTCCAGCAGGGTCCCGTCGACGGAGAAGTGCTCTCTTGCGATGCATCTCAGCGGACTGGGCCGTCAAGTTCTACACCGCGTATCCTCCGCGACCGGTCGACCGACACGACCTCAAACTCCTGCATGAACGGCTAGGCACCGAGGTGCCGGACCTCAACACGGAGTGACCGTAACAGTGCGGCAGATATGCGCACCTCTGGGCGGTGTACGGTCCGAACCCGCGAAGCATTGACCGCTGCTCCGCGACCATTGGAGGTCCAACCCGTGGATGTTCAGCGAACTGGACGGCTCTTCGGTTGGCTGTTCATCGGTACGTTCGTCACGAGCATCCCAGCGCGGCTGCTGTTCGTTCACGGAGTCGGCGCCAGCTGGTCCAACATGCACTTCATCCCAGGGGACACTTCCGTCGCAAGCCTCAAGCTGGGCGCGGTGCTCGAGTTCGGGCTCATCATCACCCAAATCGGAACCGCCGTTGTCCTCTACCCGCTCGCCAGACGGCAGAGCGAAATTCTCTCGCTCGGATACGTCAGCGCTCGCGTCATGGAGTCGGTCTTCGCCGCCATCGGCCTCATGAGCATCATCTCAGTTGTGAACGTGGCGGACTCATTGGCGTCCGCGACTGGCGCACAGGCCACGGCACTCGGTGCGTCAGGCGACGCACTGGTGCATACCTACGACTGGGCGTTCCAGTGGGGACCCGGTCTCGTCGCGGGAATCGGCAACGGCTTGATCCTGGGCTACTTGATGTACCGATCGGCACTGGTGCCGCCGCGGATGGCGCTACTGGGTCTCATCGGTGGTCCTTTGCTGATCCTGTCCTTCGTGCTGATCCTGTGCAATGTCTACGACAACGGTTCGACACTGTCTGGCCTTCTGACACTGCCGGAGGCTGCGTGGGAACTGTCGCTCGGCATCTACTGCGCGTGGAAGGGATTCAGACTGGACAGCCCGATCGCCCAACCCGAAAGGGCGAGGGCCGTCTGAGGCGGTCGCGAGCCAGATTGCCCTGATGGGGATCGTCCGCCACGAGCGGCAGCTGCAACGGAACGGAACGGCTACGGCGTGTCCTTCGGGCGCGCCATATTGCTCCGACGTCGCAGACCCGGACCGCCGAATCTGGAGTGCCAGAATGACGATGTGGACGAGCAGCCGCTCGAAGGTGGAATCGCGAACGCGGGCCAGGTCGTTCGTGTCGGTCCGCATGTTCTTCGACCCTCGAGCCGGTACTCGGGTTCGATCCACGCGTTCCTGGTGGCGGTGCGCAACGACGGTTTCGAGGGCGCCCCGACGCCGGTGGGCATCGACGAGGACGGACGCGAGCGGCTCTTGTTCATCGAGGGCGACGTGCCGCGGTCGCCGTATCCGGAGTGGAGCCAATCGGACGCCGCTCTGGCCTCCGTAGCGAGGCTGCTGCACAGGCTGCACGGCGCTTCCCGCGGGTTCGACCCTCTGGGTTTCCCCTGGAATGATGACCTTGCCGACCCCGCGGGCGGAAGCCTTGTCTGCCACAACGACGTGGAGCTCTCGAACGTCGTCTTCCGGGACGGCATCGCAGTTGCGCTGCTCGACTTCGAGTTCGCGGCACCTGGCCGCCCCGTCTATGACCTGGCCCAGTTCGCCCGCCTCTGTGTACCGATCGAAGACGACTTCGACCAGGCCCGCATGGGTTGGCGAACGGCCGACCGGCCGGCACGGCTCCGACTGGTAGCCGATGCCTACGGACTGGACCGGGACGCCAGGTTCGAGCTGCTCACCGCGATGGACGACGCTCTTGACCGAATCGAAGTCACCGCCCGGCGCAGCGAAGGTCGTGCCGGTACGCGTCCAACGTTCGCCCGCTATAACGCGCGAGAAACGCGGCCGCCGCTAGTTGAGCTTCATCAAACGGCGTCGCATCCGCTGGCCGCCAGAGAGTTGTCGTCGGCTCCTCAAGTGTCGTCATCACCTACACCTCCATGCTCATAGGACGCACAGCGAACACCTCACATCCAGCCGGCGATAAGGGACAAGGAGTAGGGCATGGCTCGCAGAGACCGGGAATGAGGCGCGCCGGCGCGCTCCGCGTCCGGGCGCCGTCCGACGCGAGCTTGGGCCTCACCGGGAAGGACCGGCCCGTTCAATGCGGTCGTAGTATCTCGTGATGGATGCGTTCGAGGTGGTGTGCGAGATCGAGCCGGCGACTCGCCCCGACCTGACGCGGGTCCGCCACCAGATCGGGGTCCTCAGCACGATCGCGACCCGCTTCCTGATCCCGGACAACCACATCGGTCGTGCGACCGTGTCGAGCGTCGCCGTGGCCCACGAGGTCGCGCAGATGGGGTGCCGCGCCGTCGCGTGCATCAACGCCCGGGACCGCAACCTGCTCGGCTTCCGGCGCGACCTGCTCACCGCGGCGGCCTACGGCGTCGGGGAGTTCCTCTTCGTGTACGGCGACCGACCCGAGACAGGTCGACGTTCCGACGACCTCACGGTGCGATCCATGATCGACATGGCACGCGACTTCGCCGAGGAGCAGACGATGCCCATCCGCATCGGTGTCTCCTGCGGCCTCGGCGCCGTGCCGGCATGGAAGCACGACGCCGATGCCTGGTACCTGCAGGTCTCCTATGACCTCGACGCGATAGTCACTTGGCGGGCCGGCATCGAGTTCGACGGCGCGGTCTACGCCGGGGTCATGGCGCTGCCGTCTGCCAGCATGGCCCGCAAGGTCGGTGCCGACGTCCCGCAGCTCGCGGTCCCGCGCGACATCCTCGACCGACTCGACGCCAACCCCAATGCCGGCATCGATCTCGCTGTTGAGCTCGTCCTCGACGTTCGCGACTCGAACGCGTTCGACGGCGCCCACCTCATCCCGGTCAACCGCTACGGCCAGGTCGCCGCCGCACTCGAACCCGCGCTCCGCTGACCCGGCGTTTGAGGCCACTCCGGTCCGTCGCTGTCCACCGCGGTCATGGGAGGCTCGAGGTCCGCCGCCGGACGGTTACCGCTGTCGCTACTGCGGCAATCGGTTGATTCCGTAGTGGCGCGAAGCGAGGCGACGTTCCAACGGCTTCGAAGTCGACGTCGGTCTGGCCCCCGGTGAAGTCGCCGCCCGCTCAGCGCTCCCGCCGGCATCTTCGTCCGATGCGAGGTTCACGCCGCCCTCGGTCAGCTGGCGACCGTGACCCCCACCCTGCAATCAGGAGCGACCCGCTTTCGGCTCGGTCGCACCACCCTCACAGAAGGTAGCGGGGCCAACTCGCCGGCATCAGCTGCGGGGGATCTCTGGGCCGATGCGTTGGCGCACGAGGTCGACAATCTCACCAGGCGCGGCGTGTCGTCCGAGCGCCTTCTTCGAGAAGATGAGGTCACCGTCGAGCGACACCTCGAAGCGGCCGTTGGATGACGGAATGAGCTCGATGTTCTCGATGATTGGGGCCCAACCGCTGAGAAGCTGGTCCGCCAAACTGACGGCACGGGGTACGTAGTTTCAAGGGACGCAGAAGTCGATGAGGAACCGGTGCCTCGGATCGAGCATGGCGGCCCTCCATCTCATTCGGGTGTCGCGGACCAAGCTAACCGGGGCAAACCACCGCGTGGCGGCGCCGGACGGGCTGGATCGCCAGGTTCCGCTCCCGCGAGCCCGAGCAGAACCGGCGCGGTCGAGTGTGTGTTGGCGTGTCGACAGCCACGACACTCACCGGGCCTGAGCAGGGTCGGCTCCTAGGACCGGCCGGTGGCTGTGTGACGGTCCCAGAGCCGGTGATAGCGGACGGTCGGCCAACGACCACAGGGTCAGAAGTCGATGCGGCCCTCGAGCTGTGCAGCCCGTTCGGGTCGTGTCCGCTGATAGACGGCGATGCGTTGTGGGCCAGGGACGTCCAGTTCCGTGGCGTCGCCGTCGGGGAACCCGAAGCGGGGGCTCAATCCGACACCTCGTCGGGCGAGTTCCGTCTCGGTCGCCTCGAGGTTCCCGACCCGGTACACGAGCACCGGCTGGTCACCGTGGAGATGCTGGGCGAGGAGCAGCTTCGGGCCGGTGACGGCGAGACGAAGCATGGCGACGCGGGTATCGAAGGCTTCGACGGCGTACACCACCTGGGCCCCCAACCCCTCCACGTAGTGGGCGAGCTCAGCGGACACATCGGCACTCGGGCAATAAAGGAACTCCAACTCCTCGAACACACCCAACAGCCTGGCTCATTCGAGCCCGCCGTCATTCCGCCCGTTGCCCACGACCGCCTCTGCCGGCGGGGGCGACCCACCCGGCGTTCTTGAGCCCGTCCGGCCGCCAGGCGTAGCCTTCGGCCGTGGCGACAACGGCAGAACGACTCCAGGCGGCCCGGGCGAAGATCGACAGCGCTCGTGACGCCGTCGACCACGACGCTGGAGCATCACCGGTACTGGTCGCAGTGGTCCTCGAGTTCGCCCGCAAAGCAGACAAGGCGGCGGCGTCGACCGATGAACGGGTGGCCGTCATCGAGCTCGAACAGGCCGGCGACAGCGCCAAGGCAGCTGCGGAAGCGGACTCGGGCCTGTCACCGGCGACACGGGACGCCATCCTCGACGCTCACCTCGCGATCTGCATGACGAAGAGCAAGCTCGAGCTCTGACGTACCGCCACGGGCAGGGCCGCACCGACGCCGCATTTAGCCAGGACCGGCTGAGGTCTGGTCCCAGTGCATCTGGCGCCGCGTGTTCCGCACCATCTTCGCTCAACCCGACCCTGACACCGTCGCTTCGACCTGGGACCACGTGCGCGACCAACTCGGCGACCGGTTTCCCAAGATCGCCCTGCTCATGGACGACGCCAAGACCGAAGTGCTGGCCTTCGCCGGCTTCCCTCGCTCGCACTGGACGAAGATCTGGTCCACGAACCCGCTCGAGCGGCTCAACAAAGAAGTCAAACGCCGGGCCCGGGTCGTGGACATCTTCCCCAACGAAGCATCGGTCATCCGCCTCGTCGGCGCCGTCCTCGCCGACATCCACGACGAATGGCAAGCCGGCGACCGTCGCTACCTCTCCGAAGGCTCCATGGCGCTGCTCTACCCCGAGCGCGATACTCAACTCGTCGCCGAGCTCACACCCGGCGACTGACACCGAGGATCACCTCGAAGCCCACCACTCCGTGGGACGCCGCCACCTGCGACATCTCGCCGGCACCCTCGCGGCGCTCGCCGGCGGGACGATCAAGGAGATCCAGGCTCGCCTTGGCCACGCATCGCCGGACGCTGCGATGGTGTACCAGCACGTCGCCCAGGGCCGTGACGCTGTCCTCGCCGCTGAGATAGATCGGATCATCCGGGGCGAGGCTGCCCGCACCGGCTGACCGCCGCCAAGGAGGCGCCAAAGGCGTGCCCGGCGTGCAACATCCGTGCAACTAGCAGAGGAAGACAGGGGTGTTCAGGGGTGCCGAAGGGTGGCGAACGGTATCTGCCCAAACGAGCGAGTAATTGGCGATGACCAGGGATTTCCCTGGTCATCGCATCGGAGCGGGCGACGGGAATCGAACCCGCGTTCTCAGCTTGGGAAGCTGATGTTCTGCCGCTGAACTACACCCGCGGAGCGCCCGGCAGCGTAGCAACCCGGGGCGGGTGCGGTGGCGCCGCTACCGTGCCAGGCCGTGATCCTGTCCGACCGCTCGATCCGCGAGGAGCTGGCCGCCGGCCGCATCGTCATCGAGCCGTTCGACGAATCCTGCCTCCAGCCCGCGTCCGTCGACCTGCGCTGCGATCGGTACTTCCGGGTGTTCCGGAACCACACCAGCCGGGTCATCGACGTGAAGCTCGACCAGCGGGACCTGACCGAGCTGGTGGAGATCGGCGACGGCGAGGCGTTCATCCTCCACCCCGGGGAGTTCGTGCTCGGCTCCACGTCGGAGCGGGTGGCCCTGCCGGACGACCTGACCGCGCGCGTCGAGGGCAAGTCGAGCTTGGGCCGCCTCGGCCTCCTCATCCACTCGACCGCCGGCTTCGTCGACCCGGGCTTCGACGGCCACATCACGCTCGAGCTGTCGAACGTGGCCAACCTGCCCATCACCATCTACCCCGGCATGAAGATCGGCCAGGTCTCGTTCCTGCGCATGACCACGCCGGCCGACCACCCCTACGGGTCGGCGAGGACGGGCTCCAAGTACCAGGGCCAGCGCGGTCCCACGCCGAGCCGCTACTTCGAGAACTTCCAGCGCGACTGACAGCCCTTTGGGTGCGAGATGACCCGCCAGGCGGGGCAATCGGCACCCGTGACCGGATCCGCACCCAAAGTTGTGCGGGTTCAGTCGTTCACGAGCGGCGCGTCGGGGTGGTGGAAGGCGGCCTCACCCCGCTCGATCGCCTCGATCAGGTGCATCGAGATGTCGGCCACCTTCACCTGGTCGTCGTCGAACCCGGCGCCCTTCACCCCGTCGTCGAGCATGATGTAACAGAACGGGCAGGCGGTGGCGACCCGGCTGGCGCCCGTCGAGATGGCCTCCTGGGCCCGCTCGTCGTTCACCTTCTTGCCGATCGACTCCTCCATCCACATGCGGGCACCGCCGGCGCCGCAGCACATGCCCTTGGTGCCGTTGCGGGGCATCTCGACGATCTCGATGCCCTTCAGCGACCCGATCACCTTCCGGGGCGCCAGGTACACGTCGTTGTGGCGACCGAGGTAGCAGGAGTCGTGGTAGGTGACCCGCTCCTCCAGGGTGGCCATGCTGACGTCGAGGCGGCCCGACTCGATCAGCGACTCCAGCAGCTGGCTGTGGTGGACGACCTCGTAGTTGCCGCCGAGTTGCGGGTACTCGTTCTTCAGCGTGTTGAAGCAGTGGGGGCACTGGGTGATGATCTTGCGCACGCCCATCGTGTTGAGCATCTCCACGTTGGGATAGGCCAGCATCTGGAACAGGTACTCGTTGCCGGAACGCCGGGCCGGGTCGCCGGTGCACATCTCCGACGGGCCGAGGACGGCGACATCGAGGCCGGCCCGCTTCAGCAGCTTGGCCATGGCCTGGGTGACCTTCTTGTTCTTGTCGTCGAAGCTCCCCGCGCAACCGACCCAGTAGAGGTACTCGTGCTCGAACGGGGACGACGGGTCCACGATCTCGACCTCGAGCCCACGGGCCCAGTCGGCCCGCTCGCCCTGGTTCATGCCCCACGGGTTGCCCTGGTTCTCCATCGACCGGTAGGCGCTGCCCAGCTCGGCCGGGAAGTTGCTCTCCATCAGCGACAGGTAGCGCCGCATGTCGAGGATCTTGTCCAGGATCTCGATCTCGACCGGGCAGATCTCGTCGCACGCCTTGCACGACGTGCACGACCAGATCTCCTCGGGCGTGATCCGCTCGAACAGCGAGTTGGCCGACACGGTGATGTCCCGGTCGACGCCGATCGGCGGGGTCACAACGGGCGAGCCGGTGGCCGCCATGACCTCGCCGGACTTGAGCACGATCTCCCGCGGGTCGAGCGGCTTGCCGGTGGCGTGGGCGGGGCAGACCGAGGTGCAGCGGCCGCACATCGTGCAGGCGTCGGTGTCGAGCAGCTGCTTCCAGGTGAAGTCCTCGACCACTGCGGCGCCGAACGACTCGAGCGACGTCTCGGTGAGGTTCGGGAGGGGCTTCATGGCGCCCTTTGGTCGGTCGCGGTCGTGCAGGAACATGTTCAGCGGCGACGTGAACATGTGGCGCAGCATCGTGATCGGGAGGATCACGAGGAAGGCGAAGAACGCCACCACGTGGGTGATCCAGAGGATCTGGTGCCAGCGATCGAGGCTGGTGACGCTGGCCCCGTCGACCAGCGTGGCGAGGGGGTAGCCGATGAAGCTCCACTTCTCGAAGTCAGGCGTGCCCTCGGCGGCGATGCGGAACATCTCGGTCAGGAACCCGGAGAGCCCGATGATGCCGAACACGCCGAGGATGACGGCGTGCTCCGGCTTGGTCTTGATGCGGATGCGGTACGGCCGCTGCACGTACCGCCGCAGCACCGCCCAGATGATGCCGCCGAGGAAGATGGCACCGGCGGCGTCGCCCACGAAGGCGTAGCCCTGGTACACCCGGCCGTGGAGGAACTTCCAGTCCTCGGGCAGCTGATGGTCGATCTCGAGAACCGTGGTGACGCCGAGGAGCACCAGGAACCCGAAGTAGATCATCGAGTGCATGACGCCGGCGGCCGGATCGCGCAGGAGCGTGCGCATGTAGGCGCCGTCGCGGAAGTCGGCCACCCGGTGCTTGGCGTTCCTTGGCGTGAGCGTGCGCCGGTCGGGTCCGCCTCGCTCCCAGTTCTTCACCCGGTCGGCGAAAGCGAAGGCGCCGTAGACGAGGAGCGCCGGGGTGAGGGTGTAGAAGGCGACCTGGAGGGCGCCCGGGACGCCGCCGAACACCTCGCGGGTGATCAGGGAGTCGTCCTCCCAGCCCTCCAGCCCGCCGGCGATGCCCGACGCCAGGGTCACGGCGGCGAACAGCACGCCGAGGCCGATGACCAGGTGGTGCGGGCGAACGCGGCCTCTCGTGACGGGCTCGGTCGACTCGGCGGTGTCGGTGCTCATGGCGGCGCCGACGCTAGTCCGTGAGGTCGGCGGCGCCCGCCTTGCCGGTCAGCCGTAGTACTGGCGGTCGAACTCCCGGATCCGGCCGGCGAGGGTCGCCAGCAGCTTGCGGGCCAGTGTCGGCACGTCCTCCAGCACCCCGAGGAAGTGGCGCTGCTCGATGACGAGGACGGTCGTGTCGGAGTCGGCCGTGACGGTGGCGGTGCGGGGGCCGTGGTCGAGCAGGGACAGCTCGCCGACGACGGACCCCGGGCCCAAGGTGGCCACCTTCTTGCCGTTGCGCTTCACCGTCGCCGAGCCGTCCACGATGATGAAGGCCTCGCGCCCCATCTGGCCCTGGTCGGTGAGCACGTGGCCCGCAGGCACCGTCAACTCATCCGTCGCCTTGGCGATGGTTTGGAGCTCCTTGGTGGAGCACGAGGTGAACAGCGGCACGTTCCGGAGGTGGTCGAGGTATGCCCGCTTGCTAGCCATGGCGCGGGATCATACGGAAACCCCAGGTGCCGTGCATCTACTTGACGGAACGGCCCTTCACTTTTCTGAAACATGAGGGAAACCTCGCGTGCTTACGGTCCAACGTCGTGGACGTCGTCCTGGTGCGCTGGCCGAAGGAGAACGAGCACCGCGACCGGTTGGCGCGAGAGGGGCGTCCGCGCCTCCTCCTCCTCGAGACCGGCGTCCTGCCGCCCCTCGTCGAGGACCCGCTCGAGGATTGGGTGCGCATCCCGGCGCCCGACACCGACGTCCGGGCGAGGCTCGACACGCTCGCGCTGCGGGCCCGGCTGCGGGCTCCGACGCACCCGACACTGGACGACGACGGCGTGATCCGCCACAACGGTCTCTGGGCGTCGCTGCCGCCGGTCGAGGCCCGCATCACCCGGCTCCTGCTCGACCGTCTGGGTGCCGTCGTCAGCAGGGAGAGCCTGTCGCGCGCCGGCTGGCCCGACGGCGCCCCCGGTCGCAACGCCCTCGACGTGCACGTGCTCCGGCTCCGGCGGCGCCTGGCCCAGGTGGGCCTGGCCATCCGCACGGTCCGGTCGCGCGGCTACCTCCTGGAGCCGACCTTGCGCGATCTTGCCCGCGAAGCCTGACGGGGACCTCCCACCATGGATGTCGGCGAGGTCCTGGTCCACATCCTCGTCGTGCTGGTGGCGGCGAAGGTGGCGGCGGAGGTGTCGGAGCGCATCGGCGTGCCGGCCGTCGTGGGCGAGATCGTGGCCGGGATCATCGTCGGACCCTCACTGCTCGACTTCGTCGGCCAGGACGAGGTCCTGCGCGTCCTCGGTGAGCTCGGTGTCATCCTGCTGCTGCTCGAGGTCGGCTTGGAGATGGATCTGCGCGAGCTCGGTGCCGTGGGGCGCGCCTCGATGTCCGTCGCCACGATCGGCGTGGCGGTGCCGTTCCTCATCGCCATCCCCGTCGGGCTGGCCTTCGGGATGGACGGGCAGGAGGCGCTGTTCGTCGCCGCTGCCCTGACGGCCACGAGCGTCGGGATCACGGCCCGGGTCTTCGGCGACCTGCGGGCACTGGCCAGCGTGGAGGCGCGCACCGTGCTCGGCGCCGCCGTGGCCGACGACGTCATGGGTCTGGTGATCCTCACCGTCGTCACCCGGATCGTCACCGAGGGGTCGGTGTCCGTCCTCAGCCTCCTGTGGATCGTGTTCGTCGCCGTCGCCTTCCTCGTGGTGACGACGGCCGTCGGGGTGCGTCTCGCCCCGCCGCTGTTCGGCATCGTCACCCGGTACAGCCGATCGGCGGGGACGCTCGTGGCCATCGCGCTGGCGTTCACGCTGGCCATCGCCGAGCTGGCCGAGCAGGCCAAGCTCGCACCGATCGTCGGTGCCTTCGTGGCCGGGCTGGCACTGAGCCGCGTCGGCGCCGCCGATCGCATCCGGCGGGAGATCGCGCCCGTGAGCCATCTGCTCGTCCCTGTGTTCTTCCTTCAGATCGGCATCGACGCCGAGATCGACCGCTTCGCCGACCCGAAGGTGCTGGCCATGGCGGGCGGGCTGCTGGTCGTCGCCATCGTCGGCAAGCTGGCGTCCGCCCTCGGGCTCCTGGGATCGCCCGGTGACCGTCTGCTGGTCGGCATCGGCATGGTCCCGCGGGGCGAGGTCGGCCTCATCTTCGCCACGATCGGGCTGCAGCAGGGGGTGTTCGGTGATGACGTCTACGCCGCCCTGCTCCTCGTGGTGCTCGTCACCACGCTGGCCACGCCGGCGGCCCTACGGATGCGCTTGCTGAAGCTCCGCGAGCGGCGCCAGCCCGGTCGGGTGAGCGCGTCGGTAGTACCTCCGGAAGGCTGGCTGCGCGAGGAGGACGGCACCATCGAGCTCGTCAGCGAGCCGGCCCCGAACCTCACGCTCGAAGTGGCGTTCGAAGCGGCCCGGCGTTGTGCCGAGGCCCGGCCCGGCGCCAGCCTGCTCGATTGGCTGTCGGCGATTCCACCGGGTCAGTTGCGATGGACGCGCGCCGCCCGCCAGCAGTTCCTGGAGCTGGTCGACGGCGGCGGCCCCCGCTCGTGGCGGCTGCTCGCCATCAGCGGCATTCTGGAACGGGCCCTGCCGGATCTCGGCGCCGCCGTGGCTCGGCGCCAGGCCGAGGGCGACATCGACCCGCTGGCCGCCCTGCGCCTGCCTCGCCTGGCCCGCCTGCAGACGGACCCCCGCGTGGCGGAGCTCGCCCATCCCGAGCGGGTGCGGATGGCTGCCCTCGTGCTGGAGGCGACCGAGGGCGACGACGGCCCGTCGGTGGTCGTGGCCCGCAAGCTCGTGCAGCGGCTCGATCTCGGTGCCGGTCCCGAGCAGTCGGTGGCGGGCTTGGTGGCCGACGCCGGGCTGCTGCTGGGGACATCACGGCGGCTCGACGGCTTGACCGAAGAGGCCGTGCTCCAGCTCGCCGCCCACCTCGGCTCCGCCGAGCAGGCCCGCTCCCTCTACCTCCTCACATCGGTGGCCGACGATCTCGACGACCAGGATCGCCGCCGGTTGGCCACCCTGGAAGGGTTGATCCAGGCGGCCTTGGCCCGTCCCGAGCTCGTCGGCCGGCAGGCGACGAACACGCTGGAGCAGCGGCGGGCGGAGGCGACCCGACTGGTGGGTCAGCACCGTGACGCCGTCGAGCGCCTCGAGGTGGCTCCGCGCGCCTACGTCCTGGCCACGTCGGCCGCCGACCTCGCCCGCCAGGCCGCGCTGTGCGACCCGATCCCGCCGGCCGGCGACGTCCGGGTGGCGGTGACACCGTCGGGCGATCGCCCTGATGTGTGGTGGATCGACGTTGTCGCGCGTGACCGCCCTGGGCTCCTGGCCCGGGAAACGGGCGCACTGGCCGAGCGGGGCATCGACGTGATCGGCGCCATCTCTGCCGTGTGGGGCGATCGCTGCGCGCTCTCGTCGTTCCTCGTCCATGCCGAGCGCGAGCCGCTGACCGACGGACTGGTCACGGCCTTGCAGCGCGCACTCAGGCAGCCCTTGGACTCGGTCCCCGCCGTGGGGGTTTCGCTCGCGTTCGACGACGACGCGTCGCCCTGGCACACGGTCTGCACGGTCACGGCGCGCGACCAGCGCGGCTTGCTGCATGCACTCACCACCGCCTTCGCGGCGGCAGGTGCCGATGTCCACTCGGCGCGCATCGTCACCGCCGGTGAGGCCGTCGCCGACGTGTTCGAGCTGACCGATACCAAGGGCCAGAAGCTGTCGGGGGCCGCTCAGGAACGGGTGCGATCGTTGCTCGCTGCCGGCGTCACCGAGCGCCGCCGCCGCTTCCGGCGCCACGCCGTGGCCAGGGAACGAATGGACGTGCGGCCCCTCGGCTCGACCGCGTGATCATGTCGGTTGCAGCTGTGGCACGGGCCGCCCGGTCGCCCCGCGTACTCCGGCGCGGGCACTGATGTCGTGAAGCCACGCGACGGTGTCGAGCTCGTAGATCACCGGGTCCCGCGGCTACGCCGTCACTGGCTTGCGTCCTGCTGGCGGGCTGCCCGGGCGTACACGAGGTGCCCCGTCATTCCGCTGCGCAGCAGGTCTTCGGGCTCGAGGTAGCCGAGCGCCTGGATCACCCGGGCGACGAGGCCCGACCAGCCCGTCTGGTGGCTGGCCCCGAGTCCGGCGCCGTTGTCGCCGTGGTAGTACTCGTAGAAGAGCACCAGGTCCTTCCAGTTCGGGTCATTGTGAATGCGGTCGGTCCCGCCGTACACCGGCCGGCGGCCGGCGGCGTCGGGCACGAAGATGGACGCCAGGCGTCGGCCGAGCTCGGAGGCCACCTCGAAGAGCGTGCACTCGCGTCCGGAACCGGTCGGGCACTCCACCTTGAAGTCGTCGCCGTAGTAGGCGTACAGGTGGAGCAGCCCTCGTAGGATCAGGTAGTTCACCGGGAACCAGACCGGGCCCCGCCAGTTCGAGTTGCCGCCGAACATCCCCGAGTCCGATTCGGCCGGCAGGTACCGCACCTCGTAGATCTGGCCGTGCACGTCGAAGTGGAACGGGTGCTCGCCGTGGTAGCGGGACACGGCACGGAGCCCGTGCGGCCCGAGGAACTCGTCCTCGTCGAGCATCCGGGCCAGGATTCGACGCAACTTGGCCTCGTCGACGACGGCCAGCATCCGATGGCCGTTGACACCAGGCTCACGTGCGTCGTGGATCGTCGCCAGCAGCTCCGGCATGGCTTCGATGCGACGGCGGAGGCGTGACATCAGGTCCTCGCTGATCCGGGCCCCGCCGAGGGGCAGGACGGTGGTCGCGCACAGCGGCAGCAGTCCCACCATCGAGCGCACCTTCAGCCGCTCCGCCTGGCCGTCAGGCAGACGCAGCACGTCGTAGAAGAACCCGTCCTCCTCGTCCCAGAGCTCGTCGCGGTTGTCGCCCACCCGGTCCATCGCCGCAGCGATGAACAAGAAGTGCTCGGCGAACTTGAGCACCATGTCGTCGTACAGCGGGTCGTGCTGGGCCAGCTCGATCGCGATGCCGAGCATGCACTGCGAGAAGAACGCCATCCATGCGGTGCCGTCGGACTGCTCCAGGTGACCGCCGGTCGGCAGCGGGGCGCTGCGGTCGAACACGCCGATGTTGTCCAGCCCCAGGAACCCGCCTTCGAACACGTTGCGACCTGTCGGGTCCTTGCGGTTGATCCACCACGTGAAGTTGACGAGCAGCTTCTGGAAGGCGCTCTTCAACCAGGCGAGATCGCCCTCCCCGCGCTGCTCGAGCTCGGTCTCGTAGACGAGCAGCGTCGCCCACGCATGGACCGGCGGGTTCACGTCGGAGAAGTTCCACTCGTATGCCGGCAGCTGCCCGCTCGGGTGGGAGTACAGCTCTCGCAGCATCAACTGGAGTTGGTCCTTGGCGAAGTCGATGTCCACCATCGCCAACGCCGCCGTGTGGAACGCGAGATCCCACGAGGCGTACCACGGGTACTCCCACGTGTCGGGCATCGAGATCACGTCGTCGTTGATCATGTGGAACCACTCGCGGTTGCGGATCTGCGGTCCCCCCGGCCCTCGCAGCGGGTACACGTCGTGCTCGGCGAGCCAACGGTCCAAGTCGAAGAAGTAGTGCTGCTTGCTCCACAGCATCCCGGCGAGCGCCTGCCTCATCACCACCGCCTCATCGGGCGTGGTGGACGGCGGGGTGATCGAAGCGTAGAACGCGTCCGCCTCGGCGATCCGGGCCGCGAACAGCGCGTCGACCTCGGCGGGTCCCAGCCGCGGTGCGCCCGACGGGCACAGCTCCAGCGAGATCACTTGGGCGCCGCGGGGCGCCACGTCGAGCACGTAGTGCGCGGCTGCCTTGGTCCCGGTGCGGGCCGGGTTCACGGCGTTCGTGCGCCCGTGCACGACGTAGTCGTGGAACGCGTCCTTCACGTAGGGTGACGCGTTGGCGGAACCCCACAGCCGCTCGTTGTTCGTCTCGTTCTCGGTGAACAGCAACTCGGGAGCGCCACCGCACCGCAGCACGAGCTCGCCGAGGTCCGGGTGCTCGGCCATGATGAGCCGGTCGGCCCCGTCGGCCGGGGCCCGCAGCGTGCCCTTCGGCTGGCCCAGCCACCACGTGTTGCGGAACCACAACGACGGCAGGACGTGGATGGTGGCCGGCTCGGCGCTGCGGTTGTTGACAATGACACGAACGTGGATGTCGTCGGGAGCGGCCTTGGCGAACTCGACATCGACGTCGACGTACCGACCGTCGTCGAGCACGCCCGTGTCGATCAGCTCGTACTCCCAGTCCAGGCGGCCACGGGCACGGTTCGTCGCCACCAGATCGTCGTAGGGGTACTCGGCCAGCGGGTAGCGGTACCGGTACTTGAGGTAGGAGCTGGTCGGGGTGGCGTCGAGGAAGAAGTAGTAGTCCTTGACGTCTTCGCCGTGGTTGCCCTCGGCGTTCGTCAGCCCGAACATGCGCTCTTTGAGGATGGGATCGGCGCCGTTCCAGAGCGCGAGGCCGAAGCACAGCCGCTGGTGATCGTCGCAGAACCCGGCGAGGCCGTCCTCGCCCCACTTGTAGGCGCGTGACCGGGCCTGGTCATGGCTGAAGTAGCTCCAGGCATCGCCGTTGTCGCTGTAGTCCTCCCTGACCGTGCCCCACTGCCGCTCGCTCAGGTAGGGACCCCACCGCTTCCACGGCACCCCAGCGCGGGCCTCGTCCAGCCGGTCCGCTTCCACCCCGTGCGCCATCGTGGCGCCCCCTTCCTCGTCGACGACCGTTCACGAGCATGGCGAGGCCGAGGATGGTCCGGCATCACCCTTCGCGGGGTGGTGATCAGCGAGGTGCGCGCGGAGTTCACCTTGTCGATACCGGAGGTTTGCCGTGCTGACGCTGCCAGCGCTGTCGCGTCCTGCGTCACAACCATCACGGCCGCGAGGGCGTGCACTTCACACGGGCGACACTGGGTCGACAACCTCGGACTCCTAGTGTCGTCGCGCATGGCGAGTGAACGACGTGTGATGCCCGCGCGGCACGACTGGCCGTCTCCTGCGGGACGAACTGCACCTCGAGGTCACCTGCCTTCGCAGTGGGCCGCTCGGCGGGGACCAGCGCTGGGCCGCGCGCACGGGGCTTGACAGGAAATCGACAGAAACCCGTCGCATCCGCGTCACAGCGAGCCAACGTTTGCGAAACGGGCCCTCCGTACGGTCGCGCACACTGGACCAAGTAGGGGTGGGCCCGGCGGTCAGCGCCGCTCTCCGGGCCGCCTCGCGCGAAAGGAGAACCCATGCCCGGATCCCCACCCTGGCGCCGCGTCGCCAAGGGAGCGGTGGTCGCCGGTGCTGTCACCGCAGGCACGCTGCTGCTGACAGGCGGCGCCGCGTGGGCGGAGCAATCGGCCCCGCCGGATACGACGACCGTCGAAGGCCTCGGCATCGCCACCAACATCTTGTGGGTCGTGATCGGTGCCGTACTCGTCATCTTCATGCAGGCCGGCTTCGCCCTCGTCGAGACCGGCTTCTGTCGGGCCAAGCATGCGGCCCACGTGGTGAGCACGAACTTCGCCGTCTTCGGCCTCGGGTTCGTGGCCTTCTTCATCGTCGGGTACTCGTTCATGTTCGGGGGCTACGGCACGTCCCTCCTCGGCTTCGCCGCCCCGGGTAAGGCTCTCATCGGCTCCGGCAACTGGACGTTCCTGTGGTGGTCACCACCCGCCCTCGGTGGTAGCGGCGACGCCTACACCGCCGGCCTGATGGCGTTCTTCCTCTACATGGTGGCGTTCATGGACACCACTGCCACCATCCCGACCGGAGCCATGGCCGAGCGGTGGAAGTGGAAGAGCTTCGTCGGTTGGGGCCTGTTCTGCGGCGCGATCTACTACCCGCTGTTCGGCGCCTGGACGTGGGGCGGCGGCTGGCTCGCCAGCCTCGGCAAGAGCGTCAACGCCGGGTTCGGCTACGTCGACTTCGCCGGTTCCGGCGTGGTGCACAACATGGGCGGCGCTGCCGCGCTGGCCGGCGCCATCGTGCTCGGTCCCCGGCTCGGCAAGTACGGCAAGGACGGAAAGCCCCGTTCGCTGGCGGCCCATCACATCCCGATGGCGATGCTGGGCACGTTCATCCTGCTGTTTGGCTGGTTCGGCTTCAACGCGGCGTCCACCCTCGCAACGACCGACATCCGCTTCGGGGTGATCG
Organism: uncultured Acidimicrobiales bacterium; assembly: GCA_963728985.1. Lineage (GTDB taxonomy): Bacteria > Actinomycetota > Acidimicrobiia > Acidimicrobiales > Ilumatobacteraceae > DASXAI01. The sequence goes on along the minus strand of CAVSME010000002.1, from coordinate 106,722 downwards.
CCGCCAACACGGCCATCGCCGCCGCCTTCGGTGCCACCATCGCCATGGCGTGGGTGATGCTGCGCACGGGCAAGCCCGACCCCGGGATGATGGCCAACGGCATGCTCGCCGGCCTCGTCGCCATCACGGCGCCGTGTGCCTTCGTGCAGCCGTGGGCGGCCGCCGCCATCGGCATCATCGCCGGCATCGTCGTCATCGAGTCGATCTGGATCATCGAGCGCAAGTTCAAGATCGATGACCCGGTCGGCGCCATCTCGGTGCACGGCGTGTGTGGTTCGCTCGGCGTGCTGTGCATCGGCATCTTCGCCGACGGCCAGTACGGCGCCGGCTGGAACGGCACCGACCTGGGCGACAAGGGCGTCACGGGCATCCTCTACGGGGGAACGGGCTGGGGTCAGCTCGGCGCCCAGATCGCCGGCGTGCTGACGATCTGGATCGTGATGGGCGGGCTGGCGTTCATCTTCTTCAAGGTCCAGAACGCCGTCACCAAGGGCGGCATCCGTTCCGAGGAGGCCGACGAGATCGAGGGTCTGGACCTACCCGAGATGGGTGTCTTCGCCTACCCGGCATTCCTGCCGTCGGAGGGCGAGGCCATCGACATGGGACTCATCAGCAACAAGGGCGAGCCCGTCATCAACTAGGTCAGGCAGTTCGGTGAAGGAGAGGGAGCCGGCTGACGCCGGCTCCCTCTTCGCGTGTCCCCCCTTCTCAGCGCGCCGCCTGTGCGCGTAGGGGTACGTGGGTGCAGTTCCGCGCACAGGCTGTGCGCGAACGGGGGAGTGGGGCGCCGGGGAAGGGCTGGTCGGGCGGGTGTCGCCGACGGCTCAGCGGAGAAACGTGGGCGCGGGTCGGGGTGCCGCTGCCGTACAAAACCGCGCAGCCTGAACACTTGGTACCGCCCCAGCGGTACGAAACGCTCAGCCTGCGCGCCGGATGAGGGTCGCAGCCCGGCGAGCCCGGTCAGCCCGGTCAGCCCGGTCAGCCCGGTCAGCCCGGTCAGCCCGGGGTAGCGGCGCTGGGTGCGGATCGGGTCACGGGTGCCGAATGCGTCGCCTGGCGGGCCATCTCGCACCCATTGAGCGATCGGCTCCCCCGGCGTCGGCGGCCCGGAGGCCGCCGCATCAGGCGGGAGTCTGGCGATGGTGGGGCGGCCCGAGCTGCCCCACCACCGCCGTTCCCCTCCCGCCTGGCCTGGTCAGCGGCGCCCGAAGAGGGCCGTGACGAAGCGCGTGATGACGTGCTCGATCGTGGCGAAGAGGATCACGATGTCGAGCGAGACCGACCAGTTCTCGACGTAGTAGAGGTCGAGGCGCCGGTAGGCCGAGAACGAGGGGTTGTCGCGGGCCTCGATCTGCCACAGCCCGGTGATGCCCGGCTTGACCTTGGTGCGGTCCCGCAGCTCCTCGTCGAAGGCGGCCACCTCGGAGGGCAGCGCGGGGCGGGGACCGACCAGGCTCATGTCGCCGGTCAGCACGTTGAGGATCTGGGGGAGCTCGTCGAGGCTGGAGGCCCGCAGGAACCGCCCGACCCGGGTGACGCGGGGGTCCTTGTCCATCTTGAACAGCGGCCCGGTGCGCTCGTTGGAGGCGGCGAGGGCGGCCAAGCGGGCCTCGGCATCGACCACCATGGTGCGGAACTTGTAGACCTTGAACAGCTCGCCGTCGGCACCGACACGGGTCTGCTTGAACAGCACCGGCCCTCGGTCGTTGAGCTTGATCAGCGCGGCGATCACCAGCATGACCGGCGCCGCCACGATGAGCGCCAGGCCCGCAGCGATGATGTCGAGGGCCCGCTTGATGACGAGCTGGCGGTGGGGCAGCGCCCACGGCTCGACGTAGAAGAGCGGCTCGTAGGCGAGGGGCAGGGCCCGCAGCCGGCGGTGGTCGATGCGGCGCAGCCCGGAGGAGATGTGCACGTGAGCGCCGGCGTGGTGCAGCGTGCGCACCAGCTCGGTGAGGGCGTCGGAGTCGAGGGTGCCCATGGCCACGACCACCCCGGTGGCCTGGCGGGCCGCCAGCACCCGGGCGGCGTCGTTGGGACCGCCGCACCAGAGGTTGCCCAGCTCGTTGGCGATGGCCTCGTCGCGGTCGCCGAGCACGCCCGCCACCCGGAAGCCGAGCTCGGTGTGGTCGGCGAAGAGGTTGACCAGTTCGGCCGCCTCGGCGTTCGTGCCCACCACGAGCACGTCGCGAACGAAGCTGCCGTTTCGCCGGGAGGTGGTGAGCCAGGCGCGATAGGTGCTGCGACTGACGAGGAGGAACGCCAGCGTGGCCAGCGTGCCCACGGTGACCTCGCCGTTGAGGTGACCGCTGCCCAGGGGGATGTGGAGGAGGCGTGAACCCGCCCACGCCACCGCGCCGAGGATGATGACGGAGCGGCCGATGCGGGCCATCTCCATCGTGCGCATGGTGGCGTTGCGAGCGAGATAGAGACCGTTGAGGTGGAGGATCCAGACGCCGATGAGCGTCAGGGCGGCGGCCACACCGAAGGACACGAGCTCGGGCCGGCCGGAGTACGGCCAGGGCACGAGGGTGAGCGTCCACGCCAGCCCGATGGCGGCGGCGTCGGCGGCCAGCAGGATGGCCCGCAGGTGCGTGCGCTGCTCGACGGGAACCCGAGGAACGAGTCGGTTGTCGCGGCGCGGCCGAGGGCTTCGAATCGTTCGTAGCGCGCTGGTCGCCACGTCGTCCGAAACCGCCATCTTGCCGCCTCCTCTTGATCGCCCGGTGCTTCCTGCCTCAATCGACCGTACGGAGAGGGGGGATGGGTCACAAGGGTCGTTCGGCCCATCGCGGCACGTCGGACTGCGCGTTGGGCCCGCTGACCCAGCCAGAGAACGGTCACCGCGGCCGTCCGGCGACGCGCCGCGACTGCCGCTACCCGCCGGCCTGCGCGGCCACGGCGGCAGCGGCGGCAGCGACCGCCTCGGCATCGCCGAGATAGGCGGCGTCCACCACCCGGAGGTCGTCGTCGAACCGGTACTGGCGCGGCGCCCCCGTGGGGATGTTCAGCTCGGCGATGGCGTCGTCGGGGATCCCTTCGAGGTGCTTCACGAGGGCCCGCAGCGAGTTGCCGTGGGCCACGACGAGCACCGCCCACCCGGCCCGCAGCTGGGGGACGATGGCGTCGTACCAGTAGGGCAGTACCCGCGCGACGACGTCTTTCAAGCACTCCGATCCGGGAAGTACATCGGGGGCCAGCCACCGGTACCGGGGATCGGCGCTCGGGTGCTCGGGATGGCCGGGCTCGACGGGGGGCGGGGGCACGTCGTAGGAGCGGCGCCAGAGCTTGGTCTGCTCGGGGCCGTACTGCTCGGTGGTGGCCTTCTTGTCGAGGCCCTGGAGGGCGCCGTAGTGGCGTTCGTTCAGCCGCCAGGACCGCACGACCGGCAACCAGGGCTGGCCCAGGGCAGCGAGAGCACGCTCGGCGGTCTGCGTCGCCCGGGTGAGGAGGGACGTGTGGACCACGTCGAACCACAGGCCGGCCTCGAGCAGGGTGGCCCCGGCGGCGGTGGCCTCGGCCTCGCCGGCCGGGGACAGGGGCACGTCGTGCCAGCCGGTGAACAGGTTGGCCTGGTTCCAGGTGCTCTCCCCGTGGCGAACGATGACCAGCGTCGACATGCTCCGAGATTAGGGAGGCGAAGACGCCAGAGTGCCGGCGCAGCGCGCCGGAGGGTCACTCGGTCGCGGGATTGTTCGAGTGCAGCGAGTCAGGAGGCGGCGGAAGCGAAGCGGACGAAGCCGACGAAGACACGGACAAGGTTGCTAACGAGGCACTCAACTTCTATTGTGGTCTACGACTCAGAACTCTCCCCTCCACCCTTTAGGAGCCTGCCATGCCCAAGGCCGTCGGCATCGACCTCGGCACCACCAACTCGGTCGTCTCGTTCCTCGAGGCGGGCGACCCGGTCGTGATCCCCAATTCCGAGGGCAGCCGCACGACGCCCTCGGTCGTCGCGTTCTCCAAGTCCGGCGAGGTCCTCGTCGGCGAGGTGGCCAAGCGCCAGGCGATCACCAACCCCGACCGCACCATTCGCTCGGTCAAGCGCCAGATCGGCACCAGCTGGTCGATCGACATCGACGGCAAGAAGTACACGGCGCAGGAGATCTCGGCCCGCATCCTGCAGAAGCTGAAGCGCGACGCCGAGAGCTACCTTGGCGACACCGTCACCCAGGCCGTCATCACCGTGCCCGCGTACTTCGACGACGCCCAGCGCACCGCGACGAAGGAGGCGGGCCAGATCGCCGGCCTCGAGGTGCTGCGCATCATCAACGAGCCCACCGCCGCCGCCCTCGCGTACGGCCTGGAGAAGGGCTCGACGGACGAGACCGTCCTCGTGTTCGACCTCGGTGGCGGCACCTTCGACGTCTCCGTCCTGGAGATCGGTGACGGCGTGTTCGAGGTGAAGTCGACCCACGGCGACACCCAGCTCGGCGGCGACGACTGGGACCAGCGCGTCATCGACTGGCTGGTCACCACGTTCAAGTCGGCCCACGGCATCGACCTGGCCGCTGACCGCATGGCCGTCCAGCGCCTCAAGGAGGCGGCCGAGAAGGCCAAGATCGAGCTGTCGCAGGTGCAACAGACCCAGATCAACCTCCCGTTCATCACCGCCACCCCCGACGGCCCTCTCCACCTCGACGAGTCGCTCACCCGCGCCAAGTTCCAGGAGATGACGGCCGACCTGCTGGAGCGCTGCCGCAGCCCGTTCGAGCAGGCCATCGCCGACGCCGGCCTCACCAAGGGCCAGATCGAGCACGTCGTGCTGGTCGGCGGGTCCACCCGCATGCCTGCCGTGCAGGAGCTGGTGCAGTCGTTCACCGGCAAGGAGCCCCACCGCGGGGTCAACCCGGACGAGGTCGTCGCCGTCGGCGCCGCCATCCAGGCCGGTGTGCTGAAGGGTGAGGTGAAGGACGTCCTGCTGCTCGACGTCACGCCACTGTCGCTCGGCATCGAGACCAAGGGCGGCGTCATGACCAAGCTGATCGAGCGCAACACCACCATCCCCACCCGCAAGACCGAGGTCTTCACCACGGCTGAGGACATGCAGCCGTCGGTGGAGATCCACGTCCTGCAGGGCGAGCGGGAGATGGCGATGTACAACAAGACGCTGGGCAAGTTCCAGCTCGTCGACCTGCCTCCGGCGCCGCGCGGCGTCCCGCAGATCGAGGTCACCTTCGACATCGACGCCAACGGCATCGTGCACGTGTCGGCCAAGGACCGGGCCACGAGCAAGGAGCAGTCGATGACCATCACCGGTCAGTCGTCGCTCAACAAGGACGACATCAACCGGATGGTCCGCGACGCCGAGCAGCACGCCGAGGAGGACCGCGTCCGCCGTGAGGAGGCCGAGGTCCGCAACAACGCCGACTCGCTCGTGTACCAGACCGAGAAGGTCCTGCGGGAGCAGGGCGACAAGGTCTCCACGGAGGAGCGCTCGGCCGTCGAGGGTCCCCTCGACGACCTGAAGAAGACGCTCACCGGGTCCGATCTCGACGCCATCAAGTCGGCCACGGAGAAGCTCATGGCGGCCAGCCAGAGCTTCAGCCAGAAGCTGTACGAGGCGGCGTCACGGGATGCCAATGCCGCCGGCACGTCGGCGTCGGGTCAGACCAACAGCGGCGCCACCGGTGCCAACGACGACGAGATCGTGGACGCCGAGATCGTCGACGAGGACGGCCAGTCGTGACGGACGAGCACGTCGACGTCCCGGAGGGCATGCCCTCCGAGGACGCGGCGGCCGAGCAGGTCGCCGACGACATCACCGCTCTGGCGGCTGAGCGCGATCAGTTCAAGGACATCGCGCTCCGCCTCCAGGCCGACTTCGAGAACTACCGCAAGCGGGTCACGGCCCAGGCCTCCGAGGAGGCCCACCGGGCCACGGCCCGGCTCGTGGACGAGCTCCTGCCCGTCCTCGACGCCTGCGAGGCGGCCTTCGCCCACGGGGTCGAGGCGGTCGAGCCCATCTGGTCAGCGCTCATCGGCACCCTGCAGAAGCAGGGCCTCGAGGCGATGGATCTGCAGGGCAAGCCCTTCGACCCGGCCGAGGCCGACGCCGTCATGCACGAGGAAGGCGACACTGGCGAGCCCATCGTGGCCGAGGTCATGCGCACCGGCTACCGGTGGAAGGGGCGGGTGTTGCGGCCCGCCATGGTGAAGGTGAAGGGCTGATGGCCCCGCAGCGGGAGTGGTTCGAGAAGGACTACTACAAGACGCTCGGCGTGCCCGAAGGCGCCTCCCAGAAGGACATCACCAAGGCGTACCGGAAGCTGGCGCGCGAGAACCACCCCGACGCCAACCCTGGTGACGCGTCGGCCGAGGAGCGCTTCAAGGAGATCTCCTCGGCCTACGACGTCGTGGGCGACGAGGCCAAGCGCAAGGAGTACGACGAGGTCCGCAAGATGGGCCCGATGGGCGCGCCGTTCGGCGGCGGTCCGGGTGGCCCGGGGTCGGGATCGTTCACCTTCAACGCCGGCGACGGGCTCGGCGACATCCTCGGCAACCTGTTCGGCCGCGGCGCGCGCGGTGGCGGCGGTGCCGCCGGTCGCGGCGTCGGCCCGCGCCGGGGCGAAGACCTGGTGGCCACACTGCGGCTGTCGTTCACCGACGCCGTCCACGGTGTGACCACCGCGCTCCAGCTCACGTCGGAGGCGGCGTGCTCCGTGTGCCACGGCACCGGCGCCAAGCCCGGCACCTCGCCGCACGTGTGCCCGACCTGTGGTGGCCGTGGCGTCACCGACGACAACCAGGGCTTCTTCTCGTTCTCCACGCCGTGCACCACGTGCCACGGCACCGGCGTCGTCGTCGACGATCCGTGCACCAACTGTCGCGGCACGGGCACCGAGCGGCGGCCCCGCGAGGTGAAGGTCCGCATCCCGGCCGGGGTGGCCGACGGGCAGCGCATCCGGCTGAAGGGCCGGGGCGCGCCCGGTCGCAACGGCGGTCCGCCGGGCGACCTGTTCGTGGAGTGCAGTGTGGAGCCGCACGCCCTCTTCGGGCGCGACGGCGACGACCTCACCCTCCGGGTCCCGATCACGTACCCGGAGGCGGTGCTGGGCGCCGACATCCTGGTGCCCACGCTCGACGCCGGCAAGGTGCGCATCCGGCTGAAGCCGGGCACGCAGCCCGGTTCGAAGCATCGGGTGAAGGGCCGCGGCATCCCGACGAAGAAGCACACCGGTGACCTCATCGTCACCGTGGACGTGGCCGTTCCCCGCAAGCCGACCGACGCCGAGAAGGCCGCGGTCGAGTCCTTGCGGGACGCCGGGACCGCTTCGCCGCGCGACTACCTGGAGGAGGCGGTCTGATGGCCGATCACCACAGCCGCGCCGTGTACGTGATCTCGGTGGCGGCCGAGCTGGCGGGGGTGCACCCGCAGACCTTGCGCATCTACGAGCGCAAGGGCCTGCTGGACCCCGCCCGCACGGCCGGCGGCAACCGCCGCTACAGCGACTCGGATCTCGATCGTCTCCGCCGCATCGCCGAGCTGACCGACGAAGGGCTCAACCTGGCGGGCGTGCGTCGCGTGCTGGAGCTGGAGGCGGAGATCGGCCGCCTGCACGACGAGGTGCTCCGGACCCGGCGCGATGCCGACGAACGGGTGGCCGACGCTGATCGCCGCCATCGGCGTGAGCTGGTGCCCCTCTCCCAGGCCGTGTCGCTCTGGGGGCGGCGCCCTTCCATCTTCGACGACCAGTGAGCGACAAACTAGTAGAAAAGTTGATACTGAGCGACTGAGGATTCGGGACAGCTCGGTAGACTGGAGGGACTATGGCGCTCGATCCGAAGAAGTGGACCACCAAGACCCAGCAGGCCGTGGCGGCCGCCCTCGAGTCGGCCGGTGAACACGCCAACGCCGAGCTGACGCCCGATCACCTGCTGGCGGCGCTGCTGCGCCAGGAGGACTCCATCGTCTTCCCCATCCTCCAGAAGCTCGGCCTCGCCCCGCTGATGGTGCGCAACCGGGCCGACGAGGCGGTGGCCCGCCTGCCCCGGGCCTACGGCACCAGCGAGCCGCACATGAGCCGCGAGACCACCGCGGCGTTCGAGGCGGCCGAGGCCGCCCGCAAGGAGCTCCGCGACGACTACCTGTCGGCCGAGCACCTGCTGCTGGCGCTGGCCGATCGCCTCGGCGTGAGCCGCGAGGAGCTCCTCGGCGCCCTGCGCGACGTCCGCGGCAGCCACCGCGTCACCAGCCAGAACCCCGAGGAGCAGTTCCAGGCCCTCGAGCGCTACGGGCGCGACCTCACGCAGGCGGCGCGCGACGGCAAGATCGACCCGGTCATCGGACGGGACGACGAGATCCGCCGGGTGATCCAGGTCCTGTCGCGGCGCACCAAGAACAACCCGATCCTGATCGGCGAGCCGGGCGTCGGGAAGACGGCCATCGTGGAGGGCCTGGCCCGCCGGGTGGCCGACGGCGACGTCCCCGAGTCGCTGAAGCACAAGCGCGTCGTGGCCCTCGACCTCGGGTCGATGGTGGCCGGCGCCAAGTACCGCGGCGAGTTCGAGGAGCGGCTGAAGGCGGTGCTCAAGGAGATCACCGACGCCGACGGTCAGGTCATCACCTTCATCGACGAGCTGCACACCGTCGTCGGCGCCGGCGCCGCCGAGGGGGCCATGGACGCCGGCAACATGCTCAAGCCGATGCTGGCGCGCGGCGAGCTGCGCATGATCGGCGCCACCACGCTCGACGAGTACCGCAAGTACGTCGAGAAGGACGCCGCCCTCGAGCGCCGGTTCCAGCCCGTCTACGTGGGCGAGCCGTCCGTCGAGGACACCATCGCCATCCTGCGCGGCCTCAAGGAGCGCTACGAGGTCCACCACGGCGTGCGCATCCAGGACGCGGCCCTCGTCTCGGCGGCGGTGCTGTCCGATCGCTACCTCACCGGGCGGTTCCTGCCCGACAAGGCCATCGACCTCGTCGACGAGGCGGCCAGCCGGCTGCGCATTGAGATCGACTCGATGCCGACGGAGATCGACATCGTCGAGCGGCGCATGCGCCAGCTCGAGATCGAGCGCGTCGCCCTGGCCAAGGAGACCGACGCCCCCTCCAAGGAGCGCCTGGAGGCGCTGGACGACGAGCTGGCCGTGCTGAAGGCGCAGTCCGACGAGATGAAGGTGCACTGGGAGGCCGAGAAGGAGGCCATCGGCGCCATCCGGACGCTCAAGGAGGAGCTGGAGACGCTGCGCATCCAGCTGGAGCGCGAGCCCGACCTCGAGAAGGCGGCCGAGGTCCGTTACGGGCGCATCCCGGAGGTGGAGCGGCGCATCGTCGACGCCACCGAGCACCTCGACCAGCTGCAGGCCGAGCGGCGCATGCTGAAGGAGGAGGTCGACGACGAGGACATCGCCGAGGTGGTGTCCAAGTGGACGGGCGTGCCCGTGTCGCGGCTCGTCGAGGGCGAGATGCAGAAGCTGGTGCGCCTCGAGGAGGTGCTCCACCAGCGGGTCGTCGGCCAGGACGATCCTGTGCGGGCGGTGGCCAACGCCATCCGCCGGAGCCGGGCCGGCCTGTCCGATCCCCACCGTCCCATCGGTTCGTTCCTGTTCCTCGGCCCCACCGGCGTCGGCAAGACCGAGCTGGCCCGGGCCCTGGCCGAGTACCTCTTCGACGACGAGCGCGCCATGGTGCGCATCGACATGAGCGAGTACATGGAGAAGCACGCCGTGGCCCGCCTGATCGGCGCGCCTCCCGGCTACATCGGCTACGACGAGGGCGGCCAGCTCACCGAGGCGGTGCGCCGGCGTCCCTACAGCGTGGTCCTGCTCGACGAGATCGAGAAGGCCCATCCGGACGTGTTCAACGTGCTGCTGCAGGTGATGGACGACGGCCGCCTGACCGACGGCCAGGGTCGCACGGTCGACTTCACCAACGCGGTCCTGATCATGACGTCGAACCTGCCCGGCGATCCGATGGCGTTCTTCAAGCCCGAGTTCATCAACCGGGTCGACGACATCATCCGCTTCCGCCCCCTCACCCAGGCCGATCTCGGCCAGATCGTCGGCATCCAGCTGCAACTGCTCCAGCAGCGGTTGGCCAACCGGCGCATCGGGTTGGAGGTCACCGACGCCGCCCGGGCCCTCGTGGCTCGCGACGGCTACGACCCGGCCTTCGGCGCCCGGCCGCTCAAGCGAGTGATCCAGCGCGACATCGGCGACCGGGTGGCGGTGGCCATCCTCGAGGGCAAGGTCGGCGAGGGCGACACCGTCACGGTGGACGCCGCCGGCGACGACCTCACGGTGAGTGTCGGCGACGCCACGTAATCTCACGGAGAATGAGCCATTTGCCCCCTGCTCACTGTGCGGGTCGATCGCTACGGTGATCGCTGCCTCCCCTCGTTCGGCGGATGACCAGACGGGTGGCGGCTGGGCGGGCACGTCATGGCGGAATGGCGTGCCCGTCCAACACAACCGAATGAGCGGGACGCAATGATCCGGCGGGCGCACATGGTCGCGTAGCTCGCCGAGGAGCAAGTCGCGAAACCGACCCCTCACCCAACCTGAAAGGGCAACGACCGTGAGGGTTCGATCACTACTTGCTGGCGGCCTGGTGGCCGCAGGGATGAGCGCGCTCGGCATCGCCGTCCTCGCCGGCCCCGCTTCGGCTCACGACCTGACCGGCGGCTCGGCGCAGGCCACGTGCGAGGGCGAGACCGTCAACGTCACGTGGCACTTCGAGTCGGTCAACGCCGGTGACCACACCATCACGACCGTCACCTTCGATCGGGCGGCGACGTCGTCGCACACGGCCAACACGGTGACCGCCCACACCACGGAGACCGCGGGCACCACGGTGTCGCTGACGGCCACCGCCACGTTCGAGGACGAGCACCAGACGTCGTACACCGTGACGACCACGATCCCCAACGACATCTGCCCGCCGCCCACGACGACGACGGTGCCCCCCACGACCGTCCCGCCCACGACGGTCCCGCCCACGACGACGCCGGTCACCACCCCGCCCACCACGACGCAGCCGACCACGGCCCCCACGGTGCAGGACACGGTGGCCGCCCCGGTGGCGGTAGCGCCTCGGGCCACGGTCCCGGCCGCCCTCCCCACCACGGGCTCCAGCTCCACGGTGGTCATCGTCGCCGGCCTCGGCGCCCTCCTCGTCGGCGCCATCCTCCTGTTCGCCGGCCGCAGGGCAGGCGCGGAGTAGCAGTGATCGGCGGAGGCGGAGCGTCCAACTAGCGTTGGGCGCTCCGCCTTTGTCGCGCCAGGAGGTCCGTTCGTGCCCGCAACCGTCGTCGTCGGCACCCAGTGGGGAGACGAGGGCAAGGGCAAGCTCACCGATCTCCTGGCCAAGGAGATGGTGATGGTGGTCCGCTACCAGGGCGGCCATAACGCCGGGCACACCATCGTGGTCGACGGCGAGCGCTTCGCCCTCCAGCTCATCCCCTCTGGGGTGCTCTACGACCACGTGACACCCGTGATCGGCAACGGTGTGGTGGTCGACCCGGGCGTCCTGCTGGCCGAGGTCGACCGCCTGGAGTCCGGCGGTGTCGACTGCTCGCGCCTGAAGCTGGCCGGCAACGCCCACCTGATCCTGCCGTACCACCAGGAGATCGACTTCGTCAGCGAGCGCCGCCTGGGGCGCAACAAGCTCGGCACCACCCGCCGGGGGATCGGTCCGGCCTACGCCGACAAGGCGCTGCGCTCCGGCCTGCGCGTGCAGGATCTCCTCGACCCGAAGATCTTCCGGGCCAAGCTGGACCAGGTGCTGAAGGAGAAGAACGCCGTCTTGTCGCGGGTGTACAACCGGCTGCCGCTGTCAGCCGACGACATCGCAGCGCGGTACCTCGGCGAGTACGCCCCCCGGCTCGAGCCGTACATCACCGACACCGTCGGGCTCGTGCACGAGGCCCTCGAAGCGGGCCAGCACGTGCTCCTCGAAGGGGCGCAGGCCACGTTCCTCGACCTCGACCAGGGCACGTATCCCTACGTGACGTCGTCCAACCCGGTGGCCGGGGGCGCCTGCACCGGCGCCGGGATCGGCCCGCGCGCCATCGACCGGGTGATCGGGATCGCCAAGGCGTACACGACCCGGGTCGGCGCCGGCCCGTTCCCGACCGAGCTGTTCGACGGCGTCGGCGACCTGCTGGTGGAGCGGGGCCACGAGTTCGGCACCAACACCGGCCGCCGCCGGCGGACCGGGTGGCTCGACGCGGTGATGCTGCGCCACGCCGTCCGGCTGAACTCGCTGTCCGAGTTGGCCGTCCTGAAGCTCGACGTGCTCGACGTCTTGGACACGGTGAAGGTGTGCGTGGCCTACGAGCACAACGGCACGAAGATGGTGTCGTTCCCGTACCACCAGTCCGTGGTGCACGACGTCACGCCGGTGTACGAGGAGCTGCCCGGCTGGCGCACCGACCTCACCGGCTGCCGTGAGGTGGCCGACCTGCCACAGGAGGCGCGCCATTACCTGGCGCTCGTGGAAGAGCAGGTCGGTGTCCCGATCCGCTTCGTCGGCATCGGACCGGGTCGGGACCAGTACGTGCAGCTGTCGTGAAGCGGGTCTGCGTGGTGGGCGGGGGCGGCCGCGAGCACGCGCTGGCCGCGGTGCTGGCCCGCACCGCCGACGTCGTCGTCACACCCGGCAACCCCGGCATCCCCTGGTCCACGCCGGCGCCGCCGGCCGACATCGAGGCCGACCTCTACGTGGTCGGGCCCGAAGCCCCGCTCGTCGACGGCCTGGCCGACCGCCTGCGGGCGCAGGGTCGCCTGGTCATGGGACCGGGCGCCGACGGCGCCCAGTTGGAGGGGTCGAAGGCGTGGATGAAGGATGTCGTCGTGGCCGCCGGCGTGCCCACCGCGGCCCACCGATCGTTCCGCCCCGGCCAGGAGGGCGAGGCCGCCGACTTCCTCAAAGGCTTGCCCGGTCCGTACGTGGTGAAGACCGACGGCCTGGCCGCGGGCAAGGGCGTGCTGGTGACCGACGACGTGACCGAAGCGATCGACGACGTGCGGGCCAAGCTGCCGAACGGCGTGGTGATCGAGGCGGGGCTCACCGGCCCGGAGGTCTCGCTGATGTGCCTGGCCGACGGTCACCGCGTGGTGCCGCTGGCGTCGGCCCAGGACCACAAGCGCATCGGTGATGGCGACAGCGGGCCCAACACCGGCGGGATGGGGGCGTTCTCGCCGGTGCCTGCAGTCGATGCCGCCGAAGGCGAACGGCTGTGCGAGACCTTGGTGGCCCCCACGCTGCACGAACTGCGGCGCCGGGGCATCGACTACCGCGGCGTCCTCTACGCCGGGCTCATGCTGACACCCGACGGCCCCGCCGTCCTCGAGTACAACGTGCGCTTCGGTGATCCGGAGGCGCAGGTCGTGCTGCCCCTGCTCGACGGTGACGTCGCCGCGTTGCTGGCCGAGGTGGCGGCCGGCCGGCTGCGGTCGGCGCCGGCGTGCCGGCCCGGCGCCGCGGTGACGGTGGTGTGTGCATCGGAGGGCTACCCCGTCGCGCCCCGCACCGGTGATGCCATCGCCGGCATCGACGCCGCCGCAGCGGTGCCTGGCGTGACCGTGTACTGCGCCGGTGTGGCCGAGGGACCGGGCGGCGGCCTCGTGACCGCCGGGGGGCGGGTGCTGGCCGTCACCGGCATCGCCCCGACCATCGACGACGCCCGCCGGGCCGCCTACGAGGGGGTGGGCCACCTGTCGTGGCCCGGACTGCAGTGCCGCTCCGACATCGCCCTGGCGCGAGAATCACGCCGGTGATCCCGCGCTACGAACTCCCGGAGATGGCGGCCGTCTTCTCCGACATCGCTCGCTTCGGGCGCTGGTTGGAGATCGAGCTCCTCGCCACTGAGGCCTGGTCCGCGCTGGGGGTCGTGCCGGCGCCCGACGCCATCGCCTGCCGGTCGGCGGCGCCGGTGGTGGACGCCGCCTTCGTCGCCGCCGTCGACGAGCGCGAGCGCGTCACCGACCACGACGTCGCCGCCTTCGTCGACGTCGTGCAGCAGCGCATCGGTGAGCCCGGCCGCTGGATCCACTACGGGTTGACCTCGTCGGACGTGGTCGACACGGCGCTGTGCTGGTCGCTGCGCGACGCCGCCGACCTCCTCATCGACGCATCGTCGGATTCTCATCGCCGTCCTCAAGCGCGTGGCGGTGGAGCACCGCGACACGATCACGGTCGGGCGCACCCACGGCGTGCACGCCGAGCCCACCACGTTCGGCGTGAAGGTGGCCCTCTGGTGCCTGCAGGCCGACCGCGACCGGACCCGGCTGCGGGCGGCGCGCGACGGCATTGCGGTGGCCAAGCTGTCGGGCGCGGTCGGCACGTACTCCAACATCGATCCGGCCGTGGAACGCCACGTGGCTGCCGCCCTGGGGCTGACGCCGGTCCCGGCCACCCAGGTCGTGGCCCGTGACCGCCATGCCGAGTACCTGTGGGCGTGCACGGCCGTGGGGGCCACGGTCGAGCAGATCGGGCTGGAGCTGCGCCACCTTCAGCGCACCGAGGTCCGGGAGGTGGAGGAGGGGTTCCGGGCCGGCCAGAAGGGCTCGTCGGCCATGCCCCACAAGCGCAACCCCATCACGGCCGAGCGCCTGTGCGGGCTGGCCCGCATCCTGCGGGGCAACTTGCAGGCGGGCATCGAGGATGTGGCCCTGTGGCACGAGCGCGACATCTCGCACTCTTCGGTGGAGCGGGTGATCCTGCCCGACTCGTCGATGCTGGCGTACTACGTGCTGCGGCGAGCGGCGTCCCTCGTCGGCAACCTGCGGGTGGACGCCGATCGCATGCTGGCCAACCTGTGGTCGAGTCACGGGCTGGTGTTCTCCCAGCCGGTGCTCCTGGCCCTCGTCGCCGCCGGCATGGAACGCGACGACGCCTACCGCGTCGTGCAGGAGCTGGCCCGGCGGTCGTGGGAGGAGGGCGTGGCGTTCCGGTCCTTGCTCGACAAGGATGAGCGCGTGCAGCTGACCGGCGACGACCTGGACGAGGTGTTCGATCTGGCGCGCGCCGTTCGCAACGCGGGGGCCACCTTCGAGGCGCTCGACGCCGTGGAGACGTGACCGGGTCGGCCTTCCCGCTCGTGCACCAAGGGAAGGTGCGCGACCTGTACGACGCCGACGACGGCCGCTTGCTGATGGTGGCGTCCGACCGCATCTCCGCGTTCGACGTCGTGATGAACGAGCCCATCCCGGACAAGGGCCGGGTGCTCACCGCCATGAGCGTCTTCTGGTTCGGGGCGCTGGCGCCGGTGGCCGGCAACCACCTCGTCTCCACCGACCTCGCGGCGTTGCCCCCGGCCGAGCGGGACCCGTGGCGGGAGGGTCGGACGATGCTGGTCCGCCGCTGCGCCATGGTGCCAGTGGAATGCGTGGTCCGTGGGTACCTCGCCGGTTCCGGTTGGAAGGAGTACCAGGCCACCGGGCGGGTCTGTGGCGTGCGCCTGCCTTCCGGCCTGCAGGAGGCCGACCGCCTGCCCAAGCCCATCTTCACCCCCACCACGAAAGCGCCGGTCGGCACCCACGACGAGGCCATGAGCTTCGACGATGTGGTGGCGGCCATCGGCGGCGAGCAGGCAGAGGCGGTGCGCTCCCTGGTGCTGGCGGCGTACCGGAAGGCGGCGACGCACACCGAGCACCACGGCATCCTGCTGGCCGACACCAAGTTCGAGCTGGGCGTCCTCGACGGTGAGCTCGTGCTCGCCGACGAGGTGCTGACGCCCGACTCGTCGCGCTTCTGGCCCGCCGACCGCTGGCAGCCGGGCACCGCGCCGCCGTCGTTCGACAAGCAGCCGGTGCGGGACGAGCTGGAGGCGTCGGGGTGGGCCAAGGTCCCGCCGCCACCGCCGCTGTCGCCCGCTACCGTCGCCGCCACCCGCGAGCGCTACGTGGAGGCCTACGAGCGGCTGTCGGGGTGCCGCTTCGCCGATTGGCCCGGATCAGGGGGTACGTGATGAGTGACGTGGATGCCTTCCATGCGTTGCGCAACGGGCTCCTCGCCGGCCGGACGCATCTCGGGTGGCCGGACATGACCCACTTCAACTGGGCCCTCGACCACTTCGACACCATCGGCGGCGACCGGCCGGCGCTGTGGATCGTGGAGGAGGACGGGCGCGAGGAGCACCGCACCTTCGCCGAGCTGACGGCCCGCTCCAACCGGGTGGCCAACCACCTTCGCCACCTCGGCGTCGGTCGCGGCGACCGCGTGCTGCTGATGCTGGGCAACGTCACCCCGCTGTGGGAGACGATGCTCGCCGCCATGAAGCTCGGCGCGGTGATGATCCCGGCGTCGACGCTGCTCGGCCCCGACGACCTCGTCGACCGCGTGGAGCGGGGCGACGTGAAGGCGGTCGTGGCGGCGCAGGAGCTGGCGGCCCGCTTCGACGACGTGCCCGGCGCGCCGATCCGCGTCGCCGTCGGCGCCGACGCGCCGTCCGGATGGCAGCGGTTCGCCGACGCCGACCAGGCCGACGCCGCCTTCACCCCCGACGCCACCACCGCCGCCGACGACCCGCTGCTGCTGTACTTCACCTCGGGCACGACGTCGAAGCCGAAGCTCGTCCTCCACACCCATCGCAGCTACCCGGTCGGGCACCTGTCGACCATGTACTGGATCGGCCTCCAGCCGGGCGACGTCCACCTCAACATCTCGTCGCCGGGCTGGGCCAAGCACGCGTGGAGCTGCTTCTTCGCCCCGTGGAACGCCGAGGCCACGGTCTTCCTCTACAACTACGCCCGCTTCGACGCGCCCGCCCTGCTCGACACCATGGCCCGCTGCGGCGTCACCACGTTCTGCGCCCCGCCCACCGTCTGGCGCATGCTGATCCAAGAGGATCTGACCCGCTGGGACCTGCCGCTGCGCGAACTCGTCGGCGCCGGCGAGCCGCTGAACCCGGAGGTCATCGAGCAGGTGAAGGCGGCGTGGGGCCTCACGATCCGCGACGGCTACGGCCAGACCGAGACCACCGCCCAGATCGGCAACGCCCCCGGGATGAAGGTGAAGCCGGGCTCCATGGGGCGGCCGCTGCCCGGCTACACCGTGGCCCTCCTCGACACGGACGGCAAGCCGGCCGACGAGGGCGAGATCAGCCTCGACCTGTCGACCCGCCCGATCGGCCTCATGGTGGGCTACCTCGACGACCCCGCCCAGACCGCCGAGGTCATGCGGGACGGCTACTACCACACCGGTGACGTCGCTCAGCGGGACGCCGACGGCTACATCACCTACGTCGGGCGCACCGACGACGTGTTCAAGGCGTCCGACTACCGGATCAGCCCCTTCGAGCTGGAGAGCGTGCTCATCGAGCACGAGGCGGTGGCCGAGGCGGCCGTCGTGCCCAGCCCCGATGCGCTGCGCCTGGCCGTCCCGAAGGCGTTCGTGGTGCTCGCCGCCGGCTACCAGCCCGACGCCGACACGGCCCGGTCGATCCTGGAGTTCTGCCGCGGCCGCCTGGCCCCGTACAAGCGGATCCGCCGGCTCGAGTTCGCCGACCTCCCCAAGACCATCTCCGGCAAGATCCGGCGCGTCGAGCTGCGCACCGCCGAGCACGAGCGCGCCGGCGAGCACCGCAACCCGAGGGAGTTCTGGGAGCAGGACCTCTCGTAGCGGCGCTCCCGCTGCCGTGCGGGCGATGACCCGCCCCGTCCCAACGTGTTCAGGCTGAGCGCTTGGTACCGCTGGGGCGGTACGAAGTGTTCAGGCTGCGCGATTCGAGACGGCGTGCTCGGAGCGCGGACGGCCGGTTCCCGGGTGGCGGCGAGCCGCTCGCCTAGCCTGGCCTTGTGGTCTTCGACGTGCTCGTGGAGGTGCGCCTGCGCGCCGGCATCGCCGATCCCCAGGGCGCCACCATCGAGCGCAGCCTGCCCACCCTCGGCTACGACGGCGTGAGCGCGGTGCGGGTGGGCAAGGCCATCCGCTTCTCGCTCGACGCCGCCGACGAAGGCGCGGCACGGGCCGAGGTGGAGCAGCTCTGCTCTCGCTTCCTCACCAACCCCGTCATCGAGGACGCCGTCGTGTCGATGGAACCGGCCCGATGATCGGCGTGGTGCTCTTCCCCGGGACCAACTGCGAGCAGGACGTCGTGGAGGCCGTTCGGCACCTCGGTGGCGCCGCCGACATCGTGTGGCACGGTGACCGCCGTCTCCCGAGCAACGTGGACGCCGTCGTGCTCCCCGGCGGCTTCGCCCACGGGGACTACCTGCGCACCGGGGCCATCGCCCGGTTCTCACCGGTGATGGCGCCGATCACCGAGTTCGCCCAGCTGGGTGGGCCAGTCCTCGGGATCTGCAACGGCTTCCAGATCCTGTGCGAGGCCGGTCTGCTCCCTGGTGCGCTGCAAAAGAATCGTGGTTTGAAATTCGTGTGCGAGTTCACCGACGTGCGCGTGGAGACAACGGTCACACCAGCAACATCGACAATCCCGGTGGGGACGGTGTTACGGATTCCGATCAATCATTTTGAGGGCTGCTTCACGTGCAGCCCCAAGACACTCGACGAGCTGCGCCAGGAAGAGCAGGTGGTCTTCCGATACGTCGGGAATCCCAATGGCTCGCTCGACGACATTGCCGGTGTCTGTTCAAGGGAACGCAACGTGGTGGGGTTGATGCCGCACCCGGAGCGGGCGACGCACGAGATGCTGGGCTCGATCGACGGTGGTCGGGTGCTGGCCAGCCTATTGGCCGCCGTGGGGGCTAGCGGCTGATCCCGGCCTTCTTGAGCACGGCGGCGGGCACGCCGACCGCTCGCCACGCTGCGTAGCTGATTCCCTGGCGGCTGCTGTACGCCTTGGCCACCTTCACGAACTCCGCTTCGAGGCCGGCCAGATCCTGGCGAGCGCCGAGCGACGCCAGCTCCAACTCGAGGTTCATCCGTTCCTGCACGAGCTTCAGTTCGTTCAGTCGGTCCGTCTCGGACAGCTCGGCATCGATGACCTTGAGGCGTCGCTGGATGGAATCCGGGGTGCGCTTGCGGCCGCGCTTTGGCTTGTTCGCCTCGAGCGCATCGAGATAGCGGCGGACCACGCGGCCTTCGGTTCTTCCGACGGCGAGCGCCGCCTTGTGATCGTCTGACATCTGGGTCTTGCGACGTGCCTTCGTGGCCATTCAAATATTCTGTCCGATTGGAATAGGAAGTTCAAGGCGGGTCCGGGCCCGTTCATGCCCCTCTTGTACCGTGGACGGATGGCCGCACCGATCCATCGCGCGCTGGGACTCACCGACGACGAAGCGGGCGACATCGAGCGGATCCTCGGTCGGATGCCCAACCATCTCGAGCTCGCCATGTTCGCCGTCATGTGGTCCGAGCACTGCTCATACAAGTCTTCGCGGCGGCATCTGGCGCGCCTGCCGACCGCGGCGCCGTGGGTGCTGGTCGGGCCCGGTGAGAACGCCGGCGTGGTCGACGTCGGCGACGGGATCGCCGCCGCCATCCGGATCGAGAGCCACAACCACCCCTCGGCCATCGAGCCGTACCAGGGTGCGGCCACGGGAGCGGGCGGCATCCTGCGCGACATCTTCACGATGGGCGCACGTCCCATCGCCCTCATGGACCCGTTGCGGTTCGGTCCGCTCGATGACCCTCGCAGCCGCTGGATCGCCGAGGGCGTGGTGTCGGGCATCGCCGGCTACGGCAACGCCGTGGGGGTGCCGACGGTGGGCGGCGAGGTGGTGTTCGACGAGACGTACCGAGGCAACCCGCTCGTCAACGTGCTGTGCCTCGGTGTGCTGCCGGCCGACCGGCTGGTGCTCGGTCAGGCCAGCGGCGAGGGCAACTTGGCGGTGCTGCTCGGCTCGTCGACCGGCCGTGACGGCATCGGTGGCGTGAGCGTGCTGGCCAGCTCCGGGTTCGGCGCCGCCGGCGCCGATGACGCCAAGCGCCCGAGTGTGCAGGTCGGCGACCCGTTCGAGGAGAAGCGACTGATCGAAGCGTGCCTGGCGTTGCTCGACGCCGGGCTCGTGGTCGGCATCCAGGACCTGGGCGGGGCCGGGCTGACCTGTGCCACGAGCGAGACCGCCAGCCGCGCCGGCATGGGCATGGACGTCGACGTCGCCGCCGTGCCCCAGCGCGAGCCGGGCATGGAGCCGTTCGAGATCATGACGTCGGAGAGCCAGGAGCGCATGCTGGCCATCGTCACGCCGGAGGACCTCGACGAGGTGATCGCCATCTGCGTCCGGTGGGAGGTGCGGGCCACCGTGGTCGGGCGGGTGACCGGTACCGGGCGGCTGCGCATCCTCGGCGGCGACGGCGCCGTGCTGGCCGACGTGCCGGCGGCTGCCCTGCACGACGCCGCACCCTCCTATGACCGTCCCCGCCGCCGGCGTGACCGCAGTGGCGAGACGGACCCGGCGACGCTGGCCGCCGGCGATGGCGCCGCCGACCTCCTCGCCATGCTGGCCGACACCAGGTGGGTCTGGCGCCAGTACGACCACATGCTGTTCCTGAACACCGTCGTCGGACCGGGCGGCGACGCCACCGTGCTGCGGCTCAAGCATCCGGTGACGGGCGAGGACACGGGACGGGCCCTGGCCCTCACCACCGACGGGAACCATCGCTGGTGCGCCGTCGACCCGCGCGTCGGCACGGCGTGGGTCGTGGCCGAAGCGGTGCTCAACCTGGCGTGTGTGGGCGCCCGGCCACTCGCCGTCGTGAACTGCCTGAACTTCGGCAACCCCGAACATCCCGAGGTCATGTGGGAGCTGTCCGAGGCCATCGACGGCATGGCCGAGGCGTGCCGCGACCTCGGCATTCCCGTGGTCGGTGGCAACGTCAGCCTCTACAACGAGAGCGCCGGTGTCGACATCCATCCCACCCCGGTCATCGGCCTGCTCGGCGTGGTCGACCGGTTGGTCCGGCGCCCGCCCGGCCTGGGGCTGCCCGACGGCGCCGAGCTCGTGATCATCGGCCCCGAACCTCCGGCGCCAGTCGTGGACGGCTCGAGGTGGGCGTGGTCGCGCGGAGCTCGCGGCGGTGCGCTGACGCCGCTCGACCCGGTGGCCCACCTCGCCGTGGCCGCGTTCGTGCGGGCGCTGGTGGCCGACGAGCTGGCGTCGGCCGTGCATGACGTGGCCGACGGTGGCCTGGCGCTGGCGCTGGCGGAGGCGGTGGTAGCCGGCGGTGTGGGCGCGGTCGTCACCGGTGTGCGAGACGTGCCCGGCCTCTTCGCGGAGTCGCCGTCGCGCGTGCTGGCCGCCATCGCCCCGGCCGATCTCGACGACGCCCGCCGGCGGGCCGACGAGGCCGGCGTGGCCCTGCGGGTCATCGGGCGCACCGGCGGCGAACGTCTCGCGGTCGACGGCCTGGTCGACGTGAGCGTCGACGTGCTCACCCGTGCCTGGCGCGATCAGCTGCCCGCGGCGTTCGGGGAGGCCAGCACCCCCTAGGCCAGGCATGGTGCCTGCCTTGTCGCCGGCGCCCGTTGCTATAGCGTGTCGCAGCGCTCAGGCCTTTCGCAGGGGCGTGTGGCGGCAACCCAAGTTCCCATTCCCCTACCGGCTCGGTGTTCATGACGACGATGCGTGTCCCGCCGGCTTCGGTCTACTTCCCACCGGAAGACCGAGCCGCGATCCTCCAGCAGATCGACGAATGCCTGGCCACCGGCCAGCTCACACTGGGCAAGCTGGGTCGCCAGCTCGAAGAGGGCTTCGCTGCCTACGTCGGTGCCGACCACGCAGTGGCCGTCAACTCGGGCACCAGTGCCATCGAGATCCCACTGCGGGCGATGGGTGTAGAGGGCAAGGAAGTGCTCGTTGCAGCGAACACGTTCTTCGCCACCGCCGCCGCCGCCCTGTCCGCCGGTGCGTCCATCCGGTTCGTCGACTGCGACCCACGCACCATGGCGGTGGACCCGGCCGCGCTGCGCAGTGCCATCGGCCCGAACACCGCCGGCGTCATCGTCGTGCACATCGGTGGTCTCGTCACGCCCGACATCGCCGAGCTCGGCAAGATCTGCGACGACGAGGGCGTCTGGCTGTTCGAGGACGCCGCCCACGCCCATGGCTCGGCCCACGACGGGCAGATGGCGGGCACGTTCGGTGCCGCCGGCTCGTTCTCCTTCTATCCCACGAAGGTGATGGCCGGCGGCGAGGGCGGCATCCTCGTCACCAACGACGAGCGCATCGCCGACGAGGCGCGCATCTACCGCGATCAGGGCAAAGCGTCGTTCCTCACCAACCTGCACACCCGACTCGGGTACAACTGGCGCATGAGCGAGCCTCACGCGGCCATCGCCCTGAGCCAGTTCGGGCGGCTCGACGAGTTCATCGCCCGCCGCCAGCACATCGCAGGGCGCTACGACGTGGCCCTGGCGTCGCTCCCGCTGACGCCGCTCGCCATCCCCGATACGTCGCGCTGCAACTACTACAAGTACATCGCCTTCCTCCCCGACGGTGTCGACCGGGCCGAGTTCAAGCGGATCCTGCGCGAGGACCACGGCGTGGGTCTGTCGGGTGAGGTGTACGACACGCCGCTGCATCTGCAACCAGTTTTCGAGCCGTGGGCCGATGGCCCGCTCCCGGGTGCGGAAGCGCTGTGCGCCCGTCACGTGTGCCTTCCGGTGTCCGCCGTCATGACCGACGACGAAGCGGACATCGTCATCGACGCCGTTCGGTCGACACTGGAGCGGGTGTGACCAAGAGGTCGAATTCCACGAAGACCGTCGCCGTCACGGGAGGGTCGGGGTTCATCGGCTCGCACGTCGTCGACGCCCTGCTCGATGCGGGCCACCGGGTGCGGGTGCTCGACACGAGGCCGCCGGAACGCGTCGAGGCCGACTGGGCCGAGGTCGACGTGATGGACCAGAGCCGCCTGACCCAGGCGGTGCGGGGCACCGACGCCGTCTTCCACCTCGCCGCCATGGCCGACGTGAACGACATCTTCGCGTCGCCGGTCGAGAGCGTGGCGTTGAACACGGTTGGCACCGTGCGGGTGCTCGAGGCGGCGCGCCTGGCCGACGCCGGTCGCGTGATCCTGGCGTCCACCGTGTGGGTCTATGCCGCGTCCACGAAGCCGATCGTGGACGAGTCGACGCCGTTCGAGCCCGAGACCGATCGCCACATCTACGTCACCACGAAGGTGGCGTCGGAGATGATGTGCCGCGACTACCACACGCTCTACGGCCGGCCCTACACCGTGCTGCGCTACGGCATCCCGTACGGCCCCCGCATGCGCGACAACTGCGTGGCGGCGGCGTTCTTCAAGCGCGCCTTCCGGGGTGAGCCGTTGCGCATCGATGGTGACGGCCTCCAGGAGCGCTTCTTCGTGTACGTGGCCGACCTGGCCCGCGCCCACGTGCTCGCCCTCGACCCGATCGCCGAGAACCGCACGTTCAACCTCGACGGCGACGAGCCGGTGTCCATCCGGCGGATCGCCGAGACCGTTCGCGATCTCGTCGGCGACGTGGAGGTCAGCTTCGGGCCTCCCCGCCCCGGTGATCTCAAGGCGCGCGTCGTCTCCACCGACCGTGCCCGCGACGACCTCGGCTGGATCCCGCGCGTGTCCTTCGAAGAGGGCATGCGGCGCACCCTCGCCTGGTACGCCGCCACCCTCGGCCTCGACATCCCCGTACCCGAACCTGTCACCTTGGAGGATTGAGTGAGCACGACGGAACGCGCGCCAGTTCCGGCACCGAGCCGGGACGGTCAACGACCGGTCGGCCCCCGCCGCATCGCCGTCGTGCCCGCCTACAACGAAGAGGCCACCGTGGCCGAGGTGCTCGATCGCCTCAGCAAGCTGGTCGACGAGCTCGTCGTGGTGGACGACGGCTCGACCGACGACACGCGGGGCGAGATCGAGCAGTGGCTGCCGGGCCACGACCACGTGCGGCTCATCGTGCACGAGCAGAACCGCGGCATGTCCGAGGCGTACTACACGGCGTTCACCGACATGCGTCAGCGGATCATCGACGGGGACGTGTCGGCCGACGACCTGATCTACACGATCGACGCCGACGGTCAGCACGAGCTGGCGGTGCTCGAAGAGCTCCAGCGGATCATGCTCCACGACGGGCTCGACGCCCTCCTGGTCCAGCGGGACCTGTCGGGCTACCCCTTCTACAAGCAGCTGGGCAACCGGATGCTCTCGGCGTGGGCGTCGCTGTGGGCGGGCGGCCCGCTGCTCGACGTCGAGTCTGGCTACCGCATCTTCCGGGCCGGGGCGCTGGCCAACGCCCTCGACTACTACCAGGGCTACAAGTACTCCGAGACGGTCGAGGTCGCCGTGGTGCTGTGGCGCCTGGGGTACAAGGTGCGCAACGACGTCGTGGTGCCGGTCCCGATCTACCGGTCGCGCACGTCGATGCTCGACGTGGTGATCGACCTCTGGTCGATCCCGGCGGCGGCCATCCGCGTGCAGCGCCGGCGCGTCGCCGTGCCGCCGGTTCCCGTGCCCAGCCTGGTCGAGCCGATCGCCGTCACCGCCGCGCTGGCCGTCGCCGGCGTCGGCGTGGCTGGCGCGGGCTGGCGAGCATTGCGCGCCATCACCCGCTGACACCGCTGCACTAGCACCTAACGTAGCCAGGCTTCCCGAGCAGCTGATCCAGCCGGACGGGCTGCAACCCGCGTGCCTGCAGCCCGTCGAGGATCAGCGGGAGGGCGGTGAGGATCACCGACCGGTCCGCGTGCACCGTGCCGTCGATGCCGTCGTGCAGCAGGATGATCGAACCCGGCCGGGTGCGCTCGAGGATGTCGGCCGCCACCTTGGCGCCGTCGTGGCTGCTCCAGTCGGCGGCGGACACGTCCCAGGTCACCATGGCCATGTCGCGCCGGTGCACGAGCCAGGAGATGAACGGCGTGCGCTGGCCGTGCGGTGGCCGGAAGAAGCCGGGGCAGACTCCGAGGGCCCGCTCGAACGCGTCCTGGGTGCGGCCCAGCTCCGGGTAGCGGGGATCGAGCCAGCGCCAGTAGTCGTGGTGGTAGGAGTGGTTGCCCAGCAGCTGGCCGTCGTCGTAGAGGGCGCGGGAGATGTCGGGGCGAGCGTCGAGGGCCTTGCCCACGGTGAAGAACGTGGCCTTCACGCCATGGGCATCGAGGATGTCGCGGATCTCGAGGGTGAAGGGGTCGTCGGGTCCGTCGTCGAAGGTGATGGCCACCTCGTTGCCCGTGCGCGGGCCGTGGCTGATCGTCCCGCCGAACCAGTTGACCGTGGGCGTGTTGGCCGCCACCCAAGACATGAGCAGGATTGCCCATGCCGTGGCGACCACGCCCACCCCTATCGTGAGGCGGGGCGCGGCCGATGGGCGTCGGTGTCTCCCGTTCTCGATCATGTTGACCACGGCCGCCACCACCGCCACCACCACGACCCACCAGAGCGCGATGGCGGCGCCGGCGGTGGCGAGCAGGACGGCGCCGACGGCGAGGGTGCCCACGAGGCCGGCCAATGCCCAGCTGTCGCCCCAGCGCAGTGGACGGGGCATGACCAGGCCGGCGCCCACGCCGGCCAGTGCGGCGATGGTGAGGGTGATTACCCCTCGTGGCGTCACGGCGACGAGGAGCGCGGCGGCGGTCACGACGAGAGCCCCGAGCCACGCCAGGCGCGGCCGTGGCACCACCCTGACCACGGCAATTGCTAGCGTCACGCCGATGCTGATCGCGGCCACCGACGTGATCAGTGCCGCCAGCGTGCTCTGCGTGCCCCATCCAGCGGCTGGGGCCGCCGCTGAGGCGAGCGCGGCACCGGCGATGAGGCGGAGAGGTATCCCGGAGGGGCTACGGGTGATCAGGAGAGGCGTGTCCATCGAGGCGGCTGATGCCGGGCGAAGCTAGCGCCGTCGCCGACGCGGGCGCGCTGACCGACGCGGGCGCCGTCGCCTTCGGTCCGAGCCGCTTCGGGCGACCGGCCCTCGTGGCGGTCGTCGTGGCGTGGCTCGTGGTGCTCGGGTTCATCCTGTCGCACTCGATGTTCGTGTCGCACGACTCGCTGTCGAACTACGGCCACGTCTGGTGGGTGGCCGAGCAGTTGCGCTCGGGCGGCGGCCTGCCCTTCCACATGCCCGTGCTCGGTCATGGCGAAGCCCTCACCTTCCCCTACGGGTTCCTGCCGTGGCTCATCGGCGGGGTGCTGGCCCTGGCGCTCGGCGACTGGGCGGTGACGCTACTCATCGTCGTGGGGTTCCTGGCCGTCGTGGCCGCCATGTTCTGGGCGTTGCCGGAGATCCGCCACGGCTGGTGGGCCGTCGCCGCCCTGGTCAACCCGACGCTGGTGATGGCCCCCATCATCGGGCAGCTCCCGTTCCTGTGGGCGGTGGCCTTCTTCTTCGCCGCGGTCGGCTGCTGGCGGCGCGACCGCCGGGTGGCGGCCGTCATCCTGCTCGTCGTGGCTCAGGCCACCCATCCCGCCATCCTCATGCCCATCGCCTTCCTGGTGGTGGCGGCCTGGTTCCCGTGGGAGCCCCGGCGCCGGGCGCTGCTCGTCGGCTACGGGATCGCCGTGCTGGCCTCGCTGCCGTTCGCCTACCTCGTGTTCGACTCGCCCGTCATGGAGGACTCCAGCCTCGGCGTGAAGATCGGCAACTTCGCCGCCACCCTCGCCGTGCGGCTCTTCGTGGTGGCCGCGCCGCTGGCGCTGGCGGCTATCCGGCACACCGGCGGTCGCTGGCTGCCCAAGCCACTCGTGCGGCGGGGCGTCGAGCCCTATGCGCTCGGTGCGGTGGCCATCGCCATCCTCCTCAACGTGATCTTCCTGCGACCGTTCGAGCTGACGTGGGCGTGGGCGGGACTGGCCCGCCATCCCGACAAGACGCTGTCGGAGTTCGCCCGGTCTCCCGAGTTCGCGCCCGGTCTCACGTACCGGGTGCTGCGGGCGGGCGACGGCAAGGTGGGCATGTACCAGCTGCTGATAGCGGGTGGCCGGCTGGACTCCGAGTTCTTCCCGGAGAGCATCGGACGCCACAGCTTCGGCAGCGCCGCCGCCTACTCGGAGTTCCTCCGCAAACGGAGCGTGGACACCGTCATCATCTTCGCCAACTACGACGCCCGCTGGCGCACGAACGAGCACGTCCTGCTCGAGCAGCTCGCCGCCGATGACAGTTGCTCGGCCACGCAGGTCGGCGTCGACGTGATCGAGCGCTTCGATCGGTTCGACGTGTACCACATCGATCGCACCTGCTGAGTGGAGTCGGCCCGGGGCGGTTGATCGTTGCCGGAGGCCCCGGCGATGCCATCATGGCAGGCATGTGCGGCGTGTTCGGCGTGTTCGCTCCGGACCAGCCTGTCGCCCACCTCACCTATCTGGGTCTCTACGCGCTGCAGCATCGCGGCCAGGAATCGGCCGGCATGGCGGTGGCCGACGACGGCGCCAGCCTCACCGTGGTGAAGGACATGGGCCTGGTGTCGAACGTGTTCGACGACCGCACGCTGGCCGCCCTGTCCGGTCGCCACGCCATCGGTCACTGCCGGTACAGCACCACCGGATCGTCGACGTGGCGCAACGCCCAGCCCGTGTATCGCGATGTCGGCCATCACCAGTTCGCCCTCGGCCACAACGGCAACCTCACCAACACCGAGGCGCTGGCGGAGGCGGCGGGGATGCTGCCGGGCGTCGCCACCAGCGACACCGACCTCATCGCCGAGCTGCTGGCCCAGCACATGACGGCCACCGGTGCCGATCTGGTCGACGCCCTCGCCGCCGTGCTCCCCACGCTGGAGGGCGCCTACTCGCTCGTGCTCTTGGACGACAGCCAGATCATCGGCGCTCGCGATCCCGAAGGCTTCCGCCCGCTGTGCCTCGGCCGGCTCGACGGCGGCTGGGTCCTGGCCTCGGAGACGCCGGCGCTCGACATCGTGGGCGCCGAGATGGTGCGGGAGCTGGAGCCCGGGGAGATCGTGGCCATCGACGGCGACGGTCCCCGCACGGTGCGGGTGGTGCCGGCCGACGCGATGAACCCCCGGCTGTGCCTGTTCGAGTTCGTGTACTTCGCCCGGCCCGATGCGCAGCTGTACGGCAGCAACGTGGCCGCCGCCCGCTCCCGCATGGGCGAGTTGCTGGCGGAGCAGGCGCCGCTGGCACCCGACGGCGTGCATCCCGAGCGCCCGGCGATGGTGATGCCGGTCCCCGAGAGCGGCGTCCCCGCGGCGCAGGGGTACGCCCGGGCCAGCGGGATCCCCTACGGCGACGGGCTGGTGAAGAACCGTTACATCGGGCGCACGTTCATCGCCCCCAGCCAGGAGCTGCGGGCTCGCAGCGTGCGGCTCAAGCTCAACCCGTTACGGGCGGCCATCACCGGCAAGCGCCTCGTGGTGGTCGACGACTCGATCGTGCGGGGCACCACCACCCGGGCCGTCGTCGCGATGCTGCGCGAGGCCGGTGCCGCCGAGGTCCACCTGCGGATCATGTCGCCGCCGTACCGCTGGCCGTGCTTCTACGGCATGGACACGGCCGAGCGCGACGAGCTGCTGGCGTCGCGGTTGAGCGAGGACGAGATCTGCCGGTACGTCGGCGCCGACTCGCTCGCCTACCTCAGCCTCGATCGCCTCGTGGCCGCCACCGGCGCGCCCGGCGCCGGCTTCTGCGACGCCTGCCTCACCGGTCACTATCCCGTGCCGGTGCCGCTCACCCTGACGAAGTCCGTGCTCGAGCGGTGAGCGAGCGCTACCGGGCCGCCGGCGTCGACCTCGACGCCGCCGACGAGACGGTGAGCCGGATCGGCCGCCACGTCCGCTCCACGTACCGGCCCGAGGTGCTCGGCGACATCGGCGGGTTCGGCGGCCTGGTCGCCGTGCCCGGGGGCTACGACGATCCGGTGCTGGTGTCGTCGACCGACGGCGTCGGCACGAAGCTGAAGGTGGCCGAAGCGACCGGGCGCTTCGACACGATCGGCATCGACCTGGTGGCCATGTGCGTCGACGACGTGGCCGTCCAGGGTGCCGATCCCTTGTTCTTCCTCGACTACGTCGGTGTCGGTCGGCTGGTGCCCTCCATCGTGGAAGCGGTGGTGGCCGGCGTGGCCGACGGCTGCCGCCAGGCCGGTTGCGCGCTCGTCGGTGGCGAGGTGGCCGAGCACGGCGACGGCCACTCGATGGATCTCGCCGGGTTCTGCGTCGGCGTGGCCAGCCGCGGCGCGCTGATCACGGGCGCCGCCGTCGCGCCGGGGGACGTGCTGGTGGGGCTGGCGTCGCCGGGGCTGCGCTCGAACGGCTACAGCCTGGCCCGGGCCGTGTTGGGCGACCGCCCCGCCGATCTGGTCGACGAGCTGCTGCGCCCGTCCGTCATCTACTCGCCGCAGATGGCGTCGTTGCGGCGCGCCGTCGGCGTGCACGGCTTCGCCCACATCACCGGCGGTGGCCTACCCGGCAACGTGGCCCGCATCCTGCCGGCCGGCTGCGACGCCGTGGTGCGCCGGGGCTCGTGGCCCGTCCCGGACATCTTCGAGGAGATCCAGCGCCGGGGTGGGGTTCCCGACGAGGAGATGGCCCGCGTGTTCAACCTCGGCATCGGGATGGTGGCGGTGGTTGCGGCGGCGGACGCGGCCCGGGCCGTCGAGGTGCTCGACGAGGCCTACGTGGTCGGCGAGATCGCGCCAGGCACCGGCACCGTCACCCTGCACTGACCGCCCCTCGGCGCTGCGCCGGAGCGGACGCTGCCCGCCCGGCAGGCCCGGCCCGTCCCGTCCCGTCCCGTCCCGACGTTTCCCGGCGCGCAGCCTGAACACTTGGTGCCGCTGGGGCGGTATCAAGCGCACAGGCTGCGCGATCTGGGGCCGATTGGCGGCGGCGTCGCGCCTGCTCACGCTGCCGCCTCCACCCCCCGTGAGCACAGCCTGTGCGCGGAGATGCACCCCGACCCGCCTCCGTGCACAGGCTGTGCACGGGGAGGGAGTGGGTGGCTGGTGAGGCGGGACAGGGGCTGGAAGTATGTGCGCTCAGGTGGTGGCCGTGGCGGCCCGGGTGTCGACCAGGCGGGTCGGGGTGATGCCCACGTAGCCCGGTCCGGCCTCCACCCAGCCGGACAGGTCGACCAGGATGTCGGCGGTGGCCGAGGTGGTGACGCACACCTTGCCGTCGGCCGGGAGCGCCGCCACCGTGAGGGCGGGCACCGAGGCGCCGGCGCGGTAGTTGAGATCCGACGCCAGCGGCGCCGGCTGGCCGCACGGGTACACGGTGGCGTAGCCGTCGGCCTTGGTGCCCGTGAGCGTGACCGTGAGGGCGGCGCCGGCGGCGCCGGCGGGCACGCCGCCCACCGCCGGGAGGTCGACCGTCAGGGCGCTGCCGCCCGCCACCGGTCCGGTACCGCTGCGGGTGTCGACCAGCCGGCGGGGCGTGACCGGTGTGAACGGGGAGCCGGCGGCGAACCACCCCATCACATCGACCAGCACGTGGGTCGGGGCGTAGCTCTGGACGCAGATGGTGCCGTCGGCGGCCATCGGTGTCACGGCCAGGTCGGCGACGGTCTGGCCGGTGCCGTAGTTCACGCTCGACACCGGCCCCGCCGCGCCGGGGCACGGTGACACGCTCAGGTACCCAGGGCCCGCGGGATCGACGGCGGTCACGTTCACCACGACGGCGTCGGCGCCAGCGGGCACACCGGCGGCGTCGAGTCGGACCACCACGGTGGCCCCGGCGCCAAGGCGGCTCGTGGCGCGGGTATCGAGGACCCGGACGGGCGCCACGCCCGTGTAGCCACCAGCCGCCGTGATCCAGCCGAGGAGGTCCACGATCACGTGGGTGGCGGCGTAGGTGAAGACGCACACCTTGCCGTCGGTGCCGGGCTTCACCAGGACGTGGTTGGCCACCGTAGCGGCCCACTCGTAATTGAGGGTCGACGCCGACGGCGGTGGCGCGCCGCACGGCTGCACCGTGACGTAGCCGGCGTACTTCGGATCGTCGACGGTCACGTTGACCACGACGGCAGCGGCATCGGCGGGCACGCCGTGAGTGCCGGCGGCGGCCACCTCGAGGGTCTGGCCAGCGGGCAGGCGGCCGATGCCGTCGACCTCGGTGCGCAGCAGGCGGGCGTACAGCGCAGCGCCGGTGGTGTTGAGGTGGATGGCGTCGTAGCTGAGGCCGGGCTGGTCGGCCAGGGCCGCCCAATCGGCCAGCGCCAGCTCGGGATGGCGGCCGAGGGCGGCCCGCAGGTGCTGGTTCACCTCGGGGAAGTACCAGTAGTAGGGCTGCACGTCGGCCCACGCGCCGGCGCTGATGTACTGCGGCTTCACCTCCCGCAGGGTCACCCAGATGACGTGGCGCACGCCCTTGGCGACGAGCGCGCCGACCATGGCGTCGACGGAGCGGTCGAAGCGGGCGGGATCCCAGTACGGGTAGTTGTAACCGGTGGCCACCACGGCGACGGCGGGCAAGGGGCCCGCTGGTGCCACGTAGTCGCCCACGGCGACGTCGGTGAACACCGCCGGCCGGCCGGTCACGGTGACGTTCCAGCCGGGGAAGGCGCGCGGGATGGCGTCCTTGGCGGAGAGCCCCACGGAGTCGGCCACCACGAACAGCGCAGGAGCGGGTGCCGCCGCGTGCGCGCTGGTGCCAACCAGCAGGGGCACCGCGCCCAGCGTCGCCACGATCAGGACCAGCAGGGGCCGCCTCATCGCCGGCCGACGGTAATCCACTCGACCCTCGCCGCCCGTCGTCGTATGGTGCCGGCGTCCGTTTGGCTCCGAGGGAGGTGTACGTCCATGACGACCGTCGCCGAAGTGGTGCGGGTTCGCGCCCGCCGTCATGTGTCCACCTCGTTCACGAAGGAGCCCTGCGTTGTCATCTCTGTCACTGGTTGCCCTCGGCTGGGACGAGCGCCTGTCGGCGTTCGCCGCCGAGCTGCCGCTTGATCACGTCGCCGGCCGCGTCACCCGTGTCGATCGCGGGCGTTGCCGCGTCGTCACCGCCGGCGGCACGTACCGCCCGCACGTCCACGACCCGGTCGCCGTCGGTGACTGGGTGGTGCTCACGCCCGATGGCGAGCGCGTCACCGGTGCCCTCCCTCGCCGCTCTTCCCTGACCCGGCGCGCCGCCGGCGCGTCGACGGGCGCCCAGACCCTGGCCGCCAACGTCGATCACGTCCTGCTCGTGCACGGGCTCGACCGGCGGGTGAACCGCCGCCGGCTCGAGCGCGAGCTGGTCCTCGCCTGGGACAGCGGGGCCGTGCCCGTCGTGGTCCTGACCAAGGCCGACCTGGCCGCCGACGTCGATGCCGCCGTGGCCGACGCCGAGGCCGTCGCTCTCGGTGTCGAGGTGCTGGCGGTGAGCGCCACCGACGGCCGCGGCCTCGACCGGCTCCACGCCGTCGTCGGCCCGGGGCGCACGTTCGTGCTCATCGGGGCGTCCGGCACCGGCAAGTCCACGCTGGTCAACGCCCTCGCCGGCGACGATCGTCAGGCCACCGGCGATGTCCGCGCCGGCGACCGCCGCGGCCGCCACACCACCACCGCCGGCGAGCTCGTCGTGCTGGCCGGCGGGGCCATCCTCATCGACACGCCGGGCATCCGCTCCGTCGGCCTGTGGTCCGACGGGGAGGACGAGGGGTTGGCCAGCACGTTCGCCGATGTCGAGGAGCTGGCGGCGGCGTGCCGCTTCCCCGATTGCGCCCACGATCGCGAGCCCGGGTGCGCCGTGCGCGACGGCGTGGACGACGCCCGGCTGGCCAGCTGGCAGCGCCTGCGCCGCGAGCTCGAGCGCACGGCCGGCGATCGCGCCGGCTGGGAGCGGGCCGAGGCCAACAAGAAGCTCCGCGCCCGCATGCGCTCGTACAAGACGATGAAGCCCCGGCCGTAGCGCCGCGCGCCCGGCGGTCGTTCTCGGCGTGGTCCGTCTCACCGGTGAGACGCAGCACTCCCAGAAACGGCTGGCCGTTGCAGCGGTGCCCACCGCCCGTCAGAGATGCGGCTTGACGGCGGCGGCCAGCAGGTCGAGGTGGTCGAGGTCGGCCAGGTCGAGGACCTGGAGGTACATCCGGGTGGCGCCGGCCTCGGCCCAGCGCTGCAGCGTGGCCACGACCTCCTCGGGCGTGCCGGCGGCGCCGTTGGTGCGCAGCTCGTCGGGCTGGCGGCCGATCGCCTCGGCCCGCCGCCGCACGTCCGCCTCGTTGGCGCCGCAGCACACCACGAGGGCGGCCGAGAAGATCATGGTGGCCGGGTCACGCCCCACGGCGGCGCACGCCTGGCGCACGCGGTCGGTCTGCGTGGTGAACCGCTCGATCGGCGCGAAGGGGAGGTTGAACTCGTCCGCGTACATGGCGGCGAGGCGAGGGGTGCGCTTCGGGCCGCCACCGCCGATGACGATGGGCGGCCGGGCCTGGGCCGGCTTGGGCAGCGCCGGCGACGCCGTGAGCGTGTAGTGCTTGCCCGAGAACTCGTACTCCTCGCCGACGGGGGTGGCCCAGAGGCCGGTGATGATGGCCAGCTGCTCCTCCAGCCGCTCGAAGCGCTCGCCGAGGGACGGGAACGGGATGGCGTAGGCCTGGTGCTCTGCCTCGTACCACCCGGCGCCGAGGCCCAGCTCCACCCGGCCCCCGCTCATCTGGTCGACCTCGGCCACCGAGATGGCCAGCGGCCCGGGCAGCCGGAACGTGGCCGACGTGACCAGGGTGCCGAGGCGGATCGTGCTGGTGTCACGGGCCAGGCCGGCCAGCGTGATCCACGCGTCGGTCGGGCCCGGGAGACCGGACACGCCGCCCATCTTCAGGAAGTGGTCGGAGCGGAAGAAGGCGTCGAAGCCGAGGGTCTCGGTGGCCAGAGCCACGGCCAGGAGGTCGTCGTACGAAGCGCCCTGCTGGGGCTCGGTGAAGATCCGCAGGTCCATGGGCGGTGACACTACGTTCGGCGGGTGGTCCACGACGCCCTCCGCCGCCACGTCCTCGAGCACGCGCTGCGCACCGGCACGTTCACCCTGAAGTCCGGGCGCACCAGTTCGTGGTTCCTGGACGCCAAGCAGACGGCGTGCCGGCCCGACGGCATCCTGCTCGTCGCCGACGCCGCGCTCGAGGTGATCCCGCCCGATGCCGACGCCATCGGCGGGCTCACGATGGGCGCCGATCCCGTGGCCTACGGCATCGCCGCCGTCGCTGCCACCCGGGGGCGGCCGCTGCGCAGCTTCAGCATCCGCAAGGAGGCCAAGGACCACGGCATCGTGGGGCGGGTGGCCGGGGCGCTGCAGCCCGATGACCGGGTGGTGATCACCGAGGACGCCGTGACGCGGGGGACGTCCATCATGGAGGCGGTCGAGGTCGTGCAGGCCTTCGGGGCCCGGCCGATCGCCATCGTGGTCATCGTGGACCGGGGCGGTACGTGCGCGGCGATGGCGGCGGCGGCGGGCATCCCGTTCCACGCCCTGCTCACCGCGCCCGACCTGGGCTACGAGTACGGCAGCTGAAGGCGCCTCACGCTCGGCCGCGGCGGACCGATCAATACGGGGTCGGCGGATCAGGGGTCCGGTCCGCCCGGGGAGAAGTCCGGTCATGCCTGCAGGGACGCCACGTCAGACTGTCGAGCCGCCCGACGAGCGGCGATGCCGACCGATGCCCAAGGATCCGGACCGCATCGCCGGGTGGCGGGTCGATCCCTCGGGCACCTACCCGTTCCGGTTCCACAACGGGCGGCGCTGGACCGAGGTGGTCCTCACGTGGGAAGGCCGGATCCGGCGGGGAGCGTGCTGAAGGGTGGGTCAGGAGGCCCGCACGAGCGGGCGGGGCGGGCGCTGGAGGTGGCGCTGCCGGCGCGAGGCGCGCACCGCGTCGAGGTAGGTGGTACGGCGCAGATGTGAGGTCGCGCGCGCCGGTGCCGCCCCGGCGGGGGCGTCGCCGGTGTCGTCGAGGGCGGTGCGCAGCAGGGCCAACGCCTCGCCGCACAGCTGCGACACCCGTGACGGCGTGACGCCGAAGTCGGCGGCGATGCTCTTGACCTCGCGGCCGTCGAGGATGTGGGCCACCACGACCAGCGCGAGGCGCGGCGGCAGCGCGGCCACGGCGTCGGCCAGGTCCTGGCGCAGTTCGACGGCCAGCAGCGCCGTCTCCGGCTCCGGCTCGGTGGCGGCCGGGACGGATGCCTCGCTCTCGTCGAGCGAGCGTGGTCGCCGCAGCGCCGTGATCTGCGCGCTCTCGGCCCGGGTACGGCACACGCCGCCGTTGTCCTGGCCCAGCCACCGGGCCACCTCGCTGGTGGAGGGGAGCCGTCCGAGCTGCATCGACAGGACGTCGGTGGCGTGGTCGAGGCGCCGCATCGCCGACCGGCCCCGGCGGGTGGAGGTGTCGAGGGTCCGCAACTGGTCCTGGATGGCGCCGGTGACGCGGCGCTGGGCATAGCGGTCGAAGGGCACCCCGCGACTCGGTTCGTAGGCCAGCGCCGCCTGGACCAGCCCGAGGTGGCCGGCGGCCAGCAGCTCGTCGCGGTCGACATGCGGGGGCACCCGGCTGCTGAGGCGGGCCACCGCCGCCCGGACCAGGCTGAGGTGGCGGCAGACCAGGTCGTCGGCGGCGCGGCAGGGAGACGGCGGGGGAGCCATGACCGGAGTCATCGGCACGCTGAGCAGCGCGGCCCTCCCTCTCCGCGGGGGATTGTGGCGCCGCGCCTCCCCTGGCCGGGTGGCAGTTGCCAGCAGGTGCGGGGCTGTGTATTGTGCGCGGTCATACCACCACACTCCGTGTCATCTGGAGGCGCCGGCGGGCGGCGCCGACGGCACGGGTTCGGCGGGAGCAGGTGACATGGCGGACCTGTCGGATGGGACGACGACACGCGCCGCGATGGCGCGCGCCCCGGTGCGGGTCTTGATCATCGAGCGCCTCGGCATGGTGGCCGACGCCCTCCACGCCGGCCTCGATCGCATCGACGACCTGGAGGTCGTCGCCGTCGAGGACACCCTGGCGGCCGGGATCGACGCCGCCCGCGCCCTGCGGCCCGACGTCATCCTGGTGGCCTTCCGCCTGCGCGACGGTGAGGCGCCCGCCGCCATCCCCGCCTTGACCCGCCGTCCGTCCGCCGCCCGGGTGGTGGTGCTGACCACGTCGCCCGACCACCGGTCGCTCACCCGCGCCCTGGACGCTGGTGCGTCAGGCTTCCTCAGCAAGGACCAGCGCCTCGACGAGCTGGTCGACGCCATCCACCAGGTCGTCGCTGGGCGCGTGGTGGTGGCCCCGGCGCTCCTGCCGGTGCTGCTCCAAGCGGGCGAGGATTCCTCGGCGCGCCTGCTGAGCCGCAGGGAAGCCGACGTCCTACAGCTGATGGCCGACGGGGCGTCCAACCACGAGATCGCCGAGCGGCTGCACCTGAGCCACCACACGGTGCGCAACCACGTCCAGCACATCTTCGCCCGGCTGGGGGCCCATTCGAAGCTCCAAGCGGTGGCCATCGGGCTGCGCCGGGGCCTGGTCGCCCCGCCCCAGCGGAATTGAGTCGAACGCGTCAGGCATTTTCCTGCAAGTAGTGGTGTAATGACTACATCTAGTGGTGAACGGCGGAGGTACAGATGTACGGCGTAGTGATCGACGAGTGGGCGGTCGTGAGAACCGGCCTGACCGCGGCCCTGGCCCGGCGAGGCGCCCATCCGGTGCTGGCGTGCCGGACGGGGATGGCCGGTCTGGACGCGCTGGCGGCCGAGACGGTGGGACGGCGGGCGACGGTGCTGGTGGTGGGGGCGTGCACGGATCTCACGCCGGTCGATGTCGTGGCGCGCGGGGCGCGCGCCGGGGCGGTGGTGGTGGCCCTGCCGGGCGCCGCCGATCGGCGGGTCCTGTTGCAGCTCTTCGACGCCGGGGCCACGGTGGTGGCCCGCCGGGACGCCCCCGACGACGAGCTGGACCAGGCCCTCGACCATGCCTGGCGGGGCGCCCGGTACCTGGCGCCGTCCCTCGTGGGGGCCATGTCGATCGGACGGCCCGGATCGGACGAGCGGTTGCCCTATGGGCTGACGGCGCGCGAGCAGGCGGTGCTGCGCCACGTCGTCGAGGGGCAGTCGAACCGCGAAATAGCCGCCGAGCTGCACATCGGGGCCGAGACGGTGAAGTCCCACCTGGCCAACATCTACGCCAAGCTCGACGTGCGCCGGCGCCAGCACGCCGCTCGCGTCGCCGTCAGCCACGGGTTGGTGTGATCTCACCCGAAGGGCAGAGACAGGATCTGGCAGTGACGGAAGTCACATCAGACGAAGCGTGATCACCGGGGGCCGGCGGGGTCCCCATTCGCACACGACGCAGTCAGGCGACCACCAACCGTGGTTCCTGTGGTCGAGAGGAGGCAGTTCCCATGGAAACCCCACGGCGGAAATCAGGGGTGCGCCAGATCCTGGCCGAGCCGGGTACGAAGTTCGGCATCGTGGTCGCCATCGGCGCTCTCGTGCTGGCCGGCACCCAGCTGGCGGGGGCGGCCGACCGGCCGAGCACCCGTTCGACCGCGGCGGCGGCGCCGGCGGCCGTACCGGCCGACGGCGAGGTGTTCGTGGCCGTCACCCCCACCCGGGTGCTCGACACCCGGGGGCCGACCAACGGTCCGATCGGCGTGCCGGCGGCGGGCAAGCTCGGCGCCGGCCAGCAGGTCGACCTGCCGCTCACCACGCCGGCGCCGAACCGGGCGTCGGCCCCCGTGCCGAGCGACGCGGTCTCGGCCGTGTTGAACATCACCGTCGACGAAGACGCCGACGCCAAGTCGTTCATCACCGTGTGGCCGACGGGCGAGCCCCGGCCGCTGGCGTCGGCCAACAACGCCGAACCCGGCCTGGTGACCCCCAACCTGACCTTCGCCCGGCTGGGCACGGATGGGCAGGTGTCGTTCTACAACTTCGCCGGCGCCACCAACCTGGCCGTCGACCTGGTCGGCTACACCGTCCCGCTGGCCAGCGCGGCCGACGCCACCGGCATCAACCGCTCGTCGGGGCAGAGCTTCGGTCAAGTGGATACGCCGGTCCCGCTCGGCGCCACCGAGCAGCCCGTCGCCACCTTCACAGCGACCGAGGACGGCACCTACGTGCTGGACGGCTCCACCTCGATCACCAAGACGGCGACACTCGGCCTGGGCGTGAACCCCGAGCTGGCGTGCACGTGGCGGGTGGGGCCCGATGCGGCCGGTCCGACGTTCCGCCAGACGCTGGTGGCTTCGTTGCTCGCCGGTGCGGTGGACCTCGGCTCCTCGACGGAGGTCAACGCCCTCGGTCAGGCGACGCTGACGGCCGGCCAGTCGGCCGATCTGATGTGCAGCGCCGCTGCGTCGACGCTGGCGACCGGCGACGTCCAGTCATCGGCGGTCGCCTACAACGCCACCAAGGTGGCCTAGGTCGGAGGCGGTGCGGAGGCTCGCCCCCCTGCCTCCGCACCGCCTTCGCTCTCGGCGATCACGCCGGGACATGTAGTGGTGATGATGGCGTCCCCCAACCGGGGGACGCCATCGGTCGTTCCGGGTCGGTGCGATCGTTGCAACTGCACCGGTCGGGTTCGCCGGCGCGGCGATAGGTAGGAAATACGGCCTATGCGTGGCCGCGTGACGATTGATCGTCGCCGCCGTCTAGGAGGCACACGCGCTGGCGCTGCCGCGCTCGAGCACCGCTCGCGCTCGGTGGCATTGACCCCTGATGGTGCCAATGACCCATACGGACAAGGCTCTTCGGCACCACCCGGGCCCGGCGCGGCGCGGCACCCATCTCGGTCACGGCACCCTCGGCGCAGGCGATACGGTGCCGGCACGGCGCTCGATCCCCGCTCCGAAGTTCCGCAATGGGACCGAGTGTGGTCGGCGGATTACGGAGTGTGGAAAAGACGCGGAAGGTGATCGAGAAGTTGCTCGGCGACGTAATAGTCGTGACCACGCGCCGTCCATAGGGATGACACGACGGCACGAGCAACGGCGGGGGTGAGACATGGCGGACGAGCGAATCGAGGACAAGCGAGGCAAGCAGTCGGTGATCTCGCCGGCGACGCCGCTATCACGTCGAGCCGGCGGGCACGGTGCCGAGTCGTCGCACCAGCGGCGGTGCGAGCGCGGCCACCGCGATGAACTGCAGCAGGGCGGCGCCGGCGAACGGGGCGCGCACGCCGAACCACTCCACCAGGGAGCCGCCGAGCAGTCCGCCGAGCGGTATCGCGCCGAAGATGAAGAAGCGCAACACGTTGCCCACCCGGCCGAGGAGCTCACTCGGGATGAGGCGCTGGCGCAGGGTCAGGTTGGCCACGTTGCCGAGCGCCACGGCCACCGCCTCGATGCCGAGCGCGATGGCGGCCAGCGCCAGTCCGGTCGACAGGCCGCACACCACGTAGGCGGCCGCCGCCAGCACGCCGCCGAAGGGCAGCAGCACGCGGGCGCCGAACTGCTGGTCGAGCCGGCCGGCCACGGCGCCGCCGAGCACGTTGCCGATGGCGGCCACGCCGAGCAGCAAGCCGTAGCCGGCGTCGGACAGGCCGAGACCGTCCAGGGCGAACAGCACGAGCGGGCCGAACACGATCGCTTGGCAGAAGGCCAGCGACGCGGTGAGCAGACCGATCAGCCGCAGCGTCGGGTGGTGCACGAAGTACGAGAAGCCTTCGGCCACGTCCGCCCGCAGCCGGGTCACGGGCGGCGTCGTCGGACGGTGCAGGTTGCGGGGCAGCGCCACGGCCAGCAGGAGGGCGGCGAGGCCGAAGCTCACGGCGTCGACGGCGAACGGCAGCACCATGGCGGCGGCGAAGAGCACACCGCCGATGGCCGGACCGGCCAGGTTCTCGGTGGCGGTCTCGGTGGAGAAGAGGGTGCCGTTGGCGTTGGCCAGGCGCTGCGGCGGCACGAGCTCGGGCAGCACGGCGTGGTTGGCGCTCGTGACGAGCGTCTCGCCGGTGCCGACGAGGAACACGGTGACGAGCAGCAGGGCGAGCGAGGCGTGGCCCGTGAAGACGGCCACAGCGAAGATCGCCAGCACGACGGCTCGGGCCGCCTCCACGGTCACCACGAGGCGGCGCCGGTCGCGGCGATCCACCAGGGCGCCGGCGGGCAGGGCCACGAGCAGCCACGGCAGCCGCGACGCTACGGTCACGGCCACCACCAGCTGGGGGTCGTCGGTCAGTCGTGCAGCCAGGAGGGGAAAGGCCGCCAGGACGAGCCCGTCGCCGAGACCGGAGATGCCGGTCGCCAGTTGCACCAGCCGGAAGGCGCGGCCGAGAACGGCGCGGCGCTCCGCGGGCGGTGCTTCCATGGATGGTCCCTCCCGGTCCATGCAGCCAAGTTCAGCAGGCATTTCAAGATGCCGAGCGGCCCGGAGGCAGGCGCTTCGCCTGCGACCCCGGACCGCCCGGTGGTGCTGGTCAACCGTCGTTCCTCGTGGAAGGGGTGTGCGACGGCCGACCGTGCCTATCGGCTGTGGGGTTCACCAGAACCTGGTGAGCCTCACAGCCAGTTGTTGCGACGGCTCATGCCGAAACCTCCTCTCGGGTCGTGCCCGGCTCGAGACCCACGCTTGGCGGGGGGAGTGAGGGATGCCAGGGCGCGAACCACTCGGTTCGATCCGCACCGCCTTGCCCGCGGTGTGTCGTCCTGTCACCATCCGCGCTCCTTCCGCCGCGTGGTGTGGTTGATCGTAGAGCCCCTGGGGGCCTCGATCACTCCAGGAAGGCAAATGCCCACGCAACGCGGGTTAAAGCCATGAGCAAGCGGCCCCCGATGCTGGCCCTGTGGGGCTTCATCGCTGCCCTCGGGGCCGTCGCCGGCGTCCTGTGGTGGCGCATCCTCGACGTCGACAGCGTCGCCGCCCCCTTCTCCCTGCCCTGGTGGCTCCTGGCCGCCGGGTTCGTGGCCACCACCGTGCTGGCCGCCAACGTCACCTTCCAGGGCGAAGCCCACTCCATCGACCTGGTGGCGGTGCCCACCCTGGTCGGCCTCATCTTCTGCTCACCGGGCGGCCTGTTCGTGGCCAAGCTGGTGGGCCTCGTCATCGTGCTCGGCATCGGCCGGCGCCAGCGCCCGGTCAAGTTCGCCTTCAACCTCGCCAACAACATGGTGGAGCTGGCGGTGGCGGCGCTGATCTTCCGGGCCGTGCTCGGCTCGGCGTCGGTGGTCAGCGTGCAGGGCTGGCTGGCGTGCTACGCCGCCGTCCTCGCCTCGTTCGTGATCTCGGCGCTCGCCATCACCATGGTGATCTCCCTGTCCCTGCGCCGCCTCGAGCGCTCGGCCTCGCTCCTCCTCTTCGGCGGGGCCGTCGTCCTCGTCACGACTGCGCTGGGTGTGCTAACGGTGACGATCATGTGGGACGACTGGCGGGGGCTGTGGCTCGTCGTCGTCGCCATCGGCGTCGCCTACACCGGCCTGCGGGCCTTCACCCGCCTGCGCAACCGCTACGCCAGCCTCGAGCTGCTCTACCGCTTCACCGCCTCGGTGTCCGGCGCGACGGACACCGACGACGTCCTGCGCCGCACGCTGGAGCGGTCCCGGGAGCTGATGAGCGCCGAGATCGCCGAGCTCGTGGTGTCGTTGCCCGAGGGCGGCTGGATGACCAAGCGCCTCGACGGCGACCAGATCGTCACCGAGGTGGACCGCACCGCCGACCCCAAGCGGCTCGAGTCGCTGGTGCTCCACGCCGCCTCGCCCGTGCTGTCGCGGCGCAACCAGCGCGACGCGCCGCTGCGCAGCGCCCTTGCCGATCGTGGCTGGAGCGACATCGTCGCCTCGCCCTTCGCCCGTGACGACGGCTCGTCCGGTGCGCTGCTCGTGGCCAACCGCCTCGGTGAGGTGAGCACCTTCGACACCGAGGACATGAAGGTGCTGGAGACGTTCGCTCGCCACACCGCCATCGCCCTGCGCGTCGGCGACCTGGTTGACCGGTTGCGGGCCGAAGCGGCCGAGAAGGAGTTCTCGGCCCTGCACGATTCGCTCACCGGGCTGGCCAACCGCAAGCTGCTCGTGGCCCGGCTGGAGGAGCTGTTGATCGCCGACACCGACGAGACGCTGCTCGGCGTGTTCTTCATGGACCTCGACCGGTTCAAGGAGGTCAACGACACGCTCGGTCACCAGACCGGTGACAGCCTGCTCGTCGAGGTGGCGCGGCGGCTGTCCCGGGTGATCGGCCGGCGCGGCCTCATCGCCCGGCTCGGTGGCGACGAGTTCGGTCTCGTCGTGGCCGGCCTGGCGTCGGTGGACGAAGCCATGGCCCTGGCCCGCACCATCGAGAAGGAGATCGACACGCCCTTCGTGATCGATCAGCTCTCGCTCGAAGTGCAGGTCAGCATCGGTGTGGCCCTGGCCCCGCTCAGTTCCCGCGATCCCGAAGATCCTGTTCCAGCACGCCGACATCGCCATGTACGCGGCCAAGGATCGCCACAGCGGCGTCGAGCTCTACGACCGCTCGATCGACCATTCGAGCACCCGGCGCCTGTGCCTGGCCGGCGATCTCCGCCAGGCCATCGACAGCCATGGGCTCTACCTCGCCTTCCAGCCCCAGGTGAGCCTGGCCACCCGCCGCATCGTGTCGCTGGAGGCGCTGGCCCGCTGGACCCACCCCGTCTTCGGCCCGGTGTCGCCGGACGAGTTCATCTCACTGGCCGAGCAGTCGGGCATGGTGCACACGCTCACCCGCTGGGCCATCAAGAGCTCGCTGGAAGAGCTGGTGCGGTGGCGGCGCTGCGATCCCGATCTCCGGGTGTCGGTGAACGTGTCGGCCCGCAACCTGATCGACGTCTCGCTGGTGACCGACGTGCGCAACATCCTGCGCGAGGTCGGCCTGCCCGGCGAGGCGCTCACCCTCGAGATCACCGAGTCGACCGTGATGGCCGAGCCGCAGCGCAGCATCGCCGTGCTCGACCGGCTGCGCGAGCTCGGCGTGCGCTTCGCCATCGACGACTTCGGCACTGGCTACTCGTCGCTCTCCTACCTCAAGCGCCTCCCGGTCGACGAGGTGAAGATCGACAAGTCGTTCGTGCGGGACATGGCCATCGACGGCGACCTCGCCTCCATCGTCCGATCGACCATCGACCTCGCCCGCAACCTCGACCTGATGGTCATCGCCGAGGGTGTCGAGGACGAGGTGACGATCGAGATGCTGGGCGACCTCGGTTGCGATGTCGTGCAGGGCTACTACTTCGCCCGCCCGACCAGTTCGCCCGAGGTGGAGCAGCTCCTCCTCGGCGGGCACTTCAGCTACACCGGCAAGTAGCCGGTCGGCTACACCACGCCGGCGTCGCGGAGGCGGGTGATGTCGTCCCAGTCGCGGCCGAGCTCGAGGAGGATCTCCTCGGTGTGCTGGCCGAGCTCGGGGGCGGCGGCACGGGGTTCGGCGGGCGTGTCGCTGAAGCGCACGGGAGCGAGGACGGCGTCCACCGGACCGTTCGGACCGTCGAGGGTGGCGAAGTAGCCGTTGTCCCACATGGCCCGGTCGGCGATGACCTGGCTGTGGTCGCGCACCGGCGCGTAGCGCAGTCCGGCCTCGCGCAGCAGGTCGCACCACTCGGCCGTCGTGCGGGCGGAGAACGCCTCGTTGAGGAGGGGCCACAGCTCGGACTTCTCGTCGTTCCAGTAGAGGAGCTGGGGGAAGCGCGCCTTCAGCTCGGGCCGCCCGATGACGTCGAAGAACAGGTCGCGGGCGGGACCGGCCACCCCGACGATGGCGATCCAGCCGTCGGCGGTGGGGAAGATGGCGTAGATGCCCGGGATGAGGGCGCTGCCCTGGTTGGCGGGCCCGGCCGGTGCGCCGGCCAGGAGGCAACGGGTGTACTCGCTGGCCTGGGCCCAGATCTGACCGCCCACGAGTGACGTGTCGACGCGCTGGCCCCGGCCGGTGCGCTGGCGGGCCACGAGGGCGGCCAGGACCCCGCTCACGATGTTCTGGCAAGCGGTGTGGTCGGCCACGGTGGCGCCCACGGGTGTGGGATCGCCGCCCGGCCGGCCGGTGGTGCTGATGAGCCCGCCAGCGGCCTGGGCGGCCAGGTCGGCGCCCTCCCGCTGGGCATCGGGCCCGATGGTGCCGAACGTGGATCCGGCGGCGTAGACGATGGCCGGGTTGCGAGCGGCCACGTCCTCGTAGCCGAGGCCCCACGCCTCCATCGTCCCCGGCTTGAAGTTGGTGATCACGACGTCGGCGCCCTCGGCCAGCTGCAAGAAGAGCTCCCGGCCGTCGGGGACCCGCAGGTCGATCGTGATGCTGCGCTTCCCGCGGTTGCAGCCCATGAAGTAGGGCGCCCGCCCGTCGCCGTGGGCGACCGGGATCCAGCGCGACTGGTCGCCGAAGAAGGGCAGCTCGACCTTGATGACGTCGGCCCCCCACTCACCGAGGGTGGCCGCCGCCTGGGGCCCCTGCACGAGCAGCCCCGCCTCGACCACCCGGATCCCGTCCAGCGCCCCCACGTGACCTCCTTGTGCGATCGGCGGAGAGTCTTGCCGATCGATCGCCGCCGGCGGTGCACGGCCGGCGGGTCACTGGGGCATCGGGTGATCACCGGTGCTGTCACGAACCCGATGCGTGAGATCCATCGGCCGCCTCGAGATAGGTGTATGGGTACACGCTTTCGCGGGTAGCGCGCTGATGCGACGGCCTGAGGGGGAGCGGGGATGACACGGCTCATGGAGCGGAACTGGACGCGGGCGCGGAGGTGCGGATCGGTACTGAGCGCATCGGCGATGCTCGTCGTCGGCCTGGTACTCGCGACGAGCGCGGCGCCGGCCGGGGCGGTGACGGCGGCGGGCAGCATCGTGTT
The DNA here is from genome assembly GCA_963728985.1 of uncultured Acidimicrobiales bacterium. Taxonomy (GTDB): domain Bacteria; phylum Actinomycetota; class Acidimicrobiia; order Acidimicrobiales; family Ilumatobacteraceae; genus DASXAI01. The sequence continues at coordinate 62,204 of CAVSME010000002.1, read as the reverse complement.
CGTCAAGGCCGACAACATCTGGATCTCGCGGCCTGACGGGTCGGGCCAGCGCCAGATCACGGCGGACGGCACTCCCGACGATCCCTACCTCGTGCCGTCCGAGACCGAGGCCGGCTTCATCTTCGCGTTCCGGAACCGCCAGCTCGACGACGGGCAGGGCCACGGCTACAAGCAGGGTTTCGTCTACGAGATGGACCGCCACGGCCAGTTGCTGCGCCCGCCGTTCGCCCCACCGCAGTACGCCCTGCTGGTGACGTACCGGTGCCCGATCCCCGTGGAACAGGAGCCGCAGGGTCTCTACGACCTGGAGGTGTCCCCCGACGGGGCCCACATCGCCTACACACCGGTGGCGGTGATCGAGCAGCTGAGCTGCAGCGGGGTGTTCACCGCCTACGAGAGCCGGGTGGCCAACGCCGATGGGGGTGGCGCGGTCGTCATCGCGAAGGCATCCGACGGGACCACGACCGGCTTCCGCAGCCCGACGTGGGTGAGCGCAAGCCGTGTCGCCGTCTACAACGACGCGTTCCTGGAGCAGGGCGAGTTTCTCTACGACGTGGGCGGCCCGGGGGCGGCGCCATGGTTCGGCCAGACCCCTTATGACGTCAACGACAACGCGTACCAGCAGCCGGCGGTCAAGGACAGCAAGGTCGCCACCCTCGGACAGGTCCTGGACGCGGGGTCACCTACCCCTGGCATGGTGCTGTGGAGCACCGACGGGCCGCTCGGCGATGCCACCGCCCGTTGCCAGCTCACCGGCATGGACGACTTCAACAGTCCCAGCTTCGCCCCCGACGCCAGCGCGGTGGTGTACGAGCGAACGGGAGCGGCGCCGGCCGGCGTCTGGGTCGCGAGCGTCGCGGACATCGCCGCGGACGACTGCTCGGGGAGCGACTCGTTGCTCATCGCCGGTGGATCCATGCCGTTCTGGGGATCGGCGTCCTATGACGCCGATCCCCAGCGCCCAACGCCGGCGTTCACCTCGGTGGTTCCGGCGCGCCTGCTCGACACGAGGCCGGGTTCGGACACCGTCGACGGCCAGTCGGCCGGAGTCGGACGCCTGGCGGCGGGCACGGTGCTCGAGGTGCCGGTGACGGGCCGGGCCGGCGTCGCGCCCGACGCCGCCGCGGTGGCGTTGAACGTGACGGTGACCGATCCGGCGGCGGCGGGCTTCGTGACGGTGTACCCGTGTGGTGAGCGGCCGCTGGCGTCGAACGTGAACTACGTCGCCGGTCAAACGGTGCCCAACGCGGTCATCGCGCCGGTGTCGCCGGCGGGCACGGTGTGTCTGTTCACGCAGGCCGCCACCGACCTGATCGCCGACGTGTCCGGCTGGTTCGCCGCGGGGCAGGGGTTCACCGGGGTGACGCCGGCGCGGTTGTTCGATACCCGCGACGGCACCGGTGGGGTGCCGGCGGCCCGGTTGGGCGACGGGCAGGTGCTCGAGGTGCCGGTGGCGGGCCGGTTCGGTGTGCCGGCCTCGGGGGCCGGCGCGGTGGCGTTGAACGTGACGGTGACCGATCCGGCGGCGGCGGGCTTCGTGACGGTGTACCCGTGTGGTGAGCGGCCGCTGGCGTCGAACGTGAACTACGTCGCCGGTCAGACGGTGCCCAACGCGGTCATCGCGCCGGTGTCGCCGGCGGGCACGGTGTGTCTGTTCACGCAGGCCGCCACCGATCTGATCGCCGACGTGTCCGGCTGGTTCGCCGCGGGGCAGGGGTTCACCGGGGTGACGCCGGCGCGGTTGTTCGATACCCGCGACGGCACCGGTGGGGTGCCGGCGGCCCGGTTGGGCGACGGGCAGGTGCTCGAGGTGCCGGTGGCGGGCCGGTTCGGTGTGCCGGCCTCGGGGGCCGGCGCGGTGGCGTTGAACGTGACGGTGACCGATCCGGCGGCGGCGGGCTTCGTGACGGTGTACCCGTGTGGTGAGCGGCCGCTGGCGTCCAACGTGAACTACGTCGCCGGTCAGACAGTGCCCAACGCGGTCATCGCGCCGGTGTCGCCGGCGGGCACGGTGTGTCTGTTCACGCAGGCCGCCACCGACCTGATCGCCGACGTGTCCGGCTGGTTCAGCAGCCAGTAGACGTCTGCGGTCGCCGGCGGGTGAGCAGGCACTCCGGTGGTCGGGACCGGCGTCGATCCGGTGACCTCGCACTTTTCAGGCGCAATGAGGACGCATCAGGACGAGAGCGTCTACCTCGGTGAATCTGCGAACCGCCTGGTAGATGACGAGAAATCCGAGTCGGCTCGTGACGCTCAGTGTCAGCTCGTGCCACCTGTTTTCGGCTGCTTATGGCACGGCGGCGCCGTGAGGATGTGCGTGGTCCAGTTGTCGTTGCAGATCCGGTCGAAGCGCACCGGTCCCGGTCATGGGGTGCCCGAAGCGGGCGGTGAACACCTTGCCGTTGTCAGTCAGGAGCGCCTCGGGCACCCCATGACGGGCCATGGCCGACTCAAAGATGTCGCCCACGGGCCGCGCCGTCGCCCGCAGCGACCCCCCGACATCGTGGCCGCCGAGGTCATCCCGGCGCTGAGGTCGCCAGCTCTCGTCGTCGGTGCACGCCGCTTGGCTCAGCGCCACCACTCGGACCGAGAACCCGATCAGGACTTCCGATGTGACGGCCAAACCTCCGCGACGGCCCGGACGTGTTGGGTCGTGGTGATCGCCACTTCTCTGGCCAGGGACGCCCCTCCAGGGAGCTTCGAGGACGTGTACGGGCGACACTACGCGCCGCTCGTTCGTGCCCTGACGGCGGCGTGCGGTGACCGGGAGGTCGCGTCCGATTGCGTTCAAGAGGCGTTCGTCCGGGCGCATCTCCGCTGGCGCCAGGTGTCGTCGTACGACGAGCCGGCGAGCTGGGTCCGGAGAGTCGCCATCAATCGGATGCATGACCACTTCCGTCACGAAGCACGAGGAGAACGCATCCGCCGCGTGCTGGCCGCCGGCAAGATCCACCATCACCCCGGGCCGGAGCCCTCCCTCGACGTCCTCGCGGCACTGAAGACACTGCCGCAGCGGCAGCGGATCGCCATGTCGCTGTTCTACGTCGCCGAGCTCTCCGTGGCCGAGGTTGCTGAGGCGATGCGTCTTTCCCCGGGCGCGGTCAAGTTCCACCTCCATCAGGGCCGACGTCGCCTCCGTCCCGTCATCGACGCAGGAGACCACGATGGTTGACCTCGACGACCAACGCTTTCGCGACGTGTTCGACTCCCTCGGGGGGTCTGCACCCGACAGCCACGATGGGGCCCGGGACTTGCTCCCTCGCATCGCGAGGGCACGCCGGCGCCGACGGATGGAGCGTTTCGGCGCGCTCGGCGTTCGTCGTTTTGCTCGCCGCGGCCACGGCGTTGGTGCTACGTGAGCCTGGTCATGACCGCGTCATCGTGGTGAACACACCCACCACGAATGCCACGAGCACGACGGCACCGCCGCGCACCACCACCACCATCACCACGACGACACCGCTGCCGACGGGTGCAGTGACCCCGGCCACGCCGACCGCTAGTCCCCCCGACAGCGCGACGCCGCCCGCCATCACCGATGACACGGCGGTGGGTCCGAGTGGCGACGCGATGAGCAACGAAACGCCGGCACCGTCTACCGGCAATGCAGCGCCCAGTACCGCCCGCTCGACCAGCCCGGTAACCGGCCCGCCCCCGGCCACCACGCCATCGACGCCGCCCTCGACGGAGCCGGCGACCACAGGCTCGACAACGGAATCCGAGACGTCTGACAGCGTCGAGCATCGACCCCCAACGGTGACGGCCACGGAGTCGTTCTCGTCGACCGGCGGCTCGATCACCCTCAGGACCGACGGCAGCACGATCACCGTGGTGGCGGTCGATCCCGCGCCTGGTTGGGCGGTCGCCGAGCTGGACGCGGCGCCGGACCAGGTGAATGTGCGCTTCGCCTCGCCGTCACAGCAGGCATCGATCCGCGTCGAGCTGGAGGACGGGCACCTTCACGAGACGCACGACGATTGAGCTGAGGGCCAAACCTCTGCCGTCGCTCGACCGTCTTCCTGTCGACCTGCACGAGCCGTCAAAAATGGCCTGAGCCCGAGGTGAGCCAATGAATCGTCGTACTGCTCTCGCGACCGCTGCGACCGTCTCGATCCTGACGGCCGCGACACTGGTCGCAGCGTCGTCGGTCGGCGCCGTTGATTGGCTGGGCTCGGGCACCGCCCGGCCGACCGACGTCGTGACCAACGACAGCTCGACCACGAGCGTGCCGGTCACCGCTGCGCCCTCGACGACGTCGGCTCCGACGACGACGTTGGCGCCGATCGTGGTGACCGAGGTCCAGTACATCGACGATCTCGTCGTAGTGCCGAGCCAGCCGAGCGGCGACGACAGCGCATCGGGAGGAACCGAGGCTGCGCCCGCCACGACCGCCACGACGCAGGCGCCTGCGCCCGCACCGGTCACGGTCGCCCCGCCACCATCGGATCCGGCGCCGACCTCGGCTACAACGAGCGCGCCTCGATCGCGACGACGATGGTGACGAGAGCGGCGAGGGCGATCACCACGGCGACGATCACCACGACGAGGGCGAGCATCACACGACGAGCACGCCGTCGACCGCCGCCGGCTCGACACCGTCGAGCCGGGCCCCCCGCTGCGAGGGCGGCGACGAATGCGACGACTGAGCGTGGTCGGGCGAACGCGGAGACGGCACCCGGCGGCCATCGCGCGGGTCCTCACGACCGGGCTCGCCGGGGCGGCGATGTTCGGCGGGGTGGCCGCCTTCGCCGAGAGCGCCCCTCGGCCGACGCTCACGACCCGCCCGACCGAGCCGCCGGTGCCCGAGACGGCGGCGGTCACGCTGCCGGTCACGGAACCCCCGACGGTGCCGGTCACGTCGGCACCACCGGTGCCCTCCACGATCGTCGTCGTCCAGACCGTTCACCGCGTCGTCTACGTGGACGAGAACGGCAACCCGATCGACCCAGGAGCTGACCCGGGAGCTTCAGCCGACACCACGCCGGCTCCAGTGGCGGGACGATCCCCCACACAGGGCAAGGCGTCGCACAAGAACGCGTCGTCTGGCGCGCCGGCCCAGGCACCCCCCGCGCCATCGGCCCAATCCGCTCCCGCCCCGGCGCCCGCAGCCACTGCTGCGCCCGCTCCACGCCCGGCGCCGACTGCTCCGCCCGCGGCTCCTGCGTGCAAGGGGTCGACGTGCTGACGGTGCCCGGGTCCGAGGTGGCGGACTGGCACGACGTGGCGATCCGGGCGATGGGGAGCCCTGGCCGCCTCATCGTCGGCGATGCGCCCCTGGCGCTCGTCCGCTGGGCACTCGATGAGCTCGAGCGGCTCGAGCAGTGCTGGAGTCGCTTCCGGTCCGACAGTGAGCTCTGCCGGCTGAACCGCTCCTCGGAGAGCCGAGTCGAGGTGAGCGCCACCATGCTCTCCGCATTGGTGCGGGCTCGGTCACTGCACGCCATCACGGCCGGAGCGTTCGACCCGACCGTGCTCGATGCGCTGGAGGCACTCGGATACGACCGGACGTTCTCCGAGGTCCAGGCGGCCCGATGGGCAGGACCGCTCATCACCCGCCAGCCGCCCGGGTTCGATGCCATTCACATCGACGCGACCCATGCCACCGTTGAGCGGCCCCCGGGCGTCCGGCTCGACCTTGGCGGCATCGGCAAAGGCCTCGCCGCCGATCTCGTCATCGAGGGCTTGATCGACCGCGGCGCACGCGCCGCCTGCATCTCGATGGGGGGTGACATCCGCGTTGGAGGCGAACCACCCCTGCCCACCGGGTGGTCGATCCCCATCGAGGACCCGTTCGCGGAAGGTCGAGTCCTGTTCCATTGGCCGTTGGCGGGCGGCGCCATCGTCACGTCGACCACCCGCTTCCGCAGGTGGCGGCGCGGCGGCACCTTCCACCACCACCTGATCGATCCGCGGACCGGGCAGTCGGCCGACACCGGCGTCGCCGCGGTCGTCGTCGCGGCGGCGGAGGCGTGGCTGGCTGAGGGGTGCGCCAAGGCCGCGCTCGTGGCTGGTCTTGCGGCAGGCGGCGAACTGCTCGCCGACGCAGGTCTCACGGGATGGATGTTCACCGACGATGGCGTCATCGGCTCCATCGGTGGGTTGCCATGATGGCGCAGTTGGATCCGAAGGTTTCCTGGTACGTGGCCCGGTCGAGTGGGCTCGTGGCGTGGGCGGTCGTGACGGCGAGCGTGGTCGTGGGCCTTGCCTTGTCGACCAAGTTCGTGCGCCGCCGCGGCGTGCCGGCACAGCTGCTCGACCTCCACCGCTACCTCGGGACGCTCTCGGTGGTGTTTGTGGCCATCCACCTGGTTGGTCTGTGGGCGGACAGCTTCGTCCATTTCGGGCCGAGTGAGCTCTTCGTGCCGTTCGCCTCGTCATGGCGCCCAGCGGCCACGGCGTGGGGCGTTCTGGCCTTCTACGTACTCGCGGCGATACAGCTCACGTCGTGGGCGATGCGGCGCCTACCCCGCCGGCTCTGGCACGCCGTGCACATGACGAGCCTCGGGCTGTTCGCGGCGGCGACGGTCCACGGGTTCCAGGCCGGCGCCGATGCCGCCAACCTTGCGATCGAGTGGATGTGCCTCACCGGGACCACGCTCGTGCTGTTCCTGGTCATCTTCCGGCTGCTGGCACCGCGCCGCGCGACTCGCCGCCCCGTGTCGCGGGCGGATCAAGCGGCCGCCTGACAGCTTCGCTCGCTTGAAACCGCGCGCCGCGCCCGCGTTCGATGACGACTATCGGCCTGAGTCCAAGCGGCGCCCACTTGGACAGTCGGGCACGTCGCCGTCGGCTTTGAGCGGCAGTCCGGAGTGACGGTGATCGCCGCGGTTCGGTCCCGCCGGCTGCGCTGGGGTGCTTACGACGGTGGGCGTCGGCCAGCGGGCGGGCCACGGCACTCGTTGCCCAAACCAACGACTGCGCCCGCTGCTCGGCATCGACCGGGCCGAGGCCGGTGAACCCGACCGTGCGGCCGTCGAGAAGTTGGGCGCGACCGTCTCCCCTCGCCTTTCGTTGCCCACGGCACTGAGCGCGCTTGCCGGGCCAGTGGTGTCCAAGACCGCGAAGTTGTTCACCAGCGCGCTCGAATTGCGTATGCCACCGACCAAGTTCGTCGGCGTCATCCTGTGCCACCGGCTTCTCGGAAGAGCGCCAGCACGGGCTATCGCCCCGCCCGCCATTACGCGGGCAGCGCCCCGATCTACGCCGAGGACCGGCTGCTCAGATTCTGCGCGTGCTGGGGCCGATTGTCGGCGTTGACCTTTGCCGTGCTGATCTCCGGGATCGTCTTGCTCTGGGCGCCGGGCAGCGCACGGCACATCGTGCCCTTCCTGCACAAGGCCAGCTTCGTCCTGTGGTTCGGGGCGATGACCGTGCACGTCCTCGGCCACCTCGGGGATACGTTCCGCTTGGCGCCCCGATGCTGGGTGTCAGCTGGCCGGCCCACCCCCTTCGCGGGCGTTCGGCGGGCCGGCGTGATCGCCAGCCTCGTCGCCGGCGCCGGCCTCGGGTGGCTTGCCCTCGGTCAAGTGAATGCCTGGCTGCGCCTCAGCGCCTGACGCGCCGACCCCGGAACCTTGACCCGGCGCTTACCTCCTCAAGACCCCGGCTGAACCTCCGGTCGCTTACATTCCGAGGCGGACGCTGAGCGCCAGCACCGAAGGGTCGGTTCCGCCGTGCGTGTATTGATCGTCGAAGACGACCCGAGCCTCGCGCAGTCCCTTCGCGAAGGATTGGAACGGCACGGCTTCGATGTGGAACACACCGGCGGCGGTCGCGAAGCGATCCTGCTCGCTGCTCAGGTCGATCTTGTGCTGCTCGATCTCGGCCTACCCGACATCGACGGCAAGGAGGTCTGCCGGGCGGTTCGAACGACGAGCTCGGTGCCGATTATCGTGCTCACAGCCCGCAGCGATGAGATCGATCGCGTCGTGCTGCTGGAGATGGGAGCCGATGACTACCTCGTGAAACCGTTCGGGTTCCGTGAGCTGGTCGCTCGCATCGGCGCGGTCACTCGACGCATCACCGCCCCTGCCGCACAACCGTCAGTGCAGCTCTTGGGGACGTTGAGAATCGACCGTGACGCCCACCGGGTCCAGGTGGACGGGGCCGAGATCGATCTCACCCCGAAGGAATACGACCTACTGACGATGCTCGCCGAGCGGCCTGGGGCCGTGCGCACCCGCGAGGACATCATCGATCAGGTGTGGGATGTGAACTGGTTCGGGCCGACGAAGACGCTTGACGTGCACGTCTCGGCGCTGCGTCGCAAGCTCGGGCACCCAGAGTGGATCTCGACGATCCGCGGTGTCGGCTATCGCTTCGACACGACCGAATGAGGCGACGGCTGGTTGCGAGTTATCTCGCCGTGACGATCATCACGCTGCTCGTGCTGGTGCTACCGCTGGGGCTCACCTTTGCATCGAGGGAGCGCGACCGGCTCTTGCGCGACATCGAGCACGATGCGACGGTGGTCGCCGGTCTGTCGGAGGATGCGCTCGAGAAGGGGGTGCAGCCCGAAGTCGGCTCCGTCCTCGCCGCCTACGCGAAAGATCCGGGCGGACGGATCGTGATCGTCGATCGCAACGGCCGCAGCGTCGCTGATTCCGAGGCCGCGGGCAACCTCGGTGTCGACTTCACCAACCGGCCGGAGATCGTGACGGCGATCAACGGTGGCCGGGCGGAAGGCAGCCGCCACTCCGACACCCTCGCCGGCAACCTGCTCTACGTCGCTGTGCCCGTGACCTCCGGTGGGGTCGTCCACGGCGCCGTGCGCATCACCTACCCGAGCTCGACGCTGGACCAGCGCGTCCGCAACATGTGGATCGGCCTCGGTCTGCTGTCCGCACTCGTCGGCGCCGTCGTCATCGCGATCGGCTTCGGCCTTGCTCGATTGGTGACCAGGCCGGTGACTCGCTTGCAGCAGGCGGCTCGGTCACTCGCCGGTGGCGACCTCTCGGCCAGGGCGCCGGCCGACGAGGGCGCACCCGAGTTGCGCGAGCTGGCGTCGACCTTCAACTACACCGCCGCTCGGCTGCAGGAGTTCCTCGACTCGCAGCAAGCCTTCGTGGCCGACGCGTCGCATCAGCTGCGGACTCCCCTCGCTGCACTTCGGCTCCAGCTGGAGAACATCGAGTCGGTCGCCCCGTTGGATCTGCAGCCGGCCCTGGCCGCGGCCCGCTCCGAGACGGCGCGACTCAGCCGGATCAGCGAGGGTCTGCTGGCCCTCACCCGATCGGTGTCCACGTCGGTCGCCTGCCTGCACATCGATCTCGCCGCGGTGACGGCGAGTCGTGAAGCGGTATGGGAGCCAGTGTTAGCCGACGCAGGCGTCGAGCTCGAGGTGTCGATGCCACCTCAGGCCTGGGTCTCCGCCTCCGCAGGAGCGTTGGAGCAGATCCTCGACAACCTGATCGACAACGCCCTCGACGTCGCCCCGGTCGGGTCCACGGTGCAGATCGCCGTCGTTCCCGCGGGAGCTGTCACGGAGCTTCACGTCGTCGATCAGGGACCGGGCCTCAGCGACCAGCAGCGGGAGCGGGCGTTCGATCGGTTCTGGCGGGGTCCGACCGCGACGCCCGGAGGCACCGGACTGGGGCTGGCGATCGTTGCTCAACTCGCCGCCCGTTGCGGTGGGCGCGCGGAGCTGCGGCCCGGACGCAACGGTGGACTGGATGCCACGGTCCTGCTCCAAACCACGAATTCGGAGCGCCAGGTCTGATCGTCGTGCCCTCGAAGACCTTTACCGGGCGCTAACGCCGCACAGAGCGGCCGCTACTGCACGGCTTCGTAGGTTGAGAACAGCCCCACAAGGAGACGAGCATGGAACGACAGAAAGCCGTGATCGCGTCCGCGATCATCGCCGTGACACTCATGACGGGCGCCGTCGCGTTTGCCGCCGCCAGCGGGCTCACTGATGGGCGACGAGACAACGTCGGCAACCTCCAGCCGGTCGCCCCGCCGCCCACCGCCGTGGTGGTCTCGGCGGATCCCACCGCTGGCTCGGTCACGACGACAGCGACGCCCCCGAGCGCCCCGACGACGGTCAACCCGTCGGGATCACACCATGACGGCGACAGCGGCGACGGCGGCGGCGACAGCGGCGACGGCGGCAGCGACGGCGGCGGTCGACACGATGACTGACGCCGACCAGGACTCCCGCCTCGCCGCACTGGCCGCCCGTCGCGGCGGCGACACCGGCCGTCGCCAAGGCGCCGCGACCAAGGCGGACACCGGCGCCGTGACCGCTCACCAGTCAGATCTGCGGTCGTCACCGAGTCGACCCCGCCACGCGGCGACAGGCGGTCGAATCCTCGCCGGCGCCCTCAGCGTCAGCGCGACCATCGTGTTCGCTGCGGCGATGGCGCAAGCGGCACGGTCGAGCGCCGCGCCAATCGCGCCGTCGACGCCAACCCCGCCTGCGGTGGTCCAGCTCGTGCCGGTCGTCTCGCCGACGGCCTCCACGGGTGGCGCAGCACCCGCCGCCGCCCGCACCACCCCGACGATCGCCGCCGCACCGGCAACGGTGCCGGCGACGGCCACGACCCGTGGAAGCTGAACTTCGCTTCCCCGCCATGGGCAGTTCTGCCCATGTCGTCGTGCTCGGCGGGCGGCCCGGGCTCGTTCACGATGCGGCGTTGCGTGTCGCCGACCTCGAACGTCGTTGGAGCCGCTTCCAGCCCGGAAGTGAGTTGTCAAGAATGAACCGTGGCCCTCGCGGCTCGGCCATCCTGGTGTCGCCGGACACGTATCGGCTCGTCGATCGGGCCGTCGCGGCATGGAAACAAACCGGCGGTCTTTGCGACCCAACGGTCCTCGACGCGGTCATGGCCAATGGCTACGACCGCACCTTCTCGTCGATCCCCGTTGACCGCAACGGGCCCGAGCGCTGCCGGAGACCTGCGCGAGGTTGCGCGACGATCAGCCTCGACGAACGAGCCCACGCCATCACGCTGCCCGACGGCGTCGGGATCGATCCGGGTGGCATCGGCAAAGGTCTCGCCGCCGACATCGTGGCCGAAGAGCTCATAGCGCAGGGTGCCGAAGGCGTCCTCGTCGACGTCGGCGGCGACATCCGGGTCGCCGGCGCAGGCCCCCACGACGGGCGATGGATCATCGACGTGGAACACCCGCTGGACGCGGACCGGACGTTGCTCCACCTCGCGCTGCACGACGTCGGGATTGCCACCAGCAGTCGCCTGCGGCGGCAGTGGCGCATGAACGGGATTGCTCGTCATCACCTGATCGACCCGGCCACCGGGCGCCCGACGACGACGCCTCTCGTCGCCGCCACCGTCATCGCCGCGGAAACCTGGTGGGCCGAAGCGCTCACGAAAGTGCTCTTCGTCAGCGGTACCCTCGACCTGTTGTCGGACGTGTCGGCGATCACCGTGGACGAGAACGGCGACACGACCGCTACCTCTGATCTGGCGGTGCTCGTGACATGAGCGAACAACTCTGGTGGTACATCGCCCGATCGAGCGGGATCGTCGCCTGGGTGCTCGTCACTGCCGCGGTCATCTGGGGTCTTCTGCTGACGACCCGGCTACTCGGCGGTCGGCCGGCCCCGAAGTGGCTCCTCGACCTCCATCGGTTCCTGGGTGGTCTCGCCGTGATCTTCGTGGGGATCCACCTCCTCGGGCTCGTCGCCGACACCTACACCACCTTCGGATTCGCCGAGATCCTCGTCCCCTTCGCGAGCGCCTGGAAGCCGCTCCCGGTCGCCCTCGGTGTCGTCGCCCTGTACCTCCTCGTCGCCGTCGAAGCCACGTCGCTTGCCATGAAGCGCATTCCCAGGCGCTGGTGGCGCTACGTACACCTCAGCAGCTTCGGGGTTTTCTGGCTGGCCACGATCCACGGCGTCACGGCAGGAACCGACGCCACCCAGCCTCTGCTCTGGATCGCCTACGTGCTGGCGGCGGGGACGGTGACGTTCCTCACCTTGTTCCGAGTCCTCGCCGAACGGCGCCGGCCTCACGGCGCCCGCCGGCATCGACACCCACCGGCATTCGCGTCGTCAGGGTGACAGGTAGCCGGCGCCATCCGCGCTCCCCGACGATGATCCGCCGCCACTTCGACGTGGTCATGCTCGCGGCGGCCGTCCTGGGCCTGGCCTCGGGTGTTGCCGCCGCGCTGGTCGGGGCGGACGGGTTTGCCGACGGGATCTGGATGGTGACCGCTGGTCTCGGCCTCGTCCTGTCGGTCTGGTGGGTGCTCGATGCTGCCCGCCACGGTCGCCTGGGGGTGGACGCCATCGCCCTGTTGGCGGTCCTCGGCACGCTCGTCGTGGGCGAGTACTTCGCCGGCGCGGTGATCACGGTGATGCTGACGACGGGGCGCAGTCTCGAGGCGTGGGCGGCCGGTCGGGCTGAACGGGAGTTGCACGCTCTTCTCGGGCGCGCCCCGCGCGTCGCCCACCGCTACGTGGACGGCGAGCTCACCGACGCGCCCGTCGAGGACGTGGCGGTCGGTGACCTGCTCCTCGTGCAGCCGGGTGAGGTCGTCCCCGTCGATGGCACCGTGCGCAGCGGGCCGGCGGTCATCGACGACAGCGCGCTCACGGGTGAGTCGCTGCCGGTCCAGCGCGCCGTCGGGGAGACCGTTCGTGGCGGTGCGGTGAACGCTGGCGGCCCGTTCGACGTGGTGGCTACGACCACCGCTTCGGACTCCACCTACGCCGGGATCGTGCGCCTCGTCGAGGAGGCCACGGCAACGAGCTCGCCGTTCGTGCGCCTTGCCGATCGCTATGCCCTTGCCTTCTTGGTCCTCAGCGTGGTCGTCGCCGGCGCGGCGTGGGCGATCTCAGGTGAGTTGAGCCGGGCGGTCGCCGTCTTGGTGGTCGCCACGCCGTGCCCACTGATCCTGGCGGCCCCGGTCGCCATCGTCGCCGGGCTGTCCCGCGCCGCGCGTCTCGGCGTGATCGTGAAGGGCGGCGGGCCGCTGGAGCGGCTGGCCGACGCCGAGATCCTGCTGTTCGACAAGACTGGCACGCTCACCGCCGGCCGGCCGATGTTGGTCGAGATCGTGACCGCCGAAGGGCTCGACGCCGGCGAGGTGCTCCGGCTCGCGGCCTCGCTCGATCAGGTCTCCCCGCACGTGCTGGCATCCGCGATCGTGCGCGCCGGTCGGGACCGGGGAGGTGTCCTCGAACTGCCGATCAGGACGAGCGAAGTCGCCGGTGCGGGCATTCGCGGCCGGGTCAGCGACCACGACGTTGCCGTCGGCAAGAGCAGCTGGGTCGGCGTGCAGGGCGACGAGCCGTGGGTGGCGGCCGCTCGCCAACTCAGCGAGCTCGACGGCGCGGTCTGCGTGTTCGTCGGGGTGGACGGCTCACCTGCCGGCGCCCTCGTCCTGAGTGACCCGATCCGACCCGACGCCGCCCGGACGATCCGCAGCCTTCGCCGAGCCGGCATCCGGCGGGTCGTCATGGTGACCGGCGACCGCGCCGACGTTGGGGCCGCCGTTGGCGCAATGATCGGGGTCGACGAGGTCCTGGCCGAGCAGACTCCGTCCGACAAGGTCGCCGCCGTCAGACGCGAAAGCGCGCGGGGCCCGACCGTCATGGTCGGCGACGGCATCAACGACGCCCCCGCGCTGGCGGTCGCCGGTGTGGGCGTGGCCATCGGGGCCCGGGGCGCCACGGTGTCGTCCGAAGCGGCCGATGTGGTGTTGACCGTCGATCGCCTCGACCGTCTCGGCGACGCCCACATCATCGCCCGGCGCTCCCGCCGCATCGCCACCCAGAGCGTGGTGGCCGGCATGGCGTTGTCCCTCGCCGCCATGGGCGTCGCCGCCGCCGGCTACCTCCCGGCGGCGTGGGGTGCACTCCTGCAGGAGCTGATCGACGTCGCCGTCATCCTGAACGCCCTCCGCAGCCTGCGCGCGGCCAGAGGTGAGACGCGCCTCGGCGACACCGGTAACCAACTGGCGCTGCAGTTCAGCGCCGAACATCGCGAGCTGCGACCCGACATCGACGTCCTGCGCGCCGCAGCCGACAGCCTCGGTTCCGCACCCGGGCCTGCTTCCCTCGCACTCGTGCGTCGGGCGCACCAGTTGCTGGTGACCGAGATCGAGCCCCACGAGCAGGCCGAGGACCGTCAGCTCTACCCCCTAATCGCGGACGCCCTCGGCGGCACCGACCCGACCGGCACCATGAGCCGCACCCACGCTGAGATCGGCCGGCTGACCGCTCGAACCGGTTCCATCCTCAACCGTATCGGTGACGACACCCCGGCCCCGGCCGACATCCTCGAACTCCGACGACTCCTCTACGGGCTCCATGCCATCCTCGAACTGCACTTCGCCCAGGAGGAGGAGAGCTACCTCTCACTCGCCCACGAAGACCCCGCGACTACGCGTGTTGGCTTGTGAGCGAAGCGACCATGTCGCCAACCCTGTTCACGATCGGTCAGCGATGCGCCATACGGCGTCGCGCATCCAGGTTGGTGGACCACGACGACGGTCAATGGTGACGAGCTGCTCATCACGATCCACGCCACCGCGGTGACCGGACCGACTGCGGGTACCGGGCGGGGATGCCGTCATCGTGCGATTCAGCGGCCTGCACGCTCGGAGACCTGCTCCGCTCGAGGCAGACGGACACGAACTGGCCGCTACTTACGGCTGACACGACATCCACCGGCGATGGCGACGTCGACAAACGAGCGGTTGGCATCGATCAGGGCCAGGTAAACCCACCGGTCGATTGCGCGATCGTTCATCATCGACTATCGGCCTGGCCGCCACTCGGCGGGCGGTCTCGTTCGACGGAACAGGGTTCCTGCCATGAGCACGGCGTCGCTCGACCGCCAGGTCGAGCAATCCAGAGACCCAGCAAAAGCTCTTCATCGGAAGCCAATGGGTTGACGCCGCCTCCGGCGAGACGTTCACCACGACCAACCCGGCGACCGGTGCCGCCCGGGCCACAGCCCGACACGAGGTTGAACACCCCGGCCGGCAGCCCCACCTCGTCGACGACCTCGACGAGGATGAACGCATCCACCGGCGCGACCCCGCCCGGCTTCAGCACCACCGTGCAGCCGGCCACCATCGGGTACGCGACCTTCGCCGCGATCTGATGAAGAGCCCCCTATCCATTTAGTCCGAGCCACAGACGACGTGTGAGCGACCAAGGCCCGAGCTGCCTTTCAGAGCTCGAGGCCGATCTCGGCCGCCGCGGCGGCCACGAACTCGGCTGGCGTGTCACGCCGCCGAGTCATGATGTGTCACCACGACGAGTCGACGCCGTCGTGGGTCGCCGGCTCCTTTCTGTAGGGCTTTGGCGAGGTCGGGAGCGAGAGGGGGCAGCCATGGTCGGTCAGTCCGACTCGAGGAGCGCCAGTTGGCCGGCGCTGGTGCGGCCAGCGCGGCGCGGGCGTCTGGCTGGTCCGGCGGTCTTCGGCGCGGGGACGAGGGACTCGACGGGGGCCGTCGTTGGCCCGGGCAGCGGCCACGTGATCGGGCCGCCGATCAGCTTCTCCAATTCGACCCGCGGCGCCCGCAGCAGCCGCCCGACGCGCACGACCGGCAGACCTTCCTTGCCGCCTGAGGCGAGGTAGCGCCGGGCGAGCTGGTACGCGACGGTGCGGCCGATGCGCAGCACCGCTGCCGCCTCCCCGATGGTGAGGAAGTCCGGGATGGCCTCAGCCAGAGATTTGCCCCCCGTCGACTACCAAACGGATTCGTAGAGTACACCCAGGCGGTTCGATTGCCAACGGAAAGGTTGATTACTCGACGAGCATGACGATCTAGGCTCACGGCATGGCGAAGCTGAAAGAGCGCTTCCTGCGCCGGACCTACAGCCCGAACCAGGTCGTCGCCCTCAACGTGGCCCGGGCCCGGGCCATGCGGGGCTGGACGCAGGAGCAGGCGTCGGCGGCGATCGCCCCCTACCTCGGCGCCCGGCTCTCCAACGCCAGCTTTTCCTCCATCGAACGATCCATCGGCGGGACCCGGGTCAAACAGTTCAGCGCCGATGAGCTCGTGGCCTTCTCGCGCGGCTTCGACCTGCCCATCGGCTGGTTCTTCCTCCCGCCACCACCCGAACAGGACGCCGGGCTCCACACCCCCGACGCCACGTGGCGGGGCATGGACATGTCGCTCCTGCTCGATGCCATCCTGGGCACCGACAGCAGCGCCCCGCCATGGCGCACCGCACTCCTCGAGTACGCCGCCGCCATCGCCAAAGCAGAAGCTGAAGGCAGCCGCACCGGCGCCGCCACTGCTGGCACCGCTAGCGACCGGCTCGACCAGCTCACCGAAATGAAGGCCGTCGCCGAGCTGCGGGAGGCCTTCGGCGACCTGGCCGAAGCCCGCGACGTCCTCGTCCGCCTCGCCGACGTGCTCGGCCGCATCGACACCGTCGAGACGGACGGAACACACAGCGGCACGAAAGCCACGAGCAAGCACCGACCCGCCCGCTGAACAGGGCAGAACGGGACGGCACGAGATGGGGGTGACTCGATGGGAAGGCGCCGACAGTTCGGCAGCATCCGACGACTGGCATCGGGACGGTGGCAGGCGCGCTACCCGGTGACCTACAACCGGCTGGCGTCAGCGCCACGGACCTTCAAGACCAAGGCCGACGCGGCGCGTTGGCTCTCGACCGTCGAGGCCGACCGGTCGCGAGGCGCATGGGTTGATCCGAGCGCCGGCAAGGAGGCGCTGGCTGACTATGCCTGGGGTTGGCTCAAGAGCAAACCGCGACTCTCGCTCCGGACGCGAGATCTACGAACTCCAGCTCCGGCTGCACATCCTCCCTGAGGTTGCGTCCGACCTTCCTGCGCTCGGGACGGTCGAGCTGGGCGGCATCACCCCGGAGATCGTTCGGGCTTGGTACGCAGCCTTGGTCGAACGGCGAGGGGCCTCCGTCGCAGCGAAGGCCTACGCGCGTCTCCGACAGAATCCTTGGCCAAGCCGTCATTGACGAGCGCCTCGTGCGCAACCCGTGCCGAATTGAAGGTGGGGGCACCGAGAAGCACGCAGAGCAACGCTTCGCGACTCTTGAGGAGCTGTACGCCCTGGCCAGCGGCCGTGCCCGAGCGCTACCGGAGTCTCGTCTTGACCGCCGGGCTGACTGGCCTCCGTCAGGGTGAGCTCTTCGCGCTTCGCTGCCACGACCTGAACCTTCTCCACGCCACGATTGCGGTCCGTCGCAAGAGGCTCCGGCTGTCTTCGGGTCGCGTGATCGAGGACGATCCGAAGAGCGAGGCCGGCCGGCGAACGGTCGCGATCCCTGCCCCCCTCGTCGTCGAGCTAGAGCAGCACCTTTCCCGGTTCGCCGGAAGTGGGCCGGGGGGCTACGTCTTCACTTCCGCCGAGGGTGCGCCGCTGGATCGCGACAACTTCCGTCGCCGGGTGTGGATGCCCGCCACCCGAGCAACCGAGCTCGGCGGCCTGAGGTTTCATGATCTGCGCCACACCGCCGGCACCCTCTCTGCCCGCACCGGCGCCACGACGAAGGAAATCATGGCTCGACTCGGCCACTCGAGCGCCCGGGCGGCGATGATCTACCAGCACGCCACGGAGGACCGCGACCGCCTCATCGCTGAACGGCTCGCAGCGATGACGGTCGAAGCCGGGCTCGCCTCCGCACGTCCCACCACGGCTGAGGATGATCTGGCACGGAACGGCACGGCACTTCCTTATGGCACGGATGTGGCACGAACGACCATCTCATTGCCCCGTCGCTCGTAGCTTATAGCCTCTGACCAGGTCAAACGTGGTGGTCGGGACCGGCGTCGATCCGGTGACCTCGCACTTTTCAGGCGCGCGCTCTGCCAACTGAGCTACCCGACCAGGGCCGTCGACCTTAGCGGACGACGAGGTGGCGGTCCCGACGGGATTTGAACCCGCGGCCTCCGGCTTGACAGGCCGGCGTGCACTCCAAACTGCACCACGGGACCTCGGTGTGGCACCCCCAACGGGATTCGAACCCGTGCCGCCACCTTGAAAGGGTGGTGTCCTAGGCCGCTAGACGATGGGGGCTTTGGAGTGGCTGGCGCGATCCGGCTGAGAGCGAAGAGACACTAGCAGTTCATCCCGGATCCAGGGCGTCCACCATCTCGCCGAGCAGGCTCGACAGATAGGCATACAGGGCGTAGGTCTCCACGTCGGGCGTCTCCGCGGGCACCTCGCCGATCTCGAGGTCGTCGCTCACGTCGAGCATCGTGCCGAGCACCAGGCGGAGGTTGTTCACCGCCCCGAGCCAGGACATGAGCTGCTGCTCGTCGAGCTCCGTGGCGTCGATCGATGCCTCGACGGCGTCCACCGCGGCCAGCCGGGAGGCGACGAGGTCCTCGCGCATGAGCCGCTGGTAGTCGGCGTCGGCGTCGGCGTCGTCGGTGTACGCCGGCGGGTGCAGGCGCCGGGTCCGCCCGTCGCCGGGGTCCTCCTCGCTCAGGAGGAGGCGGAGCTGGGGCAGGAGGCGGCGCAGGAGGTCGCGCTCCTCCTCGGGCAGCTCCACCCGATACGCGCCACGGCGGGTGCGCCGGATCCGGGACCGCCGAAAGAGGCTCACCGGCTCACGTGTCCTGCTGCATCGTGGCCCACAGGCCATGCTCGTGGAGGCGGAAGACGTCGAGCTCGGCCTTCTCCCGGCTCCCGTTCGACACCACCGCCCGCCCCTTGTGGTGCACGTCGAGCATGAGCGTGGTCGCCTTCTCCTTGCTGTAGCCGAACAGCTTCTGGAACACGAAGACCACGTAGGACATGAGGTTGATCGGGTCGTTCCAGACGATGACGATCCACGGGAGGTCGGGCGCGACGTGCGTTTCCTCGGTCGGTTGCTCGACCTCGGCCGGCGCCGTCGAGGCTCGCGTGGCGCTCATGACGTCAATTGTCTCGCGTCCGCGGCCCAGCGCGTTGGTCGGCATCCACTGACAGCCATACCATCAGGATCGGTATGGCCGTCGGAAGCCACCACAGCGGCCTACCCGCCGCACGGGCCATCGTGCCCTCCCGCCTCACCCCGAATGCGCTCCTCGGGCATTCGGCGGCGCGGCGCGCACCGCGCACGAAGGTGGGGGCGTACGTCGCCCTGACCAAGCCCAGGATCATCGAGCTCCTCCTGGTCAGCACCGTGCCGACGATGATCCTGGCCGAGCACGGCCTGCCGTCGCTCGGCCTCATCCTGGCCACGCTCATCGGCGGCACGCTGGCCGCCGGCGGCGCCAACGCCATCAACATGTACGTCGACCGCGACATCGACCGGTTGATGCCCCGCACGCAGCACCGCCCCCTCGTGACCGGCGCGGTCACGCCCCGGGCCGCCCTGATCTTCGCCGTGATCCTCGAAGTGGTCGCCTTCGCCGAGCTCTGGGCCCTCGTCAACCTGCTCTCCGCCGTCCTCGCCCTGTGCGCCACCCTTTTCTACGTCTTCGTCTACACGATCTGGCTGAAGCGCACATCGACCCAGAACATCGTGATCGGCGGGGCGGCCGGTGCCGTGCCCGTGCTGGTCGGGTGGGCGGCGGTGACGGGCAGCCTCGGGTGGACGCCGGTGCTGCTGTTCGCCGTCATCTTCTTCTGGACGCCGCCCCACTTCTGGGCCTTGGCCATCCGCTACGCCGACGACTATCGGGCCGCCGACGTGCCCATGCTGCCCGCCGTGACCTCGATCGAGGTCACCAGTCGCCGGATGCTGGGCTACACGGTGACCCTGTGCCTGCTCTCCGTGGCGGTGGTGCCGGTGGCGCCGACCGGGTGGATCTACGCCGGCGCCGCGGGGGTGCTGGGCGCGGTGTTCATCTGGTCGGTGCTCGACCTGCGCCGCCATCCCACGCCGCGGCGGGCCATGGGGGTCTTCGGCTACTCGATCACGTACGTGACCCTGCTGTTCGGCGCGCTCGCCGTCGACACGCTGGTGAGAAACGGCTTGTGAACAGGATTTCAAAGTCGCTCGGTCGGCCTAGGTAATGTCGCCCACGGCATGACCATGCAAGACACCCGACCGGAGGCGCCGCCCACGCCGAGCGCCTCCGACGAGCACGCCGACGCGCCGCTCCCCGGTGGTCGGCGGCTCGCCCAGAACGGGCTGGCGGAGTGGCTCACCACCGGCGACCACCGCCGCATCGGCCGGCTGTACGTGGCCCTTGCCCTGGCCTTCGCCGTCGCCCTCCTCGTCGTGGGGGCGCTCCTCGCCTTCGAGCGGGTCGACGACGGCTCGTTCGACATCCTCCACGCCGACGCTGTCGCCCAGCTGTACTCGCTGTACTTCCTCGGCGCCGTGTTCTGCGTGGTCGCTCCGCTCTTCCTCGGCCTGGCCACCGCCATCGTGCCGCTGCAGATCGGGGCCCGGAGCATCGCCTTCCCCCGGGCCGCCGCCCTCGCCTTCTGGTCGTGGCTGGTCGGCACCGGCGTCATGGTGGGCGCCTACATCGCCAACGGCGGCCCCGGCGGCGGCAACCCCATCGCCGTCGAGCTGTTCCTCGTCTCGTTCGGTCTCATCGCCGTGGCCCTCGTCCTGGGTGTGCTGTGCGTGGCCACCACCGTGCTCACCCTGCGGGCTCCGGGTATGACGCTCGATCGGGTGCCGCTGTTCGCGTGGTCCATGGTCGTGAGCGCCGTGGTGCTGATCGTCAGCCTCCCGGTGCTCGTGGGCGAGCTGGTCTACCTGTACGTCGATCACCGCTACGGGCGCGCCGTCTTCGGCGGCAACTTCGGCATCGGCGGCTACATCGGCTGGACCGTGCTGGCGCCGCAGCTCTTCGCCTTCGTCGTGCCCGCGCTGGGCTTCGCTGCTGACGCGCTGCAGACCTTCGCCCGCCAGCGTCTCCAGAAGCCCGAGAGCGTGCTCATCGGCATCGCCCTGGCCGGCGTCGTCGGCTTCGGGGCCTGGGTGCAGCCCGCCCTCTACGCCAACGTGCGCCACTCCTTCCTCGCCGGTGCGGTGGCCATCATCGCCCTGCTGCCGCCGCTGCTCGTCCTCGGCGCCGCCGGCCTCACCATGAAGCTCGGTCGCCCGCAGCTCGGCTCGCCGCTCCTGTGGGCGGTCGCCGCCCTCCTCATGTACCTGGCCGGCGCCGCCGCCGGTGTCCTCCTGCCGTTCAGCGGGCTCAACCTCGAAGGCACCGTCTACGAGGTCGCGCAGTACAACCTTCTGGTGCTCGGCGCCGTGCTGGCCGGCATCGGCGGTCTCGTCTACTGGGGACCCAAGCTGTGGGGGCGCAAGCCCGCCGATCTGCTGTTCCGGCTGCTCGCCGTGGGCGGCCTGTTCGGGGTGGTGCTCATCGCCGCCCCCGACGTGATCCTCGGCTTCATGAAGCAACCGGCCGGCACGGTGTCCGACTTCGGCATCGACGGACCGGTCCAGTTCCTGAACGCCGTCTCCGCCGTCGGCTACGTGCTCCTGGCGCTCGTCGTGCTGGGCGTCATCTTGGTGGCCCTGCGGGGCTTCGCCCTCGGGGAGACGGCCGCCGACGACCCGTGGGACGGCGCCACCCTCGAGTGGACCACCACCTCGCCCCCGCCGGCCGGCAACTTCGCCGAGCCGCCGGTCGTGACGTCGGCCCAGCCGTTGGTGGACATCAAGCTCGCAGCGAGGGCGGCGGCCGAATGAGCGAGCGAAGCGAGCTCATCATCGATGCGGTGTGTTGTTCGCCGCGTAGTGGCGAACCGCTCACTGGTGCCCACCGGGCACCGCCCACCCGAACACCTGCTTACGATGGCAAGGTGCACCAGTGAGTCTTGCTCTGCCCCCCGCACCGCTGCCCCAGCGGCCTCGCATGTTGCTGGTGGCCACGTCGCTGGCGTGCGCCGCCGCCGGCATGCTCTTCGCCGGCATGCTCGCCGTCTGGATCGCCCTGCGCGACGCCGCCGGTGGGACCTCGGCGGCGTGGCTGCCCAAGGGGATCGTGCTCCCGGGCGTGGCCTCCAACATGATGCTGATCATCATGGCGGGCGCCTCGGTGATGGCCCAGTGGTCCGTCTACGCCATGGCCCGGGACAACCGCCGTGACGCCGTCGTGGCGGCGGCCCTCATGGTGATCTTCGGGATCGCCGTGTTCAACGCCCAGGCGTACATCTACCAACAGGTCGGCGTCGGGGTGGACACCCGCTACGGGGTCTTGTTCTTCAGCGTCACGGGTGCGTTCCTCCTCGCCCTCGTGGCCGGCATGGTCATGGCCGTCATCGTCGTGTTCCGATCGCTGGGCGGCCGTTACACCGCCAAGCGCCACGAGGGAGTTGCGGCGCTGGCGCTCTACTGGCACTTCCTCACGGTCGCGTTCGCGGCCGTGTGGTTCGTCGTCTACGTGGTCAAGTAGGGGCGCATGTTCACCACCGGATCGAAGTTGTTCTTCGGGCTCAGCGCCGCGGCGGCGGCGGCTGGCCTCGTCTACTGGGTGGGCACCGACCTCGAGTTCTTCGGCGTGATCGTGCTGTTCTCGCTGTCGGCCGTGGCCGCCTTCCTCGGGGCCATCATCATCGCCTTCCGCGACGCCGACCTCGAGGCCCCGGCCGTCGAGGCGACGTCGGCGGCCGACGCCGAGGGCAGCGGGCGGGGCCCGCGGGTCTCGCCCAGCATGTGGCCGCTCCTGGGCGCGTTCGGCGCCGGTCTGGTGGCCATCGGGATCGTCTACGACCGGCGCTGGTTCCTCGGCGGCCTCGTGGTGCTCATCGCCACCACCATCGAGTGGACGGTGCAGGCCTGGGCCGACCGCGCCTCGGACGACCCGGAGTACAACGCCCGGGTCCGGGGGCGGCTGATGCACCCGCTGGAGTTCCCGATCCTCGGGGCGGTGAGCGTGCTCCTCGTCATCTTCGGTTTCTCCCGGATCATGCTGGCCATCCCGAAGAGCGCCGCCGTGGGGGTCTTCATCGGCCTCGGCGCGCTCGTGCTGGTGATCGCCGCCATCATGTCCACGCCCAAGCGGCTCAGTGGCGCCGTGGTGTCCAGCGTCCTGGTGCTCGGTGGCGTCGGCATCCTGACCGCCGGCGTGGTCGGAGCGAGCACGGGCGAGCGCGACGAGCTGCACAGCCACGTGGAGGAGACCGGGCCCGAGAAGCAGACCTCCAACGCCGTGGGCGACAAGTCCAACGTGGTCGCCACCGTCACCGTCTCGCCGGGCACGATGACCCCCGACGAGCTCATCCTGGCCCGGTCGGCGTCGCTCAACATCCTCTTCGCCAACGACGACGACGTGCCCCGCCAGCTCGTCGTCGAGGGCGGCGAGACGCCCAAGCTCGACGCCAGTGGCCAGCAGGTCAAGGACGCCAACGGCACGGTGATCATGGTGCCCATCGAGTTCCGGAGCGACTACATCGGCGGAGGCAAGGCCACGGTGTTGACCGTCACCATGCCCAAGCCGGGCACGTTCTCGTTCAAGACGCAGACCGGGGACGACCTCGGCGTGCTCGAAGGAAAGGTCCTCGTGCCGTGATGGCCGAGCAGCGCGGGCCCAGGGGTACGGTGGCCGAGGTGGCGGAAGGGAAGGCTCGCACCAGTGGTCCGCGCCGGCGGCCGTGGCGCCGGTGGGCGCCCCTCGCCCTCGCCGGCTTCGGCCTGGCGCTGGCCGGCTGCGCCAAGGACGCCCCGCTCGACACCTTCCAGCCCAAGGGTGAAGAGGCGCAGAAGATCCAGGACCTCCAGGTCCCCGTCTTCCTGATCGCCGGCGTCGTGGGCGTCCTCGTGATGATCGTCACGCTGGTGATCATCGTGAAGTTCCGGCGCAAGAAGGGCCACGAGGACGAGGTCCCGACGCAGATCCACGGCGCCCCCCGCCTCGAGCTGATGTGGACCATCGCACCGGCCGTGCTGCTGGCCTTCGTCGCCGTGTTCACCATCAAGACGCTGTTCGACCTGGCCAAAGAACCCACGGACCCGCTGAACGTCACCGTCATCGGCCAGCAGTGGTGGTGGGAGTTCCAGTACCCCGACGTGAAGGACGCCAACGGCATCCCGATCGTGACCGCCGGCGAGATGGTGATACCAGTCGGCAAGCAGGTGTCGCTGAGCATCACCTCGCGCGACGTCATCCACTCCTTCTGGATCCCGGCTCTCAACGGCAAGCGCGACGCCGTCCCCGGGCGCGTCCAGCCGCTCACCCTCGAGGCCAACAGCACGGGTGACTTCTACGGCCAGTGCACGGAGTTCTGTGGTCTGGCCCACGCCAAGATGCGGATGCGGGTCATCGCGCTGTCGCAGAGCGACTACGACGCCTGGGTGGCGAACCAGACGAAACTGGCCGTCGATCCACCAGCGAGCGAGACCGAGGCCGTAGCCGGCCAGGTGATCTTCAAGAGCCAGTGCTCCCGGTGCCACACGATCAACGGCCTCACCGACGACAAGGGTCAGCCGATCGTGTCGCAGGCCAATGAGCAGCTCGTCTCGGGGGCCGCTCCCAACCTCACCCACCTGATGAGCCGCACCACGTTCGCCGGCGCCACCTACGACCTCAAGCGGCCGAACTGCACCGGTGACATGCAGGGTCAGCCCACCGGCACGCCGGTCAGCTGCCTCAACGCCGAGGTGCTGTCGGCCTGGCTGCGCAACCCGCCTGCCCTCATACCGATGGACGCCGTGCAGAACGCCGATGGCAAGTATCGGGGCATGCCCAACCTGGGCTTGTCCGAACCACAGATCGCCCAGCTCGTCGCCTACTTGGCGACGCTGAAGTAGCAGGAACAAAGGGACGAGACGTTGGCCATCACCGAACAGCCACCGAGGAACCTCGAGCTCCCGCCGGCGAGCGGCGTCGCCCCCCGCCAGGCGCTCGGCGCGTTCCGCCGACCCACGACGACGACCGGCTGGAAGAGCTGGGTCTTCACCATCGATCACAAGAAGATCGGCATCATGTACGGCTTCACCGCCATGGTGTTCTTCGTGGTCGGCGGCTGTGAAGCGCTGCTGATCCGGCTCCAGCTGGCCCGGCCCAACGGCACCATCCTGTCGGCCGGCACGTACAACGAGATGTTCACGATGCACGGCACCACGATGATCTTCCTCTTCGTGATGCCGATGGTGGCCGCCTTCGCCAACTACATGGTGCCGCTGCAGATCGGCGCGCGAGACGTGGCCTTCCCCCGCCTGAACGCGTTCGGGTACTGGACCTTCCTCATGGGCGGTCTGTTCCTGTACCTCAGCCCGTTCCTCGGCGGCTCACCGGATTGCGGCTGGTTCTGCTACTCGCCCAACAGCGGCCCGATCTTCTCGCCCACCCACGGCGTCGACTTCTGGACCATCGCGCTGCAGATCGCCGGCATCGCCTCGCTGACCGGTGCCCTGAACCTGATCGTCACCATCTTGAACATGCGGGCGCCCGGCATGTCGCTCATGAAGATGCCCATCTTCACGTGGATGGTGCTGGTCGTGCAGTTCCTGCTGGTGTTCGCCATCCCGGTCATCACCGTGGCGCTGTTCCTGCTGTCGTTCCAGCGCCTCTTCGGGGCCACGTTCTTCGACGTGAGCCAGGGAGCAGACCCACTTCTGTGGCAACACCTCTTCTGGATATTCGGGCACCCGGAGGTGTACATCCTGATCTTGGGATCCTTCGGCATCGTGTCCGAGGTCCTGCCCGTGTTCTCGCGAAAGCCGCTCTTCGGCTACCCGTTCGTCGTGTTCTCCGGCGTGGCCATCGGCTTCATGGGCTGGGGCGTGTGGGCCCACCACATGTTCGCCTCGGGCCTGGGGCCGATCTCGGTGGCGGTGTTCTCCGCCACCACGATGTTCATCGCCGTACCCACGGGCGTGAAGATCATCAACTGGCTGGCCACGATGTGGGGCGGCAGCCTGTCGTTCACCACCGCCATGTGCTTCGCCATCGGTCTGGTGGTGGAGTTCACCATCGGCGGCCTGTCGGGCGTCACCCACTCGGTGTCGCCGTCGGACACCCAGCAGACGGACACGTACTACATCGTCGCCCACTTCCACTACGTGCTGTTCGGTGGGGCCGTGTTCGGCCTGTTCGCCGGCTTCTACTACTGGTGGCCGAAGATCTTCGGGCGGATGCTGAACGAGCACCTGGGCAAGTGGAACTTCTGGCTCATGGTGGTCGGCATCAACCTGACCTTCGGGCCGATGCACGTCCTCGGGCTCCAGGGCCAGGCCCGGCGCACCTACGTGTACCCGGCCAACCAGGGCTTCGAGTTCTGGAACTTCATGGCCACCATCGGCGCCTTCATCCTGGCCGTCGGCGTCCTGCTGTTCATCGTGAACGCCTGGCGTAGCTTCCGCGGTCCCCGCAACGCGCCGCTCGACCCGTGGGACGCCCGCAGCTACGAGTGGATGACCACGAGCCCGCCCAAGGCCCACAACTTCGACGCCATCCCCGTCGTGCACACGATCGACGAGTTCTTCCATCGCAAGTACGCCGAGGACGAGGACACCGGCAAGCTGCGCCAGGTCGCCACCGCCGAGGAGATCCTGGCCGAGCAGGAAGCCCACGCGGAGCACCACATCCACTTGCCGTCGCCGTCGTACTGGCCGCTCGTGGTATCAGCCGGTCTCCCCATCGTCGGCCTCGGACTGATCTACAACCACGTGATCGCCGTCATCGGCGCCGTCGTCATCCTTGCGGGTGTCTACGGGTGGTCGCAGGAGCCGTCCGTGGCTGACTCCGAAGACGCCGATCCCCCCGACGGGCCGGGCGGCGAGAGCAAGGAGCTGGCGACCATTGGCTGACGTGACGCTGGCCCCGACGGGCGAGGCCGCCTACGCCCACGAGATCGAGCCCCACCACGACTACGCCCCCGAGGAGCCGGTCGGCAGCCACTCCTCGACCGGCCTGTCGAACAACAAGCTGGCCATGTGGCTGTTCCTGGGCTCGGAGTGCCTGCTCTTCGGCGGCCTCATCTCCACCTACATGCTCTACCGGGGCCGCACCCAGTCGGGTCCCCGGCCCGAGACCGTCTACGACGTGCCGTTCACATCGGTCAGCTCGTTCGTGCTGCTGATGAGCTCGCTCACCATGGTGCTGGCGGTGTCGTCGGCCCACCGGGGCGACAACCGCCGGACCCGGCTGTGGCTCACCACCACGGCCCTGCTCGGCGCCACCTTCGTCGGTGGCCAGGTGTACGAGTTCACGGCGTTCTACCGGGAGGGCCTCGGCTTCACCACGAACCTGTTCGGGTCGAGCTTCTACACCCTCACCGGCTTCCACGGCGCCCACGTCACCATCGGCATCATCATGTTGATGTCGCTCGTGGTGATCACGTTCCGCGGCCGCATCAGCGGGACGAAGGCCGAGGTCATCGAGCTGATCGGCCTGTACTGGCACTTCGTCGACATCATCTGGATCCTGATCTTCACCCTCGTCTACCTGATCCCGTCCTGATGGTCTCGCTCGTCGGCCCTTCGGTTCTCCTCACTCGACTCCGCCTCGTCGCTGGCGCTTCCCTCGGCGGGTTCGCCGTAGCGCCTGCGCTCACCCAGCTCGTCCTCGCCTACCCTGGAGTGCAGTCATGAGCACCGTGGACCATCCCGTCGAGCCTGGGCTCGAGCCGGACGTCGATCACGACTCGTCCCACTTCCACGACGGTCCGAGTGACGTCCTGTACATCAAGGTCGCCGCCGCCCTGTTCGTGCTGACGGGCCTCGAGGTGTACTCCAGCTACGCCGAATGGCTGGGCGGGGCGTTCATCCCCGTCCTGCTGATCATGATGCTGGTGAAGTTCGTGCTGGTGGTGCTGTTCTTCATGCACCTCCGGTTCGACGCCAAGATCTTCGGCCGCCTCTTCTGGACCGGCTTCTTCCTGGCCATCAGCGTGTACATCGTCGCCTTGGCGACCTTCCAGTTCTTCGCCCCCAGTTAGCTCACGGTTGGAGGTGGCCGCCGTGCTGGCCGCCGTCACGGATCCCAACGTCTGGAGGTTCCGGCCGCACCCCGAGGTGTGGTTGCTGGTCGCGTTCCTCGTCTGCGCCTACATCTACGCCATCCGGGTGATCGGGCCCCGCCTGGTGCGGCCCGGTCAGCCGGTCGTGCGCGGCCGCCAGGTGATCTGCTTCGTGGCCGGCATCCTGCTCCTGTGGGCGGCGTCGGACTGGCCGATCCACGACGTCGGCGAGAACAACCTCTACGCCGTCCACATGCTGCAGCACATGATCATGGCGTACTTCGCCCCGCCGCTGCTCCTGCTGGCCACACCGGAGTGGTTCCTGCGCCTGCTGATCGGCGACGGCCGCCTCTACGCCGCCTTCCGGTGGCTCACCAAGCCGGTGGTGGCGGCGGTGATCTTCAATGCCGGCGTCATGGTGATCCACATCCCTGCCCTTGTGAACGCCGCCGTGACCAACGGGCCGCTGCACTACTCGCTCCACGTGCTGGTGGTGCTCAGCGCCCTGTTGATGTGGATGCCGGTGTGCGGGCCGTTGCCGGAGGTGCGCCTCGGCCCGGGCGGCAAGATGATCTACCTGTTCGCCCAGTCGCTGGTGCCCACCGTCCCGGCGGCGTGGCTGACCTTCGCCGATGGTGCCGTGTACAAGTCCTACGACCATCTCCCGCGCGTCTTCGGGCTGTCGGTGACCGACGACCAGCAGATCGCCGGCGTGCTGATGAAGGTGGGCGGGTCGATCTTCCTCTGGACGTTGGTGACGATCCTGTTCTTCAACCGGTTCATGAAGAACTGGGCCCAGGAGAACGGCTACGCCCGCGCCGCCCGGATGCCCGACGCCGAGATCGTCGGGCACGACGACGAACCGCTGACCTACGAGCAGGTGGCCGAGGAGTTCGAGCGGTCGGCCCCGGCAGTGGCCGGACCGGACGGCGACTGACGTGTCTTCGTCGCCGCCTCCGCCTGCGCTTCGGCTTGCTCCTGACTCGCTGCGCTTCGGACAATCCTGCGGCCGGATGCCCCTGCCACCGCACTGCGGCGGCACGCACGCCGGCGGGAGCCGGCGTCCGGGTGCGCGGGGCATCGCGATCCGACAGATGTAGTACCGTGGGGAACGACAAATGTCGTATGACGGGGTGTCGTATAGCGGCAATTGCCCGTGGGTCGGCGGGCCCTGTCGGCCGCATGTGGTCCGAACCGCCCATCGTGACATGACCGGCGGCGCGTTCGCATAGGTCATTCGGATTGGTTCCGCCGAGGGGTCACGTCGCAGGTCGGCGGGCCGATTGGGAATGGGTCTGGTGCCTCATGCCTGCGCCGGAGCGTTGTCGTTATGGTCATGCATCGGGCCGCCTGAGTAGGAGATTCCATCCATGGGACCACGCGTACTTGTCTATGGCCTGTCCTTGATCGTTCCCTGCTTCCACTCCACGACCACCTGAGGCGATGACCGCGACGGACCAACACCCGGGCGAAGAGGCACTGCGCCGGGCCCTTGTCGCGCTGAAGGACCTGAAGGCGCGCGTCGAGCGCTACGAGCGCGCCGCGTCCGAGCCGATCGCCATCATCGGGGCCGGCTGCCGCTTCCCGGGCGGGGCCAACTCGCCGGAGGCGTACTGGGAGCTGCTGCGCGACGGGCGCCACGCCATCGGGAGCGTGCCGCCGAGCCGGTGGGATCACCGGCACTACTTCGACCCCGATCCCGACACGCCCGGCAAGATCTGCACGGACCAGGGCGGGTTCCTCGAGGAGGCCGTCGACCGGTTCGACGCGGCCTTCTTCGGCATCGCACCGGTCGAGGCCCGCAGCATCGACCCCCAGCACCGGCTCCTCCTCGAGGTCAGCTGGGAGGCCCTCGAGCACGCCGGCATCGCCCCCGACAGCCTGGCCGGGTCATCGACCGGCGTCTTCGTCGGTCTCGGTACCACCGACTACTCCAACCTCCAGCTGCGATCGACCGACGCCGCCACCATCGGGCGGTACTACGGCACCGGCTCCTCCTTGTCGGTCGCCGCCGGGCGGATCTCCTACATCCTCGGCCTGCGCGGTCCCACGCTGGCCCTCGACACCGCGTGCTCGTCGTCGCTCGTGGCCACCGCGCTGGCGATGCAGAGCCTGCGGTCCGACGCCTGCCGCATGGCGATCGTCGGCGGCGTCAACCTCATGCTCGATCCGCGGCCCATGGTCTTCCTGTCGCAGTTCCGGGCCCTGTCACCGACGGGTCGCTGCCACACGTTCGGCGCCGATGCCGACGGCTACGTGCGGGCGGAGGGCTGCGGCGTGGTCGTGCTGAAGCGGCTCGCCGACGCCGAGGCCGACGGCGACCGTGTGCTCGCCGTGCTCCGTGGTGCCGCGACCAACCACGACGGCCGCAGCAGCGGACTGACCGTTCCCAACGGAACCGCCCAGCGGTCGGTCATCGAGCTCGCACTCGCCGACGCCCGGCTGCGCCCGGCCGACGTGGACCTGGTCGAGGCGCACGGCACCGGGACAGAGCTCGGTGACCCCATCGAGGTCCGGGCCATCGACGCCGTCTACTCCAAGGACCGCACCAGGCCGCTGCTCCTCACGTCGGCCAAGACGAACGTGGGCCACCTCGAGGCGGCGGCCGGGATGGCGGGCCTGCTGAAGGTCGTGCTGGCGTTGCAGCACGAGGAGGTGCCACCCCACCTGCTCGACGGGGAGCTGTCGCCCCACGTCGACTGGGCCGCCATGCCCGTGACCGTGGCGCGTGAGCGCCAGCCGTGGCCCCGCACCGATGAGCCTCGGCGCGCCGCCGTGAGCGCCTTCGGGTTCAGCGGCACCAACGCCCACGTCATCGTCGAAGAGGCACCACGGCTCGCTCCCGCCGACGGTGGTGAGGAGCGGCCGGTCGTGCTCACCCTGTCGGCGCGAGACGACGCCGCCCTTGGCGCGTTGGCGCAGCACACGGCGGCGCTGCTCGATCACCACCATGCGATCGCCGATGTCGCTTGGACCAGCCAGGTCGGGCGGGCCCAGTTCCCGCACCGGTTGGCGGTCACCGCATCCGCCGCGCCCGACGCGGCCGAGCAGCTGCGGGCCTGGATGCCGGGCTCGACGCGCACCGGGGTCAGCCAGGCTGTCGCCCCACCGGTGGCGCCGCCGCTGGCCTTCGTCTTCACGGGTCAGGGCGCGCAACGGCCGGGCATGGGCCGCGATCTCTACGAACACGAGCCCGTCTTCCGCGGCGTCATGGACGACTGCGACCGGATCCTTCGTCCCCACCTTCAGGTGCCGTTGCTCGACGTCCTCTACGGCGGGGACCCCGCCATCGCACCTCTCGTCCACCGCACCCAGTACACGCAGCCGGCGATGTTCGCGATCCAGTGCGCGTTGACCGCGCTCTGGCGCTCGTGGGGCGTCGAGCCCGCCGCCGTGGCCGGCCATTCGATCGGTGAGTACGCCGCCGGCGTCGTCGCCGGCGTCATGGATCTGGACGTCGCCGCCGAGCTGATCGCCACGCGCGGCCGGCTGATGGGCGACCTGCCCGACGGCGGCGCCATGGTGGCGGTGTTCGCCGACGAGGACCGCGTGCGCCGGATGATCGAGCCCCACCGCGGCCTCGTCGCCGTGGCCGCTACCAACGGCCCGGGCAACGTGGTCATCTCGGGCGCCGCCGGTGCCGTCGACGCCGTCGTGACCGCTCTTGGCCAGGACGTCGCCCATCGGCGCCTCCAGGTGTCGCACGCGTTCCACTCGCCGCTGATGGCACCCGTGGTGGACGCCTTCGCCACGCAGGCCGAGCGGGTCGGCTATCGCCAGCCCGCCGTGCCGTTCGTCTCCTCGTCGACGGGTGCCGTCGAGTCGGACGCGCTGGCCACGCCCCGCTACTGGGTCGATCACATCCTGGCCACGGTGCGCTTCGGTGCCGCCGTCGAGGCTCTGCACGAGGCCGGGATCGAGCACTTCCTGGAGATCGGACCGCAACCAGCGCTGCTCGGCATCGTGGCCCGCACCCTCGGCGAGGACACCGGCCGATACGCGTCGCTCGAGGCCGGCCGTGACCGCGCCGAGCGGGCGCAGATGGCCGACACCGTCGGCCGCCTGTGGACCGCCGGCGTCGAGATCGACTGGCGCGCCGTCGACCGGGGCCGCTCGCACAAGGCGGACCTTCCCACCTACCCGTTCCAACGCCAGCGCTTCTGGCTGGCGACCACCGACGGCGCGAGCACGGCCGATGGGCCCGGCGACGGCCCCAACGAGGCCGACCTCTTGTACGAGCCGCGCTGGACGCCCCTGGCACCCGCTCCTGCGCCGGCACCACCACCTGGGCGGTGGCTGATCGTCGACGGCACCATGGCCGAGGGCACGGCCGCCGAGATGCGCCGCCGCGGGCACGACGTGGGCGTGGTGGCCGACGTCTCGGCGCCGGCGGCCAGCGGGACCTGGGCCGGCGTCGTGGTGGCCGGCCCGCCCGCCGACGCTCACACGGACCCGGTCGCGGGCCAGCGCCGGCGGCTCGAGCCGCTGCTGAAGCTCGTGCAACGCGTGCTGGGCAACGACATCCAGCTGGCCGAAGGCGGCCGCGTGTGGGTGCTCACCCGCAGCGGCCAATCGGTCCTCGGCCACGGCACCCCCGTGGACCTGACCGAAGCGCCCATTTGGGGCTTGGCCAACGCGGTGACGGTCGAGGAGCCCAACCTGCGCATGGCGTGCATCGACCTCGCGGCGGACGGTGCCGACGACACCGGACTCGTGGTGGACGAGCTGCTCGGTGACGGTCCCGAGGACCGCATCGCCGTGCGCGACGGCGTCCGCCACGGGCTGCGCCTCGGGCGCTTGGAGCTCGACACCGCGCCGCTCACCGCCGCCGCCCTCGACTCCGACGGCAGCTTCCTCGTCACCGGCGGCTTGGGGGCCTTGGGTCTCGAAGTGGCCCGCACCCTCGCCGGCGTCGGCGCGAGGCGCATCGCGCTCCTCGGGCGCCGCGGCCCGTCGGACGCCGCGGCGTCGGTGATCGCTGAGCTGCGCGACGCCGGTGTGACCGTCAGCACCTACTCGGCCGACGTGGCCGACGCCGCCGACGTCGAAGCCGTGGTGAGCGAGATCCGCGCCACGATGGGCCCGCTGCGAGGCGTGGTCCACGCCGCCGGCATCCTCGACGACGGCACGCTCCGCAACCTCGACTGGTCACGCTTCGACGCGGTGCTCCGCCCGAAGGTCGCCGGTGCGTGGAACCTCCACTGCGCCACCCTCGACGACGATCTGGACTTCTTCGTGCTGTACTCGTCGGCGGCGGCCCTGCTCGGCGCCAGCGGCCAGGCCAACTACACCGCCGCCAACGCCTTTCTCGACGGCCTGGCCCACTACCGCCGGGCCGCTGGCCGGCCTGGTCTGAGCATCGACTGGAGCGGCTGGGAAGCGGGCATGGCGGCCCGGCTCGACGATGGTCAGCGACTCCGTCTGGCCCAGAGCGGGGTGGCGCTCATCGACCCGGCACTGGGCGATCGGTTGCTCGGCCGGCTCCTCAGCACCACGATGGCGCAGGTCGGGGTGGTGCCCGTCGATTGGCACGAGCTGGCGCGACGGTCCCCATCGGCGCTGCAGCGGCCGTTCTACGAGAACGTGCTCGCCGCCGCGGCGAGGGGGATGGACGGTCGCCCCGCGGCCCAGAGCCTGATCGACGAGCTCGCCGGCCTCGATGCCGACGACCGCTACGACCACGTGCGCCAGCACGTCCGGGCGGCCATCGTCGTGGTGCTCGGGCTGGAAGACGCCTCGGCTCTCGAAGCTGGTTGGGGCCTGACCGAGTTGGGAATGGACTCTCTGATGGCGGTGGACCTGTGCAATCGGCTGCAGTGGTCCATGGGCCTGCCCCTCGAGTCGACGCTGGCCTTCGAGTGGCCATCGCTCGAGGCATTGAGCCGTCACCTGGCCCATGACCGCCTCGGGATCGCGCTCGCCGGCGTCGGTGACGAGCGTCGCGCCGAGCAGGAGGCGGCCACGGCGCGGGAGGCGGCCGACCGGCTGGCCGAGATCAGCGCCATCAGCGAGCTCGAGGCCGAGGCCTCGCTGCTCCAAGCCCTGGAACGCAGTGGGTACTGACATGACGGATCGAGAGATGAGCGAGCCCGCCCCGACCGAGCTGACGCCCGTCAAGCGGGCCCTTCTGGCCGTCGAGGACATGCGCCGTCGTCTGGAGGCCGCCGAGGCCCGCCAGCACGAGCCGATCGCCATCGTGGGCATGGCCTGCCGCTTCCCGGGGGAGGCGGATGACCCCGACCGCTACTGGCGGTTGCTGCACGACGGCGTCGATGCCGTCGGCGAAGTGCCCGTTGACCGCTGGGACGTCGACGCCCTCCACGACCCGGACCCCGACGTACCGCTGAAGACCTACACGAGGGCGGGCGCCTTCCTCGACGATGTCGCCTCCTTCGATCCCATGTTCTTCGGCATCTCGCCGCGCGAGGCGGCCAAGATGGACCCGCAGCAGCGCCTTCTCCTGGAGGTCTGCTGGGAAGCGCTGGAGCGAGCGGGGATGGCGCCGGCCACGCTCAACGGTTCCCGGACCGGCGTCTTCGTCGGCCAGTGCGGCACCGAGTACGGCGACCTCACCGGGGCCAGTCTCCGCGGTGGCGCCACCGACATGGACGCGTTCTTCGGCACCGGGGTGGCCCCCAGCGTCACCGCCGGTCGGATCTCGTTCGCCCTCGGCCTCCAGGGTCCCGCCATGACCATCGACACCGCGTGCTCGTCGTCGCTCGTCGGCGTGCACCTCGCGTGCCAGAGCCTGCGCAGCGGCGAGTCCGAAGTGGCGCTCGCCGGCGGGGTCAACCTGATCCTCGGCCCGTGGGTCACGATCTACATGTCGAAGGCCAGGGCGCTCAGCCCGACCGGCCGGTGCCGGACGTTCGACGCCTCCGCCGATGGCTACGTCCGCGGCGAGGGGTGCGGCGTGGTCGTGCTCAAGCGCCTTTCCGACGCGGTGGCCGCCGGTGATCCCATCCTGGCCGTCGTGCGGGGTACCGCGCTCAACCACGACGGCCGCAGTGGCGGTCTCACCGTTCCCAACGGCCAGGCGCAGCAGGCGCTGATCCGCACGGCTCTCGAGGACGCCGGCATCGAACCGAAGGACGTCGCCTACCTCGAAGCGCACGGGACGGGCACACCGCTCGGCGATCCCATCGAGATGCGCGCCATCCATGCGGCGTACGGCGGCGACCGGGACGAACCGCTGCTCGTCGGATCCGTGAAGAGCAACATCGGTCACCTCGAGGCGGCGGCCGGCGTCGCCGGCCTGATCAAGGTGGTGCTGGCCCTCCAGAACGACGCCATCCCGGCGCACCTCCACTTCCGCGAGCCCAGCCCCCACATCGACTGGGACCACATCGACACGCGGATCCCCACCGAGCTCACGCCGTGGCCCGAGCGCGACGCCGGCCGCATCGCCGCCGTCAGTGCCTTCGGCTTCAGCGGCACCAATGCCCACATCGTCGTGAGCGAGGCGCCACCGCGGCCGGCGGAGTCCACCGAGCGGCCGGAGCGCCCGCTGCACGTGCTCACGCTGTCGGCCCGCAACGACGCGGCACTGACGGGAGGCGCCAGCGAGGTGGCCGCCACGCTCCGGAACGAGTCGGGCCCCGCACTTGTCGACGTCGCCTACACCCTGAACGTCGGTCGCAACCAGTTCACCCATCGTCTGGCGGTCGTGGCCGCCGACAACGACGAGGCGGCCGCGCTGCTCGAAGGTCACGCCGCCGGCGAGGCGTCATCTCGCCTTGTGGCGGGCTCCACATCGTCGCTGCCGGCGCCGAAGGTGGCCTTCCTCTTCACCGGGCAAGGCTCGCAGTACGTCGACATGGGCCGCGAGCTCTACCGCGTCGAGCCGACCTTCCGTGCCGCCCTCGACGAGTGTGACGCCCTGCTGCGCCCGCACCTTCCGATCCCGCTGCTCGATGTGATGCACCCCCGAGCGGTGACCACGGCCAACATCGATGACACGACGTACACCCAGCCGGCATTGTTCGCCATCGAGTACGCGCTCGCCCGGATGTGGGCGGCATGGGGTATCGAGCCGGACATGGTGCTGGGCCACAGCATCGGGGGCTACGTCGCCGCTCATGTCGCCGGTGTGCTCACGCTGCCCGACGCGCTGGCGCTCGTGGCCGCTCGTGGCCGGCTCATGGGCGCGCTGCCGGCCGGCGGTTCCATGGCCGCCGTCTTTGCCGACGAGGCCACGGTCACCGATGCCGTCGCCCGCGCTGGCGGCCGAGTCTCGATCGCCGCCCTGAACGGGCCACAGAACACCGTCGTGTCGGGACCGACCCACGAGGTCGACGCGCTGGTGGCGTCGCTCACGGCGAGCGGCATCAGGTGTCGGGCGCTCACGACGTCTCATGCGTTCCACTCCTCGCTGATGGAGCCGGCGCTGGCCGAGTTCGAGCGGGTGGCATCCGCCGTGACGTTCTCGGCGCCGCGTCGCAAGATGCTGGTGTCCGACATGACCGGGCTGCTGGCCGAGGACCAAGTGGCGACGGCGTCGTACTGGACGAGCCACATCCGCGAAGCCGTGCGTTTCGCCGATGGCATGGGCAACCTGGCCGAGAGCGGGTGCAACGTCTTCGTGGAGATCGGGCCGTCACCGGTGCTGGCGGCGATGGGGCAGCAGTGCGTGCCCGACGGCCAGGCCACGTGGCTGTCGAGCCTGCAGCCCCGTTGCGACGACCTGGAGAAGGTGCTCGGCACGCTCGGTCAGCTCTGGACCCGCGGCGTCGCGGTGGACTGGCGCGGCTTCGACCGCGGCCTGCCACGGCGCAAGGTGGCGTTGCCCACCTATCGGTTCCAGCGCACCCCCCACTGGGTTCCGAAGCCGCACGACCGCCGTGCCGAGCTGGTGATCAGCGGTCACCACCCGTTGCTCGGCGCCAACCTCGACTCGGCCATGCGCGAGCTGCAGTTCGAGTCCACCTTCTCGGTGCACGAGCCGTCGTTCAACGCCGACCGCCTGTGGCGCGGCAGCACGATGGTGTCGGGCGGCATGATCGCCGAGATGGCGCTGGCGGCGGGCGCCGCTGCCTTCGGCACGGACCACCACTGGCGAGTGGAACCAGTCGCGGTGCACAAGCTCGATGCCATCCCGTCCGATCAGTCGTGGGTCCTGCAGACCGTCGCTGCGCCCACGGCACGGTCCACCGCCGAGGTGATCGTGCACGGTCGGCCACGAGTGGCGCAGGGCCACTGGCGCGAGTTGGCCACCGCGTCGGTGAGCGCACTGGCGTCCGACGATCACGTGGACTCGATCGAGCCGGAGACCCTCGCCGCGTCGATGACCCCCGTCGACGTCGACGCGCTCGTCGAGAGCTGGCGGTCCGCCGGCCTCGAGATCGGTGCGCGTGCTCGTACCGTCGCGCAGCTGTGGTCAGCCGGTCCCGACGACCTGTTCGCCCGGATCGAGCTGCCCGAGGGTGCCACTCGGTTCTCGCTGTACCCGCCGATGCTCGACGAGTGCGCCGCGCTCCTCGGCGCACCCGGCGAGGTGATGGGGATCGAACGGATCGGTGCGCTGGTCCTCGCCGCGTCCACGCCGCCGGCGTGGTGCCGGCTGCAGCGGACGAGCAGCGGCGGCGCGCTCCGCCTCTACGACGCCGCCGGCGCGCTGGTGGCGTCGTGCGACGGCGTCGAGATCGCACCGCTACCGCCCGAGGCGCTTCCGCCCCGGCGGGAATGGTGCATGGAGGTGGCCTGGGAGCCGGTTGCGACGCGGGACGAACCCGTCGACGACCACGGCGTCGACGGCTGGATCGTGATCGGCGAGCCCTGTCGTGGACCTGACCGCCTCGACCTCGCGCTGTTCGGCACCGACGACCTGGAGCTGGGACGTGCGGCGTTGGCGGCGCGGCTGAGTGGCGGCGGCGTCGCCCGCGTGGTCATCGCCACCGAGCCCACCGACGGCACGCCGGCCGCCGTCGCCCGAGCGGTGACGACCGTCGTGAACGTCGTTCGCCTCGTCGCCGACGAGACATGGCGCTTGGAGCTGCCGCCCCCGCCCATATGGCTGGTGACCCGCGGCGCGGTCGAGGCCGGCGGCACCACGCCGTTGCCCGATCAGGCGGCGCTGTGGGGCGTGCTGAAATCCGTCGCCGGCGAGCTGCCGCAGTTCGTCGGAGGGATCCTCGATCTCGACCCGGCCGGCGGGCACGACTGGGAGCAAGCGACCCGCACGATCCTCGCTCATGACGACGGATGGCTGGCCCAGCGCGGCGCCGAGCTGTACCGCGCTCGTGTGCGCCCGCTCGTCCTGCAGCGACCGAACCGGCATGTGCAGCTGTCGGCCGCCGGCGCCCAGCTCATCACCGGTGGCTTCGGCGCCCTCGGCGTCGAAACCGCCCGCTGGGCGATCCGCCAGGGGGCGCGACACCTGATCCTCGCCGGCCGATCCCCGGTCCCACCGCGCGACCGCTGGCAACTGCTCGATGCGCACGATCCGGCGGCCGCTCGCGTGGCGGTGATCGAGGACCTCGAGGAGCGCGGCGCCATTGTTGAGGTCGCCGCCATCGACGTTGCCGACCGTGGCGCCCTCGACGCCTTCCTCGCCCAGCGCCGGGCCGCGGGTGCTCCGCCGGTGACCGGCGTGTTCCACGCCGCCGGCGTGTTGCGCGACGCATCGGTGCTGCAGCTGAGCTCCGACGACGTGGCCGCCGTGCTGGCGCCCAAGGTCCAGGGCACGCTCAACCTCCACGAGGCGCTCGCCCTCGAACCAGTGGAGCAGTTCGTGCTGTTCTCGTCCGCGGCCAGCGCCCTGGGTTCGCCCGGCCAGGCGAACTACGCCGCCGCCAACTCCTTCCTCGACGCCTTCGCCCACGTGCGCGTCGCCGCCGGCCTTCCGGCCGTTTCCGTCAACTGGGGCCCGTGGGCCGCCGGCATGGCCGCTCGCGATGATCTGGCTCAGCGCCGAGACCGCACCGGCGTCCACGCCATCCCCGTAGCGGCCGGTTTCGATCTGCTCGGCTCGCTCATGACCGCCGAGATCACCAACGCCATCGTCCTGCCGATGGACCCGGCGCGAGCGGCGCTGCTGTTCGCCGCAGGCGACGCGGACGGCGAGGCCGCGGCCGACGGAGATCGTTCGGCCGAGATCCTCGCCGCTCCCGCCGATCAGCGCTTGGCGCTGGTGGAGCGGGCGTTGCGCAGCCAGATCGGCGTGGTGCTCGGGATGAACGCTGACGACGTCGACGTCACGATCGGACTGATCGATCTCGGTCTCGACTCGCTGACCATCGTCGAGCTCGGCGGCAAGCTGGCCACCCAACTCGGGTTCGCGCTCAATCCCCGCGAGTTCTTCGAGGAGCCGTCGGTGCAGCGTCTGGCCGTGTCGTTGCTCGAGAAGCTCGAGGTGCACGCGGGATCGGGCGTCACCACCGACCGGGCCGCCACGATCGACGACGCGCCGGTACGCGCACGGTTCTACGTGCTGACCACCCCCGGGTGCTCCGCCGCGACGCTGGCGCCGTGGCTCGGCGCCACTACCGATGTCATCTTGGACGACACGTTGGCCGACGACGTCGAGGCCCTCGATCGGCTCGCCGCCGATCCGACCACCGTCTTCGTGCATCTCGCCCGCCACCCGTTCACGGCCATCGCTCGCACCGAGCGACCGCAGCGGGAGGCGGAGGAGCAGTGGGCCACGGCCAACGGCAACTTGATCGATCTCGCCGAACGGGTGGGCCCAGCCCGGAGTGTCGTCGTGCGGTACGAGGACTTGGTGGCTGCCCCCGAGGCCGCGGTGGATTCTCGTCGAGCAACGCCTCGGTCGCCGTTTCGCCATGGACGACGGGGTGCGGGCCCTGCTCGATCCATCCGAGGCCGAGGCGTGGCTGCAGGCCGAGCTGCTGCAGCGTCCCGGCCGGTCCGTGCGCGTCGTCGCCGACGAGCTGGGCTACGACGTGACCTGGCCGCGACCCGGACGCGGTGGGCCGCCCGAGGAGCCCACGCCGCCGCCGCCGGCGGCGCCCCAGGCGTCCACGTGGGCGGAAGCGCCGCCGATCGCCCGCCTGTCGCGGGAGCTCCCGCTCGAGGTCTCCTCGGGCCAGGAACGCCTGCTGTTCATCGACGATCTGCAGCCCGGGCTGGCCGTCTACAACCTGCCGCTCGCCGTACTGCTCCACGGCCGCGTCGACGTCGCCGCCCTCGAGTCCGCCTTCAGCGAGATCGTCCGGCGTCACGAGGCGTTGCGCACCAACTTCGAGGTGGTGGACGGGGCGTACGTGCAAGTGGTGGCCAAGGCGACGCCGGTGTTCCTGGGCTTCGAGGACCTGCGGGAGGTGCCGCTCGCCGAACGCGACTCGGCCATCGACGCCCGGATCGCTGTCGAAGTGGCCCGCCCGTTCGATCTCCATTCGGACCTCAAGATCCGCGGCCTGCTGCTCCAGGTCGCTGACGACGATCACGTCCTCGTCGTCACCATGCACCACATCGCCTCGGACGGGTCGTCGATGGGGATCTTCGGCGCCGAGCTGTCGGTGCTCTACGACGCCTCGGTGCGAGGTGTGGCCCCGGCGTTGCCGGCGTTGCCGATCCAGTACGCCGACTACGCCTCCTGGCAGCGCGAGCTGCTGATGTCGAGCGCGGTGACAGACCAGCTCGACTACTGGGCCACGCAGCTCGGGGGCGAGCTCCCGGTGCTCGACGTGCCCACCGATCGCCCCCACACGCGCCAGCGGACGTTCTCCAGCGGCACGGTGTCCTTCGATCTGCCCGAAGCGTTGGTCGCGGGCATCCGGGCCGGCGGCCGGGCCGGGGGCGTCACGCCGTTCATGTTCGTCCTCGGCGCGTACATCGCCACCCTGGCGCGCTGGTCCGGTCAGGACGACCTCATCGTCGGCACCGCCTCGGCCAACCGCCAGGCCGAGACCGTCGGACTCATGGGGTTGTTCGCCGACACCTTGGCCATCCGCGTCGCCGTCGATCACGACGCTCCCTTCAGCGACCTGCTGACCGCGGTGAAGCGCTCGGCCCTCGGCGCCTATGCGCACCACGACGTCGCCTTCGAGCGGGTCGTCGAGCGGGTGAAGCCGCGGCGAGATCTGAGCCGCGCCCCGATCTTCCAGACGATGCTCGTCTACAACAAGGAGGCCCAGCCGCTCCTCGCCCTCGACGGGCTGGCGGTGGAGCAGATCGACCTGAATGCCGGTGCCATCGAGCTCGACCTCTCGGTCCGGGTGGTCGAGCGGCCGACCGGCACGACGGCGCTGTTCGAGTACAGCACCGACCTCTTCGACGCCGAGACCATCAACCGGTTCGTCGATTCCTGGTGCGAGCTCCTGACGGCGGTGGTGGCCGATCCGTCCACGCCGGTCGGCCGCCTGCCGCTGCTCAGCGAAACCGACCGCAACGTGCTGGTGGAGGAGTGGGGCCACTCCGCCGTCGACATCCTCGCCGACCTTCCGGTCGACCAGTCCATCCATGCGCTGGTCAGCGCCACCGCGGCGGCGTCACCGGACGCCATCGCCGTGCGGATGGGCTCGGACGTGATGACCTACCGGGAGTTGGAGGAACGATCGAACCGGCTCGCTCGCTACCTGCGGGGCCGCGGCGTCGGCGCCGGCGAGCTGGTGGGCGTCTCGGTCGAGCGCTCCCCGTCGATGGTGGTCGCACTACTGGGCGTCCTCAAGGCGGGCGCCGCCTACGTGCCCCTCGACCCGGGATTTCCGGCCGACCGCCTGGCGTTCATGGTCGAGGACGCCGGCGTGCGGATCGTGCTCACATCGGAGCCGGCCGGCGACGTGCCGTCATATGCCGGCGTCACGGTGGTCGACGTGATCGGCGACTGGCCCGAGATCGAGCGCACCGACGCCGCCCCGCTCGACGGGCCCAACGGCGACCTCGCCTACGTCATCTACACGTCGGGCTCGACCGGCGTCCCGAAGGGCGTGGAGATCGAGCATCGCAACGTCGTGAACTTCCTGCTCTCGATGCAGCGGGAGCCGGGACTGGCGGCCGATGACGTGCTGCTCGGCATCACCACGCTGTCCTTCGACATCGCCGTGCTCGAGATCTTCCTGCCCCTCGTCGTCGGGGCCGAGCTGGTGATCGCCTCGCGCGATGCGGCGATGGACGGGGTCCAGCTCGCCGCGCTGATCCGATCCTCCGGGGCCACGGTGATGCAGGCCACCCCGACGACCTGGTCGATGCTGTTCGAGACTGGCTGGCAGGGCCATCCGGCGCTGACGGTGCTCTGTGGTGGCGAGGCAATGGCGATCGAGCTGGCGCGTCGCCTCGTGGCTTCCTGTGGCACCGTCTGGAACCTCTTCGGCCCCACCGAGACGACGATCTGGTCGACGGTCTGCCGGGTCACGCCCGAGCATGTCAACGGCACCACCGTGTCGATCGGACGCCCGATCGCCGGGACGGTGTGTCGCGTCTTCGACGCTGCCGGCGCGCTCGTCCCGGCGGGGGTGCCCGGCGAGCTGGCCATCGGTGGCGACGGGGTCGCTCGTGGGTACTTCCGTCGTCCGGAGCTCACGGCGGAACGCTTCATCGCCGACCCGTTCGAACCGGGCCTCCGGCTGTACCGCACGGGCGATCTCGCTCGCTGGCGCCCCGACGGCACCCTCGAGTGCCTCGGACGGCTCGACCACCAGGTCAAGGTGAGGGGCCACCGCATCGAGCTCGGCGAGATCGAGTCGGCCCTGCGCGGCCACCCATCCGTGCTCGACGCCGTTGTGGTGGCCCACGGTGCCGGCGTCACCGCGCGGCTCGTCGCCTACCTGATCGTGTCCGACCCGGCCGACCCGCCCGCCACCAGCGATCTACGGAACTGGCTGCGCCAGCGCCAGCCCGAGTACATGGTCCCCAGCTGGTTCGTGCCCGTCGACCACTTCCCCATGACGCCGAACCGCAAGATCGACCGCAAGGCGTTGCCGCCACCCGACACCACGTTGCCCGACGAGGCGGCCATCGAACCTCGCGACGGTCTCGAGGTGACGCTGGCCGCGATCTGGGCGGAGGTCCTCGGGCGCCCCGCCGTCGGGGTGAACCAGAACTTCTTCGATCTCGGCGGCTACTCGCTGCTCGCCACCCGGGTCTTCGCTCTCATCGAAGAGCGCACGGGGCACCGCCTGCCGATCTCCGCCCTCTTCGAGGCGCCCACCGTGGCCGAGCTGGCCGAGGCGATCCGGAGCGAAGGCTGGCGCAACGAGTGGACGTCGCTGGTCCCCATCCGGCGCGAGGGCACCAAGGCACCGTTCTTCTACGTGGCGCCCTACCAGATCAGCGTGCTGCAGTTCGCCAACCTCGGCGACGACCTAGCCCCCGATCGCCCGCTCTACGGGTTCGAGCCCCAGGGGCTCGATGGGCAGGTGCCGACGCACACGACCATCGAGGAGATGGCCGCGCACTACATCACGGAGATGAAGTCGGTACAGCCGCATGGGCCGTACTCCGTCGGCGGGCACTGCGCCGGTGCATGGGTGGCGTTCGAGATGGCGCGCCAGCTCGAGGCCAGCGGGGACGAGGTGGGTGCCGTGGTGCTCGTCGACCAGGGTCCGCCAGGCGCTGACCAGCCCGCCATCCGCCCGACGTCGTACGTTCTGAACCGGATGCGGTTCTACCTTCGCGACGGCCGCTTCCGCCACGCCCTGATGTGGAAGCTGCGCGTCGCCACCGGCCGTCATCTGGTGCGGCGGGTCGGTCCG
This sequence comes from uncultured Acidimicrobiales bacterium, assembly GCA_963728985.1. Taxonomy (GTDB): domain Bacteria; phylum Actinomycetota; class Acidimicrobiia; order Acidimicrobiales; family Ilumatobacteraceae; genus DASXAI01. The sequence continues at coordinate 18,789 of CAVSME010000002.1, read as the reverse complement.
CCCACGGCCCGGTACGTGGAGGAGGTGCGGGCCACCCATCGCGAGGCGTTCCGCCACCACACGGGTGGCCGCGTCCGCCATGACCTCGTGCTGATCCGCAGCGAGGAATCCATCGCCCTGACCGACAAGTCGTGGTACGTCCAGTGGGCCGACCGCACCGACGGGGACTTCCGCATCGAGTCGGTTCCCGGTACTCACGCCAACCTGCTCGAGCGCCCCTACGTCACGGCGCTGGCGTCCAAGATCCGTGCGGCGCTCGATCAGGAGTGATCGATGCTCCGGCGTCGCTTCCGACGATGAGCAGCGACAGCCCATGGTTCGTCTGCTTCAAGAGGCTCGACGCACCGGCCGTGCGGTTGTTCTGCCTGCCCTACGCCGGCGGGGGGGCGGCCGTGTATCGATCGTGGCGCGCCGCACTGCCCGACGGCGTGGAGGTCTGGGCGGTGCGCCCGCCCGGTCGGGAGAACCGGTACAAGGAGCGGCCTTTCCACCGGTTGGCGCCACTCGTCGACGCACTGGCTCGTGAGCTGGAGCCCCGGCTCGACCTGCCCTACGGCATCTTCGGTCACAGCCTGGGCGCCATCGCCGGCTTCGAGATCGCCCGCCAGCTCGAAGCGGCCGGTCGCGGTCCGCGACACTTGTGGGTGTCGGCCCATCGCGCCCCGCACCTACGCCAGACGTTCCCGCCGGTGCACCTCGCGCCCGACGAGGTGATCCTCGGTCGCCTGCGCCGCTACGGGGGCACGCCCGAGGCGTTCTACGAGAACGACGAGCTGGTGACGGCGCTGCTGCCGAACATCCGCGCCGACCTGGCTGTCTCCGAGACGTATCGCTACACCGATGCCACGCCGCTGCACTGCCCCGTGACGGCCTTCCGAGGCGCCGACGATCATCTCGTGGCCGACGCCGCGATCGACGAGTGGCGACGCGTCACGTCGGGTCCGTTCCGGTCGCGCGCCTTCGACGGTGGCCACTTCTACTGGGTCGACGATCCTGCGCCGCTCCTGCGTGAGATCAGCGCCGACCTGGTCGACTCCTTCCCCCCGCGGCGATGACCGAGCTCGACGAGGCGTTGCGGGCACTGGCGCCGGCGACGGTGCGCACGGGCTCGCGCTGCATCGACGACGCCGACCTGGGCCAGCTGACGCCCTCCGAGCAGGCGGCGGTCCAGCGGGCCGTGGCCAAGCGGCGTCGGGAGTTCGCCACCGGTCGGGTCTTGCTGCGTGAGCTCCTCGGGCGGCCCGACGCGATCCCCGTCGATGCCCGCAGGGCGCCGGTGTGGCCGGCGGGGTTCTGCGGTTCGCTGGCCCACGACGACCGCTACGCCGTCGCCGCTGTCACCGATGATCCCGCCATCCGCGCCCTCGGGATCGACGTCGAGCCGACGGTGCCGCTCGGCCGCGACCTCGCCGCGCTCATCCTGCGCCAGGACGAGGGGGCACTCGACGCCCATCTCGCGTTCTCGTTGAAGGAGGCGGCCTACAAGGCCTGGAGTGGTCTCGGGGGCCGTCTCCTCGACCATCTCGAGGCGCGCGTCACGGTGCACGGCGACCGGTTCGAGGCGCTCGTGGTGGACGATGGCGTGCGCCTCCACGGCCGCTTCACCACCGTCGACGACCGCACCGTCGCGCTGGTCGTGGTGCCCACCTAACGCTGGTCGGCGCCGCCAACGTTGGGTGCGGATCCGGTCATGGGTGCGAAAGTCGTCGCCTGGCGGGTCGATTCGCACCCATGGCGCAATCGGCACCCAATGTTGGGCGCTCGGTTGGGCGTTACTACTAGTACGAGCCGAGGAGGCCGTGGCGGCGGGCGGTGCCCACGCACGACCGGAACGCCATGAGCGATAGCGGCAGCATCACCACGACGAAGCCGATGAGCACTGCGACCTCCGGCAGCACGTCGCGCCAGCCGGCGCCGCCGAGGAGGAGGTCGCGCGTGGCCTGCACGCCCCACGTCGCCGGCAGGCACCAGGAGATGGCGCGGATCGGGCCGGGGAGCACGGCCACCGGGTACACGGTGCCCGACAGCAGCATCGTGAGCTGCATGATGGGCCCGGAGACGGGATCGCCGCGCTTGGCGATCAGCAAGATCCCGCCGGTGGCGATGCCGAGGGCGGCGAACGTGGCCGTCGTGAGCAGCACGACCGGGATGGACATGATCAGGCCGCCGATCGGCAGGCCGCTGCCGATCACCCCCACGCCGAAGATGAGAAGGGCGAGGAACTCGGCGGCGGCGAGGAGGAAGGGGAGCAGGAACATCCCCCCGAGCACGGACGCCCGCGGCGCCGGTGATGCCAGCAGCAGGTCGATGGTGCCCGTCGATTGTTCCTGCATCAACGAGTTGCTGAAGCACTGCAGGCCGACAGCGGCGAAGGACGTGACGGCCAGCCCGACGATGACGAAGTCGAAGTAGCCACCGCTGTAGCCCTCGAGCGCAGGCGGGTCGATGACGAGCGTGCCGACGAAGTACAGACCCACGGCGAACGTGGCCGTGCCCAGCATCACGAGGATGAGCCGCAGCGGGTACGTCCGCTCGATGGCCCAGTCGCGACGCAGCACGGCGCGCGCCACCTCGATCATCGGTGTGCCCCGTAGAGCCGGTCGTCGTCGAGCAGCTGCTCGAGACGGGTCATGATCGTGTCGCCCTCGTTGCGCAGCTCCTCGACCGAGCCGAGGAACAGGATGCGCCCGTCGATCAGCACGGCAATGTCGTCGGCGATGCGTTCGAGCTCCTCCAGCCGGTGCGACGCCAGCAGCACGGCGCGACCGCCGTCGGCCAGGTTGCGGAGCGTGTCGCACGTGTCGCGCGCCGCCATCGGATCAAGGCTGCGCGTCGGCTCGTCGAGGACGAGCACCGGCGGATCGGGGACGAGGGCGCGGGCGATGGCCAGGCGGGCGCGCATGCCGGTGGAGTAGCCGAACACGCGGCGGGTCAAGCCGTCGAGCCCGGTGGCGGCGAGCACGTCATCGGCCCGCGCGCTGGCGGCGGACCGTGAGAGGCCGTAGAGGGCGCCGTGGAACTCGAGGTTCTGGCGGCCGGTCAGGCGCCAGTACAGCGAGCGGTCGTCGGCCAGCACCAGCCCCACGGAACGGGCCGCCGCCATCTGGTCGATCGAGGGATCGTGGCCGTTGACGAGGACCCGTCCCTCGTCCGGGTCGAGCAGGCCGGCGATGATGCGGATGAGCGTCGTCTTGCCGGCGCCGTTCGGTCCGACCAGCCCGAGGATGCGACCGCGGCGCACGGTGAAGTCGATGCCGCGCAATGCCTCGACGGGAACGTCGGTGGCGGTGCGGGTGAGCGCCCGCAGGAGTCCCTTCACCGGTTGGTAGGTCCGCCGGACCCCTTCGACCTGGAGCATCGAGTCGTCTCAGGCGGCCTGCGGCACCACGAGGCCGTCTCGAGCGAGGCACGCCAGGAAGTCACCGGCGTCGGTCTCGAGCTGGTGGCGATCGACCGACGGGAACGCGTCGGCCAGGCGGGTGACGAGCGCGGCGGGGTCGCGCGGCTCGTCGAGCTGGCGCCAGATCAAGGTGCCGACCGGGTTGAGCGTGGTGAGCGTGCTGCCGTCGGCATCAAGGATGACGGCCCGCTGGTCGACGAGCTCCCAAGTGACGGTGGACGAACGGTGGTAACGCATGGATCCTCCTGACGCAGAGATGGTGCCATCGCCGCGTGCCCGCTCACATAGGGCGTTTGGCTCGACGCGATTACGAGTGCGTGACGGCGACGGCGGCCATCGCCTCGTCGAGGAGCAGCCCGGCGCGGGCCAGGCGCTGGCGCTCGTCGGCGGCGTGACCGAACCAGAACGCCGGACCTCGCGCCAGGCGGGCGGCGAGCGGGAACCACCTCGTGACGGGGCGCGGGAGGGCCGAGAGCACGAGCGCTGGCACCAGTGCCTCGACGGCCTCGGTGGCGCTGGCCGGCGCCAGGTGGCCGACGCCGGTGTCGTGGCGGCAGATCAGCACGCCGGCGATCGGAGCAGCGCGGCGGTCGAGCTCGAGCTCGACGAGCTCCAGGCGGGCGCGTGGATCGTTGGGGAGGGCCTCGCCCCGCACGCCGTCGGCCACGTCGCCCGGCAACGTCGGCACCCGGGGGATGCCTCGCGCCAGGAGCGTGCCGGCCGTGGCCTCGACCGCCACCATGTCGTCACCCAGCACGTGCCACCCGGCGAGGTGAGCGGCGTACGCCAGCGACGACTTGCCGGCGCCGCTGTCGCCGACCACGAGCAACGCCTCGGTGTCGCGCCGCACGGCGGCGGCGTGCAGCAGGAACCGCTCCTGTCCCAGGAGCAGGCGAGCCAGCACGAACAGCATGCTGTTGCGCACGGCCACCCAGCGCCGGTAGCCGCTCGCCGATCCGCCGAGGACGGCAGTGTCTTTGGTGACGACCACGGCGAAGCCCCAGTCGTGGGCGAACCAGTGGGTCGTGCCGTCGTCCCAGTGGTTGCCGTACGGACCGGCGAAGTCCGGCGGCCGGGAGGGCACCGCCGGCGCCTCCGCCTCGAACCGCAATGTGGCGTGCGGTGCGGCGTCGGTCGTCGCGGTGCCGATGACCCGCTTCACCAGCTCGGCGTCGTCGGCGCTCGCCGTCTCCAACCGGAGGCGCAGGCCGCCGGCGTCGATGGTGGTCGCCACCAGCGGGCAGTCTAAGGGCCGACATGAGCGACGGAACGGACAGCCCGACCGCCGGCGGCGCCGGTCCCGACGTCGTCGCCCGGCTCTTGCGCGCCCGCTTGCGCAGTGGGAGCGAGCTGTGGTTGGCGGTCGAGGGTCGTTCCATGTGGCCCACCATCCATCCGCCGGCGCGGGTGCGGTTGGTGCGGGCCGAGCGCCCTCGCCGGGGCGAGGTGTGGGCGTTCGTCGACGCCGGCGAAGCCATCGTGGTCCACCGCTGCGAGCGGCGGGCGGGACCGGGCTATGTCTTCCGCGGCGACGGGCTGCCCCGCCCCGATCCGTGGGTGCCCGAACCGCGTCTCATCGGCCACGTCGTCGCGGTGGAGGATCCGAAGGGCCACCGAGCCCTCGGTGAGCGCGATCGCATCGTGGGCATAGGCCGGATGATCCATCACCGGTCGCTCGCCGTGGGCCGCCGCACACGCAAATGGGCCAGCGGCCTCATGGCGGGCCGTCGCGATCGTCGTTAGCGTGCGAGTCGCTAGGTCAAGCAGTTGAAAGGCGGTGACAACATGACCTATGAGAAGCCGGACATCGAATCCAAGATCGACGTCAAGGGCATCATGGGACTGAAGAGCGGCCCCGGCGGCAAAGGTGGCGCTGGCGGCGGCGGCGGTTATCACTGAGCCATTCGGTCCCAGTTCGTGAGATGACGCCGGCCTCAGGGCCGGCGTTGTCGCGTCCGATCCACGCTGAGCCACAGTCGCCGTAGCCGGCGCTCGCCGCGGAACCGGTCGGGCAGCCACAGGTCCACCTCGCTGATCTCGTCGATGGTGCCGAAACCGTCCGGCAGCGTCATCGGGTTGCGCGGGCCCATGATGGCGACGAAGCCGAGGCCGGTGGCGTTGTTCAACGCGACGGCGCGCGAGACGAGTGCCCACGACAGGCGCCGGCCGCGAGCGGCGGGTCGCACGGTGAGCGCTGACCACTCGATGAACCGAGGCGTGCGCGACACCGCCACGATGGCGGCATCGAGGCCGCCCGGCCCGTCACCGGCGACGACGACCCAGCTGCGCTCGACGGCCTGGCGGAGGAAGCGCACCATCGCCCGGCGGGTGCGGCCGAACGGCACCTCGTAGCCGTCGTAGAGATCGGCCAGCGCGGCGACGTCGAGCGCGGTGGCGAGGCGGGTGGTTGGCGACGGTGGTTCCCAGTCGATGGGCGTGGGCACGACGATGCGGCGCAGCGTCCGCTGGTCGATGACGCGCCGCAGGTGCGGTAGGAGCGGCTCGACATCGGCGGCGACGCCTTGCACGGCCAGGGCCGGCGAGCGGTCGATGGCGCGGCCGAGGTCGGCGGCGTCGTCGGCGTGGCCGAGGACGGGGTAGGCCAGCCACACGCCCGGTTCGTCACGCACCACCGGGCACAGCGACCGGCGGCCGGGCCCGGCGGCCAGCAGGCGACACTCCAACCGCGGCCGCGTCACCCGCATCAGCGCGCCGAGCGCGAGCGAGCTGCGCGGCTCGTCGTCGCTGAGGCGCCGGATGACATCGGCGCGGACCATCAGCCCCGCTTCACCCGGCCCCGCAGCGTGGCAAGGGCCAGGCCCATCGAGACCACGCCGACGCCGGCCACCGCCAGCACCGCGGCGCCGAGGTCGGCCGCCACCCACCCGTCGGTCACGAGGGCGCGCAGACCTTCGAGCAGGTAGGTCACGGGGTTGACGGTGGCCACGGCCGACAGCCAGCCGCTGAGCGCCTCCTTGGGCAGGAACGAGGTGGTGAGGAAGGCGAACGGGAAGAACAGGATGAAGCTGCCGGCGACGGCGCCCGGGTTGCCGGTCTTCAGGGCGATGGCGTAGGGGAAGCCGGTGAAGACGACGCCCCACGCGCCCGAGAGCACGATGAAGGCGAGGACGCCGAGCACGCCCGTCTCGAAGCGCACGCCGTAGGCGAAGCCGAGCACCAGGACCGGCAGGGTGAGCGCCATCACCAGCACGAGGTCGGCGACCATCAGACCGAGCAGGAGCGCGACCCGCCGGATCGGGGTGAGCAGCAGGCGGTCGAAGTACCCGTCTTGGATGTCGGTCACGAGGGCGTTGGCCTGGCTCACGCCGGTCACCGCGAAGATGATGGCGACCGGCAGCTGGAAGGCCTTGAAGTCGCCGACTGCCCCCGACTGCTCGGCCACCGAACCGAGCGCGGCGACGTTCACCACGTAGAAGAAAACCGGCACGATGAGGGCGGGAACGATCGACTCGGGCTCGCGCGGGAGGCGGCGCACGGCCCGCCCGGCCACCGACAGGAGGTCGGCCACGAACCCGGCCTGGCGGGGCCGGATCTCGGCGGAGCGCTCGAGCGGCGCCGTGGTAGTGGTGGTCGCGTTCACCGGTCACCTTCCTGGATGCGGTTGCCGGTGAGCTCGAGGAACACGTCGTCGAGGGTGGGTGTGCGCAGGGTGAGGGCCCGCACGCGGATGCCGGCCTCGGCCAGGGCGACGGCGACGGGACTGATGGCGGCGGCGCCGTCGGCCGTATGGGCCAGGATCTCCGTGCCCGCCACCGCCACCGACTCCACCACGTCGAGCCGGTCGAGCACCGCCCTCGCCTGCTCGTCGTCGCCTTCCACCTCGACCACCACGAGGTCGGTGCCGACGGTCCGCTTCAGCTCGTCGGGCGTCCCTTCGGCGACCAGCTTGCCGCCGTTGATGATGCCGACGCGGTGGGCCAGCTGGTCGGCCTCTTCCAGGTACTGCGTGGTCAAGAAGATGGTCATGCCGAGTTGCTCGTTGAGGCGCCGCACCTCCTCCCACACCTTGGCCCGGCTGATGGGGTCGAGCCCGGTCGTGGGCTCGTCGAGGAAGAGGACCTCGGGGTTGTGGACGAGGGCGGCGGCCAAGTCGAGGCGCCGCTTCATGCCGCCCGAGTACGTGCCGATGCGGGCGTCGAGGGCATCGCCGATGTCGACCAGCTTCTCCAAGTCGGCCAGCCGGCGGTTGATCTCGTCACGATGGAGCCCGTAGAGGCGCCCCTGGAGGCGCAGCAGCTCGCGGCCGGTCTGCTTGTCGTCCAGAGCCGCTTCCTGCAGCGCGGCGCCGATGCGCAGCCGCACCGCATCGGCTTGGGAGGCGACGTCGTGGCCGGCCACGAGCGCCCGCCCGCTCGTGGGTAGCAGCAGTGTGCACAGCATCCGCACGGTGGTGGACTTGCCGGCACCGTTCGGACCGAGGAAGCCGTAGATCTCACCCGGCGGCACCTCGAGGTCGACGCCGGCGACGGCCAGGTTGTCGTCGAAGCGCCGTTGCAGGCCTTCGGTGAGCACGGCAGCGGTCGTCATGCAGTCCCTTCTCCGCTCGGCGCAGACGGTCTCCGACCCTATTCCCGTCAGGAACACGGGCCCGGTGAGTTACTCCCACCGGAAGGTGAGGGCGGCGGCCACCGGCGCCGCCACCGCCCACAGCACCAGCACGATCCAGGCGCGCGCCGGGACGCTGCCACCGCTGGTGAGCGAGCCGTGCAGGGCGTCGGACAGGGCGCCCGACGGCAGGGCCCGCGCCACCACCTGGAGCCCGGTGGGGAGCTCGTCGATGGGGATGACCATGCCGCCGAGGAGGAGCAGCACGAGGTACAGGCCGTTGGCGGCGGCCAGGTTGACCTCGCCCCGCAGCGTGCCCGCCATGACCAGCCCGATGCCGGCGAAGGCGATCGTGCCGAGCAGGACGGCGACGAGGGCGACCGGCCAGCCCGAGCCCGAGCGCCAGCCGAGCGCCAGGGCCAGAGCCACGAGCACGATGAACTGCACGAGCTCGACGAGGACGACGCCGGTGGTCTTGGCGGCCAGCAGCGCGGGGCGCCCGAGGGGCGTGGCACCGAGCCGCTTCAGCACGCCGTACTGGCGCTCGAAGCCGGTGGCGATGCCGAGGCCCACCATGGCGGTGGACATGACGGCCAGCGCCAGGATGCCGGGAGCGAGGAAGTCGACGGGATCGTCGGTGCCGGTCGGCAGCACGTCGACGATGCTGAAGAACAGCAGCAGCAGGACGGGGATGCCCAGCGTGAGCAGCAGGGACTCGCCCCGCCGGGCGGTGAGCGTGAGCTCCACCCGGGTCTGGGCGCGGTAGGCGCTCATCGATCCGGGTCGCCGGTCAGGCGCAGGAACACGTCCTCGAGGGTCTCGCGACTGGCCCGGAGGTCGGCCAGCGGGACGTCGCGCTCGGCCAGCCATCCGGCGATGGTGGCGATGGCCGCCGGCGCCGGGGGAGTGGCCACGATGTACTCCGACGGGGTCGGTTCGGACACGGGCACGCCGAGGAGCGTCGCCAGTGAGCTCGTGTCGATGCCGCTCCGGGCGCTGAAGCGGATCTCGGTGCCGGCCGTGCGCGACCGAAGCTCCGCCGGCGACCCGGCCGCCGCCACCTTCCCCCGGTCGACGATCACCACGTGGTCGGCGAGGCGGTCGGCCTCGTCGAGCTCGTGGGTGGTGAGCAGCACGCAGCAGCCGCGGCCGGCCAGCTCGCGGATGACGGCCCGCACCACCTGGCGACCGGCGACATCGAGCGACGCAGTCGGCTCGTCGAGGAAGACCACCTCGGGTTCACCGGCGAGAGCGAGCGCCAAGGACAGCCGCTGCTGCTCGCCGCCCGACAGCTGCTTCCACGTGGTGCCGGCCCGGGCGGTGAGGCCGACCAGCGCGAGCAGCTCGGCGGCGTGCTGGCGGTCGCCGTAGAGACCGCAGAACAGCCTGGTCACCTCGCCGGCGCGGATGCCTGGGTAGACCCCGCCCGACTGCAGCATCACGCCGATGCGGCGCACCAGCTGACGATGGTCGCTGATCGGGTCGAGCCCCAGCACCCGGGCCTGGCCGCCGTTGGCGCGCCGGTAGCCCTCGAGCACCTCGATGGTGGATGTCTTGCCGGCGCCGTTGGGGCCGAGCACCGCCGTGACCCGTCCGGCTTCGGCGGTGAAGGACACGCCGTCGACCGCGACGAGGTCGCCGTAGCGCACGACGAGCTCGTCCACCTCGACTGCGGGCACTCGCCCGAAGCTAGCGATCAGTTCGCGCCCGTGCCCCGCGTCGATGCCTCGGCTTCGCGTTGGACTCGCTCCGCTCGGAGGGCGAGCGGATAGGCGAAGAGAGCACGCTCGGGGCGCGGAATCCTGTTCCGATCGGCGTTTGGGTGCCGATTGCCTCGCCTGGCGGGCCGATCGGCACCCATGACCGAATCGGCACCCAACGTCGCTCACGGATCGTGGCCACCGGCCCCGTCCGTGCGGATCGCGGGCACCTCTCCGCTCGCCCTCTCGGACGATCAGATCGGTGGCCGCAGCCGTCAGGTCGGGGACGCGACCGGAGCGATGGTCTCGAACATGGCCGCCGCCGGCTCGTCGGCTCGCAGCGCCCGCAGCGCGGCGTCGACCACCGCCGTGACGAAGTCGGCGGTGATCGGCTCGCGCAGCACCAGCTTGCGGAAGATGAGCGGCCCGGCCACCAGGGTGACGGCGAAGTCGAGGTCGACATCGGACGGCAACACCCCCCGGAGCTGCGCCAGCTCGAGCACCGTCCGGGCCGGCGCCGAGCGCTCCCGCAGGTAGTCCCGCAGCAGCATGTCCAGGGCACCGTCGCGGTGGGCGGCGTCGAGGAGCGAGGGCAGCATCTGGCCGGTGCGCCCGCTCAGGCTGGCCCTCACCATGCCGTCGAAGCAGCTGATGAGGTCGGCCCGGAGGTCGCCGGTGTTGGGGGTGGGGGCCGACGGGAAGCACACCACCCGCACGGCGTCGACGACGAGGGCCTGCTTGCTGGGCCAGTGCCGGTAGATCGTGGTCTTGGCCACCCCTGACCGGGCGGCCACCTCGTCGATCGTGACCCGGTCGACGCCCACCTCGGCCACGAGGTCAGCTGTCGCCTCGAGCACGTCGGCCCGGGCCCGCTCGCTGCGCGGCGTGGTCATCGCTACGACATCGTAGCCGACTCCGACGACAGTTCCAGCAGCAGGAGACCGATCGAGTTGCGAGGCTCCGGCGCGAACGCTACGATCGCGTAGCGTTCGTTTCTTTGGAAGGAACCGGTATGGCCCAGTCACGCGGATCCGACACGGCGGCGGTGGACATCGCTCCGGCCATCTACGCCCGGCGGTGGTGGATCCTCACGGTGCTCTGCACCAGCTTGATGATCGTCATCATCGGCAACACCGCGCTCAACGTCGCCATTCCCACGCTGTCGAAGGATCTCGGGGCCAGCACCAGCGAGCTGCAGTGGATGGTGGACGCCTACAGCTTGGTGTTCGCCGGCTTCCTGTTCACCGGCGGCGCCCTCGGCGATCGCTTCGGCCGCAAGGGCACCTTGCAGGTCGGCCTCCTCATCTTCATGGGCGGCTCGCTCATGGCCGCCATCCTCGCCACCTCGTGGGCGGTCATCGCCGGCCGCGCTGTGATGGGCTTCGGGGCCGCCTTCGTCATGCCGGCCACCTTGTCGATCATCACGAACGTGTTCCCGCCCCACGAGCGGGCCCGGGCCATCGCCGTGTGGGCCGGCATCTCGGCCGCCGGCGCCGCCCTCGGTCCGATCGCGTCCGGTGTCCTCCTGAAGCACTACTCGTGGGGTTCGGTCTTCTACCTCAACGTGCCCATCGTGATCGCCGCCCTCGTGGCCGGACGATTCATCCTGCCGACCTCGCGTGACCCCGAGGAGGGCAAGCTCGATCCGCCGGGCGCGCTGCTGTCGATCGTGGGCCTCGGCGCGCTCGTCTACGCCATCATCGAGGCGCCGGACAACGGCTGGGGCAGCGCCCAGACGCTGCTCACCTTCGCCTTCGCCGCCGTCGTCCTCGGCGGGTTCCTGTGGTGGGAGATGCGGTCGCGCCACCCCATGTTGAACCTGTCGCTGTTCCGCGACGACCGGTTCTCGGTGGCCTCGGGCGGCATGCTCTTCATGTTCTTCGCCATGTTCGGCATCTTCTTCCTGCTCACGCAGTACTTCCAGCTCGTGCTCGGCTACGACGCCCTCAAGGCGGGCATCGCCCAGCTGCCCTTCGCCGCCACGATCATGATCCTGGCGCCGAGAGGCCCCCGGCTGGCCGCCCACATCGGGCTGAACCGCACGATCTCGCTGGGCATGGGCCTCGCCGCCCTCGGGATGTTGATGTTCTCGTTCGTCACGTCCGGCACCCCCTACGTGTTCCTCCTGGCGCCGATGATCACGATGTCGGCGGGCATGGCCCTGGCCACGCCGTCACTCACCGGCTCGATCATGTCGGCCGTCCCGCTCGGCAAGGCGGGCGTGGGGTCGGCCATGAACGACGTCACCCGAGAGCTCGGTGGCGCCCTCGGTGTGGCCGTGCTCGGCAGCCTCGTGGCGTCCCGGTACGACTCGCTCATCTCGGACGTGATCTCCGGCCTCTCGGGTTCGGCCCACGCCGCCGCCGACGCCAGCCTGTCGGGCGCGCTCGAGGTGGGCGCTCGCATCGGCGGGCCCGACGGCCAGCGGATCGTGGACACCGCCCGGGACGCCTACACCAGCGGCATGAACACCGCCACGCTGGTCGGCGCCATCGTGGCCGCCATCGGCTCGATCATCGTCTACCGCAAGCTGCCGGCGACGCGACCGATGACGGCGCCGGTCGCACCGGCGGCTCGGCCCGTGGAGATCGCCGAGATCGCCGAGGTCGATTGACGGCCAGCGAGGTCGGGGTCCGCCAGTACCCTCGGCGGCCATGATCGACGTCCGCCGCCTCCGCTCCGACCCGGTCGGGGTGCGGGCGGCCATGGCGCGGCGGGCCCAGCCCGAGCTCCTGCCGCAGCTGGACGCCGCCGTCGAGCTTGATCGCGAGCATCGGGATCTCACGGCGCAGCGCGACGACCTCCGCCGCCAAGTGAACGACTTGTCGAAGCAGGTCGGCCGCCTGCGGTCGGGCGGCGACGCCGCGGCCGCCGAGCAGGCCATGACCGAGAGCCGGCGCCTGGGGGACGTGGAGACCGACATCGCCCGCCAAGCCGACGACGTCGAGCGCGATCTGCGCGACCTGTTGCTGCGCATCCCCAACATCCCCGACGATGCCGCTCCCGACGGCAAGTCCGAGTACGACAACGTCGTGGTCACCACGGTCGGCTACGAACCGGAGCGCTACGGCGACCACCAGCGGGTGCCGCACTGGGAGGTCGGTGCCGCGCTCGGCATCCTCGACATCGAGCGGGCGGTGAAGATCTCCGGCTCCATGTTCACGATGCTGCGCGGCCTCGGCGCCACCGTGAGCCGCGCGCTGTGCCAGTTCGCTCTCGATCGCAACGCCGACGCCTTCGAGGAGATCCGCCCGCCGTCGCTCGTCACCACCGCCACGCTGACCGCCACCGGGCAGCTTCCCAAGTTCGCCGACGACGCCTATGCGATCGAGCGCGACGACCTGTGGTGCATCCCGACCGCCGAGGTGCCGCTCACCTCGATCGGACGCGACGAGATCTTCGCCGAGGCCGAGCTGCCGAAGCGCTTCATGGCGTACACGCCGTGCTTCCGACGTGAAGCGGGCTCGGCCGGGCGTGACACGCGCGGCCTGCTGCGGGTCCACGAGTTCGACAAGGTCGAGCTCCTCGCCTACACCACGCCGGCGCAGGCGCGCGCCATGCTCGACGAGCTGCTGGCCCGCGGCGTCGCCATGATCGAGGCGCTCGGCCTCGCCTATCGCATCTTGGACATCGCCACCGGCGATCTCGGCCAGAGCCACCACCGCAGCTTCGACATCGAGGTCTACGCGCCGGGCTGCGACCAGTGGTTGGAGGTCAGCTCGGTGTCGTGGTTCAGCGACTACCAGGCCCGCCGGGCCAACATCCGGTACCGGCCCGAGGGAGGCAAGGGCACCGAGCCGTTGCACACGCTCAACGGCTCGGCCCTGGCGGTGCCGCGCGTGCTGGCGGCCATCCTCGAGACGAACCGCCAACCGGACGGCTCGGTGGCCATCCCCGAGGTGCTCTGGCCCTACACGCGCGGCGCGCAAGGGATACGGAGCCGGCGCTGATCACGGACGGCTGCTGGCGGCGTTTGGGTGCCGATCGCCTCGCCTGGCGGGCCGATCGGCACCCATGACCGAATCGGCACCCAACGTCGCTCACGGATCGTGGCCACCGGCCCCGCAGCGCGGATCGCGAGCACCTATCCGCTCGCCCTCCGAGCGCAGCGAGTCGGCGCCGAAGAGGCGCTGCTACTTCGCGGTGAAGCCGTTGGCCGAGAGCCATTCCTTGGCCACGTCGGCCTCGGCCTTCTTGTCCACCTCGATCTCGACCATCAGCTTGACCAAGCCGTCCGTGTTGAGCTTCTGGTTGACGGCGGCGAGCACGGCGGACACGTCGGGCGTGGCCTTGGCCTTGTTGATGAGCGGGAGCACGGCCTCGTTGGGGACGATGTTCTTGTCGTCGGTCAGCGCGGTGAACCCGTTGGTGTTGATGGCCGAGTTCGTCGAGAAGAGGTTGCCGCAGTTGACGGCGTTGGCCTTCAGCGCGTCGACCAGCGGCGGCCCGATCTCCAGGGGCACGAACGACTTGAAGTTGGCGCTGTAGAGCTGCTTCAGACCGGGGATGCCGAACGGCGACCGGGTGGCGAACTCGGGCGGCCCGCCGAGCGTGATCTCCCCCGACTTGGCGGCGAGGTCCGACAGCGTCTTGAAGCCGTACTTCGTGCTCGTGTCCTTGTTGCAGACGATGACGTCCTTGTCCTCGGCCGTCGACGGGTCCAGGACGGTGAGGTTGCTGGGCAGGCTCGTCTTCAGCTCGGCCACCTGCTCCTGCACGTTGGTGGCCTTCGGGCTGGCGTTCGGGTCCTTCTGGTGCTCCACGTAGGACAGCAGCGAGTTCGTGTACTCCGGCAGCAGATCGAGCTCACCGCCCGAGATGGCCTTGTAGTACGTCTCGCGGTTGCCGATGTTCAGCTTCTTGGTGATCTTGGCGCCCTTGGCCTCGAGGGCGCCGCTGTAGATCTCGGCCAGGAGGACGTTCTCGGGGAAGTTGGCCGAACCGACCGTGAGCGAATCGGTGATGGTGCCGCCCCCGCCGCCGGCGGCGGTGGTGGCCGCTCCTGCCGTGGTGGCCGCGCTCGACGCCGCGGTGGTGGCGCCGCTGCCGCTGCTGCTGTTGTCGCTGCCGCACGCGGCCAGGCCGATGACAGCCACGCCGACGAGCGCGGAAAGGGTACGGACGGGAGTTCTCATGGGGTTCCTCCGGGGCCGATGGCGGGTCTTCGCAGGCTGGCGAGCTGCTGCCCCATGGGCACGGTAGTGGGCCGGCGGGTGGCGCCCGGCGCACGGTGCCGGCTGGCCCGCTGCTGCAGGAGGGCCAGGCCACCCTCGGCCAGCAGGGCCAGCGCGGCGACGAGGAGGGCCCCGCCCCACACCTCGCCGTAGTTCGATGTCGAGTACCCGTCGATGATGAAGCGGCCGAGCCCCCCGAGACCGCCGTACGCGACGATCGTTGCCGTCGCGATCACCTGGCTCGTCGCCGAGCGGATGCCGCTCACCACGAGCGGTAGGCCGAGGGGCACTTCCACGCCGAACAGCACGCCGCTGGCGCGCATGCCCATGCCCTCGGCGGCATCGCGCACGGCCGGGTCGACGCCTTCGATGCCGACCACGGTGTTGGCCAGGATGGGCGGGATGGCAAGTACGACGAGGGCGACGATCGCCGGCCACAGCTGCACCGGCGCGTAGCGGAACAGCAGCACGAGGACGCCGAGCGTCGGGATGGCGCGGGGTACGCCGCTCACCGCCACCGCGATCGAGGCGCCGCGCCGGATGTGGCCGATGACGAGGCCGATCGGGAGGGCGATGGCGGCGGCGATGGCCAGGGACAACAGCGAGTACTGGATGTGCTCCCACAGGCGATTGGGGATCCCATTGGCGCCCGACCAGTTGGCGCTGTCGGTGAGCCAGTCCCAGGTGTCCGAGAAGACGTTCATCGCGCCGCCCGCTTCCGTGCCCACGGGCTGAGCAGCCGGCCGATGACGACGATGATGAAATCGAGTACGACCGCGAGCACAACAGAGGCGATGATGCCGGCCCAGATCTCGCTCCCGAGGTCACGCCGGTAGCCGTGGAAGAACATGAAGCCGAGGCCACCGAGCCCGAGGGCGCCGCCCACGCTCACGAGGCTGATGGTCGACACGGTGGCGACGCGCAGGCCGGCGATGATGGCCGGCAGTGCGAGGGGCAGCTCCACGGTGAACAGCCGGCGCCGCTCGGTGTAGCCCATCGCCAGCGCCGCATCCTTCACGTCGCCGGGCACGGCCCGCAGCCCTTCCACCAGGTTCCGCACGAGGATGGCGAGGGTGTAGATGGCCAGCGTCACGATGAGCGGCTTGTCGCTCAGCACCTCCCCGAACGCTGCGCTCAGCAGCGCGAGTAGGGCGAGCGACGGGATGGAGTAGAGGACGTTGCTGACCGACAGGATCGGCGGGTACGAGCGGCGCCAGCGGTAGCCGAGGAGCCCGAGCGGGAAGGCCACCAGCACGCCGAGGGCGAGGGCGATGAACGTGATCCGCAGATGGTCGAGGGCGTAGTACTGCAGCACGTCCCAGTTGCCGCTCATCTGGTCGCCGCTCCAGCTCGGCGCGGCGAAGATCACGTCGCCGCCTGCAGCCGTTCGCCGAGGAGCTTGCCGATGGACTCATAGCGCACGAGGCCGACCACCTTGTGGTCGTCGTCGACGCGCACGGCACAGCCGGTGGGCGCCGATACGGCGGCGTCGAGCAGGCTGCGGGCCGAGTCACGGGGGCCGATGCCGTTCACCGGGACCGGACCACCGGCGTGGCCGTTGGCCCAGCCGACCGGCCGCTCGTCGTCGTCGGTGACGAGCCGCCAGCCGTCGACGGCGTGGACGGGATCCATCGCCACCTCGGTGGCCGGCACGAGCGACAGCAACTTGAGGCCACGGTCGTGACCGAGGAAGTCGGCCACGAACTCGTTGGCCGGACGGGCCAGCAGCTCGCCCGGCGCCGCCAGCTGCTCGATGTGGGCGCCAGCGGTCAGCACGGCGATGCGGTCGCCGAGGAGGATCGCTTCGTCGACGTCGTGGGTGACGAACACGATCGTCTTGTGCAGCTCCCGCTGGAGCTTGAGGAACTCTTGCTGGAGCTGGGCCCGCACGATGGGGTCGACGGCGCCGAAGGGCTCGTCCATCAGGAGGACGGGCGGATCGGCGGCGAGGGCCCGGGCCACGCCGACGCGCTGCTGCTGACCGCCCGAGAGCTGGGCCGGGTAGCGATCGGCATAGGCCGGCGCCAGGCCGACCAGCTCGAGCAGTTCCAGCGCCCGTGCTCGCGCCCGCTTCTTGTCCCAGCCGAGCAGGCTCGGCACGGTCGTGACGTTGTCCAGCACCTTGCGGTGGGGGAACAGGCCGACCTGCTGGATGACGTAGCCGATGCCCCGGCGCAGCTCGTGGGGCGGGAGCGCCATCACGTTGCGGTCATCGATGGTGATGGCCCCAGCGGTGGGGTCGACCATGCGGTTGACCATGCGCAGGCTCGTCGTCTTGCCGCACCCCGACGAACCGACCAGGACGGTGATCTCGCCCGTGGGCATGTCCATCGAGAGCTCGTCGACCGCGTTGGTGCCGTCGGCGAACCGCTTCGTCACGTTGTCGAAACGGATCACGACCCGGTGGCGCCCTTCCCGGTCATCTCCGGCACGCTAGTCGTGCCGGGTGTCGGCCCCTCCAGGAGCCCGGTGCGCCGACGCATCTCCCGCAGGATGTCGGCGTGCGCTCGCGGATACCCACTCACCGCCGGGTTCATCCGGGCATGGAGCGCAGGCAGGGCGTGGAAGGGCACGCTGGGGCAGGCGTGGTGCTCGGCGTGGAACGGCATGTTCCAGGCGAGGAGGCGCAGTGGGATGGGCACCCGCAGCGAGCGGGTGTTCTCGGCGACGTCGGTGGTGAACGGGCGCCCGGCGTGCTCGGCCAGCCGGGCGACGCGCATCGCCGGCTCGCCCGCGAGGCGGGGTAGCACCCACAGCCACAGCAGTGCCGTGCTGCCGGTGGCGACGGAGGCGACGACGGCGAGGGCGTAGATGGCGACGAACACGCGCGCCTCGCGCACGATCCGCCGCTGCTCCCCGGCCGGCACGAAGGTGCGCTCGAAGGGGAGCAGGCGACCGGCTGCGTGGGCGACGAGGGTGCGGGCCGCCCACCACCAGTACGGCCCGCCGAGGACGAACGTGACGTAGCGGCGACCGTCGACGGGAACGTCGATCAGCTCGGGATCGAGGCCGGGCTGCTGGGTGAAGCGATGGTGGGCCGTGTGCTCCAGGCGGAAGTACCGAGGGGGCGGCCCGACGATGACACCGCAGATCCAACCCACGATCTGGTTGGCCCGGCGCGACCGGAACGCCGTGCGGTGGCTGCACTCGTGGAGCAGCGCGAAGAGATGGGCCATCACGACGCCGTCGACGACGATGGCCGGCACCACCCACCAGGTCCCGATGGCCGCCCACACCCATGCGCTGGCGGCGACCAGCAGTCCGGCGTGGAGCGCCAGCAACGCGGCAGCGTGACGGTTCGTCCGCACCAGCAGTGGCCGCAGGTCGGCCCGGGGCACGGGCGCGGCGACGGCGGCCATCCACCCTGTATACCTGCCTGGATGGGGATCGCCGACCTCCGCAGCGAGTACGAGACGGCCGGACTCGATGTCGCCGACCTGGCGGCCGAGCCGCTCGATCAGTGGCAGCACTGGTACCGGGACGCGGTCGCCGCCGGCTGCACCGAGCCCAATGCCATGACGCTGGCCACCGTCGACGCCGGTGGCGTGCCGGACGCTCGCTACGTCCTCGTGCGAGGCGCCGACCCGAGCGGCCTGTGGTTCTTCACCAACACCGAATCGGTCAAGGCCGTCGAGCTGGCCGCCCGCCCGGTCGCCGCCCTCGTCTTCGGCTGGCTGGAGCTGCACCGCCAGGTCCGCATGCGGGGACGGGTGGTGCCCCTGACGCGCGAGGAGGTGGAGGCGTACTTCGCCAGCCGCCCCCGCCCGAGCAGGCTGGCGTCGTGGGCGTCGAGGCAGTCGACGGTCCTCGCCGATCGGGACGCGCTGCTCGCCGCCCTGGCCGCGGCCGAGGCCCGCTTCCCCGGCGCCGAGGTACCCGCCCCGCCGTGGGCGGGGTGCTACCGGGTGGAGCCCGACGAGGTCGAGTTCTGGCAGGGCCGCGCCGGCCG
>CAVSME010000001.1:0-1064435 GCA_963728985.1 uncultured Acidimicrobiales bacterium | reverse complement strand
CCGGGGCCGTCCCAGTCCCACCAGATCGGGCTCTGGCCCCGCACCCGCGGGGGTAGCTCGATCTGCACGCCACCCTGGCGGGGCAGGTTGACCGGGTTGCGGGGGTGCAGGCCCCGCAGCGGTTGCGGTACCCGCTCGAGATCGGTGGCGATCTCGTAGGCGGGAAGAGCCGCCGACAGGTAGCCGCCGACGTGGGCCGCCAGCTCGCGGTTCTGGCCGCCGAGCAGCAGCGTGGCCCAGAAGCCCTCGCGGCCGAAGCCGTGGATGGTGATCACGACCTCGACGTGGTCGAGGAACCCGGCCAGGGCCGGCGAGCACGGCGGGATCGATGGCGGTCGACGGCAGGTGCCACTGGAGGTCCTTGGGCTGGTGCACGCCGTAGTACGACGCGCCGGCCTGCTCGGCAGCGGCGCGGGCGATGACGTCGGTCATCTCCTCCAGCGACCCGCCGTGGAAGGCCATGAACCCGAAGCGCCCGCGGTGCTCGGCCACCTCCTCGACGCCGGGGGTGGCGAGCAGCTCGGCGAAGGCGGAGCCGTCGCTCACCGCGACGACACCGGGCTGTGGCGGCGGCGGGCCATCGTGACGCCGGCGGTGACGGCCACGGCGGTGACCAGCAGCGTGCCCAGCACCCAGCCGCCGCGGTCCTGGAGCCAGGTCTGGGTGTTGAACGACCAGTCCTCCACGGTCACGGCGAGGCCGTTGCCGGTGGTGGAGCCGGTGGCGTCGAAGCGCAGGTTGTAGATCCAGTAGTAGACGAGGTAGAGCCCGGCGAGCACGAGGAACACGCCGGCGACCCGCTCGACGTAGGGGAGGACCTGGCGCAGACCGGCCAGCAGGCCGCCCCGGGCCAGGGCCAGCGTCACCGTGAGGGCGGTGAGCACCAGGGCCATGCCGGCGCCGTAGGTCAGCACGAGCATCACGCCCGACACCGTGCCCCGGGTGGTGAAGCTGGTGAGCGCGGCGCCGATGAACAGCGGCAGCGTGCACCCGATCGAGGCGATGGCGTAGGAGACGCCGAACACGAACATCGACGGCACCGTCCGATCACGGCCCCCCTTGTCGAGGCGGGGGGTGGTGAAGGGGAGGTGGTAGCCGAGCACCATGGCCACGCCGAGCACGGCGAGCGCCAGCCCGATCGGGATGGTGACGTACTTGGACCAGTCGATGAGGAAGTCGCCGCCGGCTCGCACGATGGCGCCGATGACGACGAAGACCGTGAGGAACCCGACCGACACGGCCACGCTCACCGCCATCGCCCGGGCCACGCGTGACGACGCGGTGGCGCCGGGGCCGTCGGCGCTCTCGATGCCGAGGAAGTAGGACAGGTAGGCGGGCAGCATGGCGAAGCCGCACGGGTTGACGGTGGCCAGCATCCCCGTCGTGAACGCGTACGCGAAGAGGCCGTCGATCACGTCGGGAAGGCCTCGTCGATGGCGGCGGTCAACGCCTCGGCGCTGACCGTGCCCGACAGCGTCTTCACGACGACGCCGTCGGACGACACCAGCAGGGTCGTCGGCATCACTGCCACGCCGACGGCTGGCGCGAAGGTGTCGTCGGGATCGAACAGCAGGTCATAGGTGATGCTTGCGCTGCGCGGCGAAGCTCTGGGCGGCGCTGCGGCTGTCGGCCCGGTCGAGGCCGATGAAGCGGACGCGGTCGCCCATCGCCTGGTGGACGCGCTCGAAGTCGGGCATCTCCTGCTGGCACGGCGGGCACCAGGCGGCCCACACGTTGACCACCAGCGGCGTGCCGCGGTAGTCGGCGAAGCGGGCGCTGCCGTCGCCGCTGAGGTGCTCGAAGGTCCCGTCGGGCAGCGGCGTGCCCTGGACCTCCTTGGCCACCGGGAACGAGTCGGGCGGGCTGGCCGGACCGGGTTGGTCGAGCACGGCGTCGGGCTTGCTGGCGCCGTCCCCGGTGCTGACGATCACCACGGCGGCAAGGGTGCCGATCACGAGGCCGGTCACCGCCCCCACGAGCACCGAGCGGCGTCGTGACCAGGCCATGGCGCGCGACGTTACCGGCGCGCCGAGGCCGCCTCCCGGCGCCCGAAGGGGGGCAGGCGCCGGGAGGCTGCGACGTTGGGTGCCGATTCGGTCATGGGTGCCGATCGGCCCGCCAGGCGAGGCAATCGGCACCCAAAACGCCGATCGGAACGGGATGCCGCGTTCGTGGCGGCGGCGGCAGATTCAGGCCGTCTTCACGTAGTGAGGAGGGAGGGGCACCTCGTCCACCACCGGATCGGGCCGGGGGTGTTTCGGTGGTCGTCCCCGTCTGCGCTTGTGGGCGACGATGCTGCCGTTGACCAGCAGTTGGCCGCCCCAGACACCCCACGGCTCCTGGCGCTCGAGGGCGGTGGCCAGGCAGGCCACCGCCAGCGAGCACTTCGAACAGATCGCCTTGGCGCGGGCGATGTCGATGAGGTCCTCGGAGAAGAACAGGTGCGTCAGGGTCCCGTTGCCGTCGTTGCACCGGGCCCGCTTCCAGTCGACGGCAACCGCCGTCCCCAGTTCCGGGCGGAGGTCTTGCGTGATGCTCACGGTGGTGCTCCTTGGTTCGCTGTTGATATGAGTCGGGAAGAGGGAAACACGGCGGAAAAACCAGCAAGGCCGCCGGGATGTGATCCCGACGGCCTCTTCGACCTTCCCGACGTGGTCTTGCGTCTACGTCGGGAGCCTGCGAAGCCGGCGGGCGGTGGTGTTGGCCATCGGGATGGCATGCACCTGGGACTTGAACTGCCACACATAGCCACCGCCGAGAGCGCACGGGCGCGCGACGGCGACCGGTGCGGTCGTGGTCGGTGCGAGGAGCGTGCGCGTCATCGGTCGGGTCGATCCTTTCCGCGGGGAGTCCGCGAGCCGTTCGATGGTGACACGAGCCTGACGATGCGTCAACCATTTTGAGATGAACGAGCAGCGTCCGCCCTCGGTACGTTCGGTGCTGTGACCGATGACCCGCTGGAGCTGCCGCCGCCTGCCCACGGGCGGGTCTACACGGGCGGCCGGCGGGTGCGTCTCGGCGATGCCAGCCCCGGCGGTCGCCTGCGTCTCGACGCGCTGGCCCGCTACCTGCAGGACGTCTCCAACGACGACACCCGCGACGGCGGCCTCGACGACGACGGCTGGGTGGTGCGGCGCACGGCGCTGCGGGTCGACCAGGCGCCGGTGATCGGCGAGGAGCTGGTGTTGCAGACCTTCTGCTCCGGCACGGGAGGGCGCTGGGCCGAGCGGCGGGTCCGGGTGCGAGGAGACCGGGGCGGGTCGGCCGAGGCCGTCAGCCTGTGGGTCCACGTCGACCTGGTCAGCGGCCGCCCGATCCCGCTGCGGCCGCAGTTCTTCGCTCTCTACGGCGAGGCCGCCGGCGGCCGCGAGGTCCGGGCCCGCCTGTCGCATCCCGGTCCGCCGGCGGGCGCCGCGGCCCGGCCGTGGCCGTTGCGGGCCACCGACTTCGACGTGATGAGCCACATGAACAACGCCGTCTACTGGTCGGTCGTGGAGGAGGAGCTGCGGCGGCGGCGCGACCTGCGGGCGCCGCTGCAGGCGGAGGTGGAGTTCCGCGTCGCCATCGAGCCCGGCGACGAGGTCGCCGTCGTCGGCCAGGAGGGCGAGGGGGAGCTGGACGTCTGGCTGGTGCGCCAGGGCGGCACCGTGTGCGCCTCCGCTCGCGTGTGGCGCCAGCCGTGACCGTTGTCACCGCCGCCGACGTGGAAGCGGCCGCGGCCCGCATCGCCGGCCACGTGCGCACGACGCCCGTCATGGTGCTGGAGGCGGGCGCGTTCGGTGCGCCGGGGCCGTTGACGCTGAAGCTGGAGCTGCTCCAGCACGCCGGCTCGTTCAAGCCCCGCGGCGCGTTCAACCGGGTGCTGGCGGACACGGTGCCGAGCGCCGGGGTCGTCGCCGCGTCGGGCGGCAATCACGGCGTGGCAGTCGCGCACGTGGCTCGGGCCCTCGCGTACCGGGCCGAGATCTTCGTGCCGTCGGTGAGCGCGCCGGCCAAGGTGGCGCGCATCCGCGCGCTCGGAGCCGACGTGACCGTGGGCGGCGCCGTGTACCAGGACGCCCAGGATGCGGCGACGGCCCGGGCGGCGCTGACCGGCGCGCTGCTGGTGCACCCCTACGACCACCCGCTCGTCGTCGCCGGGCAGGGCACGATGAGCCGGGAGCTCGACGCGCAGGTGCCGGGCGTCGACACCGTGCTCGTCGCCGTGGGCGGCGGCGGGCTCATCGCCGGGGCGGCAGCGTGGTTCGGCGACCGGGTGCGGATCGTCAGCGTGGAGCCCGCCACCATCCCCGCGATGTACGAGGCGCGCCGCGCCGGGCACCCGGTCACCGTCGACGTCAGCGGTCTCGCCGCCGATTCACTCGGGGCCAACGCCATCGGCGCCGTGCCGTTCGCCACCGCGGCGCCGTACGTCGCCGACGCCGTGCTCGTCTCCGACGACGCCATCCGCGACGCGCAGCGGGCGCTGTGGGCGTCGGTCCGGCTGCTGGCCGAGCCGGGTGGCGCGGCCGCCCTGGCGGCGGTGCTGTCCGGCGCCTACCGGCCGGCACCCGACGAGCGCGTCGTGGTGGTGGTGTGCGGCGCCAACGTCGATCCGCAGACGATCACGGGCCTACCTTGATCGCAGCATTTCGTCCTTCTGGGAGTGGTGCATCTCACATACGAGACGGATCACGCCCAGAACGCCGACGCGCCGCTAGTTGACGTCGTAGAAGAGCTTGTCGTCTTCCCAGTGGGAGTCGGCGTGACCGCTCAGGCGCAGATGCTCGAGGTGGGCGTACGTCTCGCTCTCGGCCATCCATCCCCACGCCCGCTCGGAGAACAGGTGCTGCATGAGCTCGCGCACCGAGGCGGATCGGCCGATGTCGGCCGACGCCGCGCCGAGGCGGGCGAGGCGCTCGTCGTGGTGCTCCTTGATGGCGTCCACCCGACCGGTGAGGTCGTTGAACGGATGACCATGGGCGGGCAGGACGATGTTGACGTCCTCCAGCTTGGTCATGCGGTCGAGCGAGTCGAAGAACAGGGCCAGCGGATCGCCGGCGCCGTCGACACCGGAGATGTGCGGGGTGATGGTGGGCAGCACGTGGTCCCCGGACAGCACGACGCCCTCGGTCGGGTCGTACAGGCAGAGGTGATCGAGCGTGTGCCCCGGCGTGTGCAGGGCCACCCACTCGCGCCCCGCGAAGGTGACGATCTGCGCGTCCTCCAAGCGACGGCTCGGGCGCGGCACCTTCATGTGGGTGCGCATCTCCTCGCGATGCGAGGTCATCATCTCTTCCTGGTTGCCCCAGTCGCGCTGGCCACCCCACGGCAGCGGCCGATCCCACGGGCCGCCTGTCGGCCCCTCGTCGCTCTGGCCGTCGGGCGCGGACTCCGGATCCTCGGCGTCGATCTCGGTCGGGTCCCACCACACGCGGAAGCGCTCGTGGGTGACGATGTCGGCGCCCGTCTCCTCGCGGATGCGCACCGCCCCGCCGAAGTGATCGGGGTGCGAGTGCGTGACGATCACGGTGTGCACGCGCGCCAGCGGGATGCCGGCCGACCCGAGGCGAGCGACGAGGGCGTCCCACGGCGCGGGGCCGGGCAGGCCGGGGTCGACGACGGCGACACCGCGCTCGTCCTCGAGGGCGTAGCAGTTCACATGGCCGAGACCAGGCATGGTGATCGGCAACTGCATCCGCAAGATGTTCGGGGCCACCTCGGTGATCTCGTCGGAGGCGGGTTCCTGCTCCTGGCGTGCCGGTTTGACCACGCAATTAGGGTACTTGCTCGTCGCAACTTTCGGACAGTTGGGGATGTGCTGACGCGGTGTCAGGAAGGCGGCGGGGGCGGCGGCACGAACACCCGCTCGCGGTAGAAGCGCAGCTCGGCCACGCTCTCGCGGATGTCGTCGAGGGCGCGATGGGCCCCGTGCTTCTTGGGCCGGTCGGCGCGCACGGCCGGGTACCAGCGCCGCACGAGCTCCTTCACCGACGACACGTCGACGGAGCGGTAGTGGAGCCAGTTCTCGATCTCCGGCAGGTAGGCCGACAGGAAGCGACGATCGGTCCCGATCGAGTTGCCGCACAGCGGTACGGTCGACGGCTCGGGCGCGTGCTCCTTGATGAACGCCAGCGTCCGTGCGCCCGCTTCCTCCAACGACGTCGTCGAGGCGCGGATGGCCTCCAGCAGACCGGACTTGGTGTGCATGTCCACCACGAACTGGTCCATCCCCGCCAGCGCCGACTCGGGTTGGTGGACGACGAGGTCGGGCCCTTCGGCCACGATCGTGAGGTCGTCGTCGGTGACGAGGGTGGCGATCTCGACGATCACGTCCTTGGTCGGATCGAGTCCGGTCATCTCGAGGTCCATCCACATCAGCACCGCTAGAGCAGACTAGGCCCTCGCCTACGCTCCCTCGGTGCTCGCCCTCCCCGTCGTCCGCCTCGACCCCGAGCTGCCCTTGCCGACGTACGCGCGCGACGGTGACGCGGGACTCGACCTGGTGGCCCGCACGGAGGTGACGTTGGCGGCCGGCGGGGGTCGGGCGTTGGTGCCGACGGGTGTCGCCGTTGCCCTTCCCGCCGGCCACGCCGGCTTCGTGCTGCCCCGCAGCGGTCTGGCGTTGCGTCATGGCGTGACCGTGCTGAACACGCCCGGTCTCATCGACGCCGGCTACCGCGACGAGGTGCACGTCATCCTCCTGAACACCGACCCGAGCCAGGCGTACACGGTGCAGCGCGGTGACCGCATCGCCCAGCTCGTCGTGGCGCCGGTGGAAGCGTGCCAGCTCGTCGCCGTGACCGGGCTCGAAGGCGACAGTCGCGGCGGCGGCTTCGGCCACACCGGCCGTTAGCTCAGCGCCGCCAGCGCGATGGCCGATGGTCTCACGCCAGTCCGGTGGCGTCGGGTTCGCGGATCACGTCGTGGGGGTCTTTGTCGTCGCGCAGCCCGAGGAAGCTCGCTTGGCGGACCACGCCGTCGAACGTCCACTCGGCGAAGGCGATCTGCGCCACCAGCTCGGGTCGGACCCATCGGGCCGTCCGCCGGACCGAGGCCGGCGGCGGCGGCTCGAACGGGCACTCGTCGGTGGCGAGGTCGGCCAGCGTCCGCTGCAGCGACTGCAGCAGCCGGCGATCGAACCCGGTGCCGACGGCGCCGCCGTAGCGCAACGCGCTGCCCTCGTAGTAGCCGACGAGGACAGCGCCGAACACGTCCTCCCGGTTCCCGGTCCCCTTCGTCCAGCCGCCGATGACCACCTCTTGCTCGCGGCGGACCTTCACCTTGCGCCATGCGGGCGAGCGCTTCCCGGGTTGGTACACGCTCCCCAGCCGCTTGGCCACGATGCCTTCGAGCGATCGCTCGCGCGCAGCCTGCAGGAGCGCCTCGCCGCCACCGACGTGGTGCGCGGGCACGATCCAGTGATCACCGGCCTCGACGAGCTCCGTCAGCAGGCGGCGGCGGTCCTCATAGGGGAGGCCCGTCGTGTCGCGACCGTCGATCGCCAGCACGTCGAACACCACGTACGTGACCGGCACCTCGCCCCGCTGCAGCAGTTCGAAGCGGGGTGTGCCGTCGGGGGCCAGCGCGACCATCTCGCCGTCGAGGACCGCGCTCGCCGCGTGGACCGCGGTCGGCAAGGACGCCATCTCCGGCCACCGGGCGGTGAGGTCGAGCAGGTTGGTCGACTGGAACCGGACGGCGCCCTTGTCGACGAAGGCGATCGCGCGGTAGCCGTCCCACTTGATCTCGTAGGCCCACCCGTCGTCGTCGGCTGGCGACGGCAGCGCGCCGGTCACCGCCTTCATCGGGACGATGCCTGTGCGCGGTGCCATCGGCGCCGCATCGTAGGAGCGTCACGAGCAGCGCCGCTCGTCGCTGCCTACGCTCTGGCCCATGGCAGACGAGGGCGACGGCCTCCACGATCCCTGGGCACCGCCACCAGAAGGGCCGGCCGGTCGCCCTGATGTGGACGAGTCGGCACCCGTCACCGCGGTCGACGTCCCCGTGGTCGCCGATCCCCCGGCGCCGCCCGTCGAGCCGGTGATGATGCCCGAGGTGGTGCCGGCCGACAGTGTGATCGAGGCGCCGCGCCGGCGGTGGCCGGGATCGGCCAAGGCCGTCGTGGTGCTGCTGGCAGTCGTGCTGATCGGGACGGCCGCCGCCCTCGGCTACGGCTGGTGGAAGACGAGCAACGACAAGAAGGACCTCGAGTCGGCGAGCAACCAGCAGGGCACCGAGCTCAGCGGTCAGCTCGACAAGGCCAACAAGGATCTGGCTACCAGTCAGCAAGAGCTGGCCGCCGCCAACGCCAAGGTCACCGATCTGCAAACGCAGCTCACCACGGCGCAGAACGATGCGGCCGCCGCCGAGAAGGAGAACGCCACGCTCACCGGCCTCTTCCCCCTCAACGCGCAGAAGCTGCAGCCCGGCCTTCCGGGCACCTACCGGTCCGACTCGGTGAACACCGTGTCCGGTGGGTGCAGCCTGCCGCAGTGCCCGCCGGTGCAACTCACGTTGACGATCGAAGCGTCGGGCGGCGGGCTCACCGTCACCGACCCGGTGCTCGGCCGGTTGCCGCTCACGCTGTCCGGTTCGGCGTGGACGACGACGGGCCCGGCGCCGGCGGCCCTCCAGCTGGCGTGCAACGGGGCGCCCCAACCCACGGTGTTCACGCTGACGGTGGGGGCCACGGTCATCGCTCTCGACGCCAACAACGCTCCCAAGGTCGCGACCCTGGGCGGCGGCGTGCTGCTGAGCTCGGCGGCGGTGCCGGCGACGGCCGAACCGGTGAACCCCGGATGCCCGGTCGGGGTGGCCTCCTACCTGATTGGCGCCAACCGGACGTGAGGGGTGGTCACATCACCAGCTCGCCGGTGAAGCGGGGCGCGGCGAACGACGTACCCGACCAGCGGGCCCACTCCAGGCCCATGAGGAACGAGCTGTGGGCGTCCTTCCCCGGGCGCCACACGTCGACCCAGCGCCCGTAGCTGCTGAAGTCGTCCCGATGGCGGGCGTCGGTGCCTGATCCGACCGCGGTGACGCCAGCGATGGCGGCGGGATAGACGGGATCGGCCGTGGCGAAGTTCCCCGCCGAGGCCACCACGCGAGTACCGCCCCGCACGACCGAGCGCACCACCTTGCCCAGCTCCAAGCCATCGTCGTCGCCGGGGGTGTGGCGTACCACACCGGGCGGCTCGTGCGGATCGAGGGTGTGGCCACCGAAGGAGAGGTTGAGCACGTCCAGGCGGCCGAAGCCGAGGATCTGCTCGGCCACGGCGAGGTCGTCGATCTCCCCGCCGTCCATGTCGTCGTCGTCGGGATGCTCGACGTCCATGCCCGCCGCCAGCGCCCGCTCGTAGCGGGGACGGGTGCAGGTGATGCACGGCTGGGCCGGGTAGGCCTCAGGCTCGGGCCACGCCACGTGGATCGTGGCCGCCGGCGCCAGCTGGCGGATGAGCCCGACGACGAACGTGCCGTGACCCTCCCACGACTCGAGGCCGTCGAAGCTGGTGACCGGCGCGCCGCTGACGACGGCGGACGGCGCCGCCTTCACGTGGTCCTCGTCCATCCACGGGTGGGCGCGGTCGATGCCGGTGTCGACGACGCCGACGTGGCGATCGTGCCCGGCGTCGGTCTGGTCGAGGGCCATCGGGCCCGAGGCGCTGGCGGTGTCGAACGGCACGAACGACCAGTGCGAGGCCAGGCGGAAGACGTGGTTGACACGCGCGACGCCGGCGCGCCACAGGCCGTCGGCCACGAGCGTGCGGTCGATCACGTCGAGCAGCGTGCGGTCGCCGAGCTCGACGCAGATCCGCGTCGTGCCGAGGGCGGGATGGTCCTGGGCGCCGGTGATCTCGATCCCGTCGCGCCAGAGGCGACGGACCACGTCGGGAAGATGGGCGGTGTCGACCAGCAGCTGGTCGGCCCGGAAGCGAGCGACCGCTCGGCGGCGGGGTTGACGGACGGGACGCTCAGGAGCGACGACGGTAGGCATGGCTCCCTCCTCTCCGAATGCACACCCGAGCCCGCGATCGCCGCTGTGATACGTCATGGCCGGGTGAAGGACACGCTAGGTGACGGCGTCGATCGGGCGCGCGGTCTGCTGGCCCGGGACCCGGAGGCCGCGGGTGCGCTGGCGGAGGCAGTCCTGGACGCGGCCGGCGCCGCCGGCGACCGGGCCGTGGCATCGGCCGCCGCCATCGTGGCGCTGGTGTCGTGCCTGCGCCGCGGCCAGATCGAGCGGGCGGCGGCGTTCGGCGATCGGGCCGTCGCCGACGCCGAGGCGGCCGGCACGCCGGAGCTCCTGGCCGAGGCCCTCACCGTGCGCATGGGTGTCCACATCCAGCGGGGCCGGCCCGACGCGGCCATGACCGACGCCGCCCGGGCCGGTCCCCTGGCGTCGGCGGCGGTAGCGGTGCGCCTCGAACTGCAGCGCGGCTTGCTGCTGGCGTACTCGTTCGGACGGGTCGCCGAAGCAGCGGCGGTGTACGGCGTCATCGAGCCGCGAGTGGTGGCGCTGGCCGACGCCGAGCTCACGTTCCGCTTCCACAACAACTGGGGTCTGATGTTCCTGCGGCTCGGGGAGGCGGCCGAGGCCCGTAGCCGGTTCGCCGCCGCCCGTGACGCCGCCGCGGCCCTCGACGACCGGTGGCGGGAGTCGGCGGCGGGCTGGAACGAGGCGATGGCGGCGGCCCGCCTCGGCGACTTCGCCCGCGTCTTCGAGATCCATGCCGAGCTGGGCTCGGCCGAGGAGGCCACCGATCCCCGGGACCTGCTCGACCGGGCCGACGCGCTGGCCGTCGCCCACCTCCAGCAGGAAAGCAGGACAGCGGCGGAGGCGGCAGTGAGTGCGGCCGAGGCCGCGGGCGACACGACGGCGGCGGTGGAAGCGCTCGTGCGCGTGGCCGATGCCGCCCTCGAGCTGGGCGATCATGCCGCGGCGACGGCGGCCGCCGGCGCGGCCGAGCAGCGGGCGGTCGAGTCGGCGCCGGCGTACGCCCCGGTCGCCCGCCATGCGCTGGTGCGGGCGCAGCTGGCGGCCGGCGGTGCCCGGCCCGACCTCGTCGGGGCGCTGGCGGCGGTGGCCGCTGAGCTGCGGACCGCCGGCTGGGCGGTGGCGGCCGACGAGGCCACGCTGGCTGCTGCTGCCGCCGCCCTCGACCTCGGCGACGAGGAGACGGCGGCGGCGTTGAGCGCGCCGCTGATCGCCGCGTCACCCCGCCAGATGCCGGCCGCCGCCCGGCTGCGCCACGCCCATGCCGTTGCCCTCCATCGCCTGGCCACGGGCGATCGGGCCGGCGCCCTGGCCGCCGTCCGGGCCGGCCTGCGGGTGCTCGATCGGCACCGCGCGTCGCTCGGTGCCACCGAGCTGCGGGCGCACGCGGCGGCCGCCGGGGAGCGGTTGGCCGAGCTGGGCGTCACGATTGCATTGGCGGGTGGCCGGGCTCGTGGGGTCCTGGCGTGGGCGGAACGCGCCCGCGCCGCCTCCCTCCGCCTGGAGTCGGCGACGGCCGTCGATGATCCGCAGCTGGCCGCCGACCTGGCCCGCCTCCGGGGGACGGCCGTCGACGAAGCCGAGCAACGGCGGCTCGAACGACGCATCGCCGAGCGCCTGCGCCGATCGCGCCGGGCCACCTCGGTGGAGACGTTGCCGTCGACGGCGGCGACGGTGGCCGCGGTCGGTGAGCACGCGCTGGTCGAGTACGTGCGCGACGTCTCGGTCCTCGCGGCGGTCGTCGTGAGGGACGGCCGGACCCGGCTGATCCGGCTGGCCGCGCCGGTCACCACGGTGGCGGCGGAGGTCGACGCCGTGGCCTTCGCCCTGCGGCGTCTCATCCGAGCGGCCGTCACCGGCCGCCACACCGAGGCCGCGCTGCAGCACCTGCGGGCCTCGGCGGCGGCGCTCGAGGAGATGGTCGTGCGGCCCCTGGCACCGCTCCTCGGTGACCGTCCCGTCGTCGTCGTGCCGACGGCGCCGCTGCACGGGGTGCCGTGGTCGGCTCTGCCGGTCCTGGCCGAGCGACCTGTCGTGGTGGCCTCCAGCGCCAGCCTGTGGGCGCGCCGCGAGACGACACCGGTGCCGCCCGCCCGTGCCGGGCCCGTCCTCGTCGCCGGTCCCGACCTGCCCGGTGGCGAGGCCGAGGTGACCGAGCTGGCCGGCCTTCACCCAACGGCCACGGTGCTGGCCGGCGCGGACGCCACCGCGGCCGCCGTCGCCGCCGCCGTTCCGGCGACGGGCCTGCTGCACGTGGCCGCCCACGGCCGCTTCCGCGCCGACAACCCGCTGTTCTCGTCGCTGCTGCTGGCCGACGGCCCCCTCACCGCCAACGAGCTGGAAGCGCTGCGGCCGCTGCCCCCGCACGTGGTGCTGGCGGCGTGCGAGGTCGGCCAGGCCGAGATCCGCGCCGGCGACGAGCTGCTCGGCCTCGCGTCGGTGCTGTTCCCGGCGGGCGTGCGCACGCTGGTGGCCTCGCTGGCGCTGGTGCCCGACGCCGCCACCCACGTCCTCATGGCGGCCTACCACCGGGCCATCGCCGCCGGCGCCCGCCCGGCCCCTGCGCTGAGCGAGGCGCGGGCAATGGCACGGGCCACCGGACCGGCCGGCGAGGCGGCGGCCGCCGCCTTCTGCTGCTTCGGCTGGGGTTAGCAGGGTGCTGACGTACCCGGGTCGGCGGCATGCGCCGACGCTCTGATCTGGGTGATCAGGTGGACGGCTCGCCGCCGAGGGCCGTACTTCAGCACCCTGCTAGTGGCCGCCGAGGTGGCGGAGCGCCACTTCGGTGTAGAGGGCGATGCCCGTCGCCATGGCGTCCTCGTCGAACACGACCCGGTTGGAGTGGTTGGGCTCGGCCTTGCGGGGATCGACACCCGGCGGGGCGGCACCGAGGAAGGCGAGGGCGCCTGGTACCCGCTGCAACACGTAGCTGAAGTCCTCGGCGCCCATGACCGGGTTGCGCATCGTGGTCACGTGCTCGCCGCCCAGCAGATCGGTGGCGACCTGGCTGGCGAACTCGGCGAAGCCGACGTCGTTGACGGTGACCGGGTAGCCCAGCTCCACCTCGACGTCGGCGGCCGCATCGTGCGCCGACGCAATGCCTTCGGCCACCCGCCGCAGCTCGTCGTGGACGCGCGTCCGGGTCCGTTCGGACACGGCCCGCACCGTGCCCAGGATCTCGGCCGTCTCCGGGATCACGTTCGACGTCGTCCCCGCCTTGATGTGGGCCACCGTGACCACCGCGGGATCGAACACGTCGATGCGGCGGGTGACCATGGTCTGGATGGCCTGCACGATGGCGCAGGCGACAGGGATCGGGTCGAGCGCCTGGTGCGGTGCCGCGGCATGGCCGCCCCGCCCCCGGACCACGATGCGCAGCACGTCCGACGACGCCATCAGCGTGCCACCGCGCAGGTTGATCGTTCCGGACGGGAACATCGACGAGATGTGCAGGGCGAACGCACCCGTCACCGGACTGTCCGTCCCGTCGGCCTGCGGGCCGACGTCGAGCAGATCCTCCTCGAGCATGTAGCGGGCCCCGTGGAACCCTTCCTCGCCGGGCTGGAACATGAACACCACCCGCCCGGTGAGCTCGTCGCGGCGGGCCGACAGCAGTCTCGCCGCGCTGGCCAGCATGGCGACGTGGGTGTCGTGGCCGCAGGCGTGCATCATGCCGTCGTCGCGCGATGAGTAGTCGAGGCCGGTGTCCTCCGGCATGGGGAGCGCATCCATGTCGCCCCGCAGGAGGATGGTGGGACCGGGACGGGCGCCGTCGAGCGTGGCCACCACGGACGACGTCGTCAGGCCGGTGCGCACGCTGAGTGGCAGCCCGTCGATGGCGGCCAGCACCTCGTCTTGGGTGAACGGCAGGTCGAGACCGACCTCCGGGCGCTGGTGCAGTCGCCGGCGCAGCTGCACCGCCTCGGGGAGGACGTCCTGGGCCTCGATCAGCAAGGTGTCGTCAGGCACGCGCGCATGCTAGGCCGAGGGCGTGACAACCGGTCGCGTCGCCAGCACGGCTCTGGCCGATGTCGCCGTCGACCGTCTCCGCCGCGCGTTCACCGAGGCCGCCGACCCGGCGAGGGCATCGGCGATGGCGGCCTACATGCGCGATCAGTTCTCCTTCTTCGGCATCCCCGCGCCGGCGCAGCGGCGCCTGGCGGCGACGGCGCTGCGCGGGTTGCCGGCACCGGCCGAGGCCGACGTGGTGGCGTTCACAGCGGCGTGCTGGGCGGCGCCGGAACGAGAGCTCCAGTACGCGGCGTGCGACTACGCCATCCGCCACGTGCGCCGGTGTGGTGCCGGCTTCCTCGATCACACCCGCTTCCTGCTCACCACGAACAGCTGGTGGGACACCGTCGACGCCCTGGCCGCCGGCGTCGTCGGGCCGCTCGTGACGGCGCATCCGCCGCTGGCGACGGTGATGGACGACTGGATCGACGATCAGGACCAGTGGCTGGCCCGGACGGCGATCATCCACCAGCTCCACGCCAAGGACGGCACGGACACGGCTCGCCTGTTCAGCTATTGCGCTCGGCGGGCGGGCGACCGTGAGTTCTTCATCCGCAAGGCCATCGGGTGGGCGCTGCGCGAGTACTCCAAGACCGATGCCGCCGCCGTGCGCCGGTTCGTGGCCACCCATCCCGAGCTGTCGCCGCTGTCAGCGCGCGAAGCATTGAAGTGGCTGCAGCGCAAGGAGCGCGTGTGACCCGTCCGCGCGTCGAGATCGGCATCGACTGCCTCGACCCGTTCGCCCTCGCGCCGTTCTGGGAGGCGGCCCTCGGCTACACCCGGGCCGAGGGTGACGGGCACCCGTACCTCAACCTGACGCCGCCCGACGGCGAGGGGCCCACTGTGTTCCTGCAGCGCGTGCCCGAGCGGAAGGGTCCGAAGAACCGGGTCCACATCGACCTCTACACCCGATCACCCGAGCTCCTCGTCGAGCGCCTGCTCGGCCTCGGCGCCACGCCCCTCGGCGATCCGGTCGGCCCGAACGAGCACTGGTCCTTCGCCGTGCTCGCCGACCCCGAGGGCAACGAGCTGTGCATCTGCCGGGAGATCGACGACGACGCCGGTTGAGCTGGTCGACATCGTCGACGACGGCGACAACGTGGTGGCCACGGTCCCGCGGACCGTGATGCGGCGCGACCGGCTGCGCCACCGCGTCACCTTCGTCGTGGTCCGTTCGTCCGACGGGCGCATCCTCGTCCATCGCCGCAGCGACGCCAAGGACGTGTGGCCGAGCCGCTGGGACCTCGCCGTGGGCGGGTGCGTGACGACGGGCGAGGACTACGACCGGGCCGCCGAGCGGGAGCTGGCCGAGGAGGTCGGAGTGACGGGGGTGCCGCTCGTGCCGCTCGGGGGCGGCCGGTACGAGGACGACGACGTGCGCATCGTGGCCCGCCTGTACGAGGCGGTGTGCGACGGGCCCTTCACGTTCGCCGACGGCGAGGTGGTGGAAGCCTGCTTCGTGACGCTGGCCGAGCTGCAGCAGCGGCTGGCCATCGACTCGTTCGTGCCCGACAGCGTGGCCCTTCTCGTGCCCCTGCTTTCCGATCCCGGCTGAGCGGCGCACACACCAGTGCGTCCCGGCAATCGAGGAGGAGACGCACGGATGAGCATGATCGGCGCCGATGTCGAGCAACTGGCTGGGCTCGGCCGCACCCTGTCGAACCAGGTCCAGACGATCGAGACGATGATGAGCACGGTGGGCAGCGCCCTGGGCAACACGCTCTGGCGCGGCCCGGCGCGTGATCAGTTCGAGAGCGACTGGAGCAACGTCTTCGTGAAGGCGTTGACCAGCCTGAACGACGCGTTCAACGCCGCCGGCCAGGACTGCGCCACGAGGTCGTCGGAGCTGGCTCGCGTCATGGGTCGGTAGTGCCTGTCAGGAAACTAACGTCGCCCTCGTGGGGACGGTCCGGCTCGAATTCACCGTGGAGCCGTTCAGGGATGGTGCACCAGGACCGCACGTGCGCGCCGCCATCGACGCGGTCACCGCCGCCGGGTTGGCCGCTGACGTCGGCCCCTTCGGCACGACCGCCGACGGCCCCCCGCCCGCCGCCTTCGACGCGGTCCGGGCCCTCCTGGCGGCCGCCTTCGCCGAGGGCGCCAGCCGGGTCTCGGTGCAGGTCACCGCGTTGGAGGGGTCGGTGTGAGCGCGCCGGCCAACGGCCGCCATCCGCTCCTCAGCGCGCTCGAACCGGTGGCCGCCGCCATCGGCGCCGAGGTGCTCGAGCCCGGTGAGCGCGAGCCGTCCGACATCCCGCTCGAATGGGATGGCCGCGTGGTCGGGGCTCTGCGCATGCTGCCGCTGCAGGGTGCGCTCAGCCGGCTGATCGAAGGGGTGGAGCGCGAGCTCGGCGCCCCGCTCGGTCAGCTCGAACGCGAGGACAAGCAGCGGGCGGTGCGCATGCTGGAAGACCGGGGTGCGTTCGTGCTGCGGCGCTCGGTCGAGGACGTCGCCGACGCCCTCGGCGTGAGCCGCATCACCGTCTACAACTACCTCAACGCGATGCGCGACGAGACAGTCAGACCCCGATGAGCTTGGCCATGTTGGCCGAGTAGAAGCGCTCGAGCACGTCGTCGTCGCAGCCGGCGAGGGACGTGCTGAAGCGCCCGATGGGGTTGCGGCCGCCCTCGACGTGGGGGTAGTCGCTGGAGAACAGGTACAGGTCGGGGTTGGACTCCCGCAGCAGCGCGCCCACGTCCTCGAACGGGTACGGCGTGAACCCCATCTGGGCGCTGATCTGCTCCGACGGGGCGCGCTGCAGCGCCGCCAGCTCGGGCTCGGACCGCTTCCAGATCTCGGCGATCTGGTCGAGGCGGCGCAGCAGCGCCGGGACCCATCCCGCCCCCAGCTCGATCACGCCGACGCGCAGGCCGGGGTGCCGTTCCAGTACGCCGTCGAGCACCATCGTGCCCACGAACGTCTCGGCGCCCTGGTGGAGGGCGATCATGTCCTTGCCCCGCACGTTCTCGCCGCCGCCGAGCCAGTCGGTGGGCAGGGGCCGCCCCGTGTTCATCCACGCCGGTGCCAGCTGCAGCACGGCCCCGCCGACGTGGAGCACGGCGGGGATGCCGGCGTCGGCCAGCCGGGCCCAGAACGGGTCGAGGTCGTTGTGCCCGGGGGACCGACCGCCGGCGGGCCGGTGCGGTATCCACACGGCGCCCAGGCCCAGCTCGATGATGTGCTCGAGCTCGACCAGCGCCTGCTGCGGATCGTCGAGGGTGGTGGCGCCCACGCCCACCAGGCGGTCGTCGTCGGCGCAGAACTCGGCCATGCCCCGGTTGTGGGCCCGGGCGGCGCCGGCGGCCATCTCGGGCTCGATGCCCGGCGGGAAGAAGGCGCCCGTGGCGAACGTGGAGAACACGAACTGGCTGTCGAAGCCGAGTTGGTCCAGGGCCTGGCTGCGCTCGGCCGGGTTGAAGGCGCCGAGCGCCTCGTAGCCCTTCGGGCCGCTGATCAGCCCGTCGCCCAGGCCGACCAGCTCGGCCACCCGCTCGGCGGGGTGCTGCTTGGTGGCGCCGAGGCGTTCGAGGGCGTCGCCCAGCTTGCCGCCGGAGCTGAAGTTGAGCGCCGGCAGCTGGTCGCGCTGGCCCGGATCGGCGTGATCGCGCAGGAAATCGGGCAGCTCCATCAGGTGGCTGTCGGCATCCAGGAACGTGCGGCCTTCGGCGTACGGCATCGGTATCCCCCAGTGGCGCGGTGTTCGCGAGGCTAGACGAGGAGCCCCGCCGGTACCCTCCCTGGCATGACGGTGGAGGTCGTCGGGTTGGACGGCGACGACACGCTCTGGCGGAACGAGGAGTACTTCTCAGCCAGCCAGCAGGCCTTTCGTGACCTCCTCGCGCCCTACGTCAACGGCGACATCGACGTCGACGAGCGGCTCGAGGCCAAGGAGCGGGCCAACCTCGAGCTGTTCGGCTACGGGGTGAAGGGCTTCACCCTGTCGTTGATCGAGACCGCCATCGAGGTGACGGCGGGGCGGGTGTCGGGCGACGTGGTCCGGGCCCTCCTCGACATCGGCAAGGGCATGCTGCAGCAGCCCGTCGAGCTCATCGAGGGGGTGGCCGAGACCATCCCGCTCCTGGCCGAGCGCTACCGCCTGGTCGTGATCACCAAGGGCGACCTGTGGAACCAAGAGCAGAAGCTGGCCCGTAGCGATCTCGCCGACCTGATGTGGGGCGTGGAGATCGTCGCCGAGAAGGACCTCGCCACCTACCGCCGCATCCTGCAGCGCTACGGCATCGATCCGGCCACCTTCGTCATGGTCGGCAACTCCGTGCGCTCGGACATCCTGCCGGTGCTGGCCGCCGGCGGACGAGCGGTGCACATCCCCCACGAGCTCACGTGGGCGCTCGAGGTGGCCGAGCACGACGGCACCGTCCCCACGCTCCCGTCGATCAAGGACCTACCCGCCTGGCTCGACGAGAACGGGTGACGTCTAGAGCTTGCGCAGCTTCACCGACGTGACGCGGTGGTCGTCGGCCTTGTGCAGCACGAGGGCGGCGCGCGACCGGGTCGGCAAGATGTTCTCGCTCAGGTTCTTGCCGTTGATCTCGCGCCAGATGCCGTGGGCCATCTCGAGAGCGTCGCTGTCGGACAGGGCGGCGAAGTGCCGGAAGTACGACGTCGGATCCTGGAACACCGTCTCGCGCAGCTTCTGGAACCGCTCCACATACCACTGCTCGATGTCGGGCTCTTCGGCGTCGATGTAGATCGAGTAGTCGAAGTAGTCGCTCACGAACTCCTGCGTGGCCCCGGCCTGCAGCACGTTCAGACCCTCCAGGATGAGGATGTCGGGCTGGTGCACCACGAGCTCCTGGTCGGGCAGGATGTTGTAGACAACGTGGCTGTAGATCGGCGCCCGCACCTCGGGGTACCCGGACTTCAGCTCCCGCAGGAAGGTGAGCAGCCGCCGGGTGTCGTAGCTCTCCGGGAAGCCCTTGCGGTTCATGATGCCGCGGGCTTCGAGCACCTCGTTCGGGTGCAGGAACCCGTCGGTCGTGACGAGGTCGACCTTGGGATGATCGGGCCAGCGCGACAGCAGGGCCTGCAGCACACGAGCGAACGTGCTCTTGCCGACGGCCACGCTGCCGGCCACGCCGATCACGTACGGGACCTTCGGGGCGATGGTGCCGAGGAACGTCGCCGCCACCTTGTGCAGGTTCTGCGCCGCCGCCACGTACAGGTTGAGCAAGCGGGTGAGCGGCAGGTAGACGTCGGCCACCTCGTCGAGGTTGATGCGGTCGTTGATGCCCCGCAGCGCGGCGAGGTCCTTCTCCCGGATCGTCAGCGGCGTCGCCGCCCGGAGCACGCTCCACTCGTCGCGGCTGAACTCGAGGTAGCGACTGACCTCCACCCGGCCAACCCTATGCACGGGTCGCCGATCCGGCGCAACTGCCCTCCTAACCTCCCCCCATCGACGTGCAGACCCGCAAGCGCCTCGGTGCGTGGTACACGCCCACTCCCCTCGTCGACCACGTCCTCGACGCCGTGCTCGATCCTGTGCTCGATGGGCGCGCCAGCGCTGATGGCTTGCGCATCCTCGACCCGGCGTGCGGTGACGGCCGGTTCCTGGTCGCCGCCGCCGATCGGGTGCAGCGCCGGTTCGGCAACGTGCCGGACGGCTGCCTCGTGGGCGTCGACATCGACGCCGCCGCGGTGGCCGCCGCTCGCGCCGCGCTCGGGCCGGCCGGCGACGTGCGCCTCGGTGACGGCCTCGACGGCGCTGTGGCGCTGGACTCGTTCGACGTCGTCGTCGGCAACCCGCCGTTCCTCAGCCAGCTGGCCACCGCCACCAGCCGCCGGGGCCGCTCCCGCTGGGGTGGCGGCGCCTACGCCGACGCCGCCGCGCTGTTCCTGGCACTGGCGGTGCACGCCGCCCGGGCCGACGGCGGCCGGGTGGGGCTGGTGCTGCCGCACTCGGTGCTGGCCACGCGCGACACGGCGCCGATCCGGGCTCACGTCTTGACGGCAGCCCGGCTCGACGGGCTGTGGTGGGCGGAGGAGGCGATGTTCGACGCCGACGTCTTCACGTGCGTGGCCACGTTCGTGCGTGGCGAGCGGCAGGGCCCTGTGCGCCGGTGGCAAGGTGCATCATTCGACGCGCTGCCCGACGCCGACGGGCGCGACCTCCACCGCCGCCCGACGTGGAGCCACCTCGTCGCCGACGTGGCCGGCGTCCCGCCGGTGTCTCTCGGCGCGTCGACGCTGCAGTCGCTGGCGACGGCGACGGCCGACTTCCGCGACCAGTACTACGGCCTCGTCGATCACGTGACCGACGGCGGCGCCGGCATGCCCCTCGTGACGTCCGGTCTCATCGACACCGGCCGGTGCGCTTGGGGTGAGCGCCCGGCCCGGTTCGCCCGCCGTTCCTTCATGGCGCCGCGCGTTCCGGTGGCGTCGCTGTCGCCCGCATTGCAGGCATGGGCGACCAGTCGCCTCGTGCCCAAGGTGCTCGTGGCGACCCAGACGCGCGTGATCGAGGCGGTGGTCGACGCCGCCGGCGCGTGGTTGCCTTCGGTGCCGGTCATCACGGTGCTGCCGCGCGACCCAGCCGACCTCTGGCGCATCGGCGCCGTGCTGTGCGCGCCGGCGGCCAGCGCGTGGGCGGCCACGACCTACCTCGGCGCCGCGCTGTCGGTCGGGGCCATCAAGCTGAGCGCGGCGCAGGTGCTCACCATCCCGGTGCCCGATCGGCCGTGGGACGACGCTGCGGACGCGCTGGCCGCCGGCGACGTGGCGGCGTGCGCCAGGGCAATGGACGCGGCCTACGGCACCGACGTGTTCGAGTGGTGGGACGCGCGGCGCGTCAGTCGTCGATCGAGATGAGCAGCAGCACGCGCCGGTCGCGCGCCATCGCCGCGGCGTAGTCATCCCAGTCGGGGTGCTCACCTGCGACCTGGCGGTAGAGAGCCTTCAGGCCGTCGAGGGCGTCGGGCATGGCCACGATCTCGGTCGTCCCGTCGATCTGCGTCCAATCGCCGAAGAACCCGTCGTTCAGCACGCACAGCGTGGCGCGCGGATCGCGGCGGAGGTTCTTCGTCTTGGCCCGATCCTCGGTGACGCTGATGGCGATGCGCCCGTCGTCGTGCACGCCGCACACGATCGGGGAGCTCTGCACTCGCCCATCGGCGCGCCGGGTGATCAGCACCGCTCGATGGTTCTCGCGGACGAAGGCCCGCTTCTCGTCGGGTGTCATGTCTGCGTCGCCGCCTTCGCTGCGCTCGGCTTGCTCGTACTCGCTGCGATCGCGAGTTGACGATCGCGCGAACTGGCGCCGCACCGCTGCGCCACTAGGTCGTCCACGGTGCGCGGGGCGAGACAGCGCCGTCGCCGCCGGTGAGCACGTCCACCCCGTCGTCGGTGACGAGCAACGTGTGCTCGAACTGGGCGGTGCGGCGGCCGTCGGAGGTGACCGCCGTCCATCCGTCGGGCCACATCACGTGACGCCAGGAACCGAGCGTGATCATGGGCTCGATCGTGAACGTCATGCCCGGGCGCATGATGTCGCTGGCCCGCTCGTCGTAGTAGTGCAGGATCTGCAGATCGGTGTGGAATTGCTCACCGATGCCATGACCGATGAAGGCCTTCACCACGCCGTAGTGGTGCTTGCGGGCGTGGTCCTCGATGGCCCGGCCGATGTCCGACACGGGCCGACCGGCGTGCACCGCCTCGATGCCCTTCCACATGCACTCCTCGGTGACCCGCACCAGCTCGCGGCTCTCGGGATCGACGTCGCCGACGAGGAACGTGGCGTTGGTGTCGCCGTGCACGCCGCCGAGGTACGTCGTCACGTCGAGGTTCAGGATGTCGCCGTCCTGCAGCACGCGAGTGTCAGGGATGCCATGGCAGATCACCTCGTTGGCCGAGGTGCACACGCTCTTGGGGAAGTGGTTGTAGTTGAGCGGGCTCGGGTAGGCGCCCCGTTCGATGCAGAGCTGATGCACGTAGACGTCGATCTCGTCGGTGGTGATCCCCGGACGCACCATCTCGCCGGCGAGGCGCAGGACCTCGGCGGCGGTGGCGCCGGCGACGCGCATCCGCTCGATGATCTCGGGCGTCTTGACCCGTGGTTCGGGTCCACGGTCGGGCACGCCACTGTCGGCGTACGGGGGCCGGACGATGTCGGCGGGCACCGTCCGCATCGGGCTGACCTCGCCGGGTAGCACGCGGCCTTCGAGCGGCTTGTGGCAGCGCTTGTACTTGCGGCCGCTCCCACACCAGCACAGGTCGTTCGAACGGATGGTGGCGACGGTGCTGCTCACACCGCCAGGTTACGACGACTGCGCCGCGACCACACTCCGGTCGTTGTGAGCAGGCCGTTTGGAGACCGCTCGGGCCGCATCTACTGTCGTCGGTCCACTCGTGTCGCGGCGGAACGGGACACGGTGTGGGAGGGGAAGAACATGGCGGTACGGATGGACCATCCTTCGGCGACCCCTCGATCGGCTCGAGTGGTGAGCCGGGCGGGATCGGTCGCCGCTGGCGGTGGAAGTCGGCGGCGCGCCCGCCGATCGGAGATTGCGCTCGGTGTCGTGGTTGTGGCCGTGTGCGCGCTCGGCGTCGTGCTCTGGCAACGCTCGACCACGAGCACCGAAGCGGTGCTCGTGCTCGGCCGCTCGGTGCGCGCCGGTGAAGAGCTGCGGGCCGACGCGCTGCGCGTCGAGCAGGTGCACGTCGGCGCGCTCGTCGGCCACGTCGGCGCCGACGACGCCCGGCGCGTCGTCGGGAAGACCGCCACCGCCGATCTGCCCGCCGGCACCCTTGTCACCGACGCGCTGTTCGCTGGCCGGCCGCCGGTCCCCGCTGGCGCCACCGTGGTGGCGGCCGCCCTCGTCCCCGGCCAGTTCGCCACCTTCCAGCTTCGCCCCGGGCAGCCAGTGACGGCGATCCGCACGGGCGGTGCGACGGCCGCCGCCGAGCCCGACGCCGGCACCGTCCTGGCCCCCGCCACCGTCTACGAGGTCCGAACCCTTGATGACACGGCGGGGACCTGGATCGTGTCGCTGCTCGTGCCCGAGGCGGCGGCGCCGGCAGTGGCGTCGGCGGCGGCGGCGAAGTCGCTGTCGCTGGCCCTGGTGGGAGCGGCGCCATGAGCGTCGTCGCCGTGGGATCGCTGCGGGGCAGTCCGGGAGCCACGACCGTGGCGTTGGCCCTTGGCTCGGTCTGGCAGCGCCGTGGTCACGACGCCGTCGTGGTCGAGGCCGATCCGGACGGCGGGGTGCTGGCCGCCCGCCTCGGTCTGGGTCACCACCCGTGCCTCACCGAGCTGGCCGTGCGGGCCCGCGCCGGCGCTCGTCCCGACCTCGTGTGGGACGCCGCGCAAGCACTGCCCGGCGGCGGGCCCGTCGTGGTGAGCCACCCCTCGCCCGATCAGTGCCACGCCGCGCTGCGCAGCGCCGGCCCCCGCCTCGCCGAGGTGCTCCAGGCGCTCCCCGAGCACGACGCGGTCGTCGACGTCGGCCGGCTGCGGCCATCGTCGCCAGCCGCGCCCTTGGCCGACGCCGCCGACATCGTGCTG
This sequence comes from uncultured Acidimicrobiales bacterium, assembly GCA_963728985.1. Lineage (GTDB taxonomy): Bacteria > Actinomycetota > Acidimicrobiia > Acidimicrobiales > Ilumatobacteraceae > DASXAI01. The sequence continues at coordinate 1,040,930 of CAVSME010000001.1, read as the reverse complement.
GTCGTCATGCGCCCCCGGTTGGAGGACGTCGACACTGCGGGCCAGCGGCTCCCCGGGTTGGTGGAGGGGGCTGGCGTGGTCGGGCTGGTGCTCGTGGGTGACGAGCCGTACGGGCGGTCCGAGATCGAGGCCGTCCTCGGCGTCGCGGTGCTGGCGGTGGTGCCGGTCGACGCCCGCAGCGCCGCCGCCGTCACCGGCGCCACCCCCGGGCCGCGAGCCCTGCATCGGCTCCCGTGGCTGCGCACGGTGCGAGCGCTGGCCGATGGCCTGGCCGCCGTGCTCGACGGCGATGCCGAGGTGCCGGCGGTCGGGCCGCGATGAGCACGGCTGTCGATCTCGGGCTGGTCGCGGAGGTCACCACGGCCGTGCGCGAGCGGCTGGCGGACGCCTGCGGCGGTCGGCGCGATCGGGCGCGGCTGACGGCCGACGACGAGCGCCAACTGGCCCGGCGCCTCATCGCCTCCGAGCTCGATCGTGTCGCCGAAGAGCGCCTCGCTGCCGGGCTCGACCCGATCGCCCTCGACGCCGAGCACGCCATGGCCGACGCCGTCCTGGCCAACACGATGGGCCTCGGGCGCCTGCAGCCTCACCTCGACGACCCGGAGGTGCAGGACATCCACGTCCGCGGCTGCGAGTCGACGTGGCTCAAGCTGCGCGACGGCACCCGCCGACCGGCGCCGCCCGTCGTGGACAGCGACGACGAGCTGATCGAGCTGGTGCGCCTCGTGGCGACGCGGATGGGTCGCACCGAGCGTCGATTCGACGCCGCCGCGCCCGAGCTCAACTTCCAGCTGCCCGACGGCTCGCGCCTCTTCGCCGTGATGGACGTTTCCACCCGCCCGAGCGTGATCGTGCGCAAGCACCTGTTCTCGCTGTCGTCGTTGGCGGAACTGGCGGCCCGCTCGATGCTCGACGCCGAGCTGCGGTCGTTCCTCACTGCCGCAGTGCGGGCCCGGCGCAACCTGATCGTGACCGGAGGGACAGGTAGCGGGAAGACGACCTTGCTACGGGCGCTGCTCAACGAGGTGCCGGTGCAGGAGCGCATCGTCACCATCGAGGACGCGTACGAGCTCGGCGTCGATCGCTTCGCCGAGCTGCATCCGGACCACGACGCGCTGCAGGCACGGCCGCCGAACATCGAAGGCCAGGGCGCCGTCTCCATGCTCGACCTCACGCGCATGGCGCTGCGCATGGACCCCGACCGGGTGATCGTGGGCGAGGTCCGCGGCGGGGAGGCGTTCCCGATGCTGCTGGCGATGAGCCAGGGCAACAACGGCTCGATGTGCACGCTCCACGCCGACTCGTCGAAGTCCGTCTTCCCGAAGCTGGCGGCCTACGTGTCGATGGCCGGCGCCGCGCTGCCGGTCGAGACGGTCAACCTCATGATCGCGACGGCGGTGCACTTCGTCGTGCACATCGAAGTGTCCGATGGCGTCCGGCGGATCGCCAGCATCCGCGAAGTGGTCGACGCCGACGGGCAGCGCATCGTGTCCAACGAGGTGTTCGCGCCCGGTCCTGACGGCCTGGCGGCGCCCGCCTACGCGTTGCGCCCCACCACCGTCGATCTGCTCGCCGCTCACGGGTACGACCGATGAACGTCCTCGTGGCGTTGGCCTTCGGCGCCGCCATCGGCCTCGGCGTGCTCTTGATCCTGTGCGGCCTGCTGGGCCGCCGCGTCCTCCCGGCGGTTGCGGCCCGGCCGATGGTGACCGTGCGCGGGTGCCTGCCGCTCGTCGTCGGGGTCGCCGGTGGGCTCGCTGTCTACGGCGTCACCCAGTGGCTGGCGGCCGGGCTGCTGGCCGGCATCGCCGCGGGCGGCGCCCCCCGCTTCCTCGCCAGCCGCCGCCAGCACACGCGCGAGATCGCGCGCGTCGAGGCCATCGCGTCCTGGGCCGAGATGCTGCGCGACACCATCGCCGGTGCCGCCGGACTCGAGCAGGCCATCGCCGCCACGGGGCCGATCGCGCCCCTGCCGATCGCCGAGCCGGTGGCGCGCCTGGCGCGTCGGCTCGACTACGAGCCCCTGCCCGTCGCGTTGCGGCGCTTCGCCGACGAGGTCGACCATCCCACGGCGGACTTCGTGGTGGCCGCGCTCGTGATCGCCTCGGAGAAGGAGGCGCGCGACCTCGGGCGCCTCCTCGGCCAGCTCGCCGTGTGCGCTCGTGACGAGGCCAAGATGCGCACCAGGATCTGGATCGATCGCGCGAAGACGCGGGCGTCGGTGACCGTGATCGCCGGCTGCGTGCTCGTCTTCGCCGGCGGGCTCCTCGTGTTCTCCCGCTCGTACCTCGAGCCCTACGACGACGCCATCGGTCAGGCCGTGCTGCTCGTCATCGGCGGTCTGTTCTTCGCCTCGCTGGCCGGGATGGAGCGCATGGCCCGCGTCGCCATGCCCGAGCGCTTCGTGCGCCGGCGGCCGACGTGATCGCGGGACTCGGCCTGGGGGCGGGCATCGGCCTCGGCGTGCTCCTCATCCTGCGGGCACTGTTCGCCCGGCAGGTGCCGCTGGCCGCCGCCCTCGCCGCGCTCGAGCAACCTCGACGTGCGTTGTCGGCGGCCGGTGACGATCGGCCGAGCACCGGCGGTCGCCGAGCCATCGCGTTCCTGGAAGCGGTCGGCGTCGACGTCGCTCGGCGCCAGAGCGACCTGCGCGTCACCGACCGCACGATCGAGCGCCACGCCGTGGAGAAGTTGACGGTCGCCGTGGTCGGGCTGGCCACGCCGGTCCTGCTCGCCGCCATGGCCGCCGCCACCGGTGTGGCCGTGCCGTATGGGCTCGTCGCCGCCGCTGCTCTGGGCTTCGGCGTCGGCGGCTTCTTCGTGCCCGATGTCGTGCTGCGCGACGCCGCCCGCGCCCGTCGCGACGCCATGCGCCACACGCTGTCGGCGTACCTCGACCTCGTCAACGTCCTCCTCGCGGGATCGGCGGGCACGGAGACGGCGCTCGCCGCGGCGGCGGAGGCGGGCGACGGCTGGGCCTTCGCCGAACTGCGGGCGTGCCTCGCGCAGGCCCGGGCCCGCCGCCAGTCGCCATGGGAAGCGTTCAGCGCGCTGGGCGCCGAGCTCGGCGTGAACGAGCTCCAGGAGCTGGCCGCCAGCGTCCGCCTGGCGGGGGAGCAGGGCGCCAAGATCAAGGAGTCGCTCGGGGCCAAGGCGGCGTCGTTGCGGGGCCAGCAGCTGGCGCGAGCCGAGGCCGCCGCCCACGCCGCCAGCGAGCGCATGGCCGTGCCCAACGTCCTCATGTTCGTCGGCTTCCTGGCCTTCGCCGGCTACCCCGCCCTCGTCTCCATCGTCGGAGGAATCTGAGGTCGACGTTTCCGATCTACCCGCCACCATGCACACGCTCATCCTCGAAGGGAGCCTTTGATGAGTATCGAGATCCTCGGCACGCTCTGGACCTACTACTGGAACAAGTTCCAGCTCGCTCGCGATGACGATCGCGGCGAGGTGAACCTCACGACGGTGATCCTCGCCTTCGTCTTGGCCGGGCTGGCCATCACGGTTGGCGCCATCATCGTCAACAAGGTCACGGCCAAGGCCAACTCCATTCCGACGAATTGATGCCTGGGCTTCGCCTCGGATCCGCTGCGAGTGGATGGGCCGTCACCGGCCGGGCAGCCTCATCGCGCCGCCGACGCCTACTCGCACGGTGCCGACGGCACTCGACCCGTCGCCGCACTGCGACGATACGTGATCGAGGCGAGGTCAGCCTCCAGGTGGTGCTGCTCACCCCGGTGGTCCTCCTGCTCGTCCTCGTGTCGGTGCAGGCCGCCCTCTGGTACCACGCCGCCCAGCTGGCCGACAGCGCCGCCGCTGACGGCGCGTCGGCAGCGGCGCGCTTCGCCGCCGGCGCCGGCGCCGGCGAGGCCGCCGTGGCCCAGTTCGTGGCCGACGCCGGGGGCCAGCTCGTGGCGGCGGGCGTGAGCGCCGACGGCACCGCCATGGTGGCCACCGTCTCCGTGCACGTGCCTCACGTCGTGCCCGGCTGGCCCGACGTCGTCACTCGCCAGGCCAGCGCGCCGATCGAACGGCTCACCGAGGGCGGCGGATGAAGCGGCTGCACCACGACACCGGCTCCGTCACGGCTCTCGAGGTCGTGCTCGTGGCTCCGGTCTTCCTCGGCGTGCTGATGTTCGTGGTGTTCTGCGGCCGCATGGGTCGCGCCGCGCAGGCCGTGCGGTCGGTGGCGGGCTCGGCGGCGCGGGCCGCCAGCGTCGAACGCTCGCACGACCGCGCCGTGGCGGCGGCCACCGCGGTGATCCGGCCCTCCGACGGCGACCTCACCTGTGCGCCGCCCGCCGTGAGCTTCGCCCGCGGCGACGACGTCGAGACGGTCACGGTGCGCGTGCACTGCGAGACGTCCTTGGCGGGGCTGTCGCTGCTGCCCATCGGTGGCACCCGCTCGTTCGACTCGACGGCGACGGAGGTGGTCGATGCCTACCGCGGCGGGTGACCGGGGCAGCGTCCTGCCGTTCACGGCGGTCATCGTGGCGGCCCTCGTCGCCTGCGCCGGGCTGGCCGTCGACGGCGGCCGCATCCTCGCCGCCCGGCGCGACGCCAGCGCGCTGGCCGCCGCCGCGGCCCGGCGCGGTAGCCAGGAGCTGGCCTGGTCGGACCTGGCCGCCGGTCGCGCCACCATCGACCCGGCACGGGCGACGGCGGTGGCCGAGGCCTACCTCGCGCAGGCGGGCGCCGCCGGTTCGGTGGCGGCCACCGCCCAGCAGGTCTCGGTCACGGTGACGATCACGGTGTCGACGGTCGTACTCGGCGCGTTCGGCATCGGATCGAAGTCGGTCACGGCGACGCGCTCGGCAGCGCCGTTCGGAGGAGGCTGAGGATGAGCGCTGCGGGACGACCGTCGATGGCCGACTTCGCTCGGGGGCTCCTGGCCCTCGTGGGGCTCGTCGTCCTCGTCATAGGTGTGCCCGCCGGCCTGATCATGCTCGTCGGGTGGCCGCTGCCGACGACCTGGCCGTCGTCGGATGCGGTCGCTGACGCCCTCGCTCGCACCGGGGTGTCGGATCGCACCGTCGTCAAGATCGTGGCGTGCGTCCTCTGGGTGGCGTGGGCGCAGGTCGCCTTCGGCGTCGTGGCCGAGATCGCCGGCTTCATCCGCCGGCGCGACCTGCGGCTGGTACCGGTGTGCGGGCCGCTGCGCCGGCTCGCCGCCAGCCTGGTGGCCAGCGTCACCGTGCTCGTGACGGCGGCCAACGCCGCCCCGCTCCCGCCGCTGCGCTCGGTTGCGGTGGCGGCGGTGCCATTCGCGCCGGTCGTCGCCGAGCCGGTCGTGGCCCGGCATGTGGCGCCGCCACCCGGACCCACGTGGACCGTGCGCCCCCGCGACACGCTGTGGGGCATCGCCGAGCAGACCCTCGGCCGAGGCGAGCGCTGGGCGGACATCCGCCGGGCCAACGTGGGCCGCTCGGTGGCGCCCGGTGTGACCTTCACCGAGCACACCGAGGTGATCCACCCGGGTTGGGTGCTCTCCCTCCCGGTTGACGCCACGGTGGCCGATCCCGCCCCCGAGCCCCCGGCCGAGCCGGCCGCCACGACCGTCGTCGTCGAGGCCGGCGACACGCTGTCGGCGTTGGCGCGGCGTTGCCTCGGCGCCGCCGACCGCTGGCCCGAGCTGTGGGAGGCCAACCGCGGCCGCGACTTCGACGGCCGCCTCTTCCTCGACCCCAACCTGATCCTTCCCGGCTGGTCGTTGATCGTGCCGGGGACCGCGCCGACCGGAGCCCCCGTCGGACCGTCCCCGGCACCACCGGCGTCGGCTCCGGAACCGGCCACCGCCCGTGAGCCGGCTCCGGAGCCGACCTCTGCATCCCCCGCCTCGGCGCCGGCCGCGCCGGTGACGGTCTCCCGGTCGCTGCTGCCGCCGGCCGCCGCCGAGGACGTGGGCATCCCGGCGACGGCCACCGCCGTGACCGAGCGCCCGGCATGGGTGATGCCGGCGGGCATCGCCGGGCTCGCCCTCCTGGCCACCGGGATGGCGGGCCTGGCTGCGTCGCGCCGGCGCCGCCGGTTGCGTTCGACGGGCCTCGGCCACGCCCTGCCCGTCGCCGATCCCGACCTCGTCCCCACCGCCGCCGCGGTGGCCTTCGCCGACGATCCCGTCGGCATGGCCCGGCTCGACGTGGCCCTCCGCCACCTCGCTGCTGCCCTGGCCCCCGATGCCAGCGGCACGCCGCGGCCGCAGCTCGTGCGGCGCTACCGCAGTGGCGCCCTGGAGGTCACGCTCGACCGGCCGCTCGCCGGCCCTCCGCGGCACTGGCAGCGCGGCGCCGACGCCTGCTGCGTGGTGCTCCCGGCCGAGGTACCCATCGCGGTCCTCGTCGATGGCGCCGGTACGGCGCCGTCGCCGTGCCCCGCCCTCGTCATGTTCGGCCTCGACAACGATGCCGAGCTGTACGTCGATCTGGAGGCGCTCGGTCTCGTGAGGTTGGACGGCGCGCCCGACTCGGTCGCCGCCGTCGCCCGGGCCGTCGTCGCCACGCTGGCCGTCTCACCACTCGCTGATCTCGTCCACGTCGTGACGAGCGGCGTCGACTGCTACGGCTTCGCCAACGAGGAAAGGGTCCAGTCCGTGTCCGATCCCGACGCCGCCCTCGATCTCGCCGCCGCGTTGTCGGCCGGGGTCCGCCATGCCATCGGCGACGGCGGCACGCACGACCTCCGGCGTGACGCGCCCGAGGAGCCGTGGGAGCCGGTGGTGGCCATCCTGCTGCGGCCGCAGCTCACGCCGGCGCAGCTGGCCGACATCGAACGGCTGGTGGCGTCGGGCGGCGTCGCCGTCGTGACCGACGCCGAAGTGCCCGGCGCGCGCTACCGGCTGCACGCCGACGGCGACGGGCACTGGCAGCTCGAACCACTCGGCGCCATGGTGACGGCGACCGGCCTGGCGGCGGTGGAGCTGGCTGATCTCGGTGCCCTGCTGGCCGACGCCAAGGCGCCGCCGGTGGAGCTGCCGCCGCGTCTCGACGAGGCCCTGAGCACTGAGCCGTTCGAGGAAGCGCCGTGGGCGCTGCTCGTGCGCCTCCTCGGACCGGTGGAGGTCGTGAACCGGCGCGGCGAGCCGGCACCGTTCGAGCGGGCCAAGGCGCTCGAGCTCGTGGCGTGGCTGGCGCAGCACCGGGCCCGGTCGACACGCGTGGGCGCCCGCACGGCGATGTGGGAGACCGACGTGCGCGACGCCACGTTCGCCAACGTGGTGTCCGATGCCCGTCGCGCCCTCACCGCCATTGCCCTGCCCCCTGACGGCGACGAGTGGTTGGGCCGGACCTACGGCGATCATCTGCCGCTCCACCCGCTCGTCGTGACCGATGCCGAGCTGCTGGCTGCTCGCCTGGAGCACGCCCGCCGCCAGGCCCCGCCCGCCGCCATCGAGACGCTGCGCCCGGCGCTGGCGGCGGTCCATGACGCGCCGTATGCGGGCACCGCGTGGCTGTGGCCCGACGGCGCCGGGCTGCCCTCGAACCTGACGCTGCTCGTCACGAACTCGGCGGCGCTCATGGCCGAGCACTGTCTGGAGCTCGGCGACCATGACGGTGTGTTCTGGGCCACCGCGCAGGGCATGAAGGTGCTGCCCGGTCACGACGAGCTGGTGTGCCTGCGCATGCACGCCCACGCCGCGGCGGGCAACCTGGCCGGTGTCCGCCAGGAGTTCGAGAGCTACGAGCGGGTCGTGGTAGCGGACGCGTGGGGCGACGGCTCGCTGTCGCCCAAGGTCGTGCACCTGCGCAACCGCCTGCTGGCACCCACGCGCGTCAGCGAGGAGGGCTCATGGCCGTGAGTGGTGGCGCCGCAGTGCGGCGCCCGGGCACGTGCCCGAGGGATCGTCCGAGAGGTCGAGCGGAAAGGGAACCTTTCCGCTCGAATTCGCCGGCAGCCGGCCGTTGGCCGGACCGAATGACAGTGCCGATCGGCCAGCCAAGCTGCCCCCAATCGGCGAACTGGGGAGCTCCGGCAGGAGCCTCCGCCCCCCGGACCCCCGCCTATCCGCTCGCCCTCCGAGCGTACGAGTCCGAGGCGGAGCCGAGGCATCGACGCAGCTCAGCTGTAGCGGTCGAGGATGCTGCTCTCGGTGAGACGGGACAGGCCGTCCTTGATCGCCCGCGCTCGCACCTCGCCCACCCCTTCGACCTCGTCGAGGTCGTCGATGGTGGCGCGCATGATCTTCTGCAGGCTGCCGAAGCGCTCGACGATGCGCTCGATCACCCCTTCGGGCAGGCGCGGCACCTTGGCCAGCAGGCGGTAGCCGCGCGGCTGGAGGCTGTGGTCGAGGTCGGCACCGCCACCCGGGAGGTGGAGCGTGGCCGCCACGGCCCGCACATCGAGCAGCTCTTCGGTGCTGAGGTCGGCCAGCGCGGCGAGGGCGTCGTCGACGTTCCACCGGTCGTCGCCATCGTGGTGGTAGTCCTCGATGACGAAGTACCGGTCGTCTTCGACGTCGCCCATCAGCTCGTCGAGCTGGAGTCGGATGAGGCGGGCATCGACGCCGAGCTGCACGATGTACCCGTCGATCTCTTCGGCGATGCGCCGTACCATCTCGTTGCGCTGCAGGACGGCGGCGACGTCGCGCAACGTCACCAGGTCCTCGACTTCGAGGCTGGACAGGGACGACGACACGTCGTCCAAGCGGCTCTTGTAGCGCTCCAGCGTCTGCAGCGCCTGGTTGGACCGGTTCAGCAGTCGGGGGATCTCTTCGAGGACGTGCTTCATCGGCCCGGCGTAGACCGTGATCACGCCCATGTCCTCGCTGACCGAGATGACGGGCACGTCGATCGAGCGGGCGACGCGCTCGGCGGTGCGGTGCCGCGTGCCGGTCTCGCTGGTGGGCACGTCCGGGTTCGGCACGAGGTGGACGTTGGCCCGGGCGATGCGGCTGGCATCGGCGGCGAGGATGATGGCGCCGTCCATCTTGGCCAACTCGGACAGGCGTTGGGGGCTGAACACGGCGTCGAGCAGGAACCCGCCCGAGCAGATGTTCAGCACGTGGGGCCCGTCCCCCACGACGACGAGGGCACCCATCTTCGCCTTCACGATGCGGTCCAGCCCTTCCCGCAGTGGCGTGCCCGGCGCCGCTTGCGCGAGCGCGGTCTGCACGACCGCACTTCGTCGGGCTGCCATCCATGAAATCCTAGGACGCTGGCATGACCCCTCCTCGTCCGTCCTTCGGCGCGAGCCCGGCGACGGTGAGCGCATCGGCCAGGTGCTCGACGCGGATCAGCTCGATGTCGGCCCCGCACGCCGGCGCCGACGCCGGCACCAGCGCGTGGCGAAAGCCGAGGCGCGCCGCCTCGGCCAGCCGGCGCGACGCCTGCCCGACTTGGCGCACTTCGCCGCCCAAACCGACCTCGCCGCACGCCACGAGCGTGGACGGCACCGCTCGCCCGGCCAGTGCCGACGCCAACGCCAGGCACGTGCCGAGGTCGGTGCCCGGTTCGACGAGACGCAGCCCGCCGGCCGCTGACACGTAGACATCGGCCTTCGAGAATTGGCACCGGGCCCGCTCCTGCAACACGGCCAGGAGCATGGCCAGGCGACCGGGGTCGATGCCCTGGGCCGAGCGCCGCGGTGCCGGCAGCTCACTGCGGGTGACGAGCGCCTGGACCTCGACGAGCAGCGGCCGGTGACCATCGATGGCGGCGACGACGGCCGAGCCGGGCACCCCGCTGCGCCGGTCGGCCAGGAACAGCCCGCTGGCGTCGGCCACGCCGGCGAGTCCGGTGGCGGTCATCTCGAACACGCCGAGCTCGCTCGTGGGGCCGAAGCGGTGCTTGACGGCGCGCAGCAGCCGCAGGGCGTGGTGGCGGTCGCCTTCGAAGGCCAGCACCGTGTCGACCACGTGCTCCAGCACGCGCGGCCCGGCCAGCGCGCCGTCCTTGGTGACATGGCCGACGAGCACGATGGCCGTGCCCCGCGCCCGCGCCTCCTGCACGAGTCGGTGCGCGCACTCCCGCACCTGCACGACCGACCCGGGCGCGGGCGCCAGCTCCGGGTCCACCACCGTCTGGACCGAGTCGATCACCACGACGGCCGGCCGCACGGTGTCGAGGGCGGCGACGATGTGGGGCAGGACGGTCTCGGCGAGGAGCCACAGGTCGGGGTGGAGGGCGCCGAGTCGTTCCGCCCGGCCGCGCACCTGCTGCTCGCCCTCCTCGGCTGACACGTACAGCGTGCGCCGCCCGGCGGCGGCCTGGCTGGCCGCCATGGCGAGGAGCAGCGTGGACTTGCCGGCGCCCGGCTCGCCGCCGAGCAGGCAGACCGACCCGGGGACCAGGCCACCGCCCAGGACGCGGTCCAGCTCGGGCAGCCCGGTGGGCGCGGGACGGGCGCCGACGCCGTCGATGGCGGTGATGGGCGCCGCCGTGGCCGGCGCGCCGACGCCGCCGGCCAGGCTGCCGGCCCGGCGGACGGCGCTACCGGACTCCAACTCCTCCACGAGGCTGTTCCACGCCTCACACGACGGGCACCGCCCCGTCCAGCGCGGCGCGCTGCCCCCGCACTCGGTACACCGGTGCACCGTCTTCACCTTGGCCATGGGGCCGACCCTACGGAAGGGGTGTCACAGAGATGGGGACGCGCCGGTGCCGATCGTCGTTTGGGTGCGAGATGACCCGCCAGGCGGGTGGATTCGCACCCATGACGGGATTCGCACCCAACGTTGACGGGGACGTCCCGTAACCTCACGCGATGCGTGAGGACCGGGGGCCGGCGAGCGCCGCCCACCGCAAAACCGAGGACCGGCTCCGCCAGATCGCCCTCGCCTACCCGGAGGCGGTCGAGGAGTTCCCGTGGGGCGAGCGGGCCATCAAGGTCCGCAAGAAGGTCTTCGTGTTCATGCTGGCCGACGGCAGCGGCCTCTACGTGACGACGAAGCTCCCCGAGTCGGGCCCCTTCGCCCTGACCCAGCCGTTCGCCAAGCCGTCGGGCTACGGCCTCGGCAAGAGCGGATGGGTGAGCTGCCACTTCGAACCCGGAGCGCGGCCCCCGCTCGACCTGCTCGACGAGTGGATCGACGAGAGCTACCGCGTCGTGGCGCCGAAGACCCTCGTCAAGCAGCTCCCCGAGTAGACGAGCGGCGGCGCAGCAGCACGACGACGACGATCACGACGGCGAGGAACAGCGCGCCGTAGAGGGCGAGGGCGCCCCAGGCCAGGCGGGACGTGCGCCGGGCGTCGCGGGCGCCCTGGTCGACCAGCTCGAAGTGGGCGTCGAGGGCGGTGACCGTCCCGTCCGTCAGCGGCGGCTGCCAGGTCACCGTCGAGCGGTCGGCGGCGATGTCGCCGTTGGCCGTCGTGACCCGGCCAGGGAGGCGGGCGGTCACGGTCAGGCCCAGCACCTGGTCGAGCGGTTGGGTGACGAGGTTGGCCAGCGGCGGCGAACCCAGCGCCTGCACCAGCGCGGCATCGCTGAACGCGCCGAGGCTGCCGCTCAGCTGCACGGTGCCGGTGAGGCTCGAGGCCACCACGGCGAATGACTGGTCCAACGTCACCGTCAGGTTCCGCAGCGGCCCGTCGGGGCCGTTGAGCTCGCCCAGGATGGCGGTCGCCTCGGTCGGTGTGCGGAACGGCTTGGTGAGCGTGAGGGCGAGGGAACCGTCGGTCCCCTTGGCCGGCTGGGACACGGTCCAGCCCGCGGCCCGGATGTCGTCGAGGCGGAGATCGGCGAACGCCGACGGCGCCGCCGCCACCAGCGCGGGGTCGGCCGTCGCCGTCACGGTCACCGTCCCCGAGCCGTCGGCCACCATCACCACGTCGACGCCCACGTCGAGGCGGCAGCCGGCCAGCACGAGCACGGCCAGCGCGGCGAGGAGGAACCGGCGCCACATCAGCCGGCCGACGCTAGCGGCAGAGCGCCGCCGCAGCGCGGCGGCGGGGCAGGCGCCCGCCGCATCGTCCGAGCGCAGCGGCGCACGCGGTCTCGCGTCTGACGCGACGAAGGCGCCCCGGAGGGCGCCTTCGCCAGTTTCGCCCGCTCCGGCCCTACTCGGCCGGCCCGGCTTCGGCCAGTTCCATGGGTGGCGGGTTGAAGCCCTCCACCGCCCGGAACACGATCCGCTTCTCGTTGGGCTTGTCGGGGTCGGGTTCGGTGTCGACCACGATGATCTCGCCCGCCCGGAAGTGCTTGTTGAGGATGCTCTCCGACAGCGGGTCCTCCACCAGCCGCTGGATCGCACGACGCAGCGGCCGGGCGCCGAGGGTGGGGTCGTAGCCCCGCTCGGCCAGCAGCAGCTTGGCGTCCTGGGTGAGCTCGAGCCCGAGGCCCTGGCCCTCCAGCTGGGTGCGGACCCGGCGCGCCATGAGGTCGACGATCTGGGTGACCTCGGCCCGGGACAGCTCGTGGAAGACGATCACGTCGTCGATGCGGTTCAGGAACTCCGGCCGGAAATGGACCTTCAGGGCGTCGTTCACCTTCTCCTTCATGCGTTCGTACGTGACCGCCTCGTCGGCCTTGGTGAAGCCGACGTTGGCCTTGCGCAGATCCTGGGTGCCGAGGTTGGACGTCATGATCAGCACGCAGTTGCGGAAGTCGACCGAGCGGCCCTGGCTGTCGGTGAGCCGGCCCTCTTCCAAGATCTGCAGGAGCGTGTTGAAGACGTCCGGGTGGGCCTTTTCGATCTCGTCGAACAGCACCACCGAGAACGGCTTGCGCCGCACGGCCTCGGTGAGCTGGCCACCCTCCTCGTAGCCGACGTAGCCGGGGGGCGAGCCCACCAGCCGGCTGACCGTGTGCTTCTCCATGTACTCCGACATGTCGAGGGCGATCAGCGCGTCGTCGTCGCCGAACAGGAACTCGGCCAGCGTCTTGGCCAGCTCGGTCTTGCCGACGCCCGACGGGCCCAGGAAGATGAACGAGCCCGACGGCCGCTTCGGGTCCTTGAGCCCGGCCCGGGTGCGGCGGATGGCCTGGCTGACGGCGCGGATGGAGTCGTTCTGGCCGATGACCCGCTTGTGGAGCTCGTCCTCCATGCGCAGGAGCTTGGCCGTCTCCTCCTCGGTGAGCTTGTACACCGGGATGCCGGTCCAGATGGACAGCACTTCGGCGATGGCTTCCTCGTCGACCTCGTCGAACAGGTCCACACCGGTGGACTTGATCTCGGTCTCCATGCGGGCCTTCTCGTCGAGCAGCGCCTTCTCCTGATCGCGCAGGCGGCCGGCCTCTTCGAAGCGCTGGGCGCCCACGGCGTCGGACTTCTGCTGCTGCACCTGGGCGATGCGGTTCTCGAGCTCCTTGAAGTCCGGCGGGGTCTGCATGCGCTTGATGCGCAGGCGGGAGCCGGCCTCGTCGATGAGGTCGATGGCCTTGTCCGGCAGGTGGCGATCGGAGATGTAGCGGTCGGCCAGATTCGCCGCGGCCACGAGGGCCTGGTCGGTGATCGTGACCCGGTGGTGCGCCTCGTAGCGGTCGCGCAGGCCCTTGAGGATCTCGATGGTGTGGCTCACCGTCGGCTCCTCGACCTTGACCGGCTGGAACCGGCGCTCGAGGGCGGCGTCCTTCTCCAGGTGCTTGCGGTACTCGTCCAGCGTGGTGGCGCCGATGGTCTGCAGCTCGCCCCGGGCCAGCATGGGCTTGAGGATGGAGGCCGCGTCGATGGCGCCTTCGGCGGCACCGGCACCGACGAGTGTGTGAATCTCGTCGATGAACAAGATGATGTCGCCGCGGGTGCGGATCTCCTTGAGCACCTTCTTGAGGCGCTCCTCGAAGTCGCCCCGGTAGCGGCTACCGGCCACGAGGGCGCCGAGGTCGAGCGTGTAGAGCTGCTTGCCGGCCAGCGTCTCGGGGATGTCCTGGTTGACGATCTTCTGCGCCAGGCCCTCGACGATGGCGGTCTTGCCCACGCCCGGCTCGCCGATCAGCACCGGGTTGTTCTTCGTGCGGCGGGACAGCACCTGCATGACCCGCTCCAGCTCGCGCACGCGCCCGATCACCGGATCGAGCTTCTTCTCGCGTGCCAGCTGTGTGAGGTTGCGACCGAACTGGTCGAGCACGAGGCTGCCCTGCTGGCCGCCTTCGGACTGGCCCGACGAGGACGCCGCCGCCGCCCCGCTGCCCTTCGGCTCGCCACCGGCAGGACCGGTGTAGCCCGAGAGCAGTTGGATGACCTGCTGGCGCACGCGTGACAGGTCGGCGCCCAACTTCACCAACACCTGGGCGGCTACGCCCTCACCCTCACGGATGAGGCCGAGGAGGATGTGCTCGGTGCCGATGTAGTTGTGGCCGAGCTGCAGCGCCTCGCGCAGCGAGAGCTCGAGGACCTTCTTGGCTCGCGGCGTGAAGGGGATGTGACCGGACGGCGACGAGCCACCCTGCCCGATGATCTCCTCCACCTGGCTGCGGACCGCCTCGAGGCTGATGTTCAACGACTCGAGGGCCTTGGCCGCCACGCCCTCGCCCTCGTGGATCAGGCCGAGGAGGATGTGCTCGGTGCCGATGTAGTTGTGGTTGAGGAGGCGCGCTTCCTCCTGGGCGAGGACCACCACCCTGCGAGCCCGGTCAGTGAAGCGTTCGAACAAGGGGACCGCCTTCATGTGTCGACGGATACGTGGGACCAAGCCTACCCGTAGACCTCCCCGAACGACACGGCGAGGCTGGCCCCCTGACCAGCGTTCTCCCGGTCGTAACAGAGCCGCCTAGCCTGGTCCTGATGGCTCCCGCCTCGCCCTTGCTCGCCCTGCTGGGCGACGGTGACGACATGGAGCGGGTGGAGGCGGCACTCCGCGCCAGCGTGCAGACCGACGACGCCGACCTGACCGACATCGCCAGCCACCTGATCCGGGCCGGCGGCAAACGGCTGCGGCCGGCCTGCACCGTCGTGGCGGCCCGCACCTCCGGGGCCCTCACCAGCGACGACGTGGTCATGGGGGGCGTGGCCGTCGAGCTCGTCCACCTCGGCTCCCTCTACCACGACGACGTCATGGACGAGGCCGACACCCGCCGGGGCATCGAGAGCGTCAACGCCCGCTGGGGCAACCTCACCGCCATCCTGGCCGGCGACTTCCTCCTGGCGCGGGCGTCGGAGATCGCCGCCTCGCTGGGCACGGAGGTGGCGGCCCTCCTGGCCCGCACCATCGGGAAGCTGTGCGAGGGCGAGGTGGCCCAGCTGCGGCGGACCTTCGACCCCACCCGCAGCGAAGCGGACTACTTCCGCTCGATCGAGGGCAAGACGGCGTCGCTGTTCTCGGCCGCTTGCCGCATCGGCGCCCTGGTGGCGGGCCTGCCCCGGCCGAACGTGGACGCCCTCACGGAGTGGGGTCTCGCCTTCGGCATGGCCTTCCAGGTGTTCGACGACGTCCTCGACCTGACCGCCACCGAGGCCGAGCTGGGCAAGCCCACCGGCCATGACCTGGTCGAAGGGGTCTACACACTCCCGGTCATCCGCACCCTGGCCGAGGGTGGCGCCGCCGCCGACGAGCTCCGTGACCTGCTCGGACATCCGATCAGCGGCGCCGAGCTGGACAAGGCCCTCGCCCTGGTGCGCTCGGGCAGCGGGGTGCATTCGGCGGTCGACACCGCCCGGGCCTACGCCGACCGTGCCCGCCGCGCCGCCGTCGGGCTCGGTCCGTCGCCGGCCGGCGCCACCCTGGCCGGTGCCGCCGACGCCCTGCTCGACAGCCTCCTGTAGTTGACGGGCAGGGTGCAGCCAGGTACATAGCGCGAGTTTCACGAGGCTTGGGAGGCCCCCGTGTCGATGACCGCGTCTGCTGCCATGCCGTCCGACCGCATCAAGCTGCCCTGGTGGCTCTTCCTGGTGATGGGGATCGGCTGGTTGGTCTTTGCCTGGATCGTCCTGTCCTTCGACTTCACGACGGTCTGGGCGGTGGCCATCTGGGCCGGATGCGGCCTCATCGCCGCCGGCCTGGCCCAGTTCGCCGCCGCGCTGCTGCTCGAGGGCTTCTGGAAGTGGCTCTCGTTCGGCCTGGCCGTGGCCGGCGTCGTCGTCGGCTTCATGTGCCTGGCGTGGCCGAGCGAGACGTTCCTGGTCCTGGCCGCCCTGATCGGGTGGTACCTCATGTTCAAGGGTGTGTTCGACATCATCATGGGCCTGGCCACCAAGGACCTCTACGACCTCTGGTGGCTCACCCTGGTGATGGGCATCGTCGAGGTCCTCATCGGCTTCTGGGCCATCGGGTACTCGGGCCGCTCGATCGCCTTGCTCGTGGTGTGGGTCGGCGCCACCGCTCTCGCCCGCGGCATCACCGATGTGTTCTTGGCCTTCCAGCTCAAGAAGCTCGAGGATGCGGCGGCCTGATCCGGTCGGCGATCGCCCAACCCGCCAGCAACACCGGACCCGACACCGCCACGGCGAACCCCGCCATCATCAGCTCGCCGCCCTGCGGCAGGTCGAGCTCGAAGAAGTTGCGGCCCGCCGGTAGCAGCACGACCAGCGTGAGCAGCGCCACCATGCCCAGCACGAGCGTGACGCGGAGCGGGTTGAGCGGCCACGCCACCCGTACGAGGACGAGCAGGGTGACGCCGGTGAGCACGAGCACTGCTGTGGTGCGCTGCTCGATGAGCGCCAACGCCTCGTTCTGGCGGGCGAACACATACGTGAGGAACGTGGCCAGCCCGGCCACCAGCCCGGCCGGCACCGCGAAACGGGCCACCCGCTCGAGGAACCCATCGCGGACCAGCTCGGTGTTGGCCTCGAGGGCGAGCACGGTGGCCGGGACGCCGATGGTGATCGTGCCCACCAACGTGAGCTGGCGGGGCAGGAACGGGAACGGCAGCACGAAGATGGCCACGAGAGCGGCCAGCAGCACGGCGTAGACGGTCTTGGTGAGGAAGAGGCTGGCGACCCGCTCGATGTTGTTGATGACCCGGCGCCCTTCGGCCACCACCTGGGGCAGTGACGCGAACGAGCTGTCGAGGAGCACGAGTTGGGCCACCGCCCGGCTGGCCTCGCTGCCCGAGGCCATGGCGATGCCGCAGTCGGCGTCCTTCAGGGCGAGCACGTCGTTGACGCCGTCGCCCGTCATCGCCACGGTGTGACCCCGCGCCTGCAGGGCGTGCACCATCGCCTGCTTCTGGTGCGGTGACACCCGCCCGAACACGGTGGCGTCGGCCACGTCAGCGGCGAGCGCCTCGGGGTCGTCGACAGGCAACTGCCGGGCGTCGATGTAGTGGTCGGCGCGGGCCAGCCCGGCGCGCGCGGCGACGGCGGCCACCGTGCGGGGGTTGTCGCCCGAGATCACCTTGAGGGTGACGTCCTGCTGCGCGAAGTACCTGAGCGTCTCGGGCGCATCGGGGCGGATGCGGTCCACCAGCACGACGAGAGCCATCGCCCTGAGACCGTCGGGGCGGGCGTCGCCGTTGAGCGGCGCGTCGCAGTGGGCCAGGACGAGCACGCGCCGGCCGGCGTCGGCTTCGCGGTCGACGTCGTCGCGCAGGTCACCGCCGTAGGCATCGGCCATCACCATCTCGGGGGCGCCGAGCACCCACGTGCCGTGCCCGTCGAAACCCGCCGCGCTCCACTTCCGCGCCGACGAGAACGGCACGGTGGCGGTGACGGGCCACCCCGGCGGATCGGGGTAGCGCTCGGCCAGCGCTCGCTGCGTGGCGTTGGGATCGCGATCGGACGCCGCGACGGCGGCCAGCACGGCGTCGAGGTCGGCGCCGGTGACGTCGCTCATGGCCCGCACCTCGGCCACCTCCATCGTGCCCTCGGTGATGGTGCCCGTCTTGTCCAGGCAGAGCACGTCGACGCGCGCCAGGACCTCGATGGCGGGCAGCTCCTGGACCAGCGTGCGGCGGCGGGCGAGGCGGATGACCCCGACGGCGAAGGCGACGCTGGTGAGCAGCACCAGGCCCTCCGGCACCATCGCCACGATGCCGCCGGCGGCGAACACCAACGCCTCGCGCCAACCCGGCTGGCTGTGGTGCTGGCTGATCACCAGTCCGATCGACGTGGGGATCATCAGCCACGTCACCCACGTGATGATGCGGTTGACGGAGTTGCGCAGCGACGACGACACGAGCGTGAACCGGCGGGCTTCCTCGGCCAGCTTGGCGGCGTAGGCATCGGCGCCCACCTTGGTGACCTGGGCCCGCCCGCCGCCGGCCACGATGAAGCTGCCCGACAGCAAGTCGTCACCGGGCTGCTTGAGCACCGGGTCGGCCTCACCGGTGAGCAGGGACTCGTCGACCTCGAGGTTGGCGGCCACGAGCATCACGCCGTCGGCCGGCACCTGGTTGCCGGGTCGCAGGTCGAGCACGTCGTCGAGGACGATGTCAGCGATGGCGAGGTCGGCGTCCTCGCCGTCGCGCACGACCTTCGCCCGCGGGGCGCTGAGCACGGCGAGGCGGTCGAGGCTCTGCTTGGCCCGCAGCTCCTGGATCGTGCCGATGAGGGTGTTGGAGATCACCACGAAGAAGAACAGGGCGTCCTTCGGCGATCCGGCCAGCACGACGATCGCGGCCAACGTGGTCATCAGCGCGTTGAACCGGGTGAAGACGTTGCCGCGCAGGATCTGGGTGAACGTGCGCGACGGCGAGTCGGGCAGCTGGTTGACCTGGCCGGCGCGGACGCGCTCGGCGACATCGGCGGCGCTCAGCCCGCGGTCGGGATCGGACCGGAACGCCACGGTGGCGGGTGAGCTCATGCGAGGGTCGCCGCCGCTGCCATGCCTGAGAGCGCCGCCCCTTCCACCTTGGGGCCGGCGAACGCGTCGCCGGCGAGGGCCAGGGGCAGTCCCGCTTCCGGTGTCCAGCACGACTCGGGCCAGATCGTCTGGGGGCCGGCGAACCGCCACCGCCGCACGCGCGCCGCGACCACAGCGGCGTTCCCGAACCACGGTGCCGCTGCCGCCAGCGCCCACGCCCGCAGCTCGTCGGGCGGGTCGTCCCAGTGCGCGACCGACTCCTCGTGGTTGGCGTGCAGCGTCACCGCGGGCGCGTCGGAGACGCCTTTGCGCTCGTTGTCGGCGATGAAGGAGAAGGCGGCATCGCCGTCCTGCACGCCACCGGGCGCGGGGACGCCGCTCGGCCCGTCGAGGGCGGCGAGCACGGCGATCGTGCGGTGGTAGTCCGTGCGGCGGAGCTGCTCGGGCACGGCCACCTCGGCCGTCATGAGGAGCGACGCGCTCTGCGGGAGCGGGCAGGTGACGATCAGCGCGTCGGCTGGCACCGCGGTGCCGTCGTCGATGCCGACGGCCCACCGCCCGCCGGCGCGGCGGATGGCGAAGCACATCGTGTCGAGGCGCACATCGAGCCCGGCGGCCAGGTGGGCGCCGAGCGCTCCCATGCCACCGCGCACGGCGTAGCGCGGGTAGCCGTCGGGGCGATCGCCGAAGCCGCGCGTCCACTCGAAGGCGATGCCGCTGCGCAGCCACGGATCGACGAGCGCGGCGAACGCCTCCGACCGGACGGTGAAGAACTGGGCGCCGCTGTCGAGCTTCGCATCGCCGACCGTGTCGGTGGCCAGGCGCCCTCCCGGCACGGATCCCTTGTCGAGCACCACGACGTCGTGGCCCGCGTCGGTGAGCTTGCGGGCGGCCACGAGGCCGCTCAGGCCGGCGCCCACGACGGCGACGATCATCCGGCGCCGGCCAGGTCGAGACCGATGTCCAGGGCGGGGGCGGACTGCGTGATCGCGCTCGTAGAGATGAGGTCGGCGCCCGCGGCCGCGTACGCGGCGACCGTGTCGAGGGTGATGCCGCCCGAGACCTCGATGAGAGCCCGGCCGTTGGCCAGGAACACGCTCTCGGCGACCTGCGCCGGCGCCATGTTGTCGCACAGGATCACGGTGACCTCGGCCGTGACCGCTTCGCTGACCTGCTCGATGCGATCGCACTCCACCTCGACCGCTCGCGCCGGCCACCGCCGCCGGGCCAGGGCCACGGCATCGGTGATGCCGAGACCGGCAAGGTGGTTGTCCTTCACCAAGACGAAGTCCGACAGCGAGCCGCGGTGGTTGGCGCCGCCGCCGGCGCGCACGGCCGCCTTCTCGAGGGCGCGCAGCCCCGGCGTCGTCTTGCGGGTGTCCCACACGCGGCACTCGGGGTTGGCGGCGGCGGCGGCGTCGACGAAGCGGCGCGTCAACGAGGCGACACCGGACAGGTGGCACAGGAAGTTGAGCGCCGTGCGTTCGGCGGTGAGCACCGACGCCAGCGGCCCGGTCACCGTGGCGATGACGTCGCCGGGCGCGAGGGCGTCGCCGTCGCTCAGGTGCCACGTCACCGTGATCGCCGGATCGAGCTGGGCGAACGTCTCGTCGACGCAGGCGCTGCCGGCGAGGACACCCTCGGCCCGCGATCGCAGCGCGGCGGTCACCTTGGCGTCGGCCGGCACCAGCGCGGCGGTGAGGTCGCCGAGCGGGCCGAGATCCTCGGCGAAGGCGCGGGCCACCGCGTCGCGAACGGCTGGTGCGGGTGGATCGAACGCCGAGGGCACGACTGCGAAGATACGTGGATGGGTGGCCACCGGCGCACGCCGCACCTGCTCCGGGCGGCCTGCGGGCTGATCGGTCCGGCCGTCTTCACCGCCGCCTGGCTGGTGAACGGGCAGCGCCAACCGCACTACCCGGTGGCCGACGAGCACATCAGCGGGCTGGCCGCCCTCGACGCCGAGCATCCCCTCTCGATGATGACCGGCTTCGTCACCCTCGGGACGTGCACCGTCGTCTTCGCCGCCGAGCTGCGGCGCCTGCTGGCCGACGGCCGCCGCCCCGGCCTCGGGCCGCTGCTGCTCGGTCTGGGCGGCGTGGCGGCCGTGGCCGCCGGGTTCCTGCGCCGCGACGCCTTCCTCCTCAGCCCGCCCGGGCGGGATCCCGCGTACCAGCAGTCCTGGCACAACGACGGTCACGATCTCGCTGCCGGTGTCATCTACGCCACCAGCGTGCTGGCCCCCCTTCTGCTGGCCCGCCGCTTCCGCACGGATCCGGCGTGGTCGCCGCTCGTGCCGGCCGCGCTGGCGTCGAGCGGGGCCAGCGTGGTCCTGATGGTGGTGTTCGCCACGGACGTCGACCGGCCGTTCAACGGCATCGTCCAGCGGGTGATGGTGACCGTGCCTCAGGCCTTCATGGCGGCACTGGCGGTCCGGGCGTTGCGGACCCCGCCGGACGGGGCCACGGTCCAGGCACCACGGATGCCGTGAGCGATCGGGCGGGAACGCCCAGCGCGTCGTCGACCGCCTGCACCACCGCCGTCCGCTGCTCCCGCAAGCCGTCGAGCAGATCGGTGGAACGGCGCACCCGGCGCCACTGCAGCTTGGCGTGGCGCACCCGGTCGAGCTGCTCCCAGCACGCCGAGCGCGGCGTAGCCGCCGAGTGGGCCGGCCACCAGCGCGGCCCGCCACGGATGGCGGAGGCGGCGGCGGGCGAGGAGCCCCCAGCACAGCCACGTCAGCGGGAAGGACACGATCGACGCCAGCATCAGCATGTTGCCGCGGCTGATGCGGGCCATGGGCCGGCGCGACACCACGCGCACCACGGCGAGCGGGGGGAGGTTGACCCCGGCGCCGAGAGCGGCCAGCGGCGCGAGGACGACGATGACAGTGGCCGATCGGTTCAGGCGCTGCTGGAGACGGGGCTGCGTGTTGCCCGGCACGACGTCCCGGTCGGCCAGACCGAGGAGGTCGAGCTGCGCGGTGTAGGCGTCGGCCTCGTCCAGCACCGGCTGCAACCGCTCCGGTGGCAGCGCCGCCAACCGGCGGGCCACCGGCTCCACTCGCCCGAGCGGGACGAGATGCGACGGGTCGGCGCCGGGCGGGCGCAGCGCGATGCGCGCCGCCTGCTCGAGCCGACGGAGATGGGACTCGTCGTCGTAGCTCACATAGGCGTCGGTCAGGGCGGCGGTGATCAGCGCGGTGAGGCGGTCGATGGCGACGCGGTCGTCAGCGTCCCCCGTGCCGCCACCGCGCGACGAGATCGGGCCACACGTCGTCCAGATCGATGGGATCGCGGGCCCGCACCAGCACGCGCGTGCGCGGCGTGGCCTTGTCTTCATAGAGCAGACCCACGGGCACGATGCGCAGCGCGTCCGCGCTGCTCGCCCTGGCGCCGAGGGCGATGCGGGCGGCACCCGTGCGCAGCGGCAGCAGCTTGAGCGTGTCGTTCACCGTTCCCTCGGGGAAGATCCCGATCGCTCCGTCCACGATCAGCTCGGCTTCGCAGGCCGCGAACGACTTGGCGTTGTCGCTGGTGTCGGAGCCGTCCTGGCGGCGGTACACGGGCAGCACGCCGGCCAGGCCGAGCAGCGGGCCGAGGCCGGGCACCTTCCACAGCGTCGACTTGGCGAGGAACCGCACCGGCCGGGGCGAGGTGGCGACGAGGAGCACCGGGTCGACGAAGCCGTTGGCGTGGTTGGCGCAGATGAGGATGGGCCGGTCGGCGGTGATCTGATCCATGCCCTGCGTCTCGACCGAGCGGAACCACGCCTTGACGATGAGGCGCCCCAGCGTCTGCGTCAGCCGATCGGCCGAGCTGCGCAGCGTGGATGCGCTGGTCGCCATCGCCGGGAGCGTAGTGCCGGTCTCAGACGACGAGCCGGGTGCGGAACGCGTCGCTGGTCTCGGGGAAGTCCTGGCGGGTGTGGCAGCCGCGGCTCTCCTCGCGCACGAGGGCGGCGGTCAGGAGGGCGTCGGCCACGGTCACGAGGTTCATCAGTTCGTAGGCCGCCGGCGACATCGGCCCACCGGCGGCGCCGGCGCCGACGGCGTCGACCGTGGCCCGCGCTTCGTCGAGTGACGACGCCGAGCGCAGCACGCCGGCGCAACGGGTCATCGTCCGCTGCAGCGCCGCCCGCTGTTCGGCGGTGTCGCCCTCGGCCGGCGCCGACGGCGTCGGGTCCGGCACGCTGATGCGCCGGCCACCGATCGTGTCGGCGCGCGCCGATCCCTCCAGCACCGCTCGCATGGCGCCGGTCGGCTCCGGCCCGTCGATGCCCTGGCCGATGGCCTCGATCACCCGGGGACCGAACACCATGCCCTCCAGGAGCGAGTTCGACGCCAGCCGGTTGGCGCCGTGCACGCCCGTGCACGCCACCTCGCCGGCGGCCCACAGGCCGGGCAGCGCCGTCGCCCCGCGCAGATCGGTGATCACCCCGCCGCAGTGGTAGTGGGCGGCGGGGGCGATCGGCAGCCAGTCCCTGGCGGGGTCGAGGCCGGCGGTGGCCAGCTCGGCCGCGATCGTGGGGAAGCGCTCGTCGAAGTGCTCGAGGTTGGTGGCGTCGAGCCACACGTGGTCGGTGTCGTCCTCGATGAGCTTGGCGGTGATGGCGCGGGCCACGACATCGCGGGGCCGCAACTCGTCCACGAAGCGCTCGCCGTCAGCGTCGCGGATCAGCGCGCCGTGGCCCCGCAGCGCTTCGGAGAGGAGCGGACGGGGCATGCGGGGGCTGAACAGCGCCGTGGGGTGGAACTGCATGAACTCGACATCGGCGCACGGCACGCCCGCCCGCACGGCCATGGCGAGGCCGTCGCCGGTCGACAGCAGGGGATTGGTGGTGGCGGCGAAGAGCTGCCCGGCGCCGCCTGTGGCGAGGAGGATCTGGCGGGCGTGGATCTCGTGGGGCTGGCCCTCGGCGTCGAGGGCGACGACGCCCACGCAACGGCCGTCGCCGATCAGCAGGTCGAGGGCGAACCACCGCTCCCACACGGCAGCGGCGGTGGCTCGTACCTCGTCGACCAGCGCCCGCTCGATCTCCGCGCCTGTGGCCGCCCCGCCGGCGTGCACGATGCGGGCGAGCGAGTGACCGCCTTCGCGAGCGAGCAGGAGCTGGCCCTCGCGGTCGCGATCGAACACCGCGCCCATGGCGATCAGCTCGTTGACCCGGGCCGGACCTTCGTCGACGAGGACGCGGACGGCCTCCACATCGCACAAGCCGGCGCCGGCGGCCAACGTGTCGGCCAGGTGGAGGTCGGTGGAGTCGGGGTCGCCGCCGAGGACGGCGGCCACGCCGCCCTGCGCCCAGCGGGTGGCGGCCTGGGCCAGCTCCGCCTTCGTGAGCACGCCGACCCGCAGCGCCAGCTCGTCGGCGGCGCGCACCGCGGCGGACAGCCCGGCCACGCCGCTGCCCAGCACGAGGAGGTCGAGCTCGTCGGCTCCGAGCCACGTCATCGGTCGTCCAGGGGGCCGAGACGCTCGAGGCCGAGGTGGTCGAAGGCGGCCTCCCAGCCCGACGGCACGATGTCGGGGGCCAGCTCAGCCAGGGGCGCCAGCACGAACGGCCGCTCTCGCAAGCGGGGGTGGGGGACCTGGAGGTCGGCCTCGTCGACGGTGACGCCGTCGATCCACAGCACGTCGACGTCGAGCGTGCGCGGTCCCCAGTGCACTTCCCGGACCCGCCCGGCGGCCGCCTCCAACGAGCGGCAGGCGTCGAGCAGTTGCCGGGGGGACCGGTCGGTGTCGAGCTGCACGACCATGTTCAGGTAGGCACCCTGGCCCTCGGGGCCGCCGACGGGATCGGTCTCGTAGACGGCCGATGCCGCCGCCAGGTCGGGCATGGCGGCGACGGCGCGGCGCAACTCGGCCACTCGATCCCCGAGGTTCGAGCCGAGGGCGAGGAAGGCGCGGGTCATCCCGGCTTGGCGCGCTGGCGGACGATGGTGACGCCCGAGGTGTTCACGTCCTGGGGTAGAGGTGGGCGGACCTTGCGGATGGTGACCCGCACGCCCTCCACCCGGTCGAGGGCGAGGAGGTCCTCGGCGATCCGCTGGGCGACGCGCTCGAGCAGCAGGTGCTGCTCGGTCTGCACCACCTTCTCGGCCACCGCCACGGCCACGCCGTAGTCGACGGTGTCGTGCAGGTCGTCGGACGCGCCGGCGGCGGCCAGGTCGGCCTCGAGGTCGATGTCGAGCTCGAACGGTTGGGCGCGCTCGCGCTCCTCGGTGAGGACGCCGATGATGCCCAGGGCGCGCAGGCCTCGGATCTCGATCCTGTCCGGCATGGCCGCTGACGCTATCGGGCCCCCGCCCAGAACCCCAGGTCAGAACCCACCGCAGCGCGGGCGACCCCCGCCGTCTTCAGCGCGCAGCCTGAACACCTGGTACCGCTCCAGCGGTAATAAGTGCTCAGGCTGCGCGCAAATGGACGGGGCGAGCGGTGCGGGGGCGGCCGTCGGCGCGGGTGCTAGTGCGGGAGCTCGGTGGCGACGGCGATCAGGCTGCGGCCGAACGGGTCGAGCTGGCGACCGGTGATCCGCTCCACGATCGAGATCGTCTCGGGCCCGCCGGGCACCATGCCCGCCCAGCGGATGTAGCCCCCGATGAGCCCGGCCACCCGGTCACCGACCTCCTCGCCGTGGAGCAGCACCTTGGTGCCGTTGGCCATGAGCTGGCGCAGCTCGGGGTAGAGCTCGCCGAGCACGACTCGCGGGTCATCGGTGGCACCGAACGGGCGGTGCAGGTAGGCCACACCGAGCTCGTCGTAGTTGTGGAGGTTGTGCGTCGACGGGATGATCGACACGACCAGGCCGAAGCCCTGCTCGCGGATCCAGATGATCTCCTCCTGGCGGCGCACCCGGCGATGGTTGGGCCCGTAGCCCCCCGGTCGCTCGCACACCGCCAAGTGGTCCTTGATGATCCAGGCGAAGTTGCGGGGCTGGATCCCCTGCGCCCACCGGCCCTTCATGCGGCTGACCATGACGCCTCCTGAGGTGAGGCGGCCAGCAGCCGGGCGGCGCGCGCGGTCAACGCGACATCGTGGACCCGCACCATCCGTGCACCGCGGCTCATCGCCCACGCCGCCGTCGCCACCGACGCGTCGACCCGATCGTCGGGTGGCACCGGTGGCGGCGCGCCGAGCGGCGGCTCGAGCCCGGGCAGGGGTGGGGCGGCGGCACGCGCGTCGGAGATGGCCACGAGGCGGCCCAGGAACCACTTGCGCGAGAGGCCGACGACGACCGGGTAGCCGGTGGCGACCAGCTCGTCGATGTGGCCGAGCAGGGCCAGGTTGTGGGCCACGGTCTTGCCGAAGCCGAAGCCGGGGTCGATCCACACCTCGTCGACGCCGAGGGCGACGGCCTCGTCGGCCCGCTGCACGAGGAAGTCGCGCACTTCACCGACGACGTCGTCGTAGGTCGGCTCGACCTGCATGGTGCGGGGGTCACCCTGCATGTGCATGGCCACCCACCCGGCGCCGCCGTCGGCCGCGACCTTGGCCAGCGAGGCCGACACGTCGTTGACCAGCGTGGCGCCGGCGGCGATGGCCGCCTCCGCCGTCTCCGGGTTGCGGGTGTCCACCGACACCCGCACGTGCGGGGCCAGGTCGCGGATGACGGGCAGGACGCGGCGTTGCTCCTCGGCGGGATCGACGGGCGTGGCGAAGGGGCGGGTCGACTCGCCGCCGACGTCGATGACGGTCGCACCCTCTGCGACCAGGTCCAACCCATGAGCGATGGCGTCGTCGGGATCGAACCAGCGGCCGCCGTCGGCGAAGGAGTCGGGGGTGACGTTGACGACACCCATGATGACAGGGGGGCCCGATTCCCCAGGGGGCCGCATCGGCCGGATTCTACGCCGGGGTCGATGCCGCTCCCCGAACCGGCGCCGGCGGGTCGAGACCAGCGAAAATGACGGCCAGCTCGTCGACGTCCAGCGTCTCCCGCTCCACCAGCGCCGCGGCCAGCTGGTCGAGGGTGAGTCGCTGCCGGGTCAGCAGGTCGGTGGCCCGCTCCCGCGCCTCGCTGACCAGGCGGGCGACCTCGTCGTCGACCCGGGTCGCCACCGACTCGGAGTACTCGCGGGTGGCAGTGCCGTCCCGACCGACGAACACGTCGCCATCGGGCGAACCCAGCTGCACGGGACCGATCGACGTGCTCATGCCCCACTGCGTCACCATCGACCGGGCGATCTGGGTGGCCCGCTCGATGTCGTTCTGGGCGCCCGTCGTGGGGTCGCCGAAGACCAGCTCCTCGGCGCAGCGCCCTCCGAGCAGCATGGCCAGCTGGTCGAGCAACTGCGAGCGGGTGTGGAGGATGCGATCCTCCTCAGGCAGGGCCAGCGTCCAGCCGAGCGCACGGCCGCGCGACACGATCGAGACCTTGTGGATGGGATCGCCGTTGGGCACCACGTGACCCACGAGAGCGTGGCCCGCCTCGTGGTAGGCGATCACCCGCTTCTCCCGCTCGGACATGACACGGGCCTTCTTCTCCGGGCCGGCCATGACCCGCTCCACGGCGGCCTCGACGTCGGGCCCCTTCACCGTCGTCTCCCCTCGGCGGGCGGCGAGCAGCGCGGCCTCGTTCAACACGTTCGCGAGGTCGGCACCGGTGAACCCCGGGGTGCGCCGGGCCAGCAGGGTGAGGTTCACATCGGGATCGATCGGCTTGCCCTTGGCGTGGACGGCGAGGATCGCCTTGCGGCCTTCCAGGTCGGGCGGATCGACGGCGATGTGGCGATCGAAGCGACCGGGCCGGAGCAGCGCGGGGTCGAGGATGTCGGGGCGGTTCGTGCCGGCGATCAGGATGACGCCCTTCGCCGTGTCGAAGCCGTCCATCTCGACCAGGAGCTGGTTGAGCGTCTGCTCGCGCTCGTCGTGACCGCCGCCCAGGCCCGCGCCGCGGTGGCGGCCGACGGCATCGATCTCGTCGACGAACACGATGGCCGGCGCCTGGCTCTTGGCCTGGTTGAACAGATCCCGCACCCGGCTGGCGCCGACGCCGACGAACATCTCGACGAAGTCCGAGCCGGAGATGGAGAAGAACGGGACGCCGGCCTCGCCGGCCACGGCCCGGGCGAGGAGCGTCTTGCCCGTGCCCGGCGGCCCGTACAGCAGCACGCCCTTGGGGATGCGGGCCCCGACCGCCTCGAAGCGGGCCGGCGCGGCGAGGAACTCCTTCACCTCGACCAGCTCCTCGACCGCTTCGTCGATGCCGGCGACGTCGGCGAAGGTGACCACCGGTCCCTCGGGCTTCCAGCGCTTGGCCCGGGACCGGCCGAACTGCATCACGCCCCGGCCGCCCTGAGCGCTCGTCAGCAGCCAGATGACGACGCCGATGATCAGCAGGGTCGGCAGCAACGACAGCAGGAGCCCACCGATCGGCGAGGCCTGCTGGCCGTCGACCTTCACCTGCACGTTGGCGGCGACCAGCGCGGTCGTCAGATCGTCGGCGTACTCGGCCGGGAACGTCGTGTGGTACGAGGTGCCGTCGGTGAGCTTGCCGCTCACCACGTGATCGCGGTCGGCCACCTTGGCCGAGACGACCTCGCCGCCGGTGAGCTTGGTCTGGAACTCGGAGAGGCTGAGGGCCCGGCCTGAGTCGCCGCCCGGGAGCTGCGACACGATCAGCGCGACGACCAGGGCTACAGCAGCGAGGACGACGAATATCCCCGGTGGGCGCAGCAGCTTCCGCACGATGGTCGAGAGGCTATAACCCCACTACTCGTGGCGCCCCTGCCAGACCCGGATGTCGGGAAGGTTGCGCCAGCGCTGGCCGGCGTCGAGCCCGTAGCCCACCACCCACTCGTCGGGGATGTGGAAGCCGATGTACTTGATCGACGACAGATCGACGCGCAGCGTCGCCTCGCGCACCATCAGCGCGCACACCTCGAAGCTGGCGCCGCCGCGGGCCGAGAGCATCTTGCGGAGGTAGGCGATCGTGAGGCCGGAGTCGATGATGTCCTCGACGAGGATGACGTGGCGGCCCGACAGGTCGAGGTCGAGGTCTTTCACGATGCGGACCACACCGCTCGTGCGGGTGGCCGAGCCGTAGGACGACACCGCCATGAAGTCGATCTCGACGGGCAGCGCGATGGCGCGGGCGAGGTCGGCCATGAACACGAACGCACCCTTGAGCACGCCCACGAGCAGTGGCGCCCGCCCTTCGTAGTCGGCGGCGATCTCGGCGCCGAGCGCGGCGACGCGGTCGCGCAGCGCCGGTTCCGAGACGATCACGTCGCCGAGCTCGTCAGGGACCGGTTCGGCGCTCACCGAGCCACGGTAGCGGTGCGCTGGCCGACGAAGGTCGCCCGTCAGCGCACCAGACGCATGCCTGATCGGTGGATGCGGCGGCCGCCGTCGAGCTCGCACGCCACCGCCTCGCCCCGGGCCACCGCCAGGACCCGCTCGACACCGGCGGCATCGGGCGGGTAGGGGTCGGCCAGCCAGCGCCGGATGGCCCGCCGGGCCAGGGCCGGCGGCGCGGCGGCGAGGGCGGCGGCGTCGGTGGGATCGACGGCGCCGGCCAGCTCGTCGAGCAGGTCGGCCTCCGCCCGCATCACCTCGGCCTGGCGGGCGAGCAGGGCGCGCACATCGCGTTCGGCGATGGCGTCGAGCAGTGGCACCAGCTCGTGGCGGATGCGGTTGCGGCGGTGGCGGGGGTCGGCGTTGCTCGGGTCTTCCACGGTGGGCAGGCCGAGCTCGGCGCACAAGGCCCGGGTCTCGGCCCGGCGCAGGCGCAGCAGTGGATGGCGCTCGGGGCGCATGCCGGCCACGCCGTCGAGGCCCGATCCCCGCAGGAGGTTGACGAGGATGGTCTCGGCCTGGTCGTCGGCGGTGTGGCCGGTCAGCGCGCCAGCGGGGAGCACGCTGTATCGAGCGGCGCGGGCGCGGGCCTCGAGGTTGGGGCCGTCGGCCACCACCACCCGGGCCGCCTGGAAGCCGGCGCCTAGCGCGCCGGCGCTGGCCGCCACGACCTCGGCCTCGGCCGCCGAGTCGGGCCGCAACCCGTGGTCCACGTGGACGGCCGTAGCTCGACAGCCGGCGGCGACGGCGAGGGCCAGCAGGGCGGTGGAGTCGGCACCGCCGGACACCGCGCAGGTGACGGCGGTGCCGGCGGGCGGGAACGAGCACCGGGGCAGGAGTGCGGCGGCCGCCTGAACGAGGGCGCCGGCGTCAGGCAACGGCCGAGTCGACACCCATCCGGCTCAACCAGCGCTCCGGCGCCCGGATCTCCTCCATCGTGGGCAGGTTGGCGGGCCGTTCCCAGCAGCGGTCGATGGCCATCGGCCCGGCGGCGGCCTCGATGGCGGCGATGAACCGCTCGCCCGCCTCGTACTGGGCCAGCTTGGCCTCGATGCCGAGGAGCCGTTGCACCACCTTGGCCACGCCGTGCTGGTTGCGCCGGCGCTCCCGCAGGACGCGGGCGAACCGCTCGGCCGATGGGATCCGGCCGGCAGCGGCGCGGTCCATGGTGACGTCGCCGTGCCCCTCGAGCAGGGACATGAGGCCGCCGATGTCGTTGAGCACCGACCGCTGCTCCGGCGTGGCCAGCAAGTGCACGAGGCCACCCTCGTCGAGCGCTCGCCGCCCGCCCCGGGCCGAGCTGAGGGCGCCCTTGAGGGAGTCGACCAGGCGGTCGGGGTCGGGGTCCACCATGTCGATGGCCTGGCGCACGAGCCCGAGGAAGTGCTCGCGCAGCCACGGGACGCCGGTGAACTGGGCGCGGTGGGTGCACTCGTGGAGGGCGATCCACAGGCGGAACTCGCGCGGCGGGAAGCCGAAGCGCTTCTCCAGGTTCAACAGGTTGGGCCCGACGTAGTACACGAGGTCCTGGGTGCTGGCCGTCTCGTCGTCCACGACCAGCAGGTCGTACTGGCCGAGCACCCGACCCGACATCCACCCGAGCAGGGTGCCCACCTGGATCGCGGTGACCTTCGATGCGAAGGTGCCGGGCACGCCGCGTCCCGTGCGGCCGTCCACCTTGTCGAGCAGCGGGCGCAGCAGGCGCTGGAACGAGGCCAGGTTGGCCTGGATCCACGCCGCCCGGTCCACGACCTGGGCGCGGGCGGGGCCGGCGAGGGAACGCAGCCCGGTGGCCGTTGCCACCAGTTCCTCGGCCTCGGTGGTCAGCTCGGCGAAGTCCGGTGCCAGCGACTCCGCGTGGTAGCTGGCGGCGAACGGCTCGTGCCCCGAGAAACGCAGCGCAACCCGCTCGGCGAAGCGCCAATCGACCGGGGACGCCATGTCGATCCAGCCGCTAGCGCTGGCCGCGCTTGGGGTATTGCGGTGCCTGGACCTTGATCAGGTACCCGATCAGCAGCGCGACGAAGGTGAGCACGGCGCCGATGGCGATCGCCCAACCGAGCCAGTAGTGCCAGACCTCAGCCGCGAACAGCATGCCCGGCATGGTACCGAAACACTTCCTCGGCTCCGCCTCGGTCTCGCTGACCTCTGAGGGCGGGTGGATAGGTGCTCGCGATCCGCGCGGACGGGGCCGGTTGCCACGCTCCACGAGCAACGCTGGGTGCCGATTCGGTCATGGGTGCCGATCGGCCCGCCAGGCGAGGCAATCGGCACCCAAAGCTCTCTTCGCCTATCCGCTCGCCCCGGCCATCACGCCGTCGGTGGGGTGGACTGCTCCACGCCTAGGCAGTCCCGCACCCGGGCCAGCAGGCCGGGGGGTACGTCCTGCTCCCGGCACTTCTTGGCGATGACCGTGCGCAGCTCGGCGTGGAAGTCGAAGACATGCAGGCAGCCCAGGCAGTCGTCCAGGTGGTGCTGGATCTCGGCTCGGGCCGACTCGCTCAACGAGGCGTCAAGGTAGGGGTAGACCTCGCGGAGGATCTCTTCGCAGTCATCCATGGGTGTGCTGGTGCTCTCGCTCTGTGCCGTCGCCCGATGCGGCCGGCGCCTGGTCCACCGGGGCGGTGAGGCCCCGTTGCACGGCGAACTCGTACAACTCCTTCTGCATCGCCTTTCTTCCCCGGTGCAGGCGGGACATCACGGTGCCGATCGGGATGTCGAGGATGTCGGCGATCTCCTTGTACGAGAAGGACTCGACGTCGGCCAGATACACGGCCAGCCGGAATTGCTCGGGCAGCGAGTCGAGGGCCGCCTTCACCTCGTCGTCGGTGAACAGGTCCATCAGCTCGTCCTCGGCGCTGCGGGCCGCCATCGCCTCCTCCACCGCGCCGATGCGGCGGTAGAGGTAGAAGTCCTCCACCTCGTCCAGCTGGCGCTCGTCGGGCCGGCGCTGCTTGGCCCGGTAGCTGTTGATGTAGGTGTTGGTGAGGATGCGGTAGAGCCACGCCCGCAGGTTGGTCCCGGACTCGAACCCGCCGAACCCCCGGTAGGCCCGCAGGTAGGTCTCCTGCACGAGATCCTCGGCATCGGCGGGGTTGTGGGTCATGCGCAGGGCCGCGGAGTACAACGCCGGCATGAACTCGAGTGCCTGCTCGGCGAACTGCGCCTGGTCGGCCACGGGCCCACCATAGGGG
This sequence comes from uncultured Acidimicrobiales bacterium, assembly GCA_963728985.1. Classification (GTDB taxonomy): domain Bacteria; phylum Actinomycetota; class Acidimicrobiia; order Acidimicrobiales; family Ilumatobacteraceae; genus DASXAI01. Next base: position 1,008,833 of record CAVSME010000001.1, on the reverse strand, counting down.
GTGGTGCCCGGACCTAACTCCGAGTTGTGCCGGCGACCTCGTCGGCCGCCGCCACCAGCCGTTCGAGCAGCGACGCCAGCTGGAGGCGTTCATCCAGGCTGAACGTCCGCATCACCTGGTCCATGAAGGCGCGCCGGCAGCGGGCGATGGCCTCGTAGCGTTCCCGGCCGGACTCCGTCGCGCTCACCATCACGACCCGGCCGTCGCCCCGGTAGGGCCCGCGCTCGGCCAACCCGGTCTTGAGCAGTCGCTGCACGGCGCGCGTCGCCGTGGACGGGTCGACCCGGAGCGAGTCGGCCAGCTCGGACATGCGCCAGCCTTGGCGTTGGACGAGGAGCTCGAGGGTGTCGAACTGGCCTGGTTCGAGGGCGTCGCTGCCGGCACCGAAGAGGTGGTCGCGCACGGCGGCCATGGCGGCGCCTCGGCGGAGCTCTTTCCAGGCACCACCGATGCGCAGGTCGAGCTCTCGCTCTTCCTCCGGGGTCAGGCCAGGTAGGACCATGGCGCTTGTAGGGTACAAGGGATGCGCGCCCAGGTCCGCGATCGCCTGTCGGCGTTCCCGCGCGTGGCCGTCGAGCCGACCGGGCACCGACCCGCGGCGGTGGCCATCGCCCTGTGCACCAACCCGGACGGTGATCTCTCGTTCCTCCTCACCAAGCGGGCGCCGAAGCTGCGGGCCCACGCCGGCCAGTGGGCGCTCCCCGGTGGCCGCATCGACGACGGTGAGACGCCCGAGGAGGCGGCGCGGCGCGAGCTGCACGAAGAGCTCGGCCTCGAGGTGGCGGCGGCGGAGGTGCTCGGTCTGCTCGACGACTACGCCACGCGCTCGGGCTTCGTCATCACGCCGGTCGTGGTGTGGGCCGGCCACGACCCGCAGATCGTGCCCAACCCGGCCGAGGTGGCGCAGTCGTTCGTCATCCCGGTGACCGAGCTCGATCGCCCCGACGCGCCCCGCTTCGTCACCATCCCCGAGAGCGATCGGCCTGTCGTGCAGATGCCGCTCCTCGATCACGTCATCCACGCCCCGACGGCGGCCGTCCTGTACCAACTCCGCGAAGTGGTGCTGCACGGCCGCGCCACCCGAGTCGACCATCTCGAACAACCGGTGTTCGCCTGGCGATGACCGACTCCAAGCCCAGCACCCCGCTGCAGGCGCTCGACGTGATCGGGACGCAGGAGGCCGAGCTGGCCCCGGGCCTCCGCCACCTCGAGATCTACACGATGACGGGGTTGATCACGGTGCTCTGGCACGGCGACCCGGACCTGCCCGCCGCAGTGGTGGCCTGCGGTGGGGCGATGGGCGGGCTGCTCGGTCCGGCCAGCGGCTTGTACCAGCGCCTGGGCGAGCAGCTGCCGGCGATGGGCATCGGCGTCGTGCGCCTCAGCTACCGCCAGCCCAACGACATCGACAAGTGCACGCTCGATCTCGCTGCTGGCGTGCAGATCGCCGTCGGCCACGGCGCCACCAAGGTGGTCACGATGGGGCACTCGTTCGGCGGCGCCATCGCGGTGCGGGTCGGGGTCGGTCTGCCCGACCTCGTGGCCGGCGTCGTCACCTTCGCCACGCAGTCGGCGGGGTGCGAGATCGCCGGCGGGCTCAAGCCCCGGCCGTTCCTTCTCTTCCATGGCGAGCGTGACGAGATCCTCCCGGTCGAGGCGTCTGCCGTCGTGCGCGAGATCGCCGACCATGGCGAGCTCGTCGTGCTGCCCAACGACGGGCACGCGCTGGCGAAGTCGGGCCCCATCCTCGAGGAACGCCTCCTCGAGTGGCTGCCGGCCGTGCTGAGCTCAAGCGCCGACTAGAGGGAGAACGTCCGCCCGGTCTGGCATCGCGTCCTGGGCGCCGGCGCGGGTGACAGCGAGGGCGCCGGCGGTCACCCCCCAACGGATGGCGGTGGCGAGATCGAGGCCCTCGGCGAGCGCCGCCGCCAGCGCGCCGTTGAAGGCGTCGCCCGCCCCCGTCGTGTCGATCGCCGTGACGGCCGGTGCCGGCGCGACGCCGTCGCCCGCCGGCCCCGACCAGCGCGCCCCGGCGGCGCCGAGGGTGACGACGGCCGTCTCGGCACCGCGCTGGCGGAGGGCGGCCAGCGCGGCGGTCACGTCGTCGTCGCCCACCAGCAGCGCGGCCTCGTGCTGATTGGGGGTGACGATGGACGTCAGCTGCAACAGTTCGTCGGGCACCCCCGCCGGTGGCACGGGTGCCGGGTCCAGCACCACCGTCACGCCCCGCCGGCGGGCTTCGCGTGCGGCCGCCAGCACGCCGGTCATGGGCACTTCGAGCTGCAGCAGCAGCACGGCGGCGCCGTCGAGTGCCGCCGTCAGCGCGCTGAGGTCGGTGCCGTCGAGGGCGGCGTTGGCCCCGGGCGCCACGACGATCCGGTTGTCGGCGCTGGCATCCACGACGATGACGGCCACGCCGGTCGGGGTACCGGACACCGACACGAGACCTCCCGTGTCGACACCGGCGGCCGCGAGGCTCTCGGCCAGCCGGGCCCCGAGCGGGTCGTCGCCGATGCGGCCGACGAAGCTCGTGGTGGCGCCCATGCGCGTGGCGGCCATCGCCTGGTTGGCGCCCTTCCCGCCATTCCCCTGACCGAACCCGTGACCCAGCACCGTCTCACCGGGCCCGGGCGCCCGCTCGGTGTGCACGGTCAGATCGACGTTGGCGCTGCCGAACACGACCACGGCGCCGGGCCTCATGTCGGATCAGGGATGGCCGCAGCTGTCATCGCCGCCCATCGTGGCCCCTACGGCGCCGTCCAGGCGGGATCACGCCCGGCGAGGCCGAGCACCTTGTCGAGGAGCGGCGCGTCGTCGGGGACTGCGACGATCGGGCCGAAGATGTTGGCGCGCATGGCCGCCTGCTCGGGCGTGGCGAACTGGGCGAGGAAGCCGTGCACCGCCTCGAGGGAAGCCGGATCCGGGTCGTAGGCCTGCCCGGTGGCGCGGGCGATGTCCCATCCGTGGAGGATCAGCTCGTCCAGGGCCACGACGCCGGCGACCGCTCCGGGCAGGTCGATGCCGCCCGCCTTGGTCATGCCCGTCCAGGCGTCCGGGTCGCGCCAGGCCACGGCCAGCCCGTCCAGATCGCGGGGGATGCGGTTTCGCCAATCAGGGCCCAGGCGGGAGGCGTCGACCACTGGACCCTGCGACGAGGCGCCACCGGTCTCCTTGACGGCGGCGCCGGTGAAGGCCAGCGACAGCCCGCCGACGTGGTCCACCAGGTCGCCCACCGAGTACGCCGAGCAGGGAGTGGGCGCGGCGAGCTGGTCGTCGGTCACTGCGGTCACGAGGTCGGCCACCTGCCGGCTGGCCGGTCCGAGATCGATCGCGGTCATGGGCTGCTCCTCTCGAGCGGATCGCTCCACGTACGAGACGTCCGTCACGGTCCGAATTCATCGCGGGGCGAGTCGTCGGCCGCTGGCTAGCCACGCGCCACCGATCCGCCACGACCCGTTCAGGTCCGTTTGCTGTGGTGGTTCGGCAGGACCAAACGACAAAGGAGCCGTGACGATCCGATGAGCAAACGACGGAAGATCCTGGTGGGAGCGACGGTGGGTGTCGCTGGGTTGGTGGTCGCCTCGGCCGCCGGCGCATGGAACAACGATGGGGACAAGACCGCGCAGGTCCTGTTCTCCCTCAACGGTGGTCGGGCCAAGAACGTGATCATGTTCCTGGGCGACGGGATGGGCGACTCGGAGATCACGATCGCTCGCAACTACGCCAAGGGCGCCGCCGGCCGGCTGTCGATGGACGCCTTGCCGCTGACCGGTGAGTACACCACCTACGCCGTGCAGAAGGGCACGCCCGACACCCCCGACTACGTCACCGATTCGGCGGCGTCCGGCACCGGCTGGGCCACGGGCGTCAAGACCTACAACAACGCCGTGTCGGTCGATCCGGTCACGCTCGAGCCGTTGACGACCATCTTGGAGCTGGCCCAGAAGGCGGGCTTCAAGACCGGCAACGTGACCACGGCCGAGCTCACCGACGCCACGCCGGCGGTGCTCGACGCGCACGTGAGCCTGCGCGGCTGCCAGGGTCCGGCCGACATGGCTACGTGCCCGACCGAGAAGAAGGACGCCGGTGGCCTCGGTTCCGTCGCCGAGCAGACGGTCGACCACAACGTGGACGTGCTGATGGGCGGAGGCAAGCAGCGCTTCGACCAGACCGTCACCGGTGGCCCGTACGCCGGCCAGACCGTCGTGCAGCAGGCGCAGGCCCAGGGCTACACGGTGGCCACCGACAAGGCCGGCCTCGACGCCGCGGTGCCCGGCAAGAAGTTCCTCGGGCTCTTCCACCCGAGCAACATGGACCTGGAGTGGACGGGCCCGCTGGCCGCTCCGTACCCGGGCCCGGCGGCGACGCCGTGCACCGAGTCCAACGGGGCGCGGCCGGGCACCGAACCGCACCTGGCCGACATGACGGCCAAGGCGATCGAGCTGTTGTCGACGAAGACCAAGGGAGACAAGCGCAAGGACGGCTTCTTCCTCCAGGTCGAGGGCGCGTCGATCGACAAGCAGGATCACGCCCAGAACTCGTGCGGTCAGATCGGTGAGACGGTCGAGTTCGACCGGGCCATCAAGGTGGCGCAGGACTGGGCCAAGAAGCACCCCGACACGCTCATCATCGTGACCGCCGACCATGGTCACACGAGCCAGATCGTCGAGGCGCAGACGGCCACGGATCACAGCCCGGGCGCGATCGCCACGCTCATCACCCACGAGGGTCAGCCGATGGTCGTCAACTACGCCACGAACCTCAACGGGCGCTCGCAGAGCCACACCGGCACCGAGGTGCGAGTGGCGGCGCAAGGCCCGCAGGCGGCCAACGTCCTCGGCATCACGAACCAGACCGACCTGTTCCACACGATGGCGAGAGCACTCGGCGTCGACTGACCGAGGTCCGTCGCAACAGGAGGGATTGGAGCCATGCCCGTGGGGTATCCCACGGGCATGGCGGCATTGCGCAAGACATGGTCGGAGCGGTATCCGCCGACCGCGTCGAGCGTGACGGCGGCCCGCCACCTCGCTGACCATCTGCCGGCGGGATGCCGCGACGCGGCGCGAGTGGTCCTGTCCGAGCTGGTGTCGAACGCCGTCCGCCACGCCCGCACGCCGTTCGAGGTGACGGTGCGGGTTGGCGATGTGGTGTGGTTGGGCGTGCGCGACAGCAGCCGGCGCCAGCCCCGGGTGCTGTTCGCCACATCGAACGACATCAGCGGGCGCGGTTTGATGTTGGTCTCGTCCCTGGCGACGCGCTGGGGCATCGACTGGCGGGACGGGGACAAGGTGGTCTGGGCCGAGCTGCCGCTCGAGGACAGCAACCGGATGGCCGCCGTCTGCTGAACGGTCGCGGCGCGAAGGCTCGCCTTCGCGGCGCGCGGGTACCGGTGGTGCATGGCGAAGTACGCGCTCAACGAAGCGGCCGTGGCGAACGCCAGGCGCCTGATCGGCGCCCGCCAGTACGTCCTCGATAGCGATTGGGGCACCGTCCAGCCCGGCGCCGACGCCCAGAACAGCTACTTGGAGTCGCATGGGTGGGAGGAGTACGCCGCGTGGCACCTCGGACTGACCGAGGGCGCCAACGACGAGACCAAGGCTCGGTATGCGTTCGTCTACGGCGACTTCCGCCGCGTGCATCGCACGGCCCTGATCGCCTGCGTGTACCGGGCGTCGGAGTGGCGCCACAAGGCCGTCGAGCTCGCCGCTCACGACCTGCTGCAGCTGCTCGACGAGACGGCGGGCTGAATCCGTCCGAGGCGATGAGTTCCCGGTCGCCGCATCGTCTCCCTCGATGAGAGTGGCCGACGACAGGAGGCGCAGCGATGCCCCGTATCACCCCCAACCTCTGGTTCGACACCGAGAGCGAGGAAGCGGCCGAGTTCTACGTCTCGGTGTTCCCGAACTCGCACGTCAAGAACGTCTTCTACTACGGCGAGGCCGGCCCTCGTCAGGCCGGCATGGTGCTGACGGTTGACTTCGTGCTCGACGGCCAGGACTACACCGCGATCAACGGTGGGCCCGACTTCACGTTCAACGAGGCGATCTCGTTGCTCATCAACTGCGCCGACCAGCAGGAGGTCGACTACTACTGGGAGAAGCTCACGGCCGGTGGCGAATCGGGCCCGTGCGGCTGGCTGAAGGACAAGTACGGCGTGTCGTGGCAGGTCGTGCCGGTCGGCATGGAGGACCTGCTGAAGAACCCGGACGAGGCGCGCTCGCAACGGGCCATGCGGGCCATGCTCGGGATGGGCAAGATCGATCTTGCGGCGCTGTACGCCGCCGCTGACGGCGCGTGATCCGGACCCCGAGGGGCGCGATGCTGTCGCCCGGAAGGGGGTTCGATGAGTGACGCTCGAGAGGATCCAGCGGCGACACTGCGCCGCCTGACGATTGGGTTCCAGGTCTCGCAGGCCGTTCACGTCGTCGCCTCGCTGAGCATCGCCGATCACGTGGCCGCGGGCGCCACCACGCTCCTGATCGTGGAGCGGGCGCTGGGCGAGCCGAACGAGGGTGCCGACAACAAGTTCTCGGACCTCAACATGCTCGTTGTGCCCGGCGGGCAGGAACGTACCGTCGCGGAGTATGCGGCACTGTTCGAGCAAGCGGGCTACGACCTCACCCGGGTGGTCGAGACGGCATCGCCGATGATGATCCTCGAAGCGAGGGTCAGCGGGAGTGTCTGACGCCATTCGGCCGGCGGACTCGTCGGTGTATTACGACACGCCGCTGTACTGGAACGCCCTTGCCGAGGTGCGGGCCTATCAGGATCGCCTCGCGTTGGGCGAGGCCGCGCCGCTCGGCATCTGGGGCCACGCCCTGGCGTTCTACGGGCGGTCCCGCTTCGAGCGCGCACTGGTGCTGAATTGCGGCAACGGCTGGGTCGAGCGGGCGCTGGTCGCCGGTGGCGTGGTCGGCGCTGCAGTCGGCGTCGACATCGCCGACGACCTCCTGGCCGAGGCTGCCGCCCGCGCAGCAGGGCTGCCCATCACGTACGTGCGGCACGACATCAACACCGATGAGCTCCCGGTCGGGCCGTTCGATCTCGTCATCAACTACGCCGCCGCCCATCACATCGCCTACCTCGACCGCGCCTTCCGTCAAGTGGCGGCGCGATTGCCACCCGACGGTGTATTCCTCCACTGGGACTACTGCGGTCCCGCTCGCAACCAGTACTCGCTCGGGAACTGGGATGCGCTGTGGCAGCTGAACCAGGCTTTGCCCCCCATGTTCCGGAGGCGGCTCGACTACCCCCACCTGACGACGATGCTGGCGACCGACCCGACCGAGGCCATCCACAGCGATCTCGTCATCTCGCATCTGGAGCGCTACTTCTCGATCGATCACCTCCGGCCGACCGGGGGGGCCCTCGCCTACGAGATCCTCAAGCTCAACCCGCCCTTCTACACACCAGGGCCCGAGCAGGCGCGGTGGGTGGACTTCGTCCTCGAGGCCGACGAGCGGTACCTCGACGACGACCTCGGGCGGTCCTACTTCTTCTATGCCATCGCCCGCCCGCGGACGGAGCCGATCGACGACGCCACGTTGGCGGCGTGGACGGCGGCGGAACAGCATCGTGAAGCGCGGGCCGTGGCCGACGGGGGACGCTACGGCGGCCCCACGATGCTCGAGGACCTCTACGAGCGGCTGTACGGCGTGATCACGGAGCAGGAGCACTTGCAGGCGCAGGTTGTCCAGTTGCAGGGCCGCGTCGCCGAGCTCCAACGCCCGAAGGAGGGGCTGCGGGTGTTCGCCCGAGCGATACCGGGCCTGCGACCGCTGGTGCGGGCGGCGCGCCGGCTCCGGCCGCGGCGCCCGTGAATTGACGGGCGAGCGGCTCGGCGGGCGGACGGAGGCGACGTTGTGGAGAGCGCGGTCCAAGCTGCGACCGCGCTCTCCGCTGGCCCCGAGCGATAGGCGGGAGGGGACCCAACATCGCGAGGGAACCAGTGCGCAGGTACGTACCCGCTCGGTCATTCATTAGACAGGCCACCGACCCCCGGACGTCGGCTATCCAGGCCAGTTACCATCGCCCGGTGGTGCGCTACCGACGCCAGTTGACGAAGGCGCCTGCCTCTACCCGGCGGGCGACGGTGCTGGTGGCGGGGCCGGCGGGCGCCCTGCTCTCGCTCCAGCGCACCGCCGGCAATGCGGCGGTGGCGCAGCTGCTGAGTGCGCCCGTCGTGCAGCGCCAGGCCGCCAACTTCGGGCTGGCCAAGTCGGCGCCGACCACCGCGTTCGCGGGGGAAGCGCTGAACTACTGGCGATCGAATCCCGACAAGACGCTGCTCGACCTCGGCAACAACTTGATGAACAAGGCCGATGACGCGCTCGCCGCGGAGCACGTGCCGGCGATCATCAAGCCGACGTTCGAGCCGAGGAAGGAACGCGGCCTGTTCACTGGTTCCGGGTGGACGATCAACATCGACCTGCTCCAGATCACGAAGAAGCCCATCACCACCAAGCTCCGCGACGTGACCGCCGACGAGGCGGGCGAGGTCACCGACACGTGCTACCACGAAACACGCCACGCCGAGCAGGAGTTCCTTCAGGCGCGGGTGCTCGCCTCGAAGGACAAGAAGGACGCAGCGGCGATCAAGGCGGCGCTCGACATCCCGTTCCCGGTGGCGACCGCGGCGTTCGACCTACGCGCCTCACCGCCCGACAAGGCGGTGCTCCCGTTCGTCGAGCAGTGGAACGCGTTCGAACCCGGTGGCAAGCACTTCGACTACAAGAAGTTCAACGAGGACCTGAACTTCTTCGTCGGCAACACGCTGACCGCGCAGCCCAACGCGCTCGATCTCAACTTGAGCGACATCCTCGCCGCTCGGGTGAAGCTGAACACGACGATCGAAGGTTGGAAGAAGGACACGATGCCGTTCGCCACGAAGAAGGCGAGCGATCTCAAGGCCGCCCGGCGCGGCCCGGTGGAGCTCCAGATCCTCAGCGACATCGCGAAGCTGCAACAGGGCTTCGCCAAGATCGAGAAGGTCAACGTTGCGTTCGTCGCTGCTGAGGCGCAGCTGCGACGGACGATGGCGGCGGTGTCGTCCGGCTCTCGTCGTGCGCTCGGCGCCGCCGCGATCGAGCACTCCCGGCTCGAGTTCGCCAGCCGCTTCAGCTCGATCGTGGTGGCGATCGCCGAGTTCGGCGTGACCGCCGAGAACGTGTACCGGTCGTACCCGCACGAGGCCGACGCTCATCGGGTCGGCCATGCGGCGCGCGCCGCATTCGCGGCGGCGGCCAAGAAGAGGCCGTAGATCTGTAACGCTGGGGGATGTCGCCGACTCAATAGCGCCGAGCACGTGGAACCGCGCTGAAAACGAGAGGAGCAGCCATGTTCGTCCAGATCATCGACGCCCGCACCACCATGCCGCTCGAGGAGCTCCAGGCCCACGATGACGAATGGGAGCGCGCCACCGAGGGTCGCCGCACGATCCGGCGGTCGCTCCTCCTCCAGGACCGCTCTGATCCGTCGCACGTCCTCATCGTTGCGTTCTTCGACGATGCCGATTCCGCCAAGGTCAACAGTGATCTTCCGGAGACGGACACGCTGGCTCGCACGATGATGGCGCAGGCGGTCGGAGAGCCGTCCTTCACCGACTTCGACCTGAAGGACGAGCGGACGTACTGACGGCTCTGACGGGTTCACTGCGGCGGGGATCGTGGTACATCGGTGGGCATGGACTTCCTGGACGCCATTCGACAGGACAGCGACCGCTTCTACGCCGCCGCCGACGGGGCTGATCCCAACGGCCGGGTGCCCAGCTGCCCGGACTGGACCATCGCCGACCTCGTCTGGCACCTCGGCGAGGTCCACTGGTTCTGGGGCACGGACGTCGAGACGCGCGCCACCGACCCGGAGGCGGTTGAGCAAGCGAAGCCCGAACGCCCCACGGCCTACCCCGATCTCGTTGCCTGGGGTCGGGCCCAGGCCGATCGGATGATCCAGATCCTCGATGCCACGCCCGACGACACGCCAGTGTGGACGTGGGCGCTCGACGAGAGCGGACACACCGCCGGTTTCGTCCGCCGGCATCAGGTGCAGGAGGCGGCGATCCACCGGTGGGACATGGAGAACGCCGCGACCGGCCAGCCCCAGCCGGTCGGCGCCCCGGAAGCGTCCGACTCGATCGACGAGGTGCTCGCCACCACACTGCCCTGGAGCACCAGCGCGACGAAGCCGCTCCCAGGCAGTGTGCACATCCACTGCACTGACACGGAGGGCGAGTGGTTCGTCCACCAGGACGGCCGCGTCGAGCGGACGCACGCCAAGGCGGACGTCGCCATCCGCGGAACCGCCTCCGACATCTTGCTCGGCATGTACGACCGGGTCCCGCGGGCCCGCCTCGACATCGTCGGCGACGAGCCCGTGGCGAGCGAGCTCCTGGCCCGCATCAACACGGAGTAACCAGCCGGATCACTGTCATCTCGGCGCCCCACTACCGTCCAAGTCGTGGCCGAGCCGCTGTTCGTCCCAACCGACTTCGAGCCGCCGACGACCCTCGAGTGCGACCACTTCCGGCTGGAGCCGCTCGGCCCGCAGCACAACGGGGCGGATCACGCGGCGTGGACGTCGAGCATCGCCCACATCCGCTCGACGCCGGGGTACCCCGACGGCAACTGGCCGCCGCCGGAAGGCATGTCCGTCGACCAGAACCTCGACGACCTCCGCCGCCACGCCGCGGACTTCGCCGCTCGCACCGGGTTCACGTTCACCGTCCTCGACCCGGTCACGGGCGACGTGATCGGGTGCGTCTACCTCTACCCTTCGGAGTCGGCTGACGCCGACGCGACGGTCCAGTCGTGGGTGCGCGCCAGTCACGCCGAGCTCGATGTCGCGCTCGCCGACGCCGTCGCCGCCTGGGTGGCCGCCGAGTGGCCGTGGGATCGCGTCGACCGTCCCGGCCGCTGAGCACCATCGGACGGTCGCATCGATGGTTCGTCACCGCGTCGCGCGACTACCGTCCGCCCTCCGGGGGGGGCCGAGCGATGCGACGCGAGAGACCAGTGAGCTGGTGGACGAGGGCGGCGCTGGTCGGAGGTCTGGCGACGACCCTCTTCGTCGTGACGACGGGGGAGGCGGCGGCACCGGCACCGACGAGCGACGCGGTCTCCGGCTCGGCGACCGTATCGCCCGGCACCATCGATGTCGTCGCCGGTCATCGTCTCGAGGGGCCGGCCACGGCATGGCCTCTCGTCGCCACCGGCGGGATGAGCGTCACGCCGGCCGGCGACGTCTACGTCAGCGACACGCTGCGGAGCCGCGTCCTGCGGGTCTCGGGGGCGAGCGGGGAGCTCTCGGTGGTGGCCGGGATCGGCGATCCTGGCTACTTCGGCGATGGCCATCCCGCCACGCAGGCCGGCATCGCCCGCCCGACGACCACGGCTGTCAGCGCCGCCGGAGTTTGGTACTTCGTCGCCTCCGTGGACCTCGACCGCGTCGTGCGCAAGGTGGATGCCACCGGCCACATCTCCACCGTTGCGAACTCGATGAACCACGCCATCATCGCCGCCGACGAGGCCGGCGACCTGTTCATGAGCAACGGCAGCGAGATCGTGAAGGTGACGCCGGACGGCCAACAGGTGGCCGTCCTGATGACTGACGGAACGACCACCATCAGCGATGTGAAGCTGCTGGCTGCCGGTGAGGCCGGATACCTGTACGTCCTCAGCAACACGGACCAGAACAAGATCTTCCGCATCGCCCTCGGCGGTGGACCCATGTTCGTCAGAACGATCGTGCCCGCCATCCTCGGTGTCGGGCAGATGGATGCGATGACTGTCGACCGCTACGGCGACGCGTTCGTGGCGAGCACCGGTCTCGGACGCGTGTGGAAGCTCGGGTCGGCGGCGACGGAGATGGTTCCCTTCGCCGGAAGCGGCGCCTTCGCCGACGGCGGTGACGGCGGGCCTGCCGTTCAGGCCGGGCTCACGTACCCGAACGCACTCGGTGTCGATGGCCTTGGCCGCGTGTACATCGGGGGGTACTTCCGGAATCCGGCGCGTCGACGCCGGTGGGGCCATCTCGACGATCGCGGGCAACGGACAGCCAGAGTCGTCACCCGATGGCACGCCGGCGACGGTGGCGTACCTCAACCATCCCAACGGGCTGACCGTGGATCGCAACGGTGATCTGCTGCTGTACGAGCGCGCCGCGGTTCGTAGCCTGGCCGACGACGGGACGCTCCGGACAGTGGTCGGCGCGGTCGAGGCGCCGACGATCTTCCTGAACCAGCTTCCCGGACCGGCCCGGCAGGTTCCGGTCGTTGGCGCCGTGGAGGGCGTGCGGCAGTCGTCGGTGGTCGAGAGCGCTGACGGGACGCTGTATGTCGTGAACGCCAACGGCGTGTTGCGGGTGGCCGACGGCACCGTCTACCCGTTCGTGGGCTACCCGCTCACCGACCCGCTGAACGCGACCATCGGCGCGATCGGCGGGCTGGCGGTGGACAAGGCCGGCCAGGTGTACGTCTCCGACGAGGACAACCATCGGGTGCTGCGGTTCGACGCCGTCGGCGGATCGGCCATGGTGCTGGCCGGCACGGGCATCGACGGCTCCACGGGCGACGGCGGTCCGGCCCGGTACGCCCAGCTCTCGGCGCCCGAGGGCCTTGCCGTCGACGATGGCGGGAACCTGTACATCGCCGACGCCAGAGCGAACGTCATCCGCAAGGTCGATCCGGCCGGTTCGATCTCGACGGCCGTCGGAACGGGGGAGTACGGCTTCGGCGGTGACGGTGGCCCGGCGACGGCGGGTCGGTTGGCCCACCCGACCGGACTGGTGCTCGATGGTCGCGGCGATCTGTTCATCGCCGATTCCTTCAACGCGCGGATCCGTCGCGTGTCCCCCGACGGCGGGCTGAGCACGGTCGTCGGTGGTGGTGCGTTCGGCCAGTCCGGTGACGGCGGCGCCGCACGCGAAGCGTTCCTGACCAACCCGGTGGCGGTGGCGGTGGATAGAGCCGGCAAGGACTTGTACATCGCCGACTCCGCCTCCGACGCCATCCGTCGGGTCTCGCTGGAATCGCCGTTCGTTCCCGTCGCGCCGGTGCGTGTGCTCGACACTCGCGTTGGGGTCGGGGCGCCGATCGGGAAGGTGCCGGCCGGCGGTGTGGTCGAGGTTGCAGTGGGCGCTGCGGGAGTGCCGGCAGATGCCTCGGCCGTGGTGGTGAACGTGACCGCGACCGAGCCCGACGCCCCGGGTTTCCTGACCGTTTATCCGTGTGGAGCGCCTCCGCCATTGGCGTCCAACGTCAACTATGTGGCCGGCCAGAACGTCCCGAACCTGGTGATCGCTCGCCTCGGTGCCGATGGCAAGGTCTGCATCTACTCGCTGGCGTCCGCGCACGTCGTCGCCGACGTGTCGGGTTGGTTCCCGGCCGGTCACGCGTACCAGTCGTTGAGCCCCGTGCGGCTGGTCGACACCCGCACCGGGCTGGGGGCGCCGGAGGGCAAGGTACCGGCGGGCGGTACGTTGACCGTCGCGGTATCCGGCAACGGCATCGGTGCCGACGCCGCCGCCGTGGTCCTGAACGTCACCGCAACGGAGCCGGAGGGGGCGGGCTATCTCACCGTGTACCCGTGTGGCGGCGATCCCCCATTGGCGTCCAACCTGAACTACGACCGGGGTCAGAACGTTCCCAACCTGGTGACGGCTGCGGTGGGACCCGACGGAACGGTCTGCATCTTCTCGTTGACGGCGACGCATGTCGTGGTCGATGCGAACGGCTGGTTCCCCGATGCGTCCGCGTACAGGGCCGTGTCACCCGTCCGACTGCTGGATACCCGCGATGGCACGGGTGCATCAGCCCCCGGCAAGGTGCCGGCCGATGGTACCGTCGCTCTGCACGTCGCTGGGGTCGGCGGCGTACCCGAGGACGCCGTCGCCGTGGTCCTGAACGTCACCGTCACCGAACCCGATGCGGCCGGTTTCGTCACCGCGTGGCCGTGCGGCCAGCCTCGACCGCTGGCATCCAACCTCAACTACGCGCCCGGTCAGAACGTTCCCAACCTGGTGACGGCGCGGATCGGCGTGAACGGCGACGTCTGCCTCTACACGCTGGCGTCGACCCATCTCATCGCTGATCTGAACGGCTGGCATCCCGACTGAGGTACCTCCAAGACGACTGTTCGGCGGCCCCGGCTTCTTCGGCGGGCGGTTGGCGATGGCAGCATGGGTGACAGCACAGGTGATCTGGAGGGATCTGGCGATGGCATGGGACTTCTGCACCGACCCCGACGTGCAAGCGCGACTCGACTGGGCCGATCGCTTCGTGGCCGATGAGATCGAGCCGGTCGAGTCGCTGCTCTACGACGTGGTCGACGTCGGTCGGCCAGAGGGCGCGATCGCGGCGCTCTTCGAGCAGTGGCGCGAAGAGGTGAGAGCCCAGCAGCTCTACGCCGCCCACCTGCCGCCCGAGCGGGGTGGGCAGGGCTTCGGCGAGGTGAACCTGGCCCTCCTGAACGAAGTGATCGGCCGCTCGTACTGGGCGCCCTACGTCTTCGCGACGGGGCCGGGGACGCCGGGCAGTGGACAGTCGGACGTGCTCGCCGTGTTCGGCACGGACCAGCAGCAGCAGCGGTGGCTCTATCCGCTGCTCGAGGGCAAGATCACGATGATCTACTCGATGACCGAGCCCCACGGCGGCGCCGACCCGACCGGGTTCCGCTGTCAGGCGGTCCGCGACGGCGACGAGTGGGTCATCAACGGCGACAAGTTCTTCTCGTCGGGCGCGGAGCAGGCCGAGCTGATCCTCCTCATGGCCGTGACGGATCCCGAAGCGAGCGCCTACCAGGGCATGTCGATGTTCATCGTCCCGACGAACGCCCCCGGCGTGCGCATCTTCGGTGACCTCGGCGGTCTCGACGACGACGACGGCGGGGTCGGATTCGGTCACCACCCCTACATCCGCTACCAGGACGTCCGGGTACCGGCTGACCACCTGATCGGCGAGCCGGGCAAGGCGTTCGAGATGGCACAGCGGCGGCTGAGCGCAGGTCGCATGCACCACGCCATGCGGGCCGTGGCCCTGGCCAAGCGCGAGTTCGAGATGATCTGCGAGCGGGCGCTGTCCCGCTACACACAGGGCGGCCTGCTCGCCGAGAAGCAGATGGTGCAGGAGATGGTCGCTGACGCCTGGCTCGAGCTGACGCAGTTCCGCCTCCTCATCCTGCAGGCGGCCTGGATCATCGAGCGTGATGGCTACGGCGCCGCCCGGCGCTACGTGGCGGCGTGCAAGGTGAAGGCCGCCGAGATCCAGCGCGAGATGGCCTACAAGGCAACGCACATCCACGGAGCGCTGGGCACGACCAACACGCTGCCGATCACCCGCGCCACCGACTGGCTCGGCATCGCCGACGGGCCGACCGAGGTGCACAAGGTGACCCTGGCTCGACAGGTGCTGCGCGACTACCGGCCCAGCCAGGACCTCTGGCCCACCCGCTTCCGGCCCCGCACCCTGCTCAAGGCCCGGGCCCGACTCGACGAGATCGCCGCGGCCCGCCTGCCCGGCGCCGCCCACTCCGAGCTCCACGAGCTGCTGCAGACGAGCACCAACGGCAACGACGCGGCAATCGCCCGCATGACCGAATTCATGCACATGACCACCGAGGAAGGCCTGTACGCCGATTTCGACCCTGCCGCGCGCCTCTTCCCCCCACTTCGGCGCTGAGCGCGAGACAGATCGGCGCGGACAGTGGGGAGGGCGGGGTGAGCGTCCCGAACGCTGATGGCGCGCAAGTCTGTGCGGCCGCTGTGCCTGGCGGGAGAGTGTCGCCGCGACGTCAATCGCGTCGTTCTTCGCGCCGTTGTTGGCGTCGTCGGTGGCGACGCATCACGCCGAGCCCGAGCCAGATGAGCGCTCCGAACACGGCCGTCAGAATGGTGTACAGCCAGAGCGGCCAGGTGAAGCTCCACCAGAGGAAGTCGAAACCGACATCCTCTCGGTTCTGGACGATGAACACGACGAGGGCGCCGCCTCCGATGGCGGTGGCGATCGCGCCGAAGCCAAGTCTGCGATCGTTCGAATCTGGGGCCTGCTGGACCATGACATCCCCCGATCAGTGCCGACGGCAGGACCTGCCCGGGCACCTCGGGCGTCATCGTGTCACACGGGGCACCGCTGCCGGCACGGCGGCTTCACCGGTGGTAGGCGACATGTATCACTGCCGGGCCTCATTCGTCATCGGCTCGTTGTCCCCGCGGGATGAACGCGGGATGGAGCAGGCGCGGCAACCGGCTGATCCGCGCGGGACCATCTGACCAGCGGGAACGTCCGAGCCCAGAGAGAGAATCGAACTCTCGACCTCCGCATTACGAGGGGCTTGACAAACGTGCAGTCTGTAGCGTTCAGTGCCACTGAGCTGCGACTTTGGCGCAGTCCAGACCGACTGAGTCCAGCCTGTAGCGCCCTGTTCGGGCCAAAGGATTGGATGGCCGGGCGGGTTCGTGGCGCGTTCGGGCCGCACGGCTGCGTGCTCGTCACGGTCGCGCTCGACGCCCTCGCCGACGGCCTCTCGCCGGCGGAGATCATTCGGCACTACCCGTCCTTGACGGACGAGGGTGTGCGCGCCGCGGCGGCGTACGATGCCTGGCTGGCGAAGCAAGAGGTCATGCCGCTCGTGCCTGGCCAGTGAGGTTCAAGCTCGACGAGAACATTACCGTCGAGGCAGCCGATGTCCTTCGTCGGTTCGACCATGACGTCGACACCGTTGTCTCTGAGGGCCTCCGCGGCGCGGACCATTACACCGTCCGGGAAGCCGCGTCGGACGCAGGCCGAATGGTGGTCACCTTCGACGTTGGCTTCGCCGACCGTCGCGGCGCGAGCGGGCGGCAGCCTGGGGTTCTCCTGCTACGGCTCGATAGCCAACGGCCCGCCAACGTTCTTCTTGTGCTCACGCAGCTCGCGACGAACCACGAGCTCGACGCGTTCGCTGGCTGCGTCGTCGTCGTGACGGAACGCCTGGTCCGCGTCCGCCGACCTGTAGCGCTTGGAGGCAAGCACCGCCGATCGGACTGCAAAGTGTCGTCGCCCAGCGGTGGGCATCGGTCTACGACATACCGGCGCGTGGACTACGAGGGTTGGCGGATGTTCCTGCCGACCCGAGCGTGCATGCTCAACGAGCGAGGTTCGATGCGGACCACTGGGCGAGGAGGATCGATATGAGCATTCCGGCGACGACGCGGTCGATCACGGCGGACTGGCTGACCGAGACGATGCACCGCAGCGGCCACCTCGAGCCGTGGGCTCGGCCGACCCGGTATGGATGCCGATACGGACGGCCACGTGCTCCAGCGTCTGATGCGCCTCCACGGCGGCGACGATCGCCGCAACGGGTTCGGCAAACACGGCCATCACCCCGTCGCCGATGTGCTGTATGGAGACCCTGTTATCCACTAGCGTCGTCCCGCATGAGCGGGAAGACGACGAAGCGAACAAGCAGCACCCAGACGGCGGCGGTGTACACGCGCATCTCCGATGATGCGACCGGCGAAGAGGCGGGCGTGAGCCGCCAGCGCGACGACTGCGTGCGGGAGGTGCGCCGCCACAAGAGCTGGAAGCTGTACCGGCCGGAGCCGTTCGAGGACAACGATCTCAGCGCTAGCCCGGACGTTGCAGTAAGGAGTCGAGCGGGTGGGTGTTGGGGTGTCTGGGCTCGTGTCGTCGGTCGCGAGGAGCGGGCTCGGGGCGCGCGTCGAGCGGAGTCGGCTTGGAGGGGTCGTGTCGGCGTCGCCGTGGTGGTGTCAGGGCATGCGACGCCAGGGTGTTTGCCGCGCCGTGGTGAGCAGGTTCAGCCGGGAAGGGCGACACGTAACCGTTTGAAGGCGAGGACGATGTCGTCAACCCAGGGCCAGGTGTGCTGGAACCGCACGACGGTCTGGCGGCCGGTGTGAGCGATGGTGGCGGCGGCGTCGAACACGCGGTGACGGAGCCGTTTGGGTTCGGCGACGGCGAGGGCACCGTGGAAGCAGATGCGCTGGGACCAGGCCATGAGGTCTTGAGCGATCAGCACCAGCTGCAGCCAGGTGTCGTTGCACACAATGTCGATGCAGGGCAGGTTGCGCAGTCCGGTGTCTTTGGCGGCCCGGATGCGGTTCTCGACGTGGGCGCGGTGACGGTGCCGGAGTTCCAGGGCGGCGATGTCGGTGTCGGTCTGGTCGGTGATGAACAGCTGATGGCGGAACCCGTTGTCGATGTCGAACAAACTGAGCTGGGCGCCGGGATGGGGTCGTTCTCGACGGGCGATCACCCGGGTCCCGGGCGGCCAGGCGTGTTCGATCAGGTCGGTGAGCTCGATGACCCAGGCGCCGTCGCGAACGGTGCCGTCGGTCTCCACCGCCGCCCGCCAGTCTTCTTCTTGGGCCAGCAGCAAGGCGTTTCGGGCTCGCTGGTCGACGGGCAGGCCGCTGGAGAATCGCACCCCCCGGTCTCGGCAGCCGTCGATGAAGTCATGGGTGGCGCCGGCCGAGTCGGTGCGCACCAGCATCTCCATCTCGTCGCTGGACATGGGCAGCTGGGCCAGGGCCCGGTCGAGGGTCTCGAGATGATCAGCGGCGTTGTTCGACCCGGCCCGACCCGGACGCAGCAGACCGGCCAGGGCCTCACCGGTCTCATCGAGATAGGCGACGATCGGGTAGAAGCCGAACCCGTGCTTATAGGTGGCGGTGGCGTCCTGCTTGTCGGAATGAGCGTCCAGGAGCGTGCCGTCGAGGTCGATCACGATCTCGTCGGGTGCCGCGCCGGCCGCCCACGCCACCGCTCTCGCCGCGGCGCGAACGGCGGCGATGTTGCGCAGCCCGTCGGCGTGCACCGAGTCGATCACCCGGAACACCGTGGCATCCGACGCCACCGCGCCGAACAGGTCAGGCTGGTTGCGGAGCACGGCGATGTCGGCCAGACAGTCGCCGCCATCGGCCAGCGACACCGCCAACTGCGTAAGTACGACACCGGGATCATGGACCGAACGACGTTGACGGGTATGCGTCATCGCCGCCGACATGCTGTCGGTGAGACCGACTCGATCAGCCAGCTCGGCCAGCAGCAAGGCGCCAGCATGACCCGCCACACCCTTGCCATCGCCGGTCACCTTCACCCGCCGCGCCGCCCGTGTACCGTTCACTTTCGAAGTGCCCTCCCGCTCGGCCGACTGAACCTTCGACAAGTGCAGTCTTGCCTGGCAGGAGGGCTGCTTCGCGGACCGGGCCCGTCACGCCCCAGTCACTACTGAAAGGTCCGGGCTAGTGGTGCCGCGCGTTAGTTCGTCGGTGTATCGGGGAGCCAGGCGCTCGGGTTGTTGAGGTAGAGACCGCAGGCGCAGTCGAGGGCGTCTTGGGGGCTGCCTGTGGGCAGGCCGGTGGGCAGAACGCTGTCTTGGTAGTCGTTGTGGCTGTAGCGGTAGATGGCAAAGCCCCAGCTGTTGGCCGAGCCGGTGTAGCGGAGTCTGCAGAGCTGTACGACCTCGCCGTCGGGGAGGCGGCCGTCGACGTAGGCGAAGTTCGATCGGAACCGGATCTGGACGTCTGCGAGCGCGGGCCAGTGATCACGGGCGTGCTGATGCAGCCGCCACTCGAGGCTGTGCTTGGTCGACTCGGGCGGTGACCTCACTGGCTCATCATGGCCCCGACCCGGGGGTTCAGGCGGCGAGCGGGCGGCTCTGGTCGTCGGGCTGGTGGGCGTCGATGCGCTCGAGCGGCCGGGCCAGGTCGGTAGTAGTGAACCGCCAGTTGAACGGGGTGGCGGTGGCGTTGTAGTGGTCTTCGAACCGCTCCAGCCGGTCGGCCAGCTGCGCCAGATCGGCGAAGTCGGCCGGGCGGATGACCTTGCGTTGGATGACCGAGAACACGATCTCGATCTGGTTGAGCCACGAGGCATGCACCGGCAGGTGGACCAGTGTGGCGTTAGGCCACGCCGCGGTCATCCGCTCGATGGAGCGGCGACCGTTGTGGGACGAGCCGTTGTCCACGATCCAAAACACCCGGCGGGCGCTGCGGTAAGGCTCGATGCTCATCACCCGCTCGACCAAGGCCATGAACGGCACGATCCCGGTGGTGTCGGCCACCGAGCCGAACAGGCGGGCGGCTTGCACGTCATAGGCGGCCAGATAGGCGAGCGTCCCGCCCCGCCGGTACTCGAACTCGACACGCCGAGGGCGGCCCGGACCGATGCCCAGGCCCGGGTGGCGGCGTCGCAGCGCCTGCAGCTGGGACTTCTCGTCGGCCGAGATCACATGGTCGCCCGGGCCCAACTCGACACCGTTGAACACCCGCCCGTACAGGTCCAACACCCGGGCCGCCTTCACAGCGAACTGCGGATCACGGGGAAAGATCCACGACTCGTAGCGCCACGGCTTGATCGCCGCGCCGTGCAACCAGCGGCGCACCGTCGACGACGAGATCGACTCCACCAACCCCTCGCTGGCCGCCTGAGAGGCCAGCTCCGCTGAACTCCACCGAGACAACGGGACCCGACGCTGCTCCGGCGGTTCACACGCCAACGCCTTCACCCCCGCCACGACCCGATCATCAAAACGGCGGGGACGGCCACACCGCGGACGATCCCGCAACCCGGCCAAGCCCTGCTGGCAGAACCGCTTCCGCCACTTCGACACCATGTCCACGCACACACCGACGCGCTCAGCGATGTCAACGTTGCAGGCGCCCTCGGCCGCCAACAACACGATCCGGGCCCGGACCACCACGGCATGAGGAGCCAACCGCGACCACGACCGCTCCAAAAGCACGGCACGATCCTCGACCGACAGCTCCACGACGAAAGGCGAGCGGCGAGACACCAGACGCACCCCCTGCCAGCCATCACCCCCGGCTAACCGACCCCAAACTTACACCGGCGTAATTACCGGCAGCGCCACTAGTCGATTCGCCCGCAAGCGGCGCCCCGACTACGAGACGATGATCGCCGCCGTCGAGCGAGGCGAGATCAACGTGATCGTCGCCTGGCATCTCGATCGACTGTGGCGGCGGCCCGCCGAGTTGGAGCACCTGATCGAGCTGGCCGAAGCGGGCAAGGTGCTCATCGTCACCCTGCACGGCGAGTACGACCTCAGCAACGACGACAACCGCCTGATGGCGAGGGTGCTCGTCGCCGTGGCGGCGAAGGCGTCCGACGACACCAGCCGCCGAGTGCGCCGGGCCAAAGCGGCGGCACGAGACAAGGGACTCCCGGTCGGCGCCGTTCGGGCGCTGGGCTGGGTCGACGGCATGACCGTCGACGAAGCGGGCGCCGTCTACGTGCGAGAGCTAACCCGCCGCTTCCTGACCGGCGAGTCCATGACGTCGCTGGCGCGTTGGCTCAACGACGAAGGCGTCCCCGGCCCGCAGTCAGGCAAGCCGGGCCAGTGGCGAGCAGCGAGTGTGAGCGCCGTGCTGCGCTCGCCGCGCAACGCCGGGCCCGCCCGGTCATGCGGGGCCTGGCGACGCTCCCCGAGCGGTGGCCGACGATGACTCTCGACCAGCGGCGCGCCGCCCTGGCTGACGTGATCGAGCACGTGACGATCGTCCCGGTCGGCAAGGGGCGCCGGGCCTTCGACACCGACCGGGTGCAAATCAAGTGGCGGGCGTGAAGCCCCGAAAGTAGTTGCACAGTCAACGACGCGTGAACGGCGGCGGCACTATGTCTCTGAGACTTGACTGCGCTCACGATTAGTTCCTCCATGCATAGAGCAAATGGCGTCTGAGCTGGACTTACTATTCACTAGTAAGACGTGGCTGGTGGCTCCCGTATTTGCCTCTTGACAGCGACCCCTCGGCGCGGACAGGTTCATGCCGTTTCCGCAGTCCAGGGAGGTCATCCGGTGCGCCGATCCAACCGTCAGCCGATAGCTGTCGAGCTGGCGCGACAGGACATGACGCAACGCTTCTTGGCTGCCCATACCGGAATCCACAAGAGCGCGCTGAACGAGTACGTGAACGGCCGAAGGCGGGTGTCACGCTCCCACGCCCGCCGCATCGCCAAGGTGCTGGGCGTCCCCGTCCGGGAGTTGTTCGACCCCGAGCAGGTCATTTCGTGACGAAGTGGCGTGGCGACCTGCCCGCCGACGAGCGGTTGCGGATCGCTCGTGAGATCGCCGTTGCCAGTCGACGTGCGCAGGGACTCCCCGACGAGATCGAGAACCCCGCCGTCGTCGCGCATCTCACGGCGCTTGCGTTCTCGAACGCGCAACCGGGTCCGGCACCAACTCCGGACCCGGTGAGCACAACCGTGGTGACCAGCCCGATGCAAAGAGCAGATCGACATGATCATGCCACCGGCTGACCGGCATGTCGACGTCTTCGCGCTGCCACCCGGCGAGCAGCGCCGTCTCGCCGCCGCCAAAGGCCGGGCGCTTCGCCGCTGGTGGTGGACGATCGGCCCGGACGCCGACACGGCCGAGGCGTTGGTGGCGCTGGTCGACGCCATCCACTTCCACCGGCTGGTGGCCCAGCTCGACGACGAGGGCGAGCTGTGAACGCGTTGGCGGCCGCCGCCGTCGACTACGCCGCTCGGGGCTGGCCGGTGCTGCCATTGCGGGGGAAGGTGCCACGCACCCGCCGCGGGCTGCATGACGCCACGACCGAGATCGACGTGATCGAACTGTGGTGGTACTGGTGGCCCACCGCCAACGTCGGCCTCCGCACCGGCGACCACTTCGACGTTCTCGACGTGGACCGGCCCGGCGCGTTCGAGCTGCTCGACACCCGACGACCGCCCGATGGGACGCTGCCCATCAGCGGTCCGGTGGTGCACACCTCGAAAGGCCAGCACTTCTACACGGCTCCGACCGGCGTCGGGAACCGGGCCGGTGTTGTGCTCGGCGCCGACTGGCGTGGCCGTGGCGGCTACGTGGTCGCCCCACCAAGCCGACACCCGAGCGGGCACATCTACCGCTGGGCCGCCAGTCCGGCCGCATCGCTGCCGCTGGTCGAGCCGTGGCTGCTGCGCCTGCTGGCGGGCACGACCAACAAAGAGCTCGCGGCCAAACCGCGTCGGGCAACGGCGGCCAACATCGCCGGGCTCGTGGCGGCGGTGCGCGCCAGCCACGTGGGCACCCGCAATAGCTGCCTGCACTGGGCCGCCTGTCGGCTGGCGGACGACATCGCGGCAGGCCGGGTCGGCGATCCCACCGGCGCAGCTCGGTCTCTGTACCACGCCGGCGTTGAGAACGGCCTCACCGACACCGAGGCCATCCGAACGATCCGCTCCGCTCTGAGGGAGGTGCTCGGTGACCGAGCCCAGCTTTGACGAGATCAACGAGTTCGCCGACATCATCGGCGGCGGCATCTTCGTCGAGAAAGGCCGCCTGCTGGTGGCGACGTTGTTCGAGGCGATCAGAACGAGCACCCCGCTGGCGGTGGACCCGGCCGGTGCGATCTGGCTGTGGCGCGACGGCCGCTACGTCAACGATCGCCTCGGCGTGGATCGCCTTGTGACCGCGCTGTTGGGCGACGACTTCAAGAACGAGCACCTGCGCACGTTCAAGGCGTACGCCGCCGCCACCTTGGACGGCGATGGCCGCCGTCTCGGCTCACGGCCGACGCACATGCTCAACGTCGCCAACGGCGTGCTCGATCCCTTCACCGGCGAGCTGACCGAGCACGACCCGGCGATGCTGTTCACGTGGAAGCTGCCGATCCCGTGGCAGCCCAAGGCGAAGGCGCCCGCGTTCAGGCGCTGGTTGAGCACGGTGCTGCCGAGCCCGGCGTTGCGTGAACATCTCCTGGAGGACGTCGCCATGCTGCTCGACCGGCGCGGGCTCCGCCAGAAACGGGCTGTCTACCTGGTCGGCCCGACGCGCACCGGCAAGAGCACGTTCGCCCGGATCGTCACCGATCTCGTCGGCGAAGACAACCGCGCCGCCAAAGAGCTGTACGACCTGGCGGTCAACCGCTTCCGGTCGGCCCAGCTCTACGGCAAGGTGCTCAACGTCGCCAGCGACATCAAGTCGGCGCATCTCAGCGACGTCTCCGTGTTCAAGAAGATGACCGGCCAGGACGACATCTCGGCCGAGCACAAGTTCGGCCACCCGTTCACGTTCCGCTTCGACGGGCTCTTCGTCTGGACCATGAACCAGGTGATGACCGTCGACGAGGGCTCCGTGCCGTCGTGCTTGGCGCGCATCCGCCCATACCGGTTCAACGTGTCGTTCCTCGATCGCGAGGACCCCGCGATCGAGAAGCGCATCCGGGAGCGAGAACTCCCCGGCGTGCTCGTGCTGTTGGTGCACGCACTCCAGCGCGTCGAGGCCCACGGCGGCTACATCGTCGACGACGCCACCGAGCGCGAGGCCGGATGGTTCCGACGGGAAACCGATCGCATCGCCATGTTCCTGAACGAGTGCACCGCGACCGGGTCATGGACCCCGCGCATCCCGCTGTACAGCGCCTACGACCGCTGGTGCCAGGAGAACCGCCGCGGGTCGCCGCTCAACCGGCGTGGCTTCTACGCCGCCATTGCTGAACGGGGCCACGCCCGTGCCCGCCGCCAGGGGATCGACGGCTTCAAAGGGCTCGCCGTCCTGGAGTGCTGGGACGTCAGCGACGACGACGATGGTGACGACGGCGAGCAGCAGCCCCGCCTCGCGCACGTGTATGAGTCAGACGAAGCTTCCCCTTCTTCCCCCGAGCGAGCATCATCTCGGCGACGATCAGGGGGAAGAAAGGGAAACACCAAACCACTCATACACGTGCGCGAGAGCGACTCGGGGTCCTGCTCGCACAGCCTCACCAACCGCCAGCCGGACGGTTCGCTTCGCTGCTCATACTGCGGTGTGCTGCTGGAGTGAACGCCGGCCATCAATCGAACGTCAGCAGCCCGCCACAGACGCCAGGATCGCCCCTACCGGGCGCAGGGCGTCGAGAAGCTGGACGGGACAGCTCACGAAGCGCTACGGGGCGCACAGCGCCTCCTGGCGTCGCTCGTCGACGAGCGGGAGCGGGTGGGGCGACGTGGGACAGCGTGACCCTCTGCCCGTACCCCCCGCTCGACGACCCCGGCCAGACGGGTCAGCACAGCGCATGCGCGCACTGCCAGGTTGGCCGGAGTCGTTGTTCGCGCACATCGACCCGTGTGAATACGGCCGTGTTCGGCCGGGTAAAAGCCTTGGCGTGACAGATCGCCAGCGAGTCGGGCTGTTCGCAGCCCTGGCGGGCGTGGCCTTCGCTGTGTCAGCGCCGGTCGTCGCAGATTCCTCGATCCGCCGCGGCTTCATCGTCATCCCGCTCATTGCAGGCGCGATCTTCCTCTTCCTGGCTGGCTACTACTCGGGACTTGCGCGACAGCGGTAACAGCGGCGCGCCATCATGGGAGCGTGAGCACGTGCGCCGCCTGTGGCGTCGAGCTGGCGCCGCCGAAGACGAAGTGGTGCAGCGATCGCTGTCGCATGCGAGCGAACCGCCAGCGCATCTACGACGCCGAGCTGGCGCGCACCGCAGGGATGAGCGGGCTCGACTTGCTCATGGAGCGCCGTCTCGATCGCCACTCGGCCAATCGCATGACTGGAGGATCACCATGAAGACCCTGAACGTTCCACGCATGTCCCGCATCGTCGTTCCCGACGATGTGCCCCAGTCGGTGGAACCGGCGCTGAACCGGTTGGGCCGTGTCGCCGATGCCCACCGGCTCGCCGACACGAAACTCCGTGATCTTCTGGCCCAGCGGGACGCTGCGGTCGTCTCCGACCGCCAATCGGGCGCTGCCGCCCTGCTGGACGGTCGCGCCGCCCCGGCGCCGACCGTGGCGAAGATCGACGAGCGCATCGCCGCCGCCCGCCAGCAGCTCGACGTGATCGAGGGCGCCTGCACGACCGGGGTGGCCGAGCTGATCGGCGCGATCAACGGCGCCGCCGCCAACTGGCGCGCCGAGCTGCACGACCGCCCTGCGGTCCGCGCTGAGCGTGTGCGAGACGCCCTCGCCTCCCTGGCGTCCGCCGTGGCGGCGTTGGCCGAGGACGAGAGCACGATCGTCTGGCTCGACGCGTTCGGCGCTGACGAGCTGCGCCTCGTGGCGACCTACGGCGGCAGCGGTCGACGTCTGAGCAAGTGGCCAAAGCCAGCGGGCAGCGTCGTCGAGCACAACGTCACCGCCGCCCTCGGCGCCATCACTGGCTGGGTCGAGAGCGTCGTGGCTCAGGACGACGTGAAAGAGCCGGTCGGGTGACGAGCTGGATCGGCCGGTTCATCGCGACCGCGCCGCGCAAGGCCCGACCGGGTCAGGTCGACGTCGAGCGTGGGGCGCCACATCCCATCAATGAGCTGCTACATGCCGAGCCGCGCAAGCGACGCTCGGTCGACCCGGTCGCCGAGCACGCAGACGAGACGCCCCGCACGGCTGGCTCGGCCGATCAGGGCAGCCGAGCTGCTGCCGTCCCGGTCGATGAACTCGAGCGCGGTCGTCGGGCGCTCGCAGCGTTCATCTCTCAGAGGTCGGCGGACTTCGGCTGGCGGCGCACCTAGGACAGAACGGGCAATCGGTATCGCTTCGCCCGGCTCGGACGCTGCCGGTCGGACTGGGGCCGGTAAGTTCAGGCGTCGACGGCGAAGAGGCGCCATGCGGCGGGTATGCCTTTGAGTTGCTGTTCACCACGGTCCTGGAAGGTGATACTTGATCCCGCGACGAGATCGACGACCGTGCGTGACACGAGGACCTCGCCGGGCTGGGCGGCTTCGCATACGCGATGCGCCAGGTGGACGGCGATACCGGCGAGCTGGGTGCCGCGCCGTTCCACCTCACCGGTGTGGATGCCAACGCGCACGTCGATACCGATCTGGCGGGCAGCGTCGCGGATCGCGGTTCCACATCGGATGGCGCGGGCGGGACCGTCGAAGGTGGCGAGGACGCCGTCACCGGTGAAGTTCTGTTGGTGGCCTGAGAACCGCGCCAGTTGATGGCGCACGGCGTCGTCGTGCCGGTCGAGCACGGCACGCCAGGCCCGATCGCCGATGGCGGCGACCCGGTCCGTGGATCCGACGACGTCGGTGAACATCAAGGTGGTGAGCATCCGCGCATGATCGGCGGTCACGCGGGTGCCGGTTAGGAACTCTTCAATCTCATCAATAGCGAGGGTTGCGACCGCTGAACCGAGGAACACCGAAACATCGGCGCCGGGAAGTTCCACCAGCCGGGCATTAGGGATGTGATGCGCGAGATACCGGCCACGCTCGATGGAACTGACGCGGTTCTGGACCGTATGCATCACCAGGGTTGGCGCACTGATGGCGGGCAGGACCGCTCGTACATCGATCGCGTACAGCCAACGGAGCCACGCGCCGACGACCCCAGGAGCCATCGATTGACGTTCACCGCGAGCGAGATCCCGAAGCAGCGCATCATCTACCGGGACATCCGGAATAGTTGCCCGCAGGAATTGTCCACTGCCCCAGACACGCTCGACCCAACCGATATATCGCTCGAACTCCTCGGGCGACACGTTGGGGTCGACGTCGTGGGATCCCGTGAACGAGTTCAGCAGGATCAGGGCACGGGTCCGTTCAGGACGAGTCGCCGCATACAGCACCGCCACCGGCGCCGCCGCCACGGACGCGAAGACCACGACATCGTCGAGTCCCGCGGCGGTCACTACGGCGTGCAAGTCGTCGGTCCAAGCCTCCAAAGTCGGCAACTCGGCCATCGGAAGCGGATCCGACAGCCCCGTACCTCGCTGGTCGTACGTCACCACCTTCGCGAACGACGTCAGCCGCTCAATCGACGAAGCGCGTAAGGGGTCGCGATCGGCGAAATCCTGATTCGATATCCACGCTGGGACCCACACGATCGAGTGGGGTCCACCCGCGAACGCCGTGAACGCCAGCCGGGCATCTCCGCTGATCGCGTAGTGGACCTCGGCCTCGCTTTCCACGGCCACATCGTCGCACCCCGCTGTCGACGGAAGCCACCGCCAAGCAATCCGCCACGCTAGAACCGTCGATTCACCGTCCACTCGCCGTGCCAGGACGTCCACGAAGCCGCGCCCGGATCGGCGTTCGGCACCCGGCCTCGCACGGTGCGGGTCGGAACGTGACCGTCGCTGGTCGCGCCCGATCTGCCGATCGGCTTGCACTCAGGAAGGCGGCCAGGGGCCTAGCGGCCGCCCGATCTCCCACTCGTGCCCGAAGGGGTCGACGACGCGACCGACGCGCCAGCCGTGCTCGTCCTGCACCGAGGAGAGCGCGTCCGCGCCAGCGGCAACCGCGCTATGCACCACAACCTCTGGATCATCTACCACCAGCAATATTCGCCCGGTTGCGCCTTTGAGAGCAGTTGGGCTGATCCGGCCTGTCGCACTGTCGGCGCTGGCTATCCAAAAGCAGCTGTCGCTGCCGATGACCAGCTGGGCGACGATGTCGTCGCCTTCACCGACGAGGTGCAGCACTCTGGCGCCGAATGCTTGACCGTAGAACCTCACGGCCTCGCCGGCCCGATCGATCCAGAGCTGGGGCTGTATGCCGTTCATATCGAGAATCTAACCAGTGATTCGAGAGTCATCTTGCTGCGGGAAGGCCGCTCAGAACTGCCGATCTGCGTGCCCGTCCACGGCGTTCGTGAGTCCGAGCCAGAGCGGCCCGCCGTCATGCCAGCCACCAGCCCCGGTTCGTTCGGTGTCGCCGTGCCGGTGCCGACGAAGAGCATCCGCAACCTGACGGTCCCGGCGCCGGGCGGGACGCGCTCGACGTCGACGAAGAGCACGTGAGCGACGGGATCGTGCACGAGCGCAGCGGCGTCGAGCACATCCCGCGCCACACCGTGGTGTTCGTGTGCGATCGCGACGAGCCGTGGGCGCGGCGGCGGTGAACCTCACCACGTCCACGTAGACAAATCCGGCACTGATGTGCCTGGCTGAGTCGCAAGCGGACGGAGTCGGCCGGTGGGTTCCGCTCGTGCGCGGCTACCTCAACGGTGAGCGCATCGTGCACGGCGGCGAGCTTGCGCTCACCGAGCACGTCTGCCGCGCCGTCTGAGCCGCACCGAGGGCGGGGAGCCCATCTCGACCACCCGCTCCCCCGGCCCCGTGGAGTTGGCGTGATGCATGGTCTGGGCTGTGGCACTTGCCACACGACCGACATGGCAACGCAAGGCCGCTATCGGTGGGGCACGATGAGTGCTGGTGAATCCGCTGCCCGCCCTAGCCGTCGAGTGGGGCAACGTGTCGTCCCAGGTAGTGCCTGGAAACATGTAATGCAGGATGGGCGATGAGCGCAGACCAAAGCGTGGCATGGTGGCGAGAAGCCACCAGATGAGCGTCGCGAGAACCCCTACACCGTCCCATCGCCAATCCCAGCCCACGACCGGCGTGCCCAAGGGGCGCTCCATCCAAAACGTCCCGCGAGAGTTCCAGAAGTTGATCCCAAGCCCAACATCGAGGAGGAATACGGCGTCGAGCGGAGGTGCTTCCGTTTCGTTGGTGGCCTTCGCCAGCGTCGAAGCGATCGTGTCGGGCGCCACCATGTTCTCGTAGGCGAAGAGAAAGCTGGGTCGCCGGTAGTAAAACCGATCCAAGTCCTCGTTTCCATGCCCCCGAACCTCGGGGGATACCAGCATGTGCGACTTCCCAGGGATCGCCGTCAGCGACTTGAACCGGCGCCCCTTCTCGATGGCGTCATCGAGTCCGCTGGTCGTGAGCGACGTCTTGACTTCGGCAGCGGCGGCGACCGTCTCAACGATCATGAGTTGACTCTTCTCACCGACCTCGAAGGGCTGCTCGTCATCGACGATCGCAACGTCAACTTGTCCGGAACGCCGCCCCCTCGCGTCGACGACCTCGCCGCGACCGACTCGGTACTTAGGCGGCAGGTTCGCTCGCAGGAACTCACGGAGGCTTCCCTCGGCGCCCTCGCCTCGATCGCCCCGATGCTCGAACTTGGCTCGCGCCTCCGCCAGCGAAGCGCGTAGCTGCCCCTCCCACGTATCCACGGTTCGCCGAACCGCGTCAGCGGGTCGGCGTCGACGATCCCTTCGACGGGCTGCGCAACCTCTTGCGCCTTGGGTTCGTCGTCGTCCGGCTCTCGATCGCTCATCGCTCACGCATCATCGCAGCTCACAGCACTCTGGATAACTGGGTTCTCGTACAGCCGTCACCGGTGTGCTTGACGACCGAGCCGGCGGAATTCTCGATGGCCCGCCGCAACGCGGCGTCGTGGCGCGCCAGCGCCTCGCGCATCGCCCCGCCATCACGCTCCCACTGCGACGCGCTGCCTTCAATGTCGGTGAAGAAGAACGTAACGGTCCCCGCCGGCAGCCGGCCCAACGGCTCGTCACGCACCTCGCGATTCTCCTCGACTGTCGCGTCGGGTCTGCTCGCACGCCGACCGCCGCAAACTTACCGCTTCGCAATGCGCGCAAGTTCGCCCGAAATGCGAACGTTGGCCGTGGCGTACGCTGCGGCCTCGTGGGGATTCCGGCGCCGTCGGGAACGGTGACGTTCTTGTTCACCGACATTGTGGGGTCGACGGCGCTGTGGGAGAAGGCACCCGACGCGATGCGCGAGGCGGTGGCGCGGCATGACGCCTTGCTGCACGGCGTGATCGACGAGCACGACGGTTACGTCTTCGCCACCGGCGGCGACGGATTGGCGGTGGCGTTCGCCCGGGCCGGCGACGCGGTCCGCGCCTCGGTCGTCGCTCAGGCTGCGCTCATGGCGGCGACGTGGCCGGAGGGCGTCTCGTTGTCGGTGCGGATGGGCCTTCACTCCGGTGAAGCAGACGAGCGTGATGGCGGCTACTTCGGGGCGGCGGTGAACCGGGCGGCCCGCATCATGTCGGTGGCGCGTGGTGGTCAGATCCTGGTGTCGGCGGTGACGGCCGGCCTGATGGGGCGCATTGCCGACGTCGAACTACGGCCGGTCGGTTCGCGGCATCTCCGGGGAGTGAGTGCTTCTGTGGATGTCGCCGTGGTGATGGCTGACGGTGTCGCACTGGACACGGCGCCGCCGCCCGGCGACGGGGTGGAAGGCAACCTGCCGCGACCCATGACGGAGTACGTCGGCGACCTCGCCGAGTTGCGCCGCCGCGTCGGTCGTCTGGCAGAACAGCGGCTCGTGACGCTCACCGGCTCGGGTGGCATCGGCAAGACCCGCACGGCGATCGAGATCGGCTGGCTGAGCGCCGACCAATTCCCAGGCGGCGTGTGGCTCGTCGAGCTGGCCCCGCTCGGCTCGGGCGAGGCGGTGGCGGCGGCGGTGGCGGCGACGCTAGGGGTGCAGCTCGAGCCGGGCTCGACGATGACGGAGTCGATCGTCGGCTGGTTGCGAGGGCGCCCGACTCTGTTGATCCTGGACAACTGCGAGCATGTCCTCGATCACGTCGCGGCCCTTGTGGCCGACATCGACACCGGCGCCCCCTCGACCACGGTCTTGGCGACGAGCCGGGAGCCGCTGGCGTTGCCGGGCGAGATCGTCCGCCGGGTGCCGTCGCTCGAAGCCACCGACGCGGTACGGCTGTTCGCCGAACGAGCTGCGACCGCGGTGGAGGGATTCGTGATCGACGACACGAAACGAGAGGTGGTCGCGGCGATCTGCACTCGCCTGGACGGCATCCCATTGGCCATCGAGCTGGCGGCGGCACGCATGGGAGCACTGGCGCCGAGCGAAATCCTCGCCCGCCTGGATGACCGGTTCCGCCTGCTGCGAAGTAGCGGCCGCGGTAGGCACGAACGCCATCAGACGCTGCTGGCCACCGTCACGTGGAGCGTGCAGCTGTTGGCCAGCGCCGAGCGCGTCCTGTTCGAGCGGCTGTCGGTGTTCGCTGGCCACTTCTCCCTCGCCGACGCCGAAGCAGTTTGCGGATTCGACCCCCTCGACGGGTGGGATGTGGTCGATGACCTGACCGCGTTGGTCGACCGGTCGATGGTGGTGGCCGAACCCGGTCCCGACGGAGCCACTCGCTACCGGCTGCTGGAGACCTTGCGGCAATACGGTGAACAGGCTCTTGCTACTGAGGCGACTGCGACAGCGACCATGCGCGACCGGCACAAGGCCCATTTCCTCCAGCGCGCCGAGCTCTGGTACGCCCAGCAGGCGAGCGCGGACGAGCTCGAGGCCAACCGGGCGATAGCGGCCAGCTGGGACAACCTTCGCGCCGCGTTCGACTGGGCCCTCGCCAACGGCCGCGGGCGTGACGTGGCCGACCTCCTCCATACCACGAGCTGGTTCGCCTTCCACACGGGCCAATGGGAGCATCGGGAGTGGGCCATGGCGGCGCGAGCCGCCGGCTGTGACACCGGCCGGGTCGCCAGCGCCGCGGTGACGTGGTGGAACGTCGCCGCCCAGGCCGACGACGTGGCCGAAACGCTGGTCGCCCTGGATCCGCGGGCACCGGATCTCCTCGCTCGCGACATCGATGAGATATGGCGGGCCCGCGCCAGCTGCGCGTTCATCACCAGTGATGCCGACGAGGTCGAGCGAGCGATGGCCTGGGTTCGCGAGAAGGAGCCGCGTTGCGGCAATCCGTTCACCGAGGCCTGGTTGCTCGCCAACCTCATCAGCGCCACGCTGTCCTCGCCCGACTCGACGCTCGTCGCCCGCCTCCAGCGCCTCGGCCACGCGAGCGCCAGCCCCAGCGTCCGCGCCATCGCCGGTTACAACCTGCATGGCGTCCGCTATCTGAGTCCCCGGCTGGGGGAGGGACTCGACCTCGGCGACATCGTGGAGGGGCTCCAGGAAGCCACCGCATCCGCTCGGGCGGCGGGGAACCTCATCGTAGAAGCCATCTGCTTGAACCTCTCCGTGATCCCATTGAGCGCCAGCGGAGATCGCGCCGCCGGCACCCAGCTACTGGAGATCATCGAACGGATCAGGGAGGTCCGCTTCGACCTCGCCCTCACCTCCATGGCCGCTGCGGTAGCGGTGTGGTTCGTTCGCATCGGCCACGCTCAGCCGGCCCACGTTGCCGACGGATGGCTCCGCGCCCAAGTGAAGAACCCGCATCAGGCGCTCCAACCAACGCTCCTACAACTCGACGAGCTGCTCGATCACGGACGCTTCCACGCGGCCGCGCGGCGAGGCGCCGCCATGACCCACGCCGAGCTCATCGACTATCTCCGTGGTGAGCTTGCGGCCCTTGTCGATCACGACGGCTCGGAAAGCCCTGTGCGTCGCACGTAACTGGCGACCAGTTGGCCCCGATTGGCCGTACCGGTCTTGGCGTAGATGTGGGTCAGATGGGTCTTGACGGTTGCGCGGCTCATCAGCGAACGAGAGGCGATCTCGTCGTTGCTGTACCCGTCGATAACGGCCTCCACCACGCGCTGCTCGGTCGGCGTCAGGCTGTCCCAGCCGGCGCGGGCCCGGTTGCGCTCGCCTCGCGAACGGCGGGCGTACTCGACTGCGCCGGCCAGCGTCAGCGCCTCGCCCTGCGCCCACGCGTCAGGCTCAGCGGCACGAGTCTCGGCGGCGACGGCGGCGACCTCGTCAAGGTCGGGCATCTCTATTGGTACGTAGCCGATGCGGGCGCGCTCGGCGGCGACCGCGCCGAAGAGCCGCGCCGCGACCGCCAGGTGGCCGCGCCGGTGAGCGAGCACCGCCATGAGGTGGAGGGCGTCGATGACCCGGAGGCGGATCCCCGGCATCGTCGGCGACGTCGAGACCGAGATGGACCTGTTGCCAAGCCTGATCCAGCTGACCGTCGGCCCGAGCCAGCAGGGCGCGTAGGTAATGAAGATCGGCCTGCGGCAGCGGGGCGAACTCGGGCCCAGCGGACGTGCAGGACGGGGCCCGACAGGGGAGTCGGCCCGTGGACAGCAGCCTCGACGGTGGCGATTGTCTCTTCGGCTGCCGCCTGTCGGGCCGTCAAGCGATCCAGCAACTGGAGGTCGCCCCTGGCGTACGGGGCGAGGCAGGCCCAAGCGTTGGTCGCCACGACCATGAACATGTCGGGCTGCCCGGGGATGTCGGCCAGCTCGCAGCCACGGGCGAGGTCGCCGCGAAGGGCGGCGGCGAAGGCTGCCTGCCCGACCAGGGCCGAAGCGGTGTGTGGCGCGAACGGCAAACCCCGACGGGCCAACGCCTCCGCGACAGTCGCGATCACCGCGTCAGCTTCGGCGAACCGGCCGGCGTTGACATACGCCATCGCGACCGAGGTGCTGAGGAGGCGGAGGGCGTGATCCTCCCCCGTCCGTTCGGCCAACGCCACGAGCTGCGCACCCTCTCGGGGATCGCCGCCGAGGCAGGAGACAGCCGTCGCGAGGCTGCCCAGATGGCACCGCGTGGCAATGTCATCAGCGTCGATCAGCGGCTCGGCTCGTTCTAGCAAGTCGACGACTTCGAGCCGCCCGACGACGGCGGAGACGAAGCTTAGGCCGGCCACCGCGCTGGCCCAGCCTGCAGGGTCGTCGCTGCCGTCCCGCCCCGCCAGCCAGGTGTACTGACGTTCGAAGTCGGCGTAGCGGCCGAGCATGACGCGCACGCCGGCCAGGCCCCGGCTGATCCGGTAGGCGTGCCCGGGCGACGAGTCGTAGCTCCAGTCGAGGGCGGCGAACACGTCGGTCAGCAGCGGGTGCGACGGGCCGATGTCGAAGTCGTGCTCGCCTCGGCCTAACGATTCGCATCAATCCGCGTACCAACTGGCGTGCCGCTCGAATGTGCTGACCAGCTCGCCGGCCTCGCGCAGCCGGTCGGTCGAGAATTGGCGGATCGTCTCCAGGAGCCGGTACTGGCCGCTCTCGTCGTCGAGCACAACCAGGCTCTTGTCGACGAGCCGACTGACGATGTCGAGCACCGCGTAGGCGGTCACGTTCTCGTCGTCAGCGACGACGGCCTCGGCCGCTTCCAACGGGATCGGGCCGCGGAAGACGGCGAGGCGACGCAGGACGGCGCGTTCGGTGTCGTCGAGGATGTCAACGCTCCATGCGATCGACGCCAGGAGGGTCTGTTGACGGGGAAGCGCGGTGCGGGCTCCGCCGGTGAGGAGCCGGAAGGCGTCGGCCAGGCCCCGGGCCAGCCGATCGAGGGGAACGGTGCGGACGCGGGCGGCGGCCAGTTCCAGGGCCAGGGGTATGCCGTCGAGGCGAGCGCACACCGCGACGACGTGGGCAGCCGCGTCGTCGTCGAGCACGAGGTTGGGACGGACCCGACGAGCGCGGTCCAAGAACAGTCGGGCGGCCTCGTAGGAGGCCAGGCGCTCGGGGGCGACCGCCTCGCCGGCCGCCGGCATCGCCCGCGCCGCCGATGCGCTGCAGCCGGCGTTGTTCGCCCAGCAGGCGTTGCAGCTCGAGCTCCCGTGGCTCGGCGTGCGGATGGCGATCCACACGGGGGAGGCGCAGCTCCGCGACGAGGGCAACTACGTCGGGCGGACGATCATCCGCTGTGCCCGGCTCCGCTCGTGCGGCCACGGCAGCCAGGTGTTGATCTCGGAGCCGGCGGCGGCGATCGTGGCCGACGACTACCGGCGGGGGTGTTGCTCGTCGACAAGGGGTGGATCTCGATGTCATCGGGCACAACACGACGGTAGAAGGAGCCGCTACCCTCGCTCCACCAACCGAGGCAGGGGAAGGAGATCGACCACCCATGCCTCGGGACGACGGGACCCCCGAACAGATGCACCGCGTGAAGGTGGGCGGCTGCGCCGAACGGGTCGTGAACGTCCTCTGGCGCACCGAGCGCGCCCAGCTCGGCGAGCTGAACGCCTCATTCCCGGAGCTGGTGCGAGCGCACCGGGCCCTGCGTGATCGGGTTGAGCGGCGGGACGAGCGCGACGCTTGGCGCGACGGCGGGCTGCTCTAGCGGCGCGCTACCAGGGGGCGGGCGATCGGGCTGGCGTGACAGGCAGACTTGGGTGCAGGTCCCGTCAGCCGCAGCATCCCGGTGTGGCTCAGGTGGAGTTGGTCAAGGCATCCCTGAGCTTGGCATGGTCGTCGATGATCGTGCGGCCACTTGTTTGGAGGTGTTCGCTGATGGTGGCGAAGGTCGCGTCGGCGTCGAACAGCATGAAGGCGTCCCACGCGACTCCGGCACCGGCGTGAAAGGTGTCGTTGCGACCACCAAACCACTCACCGATCTCCACGTCGGCGTCGTTCAGTTGAGCGACTCTCGAATCGGCCAGGATGCTCGCCGGATCGCCACTCCCTTGACCATCGCCCTCAACCGCTTCCCACACGGCCAGGACGCGGATGTCGGCGTCCGGCTGGGCTTTGAGGACAT
This sequence comes from uncultured Acidimicrobiales bacterium, assembly GCA_963728985.1. Lineage (GTDB taxonomy): Bacteria > Actinomycetota > Acidimicrobiia > Acidimicrobiales > Ilumatobacteraceae > DASXAI01. Next base: position 972,711 of record CAVSME010000001.1, on the reverse strand, counting down.
TTTCGGCGACCCACCTGGCCCCCCGGAGGCAAGTGCTTCAAGTGGGCGACATCAACAGCACGAGCCGGCGATGACCCGTGCCGTCGTCGAATGCTCTGACAAAGGTGGCCAGCGCTCCCGGCTCCGTCCGGGAAGAGGATGAAGACGAGGCCGTTGTGCACGCCGAGAGCGCGGTGAGGCCCACGACGAGAGCGGCCAAGAGTCCTCGTCGCCGAGTACGCATCGCTGCCAGTGTCGCGCACGGCCGCAGTCCTGGTAGAGCAGGTCGACTTTCTTGGCGTTAGAAGGCATCGCCCGCACGCGTCGTACGCTGCGGACATGGAGTGCTACTGCTGCGGGCTGGATCGGGACTCAGCGATGGTTGCCTCGCTCCAATGCCACGACGAGATCAAGGTGTGCCGGGTCTGCGTCGGCTGGCTGAGGCGCCGCGTTGGGGGTATCGAGGTCACGCCGACCCTGCCGGTCCGCGACATGGACGAAGCGACTCGGTTCTGTGAGGCGGCGGGGTTCGAGGTCCGGCGCTACGACGATGGCTTCGCCTTCGCGCAGCTCGACGATCAGAGCGTGTTCGACTTGGATCGGATCGAGGGCCTGGAAGCCGAGAAGAACCATGCTGGCTGCTACATCATCACCGACGGAGTCGACGACTTGCACGCTCGCCTGGTCGCCGCAGGGTTGCCGGTGACGCCGATCGACGACATGCCGTGGGGCATGCACGAGTTCACGCTCACCGATCCCAGCGGCAAACCACATCCGCATCGGACGGCCCGTCCGGTCGTCGCAGGCTCGGCGCCATGGAGAGGACTGCGGTGGGCGGTGACTACATGGAACCCGGTCGCCGGATGCTGGTGCTGCGGCGACCGGACGGTAGGTGGGAGTCCGCTCCGTCTGGATGGTCACCGAGAGGTCGGCGTCTACTTCCGCTGCGTCGACTGGCTCGGCAAGCGGAAGCGGAAGGTCCAACGGGCGACGCGCCACGCGCCGCCTGGACCGTGGTGGCGGCGGGTCCAGTACCGCGCCGGGTTCAACCGGTCCTGAGGGTGGGTCGTGGAGATCGTCTGCGCTGATTGCGGCTGTCTCGTCGATCGGGGCGTGATCGTCGCACCCTGCGACCGCTATCCGGAGTGCTGCTGCGCCGATCTTCCCGTGCGGGACGAGAACGCCTAGCTACTTCGACCTGAATTAGTCGGTCCGTGTGCGGCGCGCGTGTGTTCGGTACGATGGCTCCGACCCGTAGGGCTAGTACGGATCGGAGCCACCGATGTTGCGAACGGTAGGCGGCCAGCCGACGTTGTGGGAGTCGATCTTGCCGGCACCGTTGTTGGGGATGCCGGCCGAGCTGGCAGCGGTCGATCGGCTGTTGGACGATTCCCGGTTCTTCGACCCGTACCGGGCGTTCTTTCATCCGGTGCTGGGTCGCCCGTCGATCCCGATCGAGACGTACCTGCGGTTGATGTTCTTGAAGTACCGCTACCGGCTGGGGTTCGAGCCGTTGTGCCGGGAGGTGGCCGATTCGATCACGTGGCAGCGGTTCTGTCGGATCCCGCTGGGCGGTGGGGTGCCGCACCCGACGACGTTGATGAAGATCACCACCCGCTGCGGGGAAACGGCAGTGGCGGCGTTGAACGACGCCCTGATCGCCAGGGCCGCCGAAGCCCGGGTGTTGAAGCTGAACCGGGTGCGGGCTGACACGACCGTGGTCGAGGCCAACGTGGCCTATCCGGTCGACTCGAGCCTGTTGGCCAAAGGCGTCGCTCGTCTTGGCCGTCTCGCGGCGCGGGCCCGCGAGCTCGGCTTGGCGACCCGCACGCCGTTACCGGACCGGACCCGGTCGGTGTATCGCCGAGCCCGGGACGTGATCAACACGCTGCGCCAACGCGGTGAGCTGGCCGGCGACAAGGTCCATCGCCTCAACGCCGAACTGGCCTCGATCGCCCGGCGCACGGTGGCGGGCGTCGACGCCGTGGTGCGCAACGCCCGGCGCACGCTGGCCCGTCGCCGGTCGCGGGCCACCGGCCGCCAGCGGGCGGTCATCGACCAGTTGGCGATCCTCGCCGAGCGGGTCGGGCGCATCGCCGAGCAGACCCGCCAGCGTGTCGTCGATGGTCTCACCCCGCCGGGCGCCACCCGACTGGTGTCGTTGCACGACCCCGACGCCCGTCCCATCCGCAAAGGGCGCCTGGGCAAGCCGGTCGAGTTCGGCTACAAGGCGCAGCTCGTCGACAACGACGACGGGATCATCGTCGACCACAACGTCGAGGTCGGCAACCCGCCCGACGCGCCGATGCTCACCCCGGCCATCGAACGGATCCGCGCTCGCACCGGTCGCACCCCGCGAGCGGTCACCGCCGATCGGGGCTACGGCGAAGCCGCCGTCGAAGACGCCCTGCGCGCCGCCGGGGTCCGCTACGTCGCGCTGCCCCGCAAAGGCAGACCCAGCGCCACTCGGCGCCAGATCGAACACCGCCGCACCTTTCGACGCATGGTCCGCTGGCGCACCGGCTGCGAAGAACGCATCAGCTGCGCCAAACGCGACTTCGGCCTCGCCCGCACCCGCATCGACGGCCTCGCCGGCGCCCGAACCTGGATCGGCCACGGCATCTTCAACCACAACCTCGTCAAGATCAGCGGCCTCCTCACATGACCGAACTGCCAATCCCCATCGTCGAGCGCCGATCTCGTCCGCCCGCCTGGAGACCCGCCGACGACCACTACTTCTTCAGGTCGAAGTAGCTAGCCGACTGTCGGCGTCGGCGTCGGATGAGACTCGTCGCCGTCGAACCGGTGCTGGAAACGGAACACCCAACGGAAGGTGCTGAGCACAGGCGGCTTGCGCCAACATGATGATCTGCAGTCGCACTGGACCGCGCCCATGCCTTCCACAAAGCGGCCGATGACGGCGAACAGCAAGTAGAGGCCGAGCGCCGAGAGCACCAGGCGTCTCACAGGACTGACCATCAGACACGAAGAGCCCAGAGAGAGCATCGAACTCTCGACCTACGCATTACGAGTCGGTCTTGAAGCATCCAGGCCGTGTTGTTCAGTCCCGCTGAGCTGGGGATTTGCTGATGACGCGTCCATCTGGTGTCGCCTGATGTTGGCTCGTGTCGCTCGATTTCTTGGATGAAATCTTGGATGACAAGACTCAGCCCCGGTATCAGATCGCCGTCGATGACGATGCCATCGCGGAGGTTCAGAGGGTGGGACTATCTCGCGCCTGGTAAGGGGCCGAAGTCGTGCGGCTGCGAGTCGTCCGCGACCGGTTCCTACGAGCGGCGTTATCGAGGATCTCGCACCGGCAGTGATCAGTGACGCGAGGCCGGCCACGGCCAGGCGTTCGGCGACAGTGGGGATCACGCCGAACCCTGCCGGTTCGGTGCGCCGTCCTCATCGTCGGAACGGAACGATATGGGTGGGTCGCCGTCGCTGAGCGCCCGTCACAGAACGCCCAATAATCGGGCGATCTTGGGGGCATCCGCGCCGGGTTGTCGTGGTGGGTGGGATGGTCGTCGGATGAGCTCGTTTCCTGTCTTGGTCCGGTCTGTCTCACCGATGGGTGAGGCCCGTTTCTCGCTCGGCGATCCGCTCGTCGACAGCTATCTCGAGTTCGTTGCAGGGCGGCGTCGGCCCGACACGTTGCGAGCGGTGTCAGCGAGCAGCGACGTGTCGTCGTCGCTGCTGGTGATAAGGCCCGCGTCGGAACGCCCCCCATTTCCGCCTTCGGGTTGCAGGTAGGTCCATACCCCGTCGGCCACCTCGTGGGGGCCCGTGGCGTACGGGACAGTGCGCGCCATCACCTTGTCTTGGCGTTGCGGTGCTGGCGGGCTGCGTGGCGCGCGACGCGGGCGCGGTTGCCGCAGGCGCGGCAGCACCAGAGTTGGCGGGAGTGGTCCGGAGGGTAGAGCAGCCCGCAGCTGGGCGCTGTGCAGATGGACAGCCGGGTGTCGTCGCCAGCGAGCAGCTCTATCGCCGACCGCGCCACCTCTGCGGCGAAGATCGCGTATGGGTCGTCGCTGGCGTGCTTCACGACCACGCTGCCGGCATTGGCGAGCATTGGGTAGGCCGGCGCGGCGGCGCTGAGGGCATTGATGCGGAGGCGGGGCGCCTCGGGCAGCCGACGAGCTTGAGCGTGCGCGTACAGGAGCGCACGAAGGTCGGCGCGCAGCGCCCGCACGTCGTGGAGCCGGCCGACCGCTGCGTTGACGGACGCGATCCGGGCGCGTTCGGCGGCGATCCAGACGTCGAGCTGCTCGTTGGTGCCGAGCAGGTCGACGTCGCCTCGGGGAGTGACGACGATCGTGTTCGAGAGATCGACGGCCGGCGGGAAAGTGAGCCAGGGAAGCGTCTCATCGATCACCTAATGCAATCTAGCGCTTGCGACGTTAGCAATGGCGGAGTACGTTTCGCTAATGGAGTTCTGACGAACCGACGTTAGGGGTTCACGGTGACTGCTCGGGTGAGGGAGATGAACCTGGCAACACGGCTTGCCGATCCCGTTGGCGCGGTCCGGTCGCTGACGGAGTTGATCCGAGCCGAGTGCCGCGACCTTGACACGACCCGCAGCGTGCCAACCACGATCGTGCGGGCCCTGCAGGAGGCGGGTGTCTTCCACCTGCTGGCGCCGATGGACCTCGGCGGCGGGGAGATCGACCCGGTGACGTTCTTCGACGTCGTCGAGGCGGCGTCGTACGCCGACGGGTCGGTCGGCTGGTGCGTCATGATCGGCGGCTGCTACGCCACCTTCGGCGGGATGCTCCCCCGTGAAGGCGCACTGGCCATCTACGGCGACCAGGCCACGATCTCCGCCGGCGCGTTCCGTCCCGATGGTGTTGCCGTCGAAGTCGACGGCGGCTACCGCGTCACCGGCCGGTGGCCGCTGGCCAGCGGTTCGAGCCACGCCAACTGGTATGTCGCCGGCTGTGTGATCGTTCGCGATGGCGAACCAGTCATCGGTCCGACCGGCGCTCCGCTGGTGCGGGAAGTCTTCTTCCCCGGCGCCGTCGTTGAAGTCATCGACACCTGGGACTCGACCGGACTGCGGGGCACGGCCAGTCACGACTACGCCGTCACCGATGTATTCGTCCCGGCGTCACACACCCTGTGGTTCCAGGACGCGCCCGTCGTTGACGGGCCGCTGTACCGCATGCCGCCGGTCGCCATGTTCGCGACCTTCATCGCTGCCGTACCCCTCGGCATCGCCGGCCACGCCATCGACGAGTTCGTGTGCCTGGCCGACAGCAAGACACCATTGCGCTCCACCACGGTGTTAGCTGACCAGCCAGTCGCCCAGGATCGGCTGGGCCGAGCCCACGCCTTGGTCGCCGCAGGCCGACGTTACCTAAGAGCAACCCTCGACGAGCTCTGGGTGAGCGTGCAAGCCGGTCACACACCGACCATGACAGACCGCGGTCGCCTCTGGCTGGCCGCCACCCACGCGGCTCACAGCGCCCTCGACGCGACCGGGTTGCTGTACACCGCCGCGGGGGCAAGCAGCATCTACGCCAACTCGGCCCTGGATCGGTGCCTGCGCGACGCCCGCACCGCGGTGCAACACATCTGCACCCAGGAGGTTCATTTCGAACTCTCCGGCCGCCACTTGCTCGGACGGGACGTTGCCGCCAGCGTCTGGGCGGTCGACTACCGCGGCGAGGCCTGAACCCGTGTCGATGGCTGCGACCCTGGAGGCGCTGCGGGCGGATCTGCGAGGGCCACTGGTCGGCCCACAGGACACCGACTCCCGCGTTCGGCTCGATCGGACCGGCGAGACGCTGGAGCGAGCCATCGAGCTCGAGGGCCGGTTCGAACGGACTGCTCTGTGGCACGCGTTCATCGGCGACTGGGCCCGTGCCCTATGTGACGTCGATCGGGCCAAGGAGGCCTACGCGGCGGCACTTGATGACTTCGAACAGTCCGGCGGTCGACGGGCGTCCAGCCAGGAGAATGTCGACGCCGTCCGACGGGATCTCGACGAGTTGAGTCGGAACGTCGCGGATTGCCCGACAGGATGAGGGCGCGTCATTCTCGACGCTGTCACGATGGGCGACATGACTGGCCCCGGTGTTAATCGGCGAGCGGCGTGTCGGCCGGTTTGCGCATGGCCGCACTCCACGCAATAGCCACGACGCCACGGCCGTGCTGAAGACGGCTATCGGGGCGACGCCCGCCAAGGCGGCCACAGGCACGACCGGCACCGGTGGAACGCCGAGGTTGCCGGCGAAGCGAGCCAACCAACACCGCCCGAACGCCACTCCTATCGGGATGCCGATCACGACCCCCAATCCGCCGAGCAGCATGGCGTACCACGTCACGGTCGCCCTAAGTTGCCGGCGCGAGAGACCGAGGGCACGAAGCACCCCAGCTCCCGACCATGGCGGCGCACCGTGACGATGAGCCCGTGGACGAACGTCGGAGCCGCGAGTGGCCCGCCAGCGCGGTCAGGACCGCGTCCGGCGGTCGATGCGCTCGAGGTCGCGGATCCCTGTCTGTTTTGACGGGGTGGGCGACGCCGCTCAGGAATGGTCCTCCAGGGCGCGGATGCCGGCGTCTCAGCGTGCTGGGTCGAACCGTACGACGATGTCACGCAGGCGGCGGAGGCCAACGACAATCCCCACCTGGGACATGGCTAGGCCGAAGTGGCCGTGACCTCCCTTCGTCTCGGCCTCGCGCATGCGGTAGCGCTCGACCTCGGTGACCACGACGCCGATGGAGGAACCCGTCGAGCATGGAAGCGGCGTTCGGCTGCCTCGCCGCTGGCCATCCACGTTTCTGGACGTCGGACCGAAACCTCGTCAACAATCGCTGGCTGGCCCGAGCGGAGCACGCCACCTGCTGATCAACAACGTGCCTCCCGAGCTGACCCGAGGAAACACGCTCGTGGAGTTGGTCCAATGCGTGGCGGGCTGGGTCCGATATGACCGTTCGAGTTGATCGCGGCACGAGCCCGGTATCCACCGATCCGTGGCACGCCGGTAGCCGCTGTCGGCCGCACATATTGTTCAATTGCTCCGGCACGAGCCGGCGGTCAGTGCTCCCTGGCCGCCCGACTCGCGCAGTGCGGCTGCTTGCGCCCCGATCTGCCGATCGCGCGGACGTCCGGAACCTGCGCACCTAATCCGAACGCGCGCTCCGAACGCGCACAGTTCGTAGCGCCGCCTACCCGGGTGTTCAAGGGCACGGGTGCCGTGACATCTCCATCCAGCTGAGATCCCGGCGATAACGGCATCGTCCACGGCTTACCGGCCTTCCACGGGTTCGACGACGGCGATGACGACGTCCATCGGCGGCACCGCACCCGACTCGTTGAAGTGTGACGTCAAAGAGGCGGTCGAGAAGGCCACCGCCGGAACGCATCTCACCGTGCGGATCGCTCGACCCGACGAGGCGTTCGGCGGCGACGATCCCGACAACATCGTGAACCGCCTCAGCTCCGGCCACGGCATTCAGATCGAGCAGAGCTTCCCGGCCCGGTCGGGGTTCGGCCTCGACGTCGCGGCCGCCGTCGCCGATTTGGCCCTCCCGATGGTCGGATCGGGCTGAGGCGAAAGGGGTGGCGCGTCGCCTCTCCGTGCGAGAACCTGGAGCCGTGGCCGGGTCGCTCGTCGCGGGCCGCCGTTCCTTCCAGCGGCAGGCATGGGCTGACGCCTATACCAACCTGGCCGCCGCCGACCGCGGGACCCCCCTCGCTCTCGACGACCTGGAACGGCTTGCGGTCGCTGCCTACCTCAGCGGCGAGGATCGCGACTGTGTAGCGATCTGGGGGCGGGCCCACCACGAATGCCTGCGCCAGGGCAACGCGCCGCGTGCCGCCCGGTGCGCTTTCTGGATCGCGTTCAGTCTCCTGCTCCAAGGCGAGATGGCACCATCGAGTGGCTGGCAGGCACGGGCCCAGCGCGTCCTCGACGACGGCGACCACGACTGCGTGGAACGAGGGTTCCTCTTGGTCCCGGTGGCGCTTGGCCACCTGCTCGGCGGCGACCAGCCCGCCGCCCTCAGAGAGTTCACCGACGCCATGAGGATCGGTGAGCGCTTCGGCGATCCGGACGTCGCCACCCTCGGCCGGTTCGGCCGCGGTCAGGCGCTCTGCATGGGCGGTGAGATCGCCGCCGGTGTCGGCACCCTCGACGAGGCGATGGTGGCGGTGACGTCCGGTGAGGTGTCGCCGATGATCGCCGGGCTCGTCTACTGCGGCGTCATCGACATGTGCCAGATGCTCTTCGACGTCCGGCGGGCGCAGGAGTGGACCGAGGCGCTCAACCGGTGGTGTGAGGCCCAGCCCGACCTGGTGCCGTATCGGGGTCAGTGCCTCGTGCATCGGGCTGAGATCCTGCAGTTCCACGGTGCCTGGCCGGACGCCATGGACGAGGCCCAGCGCGCGTATGTCCAGCTCTCCCGACCACCTGGGCATCCGGCGGTGGGTGACGCCCTGTACCGATTGGCGGAACTGCTGCGCCTGCGGGGCGAGTTCCCGCGGGCCGAAGAGGCCTTTCGTCGAGCGAGCGAGTACGGACGCCAGCCGCAGCCGGGTTTGGCCCGACTCCGCTTGGCGCAGGGACAGGTCGAGGCGGCGGCGGTGTCCATCCGGCGCGCCGTCGACGAGACGACGGACCGGGGCCTGCGCGCCCACCTCTTGCCGGCCTACATCGAAGTCATGCTGGCGGTCGATGACATCGAGGCGGCCCGAGCGGCCGCCGAGGAGCTCGCGTTCGTGGCCGACACGGTCCAAGCGCCGGTCCTGCAGGCCATGTCGGCGCACGCGGCGGGTCTGGTCCTGTTCGCCGAGGACGACGCCCGCGCCGCCCTCAACGTGCTCCGACCGGCGTGGGCGATCTGGCGCGATGTCGAGGCGCCGTACGAGGCGGCTCAGGTGCGGCTCGCCGTCGGCCTGGCGTGCCGCCGGTTGGGTGACGAGGACGGCGCTTCACTCGAGTTCGAGGCCGCCGCCGGCGCGTTCCGCGAGCTCGGCGCCACCACGGACCTCGCCGTGGTGGAGCGACTGACGAGTGCGGCCGAAGACCGCGCCCACCACCTGAGCGTGCGCGAGCGGCAGGTCCTGGCGTTGATGGCGACCGGCATGACGAACCGGGCTATCGCCGGCGAACTGGTGATCAGCGAGAAGACGGTGGCTCGCCACGTCGCCAACATCTTCACCAAGCTCGGCCTGTCGTCGCGAGCGGCGGCGACGGCCTACGCCTACGAGCATCGCCTCGTCGATCGCTACACACAATGACCCATGGGCCGCTGACCGCATTTGCATGATTCGCCCGATGCGCTGACATCACCCGCTTCCGTACCGTCCCAGGGGCCCGACCCCCGACGAACCAACGGAGGCACGCCATGTCGGTCCAGGCCCATCCCAGCGCCGAAACCGACCATCTGAGCCGGCGATTCGCCGACATGTTCGGCGCCTTCGACGGCGGGGACGATGTCTTCGCCGCCGACGTTCTCTTCGACCTCAACATGCCGGTCTGGCGGTTCCAGATGCAGGGACGAGAAGCCTGGGGCGCGCAGATGGCGGCCCTCATTCGCGGTCCGCTGCGCATCGACGTGCTGCGAACGGTGCCGACGGCGTCGGGGTTCGTCGCCGAGCACGCGGAGCACCAGCAGGTCGAGGGCGAAGACCTCACGGCGCGCCGCCTCTGGCTGTGCGAGACGCGCGACGGCCTCATCGTCGAGGCCGTCGGCTTCTGCACGGGCGAGTGGGACGAGGCGCTGCGGGCCCGGCACGCCGTCGAGGCCCCCATGCTTCGGCCCTGGACCTGGGCGACGTGATGGGCGCTACGACACCACCTGCCGAGGACGCCTGGCGAGCGCGGATGCTGCAGGGTCTCCACCTCGAGCACCGTCGACTCGACGTCGACGGGATCGCCACGACCGTTCTCGAGGGCGGCGACGGTCCGTCCCTCGTCCTCCTCCACGGCGGGATCGAATGCGGCGGCGTGTATTGGGCGCCAGTGGTGGCTGCCCTCGCCGAGCGCCACCACCTCGTGATGCCCGACGTTCCTGGTCTCGGGGCGTCAGCACCAGCGCCCCGGCTTGATCCGGTCGCGTTCGACCGCTGGTTCGCCGACTTGCTCCGGCTGACGTGTCCTGCCCCGCCCGCCGTGGTGGCCCACTCCCTCCTCGGCACCTTGGCCGCCCGGTTCGCGGTCCGCCAACGCGCGCTCATGCAGCGGCTGGTCGTCTACGCCGGGCCCGGCGTCGGCCCATACCGGATGCCGATTGGACTTCGCGTCGTCGCGCTGCGCTTCGCGGTGCGGCAGACGGCGCGCAACGCCGAGCGCTTCGAACGCTTCGCCCTCCTCGACCTCGACGCCGCCCGCCAGCGCAACCCGGAGTGGTACGACGCGTTCTCCGCCTACACGACGGCCCGGGCGAAGGATCGCCACGCTAAGGCGACGATGCGCCAGCTCATCAGGGCCGGCACGAAACAAGTGCCCGACGCCGAGCTGCGGACGATCGACAGTCCGACCGCCCTGTTGTGGGGCCGCGATGACCGGATGGCGCCTCTCCAGCTCGCCGAGGACGCCTCCACCCGCCTCGGCTGGCCGTTGTACATCGTCGACGGTGCTGCCCATGTCCCCCACATCGAGCAACCCGACTCGTTCGTCTCGGCCCTGACCGACGCCATCCGAACACCAAGCACCAGGAGCACGTCGTGAACACAGACACCATCACCCCTCCTCACGCCGCGGCCTCCACGCTCGCTGCCGTGCAGGCGCTGGGGCCGACCATCACGACCCGAGCGGACGAGATCGAAAAGGGGCGGCGCCTGCCGCCCGACCTGGTCGACCAGCTGAAGAGCGCAGGCTGCTTCCGGATGCTCACGCCGCGGCGCCATGGCGGCACCGAGGCCACGCTCGCCGACCACTTCCGGATGGTTCGACTCCTCGCCAGCGTCGATGGATCCGTCGGCTGGACCGTGATGATCGGTAGCTCGGCACCGGTGATCCTCGGCATGCTCCCGCCCGCCACGTTCGACGCCGTGTACGCCGACGGTCCCGACGTCGTGCTGGCCGGCGCCTTCAACCCGACAGGCGTCGCCACCCCAGTCCCCGGCGGGTTCCGTGCCACCGGCCGGTGGTCGTTCGCCAGCGGCTGCCAGCACGCCGACTGGTTCGTCGCCCATTGCTTCGTCGACGACGGTCGTATGCCGCCGGTGCGGATGATGGTGCTGCCGGCCGCCGACGTCGAGATCGTCGACACCTGGACCGTCGCCGGTCTGTGCGGTACGGGAAGCCACGACTTCGCCGTGGACAACGTGTTCGTCCCGACCGAGCAGACGTTCAGCGTGTTCGAAGCCGAAGGGCTCGACGGCCCCCTCGGGCGGATTCCGGAGCTGTCCTACTCGTCGCTCGCGTTCGCAAACGTGGCGGTCGGCATCGCCCACGGCGCCATGGCCGAGATCACCACGCTGGCGAGCAGCAAGGTGCCGATGCTGGCCGAGGCGCCGCTGGCGACGAACCCGCTGTTCCGGTACCGCCTCGCCGAAGCCGACGCCCATCTCCGCGCCGCCGACGCACTGTTGAACGAGGCCGTGGCGTCGACGTGGAGCACCGCGGTGGCCGCCGCGGCTTTCACGCCCGAGCAGCGCGCCCGGATCCGGGCCACCGCCACGTGGATCACGACGGCGGCGGCGGAGATCGCCGACACCGCCTACACGGCCGGGGGCGGTAGCGCGCTATACGCCAGCAGTCCTCTGCAACGTCGGATGCGCGACGCCCACGCCATCACCCAGCACTTCGCCGTCAAGCCCGACACGTTCACCCTGGCGGGTGCCGTGCTGGCGGGCCAGGACGTCGACCTCAGCTTCCTGTGACGGGAAATGACGGCGCCCAGCTGGGACGCCCCGCCCAAGCCGCACGGAAAGACACCAACGTTCCAACCTCATCTGACGCTGCGTCGGTCGGTCGTGCAGTCTTGAAACGATGCCCGGTATCCACCGGCATAACCACCGTTCCGTGCGGGTCAGGTCGGCTGGGGAGCCGCCCATATCGCTCCGCAGCGAAACCGGCCCGATGGAGTGCCAGCCAGCGATCAGCATCCGTGCTAGGTGCAGGACGGCGCCAGACTCGGCGTGCGGGTCAGCACCGGTCGAGCAATTTGTCGCGCCAGAACCGCGAGCAGAGCCGTTGTGTGCGTCAGCCCGCCAGACAGGTACGAGGGGGGCCCGCCGGGCTTTGACCGAGATCCGGCTCGGTTTCGGCAGGGCGGAGACGCCGGCGAGACGGACCGAGGGCACGTGGAGCCGCGTGCCGGGGGGCGCGGGGTCACGAAGCGATGAACCGGCCGACGATCTCGGCGACCATCGCCGGGTCGGTTCTGTGCGCGAAATGGTCGTGTCCCTCGAGCACGCGGATCTCGGCGTCGGGGATCGCCGCCGCCGCTAGATCGGTGGCCTCTGTCACGACGGGCACACTGTTGGAACCAGTCAACAGGAGCGTCGTCGCGACGACGGAATCGAACTGACCGGGCTGGTACACCCAACTCTCTTCGACGCGGCACTCCCTGGGTATGGTGGGTGCAGCCGCGAGACGGGCGGGCCACAGCGGGCTCGCGCGGTAGACGTCGATCTCTTCGTTGGTCATCTCCAGGATGTCCACGAGCACAGTGGCGATGGCTGCGTCGTGATCGCCCCTGGCCAGCGCGGCCTCGATGCGGTCGATGGAACCGGGCGGGTACGCGATGCCCAGGCTTGGTTCATACAGGACGAGGCGGTGGACGTTGGTGGTGAGGGCGGCGCCACCCATGGCGCAGTTGGCTCCGTAGGAGTGGCCCCACAGGGCGACCGGGCGTCCCGTGCGGGCAGCGACGTCGTCGACCACGGCGGCGACGTCCTGGAAGTCCCTCTCGATGGCGTAGCCGTGGGTATCGCCGCTGGCGCCGAACCCGCGGCGATCCATCGAGAAAGTGGTGAGGTCCGTGGCGGAGCACGTCGACGAACGGTTCGAAGCTGGTGTGGTCGGCGATCGAACCGTGGACCAGCACCAGCGCCGGTCCTTCGCCGTCGGCCCAGACGGCGATCGCGGTTCCGTCGGCTGAGCAAACGTCGAACCGGCCATTGTCGATGTCGCTTCCTCGGTTGGTGCTCATGGTTGGTCCTCCTCAGCTGACCGTGGGTGCCGTGCGTCGCGCCAGGCGCCCCGCGGCGACTGTGAGCCAATCGACCCGCTCGGGCAATCGGGTGTTCACCCCATGCCCGGCGGGCTCAGGCGATGAGTTCGAGCAGGACGCGTGACGAGCTGTTGGGGAGCGGTGATGTAGGGGAGGTGGGCGTTGTCGAGTTCGGTGAAGCTCCACCCCGAACTCACCTGGGCCTGCGCGGCGTAGCTGTCGAAACCCGGGTGGGGCCAGCGCCGGCATCGGATGTACACCCGCGGTGGCATGTCGTCGTCTGAGAGGCGGAGCTGCACCGGTTGGGTGAAGTGTCCAAACGGTGTCGGGCACAGCCGTGGGAGCGCCCATTGCAGATCTGCCTCGTCGGTCACCTCCCAGGCGGCGCGAACAAATTGTTCCCACGGGATTGCCGCGAAGCGCGGCAGGAGCCAGCCGTCTCCTTCTGACTGAACCAGCGCCTCCATGGCTGGTCGACGATCGGGCGAGACCATCTCGAGGATGCTGTGGCCGTCGCGTGGGACGAAGGCGTCCAGATAGACGAGCTGATCGATCCGCTTGGGCACTCTGTCGGCGACTGCCGTGATCACGCTGCCCGCCGAACTGGTCCCGACGAGGATGACACGTTCGAGGCCCTCATAGGTCAAGGCGTTGACGACATCGTCGATGTGCGTTCCGAGTCCAATCTGGGGCGCCGCCAGGTGAGCGCGTTCTCCAAGGCCGGTCAGCGTCGGCGTGTGGACGATGTGTCCCGCCGCCCGAAGCAGCGGCACGATCTTCTTCCAGCACCAGCCACCGAACCAGGCGGGGTGGATCAGCACGAACGTTGCCATCGTCATCGATCTCCATGACGGATGCTCATCGGGTCTCGAGGTCCTCGTCGTCGTGGCGACTGTGAACCCTCGTCTGCGGTCGGGCAATCGGGTGTTCACCCCATGCCGGCGGGTTCAGGGAGACAGCAGGCCGTGCTCCATGGCGAAGAGCGTCGCCCCGGCCCGAGTGGCGACCCCGGCCTTGGCATAGATGTGCTCGATGTGGTGCCCCACCGTCTTGGTGGCGATCCCGAGCTCGGCCGCGGCCTGTTTGTTGGCGTAGCCCCGGGCGATCAGGCGCAACACCTCAACCTCCCGATCGGTGAGGCCGGCTGGATACGAGGTCCGCACGGGGCGGCCCACGTGGCCAGCGGCCTGGAGCACGGCGTCGACCTCGACCCTCCCGAAGCGACCCGTGTCGACCCCGTCCAGGAGCTGCGACGCGGCTTCGGCCGCGCTGAGTGCAGGCCGGTGCGGCCGATCCTCAGTCATGGCGTGGTAGGCGTCGGCCGTGGCGAGCAGCCGCGCGGCCACGTCGAGCTGATCCTTGGCGGCGCCGCGGTGGTAGCCCGACCCATCGGCGCGTTCGTGGTGGGCTGCGGCCAGGTCGGCAAACGGGGCGAGCAGCGCACACCGGCGCAGGACACGCTCGCTGAGCGTTGGCTGCAGATCACAGATCGCTCGGAGCACGTCGGCGCGGGTCCACGTCGAACCACCAGCCGAGAGCCGATCGATGACCTCGTCGACGGTGACTATCTGCGGCGCCTCATCCCTAGGCAATCTCGCGGCGTCGATAGTGCCGCCGAGCCGGCTCGCCGTCCAGTCGAGCTCGGCTGCTTCGGCGGCCCATCGTGTCCGCAGATCCCCGACGCCGTTGCCGGTCTTGTGGGCGCGGGTGTCGGCCGACGCCTCCCGGCACAGCGCGGCGCGTTCCCAGGTCGTCGGGTCCCGGCCCTCGCGGCGACGGAACTCGTCGACCTTGACCGCCAACGCGTGGTCGACCTGACCGGCGCGTTTGGAGAACACGTCGAGCAACTCCCGGGAAAGCCCGGCGAGCTCGGCCTGCCCGTGGACGGTCGGCTCCCACGCGACCCCGTAACGGTGGGTCAGCTCGGCCCGCAGCACCGACTGATACAAGCCGCCCAACATCCGCTGGTGCCGCTTCAAGTAGCGGGCATCCAGCGCCAACCAACGGCCGTCGTCGGTCTGGACCTTGGCCGACACGACGGCATGGGTATGCACCTGAGGGTCGTCTGCCCGCGACGTCGTCTGGCGGAACGTGGCCACGGTCAACCCGAGCGAGTCGGGGTGCTGACGGCGGCCGTCCACCCGGATCCGGGTCGTCGCCCCGAACTGCTCCAGATGGTCCGCCGCCGCCCGCACCGCGATATCGTGCGAGTCCAGCAGTCCCGGATCACGGGTGAGCGCCCACCACACGCTCAGCGATTTCGGCGCCGAGAACGTGGCGTCGAACCCGGCCACGGCCCGCACCACCTTGCCGCTCGACAACGTCCGGTCGCGCAGCACGCTTGCCCAACGGTGTCCCCGTTGTGGGGTCACGGCCCTCCAGCAGCGCTTCGAGATCGGCGGCGTCGACCCGTCCGGCGAGCCCGAGATCGGCTGCCTGACGGCCGGACCACACACCCGGCTCCTCACCCGGCGCCTGCGCCAGGTACTGCGTGTAGTACGCGGCCGTCGCCGCAGCCGACGACGCGTACAGGGTCGTCACCCGCAGCATCAGCGATCACCGCCGCCGACGGGAGCACTTGTCTGCTGCAGATCGTGATTGTTCTGACAGGACTGGTCATCGAGCGGGGTCCTTCAGTTCGGGAGGAGCGCGAGCTGCTCGACCGAGGAACGCGTGACGCGGTTGGTGGGGCGTGACGCGAGCGGCGAAGCCCTTCGTCGGCGCGGCGACGGTGAAGACGTCTGGGGGAAGCGCGATCACATAGCGGCCAGGGCCGAAGACACCGTCGCCGGCGCGGGTCTGCGTGAACGTCACGAAGCCCGACTCGCGCAACGTGCTCAGCGCACGCGCCACTGTGTTCTTGGACAGCCCCACCTCCGACGCCAGCGAACGCGCCGACGCGTCGACCACCAAATCGCCGTCGACGTCATGCGCGAGCGCGACTGCGGCCTCCAACACGACCCATGCGGTCGGACCGAGCCGGCGACGCAGCGTCTTGCCGGTCGGACCGACCACGAACGTCGGAGGCGAACCGGTCACTCGGGATCGCCGTCGACGACGGTTTCGGTGAGGGAAACCACGCGGCCGGTGTGAATGAGCACGAGCAGCGCCCAGCGCGGAACGCGCAGGGATGCGGCGCCCACGCGGATGACGGGCAAGCCCGTCCCGACCGCCTGTGGCCAGATACAGACGAGCCAGCTCGTATGCCTTCGATCGGCCAATCCGCAACTCGGCGGCAGCCTCAGTGACCGTCATCAAGGCTCGCGGGCCACTGATCGCTTCAGGCCGTTCGAACGTTGTCACACCGACGTAGTTACACCCGCGTCAGCCCTCCGGCAACGGGGCGAAACTGCCTGGTCACGCAAGGTGGTGGACGAACGGTCACGAACGAATACGGGCGAACACCGGCGGTCACCAGCGGTCACAACCGTGGTGACCAGATTCACAAGTACTCCGGCCTGCTCAACCACGGACCGTGAGCACTCGGCCTGGTCGCCGGGTGCGCGTTGACCTACGCAAGGCTTGCACGTCGGGCCAGCCCACCCGATGATGGTGGATGCCCGTTCCAGTAGGAGCGGGAAGTGCACCCGGTGGGCCCTCCGGACGGTGGGTCGCCGGGTGTTGCGCTTGGGCGTCCTGGGGAGCCGCAAAGCGCGCCGACCACGTGCTCCATCCGCCGGGTCACGTAGCGAGCGGCAGGAGCTCGAAGCTGGCGATGTGGTCGGGACGGACGACGCTGAAATGCCGGCGATCCAATGTTGCGACACGGTCCGCTTTCAGGCGCTCCGCCACTGCGATGAGGCTGGCGTCGGTGCCGCCGAGTCCCAGATCCCGGTACCGGTCAACGAGTTCGCGAACACGATAGCCAGTCGCCCGCCACGAGTGACTCGACGATGAGCGCGCCGTCGATGATCGACGTATACAACGCGACCTCGCCGTCCGGCCCGACCTGACGATCGATGAGGTACGCCGCCTCGGCGACGACCAGACCGGTCGTCACGAGCGGTCCATCGTCCTCTTCGAGCAGCGAGCGGCACGCGCCGTGGTCCGCGTCGCTGCGATCGGCGGTGGCGACGAGAACGCCGGTGTCGACGATGAGCACGCTCAGGAGCGGCCGAAACCCTCGGCCAGCATGGCGTCAGCGTCCCGGGCCGATCGGCCCGAGGTGGACGCTCCGATGCCGGCGAACGCGAGATGACGCTTGGCCGTTCCGCCCGTGTCCGGCAAAGGCTCCGGCGTCGGGAGCCGAGCCGTCAGCTCCTCCAGGAGTTCCTCAGGCGTGATCCCGCGCCGAGCCGCCTCGACCTTCAGTCGTTCGGCAAGCTCAGCAACTGTCATGGCCATGCCTTCAGCGTAGAGCGCCCACGACGATCTACGTCATCGACTTGCCACGCCCACATCGTTCTCGGTGATCCCCGCGGGATCGGCCCGTTTCCCACCGGCGGGGTCACGATTCAGTGGCGCCGGATGGCGAGCTGAGGGGCTCCAACAGGCCTCCGATGACGTTGGCCGCCTCTCGGTCGCTCGCCTCGAGGAAATGGGCATATACGTTCAACGTGGTCGACGCGTTGGCGTGGCCGAGGCGGCCGCTTACGGTACGCACCGGGACGCCCGCGGCCAGGAGTTGGGTGGCGTGCAGATGGCGCAAGTCGTGCAGCCGCACACCTTCGATGCCGACGCGATCGCACAGCCGACGGAAGCCGTTCGTGATCGTGTCGGGGTGCAGTGGCTGCGAGCCATCGGCCGTTTGCGTGAACACGAAACCGTCGGCATTGAACGGGAGCCGACACGCCGCCGCCCGCGCTTGTATCCGTTCTCTCTGACGCATCAGCACCGCGAGCGTCTCGGCGTCGACAGCGATGCGTCGGGCGGCGTGCGTCTTGGTGTCCTTCTCGATGGTCCCGCCGGCGACCGACGCGATCGAGCGGCGGATGAGGACGGTGCCGGCGTCGAAGTCGATGCCTGACCATCGAAGCCCGCAAGCCTCGCCGCGGCGCGCCCCTGTTGCCGCGACGACGCGCAGCAGTGCGCCGAACTCCGGGTCGTGCTCATCGGCGGCCAGCGAGCAGTGCTCGGGTGTCGGAGATGGCCGGCGGCGTGATCTCGCGGTGACGAAGTTTCGGCGGCGACGCGGCAGCAGCCGGGTTGGCCGGGATCCATCCCCACTTCACTCCCTGGCCGAGCGCGCCCCGGAGCACCGCGTGGAGGTGACGGATCGACGCCGGCGAGAGCTCCCGCTCGCGCACCAAGCTGGCGTAATAGGCGTCGAGCCGCTGGGTCGTGACCTTGCGCAATGACAGCTTGCCGAGGTCGGGGTCGAGCATCGTCCGGACCAGGCGCCGGTACTCGCGAACCGTTGTGGGTGACAGCTGGTCGTCGACCACCTCGAGCCAGCGCGCCAGCAGCTCGCTCAGCGTCGCGTTGGAGGCCGAAACCTTCCCGGCCGACACCTCGGCCACGAGCGCGGCCAGTGCTCGCTGGGCCTCCCGCTTGGTGCCTCGAACGGTGCGGCTGAGCTGCGGCGCGCGAGCCGTCGTCGCGTCGCGCGGCAGTTGCACGACCAGTTCCCAGACCCCCGGCCGCCGTTCCCGCATCGAGCCCCTCACGGCCGCGGCAGGCTACAAGAAAATCTTGGATCGATCTTGGATGGCCGTCCCGGCCGGCTTCGTTGGCTCGGCCTTTATGGCCTCTGAGCTGGCACTTCGCGGAGCCCAGAGAGAGAATCGAACTCTCGACCTACGCATTACGAGTGCGTTGCTCTGCCGACTGAGCTATCTGGGCGAAACAGCCCGGCGATGCTAGCGGAGCCCCCGCCGCGCCCGCCTCGCTAGATCGGTGGCAGGCGCAGGAGGAGGGACTCGAGCAGCAGCCGCTCGTTGGCGTTGAGGTCGAGGGCCTCGATGGCCTGGTGGACCAGGCGCACGGCGGCGATGCCGCCGGCCGGGTCGGGGAGGGTGTCATCGGCGAGGCGGTCCCGGTACGCCGCCGCCAGGGACACGAGGCCCGACTTCAGCTCGTCGGTGCGATGGCGTCGCAGCTCCCGCTTGTGACGGTCCTCGACCTCCTTGCGGTCGCCCCGTCGCTCACCGAACTGGGCGGCGCGGCGGTCGAGCTCGGCGACCTCAGCGGCCTGGCGCTGCTTGAGCGGCTCGGCGGCGCCATCGATGAGGCCCAGCACCTCGTCGGTGGCGGCCATCACCGTGGCGCCGTGGCCGTCGAGGCGCGTCGGCAGCCGGTGGAACGCTTCCCGCCGCGCCGCCAGGCTGGGGTCGGTGGCGAGGAGCCGCGCGCGGTCGAGGTCGCCGGCGGCGGCGTCGGCCACGAGCGTGGCAGCGTCGGGATCGGTCCCGTCGGCGACGAGCGCCGCCACCACCAGATCGTGAGGAACGGGCCGGAAGTCGATGCGCACGCAGCGCGAGGCGATCGTGATCAGCTCGGGCGGCAGGTCGTCGGCCAGGATCACGAACACGGTCGACGCCGGCGGCTCCTCGATGGTCTTCAGGAGCGCGGCGGCGGCATCGTCGCGCAGCAGGTGGAACTCGTGGAGGATCAGGACCTTGCGGGCGCCCTCGACCGGCGTGCGCGACGCCAGCGTCGTGATGTCGCGTGCCTGATCGATGGTGATGGCGGCCGCCGTCCGTTCGAACTCGCGAACGTCGGGGTGCTCACCGGCGAGCGCGAGGCGGCAGTCGCGGCACGTGCCGTCGCCGCCGTGTGGACACAGCAGCGCGGCGGCAAAGGCCCGAGCGGCCTCCCGCTTGCCGCTCCCCGCCGGCCCGGCCAGCAGGTAAGCGTGGACCGGGGCGGGAACGGCGTCGCGCAACTTGGCGACGGCCTGATCCTGGCCGATGACCGCGTCGAACAGGTCCACGGCGATCACGGCCCGAGCCGTTCGGCGACCGCCGCCCGCACGCGGCCGGCCACGGTGTCCTCGTCCAAGCTGGCGTCGACCACGACCCATTCTGGGCCGCCGGCTGCCAGTTCGAGGTAGCCGCTCCGCACGCGCTCGCTGAACGCACGGTCGACCTGCTCGAGCCGGTCCGGGTCGCGCAGGCGGCGGCGCGCCGCCACGGCGGGGTCGATGTCGAGCAAGACGACGAGATCGGGCCAGCAACCTTCGAGGGCCCAGTCCGAGAGGCGGCGCACCTCGTCGGCCCCCATGCCGCGGCCGTAGCCCTGGTACGCGACCGACGACCACGCCGAACGGTCGCTGACCACGTGGCGTCCGCTGGCGAGTGCCGGCCGGACCACCTCGGCGGCGTGCTGGGCTCGGTCGGCGGCGTAGAGCAGCGCCTCGGCCCGGTCGGTCAGTTCGCCATGGGCCGGATCGAGGACGATGCCGCGGATGATGCCGCCGACGCGGGTGCCACCAGGCTCGCGCGTGACCAGCGCGTCGAGCGCGGCGGCCAGCCGCGCCGTCTGCGTCGACTTCCCGCAGGCGTCGCCACCCTCGAGAGCGATGTAGCGCCCGGTCACGAACGCTTGCGGGGAGCGGACTTCTTGGCCGCCGTCTTCTTCGCCGGCGCCTTCTTGCCCGCGGCGCGCTTCGCGCCACCGGCCTTGGCCGCCGCCTTCTTGGCACCGCGCTTGGCCGGCTTGTCACCCACCTGCTCCCGGCGGATGGCGAGCAGCTCGTACGCCCGCTCGGGCGCCATCAGCTCGAGCCGGTCACCCCGGCCGATCGACGCGTTGGTCTCGCCATCGGTGACGTACACGCCGAAGCGCCCGTCCTTGGCCACGACGGGGCGGCCGCTCACCGGGTCGGGGCCGAACTCCCGCAGCGGCGGCTTCGGCTGGCCGCGGCCCCGGAACTGGCGCGGTTGCGCCAGCAGCGTGAGCGCCTCGTCGATCGTGACGGTGAAGAGCTGGCTCTCACTGGCGAGCGAGCGGGACTCCTTGCCCTTCTGCACATAGGGCCCGTAGCGGCCGTTGGCGGCGACCACTTCCTGGCTGTCGGCCGGGTCGACGCCGACGACGCGCGGCAGGGACAGCAGGCGGACGGCGTCGTCGAGCGACAGCAGCTCCGGTGACTGTGACGACAGCAACGACGCCATCTTCGGCTTCGTCTCACCCGGCGGCGGTGCGTCGGCGTCGCCCCACTGGACGTACGGGCCGTAGCGGCCGTTCTTCACGTACACCGGCAGATCGTCGAGCACGCCGATGGGCACGTCGCCCTTGGGCGCCGCCAGCAGCTCGACGGCGCGGTCGATGGTGAGCTCGTCGGGGGCGAGGTCGTCGGGGACGCTGGCGGTGTCCTCGCCCCGCTTCACGTACGGGCCGTAGCGACCGGGCTTCACCACGATCTCGTTGCCATCACTGTCGAGTCCGAGCGGGAACGTGTTGATCTCGGCGGCGTCGATCTCGTCGAGGTTCTCCTCGACCAGACGCTTGAGCCCCGGCAAGGCGTCGTCGCCGAAGTAGAAGCTCTGCAGCCACGCCTCCTTGCGCACCTCGTTGCGGGCGATGGCATCGAGGTCGTCCTCCAGGCGGGCGGTGAAGGCGTAGTCGACGAGGTTGTCGAAGTGACGCTCCATCAGGTTCACGACGGCGAACGCCGTCCACGTCGGCACCAGCGCCTGACCCTTCTTCCAGACATAACCCCGATCGAGGATGGTCTGGATGATGTAGGCCCACGTGGACGGCCGGCCGATGCCGAGCTCCTCGAGGCGCTTCACGAGCGAGGCCTCGGTGTAGCGCGCCGGCGGCGAGGTGGCGTGACCGTTCGGCTCCAGCTCGTCGAGGGGCACCACGTCGCCGACGGTGAGGTCGGGGAGGATGCGCTCGTCGTCGCCGGTGGGCGCGTCGCCCTCGTCGGTGCCTTCCACGTACGCCGCGCCGGTAGCCCGGGAACGTGATCGTGGTGCCGGCGGCACCGAACTCGGCGTCCCGGCCGTCGGCGGCACGAGCCCCGACCCGCACGCTCACCGTCTTGCCTCGGGCATCGGCCATCTGGGAGGCGAGCGTGCGCATCCAGATCAGCTCGTAGAGCCGGTGCTCCAAGTTGTTGAGCTCACCACGCACCTCGCCCGGGGTGCGGAACGTGTCGCCGGCGGGCCGGATGGCCTCGTGCGCTTCCTGCGCGTTCTTGACCTTCCCCTCCCACCGGCGGGCACTCGGCGAGAGGTACTCGTTGCCGAACAGCGATGTCACCTGGGAGCGGGCCGCCGTGATGGCGGTGTCCGACAGCGCGGTCGAGTCGGTCCGCATGTAGGTGATGAAGCCCCGCTCGTAGAGGTCTTGGGCTACGCGCATCACCTGCTGCGACGAGAGCCGCAGCTTGCGGCCGCCCTCCTGCTGGAGCGTGGACGTCATGAACGGCGCCTTCGGCCCGCTCTTGTAGTCCTTCTCCTCGACGCTGCGCACCGTGAAGGTCGATTGCTGCAACCCGCCGGCCAGCGATCGGGCGCCGGGTTCGTCGAGCACCACGACGTCGCCGGTGGTCCGGCCATCGGGCCCGAAGTCCCGCCCGGTGGCTACCCGCCGGCCATCGAGCGCCACGAGGGTGGCCGTGAACGAGGGCGACGTGGCGAACGTGGCGTCGATGTCCCAGTAGCCGGCCGACACGAACGCCATGCGCTCGCGCTCTCGCTGGACGATGAGGCGGATCATCGGGCTCTGGACCCGGCCCGCCGACAGCCCGCGGTTGATGCGCCGCCACAGCACCGGCGATACCTCGTACCCGTAGAGCCGGTCGAGGACCCGCCTCGTCTCGGCGGCGTCGACGAGCCCGTAGTCGATGCCCCTCGGGTTGGCGACTGCTTCCTCGATGGCGGACCGGGTGATCTCGTGGAACACCATCCGCTTCACCGGCACCCGGGGCTTGAGGTGCTCGAGGAGGTGCCACGAGATGGCCTCCCCCTCGCGATCCTCGTCGGTGGCGAGGTACAGCTCGCTGGCGTCCTTGAGGGCGGCCCGGAGGTCCTTCACCACGTCCCGGCCGCGCGTCGTGAGCTCGTACGTGGGCTTGAAGCCGTTGTCGACGTCGACCGCCAGGCCCTTCGAGGGCAGGTCAGCGACGTGGCCCACCGAGGCGCGCACGTCGAAGTCGTCGCCCAGGAAGCGGGCGATGGTCTTGGCTTTCGCCGGCGATTCGACGATGACGAGCGGTCGGGCCATCGGGCGCTAGGAAAGAGCGCCGCCATCATCATTGTCAAGGCGCAGCACCGAGCGACCGCCTCTGACCAGGTCAGACACAGTACCGTGGGAACGGTGGACGAAGGGCTGGCCGGCTGGGGGTGGGACGACGAGTGGGCGGCGCAGTGGCGCGCCCTCGGTTCCCCCGAACCGGTCGGCCGGGTGGCGCGCCTCGATCGGGGCTGGTCGACGGTGTGGACCGGCGCCGGGGAGCTGCGGCTGCGGACGGCCGGCGCCGACGTGGCCGCCGGCGACTGGGTCGTGGCCTCGTCTGATGGCGATCGGGTGGCCGCCGTGCTCGAGCGGCGCAGTGCGTTCGTGCGTCGCGGGGCCCGGGGGGCGACGACGGGCCACGTGGCCGGGGCCAACGTCGATGTCGCCGCCCTGCTCCACTCCCTCACCGCCCGGCCGTCGCCCCGGCGGTTGGAACGCGAGCTGGTCCTCGCCTTCGACAGCGGGGCCGAGCCGGTGGTGGTGCTGACCAAGGCCGACATCGGCAAGGACGTCGACCGGGCGATGACGGTGGCCCGCTCGGTGGCGCCCGACGTGACCGTGCTCGCTGTGAGCGCGGCGACCGGGCAGGGCGTCGACGACGTCGCTGCGCTCGCCGGGCCGGGCTGCACGGTCGCCTTCCTCGGTGCGTCCGGTGTGGGGAAGTCCACGTTGGTCAACGCCTTGGTCGGCCGGGACGTCCAGCGGGTCGGTCACGTGCGGGCCGATCAGAAGGGCCGGCACACCACCACGTCGGCCGAGCTGGTCCCCTTGCCCGGCGGCGGGCTGCTGATGGACACACCGGGCCTGCGCTCGCTGGGGCTGTGGTCCGACGGCGAGGGGCTCGACCGGGCCTTCGCCGACATCTCGGAGCCGGCGTTGCAGTGCCGCTTCCCGAACTGCCGGCACGAGTCCGAACCAGGTTGTGTCGTGCGGGACCACGTCGACCCGGCCCGGCTCGACGCGTACCGCCGGCTGCGGGCCGAGCTGGATGCCCTCGAAGAGGAATTGAACCACCGTCGGTAGCGTCGGCCCGATGGCGAACGAGACGGTGGACGAGTTCGGGGTCAGCGCGGCGCGGATCGAAGCGGCCACGCTGCTCCGACGCCTCGGCCATGCCATCGTCGGTCATCACGTCGACGACGATCAGCTCCGCGCCCTGAGCGCCGCCATCACGCCGTTCGTCGAGTTGATGGAAGCCGATCCGCCCCGGTTCCGGAGCGAGTCCGGACGCGACGGCGCCAGCCACTTCGAGGCCCCACCCGAAGACGGCGCCGTCCTGGAGCACTTCCCTGACTGCATCGTGTCGGGCCGGGCCAACCCGATGGGGGTGGGCATCGAGGTGCACCGGGAGGGTGAGCAGGCCGTGGCCACCGTGACGCTGGGTCCGGCGTTCGAGGGCGCGCCCAACCGCTCGCACGGTGGGATCGTGGCCGCCATCTTCGACGACGTGATGGGGTACCTGCTCAGCATCGTGCAGGAGCCGGCCTTCACGGGGCAGCTCACGATCAACTACCGGGCGCCTACGCCGATGGGGCAGGAGCTGACGTTCCGGGCCTGGGTGACCGGGCGGGAGGGACGCAAGCTGTTCATCGGCGCCGACGCTCGCCACGACGGCGACCTCGTGGCCGATGCCAGCGGGCTGTTCGTGACGATCCCGATGGACCGCTTCTACGAGATGACCGGCCGCTGATCGCCCTGCTTCGTGCCCGCCGCAGTGCGGCGGCAGCGGCAGCTGTTGTGGGACGAGCTCAGCGAGTCGGCGCCGAAGAGGCGCCGCTACAGAAGGGCTTCGATGTCGGCGATGATCGTGGGGTCGTCGGGCACGACCACCGGCGAGTAGCGGGCGACGATCTCGCCGTCGGGAGAGACGAGGAACTTCTCGAAGTTCCAACGGATGTCGCCGTCGTGGCCCTCGACATCGGCGGTGCGGGTCAGCTCGTCGTAAAGCGGATGGCGGCCAGGGCCGTTCACGTCGATCTTCTCGAACATCGGGAACGTGACGCCGTAGTTCAGCGAACAGAACTCCTCGATCTCGCCGGCGCTGCCCGGCTCCTGGCCGCCGAACTGGTTGCACGGGAAGCCGAGTACCTCGAAGCCGCGGTCCGCGTACCGGTCGTAGATCTGCTGGAGGGCGGTGTACTGCGGCGTGAGGCCGCACTTCGACGCGACGTTGACGATCAGCAGTGTCTTGCCGGCGTGGTCGCCGATAGAAGAGGGCTGACCCGAGAGCGTGTTCACGGAGATGTCGTGGACGGCCATGGCCGAGAAGGGTACGCAACCCGGATCAGTGGTACGCAATGGCGATGAGCGACGAGCGGATCGAGCAACGCGCCGAGTTGACGGCGGAAGAGAAAGCCGTCGGGAGCGAGAATCCCGAGGACCAGGCCCGCGAGATCCTCGAGGAGTCCGACGAGCGCGCCGCCGAGGGCACCGCGACGGCCGACGACCCGGTCGAGCATCGGACCTCTGACCAGACGGTCGAGCCGGTCGACTAGGGCGGCGGTCAGACGAAGACGCGGATCTCACCGTCCGAGGCCCGCACGACGGCCTCGACGGCGGCGTGCAGCCGCGAGTGGAGCATCCGGAAGCGCTGGGCCTCCGGGTCCTCGGCGTCGGCGCTGGCCGGCGCCGCCTCCGACTCTCCGGTCTCCAGTTCCAGGAGGGCGGCGTCCCAGTCGGCGGTCTCGGCGGCGAGGCGCAGGCGCATGGTTGGTGCTTGCAGGAGTGCCCGGTCGAGGTCCTGCACGATGACGACCACCACATCCGTCGTGGTGCGGACGCCAGGCGTGGCGATGAGATGGAGTGCCTGCAGCTTGCGCATGGCCAGCGCCGCGATCATCACCGGATCGCCCATCTCGCGCACCGCGGAGTCGATCTCGGTCAGATCCAGGTAGACCTCATCGGGCACGGCGAACCAGCGCCGGAGCAGTTCGAACAGCTCGGTGGTGACGCCGTGGAGGGCGAGGAGCTCGTCGGGTTTGGCCAGGTCTTCAGGTCCGTCTTCGGGCGGCGCGTCGTCATCGTCCACTACGGCACGCTCCGGTGACAGCAGCGACGTTCGGGAAGATCTCGAAGACGCGATCGAGGTGGATCAGGGCAAACACGTCCAGCAGGCGCGGCGTGGAGCAGACGAGCACGAGGTCACCCCCGCCGGCGCGGGCCCGGCGCAACCCGCCGACGAGCACACCCAGGCCCATGGAGTCAAGGAAGGAGACACCATCGAGATCCACCACGACGGTCTGGCCGGGATGCTGGGCGCTGGCCCGCACGAGGGCGTCGCGTGCCTGGGGCACGGTCGTGATGTCGAGCTCTCCGGCCAGGGACAGGACCGGCATGCCCGCGTGGTCCTCCTGCCGGACGACGAGATCCATGGACGCGCGAACCTATCCGAACACCGATGCGCGCTGACGTCCTGACCCTCCTCGCCGAGCTCGCTGGCCACGATCGCCTCGTCCACCTCGAGCGCATCGCTCCCCGATCGGCGCGATTCGGCGACCTCGCGGTGCCGCTACCGGCCGAGATCGAGGCGGCGTGCGGGGCCCGCCCGTTGTGGGCCCACCAGGCCGAGGCCGTCGACCACGCGCGGGCCGGTCGCTCGGTGGTGGTGGCCACGGGGACGGCGTCGGGCAAGTCGCTCTGCTACCAGCTACCCATCGCCGAGGCCGTGCTGGCGTCACCGCCGGGGTCGGCGCTGTTGGTGTTCCCGACCAAGGCCCTCGCCCAGGATCAGCTCCGCTCGTTCGCCGGGCTCGGCATCGACGCGCTGGTGCCCGCCACCTACGACGGCGACACGAGCCCCGAGGCCCGCAGCTGGGTGCGGCGCAACGCCAACGTGGTGCTCACCAACCCCGAGATGCTCCACGGCGCGCTTCTGCCCTTCCATGGCCGTTGGGCCAACTTCCTGGGGCGGCTGCGCTACGTCGTCGTGGACGAGCTGCACACCCTGCGGGGCATCTTCGGCTCGCACACCGCCCACCTCTTGCGCCGGCTGCGTCGGGTGTGCGCCAGCTACGGGTCGACGCCGACGTTCGTGTTCTCGTCCGCCACGATCGGCGACCCGGCCCGGCTGGCGTCCGAGCTCTGTGGCGTGCCGGTGGTGCCCGTGGTGGAGGACGCCTCGCCGCGGGGCGAGCGGCTGTTCGCCCTGTGGAACCCGCCGCTGCTGGATGCCGACACCGGCGCCCGCGCCTCGACCAATGTCGAGGTGGCGCGGTTGGTGGCGGCGTTCGTCGACGGCGGCTGGCGCACGGTGGCGTTCTGCCGGAGCCGCCGGGCCACGGAGGTGGTGGCCGCCGATGTGCGCCGGCGGGTCGGGGCCGAGCACGCCGACGCCATCCGCTCCTACCGCGCCGGCTACCTGGCCAGCGAGCGCCGGGAGATCGAGGCCGAGCTGTTCAGCGGCCGCCTGCGGGGCGTGGTGGCCACCAACGCGCTGGAGCTCGGCATCGACGTCGGCGGCCTCGACGCCTGCATCCTGAACGGCTTCCCCGGCACGATCGCATCGATGTGGCAGCAGGCGGGCCGAGCCGGGCGCGACGAGCGGCCGTCCGTGGCCGTCCTGGTGGCCGGCGCCGACCAGCTCGACCAGTGGCTGATGACCCATCCCCGCCAGGTGTTCACTCGTCCGCCCGAGCCGGCCGTCGTCAACCGATCCAACCCGAGCGTCCTGCTCCCGCAGCTGGCGTGCGCCGCGTACGAGCGACCGTTGACGCCGGCCGACGAGCCGTGGTGGGGCGACGATCTGGCCGACGGCGTCCGCCAGCTGGTGCTGGGTGATCGCCTCCGGTTGCGCAACGGGGCCGCGTACTGGCAGGGGCGGGGAACGCCGGCACCGGGCATCGGGCTGCGGTCGGGGTCACCGAACGAGTTCCGCATCGCCGAGCCCGACGGCCGCCTGGTGGGCACCGTCGACGCCAGCCGGGCCTTCGAACAGGTGCATCCGGGCGCGATCTACCTCCACCTCGGCCAGCAGTACCGGGTGGTGGATCTCGATCTCGATGATCGTGTCGCCCTGGTGGAACCGGTGGCGGTGGACGAGTACACACAGGTCCGCAGCCAGATGCAGGTGTCCATCCTGGGCGCCGACGGCCTGAGCGAGGTCGGTCGCGCCGAGCTGTTCCTCGGCCCGGTGGAGATCGCCACGGAGGTGGTCGGCTATGAGCGCCACGACAGCCGCACCCGCCAGCTCATCGGGCGCGAGGAGCTGACGCTGCCACCGGCGCGGTTGGTGACGCGCGCGTTCTGGTACACGGTCGACGAGGAGGTGCTGGGGCGCGCTCGTCTGGCCCCGGAGCAGGTACCGGGAGCGCTGCATGCCGCCGAGCACGCCGGCATCGGGATCCTGCCTCTCTTCACGATCTGCGACCGATGGGACGTGGGCGGTGTCTCCACGCCGTTCCAGGCCGACACCGGCCGGCCCACGATCGTGATCTATGACGGCTTCCCGGGTGGTGTGGGGATCGCCGAGCTGGGCTTCGCCGCTGGCCGGCGCCACCTCGAAGCGACCCGAGCCGTGATCGAGCGCTGCCCGTGCGCGCGGGGGTGCCCGAGCTGCGTGCAGTCGCCCAAGTGCGGCAACGGCAACGAACCGCTCGACAAGGCCGGCGCGGTGGCGTTGCTGCGCGCCATCCTCGGCGGGCGCTGACGGCGCGGTGCTCATGGCTCGGTGCGCATCGTGGCCGTGCCGGTCACGGTGACGTCGCCGACCAACGCGCCCACGAGCGGCACGTCGGTGGGCACCTCGTAGCGGACCGTGACGGTCACGCTCTGGCCGCCGTCGGCCACCGCCACCGACAGACGCCCGGCGTCGAGCCCGGTGGCCGCAGTGGCGGCGGCGGTGCCCTCGCCGACGGGGTCGGCGGCGACGGCGGCCGCCCGCGCGCCCTCCCGGGCGGCGTGGATGACGGCGATCTGGTCCCGGCCGACGACCAGCACCTGCACGACGCCGAGGAGCACCACGAACACCAGCGGCAGGGCGAGGGCCAGCTCGACGGCGGCCTGGCCCTCGTCACCCCGGCGCCGCGCCCGCGGCCGGCGCGTCATGTCACCTTGCCGATGATGGTGTCGAGCACGGCGTCGAGCAGCTGGCCGATCTTGCCGGCGCCGCCGCCGGCGGTGGCCCAGGCGATGAGGAGCAGGGCCACCAGGGCGGCGCCGAGGAGGACCAGGGCGTACTCCGCGGTGGCTTGGCCGCGGTCGCCACGGCGGGCGAGCGCGGTGAGGGGACGGATGGAGCAGGAGCGCATGGCGCACCTCCCGAGGGTGGGTGGGAAGGGGGAGCGCGGGCTCCTAGACGGTCAGGGAGTGAAGGGCGCCGGCGATCAGGGGCGCGATGGTGAGCAGCACGAAGGCGGGAAGGATGCAGCCCACGAGGGGGAAGCACAGCTTCACGGGCAGCGTGCGGGCGCGCTCTTCGGCCTGGCGCCGGCGCTCCCGGCGAGCCTCGTGGCCGAGGAGCTCGAGCGCTGGTGACAACGGGGCCCCGTAGCGCTCTGCGCTCGTGATGGCGGCGACGATTGGCCGGGTGGGTTCGCCCAGGGCCTCGGTGAGCGCTCCCAGCGCGTCGGCGACGCGCTGACCTCGCGCCACACGCCGGTCGACCTCGGCGAAGGCCGATGCGAACGGCGGTGGGGCCAGCGTCGTGAGGTGGCGGACGGCCAGCGTCGGGGTGAGGCCGGCACCGATGGCGACGGTGAGGAGATCGACGATGTCGGGGAGCGCCGCGCTGACCGCGTCCTGGGCGCGCCGGCGGCGGCGGGCGGCCGTCCACCGCCGCCGCCCGACTGTGACCGCGGGCGGGACGACGGCGAGGGGTGGCCAGAGGGCGCCGAGCACGACGGCGGCCACGATGAGCCCGGCGATGCCGGCCCGAGCGCGCCAGCGGCGACGCCGATGATCGAGGTGCTCGTCGGAGCGAGCGGGCGCCGGGGCCTGGGTCAGCGCCGCCAGGCGTCCGGGCAGCGGCCGCCGGTACCAGGCCACGATGAGCACGAGCGCGGCCCACGCCGCCGCCAGCGCGGTCATGGCGTAGCCCCCCGCAGGAGCCGCCGCATCCACGCGGCGCCGGCGAGCTCGAGACCGAGGCCGGCGCCGAGGCAGATCCCGCCCGCCGGCGTGGCCACGAGGAAGGCGGCGGTGCGGCGGTCGGTGGCCACCGCCCAGAGGAGGAACAGGACCGGCAGGACGCCGATGACGACGGCCGACAACCGGGCCTGCGCCGATTGGGCGTGGACTTCCGCGGCGACCGCCCGGCGTTCGCGCAAGGTGGTGGCGACGCCATCGATGGCCCGGGCCTGGGGACCGCCGGCGCGAGCGGCGAGGGCCAGCGCGCCGGCGGCGAGCCGTTCCTCGGCCACCGTGCTCGTGGCCGCCCACGTCGTGAAGGCCTGGGCCAGCGGCTGGCCCCGCTCGGCCGCGCTGACGGCGGAGGCCAACCGGGCGGCGGCCGGGCCGCCGACGGTGGCCGCGCTCTCGGTGCAGGCCTGACCGAGCGACGAGCCGGCGCGGACACCGCGAGCGACGTCCTCGAGGAGGGCAGGCAGGCCGTCGACGGCGACGCGGGCGGACCGATGGGCCGCCCACCACCGTGCGCCCGCCGCTCGTGCGCGCTGCTGCGCGCCGGGGCCAGGCTCGTGCCGCAGGAGAGGTCCGACCCGCCGCTGGGCGGCCGTCCGGCTGGAGGCACCGATCGCCCTCGCCAGGAACGACGCCGCGACGAGCACGGCGGCGGCGGTCAGCGGGGCCATGGTGCCGGGCCTCGCCAGCGATGGGGTTCGGCCACGAGCCGGCCCGCCTCGGCCAGCACCCGCACCCCGCGGTCGGGATCGGGATGGACCTCGACGACCTCGGCGACGTGCCGGTGCCCGCCCGGAGCACGGGCCGTGTGCACGACCACGTCGACCGAGCTGTGGACGTGCTCCCGCACCGCGACGAGGGGGAGGGCGGGCGCGCCCTCGAGCACCATCGACTCGATGCGACGGAGCGCGTCGATGGCGCTGTTGGCGTGGCAGGTGGCGAGCGAGCCGTCGTGACCGGTGTTCAGCGCCTGCACCATGTCGAGCGCCTCGGCGCCCCGCACCTCCCCGACGACGAGGCGATCGGGCCGCATGCGCAGCGCCGCCCGCAGCAGCTGGCGGGTGGTGACCGCACCCACGCCTTCGGCGGTGGCCGGGCGCGATTCGAGCCGCACGATGTGCTCGCCCGGCAGGCGCAGCTCGGCCGCGTCCTCGATGGTGATGATGCGCTCCCGCCGGGGCACGAGGCCGGCCAACGCGTTCAGCAGCGACGTCTTGCCCGACGAGGTCGCCCCGCTGACCACCATGTTGCACCGAGCTTCCACCGCCCATCTCAGGAGCGCCGCCACCTCCTCGTTGGCGAACGCATCCAGGGGCCACGCTCGGGCGGCGAACCGGCGGATGCAGAGGCACGTGCCGTCGATGGCGAGCGGAGCCACGACGGCGTGGACGCGGGAGCCGTCGGGGAGGCGGGCGTCGACGATCGGCGACGTGCGGTCGACGCGCAAGCCGAGTGGGGCGATGATGCGCTCGACGAGCTGGTCGGCCTGACCGGGGGCGAGGGCGACGTCCGTGTGCTCGAGGCGGCCGCCTCGCTCGACCCACACGTCGGTGCCGGCGTTGATCATGAGCTCGGTGATGTCCGGGTCGGCCAGCAATGGCTCCAGCGGGCCGAGGCCGTCGACGCGGGCGACGACGCGCGCCACCGAGCGCGTCGAGCTCGACGGGTGCGAGCAGTGGCGCCAGGGCCAGGGCGTGCCGGCGACACGACGCCACGATGTCCGGCCCGGGATCGTGCACGACGCTGGCGTGGACGGCGTCGTCGAGCGCGCTCATGCGGCGTGGCGCAGGGCGTGCGCCAATGACCGGGGGAGGCGGGCGGTGAGCAGGCCGGCATCCACTGCTCGGGCGACAGCCGGCTCGAGGTCGACCTCGGCGCACACCGGCACCTGGAGGGCGTCTTCGACGTCCCGCCGGCGCAGGGAGCGTCCGGGTTCGCGCACGAGGACGACGCCCGACGGGCGCACAGACGCGGCGACGGCACGGCGCAGGGCGAGGAAGCAGGGCCGGACCACGAGGAGGGACACAGCGGCGCCGGCGGCGATGTCGAGGGCGGCGCCCGTGGGCGACGAGCCGGCATCGATGACGACGGGCCGGGTGTCGTGGGCGAGAGCGGCCGCCAGCGCCGTGCCACGACCGGGACGGCTGGGCGGCGTCGGGCTGCCGGCGGCGAGCAGGTGGAGGCCGGGCGCGACCGGCACGGCGAGGCGCTCGAGGGCGTCGGCGCCGACGTCGTCGGCCGCACCCAGCCACGCCGCCAGGCCCGGACCCGCCGGCTCGGGCACGCCGAGGGCGGCGGGCACGTCGCCCACGAGATCGGCCAGGAGGGCACCGTCCGGCGCGGCGCGAGCGTGCAGCAGGGCAAGGGCCGAGGCAACGACAGTGGTGCCGCTACCGCCCTTCACGGACCAGCAGGCGATGAGCACAGGAACCCCCGAGGAGCGGGCGCGCGCAGCGCCACGAGCTACCGGGGGAAGGAGAGCTGGAGACTAACGGGTGGGTGTGACACCCACAAGCGCCGTCAGGTCGAGCGGATCTTCTTGGCGGCGACGAACGCGACGCCCAGCACGAGGAGGAGGACGATGAGCTTCTTCACGGCGCAGCACCGTAGCAGCGGTCAGCACGCCGGGCGCGGGAGATGCACCGTGACAAGGAATGGCGAGACGCTGGCCGAAGGGGTCAGTGCCGTCGCATGTGCGACGGCAGGGGCAGTCGCTGTGAGGATTGACCGACCGCGCCGAAGAGGCGCCGTGAATTGCGGCGGAGGTGGACGGGAATCGAACCCGCCGGACGGCCGTGACAACACGTGGTGCGCCGTCGCCATTCGTCCAGCTCATAGACGCTTTCCGGCACCCGCCCCCGAGCCGCCGTGACGTCGGGTGCGATCCTGTGGTCACACGTTTGTGACCACGCTGTGACCACCGAACTCCGCCATGCTGATCCGGGGCACCGGATCGAAATCGGTTCGACTTCACAGCGTCTCGACCGACACCGCGGGATAGAGGCCGGCCTGCCGCTCCTCGAGGTGCATCAGCACTCGGGCCCGCGCTGCCGGGATCTCGTCGATGCCTGAGTAGATTTGTAGGTCGAGCCAAACCTCGACCGACCACAAGTCGCCTACTGAGCGCACGTCCGAGAGGCCGACGAGGTTATCGACGACCTTGCCTCGGTCGAGCACCTGGAGCACCAGCGTCGGCCTCCAGCGGTCCACCTCGACGTCCTTGGCTTTGTTGAGGTCGACGGTAGTGATCCTCCCGACCCAGAGCATCTCCGTGCTGCCGGGTGGGATGCTCTCGTGGCGGTCAGTGCTGTGCCGCCACCGAACCCACCAGGGAACCTCCGGCAATCGTGGGAACCCGGCGAAGTCCGTTACCTGTGCGCCGAACTCCTGGGCCACCTCGCCATCGTTTCGGACCTGCAGCCGGATCGACCATGCGCCTCCCGGGAGCAACACCGGCGGAACCACATTGACCGACACCGCAACGGCTGCGATTCGGTGCGGCAGTTCGCTATGGGCCGCGAGCGCGCCGCGAAGCTCGGCCCGCAGGTCATTTCGCTGTCTCATTGGGGCGCCGCCGTAGGCGAACGAAAAGAGCACGACGAAGGGGATGACTGCGCCTATCACTGCACCCGGCCAGCTGCCCATCCAGGCGCCGATTGCTCCACCGACGCCAGCCGTTCGCGATCGCTCGTGGCTGGCTCAACCTCCGTCTCGGAGCGGCGCAGTTGCCTGCGCTCCGTCTTCGGGCTCACGATCGAGAGTGGGTCATCGGAAAACGGACCGGCTGAAGCCACACTTGAGGCGCCCGATTGCCCTGATCTGGTGCGAACTGGACACCCGAAAACGTTCGCTGACACGGCACCTAGTCCGCCGGGCTAACCCGGAGCGCCTTCCGTTCCCGTTCCGTAGTGCCGCTCCACACGTCCTCGAGGTCCGGGTGATGATTCGCGAAGGCGGCGCACTTCGGTCTGAACCCGAGACAGGCGGCGCATACGCGCGAAGGAGCAAACCACCTCGCAGATACGGCCGTCACGGCAGCGTGACGGTCACGTACATGCCCCGCTGGAAGTGACCCGGCAGATTGCACACGAACATGTAGGTGCCCGGTCCGGGGAGGTCCACTATGCGGGTCGAGGTCGTGAAGGGCGCCAGGTTCTTGCCGTCGCTCACGTTGGTCAGCGCGTCTTCGTCGAGGTCGCCCTCAGGCGTGATTGCAAGGTCGGCGACGGGCTGATCGATCTGAAACGCGACCAGCTCGTGCTCCGACGGTCCCTGGTTGCGGATGAGGAACTCGTTCTGACCCACGTGCACCGGGGTCGAGGTCAGCTGGATCGAGAAATCGCTCAGCGTCGCGATGGTGGGCCCATCGGGCGGGTCGGGTCCGCAGCCGGCGGCGACGAGCGCCGCCACCACCCCGACCGCCCCGAGGAACCGGTACCAGCACGCGTTGTGTGCAAACACGACACCAGCATCCCGAGATCAGA
Organism: uncultured Acidimicrobiales bacterium; assembly: GCA_963728985.1. GTDB lineage: Bacteria > Actinomycetota > Acidimicrobiia > Acidimicrobiales > Ilumatobacteraceae > DASXAI01. Next base: position 937,915 of record CAVSME010000001.1, on the reverse strand, counting down.
GCGGGCGAGACAGGGCCGAAGGTCACCCGACGGATCGAGCGAAGCGCAGCGGGCGCTCAGACCCGCTTCCATTCCACGGCCGTGTCTACGACCGTCTGCGCCGGCTCGACCACCACGGCACGTGGTACCGACGATCGGCACGGCCCAGCTCGCCGAGGTCGACAGGTCGATGTTGAACATCCTCTACGGCCGCCTGCTGGACCAAGGCCGCACCGAGACGCGCCGGGGGCTCGGCGCGGGCCTCTCGCCCAAGACGGTGCGCAACCTGCACGGCCTGCTGTCGAAGGCGTTCCGTGACGGGGTGCGGTGGGGACGGCTGGTGCGCAACCCGTGTGACGCCGCCGATCCGCCTCGGGGCCAAGCCCCGGAGATGAAGGCATGGACGGCCGAGCAACTCCGGACGTTCACCGCGTCGACGAGCTCGCACCGTTGGGCGGGGGTTGGGCGCTGATGGCCACCACGGGGATGCGCCGCGGCGAGGTGCTCGGGCTCCGCTGGTCCGACGTCGACCTGGCCGCGGCCACGGTGACGATCCGCTCGACGGCATCCGCTACAGCAGCACCACCATCGCTACGTCGACCCCGAAGACAGCCCGGGGAAACCGCACCATCTCGATCGGGCCGAGGACGGTCGCGGCGCTCAGGGGGTGGAAGCGGCCCAGGCCGAGGAGCGCCTGCTCATGGGCGGCGGTTGGCAGGACACGGGAGGGCTGGTAGTCACGGTCGCCGACGGTTCGGCACCCAACCCGGAGGCTTTCTCCAACCTGTTTGAGACGCTGGCGGCGGACCGGGCTGCCGCGAACCCGCCTCCCACGACCTCCGCCACAGCTACGCCACGGCGGCGCTCGCCTCGGGGGTGGGGGTCAAGGTCGTGTCTCAGAGGATCAGCCACGCCGACATCGGCGTCACCTTGAAGGTGTACGCCCACGTGCTGCCGGGCGACGACGAGGACGCCGCCCTCCGGGCCGATGACCTGCTTGGCGGCGATTCTGTGACCAGATTGTGACCACAGGCCCCAAGAGAGCCTGTGACCAGCGGAGGTGGACGGGAATCGAACCCGCCGGACGGGGGTCGCCCGTCCCGGCCGCTTTGAAGGCGGTGGAGCCCACCAGGTGCCCAGACACCTCCGGGCCGAAGACTAGACGGCGAGCAGGTCCCTGGCGCCCGTGTCCGACGACGGGTGGCGCAGCTTCGACATGGCCCGCGCCTCGATCTGGCGGATGCGCTCACGGGTCAGGTTGAAGTGCTCGCCGACCTCTTCCAGCGTGCGGGGCTCGCCCCGATCGAGTCCGAAGCGGAGCTTGAGGATCTCGCGCTCGCGGTCGTCGAGCGGGGCCAGGAGCCGGTTGATCTCCTCGGGCAGCAGGGCCGTGGCCGCCACCTCGAAGGGTGACTCGGCCGACCGATCCTCGACCACGTCGCCCAGCTCGGCGTCGCCGTCCTCGCGCAGCGGCTCCGACAGCGACAGCGGCTCGGCGGCGAACCGCAGCGCTTCGGTGACCTTGTCCTCGGGCATCTCCACCTCGGCCGACAGCTCAGCGAGGGTGGCCGGGCGGCCCAGCTTCAGCTCGAGGCGGGCACGGGCCTTCTGCAGGCGGGCCAGGGTGTCGCCGGCGTGGACGGGCAGGCGGATGGTGCGGCCGGTGTTGGCGATCCCCCGGGTGATGGCCTGGCGGATCCACCACGTGGCGTACGTGGAGAACTTGAAGCCCTTGCGCCAGTCGAACTTCTCGACGGCGTGCATCAGGCCGAGGTTGCCTTCCTGGATCAGGTCCAGGAGCGGCAGGCCCGAGGCCTGGTACTTCTTGGCGATCGAGACCACGAGCCGCAGGTTCGACTGCACGAAGGTGCGCTCGGCGTCCTCGCCCTCACGGATGTGCTTGCGCAGCTCCCGCTTGCGGGCGGCGTTCAGCTCCTTGCCGAGCCGGTCGAACTCCTCGAGCGCTGCCGTACCGCCCTCGATGGCCTTGGCCAGGCGAACCTCGTCGTCCTTGGTGAGGAGCGGGTACTGACCGATGTCCGTGAGGTACAGGCGTACGAGATCTTCTTCGTCACGCTCGACTCGCTCCTTCGGCAAGGTGGAACTCCTCTTGTCGGTGTGCGGGCTCGAACGGAATCGAGGGCCTCGAATCGCAGGAGCAGGAACGGCTCTACGATACCGAGCAGGTCAACCCCCGACTCCTGTCCTGAGCACGGCTTTTCCCCACGGAGCGCGGCCGGCCGGGGAGTGGCCGTCGGCAGTATCTCGCGCAGCGATGGGGTGACGGGTTTGTGACAGACGAAACGATCGACGGGAACGGCGATGTCGAGCTGACCATCGTGACGCTCCGCTTCGACGCCGCCCGCTCGGAGCGCCTGCTCCCGGTCCTGGCCAAGTACGTCGTGGTCAGCCGCATGCACCCGGGGTGCCGCAACATCGATCTGTGCGCCTCGGTGAGCACCCCGGGGCGGTTCCTGGTGGTGGAGAAGTGGGAGTCGCCGGCCGCCCAGCGGGCTCACTTCGACTCCGCCGACATGGTGGAGATGGCCGAGTCGTGCCGTGGGCTCCTGACCGGCGCGCCCGACATCGAGCTCCTCGAAGGGATCAGCGCGCACGATTTGAGGTGACGCTCTACACCCCGGCGAGGAAGCCCAGGAGGGCCTCGTTGAACGCCTGGGGTGCCTCCTGTTGCGTCCAGTGCCCGACGCCGGGGAGCAAGACGTCACCCCGGTAGCCCGGCAGCTGGGCCCGCATGCGCTCGACGCCCGACGGATCGCGGGAGATGACGCCGTCGAGGAGACCGCCGATGAAGAAGCTCGGCATCGTCAGCGTGGACGGCGAGACGTCCTTGACTCGCTCCCGGTCGGCGTCGAGGTTGCGGTAGTAGGACACCGGGCCGAAGAAGCCCGACGTCTCGAACGCCTTCGTGTAGCGGTCGAGGTCGTCGGCGGTCAGCCACGCCGGCAGGCCCTCGGGCCACTCGCCCATCACGTCCAGGAAGCCGGTACCGGCGGCGGGCAGGACCGGCGGCTCTCGCTCGGCGCCGGCCGCCGACGCCGACCACAGGATGTTGTGCATGGTGCGGCGGACATCGGCTTCCAGCTCGCGCTCGGCCGGGCCGACGTCCTGGAAGTAGACGATGTAGAAGAAGTTGTCGCCGAAGCGCTCCCGGAAGATCGCGAGCGGCGGCGCCGGCCAGTCGATGAACGGGACGCTCACGCCCACGACGGCGCGCACTCGATCGGGATGCAGCCGGACGAGATCCCACACGATCAGGGCACCCCAGTCGTGGCCCACGAACACGGCCTGGTCCTGGCCGGTCTCGTCGAGGAGGCCGATGAGGTCGGCGCTCAGCGAGTCGGTCCCGTAGGCGTCGACCTCAGCCGGGCGCGACGAGGCGCCGTAGCCGCGCTGGTCCGGTGCGATGACGTGCCAGCCGGCATCGCCGAGGACGGGGAGCTGGTGGCGCCACGACCACGAGCTCTCCGGGAAGCCGTGCGACAGCAGCACGACCGGCCCGTCGGCGGGACCGGACTCGAGGAGGTCGAGGTGGACGCCGTTGACGTGGGCGGTGCGGGTGCGGATCTCCGTCACGAGGCCACCGATGCGGCCACGGCGTCGTCGGACAGCGCCGACAGCTCGGCCCAGGTCAGCTGATCGTCACTCCAGAGCCGGTCGAAGATGGCATCGGCGGCGTCGCTGAATCCGTGGCGGTTGCGGTAGTTGTACCGCCACCTCGGCTCGTGCACCTCATAGCCGAGTCGACCGATGCGGCCGACGCAATACGTGTCCCACGCCGCGGTCTGGGCGAGCGTGAGCTCGGTGTCGGCGGGCGCGTCGGCGAAGGTGCCGTCCGTACGATCGCGCAGGCGCAGCAGCACGCGCCCGGCGTTGGTCACCACGTTGGCCGCGGACAGCGCGCGAGGTCGCTTCGGCTCCTCGAAGGCGCCGCTGTCGGCCTGGATGACGATGGGATCGCCGTCCTCGGCCACGATGCGCACGACCGGCGACGCCTCGTTGACCTCCACCCGCAGCGACCGTTCCGCCATGCCCAGCCGATCGAGGAGCCCCGTGAGCAGTGCTTCGATGGCCGGTGCCTCGAACGAGACGTACGTGAACTCCTGTGGCGTGACGGTGACCGCCATCAGCGCCCGCCGAGGGCGGCGGCGGCCTCCTGGCGGAGTTGGGCCCGCCGCTCCTTGGCCTCATTGAGGGCGGCGTTCGACAGTTCGGCGATCTCCTCGATCTCGTCGCCCGTGAAGCCGGCCAGCTCCCGGAACCGTCGGGCGAGGCCGAAGATCGAGTCGGTGGAGTCCGACCGCTGACCGCCGTAGGAGAAGAGCTTGTCCACGACGGCCTGGAACTCGAGCGCCTGCGTGCGCCGGGCCGGGTCCGTCTCGGTGAGGCGGCGCAGCCAGTCCGAGCCCATCTTCACGTGGGTGACCTCGTCGGCCAGCATCCAGTCCTCGCAGAACTCCAGGAACGGATCCCCGGCCAGGTCGCCGAACTCCTTCATCGTGGTGAAGACGTCGATGGCGAGCCCCTCGAGCGCCCGGTTGACGCCGGCCAGGCGCAGCACCGGGTCATGGCTGCACGCGGCCTCGAACAGCACGGTGTTCTCGGCGAACTCGCCGATCTCCGAGCCCATCCACGCCGCCAGCTTCACCGAGATCTCGACGTGGCGAGCCTCGTCCCAGCACTGGCGGGCCATGTCGAGCTTCAGCTCGAACGGCGCCTCGTCGGCGGCGACGTTGGCCTTCGTGGCGGTGGGGAAGTCCCAGCACGTCCGCCCGGCCCCTTCGAGGGCCTGGATCTCGCCGACGAAGATCCCGTGCATCAGGGCGCGGGCAGTGTCGGAGGCGTCGAGACGATCGGGCGTCAAGCGGCTGCTCGTCCGCCGGTGCTGGGGGTTGGCCGAGGCACCGGCGCCCCCGGCGCGTGGATCGCTCATGCGGTCCCGCATGGTGATCGTGGAGAAGCGCTCGTCGCGGGCGAGGTCCTCGACCGGGAAGAACTGTCGCATCAGCCCATTGCCTCCTGGTTGTTGCCGATCGATCCCGGTCCGGCGACGCCGCCGGCGGCGAGGATCAGCGTCTCCAATTGTGCCTGATGGCGAGAGGCCCGCTCCACATCGGCGGGCGTCTCGATCAGCGATTGCAGGAGCATCTCGCCGTCGCGCCAGTCCTCGAACTCGTCCTGCAGGATGAACTTCAGGGAGCGGATGGTGGGAGCGTCGGTGATCGTCGACGTGTTGTTCAGGTGGTACGTGTACGCGGCGATCTTGTGCGGGATGAGCACCCGGTAGACGCCGACCAGCTTCTCGATGGTCAGGCCGGGGCCTTCCGGCGCCGTCATCGCCTCTACGAACGCCTCCAGCTCGGCGTTGGCCGGCTGGGTGAGGCGGTCCGGGTTCATCTCCCGCAGCTCGGGTAAGCGCTTGTGCCACAGGTCGGCATGCCAGGCGTGGTGGTAGCAGTGGGTGCCGAGACGCATCTTGACGTCGAGTTCGGGCACCGTGGCCACCCAGCCGCCGAGCGCCTCGAACAGCTTCATCTCGATCCACTTGTAGTTGCCCACGCGGCGCGCGGACTCGTCGACGCTGAACGACCCGGGCAGCTCCCGCCGGTCCCATGGCGCGAAGGGCGCCCTTCCCTTTTTCGGGTCGGCCATGTGTACGAACCCCCAGGCTTCGTCACGTCGTTCGGGGCAATCTACCGGGCGCCTTGACCAGAGGGTCAAGAGGCTTCGGTGCGCTGTACGTCACGCTGCCGTGCCCGGTCTGCTCACCCGCCCCGCGATGGCCGCCGACAGCTCGGCCAGCGCCGCTCCGGCGAGGATGAGGATCGCCCCGACGAGGGCGGCCGTGGTCAGCCGCTCCCCGGTGGCGTACGAGGTGATGGCGGCGAACACCGGCTCCATCAGCAGCACCAGGGCCGCCCTCGTCGGCGGGAGGTGGCGCTGCGCCCACATCCACGGCAGGAAGGTCCCGACGGTCACGAAGAGGGCGGCGTACACGATCACCAGCCACGACTCGCCGCCCGTGGGCACACCGCCCGTGAACGGCACGAAGGGGAGGAGGACCAGGGCCACCACGCCGACCTGGATGGCATTGAAGCGCACGACGTCGAAGCGGACGGCGGCGGCGCCGATCTGGATGATGTGGAGGCCGAACAGCACGGCGCCGACGACGGTGATCAGCGATCCGAAGCCGAACCCGACGCTCCCGCCCGTCAGGAGCACGAGGCCGGCTACGGAGATGGCGATCGCCAGCACGGTCGTCCGCGACGGGCGCACGGCGGCGAACACGAACTGCAGGACGGGCACGGCGACGACGAGCAGGTACGTCAGGAACGCCGACGTGGCCGGCGTGATGCGCTCCAGCCCGATCGTCTGGCACACGTTGGCGATGGCGTAGGTGACGCCGGCGCGCAGGGCGAGGCCGAGCTCGCCCGGGCCGGAGCGGCGCCCCCGTGCCAGCGCGGCGAAGACGAGCGCGGCGAGGGAGAAGCGGGCCGCCAGATACGGCACGGGGCGCATGTCGTCGAGTGCGCCCTTCACCACGACGAAGCTGCTGCCGAACAGCGCCGCCGCCCACACGAGCGCGCCGACGGCGAGGAGCTCGTCGCGACGGTCGGGGCTAGCCGATGGCACGGGAACCGAGTGGGTCCGCCTGACGGGCGAGCCACTCGGCTTCCTGCACGCCGAGCGCCGTGCAGGGTGGTGCGTTCTTGCGGTACTCGAGGAGCATGCCCTTCCACGGACCGCTGGCGCCGAGCTTGCCGAGCAGCGCGCTCATGCCCCAGACCACCCGGTCCAGGATCACGAACGACGCCGGCATGTTCAAGGTGCGGATCACCTCGGCGTACGGCCCGTTGAGATCGAGGATCGTGGACAGCGTGTCGCCGACGAAGCTCCGGGTGTAGGTGAACGTGTCCGAGAGGTAGGGCACGTACGGGCTGGAGACGTAGTCGTAGACCAGCTGGGGATCGAGCCCCGTGCCCTTGGGGAGGAAGCGAGCGGCCTCCATGGCGGCGATGAGGGCGTCGGGGTCGCGGTCGACGACGATGGCGTCGAGGCACGGCGCCAGCCGCTCCCATTCACCCGCCGTCCACCGCTTCACCAGACCGAAGTCGAGGAAGGTGACCGAGCCGTCGGCACGGAAACGGTAGTTGCCGGGATGCGGATCACCGTTGAACACGCCGTGGCGGTGGATGGAGCCCTGCGAGAACCGGAACAGGATCTCACCGGCGCGCTGCTTGGCCGCCGGCGACGCCGACGATTCGAACTCGGCCCATGTCAGGCCGTCGACCCACTCGGTGGTCAGCACCCGCCCCGTCGACAGCTCGGGCACCACCTCCGGGATGCGGATGAACGGATGGCCGCGGTAGCGGTCCGCCAGCTCCTGCTGGTTCGAGGCTTCGAGGCGGTAGTCGAGCTCGTCGCCCATGCGTGAGCGCAGCTCGTCGACGAGGCCCTTGACGTCGAGGCCCCGCAACGTGAACGACGAGAAGAACCGGTAGAGGAGCTCGGCGTTGTCGAGATCGCCGCGGATGGCGCGATCGACGCCGGGATACTGCACCTTGACCGCCACGATGCGGCCGTCGCGCAGGACGGCGCGGTGCACCTGGCCGATCGACGCGGCAGCGAGCGGCACGGGGTTCCACTGGAGGAACAGCCGGTCGGGGTCGGCGCCGAGTTCGGCGCGCACGACGGACTCGGCCAGGCTCGGCGCCATCGGCGGCACGTCGGCCTGCAACGTGGCCAGGGCGGCCTGGGCCTCCGGCGGCAGGCCCTCGGCGATGAAGCCGATCAACTGGCCCGCCTTCATGATGGCGCCCTTCATGTGGCCGAGCTCCCGAGCGACGTCCTCGGCCGAGCGGATGGCGAACTGCTGCTCCAGAGCAGCGCGTCGTTCGGCATCGAGGCGCCGACCGCGCACCTTGACCGCCGCCCAATGAGCGCTCCGGCGCGCCGTGAGCCGCCAGACCCGAGCCGTGCGCTCGACGCGGCTGCGGCGGGCAGGATCGGCCAGCGTGGTCCCGGCCACCACGGCACCCGCAGCGGCGCCGAGCGAGGTCACGGCGAGGATGATCCGGCGAGCCACACCGAGAGGGTACGACGGTCTCGGTCCCGAGCGAGGCGGTCCCGCGTCCGACGTCCGCCAAAACAGCGAGAGGCGGGCCCCCGAAGGAGGGGACCCGCCTCGCACCGGGCGTGGTCTAGAGCTTGTCCTTGATCTTGTCAGCGGTCTCTTCGACCTTCTCCTTCACCTTGCCAACGGCCCTGTCGACCTTGCCCTCGTTCTTCAGGCTGTCATCGTCGGTCAGGTCGCCAGCGGCTTCCTTCGCGCGGCCCTTGGCTTCATCGAACGTGCCACCCATGTGACGCCTCCTTCGGTGTGGTGACATCGACGTACCCGAGGCCTCGCGCCTCCAGACAGCACCAGGTCAGTGGGCGCAGGCGGCGCAACGCCGGGCTGCCGGTGTGACCGCGAGCACAGCGGCATCGAGCGCCTCCGAGCAGACCTCGCAGGTCTCGTAGGTGCCCGCCTCGAGGCGGGCCAGCGCCAGTTCCACGTCGGCCAGGTCCGATTCGATGGTGTCGAGACGGCGGGCGCGATCGGCGTCGGTCACGCCATCGACGTTAGGTGACGACCGGGTCGAGCGGGCGGACGTAGCCTGCCGACCCATGCCCCATCCCTTCCCCGCCGCCGACGGATCGTCGCCGCAGACCCGCCAGTTCAGCGACGTGCCCGAGATGGGCATCGATCCGGCCAAGCGCTACACCGCCACGATGGAGACCAGCCACGGCACGATGGTGATCGCCCTCGATCCCATCGCCGCGCCGAAGACGGTCAACAACTTCGTGTTCCTGGCCGGCTACCACTACTTCGACGGCATCATCTTCCATCGGGTGATCAAGGGCTTCGTCGCCCAGGGCGGCGACCCCACCGGCACCGGCCGGGGCGGGCCCGGCTACCGCTTCGAGGACGAGCTCCCGTCGGCCGGTCGCTACGAGATCGGCTCGCTGGCGATGGCCAACGCGGGACCCAACACCAACGGCAGCCAGTTCTTCATCATCAGCGGCCCCGACGGCGCCCGCCTGCCACCGCAGTACTCGCTGTTCGGCAAGGTGGTGAAGGGCCTGGACGTCGTGGAGACGATCCAGAGCGTCCGCACCGGTGGCGGCGACAAGCCGGTGGAGGACGTCGTCATCACGTCGGTGACGGTGACCGAAGCCGACTGATGGAGCGGCTGTCGGCCGCCACTGCCCGCCGCATCGCCCTCGCCGCCCAGGGGTTCGGCGAGGCCCGGCCGACGGGCCGCATCGACCGTCGCCATGCGCGGCGGGTGTTCCAGCACGTGCAACTCGTGCAGATCGATTCCGTCAACGTCCTCGTGCGCAGCCAGGAACTACCGGTGTTCGCCCGCCTGGGTCCGCATCGGCGCGACCTGATCCCGGGCATGGCCGCCGACGGCGAGCTGTTCGAGTACTGGGGCCACATGGCGTCGTTGATCCCGGTCGAGCACCATCGCCTGTTCCGCTTCAAGATGGAGCAGGCCCGCCGGGGGCAGGGCATGTGGACGGGCATGACGAAGCTCTTGCGGGACCGGCCCGAGTACCTGGCCGCTGTGCTCGACGACGTGAAGGCGCGTGGGCCCCTGCGCGCCGGCGATCTGCGCGACGGCGGCCCCCGCCATCGCGAGCCGTGGTGGTCCTGGGACGACGCCAAGGTCGCTCTGGAGTTGCTCTTCTACATGGGCGAGGTGACCGCCCGGCGTCTCCCCAACTTCGAGCGGGAGTACGACCTGACCGAGCGCGTCCTCCCACCGGCGGTCCTCGAGCAGCCCACGCCCACGGAGCAGGAAGCCCGACGCGAGTTGCTGGCGCTCGCCGCGATGGCACTCGGGGTCGGCACCGCCGGCGATCTGTGCGACTACTTCCGGCTCAACATCCCGAGATCCCGTGCCGCGCTGGCCGAGCTCGTTGAGGACGGGCGGCTGGTGGCGGTGGAGGTCGAAGGGTGGGACCAGCCCACCTACATGCGGTCCGGCGCGCGGCTGCCGAGGCGCATCGGTGCGCGCACACTGCTGTCGCCCTTCGACTCGTTGGTGTGGGATCGACACCGCACCGAACGGCTCTTCGGGTTCCACTACCGCATCGAGATCTACACGCCGGCGCCGAAGCGGCGGTTCGGTTACTACGTGCTGCCGTTCCTCCTCGGTGACGAGCTGGTGGCGCGTGTGGACCTCAAGTCCGATCGCAAGGCCTCCGCGCTGCTGGTGCAGGCGGCGTGGGGCGAGCCCGGCGTCTACGACGAGGAGGTGGCCGAGGAGCTCTACGACGAGCTGGTCGAGCTGGCCCAGTTCCTGGCGCTCGAGCGGATCGTGATCGCCAAGAAGGGCGATCTGGCCGGCGCCCTGCAGCGCGTCTCAACTGGCGCGAGGCATGGCCTCTGAGACCTCGAACTGCGGCCCGGACGGCGCCAGGGCCCAGCGGATCACTTCCATGAGGGCCTTCCCCGCCGGCCGTACGAGGACGGTCTCCGTGACCGGCAGCACGGGCAGCCGCAACGGCAGGCGAGCCCACCACGGCAGCGACGAGATGGCCGCCGCCGCCAGCACCGCGTAGGGCCCGTACGCCGCGACCGGCAGCGGCGGGCGCAGGAGGAAGCGGGCGGCATCGCGGGCTTCCTTCGTGCTGCGCAGCTCGGGCCGGTAGGCCGACAGCGCGGCCCGCATCTCCGCCTCGGTGCGGGGAGGATCGATCACGCCCACCGCCTTGCCGACGCGCGCCATGTCGGCCACGTAGCCGTCGCGCTGCGCCGCATCGAGGCGAGGCGTGCCGTAGCGCTGGTGCGCGGCGAGGAAGCTGTCCATCTCGGCCAGGTGCACCCACCGCAGGAGATGGGGGTCGGTGGCGTCGTACGGGCGCCCGTCGGGGGCGGTGCCGTGCACGGTGGTGTGCACGGCGCGCACCCGCCGGCACGCCCGCTCGGCCTGCTCGACGGTGCCGAAGGTGGTCCAGGTGAGGAACTCGGCCGTGCGCTGGAGGCGGCCCCACGGATCAGACTTGAAGTCGGAGTGGTCGGCGACGCCGGCCATGGCCAGCGGGTGGATGCTCTGCAGGAGCAGGGCACGAAGGCCGCCGACGAACATCGCCGCATCCGTGTGGACGGTCCAGATGGGCCGGTCCCGGGTGAACCAGCGCTCGCCCTCGGCGTCCACGATGTCGCGAACGACGTTCTTGGCCCCTGGCCCGGCGACGCGCGAGCGGATGGCGCTGCCCAGAGCGTTGCGGACCGGCTCCATGGCCGCCAGCGTACGGGCGGGCGGTACCGTGTCCGCCGTCGGGCCGCTAGCTCATCGGGTAGAGCAGGGGACTTTTAATCCCAAGGTGCAGGGTTCGAGACCCTGGCGGCCCACAACGAAGTTCCTGCTCAGTGGTCTAAGCCTCGATCGTGATACGGTCCTCACACACCATTGCCGCGAATTTGCCGCGAAAGGGTTGGGCCGATGGGGACGATGCGGGAGCGGTCGCCGGGGTCGTGGGAGCTCACGGTCTCGGCTGGAGTGGACCCGACAACCGGTCGTTACTCGCGCGTGATCCACACTGTTCGCACGACCTCGAAGCGCGAGGCGCGCGCGGCGTTGCGCCGACTCGAGGTCGAGGTGGCGAGCGGGTTGGTCGGTTCGGACGATCCGACGGTGGCGGAGCTGCTCGAGCGGTGGCTGGCCCACCTGGAGGACGTCGGCCGCTCACCCTCGACGCTCTACGGCTATCGCCGCTACGTCAACCGGGAGCTCGTGCCGGTCATCGGCTTACTGCGAGTGTCGAAGCTCACCGCTGGTCACCTGGACCGGTTGTATTCCGCGTTGCGCCGGCGTGGCCTGGCGCCCGCGACGATCCGCCAGATGCACGCCGTGATGCGTGCGGCGTTGCATCAGGCTCTGCGGTGGGGCCTCGTGCCGCGCAATGTTGCGTCGTTGGCGTCGGCACCGTCGCAACCGCAGCGCGAGCAGCAGCCGCCGACCGCCGAGGAGGTGCTCGAGCTGATCGATGCGGCGGAGGCGATGGAGCCGATGTTGGGGTTGTTCGTGCGCGTCGTGGCGGCGACGGGGATGCGTCGCGGCGAGGCTTGCGGGCTGCGGTGGAGCGACGTCGATCTGAGTGCGGGGAGGCTGGTGGTGCAGCGCAGCCACGTCGCCCTGCCGGGCTTGGTCGGGGATCGCCCGACCAAGACCCGTTCAGCCCGGACGGTCACCCTCGACGCCGACACCGTCGCCGCGTTGAAGACGGCTTGGCGGGCCGCCCGCCAGCTGGCTCGCTTCGCTGGCGTCGATGACGATACTCGTCGGGCCGGCTACGTGTTCAGCTCCGACGCTGACGGCGCGTCAGCCTGGCGGGGCGACTCGGTGAGCGCCCGATGGGCCCGAGTTCGTCGAACCGCGGGCGTCGAGGCCGTTCGTTTGCACGACCTTCGGCACTGGCAGGCGACCCAGTTGCTCGACGCCGGGGTGCCGGTGCCGACCGTAGCCGCTCGGCTCGGGCATGCGGATGGGGCGACCACGCTGAAGATCTACGCCCACCGCACCGATCGCGGTGACGAGCAAGCCGCCGCGGTGGTGGGCGCGGCGCTGTCGATGCCGCGTGCGAAGCCGAGCGGCTGAGGCGGCGATTCGGTCGTGTGATTTCGGTCACCATGATCGGTGCGTCTAGGCGCCGCCAGTGACCGCTGGTCGCCGCTGGTGTCTTCTGGTGCGTCCTTGTCCGCGCGACGCGGGTCGCCCGTCCTTGTCGCCGGCCGCAGAAGCGTGTACCACGCTGGGGGATGGAGCGGCGAGCGTCAATCGAAGCAGCGGTGGCGGACCTGCCGCTGATGCTCAGCGTCGAGCAGACGTGCAACGTGTTGGGCATCGGCCGCTCGCTGGCCTACAGCGAGGTTCGCCGTTACTTGGCCACCGGCGGACGCGAGGGCATCCCGGCGGTACGCATCGGATCAGTCATACGCGTACCTCGCGCCGGTCTGATCGATCTGATGCTGGCCGCCCCGGCTCCAACGCTGTCCGGAGACGCCGCGCTTCATGTGGTCGCCCCCGCCGCGGCATCGGAGCCGTCCGGGCATACCGTCCGTTCTCACCGTCGTCATGGCACGCGACAGGTTCGCAGCATCGACACGGCGCAGCTCCCGTTCGCCGGGCCGGATCAGGGCTGAGCGCGATGCGTTGCTCTTGCTCGACTCCCTCCCGTCGTTCAATGCACAGACAAGTGCCCGCCGGCGGCGGTGTGTGATGTTGCGGGTGACAACGCTGTACGCGTCATCGGCGGCGGCGACCGCGGCCTACTACACCCACTACCTGGCGCAGGCGCCCGGCGAGGAGCAGGGCGTGTGGTCCGGCCGCCAGGCGGCCGATCTCGGACTCGCGGGCCGGGTCGACGCCGACGATCTCGAAGCGCTGTTGGAGGGCCGTGACCCCACAACGGGGACACCGTTGGGCAACGTGCTGCGCGACCGGACGTTGTCGAGCGGCAAGGTGATGCGGGCCGTTGCCGGGTTCGACGCCACGTTCTCGGCGCCGAAATCGCTGAGCGTGTGGTGGGCGCTCACCGATGATCCGGGACTGCTCGACGCCCACGACGTTGCCGTGAGCGCGGCGCTCGAACACTTGGAGCGGTTCGGGGCGACGACTCGGGTGCGCGTCGACGGCCGCCGCCAGCACCCCGACACGCTCGGGCTGACCGTGGCCACGTTCCGGCAGACGACGTCGCGGGCCGATGATCCCCAAGTGCACACCCACGCCGTCATCTCAGCGAAGGTGCAGACCGTCGACGGGCGGTGGCTGGCGTTGGACGCCCGCTACCTGAAACGGCACCAGCGGATGCTGGGCGGCCTGTACCAGTCGGTGTTGCGAGCCGAGCTGACCCACCGCTACGGGGTCGCGTGGGAGCCGATCGTCAACGGTCAGGCCGAGATCGCCGGCCTGCCCCGAGAGTTGCTCGACGTGTTCTCCAAACGCGCCGGCCAGGTCGACGACGCGTTGGCCGTCAAGGTCGGCGAGTTCCGTCGCCGCGAAGGTCGCGACCCGACGACCTGGGAACGCGCCGCGCTTTGCCGGGAGGCGTCGGCCGACACCCGGAGCCACAAGACCGGCCACGGTGCCGGGGATTTGCGGACACGGTGGACGGCTGAGGCGGCCGAGCTCGACTGGACGCCGAGCCGGCTCGGGGCCGCCGTCGACGGCGCCCGCCTCCGCCGGGAGTCGCCGTCGACAGTCACGATTGCCGAGATAGTTGACCAGCTTTCCGTGTCGGGTTCGACGTGGACCCGGGCCGATGCGCTCCGAGCGATCTGCGACGTCCAGCCACCCGTGTCGTCGATGTCGGGACACCGTTGGGCCGTCGCCCTGGAACGTGCCTGCGATCGGGTGATCGACGCTTGCGTCGATCTCGACCCGCCCGGTCTCGTCACCCGGCGTGCCTCTGACGGCCGGTCGGTGTGGCTGGAACCGGTGGCCCCGCAGTTCACCAGCGACGCGATCCTCGCCGAAGAAGAGCAGGTGCTGGCCTGGGCTATGGACGCCCAAGCCGACGAGCCGGCGCCCTCACCCACGGTCGTGCGGGCCGGCCTGGACGTATTGCAGGCCGACGCCGCCGCGGCGGTCGCTGGCACCGAGCGGCTCGTCATCGTCGTGGGGCCGGCCGGTGCTGGCAAGACCACGATGTTGGATCGGGCCGTCGACGACTTGGCGTCGTGGGCCCGGCCTGTGTTCGGTGTGGCCCCGACGGCCAAGGCCGCCCGTGTCCTGCAACGAGAGACCGGCGTCGCCGCCGACACCGTCGCCAAGCTGCTCCACGAATGGGACCGGACCGACCGGGGTCCGCTCCACATGTATCGGCTGCCGGTCGGGACGACGCTCATCGTCGACGAGACCGGAATGCTCGGCACCCCCTCCCTGCACCGCCTCGTCGATCTGGCCGACCGCGAGGGATGGCGCCTCGCTCTCGTCGGCGACCCCCGTCAGCTCCAAGCCGTCGGTCGGGGCGGCCTGTTCGCCGAGCTGTGTGCCACCGGCCGGGTGCACGAACTGGCCCGTCTCCACCGGTTCACGGAGCGATGGGAAGCAGCTGCCTCCCTGCAGCTGCGAGCCGGGAGCCCGAGAGCACTCGACGCCTACGAGGCGCACGGCCGGATCGTCGCCGGCCCGTTCCTCGACCATCTCCACGTCATCGCCAAAGACTGGATCGGACACACCGTCGACGGCCGCACGGTGGCCATCACCGCCGCCACCAACGACCACGTCGACGCGATCAACGACGCTGTGCAGCGGATGCGCCTCACCATCGGCCAGCTCCGATCCGACGACGGGGTCGTGTGGATCGGTGGCGGCGAGGTCGCCCACCCGGGAGACATCGTTGCGACCCGCCGCAACGACCGGCAGCTGCTCACGTCGCAGGGGGAGCCGGTCCGCAACCGTGACCTGTGGGACGTCGTGGCGACCGACCGGGACGGGTCGGTCACCGTGTCCCACCGCGCCGGACACGGCGTCGTCACGCTCCCGCCGGAGTACGCCCAGGATCATGTTCGTCTCGGCTACGCCGCCACCGAGCACGGCAATCAGGCCGACACCGTCGACGTCGCCATCGAGCTCGCCTCGACCGCCACCACCCACCGGGGTCTGTACGTCGGCGCCACCCGCGGCCGCGACGAGAACCGCATCCACGTCATCACCGACGCGAACGACCTCGCCCAAGCCCGCGACGTTCTCGAGACTGTCCTGGCCCACGATCGGGCTGACATCCCGGCCGTCACCCAGCGACGGGACCTCGCCCTCCAAGCGCGATCCGCCCATCCCGGACGGCCCGAGCCTGCGTCGATCATTCCCGGCTGGGTCGGCCCGTGGCGGGTCCAGCTCGACCAACGCCGCGAGGATCTCGTCGACTCCCTCGACGACCGAGCCCGCCGCCGAGCCGAGGCCGCCGCCGAACTCGCCGACCTTCAACCGGCACTCGCTGCCGCCCGGGCCGCCTGGCAGCCCTACGGCAACGCCATCGCCGAGATCGAAGATGAACTGCGAAGCGAACTACGGCCGGCCATGTGGAAGGCCAACCACGACGCCATGCGGGCCGGCTTCGGCCACCACCACGCCACGGCACGGCGAGCCAAGGCCGCCAACGGTCGAGTCGCCGACGCCGAAGCCCGCATCGCCACCATTTGCGCCGGCGCCGCCGACGTCAAACAGCGGCTCGACGCGGTTGAAGCGCAAGCATGGAACCTCCACGACCGTGCGCATCCGTCACCGGCCGGGTTCGGCCTCGAAGACCTGCAGCAAGAACAGGTCCACGAGATCGATCATTTGTTGGACGCTCTCGACGTGTGGACCAGGTGGGCACGCGGCCACCCGGTCGCGGTCGCCGACCTCACGAACGCGGCTGAGGTCTTCGCTGACTCGGCGCGCCGGACGCCAGTGTTGTCCGGAAACCCCGGGGACACCGATCGATTCCAATGGCTTGAGCTTCTCGAACCCGTTCTCGAGCTTCTTGACCGACGCGGTGTGGTGCTTTCCCACCACACGCCCCATTTGGAACGAGCGGAGCCCGATCTCGGCCTTGACCTCTGATCACCGACCGCCGCACCACGAGACGTTCTCTTCAGCCTCGTGGTCGGAACAACGGAGCGCGGGAACTGGTCACGACGGCCACGAATCGTTCGAGCTCATCGACGCGGTCGATGACCCAGTGGGCACCGCCCCGACGCTCCACAGCCCTTTCGAAACTCGAACGGAGCGGGTGACCGACGCGGAGCGGATACTCGCCGAGCGTCGAGTAGATGAACCAGATGGCCGCCGTTTGCGACCTTCCCAGGCAGCGAGCCAGTGCTCGCCGCGCGCCGGCCGCCGCGTCATCGGCACTGGTGCACGACGCAGCAAGTGTTCAGGGATCATCGTAGACCTGGCCGATCGCCGGGCCGGAGGGCGGTCCTGGTTGCTGCGATCGAACAGTATAGGGCGAGCCGCTGTCCGTCGTTGCTACGTGCGTCTTGATGGATCCCGGGCACCGGAGGGTCACCACGGGCAGCGAACCCTTCCTGCCCATGACCGCGTAGGCGTCCCGCCGGCCGAGCGCGGCCGTGGGTGCGGAGCGCCTGGCTCCTCAGGGCAGACGTCGTTCTGGGCGTGATTCTCTGCGTGATGGCGGAGCGCCTAACGCCGACTCGGGTCGGCCAATGCGAGCAGCTCGGCTGCTCCCAGATCGGCAGGTCGGGCGCGCTGCCATCGTTACTGACCGGCACCTCGGTGGCGTGTCACGCATCGATGGGTGGTGGTGCGTTCGGGGCACCGTCATGCTTCTGGTGACAGGAGGTCGTCGCCACCCCGGACTGTGGTCTGCTGTGTCATCCGGTGGGAGCGGCCTGCGCTGGCCGATCAGCCTGCCCGGCCGAGCGGGTGGCGTGGGGAGCCCAGCGCTCTTTGGATCCCAGGAATCCCTCGTTACGACCGAGACACTCTGCCCCCGTGTGCGCCCTGACAACCCCGGCCGACGGGCCAAGGAAGGGGTGTCGGCGTGTCAGCTACGGTGCGGTGGTCGACATACGATGCGACGCGAGGTGCTCTCGATGTCTTGGCGGTTGCGCTGGCAGCTCTACGAGTACGTCCGCAACAGCCTGTGGATCGTACCCGGGCTGTTCGTCGCCGTGGCGATCGGGATGGGGTTCGTACTCCCGGATCTGGATGAGCGGACAGACTTCCGGATCGGGCTCTCGTTCGGTTCCGGTGCCGCCTCTGCGGTCCTTGGTGCGGTGGCGGGTGGGATGATCACGTTCACCGGCTTCGTGTTCTCGATCCTGTTGCTGGCCGTGCAGTTCGGTTCGAGTCAGTTTTCGCCGCGCATGTTGCGCCGCTTTCTTCGTGCCCCGACGACGAAGATCTCACTCGGGGTCTTCATGGCGACGTTCATCTACGCGCTGATGGTGCTGCGCACCATCGGGTTGGCCAACCGTCCCGACTTTGTGCCGGACATCTCGATCACGATTTCGTTGTGGTGGCTGCTGTTGAGCATGGTGATGTTCCTTCGTCTCATCAGCACAACGACACAGGGTCTGCGGGTGGCCGCCGTCGTTCGGCAACTCGGCCGCGACGGCGCCACTGCCATACGGCGCTTCTACCCCGACCCGATTGATCCAGTCGCCGCCGAGGACACCGCCGCCGAGCCCCCATGGAGCGGTCCCGCTCGGCTCGTCGCATTCCAGGGTGATCGGCCAGGCGTGCTACAGAGTGTCGACGCCGCCGGACTGGTCCGAATGGGACGTGACGCTGATGTCGTCATCGAGCTGGTCCCCGCCATCGGAGACCCTGTTGTCGCCGAGAGATCGCTGTTCCGGATCCACGGCGGCGGCGCGGTCGACGACGAACGCTTGCGACGATCGGTCGCCATCGGCGATGAACGCACACTGCGTCAGGATCCGGCCTTCGCCCTGCGACTGCTGGCCGACATCTCCTCCAAAGCGCTGTCACCGGGAATCAACGATCCCACCACCTCGGTGCAGGCCCTCGATCAGATCGAAATCTTGCTGCGCCTGCTCGGGCAACGTCAATTGACAACACCTGCCCTTCGCGACGAGACGGGGAAGGTGCGATTCTGCTTTCCCTCGCGCTCGTGGGCGGATTCTGTTGAGCCTCGGGCTCGACGAGGCCCGCTGCTTCGGTGCGACGTCCGCGCAGGTCACCCGCCGGCTGCGCGCGTTGCTCGAAGACCTCGATGTGACGGTGTCGCCCGCTCGTCGGGCGGCCGTCGCCGTTCAGCTCGAGCTGCTCGACGCGACAGTTCGTGGTGCGGTCACCAACCCGGCTGAGCGGCTCATCGCCGCGACAGCCGACCGTCAAGGACTCGGGACCTCCCGGACGAGCCGAGACGTGATGAACGCTTTCGATCGGTGAGCCGTCCGCCTGGTGGGGGGACGATCACGAGCGACACGAATCGGCCCGAGGGGGCATAGCGAACCCGAGCAGACTGCCCGCGCCGGAGCGGCCGTGCCGGCCGCCCAGATCGACGGGACTGGTCGTCGTCCTGCCGCGCCATATCGCTCAGCCGCCGGTGACCCCGCATGCCGAATCGGGGCGGTGACGCGGGACTGAGATCCTGCCCAGATGAGCAGATCCGGGTGCGGCTGCCCAGGCTCGGTGGTAGGGACGCGGGCGGCCCAGCCGTCGTCATTCGGTGCGTGGTGGACGGTACGCCTCCCGCACCATCTGGTCGATGTCCGCCCCGTCCCGTTCAACCACCTCCATGTACAGGCGCCCCCAGGCGATTCGGTCACCCTCGATCCCCATCACTGTGACCCCCCGCATGGCAAAGGGCGACCCGTCGGTGTGAGTCCCGCGCCAGCGCCATTCCCCGATCTCGCTCCCGTCACCGGTGGTCGCGGACGAGAGGAGTTCGGCATTGAAGTCAGGCACCCCAGAGAAGACGCTCGTCCAGTTCTCCCGCACCTTGTCGTCGCCTTCGAACGCTCCGCTGGCTGCTCGCTGCGGTAGTCAGGCGCGAAGCAGGCGACGAACGCATCGAGGTCGTGCACGTTCATCGCTCCGAGCAGCCGCCTGTTCATTGCCTCGCCCATGATCGACCTCCACCTCACTCATGTAGCCGTCATTGTCGCTCCCGCAGCATCGACCGGCACCGATCGGCAGAGTTTGGGCCGAATGGTGGTCACCTTGCACCTCGAGGCCCGGCCGAGACCCGGAGGTCGGAGCGCTACGGCCCCAGCAGCATGTTGGGAGCCTCAACCTACGCACGATCGGACGCGGCCCAACACTTCGAGGACACCGTTTGAGCCGGACTCTGTTGTTAGAGGGCGCGTTCGAGGTCCGCTATCGCGGCGCGGGGGTCGTCCCGATCGGCAGCTGATCATGCGCTGGACGCCGGCGAGATTGGAGGTATCGACGGTCGTTCCCGGCGCATGTTCTCGGGGCCTCGCGTTTGCGGACTGATGTCGGGCGCGGTGCGGACTAGGGGGCCGAGTCCAACGTCGAACTGGTGGGGACTTGGTCTCGAACCTGCACCATCACGGCGGTCATCGCTGTGTCGCTGCCTTTGGCGTGGTGCTCGCCACGATCGAACAACACCACGTCGCCAGCGCCGATCTCGGCGCGGACGCCGTCGCGACCGGAACCTGCGTCCATCAAAGACGATGAAACCGCCGCCCGGGTGCGGCCCGATCGCTCGCCCCTCGTCCAACGGGAGCAGGTTTACGTGTGCTTCTCCCTTGCCGTGTGCGAGGCGGGCAGCGGACGGGTCGTGGACCTCGTCGGTCGTCACCGTCTCGAGGTCGGACACCCGTTCGGACAGGAGTTGCACCCGCTCAGTCGCCCTGCGGGGAGGCTGGTGTCGACCCGGCGACGTGCCCCACTGTGTCGCTAGGGTTGTGCCCTCGTGGGGGCTGGTCGTACGGCGATGGTGGCTGTTGAGATGCTGGACGGCGCCGCCATCGACCAGGCGGCAAGTGTTATGGCCCGTGAGCAGGCGCGGGCCCGTCTCCGTCGACCCGGGCTGCCCGCTGCCTACACCGGCCCTGAACAGTGTCGGCTCTTGCTCGACGAGCTCATCGCAGATGGCTACGTCGGCTTCGTCGCTCACCTCGACCGTCGATGCGTCGGCGTGATGTGCGGGCGGACCACGGACTCGGTGGGGTTCGTTCCGGCACACGGACTGGCCGTCGATCCCGACCTCGTCGACTCGACAGCCGTCGTCGTGGGGCTTTTCGCTCGACTCGCTCCGGTGCTTCTGCACGCTGGTGCATCGCGGTTCACGATCGACCACGTCGACAGCCACCCGCTGGGCGCCGCGCTCCACGATGCCGGCTTCGGCGGCGGGAGCGTGTTCGCCGCCCAGCCGGCTCGGCCCACCGAACCGGTAGGCAACCTGGACGTGCGCATCGGCACCACGGACGACCTTGACGCGATCGCCGTACTGAGCCTCGTCGAGTTCGAGTATCGCTCCACCCCGCCGATCTACGCCCACCCGCAACCGACCACGCTCGCCGAGATCCGCGCCGTCCACGAACGACTGCTCGCCGACGGCGCCATGCACTTCCTGGCCCGCCGAGACTGCCGCGATGTCGGGCTGGTCACGGTGGAGTTCACCTCCCCGGCACCACGGCTGTGTCCCGTCGCCCAGCCATACATCGGAGCGACCGCCAGCCATCCCTCCATGCGCGGCCAAGGCATTGGCCACGCGCTCGTCCGGCGCGTCCTCGACTGGGCCCACGTGAGCGGTTACGAAACGGTCTCGGTCGACTTCGAGTCGTCCAACCCACTCTCACGGCCCTTCTGGCTCGGACTGGGCTTCCAGCCCACCGGCTATCGCGTCCGGCGCATGATTGATCCGTCCTACAAGCTCCGAGCCGACCAAGGCCAGTGAGGCGCCTCGAGGTCGCGTCGCCACCAAGGTCAACGACCGCTCGAACGCCACATCCGACACCCCCTCCTCGGGTCCGGACCGCGGGGATGATCCCGGACGCACGCGTCCTCGATCGCCGGTTGGGCGAGGCAGCGCTCTCCCGCGCCTGCGCGACCGATCGACGGCTCCGCTTCGGGTTGATGGGGGTTCTGCCGCGACCGAACGCTCGCCGATGACTGCCGCCAGTGGTGCTTGCCGGGGGTCTCGCTGCTGCGACTGAGCTCAGTACCATGTGGTTGTGGCTCGCCGCCCCGACGTTCCGGCCGATCCGGCGCTTGTCGTCGTCAATCCCGACGACGAGGTGACGCCTGAGTCGTTCGCGGCGTGGCTCGATCGCCGCCAGGTTGGCGAGCCGGTTGATCCGGGCGTGAAGGCTGCGGACACCCTCGCCGAGGCGCGCGCCGCCGGCGAGGTGTGACCCCGGTCGTCAT
This sequence comes from uncultured Acidimicrobiales bacterium, assembly GCA_963728985.1. Classification (GTDB taxonomy): domain Bacteria; phylum Actinomycetota; class Acidimicrobiia; order Acidimicrobiales; family Ilumatobacteraceae; genus DASXAI01. The sequence goes on along the minus strand of CAVSME010000001.1, from coordinate 916,052 downwards.
CGACGCTTCGGCTGGCGTCGAGCTCGCTGCCGACGCCGTCCGAGGCCGCGCACTGCGCGCGCTGCTGCCAGCGGACGCGGTGCCGTGGGTGCCCGAGTTGTTCTATGTGGAGTGCGGAGCCGTCCTGCGCCGTTGGGACCTCAACGGGATCGTCGCGCCCGCGCAGATCGGCCAGGCCATCGGCGAACTGATGGCCTGGCCGCTGCGCATCACCCAGGTCCGAGGACTATTCGCCGACGCGTGGCAGCTACGAGCGAACGTCACCTTCGCGGATGCCATCTACGTCGCTCTCGCAGATCAATGTGGCGATTGGCCGAGATCCGGCGCCTGTGGTTGGCCGAGGGCATTGGCTTGACACGACGTTCGCAGGCCGTCGATCTGCTCATGCGCATAACGGACGGCCTCGGGCACCGTCATCATCGCGCCGGTGGCGACGCAACGGTCAAACTCGATGTTCCCGAGCGCGGCTTGTACGCGATCCGCCAGAGCGGCGAAGTCAATGACCCAAATGGTGCTTGCCTGCTGGCTGCTGGCCCCATACAGAATGGCTGAGACACGCGGAAGGTCGAACTGTTCGATCGCCGCAGCGAGGTAGGCGAGCGTAGCGGCGATGTTGGCGTGGTCGCCGGATCGGTTGCACGACTCGATCGTCCTGTCGAATAGCGCCAGAGCTTCCACTGGATCGCCGTGGCGTGCTTCGAGGTAGGCTGCGTCCTGGGCGATGATCGACTCCACGAAGGTAAGGTGATTTTCGCTGGCGTAGATGACTGCTCGACGAGCGGCGTCTAACGCTCGCGCGGGATCCGCGTGACCGAAAGCCCGTTCATAGGCGTACAAGGCCGTGGCGACCCAGAACGGGTTGTCGTAGTCGTGTGCGCCGGCGAGCGCTTCATCGGCGATGTCCATGGCTTCGCTCGCTCGGCCGACCGCCGGAAGCGCCCACGTCAATCCGACGAGGCCCAACGTTCGCCGATGTCCAGCTTCGCCAGCCAGACGCGCACATACGTCGATGTAACGGTCGATCCGACCGGCGAATACGTGCGCGGTACCTTCCATAAAGGCGGTCCAACCCGGCTCAAAGGCGTCATCCTTCGGGTCGGCTTCGAGGACGAGGCCGGCTCGGATATAGCCGAGCGCGTCCTCCGGGCGGCCCAGGAACGTGCAGAGACCGGCGGCACTGTACAAACGCGACAGCTGGCGAATACCTCGCGCGGCGGCCACCTCGAGGATTTCTTCCGCCCATTTGACGGGCTCGTATCGCTGGAGCGCGAACGCGAGTCGGGAGGTGTGCGCGGCGATGTCGGCCGCCGTGTCGACCTCGCCGTTATCGGCGGCCCAGCGAAACCCGGCGCGCAGGTTGGCGAGCTCGACGTCCACCCAATCGATGGCCACGCGTTGACTCGGCCCGTCCCACAGCTGCCAGTGGTGGAGAAGCCGGTCGGCGTAGTAGCGGGCGTGACGGTGTCGCAGCGCGTCGATCGAGCCCGCAGCAGCGAACTGCTCTTCGGCGAACTGACGAATCGTCTCCAACAGTCCATAGCGGACACGGCCGGCGATCGATTCGGCGGTGACCAAAGACTTGCGCACCAACGAGTCCATCTGGTCGATCACGGCGTACTCGTCCGCGGCGTTCGTGCAGATCTGTGTGGCCGCGGCCAGATCGAACCCGCCCGCAAATACCGAACAGCAGCCCAACACCGTTCGCTCCTCGTCATCGAGGAGGTCGTAGGACCATCCCACCGTGTTGCGCAACGTCTGATGACGTTCCAAGCCGCGCCGTGGCCCCGAGAGCAGACGGAACCGTTCATCGAGACGGTCGCACACGTCCTGAGGACTCATCGACACCATCCGCGCCGCCGCCAGCTCGATCGCCAACGCGATCCCGTCCACGCGCTGGCAGATCTCTACCACCGCGCGAAACTCACCTGCCCCGCCCGGCACGAATCCCGGCTTCACCTCCCGGGCGCGCTCGACGAACAACTCCACGGAGCCGGAGCTGACACCGCCGTCGACGTCGAGCGGCGGGACCGGCCACAACTGTTCGGCGGGCACCCGTAGACCCTCACGCGAAGTCGCGAGGATCGTCACCGAGGCGGCGCGGGTCAAGATCGCCACCACCAGATCGCCTGCCGCGCTCAACACGTGTTCACAGTTATCCAGCACGATCAGCAACCGGCGACCCGACAGCGCCTGGACCACCGCGTCGGTCGCGGTCAATCCGCCCTGATGCGTCACCCCTAAGGCCGAGGCGACGACGTCAGGCACCGAACCCGAGTCGCCGACGGGAGCCAACTCCACCAGCCATGCCCCATCGGGGAACTCGGTGGCCAACTCGGCCGCCACCTGAACCGCCAAGCGGGTCTTGCCCACGCCACCGACCCCGGTCAGCGTGACCAACCGGTGAACGCGAACGAAGTCCCCGAGCTCTTTCACCTCCGTCTCCCGACCCACGAAACTCGTGACCTGCGCTGGCAGATTGCCAGGCACCACATCCAGCGTGCGCAACGGCGGGAACTCGGCACCGACACCTTCGGCGCGTACCTGAAACAGCTGAGTTGCGCCAGAGAGGTCCCGCAAGCGGTGCATACCCAGATCCACCAGCTCGACGCTGTCCAACAACGACGCCGTGGACGCCGCCACCAGGATCTGGCCTCCATGCCCAGCAGCCATGACCCGGGCCGTCCGGTTGAGCACCGGGCCGAAGTAGTCGCCCTCACGCTCCTGGGCCTCCCCGGTCACCACGCCCATTCGAACCGGCAAACCCAACCGGCGCTGCGCCTCCACGGCCGCCTCGATCGCAGCGCCAGCCGAACCGAACGCCGCGCAAACGCCGTCCCCCGTGTGCTTGAACAACCAACCACCACGAGCCTCGATCGCCGAGCGCAACACCTCGTCATGCAGGGCGAGCTCCGAGCCCATCGTCTCGGGATTCACCTCCCAACGACGCGTCGAACCCTCGATGTCAGTGAACAGAAACGTCACCGTCCCCGACGGCCGCGCCACGCCCGAACATTACGCCCGCCAGCACCCAGTGCGCTCTGAACGCACCTACCGCCGAAGCAGTCCGCACGCTACGGCCTGCCCGAAGACACCGTCCGCCAGCTCTGGCCGGGACTCAAGGGCGGCCCCGACGGCTTCATGCAGTTCGTGGCTGCCGACACCGATCAGTAGCGACGACCCACCCGGCTGACGGGGGCTCGCCCGAGAAGTTGTAAGGAATCGCGGCCAAGCGATGTTTTCTCAGGCAAGCTCCTGGCGGAAGCCAAAGACGCCAAGCTCAGCCCGCAGTGGAGGAGCCCATCGACCTGTGACGGGTGGAGAGGGAACACGGGGGCGGGGTTTAGGCTCGCAGCGTGGGGACTCGTGCCTTCCTGTTCACGGATATCGAAGGTTCCACGAAGCTGTGGTCGGACTACCTAACTCTCATGCCCGAGGCCCTCGCGAGGCACGACGACCTGATCATGAGGGCCGTCGCGGCGGCCGCGGCCAAGTCTTCAAGCACACCGGTGACGGCGTGTGCGCCGTCTTCACCTCGGCTCCTGACGCGGTCAGCGCCGCCGCTTCTGCACAAGAGTCGCTGACCGCAGCAGAGTGGGGTGAAATCGGGCAGCTCCGGGTGCGGATGGCCGTCCACGCCGGCGACGCCGAGCCCCGCGACGAGGACTGGTCGGGGCCGGCGCTGAACCGGACCGCCCGTCTGATGGCGATCGCCCACGGCGGGCAGGTCCTCGTCTCCTCGTCCGCCTACGAGTTGGCCTCCGACGCGCTCGACGCTGACATCGCGGTCGCCGACCTCGGCACGCATTCGCTGCGCGGCCTGGCTCGGCCCGAGCACGTCTGGCAACTGACCGGCGAAGGCCTTGAGCGCAACTTCCCGCCGCTGCGCTCCCTGGACGGCTCCCGCGGCTGGTTGCCCCAACACCTGACCTCCTTCGTTGGGCGGGCGACCGAGTGCGACCTCGTCGCTGATCGAATCCGAGAGGCGCGACTCGTCACCCTCGTCGGCCCGGGAGGGGTTGGCAAGAGCCGCCTGGCCACCGAGATCGGGACCACGCTCGTGGACAAGTTCCCCGACGGCGCGTGGATGTTCGAGCTCGCCGGGCTCGCCGCGGCCGACGGCCTGGAACCGCTGATGACGGCAACGATCGGTCTGTCCGGTGGCACCAGCGCCGCGCCTCGTGAGGCGCTCTTGAACGTGGTGCGGACATGGCGCGCGCTGTTGATCGTCGACAACTGCGAGCATCTCCTTCGCGGTGCAGCCGAGCTCGTCGAATGCCTCCTGGCCGCCGGCCCCGACCTCGTGGTGCTGGCGACGAGCCGGGAACGCCTGCACGTGCCCGGCGAGCATGTCGTCGTCCTGCAGCCGCTGCCCGTCGACGTTGGGGGCCCTGCTACCGAGCTCTTTACCGACCGGGTCGGCGCCTTGCACGACACGAGCGGGCCCGATTTCGACGTCGAGGTTGTCGCCCGGGTGTGCCGGCGGCTCGACGGGATGCCCCTAGCCATTGAGCTCGCCGCCGCCCGCACCGTCGCGATGACGCCGACGGAAATCGAGCGTCGCCTCGATCAACGGTTCCGGCTCCTGACCCAGACCGGCGCCATCGGCGAGCGCCACGGATCGCTCCAAGGTGTGCTCGACTGGAGCTACGAGCTGCTCACAGCCGAGTGTCAGACGTTCTTCGCCCGGCTGTCCCTCTTTGCCGGAAGCTTCGACGCCGCTGCCGCCCACGCCGTGGCCTGGCCCGATGACGAGTTCGAACCCTCGACATGCTCGAGGACCTCGTCGCCAAGTCGCTTCTCGGGGCCAGCCCCCATCGAGACCGCACGTCGTATCGCATGCTCGAGACAATGCGGCAGTACGGGGTGCAACGGTTGACCGACGGCGAAGCAGCAGAGCTTCGGGCCCGCCACGCGGACTACTTTGCGTCGCTCGCTGAGGCGGCGTGGGATGGCTGCCGGGGACGGGACAGTCGATGGTGGCTCGACGTGATCGACGACGAGCTCGACGATGTCCGTGCCGCCTTCGAATGGGCTGTGGATGCCGAGAACGCGGATGCTGCTCTGCGGATCGCCGCCGGGCTATTCATGTACAACCAGACCAGGCGACTCCAGGAGATTCTATGGGTGGGTCGACGACGCGTTGGCCCTGCCGGCCTCGTCTGAGCATCGGCTTTCGGGCGCTGCGCTACTCCACGGGGCCTATGCCAAGTACATGCGCGGCGAGCTGGCCGCGGCCGAACGTGACATCCACGCGGTGCTTGCCGTCCTTGACGAGGACGATCCGTTGCGTCCGACGGCGTTGACGTGGCTCACGGGAGCGGTCGCAAACAGTGGCCGCCTTGACGAAGCGCGTGCATTGGCCGAAGCACTCCTCGCCGAGACGGAGCGGCTGGGACGGCCGTTCGATTACGACCGCGCGGAGGCCCTCTGGAGCCTCTGCACACTCGCCCTTGTCACTGGCTCCCCGGACTACCCGCTCGCTCTGCGATTGCTCACTCTCGGCCGTGAACTCGGGAACCCCAGGGCCATGGCCGGCGGTCTGATCCAGGCGGGTGTGGCCGACCCCGACCCGGTTCGCGGCGTCTCCTCCTTGGTCGAGGCGCGGGATTTGACTGCACAGACCCGCGACAGCTACCGAAACGGCCTGGCGCGCATGTGGTTGGGTGCGCTGCAGTCAGAACTCGATCCAGCCACCGGCCTCGCCGCCATCCGCGACGTCGTCGACCACGCTCGTCGCACCGGGCAGGGCTTGCTCGTGCGGCAGACACCTCGGTGCTACTTCGGCGCCCTCTCAGAGATAGGCCGACACGAGGCCATAGCCGTCCTCGACGGGGCGAGCGGACCAATGGCGCTGCACCCGAACGTCACCTCCGCGGCCATCACCAATGCACGCGCGGCCCTGGGCGACAGTCGCTACCACGAACTCCGGCGACAAGGCACGGCCATGACGACTGACGACATCGCCGCGTTTCTCCTGGCCGAAGTGGCCGACCTCTAGCCCAACCAGTCCGTGCTCAGCCGCTACTCGCAAGGCGGCCATCGACCTGCTTGTCTACGTTCGCCGCTTCGTGCTCTCTGCTCCCGAGCACGCCAGATCAGACGGTTCCGCGCGCAGTCCGGCGATGGGTACCCCGCGCCAGAATGACATCAACAACGATGCCTCGCGCCGCGACCGAACCGAACCAGCCATCGGATCGGCCCGAGGCGGGACGGTATGGCCACCCGAACACGGGCCGGTCCTTCTCGGCGGGGACCGTTGCCGGAGCCGCCCCCATATCGACCCCAACTCCACGGCTCTGCCCGGCCAGCGGCTCCTCCGCCTACGATGGTGTGAACCGCTCGACGATGTGAGGAGTCGTAGATGAGCCAATCCGCTCGGTCACTCGATGTCGTCGTCGCCGAGGACGGTTCGGTATCGGTAGGCCCCGATCGACTCGCCGAGCTTGGTGTAGGGCCGGGTGACCACGTCAGGCTCGTGACCACGCCGCGGAGGCACCGCCGGTCGATGCTGGGCATCGCAGCGCGACCCGTCGGCTTCACCCAGGAGGATCTGCGCCAGCTCCGTCGCGAGATGGGAGCCGGCCTCGGGGATAACCTCTCCCGGTGAATGGACCGGTCAAGCTGCTGGCCGACACACAGATCGTCATCTGGTACGTCACCGATGCTCAGCGTCTCACCGCGAGCGCGACCAGGGCAATCGAGGAAGCCACCGAACGAGACGAGCCCGTTGGCGTCCTCGCGTTCGCGCTGGTCGAGATGATCTACGCGGTCGAGAAGACCACGAATCCGCTGACAGATGAGGACTTCGAGGTGATCGTGCGTGTGCTCGACGATCCGGAGAGCCCCTTCGAGGTGATCCCGATCGACGCTGCCATCGCCGAGCGGGTCCGGTCGGTGCCGCGGCAACCGAGCGCGGATCCGGGAGATCGTCTTGTCGTCGCCGCAGCGGAGGTCCTCGGAGCGTCGCTCATCACCGCTGATCGCCAGGTTCCGGCGATGACTGCCACGCGGGTGATCTGGTGAGTGAGGTCCCGCGGTTGTCCTGTTGCCGCGAATTCTGCCGCGAATCCTGGCAACACGAGCCGGCACGAGCCATCACCGGGCGGCCAGAGCACCCCACGTGAGCAGGCAGAACGTCACGTCACGACACCCGCCAACACGCCCTGCCGGCGACTTTTAATCCCAAGGTGCAGGGTTCGAGACCCTGGCGGCCCACTGGTATTTGTGCAGGTCAGAGCCGCCTTACGCCGGCCCTGTCAGGCGGCGCCGTCCTGAACCCAGCCTTCTCGACGGTGATCCGGGTGTCGGCGTGATGGTGCGGTGGGTGAAGAACCGGTGATCGCCAGCGGTGATGGACAAGCCCGTCACCGCGTCGAGCCACCGAGCCCCGCGGATGCCACACAACGAAGACGAGCCGTGCCACACGGAGAGCGTGGATCACACCTGGCCAGTCATCATCGACCAGGCGATTGCCTCGGGACCGGCGGCGCCGAACCGACAACAGATGTTGGGAAACGGCGCCGCCCACGTGTGACGAAGCGGCTCTCGGCGGAGCCGCTTCGTCGGGCCGGGGAGCCGAAACCCTTACAGGGCGACGGCTGGTGCGGCGACGGCTTCAACCACGTCTCCTGCATGGGTGATCTCGACCTTGCGGGGCTTGGCCTCCTCAGCGACCGGGATGGTGAGGGTAAGCACACCGTTCTCGTAGTTGGCCGTGATGTGATCGCGGTCCAGGCTCTCGCCGAGGAACAGCTGACGGCTGAACTCGCCGTGGGGGCGCTCGGCAATCTGGACCTGATCACCCTCGGTGCGGACCCAAGCCCGGGCGGCTCGCACGGTAAGGAGATCCTGCTCGACGGTGAGGTCGATGAACCGGGAATCCACCCCGGGCAGGTCGAGATGAATCTTGAACTCGTTACCCCGACGGTAGGCGTCCACTGGAATCTGGCGGGCGCGGCGTTGGTTGAGGAGTTCCTCGGTGATCTGGTCGAAGTCGCGGAACGGCTCGTATCGCATCAACATGACGCATCCTTTTCCCCTCGGGCGGCTGGCGGTCGGCGACGGGCGAGCGTCGAGGTCTGTGCTCACCATAGACCGGCAGCTCAAAACTAGCAATCTATTTCTAGATTAGTTCTGCTACGCTAGCTTCTGATGGCTGAGTGGAGCTTCCTCACCAACCATGCCAGGGTCCTGGTGTGCATCGCCCACGATCCCGGGGCGCGCCTACGTGACATCGCCGTCACCCTGGGCATCACCGAGCGCAGCGCCTACAGCATCGTCACCGACCTGACCGACGGCGGCTACGTGGTGAAAGAGAAAGATGGCCGGCGCAACCGCTATCAAATCCAGGCTCACCTCCCGCTGCGAGAAGCCATCACCCAGGAGCGCACCATCGGCGAGGTGCTCGACGTCCTGGTCGAAACGAACACCCGCACCCGAACTCGACGTCGGTCACGATGACGGGGGCGAGTCGATCCTCCACGACCGTCGATGGCCACGGGTGTGACTCACGCCGAGCGAACGAATCCCCGGGCAGTAATCGTCTCGACGTCGATTCCAGACCCGATGTCGGTGGGCAGAGGCCGGGGCAGCTCATCCAGGAGATCGGCGGTCGCCAACACACGCATGAGCGCTGTGTCATATGGCCCCGGCATCGGCCGCCAGTCGCGGGTTGCGGGCGATAGGGTCCCTCGCACGCACGGCCTCGGGGTACAGCAGCTGCATCTGGCCGGGATCGGTCCTCCCCGGCATGAGGTCAGCCTGACGCCCCTCGTTCATGAGGAGCAGTCTTGCCCGCCTCCGCACGACTTCGACCGTGAGGTTCTCGCCGTGCTTGGTGCGCCCGAGTGACTGTGTCGCACCTACGGTCGGTGCCCATAGCGCATTACTCGATCACTGTCGACGAGATGCCGCGATGGCTCGCCGAGGAACCCGAGGACCAGGTCTGGGGTCTTCGTCTTCGTCTCCGGCGAAACGGCGAGCCGGTACGCGTCTTCCTGATCACGGTGTCGTGGTTGTCGATGGTCTCCGGCGAGGCGTGGCGGCGGGTCGGTGACGAGAAGGCGTGGCGCGCTGTCGCCGATCTGGCGGCCGATCGCATACAGCACGTTGCGCGTGGGCATGGGCTCAGCGGATATCAGCAGCAGCTCGAGACAATCAGTTTCTGCGGGCGCGACGCGGGTGAGCATGCGGAGGCGACAGACCGGCTACCGGTCGTCGCAGAAGGATCGGTGGTCCGCGAGTTCGACGCTTGAGCATCAGCCGGCAGGCGGCCGGAGCCGATCAGATCACGACGCCGACAAGGACCCGGATGTGACACGTGACCATAGAGTGGCGGCGGAGCGCCGACGGGGGCAGCGAACGACGTCTTGGGCTGTTCATCCGGAGCGACCACCCGAAGTCCATGACCAGTTCGTGAGCACGGCGCGGTGGCGATCGGTCGGATCTTAGGATGGGGTCGTGACCGACGAAGACGATGATGAGCACGTCGCCTCTGCTGGGCGAGTTCGAGGTCGACGACCGGACGGAACCCATCGGCTACCGCGTCCGTTCCGCGGCTGCGGGCGCACCTTACGGAACGACAGGTAGGTCGATCGATGACAAGTGTCTACGTCACGTTGCAGCCTCCACGGGAGGCGTTGTCGTATGAGGGCATGTTGTGGATCGAGGCGGACCGCCTGCGTTTTGAGCCGACGCCGCCCGTCGTCACGAACACCGAGGGCAACGGGGAGCCTGTTGGGGTGGCGTTCTCCTCGGTGACGGACCTCGAGGTGGCGGACGAGTTCGTCGACATTGCCCGACCCGGGCGTTTGCGGACAGGCCGCTGGCATGCCTTGATCGAAACGCAGCGTGGCAGCTATCGCATCGAAGGGATCCCCGTGGCCGAGGGTCCTGATGGCGGTTTGCTCTTGCGGAACGCCTGGGAACGCTGGCGCGCGTCGGAGCCCGCCGGTGAAGCCATGCCGTCGGACGAGCCGACGCCATAGGGTACCAACGCTTCCTGAAACCGACGAGGCGCTTCCCCCGACGGTCTGCGATGGCCTCGCGCCTCAGCAGTACCCACGACTCGCTCAGGTTTCGGAGGATGACACCGGCAGCTTCCCAGCCGCCGTCCCCAACGCCGTTGAGGTACGCGAGCCCACCGGGCGTGTCCTCGGCGGGAAGCCGACAAGTCGGTAACTCCCGCCGGCGGTGCTGCATGTTCGGCATGGCTCGCGCCGCAGGGCCAGGGAGCCACGCGCGTGGCGAGCGCTGACGATCCGGGCGCGACTCGCAGCGCGTGCTTCGTCGCCAGTCATCGAGATGCCGACAACATTCACGTCGTGGGCGTCGAAGGCGCGACGTCCTCCGAGTCGCCCGCCAATCAGGTTGGCGACCGCGGGTCCGCGTCGCGGGGTCAGGCCGACTCGAAGACGGCCGGCAGCGTGGTGCTGCTGAGCACCCTCCGCACCGTGAACGCCATGTCTCCCGTCAAGCTGAACAGGACATCGCTGGAGTGAGCTTCACGGCATCCCCGAACGAGGGCAGCGCAACCACATGAGTCGAGGAACGTAACAGACCCGAGATCGATGACGACCCGTCTCGGCGAATGCGATAACGCCTGTCGGATCGCATCGACCAAACCTGGGGCGCTGACCATGTCGAGGTACCCGACCGGTGTCACGATCACATTGCCGAGGTGGTCGGGTTCAACGTACGGAGTGTCACGGGACAGAAACGAGATTTGCCGCATCGCGGACCTCCCGGTAGTCGTCTTCGACGCGCTGCCGGGGTCCCGAGCACCACTCCAATGGCCACTGAAATGCCAGCCATCAATGGGGAACGATACCACCGCGGACGGACTCCAACGCCGCCCGGCCGTGACCACGGTGCGCAGCAACGCCGCATCAGTTGCTCGTGAAATACGCCGGCGTCGTCAGTACCAATCAGCGAGCGACCTTGGGGTCTCAGCGTCGTCGTCGAAGCGGACTCCTCATCGTCGTCGACGACGAGTGTGGCGATGAGGGCGCTCCCGTTTCTCTGGCGCCGGCCCAGGCGAGCGCATCCCGGCCCGGGTGAAGGCCGGACTCGCCCAAGCACCGCTGCTGGTTGGCCGAGGCCCGACTTGCGTCGGGGCCGTCACCCCAGGTCAGGGGGTTCGAGGGCGACTCTCGGTGAGATCGGTCGCGAGTGGTGGGCAGCCGGCCTCAGGAATTCTCGGCGTCGCGCCAAGGACTCCGGCGCTGCCCTGGCGGGCCGAGACGTGTCGGGCGTGCCGTGTTGCCGGTCTCGAGCAGCACGATCATGTTCCCGTTGACGGCGCGTGGTCTCCGAATACCTGAGGTCCCCGCCCGCAACTCAGGGCCGGACTCGACCACAGAACGTTGTCGTTGATCGTGGCAACGTGCGACAATGTGGCGCCGCCGCCCCCACTGTCGCGACGACGAAACGATGGTGCTCGAGACCCCGGCGCCCCCGCATCCGGAGCGGAATGAGGTAGGGACGATGTCGAGCAACCAAAGCGATTCCCGTTGGGAATCCGCCGTCGCCTGGGCTGATGACGCAAACCCTGGCGGCACGCTGATCGCCGAGGTAGCGCCGCGGGCGCTCGTGCGTGCTGTTGGTGATCCACGGGCGGCGCTCGCCTGTGCCGCGGCGGCGATCGAGCGAGTTGAGCTAGAGATTGATGACCTCTGGCGTAGCTCAGTGATAGCAGACGACGATGCGTTGTCGGAACGGCTCGCTGAGGTGAGCCACGCGCTGCAACGAGCGGGTCGCTTGCTCGAACGGGACGTGATGATCGGCTAGACCCGGATGGGTGGGCTCCTAGTCCGCGAACACGTCGCGGCTGAGTTGGACGAAGAAGGTGTGGTCGTGGCCCTTGTTCGGGTCTGCGGCGTTGTACCTCGCCGTTGTCGGCGATCCGTCGGGGAGATGCTCTTCGGAGTAGATCGCGCCGACGGGACAGACATCGGGCTGGTAGCAGGCGGTGCAGGACGTGCACTCGTCGAGGTTGACATACAGCAGGCTGTCACCGAACACGGCGATCGAGCCGGGATTCGGCGTGTGTGTCGTCTCGACGATCCCACTGCCCGCTTGGACCTCGGAGACCAAGGTGTTGGTACCCGGGTCGAACTCGTAGATGCATTGGACGGGGCACACATCGACGCAGGCCCGATCCTTCACGTCGATGCACGCTTCGGTGATGATCGCCAGACCGGCCATGATGACCTCCTCGCCTCCGCAATGGACCGGAAGACGCAGCCAGGGTCTGGAGCAGCAGCTACCTGCGGTCACTCTAGGGCGTGTCGGCGGCGGGGATTGCCATCGGCGAGAGATTGGTTCGCGGTCGGAGTGGGATGGAGCCGCTCGGCCGCAAGTGCACCCGAGATGACGTCGTTGGCCACGTCGGCGAGACGAAGGTTGTTGTTGCGCGCGTAGCCTCGTAGCCGCGCAAAGGCCTGCTCCATGTCGAGGGAAGCCCGTTCGGCGAGGACTCCCTTTGCCTGCTCGATGACGATACGACTGTTGAGCGCTCGGCTCAGTTGCTCCTTCACGACCTGCGCCTTGAGGGTGGCACGATTTTGCAGGATCGCGATGGTCGCGATGTCGGCGAAGGCTTGGGCGGCAACGAGGTCATCGTCATCCATGGTGCCTTCGCCAACACGGAACATGTTGAGCGCACCGATCACCGTCCCCCGGAGGCGCATCGGTAGCGCGTGAGCCGAGTGGAAGCCGGCGGCGAGCGCCTCGGGAGTGAACCGGGGCCACCGGTCGCGGGCGGTGCCGAGGTCCTGGTTGACGATGGACTGGCCGCTCCGGTAGCAGTCCATGCACGGGCCCTCCTCTGACTGCAACTCCAGTACCTCCAGGACGCGCATGGCCTCGCTGGACGACGCCATCACCCGCAGCTCGCCCCCAACCGCCAGAATCAGGCCAGCCGTCGCAACATCGAGAACGGCCACGCACCGATCGGCGAGCAGCGTGAGCAGATCAACGACGTCGAAGTCGTCGACCAGGCTGTCGGCCAGTTCGACCATCGTGCGGGCAAGCAGCGCTTCTCTTGACATCGGACGTCCTTACCTTGGTCTCACCCGGCTTGTGGCCGCCTGGGACTGCGTTCGAAGCAAATTTCAGTTCCACGGAGGCGAGGTGATCACGTGGGTCCATGGTCGTCGAAGCGAAGGCGACGATTCACGACGTCTTTGGCGACATCGACGAGAGGCCGTTCGTTGGCGAAGGCGTAGGCACGGAGACGAAGGAGTGCATCTCCGACACCAATGTTGAGCTGCACCGAGATCATGCCCGATGCCTGGTGGACCACGAGCCGGAAGTCCCCCGAGACAGCGAGCTCGTGCGCCAGTTCGCCAGACGGTGCGTCCGCCTGCATTGCGATCACCGAACGCGCGGCCACACCGGCCAGAACTAGAGCATTGGCGTGCTGATCGGCGCTCAGAGGTCCCGGCCGGTCCCGATAGAGGTTGAGCGCGCCAATGCGGGCGGCCCCGATCCGCAAGGGGAAGCCGAAGATGGCCCGGACCCCCGCTTCAACGGCGGGCGGGGTGAACGCGAGCCACCGGCTCGTGACGACGCCCGCGAGGTCGGGCTCGAGCACCGGCTCCTGCTGATGGTAGGCGTCGATGCACGGCCCTTCCCCCAGCGTGTACTGCAACTCCTCGATGAGCGCGCTTACGTGGTTGGTCGTGCACACTGAGCCCTGCGACACGTCACCAGAGATCAGCATGATCCCCGCGCCGCTCATCACCACGACGTCGGCGCACACCTCGCAGAGTCGAGCCGATCCAGCCGAGCTCGCCTCGACCGACGACAGCCGGGTCAGAATTCGCAGGAGACGGTCGTCAGGCACCGCGCCCCGCTTGGGCATCCCGTCCCGACATCGATGCCGGGAGCGCGGCGGAACCGGCCGCCCATGCGGCAGCGACGACAGGACGCGAGTGCTCGATCACCTCGGCTGGCCTCGGCAACGCACCCGGCGTCCCATCTCATTCCCCTGGCCGTCGTATCTCGTGACGCGCTGCCAAGGTCCTGAGCAATCGCTCCCATCGCCGGCGGCTACCCGGCCGGACACCTTTGGGCTCACTGCGGTATCCAGCCACGACGATACCGCCGATGGCCCAGGTAGCGAACCCCAGGTGGTGCCCATGGCCGTCGTCACCCAGGTCCGCCGCCGCACCGCCGGGCGCAGCCGTCGTGATGGGTCTGCTCGACGCGCGTCGTGCGAGACAGCGATGATCGTCACCGCCGCCCAGGTCGCTGCCAGAACAGCGCCACCGACGCGAGGCTTCCCATGAGCCAGGCGAAGCCGGCCAGTATCATGAGTGGGCCCGTGCCGCTGTCGGCCCGCCGATCCCACGCCACGACGCCGACGATGGCGTCGACCACCGCGAGCCCCGGCCCCAGCGAGTCCGTCGATGCCGACGCGGCGACGATCGCCAGCACCAGGCCCGCAGACAGCAGCCCCGGCCGAAGCGCTCGCACGGCCATCCGGTGAGCTCGGCGAGGGCTTGGCCGGAGAGGTCGCGCTTGGCAATGAAACCAGCGCCCCGCTGCTCTCGAGCCGGCTGCGCTGTGGATCGTCGCCGGGCTGTTGGCCGCTGTCTTCCTGTTCAGCGGCAGCGCCAAGTTGTTCGTACCCAAGGAGAAGCTGGCCACCGTGCCTCTCGGCGGATGGACTGCAGACGCCAGCGTCGGATTCGTCAAAGCCCTCGGAGTCCTTGAGCTCCTGGCGGCAGCGGGCCTGATCCTGCCTGCCGCACTCGACATCGCGCCAGTTCTTGTTCCGCTAGCTGCTGTCGGTGTGGTGTTGTTGATGGTTGGCGCGATGATCACGCACTTCCGCCGTCACGAGGCCGCAGGAGTCGCGCTCAATCTGATCTATCTCGCGATGGCCGCCTTCATTGCGTGGGGCCGCTTCGGCCCCGAGTCCTTCTGATGCCGACTGGTCCGGCGGCTGCTGGGGCAGTGCCGGAGCGCGACGGATGCTCGACATGACGGGGTCGGAGTGCTTCGGGCCTTCGCGGTTTCCATCCCATGCGGGCAGGGCGGGGCCTGCAGCTCAGGCCGCCGTCGCTGATCGGATGGTCAAGCGCGAGGAGCTCTTCGATCGTCAGGGCCCTGGTCCTTCCGAAGTTGGACCCGTGACCACCGCCAACGCAGTAGGGCCTCGGTCATTGGGCCTCCGACGACTGCCGAGACCTGGCCGGCCGGAGCCGTCACCTAGCAGCGGCCGAGTGGCGCGCCTCGGCACCTCGTTCTCCACCGGTGCCGCCTGCCGCGCGGGACCGATCGACGGGAGTGTGCGCCGCGCTCGGCGCGACATACCGCTCGGCGACGTGACGCGCGGCGCCGAATCGGTGGGGTCATCAGGCAACAATGAGCGAACGCGGCAGGGTTCATGCTCGGGGCATCGCGCCGCCCGCTCCGCACGGTTCGGCGATAGGTTCGTCAGCGGGTCGGCATCAGCGTTGACGCTGACGTGCCGGCGGCCGGGGGACGGGGACAGAGCCGTGACACGTACGATGAGGCGGTCCTGGTTCCTGGAGGTCGAACGTGGACACTGACGATCTGAAGCGTCTCCTGATCGAACACACCGACGCATGGAACAGCCACGACGTCGATCGGCTGGTGGGCTTGTTCGCTGACGATTGCGTGTTCGAGGCATCTGGTGGGCCCGAGTTCGATGGCCGCAGGTTCGAGGGTCTGACGCAGGTGCGGACAGCGTTCGTCGAGGTGTTCGACTCCATGCCTGATGCGAACTGGGGTGGTGGCCGTCACTTCGTCATCTCCCCCGACTACGGGGTGTCGGAGTGGAGACTGACCGGCACCCTGATCGATGGCAAGCGGATCGACGTCCTCGGCTGTGACTTCCTCACCGTTCGTGACGACAAGATCGTTCGGAAGAACTCATTCCGAAAGCAGCGCCCTCCGCTCGAGGGTTGAGAGACCGCCACCTGCCGCTGGCTTGGCAACTCCGCTCAGGCTGCGCTGTCCCGAGCGCCTGCCGCGAGCGACAGATCGACTGCTAGGCGTGCGCACGGCGCGACGCCACCGACTGGGCCAGCATCAAAGAGACGTGGTCCCTCACCGCCACCCAGCCCGAGTACGACACCATCGCGTCGATGCTCGCGGGTGGCTGACGGTATGGCGGCAAGCGAAGCTCATCGTGGCTTTGCGACGGTGAGCACCGGAGCGGAGGCTGACAGCGTGCGCACCTGGGTAGCTGGAGAGTCTCGGGACGCATCGGGTCGTCTGACGCTGCGCTCTGGGCTGTCGAACCTCGCCTGATCAGCGCGCTGTGACGCGGTCGAGCCACGTGACGAGGTCGGCCGTAATCTCGTCGCGGTTCGTCTCGTTGAACACCTCATGGCGGGCGCCGGGATAGAGCACGACGGTCACGTCATGGACGCCGCCTTGGCGGTACCGGTCGGCAACCAACTCGATCAACGCGCCTCCGCCGGCAAGCGGGTCGGCATCCCCCGACACCAGGTAGATCGGGAGATCCGAGCGGATGCCGCTGAGACGCTCGGCGTCGGCCGTGACCCCCAAGGCGTCGAGCATGTTGGCCGTACTCGGCGGGTTCAGACCGAAGCCGCATGCAGGGTCGGCGACGTAGGCGTCGACCTCGTCGGGGTCGCGGCTCAACCAGTCGTAGTCAGTGCGGGCAGGCTCGAACCCAGCGTTGAACGCGCTCGAGATCCACCTCCTTGGTGGGGTCGACGCTGGGGGCGATGACGTCGATCGCGGAGGTGCCCGACAGCACGGCTCCGTCGAGCTCGGCGCTGTGATCGAGGAGGTAGCCCTGTAGGGCGAAGGAGCCCATGCTGTGGCCCACGATCACCAATGGGATGCCAGGGTTCTCACGGCGGGCGATGGCACTGAGCTCACCGAGATCATTGACCAGACCTGTCCAACCACCGGCACCGAGATCACCGTGGTGATCAGCCGATCCTGCCGTCTTGCCGTGGCCGCGGTGGTCGTTGGCATAGACGGCGTAGCGGGCGACCGTCAGGGCTTCGGCCAGTCGCCGGTATCGAGCCGCGTGCTCGCCCATGCCGTGGGCGATCTGCACGATCGCCTTTGGCGGCCGGGTGCCGGTCCAGCGGTATGCCACAACGTCGATGCCGTCGGCCGTGGCGAAGGAGAAGACCGTCTCGTCCATCGCGGTCATGATCCCAGATCGCGACCCTCCCTGGCAGACCGGGGGACGGTTCGATGAGGAGAAGATTGGGTGGCTCCGGCCGCTGCTGGTGATCGCGAGATGCATCGTTCCGTCTCCGCCCGGTTTGCGGGGCGACCACGTCGGTGCCGGCGACTTGGACGGTCGTCGGCGACTCGCGGTCTCGCGTCGGTCATGGCGGTCCGTTGATCCATCGGCGAACGGGCCACGGGGTCGATCTTCCTGGGCGCCGCCGGGGCTCGGATGGACCGCTACGCCGCCGACCGCAACGGTAAGCGGCTGGCGCGTCAGGCCAGGATCACCAAGCGGATCTCACCGCCCAACCTGCGCCATTCGTTCATCACCGGCGCCATGGACGCCGGCGTCCGCTCCGGGGACGTGCAGGAAGCCGCCGCGCACGCCGACCCGCGCTACGACCGGGCCCGCCAGTCGCTTGACCGTCACGCCACATAATCGTCGCCGCCTTCGTCGCTGGCACCGAGCGATACCCAGTGCCCTCGACTCGGTGGTTCTGATGCCGAGCCACCGGCGAGCGACGGGGTGCAGCAAGGTCGTTGGCGGCTTCGGCGGAGCGCTCACCGTGAAATATTTGGCCACGCTCGGTTCAGGAGGAGCTCGTGGGGCTTCGACCGACTGGGACCGTGACGTTCTTGTTCACGGACATCGAGGGGTCGACGGCGCGGTGGTCGTCATGCTCTCGAGCACATTCGAGCAGCTCGCGGTTCTCCTCGACCGGCTCGGCCACGCCGAACCGGCCGCGACCTTGTACGGTGTGGTGACCAACCCCACAGCCGCCGCAACTTCTTCCGGGCTGGCCGCCAGGCTCGAACATATCGAGGGCGTCCTCGGATCTCGGCTCCTCGCGGAGCGAGTGAGCATCGGCGCAGCCATGAATCGTCGCGAGGCCACTCTCTACGCGCAAGTCGAGATCGAGCGGGCAATGAGCGACCCAGAGGAACCGTGACCGGGGTGTACAGGCCGGCAGCAGTCAGCGAAGGCAGTACTCGCCAAGGAGGCCCTGGCGGCCCACGGCCATTCGCCCAGTTCGTCGGCTGTGGGTGTCGCTGAGCTAGGCGGCGATGGTGAAGCTGGTGCCGACGGCGTTCGGCACGAAAGCGTCGGGCAGCTCGGTGGCGAGGCGGTGCTGGGCCCGCCAGCCAGTGCAGTGGGCCGGCACGATGACGGCCGGCGCCAGAGAGCGGAGGGCGGTCACGGTCGGCTCGATGACTGGGTCGAACGCGGGGCCGCTGAGGTGGAAGCCACCGAACAGCCCGGCGAGGTCGTGCTCGGCGGTGAGGCGGAGCGCGTACCGGCAGATGTTGACCGCGCCGGCGTGCCCGCAGCCGGTGAGGACGACCAGACCACGACCACGCACGCGGACGACGAGCGCCTGGTCGTCCATGATCAACGGATCGGGTTCCCATCCGTTCGGCCCGAGCGTTTGGTGGAAGGGCATGCCAGTCTCGAAGTCGGTCGTCCGGTCGACCTCGCCGGTGATGAGCACGCTGTTGTCGAGCAACATGGAGGGTTGGCGGCGTTCGATGATCTCGAACCCCTCCTGCTCGAGCGAGCGGCGTGACAGGGTCGGCAGGTGCCACTCGTGTGCGTTGGGGATCACGACTCGCCGCGGTGACCACACGTCGGGATGGACGGTGATCGGCAGGCCCGCTCGTCGACGCAACCTCGCCAAGCCCAGCAGCCCGCCGGCGTGATCGAAGTGATTGTGGGAGAGCACCAGTGCTTCGATGTCGGCCGCGTCCAAGCCTAGGCGTTCCATGTTGTCCGCCAGCCCGTTGGGCGAGACGCCCGTGTCGAACAACAGCGTGTGCGTCCGCGTGCCACGGCGGGTCGTCACCAGCGCGGCGAAGCCGTGCTCGGCAACCAGTCCGGGCATCGTCTCGCCTTGCACGAACTGTTCCGCCCGTTCACGTCGCGTGCGACCCATCGAAGCGCGCCGTGCCGGCCCCATGTCGGTCATCAGCCCGTCGTAGCTGTTGTCCACCAGGGTCGTGATCACGACCTCGTCGACCGGCTCGAGCGTGATCGGGTCCACGGCATCACCCTCGATCCGCCGCGGCATCGCCACGGCGACCTCCTGACCGGACTCGTGATCGTGGCTGTGATCGCTGCTGTCGCACATCGCCACAATCTTCGCGCTCGCCGCGGCCATCGATGTTCCAGTGGCGCAGACGGCAACGTCAGGTCGTACGCTGCCCGCTCGTGACGCTCGCCGACACCGCCGTCATCGTCGCGACCATCCTCGCGGTCGGGTCGCTGGTGCCCCAGGCCGTGAGGCTGCTGCGCACGCGCGACATCGTCGGAGTGTCGGTGTTGTGGACCGCCCTCGGTACGGTCACGAACCTCGCCTGGTTCGCGTATGCCCTGGCGCGAGAACTGTGGGCGGGCGTCCCGGCCACCCTCGCCACCGCCTGCTTCTATGGGTTCCTCTTCGTGACCCTCGTGCGCTTCGGGGCGCGCGCCGGCGTGGCCGCGCTCGGCGGCACCGCGTGGGCCGTGCTCCTCACCGGCATCACGGTGATCGGCGGGTGGAGCGCCCTGGGCGCGGTGCTCGGAGTGTCCTATGCCGTCCAAGTAGCACCGAGCCTGTGGACCGCGTGGCGTACCTACGCTCCCACCGGCATCGCCCCCGGCACGTGGGTGCTGTTCCTCGTCCAGGTCATCCTGTGGGGTTACTACGGCGTGGAGGAGCAGGACTGGGCGATCAAAGGGTTCGCAGTCACCGGGATCGTGTCGTCGTCGCTCATGCTCGTCCGGTGGGCCATGACGAGGTCCCGCCGATCCCAGCCTGCCCTCGCCCTCGAAGCGTGAACCTGGGCTCCGCCGTAAGGTGCGTCATGCCCAAGCGCTTCGAACGGCTGTCCCCCGCGGAGCTCCGTGAGATCCATCTGGCGCTGGCGTTGCGCATCGCGCATCTCGACAGCACCGACATGACGAAGTTGGGTCCGTCGGGCAAGGCGAAGATCCGCGCTCACATCAATGCCTGCGAGGAGCTGGACAAGATCGTCCAGAAAGCGCGTGGCAAATGAGCGCCGCTGGTGACCTCAGGCTCGTCTGATCGGTTCAAGCACTCGATCGTCGACGAGCTCCTCGGGAATGGTCTCCGGTCCGGCGAAGAGGCCGATGAAAATCGGGAAGATCTCGGGGTCCATGCTGGCCATCTTGTCGGCCATCATCTGGCGCCGAGTGGTGAGGTTGTCGCATTCCTCGGCTTGGGTGACCGACATGAGGTTGGCCCCGAACCGCAGGCGCCGCATCCGCTCCGTGCGCTCAGCGGCGTACGGCGCGAAGTCGCCGGGCTGGCGGGCGCCGTCGACGACGAGGTCGCGCACGATGCGGGCGTCGTCGCATCGCGATCCGCGCGAGTCCTTGCCCGGTAGCACGACGGGTTCCAGGCGGCCATGAACTTGGCGACGCTGTCCTGGCCGGCGAATCGGTGTTGCATCGACCGGCCGCCGCACAGGTACAGGCGGGCGCGGCCGTTGCCCTGGTGGAACATGAGGGTGAACAGGTCGCCCTCGCTCACGAGCACGTCGTAGTCGTCGGGTACCCTTCGAGGCCGTCGACGAGGAGGCCGGCGATGTAGTTGATCGGGTCCTGGCGGTGGAGCTCGATCCCGGCCTGGCGGCGGATCGTCGACGCCCGGCCGTCGGCGCCGACGACGAGCGTGGTGTCGATGGTCTCGGTGGCGCCGTTCGTACGGTACGAGACAGCTGGCGGCGCACCCGGCTTCAATGTCACGTCCTCGACGCCGCGCACCACCGTCGCTCCCGCCTCGGCCGCCGCGTCCAGCAGCGCCTGGCAGGCGTCAGGATGGCGCAGGTTCAGGGTGCCGGGAACGTCGGGAATGATCATGCTGGCCGGGATTTCGCGCGTCTCCCAGTCCTTCGACGTACTGCCGCCACACCGGTGCGATGTGGGCGCCCGCCCGGAGAAGCGCGTCCTCGACGCCCAGGCGGCGCGCCTCGACGAGACCCCACAAACGCATGCTCTCGCCCCGGACACGATCGGGGAACTCCTTGGTCGATTCGAGGACCGTGACGCGCAGGCCATCGTGGGCCAGGCCGTACGCCAATGCGGAACCTCCAATTCCGCCGCCCACCACCACGACATCACTCGTGCCCATGGCCGAGAATCATCGCGCATCGGCGAAAACGAACTGGCGCGCTGCTAAACGACGGCGGGTTCGATGGCGTGGAGCTCGTCCACGAGCTCGAGGAGGCGGTCGAAGCTCGGGCCCCACTCGAAGTGCGGGCCGGACAGGATGAGGTGGGACACGCCGAGCTCGGCGAGCTCGTGCGCCCGCCGGAGCAGGTCATCGACGCCGTCGCGCGCTTCGAGGTCGACGCTGCGCAGCGCCGTGATCTCGATCTCGCTCGGGGCGCGACCGACATCGTGGCAGTGGCGGTGCAAGACGCTGATCTTGTGCGCGAGGTCGAGATCGAACGGCGGTGCGAGATCGAAGAGGTTGCAGGCATCGGCGTACTCGGCCACGAGCCGCAGGGTTCGTCGCTCCCCGCTGCCCCCGATCAGGATCGGCGGCCGCTTCCCACGAGGGCGGTTGAGCGGACGCTCGAGGCGGAGGTGCTCGGAGACGAACGGCGCCTCGTCGTCACGCCACATGTGGTGTGCGAGCTGCAGGGTCTCCTCGAGCAGCGCGAAGCGCTCCGGCCGTGCCGCGAACGGCAGTCCGAGCCCACGCGCCTCGTCCTCGTACCAACCGGCGCCGAGGCCGAGCACGACGCGCCCCCCGGTGAGCACGTCGAGCGTGCTGACCGCCTTGAGCAGGAGCCCAGCCGGCCGGTACGTCGCGCACGTGACGAGGGCGCCTACCGTCAGCCGCTCGGTGAGGCCGGCGCAGTACGACAGCGTGGCGTAGACCTCGAGCATCGATGCCTCGACGGGCTTGCCCGTCACGTGGAACTGGAACAGGTGGTCGGCCGTCCAGAGCGAGTCGACGCCATGCGCGTCGGCGTCGCGGGCCAGACGACGGACCTCGGCGCCGATCAGCGAGGCCTCGTCCGGCCACGCCAGCGCGATGCCGACCTTCATCGCCTCTCCTTCCCGAACGTTGACGTTGTCAACCTATGTCAGTCACGTTGACACCGTCAACAGGCGCGCCGGTGCGAAGCTCTGGGCCGTGCGCTCCACACGGGACACCCTCGTCGTCGTGGCCACGGAGCTGCTCGAAGAGGGCGGTCCCGCGGCGGTGACCCTGCGCGAGGTCGGTGCCCGAGCCGGCGTCTCCCGGACCGCGCCCTATCGCCACTTCGGCGGCAAGGAGGATTCTGCTCGCGGCCGTCGCCGCCGGCGCTCTCCGACAACGGCACAGTGCACGGCACCGGCGCCGGCCGGCGACCGCCGCCGACGCGCTGCGCGCCGACCTCCTCCACTTCGTCCAGCACGCCATGGCTCACCCGCAGCTCTTCCGCCTCACCTATGGCCCGTGGACCATCGAGTCCGCCGACCTCGACGAGGCCGCCTCCACCGGTCGAGCCGCCTTCGTCGCACTCGTGTCCGCCGCCCAGGACGAAGGCGCGCTCCCCGCCGGCGACCCCGAGCGGGTCACCGCGCTCCTCACCTCGCTCGCCCACGGCGCCTGCCACCTCGCGCTCAACGGCCACCTCAGCCGCGCCGGGAAGGGGCACGCCGCACCGGCCGACCTCGTCAACGATCTCCTCGATCACCTGGCCCTGCACAACGCCGCGACCCGATAGCCGCCCACGTGCAAATCGCGCTCAGATGGGGGGTGGACCTTTCGGCTGTAGGAGGGGAAGGCCCTCCCGTAGAATACGCCGGCCGAGACTGAGCGCGTGGCCTCAGTCTTTTGAGGGGGCGGAATGCCGAGAAGGGCGATTCTACTCGCCGATGCACAAAATGACCTTGATGAGGTCGCCTACGAGAGCACAGCGGTCTCGAATGCCGTCAAACGCCTGCTCCTCGGTGGAGATCCCGTCGAGGTGTATCGCCAGTTTCGCGAGGATCAGGTCCAACAGGGGTGGCTTCTCGATTCAAACGGAGGTACCGAATTCGAGACTGAGTCCTGGGAGAATGGGTGGCAGACGATGCTCGTCGGCACGCGATACATCTGGTACCGGCCGCTGAGTCAGGCGGAGCTCGACGGTCTCGGACGGACTGATCGAGGTCTGGGCCTGTCTGACGCCTTGGTCTCCAGAATCGTGAGCTGGAGAGTGCGGCCGGGGTGACGTCCGATGCGTCTGACTACGCCGGATCGTCCACGGCGAACACATCGTCGGCGGTTCGGAAGCTCCCGTCTTTGAACTGTTGCTCGGCCTTCTCGATGAGTGCCATCCGCGCTGACTTGTCGAAGGTGTTCTCGAACATCCTTCTCATCGTCGTCGGTTCGACAGTGGCCACAACCCGCCCGCGACGAGTCACGGCGACAGGCTGGTTCTGGGCAGTGAGCTCGTCCAGGATCTGTGATGTGTGGTGCGTAAGTTCACGCACGGTCACCACGCCGCCGGTCACGGCAGCTTTCACATCCCAGTCAGTATCTCGTGACATCCGTGCTCCTCTCCGGGGTCCGCCGCGTGCCGGCCGGTCGCGGCCAGCCAGCCGCTGGTGCCGACAACCCCACCGTTGTTACCACATACGTACCACGCCCGAGACCACACTGTCTCTGAGACGTCCGACTCATGTTTGATACCAACGACCCGATGGAGCCGTCCTGGACGCCGACGTAGCACCGCAACCGGACGACCGGTTCGCTCAGTCGACAGCGAACCTCCGACAGACGACCAAGTGGCTCCTCGCCATATTCGCCGCCTTGGGCACAGTCGTGCTCGGAGGCCTTCGCTTCGGAGATGTCGGACATCTGTCGCCCTCGAGCTTCCGCTTCGTGCTCGCACTGAGCGGCGCTGCCCTCGCCCTGGTCGCGACCGGCGTCATCGTCTGGCGAGCCAGTCAGACGTTGGTCGGGCAGTACACAACGTTCCGGCAGGTGCTGTCGGCCGGCGCGGAAGCCGCCGAGAAAGGAGGCCTGCCGCCGGAGGTGGCCAGCCCGCTCATCCGAGCAATCGAGCTCGACAAGGAGTACCTCTACGGCCGCACGGGCGCCG
Source organism: uncultured Acidimicrobiales bacterium (assembly GCA_963728985.1). Taxonomy (GTDB): domain Bacteria; phylum Actinomycetota; class Acidimicrobiia; order Acidimicrobiales; family Ilumatobacteraceae; genus DASXAI01. Next base: position 891,779 of record CAVSME010000001.1, on the reverse strand, counting down.
CGTCCCTCGGCCATCTCTATCAGGCCTCGCGTTCGATCGGGACAACGCCGCGCCAGTCGCCGCCCGATCAGGATGATATTCGCGCCGCGCTCGATCGGGTGGCGGACTACGCCGATCATTGGGAAACGAGAAGGCGCTTTGGATCGCTGATCAAGACCATCTATGTCGCGTCGGTCTTCGTCGCTGCCGGTGTCGTCCTTTTCGCCGTTGCGGTGACAATGGAGACGCGTGAGACGGCTTCGATCGAAGAGCCGACGCCGTTCACCTTGTATCTCTCGGCGGAGGGGAGCGCGTGGTTCGCGCGGCGAGCCGGCTGCAATGGGATGAGCGAACTGCAGGTCACGGCCGTTGGTGGCACGTTCGAGCAACCAGTCGTTGTCGTCGCGCCGACGGCGACCTGCCGAGCGCTGCAGTTCGAGGTCCGCCCGGAGATCGGGGTCGCGTCTCCCGGCTCGTGATGTGGCGAGCATGTCGGGTCCGGAGCCGGTGGCGGCAGTCAACGGCGAACGGGAGGGCCACAAGCGGACCCCCCCGCACCGCGTGCCTTCACCTCCTTGTCCCTCGTGCTCCCGTGGTGCTCCGGTCCTCCTTTCTGATTGCCTGTGCGCCAATTGTGGCCACAAACGTCTCACATTGTCAAGTGGGGGACTGGTGGTCGCGTCGACCGCCGGGGGCCGTCCGCGACCACGCCGACGGCGATCCGAGCGGGGGCCGGCGTGCGATGCTGCTCTCGTGGGGGGGTGTTGATGGATTGACTGACCGCGCTGCGGACCGAGGATCGGATCGATCTGCAGGAGTTGGCTGTCGCCCGCCAGTACCGGGAAGGCGCGACCGTCTTCTGCGAGGGCGACCCGTCCGACACCGTCGGCATCATCGAGCGCGGCCGAGCCAAAGTGACGAGCGCCGGCCCCGACGGCAGGGACATCCTCCTGTCCGTCGTGGGCGACGGGGAGATCGTCGGCGAGCTGGCGGCGCTGGATGGTGGTGTGCGGTCGGCGACCCTGACGGTGCTCGAGCCGGCGCGAGTCATCCTTGTTCGCGGCGACGCGTTTGCGTCGTATCTGGCCACGCACCCCGACGCCACCAAGCTCCTCCTTGCCGTCATCGCCCAGCGCCTGAGACACGCCGATCAGCGTGCGGTCGAGTTCGCGACGCTGGATGTGACGGCCCGCCTCTGCCGGCGCCTCACCGAGCTCGTCGAGGTGTGGGGCGAGGCGGGACCCGATGGATCGATGGATATCCGCCTCCCGCTCAGCCACGACGAGCTCAGTGGATGGATGGCATCTTCCCGAGAGGCGGTCACGAAAGCGCTGGCCGAGCTGCGCCGACACGGACTCGTGGAGACCCACCGGCGCCGCATCGTCGTGCTCGATCCGAACGGAGTGCGTCAAAAGGCACGGATGCCCTGGTAAAGGATCACCCCGCAGCGTGACCGGCGTCCTCGACGCTGCGCCCCGAAACGTCCACGATCACCTTGTGGTGGCCCTCACCACAGGTAGGTCGGAACACGACGTTTGGGGATACCAATGAGACACCACCCAGGACTCGATCACCTCAAGGATGTTGACCTCTTCTCCACTTGTTCGACTGCGGAGCTCGGCATGATCCTGGCCGCCGCGACCACGCTCCAGTTCTCGGCCGGAGACGTCCTTGCCAAGCAAGGGGCCTATGGCCACGAGTTCGTGGTGATCGTCGAGGGTCAGGCGCGAGTCGAGGCCGGCGGCCGGCTCCTGGCCGTGCTCGAGCCGGGCGAGTTCTTCGGTGAGATCGCCCTTCTCGACGGCGGCGTCCGCACCGCGACCGTCACCGCACAGACCGACGTCGTCGCCGAAGTGATCTCCCATCGCGACTTCGACGGGCTCGTCGCCCGGTCGCCGGGTCTGGACAGGAAGCTCCTCGCCGGGTTGGCTCGCCGGCTCCGCCAGGCTGACCTCCTGCTCACGAGCTGACAGCGCGGCCTCGAAGGGACAGATCAGCGGACCCATGGCGGGTCGGAGGCGCCCGCCACCCGACTCGCGCCGGTCACGACCGATGTCGAGGAACCTTCATTCGCCATACACCCGGGTCCGGGCAATCGACCGTACCGCGCCCGTCCTAACCTGGAGCCGTGACAGTCGCGGCGGTCGAGCCCTTCGCAGACGGCGCCATCGGACGCCCCGCGGGGCCGCTGCGCCCGTACGTCAGTCGCTACTCGGGCTACTGGCTGGACGGCTTCGGGCCGGGCACGCATCAAGGGCTGCCGTCGGGCTCGCTCACCGTGGTGCTCAGCCTCGGGCCGCCCGTCGACCTGGCAGTGCATCCCGATCCCTCGCAGCCGCCCGCCTCCTACGACGCCCTCGCCGCCGGCCTGCACGCCGCGCCGGTCACGATCGCCTACGAGCAGAGCCAGCGGGGCGTGCAACTCGATCTCACGCCCTTGGGGGCCCGTGCCCTCTTCGGCCTGCCTGCCGGCGAGCTGGGCTCGATCGTCGTTTCCCTCGATGCCCTCATCGGTCGGCGCGCCGGCGAGTGGCTGGACCGTCTCCGCTCGGCGCTGACGTGGAGCGAGCGCTTCTCGACGCTCGACGACGTCCTCGCCGCCGCGCTGGTCACGGCGCCCGCTCCGAGCCCCGAAGTCGCACGGGCATGGGATCGCTTGGTGTCGTGCGCCGGTGCCATGGAGGTGGCGGCGCTGGCGACCGAGGTCGGCTGGAGTCGCCGGCACCTGAGCGAGCGGTTCCAGCGCGAGCTCGGCCTGACGCCCAAGGTCGCCGGCCGGGTACTGCGCTTCGACCGGGCCCGCCGCCTGCTCGGTCGGCGCGACCGTCCTGGCCTGGCGGCGGTGGCGGCGACGTGCGGGTACTACGACCAGGCCCACTTCACGCGTGAGTTCCGGGAGCTGGCCGGCATGAGCCCCACGGCCTGGATGGCGGCGGAGCTCCCATCTGTCCAAGACGTGGCCGAGACAGTGGGCGCATGATGGCCGCATGGCAAGCACCACTGCACCCACCGTCTGGGCCTGTCTCAGCTACCGCGATGCCCCGGCCGGCATCGACTTCCTGAAGAAGGCGTTCGGCTTCGAGGAGAAGCTCGTCGTGACCGGTGACGACGGCCGTGAGGTCCACCACGCCGAACTCCGCTGGTCGGGAGCGGGCGGCGTCATGCTCGGCTCCTTCATCGAGGGCGCCGGTGAGTTCGCCGGCCGGCCGCCCGGGACGGCGAGCATCTACGTCGTCACCGACGAGCCAGATGCCCTTTGCGAGCGGGCCACGGCGGCGGGCGCCACGCTGGTACGGCCGTTGCGCGATGAGGACTACGGCAGCCGAGGCTTCACCGTCAGCGATCCCGAAGGCAACCTCTGGAGCTTCGGCACCTACAAGGGCGAGTGATCGCTCACCAGTAGCCGGCCATCAGCTCCAGCGACCACTGCGGCTCGCGGACGTCGCCGCGTGGCGCGAAGCCCGACAGGTACGGCTTCACGTCCAGCACCGGCGTGCCGTCGATGGCGTCGAGTCCCCGCACGGTCAACGTGCGCCCGCTCACGCCGAGCAGGCGGCAGACCGTGACACCGATGCGGTTGGGCCGATCCTTGGCCCGCTGGGCCAGGATGCCCGTCATCGGCCAGGCGGGGTTGCCACGCGGATGGCGAGCGCCTCTGCACGCCTTCTTGTCGTCGGCCAAGTGGAACAGGTACACGACCTCGATGTGGCTGAAGTCCTCGAGGCCGAGCGTGGCGTCGACGTCGAGCGCATCATCATCGAGCTCGATGCGGCTCTCGACGGCGTCCCAGTCGTCATCGATCGAGGCGGCGCGGCTGGCCCGCACCACCCCGACCGGTTCCACGTCGAAGCGGGTCATGGCCCGCACCGTAAATCCTTCAGGACTTGATGGCAGTGCCGTCGGGACCGACGACCCACCACACCTGGTTGCTGCCCTGACCCGTGGTGTCGCCAGGAGCGGCGTCTTCGGCGTAGGTGTAGAGCGGCTGACCGTTGACCGCGAGCTGCGTCGTGCCGTCGGCTCGCGTGATCGTGCTCCACGCAGTCGCCGTGATGCCGGCGGCCGCCGTGGGCGTGCCGGTGGCCTGCGCGGGCGGCCACGCCGTGGCGCAGGCGCCGGAGCAGGCCGACGTGCCGTTGGCGTCCTTGGTGAAGATGTAGAGCGTGTGGCCCTGGGCGTCGGCGAGGACCTTGCCGAGCTTGCTGTCGCTGAGCGTCACCGTGGTGGCGCCGCTCGCCGCGGCGGCCGGCGCGGTCGTGGCCGGTGCCCCGTAGCCGCCGTAGTCACCGCCGGCCGAGTAGGGCGCCGTGGTGGTGGCCGACGTCGCGGCAGGAGCAGCGGCGGCCGTCGTGGCTTGAGCAGCCGCCGGCGCGGCCGTCGACGACGTGGACGAGTTGTCGCTGCCGCACGCCGCCAAGCCGATGGCGCTCGCCGCGACGACCGCCAAGAGGACACGAGTACGCATGGTTGTGGGACCTCCTTGTCGCTGGGGGTTACGAGCGACGGTCCCGAACGGTTCACTGTCGCGGCACGATCAGCGACTCGAGATCTTGCTGAGAACCTTGACGAGCAGCGCGAGATCGGCGTCGTCGAGGCTCAAGAGCTCCTCGGGCGCTTGGTGCAAGTGCGCTTCCACGCTGGCCCGCAGCGCCAGACCGGCCTCGGTCAGCACCACGGTCTTCACGCGCCGATCGGTGGTGGAGACCTGTCGTTCCACGAGGTGTCGTGCCTCGAGCTGATCGACGAGCCACGTGACGTTCGACGCATCGCAGTGCCACGCCTCGGCCAGCGCCCGCATGGGCGCCGGATTGTCGGGGTCGAGCTCGAGGAGGGCCTTGAGCGAACCCGGGTTCAGCCCGAAGTTGGCCGCCGCCATCACGAAGAAGCGGCGCTGGCGGAACGTGACCTCGGTCAGGCGCCGCCATGCCTCACCGGCCATCTCCTCGTGGGTGGCCGATCGTGGCACGGGCACGCTGTCAGGTTAGGGGTGGAACCGGCCTGCTTCAACGAGGTCGATGATTGAAGGCTCAAACTGTTTGACAGTCTCAACGTTCGGGCGCGACCGTGGGTCAATGAGCTCCCCCCACAACGGACGCGCTCCCGGCGCATCGGCCGGCGGGCCGGCCATCGCCGTCGAGGGGCTGCAGAAGAGCTTCGGCACCGTCACCGCCCTCGACGGCATCGACTTCGAGGTGCCACCGGCCACCGTGCTCGGTCTCCTCGGCCCCAACGGCGCCGGCAAGACCACCGCTGTGCGCATCCTGACCACCATCCTGCATCCCGACGCCGGGCGGGCCACCGTCCTCGGCATCGACGTGGCCAAGCACCCGCAGGCCGTGCGCGAGCGGATCGGCCTGGCCGGCCAGTACGCCGCCATCGACGAGAACCTCACCGGCCGCGAGAACCTCCGCCTGATCGGCCGCCTCACCCACCAGCCCAAGGCCCAGGTGCTGGCCCGGGCCGACGAGCTGCTCGAGCGCTTCGGCCTCGCCGACGCCGCCGATCGGGCGGCGCGCACCTATTCGGGCGGCATGCGCCGCCGCCTCGACCTGGGCGCCGCGCTCGTGCACCGCCCGCCGGTGCTGTTCCTCGACGAGCCCACCACCGGCCTCGACCCGAGCAGCCGCAGCGACCTGTGGACCGTGATCGGCGAGCTCGTCGGCCAGGGCACCACCGTGCTGCTCACCACGCAGTACCTCGAGGAGGCCGACCGCCTGGCCAACGAGATCGTCGTCATCGACCACGGCCAGGTCATCGCCCGTGGCACGGCGAAGGAGCTGAAGGCCAACCTCGGCGCCACCATCGTCGACATCGGGCTGCCCCCGGGGATCGAACCGGAGCGGGTCAGCGGGTTCCTGCAGGTCATCGGGGCGTCCAACGTCGAGGGCTCCACGGTCGAGGTGAAGGTCGACGGCGGCGGGCGCGACGTGCTCGAGATCGTGCGCATCCTCGATCGGGAAGGCGTCTACCCCGACGCCCTGACGGTGCGCGAGCCCACCCTCGACGACGTGTTCCTCACGCTCACCGGCCACCGGGTCGACGACGACGGAGATCAGCCATGAGCACCTTCAGCCTCGATGCTGCACCGCAACGGTCCCGCCGCAGCTCGACGGTGTGGGCGGTCAAGGACACGTTCGCCATCGTCGGCCGCAACCTCACCACCATCTACCGGCTGCCGCAGCTGCTCGTCTTCTCCACGATCCAGCCGATCATCTTCGTGTTGATGTTCCGCTACGTGTTCGGCGGCGCCATCAACATCCCCGGGCTCACCGTGCCGTACGTCGACTACCTGATGCCCGGCATCTTCGCCCAGACCGTCGCTTTCGGCGCGGTGAACACTGCCATCGGTCTGGCCGAGGACCTCCAGAAGGGCCTCATCGAGCGGTTCCGCTCGCTGCCGATGGCCCGCTCCGCCGTCATGGCCGGGCGCACGATCGCCGACCTCGTGCGCGACGTGTTCGTCGTGATCTTGATGATCATCGTCGGGGTCATCGTCGGCTTCCGGATCCACACCAATCTGCTGATCTTCATCGGCGGCCTGCTCGTGCTGCTCCTGTTCGCGTTCTCCCTCGCGTGGGTGTTCGGCTTCATCGGGCTGGCGACCGGGCAGGCGGAGACGGCCCAGGCGGCGTCGTTCCCGATCCTCGCCATCCTCACGTTCGCCTCGTCGGCGTTCGTGTCGCCGGAGACGATGCCGCCCTGGCTGCAGTGGTTCGCCGAGCACCAGCCGCTGTCGATCACCGTCGACGCGCTGCGGGCGTGCTGCATCGGTGGTCCCACGGCCACGTACGTGTTCCAGTCGATCCTCTGGAGCGTGGGCATCATCGCCGTCTTCGCACCCATCGCCGTGCGCAAGTACCGGCGGGTTTCCTAGCCGGCTGCCACCAACGCCGCCAAGGCCGCCGTGGTCCGCACCCGGCGGTTGCGCACGGTGCGCGTGGTGACGGCGAACCGCTCGGCGATCTCGGCGGTGTTCCAGCCGCCGAGCACCACCGATCCCAGGAGGGCCACGTCGTCGCGATCCACGCCGGCGGCGGCCGCCAGCGTCAGCACGTCGGCGACCTCGGCGGCGATGTCGGTGTGGTCCTCGGGCCGGCCGTCCAGGCCGCACGGCACGAGGTGGCGGGACTCGGGGTGCACGGCCACGGGTCGCTCCGTCGCCGAGCGCAAGCGGGCGGGCCGCACGCACGTGAGGTACTCGGCGTCGCGCAGCACGTTGACGGCGACCTTGGTCGGGCGGCGCTCGAGCGGGTAGCAGCGGATCACCAACCAGGCGTTGGCGACGAGGTCGTCGAACAGGCGCTGGCGCCATTCGTGGCGGCTGCCGGTGCGGCGCACGGCCGCCCGGACGAGGCCCGGCAGGACGCGCTGCAGGGCGATGCGAGCGGCGAGCGCGTCGTGGCGCCCGACCCGCACCACCTCGGCCAGGACCTGGTCGGCGACGGCCATCGGCAACCCACCCTCGCGCCCGGCCGCGGCCAGGAGGGCAGCGGCGTCGCCGTAGCCGGCCAATGGCGCCGGCCAAGTCGCCATGTGCGCGCCCGTGCGGGCGTCGGTGGCCAGGCGCTCCCACTCCTCGTTCAGCTGGCGGGAGACAGCGGCGCCTGCCGCGATGGTCCGGGGATGTCGATGCATGGCTCGACCATGGCGACGGGCCTTCACCCGGCCGCTCACCGCCGGCATCACCGGAGCGTTCACCGCGCCGGTGAGCTTCCGATCGGGCCCGGCGCCGGCACACACACGGGCATGGAGATCATCGAGCCGGTCGACGTGGTGGTGCAGGGCGACGACGGAGCGCGGCGGGACATGACGCTGCACCTGCGCGACGCCAGGGCCACGGTGGCGGACCTGGCGACGGCTCTCGGGTGCGCGGCCGCAGCCGTGGTCGTCGACGGCCGGGAGATCGCGGGCGACACCCCGCTCGTGTCGTCGGGGCTGCGGCGCGGCTCGCTGGTGACGCGACGATCGCATCCATGGCCGGTCGCCCGCCGGGGCCCTGCCGCGCTGCGGTGGACGGGCGGGGTCGACGCCGGCCGCATCGTCGCGCTGGCGACCGGCACGACCGTGATCGGGCGCGCCCGTGACGCGCACCTCCGCTGCGGCGACCCGCGCGTCGCTCCGTACCACTGCCTGGTCCGCGTGGGACCGGCGGACGCCGGCGTGCAGCCACTCGTGGCCCAGGCGGGACCGGACGCGCGTTCGCGCTGGCGCATCGGCGACCACCGTGCCGAGTTGGGAGTGGTCCCGACCGGTGCGACCGTGCCGACGGGCCCGGCCCGCCCGGGAGAGTGGACGGCAGCCCTGCATCGGCCGCCGCGACCGGCGGCGGCGCCCCTGCCCCCACCCGTGCGGGCGCCGCGTCCGGTCGCCGAGGCGGCGCGCTCGGCTCCGGCCAGCGGCGTCGTCGGCGCCCTCGCCGCCGTCGTCGGCAGCGTGGTGGCCGCCGTCGTCTTCGGCCAGCCCGCCCTCCTCGTGCTCGGCGGGCTCGGCGCCGCCGGCAGCGTGGGGTCGTGGGTCATCCAGCGCCGTTCGGGCCGGCGGGCGGCGCGTGCCGGACGGCGCCGTCAGCGCACGGACGCGGCCGCCTTCGACGCCGCCCTCGGCGCGCAGGCCGGCGCCGTGGCCGCTTGGCAGTGGTCGCAGGCGATCGAGCTGACCGCCGCCGTCGAACGGGCTCGCACGCACGACGCCCGCCTGTGGGAACGGCGGCGCTCGCATCCCGACCACCTCGACGTGGTGCTCGGTGTCGGCTCGGTGCCGTGGATGCCCATCGTCGACGGTCTGCCCGACGAGCCGTCCGTGGCCGTGATCACGGCACTCGCCGGCCACGACCGACTCGACGACGTGCCCGTGACGCTGGCGCTGCGGGCCGGCATCGTGCTCGGCCTCGTGGGTGACCTCCCCGCCGCCCGCGCCGTCGGCCGGGCCCTCGTGGTGCAAGCGGCCGTCGGCTCCGGTCCTGCTGATGTGGCGGTCAGCGTCCACGCCGACGCCGACGGTTGGGCGTGGACGCGCTGGCTGCCGCACACCGTCGGCCCCGAGGTGGACGCCGGTGACCGGACCCGTCTCGTGGTGGTCGACGGGCAGGAGCTCCTGGCGGCCCGCACGTCGCCGGCGCGGACCGAGCTGACCGGCCGCCGCGGCCCGGCCGCCGGCATCGTCGTGGCGCCCGACGCGGTGGCGCTGCCGTCGTGCTGCACCCACGTCGCCACCGTCGATGCCGACGCCACCATCTCGCTGCTCGAGGTCGCCACCGGTCGCTCCATCGACGGGATCGTCGGCGCCGGCGCGTCGGTGGCGACGGCGACGAGCGCCGCCCGCGCCCTCGCTCGGTACGACGACCCGGAGCTGGTGCAGCCGGGCCGGGGCCTCCCGGCCGTTGTCGATCTCGCCGACCTCCTGGGCCCGGGACCGTTCGACGCCGACGCGCTGGCCGGCGTGTGGCGTTCGCTCGGCACCGACCCGCCGTTGCGAGCGCCGATGGCGGTGGCTGCGGACGGCGTGGTCGACATCGATCTCGTCGAGCACGGCCCGCATGCGCTCGTGGCCGGTACCACCGGCGCCGGCAAGAGCGAGCTCCTGCGGACGCTCGTGGCCGGCCTGGCGGCCCGCTCCAGCCCCGAGCTCCTGACGTTCGTGCTCGTCGACTACAAGGGCGGCAGCGCGTTCGATGCCTGCGCGGCGCTGCCTCACGTGACCGGCGTAGTGACCGACCTCGACGACCGCCTCGCCGCCCGGGCCCTGCGCAGCCTGGAGGCCGAGCTGCGCCGGCGGGAGCGGATGCTGCGCGACGCCGGCGCCAATGACATCGGCGACCTGCGGCGCAGTGGCGCCGGTCCGGTCCTGCCCCGCCTCGTCGTCGTCGTGGACGAGATGGCCGGGCTGGCAGCCGAGCTGCCGGACTTCCTGCCTGCCCTCGTGGGCGTGGCCCAGCGCGGCCGCAGCCTCGGTCTCCACCTGGTGCTGGCGACGCAGCGGCCGGCCGGTGTGGTGAACGACGACATCCGGGCCAACACCAACCTGCGCGTGGCGCTGCGGGTGCAGTCGGGGGCCGACTCCCACGACGTCATCGGGCTGCCCGACGCCGCCGCGCTCCGGCCGGACCGTCCCGGCCGCGCCCTGCTGCGATGGGGGCCGGGCGAGGCGGTGGCGGTGCAGGTCGCCCACGCCAGTGGAAGCGTGGCGCCCCGGCGGTCGGCCGTGGACGTCGTCGCTACCGGGTCGGCGCCGCCCTCGGCGCAGCGCGACCTCCCCGAACCGACCACGCTGACCCGGCTCGTGGCCGCCGCCCGTGCCGCCGCCGACGCCATGCAGCTCGCGCCGGTGGCGCCACCCTGGCTCGATCCGCTGCCGGCGACGCTGGCCCTCGACGACCTGGCGTCGGGCGCGGTGGCGCTGGCCGACGATCCGGATCACCAGGCCCAGCACCCGGTGGCCTGGACCGAGGGGAACCTGCTGTGCCTCGGCCGCGCCGACGGGGCCCTGGTCTCCATGGCCGTCACCCTCGCCGCCGACGCGCCCCCGGCCCGGCGTCACCTCTACGCCATCGACATGGGCGCCGGTGAGCTGGCGCCGCTGGCCGGCCTCCCCCACGGCGCCGGCGTGCTCGGAGCCGGTGAACGCGAGCGGCATGTCCGCCTGGTGCGGCGCCTGCGCGACGAGATCGACAGCCGTCGCGCCGGCGGCGGTGGCCCCGAGATCATCCTCCTCGTCGACGACCTCCCGGCGCTGCGGGCGGCGTTCGACGATCCGAGCGGGTTCGCCGTGCTCGACACCCTCGACCGCGTCATCGTCGACGGCGCCGCGGTCGGGATCCGCGTCGTGGCCACGGCCGATCGGCCTGGCGCGCTGCCCGCCGCCATCCTCGCCGGCTTCGACCGCCGGTGGGCGTTCCGGATGGCCGACGGGCCGCTGCTGCCACCCGGGCGGGCCATCGACAGCGACTCGGGGCTCGAGCTCCAGGTGGCCGCAGTCGGGAGACCGGTGGCCGACGTGTGCGCCGAGCTCGCCTGCCGGTCAGCGCCCGGCGATGGGCCGCGCCCGATCGGCGTGCTCCCGACGGCCGTCGCCAGCGTCGACCTCCCCGCGCCGGCGCTGGACAGAGACCCGTGGCTCGTGCCGATTGGCGTGGCCGACAGCGATCTCGGCGCCGCGGCGCTGGCGCTCCATCCCGGCGACCACGTCTTCATCGGCGGCCGCAGTCGCACCGGTCGCTCCAGCGCGCTGGTGCTGCTGGCCGAGCGGTTCCGGGCCGCCGACCCGGAACTGCTCGTCGCCGCCGTCGCGTTGCGGTCGTCGCCGTTGCAACGATGCGGCGCCGAACTGGTCGTGACCGATGCCGCTGGTCTGCCGGCGCTGGGTGTGCTGCGCGGCAGTCGCCGGCGGGCGGTGCTACTGGTCGACGATGCCGAGCGGGTCGACGACGACGGCACGCTGGCCGCACTCGTGGGCGCCGCTGGCTGCCGCGTCCACGTGGTGGCCGCCGGCCGGTCGGATGTGGTGCGGTCGCTCTACGGCCACTGGACGGCGGCCGTGCGCCGAGCCCGCCTCGGTGTCCTGCTCCAACCCGACGTCGACGTCGACGGTGACCTGCTCGGGGCGGTGCTGCCCCGCCGCCAGCCGGTCGCACCCGTGCCCGGCCGCGGGTACCTCGTGGTGGACGGGCGCCCGGAGCTGGTCCAGCTGGCCGCGCCTGCCAACATGGATGCATGACTCGCATCGTCACCGTGGGAGCGGCACAGCTGGGTCCGGTGGCACGGGCCGAGACGCGCGAGCACGTCGTGGACCGCATGCTCGGCCTGCTGCGCGACGGCCACGAGGCCGGCTGCGACGTGGTCGTCTTCCCCGAGCTGGCCCTCACCACGTTCTTCCCCCGCTACTTCATGGAGGATCGCGAGGAGATCGACTCGTGGTTCGAGGCGGAGATGCCGTCGCCCGCCACCAAACCGCTCTTCGACGAGGCGCGGTCGCTCGGCGTGGGCTTCTGCCTCGGGTTCGCCGAGCTGACGCCCGACGGCCACCATTACAACAGCCAGAATCCTCGTCGAGCGCGACGGGTCGGTGGTGGCGGTGTTCCGGAAGGTGCACATCCCGGGCCACGAGGAGCACGAGCCGTGGCGCCCGTTCCAGCACCTCGAGCGCTACTACTTCGAGCCCGGCCCCGATGGCTTCGGCGTCTGGCGGGCGTTCGGCGGGCTCGTCGGCATGATGATCTGCAACGACCGTCGCTGGCCCGAGAGCTACCGGGTGATGGGGCTCCAGGGCGTCGAGCTGATCCTGTGCGGCTACAACACGCCGATCCACTACGCCCCTGACCCGAGCCAGGACATCCTCCAGGGCTTCCACAACGCCCTCGTGATGCAGTCGGGCGCCTACCAGAACGGCACGTGGGTCGTGGGCGTGGCCAAGGCCGGTGTGGAGGAGGGCGTCGACGCGCTGGCGCAGTCGTGCATCATCGCCCCGTCCGGTCAGATCGTGGCCCAGGCGTTCACCAACGGCGACGAGCTCGTCGTCGCCCGCTGCGACCTCGACTGGTGCCAGCGCTACCAGGGCACGCTGTTCGACTTCGACCGCTACCGCCGGCCCGAGGTCTACACCCGCATCACCGCGCAGCGAGGGGTGCAGCGACCCGACTGACGCCAACCGATGTACGGAGCGCCTCGTATTCCGGGTTGAAACGCGTCAGTTCGCGCCAGCGGTCAGTTCATCGCGTGGTAGGACGCCAGCTTGGCCACCACGTGGTCGAAGCGGGCCCGGTCGAGGGTGGCGCCTTCGCGGCGGATCCTCTTCGACGGCACCCGCAGGACGCGGTCGAGCTTCACGTAGCTGACGCGCCGCTCCGGGTCCCACGCCCCGCTGCCGAGCTCGATGCAATCGGCATGACCGGTGTGGTTCTTCGACGTGAGCGGGAGCACGGCCAGGTCGCGACCCAGCGTGCCGATCACGAGCACCGGCCGGTCCTTGCCCTGGCGCGGGTCGTCCTCGTACGGCACCCACGTCCAGACGACCTCGCCCGGATCGCCATCGCCGTCGGGATGCGGCGCGTAGCTGATCTTGAGCACGTCGGGTGACGGCACCGGCGCCGGCGAGGCGGCACGAGTCCGGCGGAAGAGCGACGTCAAACGGCGGAGCACTCGGCGTCAGCGTAGCCAGGACGTCATCCGACGTCGCAGGTCGGCACGCACATCGGTCAGACTCGGCAGCTGTGGTCGATGTGGGGAACCTCGAACGGCCGGCGACGCACGCCCGCCGGACGTGGCGCGCCGCCGTCGTCGTCGCCGGCGCCGCCGGGTTGCTGATCTCGCTCGACACCACGGTCAACATCGCGTTTCCCGCCATCACCGCCGCGTTCGAGCTCGACGTCAGTGAGATCCAGTGGGTGGTGATCAGCTACGTCCTCACCTTCGCCAGCCTCCTGCTGGCGGCGGGCCGCGTCAGCGATGCCTTCGGGCACCGCCGGGTCCTGGCCGGCGGCCTCGTGCTCACGGCGGCCGGCGTCGTGTGGTGTGGGGTGGCCCCGGACTTCGGCTGGTTCCTCGCCGGGCGCGTCGTCCAAGGCGGCGGCGCCGCGCTCGTCATGGGTGCCGCGCCCGCCCTCGTCACCCTCGTCGCCCCCGAGCACGCCCGTAGCCGAGCCTTGGGTGGCTTCCAGATGGGCGCCGCCCTCGGCCTGGCCGTGGGACCGGCGCTCGGCGGGGTGCTGCTCGAGTGGAGCAGCTGGCGCTCCGTCTACCTGTTCCGCCTGCCGGTGGCGTTCGTCGTGCTCGCCCTCGTCGTCCTGCTCATGCCGGGCCGGTCCGGCGCTGCTCCCCGTCGGCACGATGACTCGCTCGACCTGACGGGTGCCTTGCTCGTCGGTGCCGGCCTCGCCGCCGTGCTCCTGGCCTTGAGCCGGGTTCGCGACGTCGGCTGGGGCTCGCCCGTCGTCGTGGCCGGCATCGTGGCGTCGGTCGTCCTGCTCACCGCCTGGGTGGTGGTCGAGCGCCGCAGCGTCAACCCCGTGATCGATCTGGCCCTGCTCCGCGACACGCCGTTCACCGTGGCCAACATCCTGAACGTGATGGCCAACGGGACCATGTTCGCTGTCTGGCTGCTGACGCCGTACTACCTGCTCAACGTGCAGGACCTGTCCACGATCGCCGGTGGCGTCGTCCTGGGCGTGGCCCCGCTGGCGACGGCGATCGCCGCGCCCATCGCCGGTCGCCTGGATGGGCGGTTGAGCACGGGCCGGTTGTGCAGCATCGGTCTCGCCCTCCAGGCGGTCGGCCTGGCCGCCGTGGCCGCCACGGGCGTCGACACCCCACTGATCGGCGTGGCCGCTGCGCTCGCGCTCGTCGGCCTCGGCCTCGGCCTGTTCACCGTGCCGAACATGAGCTTCGTGATGGGGTCGATCCCCAGGGACCGCCAAGGCGTCGCCGGCGGGCTCAGCCAGATGATGCGCATGGTCGGCGTGGTGGCCGGCGTGGCCGGCGCCAGCTTGTTCTTCGACGCCCGCCTCCAGCACCACGTCGCCGACCGGGCCGTCCCGGCCGACGACCCCGGCGCGTTCATGGCGTCGTACCGCGACACCTTCCTGCTCGTGGCCCTGGTGTGCGCCGGCGCCGTCGCTGTCTCCCTGCTACGGCCCCCTCGCGCCGACCGCCAGATCGGTTGACAAAATGTAAAGGCTCTCGTGAGACTGGGGTATGACCGAGTCGGGTGTGGCCTTCACGTGCAACGGCGCACCAGTCACGGTCCGGGCCGACCATCCCCACCTCCTGGCGGCGCTGCGGGAAGAGCTCGACATCACCTCACCCAAGGACGGGTGCTCACCGTCGGGTCAGTGCGGGTGCTGCACGGTGCTGGTCGACGGCAAGGCCATCGTGGCCTGCCAGCAGTCACTGGCGAAGGTGGCCGGCAAGACCGTCGTCACCCTCGAAGGCGTCGACGACGAGGAGCGCCAGCGCTACGCCGACGCGTTCGCCGCCTGCGGAGGCCTCCAGTGCGGTTTCTGCATCCCGGGCATCATCGTGCGGGCCAAGGCCCAGGTGGACAAGAAGGGCGCCGATCTCACCCGTGAGGACATGGCCCGCCACCTCGGCGCCCACCTCTGCCGTTGCACGGGCTACGTGAAGATCCTCGACGCCATCGAGGCGGTCGCCACCGGCAAGCAGGTGGCCGTCACCGCGCCCGGAGGCATCGGCAGCCGGGGCGTCAAGTACGAGGCGGCGGCGCTGGCCCTCGGCGACCGTGGCTACGTGGACGATCTGCGCCCACCCGGGTTGCTGCACGCCGCGCTGCGGCTCACGGATCACGCGCGCGCCGACGTGCGGGCCATCAACGTCGACGCCGCCCGCGCCGCGCCCGGGGTCGTCGCCGTCTTCACCGCCGCGGACGTCCCGGGCGAGTTGCGGGTCGGGTTGATCCACAAGGACTGGCCGGTGCTCATCCCCGAGGGCGGGCGTACCTCCTACGCCGGCGACGTGCTCGCGGTGGTCGTGGCCGAGACGCGCCAGCAGGCCCGGGCCGCCGCCGAGCTCGTCGCCGTCGACTACGACGTGCTGCGCCCGCTCACCGACGCCGTGGCCGCCATCGACGATCCCGAGATCGCCGTCTGGGGCACGGACTCCAACGTCCTCAGTGTGAGCGAGTACGTCCGCGGTGACGTCGACGCCGCGCTGGCGGCCAGCGCCCACACCGTGCACGAGATCTTCCAGACGCAGCGGATCGAGCACGCGTTCCTGGAACCCGAGTCCACCGTCGCCGTGCCGGTCGACGGCGGCACACGCCTGCACGTGTACTCCGGCGGCCAGGGTGTCTGGGACGATCGCAACGACATCGCCCGCGTGCTGGCCATCCCGCAGGACTCGATCACGGTCGAGCTGGTGTCCAACGGCGGCGCCTTCGGCGGCAAGGAAGACATGGCGAACCAGGCGCAGACGGCGCTGGCGGCGTGGCTCCTGCGCCGGCCGGTGAAGTGCACGCTCTCGCGTGAGGAGAGCCTGCTGATCCACGCCAAGCGCCACCCGATCCGCATGGAGTACTGGGCCGGCTGTGACGCCGGCGGTCGTCTCACCGCGCTGAAGGTGCGGGCCGTCGGCGACTCGGGCTCCTACGCCAGCGTGGGCATGAAGGTGCTGGAACGCATGGCCGGTCATGCCAGCGGCCCGTACCACCTGCCAACCATCGATGTGCGGTCGGTGGCGGTGCGCACGAACAACCCGGCGTGCGGCGCTTTCCGCGGCTTCGGCGCCAACCAGGCCCAGTTCGCCATGGAGGGCGTCATGGACCGCCTGGCCGGCGCCGCCGGGATCAGCGGCTGGGAGATCCGCGCCCGCAACGTGATCACGTCGGGCGCCGAGTGGGGCCCCGGCCAGATCATGGACGACGGGTGCCTCGGCGCGGCGCGCTGCCTGGACGCGGTGCGTCCGCACTACGACGCCGCCATCGAAGCGGGGAAGGCCGTCGGGGTCGGGCTCGGGCTGAAGAACTCGGGCCTCGGCAACGGCTTCAAGGAGATCGCCCGGGCCGTGGTGCGCTTCGAGGACGACGGCACCGTGGAGGTGCGCCACTGCTGGACGGAGATGGGGCAGGGTGTGCACACGGTGGCCCTGCAGGTCGCCGTGGAGGAGCTGGGCGTCGACCCCGATCGCGTGCGCGTCATCGTCGACACCACGCGCGAGCTCGGTGCCGGCCAGACCACAGGATCGCGTGGCACGTTGATGGGCGCCGGTTCGGTGAAGGCCGCCTGCGAGGCGGCCCGGGCCGGAGGCTGCCGCCCCGGCGTCGACTACGAGGGCGACTACCGCGTGGACTGGACCCACCATCTCGGCGAGCCGGGCGTGGAGCATCCGGTCATCCACTCGACGTTCGGCTACGCGGCGCAGTTGGTGGTGATGGACCGCCAGACGGGTCGGATCGAGCGGGTGCTGGCGGCCCACGATGTCGGTCGGGCGGTGAACCCCCAACTGTGCGAGGGCCAGATCGAAGGCTCGGTGCACATGGGTTTGGGCTATGCATTGACCGAGGACTTCCCCACCGACCCCGAGACCGCCTACCCCACCAACATGACGCTTCGCTCTCTCGGCATCTTGCGAGCCAAGGACGTGCCCCCCATCGACGTGATCCTCGTCGAGTCCCCCCAGCCCAACTCGCCGTACGGCATCAAGGGCGTGGGTGAGATCGGCCTCGTGCCGACGGCCGGTGCCGTCGCCGCGGCATTGCACGACCTGGACGGCGGGTGGCGCACCACCCTGCCGATGCGAGGGGCGCCAGCAGGCGCCGACGAGTGACCGCCACCGGTCCCGGGCTCGTCTGCGGCCACCACCACCTCTACTCGACGCTGGCGCGCGGCATGCCGTCGCCGCCGCGATCGCCCACGACGTTCATGGAGATCCTCGAGCAGATTCTGGTGGCGCCTCGACGCCGCCCTCGACTTCGAGATGATCCGGTGGTCGGCCATGCTCGGCGCCCTCGAGGCGCTCGAGAGCGGCACGACCGCCATCGTCGACCACCACGAGAGCCCGAACGCCATCGATGGCAGCCTCGACGTGATCGCCGAGGCCTGCGCCGCCGTCGGCGTGCGGGTGGTGTGCGCGTACGGGATCACCGACCGCCACGGACCCGACGGTGCTCGCCGCGGTCTGGCCGAGAACGAGCGGTTCCTGCGTGAGGGTGGGCGGGGGATGGTGGGTGTGCACGCCGCCTTCACGTGCCGCGACGCCACGATCGAGGCCGCCGCCGAGCTGGCCGCCAACCGGGGCGTCGGCGTGCACCTCCACGTGGCCGAGGGGCCCATCGACCGTGACGCCGGCGCCCGGATCGAGCACCTGACGCAGGACGACTGGTTGCTCGTCCACTGCGTCCACCTCGACCGTGATGTGCCCGGCATCGTCGCCCACAACCCCCGTTCCAACATGAACAACTCCGTCGGGTACGCCCGCCCGGCGCGCTTCCACAACCCGGTGGTGCTCGGCACCGACGGCATCGGGGCCGACATGTTCGAGGAGTTCCGCCTGGCCTACGCCCGCCTGCGCGAAGACGACCTGCTGGCCACGCCGGAGGACGCCTGGCGGTGGCTCGAAGGCGGCTACCGGCTGGTCCCCGAGGCCGCCGACGACGAGGTGACGTGGAACTACGACCACGTCGACAGCCCCTGGCACCTCGCCTTCACGTCGGGCGTGCGGCCCGTCCACGTGGTCATCGACGGCGAGGTCGTGCTGAAGGACGGCGAGGCCACCCGGGTCGACGCCCACGAGGTGCGGGCCCGTGCCGCCGAGCAGGCGGCCCGGCTGTTCCAGCGGCTGTGAGGAGCCCATGACGCCCGTCGCTCTCTACCTGCAGGACGCCCATCCCATCCGTGAGGCGATGAGCTTCGTGCAGCACGCCGAGGCGAGGGGCTTCGACGCCGTGTGGCAGGCCGACAGCCGCCTCGTGCGCGAGTGCTGCGTGCCGATGGCGGCGTTCGGCGCGGTGACCGACCGGATCAGGATCGGTTCCGGCGTGGTCGACTGCTGGACCCGCAACGCCGCCCGGCTGGCGGCCACGTTCTCCACGCTGGACGACCTGGCGCCTGGCCGCATCATCTGCGGGATCGGGGCGTGGTGGGATCCGCTGGCGGCCAAGGTGGGCGTCTCACGGCAGCGGCCCCTGACGATGATGCGCGAGATCGTCACGGTCGTACGGGCGTTGCTGGCCAACGAGACCGTCACGTACGACGGGCAGTTCGTGCACCTCGACGGCGTCGAGCTGGACTACGTGTACCAGGAGCGGCGCCCGAAGGACGTGCCGATCTACATCGGCGCCACCGGGATGAAGATGATGGAGCTCACCGGGGAGATCGCCGACGGTTGCGTCCTCAACTACCTCGTCTCGCCGGCGTACAACGCGTCGGCGCTCGAGCATCTGGCCATCGGGGCCGAGCGGGCCGGCCGCCGTCTCGACGACATCGACCGCCCGCAGCTCGTGGTGTGCTCGCTCGACGAGGACCGCGACCGGGCGCTCGACAACGCTCGCTTGCTCGTCACCCAATACCTCGGGCAGCAGCCGCACATCATGAAGGCCTCGGGCGTGCCCGAGTCGCTGCTGGAGGACATCGGGCGGGTCCTGACGTGGCCGGCCACGCACGAGCAGGTCGTGGCGGCGTCGAAGCTGGTGCCCGACGAGGTGGTGCAGATGATCACGGCGTCGGGCACGGCGGAGGAGTGCCGGGCCAAGGTGGCCGAGTACGTGGCCGCCGGATGCACCTGCCCCATCCTCTACCCCCTCGGCGACGACGTCCGGGCCATGATCGACGCCTTCGCCCCGGCCTGACCAAAAGGCTTCTAGGCATGGATCCGCACCTGTCCGGTGCGTTCCGATGACCGGAAACCTTTTGGCGCGTGATACCTGTCGAGTCCGAGGATGTGTGCCGCCATGCGCTGGCCGGCGCGCACGGCGCCATCGGAGTGGCTGCTGTCGGTGCTGTCGCCACCGATGAGGATGCGGTCGTGCGGCGCTCGCAGCCCGTCGGCCAGATGGTCGAACCGGCTCCGGCGGAGAGCGTGCGGCCAGTAGGCGACGGCGTGGCGGTGGTCGAACACGAGTGCTTGGGTGACCGCGGCAGCCACGCCAGGGAGCAGCAGCTGCCCCGACGGCGCGTCGGTGAGGCGGGCCAGGGCGGCGACACCGCGGCCGACGATCTCGTCGCGGGGACGACCGGTCAGGGCCCGGGCGTAGCGGCCGTGGATCAGCATCGTCAGCACGTGATCCCGGTCGTGCGGCCGGCCGTCGCTGAAGTAGACGCACCCGGCCGGGCCATCGGTCAGGAGCGGATAGGGGTGGTCGCCGTCGCGCTCCCAGACGCGCACCCGATCCGAGCGGAGCCGCAGCACGACCTTGACGTAGCTACCGGAAGCACTCGACGCGATCGCCATCCGGGACCGGCGATCGAGGGTCGACCCGAGATCGATGGCGGCGAGTGACCACAGCGGTGTCGTGAGCACGGCGTGGTGGCCGCACTCGATGTGGCGGTGCTCTCCGGCGTCCTCGTAGACGATCGTCGCCCGGCCGGCATCGTGGCCGACCTGCCGGACTCGGCAGCCGAGACGGATGGCGTGTTCAGGGAGCCGCGCCGCCAGCGCCTCGATCAGCCGCTCGTTCCCGCCGACCACGCGGACGTTGCCGTGCCCGGTCGGTCGCGCCGGACTCGCTACGAAGGGGCTCATCTCCTCGATGCCGTCGAGGGCAGCGATGCGGTCCCATTCGACGGCCGTCTCGGACTCCACCACGACCCTGATCCAGTCTCGCACGAGTGCCGGCAGCGCCGTGCCGCTCACGAACGACGAGAAGCTCGTGCGCATCAGGCGGTCGAGGTGCTTGCTCGGACCGCCGGTGCGCCGGGCCACCGCCAGCTCGTCCAGTGCGCTGGCCACCACGGCGTTCCAGTGCGAGAAGCCGTCCCGGGCGGCGCTGGTACCGAGGTCGTCGCCGTAGCCGCCGCGGCCGTAGGGGTGCACGCGCCGGTCGAGGATCACGCTCGACGGCGCCGGCTGCTCGACGAGGGGGAGACCGAGCTCGTGGAGCAGCGCGTAGGCGGGGCTGGTCTCCCAGAACTCCTCCATCGAGCCCTCCGCGGTGGCGCCGTCGGGGAACTCGACGGTGGCCACTCGCCCGCCGAGGCGATCGCCCGCCTCCAGCACCAGGACGGGGACGTCGCGCTCGTGCAGCTCGTAGGCGGTGACGAGTCCAGCCAGTCCACCACCGACGATGACCACCTGATCAGCCACCGAAGGACCTTTCGCCGGCGTGGACGGGTATGCCTCTGAGAGCCCCGCCCGGCGCGGGTGATACAGGTCAGCGGCCACACCTCACCCCCCGGTTCGGTCGTTGGCGGGGGTACGCCGGGTACGGCCGCCGGGTTCCCGACTGGTTCAAGTGGCCGTGGTGGCGACGTCCGACGTGTGAGACTCCGACTCCGATGGTCGCGACCGCCGCCGATGCCGACGTGGTGGCTCGCCTGCGCGCTCGTGACCAAGCCGCCTTCCGCGACCTCGTGGCCCACAACCACGCCGCCATGGTGCGGTTCGCGTCGGGCTTCGTGCCGTCGACGGCGGTGGCCGAGGAGGTGGTGCAGGACACCTGGATCGCGGTCATCCGCGGCATCGACCGCTTCGAGGGCCGATCCACGCTCCGGACGTGGATCTTCCGGATCCTGGCCAACCAGGCGCGCACCCGAGGGGTGCGGGAGCGGCGCACCGTGCCGGCGTCGTCGCTGGCCGACGAGCTGGCCGAGGCCGAACAGCCGTCCGTGTCGGTCGAGCGCTTCGCCGGACCGGCGGGCCGGGGCATGTGGGCGCAGCCGCCGGCGCGCTGGAGCGATCAGCCCGAGGAACGCCTGTTGATCGGCGCAACGTTCGAGCACTTCGCGGAGACAGTGACGACGCTGCCCGAGAACCAGCGCCGGGTCCTGGTGCTGCGCGATGTCGAGGGTTGGACCTCGGAGGAGGTGTGTGAGCTCCTGGAGCTCAGTGAAGTGAACCAGCGGGTGTTGTTGCATCGAGCCCGAAGCAAGCTCCGCGCCGCACTGGAGCAGGAATTCGGGGGGCCGGCATGAGGCTCTTGCGTCGGCGCGTGATCGTGTGTCAGCAGTGGGTCGAGCTGGTGACGGCGTACCTCGACGGCGCCCTGCCGCGCCGCCTCACCAAGGCGATCGACCGTCATCTCGCTGCCTGCGAGCACTGCACCGAGTACCTCGCCCAGATGCGGCGCACCATCGAGCTGACCGGTCACCTCAAAGACGACGACGTCCCCGGCGATATCATCGACGCCCTCACCAGGGCCTTCGTCGAAGACGGTGGATGAGGCGCCGCGCGCGGGTCGATCCCTGCGAACCGCGGCGACCAGTACAGTCCTTCGTCGTGTCGGGTGACCCGTTCGCGTCGGCTGCAGCCCAGCCCGCGCCGCGCACACTCTCGCCGACGCTGCGCTGGGGAGCGGCGCTGCTGTTCGCCGTGCTGGTCAGCGACGCCCGCAGCCTCACCTTGCCGGCCAGCCTGCTGGTGCTGGCCGGCGGGCTCGGCATCTGGTGGTCGGGCCGCTACGCCCCGCCATCGCTGATGCCGTCGACCGCGGCCCCGGCGGCCGGCGTGGCGGCGTGGGCCGTCGCCTTCGGGGTCTTCGCCGTCTGGGAGCTGGGTGCCTTCGTCATCGGCAACAACGACTCCCACCCGACGTTCAGCATGCTCTCCGATCCCGTCCTGTCGTTCGGCCCGACCCGGGCGCTGTGCGCGTTCGGATGGCTGGCGACCGGCTGGTACCTGCTGCGCCGGCGGCCCAGCTCGTGACCCGCGCCATCACCATCGGTGGGTTCGTCGTCATCATCCTGGCGGCCATCGGCCTGCAGGTCATGGCCCGCCGGCCCGAGTCCAGGGTGGCGCCGGTCGGCGACGTCCTCGGTCAGGTGATGCGCCAGCGCACCGGCCGGGTGCTGGTGTTCGTGCTCTGGTTCTGGTTCGGCTGGCACTTCATCGCTCGGTGACCGGCGCCCGCAGCGGCGCCGTGGCGAACGCGGCGAGTCCCGCAGCAGGGGCCACGGCGGCGGTGAAGCCCAGCAACGAGCGGGCCCGCTCCGGACTGGCCACGATGTGGCGGACGTCGCCCAAGCGGTAGCCGCCGGTCACCTCGGGCATGAGTGCGGGATCGACGGCCTCGGCCAGGAGCCGGGCCATGGTGAGCACGGTGCAGACGTGGCCGCTGGCGATGTTCAGCGGGCCGTCGACGGGTTCGGCGGCGGTGAGGGCGGCGACGTTGGCGCGGGCGACGTCGGTGACGTGCACGAAGTCGCGCCGCTGCCCCCCGTCCTCCAGCACCAGCGGCCGGCGCCCCGCTTCGAGGGCGGACCGGAACAGGCTGGCCACGCCGGCGTAGGGGGTGTCTCGCGGCATCCGTGGCCCGTAGACGTTGTGGTAGCGCAGCGCCGTGATCGGCACGTCGTGCTGGCGCCCATACGCGGCCGCCAGGTGCTCCTGATGGAGTTTGGTGGCGGCGTACACGTTGCGGGGATCGGTAGGGGCGCTCTCGTCGACCAGCTCCGGGGCCAGCGCCGCGCCGCAAACCGGGCATGGCGGCTCGAAGCAGCCGCGGTCGAGGTCGTCGCGCCGGCGGGGTCCCGGCCGCACGAGGCCGTGCTCGGCGCAGCGGTAGCGGCCCTCGCCGTAGACGACCATGCTCGACGCCAACACGAAGGGCCCGGCGAAGCCGGCGTCGTGCACGGCCCAGAGCAGAGTCGCGGTCGCGAGGTCGTTGTCGGCGGCGTACGACCGCACATCGCCGAAGTCGACTCCCAGCCCGACCCGTGAGGCCTGGTGGCAGACGGCGTCGACTCCTTCGAGGGCGGCCCTGGTGGCGTCGGCGTCGTTGAGATCGGCGAAGCGCCACTCGGCGGCGTCGCAGAGACCGGCGGGAACGCCGTCGTGGGCGGCCGGGTTGAGCGAGTCGAGCACGACGACGTCATGGCCCTCGCTCACGAGAAGGTCGACCACGTGCGACCCGATGAAGCCGGCGCCGCCGGTCACGAGCACCCTCACCACGGCCACGCGATCGTGAGCTGGAGCCCGATGGCCACGGCGGCCTGCGCCGCCAGCCATCCTCTGGCGCGGGCTCGGGGCAGGGCGGCGGTGGCCAGCAGCACCCAGGGCAGGAACGGCAGCCAGATCCGCTCCACCTCGGCCTTCGACAGGCCCGAGAGGTCGGCGACCAGCACGGCGACGAGGGCCGCCACCACCAGCGGTGCGACGTGGCTCCGACCCATCCGAACCAGCCCGGCGATGCCGGCGGGGCCGAGCATCACGGCGAACACGACCAGGTTGGCGACGAGGAAGTAGCCGTAGGGCCGGTCGTTGCCGCCCCGCACGCCGTAGAAGTGGTGGGATGCGTCCAGCCCGTCGAGCCACCAGAAGCCGGCGACCGACCACGCCACGACCACACCGGCGGCGCCCGCGGCGGCAGCGATGGCCAGGGTGAGCGCCCGCGCCCGCCATCGCCACAGCACAACCGCCCCGAGCGCGCCGAGCAGCGGGACCAGCCCGTAGGTGAAGTACAGCGTGGTCGCCCCGAGCGCGCCGGCCGCGACCGCCAGGCTGGCGCGATCGTGGGCGGCGGCCAGGGCCAGGAGGGCGATCGACCAGGCGGCGAGGGCCATGAACACGGCGTCGCCGGTCGTGGCCACGAACAGGGCCACCGGCGCCAGCACGAGGTACAGGGCGGCTCGCCGCGCGGTGGCTTCGCCGGCCAGCGTGCGGGCGGCGAGGAGCACTGCAGGCACGGTGCTGGCGCCGATCGTGACGACGGCACCGGCGGCCCACCCGGGTCCGCTCAGGCCGATCCGATCGAGCATCCCGTAGAGCACCAGGAGCCCGGGGGGATGGCCCTGGACGTGGACCGGGTAGTCGCCGAGCCGGTCGAGGTAGGTGCTCACGAACGAGCCGATGCCGAGCTGGCGGACGGCGGGCATGGCCGCCCAGTAGTCGAACCGGCTGTCGAGGGGAGCGGTCAACCGGTGGGCGCCGGTGGCGGTGGCGAGGGCGACGGCCCACGCGCCCGATGCCGCCCAACTGGCCAGCAGGAGGCGGGGGAACCGGAGCGTGGCCGCCAACCGGGGACCGACCGTAACGATGGCGGCGGCCACGAGGACGGTGGAAGCGACGCCGATGGTCGGTCGGAACCGGAAGGCTCCGAAGAAAGGGATCACGCCGAGATGCAGCTGCACCCCACGGGCCCGCAACACGTAGCCCCAGACGGACACGACCAGCAGGGCGGCGGCGACTCCCCCCAGGGCGAGAGGCACCCGCGAGCGCGGCGCGACGGCAGGGCGCGTCACGACTGGCGACTCGATCGTTCGACCCATCCCCAGTTGGTCGTGCCGACGGGCGCCGGCGTTACGGGGCAGTCGTGATCGACGTCGTGCTCCCCGCCCTCGACGAGGCCGCCGCCCTCCCGCTGGTCCTCGGCCGCATGCCCGCCGGCTACCGGCCGATCGTGGTGGACAACGGGTCCACCGACGACACGGCCGCCGTCGCCCTCACCCTTGGCGCCATGGTGGTGACGGAGTCGCGGCGCGGCTTCGGCGCGGCCTGCTTCGCCGGGCTGGCGGCGGCCACCGCCGACGTCGTGTGCTTCATGGACGCCGACGGCTCGCTCGACCCCCGCCAGCTCGAGATGGTGGCCGGGCCGGTGGTCGAGGGGTGGACCGATCTGGTGCTCGGGGCCCGGCGGCCCCAACCCGGGTCGTGGCCCGTGCACGCCCGGGCGGCGAACTGGGCCCTCGCCAGCGAGGTGCGGCGCCGGACCGGCGCCCCCATGTCCGACCTGGGCCCGATGCGGGCGGCCCGCCGGGTTCCGCTGCTCGGTCTCGGCATCGCCGACCGCCGCTCGGGCTGGCCCCTGGAGATGGTGCTGCTGGCCGCCCGAGCGGGATGGCGCATCGACGAGGTGCCCGTGTCCTACGCGCCGCGCATCGGACGCTCGAAGGTGACCGGCACGGTGCGGGGCACGGTGCAGGCCGTGCGCGACATGCGCCGGGTGCTGGCCTCGTGACGGTCGATCTCGTGGTGATGGCCAAGGCTCCCGCGCCCGGCCGCACGAAGACCCGCTGCACGCCGCCGTGCACGCCCGAGCAGGCGGCGGCGCTGGCCACCGCGGCGCTGACCGACACCCTCGCCACCGTGCAGGCCACACCGGCCCGCCGGCGGCTCCTCGCCCTCGATGGCCGGCCCGGCCGGTGGCTGGCGCCCGGGTTCGCCGTGATGCCCCAGCGCGGCGACGGCCTCGACGAGCGCCTCGACGCCGCGATGAGCGACGCCTTCGCCACTGCGGATGCCGCACCGGCGCTGCTCATCGGCATGGACACGCCCCAGGTCACCGTGCCGATGCTGACCGACGCCGCCCAGCGCCTCGCCGATGGCGCCGATGCCGTGCTCGGGCTGGCCGCCGATGGCGGGTACTGGGCCATCGGGTTGCGGCGCCCGACCCCCGACGGGTTCGTCGGGGTGCCGATGAGCACGGCGTCGACGGGCGTCGAGCAGCACCGCCGCCTGTGCGACCTCGGGCTGCGGGTGGAACTGCTGGCGGAGCTGCGTGACGTCGACACGTGGGGTGACGCCCTGGCAGTCGCCGGCGCGGTGCCGGGCAGCGGGTTCGCGTCGACCGTGGGCCGGATCAGCCGCCAGCTCGCCGTCGTCGCTCGGTGACGACGCGCACGGCCAGCACGCCGAGGGCCGCCAGCCACACCACGGCCAGCACCACCGGCACGGTGCGCCGGTAGTCGAGGGGCAGGGCGGAGTCGTTCGTGGCGTGCTCGCCGTAGCGGCGCAGCAGCGGCCAGGAGAAGGCGATGACGAGTGCCGACAGGGCGAGGGCGGCGCGCAGCGGCCCGCGGGTCGGCGGCGGTAGGTACCGGGATACCAGCCATCCGATGCCGATGACGACGGGCGCCACGACGAGGTCGTGGACGAGCAGGAAGCCGACGACGTAGCGCGCCAGCTCGAACGGCTTGGTTCGATCGCGCTGGCTGAACATGCCGGCGATCCCGACGGCCATCAGCCCCCACCCGATCACGAGCGCCGGCCAGAACCAGCGGCTGCGTTGCTCGTTCATCGCACGACCACCCGCGTGACCCACTTCGTCTGCAGCACGCCCGGGCGGTTGGGGCCGATGAGGCGCAGCGGCGCGCCGTGGTCGGGGGCGAGCGGCTCGCCCTCGACATCGAGCGCCAGCAGGGTGTCGCGATCGGCGGCCTGATCGCGGTTCACGACCGACTGGCTGTAGAGACCGGGAGCTTCGAGCGAGACGACTTCCACCTCCGCCGGCTCGGGCACGCCGGCGGCTACGAGCAGGTCCCGCACGGCCACGCCGGTCCAGCGTCGCGACGCGCTCCAACCCTCGACGCAGCTGATCGGCAGCGTGGCCTGGCGCTGGGGCAGGGCCCGCAGGTCGGCCACGGTGAGGCGAGCCAGCTCGGTGCCGTCGCGCTCGACGACGAGCCGGTACGACGGATCGGTGCCGGCGGCCGTGACGCCGGCCTCGGCGGCCGACTTGTTCACCGGGAAGCCCTGGGTGCCGTGGTCGGGCCGGCGGGGCGCCAGCAGGGCCAGGCGACGCAACGGGGCGACGGTCTGGCCAATGGTGGCCACGGTCAGCAGCGCTGATGACGCGAGGGCGAAGGTGAGGAAGCGCCGGCGGTCGTGGTTGACGGGTGCCGGTGCCGCTCGCCGGGTCAGAGCGCCGCGGGTCACCGTGATCTTGGCGCCGATGTGGACGACGAGCGCGCCGATCGTCACCCATGCCATCCAGTAGTGGCCGGCCGGGAAGAAGAACGGCCACGGGTACCAGAGGTCGATGTTGGCCACGCCGGTCACGAGCATGAACAGCGCGCCGCCGATGAGGGGCACCAGCGACAGGCGCTCGAGCGCGTGGGCCACATCGCGCACCGCCGGCGTCTGGAACAGCCGGGGGTAGACGGTCCAGAGCTTGGCGAACAGCAGCGGGATGGCGGCGATGCCGGTCGCGACGTGCACGCCTTGGGTGACCCGGTACAGGCCGGCCGGGCGAGCGGGCCACTCGAACCAGGACGGCGGGTGCTGGATCAGGTGCGACAGGAGCCCGGTGAGGAAGCACACCAGGAAGCAGCTGCCGAGGGCGATCCCGAGGAGCGCGGCCGTGCGGTCGCCGCGGCGGGGGTCGGCGAGGGCGCGGTCGCGCCACTCGGTGATGGGGGTCATGACGCCGGTACCAGGATGAGCTGGCGGCGGCCGAGGTCGAACACGCCCCGTTGGCCGTGCTGGTCGGCGGCCCGCAGCGCCGCGTGCATCCACGTCACCGGCAGGAGCCGCACGACGTCGAGCCACACGTCGTCCACCGCGGGATCGGACCAGCCACCGACGTAGCAGCCCGGCCGGAGGTACGCCTCGGTTCGGCGGGCCAGCCAGTCGGTCACCGTGGCCGTGTGCCAGGACGGCAGGTGCAGCGACAGGTGGGGCTCGGTGCACACCGAGACGCCGTGATCCATCGCCGCCCCCGAACGGGGTTCGAGGGTGAAGCCGCCGTGGCGGTCGAGCAGGGCGCGCAGGCGCCGGGGGCGGAGCACACAGCACCGTCCCCGGTGGTGCCCGTGGCGTTACGAGCCGGTAGTGCCGGCCACCCGCCCCGGCTCACCGGTGCCGAGAGGCGTGCCGCCGCCCGTGCCCGCCGCCTCCACGAGAGGCAGCACGCGGTACGGGATCTGGGTGGCCAGCGCGAGCGCCGTGGTGGTGCGGGTGATGCCCGGCGCCTCGAGGATGCGGTTCAGCACGTGGGAGAGGTGCTCGTTGGTGCGGGCGACGACCCGCAGGTGCAGATCCCCTTGGCCCGTGGTCGATTGCGCCTCGATCACCTCCGGGATGGCGTCGAGGTGGGCGAGGATCCCGGGCAGCTTGCCCTGGGCGATCTCGATGGTGGTGAAGGCGAGGACCGTGTAGCCGAGGGCGACGAGGTCGATGTCGGGCCCGAACCCGGTGATCACGCCGCCGGCCTGGAGCTTGTCGAGGCGGGCCTGGACGGTGCCCCGGGCCACGCGCAGGCGGCGAGACAGTTCGAGCACGCCGAGACGGGGCGCCGCGGCCAGCTCGGCGATGAGGCGGCGGTCCACGGCGTCGAGCTCCATCTGGTCATTCTGCCTACCCATAAGGGGAGTCGGTGGTCAGCCTGTGCAGGCTCGCGACGGTCGATTGACCACCGTGGGCCGCTGGTCGTCCGATGGGAGGCATGTCGACCACGACCACTCCGCTCGAAACCTCGCCCGCCGCCCGCCTCCTCGGCTGGGACTGCATCGAATTCTGGGTCGGCAACGCCCGGGCCTTCGCCGGGTTCCTCATGGCCGGCTTCGGCTTCCGGTGCACCGCCTACGCCGGGCCCGAGACCGGTGTGCGGGACAAGGCCAGCTACGTCCTCGAGCAAGGCGACATCCGCCTGGTCGTGTCCGGCGCGCTGACGGCCGAGTCCCCGATCGCCGCCCACGTGCGGGCCCACGGTGATGGTGTGCATGACCTGGCGTGGCTGGTGGACGACGCCGGCGCCGCCTTCACCGCCGCCATCGCCCGTGGCGCCGAGCCGGCGCGGGCACCGTGGACCGAGACCGACGACGAAGGCACGTTGGAGCTGGCCCAGATCAAGACCTACGGCGAGACGTGCCACACGTTCGTGTCCCGCCGCCGCTACCACAGCCGGCTGCTCGAGCCGGGCTACGGCACCGAGAACCTGCCACCCGAGCCGGCCGGTGCTGCGGTGGGCCTGACCCGCGTCGACCACGTGGTGGGCAACGTCGAGAAGGGCAAGCTCGGTGACTGGGTCCGCTTCTACCAGGACGTCATCGGCTTCCGGCAGCTCGTCCACTTCGACGACAGCCAGATCGCCACGGAGTACTCCGCGCTGATGTCGACCGTCGTGTGGGACGGCACCCGCATCTTCATGCCGCTGAACGAGCCCGCTGACGGTCGCAAGAAGAGCCAGATCCAGGAGTACCTCGAGACCTACGACGGGCCGGGCGTGCAGCACATCGCCCTGCGCACCGATGACATCGTGGCCACCGTGGCCGCCTTGCGCCAGCGGGGCGTGCGGTTCATGCGGGTGCCCGACGACTACTACGACGAGGCCAGGCAACGGCTGGACGGTGTGGACCTGCCCTGGGACGACCTGCAGCGCCACAACATCCTCGTCGACCGCGATCAGGACGGCTTCCTGCTCCAGATCTTCACCGAGACGGTCACGGATCGGCCCACGGTGTTCTTCGAGATCATCGAGCGCCACGGGGCGACCGGCTTCGGCGAGGGCAACTTCAAGGCCCTCTTCGAAGCCATCGAGCGCGATCAAGCCCGCCGCGGCAACCTCTAGGCGGCCGCGCTCCCACTACGTGGACGAGGCCGTTTGGTGGAGCTCGTTGAGGTCGAGGGCGGTGGCGGGGACCTTCACCACCCGGTAGGTGAGGCTGCCGCCCGGCAGCGAGACGTCGAGCAGGGAGACGCCATCGGGGTCCACCTCGCTGAACGCCGGGTTCGGCTCGCCGCCCCAGGCGATCACAGTGTTGCCGTCGGGCTGGCGCCGCACGCTGCCGAGGCCGAAGGACTTGCAGGCGGGGTTCGTGCAGGGCCCGTCGATCGGCCGCTGCCACACGAAGTTGACCGTGTGGGCAGCGGCGTCGATCGAGTACTCGACCGCTCGCATCTTGCCCGCCGTGGCCGCGTTCGCCCGATTGTCGAACATCGTGAGGTGGTTGCCGTCGATGAGGCGGATGTCGTGGGCGAGGCTGAACGTGCCGAGCGGGTCGCCGAGCACCGGGAAGTAGATGGCGCCGTCGTGGTTGGTGGACGTGTAGCCGCCGATCTTCCACAGCACGGTGCCGGTCGTCTGGCTGACGCGCAGGACGGCGTTCATGTACCGCGCGCCGAGGAGGAGGTCGCCGGTCGCCGGGTCCACCTCGATGGAGTTGAGGTGCAGGAGGTCGTAGGCGTTGGTGGCGGTCGAACCGCTGATGGCCGACACGTCGCACACGGGCACCGACTCGTTCAGGTCGGTGTGGTCCCTGCTGTTCCACGTCCACACCACCGAGCCGTTGGCGGCGACCCGCTGGAGGATGGCATCGATCACCTCCGTGCCCGTCCCGCACGGCGGATACCCGCTCGGGATGTCGCCGCTCGGGACAGTGCGCAGCGAGTACGCCAGCACGATGGCGTCACCGCTGCCGTCGGTGAGCGGGATCATGTCGTGGTAGTCGGTCGCCAGCGTGGGCCCGGCGCCGATGGTGCGCACCAGCGTGCCGTCGAGCTCGTGCTCCTCGTATCGCTTCGTCAGGTCGAGGTTGAAGTTGGGCCGGACGAAGTTGATCCACGCCAGGTTCCCGTCGGGCAGCTGCTTGAAGTCGATGCTGGCCGGCACGCGCCGGTACCAGACCGGCACGCCGTTCGTGTCGAGGATCATCACGAAGCGGCCGGCGGCGCTGGCTACCCCGTTCTCCATGAGGTAGTAGCCGGGGGCGACGCCACCCGACTTGTCGACCGTCAGCAGCGGGAAGTCGGTGGGCAGGCACCGGGCCCAGTACTCCTCCGCGCCGGTGGTGGTGATGACGAGCGCGTCGTCGGGGGCCAGCACCAGCGAGCCCGACGTCGCCTGGCCGGCCGCCGTGCCCCCGACCGTGAGCGCGGTGCCGGGCATGGCCGTCGCCGAGTACGTGATGGGGTTCGTCGCCGCCTTGCAGTGGAGCGAGTAGTCGTGGATGTCCGGCCGGAACGGGGGATCGAGGGCGAGGCCGCCGACCTGGAGCTGGCGCAGCGTGCCGGGGGCGCCGAAGGTGCCGAGCAGATCGATGACCACGTGCGTGCGCTCGAAGGCGTAGATGCAGATGCGACCGTCGCCGTCGACGGGCACGGTCACGAGGTTGGTGGCCTCGTTGCCCGGCGCGTAATTGACCGACGACGTCGCCGGGCGGCCGTCCTTGCAGGGGTACACCGAGAGGAACCCCGGCGCGGCGGCCTGCGTGGCGACGACGTTGAGGAGGAGATCGTGGGCGCCTGTCGGCAGCCCGGTGATGGCGCTCGGATCGATCGTTCGGGTCTCACCGGGGACGAGCGCGGTCCCGGTGCGGGTGTCCATGAGGCGGGTGGCGGTGATCGGCTGGAGGGGCACGCCGCCGTCGGCCGTCCCGAACCACCCGGCGATGTCGACCACGAGGTGGGTGGCGGCGAAGGCGAACACACACAGAGCCCCGCCGCCGAGGCCGACCATCGCCTGGTTGGCGCGGTTCTCGCCCGGCAGGAAGTTGACCTGGGAGCTCAGCGGGGGCGCCGTGCCGCACGGGTACGCGGTCACGTAGCCGGCCTCGTCCGGTTCGGTGACGGTGAGGTTGACGGCGACGGACTTCGCCGCCGCGGGCACGGCGCTTCCCGCAAGCGGGATGGTGAGCACCGACCCGGCGGCCAGCTTGGGTGGGAGAACCTCGGGGAGAACTTGAACACGGGTGTCAACGACGCGTTGCGGCGGCTGCTCGTGGAACAGCTCGCCACCGGCGCCGAACCAGCCCGTGGCATCGACGATGAGGTTGGTGGGGGCGAACGTGAACAGGCAGACGGTGCGAGAAGCGTCGAGGGCGACGACGACCAGGTTCGGCGTGGGGTCGCCGACGCGCGGGTTCACGTTCGATGTCAGCGTGCGCCCGGCGCCGCACGGGTAGGCGGTGATGAACCCCCGGGCCTCGGCCTCGGTGGCGGTGACGTTGAGGGCGATCCCGGCGGCACCCTCAGGCGCGACCGACGAGACGTCGACGGAGACCACGCAGCCGGCGCCGACCTTGGCGGTCGGGCGCGTGTCGAGCAGGCGGACGGGCGTGACCGGGTTGAAGCCCCCGATGGGGCCACCGGCGCTGGCCGGCACCGAGGGGGGTGGCGTGCAGCCCGAGGGGGTCTGGGCTCCCGCCTGGTTGGGGGCCATGGCCAGCGGTGCCGCCACCAGGACCGCGACCATGGGCGCGACGAAGCGAGCGAGACGAACCCGAAACCCTCCCATCCACGGCAGGATAGGCACCAGGAGCGCCATGACGACGACAACCCCACCGCCCAAACCCCGCTCGGCCCTGGCCGCGCTGCCCGTGTACAAGCCCGGGCGCTCGGCCGAGGTCGCGATGGCCGACCACGATCTCGACTCGGCGGTGAAGCTGGCATCGAACGAGAACCCGTTCGCGCCGCTGCCGTCGGTGCTGGCCGCCATCGACCAGTCGGCGGCCGCCGCCCTCAACCGCTACGCCGACCATCGCGCTGCCGAGCTGCGCACTGTGCTGGCGGAGCGCCTCGGCCTCGAACCCGACCAGGTAGGCATCGGTTGCGGGTCCGTCGGCCTCCTGCAGCAGATCCTGCTGGCGTACGCCGATCCGGGCGACGAGGTGCTCTACGGCTGGCGCAGCTTCGAGGCGTACCCGATCTACACCACGATCGTCGGCGCCACCGAGGTGGCCGTCCCCAACCGGTTCGAGGCGCTCGACATGCGCGCCATCACGGCGGCCGTGACCGAGCGCACCCGGGTGGTCTTCGTGACGTCGCCCAACAACCCGACCGGCACCGTGGTCGGTCACGACGACCTGGTGCGCCTGCTCGACGCCGTCCCGCCGGACTGCCTCGTCGTGCTGGACGAGGCGTACTACGAGTACGTCACCGGCCGCCACGCTCCTGACGCCCTCGCCCTCCTGGCCGAGCGGCCCAACCTCGCCGTCCTGCGCACGTTCTCGAAGGCCTACGGCCTGGCGGCGTTGCGGGTCGGCTACGTGATGGCCCACCCCGACGTGGTGACCGCCATCGACCAGGTGCTGGTGCCCTTCGCCGTCAACGGGATCGGCCAAGCGGCGGCAGTGGCGTCGCTGGCCGCCGATGACGAGCTGGCCGTGCGGGTGGCCGACGTGGTGACCGAGCGGGAACGCATGGCGGCCGAGCTGCGCCGCCGCATCGGCCTGTCGGTGCCCGACCCGCAGGCGAACTTCGTGTGGTTGCCGGCCGGCGAGCAGGCGGCGCCCCTCACCATGGCTCTGGAACGCGCCGGCCTCGTGACCCGACCCTTCCCGGGCGAGGGCGTGCGCATCACCATCGGCACCCCAGCCGACGACGACCGGGTGCTCGACGCCATCGAGCAACTGGCCGGCCCGCTCGGGTTGGCGGAGGCGTGGCTGCTGCCGGTCGGGGATCAGGCCCGCACGGTCCAGGATCTCGTCGAGCGGATCGACGCCACCGACGAGCGGCTCGCCGCCCACGGCGCCATCGCCCACGACGGGCTCACCGATCCCGATCATGGCGGGACCGAGCGCTGGGACGCCGACCAGGTGTGGGCCCACCTGGCCGAGATCGGCCCCTACTGGATGGGCGAGCTGCGGCGGGTCGTGGATGCCGGCGACGGGCCACCGGCCACGATCGGCCGATCGCTGTCGGACCCGTCACGCGTCGACGCCATCGAAGCCGGCCGGACCCGACCGGTGGCCGACAACCTGGCCGCCAGCCGGCGCTCGCTCGATGTGTTGCGGGCGTACCTGGCTGGGCTCTCGACCACTGACTGGTCGCGTGTCGGACGCCACGTGTCGGCCGGCGACATGACGATCGTGGCGCAGCTCGAGGCGTTCCACCTCGGTCACGTCGAGCAGCACCTGGCCCAGCTCGACGGCCTCGTTCGAGAGTGAGGTCCTGATGCCCTATTACCGCCGGGTCGGCGATGTCCCTCGCAAGCGTCACGTCGTGTTCGAGGACGGCGCCGGCTCGTACTTCCACGAGGAGCTGATGGGCACCGACGGCTTCTCCAGCTCGTCCGCGCTGCTCTACCACCGCTGGTCGCCATCGGCCCTCGTGGCCGCCGAAGCGGTGGCCGTCGACCATCCCGCGCTCACGCCGAACGACCCGTTGCTCCCCATGCACCTGCGCACCGGCGATCTGCCGGCTGGGCGCGATCTCGTCACCGGCCGGCGGGCCCTGCTCGGGAACGCCGACGTCGTGCTGTCGTTCGCCACGGCCACCGAGCCGTCGCCGCTGTACCGCAACGCCGTCGGCGACGAGCTCGTCTACATCCAGTCCGGGCGCGGCACGTTGGAGACGGTCTTCGGCGCGCTCGCCGTCGGTCCCGGTGACTACGTCGCCATCCCGACCTCCACGACGCACCGTTGGGCGCCCGAGGGCGGCGAGCCGCTGGCCGCGCTGGTCATCGAGTCGACCGGTCACGTGCAACCGCCGCCGCGCTACCTGACGCGTTCGGGTCAGTTCAACGAGTTCGCCCCGTACTGCGAGCGCGACCTGCGGGGGCCCACGGCGCCGCTGCTCGTGGAGGGCGAGCGGGTCGACGTGCTCGTGCGCCAGCGCCATCAGCTCACCCGGTACACCTACGCCCATCACCCGTTCGACGTGGTGGGGTGGGACGGTGGCCTGTACCCGTACGTCCTCAGCATCCACGACTTCGAGCCGATCGTGGGTGCCATCCACCAGCCCCCGCCCGTGCACCAGACCTTCGAGGCGCCGAACATCGTCGTGTGCTCGTTCGTGCCTCGGCTCTACGACTTCCACCCCGGCGCCATCAAGGTGCCGTACCACCACGCCAACGTCGATTCCGACGAGGTGCTCTTCTACTCGGCCGGTGACTTCATGAGCCGGGCCGGGTCGGGGATCGGCGTCGGTTCGATCTCGCTCCACCCGGCGGGCTTCATCCACGGCCCGCAGCCCGGCTCCCTCGAAGCGGCGCGGCCCAAGGAGCGCACCGAGGAGGTGGCCGTCATGGTCGACACCTTCCGGCCCCTGCTCGTGTCCGACGACGCCCGCTCGGTCGCCGACGCCAACTACCCCTGGACGTGGGCCGGCGCGGGCGCCCGGTGATCTCGAGCGCGCCAGCTGACCAAGCGGTTCGGGGCGCGGCTGGCCGTCGACGACCTGAGCTTCGACGTGGCGCCCGGCGTGGTGACGGGCTTCCTCGGTCCGAACGGCTCGGGGAAGTCGACCACGATGCGCCTCCTGCTGGAGCTGGACCACGCCGACGGGGGGAGCGCCACGTTCGACGGGCGCCGCTACCACGAGCTCGACCGGCCGCTCACGCAGGTGGGCAGCCTGCTCGACGCCACCTACGTGCACCCGAGCCGCAGCGCGGCGAACCACCTGCGGTGGCTGGCGGCGGCCAATGGCCTACCCCGCGACCGGGTGGAGGAGGTGCTCGGGATGGTGGGCCTGACCGACGTGGCCGGCCAGGGCGTCGGGCGGTTCTCGCTCGGCATGCGCCAGCGCCTCGGCATCGCCGCCTCCCTCCTCGGTGATCCGCCCACGCTGCTCCTCGACGAGCCCGCCAACGGCCTCGACCCCGAGGGCATCCTCTGGGTCCGCAACCTGCTGAAGTACCTCGCCGGGCAGGGCCGCACCATCTTCGTGTCGAGCCACCTCCTGGCCGAGATGTCGCTCATCGCCGACGCGCTGGTGGTGATCGGGCGGGGTCAGCTCATCGCCGCCAGCTCCGTGACCGACTTCATCGCCCGGTTCGCCGGCGCGTACGTGAGCGTGCGCAGCCCGGCGGCCGACCGGCTCGGCGACCTGCTGCGCCGCCAGGGCGCAACGGTGGAGGTGGACGGCGACGGGGCGCTCCACGTGACGGGCGTCGAGGCCGGCGCCATCGGCGAGCTGGCCGCCGCTCACGCCATCGTCCTGCACGAGCTGGCCCCGCAGACCGCCTCCCTGGAGGAGGCGTTCCTCGAGGTGACCAGGGAGTCGCAGGAGTACGCCGGCGGGGTGCCTCGTGGCTGACGTCGTGCGCAGCGAGTGGCTCAAGCTGCGCACGGCGAGAGCCAACCTCGTGCTGCTCCTGCTCGCCCTGCTGGTGCCGGTGCTCCTCACCGCCCTCGTCACCGGGACGACGCCGCTCGACGCGCTCCCCGACGACACCCCGGCCAACCGGTTCAGCCTGGCCATCGCCGGGACCGGCACCGGTCACACGCTGCTCGCCGTGCTCGGCGTGCTGGTCATCGGGTCGGAGTTCCGCCACAACACGATCCGCATCACCTTCTCGGCCGTGCCCCGCCGCCTGCGGGTGCACGCGGCCAAGATCGTGACCGTCGCCGCCGTCGGGCTCGTCGTTGGCGTGGTGGCCGTCGGGTCGTCGTACCTGGTCGGCGCGGCCATCCTCGATGCTCGCGGTCGCGGGGTGTCGCTGAGCGACCCCGGCAACGTGCGGTCGCTGGCCGGCTCGGTGCTCGTGGCCATCGTCATGGGCCTGATCGGGCTGGGGATGGGCACGATCGTGCGGGCCACAGCCGGCGCCATCACCCTCGTCGTGGTGTACCCGGTCATCGTGGAGGCGCTGCTCGTGAACTTCGTGCCGAGCGTGGGCAAGTACCTGCCCTTCGCCGCCGGCACCGCGCTGCAGTCGCCCGACGGCGCCACCGACGTCCTGTCCCCGCTGGCCGGGGGCGTCATCTTCGTGGCGTTCGCGGCGGCGCTGCTCGTGGTGGCCGGCGCGCTGCTGACCGCCCGCGACGCCTGAGTCAGCGGGCCCGCATCGTGAGGCGGTCGCGCTGCACGATGCGGTAGCGGCGGTCGTGCTGCTCGATCCAGCCGAGGCGGATGAAGCTGGCGATGGCCTTGTTGACCCGCTCGCGCGACGCCCCCACCATCCCCGCCAGCTCCTCCTGGGTGACCGGCAGCAGGAACTCCTCGGCCCCGCCGGCCAGTTCCAGCAGCCGCTTGGCGGTCCGCCCGGTCACGTCGAGGAACACCGAGTCGGCGAGGGCCTCGTCGGTGGTGCGCAGGCGCCCCACCAGCAGCCGCACCACGCCCCACAGCAGCTGGGGGTCGGCCTCGAAGACGCTGCGCACCGGCTCGAACGGGATGGCCAGCACCTGCGACGCCTCGAGGGCTCGGGCCTCGGCGGAGCGGGGCAGCCCGTCGAGCAGGCCCATCTCGCCCAGCAGGTCGCCCGCCTCCATCAGGGCGAAGACGCTCTCCCGCCCGTCGATGGCCCGGCTGGCGATGGCGATGCGGCCCGAGACCACGACGAACAGCTCCTCGGGGAGGGCGCCCTCCTCGAACAGCACGTCGCCGCGCACGAGCATGCGCATCGAACCCCGCTTCTCGAACTCCGTGAGCTGCTCGCGGCTGACGCCAGCGAAGAATTCGGTCGCGGCCAGTAGATCCTCGTGGGCCATGGCAAGGGCGGAGGGTACTACCGTCTTGGAGCGTGCCTGGGGCGGTATGGACCATCGTGGTGGCCGCGGGCGCCGGTACCCGGTTCGGCAGTGCCAAGCAGTTCGCCGACCTCGGCGGCCGGCGCGTCGTCGATTGGGCGGTCGAGGCGGCGTGGTCGGTCTCCGACGGCGTCGTCGTGGTGGTGCCGCCCGGTACCGCCGTCGAGCCGGGTTCCGTGGCCGGCGGCGCCACCCGCACCCAGTCCGTGGCCTGCGGGATGGCCGCCGTGCCGGCCGACGCCGAGATCATCCTGGTCCACGACGCCGCTCGGCCGTTCGCCGGTCCCGACCTCTTCGCAGGGGTCGTGGCCGCCGTGCGAGCAGGGGCCGACGGCGTGGTGCCCGCCGTACCCCTGGCCGACACGGTCAAGCAGGTCGACGCCGATGGGGTCGTGGTGGCCACGCCGCCGCGGGCCGACCTCGTCGCCGTGCAGACTCCCCAAGGCTTTCGCGCCAGCGCCCTGCGCCGGGCCCACGGCGAGGGGCGGGAGGGCACGGACGACGCGGCCCTGGTCGAGGCCATCGGCGGGCGGGTGGTCACGGTGGCCGGAGACCCGGCCAACCGCAAGCTCACCGTGGCCGACGATCTGGCGTGGGCCCGGCAGCGAGTCGTGGGGGAGCGGCGATGATCACGATGCGCGTCGGGCAGGGCTTCGACGTGCACCGCTTCACCGACGACCCGACGCGCCGGATGGTGCTCGGCGGCGTCGAGTTCCCGGGCGAGCGGGGTCTCGCTGGCCACAGCGACGCCGACGTCGTCGCCCACGCCGTGGTCGATGCGCTCCTCGGCGCCGCCGGCCTCGGCGACATCGGCCAGCACTTCCCGGACACCGACGACCGCTGGCGGGGCGCCGACTCGATCGACCTGCTCCGCGAAGTGGCCCACATGCTGGAGGCCGCCGGCTGGACGGCGGTCAACGTCGACTGCAACGTGGTGTGCGAGCGCCCGGTGCTGGCGCCGAGGCGGGGAGCGATGGAGGAGCGGCTGACCGACGTCGTCGGCGCACCGGTGAGCGTGAAGGGGCGACGGGCCGAGAGCCTGGGCGCCATCGGCCGCGGCGAGGGCATCGCCTGCTGGGCGGTGGCGCTGGTGGCCAAGACGTGAGGACGGGCGGAGGACGGCGCGGTAGCGGCGGGGCCCGACCGGCGGGCCGGGGCGCCGGAGGAGCCCGGCGGCCGGCGCCAGGGCGGCCTGCCCCCGCGCGGACGCACGGCGGCGGCGGCGCCCCGCCAACAACGCGAGCGGGAGCGCGACCGCGGGCTCGGCGGCGAGCAGGTGGAGGGCCGCCAGGCGGTGCGCGAGCTGCTGCTGGCCGGGCGGCGCAAGGTGCGCGAGCTGTGGGTGGCCACCGATCTCGAGGACGCCGGCGTGATCTCCGACATCGTCGATCTGGCCAGCGATCAGCGCGTGCCCATCCTGGAGGTCAGCCGCCGGAAGCTCGACGCGCAAGCGCGCAGCGAGTCGCCCCAGGGCGTGCTGGCCAAGGCGAACGCGCTCACGGAAGCGGAGCTCGACGATCTGGCCAAGCCGGCCAAGGCGGCCAAGGGCTCGCCGCCGCCCTTCCTCGTCGCTGTCGACGGTGTCACCGACCCGGGCAACCTCGGCGCGCTGTTGCGTTCGGCCGAGGGCGCCGGCGCCACTGGCGTGGTGCTGCCGAAGCACCGCACCGTGCACGTGACGCCGACCGTTGCGAAAGCGGCGGCCGGCGCCATCGAGCACCTCCCGATGGCGGTGGTGCCCGGGCTTCCCGCCGCGCTGTCGCGCGCCAAGCAACTCGGTTGCTGGATCGTCGGTCTCGACGACGCCGCCGATCGATCCCTGTTCGACCTCGACGACCTCGCGCGCGAACCCGTCGTGCTCGTACTCGGCGCCGAAGGTACGGGGCTCTCGCGGCTCGTGCGGTCGCGCTGCGACATCGTGGTGAGCATCCCGATGCGGGGCCACCTGTCGTCCCTCAACGTCGCTGCCGCCGCCGCCCTCGCGTGCTACGAAGTCGCCCGCCACCGCAGCGGTTGACCGGTACGTTGAACGTCAAGTGCCGGGTTAGCTCATCAGGCAGAGCAGCGGTCTTGTAAACCGCAGGTAGTGGGTTCGAGTCCCACACCCGGCTCGCAACGCCCCAGGCCGGCGGGGGTGCTTGTAATGGTGCGCCCTGCCAGGCAGGCTGTCGCCGTGGCCCTCACCGAGCACGAGCAGGCGGTCCTCGATTTCGAGCGCAGCTGGTGGACGGTCGACGGGGTCAAGGAGGTGCTCATCGAGGAGCGCCTGGGGTTGACGTCGAGCCGGTACTACCAGGTGCTCAACGAGCTCCTCGACCGACCGGACGCGCTCGACCACGACCCGATGGTCGTGCGTCGCCTGCGCCGGCTGCGCGACCGCAAGCGCCGGGCTCGTCTGGATGCCGCCGGCGGCGGGAGCCATCCGCCGGATGATCGCCGCCAGGTGGAGCAGTGAGCCGCCGCCCGCCGCCTCCAAGACCACCGGCCAACATGGCGGCGCGAGGCGTGCTCGTGGTGATCGTGGCCGCGCTGCTCGGTGTGCTCATCCTGAAGAACATCGACTCGTCGGCGTCTGTCGACACTGGTGGGTCGACGTCCACCACCACCGCGGCGGCAGCCACCACCACCACGATCGCCACCACGACGACCACGGTGAACAAGGCGAGCTTCACCGTCCTCGTGGCCAACGCGTCGGGCACGCAAGGCGCCGCCGGGCGCCTGACCGAGAAGATGCAGACCGATGGGTTCACCGTGGCGCAGCCCGTCACCGCCACGACCAAGGTCGACACGACTGCCGTGTACTACCTGAGCGGCTACGAGGCAGCGGCCAACTCGGTGGCGTCCTACCTTGCCGTCGGCGCGCCGCAGCCGATGCCCGAGCCCAAGCCGGTGGCCGACCTCGGCCAGGCACAGGTGCTGGTGGTCGAAGGCCGCGACATCGCGTCGTCGGCGTCCACGCCGCAGGCCACCACGACGACCGCGGGCTGAATCGATGCCTCGGCTTCGCCTCGGTCTCGCTGCGCTCGGTCAATGCCGCCAGGCCCTGCCCTGGCGCCGCACCGCGGCGCCAGCGGACCTGTCGGTCCGCATGT
This sequence comes from uncultured Acidimicrobiales bacterium, assembly GCA_963728985.1. Lineage (GTDB taxonomy): Bacteria > Actinomycetota > Acidimicrobiia > Acidimicrobiales > Ilumatobacteraceae > DASXAI01. The sequence goes on along the minus strand of CAVSME010000001.1, from coordinate 850,988 downwards.
CCTGACTTCGCGCCGCGCCATTCGCAAGACCGGTCGCTACGCTCCACAGGCATGGCCCGGCAGCCAGAACGTCCCGCCCGGCCCTGGTGGTTGATACCGGCGGTCGTCGTCCTCGCCTTCTTCGGCGTGGTCTTCATCGTGCGGCTGATCGTCGGCCTCATCGCCGGCGTCTTCACCTTCATGGTGGTCGTCGCCCTGATCGTCGCCGGCATCTACATCTTCACGAAGCGGGACTGAGCCGCTCGGCCACGGCCGCCTCGATGCAGGCGGGCGCCTGCGTCAGCGCCTGGTCCCGGCCGAACCGCTCCACCAGTGAGATCGTGCGCACGTCGGCCGGCGCGTCGTCGAACACCTCGCCCGCCACGACGAGCACCTCGACGCCGACCTCCGCAGCCAGGCCGACGACGCCACCCACCACCTTGCCCTCGAAGCTCTGCGCGTCGAGGAAGCCTTCGCCGGTCACGACGAGGTCGACCTCCTCCATGCGCTCGGCCAGATCGAGCTCGTCGGCCACGACGTCGAACCCGCTCACGAGCGAGGCACCGATGACGCGCAGCCCTCCCGCCAGCCCGCCGGCGGCGCCACCGCCGTCGATCTCTCGCACGTCGATGCCGTAGTCGTCGAGGTACACCTGCGCGAGGCGCTCCAGCCGGCGGGTGAGGAGGCGCACCTGCGCCGGGGACGCACCCTTCTGAGGGGCGAACACGGCGGCAGCATCGACGAAGCGGGTGCGGACGTCGCACGCCACCACCAGCTCGATGGCCCGCACCCGGCTGGGGTTCCACAGCGAGCGGATGGCGCCGAGGCCGCCGTCGGTGGTGGCCGATCCGCCCACGCCGACGAGGATGCGGTTGGCCCCGCTGTCGAGGGCAGCGGCGATCAGCTCGCCCGTTCCGTGGGTGGTGGCGGCGATCGGGTCGTTGCCGTCGGGTCCGCCGACGAGCGCCAGGCCCGATGCCTGCGCCATCTCGATCACCGCGGTGCGCCGCTCGAGTCGCCACCAGGCCTCGACCGGATCGCCGAGCGGCCCCATCACTGTGGTGTGGCGGTTGCCGCCGCCGAGGACGGCGAGCGTGCCCTCCCCGCCGTCGGCCAGGGGTAGCGCGGTAGCAGTGCCGCCGGCGCGCGCGACGCCGCGGCACACGGCGGCAGCGGCCTCGGCCGCCGTGACCGTGCCGCGGAACTTGTCGATGGCAGCCAGGACGCGCATGGGACTGACAGCGATGGTAGGAGCGGCTTACGCTCCCGCGATGGCCGACGATCAGGTTTGGCTCGATGCCACCGCTCAGGCAGAGCTCGTCCGTACCGGCAAGGTCAGCGCGCGGGAGCTGGTCGACGATGCCATCGACCGCATCGAACGGCTCGACGGGCGCCTCAATGCCGTGATCCACCCCCGCTTCGACAAGGCCCGCGCCGAAGCCGATGGACCGCTCCCGGATGGGCCCTTCCGCGGCGTGCCGATGGTGATCAAGGACCTCGCCATCTACACCGAGGGCGACCCGTACCACGCCGGTACCCGGCTGCTGCGCTCCCTCGGCTACACGGCCGACCACGACAGCTACCTCGCCCAGAAGTTCCGCGCTGCGGGGTTCATCTCCGTCGGCCGCACGAACGTGCCCGAGCTGGGCACCACCATCACGACCGAGTCGCTGGCATGGGGACCGGCCCGGAACCCGTGGGATCCCGATCACTCGACCGGCGGCTCATCGGGTGGCTCGGCGGCGGCGGTGGCGGCCGGGTACGTCGCCGTGGGCCACGCCAACGACGGCGGCGGCTCGATCCGCATCCCGGCCGCCAACTGCGGGCTCGTCGGCCTGAAGCCGAGCCGGGCCCGGGTCTCCGACGGTCCCGACACCGGTGACTCGTGGATGGGCGGCACCGTCCAAGGCGTCGTCACCCGCTCCGTGCGCGACTCGGCGGCCGTCCTCGACGCCATCGCCGGCTACATGCCGGGCGACCCCTACACGGCGCCGCCGCCGTCGCGGCCCTTCGCCGCCGAAGTCGGCGTCGACCCGGGCGCGTTGCGCATCGGCCTGCTCGATCACCCACCCACCGGCCGGCCGGGCCACCCGGACTGCGCCGACGCAGTCCACGCCGCCGGCAAGTTGCTGGAGTCGCTCGGCCACCGGGTCGAGGTGGCCCATCCGCCGGCGATGGAAGAGACGGAGACGGCCGAACGCTTCACCATCGTGGTGGCCGCCGCCACCGCCGCCGATCTCGACTACTTGGAGCAGGTGGTCGGCCGCCCGTTGACCGACGAGGACATCGAGTCGAGCAACCTCGCCCTGCAGCACATCGGCCGCAAGGTCGCGGCGCCCGACTACCTCGCCGCCGAGGTGGCGCTGCAGCGCTGGTGCCGGCGAATGGTCGAGTGGTGGCACCCGCTCGACGGCACGGCCGGCTTCGACGTGCTCGTGAGCCCGGTGCTCAACGGCCCGCCGCCGCCGGTCGGCTACCTGAGCGATCGGGCCACGGCGACCGATCGGCTCGTGTCGATGCTGCAGTACACGTCGCAGTTCAACATCACGGGCCAGCCCGCCATCAGCCTGCCACTGCACTGGACGGCCGGCGGGTTGCCGGTCGGCGTGCAGTTCGTCGGTGGCTTCGCCGCCGAGGATGTGCTGATCCGGCTGGCGGCGCAGGTCGAGCAGGCGGAGCCCTGGGCCGACCGCCACCCACCGGTGCACGCCTGACTCAGGCCGTGCGGGGCTCGCGTGCCAGCGACACGAGCGGGGGTCGCTCGATGTGCTCCATCGGCAGCGGGTCGAGCCCCGGGCGCAGCAGCGTCGCCGCGTGCCCGATGCTGGCGAGGTGGGCCTTGCTGAAGGCCGTCTGCATGATGGCCAGCGCTTGCGGCGACAGCTCGTCGAGCGAGCGGTTGCGGTGCACCCGCACGCCCAGATCCACCTGACCGATCGCACTCAGACCGAACCGGGCGGAGATGTCGATCAGCAGGCCGAGATCGACGCCGTAGCCCTGCACGAAGGGGACCGCTTCCAGCACCTCGCGCCGGCCGCCGTACTCGCCCGACAGCGGCTGGACGATGCTGCTCAGGTGCGGGTGGAGCAGCGCGATCAGCGGCCGGGCCACCAGCTCGGTGTTGCGGCCGCCGGCGCCCGCCATGCCGTCGACGGGCCGGTCGTAGAAGCCCTTGGTGAAGCCGACGGTGGGCTCGGTGAGGAGCGGCCCGAGCAGGCCGGTGACGAAGCGCGAGCCGAAGTTGGTGATGTCGGCGTCGCACCACACCACGATGTCGCCGGCCGCCGCGCTCAAGCCCTTCCACATGGCCTCGCCCTTGCCCGTACCGGGTTCGAGGTCGGGTAGGAGGGCGCTCGAGTGCTCGACCCGAGCGCCGGCGGCGCGGGCCACGGCGGCGGTGTCGTCAGCCGAGCCGTCGTCGACCACCAGGATCTCGTCGACCAGCGGCACCCGCTGCATGAGCTGGCGCCGGACCAGCGCCACGATGGTGCCGACGGTCGTCGACTCGTCCTTGGCCGGCAGGCACAGGGTGACGACGTGATCCTGCTTCGCCGCCAGGAGGGCGCGCGCCGGGAACTCGCGATGGTGGAAGACCCGGGTCGGCCCGAACATCGGTGCCAGTCTCGTGACCGGGTCGGTCTCCGAGCAAGGGCCCTGCTGAGAGCGGGCAGAGCGTCGATATCCTCCCGGCCATGCCCGTGACCATCCGGATCCCCACGACGCTTCGCCCCATGGCCGGCGGGAAGCCGACCGTCCAGGTCGACGGCGCCACTGTCGGTGAGGTGCTCGGCAACCTCGACGCCGCCCACCCCGGGTTCCGCGACCGGCTCCTCGACGACCAGGGTGCGCTGCGCCGCTTCGTCAACGTGTTCGTGGCCGACGACGACGTCCGCTTCCTGCAGGGCCTCGACACCCCGGTGCCCGATGGGGAGACCGTCGCCATCATCCCCGCCGTCGCCGGCGGCTGACTCGCGGCGGGCCCGGTGGTCGTTCTCGGCGTGACCCGTCTCACCGGTGAGACGCAGGACTCCCAGAACCATCGCCCGGAGGGCGGCGAAGACACGGCTCGTCCTGTTGTGGGTTAGCACTCGTGGGTCTAGAGTGCTAGCAGTCGCACCCCGAGAGTGCGAACACCCCGGCTGTCACCCAATGGCCTGACCCAATGGAGGGTTCCACCCGATGCCGAAGACGATCGCCTTCGACGAGCACGCTCGTCGGTCCCTCGAGGCGGGTATGAACAAGCTCGCCGATGCCGTGCGCGTCACGTTGGGCCCGAAGGGCCGCAACGTCGTGCTGGAGAAGAAGTGGGGCGCCCCCACCATCACGAACGACGGTGTCTCCATCGCCAAGGAGATCGACCTCGAGGACCCGTACGAGAAGATCGGGGCCGAGCTGGTCAAGGAAGTCGCCAAGAAGACCGACGACGTTGCCGGTGACGGCACCACCACCGCCACCGTCCTGGCATGGTCGATGGTGCACGAGGGGCTGCGCAACGTCGCTGCCGGCGCCAACCCGATGACCCTGAAGCGAGGCATCGAGTCGGCCGTGGCCACCGCCGTCGACTCGATCAAGGACCTCGCCAAGGAGGTCGACTCGAAGGAGCAGATCTCCCAGGTGGCGGCCATCTCGGCCGCCGACGAGGAGATCGGCCAGATGATCTCCGAGGCCATCGACAAGGTCGGCAAGGACGGCGTCATCACCGTCGAGGAGAGCCAGACCTTCGGCATGGAGATGGACCTCGTCGAGGGCATGCGCTTCGACAAGGGCTACATCTCGCCGTACTTCGTGACCGATCCGGAGCGCATGGAGGCCGTCCTCGACGACGCCTACGTGCTGCTGGTCGGCTCGAAGATCAGTTCGGTCCGCGACCTGCTGCCCGTCCTGGAGAAGGTCATGCAGTCGGGTCGCCCGCTGGCCATCGTGGCCGAGGACGTCGAGGGCGAGGCCCTGGCCACCCTCGTGGTGAACAAGATCCGGGGCACGTTCAAGTCGGCCGCCGTGAAGGCCCCCGGCTTCGGCGAGCGCCGCAAGGCCATGCTGCAGGACATCGCCACCCTCACCGGCGGTCAGGTCATCACCGAAGAGGTCGGCCTGAAGCTGGAGAACGTGACGCTCGACCTGCTGGGCAAGGCCAAGAAGGTCATCGTCACCAAGGACGAGACCACCATCGTCGAGGGCTCGGGCGCCGAGGACGACATCAAGGGCCGCATCAGCCAGATCAAGACCGAGATCGAGAACACCGACTCGGACTACGACCGGGAGAAGCTGCAGGAGCGCCTGGCCAAGCTGTCGGGTGGCGTGGCTGTCCTGAAGGTCGGTGCCGCCACCGAGGTGGAGCTGAAGGAGAAGAAGCACCGCATCGAGGACGCGGTGTCGACCACGAAGGCCGCCATCGAGGAGGGTGTCGTGCCCGGCGGTGGCGTGGCCCTGCTGCGCAGCCAGGCGGCCGTGTTGAAGCACGCCGACAGCCTCCAGGGTGACGAGGCCACCGGTGCTCGCCTGGTGGCGAAGTCGCTCGAGGCGCCGATCAAGCAGATCGCCGAGAACGCCGGCATGGAAGGCGGCGTCGTGGTGGAGCGGGTGCGGGGCCTCAGCGGCGCCGAGGGCCTGAACGCCGCCACCGGTGACTACGAGGATCTGGTGAAGATCGGCGTCATCGACGCCGCCAAGGTGACCCGCTCGGCGCTGCAGAACGCGGCGTCCATCGCCGCCCTGTTCCTCACCACCGAGGCCGTCATCGCCGACAAGCCCGAGAAGGATGCGCCGGCCATGCCCGGTGGAGGCATGGAGGACTTCTAGTCGCGAAGAGGGGTGGCGGAGGCTTCGCGCCTCCGCCGCCCCTTTCGCGTTTTCGGGTTGGTTTCGGCGACGCCCGCCGCGGGTTACCGTCGCCACCGATGAGTGTGACCATCGCCCATCCCCTCATCCACGACGCCGCCCTGCGCCAGCGGGCCCGGGCCGTGATCCCCGGGGGCATGTACGGCCACCAGAACGCCCGCTCGCTGCCGGCCTCGTTCCCGCAATACCTGGCGCGCGGGGAGGGCTGCCACATCTGGGACGCCGACGGCAACGAGTACATCGACTTCATGTGCAGCTACGGCCCGATCGTGCTCGGCCACTGCCATCCCGTGGTCGACGCCGCCGCCGCCCGGCAGCAGGCGCTGGGCGATTGCCAGAACGGTCCGTCCGAGCGGATCGTGGAGCTGGCCGAGCTGATGGTGGCCACGGTGGATCACGCCGACTGGGCCATCTTCGCCAAGAACGGCACCGACGCCACGACGATCTGCGTGACCGTGGCCCGGGCCGGAACCGGACGCCAGAAGGTGCTCGTGGCCAGGGGCGCCTACCACGGTGCCGCGCCGTGGTGCACGCCCAACCACCTCGGCACCACCGACGCCGACCGCGCCCACCTGATCCCGTACGTCTACAACGACCTCGCGTCGGTGGAGGCCGCTGCCGCCGAGGCCGGCGACGACCTCGCCGCCATCGTGGCCTCGCCGTTCCGCCACGACGCCCGCCATGACCAGGAGCTGGTCGACCCCGAGTTCGCCCGCGGCCTGCGCCGACTGTGCGACGCCCGCGACGCCGCCCTCATCCTCGACGACGTGCGCTGCGGCTTCCGCTTGTCGCTGGCGGGCAGCTGGGCCCCGATCGGCGTACGACCCGACCTGTCGGCCTGGAGCAAGGCCATCGCCAACGGCTACGCCCTCGGCGCCGTGCTCGGCAACGACCGCTTCCGGGACGGGGCCAAGCGCATCTACACGACCGGTTCGTTCTGGTTCGCGTCGGTGTCGATGGCGGCCGCCGTCGCCACCATCGAGACGCTGCGGGAGATCGACGCCGTTGCCATCATGACGGCCGCCGGCCAGCGCCTCCGCGACGGCTTGGCCGCGCAGGCCGCCGCCCACGGTGTGGCGATCAACCAGACGGGCCCGGTGCAGATGCCGTTCCTCACGTTCGCCGGCGACCAGGACTTCGCCATGGCCAACGTCTTCACGGGCGAGGCCGCCACGCGCGGCGTCTACCTCCATCCGTGGCACAACTGGTTCCTGTCGGCGGCCCACACCGCCGACGACGTCGACACCGCCCTCCTCGCCACCGACGACGCCTTCGCCGCGGTCCGCCGCCAGTTCGGCGGGTCCTGAGCCGCCAACCACCGTCCAAAAGCGCGCAGCCTGAACACTTGATACCGCGCCAGCGGTAGCGAGCGCTCAGCCTGCGCGTGTGGAGGCTGGTGTCAGGTGAGGTAGGCGGCCATCCGGTCGAGGCCTTCTTCGATCTGGTCGAGGCTGGTCGTGTACGAGAAGCGCACGTGGCGGTCGGCGCCGTGCGTGCCGAAGTCGAGGCCTGGCGTCACAGCCACGCCGGCGTCGTGGAGCAGGCGGCCGGCGAACGCACGGGCGTCGGCGTCGAAGGCGCTGATGTCGGCGTAGACGTAGAACGCCCCTTCGGGCCGGACCGGCACGCCGAACCCGATCGACTGGAGGCCGCCGACGAGCACGTCCCGCCGCGCCTGGAACGCCTGGCGCCGCTCCTCGACCACCGCCCACACCTCGGGGGTGAACGCGGCCAGTGCGCCGTGCTGGGCCGGCGCCGGCGGCGAGATGTACATGTTCTGGGCGAGGGTGCGCACCGCATCGACGGCCCACGGCGGCACCACCATCCAGCCCAGGCGCCAGCCCGTCATGCCGAACGTCTTCGAGCAGCTGTTGATGACGAAGGCGTCGTCGGTGTGGGCCAGCACGGTGGTGGGGGAGCGGTCGTAGACGAGCTCGCCGTAGATCTCGTCGACGTACAGCGTCCCCTGCGCGTCGGCCACGGCGTCGGCGATGGCCACGAGCTCGCCGGGCGCCACCACCGTGCCCGTCGGGTTGGACGGTGTGGCCAGCAGCACGCCGGTGGTGCGCTCGTTCCAACCCTTGGTGACGAGCTCGGCGGTGAGCTGGTAGTTGGTGTCGGCCTCGACCGGAACGCCGACCGGCACGCCGCCGTTCAGCCGCACGAAGGTGCGGTTGCACGGGTAGCCCGGGTCGGTGAGCATCACCTCACCGCCGTCGTCGACGGTGGCCGCCAGCGCCATCAGGAGGGCGCTGGATGCGCCCGTGGTGACGGCCACCCGATCGGCGGGTACGTCGACCCCGAAGCGATCGGCGTAGTAGCCGCTGATGGCGTGGCGCAGCGTGGGGATGCCGAGCGAGGCCGTGTAGTGCACGTGGCCGTGCTCCGCGGCGCGGGCGGCGGCCTCCACCACGGGCGCCGGCGTCCCGAAGTCCGGCTCGCCGGCCACGAGCCACACGATGGAGCGGCCCGCCGCCTCCAGCTCCCACGCCGCCTCCATGACCTCCACGACACGGAACGGCTCGATGGCGTCCATGCGCGCGGCGAGACGATGCATGGCGTCCGAACGTACTCGGGGGCTCTTCCCACGCTTCTCACAGGTTGCTCCCGGGCGCGGCGATCAGGCTTGGCCCCATGAGCGCCGGCGACGTCCAGCCCCCGTGGTCCTCCCCCACGGGTACCTCCACCCCGCCGCCCGGTCGTCGCCGGCGCCGACATCCTGCGGCCCGGTCCCGAGTGGCCGTCGCCGCACTGAGCGGCGGCGCCTTCGTGGCCGGCACGGTCGGGTTGTGGATCACCCAGACCGTGGCCGACGCCGACGTCACCCCCACCACGACCGTGCCCACGCCGGCCCCCGCCACGACGCCGACGACGACCCCGGCCACGACGGCCGCCCGGGCCACGACCCCATCGAGCTCCACCAGCAGTTCGACGAGCAGCTCCACGACGGTCGCCGCCCGGCTCGCGCCCCCGTCGCGCCGCTCCGCCGACACCTCGAGCCATGGCAGCTGAAGCCCACGTCCGGGCCATGGGCAGCACCGTCCACGTCATCGTGGTCGGCGGTCCCGCCGGCCTGGTCGCCCGCGCCGTCGCCCTGATCGACGGCCTCGAAGCCCGCTGGAGTCGCTTCCTGCCCGACAGCGATGTCAGCCGGCTCAACGCCGCCGCCGGGCGGCCCTGTGCGGTGGCACCGGACACCGTGTTGCTGGCCGAGCGCGCCGTCGAGGGCTGGCAGCTGACCAACGGCCGGTTCGATCCCACGGTGCTCGGCGCCGTGGTCCGGGCCGGCTACGACCGCAGCTTCGATGCCCTCGGCCCGTTCCCGACGGCGACGTCGGTCCTGGGCCTCGGCTGCGGCGGCATCGCCATCGACGCCGCCGCCGGCACGGTCACGCTCCCGTACGGCGTCGGCTTCGATCCCGGCGGCATCGGCAAGGGACTGGCCGCCGATCTGGTCGTCGACGACCTCCTCGGCGCCGGTGCGGCGGGCGTGTGTGTTGGCATCGGCGGAGACGTCCGCGTCGCCGGTCGGCCCCCCGCCGGCGACGCGTGGCAGATCGACGTCGTCGACGAGGTCGGTGGTGGCCGCGCTGCCACCATCGCCGTGATCGACGGCGCCGTCGCCACCAGCAGCACCCGGCGCCGCCGCTGGACCGGCGCCGCCGGCGAGGTCCACCACGTCATCGACCCCCGCCACGACGCCCCCGCCGCCACCGGCGTGGCTGCCGCCACAGTCGTGGCCGGCTCAGGCTGGTGTGCCGAGGTGTTCGCCACGGCGGCGCTCGTGGCCCGGCCCGCCGACGGCCTCCGCATGGTCACGGCCGCCGGCGCCGAGGTCCTCCTCGTCACCGACGACGGCGTGAAGCACAGCTCCGCCGGCCTCCGCCCGTTCCTGGTGGCCCCCAAGGCGGCATGACCCACATCTGGTGGTACCAGGCCCGCGCTGCGGGCTTCGTGGCCTACACCCTCCTCACGGGATCGGTGGTGCTCGGCCTCACCCTCACCACCCGCGCCTTCGGCCGCCGGCCCCGGCCGGCGTGGCTGCTCGATCTCCACCGCTGGCTGGGCGGCCTGGCCACGATCTTCGTCGGCGTCCACCTGTTGGCGCTGGTGGCCGATTCGTACACCCACTTCGGTGTGGCCGACCTGCTCGTCCCGTTCGCCAGCTCGTGGCGGCCCACCGCCGTCGCCTGGGGTGTGGTCGGCTTCTGGCTGCTGCTGGCGGTCGAGCTCACGTCGCTGGCCCGCCGCCGGCTGCCGGCGCGGCTGTGGCGCCTCGTGCACGTGGCCAGCTTCCCGCTGTTCGTCGTGGCCACGCTGCACGTCGTCTACGCCGGCACCGACGGCGACGTGCCCGCCGTCCAGTTCGGCCTGGTCGCGGCGTCGGGCATGGTGGCCATCCTCACGGTCGTGCGGCTGTGGCAGCTCGACGCCGAGCCCGAGGAACGAACGGCGGTGCGCCCGCGGGCAAGGGTCGGCTAGACGTGATCCTCCATGGCGCCCACCTCCGTCACGACGTGGCATCTGGAGCAGCGCTCGCCCGATGAGCTGCGCCCGGCGCGGGCGGCGCCGGCCGAGCCGGTCACCCTCGTGCAGGCCGAGGTGCCGCTACCCGAGCTGAGCCGGTTCCTGTACGTCACCGTCGGCGCCGGCTGGTGGTGGTACACCCGCCTGCCCTGGACGCGTGACGAGTGGATGCGCTGGCTGGATCGTCCCGAGGTGGAGACATGGGTGGCCTACGCGCGCGGAACACCCGCTGGCTACTACGAGCTGGAGCGCCAGGGCGGCGGTTCGGTCGAGATCGTCTACTTCGGGCTGGTGCCCCGCTTCATCGGCCAGGGGATCGGCGGCTGGCTGCTCACCGAGGCGCTCCGGCGGGCGTGGTCGCTCGAGAGCACGACCAGGGTCTGGCTGCACACGTGCACGCTCGACGCCCCGCAGGCCCGACCCAACTACGAAGCGCGCGGCCTGCGCCTGTTCCACACCGAGACCGCCATCGAGGACCTGCCCGATGGAAACCCCGGGCCCTGGGGCTGAGGAGCGAAGACCGGGCACCTCGATACCCTGCTGGCATGGCCCGGGGACGAACCGAGACGTTCCTCGTCACCAAGGTGAAGGCAGGACACGTCCGCCGCGCCCCCGACGATCTCCTGGTGGAGGAGCCGCTCGAGGTCCGTCTCGACGACCACCTGGTGGGCACCACGATGCGCACGCCCGGCCACGACTTCGAGCTGGCCGCCGGCCTCTGCTTCACCGACGGCCTCCTCGCCGGTGCGCCGGTGGCGGGTGTGCGCTACTGCGCGACGGGCTCGGCCGTGGAGACCGGCTTCAACGTCGTCACCGTCGATACCGGCGCGATCGCACCCGTGCCCCCGCCGCGCGTCACCACGACCACGTCGTCGTGCGGCCTCTGCGGTTCCACCACGCTGACCGACCTGGCCGCCCGGCTGGCGCCCCTGGCGCCGTCGCCTCCGGTTCCCTTGGCCGTGCTGGCGGCCCTGCCCGAGCGGGTGCGGGCGGCCCAAGGTGTCTTCGCGTCGACCGGCGCCGCTCATGCCGCCGCCGCCGTCGATGCCGGCGGGGAACTGCTCGTCGTGCGCGAGGACATCGGCCGCCACAACGCCGTCGACAAGGTCGTGGGCCGGCTGCTGCTCGACGGACGGCTGCCGGCGACGGGGCTCGTCCTGTTCGTCTCCGGTCGGGCCAGCTTCGAGATCGTGCAGAAGGCGTGGGCGGCCGGCTTCGCCACGATCGTCGCGGTGAGCGCGCCGTCAGCGTTGGCGGTGGCCACCGCTCGCGCCGCCGGCCTGACGCTGGCCGGCTTCGCCCGCGAGGGCAGGCTGAACATCTACGCCCCGGAACGCCTCACGTGGTGAGGTGGAACCCGAAAGGGTGGGCCGGGCTCGCTCCCCAGGGGATCGGCCAGCAGAAGCCGAACCACTACCTCGAGATGGCGAACGTCGGTTGGGCCAACCGGCGCAACCTCCCCTACGCCAAGAAGATCCTCCAGCAGGGCGTGTGCGACGGCTGCGCGCTCGGCGTGGCCGGCTTCCACGACTGGACCATCGACGGCGTGCACCTGTGCATGACCCGCCTGAAGCTGCTGGAGACCAACACCGCCGCCGCGTTCGATCCGGATCTCCTCGCCGACGTCGGACCGCTCCTGACGAAGTCCGAGGCCGAGCTGCGCGCCCTTGGGCGCCTCGGCTACCCGATGCGGCGCCGGCGCGGCGACGCCGGCTTCGCCCGCATCAGCTGGGACGAAGCCCTCGGGGCGGTGGCCGACGGCATCGGCCGTGGCGGCGGCGACCGCACCGCGATGTATCTCACCAGCCGTGGCCTCACCAACGAGTCCTACTACGTGGCTGGCAAGGTGGCGCGGGCCATGGGCGTCGCCAGCGTCGATTCGGCCGCCCGCGCGTGCCACGCGCCCACGACGCTCGGGCTCGAGGACGCCATCGGCGTGGCCGCCAGCACGTGCTCGTTGCAGGACGTGGTGGAGAGCGACCTCATCGCGCTGTGGGGCGCGAACGTCGCCGACGACCAACCCGTCTTCACCAAGTACCTCTACCTGGCCAAGGCGCGCGGTGCCCGGGTGGTGGTCATCAACCCGTACCTGGAGCCGGGACTGGAGCTGTGCGATCTGCACGTGCCGGTGCGCCCGGCCGGTGACGTGGCGATGGCCAACGCCGTGCTGAAGCGGCTCATCGAGCGCGACGCCATCGACCGCGCCTTCGTCGCCGCCCACACCGACGGCTGGCCGGAGCTGGAGGCGGCGGTGACCGCCATGGACCTCGACGATCAGCTAAGCACCGCCGGCGTGACGCGCGGTCAAGTCGAGGCGTTCGTCGACGAGTACGTGCGGGCGAAGGCGGCGGTGCTCGTGTGGAGCATGGGCAGCACCCAGCACCGTGGTGCGGTGGACAGCGTGAAGGCGATCGTCAATGTGGCGCTGGCCCGGGGCAACGTCGGACGGGACGGCGCCGGCCTCATGCCCGTCCACCGCCACTCCGGCGTGCAGGGCGCCGCCGAGATGGGCGCCGACGCCACCGCCTTCCCGGGGGGCAAGACGGTCGACGCCGCCAACGCCGCTGCCCTCTCTGCCCAATGGGGGTTCGCCGTGCCCGACCACGCCGGGCTGACCGCCGCCGAACAGGTCGAAGCGGCCGAGCGGGGCGAGCTCGACGTGCTGTTCGTCGCCGGCGGCAACTTCCTCGACGTCCTGCCCGACCCGCCCCGGGTAGCGGCCGCACTGGAGCGGCTGCCCCTGCGGGTCCACCAGGACATCGTGCTCACCAGCCAGATGCTGGTGCCGGGCGACGACGTGATCCTGCTGCCGGCAGCGACGCGCTACGAGCAGGAGGGCGGCGGCACCGAGACGACCACCGAGCGGCGCGTCGCGTTCAGCCCGGAGATCCCACGTCAGCTGGGCGAGGCCCGCAGCGAGTGGCGCATCTTCGCCGAGCTGGCGGCCCGGGTCCGCCCGGAGGTGGCCAGCTGCTTCTCGTGGCCGACCAACCGTGACCTGCGGGCCGAGATCGCCGCCGTGGTGCCGGCCTACGCCGGCATCGAAGACCTCGCCGACACCGGCGACGCCATCCAGTGGGGTGGTCGCCACCTCTGTGCCGGCGGCGCGTTTCCCACGCCCAGTGGCCGAGGCCGCTTCAGCGTCACCGACGGGCGCCCGTCGACGCTGCCCGACGGCGCGGCCCGAACCACGGGGAACCGGGGTCGGGCATACCGGATCACAACGCGATCGTTACAGTGGAAACGGTCAGAAACGGGCTCGGCCGCCATCCGATCGGTCCGTCTGGACGATAATTGAGCATGGCTCGTCGGCGATGCGGGTTGCTGGTGGGTGCCCTCGTGCTCGCGGGCGTCCTGGCGAGCTGCGGCGGCAACGACTTCACCTTCGTGAACAACTCCGCCGAAGGCGCGTTCTTCAAGGTGCCGGACTCGTGGACGATCTACCCGCTCACCGAGCAGGACGCCGAGGGCCGGGCGCCCAAGCTCCCGGTGGAGACGCAACGGATCTGGCACATCGCCTTCGACGCCGCCGAGCAACCCGACCAGGGCCACCTCGATCTCGACGCCCCGCCTGAGCCGGTCGGCGACGTGCAGATCTACGCCCTGTCCGCGTCGGACAACGACCAGGTCTCGTCGTCGAGCCTGCGCCGCATCATCTTCAATGGCGTCGACCCCATCCTCCAGGACCCGGGCACGCCGGCGCAGTGGGAGGTCGTCTCCTACGCGCCGCTGGACTACAGCCACGGCATCATCGGCAGCCGCACGGTGATCAACATCCCGAACCCGGCGGAGCCCAACGCCTGGGTGACCTACGACGGCTCCGAGCTGTTCGATCCCGCGCTGGGGCGGGCCTACCTCCTCCTCGTGCGCTGCGAGTCGCAGTGCTACGTCAACGACCGCAAATCGATCGACGAGATCGCCACGTCATGGAAGGTCACGCGATGAGCACACTGCCACCGCCGATCGTCGCCGTGCACGAACCGGTGAAGGACTCGCGGGATCGCAAGACCCGCAAGCCGCTGTTCCTCTTCGACCGCGTCAAGGTGACGCTGCTCCTCATCGTCTACTTCGCCTTCGCCACCGTGCTGAAGCACGCCGACATCCCGATCATGTCGTGGGAGGAGGCGATCCGTGATCAGCTCGACGCCAAGTGGTGGGTCCTGACGCTGCTCGGTCTCGAGATCCTCCGCCAGATCCACTACCTGATCGGCGAGCGCTCGGCGCGGTACAACCAGTTCTGGGTCAAGAACGTCTGGGGCCGGTGGAACAGCTGGTGGGATCGGCGCAACCCGTGGCTGCGCTACCGCATGTCCCGCATCCTCAAGTTCGTCGTGTGGGGCTCGGTCATCGTCTTCGTGCTGGCCTCCTACTGGGGCCTCTCGTTCTGGGAGACCATCGCCCAGATGCCGCGGCGGCTGATGTTCAACCCGTTCACCAACGGCCAGATGCCGTGGTTCTTCAGCCTCATCTTCCTCATGGGCACGATCATGTTGCAGTTCGTGGCCATGTTCTGGTTCCTCGGCCGCGGCGGCATCGAGACCTACATGCCCGAGGACATCAAGACCCGCTTCACAGACGTGTGGGGCCAGGACCCCGTGCTCACGAAGGTCAAGGAGAACATCGTCTTTCTCGACCGGCCCAAGGAGATCGAGGACAAGGGCGGCTACGTCCCGAGCGGCATCCTCCTGTGGGGACCGCCCGGCACCGGCAAGACGCTGATGGCCGAAGCCGTCGCCGGTGAGACGGGCAAACCGTTCGTGTTCGTCGAGCCCGGCGCGTTCATCCAGATGTTCTTCGGCATCGGTGTCATGAAGGTGCGCAAGTTGTTCAAGAAGCTGCGCAAGCTGGCGCTGAAGCACGGTGGCGTCATCGTCTTCTTCGACGAGGCCGACACGCTCGGCAGCCGTGGCGGGGCCGTCGCCGGTGGCTCCCGCAGCGCAGGATCCGACGAGGCGCGCGCCTTCGAGTCGCTCTTCTCCAGCGCGTGCAACGGCTCCCACTTCCTGTCGAGGAGTGCCCAGCGGGCGCTGCACGACGACATGGTGGCCAACCTGGCCGCCGGGCGGTCACAGGATCCCGAGCCCCGGCGCCGCTTCCTCGACCCGTTCGTCGCCGGCCTCGGCGGCGGCGGCATGGGCGGCATGGACGGCTCGCTGCAGGCGATCCTCACCGAGATGTCGGGCCTCAACAAGCCGCGCGGGTTCTTCAACCGGGTCGTGCGCGGCTTCCTGTGCATCCCCCCGAAGAAGCCACCGAAGTACCGCATCCTCACGATCATGGCCACGAACATGCCGCAGTCGCTCGACGCCGCCTTGCTGCGCCCGGGGCGCATCGACCGCATGTACCACGTGAACTACCCGAGCCTGGACGGCCGGCGGCGCACGTTCGAGGGCTACCTCGGCAAGGTGCGCAACGTCCTCACTCCCGAGCAGGTCGAGAGCCTGGCCCTCATGTCGCCCTACGCATCGGGCGCCATGGTCAAGGACATCGTGAACGAAGCGCTCATCGTGGCCATCCGCCACGGCCGCGACTTCGTCACGTGGCCGGACCTGATCGAAGCGCGGGTGTTCAAGGTGCACGGCATGCCCGACGGCATGGCCGCCACCAAGCTCGAGCAGTACGAGACGGCGATCCACGAGGCGTCCCACGCGGTGGCCACGCTCCTCCTGCGCCGCCGTGACGTCATCGACATCGCCACGATCGAGAAGCGCGGTCCGGTCGGCGGGTTCGTCGAGCTGGATCCCGCGGGTCGAGCGCGACTTCCAGTGGCGCACCGACCGGGAGATCGACGTCATCTGTGCCCTCGCCTCCCTCGCCGGTGAGCGGATGTTCTTCGGCGGCGACAACTCGGCGGGCGTCGGCGGCGACCTCAACGCGGCCACCAACCTCATCATCCAGATGCTGGCGACGTCGGGCATGGGCAACACCATCTCGTCGGGCACGGGTTGGGGCCTCACGGTCAAAGACGAGCTCGACCGGGAGGTCGAGGCGAAGCTGCGGGAGCTGTGCGATCGTGCGGCGGCGTTGCTGGAGGCCAACCGGTGGCTGGTCCTGGCCATCGCCAACGCCATGCTCCAGCACCGCACCGTCACCGGCGAGGACATCGACGCCATCTACCACGGCACCCGCGGCCCTACCGTCGACGGGGCCTGGTACCACCTGCCGGCCACCAGGCAGCGGCTCGAGGACTTCCATGCCGCCGCCGTCGTCGCCCACCGGGCGCACGAGGTGGCCTTCACCATCGACCCGCCGTCGACGCCGATGGCCTCGGTCCACGACATGCCGCCGCCCCGAGCAGCGGCGGCGAGCGCCCGGGCGTCGTGGCCGCCGCCACGCCACCATGGCTGAGCCCGTCGTCCCCAACACCGGCTGGGGCGTGCTCCACCTCTTCTGCACGGCGACGCGTCGGCTCGATCCGGAGAACGTCATCGCCGCCGTGAAGAGCTGCCGGGAGAACGACCACCAGGTGGTCACCGCGTCGATGCTCGGCCACAAGGCGGATCTGGCGTTCATGGCCCTCGGGGCCGACTTCCGCCAGCTCCGCCGGCTCCAGAGCGGGCTGCAGGACGCCGGTCTCAACGTCGTCGACTCGTACGTCTCGCTGACCGAGGTGAGCGAGTACGCCGGCGGCATGCCCGACGAGATGAAGAACATGCGGCTGTACCCCAAGCTCCCTCCGGAGGGGAAGCCGGCGTTCTGCTTCTACCCGATGTCGCGGCGCCGGGAGGTACAGCAGAACTGGTACACGCTGGGCTTCGACGAGCGCTCGGAGCTGATGCGCGAGCACGGCACGTCGGGACGGGCGTTCGCCGGGCGGGTGCTCCAGGTCATCACCGGCTCCAGCGGCCTCGATGACTTCGAATGGGGCGTGACCCTGTTCGCCGAGCACCCCGACGATCTCAAGGCCGTCGTGTACCAGCTGCGCTTCGACCGGGCGTCGGCCATCTACGGCGACTTCGGCCGCTTCTACGCCGGCATGGTCACTCCGGTCGAAGAGCTCCTCGGCCAGCGCGTGATGTGCGTGCCGCCGCAGTGCGGCGGCAGGCAGCTGGCCGAGATCCTCGAGCGCAGCGAGCAGGAGCCGGCGGAAGCGAAGCGGACGACGGCGACGCATCAAAGGGCGTCGATCTTGGACTTGACGGTCTGGTCCTTGCCGTCGGGCCCGAAGATGAAGACCTCGTAGGTGCCGTAGCTGGCGTCGCCGTTCTCCAGCAGCTCGATGCGTCCCGACGCCCCGTTCAGATCGACGCTGCGACCGTCGGCCACGACGGGCGCGCAGTCGGTGAAGTTGCGGCAGCTCACCCCGTTGCGACTGGTCGGCACCATCTCGTTGACGAACACCGTGGGATCGTCGGTGCCGGCCGTCTGCGCGGCGAGGGCGATCAGGTTGGTGCAGTCGTACGCGTAGGCGGCGTACAGGCTCTGGGCGTTGGGGGCGAAGGCGCGGAACGCCTCGTCGAACCAGCTCGACTGGGGGTTGGCCGACGGCGAGACCCCCTGGATGCCGGCCACGCGACTCGGGGTGGCCGTGCGACACCAGCTCGGAGAGGGTGGGCAGGCGCATGCCGTCGGTCACGAAGATGCTGTGGGGCGAGGTGCCGGCGGCTTCGAGGGCGGCGATGATCTTGCCGCCGGGATCGGGCAAGCCGATCACCGCGACCGACGCCGGATGGTCGGCCAGCGCGGTCTCGACGACGTTGCTGAAGTCGGTGGCGGTGGCGTCGTAGCTCGTCGTGCTGGTGACGGTGGTGTCCTCGCCCTGGAGGGTGGAGGCCAGCTGCTGCGACAGGTTGCGGCCGTAGTCGTCGTCGGAGGTGATGATGGCGGTGGACCGCCGGCCGGTCTCGGCGATCACCTCGCCGAGAGCCTTGCCCTGGAGGGCGTCGGAGGCGATGGTGCGGAAGAAGTAGCCATCGTCCGGGTAGGTCGACAGCGCCGTGGCCGTGGCCGTCGGTGAGCACGTCACCACCTTCTCGTCCACGATCTTGTCCATCAGGGCCAGCGCCACCTTCGACGAGGCCGGCCCCACGATGGCGTCCACCCGGTCCTTCGTGAGCAGCTCGTCGAGCCCCTTCGCCGCCGTCTCCTGGTTGGTGCCCTCGTCGGCCACGTAGCGCACGACGGGCTGGCCGTTGACACCCCCGGCGGCGTTGATCTCCGCGATGGCCATGTCGACGGCGAACATCATCGACGTGCCCAGCAGCTGACCCAGACCGTTGCCCGATTGGGGGAGCAGCACGCCGATGGCGAGCTGGCCGTCGAGGTTGCCGCGGGGCGCCTGGCTCGTGGTGGTGGCGGCGATGGTGGTGGTGGGCGCCGGTGCGGCGGAGTCGTCGTCGGTGCAGGCGCTGAGCAGCAGGGTCGCCCCAATGACGATCGTCCCGATGACACGCCCCACCATCGCGGGGAGTGTAGGGGGACCCTCCCGTGGCAGGATCGGCAGGGTGAGCGAGTTGCTGTACCTCCGTGACGCCTACCTCCGCTCGTTCCGAGCCACCGTCGTGGACGAGGCCGGCGGCGCCGTCGCCCTCGACCGCACCGCCTTCTACCCGACCGGCGGCGGCCAACCGCACGACACGGGCACGCTCGGGGGCGCCGCCGTCGTGGACGTGCGCAAGGACGGCGACGTGGTCTGGCACCACCTGGACGGCGACGCCCCTGCCGTCGGCACCGAGGTGGACGGCGTCATCGACTGGGATCGCCGCCATGCCCTCATGCGCACCCACACTGCGCTCCACGTCCTGTGCGGGGTGATCTGGAACGAGTGGCGGGTGCCGGTGACGGGCGGGAACATGGAGCCGCTGTCGGCGCGCATGGACTTCGAGTTCGATCCGCTGCCCGAGGGGTTCGCTCGGCGGGTGGAAGACCTCGTCAACGCCGAGCTGGCGGCGGCGCGTCCGGTGGAAGTGGAGTTCCTGCCCCGCGGCACGGCCCTGGAGGACGCCGACCTGATCCGCACCAAGGTGAGCCTGGTGCCCGACACGGTCGCCGAGATCAGGGTCGTCGACATCGTGGGCCTCGACAAGCAGGCCGACGGCGGCACCCACGTGCACACCACCGACGAGGTGGGTCGCATCCGAGTCGTGAAGACGGAGAACAAGGGCAAGGGGTTCAAGCGCGTGCGCCTCGAGGTCGTCGATGCCTGAACTGGCGATCCTGGAGGAGCGCCTGCGCGGGCTCGGCCGCGTGGTCGTGGCGTTCTCGGGTGGGGCCGACTCCGCGTTCCTGGCGTGGGTGGCGAACCGCACCCTCGGCCCCGAGGCCTGCGCGGTGGCCACGGCGGTGTCGCCGTCGCTGGCCGGCGACGAACGAGACGACTGCGCGGCGCTGGCCGCCGAGTGGGGCCTGCGGTGGCACGAGGTGCCCACGACCGAGCTCGACGACCTGGCCTACGTGGCCAACGACGGCGATCGCTGCGCCCGTTGCAAGACGGCGCTCATGGACGTGCTGGGGCCGATGGCCGAGGCCGAAGGCGCCACGGTGCTGCTCGGCGTCAACCTCGACGACCTCGGCGACCACCGGCCCGGCCAGCAGGCGGCGGCCGCTCGGGGCGCCTCGTTCCCGCTGGTCGATGCCGGCTTCACCAAGCAGGACGTGCGGTCATGGTCGCAGCGCCTGGGCTTGCGGACCTGGGACAAGCCGGCGGCGGCGTGCCTGGCGTCGCGCGTGCCGTACGGGACGCCGGTCACGGTGGCGGTGCTGTCGCGGGTGGAGCGGGCGGAGGCGGCGCTGCGCCGGCTCGGCTTCGCCGCGCTCCGCGTGCGCCACTACGGCGACACGCGCCCGCATCGAGGTGCCGATCGACGAGCTCGGCGCCCTCGTCGACCAGCGCGAGGCGGTGGTCGCACGCCGTCCGCGCGGCGGGCTACCGCTACGTGACCGTCGACCTCGAAGGCCTGCGCTCCGGCAACTTGAACAGCGCGCTGTCGCCCGCTACCCCACGCCGTTGAGGTCGTTCACGACCCGCAGCAGGTCACCCTGGTCGTAGAAGTTCACGGCCACGATGGTGGGGAACAGCTGGCGCTGCTGCATGCAGTTGCGCACCCGGCCCATCAGCAGGTTGTAGGCGTTGACCTTGTCGAACAGCCACCGCTCGGCCCAGCCGGCGAGCACGCCGACCGTGGCCGACAGCGCGGCGAGCACGACGAGGAGGCTCGCCGCGACACGGTGCCAGCGGCGTTCAGTGATCGTCGACAAGTGAGCGGTAGGTGTCCGGGCGGCGCGTGGCGAAGAAGGGGAAGAGGTGGAGCCAGTCGCGCCGCTGGTCGAGGTCGAGGTCGGCCACCAGGACCGCTGGCTCGTCGCGCGGCGCCTGCACGAGGATGCGGCCGTAGGGGTCGGAGATGAACGACGAGCCGTAGAAGGTGAGCGGGGGCTCGTCGCCGATGCGGTTGACGGCCACCATGAACGTGGCGTTGGCGATGCCGTTGGCCATGATGACCTGCTGCCAGAGTGGCTCGGTGTCGAAGCCGGGCAGCTCGGGCTCCGACCCGATCGCCGTCGGGAAGACGAGCACCTCGGCGCCGGCCAGCGAGTACGCCCGGGCCAGCTCCGGGAACCACTGGTCCCAGCAGGTGGGGAAGCCGAACGTCGCGTCGGCGAGCGGGATGACGGGGTAGCCGGTCGTGCCGGGCCGGAAGTAGTGGTCCTCGTGGTACCCGCTGCCCTGCGGGATGTGGAGCTTGCGGGTGCGGGCCACCAGCGCTCCGTCGGGGGCGACGCAGATGGCGGTGTTGAAGCCCAGCCCGTCGCCGTCGCCCTCGCCGGGCGCCTCGTAGAGCGAGGCGTGGACGAAGGCTCCCGTCTCGGCGGCCAGTGCGGCGGCGAACTCGTACGTCGGTCCGCCCGGGAGCGGCTCGGGCATGGCGCCGTCGGGACTGGGGCCGCCGGGCGTCACCGCGAAGTACGGCGACAGCGTGAGCTCCTGCAGGCAGATCACGGTCGCCCCCTCGCCGGCGGCCAGCATCACGCCTTCGCGCAACGCCCGGCGATGCTCGACCGGATCGGGATGCCAACGGTGCTGGACGGCGCCGATGCGCAAGGGTGGCCGGTGGGACGGCTCCAGCCGTGCGGGCGAATCCGGGACGGACCCGGTGGCGGACAGCAGCTTCATGGTGGCGTCAGGCACGGGAGGGCGTGCCCGACGGTACCTGCTGCGTGATGCAGTGCACCCCGCCACCGCCGTGGGCGAGGATGCCGCCCGGCAGCGGCACGACGTCGCGCCCGGGATAGCACCGGCCGATCACGTCGAGCATCCGGTCGTCGGCCAGGTAGCCGGCGACGGGTACGACGACCACGCCGTCGGCGACATAGGCGTTGAGGTACGGCACCGCCCGCTGCCCCCGACCGGAGGCGACGAACGGCAGGACCGGTACCTCGATGACCTCGAGGGGCCGGCCGGCGGCGTCGGTGGCGCCGGCCAGGCAGCGCCGGTTGATGGCCAGCCGATCGTGATCGGGGCGCGACGGGTCGTCGCAGCCCTGGACGAGCACCACGCCGGGGGCGACGAAGCAGGCCACGTTGTCCACGTGGCCGTCGGTGTCGTCGTCGCCGGCGAGACCGAAGGGGATCCAGATCACCCGCTCGGCGCCGAGGTAGCGGTGGAGGCCGTCTTCGATCTGCGCCCGGGTCAGCCCCGGGTTGCGGTTCGGATGGAGGAGGCACTGCTCCGTGGTGATCAGCGTGCCCTCGCCGTCGACGGTGACGGCCCCTCCCTCCAGCACGAAGGGCGCCCGGTAGCACGGCAGGTCGAGCCGCGCCGCCAGCGTGGCGGCGAGCGCGTCGTCGTGGTCCCAGGGCCGGAACTTGTCGCCCCAGCCGTTGAAGGCGAAGTCGACGGCGGCCCGCTCGCCGCGCGGCCCGACCACGCCGATCGGACCGGTGTCGCGGATCCACGAGTCGTCGATGGGGATGGCCACGACATCGACGCCCGGGCCGCACGCCAGGCGGGCGGCGGCGGCGTCGCCGGGCGCGGCCACCATCGTCACCGGCTCGTGGGCCACGACGGCCCGGGCCACGGCGGCGTGCGACGCGCACGCCTGCTCGTAGCGCTCGCCCCAGAGGTTCCGGCGGGCGGGCCAGGCGATCAGCGTGCGCTCGTGGGGCGACCACTCAGCCGGCATCCGCAGCCCGCGAGCCGACGGGGTCCGGTCCATGCCCTCGTACGGTAGGGGCGTGGACGAGCCCCCGGAGCGTCTGGCGTCAGCGATCGACCACGCCATCGGACCCTGGGTGGAGCGGTCGGTGGCCCGGATCATGACGGCCTACGCCGGCGCCGTGCCGCCTGCGGTCGCCGACGATGCGAAGCGCACCGGCGCCGAAGCGGCGGTGGTCGTGGGGGCTGAGGTCCGCCGCCTGCTGGCGCTCGACGCTGAGCGCCAGCCGACCAACCCGCTGTCGGTCCTGCGGGCGGCGGTGCGGTACCCGACGGCGGTGCTCCGGCGGGCAGCGGTCCCACCGGTGGTCCGCGACGAATTCCGGGAGCGAGCCTTCCCTGACGACTCCTACGACCTGGCCCCGGCGGCGTGGAAGGACGTCGACGAGGCGCTGCACGAACCGGGGATCGTCTGGGGGGCGTGGAAGGCCAAGACGGTGATGGAACGACACCACCCGGCGTGACGGGCGGGAGGGCCCGCGGGCGGCGGCGTCACGGAGCGAGCTCGGCGAGGTAGGCATCGATGTGCGCTCGGTCTGGGGGCAGTGGTTCCACCCAGCCCTGGACACGAGAGCATCCAGCCAGCAAGGGTGATACCTCGCAGGTCGCCACGATCGAGCGGACCACCGTGGAGAGGTCGGGGGTGCGCTCGGCCAGGACGAGGAGGCGGCCCGTCGGGGTGGCCGCCATGGGTTCCCCGGCGGCGAAGGCCCGCCGGGCATGGGCGGAGATGGCCGCCATGGCCGATGCCCGAGGCACGGGGGGCAGGAGGCCGCTGTCGGCATCCAGCACGACCAGGGAGTACGACTCGGAGGCATTCGTGCCGATGGCCTCGCAGCGGTCGTAGCACTGCTCGAGGGCGAGGCGCAGCGCGCCCATGGGGGCGACGCCGAAGCTGCGGCTGTGGCGCCGCTCCAGCGCTCCTTCGGCCCAGCCCGTGGCCAGGGCGACGGCGGCCCGGCGCTGGTCCACCTTGCGCCGCAACCGGCGGGGGAGGACGTCGATGAGCTCACCCGTCCACGCCGTGACCTGGTCGAGGGGGTGCCCGTCGTGGCCGCAGCGGCGCCCGAGCTCCCCGAGCACGGCGCAGGGATCGGCGCTGCCGTCGAGGAGGGTGGTGACGAGGGGGGCGGTCCCGTCGATGGTGTGCCAGTGCGGTCCGAGGCCCCATCCAGCACGGACGCGACGGCGCCATTCGACGAGGATCGTCGCTCGGTCCGTTGTCAGTGCCATGCTCCCCCTCCCGGTCGCACAAGGAAGAGACGGGCTGCTCGGCCCGGCATGACGCGATTTCTCGTCATAACCTCATGAGTCATACGTCATGAACCAGATGCACCGGCTCGGTAGCGACCTCAGCGCCCTTTCCGACGCGGAGCTGATCACCAGCTCACGCGCTGGTTCCGACGCGGCGTTCGCGGTGCTGTACAGCCGCCACGCCGGCTCTGCTCGGGCGGCGGCCCGCAGCTTGGGCGCCTCCCGTTCCGACGTCGATGACCTGGTGGCGGAGGCATTCACCCGGGTGCTGTCGGCCCTGCAGCGGGGGGCCGGCCCGGAGGTGGCGTTCCGCCCCTACCTCATGACCTGCGTCCGCAACGCCTGGTACGACAAGGCCCGCAAGGACGGCCGGGTCGACGTTCCGGGCGAGGTGCCCGAGGACGTGAACCTGGCCCTCCTCAACGTGCCGCCCGACAGCGAGGACGCCCGCATGGTGGCGGCCGCCTTCGCCTCCCTGCCCGAGCGCTGGCAGATGGTGCTCTGGCACACCGAGGTGGAGGGTCGCCCGGCCGCCGAGGTGGGACCGCTCCTGGGACTGGCTCCGAACGCTGTGGCGGCGCTGGCCTACCGGGCTCGCGAGGGCCTGCGCCAGGCCTACCTCCAGGCCCACCTGCAGCTCCCGCCGCCCGACGCCTGCCGGGAGACGATCACCAAGCTCGGTGCGTACGTGCGCGACGGCCTGTCGGCCCGTGACCGGCGCAAGGTGGACGAGCACCTGAAGAACTGCGAGCGCTGCACCGCCGTCCTGCTCGAGCTCCAGGAGGTGAGCACCAGCCTGCGGGGCGTGCTCGTCCCGGTGCTGCTCGGCGTGGCCGGTACTGCGTTCCTGTCCCACATGGCCGTGGGCGGCAGCACCCTGCTGGCGCTCCTGCGGTGGCGGCCGCACACGCCGGTCGCCCAGGCGGGGGTGGTGGCGGCCACGGCGGCGGCCGTCGTGGCCGGCGTCGTGGGCGTGGCCTCCCTGCGCCACGACGACGGCGACCGGGTCTCGGCCGGCGGCGTCATTCCCGTCTCGACGACAGCGGCTCCCCATCCGGCGGCGGCCCCGGCGACCACCCCCGCCAGCGTGGCCACGACGGCCATCGCCGCCCCGGCGACGATCCCGACCGTGCCCGCGTCGATCGCTCCCGTCCAGCCGGCGGTCACCGCACCGGCACCGGCGAGCACCGCCGCCCGGCGTAGCTCCGCGACCACGGCGCCGGCCCGAACAGTGACGTCGACCTCGACGTCAACCTCGACCTCGACATCCACGACCTCCACCACGGCCGCACCCGCGGTGGCGCCGCCGGAGGCCACCACCACGACCACCACGACGACGCCGCTGCCGCCGCCGCCGGTGCTCGTGCCACTCAGCGTGACGGTCACGCCCGTCGGGCCCGCGTTCGCCGGGCTCAGCGCCACCGTCAACGTGAGCACGGGCGTCACGCCGTCTGTCGCCGGTGCGTCGCTCGGGCGGTCGCTCGTGGTCCAGGCCGATCCCGTCAGCCCGGCCGGTCCGGTCACCGTGACCGCCAGCGTCCCGGTGCTCGACTGGGGGGTGCCCGGCTGCTCGCCCGGCACGACGTGCCTCCTGGCGGCGCCGGCCACCGAGCTGACCCTGCGCCTCGACCTCGCCACCGCCAAGGCCGGCGACGCCGTCCCGGTCACCATCACCACGACGGCCGATGGCGCCGCGCCGGCCACCGCCACCCTGGCCCTCACCACCTCGGCCACCCCCGCCGGGCTCAACTACTTCACCGTCGACCACGGCGGCCTGGCCATGGCGGCCAACACCGTCGTGACCTGCCTGCCCGGCGCCGGGCACTGCGACCAGAACAACAACACCAGCGATCTCGGCTACGTCGACGAGGGTTCGATCCCCGGCGCCATCGACTCGTCGCTGGCCGATCTCGACCTGCCCGCCGGCGCCACGGTGCTCAACGCCACGCTGCGCTGGGGCGGCAATCCCTCGGGCGCCAGCGACGACTCACCCGCCGCGCTCGGTGCCGTGACGTTCGTGGTCCCCGGCGGCGCACCGGTCGTCATCCACGCCGCCGAGGCGCCGCTGCAGACGGCGGACGAGGCCTACGCCGCCAGCGCGGACGTGACCGACCTGGTCCGCGCCCTGGCCAGCCCGAACGGCACCTACCAGGTGGCCGACGTGCAGACCGGCACCGGGCCGGGGCAGTTCGGGGGCTGGAGCCTGCTCGTGGCCTACCGGCTGCCGACGGCCCCACTGCAGGCGGTGGCCGTGTTCGAGGACCCGGGCCACGACGGGCGCTTCAGCAAGGTGAAGGAGGGCGTGCGCTTCGCCCTGCCTGGTTTCACCACTGCGCCGGCGTCGGTGCAGGTCGGCGTCATCGGCTACGAGGGCGACCTCGGGCTCCAGAGCGATAGGGCCACCGTGGGCGGGCGCACCCTCGGGCGGCCGAACAACTTCTTCCACTCCTCGATCGACGTCGGTGACGCCGCCCGCGTGCCGCCCGAGACGAACCAGTACGGGTTCGACGCGCAGCTGCTCGACGTGGACGGCGGCCTGAAGCAGGACGCTGACGGCCTGGCGGTGACGTTCACCACGACCGACGACGAAGCCGTCTACCTCGGCGGCGTCGCCCTCGCCTTCCCGATCACCTGACCACCCCAGTCCGTCGGGGCGGGAGCGGTGGGCTCGCCAGCGGGAACGTTGTGCGCGTAGCGGGTGGCGTGAGCTGGTTGTCCGAGGGGCGGGCCCTCAGCTGACGGTCCAGCCGGCGCTCATCCCCGAGCGGGGTTCGAAGAAGACGCAGCCGTCCGGGCAGGCGAACGGGGCCTCTTCGTTGACGCCCAGCTTGCAGCGTTCCAGCTTGTCACCCGTTGCCAGCGTCCGTGTGGAGTAGTGCCGGCAGTCGTCGCGCACGACCATGACACCTATGGTGGCAGGGTGGCTCGCCGTCTCGTCGTCATCGGCGGCGACGCTGGTGGGATGGCCGCCATCTCCGCCGCCCGCCAGGAGGAACCGGACCTCGAGGTCGTCGCCCTCGAGCGCGGCGCCCACACGAGCTACTCCGCCTGTGGCATCCCGTACGTGGTGAGCGGGGCCATCCCCGATCCCGACCGCCTCGTGGTGCGCACACCCGAGCAGCACCGAGCCAACGACATCGACGTCCGGATGGGCCACGAAGCCGTCGCCCTCGACACCGATGCCGGCTCGGTCTCGGTCGCCGCCGACGGCACGACCTACGACCTCGGGTACGACGCCCTGCTGCTCGGCATGGGTGGGGTGCCGATCCGGCCGCCGCTGCCCGGCATCGACTTGCCGTTCGTCCGTGGGGTGCAGACCATCGACGACAGCGACGCGCTCCTCTCCTACGTGGTCGCCCATCAATGCCAGCGCGTGGTCGTGGTCGGCGGTGGCTACATCGGCCTGGAGATGGCCGAGGCGTTCGTCCAGCGAGGCCAGCGGGTGACCGTGTTGGAGCAAGGCGCCCAAGTCATGGGCACGCTCGATCCGGAGCTCGGAGCGCTCGTCACCGCGGCGATGGAGCGCCACGGCATCGAGGTGAGGCTGCGCACCGAGGTGAAGGCGTTCGAGCCGGGCTCCGTGGTCACCGGTGACGGTGTCCTGGACGCCGATCTGGTCGTGCTCGGCATCGGTGTGCGGCCCAACAGCCAGCTTGCCGCCGACGCCGGGATCGCCATCGGCGCCAAGGACGCGGTGCGCGTCGATCGGCGCCAGCGCACGTCGGCCGACGGGGTCTGGGCGGCCGGCGACTGCTGCGAGAGCCGGCACATCGTGAGCGGCGAGGCCGTGCACATCGCCCTCGGGACGGTGGCCAACAAGCAGTCCCGGGTGGCGGGCACGAACATCGGTGGCGGCTACGCCACCTTCCCTGGTGTGGTCGGCACCGCCATCTCCAAGATCTGCGACACCGAGGTGTCGCGCACGGGCCTGTCGTCTCGCGAGGCG
Organism: uncultured Acidimicrobiales bacterium; assembly: GCA_963728985.1. Taxonomy (GTDB): domain Bacteria; phylum Actinomycetota; class Acidimicrobiia; order Acidimicrobiales; family Ilumatobacteraceae; genus DASXAI01. The sequence continues at coordinate 823,290 of CAVSME010000001.1, read as the reverse complement.
GCGGGGGCCGGGTTCGCGTCGGTGGCCGTCACGGTGGAGGGGACCACGCGGGCCGGTTACTTCCCCGGCGCCGAGCCGATGACGTTGCGCCTCATCGTGGAACGCCGCACCGGGCGGCTGCTCGGCGCCCAGATCGTGGGTGGGGACGGCGCGGCGATGCGCATCAACGCCTGCGCCGTCGCCATCACGGCGGCCCTCGACGTCGAGCAGGTCGCCCAGCTCGACCTCGCCTACGCGCCGCCGTTCGCGTCGGTGTGGGATCCGATGCTGGTCGCCGCCCGCAACGCCCTCAGGCTGATCTGAGCATCGCCGCCAGCTCGGCGTGGCCGCCGGTCGTGGCGAGATCGGCCGCGGTGGCACCGGCGGCGTCGACGGCATCGGTGTCGGCACCGGCGTCGAGGAGGCGGCGGACGGCACCGGCATGACCGAAGCGTGCGGCCAGGTGGAGCGGGGTCGTGCCACCCGTCGTCGTCTCGTTGGCCAGCGTGGGATCGAGGCCGAGCAGGATCTCGAGCTGGTTCACGTGACCGAGCGCGGCGGCGTCGAACACGTCCAGGTCGGCGCCGGCGGCGAGCAGCGCGTCGAGGACCCGCCGGTGCCCGCTCGTGCAGGCGAGGAGCACGAGCGACGTTCCCTCGGCGTCACGGCTCGAGGCCAGCGCCGGCTCCCGGCCGAGCACGGCTTGCACGGTACGGACGTCACCGGCCCGCACGGCGTCGCTCAACTCGGTCACTGCCGCCATCATGCCGGTCCCGCCGGCGTGGGGCGATGGTGAGGCCGCCGGTTAGCCTGCGCCCATGGTCGAGGAGCCCCTGCCCGAGCCGCCGCCCGAGGCGACCGAGTCCCCTGGCCCTCCCGGCCTGGGCACCGCCGACTTCACCCGTGACCTGGCCCGTTGGAGCGAGGCCCTGTCGGCCATCGCCCGCACCGGCATGGGGTTCACGCAGAGCCTCTACGAGCGCGAGCGCTACGAGGAGGTGCTGAAGGTGGCCGCCGACATCAAGGCGGCGGCCGACGACGCTCTCGAAGTGCGTCGCGAGACCGATCACTTCATCCAGGAGTGGATGGAGTCCATTGGCGAAGGCGTGCCCGGCTACGTCACGCCCAAGGTGGCCGTCGGCGCCGTCGTCGGTAACGAGCGCGGCGAGATCCTGCTCGTGCAGCGGGCCGACTCGAAGGTGTGGCTGTACCCGACCGGCTGGGCCGACATCGGGTACTCGCCGGCCGAGGTGGCGGTGAAGGAGGTCGAGGAGGAGACCGGCATCCACTGCGTGCCCGTCAAGATCATCTCCGTGGTCGACGGGATGCGCATGGGCTTCACCCGGTTCGGGATGTACATGCTGGTCTTCCATTGCCGGGCCACCGGTGGCGAGCTCAACGGCCACCCGTTGGAGACGTCGGGCGTGGGCTGGTTCGCCGAGGATGCCCTGCCTCTGCGTACGGCCGGTGCGGATTGGTGGGGTCCGCGGGCGTTCGCCGCCATCCGGGGCGAGGATCTCGACACGGCCTTCGATCCGCCTCGCGATCCGGTCTGGCGCGACGGGTAGGGCGGCGCGTCAGCGGCTCAACTGCGCGGTGAGGGCCTGCACGATCGAGGTCTGACCACCCGAGCGCTCCCACTCGTCGCCGATCCGATCGTGGTCGACGACACCAAACGCATCAGGGGCGAGGCCGATGGACGCAGTGGCCGCCGCCGCCAGCGGTGCCGGCTCCATCTCGTCGCCGTAGCCGGGGAACGCCTCCAGTCCCTCCCACAGCTCGTCGATGGGTGCCGGCACGTCGGTGCCCGTGCGGAGCGCATACACGACCGCCTCGAACAGGCTGTCGTGGCTCACGCCACTCGGCCGCTGGAAGCGGGCGACCGGGTGCAACCGCCACTCCAGGCCGGCGCCGCCAGGGCCGTCGTCGCGCAGCCACACCTGCGCACCGTTCACGTAGGCGTCGACGGGCTCGCCGAAGCGGTCGTCGAGGGCCAGCAGCAGCTCGGGCGTGACCAACCACAGGCACGTGGCCACGACCTCGGCCATCAGTCCCGGCCCTGGTCGCGCAAGAAGCGCTCGACGTCCTCCACGAACTGCTCCACCGTGGCGTCAGGGGCCGAGCGATCGACCTCTTCCTCCTCGTCGTCTTCGTCGTCGTCGTCCGAGAAGCTCTCGAGCCGCCCGACGTAGCCGGCGAGGTCGTCGTCGGCCGCCACCAGCTCGGCCACCTCGTCCTCGTAGTCGCCCACCGCGCTCTCCAGCGCCCGCATCGACACGGGCGCGCCGACGATGGCGGCCGCCCGTTCCACGAGGGCCAGCGCCGCCTTCGGCGAGTTGACCCCGGCGCGTAGGCCGGCACGGCCGCCCAGAGCGATGCCGACGGCAGGCCGGCCCCGTTGCAGGCATCGTGCAGCGCGCCGACGATGCCGGTGGGACCCTCGTAGCGCGACCGAGCCAGCCGGAACCGGTCGATGAGCCCCTGGTCGGTGGCGGTGCCGATCAGCGACACCGGCCGCGAGTGAGCGACGTCGGCCAGCAGCGCGCCCAGCGTGAGCACCAGCGACGCCTCTTGCTCGCGCGGCGACCGCGGTGATCTGGCGGCAGAAGGTGCGCCACTTCAGCTGCGGCTCGGTGCCGAGCAGCAGCAGGACGTCCGAGCCCGGCGTGGACGCCGCCCAGAAGTCGTTCGGAGGCCACACGATCTCGCGAGTCACGCCCTCGGCCAGCCGCACCACGGGGCGCGTGCTACCGAAGTCGTAGAACTCCTCCGGATCGAGGTTGGCCACCGGCTCGGCCTGCCACGCCTCGATCAGGTGCCGCACCGCGCCCGAGGCGGCGTCGCCGGCGTCGTTCCACCCCGTGAAGGCGGCGATGAGCACAGGAGATCGCAAGGTCGGGCGGGAGGACCACCGCACGTGCTCCATCGCGCGCACGCTACCGGGACGGCGGACCTCGGCGGGTGGCCGGCGCCCGCGGCGCCCGTCGGCGTGCCGAGCGCCGTTGCCGAGCGGCGTGCACCAGCCCGTCGACCCGGGTGGTGAGCTCGTGCTGCGCCTGCTTGGGCACGTAGGCCCGGTTGCGGTACCGACGCTCGTAGTCGTCGACGCGGTCGGGGAGGACGCGCTTCATCCAGTCGAACCAGTGCTCGCGGACCCCGGGCCGCAGGTGCAGGTACACGGCGGTGATCGACGGCGCGCCGGCTTCCACACAGGCGTCGACCACTGCGGCGAGCTGGTCGTCGCCATCGCTCACCCCCGGCAGCACCGGCGCTACCAGCACGCCGCACGGGATGCCGGCGCCGTTCAGGCGCTCCACCGCCTCGACGCGATGGCGCGGGTGGGGCGTGCCTGGCTCCGTCACGCGCCACACCTCGTCGTCGAGCGTCCCGATCGACAGGCTCGCTCGGACCGATGTGCGGGCCGCCGCCGCCACCAGCAGTTCGAGGTCGCGCAGGATCAGCGTGGACTTGGTGAGGATGGAGAACGGGTTGGCCGCGTCGGCCAGGGCCCCGATGATGCCCTGCGTGAGGTGGTACTTGCCCTCGGCGCGCTGGTACGGGTCCGTGTTGGTGCCCATGGCGATGGCCTCGCCCCGCCACTTCGGTGCGGCCAGCTCGGCCCGCAGCCGCTCGACGGCGTTCACCTTCACCACGATCTTGCGCTCGAAGTCCTCGCCGATGCCGAGCCCGAGGTAGTGGTGGGTGGGCCGGGCGAAGCAGTAGACGCAGGCGTGGCTGCAGCCCCGGTAGGCGTTGATGGTGTGGGCGAACGGCATGCGGCTGGCCGCCGGCACGGTGTTCACGATGGTGCGGCAGCGGACATGGAAGAACTCCAGCCCGCGGAACTCACCCCGACCGACGTGGCGCTCGACGATCTCCTCGTCGCCGAACAGCACGCCCTGGGGCTCGTCTTCGACCGTGCGCCACCGCAACATGGCACCACGCTAGACGAACGTATGTTCGTAGTGCAACCCTCAGCCGAGATGAATGTCGGGGTAGTAGTGCGCACCCCCGCCGGCCGCCATCACGTCGTCCAGCCAGTTGCCCTCGTAGACGTCGTTCGGTCCCTGCATGAGGTCGTTCTCCGTGGCCCCGGCCGGCGTCGTCACGAACGTCCACGCCTGGCGCTTGTACGTCCAGTTCTCCGGGAAGAGCCGGTGCGCCTCGCGCCACCACGGGACGGCAGCGTCGTTGCCGGCCACCCGCCACAGCTGCTGGCCCAACTCGAAGCAGGCCGCTGCCCTGGCGTGGTCGGCCGAGCGATCGCCCGACCGGGCCACGACCTCGTCGGGGCTCAGCGCGAACCGGCTGGCGGCGCCGCGCTCGACCCAGTCGACGATCGCCGCTCGGTACGCCGCCGACGGATCCTTGATGGCCTTCACCTGCTCCAGCATCTGCCGGAGCCGGTCGGGCACGCCGTCGGGGATCTCCATGTCGCGCGCCGGGCTGCGTTCGATGGCCGCCTGCTCGGCCGGACGCACGATCGTGCCCGACTCGTCGATCCACACCGCCATCGGCACGTTGACGAAGCCGAAGACCTCGTCGGTGACGTGGGTGATGTCGATCAGGCTCGGGTGGGTCGGCGCCGCAGCGGCGATCCACGGTTGGGCGTTGTCAGGGTTGACGTCGAGAGCGACGGTGACGACCGTCAGCCCTGCTGGTTCCAGCGCGGCGTGGAGCGCCTGCCACCCGGGCAGGCTGAGGCGGCAGCCTCACCAACTGGCCCACGCCACGAGCAGCACCTTGCGCCCGTGGAGGGCGGAGAGCTTGAACGGGTTGCCGCCGGCGTCGATCAGCTCCGGATCAGCGGCCACCGCCGACGTGAGGGCGCGACCGCCCGACGCCGGGCCCAGCGCCCAGAGCCCGTGGTCGGGGTCGTGCACGAGCGGCATGCGCAGGCGGTCGGCCAGCTGCTCCACGTCGAGCCTGCCGTCGCCGCGGGCCACGCCCGGGGCGGGCACGCACACGTCGCCCTTGCACAACCCTTCGGGCTTGGCCTCCCAGCCGGTACGGCGGGCGAAGACGTCAGCGTCGACGGTGAGCGAGTCGAGGAGCACGGCGTGACCGTACCCTGGCGTCCGTGCGAGCGTGGGAGGTCAGCGCCCCGGGGTCGATCGACAGCCACCCGATCGTGCTGCGGGCGCGTCCGGCGCCGGAACCGGCGCCTGGCGAGGTGCGGCTGCGGGTCTCCGTGTGCGGTGTGTGCCGCACCGATCTCCACCTGGCCGAGGGCGACCTCGCGCCGAGGCGCGCCGGCGTGACCCCGGGCCACGAGGTCGTGGGTGTGGTGGATGCCCTCGGGCCGGGCGCGTCGCGCTTCGAGCTCGGTGAGCGCATCGGCGTGGCGTGGCTGCGCCACACGTGCGGCGTCTGCCGGTTCTGCCGGCGCGGCGACGAGAACCTGTGCGTGGCGCCCCGCTTCACCGGCTGGGACGACGACGGCGGTTACGCCGAGCACGTCGTCGTGGAGGAGGCATACGCCTATAGGCTGCCGCCGTCGTTCGACGACGAGCACGTCGCCCCGCTCTTGTGCGCCGGCATCATCGGCTACCGGGCGCTGCGCCGGGCGCTCCTGCCGCCGGGGGGACGGCTCGGCATCTACGGCTTCGGCGGCTCGGCCCACATCACCGCGCAGGTGGCCTTGCACGAGGGGGCGACGGTGCACGTGCTCACTCGCGGGGCCGAGGCGCGGAGGCTGGCACTCGAGCTGGGCTGTGCTTCCGCGGGCGAGGCCGACGACGCGCCGCCGGAACCACTCGACGCCGCCATCCTCTTCGCGCCGGCGGGCGAGCTGGTGAAGACGGCACTGCGGGCACTCGATCGGGGCGGCACGCTCGCCATCGCCGGCATCCACCTGTCCGACGTGCCGCCGCTGCGCTACGCCGACGAGCTCTTCGAGGAGCGCCAGGTGCGCAGCGTCACCGCCAACACCCGTGCCGACGGCGAGGCGTTGCTGGCCCTGGCCGAGCAGATCCCGATCGTCACGACGACGGTGCCCTACCCGTTCGAGCGGGCCGACCACGCCCTCGCCGATCTCGCCCACGGCCGGGTCACGGGCGCTGCCGTCATCCACGTCGCCGGGTAGCAAGCGCGCATCCTTCCGCGCAGGCTGAGCGCTTCGTGCCGCTCACGCGGTACCAAGTGTTCAGGCTGCGCGATTCGGGGCCGGCAGAAGGCGGCGGGTCAGGGGCGGGTCATCTGGCGCGGATCGGCGGGGTAGCCCCGAGCGTGCAGCACGGCCTCGGTCATCGGCGTCAGCAGCCCGAGAAGCTCTTCGGCGTCCGCGCCGAGGGCGGTCACGATGGGCCGCTCCTGCTGGTCGGTGCACCACTCGATGTCGGCCCGCAGCCGCTCGCCGGCCTCGGTGAACTCGTCGCCGTCGACCAGGCCCGCACTGCGCAGCCGCTCGACGGCGCCGGCGATCTCGTCCTCGTCCCACCCCCGGGTACGGACGTACGACACGAACGGCAGGTGCCACCACAGCTCCGTGCACAGCGTGGCCTGGATCGGGTCCAGCCCGTAGGCCACCCAGGCGATGATGTGGCTGTCGCCCCGGTGCTCGCGAACCAGGTCGGCCGCCCGCCACAGGTCGCCGAGTGGGGTGCCGGGGTAGCCGAGCGAGGTGAGGCCCGAGTACAGCGCTCGCCCTTCGCCGGGTGGTGCGGCGGCGGCCGCCCGGCGCAGCAGTTCCGTCGCGCGGGGGATGGCGTCGGCGATGGCGGGATCGTCACCGAAGATGCGAGCGAGGCTGGCAACGGCGCCTTCTTGGCGTGCCGCCACCATGGCCGCGGCGTCGGTCACGGCCCACGCTTCGTCGACGGCCTCGCGCACCATGGCCGGCTTGAACACGCCGAACGCCGCGGCGATCACGTCACCCGGCACCTGGCCGAGGCAGCCGCCCCGGCTCGGGAAGTACCCGGGTGCGAAGCCGTGCACGCCCAGCGCCTCGTACGCCGCCGCCGCTTCCGGCGCGAAGTACACGTTGGCGGCGATCGGCTCCACCAGGTCCCGCAGCCGCCGGGCGATGCTGCGCAGCTCGTCGTTGCCCATGGCGGCGACAGTAGGAGAGGTGCACGGCCGCCGGTCAATCGGTAGCGTCGCCGACCATGTCAGGCACCGAGGTCGAGGTCGCCCGGACCGTCACCCCCGAACTGCTCGACGCCGTGCACCGGTTGGTGCCGCAGCTGTCGAAGTCGGCGCCGCCGATCCTCGCCGAGCACCTCACCGAGATCGTCGACGGGCCGGCGACCATCTTCTTCGTCGCCCGGGTCGACGGCGCGATCGTGGGCTGCCTCACCCTGGTCGTGTTCCGGCTGCCCACCGGCGTGCGGGCCTGGATCGAGGACGTCGTCGTGGACGACGCCGCTCGGGGTCATGGCGTGGGTGAGGCGCTGAACGTCGCCGCGATCGCGCTCGCCGATGAGCGCGGCGCCCGGACCGTCGATCTCACGTCCCGGCCGTCACGCGAGGCGGCCAACCGGCTGTACCAGCGCCTGGGGTTCGTCCAGCGCGACACCAACGTCTACCGCTACGCCGGCTGAACGCCCCAGACCGGAGTGCCGGCGCAGCTGCCCGCGGCATTGCTCGAGGAGGGCGAGCGGATAGGCGAAGAGAGCTTTGGGTGCTGATCCGTGCTTCGGTGCTGGATGCGTCGGTTTCCGACGCGTCTCGCACCCAAGCTGTGATCCCCACCCACGCTCGGCGGGCGGAATCCTGTTCCGATCGGCGTTTGGGTGCTGATTGCCTCGCCTGGCGGGCCGATCGGCACCCATGACCGAATCGGCACCCAACGTCGCTCACGGATCGTGGCAACCGGCCCCGTCCGCGCCGATCGCGAGCACCCAGCCGCTCGCCCTTCGAGCACGGCGAGTCGGCGCCGAAGAGGCGCCGCAAGTCACGGGAACGTCAGGGCCACGCGGTCCTCGGGATGGGCGGCCACGTAGGTGGCGGCGTCGACCGGCTCGCCCGCCGCGTAGCCGACCGGTAGCCGTACGTCACCGGCGGCGCTGCCGTAGAACACGTCCCACGCGTGGTACCCGAGGTAGGCGCGCTCGTCGCCGGCCATCACCGACGCGTACTGCGTCACCATCTCGAGGTACACCTCGTTCGGGTTGTAGCGCCACACCGCGGCGATCATGTCGCCGGGCGCGCCGTTGCTGGCCAGGTAGGTGGCGGCGCCGATGATGGCGTCGTGGTCGTCCCAGACGTCCCCGTGGCAGCACGCTTCCCACGTGGTCGGCAGGAACTGCATCGGCCCTTCGGCACCGGCCGTCGACACGCCGACGATCCGACCCATGCGGGTCTCGATGAAGTTGATGGCGGCGAGGTAGTTCCACGGGACGCCGGTGGTGGCTTCGGCCTCGCGGTAGTAGCCGAGGAGCTCGGCGGCGGGCTTCGGCGGCCGGATCGTCCACGCCGGCAGGGATGGCGAGCGGGTGGTCGGCACCGTTGGTGCGGTCGGCTCGGGCGGTGCCGTCGACGTCGCCGCCGCCTGCTCAGCCAGCCGGCGGCCGATCGTGGCCGCGGCCAGGTTGGCGTCGAAGGCGGGCCGGAGCTCACCGGGCACGGCGGCGGTCACGTCGGCCTCCCACGTCTTGTTGGCGGCGAGACGTCGATAGGCCCGCTGCTGCACCCGGCCGGCGGCGGAGACCGCCTCGGGCGACGCGCTCGGGTCGCGGATCGTCCGCTCGGCCGCGACGAGGGCGGCCGCCAGCGTCTGGCTGTCCCCGGTGGGCAGCGTGGTCGTCGTGGCGGCAATGGTCGCGGCGACCGGTGCCGTCGAGGTGACCGTCGGCGCCGGGGCGTGAGCCGTCGCCGTCGTGGCCGTTCCGACGCTCGAGCTCCCGCTCTGGCATCCGGCGGCCAGCAGCATGGCACCGATCACGGCGGCCGGAGCCCGCCTCACGGTGCTTCCAGATCCTCGGCCACCTGACGGACCTGCCAGTCCCGGTCGGTCAAGGCACGGGCGATCGCATCGTCGACGTCGGGACCATCGAAGGGAGCGAGGGCGATCACGGCGCGCCGGCGCACGGCGGGCTTGTCGTGGGCGGCGGCGTGGAGGATGGCGTGCAGCCCGGTGGGCGCGCCGATGGCCCCGAGTGCGGCGACGGCGGCCTCGCGCACGAGTGGGTCAGGGTGGTCGCCGGCCAGGGAACGCAGGCGGTCGACGACGGCGGGCACCGGCCGCTCCTGTTCGCCGCAGGAGAACGCCGCCATCTCGATCACCCGAGCGTCGTCATCGTCCAGCGCGCCGAGGAGGGACACGTCAGGATGGCGGGCCGCGATCTCGGCTGCTCGCCGTCGCACCGCGGGGTCGGTGTCGGTCAGCGCCGCAGCAAGGGTGTCGTCGGCGAGCACGCCGATCCGCTCGAGCGCGCCGAGCGCACCGGCCCGGACCGTCGCATCGTCGTCGGTGAGCGCTTCCCGGGCGGTGTCCTCGTCGCCCTGGTGTCCAGCGAGGACGGCCCGGCGCCGGCGGTCGGCCGGCGTCACTTCACGATGCCGTCGAGGATGACGAACGCCCCCACCACGAGGCCGGCCGTCACGACCGCCAGCACGGCACCGAGGACGACGCCCAGCACCCCGGCGCCCAGCAGAGACGCGAGGCGCTGCCACCAAGCCGGCGGCCGGTAGCGGCGCACAGGCCGGTGCTGGAGGGTCTGCACGGTGGGCGGGCGCCACGGCAGGGGGAGCCCGCGCTGGGCGACGGCACGCCGTCTGGCAGGCTTGCGGTGGTCGACGGCCACCAGCAGCAACACTGCGGCTCCTGCGACCACGAGGGCCCAGATCGTCAGGGTTGAGGTCGACACGTGGACATGATGGTAACCCCAGCCCCTCCGGCGCCCCCGGGCAACCCCCCCATGCCCCGGCGGCTGTGGTGGATCCCGCTGATCGTCGTGGCTGCCCTGCTCTCGGTCGGGGTCATCGGGGCGTCGTACATCGGCGTGCCCTATGTGGCCTATGCGCCGGGTGACGCTCGACCCACATCCTCGCGAGTCGAGATCAAGGGTCAGCAGACGTACCCGATCGACGGCCAGGTGCTGTTCGTCACGGTCGGCACGCCCCGACTGTCCGCACTCGGCTGGCTCGTGGGCACGCTCGATCCCGACAAGGTGGACATCTACACCGAGAAGCAGGTCTTCGGCGATCAGACCGAGCAGGAGAACCGCAAGGAGAACCTGCAGCTCATGACCTACTCGAAGGACTTCGCCGCGTACGTCGCGCTGACCAAGCTCGGCTACTCGGTCGGCGTGTCCGACGGCGGGGTCGTCGTCGACAGCCTGTGCCTGGCCCAAGCGGCGGACCGCACGTGCACCCAGGAGTCGCCGGTCGCGGCCATCCTGCACCCCCAGGACGTCATCACGGCGGTCGACTCGACGCCGATCAACGTCGTGCCCGATCTTCCGGCGGCGCTGAAGGACAAGCACGTGGGCGACACCGTCACCCTCACCTTCAAGCGGGGTGATGAGGTGATGACGGCGACCACGCAGCTCATCGGGTCCAGCGACGGCCGCGCCATCATCGGCATCGTCCCGAATCCCTCCCCGCCCGACAGCATCAAGTTCACGTTCCCGTTCGAGGTCCAGATCGACTCGGGTCAGATCGGCGGACCGTCGGCCGGCCTCGCCTTCACCCTCGCCCTGCTCGACACCCTGACGCCCGGCGACCTGACCGGCGGCGTGGAGGTGGCGGCGACGGGCACCATCGATCCCGGTGGCACCGTCGGACCGATCGGCGGCCTCAAGCAGAAGACGATCGCCGTCATGCGCACCGGTGCGAAGGTCTTCCTCGTGCCGACCTCGGAGGTCGCCGAAGCGCAGGAGGCGGCCAAGGGCAGCGACCTGAAGATCGTCGGCGTGGGCACGCTCGACGAAGCGCTCACGGCGCTGGCGGCGCTCGGCGGCAACGCCACGCAGCTGGGCACGCCCGGCGCCGCGAGCTGACGCGTCTCATTGCCACCCTTTGCGAGGGTCAGCACCGTACGCTGACGGCGATGGTCACGATCCCTACGCGCCCGCGCGTCGATCTGACGATGCCCCGCTCACTTCGCTCGCTCGAGCTGAACACGTCGCGGCGCGGCTACGACCGTGACGAGGTGCGCGCCGTCCTCGATCAGATCGCGGACGAGCTCGAGCGCCTCCGCGCCCAGAACCAGGAGCTCAGCGAGCAGCTCTCCGACGCCCGCACCGGTCCCGTCCCTGAGCTCGATGAGGCCACGGTCGCGTCGTTGCTCGGCGAGGAGACCGCGCGCGTCCTGGCGACGGCGAAGGAAGCGGCGAGCCAGATCCGAGCCAAAGCGGAAGAGGGCGCAGACCGCCTGCGGCGGGAAGCGCGCGAGGACGTCGCTCGCCTTCGCGAGGACGCCACGATCGACGCGTCCCGAGTGCGGGCCGACGCCGTCAACGAGGCCGCCGCCGAGATCGAGGCGGCCAAGGCCGAGGGCCGCGAGATGGTGGCCGAGGCCCGGGCCGTGCGGGAGCGGATGCTGACCGATCTGGCCCGCCGTCGCGATGCCGCCCGTTCGCAGCTGTTGCGCCTGCGGGCCGATCGGGATCGGTTGGTGGCGTCGTTCGAGGATGCCGGTCGCGCTGTCGACGGCGTGCTCGGGGAGCTGCGTGATGCCGTCCCGGCGACGGAGCCGCTCGACGTGGAGACCGTCGAGGAGGCGGCCGCCGCCGTCGCCGCGTTGGCATCGGAACCGAGCGTGGTGCTCGAGCTGGTCGAGGACGACGGCGACGAGCCCGATGTCGAGGTCGAGGTCGATCTGGTCGAGGAGGAGCCCGCCGGTCCGGCCGTGCTCGAGCTGGTGCCCGACGTCGCCGACGGCGGCATCGACGCGGCTGACGAGGACGACGGCGTCGCCTTCCACCTCGGCGAGGAGCCCGAGCCCTCGCTGTCGTATGCCGGCGAGCTGGACGCCAGCCCCGACGCCCGCACGGACGTCGACGACCTCTTCGCCCGCATCCGCGCCGCCGGCCCCGCCGAGGTCGCCGCCGACGTCGACCAGGCCACCGTTCCCGCTCCTGACGGTGAGGCCGACGAGGAGCTCGACGGCGATGCGGCCTATCTCGCCGATCGTGCCGACGCCATCGAGCGCGTCCAGGCCTCCGTCGCCCGCCATGTGAAGCGCGCTCTGAACGACGAGCAGAACGAGGTCCTCGACGCGCTGCGCCGCTCGGCGGTGCCCAGTGAGGTGGACGCCCTGGTTGGCACCCCGGTCGAGCACGCCGGCCGCTACCGGCGGGCGCTCACGCCCGATGTGCGCACCGCCATGACGGCAGGAGCCCGGTCGATGGGAGCCACCGGCGAACCGTCGGCCGATGGGGTGGAGGCCGTTCTCGGCGCCGTCGACGCCGAGCTGGTGGCGCCCTTGCGGGACCGTCTGGCCAAGGCGCTCGAAGACGCCGCCGGCGACAGCGTGGAGGCGAGTGCCACGCTGCGGGCGGCCTACCGCGAGTGGAGGACGCAGCGGGCCGACGAGGCCGCCGCCAATCTCGTGCTCCTGGCCCACGGCCGGGGCGCCTTCGACGCGGTGCCCGTGGGCACGCCGATCCGGTGGGTGGTGGACCCTGAGGGTCCGCTGTGCCCCGACGCCGACGACAACGCGCTGGGCGGCGTGATCGCCGCCGGCGAGCAGTTCCCGACGGGTCATTGCCACGCTCCGGCCCACCCCGGGTGCCGCTGCGGAATCGCTCAAACCCAGGGCTAGCCTCCCCCGCCGTGCGAGTCCCCTCGGACCTGCCGCGAAACAAGCGGCGAGGTCGCCGGCGTATGTCCAACCGAGGACGCATCGCCATCATCGTCGTGGCGGTGCTGCTCGTCGTGCTGTTCCTATCGGCCCGGGGGATCGCCGGCTTCTACACCGACAAGCTCTGGTTCGACGCGCTCGGGCAGTCCGACGTGTTCTGGGGCGTCATCGGGGCCAAGGTCGCCCTGGCCGCCATCTTCACGGTCCTGTTCGCCACGCTGCTCGTGTTGAACCTCTGGCTGGCCGACCGCATGGCGCCGAAGGTGCGGTTGCCCGGGCCCGAGGAGCAGTTCATCGAGCGGTACCAGCAGATCGTGGGCCGGCGAGCGTGGCTCTTCCGGGTGGGCATCGGCCTGCTGTTCGGTCTCGTGGCCGGCGTTCCGGTGTCGAGCCAGTGGAAGGACTGGCTCCTCTTCACCCACAGCGTGCCGTTCGGCCAGAAGGACGCCGAGTTCGGCATCGACATCGGCTTCTACGTCTTCAAGCTGCCGTTCCTCACGTTCGTCGTCGATTGGCTGTTCGCCGCCACCGTGATCGTCCTCATCATCACGGCGGTGGCCCACTACCTGAACGGCGGCATCCGGCTCCAGGTGCAGGGCCGGCGGGTCACGCCGCAGGTGAAGCTCCACCTCTCCGTGCTCCTGGCGTTCCTCGCGCTGTTCAAGGCGGCGGGTTACTGGCTGCAGCAGTACAAGCTCACGACCTCGACCCGAGGCGTGGTCGACGGTGCCACCTACACCGACGTGAACGCGCAGCTCCCCGCCATCAAGTTGCTCTTCCTCATCTCACTGCTCGCCGCTGTGCTCCTCATCATCAACGTGTGGCAGCGAGGTTGGCGGCTGCCTGTCATCGCCGTCGGGCTCTGGGGCCTGGTCGCCGTGGTGGCCGGCGCTGCCTACCCGGCGTTCGTCCAGCGCTTCCAGGTGCAGCCGGCAGAGTCGACGAAGGAGCAGCCGTACATCGTCCGCAACATCGCGGCCACCAGATCGGCCATGAACGTGGACAGCGTCGAGGTGGTGCCGTACCAACTCGATTCGCTCGACCCGCAAGAGCTCGAGCCGAACACGCCGACGTTGCAGAACATCCGCCTCATCGACACCGAGGCGATGGCCCAGACCTACCAGAAGCTCGAGGCGCTGCGGGGGTACTACCAGTTGAGCCAGCTCGACGTCGATCGCTACGAGATCGACGGCCGGCTGCAACAGGCCGTGATCGCTGCCCGTGAGCTGAACCCGAGCGGCCTGCCCGGCAACACCTGGGAGAACCGGCATCTGGCGTACACGCACGGGTACGCCGCCGCCTTCGCGCCGGGCAGCCAGATGACGGCGAACGGGCAGCCGGCGTTCATCGACACGACCGTCGACTCGAACACCGCGCCCTACCTGTCACAGCCCGCCGTGTACTTCGGCGAGAACGTGAGCGACTACGCCGTCGTGCACACGAAGCGCTCCGAGATCTCCTACAGCAGCACGGGCCAGGACGCCCAGGTGACCTATCAAGGCACGGGCGGGGTCAGCATGGGCTCCTCCATCCGCCGGATCGCCTTCGCCTTGCGCTTCGGCGAGATCAACCTGTTCACGTCCGGCCTCATCACGGGTGAGTCCCGGATCCTCTACGTCCGTGACGTCCGCGCCCGTGTCGAGCTGCTGGCGCCGTTCCTCGACTTCGACAGCGATCCGTACCCGGTCATCATCGACGGCCGCATGAAGTGGGTCATCGACGCCTACACGACCACGGACCAGTACCCGTACGCGCAGCGGGCCGACACCGACGCGCTCCCCGGTGGCAGCGGGCTCGACCACCGCTTCAACTACGTGCGGAACTCGGTGAAGGCAGTCGTGGATGCCTACGACGGCAGCGCCACCTTCTACATCGTCGACCAGCAGGACCCGATCGTGCGGGCGTGGTCGAAGGCGTTCCCGAAGCTCTTCACCGACGAGGTGCCCGCCCCGCTGCAGGCGCACTTCCGCTATCCCGACGACATCTTCCGGGTGCAAACCGAGGCCTGGGGCCGGTACCACATCGAGGATCCCGGCGACTTCTACCAGCGCAGCGACGCCTGGAACGTGGCCCAGAACCCACCGAAGGAGCAGGAGAGCAGGACCGCCACGCCAGTGCCCACCGTCGTCGGGGGCACGTTGGCCAGCACGCGCGAGCGTCGTGTGCCGCCGTACTACACGTTGATGGTGCAACCAGGCACGAACAACCTCCAGTTCGTCTCCCTCAGATCGTTCGTGCCGTTCTCCGACAACGATCAGCTGAAGACGTTGTCGGCGTTCATGACCGTGTCGAGCGAGCCGGCCGACTACGGGAAGATGCGCGTCTACGTGATGTCGAGTCCACCGCCCGACGGGCCGTCCTTGGCGGACTCGACCATGAAGTCGAACTTCGCCCAGAACCTCACGCTGCTCGACCAGTCGGGCTCGCGCGTCACGTTCGGCGACCAGCAGCTCATACCCATCGGGAACAACCTCATGTACGTGCGCACGTGGTACGTGCAGGCGACGGGCCAGACGCCGGTGCCGCAGGTGAACTCGGTGACGATCACGTACGGGCAGTCCGCCTATCGCGGCTCCACGCTGGAAGACGCGCTGAACAAGGCGTTCGGTGTGCAGCTCAACCTCGGCACGGTGGTGGGCGGCAGCATCGCGCCCTTGCCTGGGAACGGTGCCGGCTCGACGACCGATCCCAATGCGCCCACGACCACCACGACGGCGCCGACCTCCACCGTCCCCGGGGCGACGACGACGCCGACCACGGCGGCGCCCATCACGGGGAACCCGGACCAGCTGCTGGCCCAGGCGCAGGCGGCCTACGACGCGGCGCAGGCGGCGCTGAAGGCCGGTGATCTCGGGACCTACCAGACGAAGCTGACCGAGGCGTACCAGTTGGCGTCGCAGGCGGCGTCGCTCGCCACCGGTACCACCGTCACGGCGGTGCCATCGTCGACCACGACGCCGGCCCCGACGGACCCGTCGACCACCGCCAACGCCTGATCAGCGGCGCGGCGGGTTGCGGCCGAGGCGGTCGGCGAGCGCGGCCAGCTCCTGCTGGAAGGCGATCTCGTGGCGAGCGACCTCGTTGGCGATGCGGGTCTGGCGCTCGAGCAGTTCCTCGAGGCGGGCCGTCGTGTCGCCGGCATCGACGTCGCCATTCGTGTGCTCGGCCATGAGGGCTTCGAGCTCGGCCCGGAAGGCGGCCAGCCGTACGTCCTGCGCCTTCTCCGCCGCCGCCAGCCGGCCGGCGGTGAGCGAGTCGAGGGCGTTCACCCGCTGGTCGACGCTGCGGTGGCTGGCCTCCAGCTCGCCCGACAGCTCGTGGAGCTGGCTCGTGAGTGCCGACGAAACCTCATCGAGGCGGGCGTCGGCGGTGCTGAGGCGGGTCTCCAGCTCGCCCAACCGGGCCCGGAGCGCGGCCACTTCTGTTGTGAGCTCGGCCACCCGAGGATCGGGCGGGCTGGTGCGGCGGAAGAGGGGCATGGGCGACGTTGTGAGCCGAAGCGACGTTCGGGTAACCTACTTCCTCCACAACGACGCGGGGTGGAGCAGTCTGGTAGCTCGTCGGGCTCATAACCCGAAGGTCGTGGGTTCAAATCCTACCCCCGCCACCAATCCGAAGGCCTGGAAACTGTGGGTTTCCGGGCCTTCGTCGTTGGTGCGGCTGCGCGTCATCTACCGGGTTGCTCTACCGGCCCTGTTCTGGACGCGTGCGGTGAGCAGGCCGTTTGCGTGGCTGTGACCGGTAGACCGTCTACCGGCCGGCTCGGTCACGCGGTGGCGACGAGGTTGGCGAAACGAGCGGCGGCGTCGGCGCTCATGCCGGGGACGAGGTGCTGGTAGGTGGCCATGGTGAAGCCGGGATGGGCGTGACCGAGGCGTTCGCTGACGACCTTGATCGGTGTGCCGGCGGCGACGAGCAGGCTGGCGTGGGTGTGGCGAAGGTCGTGGAACCGGATTCGGGGAAGATCGGTGCGGGCGAGGTGTCGGTCGAACAGCCGGCTGATTGATTCGGCGTGCAGCGGACGACCGGCGGTGTTCGTGAACATCGCGTCGGCGAGTCCGACGGGCTGGGCGACGACTTCTTGATGGGCTCTCCAGGTGGCGAGGACCGTTTCCGTGGCCGGGTCGAGGTCGACAGAGCGGCGGCTGGTGCGTGTCTTGACCGCGACTTCCACTGAACGACCGGCGACGCTTTGGCGGCTGCGGGCGACGGAGATGCGATGGCCTGTGTGGTCCCAGTCACCCAATCGCAGTCCGGCGAGTTCGCCGCGTCGCATTCCGGTCGTCGCTGCGAGGTGCAGCGCCGGGTAGAGCCGGAGGTGGCGTGCGCTGTCGAGGAATGCGCGCAGCTGGCTCGCGGTCCAGGTCTCGGGTCCGCGGCGCGCCCGGGGTTGGGAGCGTGGCGGTTGGGCGAGCAGTGCGACGTTGACGTCGACGAGCTGACGGCGGGTGGCGTCGGCCAGGGCGGAGCGGACGATGACGTGGACGTCGTACACGGTCTTCGGCGCCAACGCGGCTCCCGTGCGTCCGCCGTGGGCGAGGAGGTCCGTGTAGAGCTGGTCGAGATGATCGACGCGCAACCGTCGGAGCGGGATGGCGCCGATGCGGGGGCAGATGTAGTGCTCGATCATCCAGGCGTAGCGGTGGGCCGTCGTCGGTCGCAGCTGCGTGCGTCGTCGGGGCATCCACTGGTCGGCCAGGAACGATCCGACTGTTAGCGAGCCTGCCGGAGTGGTGACTTCCGGACGTACCGCGAGGCAGGCGGCGATGGCTTCGGCGTCGCCGCGCGATCGCCCAGCCGGATGCCAGCGGCGTCGCTCCCGCCCGCTGATGGGGTCGATGCCGTCGTAGGCGACGACGTAGAAGTGCTGATTGCGGTGCACGATGTATGCCATCGACTGATGGTCGCCGACCTGGAGGCAGTGACCGGTTCGGAGCCAACCCGACGAGCAATCCAGCGGCCGTCTCCCGCGCGTTCTCGGACGCGCGCTATCGGCGGGAGCGGGCGTCCGACGTCGGCGCTTCGAAGATGGCCCGGAGGGTTTGCCTCCGAGTGGTAGCGGACGCGCGATTCGGACATCGCGCCGCGAACCCGGGGAGTGTCGAGGATCGGCGCCTCGACGATGCCTTGTAGCAGGTCGCCGGTGAGCGGGATCGGACGTCGTTCACGGACAGGCCGCTGTGGTTCCGAGATCCGGGGCTGCGACGGCGGGACCGGACAGGAGCGATATCGGATGCGCGTTTTCAGGACGCCGAGCCACGATGCTGAATCACATCTTCACCGACGTATCGCACGGTGTCGGATGCGTCTGTGGCGAGGTCGTGGTCGTCGAAGATGGTCTCGACGAATGCGCTGCCGGCCATCCAATCGGTCGGGAGAACTACGCGGTGTGGCTGCGACGATGCATCGTTGTCGCGGCGACCGCTGTTGATCAGCTGCTCGATCTGAGCTGAAGGTGCGTCACAGGGCCATCTTTGAGCGTCTGGGTGTCGTGGACGGTCGATGAGTTGTAGCCCGAACGCTGCGGCCTCGCCGACGACACCTGTCGACGTGCACCTACAGGAGGAGCGCAACCAGTTCGTCGGGACGGGAGAGGAAGGGTGAGTGTGACGCGGCGAGCCGGACGACGTCGTCCGCATGGCGGCTCATCGTCTCCTGCACGGAGACGGGGATCGCCTGGTCCTGCTCACAGATCACGTACCGGCTGGGGATGTCGTGCCAACCGGCGGCCGGCAGCGTTGCGGTGGCGGCTGCTACTGACTGGGGGTGAAGGCGTCGGGCGCATCTGTGAGCGAGGTCGGGTTCGACGTCGCCGTAGAATACTGCGACGGGGTCGGTGACACGAACGGCGATGCCGTCGGCGAGCGGCTCGACCCAGTCGGCCGGCTGATCCGCCAGTGCGCTGGTGGTCGACTCGCCGACATCGAGCATGAACGCGCAGACGTACACGAGGCGGGCGATGTCGGCGCGTCCGGCTGTCGCTGCGCTGATCACTTGCCCGCCATAGGAGTGGCCGACGACGATTGGACTGGCATGCAGAGCGTTGAGGGCGGCGCGCACGACGGCCACGTCGTCGTCGAAGTCGCCGAGCGTCGTGGGGTCGGGACCGGAACTGGGAAGGTCGACTGCGGTGACGTCGTGACCCGCGTGGCGCAGGCGCTCGGTGATCGAGATCCCATGCCCAGCTGCCGTGCCAGGCGCCGTGGACCAGGATGATCGGAGCCGGTTCGCTCACTCGTCCTCCTCGAGGTGGAGTCGTTCGTAGTCGGCGCCCATGACGGCGGTGATCGGTGTGCCGGCATCGATGGCCGCGGCCATGGCGGCTTCTCGGTGGGCGATCGTCGATGCAGCGGCGGCGACTCGTTCTGCGTCGGCGGCGGGGATGAACACGATCGCAGAGCCGTCGGCGACGACGAAGTCGCCGGGCCGGATGGTCACGCCGGCGATCTCTACGGAGACACCCCAGGCGTGTTCCTGGGCGCGCTGGCGCGCGGTGCGCGCCGTGGCGGCGGCGGCGAACACCGGGTATCCGATGGTGGTTGCCTCGTCGACGTCGCGTGCTGCGCCGTCGACGATGGTGCCTTCGACGTGGCGGGCCTGGGCGGCGCGCGACAGGTTGCCACCCCAGCCGGCGCAGTCGAGCCGGCCTTGGTGCGCCACGACGATGACGTCGCCCGGGCCTGCTGCCTCGATTGCCGCCGTGCACAGGTGACGGCTCGCCGGTTCAGCGGTCGGCGGCCCGAGCAGCACGGTGACGACTCGACCGGCGATGCGGTGGCGGCCGGTGAGGTCACCCAGGCCCGCGACCACCTGGTGAGGGAGGCCCAGGGTGTCGCAGGCGTCGGAGAGGGCACACGAGTCGAGCCCGTCGAAGTCGGCGAGCACGGTCAGTGCAGCCCATAGATGTCGAGGGTGGTCTCGCCGGCGTCGAGGCGGCGCATCACGTCGACCTCGTGCTGCTCACGGCGTGCGCCGGCGTCGACGACGTCTTCGGCCTGGGCGGCAGGGATGACGACGACACCGTCGATGTCGCCGACGACGAGGTCGCCGTCGGCCACGTCGACGTTACCGATGCGCACGGGTACGCCCAAGCTTCGCGCCGGATCCGGTTGGTCCTTGATCGTGCCGCGGATGCACGGGCCGAGCGAGAAGACGGGGAAGCCGACCGCGGGCAGCGCGCTGTGGTCGCGTGAGCCGCCCTGCAGCACGAGCCCGGTGAGACGGCGACCCTGTGCGGCGCGCGACATGATCTCGCCCCAGTACCCCCACCGTGCGGCGTCGTCGCTGGTTGCGACGACGAGCACGTCCCCTGAGCCGGCGGCGGCGATCGCGTGGTGGATGGCCAGGTTGTCGCCGGACGCTCCCGCGACGGTGCGAGCGGGGCCGGCGATCCGCCACGATGGGTCGACCGGGTGGATGGAAGCAGGCAGCGCACCGATGCGTCCCGCGGCCTCGTGCAGGGTGGCGCTGCCCAGCGCCGCCGCGCGGGCCAGCAGCTCCGGCGGCAGCTCAGGCATGCTCGGCCTGGCGCGTCTGCAGGACGTGGTAGCCGGCGCGGGCGCGGATCTCGTCGAGGCGGCCGCCGTCGCGGACCGCCGTGCGGATGCGTTCTTCCGCGGCTTCGATCTCCTCGGCGGCGGCGAGCACGTCGTCGACGACGATCGTCGGGACCACGACGATCCCGTCGGCGTCGCCGCGCAGCCAGTCGCCGGGCTCGACGCGGATCCCGGCGAGCTGCACCGGCTGCTGGTAGGCCTCGGCGGCGACGCGGTCCTTGCCGGTGCGCATCGTGTTCGCCCGGGCGTAGATCGGGTAGTCCAGCTCGCTCGCCCGGCGGACGTCTCGGCACACCCCATCGATGACGGTGCCTTCGATGCCGTTCCTGGCGGCGATCGTCGTCAGGATGTCGCCCCACACGGTGGCGTCGAGTCGGCCCTGGTTGTCGATCACGACGACCGCGCCGGCGGGCACCTCGTCGATGTAGTCGCCGACGGACTTGCCGGACAGGCCGCGCGGCAGCATCCGCACCGTGTACGCCCGCCCCGTGAGTTGGGCGCCACGATCGAGGGCGACGATGCCGACCGCCTGGCCGTCGATGCCCAGCCGGTCGAGCGCGTCGGACAGCGCCGGCG
The DNA here is from genome assembly GCA_963728985.1 of uncultured Acidimicrobiales bacterium. Classification (GTDB taxonomy): domain Bacteria; phylum Actinomycetota; class Acidimicrobiia; order Acidimicrobiales; family Ilumatobacteraceae; genus DASXAI01. The sequence continues at coordinate 802,431 of CAVSME010000001.1, read as the reverse complement.
TGTCCAGCCGGGCCAGCCGGTCTAGCGCGTCGGTCACAGCGCGCGCTTGAACCCGGCGCAGAAGCGCAGTGGGTTGCGGTGGAAGATCTTGTCCTTGTCCTCGGCGGTCAACCAGTCGAAACCATCGATGACCGGGATCAGGTCGTCGCCGGGACGCCCCGTGTCGGCGCGTGGCGCGCTGCCCGAGCCGGGCGTCTCGACGCCGAAGCACATCGAGTCGACGCCCTTCTGGCGGATCGCTGCGGTGAGGAAGTCGATGTCGTAGGCGCAGGTGTCGTAGAACAGGTTGTCGACGAGGTTGCCCTGCCCGATGTGGGTGTCGTCGGTGGCGATGAACCGCTCCAGCGCGCCGCCGCAGTGGCAGATCAGGATGCGCAGCTGGGGGTGGCGGTCGAACACCTTGCCGCGGGTGAGGAACTGGCCGGCGAGGTACTGCTCGGTGAGGAAGTTGAGCTGGTAGTTGTTCGGGATGTCGGCGGCACGGGGGTCGCCGTTGCACGAGCCGTGGATGACGATCGGGACGTCGAGCTCGACGCAGCGGGCGTACAGCGGGTCCCACCACGTGCTGTGCACGCCCGGCGCCGTTCGTTTGCCGTCGGGGTCCGGGCTGACGTAGGCCGCGACGAAGCCGAGCTCGTTGACGCAGCGATCGAGCTCGGCGACGCAGTGCGACGCGTCCGGCGCGTGAACGTCGTGGGGCAGCTGACAGGCGCCGAGGAAGCGGTCCGGGTACGACCGGCACTGCAGGTCGATGAGGTCATTGACGTACGCGGTCCACGCCGGTTGCAGGTGGGCGGGCATCCAGCCCATCCCGAGGAACGGGCGCGGGCCGAGCAGCTGCACGTCGATGCCGCGCTCGTCGAGCAGCGTCACGTGACCGCCCATGAACTCGACGATGCGCTCCTCGCTCCATCCGAACGACATCGGCATCCGCTTGGTGCGTACCGTGCTCGGCAACGGCGTGTTCGCCCCGAGCATCAGCGTCAGGTTCGCGTAGCACTCCATCGGCGCGTAGACGTGGGAGTGCACGTCGAGGACCTTGTTGCCGTTGAACATCAGCGCACCTCCACGAGAGCGGTCGGCGAATCGGTGACGGGTGGGGAGTCGCGCAGGCCCATGGCCCAGTCCCACTGGTCCCGGACGTGCGCCGGCTGGCCGGCGAGCAGGAAGAACCGCTCGCCCTCGGGCAGGCTCGGTACGGCGCGAGCGATCGCCGCCATTCGGGCGCGGATCGCCTCGGTGGGCAGCGGGGCGACGTAGAAGCGGCGCAGCCCCGCCGGCCACTCGATGCACCCGTTGTGCGCCGGGTCGCGCACCAGACCGGACGGGTCTTCGCCGCGCTCGACGGCATCGACGTCGGCCATCAACCGCTGGCGGAACTGCTGGACACCGCGGTCACTGCGGCCAAGGTGCTCACGGGTCCGGTCGGCGATCTCACCTTGCCCGACCCAGCTGATCGTGTCCTGGTGCAGCACGTGGGTCGTGAGCGGCGTGCCGTCGTCGTCGTGCATCTTGCCCCACCACGACGGGATGAGATCCTGTTGGAACGGGGCCCGCTCCTCGCTCACCGGGTCGGCGATCCACACGACGCTCAGGGTGCGGCGGTCGTCGATCGGCACCCGCCACTCGAAGTGCACCGGGGCGAACAGGTTGGGCATGATGCACAGCCGCCCGGTGACCCATGCATCGGACGTCTCGTCCTCACCGGTGTGCAGGCGACGGTAGGCGAAGCCGTACTCCCACTCGTCGAAGCCGAGCTGCACGTGCGACGGCCCGTAACGGTCCGGGTCGCTCGCCTGGCCGGCGATCCAGTTGCCGTGCAGCCACTCGAAGTGCACCGGGTCGATCGAGTTCTCCTGGCACTGCAGCCAGTTGCACGGCACCTCGTGGAACACGATCTGGGCGAAGCAGTCCTTCGCCAGGAACGGCTCCCACGACGGGATCAACGGGGCCGGGTCGGGGCCGAGGTACGCCCACACGAGACCGAAGCGGGCCTCGGCCCGGTACGCCGTCGCCGACACCCGATCCTTCAGGCGGGTTGAGCCGGCGACCTCCTCGAACGGCTGGTGCACGCAGGTGCCGCAGGTGTCGAACTTCCAACCGTGGTAGCTGCAGCGGATCCCGCCGTCCTCCACGTAGCCGTTGAGCAGGTCGGCGCGCCGATGCGGGCAGTGCCGCTCGATCAGCCCGAACCCACCATCCGGCAACCGGTACAGCACCAGGTCCTCGCCGAGCAGCCGCACCGGCCGACGGTCGCCGGGACCGAACTGATCGACGGCGGCGATCGGCTGCCAGTAGCGCCGCAGCAGGTTGCCCATCGGCGTGCCCGGCCCGACCTCGGTCAGCCGCCGGTTCGTTTCCGCCGTCATCACCACGACGAGCGTCCCGTCGACTGCCCCCCAACGAGTTGCATCGCAACATTAAATCCAATCATGCATACATCGGTCAAGGCGCGCGAGGCCACAATCGGCGTCGTCCACGAGATCAACGGAGGCGGCGCTGGGTGCGGTGCTCGTCGAACTGGCGGTCGAGCTCGACGCGATCTCCGGACGCGAGCGCCTCGATCATCCGCTCGTGCTCAGCGATGGCCTGCTCGCGCATCTCCACGATGGCGTACTTCTGGGCGATGTACGGCGCGGCGATCGTCCACAACCGCTCCAGCTCCGCGAGCATCACCCTCTGGCCCGTCAGCCGAAAGATCTCGAAGTGGAACCGGCGATTGAGATCGACCATCGGCCCCCAGTCGGCCGACTCGACGTACGTCGCCATCTCGGCGTTGATCGCCCGCATCCGCTCGAGCGTGGCCGAGTCGGCCGGGGCGATGTCGGCCAGCACCTGCCCCTCCAGGAACGCCAGCATCACATAGATCTGGCGCAGCTCGTCAGCAGGTCGTTTGCGCACGAAGTAGCCCGTGTGCACCCGGTGCTCCAGCAGCCCCTGGTCGGCGAGGACGCGCAGCGCTTCGCGGACCGGGACGCGGCTCATGTTCAGCAGCTCGGCCATCCGCTCCTGGCGCAGCTGCTCGCCGCCACCCAGCTCACCGGTGACGATCCGGTAGCGCAGCTCGGCGACCGCCCGCATCACCGCCGCACCGTCCTTGGTGCGCCGCTCGGTCGTTCCCGTCGCTTCGAGTTCGTCAACCGGCACGAACAGACAGGCTACGCCTTGCATCGCACCCAGACTTGCATCTAGGATTGCATCCAACTTTGGGGAGGGCCCGTCATGGCGACGCACAAGGTGAGCGACTGATGGCCCGTCTCGTCGGTGCCGCCGGTTGCAGTCACAGCCCATTGCTGCTCGCCGAGCCCAGGCTGTGGATGGAACGCGCCGAGCAGGATCGGCGCAACCCGCAGCTGTACGACGATGGCGGCGTACACCGCACCTACGACGAGCTCGAGGCGATCGTCGCCGGCGCGCTCGACGCCGAGCTCGACCGTGACGTGTGGGAACGCCGCTACGCGACCTGCCGCCGTGGCATCGCCCGTCTCCACGAGCACCTGCGCGAACTGCGACCCGACGCCGTGGTCGTCGTCGGTGACGACCAGCTCGAGCTGTTCGACGAATCGAACCAGCCTGCGATCGCCATGTACTGGGGGGACGCTTGGCTCACCGCCGAGTTGGAGATCCACGGCTCGGAGTTCTTCGACGTGGTCAAGGCCGGCTACGCGATGGACGAGCCACGCACGTTCGCGGGCAGCGGCAAACTGGCTCACGACCTGCTGGTCGGCTTGTGCGCCCACGGCATCGACGCCACCAGCGTCGCACGCCAGCCCGACGGACGCGGCTTCGGGCACGCCTTCGGCTTCATCGGTGAGGGGCTGCTCGACGCCGACGTCCCGATTGTTCCGCTGCTGCTGAACACCTACTACCCGCCCAACCAGCCGACTCCGGAGCGCTGTTGGGCGCTCGGCGAGGCGCTGCGCGCCGCGATCCACGCCGCGCCGGGCGACGCCCGAGTCGCGGTCGTCGCCTCCGGCGGGTTGAGCCACTTCGTCGTTGACGAGCGCCTCGACGCGCTCGTGCTCGACGCACTACGCGACGCCGACCGCGAGGCCCTGACGTCGATCCCGGTCGAGCTGCTGCAGGCCGGGTCGTCGGAGATCCGCAACTGGATCACCGTCGCCGGCGTCATGGGAGGCGCCGGCACCTCGTGGCAGGACTACGCGCCGTGTTACCGCTCGCCGGCGGGCACCGGGTGCGGCATGGGCTTCGCCACCTGGTCGATTTCCGAATGAGCCACAACCTGGGGGTTGACAGATGTTGAGTCGCGCCGACAACGAGCTGTTGTGCCGCGTCGGGCCGGGCACGCCGATGGGCGAGCTGATGCGCCAGTACTGGATCCCGTGCCTGCCATCGTCGGAGTTCCCCGAACCCGACGGCGAGGTCAAGCGGATGATGCTGCTCGGCGAGAGCTTCGTGATGTTCCGCGACACGGCGGGGAAGATCGGGGCGACGGCCGAGGCCTGTCCGCACCGCGGCGCGTCGTTGTACTTCGGCCGCAACGAGGAATGTGGGCTGCGTTGCAACTACCACGGCTGGAAGTTCGACCGCAGCGGGACGTTGGTCGACTGCCCCACCGAACAGCCCGGCAGCCGGGCCGAGGCGCACTTCAAGAACACGATCAGGATTCGCGCCTACCCGTGCCACGAGGTCAACTACCTGATCTGGATCTACATGGGCACGCGCACGACGCCGCCGCCGTTCCCAGAGTTCGAGATCAACATGCTCCCGGCCGCGCACGTCGCCCCTCCCTCCGTGATGATGGAGGAGGCCAACTGGCTGCAGAACATCGAGGGCGACCTCGACTCGGTGCACCTCGATCACGTCCACCGCCGCCTCTCGGAGGATGCACCGAGCCCACCGATCGGTATGCCCGGCTTCTGGAACCACGACCCCAACCCTCCGCGCCTCGACGTCGAGCGCACCGAATGGGGTGCGTTCTACACCTCGATGCGAAGGCTGCCCGACGGGCGCGACTGGCATCGCATGAACAACTTCGTGTTCCCGTTCCACACCACGATCAGCGTCGGACCGGTCGCCGTGCTGCGCAGCTTCGTGCCGCTCGATGACCACCATGCGATGCTCATCCACCAGAGCGCGAGCGTCGAAGGTCCGATCACTCGCGAACAGGGGTCGGTCGGGACGGGCGGAGGCAATCTGCTCGACGAAGACAGCTTCGCCTCGGTCGGCGGATATCTACCGCGGACGATCGATCCGCGCTCGTACTTCATGACGTTCGCCAACAAGCGCAACGACTACCTGCGCGACCGGCAGCTGGAGCAGGAGTCGATGCGCCTTGGCATCCCGTTCGTGATGAACCTTCAGGACCGGGCGATGACCGAGCTCATGTGCGCAGCCGACGGGGAACCGGTGTACGACCGCACCCAGGAGCACCTCGGCTCGTCGGACCAGATGGTCATCGCCGTTCGCGCCCAGCTGCTCGACGCGGTCAAGGCGCTGCGAGACGACGGCACGGTGCCGCCCAACGTCGACGACGTCTCGCTCGACCACGTCCGCTCGGCGTCGTTGATCTACGACCCTGACGTCGACTGGCGAACGCTCAGTGCCGATGCCCGGCGCAGCGACCGTGGCGGCCCGATCGCCGCCGAAGTGCCGCTGATCCTCCTGGCGGGCACCTAGCGGCGTCGTCGCCGCCACCGCAGCACGCGAGGTTGGCTCCGACGAGCGCGGACCAGTTCCAGACGTCGCGATCGCTTCACGGCCACGGACCCAGAGCGTCTCGCTGGTCATCGGCCATGGTGACTCGCCGGCGAAGGGCTCGTGGCGGACGAAGGTTCGCCGGCCCTGCGAGGAGCTCGGGCAGATGCCTGGGATTGTCGATGACCTCAGAGCCGCCGGTTGTCGGGTTGGATTCGCGGACAGCAGGCCAGGCCGGCATCGGCAACGATGGCCGGAGACATCAGTTGCGAGGCGCCCAACACCGAGCCGGGGGCAAGGCCGCCAACGGGTCAAGCCGTCGTCACCGACCCCAAGCATCGCCGCTCCCCGGGACCGACCCGCTGCACACTCACAGTCCGGTAACGGTGCCCGGTAGTCGCGGTCGCCCGCGTCCTGGACCGCGGGTCGTGGACGCTCGAGATCTGTCCGATGATCCCCGGCCGGTGAGGTCGTGGGCGTGCCGTGGTTGCGGATGCTCGCCGGTTTCGAGCTGACACGGCAGGATTGCCCAGTGGCGAAGCAGCGGGCGCGCCGCGGAGACCAGCCGCTGTCCGCGGCGACTGTGATGATCCGCGGTGATCTTCTCGACCCTGACGTGCTGGCCGAGTCGGCGCAACGGAACTTCGAGGTCTACGGGTTCTACGGCATCTCCGTCTTCGCCGAGACGGCGGAGGTGTTGTGGACCGATCTGGCGGCCTCACGGTTCTCGGCCGTGCCGTGGCTCGTGCTGTTCTCCGCCGGCGATCTCGAAGCTGCCGGACTGGAGCTGTGGGACACCGGGCTCACGCCGCACTACGACGTCGTACACGCCGACGTGCGTGAACTGGTCGCACGTATGCTGGGCACCACACACCGGGTGGTACCCAATCCTCACCACAGGACCGAAGACTGAGCGATGCCTACGATCGATCTGCGAGCCGATCTGAACGCTGAGGACGACGAGGGCCGTTGGTGGAGTCTGCTCCGTAACGCCGCCGAACCCGCCGCCGTGGTTCCCGGCGCGGTGTTGATCGCCGGTACCGACCGGTTCTGGTGCGTGGTCCGCGTCGAGCAGGTCGACGACGACGGCCAGGTGCACTTCGTCGCCGTGCCGCCCGACGACCCCGCCGCGGTCCGCCTTCTCGCCCGCTCGGCCTGATCGGCCCGAGGCGATGTACCAACGATGTACCACGCCATCGGTAAACAGCGGGAAACACCAGGGAACAGGGGCCACTTGACCCAGGACTCCGGCCACGAGAAACTGGGTCTCTACCAGGGAGAACGCCTCAACCTGGCCGAGGGCTCATAACCCGAAGGTCGCAGGTTCAAATCCTGCCCCCGCCACCAACGTGTGAGAAAGGCCCAGGTCAGCGACCTGGGCCTTCGCTCGTCGTCTCGGTGTTCCTCCGGATCAGGCGATCTTCCTCCGGCGGTTCCCCCGTTGTTCCCCCGTGGTGGCGCCGGGCGGGGGAACGGGCGTGGCGAGACGTTCTATGGCTTGGGCGGCGTCGGTCTGCATGCCGGGGAGGATGTGCTGGTAGGTCTGCATCGTGAACGCGATGTTGGCGTGGCCGAGGCGTTCGCTGACGACCTTGACTGGCACGCCTTCCTTGATGAGCAGGCTGCCGTGGGTGTGGCGCAGATCGTGGAAGCGAATCGTCGGGACATCGGCGTTGTGGACGATACGGCGGAATCCCTCGTAGACCGCGTGCGGGTGGACGGGTTGGCCGGCGCCGTCGGTGAACACCCACTGCTCCTCGTTGGCGATGCCGACGGCGGCGAACTCGGCAGTCTGGTGGGCGCGCCAGCCGGCGAGGACGGCGAGCGTCGTCTGGTCGAGGGCGATCGAACGCCGTGATGTCTTGGTCTTGCCGCGGGTCAGGTGGACCTCGTAGCCGATGGCGACGAGTCCGGGTTGAGGTGGAGACGCCGCTTGGCGAAGTCGATGTCGGGCCACTTCAGACCGACGACCTCGTTGCGGCGCATGCCAGTCATCGCGGTCAACCACAGCAGCGGGAACAGTCGATGGCCGGCCGCGGTGCGCACCACCTTGCGCAGCTCCTCCTCGGTGAGCGAGGTCCCCTCGATCCGCTGCAGCGCTCGTTGCTTGGGGGCGCGGGTGACGACGGCGACGTGCGGGAGACCAGCCCCCGGCGCAGCGCGTCGCCGAGCGCGCTCTTGATGATGAGATGGATCTCGTAGACGGTCTTCGACGCCAGTCCTCGACCGGTGGACGGGTGCAGGAGCATGTCGTAGAGCGCTTCGATCTGCTGGTAGCGCAACCGGCGGATCGCGACCTTGCCCAACGCGGGCAGGACGTGCAGCTGAACGTTGCGTTCGTAGCCGCGGTACGTGCTCGCCGCGAGCTGCTGCTTCTTGGCCGGCAGCCATTGGCCGGTGAGGTAGGCCCCGAACGTCAACGAGCGCGTCGCGTCGGTGCGGACGGACTCTTCGGCGGCGAGCCTGGCGGCCAGGCGCTCGGCCTCGGCCCGGTCGGTGCCGGCTGGATGCCACCTTCGGTGCTCTCTGCCCGTTACCGGGTCGAGTCCTTCGTAGATCACCGCGTAGTAGCGGCCACGGCGCTGCCTGACGTATCCCTTCATCGCGTGTTCCTCCTTCAACGCCGATCCCGGCGATCCCGGGATCCGGGGGAACCATCGGTAGACCACCGGGCAGCGAAGGTCATCGTCGAACGGTCCAGCCGGAACCAGCAGGCGCACGGACCGAGATCGCACGCGCTCCACGCGGGGAACGGCCCTCGGGGTGTCAGCAACGTGATGGGTGGATGCCAGCTGACACTGAGCTCGGCCGTGTGTCCCGTCGATGACGATCCTCGTCACGGCTCGCCCGCCGGTGCGGAGGATCCACTATTAGGGTGCGCATCGTCGGGGCGCGACCGGTCCTCACGACCTGCGTCAACGGGTGAAGGTCGCCGAGCGCGACATGGCGAGTCGGTGTTGCCGCTGGTCGTGAGGCAGGCGATGGTGATCAGGCTGCGCTCCTTCGGGGCGCGTCCAGACCTGTCCGAACAGCACGTCGTCGGTGAAGCCGACCAGGCCGAGGGCGAAGTCGCCGAACATCCGTGGCGCGCCCGATGGGTCGGTGTCGGTGGCGTCGGTCATCGTGGGTGCTCCTCGGGTTGGGTGATGGTGATCTGGGCACTGCTCGTGGATGCCCGGCCAGTCGTAGGTCTTGGCCATCGCGGTATTGGTGATACGCTTTAAGCAGATGACCAAGACGTCTTCTCCGAGTGAGTCCGGGGGCGGCGAGAGTTCGACGCGCGCGCGGATCCTGGACGCCACCGTCGAGCTGATGGCCGAGGTCGGCGTCGATCGGGTACGGGGAAGAGCGGTCGCGGACCGGGCGGGGGTCAACCCTGCGCTCGTGCACTACTACTACGGCACCATGGCCGAGCTCGTGGTCGAGGCCGCGCAGCGTGCGCTGCTCAACGAGCTCGGACCTTCGATCGACGCGTTCGCCTCCGGCGCCACCGTCCAGGAGGGAGTTGTCGCCATCCTCGACTGGATCGTGGAGCGCGGGCAGACACCGGGTGCGACGATCCTCGCCGAAGCGATGGTGAAGGGGACCCGCGACCCGAAGTTCCGGTCGTGGAGCCGCAACGCGGCGCGGCGGTTCCGAGGGCTCATCCTTGAGCGCTTGGAGCAGGGTCGTGACGCGGGAGAGATCGACCCCGGCCTCGACCTCGAGGCGACGGCGATGTTGCTCGCCGCCGCGCTCGACGGCTTGCTGTTCCATCACCTCGTCGATCCGAAATTGGCGGTCACCCGCGCCGCGGCGCCGATCGCAGCCATGCTCCACGAGTCCGACAGAGACAGGAGCTCAGCATCGTGAGCGCGGCGGTGATCGAGACCCATCACCTGACGAAGCGCTATGGCAGCGCTCGTGGCATCGAGGACGTCGACCTCCACGTCGAACCAGGCGAGGTGTTCGGCTTCTTGGGGCCCAACGGCGCCGGGAAGTCGACGACGATCCGGACGCTGCTCGACTTCCAACGCCCGACGTCGGGATCGGCCGAGCTCTTCGGTCTCGACTCGCGCCGGGACAGCGTGGCGATCCGCGCCAGGGTCGGCTATCTACCCGGCGACCTGAGGCTCTTCGAGCGCATGACCGGTGCGCAGCACCTCGCGTGGTTCAGTCGTGCTAGCGGTGCGCGCAACGCGGCGGTGACCGACGACCTGGTCGCTCGGTTCGACGTCGAGATGGATCGCCCCGTCGGGGAGCTGTCGAAGGGCAACCGGCAGAAGGTCGGCTTGCTGCTCGCCTTCGCGCAGGCCCCTGAGCTACTGATCCTCGACGAGCCGACTTCGGGACTCGATCCCCTGATGCAAGCCGAGTTCGAGCGCCTCGTGCGCGAGACCGCGGCGGGAGGCCGCACGGTGCTGCTCTCATCCCATTCGCTCGCCGAGGTCCAACGCGTCGCCGACCGGGTCGCCATCATCCGTGACGGCCGCTTGGTGGTGACCGACACGGTCGAACACCTCCGGGCGCGCGCGCCTCGGGTGATGGGCTTCCGGTTCCTGGGCCCACCCGATCCGGTGCCCTTCCGGCGACTCGACGGGGTGAGCAACGTCGAGGTCCACGACAACGACGTCGACCTCCAGGTCACGGGCGGCGTGGCCCCGGTGCTGGAGGCGGCGTTGGCGCAGGGCGTGGTCGACGTGACCGCGCACCACGCGGATCTCGACGAGCTCTTCCTCGCGTACTACCGCGACACGGAGGTCTCGGCGTGAACGCGAATCTCGAGATCACCACGCTGGACCTCTCGCTCCGGCGCAAGGCGCGCATCGGATTCACCGTCGGCTTGGTGCTCTACGTCGTGGTGATCGTCGCCCTGTATCCGTCGTTCAAGAACTCGTCCGAGCTCGACAACCTGACCAAGAACAGCCCCGGCGTCGCGGCGCTCTTCGGCATCTCGGGCTCGCTGACGTCACCCGTGGGCTGGATGAACGCCAACGTCTGGGCGAACTTCTTCCCACTGATCATCCTGCTGATGACCATCGGGTACGGGGCGAGTGCCATCGCCGGACAGGAGAAGGACGGCCACCTCGAACTCGTGTTGTCGTTGCCGTTCTCGCGACGCCGCGTCGTCGCCCAAAAGATCAGCGCGCTCACGCTCCAAGCGCTGATCCTGTGCTTGTTCACCTTCCTCGCCGTGCTCACCGGCCGCTGGTTCGAGCTCGACCTCGGCATCTGGGAGCTGACCACCGCAACCGTCGGGGTGCTCCTGCTGGGGATCGACCTCGGTCTGGTCGCGCTCGCGATCGGGGCCGGCACGGGCAACCGCGGCATGGCCCTCGGGGTCGCGTCAACGGTTGCAGCGGCGTCATATCTCGTCAGCTCAATGGCGCCGGTCGTCACGTGGCTCGACCTGGCCAAGTACCTGTCGCTCTTCTACTGGTCAGTCGGTGACAACCAGCTCCAGGACGGACTGTCGGCCGGGGGCCTCGCCGTCCTCGTCGCCGTCGGGCTCGTGCTTACGGTCGTGGCGGACCGCCTGTTCGAATCGCACGACCTCAAAGCCTGAGCCACTCGTCGCCGAACCGTGATGACCACCCGAACCCGCAGCCGACCGGCGCTGGCGCGAGCAGGGCGGCAGAGGCGAACACCCTTGGGGACGAGCATCGGCGTGAACGTCCCGCCCCGGTCTCTCGGGACCGCCAGCTCGACATCGCCGATCTCGGTCGTCACTGTCTTGGGGAAGAACCCGTTGCGCGAGTTCGGGAACAGTGCCGCGTCCGGGTCGCCACGGTCGTAGCCGACATGGTCGGTCAGCTCGGCCTCCAAGCCCCGCTCCAGCGACGCCTTCAACATCCCCTTCAACGGGCCGGCGTGGCCGGTCAAGGGCTCACCGGCATCGATCCGAGCGAAGATGTCGTCCAGCGCACTCGACGCCTTCAACGACTCGGCGATCTCAGCCTGCTGCCGGCGGCGCTCCTCACGCTCAGGATCAGACTTCGTCATGGTCATCAGTGTTCTCCAGTCAGTAGAGGACCTGACCGCTTACACCACCATCTGACACCCCCGCGTGGGATGACCCGACCGCCCGTGACGAACTCGTCACCGGGCTCGTCACCGACGCCCGAGCGATCCTCGACGTCCTCGACGGCCTGACGCTCGATTCCGATCAGCAGGCGATGGTCGGGCTGTTGGCCCTCGTGGCCGGTCAAGACGTGGAGGAAGCTGACACGCCGGGGTCGTGGCGCATCGCCCGCAAGGTCGTCAAGGACCGCACGATCTCCACGGTCGGCCCCGAGGCCCCTAGCTTAGCTACTTCGACCTGAAGAAGTAGTGGTCGTCGGCGGTCGGGTGGCGGGTCTCCAGGCGGGCGGACGAGATCGGCGCTCGACGATGGGGATTGGCAGTTCGGTCATGTGAGGAGGCCGCTGATCTTGACGAGGTTGTGGTTGAAGATGCCGTGGCCGATCCAGGTTCGGGCGCCGGCGAGGCCGTCGATGCGGGTGCGGGCGAGGCCGAAGTCGCGTTTGGCGCAGCTGATGCGTTCTTCGCAGCCGGTGCGCCAGCGGACCATGCGTCGAAAGGTGCGGCGGTGTTCGATCTGGCGCCGAGTGGCGCTGGGTCTGCCTTTGCGGGGCAGCGCGACGTAGCGGACCCCGGCGGCGCGGCAGGGCGTCTTCGACGGCGGCTTTGCCGTAGCCCCGATCGGCGGTGACCGCTCGCGGGGTGCGACCGGTGCGAGCGCGGATCCGTTCGATGGCCGGGGTGAGCATCGGCGCGTCGGGCGGGTTGCCGACCTCGACGTTGTGGTCGACGATGATCCCGTCGTCGTTGTCGACGAGCTGCGCCTTGTAGCCGAACTCGACCGGCTTGCCCAGGCGCCCTTTGCGGATGGGACGGGCGTCGGGGTCGTGCAGCGACACCAGTCGGGTGGCGCCCGGCGGGGTGAGACCATCGACGACACGCTGGCGGGTCTGCTCGGCGATGCGCCCGACCCGTTCGGCGAGGATCGCCAACTGGTCGATGACCGCCCGCTGGCGGCCGGTGGCCCGCGACCGGCGACGGGCCAGCGTGCGCCGGGCGTTGCGCACCACGGCGTCGACGCCCGCCACCGTGCGCCGGGCGATCGAGGCCAGTTCGGCGTTGAGGCGATGGACCTTGTCGCCGGCCAGCTCACCGCGTTGGCGCAGCGTGTTGATCACGTCCCGGGCTCGGCGATACACCGACCGGGTCCGGTCCGGTAACGGCGTGCGGGTCGCCAAGCCGAGCTCGCGGGCCCGCGCCGCGAGACGGCCAAGACGAGCGACGCCTTTGGCCAACAGGCTCGAGTCGACCGGATAGGCCACGTTGGCCTCGACCACGGTCGTGTCAGCCCGCACCCGGTTCAGCTTCAACACCCGGGCTTCGGCGGCCCTGGCGATCAGGGCGTCGTTCAACGCCGCCACTGCCGTTTCCCCGCAGCGGGTGGTGATCTTCATCAACGTCGTCGGGTGCGGCACCCCACCGCCCAGCGGGATCCGACAGAACCGCTGCCACGTGATCGAATCGGCCACCTCCCGGCACAACGGCTCGAACCCCAGCCGGTAGCGGTACTTCAAGAACATCAACCGCAGGTACGTCTCGATCGGGATCGACGGGCGACCCAGCACCGGATGAAAGAACGCCCGGTACGGGTCGAAGAACCGGGAATCGTCCAACAGCCGATCGACCGCTGCCAGCTCGGCCGGCATCCCCAACAACGGTGCCGGCAAGATCGACTCCCACAACGTCGGCTGGCCGCCTACCGTTCGCAACATCGGTGGCTCCGATCCGTACTAGCCCTACGGGTCGGAGCCATCGTACCGAACACACGCGCGCCGCACACGGACCGACCAATTCAGGTCGAAGTGACTAGTCCGCAAGGTGCTGGACGAAGGCGATTCGTTGAGCCCGTATCGAGACGTCTTCTCGCAGGCGACACCGTTGACGAGGACCTACTCGATCCGTCGCCCGAGCAGGTGAGTGTGGTGGAAGCGAACATGCAGCGCCGACTTCAACGGTACGGATGGAATCGAGCCGCGCAGTTCTACGAGGAGTACTGGGAGAGGCAGCTGCGACCGGTCACGGAACACCTGCTTGCACGAGCGCGTCTGCAGCCTGGAGAGCGCGTGACGTCGCATGCGGAACCGGAGCCGTGACGTTGGCGGCGGCCCGAGCGGTCGGATCCGATGGCCACGTGCGCGGTGCCGACATCTCGGCGAAGATGATCGCCGCTGCTGAAGCGAGCGCACACCGGGCCGGTCTGCGACAGGTGACCCTCGTCGTCGCCGATGCCGAGAACCTGAACACCGACGACTACGCGTTCGACGTCGCGCTCTGCGGGTTGGGGTTGATGTACGTCCCATCACCCATTGAGGCGCTAGTCGCAATGCGCCGAAGCCTGCGACCATCGGGTCGCATCGTGGTGTCGGTGTGGGTTGAGCGCCGCAACTGTGGCTGGGCGGAACTCTTCCCAATCATCGATTCACGCGTCGCATCAGACGTCTGCCCCCATGTTCGTCTCGCTCGGAGCCGCCGGCGCACTCGAATCGGCACTTCGACAGGCAGCCTTCGCAGAGGTGCGCACGACCCGAATCGATGGTGCCCTCCACTATCGAAATGACCAGGAGACCCGCGGCGCAGCGTTCCTCGGTGGTCCAGTCGCGCTCGCGTACTCGCGGCTCAGTAACGCTGACAGGCGTTCGGCTCAACGCGAATACATCGATTCGGTGTCGGCATACCGTACGGCGAGCGGATACCGCATCCCGGCCGAGTTCGTGGTCGCAAGCGCGACGGTCTAGCGAAGAGACTTCTCACCAACGCTTCCCGCCGCCGCGAATGCCAGAACGCACGGGTGCGCTGATTACGACGGACGAAGGCTGGCCACGACCGGAGCCAGCTCGCTGAGCTGGAACACCTTCGGCATGCGGCGGACAAGCGCAGGTCTGCCCGTGAACTCGACTCGCCCAGTCCGGGTGGCTTCATTCAGCGCGAGCCGCCCGAGCCAGACCTGGAGCAGCGAACTCAGATCGGAGGTGATTGTGACGTCCACGTCGAAACCTGGATCGGTGATGCACACCGACGGATCACCCGATTCGATCACAATCCAGAATCGCTGCGCGTCGTCGGTGAAACGCACGTGGAATACGTGGCGTCGCCCAGGCAGGTCCGTGGTATCGAGGCGAGCGTGCATCCACCACACCAACACCGACGCATCGAGCTCGTCGGGTGCAGGGTCCCCGAATGCCCACCGGGCGCCCCATTCACTGAGGGCATCGATCGTCGCGGCGAGGTCGCGACCGGACTCGGTCAACAGATAGCGAGTCCCTAGACGTTCAACGATGCCGGACATCTCGAGTTGACGGAGCCGCTTCGTCAACAGACCCCGGGAGAGACCGGGAAGCCCTCGGGCGAGGTCGTTGAAGCGTGTCGTGCCCGACAAGAGGTCGCGAACGATCAAGAACGTCCACCGTTCGCCGAGCATGCTGACAGTGCGCGTGATCGGGCAGTACTGGCCGTAGCTCTTCGGTTTCGCCACGTCACCTCCCACCGACCGATCGCGAGGTGCAAAAACTGAACCGGTTCGGTACTCAACGAACACTATCGGTCGGCGCCGACCGTCCATACCGTCGTCGCTATGACGAGAATCACAACGCACACCTACCGTCGCTCACCTTTCGAGCCGGTCACGACCACGGCCACGGCAGCATCGGGCCGTGACGGCGCGTGTTCTGGAGCCGGTCTGTGAATCTCGACCATGCAGTGTCGATCGTGACCGGCGCCACCGGTGGGATCGGCGGCGCGACAGCGCTCGCACTGGCCGAACACCGCGGCAGGATCGTGATCACGGGCCGACGCCGCGACCGGCTCGCTGCCGTCGGTGACACGATTCGACAACGCGGTGGTGACTCAGCAGCCGTCGAAGGCGACATCACCTCAGCGACCACGGCACAGACCGTCATCGACACTGCGATCGAGCGATTCGGGCGAGTCGACCTCCTGGTCAACTGTGCCGGGTACGGACCGCCGATGCCATTGGTCGACCTCTCCACGGCCGACTGGGACGCCACGATCGGCAGCTGTCTCACCGGCGCGTACCTCATGACGCGGGCCGTGCTCCCGACGATGCTTGAAGCCGACTCGGGTCGCATCATGCAGGTGGCCTCGATCGCCGGCAAGGGCGTCGAGGCGAACCGAACCGCGTACTGTGCCGCGCAGTGGGGGCTCCAAGGATTCTCCCAGGCGCTGCAAGCCGAACTGGCAGACACCGCCGTGCGCGTTCAGCTGATCAATCCCGCGAGCGTCGCGACCGACTGGTGGACCACCACCAACGACCCCCAACCACAATCGGTGCTCGAGCGCATGATGACCCCCGACGACATTGCGCAGGCGATCGTGTGGATGCTGAGCCGACCCGACCATATCCACATCAGCGAACTCCTCGTTCACAACACCCTCAGTCCCTGGTGATCCGCATGGTCAGTTCGCTGCCTGGCCGCGCAAGTCCAGGAGATGGCGCAGTGCTGAACATGAGGTTAGGATGCTGTACATGTGTTCAGCGGGCTCGGATCTGAACCGGAAAGCCGTGATTCGAAACGCAGCGCTCGAGCTGATCGCCGACAACGGCGCAGAGGCGGTCACCGTTCGGGCCATTGCGGACGCGGCCGGCGTCTCCGCACCGCTGGTCATCCATCATTTCGGGAACAAGAAGGGTCTCATCGCAGCCGTCAACGACTACGCGGCGAGATTGTTCGATTCCGTCCTCGACCAGCTGGCCGAGGCCCAGCGCAGCGAAAGCCGAGCCCATGCATCTGCGGGTCTGGAGACCGAGGCACTGTCAGCGGCAATCGTCCGCAGCTTTCCTCCTGGGTCGCCGTTACCGCGTTACCTGCGACGGCTGCTGCTCGAGGGCGATCCGACGGCCGCCCGGCTATTCGCGCGCTGGCTCGAAACCTCGAAGGCCTTCCTCACCACGCTCACCGCCGCTCACGTGGCTCGGCCGTCCAACGACCCTGACGTCCGCGCCGCCTTCCTGCTCGTCAACGATCTGGCGATGATCGTGTTCCGCGATCTCATCGCCGACGCAGTCGGCGTCGACCCTCTGGGGCAGGGCGGCGCCATCCGTTGGGCGGCCGAGGTGATCGACGTCTACACCCACGGTGCGTTCAGTATCAACCCCTCCACCGTCGACGCGTCGACCATCGGCGCGCCCGCTTCCGGGCACGAGGCGAGTCAGTGACCCCGCAGCAGCAGAACAGTAAGGCCGCCGCCGACCCGGTCATCCTCGTCGAGGGGCTCACCAAGACGTTCGGGTCGTTCCACGCACTGAACGGCCTCGACCTCGAGGTTGCTCGTGGCGAGGTCCACGGCTTCCTCGGCCCAAACGGTGCTGGAAAGTCGACCACGATTCGCATCCTGTTGGGACTCCTGCGGGCGACGTCGGGTCGCGCCGAGCTCGTCGGTCGCGATGCGTGGACCGATGCGCTCGGGATCCACGTCCGTCTCGCGTACGTGCCTGGTGATGTGCCCCTGTGGCCTTCGCTCACCGGCGGGCAGTGCATCGACATCTTGACCGATGCGCAAGGGACCGGCTCGGCCCCCCATCGCAGTGAGCTCATCGAGCGCTTCGATCTTGACCCGATCAAGCGGACGCGCGAGTACTCAAACGGAAATCGCCAGAAGGTCGCTCTGTCGCAGCGCTGTCAGCCGACGTCGATCTACTGGTGCTCGATGAGCCCACGGCGGGGCTCGACCCCCTCAAGGAGCAGGTCTTCCAGGAGGTCGTCAGGGAGCGCCGCGCATCGGGCTGCACCGTGCTTCTATCGAGCCACATCCTCGGTGAAGTGGAAGCCCTGGCCGACCGGGTGACGATCATCCGCTCCGGCCACCGGGTCAGGACGGGCACGCTTGCTGACCTCCGTCGCGACACGCGGGTCGCTGTTCGCGCAGTCACGCGCCAGCAACCCGATCTGCGCGCGATCACCTCAGGCATGCCCGACCTTCAGACGAAGCGGACCGGTCCCTACTTCGACATGTGCTTCACGACCGATCCGAAGGATTCTGGACGCCGCCATCGGCGAGCTGCATCAGGCTGAGATCCATCTGCTCACGGTGACGCCGCCGGGTCTCGACGAGTTGTTCATGCAGAGCTATCGGAGCGACGGCGCCGAAGACGCGGCTGGACATCGTGCGCGCGACCAAGGCAGGCGCGGCCGACGTGCCGGTGACGCACCAAGAGGCTGCTCGCCAGTTCAGTCACCTGCACGAGGATCCAGTGGCGGGTCCGGCGGTCGGAGGTCGTGCTGTGGGTGCTTCTGCTCGCCGGAGCCTTGGCGTTGCCCGCGCTCGGCGATGCCCGGCTCTACGACACGTCGGCCGAGATCCAGGACTACGCACACTCGGTCTCCGGCGGAGCTCTCTACGCAATCAACGGCAAGTTCCACGGCATCAACACGCTTGGTGGGATCATCCAGGACGAATTCGGGTTCATCGCCTCCTTCCTGTTCCCGGTCGCCGGGCTGGTTCTGATGACACGCGCAACACGTGGCGAGGAGGAGGAGGGCCGACTCGACCTCTTACTCGCCAGACCGCTCGACCGCAGAGCGCCCGTCGTCGGGGCGACTGTCGTGACGGGCGGAGCGATCCTGGCCGCAACCGCGTTGATCGGAATTTGTCTGAAGCTGGCAGCCAGCGACCTGCCAGTCTGGCGAGACCTGTTGTATGCGATGTCACTCGGAGCACTGGTGTACATGTTCGCTGGCGTCGCTGGCGTCGCTGGCGTCGCTGCAGTCGCTGCAGTCGCTGCGCAGCTCGTGCGGCACGCGCGCGACGTCTACGCGATCGGCTTCGCGGTCCTGTTCATGTCATATCTGGTGCGCGGCCTCGGTGACGCCGGCAGCCTCTGGTTCACAAGGTTGTCACCCCTTGGCTGGACTGAGAACGTCGACGCGTTCGGCCGCACTCGATGGTGGGTGCTGTCGATTCCGGTTGCCGTCGGCGTCGTAGCCGCCGTTGTACTCGCCAACCGCCGCGACCTCGGCGCCAGCACGCTGCAGTACCGCGTTGATGGCCCGGAGGGGGCCGGGTCGTTGTTGCGATGCCCGGTGGGGACAGCGTTGTACGCCCATCGACCGACCATTCTCGGCTGGACGTTCGCAGCTGTCGCCTTCATGGGCATGTTCGGTGGGCTTGCCCGTGAGGTCGTCGACGCAATCGTCGGCAACTCCTCGCTGGCCGACGCACTCGACACATCGGCCGCCAACGCGGCCGATGGCTCCTCCTCAGTCGCTCCGATACCTGGCGCTGGTCGTGACCGGCTACCTGGTCACGGCGTTCAGTGCGGTTCGACGCGAGGTGGCGACTGGCAGGATCGAACCGATCATGGGCCAGGGAGTGTCGCGGTCACGATGGCTCGGCCCGCAGATCGTCGTCGTTATCGCTGGCACGCTCGTCGTGTCGCTGGCGGGAACGACCACCTTCGCGCTGGCCGCAGCGACGCACTCAGCGATGCCGGATTGATCACCCGTCTCGTCGGTTCCGGATTCGCTTACGTTCCTGTGTACCTCATCGTTGCCGGGCTGGCGTGCGCGCTGTTAGCCGTCCGACCCCGTCTCTACTCGCTGATGTGGGGCGTAGTTGCCGCCATCGTCTCTATCGCCTTTCTCGGACCGGGTCTGAGCCTGCCGATGGCAGTCCGAGATCTCGCACCGACCCAGCACGTCGGCAGCCCGCCAGCTGGCGACATTCACACGCTGGGTCTGTTTCTCCTCGCCCCCCTCGGATGGTTGCTAGGTGTCACCTCGTTCATTGCCTTTCGTCTACGAGACATCCTGCAATCGTGAACCACCAGGCCCGACTCGGTTCGGCTTCGCCAAGCGTGGCAATCGCCCAGACGGGTGCGTTGCTTCCGCAGCACGGATCGACCGTGAGATGTAGGCGGAGGAAGACGACCTCTGGCCACGGCGTGTCACGCCTCGACGTTGAAGGAGCCTGTTGTCAATGATCAGCAACGGTACGGTCCAGCTGCCGGATGGGCGAACTGTTGGATTTGCCGACTTCGGGGACTCCGGCCAGACCGCTGTGCTGTGGTGCCACGGCGGACCAGGTTGTCGCCTCGGTCCCGCCTACTCCGCGGCGAGGGCCACCGACCAAGGTTTCCGCCTGATCGGTATCGACCGCCCCGGCTACGGCCTGTCAACCCCGCAACCCGGACGGGGCATCGCTGACTGGCTGGTCGACGCACTTGCGGTCGTGGGCCAGCTCGGCATCGACCGTTTCATCACGATCGGGCTCTCGACAGGCGGCTCGTACGCGTTGGCCCTCGCGGCGCTGGCCCCCGAACGAGTGATCGGTGTGGTGGCGTGCTGCTCGATCACCGACATGCGACATCTGCCCGCGCGCGACACCATGAGCCGGCCCCACGCGCTCGCGGTCTGGGATGCCACCGACCGACAGACGGCGATGGCGGCGGCCGAGGCATCTCACGGAATCGACGGCACCAAGATCATCGAGTCAGCCGCCGGGCCAGCGTTGCCCCCGTCGGATCAGGCCATGCTGCAGCAGCCGTGGGGCCGGCAATGGATCGCCGCCCTGCCGGACATGTTCGCACACGGCGTCGAGGGCTACACCGACGATCGCCTCGCCGATGCCGGCGGTTGGACCACGTTCAGCGTCGCCGACATCGCCTGCCCAGTGATCGTGCTGCACGGCAGTGCAGATGTCATCGCCGATCCGATTCACGCCCGCCACACAGCGTCGATCGTCGCGAACGCAGACCTTCGCATCGTCCCTGGAGCCGGGCATTTCAGCATCGAGGACCACATCGTCCCTACACTCGTCGACCTTCGTCGACGTGCCCACGTCTAGCGCCCACAGCTCAATCCTGCCTCGGCGCCACGAGCAGGAGTCGGCGATGCGTCGGGCGGCGTCACGGTCTGCACCGGATGTTCCTGATTGGGGTCGAGGCGGCGAGCCCACTGCCGACATCCGCTGGCGACAACTGAAGCGCCGACTTGTATGTGAGGTGCCGGTCGCGACGGGTTGAGGTTCGTAGCGTCCGGTGGATCGTCGGTCGGGTTGGCTCGTGAAGCGCCTGCCGCCTTCGGGTTGGCTCTCCCAGCGTTTGCCTTCCGGCCGACGATCTGTCGCGGTCTGGCTCAACAGAGGACTGGTCCCGCTCGTCGGGTCTCGAAGTCGGCATGCCGTCTGCGGCTCTTCGCATCACCGATCCGAACGGAGCACGCACCCATGATCATCGGAGTTGACCCGCACAAGAGCACGCACACCGCCACGGCGGTCGACCCTGCGGCGAACACGTCGGTGGCATCGGTGCGTGTCGAGGCGTCGTTGGCGGGCTATCGCCAACTGATGCGCTGGGCCACGCAGTTCCCGGAGCGTCGCTGGGCTGTCGAGGGCGCACGTGGTCTGGGACGTCATCTCGCTCAATGGCTCGTCGCTCGCGGCGAGGTGGTGTTCGACGTGCCGAGCACGGCAACGGCGCGGGTGCGTGAGCTCTCGCGTGGGAGTCGCCGCAAGACCGATGTGATCGATGCTGCAGCGGCCGCCTGCGTCGCGGCGTTGCACGGCGATGCCATCGCGGTGGCGGGCGAGGATCACACGACGGTCTTCGCGCTGCTCGAGGAGCGCCGTGCGAACCTTGCGGCGCAACGAGTTCGTGTCGCCAACCAGCTCCACGCCGTGCTGCGCGACCTTGTCCCTGGTGGTGCGGCGTTGGCGATCACAGCGAAGTCGGCATCGGCGGTGCTGCGCTCGGTCCGCCCGGCTTCGCCCTCGGAGAAGGTCCGCAAGGAACTCGCCCAGGACCTCGTGCGCGACCTCCGAGCGGTGGACGCGTCGCTGGCTGACATCGAGCAACGGATGAGCACAGCCCTCGACGACCATGGCAGCCGCCTGCGTCGCGTCGACGGTGTCGGTGCGATCACCGCAGTCCGGCTGATCGGCCGCACCGGCCGAGCGTCTCGGTTCCCGACCGCCGACGCGTTCGCGACCTACGCCGGTGTCGCCCCGATCGAGGTCGCCTCCGGTGAACGGACGGACCCGGCATCGGCTGTCACGCAACGGTGACCGGCAACTGAACTCGGCCATCCACCTGATCGCAGTGACCCAGGTCCGCATGCGCGACAGCGTCGGCCGCCGCTACTACGACACCAAGATCTCCGAGGGCAAGTCCCGCAACGAAGCGATGCGCTGCTTGAAGAGACGTCTGTCCAACCACCTCTGGCGACTCATGATCGCCGACGAACACCGCATCGACCCGTCCGCCACGAACACTGAGATCGCGGCTTGACAGAACACAGAGGAACCCCGGGTCGCGTGACTGCGGTGGCTATTGGGTGACGGCCTCGATGGCCGTGGTGGTGTGACGGTAGTGGTCGGCCTCGGCTTCAGCCGGGGTCATGTAGGTCGCGTCGCGAGTGATGTCGCCGTGGAGGCGGCGGTGGTTGAACCAGTCGATGTAGGTCATGGCGGCGAACTCGACGTCATCGAGGCTGCGCCATGGGCCGTGGCGATGGATCAGCTCCCACTTGTAGAGACCGTTGAAGCTGTCGGCCATGGCGTTATCGAAGCTGTCACCCTTCGACCCGACCGACGCGACGATGTCGTTGTCGGCGAGCCGTTCGGAGTAGCGCACGCTGAGGTATTGACCGGGTTCAATCGATCGTCGCGGACGCCGGCTCGTTGGCGGTTCCACACGGCCATCTCCAACGCGTCGATCGCCAGATCGGAGCGCAGCGCCCGCGATGCCTTCCAGCCGACGACGGTGCGGCTGTAGACGTCGATGATGAACGCCACGTGGACCCAGCCGGTGTGGGTCCTCACGTAGGTCAGATCCGCGACCCACAACCGGTTCGGTGCCGGCGCCCGGAACTGTCGCTCGACGAGATCGGCCGGTCGCTGCAGCCGGTCATCGGCACGGGTGGTGATCTTGAACGCCTTGCCGCGTCTAGCTCCGGACAGGCCTTCGGTGCATCAGCCGCTCGACGGTGCAGCGCACCACGCGGATGTTCTCACGGTTGAGCTGGGTCCAGATCTTGTCGGCGCCGTAGACGAACAGGTTCTCGGCGTAGACCCGGCGGATCTCCACCACCAGTTCGGCGTCCCGCCGGCCCGCTTCGACACAGGTCGTTTGCGGGCCACCCAATAGGTGTTCGGGGCGATCTTGTAGCCGTGCTCGCTGAGCACCCTGCAGAACGGCTCGACCCCGAACCTGTCCCGATGCGCGTCGATGAACGAGATCACTTCGGTGACTGGCGGTCGAGCTCCGCCCCGAAGAAATGCGCCGCCGCCTTCAAGATCGGCGGAATCCACCGGTGGGCGCACCGGTCCTGTGACGATCCGAGTCCTTCGATCACAGGAGCAGCGTCATGGCAGGGATCCTCACGCACGACCAGAAGCAGTTGGCATTCCGACTCCGGGCCCGCGGCTGGCGGCTCGTCGACATCGCCCGCGAGGTCGGTTGCTCTGCGCCGATGGTTGGTCTGATGGTCCGCGCCGGCCGGTTCACGACCGGTGTGCCTGACCTATGGGAGCCTCGATCGGACTGCATGGGCACCGCTGATCGCGAGGAGATCCTCGTCGGAATACGCGCCGGCGAGTCGCTGACGGTCATCGCTCGGCGGCTCGGCCGTGCCCCTTCGACGGTCTCTCGTGAGGTCGCGGCCAATGGCGGCCGGGCGGGCTACTCGGCCTGGCACGCTCACCAGCGCGCTCGCTCCGAGGCGCGACGTCCAAAGCCATGCAAGCTTCGAGCTGGACGGTTGTGCGACGAGGTCGGCCAGCGGTTGCAGGAGCTGTGGTCACCACGGGAGATCAGCGAACGACTGAAACTGGACTACCCCGATGACTCGGAGATGCGGGTGAGCCACGAGACCATCTATGAATCGCTGTTCGTCCAAGGCCGTGGTGAACTTCGCCGCGAACTGGCCCGATGCCTGCGTAGCGGACGGGCCACACGCCGCACTCGCGGCAAACGTGACGGGCGGGGCCGGCTCCCCGGGATGGTGAACATCTCCGAACGACCCGCCGAGGCCGACGACCGTGCCGTGCCAGGCCATTGGGAGGGCGACATCATCTTGGGCGAGGGCGGACGCAGCGCCGTCGGCACCCTCGTCGAGCGCAGCACCCGACTCGTCCTGCTGCTGCACCTCGAGCACGGCCGCTCGGCGGACAGTGTCGACGCCGCCATGCGTAAGGCCATCGCCACGCTGCCTGAAGAGCTGCAGCAGTCGATCACCTGGGACCAGGGTGCCGAGACGGCCAACCACGCGCGGTTCACGATCGACACCGGGATCCCAATCTACTTCTGCGACCCACACTCACCTTGGCAACGCGGATCGGATCGGCCGCGGTTGATCGAGTCGGCGAACTCGCGTTGGAGGCCGATCAGAGCGTCGCGCTTACCGTCCGCCGGTTGACGAATACGACCGTGGCTATGTTCACTCCTGGAGAGAGTCTTCAGAGGACCTTGGCGCCCAAGGCGATGTCGAAGCCGGCGCCGTTGCGGGCCACGCCGACGAGGAGGATGCCGGCCCATTCGAGGGCGTGGGCCATCTCGAGCGGTCCTGCGTCGAGGGGCCGCATGTCCATGCTCTGCAGAAACGCCGCGAAGGCTGTTTTCGCCTCGGCGCTGTCGCCGGCGAAGAACACGTCCACGGGCTTGTCCTCGGCAAGGACGTTGCTCAAGATTGTGTTGAATGCCTTCACGACGTGTGCGCTCTCGGGGGCAGCGGCGGCGATCTGCTCGGACATCGAGTTGCCCGCGGTGGTCACGAGTCCGGTGGCGTCGGTGTTGAACGGGTTGGTGATGTCGATGAGGATCTTGCCGGCCAGCGCTTCGCCGTAGT
Organism: uncultured Acidimicrobiales bacterium; assembly: GCA_963728985.1. Classification (GTDB taxonomy): domain Bacteria; phylum Actinomycetota; class Acidimicrobiia; order Acidimicrobiales; family Ilumatobacteraceae; genus DASXAI01. The sequence goes on along the minus strand of CAVSME010000001.1, from coordinate 777,916 downwards.
GCGCGACCGCTTCGACGGCGCCGGCGTACAGGACGGCCAGAATGACGATGTCACCTGCCGGTTTTGCGCCGAACGTGCCGACGGTCGCCCCGTTGCCGATCTGGTCGGCAAGCACCTGAGCTTTGGCGGTGTTGCGGCTCATGAGCTCGAGGGTGTGGCCGTGCTTGGTTGCCCGGGTGCCGATGGCGGTGGCCATGTTGCCCGAGCCGATGATGCTGATGGTGGTCATGACGATTTCCTTTGCTGTCTATGGATAACTGCTGGGTACCAGGTTCTTGCCGGTGTGGTGGGCTGCGTAGAGAGCATTGGCCGCGCAGCAGCGGGGCGGAGTGCTAAGAGCGTTCGCGGACGACGTGTTCGCGTACGGCGGGGATGGTTTCAGCGGCGAAGCGCTCGATTACGTCCGGGTCGTCGCTGGCCAGGATGAAGATGCTGACACCGTCCTCGACGGCCATCTGGGCCAGTGCCTCCTGAGTCTGCTGGCCCGCGAAGATGTTGAGTAGACGGGTGATCTCGCGGGGGTCGCGGCCGGCGGCCCGGGCGGCGTCGTCGATGATCGCGTTTCCCTTCGACAGGCCGCCCGGCTCCATCATCGGCAGTGACGGCAGCCAGCCATTGGCCTTGCGCCCGACCAGGTCCTGCATCTTCGGCTTGTGGGCTCCGATCCAGATCGGGATCTCGTGGGCGGGTGCGGGTCCGCGCTCGGCGCCGTGGACCGAATAGAACTCGCCGTCAACATCCACGCCGCCGGGCTCGTCGGCATCCCAGACCCCGCGGATGATGTCGATTGCCTCGTCAAGTGCCGCAACGCCCTGTAGCGGGGTCAGCCGCCGTCCGCCGATCGCCTGCACGGCATCCCAGTAGAAGCCGGCTCCGAGTCCGAGGCTGGTCCGTCCACCGGAGAGCAGGTCGAGGCTGGCCGCCGCGCGGGCGAGTACGGCGGGTGGCTGACGCAGCGGCAGGTTCAGCATGTTGCCGGACACGCCGATGCGTTCGGTCCGCGCGGCCACCCAGCTCAGCAGAGTCCAAGTATCGAGAAAGCTCGACTGGTAGGGATGGTCCTGGAAGGTGACGAAGTCAAAGCCGAGCCGTTCACTGAGCTGCGCCAACTCGACCGGACGGCTGGGCGGGGAGTTGGTTGGTCCGATGAATGTTGCGAAACGCAGGGGATGACCGTAATCAGGCATCGATGTCTCCTTCAGTCGTTCGTGCGGGGGTCAGCCGCGACGCGACGTCGTCGCGCACAGCGTCTTGTCAGATCAGGGCGCTGACGATGATTGTGTGGAACTGTCGATTGCGCTGCGTCGGCTTTCGCGACGACTGAGACGCCGGGGGCCCTGGAGGGCTCGTTACTGCTCATTTTCTCTGCTCCTCGTGCGGTCAGGACAGAGCGCCGACATGAGGCACTCCTCTGGTCGTCGCTCGCCGTTAGATCTGGCTGAACCCGCCGTCGACGACAAGGTTTGCGCCGGTGATGAAGCTGGAGTCGGAGGAGGCCAGGAACAGCGCAGCAGTCCCGATTTCCTCGCTGGTTCCCAGCCGTCCGAGCGGGATGGCGGCGGTGATCTGCTCCCGAAATTCGGGGGATACGGTGCTGAAAAGCGCGGTGTCGATCGAACCGGGACTGACGACATTTACCCGGATACCGCGGACCTTCAGCTCCGCGGCCCAGGTGCGCGCGAGTGAACGAACGGCGGCCTTGCTCGCCGAGTAGACACCGGCACCGGGGATGCCCTTGGTCGCGCTGGTCGTGCCGTTCAGGATGATCGAGGCACCGTCGCTCATCAACGGCAGCAGGTACTGAACGGTGAACACAGTGCCGCGGAAGTTCACGCCCACCATCGCATCGAACGTATCCGGGGTGATGCTTCCCAACGGGTCGGACACCGACCCGAGGCCGGCGCTCACAAATAGGACGTCGACTCGTCCGTGATGCTCCCGCACGGTCTCGGCCAAGCGAGCCAGGTCGTTCAGATTTGCCGAGTCCGCCTGTACGCCCGTCACGTTGTGGCCGATGGCGGCGACCGCCTCGTCCAGTCTGTTCCTGTCTCGTCCGGTGATGAACACGTAGGCGCCTTCGGCGACGAACAACTTGGCCGTTGCCAACGCCATCCCAGACGTCGCTCCAGTGATCACGGCAACCTTGCCATCAAGTTTGGGCATGGTGTCCTTTACCTTTCTGCCGGCGGGTTAACGCCGGTTGTGAGCAGCGCTTCGCAAACGGGGTCGTCTCCCGTTCGTGACTGCATGCCTACCGTACCAGATGCGTGCGCGCGCATGCAACTGGGAGCGCATCCAATTTTCAGGTATGCTGCCGAGCGTGAAGGCACCCGTATCGCAACCGCGAATCATTTCCCCGGACCAGGTCAACGGCTGGTTTGCGCTGCTGTTCACGCACGCCACGGTTACCGGGCGGATCGACGCCGTGCTCATGGACCAGCACAAGATCTCGTTCAGCACCGTCGAGATCCTGTGCTGGCTCATGGAGACCGAGCCTCAGTCGGTTCGAGGTCTGTCTGGCAAACTTGTCAGCGTCAGCCCGACCAGAGCATCACGGTTGGTTCAGGAACTGATCGATGCCGGGCACCTCCAACGTGGAGCCGACCAAGGCGACGGTCGGGTGTCGCTCATCAGCTTCACCAAGAGCGGACGGCACTTCGCCGAGACGGTCAGACGAACCTTCGAAGATTCGGTCAAGAAATATTTCGTCGATCCCCTCAACGACGATGACATCGCTGCCATCACCCGGATATGGGCCAAGCTCGAAAACGCAGAAGGTTCTACCTGAGGGAATCCGATTCGCCCTGATCGCTCCCCTCTCCCGGCGACACGAGACCAATCAGCGGCTGTCGTCCGCTGTCTGGATTTCGGACGACAGGACCGCGCAATGGTGGGATGGATCGCTGCGACGACCACACTCAGCCGCTGCCAGGCGCTGTTGCGTTGTTCGTTCAGGGCTCGCGTGAGACCACGTCCGTGCCTGGTGCGGTCAGATCGCGGTGGCGAGTTCGTCGAACGCGGCAGCATAGCGAAGACGGTCGGCGATGGCGTCGACACCGAGTTCGTAGTGGCCGCGGCGCAGGTTCTGGATGAACGCATGACCCGTGATGATCACGGTCGCGGTGCGGTCGGTCTTCAAGCCGCGCATCGGGCGCAGTCGCGCCTTCAACCGGCCGTGATCGCACTCGACCCGATTGTTCGCCTACTTGATCGTGTTGTGCAACGCCTGGGGCAGCAACTCTTCAATCACGTTCGCGAGCGGCGCCGCGCGGTCGGTGACGACTTCTTCTGGTTCGCCGTGCGCGGCGATCGCCGTCGTGAAGAACGTGCGCGCCGCGGCAATGTCACGCCGAACCGATACGTACACGTCGATGACCTGGCCGTATCCGTCGACCGCCCGGTACATGTACCGCCACACGCCGGCGACTTTGACGTAGGTCTCGTCAACGAACCAGCGCCGCCCGCCAGCATGGCGACACGGTCGGGCGGCGTCGACGAGCAAGGGAGTGAACCGTTGCACCCAGCGGTGCAGCGTGACGTGATTGCAGGAACTGACCACAGCAGCCGTGTTCGGGTCGATCCGGCAGCGAAGGATGGTCGTTCCGTTGGATGCATGCACCCAGCAGCGCGGTCTGAGCAGCGCTCGCTGACGGCCGGAAACGAGGTAGATCGGCGGGTCGTCGGTCGCGCCGAGCCGACCCGCGACGAGAACGATCACGCCGCTACGGTCGTCGAGGCGATTGCAGTCGAGATGGGTGGTCAGCGCGGCGTGGTGACGGCGGGTGACCCGGGGCCCGGCAACGCCCGCACCTCGCGGACGTCGATCTCCTCGGCGCACTCGCTGCAGACGACGACGGCGTGCATGTCGTGGTCGCATGCCGTGTGGTGCAGCACGAGCGGGCTGCCCTCGGGTCCGACGAGCCAGCGATCGCCCCACGCCGCCATGGCGGCGAGCACCGAGTAGGCATCGCGTCCCTTGTCGGTCAGGCGGTACTCACTGCGCGGGGGGTTGTTCTGGTACTCGACGCGTCGTAGCAGGCCTTCGTCGACGAGGGTGTTGAGCCGGCGGGTGAGGATGTTGCGGCCGATGTCGAGGGCGGCCTGGAAGTCGTCGAAGCGCCGCGTGCCGAGGCACGCCTCACGGATGATGAGGATGTTCCAGTGGTCACCCAGCACCGCTGCGCTGCGGGCGATGGTGCAGGGCCAGCCCGAGGTGTCCTTGCGCTTCACCCTGCCCATCCTAGAGGATTTGGTTGCATCATGGTACGGATCCGGACTAGCGTTCGTTGCATCATGAAATCCGATCGCGGCGCCGATGCGGTCGGGGGCCGGGGTGTGTGCCGATGTATGGGAGGACGACCGATGACCGAGGCCGCAACGACATCCGAGGTTGGGTGGCGGCCGTCTGCGTGCATCTTGTGCGAGTGCAACTGCGGGGTCGAGATCCGTCTCGGTGGTGACGGGACGTTCGCCCGTGTCCGGGGTGACAAGGCCCATCCGGCGTCGAAGGGCTACACGTGCGAGAAGGCGTTGCGGCTGGACTACTACCAGAACGGTCGTGGTGAGCGGCTGCTGAACCCGCTGCGGCGTCGTCCTGACGGGTCGTACGAGGAGATCGACTGGGACACAGCGATCCGTGAGGTCGCCGACAAGTTGGCCGCGGTGCGCGACACGTACGGCGGCGAGGCCATCGTCTCCTACGGCGGCGGTGGGCAGGGCAACCACCTCGGCGGCGTCTACGGCTCGGCGACGCTCGCTGCGCTCGGCTCGCGCTTCAAGGCCAGTGCGATCTCGCAGGAGAAGACCGGCGAGATGCTCGTGATGGGCAAGATGTTCGGCGTCCCGCTGCGCGGCGACTTCGAGCACTGCGAGGTGGCCTTCTTCATCGGCAAGAACCCGTGGATCTCCCACGGCATCCCGCATGCCCGCACGACGCTGAAGGCGATCGCCGCCGACCCCGACCGGGCGATGATCGTGATCGATCCCCGTGTGTCGGAGACCGCTGCGCTAGCCGACTACCACCTGCGCGTCCGACCCGGGCGAGACGCCTGGCTGGTCGCGGCGATGGCGGCGGTGCTCGTCGACGAGGGACTCGTCGACCGGGCGTGGCTGGACGACCACGCCGTCGACTTCGAGGACACGCTGACGGCGCTCGGTGCGGTGCCGATCTCGCAGTTCTGCGAGATCGCTGGCGTCGACGAGGCACTGGTGCGGGCGGCAACCCGACGGATCGCGGCGGCGTCGAGCGTCGCCGCGTTCGAGGACCTCGGCGTGCAGATGAACCGCCACTCGACGCTGGTCAGCTACCTCGAGAAGCTGGTCTGGTTGCTCACGGGGAACGTCGCGATTCCCGGCGGCCAGTACGCCATGACCGGGCTCGGTGGGATCCTGCGTATGGCGCGGGCCGAGCTCCACCGCACCAACTTCCCGGTGTCGCCCGTGCTCGGCTGGCGGGTGATCGGTGGACTGATCCCGTGCAACATCCTCGCCGAGGAGATCCTCGCCGATCACCCCAAGCGCTATCGAGCGATGTTCGTCGAGTCGGGCAACCCGGTGCACTCGGTGGTCGACAGCGCGCAGATGCGCGAGGCGATGCGGGCCCTCGACGTCAGCGTGTGCATCGACGTGTTCATGACGGAGACGGCCCGGGAGTGCGACTACGTACTGCCGGCGACGACGCAGTTCGAGAAGTTCGAGGCGACGTTCTTCAACTTCGAGTACCCGCGGAACTACTTCCACCTGCGCCGCCCGGTAGTGGAGCCACCGGAGGGACCGCTGGCGGAGCCCGAGATCCATGCCCGGTTGGTCGCTGCGCTCGGGATGCTCGACGAGGGCGTCGTCGATGACCTGCGACAGGCGGCCGAGGCCGGTCGGGCCGAGTTCGCCGCCCGCTTCGCCGAAGTCACGACGTCGGATCCTCGCGCCGCGGCGATCGCGCCGATCCTGCTGTACCGCACGCTCGGCCCGACACTCCCGAACGACGCAGCCGCGGCCGCCGCGCTGTGGCCGATGGCGGTGCGCTGCGCCCAGATCAACCCCGAGGGGGTGGCCCGCGCCGGCCACGGCGACGGTCCCGAGGCCGGCGACCGGCTGTTCGACGCCATCGTCGACAGTCCGTCCGGCGTCGTCACCACGGACGACACCTGGGAGATGACATGGCGGCGGCTGAAGACGAGCGACGGCCTCGTTCACGTCGGCATCCCCGAGCTGCTCGACGAGCTGGCCGGCCTCGCCGACGAGGTGCCACCCGGCGGTGAGGCCGAGTGGCCGCTGATGCTGTCGGCCGGCGAGCGCCGCGCGTTCACCGCCAACACCAACTTCCGCGACCCGGCGTGGCGCAAGAAGGATCCGGACGGGGCGCTGCGCCTCTCCCCGCTCGACGCCGAACGGATCGGCCTCGTCGACGGTGACGCGGCGAAGCTGACCACCAAGCGTTCGCACACGATCGTCACCGTCACCCTCGACGACACCATGCAACCCGGCCACATCGCAGTGCCCAACGGCCTCGGTCTCGATCATCTCGAAGACGGCAGGCGTGTGCTCACCGGCCTTGCGCCGAACGAGCTGACCGTCGCCGAGGATCGCGACCCCTGGGCTGGCACGCCGTGGCACAAGTCCGTGCCGGCCCGGCTCGAGCCTGTCTGAGCGGCGCGTGAAGGCGTTCGTCATCGACCGCTACAAGCCGGCCGACGGCGGCCACCTCGCCGACGTCCCGGACCCGCGACCCGGTCCCCAGCAGGCGCTCGTCGAGGTCCGGGCCGCCGGGGTCAACCCGCTCGATGTGCGGATTCGCAGTGGCGAGTTCAGGCTGTTCCTCCGCCACCGCATGCCGCTGATCCTCGGCAACGACGTCGCCGGGGTCGTGACGGCCGTCGGTACCGACGTGTCCCGGTTCAAGGTCGGTGACGAGGTGTTCGCCCGCACCGAACGCGCCGCCGGCAGCTTCGCGGAGCTCGTCGCGCTCGACGAGTCCGAGATCGCCCTCAAGCCGGCCACGTCGTCGATGGCCGAAGCGGCGGCGATCCCACTCGTGGGGTTGACTGCCTGGCAAGCACTCGTCGAGATCGCCGACGTCCAGCCCGGTGAGCGCGTGTTCGTCGAGGCCGGGTCAGGCGGCGTCGGGACGATCGCCATTCAGCTCGCCAAGCATCTCGGGGCCTACGTGGCCACGACGGCGAGCGCCGCCAACCGAGAGCTCGTCGAGCACCTCGGCGCCGACGTGGTCGTCGACTACCACCACGACGACGTCACCGCCGTCCTCGACGGCTACGACGTGGCGCTGCACAACCAGGACGGCAAGGCCCTGAGCGCTGCCTTCCGCCTGTTACGACCCGGCGGCCGGCTCGTCTCGTTGTCCGGACCGCCCGACCCGTCCTTCGCCGACCGCATCGGCGTGCCGTGGTTCGTCCGCCCGGTGTTCTACGCGATCGGTGCACCCGCCCTGTTGCGAGCACGCCGACACCACGTCGACTACCGCTTCATGTACGTCCGCGCCGACGGAGCCCAGCTCACCGAGATCGCCGCCTTGGTCGACGACGGCGCGATCCGTCCGGTGATCGACCGGACGTTCCCGTTCGCGGCCACCGGCGACGCCCTCGCTGCGGTCGAGTCGGGGCGCTCGCGGGGCAAGGTCGTCGTCACCATGCGCTGAGCGCACCAGCCGGCCTCCACCACCACAACACGAAGATCCTCACAGGGGGACATGCTCATGGAACAACTCGCCGCATGGGAACACGGCTTCGACGTCATGGCCCCGGACTACGTCGCCGATCCGTACCCGGTGTGGGACGAGATGCGCACGACGTGCCCGGTCGCCCACACCGATCGCCACGGCGGCGCGTGGATGACGACGACGTACGAGTACGTCACCCGCGTCGCTCGTGATCCGGAGGTGTTCAGCTCGCGCGACATCAGCGTCATCCCCGCCCCTGACAGCACCGAGGGCGACCTGCTGCCTGCCTGGCTCCCACCGATCCAGGCCGACCCACCCGTCCACACGTGGTCACGGCGGCTCGTGCTGCCGTGGTTCTCGCACGAGCGTGTCGCCCAGTACGAGCCACACGCGCGCGACCTGTGCCGCCGGCTGCTCGACGGCTTCGCGAACACCGGACGCGCCGACGCCGCCGCCGACTACGCCAGGCAGAGCCCCGTGCGGGTCACCGGGCGAATCCTCGGCATCCCCGAAGAGATGTCCGACGCGTTCGTCGAATGGGTGCGCAGCGTCCTGGAGTTCGCCGACGACACCGAGCGGCGAAACCAGGCGCAGCTCGAGAGCGTCACGTCCTTCATCGAGCTGATCAACGAGCGGCGCGGCGGCGACGGCACCGACCTGATCAGTGAGCTGCGTGCCGAGTTCGACGGCCAGCCGATTCCCGACGATGTCATCCTCGGCATAATCGCCCTGGTCCTGATCGCCGGCCTCGACACCACGTGGTCGGCCTCGGGATCGATGCTCCTGCACTTCGCCACCCATCCCGACGACACCTGCCGCCTCCTCGCCGAGCCCGACCTGCTGCCGAACGCGATCGAGGAGATGCTGCGGGCCTACTCACCCGTGATGATGGCGCGCATCGCCGTCGAAGACGTCGAGCTCCACGGCTGCCCCGTGCGAGCGGGCGACCGGGTCCTGCTCAACTTCGCCGCCGCCAACCGCGACCCCGCCATGTTCACCGACGCCGACCAGGTGATCCTCGACCGTCAGCTCAACCGGCACGTCGCGTTCGGCGCCGGCATCCACCGCTGCGCCGGGTCCAACCTGGCGCGCATGATGCTGCGCGTCGGCCTCGAGGAATGGCTCGCCCGCATCCCCACGTTCCGTCTCGACCCCGACCACCCCGTCACCTGGGCCGGCGGTCAGGTCCGCGGCCCGCGGAGCATCCCGGTGGTCTTCCGGTGACCGCGTTCGACACCCCACTGACGATCACCGGGCCGTACCGGCGACCGCGACAGCTGCTCGCCGACCAGTCGATCTACGGCCACACCAGCATCCACGACGACGCGACCGCCGCCGTCCTGGACCTGACGGGCGCACCGATCGAAGGGCCTACGCACTTCAGCCAGTTCGACCCGCTCGCGTTCAGCGTCTGGGGCCCGGTGTGGTTCGAGCGCGGCCGCATCAGCAGCCACTTCCAGACCATGGTGGTCGACGGCGACGAGGTGCAGGCATCGATGGCCGTCAGCGCACCGGGCGACGCCACGATCGAGGCCCACAAGACCGACGGCACCCCGGTGCTCACCGGCACGGCCTCGATCGGTGACAGCGACCGACCCACCGCGCTCGAGAGCCGCCTCGCGGCCCAGCGAACACCGGGCCCGCTGCGGATCATCGACCAACTGGCCGTCGGCATGACGTCCCCGGAGCCCATCAGGTCGATCGTCACGCTCGACGAACCGAACGGCCCGCACTACCCGTTCAGCCTGCGGGACAAGCTGGCCGCGATCACCGAACCGAGCCCGTGGTACTCGGGCAGCGACAACCGGTGGGGGCGACCGATCCTGCCGTTCGAGATGATCAGCGTGCTCGCCCACAAGGACGCGTTCTCGTTCCCGGTCCGCCAGCCGTCCGTCGGTCTGTTCCTGGACCTCGAAGTCCGCCTCCACGAAGGCCCGCCGTACGCGGACGAGCCCTACGACATCGCCCACACCGTGGTCGCGATGAGCGAGAGCCGGCGCACGGAGTCGTTCTGGACCCGCACCACGATCAGCGTCCCCGACGGCGGACCGCAGGTGGCCAGCGTGCTGCTCCACCAGGGTGTCTTCAAGGACTCGTACCCGCACTCCCCACGTCCCGAGTCGGCCGAGCACGCGACGGGTTGAGATGTCGAAGCGGACCTACGCGCAGGCCTGCCCGATCGCACTGGCGTTGGACACGCTCGGCGACCGGTGGGCGCTACTGATCCTGCGCGAGCTGCGCATCGGGCCACGACGGTTCACCGACATCCGCACGGCGCTGCCGGGCATCGCGCCCAACCTGCTCAGTGACCGACCACGAGACCTGCACCACGACGCCTGCACGTCGACGGCCAATGCGCGGACATCGTCACCACCGGCGCCGATCTCGAACTTCAGACGGCCGGGCCGACTGCACCCGACATCGACGTGACGACGACCGTGGCCGATCTGGTCACCGCCCGACAGGGAGGTGCGCTGTGTCTCCCACCCGAGCCGGCGTCGACACGGTTCGCCCGCCTGTTCAGCCTCGAGACGAGCGAGCCATGAAGATCGGCACCTCGTTGCGGTTCCTGTTCCCGGCGGGTCCGCAGACCCTGGCGATGTACCAGGCGATCACCGCAGCGCTGCCCCCGGGTGCGTTCACGGACCGGCCGATGGGTGACGACGACGTCGGCCGCCAAGCGCACAACCTGGTCGAGATCGCCCGGGCGGCGCAAACGGCGAACCTGTGGGGCCTGCTGGTCGGCGACAACCATGCGATCCCGCCGCAGTACGCCAACATGTTCCAGCCGGTGCCGACCATCGCCAGGCTGAGCGCGGACACCGGCCCGATGATGCTCGGCATGGTGCTGCTGGCGCCCTTCTACCATCCGCTGTTGCTGGCCGAGCAGGTCGGTACGTTGAGCGCGTTCGTCGACGCTCCGCTCGTCATCACGTTCGCCTCCGGCGGCTCGGCGCACGCCTTCGACCGCTTCGGCTACCGCATCGGATCGCGCGGCCCACGTTCGGAGGAGATGATCCCGGTGGTGCGAGCCCTGCTCGCCGGGGACGTCGTCACTGCCGCCGGCCGATCGTTCGAGGTCGTCGAGGGCGTCATCTCGCCGTTGCCTCGACGCAACGTGGAGATCTGGATCGCCGGCACCAACGACATCACCGTCGAGCGAGCCGGACGGCTCGGAGACGGGTGGCTGACCGCACAGAACGCCGCCGATGACCTGCTCGTCGAGCAGCTCGAGCTCTACCGACGCACCACCCAGGAACACGGCCGACCGTTTCGTCCGGTGCTGCGCCGCGACGTCCACGTCGCCGAGACCGACTCGGAAGCGAGAGCGCACGTCGAACCGAGTCCTCGAGCAGGGCTATCGCGGGGTGGACCTGTCCCGCCTGCTGGTCGGCACGCCCGACACGGTGGCGTCCCGGCTGCGCTCGTACGAGTCGATGGGCTTCGAGCACGTCATGGTCCGTCACGTCACCGGCGACCACGCGGCGATGATGCGCAGCTTCGAGCTGCTCGGCGACGTCGTGCGAGCCGTCAGCTCCGGCGGCGCTTGAGCGCGGTCACCGCCGACAGGATCAACGCGCTCGGGTTCCCGAGGTCCGGGTAGCGGCGCTGCATCCGCTCGACGAGGTCACGCGATCCGGATGCCGCGTCGACCTCGGTGATGAAGTCGCCGATGTAGTCACGGGTGAACCCGACGGACGCGGCGAGATCGTCGTCGGGCAGCTCCGGTCGCTTGTGCCCGGCCACCACGATGCGCGGTGCGAGCTCGGCGACCTTGGCGACGCTGGCCAGCCAGGCGTGCCAGCCGTCGGCATCCGATTCGGCGAGGAACGGGTTGATCCCGTTGTAGATCACGTCGCCGGCGACGACAGCAGCGATCGACGGAACGTGCAGCACCGTGTTGTTCGGGATGTCGGCCTGCCCGACGACGATCGCACGCAGCACCTCGCCATCCACGGTGATCGTGTCACCGTCGAGCGGTTCAGGGATCACCGTGTTGTCCAGCGCCGTACCGCTGAACATCTCCGCCCAGCGAGCGCGCGCCGCGTCGTTGCCGGCGGCGATCTCGGCGGAGACGACCGGTGCGGCCAGTGGGCGGGCCTCGGGGAACCGTTCGAGGAGGCGTTCGAGCCCGAAGTAGTGGTCGGCGTGGGCGTGGGTGACGTAGATCGCGGTCAGCGTCGTGCCGGTGGCGAGCACCCGTCCGATCACCGCGTCGACGTCGTCGGCCATGAACTGGGTGTCGACGAGGACCGACTCGGTCGGCCCGGCGATCAACGTCGAGGACGTCGGCGAGAACGACCCGCCGTTGTCCAGCTCGCGTTGTGGCCCGGTGTACACGTCGAGACGCAGCGCGCTCATGACCGCGTCGCCATCGCCGCGAGTTCGGCGCCCATCAGCTGGTGCACGGTGTTGACGGCCTGCAGCGGGCGGACCATCACGCGGAACTCGACGATCCGGCCGCTGTCGTCGATGCGGATGATGTCGACGCCGTTGACGTACTTGCCGCCCATCTCGGTCTCGAACTCCAGCATCGCGGTGTCACCGGAGGCAAGGTGCTTGACGTAGCGGAACGACGGACCCGACGGAGCGTCGAAGCCGATCGCCGCGAACGTCGCCTTCGCGGCGATGAGGTACGTGGCGACGATCGCCTTGCCGCGCGGTGGGGTGAAGACGACCGGCGAGTACAACACGACGTCGTCGTGCAACAGCTCGTCGAGCGCGTCGGGATCGGCGCCGCGCATGAAGGCGTGCCAGCGGTCGATCACCGCGAGCAGATCGGCCGAGGCCGGCAGGATGGAGATGGCGCTCATCGGCCGGTGAACTTGGCGGCGCGCCGCTCGATGAACGAGGCGATGCCCTCCTGGAAGTCCTCGGTCTCGCGCACGGTGCGCTCCATCTCGGCGATCGCCGCGATCGCCGCCGGCTCGTCCTCATCGAGCGCGATGCGGGCGTTGGCGATGGTGTGGCGCAACGCGGTCGGCGAGCACTGCAGCAGCTCACGGGCCAGCTCGACGGCGCGCTCGCGCTGGGTGCCGGGCTCGACGACCTCCTGGACCAGTCCGATCCGGTACGCCTCGTCGGCGCCGAACTCGTCGGCCCGCAGCAGGTGGTACATGGCGTTGCCCCATCCGGCACGCTGCACGTAGCGCACCGTCGCCCCACCCAGCGGGGCCAGGCCGCGCTTGGGCTCGAGCTGGCACATCCGCAGATCGTCGGCGGCGATGACGATGTCGCCGCCGAGGGCGATCTCGATGCCGATCGTGAACGTGATCCCCTGCACCGCCGTGATCCGCGGCTTCGTCAACCGGCGACCGAGGCTGAACGGGTCGACCGGTGCGGCCGTCTGGGCGGCGCGCCGGTCGGCCGCCGCGGCGCGGGCCTCCTCGGTGAAGAAAAGCGGCATCTCCAACCCGGCGGTCGTGTGGTCCCCGGCGAACGTGAGCACACCGACGAACAGGTCCGGATCGTCGTCGAGACGGGTGAGCGCGTCTTCCAGCTCGTGCGTGATCTTCGGGGTGAACGCGTTCTTCTTCTCGACCCGGTCGACGGTCAGCACGAGGATGTGCTCGTCGACCACCGCGGTGCGGACGTCGCCGTGCGGATGGCGTCCGCCAGACCCGTCACTAGATTCCATCATGCAACCGAGTGTATGGGTTCTCTCCGATGTGACGCAAGCCAGGGTTGTCAGTCGGGGACGTCAGGCCTAATGTGCGTTCCATCACGAAACGGAGAGCGAGGTTCGCCGTGGACGTTGCAGGATCGGTCGCGCTGGTCACCGGCGGGAATCGCGGGTTCGGAGCGTCGCTGTGCGCGGCGCTCGTCGAGCGAGGCGCGACCAAGGTGTACGCAGGGGCACGCGACGTGTCGACGGTGACGACACCAGGGGTCGAGGCCGTCCAGCTGGACATCACGTCGCCGGCCGACGTGGAGGCGGCCGTGGCGCAATGCGGCGACGTCACACTGCTGATCAACAACGCCGGGATCGGCACCGGCACCGGGGTGCTGGCCGACGACGCGATGGTGCAGCTGCAGCGAGAGCTCGACACGAACGTGTTCGGGCCGCTGGCGATGAGCCGGGCGTTCGCTCCCGTGCTGGCCGCCAACGGCGGCGGTGCGATGGTCAACGTGCTGTCGGTGCTGTCGTGGCTGGCGGCCCCACCGAGCGCCTTGTACTGCGCGGCCAAAGCCGCTTCGTGGTCGCTGACCAACTCGCTGCGCCTCGAGCTGGCGGCTCAGCACACCCAGGTCGTCGCCGTCCACGTCGGCTTCATGGACACCGACATGACCGCTCGACTGAATGTCCCCAAGTCGTCCCCCGACGACATCGCCCGCCACGTGCTCGACGCCGTCCAACGCGGCGACTCCGAGGTGCTCGCCGACGACGCCAGCCGCCGCGTGAAGGCCGCGCTGTCCGGCGAGCTCACGCTGCTATACCCGGCGATCGCGTCGTGAGCGCGTCGCGGCGATGACGGCACACGCGGCGAGTGCGCCGTGGGCCGATGCCGTCGCTGTCGAGGCCGACTCGGCGCGGTGTTGGATCCTCGAGCAGGTCGAACAGGGCGCGACTCGCGAGATCGGCTTGGAGGAGTGCACCGGCCTCGTCGTCGCCGGCGACGTCGTCGCCGCCGAACCGCTCCCGCCCTTCGACACCTCGGCGATGGATGGCTACGCGACCCATCCGCTGCCGGGCCCGTCGTCGACGTGGCGGGTGGTCGGGCGCGCCCTCGCCGGCAGCCCGTTCGAGGGTGAGCTCCGGCCCGGTGAGGCGATTCGCATCATGACCGGCGCGCCTGTGCCCTCGAGCGCCGCTGCGGTCGTGCCGTTGGAGCTCGTGACCGAGGACGACGGCCTCGTCGTTGCGGCCGGCGACGTCCGCTCGGGTGCGAACATCCGTGCCCGCGGCTCCGACCACGACGTCGGCGACGTCGTGATGGCGGCCGGCACCCGGCTGAACGCCGCGCACGTCGCCGTGTTGGCCTCGATCGGACACGACCTCCCCGAGGTGATCGGCCGCCCGCGCGTCGGCGTCATGTCGACGGGCGACGAGGTCGCCGGTACAGCCGAGGACCCGTCGAGCATCCGCGACGCCAATCGCCCGGGGCTGATCGCCCTCGTCCGCAAGGACGGTGCGACGCCTGTCGACCTGGGTGTGGTCGGCGACGACGCGACGGAGCTGGCACGCCAGCTCGAACGTGCCGTCGACGACTGCGACGTCGTGATCCTGACCGGTGGTGTCAGTGTCGGCGATCACGACCACGTCAAGCACGTGCTCGCCGAGCTCGCCGAACGGTCGGCCGGTGTGGCCCGCTGGATGCGGGTCGCCGTACGGCCCGCCAAGCCGCTGATGTTCGCCACGATCGGCGGGGTGCCGGTGCTCGGGTTGCCGGGAAACCCGGCGAGCGCGTTCGTCAGCTACCACCTGTTCGCTCGCCCGGTGCTCGACCGCCTCGCCGGCGACCGGTCGAGCGCGACACGTCGGGCGTTCTGTGCGGCGGCCGCGTGCGATCTGGCCCGCGTCCCGGACGGACGTCTGCACGTGGTCCCGGTGGTCGCCGACATCATCGCCGGACGGATGTCCGTGCGTCCCGTCGGCACCTCCACTCGCCACCACCTGGCGGCCACGGCGGCCGCGAACGCCTACGCCCACATCCCGGACGGTCCGACGGTTCTCGCCGGCGAGCTCGTCGAGTGCTCCTGGATGTGACGCGCGTGCTACGTTCAACGTTCAGACCTTGTATCTTGTTGGGATCCTGGGGGGTTCGATGAAGTACGCCGAGTGCCCGACGGTGGCGGTGTCCGTCGATGTCGACGCGCCACCTGCCGTGGTGTGGGGCCTGGTGTCGGACATCGGGTTGTCCTCGCGGTTCTCGACGGAGGTGAGCGGCGCCGAGTGGATCGACGGGGCGACGGGCCCGGCGCTCGACGCCCGCTTCGTCGGGCACAGCGCGCATGACGCGATCGGCGCATGGTCGACGACGTGCATCGTGACCGGGTTCGAACCGGAGCGGCTCTTCGAGTGGAGCGTGATCGGACGCGACGGCGACGTCTCGTCGATCTGGCGGTACACGATTGCCAGTGCCGGCGACGGACACGCCCGTCTCGACTACTGGTTCCAGATGGGTCCCGGTCGGGGCGGCCTGAACTACGCCATCGAGGCGATGCCCGACAAGGAGGAGCGAATCGTCGCCCGCCGGTTGGAGGAACACCGGGTGAACATGGCGAGGGTCCTGGACGGCGTGAAAGAGCTCGCCGAAGGAGCCTCGGCGTGAACGGGGTCGAGCCCGTGGACTGGAAGGCGTTGCCGCCACGGCCGTGCCCGGTGGCCGGGTCGCTCGACCTGTTGGGTGACCGCTGGAGCATCCTCGTCGTGCGCGACGTGATGAACGGGGTGCGCCGCTTCGACGACCTCGTCGGGCGTCTCGGCGTGAGCCGAGCGACGCTGTCGGATCGGCTGCGCCGCCTGGTCGCGGCGGGAATCCTCGTCCCGACGCCGTACCGCACCGACAGTGGACGGAGCCGGGAGGAGTACCGGTTGACGGCGAAGGGCTGGGAGCTGCGCAACGTGCTGATCGCGCTGCGCGAGTGGGGTGATCGCCACGCCCTCGGCGACGACGACCCCCGGCTGCAGCTCGTCGATCGCGAGTCGGGTCACGAGGTGCGTCTGCGACTCGTCGACGCCGAGACCGGCGACGAGGTCGAGCCGCGCCGCCTGACGCACGTGATCCGTACCGCACCGCGCCCGAGGCGTCGGCGATGACGCTGCGGATCGGGTTGTCGATCGACCCGTCGATGCCACGGTTCCTCGACGTCGCCCGCCAGGCGGAACGAATCGGTGTCGACTCGGTGTGGGTGGCCGAGTACTGGGCGTACGACGCGTTCACGCCGCTCGCCGCGGTGGCTGCGGTCACCGAGCGGTTGCGCCTGGCGACGGGCATCGCCCAGCTCGGGGCGCGCACGCCGGCGATGCTGGCGATGACCGCCCAGGGTGTCCAGGCGGTGTCGGACGGCCGGTTGATCCTCGGGATCGGCACGAGTGGCCCGCAGGTGATGGAGGGCTGGCACGGCGTGCCGTTCGACCGCCCGGTGCAACGCACCCGGGAGACGATCGAGATCGTGCGAATGATCACCGCCGGCGAGCGGCTCGCCTACGACGGCACCGTCTACCAGCTGCCGCTGCCCGACAGCGACGGGCGGGCGATCCGTTCGCGGGCCGACGTGGCGCCGATCCCGATCTACGTCGCCTCCCTCGGCCCGGCCAACCTGGCGCTCACCGGGGAGCTGGCGGACGGGTGGATCGGCAACTCGTTCTTCACCGACAGCCCGGACGCGTTCTTCGGGCCGATCGCCGACGGCGCGGCGCGGGCCGGTCGCAGCCTCGACGACGTCGACCGGGTCGTCGCCGTGTCGCTCGAGCTGACCGACGACGACCCGGCGGCGGTCGAGGCGGCGGGGCGTCGGCACGCCGACGGGTACGCCTTCACGTTCGGGGCGATGGGCACGGCGAGCAAGAACTTCTACAACGACGCCTTCGCCCGGCAGGGCTTCGGCGACGACGTCGAAGCGGTGCGTCAGCTGTGGGCCGCCGGCAACCGCGACGCCGCGGCCGCCCGGGTGCCGATCGAGATCGGCTTCGGCACGAACCTGATCGGACCACCGGCGGTCGTCAAGCAGCGGCTGGTCGACTACGAGCGTGCCGGCGTCACCACGTTGCGGATCAACCTCAACCGACCGTTCGACCGTCTGATCGCCGAGCTCGAGATCCTGCTCGACCTGGTCGGCCAGGCCGGCCGCGAGTTCACCGACAGCACCACACGAGGAGCCATTCCATGACCGTCACCGAGGAGCCCACCGCCGACCCCGCGCCCGACGCGCCGGTCTGGCACAAGACGGCGTGCATCCTGTGCGAGTGCAACTGCGGCATCGAGGTCCGCCTCGGCTCCGACGGGCACACGTTCGAGCGGATCCGCGGTGACAAGGACCACCCGGCGTCGCAGGGCTACACGTGCGAGAAGGCGCTGCGCCTCGACCACTACCAGAACGGCCGCGGCGAGCGGGTCCTGCACCCGCTGCGCCGCCGTCCGGACGGAAGCTTCGAGGAGGTCGACTGGGACACTGCGGTGCGCGAGGTCGCAGCCCGGCTCGGCGCCGTGCGCGACGCCCACGGCGGCGACAAGATCCTCTACTACGGCGGCGGCGGTCAGGCCAACCACCTCTGCGGCGCATACGGGGCGGCGCTCCACAAGGGCTTCGGCGGCAAGTACCGCTCCAGCGCCGTCGCCCAGGAGAAGAGCGGCGAGGTGTGGGTCAACGGCACGATGTTCGGCAACGCCGTGCGTGGCGAGTTCGACGAGTGCGAGGTGGCCTTCTTCATCGGCAAGAACCCGTACCAGAGCCACAGCATCCCCCACGCCCGCACGACGCTCAAGGCGATCGCCAAGGACCCCGAACGGTCGATGGTGGTGATCGACCCCCGGGTCACCGAGACCGCCGAGCTGGCCGACTTCCACCTCCAGGTGGCGCCCGGTCGTGACGCATGGCTGCTGGCGGCGATGGTTGCCGTGGTCGTGCAGGAGGGCCTCCACGCCGACGCCTGGCTGACCGTGCACGCCAACGGCCGCGACGAGGTCGACGCCCGCTTCAGGTCGATCGACGTGGCGGAGTTCTGTGCCATCGCGGGGGTCGACGAGGACCTCGTGCGTCGGGCGACGCGGCGCATCGCGGCAGCGTCGAGCGTCGCCGTGTTCGAGGACCTCGGCGTCCAGATGAACCGGCACTCGACGCTGGTCAGCTACCTCGAGAAGCTGGTCTGGGTACTCACGGGGAACTTCGCCAACCCGGGCGGGCAGTACATCTCCTCGACGATGGTGCCGCTGGTCAAGGCGTACACCGCCGAGCTCGACCCGCAGCGGGCGCCGCGTAGCCCGGTTGCCGGCGAACGAATCTTCGCCGGGCTGATCCCGTGCAACGTGATGCCCGAGGAGATCCTGACCGACCACCCCGACCGGTTCCGGGCGTTGATCGTCGAGTCGGGCAACCCGGCCCACTCGGTGGCCGACAGCCGCCGCATGCGCGAGGCGATCGAGACGCTCGAGTTCACGCTCGTCATCGACGTGTTCATGACCGAGACCGCGCGCCTCGCGGACTACGTGCTCCCGGCGACGACGCAGTTCGAGAAGTTCGAGGCGTCGTTCTTCAACTTCGAGTTCCCGCGCAACGTCTTCCACCTCCGCCGCCCGGTGCTCGAGCCACCGTCCGGCCCGCTCGACGAGCCGGAGATCCACAGCCGCGTCCTCGAGGCCGCCGGGCTCGTCACCGCCGACGATGTTGCCCCGCTGCGCGCCGCCGCCGAGCAGGGTCGCGCCGAGTTCGCCGCCGCGTTCGCCGCTGCGACCGCGGCGAAGCCGGCGCTCGGTGCTGTCGCCCCGGTGCTGCTCTACCGGGCGCTCGGCCCGACTCTTCCCCACGGCGCGGCGTCGGCGGCCGCGCTGTGGGCGATCGCGCAGCGGTGCGCGCTGCTCAACCCGGCCGGCGTCGAGGGCGCCGGGTTCGGCACCGGACCCGAGGCGGCCGAGCGCCTGTTCGACGCCATCCTCGACCGCCCGTCCGGTGTCGTCATCACCGTCGACGACCACGACGCGACGTGGCGGCGGATGAGCACCCCTGATGGCAGGATCCAGCTGGCAATGCCGGAACTGCTCGCCGAGCTCGACCAGCTCGGCGACCCGCCGGGCAGCAGCAGCGAGTGGCCGTTCCTGCTCGCCGCCGGCGAGCGCCGCTCGTTCACCGCCAACACCATCTTCCGTGACCCTGCGTGGCGCAAGCGCGATGGGCAAGAGGCACTGCGCGTCGCCACCGCTGACGCCGAACGCCTCGGCCTTGCCGACGGTGACCACGTGCGGCTCGTCACCGAGCGCGGCGCGGCGACCATCCAGGTCAGCATCGACGAGCGGATGCATCCCGGACAGCTCTCCCTCCCCAACGGCACCGGAACCGACCGACTCGTCGACGGCGAGCGCGTCGTCGACGGCGTCGCCCCCAACGAGCTGACCCACTCGTTCCAACGCGACCGCTTCGTCGGCACGCCCTGGCACAAGACCGTCCCGGCCCGCCTCGAACCCGTCACGGCGACGTGAGCGGCCAGCGCGACGCGGTGACGCCGTCGCGGATCTCCGCAGCCGGTTGCCGGACGTCGAGATCCCGGACCTGTCGGTCATCTCGGCCTGACCGGGGCGTGCTCAGCCGTCGCGCAACGCGTCGATCAGCGGGGCCACCCGTTCCAACTCGGCGAGCACCTCGTCACGCGGGCCCTGCGGCATCGACACCACGGCGCGCGTCAAGCCTGCCTCGGCGAGCGTGGTGAGCTTGGCCTCGTCCGGTGGGGCGTTGAACACGCCGAGTTCGATGGTCTGGGGATCGCGGCCGATGTCGTCGCACGCTCGGCGGACCTCGTCCCACCCGCTCGTGAAGCTGCGCCCGCCGATCGGCATCCAGCCGTCGCAGAACTCGGCGACGTCCTTGGCCGTCTTCGGCCCGGCGGCACCGCCGAGCACGACCGGGGGGTGTGGCTGCTGGACCGGCTTCGGCCACGCCCAGCTCGACTCGATCGTCACGTGCTCGCCGTCGTACGTCGCCTCGTCCTCGGACCACAGGGCCTTCATCGCCAGGATCCGGTCGCGCAGGATCTCGCGGCGGTCGCCGTAGCGGGTGCCGTGCTGGGCCATCTCCTCACGGTTCCACCCGTAACCGATCCCGAAGATCATCCGCCCGCCCGACAGCCCGTCGACGCTGGCGACCTCCTTGGCGGTATGGATCGGGTCACGCTGGGCGACCAGGCAGATGCCCGTCGCCAGCTTGATCGTCGACGTCGCCGCAGCACCGGCGCCGAGGGCGACGAACGGGTCGTACGTGCGGGCGTAGTAGTCCGGCAGCGGAGGGGCACCCTGGTAGCCACCCCACGGTGAGCGGCGACTGGTCGGGATGTGGGAGTGCTCCGGGAACCAGATCGATTCGAAGCCGAGCGCTTCAGCGGTGGTGGCGAACTCGACCGGGTTCATCGTCTCGGCGGTCGGGAAGATGGCGGCAGCGATCCTCATCGCTCAGCCGATCCACGCCTTGACGGCCGCCAGGTCGTCGAGCGGCTTCGCCCCGGTCGGGTTGACGAGCAGGTGGGTGACACCGACACCCGCATAGACCCCGAGTCGCTCCTTGATGTGACTCTCGGTCCCGATCAGGTTCGCGGTGTCCAGGTACTCGTCGGGCACTGCGGCCATCGCCTCGGCTCGCTTGCCGGACAGGAACAGGTCCTGGATCTGCTCCGCCTCGTCCTCCCACCCGTAACGCCGGAACAAGTCGTTGTAGTAGTTCTTCGACTTGGCGCCCATCCCGCCGAAGCCGATCGTGTTGCGCGCCGCCTCGCGGGCTTCGGCGACCTCCGCACCGTCGCCGATCGCCAGCTGGGCGTCACCGAAGATCTCCAGCGGCGCCAGCTCGGGCGAACGCTTGGCCGCACCGGCGCGCAGCGCGTCGCCCCACACCCGTTCGAAGCGGTCGGGGACGAAGTGAATCGGCTGCCAGCCGTCGGCGATCTCCGCGGTCATCCCCACGTTGGTGGGTCCGATCGACGCGATGACGATCGGGATGTCCTGGCGCAGCGGCCGGTTCATGAACTTGAGTGGCTTGCCGAGGCCCGTGCCCTGCTCCGGAGGGAGGGGCAGGGTCACTGCCGGCCCGTCATGCGCGACCTTGTCGCCGGACCACACCTTGCGGCAGATGTCGATCGTGTCGCGGGTGCGGCCCAGCGGCTTGGTGAACGGAACCCCGTGCCAGCCCTCGATCACCTGCGCCCCCGATGTGCCGAGACCGAGCGTGAACCGCCCGCCCGACAGCGCGTCGATCGTCGCCGCCGTCTGGGCGATCAGTGGGGGCGATCTCGAGTAGACGTTGACGATCCCTGTCATCAGTCCGATCCGCTCCGTCGACGCGGCGACGAACCCGAGCACCGACACCTGGTCGAACCCGTACACCTCCGGGATCAGCACCATGTCCACCCCGGCCGCCTCGAGGTCACGCACCTGCGTCGCCAGCCGGACCGGGTCGCCGTCGAACGTCAAGGTCGTGCACAGCCGCATGCGCGCACGCTACGACTCATTGATTCCATGATGCAACTTGAGGTAGATGTCCGTGGCAGGATGGAACCGTTGGAGACGTCCACCGCCCATCGGCGGCCACCACGGGGAGCATCATGGAGATCGATTCACGGCATGTCGACGAGACCCTTGCGACCACTCGAGCGGTGCGCCGCCGGCTCGACCTCGAACGACCCGTCGACAACCAGCTGCTGCTCGACTGCATCGACCTCGCCGAACAGGCGCCCACGGGAGGCAACCTCGGCAGTCGCCGCTGGATCATCGTGCGCGATCAAGCCGTCAAGGACCAGATCGGCGAGCTCTACCAGGAGCAGATGTCCCAGTTCGTGACCCCCGCCACCGTCGAGCGACTGCGCGGCACCGGCCATCCCCAGGAGCGGGTCCTGAGCTCTTCGCTGCACCTCGTCGAGCATCTCGCCGAAGTCCCCGCCATCGTCATCCCGACGATCATCGGCCGTCACGACGGCAGCGGCCGCCCCGGCCTGTTCGACTCGGTGATCCAGGCGGCGTGGAGCTTCTGCCTCGCCCTGCGCGCCCGCGGCCTCGGCACCACGTGGGTCACCGCCGCCCTCCAGGACGAAGCTCGGACCAAGGAGATCCTCGGCATCCCCGAGGACATGACGGAGATCGTCCTGCTGCCCGTGGCGTGGACCAAGGGCACCGACTTCCGCCGCGCCCCACGCCACCCCGCCCGCGAGATCACCTACTTCGACCGCTTCGGGACCACGTTCGAGCACGGTCCAGGCGACCAGCTGCGGTTCGAGGACGGACCCGGTGCAATCGTCGAGATCGACATCGACGCCCGCCCTGCGGTGCTGTGGCCGCTGATCAGCGACATCGAGATCGCCACCCGCTTCTCCACCGAGTCACAGGGCGCCGACTGGGTCGGCGACGAGCGCGGTCTCGGCGCCCGCTTCACCGGCCACAACGCCCACGACGCCGTCGGCACCTGGGACCTGCCCTGCACGGTCGACACCTACGAGGAGCCGACGTCGTTCGGCTGGCGCACCGCCGATCCCGACCGACCCGGCGCCCGTTGGCGCTTCGACCTCGAACCCGCCGGCACCCGCCAGCGCCTGCGGTTCAGCTACACGATGGGCCCGGGCTCCTCCGGCACGGCGGCTGCGATCGAAGCGAGACCCGAGAAGGAGGCACGCATCCTGCGCCGCCGACTCGACGATGTGCAGGTCAACATGCAGCGCACCGTCGAGGGCATCAAGGCGCTCGCCGAGTCGTGAAGGTGCGCGATCACCCGGGACGTGTCGCCGATGAACCGCGATGGCGCAACGTCGGTCGCCCCGTGGCGCCGGGCCATGACGACGCCGCGGCCTCGGCCAGGCGGCCGAGCCGTGGCTCGATTCGACGGGCGTGGCCGCCGGTCAGCTGCTCGCCACGATGCCGCCATCGCAGGTGATGATCTCGCCCACGGTGAACGCGCTCGCTCGCGATGCCAAGAAGATCGCCAGACCGGCGATGTCCTCGGGCGTGCCGACGCGTCGACGAGGGTTTGCCGCGGGGCGAAGGTGAGTGCGAACTGCGGATGCCGTGGCGGGCGACCGACATGGCCCAGTATTCGGGGTTCTTGCATGCCGGCGTCATCGCCGATTTGGTGGGCACCGCGTGCGGGTTCGCCGCGAACACCATGGCGTCCGGCGTGCTCTCGTCCAACCTCGGCGTCAACGACCTCGCACCGGCCGTCGGCACGACGTTCAGCGCGTTCGGTCGGGTCGTGAAGGCGGGCCGCAAGCAGATCTTCACTGCCGGCGAACTCCACGCCGTCGAGGGTGACCGTTCGAAGCTCGTGGCCACGGCGACTGCCATCCTCGTCCCGGCGGGCTGACGTGCCGACCGACGCTCACCGAGGACGCTCGACGGGCGGCGACGCGCCGCCGTTCGCCGCGAGGCCGAGCGCAGCAATCGCCTGCACCTCACCCTGTTCCAGGATGGCGTCGGAGATCGACGCGTCGGTGACCGCGCGGGCGAGTTGGACCGTGCCGATCAACGTGGCGAAGGCGCCGAGCACGGCCGCTCGTGCCGACGCCGGATCCTGTGGCGCGAGTCGGCTGGCGACCTCGTCCGCCAGAGCCAGCAAGCCCTCGGTGTAGGCGGAGCGGACCACGTCGCTGCTGCGGGCGATCTCGTCCAGCAGCGCAGCTGAGGGGCAACCGTCCGCCGGTGCGTCGCGATGCTCGGCCGAGACGTACCAGCGGAGGAACTGCTCGACGCCGGCCTGACCGGGGGCGAGGTCGCCCAGCGTGGCGAGCTGCGCCCGGAGCTGGTCGGCGACGACGTGCGCGACCGAGATCCTCCTTGGAATCGAAGTGGGCGTAGAACGCCCCATTGGTCAGACCCGCATCGGTCATCAGGCCAGCGACTCCAGAACCGTCGATGCCGTCATGCCTGATGCGCCGACCGGCGGTGGACAGGATCCGCTGTCGCGTCGCCTCCTTGTGTTGGCTGCCGTACCGCATCACTCGCTCCTTCCGAGAACTCCTCGCCGTCGACGTCGCCCGCGCCCGCATCGTCAGCAGGGTGACCCAGCGAACACCTTTGCAGCATGATCGTACGTCAATGGACTTGGCTGTCGCCGCTCCACGTGAAGAGTGCCCTCGTCGACACAGGAGCGCGTCCCGAGTCCGTGGGATCGGGTGACGAACAGCAGCGGGGGGCTGCGCAGAGCGACCCACGGTGCGCGTCGAGCGGACACCCTCGAGTGCGATCTCCGGTCGACACCGACCCGTCATCATCGGTGTGCCTGACGCCACTCACCATGGGGCTTCCATCACCTCGATCCATTAGCGTATGATCATAATATGATCGTCGTGAGTTCGATGAGGAGGCGTTGCCGGTGAGCTCCGAAGCCGCGTCGGGCGACCGCGAGGTCTGGACATCCGTGCCCACGAAGACGCTCTCAAGTGGCGGCGTCGACTTCGCCTACCGCGAGTTGGGACCTCGCGGCGGGGTGCCGGTCGTCTTGTTGACCCACCTCGCAGCCGTGCTCGACAACTGGGAGCCACGGGTCGTCGACGCGATCGCGGCGAGCCGCCATGTCATCGCGTTCGACAACCGAGGCGTCGGCGCGTCGAGCGGCACGACACCCACCACCATCGAGGCGATGGCCGCCGACGCGGTCGTGTTCATCCGCGCCCTCGGTTTCGAACGGGTGGACCTCGTCGGCTTCTCGATGGGCGGCATGATCGCCCAGGTCATCGCCGAGACCGACCCGCAGCTGGTCCGTCGCATGGTGCTCGCCGGCACCGGGCCGGCGGGCGGCGTCGGCATCCACAAGGTCACCCGCATCACCTACCTCGACATGGCGCGCGGGCTGCTGACCCGCCAGGACCCGAAGGTGTTCCTGTTCTTCACTCGAACCCCGAACGGGCGGGCGCGGGCCAAGGAGTTCATCGCTCGCCTCGCTGAACGCACGACCGACCGCGACACCAAGGTGAGCGTCTCGACGCTTCGCCACCAGCTCAAGGCGATCCATCGATGGGGCGATCGGGCGCCCCAGGACCTCGGGAAGCTCGACGTTCCGACGCTCGTCGCCAACGGCGAGAGCGACCGGATGGTCCCGACGTCGAACACCGTCGACCTCGACCGTCGACTGCCCAACAGCGAGATCGTCATCTACCCGGACGCCGGGCACGGCGGGATCTTCCAGTTCCACGACGAGTTCGTCGCCAGCACGCTCGAGTTCCTGGCGCGCTGAGCGGCCGCCCGCGCCCCGACCGACCGCACACAAGGAGCACCGACCATGACCATCGACGTTGCGTCCCCCGGCACCGACACCCTCTATCTCGATGCCCCCTCCACGCGATTCGCCTATCGCCGGCGGGGACCTCGCGGCGGTGTGCCGCTCGTGCTGCTGCAGCGCTTCCGCGGCACCATCGACTGGTGGGATCCGGAGTTCCTGGACCGACTGACAGCCGAACGTGATGTCATCTGGTTCGACAACATCGGCATCGGTTACACCGCAGGTGAGGCGATGACGACCGTCGAAGCGATTCGCAGCTGGTGCGATCGAGTTCATCGAGGCGCTCGGACTGTCCGAGGTCGACCTCCTGGGCTGGTCGTTCGGTGGTGTCGTCGCACAAGCTGTCACCCTGACCCGCCCCGAGCTCGTCCGCCGGGTCGTCGTCGCCGGCAGCGGATCCGGGGTCGCACCCGGCATGCCCGTCATGGGCGAGCGTGTTGTGACCATCATGGGCAAGGCCGACCCTTCCGTCGACGACACCCTGTACCTCTTCTACCCGGAGACCGACGCGGCTCGGGCCAGCGGCGTCGACCACCTCCGCAAGATCGCGGCGACCACGCCCACCGATGCCCCGCAGGTCTCGGACGCCGCTGCGATGGGGCAGCTGGAGGCGATCATGGCCGCCCTCGGTGCACCGTGGGAGGCGGTCGTCGCGCGCCTGCGCACGATCACCCAGCCGGTGCTCTACGCCAACGGCTCACATGACGTCATGATCGACGCCTACGCGTCCTACGCAGCGGTGCAAGAGCTCCCGAACGCCAAGCTCGTGCTGTACAGCGACGCTGGACACGCGTTCCTGTTCCAGCACCTCGACGACTTCAGTCGCGAGGTCACGTCCTTCCTCGCCGACTGAACCGAGGATCGCGGGGGACTGTCAGGAGCAGCACGTGGTGTCGCAGGCACTACTGGAGCGTTGGGCGGACGAGCGTGGCTACCGCGTGGACAATGGCTACACGTGACCGGACGGCGGTGGTGCTCTTGGTGAGGACGGTGGTGGCCATGGCTGGCTCGCGATCACGCGCAGGGCGACCTCGTCGGTCGCGGCGTGGAAGGTCCGAGGGCGGCGCTACGACTCGAAGTTCACGCCGAGGAGGAGTTGGGCGACGACGAACGCGGCGACGGCCATGTCGACGGCGAAGCAGAATGGCGGCCACCACCGGGTGCCCCGGACGAACTGGGTGCGGTGCTGCCAGAGATCCTTGGCGCCGTGGGCAAGGTACAGGCCGACGATGAGCCAGGGCGTGACGGTGATGGCGGCCGCTGAGGCGGTGAAGAGCGCGACCACGACGGCGCACTCGACGATGATCACCTTGGTCCGTCCGTCGGACACCGCGAACCCGATGTAGACGGCGGCGATCAGCGTGACCATGAGCGCGTGCACGGTCGAAAGGTCGAGCCACCAGAACGCCATCGCCAGGGCGCCTTGGCCGACGCCGACGGCAACGCCCCAGCTGAGCGCCCTCGTCGTCGTGGTCGACTCGTGCGTGGTCGCGCCGGGGGTGATTGCGGTGGTCATGACAGCTCGCGGCGTGGCTCGAGCGAAGATGGATTGGAGGTCGCCGGGGACCGGCATGGGGGTGAGCGCATCGACGTTGGCGCCGCCCGGGTTGCCGAGGGGGATAGCGGCCGATCGCGGAGCCGGGGCCGGCGACGAGGAGGCGGGCGAGCTGGCCGGTGATCTCTCGTCGGTCGCGATGGCGGATCCGTAGCCGATCATCATCAGGTGCGTTCGGACGTGGGCGATGGCGAAGGGCTGGCCGAGGACATGGGCTCGCTCGAGGTGGTGCCACTCGGCGCGGCTGTCACCGGCGATCCGGGCCTGGCGGGCGGCGGCGCGTTCGTCCGCCCACGCCCGGCGGATGGCCTGGGTGTCGGTGGGGCGGGGTTGACGGGGGAGGTTCGGCATGGGAGTTCCCTTCTGCGGTTCGTCGGTCAGACGTCGGTGGTGGCTGACGTGGCGCGGAAGCGGCGGAGCCGGAGGCTGTTGGAGACAACGAACACGCTCGAAAGGCCCATGGATGCGCCGGCGATCAGCGGGTTCAGGAGGCCGGCGGCGGCGAGGGGGAGGGCAGCGACGTTGTACCCAAACGCCCAGAACAGGTTCGTCTTGATCGTGCGAAGCGTCCGGCGGGAGAGGCGGATGGCGTCGCCAGCGACTCGGAGGTCACCCCGGACGAGGGTGAGGTCGCTCGCTTCGATGGCGACGTCGGTGCCGGTGCCCATGGCGACGCCGAGGTCGGCGAGCGCGAGGGCGGCGGCATCGTTGACACCGTCACCGACCATCGCCACGACCTTGCCGTCGGTTTGGAGGCGACGGATGACCTCGACCTTGTCGGAGGGCAGGACCTCGGCGATGACGGTGTCGATCCCGACCTGATCAGCGACGCCACGGGCGGCTCGCTCGTTGTCGCCGGTGAGCAGCACGGGTTCGAGCCCGAGGGCGCGAAGCTCGCTGATCGCGGCGGCGCTGGTGGGCTTGACGGTGTCGGCGACGACAATGACGGCGCGGATGGCGCCGTCCCACCCGACGAAGATCGGGGTTTGGCCCAGGTCCTCGGCCGCCGTCTTGGAGGCCGCGAGCTGGGGGGTGAGGGGCATGGCCCAGTCGGCGAGGAGCCGCTCGCGGCCGGCGATCACGCCGTGGCCGTCGACGACGCCTTGGACACCGAGGCCTTCGACGTTCTTGAAGCCTTCGACGGGGGGAAGTTCACCGAGCGCGTCGTGAGCGGCGACGGCGATGGCTTGGGCGATCGGGTGCTCCGAGGCGTCCTCGAGCGCACCGGCGAAGCGGAGGATCTCGTTGGTGTCGGTGCCGTCGACGGCGGTGATGTCGACAAGGGCCATGCGACCAGTGGTGACGGTGCCGGTCTTGTCGAGGACGACGGTGTCGATCTGGCGAGTCGACTCGAGGATTTGCGGCCCCTTGATGAGGATCCCCAGCTGCGCGCCGCGTCCGGTCCCGACGAGGAGGGCTGTGGGGGTGGCCAGCCCGAGGGCGCAGGGGCAGGCGATGATGAGCACGGCCACGCCGGCGGTGAAGGCGGTGGCGGGGGTCTCGCCGGTGCCGAGCCAGAACCCGAGGGTGCCGATCGCAAGGCCGATGACGACGGGGACGAATACTGCCGAGATGTGATCGGCGAGGCGCTGCACGGGGGCTTTGCCGTTCTGGGCGTCGGTGACGAGGCGGGCGATCTGCGCCAGAGCGGTGTCCGCGCCGACGCGGGTGGCCCGCACGACGAGGCGCCCGCCGGCGTTGACCGTGGCGCCGGTGACGGGATCGCCGGGCGCGACCTCCACGGGCACGGGTTCGCCGGTGAGGAGGGAGGCGTCGATGGCGGAGGTGCCCTCCTCGATGATGCCGTCGGTGGCGACCTTCTCGCCGGGGCGGACGACGAACCGGTCACCGACGGCCAGGTCGCCGATGGGGATTCGGACCTCGTCGCCGTCGCGAAGGACGGCGACATCCTTGGCGCCCATGTTCAGCAACGCTCGCAGCGCCGCACCGGAGTTGCGCTTGGCCCGGGCCTCGAAGTAGCGGCCGGCGAGGATGAACACGATGACCACGCACGCGACCTCGAAGTAGAGCTCGGACTGGCCAGCGCCCCGCTCGAGGGTGAGCGTGAAGCCCATCTTCATGCCGGGATTTCCTGCCTCACCCCAGAACAGCGCATAGACGCTCCAGCTGAACGCGGCGAGCGTGCCGACGGAGATGAGTGTGTCCATCGTGGCGGCGCCGTGGCGGAGGTTCTTCCAGGCGGCCCGGTGGAACGGGTAGGCCGCCCATATGACGACCGGGGAGGCCAAGGTGAAGGTGAGCCACTGCCAGTTCGTGAACTGCAACGAATTGATCATCGAGATGATCAGGACGGGGATGCCCAGGCCGGCGGCGACGAGCAACCGGTTGCGCATCGCAAGCAACTCCGGGTCGACCCCGGTGTCGTCGAACTCGTCTGCTTCGGTGACGGCCTCGGTGGGGGCGGGGATCTTCGCGGTGTAGCCGATCGCCTCGACCTGCGCGACGACGTCGTCGATGGTGAGGGTGTCGGGGAGGGTGACGGTGGCCTGCTCCGTGGCGTAGTTCACGGATGCCTCGACGCCATCGAGCTTGTTGAGTCGCTTCGCGATCCGAGCTGCACACGAGGCGCAGGTCATGCCCCCGATGTCGAGAGCGACGGTCGCGCCGAGGCGGGTGGTGGTGTCGGTCATCGGTCTCACATCCCCATGTCGGGCGCGCTGGTGACGGGGCCCTGATCGAAGGTGAACGCGGCGGTGTGCACCGTCCCGTCGTGCTTGAAGTCGAAGAACAGGCCGTACCGACCGGCAGAGGTCAGCTCGGCGTCGAAGGTGACGACACCGGGTGCAGACCGGCCGTCTTCGACGGGATGGACGTGGGCGTAGGCCAGATCACCGCTGCGGATGGCGACCAGGTGGCCGCTCGCCCCGAGGTACGGCTCCAGGTCGGCGACGACGTCGCCATCGCGCCGGACGGTCAACGCTGCGGTGACCTCCCCGGCGTCGTTGCCCTCGGCCGTGAGCTCCACCTCGTAGCCGTCGGTCATCGCTTCCCACGTCGGCTCGCTGAGCTCGGCCGGCTGGTACTGGCCAGCGACCGCGAGGTCAGTCCCGAGTGCGAGGCGGGGGCCGTCGGCGACCTGGAAGTCGGCGATCGCCCGGTACGAGCCGGGGTCCAGCGCGGGGAGGTCGACGGACCACGTGCCGTCGACATCGAGGGTCGGGTGGACGTGGTGGAACGTGGTGAGCTCCCGGTTGACGACGATGAGGTGCAGGTCACGCTCATGGATCGGGGTGAACTCGGCGACCGCTCGGCCCTCTTGGTCATCGATCGCGAACCGGAACGTGCCCCCGTCGCGGCCGAGGCCGGTGGTGGCGGGTACGAAGCGG
Source organism: uncultured Acidimicrobiales bacterium (assembly GCA_963728985.1). Taxonomy (GTDB): domain Bacteria; phylum Actinomycetota; class Acidimicrobiia; order Acidimicrobiales; family Ilumatobacteraceae; genus DASXAI01. Next base: position 747,438 of record CAVSME010000001.1, on the reverse strand, counting down.
TAGCCCTCGGAAGCGGAGACGACGCCCTGGCCGATCGGGGCCGGAGCTTCGGCCTCGGTCTCGGCCACCCCGTGCCCGACGGCGGCACCGAGACCGGTGCCGAGCCCGAGCATGGCGAGAAGGGCCACGCCGAAGGTGGCGAGGCGGGTGCTGGTGCTCATCGGGCCAGCTCGTAGCCGGCGTCGTCGACGGCGGCGGCGACGACGTCGAGGGGCAGGGTCTCGACGCTCTCGATGATGACGGTGCCGGTGGCGAGGTCGACCTCGACGCGGGTGACGCCCGGGACCTTTGACAGCTCGGCGGTGACCGCCATCTCGCAGTGCCCACAGGTCATGCCGGTGACGGTGAACCTCTGGCCGACGGTGGCGACGTGGGTGGTGGTCATGGCTGCTCCTTCGGATCGGGGACGGACCTCAGCGTCGGCGTAAGGGGCCTGCCCTCACATCGGGCACGGCACCTCAGATCACGGCCCGCGAGCCGACTGCCCGTCCGGATTGCCGCCCGTGTCGCATCCACCTCGAACGGCCCGATCTCGTCACCGAGCTGCTTGAGGGGCTGATCCCATGACCGGGGCCGGCTGATCTCACGACACCGACCCGCCGCGTCCACGACCCGGCATACTGCTACCGGGATGGGAGGCCGACTTGGAGAGACCGTGATCGTCGGGCGTGACGACGAGCTCGCGCGGTTCGCCCAAGCCGTGGATCGGGCCGGCGAGGGTGAACCCGCGGTCCTGCTCGTCAGCGGCGACGCCGGCATCGGGAAGTCGACGCTGCTGGCCGAGGCGGCGCGGAGCACTGGGGCGGCGCTCTTCCTCGGGAGATGCGTGCACGTCGGCGGTGACGCCATCCCGCTCGCACCGCTCGTCGACCTGGTGCGTCAGCTCCAGCGCGGACTGGACGCCCTACAGCTCACCTCGCTCGATGTGCTCGTGCAGCTCTCGACCGAAGGTGGAGGGCGCGTCGGAGATCTCTTCACGTTGACCCTCGATCTCCTCGGCGAACTCGGCGCGCACGGCACGGTGATCGTTGGCTTCGACGACCTGCACTGGGGCGACCCTGCCACCTGGGACCTCTTCGAGCACGTCGTCCGCAACCTCGCCGAGGAGCGCGTCGTGGTCGTCGGCGCCTTCCGCACCGATGCGGTCGCCCGCGATCCGCTGATGCGCCGCCGGATCGCCGAGCTCAGCCGCCTGAGCACGGTCGAGCGCATCGCGCTGGAAGGACTCGATCGCCGCTCGGTCGCTCTGCACGCGACCTCGGTGCTCGGCATCCCAGCGCCGCCGGGGTTCGTCGACGAGTTGGTCCGTCGGGGAGAGGGAAACCCGTTCTTCACCGAGGAGCTCGTCGCTGCGCATCTCGCCGGTGAAGCCATCCCGTCGTTGTTGTCGGAGCTACTCGAGGCGGATGTCGCAGACCTCGATCGGCCCGGTCGACACGTCCTCGCCGCCCTCGCGGCGATCGGCAGAGATGCCGACCCCGCACTTCTCGCTGCGGTGGTCGAGCTCGACGAGGCCGGGACCGAAGCGGCCCTCCGGGCCGCGCTCGATGCCCGCCTCGTGATCGTCGATCCAGCATCGGATGCGTACCGCGTGCGACACCCCCTGATCGGTGAGGTCGCCTACAACGCCGCGCTGCCGACCGAGCGACGCCGGCTCCACAGCTCCATCGCCGCCGCGCTGCAGCACCAACCGCGATTCGCCCTCACGACGAGCGACGCCGCCGGCGAGCTCGCCTTCCACCTCGCCCGCGCCGGCGACGAACAGGGTGCCTTCGCCGCGCTGTTCGACGCCGCTGACTCCGCAGAGCGGATCGCGCCCGCGGCCTGCCTCGCGCACCTGGAACGGATCCTCGACCTGTGGGATCGATGCGCTGGACCCGAGCACGTCGACCAGCTGATCCCCAGGCTGTGGCAAGCCGCCGACCTGATGAGCGCGACCGGACGCAACGAGCTGGCCGTCGAACTCGCTCGGCGGGCCATCGCCGAGCAGGCTGCCGGCCGACCATGCGCCGTCGTCGGTGACGCGTCGTTCGGGCCCGCCTCGCAGTACGAACGCCTGGCTCGGTTCCTGTGGTCATCGGGCGCGATGGTCGAGAGCGCCGACACCTATGCCCGCGCGGCTGCGCTCCTCGAAGCGGCCGGCGAGGGCAGCGACGCGGGCGCTGCCCTGACCTACGGCGGTCTCGCGCAAGCTGACCTGATGTTCTGCCACTTCGACGCAGCGGCGCACTGGGCCAACCGGGCGTTGGAGGTTGCGGCGCCGGATGACGCAACCGCTCTGTCCGCGGCGCGGCGCGTGCTCGGCGTCGTCGAGACGCTCGAAGGCCATGTCCGAGCCGGACTTGACACCTGCCGAGCGGCTGTCGACGCAACCATCGCGCCGCACCGCTGGGCCCTTGCCAACGCGATGCTGGCCATGATTTCGTTCGAGGTCGGCAACACCGAGGACGCGCTCCGCATCGCCCTCGACGGTGCCGCCGTTTCGCAACGGGCCGGCTTCGAGAGCAGCTTCGGCACGTTCCACCACGGCGTGGCCGCGCGCTGCCTGGTGAGACTGGGGCGATGGACGGAGGCAGACGACGTCCTCGCCGGAGCCGCAGCAGTGGAATCGACACCAATCGGCGCCATCCAGCTGGACTCTGCTGCAGCATCCCTCGCCGCACGTCGCGGCGACCGCGCCGCCGCTGTCGACCTGGTCGCTCGCCTGCGGACACATCCCTCGGACGCCTTCAGCGATGCCATCAAGGACGCCTCAGCGATCGACGTCCACCTGGCCGCAAAGGAGTGGGAGCGCGCAGCGACGATCGCCGGTCGGGCGCTGACTCCCGATCCAGGCACCGAGCCCCGCCTCGTCGCCCGGTTCACCGCCGGCTTCATCACCGCCAACGTCGAGCTGACGCTCGACCGTCTCGCTCGCCAGGAGCGTGTCGACATCGAGGCCGTTGCTGACGAGCTCGAAATCCGCCTCGAGGTCGGGCGCGCCCACCCCTCCTCGAACAGCCCTGCGACAACCTCGGACCTCTCGTTCGCAGCGGCGATGATCACGAGGCTGACCAAGGCCGACGCCGACGCCTTCTCCCGGGCCGCGAGCGCAGCCGGGCAGGTCGGCGACGCCTGGCTCGCCGCATCGGCGAAGTTGCTGGAGGCTGAAGCCGCAGCGACCTGTGGCGCAGCCGCCCGGGCGGTCGAGGCCATCCGCGCCGCCCACGCAACGGCCACAGGTCTCGGCGCGCACCCACTCGTCGCCGACGTGGAGGCGCTTGCGCGCCGCGCGCGGATCAGTCTGGAAGCCCCAGCGGTGCGCGCGCTCGGCGAAGAGGACGCCACTCGACTCGGCCTGACCTCGAGGGAGTGCGAGGTCCTCGCTCTCGTCGCAGCGGGACGCACGAACCGAGAGATCGGGGCCGAGCTGTACGTCTCGGAGAAGACCGCCAGCGTGCACGTGTCAAACATCCTCCGCAAGCTGGGCGTGAGCAGCCGCGTCGAAGCGGCGGCCGTCGCACAGCGGGTCGGGATGGCCTGAGCCGGATCTGAGGGGTCCTGCCCGATGTGGCTGCTCCCCCCTTAGCCCCACCGTGGGCGACATGCAGATCGCGATCCTGGCCTACGACCACATGACTGCACTCGACGCCGTTGGCCCGTACGAGGTGCTGAGCCGTCTTCCCGGCGCCGAGGTCATTTTCGTCGGCGGGCAGCGCGGTCCGGTCCGGTGCGACACCCGCAGCCTCGCCATCGTCGTGGACGCTGCGCTCGACGAGGTGACGACCCCCGACATCCTCGTCATCCCCGGCTGGTCCGGCTCGAGGCAGGACACCCTGCTGGCCCCCGGCGCAGTCCAGGACTGGATCCGCGCCGCCGACGACCACACGACCTGGACCACTTCGGTGTGCACTGGCGCCATCGTCCTGGCCGCCGCCGGGCTCCTCACCGGCCGGCGAGCCACGACCCACTGGCTCGCCGCCGACTGGCTCGCCGGGCTCGGCGCGCTGCCAGCTTCGCAGCGGGTCGTTCGCGATGGCAAGTACGTCACTGCCGGGGGAGTGTCCGCCGGCCTCGACATGGCGCTCACGCTCGCCGCGGACATCGCTGGTCAACGGAACGCCATGGCCATCCAGCTCCTTCTGGAGTACGACCCGCAACCTCCCTTCGACGCTGGCTCGGTCGGCAAGGCCCCTGCCGACATCGTCGCCTCGATGCGCGCCATGGGCGACTTCATCGTCCACGGCGCACCGGTAAGGTCAACGAGCATTGGAGCCCTGATGAAGATCACGACGAACCACCCGACGAGCGCGCACCCGTTGGGCCGGGCGAGACGATGAAGGCCATCGTCCAGAACCGTTACGGGACTGATCCCCTCACGGTGCTCGAGTGCGCGGTGACCTCGACACCGAGCACCGCCGACGATCAACTCCTGGTGCGCGTCGCCGCCGCCAGCGTCGACATGGGCACCTGGCACTGCATGACTGGCATGCCCTATGCGATGCGCCTCATGGGCTTCGGCTTTCGTGCGCCCAAGGCCTCCAATCCGGGGCGGGCGTTCGCCGGCACTGTCGTCTCCGTCGGTCGGGACGTCACGACCTTCGAGCCGGGTGACGAGGTTTACGGCACCTGCGACGGCTCCCTCGCCGAGTTCGTCGCGGCGGACGTCGCGACCATCGCCGGCAAGCCGGCCAATCTCTCCTTCGAGCAGGCCGCTGCCGCGCCGATCTCAGGGGTCACCGCCCTCCAGGCCATCCGCAAGGCGAACGTGCAACCGGGCCAGAGGGTGTTGATCGTTGGCGCGTCCGGCGGCGTCGGGACGTTCACCGTGCAGATTGCCAAGGCCGCCGGCGCCGAGGTGACTGGCGTGTGCAGCACCGGCAAGGTCGACCTGGTCCGATCACTCGGCGCCGAACACGTCATCGACTACACCGTCGAGGACTTCACGAACGGCGCGGTGCGGTACGACGTGATCGTCGACACCGGCGGGAACCGCCGGCTCCGTGATCTCCGTCGGGTCCTCACCGAACATGGAACTCTGGTGATCGTCGGCGGCGAGACCGGCGGGCGATGGCTCGGCGGCTTCGAACGCTCACTGGCCGCCGCAGGGCTTTCGCCGTTCGTGAGCCAGACCCTGGCGATGCTGGCCTCGAAGGAGAACGGGGCCGATCTCGACGAGCTGCGCGGTCTCATCGAGTCCGGATCAGTCCTGCCTGCGATCGACCGCACGTACTCGATGAAGGACTCGGGCGAAGCAATCACCCGTGTCCGTGTCGGCGCCGCCGCCGGCAAGACCATCCTCATCTGGTGATCGGTCGGGCTCGTCGCTGCTCGTCACCACCTCCTCGGACCTCGCCAACCCAACCAGGCCTCTGGGTGTAGGGCTGGCTTCCGGACCCTTCGAACGAGCTGAGTCCGCCAGCGGAGGTTCGCGTCGACAACCTGAGACCGGCGCGACGACGCCGATCTGCAGCATCGTCGACAACTGGACGAAAATCCACGTCAGAGGCCCTTCCCGAGAACCGGAAGGGCCTTCGGCGGTCTTCGAGCCAACTTCGGGTTCTTGGCATCCTTGGGCGGTGATGACGCGTCGCGCCTGGCGACGGAGGCGATGGCGGGCGGCTCGTCCAGTTTCGGGTTGAGTGCTTGACGTCGGCACTGGCCGCATGGCGGGTCAGTGCTCTGACCTGGCCCGCTGCCCGCCGCGCAACGTCGACGAGGCAGCGGTGTCGAACCACACGTCTAGCGACATCGACCCTCCCCCTGTCGACCGCGGCGGTCCGCTCATCCACCGTGTCCGGGGCTCGACGGGATTCCTCACCTCGAGACGTCGAACCGATACCACTGTCCTTCCGAGACGATATCGACAACGCCGTCGACCACACTGATGGCGGTTTCGTCGTCGATGGCATACGACGGACAATCGAGGCCGGCCGCCCAGGTCCGGGCGTTGGCCAGGGTGTTCTCGGGCAGCAGCTCGTGCTCGAGGTGAGGGAAGATCGAGAAACCAACCAGACCAAGCGCTCGGTCGTCGCCCACAGGTGACTGCCATCCGACGAACTCCTTGCCGATGCGCGGCGTCATCACCATGCTCCCGCCACTCATGCCGATCCACACGGTGTCGAGCGAGGCCAAGAGCTCGGCCAACCCGCACTCGCGCATCCAGTGGCAGAGGTAAAGGGCGTCGCCGCCCGACACGAGCAACACATCGGTCTTGCGCACGAGAGGAACCCAGCGCTCGGCGTCGATGCTCGGCAGCGCGGTCAGCTCGATCAACCCCACCGATTCCCACCCCAGTTCGACCATGGGCTGTTCAGAACGCCCAGCAACGAAATCCCACGCGCGCTCACCGGGACCGGCATGAGGGTGGCCGTACATCGCGGTCGGGATGCACAGCGCGGTGCTGTTCTCGATCGGCTTGCCGAGCATGTCGAGCAGCGCGTGGTGGATGGTCGCGTTCCTGACACCTGCCGAGGTGAGAAGCAGCCGCACCATTCCTCCCAAGTCGTGACCTCGTCCGAGGTCGGGGCGGTGAGCCTACGGCCCGAGGGCGCCGACGGGGAGGTAAGCCAGGAAACGGACGGGGTCCGAGCGCAGCCTGACGCCCGTGGCCGTCGGCGGTCCTGACGCGCCGCCCGGAAGTGCCGGTCAACGTACTGGCGTAAGCACCAAGCGCCATCCGCGACCTTCCGACCGCGCCAGATCAAACGGCTCGGGTTCGCCGTTCTGGCGCGGCAGATTCGCACCAACGGTCTCCGGAGTCGCGAAGATCTCGCACGCGGCGCAGGCAGACCTCGTGACCGCTCAGACGACGGCGGGCTCTTGAAGATACAGTCGGAATCCCTTGCCAAGCTTGGCCTCCACCTCGCCTCCCGCACGGGCAACGCCGATCGCGACCTGATTGAACTGCGCCGCTTCCTGGCGTCGAGTACGGACCACGGTTCGACTACGACCGGCGACTTCAAGCAGCCCGCCGCGCCCGGGGACATGCCGTCCTACGTCTCATATCGTCGCCAGTCCATCGAGTTCGTGCACGCGCGGAACGAGCGAGTCAGTCGTCTCTGTGCGGTGCGAGGTGCGGATAAGCCATCGGAGTCATCGGCCCGGCAGCCGTAGGAATAGCTCGCCGGAGCCGACAGGAACGATGAAGTCGTCCTCGTGGTGGCCGTGCTCGTCGAGATCGGTGAGCAGGCACCGGAGTTGGGCGCCGACCGTTGCCACGGCGAGGAGGTTCGTGGTGTCGACCCCACCAAGCGCTGTGGCGGTCGCACCGACCAGTGCGCGCAGTGCCTTGTGCGGGAGCGTGAACAGATCAGGTCCAGACATGGATGACAGTAAGGCAACATGTGAGTATCCTGTCAATATGGTAGACTCGGAGCATGCCAGAGCGAGTTGAAGACATCGCCCTCCTCGTCGCGGATGTGTTCGAGGCCGCCGGTGCCATCCGCCAGGCGGGCGACGCGATCGCCGGAACCGTTGGCCAGAGCCAAGCGCGATGGCAGGTGCTGAGCGTGCTGTCCGAAGGTGACTGGACGCTCGCTACAGCGGCAGGTCGTCTCGGCATCACCCGCCAGAGCGTTCGCCGCGTCGTCGAGCTGCTCGTCGACGAGGCCCTCGCCGACTACCAGCCGAACCCACGCCACCGCGGCTCACCGCTCGTGCGTCTGACCCGCAAGGGCCGGGCGACACTCGCGGCGATCACGAGCGCTTCGCTCAGCTGGCGCACCGCGGTCGCAGGAGAGATCTCCGCCGAGGCGCTCGAGACGACACGGACGACGCTGCAGTCGCTCTCACGTCTCTCGCGTGACGCAACCGCGTCCACCGCTCCGCGAAGCGGCTGAAGGTCCCGAGGATGTCGAGCGAGCGCTTGCTCGACCGGCGGCGCGTGCAGCAAGCCTCACGCGTCGCGGTACAGCAGGGCGCTGCCGGCAATGACCCAGGCGATGAACGCGGGGAAGATCAGGAGGCCGAGCGCCGTCGATCGCCTGGCCGACGGCGTTCAGGGCGTTGGCGAACACGAGGAACCCGACGATGGCGACGGTCCGCTGCTCGCCGTGCGCTCGGTCGGCATCGCGGTGGATCCCGACAAGTCCGGCGAGGAAGAGGAACGCCGGGACGATCGAGAGGCCGATCAGGAGCAGCCCGGCTTGGTGAGAGCCGGGGCTCTCGGTGAAGTAGGCGCGGAGCGTCGTCACGTCGTCGCTGGCCTTCGGGACATCGCCGACCAGGACCAGGCTCGTCACCACGCAGAGGACGAACGCGAGGCCCGAGATGGCGGCGATGCGGTTGAAGCTCGGGCTCCGTGTGGTGGCGACGCCGGTCATGGGGATGCTGTCGGTGATCATCGGTTCGCTCCTTGGTCGTGGGTGTGCGAAACGTGCGCCGCGTGCGGCGACGCCTGGGACCGCGAATGTCGTTGCCTGGGGCCAGGTCAGCCCGCGCCGGCGACGCTCGAGGTGGCTATCCGATGACGCGGACGACGCCAGCGGTGGGGTCGACCTCGATCGTGCTGCCTCGGGGGATCGTCATCGCCCCCAAGGCGCCGACGACCGCCGGAGGCCGAACTCGCGGGCCACGATCGCCGCGTGGCACATGGAGCCTCCCTCCTCGACGACAAGTGCGCCGAGCAGTGGGAGGAGCGAGTTCGCGGCGGGCCCGGTGAACGGCGTGACCAGCACGTCGCCTGGTTCGAGCAGCTCGGCCGCCTCGCCCCGGTCGCTGACGACGCAGGCGCGGCCGCGGTACGGGTGATCGCCGACGCCGGTCCCGCGCAGGGGCTCGGTCTGGGGCGCGGTGATGTCGGCGGTGAGCGTCGCCATGACCGCCCTCGTGGCGCGGGCCATCGGCGCCGGCAGCGCATCGAGGGGTGGCGGGGGCTCGGGCGCCCCGAGCGAGCGAGGCGGTGGCATCGCCTCCACCCGGTCGCGCTCCTCGGCCCGCCCGGCGAGCAGTGACGTGAACAGCGCTCGCTGGTCGGCGGGCACTCGAGCGGCGACCGCCTCCGGACCGGTCGGCGTCACCGTGATCTCGACCGCGGCGAGCAACGTCCGCAGTTGCAGCTCGGGCAGTTCGGCGAGGCTCGGCCGGTCGATGTCGTCACTGGTCACGAGCCGCCAGGCGTGCCCCTCGATCCAGGCATCGACCGCCCGGGCCGCGTCGGCACCGAGGGCGCGCACGTCGTCGATGGTGGCGGGATCGGTCTCGGCTCCGACCAGCGCCACGGCCACCGGGCGCAGCAGGCGCGCGGTCTCGAGGGTCGCGGCTGACGCACCGACCAGCAGCGCCGCCATCTCCGCGGGGTCGATGCCCCAGCGTTCGCCGTGCGCGAGAAGGTCGCCGACCGGGACGAGGTCACCGCCGTGGGTGTCGAGGTTCCGGCGCATGCCGTCCTCGAAGTGGCGCAGGCACTCGGCCAGGTGCCCCGCCAGCTCGGCCCGGATCCGGCGATATTGACAGGACAATACTACTGTCAATAGAGTCTGCTCCTATGGATTGGAAACGGAGGTCGCTCGGAGCCGGTCACCGCGGCGGCCGTGCCTGAGGAGGCGGCCCCGCCCGGCCGTCGCGCGTACTCGTCGCCGCTCCGTGAGCGCCAGGCGCAGCAGACCCGCGACGGCATCATCGATGCGCTCACCGCCCTGCTGGAGGACCGGGCGCCCGACGAGGTCACGACGAAGGAACTCGCACGCGCCGCCGGGGTGGCAGAGAGCACCGTGTACCGGCACTTCCCCGACCGCTCGGCACTGGTCGAGGCGCTCGCCGCGCGCCTCACGGCGTTGACCGGGCCCGAACCCGAGCTCCCGCAACGCCTCGACGACCTGAAGCCGATCGCCGTCGTTCTCATGGCCGGCCTCGAGGCGCACCACGTCGAGGCCCGGGCCGAGGCGCTGTTCAACGCCGATCCCCGTCGTTCCACGCAGGGGACGAGCGCCCGCGCCGGCCAGATCCGCCAACTCGTCGGGCGGACGCTTCCCGAGCTCGACGACGAGCAGCAGCGTGGCGTCGCCGCCGTCCTCCGCATGCTGGTGTCGGCCCAGGCGTGGCTGCGCATGCGCGAGGAGTTCGGCCTGGCGGGTGACGCCTCGGGACCCATCGTGGCCTGGGCGATCGACGCCCTCGTCCACCAACTGCGACGCGGCGAGCTGCCGCCGCGAACACACTGAACCCACCACGCGCCCGAACGCCTCACCCGGTGAGGTGCAGGCGCGAGAGCGGGTCCGGTGAGCACTGCGACCCCGGCCACGGCACGTCTACTGTGATCGGAAAGCAAACGAAGGAGCGATCGATGCCTCGTCGACCTGCCGAACGCCTACCCCGCTTGACCCAGCCGCTCGTGCGCCGCGACGGCGTGCTGCGCCCCGCCAGTTGGGACGAAGCACTCGACGCAGCCGCCACTGGCTTTCGCCGCGTCGTCGATGCCCACGGTCCCGACGCGTTCGGGATGTTCTCGTGCTCGAAGGCCACCAACGAGGTCAACTACCTGGCCCAGAAGCTCGTGCGCGTCGCTGTCGGCACGAACAACATCGACAGCTGCAATCGCACTTGACACGCTCCTAGCGTCGTCGGTCTGGCGACAGTCTTCGGAGCTGGTGGTGGCACGTCGTCCTACCGGGACGCCGAGACCGCCGACGTCATCGTCATGTGGGGCTCGAACGCGCGCGAAACGCATCCGATCTTCTTCCACCATGTGCTGCTGGCGCGCGAACGGGGCGCGCGCATCTTCGTCGTCGATCCGCGCCGCACCGCCACCGCCGGCTGGGCCGAGCGCTGGCTCGGCCTCCGCGTCGGCACGGACATCGCGCTGGCGCTCGCCGTCGGCCGCGAGATCATCCACGCCGGGCTGGTCAACACGACATTCGTCGAACGGGCCACGACCGGCTTCGCCGAGTACATGGCGTCGGCGGAAGAATGGACGCTGGAGCGCGCCGAGGCCGCTACCGGAGTCGCCGCCGATGACATCGTCACCCTCGCCCACGCCTATGCCATGGCTGACCGTGCGCAGTTGTGTTGGACGCTCGGCATCACCGAGCACCACAACGGCGTCGACAACGTTGTCTCGCTCATCAACCTGGCGCTGCTCACGGGTCACGTCGGTCGGGCCGGAAGCGGGTTGAGTCCCTTGCGCGGGCAGAACAACGTCCAGGGCGGCGGGGACATGGGTGCGGTGCCCAACCGGCTACCGGGCTTCCAGGACATCCTCGACGACGAGGCGCGCACCGCGTTCGATCGGGCCTGGGGAACGACGATCCAACCGCGCTACGGCAAGCACCTGACCGGCATGTTCGAAGCGATGGAGCACGGCGAGCTGCGGACCGTGTTCTGCCTCGGCGAGAACCCGGCGCAGTCGGAAGCCGACATCACTCGCGCCCGGCGCTTGCTGCAGAACCTCGACCACCTGGTCGTACAGGACATCTTCCTCACCAAGACTGCGGAGCTGGCCCACGTGGTGCTGCCCGCCACGGCAGCGTGGTGCGAGTCGGAGGGGACGGTCACGAACTCGGAGCGGCGGGTCCAGCGTGTTCGGAAGGCCCTCGACGGCCCCGAAGGCGCCCGAGACGACATGGACATCCTGCTGGCGCTGGCGGGCCGCCTCGGTCACGAATGGAGCTATGGCGGTCCCGACGCGTCGCCGGCGACTCGCGCCGAGGCGGTCTGGGACGAACTGCGCTCGGTCTCGCCCATGCACCGAGGCATGTCGTACGGTCGGATCGAGGCTCTCTCCGGCATCCAGTGGCCGTGTTACGACGAGGAGCGACTCGAGCCGACATACCTGCATGGTCGACTGTGGGCCGACGATCCGGCCGAGCGGGGTGCGCCCGCACCGTTCAGCGTCGTGCACCATGATCCGCCCGTGGACCCGATCACTGACGAGTATCCACTACTGCTCACGACCGGCCGCCGGCTCGACTCGTACAACACCGGTGTGCAATCCGGCGCCATCGCCTCGCCGCTCCGACAAGGTGAGACGATCGACCTGTCCGCACACGACGCGGCCGCCATCGGAGTGGCCGACGGCGAGGTCGTCCGGGTCACGTCGCGGCGGGGCACGGTGGACGCGCCGGTTCGCATCGATCCCGGTCTGCGTGCTGGCCTCGTCTTCATGACGTTCCACTTCGCCGGCGAAGTCGACGTCAACCTGCTCACGATCGAAGCCAACGACCCTCGCTCGGGTACCGCCGAGTTCAAGGCTGCCGCGGTGCGTGTCGACAAACTGGCGTCGGTCTGATGGACCTGAAGCTCTCGGGGGGCGTCGCCTCGGCGGCCGAGCGCACGACCATCGACGCTCATGTCGCGGCCCACGGGACGGCACGCGATCAACTGCTGCCGCTCCTCCACGCCGTGAACGACCGAGTCGGGTGGATCAGTCCCGGCGCCATCAGTCGTCTGGCGGAGGCAATGGACGTGGCACCCGCCGAGATCTTCGGCGTGGCCAGCTTCTACGGGCTGTTCTCGCTCGAACCCAGATCCGGTACGGTCGTCCATCGCTGCGTCGACATCGCCTGCCAAGTGAACGGAGCGGTGGTGGCCGACGGTGAGCACGCCAGCCCGTGCCTTGGGCTGTGCGAACGGGCGCCGGCAGCATTGTTCATCGAGGCGGGCGCTCCGCCCCGCGTCGAGGTCCGCGCCGGTGACGAGCGGGCGCTGCCACAGCAGGGCGATCCCGCTCTGGTGCTGCTGCGTCGTGTCGGCGCGGTCGACCCCGACAGCCTCGACGACTACCGCGTCCACGGCGGCTATGCCGCGCTGCGCCAGGCCGTTGCGCTCGGACCATCGGGCGTGCTGCGTGAGCTCGGGGACAGCGGGCTCGTCGGTCGCGGTGGTGCCGCCTTCCCGACCGGTCGCAAGTGGAGCGCCGTCGCGTCTCAGCCCGATCGTCCGAAGTACGTCGTCGCCAACGCCGACGAGAGCGAGCCGGGGACGTTCAAAGACCGGGTCGTCATGGAGCGCGACCCGTTCGCGCTCGTCGAGGCGACGACCATCGGTGGTTTCGCCGTCGGCGCCGAGCGCGGTTACATCTACATCCGGGGGGAGTATCCCGAAGCACGCCGCAGGGTGGCCGCCGCCATCGATCAGGCCTACCGACGCGGCTACCTGGGTACCAATGTGATGGGTCTCGGCTTCGACTTCGATCTCGAGCTGCGCATCGGTGCCGGTGCCTACATCTGCGGCGAGGAAACGGCCCTGTTCAACTCGCTCGAGGGGTTTCGGGGCGAGCCGCGGTCCAAGCCCCCGTTCCCCGTCGAGGTCGGCTTGTTCGGCCAGCCGACCCTGGTGAACAACGTCGAGACGCTCATCAACGTGCTGCCCATCGTGCTCCACGGCGGCCAGGCGTTCGCGGCAACGGGCATCGGCGCGTCGACCGGCACGAAGCTGTTTTGCGTCTCGGGCCGGGTCGAGCGGCCGGGTCTGTACGAGCTCACGTTCGGCGCCACGCTGCGGGAGCTGTTGACGATGGCAGGCGGTGTCGTGGGCGGGCGGCCGTTACAAGCCGTGCTGATGGGCGGGGCAGCCGGTGGGTTCTTGACCGCCGACGAGCTCGACACGCCGCTCACGTTCGAGGGGTTGCGCGAGGTGAACGCCACGCTCGGCTCGGGTGTGGTCGTGGTGCTTGACGACACGGTCGATGTGGCCCAGGTGCTGACCCGCATCGCCGCCTTCTTCCGCGACGAGAGCTGTGGTCAGTGCGTCCCGTGCCGGATCGGCACGCAGCGGCAAGTGGAGTCCCTCGTCCGACTTGCTGCGCCCGACGTGGACAACCGCCGGGAGCTCGCCCTGCTCGCGGACCTTGACGCGGTGATGACCGATGCGTCGATCTGCGGTCTCGGCCAGACCGCAGCGAGCGCGGTTCGGTCGGCCCTGGTCAAGCTGCAGCCCTACCGAGTGACACCATGAAGGACGAGGGACGCCGATGAGTGCGGTACCGGTCGGGCCACCCCGTCGGGTCATCGAACTGACCATCGACGGCAGCGCGGTCAAGGTCGCCGAAGGCGAGACCGTGCTCGCCGCCTGTGCCGCCGCTGGCGTCGACACGCCCACGCTGTGCTATGGCCCCACCATCACGCCGGCCAATGCGTGCCGGGTGTGCGTGGTCGAGCTCGAGGGCTCGCGCACCCTGGTGCCTGCCTGCTCGCGTCGGGCCGAAGCGGCCATGGTCGTCCGCACCGACACCGAGCGGGTGGCCCGCTCGCGCCGGCTCGTCTTGGAGCTGCTCGGCTCCTCGGTCGACCTTTCGGTCACGAGCGCGGCGCGGCGCTGGTCGGAACGCTACGAAGCCGATCCATCGCGCTTCGGTGATGACATCGCCACCGTGCAGCAGCCGGTCAAGGATGACAACGACCTCTACGTCCGCGACTACGCCAAGTGCATCTTGTGCTATCAGTGCGTGGACGCCTGCGGTGTCGAGTGGCAACACACGTTTGCCATCGCCGTGGCCGGACGTGGATTCGGTGCCCGCATCTCGACGGAGTACGACGTCTCGTTGCCCGACTCGGCGTGCGTCTATTGCGGCAACTGCATCGCTGTGTGCCCGACCGGGGCGCTGATGCCTCGCACCGAATGGAGGATGCGCGCCGTGGGGGAGTGGGACGAGGCGCGCCAGACCGTCACCGACACCATCTGCCCCTACTGCGGTGTCGGCTGCACGCTCTCCTTGCACGTGCAGGACAATCGCATCGTCAAGGTGTCGAGCCCGGATGACCACTCGATCACCCGCGGCAACCTCTGCATCAAGGGGCGCTTCGGCTTCGACCACGTGCACAGATGACGGAGCGCGGAGAACGTGGCCCCGACACGGGCGTGAGCCAGTTGAACGGTCATCGGCTCGACCGCCTCTGAGCTCAGGGGGTCAGCGCGCAGGAACGTTCAGGTGAGGACAAAGCCTTCGTATCCTCGTTCGGCGACCTCGGCGAGACGTTTGCGGTAGCGGGGTGCGCCTCCGTTGTAGGCGACGGGCCGCATGGTGTCACGTCCTTCGATGTTCGGGTTGAAGCCGGTGAACCACGACTTCACCTTGCCCATCAGCAGCTTGTCGTACATGGCCATCACATGGTCACGCCAGGCCAGCTCGGCGTCTTCGGTGGTGTCGATGCGCGTGTAGCCGTGCTCACGGAGGTAGCGCACGAGCGCGGTCGTCCAGTCGACCGCCTCTTCGATCCCGCGGCCGAAGTTGGTGAAGCCCGATCCCGCCTGAGGGCCGGCCAGCATCAACAGGTTCGGGAAGCCTGCGCACTGGATGCCGAGATAGGTGAGCGGTCCGTCCTTCCACTTGTCGCGCAACGTCTGGCCCCCGAGCCCCGTGAACTCGATGCGGTCGAAGCCGCCCGTGACCGCATCGAAGCCGGTCGCGTAGACGATGACGTCGACGTCGTAGTCGCGGTCGGTCGTGCGCACGCCGGTGTCGGTGATGCACTTGATCGGGGTCTCGGTCAGGTCGACGAGATGGACGTTGTCGCGGTTGTAGGCCTCGTAGTAATTCGTCTCCATCGGGATGCGCCGGGTGCCGAACCCATGGTCGGTTGGGATCAGCTTCTCGGCTGTCGCAGCGTCGGCGACCCGCTCACGGATCTTGTCGGCCACGAATGCGCTGAACTCCTCATTGGCCCGTTCGTCCATGAGCACATCGAGGAAGTTCCCCTGCCAGATCCGAAACCCGGCCGAGGCGTAGAGCTCTTCGTAGAAGGCGTACCGCTCGGCCTCCGGCAACTGAGCCGGCCGACGCCGGTCCGGCATGTGGATGAAACCGCCGGGCGTCTGCCGGCACTGCTCGAAGATCTCGTCGTAGCGCGCCCTGATGGTGGCCATCTCCGCTTCGGAGATCCGGCCGTTGTGGAGTGGCGCACACCAGTTCGGATGACGCTGGAAGACGAACAGTTCGGCGACGGTCTGGGCGACGACCGGGATCAGCTGCACCGCCGTGGCGCCGGTGCCGATGACGGCAACTCGCTTCCCCGTGAGGTCGAGGTGCCCGTGAGGCCAGTCGTAGGTGTGGAACCAGGGGCCTCTGAAGCGTTCGATGCCCTCGACGCGCGGCATCGTCGGCGTGGAGAGGATCCCCACGGCCGTGATCAGCAGCTGGCAACGCAGGGAGCGCTCGTCCGTCGTCTCGACCGTCCAGGTGTCCGTGTCCTCGTCGAACCGGGCCGAGCGCACCTTGCGACCGAACTGGATGTGGCCGCGGAGGTCGAACCGGTCGGCAACGTGGTTGAGGTAGCGCAGGTTGTCCGGCTGGGCGGAGAAGTGTTCGTTCCAGTGCCACTCGTCGAGTAGCTCCTTCGAGAACGAATAGCCGTACGTGTAGCTCTCGGAGTCGAACCGGCATCCCGGGTAGCGGTTGTGGTACCAAGTTCCGCCGAGCCCGTCTGCGGCCTCGAGAACGGTGACGTCAAGTCCCATCTCCCGTGCCCGGTAGAGCTGGTAGATACCGGTGAGCCCGGCCCCGATGATGACGACGTCATGCTCTTCCACGGTGCATCCCTTCAGGTTGGAGCTCGTGCCTGTTCTACATCGCCGACCATCGTGGCGAGCTGTCCGTCGAAGTGGTGGCCATTGGTGGCGCACCAGTTGCGTAATATAGTGGGTACTAGATTGCCGCTGCGGCCAGGTTGCGGGTGCGGCCAGATGGTGCATGATCCGCTCCGTGCCCCCTTCGGCGCGCCGCCCAGCCCGCCGAAGTTGCCTCGGTCGTGATCTTCCTGCTTTCCGACGAGGCGAGCTACTGCACCGGTCAGGAGTTCACCGTTGACGGCGGTGTGCACACCTGACCCACGTCTATCCGTCGTGAGACGTCCCCCGCTGGAGCAGAGCGTGGAGCGACGCGACAGTGTCGCGGTAGTCCTTCATCGTCCGGGACAGCAGCGCCGTGATGTCCAGACCGTTGAGAAGCGTCACCAGCGCCCGGGCCAGGCTGCGCTGCGCCGCCGGGGTTGCGCGTAGCTCCTCGGGAGCGATCGCGGCCACGCGGTCGAAGAACCGGCGGAACCCTCGGACCGTCGGGTTCAGACGCGCCGCCAACTCGGGGTCGCGCTGGATGTCGATCACCACTGTCAACATCATCGACGCGAGCAACGGTTGCTCAGCCCGCAAGCCGGCGGCAAGGTCCATGAGCCGCTCGATGGCTTCGGCGAAGCTCGGATCGCCCTCGAGCACCGCCTCGTGGCGGTCCAACACGACGCGATAGACGTGCTCGGCCGCAGCGACATACAGCCCGGCCTTCGTGCCGAAGTGGTGGTACAGGACCGGCTGGGTGACCCCTGCCGTCGTGACCAGTTCTTCGACCGTCGTCGTCGCGTACCCCGAGCGGGGGAACAGCTCCAACGCCGCCGCCAGCAGCCGATCGCGCCCGGCGACGGAACCGCCGACCGGTCTCCCCGGGGACCGACCGATCGGTGGAGTGACGTCCGTTCGGCTCACCACGGAACGATCGTCTCCGACCCGGGACCCGAGCGCAGCAGCGGAGCGGCGGAGTCGAGCACCGCACCGATGAAGGCGTCGTTCCGGTCGCCGGCAACCATGTGGGCATGGGGGATCATCTCGAGCAGTGCCCGAGCGCTGATGTCGCGGCCGATGTCAGCGTCCTCGTACGCCGACTCCGTCGGCCAGTCACTGTCGCCGTGGCCCCGGAGGTCCACCGCGTAGGCTCGCCCGCCCTGCTGGCCGAGGCGGTCGGTCCTCTCGTTCATCGAGATCAGCGAGAGCCGAGGATGCGGAGGGGCACGTGGTGGGGACCGCGCACGGCGCCGATCGACCAGCGAACGTCGGTGGTGTCAGCCGCGAGCTCGAAACGAGGGAAGCGGCGCAGCCAGCCGCTCAGCGCCACCTCGGTTTCCATGCGGGCCAGATTGGAGCCGATGCAGCGGTGGATCCCGACCCCGAACGCGATGTGCGGATTGACTTGGCGGTCGAGCACGAGCTCGTCGGGCCGGTCGAACTTGGCGGCGTCGCGGTTCGCGGACGCGAAGGAGAGCAGCAGCCGCTTGCCTCCCTCCACCGGACAGCCGCCGATCTCGGCGTCGCCCGTGATCAGCCGACCGACCGTAGCGGGAGCGAAGTAGCGCAGGAACTCTTCGATCGCGACCGGCAGCAACTCGGGCTCGGCGACCAACCGCGCGAGGTCATCGGGGTGGGCACCCAGGTGCCACAACGCCGCGCCGATGAGCGACCAGGTCGTGTCGATCCCGCCCAGCATCAGCACATAGAGCGAGCCGATCTGCTCCCTGTCGGTCAGCGCGCGGCTCGTGCCGTCCGCCTCCGTCACCTGCGCCTCGAGCACCATCGACACGAGGTCGTCGGCCGCGCCATGTCCGTCGCGCCGGGCGCGCAGCGCCTCGACGAAGTACGACTGCATCGCCCGGTTGGCGTGGCGGGCGACCTCGATGTCCAGAAGACCGTCCTTGAGGATCCCGTTCACCCACTGCCGGAACTCGGCGCCCTGGGACGGGGAAACACCGAACAGATGGCTCATCACCCTGATCGGTACCAGCTCTGCGAACGCGCTCGCTCCGTCGACGACCTCGTGGCCGGCCAGATCGTCCAACAGCTCTTCCACCATTGTCTCGACAACAGGGCGGAGCTCAGCGACGCGTCGCGGGTTGAACGTCGGAAGCAGGGCCCGCTTGAGCGGACCATGCATCGGGGGATCGAGCGTGAGCGGCCCCAAGGACAACTTCACGTTGTCGGGGTGCGCCTCGGTCACCATCGTCACCCGGCTCGAGAACGTCGCCGGGTCATGGGTGACCGCCTGGACGTCGTTGTACCGCGTCACGATGTACGCACCGTGGAAACGTTCAGTGTGCGCCACCGGGCAACGTTTCCGCAGCTCGGCCAGGATCTCTGGGCCGCGGGCGGCCCAGTCCTCGCTCAGATGATCGAAGTCCGTCGCCCAATCGGTGACCGCCGGCCGCTCACCCATACCGCAACCTCCCCTGGCACGGAGTGTCCACCCTCAAATCTAGTAGTCACAATATTGCCAGACGACCGCCGCGACACCCTCCAAGACGAAGTCGGAGCGACCTGAAAGCCCGCCTGCTGCCGATGACGTGGTCAGCGGTCGGCGCGGACGATGATGCCCTGGCTGTTGAAGTAGAAGCCGCCGGGCGTCACCAGCGCGGCGCGAGCGTGCTCGACCTGGCGGGGCCCCGCGTCGCCCCGCAACTGCAGGATCGCCTCGCGCAGGTGGCCGGCACCTTGGGTGCCGCCTTCCGAGAGGCTGCCGCCATGGGTGTTGACCGGTATCCGGCCGTTGATGAACAGTCGCTGCTCATCGTCCTGCCAGTGCTGGGCGACGAAGTCCCCGCCCTCGCCTCGGGCGCAGCAGCCGAGGTTCTCGAACCAGTTGAGCGTGATGATCGAGAAGCCGTCGTAGGGGTACAGCAGGTCCATGTCGCCCAGCGTGAGGTCGGACTTGGCCCACAACTTGCGAGCCACCACCACCTGGCCGGCGTGGTCGAGGTCGCGGAGCTGCTCCTCGGAGCCGTAATCGGTGTGGCCGAGCGTCGCCGCATGGACGAGTACCGGCGGGCGGGGGAGGTCTCGCGCCCGCTCGGCGGTGGTCACGACGAAGGCGTCGGCTCCGTCGACGGGGACGTCCATGTCGTAGACGCACAGCGGCTCGCGCACCATGCGCCCGGCCAGGTAGTCGTCCATTGTCAACGGGTCGCGGTACACGGCGTTCGGGTTCTCCGCCGCGTTCGTCCGCGAGTTCAGGGCGACGTAGCCGAGCGCTTCACGGCCGTAGCCGTGGTCGTGGAGGTAGCGCATGGCCCAGGCGGCGTAGGCGACGGCGCCGAACATCGAGTCGGGGCCAGGGTCGTTGTGGCCCGTGCCCCAGGTGCTGCGGGCGTCGGCCACGCCGACGGTGGCCCGGCGACGGAAGGGGTCCAGGGCGGCCGAGCGCGACGCCCAGGGCAGTCGGTAGGCGTGGTGGTAGACGAGCGCCGTCTCGCACATGCCCGACGCCACCGCGGCGGTGGCGGCGACGATCTGGTTGCCGATCACCGCGGGCGGGTTGGCGAACCAGGTGACCTCGGGGATGCCCAACGCGGCCTGCACGTATTGGGCCGACACCATCGAGCCACAGATCCCGTCGACGTCGCCGGCGCCGAGGCCGGCGTCGCAGAGCGCGGCGATGCAGGCCTCCAGGACCAGCGAGCCGGCGGTGCCGCCCTGGCTGTCGCGTGAGTAGGGAGCGAGGCCGACCCCGGCGAACGCCACCTGGTCGCGGGCCGGGTTGCGATCGGTACCGCTCACGACGTCACCAGCCGGAAGGCGGCGACCGGGTGCCCGTCGCGTTCGACCCAGGCCAGTTCGACCGGGGCGTCGAGCACGATCTCCGCCGGCCGGGCTCCCACGATCGTCGCGACCACGCGCAGGCCGGGCTGCTCGGTCAGCTCCACGGCCGCCACCGGGTAGGGCCCGTCGTCGTCGCTGCCGGCCCGGCGCGGCCGCTGGTGCAGGAAGGTGAGCATGGCGATGGTGCCCTCACCGCGCACCTCGGTGGCGGTCACCGAGCGGGACCAGCAGGCGGGGCACACCGCACGCGGTGGGTGGTGCCAGGTGCCGCAGTCGTTGCAGCGGTTGATGAGCAGCCGGCGCTCGAGCAGACCCCGGTAGTGAGGAGCGTTGTCGTGGTCCACTCGGACACCCGGGAGGGCGTCCATCAGCTCCTCATCAGAAAGCATCGTCCCTCCTGGCTCGGCCCGAGATTAGAGCCCGTGGGACCGCGACCGCGGGCGATGGCAAACTGCCCCGTCAGCACGAGCGAAG
Source organism: uncultured Acidimicrobiales bacterium (assembly GCA_963728985.1). GTDB lineage: Bacteria > Actinomycetota > Acidimicrobiia > Acidimicrobiales > Ilumatobacteraceae > DASXAI01. The sequence continues at coordinate 726,699 of CAVSME010000001.1, read as the reverse complement.
GAGTCGGACATGACGCCATATTTCGCGAGGAGGAGAACGTGACTGCAACAGGTGTCCTCGACGTGCTCGAGGAGCTCATCACGAAGGTGGTCGCGCCGGCCGCCGACGAGCTCGACGCCGGAGCGCTCCCACGCCCCGCCGGTCTCGAGGTTGGCGCGGCGGCGCCGATGGCCCCGACCGACGCGCTGCAGGACTTCATCGGGCGGGCGGTCTGCGGCCTCCCGCGGTTCGGGTGACATCCGTGGGTGGGGGCCATCCATTCCGGCTGGGCGCAGTGGCGTACGACCCGAAGGTGGTGACGATCTGGGAGGGCTTCAAGGACTGGTTCCTGGAGCGCGGCTTCGCCTTCGACTACGTGCTCTACTCCGGCTACGAACAGCAGGTCGAGGCTCACCTCGCCGGAGACGTCGACGTCACGTGGGATTCGCCGCTGGCCTGGGTGCGAACGAGGCGCCTGGCGGCCGCCGCCGGTCGCGCCGCTGTGGCCGTGGCCATGCGTGACACCGACCAGGACTTGACGTCAGTGGTGCTCGTACGCAGCGACAGCGACATCACCGACATCACCCAGCTGGAGGGCCGGTCCGTTGCCACCGGTGCGATCGACTCGCCCCAGGCGACCCTGCTCCCGCTGGCCCACCTGGCGGCGGCCGGCCTGGATCCCGGCACCTCGTTCGCGGTGCAGCGCTTCGATGTGACGGTCACCAAGCACGGTGACCACGTCGGAGGTGAGCGGGCCGCGGCCGAGGCGCTCGTGGCGGGGACGGCCGACGCCGCGTGCGTCATCGATGGCAACCAACTCGCGTTCGCCAAGGAGGGCACGCTCCCGGCTGACTCGGTGCGGGTCGTGACGCGGACGCCTCTGTACGACCACTGCACGATGACCGTGCTCGACGACGTCGACGCGGCCACGGTCGACCGCTTCGTCGAGTTGCTCCTGTCGATGTCGTTCGACGACCCCGCCGTGCGCCCGCTGCTCGAGCTCGAGGGCTTGCGGTCGTGGCGACCCGGGCGGATCTCGGGCTACGACCAGCTCGAGGAGGCGGTCGACCGGCTGCGGTTCTACGGGTCCGACGGCGCCATCCTCCGAGAGGGTTACCCGCCGTGACCGAGGTGGGCGCCAGCGTCGAGCTCGGATCGCTCGGGTTCGACGCCGGTGCCCACGTCCTGGTGGCCGTAGCGCTCAGCGAGGCGCGACGCGGTGCGCGGATCGGGGTGCGGGGCAACCATCCGGATCTCGTCCACCAGTTGGCGGTGTGGTGCCGGCAGCAGGGTCATCGCTGGCATCCGGCGGCCATGACGACGGTGCCGGCGACGAGCGGTCCGTGCTCGGCTTCGTCGAGCGCGGCCCCACGGCGGGTGCGCGCTGGATCGGCGCCGAGCGGGCCGGGGGCCCGGACCCGGCCCAGCCCGACGCCGTTGTCGCCGTACCGCCTGCGAGCTGGGGGCTGGCGCCGCGAGGTGCCGCCGTCGAACCCGGCGGGCCGACGCCCAGATTCCGGCTCGATCATCGTGACGAGCTGTGGACGGACCGCGCCGCCTCGCTGTACGCGCAAGCGGCGGCCGCCCAGTGGGACCCCGGCCAGGTGGACTGGCACGCGCCCATCGAGCACGACGGTCGGGTGGAGGCGGCGGTCGTTCACGTCATGACCTTCCTCGTCGAGAACGAGGAGGCCGCCCTCGTCGTCCCGGCCCGCTTCCTCGGCCAGGTCCATCCCCACTACCGCGAGATCCAACAGGTGCTCGCCCTCACCGTCGCCGACGAGGCACGCCACATCGAGGTCTTCACCCGTCGCGCCACGCTCACGGGCCATCCACTTGGGCTCTCCAGCGTGGGGGGCCGGGCGTCGCTCCAGACGCTGCTCGACGAACCCGACTACGCCATAGCTGTCTTCCTGCTCTCGGTCATGGGTGAAGGCACGTTCCTGTCGCTGCTGTCGTTCCTGGAGCAGAACGCGCCCGATCCGGTGACCCGTCAGGTCGCCCAGCTGGCCAGGAGGGACGAGGCCCGCCATGTGGCGTTTGCGCTCGCACACCTCGAGCGCCACGCCACCGCCGATCCCGGTCTCCGGAGCCGCCTCGCGCGCGCCGTCGAGCGGCGCCACCGCGACCTCGAGCGAACCGCAGGACTGAACGACGACGTCTTCGACGCGCTCGTGCTGCTCGCCGGCGGCGCGGCCACGCCGGACCGCATCGCGATGGGCTGGCGGCGAGTGCAGGCTCTTCAGCGCGAGATGGCCGATGGCCGTCAAGGCCGCTTGGCTCGGCTCGGCTTCACCGCAGACGAAGCCGCCACGCTGTCATCCCTGCACACCCGCAACTTCATGTGAACGTAGACCCCAAGATCACTGCTCAGTTGGACGGGTGGTGCGGTTGCCCCGGCGCCGCGGCGTCGTTCTGGGAGTGATCCGTCTCACGGGTGAGACGCACGACGCCTAGAACGACGAACGGCGCCATGCGGAGGAGACCAGGGTGTCACGACGCCTTGGCCACCATCACCTCGGTGGACTTGATGACGACGACGATGATGTCGCCCGGTGCGACGTCGAGCTCCTGCGCCGCGTCCGTCGTGATCGCTGCGGTGAGCGGCTGCCCATCGCCGAGCACCGCCTTGATCGTCGACATGACCTCACCGTGGACCACGGCGGTGACCGTGCTGCGGAGTTGGTTGCGGGCGCTGAGTCGCATCTCCGACTTCGACACGGACGGGTGCTGTGGGGGATTGAGCGCCTGATCGAGGAAGCGGCGGACGGCGCGTGCGCTCTCCCGGCGCCACAGGTCGACCATGTCATCTTCACTCCCCGGCGTCGACGTGAGTGCGCCGATGACCGGCTCGAACAGCTCCTGCTGCGTGCTGAGAAGCGACTCGTTGTCGAGCCCGGCACGGTCGCGTAGGGCGAGCTTGACCAACAGCTCGGTCCGTACGTCCCGAAGGTGTTGGACCGGGGCGTCCAACCAGCGGGTGGCCGTCCGCCGGCCGGCTGCCGTTGGCGCGATGATCACGCGATCGCGGCCGTGACCGGCGCTGCGACCGCGGCGAGTCACGAGGCCCTTGTCGACGAGCCCGTCGATGGCCCGGTACGTCAGTGGTCGCGTCAGGCTCCAGATCCGGCCGATCTCACCGTCGGGCGCGAGCACCGAGCCGAGACCCCAACCGTGGGCGACGCCCTGGGTCGCGAGGACGAGGCAGACGTGCTCGGCGAAGGACGGTTCGGCGAGGGCGGGTCGGCCGGGTTCTCCGCGGCGGTCTGGCTTCCGGGGTGTCATCGTCGGGGCCATGGCCGGGACACTACTGAGTCTCTGAATGACTATTGCTGAGAATCTCACTACAGTGCCGCGGATGAGGAGAACCTCGCGCCTGCTCATCGGTGTGCTCGGAGCGATCGGCCTGGTGGCCGCCGCGTGCGGCAGCGACAACTCGGGAGGTTCGGCCGCCACCACCGCAGCGCTCCAGGGGAACATCACGGTGTTCGCGGCGGCGTCGCTCACCGCTGCGTTCGACGACATCGGCGCGGCGTTCACGCAGGTCAACCCGCAGGCGAAGGCGACGTTCAGCTTCGACGCGTCGTCGGCGCTGGTGCAGCAGATCAACCAGGGTGCGCCGGCTGACCTGTTCGCCTCGGCAGATCAGGCGAACATGGACAAGCTCACGAAGGCCGGGAACAACGGCACCGCCCCAGTCATCTTCGCCACCAACCTGTTGGGCGTCATCGTCGCTCCTGGCAACCCGAAGGGCATCACTGGCGTGCAGGACCTCGGGAAGGCCGACCTGAAGGTGGTCGTGTGCGCACCGGAGGTCCCGTGCGGCGCCTACGCGAAGCAGATCTTCGATGCCGCCGGTGTGACAGTGATCCCTGCCAGCCTCGAACAGAACGTCAAGGGCGTGGTGACGAAGGTGACGGCCGGTGAGGCCGACGCCGGCATCGTGTACGTCACCGACATCGCCGCTGCGGGCGACAAGGCGGCCGGCGTCGACATCCCCAAGAACATCAACGTCGTCGCCCAGTACCCGATCGCCTCGACGAAGGCCTCGACGAACGCGGCCGTCGACCAAGGCTTCATCAACTTCGTGCTCGGCTCCCAGGGTCAGGCGATCTTGAAGAAGTACGGCTTCCTGCCCCCCGCATGACGATGACGACGCCGCGTCGGACCGTGGCTCGGCGCCGGCGCGTCGGCCGGGAGCGGATGCCGGCGGTCGCGCTGGTGCTGGCCATCGCCGCCATCGCGTTCTTCGCGCTGCCGTTCATCGGGCTGCTTTGGAAGGCGCCGTGGGGTGACGCGTGGTCGATCCTGACCTCGGACAGCGCCCTCAAAGCGTTGCGGCTGTCGTTGTGGTGCTCGTCCTGGGCCACGGTGGCTGCGGTCCTCTTCGGGGTCCCCCTCGCCTGGCTCCTGGCCCGAATACCCTTTCCGGGCCGGGGGCTGGTGCGGGCCCTGTGCACGCTGTCGATGGTCCTGCCGCCGGTCGTCGCCGGCGTCGCGCTGTTCTACGCGCTCGGCCGGCGCGGCCTGGTCGGCCAGTACCTGGACCGGTGGTTCGGCTTCACGCTGCCGTTCACCACCAACGGCGTGATCGTCGCCCAAGCCTTCGTCGCCATGCCCTTCCTCGTCATCACTGTCGAGGCCGCATTCCGTCAGCTCGACACCCGTTACGAGGACGCCGCCCGGACACTGGGCGGCTCCCGTTGGTACGTGTTCCGCCGCGTGACCTTGCCGGCCATCCGTCCCGGGCTCGTCGCCGGCGCCGTCCTAGCCTGGGCTCGCGCCCTGGGCGAGTTCGGGGCCACGATCACCTTCGCCGGTAACTTCCCGGGACGTACCCAGACGATGCCGCTTGCCATCTACCTTGCCAACGAGACCAACCCCGACGAGGCCATCATCCTCAGCCTCGTCCTGGTCGCGGTTTCCTTCGCCGTGCTCGTGGCGTTGCGTGACCGGTTCCTGGGTGGCGGTGCACCGGCGGCATGACGCTCGAGGCCCGTATCGTCCGGACCCTCGGTTCCCTGCACCTGGACGTCGAGCTCACGACCAAAGGCCGTGAGACCGTCGCCGTCCTCGGACCCAACGGTTCGGGCAAGTCGACCCTGTTCCGCTGCCTCGCCGGGCTGCTGCCCATCGATGAGGGTCGCATCGAGCTCGACGGCGACATCCTCGACGACGCCGCCACGGGTGCGTTCATCCCGCCCGAGCAGCGGCCCGTGGCGGTCATGTTCCAGGACTACCTGCTGTTCCCGAACCTGAGCGCCCTCGAGAACATCGCCTTCGGGCTGCGGGCCCGCCGCATGTCAAAGGCCGAGGCCCGCGCCCGCGCGGCGGCCTGGCTCGACCGGGTCGGACTGTCCGACCACGCCCACCTCCGTCCTCGCGCCTTGTCGGGTGGTCAGGCGCAACGCGTCGCATTGGCCCGAGCCCTGGCCACCGAGCCCCGACTCCTGCTGCTCGACGAACCACTGGCCGCCCTTGACGTCGGCACGCGAGGCGACGTCCGCCGGGACCTGCGCCGCCACCTGGCCACGTTCGACGGCGTGCGGCTGCTCGTCACGCATGACCCGGTCGACGCGTACACCCTCGCCGAGCGGGTCGTGATCCTCGAGGCTGGTCGCGTCGTCCAGGCCGGCACCCTCGCCGATGTCACGGCACAGCCGCGGTCGCGGTACATCGCCGACCTGGTCGGCGTGAACCTCATCGCCGGCACCGGCCGTGAGGGAGTCATCGTCACGAGCGCAGGCGGCCGGATCGTGCCCGCCGAGCCGGTCGAGGGACCCGCCTTCGCTGTGATCCACCCGAACGCTGTCGCGCTGTACAACCTCGCTCCCGCCGGCAGCCCGCGCAACGTATGGGCGGTCAGGGCCACCGACATCGACCGGCAGGCCGACCGCGTGCGTGTGCGTCTGGACGGTGACGTCCCCCTCGTGGCCGAGATCACGGCGGCTGCGCTCGACGACCTCGTGCTGCGGCCAGGCGATCGGGTGTGGGCGTCGGTCAAGGCCACGGAGATCACCACCTACCCGGTGTGACCGCCCGTTGGGGCCAGCAATCGTCGGTCGGAGGGAACCGCGACGTCGCGCCGGGCGACCTTGGGGACGAGACCGGCCACCCGAGACGAGACGCGTGAAGGAGGTGGACCTCAGAACATCCGCCGTCGGTACCCCACCCCGGGTGGGGTAGGGTTGGGGCATGAAGGCAACGTACCGACAGTCGGTCGTGAACCGTCTCCGGACCGCACGTGGTCACATGGATGCCGTCTTGCGCATGGTGGAGGACGACGCTTACTGCCCCGACGTGATGAAGCAGCTGTCCGCGGTGCAGGGCCAGCTCGAGGCGGCGAACCGGCTCGTGCTCCGGAACCACCTCGAGACGTGCGTGGCCGCCGCCATGGTCGCCGGTCGCACAGAGGAGATCGTCGACGAGTTGCTGGAGGCGTTGCGGTTCGACCGGGTCGCCGTCGGGCCGGATTCCCGCCGGGCGGCGGGGACCAAGTCGCGGTGATCGGATGACGGGCGGCACCACCTCGCGCGAGCAGAGCACGGTCACGCTGACCATCGGTGGCATGACCTGCGCGTCGTGCGTGGCCCACGTCGAGCATGCGTTGCAGCGCCAGCCTGGTGTGGTCGAGGCCGAGGTGAACCTCGCCACCGCGCTGGCTGCTGTCACCTACGACCCCGAGCTGGCCGGTGCCGGCGGCTTGTGCGCCGCCGTCGAGGAGGCCGGGTACCACGCGGCGGTGGTCGACTCCGAGGTTGCCGGCGGCGATCGCGCGGCGGCCGAGACCCGGGCATGGTTCCGTCGCGTCGTCGTGGCGTGGCCGTTGGCCATCGCGGTGCTCGTGCTGATGATCGGCTACATGGACGAGCAGTGGGCCCGCTGGACGGCGGCGGCGCTGACTGTGCCCGTCCAGTTCTGGGCCGGATGGCCGTTCCTGCGGTCGGCGGCCGTGCGCGCCCGCCACCTCGCGGCGTCGATGGACACGCTCGTGGCGATGGGCACGCTGGCCGCGTTCGGCTTGTCGTCGGCCCGACTGGTGATGGGTGGCGATCTCTACTTCGACACCGCGGCCTTGATCATCGCATTCCTGGTGCTGGGCCGCTTCTTCGAGTCCCGGGCTCGGCACCGGGCATCGTCGGCAATACGCGGCCTGATCGAGTTGGGGGCGAAGGAGGCGCACCTGATCGTCGACGGCGGCGAGCAGCTGGTGCCGGTGGATCGCATCCGAACCGGTGATGTCGTACGGGTGCGTCCAGGCGAGACGATTCCCGTCGACGGGGTGGTCATCGACGGCCGCTCGGCGGTGGACGAGGCCATGCTCACCGGCGAGTCGGTTCCCGTCGACAAGATGCCCGGCGCGGAGGTGGCCGGCGCGACGTTGAACGGTCAGGGCGTGCTGACCGTCCGGGCGACGGCGGTCGGGCCGGCAACCGCACTGGCCAGGATCATCCGCCTCGTGGAGGCGGCGCAGGCGGGCAAGGCGCCCGTGCAACGCCTGGCCGATTCGGTGTCGAGCGTCTTCGTCCCCGTCGTGATGGGCATCGCCCTGCTGACGGTGCTGGGCTGGACACTGGTCGCCGGCGACGCAAACGAGGGCTTCATCGCCGCCGTGGCCGTGCTCATCATCGCGTGTCCCTGCGCGCTGGGACTGGCCACGCCGACCGCGATCATGGTGGGGACCGGCCGGGCCGCCGGGTTGGGCATCCTGATCAAGAGCGGTGAGGTGCTCGAACGCTCGAAGTCGGTGACGACCGTCGTGTTCGACAAGACGGGCACCCTCACCGAGGGTCGTATGACGCTGGATGCCGTTCACGCTGCCGTAGGGACCGACGCCGCCGACCTGCTGAGCGTCGTGGCCGGCGTCGAGTCGGTGTCGGAGCACCCGGTCGGCCGGGCCATTGTGGCAGCGGCCGAATCGCAGGGCCTGCCGATCGTGCCCCCGGCCGACTTCGAGGCGGTGGCCGGTCAGGGCGTCCGGGCGCACGCCGGCGGCCGGGCGGTACTGGTCGGGACCAGGAGCCTCCTGGCGAGCGCGGCACTCGACGTGCCGGACGAGCTCGTCTCGATCGCCGACGCGCTGGGCGGCGAGGGTCGCACGACAGTCTTCGCGGCGTGGGACGGGACCGTTCGTGGGGTGCTGGCGGTGGCTGACACGGTGAAGGAGGACGCCGCCGCGGCGGTGGCCGAGCTCCGCTCGATGGGGATCGAGGTCGCCATGATCACGGGCGACAAGCGGCAGACGGCGGTGCGCGTCGCGAGCGACATCGGCATCGACCACGTACTGGCCGAGGTGCTACCGGCGGGGAAGGTTGCCGAGATACGACGCCTGCAGGAGGACGGCAGCGTCGTTGCCATGGTGGGTGACGGCATCAACGACGCGCCCGCGCTCGTCCAGGCCGACTTGGGCATCGCCATCGGCGCCGGGACGGACGTGGCGATCGAGTCGTCCGACGTCACCCTGCTGTCGTCTCACCTGGACGGTGTCGCCACCGCGATCCGCCTGTCGCGACGCACCTTCCGCACGATCGTGCAGAACCTGGTGTGGGCGTTCGGCTACAACTGCGCGGCGATCCCGTTGGCGGCGTTCGGGATCCTGAACCCGGTGATCGCCGCCGCGACGATGGCTGGCTCCAGTGTCTCGGTTGTGAGCAACAGCCTCCGGCTCTACCGGTTCCGTGCCCACGACGCCGGTGCGGCCGGTCGGCGTTCATGAAGTCGGCATCGGCGAGGATGTCGCTCGTGGTCAGGGAACGTGGCGGAGCCGTCCGTTCGGGTCGCGCACGACGGCGTCGACGCCAGGGACGAGCGGCAGCTGACCGCTGCTCGTGTAGTGCGAGCCGTCGGCTTGCGAGCGGATCCGCGGGTGCAGCCCGGCGGGGACGCCTTCGTCGACGTGCTCGCGCGGACCGCGTTCGTCGTCACGGGCGTGCTCACTCGCATCGCCGCCGAGTACGACGTGTCGCTGACGCAGATGCGCGTGCTCGGCGTGCTGCGCGACCGCCGGCCGCGCATGGCGCAGCTGGCCGACCTGCTGGGCTTGGACAAGTCGACGATGTCCGGGCTGATCGATCGGGCCGAGCAGCGCGGTCTCGTGGCCCGGGCCCGCAACGCCGACGACGCGCGGGCGATCGACGTCTGCATGACCGCGGCGGGCGTCGAGCTGGCCGCACCGCCCACGCGGACGTCCGCCGCGCCCTGCAGCCGATCACCGAGCGGCTCGGTGTCGACGATCGGAGCGCGCTGACGAGCCTGCTGCAACGACTGACGGGGGAAGGTTGACGCGCGGGTTGGCCCGTCAGAAGCCCTACGTCGTCTATTGCGGCGCACCCGCCTTGGTCGCTTCGGGCACCTCGACCAGCCGGCCGGTGGCCACGTCGTAGATGTAGCCGTACAGCGGGATCGAGTTCGGTACGAGCGGGTGGTTGCGGATCCGCAGGACGTCGTCAACGACGCTCTGGGCATTGTCCTCGATCGTGAGCCAGCTGATGTGGTTGCCCTCCGGTGAACCGGGTCCGGTGCCGACGTCGACGAAACCGTTGTCGGTGAGCTGCGCCGTCTCGAGGCTGCTGGCGAGGAGACCGCGCATCACCTCGTCGGTGAAGAACTCCATACCGCAGTTCGTGTGGTGGATCACGAACCACTCCTGCGTGCCGAGGAGCTTGTAGGAGATGACGATGGAGCGGATGGCATCGTCGCTGGCCCGACCGCCGGCGTTGCGCACCACGTGAGCATCGCCCTCGCTCAGCCCGGCGTACTTGGCTGGGTCGAGGCGGGCGTCCATGCAGGTGAGGATCCCGAACCGCCGCGCCGGCGGCAGGGCCAAGTCACCCTTGGCGCCGAATGATGATGCGTAGGCATCGTTGGCGACCAGCACCTCATCTCGAACGGTCATCGTCGAAGCCTTTCAGATTGGGAGCGGAATCCCGACAAAGATAGTCAAGTGTCCCCGGACTGGTTGCCTGCGGGCGCGGACACGAGTGTGAGCGCGGGCAGCTCCTGGCGACCACGGCGTTCGCGCAGCCCCCGGGAGCGCCCGATGCCGCGGCGACGCCGAGGAGCATGCCGCTTGGTCTCGAGGAGCAAGATCGCCGCGCCGTCGCCGTCGTGCCGGTCCGCACCGTGCACCCCCGGCGATCGTGTACCCGCTTCATGGCCTCAGAGGTCGAGCGGAAAGGGAACCTTTCCGCTCGAATTCGCCGGCAGCCGGCCGTTGGCCGGCACCGAATGACAATGCCGATCGGCCAGCCAAGCTGGCCCAATCGGCGAACCGGGGGGCTCCGGCGGGAGCCTCCGCCCCCCAGACCCCCCGCCTATCCGCTGGCCCTCTCAGCGCAGCTCGTTGATGCGGATCAGGTTGCCGGCGGGATCGCGGATGGCGCAGTCACGGATGCCGTACGGCTGGTCGGTGGGCTCCTGGACGACTTCGGCATCATTGGCCTGCAACCTGGCGAACGTGCCGTCGAGGTCGCCGGTAGCGAGGACGATGATGCCGTAGGTGCCCTTCGCCATCATCTCGGTGATGGTGCGGCGCTCGTCATCGGTGATGCCCGGGTCGACGGCCGGCGGGTGCAGGACGATCGACGTGCCCGGCTGCTCTGGAGGGCCGACCGTGATCCAGCGCATCTTGCCCTGGCCGACGTCGTTGCGGATCTCGAAGCCGAGGATCTCGCGGTAGAACGCCAGGGAGGCGTCTGGATCGTCATGCGGGAGGAAGCTCGAGTAGATGGAGATGCTCATGACCGTCACGGTAAGAGTGGCTCGGTGGCCGTTGCTTCTCGATTCCTGATCGGTCTCGTCACCTGCTTGGCCACGCACGACGGTAGCCCGGCCGTCGCGCTCGGCGCTCGGCGCCGGTAGGTGCTGGGCGGCATCCCGACCAGCTCGGTGAAGCGGGTGCTGAAGGTGCCCAGCGACGAGCAGCCCACGGCGAAGCAGACCTCGGTGACGCTCAGGTCACCGCGCCGCAGCAGCGCCATGGCCCGCTCGATGCGCCGAGTCATGAGGTAGGAGTACGGCGACTCGCCGTAGGCGAGGCGGAACTCGCGGCTGAGATGCCCGGCGGACATGTGCTCGCCGCGGGCGAGGGCCTCGACATCGAGCGGCTGCGCGTACTCCCGGTCCATCCGGTCTCGGACCCGGCGCAGCCGTACGAGGTCATCGAGGCGCGGCAGGGTCACGCCGGCGATGATCGCGCACGATCAGGTGTACCACCCGGTCAGGTCGTAGATGAGGTGGTGGTGACCGGGTTGGGAGAAGATGGCGACGCTGCCGTCGGCAGCGGTGCGCGTCGCCGCGAGGTTGGCGACCGTGTCCCCCGGCACCGTGTTGAGGTTCGAGGTGGGCGGCGCCGGGCCGTCGCCCGCCCACATGGTGATGTAGCCCGGCGCGGTGGCGGCGTGGGCGGTGAGGGTGCCGACGGCGGTGACGCCGGGGGGGACGGCGAGGGCCACGGTGATGGTCTGGCCGGCGCCGAGCGGTCCGAGCCAGCCGCCCGTACCCGATCGCGTGTCCAACAGGCGTTGAGAGGCCACCGCCTGGTAGCGGTGGCCGGCCGGGTTCTCGGTGAAGACACCGATGAGGTCGACGACGATCGCGACCGGCGCGCTGTTGGAGATGGAGACGCCGCCGTCCGGGGCCGTCGCGATCGTCGCCGCCGTGCACGTCGTGACGGACGGGACGTAGTTGACGGTGGAGGTCGCCGGCGACGGTTGATCGCTGGCGTACGCGGTGAGGTAGCCGGCAGCGGTCGCGGAGTCGGCGGTGATGTTGACGAGCGCGGCGCGCGGCGGCCAGCCGTCCAGGCTGGGCACCACGACGGTGGTCGTCGATCCCGCGGCCACGACGGCGACAGTGGCGCGGGTGTCGAGCAGGCGCATCGGCGATGGCGCTGGCGTGAACAGGAGGGTGGCGTCCGGTGTGTACGCGCCGCTGATATCCACGATGAGGTCCGTGGTGGCGCTGCTGTAGACGCACATCTGTCCGGCGGTGAGGGTGACGATGGCTTCCGTGGACGAAGGGCGCGATGGCGTGTAGTTGACGTTCGACACCGGCGGCGGTGGCTGGCCGCACGCGAACGCCGTCAGGTAGCCGGGGTCCTGGGCGCCCACCGCCGTCAGGTGGGCGACAGCCGCGGTGGCGGCGCTCGGAGCGTTGGCCGATGCGTCGACCGGCCGGACGGAGCCGGCGGACAGCGTCGATCCGTCGGCGCGGGTGTCGACGATCCGGGTGGGCGTGATGGCCGTGAAAGCGGCGGCGTCACCCGTCGGGACCGGCGGCGGCGTCGTCCACGGCACCGCGATCGACACGGACGGCCGAGACAGGACGCCGGCGACCTGCGCGGCGATCGCTTCGATGGCGGCGACGCCCGTCGCGAAGTTCGGCCACGTGTTGCCGAGGACCGCGATCGTCCATCGCTCCGCGCCGGTCTCGTCCCACACCATGCCCACGGAGTTGACCCGCCACCGTCCGGCGGGGCCGATGTCGCCTGGCTGCGTCGCCCACCAGCCGTTCTTGAGGGCGACCGTCCAACCCGCGGGCACGCCCGCCGACACGCCCCACGCCTGCGCCGCATCCACGGTGGTCATGAGGGTGCGGGCGTGGAGGCGCAGGGCCTGATCGGCCAGCGGTCCGGCCTCGCTGCCGATCAACTCCTTCACCACCCGCACTTGATCGGCAGCGACGCTGAGGGTGCCCCCGAAGCCCCGGCCGGCCGCGGCCAGCGTCCCACCCAGACCCCAGCGGGCGGCGGCGTCGTTCACGGCGCCGAAGCCTCCGAGGAGGTTCCACAACGACTGGGCGGCGGCGTTGTCGGACACTCGGATCATGCGGTCGAGCGGCCCGCTCACCGAGCCGAGGCTGCGGCTGCCGCTCTGCACCGCTTCCAACGTCGCCGCCATGATCAACACCTTGGCCACCGACGCGAGCGGGAACTGCGCTCCCGGATCGCCGAACTCGTAGACACAGCCGGTGTCCCGGTCCTCGACCACCGCCCCGACGTGGTTCGCGCCCCACGATCCGTTCCACGACGACACGAATGCCGGGGTGAACGGATCCCGCTCGGTGCAGCCAGTCATGCCAGGGACGATCCACCAAGCGGTCGATGAGTACATGGGGGCCGGAACGTTCATCAATCGGTCACCGCCAGTTGTGCACCGAGCTGCACGACCGCCGGCCGCCCGGCGAGGCCAGCGCATGGCGAACGTGGATGAGCGGCCGGAGTCGGTAGAGTTCGTGCAGTTGACTGCAGATCATGGGGACGCGATCGCCGCGACGTCTCGCCTGGAGGGCGGTGGCGGCCGCCTGGCGGCGAGGAAGCGAGCGACGGAGACGGCACTGCGACGCGCCGCGCTCGAGCTCGTGGCCGAGCGGGGCTACGACGCCACCAGCACCGATGACATCGCCCGGGCCGCCGGCGTGTCGCCGCGCACCTTCTTCAACTACTTCCCCACCAAGGAATCCGTCGTCCTCCTCCCCGAGGGCCTGCTGGCCGATCTGGTGGTGTCCGCACTGGCACGCCGGCCCGCCTCGGAGGACCCGGTCGCGTCGATCGCCGCCACCGCAATGGCCACCATCGACGGCATCAGCGCCCTCGCCGACCCGCAGGATCCGCTCATGCTCGTCGGTCTGCGCGTCATGCTCACCGAGCCACCGCTCCGGCGCATCATGTTGGAGCGGCGGCACGCCACCGAGGAGGCGGCCTGGGCCACCATGCAGCAGCGCGGCGCGTCACCCGACGATCTCGGCCTCCGGATCGCCGTCGCCACCGTGGTCACACTCGGCTACTTCGCCCTCGAACGATGGGCTGACTCGGGCGGGGCCGAGCCGCTGCGGGCGGTCCTGGCCCGTTGCCTCCTCCTCGCCCCCGAGCCGTCCCGGCTGGCGGTGGGCGTCACCGCCGCCACCCGCTGATCACTCGCCCGCGGTCACGGCTTTCAACTCGTCCAGCGTCTCTCGGATGAGTCGGGACAGGTCTCGGCGACGGGTGTCGTTGAGCCAGCGCTCCACGGCGACCTTGAAGACCGCCATCCCTGCTTCTGCGCTCAGGCTCGCGGCGGGGTCGCTGACGCCACGCCGGCGGAGCGCATCGGCGAGTGCAGAGGAGAGTGATGCGAGCTTGATCAGCTCCCGCTCCCGCAGCCCCGCGTTGGCCGCGATGACGCTCTGGCGCCGGCGGGCGCTCTCACGGCGCTCCTGGAGCAGGCGGCCAGCAGCCTCGATGGCGGCGGCCGCGGCCTCCATCGGCGTGGCCGAGTCAGGGGCGTCGGCGACCGCGCTCACGAGGAGCTCCTGGAGAGCACCGGCGCCCCAGAACAGCACCTCGCGCTTGTCGGCGAAGTACCGGAAGAACGTTCGCTCGGTGAGACCCGCCCGCTGCGCGATCTCGGCCACGGTGGTCTGGTCGAACCCGCGCTCCCCGTAGAGAGCGAGGGCCGCCTCTTCGAGCCTGCCGCGCGCGTTCGGCTCCCATCGACCCACGGCATCGATGGTAGTGGGTGATGACAGTACCTGACATTGATGCTACGGTGATGGCAGTTTCTGACATCAATCTGCCGGGAGGCTTCTCATGCGTGTTTTCGTGACCGGCGCGTCCGGCTGGATCGGCTCGGCCCTCGTTCCCGAGCTCATCGCCACAGGCCATCAGGTGGTCGGGCTGGCGCGCTCGGATGCGTCGGCCGCCGCCCTCACCGCCGCCGGCGCCGCCGTGCACCGCGGTGGGCTCGACGACCTCGACGCCCTGCGGGACGCGGCGGCCGCGTCGGACGGCGTCATCCACCTCGCCTTCAAGCACGACATCGCCTTCGCGGGGGACTACCACGGCGCCGCCGAGGCCGATCGCCGTGCCATCGAGCACTTTCGGCGAGGCGCTCGCTGGCTCCGATCGGCCGTTCGTCATCGCTTCGGGCACGCTCGGGCTCGCACCGGGACAGGTCGGCACCGAACGCGACGGGCACGGGGCCCCGGCCTCCGCCGGTGCGCATCCGCGGATGGTCAACGCCGAGCTGACCCTCTCGTTCGCCGCTCGCGGTGTGCGGTCGTCGGTTGTTCGCCTACCTCCGACGGTTCACGGCGACGGCGATCACGGCTTCGTGGCCACGCTGGTGGACATCGCCCGTGACAAGGGCGTCTCCGGCTACATCGGCGACGGGTCGAACCGCTGGCCGGCCTCGCACCGGTTCGACGCCGCCCATCTCTTCCGCCTGGCGCTGGAGAACGCTCCGGCGGGCGCGACGCTGCACGCCGTCGCCGACGAAGGCGTCCCCGTCCGCGACATCGCCGCGGTCATAGGGCGGCACCTCGACGTCCCGGTGGCGGCCATCGCGCCCGAGGACACCGGCGCGCACTTCGGCTGGCTGGCCGGCTTCCTCGGCACCGACAGCCCGGCGTCGAGCGCGCTCACCCGCGAGCTGCTCGGGTGGCAACCGACCCAACTCGGCCTCATCGCCGACCTCGAGCTCGGTCACTACTTCGGCAACAACGGCGGGTGACACGCTGGCATGATGGGCCACGGGTTCGCGGCATCGATCATCGACGACGAAAGAGGGTGACATGCACCGCCGCCGTTCGCTCAGGCGACGGCGGTGGCCGCCTCCATCCGCCACGACCGCTGGCCGGCGGGGAGGTTGAACAGCCGGGCGGTGTTGTCGCGGAAGATGGCCTGGTGCTGCTCCTCGGTGAGGTGCGACGCCTGCTCGTCGATCAGCTGGCGCGACCGCGGCCAGGTCGAGTCCGTGTGGGGGAAGTCGCTGGCCCACAGCAGGTGGTCATAGGGGAAGAGGTCGAGCGTGTGGTACGCCGTCAGGTCGTCCTGGAACGTGGCATAGACGTTGGAGCGGATGTACTCGCTCGGCAGCTTCGACAGACCCTTCACGATCCCGTCGTCGGCGTTCATGCGGGCGGCGTGATCCATGCGGTACATGTAATGGGGCATCCAGCCGGCGTCGCTCTCGGCCACGACGAGCTTCAGCTGGGGATGGCGCTCGAACACCCCGCCCAGCACCATGAGGCCGACGACGTCCTGCACGGCGCGGATGATGCCGAGGAAGTTGTTGAGCGGGTGCCCGCGGGTCTCGGCGTGCAGGCTGCCCGATCGGGACGTGAGGATGTGGAAGCAGATGGGCAGGTCGAGGGCCGTGGCGCACTCCCACAGCGCGTCGTAGTCGGTGTGGTCGTAGTCCTCGTGGATCGGGTCGCCCGGCATCATCATGCCGACGAGTCCCATGTCCTTGGCCCGCTGGAAGTCGGTGATGGCGTCGTCCACGCTGAGCATGGCTGTCTGCGCCATGCCGAACACCCGGTCCGGGGCGTCGGCGCACATCTCGGCCAACCACCGGTTGTAGGCCCACATGCAGGCGTCCTTGTACTCCGCGTCGCGGTGCATGCAGATGCCCATGCCCACCGAGGCGTAGATCAGCTCGGCGGCGATGCCGTCCTGGTCCATGTACGGGATGCGCTCCGCGCCGCGATAGGCGGCCTCCCGCACGTCCGAGAACGTCAACGTCTTGGCCCGCTGCATCCGTTCGGTGGGGCCGAACCCGGCGCCGTCGATGAAACCCAGCGGGACGGGTCGCTTCATGCCGGGCACGATGAAGGCGTCGGTGCCGTCGTCTTGCCTCACGATGCGCGGCGCGTCGTCCCGGTACTTGGGATCGATGTGGTCGACATAGCAATCGGCCGGCTCACAGACATGGCCGTCCGCCGAGATGATGCCCGCAGGAATCATGGCCGTCCCCTCTCGATCGCGCGAGTTCCCTGCGACCGTAGCCACGAACGCGGCGAGGCTCCAAGGCCCGTCGGGCTACGCCCCTCCGGTGGCGCCCTCTGCGCCCAGGCGGCTCCTGACGAGCTGGCAGTAGCCCTCGCGGGAGAGATGGCAGTCGCGCAGGGCCGGGAACTCGTCGATCGACATGCGCAAAGCCCGGCGGAAGCGGAACGCCACGCGCTCGGTCATGTGGAAGTTGCCGTTGGAGTAGTGGACGGGGAGCGTCGGCGCGCCGTCGATCCACACGAACCCGGAGACGAGCTCGCTGGAGAACTCCGGGGTGATCTGGAGCTTCGTGAAGATGCGCTCGGCCTCGTCGCGGTTGAGGGAAGAGATCGACGGGCCGCTCGGGCCCGCAGTCTCGTCCTGGGTCATCCGACGGTGCGCTCGAGGAACTGCGCCAGGCTCCGGACCGGGCCGGAGGGGTTGTCGACGGCGCCGAGCTCACGCCAGTACAGCGCCATGAGCTCGACCAGGTTGTCGATGGCTTCGGCCTCGGTCTGGCCGAACGAGTACATCTCGGGGTGGCCGTAGACCTCGCACTCCCAGCCGGCGTCGCTCGGCACGAGCCACACCGGGAACGACTCCCGCACCGGTCGGTCACCCGACGCCGCCGACACCATCCCGAGTCGGTAGCCGGCGCGCAGCAGTGGCGCTTCGATGGCGATGTTGGCCTGGCCCGACGGCTCGAACCGGCGCAGGATCTCGGCCGGCGGCACGCGCACGGCGTAACTGGCGCGAAGGCGGTGCAGCTCGTCGTCCCGCTCTTCGGCTCGCCGCAACCGATGCTGCTGGGCCAGCTCGACGCAGATCTCGACCTGCTTCTGGAGCTCCTTGCCCCGCTGGGCGCCACGGGGGAACGAGACGTCGAAGACGCTGCGCTCTTCCTCCGAGAGGTCCCCGTCAGCGAAGAACGCCGAATATCCGGCAATGGGGAGATCATTCCAGCGCTGTCGCACATCCTGCGCCGAGCGCGATGCCGGACTTGTCGTCCGGGTGGCGCTCGTCGCCCATGTGGATATCGGTGATCAGGAGGTCGACCAGTGGTGTCGTTTGCAGCTCCCGCAGCGCGTGCTCTCGCGACGAGGCGCCCACCGCGGCACAGCCGAAGCTCTCGAAGAGGTCGAGGCGCTTGCGCAGGCTGTCGCTGCGGTCCTCGACGATCAGGATGAGCGGTTGGGGACGCTCAAGGAGTGTCGTTGGCATTGATCCTCTTCGAGTCCCTCTCCGGCGGCTTCGGAATCTGGATACGGTAGGTCAGTCCGCCTCGATAGTCGACCACATTGATGGTGGCGCGATGGTCGGCCAGGATCCTTCTGACCAATACCAATCCCCAACCTGATCCTTCCGCCTTCGATGTCACGTTTGCCTCGAAGATCGCTTGATCTGGTGGCAGCTCGATCGGAGAGCCGTCGAGGTGGCGCAGCCGTACCGGGTTGATGCCGCCGGCATTGTCCGAATACGTCACGACGTAGTCGCGCTGGCGATCGGACGGCCGGTCGACGGCGAGGCGTATCTGGCGACCGCGCTTGTTGCCCCCGCCGTCGGCGAACGCGTCGAGGCTGTTCAGCATCAGGTTGATGAAGACCTGCCGGAACCAGTCGACGGCGACGAGGACGGGCACGTTCGGCCCGTCGTACCGGCAGCTCTCGAGACGGGCCTGGTGCACCTTGCCCAGGAGCTGGTTGCGGGCCTGGTCCCAGACGTCCTGCAGGCCGACCAGCGTCCGCTCCCGCCGAGGCGCTCGGGTGGCGGCCTTGATCTTGTCGATCACCCGACCCAGATCCTGCAGCGTCTCGTCGATCTCGTCGAGCCGCCCGAGCAGCGCCGCCGCTCGCGCCGGCGCCGCCTTCTTGAGCTCTTGGCCGAGGGTGACGGTGGCGACGAGGCAGTCGTCGATCAGGCCGCGGGCCTCGTGCCGGGCGGCTTCCGCGACCTCCACGCCGGTGATGGCCAGACCGATCTCGGCGTAGGAGACCGTTGTCAGCGCGGCGGCATGGAAGTTGCGGTGGTTCTGCATAGCCAGGCCGACACCGTCGGCGATGCTGGCAAACGCCGCCACCTCGTGCGGCTCGAACTGGTAGTCGACCGACGATCCGAACGTGAGCGTTCCGAACAGACTGGCGCCCGCTACGACGGGCAGAACCACGATGCTGCGCACGCCCAGGCCCTGCAGCAGCCCTTCGAAGTCGTCGGGATCGATGCTGGAGCTGGCGCCGACCGACGTGGCCCGGGAGTCTCGAATGGCTCGGTGCAGGGCCGACGAGGCGGCCACGTTCGAGACGTCGAACACGTGCGGGTCGTCGTCACCGAATCCGTAGTGCCCGACGCACGTCGAGCGCGCCATCGTCTTCTTGGAAGTGGAGGACGGCGTACTCCATCTGCGACGACAGCGCGACGAGCGCCATGATCTGCTCGTTGAAGTCGTCGTCGTGGAGGGCGAAGTCGATCGACTGCTGCGACTCGGCCAGGACTCGCAGCAAGAACCGCCGTTCGTAGATCTGGACGGCGAGGTTGGCCAGGGGACCGATCCCCTCGATGGTCGCCGGCTCCTCCAGCTCGAGCAGCCCGATGCACGAGTCGCCCCGCATGAGGGGCACGGTGGCGCCGCCGTCCGGCTGCGGCGGACCCGCTGACGGTCCGAGCCCGATGGCGGCGCTGCTCACGTATGAACCGGTGGCCAGGTCGAGGAGGGAGAGCCGCCCGCCGCGGGCGCCGGTCGCCGCCAGGACGGCCCGCAGCACCTCCCGGGCGCCGTCCTCGGTGGTGCGGGAGCGGCCGACGGCGGCGGTGGCGCGAGCGAGCACCTCCGGGTCGGGGTCGGCGCTGGCCATCGGGCCGACCGCCTCAGCCGTTGACGGCGGCGGCGAACGCTTCGAGCTCGCGGGGGATGTCCGGCCCCGCCGGCTGATAGGCGATCTCGGTCATCCCCCCGGCCGCCATCGCCGCGAGACGCTCACGGATGGCCGAAGGCGTGAAGGTGGCACCCATCGCCTGCAGGATGTCGGGGGTGACGAAGGCGCGGTCGCGATCGTTCACGGCGATGAGGTGGCGGTCGTGGATGGCGAGGTGGCGCTCGTCGGCGGGGATGTCGGCGTACGCCGCCAACCAGTCGCTGCCCCGTGGCAGATCGTCCATCGACCGGCCGTTCTCGAACCAGAAGTGGTAGTAGACGGCGGCGCCGTGACCGGCGGCGGCCATGATCCGCTCCGACGACGGGTCCTCGTCCTCGTCCACGACCGTGCCGAACAGCAGGCACGCCTCATGGGCGAACCCCGGCACCGGGTCGGCCCCGGCCATGAACACGCCGGCGCCGACGTCGCGGGCCGCCGCGATGCCCTTCGGGCCGGCGGCGCCGAGCAGGAACGGCACCTCGATGGGCCGGGGCGCGCCATAGCCCGCGGGGTGGATCATCTGCATCTTCGCCCCCTCCCACTCCACGATCTCGCCCCGCAGCAGCGCCTGCAGGGCCCGCACGTAGTCGGCCACGAACGCCCAGCGCAGCGGCTTCTGGCCGAGCGTGTAGCGCCCGGTGAAGCCGGTGCCGAGAGCGACGGCCACCCGATCGGCGCCGGCCAGCTCGACGAGGGTGGCGATGGCGGCGGCATTGGCCATGGGGTGGCGCAGGCTCGGGATGAGCACGCCAGGCCCGAGGCCGATCGTGGAGGTCCGGTCGGCGCAGCGCGCCAGCATCACCCAGACGTCGGGATACAGCGCCGGCGAGTCGTACAACCACGCCCGCCGGTAGCCGAGCGACTCGGCGGCGGCCACGTGCTCCGGCGTGGCCATGGACGTGGCGAAGGCACAGGACAGGTCGAATGTCATCGTGGAGGCCCCCCGGGTCGCGTACGCGGCACGGTAGTTCCCGGCGCAGGCCTCCGTATCCTTGCCGGGTCGACCGCCGCCGGGCGTCAGCGCCCGACGGCGCGTTCGAGCTGGGCCTTGTTCATCTTCGAGCGGCCCTTGATGTTCTTCGCCTTGGCTTCGTTGTAGAGCTGGTCCCGCGTGCGCCCGCCGGCACCGCGATGCGAGCGCAACCCACCGCGGCGCCCGGACGAGATGTCGTCGGTCGATGTGCGGCTCGACTCCCTGGCCTCGCCGGCGCGGGCGCGCTCCTTGTTGACGGTGCGCGCCGCGATCTCTTCGGCGGTGTCCTCGCTCTCGCCCCGCTCCAGCACACCTTCCTTGATGTGCTCGTACTGACGCTCGCGCTTGTTGCTCCACGCTTGTTGCGGCATCACCAGCCTCCTTCGTCCTGCGACCGGTGGATACCCCGCGGGGGCGAGCCCGATTCAGTCGTCGATGGCCTGATACGCCGCCGTCCGGAAGTCGGCGCACACCGCGGGCGGCACCGGCGACGTGAACGAGGCCTGGGTCAGCAAGACGGTGATCATGTCCTCGCTCGGGTCGTTGCGCCACGTGGTGCCGAGACCGCCGTCCCAGCCGTACGTGCCGACGCCGGTCACGTCATGGCGGCGAGTCGCGACGGCGACGCCGAACCCCCAACCGTGGGTGTCCCAGTAGGTGGGCATGAAGTCGGTGCTGGCCTTCTGCGCCGCCGTGAGGTGATCCGTCGTCATGAGGTCGACCGATGGCCGCGACAGGATGCGCTCATCTCCGCGACGACCGCCGGCCAGCAGCATCTGGGCGAAGGCCAAGTAGTCGTCGATGGTGGAGACGAGCCCGCCACCCCCCGACGGGAACGCCGGCGGCGCGCTCCACTGCCCGCCGGCGGGTTCGTCGTACAGAGCCAGGGCGCCCGTCGCCGGGTCGGTCAGGTAGGCGGTGACCATCCGACCGACCTTGTCGGCGGGCGCGCTGAAGCCGGTGTCGACCATGCCGAGGGGCTCGAAGATGCGCTCGCGCAAGAAGTCCTCGAACGGCTGGCCCGCAGCGCGGGCGATGACCACACCGAGGACGTCGGAGCCCGTGTGGTACATCCAGCTGGCGCCGGGCTGGTGCATCAGCGGCAACGTGCCGAGGCGGCGGATCCACTCGTCGGTCGGGGCGGTATCGACCGGGTTGGGCATGCCCTGGCCGAGGGCGAGCTCCTCCATGGCGCGCTGGATCGGGTACGTCCCGAACGGCACCATGAGGATGCCCCAGCCGGCCTGGAACGTGAGCAGGTCGCGAATGGTGATGGGGCGCTCGGCGGGAACGGTGTCGTCCAGCGGGCCGTCGAGGCGGGTCAGCACCTGGCGGTCGGCGAGCTCCGGCACGAGGCCGTCGACTGGATCGTCGAGTCGCAGCCGGCACTCCTCGGCCAGGATCATGGTGGCCACGGCGGTGACCGGCTTGCTCATCGACGCGATGCGGAAGATCGAGTCGCGGGCGACGGGCGTGGCGCCGCCGGCAGCCGTATGCCCCACGGCGTCGACGTGCACTTCGCCATGGCGGACGATGGCTCCCACCAGTCCCGGCGGCGCGCCCCGCTCGACGTGGCTGGCCATGATGTCGTGCACGCGGCCGAGCCGCGCCTTGGAGAGCCCACTCCCTCGTGTCATGTCAGTTCCGACGATGCGGGAGGGCAGGACTCATCGGTCAGCTGCGGGGGATCTGGCTCCAGGGCGTGTTCGGGTCGAAGCCGGGCTCGCGCGGCAGGCGGAGCACACGGTCGCCGATGATGTTGCGCTGGATGTCGTTGCTGCCCCCGGCGATGGTGGCGGCCGGCGACGCGACGAAGGCGATCACGGCGTCGGGTTCGGCCAGGGCCTCGCTCCGCGCCTCGCTGTACTTGGTGCACAGCATGCCGTCGGCGCCCATGACGTCGACGATGAACTCCGAGATGTCCTGGCTGAGGCGGCCCTGGAGCAGCTTGAGGACCGAACCCTCCGGGCCGGGGACGCCCTTGCTGCGCAGCGCCTGGGCCCGCAGGCCGCCGAGGCGCAGCAGCTCGGCCTCGATCCAGATCTTCATGAGACGGTCCTTCACCGCCGGCGAGGTGACGCCGGAGTTGGTGTAGGCGTGGACGGCACTGGCGATGGGGCCCGAGCCGCGCGGGGCGCGTCGCCACCGATGGCCACCCGCTCGTTCATGAGCGTGGCGTTGGCGACCGACCAGCCCTCGCCGATCTCGCCGACGCGCCAGTCGTCGGGCAGCCGGGCATCGGTGAAGAAGACCTCGTTGAACCCCGAGGCGCCGGCCATGCTCCGGATGGGCCGCACCTCGACTCCCGGCTGGTGCATGTCGACGATGAACATCGTCAACCCCTTGTGCTTCGGCGCGTCGGGATTGGTGCGGGCCAGCAGGAGGCCGAAGCGGGAGAGATGGGCCGACGACGTCCAGATCTTCTGGCCGTTGATGATCCACTCGTCGCCGTCGCGCTCGGCCTTGGTGGCGAGGCCGGCCACGTCCGACCCGGCGCCCGGCTCGCTGAACAGCTGGCACCAGATCTCCTCGGATGTGAAGATCGGGCGTAGGAAGCGCTCCCGCTGCTCTTCGGTGCCCCGCACCACGATGGTGGGACCGCACATCCCGATGCCCATGGCGTTGCGCATCCACGGGTACTTCCGGCCCGCCTTCTGCAGCGCGCTGTCGACGATCTCCTGCAACTTGGGCGAAGCGTCGAGACCACCGTGGCCCACCGGGAAGTCCATGCGGGCCAAGCCGAGATCGAACTGCGCACCGAGGAAGCTGGTCATGTCGTCGTCGGCGTGCTCGTCGAGGAGCTTGGCGACGCGCGCCCGCACCTCTGCTTCGTCAACCGTGGTCGTCGTCGTCACGGCGAGGAGACTAGTTACAAGCCTCCGAACCGGGCTACGTAGAGTCCGGCTCATGGAGTACGTGAAGCTCGGTTCGACCGGTCTCGATGTGTCTCGCCTGTGCCTGGGCTGCATGAGCTACGGGGTGCCCGACCGCGGCGGCCATCCCTGGTCGCTCGACGAGGACGCCAGCCGGCCGTTCATCCAACGGTCCCTTGAACTGGGGGTGAACTTCTTCGACACCGCCAACGTGTACTCGGACGGCACCAGCGAGGAGATCGTGGGCCGGGCACTGGCCGACTTCGCCCGCCGCGAGGAGGTGGTGATCGCGACCAAGGTCCACGGCCGGATGCGGCGCGGTCCCAACGGCGCCGGCTTGTCCCGGGTAGCGATCATGACCGAGATCGACAACAGCCTGCGCCGCCTCGGCACCGACTACGTCGACCTGTACCAGATCCACCGCTGGGACCATCGCACGCCCATCGAGGAGACGCTCGAGGCCCTCCACGACGTCGTGAAGGCGGGCAAGGCCCGGTACATCGGCGCGTCGTCCATGTACGCGTGGCAGTTCAGCAAGGCGCAGTACACGGCCACGGAGCACGGCTGGACCCGCTTCGTGAGCATGCAGGACCACTACAACCTCCTCAACCGCGAGGAGGAGCGGGAGATGCTGCCGCTGTGCGCCGATCAGGGCGTGGGCGTGGTGCCCTGGAGCCCGCTGGCCCGGGGCCGGCTGGCCCGGGCGTGGGACGAGGTGACGGAGCGGTCGTCGACCGACGAGTTCGGCAAGACGCTGTACCTGGCCGAGTCCGACCGCACCGTGGTGGAGCGGGTGGGCCAGGTGGCCGAGAGCCGAGGTGTGCCGATGGCGCAGGTGGCACTGGCGTGGATGTACGCCAAGTCGGTCGTGACGGCGCCCATCGTGGGGGCCACGAAGATGCACCACCTCGACGACGCGGTGGCCGCCCTCGACGTGCAGCTCACCCCGGAGGAGATCGCCACGCTGGAGGAGCCGTACGTGCCCCATCCGATCGTCGGCTTCGTGTAACGAGGCCGCACCGCCCCGCTCAGATGCGCTCGAGGTCGGCGCCGTCGAAGAGGGGCCGCACCCCGAAGGCGGCGGCGTCGGCCTCCATCTCGGCGTCGGTCGGCCGTGGATCGGCGGCGGCGACGGCCTCGAGGGCGGTGCGCAGCAGGCGGGCGTCGCTCGAGGTGTTGAGGAACACCTGCGGGTTGCCGAGGACCCAGCGCACCGCCCGGCCGATGGCGTCGGCCTCTTCCAGCGGCTGGTACCAGCTGTAGCGGCGGCCGTCGTAGTCGTCGGGCCAGCGCCGCCGGGCGATGCCCTTGATCGTCTGCACCGCGACCTGGCGCTGGCCGCACACCTCGAGCAGTTGCTCCACGTCGGCCCGGTAGGCCGGGTCCTGCAGCGCGGCGTAGCTGTACGGCAGCAGCACCGACGCGAAGTCGAAGCGCTCCAGGCTGCGCAGGTGCATGCCGGCGATGCGGGTGCCGTGCCCGGTCACCCCGATGTTGCGCACCAGGCCCTCGTCGCGGGCCCGGGCCAGCGCCTCGACGGCTCCGCCGGGACCGTGGGCCACCTCCCACTCGCCCGGCTCCACCAGGTTGTGGAGCTGGATGAGATCGACGGCGTCCACCTGGAGGCGCTCCAGCGACCGCTCCAGCTCGCGCCGGGCGCGGTCGCCCTGGCGCTCGCCCGTCTTGGTGGCGAGGAAGAACCGGGAGCGGTGCTCGGGCATCCACGGGCCGATGCGCAGCTCGGACTCGCCGTAGCTGGCGGCCGTGTCGATGTGGTTGACGCCCAGATCGAGCAGCGTGGCCAGCACCTCGTCGGCCCGATCCTGGCGCATGCCGCCGAGGGCGGCGGCGCCGAAGATCACCCGGGTGCTGTCGTGTCCGGTGCGGCCGAACGGCGCGGTGGGTAGCGGGCTCGTCATGGCTGCGACCTTACGACCCTGGCGGGGGGGCCCGAATCCGCCGTCGATTCCCATTTAGGCGCCCGTTTGAGCGAGAATCCCGGCGACGGATTTTCGATCGACACGACTCGGGGGTCGGACATGCTCACTGGTGAGCAGTACAAGGAAACGCTCTTCGACGGCCGGGCCGTCTTCTTCGGCGGCAAGCGCGTCGACGACTTGCCCGCTCATCCCATCCTGGGCCCGTCCGTCCAGAACGTGGCCGACGGCTACGACTGGTGCTCAGCCAACGCCGTCGACGGGGTCAGCCCGCTGGCCGGCGTGCCCTCAACCCCGGAGGAGCTCCGCGAGAAGGTGGAGGTCGTCCACCAGTCGGGGATGCTGTCGCACGTCACCTACACGTCGATCATGACGATGGCCACGGCTGCCGGTCGCATCTCCGAGACGGCGCCGCAGTACGTCGAGCAGATCCACGCGTTCATCGAGGATGCCCAGCGCCGCGACGTGCGCATCACGCAGTGCATCACCGACGCCAAGGGCGATCGCTCACGGCCGCCGGGCAAGCAGGACGACCCCGACGCGTACGTCCATGTCGTCGACCGCCAGTCCGACGGCGTCGTGATCCGCGGGGCCAAGCTGCACATCAGCGCGGCGTCGCTCGGCCACGAATTGATGACCATCCCCACGAAGGCCATGAAGTCCGGCGAGGAGGACTACGCCATCGCCGCCATGGTGCCGGTGAACTCGCCCGGTGTGAAGATCGTGGACGTCTCCTACGCGCCGCGCCACGACGAGTTGCGCGACTTCCCCGTGTCGGGCCATCACCATGTGGCCGAGGGCTTCGTCATCTTCGACGACGTGTTCGTGCCGAACGACCGCATCTTCCTGAACGGCGAAGTGGCCGAAGCGTCCGTGTTCGCCCACTCGCTCGGCCTGTGGGAGCGGCTCGGCGGCCTGTCGGGCATGGCCGACGACACCGACGTCCTCGTCGGGTTGGCGCAGCTCATCGCCGAGGCCAACGGTCTCGCCGGCCAGGCCCACATCAAGGAGAAGATCTCCGAGATGATCATCCACGCCACGGTGGTGCGGGCGTGCCTGGAGGCGTGCCTCACCCACGCAGAGACGGGGCCGTTCGGCGCCGCCTTCCCGAACGAGCTCTACACGAACGCCGGCAAGTACACCGGCGCCGCCAACTACAGCCTCATGGTGCGCCACCTCCACGACATCGCCGGTGGCTCGATCGTGACCGCGCCGTCGATGGCCGACTTCGACAACCCCGAGACCGGTGCGCTCGTGCGCAAGTACATGGGCACCCGCTCCGACGTCGACGGCGAGTACCGCACCCGCCTGTTCCACGCCATCCGCGACCTCACCGCCGACACGTACGGGGGCTGGCGGGCGGTCACCAACATCCAGGCCGGGGGCGGGCTCTACGCGCAGCGGATCGTGACCAGGCGCCACTACGACCTCGACGGTGCGAAGCAGCGCGCCCTGCAGGTGGCCGGGCTGGCCTGATCAGCCGATGGTTGCACCGGGTACGGTCGGCGGTGGCCTGGATCCGCCGCTGGCCGGGGTGCGCGTGCTCGAGCTCGGCGACACGCTGGCCGCGGGGTACTGCGGCCACCTGCTCGCCGATCTCGGCGCCGACGTCGTCAAGGTGGAGCCCGACGGCGGCGATCCGCTGCGATCCGTCGGGCCGTTCGCCGGCGGTCTCCCCGATCGCGACCTGAGCGTCTCGTTCGCCTACTACCACGCCGACAAGCAGTCGTTGTGCCTCGATCCGTCCAGCGCGGACGGGCAGGCGCGGCTCGTCGCGCTGGCCCGCTCCACCGACGTGGTGATCCGCTCCACCCGCTCTGGCGACGCGTGGCTGAGCGACACCCAGCTCGATGCCGTCGAGCGCGACAACCCCGGCGTCGTCGTGGTGGACATCTCCACGTTCGGCGCGCTGACCGAGCGCAAGGGCATGAGCGACTTGCTGGCCCTCGCCGCCAGCGGCCTGCTCTCCGTCAGCGCCGCCAGCACGAAGGACCCGCAATCCACGCCCCTGCGCTACCGGGGTGAGCTGGCGTCGGTGCACGCGGCGAGCGCCGGTGCGATGGCGGCACTCGGTGGCCTCCACGCCCGCCTGTCCGACGGGCGGGGGCAGCGCTTCGACATCTCGGCCGAGGCCGCCGTGGCCGCCATGTTCGGCACCGCGCTGGCGATCTGGTCGTACACCGGCGTGCAGCCGGTGCGCAACGGCCGGCGAGGCGTGGCGCCGTGGGCGTTCTTCGAGTGCCGCGATGGCACCGTGCTCATCCAGGTCACCGAGGACGAGCAGTGGCGCGGCCTGGCCAGGATCCTCGGTCACCCGGAGTGGACGGGGATCGAGGTGTTCGAGACCACCGCGCAGCGCATCGAGGTGGCCGACGCCATCGAGCCGCTGATCGCCGAGGCCATCGCCGACCAGGGCGTGGCCGAGTTCCTGGCCGCCGCCCACACCGAGGGGGTGGCGGCGGCCCGCATCCAGGATGCCGTGGACCTTCTTGCGTGGGACCATCTCCGGGCCCGCCGCTTCTTCCAGCCGATCACCGTTACCAACGGCGAGCACCGCTTCGACGTGCCCGCGCCGATCGCCCCCTGGCGCTTGCATCGCACCCGGCCTTCGCCGCCTCGACGGGCTCCGCTCCTGGGAGAGGCCGGCGACGCTGTCGGATGGGAGGTCCGGCCGGCGGCGACGGCGCGACAGGCCGCCACCGCCGCTCCCCTCGCCGGCCTACGGGTGATCGACATGACGTGGGTGTGGGCCGGTCCCTACGCCAGCATGTACCTGGCCCACCTCGGCGCCGAGGTCATCAAGATCGAGTCGACGACGCGCATCGATGTCACCCGCCGGCTCGGCCCGTTCGCCGACGGGGTGGTCGGCATCAACCGGTCGGGCTACTTCAACCAGTACAACCTGGGCAAGAAGAGCATCGTGCTCGCCGTGAAAGACGAGCGCGGGTTCGCGTTGCTGCGCCGGCTGGTGGCGTCGGCCGATGTGATCATCGACAACATGCGCGCCGGCGCCCTCGCCCGGATGGGCCTGCCCTACGACGAGCTGCGCCGGCTCAACCCGTCGATCGTTGCGGTGTCAATGACCGGCTTCGGCGAGGACGGTCCCGAGCGTGACCGAATGGCGTACGGCTCGATCATCGACGCGCTGTCCGGAGTGGCGTCGTCGAACGGGCTCATCGGCGGTGCCCCGACCGACTTCGCCACGTCGCTGCCCGACCCGTGTGCCGGCGTCCACACGGCGCTGGCCACGGTGGCGGCGCTGCTGCGGGCGCGTGTGACCGGCGAGGGCGAGCGGGTGGAGCTGGCCATGCTGGAGGCGGGCGTGGCCGCCTTCCCCTGGCCGGTGCTGATCGAGGGAGCGGGCGCCGGGCCGGTGGTGATGATGGGCAACCGCGACCCGTTGATGAGCCCGCACGGCATCTTCCGGTGCACGGGCGACTACGAGTGGGTGGCCATCGCCGTCGAGACCGACGCGCAGTTCGGCGCGCTGGCTGCCGTCATGGGCCGGCCCGAACTGGCCACCAGCGCCCGCTTCGCCACGCTGGCCGACCGCCAGCTGAACGAGAACGAACTGGAGCGGCTGGTGTCGGCGTGGACGGCGCCGCAGGAGTCGGCGGCGGTGGCCGCGGCCCTGCAGGCTGCTGGTGTGCCCGCCGAGCGGGTGGCCCACATCGCCGACGTGTTCCGCTCGCCCACACTCGCTGCTCGCGGCTTCTTCGTGCACCCACCCCATCCCGAGGTGGGCGAGCGCGAGCTCGGCGGCGTGGCGTGGCGCTCCAGCCGTTCGCCGATGTGTGCGCCGACGGCGGCGCCGGTGCTCGGCCAGCACACGGCGGCCGTTCTCCAGGACGTCGGGGGGCTGAGCGCGGCCGAGTTCGCGCAGCTCGAGGCCCAGGGGCTGTTCCGATGAGCCCATCCGGGGTAACAGGGCAGCATGACGCTGTTGCAACGTGTTGCCCGACCGATGCTCGCCGGCATGTTCATCTACGGCGGCCTCGATGCTCTGCGCCACCCGTCCGGCAAGGCACCGAAGGCCGAACCCGTCGTCGGGGCCCTGGCTGACCGTCTCCCCGACCAGGTCGGGACGGATGAGCTGGTCCGCCTCAACGGCGCCGTCCAGGTCGGGGCGGGCATCGCCTTGGCCCTGGGGGTGTTCGCCCGGCCCGCCAGCCTGGCCCTGGCCGTGTCCTTGGTGCCCACCACGCTGGCCGGGCACCCCTTCTGGCAGGAAGCCGACCCCGCCGCCCGTGCCCAGCAGCGCATCCAGTTCCTGAAGAACGTGGCCATGCTGGGCGGCTTGATCTTGGCGGCGGCCGACACTGGCGGGCGCCCATCGGTCCCCTGGCGGGCCAAGCGGGCGGTGGGACACGCCGCGGTTCAGGTGCGTGAGCACGTGCCCATCGGGAACTGAGTGCGGGCGGCCCGTTGCCTTCGGGCGGCCCATTGCATTTGAGCGGCCCATTGCATTTGAGCGGCGCAGATGACTAGATCGGGAGATGCAACCGGCGGATGCATCCTCCGGGTCGTGGCCGCCGCCCTCCCCCGGCGCACCGCCTGACCCGCCTCCTACGCCCGCGCGCGCGGTCGATGGCGACCGCAAGGTGGCGCTGATCTGCGCGGTCGTGGTCGTGGTCGTGGTGATGGCGTCACTGATCACGATCGCTCTGCGCGCCGCCCGGGTCAGCGAGCGGGCGGTGGTGCCCGTGCGGCCGGAGTCGCCGCCGTCCACCGCCGCGGCCGGCGCGGCCACGACGGCAGCGACGACGGTGCCCACTACGGCGCCGCCGAGCACGGCCGCGGCGACGACGGTGCCGCGCACGACGAGTCCGGCGACGACCGTGCCGCGAGCGACGGTGCCGCCCACGAGCGCGCCCACGACGACGGTGCCGACGACGACGGTGCCGACGACCGTGCCCACCACGGTGCCGCCGACGACCGCGCCGACCACGGCGCCGTCCTCGAGCGTGCCCGACACGGTCGTGGTCACACCGGCGACGGTGCCGTCGGCGACGGTCCTGGGCGCTGAGGGCCAGACCCCCGAAGCGCGGGCGGCGTTGGAGAACGCCCGTGCCATCGCCGGCGCACTCGTCGATGGCGACTGGGCGCTGGCCCGCCAGCTCGGCCCCACCGATCGGCGCCGCACCGACGCCCAGCTCCGAGCCGGCTATGGCCCGGCCACTGATGTGACGCTCTTCCCGGCGCGCGTGACCGACCAGGGCCGGCGCACCGACCTGCGCCTGGGCCTCGTCGCCCACGAGGAGCACCCCTCCGGTCCGGCCACCGCCGTCATGTGCGTGCACTGGCGGGTCGACAACACGACTCACGCCGTCGAGCGCGTGTCATCGGTGCGCCTGCGCCTCGAGCCGGGCCTCATCGATCCCGCGCTGGTCGCCGACGAGCTCGTGGCCCGGTGCGCCACCTACCCGCTGCGCTGACAGCAGCGAGTCAGGAGCAAGCCGAAGCGCGAGCGGAGGCGGCGACGCAGATTCAGTCTGGAACGGCGGTCACCACCACGTTGGAGAGGTAGTGGTGGGTGGACGAGTCGAACTGCCCGCCGCACGTCACGAGCGTGAGCGTGGGGCTGCCGGTGCGGGCGAAGACCTCGGCGCGCGGCAGCTCGGGCTTGTCGACCAGCCGCGTGTCGACGACATGGAACCCGAGTGTCGAGCCATCGGACATGGCGATCGTGACCGGATCGCCCGGGGCCAGCTCGCGCAGCGTGAAGAAGATGCCGGGCACGCCATGCCAGTCGACGTGGCCGGCGAGGACGGCGGAGCCCGCTTGGCCCGGCGCCGGCCCGTACTGGTACCACGCCACTACCGCCGCGTCGGCCGGGACCGCCAGCTCGCCCGTCCCGCTGTCGACGCCGGCGGCCACGACCGGGCCGTCGATGGCGGCCGCAGCGCCCGCGGTGACGGCCACGGGAACGGGGCCGGGGCCGTCCGCGCTGGGCAGGGCGCCCAGGGTGGCGTCATGGGTAGCGATGGCCGGCGGCGGCGGCGCCGTGCTCGTGGGCGCGGGGCTGGGGGCCGGTGGCGGCGCGACGGCCGTCGGTGGCGGCGC
Source organism: uncultured Acidimicrobiales bacterium (assembly GCA_963728985.1). Classification (GTDB taxonomy): domain Bacteria; phylum Actinomycetota; class Acidimicrobiia; order Acidimicrobiales; family Ilumatobacteraceae; genus DASXAI01. The sequence goes on along the minus strand of CAVSME010000001.1, from coordinate 695,218 downwards.
GACGGTCGGCGGTGGCGGCGCGACGGTCGGCGGTGTGGTGGTGGCTGGCGCGCTCGGCACGGGCGCCAGGGTCGCCGCCGCCGCCGGTGACCGCCAGGCGGCGGGAGCGACGGTGACCTCCGGGCGCGCTCGACCGCAGCCGGCCACCACGAGGGCGCCGGCGAGCAGCACGCAGATGCGTGACCCCGGCGTCACGCCAGGCGCGACCGCCGGTTGACGGCCACCAGCACGATCACCGCGAGGGCGGCCGCGACCGCTACTCCGATGCCGCCCACGACGGCCAGTACGGGCACGGACCCGCCGGAGCGTGGATCGGCGGCGAGCCCGCTGTCGCCCGTCTGGATGCGCAGCGGCGCCGTCGCCAGGTTGGGCACCTGCTCGGCGATCCACGACAGCGTGCCCGCCTGGGCGGAGCCGATGAGGTACATGACGGTGGCCGCGCCCTCCGTCAGGTTCGCCGTCTGCGGCGCGACGACTGCATCGCGCGTACCCGGCGACCACACCGACACCTGGTAGCTCGCCGCCGGGACGTCGGCCGCCGCCGAGCCCGGTTCCGCGAGTGCCGGCGCCACCACGGCGTCGTTCAGGCTGACGTCGACCGGCGGAGCCGCCGCCGTGTGCCGGATCACGGCGCGGGCCTCACCCGCGGGCACCGGCGTGCTGTCGTCGATGTATGCGGTGATCGTCGGGTTCCCGGCGCTGTCGAGGTGGGCGACGATGCTCTGGCGGGCGTCGGCCGTGACCTCCACGTCGCCGGTGACGGCGGGCGGGTCGGTGGGAGCGGCGCCGGCGAGCCGGATCTCGACGCGATGCGGTCCGGCGGGAATGGCCATCGGCTCGGTCACCCGCTCAGGTTCGAAGGCCGGCAACGCCAGCGCCCCGTCCAGGTACACATCAGCAACCACGCCTCGTAAGCCGTGGACCACGGTCACCGTTCCTGTCGCAGTCTGTGCTGATGCAACCACTTTCGTTCCAAGCAATGACGCACAGAGCGCGCCAATGACCGCCAATATCGCCAAAAGCTTCCGCATGATCCCTCCCGATCATCCAACCCACCACGTCCGCTCCGTAGAGGTCGGGTACCCGTTTCTACGGAGCTTAACTATTCGTTGGACGACAGTTCTTTCGCGGTTTCGAAGAGGGAGGGCCCCCGATGCGGACAGCGTCGAGGCAGGCATGCCGGTGGTTGGCGGTCGTTGCTGCACTCGGTGTTGCGGTGGTTGCCACCAGTGTCAGGCACCCGGCGATTGCGAATGAACCGACCGACGTGCGCGTCGTGTCGGTCACGCGTGGCGGCGACGGAACCGTGACGATGGTGGTGTCAGTGCCGGCCCGCTGGGTCGCCGCTGCCAGCGGACCGGGCGGTCTCACGGTGGACGGTCCGAGTGGTGCGCCGCTGACACCGACGGTCACCGCGTTGGCGCCGTCCGCCTCCGCCGTTGCCGTGTTGTTGCACACGGCCGGTGCCGACGGCGCCACCATCCAACGAGCCAACGGCACCGCTGCCGAACTGCTGCGCACCCTCGACCCCACCGTGCCTGTCGCCATCGTGACGACGGCGGGCGGTGCGGTCGTCGCCCCGCTCGGCATCGACCGCGCCACCAGCTTCGCCGCCTTGAGCCGGACGCCGGTCGACGGTGCCGTCGCCTGGCAGGCAGCGGTGGACGCCGTCGGCGCGCAGCTCGCCGCACACGGCTACGTCGATCCCCTCGTCGTCATCATCGACGGTGCGGCCACGGGCGCGGCGCTGCCTGCCGATGCGGTGGCACCGGCGGGCATGGCATGGCGCATCATCCCGCTCGGCGTGGCGCCGTCGCCGACGGTGGCCGCGTTCGCCCAGCGCGCCGGTGTGGCGGTACCGGCGGGTGATCCCGTCGCCCTCGTCGACGACGCCGTCGGGCTGATGCAGGGCCGCTTCAGCGTGCGGGTGGCCGACCCCGGCGCCACCGTGGTCACCGTCCATGTGCGCGGCGCTGGTGTCGACCTTGCCGCCCCGGTCGCCATCCCGGCGCCGGCGACGACCGCCCCGCCTTTGCCGGCGGCGACGGCCGCACCACCCACGCCGGCGGCGACGGCCGTCGTCACCACGGTGGCCACGACCGTGGCCGCGCCGACCACGACGGAACCGATCGTGCTGGCCGAGCGGCCGGCTCCCTCAGCGGTCGTCGTGGCGCCGCCGGCGCCCGCAGCGAGCCGCTCGTCGCGGTGGTGGCTGCCCGTCGTCGGTGGCGTCGTGGCCGTTGCCGGCCTCGGCGGTGGGGCGCTGCTGTTCGGTCGCCGCCGTTCGGCGCGGCGAACCCTGGACGCCGAGGCGCACGCGTCGACCTGGCCGCCGTCGGGAGCCACCTATCGCTACACCGATCTGTCGCAGCCGCTGCCATCGGGCGCGGTGAAGTCGCGCCCGCGGCGAGAGATCGTCACGAGGGTGTCAGCGCCGCCCGAGCCCGGTCAGGCGCCGGCACCGGCCGTCGCCACGTTCGAGCGGCGCAAGCGGGTCCTCGCGCTGGCCGAAGAGCTCGGCAACGTGAGCGAAGCGTGCCGCATCGTGGGCGTGTCCCGCCGCTCGTACTACGAGTGGAAGCGGATCGCCGAGGAGCAGGGGATCGAAGCCCTGCGCCCCAAGCGCGAGCGGCTACGAGCGCCCGAGGACTAGCGCAGGGCCACGGCGGCGTCGGGCTCCACGACGTGGAAGCTGATGCTCTCCTCGAGGTACAGCTGCACCTGGCTGGCATCGTGAGCGAGGTAGCCGATCGACAGGTCCTCGCCGCAGTCGAGCACGAAGTCGCCCCCGCGCAGACTGAGGACCACCGCCCCCTCGACCCCGGGCGCCCACACGACCGGGCCGTCGAGGATCTGGCGCAGGTGATCGAGCAGCAGCAGGCCGCCTCGCTCCGTGCTCTCGATGATGGCGGTGTAGCCGGCCGGGCCGATGGCGAGGCCGTAGGGCCCGTCGATGCCGGAGACGCGCAGTGTGTTCACGGCCTTGGCCACCGACGTCGGGTACGTCTCGAGGTTCGACGGGAGCGCCACCGGCTCGTGCGACGATTCGTCGGTGATGCCGGCCATGCCGGCCGCCGCGTAGCCATGGAACACGAGCGCGTTCTCGGCCTCGCCGAGCACGCGCACGGCCGATTCCAGCTCGTCGAGATCGAGACGCTCGGCGCCGCGGCTGGCGTCCTCGATGGTGGCGCGGGACACGACGAACGGCACGCGCAGCTCGACCAGTGGGAGCACCTGGCGTTGCATGGCGCGGATGCCAGTGGCGGGGCCGGCGATCGACTGGGCCTGACCGAGGTTCGTGGCCGAATGCGTCCAGCCGTGCGGGCCCTCGAAGTCGACGAGCTTGCGCGCCGCGAGGTAGGTGACGAGACGCGTGCGGGCTTCGTCCTCGATGGCCGTCCACGCCGCCTCGGGGAGGGGAGCGACGTCGCGCAGCAGATGGTTCATGACCGTCCCTTCAGGCCGCCGATGCCGAGCGAGCCATCGGCCGGGCGGGGTTCCGTGCCGGTGTCGGGCTCAGCGCCGTGCTCGGCTTCGACTTCGATCTCGGTGACTGGAGCTTCGGTGAACAGGTACGTGCGGAGGTGCTGGTCGAGCACGGAGTCGTGGCGCCGCAGCCACTCGAGCGTCATCGCCGCGTGCTCCTTCTCCTCGTCACGGTTGTGGGCGAGGATGGCGGCGAGGGAGGCGTCGTCGGTGGCGGCCGCGCGCTGGTCGTACCAGTCGATCGCTTCCAGTTCCTCCTGGATGGACACGATGGCGCGGTGACGGTCGATCACCTGGGGGGTCATGGATTCAGCGGGCTCGTGGAGCCCGGCACTGGATGCCATCCAGGTTCCTCCAAATCAGCGGGAAGGGGTAGGGGGGCGGGGGCGGGGTCAAGGGCGGGGTCGGGGTCAACCTACCCGGGGTCAGTTGACGGCAAGCGCAGCGCGCCGGCCTTCCAGGATCGCCTCGAGCAGGGTGCGGGGGGCGACGCAGTCGCCGGCGCGGATGGCGGCGTCGGGCCGGGGCTCGTCGGGCCGGCGGTAACCGCAGTCGACCACGGCGCCGGCGGTGACCGTGCGGCGGGTGCCGGTGAAGCGGTCCTCCAGCTCGACGTCGCCGGGGCGTACGTGCCGTAGCAGCGATCGCCGCTCGATGCGCACGCCCCGCTGTTGCAGGCGGACGTTGGCCGGAGCGAGGTCCCCGGTGCGGGCCAGCTCGTTGCCGGCGATCTGGTCCTGGGTCACGAGGATGGCGCGATCGCCGAGATCCTCGGCGAGGGCGACCGCGATCGGCCCGCCGATCGGGTCGAACACCACGATCGGCCCCTCGGGCGGCAGCGCCGTCGCGCCGCCGCGCACATCGACCACGTCGAGCACGAGTGCGCCGGCGGCGATCTCGTAGCTCCGCGCTCCGGGCACGGACCCGGTGCACTGCACGACGAGCTCGTCGGTGCGCGCTTCGATCGGGGCCGTCGCGCCGGTCTCCACGGCGACGCCGAGGCGCTCACACTCGGCGGCCAGCCATGCCACCAGCGGGCCGCCGGGGCCGGCGATGGCGGCGGTGCCCCCCACGGCGGCAGCGCGCTCGACGAGGCGGACGTGGTGGCCGCGGCTGGCGGCCACCCGCGCCGTCTCGAGGCCGGCCGGCCCACCGCCGACGACGAGGACCTCCCGGCGCCGGGGTGCGGGCTCGGACCAGTCCGGGTCTTCCCATTCGTGGCCGCTCGACGGCTCGCCGACGCACGTGACGATGGGGTTGCGGGCGTCGCGCACCTGGCACGTCTGGTTGCAGCGGATGCACGGGCGGATGCGCTCGGCCTCGCCGGCGACGAGCTTGGCCACCAGATCGGGATCGGCGATCTGGGCGCGCGTCATCTCGACGCCGTCACACACACCGGCGGCCACCGCGTTTTCAGCGGCGCCGGGATCGACCACCGAGCCCTGGAGGAACACGGCCACGTCGGCCGGCACCGCCGCACGGACGGAGCGGCAGACGTCGAGGTTGAACAGCGGCGGCTGGTGGAGGTCGGGCCGGGTCTGCTCGACCGAGAAGATGGCGCCCCGCACCACGACGAGGTAGTCGACGAAGGGTGCCAGCGAGGCGGCGACATCCGGCGCCTGCTCCGGGGTGATGCCGGCCCACGGGGCCAGCTCGTCGCACGACAGCCGCAGGCCCACGATGGCGCCGGGCACGGCGGCGCGGACGGCCTCGAGCACGGCGCGGGCGAACGCGCTGCGGTCCTGGCCCCACTCGTCGCCCCGGTGGTTGGTGAGCCCCGACAGGAACTGGCGCACCAGGCTGTGCTGGCCGGCGTTCACCTCGACGCCGTCGCACCCGGCGCCCACCGCGATGGCCGCCGCTCGGGCGAAGCCGGCGATCACGGCGGCGATGTCCTCGGCCTCCATCCACTTCGGTACCTCCCGCGAGTTCACCTCCGGGACCCGCGACGGCGCCCAGAGCTCTCGCTGGCTGTAGGCCGACGAGCCCTGACCGCCGGCGTGGCCGATGCCGGCCAGCGCGATGGCGCCGTGGTCGTGGGCGGCTGCAGCGATGGCCCGCCAGCCGTCCTCGCACTCGGTGGCCAGGGGCGACCGCTCGTAGGGCCAGTCGCTCGGGTGGACGCTGGCTTCCTCGGTGACGAGGAGGCGCAGCCCCCCGGCCAGCCGGCGCCGGTAGTACGCGAGGTGGCGCTCCGACAAGGCCCGGCCCCGCCCCAGATTGGTCACGTGGGGACCGAAGAGGATGCGGTTGGGGGCGGTGCCGCCACCCAGGGGCAGCGGCTCGAGGAGCCTCACGGTCGGGGGATCGTACCGACCCGCCAACTCATGTACGGAAAGCAACGCAGACCGGGCCCAAACGCATCAGTACGCGCCGGAGCCCGACCAAAGGCGGGAAGTGCCGCCGCAGTGCGGCGGCAGGGGCAGTCGCTGGCGGGATTGTTCGAGAGGGCGAGCGGATAGGTGCTGGCGATCGGCGCGGGCGGGGCCGGTGGCCACGATCCGTGAGCGACGTTGGGTGCCGATTCGGTCATGGGTGCCGATCGGCCCGCCAGGCGGGGCAATCGGCACCCAAACGCCGATCGGAACAGGATTCCGCGCGCCGAGCGTGGGTGGGGATCACAGTTTGGGTGCGAGAGGCGTCGGAAACCCGACGCATTCAGCACCGAAGCACGGATCAGCACCCAAAGCTCTCTTCGCTATCCGCTCGCCCTCCGAGCGCAGCGAGTCACCGGCCGGAGGCCGGCGCATCAGAACGGCAGGTGTTCGACGATCCAGGTGACGGGGGCGTGGTCGGCGGTGAAGCGCAGGACCGTGGCGGCCCACCCGGGGAGCGTGCCGCGGTCCTCGGCGTCGTCGATGGCCCGCTGCGTGCCGCTGCGCAGCGCCTGCTCGCGCGTGGCGTCGTCCCAGGTCACGTCGGTGTAGCCGCTCTTGGGGTCGAGCGACAGCACCAGCCGCTCCCGAGTCGTGTGCAGGTCGCAGGCGGCGCCGTTCAGGGCCGACAGCGCGATCCGCTGGGCGATGGCGTCGAGGCCGGACCCGGGGTACGGATCGGGTTCGGCCGTGCACGGGTCGGCCGCCGTGTAGGTCCCCACGTTCGAGGCGCCGGCCGCCTGCTCCAGCCCGAAGAGCCCGACCGTCACCAGCGCCCCGGCGGCGACGAGAGCGACGAGCCGGTTGTGAGCCGGGCCGGCCCGGGCCTCACGGCGGCGCCGCTGGAGGGCCACGACGGCAGCGGGGATCGCCGCCAGCGCCGCCAGCAGCGCGGAGACGGCGAAGGCGGGGCGGAACGTCCGGGTGATCGTGTCGGTGATGGTGGTCATCAGGCCGTCGCGCGCCACGGCCAGGCGGTTGTTGCCGTCGGCACCGTGCTCGTCGAAGACCTTGGTCAGGTCGGGGACCTGGCCCTTGGGGGCACTGGTGATGACATCGCGCAGGTCCCAGGTGACGGCCACCTTGTCGGAGACGGGCACCTCGGCTTCGAGCAGCGAGCGGGTGGCGCCCAGGGTGGCCCGGTCGACGCCCTGGTCGAGGCTGGACGTGAGCACGGGCGCGATCAGGACCAGCCCGAGCACCAGCCCGGCGTGGCGGGCGCCGATGGACGCGGTGCTGTCGCGGACGAGCTCGCCGCCCTCCGGCGTCGTGGCCGGATCGAGGATGGCGCTGACGATCCCGAAGCCGGCGCCGCACAAGGCGAAGGCGATGGCCGCCGCCCACGGACTGGCGCCGGGCAGGAAGGCCAGGCCGGCGAGCCCGCCGGCGAGGAGCAGCGGACCGCCGACGGCGCCGACGACGCCCCGCACCGGCCCGGCCAGCCGGGTGACGAACATGCCCGCTGGCAGGGCGCTCACGAGGATCGCCGCTGTGATGGGCGGGTAGCGCCACACTTCGATGGCCAGCAGCACGCCGAGGAACAGCGCTCCGACGAGGCCGGCGAAGACGAGGGCGAAGGCGATGTTGGCGGGGATGGCTGCGGCCACGCCCGTCCGGCGCCCCACCCGGATGGCAGGCCGCAGCGAGCGCGCCGGCCGGGCCAGGCAGGCCAGCAGCGCGATCGCCGCGACCGGCGCCTGCACGAGGAAGATGGCCCGCCACGCGAAGAGCTGGGTGAGCACGCCGCCCAGGGCCGGCCCCGCCACGGCGCCGATGGCGGCCGCTGCACCCCACCATCGACGGGCCCGCGCCACCGAGCCGAGGCCGACGCCGAGGACGGGCAGCGAGCCGGCCAGGAGCAGCGTGGCGCCGACGCCCTGGACGGCCCGAGCGGTGAGCAGGAACGGCAGGCTCGACGCCAGGCCGGCCGCCAGCGACGCCAGCGAGAACAGCCCGAGCCCGGTGCCCGCCAGCACCGCCGGGCGGATCCGCCGGTGCAGCAGCGCCACGGGCACCGCCACGATGGCCACGACGAGGGCGTAGGTGGTGAGCACCCACGAGACGCCGACGATCGTGGTGTCCAGCTCGCCGTAGAGGTCGGGCAGGGCCAGGGCCACGACCGAGGCGTCGGCGAAGGCCAGGGCGACGGCCACGACCAGCAGCACGGCGGCGATCGGCGGCCGCGAGGGGCGTGGCGGGGTCCACGGCGCCACGAGGGGAGAAGGCGGGGCCAGCGGCCGGGGCAGGGCAGTCATGCCACCGCCCCCGCCCGTTCCTTACGCCGCCGCAGCAGCCAGCGGATCAGCTCGGTCAGGCCGGTGATCGACAGCGCGGCGGCGAAGGCCACGAGGAAGGCAGCCGTGTGGTTGTCCTCGAACGCCTTGCCGCCGAAGTAGCCGAGGAGGGTGGCGTAGGTGGCCCAAAGGAGGCCGGCGACGATGGTGGCGAACACGAACTTCGCCCGGCGCATCTCGGTCATCCCCGCGGTGAGCGTGACGGCGGTGCGGCCGCCCGGGATGAAGCGGGCCACGATGATGAGCCCGACGCCGCGGCGGGCGAGGAGGTCGTGGGCCCAGTCCAGGCGGCGCTTGGCCTTCGGGCCGGAGAACCGGCGGGTGATCCACGGTCGCGCCCGCTTGCCGATCTCGTAGGCGATGTTGTCGCCGCAGAAGGCGCCCGCGGCGGCCACGGCGATGATCACGAAGACGTTGAGCCCGCCACTGCCGGCCACGACGCCGGCGGCGATCACTGCGGTCTCGCTCGGGACGAGCGGGATGATCGAATCGAGCAGGGCGAACAGGAAGAGGAACGGGTACGTCCACCAGGCGTCGGAGATGAGGTCGATCAGCGAGTCGAGCATCGTTGGGGCGGCCTCGGACCTGAGGAGGGCTTCACGGTACCGGGACTCTTACCCTTCCAGCAGTCGGTCCACCCTCACGTAGGTCAGCGGGACCTGGACGTCCACCTCCCCGCCCACGGCCGGGCACGGCGATCCGGGCGGGAGCCACACCATCGACGTGTGCATGTGGGGCGGTTCCACCAGGGCCAGCCGTCGGCGGGCGAAGTGGAACGGGCTGCGGCCGTCCGGCAGAGGGCGCACCCCGTGAGCGCTGCCGGCGCCCACCATCACCAGGGTGCCGGCCCCCGGGAGGGCCTGGAGGCGGTAGCCGGCGGCACCGTCGGCCGGGCGCACGTCGATGACGTCGGCCCGCAGCGCCAGCGCCTCCTTGTCGCCGTGCCACAGCGCGGTGCCGAGGCGGATCGGGAGGTGGTGCTCGGGGAAGCGGGCCCGCAGGGCGTGCAGCGTCGCGCTGTCGATGTGGCTGACGGCGAGCGTCGCCCCCGCGGGGAGGCGGGTGATCCACGCCTCCACCTCGGGACCGGGGTCGCCGATCAACGGCAGGTGGAGGGCGAACGCGTCGACGGTCAGGCCCGCGCCGTCGACGGCGGCCACGAGCGACTCGAGGCCATCGGGATCGACGCCGTAGCGGCGCATGGACGACGCCAGCTTCACCACGACGGGAAGGCGGCGGCCGGCGACGGCGTCCACGTGGGCCGCCGACCCGACCGTGAGGACGGCGTCGTCGCCGAGGGCGACGTCAGCGCCGAGCGCCGGGGTCAGCACGATCGGCGGCTCGGCCAGCGGAGGGAGGTCGGCCAGCTCGTGCACCGTTCCGACGGCCACGCGCCGCAGGCCGAGCGCGGCTCGCCTCGGTCACCAACCGGCGCCGGCCGAACCCGTAGCCGTTGCCCTTCACCACCGCGATCACGTCGCCGTAGGCGTCGATGGTCTCACGGGCGTGAGCTCGCCACGCCGGAGCGTCGACGTGGAGGGTGAGGGTCATCGGGGTGGGTGGCGGTGCCGGTCGTAGCGCGAGGGCCGGGGCCAGGAGGTGAGGTCGGGCAGGAGCGGCTCGGCGGTGCGGCCGCCGATGGCGCCCTGCCAGAGGCCGACGCCGTACGCGGCGTCGTCGAGCACGCGGAGGGCGACGTAGCGCACCGGGTCGAGCGGCGGCCGCTGGCGGACCCAGTCGATCAGGGGCGGCAGCAGCGCAGCGGCGGCGAGGGCGCGCCGGGCCCGCCGCGAGAAGATGGCGAGGACCACGAAGATCGGCCACCACGCCCGCGTGATGGCGCTGGCCAGCATCCGGCCGGCGAAGAGGTGGCCGGTCCCGGTGAGGCGCATCGCCTCCACGATGGGGTCGTCGAGGTTCGCCAGCTTCTCGCTGAGGGCCATGGCCGTGCCGCCGGCGGTGGCCAGCGCCGCGAGCGGGGCACCGGCGGCGGCCAGCGCCCACACGGCGGCGCTCCATCCGCTCACGGCGACCGGCGGCGCCGCGCCCGGGTGGCGGCGGGTGAGATCGGCGGCGGAGCGCCCGTACGACGCCCGCTGCGCCAGCCACGCCCGCAGCGTGCGCCGGGGCTCGTGATCGACGACACCGGCGGGCTCGAAGCGCACTCGCCACCCGCTCTCGTCGAGGCGCCAGACGAGGTCGACGTCCTCGCCGCAGCGCAGATCTTCGTCGAAGCCTCCCGTCGCCATGAGCACGTCCGTCCGGGCCACCAGCGCCGCCCCCGGCACGTACGAGATGCGGGTGCCGGCCCGGACCCGCCCTTCGGCGCCGCCGAGGTCGAGCGGTGAGCGCACGGACTCGTAGCGTGCCAGCGTTCCCGCCCGCGGCTCGGCTGGGCTGGCGACCCGGGGCGCGACCGCCGCCACCTTGTCGTCGGCGAAATGGCGCAGCAGCGGTTCGAGCCAGCCCGCCTCGGGCCGGCAGTCGGCGTCGATGAAGGCCACCAGCGGCGTGGTGACGGCGGCCAGCCCCAGGTTGCGGGCGGCCGCCGGGCCGCCGTTGGTGGTGCGGCGCAGCACGGTCACACCGGGGAGGACGACGGGTGTCGTCGACGCGTCGTCGACCACGATGACGTTGGCGATCGGCCGCAGCTCGGCGACCAGTTGGCACACGAAGCGGTCCTTCACCGGGATCACGACGGTCACGTCGTCGAGGCGGTAGGGGCCGGCGTCGGGGCGGGGATGGATGGCGCCGGCGTCGACCAGCCGCTCGGTGAGCTGGCGCGAGCCGGGAGGCAGGGGCCCGCCGTCGATCAGCGCGCCGAGGACGTCGGCTCCTTTCGCCGACAGCCGGAACAGCGACAGCGGCGAGCCGGCCAGCAGCGCCCGCCCGCCGTCGAGGCGACGGGCACTGCCGTCGAGCACGTAGCGGTTCATCTGCTGGTCCACTGATCGACGGCGGCGACGAGGTCGTGGGTGAGGGATCGCAACACGTCGACGCCCTCGGCCGCGTTTGCGCCGTCGGGATCTCCCAGCACGCCATTGGGAGCCACCGCCCGCACGCCGCCGGTGCGCAGCGCGGGGAGCAGCTCCACCAGCGGCGCGGTGGCACCGGCCTCGGCGTGCTCCAGTTGCACGATCGACGGCGCCAGCGCCAGCAGGATCGAGGTCTCCGTACGGCCGGCGTGGGCGTCGGCCCCCGGCCCGGTCGCGGCGGGCGTGGGCGACCACGCCAGCACGGCGCGACCGTCGTGGAGCGACGTGGCGACGGCGCGCTCGACCGCCTCGTGGTTGCCGCCGTGGCCGTTCACGAAGACCACCCCGGCGAAGGCGTCGGCCGACCGCACGAGCTCGACGAGGACGCTCGTGAGCGCGTCGAGACCGATCGACAGCGTGCCCTCGAAGCCGGCGTGCTCACCGCTCGCGCCGTACGCGACAGGAGGTGCCACTACGACGTCGGGACGCGCCGCCGCCAGCCCGTCGGCCAACGCGACGGCGATGCGCGTGTCGGTGTCGAGGGGCAGGTGAGGACCGTGCTGCTCGCAGCTCCCCAGGGGGACGGCCACGATCGGCCGGCCGGCGCCGTGCACCTCGCGCCAGGTGCGCGCACCGAGTCTCACCGACCGAACGCTACCCCTCGTCCTGCGCCGTCGGCCCGGGTCGCCAGGCGGTGATGGCGTCGAGCAGCCGGGCGGCCGCGGCGGCCGGCTCGAGCACCTCGGGCTGGCCGTGGGCGCTGTGCGACGCGCCCGTCGTCAGCTGGCGCACGCGGTCCAGCGTGTCACCGTGGGGCGGTGGGAGGGCCCGGGCCCGAGGCCGGTACGGGCGCACCACGTGGTGGCCGTTGGCGGCGAAACCAGCCGGTCCGGGGTGCACCGCGATTACGGCGCGGCGGGCGGCGAGCACGGCGTTCAGGGGTGCTCGCCGCAGCGTGGCCGTCGCGCCCTCGACCGAGCACACCGCGGGAGCGGGCACGAGCAGCCGTTCTCGCCGGCCGCCGTCCAGACGGCGGAGGGCGCGCACGGTGCCAGCGGCGCCGAGCTCGATGGCCACCAGGCCCAGCGCCTGGGCGGCACCGAGGTGGGCGGCGAGGTAGGCCGGCACCGATCCGCTGCCGCGGTCCACGGACACGTCGCCGCACATGACCACGGAGCATTCCCCCAGCAAGGGCGCCAACGCCGACGCGACGGCGGCACTCGATCGCGCTGGGTCGAGCTCGACCCGCGCCGCCGCGCTGGCCCCGGCGGCGAGCGCGGTGCGCAGCACGTCGTCGGCACCGGCCGGCCCGGCGGTCAGGGCGACGACCGGTTCGGCCCATGCCTCGCCGGCGCACAGCGCCCACTCGAGCGCGGCCTGGTCGGCATCGGACAGTCCCGTCGATCGGACGTCGTGGTGGACGGCGCCGCTGAGGCGGTCCACTTCGGGCCGCAGGTCCACCCACTTCAGGCAGACGCCGACGGTCATGTCCGTTTGAAGACGACGCCGTGGCCGCCCTCGGGGTACGTCCACGTGATGGCGCCTTCGACGTTGCAGACGAGGTAGCACGTGCCGCACTCGAAGCACTGCTCGTAGTTGAAGAGGATGCCGCCGTCGGCCATCGGCACGAAGAGGTTGGCGGGGCACGCCACCACGCACGCTTGAGTGCTGCAGCCGCGGCACGAGTCGCCGTCGACGACGATGTGGGCGGTGGGGGCGATGCGGAACTCCACCGTGTCCATGCGGTCTTCGAAGCTGATGGCGGGCCAGTCGCCGGCGGTGGCGGTCATCCGAACCCCCTCGCTGCCGTCCATGTGTCCTTGGCGATGTCGCGCAGGCGGACGCCCGCCCGGGTCGCCTCCTGGCGCAGGATGCGGCGCAGCCCCGGTTTGGGTGCCGGGTTGTCGACGCGGAACATGCGCTCGGCCACGGAGCACATCAGCTGCGGGTACTGGTGCTGGACGCGGTCGGACAGCACGAGGTGCGGGATCTTGCGCAGCCGCTTGTGGTCGGCCAGCACGAACGAATGCGACAGGCGCTGGCGGTAGGCGCCGAGCCGGCGCCCCGACGTGTCGCCGGCGGCCAGCGCGGCGGCGGCGACCTCACCGGCCACCAGGCCCGAGCCGATGGCGAAGTTCACGCCCTCGAGCCAGACGCCGGCGGCGAGGCACAGGGCGGCGGCGTCGCCCGCCACCAGCAGGCCATCGCCCGTCAGCCGGGGGATCATGTGCCAACCACCCTCGGGGATGAGGTGGGCGGAGTACTCCTTCAGCTCGGCGCCCTCGACCAGCGGGGCGATCGCCGGGTGCGCCTTCAGGCCAGCGATGATCTCCTCGGGTCGCCGTTGCTGGGCGGCCAGTGCCGGCAGCTTCAGAACGACGCCGACCGAGAGGGTGTCGAGGTTCGTGTAGAGGAAGCCGCCGCCGTTGACGCCGGTGCCCCCGAGGATCTCGATGTCGACGCCGTGGCGACCGCGCACGCCGAAGCGCTCGTCGATCACCTCCTTGGGGAGGGCCAGCGTCTCCTTCACGCCCAGGGTGAAGTCGTTCTGGTCGACCGGCCCGTAAAGGCCGGCCTCTTTGGCCACGAAGGAGTTGACGCCGTCGCAGGCGATCACGACGCCGGCGCTGATCTCACCGCCCGGCCGATCGGTGCGCACGCCGACCACGCGCCCACCGTCGCGCAGGAGGCCGGTGACGGTGGTGGAGCACACCAGCTCGGCGCCCGCCGCCTCGGCCTTGCCGGCGAGCCAGGCATCGAAGTCTGGCCGGTACGCGGTGGCGCCGTTGTAGGGCGGCTCGGCCCACGCGCCGGTGCGGTAGTCGACGGTCAGCGCCTGGGTGTCGGTCAGCACCATCGTGGAGCGGCGCGTCACCCACCGCTGGATGGGCGCCTCGTCCCACCATCGGGGCAGCACGGTGTCGAGGACGCGGGCGTACACCACACCGCCGTACATGTTCTTCGCGCCGGGGAACGGGCCGCGCTCGACGAGCACGACGGAGCGCCCGGCGCGTGCCAGCGCGAGTGCGGCGGCAGCGCCCGCCGGTCCGGCGCCGACCACGACGGCGTCGACGTCAGGCATCGGCATCGATCCCGAGGAGGGTGGTCAGTTCGTCCAGAACGGCGTTGGCGTCGGCCACGATCGGCACGTCGGCCAGCTGCATCATCGGGCAGTGAGGATCGGTGTTCACGCTGACGATGTGGTCGGGCTGCCCCAGGCCGCTCGTGTGCTGCACGGCGCCGCTGATGCCGAACGCGACGTAGAGGCGGGGATCGACGACGACGCCGGTCGTGCCGATCTGGCGATCGTGGCTGAGCCACCCCCGGTCGGTGACGACACGCGTCGCCCCCACCGACGCACCGAGGGCGACGCCGATGCGTTCGAGCTGCGCGAACCGTTCCGGCGAGTCGAGACCGGCGCCGCCGGCGACGATGGCGCTCGCTTCGGCCAGGTCCATGGTGGCCACGTCGGGCGGGAGCACCTCCAGCACCTCCGGGTCGTGCACGCCGCTGGGAGCGGCGACGGCGAGCGGCTCCACGGCGACCGCCTCGGCGGTGGCCGATGGGGCGACGCCGCGCACCCCGGGCTGGAGCGTGGCCACGAACGGCCCGGGCGCGTCCACCGTCTCGATGACGAGACCGCCCTGGCGAGCGACGTCGGCCTCGTGGTCGCCGACGGCGATGGCGCCGGCGAGGAGCGGCCGGTCGAGCACGGCGGCGAGGCGGGGCGCGAGGTCGCGCCCGTCGGCCGACGCCGGCAGCACCACGACGTCGTCGCTGGCGACGGCAGTGGCGACCATCGCCGCCCACGCCGCCGGGGCGAATGTTGCGGCGGCGATCGTCACGACCGGCGCGGTAGCGATGCCGGCCAGCGCGTCGGCCGCGTCGGTCGCGCCGTCGCCGATCAGCAGGGCCCGGCCGCCGCACTCGGCCACGGCCTCGGCGCCGCCGGCCACCATCGCGCCGGCCCGCACGGGGACCACGGCGATGCGGCTCACACCGCCGCCCCCGCCCGCTCGCCGTCGACGACTGCGGCGTGGGCCCGCCGCGGCGCCACGCAATCGCCTACCCGTTCCACGCTGAGGCCGGCGTTCTTCAGGTCGAGGTACAGCCACTCGACCGGGTTGGGCGGCACGGCCAGCACCACCCAGTCGGGCGCACGCGTCTGGTCGGTGCCCGTCGGGTGGTGCAGCAGCTTGAGCGTGCGGCCCTCCATGCCCATCGGCACCAGATCGGTGGACTGCACGATGCCCTTGGCGCTGGCCCGCATCCACCAGCCCTCCATGTCGAGGGTGATGCCGAGGTCCTGGCCCACCACCATGCCGTTGGTGACGACCTCCACGGTGCAGCCGCGGTCGGCCAGCAGCTCGGCCACCGATGTGGCGTGGTGGAAGCCGAGCTCGTCGATGACGACGACCGCGCCGAACGGCGCCGCGCTGCCGTCGAGGACCTCCCGCACATCGCACACGTTCTCCTGCTCGCCGGGCACCCACCACGGGCGGGCGGGCTCGGCGCCGGTGGCCACGATCACGTGGTCGGGCCGGCGCTCGCTCACGAGGCCGGGCCAGACGCCGACGCCGTACTCCACCGTCACCCCGAGGCGGCGGCACTCGGTCAGCTGGTTGCGCACCAGGTCGCCCAGCTCGGCCCGGTTGGGCACCAGCGCGGCGAGACGCACCTGCCCGCCGGCCTGCTGCTCCTTCTCGCAGACCGTCACGTCGTGGCCGTTGCGGGCGGCGGCAATGGCGGCCTGGAGGCCGGCCGGTCCGGCGCCCACGACCATCACGCGTCGGCGACGGTGCACCGGTCGGCGCTGCCCGACGGTGCTCGCCTCGCGGCCCGTGCGGGGGTTCTCGATGCAACCGAGCCAGCGGTTGAGGCCCATCCGCCCCACGCACTCCTGGTTGCACGAGAGGCACAGGCGGATCTCGTCGGTGGCACCGGCGCGCGCCTTCGCCGCGAACTCGGCGTCGGCGATCTGGCCCCGCACCACGCCGATCAGGTCGCAGTGCCCCTCGGCCAGCGCCCGCTCGGCCTGCAGCGGATCCTTGAAGCGGCCCACGCCGACGACCGGTAGATCGACGGCCTTGCGTATGGCGGAGGGGATGAACAGCGCGTAGCCGGGTGGTACGTGCATCGACGCTTCGATCATGAAGAGGCTGGCCGTGGCCACGCCAATCGAGGTGTTGATGTAGTCGACGTGGCCCGTGGCCTCGACCAGCTCGGCGACGTGCACCGCTTCGTCGATGGTGGTGCCGCCGTCGATCAGCTCGTCGCCGCAGATGCGCACGCCGAGGGCCATACCGCTGCCGATCGTGCGGCGCACGGCAGCGACGATCTCGAGCAGCAGCCGGGCCCGGTTGGCCAGCGGGCCGCCGTAGGCGTCGGTGCGCAGGTTGGTGGCGGGCGACAGGAACCCCCGCACGATGGACGAGTGCGAGCACTGCAACTCGATGCCGTCGAAGCCGCCCTCGGCGCAGTGCTCGGCCACCGCGGCGTAGCCGGCCACGATCTCGGCGATCTCCGCCTCGTCGACGGCTTTCGGCACCTCGCGGAACAACGGGTCGGCGACCGGCGACGGGGCCCACACCGGCCGGCGGGTGTACATCGACGAGGCCTGGCCGCCGTTGTGGTTGATCTGGGCGAAGATCGGGGTGCGGTGGCGGTGGACGGCCTCGGTGATGCGCCGGTACCCGGGGATGACCTCGCGGTGGAAGCCGTGGATCAGCTTCTCGTAGGGCCAGTCGGTGGGGTGGGTGGAGTGCTCCTCGGTGATGATGAGCCCGCTGCCGCCGGCGGCCCGCGCCTCGTAGTACGCGGCGTGCTGCTCGGTGGGCAGGCCGTCGTCGGCGTAGTTGGTCAGGTGCGCGCTGAAGACGATGCGGTTGCGGACCGTGATCGGACCGAGCCGTATGGGCGACCAGAGGTAGCGCTCGGTCATGGCTCAGGTGCCGACCGATAGGTCCGCTGGCGCCGCAGTGCGGCGCCGGGTCGAGCGCGAGCTGCATTGTCCGAGAGGGCGAGCGGATAGGTGCTGGCGATCGGTGCGGACGGGGCCGGTGGCCACGATCCGTGAGCGACGTTGGGTGCCGATTCGGTCATGGGTGCCGATCGGCCCGCCAGGCGAGGCAATCGGCACCCAAACGCCGATCGGAACAGGATTCCAGTGGTCGGCCTGGTCGTGATCACCCCACTCCGGCGAACTCGATCCAGGACCGGCCACGGCCGCTTCGCCAAAGGCCGCCGCCGCCAGCACTACCAGGCCACTACCCACCGTCCTGACCGCCACCGCTGGCCCATCGAACGCACCAACAGCTGGCTCTCCAACTCCGGACAACTGCGCCGCAACACCGACCGCACCACCATCCACCGCCACGCCCCACTCGCCCTCGCCATCACCCTCACCGCCAAACTCATCGACTGGCGCGACCGATGGAGCCCTATCCGCTAGCCCTCCGAGCACAGCGAGTCCGAGGCGAAGCCGAGGCATTGACGCGTCAGACTACAAATCGGCGATCGCCACACGAGCGGCCAGCTCGGTCATTCGCTCGACGCCCTGGCGCAGCGCGTCGTCGGAGATGCGCACAGCACCCTCGCCGTACAGCGTGTCGGACACGGTGAGCACGGCCAGCGTGGCCACGCCCCGCAGCGCTCCGATGGTGTAGAGCACGGCGGCTTCCATCTCGATGCCGAGGTGGCCCCGCGCCGCCCACCGCCGGGGCCGGTCGGGATCAGGGTCGTAGAAGACGTCGCTGGAGACGATGCCCCCGACATGGACGGTCTCGCCCCGCTCCTCGGCCAGCAGCACCGCCCGGTGCACGAGGCGCCAGTCGGCCACGGGGGCGTGGGGCTCGCCGCCCGTGTAGGTGAGCGCGGTCTGGTCGGACGGCGTGGCCGCCATGGCCACCACGAGGTCGGCCATGGCCATATGAGGTTGGAGGGCGCCGCACGTGCCCACCCGGATGATGCGCTCGACGCCGAGCTGGGTCAGCTCCTCGTAGACGATGGCGGCACTCGGGCAGCCCATCCCACTGGCCTGCACCGAGATGGGCCGGCCATCGAACGTGCCGGTGAAGCCGAGCATGCCGCGCTCCTCGTTCACGAGGCGGGCGTCGGTGAAGAAGGTCCGGGCGATGTGCTCGGCCCGGCGGGGATCGCCGGGGCACAGCACCGCCGGCGCGTAGTCGCCCGGTTCGGCCCGCAGGTGGATCGGCATCGGCCGGGAGCGTAGGCGGTGGCCGACGCCGACTCATGTACGAACGGTGTCGTATATCGGCTCTGAGCGCGTCAGTACGCGGTTGGGGTACTGCCGCTACGACAGGTAGCCCTGGACGTCGATGAGGACGTGGGTCTTGTTGACGCCGCCGCGGATGGTGATCTTCCCGGCGCTGTCGACGGCGCAGATGACGCCGTTGGCCAGGTTCTGGTTGGGGCCGAACCAGTTGATGCTGGAGTTGCCGGGATAGGTCGTGCCGGCGGGGAAGGCGGCCACCCAGCCGCCCGCCTCGGTCTCGGTGACCGTGAGGTTGAAGACCCCGGCCCGGGCGCCGGCGGGCAGCCCGAGGGCGACGGTGCGCTCCTCGTTCGGCGCCAGCTTGCCGCCGCCGGTGCGGGTGTCGAGCACGCGCGTGATCGTGTCCAGCGGGGTGAAGGCCTGCGCCGCCGGCGCGAGGTAGCCGACGAGCAGACCACCAACCAGTTGGCTGGCGTCGTCCGTGTTGACGAACACGGAGTAGGTGGCCGTGCCGTTGACGGGCTCGGTCATGTCCCAGACGAATGCCTGCAGGGAGGGACCGTTCGGCAGCGTGGCCGGCGGGGCGACAGGGTCATAGCTGCCGGCGAAGGTCTTGCGCTGCACGGAGGCCTGGAGATCGCCCGACGGGAACAGGTAGTACAGCGTCACCTGCTTGAGCACGGCGCCGACGGGCAGGGCCACTGGCGCCACCAACGTGCCGCCGTTGACCAGCGCGGTGCCCTGGGTGGAGATGTTGCGCTCCCAACCGGCGCTGCTGTCGCGAGGCACGAACGCGCTGCCGTCGATCGTCAGGTAGGTGAGGCCCGGCACCAGGGCGGCGGGCTCGAGGCCGGCGGGCCCGAGCACCCGGCCCGGCGCGGCACCGGCGGGGCCGACTCCGGCCGCCAGTGCGGCGACCCCCGCGGTGGCTCCCATCCCTGCCAACAAGCCTCGCCGTGTGAGCGCATGGTCCATCGCCGCAGCCCTCCCGTCTGCTCCTGGTGCCGCCGCCACCGTGGGTGAGTTCTACCAGACGGCGCGGGACCGGCGAGGGGGGCCGTTCGGCCTACCTCCCCGCTCTGAGCGCCTGTGGCGCCGGGCCGCTCGGGCCACGGGTGCGCCGTCGGCGCACCCTCACTTCAGGAACTTGCTCGTGGTGTTGTCGGCCAGCACCTTGCCGCCGGTCTGGCACGTGGGGCAGTAGTTGACCTGGTACTTCGCATAGCTCACCTCGCGCACGGTGTCGCCGCACACCGGGCACGGTTGGCCGGCGCGATGGTGGACGCCGCCGGGCCGGTCGGCCGACGCGCTCATGTCGGGACGGGTGCGCTCGTAGGCGAGGCCCTCCACCACGGCGTCGTGGATCGCCGCCACGACCTTGGTCGCGCCCTCCAACCCGAGCGACTTGGTCGACGCGAACGGCGACAGCTTCGCCCGGTGGCACACCTCGTTGGCCAGCCGCCGCCCGAGCCCGGCGATGGCGCCCTGGTCACGCAGGAACGAGTGCAGCCGCACGCCCCTGGCGGCGAAGCGCGCCGCCAGCTCCTCCGGCGTGATCTCGGTGGCTTCGGGACCGAGATCGTCGAGGGGCGGGCGGTCGCGGACGCCCTCGGTCACCGACACCCACACGCCAGCGCGCCGCTCGGTGCCCTGCTCGGTCAGGAGGAGGGCCCGATCGTCGGTGAACGTCCACCGGGCCAGGCCCCCCTTGGGCCGCGCCGTCTTCTTCGGATCGGGCTTGAGCCGGCCGCCCTGCATGAGGTGCACGACGAAGGTGTCGGCCCCGAAGTCGAGCAGGAGGTACTTGCCCCGCCGACCCACCGCCCGCAGCGGCTGGCCGACGGACGCCTCGGGCGCCGGCACCACCGTCTTCAGCGCGTGGAAGGCGATCGGGGTGAAGCGTTCCAGCGTGGCCCCGCCGAACTCGGCCGTCAGCCGCTCGACGTGGGCCTGGACCTCGGGGAGCTCAGGCATAGTCGGTGCGCTCCCGCACCTTCGAGAACACCGAGTCGAGGGCGGCGAACACCGGCACCGAGTCGAGCAGCAGCTGCTGGTCGCCCATCAGCTTGATGCGCCCCCCGATGAAGGCCTCCTGGGCGTTCATGGCGCCGGTGGCGACGGCGACCGCGGTGTCCCAGTCCTGCATGAAGCGCAGCTGCTCGCCGTCGGCCGGACCCGGCCCGAACCGGACGGCGCCGTCGTCCACGTCGAGGTGGTAGCTCACGTCGCCCTCGGGGCCGTCGGTGACGACCTGGGTGACGGCCAACCGGCGGCCGGCGGCGGCCTCCCGGAGCGCGTCGCTGCGCTCGACCTCCTCGCCGAGGGCGGCGATCCAGTCGAGGCTGAGGTACCGGAGCACGGTTGCCTAGTCTGCCCGACGGTGCGCGAGGACCCGGCCGACGAGGATCGCCACCCGCCCGACGGGGAGCCGTCCTGGGCCGAGACGTACGTCTTCGACCTGTGGACGCCGGGCGCCGCTGCCTTCACGTGGCTGACCCTCCTGCCGGTGCAGCGCCGAGCGTGGTACTGGAGCGTGCTCGTGCGCGACGGCGAGGCGCTCCTGCACGTGGCCGACAACGATCTGCCGCTGCCCACTGCCGGCCTGCGGGTCCGTACCACCGGCCTCTGGGCCGACCACCACTGCGAGGCGCCGTTCGAGCAGTGGACCGTGCGCAACGAGTGCCATGCCGTCGCCCTCGACGACCCGGCCGACGCCCTCGGGCGGGCCTACGGGACCGCCGCCGCGGTGGCCTTCGACGTGGAGTGGTACGCCGCTGGCCCGGCGACGGCTGTGGCCGGTGGCTACACGCAGGTGGGCGAGGCCCATGCCGTCATCGAGGTGACCGGTGGCCCGCTCGAGCTGGTCGGCCCGGCTGCCCGGTCGCACACGTGGGGACCGCTGGCGATCGCCGCCGTGGATGTGGCGGCGGCCGGTCGCTCCACCGTCTACTTCCGCGGCCCCGACACGCTCACCGTGGCCCGCACCCTGACCGACTCGGGTTGGCAGACCAGCGCCGTCACTCCGTGACGTCGGCCATCGCGTCCTCGGCGATCCGCTTGGCCTCGCGGCGATGCTTGATGAGCTCGAGGGCCACCGGGATCAGCGAGATGGCGATCACGACGACGATGGCGATCTCGATGTTGTTCTTCACCACGTCGATCTGACCCATGAAGTACCCGAGGGTGGTGAGCCCCACCGCCCAGATGAAGCCACCGATGATGTTGAAGGTGACGAACGTCCGGTAGTTCATGTCGCTCACGCCGGCCACGATCGGGGCGAACGTGCGCACGATGGGCACGAAGCGGGCCAGCACGATGGTCTTGGGGCCGTGACGTTCGAAGAAGTCATGGGCCTTGGCCACGTTCTGCTGCTTGAACAGGCGGCTGTCGGGGCGCGTGAACAGGTTCGGACCCACCTTGCGCCCGAACCAGAAGCCGACCTGGTCGCCGAGGACGGCGGCGCCGAAGGCCACGAGGGCCACGAACCACAGCGCCGGGAGGCGGTGCTCGCCCGCGTCGCTGGCCAGGAAGCCGCCCACGAACAGCAGCGAGTCCCCGGGCAGGAAGAAGCCGATGAGCAGGCCGGACTCGGCGAAGATGATGAGGCCGAGCAGCGCCAGACCGCCCTTGTCCAGCAGCGACTCGGGGTTCAGGAAGCTGGCGAGAACGAGCGAGCGCATGACCGCCCGAGGCTACCGGCGGCCTCCCGGCGGGGGCGTGGCGCGACCTGGGCGATTTGGCCCTTTTTGCCCAGGTCCGGTCATCACCCCGGCGGCGTCGGCGGCGGCGCGGTACCAGCGGGCGAGGTCGGGGAGTTGGGCGTGGGCGTTCAGGCCGCTCGGGTTGGGCAGCACCCACAGCTCGGCCCCCTCGAAGGGTTCGGCCTGACGCCCGATCGGCGCCGACTTGACCCGGAACGCCGCCCGGTAGGCCGTCACGCCGAGCATGGCCACGACGCGAGGCGCCGTCGCCGCCACCAGCCGCCGCAGCTGCTCGGCCCCTTCGATCAGCTGGGCCGGGGTGAGCTCGTCGGCGCGGGCGGTCGCGATGTTGACGAGGTTGCTGATCCCGACGCCCCGCTGCACGAGCGCATCGGCGTCCGCCGGCGCCAGGCCCTCCGACGCGTCGATGCGGTGGTCGGTGATCCCGGCTTCGTGGAGCGCCGGCCAGAACCGGTTGCCCGGGCGGGCGAAGTGGGCGTTCACCGCCGCCGTCCAGAGGCCGGGGTTGATGCCCACGAACAGAAGACGGAGGCCCGGGCCGATGAGATCATCGACCCGGGCGCCCCGGTGACGTTCCAGATCGGCCCGCGTGGGCCGGGCCATCAGACCGTGGCGGCGGCAGCCGTCGGCTCGGGCGTCACGGCGGCGTCCATGCCGGGCGCCCGCCGCTTCGAGAACGCGATGGCGCCCAGCAGGATCACCAGCGACACGCCGGAGATCACGTAGCGGACACCGTTGTCCTGCAGGCTGATCACCGCCGGCAGGATCAGCAAGGAGACCAGGTTCATCACCTTGATGAGCGGGTTCAGCGCCGGGCCGGCGGTGTCCTTGAAGGGATCGCCGACAGTGTCACCGATGACCGCCGCCTTGTGGGCCTCGGAGCCCTTCCCGCCCTCGTGGCCGTCCTCGATGTACTTCTTGGCGTTGTCCCACGCCCCCCCGGAGTTCGACAGGAAGTTGGCCATCAGCTGGCCGGTGAGGATGACCGCGGCCAGGAAGGCGCCGAGGGCGAAGTAGTTGATGCCGAACCCGATGATGACCGGCGTGAGCACCGCCAGCAGCGCCGGCGTGGCCAGCTCCCGCAGCGACGCGGTGGTGCAGATGTCGATGACGGGGCCGTAGTCGGGCCGCTTCTCGCCCTTCATGATCTTGCCGTCGGCGAACTGGCGCCGGACCTCCTGCACGACCACACCGGCGGTGCGGCCCACGGCACGGATGGCGAGTCCGGAGAAGAGGAACGCCACCGAGCCGCCCACGAGGAGGCCGATGAACGTCTTCGGGTCGGCCACGTTGATCGATGTGAGTGGGTTGGAGAACAGCTCGTCGCCCTTCAACCCGAGGCCGAGCTCGTTGCTGATGGTCTCGATGAACGAGGCGAACAGGGCGACGGCGGCGATGACGGCGGAGCCGATGGCGAAGCCCTTCGTGACGGCCTTCGTGGTGTTCCCGACGGCGTCGAGCATCACCATGATCCGCTCGGGCTCGCCGTGGAACTCGCCCGACATCTCGGCGATGCCGGCGGCGTTGTCGGCCACCGGCCCGAACGTGTCCTCGGAGACCACCACACCGGTCGTGGCGAGCATGCCCATGCCGACGAGGGCGACCAGATAGAGCGAGAACTGGAGGTCGCCGCCGCCCAGGCCGACGGCGGCGCCGATGGCGAGGGCGATGGCGATGATGGCCCACACCGAGCTCTCGAGGCCCGAGGAGATGCCCGACAGCACCGTGGTGGCCGGTCCCGTCCGGGCGGCCTCGGCGATCTCCCTCACCGGTGCCGTCTCGGTCGACGTGAAGTACTCGGTGATGCGGCTCGCCACCTGGGCCAGGACCAAGCCGACGACGACGGCGCCGAACATGCGCCAGCCGACGTTGGAGATCGTCCCTTCCGGGTTGCCCACGTATATGAGGGCGAACACGAGCGTGCCGATGACCGTGAGGATGCCGGCGACCAGGAAGCCCCGGTTGATCGACGACATCGCCGAGCGGTCGGTCTCCTTCGCGTTCACGGCGAACACGCCCACGATCGACGCCAGCACGCCGATGGCGCGACAGCCGAGCGGGAAGATGGCGCCCGCCGCCCACAGTCCCGGCTGGTCCGGGAAGATGGCCTGGAACGCCGGCACGCCGAGGATGATCGACGCCACGAGGGTGACCTCGTAGCTCTCGAACAGGTCGGCGGCCATACCGGCGCAGTCGCCCACGTTGTCGCCCACGTTGTCGGCGATGGTGGCCGGGTTGCGGGGGTCGTCCTCCGGGATGCCCGCCTCCACCTTGCCGACGAGATCGGCACCGACGTCGGCCGCCTTGGTGAAGATGCCGCCACCGACGCGCAGGAACAGGGCCAGGAGGGAGCCGCCGAAGCCGAAGCCGATCAGGATGGCCGAGCTGGTGTTCTGGAAGATCATGATGATCAACGTGGCGCCCAGCAGTCCCAGGCCCACGCAGAACATGCCGCACACGCCACCGGTGCGGAACGCCACCCGCAGCGCCGCCGGCATCGAGCCCGTCTTGGCCGCCGCCGCCGTGCGCACGTTGCCCCGCACCGCCAGGCTCATGCCGATGAAGCCGGTGAGGCCGGACATGATGCAGCCGAGCACGAAGGCGCCGGTGCGGAACAGGCCCGACTGGAAGAAGCTCAGCGCCTCGGTCGAGCCGTCGGGCTTCTTCACCGCCACTGACGTGAGGAACACGACGACCACGAGCGGGATGAGGATCACGCCGATGGTCCGGAACTGCCGCTTCAGATACGCGACGGCGCCCTCCTGGATCGCCTTGGCGATCTCCTTCATGGTGGGCGTGCCCTCGTCGGCGGCGAGCACACCGCGTGTGAGCACGAAGCCGACCGCGAGGGCGAGCAGGGCGGTGAGCGCGGAGCCGATGAGCACAAACCACTCGCCACCGTGCAACGCGAAGTCCTGATAGCCGCCCTCGGCGGCAAGTAGTGGGTTCACTGAATGTCCCTCTGGGATGGGTCCGGCGCGCTCGGGCGCGCGACGTCAGGCTGGGTACAGCGGACGGAGTCTAAGGAAATGGCCCCGACCGTGGGAAACCGTCGGTCACCCCGTACCCGGCCCGGTCGCCCTTGTATCAGCCAGTCGCACCGGACCGCCCGCCGGTCCGCTGGCCCCGCCGGGCGCCCAGGCGGCCAGATCGACCACGACGTCGGCCGGGGCGTAGGACGTGATGCACACCTGCCCACCGGCGCCGGCAGCGACGACGGCAAGGTTGGCGACGGCCGGGCCGGCCTCGTAGTTGAGGGCCGAGGCGACGGGGGGCGCCGTCCCGCACGGGTAGGCGGTCAGGTAGCCCGGGCCGGCCGGATCGACGGCGGTGGCCGTCACCACCAGGGTGCCGGCCCCGGTGGGCGCATCGACGGCCACGACGCCGCCCGCCGTCAGGCGCCCGCCGGTGACCCGGGTATCGGCCAGCCGGGTCGGCGTGACCGGCTGCCAGGCGGCCCCGGCGTCCAGCCAGCCGGCCACGTCCACCACCAGGTGGGCGGCGGCGAAGGTGGAGAGGCAGGCCGTACCGTCGGCCGCCAAGGGGACGACGGCCAGGCCGGCGACGGTGGCGCCGGTGCTGTAGTTGAGGACCGAGGCCGTCGGCCGGGGCTCGTCGCAGGGCCAGGCCGTCAGGTAGCCAGGCGCCGCGGTGTCGGTCGCCGTCACCGTGGCGACCACCGCCGTGGCCGTCGACGGCACGCCCGCGCCGGCCACCGGCACCACCACCGCCGTCCCGGCGGTGGTGCGGGCGCCCGCCGCACGGGTGTCGAGGACGCGCACCGGGTTGACGGTCCGCACGCCGCTGCCCGGAGCGAAGGTGGTCTCGAGGTCGGCCACCACATGGGTCGCTTCGGAGGTGAAGACGCAGACCGTGCCGTCGGCCGCCACCCGGCTGATGGCGAGGTTGGCCACCGTCTGGTGGCGGGCGAAGTTGAGGTTGGAGGCCAGCGGGCGGGGCTCGTCGCACGGCCACGCCGTCAGGTAGCCCGGGCCCCGGGGCCAGGTGGCGGTCAGGTTGACGGCGGCGGCGGCGGCTCCCGGCGGGACGGTCAGGCGGAGCGTGGCGTCGGCAGCCAGCCGGCCGATGCCTCCCACCTCGTCGACCAGGAGGTCGGCCATGATCGACCCGCCGGCGGGCGTCACATGGAGACCGTCCCACGTCAGGCCCGGACCGCCGGCCACCGCGTTCCAGTCGGCCAGGGCGAGCTGCGGCCAGCGGGCGGCGGCCGCCCGGAGCTGGGCATTGGCTGCCGGGTAGTGGTTGGCGATGCCGCTCTGCTCCCACACCGACACGACGCCGTGCTCGCCCAGCGGCGGTTCCCGCAGCGTCAGCCAGAAGACGTGCTGCGCCCCGGCATCCACCAGCCGGCGCATCATCTGGTCGATCCAGCCGTCGAACAGCGCCGGGTTCCAGACCGGGTAGTTGTAGCCCGTGGCCACGACGGCGATGGCCCCGATCTCGGCGCGATGGGCCCACGCCAGCTCGGCGGCGTCGTCGGTGAAGATGCCCTGGTGACCCTCCACGGCCACGTCCCAGCCGGCGAAGGCGCCGCGGATGGCGGGGACGGCGCCGAGGGCCACCGAGTCGGCCACGAGGAAGAGCCGCTTCTCCGGTGCTCCCAGCGCGGGCCGGGGGCCGGCGAGAGCGAGGCCGGCGGTCACGACGGCCATCGCTGCGAGCGCTCGGAGCAGGCCCAGCACAGATGGGCAACGTAGCGAGAGGTTGTACCGGCGTGCCGTACCGGGGGTACCGTCATCGCCGCAGGAGATCGAGGCGAACGAAAGGGCCGCCAGCCGATGGCGCAGGCAACGATCCAGCGAGGGCCTGTCAGCGGTACGGCCGTCGACCGTCAGGGTGGGCGGCGGGTGCCGTTCTTCGTCGAGTTCTACCGCTCGGCGGTGGGCAAGAAGTACGTGATGGCCATCACCGGCATCGTGGGGATGCTGTACGTGATCGCCCACATGCTCGGGAACCTCAAGATGTACCTGGGCCCCGTGGACGTCAACCACTACAGCGAGTTCCTGCGCGAGCTGCTCGTGCCCATCGCCCCCCGCAGCTTCGTGCTGTGGCTGCTGCGCACCGGCTTGATCGTCGCCCTGATCTTCCACCTCCACGCCGCCTATTCGCTCACGGTGATGAACCACAAGGCCCGGCCGGTGAAGTACCAGAGCCACCGCGACTACGTGGCCGCCGACTTCGCCAGCCGCACCATGCGCTGGACGGGCATCATCGTGCTGCTGTTCATCGCGTGGCACCTCGCCGATCTCACGTGGGGCTTCGCCAACCCTGACTTCATCCGCGGCGACCCGTACCACAACGTCGTCGAGAGCATGACCCGGATACCGGTGGCGATCCTCTACATCGTCGCCAACATCGCCCTCGGCATCCACCTCTTCCACGGGGCGTGGAGCCTGTTCCAGTCGATCGGTTCCAACAACCCACGCTTCAACGAGTGGCGCCGCTGGTTCGCCGCCGGGTTCGCCGCTGTCATCGTGGTGGGGAACTGCTCGTTCCCCGTCGCTGTCATGGCCGGGGTCGTGAGCTGAGGAGGTGGCCACCATGCAGGACCTGCTGAACGCCAAGATCCCCGAAGGCCCGATCCAGGAGCGCTGGGACAGCTACAAGTTCAACGCCAAGCTGGTCAACCCGGCCAACAAGCGCAAGTACGAGATCATCGTCATCGGCACGGGCCTCGCCGGGGCGTCGGCCGCCGCCACGCTGGCCGAGCTGGGCTACAAGGTGAAGGCCTTCACCTTCCACGATTCCCCTCGGCGGGCGCACTCCATCGCCGCCCAGGGCGGCATCAACGCCGCCAAGAACTACCGGGGTGACGGCGACAGCATCTACCGCCTCTTCTACGACACCGTGAAGGGGGGCGACTACCGCTCGCGGGAGAGCAACGTCTACCGGCTGGCGCAGGTCTCGGTCGACATCATCGACCAGTGCGTCGCCCAGGGCGTGCCCTTCGCACGCGAGTACGGGGGCCTCCTCGACAACCGCAGCTTCGGCGGCGCCCAGGTGAGCCGCACGTTCTACGCGCGCGGCCAGACCGGCCAGCAGCTCCTCCTCGGCGCCTACCAGGCCCTCGCCCGCCAGGTCGGTCTCGGCGGCGTCGAGCTGTACAACCGCATCGAGCTGCTCGACGTCGTGGTCGTCGACGGTCGCTGCGCCGGCGTCGTCGTGCGCGATCTCATCACCGGCGAGATCGCGTCGCACTCGGCCCACGCCGTGGTCCTCGCGACAGGCGGCTACTCGAACGCCTTCTTCCTGTCGACCAACGCGATGGCGTGCAACGCCACGGCGATCTGGCGAGCCCACCGGCGCGGCGCGCTGCTGGCCAACCCCTGCTACACGCAGATCCACCCGACGTGCATCCCGCAGAGCGACGAGTTCCAGTCGAAGCTCACGCTCATGTCGGAGAGCCTCCGCAACGACGGCCGCATCTGGGTGCCGAAGAACCCCGACGACAGCCGCTCGCCGGACCAGATCCCCGATGCCGACCGGGACTACTTCCTCGAGCGCAAGTACCCGGCGTTCGGCAACCTCGTGCCGCGCGACGTGGCGTCGCGCAACGCCAAGACGATGATCGACGCCGGCAAGGGTGTGGGACCGCAGAAGAACGGCGTCTACCTCGACTTCTCGGAGGCCGTCGCCCGCCTCGGCAAGCCGGTCATCGAGGAGCGCTACGGCAACCTCTTCGAGATGTACGAGCGCATCACCGACGAGGATCCCTACGTGGTGCCGATGCGCATCTACCCGGCGCCCCACTACACCATGGGCGGGCTCTGGGTGGACTACGAGCTGGGCACCACGGTTCCCGGGCTCTACGCCATCGGCGAGGCCAACTTCTCCGACCACGGGGCCAACCGGCTGGGCGCGTCGGCGCTCATGCAGGGCTTGGCCGACGGCTACTTCGTGCTGCCGTACACGATCGGCAACTACCTCGCGCCCAAGCTGAACCAGAAGCCGGTGCCCACCGACCATCCGGCGTTCCAGACGGTGGAGGCCGAGGTGCGCGCTCGCTACGACGGCTACCTGGCGGTGAAGGGCACGCGCTCGGTCGATCACTTCCACAAAGAGCTCGGCCACATCATGTGGGACTACTGCGGGATGGAGCGCACGGCCGAAGGGCTGCAGAAGGCGCTGTCGGAGATCCCCGCCCTCTACGACGAGTTCCAGAAGGACCTGCGCGTCCTCGGCACCGGCGCCTCGCTCAACCAGAGCCTCGAGCGCGCCGGTCGCGTCGACGACTTCTTCCAGCTGGCCACACTGATGTGCACCGACGCGCTGGAGCGCAACGAGTCGTGCGGCGGTCACTTCCGCGCCGAGTACCAGACCGAGGACGGCGAGGCCCGGCGCGACGACGACAACTACTGCTACGCCGCGGCGTGGGAGTGGACCGGCGAGTCCGGCCAGCAGCGGGTCCACAAGGAGCCGCTCGAGTTCGAGTACGTGCACCTGACCCAGCGGAGCTACAAGTAAATGTCGAGGACCCTCAACATCACGCTTCGCGTGTGGCGCCAGGACGGCCCGGACGCACCGGGCCGCTTCGAGACGTACGAGGCGCCGGGGATCAGTGACGACGCGTCGTTCCTGGAGATGCTCGACATCGTCAACGAGCGCCTCAACGAGCAGGGCCAGGACCCGATCACCTTCGATCACGACTGCCGCGAGGGCATCTGCGGCACGTGCTCGCTCATGATCAACGGCCAGGCCCACGGGCCCGAGCGGGGCACGGCCACGTGCCAGCTCCACATGCGCAAGTTCGACGACGGCGCCACCATCACCATCGAGCCGTGGCGGGCGCGGGCCTTCCCCATCATCAAGGACCTCATGGTCGATCGGGCCGCGTTCGACCGCATCGTCGAGGTCGGCGGCTTCATCACCGTGCCCACCGGTGGTGCGTCCGACGCCAACCTCATCCCGATCCCGAAGGTCGTGGCCGACGCCGCGATGGACGCCGCCGCCTGCATCGGGTGCGGCGCCTGCGTGGCCGCGTGCCCGAACGGTGCGGCCAACCTCTTCACGGCGGCCAAGGTCGCCCACCTCAACCTGCTGCCGCAGGGCCAGCCCGAGCGCTACCGCCGCGTCGAGGCCATGGTGGAGGAGATGGAGTCGTACTTCGGCTCGTGCACGAACCACGGCGAGTGCGAAGCGGCGTGCCCGAAGATGATCTCGATCGACTTCATCGCGTTGATGAACCGCGACTACCTGAAGGCCAAGTTCAAGAACCGCCGCTTGCTCTCGCGAGCGTGATCACGCTCGTGTAGCGGTTGGTGGCGACGACGTCGCCGGCCACGAGGTCGAGGTCCAGGGTCACCGGACCCGGCGCGTAGGGCACCACGAACGACACCGTGCCGGCGCGGGCGCAGGTGTCGGCGCCCACCTCGCCCCGCCATCGCCAGCTGTGGTGGCCGCCGGCCCACGACAGGCGGGCGGTGACGTCACCGTGGATCGGCCGGCGCTGGTCGGACACGACGTGGACGTCGAGGGCGACGGCCGCCCCCGCTGACAGCGGCGACGGCAGCCAGTCGGCCACCACGATCACGGGCCGGCACGCCTCGACCAGCGCGCCGTGGGCCAGCTTGGGCTGGCGGTCGTGGCCGAGCACGGCCCAGGTGACGGCCGGATGGGCGTCGGCCAGCGAGCTGATCGTGAACCCGCCGGTCGGGCGGTACTTCAAGCGGCGGAGGAGTTCGATCTGCTGCTTGAGCACGAGGGCCTGGTGCAGCTGCGACGCCCGCTGCCACTCCTCGAACGTGGCGTAGCGATCGGCGGGGAGCCGCCGCTCGAAGACGGCCCGCTGCAGATCGTGGCGTTCCGCCAGGCCGTCCCAGTCGAGATCGGGCCACTGCTCGGGTTCCATGAACCCGGCGTCCACGGGGACGGCCTGGGCCCCGAACTCGGTCACGAATCGCACCATGCGGGGGATCGTGGCGGCGAAACCGGCCAGATCGGCGGCCTCGCCGTAGTACCACCCGAACCAGAGGTGGCTCGTCGTGCCGTTGAGCCTCGGCGGGTGGGGTGGGACACCGGAGTGGGCCACGATGGGCCGGCTGCCGTCGGCCCGTTCGAACGCCCGCCGCACCGAGCGGTCGAGGATCGTGCGGTTCCACGTCGGCAGTTCCTGCGCCGCGACGTAGGCGGGCGTCACGGCCCGATCGTCGTCATGGGCCGATGCCACGTCCAGCGCCACGGGCTCGTTGTGGCCGCACCACACCACGATCGACGGGTGGTGGCCGAGCAGATCGACGGCCTCGGTGGCCTGGCGGACGGCCTGGCGGCGCACCGACCGGGCGTAGCCCCACTGCAGCGGGAAGTCCTGCCACACGAGCATGCCCATCTCGTCGGCGGCGTCGTAGAGCTCGGGCCGGGTGATGTGGGCCTGGATCCGCACGAGGTCGAGGCCCGCGTCGCGGGCGAGCAGCACGTCGCCCCGCAGCTCCGTGGGCGTGGCCTCGGCGAGGGCCTGGCGAGTGGGGTTCAGGTTGGCGCCCTTCACGAACATCCGCTCGCCGTTCACCCACAGCGCCCAGTTGCGCGAGGCGACTTGGCGGAAGCCGGTGCGCACGGTGCGGGCGTCGGTGATCTCGTGCTCGACGTAGACCGTCACCGTGACCGATGACAGCGGTTGCTCGCCGAGCGACCACGGCCACCAGAGGTCGGGGCTGTCGACGCCGAAGCTCCACTCGACCTGGTTGCGGCCACGCGCCAGCGGGAACTCGCGCTCGCGCTCGACCCGGTCGTCGACCGTCGTGCGCACGCGCACGGTGCGGGCGATGTTGCTGTCGAGCTCGGCCCGCAGCTGCAGCTGCGCCCGCTCGGTGTCGGCCTCGGTGCACAGGACGCGCAGGCGGCCGATGCGGACCGGGCCGGATCGCTCGACCCGCACCGGCCGCCACAGGCCCCCCGGGTTCCACCGCGCATCGAGCGTGTCCGAGTGCTGGAAGAGCCCGGTGATCGCTCGTTTCTTCGTACGGTCGGCGGGCGGGGCGCACGTCACCTCGACGGCCAGCACGTGCTCGGTGCCGAGGTGGGCCAGTTCCGTGATCTCGTAGGCGTGGGGGAAGAAGTAGCCCTCCGAGTCGCCGAGGTAGGCGCCGTCGAGCCACACGTCGCCTTGGTAGAAGACGCCGTCGAGCACCACCCAGTGGCGAGCGTCCTCGACCCCGGCGTCGAGCTCGAAGGGCGTGCGGTAGATCAGCGGACCGTCGCTGTCGGCGAAGGCAGGGGTGCTGCGCCAGTGGCCGGGCACCTCCACGGGCTCCCACCCGCCGTCGTCGAAGTCCAGGGCGAAGGCGGTGCGCCGCAGGTCGTCGTCGGCGACCGCGGCGCGCCAAGTGCCCGACAGGTCCATGTCGCCCGAACTTTAGGGGGGCCGCTCCGCGAGCCGGAGAGGATGACGCCGGCCGTCTCTCGGTAGGGTGCCTTCATGTCGTCGCGTCCTGCCACGCTCGGTCAGCTCCGCGAGTCGGGCTGGGAATCGATCCCGGTCAAGGAGGAGGTCCGGCGCAACGCCGTCCGGAAGGTGGCCGCCGGGGAGCCCGTCTTCGCGCACGTCCTGGGCTACGAGCAGACCGTCTTCCCCCAGCTCGAGAACGCCCTCCTCGCCGGGCACGACATCATCTTCCTGGGTGAGCGGGGCCAGGCCAAGACCCGCATGATCCGGTCCCTGGTCGAGCTCCTCGACGAGTGGATGCCGATCGTGGCGGGTTCCGAGATCAACGACGATCCCTACGCCCCCGTGTCCCGCCATGCCATCGACCTCGTGCACGACCGGGGCGACGACACGCCGATCGAGTGGGTCAACCGTGCCGATCGCTTCGGCGAGAAGCTGGCCACGCCGGACACGTCGATCGCCGACCTCATCGGCGAGGTCGACCCCATCAAGGTGGCCGAGGGCCGGTACCTGTCCGACGAGCTCACCCTCCACTACGGGCTCGTGCCCCGCACGAACCGGGGCATCTTCTCGATCAACGAGCTGCCCGACCTCGCCGAGCGCATCCAGGTCGGCCTCCTGAACGTCCTCGAAGAGCGCGACGTGCAGGTCCGGGGCTACAAGATCCGCCTGCCCCTCGACGTGCTCCTGGTGGCGTCGGCCAACCCGGACGACTACACCAACCGGGGCCGCATCATCACGCCGCTCAAGGACCGCTTCGGCAGCCAGATCCGCACCCACTACCCGCTGGAGGTGGCCACCGAGGTGGCCATCATGCGCCAGGAGGCCCGGCCCGCTTCGGTCGGCGACGTCCACGTCACGATGCCCGACTACATGGAGGAGATCGTCGCCACGTTCTCCCACCTGGCCCGCCAGTCGAGCCACGTGAACCAGCGCTCCGGTGTGTCGGTGCGGCTCAGCGTGTCCAACTCCGAGGTGCTGGCGGCCAACGCCGTGCGCCGGGCGCTGCGCACCGGCGAACGCAACGTCGTGCCGCGGGTGTGCGACCTCGATGCGTTGGCGTCGTCCACGTCCGGCAAGATCGAGATCGAGACGCTCGAGGAAGGCCGCGAGGGCCAGATCGTCGAGAACATGCTCAAGGCGGCGGTGCTCACCGTCTACAAGGAGCGCCTGTCGACCGACCGCATGCGCGACATCGTGGCCGCCTTCGAAGAGGGCGTCGTGGCCCACACCGGGGAGGACATCGCCTCCACGCAGGAGGCCGAGCTGCTGTCGGCCATCCCCGCGCTGCGCGAGCCCGTGGCCGAGCTCACCCAGGGCGACGAGTCGCCCGCCGCGGTGGCCAGCGCCGTCGAGTTCGTGCTCGAAGGCCTCCACCTCTCGAAGCGGCTGAACAAGGACGCCTCGGGCGCCCGCTCCACCTACCGCGGCCGGAGCTGATCGGCGGCGGGCGCCGGCCCGCCGTCTTCGGTCAGCAAGGAGTCGGCGAACACGCTGTGGACGGCCACGCCGTCGTCGGCGACGGCATCGAGGACGCCCGCTGCCACCTCCGCCGCACTGGCTCGTTCCTCGTCGCTGGCGCCGTCCAGCGTGACGAGCACCACCAGCGGGCGTTCCGGGCCCTCGGCGGCCAGGCGCACCAGGAGCTCGGCCGGCTGATCGACCGAGGTCTTCGGACCGATCGTGACCAGGCCGCCCACGAGGTCGCAGCTCCCGGCCAGGTCGTCGAGCTCGAGGCCGGTCGGCGTCGGCTCCCCGGTGCGCAGCAGGCGCGGCCATTCGTCGTTCCAGGGCTCGACGGCCAGCGCCGCCGCCACCGGCCCGCCGCCGTGGAGGATGCGCCAGGCGTCGCGCCACGCCACCACGAGGGCGCGGTGGCCGGCGTAGGCGACGTCGGGATCCCGGCCGGCGAAGGCCGTGGCGGCGAACCCGGCGGGGTTCACCATCGGGAACCAGCCGGCGACGGCGTCGCCCAGGTGACCGGCCAACCCGTCGATGTAGCGGGGCCACCACCGGGTCGCCGCCTTGGCGTCGGCGAAGCCGCCCTCGTCGTCGAACCATCCCGGCACCCGGCGGCCGAGGAGCGCCAGCCAGGGCGCCAGGCCGGCCTCACGGGCTTCGGTCACCTCGGTGGCCAGCGCCTCCAGCACGTGGCCGTCCCAATGGCCGGCGCGGGGCTGCAGCTGGGCCCAGCGGGCGGTGATGCGCAGCTCGCTGGCGCCGGCGGCGACGAGCGCCGCCCGCTCGTCGGGTCCGGCCCGATCGACGACGGCACCGAGGCGCACGGAGGAGTGCTACGCCACGTAGGGCGAGCGCGTCCAGAGCTCGCCGGTGTCATGGCGCGGCGAGGCCACCGGCACCCCGGCCAGCGTCACCACCTTGACCGGCTGCGGGAACCCCCGCAGCACCACCTCGCCGTGGGGGACGGCGCTCACGCCTTCGGGGAGGTCCTCGACCTGATCGGCCGGCATGAGGACCTCGTAGGGTCCGGCGGCGTCGCACAGCCGGGCGGCCAGGTTCACGGCCAGGCCGACGTAGTCGTCGCCTTCGAACAGCAGCGAGTACCCGCTGGCGATCCCGACCCGCAGGGCCAGCGGGGCGCACACCTTGCGGGCCCGCTCGTCGAGGTCGAGGGCGGCGGCGGCGCCGTCGGCGTGGTCGACGGCGACGATCATGCAGCCGTCGCCCAGCCACTTGGCGATGCGGACGCCCCGGTCGGACGCCACCTCGCGGGCCACGCCCCGGAACGCCGAGAGCAGGTAGGCAGCGGCGTCGTCGCCGTGCTCGGCCGTGTAGTTGGTGAAGCCCGACAGGTCGGCGAAGACGAACGTCCGGGGGACCCGCATCGGGACCAGGGTACGCGACCGCCCCGCGTCTTCGTCGCCGCCTTCGCGGTGCTCGGCTTGCTCCTGACTCGCTGCGCTCGAAGGGGAGCGGAGAGGTGCTGGCGATTCCGCGCCGACGGGCCGGTGGCCACGATCCGTGAGCGACGTTGGGTGCCGATTCGGTCATGGGTGCCGATCGGCCCGCCAGGCGAGGCAATCGGCACCCAAACGCCGATCCGATCAGGATTCCGCGCGCCAAAGCTCGCTTCGCCTATCCGCTCGCCCTCTCGAACAACGCCGCCGGTACCTGCGCCTGCCGGCGCACGGCGCCGGCACTCATCCCGGCCGCCCGCTCGGGCGCCGGGGCGAGCTGGGGTTCGCGCCCGCCGGGGGTGGGCGCGTGGGAAGTCTGTGCGGGCAGCGGCGAGTACCGGTCGGCCCGGAACCCGGTAGCGTCCAGGCATGGCGACCCGGTTCACGTACTCCCGCTGGGACGGCTCGCAGGTCGGGTTCGACCTCGACGCTGATCGCATCCTCGAGGAGATGACCGACGACCTGCTGTACCACGGCGACCTCAACGCCGCGCTCCGGCGCATGCTCCAGTCGGGCTTCCGCGACCGCAACGGCGAGCGCATCCAGGGGATGCGGGACATGCTCGAGAAGCTGCGCCGCAAGCGCAAGGACGCGCTGGAGCAGTACGACCTCGGCGGCGTGTACGACGACATCGCCCAGGAGCTGCGCGACATCGTGGACACGGAGCGGGAAGCGCTCGACGAGCTGGCCCGGGAGGCGCAGGAGAGCGGCGACCAGCGCCGCCAGGAGGTCACCCAGGACGCCGTGACCGAACGCCAGATGCAGCTCGACATGCTGCCGCCCGACCTGGCCGGCATGGTGAAGGACCTGCAGGAGTACGACTTCACGTCCAGCGAGGCACGGGAGCGCTTCGAGCAGCTGATGGACCAGCTGCGCCAGCAGCTCATGCAGCGCTACGTCAACCAGATGGCGGGCGCCATGCAGGACGTCTCGCCCGAGCAGATGCAGCGCATGAAGGACATGATGTCGGCGCTCAACGACCTGCTCGAGCAGAAGGAGCGGGGCGAGGACACGCAGCAGTCCTTCGAGGAGTTCATGCAGCGCTACGGGGATTTCTTCCCGGAGAACCCGCAGACGCTCGACGAGCTGCTCGAGGTGATGGCCGAGCGCATGGCGGCCATGCAGAGCATGCTCAACTCGATGACGCCCGAGCAGCGGGCGCAGCTGCAGGGCCTGGCCGAGCAGCTCCTCGGCGACATGGACCTGCGCTGGCAGGTCGACCAGCTGGGCCAGCACCTGCGGTCGCTGTTCCCGCAGATGGGCTGGGACCGGCGCTACAACTTCGAGGGCCAGGACCCGCTGAACTTCGGCGAGGCCATGGAGCTCATGCAGCAGCTCGGCGACATGGACCAGCTCGAGAACCTGCTGCGGGGCGCCACGTCACCGGGCGCCCTGGCCGAGGCCGACATCGACCGCGTCCGCGATCTCCTCGGCGACGACGCCGCCCGCTCGCTCGACCGCCTGGCCGAGCTGGCCCGCATGCTCGAAGAGGCCGGCCTCATCGAGAACAAGGAAGGCCGCTACGAGCTCACGCCCAAGGGCATCCGCCGCATCGGGTCCAACGCCCTCAGCGACCTGTTCCGCAAGCTCACCAAGGACAAGATGGGCCAACACGAGCTGGACCGCCTCGGTGTGGGTCACGAGCGGGCCTACGAGACCAAGGCCTACGAGTTCGGCGACCCGTTCAACCTCGAGATCCACCGCACCATCCGCAACGCCATCCGCCGCACGGGCGGGGGCACGCCGGTGCGCCTGCACCCTGACGACTTCGAGATCGAGCGGACCGAGAACGTCACCAAGTCGTCCACGGTGCTCATGCTCGACCTGTCGCTGTCGATGCCGATGCGCGACAACTTCCTCGCTGCCAAGAAGGTGGCGATGGCGCTGCATTCGCTCATCTCGTCGCAGTTCCCGCGCGACTACCTCGGCATCGTCGGCTTCTCCGAGGTGGCGCGCGTCCTGAAGGCGGAGCAGCTGCCCGAGGTGTCGTGGGACTTCGTCTACGGCACGAACATGCAGCATGCGTTCCTGCTGTCGCGCCAGCTCTTGGCCAAGCAGTCCGGCACCAAGCAGATCATCATGATCACGGACGGCGAGCCCACGGCCCACATCGAGGCCGATGGCCAGGTGTTCTTCAACTACCCGCCGGTGCCCGAGACGGTGGAGGCCACGCTGCGCGAGGTGGCCCGCTGCACCCGCGATGGTATCCGCATCAACACGTTCATGCTCGACGCCAACAGCTACCTGAAGGCGTTCGTGGAGCGGCTGACGCAGATGAACCGGGGCCGGGCCTTCTTCACCACGCCCGAGACCCTCGGCGACTACGTCCTGGTCGACTTCATCGAGCAGCGCCGGGCCCTGCGGGGCGGCGGCCGTCGCGCCGGCTGAATCGGCGTCTGCGTCGCCGCCTCCGCTCGCGCTTCGGCTCGCTCCTGACTCGCTGCGCTTCAGAGGGCGAGCGGATAGGTGAAGAGAGCTTTGGGTGATCCCCACCCACGCTCGGCGGGCGGAATCCTGTTCCGATCGGCGTTTGGGTGCCGATTGCCTCGCCTGGCGGGCCGATCGGCACCCATGACCAAATCGGCACCCAACGTCGCTCACGGATCGTGGCCACCGGCCCCGTCCGCGCGGATCGCCAGCACCTCTCCGCTCACCTCTCGGACAATCCCTCGGGCACCTGCCCGGCCGCCGCAGTGCGTCGCCAGCCAGCCCCCCGTTCGGGGGACGCCCCCTCGGAGCGTCATCTGCGTTTGCCCATCTCCTGAGCTATCGGCATTCCCCCCTTGCGCGACCCCGATGTGATAGGGGACAATCACATCGTTGTAGTTACACGGGTGCAAAACACGAGCGGGGCACCCACCCCCGTGGCCGACAGCAGGGAGGCCAGCAAGACGATGTACGAGGGCTTGGATCCAGAAGACCGAGGCTGGCAGGACTACGCCAACTGCCTCGGCGTCGATCCCGATCTGTTCTTCCCCGAGCGCGGCGCATCGACCCGCGAAGCCAAAGAGGTGTGCCGCGGCTGCGTCGTACGAGAGGACTGCTTGGAGTACGCCCTCGTCAACGGCGAGAAGTTCGGCATCTGGGGCGGGCTGTCGGAGCGGGAGCGGCGGCGCATCCGTCGCCAGCGGGCCCTGGCGGCCCGGCGCATCGCCACCGCCTGACCCAGCGAGGCCCCGGGCCCGGGCCCGGGCTACCGTTCTCTGATGTTCCGGCGGCGCCTACTCTTCGCCGCCGCGGTGATCGCCGCTGTCGCGGCGCTGCTGTGCGGTGCCACCAACGGCGGCCGGGTGGCGCTCGACGGGCCGGCCTCTCGGGCCGGCAGCGACGAGCAGCGCGCCGTCGTCGGCACCGCCGTCCGCTCGGTCGGCGCTCGCCCGGCCACCACCAACCCCCGGCCGGCGCTCCTGGCCGTCCTCCTCGGCGCGCTGGCCGTGCTGGTGGCCCTGGTGACGTGGGCGGTGGCCCAGGCGTCCGTGGCCGTCACCGCTTTCGTCCGTGGCCGCCACCGCCAGCGCGGCCCGCCCCTCCTGGCCTGACCCGCAGCACCGCCGCCTGACCTGGCGGCGTTCCACCGGTCAGAGGCGCGCCGCAAGGCGGCCGCCGTGCCAGGAGGCATCAAACGTGCACCTCAGTGTGACACCGGGGGCGATCGCGCCGATCGACGTCCCCCTCATCGAGTGGCCGGCCGCGGAGGCGATCCGGGCCCGGCTGGCCGCCGAAGGGCGGCCCCGGCTCCTCGTCGTCGACCCGACGAGCGCGCCGCCGATCTGCCTCGACGAGCTCGAGGACTGGGTCCGCGATCCCGTCGACATGATGGACGTCGTGGCCCGTACCGCGGCGCTGCGCCAGCGCGCCGAGCGCCAGGCCTGCCGTCCCCTGCTCGACGATCACGGCGTGCTGTGGCTGTACGGCCGGTGGGTCAGCATCCCGCCGGCGCAGCTACCGCTCGTGCACCTGCTGGTCGAGCGGATCGGCCACATCGTGCCGTCGCCGGAGCTGCGAGACGCCTACGGGGCGGCGGGTGGCAGTGTCGACGCCATCGCCTTCAAGGCGGCCATGGGCCGGCTGGCCCGCCGGCTCACCACCATCGGGCTGCGCCTCCACAACGTGGGCGGGCGGGGTTCGATCCTCGAGGTCGTCGGGGTCGCCGGCTGACGTCGGCGCCTGCCGCCGGGGCGGCACCGCGGCGCCGCTGGTCGCTCAGGCAACCGACCGTTGGTCGTGTGCGCCGTGAAACGCCCCGGAAACACCCGCTGCCCAATCTGACGGCTGTCCGACAACCAGCCACGAGGGAGGCGGCGTGGATACCGGCGACACCGCATGGGTCTTGACGTCCACGGCACTCGTGCTGTTCATGACCCCAGGCCTGGCCCTGTTCTACGGCGGCATGGTGCGGTCGAAGAACGTGCTCGGCATGCTCATGCAGAACGTGTTCGCGATGGGTCTGCTGGCCGTCGTGTGGGTGGTGATCGCCTTCACCCTCGCCTTTGGCGGCGCTGGCAACGGCGGGGTGATCGGCAACCTCGACTTCGCCTTCCTGAAGGACGTGACCGCGGGAGCGGCACCCGGCGACTTCTTCAGCGCGCTCACCATCCCCTTCGTGCTGTTCTGCGCCTTCCAGATGACCTTCGCCATCATCACGCCGGCACTGATCACGGGGGCCACCGCTGACCGGATGAAGTTCAGCGCCTACGCCACGTTCATCGGTGTCTGGCTCGTGCTCGTCTATGCCCCGGTCGCCCACTGGGTGTTCGCCGGGGGCTTCCTGGCCGACATGGGCGCCCTCGACTTCGCCGGTGGTGCGGTCGTGCACATCAACGCAGGGGCGGCGGCACTGGCCCTCATCCTCGTGCTCGGCCCCCGGCGGGGCTATCCGAACCACGCCATGCCGCCGCACAACCTGCCGCTCACCATGCTCGGTACCGGCATCCTGTGGTTCGGCTGGGCCGGCTTCAACGCCGGGTCGGCACTAGCCGCCAACGGCGTGGCCGCCCAAGCCATCATGAACACGTTCCTGGCGGCGTCGGCGGCCATGCTCGGCTGGCTGCTCGTGGAGCGGCTGAAGGGAGGCCATGCCACCACCCTCGGCGCCGCCTCGGGCGCCGTGGCCGGCCTGGTCGCCATCACGCCCTGCGCCGGCTTCGTCGGCGGCATGGCCCCCCTCTACATCGGGGCCATCGCCGGTGTCGTCTGCTACCTCGCACTCGGCCTGAAGAAGCGCTTCCGGTTCGACGACGCCCTCGACGTCATCGCCGTCCACCTGGTCGGCGGCATCGCCGGCTCGGTCCTGCTCGGCCTCTTCGCCGATGCCGCCGTCAACTCGGTCGTGGTCGACGAGGGCCTGTTCCTCGGCGGCGGGGTCGACCTGCTGATCGACCAGATCGTGGCCAGTGCCGTGACGCTGGCGTTCTCCTTCGTGGCCAGCTTCATCATCGCCAAGATGATCGATGCCGCCATGGGCCTGCGGGTCGACGAGGCCGCCGAAGAGGAGGGCCTGGACGTGAGCCAGCACGCCGAGACCGCCTACGCCAGCTGAGGGAGCGACCATGAAGCTGATCACCGCCGTCATCCAGCCATCCATGCTGGACGACGTGAACCGGGCGCTGCACGACGCCGGGGTGCACGGGCTCACCGTCACCCCGGTGGAGGGCTATGGCCGCCAGAAGGGCCACACCGAGGTGTACCGCGGCGCTGAGTACGTCGTGAACTTCGTGGCCAAGACCAAGCTCGAGATCGTGGTGCCGGCCGTGCCCGTCTGGGCACGGTCGGCGACGGGAAGCTGTGGATCACCGATGTCGACACCACCATCCGCCTCTCCACCGGCGAGCGGGGACCAGCGGCGGTCTAGCGGCCGGCCAGTCGGGCTTCGATGGTGCGGTCGGGGGCAAGGTCGAGCTGGGCGTAGCGCTCGGGCGCCACGGTGGCGAGGACGGCGGCGGGGACCAGCCCCACGAGCTCCGCGCCGGCCACCGCCGCCCGGGCGGCCACGGCGTCGAAGGCGGCGGCCGGCCCGGTCGCCAGCGGATCGACGAGGTTCATGCTCACCTGGACGCGGTGACCGCAAGCGAGACCGAGGGCGCGGACCGCCGGTGTGCGCACGTCGGCCGCCACCCGCCGGGCCAGGTCGAGATCGGGCTCGGCGAGCCACACGTTGTAGGCGATCAGGAACGGCCGGGCTCCCACGCAGGTCGCGCCCGCGGTGGGATGGGGGGTGGCCGGGCCGGATTCGGGCTCGAGGTCCACGAACGCCCGGCGCCGCACCTCCGGCAGCGACCGCTCCGGTCCGTAGCGGAAGCACGGCAGGCCCAGCTCGGCGGCCCACGCCGCGAACGCGTCGCGAGCGGCGATGGCGTCGTCCATGGAGGAGCCGGCGAGGGGCACGAACGGCACCACGTCGACCACGCCGAGGCGGGGGTGGACGCCGGCATGGGCGCCGAGGTCCAGGCGGGCCACCGCGGCCCGGGTGAGCGCCCGCGGCGCCTCTTCGCCGACGAGGGTGAACACGCTGCGATGGTGGTCCGGGTCCTCGTGCCGGTCGAGGAGATCGCCGGCGCACGCCGCCGCCAGCTCGTCGAGCACGCCCAGGTCACGGCCCTCGCTCACGTTCACGACGCACTCCAACATGGCGAGTGGGTTGCTCCTCCTGGCCCGCAGCGGTGTTTCAGGGCGCCGGTGATAGCGTGCGCGCATGTTCGCATTTCTGGAAGGGCCGGAGCTGATCATCGTGTTGGTGATCGTCCTGCTCGTCTTCGGCGGGAGCCAGCTCCCCAAGCTGGCCCGGTCGCTCGGCCAAGCCCAGAAGGAATTCAAGTCGGGGCTTTCCGAAGGCGCCAAGGACGAGGACACCACCACGAAGGGCGACTCGACCAACAAGTGACCTTCTGGCGGTAGCGGGAACCAACCGCCCGCCC
Source organism: uncultured Acidimicrobiales bacterium (assembly GCA_963728985.1). GTDB lineage: Bacteria > Actinomycetota > Acidimicrobiia > Acidimicrobiales > Ilumatobacteraceae > DASXAI01. Next base: position 652,898 of record CAVSME010000001.1, on the reverse strand, counting down.
GCATCGTTCCCGTGCCGGACCCATCGGACACCGAGGGCCCACCGTCCCGGGTACCGACCTGGGAGGACATCGCTCGCGACCACGGGCGTTTCCTCTACACCGTCGCGTACCGGCTGGCGGGAAACCACGACGATGCACAGGATCTCGTGCAGGAGGTGCTGCTCCGGGTGCGCCGGGGCCTCGCTTCGTACACGCCGGGGTCCCTGGAGGGCTGGTTGAGCAGGATCACGACGAATGCCTTCCTCGACGAGGTGCGGCGACGCAAGCGCCGACCCCTCGAGGTCGTGGCGGACCTGCCCGAGCGAGCCATCGGTGTCGACGCTGACCCTGACGAGGTGCTCGGTCGCAGCCGGCTGCCGAGCGACGTGCAAGACGCCATCCGAGCCCTGCCCGAGGACTTCCGGGCCGCGGTGGTGCTGTGCGACGTCGTCGGCCTCGACTACGCCGAGATCGCCGACAGCCTCGGCATCCCCGCCGGGACGGTGCGCAGCCGCATCCACCGGGGCCGGGCCCAACTGCGCAAGGCGCTGGTCACGTGACCGGGCAGCATCTCGACGACGTGCTGTCGGCCTACCTCGACGATGAGCTCACGGCAGCCGAGCGAGACGAGGTGGAGGCGCACCTGAACGCCTGCGCCGAGTGCCGGTCCGACTTGGAAGCGGAAGCCGACGTGCGCCGGCTGGTGCGCGAGCTACCGGCCGTCGATCCGCCGTTCGGCTTCTACGAGCGGATCCTGCGCGCTGGCCCCGGCGCCAGCGCCCAACCGGAGCGGAAGCGCCGGCTGCGGTTCGGCCTCGGAGGCATCGCCGCTGCCGTCGCCTGCTGGCTGGTCGTCCTCGGCCTGGTCAACGTGAACAGCGCCAGCGCGTCGGTCGATCCGCAGACCGACGTGTACGTGAACGCCCATGCCGCCGTGCCCGCCGACGTGCAGACCGCGGCGACCCCCCAGGACGCGGCCAAGGCCCAGGCCACCTACGACGCCCCGTGGACCCTGGCCGGCACCTACCGCCTCGTCGGCCTGTTCGAGGTCGACGGTGTCCCGCAGCTGGTGTACACGGACGGCCGGCGCATCGTCTCGATGTTCGTGGAACCGGGCCGGCTGAACGACGATGCCCTGCCCAGCGACTCCAAGCGGGTCGAGGTGAACGGGTTCTTGGCCTGGCAGGTGCCGACCTCGCAGGGCGCAGTGGTCTTCCTCCAGCGCCCCGGCGTCGTCGTGATCCTGGTGGGTGCCGATCCCGACCGTGCGGCCAACGACGTGGCCGGGTCCGACGGCCCCCGGGTCGACGAGCACCAGTCCCTGCTCGACCGCGTCAGCGACGCGGGAACGGGCCTACTGGAAACGTTCGGCTTCCAGGGCTGAGGCGGTCCAAAAACGCGCAGCCTGAACACTTCGTACCGCGGGAGCGGTAACAGGTGTTCAGGCTGCGCGGGAAGAGAGCGATGGGGCGGGAAGCGCGCAGCTGCGGGCGGCGCCGCTGACTTCCTACGCGATCGACAGGCGGCGGCGCTTGAGGATGCGGCGGCGCTCCCGCTCGGAGGTGCCGCCCCAGACGCCATGGTCGATCCGGTTGACGAGGGCGTACTCGAGGCACATCTCGGTCTTCGGGCAGGTACCGCAGATCCGTCGGGCGCGGTCCACGCCGACGCCGTCGCTCGGGAAGAAGGTTGCCGGCGGATGGTTGCGGCAATTTCCTTCGGCCATCCAGGCGGTGTCGGTGTCGTCGTACATCGTGTCTCCTCGTCTGTCGGCGCTAATGAAGCGCTGAATCGCCCGCTCCGGTTCCCGACAGAGAATTTCCGTCGATCCCGGGAACTGGACGCTCCGCCCGTCCGTTCGGTTCCCGGAAAACCCCGACATCGTACCCCCGGAGCCCACTCATGACCAATGGGAACGAATCCACCAGTGATTCGACGCAGCCTGGTGCGCGCTATGACGCGCCCACACCCCAATCGCCGCCGCTGGCACCGCCGACGGACGAGTCGCCACGGACGGTGACGTTCGCCCCGCCGCTGGCCCCGCTGCCCGCACCCTCCGTGGCCGCCGCCCCGCGGCGTCGCGGCGCCATCCGCGCCGGCATCGTGGGTGGCCTGGTCGGCGCCGTCGTGGCCGGTGGTGTGGCGTTCGGCACGGTGAAGGCCACCGACCACGACGCCGCCGCCAAGCCGGCACCGGCACCCGCCGTGGTGGCCAGCCCCGCCGCCCTGAACGGCAACTTCGACGTGCACGGCGTCCTCGACAAGGTCGGCAACGCCGTCGTTGCCATCGAAGTCGGCCAGCAGCGCGGCCAGAACATCTACGGCACCGGCGCCGGATTCCGGCTTCATCATCTCCGACGACGGCTACGTGATCACGAACAACCATGTCGTCGACGGCGCCGACGCCATCACGGTGAAATTCGCCGACGGCACGTCGGAGGATGCAACCCTGATCGGCACGTCGCCCACCCATGATGTCGCCGTCGTGAAGATCAGCAACATCCACGGCGCCACGCCGCTCAAGCTGGCCGACACCACGAACCTGCGCGTCGGTGACGACGTGCTCGCCATCGGCAACGCCCTCGACCTCGGCGACACGCCCACGGTCACGCTGGGCATCGTGTCGGCCAAGGGTCGCGCCATCGACACGCAGGCCGAGAACGGCGCCACCGAGCACCTGGAAGGCCTGATCCAGACCGACGCCGCCATCAACCCGGGCAACTCGGGCGGACCGCTGATGAACGCCAACGCCGAAGTGGTCGGCATCAACTCGGCCGGCGTGCAGGGCGCCAACAACATCGGCTTCGCCATCGACATCAACAGCGTCAAGGACGTGATCGAGCAGCTGAAGGCGGGCAAGTCCGTGACCCCAGCCCCGAGTCCCTTCCTGGGCGTCGGTTCGGCATCGGTCTCCGACCTCGACGAGCAGAGCCTGCAGCAGTTCGACGTGCAGGTCGACGCCGGGGCCGTCATCACCGAGGTGGTGGACGGCGGTGCCGCCGCCAAGGCCGGCCTGCAGGCCGGCGACGTCGTGGTGAAGGTGAACGGCAAGACGGTCAACACCTCCGATGACCTTCGGGCCGCCATCCAGGCCGCAAAGCCCGGCGACAAGATGACGGTGGTCGTGAACCGTGGCGGTACGGAGCAGACCATCGACGTCACCGTCGGTTCCCGCAGCGTGCAGAACAGCTGAATCTGCCTCGCCGCCTCCGCACGCTTCGGCTTGCTCGGGTCGCTGCGCTCCACGGTGCGCAGTCGTCCCGGCGCCGCATCGCGGCGCCCCGCAGCCGAACTTGATTGCCTGCCCCGGGGTGGGGGACCCGGGGCAGGTACCGTTTTCCGGAATGTCGCTGACCAACCCCATCCCCGAGGCCGTCCCGCCCCGGGCGCACGCCCGGATCGTGTACCTCGGTCCGGTGTCGCCGCACTGGGAGGTCTACAGCGACTTCGGCGATCGCGCTGTGGTGGAGGAGTTCCGGGCCCGGGTCCTGGCCCGGTTGGTGCTCCTGCCCCGAGACGACCCGCAGTTCCGCCGCAACCGCGAGCGCATCGTGCGCGATGCCGAGCGCGAGGCCATCCTGCTCGACTGGGATCTCGGCCTGCCCGAAGGCGACGACTAGAAATCGCCGCCGTGAAGCTGCGGCGGGCAGCGAGCGCAGTGACGGTGGCGGCGGTCATGACGATCGTCCTGGCCGCCTGTGGGGGCGACAACGGAGGGTCCAGCGCCACCACGACCTCGCCGTCCACCGCGCCCACGACGACCGCCAGCGACCGGTGCCACACGAACGAGCTGTCGGCCACGCTCGGCCCGCCCGACCCCGGCGCCGGCAACGTCTACTACGCCCTCGTGTTCGAGAACACCGGCACCCGCACGTGTGCCATGGCCGGCTATCCGGGCGTGTCCCTCCTCGATCCCGCCGGCGCCCAGATCGGCGCACCCGCCACCCGGGAGGCCGGTCTGCCCACGGCCGAGATCAAGCTGGCGCCCGGCGCCCACGCCAGCACGGCGCTCCACACGCTCAACGGTGGCGTGGCGGCGGGCGGCTGCCTGCCACCGTCGGCCAAGGTGCGGATCTTCCCGCCGAACGAGCTCGACGCCATCGAGATCGCGGGCAAGGTGACGGTGTGCGGGAACACGTTCTCGGTGTCGCCGGTGGTGGCCGGCACGACCGGGCGGTGATCCACAAGTACGATCGGTCGTCATGTCCACTGCGTCCGTGCCATTCGCGCCGGACGTCGACGAGCGCCAGCTGAACCGGGAGCTCTCCTGGCTCGACTTCAACGCTCGTGTGCTGGCGCTGGCGGACGAGCCGACGGTCCCGCTGCTCGAGCGGCTGAAGTTCTGCGCCATCTTCTCGTCCAATCTCGACGAGTTCTTCCAGGTCCGGGTGGCGGCCCTGAAGGATCAGCTGGCGGCCGGCATCGTGCGCCCCACGCCCGATGGCCGCACGCCGGCCCAGCAGCTCATCGAGATCAGCGATCGCGTGGCCGAGCTGGTCCAGGCCCAGGAAGAGCTCTACATCGGCCGCCTGGTGCCGACGCTTCGTGAGGCGGGTGTGGAGCTGATCTCGTGGGACGACCTCGACCAGGACGACCGCAAGTACCTCGTCGACGTCTTCGAGCACCGGATCTTCCCCGTGCTGACGCCGCTCGCCGTCGACCCCGGTCACCCGTTCCCCTACATCTCCAACCTGTCGCTGAACCTGGCCGTGCTGGTGCGCGAGCCCGAGTCCGACGAGCGGGTGTTCGCGCGCGTGAAGGTGCCGTCGCTGCTGCCGCGCTTCCTGCCCCTGCCCGACGGGGCCCGCTTCGTGCCGCTCGAACAGGTCATCGCCTCGCAGCTGGCCAGCCTCTTCCCCGGCATGATCGTGGAGGACCGGTGGGCGTTCCGGGTCACGCGCAACGCCGACCTCACGCTCGAGGAGGAAGCCGACGACCTCCTGCAGGCCGTCGAGATGGAGCTGCGCCGCCGCCGCTTCGGGCGGGCCGTGCGCCTCGAGGTCGAAGAGGGCATCTCCCCGCAGATCCTCGATCTGCTCATGCGCGAGCTCGACCTCGCCGAGGACGACGTCTCGCAATCGCGCGCGCCGCTCGACCTGACCGGCCTGTTCCTCGTCCACGATCTCGATCGGCTCGACCTGAAGGACGAGCCGTGGCCACCGGCCACCCAGGCCCGCCTGGCCGCCGCCGCCGAGAACGACAAGAGCCTCTTCTCGGTGCTGCGCGAGCGCGACGTGCTCGTGCACCACCCGTACGACAGCTTCGCCACCTCGACCGAGGAGTTCATCCGCCAGGCCTCCGAGGACCGCCGCGTCCTCACCATCAAGATGACCCTCTACCGCACGTCCGGCGACAGCCCCATCGTGCGCAGCCTCATCCGAGCGGCCGAGCGCGGTGTGCAGGTGGCGGTGCTGGTCGAGGTGAAGGCGCGCTTCGACGAGCAGGCCAACATCGCGTGGGCCAAGCAGCTCGAGCGGGCCGGCGTGCACGTGGTGTACGGCCTCGTCGGTCTGAAGACGCACTCCAAGTGCGTGCTCGTCGTGCGCGACGAAGACGACGGCATCCGCCGCTACCTCCACATCGGCACCGGCAACTACAACCCGTCCACCGCCCGCCTCTACGAGGACATCGGGTTGCTCAGCAGCGATCCCGCCCTCGGCGCCGATCTCACGCAGCTGTTCAACCACCTCACCGGCTACAGCCGCGAGGTTCGCTACCGCAAGATCCTGGTGGCACCGCGGTGGATGCGCCACCAGATCCAGGACCTGATCATGGGCGAGGCGGCGTTCGGGTCGGTCGGGCGCATCACCATGAAGCTCAACAGCCTCGTAGACCCCGGGATGATCGACGCCCTCTACTCGGCCAGCGCGGCCGGGGTGCGCGTCGATCTGATCGTGCGGGGCATCTGCTGCCTGCGTCCGGGCGTGCCCGGCCTCTCGGACACCATCCGCGTGCGCTCCCTCGTCGGTCGCTACCTGGAGCACTCCCGCATCGCGCGCTTCGGCAACGGCGCGGGACCGGGCCGTCCCGTCTACTTCATCGGCTCGGCCGACTTGATGCCGCGCAACCTCGATCGCCGCGTCGAGGTGAACGCGCCGATCGAGAGCCCCGAGCACCAAGAGCGGCTGCAAGAGGTGCTCGACGTCAACTTGGCCGACGACGTGCTGGCGTGGGAGCTCGATCCCGACGGGGTGTGGCGCAAGGTGCCGACCGTGGAGGGCGTCGACGCCCAGCGCCGCATGTACGAGCTCGCCCTATTGCGCTCGAGGCGCGGACCAGAGCGTGACTGAGGGCGCGTCGAGCGCCGTCGAGCACGAGGTCAAGCTCGGCGCGTGGCCGGGTTTCCGTCTCCCCGATCTCGACGACATCGCCCCGTGGGTGCGGGCCGTGGCCAGCTCTGATCGCGAGCTGGCCGCCACCTACTACGACGCCGCCGACCTCCGCCTCGTGCGGGCCGGCATCACCATCCGTCACCGCACCGGCGAAGGCGGCGACAGCGGGCGCTGGACGGCGAAAGTGCCCGTCCCCGGTGTGAGCGAGGAGCGGACCGAGGTGTCGGTCGACGCCGGTCCCGACGAGATGCCGGCAGGGGTGCTGGCCGTGTTGCGCGGCGTGCTCCGGCAGGCGCCGCTCGAGCCCGTGGCCCGGCTCGTCACCCGCCGGCACCTCGTCGAGCTGCGTGACGGTGGCGGTCGCCTGCTCGGTGAGGTCTGCGACGACGAGGTCTCCGTGCTGGAAGGCGATCGCATCGCCGCCCGTTTCCGCGAGGTCGAGGTAGAGGTCGTGCCCGGCGCCCCGCCGGCGCTCATCCCCTTGGTGGTCGACCATCTGCGCGCCGCCGGCGCCGGCGAGCCTGACACGACGCCGAAGCTGGTACGGGCTCTCGGGCCGCGGGCGCTGGCGCCGCCCGATCCGCCCGTCCCGGCGCTCGGCAAGGATCCGTCGGCGGCGCTCGTCGTACGGGCCGCCATCGCGGCGTCCGTCCAGCGGCTGCTCATGCACGACCCGGTGGTGCGCCTCGACGCCGGCGAGGTCGGCGTCCACCAGGCGAGGGTCAGCACGCGACGACTGCGCAGCGACCTGAAGACGTTCGCCACCCTGGTCGATCCCAGTTGGGCCGATGGACTGCGGGCCGAGCTCAAAGGGCTGGCCGACGCCCTCGGGCGCGTGCGCGACGCCGACGTGCTCGGCGCTCGCCTCGAGAAGGCCGCCGGCGACCTCGATCGGGCCGACGCGCCGCACGCCATGCGACTGGTCCGGCGCCTCGGGCGCCAGCGGGCCATCGCGCAGTCCGACCTGATCGAGTTCCTCGACTCGACCGAGTACCTGGTGCTGCTGGACCGCCTGGTCGAGGCGGGCCGGTCGCCCGAGCTGACCGAGGCGGCAGACGCGCCGGCGGCCAAGGTGCTGCCGGACGTCGTCGCCGTGCCGTGGCGGAAGCTCCGTCGCGACGCCCGCAAGCTCGGCCGCAAACCGCCGGACGCCGAGCTCCACGCGTTGCGCATCCGCGCCAAGCGGGCCAGGTATGCGGCCGAGGCGGCGGCGCGCGCACTGCCCGCCGCGGGGCCGCACGCCGAGGCCATCGCCCATCTCCAGGGTGTGCTCGGTGATCAGCACGACGCCGTCGTGGCGGAGGAGTGGCTGCGGGCGGCGGTCGCCGGCGGCACCAGCCGCCAGCAGGCGTTCGTGGCCGGGTTGCTGGTGGCTGCCGAGCGGGAGGCGGCGGCGGCCGAGCGCGGGCGCTGGCGCAAGGCATGGAAGGCGGCGTCGGGCAAGAAGCTCGCCGGGTGGCTGCGGACCTGATGCCGGAGGAGGTGCGGGCCGCGGGCGGCGTGGTGTGGCGGGTTCCCGACGGGGGCGGCGTCGAGGTGTTGCTGGTGCACCGGCCGGGCTACGACGACTGGACGTTTCCGAAGGGGAAGGTGGACCCCGACGACGTCGACGAGGAGCACACCGCCTTGCGCGAGGTGGCCGAGGAGTCGGGCCTGCGCTGCACGCTCGGGCGCGAGCTGCCGGGTACCGACTACGTCGACCGCCGAGGCCGCCCCAAGCACGTGCGCTACTGGGAGATGCGGCCCCTGGCCGGCTCGTTCACGCCCAACGACGAGATCGACGCCGTGCAGTGGATGACGGTGCCGGCGGCGCGCCGGCAGCTGACCTACCCCCACGATCGCGTGGTGCTCGACGCCTTCGCTGCCTTCGCCGGCTAGCGGCCCGGCGCGGGCGTGGTAGCCAGTCGGGCGTGGATCACGGGCTCACCGCCGACGGCGCCTCCTACTGCCCGGCGTTCACGCTCCTGGACGACGACACCGACGACGCCCTGGCCGGCGCCCTCGGTCGCCCGGTGACCGAGGGCTGCCCCGAGCCCCGACCGGGAGAGACCACCCCCCAGTGGTGGGCGGTCACCGCCATCGCCGGCGTGGCCACCGACGACGACGGCCGGCCCGCCCACGGCGAGGACGCCCAGATCGTCCGCCTCGGGCAGGGCCAGGGCGTCCTCCTCGTCACCGACCAGGCTGCTGCGTGCGCGCTGAAGCCGGGGGAGCTGTTGGGTGACGCCGCTGCCCTGGTGCTGTCGTTCGACCTCGACGAGGTAGCTGAGGTGGAGGCCGACCGCCACCGGACGCTGTTGCGGGAGCGGGTGCGTTCGTTGACGGTGGAGCTGCGCGGTGCGTCGTGGGGGGCCATCGGGTTCGCGGTAGCCGGCGAGTTCCTCCGCCAGCCGGGCACACGTGGTGCGACCGTGGATGCTGTCGACGCCGATCAGCTCGTTGCCCGCCTCGCGCCGTCCTGACGACGGTGCGACGGCCGCGGCGGCTCCATTTGCCTGTGCTTCGTGCCTCGTTCACCTCCCGTTCACTGATCCCCCCAGGCGAGTTCACCGGCTCTCCTTAGCGTGCTCGGCGGTTTCACGAACAAAGGAGACCGAAGCGTGAACATCACCAAGCGACGTGGGGCAGCCATGGCCGGCGTGCTCGCTCTCGCACTCGTGGGCGCCGCCTGTGGATCGGACAACTCGGGGAGCAGTGCCACCACGACCGCCACCACCGCGGCGGCCGGCGGGGCGACGACGACCGCCGGTGCGGCGACGACGGCGGGGGCCACGACGACGGCGGCCAGTGGCGGGGGAGCCACGACCACCGTCAAGGCCTCCGGCACGATCCAGGGCAGCGGCTCGACCCTTCAGAAGCCATATCAGGACGAGGCCATCGCTTCATTCACCAAGTCCAATAGCGGCACCACCATTACGTACGGTGGCGGCGGTTCCGGTAAGGGGCGCACTGATCTGAAGAGCAAGGTCGTGAACTTCGCCGGTTCCGACTCGCCTTTCGCGGACGCCGACAAGCCGGCCGAGCCGATCCTGTACTTCCCGATCTTGTTCTCCCCGATCACGGTGTCGTACAACTTGTCCGGGGTCGACAAGCTCCAGCTGTCGGGCGACACGATCGCCAAGATCTTCTCGCGCACCATCAAGACGTGGAACGACCCGGCCATCGCCGCGGACAACCCCGGTGTGAAGCTGCCGTCGACGAACATCACGGTCGCCCACCGTTCTGATGGGTCGGGTACCACGCAGAACTTCACGGAGTATCTGGTGAAGGCAGCGCCGACGACATGGACCCTCAAGAGCGGTTCGACCGTCGAGTGGCCCGCTGACACCCAGGCCGGTAACGGGAACGCGGGTGTGGCCCAGATCATCACCGCGACCGACGGTGCCGTCGGGTACGTCGACCTCTCCGACGCGGTCGCCGCGAAGCTGGCGTACGCGTCGGTGAAGAACTCGTCGGGGAACTTCATCGAGCCGTCGGCGGAATCGGCGACGGCGGCGAGTGAGGGTATTGACGTCAAGCCCGACCTGACATTCTCGGCGACGAACACATCTGCTCCGCAGGGTTACCCGATCACCGCTCCCAGCTGGGTGATCATCTACCAAGCGCAGGACGCCACCGCCGGCCCGCTGGTGAAGGCGTACGTGAGCTACCTCGTTGGCGACGGCCAGAAGCTGTTGGCCGATTTGGACTATGCCCCCCTGTCGCAGTCCGTCCAGCAGCAGGCGGTGGCGCAGATTGGTCAGATCAAGGTCGGGTGACCAGCCCACCATGGTGACGATGCCCGGCCGTGTCCGCTTCGCGGGCACGGCCGGACGTGTGATCGACTCGGGAGGACTATGACGGCACTAGCCACAGCGAGGGAAGCGCCGCCGGGCGGCAGCCCCGACCTCGGCGGCCGCCGTCGGTTGGCGGACAAGGGGTTCCGAACCATTGCCCTTCTCGCCGGCCTCTCGGTCCTGGCCATCCTGATCCTGATCGCCTACTCGACTACGAAGGAAGCATGGCCGATCTTCAGGGACGAGGCCGGCGACTTCCTGTTCTCCAGCCGTTGGGCGCCCAACGAGGGCAAGTTCGGCAGCCTCGCCTTTGTCTTCGGTACGTTCGTGACGTCGATCATCGCCCTGGTGTTCGCGGTGCCACTGTCGATCGGCATCGCGCTGTTCATGACGGAGGTCGCGCCGCAATGGCTGAAGCGTCCTGTCGTCGCTGTGCTCGATCTCCTCGCCGTGGTGCCGTCCGTGGTGTTCGGCCTGTGGGGGATCCTCGTCCTGGCCGAGCCGATCGGCGACTTCTACAACCACATAGCTAGCGCGTTGTCACCTATTCCGCTGCTCGGCCAGCTCTTCGATGAGCCGGCGAGCGGTCGCTCCTTCTTCACCGCCGGTCTGATCTTGGCCATCATGATCATCCCGATCATCACGTCGCTCACCCGTGAGGTCTTCGACACGACGCCGACAGCGGAGAAGGAAGCCGCCTATGGCCTCGGTGCAACGCGCTGGGAGATGATCCGGGCGTCCGTCTTCGCCCACAGCAAGGGTGGCATGGTCGGTGCCGTCACCCTCGGCCTTGGCCGGGCCATGGGCGAGACCATCGCCGTGGCGCTCGTGATCGGCTCGAACCCACAGATCACGGCCAACCTCTTCGCTCCCGGTTACTCGATGCCGTCGGTCATCGCCAACGAGTTCGGCGAGAGCTCCGGCCTCTGGCGGTCAGCCCTCATCGGCCTGGGCGTCATGCTGTTCGTCTTCACGATCATCGTGAACCTGACGGCGCGAGCCGTCGTCAATCGCTCGATCCGGAGGACACGCGGCGCATGACCACCACGATGACCGCACCGCCGGCGGTTCCGCCCGCCGACTTGAGCCCGAAACGATCGGGCCGATCGTTCCGGAACACCCTGGCCACTCTGCTCATGGGCTTGGCCCTCGTCATCGTTCTCATCCCGCTGGGCTTCGTGCTGTTCACGGTCGTGCAAAAGGGCTGGTCGGCGGTCACGAGCTCGGGCTGGTTCACCGACGACATCCCACCGGTGCGCCGCACCGGGCCGGGAATGGGTCCGGCGATCGTCGGGACCATTCTGACCACCGGGCTGGCTACCGTGATGGCCGTGCCGCTCGGCATCCTTGGTGCCATCTACCTGCATGAGTATGGGAAGACCGGCCGTCTGGCATCGGTGCTGCGGTTCTTCGCCGACGTGATGACTGGTGTGCCGTCGATCATCATGGGCCTGTTCATCTTCACCATCTGGGTCACTCGCTTCGGCGTCGACGGCGTCAACGCCTTCGCCGGTGCTCTCGCTCTCGGCTGCTTGATGCTGCCGATCGTGATCCGGTCCACTGAGGAGATGCTGAAGCTGGTGCCGAACGACTTGCGCGAGGCCAGCTTGGCGCTTGGGTCGAGCCAGGCCCGTACCATTCTGACGGTCGTGCTGCCGGCCGCCCTTCCCGGCATCGTGTCGGGCGTCCTACTCGCCGTGGCCCGGGCCGCCGGTGAGACGGCGCCCTTGCTCTTCACGATCGGTGCGGCCACGGCAATCAACTGGAATCCGTTCCAGGGCCCGAACACGGCGCTGTCGGTGCAGATCTTCGGGAACGCCCAGCAACCGTTCGATGGCGCCCAGGAGCGGGCGTGGGGCGCGGCACTTACGCTGATCGCTATGACCTTCGTTCTCCTCGTCCTGTCGCGGATCGTGGCGGCGAGGTTCAATCCGATGAAGGGCCGATGAGCCGGCCGGAAGCCTCCGAGGAGCGTGCCATGACTTCGCAAACGGGCACTGACACAACCAACGAGCCCGCGCAGGCTGAGGGGGCGACAGTGGCCATCCCATCTGTGGTGACTGCGCCACGCGCGGACCTCGATGCCAACGCTCCGCTCGTGTTCGACGTCAAGGACCTGGCCGTGTACTACGGCTCCTTCCGCGCCGTGCGGGAGGTGAATCTGCCCATCCGGTCGCAGGAGATCACCGCGTTCATCGGCCCGTCGGGGTGCGGGAAGACGACGGTGCTGCGCTGCCTGAACCGCATGAACGACCTCATCCTGACCGCTCGCGTCGAGGGCCAGATCCTCTACCACAACACCGATCTCTACGCCCCGAACGTGTCAGCCGCCGAGGTGCGCCGGCGCATCGGGATGGTGTTCCAGCGGCCGAACCCGTTCCCGAAGAGCATCTACGACAACGTCGCCTACGGTGCGAGGATAAATGGGGTCCGCAAGAAGGGCGAGCTGGACGACATCGTCGAGAAGTCATTGCGGGGCGCCGCGCTGTGGGACGAGATGAAGGACCGCCTCAAGACGTCGGCGCTGGGCATGTCGGGCGGTCAGCAGCAGCGGCTCTGCATCGCGCGGGCCATCGCCGTCGAGCCCGAGGTGATCCTGATGGACGAGCCGTGCTCGGCCCTCGACCCGATCGCCACGGCCCGCATCGAGGAGCTGATGCGGGAGATGAAAGATCGCTACACGATCGTGATCGTGACGCACAACATGCAGCAGGCGGCCCGCGTGAGCGACCGCACCGCCTTCTACACGACCGAGGTGTCGGAGCAGGGCGACCGGCGCACTGGCCGGCTCGTCGAGTTCGACGAGACCGAGAAGATCTTCTCCAACCCGTCCGACACCCGGACGGAGAACTACGTGACCGGGCGCTTCGGATGACGAGGAGGTACGCGTCGTGACCGATGATGTCGATCTGCGCAAGGGGTTCCACAGCGAGCTCGACACGATCCGCCAGGGGATCACCCATCTCGCGGCGTCGGTGATCGAAGCCATCCCCCGCGCCACCCAGGTCCTGCTCGACAACGACCTCGAGGGCGCCGACTACCTGCTGCTGGCCGACGCCGACATCGACGCCCGGTCGCTGGAGATGGAGGAGCGCTGCTACCAGGTGCTGGCCCTGCAGGCGCCGGTGGCCAGCGATCTGCGCCAGGTCATGGCGGCCGTCAAGATGATCGGCGAGATCGAGCGCTCGGGCGATCTCTGCGTCAACATCTGCAAGGCCGCCCGCCGCATCTACGGGGCCGAGCTGGATCCGCGGTTGCGGGGCCTCATCTCCCGGATGGGCGAGCAGGCCCAGCAGCTGTTCAAGTTCGCCATCGACGCCTACGTGGAGGCCGACGCCCCGCTGGCTGCCGCCATCCCCGACATGGACGACATGCTCGACCGGCTCCACGCCGAGTTCATCGAGCAGATCTTCGAGAGCCACGCCGAGCACCGAGTCCCCCTCCAGGTGGCCGTGCAGCTGGCCCTGGTGGGCCGGTTCTACGAGCGCATCGGCGACCACGCCGTCAACATCTCGCGGCGGGTGCGCTACATGGTGACCGGCTGGATGCCCAACCACGAGGGTGCGGCGAAGCTGCGGTCGCTGCTCGGCGACGCCTCGGCCGATACGGCGACCACCGCGGAGTGATCCTCCTCCTGGTCATCGTCGCGGTGGCCCTCGGGGCACTGGCCGGCGCGCTCGCGGTGCAACGGCGCACGGTGCGCCGGCTGAAGCGTTTGGTGACGCAGATCCAGCCCGACCACGCTCGCTTCCCGCGGGTGAACCTGACGTCGGCCCTCGATCACCTGGAGAAGGCGGTGGCGCGCGAGCAAGCCACGGCGACCGCCGTCAGGTTGTCGGTGGAGCGTCTCGGTCGCGCTCTCGACGCGCTCCCGACGGGTGTGGTCGTGGCCGACGAGCGCGGCACCATCGTCGTGCGCAACGAGGCGGCCCGCCACTTCCTCGGCGTGCGCCATGCCGACGTGCTGGTCGACCAGGCCGTGGGCTCCCACCTGCGCAGCGCGCTGGCCGGTGAGCATCGCCGCCAGACGCTCGACCTCTACGGCCCGCCGAAGCGCACCATCGTGGTCACGGCCGTGCCGGTGGACAACGAGACGGGCACGTTCGCGGCGCTGGCCACGATCGAAGACGTCACCGATCGCAGCCGGCTCGAAGCCATGCGGACGGACTTCGTGGCCAACATCAGCCATGAGCTGAAGACACCGGTCGGCGCGCTGGCCCTCCTGGCCGAGGCCATCATCGGCGAGGACGAGTCCGATGTGGTGACCCGCCTGGCCGAGAAGATGGTGAGCGAGGCCCATCGCATGGGTCGCACCATCGAGGACCTGCTGGAGCTCTCCCGCATCGAGCTCGGTGCCTCCCCCAATCGCGAGGTGGTCAGTGCCGGCCTGGTGGCGGCCGAGGCCGTCGAACGGGTCCGGAACCTCGCCGACCAGCGCGGCATCGCCGTCGAGATCGTCGAGCCGTCGCGCTGGCTCAACGCCATCGGCGACCGGCGCCAGCTCGTCTCGGCGGTGGCCAACCTCGTCGAGAACGGCGTCAAGTACTCGGATCCCGGCTCGCCGGTTGAGGTGTCGGCCCGCACCGATGGGATGTGGGTCGACATCGTGGTGCGCGACCGGGGGATCGGCATCCCCGCCAGGGATCTCGATCGCATCTTCGAGCGCTTCTACCGGGTGGACCGGGCCCGCAGCCGCGAGACGGGCGGCACCGGCCTCGGTCTGGCCATCGTGCGCCACGTGGCCACCAACCACGGGGGCAGCGTGTCGGTGACGTCGCAGGAAGGCGGCGGCTCGACCTTCACGCTGCGCATCCCCGTCGGTCCCGGGCCGGTGGCCGTCACGTCGTTGGAGGAGGCAGGGTGAGCGTGCGAAGCGAGCGCAAGGACACGGCGTGACGGAGACGACCGTGCTCGTCGTCGAGGACGAGGAGAGCTTCATCGATGCCCTGACCGTGGGTCTGCGGCGCGAAGGCTTCCGCGTGCAGGTGGCGCGTGACGGTGCCCAGGCGCTCGATCTGTTCGATGCCGTCAACCCCGACCTCGTGCTGCTCGACGTGATGCTGCCGAAGGTGTCGGGCATCGACGTGTGCCGGCAGCTGCGCAAGCGCAGCCAGGTGCCGATCATCATGGTCACGGCCAAGGGCGCCGAGATCGACACGGTCGTGGGCCTCGAGGTTGGCGCCGACGACTACGTCACCAAGCCGTACCGGCTGCGCGAGCTCGTGGCCCGCATGCGCGCCGTCCTGCGCCGCGCGCCGCGTGACCGCAACGGCGACGCGTCGGGCGAGGTGCTCGAGGTGGGCGATGTGGCCCTCGACCCCGAACGGCACGAGGTCGTGATCCGCGGCGATCACGTGCAGCTCCCGCTGAAGGAGTTCGAGCTCCTGGAGCTGCTGCTCGACAACGCCGGCCGGGTGCTGACCCGCGAGACGCTCATCGACCGGGTCTGGGGTTCCGACTACGTGGGCGACACCAAGACGCTGGATGTCCACATCAAGCGTCTCCGCTCGAAGGTCGAAGACGATCCGTCGAGCCCGCGGCGCATCGTCACCATCCGCGGTCTCGGGTACAAATTCGAAGCCCCGAGGTAGCCCGCTCTCGGACCGCGGGCTCCTACGATGGCGGCGTGACCCCGGCCGACGGCGTCCCTGGCGGCCCGGGCCAAGGGCGTGACGGCGGGGACCATCGTCCAGCGCGGCGACCCGCCCGGATCTCGCCCTTCGCCCGGCTCGCCCGCACCCACGCCTTGATGGCGGCGGGCGACGCGGTCATCGCCATCGCCCTGGCCGGGTCGCTGTTCTTCGACATCAGCCCCGGCGCCGCCCGGACGAAGGTGGGGCTCTACCTCATCTTCACGATGCTGCCGTTCGCGATCGTGGCGCCCCTCGTCGGCCCGGCCATCGACCGCATGGCGGGCGGTCGGCGGGCCATCGTGGTGGTCTGCGCCGGCGGCAAGACCGTCGTCAGCATCTTCATGATCACCCACCTCGACGGGCTGGCGCTCTTTCCGTTGGCGTTCACCACATTGGTCCTGTCGAAGGCGTACGCGGTGTGCAAGAGCGCGCTCGTACCCAACCTCGTGCGCAGCGACGAGGAGTTGGTGGAGGCCAACTCGAAGCTCGGCCTGATCGCCGGCGTGGTGGGCTTCGCCGCCGGCCTGCCCGCCGTCATCCTCCAGCTGATCAGCCCGCAGGCCACCGTTGCGTTCTCGGCCTTGATCTTCGGGCTGGGCACGGCGATGGCCTGGCAGATCCCCAAGCGCATCGTGGTGGCCGCCGAGCGAGAGGCGCCGGTCGAGGCGGCCGAGCTGCGCTCGGGCGGCATCCGCCTGGCGGCATCGGCGATGGCGCTGCTGCGGGCCGTCGTGGGCTTCCTGACGTTCCAGATCGCGTTCTGGTTGCGCAACACCGGCGCCCCCACGGCGTGGTTCGGCGTCGTGCTGATCTTCTCGGCCATCGGCACCCTGGGCGGCAACGCCGTCGGTCCCTTGGTACGCCAGCAGCTCAAGGAGGAGCGGATGCTGATCGCCGCCCTCGGGCTCACGGCCATCGGAGGGACGATCGCCGCCATCTTCGGCGGCCGGGCCACGGCGGCCCTCCTGGCGGCCATCGTGGGCTTCGGCGCGGCGCTGGCGCGGCTGGCGTTCGACTCGATCGTGCAGCGCGACGCGCCCGACGCCAACCGGGGCCGTGCGTTCGCCCGCTTCGAGACCCGCTTCCAGATCGGCTGGGTGCTGGCTGCCGCCGTGCCGGTCATCATCCCGATCCCGGGTTGGCTCGGCTTCGCCATCGTCGCCGTCATCTCCGCCTTCGCCATGGTGTCGTACATCGGCGGGGCCCGCTACCTGCGTCAGCGGGGCGAGCTGCCCGAGCGGCTGTCACGTCGGGCGTGGCGGGAGCTGCAGCGGCGCCGAGGCCTGCGCCAGACCGGCCAGGGCGCCCCCCTGCCGCCGCCGCTCTCCGCCCCAGAACTGAAGGCAATTCACGTGCGAAGAGCGACGGCGGGCAGGTGCCGGCGGCATTGTTCGAGCACAGCGAGCAGGACCAAACCGGAGCGTCAGCGGAGGCGGCGACGCACAATTACAGGTCGATGCGGGCGAGCCAGAGGCCGGGGGCGTCCACTTCGGCCGGGGTGGGCAGCTCGCCGGCGGACTGCCACAACCGGCTGAGATCGCCGCCCCGCTCGAGCACGCCGGCCACGAACGCGTGCCCCCGCTCCACCGCCGGCTGCGTGAGCGTGAGACCGAGCAGGCGCTCGACGAACACGTCGGACTGGTCGGACTCGACCCGCCGCCGCCGGGCGGCCTCGGCGATCCGGGGGGCGGTGGCCACCAGCCCGCGGGCAGCCACGTCCACGATGTGATCGACGTAGCCGATGATGGTGGCGACGAGGGCGTCGAGCCGGGGGAGCAGCGCGTGCTGGGCGGGCGACTGCATGGCGCCGAGGAGCACCTCCGGATCCCCGAGGACCTGCTGGAGGTCGGCCAGGCCGCTGGTGTCGCTCGGGTCGAGCGCCGCCAGCTTGTCGCCCAGGGCGTCGGGGTTCGGCTGGAAGCCGGCCACGTAGGACATGAGCAGCGACTCGAGCTCGGTGCGCACGTGGGGGATCGTGAGCACGGCGTGGCTGGCGATCTCCTGCAGGCTGACCCAGAGGCGCAGGTCGTCGAGGGGCAGGCTCCACGCCTCGCCGAAGGCGTCGATCGTGGCGCTCACCACGTGCACCTCGGGCGACGCCGGGCGGGGGATGGGCAGGTCGTACTGGCCGAACGACCGGCGCGACAGATGGCCCACCATCGAGCCCACTGACATGCCGAGCATCATCGGCGACAGCATCTGCATCAGGCCGCCGAACATGGCGAGGCCGGGCTCGCTCTCCTCGTCGCCCATGCCTGCGGTGGTGGCCGCCGATGCCGCGCCGAGCGTGCCCGCCAGGTGCTGGAAGAGCGGGCGATACGCGTCGAGGGCGTGCTGAGCCCACGTGCCTCGGGTGACGGGGACGACCTCGACGGCCCGGCCCAGCGTCACCGTCTCCAGCCCGGTCGCCTGCTGCACGTGCAGATCGGCGATGCGCCCCAGCTCCTGGTACCGGAAGCGCACCGTGGGGTCGATGTTCTGCTCAGATGTGCCGTCGGTGGCGATCATGAGAGCGAACTGGCGAGCGGCGTCCCAGTTCAACGGCCCCTGGCCCTGCAACATGCGCGCCAGGTCACCGAGGAAGGGCACACCACGGAAGGGATCGTCGCCTGGACCGGGTTCGGTCACCAGGGCATGGTAGGCCGATGGATGTGCGAAGCGGTCCGCAGCCGTGACCACCGTCGTGGTGACAGGTGCCGCCGGCCGGGTGGGCCGCCGGCTGCTGGCGCTCCTCGCCGAGGCGCCCGATGTCGACCGCGTGGTGGCCGTCGACGCCACCACCGTGCCCGTGGTCGATCCCAAGATCGAGCGCCACCGCCTCGACATCCATGTGGACGACGCCCGCTCGCTGTTGCGCGGGGCGGACACCCTCGTGCACCTGGCGTACACCGACGGCGACGGCGATGGCCGACGGGGTCGGCGGGGCGCACCCGTCGACGTCACTGCGCTCGTGCTCGACGCTGCTGAGGACGTCGGCGTCCGCCATGTCGTGGCGCTGTCGTCGGCGCTCGTCTACGGCGCGTGGCCCAACAACCCGCTGCCCCTGACCGAGGACGCGCCGTTGCGCCCGAGCGCCGAGCTGCCGTACGCCGTGGAGCGGGCGCGCGCCGAGCTGGTCCTGGCGACGTGGGCCGCCGGCGATCCGGCCCGGGTGGTGGCGGTGCTGCGCCCGTGCACGGCGCTGGCGCCCGACGGGTCGAGCTGGATGGCCCGCTCGCTCGCCGCCGCCACCGGCTTGCGATCGCTGGAGGAGGAGCCACCGCGCCAGTTCGTCCACCTCGACGACCTGGCGTCAGCCGTGGAGCATGTTCGGCGGGTGAAGCTCGACGGCCCGTGCAACGTCGCTCCCGACGGGTGGATCCCGGGTGACGTCGTGCGGGACCTCGGCGGCGTGGCCCCCCATCCGGCGATGCCCCTGCGCCTCGCCCGCCTGCTGGCTCGCATCCGCTGGCGCTTCCAGCGCGGGCCCATCCCGGCCGGGCTGCTGCCGTACACGGCCTACCCGTGGCTGGTGGCCAACGATCGGCTCAAGGCGGCGGGCTGGCGGCCCCGGTACACCAACGAGCAGGCGTACGTGGCCGGCACCGAGGCCCGGTGGTGGACGATGCTCAGCCCCAAGCGCAAGCAGGAGCTGGCCCTGGCCGGCGCGGGAGTGGGCGTGGCCGGGCTGAGCGTCGGGATCGGGCTCCTGGTGCGCCGCCTCGTCCGCCGCGCCCGCCGCACCTGACCCCATCTCGTGTACGAGATGCCACGCATACCGGGCTGCGGCGCGTCAGTACGAATCAGGTTGGAGGGTGCCGCCGCAGTGCGGCGGCGGGGCCGCCGCTGGCGGGATTGTTCGAGCGCAGCGAGTCGGCGCCGAAGGCGCCGCGTATTACGGCCGTTCGACCAGCACCGCTGAGGCGTGGCGGATCTGGCCGGCGCGGAGGTAGGCGAGGTCGACCATGGCCCCGGCGTCGTAGTCGCGCAGGGACAGGGCCAGGACGGCCATGGAGTCGATCGGTTGCCCGTCCATCGAGACGATGGTGTCGCCGGCCTGGAGCCCGGCGGCGCTGGCCGGCGAGCCCGAGGTCACCGTGTCGAGAGAGGCGCCCGTGCTGGCGCCTCCGTCGTCACCGCTCACCCCGAGCCAGGGCACCACGACGCGCCCGTGCACGCTGATGCTGCGGGCGGCGGCCCGGGGGATCTCGATCGGGACGGCATACACCCGGTCGTCGCGTGCGTGGGTGCACAGGCCCACGACCCGCTGATGGTCGTCGAGCAGGGGGGTGCCTTCCGGGATGGGCGGGGCCTCGTCGTCCATGTCGAGGCGCACGAGGTGCTTCAAGACCTGACCCGAGTCCGTGGGGGCGTTGACCCCGAGCTCGTCCACGGTGGCGGTGGGGCCAGTGGGACCGGTGTGGACGAGGTCGCCCTTCGAGAGGGTCACCGCCCATCCGCTCGACGCCGCCAGGGGCCGGGCCGCCACCCGCACGACCGCTGCCCCCGACTCGGCGTCGACGCCGAGCAGCGTCGCCTCGTACTCGGTGCCGTCGGCCAGGTAGGCGACCATCGTCGTCGCCCCGAGGACGGCGGCGGCCGTGGTGGCGATGGTGCCGCGGGCGTCGAGCACGACGCCGCTGACCGTCCTGGTGCCGTCGACCGTGGTGGCCACCAGGTGCACCACGCCTTCGGCGGGCCGCCCCAGGCCGTCACCACCGATCGTGGTGGGAGCGAAGCTGAAGCTGCTGGCCGAGGGCTCGACGGTGGCGCCGGCGCCACCGCCCCCACCTTGCAGGGCCGTGGCGGCGAGGACGGCGATCAGCAACGCCCCCGTGGCGCTGACGGCGGCGGCGAGGGCGATGCGAGTTCGCGTGGGGTGGCTCCGGCGCGACGGCGCCACGAAGCCCGCCGCAGGGCCGGCCATGCCGCCGAGCTCGGACGGATGCCGCCACACCCGGTCCTCGGGGGGCAACGGCGGGCGGAAGGCGAACGGTTCTTCGTCCGACCAGTCGCTCCGCTCCACGTCGTGGCAGCCTACTGACGGACCTGCGAGATGTAGCGGCGCGGCACCGCAGCCCTCGTGCGCTGGCAGGATGCCGCTCGGGCGCCGCTACGATGATCTTTTGTGCCCCCGACATCGCCTGGCGTCGAAGCCGACGAGGCTGCCAGCGAGACGTGGCTCGCCCTCACCACATCGCCGCTGCCTGTCGCCGAGGTCTACGACTGGTCGGTCCGCCCGGATTGCGGTGCCGTGGTCCTGTTCTCGGGCACGGTCCGGGATCACGCCGAAGGCCGCCCCGGTGTCGCCCACCTGACCTACGAGGCGTACGAGGAGCAGGTGGTGCCCCGCCTGGCCGCCATCGCCGCGGAGATCCGCGATCGCTGGCCCACGACCGGCCGCATCGCCCTCCTCCATCGCACGGGTCGCCTCGAGCTCGGCACCTCATCCGTGGTGGTCGCCGTCTCGGCGCCGCACCGTGGTGAGGCGTTCGACGCCGCCCGCTACGGCATCGACACGCTGAAGGCCACCGTGCCGATCTGGAAGCAGGAGACGTGGGCTGGCGGCGAGGATTGGGCGCTCGGCGCGCAGACGGTGTCCGAGGTCGGCTGATGGAGAGCCTGGTCTTCCTCCTCGCCATGCTCGGCGTCATCGCCGTCGGGACCACGGTCCTCCTGCTGCGGGCTCGCGAGCCCAAGGGCGAGTACCGCGGCATCAAGTCCTTCCAGCGGGAGATGCAGGCCCTGGCGCCCGAAGGGTCGCGCCTCGGCGATGGTGCCGATCAGCCCCGCTCGCTCGATCCCCTGCTACCCGCCACGACGACCCCGCTCGGGCCGGTCGAAGAGACGGAGACGCCCGCCGCGGAGTGCCAGGAGTAGGCCCTGGCTCGCGACCTGGCCATCGACCTGGGCACGGCCAACACCCTGGTGTACGCCAAGGGACGAGGCATCGTGCTGAACGAACCGTCGGTCATCGCTCTGAACAGCCAGAGCGGCGAGGTCCTGGCGACCGGGCACGAGGCGTGGCAGATGATCGGCCGCACGCCCGGCTACATCGTGGCCGTGCGTCCCCTCCGGGGCGGGGCCATCACCGACTTCGACATCACCGAGCGCATGATCCGGCTGCTGCTCCAGCGCGTCGGCGTGACACGGTTCAACCGGCCTCGCGTCCTCATCTGCGTGCCGTCGGCCATCACCGAGGTGGAGAAGCGGGCCGTCACCGAGGCTGCTCGCCGGGCGGGCGCCGCTGATCCGCAGCTCATCGAGCAGCCGATGGCGGCGGCCATCGGCGCCGGCCTGCCCGTCGACGAGCCGATCGGGAACCTCGTGATCGACGTCGGCGGCGGCACCACCGAGACGGCGGTGATCTCACTGGGCGGCATCGTCGCCCTGGAAGCGGTCCGGACGGGCTCCTTCGACATCGACACCGGCATCCAGAACTACGTGCGCCGCGAGTACGGCATCGCCATCGGCGAGCGCACCGCCGAGGAGATCAAGATGGCGATCGGCTCGGCCGCCCCGACGCCCGACGAGGTGCACGCCGAGGTGCGTGGTCGCGATCTGATGAGCGGCCTGCCCAAGACGGTGGTGCTGTCGCCGAGCGAGGTGCGCACCGCTATCGACGAGGTCACCACCACGATCGTCGACTCCGTGATCCGGTGCCTGTCGAAGGCGCCGCCCGAGCTGTCGCAGGACTTCCTCGTGCGCGGCATCCACCTCGTCGGTGGCGGCGGCCTCCTGCGCGGGCTCGACAAGCGCATCGAGCGGGAGACGAAGGTGCCGGTGCACCTGGTCGACCTCGCCCTCGAGGCGGTGGTGCTGGGCGCCGGCCACTGCATCGAGCACTACGACGCCCTGAAGGTGATGTTCATGGGGGCGCGGCGGTAAGTGGTGGGTTCGTCCGGCCCATTGCCGGGTGACAACCGTCTCGGTAGGTTCCGTATTTGAAGGTCGGGGCGGGGGCTCTGGAGGGGTGATGGGCGACATCCTGGGCAGGCAGGCGGGCGATCCGGTGGAGGCGGTCTGGTGGCGCGGTCGGCGCCGCAGCACGTTCAGCCAATCCATCGGCGGTGGCCTGCGGGTCAACGTGGTGAACGGTGTGCTCGTCGGCTTCGGCCTCGAGCCGGTGGACGGACCGGACGTGTCCGGTCTCGCGTCGCCCCGGCACCACCTGAAGCTGCTGTGGGCAGCAGCGCCGCTGGCCGGCGCCGCCGCCGGCGCCGTGGCCACCGGCCTCGTGTGGCGCCATCGCCGCGCCGCTTAGCCGGCAGCACGAGGAAGCCGCGGGCTCATCGGCAGAGCCCGCTAGATGTACTTGCGGTGGGACAGGTCGCGGATGGCGAGCCAGCCGAAGGTCGGCGGCAGCCAGAAGGTGATCAGGCGATGGGTCAGCACCGCGGCCACGGCCGTGCTGCTGTCGATGCCGGCGGCGGTCAGGCCGGCGACCAACCCGGCTTCGGCCACGCCCATGCCCCCGGGCACGGGCGCCAGGTTGGCGACGGTGGAGGCGCTGGAGTTGATGACGATCAGCATGGCCAGCGACAGGTGACCGCCGTAGGCGCGCAGGCAGCACCCGAGGCACAGGGCGTAGAGCACGCCGCCGAGCAGGCCGGA
Organism: uncultured Acidimicrobiales bacterium; assembly: GCA_963728985.1. GTDB lineage: Bacteria > Actinomycetota > Acidimicrobiia > Acidimicrobiales > Ilumatobacteraceae > DASXAI01. The sequence goes on along the minus strand of CAVSME010000001.1, from coordinate 629,585 downwards.
GGCGATGATCGTCAACGTCCGCCCCGGTGACTTGGCCAGGCGGGTGATGGTGGCCCAGACCTTGCGCATCTGCGGCACCACCATCCGCCGCAGCTTGGGCACCCGGGCGACGATGGCGACGAGCACCCCGAGGACGATCACCACGATGAGGACGACGAGGCCGATGCCGTCAGGCAGCCCCTGCGTGCTCCAGTCGCCGCCGGTGGCGAGCAGGCAGACGGTGAACAGCAGGACCTGCGCCACCGTGCTCAAGAAGCTGATGGCCACGCCCGACGTGACCGCCGTGGCGGCGTCGACGCCCTGGCCCTGCAGGAACCGGATGTTCATCGCGGCGCTGCCGACCTCGGCCGGCGTGACGAGGTTGGTGAACTTGGTGGCCAGCTGGAGCTCCGTGACCGGGGCCATGGGGATGCGGTTGGGCAGGGCGGCAAGGAGCGCGATCGCGGCAGCGGGGTAGGTGAAGAGGCTGAAGAAGAACCCGAGGAAGACCCAGCCCCACTCCGCTGTCTTCAGGGCGTCGCCGATGCCTGACAGCTCGCCGATCTGGCCGAGCAGGACGTAGATGGCGATGAAGGTGAACACCGCCATCAGGAGCCCACCGGTGGTCACGCGGCGCAGCGGCTCGAGCTCGGGCGGCTTCTCGCCGAGCGCGGCCGCGCCGGCGGTGCGCACCTCCTCGAGCAGCTTCGAGCGCTTCCCGATGGCGTGGCGGGTCGATCGCGAGATGACCACGGGCTGCACGAAGGGCAGCGCGTCCCGCACCGCCCCGGGCCCGACGGCGACCATGGCGGCGGCCGTGGCGGCCTCGGGGCCGACCAGGACCGCGGTGACGGCGAGGAGCTCGGCGACGTCGCGATGGAGGTTCTCGGCGTTGGCCCCGGCGCGGGAAGCCGAGAAGTCGATCAGGCAGACCGTGCCGTCGGGGACCACGATGAAGCGATCCGCACTCGGGCCGCCGTGGGCGATGCCTTCGGCCCGCAGGCGTGCCATCGTCTGCCACACCTCGGCGATGAGCGCCGGCGTGATCTCCTCGGCCTCGAGGAGATGCAGCGGCCGACCGGACGGGTACGCCTCCACCAGCATGGCGGCGTCGGCTCCGGCGGCGCCGGCCACCACGACGTCGGGCACGCCGGCGCCGGCCCGCTGCGCCATCAGCGTGACGTAGGCCTCGTGCTCCACCTCGTTCACCCGGGTGACGAAGAGGTTGGGCTGGAAGTCCTTCTGCATGAGCCAACGCCACGTCTTCGCCAGGAAGCTGGCGTCGCGCTGGTCCCGGCCGAGGACGCGGGCCACGAGGTGGCGCCCGTCGGCGGTGACGGCCAGCATCTCCACCGCGCCCGTGATCGGTTCGTCGGACTCCACCACGTCGACGGCGTCGATGCCGATGGCCGTCAGCGCGGCGCGCACCTGCTCCGCCGTCGGTCGTCCAGCAGGCGCCCCGATGGCGAGGAACACGGCACGGGCCACGGCGAAACCGAGCACGGCGCCACCCAGCACGTCGCCGGGCAGGCCCTCGGCCAGGTAGACGCCGGCGATCCCCACGCCGCCGGCCGCCAGCCACGTCGCGATCCGGATCGGGCGGATGACGTAGGGAGTCGCCGCCATCGCCAGCGCGGTGGCGACGGCGACGTGCGCCAACGGGAACGACGACGTGGCGCCGGCAGCGGCGAGGTCGTCCGGGAGCGAGATGGTGTGCTCCGTGTCGAGCCACGCTTCCAGAAGGTGAGCGGCGGCCGCGGCCAGGAGCCCGCTGAGGGTGACCGTGACGGTGAGGAGCACGTCGCGGCGCAGCAACGCCGCGACGGCGACGACGGCCACGATCCACAGCGAGCCGAGGCGGTAGATGAACTCGAAGATGCCGTGGAGGCCTTCGGGGAGGCCGTGCACGAGCGTGAAGAGGTTGGCGCCGATCACGCTGACCTCGTCGGATCGCACGATCAGGATCACGAAGACAACGGCGGCGAAGAACAGCAGGACGCCATCGCCGGGACGGCGCACGCGCTCGCGACCGCGCGTATCGCGCCGGGGCATCGGCCACCACGGACGCACAGGCGCGGTCGCTTCTGGGGCGGAGTCGAGGGTGACGTCCCGTTGCATGGTGCTGACGCGCACCATAGCGGTGCGGCGGCTACGCAGGATCGATGCGATACACCACGTTGCCGCTCAGCGAGCAGACGTAGATCTCGCCGTTGGCGTCCTCGCCGAAGCTGACGATGGAGCCCGGCTGGTCCGTGAGTTGCACGGCATCACCAGGCTTGCCGCTGGCATCGACGACGATCGCCCGGACCCCGTTGCCGCAGTAGTCGGTGTAGAGATACGCGCCCCGGAGCGCCGGGATGGCGGCACCGCGGTACACGTAGCCACCGGTCACCGAGCAGTTGCCGTTGGCGTGCGTGTACTGGAAGACCGGGGGCACGACGCCGTCGGCCGACTGGTCGTCGTTGTACCGGACGTTCCCTTCGAACGCGCTCCATCCGAAGTTGGTGCCCCGCCCGGCGCCGTCGGCCACCGTCGCGCGATCGACTTCCTCGATGTTCCCCTGCCCGACATCGCCGATCCAGAGATCCTTCGTCGCCCGATCGAAGGAGAAGCGCCACGGGTTGCGCAGCGCGTAGGACCAGATCTCCGGCTTGGCGCCGTCCTGGCCGACGAACGGGTTGTCGGCGGGCACGGTGTAGGGCTGGTCGCCGTTGGCGAGCGGGTCGATGCGCAGGATCTTGCCCAGCCACGTGCCGAGGTTGAGGCCGTTGCGCTGCGGATCGCCGGCCGAGCCGCCGTCGCCGAAGCCGATGTACAGGTGGCCGTCGGGCCCGAAGATGACCTCGCCACCGTTGTGGTTGGGATAGGGCTGCTGCTGGAAGAGGACCTGGCGGCGCGTCGACGGGTCGATGGTGCCGTCGGCCCCGAGGGCGTACTCGTCGATGTTCGAGTTGCCGTCGCGGTCGGTGTAGTCGACGTAGAGATGGCTGCCGTCGGGCGAGAAGGCGAAGCCGAGGAACCCCCGCTCGCCACCGGCGCGCGTCAGGGAGCTGATGTCGAGGACGGGCTGCTCCGCCAGCGCCCCGTCCCGGAGGGCCCGTAGCCGCCCGCCGCGTTCGGCGATGTAGAGGGTGCTGGCATCGCCGGGCCGGGTGGCCACCAAGACGGGCTCGGTCGCCTGCGCCACCGGCGTGAGCTTCACGTGCACTGCGCCGAGGTCGGGGTCGTCGGCCGCGGTCGTGGGCGGCGGCGCGGCGGTGGTGGCCGCGGTAGGGCTGGCGGCGCTGGTGACCGGCGCGGTCGTGGTGGCCGGTGCCGAGGCGGCCGTCGTGGCGGTCGGGGCCACGGTGGTGGCTGCCGCCTCGGTGGTCGTCGCGTCGCTGTTGTTGTCGTCGTCGCTGCTGCACGCCGCCAGGACGAGGAGGACCGCCATGGTCGACGCCGCGGCGAGCCGCCTCAATGGGTGGCGCGGATGAGCCCTTCTTGCATCACGGATACGACCAGCTTGCCCTCTTCGGTGAAGATCGAGCCCGCGGCCAGGCCTCGCGATCCGAAGCTGGACGGCGCCACCTGGTCGTAGAGGAGCCAGTGATCGGCCCGGAACGGCCGGTGGAACCACATGGCGTGATCCAGGCTGGCCATCTGCACGGACTCGTCGGCCCACCCGATGCCGTGGGGCAGCACCGTCGTGTCGAGCAGCGTCATGTCCGAGGCGTAGGTGGCGATGCAGGCGTGCAGCACCGGATCGTCGGGCAGCTCGCCGTCGGCTCGCAGCCACACCCGCTGGGTGTTGCCCTTCTTGCGGCGGCGGGCCATCGGATCGCCCTCGACGTACCTCGTGTCGATGGGCCGGGGCCGCAGGAACCACTCGCCGATGGCCTCCTTGTAGGGCTCCATGCGCTGGTGGAAGTCGGGGAGGTCTTCGGGGCGGGGGACGTCGGGCATGGGGACCTGGTGGTCGAGGCCGGCCTCGTGGACGTGGAAGCTGGCCTGGAGGTTGAAGATGGCCTCGCCGTGCTGGATGGCCACGACTCGCCGGGTGGTGAAGCTCCGGCCGTCACGGATGCGGTCGACCTCGTAGAGGATGGGCACCGAGGCGTCGCCGGGGCGCAGGAAGTAGGCGTGGAGGGAGTGCACGGGCCGCTCCGCCGACACCGTGCGGGCGGCGGCGACGAGGGCCTGCCCGGCCACCTGGCCGCCGAAGACCCGCTGCTGGCTCTCGTCGGGCGAGCGGCCCCGGAAGATGTTGACCTCGATGGGCTCGAGGTCGAGGAGCCGCACCAGATCGTCGAGAGCGGCCGTCATCGACCCGAGTCTCGCGTACCCCATCCCACCACCCCGTGACCCGCTCTCGATGTCCAAAACCGCGCAGCCTGAACACTTGGTACCGCTCCAGCGGTACCAAACGCTCAGGCTGCGCAGGGGGAGGGGGGGTGGGCGGGCACGTGGGCGGTGCGGGAAGCGCGTGCGCTACGTTCCCGGCCATGGGGCTGCTCGAACTCGATCCGGACCAGTTGCTGTCGACGACGCGCGCCGTGCGCCGCCGGCTCGACCTCACCCGCGACGTGCCCGACGAGCTGATCCGTGAGTGCGTGGCACTCGCCTTCCAGTCGCCGTCGGGGTCCAACAACCCGTCGATGCACTTCGTCGTCGTGCGCGACGCCGACAAGCGCCGGGCCATCGGCGACATCTACGGCCAGTGCTTCGGCCGGTACAAGACGTTCGAGGGCGTCTACATCGGCTCGATCGACAAGCACGACGACGCCGCCAACGCCGTGCAGCAGCGCTCCGCCCGCTCGGCCGACTTCCTCGGCGACCACATGGGCGAGGTCCCCGTGATCGTCATCGCGTGCGCGTCCGGTGCCCGCCTCGAGGGGGGTCCCGCCCTCGCCGGCGCCTCCATGGGAGGCAACGTCCTGCCGGCGATGTGGAGCTTCATGCTGGCCGCCCGCGCCCGTGGGCTCGGGACGTGCTGGACCACGCTCCACCTGATGCAAGAGCAGGCCGTGGCCGAGATCGTCGGCATCCCCTTCGACTCGGTGCAGCAGTTCTGCCTGTCGCCGCTGGCCTACACCGTGGGGACCGACTTCAAGCCCGCCGCCCGCCCGGATCCCGACACGATCATCCACTGGGACACCTGGTAGTGGACGCTGGGCTCCGGGCGGCGGCCGTCGCGGCCACGGGCTTCATGCCCCCGGAGGAAGGCGACGCCCTCTACGAAGCGGCCCTGACCGCCGCCGTCGCCGTGCCCGGGGCGCCGTTCGTGGAGGTCGGCTCGTACTGCGGCCGCTCCACCATCTGGCTCGCGGCGGCGGCGCGCGAGGCCGCGACGGTCGTGTTCGCCGTCGACCACCACCGGGGGTCCGAGGAGAACCAGGCCGGGTGGGAGCACCACGATCCCGCCCTGGTCGATGCGACCTCGGGCCGCATGGACACGCTGCCCACGTTCCGGCGCACGATCGAGGCGGCGGGCCTGGAAGACGTGGTGATCGCGCTGGTCGGACCGTCGGCGCTGGTCGCCCGGCACTGGACCACGCCGGCCGCCCTCGTGTTCATCGACGGCGGCCATGGGGTACAGCCTGCCCGTGACGACTTCTCCGGTTGGACGCCCCGCGTCGCCCCTGGTGGCGTGCTGGCCGTCCACGACGTCTTCCCGGACCCGGCCGACGGCGGCCGGCCCCCGTACGAGGACATCTACCTGCCCGCACTCGCATCCGGAGGCTTCACCGAGGTGTCGGCCACTGGTTCATTGCGGGTGCTGAGGTGCGCAACGACGCCCTAGATTCGAGCTCGATGGCGCAGCTGCTCGGCCCCGTCGATCTGCACCTCATCGGCGAGGGACGTCACCGCCGCCTGTGGGACGTCCTCGGCGCCCAGCCCCGGACCGTCGACGGCGTCGATGGTGCCGCGTTCGCGGTGTGGGCCCCCAACGCCCGCTCCGTGCGAGTCGTGGGCGACTGGAACAAGTGGGACGGTCGAGTCGATCCGCTGCAACCGCTGGGCGTCTCGGGCGTGTGGGCGGGCTTCGTGCCGGGCGTGATCGCCGGGACTCGCTACAAGTTCGAGATCATCGGGGCGGACGGGTCGCTGCGACTCCGCGCCGACCCCATGGCCCGCCGCACCGAGGTCCCGCCGAGCAACGCCAGCATCGTGGCCGACTCGACGCACGAGTGGAGCGACGGCGAGTGGCTGGCGGCGAGGGCGGCGGCCGATCCCGTGCGCCGGCCCTTGCGCATCTACGAGGTGCACCTGGGCTCGTGGCGTCCCGGTCTCGGCTACCGCGAGGTGGCCAAGGAACTGGCCGACTACGTGGAGGATCTCGGCTTCACGCACGTCGAACTGCTGCCCATGGCCGAGCACCCGTTCACCGGTTCGTGGGGCTACCAGGTCACCGGCTACTACGCGCCCACGTCGCGCTACGGCACGCCCGACGACTTCCGCTTCTTCGTGGACCACCTGCACCAGCGCGGCATCGGCGTCATCGTCGACTGGGTGCCGGCGCACTTCCCGCGCGACGACTGGGCGTTGGCCCGCTTCGACGGCACCTCGCTGTACGAGCACGCCGACCCTCGTCAGGGTGAGCACCCCGACTGGGGCACGTTGGTCTTCAACTACGGACGGAACGAGGTCCGCAACTTCCTCGTGGCCAACGCCCTCTACTGGTTCGAGGAGTTCCACGTGGACGGGCTGCGCGTCGACGCGGTGGCGTCCATGCTCTACCTCGACTATTCACGCCAGCCCGGGGAATGGGTGCCCAACGAGTTCGGCGGGCGGGAGAACCTCGACGCCATCGATTTCCTGCGCGAGCTGAACACCGTGGTCTTCACCGAGCATCCGGGCGTGATGGTGATCGCCGAGGAGTCCACGTCGTGGCCCATGGTGAGCCGCCCCGTCGACCACGGCGGCCTCGGCTTCAGCCACAAGTGGAACATGGGTTGGATGCACGACACACTCGGCTACCTCGAGCACGATCCGGTGCACCGCCGCTTCCACCATCGCGAGCTGACTTTCGGTCTGCTGTACGCGTTCACCGAGAACTTCGTGCTGCCGCTGTCGCACGACGAGGTCGTGCACGGCAAGGGATCGCTCCTCGGGAAGATGCCGGGCGACGAATGGCAGCGCTTCGCCAACCTGCGGGCGCTCTACGGCTGGATGTGGGCGTACCCCGGTGGCCAGTTGCTCTTCATGGGCGGCGAGCTGGCCCAGTGGCGCGAGTGGAACCTGGAGGAAGGGGTCGACTGGCGAGCGCTGTCGGGCGAGCGCCATCGCGGCGTGCAGGAACTGGTGCGGGCGGTGAACCGGGTGAGCGTGGCGTGGCCGGCGCTGTGGGAGCGCGACCACGAGCCGGCCGGCTTCCAGTGGCTCGAGGCCGACGACGCCGCCAGCTCCGGCTACGCGTTCCTGCGGTGGTCGGGCGACGGCCACCAGGTGGTGGCGTGCATCGCCAACTTCACGCCGGTGCCGAGGGAGGGCTACCGCGTGGGCTTGCCGTGGGGCGGTGAGTGGGAGGTCCTGCTCGACACCAACGCCACGTGGTTCGGCGGCACCGGCTACGGCGGCGTGCGCAGCGTCTGGGCGGCCGACGGCGAGCCCCACCACGGTCAGCCCGCCTCCGCCTTCATCACGCTGCCTCCACTCGGGGTGCTCTGGCTGGGCGCCACCGCCCCTTGACGGCGGCGCCGCGGTCGCCGGTCGTCGCCTCCATCACCCTGGGTGCGGCGGTCGGCGTGTTCGGCGTCTCCTTCGGGGTGCTGGCCGTGGCCAGCGGCCTGTCGGTGGCCAAGACGTGCGCGCTGTCGCTGCTCGTGTTCACCGGCGCCTCGCAGTTCGCCGCCGTGGGCATCGTCGGCGCCGGGGGCAGTTCGGTCGCCGCGGTGGCCAGCGCGCTGCTGCTGGCGGCCCGCAACGGCGCCTACGGGCTGGTGCTGGCGCCGGACATCCAGGGCCTCTGGTGGCGCCGGCTCGTCGCCGCCCAACTCGTGCTCGACGAGTCGACGGCGATGGCCACCGCCCAGACCGGCCGGCGCGATCGGGTGCGGGCGTTCTGGGCCACGGGCGTGGCCGTCTTCGTGTGCTGGAACATCGGCACCCTGGCCGGCGCGCTCGGCGGTGGCGTGATCGGCGATCCCGCCGCCCTCGGCCTCGACGCCGCCTTCCCCGCCGGCTACCTCGTGCTGATCGCGCCCCACATCCGCCGCATCGACGGCAAGGTGGCGGCGGCCTTGGGCGCCGGCATCGCCCTGGTGCTCGTCCCGCTGACTCCCGCCGGCGTGCCGATCATCGCCGCCAGCGCGGCCGCGTTGATCGGCTGGCGGCGCCGCCCGTGAGCTGGTGGGTGATCCTGGTGCTGGCCGGCGGCGCCTACGGGTTCAAGGTCGGCGGCCTGGTCCTGCTGGGCGGGGCGACGCTCCCGGCGCGGCTGGTGCGTTGCGTGGCCCTGTTGCCGGCCGCCCTCCTGGCGGCGCTGGTGGTGGTGGGCACGTTCGGTGCCGATCGTGCGCTGGTGCTCGACGCCCGGGCCGCCGGCGTGGGCGTGGCTGCCCTGGCGGCATGGCGGCGAGCGCCGTTCCCCGTCGTGATCGTGCTGGCGGCGGCGGTCACGGCCGGCCTCCGGGCGCTCTCGTAGGCTGCCGGGCTTCGATGCTGCACCTCGCCGTCCACGGGCACTTCTACCAACCGCCACGCGAGAACCCGTGGACCGAGACCGTCCCCGTAGAGCCCTCGGCAGCGCCGTTCCACGACTGGAACGAGCGCATCACCGCGGAGGCCTACCGCCCCAACGCCCGCGCTCGGATCGTGGACGATCGCGGCCGGGTCGTCGCCATCGTGAACGACTACGCCTTGCTCTCGTTCAACATCGGCCCGACCCTGGCGTCGTGGTTGGCGGTGCACCATCCCGCCACGTACGAGCTCATCCTCGACGCCGACGCCGAGGCCGGCACCGCCATCGCCCAGGCCTACAACCACATGATCCTGCCGCTGGCCACCGAGCGCGACGTGCGCACCCAGGTGCGCTGGGGCCTGGCCGACTTCGAGCACCGATTCGGCCGGCGCGCCGCCGGCTTGTGGTTGCCGGAGACGGCCGTGAACGACGCCGTGCTGGCGGTGCTGGTGGAGGAGGGCGTCGGGTTCACGATCCTGTCGCCCGGCCAGGCGGTGTCGGCGGTGGCACCCGGACAGGCCTATCGCTGGGAGCATCCGCACGGCGCGGGATCCATCGCGCTCGTGTTCTACGACGGCGCGCTGAGTCACGACATCGCGTTCGGGATCGGCTCCGGACCGGCCGCCGCCGTGGTGTCGCGGGCCCAGGGCGCCGCCGCCGACGGTCTCGTGGTGGTGGCCACGGACGGCGAGACGTTCGGTCACCACCACCGCCATGCCGAACGAGCAGTGGCCTACGCCCTGGCCGTCGAGGCGCCCCGCCGCAAGGTCGCCACGGGCCCGATCGGCTCCTGGCTGGCCGCCCACCCGCCCGTGGACGATGTGCGCGTCCACGAGAGCGCCTGGTCATGCGCCCACGGCGTCGGCCGGTGGAAGCGGGACTGCGGTTGCTCCAGCGGGGGGCGTCCGGGCGGGAACCAGGCATGGCGGGCGCCGCTCCGGGCCGCACTCGACGTCTTGCGTGACCATGCGGCCGCCGTGTTCGCCGACAAGGGTGGGGCCGTGCTGCGCGACCCGTGGGCGGCGCGTGACGCCTACATCGAGGTCGTCCTCGATCGCCGCCGCACGGATGCCTTCGTGTCCCGCCACGTGCGCCGCCGGCGCGATCGCACGCTGGCGCTGACCCTGCTCGAGGCGCAGCGGCACACGATGCTGATGTACACGAGCTGTGGCTGGTTCTTCGACGACCTCGCCGGCCTGGAGGCCATCCAGGTCCTGCGCTACGCCGCCCGGTGCATGGACCTGCTGCGCGAGGCTGGCGACGAACCGCCCGAGGAAGCCTTCCTCGACGTGCTCGACACCGCGACGAGCAACGACCCCGCCGAGGGCACGGGCCGCGACGTGTGGGCCCGCCACGTCGTCCCTGCCCGGGTGCTGCCGGCGAGGGTCGTGGCCCACATCGCGCTGCTGGAGCTGCTCGACGGCCTGGCCCCGCAGCCCGTCACCGCCGGCTTCGACGTGGTCGTGGCCGACCACGAGATGGCCGAGCGAGGCTCGCTGGCGCTGGCCAGCGGGGTCGTGGAGCTGGTGCACCGGCGCACCGGTGCCGCTCACCGCTACGTGTACGCCGCCCTCCACCTGGGCGCCCTCGAGGTGGTGGGGGCGTGCCGGGCGGCCGGCGAGGCGAAGGCCGACGGCGCCCACCTGGCCGAGCTGCGCGCCGCCTTCGCCAGGGGCACGCGCCTCACACAGCTCCTGCGGCTCGTCACCGACCGGTTCGGTCCCGACGAGTTCGACATCTCCGCCGCCCTGCCCGATGCTCCCGACCGCCTGCTGCACACCGCCGCCCAGACACTGGCTGACCGCTTCGGTGCCGAGCTCGACCGGGTCTTCTCCGACCACCGCGACGTCCTGTCGGCCCTGACCGCGGCCGGCTACGCGCTCCCGGACGAGCTGCGGGCGCCGGCCCAGCTCGCCCTGGCCCGGCGGGTGGAGGCGGCACTGGTGGCCGTCGCCGACGGCGCCGACCGGAGCGCGCTGGCAGCGGCCGAGGCGGTCGTGACCGAAGCGGCCGAGACCGGCGTGGGCCTCGACGTGCCCGCCGTGCGCGCCGCGGCCGCGGCCGCCGTCGACGGCACGGTGGCCCGGGCCGTGGCCAGCCGGCGCCGTGGCGATGTGGGCCTGGCCGTCACCGTGGTGACGCTGGTCCGTTCCGCGGGCGTGGCCGTCGACCTGTCGCGGGCCCAAGAGGCGGTGTACGACGTGCTCGTCAGCGAGCCCGCCAGCGGCCTCGGCCGCCTCGGCACCACCCTCGGCCTGGCCGTGGGCCACCTCGGTGTGCCGCGTTGATGCCTCGGCTTCGCCTCGGACTCGCTGCGCTCGGAGGGCTAGCGGATAGGCGGGGGGCCTGGGGGGCGGAGGCTCCTGCCGGAGCCCCCCGGTTCGCCGATTGGGCCAGCTTGGCTGGCCGATCGGCACTGTCATTCGGTGCCGGCCAACGGCCGGCTGCCGGCGAATTCGAGCGGAAAGGTTTCCTCTCCGCTCGACCTCTCGGACAATCCCTTCAGCGGCTGCCCCGCCGCCGCACTGCGGCGCCACCTCATCTCGTGCGCGATGTGCCACGCATATCGGGCTGCGGCGCGTCAGTACGTCGTCAGCCGGTGAAGTTGGTGAGGTCGGCGGCGCAGGGGTAGAGCTGCTCGAGCTTCTGCTGGGCCGCCGGCGTGAGGTTGACGTCCTGGCCGAGGGTGGCGGCGAACGCCTCGAACGGGCCGTTGGCCTGCACGAAGCTGTTGGCCGCGGTGAGGAGCCGGTTGCGGTCGATGCCGATGCTGACGGCGGCGTCGACCGGGTCGGGCGGGCTCTGGGCGCCCCCGGCGTCGGTGAGGGCGTCGATCTGGGCGGCGTAGGACTGGCCGAACGACGCCACCTGGGCGTCGGTGGCGCCGGCCGCCTTGAACGCCGCCACCGCCGCCGCCGTCCGGGCCGCCCATCGCTGGAACGGTGGCGCCACCACCGATGGCGCGCTGGTGGCGGCCTGACCGAGCGGTCCGGACAATGCCGGGGCCACGGCGACCTCGTAGGCCGCTGCGGCGGCCTCGCCGTCGAGGCTGCCGAGGGACATCACGTAGTACAGCGGTACGGCGCGATCGACGGCGGGGCAGAACGTTTCGGGGTTGCCGTCCACGATGTCGGTGATGGGGGGCGACGTGGGCCCCGGTGCCGATGTCGGTGTGGCCACGGTGCCGGGATCGGTCGCGTCGGTGGCCGCCGGTGTGCCGGATGCCGGCGGGCTCAGCGGGATCGTCGTCGTGGCCTGGGGCGCCACCGTGCCACCGGCAGGGGTGCTGTCCGGCGGGGCCCCGCTGCCGCCGCCGGGGATGGCCGTCGTGGCCACGGACGGGGCCACGCCGCCGGCCGTTGTGCCCTGCGCGGTGCTCGCCGGCGCCGCCGTGGTCGTGCCGGCGGTGCTCTTCTTGCCGTCGCTGCACGCCGCCAGCAGCACGGCCGCGACGGCGACGGCCGCCGCCACCCGCCGCAACATCAGCCGGCGCCGGCGGGGCGGCGAGTTTCCACGAGCGTCTTCAGTCGCTGGAGGTTCCGTCGCCACAGTGGCTTGAGGACGAGTGCGGTGCCGATCACGGCACCGAAGCGACCCCCGAGGAACCACGGGAACTGCAGCTCCTCCTCCCACGCGAACAGCGTCCCGCCGTCGACGGCGGGTTCGAGGGTGAAGCGCCCGCTGCCGGCCACCCGGCCGACGTGGTCCACGCCGATCACCGCGCCGTCGATCCACTCGGTGACGTACATGCGGTCGGTGACGCGCAGCGGCCCGACGTGCGTGTCGACGGCGATGCGGGTGCCGACACCGCGCCGCTGCAGGCCCTCGAACCGGATCGCCTCGGCGTCCGCCATCCAGTCGACGTGGCGTTCGATCAGCTCCACGACCGACCACACGTCGGTGGGCGGCGCGTCGATCACCACTGAGACGTAGACGCGGCTCACGCTCGAGCCTGTGCTGTTGCCGGCTCGGCGGCCCGCCGCAACTCCTGGGCCGCCAGCTCGGGCGGCGTGATGTTGATCAGCACGCCCGTGCCCCGCTCGAACCCCGCCGTGGTGGCGAGCTTGGGCCAGATGTGGGCGTGCCAGTGGTAGGTGCCGGCGTGGTGGTGCGGCGCTGTGTGGAACACGAGGTTGTAGGCGACGTCACCCAGGCGCTCGGCCAGGATGGCCAGCACCGAGCGGATGGTGCGGCCGACAGCGGCGAGGTCGGCGGGGGCCGACCCCTGCAGGTGGCCCTCGTGGGCCCGGGGGATCACCAGCAGCTCGTAGGGCGTGCCGCTCCAGAACGGGGTGACGGCGACGGCGCGCTCGTCGGCCAGCACGATGCGAGTGCCGTCGACGGTCTCGGCTTCCACGGTGGCGCACAGGATGCAGCCGCCCTCGAACCGGGCGAAGGCCTTCTCCTCGTCCACGATCTCGCCGGGCACGAACGGCATGCCGAGGAGCTGGCCGTGCGGGTGCGACAGCGATGCTCCCGCTTCGCGACCGCGGTTGACGATGGCCTGCGTGTAGCGGACGTGCGGGGTGCGGGCGTGCTCTTCCATGCGGTCGCGCAGCGCCGCCATGACGAGCCCGGCGGCCCGATCGTCGAGGTCGGCCCAGCTGCCGTAGTGGTCGCGGGAGAAGACCAGCACCTCGTGGATGCCGCTGGCCGACGCCTGGACGTGCACGGGACCGAGGTTGCGCACCGCCATCGTGTCGTGGCCGTAGAACGCCGGATACAGGTTGGGCACGATGCGGATGTTCCAGTGCCCGTCGCGGTCGTAGGTCTCGAGGGCGGGCGGCGTGGCCTCCTCGTTGCCCGGGCAGAACGGGCACGGACGGTTCGGATCGGCCTCGACCTGGCGCAGGCGCGGGGCGAAATCAGTGGGCCGCTCGCCGCGATCGGCGACGATGGTGACCCACCGGCCGTTCAACGGGTTGAGGCGCAACTGGCTCATCTCGCCTCTCAGCCTACGTCCGCGATCCGCCGCCACACCGACACGTGCCGGGCGCTGTCGGGGCCGAACCGCCCGCCGTCCCAGTCGCTCCAGCGGTGCTCCAATTCGAGACCGGCGGCGGTGGCCATGGCATCGAGCTGATCCGGCGTGGACCAGCGCACGGACCACGGGCGCAGGCGAACGGGCTGGCCGTCGACCAGTTCGACGATCTGGCCGAAGGCGTGCTGCGCGGCCACGTCGGTGTGGACCACGTCGAGCACCACTCGATCGTGGGCCACGTTGCGCACGCGGATGCTGTCGCCGTCCTCGTCGGGATCGGGCACGAACGCATCGATGACGAGCCGGCCGCCGGTGACCAGGCGCGCCGCCACCGCCTGGAAGCAGGCTTCCTGCGCACCCGCCACGGTCAGGTTGAAGAACGTGTTGACGGCGGCGAACGCCAAGGTGAACGGTCCGGGCGGATCGTCGCCGGTCATGTCCCCGACCACCACGTCGATCTGGTCACCGCCGGGCTTGGCCCGCAGACGCGCCACCATGGCGGCCGACGCATCCACGCCGCTCACCGCCACGCCGCGCGCCGCGAGCGGGAGAGCCAGCCGGCCGGTGCCGATGCCCAGCTCGAGCACGGGGCCGCCGCCGGCCAGCGCGACGAGAGTGGCGACGGGGGCGTCGACCTCGAGCTCGTCGTACCAGTCGTCGTAGACGTCGGCGATGCCATCGCCGTAGCTCGATGGTCCGTAGCCCCGCACCGGCGAATTCCACCACAGCGTCGCCGTAACCTGGGATCGTGCCGGCCTACCTCGACTACGCGGCGTCCACGCCGATGCGCCCTGAGGCGGTCGAGGCCATGGCCCCGTACCTGCAGGATCGCTTCGCCAACTCCTCGGGTGCCCACGCCGCCGCCCGCCAGGCCCGCCAGGCGGTCGACGAGGCCCGGGACACCGTCGCCGAGGCCCTCGGCTGCCGACCGGGCGAGGTCGTGTTCACCGGCAGCGGCACCGAGGCCGACAACCACGCCGTGCTCGGCGCCGTTCGCCGCCACGGCGGCCGGGCGGTGGGCAGTGCTGTCGAGCACCACGCCGTGCTGCACCCCGTCGAGCACGTCGGCGGTCGCCTGGTCGGCGTCGACGCCGCCGGGCGGATCGATGTGGATGACCTCACCGGCGCGCTCGAGTCCCGATGTGACGGTTGTCTCGATCATGCTGGCCAACAACGAGGTCGGCACCGTCCAGCCCTTCGCCGAGGTGGCGGCGCTCGTGCGGGCCGAGGCGCCTCGAGCCATCCTCCACACCGACGCCGTGCAGGCCTTCGCCTGGCTCGACGTCGCTGTCGACGCCGCCGCCGCTGACTGCATCAGCGTCAGCGCCCACAAGTTCGGCGGGCCGAAGGGCGTCGGCGCGCTGGTGGTGCGGGGCGATGTCGATCTCGAGCCCCTCATCCTCGGCGGCGGTCAGGAGCGCGATCGCCGCAGCGGTACGCACAACGTCGCCGGCATCGTCGCGATGGCCGCGGCCATGCGGGTCACGGTGGCCGAGCGGGCCGCCGTGGTGGCGCGCGTCACCGCCCAGCGCGACCGGTTGGTCGACGGCCTGCAGGCGGCGCTGCCCGGTGTCCACGAGACCGTGCCGCGCGCCATGAAGGTGGCGGGGTCGGCGCATGTGTGCATCGAGGGCGTGGAGAGCGAGGCGCTGCTCTTCCTCCTCGATCGGGCCGGGGTGTGCGCATCGGCGGCGTCGGCGTGTGCCAGCGGGGCCATGGAGCCCTCGCACGTGCTGACGGCCATGGGCGTCCCGAAGGAGCAGTCGCTCGGCGCGCTGCGGTTGTCGCTCGGGTTCGCCACCACCGACGCCGACATCGACGAGGCGCTCACTGTGATCCCGGCCGCCGTGCGCCAGCTGCGCCGATGAGTGAGCGGAGCGAGCACATCGAAGACACGGTGCCTTGTTCGCCGCGTAGCGGCGAACTGCTCACTGGTGCCCCGTGCGCCACGCCGGACCGAACCCGTACTCATGATGGGAGCGTGCACCAGTGAGCGAGCGGTCCGTGCTCGTCGCCATGAGCGGCGGCGTCGACTCCTCGGTGGCGGCGGCACTGCTCGTCGAGCGGGGCTGGGACGTCGTAGGCGTCACCATGCGCCTGTGGGGCGGCGAGAGCGACACCGGCTGCTGCTCGGTGGCCGACGTCGACGACGCCCGCCGCGTCGCGCAGCAGCTCGGCATCGACCATGTCGTGTTCAACTTCAGCGAGGACTTCCACACCGACGTGGTGGCGCCCTACGTCGCCGACCATGCCGCCGGGCGCACGCCCAACCCGTGCGTCGAGTGCAACCGCCACATCAAGTTCGATCGCCTGCTGGCGCGCGCCGAGCGCCTCGGCATCGACGCAGTGGCCACCGGTCACCACGCCCGCATCGCGGCGGTGGACGGCGGCTTCCGCGTGCGTCGCGGCGCCGACCGGCCCAAGGACCAGAGCTACGTGCTGCACATGCTGGGGTCGGCGGCCCTGGCGCGGCTGCAGTTCCCGGTGGGCCACCGCACGAAGGCCGACGTGCGGGCCATGGCGGCGTCGCTCGGGCTGCGCACCGCGGCCAAGCCCGACAGCCAGGACGTGTGCTTCATCACCACCGGCGGCGGTCGCGAGGCCTTCCTGGCCCAGCGCATCCCGTTCACGCCGGGCGTGGTGGTCGACACCGGCGGCCGCACCGTCGGGCGCGTCGACGCCGTCGAACTGGTCACCGTGGGTCAGCGGCGGGGGCTGACCGCCGGCGGTGGCGAGCGGCGCTACGTGATGGCCGTCGATCCGGTGGCGGCCACGATCACGGTCGGCGCCGCCAGCGATCTCCAGACCGGCGAGCTGGCGCTGCGCGATCTCCAGTGGGCCGGCGATCCCGCACTCGGGCCGGTGCTCGTGCAGTGCAGCGCCCACGGCCCGGCCCGCCCCGCCGTCGTCGACGGCTCGGTGGTGCGCTGGGCTGAGCCCCAGCGACGGGTCGCTCCCGGCCAGAGCGTGGTCATCTACGACTCGGCCGACGAGCTCGTGCTCGGCGGGGGCATCGCCGTATCTTCGTCGCCCTCCTCCGCTGTCGCTTCGGCTGGCTCCTGACTCGCTGCGCTTCGGACAATCCCTCGGGCGGTTGCCCCTGCCGCCGCACTGCGGCGCCACTCACGCCACCGGGTAGGCGCGGCGTTCGGCTTCGGCCAGCACCTGGCCGGGGCGGCTGGGGCTGATCAGGAAGCTGTCGATGGACACGCTGCGCCCCTCCCGCTCGTCCATGAACGGCCCCCCGACGGCGATGGTGCCGGTGCCGGCCAGGTCGACCTCGACGGCCGGCCCGAGAGCCCGGGCGGTGAGATCCGGGGCCGCCGTGCCGGCGCGGGCCAGGGCCAGCGTCCGGACGTCGCCCCGGCGGAACATGGCGGTGTCGGTCAGCACGAGCGGGTCCCGGACCACGACGCCGGCGGGCACGAACACGAACCAGCGCAGGGCGAGGCGATGGAACCGGGGCCCGAGCACGACGGCCAGGGCGACGGCCGCCGCCGTGACGAGCAGCCCGGCCAGCCAGGCGCGGGCGGCCAGCAGGAGGGGTCCGGCGCCGACCGCCCCCGCCAGGACGGCCCAGGCCACCTCGAGGGGCCCGGCCACCAGGGCGCCGGGAGGCCGCAGGAGGAAGCGGCTCTCGTCGCCGTAGGCGCCCGCCTGGACGAACGCCCCGCCGACCTCGGCCGTGGCGGCCACGATGGCGGCCAGCAGCCCCAGGCCCACGGCGGCGATGGCGGCCACGGCGCTGGCGCCGGCGAAGGCGGCCACGACGCCGGCGACCGCCGCGCCCGGGCTGACCAGGCGGACCACCGTGAGGCTGGCCGGCGACGGCAGCAAGCTGGCGCCCAGGACGGCCACCCACCCGGCCCACAGACCGGCGGCGGCAACGAGCTGCACGGCGCCGCTGCGGCCGTCCAGGGCACCGGCGAACGCGGGAAGCGCGACCACGGCCAGCAGGGCCCACGAGCCGCGCAGAAGCCAGAGCCATCGGGTGGAAGGATTCATGGGGTCTCCAAGATTTGCCTACGGGGCCGCCCTGGGCCAACGTTGGGGGCTCGCATCAAGGGAGAGCGGATGACGATGCACCTCACGGCGGGAGCGGCGAGCGGGATCGGGAGCCTGCCGCACACGGACGCCCGCGCCGCTGCGGAGTTCGTCCTGGAGCGGTTGCCCGACCTCCCGGCCATCCCGTCGCTCCCCCAGCGGTCGCCGGCGGAGTCGATGCTGGGCCAGGCGGCCGTGGGCATGGCCGGCGTGACCGTCGACGACGACGGTGACCTGGTGGTCGACGTCGCCCGGGTGCGGCTCGGTCCCGACCGGGACACCGACCTCGACCACGACGCCTTCGGCGGCCTGCGGGCCTTCCTCGACGTGGCCCAGGGCTGGGACGGCCCGGTCAAGTGGCAGTTCACCGGCCCGGTGACGTTCGGCCTGGCCCTGGCCCAGGCGGGCGTGGCGCCGACCCTCGCGTTCGACCTCGCCGCCCGGGTGGTGCGCCGCCACGTGCGCACCATCGGCGACGCGGTGGCCGAGGTCATCGCCCGGGACGCCCAGGTCGTGGTCATCGACGAGCCCGGCATGACCGGTCTCCTCCAGCCCGGCTTCCCGCTCGATCCCGACACCGCCATCGACCTCGTCTCGGGCGCCCTGGCCGCCGTCGATCCGGCTTCCCTGGCCGGCGTCCACTGCTGTGGCCCGAGCGACTGGTCGTCGATCCTCGCCGCCGGGCCCGGCATCCTCTGGATGCCCGTGCGATCGGGCATCGAGGGCATCGCCGGCTACCTCGCCCAGTTCCTGGATGACGGCGGGTGGGTGGCGTGGGGGGCCGTGCCGACCGACGGTCCCGTCGGCACGACCGCCGATCGCCACTGGCGGGAGCTGGCCGATCTGTGGTGCACCCTCGTCCAGGGGGGCTGCGACGCCGGGCGCCTGCGCCGCCAGGCCATCGTGACGCCGGCGTGCGGGCTCGGGCTGCACGAGCCGGGGGCCATCGACCACATCTTCGAGCTCGTCGACGCCGTGGCCGACCGGGTGCACGGCCAAGCGGTCGCGACGCGTCTCTCTGTGGGGGCCTGACCGGGTACCAGCGTGCCGCCGCAGTGCGTCGGCAGGGGCAGGCCCCTGAGGGATTGTCCGAGCGCAGCGAGCAGGAGCAAGCCGAAGCTTGCGGAGGCGGCGACGCAACTAATCGGGGCGTAGTAGCCGCCGGGTGCCGGCGTAGCTGAGGGCTATGACCACCGCGGCGTAGCCCGCGAGGGCGGTGATGGTGCCGCCGTCGAGGTCGCTGCCGCGCAGCATCACGTCGCGCAGCAGGCTGATCCCGAACGTGGCCGGCAGCATCCAGCTGATGATGTGGGCCGGGTACACGAGCCGATCGGTGGCGAGGAAGAAGCCGCTGAAGAAGAGGCTGGCGAGGAGCACGATCATGGCGTACTGCACGGCCTGGGTGTCGTTGCGCGACACGAGCGAGATGATGAACCCGAGGCCGATCGAGCCGAGCAGCACGAGCCCGAGCACGATGGCGACCGCGATCGTGCTGCCCTGGAGGGGGACGTCGAGGACGAGCACCATGAGCTCCACGAGCGCGGCCGCCACCACGCCGCCGACGAGGAGGTAGCCGAGGAACTTGCCGATCAGCATCGGGCCGGCCGACACCGGGCCGGCCTGGTACAGCTCGACGGTGCCGAGGGCCCGCTCCCGCACGAACGTGAGGGCGCCGAAGGCGACGCCGAACTGCTGGACCAACAGCACGACGGCGGCGGGTGCGTAGAAGTCGGTGATGGTGTGCGTGCCCGGCGCGGCCGTCGCCACCAGACTGGTGAACGGGCGCACGAGCACCTTCGCCTCGACGGTCGTGAACGCGTCGAAGTTGGCGTGCACCGTGCTCAGCGTGTGGTCGATGTCGGCGAGTTGCTGCGCCGCCGCCGTGGCGTCGGCCCCGGCCAGCGTCTGTTGCAGCGCGGCCACCTTGGCCTCGAGTTGGGTGAGGGAATCGCTGGCCGTCGATGCCGGTCCGGCCAGCGTGTCGGGCGCCTGCGCCACGAGCTGGTCGGCGATCCCCGTGGTTCGCTGCAGCGTCGTACGGAGCTGGCCGAGCTGCGCGGCGAGGTCGGCGGCCGCCGTGCGGGCGCCGGCGGGATCGGCGTTGGTGATGGCCTGGTCCACCGCGCTCACCGCCGTGCTGGCAGCACCGAACACGTCGCCCAGCGGCCGGGCCGCCTGCTGACCCTCGGTCACGATCGAGGCGAGGATCTGGCTGTTGATCTCGTCGACGGCGAGGCGCGACGCGAAGTCGATCGCCGTCTGCTCGATCGGATCGAGGCGGGTGTGCATCACGGTGATGGGGGCCTGCTTGCCGGCGAGGATGGTGGCGAGCGGATCGGTGGGGAACTCCACGACGACGTCGACGTCGCCGCGGTCCAGGCGGGCTCGCGCGCTGGCACCGTCGGTGGTGGTGCCGTCGTAGCGCACGAAGCGCCCGAGCTCGCTGGCGTAGTTCTCGACGCGATCGGCGAACGGGCTGCCCGGCGGCGTGACGAAGAGCGTGCGGTACGGATCGGGCGACTGGCGGTAGCCGAGCCCGAAGGCGAGCAGGATGAGGAACGGCCCGAGCACGAGCATCAGCACCAGGCGCGGCTGGTGACCGATGTCCGTTGCCTCCTTGCGCAGGAAGCCGGCCACCTGGCTCGGCCGCCGCAACGCGCCGACCGCGCTCACGCCGGCACCTCGCAGTCGGCGCTGTCACTGGCCCGGATCAGCTCGACGAAGATCTCGTCGTAGTCCGGGGTCACCTGGTCGAGGGCCACGGCGCCGATGTCGCGCTCGTTGAGGTGATCGAGCAGCGGGGCGGTGGCGGTGGTGGCGTCGGCCACCACGAGGCGGGCGCCGTCGCTCGTGCGACGGGCGGCGAGCACGAAGGGCTCGGTGGCCAGCTTCTCGAGGTCTTCCCGGGTGAGCCAGCCGCGCTCGGGGCGCACGTCGATCAGGTCGCCGCCGAAGGCCCGCCGCCGCAGGCCGTCGGGCGTGTCGAGGGCGATCACCCGACCGGCGCACATCACGGCGACCATGTCGCAGTCGGCGGCCTCGCCGACGTACTGCGTCGAGACGATCAGCGTGCGGCCGTTGTCACGCAGCGACCGGAAGTAGCTCCAGAAGCGCTCGCGCAAGATCGGGTCGATCCCCGCGGTGGGTTCGTCGAGCAGGATCAGCTCGGGATCGTGCACGAGCGCGGCGGCCAGGCACACGCGCCGCTGCATGCCGCCGGACGCGTGGCGCAGGAGCTTCTTGCGGTCTCCGTCGAGCCCGACGAAGTCGAGCGCCTGGTGCAGCCGCCGGCGCCGGCCCCGGCGGCGCACGCCGTACAACGCGGCCGAGAAGCGCAGGTTGTTCCACAGCGACAGGTTGGGGAACAGCGCCGGCAGCTGGGCCAGGTAGCCGATGCGGGCCCGCTGGCGCGGCGAGGAATCGACCGGGTGGCCGCCGAGCACCTCGACGGCGCCGGCCGTCGGCTCCCGGATGCCGAGCAGGATGCGCATCAGCGTGGTCTTGCCGCAGCCGCTCGGACCGATGAGCCCGACGATGGTGCCGGCGGGGACGTCGAGGTCGATGCCGTCGAGCACGACCTGGTTACCGAATGATCGCGTCAGGCCGCGGCACCTCACGACCGGCGGGGACTGGCTCATGAGTAGACAGGGTTCCCCGGGCCGGGCGCGACCAAACCGATGGCTACCGTGATCGTGATGGCCACGCCGCCGCCGAGCATCGACGATCCGGTCGCCCGCATCGACTGGCTCCGGGCCGAGATCCGGGCCCACGAGCACCGCTACTTCGACCTGGACGAGCCGACGATCTCCGACGCCGAGTTCGACGCGCTGGTGCGGGAGCTGCGGGCCCTCGAAGAGCAGCATCCCGACCTCGTCACGCCCGACTCGCCGACGCAGCGGCCCGGCGGTCGGGCCTCGGCCACGTTCGCCGAAGTGGTGCACCGGGTGCCGATGCAGAGCCTGGACAACGCCTTCGACGAAGCCGAGCTGGTGGCTTGGGGCGGGCGCGTCCAGCGCGGCCTCGGCGATGCGCGACCGGTGTTGGTGACCGAGCTGAAGATCGACGGTCTGGCCATGTCCCTCACCTACGAGCGCGGCCGACTGGTGCAGGCGGCCACCCGGGGCGACGGCCGCGTCGGCGAGGACGTGACCGCCAACGTGCGGACCATCTCGGTGGTGCCCAAGCGCCTGCCCGCCGGCTCCCCGTCGCTGCTGGAAGTGCGGGGCGAGGTGTACATGCCGCTGGCGGCGTTCGAGGACCTGAACCGGCGGCAGGAGGAGGCCGGCCTGCGCCGCTTCGCCAACCCCCGCAACTCGGCGGCGGGCAGCCTGCGCCAGAAGGATCCCAGCATCACCGCGAGTCGCGAGTTGGCCATGTGGTGCTACCAACTCGGCGCCGTGGAAGGCGGTCCCGAGCTCGCCGACCACCACACGACGCTCTCGTTCCTGCGCGACCTCGGCTTCCCCGTCAACCCCGAGATCGAGGTGCTCGCCGGTACCGACGAGGTCCATGCGTACTGCCGGCGCTGGCAGGAGCACCGCCACGACCTCCCGTACGAGATCGACGGCGTCGTGGTGAAGGTCGATTCGCTGGCCCAACGGGAGCAACTCGGTTCCACGTCGAAGGCGCCGCGCTGGGCCATCGCCTACAAGTTCCCGCCGGAGGAGCGCACCACGGTCCTGACCGACATCATGGTGTCGATCGGCCGCACCGGCCGGGCCACGCCCTTCGCCAAGCTGGAGCCGGTGTTCGTGGGCGGCTCCACCGTGGGTCTGGCCACACTGCACAACGAGGACCAGGTGGCGGCCAAGGACGTGCGCCCGGGGGACACCGTCATCGTGCGCAAGGCCGGTGACGTCATCCCCGAAGTGGTGGGTCCGGTGCTGGCGATGCGGCCCGACGGCACCGCGCCGTGGACGTTCCCCACGACGTGCCCGTGCCCGCTGGGCTCGACGCTGGTGCGCAATCCGGGCGAGGCCGAGCACCGCTGCGTCGAGCCGCTGTGCCCGTTCCAGCGCGACCAGCGCATCATCCACTTCGCGTCGCGCGGCGCCATGGACATCGAAGGTCTCGGCGAGCGCACCGTGCTCCTCCTGTCCGATCGGGGGCTCGTGAACGACGCCGCCGACATCTACTCGTTGAAGGAGGAGGACCTGCTCGGCTTCGAGGGGTTCGGCGCCATCAGCGTGGGCAACCTGCTGCGCGCCATCGACGCGTCGAAGGCCCGCCCGCTGCCCCGGCTGCTCGTTGCCCTCGGCATCAAGCACCTCGGCCCGGCGGCGGCCGACGCGCTTGCTCGCGGGTTCGGCACGCTCGACGCCATCATGGCGGCCAAGGAAGCGGACCTGGCCACGACCGAGGGCGTCGGCGGTGTCATCGCCGCGTCGGTGGTGTCGTGGTTCGCCGAGGACGGCAACCGCCAGATGGTGGAGAAGCTGCGCGACGCCGGCGTCGAGTTCGGCAACGTCGTCGTGAGCCGGCTGGCCCAGGTGCTGGCGGGCAAGGCGGTGGTGGTGACGGGCTCCCTCGAAGGCTGGAGCCGCGAGGAGGCCGAGGAGGCCATCAAGGGGCGCGGCGGCAAGAGCCCGGGCAGCGTGTCGAAGAAGACCTACGCGGTCGTCGTCGGCGCCGAGCCGGGAGCGGCCAAGCTCACGAAGGCGGAGTCACTCGGCGTGCCCATCCTCGACGAGGCCGGCTTCGCCGCGCTGCTGGAGACCGGCGAGCTCCCGTTCTCGGAGTGATGCGTCTCACATATGAGACGGATCACGCCTAGAACAGACACGAGCTCCCGCTGACTAGCTGACCTTGAACTTCCACGAGAACGTCGACGCCTCGTCGCGGGTCTCGTCGAGCTTCCAGTACACGACCGTGGCCTGGTGGTCGCCCGGCGCGAACTCCTCGATCGTGGCGCCCTGGCGGGGCAGGAACAGGACCGTGTTCTGGGCCAGGTCGAACACGGCGTCGTAGTTCACGCTGGTGTCGTTGTTGGCCACGCCGGGCGCCTGCGCGTCCTGCGTGGGGATCTCCTGGCCGTCGATGATGAGCACGCCCCGGTAGCCGGGACCGAGGTCGGCGCCCACCTGCGACTGGCGCAGCACGAGCGCGCCGGGCAGGGGCAGCACCCGCTCGATGCCGGGCGGCACTTCGACGGCGTCGTCGCCCGTCTGGGCCGTCGCGAAGCCGATGATGATGAGCGCCAGGGCGCCGGCGATGAGGAGGCTGAGACCGAAACGCCGCAAACCCGGCCGCTCCCTGATCTCGACGAGGAATCGGCTGCGAGCCACGGGTGCCATGTAACCGCACCCATGCCACATCCACGACATCACCCAGCGGTAGCGTCGTTGGCCGATGGCTGCGTTCGGAGACGATCAGGTCGGACGCGTCCTCGGCGGGCGCTACCGCCTGCTCGCGCCCGTCGGTACCGGCGCGTCGGCCACCGTGTTCGTGGCCGACGACGTGCAGCTGCAGCGGCGGGTCGCCGTCAAGATCCTCCATCCCTCGCTGGCCGAGGATGCCACCTTCCTGAAGCGCTTCCGCGCCGAGGCCCAGGCCGCCGCCGCTCTCAGCCATCCGAACGTGATGGCCGTCTACGACTGGGGCCAGGACGGCGAGTCGTCCACGGCCACGCCCTACCTCGTGCTCGAGTACCTCGGCGGCGGCAGCCTCCGGGCCATGCTCGATCGTGGCCGGCAGCTGTCGCCCTCGCAGGCGCTACTTGTCGGGCTGGAGGCGGCCCGGGGTCTGGACTACGCCCACCGCCGGGGCCTCGTGCACCGCGACATCAAGCCCGCCAACCTCCTGTTCGGCCAGGATCGCCGCCTGCGCATCGCCGACTTCGGGTTGGCGCGCGCCATCGCCGAAGCGGCCTGGACCGAGCCCGATGGCGTGGTCCTCGGCACCGCCCGCTACGCCTCGCCCGAGCAGGCGAGGGGACTGGCCGTCGACGGCAAGACCGACGTGTACTCCCTCACGCTCACGCTGGTCGAGGCCGTGACCGGGCAGGTGCCCTTCGCCGCCGACACCACCGTCGCCACGCTCATGAACCGGCTCGACAAGCTGATGCCGGTCTCGGCCGACCTCGGCCCCCTCGCGTCGGTGCTGGAGCGGGCGGGCCGCCCCGAGCCGGCCGAGCGCTACGACGCCGGGGAGTTGGCCCGCGCGCTGGTGCAGGCGGCCGAGCGGCTGCCCCGCCCGACGCCGCTGGCCCTCGTACCCACGCTGGTGCCGCCCGGCGCTCCGGGCGCCGACGATCCCACGCTGGTCACGGTCTCGCGCGCCGGCCGGGCCGACGACATCACCACCATCTCCGGTGGCGCCGGCACTCGAACCGGCGTGCCCGGCCCGACGGCGGCAACGGCAGAGATCCCGCGCCCGGCGGTGCCCGTGGTGGTCGGCGGCGTCGCCGTCGACGAGCGGGACCGGCCCGCTCCGCCGTCCGCGCCGGGCGGGCCCGCAGGGCCGGCGCCCACGATCTACGACGGCGGTCGCGACCACCCGCGGCGCAAGATCGGCGGGTTCGTCATCGTGCTCGGCGTGCTGGTGCTGGCCGCCCTGGTGGCCACCGGCGTCCTGATCTTCCAGCGCACCCGCACCGAGAGCCACGACGTCACCAGCCTGGTGGGGCTGCCTCGGGCCGAGGCCCTGAACCGCATCGCCGAGTTCAACTGGAAGACCGACATCCAGCGCCAGCGCAGCGACGCCCAGCCCTTCGACGTCGTGTACGACCAGAACCCGAAGGACGGCAAGCTGAAGGAGGGCGCCACCCTCACGCTGCTCGTGTCCGACGGGCCCGTCCTCCACGCCCTACCCGACATCAGCCAGCAGCCGCAGGCCACCGCCGAGGCGTCGCTGGCGGCCATGGGTCTGCCGCTCAACGTGGCCGCCCAGCAGTACGACGAGAACGTCCCGGCCAACTCCATCCTCGCCTGGTCGGTGGGCGGCACGCCCAACCCCGTGGGCCAGCCCGTCCCGACGGGCACGGCCGTCGACGTCGTCATCTCCCAGGGACCGGCCCCGCGCATCATTCCCGACCTCGTCAACCACTCCTTCGACGAGGCCAACGCGGCGCTCACCGGCGCCCGCCTGCAGGTGCAGCAGCTCGAACCCCAGTTCAACGACACGATCGCCGCCGGCAACGTGGTCGCCCTGAACCCCGGCGCCGGGACCGAGGTCGGCCGGGACTCGGTGGTGCAGGTCACGGTGTCGAAGGGTCCGGAGACGGTGCCGCTGCCCGACCTCAAGGGCCAGACCGTCGACCAGGCCAAGGCCACGCTCGAGTCCCTCGGGCTCGCCCTCGGCGGCACCAGCGGCCCGCCCGAATCCCCGGTCCTGGCCACGAGCCCGCCGGCGGCCACCCCGGTCAAGCGGGGCACGGCCATCTACCTCCTCTTGGGTTGAGCGCCGGACGGACCGCTAGCCTCCGGCCGGCCCAGATGGATCGCAGGGGAGGACGCATGGGAGCGCTTGACGGCCGGGTGGCCATCATCACGGGTGCGGGTCGCGGCATCGGCCGTGAGCACGCGCTGCTGTTCGCGGCCGAGGGAGCCAAGGTGGTCGTCAACGACCTCGGCGGCGCGGCCGATGGCTCGGGCGGTGACCAGACCCCCGCGGAGCAGGTGGTCGCCGAGATCAAGGGGATGGGCGGTGACGCCGTCGCCAACGGCGACAACGTCGCCGACTGGGAAGGCGGTCAGCGGCTGGTGAACGCCGCCATCGAGGCCTTCGGCGACCTCGACATCCTGGTGAACAACGCCGGCATCCTGCGCGACCGTGTGCTCGTCAACATGACCGAGCAGGAGTGGGACGACGTAGTGAAGGTCCACCTCAAGGGCCACTTCGTCCCCACCCGCTGGGCGGCCGCGTACTGGCGCGAGCAGACCAAGGCGGGTGTCGAGAAGCCCCGCAACGTGGTGCACACCTCGTCCACGTCGGGCTTGCTGTCGAACCCCGGGCAGACGAACTACGGCGCCGCCAAGTCCGGCATCGCCACGTTCAGCCAGATCTGCGCCAAGGAGCTCACCCGCTACGGCGTCAAGTCGAACTGCATCGCCCCCGCCGCTCGCACCCGCCTCACCGAGGCGACGCCGGGCCTGGGCGAGATCGTGAAGGCCCCCGACGAGGCCGATCAGTTCGACATCTGGGACCCCGCCAACATCTCGCCCCTGGTCGCCTACCTGGCCAGCGCCGAGTGCGCGTTCAACGGCGAGACGTTCTTC
Source organism: uncultured Acidimicrobiales bacterium (assembly GCA_963728985.1). GTDB lineage: Bacteria > Actinomycetota > Acidimicrobiia > Acidimicrobiales > Ilumatobacteraceae > DASXAI01. The sequence continues at coordinate 602,704 of CAVSME010000001.1, read as the reverse complement.
GTCCAGGGTGGTTCGGTCAAGATCGTCCAGTCGTGGACCATGGCCGCCGGCGTGGAGCGCGACGATCGCTGGACCGTCGCCGAGCTGTCCGCCGCCCTCAAAGATCTCGGCTGAGGCCCGGCTGAGCAGGCGCAACGACCGCAGCCCGCGGGTGGCCGCGGCCGTGGTGCCCTCTCGGGCGGACACCAGCCGCCGGTCCACCAAGTTCCCGCTTGCCGTACCCGTCACCACGCCACGTTGCCGTCCAAACATGGACCGTGCGGATTTCTTCACCCGGACGGGCGGGGGCGCCGTCAAAAGAATGACAGCGGCGGGGCGAAGAAGTACTGCCCGTCACGCAGCGTGACCAGGTCGTTCCCCGCCGGCTGCCCGGCGATGCGGTCGCCAGCCTGGTTGGCCTGGCGCTGCATCCACTCGAACTGCTCCTCGATGTCGGCCATGTAGGCCATGAACAGGAGCCCGACCTCGTCGCCGCCGAGTGACCGGTAGGGCATGCCCCGGCGGGCGATCATCCGCCAGCGGTCCTCGGTGATGCGGGGGTTCACGGCCCGGATGTGGGCGCTGAACGGGCACCGAGCGCCCTGGAGATCGGTGGCGTAGCTGAAGTCGTTCCACGAGCCGGGGGTGGCGTCGACGAGGGGGGTGCCGTCGGTGTCGCGGCCGACTGTGCGGGCCGCCTCCTCGAACGTCGTGCGGCCTGCCGCCCGAGCGGCGTCGGCGATGGCCGCCCGGAAGGCCTCCACGTGCTGTTCGAGCTTGCGGTAGACGAGGAAGCTGCCGTGGCCGGCGGGACCGTCACCCTCCTGCCACGGGACGAGCACCTGCTCGTAGGGGAAGCGGGGCGACCACCAGACGCCGGACGGTGCCGACCGCCAGCCGGCCGTCGGGCCGAGCACCGGGTCGCTGATGCCGTCGGCGAAGCCGAACGGCTCGTAGGTGCCGGTGCCTGGCCCACGGATGGTCTGGCCCCACTCGACGTGCACCTGCGCCCCGCTGGGCAACGCCGCCCGGATCCGCTCGACGTCGGCCTGGAGCACCCGCTCCGAGTCGTCGGCCAGCACGACCATCACCTGGGCGTCGAGGGCCGCTCCGCCGTCGAGGGGGGGATCGCCCAGGTGCTCGGCCCGTTCGGCCATGCCCTGCCAGAACGCATGGGCGCCGGGCAGGGCGCCGGCCTGCCGGCACGCCCCGAGCCCGCCGGCGCTGAGGAGGACGACGTGGACGGGCGGCGACCATGCCGTCGGGTCGCGCCGCCAGCGATCGGCGGCGGCCTGCTGTGCCGCTGCCGAGGTGAGACCGATGGCCGCCGCCACGGCGCGCACGTCGTCGCGACGGAGCCCGTCGTGACGCACGAAGACGTGGGCGCCGAAGTTGCGGCCGTGACCCTTGAGGATGGTGGCCTGGATCGCCTCCGCATTCGGGTCCGTCACCGGCCCGGGTAGTCGGATCGCCCCGGACCGCCATACGCGTACGGCTGGGTCCCGATCGACACCGCACGGGCGTCGCTGTGGCCGCCGCTGCCACTGGCAGAGTCGGCCCCGTCCTTCGGCCACCACTCCGTGGTCGTCCCGCCGGGGTACCCGCCTGGACGGACGTCCGGCGTGAGGAGCGTGACGATGACGAGGCCGGTGTTGCCGATGCGGCGCGAGGTGACGAGGGCCTCGAAGTTCGGGTGACCGCACTTGGCCCACAGCTCGATCGTCGCCTTCGGCTTCGTCTCGAGCGCGAGGTCGATCATCGTGACCCACGCGGTGGCGACGCGCCGCTGGATCTGCTCGGGCGACGTGCACGGCTCCAACCAGTGGTTGGTCCCGTATGCGCCGTACCAGTTGGCCCCGATCTGGTTCCACTGGCTGAGCAGGCGGTCGTTGACGAGCACCGTCGAGGCGACCGCCGAGTTGATCGGCGTGTCGGCGAGCAACTGGCGCCGGAGCTCGCTCAGCGTCTGCTCATCCGCCCGGTTGAAGGCGTCCTCCAGGTACTGCAGTTGGTTCCCGTCTCCCTTGCCGAGCGGGCGCAGTACTCCCATGTGCTGTCCTCCTGATCGTCACAGTGCGGGTTCGTTGATGACTGCGTTGTCGTCGAGCCCCGGCGGCGCGTGCGGTGACGCCCGGTACACCAGCGTCTGTCCGGGAATGGACTTCAGCTCGTAGCTCCCCATGCACTCGACACCGTGGGTGCCACCGGCGCGGAGAGCGACGCCTTCGTTGGTCAGGATCTGGCCGGCCCGCGCGAGGTCCATGATCCGGTCGGCCAGGTTGAGGAGAGCACCGACGGGCCGCCCCCGGTGGAACAGGGGCTCGCCGCCGACGAGGACGATCTTGATGGCGAGCGGGGGATCGATGTGGCGCTCGCGATGCGACCCGTCCTGGATGGCCTGCGCGCAGGCGAGGGCGTGCTCGGCCGTCGGGAACCAGGACCACAGGCCGTCGCCGGCCTCGGAGAACTCGGTGCCGCCAGTGGCCGCCAGGCACCGGCGCACCAGGTCGTGATGGCGGGTGATGAGATCGACGTATGTCTCGTCGCCCTGCTCGACGCTGACGCGCGTCGAGCCGACGACGTCGGTCACCAGGATGACGCGCCACGACGACGACGCCCGTGACGGTCCCAGCCCGCCGAAGCTCTGGCGCAGGAGGAGGGCGACGTCTTCCATCGGCGTCGGCAGGCCGAGCTGGCGGGCCAGCTCGTGGGCCTCGGCGGCGAGGCGCCGGCAGCGGCCGGATTGGCCATGGGCGTGGAGGAGGCCGGCGAGGGCGATCAACGAGCGGCAGAGCTCGGGGCCGGCGCCCGCTTCACGGGTGGTGGTGACGGCGCGCTCCAGCGACCGGACGGCGTCGTCGAACCGGTCGTCGGCGGCGTAGAGCTCACCGAGGACGCGCGACACCGACACCGGCCAGTTCGGCGGGAAGGCGACGCCCTTCGCGTCGAGATCCTCCAGCGCCTCGACCACGGCAGCGTCGGCCACCTGGGCCTGGCCGCCGCGCCGGCTGGCCAGGATCAGCTCGGCAGTGGCCGTCGCATGACCGCCGCCGAAGATGGTCAACGGGCGCCGGGGAGCGCGGGTGGCCGGCTCGGGGATCGGGCCCCGCTGGTAGGCGGCCAGGAGGGCGGCGTGGCGGTGGTGACTCAACCCGGTGGCGCTGGACGACGCGTCGAGCGTGGCCTGGGCGCCGCTCCAGTCGCTTCGCTGGAGCTGGGCGAGGAGGCGCGCCGGCGCCAGGAACTGCGTCGCCGCCATGTAGCGGGACCGCTGGAGGGTCAGCTCGGCCTCGACGGCGGCGGAGTCACCGGCGGCGAAGTCGCCGCGGATGTTGGCCACCATGCACCGAATGGTGCCGCCGAGGGCCTGAGCCGTGAACTCGTGGTGGAGCACCCCGGTGGCGAGGGCGCGGGTGGCGATGGCGTCGGCTTCGTCGAGACGCCCCTCGACCAGCGCGACGAAGCAGAGCCGCGCTTCGGCCGAGCTCTGCAGGTACCACTCGCCGGTGGCCTGGCCCCGGGCGATGGCCTCGCGGAAGGCGGCGCGGGCGCCGGCGAGGTCGACGGCGGCGAAGCAGGCGAGGCCGTGAGCGATGTAGGCCAGGGTGGGAGCCCGCTCGCCTTCGCAGCGCGGCACCAGCGCCACCGCCTGGTGGGACGCCTCGAGCGCCTCGCTGATGCGGCCTCCCATCACCAGCACCTCGGCCATCAGTTCGAGGGCGAGTGTCCGGGTCGTGTCGTCGGTGGCCGCTTCGATGACATCGGCCAGCGGAGCGAGATCGACCGCGGTCTGAAGCGCCTCGTTGGTGGTGGTGTTGGCCACGCGCACCTGGAGCATGGCTGCGGTGGCGTGCTGCGCCCGGTCGCCGAGGACCGTGGCGGCGGCCACGACCTCATCCAGGCGGCGGCGGGCGGCAGCGGGGTCGTGGTTGAAGTAGTGGGCCTGGGCGGCGGCCAGGCGCAAGCTGGTGTCGGTCTTCGTCGGCGCCGCCCGCCGCCGCTCGCAGGCCAACGCCGCCTCGTAGAAGCGGGAGGCGTCCGACCACGCGCCCGCGCCGTAGGCGGCGTCGGCGGCCGTCCGCAGTCCGCGGCGTCGCTCCCGCGTCGGCACCGCGTCGCCCACTTGCAACAGCAGGTGTCCGATCCGGATGGCGTCGTCGGCGTCGGCGCGGGCGCCGTCGCGCAAGTAGTCGATGCAACGAACTTGGATGGCGATCCGCTCGACGTGGCCGATCTCCTGGTGCAGGACATCGCGCACCAGCGGATGGGAGAACCACCACGCCACGCTGTCGCTGTGCACGAGCCCGGCTTGCTGGGCCCGATCGAGGGCGGCGGCCGCCGCCTCCTGGTCGACGCCACCGACATGGGCGAGGTCGCGCACGGTGAACTCGTCGCGCAGCGCGGCGCCGCCGCGCAGGATGCGCCGGCAGTCCTCGTCGAGCTCGTGCACCCAATCGACGACGGGATCGATCGAGTCGATCTGGCGGAGGAACTCGCCCCGTACGCGAGGGTCGTCGGGCCCGACCGTCGGGGGGATGTTCCGCTGCTGCAGCAACCCGAGAGCGGCGCGTGTCCGCAGCGGGTTGCCGCCGCCGAGCCGGTCGATGAGGCCGAGGAACGTCGGGCTCGGATCCTCCACGTCGAGGGCGCGGATGAAGCGCATCTGGTCGGCCGGTGACAGCGGCGTGGGCGTGATCGTGGTGGTGCGGTCCGAGCGGTGCACGCGGTCGAGGAAGCGGCCCGACTGCGTCGACGGGTTGAGCGGCCGGTGCGCCACCGCCAGCAGGAGCGGCAACTGAGGAGCGCGGGCCAGCAGGTCGTCGAGCAGGTAGCCGAGGAAGGCGATCGTGGCGCTGTGGATCCAATGGAGGTCGTCGAAGGCGAGGAACGTCGGCTCCTCCACCAGCGCCTCCAGCAGCCGCCGCGACAGGCGAGCGAACGCGGCGCCCTGCTTGGCCAGCACCTCGTCCACGTCGACGGCCGCCGTGCCGGTCAGGTTCGAGATCTCCTCGAGGGCGGCGGCGGCGCCCTGCTCGGCGCCCAGCATCGACAGGAGTGGGAACAGCTCTTGGTAGGGGCCGGCCGGGGGCCGCCTGCCGCGGGTGGCGGCGTAGCGACCGTCCTGGAGGTGGCGGCCGGCTTCGAGGATCTTGGTCTTGCCGATGCCTGCTTCGCCGTCGATGACGACGATCTGGAAGCCGTCTTGCTCGACCGCCCGGACGGCACCGGCCAACCGTTGCAGCTCGGCGTTTCGGCCGAAGAAGCGCAGGCTGGATGGAGCGTCGCCCCTCATGCAGGCTCCTTCGTGGCCGTGGAGCGCCCCGTACCGGGCTGTGCGACAGTAGCGCCGCCCACGCCGCGCCGGTGTTTTGTTCGCCGTCGACCGCGCTGGTGTGGCGAGCGTCACGAACGACCTCCTCGGGCGCAAGAGATGCGCCGGGGGCGAGACCTGATACGCGCGCCGTGACGATTACCGGCGGGCGACCTCGCGGAGGATGTCGAGGAAGGGCACGACCTGGCGCGTCATGTCGAAGTGGCGCAGCACATCGGCCCGGGCCGCCGCACCCATCTGGCGGGCCAGGGCCGGATCGTCGACCAGCTTCGCCAGGACGGCGGCCAGCGCCTGCTCGTCGTCGGGCGCCACGACGAAGCCGGTCTGACCGTCGATCACCTGCTCGGGCATGCCGCCGGAGCGGCACACGACGATGGGCAGGCCGTGCGCCATCGCCTCGAAGACCACGTGCGGCGACGCGTCCATCGTGCTCGGGAAGGCGAAGACGCTCGCCTCCTCGAGGATCTGGTTGATGCGGCCGTCGCCCACCTCGACGTCACCGATGACCCGCAGCCCCGGTTCGGACGGGATCTTGTCCTTGGTGACGAGCACGAGATCGGCTCGATCGCGCAAGGTGCGGCGCCAGACGTCGAGGAGGACGAGGCCGCCCTTGCGGGCCAGGGTGGTGCCGACGAAGACGAGCACCGGGCGGGGTCGCGGCCGGGCCACCGGTTCGGGTCCCGCCAGGATGCCGAACGCGTGGACCCGCACCTTCAACGGGTCGATGCCGTAGTCGACGAGCACGCTCTCGGCCGCCCACTCGGACTTGGTGATGACGGTGTCGGCCCGCTCGTACACGCGGCGCTCCAGCGCGGCGACGGGCCGGGTGACGAACGGTGTGAAGCGGGTGGGGTAGCGGTAGGGCAGGCGCCGGCTGTTCTGGGCGTTGGTCATGTCGAGCGAGACCACACTCGGCGCGCGGCTCACCAGATCGAGGCACAGGAGGGCGCTGTTGGCGGTGTACCAGTGCACGACGTCGGCTTCGGCCACGAGGGGGGCGACGAGGCGTCGCGCCACGGCGGCGGCGGCCAGCTCGGCCCGGGCCGGCTGGAAGTCGAGGTCGTAGCGCCCGAGCACGGGCCAGGTGGCGCCCACGATCCGGCGGGGCAGGGTGGGTCGCGGCACCAGGACGAACCGGGCGTCGACCGACGGGTGGGCCACCAGGGTCTCGGCCAGGTGGCGGTGCAGGGTGCGGTGCCCGCCGATGTTCTCGCTCACGAACAGGGCACGCACCCAGCGATGGTACGAAAGTCCTACCCGCACGGTCGCTAGGTCGTTTGGCCTGCAACCACGGCGGGTCACGTGCGGATCGGAGTGGCCGGCGACCCCACCAGTACGTTGGGACGTGATGCCTGTCACGCCACCTGGACCCCAGCGTGACCAGCATCATCCGGACTGGGCGCTGCCGGAATTGCCGGTCGAAGGGGGCGGCGTCGACGAGGTCGCCGTCGTCCCGTGGCCGCTCCTGCTCCGGCTCCGCCATCGGGTGCGGCGCCTGGGCACCCCGAAGCCGGCGTCGAGTCCGTGGTCGGTGCTCGTGGTCGCCCTCGTCGGCCTGTTCACCGTCAGCGTCACCATCACGCTGCTGGCGGTGTCCCTCGTCGACATCGCCAAGGACATCGGGTCCGACGAGACCACGCTCTCGTGGGTCATCACCGGCCCGATGCTGGCCTTCGGCGTGGTCGGGCCGGCGTTCGGCAAAGCGGGGGACCTCTGGGGCCACAAGAAGATCTTCCTGCTCGGCCTGGCCGGCGCCGGCATCTTCGCCCTCGCCACTGCCATCGCCTGGGACGCCACGTCGCTCATCATCTTCCGCACGCTGTCGGCGTCGTTCGGTGCGGCCACCGCGCCGCCAGCCATGGCGATCATCAACCGCATGTTCGACACCGAGCAGCGGGTGAAGGCCCTCGGCTACTTCAGCCTCGTCTCGGCCGGCGCGCCGGTGCTGGGCGTCGTGATCGGCGGCCCGCTGGTGGAGGCCGTGGGCTGGCGGGTCATCTTCCTCGTGCAGGCCCCGCTGTGCTTCGTGGCCCTGCTCGTCGCGCTGGTGCGCATGCCCGAGACCGAGCGGGGCGCCCGCAGCCGGTTCGACATCGCCGGCTCGGTGCTGCTCGCCGTCGGCATCACGTCGATCCTGCTCGCCATCAACCGCGGCTCGATCTGGGGGTGGACCAGTCCGGGGGTGCTGGTTGGCTTCGCCGTCGGGATCATCGCCGCGCCGCTGTTCGTGGCCGTCGAGCGCCGGGCCGAGTTCCCGCTCGTGCCTCTCAGCTGGCTGCGCCGCCGCAACATCACCGGCCCGTTGGCCAGCACGTTCTTCGCCAACTTCGCCTACATGGGCGGCTTCATCCTCACCCCCGTGCTCCTCGAGGAGGGCCTGGGCTACTCCACCGCGTTCGTCGGCCTCCTCATCATCTCTCGCCCGCTGGCGTTCTCGATCACGGCGCCCCTGGCCGGCTACGCCACCGTGCGCGTGCGCGAGCGGGTAGCGGGCATGGCCGGTGCCGCCGTGATCGCCGTGTCGATGATGATGCTCGGCATGATCGACGTCGAGTCGACGTCGATGTTCATTGCCGCTGCCCTCGCCATGTCGGGCGTGGGCCTCGGCATCTCGGCGCCGGCCATGACCGCCACCGTCGCCAACGCGGTGGCCGACGAGGACCTCGGCGTGGCGGCCGCCGTCCAGCAGCTCATGACGCAGGTCGGATCGGTGGTGGGCATCCAGGTGATGCAGACGGTGCAGGCCTCGACGGAGGAGAGCTCAGGTGAGGTGGGCAGCTTCGCCAACGCCTACCACGTGGGGGCGGTGGCCGCCGTCATCGCCGTCGCCCTCGCCGTCGTCGTGCGGCCCACCGTGCCCGCCGCCGACGTGGTCGGCGGGGAAGCGTTGGCGCCCGCTACTCAGTGATGGCCTTGATCTCGTCGGCCACCTTCTTGGCCGTCTCGTCCGGCGCCGTGCCCTGCATCTGCATGAGCTTCATCATGTCGCCCTGCACCTTGATCTTGCCGGACATGAACGCCTGCATCCCGGCCTGAGGATCCTGGTCGACGAAGATCTTGCGCGCCGTCTCGTAGTCCGTGGTCACGGTGACGTCGGCGTCGGCGAGCTGGCCCTTCTCCATCACGATCTCGCCGTTGGACGTGTCCATGTAGAGCTGCAGCTCGCCCTCGCCGAACGGCACACCGGTGATGACCTGGTTCATCTTGATCTTGTGCCCGATCGGCGTGCCCTGGCCGGCGTACTTCTCGCGGATGGCCTTTGTCTCGTCGAGCCATTCGTCGGAGAGGAAGGGATGGGGCACGGCACGCTCCTTGGTTCAGCAAACTGCGAGAAACGCTAACGCGGGCCCGAGCGGGCCACCGCCACCGTCGCGTGCGCGGATGCCTGCTTGGGCACGACGAGGTGGCCGCCCGGACCGGCGGCCAGCAGGGCGGCGGCCTCGGCCACGCTGGGGGTGCCGACGGCCGCGCGGGCAACGGCGCTCGGCGTGGGCACGACGACAGTCTTCAGCTGGTCCGCCGTGAACGCGGCGACCGGCCAACCCAGGGTGACGATGGCCGGCTCGTGGGCCTTGGCCGCGATGGTTGCAACAGCGACGACCGCCGATCGCGTGAGGCCGGCGCTGGCCAGCACGGCCTGCACGAGGTCCGCGACCTCGCCGGCGGCCACGCCCGACGACGTGCCCACGCCGACCACGAGCGTCACGATGGACCCCAGCACACGAACACCGGATCGGCGGCCCGTAGGCGCAGGCCGGCGCTGCGGCCCATCGCCTCACCGCGGCTGACCGACACCTCGACCAGCGCGCCGAGCCGGCTCCATGCGGCGGCGGCCCGGTCGACGGCGGCATACGTCGCCACCACGACGCCGCCGGGGCGGAGCCGGGCCAGCGTGGCATCGAGCACGTCGACGCCGCCGCCGTTGACAAAGGCCCGGTCGGGATCGGGCAGGCCGGTCAGGGCGGCGGGCGCCTCGCCGCGGATCACTTCCACCGCCACCCGGTGCGCAGCGGCGTTGGCCCGGATGCGCTCCACGTCGCGCTCGTCGCGCTCGACGGCCAGCACCCGCAGCAGGGGCGCCAGGCGGGCGCTCTCGACCGCCACGCTGCCGCTGCCCGCAGCGATGTCCCACAGGACGCCGTGATGGGGCAGCGCCAGCTTGCCCAGGGCGATGGCCCGCACCTCGGCGGTGGTGATCAGCCCGGCGCGGTGGGCGAAGCGCTCCTCGGGCAGGCCCCACGACATGACGGCGTCGCCGGCGACGAGGCCCGGGCGGGCCAGCACCACGACGGAGAGCGGGTCCCATTGGCCGGCGGCCAGCCCCGCCAGGTCCGTGCGCGTGATCACCTCGTCGGCGGCGGCCAGGTTGCTGCACACGGCCACGTCGCGCTCGCCCCCGCCGGCGTCGAGGAGGGCCTGCGCCAGCGCTTCGGGCGGATGGTCGGGCGACACCAGGACGGCGACCTTGGCCTGGGCCCGCACCAGGGCGACGGCGGCCGTCAGGTCCTCGCCAGAGGTCGACACCACGGCGGCGTCGTCCCACGGCAGGCCGAGGCGGGCGAAGGCGAGGGCCACCGACGACGGGGCCGGGTGGACGGCGAGAGCCGCCGGGCCGAAGCGGTCGGCGAGGGCCCGCACGATGCCGAAGAACCCGGGATCGCCGGAGGCCAGCACGCAGACCCGCCGCCCGCCGGCGACGCGCTCGTCCAGCACGTCGAGCAGGGAGCCGAGGGCGCCGTCGAAGGGCAGGCGCTCGGCCTCGGGGTTGCCGACCGCATCGAGGTGCTTGCCCGTGCCGACGAGGACCTCGGCGTCGACCAGCGCCGCTTGGGCGTCGGCCCCATAGGGCACGCCGCCGAGGAGACCGACGACGGCGACGGGCCAGCGGTGGGGCGCCGGCCGGCGCCTACTGGACACGGCGCGCCGCGGCGGTGGCGGCGAAGCGCTCGGCCGGCGACGGGTCGGCCCCGAGGTGCTGGTGGAGATAGGTCGCAAGGAGCGTGGGCGAGGCGTGGCCTTCGGGACCCGAGCCGAAGCGGGAGGCGAGCAGCAGGGCGTCGCCGGGCGGCGCCGCCTGCGAGTAGTGGAACTCGTGCCCGCGCAGCGTCGCCCCGGCGGGCGCCAGCGGGTTGGCCTGGCGGACGGTGGCCTCCCGGTAGCCGAGGGTGAGGCGGGTGGTCATCGTGGCGTCGGTGGCCAGCACGTTGGCCATCGGCCGGCCGTCGAGCGAGCGGCCGAGCCACAGCAGCCCGCCGCACTCGGCCCACGTCGGGAGGCCGGCGCCGACCTGGCGGCGCACGTCGGCGAGGAGCGGTCCGTTTGCCGCCAGAGCCTCGCCGTAGACCTCCGGGAACCCGCCCCCCACGACCAGCCCGTCGATGGCCGGGGGAAGGGCGGCGGCGTGCAGCGGGTCGAACAGCACGAGCTCGGCGCCGGCCGCCTCCAGCGCCTCCACGTTGTCGCGGTAGGTGAAGGTGAAGGCGGGGCCGGCGGCGATGGCGAGGCGGGGCCGCCCTTCGACGGCGTGAGGCGTGGGTGGATCGGTGACGGCCAGCGGGGGCGCGGTGGCGGCCAGGCGCAGGAGGCCGTCCAGATCGCACTGGCGCGCCACCAGGGCGGCGAGGCGGTCGAGGCCGGCGTGCACGGCGCTCGGGCACTCGGCCACCGGCACCAGCCCGAGGTGGCGATCCCGCCACGTGAGGGCGGCGTCGCGCCGGAGGGCGCCGAGCACGGGGAGGCGGAGCGGAGCGAGCGCGTCGCGCAGCAGGGTTTCGTGGCCGTCGCCGGCCACGCGGTTCAAGATCACGCCGGCCACGCCTCCCGCGCCGGCGTGCACGCTGGCGAAGCCGTGCACAACGGCTGCCACCGACTGGCTCACGGCCGCGGCGTCCACCACCAGCACGACGGGGGCGCCGAGCATGGCGGCGATGTCGGCGGTGGACGACGGCGTGCCGTCGGAGGCGCCGTCGAACAGGCCCATCACCCCTTCCACCACGAGCACGTCGGCCCCGGCGGCGGCGCGGCCCGCCAGCGGTCCGATGGCGCCCGCGCCGCTCAGCCAGGCGTCGAGGTTGCGTCCCGGCCGGCCGGTGGCGAGGGCGTGGTAGCCGGGATCGATGAAGTCGGGCCCCACCTTGGCCGCCGCCACCCGCTCACCACGGGCGGCGAGGGCGGCCATGAGACCGGTGGCCACCGTCGTCTTCCCGACGCCCGAATGGGTCCCGGCGATCACCAGCCGCGGCCCCAGGACGGCCGTCATCGGCCGCCGACAGCAGACGCCGGGACGTGGGCCGACATCAGGCCGGGTGCACCTCGAAGACGGGATGGTCGTCCACGATGGCGAGGAGCTGCTCGTCGGTGGAATCAGGGCCGGTACCGGCGAAGAACTGGCCGACCTCCCACTTCCACCGGCGCAGGTACTCACGCAGGATGGGCACGGCGTCGGCCCCGGTGATCTCGGTGGCGGTGAACGCCTGCACCTTCTTGCCCAGGTGGAGCTCGCCTCCGCCGGCGACCCGGATGTTCTGCACCCAGGCCGTCACGCCCCGCGGGGCGACCAGGTACTGGTGGCCGTCGAAGTCGAGCAGGTTCACCGGCACGGTTCGCCACTCGCCGCTCTTGCGGCCGCGCACGGCGAGGACGCGCGACCCCTTCACGCTGACGCCGAGCTTGGTGAGGCCGCTGACGGCACGGTTGAAGACGTTGCGGGTGAACCAGCCGGGGGCCTGGTAGTGGGTGCTCACGGGTTCATCTTGACAGCGCCCGCACCCGGGCCCGACCGCCCAGGCGAGGCAGGGGCCAGCCGGCCAGGGCCCACAGCAGGGTGACGGCCACCAGATCGAGCACGTGGTGGGCCTCGCCCAGCGCGTCGACCCGCCCGTTGGCGAGGTCGACGAGGCTGGTGATGAGCAGGCATCCGGCCAGGGCCAGGGCGATGGGCAGGAGCCCGTAGGCCCGCACCGGCTTCCACGCCGCGTAGACCAGGCCGACGGCCAGGGCGGCCGACAGCGACCCGACGTGGCGAGCCACGTGGACGCTGGCGCCGGCATCGACGCCGAACAGGGCCGGCACCGACAGCACCAGTTCGGTGAGCGCCACCACCGCCAGCGCCGTGCGGATCCACTCCCAGCGCCCGGCGTTCGGCGGATGGGCCTTGGCGAGGATGGCGGGCACGAGATCCGGCACGGGCTCGGCGGCGCGCAGGCGCACCAGTCGGTGGGTGCGCGATGCCGCCAGCGACCACGCCTGGCACTCGGCGCATGACCGGAGGTGGTCGTCGACGGCGGCGCGCTCGTCGCCCGCCGACTCGCCGTCGAGAGCGGCCGAGATCGCCTCACGGCAGGTGGTGCAGTTCATGCCTCCATAGTTGCGCCGGCGGCCTCGAAGGTTCCCGGCCCGATCGGGCATCATCGACGGCGTGGATCCGCTCAGCCGCTTCGCCCTCGCTGCTCGCGACGGCGACCGCGCCGCGCTGGCGGCCTTCGTCGAGCGGTCCCAGGCCGACGTCTGGCGCTTCTGCGCCCACCAGCTCGGCCGCGATCACGCCGACGACGCCACCCAGGAGACGTACCTGCGGGCCATCGGCGCGCTGCGCAGCTTCCGGGGCGAGGCCAGCGCCCGCACGTGGCTGCTGTCGATCGCCCGCCGGGTGTGCGCCGACGTGATCCGCCGCACGGTCCGCCGCCGCAACCTCTTCCGCCGGGTGACGGCGCAGCGCCACGACCCGACGCTGCCGGCCCGGGCCGAAGCCGACCTCGACGATCTGCTGGCCGGCCTCCACCCCGACCGTCGCCAGGCGTTCGTGCTCACCCAGCTGCTCGGGCTGTCCTACGAGGAGGCCGCCGAGGTGTGCGCCTGCCCCGTGGGCACGATCCGCTCCCGCGTGGCCCGGGCCCGAGGCGATCTCGTCGGCTGGCTGGAGAGCAGCGAGACGGCGGCCGACGGAACTTGAGCTAGCCCACCGGCGACACTGATCGGGTGCGGCGTGCCCTCCTAGCCATCGTGATCGGCGTGGGCGTCGTGCTGCTGTCGGCGGGGCCGGCGGCCGCCGATCCCGCCCGGCCGACCAACGTGGGCTCGCACATCACCGCCATCACGCCGGCCACCGCCGCTGTCACCGTCGAGCTGGTCGGCGCCAACGCCTTCTTGCGCCTTCGGGTGCGGCCGGGGACGACGGTGACGGTGATGGGCTACAAGAACGAGCCCTACCTCCGGATCGATGCCGACGGCACCGTCGAGGAGAACCGGAACTCCACGGCGACGTATCTGAACCGGACGCTGACCGGGACGGTCGACATCCCGGCGGCGGCCAACGACGATGCGCCCCCGGACTGGCACCGCGTGGCCGGCGGCGGCACGTACGCGTGGCACGACCACCGGGTGCACTGGATGGCGTCGGGAGTGCCGCCCGAGCGCCAGCCGTGGACCGTGCCTCTGCTCGTGGACGGCGCGCCCGCGACGGTGGAGGGCTGGTACGCCGCCGAGTCGGCCCCCGGCGCGCTCCCGTGGTGGGTGATCGCGCTGGCCGTCGCCGCCGGCGCCGGCGTCGCAGGGTGGTGGGGCCATCGGCGGGTCACGGCGGCCGCCGTCGTGGTCGCCGCCGGTCTGGGCCTCCCCATCGCCGTCGCCATCGCCCGCCTGCCGGCCAGCGGCGTCGGCGACTGGACCGGTGTGATCCTCCTCGGCCTGGCCGTCGCCGCCGCCATCGTGGCGGTGGCGACGGACCAGGGTGCGTGGCTGGCCGGTGCCGGCGTGGCCCTGTTGCTGTGGGCCGGTCGCCGGCTGAGCGTGCTCGACCACGCCGTGCTCGTGACGGCGCTGCCCGAGTGGCTCGACCGCCTGGCCGTGGCCGCCGGGTGCGGCGCCGGCATCGCCGCCGTGGTGGTCGGGCTGCGCGCCGCGCTGCGGCTCAGCCCCAGCGCGGTGCCTCGTCCGGGTTGATCCCGAGGCTCATCTTCCCGACGAGCTCGTGGGTGAGCAGCGCGTTGGCCGGATGCACGCGACCGAGACGGGCGTCGCGGAAGAGCTGCTCGAAGCGGCTCCGCTTGAAGATGCCCGAACCACCGGTGAGATCGAAGGCGGTGTCCACCACCGACCACGCTCGGTTCACGATGTCGTACTTGCCGGCCACGATCTTCAGCGGCCACTCCATGCCGTGGTCGACGCCGTTGCTCCAGTCGTCGCAGAGGCGGTCCAGGTGGGCGTCGATGCTCTCGAGGTTGATGCGCATCTCGGCCACGTAGTGCTGCACGCCGGGGTGGTACGCCATCGGACGCGTCAGCGCGATCGACGTGCGCTCGTGCATGCGGTGCACGACGTCGTCGTACGTGCGGTGGGCGATGGCGCTGTAGATGCCGGCGAAGCCGAGCAACCCCCACGCGAAGATGCCGAGCTGGAAGAGGCCGGCGCCGGCGAAGCCGGCCGGGCACACCAGGGCCACCTGTGAATCGGGGATGAACGTACGATCGAGGATCGTGTCGTTCGACATCGTGGCCCGCATACCGAGCGTGTCCCACGTCTCCTCGATGCGGTAGCGCGACGCGTCACGATCGAGGAACGCGTGCACGATCTGCGGCGCCTCGGGGTTGCTGGTGTCCATGGCGTGCAGGCCCAGGTAGGTCCACACGGGCGACAGCGAACCGAAGATCTTGTGGCCGGTGATCTCCCACCCACCGTCGACGCGCTCGGCCTTCGTGGTCGACAGCAGGAGGGGGAGGTCGTTGCCGGCCTCGCCGTGCCCGGCCGCGAAGACGTGGCCCTCGGAGGCCCGCTCCAACATCCAATCGCACGACGGATCGCCGGCGGCGTGGACGGTGGCGGCGGTGCCGACCCAGTAGAGGTGCATGTTGACGGCGACGGCGGTGGCCGGTGCGTGGTAGGCGAGCCGGCGCTGCAGCCGGTTCACCTCGCTCAGGCTCATGCCCAACCCGCCGTACTCGCTGGGCAGGGCGGTGTTCAGGTAGCCGGCGGCGCGCAGCTCGTCCCAGTCCTCCTGGAAGAAGCGGTTGTCACGGTCGTACGCGGGGCAGCGCTCGTCGAAGCGCTTGAGCATGTCGTCGGTGAGCAGGTCGGGACGGGCCTCGATGGTCGTCATGGACGGACCTCCCTCTGAGGTGCTGAGTGTCCATCGGTGGGAACCGGTGGTTCAGCCGTTACGCACCATCTCGGATCCTGGTTTGCGCCGTGACTCGTATGCCGCCGCAGTGCGGCGGCGGCGCAGCTGCTCGCGGGACTGTTCGAAGCGCAGCGAGTCAGGAGCCGCCCGAAGCGTCAGCGGAGGCCGGCGACGAAGACAGCGTGATGGTGCTGGCGCCGCCGGTCAGGCGGAAGTCGTAGCGGCTGGTGGCCGTGTCGTAGTCCGGCGTCTGCCAGCTCATGGTGCCGCCGACCGAACCGAGCCGCTGCGTGTCGAGGCGGAGGTTGCTCACGCCGCCGCGGATGCGCACCCGCAACGCGACGCCGGCCGGTCGGTGGATGGTGAGGTCGTGCACGCCGCCGGTGAGGCTGATCTCCACCGTCGCGGCCGGCGTGGGCAGCGTCACCTCGGCGTGGCTCAGGCCACCCGTCAGCTCCAGCTCGCGCAGCGGGACGCCGCGCAGGTCGGCGCGCAGGCGAGACGCGCCGCCGCGCACGGCCACGCTCCACGGGATCGACGGGTTCAGCTCGATCTCGGTCTGGCCGGTACGGCCCCATCGGAAACCCGTGCGCTTGTAGCTCACGGTGACGGTGCCGTCCTGCGCGCCGACGGTCGGCCCGTTGCGATCGACGTGGGCGCGATAGAGGGCCTCCATCGCCTCGCCGGCGCGCACGTTGACCTGGACGGCACCGCGGGGGAACTCGAGGCGGGCGCCGGCCAGGTCGCCGAGCGGTGACGAGTGCACGGTGGCGGGTGGCGCCGCGGCGTCGGTCTCGGGCCGGCGCAGGCGGGCGGTCTCCTCCTGCATGACGGGCAGCAGGCGCTCGTTGAGGTCGAGGAGGACGGCGAGCTCCTCGTCGCTGTAGCGGTCGTAGAGGCGCTCGATGGCCTGGTGCATTGGCGCGAACAGCTCGCCCACGGGCCGGCCCGATGCGGGCACGGCCCGCACGATCACCCGGCGGCGGTCGGCGGGATCGGCCTCCCGCTGCACGTACCCGATCTGCACCAGACGGTCGATCACGCCCGTGATGGCGCCGGTCGTGAGACCGGTGACCTCGGCCAGCTCGCCGGCGGTGGCCGACCCGGTCAGGTGAAGGATGCTCAGGCAGTCGAGGTCGGTGCGGTTGAGGCCGAGACGGGCGGCGACGGCGTCGGTGTAGAGGCCGTTCTGGTTCGTGAGCTGGCGTGATGCCCGGTGCAGCGCCTCTCGCAGCGGCCCTCGGTCGGATTGATCGCTTGACATCTTCCTCGAATCCTCTTACGGTCAAAACATCTTAGAAACCAAGATACTTTGTGAGTTGACTTCTCACAACGGCGCGATGGAGGACATCATGATCGACACGAGCGGCCTGCGCCGCACCTTCCGCACGAAGCATGGCGAGGTCGAAGCCGTGGCCGGCGTCGACCTGCACGTCGAGGCCGGCGAGATCGTCGGCCTGCTCGGCCCGAACGGCGCCGGCAAGACCACCACGATGCGCATGCTGGTGACGCTGCTGAGCCCCACCGGCGGCACGGCCACGGTGGCCGGCCACGACCTCGCCCGGGAGCCGGCCGCAGTGCGCCGGCGCGTCGGCTACGTCGCCCAGGGCGGCGGCAGCGACCCGATGGTGACCGGGCGGGCCGAGATCGTCTTCCAGGGCCGGGCCTACGGCATGACCAAGGCCGATGCCGCCGCACGGGCGGCGGAACTGATCGAGCGTTTCGACCTCACCGGCCCGGCCGACCGGCCGACGGGTACGTGGTCGGGCGGCCAGCGCCGCCGGCTCGACCTCGCCGTGGGCCTCGTGCACCGCCCCGCGCTCGTCTTCCTCGACGAACCCACCACCGGGCTCGACCCGCAGAGCCGGGCCCACCTGTGGGACGAGATCCGCGAGCTCCGGGACCTCGGGACCACGGTGCTGCTCACCACCCACTACCTCGACGAGGCCGACGCCCTGTGCGATCGCCTCACGATCGTCGACCACGGGCGCGTCGTCGTCGAGGGCACACCTGACGCGCTCAAGCAGCAGATCGCCGGCGATGTGGTGACCATCGGCGTGGACGGCGACACCGCCGCGGCCCTGGCCCTGCTCGAGGGCGAGCCCTACGTGCGCTCGGCGGCCAAGGAGGACGGTGTGATCCGCCTCTACGTCGACCGCGGCGAGACGGCCACGCCCGCCATCCTCCGGCTCCTCGACGGCGCCGGCACCCCGCCCGCCACCCTGTCGCTGGCTCGCCCCAGCCTCGACGACGTGTTCCTGCAGCAGACCGGCCGCTCGCTTCGCGACGCGGCGTGAAAGGACCTCCGATGAAGCTCCTCAAGGACTCCTGGCTCGTGTTCACACGGGCCGTGAGCCAGACGGTGCACAACCCGGTGTGGTTGTTCGTGTCGCTGGCCCAGCCGATCTACTTCCTCGTCCTGTTCGGGCCCCTGTTGAAGCGGGTCGTCGACGTGCAGGGCTTCCCCGGCGGTGGCGCGTTCAACGTGTTCGTGCCCGGCCTCCTCATCCAGCTGGCCATGTTCGGCTGTGCCTTCGTCGGCTTCAGCCTGATCGCCGAGATGCGAGCCGGCGTCATCGAGCGGCTGCAGGTCACCCCCATCAGCCGCACGGCGCTGCTGCTCGGCCGAGCGGGGCGCGACGTCGCGTCGCTCCTTGTGCAGGCCACCATGCTGGTGCTGCTGGCGTGGCCGCTCGGCCTCCACCTCAACGTGGCCGGCATCGCCGTGGCCTTCGGGCTCCTCGTCCTCGTGGGCGTCGCCTTCTCGGCCGTCTCCTACAGCCTGGCGCTGATGCTGAGGACCGAGGACGCGCTGGCACCGCTGCTGAACGCCGTGAGCATCCCGCTGATGCTGCTGTCGGGCATCCTGCTGCCGATGTCGCTGGCGCCCGGCTGGCTCCAGGCCATCGGTGACGGCAACCCGCTGAGCTACGCCGTCGATGCCACCCGCTCGCTGTTCAACGGTCAGGTGGCCAACAGCGACGTGCTGTGGGGGCTCGTGATCATGGCCGCCTGCGCCGTGGCCGCCGTCGCCGCCGCCACGCGCCGGTTCCGGAGGGCAGCAGCATGAGCGGGACCGACGTGATCCGCCCTCGCGGCGAGTACGCCGCGCCGCTGCCGGCCGGTGCCCGCAGCGCCCGCCTCGTGTTCGAGCGGGGCACGGCCAACGATCTGATCGTGGTCGACCCCGACCTGACCGAGCTCTTCCTCGCCCGGTTCGAGGGGGCCGTGCCTCGCGTGGAGGTGATCGGCGCGACCGTGCGCATCCGCCACGCTCGGACCCGCCACAACCGGGGGCGCATCGCGCTGAACGCCAGCGTCTCGTGGGCCCTCGAGCTGCGCGGCGGCGCCGCCCGCCTCCGCGCCGAGCTGGCCGGCGCCGACATCACCGAGATCGCCGTCGCCGGCGGCGCCAGCCACGTGGACCTGTCCCTGCCCGCCCCGACGACGCGGGTGCCCATCCGCATCGGCGGCGGGATCAGCCAGATGAGCGTGCTGCGGCCGCGCGACGTACCCGTGCGGCTGTCCGTCGGTGGCGGTGCCGCTCGCATCGCCCTCGACGATCAGCGCTTCGGCGCCGTCGGCGGGCCGGTCGAGCTGCGCAGCGGCGCCGCTGATGCCACCGCCGCCTACGACATCCACGTGGCCGGCGGCGCCCACGCCCTGGTGATCTCGACGTACTGACGCGAGTTATCAACCGTGAGCGCGCACAACGCGCACGAGTTGGCGGTCAGGTCCCCGCGGCGGCGTCGTCGGCGAACACGATGACGTCGTCGCGCCGGACGTGGGCGGCGGGGATGGAGGGGTCACCGCTCACCAGCTTGGCCAGGGGATCGGCCTTGGCCGGTCCCGCCACCAGGAACATGATGTGCCGGGCCCGGTTGACGGCGGGCACGGTGAGGGTGAGGCGCACGTGGTCCTGGTAGGGCCCGGCCCGGGCGGCATCGGCGTCGGTGACGTTCACCACCGGGTCCCCGGGCGGCCACGAGGCCGTGTGGCCGTCGTCGCCCAGGCCGAGGTGCACCACGTCGAGGACGCCGTCGCAGGCGGTGTGGAGGTCGGCGGCGTAGGCCGCCGCCGCCGCACCCAGGTCGGGATCGGTCACGGCCAGGAGGTGCGGCGTGGCCGGCACCTTGGACAGCAGTGCGGCCTGCAGATCGTTCAGGTTGCGAGCGGGATCGCCATCGGGCGCCACCCGCTCGTCCACCTGCCAGACGTGCACCCGCTCCCACGGGAGGGGGAGTGCGGCCAGCGCCGCGAACATCGCCTTCGGGGTGGTGCCGCCGCTCACCGCCAGGTGGGCCACGTCCCGTTCGGCGATGGCCGTCCACAGCTGGTCGGCCACCCACACGGCGGCCCGCTCGGCCAGCGGCCCGGCGCCGCCGGGCACCACCTCAACTCGCACGGCAGCTCCACGTCTCGATGACCCGGTAGTCGTGCTCCCAGCCGAGCGTGGACGGTGCGGCGGTGCCCAGCAGGAAGCGCTTGCCCGCCTCCGGGTGCATCGCCACCCACCGGGCGGTCAGGATGCGCAGCACGTGGCCATGGGCGAAGGCCAGCACGTCGCCGTCGACGCCGAGGGCGCGGTCGATCACCCGCTCGGTCCGCACCGCCACCTGCGTGATCGACTCGCCGTCCTTCGGGCCGTCGGACCAGATCGACCATCCGGGGCGCTCCTCGCGGATCTCGACCGACGTACGGCCCTCGTCCTCGCCGTAGTCCCATTCGAGGAGGTCGGCGCAGGGCTCGGCGTCCGGGAAGCCGGCCAGCGCCGCCGTCTCCCGTGCCCGTTGCAGCGGGCTGGCCATCACGAGGGCGAACGGCCGGTCAGCCAGCACCGGTCGCAGGCTGGCGGCGGCGGCCCGCCCGGCCTCGGTGAGCGGCAGGTCCGTGCGCCCGGTGTGCTTCCACGCCTTCGACCACTCGGTCTCGCCGTGGCGCACGATCACGAGGCGGGGTTGGTGATCGCCGTTCACCGCGTGCTCGGATCGTGCCAGTAGGTGCCCTGTTGGAGCAGGGCGTTGGCCTGGGGCGGCCCCCACGAGCCCCGCTCGTAGGTGTGCACCGCGCCGGGCTGGTCGATCACCTGTTCCACGATGCGCCAGGCTTCCTCCACGATGTCCTGGCGGGCGAAGCGGCGGGGGTTGCCGGCGATGGCGTCGCCCAGCAACCGCTCGTAGGCGTCCTTGCGCTCGCCCAGGGCGGCGGCGAAGTCCACCGAGAGGTCGACGGGCTGGCTGTCGATCTGGTCGCCCGGCGTCTTGGCCTGCACGGTGAGGGTGACGCCGTCGTTCGAGCCGAGCCGGAACCGGATGAGGTTGCGCTCCGGCGGCGGCCCGGGCAGCTCGTCGAAGAGCATCTTCGGCGGCTCTTTCAGCTCGACGACGGCCTCGGTGGCGTTGGCGGCCAGGCCCTTGCCGGCCCGGACGTACCACGGCACGCCGGCCCACCGCCACGAGTCGATCTGCAGCCGCAGGGCAGCGAACGTCTCCGTCGTGGAGTGGCGGCCCACGCCGGGCTCTTCGCAGTAGCCCCGGTACTGACCCTTCACCACATAGGCGGGGTCGATGGACCGCGTCGCCATCAGCACCTTGGCCTTCTCGTCGGAGAGGTGCCGCGCCGCCGGCCCGACCGGTGGCTCCATGGCCAGTAGCGTCACCACCTGCAGGACGTGGTTCTGGATCACGTCGCGGATGGCGCCGACGCTGTCGTAGAAGGCACCGCGGCCCTCCACACCCATGCGCTCGGCCATCGTGACCTGCACGCTCGAGACGTGGTTGCGGTTCCAGATGGGCTCGAGCAACGAGTTCGAGAACCGGAAGACCAGGAGGTCCTCCACGCTCTCCTTCCCGAGGTAGTGGTCGATCCGGTAGATGCGCTCCTCCGGGAAGGCCTCGTGGAGGACGGCGTTCAGCTCCTGGGCCGACGGCAGGTCCCGCCCGAAGGGCTTCTCCACCACGACCCGGCCGCGCCGGTTGAGGCCGACCGCCGCCAGCGACTGCGTGATCGTCGGGAACGCCGTGGGCGGGATGGCGAGGTAGAAGACGGCGTTGTCGCTGTTGCCCTCGGCCAGCGTGCGGGCCAGCTTGGAGAACGTCTCGAGGCTGGCGTAGTCGCCGCCGACGAGGCGCAGGCGGGCGAGGAGGCGGGCGAGGACGGTCGTGTCGACGTCGGTGACGAACTTCTCGACGGCCTCCCGGGCGTGGTCCCGGAAGGTCTGGTCGTCCCACGTGGAGCGCCCGACGCCGATCACGGGGACGTCGAGCTGCTGGTGCCGCTCGAGGTGGTACAGCGAGGGGAACAGCTTGCGCTTGGCCAGGTCACCGGTGGCGCCGAACAGCACCAGGGCGTCGGCGCGCTCGAATTCGGCCACGGGCGGTCACGCTATCGGGACGCGAAACGGGCGGGTGCCGCTCCGTTGCGGCACCCGCCCGTCAGGGTGGGGGTTGGGGGTGGGGGGTCGGGGGAAAGGGGTTAGCTGGCGGTCACACGTTGCTCAGGCCGTCGGTGGGGAAGCCGCCGATGTAGGCCAGCACCCGGGCTGACAGGAACCCGCCCCAGTAGCTCGACAGGGCGTTGAACTTGTCGTCCAGGCCGAGCTCCCGCTCGGTGTTGGCCAGCTCGTAGGACGCCACCTGGAGGGCGGGCTCGATGCCCTGGTCCCGCAGGTCGCCGACGCTGGCCGCCAGCTGGCGCTTGCCGAGGTCGAGACCGGCCGACAGGGCGACCTCCGAGCGGACGCCGGCCAGCTGGAAGTTCTCGTCCAGCCGCCCGTTGGCGTAGTACTTCTCCACCAGCAGGGCGTTGCGGGTGTAGTTGGAGATGGCGTAGCCCAGCTGGGCGAACTCGGCGTTGGGCTCACCCGCACCGATGTAGGCCTTCAGGCTGTCCAGCACGTTGCGCTGGTTCACCGACAGGGCGACGTCGATGTCCAGGTCGGCGAAGCGGGACATGGTGTCGCCTTCCGACATGCCGTACTGGTTGCCGATCTCCTTCACCACGTTGCTCTGGAAGGCGGCGAAGTTGGCATCGGAGCCCTTGCGGAAGAAGTCGGCCACGGCCGCCAGGTCCACGTCGTCGCTGAGCGCCGGGCCACCGAGGCCGCGACCGACGTCGTAGACGTCCTTGGCCAGGTCGACCACGCCACCGGACAGCTCGTAGTAGACGAGCGGGACGAGGAGTTGCGGGATGGCGTCGTCGGTCGTGATCTGGCCGTTGTAGACGGCGTTCTGCAGGTTCGCGATCTGGTTGGAGGCGAACTGCGACGACGACAGGGCGTCGAAGGCGTTGGCGTAGGCCAGCATCAGCGCCGAGGCGTCGCTGACCGTCGCCGGCTCGTCGGTCTTCAGCTGGTCGAGCAGGGCCATGACCTCGCCCTCGACGGCCTTCGACGACGACACCTGCGAGAAGAAGGCGTCGGGGCCCTGCGTCAGCAGCACCTGGACGGCATCGGCGGTGGCCACCGTGGCGTTGGCCAGCACGGCCGCCTGGGACGCCGACTGGAAGGCGCCGGCCTGCAGCCCCTGCACCTCGAGGTTCTGGGCCCGCTGGGCGGCGGCCACGGCCTCGTCGGGCAGCCCGGTCTGGTTGAGCAGCTCCTGGATCGTGGGGTCGAGGCCACCGAAGCGGCCGGACGCCTCACTGAAGCGGGCGAGGGCGGCATCGGCCTTGGCCTTCAGGCGGGCGTAGGCCTTCTCGTCGAGGCTCACGCTGTTGGCATCGGGGAGGCGGGGGAGCGACTCGCCGGTGAAGGCCTGGTACGCCTCGTACACGTCGCGCACCTCACGGACCTCGACGCCGAGGCGCTTGCCCTCGTCGACCACGTCGACCAGGCTGCCGTCGGCCTCGGACTGCGAGTTGCGCTGGCCGGCCGGGATGAGCACGGTCGTGAAGCCCTCTTCGGCGGCGCCCTGGATCTTCTGGGGGATGCCGCCGACCGGACCGACGGTGCCGTCGGGGTTGATCGTGCCGGTCATGGTCATGTCGTCGGTGAGGGTGTCGCCGCGCATCAGCGAGAGCACGCCGACGGTCTTCAGGGCGCCGGCCGACGGACCGTCGATCTGGCCGGTGATCTCGAAGCTGTAGCGGCCCTCGAGCGGGGCACCGGTGAGCAGCGTGGCCACCGTGACGGCGCTCCACGAAGCGGCCCGGCTCTGGTCACCGAGGCCGGCGACCTCGTCCTCGGAGAAGTCGACGCGCAGGCTGCCGTCGTCGACGGGCGCCATGGTGAGGACCTCCTGGCCCACGCCGCCGGAGGCGGTGCCCCCGCCCGTGCGGACGAAGAGCGGGTGGATGGTGACGGTCGTCGGCTTCGGCGCCGCCGTCGTGGTGGTGACGTTGCTCGTGGGCGCCGTCGTGGTGGCGGCGGCGATCGTGGTGGGCGCCTGGGTGGTGGCGACGGTCTTGTCTCCCCCTCCGCTGCAGGCCGTGGCGAGCACGGCGACGGCCGCTGCGGCTGCTACCAACGCTGTCGGTTTCATCGGTCCACTCCTTGTTGTGACGCGACAGGGTCGGTCGCGTTGGTCGTTCAGGTCATTGCCAGGAGCCTGCAGCGGGCCGCTTGCACTGGACTTGCCGAAGGCTTGGCGTCCGGCTTGGGACCGTCAGTTCACCCATGGCCGATACGACTGCCCTGGTGGCCGCCCATGACGCCAGCGGGGATACCTTGGGCTTCCATGGCCGACGACGCAGCTCAGGACCTCTTGGTCGCCATCTCGTTCCCCGACCAGTACCGGGCCAACGAGTTCCTCACCGCCGCGGCACGCCTCGTCTCGCAGCACCAGCTCGTGGCCAAGGACGCCGTGTTCGTGAGCAAGGACGCCGAAGGCAAGGCCCACGTGCGCGAGACGCGCGACCTGCAGACGGGCACGACGGCGGCGTCGACCGGGCTCTGGACGGCCTTCATCGGCGCGCTGTTGGGTGGCCCGATCGGTCTCGTCGTCGGCGGTGCCATCGGCGCCGGCGCCGGCGCGCTGACCGCCAAGATCGTCGACCTCGGCATCCCCGACGAGTGGGTGGCGTGGCTCAAGGACGCGGTGGAGCCCGGCCACACGGTGCTCGCCATCCTCGTGACCGACTTCGATCGCAGCGCGCTCCTCGCCGAGCTCGAGCGCTTCCACGGCGCCCGCCTGCTCTACGGCAACCTGCCGGACGATCTCATGACCAAGGTGCACGAAGCCCTCGGCGAGACGGCACCCGCCGCCGCCCCCTCAGAGGCACCGCCCGACAAGCCTGTGTGACCGAATTCGCGAAGATGTCGCGAATTCGGTCACACAAGCGCTAATACTCGATGCCCTTCTTGGCCTTGATGCCTTGGTCGTAGGCGTGCTTGACCTTCACCATCTCGGTGACGGTGTCGGCCAGGGCGATCACCTCGGGCGGGGCGTCCCGGCCCGTCACGACCACGTTGGTGCGCTCGGCGCGGTCGCGCAGGCCCGCCACCACCTCGTCGACGCCGACCCAGCCGTACTTCACCGCGTAGGTCAGCTCGTCCAGGATCAACAGGTCGTAGTCGCCCGACGCCAGCTTCTCCCGGGCCACCTCCCACGCGTGGCGGCCCTTGGCGATCGTCTCGTCCATGTCGGTGGACTCCCACGTGAAGCCGTCGCCCAGCGTGTGCCACTCGATGCCGAGGTGGTCGGCCAGCTTGCGCTCACCCGTCTGCCACTTGCCGCTCTTGATGAACTGCACGACCCCCACGCGCCAGCCCCGGGCCCAGCCTCGGCCCATGACGCCGAACGCGGCCGAGCTCTTGCCCTTGCCGGCGCCGGTGTTCACCAGGAGGATCGACGCTGCTCGTGCCATGGTTGGATGGTACGAGGCCGATGGACGGGAGGACCGGTGGCAGAACCGAAGCT
This sequence comes from uncultured Acidimicrobiales bacterium, assembly GCA_963728985.1. Lineage (GTDB taxonomy): Bacteria > Actinomycetota > Acidimicrobiia > Acidimicrobiales > Ilumatobacteraceae > DASXAI01. The sequence continues at coordinate 577,422 of CAVSME010000001.1, read as the reverse complement.
GGTCGGCGGCCTCATGGTCTGTGGCACCGCCAGCGACGCCGGCAAGTCCACGCTGGTCACCGGGCTGTGTCGTGCCCTCGCTCGGCGCGGCGTGCGGGTCGCCCCGTTCAAAGCGCAGAACATGGCGCTGAACTCCTACGTCACGCCCGACGGCCTCGAGATCGGGCGGGCCCAGGGCGTGCAGGCGCTGGCCGCCGGGCTCGAACCCGACGTCGCCATGAACCCGATCCTCCTCAAGCCCACGGGGGAGCGCAGCAGCCAGGTGATCGTGCAGGGCCGGCCCATCGGGGTGATGACGGCGGCCGAGTACCACGCGGCCAAGCCCAGCCTCTTGCCGATGGTGCTCGATGCCCTTGCCGAGCTCCGCAACCGCTTCGACGTGGTCCTGTGCGAGGGCGCCGGCTCGCCTGCCGAGATCAACCTCCTCGACCACGACCTGGCCAACCTCCGCATCGCCGCCGAGGCGGGCCTGCGGGCGGTGGTGGTCGGCGACATCGATCGGGGTGGCGTGTTCGCCGCGCTGTACGGCACCGTCGCCCTGCTGCCCGATGCCTACCGCCGGCTGGTCGGTGGTTTCGTGATCAACAAGTTCCGCGGCGACCCGGCACTGCTGTTCGACGCCACGGCCGACATCGAGCGCCGCTGCGGCGTGCCCACCCTCGGTGTCCTGCCGATGCTGGCGCCCGACCTCGTCGCCTTCGACGCCGAGGACTCGCTCGCCCTCGACGGTCCCCGTCCGGCGTCGGGGCCGGCGCGCGCCGACTCGCTGGATGTCGCCGTGGTCCGCCTGCCGTACATCTCGAACGTCACCGACCTCGACCCCCTCGGCCTGGAGCCCGGGGTCACGGTGCGCCTCGTGCGCAACGTGGGCGAACTGGGCCGGCCCGACCTGGTCGTCCTGCCGGGCACCAAGGCCACGGTGGCCGACCTCGCGTGGCTGCGAGCCGGCGGCTGGCCGGCCGCGATCGAGACGAGCGGCGCCGACGTGCTCGGGATCTGCGGCGGCTACCAGATGCTGGGCGACAAGATCGACGATCCGGTCGAGTCCGGCGCCGGGGTCGTGGAGGGCCTCGGCTGGCTGCCCGTGCGCACGGTGTTCGGTGCCGGCAAGGTGGTGCGGCGCGTGGGCGCCACCGGCTACGAGATCCACCATGGCCGAGTCGTAGGTGACGCCGACACGTCGCCCGACGGGAGGGTGCGGGGCACATCGGTGCACGGCCTGCTGGAAGACGACGCCGAGCGCACCGCCCTGCTCACCGCGGTGGCCGGGCACCGTGGCAAGCACTTCGTGCCCGCTGGCGTCTCCTTCGCCGCCGCCCGCACCGCCCGCTTCGACGCGCTGGCCGACGCCATCGAGGCGCATCTCGACGGCCCGGCGCTCGAACGGCTGATCGAGGAGGGCCGACCGTGAAGCCTGGCGACTGGATCGACGCGGTGAAGGTGGCGCACGCCGATCTCCTGGCTGATCTCGACGGGTTCGACGACGCCGCCGCCCGCGGCGCGTCGCTGCTGCCGCACTGGAGCCGGGGTCATGTGCTCACCCACCTCGCTCGCAACGCCGACAGCCACATCGGCATGTTCCTGGCCGCCCAACGGGGTGAGATCGGGGTCCAGTACCCGGGCGGGCCCGAGCAGCGGGCGGGCGACATCGACGCCGGCGCCGATCGCCCGGCGGCCGTGCTGGTGGCCGACCTCGCCGCCGCCATCGGCGGCCTGGAGGCGGCGTGGGACACGACGAGCGACGAGGTCTGGGAGCACGGCCGGGGCCAGACGGCGGCGGTCGGCGACGTCGGGCTCGACGAGCTGGTCTTCCGGCGGTGGCGGGAGACCGAGGTGCACCACAACGATCTCGGCATCGGCTTCACGTGGGCCCGGTGGCCGGCCGCCTACGTGGACGAGGATCTCCGGCGGGCCACGGCGGGCTACGTCGCCAAGGAAGGCGAGATGCCGCAGGCGGCGCTGGCCCTGATGCCGGCCGAGCGCCTCGCCTGGCTCCTGGGGCGGCACTGGCCCGACGGTCTGCACGAGGCCCCGCCGTGGGGCTGAGCCGGGCGCGGTTCCCGTTCACCGCCGTCGTCGGCCACGACGACGCCAAGCTGGCCCTCGTCCTCGTCGCGGTGACGCCCGAGCTGGGCGGCGTGCTGCTGCGGGGGCAGAAGGGCGCGGCCAAGACCACGCTGGCCCGGGGCCTGGCCGGCCTCCTGCCCGGCGAGGCGCCGTTCGCCGAACTTCCCCTCGGTGCCACCGAGGATCGGGTGGTCGGCACGCTGGACCTGGCCGCCGCACTGCGGGGCGGGGGCGAGCGGCGCTTCGAGCCCGGGGTGCTGGCCGCCGCCCACGGGGGTGTGCTCTACGTCGACGAGGTCAACCTCCTCGCCGATCACCTGGTGGACGTGCTGCTCGACGTGGCCACCTCCGGCGTCAACCGGGTGGAGCGGGAGGGCATCAGCCACGAGCATCCCGCCCGGTTCGTGCTCATCGGGTCGATGAACCCCGAAGAGGGCGAGCTGCGGCCGCAGCTCCTCGACCGCTTCGGGCTCGCCGTCGACGTCGCCTCGTCGCGCGACCCTGACGAGCGGGCCCTGGCGGTGGAACGGCGCCTCGCTTTCGACGCCGATCCGGCCGGCTTCGGCGCTGCCCATCGCGAAGCGGAAGCCCGCCTGCGGGCGGAGATCGCCGCCGCCCGCCCGGCCGTCGTGCCGCCCGCGCTGTTGCGCCGGATCAGCGCGCTGTGCGCGGCGATGGCGGTCGACGGGTTGCGGGCCGACCTGGTCATCGCCCGCGCCGCCGCGGCGCGTGCCGGTCTCGCCGGGCGGCTCGAGGCGGGCGACGAGGACGTGCGGGCCGTTGCCGCCCTCGCCCTCGCCCACCGCCAGCGGCGCACCCCGTTCGACCAGCCCGGTGGAGCCGACGAGCAGTTGCGCGAGGCGCTGGACGAGACCCTCGCCGCCGAGGACGAGCCGGCCGAGGCTCCCGAGCGCCAGGCCGCGCCGGGCGCGGCGGTGACCCCGCCCCCGCTGTCGGCTGCCGCCCAGCAGGCGGCCGGTGGTCGCCGCTCGCCGGCCGCCGGCGCCCGCGGCCGCCTCGTGGTCACCCGACCGCACCAGCCCGGCGATCCGGTGGCGGTGGCCGCCACCGCTCGGGCCACGGGCGAGCGGCGGGCGGCCACGGGCGACGCCGACGCCGACGCCGACCTGCGGGGCGCGGTGCGCCAGCAGAAGGCCGGCAACCTCGTGGTGCTGGCCCTGGACGCCTCGGGTTCGATGGGGGCCGAGCGGCGCATGGAGGCGGCGAAGGCGGCGGTGCTGGGCCTGCTGCTCGACGCCTACCAGCGGCGCGACCGGGTCGCGGTGGTGTGCTTCCGCGGCGACGGGGCCGACGTCGTGCTGCGACCGACGGGCGCCGTCGAGGTGGCCCGGGCTCGGCTGAGCGACCTCCCGACGGGCGGGCGCACACCACTGGCGGCTGGCATCGACGCCGCGCTGCGGGTGGCCACCACGGCCGGGTCGGCCGCCACCCACCGCCCGCTGCTCGTCGTGGTCACCGACGGGCGGGCCACCGCCGGGCCCCCGGGCATCGACCCGGTCGAGGCGGCACTGGCCGCCGCCGAGCGGGTGCGGCGCCGCGGGGTGGCCGCCGTCGTCGTCGACGCCGAGACCGCGGTGCCGGGTGGATCCCGCCTCGGGCTGGCGGCCACGCTGGCCACTGCCCTCGGCGCTCGCCATGTCCCGCTCGCCGCTTTCACCGCTGACACCTTGAGGAGCCCGCTTTGACCCGACCCCTCGACACCGCCCTCGCCCGGCTGGCGCCGCCCGACGAGGCGGCGGCCGCCGCTGCCATGGAGCACCACGCGCGGCTCACCAAGCCCGCCGGCGCGCTCGGGCGCCTCGAGCCGCTCGGGGCGCAGTTGGCCGCCATCGCCGGCGCCGTCCCGCCTCCCGTGCCGGCGCCCGCCGCCGTCGCCGTCTTCGCCGGGGACCACGGTGTGCTGGCGCAGGGTGTCACCCCGTGGCCCAAGGAGGTCACGGCGCAGATGGTGGCCAACTTCCTGGCCGGCGGTGCCGCCATCAACGTGCTCGCCGATCTGGCCGGCGCCACCGTCACGGTCGTCGACGTCGGGGTCGACGCCGACCTCGCGCCGTCACCCGGGCTCCGCCAGGCCAAGGTCCGCCGCGGGACCGCCGACCTCGCCACCGAACCGGCGATGACGCGCGACGAGGCCCTCGCCGCCCTCGACGTCGGCGCCGCCGTGGCCGCCGACCTCGTCGGCGGAGGGGCCCGCTGCCTCGTCACCGGTGACATGGGGATCGGCAACACCACACCGGCGGCCGCCATCGTCGCCGCCCTCACCGGCCTGCCGGCGGCAGCGGTCACGGGCCGGGGCACGGGCATCGACGACGAGGCCCTCGCCCGCAAGATCGCCGCCGTCGAGGCCGGCCGCGGTCGGGTGCAGCCCGGCGCCGACCCGGTCGACCTGCTGGCGGAGGTGGGCGGCCTGGAGATCGCCGCCCTCGCCGGCTTCGTCGTGGGCGGTGCGGCCAGCCGCACGCCCGTCGTCGTGGACGGCGTCATCGCCCTCGCCGGCGCGTGCGTGGCCGCCGCCCTCGCCCCCGACGTCGTCGGCTACTGCGTGGCCGGCCACCGCTCCACCGAGCCCGGCGCGTCGGCGGCGCTCGACCACCTCGGGCTCGAGCCGCTGCTCGACCTCGGCCTGCGCCTCGGCGAGGGCACCGGCGCCTGCCTCGCCGTGCCGCTGCTCGTCGCCGCCGCCCGCGTCCTCGGCGAGATGGCCACCTTCGACGGCGCCGGCGTCACCAAGAAGGTGTGAGGGGTACTGACGCGCCTCAGCCCGATATGCGTGGCAGATCGCGCATGAGTTCGCCCTTCGCGTCGCTCAGCAGGCGTCGGGCGGCGGGTAGCGGTTCAGGGAACCCGACAATCCGGCGTCGAACGCCTCGGCGGCGTCCCACAGCTGCTGCCGGGCGGCACGATCGGCCGGGCCGGCGGCGGCCAGCCAGCGGTTGCGGGTGACGAGGTACGGCTCGTCGGGGTCGTACGCCGGCGGCGCCGCCGACGGCGGCATGGTGCCGGCCGAGCGGGCGGCCCCGAAGACGGCGGCGAGGTAGGCCGCCTCGCGGCGACCGCGCCGCTCCTCGATGCGGTCGCCCTCGGCGGCGATGATGGCGGGCACGTCGAGGTCACCGTCCACGGAGGTGAGCACCCACGTCAACCCCACGTCGACGGCGTCGCTGATGAGGCGGGACAGCGCGATGCCGGCACTGGCGAACCCGGCGGTGGCGATCGCGCCGGACACGTTGCTGATGCCCTCGATCGTGTGCTGCCAGATGGCGTTGCGCTGTGCCGCTCGGAGCACGTCGCCGTCGGCCACCATGGCGTCCACCGCGCCGGCGACGGCGCCGAGGTGGTGCAGGAGCGTGCCGTCGAGCCCGGTGGCCAGCTCGCCGAAGCGCGCCACCACGATGGCGTCGAGGTAGGCCTCCAGGCTGGCCGCCGCCACCTCTGATCGGGCGATCCAACCGAGCAGCGCGGTCGGCTCGTCGCTGCCCAGGTCCCAGCGGCGGGCCGGATAGTCGGCACCGTCGCAGGCGCCCAGCAGGTGCTCGAGGTAGGGCCCGGCGTAGGCGCCGAGGCCGTCGAGCACGTCGCTGGCGCGCGCCAGCTCCTGGTGGTGGGTGAGGAAGCCGAGGATGGCCACCATGGAGCGCTCGACGTCGTCGGGCGGCCCGAGGCGCGGGTCGGCGCTGGCCAGGAGCACGGGCAGCACGGCGCCCGGCTCGATGCTCGGTCCGAACAGGACGCCGAAGTCGTCGCCGTCGAAGGACTCCAGCACCCGCCGGGCGGCGATCGGCTGGGCCGCCAGCGCCGTGAGCAGGAGGGCAGGCGCCTGCTCGCCGGCGGCCGCGGCGGTGTCGATGCTGGGTTCCCGTCCCCAGCGCCGCCAGGCGGCGGTGGCGAGGGACGCGAGGTCGTCAGCGGCCAGCCCTGCGGCCCGCACGACGAGGGCGACGGCGTACGGGTCGCGCTCGGCGAGGTGCACCGGCCATGCCGCGGCGTCGAGATCGCCGGCGCGTTGCGCCCCGCCCCAGCCCGCCGCCAGCGTGTCGAGGATCGTCAGGGCCCGGTCGGCCTGGGTGGTGGCCTCGCTGCTGGCACCGCGAGCGGCGGCGCGCACCGCGAGATCCTCGGCGAGGGCGCCGAAGCGATCGGGACCGAGGGCGTGCAGGAGCGCGGCGCGGCCGCCGGCGGCGGCCATCGCCGCCTGGAGGAGTTGCATCAACTCGCCGGTGCGGCGCTCGTCGCCGAGCACGCGGGCGAGGTCGACGGCGGCCAGGTACTCGGCGAGGTGCTGGGCCTGCACGCCGGCCGTCACCGCCGTCGTGGCACGGGGATCGGTCACGGTGGACCAGGCGGCGTCGCCGGGCCGGAGCACGTCGATGAAGGCGGGATCGGCGGGATCGAGGGCGACGGGCTGGAATGGCGACGAGAAGCCGCAGGCGTCGATGGCGGCGACATCGGCCAGCCACCCCACCAGGCCGGTGGCGGCGTCGCGATAGCGGCGGATGGCGTCGGCCGCCAGAGGGTCGGGAGCGCGGAGGGCCGCCTGCTCGTCGGCCAGGTCTGCGAGGCGCCGGCGCAAGGCCAGCAGCCGGCCGCGGTCGTAGCCCAGGTAGCTCACCGCGCGGTGCTGGCATCGGCGGCGGCACGGTCGAGCGCTCGCACCGCGGCGCGCAGGTCGGCGCCGGCGTCGTCGCAGATGCGCTCGGCCCGGCGGACGTCGGCCACGAAGGCGTCGGCCGTCGGCCCCCGCCAGGTGTCGTCGCCGGCGGCGGCGCGCAGGTCGTGGATCACCGACGCGTCCAGGCGGGCGGCCAGCGAGCGCAGCACCGCCGCCCGGGCCCGAAGCGCGTCGGAGTCAGTGGTCGTGATCATGGCGGCCCGAGTGTGTGCCCGGAACCGCCCGATGCGGAAGGTCCGTCCGCCCGATCCGGAAGGTCGCTACCCGGCCAGGGAGGCGTACGCGGCGGTGAGGAGGTTGGCGCCCCGCTCGTCGCCCACGGTGCCCTCGCCCATGCGGTTCATCATGTAGGTGACCACCATGCGGGCGTCGAGGTCGATGACCACGATGGAGCCGCCCCACCCGCCCCAGTAGCAGGTGCGGGGGTTCGGGCTCATCGGCGCCTCTTCGCCCACGAGGCCGAAGCCGATGCCATGGCGCAGCGGGATGCCGAGCACGAGGTCGATGCCGCGGGCCTGCTCGCGGAAGATGGTCTCGCAGCCGGCGGGGGACAGGAAGCGCACGCCGTTGGCCTCGCCACCGCACGCCAGCACGGCGTGGATCTGGGCCAGCGAGCGGGCGTTGCCGTGGCCGTTGGCCGCCGGGACCTCGGCCTGGCGCCACTCCGGCCGCCACGCCCAGGTGGCGTCGAGGATCGGGTTGCCGAACGTCTTGATCAGGATCTCGCTCGGGTTCTCGGGGATGGGCAGGGGCGGGGGCGGGATCACGTTCGCCACGCGGCCGAAGTGCTCGGGCGCCAGGCCCACGTGGAAGTCGGCCCCGACCGGGCCGGCCACCTCCTTGGCCAGGAACGTGCCGAGGCTCTCGCCGGTCACCCGCCGTACTACCTCGCCGACGAGGTAGCCCTGCGTGAGGGCGTGGTAGCCCGACGCCGAGCCCGGCTCCCACCACGGCGCCTGGGCGGCGAGGAGGCTGGTGGCCTTGTCCCAGTCGCAGATGTCCTCGAACGTGACCGGCTGCTCCCAGCCCGAGAGCCCGGCGGTGTGCGACAGCAGATGGCGAACGAGCACGCCCTCTTTGCCGTTGGCGGCGAACTCGGGCCAGTAGCGGGCCACCGGCGCGTCGACGTCGAGCTCGCCCCGGTCGTTCAGGATGAGCGCGCACAGCGCGGTGACGGTCTTCGTCGACGACCAGACGTTGGTGATCGTGTCGCGCTCCCACGGTGTGGTGCGGGCATCGTCCGCGTAGCCGCCCCACAGGTCGACGACGATGTCGCCGTCGAGGGCGACGGCCACCGATGCGCCCACGTCGAGACCTTGATCGAAGTTGGCCTCGAAGGCGCGACGCACCGCGCCGAACCGCTCGTCACACTGCCCTTGCACGTCTGCCATGACGACCCCCAGTCGTTTCCGCGGCGACGCTACCGCCGCTCCCGCGCTCCGAGCACGACGAGCCGGTCGCCGATCGTGCGGGCCTCGTCCTCGTCGTGGGTGACGTGCACCGCGGTGATGCCGACGCGCCGCAGGAGCCGGCGCACGTCCACGGCGAGGCGATCGTGCAGGTCGCGGTCGAGGGCGGCCAGCGGTTCGTCGAGCAGCAGCACCCGCGGCTCGGGGGCGAGGGCGCGTGCCAGCGCCACCCGTTGCGCCTCGCCGCCCGACAGCGTCGCCACCTGTCGGCGCTCGAAGCCCGGCAGGCCGACCAGGTCGAGCAGCTCGGCCACCCGGCCGTCGATGGCGGCGCGGCCCCGACCCTGCATGCGCAGCCCGAAGCCCACGTTGGCGGCGACGTCCTTGTGCGGGAACAGCTGGAGGTCCTGGAAGACCAGCCCGATGCCGCGGCGGTGGGGCGGCACGCCGGCCAGGTCTTGACCGTCCCAGCACACAGTGCCCCTATCCGGGAGATGGAGCCCGGCGATGACGCGCAGCAGCGTGCTCTTGCCCGAGCCGCTCGGCCCGAGCAGGCCGACGATCTCGCCGGCAGCGACGGTCAGCGACACGCCGTCAAGCACGGTCCGCCCGTCGAAGCGGACCACGACGTCGGCGACGGCCAGGCCGCTCAAAACTCTTCTCGGGTCCGGAAGCGGTCGACGACGACGATGGCGACGGCCGTCACCACCATGAGCAGGACGGCCAGCGCGTACGCCTGGCCGGCGTTGACGGCGCCCGGCCGGCCGAGCAGCTGCTCGATGGCGATGGGCAGCGTCGGCGAGCCGCTGCGGACGAGGAAGGAGGTGGCCCCGAACTCGCCGATCGAGACGGCGAAGGCGAAGCCGGCGCCGACGAGCGCGGCGCGTCCGATCATGGGCGCGTCGACCTCCGTCCAGATGCGCGCCGGGCGGGCGCCGAGCACGGCGGCGGCTTCCCGCAAGTGGGGATCGATGGCCCGCAACGACGGCAGCACCGCGCGCACCACGAAGGGCATGGCCACCAGCGCGTGGGCGATGGGGATGATGATCCACGAGGCCCGAAGATCGAGCGGCTGGCGGTCCATGGTGATGAACAGCCCGAAGCCGATGGTGACCGCGGACGTGCCGAGCGGGAGCATCAGGCCCGTGTCGAGGAAGCGGCGACGCCAGCGCCCGTGGCCGTAGGCGATGGCCCCAGCAGCCAGCACCCCGAGGCCGACAGCCAGCGCCGTGGCGGCGACGGCGTAGCGCAACGACGTGACGATCGTGTCGACGGGCGGCACGGCGCGCGACGTACCCCGTCCCTCTGTCCCGAGCGCTCGGTAGAAGTCGAGGCCGTAGCCGTTGGGCGTCGAGAGCGAGCGCTCCACGAGCTTGAAGAGGGGCACCGCCACGAGGGCGGCCATGAAGGCGAGGTTGGCGGCCAGCGTCAGGCGCTGCCCGATGGTGCGGGGCCGCTGGCGCGTGACCGACGCCGGCTCGAGCCGCAGCGCCGTCGTCCGTCGCTCCTGGCTGCGCGTCCACCAGCTGAGGAGCACGGTCATGGCGATGAGCTGCAGCACGGCGAGGGCGGCGGCGATGCCGAGGTGGAGCTGGGTGGTCTGGCGGTAGATCTCGACTTCGAGGGTGACGTGCCTCGGGCCGCCGAGGATCAGCACGGTGCCGAAGGACGTGAACGTGAAGAGGAACACGATCGACGCGGCGGCGGTGATCGCCGGCCGCAGCAGCGGCCACGTGACCTCGCGGAACGCCCGCCAGCGCGACGCCCCGAGGAGGCGGGCCGCTTCCTCCAGCCGGGGGTCGACGTGGGCCCACATCGTGCTCACCGTGCGCACCACGACGGCGTAGTTGAAGAAGACGTGGGCCACGACGATCGCCCACACGGAGTCGTGCAGCTGGTCCGGGAGCAGCGCCAGGAAGGCGGCGCCCACGACGACCGTCGGCAGCACGAACGGCACGGTGATGCAGGCGAGGATGACGCGGCGCCCCGCGAACCGGTAGCGCGCCATCACATAGGCGCCGGGCAGGCCGACGGCGACGGTGAGGACGGTGCTGAGGGCCGCCTGCCACAGGGTGAACCACGCCACCGAGCGGATGCCGGGGTCGGTGAGCACGTCGGTGACGGCGGCGAAGGACAGGCCGCGGCCGATGATGCTGGCCACCGGCCACGCGAAGAACACCACGACGAAGGCCAGCGGCACCGCCGCCAGCGCCCACGGGAGCCAGTTGGGGAAGAGCGGCGCCGAGCCGCCGCGCGCTGCTAGTGGTCCGTCGCCGGATTGTCTCGGGTGTCTCACCGGCCATCGTCGCTGCTGGCGGCGTTTCTCCTCGTCGCAATAGCACTGCGGCTATTGCTTCCTCCTCGCGCCTTGCCAGCAACGGCGATGACTCGGCGATCCACCAAGCCAACTCGGCGACGGACCACTAACGCAGCACCACGTTCGTCCACTCGTCGATCCACCGGTCGCGATTGTCGGCGATGTCCTTCGGTGGCAGCGACAGCGACGTGGGCGGCACGACGGCGTACTTCGTGAACGCGTCGGGCAGGGCGGCGTCGGGGAGCACCGGGTAGACGTACATGTTGAGCGGCATGTCCTCCTGGAAGGACTTGCCGAGGAGGAAGTCGATCAGCTGGCCCGCTTCCTTGGCGTGCTTGGTCCCCTTCAGGACGCCGACGAACTCCACCTGGCGGAAGCACGAGTCCGCCATCACACCGGTGGGCGCGTCGGCCGGGGGCGGATCGATGCCGATCACCTCCGCCGGCGGGCTGGAGCCGTACGACACCACCAACGGGTAGGCGCCCTTGCCGGCCGAGCCGGAGAAGTCCGTGGAGTAGGCCTGGGTCCAGCCGTCGTCGACCTTCACGCCGTTGGCCCGCAGGTCCTTCCAGTAGGCCTGCCAGCCGTCGGGCCCGTACTTGGCGATCGTGGCCAGCAGGAAGACGAGGCCGGGCGACGACGTGCTCGCGTTCTCCACCACGAGTGCGTCCTTGTACGCCGGCTGGCGGAGGTCGTCGAGGCTTTGGGGCACCGGCACGCCCTTGGTCGCGAACCAGGCCTTGTCGAAGTTGATGCACACGTCGCCGTAGTCGACCGGCGTGAGCTCGTGGCCGGGCACGAGGTCGCGAAAGGCGGCGGGCACCGACGCCAGCGCCTTGGACTCGTACGGGTCGAAGGCACCACTGGTGGCGGCCCGTGACAGCAAGGTGTTGTCGACGCCCCAGAGCAGGTCGCCCTCGGGCTTGCCCTTGGTGAGGATGGCCTTGTTGAGCACGACGCCGGCGTCGCCCGCCCCTTGCGGCACGTCCACCTGGATGCCGGTCTGGGCGGTGAACTGGGCCAGCACGTCCTTTGTGTAGGCGAAGGAGTCGTGGGTGATCAGGGTGAGCGTCACCGGCCCCGACGACGACCCGTTGTCGCCACCACACGACACGACCACCATGGCGGCGGCGACGGTAACCAGCAGCGCGCGCTTCACGACGCACCTCCCAGGGCGTAGGGAACGATGACAAGGAGGGCGCCGCGCTCGAGGACGACGCAGGCCGGGCCGCCGACGAGCTCGTTGCTGATGCCCCGGCTGGAACCGGCCAGCAGCGGCTCGGCGTGTAGCGGGAAGCGCAAGCCCCCCGTGGTGACACCCTCGGCTCGCCCGTGCACCGGGATCAGGCTCACGTACGCCCCCGGCGATCCTTCGATCGCCGTGCGAGCGGGGCCCTGGATGGCGCGGATCCATGCCGGCCCGGCCCACGCCTGCACCTCCACGGCCGCCAGCCGGGGATGGGCCAGGACGAGGTGGCCGGCCAGCACGTGATCGAGGCGGTCACCGCCGCCGCTCACCACGACCAGCCGGCGGGCGTCACGAGCGAGCGCGGCCTCGATGGCCAGCTCGGCATCGATGGCGTCCTTCGCGCTCGGATGGCGCTCGACGGGCACGCCGGCAGCGGTGGCCGCCGCCAATGCTTCCGGCGTCACCGAGTCCAGATCGCCGACCACGAGGTCGACGGCGAGCCCGAGCGCTCGGGCGTGATCGAGCCCCGAGTCGGCGGCGATCACGAAGCGGTCGTCGCTGAGGTGGGCCATCACGCCGGGGTGAGGGGGCGATCCCCCGAGGACGACGACGAACTGCGATTCCACGGTCCCTCCGCTGGCATTACCCAGATCAGGTTCGAGGGTCGGTGGCGGATCGGCCACCCTCTCAGCCCGGCGTCCTCCGAGCTCCCCGTTGGTTGAAGGTCAGGTTACGTCACTGGCGGCGTGGTGCACATCCGGTTCCACGTACATGACGCGCGCCGAAGGCACGACGGCACGCACCCGGGCCTCCACATCGTCGATCGCCTGAGCCAGCGCCGGCACCGACAGGGTGCGATCGAACTCGAGCTTGGCTCCCACGAGGAGCTCGTCCGGCCCGAGGTGTTCGGTGCGCAGGTGGATCAAGCGCCGCACGGCCGGCGCCGTGATCATCGCCGTGGCGATCGCCTCCTGCACCGCCGGCGTGGCCGACTCCCCGATGAGCAACGCCTTCATCTCGATCCCCAGGATGATGGCGATCGTCACCAGCAGCAGGCCGATGGCGAGGCTGCCCAGGGCGTCCCAGCGCGGCTCGCCGGTCACGGACGCCAGCACCACGCCGGTCAGCGCGAAGACCAGACCGCACAGCGCGCCGGTGTCCTCCAGGAGCACCACCGGCAGCTCGGGCTGGCGCGACGATCGGATGAAGCGCCACCACGACAGCTCGCCCTTGTACGGGCGGGACTCGCGCACGGCGGTGCGCAGCGACAGGCTCTCCAGCACCATGGAGATGGCGAGGATGGCGACGGCGACGCCGAGGGCCTCGGTCTCGTGCGGGTGGATCAGCTTGTCGATCCCCTCGTAGATGGCGAACAGGCCGCCCATGCTGAACAGCACGAGGGCTACCACGAAGCTCCAGAAGAACCGCTCACGGCCGAAGCCGAATGGATGTTCAGGGGTGGCCTCGCGTCGGGCCCGGCTCCCGCCGAGGAACAGCAAGCCCTGGTTCCCGGTATCAGCGAGGGAGTGGACGCCTTCGGCCAGGAGGCTGGCGGAGCCCGTGATGGCAGCGCCGGCGAACTTCACGAGGGCGATCCCGAGGTTGGCCAGGAAGGCAGCGATGATCGCCTTGCGACTGCCCTCGTGCACCTCTCACACGCCCAGTGCGAGCCAGCGGTCGAGAACCTCCGGGTCGCCGACGACGTCGGTCCCGCCATCGCCGGGACGCAGCCGCCGGTAGAGCACGAGGAGCACCGACGACGCCGGGCCGCGGAGGGCGACGTCACCCTTCTGATGGCCGCGCTCGGCCCGCAGGACGCCCTTGTCGATGCGCGCCATCCATTCGCTCTCGACGTCGGAGCAGTGCACGTGGAGGGAGCCGCCGATGGCGATGCCGTCGCGCCCGGCGAGGAGGCGGGGGCCCATGAGCGTGAGCTCCTCCTCGATGCCCTGCGCGGCGAGGGCGGCGCCCAGCGGGCTGGTCTCGCCGGCCCCGCCGACCGCATCTTCGGCGTCCCAGCGGTGGATCGAGGTCTCGACGGCCATCCGGCGGGGCCAGAACGAGCCGTCGGCGTCGTCGGCGCCGACGAAGTTCCACGTACCGGGCGCCGGTGCCGTCTTCAGCGCGTCCACCAGGGGGGCGATGGCGGCCTCGGCCCAGTCCACGACGGCGTCACCGTTCGGCGGCCGATCGAGCGTGGTGCCATCGGGCTCGGCTCCGCCCAGGATGCTGGCGGTGGCCCACCGGTGCACGCGGCCGACGTGGCCGGTCAGGCGGGCGACGTCCCAACCCGGGCAGCCGGGCACCGGAGCGTCCAGCGGGCCTTGACGAGCCACGGCGATCAGCTGGGCAGCTTCGTGGCCGACGATGCGTTCGTGGTCGATCGCCATGGTCGGACGGTAGCCTTTTGGTGTGAGCGCCACTCTCGACGATCAGATCATCACGGTCACCGACGTCGCCGCCGAACAGCTGGTGGCGTTGCGCGACGCCGAGCCGGAGAAGGAGCTCCTCGGGGTGCGGGTCGAGATCCTCGCCGACGAGGGCCCGGACTTCACCTACGACCTGTCGTTCCAGATCGTGACCAAGTCCGACATCACCGACATCGTGCGCACCACCAACGGCCTCAAGATCATCGTGCCGGCCAAGGACGCCCCTCAGCTCGAGGGCGCCACCCTCGACTACGAGATCGACGGCCTCGTCCTGCGCAACCCGAACCGGCCCAAGACCATCCAGCTGGGCACCCTCACGATCGACGACGAGCTGGCCCACCAGGTGCGCTACGTGGTCGATGCCGAGGTGAACCCGGCGCTGGCCGCCCATGGCGGCTACGTCACGTTCGTGGGCCACGATGGCGAGGGCCGGGCCTACCTCACGATGGGCGGCGGTTGCCACGGCTGCTCCATGAGTCGCATGACGATGCTGCAGGGCGTGCAGACGATGATCGCCGACGCCGTGCCCGGCATCGACAAGGTCATCGACGCCACGGATCACTCCACCGGCGAGAACCCCTACTACAGCTGATCAAACGGCGAGGACCGTGTGGGTCTCGCCCAATCCGTTGGGCTCGAGGCCGTCGCCGTCCGGGTCGTCGAAGTACTGGTCGCCGGACACGTACCGGAAGTGGGTGCAGGTGCCGGGCGGGAGCATCACGGCCACGCTGCGCACGCCGTTCGATCGCTTGCGCAGCGGGTGCGCTCTCGGGTCCCAGCCGTTGAAGTCGGCGACCACGGAGATGGGCTGGCCGGCGTCAGGGAGGCTGAAGACGACCTTGGTGTGGCCGTCCCGATGGCGCTTCTTCGTGATCATGATCCGAGTTTGCCGAACGCGTTCGGCGTCAGCGCGGACCCCGGGTTTCCAGTTCGTGAATTTCAGCAACTTCGACGGGTGTGACACCTGCAGCGTAGGCTTCCGGGGTGACCGGAATCGTCTCGTACGGGGCCTACGTGCCCTACTGGCGCCTCCAGCGTTCGGCCATCGGAGGCACCCTGGGCAGCGGCGGAGGGCGGGGGACGCGCAGCGTGGCCTCGTTCGACGAGGACACCACGTCGCTCGGGGTGGAAGCGGCGCGTGTGGCGCTGCGGGCCGCTCCTGACGGCTACCAGCCCTCGGGCGTGTGGTTCTCCACCACCGAGCCGGCGTACCTGGACAAGACGAACGCCAACGCCATCCACGCCGCCCTCGCGCTGCCGTCGTCGGTTCCCACCGTCGACGTCATCGGCTCGGTGCGCTCGGGCCTGGGTGCCGCCTACGCCGCCGGGATCGGCGGCGGCCTGCTGGTCCTGTCGGACATCCGCACCGGCCTGCCGGGCGGCAACGACGAGGCCAACGGGGGCGACGCCGCCGTTGCCTTCGCCTTCGGCGACGGGCCGGACGTCGTGGCCGAGTTCGTCGGCGGCGCCACCAGCACCGGCGAGTTCCTCGACCGCTGGCGCCTGCCCGGTGAGCCCGCCTCCCGCCAGTGGGAGGAGCGCTTCGGCGAGTTCGCCTACCTGCCGCTCGTGGAGGAGGCCGTCACCGACGCGCTGAAGTCGGCCGGCGTCGCCGCCGCCGATCTCGACCACGTGGTGCTGACCGGCACGCACGCCCGGGCGGTGAAGGGCGCGGCCAAGGTGGTGGGCGCCCGCCCCGAGGCCTACGCCGACGATCTGAGCGCCTCGGTCGGCAACACCGGCACCGCCCACTGGGGCCTGATGCTGTCCGACGTGCTCGACCGGGCCGAGGCGGGCAAGACCATCGCCATCGTCACGCTGGCCGACGGCTGCACCGTCACCCTCTGGCGCACCACGGGCGCCCTCGCCGCCCACCGGCCGTCGCCGTCGGTGCAAGAGCAGATCGCCACGACGCGCGACGACCTCACCTATGCCTCGTTCCTGACCTGGCGGGGCTTCCTGCACCGCGAGCCGCCCCGCCGGCCCGAGCCCGACCGGCCCGCCGGTCCGCCGTCGTTCCGCACCACGGCGTGGAAGTACGGATTCTTCGGCAGCAAGGACGAGTCGGGGTTCGTCTACCTGCCGCCGTCACGGGTGTCGATGGAGACCGGCTCGGTCGACCAGATGACGCCGGTGCGCATGGCCGACGTCCAGGCCACGATCGCCACCTTCACGGTCGATCGGCTGGCGTACTCACTGTCACCGCCGGTGGTGGCGGCGGTGATCGACTTCGACGGTGGGGGCCGCTTCCAGTGCGAGCTCACCGACGTGGATCCGGGCAGCGTCAAGATCGGTGACCGGGTCGAGATGACCTTCCGCCGCCTGTTCACGGCAGAAGGGGTGCACAATTACTTCTGGAAGGCACGGCCGATCCGCGCCACCTCGACACAAAGGGGACAATGACATGGCGTCGAAGGGCATCAAGGACCAGGTAGCGATCGTCGGCATGGGGTGCACGGCCTTCGGTGAGCACTGGGATCGCAGCACCGACGACATGCTCATCGACAGCTCCGGCGAGGCGCTCAAGTCGGCCGGCATCCCGCTGGGTGACGTGGACGCGTTCTGGCTGGGCACGATGGGCTCGGGCGTCTCCGGTCTCACCCTCAGCCGCCCGCTGAAGATCGACTACAAGCCGGTCACCCGGCTCGAGAACATGTGCGCCACCGGCTCGGAGGCGTTCCGCAACGCGTGCTACGCCGTGGCCTCCGGCGCCTTCGACGTGGCCATGGCCATCGGTGTCGAGAAGCTGAAGGATTCGGGCTATTCGGGCCTCGTCAGCGGCACCATCCCCAACGACGGCACCATGTCCACGCTCACGGCGCCCGCTTCGTTCAGCCTCCTGGCGCCGGCCTACGCCAACAAGTACGGCGTGGACGAGGAGGAGATGAAGGACGTCCTCACTCGGATCGCCTGGAAGAACCACCGCAACGGCGCCCTGAACCCGCGTGCGCAGTTCCGCAAGGAAGTGGCCAAGGACACCATCGCCTGCTCGCCGCTCGTGGCCGGCCCGCTCGGCATCTTCGACTGCTCGGGCGTGAGCGACGGCTCGGCCGCCGCCATCGTGGTGCGGGCCGAGGATGCCTACAAGTACACGGACAAGCCGCTGTTCGTGAAGGCCCTGTCGTTCGTGGCTGGCCCCGCCGCCGGTCCCATCGACCCCACGTACGACTACACCTCGTTCCGCGAGGTCGTGCGCTCGGCCGAGGACGCCTACCAGCAGGCCGGCATCACCAACCCGCGCGCCGAGCTGGCCATGGCCGAGGTGCACGACTGCTTCACCCCGACCGAGCTGGTCCTCATGGAGGACCTCGGCTTCGCCGAGCGGGGCATGGGCTGGAAGGAAGTCCTGGCCGGCACGTTCGATCTCGACGGTGAGCTGCCGGTCAACCCCGACGGCGGCCTGAAGTCGTTCGGCCACCCGATCGGCGCCTCCGGTCTGCGCATGCTGTTCGAGGCGTGGCTGCAGCTGCGTCGTGAGGCCCCGGCCGAGCGCCAGATCGCCAGCGTCGCCGCCGGCAAGACGAAGGCCCTCACCCACAACCTCGGCGGCGCGCCGGGCGCGTGCGTGAGCTTCGTGTCGGTCGTCGGCTCGGAGCGTGACTGAGCGCCACGAGGCCCTCGATCTCGACGCTGCCGACCCGCTGGCGGGCCTGCGCGCCCGCTTCCGCATCCCTGACGGGCTGATCTACCTCGACGGCAACTCGCTCGGCGCGTTGCCCGTCGGGGTGCCCGCCGCGGTGGCCCGCACCGTGGAGCAGGAGTGGGGCGTCGACCTCATCCGCTCCTGGAACACCAACGGCTGGTGGGAGGCGCCGGCGCGCCTCGGCGACCGCATCGGCGCGCTGGTGGGCGCGGCGCCGGGCCAGGTGGTGGTGTGCGACTCCACCTCGGTCAACCTCTACAAGCTCCTGGTGGTGGCGCGTGCGCTGCGGCCGGATCGGCCCCAGGTGCTGATCGACGCCGACGACTTCCCCACCGATCGCTACATCGTCGGGTCGGTGGCCGGCGCCTCGGTGGCCCGCACCCTCGGCCCTGACGTCGGCGTCGTGGTGCGCAGCCACGTGAACTACCAGAGCGGCCGGCTGCACGACCTCAACGCACTCACGGCGGCGGCGCACGAGGCGGGCGCCCTCGTGCTGTGGGACCTCTCCCACTCCGTCGGCGTCGTGCCTGTCGACCTGGACGGCGCCGATGTGGATTTCGCCGTTGGTTGCACCTACAAGTACCTCAACGGGGGACCGGGCGCGCCGGCGTTCGCCTACGTCGCCCGGCGCCACCAGGAGGCGGCGCGCCAGCCACTCGCCGGGTGGTTGGGGCACGCGCAACCCTTCGCCATGGCCCCCGACTACGAGCCGGCGCCCGGGATCGGGCGGCTGCTGGCGGGCACGCCGCCGATCGTGTCCATGGCGGCGCTGGAGGCCGCCCTCGACGCGTATGACGGCGTGTCGTTGGCCGAGGTGAGAGCGAAGAGCATGGCCCTCACGGCGCTGTTCATCGACCTCGTGGCCGACCGGCTGGCCGGCGCGTTCGCGCTGGTGTCGCCGGCGGCGGCGGCCGATCGTGGCGGGCAGGTGTGCCTCGCTCATCCGGATGGCTACGCCGTCGTGCAGGCGCTCATCGATCGCCGGGTGATCGGTGACTTCCGCGAGCCCGACCTCCTGCGGTTCGGCTTCGGCCCGCTCTACACGCGCTTCGTCGACGTGTGGGACGCCGCCGACCGCCTGGTGGCGGTGATGGGTGCGGCCGAGTGGGACACCGCCGCGCACCGGCGGCGGGCCGCCGTCACCTGAAGCGGGCCAGCACCTCGTCGTGCAGGATGCCGTTCGACGACAGCGCCGACCCCCCGGCGGGCCCGGGATTGCCGGCGAGGTCGCTGAAGCGGCCCCCCGCCTCCTCCACGATGACCGTGAGGGCGGCGAGATCCCAGAGCGACACGATGGGCTCGACAGCGACGTCGAAGGCGCCTTCCGCGACCAGGCAGTGCATCCAGAAGTCGCCCAGGCCGCGTGACCGCCACACGTCCCTCGTGAGGGCGACGAGGGTGTCGCCGCCGCCGTACTCGTAGAACGTGCCCACCCCGGCGTGGGCGAGGTGGGCCTCGTCGAGGCTGGCCACACCGGATACGGCGATGGGCTCGCCGTCGGCGAAGGCGCCCTCGCCCCGTGCCGCCCACCACCGCCGCCCGAGCGCCGGCGCCGAGGCCACGCCGACCACGACGTCGGCGCCGTCCATGAGGGCCAGCAGCGACGCCCAGATGGGGACGTGGCGGACGTAGTTGGACGTACCGTCGATCGGGTCGATGACCCAGCGGAAGCGGGCGTCGGCCGGCCCGATGAGGCCCTCCTCCTCGCCCAGCACGGCGTGGTCGGGACGGGCGCTGGCCAGGGCCCGGCGCACGGCCGCTTCGGCGCCGCGGTCGGCCTCGGTCACCTCGGTGGCATCGCTCTTGCGATCGACACGCAGGTCACGGGCGCGGAAGCGAGGGAACGTCACGGCATCGGCCAGGTCGGCCAGCTCGAGGGCCAGCTCGAGGTCGGGCAGCATTCAGTCGTCGTCTCGCATGGCCACGGCGTTGGCGGTGACGTTCACCTTCGGCTCGTAGTCAGCCACCTCGACCTCGCGCGCCCGCCCCGCGAAGCGGTCGGCGAGGTCGGCGCGGCACGTCCCGCACGGCCCGTAGTAGCGCTGGCGCACGGCCTGCCCGCACCGGGGACAGTCGTGCGCGAGGTCGTGCTCGAGGTCGTCACCGGTCACCACCCGATCATGCCCGATCCCCCAACGTTGGGTGCGAATCGGCTCATGGGTGCGAGACGACCCGCCAGGTGCGTGGAACCGCACCCATTCCGCTCGCCGCCGCCTCAGGCACACACCTCGTGCATGACCACCGACGTGCTGACCCTCGTGGACGCGTTCCACCACATCACCGTTGAGCGGTTCCTGGAAGCGGGGCGGAGCCGATCGACGTGGGATCGCCTGCACGACGATGGTCCCCTGGTGCGGGTGCATCCGGGCGTGTCACGCCTCGCGGTGATCCCACCGACGCCGATCCACGCCATGCACGCCGCGATCCTGGCTGCCGGCGACGGCTCGCTCATGTCCCACCTCAGCGCGGCGTGGCTGTGGGGAGCCGACCTGCCGGGGACTGCTCCCGTCGACCTGACCGTGCTCGATCGGAAGCGAGGACTGCGGCTGGAGGGCGTTCGCCTCCACCGGCCGCGCAACCTCACCGGCCTGCATCGCGTCGTCCGCCGTGGCGTTCCGACGACGGATCCACTGCGCACCGTGCTCGACATCGGGACCGTCGCCGGGCCGGCGATCGTGGCCTCGGTGCTCGAGGAGTTCCTGATCCGTCGCTACCTGCGGCTCGGTGCGGTGCGCCGGGCGATGGCAGGGCACGCCCGACCCGGGCGCCGCGGGGTCGGTGTCCTACGGATCGTCCTCGACGATTGGCGGTTGGCTGACGAGCCGCCCGACAGCGCCCTCGAGGTCGCCATGAGCCGCTTGCTGCACACCAATCGTCTGCCGCCGGCGACGTTCCACCACCTGGTGTGGACCCCGAGCCGCGCCTACGAGCTCGACTTCGCACTGGTGGAGCACCGCATCGACATCGAGGTCGACGGGTGGGCTCATCACAGCAGCCGCCGGGCGTTCGAGGCCGATCGCGAGCGCGACGCGGAGCTAACCGCTGCCGGCTGGATCGTGCTGCGGTTCACCTGGCACCAGGTGACGCACCGACCCGCGTGGGTAGCGGGCCGGATCGCTGATGCGGTGGCGCGGCGGCCGTGACCCGGCAATGGGTGCGAGATCACCCGTCAGGCGGGTGTACTCGCACCCATGACGGGATCGGCACCCAATGTTGGGCGGGTCAGGCGAGGGCGGCGCGGATCGTGGCGGCGATGCCGTCGGCGTCGAGGCCGAGGCGGGCGAGGATGCGGTCGGGCGGGCCGTGGGCGATGAACTCGACCGGCACGCCCAGCACGTCGACGCGCGGTGACGCGTGGTGCTCGTCGTGGCACACCCGCTCGATGGCCTCGACCACGAGGGCGCCGACGCCTCCCTCGCGGATGCCGTCTTCCGCCGTCACCACGACATCGTGGCGGGCGGCGTCGGCGATCATCGCCGGATCGAGGGGCTTGGCGACGCGGATGTCCCACAGGGTGACGTCGACGCCCTCGTCGACCAGCGTGGCGACGGCCCGCTCGGCGTTGCCGACGAGCTTGCCCAGGGCCAGCACGCACACCCGCCCGTTGCCCGCCCGCATCTGGCGAGCGGTGAAACCGCGCCCCACCTCGAGGTCGTCGACCTGGCGGGCCTGGCCCTTGGGGTACCGGATGGCGACGGGCCCGTCGCAGAGCTCGAGTGCGTCGTGGAGCATCTGGTGCAGCTCCTGGGCCGACGACGGCGCCATGACCGTCATCCCCGGCACCTTGGTGAGCAGCGCGAGGTCGTAGATGCCGTGATGCGACGGACCGTCGTCGCCGGTGATGCCGGCGCGGTCGAGGCAGAACACCACCGGCAGACGGTGCAGCGCGACGTCGTAGACGACCTGATCCCAGGCCCGGTTGAGGAACGTCGAGTAGATCGCCACCACCGGCCGCAGCCCGCCCATGGCCATGCCGGCGGCGCCGGTGACGGCGTGCTGCTCGGCGATGCCGACATCGAAGAAGCGGTCGGGGAAGCGGTCCTGGAACGGCAGTAGGCCGGTGGGGCCGGGCATCGCCGCCGTGATGGCGACGAGGTCGCTGTGGTGCTCGGCCTCCTTCAGCACCGCTTCGGCGAACGCCTGCGTGTAACCCGTGGGCATCCACTTCGGCGGACCGGTCGCCGGATCGAATACGGGCGCATCGTGGAGGTGCTTCTCGTCGTCGTCCTCGGCGGGCGGGAAGCCCCGACCCTTCTGGGTGAGGACGTGCACGACGATCGGGTCCTCGAACTCCGTGGCGTTGCGCAGGGCGCGCTCGAGCTCCTCGATGTCGTGCCCGTCGACCGGGCCGGCGTAGCGCACGCCCAGTGACTCGAAGAACGCTGGCGGTTGGAAGTACTCGCGGATGGCCGCCTTCATGGCGTCCATGCCCCGCTCGGCCTGGCGACCGACGAGCGGCATCTCGCGCACGAGATCCTGCAGGCGACGTTGGCGGCGCATGTACACCGGGTTGAGCCGAATCTGCTTGAGGCTCTCCGACAGGCGCGAGACCGTCGGGGCGTACGAGCGGCCGTTGTCGTTGAGGACGATGATGACCTTGCGGTCGGAGTGACCGAGGTTGTTCAGCGCCTCGTAGGCCATGCCGCCGGTCATCGAGCCGTCGCCGATGACGGCGACGATGTGGCGGCGGTCGGGGTCGGCCCCGTTGTCGCGCGCGACGGCGAGCCCGTAGGCGTACGACAGGATCGTGGACGCGTGGCTGTTCTCCACGAAGTCGTGCTCGGACTCGGCGCGGCTGGGGTAGCCGGACAGGCCGCCGGCCTGGCGCAGCTGATCGAAGCCGGCTTGGCGCCCGGTGATGATCTTGTGCACGTAGGCCTGGTGGCCGGTGTCCCACAAGACGGCATCGGTCGGCGACTCGAACACCCGGTGGAGGGCGAGGGTGAGCTCGACCGCGCCGAGGTTGGAGCCGAGGTGGCCGCTGGACTTGGCGACGGACTGCACGATGAAGTCGCGGAGCTCGCCGGCGAGCTCGTCGAGCTCCTGGTAGCTGAGCGTCCGGAGGTCGGCAGGCTCGTTGATCGAGTCGAGGAGCATCAGGACGCCGACGATACCCCTCGTCGAACGAGCTGGCTGGCCGGGCAAGGGCGTCGAGAGCATCGTCCGCACGTGCCGATGCGACCGTGCGCTATGGTAACGCCGCTATTGGCGGGAGGGGCCGACAAAGCCTCGACGCACGCCGCAGCGGGCGGTAGTCGATGCCATAAGGAGGGCCGGTCACCATGGCCAGGACACGGACACGCCTCGTACGGATCGCGGGCGCGGTCGATTCTTACCGCGCTCGGGCTGATTTCATACGACGCCTTGACGCAGGTCGCGAGCGCAGCGCCGCCCCCGGTGGTGAACTCCGACTATGCAGCGTATCCGCCTGCGGATGCCGTGCCCACCAGCTGCACGGGCGGGGCCGGGGGTACGGGCGTACTGCAGGGCTACCGGGCCTTCATCCGGCGAGCCGGGGCGCCCAATGTGGCGCCGTTCGTCGATCCCGGGCCCGGCGGCACCTTCGCCACGGCGCGCTCCCTGCGTCGCCTTCAAGCCCAGGTCCAAGTGGGCGATGAGGTCGTGATTCGGTGGACGGGCTGGACGCAAGGCTGTGAGTCCCTGCCCATCAGCTTCCCGCTGAAGGCCACCAATCGCGCGTTCTTCGACCTCGCGGACGATCAGTCCCTGGTCCACGAGCCGAATGGCCCGTACGGCTTCCCGTTCTGCTACAGCTCAGGCGCCGAGTCGTGCCGCGGTGGCCGGTGGCTTCGAGCTGTCGAACACGATTCCGCAGCTCAACGTGGTGTGCGGCTACCAGCTCGACGTCGTGATCGGCGGCCCGCTGGAGACGGTCGGTCCGCACGGCTCCTACTACCAGCCTCAGAACCGGATGGACGCCAACGCCGCGGGCCTTGGCACCTTCAACCCGAACCCGCCGAACATGCTGATCGACGCGGCCAATGGGGCCATGCCGTGCGCGCCGGGCCAGCGCATCGTGATCGACAAGCAGTGGGTCGGTACCGGCAACGTGCCGCCGGTGAACGTGCCGCCGGGCTTCGTGCTCACGGTGACCAGTTCCCTCAGCCAGACCAACCTCACGGTGATCAGCACCGCCACGTGCAGCGTGGCCAACGGTGCGTTCACGTGCAACTACGCGGACATCAACGCTCCGAATGTGCCGCAGGGTGGGCTGCTCGTCACCCCCGACAGTCTCCTCACGGTGACCGAGACCGATTTCCCGGGGAACACGGTAGACATCACCTTCCCGGTGGGCATGTCCAGCAAGTACATCACCTGCCCGGCTGCCGGTCCGTGCCTGTTCACCATCACGAACACGCCACCCCAGCCGCCGACCACGACGACGCTGCCGCCGACCACCACGATCCCGCCGGCGGACACGTCCATCGTGCCGCCCACGGCCCCGCCGGACACGCTGCCCATCACCATCCCGAACACGCTGCCGGCCACGGGCTCGTCTGACGCCACGCCGCTCCTGCTGTTCGGCTTGGTGCTGGTGCCGATCGGCGCCGCCTTGGTCGCCATCACCCGCCGGCGAGCCAGCTAGGACATCGACGGCGCGTTGACGCGCCGCACCGAAGGACGGCGCTCGTGCCACCAGGTATCGAGCGCCGTCCCGGCGAGGTAGCCGATGGCGAGGCACACGATCCCGCCGAAGGCGTCGAGGAAGTAGTGGTTGGCCGTCACCACGATGCAGAACAGCGTCGCCAGCGGGTACAAGACGAGCAGGAACCGGGCCCACCGGCGCCGCATGAGCGGCCACAGCGCGCACGTGCACCACAGCGACCAGGCGATGTGCAGGCTCGGCATGGCGGCGTACTGGTTCGAGATCTTGGCGACGGTGCCCGAGTCGAACGACCACAGGCCGCCGACCTCGGCCAGGGTGTCCTCGAACCCGTACGGCCCCACGTTGTGCTGCTGCGCCAGGGCGGCGCCACCGTACGGAGGGCCGGCGTCGAGCAGCCGGGGCGGCATGAGCGGGAACATCGAGAAGCCCACGATGGCCAGCCCGGTGGTGAAGGCCAGCACGTTGCGCCACTGCGTGAACCGCGCCGGGGCGCGCAAGTACAGCCAGAAGAACGCCGCCAACGTCACCACGAAGTGGAAGGTGCCGTAGTAGACGTTCCAGAACCGGATGAACAGGTCCGACCCGAGGAACCAGCTCTGGATGGTGGCCTCGTGGAAGATGTGCAGGAACTTCTCGGCGTCGATGATGCGCAGGGCGTTGTTGAAGGCGTGCTCGGGCGCCTGGCCCTCGTCCACGAGGGCGGAGCCGAAGAGGTTCCGGGCGTAGCTGTAGATGCCGTAGAACGCCGCCATCAGCACGATCTGGAACCAGAGCCGGGGCCGGCGCCGGGGCGCGACCGAGGGAGCCTCTTCGTCAGCGCGCATGGCGGGGAGATTAGGGCCAGGTGACTTCGATCTGGCGCGACCGTGGCCGGCGGTTGCCGGCCGTCACCCTTCCCACGGGCCGCAGCCGAGCGGGCCGTAGAAGTCGAGTGGGACGTCGGCGCCGGAGCAGACCTGATCGGTGCCGAGGTTGCGGCCGATCCACTCGCCCTCGGGGTTGTCGAAGACGGCGAGGGCGTTGTCCTGTCCTGGTGCGGTGAGCACCGCCGTGGCGAAGTTCTCCACGCAACGCGGGTCGGTGGCCGAGGAGCCCTCCGGGAGCGGGCCGAAGGCCAGCTCGGCGGCGGCCAGGAGGATGGCCGCGTCGCACGGGCCGGCGGGCACGTTGGTGGTGGACGGGCCGGGCGCCACGCTGCTGGTGACTTCCTCGATGGTGGTGACCGCCGCCGGCCTGCTGGTGGCAGGACGGGTGGTGGTGGTGGCGGCGGCGCTGGGCCTCGTAGTGGCCGACACGCTGGCGCTCGGCCGGGTCGGCGTCGAGGTCACGGCACCGGCGGCCGTCGTGGACGACGATGTCGACGAACCGCTGCTGCAACTGGCCAGGGCCACCAGGAGGGACGCCGCCCAGATGCGGCGTCGCATCAGTGCGCCTTCTCGAGGAAGGGCTCCACCTCGACGATCACCCGGGTCAGCTTGGCCACGGCGATCAGCCCCCACTTGTCGGTCACCGACACGGTGAAGGTGAGCCGCCGCCCCTCCATCTTCTCCAGCGTGGCCTCGGCCACGACCGTCGTGCCGACCCGTGTGGGCTGGAGGTGGTCGAGCTGCACGCGCATGCCCACGGTGGTCTGGCCGGCGGCCAGGGTGCCCTCGACCACCTTCACCGAGGCTTCTTCGGCCAGCGCGAGCACCCGGGGCGTGCCGAGCACCGGGACATCGCCAGATCGGAGCGCGACCGCGGTGTCCGTGTCTTGCACCACCAGCGTGACAGAGGCGGTCCGGCCTGCCAGGAGCGGCATCTGGACGACATTATTGCGCCGACCCCGCGCCGTCCAAGGAGAGTCACCTCTCCGCTCGGTAGCGTGCAGGGATGATCGAAGAGTCGGTGCTCGAGCGGGTGTTGTCGTCGGCGCTCCGAGGTGGAGCGGAGTTCGCCGAGGTGTACGCCGAGGACAAGCGGTCCTCGTCGGCCTACCTCGACGACGGCAAGGTGGAGCAGGTCACCTCCGGGCGCGATCGCGGCGCCGGCATCCGTGTCGTGAGCGGCGAGACCACGGGCTACGCCCATACGGCCGATCTCACCGAGAGCGGCCTCCTCGCCGCGGCCGAGGCCGCTGCCGCGGCGGCCCGTTCCGGCGGGGGCGGGGCCAAGGTCGTGGCCCTGTCGCGGCGTGACGTTCGCCCGGTCAGCCCGGTCGAGACGTTCCCCGACTCGGTGCCCAAGGCCACCAAGGTCGAGCTGCTGCTGCGGGCCGACGACGCCGCCCGCTCGGCCGGCGGCGCCATCGTCCAGGTGTCAGCCGGCTACGGCGACAGCCGCAAGCACATCCTCGTGGCCAACAGCGACGGCCTGATGGTCACCGACGACCAGGTGCGCACGCTGTTCCGGGTCAGCGCCGTGGCGTCGGGCGACGCCGGCATGCAGACGGGCTACGAGTCCATCGGCAACACGATCGGGTTCGAGCTGTTCGACCGCTACGCCGTCGACGACCTCGCCCGGCGGGCCGCCCAGCGCGCCATCACCAAGCTGAACGCCCGGCCGGCGCCGTCGGGGCAGGTGCCGGTCGTGATCAAGCAGGGCAGCGGGGGCGTGCTCTTCCACGAGGCGTGCGGCCACGGCCTCGAGGCCGATCTCGTGGGCAAGGGTGCCTCCGTCTTCAAGGGTCGCGTCGGCGAGCTGGTGGCGGCGCCCTGGATCACCCTCGTGGACGACGGCACCATGACCGACGAGTGGGGCGCCATCGCCATCGATGACGAAGGCCATCCGGGCCAGCGCAACGTGCTCATCCAAGACGGCGTGCTGACGGACTACATGTGGGACTTCCTCCGCTCCCGCAAGGAGGGCCACGCCCAGAGCGGCAACGGGCGCCGCCAGAGCTACCAGCACCTGCCCATGGTGCGCATGACCAACACGTTCGTGCTCAATGGCAACGAGGAGCCGGCCGACATCGTGAAGGCCACCGAGCACGGTGTGTACGTGGCGCAGCTCGGTGGTGGCCAGGTGAACACGGCCACCGGCGACTTCGTCTTCGGCATGACCGAGGCCTACCTCATCGAGAACGGCGAGCTCACCGACCCGATCCGCGAGGGCAACCTGATCGGCAACGGCCCGCAGGTGCTGCAGGACATCGACCTGCTGGGCAACGACTTCGCCATGGGGAACCCCGGCACGTGCGGCAAGGACGGCCAGGGCGTGCCGGTGGGCGACGGCCAACCCACGTTGCGGGTGAAGGCCCTCACCATCGGGGGCACCGCGGCATGACCGCGGAGCAGCTGCTCGAGATCGCCCAGCGGGTGGCCGCTCGCGCCGAGCCGGGTGAGCAGATCGAGGCCTTCGTCGAGCGCGAGCGGGAGACCAGCGTGCGCGTCTACGAGGGCGAGATCGAGCACCTCACGTCGGCGCAGGTCGAGGGCGTGGGCGTGCGCGTCATCAGGGACGGTCGGGTCGGCTTCGCCTACTCGGGCACCCTCGACGAGGCGTCGTTGGCCGAGGTGCTGGCGGACGCCCGCGACAACGTCGCCTTCGGCACGCCCGACGAGTGGGCCGGCCTGGCCACGCCCGACGGCGTCACGCCGGCCCCGGTCGAGCTGTGGCGTGACGCACTCGACGGCTTCGCCACGGAGGACAAGGTGGCGCTGGCCAAGGAGCTCGAGCGGCTGACCCTCGGTCTCGACGCTCGCCTCCGGGTCGAGGACGCCAACTACGCCGACGTGCTGGGCGAGTCGGCGGTGGCCACGTCGACGGGCATCGCCGCATCGGGCCGGGCCACCGGCTGCTACGTGTCGGTGAGCACGATGGCCGACGACGGCAACGAGACCCAGACCGGCTTCGGCTTCTCCGTGGGCCGGGAACCGGCCGAGATCGTGCTGGAGAAGGCGGCCGCCGATGCCGCCGACCGGGCCCTGCGCATGCTGGGCGCCACCAAACCGTCGAGCCGCAAGGTCACCGTTGTCCTCGACCCCTTCGTCACGGCGCAGTTCCTCGGGGTGCTGTCGGCCACGCTGAACGGCGAGTCGGTGCTGAAGGGCCGGTCGCTGTTCGCCCACCGCGTCGGTGAGCAGGTCGCAGCGCCGATCGTGACGCTCGTCGACGACGCCACCAACCCGCTGGCCTTCAGCGCCACCCCGCTCGACGGCGAGGGCCTCGCCACCCGCCGCACCAGCCTCATCGACGGCGGCGTGCTGCGGGGCTTCGTGCACAGCTCCTACAGCGGGCGCCGAAGCGGCACCGCGTCCACCGGCAACGCCACCCGGGGCGGCTTCAAGAGCACGCCCGGCTGCGGCTGCCTGGCGCTGTCCCTCACTCCCGGGTCCCGCCCCCAGCGGGATTCTCATCGCCGGCATCGACGACGGCGTGCTCATCCAGATGGTGCAGGGCCTCCACTCGGGCGTGAACCCGGTCTCGGGCGACTTCTCCACGGGGGCGTCGGGTCTGCTCATCGCCGGCGGCGAGCTGGGCGCCCCGGTGCGCGAGTTCACCATCGGCTCCACGATCCAGCGGATGCTCCAGGACGTGGTGGAGGTCGGCGCCGACGTGGAGTGGCTGCCCATGAGCGCGGCCGGCGTCAGCCTGGTCATCCGCGACGTCACCATGAGCGGGGCCTGATTTCTCGTTGCTGAGGTTGGTGCTACGAACGTATGTTCGTAAGATTGAGGGATGGATGCGCTGGCGCGACTGGTTGAGGCGATCGATGCCCTGCCCGACGACCTCAGCAGCGATGAGGTCGTAGCGGCCTTCGCCGCGTCCGACCGGCTCACCGCCCGGCTCAATGCCTCCGTGGAACGGCTCGATCCCGGTGTTGACGGAGTGGTGAACCTGCGCCAGTGGTTGCGGTACCGAGCCCGCCGGTCGGACCGCGAGGCGGTGCTGGTGGTGAAGCGGGTCTCTCGGCTGCGCGTGTGCCCGGTGACGAGGGCAGCATGGTGCGACGGATCGCTGGCCACTGGTCAGGTGGACGCCGTCATCGGGCACGTCTCCGACCGGACCGAGGCGGTGTTCGTCGAGCACGAACCTGAGCTGATCCCATTTCTGGGCGGCCTGTCGGTCCGGAACACCGAGGCGGTGATGCGGCGGTGGGCGGCGTACGCCGACGCGCTGATCGACGCACCGCCCCGTGAGCCATCGGAGCGGACGGTCCATCTGTCCCCCGGCATCGACGGGTGGAGTGAGCTGTCCGGGCGTCTCGACCCCGACGGTGCGCAAGTCGTGAATGCCGCCGTGAACGCCGCCACGACGCTTGATCGACCGGGCGAGCCGGCGCGCACGCGCGGGCAACGTCGCGCCGACGTGTTGGTGGCGATCAGCCGCTACTACCTCGACCACGCCGCGACGGCGGCCACGAGCCGGGGGAGCCGTCCCGATGTGAGCGTGGTCGTCACCTTGGACGATCTCGAGCACGGTGTAGGGCGCAGCATCGACGGTGACGTGCTCGACGGGGCGACGATGAATGCGTTGATGTGCGATGCCGGCGTGCACCGGATGGTGACCGACGGCCGGTCTGTCGTGCTCGACGCCGGGCGCACGACACGGACGGTCGGGCACCGCCTGTTCTCGGCCTTGGCCGTGCGGGATGGCGGCTGCCGGTTCCCTGGGTGTGACCGGCCGGTGTCGTGGTGCGAGGCCCATCACGTGGTGCCCTGGCAGCACGGCGGCTCGACCGACCAGGCGAATCTGGTCTTGCTCTGCTGGCGCCATCATCACGATTTCGCGCACCATCCGCAGTGGCAGCTGAAGCTGCTACCCGACGCCACCGTCGAGGTGACGAAACCTGACGGCAGGGTCCTCACCAGCCATCCGCCACCACGGCTGGGTGTGCTCACGGACTGTGAACGCGCTGTGACGCCAGGGTGGAATTTGGGCCATTTGGCTCAGTGATCCCCCGGGTGGGGGTTCCCTACCGTGTCGAGACGTGGCTCCCCTATCGCAGGTACGGATTCGGCGCGCCCCGTGGCGGTTCCGCTGGACACTGATCGCAGCAGCACTGATGACGGCCATCCCCGCCGTCGTCGTGCCGGCCTCGCCGGCGTCGGCGGATCTCGGCTCCGACCCAGTTCCGGATCGGTGGCTTCAGCCTGGGCACCGGCACCCCCGTGCCGATGAGCCATCTCACGAACTTCGTGTTCCTGCCGAACGGTCGCATCCTGGCCATCGGCAAGGAAGGCGACGTCCGGCAGGGGACCATCGGCGGCGGGTGGTCGACGGTCGCCTGGACGCCGCAGAACCCGATCAACTCCGACGTCGATCGCGGCGTCGTCGGGATCGACATCGACCCCGACTACATGACCAACGGCACCGTGTATCTGCTCTACGACTACAACCAGAACGGCTGCGCGCCCAAGGAGACGCCGGCGGCCGTCAACAACGTCTGCGGCCGCCTGTCCAAGCTCACGGCCCAGAACCCGGCGTCACCGACGGCGCTCGTGGGCGAGCAGCCCATCCTGAACTTCCCGGCGTTCTCCGCCTACGGCATCGGCAACGACCAGTCCCACACCGTGGGCACGGTGCTCGTGCTGCCGGACCACACGCTGTTCGTCGGCAACGGCGACTCGACATCGTTCGATCCAGTGGCGGGCGGCGGCGTCAACTACGACCCGACGTCCTTCTTCGCCCAGGACGTCAACTCGCTGCGGGGCAAGATCTTCCACGTCGACTCGAATGGGAACGGCGTGTCCAGCAATCCCTTCTGGACCGGCAACGGCGCCGACGTGCGCAGCAAGGTCTACGCCTACGGCCTCCGCAACCCGTTCCGCTTCTCGCTCAAGCCCGGTACCGGCACGCTGTACATCGGCGACGTGGGCAGTGGTGAGTACGAGGAGATCAACGTCGCCAAGGGCGGCGGGGAGAACTTCGGCTGGCCGTGCTACGAGGGCCCGCTCGACAACCGCAACGAGTTCTCCGGCGACACCTTCTGCCAGAACCAGTACGCCGCCGGCACCGGCGGGATCACCGGCCCCCTCAGCACCTACGCCCACGGGGGCGGTACGGGTCAGGCCATCATCGGCGGCGCGTTCTACAACGGCGTGGCCTACGGTCCGCTGAACGGTGCCTACTTCTTCGCTGACAATCCGTACGGCGTCATCTACACGCTCCG
This sequence comes from uncultured Acidimicrobiales bacterium, assembly GCA_963728985.1. GTDB lineage: Bacteria > Actinomycetota > Acidimicrobiia > Acidimicrobiales > Ilumatobacteraceae > DASXAI01. The sequence goes on along the minus strand of CAVSME010000001.1, from coordinate 545,957 downwards.
GACGGACAGCAACGACAACCTCATCAGCGGGCCGAGCAACCGAGACGATTGGTTCATCGGGCCGAACAACACGAACTATCCGCCGGACGGAGGCTTTGGTCTTCCCGTCGCCATCCGGCCATCGCCCGACGGCCGCCTCGCCATCGCCGACCTCGGGGCCACGGCACAGGAGCCGTCGCAGATCTACTTGCTGACGGGCTGCACCGGCGGCTGCCCGCCCGTGGCCAAGGGCAGCGTGAACCCCATCGGCGGACGGCCCAACCAGACCGTGTTCACCTTCGACGGCAGCTCGTCGTACGACCCCGACGGCAACCCGCTGAGCTACACGTGGGACTTCGGTGACGGCGCAGTCTCCACCGGGCCGGCGGTGCAGCAGCACGTGTACGCCACGGCGGCGAACTTCACCGCTCGGCTGACGGTCAACGATGGATCGGCAAGCAACAGCGTGGACGTACCGGTCACGACGCTGCACGCACCGCCGTCGATACGGCTGTTGCCGGACAAGCTCGGCGCCTACGCCGTCGGCGACACCATCAACATGTCGGCCATCGCCTACGACGAGAACGGCCAGCAGCTGACCGGCGACAGCATCCGCTGGGACCTCACCATCCACCACTGCCCCGACTCACCCACCTTGTGCCACATCCATCCCACCACGCCCACGCCGCAGCCAACCGGGGTGACCTACAGCACCGCGGCCCCCGATCACGGCTTGAACTTCTACCTCTCCTTCACGGCCACGGCCATTGGGAGCTCCGGCTTGGCGGCGACGGCCGAGTGCAACGTCCAGATCGGCGCCAACCCCGTCGACAACCCCGTGTGTGGCTCCGGCAAGTACACGCCGGTTCAGCCCTACCGCCTCTTCGATACTCGCGATCCGGCCAAGAGCCCCAAGGGCGACGGCACCCCGCTGATGCCGGGCGAGACGATGGCCGTCGACCTCTCGAACCAGCCCGGCGCGCCCGCCGGCAAGGCCGCCGTCCTGCTGAACGTCACGACGGATCAGCCGCAGGCCGCCGGCTACGTGAAGGCCTTCCCGTGCGGCACCGAGCCGCCCATCTCGACGGTGAACTACGACCCGGGGCAGACCGCCGCCAACCTGGCCATGGTGCTGTTGCCCGCTGACAACAGGGTCTGCTTCACGACGTACATGCCCACGCACCTCATCGTCGACGTGTCCGGCTGGTACGCGGCCGCGGAGTACGGCGGTGTCGGCTACACGACCATCCCGCCCGAGCGCGTCCTCGACACCCGCCAGTCGGCGCCGTTGCCGCCGATGCAGGAGTTCCGGTTCAGCCTGGCCGGCAAGGCGGGCTTCCCGGTCGATGCCACCGCGGCGCTGATCAACCTGACGGCCACCAACACGGCGGCGCCGGGCTACGTCCGGGTCTACCCGTGCGGCGAGGAGCTCGACGTGTCGAACGTGAACTACGCGGCGGGCCAGACGGTGGCCAACCTTGCCTCGGTGAAGGTGGCGGCGGGCGGCGACGTCTGCTTCCGCAGCTACGCCCAGGCCGACATCGTGGTCGATCTGGCCGGCTGGTACGCCCCCGTCGGCAGCGCCTCGTTCGTGGCGGCCAGCCCGGCCCGGTTGTTCGACACCCGCAGCACCCCCGGCATCCCGCGCCTCGCGCCGATGCAGGAGACAGCTGTCCAGATCGGTGGCGCCCTGGTTCCGGTCGGGGCCACGTCGGTGGCGCTGAACGTCACCGCTGCCGCGCCCGATGCTGCTGGTTACGTCGCTGCCTACCCGTGTGGGACGGATCCGTTGGTATCGAACGTGAACTACCGGGCGGGACAGGTGGCGGCCGCCAACCTGGCGGTGGTGAAGCTCCCGGCCGACGGTCGGATTCTGCTTCAAGTCGTTCGCCGCCACCGACCTCGTCGTCGACCTCGCAGGCTGGTACGTGGGTTGACCTTGGCATGACTCGACGCCAGTCGCTGCTGCTCGGGCTCCTGAGCGTGGTGATGGTGGCGACGTCCCTGGCGTCCAGTCCCGAACCGGCTTCGGCGGCCACCCAGTCGCTGAAGCCGGGTTTCAACCTCGCCAAGTCGACCCAGCCGAACCTCTCGTCCGTCACCAACTTCGCCTTCCTTCCCGGCACCAACAACCTGCTGGCGACGGGCAAGTGCGGCGACATCTCGCTGGGCCGCATGAACGGCGGCGACCTCGCCAACACGACGTGGACGTCCGTCAGTTGGCCATCGGAAGGTGAGGTCACGTGCGCGCCCCAAGATCGGGGCCTGCTCGGCATCGACGTCGACGGGGCGACCGTGTACCTCTTGTACAACTACACGGGCGGGGCCAACTGCGCCGAGGGCGGACCCAAGATCTACGGCCGGGTCCGCAAGGTGACGGCGAACTCGGCGACCGCGCCGAGCTCGTTCTCGACGGGCAGCGTCATCCTCGACTGCCTTCCCGCCTTCTCGTCGGTGCACCCGGGCGACGGCGACGACTCCCACACCGTCGGCACCGTCATCGTCGCACCCGACCACACGATCTTCGCGGGCACCGGCGAGGCATCGTCGTACAACCTCGCCGACCCGTCCGCCTTCGGCGCCCAGGACGTCAACTCGCCGCGCGGGAAGATCTTCCACGTCGACGCCAACGGCAACGGGCTCCCGTCGAACAAGTCGTGGACCGGCGACCCGCATGCGTGGGCCAGCAAGGTGTTCGCCTACGGGTTCCGCAACCCCTTCCGCTTCTCGATCCAGCCGGGTACGGGTGTCAACGGAGTGCCGGTGACGCTCTACATCGGCGACGTGGGCTGGAACTCCCGGGAGGAGATCGACGTCGCCTCGGGGGGCGAGAACTTCGGCTGGCCGTGCTGGGAAGGTCCGCTCGGCTTCCGCAACAACTACTCGAGAGACTCGGCCACGAAGCCGACGTGCGACCAGATGTACGGGAACCCGCCGGCCAACCTGAAGGGCCCGCTCTACTCGTGGACGCACGACGGGTTGGACGGCGATGGGCTGCCGCCGTCGGGGCATGCCGCCATGGGCGGGGCCTTCGCCACCGGCGCCGCGTACGGCGCGTACTCCGGCGCGTACTTCTTCGGCGATCTCGAGTGGACCCGCCTCTGGGCCTTCCAGCAGCCATCCTCACCGGCGCTGCTGGCCGGCGCCTGCCCGGGCGACGCGTTCGGGTGCGATCTGGCCCCTGGCGGGTCGGCTCCGGGGGTGGCGATGACCGCGCTCCACCAGGGTCCGAACAACGACCTGTTCCTGTCCGACATCGAGGGCAACCGGATCGTGGAGCTGCGCTTCGGCTGCGGCGGCAACTGCCCGCCGGTCGTCTCGGCCACCGCCACGCCGGTGGCGAGCAGCGACCTCAACACCAACTTCCACTTCGACGCGAGTGCCTCGTACGACCCTGATCCCGGCGACACCATCCAATTCCGTTGGGACTTCGGCGACGGGCAGACGGCGACCGGGCCCGTCGTGAACCACAGATACGACAGGAAGGGTGACTGGCCGGCCACGGTGAGGGTCACGGACAACCACGGCACCTCCGACACCCTCGGGGTGCCGGTGACGACCAACCACGACCCGCCGACGCTCACGCTGACGCCGAACAAGAGTGGTCTCTACGCCGTCGGCGACCCGATCACGATCACGGCGACGGCCCGCGACGAGAACGGCGTGACGATCCCGGGCTCCAGCATCCGCTGGGCTCCTGTGCTCCACCACTGCCCGGCGGGCGTCGGCAGCGGGGGCTGTCACATCCATCCGCAGGACACCCCAACGGGGTCCGTGTACACGACTGTCGTCCCCGACCATGGCGACGACTCGTACCTCGAGTTCCGCGCCAGCGTCGTCGACAGCAACGGCTACTCGACGACGGCGGGCTTCAACTTGCCGATGGATGAGCACGGTGTGTTCGTGGACGCCACGGTGCCCGGTGTTCAGTTCGCGGTGAACGGCGGCGGAGGTCCGGCACCGCTCGCCACGCGAGCCATCACGAACTCGCTCAACCGCATCGCGGCACCGATCACCGCGCCGGACGGTGCCACCTTCGTGCAGTGGTCCGACGGCGACACCAATCCCACGAAGTCGTTCACGATGCCGGCGGCCGACGTGAGCTTCACCGCCCGCTACATAGCCGGGTCCGGTCGCTTCACGCCGGTCGCGCCCTACCGCCTGCTCGACACCCGGGTGCCTGCTCCCGACGGCACCGCCCAGCCCCTCCTGCCCGGTCAGACGCTGGTGGCCGACCTCTCCAGCCGACCGGACGCGCCGGCGGGGAGCACGGCCGTGCTGCTCAACGTCACCAGCACCGATCCGGCCGCCGCCGGCTACGTCCGGGCCTTCCCGTGCGGTCCCGAGCCCGACACGTCGACGGTCAACTTCGATCCCGGCCAGACCGCCGCCAACCTCGCGGTGGTACGGCTACCCGCCGACGGCCGGGTGTGCTTCACGTCGCTGGTGACGACCAACCTCGTGGTCGACGTGTCGGGTTGGTACGCCCCTGGCGCGGGCGGGTCGGGCTACACCGCCGTGGAGCCCGAACGGGTGCTGGACACGAGGCAGACGGCGTCGCTGGCCGCCGGCCAGGAGCTGCGCTTCAGCCTGGCCGGGCACTCGGGTCTGCCCGCCGACGCCACGGCGGCGCTCATCAACGTGACCGCGACGAACACCACCGCGGCCGGCTACGTGCGGGCGTACCCGTGCGGTGAGGAGCAGGACGTCTCCAACGTCAACTACGGGCCGGGCGAGACGGTGGCCAACCTGGCCTCCGTGAAGCTGGCCGCCGGTGGCGATGTGTGCTTCCGGTCGTGGGCGACGACGGACCTCGTCGTCGACCTCGCCGGTTGGTACTCGCCGTCGGGCACGGGCGCCTTCGTCGCCCCGCCGCAGTCCCGGCTGTTCGACACCCGCAGCACGCCCGGCTTCGCCCGCCTCGGCGCCGGCCAGGAGCTGGCGATCACGATCACCGGCGGCACCGTGCCCACCGGCGCCACCGCGGCGGCGCTCAACGTGACGGCGGCGGCGCCGGACGTCGCCGGCTACGTCGCCGCCTACCCGTGCGGCACCGAGCCCCTCGTGTCGAACGTCAACTACCGCGCCGGGCAGGTGGCGGCGGCGAACCTGGCCGTCGTGAAGCTGCCACCCGACGGCCGCATCTGCTTCCGCTCCTTCTCCCCGACCGACCTCATCGTCGACCTCGCCGGGTGGTACATCGGCTGAATCAGGCGTTCACATCTCGTCAATATGAGTCGGACGCCCCATTCCGGCGAGCGGGAGAAATCTCTACGTTGACCTGGTGTTTCATGGCCCTGTCGCCCGGTCACGCATCCGGGCCGTCCTAGCGCGCACTGCGCCCGTTTTGCTGGCGCTGTCCGTTCTCGCGGTGGTCGCACCACCCTCTGCGCACGCGATCGACGGCACCGCACCTGCCGGATTCAGCACCGTCGCGTACGACACCACCTTGGGCCAATACGCGCTCACCAACTTCGTCTTCCTGCCCAACGGCACGTCGATGATCGCCATCGGCAAGTGCGGCTATCTCGTTCGGGTCAACCTCTCGGCCGACGGCAGCGCCGCCAACGTCACGTCGATGGGCCAGCTCCCCAACCCCTCGCCCGGCATGGGACCCGGCGTCTACTGCCAGTCCGACCGCGGCCTCGTCGGCATCGACCTCGCCAGTGACTATCCCGTCACCGGCAACTTCTACCTGTTGTTCGACTACTGCAAGGGCGCGCCCGGTGGCCCCTCGGTGTGCGACGCACCGGGCAAGCCCACCGGCAAGCTCTCCCGCTTCACCGTCAACAACATCAACGCCCCCACTGGCCTCGTGCCCAACTCCGAGAAGGTCGTGCTCGACGACCTGCCGTCGTACTCGGCCAACCCGGAAGCGCGCTGCGACGGCTCCCACACCGTCGGCACGGTCATCGTGGCGACCGACGGCACGCTGTACGTCGGCAACGGCGAGGGCTCGAACTACTGCGACCCGGACTGGTCGGCCCTCGGCGCCCAGGACATCACCAGCCCCCGCGGCAAGATCTTCCACATCAACGCCGACGGCACCGGCGTCAACTCGAACCCCTTCTACAACCAGGCCGACGCCTCGTCATGGCAGAGCCGCGTGTTCGCGTACGGGTTCCGCAACCCCTTCCGGTTCGCCATCCAGCCCGGTACCAGCAACCTGATGGTCGGCGAAGTGGGCTGGAACACCACCGAAGAGCTCGACCTCGTGCAGAACGGCAAGAACTACGGCTGGCCGTGCTGGGAGGGCAACGACAGGACCAGCGGCTACACCGAGCTCGACACGTGCAAGGCGCTCTACGCCAACGGCGGTGACCAGAAGCCGCTCTACACGTGGCCCCACGCCGGCTCGGGGTCGGCGGCGGTCGGCGGCGCGTTCTACACCGGGGGCGACTACCCGGCCTCCTACGACGGCACGTTCTTCTTCGCCGACTACGCCAAGCAGTGGCTGGCCACCCGCTCTGCCGGGGGCACAGTGGCGATGTTCGGCAGCGGCGACTGGGGCGCCGAAGTTGCCATCCACACCGGCCCGAACGGCGACATCTTCTTCGCCAACCTGCTCGACTCCACGATCGTCCGGCTGCGCTACACGCCCGTGCCCAACCAGTTCCCGACGGCTCACGCCCATGCCAGCGTCACCGTCGGCCAGGCGCCGCTGGCCGTCAGCTTCACCAGCACGGGATCCTTCGATCCCGACGGCACGATCCAGTCGTACCAGTGGGACTTCGGTGACGGTTCGCCGGTCGTCAACGGCGCCACGGCCTCGCACACCTACAGCAGTGCGGGGGTCTTCACCGCGAAGCTGACCGTGCGCGACAACGCCAACGCCAGTTCGGTCGACACCGTGAGCATCGCCACGAACAACTCGCCGCCGGTGCTCACCGTCGCGCCACTGCCCGCCGGCGTCACCTATGCCGTCGGCGACACCGTCGCCGTCACTGCCACGGCCACCGATCCCGACGGTGGCCCCGCACCCACCATCACCTACCAGCAGGTGCTCCACCACTGCCCGTTCCCGGGCAGCTGCCACCTGCATCCGGGCGGCGCCGCGGGCGCGCCGGCGGGCGGTTCCTTCACGTGCGTGATCGATGACCACGGTGACGACACGTACCTCGAGGTCGTGGTGACCGCGCTCGACTCGGGCGGTGCCACCACGACGGCATCTGTCGTCGTCCCGGCCCGCAAGCACACCCTGTCGGTCTCGTCGTCGCCCGGCGGGGTGCCGATCGACGTCGATTCGTCGAACTCGATCAGCACGCCGTCGCTGACCGAGGTGGTCGGGTCGAAGAACCTCGTGACCGCGCCCCAGTCCTACGGCAACCTCGTGTTCGACCACTGGTCCGACGGCGGGGCCCGCAGCCACACGCTGACCATGCCCGACGCCGACCTGAACCTGGTGGCGTTCTACAAGGTGGCGCCGGTGGCGCCCGTCCCGCCGCCGAGCGCCGGAGGCTGGACCCTGAACGGCTCGGCGGTCATGGACGGTGCGTCGCTGATCCTCACCCCGAACGCCGGCAACAAGGCGGGCTCGGCCGTGTGGCCCCAGACCGTGGCCACCGCCGGCCTGCGGGCCTCGTTCGACGCCACGATCGATCAGGGCACCGGCGCCGACGGGCTCACGTTCGCCCTCCTCGACCCGTCGGCCAGCGCCAACGCGCTCGGCGCGCCGTCGGCCGGCCTCGGCTTCGGCACGCTGCCGGGCGTGGCCGTGGCTCTCGACACCTTCAAGGGACCGGTCGACCCGTCGAGCAACTTCGTCGGCATCACCAACGCCGGCTCCGAAGGTCAGCTCGTGTACGTGGCCACGACCGGGGCCGTCCCGCCGCTGCGCAACGCCACCCATCACGTTGACGTGGTCGTCCTCGGCGGTCACGTGAAGGTGTCCATCGACGGCGCGCCGGTGCTCGATCAGGCCGTCGCCGTCCCCAACCAGGCGCTGCTGGCGTTCACCGCCGGCACGGGCGGTCTCACCGATCGCCACATGATCACCAACGTCGCCATCCAGCCCCCGGCGCCGAGCCTGGCCGTCACGCCGACGTCAGTCGACTTCGGCGCCGTCCCCGTCGGGCAGTCCGCCTCGCAACCGGTCACCATCACCAACGTGGGGACCGCTCCGCTGACCGTGCAGGAGCTGACGGCGGTCGGGGGACCGTTCGCCATGAGCGGGCCCGTCGGCGCCGTGCTGGGCGCCGGCCAGTCGGTCGGCGCGTCGGTCACGATGACGCCCCCGGCGGGCGGGGTGTGGAAGGGCTCGGCCACCGTGGCCACGTCCGCCGGTGACGCCACCGTGCTCGTCTCGGGGTCAGCGCCGGGTGGGTCCGCGTTCGTGGTCGCCGACAGCGTGTTCACGCCGGTGCAGCCCTACCGCCTGCTCGACACCCGGGAGCCGGCGTTGAGTCCCGGTGGCCAGGCGGCGCCGCTGCAGGGTGGCCAGGAGCTGGCGCTCAGCGTCGCCGGCCAGCCCGGCGCGCCGCCGCAACCGAGTGCCGCCATGCTCAACGTCACCGTCACCGATCCGGTGGCGGCAGGGTTCGTGCGGGCGTATCCGTGCGGCTCGACGCCGGCCAACTCCACCGTCAACTTCGGGCCCGGCCAGACGGCCGCCAACCTGGCCACCGTGCGCATCCCCGCTGACGGGCGCATCTGCTTCTGGTCGATGGTCGACACGAACCTCGTCATCGACGTGGCCGGGTGGTACTCGCCGCCGGGGAACGGCGGGGCGGGCGTCGCCTACCAGACGGTGGAGCCGGTGCGGGTGCTCGACTCGCGCCGCGCCGAGCTGGCGCCCGCAGGGGCGGCGGCCAAGTTCGCCGCCGGTCAGGAGGTCGTGTTCGATCTGGCCGGCCGGTCCGGCTTCCCCGCCGACGCTCGTGCCGCGCTGCTGAACCTGACGGTGACCGAGCCCGACGAGCCCGGCTACCTCAGGGTGTACCCGTGCGGCGAGGAGCAGGACGTCTCCAACGTGAACTTCGTGGCCGGCCAGACCGTGGCCAACCTGGCGGCGGTGAAGGTGGCGGCCGGCGGCCAGGTGTGCTTCCGGGCCTCGGCCTCGGCCCACGTGGTGGTCGATCTCGCCGGGTGGTACGCACCCGGTCCGGGCGCCGTCCTGGCCACACCCGACCCCGGCCGGGTGCTCGACACCCGCGCGCCGGACCTGGCCCCCGGTGGCGTCGCCCAGCCGCTCGCCGGTGGAGCCGAGCTCGCCCTCCAGGTCACCGGCTACGACAGCGTGCCGGCCGGGGCCTCGTCGGTCGTGCTCAACATCACCGCGACCAACACCGCGGCGGACGGCTACGTGGCCGCCTACCCGTGCGGCACGGCCCCGCTCGTGTCGAACGTGAACTACCGCGCCGGGCAGGTCGCGGCGGCCAACCTGGCCGTGGTGAAGCTGGCGCCCGACGGCCGGGTCTGCTTCACCTCCTTCGCCACCACCGATCTCGTCATCGACCTGGCCGGCTGGTACGTCGGTTGACGGAGCCCCACCAGGCGCCGCCGGGCGACCGGTCGGTAGCGTGCCTGGCCGTGGGCCCCAGCACCGCCGCCATCGAGCGCCATCCGCACCTGGCGCACGAGCGGCGCCCGGGCTGCGTGCGGGTCGACTTCCACAGCCACACGATGTGGTCGGGCGACTCGACCACCACGCCCGAGGAGCTGGAGGAGGCGATCGTGGCGTCGGGCCTCGACGTCTTGTGCGTCACCGACCACAACAGCATCCGGGGCGCCACCGAGCTGGCCGGGCGGCTGCCGTGCCGGGTGGTGGTGGGCGAGGAGCTGCGCACCCACGCCGGCGAGATCATCGGCCTCTTCCTCACCGAGCACGTCCCGTTCGGGGTGTCGCCTCGCGAGGCCGCCCAGCGCATCCGTGACCAGGGCGGCCTGGTGTACGTGCCCCATCCGTTCGATCCGCTGCGCCGCAACTTGGCCGAGTCCGCGCTCGTGGATCTCGTCGACGCCGGCCTCGTCGACGCCATCGAGGTGCTCAACGCCAAGACCGCGCTGACGCACCTGAACGAGCGGGCCGCCGCCTTCGCCGAGGAACGGTCGCTGCCCGGTGGTGCCGGCAGCGACGCCCACGTTCCCGACGCCATCGGCGCCGCCTACGTCGAGATGCCCGACTTCACCGACGCCGCGTCGTTCCTCGCGTCGCTGCGTCAGGGCACCGTGATCGGTCACCACTTCGATGCCGCCCGCCCGTGGCGAGCCCGCATCGTGCCGAGCACCTAGCGCAGGACGACGACGGCGTCACCGTCGGCGGCGGCGCGGGCCACGGCGGGCGCTTCGGTGTCGGCGACGGCCAGCACCACCGTCTCCTCGTCCCGCCGCACCACCACCGCGTCCCGCCCGACCGCGCCGGCGGCGCCGATCACGTCGACGGTGTCGCCCGGCTCGAGCGGCAGCCCGTGCGGCCGCGCGACGGCCACGCCGGTGGTGTGGGCCGGCAGCAGGCCCGCCGTCACTGAGCGACCCGCCCGCCCCAGTCGCGCCGCGGTCACCACCTCACCGGCGGCGAGCGGCGCGGCCACGGCAGGGGCGGGCGCACTGGGAAGGGCGGCCAGCGCGCCGGCGGGTAGCAGCGCCACGGGCATGTCGCGCACGGCGGCGTTGGCGGGGCCGAGCGTCTCGCCCAGCGCGACGGGGCGGGTAGCGATCAGCGCGGGCCTGGTGTCACCCCAGCGCCGTCTGGCGTTGGCGGCGTCGGCGGTGGCCCGCTCCACGACCGTGGCCGTGGTGGCGGCGAGGGCGATCGCCAGGCCCCAGTAGACGAGCGGGCGGGTGGCCAGCAGGAGGCGAAGGCGGCGGGGGAGACGCATGGAACCCTCCGGTCGGTGGACGCAGGAGGGGGAAGACCGCTCAGCCTACGGCGCGCCAAAGCGCGCAGCCTGAACACTTGGTACCGCGCCAGCGGTACGGAGCGCTCAGCCTGCGCGGGGGAGGGCGGGGATGGCCCGCTCGAGGAGCGCGCGGGACGCGATGGACGTTGCGCTCGAGCACGGCGAAGACGGCGTCCTGGCTCACGGGCTCGGCGCCGTCGATGCCGGCGTCGTAGTCGGTCACGAGGGCGATGGCGGCGAACGGCAGCCCCAGCTCGGCGGCCAGCACCGCCTCGGGGTAGCCCGTCATGTTCACGACGGCCCAGCCCTGGGCCCGGAACCACGCCGACTCGGCCCGGGTGGAGAAGCGCGGGCCCTGGATGACGACGAGCACGCCGCCGTCATGCACCCGCTGGCCGAGGTCACGGCCGGCCGCCACGAGAAGCCGGCGCAGCTCGGCGTCGTAGGGGTCGGCGAAGGCGACGTGGTGCACCTCGCCGTCGAGGTGGAAGCTGTCGGGCCGGCCCCACGTCCGGTCGACGAGCTGGTCCACGATCACGATGTCCTCGGGGTGCAGCTCGGGCTGGAGCGAGCCGCAGGCGCACGGTGACAGCAGCGACCGCACCCCGAGGGAGTGCATGGCCCACACGTTGGCCCGGTACGGCACGGCGTGGGGTCCCAGCTCGTGGCGGCGGCCGTGACGGGGCAGGAACGCCACCCGCCGGTCCCCGACCGTGCCGATCGTGATGGGCGCCGACGGCGGCCCGTAGGGCGTCTCGATGACGACCTCGGAGGTGTCGTCGAGGAAGGCGTAGAAGCCCGAGCCACCGAACACCCCCACGTCTGCGGTGGGCATCAGTGCGAGTGGGTGTGGCCGCCGTGCGAGTGGGTGTGGCCGGTGCTGCCCGAGCTGCTGGTCGAGGCCGAGGTGCTCGACCCGCCGTCCGTCTTCGGCGTCGACGAGCTGGAGCTCGACGAGTCCGACGACGTGGTGGTGGAGCTCGTGGAGGACGACGAGTCGGACGGAGTGGTCGAGCTGCTCGTCGAGGAGCTCTTGCCCCGGTTGTCCGTCTTGTAGAAGCCGTTGCCCTTGAACGTGATGCCGACCGGCGTGAACACCTTGCGGACCGGCCGCAGCGTCCCGTCGGCGGGGTCCGGCGCCTCGGTCAGCGCGTCGTCGGTGAACGCCTGCTGGACCTCGATGGTCTCGCCGGTGTCGACGAACTTGTACACGTAGGTGGGCATGGGGCGCTCCGCGTGGCCTGCATTAGCACTCGTTGATGGCGAGTGCTAACGATAGCGGGTCCGAACGACTCAGGCACTGCCGACGACCGAGTCGTAGGCTCGCTCGCGTGCAGATCCGAAAGGCTGTCATCCCCGCGGCGGGGCTCGGAACCCGCTTCCTGCCGGCCACCAAAGCCATCCCCAAGGAGATGATCCCCCTTGTGGACAAGCCCGGCATCCAGTACGTCGTCGAGGAAGCGGTGGCCGCCGGCATCACCGACATCCTGATCGTCACCGGACGCAGCAAGAAGGCCATCGAGGACCACTTCGACCGCGCCCCGGAGCTGGAGGCGTCGCTGTCGGCGTCGGGCAAGGAGGAGATGGTCGAGCGGATGCGGGCGCTCAGCGAGCTGGCCGACATCCACTACATCCGCCAGGGCGAGCCGCGAGGCCTCGGCCACGCCGTCGGTATGGGCCGCCGTCACGTCGGCGACGAACCGTTCGCCGTCCTGCTTCCTGACGACCTGATGGCCGAAGGCTCCGATTCCCTGGCCCGCATGATCGCCGCCGCCGAGGAGCGCGAAGCGTCCGTGGTGGGGCTGATGCGGTTCCCACCTGACGAGATCGGCAAGTATGGCGTCGTGGCCACCGACGGCGGGATCGGCGCCGACGACGTCGTGCGCGTCACCACCACGGTGGAGAAGCCGGCACGCGGCACGGAGCCGTCCGACCTCGCCATCATCGGCCGGTACGTGCTCACGCCCGACGTGTTCGAACGCATCGCCCGCCTCCGGCCCGGTGCCATCGGCGAGATCCAGCTCACCGACGCGCTGTGCCAGATGGCCGAGGAGGGCCCCTTCTACGGGCTGGTGCTCGAGGGCGGCCGCTACGACATCGGCAACAAGCTCGACTGGCTGCGGGCCACGGTGGAGGTGGCGCTGCGCCATCCCGAGGTGGGCGCCGACTTCCGCGCCGTCCTGGCCGAACTGCTCGAGGGCGCGGCCCGCCCGTGATCTCCCTCGAGGACGCCCGCCGCCACGTCCTCGACCACACGCCGGTCCTCGCACCGGTGGTCGTACCGGTTGCCGATGCCCTCGGCATGGTGACCGCCGTGGCCGTCACGTCGGCCGAGGACGTTCCTCCGTTCGCCAACACGGCCGTCGACGGGTACGCCGTCCAGGCCGCCGACACCACTGGCGCGCCCGTGACGTTGCGCGTCGTCGGCCTCCTGCCTGCGGGCGCCGCCCCCACGACGCCCGTCGCCGCCGGCGAGGCGATCCGCATCATGACCGGCGCGCCCGTGCCGCCCGGTGCCGACGCCATCGTGATGGTGGAGGACACCGAGACCAGCGACGGGGTCGTGCGCATCCAGCGCTCGGTGGACGTGGGCGACGCCGTGCGGGGCGCAGGGTCCGACGTGACCGCCGGCCACGAGGTGCTCCCCGCGGGGACCGTCATCGGGCCGGCCCATCTCGGCGTGCTGGCCAGCATCGGCCGCACGGAGGTGACGGTGTGGCCGCCGCCCCGTGTCGGCGTGCTGTCGACCGGCGACGAGCTGGTGGAAGGGGGCGCGCCGCTGGCCCCGGGCCAGATCCGCGAGAGCAACCGGTCGATGCTGCTGGCGCTCGTCGCCCGGGCCGGTTGCGTCCCGGTCGATCTCGGTCTCGTGCGCGACGACGAAGACGCCATCACCGCCGCCGTGCAGGGCGCCGCCGCGTCGTGCGACGCCGTCGTGACCAGTGGCGGCGTCAGCATGGGCGACTACGACCTCATCAAGGTGGTGCTCGATCGCATCGCCGACATGCGGTGGATGCAGATCGCCATCAAGCCGGCCAAGCCGTTCGCGTTCGGCACCATCGCCCTCGGCGACAGGGTCGTGCCCGTCTTCGGCCTGCCCGGCAACCCCGTCTCCTCCCTGGTGTCGTTCGTGGTGCTGGCCCGCCCGGCGTTGCGCCAGATGATGGGTCAGCCCCAGATCGACCACCCGACGGTGCGGGCCGTCGCCGACGACGGGCTCCCCCGCCGTCCTGACGACAAGCTCCACCTCGTACGCACCCACGGGCGGTTCGAGGCCGACGGCCGCTGGCACGTCCGGTCCACCGGCGCGCAGGGCAGCCACCAGCTGGCCGCCACCGCCGCCGCCGACGGCCTGGCCCTCGTACCCGACGGCGACGGCGTGGCGCCCGGCGGTGACGTCGATGTCATGCTGATCGGGTGGTGAGCGCGCTCGCGCTTGCCTAGCCTGGACCCATGGCCGACCTCGTCGACCCGTTCGGACGCACCGTTCGCGACCTGCGGATCTCCATCACGGATCGCTGCAACTTCCGGTGCACGTACTGCATGCCCGAGGAGGGGATGCAGTGGCTGCCGCGAGACGAGCTCCTCCACTTCGAGGAGATCGAGCGCCTGGCCCGGGTGTTCGTGGAGCGCTTCGCCATCGATGGCATCCGGCTCACGGGCGGCGAGCCGACGGTGCGGGCGCATCTGCCCGTGCTGGTCGGGAAGCTCGCCACGCTGCGCCGGGCTGACGGCGTCAAGCCCGATCTCTCCCTCACCACGAACGGCGCCACGTTCGGCCTCGTGGCCCACGGCCTGCGCGCCGCCGGGCTCGATCGAGTCAACATCTCGCTCGACTCGCTGCGCCCCGAGCGGTTCCTGGCCATGACCCGCCGCAACGAGCTCCACCGCGTGCTCGACGGCATCGCCGCGGCCCAGGAGGCGGGGTTCGATCCGGTCAAGGTGAACGTGGTGCTGCAGCGGGGCGTCAACGACGACGAGATCGTCGACTTCGCCGACTTCGGTCGCCGCCACGGCGTCCATGTCCGTTTCATCGAGTTCATGCCCTTGGACGCCAGTGGGACGTGGCGGGCGGCGGACGTGGTGAGCCAGGAGGAGATCGTCGCCACCATCGCCGCCGTCCATCCGCTCGAGGTGCTGGCGGGCCGGGGCGCGGCGCCCGCTGACCGCTGGCGCTACCTCGACGGCAGTGGCGACATCGGCGTGATCCCGTCGGTCACCAAGCCGTTCTGCGGTGACTGCGATCGGGTGCGGCTCACGGCCGAGGGTCAGCTGCGCACGTGCCTGTTCGAGACGCGAGAGTTCGATCTGCGGGCCATCCTGCGGGGCGGGGGGAGCGATGACGACCTGGCTCTCGAGATCGAGCGGGCGGTCGGTACGAAGTGGGCGGGTCACGCCATCGGCCAGGTCAACTTCCTGCGGCCGAAGCGGTCGATGAGCCAGATCGGCGGATAGTGGGTCGCGGCGCTCGGCGCGGTCGCTGGGACCGTGGCCCTGCTCGCCGCCGCGTGCGGCCGGCCGGCGGCCGCACCTGTCGACCCGGCCGCCATCTCGCCGGTGTCGGCCTCGGCTCGGGCGGTCCGCATCCGGCCGACGAGCACCGCCACGACCCTGGGCGGCTGCCCCGTGTTCCCGGCCGACAACCCCTGGAACACCGACATCTCCCAGGCCCCGCTCCGTGCCGGCTCGGCTGCGACCATCGCCCACTTCGGTGGCAACCTGCACCCGGACTTCGGCAGCAACCCGTCCTACGGCATCCCGTTCGTGATCGTGCCCGCCGACCAGCCGCCGGTGCCGGTCACGTTCGATGCCTACGGCAACCAGAGCGATCCCGGCCCGTACCCGATCCCGCTGGACGCGCCGATCGAGGCGGGCAGCGACGCCCACGTGCTGGCGCTGCAGCAGGGCACGTGCATCCTCTACGAGCTGTTCGCCGCCAGCGCTGATCGCACCGGGTGGACGGCGGCGTCGGGAGCCCGTTGGGACCTGCACTCGAACGCGCTGCGCACCGAGGGCTGGACGTCGGCCGACGCCGCCGGGCTGCCCATCCTGCCCGGGCTGCTGCGCTACGACGAGGTGGCCAGCGGTGTCGTCACCCACGCCATCCGGATGACGTTCTCCGAGACGTACGCCGGCCACATCCACCCGGCCACCCACGACGCTTCGTCGAACACGGATCCCACGCTGCCGCCGATGGGGCTGCGGTTGCGGCTGCGGGCCGACTTCGACCTCGGCCCGTACTCGGGTGCCGCTCGCGTCATCCTCGTGGCGATGCAGCGCTACGGCACGATCGTGGCCGACAACGGGTCGAACTGGTACTTCGGCGGCGCCACCGATCCTCGGTGGAACGACGAGGATCTCGATCAGCTGAAGGGTGTGCCCGGCTCGGCCTTCGAGGTGGTCGAAACGGGCCCGGTCATCACGGGCACCTGAGCCGGTCCTGTCGCCGCAGCGCGGCGACGGCGCAGTCGGTCGCGGCATTGTCCGAGCACAGTGAGTCGGCGCCGAGGCGCCGTCACGTTACGTAACCCACGACATCGGCCAGCAGGTTGGCGGAGCCGGCGGAGTTGAAGAACGACACCTGGCCGCCGGCGCCCAGCTTCAGCATGACCAGGTTGGGAACGGTCTGGCCGAACGTGTAGTTGAGCGTCGATGCCACCGGCATGTCCGCGCCCGTCGGCCACACCGTGACGTAGCCGGTGAAGTTCGGATCGGTGACGGTGACGTTCATGACGACGGCCGTGGCCCCCGCCGGGACCCCGGCTTGGCCGGCCACGGTGATGTTGCGGGACTCGCCCGGTCCGAACGGCCCCTTGGTCGTGTTCTGGCCGACGCGGGAGTCGAACAGGCGGGTGGGGTCGGTGCCGGCCACGTTGCCGCCGCCGCTCCCGAAGTAGCCGACGATGTCAGCCACGAGGTCGACGGTGCCGTTGTTGTCGCCGAAGGTGAACAGGCTGACCTTGCCGCCGTCGCCGACCTTCGCCACCACCAGGTTCGGCCGGGTCTGGCCGGGTTGCGTGTTGAGGCTGGACGCCAGCGGACGGTCGGTGCCGGTCGGCCACACGGTCACGTAGCCGTTGCTCGTCGGGTTGACGGCGGTGACGTTCAGCACCACGGCGGTGGCGGAGCTGGGGACGGCGGTGCCGGCCGACGGCGTGACCTTGAGCTCGCGGGTCTCGCCGCTCGTGAAGTGGGCGCCGATGCCGCCCGTGCCGTTGCGGGTGTCGAGCAGCCGCGTGGGCGTGATCCCGGTGAAGCCGTCACCCTTCTTGGCCCCGGTGTCGAACCACCCGACGACGTCGGCGGCCACGTTGGTCAACCCGGCGAAGTTCTTCAGCCGGATCTTGCCGCCCGCCCCGATGCGAGCGAGCACCAGGTTGGGCACGATGTCGCCGGCCACGAAGTTGAGGTTGGAGCTGTTCGGGTAGTTGGGCAGGAACGACGACTGGTCGTCGAAGACGCGGATGGGGTCCGTCGGATCCGTGGCGCCCCGCGGCAGCTTCGGGTAGGCGGTGAGGAAGCCGTCGTCGGTCGGGTCGATGGCGGTGACGTTCAGGAGCACGGCACCCACACCTGTGCTGGGCACGCCGCCCACGCCGGTCACCTTGAGCTCGTGGTTGATGATGCTCTCGCTGCGGGCGGCCGGGTTCGGGTCGCTGTTGCGGCCGTCACCGGCGGCGATCGGGCCGTTGGGGATGCCCGTGCCGTTGCGGGTGTCGAGGACCCGGGCGGGGGTCAGCGGATGGAAGCCGCCGTTGGTCGGGGTAGGACCGCCGGCGTCATAGGCGCAGGTGTCGAAGCCGAAGCAGGCGGCGTCGAGATCGATGTCGATGTTCGAGTTGGCGGCGAGGTCGGTGACCACCTGGATGTGGTTCCCGGTGGCCCGGTCCTGCATGAAGATGATGTACGAGCCCGGCAGGATCCAGCCCGTCGTCCAGTCGGAGCCCTTGTTGGCGTAGAAGGAGCCGAAGGCGCCGACGTCGTTGGCCGTCGTGTTCAGCAGCTGGAAGATGTTGACCTGGAGGCGCTGGTCGTCGACCGGCACCCGCGAGGCGATCTTGCCGGTGAGCTTGATGCCGCCTGTGTCCGCTGCTGGCAGGGCGAGGTTGCCGACGTTACCGCCGTTGGGCGCCTCGACGGCGAGGCCGCCGGCCGGGCTGGTGAACGGATCCCAGGTTCCGGCGAAGGGGATGGGGTAGATCTCGACCCGCACCGGCGACGGGTTGCCGCGACACGACGACACGGCGCCGACGGGCTGCCCCGACGAGTAGTCGACGGGGTTGCAGTAACCGGAGTCGTCGACGTAGAGCACGCCGCGTCCGGCCGGGTTGGTGATGGCACCGATCTGGAGTGACGCGGCGCTGGCCGGTCCGGCCAACGCGATCACTCCGGCCAGAGCCGTCGTGAAGGTGAGCAGGACTGCAGCGACGCGTTTTCTCATCGAGGGGCCCCTGGTTGTGTTCGTCGGTCCGCATTGGCGCCAGGATCGACGCCCGCCGTGGTGGCACTACCACGGATCGCATTCCCTTAGTCGCCCGGGGTGCCCCCGGGCGAGGGTGCCAGGCAGACCTAGACTCCCAGCGGTGTCCGACCACACCTTCACCCATCTTGACCCGCTCGGTCGAGCGCGCATGGTGGACGTTACGCCGAAGGACCCATCGCACCGCCGGGCCACCGCCCGTTGCAAGGTGTTCATGAAGCCCGAGACCACGGTGGCGGTGGCCAACCGGGAGGTGACCAAGGGCGATGTGCTGGCGGTGGCGCGGGTGGCGGGCATCCAGGCGGCCAAGCGCACGGCCGACACGATCCCGCTGTGCCACCCCCTGCTCGTCGGTTCGGTCATGATCAACTTCGAGATCGGCGACGACTACATCGCCGTGGAGTCGTCGGTGGAGACCGTGGACCGCACGGGCGTCGAGATGGAGGCCCTCCACGCCTGCGGGGTGGCGGCCCTGACCATCTACGACATGTGCAAGTCGGCCGATCGGGCCATGGTGATCGGCGAGCTCTGCCTCTGGGAGAAGACCGGGGGCCGTTCCGGCACGTACCGTCGGAAAGCGGATGCGTAGCGCGCGTTCGGAGGCAAGATCAGCGGCGAACGGCCCAGGGCCGTTGCTCCCGGCCACCTCCTCGTAGTAGAACCGTAATGTCGCGGGCCAACGAGGGCTCGGTGACACTCGCCCAGGTGGCGGGGGTTGCGGGCCGGCGTCCGGCACCATCCACCGCCCACGTTGGCGAGGCCACTACCGTCTGACGTAGGAGAAGGCAGGCACGGAGTGACGCCGTTGATCGTGGTCATCCTCGCTGTGGCGTGGATCGTGGTGCTCGTACCACCGCTGTTGCGATCTCGTTCCGATGGGCGGCCTTCCACCTCGATCGGCAGCTTCCGCCAGCAGCTGGCCACCCTGTCGCGCACCGGCCCCGACCGGCGCGGCGTGGTGCGGCCGCTCAACCGGCCGATCGGAGTGCCTCGAGGACCGGCCCGGCGCCCCGGCCCTCCGGGCCGCCTGGCGGCGGTGCCCCACTACGCGGACGACGACGACGGACACGGCTACGGCGGCTACGAGCAGCGCCGGCCCTACCCCGCCAGCCCGAGCCGGATGAGCGGCTACGGCGCCCGCAACGCCCCCGTCGGCTACTGGATGCGCTCGGGACGGGCCGAGGTGCGCCGGCGCCGCCTGAACGTGCTCGTCGGCCTCCTGGCGATCGCCGCCACCACCGCCATCGGCGGGTTCGGGCTGGGCATCAGCGCCCTGGTGGGGGTCAACCTGGTGGTCGACGCCGTGCTGGTCTTCTACATCTACCTCCTCGTGCAGCTGCGGCGGGCCGAGGAGGAGCGGGCGATGCGGACATACTGGTCACAGGCGGCCTGACGAGGTCGGCTAGCCTGACGCGCTGCCCAGCGGGGGTGTAGCTCAGTTGGTAGAGCGCAACAATCGCACTGTTGAGGCCCGGGGTTCGATTCCCCGCACCTCCACCGCACGGGCCCTAATTCGAAGCCACGACGGCTGATACGTTGCCGCCAATGGCCACCGAGCGCTTGCGCGCTGGCCCGGCCCGCGCCCGCGTCGTCCGGCCGCCGGCCGTCTCCTCGGGCTCGCCGTCCCCCAACGTGTGGCTGGATCTCCAGCGGGCCTACGGCAACCGGGCGGTGCAGCTGCTGCAATCGATCGTGGTCCAGCGGTCGCCCACGTCGGAGGAGCTGGCCCGGCTGACCGCCGGGCAACGGCCCGCCGCCATCTTCGCCGTCGCTGGCCAGCCGAAGTTCAAGGCGGCGGCGTCCGACCCCGCCGAGCTCTCGGCCATGACCACCGTCCTCAAGACCGCCCTTCCCAACCCCGACGACTGCTGGGTCGCGCTCAAGATCCTGGGCGGACAGCTCGGGATGTCGGGCGCCGTCAGCGCGGCGGCGTCGAAGCTGAAGAAGGACATCCCGTCGCAGCCGATCGAGCTGTCGTACGTCGAAGGTGTCAGCGCTCAGCGCGCACTGGTGATCGCCGGCGTCCATGGGCAGGAGCGTCAGGGCATCGACGTGGCCCGCATGCTGATCGACGACGTGCTCAAGAAGCAACGGCCTTACTACAGCGTCGTGTTGGTCCCGTCGCTGTTCCCCCAGCACGCCGACGCCGCGTGGGGCGTCAAGGGGAAGCGAGAGCTCGACACGCAGACGAACCGCAACTTCCCGGACCTCGGCGCCGAGGTCGCGCAGTACAAGGGCGGCCAGGCCCTCGACGCGTCCGGCAACCCCGTCAAGGCGGCCAAGGACGACACCGGCACCGCGCGCGACATCCTGATCGAGAACGTGATGCTGATGGAGCTGATCGACCGCTTCCAGCCGGCCCGCATCATCAGCATCCACGGCACCCACGCGCCGGCAACCGCGGGTGTGTTCGCCGATCCCCATTTCCTCAGCCCGGCCAAGGAGAAGGCACTCACCCAGTTGGCCGCGTTCCTGGGCATGTTCGGCGCCGCCGGGCCCGTCCTCCAGCAGTTGAAGGCGCTGTCGGCGACCGTCGATGCGGCGCGGACGAAGAACGATGTCGACCTGGCCCTGGCCACGGCCTACGCGATCGCCGCCAAGGCCAAGGGAGCGGCCTCGCTGAAGGGCCGCTTCACCGACCCGAAGCAGCAGAGCTCGCCGTCGGTTGCCGGGAACAAGCTCGCCGCCGGCGCCGGCAAGGAGAACGCCACCTGGCGCGAGGACCTCGACCCGAAGACTGGCGGGCCGAAGCCATGGAACGAGCGGGCGGCGAAGAAGGGAACCTCACTCGGGCTCTACGGGCCGGCCAAGGGCATCAGCGTGTTCACCGTTGAGCCGCCGGTCGACCGGGCACTCTCCTTCTACGACGGGAAGCAGGCCGAACCCAAGGGCGGTCCCGTCGTGCCCAAGGCCGAGCGGGAGACGGAACTGCGGGCGTACGCCGACGCGGTGGCGACGGTGTTGCTCGGGCCAGACGCGGGCGACGCCGCGTTGGCCAAGCAACGCCCCTCGAGTCCCTAGCCTGGCGATGGAGGCATCCGGCGTTCCTGGGTGGGGAACGATCTACGATGCGGCGCGCTGTGGCCTTGACCTGGATCGACCATCTCGTGTTCGTCACTCCGAGCCTCGAAGACGGTGTTGCCGCGGTCGGGAAGGCACTCGGTGTCGTGCCGGTCTACGGGGGCGCCCACATTGGACGAGGCACCCACAACGCGCTGCTGTCGCTCGGGCCCCCGACCTACCTGGAAGTGATCGCGCCCGACCCGGCGCAGGACGGTGCTGGTCCGTCGCCGTTCGGCCTCGATGCCCCTGAGGTACGGATCGGACTCGGCGCCTTCGCGGTCGGCTGCGACGACATCGACGCCGTCCTCGCCGACCTGCGGGCTCGGGGTGTCGCCGATGCTGGTCCTGCCGCCGCGATGTCCCGGGTGCGGCCCGATGGGTCCGAGCTGTCCTGGCGGCTCGCCATGCTCGGCGGGCCGCCTCATGGCGCGATGCCCTTCCTCATCTCGTGGGGCGGCGCCGCCAGCCCCGCCCACAGCAGCCCTCGGGGGGGCCGACTTGTCGCCTTGCGGGCCGGTCATCCGGACCCACCTGCCGCCTCCGCGCTGCTCGCCGCCCTCGGCGTGGACGTGACCGTCGAGGCGGCCCCGACCGACTGGCTCGAGGCCACGGTCGAGACGGACGACGGCCTCGTCCTCCTCCACTAGGTCGCTAAGCGCTCCGCAGCAGGCCCTGGAGCTCGGCGCTGAGGCTGGCTCGGTCGTCGTCGCCCAGCGCCGGCAGCAGCTCGGCCAGCACCGCCGCATCGGGCGGGTCGATGTCACCGGCGCGATGGTCGGCCAGGCGGGCGAGGCCGGCGACGAGACGGGCCCTGGTCAGGGTGCGGTCGAGGATCGGCGTCGGTACGTCCCTCGGCAGGAGGTCACTGGCGTCGAGCCACTGGCGCAGCAACGATTCCCGTCCGTAGCCGGGCTCCATCCCGGCCGCATGGCGGACGGCGGCGACGGCGAGGTGCGGGTCGACGGCGCCGTCGGCGGCGGCCAACGAGTTGGCCAGCTGGTCGGGCGAGCCGCAGGCGGCGACGCAGTGCATGGGCCGCTCGAGCACGTGGGCCCACCGGTACGACTCACTGCCGGGGCCGCTCTGGGGCAACCAGATGCGAGCGACACGGGGCATGAGCACGGCCGCCTGAGCATGGAGCCGGACGGGCGCCGGCTCGCCTCGTCGCAGCCGGCCGATCACCTCGCCGGCCGCTGGTCGCAGCGGCGTGAACGTCGCGTCCAAGACCGTGACGGACGACGGCAGTGACCATCCCCGGATGGCGGGCAGGTGGAGCAGGCGGTGGAATACGAGCGACCAGACGGTGCTCTCGTCGCTGCTCGTGAGCCACCAGGCGTCCTGATCAGTGGTCCTCACCGTGAGGTAGCACTGCTGCAGCAGGTTCCGGATCGACGCACCTGCTTGGCCATGCGCCTCGAGGAGGCCGGCCTCGAGGTCGGCCTGCGGCCAGGGTCGTGGGGGAACGGTCGTGAGCCACTCGGCCAGGCCGGCGACGCCCGCCGCGTCCAGTCGAGCCGTACGGACCGGCTCCAGCACGTCCTGGGCCGGTGCCGGCGTGGCCGTGACGGCGGCCGCGGGCACGATCGCATCCGGTGCGAGCCGAACCATCGGCTGGCCGTCGACGGTGACCAGCGTCAACAGCTCCGGGAGGTCGAGGACCATGTCGGCCAGCGTCTGGTACCCGAACGCCTGGGCCTTGCGTCCTCCCGACGCCGCCACCATCCACTGCCCGAACGTGCCGAGCTGCAGCTCGTCACGGCTCTCGTGCCGCATCCGCTCGGCGGCCTTCGTGCACACGGCGGCGGCATCAGCGTGGAGCTTCTCCGGAGCAGCCGCCCCGTTGGCGGAGGGGTTCGCCGTCCGAGGGTGGAGCTTGTCGACCGCCGCCTTCACCCGCTCGGTCGCCGACTTCACCTTCTGTGTGGCGCGACTCCGGGGCGTCTGGGTGGGTGCATCCTCACCACGGCTCGCCGGCTGGTGCGCAGAGACGATCGACTCGTACGACACGAACAGATCGCACGTGCTGGTCCACAGCGGGTCGACCTTGCCGCAGGCGATGCCGGTCACCTGCAACCCACGTTCACGCAGCCAATCGGCAAGCTCGACGAAGTCGGAATCGCCCGAAATGATCACGACTTCCGAGAGCTCGGTATTGCCGAGGCAGTATTCGACGACGTTGATCGTCAATACGACATCGGCGATGTTCTTTCGAGTCGTCGGGTCGCGCCGGGTCTTGCGCCGCGGATAGATCGGTACCGTCTTGATGCGTTCGTGGGCGAACTGGGTCTCGTAGTCCTTCAGGCGCTCGGACATGTCGCCGAACGCCCGGTTGACGACGATTCGCCCACGTTGACGCACCCAGGCGTCCACACCAGCGACGTCGACCTGGCGCCCACCGGTCCGCCGTCCCATCGCCGCATCGATGTTCTCGAAGTCCCAAAAGACGGCGATGTCCCCCATCTGAACGTGAACCTCCGACGTCTAGGAGCTTTTCGGGATGCTAAGGATGGTGTCCGTCGGTGTCAGTGGGTCATTCGACCCCTCGTCGGCAACCGCCGACGCGATGGCGTTATGGTCGACGACAGGGAAGGGGGCGGTGATGCGCTTGCACGGGAAGGTCGCGCTCGTCACGGGTGGGGGGACCGGGATCGGTGCCGCGACCGCCGCCCTGTTCCGGCGCGAGGGCGCGGAGGTCGTCATCACCGGCCGGCGGGCCGAGCCCCTTGCTGCGGTGGCCGAGGCGACAGGGGCGGTGGCCGCCCCCGGTGACGCAGGGGTGGCGGCCGACATCGCGGCCGCGGTGGCGCTGGCGCGGGATCGCTTCGGCGGGCTCGACGTGGTCGTGGCCAACGCCGGCGGCTCGCCCCCGTCGCCCGCGCTCGACACCGACGACGCGGCGTGGGCGGCCGCGCTGAGCAGCAACCTGACGACCGCCTTCGTCACATGCCGGGAGTCGCTGCCGGCGCTGATCGAGCGCCAGGGGGCCATCGTCATCGTGTCGTCGCTGGCCGGCCACTTCGCCGGACCGGGCGTCGTGGGCTACACGACGGCCAAGCACGGCCTCATCGGGCTGACCCGGTCGCTCGCTCGTGACTACGGCCCGCGCGGGGTGCGGGTGAACGCCGTCTCGCCGGCGTGGGTGCGCAGCCCCATGGCCGACCGGGCGATGGACGCCGTCGGCGCCGCCCACGGCCTCGACCGTGACGGCGCTTATGCCCTGGTCACCTCCCAGGTCCCGCTGCGCCGGCCGGGCGACCCGGAGGAGGTGGCCACCATCTGCCTGTTCCTCGCCACGCCGGACTCAGCCCTCCTCATGGGGGCCGTGCTGCTGGCCGACGGCGGCGCCCACATCGTCGACCTGCCCACCTTGGCCCTGGAGGGCGTGCGCGGACCGACCGCCTACTGAAATACCCTTCGTCGGCATCGCTTCTCGGACGGATGGGGGTTCGCCGATGGGAGCAAGGACGGGGGAGCAGTTCCTCGAGGGGTTGCGGGGCGACACGCGCGAGCTGTGGCTCGGCTCCGAGCGCGTCGAAGACGTGACCGAGCACCCTGCGCTCGCCGGCGGGGCACGCGCCATCGCCGACGTCTTCGACGTGCAGCACCAGTTCCCCGATGACTGCCTGATGCCCGATCCGGAGACGGGTGAGCCGATCAACGTGAGCCACATGATCCCGCGCTCCCTCGATGATCTGCTCCGGCGGCGCCGTGGCCTCGAGCGGCTCTCCGCGGCGACGGTCGGGATGATGGGGCGCACCCCCGACTACATGAACGTCACGTTCGCCGGCTTCGCCGGACGGTGGAAGGACTGGGTCGGACCCGACGGCGCCAACGCGCGAGGGGCAGAGAACCTGGTCCGGTTCCAGAAGCGCCTCGCCCGCGACGACCTGTCGCTCACCCACACGCTCGTCCATCCGACGGTGAGCCGCGCCAAGGAGATGCAGATCCTCGGCAACCCCGTGCCCATGCACAAGGTGGGCGAGACCGACGACAGCGTCATCATCTCGGGCGCCCGCATCCTGGCGACGCTCGCCCCGTACTCCGACGAGCTCGCCGTCTACCCGGGTTTCCCCCTCGTCGAGGAAGGCACCGAGGACTACGCCCTCAGCTTCTCGATCCCGATGGACACGCCGGGGCTCATCTTCCTGTGCCGTGACAGCACGCTGACCCCGGGCAGCACGCGGTTCGACCGGCCGATGTCCACGCGGTTCGACGAGCAGGACGCGTTCGTCATCTTCGACGAGGTCGAGGTCCCGAAGGACGTGCTCTTCATCGATTGCAACCGCGAGGTCTACAACACCGTGATGGCCATTTCATGGTGGCCGAACATCATGCAGCAGACCACCGTGCGGGCGTTGACCAAGCTGGAGTTCGCCTACGCGCTTGCCTGCCGGATGGCCGATGCCGTCGGCGACGAGAGCGACATCACCACCGACATGCTCGGCGAGCTGGCCTGCTACGTGGAGATGACGAGGAACGCCATCGTGGCGTCGGAGCAGCTGTGCCGGGACTACGGCGACGGCGTCGTCTTCCCGGACGATCGGGCGCTCCACCCCATGCGCAGCCTCTTGACCGAGTGGATCCCCCGAGCCCTCGAGATCATCATGCTCATCGGCAGCCACAACCTGCTGGCGACGCCGAGCCGGGCCATGCTCGACGACGAGCGGCTGCGGCCGCTGATCGACGTGTACCTCGACACGGCGAACGCCGACGGCGCCGAGGCCCGTGCCGCGCTGTTCCGGCTGGCGTGGGACTTCGTCGGTTCCGGCCTCGGGAGCAGGGGCGAGCTCTACGAGCGCTTCTACCTCGGCTCGCGCACGAGGAACCGCAAGATGATGCACACGTCGTCCAAGGAGACCACGGGCTGGCTGATGGGCTCGGCTCCCGACATCCGGGCGCGCGGCGGGCGCCTCGTCGACGGCATCCTGGACGGCGCGCGGTGAGCTCGACATCGATCAGTGAGAGGAGACCAACATGACGACATCCGAGGAGATCAAGGCTCCGGCCCAGGCGATGACGCCGGTCGGGGTGAACCATCTGGTGCTGAACGTGCGCGACATGGAGGAATCGCACCACTTCTGGTGCGACCTGCTCGGCTTCCAGCAGGTGGGCGAGCTCAAGCCGCGCACGGACGGCATCCCGTCGATGAAGATGCGCTTCTACTCAGGGGTGAGCGACAACGAGCACAGCCACCACGACGTGGCCCTCGTCGAGCGCGCCGGTCTCAACGCCCCGCCGGCGGAGTGGAGCATGTTCGACGGCAACCTGGCGGTGAACCACATCGCCATCACCTATCCCGACCGTGATGCGTGGCTCCGGCAGGTTTCGTGGCTCACGGACAACGGCGTGAAGGTGAACCTGCGTGTCGATCACGGCATGACCCACAGCATCTACATCAACGACCCGAACGGCTACGGCGTCGAGGTCTTGTACGACCTGCCGCGAGAGGTGTGGGGCCACGACATCGACGGGGCGCTGAACCACGCCGTCGTGCTCGATGCCGAGAACCCGCTCGTCGACGACACCAACTACACGTCGGACTTCGGCACCTGAGTCGAGCGCGCCAGCGCACGGTTGAGCGCCGGCGCGACGTCTCGATGGTTCCGGACGGCCATGACCTCACCGTGGCCCAGGCGGCCGAGGTCCGCACCCAGCTCCGCGTCGTGCTCGCCGTCCACTTCGAGCAAGACGTGGAGCCGGTCGAAGCGCGACGCGAGGAGACGGGGATCGGGACCGGCGTTGTGCACGGCATCGGACAGGAGGATCCCCTGGCGTCGTCGCGCCCGGGAGCGACCGAGCTCGGCCAAGCCGATGTCGAGGGCGAAGTGGACGTTGGTGAGACCCTTGGCCGGGACGCGCAGCAGATCGTCGAGGATGCGCGTCGCGGCGCGTGGACGGCTGAGCGGCTTCACGAGGACGGCGTCCCGCCAGAAGGCGATGACGGCCAGCTCGTCGTCGCGCAGCTCGCCGGCCAGGGCTCCGACGGTGGCGGCGGCGATGCGGATCTTCTCTCCTCGCATCGAGCCGGACACGTCCACCATCAAGGCCACCGCTCGCGTGCTGCGCATCCGCTCCCGCACGACGATGTCGGTGTCTTCCGGCACCGGTCGCTCGGTGAGCACCTCCAGCGTCCGATCGAGGTCGATGTCGTCCGACGCGTATCGGTACGGCACGCTCACCAACCGGCCCGAGCCACGGGTGACGAGACGGTCGCGGCCTCGTGGCCGCACGCTGAGCCGACCGGCGATGGTGGCCGCCATCTGCCGCACGACGGGTGCGTCGCCGCCGCGCTCGGTCACCTCGTCGAGGAAGCGGCGCTCGCCCTGCTCGGTCGTGGTCATCCAGCGTTGCGTGCCGCCGGGCGGTGCAGGGGCGCTCAAGCCACTGCGCCGATCAGCGCCGGACCCCTCCACGACCACCGTGCCCGCCGCCGCCGGTTCGTACAGGCGGGGAAGCTCGTCGAGTTGCTTGGGGCGTCGCCGCAGCGGGCGCATCCGTGTTCCCGGCGACCCTCGTCCCGGTCCCGGCAGTCATATCGGGTTCGGGAGATCGAGGGTCGTGGCACCGGCCGCCGCCCGCTGTGGCCGCAGGACGAGGTGATCCTCCCAGAGCTCGCGGATGACCTGCTCGGGCGTGCGGTCGCTCGTCTCGTCGAGCGTGATCCGGGCCGACAGCGAGACGATGGCGGCGTCGAGCAGCAGCGCCGGATAGATGTCACCGTCGGCCCCGGCCCGGATGGCGGCGAGCGATGCGGCCACCGCCACCATGTCGATGGCGCCGCGCACGCTGCTGCCCTGGCGCACGTCCGGATGCTCCCGCGTCGCCCGGGTCAGCGCCACGGCGTCGCCGACGAGGCGGGCATCGTCGCTGCCCGTGCGCAACGCAACGATCTGCTCGTCCTCCGCGGCGGACTGGTAGTCGACGGCCAGCCGGCACAAGCGGTCGTAGAAGCTGGCACTGATCCGCGTCGTTCCCACGTTGTCGAAGGGGTTCATCGACGCCACGATGCGGAAGCTGGGAGCGGCACGGATGCGCCCGACCCGCGGTATCTCGATCTCCCGCTCGGCCATCGCCGTGAGCAGCGCGTTCAGCGTGTCGTCGGGGGCGCGGTTCAGCTCCTCGATGTACAGGAAGCCGCCCCGCTGCATGGCCGCCACCAGCGGGCCGGGCACGAAGTTGTCGGCGTTGTAGTCCTCGCGCAGCACCCGGGCCGGGTTGTGGTGGCCGATCAGCTTCGCCGGCGTCAGCTCGGCGTTGCCCTCCACGAACAGGAGCGGGATGCCCCAGTTCTCGGTGATGGCCCACAGGATGGTGCTCTTCGACGTGCCGGGCGGTCCCTCCAGGAGGAGGTCGCGCCCGGCCGACACCGCGGCGAGGACGAGATCGAGCTCGTGCGCTCTCCCGATCACCCTGGCCGACAGCGCGGCGCGCCGTGACGCCAGGGTCGGGTCCAACGAGCCGCCCTTCTACTCTTCGGGCAGGACGGACGGCGCCCCACCGATCTTCTGGCAGAACCCGGCATCGACCGGCAGCGTGATGCCGGTGATGTAGCGGGCTTCATCCGATGCGAGGAACAGCACAGCGTTGCTGATGTCGATCGGGTCCACCCACGGGATAGGAAGCGCGTTGAGGCCGGTGAAGGCTTCGCCCATGTCCTCGCGCGTCGGGTTCTCGAGGTCGGGCCGCACGAGCCGGTAGAAGACGTCCGACATCACCATCTTCGTGTCCACCGTCGTTGGATTCACGGTGTTCACGCGGATCATGTACGGCGCCAGCTCCTGGGTGAGCACCCGCATCAGCCCGACGACACCGTGCTTCGAGGCGGAATAGTGCGCCAGGTTCGGGTAGCCCATCAGACCGGCCACGGAACTGGTGATGATGACGGCGCCGCCCTGGCCCCGCTCGATCATGGGTGCCACCGCCGCCTTGATCGTCTTCCAGACGCCGGTCAGGTTGATGTCGATCGTTTCCTGCCAGGTCTGCTCATCCATCTCCATGGCCGGCGCCACTGTGCCGATGCCGGCGTTGGCGCACACCACGTCGATGTGGCCGAACTCGGACACCCCCTCCTGCACGACGGCCTGGAGCTGGCCCAGGTCCCGCACGTCGGCCTCCCGGGCCACGATGCGACGATCCAGCTCCTCGACGAGCTTGGCCGTCTCGGCGAGGTCGTCGGAGGTCGCCGGCTCGTAGGCCACCGTTTCGACGGGTCGGCAGAGATCGACGGCGATGATCTCGGCCCCCTCCTCGGCGAGGCGCAGTGCGTGCGAGCGACCCTGCCCTCGTGCCGCGCCCGTGATGAACGCGACCTTGCCGTCCATTCGTCCCATAGCGGCCCCCCTTGTCCGTGCCATTTGGGATCAACTCGTTCGGCAAATCGAGCGAACCGTACGGTGCCGCACCCTCGCCGTCAACCGTCGCGAGCGGTCACGGTGTTACGTCGCACTACGATGTAACGCCGTGCTCCCTCTCCTGCGCTGGCGCCAGCACGCCCTCGTTCCCGTCGCCGTCGCTGGTCTGGCCGGGGGTTTGGTCGGCGCCGCGTACATCGGCGTGCTCCATCTGCTCCAGCGCGTGCTGTGGCCCGATCACTGGGACGGCTGGGGCCAGGCTGCCGTGCTCGTCGCGGTGGGTGCCGTGGTGGCACTCGTGACGAAGTTGACAGGCGAGCCGGCCACCGTGGAGCTCCTCGTCGACAACATCCACGTCATGGGCGGCACCGATGACATGCGCTCGCTGCGATCCCTGATCCCGGTCTCGCTGCTGTGCGTCAGCGCCGGTGGTGCCCTGGGACCCGAGGCGCCGCTCGTGCAGACGACGGGCACGCTCGGTTCGTGGCTGGGGCGCCAGGCTCGGCTGGGGCGCACGGAGTGGCGCACGGTGACCATCACCGGCATGGCCGCCGGCTTCACCGTGCTGTTCGGCGCGCCGCTCGGTGGGGCCGTGTTCGCCCTCGAGATCCTCCACCGCCGGGGCCTCGAGTACTACGAGGCGCTGATGCCGGCGGTCGTCGGTGCGCTGTGCGGCTATGGCATCTACGTCGGGATCACGAACGTGGGGCTCGAGCCGGTGTGGGCGTTCCCGCCCCCCGGCGATCTGCACGCCGCCGACCTGCTGTGGGCCATCGGCTGTGGCGTCGCCGGCGCGCTGGTGGCGGTGGCGTTCACCCTCGTGACGGTCGGGCTGCGCGCCGCTTTGGCCCGGGTGCCCCGAGTGGCTCGGCCGGTGATCGGTGGGATCGGTCTGGCGGCGCTGGCGGCGCTCACCCCGTGGGCGCTCACGTTCGGCGAGGCGCAGATCGACGATCTCGTCACCGGGCCCGCGCTGGCGGTGGGCACCTTGGTGCTCGCGCTCGTGGGCAAGCTCGTGGCGTCGGCGTTGACGTTGGCCTCCGGCTGGAAGGGAGGGTTCATCATCCCGTTGTTCTTCATGGGCGTGTGCGTGGCCCAGCTGGCCCATCACCTGGTGCCGTCGGCCAACCTCTGGGTGCTGGTGCCGTGCCTGATGGTGGCAGCCAACGTCGGCGTGACCAAGACGCCCATCGGCAGCACGCTCGTCGTCACCGAGATGGCGGGCATCGCGCTGCTCCCGACGACCCTCATCGCTGCCGTCGTCGCCCTCCTGCTCACGTCCGGCGTCGGGCTCATCGAGACCCAACGTCGCCGTGAGGCGGCCTAGCCCTTACTCGTAGATGTCGAAGAGCTGTTGGAGGGCTTTGATCTGGCCGCCGCTGGTCGATGACATCACGGCGATCGGGGTGACGCCGAGCTCCCACCACTCGGCGATGCCGTCACGCACCTCGCTGGCCGAGCCCGACAGCGTGCAGTCGCGCAACCAGCGGTCGCTCATGACGCCGGGGACCGACTTGGGATCGCTGGCGAAGGCCTTCTCGATGGCCTCCATCTCCTCCTGGTACCCGACCTGCTTCCAGTAGTTGCGGTAGTTGGGGAGGGACACGTAGCCCGTCAGCGTGCGCCGGTGGATGGCTTCGGCGGCGGTCCGGTCCTCGTCGATCACCGTCGGGATCATGTTGGCGAGGAAGAAGCCGTCACGCTTGGCCGCCGGCACCCGCTCGAGCTGCGGGGCCATGGCGCTGCGGGCGGCGTTGGCCCAGATGGCGCCGTCGCTGATCTCGGTGGCCAGGCCCAGCATCTTGTCCCGCAGGGTGGCCAGGGCGATGGGGGGCAGCGACGGGTCGCCGCTCTTGCGCACGGCCTCCACGTACGCCTTGGTGTCGGCCAGCGGGCGGCCGACGTCGAGGCCGAGGCGGGCGTGGACCGGGCCGTGGCTGACACCCAGCCCGAGTGTGAAGCGCCCGCCGCTCACCTCGGAGATGTGGCTGGCGAGCACCGCCGTCTCCTGGGCGGTGGACAGGTAGATCGGCTGGATCGACGTCCAGAACGGGATGCTCTGGGTCACGTGGGCCAGCGACACGCACAGGCCCATGGCCCCACCGAGGCTGGGGCAGGCGATGCCGGCGAACCCGCGCTGGTCGGCCTCGCGGGCGGCGTCGAGGGCCGCCTGGCGCTTGCCAGGCACGGCCACGAGTGAGATCGCCGGTCGTCTGTCGTCCATGGTGCGGGCCCCCTTGTCGGCGGTGAGGGCCGCAGCCTGGCAGCGTCAGCGGGGCCGCGTCACATCCGTCAGGCGATGGCGCGGTCGGGACGCTCGAACGTCTCCACCAGCCAGCCCAGATAGCGCTGCGGGCCGCTTGGTCCGTCGAAGACGAACCGCCATCCCTGGCCGTCGGTGTAGGAGATGGCCCGCAGCCGGGCCAGCCCCCGTCGGGCGCCGGCGGGTGCCTCCGGCCGGCGGTTCTCGTTGTAGAGCTGCAGGCGCAGGCAGGTGGTGCCGGTGTCGACCAGGAGGAACGGCCCGAGCAGCCGGTGGCCCATGCGCACCGGCACCAGCAGCGGGCCGGCGACGAGGCGGTCGGCGAGGAGCTCGGTGGTGGCCCGGTCGACCATGGAGGCCAGCTCCCGATCGAAGCACGCTCGCCACCCCGACGGTCCACTCGACCGTCCTGGGCTCACGATCATGACCAGAGCGATCAGGACCAGAGCGCTGACGACTGTGAGGGCGACGATGCCCGCCATAGCAACCTCCACCACCGCGACGTTGCGGTAGCCATACCCGTCCGGCGCCTTCGGCGGACCCTCAGAAGGTGTACGCCCTTCGGTCGGTGAACACAAGTCGCTTGACGGGATCTTCGCGGCCCTCCGGGCAGCCCGTCAGGTGGTGGCCGGGTTCCCGTCGACGGCGGCGGCCAGCTTCGGGAGCAGGTGGTCGAGGGCGTACGGCACGCTGAGCACGCCGCTGAAGCCCATGGCGCCGCCGTCGGTCTGGTCGAGGAAGACCTCGCGGCCCTCCTTGGCCGCCCGGTGGCCACGGTCACCTACGACATCGAATTCGCCGGCAACCCGGCGTACAAGCCCCAGACGGGAACGCTGGCGCAGGCCGGCAGCGGGTGGCAGGTGACGACCGAGCAGTTCTGCTCGTTCATGTCACTGGCCCGCACGCCCTGCGCGGCCTGACGGATCGTCGAGGTGGTGGCGGCCGATGGCGTCGAGGTCGCGGTCGGGGTGGTGCTGCTGCAGGTAGAGCCGCAGGTCCATGACCCGCTGGGCGTGGGCGGCGTCGAAGGCGAGGGGAACCGGTCCGAGCACGCGATCCGTGTGGTCGAGCACGGTGAGGCAGTGCTCCACGATCAGGTGGCGGACCGTCAGAGCGCGCGGGAACCCGACGCCGGCCCGGTCGTCCGGGTCGGCGTCGATGGCTCTGCCCGTGTCGGCCAGCACCGCCGTCATGCCCCAACAGGCCGCTTCGATGGCGCCGAGGTGCGCCCGGGCCGAGGCATCGCCGGCGTCGATCCGCGAGCGGACCGTGGACGCCAGACCGTCGGCCCCGCCCGCCCAGCAGGCGGCCACGCCGATGGCGCCGTGCCAGAGGCCCGGCCGTTCGGCGTAGAAGCCGGGCCCGCCGACCGCCGCGTCGAGCGGTACCTCGGTCTCGAAGGCCACGGCGCCCGTCGCCGCGGCCGCCAGGGCCGGGCTCCGCCAGATCGACAGGTCGACGCGCAGGCCGGGGTCGTCGAGGGGGACCAGGAACAGCCGCTCGCCGTCGCCGGCCTGGGCCGTCACCAGCGCGGCGTCGAGGACGGAGGCACCGGAGCAGAAGCCCTTCGTGCCCCGCAGCTGCCAGCCGCCGGCACCGCGCTCCGCCACCACCGGCGCATCGGACCGGTTCGACGCCCACACGCCGAGCAGCGCCGTGGGCGGCACGGCGCAGTCCGCTTCGCGAAGGATGGCGATGGCGTCCGTGTGGGCCTCAGCCAGGCGGACCACGGACAGATCCTCGGTGGCGGCCAGGGCCCGCAGCGCCCGGAGCCGGTCCGGCGTCGCCCCAGCGCCGGGGAGAGGCAGATCGAGGGCCCCACTGGCGGCGACCTGGCGCAGTCGGGCGGCGGCGTCAACCGGCATCGGCCAGCTCCACCAGCCATTGGCCGAACCCGCCGGTCGCTCGCGTGATCGTGCGGCTGCTGGTCACGACGTGCACGGTCCGGGTGGAGATGGCCGGCGCGCCGGTGGCCCGCACCGCATCCCAGAGGCCGTTGTCCTCGCCCGAGGTCAGCGCCGGCCAGCCGCCGGCGGCGAGGTAGGCGTCGGCCCGCACGCCGAGGTTGGCCCCGTGCACGTGGGGGTGGTCGTCGTGGACGCCGCCGTAGATCTCGTGGAAGCGGACGGTGACGATGGCCGGGTGGCCGTGGAAGGTGTCGACCCGCACCACCCCGGCCACGGCGGCGGCGCCGGTCTCGGCCACCCGCAGGTGATCGGTGAGCCAGGACGGCGGCACGACGGTGTCGGCGTCGGTGTTGGCCAGCCAGATCGTGGCCGGGTCGACACCGGCGAAGGCGGCGAGCACGGCGCCGGTCCCGGCCCGCCGGGCCGCGCCGACCCCGCCGGTCGTCAGCTCGATGACGGTGCCCGTTCCCGCCAGCAGGGCACGGGCGATGGCGGCGGTGGCGTCCCGGCACCGATCGGCGACGACCGCCACGTGCACCCGCCCGGGCTCCAGGCCCGTTTCGTCGATGGCCGCCTGCACGCCGGCGATGCACCGACCGATCCATGCCTCCTCGTCGTGGGCGGGCACCACCACGCCGACGTGCCACGCCGTCACCGGCGCGTCCACCAGTCGAGCCGGAAGCCATCGTCGCGGTAGGCGCCGCCGGGAGCGAGGGCGTTCGTGGCGCCGAGCACGGTGTGCACCTCATCGCCGTGGAGCAAGTGGTCGGGGCTGTGCCCCAGCCAGTGAACGGCGAGGAGCGTGCCGTGCGGCTCGAGCGACGCGATGGCGCGGTCACGCACACCCGCCAGCGCGTCGGGCGAGAAGTAGTAGCCGAGCTCGCTCAGCACCACGAGGTCGAAGCGCCCGCTGGGCCAGTCCTCGGGTACCGCCGCCACCGACCACGCCACGTTGGTCAGATGGCCCTGGGTGGCCCGCGCCCGGGCAACTGCCGCGGTCGCCCAGTCGCTGGCGACCACCTCGTCGCACCGCTCGGCCAGCCGCCGGGTCAGCTCGCCGACGGCGCAGGCGGGTTCGAAGGCGCGCCGGTAGCGCGAGCGGGGCAACGCCGCGACGGTGAGGTCGTAGCGGCGCTGCTCGTAGAAGCGACGGCTGAAGTCCCACGGGTCGGGATCGTCGCGGTAGCCGTCGTCGAAGTGCCGCAGTGGGACACGGGTCATGCCAGGAGTACCTCGTCGGCCCGCCGCCACCGCTCCATGAGGGCGGCGGGCACCACCGGAGCACCGTGGGGACTGGGCTCGAGCTGGCTGGCGAAGGCGGCCATCGCCGCGTGCTTGGCGGTGCTGGTGCCCGTGCCGAGGGGCCACCGCCAGCGTCCCGACCGCGGGAAGCGGCGCCACCCCCAGACCGGGAACTGGGCGAGGGCGATGCCGAGCTCGGCGGCGACCAGGGCGACGGCGCGGCCGGTGGCCTCGTGGTCGGGGTGACCGTCGTGGCACCAGGTCGTCAGCAGCCAGTCGGCGCCGCCGGCCACGGCTTGCACGCCGGCGGCGATCGCCGCCTCGTGGCCCTGGAGGTCGCCGTCGGGCAGGCCGAGGCGGTGGACGGTGGCGGTGCCGAGGCCGAGCTGGTGGAGGGCGCAGTGCTGCTCCTGGCGGCGGCGCCGGGCGAGGTGGGCCCGGCCCGGGGCCGTCCCGAACGCCCCCTCGCCGTCGGTCACGGCCACGAGATCCACTGACCAACCGAGCCGGCCGAGGTCGTGGAGGAGGCCGCCGATCCCGAAGACCTCGTCGTCGGGATGGGGCGCCACGACGAGGGCGCGGCCAGTTGGGCCTGGGGTCCAGATCGGAACGGTCGGCGACATGCGGCGGCGACCTACCCAACGACGGCCCGGTTGATCCGTCGCGGCGCGCTTGCGCGGCACGCCTCCAGCCTGGGAATATCGTCTACTGATCTGAGGAAGAGGGGATGTCGAGGGACATCCCGCCATGGCGAATAGGAGCCACGACGTGTCGGACAAGCCCAGCTATCTCGGTCTCTTGAACGCCATCTCCGTTGCCGAGACGGATGCCCACTGCTACCTCAACGCGTGGATCGAGACCACGCCCAACCCTGACGTGAAGGCGGTCCTGACCACGGTGTGCCACCGCGAGGGTGAGCATGGGCTGGCCTTCGCCAAGCGCATCAACGAGCTCGGCTACAACCTCATCCCGAAGGACAACCCGAAGCTCGCCGAGCAGCTGGACCTCGTCCGCTCCAACAAGAGCGACGTCGAGAAGTTCGAGGCGCTCGGCCTCGGTCGTGAGATCGCCGACGGGCCGGACATCTTCGCCGGCATGTTCAACGACACCACCATCGACATCACGACGGGCCAGCTGCTCGGTCGCTACATCGCCGAGGAGCGGGACTCCGGCCGCCTGCTGCGCCACTGCTACAACCTGCTGAAGGGCGCCGAGTGCGAGGCGCCCGCCGCCAGCGCCACCTCGAGCGAGATCGCCGCGCTGGACGGCAAGGTCGACGCGCTGTGCCGGGCCGTCGACGAGCTGCGCCAGATCGTGTGCGCCCAGACGATGGAGCCCGCCGCCGCCAGCAACAGCAAGCGCAAGTAGCTCCAGTCGGCACGCGGTCAACGTGTGAACCACCACAGCGCCGAGGTGAGCCACACCCCTACGAGGGCGGTCACCAGCGTGGCCCCCACGACCGGGATGGCCCACCTCGGCAGCCGTGAGGTCCGCAGGGCGAGCAGCTTCGTCGCGACGGCGCCGTAGAACGCGCATCCGAGCAGCCCGTGGACGAGGGGCCGGGCCCCGCGATCGGTGGCCAGGCCGAGCGACCAGAGGCAGTGGTACGCGACGGGCAGCGACACCACGAACGCGACGGTGCCGCTCCATCGGTGCGCCGCCGGTAGCCAGCGCGGCACGGTGCGGGGCACGCGCAGGCGCCCGTACATGCGCAGCGCGGAGGCGAGCTGGAACAGCGCCAGCACCACCGCGATCGTTGCCAGTGTGCTCTTCATGGCCAGGAGCGACGGGAAGCCGAGATCGTTGATCGAGCGCCCGGTGGGGTCGTGGACGCGGCCGTAGACGCCGAGGGCGAGCGCCACTGCGCCGCCCGCCAGCGCCGGCGCGATGAGCGCCGCCGGTCGACCGGCCCGAGCTTGGGTCGCGGGGGGAGAGGGCAACGTCGAGGTCATGCGTCGCGGTACGGCCGCGGCCACGACGCGGTTCGCGAACCGCCGCGTGAGCCGGGCCGTAGAGGTCGGCCATGAAACGGATCACGGGTTCAGTCGTCGTGTGCGCCGCGGCCGGCGCGCTCACCGCCGGCGCCCTCTTCTACCAACCAGGCACATCGACGAGTGCGGCCCCGCCGCCGGCCGGCACCGTGCAGATCAAGGGCTTCACGTTCTCGGCGGCGACGGCCCGCCGGGGCGCGACCGTCACCGTCGTGAACGGTGACGCTGTCGACCACACGGTGACGGCCGATGCCGGCGGGTTCAACGTCAAGGCGCGCGGCAGCGCGTCCGTGTCGTTCCGCGCTCCGGCGCGCCCCGGCACGTACACGTTCTTCTGCTCCATCCACCCGGAGATGACCGGCACCCTCGTGGTGGCGTGAACCGCCTCCCGACGCCCGGCGTACTGCGATCACACCCGCACCCACTCACGGAGGTTCCCGACCCATGAACAAGAAGCCCCTCGTCGCCATCATCGCTCTCGCCGCCGTCGGCCTCGCCGCCTGCGGTGGGGGGTCCAACGACTCGCCGGCCGCCGCGCCGGCGCCCGCTGCCGCCGAAGTGGGCGGACCCGCGTCCGCTCCCATCGCCGGCGCTCCGGTGGCCGTGAAGGTCGCCGACACCGCCACCGGGAAGATCCTGATCGGGGCGGACGGCCGCACGCTCTACGGCTTCACCAACGACGTTGATGCCAAGAGCACCTGTTACAGCACCTGCGCGGCGGCGTGGCCGCCGGTCATCGTGGACTCGCAGTGGTCCGTCGGTCCCGGTCTGGACACCGGCGTCTTCAGCACGGTCGTACGTGATGACGGCACCGAGCAGCTCGTGGCCGGCAAGTTCCCGCTGTACGCCTACTCCGGTGATGCCGCTCCTGGCGACCTCAACGGCCAGGGCAGCGGCGACGTGTGGTTCATCGTCGCCAGCGACGCCAAGCTCGTGAAGACGGCGACCGACGCCAAGGCGGCGGCCACCACCACGGTCGCCCCGGCGGCGCCGGCCACCACGGCGGCCCCCGCTCCGGCCCCCGCGCTTGCGCTGGAGCTGACCGACTCCCCGCTCGGCAAGATCATGGTCGATGCCGACGGGCACACGCTCTACGCCTTCACCAAGGACGCCAACGGCACCCCGACGTGCGCCGACGCCTGCGCCAAGGCGTGGCCAGCGGCGAAGGTGACCGGCCAGCCGGCCGGCGATCCCGCCATCACGGCGGCCATCACCACGGTCGACGCCCCCGGCGGAGGCTCGATGCTGAAGGCCGGCAAGTGGCCGCTCTACCGGTTCGCCGGTGATGCCGCTGCCGGTGACACCAACGGCCAGGGCAGCGGCGGCGTGTGGTTCGTCGTCGGTGCCGACGGCAAGCTCATCAAGTAGTACCGCTTGCAACTGGGGCGCCCGCACGCGCACGTCGTGTGCCGGCGCCCCAGTTCGCCGCGCCTTCAGAGGAACGAGCCGAACGTGTCGACGACCAGTTGCACGGCGGTGCTGGTGGTCAGCTTCCCGGCGCCGTTGACGTCGGGGTGGACGACGGCGGCGTTGGGAACGACCTGGCCGGCCCGGAAGTTGACGTTCGATGTGGGCGGCAGCGGCACGTCGGCGGGGTACACGGTGATGAAGCCATCGGCGGTCGAGCCGCCCGCCGCGGTCACGTTCAAGATGGCCGCGGCCGACCCCGGCGGCGCGGCCGAGACGATGGCCTCGGTGACCGGCCCGTCGTGCTGGCGGGTGTCGAGCAGGCGCGTCGGCGTTGCCGCCACGTAGTTGTCGGTGACGGCACCGGCCACGTCCACGACGAGGTTCGTCGGCGTGCTGGCGTGGAGGCACAACGACCCGTCGGCGGCCACGGGCACGACCGCGGCGTTGGCCACGACCTGGCCGGCCTCGAAGTTGAGGTTGGACGCCAGCGGTATCGCGGTCCCGCACGGATAGGCCGTCACGAAGCCGGCGGCGCCGGACCCGCCGGCCGTCGTGAGGTTCACGACGGCGGCAAGGGAGCCGGCGGGCACGGCGGCGACGGCCGCGTCGGTGGTCGGCCCGGTGGGCCTGGTGTCGAGCGCCCGGCGCGGTGTCTCGGGCGTCAGACCGGCGCTGAACGAGAACCACCCGTCGACGTCGACGATGACGTCGGCGGCGTGCACGCCGGTCGTGATGCACACGGTGCCGTCACGGGCAACGGGGACGATGGCGTGGTTGGGAACACCGGGTTCACCGCCGGCGTAGTTGAGGCTCGACGCCAGCGGCTGCGGCTGATCGCAGGGCCACGCCGTGAAGTAGCCGGGACCGGTGGCGTTGGTGGCGGTCACGTTCATCGAGATGGCGGCCACGACCGTCGGCGTCACGCCGGTGGCAGGCACGACCGGCACCGCCAGCACCTCACCCGGGTCGACGGGTCCGGACGCGGCGCGGGTGTCGATGGCGCGGACCGGCAGCGGCAGGCCGTGGAACAGGCGCCCGGCGGCGGTCGGCGTCACGGTGCGGGTCTCGGACCACGCGCCGGCGATCGTCATGTTCGTGGCGCGCACCCGCACCGTGTACGTGTGCCCGTCCTGGAGGGCGGCGAGCGTCCGCTCGGTCACGTAGCCGACGTTGAGCGGTGGGTCGTTGTCGAGCTGCACCTGGAAGCCCGAGGCCGGCGCCGACTCCTTCTGGGTGAACGTCCAGCTGACGAACGCGCTGGCGCTCCCGGGCACGACCGACACGATCGCCGGCGCCTCCGGCGCGTCGATGGCGACGGCGGCGGCGGCGCCGGGCGGGCCGTTGCCGAGATCGTTGGTGGCCACGACCCGGAACTCGTGGAGGACCCCGATCGGCACGCCCCCGAACGTGGCCGAGGTCTGCCCGCCGCCGACGACCTGGAACTGGCCGCTGGTGACGTCATCGACCCGGTAGCTGGTGATGGGGAGGCCGTGGCCGTCGGCGGGCTGCCAGGACACGGTCAGCTCTCCGGCGCCGCTCGGTGCCGCC
This sequence comes from uncultured Acidimicrobiales bacterium, assembly GCA_963728985.1. Classification (GTDB taxonomy): domain Bacteria; phylum Actinomycetota; class Acidimicrobiia; order Acidimicrobiales; family Ilumatobacteraceae; genus DASXAI01. Next base: position 505,885 of record CAVSME010000001.1, on the reverse strand, counting down.
GTCACGGTGGGCGCCCCTGGCACGTCGCCGACGGCGAAGGACCACGTGGTCGTGCCGCTCGACGTGACCACGGTGACGGTGTAGGTCTGGCGCTGCTCGTACGGGAGCTGGGCCAGCAGCGCGATCTGGCCGGTGGTGTCGCCCGCCTCGAGGAGGGGCGCGCCCGCCTCGAAGGGGTTGGCGTGGAGGGGGCAGTGGGCCACCGGACCGCTGGGGCCGACGATGCTCGAGGCGACGAACGCGGCGGGAGCGGGCAGCGACAGGAAGATGGGCCGGCCCACCCACCCGGCGGGGTAGCCGCATGCCGCCTTGGGGTCGGGGCTCTCACCCGTCGTCATGGCCGGCGACGGCAGCACGCCGCCGGGCTTCGGCCAGCGCGGACAGCGCCGGCCCGCCGTCCTCGGCGAACAGGCCAGTGGAGGTGTCCCCGGCGAAGCCGAAGCCGATGGCGGTCGTCGCCGGGTCGACGAACCCAGCGCCGTGGTACGGCGTGTCCACCCAGCCCTGGATGGCGGCGCCGAGGGTCGGGGGGCCGCAGTAGAGCACGTTGTGGTCGTGGTTCTCGCCCGCCGGCCAGGTGTGGGTGGCGTCCTGGCCGTGGGCGCAGTACGGATCGCCGGCGGCATGGAAGGCGGCCAGCCACTCGGCGTGGCGCTGGGGCCCGGCCGAGAGCTCGGCGCTGGTGGTGATCGGCGCCAGGTTCTCGCCGAAGGACCGCAGGTAGTTGGCCCAGGCCACGCCGTCGTTGGGATCGGTGGGCAAGGCCGAGCGCTCGGCGGCCGCCCCCAGCGGCGCCCCCGACGCCGCCGCCAGCGGGCCATGGGTGGACGCCGGCAGCGCCACGGTCACCAGCAACAGGGCCGCGACCAACCAGCGAGTCCAGCGTGAGCTCACATCCCCTCCCAAGGCCGCCTCACGGACTGTCGCACCTTAGGTGCGCACCGTGTGGCCGGGCATGGGCCGTCAGGCCCAAATGTGACGGAGTGGTTACGACTGGGCCGTGGTTACGACTGCGAAGGGCGGCGGCGCCGGGTGACGACGAGGAGGGCGATGCCGGCCAGCGCCGCGGTGGCCCCGAGCAGGCCCGAGGCGTCGAGCACGCTCCCGCCACCGGTGGGGGGCAGGAGCAGCGGCGTGGAGGTGGTGGGCGGCGCCGGAGCCGGGGTCGTCGGCGGGGCGGGGGGCGGCGTGACCTGCACCGGGGCCGCCGCCCGCTCCTCGGCGTCGGCCGGGAACGTGGTCACGTGGGCGCGCGGACCGTTGCCGAAGCCGGTGGCGGTGACGGTGGTGTCGGTGGTGGGGTTGGTGCTCACCACCCAGGTCCATTTCTCACCCACGTCGAGCAGCTGGTTGCCGTTGGCATCGCCGGTGAAGCCCGGGGTGGTCATGTCGACGGAGACGAACGTGGTGGCACCGCCGTCGGTGGACAGATCGACGTGGACCGCCGACAGCGGGGCGGGGAAGAACCGCGGTGGCGTGTCGTTGGTCTCGACGATCGTCCACGCCACCGACTGGCCGGCCTGGATGGCCGGTGGGTTGGGCGTGACCGTGATGGCGGTGGACGGGCTGAGGAGGAACGTGGGCGCGTCAGCGGTGGCCGAGACGGTGCCGTCGTCGTTCTGCGGCGGCGGTCCGTTCGGGACCCCGTCGAGCCCGGCGCTCAGGGCCTCGACGTGGGCGGTGGCCTGGACCCGCTCCGGGATCGAGGCGGGCACGAGGTCCGCCGTGTTCATCGTGTACTTCTGGCCGGCGGGCACGTTCGTATAGGTCTTCGACCCGCCGACGGGCAGGCTGATGTTCGTGTCGAGGGTGAAGGGTCCGGATCCGTCGGGCAGGATGAGGGTGAGCGTGCCGTTGTAGATCGGGCACACCACGACGCCCTGCGGGGTCCCGGGCGGATCCTCCTTCAGGAAGACGGTCACGTCGTAGTCGATGACCTCGCCCGGATAGGCGGTGACAGCGATGTCGTTCGTGCCCACGAACTGGGGGATGATGGCGATGCCGACGCCGTAGTTGTTGCAAACCGCCGCCGACGCGGACGGCATCCCGTAGACCGACGCCGCGGCCAGCGCCACGATGCCGATGACGGCGATGCGAACGAACCGTGTCACAGCGGTTGCCCTCCTGCTCGAACCGATGGATGACCTGCGAGGCGATCCCGTCGCGCGGCGACGAGATGGACCCCGCCCGCACCCTGGTCCACCTGCAGTGTGCGGCAGATCAGCGGGGGAGTCCAGCACTTTGAGCGCGATGACGGTCGCGCGGAGGGGGAAATAGGTCGATCGACCTACGCGCGGAGGGTGTCGTGGCCCCCGGATACGAGGGCGTGCGAGCGGTGCTCGAGCGCGTCGTCGGGCCCGGGGCCGGCGATGGCGCCAGCGTCGCCGCCTTCGTCGATGGCCGCCCGGTGGTCGATCTGTGGGCCGGCACCGTCGGTGAGCGGGCCCTCGTGCACACGTTCTCGGCCATCAAGCCGCTGGCGGCGACGTGCGTGCTCCTCCTGGCCGAGCGGGGCCAGGTCGCGCTCGACGCGCCGGCGACCCGGTGGTGGCCGGAGGTCGGGGCCGCCGGCAAGGACGGCCTCCTCGTCGGCCACCTCCTCGCCCACCAGGGCGGCCTCGTCACGGTGCCGGGCACCGCCGCTGACCTGCTCGATCAGCCGGCCACGGCGGCGGCCCTGGCGGCGGCCCGCCCCGACTGGGCGCCGGGCCGGGCCCACGGTGAGCACGCCCTCACCTACGGCAACCTCCTCGCCGAGCTGATCCGCCGGGTCGACGGCCGCTCCCTCGGCCGGTACCTCGCCGAGGAGCTGGCCGGCCCCCTCGGCCTCGACCTCTACGTGGGCGTGCCCGCCCCCGAGCTGCCTCGGGTGGTCGACGTAGTCGCCGCGCCGGGCTGGTGGGAGGCTCAGCGGGGGGAGCCCGGCACGCTGCGTTCGGCCGCTCTCGGCGCCGGCGTCGACGCCGGGCTGGTGAACAGCGAGGCATGGCGGACCGGCGAGGTCCCGGCGGTCAACGGCCACGCCACGGCGCGGGCCCTCGCCTCCTTCTACCTGGCCGTCCTCGATGGACGCGTCCCCACCACGGTCACAACGGCGGCGGCGTCGGGGCCGGACCTGGTGCTCGGCCGCGACGTCACCTGGACGCTCGGCAGCCTCCAGCTCGACGCCGTGGAGATCGGCATGGGCGGGGCGGGCGGCATCTACGCCGGCGTCCGCCCCGCCATCGGCCTGGCGTGGGCCTTCCTCACGACGGTGATGGGCGGGATCGAGCGGGCCGAGGAGGTCGAGCGGGCGCTCTTGGCGGCGATCGGTCGCTGACCCCGCCCGGCCCGCTCACTCGGTGGCGATGGCGGCGAGCACGTCGAGGCGCCCGGCCCGCCGGGCAGGGCGCACGGCGGCCAGGACCCCCGCCACGCCACCGGCGATGAGCACCACCGCCAGTTGGGCGACGGGAGCGGTGAAGGCGGCGCCGGTGTCCAGGGCCACCGCCGTGAGGGCCCATCCGAGGAACAGGCCCACGCCGAGCCCGCCGGCCGTCCCGAACAGGGCGATGATCACCGACTCCCACCGCACCATCGACCGGAGCCGAGCCTTGGTGGCGCCGACGGCCCGCAGCAGGCCGAGCTCGCGGGTGCGCTCGAGGATGGACAGCGACAGCGTGTTGGCGATGCCGAGGAGGGCGATGACCACCGCCAGCGCCAGCATGACGTAGACGAGCCCGAGCACCACGTTGATGCGGCCGGTGGACTGGGCCACGAACCCAGCCCGGTCGAGCACGTCGGGATGGCCGTACCGGGCGGCCACCGCTTCGACGGCGGCGGTGCCATCGGCCAACGACACACCGTCGGCGAGGGCGACGTAGACCGTGGCGTCGAGGTCCTGCACCGCGTGGGGCGCCCAGGCGGCGCGCGGCACCACGTACGGTCCGGGCAGATCGTCGTCGCCGTAGATGGCGCCGACGCGCAGATCCGCCGTCGTCCCGTCGGTGAACGTGACGGGCACCTCGCTGCCGACGGTCCAGTGGTGGGAGCTCGCCGCGCTCGTGGACACGGCGAGACCGCCGGCATCGAGACCGGCGAGTGCGCCGTCGCGCACGTCGAGATCGAGGACCTGCGCCAGCGCGCTGGGGTCGGCGACCGTGACCGATTCGTCCTGCCCGGCGACGCGAGCGACGCCCCGGCCCAAGCCGGCGGCGGCGCTGACGTCGGGCAGGGCCGCGAGGTCGGTGGCGAGCTGGGGGCTGAGGGCACCGCTGAACGTACCGGTGGTGACGGCGAGATCGCCGGCGAACGAACGCTCGACGGCGTCGTTGATCGACGACTTGAGCGAGGCCGCGAAGACGGTGAAGAGGGTCACCACGGCCACGCCGACCATCAGCGCCGACGCCGTGCCGGCCGTGCGGCGCGGACTGCGCATGGCGTTGTCGCGGGCCAGGGCACCGGTGACCCCGCGCAGTCGCCGCACCGGGCGGCCGATGATGCCGCTGGCGGCGCGGGCCACCACGGGTCCGAAGACGACGACGCCGACGACGGTGAGCAGCGCGCCGAGGCCGGCCAGTGCGAGCTCGGCGCCGACCGCCCCGAGCAGCGTGAGCGCGGCGCCGGCGGCGATGACGACGGCACCGGCGACGGCGCGGGCCGGCGAGGTGCCGGCACGGTCGACGGCAACGTCGCGCAAGGCAGCCAGCGGTGGCACCCGGGAGGCGCGCAGGGCGGGGCCGATGCTGGCGGCGACGGTCACGAGCGTCCCCACCACGAGGGGCACGATCATGCTCGTCGACGTGATGGTGAGGCCGCCGGCGGGGAGGGCGAAGCCGAAGGCATCGAACATCGCCTTGAGCAGACCGGCGACGGCGATGCCACCACCGAGCCCGGCGATCGACGCCACTGCGCCGATCAGCACCGCTTCGATCACGACGGAGCGCACCACCTGGCGGCGGCTGGCGCCGATGGCCCGCAGCAGCGCCGACTGGCGCGTGCGCTGCGCGACAAGGATCGAGAAGGTGTTGAAGATGCTGAACGCGCCCACGAGCAGCGCCACGCCGGCGAACACCGTGAGGGCGGCGGTCAGCGCGTCGAGGAACGTCGCGTTGATGTCGTCGATGTTCTGCTGCGTCGCCGCCGCGCCGGTGATGGCTTCGGTGCCGGCCGGCAGGAGCGGGCGCAGCTGATCGGTGAGCTGCTCCTGCGACAGGTCGCCGTCGCCATGGACGAGGATGGACGTGGCCTCGTCGGCGCCGCCGGCGAGGTAGCGCTGGGCGGCCGGCAGCGTGAACGCGGTGAACGTCGTCTGGCCGGCACCGTCGGCGCTGCCGTAGGTGGCGATGCCCACGATCCGCACCGTCACCGGGTCCGGCGTCTGCACGACCGTGGTGTCGCCCACGTGGAGGTCGCCGTCCTTGGCGGCGCCGCGGTTGATCACGACTTCGTCGTCGGCCTGCGGTGGTCGCCCGTCGACGATGCGGTACGGGTTGAGGTCGGGATCGGTGATCCAGTTCCCGGCGCGGCGGGGCGGCCCGACGCCACCGATGGCTTCGCCGTCGCGCCCGAGGAGTTGGCCGTAGCCCTCGATCGACGCCGATGCCGATGCCACCCCGTCGACCTGCTGCAGCGTCGGCACAAGAGAGGCGTCGACCAGGCCGCGCTTGCCGGCGCCGACCGGACCGCGGGTGTCGGCGTCGATCGACGTAGTGCTGCGGATGACGGCGTCGGTGCCGGCGTTCGCTTCGGTGAAGAGGTCGTCGAAGTTCGAGCGCAGCGTGTCGCTCAGTGCGAGCGTGCCGGCCAGGAAGGCGACGCCGATGAACACGGCGGCCACCGTGCTGGCGAGGCGGCGCTTGTGGGCCCAGAGGTCCTTGAGGGTCAGGCGCAGCACGACCTCACCCCCCGATGGCCTTGAGCCGGTCGAGCACGGACTGCGGGGTCGGATCGTCGAGGTGATCGACGATGCGCCCGTCGGCGAGGAAGACCACCTCGTCGGCGTAGCTGGCCGCCACCGGATCGTGGGTGACCATCACGATCGTCTGCTGGAGATCGGTCACGGCGCGGCGCAGGAAGCCGAGGATCTCGCCGCCGGTGCGGGAGTCGAGGTTGCCGGTGGGCTCGTCGGCGAAGACGATCGCCGGCCGGCTGGCGAGGGCACGAGCCACGGCGACGCGCTGCTGCTGGCCGCCGGACAGCTCCGACGGGCGATGCGAGAGGCGGTCGCGCAGGCCGACGGCGTCGACCACGGCGTCGAGCCACTGGGGATCGGGCCGCCGCCCGGCCAGCGCCGACGGGAGGGTGATGTTCTCCAGGGCGGTGAGCGTGGGCAAGAGGTTGAAGGCCTGGAACACGAAGCCGAGGCGCTCGCGCCGCAGCCGGGTCAGGTCCTTGTCGGCCAGCCCGGCCAGCTCGATGCCGTCCACGAGCACGTGGCCGGACGTGGCGCTGTCGAGACCGGCGAGGCAGTGCATCAGGGTCGACTTGCCGGAGCCCGATGGCCCCATCACGGCGGTGAAGCGGCCGGCTTCGATGTCGACGTCGACGCCGTCCAGGGCGCGCACCGCCGTGTCGCCGCTGCCGTAGACCTTGGTGAGGCCAACGGTGCGAGCGACGACGGTGCCGGTGACGGTGACAGCGCTCATCGGCTGCCGCCTTCGCGCAGCACCTCACGGCGGCGGCGGTACTCGGCCTCGTCGATCTCGCCGCGAGCGAATCGCTCCGACAGGACCGACTCGCCCGAGCGGCGACCGTCCATCCAGCGGGCCCGGCGGGGCCGCACCACGAAGACGAGGAAGAGGGCGATCAGGAGGAACCAGAACAGAGGGATGAGTGGCCACAGGAACCAGTGGCCGGCATGGGCAAGGAGCATGGCTCCATGGTCGGGCCGCGGCCGCCGCCGATCGTCGGCCCCCGGGATGCTTCGGCCCTACGCCCGCCGTCGTACTTTGGGTGCCGATTCGGTCATGGGTGCGAGATGGCCCGGCTGGCGGGTCGATTCGCACCCAAGACGAGATTCGCACCCATTGTGTGGCGGGCCTTCTTACCGCCAGCCGGGGCGGACGAGGCCGGACTCGTAGGCGAACACCACGAGCTGGGCCCGGTCGCGGGCGCCGAGCTTCACCATCGAGCGGCTCACGTGGGTCTTGGCCGTAGCCGGGCTCATGTACAGCCGCTCGGCGATCTCCTCGTTGCTCAAGCCGGCGCCCACCAGCGCCATGACCTCGCGCTCGCGCTCGGTGAGGAGATCGAGCTGCGGCGACGGGCCCGGGTCCTTGGCCCGGCTGGCGTACTCCTCGATGAGCCGGCGGGTGACCCCGGCCGACAGCAGCGCGTCGCCGCGCGCCACCACCCGCACGGCCTGGATCAGCTCGACCGGCTCGGTGTCCTTCACCAGGAAGCCGCTGGCCCCCGAGCGCAGCGCCTCGAAGACGTACTCGTCGAGGTCGAACGTGGTGAGGATCACGACGTGCACGTCGCCGAGGCGGTCGTCGCCGACGATGCGGCGGGTGGCGGCCAGCCCGTCGGTGCCCGGCATGCGGATGTCCATGAGCACCACGTCGGGGCGCTCGCGCCCGGCCAGTCGCACGGCCTCGTCGCCATCAGCGGCCTCGCCCACCACCTCGATGTCGTGCTGGGCGTCGAGCAGGGCCCGGAAGCCGGCCCGCACGAGCGCCTGATCGTCGGCCAGCACGACGCGGATCACGGCTGCTGTCCCAGGGGCAGCGTGGCCAGCACGTGGAAACCGCCGCCGGCGCGCGGGCCTGCCACCAGCTCGCCCCCGAGGGCGGCCGTGCGCTCCCGCATGCCGGCCAGCCCGCTGCCCGTCCCGTGAGCCGATGGGACGGGCGTACCGGCGCGTGGGCCGTCGTCGTCGACCGCCACCACCAGCTGGTCGTCGCCGTAGCGCAGGTGCACCGCCGCCGCCGACCGGCCGGCGTGCTTGGTCACGTTGGTCAGGGCCTCCTGCACGATCCGGAACGCCGCCAGGTCGACGGGCGAGGGCAACGGCCGGGGCGCGCCCTCGACGTCGACGTGCACGTCGAGGCCGGCGGCCCGGGCCTGGTCGACCAGCGCATCCAGTCGAGCGAGCGTGGGCGCCGGATCGAGCGGGGCGGCGTCGTCGGGCTGGCGCAGCACGCCGAGCACCGAGCGCAACTCGCCGAGGGCGTCCTTGCTGGCCTGCTTGATGGCCGTCAGCGCGCTGCGGGCCTGCTCGGGCTGCTCGTCCATGAGGTGGAGGGCCACGCCGGCCTGGACGTTGATGAGGGAGATGTTGTGGGCCAGCACGTCGTGCAGCTCGCGGGCGACGCGCAGGCGCTCCTCGCTGGCCCGGCGCCGCTCCTCCTCCTCGCGCGTGCGGAACGCCTCGACCGCCTGGTTGCGCCGCGTGCGCACGAACTCGGCGAGGACGAGGATCAGCAGTAGCCACGCGCCGATGCCGACAGCGGCGCCGACCACGGGCTCGTCCTGACGCCCGACCAACCACGCCAGGACGAAGTAGCTGGCGAAGGCGGCGCTCGCCGTGATCCACGCGGCGCGACGGTGGCCGCCCATGACCGCGCCGAACAGGGCGATGACGAGGGACAGGAAGATGGGTCCGTTGGCGTAGTTCAGCGCGTGGTAGACGACGATGGCGCCGGCCACGACTCCGACCACCAGCCGCGGATGGCGGTTGCGGGCCGCCAGGGTCAGGCCGCTGCCGGCGAGCAGCACGTAGGCCAGGGCGTCGAGCGGTTGGGCCGCTGGCTGGTGGCGGCTGGCGAGATACGTGATGCCCACCTGCAGCACTGCCACCACGACGGCGAGCACGCCGGGGTGCCGGCGGTGCCGGGCCCAGGGCGGCCGCAACGGGTACACCCGTCCACGGTAGGCCGGAGGCCGGCCGCCGGCGTCGTCTGGGCGGTGGCGACGGGCTACGCCGCGCGGCGTACCGGCAGGCGCTCGGCTACGCCCTTCGTGGTAGCGGGCGCCGAGCGCACCGAGGTGACCGCCAGGGACACGACGAACAGGGCGGCCGCCGCCAGACCGATGGCCCCCCCGGCGGCGATCCGCCACAGCGTCGAGGCGGCCAGCCCGAGCAACCCGCTGGCGGCGCCCGTCGCGGCGGCGACGATCATCATCGTGCCGACCCGCTCGGTCCAGAGCCTCGCCGTCAGGGCGGGCACGGTGAGCAGCGCCACCGACAGCAGCGTGCCGGTGGCGGGGATGGTGGTGGCCATCGTGACCGTCACCGCCGCCAGCACGAGGATGTCGAGCCGCGGCACCGGGTAGCCCGAGCGCGGCGCTGCCGGCCGGGTCGAAGGCGCTGGCCACCAGCTCCTTGTGCAGTGCGCCGAGGACCACGAGCACGAGCCCGCCGCCGGCCACGGTGGCGGCCACGTCGCCCGGCGTCACGGTGAGGATCGACCCGACCAGGAAGGCGGACAGGTCGCGCGACGACCCGGGCTGGGCCGACAGCACGAGCACGCCGAAGGCGAACGCACCCGCCAGCACGACGCCGATCGCACTCGACTGGTCGAGCACGCGCGACGCGCCGATGGCGGCCACCGCCGCCACCACGACGAGGCCGAACGTGGTGCCGCCGACGAAGAGGCTGATGCCCAGCACCGATGCGAGCACGACACCCGGGAACATGGCGTGCGACATGGCGACGACGAAGAACGGGAGGCGCCGCAGCAGCACATGCACGCCGACGACACCACCGATCGCCCCGACCAGCACCACCTCCAGGACCGCCCACCGGAAGGAGGTGGACTGCAGGCTGTCCCACAGCACGCTCATGCCGGCGCCCGCCGCTGAGCGATCATCCGCCGCCCCGCCCGCACGGCCACGGCGACCACGAAGCCGAGGGTGATCGTGAGCACGATGCTGGCGCCGGACGCCAACCGCCAGCCGTGATCGACGGAGCCCTCGTAGCTCACGACGAGGCCGAGCCAGCCGCCGATGGCGGCCACGGCGGCGGCCACGATCATCATCACCGGGACCCGGGTGCTCACGAGACGGGCGGCGGCCGCCGGCGTGACGATGAACGCGACGACGAGGACGGTGCCGACGGCCCGCACGGCGGCCACGATGGTGAGCATCACCGCCAGGTTCACGACGAGATCGAGCAGGAACGGCGAGTAGCCCAGCGCCGCCGATCCCGTGGGATCGAACGCCCGCATGACCAGTTCCTTGTGCAACAACACCAGGACGGCGATCACCACGGCGGCGATCACGATCGTCTCGAGCACCTCCTGCTGGCCGACGGTGAGGATGCGGCCGAACAGAAGCGCGTTGAGGTCGCTCTGGAAGCCGGTGCCCCGGGACACCACGACCACGCCGAAGGCGAGGAAGGTGGCGATCAGGACGGCGAGCACCGCATCGGGGTCGAGGCGCGGGCGACGGGCGGCGAAGGTGAAGAGCACCACGGACACCAGCCCGCTGAGCACGGCCCCGAGGAGGAGCGACTGGCCGGAGGCGAAGGCGATGGCGATCCCCGGGAAGACGGTGTGCTGCACGACTTCGGTGAGGAACGCCAGCCGCCGCAGCAGCACGTGCACGCCGACGACGCCGCCGAGCACGCCGAGCACCACCGCCTCGATCAGGGCGCGCTGCATGAAGCCGGCGTGGAACGGATCGACGAGCAGGGAGCGCACCGCGGCCTACCGGACGATGACGGTGTCGCCCCCGTCGAGCAGCAGGGCGGAGCCGCCGTAGGTGTGGCGGAGGTGGTCGGCCGACAGCGACTCCTCGATGGGGCCGAACGCCACCTGGTGGTGGTTCAGCAGGCACGCCTCGCCGCACGCGAGGTGGGCGACCGACAGGTCATGGGTGGACATGACGACGGCGACGCCGTCGGCGCGGAGCTGCTGGAGCACGGCCAGGAGCGAGTCCGTCGTGGTGGTGTCGACGCCGGTGAACGGTTCGTCGAGCAGCAGCAGCCGGGCCTCTTGCGCGACGGCCCGGGCGATCAGCACGCGCTGGCGCTGTCCCCCCGACAGGACGCCGAAGCGGTCGCGGGCGCGGTGCTCGAGTCCGACCAGCCTCAGCGCTTCGGCCGCCAGCCGGCGGTCGGTCCGCCCGGGACGGCGGATCCACCCGACGTCGCGGTAGCGGCCCATGAGAACGACCTCGCCCACCGTGATCGGGAAGGCGGGATCGAGGGCCTCCGCCTGGGGCACGTACGCGACGCGACCGCGCGCCTGCGCCGGCGTGGTGCCGAGCACCTCGATGGTGCCGGCCACCACCGGCACGAGCCCGAGGATGGCCTTGATGAGCGTGCTCTTGCCCGCCCCGTTCGGGCCGATGAGCGCGAGTGCGGTGCCGGCGGGCACCACGCCGTCGACACCGACCACGACCGGATCGCGCTCGTACGCCACGCTCACGTGCTGCAGGACGAGGGCGGCGCCGCCCTCAGCGGAGGTTGTCAACGATCACCTTCGTGTTGTGCTCCACCATGTCGATGTACGTCGAGGCGCCGCTGCCTTCGGGTCCGAGGGTGTCGCCGTAGAGGGCGCCGTCGCCCTCCACGACTCTCACCCCGGCCTCCTTGGCGATCGCCTCGGCGGCCTTGGGCGGCAGGCTGGACTCGGAGAAGATCGCCTTCACGCCTTGTGCCTTCACCGCCACCACGAGGTCGTTGATGTCCCGCTGCGAGAGCTCGGCCTGGCTGTCGAAGCTGGGCACGACGGCACCGACGAAGTCGAGGCCGTAGCGGTCCACGTAGTAGCCGAACGCGTCGTGGTTGGTGACGAGCTTCTTGTTGGCCAGCGTGGCGATCTGCCCGGCCACGTCGGCGTCGAGCGCTTGGAGCTTGGCCGTGTACGCCGCGGCGCGCTGCTCGAAGCCCGCCGCCATCGCCGGCGCGGCGGCGGCCAGGGCATGGGTGATGTTGGTCACCATGATCTCGGCGTTGCGCGGGTCCTGCCAGATGTGCGGATCGGCCTCGCCGCCGTCCTCGTGGCGCAGCGCCACGCCGGTGCTGGCGTCCACGATCGTGCCCTTCGGCTCGGCGCTGTCGATGGTGTCCTCGAACCACTTCTCGAGACCGACGCCGTTCTTCACCACCACGTCGGCGTCGGCGACGGCTTCGAGGTCGGCCGGCGTCGGCTCGTAGTCGTGGGGATCGACGTTCGGCTTGAGGACGCTGTACACGTCGACGGCGTCACCCCCGACGTTCCTGGTCAGGTCGGTGAGGATGGGCGTGGTGGTGACGACGTGGACCTTGGCCTCGGTCGTCGGGGCGCCGGCGCTCGTGTTCGTGGCGCCCGGAGGGCCGCTGCTCCCGCACCCCGCGGCGAGGAGCGTGAGGGCGACGGCGCCGCCCACCAGCCCGCTGCGAATGCGGTTAGGAACCATTCCCAGAATCATACCAGCGGTCCGGCGGGACTGCGACCATGACCGGGTGCCCGATCCGGACATCACCGACGCCACCGCTCCCTGGCCGCTCCGAGCCACCCTGCCGCCCGTGGTCGCCCCCGCCTCGGTGACGCTGGTCCAGGGGCGTACGTTCCTCATCTGCGGTCACGGCGGGGACATCGACGGCGTCGGTCCGGCGGGCCTGTTCGTCGGCGATCGGCGCGTGCTCAGCCGCCTCGTGGTGATGGTCGACGGCGCGCCCGTGCAGCACCTCGCCTGCGCCACCGACGATCCGTTCCACGCCCGGTTCGTCGGTCGCATCGGCGAAGACGAGCCGCTCCTGGTCCTGCGCGACCTGTGGGTCGGCCGCGGCCTGCGGGCCGACGTCAGCGTGCGCCACGAGGGCAACGAGGAGCGACCGGTGCGGATCACCATGCTCGTCGGGTCCGACCTCGCGGTGCTGTTCGCCGTGAAGGAAGGCCGCGCCGGCGATCGGTTGCGGCCGGCGACCATCGCCGGCGGTCGCCTGGAAGTGCGCGCCGGCGACGACGGCGTGGCCGCTCGGCCCGTACCGCCGGCCCGCCTCGACCTCATCGAGAACGGCGCCGGGGTGATCACATGGGAGGTCGCGCTTGCACCTCGCGGCTCATGGACCGGGAGCGTGGAGGTCACCGCCATCCTGGGTGGCGACGAGCTGGCCCCCCGCTATCGCGTCGGCGTTCCCGTCACCGCCGCCGTGCCCTCCGCTCGCCAGGCCGAGTGGCTGGCCCGGCTGCCGCAACTCGAGTCGGACGTCGAGGGCCTCGACGGCGCCGTCGAACAAGCCGGTGAGGACCTCGGCGCGCTGCGCATCTTCGATCCCGACCATCCGAACGACCCGGTGGTGGCGGCCGGTGCGCCGTGGTTCATGACCGTTTTCGGGCGCGACTCGCTGCTCACGTCGTGGATGGCGCTCCTGATCGACCCGAGGCTGGCGCTCAGCACGCTCACCGTGCTGGCCGAGCTGCAGGGGCGCCGCACCGTCGCCGACACCGAGGAGGAGCCTGGCCGCATCCTCCACGAGGTGCGCATGGGCGAGCCGGCCACGCTGTCGGTGCAGTCGGGCACCATCTACTACGGGTCCATCGACGCCACGCCGCTGTTCGTCATGCTCGTGGACGAGCTCCGTCGCTGGGGTGTGCCTTTCGAGCGGCTGCGGCCGTTGCTCCCGGCCGTCGACGCCGCGCTGCAGTGGATGGCCGAGACAGGTGACCGCGACGGCGACGGCTACATCGAGTACCAGCGGGCCACGCCGGCCGGTCTCGTGAACCAGGGCTGGAAGGACTCCCACGACAGCATCGCCTTCGCCGATGGTCGGCTGGCGGCCGGCCCCATCGCCCTCGTCGAGGTGCAGGCCTACGCGTACGCGGCGTGGCGGGCGGGGGCGGCGCTCGCCCGTGCCGACGGTCGGGGCGCTGAGGCCGATCAGCGCCGGGCCCGCGCCGAGGCGCTGCGCCGGCGGTTCAACACCGACTTCTGGATGCCGCAGCAGCAGGCGCTGGCCGTGGCCCTCGACGGCGACAAGCGCCAGGTCGACGCGGTGACGTCCAACATGGGCCACTGCCTGTGGACCGGCATCGTCGAGCCCGAGCTGGTGCCGGCCGTCGCCCGGTGGCTGAGCGGTCCCGAGCTGGCCAGTGGGTGGGGCGTGCGCACGCTGGCGGCCTCGATGGCCCGGTACAACCCGCTCAGCTACCACAACGGTTCGGTGTGGCCCCACGACACCGCCATCGCCGTCGCCGGTCTGCGCCGCGCCGGGTGCGCCGACGATGCCAACCGGCTGGCGCTCGACCTCCTGCGGGCGGCCACCGCCGTGGGCGGGCGATTGCCGGAGCTCTACGCCGGGCTCGGCCCGGCCGACCTGTCCCGGCCTGTGCCGTACCCGACGTCGTGCTCACCGCAGGCCTGGGCGGCAGCGGCGCCCCTACTCGTGCTGCGGGCCATCCTCGGGCTGGAGCCCGACGTGCCGGATCAGATCGTGCGCATCGACCCGCGGCTGCCCGACGGCGCCAGCGCCGTCCGCCTCACCGGCGTGCCGCTGGCGGGGACCCTCGTCGACATCGACGTCGACGGTGACGCGGTGGCGGTGCACGGCCTGCCCGCGGGCATCTCGCTCGCACGGCCGGAAGGCGGCTAGCTCGCCGCCGCTGATCCCTGCCGCCGCGCCGCGAGCACCCGCTCGTAGAAGCGGGCGTGATCGGCGGCCAGCCGATCGAGCGAGAACCGGCGCTCCGCCTCGCCGCGGCACGCCGCCCGGTCGAGGTCGGCCGCCTCCGCCAGCCGGGAGGGGAGCTCGGCCACGGGAGCCACGACGCCGGTGACGCCCTCGGTCACCAGTTCGGGCACGGTCGCCACCGGCGGGGCCACGACCGGCGTCCCCGACGCCAGCGCCTCGATCATCACCATGCCGAACGGCTCGGCCCAGGCGATGGGGTTGAGCAGGGCCAGCGCTCCCTGGAGCAACAGGTACTTGGCCGACGCAGCCACCTCGCCGACGTACTCGATGTCGCCCCCGAGCAGCGGCCGCACCTCGGCCTCGAAGTACTGCCGCTCGACGGGCTCTTGCATCTTGGCGGCGATCACGAGCGGCACGCCCGCGGCGCGGGCGATGCGGGCGGCGGTGGCCACGCCCTTGTCCGGATGCATGCGCCCGAGGAACAGGGCATAGCCGCCGTGCTGCCGGGAGGCCCGGACGGCATCGAGGTCGATGCCGTGGTGGATCACCGTGGCCACGGGCAGGTGCCCGGCCGCCGTCGATGCCTGGTGATGGGAGATGGCGATGATGGGCACCCGTCCCGCCACGTCGGCATAGTGCCGGCCGCACTCCGACAGGAACGGCCCGTGCGCGGTGGTGACGATGGGAACGTCGACGTGGGCGGCGCCATGGGCGGGACCGAGGAGCGTGTGGTCGTGCACGATGTCGGCCGAGCGGACACGAGGATGCCGGTAGGCCGCCTCGATGTGCGGTCGTTCGGGCCCTGGGTAGTGCTCGAGGCCACCGAGGGCGCCTGCGAAGTGGTGGGCCCGTTCCACCGGCGTCGTGCTGTCGCCGGTGGCGAACAGGAACACGTCGTGGCCGGCACGCTGCAGGCCGCGGGCGAGACCGTCGATGACCGATTCGGTGCCGCCGTACGCGGTCGGGGGGACGGGCACCCACGGTGGGGCGATGAGGGCGATGCGCATGGGGAGCGTCGGTTCCAAGAGACGGAGGTACCCGACCGGCCGCGAGCACAGACCGCGGCGCTACTCGACGCCGACGGCCAGCACGCAGGTGTCGTCGCTGGAGCGTTCGGGCCGCAGCGCTTCCAGCACTCGCTCGCAGAGCTGATCGACCGAACCGCGGAACCCGTCGACGGCCTGGAGGATGGCGGCCTCGCCGTCGTCGCCGGCCCGGTCGACCCGCTCGGTCAGCCCGTCCGTGTAGAGCAGCAGCTTGGTGCCGGCCTCGATGGGCACGGGCCCGGAGTCGAGTCGGTCGTCGTCCGGACGGACCCCGAGGGGCAACGAGCGTCCGTGCTCGACGACCTCGGCGCGGCCGTCCCGATCGATGCGCACGGGCGACGGGTGGCCGGCGTTGACGACGCTCATCCGGTGGTGCCCGACATCGAGCACGACCAGCACGGCCGTGGCCAGGTGGTCGGGCGCGAGCCGGGTGAAGAGGCGGTCGACGCGATGGACGATGCCGGCGGCCGAGGTGTCCTCGATGGCGTACGCGTGGAAGGCGACCCGCATGGCCGCCATGAGGGACGCTTCGCGCAGGCCGTGGCCCATGATGTCGCCGACGACAGCGGCGTAGCAGCCCTCGTCGAGGGCGATCACGTCGTACCAGTCCCCGCCCACGCGGTTGCCCCGCTCGGACGCCAGGTAGCGCGCCGCCACGGCGATGTGGTCGTGATCGGGCAGCTGCCCCGGCAGCAGGCTGCGTTGCAGCTCGAGTGAGGCCACCCGCTCCTGCTCCAGCCGGCGGGCATCGTCGATGGTGCCGCTGGCCAGCAGGGCGAGCTGGCCCAGCACGGCGCGGTCGGCGGCGCCCAGGTACCCGCCCGGCACCGGCCACACCTCGAGGACGCCGGGACCGGTGCGCGCCGGGATGGGCACGCGTGCCGGGGGTGCCCCGACCGGACCGTTGCCGGCGCGCGGCGACGCGGCGGGCACTGGCGCCGCGATGCAGCTCCACGCGCGCGCCGGCGCCGCCGACGAGGGCCATCGCCCGCTCGCAGACGATCTGCAGGCGGGCCTGCACGCTGGGCGCGGCGAGGATGGCGAGGTGCGCCTCACTCAGGTTCCCGAGCATCTCGGTCCGCTCCCGCTCGGTGGCGGCGATGGCGTGCGCCTCCTGCACCTCGAGGGTGGCGACCTCGAACGACGCGAGACCCTCGCGCAGGAAGGTGTCGGCGTGCTCGAGCTGGTGGGGCACCGTGCCGAGCACCTGGGCCCGCAGTGAGTGGTGGACGGCGATGAGCTCGAGCAGGCTCATCCCGTCGGCCAGGGCCCGGCGTCCCAGCTGGTAGGCGTCTTCGAGCCCGGCCTCGCTCGGGCTGTCGGCGTGGCGGCGGAGGGCGTCGGCGTAGGCCCCGATGAACCCGCTCGATCCGTCACCCATGCACAGGCGACGTTAGTGGTCCGCTGCCACCTGTTCGTCCTGGTCAGCCACCCGTTCGGCCACTGCCACCGGAGCGCCGAAGCGCAGCAGGCGGCCCCCGAAGGCGATCGAGCAGAGGCAGAACCACGCCCACCCGACGGCCAACCCGGCCATGACGTCGGTGAGCCAGTGCACGCCGAGCAGGACCCGGGTGCTGGCCACGGCGGCGGCGATCCCGGCGGCGGCGCCGGCGATGGCGGCTTTGGTCCGGGGCGAGCAGCCGAGGCCGATGACGAGGGCGAGGGCGGCGAGGGTGGCCGCGGCCGTGGCGGCATGACCGGACGGGAACGAGGAGCCGGAGAAGCCGGTGAGGCGGCGGATGTCGGGCCGGGTCCGGTCGACGATCACCTTGGTGACGTTGACGAGCAGGGTGACGCCGATGAACACGGTGGCCAGGAAGGCGAAGATCTCCTTGCGGCGGGTGCGTATCGTCTGCACGACGGCCACGGTGACGCCGGCGATCACCGCCACCGCGGTCCCGCCGATCAGGCTGATGTCACGCAACAGGCGTGCGGCCGTATCGGTGGCGTGGTCGGCCCCCCACTGTCCGGCGCTTTGATCCCACCGGGCGAAGCCGCTGTTGGTCTTGATCATCACGAGGAGCGCGCCGGCACCGATCACGCCGGCACCGGCCACCGCCAGCAGCACCGTCAGCACGAGGCCGGTGGCGGTGGCCGGGTCGGTGCGGCGTTGCAGGAACGAGCGTGCCACCGGATGGGCTTCCACCACGTCGGTCACGGCGTGGGCGGTCGCGCTCGGCGACGCCGGGTCGACCTGGGGCCACCGCCGGAGCACGAGCGCGGTGGTCACACCGACGATCAGCCCGCTCACCAGCACTGCGACGATGACGATCACCACGTACCTCCGAGGCAGGTTTTGCCCGAATGAACGCAGGGTAAACGTCTTGATGGTGCATCCATCAGACGTGTTCGAACCCCATCCCGGCGGCCCTTCGACGCAGTTCGCCGAGCGCGCCGGGAACAGGAGTCCGATCCTGGTCGGTGCCGGCGCGTTGGCGGCGAGCTACGTCGTCGTGACGGCGGGCCTGATGCTCATCGGTCTCCTGCTGACGAAGGTGCTGCTCGATCACGGTGTCGGCGGCTTCGACTCGGCCATCACGGACTGGCTCGTGGCCCGACGCACGTCCGAGCTCAACGACTTCACGAGGTACGCCACGTACCTGGCCAACACCGAGCCCGTGGTGGCCATCGCCACGGTCGCCACCATCGTGCTGCTGGCGTTCCGGCGGTGGCGCGAGGCGATCTTCCTGGCCTCGGCGTTGGTGATCGAGCTCACCGTATTCTTGACGGCGAACTTCCTCATCGGCCGGCCCCGGCCCGACGTCGAACGCCTGAACGCCACCCCGGCCACATCGAGCTTCCCCTCGGGCCACGCCGCCGCGTCGCTCGTGCTGTGGGTGGGCATCGCGCTGATCGTCGCCGCCGTGACGAGCAACATCGTCGCCCGGGTCGTGTCGTGGATCCCGGTGGCCACGCTCGTCTGGATGGTGCCGTTCGCCCGGGTGTACCGCGGCATGCACCACACCACGGACGTGCTCGCCGGCATGGCCCTCGGTGTCGCCGCCGTCGTCGCCGGGTGCTTCGTCGCCCGCACGTGGGCCGCGGCCATGGCGCGCCGTCACGAGCGGGCCGAGGAACGCGAGCACGCGCCGGTGGCCGAGATGGCGAGCGCCGGGCGATGACCACCGTCGCCGTCGTGGCCCATCGCAAGAAGACGATCGGGGGCGGCCTCGAGCAACTACGCCGGGCTCTTGCCGATCGCGGCGTCGACGCCCCCATCTGGTACGAGGTCGACAAGAGCCGCAAGGCCACCAAGTGCGCGGCGCAAGCCGCTGCCGACGGGGCCGACGTCGTCTTCGCCTGGGGTGGCGACGGCACGGTACAGCGCTGCGTCGATGCCCTCGCCGGGACAGGCGCGGCGCTCGCCATCATCCCGGCGGGCACGGCCAACCTCCTGGCCACCAACCTGGAGATCCCGAAGGATCTCGATGCCGCCGTCGACATCGGCCTCTTCGGTACCCGCCGCCCTCTCGATGTCGGGCGGGTGAACGGTGAGCACTTCATCGTGATGGCGGGCGCCGGTTTCGACGCCGCCATGATCCGAGACGCCGACGGCACGCTGAAGAACCGCGTGGGGCGGCTCGCCTACGTGTGGACCGGCGCGCGCGCCCTGCGCCGGCCGGCCCAGGCCACCCGGGTCGCTGTCGACGGTCAGTCCTGGTTCGCCGGCGACACCACGTGCGTGCTCGTCGCCAACGTCGGCACCATCAGCGGGGGCATGACCGCCTTCCCGACCGCCGAGCCCGACGACGGCCGCCTGGACGTCGGCGTCGTCACCGCCGCCGGGATGCTGCAGTGGGTCCGTGTCCTCGCTCGCATGGCCACGGGCAAGGCTCACCGGTCGCCCTTCGTGGAGACCACGTCGGGGACGGCCATCGATGTCCGGTTCCACGACAAGACGGTGTACGAGCTCGACGGTGGTGACCGGCCCAAGGCCAAGCGGCTCAAGATCCGGGTCGAGCCGGCGGCCATCCGGGTCTGCGTACACGGACCGGGGGTGCGGTGAGCACCGCCAGCCTCGTCCCGGAGACGTGGGAGCTCACGGGGGACGACGCCCGTGAGACGTTGCTGCACACCGGCCGCCGCCGGCTGCTGGCCGACGCCTTCCAGCGCCTGCGCTTCGCCGACGGTTTCAGTCACGCCCGCTCGCTGGCGTTCACCATTGCCCTCGTCCTGATCCAAGGCCTCATCGCACTGGTTGGCCTGGCCAGCGCGCTGAGCGACACGGGCGTGAGCGAGGTGATCGTGAACGCCGTGGAAGGCGCGCTTCCCGGACCGGGCGGGCAGCTGCTCACGCAGGCGGTCCAGCAGGCGCAAGGTGCGGGGGCGGGACGCAAGTACCTGGCCCTCGTCCTCGGTGCGATCGGCGCGCTGGTCACCGCGTCGACGGCCATGGGTCAGCTCGAACGGGGCCTCAATCGCATCTACGGCGTGGAGCAGGACCGCCCCACCCTGCAGAAGTACACCCGCGCCTTCTTCGAGGCGTTCACGTGCGGCGCGCTCGCTGCCGGTGCCTTCGTGGCCCTGGCGTGGGGGCGAGAAGTCGGCGACCAGATCGACAACCACCTCCTCTCCACGCTGTGGAGCTGGACGCGCTGGCCGCTCGCAGTCGTGCTGATCGCCGTCGCGACGACCTTGCTGTTCCGCTGGTGCCCCCGCCGGCACCAACCGGCGCTGTCGTGGCTGGCGTACGGGGCCACCGTCTCGGTGCTCGGTTGGGTCCTCGTCACGCTCGCCCTCGGCCTGTTCTTCGCCGTGAGCACCTCGTTCGGCGACACCTACGGGCCCCTGGCGGGCATGGTGGCGCTCCTGCTGTGGGCGTTCCTGTCGTCGGTCGCCATCTTCTTCGGTGCGGCGGCGGCAGCGCAGCTCGAAGCGGTGCGAGCCGGCGCCGCCCGCCCGCAAGACGCCGAGAAGGTGGCCGAATCCGAACCCGATGCCTACCCCCCTGCCGACCGGGTGGCAGCATCGGTGCGATGACCAGCGCCGAGACGGCGACAGCGGGCGGGGTCGGTAACGGCGCGTCCGACGCGCCCGATGCCAACCGGGTGCGGCGCACGCTCGAGGGCGTCATCGGCGTGCCTGCCACCGAAGGGAACTGCATCGACGTGCTGCGCAACGGCGACGAGATCTTCCCGTCGATGTGGGAAGCGATCGACGGCGCCGAGCACACGATCGACTTCCTGACGTTCGTGTACTGGGAGGGTGACGTGGGGCGGGAGTGCGCCCGGCGGCTGTGCGAGCGCGCCCGTGCCGGGGCAAGGGTCCGGGTGCTCCTCGACGCCTGGGGCGCGCACTCCATGGAGAAGGCGCTCATCGACGAGATGGCAGCGAGTGGGGTGCAGCAACGGTGGTTCCGCCCGCTGCGGCGGATGTGGCCCGGCTCGGTCAACCACCGCACCCACCGCAAGGTGCTGATCACGGACGAGGCGGTGGCCTTCACCGGCGGGGTGGGGATCGCCGACGAGTGGCAGGGCGATGCCCGTGACGCCACCCAGTGGCGTGACACCCACTTCCGGATCGAGGGCCCGGCCGTCGACGGGCTGCGGGCGGCGTTCCTCGACAACTGGGCCGAGACCGACCCCGGCCTCTTCGAGGATGGCATCGACCGGTTTCCCGACCAGCCCAAGCCGGGGAAGGCGGTCGTGCAGTGCGTGCGGGGCGCCTCGGAGACCGGCTACAGCGACATGGCCACGCTCTTCCGCACGCTGCTGCAGCTGTCCGAGCGGCGGGTCCGGATCACGACGCCGTACTTCGTGCCCAATGGCGACCTCGGCGATCGCCTGTGCGCGGCGGCCGATCGTGGCGTCGACGTGCAGATCCTCCTGCCCGGCCCACACATCGACAAGCGGTTCGTGCAGGTGGCGGCGGAGGGCGAGTACGAGCGGCTGCTGGAGCACGGCGTCACCATCTGGAACTTCCAGCCGACGATGCTCCACGCCAAGGTGATGACGGTGGACGGCATCCTCGCCAATGTGGGGTCGGCCAACGTGAACCCGCGCTCGGTCACCTGGGACGAGGAGGTCAACGTCGTCGCCATCGACGAAGCGCTGGCCCGACTGCTCGACGAGCAGTTCGACGAGGATCTGGAGCGCAGCGTGCGCATCGAGCCAGGTCGCTGGCAGCGACGGGCGCTGTGGCAGCGGGCGGCGGAGCGGGCGGTGGCGCCCATCAAGCGGTTCTTCTGAGTTGATCCTCGGCTCCGACCTGCCCGTATGGGTAGCGGGTGGCTCGGGTATCGGTTGGGGACGGACGCGAGGGAGGCTCGAGATGTGGAAGTTCAAGCTCGGCGTGGTGGTGGGATTCCTAGCGGGTTGGGCGGTGGCGACCGGTAAGGCGGCCGAACTGGTCAAGCGTTTGCAGGTGTCGGCCGGGACCGAGACGCCCGGCGCCGTGGCGTCGCGGGTGCCGAGGCCCGTGTTCGATCGGTCGTCAGAGTCAACCGCCGTTAGTGCCTGAGGAGGTCTCGGTCGCTCGCCCCGGCCTCAAGGCACGGCATGATGGTGTTGTGAACGACGGACACGATGGTGTCGTGCGCCTCGAGCTGCCGATCGAGAGCCAATACATCCGGGTCGCCCGCTTGGTGGCGAGCGGCCTGGGCGCCTCTGCCGGCTTGGACGTCGACGCCGTCGATGACCTTCGCATCGCGGTCGACGAATTGTGCGCCGCCCTCTTCGAGGTGGGGGGAGGCAAGGTCGAGCTCACCTTCGCGGTGGGCGCCGACAACGTGGAGGTGACGGGGCGCACGGCGGCGGGATCGGTGGCCGCGTTCGAGCCGGCGCGGCTCGTGCTGTCGCGCCAGATCCTCGACGTCGCCTGTGATCACTACTCGCTCAGCCTCGACGGCGGTGTCGCCCAATTCACCATGCGAAAGAGCACGCGCTGACCGTGAATCGCGACAACGAGGCGATTCTCGAGCGGTTCCGGGACTATCGGCGATCGGGTGACCGGAGCCTCCGCAACGAGCTGGTGGAAGATCACCGGTGGATCGCCATCCGCTGTGCCCGCCGGTTCGAGCGTCGAGGCGAGCCCCTCGACGACCTCGTGCAGGTGGCGCAGCTCGGTGTGCTGAAGGCCGTCGAGCGGTTCGATCCCGAGCACGGCGCCGCCTTCCCCTCGTTCGCCATGCCGACGGTGATGGGCGAGCTGCGCCGCCACTTCCGTGATCGCACCTGGTCGGTGGGTGTGCCCCGGCGGTTGAAGGAGCTGCACGTCTCGCTGGCACGCGCCGTCGAACATCTCGGCCAGACGCTCGGCCGCCAGCCCAAGGTGGAGGAGCTGGCCTCCGAGCTCGGGGTGAGCGTCGACGAGATCCTCGAAGCGCTCGATGCTGGCGCGGCATACCGGGCGGCGCCCCTGAGCCGACCTGACGACAACGACGAGGAGCGCGAGCCGGCGGCCCTCGGCGAGGAGGACGTCGGGCTGGCCGATGCCGACCTCCGGCTGGCGGCCCGCCGCCTGATCGCCACGCTGCCCCAGCGGGAGCGCACCATCGTGTACCTCCGCTTCTTCGGTGGGCTGACCCAGCAGGAGATCGCCGAGCGCCTCGGGATGAGCCAGGTGCACGTGTCGCGCCTCCTGCGCCAGTGCCTCGCTCGGTTGCGGGCCGAGCTGGAGGACGAGCCGGTCGGCTGACGGGGCGGGAGACATCGTCGCATGGTGCCGCCAGCCAGGTCGTTATGGTGTGGCCAGGGCGAGCTGGCTGCAGCTTCCCCCCGATGGCCAGGAGGCCGAGTGCATGGATCAGCCGTGGGGGTCGAGCGAGGGTGACGGGCGTGGCTGACAGCGACGGCGCGCTCTCTCGCGCGTGAACCAGCAGCGCTCGTCGGCTGAGGTCACCGCCGTCGGCGAGGTCGACATCCACACGTGTGGCCAACTCGAGGAAGCCCTGACGAGCCTGGTCGACGCCGGCGTCTCGAGGGTCACCCTCGATCTCTCCCAGGTGGCCTTCATCGACTCGTCGGGGCTGCGCGCCCTCGTGGTGGGGCACAAGGCGCTGGAGGAGCGGGGCGGCTCGCTGGTCGTCGCCAACCCCTCCGCCATGGCGGCCCGCCTCCTCGAGGTGACGGGGCTCAAGACCCTCTTCGGGGGCGATGGGCGAGGCTGAACGACCGCTGTCCAGTGCCTGACCGACCGACCGTGGGGATCTTCGCCCCGACGCCGCTCCTGACGGTGTCCATCGAGCGAGGCACGACGGGCTCCGAGGAGGTGCATCTCCACGCCGGCGGGCAGGGGGTGTCGGTCGCCCGGATGCTCCAGTCGCTCGACTGCGTGCCCATCGTGTGCGGCCCGTTCGGCGGCGAGACGGGAGCCGTCGTCGAGTCGATCCTCGACCGGGAAGGCGTCACCCTGCGCGCC
Source organism: uncultured Acidimicrobiales bacterium (assembly GCA_963728985.1). Taxonomy (GTDB): domain Bacteria; phylum Actinomycetota; class Acidimicrobiia; order Acidimicrobiales; family Ilumatobacteraceae; genus DASXAI01. The sequence continues at coordinate 481,942 of CAVSME010000001.1, read as the reverse complement.
GTCACCGTCGCCGGTGCCACCGCCGTGAACGTCGAGGAGAACACCGAGGCCGGGCAGGAGTCGCTGGTGGGCCGCCGGCGCCGTCAACGTGACCCGTCACGGGCTCGGCGGCGCCGATGCCGGCGTGGTGCGCCAGCTGGCCGACACCGTCGAGGTGATCCGCCTCTGACGCGCTGACCGGCACCCATCACCGGGGCGGCACCCGACGTTCGTGCCCGGACCGTGGCGCCGCCGTGCGGCGCCGGGGCAGCCGCCGGCCGGACTGTTCGAGCGGGCGAGCGGATAGGCGAAGAAGCCGATCCGAGGGCGATGAGGCTGCTCGGCCGGTGTCGACAATCGGCGTTTGGGTGCCGATCGCCTCGCCTGGCGGGCCGATCAGCACCCATGACCGAATCGGCACCCAACGTTCGTGCCCGGATCGTGGCGCCGCAGTGCGGCGCCGGGGCAGCCGCTGGCGGGATCGACCGAGCGCAGCGAGACCGAGGCGAAGCCGAGGCCGAGTTACGTCGGGGTGAGGCGGGCGGTGATCGGGGGGCGGTGCACGGACTCGCCCGGCGGCACCATCTGCAGGCCCGCCAGCGCCGTGATGGTGGGATGGCCGGCGGCGAGGAGGGCGGTATCGCTGTCCGGGTCGAGCTCGGCGCCGGTGGCCCGGAACTCGAACTGCAGCCCACCCTCCACGGACTCGACCGCGGCGCGGACCGAGCCGAACTCGTCGAGCGTGGCCCACTGGAGGTCGCCGAGATCCTCGGTCGGCAGGGCCGGCACGTTGAGGTTCAACGCCGTGCGCTTCGGCGCTTCGGCCAGCCACTCGAGCACGTCCAGCGCCAGGGTGCACGCCGTCTCGGTCCACCACCGCTCGCCCTCGGCGAGGCTGACGGCCAGCCCCGAGGCGCCGAAGTTCTGCCCGGTCAGCACGGCGCCCACGGTGCCTGAGTGCAGGATCGAGTGGCCGGTGTTGGGGCCGAGGTTGATGCCGGACACGACCGCGTCGGGCGGCGCACCGAAGGCGCCGAGCATGGCGGCCATGGCGATCAGGCCCGGCGGCGCGTCCATCGTGTTGGCGCTGATCCGGTCGGTCCCGTACTCGATCTCGACCGGCTCCACGGCCAGGCGGTTCTCCGGGGCCACTCGGCCCAGGCTGGCGCTCGACCCGCTGCGGTCCTGCTGGGGCGCCACGACCATCGTGTCGTGCCCCGCTCGCATCAGGGCGCCAGCCAGCGCCGCCAGCCCGGGGGAGGCGATGCCGTCGTCGTTGGTGAGCAGGAGGCGCATCATCGGCTCCGGCCGGCCGGCGGGTCCGGGGGCGGGTCGGGGATGGGGGGTTGCGGGTTGGGCCCGGGACGATCGGGTGGGCCGGGCGGGATCGGGCTCGGTCCGGGCGGGAAGGGGTCGCCGGGCGTGCTCGCTGCTGGGCTCCTCATCACCGCCTGGGTACCCGCGGGGATGGCGGGTCAATCGCCGGCGACGCCGGTCAGGGGCTCCCGTCGAGGAGGTTGTCCATTCCGGTCACGGTCAGCACCCGCCGGATCCCCGGCGGGGCCGCCGTGAGCGTGAGCACCTTGCCCTGGTCCGCAGCGATCCGCACCCCGTGGACGATGGCGCCGAGGGCGGTGGAGTCGAGGAAGGTCACCTCACGCAGTGTGAGGACGATGCGCGTCGGCCCGAGGGCGACCGCCTCCTCCAACGCCGCTCGCAGCGCCGGGGCCGTGACGAGGTCGAGCTCGCCCGCCGGGGCGACGCAGACGATGTCGTCGAACTCCCGAATTTCGATGCGTTCATGCATGGAAGACATGGGGAAAGGGAAGATGCACCGCCGACCGACCGCAGTGCATCACCCGGAGGGGTGAACTTGCCACAGGGAGGCACCGATGAATCGCATCAAGGTGGCGATCCTGAACGACTACGACGTCGTCATCGCCGGGCTGGCGGCCATGCTGCGGCCCTACCGCTCCCAGATCACGGTCATGGACGTGTCGACGGGCCGGCCCACCCGTCGCTCCCCGGTCGACGTGGCGCTCTACGACTCCTACGGCCGTCCGGGGCTCGACATGAAGCGCATCGCCGAGACGGCCGATCAGGCCAACGTGGGCCGGGTCGCCGTCTTCACGTTCGACTTCCACCAGCGCCTCGTGGACGACGCGCTGGCCGCCGGCGTGACCGGCTACCTCTGGAAGGGCCTCTCCAGCGCCGAGCTGGTGGCCGCCCTGCAAAAGGTGGCGGCGGGGGACGTCGTGGTGTCCGAGCCGCGACCGCACACCCATCCGCTCGACTCGCCCGAGCTGTCGTGGCCGTTGCGCCACCGTGGGCTCACGGTGCGCGAGAGCGAGGCCATGGCGTTGCTCGTGCTCGGCCAGCGCAACCGGGAGATCGCCGAGTCGATGTACGTGAGCATCGACACGGTGAAGACCCACCTGCGCAACGCCTACCGCAAGCTCCAGGTGCGCAACCGGGCCGAAGCAGTGGCCACGGCGCTGGAGGACGCCGACTTCAGCCGCCGGTCGCGTGACGAGGTGATGCGCAGCATCACACGATGTTGATCACAGCGTCGGCCAGCTGGCGCAACGACCGGACCTCGAAGACGGCGTCGCAGTAACGGGCGTAGTCGCCGATACGGGAGTCGCCCTGGTCCCAGTCCAGCCGGGGCTCCGGGTTGAGCCAGTACGTGCGCCGAGCCAGGCCGGCCATCAGCCGGAACGGCTCCAGCCCGCCGGGGCGGAAGTTGGTGCGGGCGTCGCCCGTGACGATCAGGGTGGTGCGGGGGGTGAGCACCGTGGCGGCGTGGGCCGTCCAGAAGCACTCGAAGGCGCGGCCGTAGTCGCTGTGGCCGTCGGTCGCCACCACGCCGGGGCGGCGAAGGAGGTGGTGCGGGTCGGGGAAGTGGTCGGCCCGCTCGATCAGGTCGGTCACGTCGGCCACGCCGTCCACGAAGACGAACGAGCGAAGGCGGGCCAGCTCGTGGTGCAACGCGTGGACGAGCGTGAGGGTGAACTCAGCGAACTCCGCCACCGAGCCCGAGAGGTCGCAGAGCACGACCACGTCGGCCTTCGACGCCCGCCGCCGCCGGAAGGAGGTCTCGAAGGGCACGCCGCCGCTGCCCAGGGATCGGCGCATGGTGCGGCGCACGTCGAGGCGGCCGTGGCGCTGGAGACGGCGCCGTTGGGCGACCCGCCGGGCCAGCTGGCGGGCCAGCGGGCGAACGGCGGCGCGCATGGCGCGTCGATCGATGGTGCTGGCCCGGAACACGTCGAGATCGGCGGGCGGCCGTACCGGGTCGATCGGGAAGGCCGGCAATCCTTGCACGCGGCGCCGGCGGACCTCGGCCTCGATGAGGCGGCGCAGGTCGTCGAGCTGGCGGGCCACCTCGTCGCGACGAAGCCGGAGATCGAGCGCCGATGCATCGGGCGCGCCGGCCCGCTCCGCCCGCATGACGGCGGCCAGGAGCCCGGCCAGGTCGAGGGCGCGCACCACCCGGTAGACGAGCGAGCGCTCGCTGCCGTCGGCGCTGCCGATGCCGCACTGGTCGATGGCCACCATCACGATGGCTCGCTGGGCGTCGGTGTCGCCGGTGCGCAGCGCCGCCAGTAGGCCGGCGTTGGCGGGTAGGTCGGCCGCCGGCTCACCGGCGCCGGGAGCGCCGGGCGGCATCGGCATGGCCACCGCGTGGCCGGCGGCCGTGCCGAAGCACCGGTCGAACAGCTCGTCGAACACGGCGCGGTCCTGGTGCCGCTTGACCAGGCTGGCGGCGAGGGCCTCGCGCAGCTGCCGGCGGTCGAGCAGATCGAGGTGGCGCATGGCGTCGGCAGCGTCGAGCACCTCGCTCATCGACACGCCCACGCCGGCGGCGCGCAACTGCTCGAACAGCACCAAGAGCATCGCGAGCACGGCGTCGCCGGCGGCCGGCGTCACGGCGGCAGCGTACGGTGTCGGACGCGTCTGAGCCCATCGAACCCCTGCCCATCGAACCCCCGGCCGGCCGGCTCGTGCGCCTCGGCGTCGTGCTGCCCGACGACATCGGCTCGGCGCAGCTGTTGGCCACGTTGTGCGACCGGGCCGGCATCGACGTCGTGTGGGCGCCCACGCCGGCGATCGCCGAGGCGATGGCGGGCATGGTGTCGCGGGCGGTCGTGGCCGTCCTCGACCCCGACGACCCGGCGCGCCGCACGATCGGCGTGTCCATCGGACGCACCGCCGCCGAGGCCCACGCCCGCGCCGCCATGGATCCGGCGTTCACCGGCGATGTCGTGGGGCGGCTGGAAGATGGCCAGGCGGCGGTGGCGGCGCTGGCCCACGCGGGGATCACCGACCTGCGCTGCCGGCTGCCGGCGGCGCCCGATGTCGCCGATCTCGTCGCCCAGCTCACCGCCATGGTCATCGGCTCGCCGGCCACCCATCGGCCGGACGCCCCCCGCTCGCCCGACCCGGCGCCCCCACCCTGGGCCGCCCCCAAGCGCGCAGGCTGAACACGTGGTACCGCTGGCGCGGTAAAAAGTGCTCAGGCTGCGCGAAAGAATGCGGACGGTCAGCGGGCGGCGAGGCGGGTGTTGATCTCGCCGGCGGTGGCGAGGAGCGCGGGCACGAACTCGGTGCGCAGCTCCCGCAGTCCCACCCGGCCGGCGTGGGTCGAGCAGTTGAGGGCGGCCACCGCCCGCCCGTCGCGACCCCGCAGCGCCGTGGCGATGCTGCGCACGCCGTCCTCCAGCTCCTGGTCCACCATCGCCCACCCCTGGCGCCGGGCGTCGGCGAGGGCAGCGCGCAGCTGCTCCGGGTCGGTGATCGTGCGGGACGTGCGCCGCACGGGCCGGACCCGGGCGAGGTAGGCGTCGAGCTCGGGGCCTGGTAGATCGGCCAGCAGCACCCGCCCGAGCGACGTGCACCATGCCGGCAGGCGGGAGCCGAGGGCGAGCGAGATCGTCATGATCCGCGTCGTGGGCACCCGGGCCACGTACACGATCTCCTCCCCGTCGAGCACGGCGCACGAGACCGATTCGTGGACCTGCTCCGACATCGCCTCCATGAACGGCTGGGCGATGTCGGCCAGCTGCAGCGACGACACATATGAGTGCCCGATGTCGAGCACCTTCGGCGTGAGCTCGAACCGGCGATCGTCGCAGCGCATGTAGCCGAGGCTGACGAACGTCAACAGGAGGCGGCGCGCCGTGGCCCGGGTGAGTCCGGTGATGCGGGCCACGTCCGAGAGCGTCAGCGCCGCGTGCTCGGCGTCGAAGGCCCGCAACACGGCGAGGCCGCGTTCGAGCGATTGCACGAAGTCGCCGTCGCGCGTCCTGTCACCTGCCGACACGTCGCTTGACGTAGCCGCCCTCCCGCTCGATACTTGTTCGAAGTACGCACAACTGTACGGATAGCGAACATCGCACGCAAGCACGTTCGGGGGGATGCCGGTGCAGTACGCCACGAAGTTCGGGTCGTTGACCGACTACGAGAAGGGTGGCATCGATCTGATCGATGACGACCCGAAGCGCTACGCCTTCTCCAACATCTTCGAGGTCGCGTCCGCAGCGGCGCCGTACGAGAAGGTGGCGGTGGGCAAGAACATGCAGTACGTGCTGGAGGCACTGCGGGCCGACGGCACGTCCGACTGGCGCACCTGCGCCCACGACGAGTTCGCCCTCGTGCTCGACGGGGAGGTCGAGGTCCGCCTGGTCCGCCTCGACACGCCGGCCGTGCCGGCCGACAAGCAGGGCTCGGTGCGCATCGCCGGCGAGCCTGCGGGCACTTCGATGGGCCGCATCGTCGCCCGGCGGGGGCACATGGTGCTCCTGCCCGCCAATGCCGCCTACCGCTTCCACACCGACCGTCCCGGCGTGATCCTGCTCCAGACCATCCTCGGCGACGACACCGTCGAGCGCTGGGCCGAGATCTGCCTGAGCTGAAAGGGACAGCCATGAGCGCCACGGACACCCAGGCCGTCACGTCATCGGAGCCGAACGAGTTCGGCTACCGCGAGTTCTCCATCGGCGGGTTCGCCTTCCGCCGCGACGAGTTCTTCGCCCACGTCAGCTGGCCCACCGGCAGCCACGTGATGAGCGTCGATTCGTTCCTGCGCTCGTTGCAGCGCGACGTGGCGTGGGACTTCTTCTACGGCACCGTCAACTTCGACGGCGTGGTCGGCACGGTGAACCACTACGGCACCGTCGACCTGTTCGCCGGCCGGTACAACGACGCCTATCGCAAGGCCGAGCTGGACCACCTCGAGAACTTCGACACGCCTCTGATCCGCGAGACGTTCAAGGCGATGCTCGACGACTGGACGACGGCCGACTTCGACCCGTTCGCCAGCCCTGCCGAGACGGGCAAGCCCTTCGGCGAGAAGCAGGGGAGCAACACCGCCGCCGTGACCCGCCGTCGGGTTCTGGCCTCGCGCATGGTGGGCGTGCCCGGCGACGAGCCCTTGCGCACCGACGCCACGCATCCCATCAACCGCATGTTCGCCGACGTCACGCAAGACGAGCCCACGATCGAGGCCGAGCCCGGCTTCGAGGACGAGGTCTGCGCGTTCAACCTGTTCGCCTACCTGAGCCGCTCGGACGTGACGTGGAACCCGTCGGTCGTGAGCGTGTGCCAGGCCAGCCTCTACTGCCCGACGACCGAGGAGTACATCCTTCCTGTCATCCACGGCAACGACAGGGTCGAGTGGTTCGTGCAGCTGTCCGACGTCATCCACTGGCAGGTCGAGGACCGCGACACGGGCGCGGCGCGGGCGAAGGTGGTGATGCGAGCGGGCGACGTCGCCGCCATGCCGGGCGACATCCGCCACCAAGGCTTCTCGCCGAAGCGGTCGATGCTGCTCGTGTGGGAGAACGCGTCGCCGGAGCTGCCCGAGCTGATCGCGTCGGGCCAGGCTCCCACCGTGCCCGTCGACTTCTAGGCGGCGATGGTGGCCGAGCTGACGACCCTGCGGGAGGCGGTGGCCGCCTTCGTGCACGACGGCGACACCGTGGCCATGGAGGGGTTCACCCACCTGATCCCCCACGCCGCCGGTCACGAGCTGATCCGCCAGGGCCGCCGTCACCTGCGGCTGGTGCGCATGACGCCGGACGTGATCTACGACCAGTTGATCGGGGCCGGTTGCGCCGACGGCCTCGTGTTCTCCTGGGGCGGCAACCCCGGCGTGGGCTCGCTCTATCGCTTCCGTGACGCCGTCGAGCATGACTGGCCCGTCCCGCTGGCCATCGAGGAGCACAGCCATGCCGGCATGGCCGCCCGCTACGTGGCCGGCGCGTCGGGGTTGCCCTTCGCCGTGCTGCGCGGGTACGCCGGCACCGATCTGGTCGATCACACGGCGACGATCGCCCCCATCACGTGCCCGTTCACGGGCGAGGTGCTCACCGCCGTGCCGGCGATGCGACCTGACGTCGCGGTGATCCACGCGCAGCGGGCTGACCGCCAGGGCAACGTGCAGCTGTTCGGGCTCGTCGGTGTGCAGAAGGAGGCCGTGCTGGCGTCGCGCCACGCCATCGTGACGGTGGAGGAGATCGTCGACATCCTCGTCCCCACGCCCAACGCCGTCGTGCTGCCCTCATGGGTGATCGATGCCGTGTGCGAAGTGCCCGGCGGTGCCCACCCGAGCTTCGCCATGGGCTACGGCGTGCGCGACAACGACTGGTACCGCGCCTGGGACGACATCGCCCGCGAGCGCGACTCGTTCACCGAGTGGATCGACCGCCATGTGCGCGGCACCGCCGACTTCGCCGAGTACTGCCGCAGCGCCGGGATCCGCCCGCCGGTCCCGAGCCCCGCCTGAGGAGGATCGCCATGGCCCTCACGACCAAGACCATGACCGACGAGCAGCGCAAGTCCGTCGCGCTGGAGTACCTCAAGGCCTTCGACCGCGGCGGGGTGACGGCGGACGGCGCCAGCATCCTCGACCTCTTTGCCGACGACGCGCAGGTGTACTTCCCGAAGTGGGGCCTGGCCAACGGCAAAGACGAGATCGGCCGGATGTTCGGCGATGTCGGCGGCACGCTGCGCGAGATCGTCCACCACTACAGCCACTTCAACTGGATCATGGGCGGCGGTGACACGTTCGTGTGCGAGGGCACGAGCCACGGCGAGCACAAGGACGGCCCGTGGCGCGCCGGCGTGCCCGAGTGGGCGGCCGGCCGGTGGTGCGACGTGTTCGAGGTACGGGACTGGCTCATCCAGCGCTGCTTCATCTACCTCGATCCGGACTACGCCGCCCAGGACACGGCCCGCTACCCATGGCTGCAGCAGTGAGCGACGCGTACGCGGCCGACGAGATGATGACCGTGGCCGCTGCCCGCATGCTGGGCGACGGCACGGTGTGCTTCGTGGGCATCGGGTTGCCGTCCACGGTGGCCAACCTCGCCCGCCGCCTCCACGCGCCCGGCTGCGTGCTCATCTACGAATCCGGTTGCATCGGCGCCAAGCCGCGGCGGCTCCCGCTGTCGATCGGCGACGGCGAGCTGGCGGAGACGGCCGATGCCGTCGTGTCCGTACCGGAGATCTTCTCCTACTGGCTCCAGGCCGGCCGGGTGTCGCTGGGCTTCCTCGGCGCCGCTCAGATCGACCGCTTCGGCAACATCAACTCCACGGTGATCGGCCCGTACGAGAAGCCGACGGTGCGGCTGCCCGGTGCCGGCGGGGCGCCGGAGATCGCGGCGTCGGCCGGTGAGGTGTTCGTCGTGATGCGTCAGACGGCGCGCGCCTTCGTGGAGCAGTGCGACTTCCGCACCTCCATGGGGTTCGGGAGCGGCCCTGGTGATCGCCAGCGCCTCGGCCTGCGCGGCCAGGGGCCGACCGTCGTGGTGACCGACCTCGGCATCCTCCGGCCCGATCCGGTGACCAACGAGCTCGTCATGGTGGAGCTGCATCCCGGCGTGACGCCCGAGCAGGCGGTGGCCAGCACCGGGTGGCCGCTGCAGCTGGCGGCGGCGCTCGGGACCACCCCGCCACCGACGCAGGAGGAGCTCGACGTGCTGCGGGCGTTGCGGGCGGCATGAAGGACTTCGTCTACGACGCGCTGGCCGGGCGGGTGGTCTTCGGTGACGGCGCCGTCGGTGCGGTACCGGGCGAGGCCGATCGGCTCGGCGGCCGGCGCATCTTCCTCGTGGCCGACGCCCAGGCCAAGGCCATCGCCGACGATGTGGCGTCCCGCCTCGGCGGCCGGCTGGCTGCTCGCTGGGACGAGGTCGCCCAGCACGTGCCGACCGAGCTGGCGGAGCGGGCGCGGGCGGCGGCGGCTGATGCCGAGGCCGACCTCCTGATCACCATCGGCGGCGGGTCCTCGACCGGGCTGGCAAAGGCCATCGCCCTCACCGCTGAAGTGCCCATCCTGGCCGTGCCGACCACCTATGCCGGCAGCGAGATGACGCCCATCTACGGCCTGACCGGTCGCCACAAGGAGACCGGGCGCTCCCTGGTGGTGCTGCCCCGCACCGTCGTCTACGACCCCGTGCTCACGATCGGGCTGCCGCCGTCGGTGACCGGCCCGAGCGCGTTCAACGCCATCGCCCACTGCGTCGAGGCCCTCTACGGCCCGGGGCACAACCCGGTCACCTCGCTGATGGCCATCGAGGGCGTCCGTGCCATCGCCGCCGCGCTGCCGCCGGCGATCGCCGATCCCGCCGACGTCGCCGCCCGCAGCGACCTGCTCTACGGCGCGTGGCTGGCGGGCGCCTGCCTCGGGGCCACGGGCACGGCGCTGCATCACAAGGTCTGCCACGCGCTCGGCGGCACGTACGACCTCGTGCACGGCGACGTGAACGCGGTGATGCTGCCGCACGCCGTCGCCTTCAACACGCCTGGCGCGCCCGACGACATGCACCGCGTGGCCGAGGCGTTGGCCGCCGCCGACGGCGACGCCGCCGGCGCGCTGCACGATCTGGCCGTGGCCATCGGCGCGCCGACCGACCTGGGCGCCATCGGCATGCCCTACGAGGGGCTCGACGAGGCTGCTGCTCGCGCCGCCGCCGACACCACGGTGAACCCGGTGCCGGTGGACGCCGCCGCTGTCCGATCGATGTTGGAGCAGGCCTGGCGGGGCGAGCGGCCCTCGGCCATCGCGTGAGACAAGGAGATCGACATGACCCGTGAGGTGTTCGTCTGCGATGCGGTGCGCACGCCCATCGGTCGGGCGGGAGGCGCCTTGGCCGGCATCCGGCCCGACGACCTGGCCGCCACCGCGGTGCGGGCCGTGGTGGATCGCCATCCCGAGCTGGACCCGGCCGACATCGACGACGTCTGGTTCGGCGACGCCAACGGCGCCGGGGAGGACAACCGCAACGTGGCCCGCATGGCCGTGCTCCTCGCCGGGCTGCCGCCGTCGGTGCCGGGTGCCACCGTGAACCGGCTGTGCGGCTCGGGGATGGAAGCGGTCATCGAGGCGGGCCGAGCGATCGCCGTGGGGGACGCCGACGTCGCCCTGGCCGGTGGCGTCGAGTCGATGAGCCGGGCGCCGTGGGTGCTGCTCAAGCCGGAGCGGGCCTATCCCACGGGCCACGAGCAGCTGTGGAGCACCACGCTCGGCTGGCGCATGGTGAACCCGCGGATGCCGGCGGCGTGGACCATCTCCCTCGGTGAAGGGGCCGAGGTGCTGGCCGACAAGTACGGCATCGGCCGGGACGAGCAGGACGCCTTCGCGCTGCGCTCGCACCAGCAGGCCGCTGCTGCATGGGCGGCCGGGGCCTTCGCCGCCGAGGCGGTGCCGGTGGCCGGCGTGGAGCTCGAGCGTGACGAGTGCATCCGGGCCGAGACGTCGTTGGAGCGCTTGGGCGGCCTGCGCCCGGCCTTCCGCGCCGATGGCACGGTCACCGCCGGGAACGCATCCCCGCTCAACGACGGCGCCGCCGCCGTCGTGCTGGCGTCGGCCGATGGAGTGGAGCGGGGTGCCGGCTCACCCATGGCCCGGCTGGTGAGCCGGGCGACGGCGGGCGTGGAGCCGCCCCTCTACGGCATCGGACCGGTGGAGGCGGCCCGCACCGCCCTGCGCCGCGCCGGCCTGGACTGGAGCGAGCTGGCCGCGGTGGAGCTGAACGAGGCGTTCGCGGCGCAGTCGCTGGCCTGCCTGGCTGAGTGGCCCGAGCTCGACCCGGCCATCGTCAACCCACTCGGCGGCGCCATCGCCATCGGCCACCCGCTGGGCTGCTCCGGGGCCCGCATCATCACCACGCTGGTGCACCACCTGGTCCGCACGGGCGGCCGCTACGGCCTGGCGGCGATGTGCATCGGCGTCGGCCAGGGCATCGCCGTGGTCGTCGAGAACCTCCGCCGCTGAAGCGGCGCGGCGTGGCGCCGCAGTGCGGCGCCAGGGGCAGCCGTTGCGGGATTGTCCGAAGCGCAGCGAGTCAGGAGCAAGCCGAAGCGCCAGCGGAGGCGGCGACGAAGAGATGGCCCGCGGTCCGTCCTCATCCACCCGTCGATACCCTTGGTGGGGAACGTGGTCGGTGGTCCACGGCTCGTGGTCCTAGGAGGGACGATGCGTACTCGGATGGCGGCGATCGCAGCTTCGGTCGCGCTGGCGATCGGTGGGCTGGCAGCCTGCTCGGGCGGGGGCCAGGACGTGGTGCGTTCGGGTGCCGGCGGAGCGGTGGCGGCCAGCGACCCGGCCGAGGCGCTCAAGCAGGCGGCGCAGAAGACGACCGAAGCGGGCACGGCCAAGGTGGCCATGACCTTCGGCATCACCGGCGTGCCCGGCATCGGCGACACCACCCTCAGCATCGACGGCGCCGTCGACAGCAGCACCGGCCGGTCGGCCTTCACCATGGACCTGTCGAAGCTGACCTCGGCCCTGCCGTCGTCGCAGCAGGCCGGCGTGGGCGCTCTCCTCGGCGACGGGAACATTCAGATCGTCACCGACGGTGGCGACGTGTACATGCAGCTCGGCGGGCTGGCCTCGCTGCTCGGGGCCACCACCGGCCAGTCCTGGATCAAGGTGCCGGTCGGCAGCGACGCCGCCAGCGCCGTCGGGGCGCCGGTCGGCGACGGGACCGAGATCCTGAAGCTCCTCGACCAGGCGGGCGGGGTCACCACCGTGGGCACCGAGCAGGTGCGCGGCGTCGACACCACCCACTACCAGGGCACCCTCGACCTGGCCAGCGCGCTTGCCGAGGCCAGCGCCGATCAGCGCAGCAAGGCCGAGTCCGAGTTGGGCAAGGTGGGCATCGATCCCTCCGCCGCCAGCCTGCCCGTTGACGTCTGGATCGGCGCCGATGGTCTCGTCCGCCGGGTCACGGTCGGGGTGGAGGGCCTGAAGACGACGGGCTCCACCGGTTCGCCGGGGGGCAACGTCACCATCGAGTTCTACGACTTCGGTCAGCCGGTGAGCATCACCGTGCCCTCCGCCGATCAGGTCTTCCAGGTCGACCCGGCCATGCTCGGCAGCCTGGGCAAGCTCGTCGGCGGCTGACGCCGCGTCTCTCGCCCGCCGGAGTGGTGAGTGCCGCCGCAGTGCGGCGGCGGGGCAGCCGTTGTGGGGATTGTTCGAGCACAGCGAGTCGGCGCCGAAGAGGCGCCGCAAAATTACGGCACGACCAACACGGCGACCGGGGAGAGGTTGACGAGCTGCATGGCCGTCGAGCCGAGGACCGAGCGCGCCGCGAGGCCTTGGCCGCGGCTGCCGACCACGATCAGCTCGATCGTGGTCTCGTTGAGGAAGTTGATCAGCACCTCGGCCGGGCGCCCGAGCCGCACGCTGAACGACCACGACACCCCGCGATGGTCGAGGAGGTTGCGGGCCTCTTCATGGCACTGGTCCTCGAGGGCGGCGATCGTCTCCGACAACGGCGCCGGTCCCGCGCCGGCGCCGTTGAGCCCCTCCAACGACCGAGCGTGGACGACGTCGATGTGACCGCCGAAAGCCTCCGCGAGGCGGACCGTCATCTCCATCGCCCGCCACGACTCGGCCGATCCGTCGACCCCCACGGCAATGTTCATCGGCGGAACGGTACTTGGGGGCTAGCGTCGCCCACCGTGGAGTGAGCGCGCCGACCCGTCCTGACCGTCTCGGCTCCTGGAGGTCCGCTCGCATGACACTGCGTCTCGCCACCCTGCTGGCGCGCAGCATCACCGTCACCCATGGGCGCCGGCCCATCCTCACCGACGTCGACCTGACCGTCGCGCCTGGGCATCGCATCGGCATCATCGGTCCCAACGGCGTGGGCAAGTCCACGCTGCTGCGGGTACTGGCCGGCGTCGAGCGACCCGAACGGGGCACCGTGACGCTGGCACCGCCCGACGCCGCCGTCGGGTTCCTGCCCCAAGAGCCCGAACGCCGCGCCGGTGAGACGGTCGAGGCGTTCCTCGCCCGTCGCACGGGGGTGGCGGCGGCCACGGCCGAGCTGGACGCCGCCACCGCCGCTGTCGGTCGCAGCGAGCCGGGGGCCGGCGATCGCTATGCCAGCGCGCTCGAGCGATGGCTCGCCCTCGGCGGCCCCGACTTCGACGCGCGCGTGGGCACCACATGGGCCGAGCTCGGCCTGCCCGCCGATGTCCTCGGGCGGCCGATGACCTCGCTGTCGGGCGGGCAAGCGGCCCGAGCCGAGCTGGCCGCCACGCTCCTCAGCCGCTTCGACCTGTTCCTGCTGGACGAGCCCACCAACGACCTCGACCTCGACGGTCTCGCCCGCCTGGAGGCGTTCGTGCTCGGCCTCGAGGCCGGTCTGGTAGTGGTGAGCCACGACCGCGCCTTCCTCGAGCGCACCGTGACGAGCGTGCTGGAGATCGACGAGCAGGAGCACACCGCCGTCCGCTACGACGGTGGCTGGGCGGCCTACCGGCACGAGCGGGCGGCCGCCCGCCGCCTGGCCGAGGAGGCCTACGCCACGTACGTCGAGCGGCGCGACTCGCTGGGCGAGCGGGCCCGGCGCCAGCGAGCGTGGTCCCAGAAGGGCGTCACCCGCGCCGTCAAGAACCCGGACGACGGCGACAAGAACATCAAGCGGGGCCGCATCGCCAGCGCCGAGGCCCGTGCCGGCGATGCCCGTCGCACCGAGCGGGCGATGGAGCGCCTCGTCGCGGTGGACAAGCCGTGGGAGGGGTGGGAGCTGCGGCTGGCCATCGCCGAGTCGGGCCGCAGTGGCGCCGTCGTGGCCCGGCTGACAGGCGCGGTCGTCGAGCGGGGCTCGTTCCGGCTGGGGCCCGTCGACCTGGAGATCGCCCGCGGCGATCGGGTGGCGCTGGTGGGTCCGAACGGAGGCGGCAAGACCACGCTCCTGCAGACCATGCTCGGGCGCCTGGCCCCGGTCGAGGGCGACGCGTGGATGGGGCCCGGCGTCGTGGTGGGGGAGCTGGATCAGGCGAGGGCGCTGCTGCCCGCGGAGCACCCGCTGGCGAGGTCGTTCCCGGCGGCAACCGGGTGGACCGTGAGCGAGGCCCGCACGTTGCTGGCGAAGTTCGGGCTCGGGGCCAACGAGGTCGACCGCCCGCTGGCGTCGCTGTCGCCGGGCGAGCGCACGCGGGCGGTCCTGGCGCTGCTGTCGGCGCGCGGGGTGAACACGCTCGTGCTCGACGAGCCGACCAACCACCTCGACCTCCCGGCCATCGAGCAGCTCGAGCAGGCGCTGGACACCTTCGACGGCACGCTCCTGCTCGTCACCCACGATCGGCGGCTGCTGGAGGCGGTCGAGGTGACGAGGATCGTCGACGTGCGCGACGGCCAGGTCGAGGAGCGTCCCTAGCGCGTGTCGACCAGCAGGCTCTGTGACGCCGAGCCGAAGCGCCCGTCGGCATCGAACAGCGAGCTCTGGGCCAGGCCGACGCCGCGCCGGCCGACGTCGGAGCGGCACCGCAAGGCGATCCACTCGCTCGCCGGCGGCCGCCACAGGTGGATCGACAGCTCGGGGTTGATGAACATGTGGGTGTCGAAGTCGACGACGCCGGACACGCCGTTGCCCATGTCGGACAGGGCCGCCGTGCGTTGCAGCGGCGACGGCTCTTCGCCGGCTACGAGCGGGACGAGCAGCCGGCCCCACATCGTCGCCGGACCCGGCTCGTTCCACATCCCCTCCACGAAGCGCAGCTCGATGGCGTCCTGGTGGAAGGCGATGTCGGTTTCCAGGTGCGGCGCACTCGGCACACCGGTCTCGGGCGGCGCCGGCGGCGGCTCGGCCACGAGGAGCGGACCGCGGACGGGGTCCTCGTAGGGGAGCGGCACGGGGGCCTCGCGGATGCGCAGTGCCCGGCCCCGCACCAGCTCGGCCCCGCGGGCGGCATGGAAGATGGCGGCCTCGATGAGCTGGATGCGCTTGCCGGGACGCACGACCTCGGTGCGCACGACGAGCGGCTCGAGCGGGATCGGGCGCAGCAGCTCCACGGTGAGGCGGGCGACGGTCATGGTCACGCCGTCGGGCGCCTCGGCCGCTTCGACGGCCCGCATGAGCAGGGCCGACGGCGGGCCACCGTGCATCGCCGTGGGGTCCCAGGGGCCTCGCGCGAGGACGGTCGGGACCAGCGCCTCGCCGTCGGGCTCGAAGATGGCGTCCACTAATTCTGGAGGTCGAGGAGCTCGTCAGCGAGCCAGGCCAAATGATCGGGAACGGCGTCGGGATCGGGTTCGGCGATGGGCAGCACCACGAACTTCGAGAAGTCGACCTCGATGAACGCCTCGATGCGATCGCGCAGTGCGGCGATGCCGTTCGGCACCAGCACGGACGGGTCGGCGAGGTCGGCCCGCCGGCTCCCGAGTCTCTCCAACACCGCTTCGGGCACCGGCCCGAGGGCGTAGGGGACGAGCACGCCGTAGTGCTCCGGATCGATGGCCCGCCCGTGGGCGGCGGCCGTCTCCTCCACCACCTTGCGACCGTTGGCCACGTCGTCCGGGAGCACGAACGACGGGAGCCAGCCATCGGCCAGGCGCCCCACGCGGCGCAGCTCGGACGGGGCGATGCCCCCGAGCCAGACGTCCGGTGGCTGTTGAGTGGGCTTGGGCAGCACCCGCACGCCCTCGTAGTGGAACCGGGGGCCGTCGTGGTCGACGGTGTCCTCCATCCAGAAGCGGCGGATCAGCGGCAGCGCTTCGTCGAACCAGGCCGCCCGCTCGTTGCGGGCCACGCCGAACGCCTGCTGCTCGTGGGCGTCGGCCACGCCGAGGCCGAAGGCGGGCAGGAGCCGGCCACGCGACAGGCGGTCGAGGCTGGCCAGCTCCTTGGCCACGAGGACGGGATTGCGCCCGGGGAGCACCATCACGGCGGTGCCGAACTTCAGCTTGGTGGTACGACCGGCGGCGAACGCCATCGCCACCACAGGGTCGGGGCTCTCACCGCCGATGCGCTCCGAGACCCAGAGGCTGTCGAAGTGGAGCTGTTCGAGCGCGTCGACGGCGGCCCCGAAGCGCTCGTCGTTCACGAGGGTGCGCACCCCGAGCCCGAAGCCGATGCGGATCTTCACGGCCGGAACCTAGTTGATGCCTCGCCTTCGGCTCGGACTCGCTGCGCTCGGAGGGCGAGCGGATAGGTGCTGGCGATTCCGCGCGGACGGGGCCGGTGGCCACGATCCGTGAGCGACGTTGGGTGCCGATTCGGTCATGGGTGCCGATCGGCCCGCCAGGCGAGGCAATCAGCACCCAAACGCCGATCGGAACAGGATTCCGCGCGCCGAGCGTGGGTGGGGATGGCACCGAAGCGCGGATCGACACTCAAAGCTCGCTTCGCCTATCCGCTCGCCCTCTCGCACAATGCCGCAAGCGCTCGTCACGGCGCCGCACTGCGGCGCCACCGACTCAGCGGTCGACGTGGATGCGCCGCAGCTGGGGACGGGCCGGAGGCAGCGAGAGACCGACGATGAGCCCGATCGCCGCGGTGGCCAGCACGATCGGGGTGGCCGACAGGCCGGCGAAGCGGTACAGGGCGGCGCCCAGCGCCGCCGCCAGCAGGCTTCCCACCATGGCCACTCGCACCACGAACGGCCACGCCGCCCGCTGCACCGCGTCGTCTCGCATCGTTGCGCTCACGCCTGAATTGACGTCCGTGACCCCGACTTCGATTCGCGAAACGGGCGAAATTCACGCAACTGCAACCGGTGGTACCCGCGGTCCTACGCTCCTACGCCATGCCGACCGATCTCGACCCGCTCCAGCAGTTCCGCCTCGATGGCCGCGTGGCCATCGTCACGGGCGCGTCGAGTGGCCTCGGTGATCGCTTCGCCCGGGTGCTGCACGCCGCCGGGGCGCGCGTGGTGCTGGCGGCGCGCCGCAAGGACCGCCTCGACGCGCTGGCGGAGGAGCTGCCCGGCAGCGTGGTGGTCGCCGCCGACCTACTCGAACCCGAGCAGCGGGAGCAGGTGGTGGCGGCCGCGCTCGACGCCTTCGGGACCGTCGACATCCTCGTGAACAACGCCGGCCTGGGGAAGTACGTCCCCATCGAGGACGAGGACCTGGCGTGGTTCCGCCAGGTGATGGAGATCAACGTCACGGCGTACTGGCACCTGGCCAAGCTCACCGGCCCGACGATGGTGGCGCAGGGATCGGGCCGAATCGTGAACGTGGCGTCCATGCTCGGGCTGGTGGGATCGACGCCCGTGAAGCAGGCCCACTACAGCGCCAGCAAGGGAGCTGTCATCAACCTGACGCGGGAGCTGGCGCTCCAGTGGGCCCGCAAGGGCGTGCGGGTCAACGCCCTCTGCCCGGGCTGGTTCCCCTCGGAGATGACGGCGGGGATGGACACCGACGCCGCCAGCCAGACCTACGTGAAGAACAACTCACCGATCCCGCGCATGGGCCAGGCGCACGAGCTCGACGGGGCGCTGCTCTTGCTGGCGTCCGACGCCAGCAGCTTCATGACCGGCCAGACGCTCGTGGTCGACGGCGGCTGGACGGCTCGCTGACAGTGGCGCCGCAGTGCGGCGCCGGGCAGGTGCCCGAGGGATTGTCCGAGAGGGCGAGCGGATGGGCGAGGAGAGCTTTGGAAGCTGTGATCCCACCCCGCTCGGCGCGCGGAATCCTGTTCCGATCGGCGTTTGGGTGCTGATTGCCTCGCCTGGCGGGCCGATCGGCACCCATGACCGAATCGGCACCCAACGTCGCTCACGGATCGTGGCCACCGGCCCCGTCCGCGCCGGAATCGCCAGCACCTATCCGCTCGCCCTCCGAGCGCAGCGCCGGTGGCCGACTCAAGACAGCACGGCTCCCAGCCGCCGGAGGAGCTCGCGCGTCTGCGACGCTTCGTCGGGGTTGCCCGAGACGGGCACGGCACCGAGGTCGGTGACGCCGATCTCCTTCAGGTGGCCGATGCGGTCGGCCACCTCGTCCTCGCTGCCGAGGATGGCGAGATCGGCGGCGCCATCGGCGCCCTCCCGGTCGAGCATCGCCCGATACGACGGCAGCTGGCCGTACACCGACAGACCTCGGCCCAGCCGCTGCTGGACACCGGCGGGATCGGTGGTGACGCCCACGGGGAACATCGCCACCACGCGGGGCACGGCCCGCCCGGCATCGGCGGCCGCGGCCGAGATGGTGGGGATCGTGAAGTCGGCCAACGTCTTGGGCCCGACGCACCACGTGATGGTCCCGTCGGCCAGGCGCCCGGTCAGCTCGAGCATCTGCGGACCGAGGGCGGCCACCAGCACCGGGAACGGCGCCGCGCCAGGAACGTCGAGTGTGCCGCGGGCGGTCACCGTGGCGCCCTGCATTGCGACCGCCTCTCCCTTGGACAGCGGCACCAGCACCTCGAGGTACTCGCGCAGGTGAAGCACCGGCTTGTCGAACGAGATGCCCCACATGCCCTCGATGACGACCTTGTGCGAGAGGCCGATGCCGAGGGCGAGTCGGTTGCCGACGGCGGCTTGGGTGGTCAGCGCCTGCTGGGCCATGACCCATGGGTGGCGCGGGTACGTCGGCACGACGGCGGTGCCCAGCTCGATGCCGCTCACCTCCCGCCCGACGACCGTGAGAGCGGTGAGGGCGTCGAGCCCGAAGACCTGCGCCATCCAGAACGTGGCGAAGCCGTCGTCGGCGGCTTGGCGCGCCACCGTCACCACGTCGTCGACCGAACCGGATCCGGGGATGGGCGGGGACAACCCGATGCGCATGACAGGCACCGTAACCCTGCTGCCGGCAGAGGTGCTCTGACGAAGGTGCTCTAATGGCGCGACCGAGGCCCATAACCAAGGGAGACGGAGATGGCAGCAGAGGCGCCGCAGGCGAAGAAGTCGTGGATCCAGGAGTTCAAGGAGTTCCTCAACTCGGGCGATTTCGTCACGATCGCTGTGGGCTTGATCATCGCCCTGTACTTCAAGTCGATCGTCGACGCGTTGCTGGCCGGCGTGATCCTGCCGATCATCGCTGCCATCTTCGGCAAGCCCGACTTCACCTCGATCGGGTTCGACATCGGCGACGCCCGCATCAGCATCGGTCTGGTGATCGGTGCCATCATCAACTTCGTCGTTGTCGGCTTCATCCTTTTCCTGATCGTGAAGGCGTGGAACAGGTTCAAGGAGATGGGGGGAGACAAGGCGGCCGCCGCCGAGACCGAGCTCTCAGTGCTTCGCGACATCCGTTCGTCCCTGCGCGACGGTGGGCGCGGCCCCGCCTGACATGGGGGCCTACGACGACGCCTACCGCCAGAGCCTGGATGACCCCGAAGGGTTCTGGCGCGAGGCGGCCGCCGGCATCGACTGGATCGAGCCGTTCGATCGTGTGATCGACCGCAGCATCGAGCCGGCGGCGCGCTGGTTCACCGGCGGTGTGCTGAACACGTGCGCCAACGCCGTCGACCGCCACGTCGCCGCCGGGCGCGGCGACCAGGCCGCCATCATCTACGACTCGCCGGTCACGGCGACGGTGCGGCGCATCACCTACGCCGAACTGCGCGACGAGGTGGCACGCGCGGCCGGCGCGCTGGCGGCGCTGGGTGTGGCCAAGGGCGACGCCGTCATCATCTACATGCCGATGATCCCCGAGGCGGTGGTGGCCATGCTGGCCTGCGCCCGCCTCGGGGCCGTGCACTCGGTCGTCTTCGGTGGGTTCGCGCCGAACGAGCTCGCCGTGCGCATCGACGACGCCCGCCCCAAGGTGATCGTGACGGCGTCGTGTGGGATCGAGGTGCAGCGCGTCATCGAGTACAAGCCGCTGCTCGACCTCGCCATCGAGACGGCCGAGCACAAGCCCGACGCGTGCGTCGTGCGGCAGCGCCCGGGCGCGACGTCGAGCGGTACACCGCTGCCGCGGGCGTCGATGATCGACGGCCGGGACCACGACTGGGACGAGTTGGTAGCCGGCGCGGTGCCTCATCCGTGTGTTGCCGTGGCCGCCACGGATCCGCTCTACATCCTCTACACGTCGGGCACGACGGGGAAGCCGAAGGGCGTCGTGCGCGACAACGGTGGCCATGCCGTCGCCCTCCGGTGGAGCCTGCCCAACATCTACGACACCCACCCGGGCGAGGTGTTCTGGGCCGCATCCGACATCGGCTGGGTGGTGGGCCACAGCTACATCGTCTACGCCCCGCTGCTGACGGGGTGCACGACGATCCTGTACGAGGGCAAGCCCGTGGGGACGCCCGACCCAGGCGCGTTCTGGCGGGTGGTGGCCGAGCACGGCGTGAAGACGCTGTTCACCGCGCCCACCGCGTTCCGCGCCATCAAGAAGGAGGATCCCAACGGATCGCACGTCGCCGGGCGCGACCTCTCGCGGTTCTCGTACCTGTTCCTCGCCGGTGAGCGGCTCGATCCGGACACCTACCACTGGGCCGCCGACCTCTTGCAGCGTCCCGTCATCGACCACTGGTGGCAGACCGAGAGCGGCTGGCCGATCGTGGCCGACTGCCTCGGCATCGAGCATCTGCCGGTGAAGCCTGGTTCGCCCACCAAGCCGGTGCCCGGCTACCGGGTCAAGATCCTCGATCCGGGCACGGGCGACGAGGTGCCCGACGGGGTCGAGGGCGCCGTCGCCATCGAGCTGCCGCTGCCG
Source organism: uncultured Acidimicrobiales bacterium (assembly GCA_963728985.1). Lineage (GTDB taxonomy): Bacteria > Actinomycetota > Acidimicrobiia > Acidimicrobiales > Ilumatobacteraceae > DASXAI01. Next base: position 461,061 of record CAVSME010000001.1, on the reverse strand, counting down.
CCTGGCTGCCTGCCCACGCTATGGCATGACGACGATCGTTTCGTTCGGTCCTATCTCACGATGTTCCCCGGTCACTACGTGTCGGGCGACGGTGGCTTCCGCGATGCCGACGGCTACCTGTACGTGATGGGCCGGATCGACGACGTCATCAACGTCGCCGGCCATCGCCTCTCCACTGGGGCGATGGAGGAGATCATCGCCACCCATCCCGATGTCGCCGAGTGCGCCGTCATCGGCGCCGCCGACGAACTGAAGGGACAGGTGCCGGTCGGCTTCGTCGTGCTGAAGGCGGGTGCTGAGCGCGAACCGGCGGAATTGCAGGCCGAGCTGGTGGCGATGGTGCGCGACCGCATCGGCGCCGTCGCCGCGTTCAAGGAGGCGCTCGTTGTGGCGCGGCTCCCCAAGACGCGTTCGGGCAAGGTGCTGCGGTCCACCATGCGGGCCATCGCCGACGGGCGGGACTACAGCGTGCCGTCCACCATCGACGACCCGGTCATCCTCGACGAGATCGGCGTCGCGCTGAAGGGGCGTTAGCCGACACCGCGCGGCGGGAGGGGGACGAGGCGGTGGTCGGGCGTGATCAGCCGGCGCTCGAGGCCGATGGCGACCACGCTCGTCGTCATCGCCACGGAGCCGAGCACGAGGTACATCACGGCGATCTGCACCCGCACCGCTTGCATGGGATCGGCTCCGGCCAGGATGAGGCCCACCATGGCGCCGGGCAGGAACACGATGCCGACGGCCTTGGTCGTCTCGATCTGCGGCACCAGCGCGGTGCGGACGGCGCCCCGCACGTAGGGCCGCGCCGCCGCCGCTCCCGGCAGGCCGAGGGCGAGGCGGGCCTCCACCTCCTCGCGCTTGTCGCGCATCTCCTCGGTGATGCGCCGCCCGACGAGCACCGTCGCGGCGATCGAGTTGCCGACCACCATCCCGGTCAGCGGGACGATGGTGCGGCCGTTGAGGTCGAAGACGCGCAGGCCGAACAGCACCCCGAGGGTGACGGCGACGGCCACGGCGAAGGCGGCCATGGTGAGCACGGCGACGCCGGGTACCTCCGGGGCCCGCCGGCGCGCCGTCCACCCGGCGAACACGAGCATGGCCACCACCCACAGCCACGACCAGATGAGCGGCTGGGCGGGATCGACCACCAGCTTCAGGGCGAGGCCGATCACCGACAACTGCACCGCGGCCCGCGCCGCCGACCACACGACGGTGCGCTCGAGCCCGAGGTGCCAGCGCAGCGAGATCAGCACGACGACGGCGATGAGCACGGCCGAGCAGGCCAGGCCGAGGAGCGAGATCGAGCCCGTCATCGCCGTTCCTCCGGGTGGCACCGCTCGCTGCCGAGCACCCGACCGGCGTCGACGCGCACCACCCAATCGGCCAGCCGCCGGATCTGGGCCGGATCGTGGCTGACCCACACGACGGCCACGCCATCGGCGGTCACGAGTCGGCGCACGAGACCTTCGAGCAGCAGCACGTTGTCGTGGTCGAGCATGGCGGTGGGCTCGTCCATCAGCAGCACCGAGGGATGGGTGGCGAGCGTGCGGGCCAGGCACGCCCGCTGCGCCTCGCCGCCCGAGAGGTCGCGCCCGGGCCGCTCGAGCAGCTCGGCGTCGAGCCCGACGTGGTCCAGGGCCGTGGCGGCGGCGTCGGCGGTCAGCGCAGGATCGGCGACGCGCAGGTTCTCCAGCACGGTGCCGTCGAAGAGGGTGGGGCGCTGGAACACCATCCCCACCCGCCGCCGCAGGGCGAGCGGGTCGAGTCCGGCGATGTCGGCGCCACGGAAGCAGACCGTTCCCGCCGTCGGCACGGTGAGGCGGTTGCAGAGGCGCAGCATGGTCGACTTGCCGGCCCCTGACGGGCCTGCCAGCACGGTCACGCCGCCGTCGGGCATGGTCACGTCGACGTCGTGGAGGACGGTGGTGGAGCCGAACTGCACAGCGACCCGCTCGAAACGGAACAGGCCCGTGGCGTCGCCCACGCCCGCGACGCTAGCGACGGCTACGGTGCGGCCATGAAGGTGGCGCTGACGGTCAACGACTTCCTCCGCCGGGCCGAGGAGGTGTACGGCGACCGCGTCGGTGTGGTCGACGAACCCGATCAACCGGCCGCGTCGTGGGGGACGCTCACCTACCGGGAGATGGCCGAGCGGGCCCGGGCCCAGGCGGCCGGGCTCGACGCGCTGGGCCTCGACCCGGGTGAGCGGGTGGCGATCGTGAGCCAGAACTCGGCTCGCCTGCTGACCAGCTTCTGGGGGGTGGCCGGTTCGGGCCGGGTCCTGGTGCCGGTCAACTTCCGCCTCAACGCCGACGAGGTCGGCTACATCGTTGATCACTCCGGCGCCCGCGTCCTGCTCGTCGACCCCGAGCTGGACGACGCCCTGTCCGGCGTGAAGGCCGAGCACCGGCTGGTGATGGGGACGGCCGCCGACGAGGAGCTCATGCGCTACGGCGTCGAGCCCCGGCCATGGGCCGCCGACGAGGACGTCACGGCGACCATCAACTACACGAGCGGCACCACCGCTCGACCGAAGGGCGTGCAGCTCACCCACCGCAACTGCTGGCTCAACGCCACCCAGTTCGGCTGGCACATGGGCGTGAGCGACCGCGACGTGTACCTCCACACGTTGCCGATGTTCCACGCCGACGGCTGGGGGATGCCGTTCGCCGTCACGGGGATGGGCGGCCGCCATGTCGTGCTGCGCAAGGTCGACGGCGCCGAGATCCTGCGCCGCATCGCCGCCCATGGCGTCACGCTGCTGTGCGGCGCGCCGGCGGTGGCGGCCGCCATCCTCGACGCCGCCGAGAACTGGGACGGGCCCGTGCCCGGTCAGGGCACCGTGCGCATGGCCGTGGCCGGCGCCCCGCCGCCCACCCGCACCATCGAGCGCATCGAGACCGAGCTGGGATGGGAGTTCGTCCAGGTGTACGGGCTCACCGAGACGTCCCCCATCCTCACGATGGCGCGCCGGCGGGCGGAGTGGGACGACCTGAGCGCGAGCGAGCGGGCCGTGAAGCTGGGCCGCGCCGGTGCGCCGGTGCTCGGCGTCGAGATGGCTACGACCGATGACGGGGAGCTGCTGGCCCGCAGCAACGTGGTCATGGAGGGCTACTGGAACCAGCCCGAGGCCACCGCTGAGGCCATCAAGGACGGCTGGTTCCGCACCGGCGACGGCGGCACGATCGACGACGAGCACTACGTCAACATCTCCGATCGCATCAAGGACGTGATCATCTCGGGCGGCGAGAACGTCAGCTCGATCGAGGTGGAGGACACGCTGTTCCAGCACCCCGACGTGACCGAGGTGGCGGTCATCGGCGTGCCCGACGAGAAGTGGGGCGAGACGGTGAAGGCGCTCGTGGTGCTGCGCTCGGGGGGCGCGGCCACCGAGGCCGATCTCATCGAGTTCTGCCGCCAGCGGCTGGCCCACTACAAGTGCCCAACGTCGGTCGAGGTGCGCAGCGAGCTGGCCCGCACCGCCACCGGCAAGCTCCAGAAGTTCAAGCTGCGCGACGACTACTGGTCCGGCCGCGCCAAGCGCATCAACTGACAACGGCGCTGCCCAAAAGGCTTCCGGGCATTCATCGGCACCGCGTAGGTGCATTGCCGTGACCAGAACGGTTTTGGGCAGGAATTACGGCGCCAGGGCGCTGAGGGCTGACGTGTTGCGGGCGATGGCGAAGGCCACCGCCACGCCGATCAGGCCGACCCACACCGCCGCCGGGGCGCGGGCCGGGGAGGGCACCCGGGGCCACATCGACGCCGCCCACGCCCAGCCGAGGAGGCCGACCACCAGCGGCCACAGCAGGTTCGTGCCGAAGGCGCCGGCGAGGTGGCCGGTGAGCACGTCGTGGACGGCGCGGGTCATCCCGCACCCGGGGCACCACCAGCCGGTCACGGCGTGGATCGGGCACGGGATGGTGGGGAGCCGGTGGGCCCGGCCGGGGTCGGCGAGGGCCACGTAACCGGCGGCGGCAGCCACCGCCGCACCGGCCACCACGGCGGGCCGGCTCATGCGTGCTTCCACATTCCCAGGGTAATTGCGTTGTCAGTGGGCCGATGCGCTGCCAGCCTGGGCAGCCGTGCTCGTGGCCAGCTCCCTCGGTGTGGAGGTCGGTGGACGCTTCGTCGTGTCCGGCGCCACCTTCGCGGTGCGCGCCCGGGACAAGGTGGGCCTGGTCGGGCGCAACGGGGCGGGCAAGACCAGCCTCCTGCGGGTGCTGGGTGGCGCCGCTCCGGCGGCGGCGGGCTCGGTGCAACGCATCGGCGGCCTCGGCTACCTGCCGCAAGACCCTCGCATCGAGGGCGTGCTCGACGGCCGCACCTCGGTGGAGCACGTGCTGTCGGGCCGGGGCCTCGACGAGGCCATGACCCGCATCGAGAAGCTCCGGGCCCAGATGGAAGAGGACCCGAACGAGCTCAACGTGGCCCGCTACGCCAAGGCCGAGGACGCCTTCCGCCACGACGGTGGCTATGCCGCCGACGCCGAGGTCCGGGCCATCGCCGCCGGCCTCGGCCTCGGCCTCGACCGCATGGACCTGCCCCTCAACGTGCTGTCCGGCGGCGAGCGGCGGCGGGTGGAGCTGGCCCGCATCCTCTACGCCGGCAGCGAGGTGCTCCTGCTGGACGAGCCCACCAACCACCTCGACGTCGACGCCAAGGCGTGGCTCATGAAGTTCCTGCGGGGCTACCGCGGCGCCCTCCTGGTGATCAGCCACGACCTCGACCTGCTGGACGAGGCCATCACCCGCATCATCCACCTCGAGCGATCGGGCGAGGAGGGCGTCGGCTCGATCACCGAGTACCGCGGCACCTACAGCCAGTACCACGCGGCCCGCGCCCGCGACGAGGCCCGCTTGGCCAAGGTGGCCGCCGCCCAGTCGAGGGAGGTGGCCCGGCTGCAGTCGCTGGTCGACCGCTTCGGCGCCAAGGCCTCGAAGGCGGCTCAGGCCCACAGCTGGGAGAAGCGCATCGCCCGCATCGAGGCCGACCGGGTGGACAGCCCACTGAGCGACCGCTCCATCGGCGTGCGGTTCCCGCCGCCGCCCCACTCGGGCCGGGTGACCCTGGAGGTCGGCGGGCTGACCAAGGGCTATGGCGGTCCGCCGGTGTTCGAGGACATCAGCTTCGACGTGGCCCGGGGCGAGCGCGTCCTCATCCTCGGCCTGAACGGTGCGGGCAAGACCAGCCTGCTGCGCATCCTCGCCGGCGAGTCGGCGGCCGACGACGGCACGTTCCAGTTCGGCCACCAGGTCTCGGCCGGCTACTACGCCCAGGAGCACGACGGGCTGGTGGCCGAGCGCACGCTCCTGGACCACCTGCGCGAGCAGGCCGGACTCCCCGACGCCACGTTGCGGGGGCTGCTCGGCATGTTCGGCCTCACCGGGGAGAAGGCGTTCCAGCCCGCCGGCACGCTGTCAGGCGGCGAGAAGACGAAGCTGGCCCTCGCCCAGCTCGTCGCCGGCCGCCACAACCTGCTGCTGCTCGACGAGCCCACCAACAACCTCGACCCGCCCAGCCGGGAAGCGGTGGCCGCTGCCCTCGCGGGGTGGCCGGGTTCGATGGTGGTGGTGAGCCACGACGCCCAGTTCGTGGAGCGCCTGGCGCCCCAGCGGGTGCTGCTCATGCCCGACGGTGACGTCGACTACTGGCACGAGGACCTCGCCGAGCTCGTTGCGCTGGCTTGATGCCGCCGCAGTGCGGCGGCGGGGCCGTCGCTGGCGGGATCGTCCGAGCACAGCGAGTCCGAGGCAAAGCCGAGGCATCGACACGGCGTACCTTTCGGGCCCATGGCCTTCGAGGGATACGAGAAGCTGCGCGTCGGCGTCGATGGCGGCATCGCCACCGTCACGATCGACAACCCACCCATCAACCTGTTCGATCTCGGGCTCTACCTCGAGATGCGCCAGATCGCGACCGAGCTCCACGACGACAGCTCCGTGCGCGTCGTCGTGCTGCGCAGCTCCACGCTGGGCTTCTTCATCGCCCACTTCGACGTCTCGCTGATCCAGGCGTTCCCGACCGATCCCCAGCCCGAGCCCACCGAGCTGAACCCCTTCCACGAGATGTGCGAGGCGTTCCGCACGATGCCGAAGGCCACCATCGCCGTGATCGAGGGTCGCATCGGCGGGGGTGGCAGCGAGCTGGCGTTGTCGTGCGACATGCGCTTCGCCGCCATCGGCCAGGCCATGTTGAGCCAGCCCGAGGTGGCCCTCGGGATCATCCCCGGCGGCACCGGCACCGCCCGCCTCGGACGGCTGGCCGGCCGCAGCCGGGCCATGGAGATCATCCTCGGGTGCGACGACTTCGACGCCGTCACCGCGGAGCGCTTCGGCTGGGTCAACCGGGCGCTGCCGCCCGACGAGCTGTGGCCGTTCGTCGATCGGCTGGCGGCGCGCATCGCCTCCTACCCGCCGCACGCCGTGGCCGCCGCCAAGGCGGCCGTGCTGCGGGCCGAGCGGGGCGTCGTGGACGATCTCCTGGCCGAGTCGGCCGCCTTCGCCGGCACCCTCGCCGATCCGTCCACCCAGCAGGCGATGGCTCGGTTCTTCGAGCTGGGCGGCCAGACGATCGAGGGCGAGTCCCGCCTCGGCGACCTCGCCGGCGAGATCAAAGCCGGCTGACGTGCTGTCGCTGACCACCTGACGACCAGAAGGTCAACACTCCGGGCATCATCGGCGGATGCTGCGAGCGACGCTGCGGGGCCTGGCCCAGCGCAAGCTGCGCGCCATCCTGTGCATCGTCGCCGTGGTCCTCGGCTGTGCCCTCGCCGGCGGCACCGGCGTGCTTGGCAGCACCGTGGACCATGCCTTCGACCGCCTGTTCGCCGACCGCAACGCCGGCGTGGACGTCCTCGTACGGGCGGCGCCCGCCTTCGCCGGGCAGACCGGCGGGTTCGTGTCCCGCGGCCAGGTGCCCACGGCGGTCACCGACCTCGTCGACGGCGTGCCTGGCGTCGCCGCCGCCGCCGGCACCCGGTTCGGCATCGCCCAGCTGATCGATCCGGCGGGCAAGCCGATCAAGAGCGAGGGCCCGCCGACGCTCGGCGCGGCATGGGTGGACGAACCCCGCCTCAACCAGTTCACCCTGGCCGAGGGCGTCGCGCCCCGGCCCGGAGGGATCGTCATCGACGTCGCCACCGCTCGGCGCGCCGGCTTCCACGTCGGCGACGAGATCAGCGTGGCGGTGGCCACGGGCACGCAGCGGTACACGCTCGTCGGCCTGGTCCGGTTCGGGACCGAGGACGGCGTCCCCCGCACCACCGTGACCCTGTTCGATCCGGACACGGCGGCGTCCGCTCTCGGCCAGCCGGGCTACGACACGGTGGCCATCGCCGCCGAGGACCGCTCCGACCTGACCGGGCTCGAGGCCCGTGTCCAGACGGCCCTCGACGCCCGCTACGGCACCGGCCAGCTCGAGGCCATCCTGGGCGGCGCCGCATCCCAGGAGCAGTCCGACGCGGTGAAGGACTACTTCTCGTTCGTGACGCGAGCCCTGGCGGCGTTCTCGGCGGCGGCGCTGTTCGTGGGCGGGTTCCTCATCCTCAACACGTTCACCATCACGCTCACGCAGCGCACTCGCGAGCTGGCGCTGCTGCGGGCGATCGGCGCCTCGCGCCGCCAGGTGTTCGCCAGCCAGGTGGCCGAGGCCGGCATCATCGGCCTCGTCTCCGGGGCGATCGGTGCGCTCGCCGGCATCGCGCTGGCCGAGGGCCTGCGCTGGCTGTTCCGGGTGGCCGGGGCGGCGTTGCCGCCCGGACCGCTGGTGGTGTCGGCCGCCGGCCTGGTGCGCATCACGCTGCTCGGTGCCGCCGTCACCATCGTCGCCGCGCTGTACCCGTGCTGGCGGGCGACCCGGGTGGCACCGGTCGTGGCCATCACCGACGACGCCGTGCGGTCGACGCGCCACCCCGTCGCCCGCGTGGTCGTCGGGGCCATCGCCACCGTGGTCGGTGCCGTTGCCGTTGCCGTCGCCATCCTGGGCGACAGCGACAACCGGCTGGCCCTGCTCGGCATCGGCGCCCTCGTCGGCTTCATCGGCGTCGCCGCGTTCAGCGTCGTGCTCGTGCGCCCGCTGGCGCGCGTCGTGGGGGGCAGTCGCTTCGCCGTGGCGCTGGCCGCCGTGGGCGCCGCCGCGGCGGTGGCCGGCGTGGCCGCCGCCCTCGCCGCCCGCCTCGACTGGCCGACCGCCGCCGTCCTCGCCGTGGCCGGCGTGGCCCTGGCCGTCTGCGCACGGGCCGGCCTCGGGTTGGCCGGCCGCCTCGGTCAGCGCAACACGGCCCGCTCGCCCCGCCGATCGTCGGCCACAGCGGCGGCGCTCATGGTGGGCGTGGGCTTGGTGACGTTCACGGCGGTCATCGCCGACAGCCTCCAGGCCTCGGTCGCATCCGCCATCGCCCGCGGCGTGCGCGCCGACCTCGTGCTGTCGAGCGACCAGGGTTCGATCCCCGACCCTGTCGTCGACCAGGTCCGCACCGCCGTCAGCGGCCAGGCGGCGGTGACGGCGGTCGAGCTCACCCGGGCCCGCATCGCCAAGGCCGGCCCCGGCAGTGCACCGCCGGACATGGACGGCCTCGAGGTCCGGCGGGTGGCCGCCGTGGATCCGGCCTCGTTCACCACGGGCTTCGACATCGACGTGCCGGCGACGGCGGTGTCGTCGCTGTCGTCAGGCACCGTCGTGGTCGACACGGTGATCGCCGACGAGCTCGGCCTCGACACCGGCGACGATGTCTGGCTGGCGTTCGCCGGCGGCCCTCCCATCCGGTCGACGGTGGCCGCCACCGGCGCCGATGGCCGGGCCCTGCAGAACGCCCGCCTCGTGGTCGATCGCGCCCTGAGCGCCCGGGCCAGCGAGCAGCTGGGCGGTCCGGCATCCGCTCCCGGCGTGGACTACATCGCCGTCACCGCCGATGACCCCGCCGAAGGGGCCGGCGCCAGCCTCCGCCCCACGGTCGACAGCGTGGTGGCCGGCTCCCCGCAGATCGACGTGCAGGACCAGCAGGAGCTGCGGGCCGACACCCGTCGCCAGCTCGACGCCGTCCTCACCCTTGTGAACGTGCTCCTCGGCATGTCCGTCCTGATCGCCCTGCTGGGCGTGGCCAACACGGTGGGGCTGACCGTGTACGAGCGCACCCGGGAGATCGGGCTGCTGCGGGCGGTGGGGATGGGGCGCGATCAGGTGCGGTGGATGGTGAGGTGGGAGGCCATCTCCGTGTCGACCATCGGCGCCGTGCTGGGTGTGATCGTGGGCTGCGTGCTGGGCGGGGCGGCGGTGCGGTCGCTGGCCGACGAAGGCTTCCGGGAGCTGTCGATCCCGGCCCTCCAGCTGGCCGGCTACGTTGGCCTCGCCGCCGTCGCCGGGGCCGCCGCCGGGTGGCTGCCGGCCCGCCGCGCCGCGTCGGTGCAGGTGGTCGACGCCCTTGGCGAGGTTGACTGACGGGCCATGGCCAGCGACGACTTCGCCCACCTCCTCCTCCGCCTCGAGGAGCGCCGCCACGCCCTCGCCCTCACCACGCCGGACAGCGACGTGACCCTGAGCCGCGAAGCCGTGCTCGACATCTACGAGGCCATCGAGCGCATGGCCCGGGCGCTGCTGGCCATCGAAGGGAAGTAGCTCACCGCCGCAGCGCGACCGGCTGCGTCGGCTCGTTCACGAGGGCGAAGAAGTCGTTGCCCTTGTCGTCGACGACGATGAACGCCGGGAAGTCCTGCACCTCGATCTTCCACACCGCTTCCATCCCGAGCTCGGGGTACTCGAGCACCTCGACCTTGGTGATGCAGTCCTGCGCGAGGCGGGCGGCGGGACCGCCGATCGAGCCGAGGTAGAAGCCGCCGTGGGCGGCGCAGGCGTCGGTGACGGCCTTCGAGCGGTTGCCCTTGGCCAGCATCACGTAGCTGCCCCCGGCTGCTTGCAGCTGGTCGACGTAGCTGTCCATGCGTCCCGCCGTAGTGGGCCCGAACGAGCCCGACGCGTAACCCTCCGGGGTCTTGGCCGGCCCCGCGTAGTAGACGCAGTGGTCGCGCAGGTACTGCGGCATCGGCTCGCCGGCGTCGAGCCGTTCCTTGATCTTGGCGTGGGCGATGTCACGGGCCACGACCATCGGGCCGGTCAGCGACAGGCGCGTCTTCACCGGGTACTTCGTGAGCTCGTTGCGGATCTCGTCCATCGGCCGGGTCAGGTCGATGGCCACCACGTCGTGGCCGAGGGCCTGCTCGTCCGTCTCGGGGAGGTACTTCGACGGATCGGTCTCGAGCTGCTCGAGGAACAGACCTTCGGCGGTGATCTTGGCCAGCGCGTTCCGGTCGGCGCTGCACGAGACGGCCAGCCCCACTGGGCACGAGGCGCCGTGGCGGGGAAGGCGGATCACTCGCACGTCGTGGCAGAAGTACTTGCCGCCGAACTGGGCACCGATGCCGAAGCGGCGGGTCAGCTCCAGCACCTCCTGCTCCAGCTCCACGTCACGGAAGCCGCGCCCGAGGGCGTTGCCCGTCGTCGGCATCGAGTCGAGGTAGCGGGCCGAGGCCAGCTTGGCCACCTTCAAGGTGTGCTCGGCACTCGTGCCGCCGATGACGACGGCGAGGTGGTAGGGCGGGCAGGCGGCGGTGCCGAGCGAGCGCAGCTTCTCGTCCAGGAACTTCATGAGGCTGGCCGGGTTGAGGAGGGCCTTGGTCTCCTGGAACAGGTAGCTCTTGTTGGCCGAGCCTCCGCCCTTGGCCATGAAGAGGAAGTGGTACTCGTCGCCGGGCACGGCGTAGATCTCGATCTGGGCCGGCAGGTTGGTCTTGGTGTTGACCTCGTCCCACATGGTCATCGGCGCCATCTGCGAGAAGCGCAGGTTCGCCTCGTCGTAGGTGTGGAACACGCCCTTGGCGATCCACCGCTCGTCGTCGGCGTCGGTGATGACCCGTTCGCCCTTCTTGCCCATCACGATGGCCGTGCCCGTGTCCTGGCAGCCGGGGAGGACACCGCCGGCGGCGATGCCGGCGTTCTTCAGGAGCTCGAGGGCGACGAAGCGGTCGTTGGCCGACGCTTCGGGGTCGTCGAGGATGGTGCGCAGCTGCTGGAGGTGGCTCGGGCGCAGGAGGTGGGCGATGTCGTACATCGCCTGCTTGGTGAGCACGGTCAGCGCCTCGGGCTCGACCTGCAGGAAGCGCCGGCCCGCCACCTCGACCGTGGACACGCCGTCGGCCGTGAGCAACCGGTACGGCGTGTCGTCGTGGTGCCCGATGGGCAACAGCTCCTGGTACTCGAACTCCGTCACGGCGGTCACGCTAATGACGCAGCGCCGTAGCGTCACAAGCATGAGCGAGCGAAGCGAGCGCAACAGAACGGTGTGTTGCTCGCCGCGCAGCGGCGAGCCGCTCACCGGTGTCCCCGGACGGGCACCAACGTCGACCCGACGCAACGACAGGATGGTGCACCAGTGAGCGAGTACCGCACGGAGCACGACTCGATGGGCGAGGTCCGGGTGCCGGCCGAGGCCAAGTGGCAAGCGCAGACCCAGCGAGCGGTCGAGAACTTCCCGATCAGCGGCATGCCGATCGAGCGGGCGCTGATCGCCGGGCTGGCGTCGATCAAGGGCGCCGCCGCGGCGGTGAACGCCCGCTTGAAGGTGGTGCCCAAGGACGTCGCCGGTGCCATCCAGGCGGCGGCAGCCGAGGTCGTGGCGGGCGAGTGGGACGACCACTTCCCCGTGGACGTGTTCCAGACCGGCTCGGGCACGTCGTCGAACATGAACATGAACGAGGTGCTGGCCACGCTGGCCGCTGAGGTGCTCGGAGGCCCCGTGCACCCCAACGACCACGTGAACGCCTCGCAGTCGTCGAACGACGTGTTCCCGTCGGCCATCCACCTCGCCGCCGCGCTGGAGATCAGGGGCGAGCTCATACCTGCGCTCGAGCACCTGGCGACCGCCCTGCGGCGCAAGCAGCGGCAGTTCAAGTCGGTGGTGAAGGCCGGGCGCACCCACCTCATGGACGCCACGCCCGTCACCCTCGGCCAGGAGTTCGGGGGCTACGCGACGGCGGTCGAGCACGGCGTCGAGCGCCTGCGCGACGTGCTGCCCCGCGTGGGCGAGCTACCCCTCGGCGGCACCGCCGTCGGCACCGGCATCAACGCCCCGAAGGCGTTCGCTCGGGGCGTGATCACCCGGCTCGCCGCCGAGCTCGACCTGCCGCTCACCGAGGCGCGCGACCACTTCGAGGCCCAGGGCGCCCGCGACGCGCTGGTCGAGGCGAGCGGTGCCTGCCGGGTGGTGGCGGTCAGCCTCAACAAGATCGCGTTCGATCTGCGCCTGCTGTCGTCGGGGCCGCGGACCGGCTTGTCGGAGATCCACCTGCCCGATCTGCAGCCCGGTTCGTCGATCATGCCGGGCAAGGTGAACCCGGTGGTGCCCGAGGCCGTCCACCAGGTGGTGGCCCAGGTGATCGGCAACGACGCGGCGGTGGCATGGGGCGGGGCCATGGGCAACCTGGAGCTCAACGTGATGCTGCCGGTCATCGCCCGCAACCTCCTCGAGTCCATCCGGTTGCTGGCGTCGGTGAGCCGGACGCTGGCCGACAAGTGCGTGGCCGGCATCGAAGCCGACGAGGAACGCTGTCTCACGTACGCATTGTCGTCGCCGTCGATCGGCACGTCGCTGAACCCCTACATCGGCTACGAGGCGGCGGCCAAGGTGATCAAGCGGTCCCTGGCCGAGGGTCGCACGCTGCGCGAGATCGTCCTCGACGAGGGCCTGCTGTCGGAGGAAGAGGTGGACCGCGCCCTCGACGTGATGGCGATGACCAAGGGCGGCGTCGTCAAGTAGACGACGCCGCCCTTGCACCCGCTCGGTCAGCGGTAGTTGATGAAGTTGGGCGTGGTCCAGATGCGCTGGTTGAGGTAGCTCTGCACGTCGTTGATGTACTGGACCGACGGCTGCGTGTACCAGCGCCCGGAGAACCACAGGCCGACGCACCCCCAGAGGTCCCCGGCGGCGTAGTCGCGACCGCGGTCGACGGTGTTCAGCCACGTCTCGTTGCCCTCGAGGCAGTTGCGGCGATATGCCAGGGCGACATCCATGTTGAACGCGGACGACGACTTCGCGTCGCCGTTGCCGTTGTTGAACGCCCAAGCGATGTAGGGCTGGCGCACCTGCATGAGCCCGAAGGACTCACCGTTGTCGCCGACGGCCGTCATCGTCCACCACGACTCCTTGGCCGTCTGGGCCCGCACGATGTCCTCGTCGATGCCCCACTTGCACGCCGCCCATTGGATGATCTCGTCGGTGGTGCCGGTGAAGTTCCCCGTCACCCGCTTGAAGAGCGCCGAGGGCGCGTTGGCGGGCGTGCCGAAGCCCTTGATCTGGTTGTAGGTGGCGTTCTGGGGGCGGATCTCGGTCGCACGGCGGACCTGGGCGGCGCACGTGGCGTCGCTCGGGAGCGCCGAGCCGGGTGGCAGCGTGTTGAAGTGCCCGGTGCTCGGCGGCGCCGTCGTTGTCGTCGTGGCCGGTGCCGCCGTTGTCGTGGTGGTGCTCGGCGGGCGGGTCGTCGTGGTGGTCGTGGTGCCCGTCGAGGCGGCCACGGTGAACGAGGCGGCGTTGGCGTTCCAGTGGTACAGCTGGCCCCAGCCTGGGTTGAAGATGCCGATCCGGACGGTGTGGGCGTTCAGGGCCTCGTTGGCCGGCACGGTCCAACTCGTCGAGAACGAGCGCTGGGCGTTGGCGGTGAAGGACTGGTTGTCCCACGCCTGCTGGAAAACCTTGGTGCCGGCGGCGTTGTAGACCTCGAGGTCGACGAGGCCCTTGAGCCGATCACCCCGGCCAGCAGGACGCTGACGGCGAGGGCGAGCCGCCATCGACGCCGACGTGGCGGCGCGAGGGCACAAGGCAGACGGACGTGCATGGGCGCGCTTCCCTCCCTGGATGACATGAGATCGCAAAGAACGTAACGCGATCGACATGTGGAGGGCTCACCCGTTGGGGTGCATCACCCTGCGCGTTCTCAGACCGCGGCGCTGCCTTCGAAGGCGTGCGGGTCGCCACGTTCGGGGATCACCGGGCGCGACCACTTCACGGCGGTGGCGATGGTGTCGGCCACCTTGCGCCAGGCCACCGGATCCCAGCCCTCGGTGGACGCCGCCACCGTGCCGTCCATCAGGATGAAGACGAACGCCGGCAGCCGCTCCAGCCCGAGCGCCTTCACCGCCGCCCGATCGGGATCGGCGAACGTGAGGAACTCCGATGCCAGCGGTCCGAGGAAGGCCCTGGCGTCGTCGGCGTCGGCGGTCACGATCCAGTTGACCCGCACGGCCGCCCCCGACAGCTCCCGCATGACCCGGGCGGCGACGTCGAGCACCCAAGCGCTCTCGTTCGTGTACGGATCGACCACGACCGAGACCAGATGGAAGACGGTCAGCCACTCCTCGACCGTGCGGCTGGCGCCTTTGAGCGGCGTGAGCACGAGGTCGCCCGAAGGATCCGTCGCCACGTCGGAGGAAGGTAGCGGACGCGGCAGGCCACGGATGTGTCCGCGCGCCCCGGTAGCGTCCGGGCCGTGCATCCGATCGAACGGCTCCGGTACGTAGCCCGCTCGTCGGGGGCTGATCAGGCGCTGCTCGTGCGGGAGACGGCGGGTGCGCTGTCGGGGCTGGGCTTCGACCCTGCCGGCCTGGTCACGGCGTGCCGGCGGATCGTCGATCGGCATGTGGCGTCGGCGCCGCTGTGGTGGCTGTGCGCTCGCGTGCTCACCGCGCCGGACCCGCTGGCCGAGGCCTACCGGGCGGCCGACGAGATCGCCGCCGATCGCACCGGCAACGAGCTGGCCCACGCCCTGCCCGACGGGGCGACGGTGTGCGTGCTGGGCTGGCCCGAGGTGATCAGCGAGGCCCTCGTGCGGCGCGGTGACCTGGACGTCCTCGTGGTCGACGCCCTGGGCGAGGGCTCGGGCCTGGCCCGGCGCCTGCGCCGCTCCGACGTGGACGCTGAGGAGGTCCCGACGGCCGGGTTGGGCGCCGCCGCCGCCGCCGCCGACATGGTGCTCCTCGAGGCCAGCGCCATCGGCAACGACGGCGCGGTGGCCATCGCCGGCTCGCGGGCCGCCGCCGCCGTCGGGCGCCACGCCGGGGTGCCGGTGTGGCTGGTCGGCGGGATCGGCCGGCTGCTGCCGCCGCGCATGTGGCAGGCGCTCGTGGCCCGCCTCGACGAGGCCAGCGAGCCGTGGGATGCCGACGACGAGATCGTGCCCCTCGACTTGATCGACCGGCTGTGCGGTCCGGCTGGTCCTGAGCCCGTGGCCTCTGGGCTGCGGCGAGTCGATTGCCCGATCACGCCGGAGTTGTTCCGCCCGACGGCCTTCTAGTAGTTCGGCGGCCATGCCGTCGCGCCGTGACCAGATCAAGATGTCGCCTGCCGAGATCGACGAGTTCCTCGCCGGCGGCCGCACGATGAACATCGCCACCATCGGCCCGACGGGCCACCCTCATGTGGTGGCCATGTGGTACGGGTTCTCGGGGGGCAAGCCGGCGTTCTGGACCTTCGGGCGGGCCCAGAAGGTGCTGAACATCCGCCGCGATCCGAAGATCTCGGCGCTGGTCGAAGACGGCGACACCTACAGCCACCTGCGCGGCGCGGAGCTGGTGGGCACGGCCCGGCTGGTCGAGGACCGCGAGGGGATCATCGAGATCGGCCTGTCGGTGGGGGCCTCAGGGGACGCGTGCCCACGGCGAAGCGTGTGCGCGCGTCGGCCTCAGCGCTGGTCCGGTTCGTTCAGCTCGATGCGGTTGCCGGAGGGGTCCCGCAGGAAGGCCTGGCGCCCGGCACCGGTCATGTACTCCGACCGGCGCACCTTCACGCCGGCGGCCTCCAGCTCAGCCACGGCGGCGTCGAGGTCGTCGACCCGCAGTGCGAGGTGCTGGCCCCGGTCGATGGTGGCCGACGGGATCTCCATCAGGTGGATCTGATGGTCCCCCGCCTGGATCCAGGCGCCGGGGAAGCCGAAGTCGGGCCGGTCCAGCGCGGTGAACCCGAGCTGGCCGACGTAGAACTCCATCGCCGGTTGAAGCTCGTGGACGTTGATGGCGACGTGGTGCAACCCGGTGGTCTTCACGACACCTTCGCTCCTTCCTCGACGGCGGCCGGCTCGGCGCCGGTGCCGTTCTTGCTGTTCCCGATCGTGCCACCTGTGGCCCCGGCGAGCAGATTGCGGGCCAGCTGCAGGCCGGCCACCCCCTGCGACAGGGCCTGGGCGAGAGCGTCGGAGAGGCCCTGCGCGCCGTTGAGCACGATCATCTGGTCGATGTTGCCGAACGGCTTGGCCGCCGCTTCGACGATGGCCGGCCACTGTTCAGCCAGCTGCTGGCCGATGACGGCGTCCTGGTTCTCGGCCAGGGCGTCGGCCCGGGCCTTGATGGCCTCGGCCTCGGCCAGCCCCTTGGCCCGCACCGCTTCGCCTTCGGCCGTGCCCTTCGCCTGGACGGCGTCGGCCTCGGCCTGGCCGATGTTGCGGGTGGCTTCGGAGCGGGCACTGGCGTCGACGCGCACGTGCTCGGCCTCGGCGCCGGCCGCGAGCTTCACCCGCTGAGCGTCGGCCTCGGCCTCCACCTTCACCCGCTGGGCGTTGGCGATGGCCTGCAGCTCCACCTCCTTGGCGTGGGCCTCGGCGGCGGCGATGCGGGCGTCGCGATCGGCGGTGGCCAGCTTCACCTGCTCGTACGCCTTGGCGTCGGCCGGCTTGCGCACGGTGGCCTCCAGGCGCTTCTCCTCGCGCTGGGCCTCGAGGTCGGCGGCCGTCGTCTCCTGCACCACGACCTGCTGGCGAGCGGTGGCCTCGGCCAACGGGCCGGCCTGCTGCGCGGTGGCCTTGGCCTTGTCCACCTCGGCCTGGTAGCCGGCCTGCTTGATCGAGGTCTCGCGCCGGGCCTCGCTCTTCTTGGCGTCGGCTGCCTGCTCCGCCTCGGTGGCGGCCTGGTCGGCCTGGGCCTGGGCGATGCGGGCGTCGCGCTCGACGGCGGCGGCGTGGGGCCGGCCGATGTTGGTGATGTAGCCGGTGGTGTCCTCGATCTCCTGGACCTGCAGGGAGTCGACGATCAGGCCGAGCTTCTCCATCTCCGAGCCCGACGACGACCGCGTCAGGGCGGTGAGCTTCTCGCGGTCGCGGATCATCTCCTCGACCGTCATGTTGCCGACGATGGCGCGCAGGTGCCCGGTGAAGACGTTGTGGACCCGCTGGTCCATCTGGGCCTGCTGATCGAGGAAACGCCGTGCGGCGTTGGCGATCGACGCGAAGTCGTCGCCGACCTTGTAGATGACCACGCCCCGGATCCCGAGGGGGATGCCCTGGTGCGTGACGCAATCGATGGTGAGCTCGGTCTGGCGCAGATCGAGCGAGAGCCGCCGGACGGTCTGGATGCCGGGCAGCACGAGCGTGCCCTTGCCGGTGACGATCTTGAAGCCGAGGCTCTCGTGGACCTCGACGGCGGTGTTGCTGCCGCCTCGCTTGATGCCGGAGATGATGAGGGCCTCGTTGGGCTCGGCCACCCGCCACATGAGCTTGAAGATGATGATGGCCGCCACGATGACGATGGCGACGGCGATCAAGATGACCATGTCACACCCGCTTTCGATTCACATCTTGGTGACGATGACCGTTCGGGGTGGGAAGTACTCGACCACCACGATGCGCGTACCGGTTTGGAGCTCGTCCTCCCCTTCCGTGGCATAGGCGTGGAAGGCCTCGGTGCCGCCGCGCACCGGAACCATGACTTCACCGATCACCCCGGGGGCGATCTTGCCGGTCACCCGGCCGATCTTCCCCACCATCTGCTGGTCAGCCACGCTGCCTCTCTCGGTCTCGTCGTGGCCGAGTGTAGGGTCCGAATTCATGGGTGAGATGGTGGAGTTCGCCAGCAACGGAGGCGTGGCCAAGGGCTACCTCTCCGTCCCGGAGGGCGGCCGCGGCCCGGGCGTCCTCGTGATCCAGGAGTGGTGGGGCCTCGTCCCCCACATCGAGGACGTGTGCGAGCGCTTCGCCGCCGAGGGCTTCGTGGCGCTGGCGCCCGACCTGTACCACGGGGCCAAGTCCGACGAGCCCGACGAGGCCGGCAAGCTCATGATGGCGCTGAACCTGGAGCAGGCGGGCAAGGACCTGTCGGGCGCCGTGAACCTGCTCGTCGAGCGCAGCGGCCAGGACGCTGTCGGCGTGGTCGGCTTCTGCATGGGCGGCGGCCTCGCCCTGGTCGTCGGCACCCTGCGCCCCGACGCCGTAAAGGCAGTGGTGGCGTTCTACGGCGTGATCCCGTGGCCGTCGGCCCAGCCCGACTGGTCGAAGCTCGACGCCAAGGTGCTCGGCCACTTCGCCGAGAAGGACGACTTCTTCACGCCCGAGAAGGCGCAGGCGCTGGAGAACGAGCTCAAGGCGCTGGGCAAGGACGTCCAGTTCTTCGTCTACAAGGACGTCGACCACGCCTTCTTCAACGACACCCGTCCCGAGGTCCACGACGCCGAGACGTCGCAGGTCGCGTGGGAGCGGACACTGGCGCACTTCCGCAGCGTGCTGGCCTAGCGAGAGTGCTCTGCTGCTGGTCAGAGCACTAGCCTGCGGGCCCATGTCCGCGCGCTCCCGTGACCTGCCTCGGCGGTCCTGCCTGTCCGTCCCCGGTTCCAGCGAGAAGATGCTGACCAAGGCCCCCGGGCTCGGCTCGGACATGGTGTTCATGGACCTCGAGGACTCCGTGGCTCCGCTGGAGAAGGAGGCGGCGCGCGGCAAGGTCGTGGACGCCATCAAGAACCAGGACTGGGGCGACAAGGTCGTCTGCGTCCGCATCAACGCGTGGGATACGGCATGGACCGTGTTCGACGTCGTGGACGTGGTCGGCAACGCCGGCGAGCGCCTCGAAGAGGTCATGCTGCCCAAGGTGCAGGACGCGTCGCAGGTCGTGGCCCTCGACCTGCTGCTCACCCAGGTCGAGGCGCACGCCGGTCTGCCCGCTGGTCACATCGGCATCGAGGCCCAGATCGAGACGGCCCGCGGCCTGATCAACGTCGAGGAGATCTGCGCCGCCTCGCCCCGGCTGGAGACGATCATCTTCGGTCCGGCCGACTTCGCCGCGTCGATCGAGATGCCCGTCCTCACCGGCGGCGTGCAGATCCCCGAGTACCCCGGCGATCACTTCCACTACGTGTTCTCCAAGATCCTGATGGCGGGCCGGGCCAACGGGCTCCAGGTGATCGACGGGCCCTTCCTCAAGATCCGCGACCAGGACGCCTTCCGCGACTACTGCCAGCGCACGAAGGTGCTCGGCTACGACGGCAAGTGGGCCCTCCACCCCGACCAGGTCACCATCCTGAACGAGCTGTTCTCCCCGACGCAGGAGCAGTTCGACCGGGCGTGGGACATCCTCGAGGCCTACGAGCAGGCCACCGCCGGTGACCGCAAGGGTGCGGTGATGTTCGGCGACGAGATGATCGACGAGGCCTCCCGCAAGATGGCCATCAAGTTCGTGAGCCGCGGCACGCGCGCTGGCTTCTCGCGTTCATGACGAAGCGGTTCGACGCGGTCCTCTTCGACGCGGGCGGGGTGCTCGTCATGCCCGACCCGACGGTGCTGGCGCCGTTGCTGGTGCCGTACGGGGGCTCGGCCGACTACGCCGTGCATCACCGGGCCCACTACGCCGGGATGAGAGCGGTCGACCGCTCCGAGGAGGAGGACTGGACCCGGTACGGCGACGCCTACGTGGCCACCGTCGGCGTGGACAGTGACCACCTGGAGGAGGCGGTGCTGGTGTTCCGGTCCACCTTCAACGTCCACCTGTGGCGCTACCCGAACGAAGGCTCGACGGCCGTGCTGCACCAGCTCGTGGAGCGCGAGGTCCCCATCGGGGTGGTGTCGAACGCGAGCGGGCAGATCGAGGGTGTACTGGCGCGCGCCGGCGTCTGCCAGGTGGGGGAGGGCACCGGTGCCGGCGTGCTGTGCGTGGTCGATTCCCACGTCGTCGGCGTGTCGAAGCCCGATCCGGGCATCTTCGTGTCGGCGGTCGACGCGCTCGGCATCGCCCACGACCGCATCGCCTACGTGGGCGACAGCATCCGCTACGACGTGGGCGGGGCCACGGCGGCCGGCCTCACGCCCCTTTTGCTCGACCCCTACGGGGACGCCGGCGCCGACCCCCACGAGCGCATCGAGTCGCTCACCGAGCTCCTCGGCCTGGTCTGAACCCCGAACTGATCAGAACCAGGTGGAGCACCAGGGGGCGACGTCGGTGCGGAACATGGCGTCGGCGGTGGCCAGGGCCCGGTCGTCGGCCACCTGGACCTGACCGGCCAGGGCCAGGGTGCGGAGCTCGACGTTGCCGAGGTAGGTGGCGCCCAGTGCCTCGGCTGTCAGCGTGAGGCCGGCCGACTCGGTGGTCGGCGCGCACGTGGCGCCGTCCGGTCCGCCGTCCACGACGAAGCGGCCGCTGGCCAGGCCCTGGGCGTCGACCACCTCGAGCACCACCCGGCCGGGGGCCAGGTAGGTGCGGGCGGCGAGGGCGGCTGCGGTGTCGAGCGGACGGACCCACAGGAAGTCGGCCCGCCACTTCTGCACGACGTGGCGGGCGTCGACCACGATCCACGGCAGCGCCTCGACGACGCTGCGGTCGGGGGCGCTGACCCGTGCCACCCAGTCGACCTCGGCGCAGTAGCGCCACAGGCGGGCGTAGGCACCGGGTGTGACGGCGACCAGCTCGTCGACCTCGAGGGTGCCGTTGGGCCGGCGCACGTCCCACTTCCCGTCGGTGCGGTAGCGGACGTAGCCCTCGGCCTCGCCGGCGTCGTTGCGATGGATGGCGAGATAGCCCTTGTACGGCTTGTCGCTCGGTGCCGGCGTGATCTGGAGCGTGCGGTCCCACCAGCGCTCGTCGCGCTCGATGAAGCCCGGCTGCGCCCGCCGCAGGCGGTCGTAGAGGGCGGGCGCCTCCTTGCGCAGGGCGGCGGCATCGACCAGCTCGACCGAGCCGGTGCCCGGCTGCTCGAACTCGACGGTGCGGGCGTCGATCTCGTACTCGGTGTGGTCGGCAGCGGAGCCGTAGCCGAAGCGGCCGTAGATCGGGAACTCGGCCGCGATCAGCATCCCGACGGGCTCGCCCCGCTCCTTGGCCGCGGCCAGGTCGGGCTCCAGCATCCGCCGCAGCAGGCCCTGGCGCCGGTGGGTGGGCGCCACGGTGACGTTGGTGAGGGCGGCGCTCGGCACGACGGTCCCGCCCGGCACCGTGAGGGCCGAAGCGAACGACCGCAAGGTGCCCACCACGCGGTCACGGTCGAAGGCGGCGGTGGTGCGGCTCAGGTCGAAGTCGGGCCGGGCGAAGTCGGCCCAGCCATCGACCGTCTCGTGGTGGAAGCCGCGCCACATGGCGTCGCCCCATGGCTGCAGCTCCGCGTCGGTGATGGCGCGCACGTCAGTCCCCATCGCGCCGACGCTACGACGCCGCCATAGCGGTGGCGCAGGGATTTACCCGGCCAGCCGCCGCGCGATCACCTTCAGGCAGAGCGTCTCGTCGGCGCCCTCGAAGATCGACAGCACCCGGGCGTCCACGAACAGCCGGCTCACCGTGTACTCCTCGGCGTAGCCGTAGCCGCCGTGGATCTGCAGCGCCTCGCGCGTCACCCACTCCGCCGCCTTGCAGACGTACGCCTTGACCATGGACGCCTCCATGGCCCCTTCGCCCTTGGCCATGAGGCGGGCCACCCCGTAGGCGAACTGGCGGGCGGCCTGGATGAGGATGCCCATGCGGGCCAGCTTCACCTGCGTGAGCTGGTAATCGCCCACCGGCCGGCCGAACACCTTGCGGTCGCCGGCGTAGGCCCGAGCGGCCTCGTACGCCGCCTGCATCACACCGAGGGCGCGCGCCGCCGTCTGCAGCCGCCCGTTCTCGAAGCCCTCCATCTGGAGGTAGAAGCCGCGGCCTAGGCCCTCCTCGCCGCCGATGAGGTTGCCGGCCGGCACCCACCACGCGTCGAAGGCCACCTCGTAGGAGTGCATGCCGCGGTAGCCGAGGGTGTCGATGGGGCGGCCTTCCATGCGCCCACCGCCTGGCTGCTCCAGCACGAAGCCGTGACCGTCGCCCCGCTCCTTGGGCACCACGAACAGCGAGAGACCACGGTGGGCGGCCGACCGGTCGGGGTCGGTGCGGGCCAGCAGCATGAGCACGTCGGCGCGGGCGCCGAACGTGCACCAGGTCTTGACGCCGTTGATCACGTAGCCGGCCTCACCGCCGGGACCCTCGGCGGGCGTGGCTGTCACCTTCAACCCGGCGACGTCGGACCCGTAGTCGGGCTCGGTCACTGCCACCGCCGCCATGACCTCACCGGTGGCCAGCTTCGGCAGCCACTCCTGCTTCTGCGCTTCGGTGCCGCCCTTCACGAGCGCCCGCGTGAGGATCTCGGGCCGGGTGATGAGCGACCCGCCGATCCCGAGCGAGCCCCGCGACAGCTCTTCGGTGGCGACCACCATGCCGAGGTAGTCGTGCTCACCGCCGCCGGCCCAGCCGCCGTACTGCTCGGGGACGGACAGGCCGAAGGCGCCCATCTCGCCCAGCCCGGCGATGATCTCCTCGGGTACGTCGCCGTTGGTGCGGTGGACGTGCTCGGCGACGGCAACGATCTTCTCGTCGGCGAAGCGCCGGAACGTGTCCTGCACCAGCTCGAAGTCGGCGTCGAGGTGGCGGGGGCTGTCGAGAGCGGCCAGCGAGGCCACGAACGCCGGGTCGCGGTACGTGGCGAGGAAGGGATGGGCCTCGCGCAAAGGATCGGTCTCCACGCCCCACAGCGCCTCCCGGCCGGCGATGCGGGTCATGAGGTCGTGGACCACGTCGGCCACGAACGCGCAGGTGACGGTGGCTTCGACGTCGCCCTTCGACCCGTACTCCAGCATCGCGCGGGCCGTCTCCACCCCGGCGGCGGCGTGGGCCAGGTCGTAGGCCAGCACCTGCTCGGCGTCGGGTCCGCCGCTGGCGTTCATCTGGCGGACGCCGGCCTCGACGACGCCGCCGGCGAGGTCGACGACGGTCGCTGCCGCGTTGATGTCAGGAAGGACTGGTGCCGAGGTCACGGCCGGGAACGCTAGCCCTGACGTTCTTCGGGTCGCCCAGAGGACCTGCACGGGCGCCGAGCTTGTGTGCGCGAATTCGACACGATGTCGCGAATTCCGTCACACAGGCAGTGTTGACGATCCAGCCGTGCCACCTATCCGCGCCCTCCTCCGAACGGAAGGTTCCCTTTCGGCTCGGCACTGGAGACCGCCTGGTTGACTGGCCGTGATGCGAGTCTGCGTCTTCTGCGGGTCGAACCGGGGATCGTCACCGGCGTACGCCGAGGCGGCCACCGAGCTGGGCGCGGCGCTGGCCGCCTCCGGGGTCGGGCTCGTCTACGGCGGCGGCGACGTGGGCCTCATGGGCGTGGTCGCCGACGCCACCCTGGCCGCCGGCGGTGAGGTGATCGGCGTGATGCCCGAGGCGCTGGTGGCCAAGGAGATCGCCCACCGCGGCTTGACCGAGCTGCGGGTCACCGGCTCGATGCACGAGCGCAAGGCGCTGATGGCGGAGCTGGCCGACGGTTTCGTCGCCCTGCCCGGCGGCCTCGGCACCTTCGACGAGCTGTGCGAGATCCTGACGTGGGGTCAGCTCGGCCTGCACACCAAGCCGGTGGCCCTGCTCGACGTCGACGGTTTCTGGGACCCGTTCGCGGCGCTCCTCGACCGCGCCGTCGAGGCCGGCTTCCTGCGCGCCGCCCACCGCGATCTGGCCCATCGGGCACCGTCGGTGGCGGCCGCCCTCGAACTGCTGGCGGCCCCGCCCCCGCCGCCCGCCCACAAGTGGATCGACAAAGACGACGTCTGATGGCTCTCGGAACACGGGGTTTTCGGGTAGCAAAGGTGTGATGTCGGAGGTCTCGCCGGACCCCCCGGAGACGCCGGAGGTCGACCGCGATGGCTCCGTCGTGTTCAAGCGGATATGGCGCAGCCTGAAGATCCTCATCTTCATCTTCGTCCTGTACTACCTCGTCCTGCCCCAGATCGGCGGCCTGCGCAGCGCCGTCGACGAGGTGCTCGTCGTCAACCCGATCCTGCTCGTCATCGGTCTCGCCCTCCAGGGCGGGGCGCTGGCCTCCTACAGCCTCATGACCAGGGCGGCCCTGCCTCACGGCGCCACCCCCTTCAACCGCCTCTTTCGCATCCAGCTCGCCACCAAGGCCGTGGCCAACATGATCCCTGGGGGCAGCGCCGCCGGCTCGGCCATGGGATACCGCCTGCTCACGACGGCCGGGGTGCGGGGCCCCGACGCCGGCTTCGCCCTGGCCACCTCCGGTCTCGGGTCGGCCGTCGTCCTCAACGTGATCTTGTGGATCGCCCTGCTCGTGTCGATCCCCGCTGCCGGGTTCAACCCGCTGTACGTCACCGCCGCCATCGTCGGCGTGGTGATCATGGGCATCTTCGCCGCCATCGTCATCGGCCTGATCAAGGGAGAGGAAGCGGCCGAGCGGGCGTTGCGGGCGGTGGCCCGGCGGGTGAAGTGGCTCGACGAGGAGCGCACCGGGGCGGTGGTGAACCGCTTGGCCAAGCGGCTCCGGGAACTGATGACCGATCCACAGCTGCTGTGGCGGGTCATCTTCTGGGCCGTCGTGAACTGGTTGCTCGACGCGGCGTCGCTGTGGGTCTTCCTGCGCGCCTTCGGCACGACGGTGCGCCCCGACGGTCTGTTCGTGGCCTTCGGCCTCGCCAATGTGCTGGCCGCGCTGCCGATCACCCCGGGAGGCCTCGGCATCGTCGAAGGTGTGCTCATCCCCACCCTCGTGGGCTTCGGCGCCGACCGCACCAGCGCTGCCCTCGGGGTGGCCGCCTACCGGCTGGTGCAGTACTGGATGACGCTGCCCATCGGCGGCATCGCCTATGGCAGCCTCCGCTACGGGCCCTGGTCCATCACCCGGGCCCGGCGCCTCGAGCGCCTGAGACGGGTGGCGGCGGAGGCGGCCGAGGCGGCCGAGCACCGCCTCCAGTTGGCCGATCGAAACGAAAGTCCGGCGGCCAATTAGCTTTCAGCGGCGATGACCACCCACGAGCGGCCGTTCGGGCGCCACCTGGAGGACTTCGTCGTCGGCGACGTGTACCGGCACTGGCCGGGGAAGACCATCACCGAGTACGACGACCACCTCTTCTGCATGATCACCATGAACCACCACCCGTTGCACACCAACGCCTGGTTCGCCGAGCACGAGAGCGTGCAGGGCCGCAACGTGGTGGTCGGGAACCTGGTGTACTCGCTCGTCCTCGGGATGAGCGTGCCCGACGTGAGCGGCGCCGCCATCGCCAACCTCGAGGTGGAGACGCTGCAGCACAAGAACCCCACCTTCCACGGCGACACCATCTACGCCGAGACCCGGGTGCTCGACGTGAAGGAGTCGTCGTCGCGGCCCGATCGCGGCATCGTCACCGTGGAGACCAAGGGCCTCAACCAGGACGGCGTCGAGGTGTGCTACTTCCGGCGCCGGGTGATGATCTGGAAGCGCGACGCCGCCCCCAAGCGGCAGCGTCCCTACGACGGCACCGAGATCTGGACCGAGGGATGACCGTCCAACCCGAAGCGGCGCGCGGCTTCAGCGCGGGCGCCGATGCCTACGAGCGGGGCCGGCCGTCGTACCCCACCGAGGCCATCGATCTCATCGTGCGCGAGCTCGGCCTGGCCGCCGGGCGCCGCGCCGTCGACCTCGGGGCCGGAACGGGCAAGTTCACCGAGTTGGTCTTGGGCTCCGGGGCCGAGGTCGTGGCCGTCGAGCCGGTGGCCGAGATGCGGGCCAAGCTGGAGGCGTCCCTCCCGCAGGTGGCAGCGCTCGACGGCACCAGCGAGTCCATCCCGCTCGGCGACGAGTCGGTCGATGCCGTCGTGTCGGCGCAAGCCTTCCACTGGTTCGATCCCGGTCGCGCCGTCCCCGAGATCGTCCGGGTGTTGCGGCCGGCCGGGGGACTGGCGCTCGTGTGGAACCAGCGCGACGAGAACGTCGCGTGGGTCAACGAGCTGTCGAAGGTGACCCAGTGGAACGTCGAGGCGCCGTACCAGCGGGGCACCGACTGGGCCGCGGTGGTGGCCGGCGCGGCGCGCGGGCGCATCACCCCGCTGGAGCTGAGCACGTTCCCGTACGAGCAACTGGTGGATCGCGAGACGCTGCTCGACCGCGTCCGCTCGATCAGCTACCTCGCGGCGGGGCCGTCCGAGCGCCTCGACACCGTCCTGGCCGACGTGCTCGACCTCGTCTGGGACTTCCCGGAGCGCTTCCCGCTCCCGTACCGCACCGACGTGTGGATCGGGCACCTGACGCACGCGTAGCGCTGCTGGCGTGGGGCGCCACGCAGCTGCGCGACCTGCCGTGGCGGCGGACGAGAGACCCGTGGGCCGTGCTCGTCTCCGAGCTCATGCTCCAGCAGACGCAGGTGCCGCGAGTGCTCCCGCGCTATCACGCCTTCCTCGCGACGTTCCCGACGGCGGCGGCATGCGCGGCCGCACCCGTGGGCGAGGTCGTGCGGGCGTGGGAAGGGCTCGGCTACAACCGCCGGGCGGTGAACCTGCACCGGGCGGCGCGCCAGATCGCCGAGTCGGGCTTCCCCGACACGCTCGCCGGTCTCCTCGCGCTGCCCGGTGTCGGCCCGTACACCGCCCGCGCCGTGCTGGCCTACGCCTACGAGGCCGACGCCGCCGTGGTCGACACCAATGTGGCTCGGATCCTGGCCCGCGTCAGCGGGCGGCGCCTCACCGCCAAGGAGGCGCAGGCGGCGGCCGATGACTTCGCCCCTGCCGGTGAATCGTGGGCGTGGAACCAGGCGATCATGGACCTCGGGGCGCACCGCTGCCGGCCCCGACCTCGGTGCGACGGCTGCCCGCTGGCGCCGTGGTGCGCCTGGCAGCTCGCGGGCCAGCCGCCGCCCGATCCCGCCGTCGGCTCCGCTCACGTGAGCGGCGGCCAGTCGCCCTTCGACGGCTCCGACCGGCAGGGACGGGGGCGCCTCGTGGCCGCTCTCCGGCGGGGACCGGTGGCCGCCGCCGAGCTGGCGCCGGTCATGGGATGGCCCGGCGATCCCGGTCGGGCCGAGCGCGTCGCCGCCACGCTCGTGGCCGACGGTCTGGCCGCCGTCGACGCTCGCGGGACGATGCGGCTCTAGCCCACGATTGCCGCGAGGTCGGCGACGATGTGCGTGCGCGCCTGCGAATAGACGCACATGCGCCCGGCGGCGTTGGCGGCGGTGACGGCCAGGTTGGCCACGACCTGACCCACGCCGTAGTTCAGGTTGGAGGCCAGCGGGCGGTCGGCCGCCGCGCAGGTGCCGTCGCTGCGGGCCGGCCACGCCGTCAGGAAGCCCTTGGCCCGGGGCAGCACCGCCGTGATGTTGACCGCCGCCCCGCCGGCGCCGGCGCCGAGATCGATGGCGACCGCCGTGTCGGCGGCGACCTCGCCGCTCGTGCCCCCGGTGCCGTCACGCGTGTCCAGCACCCGCTGCGGGAGCTGGGCCCGCAGCGCGCCCTTGCCGTCCACGAACCACCCGTCGAGATCGACCACGACGTTCGTGTCGCTGAACGAGTACAGGCAGACCCGTCCGTGCTCCAGCCCGACCATCACGAGGTTGGCGACGGGGTCGGACCCGGCGACGTTCACGTTCGACGTGCCGGGGCGCGACGCGTCGTTGCAGGTGCCGTCGGCGGTCGCCGGCCACACCGTCACGAAGCCCGCCGCCCGCGCGTCGGTGGCGGTCAGGTTCAAGATGGCGCCGTGGGCGTCGGTGGGAGCCAGCCCGGGTCCGGTGACGTCGACGGCGATCGTCTGCGATGCGCCGACCCGGCCGCTCGAACGGGTGTCGAGCACCCGGACCGGCGGGGCGGCGACGGCACGATCGCCGGTGCCGGCGGCGAACCAGCCCATGAGATCGACGGCGACGTCGGTCTGCACCATCGAGTAGATGCACGCCCGGCCGTTGCTGCTGAGGCGGGCGATCACGAGGTTGGGGCGCGCTTCGCGGGCCACGTAGTTGACGTTCGACGCCAGCGGCGGGGCGCTCGCTGCGCACGGGTAGACGGTGACGAACCCCGAGCCACACGGGTCGATGGCGGTGACGTTCAAGACGGCCGCCGTCGCCCCCACGGGCACCCCGGCCCGCCCGGTGATCTGCAGCTCGATCGCCCGCCCGGCGCCAACCGGCCGGCCGGCGCGCGAGTCGAGCAGGCGCTTGGGCTGGATGCCGGTGAACCCGGCGCCGGCGTCGGCGGTGGCGGAGGACTGGGCCGTCGGCGCCGCCGCTGGCGTGCCGATGCCGACGGTCGCCACGCAGTGTTGCGCGGCGGGCGGCGGGGTCCCGATGCCCGGCACGGCGTCGAGGATGCCCTTCAACCAAGCGGCGTAGGCCGTCGCCCCGTCCTTGGTGAGATGGATGCCGACACCGTCGTCGGGAACGAACCAGTCCGGATGGGCTTTGCTCGCGCTGTCCCAGTCGAGGACGCGCAACGTCGGCCATCGCGCTTCGGCGGCGACCAGTCGGTCGTTCAGCGACGCGAAGTCCGGTCGGTTGAGCGTGCTCATCCCCACCCAGAACACGAGGGGCACACCTTGCGCGCCCAGGGCGCCGAGGGCGGCGTCGATGGCGGACGCACTCGGTTTGTCGTTGTAGCCCAGTTCCATCACGACGACGTCGCCGAGGTGGCCGGCGTTGGCGGCGATCTCGGCCATCCCCGTGGTGGGCGTCGCCCCGTTGTACGGGCAGCTGGTCGTGAGGCCGCGGCACACCTGGGCGTTGATCACCAGGCCGGGATAGGACGGCGCCAGCGCCTGCTGGAGGGCGCTCTGCGCCCCGGCCGTCACCGAGTCGCCGAGGAGGTAGACGCCCGGACCGGGCGCGGCGCCGGCCGGGGGCGGCGACGCGCCGCTCACGACGATCCCCGTCGCCAGGGCCAGGACCGTCAACAGCACACCGCGAAGACCCGCCGTCCGTTGCACCACTGAGAGAGGTTAGAGCGCTACGAATTGACGATGGTGGCAAGCCGGTCGATGACGACGTCGGTCGCCGCGGGCGACGTCACGCAGTAGCCCCCGGCGGCCGTGCCCACGGCCGCCAGCGCCGGCACCACACCACCGGCGGTGTAGTTGGCGTTCGACACCCACGGCACGGCGTCGCACGGATGCACGGTGAGGTAGCCGGCCGCCATTGGTCCGGTGGCCGTCACGTTCACCACCGCGCCGGTGCTCGAGGGCACCTCGAGCGTGGCGCCGGCGCTCAAGCGGGATCCGCCCGTGCCCGTGCGGGTGTCCACCACACGCTGGGGCGTCTGGGGCGCCAGCAGCGAGCCGGCGGAGCCGAACCAGCCCTCGAGGTCCACCACGACGTGCATCGCCGTCGACGTGAACACGCAGATGGTGCCGTCGCCGGCCACCGCCGAGGCGGCCAGGTTGGCTGCGGTCTCCCCGCGCTCGACGTTGAGGGTCGACGCCAGCGCCGGTCCGCGGCCGCCGCAGGCCGAGACGGTCACGTACCCCGGACCGTCGGCGCCGATGGCGGTGACGTTCACGAGGACCGCCGCCGGCGATGCGGGGGCCTCGGGCCAGGGCGTGACCGTGACCGGCAGTGTCGCGCCGGCGGCCCGCTGGCCCACGACGCTCGACGTGGAACGGAAGGCGTCGCGCGTGTCGACCAGCCGGGAGGGTGTGAGCGCTTGGTAGCGCCAGCCCTGCCCGGGCGCCAGCCATCCCGAGACATCGACCACCACGTCGGCGGTGGCGTAGCTGTACACGCACAGGTGCCGCTCCTGGCCGAGCACGACGATGGCGAGGTTGGCCCGGGTGGCACCGCGCTCGTAGTTCACGTTCGAGGCCACCGGCACCGCCGTACCGCAGGCGTAGCCGGTGAGGTAGCCAGCGGCGCAGGGATCGACGGCCGTCAGGTTCACCATCGCCGCCGACGCTCCCGCCGGGACCACGGCCGAAAGGTCGACGTCGAGGACCTTGCCGGCGCCGAGCGGGTCCCCTGCCCTGGTGTCGGCGACGCGTGCCGGCGCCACCGCCACGAAGCCGCTCGCCGGGGCCACCTTCGCCGCCGCCGCGGGCGCGGCGGCCGCTGGCGCACCGCTGACGGCGCCCCGGCAGCGCCCCGTGCCGACGGCGGTGGACCGGCCCGCCATCACGGCGTCCACGTTGGCCTTGAGGAAGGTGGCCAAGCCCATGGCACCGGCGCCGGTGAGGTGGAGCCCGTCGCCGCCGAACCAGTCGCTGTGGCCGCTGCTGTACGCGTCCCAGTCGGCCACCACCATCGTGGGGTGCTGCGCCGCCTCGTCGCTGAGCGTGGCGTTCGAGCTCGTGTAGCGGCCGTTGGTGTTGCGGTAGGTCAACCACAGCACATGGGGCACGTGCTGGGCCTCGGCTTCGGCCATCAGCGCGTCGACGCCAGGGCCGATGTTGCCGTCGTTGTAGCCCGCCATCATCACGAGCACGTCGCCGAGGGCACCGGCGTTGGCCCGCATCACGGTGAGGGCGGCCGTCGGTTGGCCGTCGTACTTGGTGCTGCAGCTCGGCTCGCGCAGCGTGCGGCACACCTTGGCGTCGAGGGTGACGTCGTAGGACGCGTCGAGCAGGGCGCGCGCGTCGCCCGAGAAGTTGAGTCCCGCCATCACCGAGTCGCCGAGGAGGAAGACCTTCGGCGGCGTCGCCGCCGACGCCGGCGTGATCGGCAGCAGCACACTGGCCGTCAGCGCTACCAGGAGCGTGGCCAGCGCCGCCGCCGATCGTCGCATCAGCCGTCCACGATATGTCCCACGATCTCCTCGAAAGCGGCGTCGGCGTAGGCCCGCATCTCGTCGTCGGTGCGGTCCTGGATGGGATGGGGCGTGAACACGCGCGCCACCGTGGGGAAGCCGAGCGAGGCGGACTGGGCCTCAGCGGCCTGGACGAACTCCGCCGACGCCACGAAGACCGACGGCACACCCCTGCGCTCGAGATCGACGATGTCGTGCACACTGCACGACGTGCAGCTGCCTCAATCGGCAAGCGCCTCGATGACGAGGTCGCACTTCGTGGCGATCTCGTGGCGCAGGTCGATCGGGGCGGGCTTGGTGAACGTGGGCTTGGCGTAGCGCTCCACCCGCACACCCATCTCGGTGAGGCGCTGCTCCAGGCGGTCGAGGAAGATGTTGCCGCGCGGCTTGGAGATGTCGAGCAGGCCGACGGTCTTGCCGTCCAACGACGACGGCCGGGCCAGGCGCTCACGGGTCTCGACGGTGCGCTCGCCGGTGGGATCGAGGACCGTTCGACTCATGGTGTGATCTCCCTCGTGATGGGCTGGCTCCCCACTTCACCGTTGGCCCAGCCCCCGATGATGGCAGAGAACAGGCCCGCTCCTCCACCGGCGTAGGCGAGGAGGATGCCGCCGGGCCGGAACATCGGCACGGTCTGGTCGCGGAAGGACTCGGGCAGGCCTTCGGCGATGCCGCCCGCGCCCTGAACCAGCTCGGCGCCGGGGATGAGGAGGCGCTCCCTGAGCTCCTCCAGCACGCGGTCGCGGCTCCAGCCCGCCTCGGCGAACACGCGGCCGTGGTCGGGACCGACGATCAGGATGGCGTCGAAGCCGAGCGGCAGCTTCGGGTGGTGGACGCCCCGCAGCCCGACGGCCAGCGACGCGCACAGCTCCTCAGGCGTGCGCGCCTTCTGGTCCACCACGCAGCGAGGACCCTCGCCGGGGAAGACGGTGACGGCGTTGGTGCCAGGCGCCATGCCTCGCCACTCGGCCAGCGGCTCCCACGGCGAGCCCTCCTCGTCCTCGGGGAAGCAGAAGCCGATCTTGCCCGGATTGCCGTGGGCGGCGCGGTCGACGCCCCCGGGCCGCCCCCCGCCGACGTTGCGGATGACGAGCTGCAGTGCCCGCCCGATCGTGGCGTTGGCCCGGTTGCCCTGCCCCAGCACGTTGACGCCGCTGTTCATCCCGATGGCTCGCCGGATTGGACCGTTGACGATGAGCACGGGACCGACGGGCATGGTGGTGGCGAGCACGCCGTGGATGTTGAACTCGTTGTTGCACGTGGCCTCGACGGCAGCCAGCACGACGGGCAGGTACTCCGGGCGGCATCCGGCCATCACGGCGTTGATGGCCACCTTCTCCACGGTGACGTCGACGAGGTCGGGCGGCACGTTGGCGACGATCTCGTCGGGCGCTCGCGTCGTGCCTTCGAGCATTCGCAGGACGCGCTCCTCGGTGGGCGGCACCACGGGGAGGCCGTCGGTCCAGCCCCGGTCGAAGAGGGCCTCCATGTCGTCTTCGGCATCGGCGATCTCGACCCGCCTGCTCTTCAGCAGGGAGCCTGAGAACCGGGCCCGCAGCTCGTCGACCAGGAACGGGTCGACGGACATCGACCCGCAACCGGGCCGGAACGCCGGCAGGTCGGCGCCGAGGTCGGCGTGACCGGTGAAGGTGCGCCAGGTGTCCCGGTCCCAGCCGACGGTGCGTTCGGTCTCGGCCCCGTCGACCACCCGCAGCAGGGTCGGGACCGTCTCGATGTCGTGGTGCCAGGAGACGGCGAGGTCGGCGTCGTGGACGGGGTCGACGCCCGGCGGGAACTGCGGATCGTCCTGGGTGTAGACGGTGAGCGCTTCACCCGCCTTGGACAATTCGGCCAGCACGGGGGCTACGGTGCGACAGGTCTCGCATTCCTCCTTGACGATCACGACCAAACCGTTGGGGAGTGGAGACGGTGCCATGGGGGAACGCTAACGCTGTGACATGAAATGCGTCACGCCGCTGGACACGGTTTCGTGTTCCTCCGGTATCGTGCGAGTGCAAGGGGGCAGGCTTGCTAGACGTGACCTTCTACGGGGTGCGGGGGTCGACGCCCACCGCCTGCGAGCGAACTCGGCGGTATGGCGGCAACACGGCGTGCGTGGCGCTGCAGGTCGCCGGCGAGCCGCCCCTCCTGCTCGACCTGGGTACAGGCCTGCGCTTCTTCGGCGAAACCCAGCCCGACGACGGCAGCTTCCAGGGCGCCGCCCTGGTCTCCCACCTCCACTGGGACCACGTGCAGGGCCTGCCGTTCTTCGTGCCGATCCTGCGTCCGGGGGCCTCGTTCGACGTCTACGGGCCGTCGCAAGACGACGGCCGCACGGTGGCCGAGGCCTTCGACAGCTTCATGCGGGCGCCCTACTTCCCCGTCTCGGTGGCAGACTTGCCCGGCGAGATCCGCTTCCACGACCTGGACGAGGGCCCGGTCAAGGTGGGCGCGGCGCTGGTGACGGCCCTGGCCATCCCCCACGTGGGCCGCACATTCGGCTACCGAGTCGAATGGGGCGGCGCGTCGATCGCCTACCTGCCCGATCACCAGCAGCCGGCGGACGGCGGCTTCGAGGTCTGCGAGGCGGCTCTGGAGCTGGTCGACGGCGTGGACCTGCTGATCCACGACGCCCAGTACACCCAGCCCGAGTTCGCCAAGAAGTCCACCTGGGGCCACTGCACCTACGAGTACGCCATGTGGGTGGCCAAGCGCGCCGGCGCTCGCTCGGTGGCGCTGTTCCACCACGATCCGATGCGGTCGGACGAGGCGCTCGACGAGGTGCTGCGCTGCTGCGAGCTCTTCGCCGATCGAACTGGGCTCTCCGTGACCGCCGCCTCCGAGGGCCAGCGCATCTGCCTCGGCGAGGCCTAGCCTGCGGCCCATGGCCGACTTCGACTCCGCCCGATTCCGCCACGTACTCGGCCACTTCCCGACGGGCGTCACGGTGGTGACGTCCACCTTCGAGGGCGCGCCCTACGGCATCACGATCGGTTCGTTCTCGTCCGTGTCCCTGGACCCGCCCCTCGTCGGGTTCTTCCCGGCCAAGAACTCCACCAGCTGGCCGGCCATGGAGCGGTCCGGCGCCTTCTGCGTGAACATCCTGTCGGAGTTCCAGGGGGAGCTGTGCTGGCACTTCGCCAAGGAGGGCGACGACAAGTTCAAGGACATCGGCTGGCACCCGGCGGCCACCGGCTCGCCGGTCATCGACGGTGTGCTGTCATGGATCGACTGCGACATCGACAAGGTCGTCGAGGCCGGTGACCACTACTTCGTGATGGGCCGGGTGCGCGAGCTCGAGGTCGAGACCGACCACGGCCCGATGCTGTTCTTCCGGGGGAAGCTCGGCGGTTTCGCCGGCACGTGAACGTGGGCGCGGTGGCCGGCGTCGTCCTCGGCGCCGTGCTGTTGCTGTCGGGCGCGGCGAAGCTGGCGGCGGGTCCGCGATGGGCGGCCCAGGCCGCGGCCCTCGGGTCACCGGCCGTCGCCGTGCCGGTGCTGCCGTGGCTGGAGGTGGGGCTTGGCGCGCTGTTGATCACCGGCGTGTGGCGGCCGGTGGTCGCTCTGGCGGCGGCGGTGCTGCTGGGAGCGTTCACGGTGCTGCTCGTGCTGCGGCTGGCGCAGGGCCGGCGACCACCCTGCGCGTGCTTCGGGGCGTGGTCCACGCGCCCGGTCGGGTACGGGTCGGTCGCGCGCAACGTGGTCCTCATCGCCCTCGCCCTCCTCGCCGCCACCGCCTGACCCCCGCCTTCCCGCCGTCCCCAACCGCGCAGCCTGAACACTTGGTACCGCTGGAGCGGTAGCAAACGCTCAGGCTGCGCGAAGGAGAGGCGGGTCAGCGGGTGGGGAGGACGGTGAGCAGGAAGGAAAGCGTGCGCGCTTCGTCCCGCCACGCTTCGTAGCGGCCGGAGGGGCCACGGTGGCCCGCGCCAAGCTCGGTGTGCAGCAGGAGCGGAGCACGCCCCGTGGCCACCGCCCGTAATCGGGCCACCCACTTGGCCGGCTCGTGGTAGCTCACCCGCGGGTCGTTGAGCCCGGCCGTCACCAGCATCGGCGGATAGTCGACGGCGGCGACGTTCTCGTACGGGGCGTACGACGCCATGTACGCCTCGTAGGTGGGGTCGCGAGGATCGCCCCACTCCTCCCACTCGGTCACCGTGAGGGGGAGCGTCTCGTCGTGCATGGTGTTGACGACGTCGACGAACGGCACCTCCGCAACCACCGCGCCGAACAGCGACGGCTGCAGCTCCATCGTGGCGCCGACGAGCAGGCCGCCGGCGCTGCCGCCCCGTATGGCCAGGCGATCGGGCGCCGTCCACCCCTCGGCCACCAGGTGCTCGGCCGCGGCGGCGAAGTCGGTGAACGTGTTGCGCTTCTCGAGCAACTTGCCGTGGAGGTACCACTGCCGACCCAGCTCGCCGCCGCCCCGGGGATGGCCGAGGGCCCACACCACGCCCCGGTCCAGCAGCGACAGCCGGGCGATCGAGAACCACGGCGCCATCGAGTACTCGTAGGACCCGTAGCCGTAGAGGACGAGGGGGGCGGTGCCGTCGCGCGGCGTGCCTCGCTTCCACACGAGGTCGACGGGCACCTTCGCCCCGTCGGGGGCGGTGGCCCAGGTGCGGGCCGTGTCGTAGGCGGCCGGATCGAAGCCGTCGAGGACGGGCGTCCGCTTCAGCAGCGTGCGCTCGCCCGTGCGAACGTCCTCCTCGTAGACGCTGGCCGGCGTGACCAGCGACTCGTAGTCGAAGCGCACCACCGTGGTGGCGAACTCGGCGTTCACGCCGGGCTCCACACTGTGGACGGGCTCGTCGAAGGCCAGGACCCGCTCGGTGCCGTCGTCGAAGAGCACTCGGACGCGGGGCATGCCATCGGCCCATTCGTGGACGAGCAGATGCCCGGCGAAGGCGTCGACGCTGACGATCCGGCGCCCGGCGACGTGGGCGACGAGCTCGGACCAGTGCGATCGATCCGGCGTCGCCACCGGCGTGGTCATCACCCGGAAGTCCTCGGCCTCGTCGTTGGTGAGGATCACGAAGTCATCGCCGCGATGGTCGACCGTGTACTCCCGGTCCTGCTGCCGGGGCTCCACGACGGCGGGGGCGGCCAGCGGAGCGTCGGCCGGCACGAACCAGGTCTCGCTCGTCGTCTTGCTCTCGAGGCTGATCAGCACGAAGGCCTCGCTGCGGGTCAGCTCGATGCCGACGAAGAAGCGCTCGTCGGGCTCCTCGAGGACCAGCACGTCGTCATCGGCCGAGCTGCCGAGCGTGTGGCGCCACACCTGGAACGGGCGCATGGCGGCGTCAGGCTTGACGTAGAAGAGGTGGTGGCCGTCGGCCGACCACGCCGTGCCGTAGTAGGTGCGGGGGATCGTGTCGGCGAGGTCGCGGCCGGTGCCCAGGTCGCGGAAGCGCAGCGTGTACTCCTCGCCGCCGTCGACGTCCATCGACCAGGCCACGAGCGAGTGGTCGGGGCTGACGTCGAAGGCCCCCAGGGCGAAGAACTCGTGCTCGGCGGCTTGGGCGTTCTCGTCCAGCAGCAGTTGCTCGTCGCCGTCGGTGTCCGCCGGGCGCCGGCAGTGGAGCGGGTAGGACAGGCCCTCGACGGTGCGGGCGTAGTAGCGCCACGGGCCCTTGGGCACCGGCACGGAGAGGTCGGTCTCCTGGGTGCGCCGCTTGATCTCGTCGAACAGCGCTTCGCGCAGGGGAGCGAGGGGCTCGAACCACGCCTCGGCGTAGGCGTTCTCGGCCTCGAGATAGGCGAGGGTGTCAGGGTCCTCGCGGTCGAGCAGCCAGGCGTAGTCGTCGACGACGGCACCGGCGTGGCGGGGCACGGTGGTGGGGATGCGCTTGGCCGCGGGCGGGTCGGGGAGCACCCGGCGAGGGTACCGACGTTGCCGGTAGCCTCGACTTGCGATGCGGGTGTGGATCGACCAGGACCTCTGCACGGGTGACGGCCTGTGCCTCGACCACTGTCCCGACGTGTTCGTCCAGCTCGAGGACGGCATCGCCTACGTGTCGGAGGGCGGGGTGCCGGGCAACGACCCCGGCGGGGGCGGCAGCTTGGCCTGGGTGCCACTGCGGCTCCACCACCAGGTGGTCCACGCCGCCCTGGACTGCCCCGGGGAGTGCATCTTCATCGAGGCGGACTGACGGCGCCGGGTGCCGCCGCAGTGCGGCGGCGGGGCAGCCAAGGGCGGCATCGTCCGAGAGGGCGAGCGGATAGGCGAAGGCGATCGGCGCGGACGGGGCCGGTGGCCACGATCCGTGAGCAACGTTGGGTGCCGATTCGGTCATGGGTGCCGATCGGCCCGCCAGGCGAGGCAATCGGCACCCAAACGCCGATCGGAACAGGATCCCGCGCGCCTATCCGCTCGCCCTCCGAGAGGAGCGAGCAGGCGGCGAAGCCGCCCAACAGGTAGGACCTGGCGGTCGGGATTGTTACTATGGAGGTAGTGCAAATCCCCTCCACCGGGAGCGTCTGCTGATGACCGTGACCGACCTCGACCTGGGCCGATACAAGCTCGGCTGGTCCGACGACGTCATCCCCGTGTTCAAGCCCGAGAAGGGCCTGAACGACGTCGTCGTGGACGACATCTCGTGGTGGAAGGGCGAGCCGGAGTGGATGCGCAAGTTCCGCCAGAAGTCGCTGCGCACCTTCGAGGGCAAGCCGATGGCGCCGTGGTTCGCCGTCAACATGCCGGACATCGACTTCGACGACATCTACTACTACATCAAGCCCACGAACCAGCAGGTCGACGAGTGGGATGACCTGCCCGACCAGCTGAAGGCCACCTACGAGAAGCTCGGCATCCCCGAGGCCGAGCGCAAGTACCTGGCCGGCGTGACCGCCCAGTACGAGTCCGAGGTCGTCTACCACCGCAACCGGGAGGACCTGGAGAAGCAGGGGATCCTCTTCTGCGACATGGACACCGCCTTGCGGGAGTACCCGGACCTGGTCAAGCAGTACTTCGGCAAGGTGATCCCGCCGGGCGACAACAAGTTCTCCGCCCTGAACAGCGCCGTGTGGAGCGGGGGCAGCTTCATCTACGTGCCGCCGGGCGTCGAGTGCGAGATGCCGCTGCAGGCCTACTTCCGGATCAACGCCGAGAACGCCGGCCAGTTCGAGCGGACGCTGATCATCGCCGACGAGGGTGCCAAGGTGCACTACATCGAGGGCTGCTCGGCGCCGACGTACACGTCGGACTCGCTGCACTCCGCGGTGGTCGAGATCGTGGTGAAGCCCAGCGCCCGGGTGACGTACACGACCATCCAGAACTGGAGCAACAACGTCTACAACCTCGTCACCAAGCGGGCGCGGGTGGAGGCCGAGGGCCACATGGAGTGGATCGACGGCAACATCGGCAGCCGCCTCACCATGAAGTACCCGTCGGTGTACATGGTCGGGCCGAAGGCCACCGGTGAGGTCCTGTCGGTCGCCTACGCCGGCGCCGGCCAGCATCAGGACGCCGGGGCCAAGATGGTGCACGCGGCGCCGGAGACGACGTCGAAGATCGTGTCGAAGTCCATCTCCAAGGACGGTGGCATCACCACCTACCGGGGCCTGGTACGGGTGGAGGAAGGCGCTCACGGCTGCAAGAGCCACGTGCAGTGCGACGCCCTCCTGCTCGACGGCGACAGCATCTCCAACACCAAGCCCTACATGGAGGTCGGCGAACGCGACGCCCAGATCGGCCACGAGGCCACGGTCTCCAAGGTGGCCGACGAGCAGCTCTTCTACCTCATGAGCCGCGGCCTCACGCAGGAGCAGGCCATGGGCCTGATCGTGAACGGGTTCATCGAGCCCGTCACCCGCACCCTGCCCATGGAGTACGCCGTGGAGTGGTCGCGCTTGATCGAGCTGCAGATGGAGGGTTCGGTCGGCTGAGCCGACGGTGCGCCATGCCCATGCGGGAGGAGTGCAAGAACTTCGAGAG
Organism: uncultured Acidimicrobiales bacterium; assembly: GCA_963728985.1. GTDB lineage: Bacteria > Actinomycetota > Acidimicrobiia > Acidimicrobiales > Ilumatobacteraceae > DASXAI01. The sequence goes on along the minus strand of CAVSME010000001.1, from coordinate 422,333 downwards.
TCGCACCTACGCCGACGGCGAGACGGTGCGCAAGTGCAACCTCGACCTCGCCCCTGACGCGCCCTGGCGCTGCCCCGACGTGTGCAAGGGCTACGAGCGTCGGCTGGCCGACGTCGACTGGTCGCACGGCTCGCTGGTGACGCCGAAGACGCCCGACGAGCCGCCCGGCCTCGAGGACGGCTCGGCCGCCGCGGTGCTCGACGAGGCCGAAGACATCATCAACAGCGTCGGTCCCGAGGTCCTCGCCGAGGTGCGCAAGGCCGACGAGCGGAGCGGGTTCTGGAGCCACTTCCGCCGGCGCCGGCGCTGACATGAGCACCGTCACCCTGCCCTCGCCCGACGAGGAGATCTGGCGCTACAGCCGCATCGCGGAGCTGGAGTTCGACGCGTTCGCCACCAGTCCCGCGACCGCGACCGTGGACGGCTGGGCGGCCGAAGCGGGGACCGCCCCGTCCGAGCCGCCGGCCGACGTGTTCGCCGAGCTGAACGCCATCCACGGTCAGATCGTGCGGCTGCGCATCCCCGCCGGCCGGGTCGTCGCCGACCCCATCGAGGTGGTGTGGAACCGGCCCGCCGACGGGACCGCCGTCTATCCCCGGCTGGTCGTCGAGGCCGGACCCGGCGCCGAGGCCACCGTGGTGGAGCGCTTCGCCTCCGACGACGTTCGGGCCCTCGTGGTGCCGGTGACCGAGATCCACACCGGCGATGGCGCCAACCTCCGCTACCTGGCGGTCAACGAGCTCGGGCCCCGGGCCTGGCAGATCGCCCATCAGGTGGCACGCGGCGGGCGCGACTCCAGGTCGCTCCTCGCCACCGTCGCCCTGGGCGGCTACTACGCGCGGGTCCGCACCGACGCCCGCCTCGACGGCATCGGCGCCACCGGTGACCAGATCGCCGCCTACTTCGGTGAGGGCGATCAGATGCACGACTTCCGCACGCTCCAGGACCACGCCGCGCCCAAGACCACGTCGAACCTGCTGTTCAAGGGAGCGGTCGAGGACCACGCCCGCAGCGTCTACACGGGCCTCATCCGCGTACGGAAGGAGGCGCCGGGCACGAACGCCTTCCAGACGAACCGGAACCTGAAGCTGTCGGAAGGGGCCTGGGCCGACAGCGTGCCCAACCTGGAGATCGAGAACAACGACGTGCGCTGCAGCCACGCCTCGGCGGTCGGGCCCATCGATGCCGAGCAGCGCTTCTACCTGGAGAGCCGGGGCGTGCGCCCGGAGACGGCCGACCGCCTCATCGTGCTCGGCTTCTTCGACGAGGTGCTCGAGCGCCTGCCCGCACCCCACCTGGTGCCGGAGCTGCGCCGGGCCTTTGCCGCCAAGCTCGACCGAAAGCGGTTGGCGTGATGGAAGCGGTGGTGGCGCGCCTCGACGATCTGGCTCCCGGCACGGCCCGGCGGGTCGAGGTCGACGGCGTCGCGGTCGCCCTGGTGCGCTGCGGAGATGCCGTGTTCGCCGTCGGCGACGTCTGCAGCCACGCCAACTTCTCCCTGTCGGAGGGCGAGGTCCTGTGCGAGGACCAGGAGATCGAGTGCTGGAAGCACGGTTCCACCTTCTCCCTGACCACCGGTGAGCCCCAGTCGCTTCCGGCCACGCAGCCGGTACCGGTCTACGAGGTGGCCGTGCGCGACGGCGACGTGGTGGTGATCGTCAAGTGAGCACCCTCGAGATCCGGGGCCTGCGCGCCGGCGTGGAGGGCAAGGAGATCCTCCACGGCATCGACCTGACGGTGTCGAGCGGTGAGGTGCACGCCGTCATGGGTCCGAACGGGGCCGGGAAGTCGACACTGTCGGCAGTGGTGATGGGACGGCCCGGCTACGAGGTGCTCGGCGGCACGATCACCCTCGACGGCGTCGACGTGCTCGCCCTGGAACCCTGGGAACGCGCCGCCGCCGGGCTGTATCTCGCCATGCAGTACCCCACGGAGGTGCCGGGCGTCCGCCTCGACGCCGTGCTGCGCGAGGCGCTCGCCGCCAGGGGCCGGGGCGGCGACGACCTCGCGTCGGTACTCGTCGGCGAGGCCAGCCGGATCGGCTTCGACGAGCGCTTCCTCGAGCGGCCCCTCAACGTCGACCTGTCGGGCGGCGAGAAGAAGCGCAACGAGACGCTCCAGCTGGCCGTGCTGCAGCCCAAGATCGCCATCCTCGACGAGCTCGACTCGGGTCTCGACATCGACGCCCTGCGGGCCTGCACCCGGCGGGTCGAGGCCATGACCCACGACTCCGGCCTCGGCGTGCTGGCCATCACCCACTACAGCCGGCTGTTCAAGGAGCTGCTGCCCGACGCCGTGCACGTGCTGGCCGGGGGCCGCATCGTGGCCAGCGGGGGCCGGGAGCTGGCCGACGTGCTGGAGGTCGAGGGCTACAAGGCGTTCGTGACCGACGAGCCCGAGCCGGCATCGGCCGCCATGACCAGCGCCAGCGATCCGTTCGCCGATCCGTTCGCGTAACGGCGACGCAGCGCGTCGAGCAGGTTGCCCACCGTGATGCCCCGCTCGAGCGGGTGGCGCAGTGGCGCGCCGCGGTGGATCTCGTAGCGGTTGCGTCGGCCCACCCGGACGCGGGTGAGGTACCCCTCCTGGGCCAGGTCGGCCACCATGCTCTGGGCGGCCCGCTCGGTGATGCCGACGAGGGCGGCGACATCGCGCAGGCGGATGGCCGGGTCGTGGTCGATGCACGCCAGCACGTGCAGGTGGTTCGACAGGAACGTCCACGCCCGCCCCGGCGCTCCGGCCATGTGGCTCGTCGCCACTTCGTGCGGGCTCCTCACCAAAGCGGACTGTAACAGGGCGCTGAAGTACGGCAGTCGGCTCTCGTGCCGCCGACCCGGGTACTTCAGCGCCCTGTTCGACGAGTGGCAGACTCCGTGCGATGCCTCCGCTCGTCGCCGTCGTGATGGGATCCCGGTCCGACTGGGAGACGATGCGGGCCGCCGTCGACGTCCTCGACGAGCTGCAGGTGCCCTCGTCGGTGCGGGTCGTGTCGGCCCACCGCACGCCGCACCTGCTGCCCGAAGTGGGGCGCCAGGCCGAAGCGGACGGGCTGGCCGCCATCATCGCGGGCGCCGGTGGAGCCGCCCACCTGCCCGGGATGGTCGCCGCCCACACCATCGTGCCGGTCCTGGGTGTCCCCGTACCGTCGAAGGCGTTGAACGGCCTGGACTCGCTCCTGTCGATCGTGCAGATGCCGGGCGGGGTGCCCGTCGGGACGATGGCCATCGGCGCCGCCGGGGCCAAGAACGCCGGGCTCCTGGCGGCGGCCATCGCCGCGGTGACGCGGCCCGAGCTGCAAGAGCGGTTGCGGGCCTGGCGCCAGCGTCAGACCGACGACGTGCTGGCTCACCCGGACCCGCGCGACGGGTGACCGTCATCGGCATCCTGGGCGGCGGGCAGCTCGGCCGCATGCTGGCGCTGGCGGGCGCGCCGCTGGGGATGCGCTGCGTGGTGGTGGAGCCGGCCCCGGACCCGCCCGCCGCCATCGCTGCCGACGTCATCGCTGCTCCCTACGACGACGCCGCGGCGTTGGCCGACCTAGCCCGCCGCTGCGACGTCGTCACCGTCGAGCTCGAGCACGTACCGGTCGATGGTCTGGCGTGGCTGGCCGAGCGGGTGCCCGTGCGGCCATCGCCCGAGGCGGTGGCCATCGCCCAGGACCGGCGCTCGGAGAAGGAGGCGCTCGTCGCCGCCGGCATCCGCACGGCGACGTGGGCGTCGCCGCCTCGTCCCTTTCCGAACGGCACCGTGGTGAAGCGGCGCCTCGGTGGCTTCGATGGCCGGGGGCAGGTGGTGCTCGGCCCGGGTGAGCCGGTCGACGGTGTGCTCGACGGTCCCTGCATCAGCGAGGAGCTGGTGCGGTTCGAGCGGGAGCTGTCCATCGTCGCCGCCCGCGACCTGGACGGCACCGTTGCGTGCTACCCGGTCGTCGAGAACCGCCACGCCGACGGGATCCTGCACACCACGGTGGCCCCGGCACCGGGACTCAGTGCGACGATGCAGGCCGACGCCGAAGGCATCGCCACGAAGGTGTTGCAACGGCTGGACTACGTGGGCGTGCTCGCCGTCGAGCTCTTCGCGGTGGACGGCTCGCTGCTCGCCAACGAGGTGGCACCCCGCGTGCACAACTCGGGGCACTGGACCATCGAAGGGGCCGAGACGAGCCAGTTCGAGCAGCACCTGCGAGCCGTCGCCGGCCTGCCGCTGGGCTCGGCGGCGCTGCGGGCGCCGGTGGCGATGGTCAACCTCATCGGGACGGTGCCCGACGTCGGCGCGCTGCTCGCCGTGCCCGGCGCCCACGTCCACCTGTACGACAAGGCGCCGCGGCCGGCGCGGAAGCTGGGCCACGTGACGGTGCCGCTCGAGCGCCTCGCCGAGATCGAGGCGGTCACCGCAAGGGCGAGCACCGCGCCGTGACGACAGCGGCCACGCTCCCGTCTGGCCTCGTCACCTTCGTTCTGACCGACATCGAGGGCTCGACGAAGATGTTCCGCCGCCTGGGTGACGCCTACCCACCCCTCCTCGAGACGCACAACGCGCTGCTGCGCAAGCAGTGGGACGCACACGGCGGCGCGGAGGTGAAGACCGTCGGCGACGCCTTCATCGTCGCCTTCGAGTCGGCGGCCGAGGCCATGAAAGCGGCGGTGGGCGCGCAGCAAGCGATGATCGGGCATCCGTGGCCGTCGGGCGGTGTCATGCGGATCCGCGTCGGCATCCACGCCGGGATGGCGTTCCCACGCGACGGTGACTACGTCGCGCTGGCGCTCCACCAAGCCGCCCGCGTGGTCGGTGCGGCGAACGGTGGCCAGGTGATCGCGTCGGACGACGCCGTCGTGGCGGCCGGTGATCGTGCCGGGGTGCGCATCGAGCCCATCGGCGCGTTCCGCCTGCGCGACTTCGACGGGCCGGTCCGCTTGGCGGCGGTGGGGGCGACCGACGACGACGCCGTGCCGGCGACGGTGCGAGCCGTCCCGGCCGAGGGGCACAACCTCGTGGCGCCGGTGACGTCGTTCGTCGGTCGGGAGGCCGACGTCGCCGATGTGGCGGCGCGGTTGGGCGGGGGGCGCCTAGTCACCGTGGTCGGGCCGGGCGGCATGGGCAAGACCCGCCTGGCCGTGGAGGTGGGCCTCCTCGTGGCGCCGACGTGGCCGGACGGTGTGTGGCTGGTGGACCTGGCCGCCGTCGCTGACGGGCGAATGGTGGCGGCGGCGGTGAGCGAGGCCATCGGGGCGTCGCCGGCCGACGGCGACGACGAGCGGGAGTCGGCGCTCGCCCACCTCGCCTCGCGCCGAGCGCTGGTGATCCTCGACAACTGCGAGCACGTGCTGGGCGCCGCCGGCGGGCTCGTCGGCTCCCTTGTGTCCCGGTGCTCGCACGTCGGCGTCCTCGCCACGAGCCGCGTGCCGCTCGCTCTCCCGAGCGAGGAGCTGTGGCGGATCGAGCCCCTCGGGATCGTGCAGGATGCCGTCCACCTGTTCGTGGACCGGGCCCGGTCCCGGGTGCCCAGCTTCACGTTGAGCGCCGCCGACGAGCCGATCGTGGCCGAGATCTGCCGCCATCTCGACGGCATGCCGCTCGCCATCGAGCTGGCGGCGGCCCGCCTGTCGGTGCTGTCGCCCGCCGAGATCCTGCAGGGGCTGCAGCAGCGGTTCCGGCTCCTGCGGACCAGCGACCCCACGGCAGCGCCTCGGCAGCGCAGCATGCAGGCGCTGCTCGATTGGGGTCAGGCGCTGCTCACGCCGGCGGAGCGGATCGTGTTCGGCCGGCTCTCGGTCTTCCGGGCGGCGTTCGATCTCGACACGGCGGCGGCGGCCGCCGGGTTCGGCACCATCGATCCCGACGACGTCGCCGACACCGTGTGGTCGTTGGCCGATGAATCGTTGCTGGTGGTCGATCGCACCGCGGGCCTGACCCGGTACCGGATGCTGGAGACGGTGCGGGCCTACGCCACCGACCGCTTGGACGACGCCGGGGAGGCGCCGGCCACGAGGCAGCGCCTCGCCGACCACTACCTGGCCCGCTACTCGTGGGCGAACCTGACGAGGCAGACGACCCTCGGTGAGCTGTCCTTGGAGGCGGACACCGTCGGCGCGATCGTCGACGGCCTCCTGGACGACGGGCGCGACGATGACGCGCTGGCGCTGGCCCGGCTGCTGGCCGTGCTGCAGCACGCTCGGGGCCGGTTGCTGCTGGCCCTTGACGGGCTCACGAAGACCATCGCCCGGGCCCGCCCAGGAAGCACGATGCTGACCCGGGCGCACCTCGGTGCCCACCTCGCGGCCGTCTCGCTCGGCCGGCTGGACGTCGCCGACGGTCACCTGCGCGAGGCTCGCCGGCTGGTGGCCGAGCATGGCGCCTATGACCGGTGGGGTCACGTGTCGCTGGCCCGAGCCGAGGCCGACCTCGCCATGCGCCGGGCCGCTCCTGAGGACATGGCGGTAGCCGCCGATCACCTCCGGACGGAGCTGGAGGAGGAGCTCACCGACCTCGATCGTGTCGACATCCTCGTGACCTTGGGCGAGGTGCAAGGCGAGCGCGGTCAGGCCGACGCTGTCGCGGTGCTGACGGAGGCAGTGGACCTGCTGCGCCAAGGGGTTCCCGACGGTGTGCTCGCTGCCGCTCTTGGCTCCCTCGCCGAGCACGAGCTCCGGGCCGGCGCCGAGGCCGTCGCAGCGCGCCACCAGCAGGAGGCGATGTACCTGGCCGCCGAACTGTCAGCGCCGATCATCCTCGGCAGCGCCTTCGTGCTCGCCGCCCGCCTGGCCGAGCCGTTCGGCCTCGTCGAGACGGCCATCCGCCTCCACGGGGCCGGCGACGTGCTGTACGAGGATGCCGGTTTCGAGCTCGTGACCGGCGACCAGGCGCTGAGCGACGCGCTGCGCACGCGGGTGCTGGCGCAACTCGGCCCGGAACGGGTCGGCGCCCTCACCCAGGAGGGGAGGGCGCTCGATCGCCAGGACGCCATCGCGCTGGCCGAGGAGGTGTTCGGCCGGGCGGGTGCCTAGTGGGAGTGGCTCATCTCCCGGAGGCGGCGGATGCGCTCGGCCGTCGGCGGGTGGGTGGAGAACAGCCCGGCCATGCGGGCCTGCTGGGCGTTGCGGCTGCCCTTCAGCTCGGCCAGCGGGTTGTGGATCCACGCATACGCCTGGGCCGGCGCCACTTCCATCGGCGGCGTCTGCTTGGCCGCGGTCTCGATGTGCTCGAGCGCCCGGGCCAGCGGTTCGCCGGTGCCGAGGAGGGCGGCGCCGCCCCGGTCCGCTTCGAACTCCCGCGACCGGGAGACGGCCATCTGCATCAGGCCGGCGGCGATGGGGGCGAGGATCATGACCAGCAGCGGGCCGAGGAAGCCACCCTCGCGGTCGTTGTCGCGGCCACCGAACATGGCCGAGAACATGGCCAGCTGGGCGGCGTAGGAGATGCCGGTGGCGATGGCGGCGGCGACCGACCCGATCAGGATGTCGCGGTGCTTCACGTGCATCAGCTCGTGGGCCAGCACGCCCTCCAGCTCGTCGCGCGACAGCGACTGCAGGATGCCCTGCGTGCAGCACACGACGGCGTGCTTGGGGTTGCGGCCGGTGGCGAAGGCGTTGGGCTGCAGTGCCGGGGAGATGGCGACGACGGGCATGGGGAGGTCGGCTCGCTGGGCCAGGCTGGCCACCATGCGGTAGAGGTCAGGCGCCTGCTGCTCGGTCACGATCTGGGCGCGAGCGGCCTTCAGGGCCAGCTTGTCGCTGAACCAGTACGAGCCGCCCACCAGCACGAGGCCGATGAGCAGACCGAGGGTGGCGCCGCCGCTCCCTCCGAGAAGACCGCCTATTGCGACGAAAAGCCCACCGAGAGCGGCGAGCAGGACGGAGGTTTTGACTGTGTTCTTGAGCATCGATCCTTCTTGACGACCGGAATGGGGCGCGTCGGCCTGGTCAACGTCCTTGCGGGCGTCGCGGGTTCCGCACGGGCACCGGGATGGGCACCGGCCGAGGCCGGGGAGCCAACACATCTCGGAGCCAATCGAGCAGGTCGCGCACCGGGGAGTCCTTCCTTCGGTGAGTTCAGTTGTCTCTGAAGGTCTCTCCCGCCCTTGCGGGCCGAGCCGCCGGGCCACCACCGGGTGGCCGTGCTGACGACGGCATCGTCGCGGGATACTCCCCTTCCGGGTTGCAGTGCGAGTGTACGCCCGTTGGGGACGATCCTGTCGGCGCCATTTGGCTCATTCCCTCCCCCCACCCCTCGCGCAGCCTGAGCACTTGCTACCGCTGCAGCGGTACGAAGTGTTCAGGCTGCGCGATTTTGGACGTCTGGTCCGGCGGGAGACGGCTCGGGTTTACGATCGGCGCGATGAGCGCTTGGACTGAGCGGGACGGCAAGCTGCACCGCGAGTTCACCTTCGCCAACTTCTCCGAAGCATGGGCCTTCATGTCCCGGGTCGCCCTGCTGGCCGAGAAGTCGGATCATCACCCCGACTGGTCGAACTCCTGGAACAAAGTGGTGATCGACCTGGTCAGCCACGACGCCGGCGGCGTCACCGACCGCGACCGCGAGCTGGCTGAGAAGATCGACGGCCTGGCCGGGTGATGGTGGCGGCCGTGCCGGTCACCACCTCCCGCGCCAGCTTCGCCGGTTGAGCACCGGCCGGCGGGCGGCGTGGCCCATCATCGACCGCTCGATCAGGTCGAGGAAGGCGTGGCCGGCGGCGTAGTAGCCCTCGCTGAGCGACGTCTTCCACTTCATCGGCCGCAGGTCCATCTCCGTCAGCGACTGCGACCATGGGCTCAGCTCCACTTCGAGGGCCATGTCCCGGACGTGGCCGGGGCGATGGAGCTGGACCCGCATCTGGCACTGGTCGAAGGCGTCGGGCCGCACGGCGGGGGTGGCCATCGCGAAGCGGGTGCGGTGGAACAGCACCTGGGCCCCGTCCCGGGCCCGCCACCACGCCAGGAGGGCGTCCACGGCGATCGACGGCGGCAGGGGCACGATCCGCGTCATGACCAGCATGCTTCCGCGGCCGGCACCGCCGACCGAGGGCAGGGCGACGGCCCACGCCGCCGAGGCCGCCGGGCTCGACCGCGCCGGTCTGGCCTTGGGCTCCACCAGGTAGAGGGGCAGCTCTTCGACCGCCGACTCGGCCATGGCTCCATTGTGCGCCTGCGTACCCTGGGACGCCATGACCGATCTGCACCCGAACGTCCGGCGCGTCGTGGCGGCGGCCACCGATCTGGGTCTCGACATCGACGTGCGGACCTTCCCCGAAGGGACCAAGACGGCCGCCGATGCCGCCGCCGCCATCGGCGTGGACGTGGGGCAGATCGTGAAGTCGCTGATCTTCGCCGTCGACGGCGAGATCGTGCTGGCCTACGTGAGCGGCGCCAACCAGCTGGCCGAGAAGAAGCTGGCGGCGGCGGCCGGGGGCGCCAGGGCGGGGCGGGTCGACGCCGACGCCGTGCGCCAGGCCACCGGCTACCCGATCGGCGGGGTGCCGCCGTTCGGCCACGCCACGCCGTTGCGGGTGTTCGTGGATGAGGATCTGCTCGCCTTCGACGTCGTGTGGGCCGCCGCCGGCACGTGGAACGACGTGTTCGCCCTCACGCCCGACGACCTCGTCCGGGTCAGCGGCGGCACGGTGAGCGATCTCCGCCGCTGAACCAATGCGCGTTATGCGCGCTCACGGTTGATAAATCGCGTCAGTACGAACTCAGATCCGGATGCAGTCGCTGGTGCAGCTGGCCGGGGAGTCCTCGCGGGGTGGGCCTGTGCGGTGCAGCACTGCCGTGGTCGGCGTGAACGCCAGCACGCCATCGGCCACGGCGACGGTGCCATCCACGATGAGGCTGTACCCGCCGGGCTCGAACGGGGGCCACAGCAGGGTCACGGCATCGGACCTCGCCGCCGCGTTGGCCATCGTGCCCCGGCCGCCGGAGCCCCGGAACACCGACCCGTCCCACGCCATCTCGACCGACACGGCGTGGGGGTGGCCGTCGTCGCCGACGGTCAGCACGTAGGGCCACGCCCCGAACTGCTCGACCTGCCCGCCCAGGGCTCCGAGTGACACGGCCACGCTCATGAGGCCTCCGCCTCGTCGAGACCCTGCGTGAGGGTGTTCCACGCCAGCGTGGCGCACTTGATGCGGACCGGGAACTTCACCACGCCGCGCAGCGCTTCGAGGTCGCCGAGCTTCACGTCCTCGAGGTCGTCGCCGTCCTCGTCGCCGTCGCCGTCGAGCTCGTGCTCGTGGATCGACATCATCGCCTTGAACGCCCGCACCAGGCGGCGGGCGTCGTCGACGGACTTCCCCTTGACCGCCTGCGACATCATCGACGCCGAGCTCTGGCTGATCGAGCAGCCCTGCCCGGACACGCGCACGTCGGTGACAGCACCGTCGTCGACATCGATGTACACCTGCACCTCGTCGCCGCACAGTGGGTTGAACCCCTCGGAGCGATGGGCCGGCGGCACCGGCAGCTCGCCCCGGTTCCGGGGATTGCGGTAGTGGTCCAGGATGATCTCGCGGTAGAGGTCTTCGAGGCCGGGCATGCTCGGGGCTCCTAGAAGGCGAAGAAATCGGCGGCGTGGTCGAGGCCGTCGCCAAGGGCGGTGACGTCGTCGGCGTCGTTGTAGACGTACAGGCTGGCGCGGGCGGTGGCGTTCACGCCGAGCTGGCGCATCAAGGGCTTGGCACAGTGATGACCGGCGCGCACGCACACGTTCGTCTGGTCGAGCACCTGGCTGATGTCGTGCGGGTGCACGTCGCGGTAGGCGAACGACAGCGTCCCGCCGCGGGCCTCGACGTTGTCAGGGCCGAAGATGGTGATGTCGTCGCCGAAACGGCCCTTGAGGTCGTCGATGGCGTGACGGGTGAGGCTCATCTCGTGGGCCCGCACGTTGGCCATGCCCAGCTCGTTCAGGTAGTCGATGGCCGCTCCGAAGCCGACGGCCTCGGCGATGGGCGGCGTGCCCGCTTCGAACTTGGCCGGCAGCTCGGCCGGCGTGAACCCGTCGAGGCGGACGTCGGCGATCATGTGCCCGCCACCGAGGAAGGGCGGCATGGCCTCGAGGAGCTCCTCGCGTCCCCACACCACGCCGATGCCCGACGGCCCGCACATCTTGTGGGCGGAGAAGGCGACGAAGTCGGCGCCCATGGCCTGCACGTCGGTGGGCACGTGGGGCACGTACTGGCAGGCATCGACGACGGCGACGGCGCCGTGGTCGTGGGCGGCATCGGTGAGGATGCGCACGGGCGTGATCGTGCCGAGCACGTTCGACATGGCCGAGAAGCTGAACGCCTTGGCCCCGTCGAGCAGCTCGTGCAGGTTGCTCAGGTCGAGCTGGCCGTCGGGGGTGAGCCCGAGCCACCGCAGCTCGATGTCGCGCTCGGCGGCCAGGATCTGCCAGGGCACGATGTTGGCGTGGTGCTCGAGCAGGGTGAGCACGACGGCGTCGCCGTCGCGCAGGTTGGCCCGGCCCCACGACTGGATGGCCAGGTTCAGCCCTTCGGTGGCGTTCTTCACGAAGATGCAGCTGGCCTCGGAGGGCGCGTTGATGAAGCGCTTCACCTTCAGCCGGGCCGTTTCGAACGCCTCGGTGGCATCGGTGGCGAGCTGGTAGGCGCTGCGGTGCGTGGGGGCGTAGGACGTCTCGTAGAAGCGGTCCATGGCCTCGATGACGGTGCGCGGCTTCTGGCTGGACGCCGCCGAGTCGAGGTACACGATGCGCTGGCCGTTGATCTGGCGGTCGAAGATCGGGAAGTCCTTGCGGATGCGCTCGACGTCAAGGTCGGTCACGGCACCCTCCACGCCTCGTAGCCGTCGCGTTCGAGCCGCTCGACCAGCTCCATGCCCCCGGTGTCCACGATGCGCCCGTCGATCAGGATGTGCACCTGGTCGGGGTGCACGTACTCGAGCAGCCGGCGGTAGTGGGTGATGAGCACGACGCCGAGCTCGGGGCGGTCGGCCCGCACCTCGTTGAGGCCGGTGGCCACCACCCGCAGGGCGTCGATGTCGAGCCCCGAGTCGGTCTCGTCGAGGATGGCCAGCTCGGGCTCGAGGACGGCCATCTGCAGGATCTCGTTGCGCTTCTTCTCGCCGCCGGAGAAGCCCTCGTTGAGGTAGCGGTCGGCGAACGACGGGTCCATGCCCAGCCGCTTCATCCACTCCATGATCGACAGGCGCAGCTCCAGCACCGACAGGTCGATGCCCTTGCGGGCCGACAGCGACTGGCGCAGGAACTGGATGACCGAGACGCCGGCGATCTCCTGGGGGTACTGGAAGGCGAGGAACAGGCCGGCCTTGGCCCGCACGTCGGTGGGCCAGTCGGTGATGTCGTCGCCCTGGAAGAAGATCCGGCCGCCGGTCACCTGGTACTCGGGGCTGGCCAGCAGCGTGTTGGCCAGCGTGGACTTGCCGGAGCCGTTGGGGCCCATGATGGCGTGCACCTCGCCGGGGCGCACGACCAGGTCGACGCCGTTCAGGAGGTCGGCCGTGGCCTCGACCGGACGGGCCCGCAGACCCTCGACCCGGAACAGCTCGGCGGCCAGTTCGTCCTGCTCACTCACACCACCAGTCTAATAACCACTACGCCCATAGTGGAAAATATGTCAGTGGTCCCGGAGATCTTCCTTCCAGGCGCGAAACCGCTGGTGGCGGGTGCCGCTGGGACCGATGCCGGCGCCCGAGCCGTCCGGGAACAGGCGGAACTCGTGCTGGCGACCGAGGTCGGCGGCGTCGACCACCAGGTAGCGCGCATCGGCGCCCGTGGCCGGCCCGGCCCGCCACAGCAGCCACCGGCCGATCCGGCGCTTGTAGGTGGCCACCGGCTCGCCGGGGAGGTCAGCGCCGGCGGCCAGCAGCTCGGCCGGCGCCTCGACCCAGGCCGTGGCCGGGATGTTGCGGTCGCGAAGTGGGGTGGGCGGCAGGTCGGCGGTGTGGACGGGGGTGTCGTCGATGGGGCGCTGGTCGGCGGGCAGGGCCACCGTCACCAGCCTCGGTCGATCCACTCCTGCAGGTGGGGGCGCTCGGTCCCGACGGTCGTGTCGAGACCGTGGCCGGGCAGCACGAGCGTGTCGTCGGGCAGCACGAACAGGCGCTCTTCCAGCGACTTCATGATCGTGGGGAAGTCGCCGCCGGGGAACGACGTGTTCCCGGGGCCGCCCGGGAAGAGGGTGTCGCCGCTGAACAGGACCGGTGAGCCCTCGACCTTGAAGCAGATCGAGCCCTCGGTGTGGCCGGGCGTGAGGATGCTCTGGAGGCGGGTCCGGCCCACGGTGATGACGGCGTCGGGCTCGAGGAACACGTCGTAGCCGACGTCCTTCAGGCGGGGGGCGTCCAGCTCGGTCACGCCGACCTCGTAGCCGGCCTCGCGCATCTGGGGCACGGCGGCGATGTGGTCACCGTGGCCGTGCGTCTCCAGGATGCGGCGGACGTTGAGGCGCTGGGCCAGCTCGAGCAGCTTCTCGTGCTCGTTGGCGGCGTCGAGGAGCACGGCGTCGCCCGTGGCCTTGTCCCGGAGCACGAACACGTTGTTGTCGTAGGGGCCCACGACGAGCTTGTGGATCTCGATCTGGGCGTCGTCGTAGTGGAGCGTCACCCCTCCAGTCTGCCCTGGCTCCGGACCACCCCGGCGCGCAGCCTGAGCGGTTGATACCGCTGGCGCGGTACCAAGTGTTCAGGCTGCGCGTTTCTAGGCGGAGACGACGTCGAAGCCGAGGGCGAGGGCGACGGGGATGTGGTGGTCGTCGAAGGTGGCGTAGGTGACCGGGTTGGGGAGCCGGTCGGCGGCGGCGAGGTGGATGGCGTCCACGATGCGCAGGGGGTGGGCCCGGGCCAGTCCCTCGGCGCGCTCCAGGCACATGGCGTCGACGGGCACCACGGCGAGCCGCTCCCAGTCGGTGCGCAGCGCCCGGCGCAGCGTGTCGCGCTCGACCTCGTCGTCGCTCAGCCGGTCGGCCAGCACGAGGGCCTCGGCCAGCGCCAGCGCCGACGCGCACCAGTCGGCGTCGGCGGCGCCGGCGGCCAGCACGACCTCGCGGCCCGGGAAGTCGATGGAGCGAGCCACGAGCGCGCTGGAGTCGAGGAACAGCGTCACCGCAGATCTCGCAGCAGGCGGTCCAGGCGGAAGCCGGCCCACACGGGCACGGCGACCCCCGATTCGCCCCGGTCGGCCCGGCGGGGGAGCACCACCAGGCCGCGCGCCGCCAGGTCCTCCAGCGTCACCTCGTCCCCGGTCGCCTCGATGGGGCCGAGCTGGGCCACCGGCCGCCCGTCGACGGTGATGAGGATGCGCTCGCCGTCGCCCGCCCGGCGCACCGCCGAAGCCGTGGCGTTGCGCAGCTCCCGGATGCCGAGCCGATCCACCAGCCCAATGTAGCACCGGTGTACACACACCGATTCGTCACCGAATCGGTGCCGCAGGCAGAATGCGCGACATGAACTTCGCCTTCAGCGAGGAGCAAGAAGAGCTCCGCAAGACCGTCCGGTCCTTCCTCGACCAGAAGTCGCCCGAAACCGAGGTCCGCCGCCTGATGGACACCGAGGACGGCTTCGACCCCGCCGTCTGGAAGCAGATGGGCGAGCAGCTCGGCCTCCAGGGCCTGATCATCCCGGAGGACTTCGGCGGCTCCGGCTACAGCTACGTCGAGCTCGGCGTCGTGCTCGAGGAGATGGGCCGGGCCCTCCTGTGCGCCCCGTACTTCTCCACGGTCGTGCTCGCCGCCAACACCCTGATCCACTCGGGTGACGACGCCGCCAAGGGCGAGTACCTCCCGGGCATCGCCTCGGGCGAGACCATCGCCACGCTGGCCTTCACCGAGCCGGCGGGCAAGTGGGACGAAGCCGGCATCACGCTGCCCGCCACCAAGAAGGGCGACGGCTGGACGCTGAGCGGCACCAAGAGCTTCGTGCTCGACGGCGCCACCGCCAACCTCATCCTGGTGGCCGCCCGCACCGACAAGGGCGTCAGCCTCTTCGCCGTGGACGCCGGAGCCAGCGGCCTGACCCGCACCAGCCTCTCGACGATGGACCAGACCCGCAAGCAGGCCAAGCTGGAGTTCTCGGACACGCCGGCCCGCCTCATCGGGACCGAGGGCGGCGGCTGGGCCACCCTGTCGACGGTGCTCGATCTCGCCGCCGTCGGCCTCGCCGCCGAAGAAGTGGGCGGCGCCCAGAAGGTGCTCGACATGGCCGTCGAGTACGCCAAGGTCCGCATCCAGTTCGGCCGCCCGATCGGCTCGTTCCAGGCCATCAAGCACAAGTGCGCCGACATGCTCCTCGAGGTCGAGTCGGCCAAGTCCGCCGCCTACTACGGCATGTGGTGCGCCGCCGAGATGAACGACGAGCTGCCGTCGGTGGCCTCGCTGGCCAAGGCGTACTGCTCCGAGGCGTACTTCCACGCCGCCGCCGAGAACATCCAGATCCACGGCGGCATCGGCTTCACGTGGGAGCACCCGGCGCACCTGTACTTCAAGCGGGCCAAGTCGTCGGAGCTCCTCTTCGGCGACCCCACGTACCACCGGGAGCTGCTGGCGCAGCGCATCGGGATCTGACGAGTCTTCGTCGCCGCCTCCGCTAGCGCTTCGGCTTGCTCCTAGTCGGCTGCGCCTCCACAGACCGGCGAGCGGCCGCCCCGCCGCCTCATTGCGGCGGCACTGACCCGTAACCTCGACGGCGATGACTGTCGCCGTCATCTTGATCCTGGTCGTGGCGGCGGTGGCGGTCTTCGCCATCGCCGCCGTCGTCATCGGGCGCGAAGCGCACCGCCTGGACGCCGTCGCCCCGCGCGCCACCTACGTGCTGGACGACGCCGTCGAGTACGTGGCCGATCACCTGCCGCCCGAGAGCCAGGCCCGCCTCACCCACGACGAGGTGCGCCGGCTCCTGCAGCTGCACATGTCGCAGCTGCGCCGGTATGGCCTGCAGCCGCCGGTGGCGGTCGACCAGGTGCAGGGCATCGACCGTGTCGTGGTCGAAGAGACCGACGCCGCCGGCTACCTGATGGGCCAGGTCGACGCGGCCGGCATGGACGTGGACGACGTCGACGTGGTGAACGTGGTCGACGCCCACCTGGCCTACTTCGACGCCATCGGCGCCGTCGGCCCGCCGGCGACCGGCCCGACCTAGGACGTGACCGCCGACATACCTACGCATCGCGGGCGCCGGAATATACGTGGTCGTACCGATGTGGGCGACCCTGCTGGGGGCGCATCCTGGCGCCATGCACCCGTACCAGTCCATCACCCACACCCAGTACCACATCGATGACCTGCAGGCGACGGCCGCCCGTCATCGTCTCGGCCGCCTCGCCCGCCGCCCTCGGCGCACCGCCGGGGCCCGTAGCCCGGCGCCGGCGCGCGCCGAACCGGACCACCACGTGGTCTTCCTGACCGCGCCGAACTGGCGCCGGCCCGCTGCCTGACAGGATCGCCCGGGAGGCGCTGGCGAGCAGGACCGCCGGTACGCTCGGCCGCATGCTGGCGGCCCGGACCGGTCTCAGCCCCGTCATGGTGGGTCGGTCGGCGGCCCTCAGCCGCCTGACCGACCTGCTCGACGGTCCCCATCCCGACGGCCTGGCCGCCGTCGCCCTCGTGACCGGCGAGCCGGGGGTGGGCAAGACCCGCCTCGTCCAGGAGCTCATCCGGGCATTGCCCAAGCGCGCCGTCGTCCTCGCCGGCGGGGCCGAGCGGGGCTCGCTCGGGCGGCCCTACGAGGTCGTGCGCAACGTGCTCGGCGGCCCGCTGCCGGCCGGCGACGACGTGGGCCGCGCCGCGCTCGACGAGATCGCCGGGCGCATCGGCGACCGGCGCGCCCTCGTGGTCTTCGAGGACCTCCACTGGGCCGACGCCGAGAGCGTCGCCGTGTTCGAGACGCTGGCCGTCGCCGCCTTGCCGTCGACCCTTGTCGTGGCCACCTGCCGGCAGGAGGAGCTCACCCGGCGGCTGCCCGCCGGCGAGATGCTGGAGCGCCTCGAGCGCCGACACTTCGTGCACCACGTCCATCTCGAACGGCTGGGCCGGGCCGAAGTCGGCGCCTTCCTGGCGTCCGTCCACGGCGCCGTGCCACCGTCGGCACTGATCGACGTCCTCCACGGCCGCACCGGCGGCAACCCGTTCTTCCTGGAGGAGATCCTCAACGTGGCCGGGGCGGTCGATCCGACGGAGCTGGAGCGCCAGCCGCTGCCGTGGTCGCTGGCCGAGCTGGTCCGGGGGCAGGTCGACGGCCTCTCGCCCGACGAGCGCCGCCTGGTCGAAGCGGCTGCGGTCCTCGGCCGGCGGGCCGAGTTCGATCTCCTGGCCGAGGTGACGGGGACGACGGAGGACGAGCTGATCGTGGTGCTGCGGGGCCTCCTCGACCGGGGCCTGCTGATGGAGGAGTGCGAGGACTCGTTCACCTTCCGCCATGCGCTGGTGCGTGACGCCGTGGAGCAGCAGCTCCTCGGGCGGGAGCGGCGGCGCCTCCACGAAGTGGCGCTGCAGGCGCTGCGCCAGTCCCCCTGCGAGGACATCGCTGCACTGGCCCATCACGCGCGCGGCGCCGGCCGCTACGACGAGTTCGTCACCCTCGCCCGCGACGGTGCCCGCTCGTACCTCGCCGGCGGGTCGAGCCATCAGGCCCTGCGGCTGGCCTCGGACGCGCTCGGCGAGGCGCCCGACGACACCGTGCTGCTGTCTACCGCCGCCCGGGCGGCCTGGCTGCTCGGCCTCTACGACGAGGCCCTGGCCCACGTCGAGCGCTGGCACCGGATGTCCCGCTCGGCGACGGCGGAGCGGGCGGCGGCAGCGCGGCTGCTCGCACGCGTCCTCCACGAGATGGACCGCACCGACGAGATGTGGCGGGTCGCGGCGGAGCTCGAGGCCCTGCTCGACGAGCTGGAGCCGGGGGAGGACCGGGCGCTCACGATGGCGTGGCTGGCGCAGCTCCACATGGTGCGAGCGCAGCCCGAAGTGGCGCTCCAGTGGGCTGACCGGGCCATCGCCGAGGCCGACGCGGTGGGGGCCAAGGCGGTACGGGCCCAGGCCCTCGTGGAGCGGGCGTCGTCGCTGAGCGACCTCCCCGAGCACTACGTCGCCGCCGAGGGCGCGCTGCGCGAGGCGGTGGCCGAGGCCGAGGCCGTCGGGGACTGGGTGCTCGTCGCCCGAGCCATCAACAACCTGAACAAGTACGTCCCGCTGGCCTCCCCCGGCGGGGCCGCCCTCCTGGCCCAACTCCAGGACGCGAACGAGCGGGCCGGTTTCGACGCGCTGGCGTCGCACGCCAGCTACTGGCGAGTGGAGCTGGCCATCGCCGCCGGCGATCTCACCGAGGCGCGTCGGCTCCTCGGCTTGGTCGCAGCGGCCGTCGGTCCGCACCTCCGGTCGTGGCACCTCCTCCTCGACGCCATCCTGGCCGTGGAGGAGGGCCGCATCGACCACGCCGCGGCCTGCGTGGCGGCGGCCACGCCCGACACCCGACCGTACGACCAGACCGTGCTGCTCACCCTCGGCCTGGTGGTGGCCGGCCATCGAGCGCGACACCCGCCGGGTGGCGGAGTGCCTGGCGGCGATGGTCGCCCACACGCCGTCGCAGGGCTTCCACGGGGACCCCGGCAGCATCATCGATCGCCTGGAGGCGCTGGAGCGGGCGGCCGTGGCCGACGAGGCGCCGGCGATGGTCGACGTGTGGCGGGAACGGGTGCTGGCGGGGAGCGGCTTCCTGGTGGTGGCCGACGGCCTGCTGGCCGCCCTCGACGGCCGCCACGACGAGGCGGCCACGCTGCTGCGCCGAGGGCTCGATGCCGCCGACGTGTTCGTCCCCGCCTACCAGCGGGCGCGCCTGCTGTTCGTCCTGGCCCGCTCGCTGGCCGCACTCGGTCGGCGCGACGACTCCCTGGCGGCAGCCCGGGCCGCCCGCCAGGACCTGGCCCGATGGCCGGGTTGGCGCCGGGATGAGGTGGACGGCCTGCTCCAGCGCCTCGGCGGCGGTGCCACCGCGCCGGCGGCCGAGGGCGACCTGACGGCGCGCGAGCGAGAGGTGGCCGCGCTCCTGGCCCAGGGGCTCACGAACGCCGAGGTGGCCCGGCGGCTCTACATCTCACCCAAGACGGCGGCGGTGCACGTCTCCAACATCCTCATGAAGCTGGGGATGGCCAGCCGGGCGGAGGTGGCGGCCTGGGCCGTGCGCACGGGCCTGGCCTCCGACGGAAAGGGTGCCGCGCGGCCGTCGTGATGTGGTTGACTGGTGCCACCAGAGAAAGGAGGTGGTCCAGCTGATAAGTGACTGTACTGGGACCCTGGAGGTGGCTGGCCGCTAGGTCGGCTCGCTGGACCATCTGGCGATTTCCCGCCATCCACCCCTGTCAGGCAGCCCGTGCTGGTCCCCCGGGCGCATCGAGGCCTGGCTGGTTTCTCTAGCGAACTCTCACCGTGCAGCGGGAGCGTGCCCAAGGCGCGCTCCCGCTGCCGCGTTCCTGGCTGCGAGTGGCGAGCCGGCGGTAGCGTCCACTGTTCATGGATCGGCCCGGCCGCTTCGAGCACTACCGCTATCTGGGGGACAAGCGGACCCAGGTCGTCCACGATCTCGACGTCTGCGACTCCCCGGACGTGATCGCCGAGTTGATGGCGGCCGAGACGTTCCTGTGCTTCGGTCCGGACACGCTGCCGGAAGCGCGCAACCGGGGCTACCGCCTCTGCCGGCGCTGTCACTGAATCGATGCCTCGGCTTCGCCTCGGTCTCGCTGCGCTCGGACAATCCGTCAGGCGTCTGCCCCGGCGCCGCACTGCGGCGCCAGCGGCGCAAATGGGCCGCAGGCGGTGAACGGCTGGTTCGAGTCCGACGGCCTGAAGCTGGCGCGGTACCTGGCGGCGCCGCCCGGGCGGTCGGTCCGCGGTGGCGGCAACCGGCTCCCCGGCCTGATCATGTGCCACGGCTTCCCGGTCGGACCCATCGACGCGCGGCACTCGGCGGGCACGTTCCCCGAACTCATGGACCGGGTGGCCAACGAGATGGGCTGGTCGGCCATGACCTTCACCTTCCGTGGCTGCGGTGAGAGCGAGGGCGACTTCTCGCTGGCCGGGTGGATCAACGATCTCGGGGCCGCCATCGACCACCTCGAGCAGGTGGCTGAACCGGCGGGCATCTGGCTCGTCGGCAACTCGACAGGTGGCTCGCTCGGTCTGTGCGTCGCCGCCGACGACCAGCGCGTGCGCGGCGTGGCCGTGCTCGGGGCCCGCGCCGATTTCGACGACTGGGCCGGCCAGCCCCGCCGGTTCCTGGAGCACGCCCGTGAGATCGGCGCCATCCGCAACCCCTCCTTCCCCGTCCTACTTCGACGGTTGGGTGCGCGAGCTGCGCCGGTTCCGCCCGCTCGATGCCGCCAAGCGGTTCGCGCCGCGGCCGCTGCTGATCGTCCACGGCGATGACGACGACACGGTGCCGACCGTCGACGCCCGGCTCTTCGCCCAGGCCCACGGATCGGCGGAGCTGCGCATGATCGGCGGCGCCGGTCATCGTCTGCGCCACGATCCCCGGGCCGTGGCCGTGCTGCTCGGCTGGCTCGACCGCCAGCGCAACCGGGGTTGACGACCCGGCTAGCTTGGTTCCTCCGTGCCGGTGGATTCTCCCGAGCTCTCCGTCGTCGTCCCCGTGTACAACGAGGCCGGCAACGTCACCGAGTTCCTCCGCCGGCTGCTGCCGATCCTCGAGGGCTGCGTCGACAGCTACGAGATCATCTTCGCCGCCGACCCGTGCACGGACGGCACGGAGGGCCTCATCCTCGCCGCCCGCGTCGACAATGACGCCATCAAGCTGCTGGAGTTCTCGCGGCGCTTCGGGCAGCCGGCGGCCACTCTGGCGGGCCTGCAGTTCGCCTCGGGCGACGCCGCCGTCGTCATGGACTGCGACCTGCAGGACCCGCCCGAACTGCTGACCGAGATGGTGGCCAAGTGGCGGGAGGGGTACGACGTCGTCTACGCCCAGCGGCGGGAGCGCGCCGGTGAGACGTTCGTGAAGCGTGGGGTGGCCAAGGCCGGTTACGCCTTCATCAACCGGTTCTCGGACGTGGAGATCCCGCGCGACACCGGTGACTTCCGATTGCTCGACCGCAAGGTCGTGGCTGAGCTGGCGCGGTTCAAGGAGGCGCACGGCTTCCTCCGCGGGCTCGTCGCGCTCGTCGGGTTCCGGCAGACGGCGGTGCTGTTCGATCGCCCGGCGCGCCACTCCGGCTCCGGCAACTACAACCGCTTCGTCGGGTCGCTACGGATCGGGTTCAACGGTGTGGTCGCATTCTCCAGCGCGCTGCTGAACCTCAGCACCGTGCTCGGGTTCCTCGCTGCCGCGGCCGCCTTCATCACCGGTGTCCTGTACGGCATCCTCACGCTCGCCGGCGTCGACTTCCCCGTCGGCAACCCGACGATCGTGATCCTCGTGCTGTTCACCGCCGGCATCCAGCTCATCTGCCTCGGCATCCTCGGCCAGTACGTGGGCCGGATCTACGAAGAGGTCAAGGAGCGGCCCCGCTTCATCGTGGCCAACACCCATGGCTGGCCCGGCCAGGGCGAGCGCCCGCCACGGCGCGAGAGGAAGTCGAACGTCCATGGTTGACGTCGACTACACGTCAGCCGATCACGCGTTCCGGGACGATGACTGCTACGCCGCCGGGAAGTACGACGTGACCCTTCGGTGGCTGCGGCGTGAACTCCCCGGCCGCCATCATCTGCTCAACGTCGGATGTGGCAGCGGGCTGTTCAACCGTCTCGCCGCTGGCCAGGGCTATCTCGTCGAGGCGTGCGAGCCCGATCCAGACGCCGCCGCCGCCGCCCGTCGCACGGCGCCCCCCGGCGTGACCGTGGCGACGTGCGGGCTGCTGGAGGTCGAGCCGAGCGTCGGTGCCGGACGCCATCGTCATGCACGACGTGCTGGAGCACATCGGCGACGATGCCGGCGCCGTCCGGCGCCTGCGGGAACTGGTGGCGCCGGACGGTGTCGTCGTCATCTCGGTGCCTGCGCTGCCGGCGCTCTTCGGACGCCACGACGAGCTCCTCGGGCATCACCGCCGGTACGTGCGCCGCTCACTGCGGGCGTGTCCTCGAGCCGTGCTTCGCGATCGAACGGCTCCGCTACTACGGCATGACCTTCATCCCGCTCACGCTCTGGTTCTCTCGGATCCGGCGCGACGAGTATCCGGTGCATACAGCATCGAGCGGGTTCGTCGGCAGGGCGTTCCGCGCCGTTTGCGATGCCGAGGCGAGGGTGCCGACGCCCATCGGCACGTCGCTCATCTGCCTGTCGCGTCCCCGACCGGTATGAGAGTCGTCGTCACCGGAGGCGCTGGCTTCATCGGGTCCAACCTCGTCGATGCTTTGCTGACGCGCGGCGACGAGGTGGTCGCCGTCGACAACCTGTCGACGGGTCGCGTCGACTTCCTCGCCAGCGCGCACCGAGCACGAGCGCTTCGAGCTGGCGACCCTCGATCTCGTGGCTGACGCTGACGCGCTGCCCGAGGCATTCGACGGGCGCCGACGCCGTCGTCCACCTCGCCGCCAATGCTGACGTGCGCTTCGGCCTCGAGGCCCGCCGCCGCGATCTCGAGCAGAACGTCGTGGCCACGTTGAACGTGCTCGATGCCATGCGCGCGGTCGGCGCCCGCCGCCTGCTCTTCTCGTCGACCGGCTCCGTCTACGGCGAGACCCCGGTGATCCCCACGCCCGAGGACGCGCCGTTCCCGGTCCAGACGTCGCTCTACGGCGCGTCGAAGGCGGCCGCCGAGGGCTTCATCGCGGCGTATGCCGAAGCCGGCGACGTCTCGGCGACGGTCTTCCGGTTCGTGTCCATCCTCGGACCCCGCTACACCCATGGCCACGTCATCGACTTCGTGGCCCAGCTCGTTGCCGATCCGACATCGCTGCGCATCCTCGGCGACGGCACGCAGCGCAAGTCGTACCTGTACGTCGCCGACTGCGTGCGCCGCCATCGCCGGCTGCCTCGCCGATGACCCGGCTTCGAGGTGTTCAACCTCGGTGTTGACGACTACTGCACCGTCCGCGACTCGGTCGGTTGGATCTGCGAGCGCCTCGGCCTCGCGCCCGGCTGCTCCTGTCCGAAGGTGACCGGGGCTGGGTCGGCGACAACCCGTTCATCTACCTCGACACGGCTCGGATCCGTGCCCGCGGGTGGGAGCCCGCTCTCACGATCCGGCAATCCGTCGAGCGGACCGTGGACTTCCTCATCGAGCATCCGGAGCTGACTTCCGACTCATTCGCCTCGGCGGTGAGCCGATAACGTCGCTACTGAGCGGACCCGAGTCACCTGGAGAAGGCCATGGCGCAGTTCAGCCGACATTTCCTGGAGGACACGACAGCGGTCTTGCGCGCCCTCGACACTGACCCGATCGAGGCCACGGCCGAGGTGCTCGCGGGCGACCCGGGACCGCGGCGGCCGCCTGTTCTTCTGCGGGTCGGGTGGCGGCGCCGGCCATGCCTCCCACGCTGCTTGCGACTTCCGCAAGCTCGGCGGGTTCGAGGCCTATTGCGTCACCGACAACGTCTCGGAGCTGACGGCCCGCGTCAATGACGAGGGGTGGGACACGGCGTATTCGAACTGGTTGATGTCGTCCCGGCTCAACGGGAACGACTGTCTGTTCGTCTTCTCCGTCGGTGGTGGTTCGGCCGATCCACCGGTGAGCATGAACCTGGTCAACGCCATGGAGCTGGCCAAGGAGGTGGGCGCGTCGATCGTCGGGCGTCGCCGGGCGCGACGGCGGGGTGCTGGCCAAGCTGGCCACGGCGTGCGTCGTGCTGCCGTCGGTGCGATCCGGCGTTCGTGACGCCACAGACCGAGGGTCTGCAGGCCCTCGTCTGGCACCTGCTCGTCAGCCATCCGGCGCTGGCGGCGGCTACGGCAAAGTGGGAGGGCATCGACGGCGTCGGGGACGGCCGCCCGTTGACCGCGGCGCCGAGCCTGTCCGGGCGCGTGTGCCTGGTGACCGGCGCCGGCCGCGGCATCGGGGCGGAGCTGGCGGCGTGGTTCGCCGAATCTGGCGCACGGCTTGTGCTCTGCTCGCGGACTGGTGCACGAGCTCCGCCAAATCGCTGGCACCATCGCGCACGAGTTCGGCGCCGACGGTGATGGCCGAGACGTGCGACGTGGCCGATGCGGCGGCGGTGGGTCGACTCGTGGCCAGCGCCGTCGAACGCTTCGGTGGCGTCGATGTGGCCGTCGCCAACGCCGCGGTGCTCGGGCCGGTCGGCGACGTGGCGTCGGTCGATCTCGCGCGCTTGGTCGACGGCGGTCGAGATCAACGTCGGTGGCACGGCCAACGTCGTTGCGTCGGTTGTGCCGGGCATGCGAGGCTCGGCGGCTTCGGCCGCATCGTGACGCTCGCCGGCGGCGGTGTCGGCGGTCCGAGCCCGGCCGGTCGGCGCCAGCGCGTACGTCGCGTCCAAAGCCGCGGTGACGGCGCTCACCGAAGCGGTCGCGGCCGAGCTGCCGCGCGGGGTGACCGATCAACGCGGTCGCTCCCGGGCGCCGTGCCGACCGACGTTCATGCGCGATGTGCGTCGCCGCCGGCGCCGCCGTCGCCGGCACGGAGCTCTACGCGACGGCCACCGACGACCGCCCCGGCCGATCTCGGCTCGTTGCGCGACCTCGTCGAGTACCTCGTCGAGCGACGACGCCGGCTGGCTGTCGGGCCGCTTGCTTGAGCGCTCGGTGGGACGAGCCCGACGTCGCTCGAGCGAGAGCGGCCCGCCATCGAGGCGGGCGTCGCGCTACCGCCTGCGTCGCATCGACGAGGACCTCTATCGCGAAGGCAGGTCGCGGCATGACGCTCGGCGTCGCGATCGTCGGCTGCGGCCTCATCGGCGCCAAGCGGGCGCGGTCGTCGGCCGCGCTCGGCGAGGTCGTGGCCGTGCCACGACCTGCGACGCACGATCGGCGGCCGCCAGCGCTCGGCCGGTGCGATCGCTCCGTCACGCCGGTCGAGCCGCATCTCGATGAGCTCCTGCACGCGCGACGACGTCGAACTGGTGATCGTGGCCACGACGCACGACGCGCTCGCCGGCGTCGCGCTGGACGCGGTCGAGCGCGGGCAAGCACGTGCTCGTCGAGAAGCCCGGGGCCATCGACCGTGCCGCCGCTGCTCGCAGCTCGCGCGACGCGGCCGGCGCGGCTGGCTGCATCGTGCGGGTCGGTTACAACCACCGGTTCCATCCTGGTCCGCTCGCTGCGCGAGCTCGCTGACCGGCCGGCCGTACGACGAGGCGCTGCTCTACGTGCGCGGCCGCTACGGGCACGGCGGTCGGCTCGGCTACGAGCGGGAGTGGCGGGCCGATCGAGACGCGGTCCGGCGGCGGCGAGCTGATCGATCAGGGATCGCACCTCATCGACCTCGTGCGCTTCCTGGTCGGCGACGTCGACCTCGCCTTCTCCGAGCTGCCGCACCGACGTTCTGGCCGATGGACGTCGAGGACAACGCCTTCCTCGCCCTGCGGCCGGCTCGGGGCGGCTTCGCCTGGCTGCACGCGTCGTGGACCGAGTGGAAGAACCTCTTCTCGTTCGAGATGGCGCTCGAGCGATGCAAGATCGAGCTCAACGGGCTCGGCGGCAGCTACGGCCCCGAGCGCTGCACGCGTCTACGAGATGACCGACGGAGATGGGTCCACCCCGACCGCGACTCGTGGACGTGGCCGCCGGGCGACACGTCCTGGCACGCTCGAGCTCGCCGACGTCGTCGCCCAGCTCGAGGGCCGCGCGCCGTCGGCGCGACGCTCGACGACGCCATCGCGGCCATGCCGATCATCGACGAGGCGTACCGCTCATGATCATCACCCGCACCCCGTTGCGCATCTCGCTCGGTGGAGGCGGCACCGACCTACCGTCGTACTACCGCAAGGCGCGGGCACGGCTTCCTGATCGCGGCCACCATCACGAAGTACGTCTACATCGCGGTGCATCGCAACTTCGACGACGACCTCCTGCTCAAGTACTCGGCCGTCGAGCGGGTCCCGTCGCGCCGAGCACGCCGCCCATCCGCTGCTGCGGTCGTGCCTGTCGCTGGCGGGCATCGACGCCGGTCATCGAGATCACGTCGATGGCCGACATCCCGACCGGCACCGGCCTCGGTTCGTCGGGAGCGTTCACGGTCGGCGTGCTCAAGGCGCTGCGCGTCGTACCAGCACGAGCACGTCACGAACCTCGAGCTCGCCGCGCAGGCCTGCCACGTCGAGATCGAGCTGCTCGGCGAGCCCGATCGGCAAGCAAGACCAGTACATCGCCGCGGTCGGTGGCGTGACCGGCGTTCGCCTTCCATGACGACGAGCGCGTCGAAGTCGTCCCGCTGGAGCTGACCGACTCCACACGGCGACCGCCTCGAGGACAACCTCATGTTCTTCTTCATCGGGGCTGCGCCGCTCGGCATCCGAGGTGCTGGCCGAGCAGCAGGCCGAGCGTTCCGCACGGCGCACCGAGCCTCGACGACAATCTCGATCGGGTCCGCGAGATCGGCTACCGACACCAAGAAGGCCCTCGAGGGCGGCGACTCGACGAGTTCGGCGCGCTGCTCACCGAGCAGTGGCGACTCAAGTACGAACGGGCGCCCGAGCCGCGTGCACGACCAGATCGACGGCTGGATCCGGACGGGCATCGAGCGCGGCGCCGCCGGCGGCAAGCTCGTCGGCGCCGGCGGCGGTGGCTTCCTGCTCTTCTACGCGGAGGAGAAGGGCGGTGTCCGCGCCGCGATGGCCGAGATCGGCCTCGAGGAGGTGCGCTTCACGCTCGACTACGAAGGCGCCACCACGCTCGTGAGCGGCTGACGTGCGGACCGCCGTGGTCCTTGCCGGAGGCCTCGGCACCCGCGTCGCCACGTCACCGGGCCGGCTCCCGAAGGCGCTGGTGCCCGTCGCCGGGCGGCCGTTCCTCGACCACAAGCTCGCCGAGCTGGCACGGCTCGGCGTCGAACGGGTCGTGCTGCTGCTCGGCGCACACGCCGACCAGGTCATCGACCACCTGGAAGGCTGGCGGGGCTCGATCCGACATCCTGCCACCAGTCTGACGGCGAGCGCGCTGCGCGGAACCGGCGGTGCCATCAAGCACGCCGCCGATCTGCTCGGTGACGACCACTTCTGGGTCACCTATGGCGATACGCTGCTCGACGCCGACCTTGCTGCCGCGAGCGGTTCCGCCGTGATCGTGCGTTCGACGGTGTCATGACCGTGCTGCACAACGACGACCGGTGGGAGCCGAGCAACGTACGGCTCGACGCCGATGTCGTCGTCTCCTACCGCAAGGGCGCGCCTCCGGGCTCCCACCAGTACCTCGACTACGGGTACCTCTGGTCCCTCGCGCCGCCTTCGTCGACCAGGACGCCTCGGCCTTCGACCTCGGCGTCGTGATCGATACCCTCGTCGCGGCGCGACGCCTAGGCGCCTTCACGGTGACCGAGCGGTTCCACGACATCGGCACCCCGGAATCGCTGGCCGACACCGAGGCATGGCTCGCGGGATCGGACCGGGCGACGCCATGACGACCTGGGCGGTCTTCTTCGACCGGGACGGGGTGCTGACGGAAGCGACGGTGCGGGACGGAAAGGCGGCGTCGCCCCGCTCGAGGACCGAGCTGGTCATCCTGCCCGGCGCCGCTGCTGCCGTTCGGCGGGTCCACGACGCCGGTGCGCGTGCCATCGTCGTCAGCAACCAGCCCGATGTGGGCCGCGGTCTGCTCCTGCCGGCGGAGGTGGCGTGGATGAACGATCGGCTCAAGGAGACCGTGGGCGTTGATGACGTGCTCGTCTGCACCCATTCGGGAACCGAGGGCTGCGAGTGCCGGAAGCCAGGCCACGGGCTGCTGTCTCGCGCCGCTGCTGTGCACGGCATCGACCTCCGCCGGAGCTGGATGATCGGTGATCGCTGGGTGGACATCGCCGCTGGCGCGGGTGCCGGGACGTCGACCATCTTGCTGGCACGGGCCTACAGCTGGGAGCCGACGTCCACCGCCGAGGCGCCGCCGGGACTACGCCCCACGGCGACATGCACCGACGTCACCGACGCCGTCGAGCGGATCACAGGGCCGCCCGAGCGTCTCGAGCCTTGCTCCTAGACTGGTCGGGCCGATGACTGACCATGCCAGCCCACCGCCGGCTTGCCCGATCTGCCAGACGGCGATGGAGCCAGCCGGGAAGCGGCGCTCGGACTGGAGTGGTCGATCCTTCGCCCTCACCCAGTGCCCGAGTTGCCGGTTTGCCGCCGTCACGGAGCCCCGAACGGATTTTGACGCCCTCTACGACGCCGACTACTACGCCGGGAGGGGTGCTGACCCGCTGGTGGACTTCGCCGGCGAGATGGGGGATCCGGCCACGATCCGCCGTCACGAGTGGGAAGGCATCGAGCGGGTCGTCACCGGTCTGACCGGGCGTGGTCGGGATCTCCGCTGGCTCGACTACGGCTGCGGCCTCGGAGGCCTCGTCCGTCATTTGCGCGAGCGTGGGTACGACCAGGCGTATGGGTTCGACGAAGGCTTCGGGGTCGGATACATGGAGGAGCGTGGCATCCCTCACCTCGATGCGAGCGCCTTGGCGTTGGAGGACGGTGGCTTCGACGTGATCACCTGCATCGAGGTGATCGAGCACATAACCGACCCGATGCACACCTTCCGTGAGATCAGCCGACTGCTGGCGCCGGGCGGTGTGCTGTTCCTCACCACCGGGAACGCTCGGCCTCATCGCGGGGCGCTGGAGCGCTGGTCCTACGTTCGGCCGGACATCCACGTCAGCTTCTTCGAGCCCGAGACGTTGGAGCGGGCCTTCGCCACGGTCGGCTTGACCGCTGAGCGTCCCGGGCTGGTACCGGGGATGGACCAGATCATTCGCTACAAGGTGATGAAGACGATGAGGCTGGGCCGCGACCGACCGGTGACCAACGCCGTGCCGTGGCGGACGATCGCTCGCATCGTCGACCGCCGCCACGGGGTGAGCCACCATCCGGTCGGCCGGAAGGCCGCCGTGCCCGCGCCGTAGGCGGCCGGCGAACCATCACCCCGCGTCGATGCGGACGGCCATCTGGATGCGCGAGTATCCGATGAAGCGGTAGTTGAAGTCGTGCTTGGCGACGAGCTCCTCGAACGCCCTGAACTCGTGCTTCTGCCAGTCGGGGTAGTTGAAGAACTCGTCGAACAGGATGACCGTGCCGTCGGTCATGCTCTCGCCGAGGAGGTCGAACGCCGACGCCGTCGATTCGTAGAGGTCGCAGTCGACGTGCACGAACGAGAGCGGCTCTGGGTGCTCCTCGAGCCACGCTGGCAACGTGTCGCCGAACAGCCCGACGTGGAGGCGCACGTTGGCGGGGACGCGGGGGAGAGCGCCACGTGCGTCGAATCGCGATCCGTTGCCTGTCCATCCCAATGGCAGGCCGGTGAAGGTGTCGAACCCGTCGATCTCGCGACCGGGCAGGTGCTTCGCGATCAATTTCGATCGTCGCGCCCTTGTAGACACCGAGCTCTATCACCGATCCGGCAACGGTGGTGTTGGCCAGCGCGAAGGTCATCAGCTCTCGGGCCGAGGCGAACGACGGCGGGAGCTCGTCGAGCGCCCTCAGGAACTCGACGGATTCGGCCAGCGCGAGATGTTGGAGCTCTCGATTCGGGTGCAACCGGGGATAGTCGAAGATCTCGCGGACGTTGACGAGCCCGGTCTGGACCATCGTCTTCAGACGGAAGTTACTGAGGAACATGGGTCAGCCTCGGATCTCGCTGAAGGACTCGTGGTAGCGCATCCGGGCGCCGGCGGCGATCTCTCTCGCGCCGGACTCGGCGAGGAAGCGCTCGACGTCACGCAGGCGGGTGCAGTGCACCTGCGGGTCCCAGTGATGCACCAGATGCGAGCGGAAGCCACCCGCTCCGAACACCGGGGCGACGAGCACGCCTGAGAAGGATCGAGTGACGGCGTCCTTGCCATCATCGAGCGCGCCAACCCCGACCGGCAGCCGGTGCTCGAGTACGAGGCGGAGGGCGATGAGCGTGGGCGCGACGATCGTAAAGGCCAGGATCCACGCCACTGAGACGTACCAGGCGCCGACGAAGAACGGCACCAGGACTGCCGCCGCGTGGACGAGCGCGCCGGCGGCCGTCACCCACGAGAGACCGTGGCCGGACATGGGCTCGTCCGTCCCGCCGCCTGGGCCGACGTGGCGCAGCAGGGCGTCGAGAAAGCGCCTGCCGAGCACGCAGCGCAGGGCGAAGGCCCAGTCGAGGGGCTCCCGGTAGCCATCCTCCGGATCACCCTCGCGACCGAGCAGCCGATGGTGGGCGAGGTGGACGCGGCGATAGCGGTCGATCGGGATGCCGGTGACGGGAAAGATCAGGACGTTCGCGACACGGTCGTTGAGGACGGGATCACCGGCGAGATTGTTGTGAGCGGCGGCGTGGCCGAACAGCGATAGGACGTAGAGGCACACTCCTTCGACGACGCTGAGCACCACCACGATGGCGATGCCGGCGCCGATGCCCTCTGGCCCGAGCACGACGATTGGCAGGACGAGGCCGGCCGCGGCCACGGCCAAGGTGAGGCCGAGCTGGGCCCAGAGCGAGGCGTATCGCGGGCGCAGGGTCCGGCGGAAGTCGAGGTAGGTGGTGCCGTCTGGCAGGGCCACGGCCGTTTTGGCCGGCAGCGGCGTGCCGAGCGCGGCTGGTCGCATGGCCAGCTGGTTGTCAGTCAGCAAGCACCCAAGCCTACCCCCTGTCCCTTGGCCGACAGACCGCCCTCCTAGACTTGGCGGACCGTGGCCCAGGCGTCTCATGGTCGAGGTGGTGCGATATGAAGGTGAAGGTCTTCGCCGACGGTGCCGACAAGCCGGAGATGGTGCGCCTCGCCGCCGATCCCCTGATCGCCGGGTTCACCACCAACCCGACATTGATGAAGCAGTCGGGCGTGCCCGACTACGAGCCCTTCGCTCGTGAGGTCCTCGAGGTGGTCACAGACAAGCCGATCTCGTTCGAGGTGTTCTCGGACGAGTTGCCGGACATGGAGCGCCAGGCCCGCAAGATCTCCGTCTTGGGGCGACAACGTCTACGTGAAGATCCCGGTCACGACGACGCCAGGGCGCCGACCGACCAGCTCGTCAGGATTCTGAGTGCGGATGGCATTAACGTGAACGTGACGGCGCTCATGACCGTGGCGCAAGTCGAGCGGGTGGCGACATCCCTGGTGGAGAGCGCCGGCGCCTATGTGTCGGTGTTCGCCGGCCGCATCGCCGATGCAGGAGTCGACCCGGTGCCGACGATGCAGACCGCGCTCGAGATCTCCGGCCTCATCCCCAGATCGAGCTGATCTGGGCCAGCCCGAGGGAGATCTTCAACCTGGTGCAGGCCGACCGTATCGGCTGCGACATCATCACCGTCACCCACGATCTGTTGAAGAAGCTCCCGACGCTGGGCAAGGACCTGGACGAGTTCTCCCTGGAGACGGTCAAGATGTTCCACGGCGACGCCGTCGCCGCCGGCTACGTGCTCTGATCGAAGCAGAGACGCGGCGGTGACGACGAGGGGACGGCGAGGTCGGCCTTGTCGCTGATCGTCGCCGCCGAGTACGCGGGCCTCGTCGTCCTGCTGCTCGCCGGACTGTCGCTCATCGGTTGGCCGATCAAGCACCTGCTCGGTCAGCTCGGCTCCGCCGACGTGCCCGTTACCGCGCCGCTGATCGGCCTCTGCGTGGTGCAGGTCGTGTCGTGGTACTGGTTCGTCGCCGGTGGCCACGGTCTCGAGGTGCCGACGGTGACTCTCCTAGTGCTCGGTCTCGCCGGTTCCGTCCTGGTGCTGCGCGCCTCGCGGTGGCGACCCGAGGTCGATCGTCGTCGGGTCCTCTTCGCGGCCGCCGCGCTGGTCAGCGCGGGCGCCGTCGCCGCCGTCAATTTCTCCTCGATCTTCCACCTTTCGTACCTGACGACGTCGAGCCTCGGGAACGGCGACGCCGCGGGCTACGCCATGATCAGCCGACACCTGGCCACGAGTGGCTTCTTCGATCCAGGCGGCATCGCCGGCACCGATCTCGGTCACATCGCGGACGGACGCCTTCGGGTCGAACGCGCTCGATTGGCGCCTTCTCGGCGGTCACAGGGATCGCCACGTGGAGGCTCACAACCGTCGTGATCCTGGCGCTCGCGGTCCTGGCGGCGTACCACCTCGCCCTGCTGGTTCAGGAGCTGCTGCCGCACCAGGACTGGTCGGCGGTGGCCATCGCCGCCATTGTCAGCGGGACGTTCCTGTGCATCTACCTCACGTCACAGGCCTTCACCGGTCAGATCATGGCCATGGCCTGCATCCCCCTGGTCTGCGTGATCGGCATCCGCGCCGGGCGGGAACGTAGACTTCGTCGGCTCGCCGTGCTCATGGTCGCGGCGGCGGTGGCCCTGCTTGTGATGATGAGCCACTACGCCTTCATGGCGTTCCTCGGGCCACCGGTGTTCCTCCCCGCGATGGTGCTGGCCGACCGCCTGCCCGGGGCCGGGTGGAGCTGGTCGGCGCTGCTGCGGCGGTTGCTACGCGTCGTCGTCCTCTTCGCCTGCGCCGCCGTCCTCGCCTTCGCCGTCGTGCCGCAGTGGTTGCTCCTGGCGCTGGACCGCCTCGAGCTGGTCGGCGGCGGCACCTTCGGATGGTCGCAGGGCGGCTACCTACCGGTTGAACTCATGGGCGTGGGCTCACGGCTGACCACCACGCTCAACGCTGGCCGGGTGATCTGGTCAGTAGCCATCCTCGGCGCCTTCGTCGGGGCCGCGGTCGTGGTCCGCCGCCGGGCGCGCCGACTGGTCGGCTTCGGGGTCCCCGCAGTCGTCGTCATCCTCCTGTCGTACGCCGTCTACTACACCCGCGAAGGCGGCCCCACGTACCAGCAGTGGAAGTGGATTTCGTTCTTCCAGCCGGTCTTCGCCGCAGTCGTGCTCGCGGTCCTGGTGGCCACGTTCACGGTCGCCCTTCGGGAGCGCCGGCGCCGACTGGGTGCCGGACTCGCCGTGCTGTTCCTGGTGGCTACGGCCGTGACCGTCACCGTCGAGACCGGAGATATCGGTGACGGGCCGCTACCGCGGTATCGCCAACCTCCGGGGCTCCGAGCCGTACCTGCACGCCTCGCTCGACCAGTCGCAGCTGAGCGACAGCGCTGTACTGAAGCAACTCGACGATGTGAACATCGACCTCGACGTCCGCGACACGATGTGGTCGGTGTACTTCGTCCCCACGAAGCTGATTCACGTCCTGTCGTTCGGCGCCTTCCCGGTCACACCGCCCGACGCCGAATGGACGCTCGTCTACAACGAGCCGGCTCTCACCGGCGATATGTTCGAACCCGTGACGTCGCGTTTCCGGCTGATGCGCACGCAGCGCGGCCCCCACAGCAACACATCGGAGGGCCTGGCATCGGCCGTGACGGTCGGGAGCGACTCCTTGCAGATGGAGGCCGCGCCGCTTCCCAGGCCCATCCCCCTCACGATCCAGAACACGGGCACCGCCACCTGGCTGACGGCAGGCGCGGGTGGCGTCGTCGACATCGCCGCACGCCTCCTGTCGCCAACCGGCGACGTCCTTGTCGACAATTGGGTGCGCCAGGCGCTCCCGCTCACGCAACCGTCGGTGGTGCCCCCGGGCGCCACCGTGCAGGCCCGCCTGGCGATGCCTGCACTGCCGGACGGCTCCTACGTGGCCGAGATCCAGATGGTGAGCGAAGGCGTTGCGTTCTTCGGTCCGAAGGTGTCGACCAGCTTCACCGTTGGGCCTGGAGGCGGAACCGGTTGAACATCCGGGCTCGGCTGGACCAGGAAATCGACCCCGGGATTCCGGCAGCCTTGTTCCTAGTGGGTGTTCGCCCTCTTCGGAGATCGCGTACTTCGTCGCCGGCGGGCTCGGCGTCCTCACGGCCGTTCTCTGAAGATGCGGCCCGCTAGTCTGTCGTGTCGCCCGCCCGAAGCCCGCACTTGCCTCGATGACTGACGCCGACTTCATCTCGTACGCCCAGAATGCCGAGGACGTCGTGCTCTGGCGGGCTCTGCGGCACGTCTCGAAGGGAACGTACGTCGACGTGGGGGCGGCCGACCCGACCGCGGACTCTGTGACCCGGGCGTTCTACGATCGCGGCTGGCGGGGGGTGAACCTTGAGCCCGTTCCGGTGCTCGCCGCGGCGTTGGCCGAACAGCGTCCTCGGGACAGGACCTTCGCGGTCGCCGCCGGCCCGTGTACCGGCAGCGTCACGCTCTATGCGTCGGAGGACACCGGTCGATCGTCGGTGCTCGTTGACGTGGCCGGTGTCGCAGCCGCGGAGGGCCTCGAGGTCGTCGAGGTCGAAGTCGAGATGCGAACCCTCGACGACGTCCTCGGCGAGTCCGGGCTGGACGAGGCGGCGATCCACTTCTGCAAGATCGACGTCGAAGGTGCCGAGAAGGATGCGCTCGCAGGGTTGGACCTGAGGCGCTGGCGCCCGTGGGTGCTCGTGGTGGAGGCGACTGCCCCGCAGAGCACCGTCGCCTCGCACGAGACGTGGGAACCAGCCGTGCTGGCGGCCGACTACTCCTTCTGCCTGTTCGACGGGTTGAACCGCTTCTACCTCGCCGACGAGCACCCAGAGCTCCGAGCGGCACTTTCGTACCCGGCCTGCGTGTTCGACATGCCGTACAAGCGCGCCGACGTAGCGCGAGAGCTCGAGCGTCTCGGGCAGGGCGCGCTCGAGGCAGACGCCGCACGGCGATCAGCGGACCACGCCCACGCCACACTGCTGTCCGAGGCGGCGGCGCTGCGGGCGGAGGAGGCGCGACTACACGCAGCGCTGGCTGACGCACGGGCGGAGACGGCCGCCGCCAGGGACCACCTGCGGGCGGTCGAGCGCCTGGTCGCCGCGACACGGCGTGACGCCGTGTCCTGGCGCACTCAGCTGATGGCGAAGGTCGAGGAGGTGGCGCGGCTGCATCAGCACATCGGGGTAATCAGTGCCCAGCACCAGGCTCACCTTCACGAGCTCGGTGACTTGCAGGCGAACCTGGGCGCAATGCAGACGACGATCTCGTGGCGGGTCACTCGGCCGCTGCGCGCCGTGCGCCGAGCGCAGCTGGCCAGCCGCACCAGCGACCCTGGAGCGTCGGCGACTGCGATCCCGCGCCCGGCGCCCGTGCCGGCGGGCCCGGTGTGGCCGGGTGAGCACTCCAGCGACACCCTGGCCCGGCGGATCAACCAGTCCACGGCTCTCCTCTTGCTGGGCGACGAGGGCGCCGTGCCGGAGCTGGGTGAGGCCCTGGCGCGATTCGAGGACGCTCTCGAGCGGTCGGACGAGCCCGCCACCGTGAAGTCATGGCTCGCGCTCACGGCGGCGAACGCTGCGTACCCGACGGAGCTCGAGCTGCAGCGTGGGGCGCGGCTGTTGCGGACGGACGGTCCGTCGGGCTTGACGGCGGAGATGGCCCGACGGTTCGAGGCGTCGCTCGCGAGGGGCGACCGAGCCGACCGGCTGCTGCACATCGTCAGGGATCAGGTCGTGCTCGACGTCTCTCATACTGTCGCCCACGATCTCCATACCGGCATCCAGCGAGTGGTGCGGGAAACGGTAGGGCGATGGGTCAATGATCACGATCTGACGCTGCTCACCTTCGACCTCGAGCGCGGCTTCACCAAGGCGCTGGCACCGAGCGAGACGCAACGCCTGATGCGGTGGCGCGACCACCTGCACACGTCTGGTGCCGAGGGCATCCGGCGCGTGCCGCTCGAGGTTTCGGATGCAGTCGTCGTCCCCTGGCGGTGCCGGATGCTGCTTCCGGAGCTCGTCGCCGACCCGATGCGGTGCGATGCCTATCGAGCGCTGGCCATCTCGGGAGTGTTGCGCAGCCTGGCCCTCATCGGGTTCGACTTCATCCCGATGACAGCAACCGAGACGGTCACCGACAGCATGTCGGCCAACTTCGCCAACTACCTGTCAGTCGTGAAGTACGCCGACCGGCTGTCGGCCATCAGCGTGGCGACTGCCAGCGATTTCCGTGCGTTCAACGACATGCTTGGGTCGCAGGGCGTTCCCGGTCCCGAGGTGGCGGCCCACCCGCTTCCCACGGAGACTCCACCGCGGATCGACACCGACATCGAGCAGGTGCGCGCCGAGCTGGGGCTCGGGTCGCTCCCATTGGTGCTTGCCGTCGGCAGCCACGAGCCGCGGAAGAACCACCTGGTCCTTCTGGAGGCCGCCCACCGACTGTGGCGGGAGGGCGTGCAATTCCACCTCCTCATGATCGGCGGCAGCGGCTGGCGCGGCGAGGAGTTCGACGAACAGGTGGAGCTGCTCCGAGCGGCGCGCTATCCGCTGACGGTTTGGAAGCGGGCCAGTGAACAGCGCCTCTGGGCGTCGTACCATCTCGCCCGGTTCAGCGTGTTCCCGTCGCTGGTCGAGGGCTATGGCCTCCCCATCGCCGAGTCGCTCGTCTGCGGCACGCCGGTCATCACCTCGGACTTCGGCAGCATGGTGGAGCTCGCGCCCGCCTGGAGGGGGAGCGATCACCGTCGACCCGAGAAACGTCGAGGC
Source organism: uncultured Acidimicrobiales bacterium (assembly GCA_963728985.1). Classification (GTDB taxonomy): domain Bacteria; phylum Actinomycetota; class Acidimicrobiia; order Acidimicrobiales; family Ilumatobacteraceae; genus DASXAI01. Next base: position 385,850 of record CAVSME010000001.1, on the reverse strand, counting down.
CGTGGTCGGCGCCATGCGCCGTCTCCTCACCGACGACGAGACCCTCGCCTCCCTCGAGGACGAAGCCTCCGCTCGTGATCTCGGCACGTGGGACGACTACGCCGTGCTCGTCTGGAACCATCTCACCGGCGAACCGGCGACGCTGCCGACCCGGGGATGCTGAATTCCTTGACGCGGAGCAATGTCGCCGACGCGCTCGTCGCCCGGCGCCCGTGGCTCGAGGCCACCGGTCTGCTCCTCGCGCCGGTCGCCGTGTTCCTTGTCTACGGCGTCGAGGCGTTCTACCACCAGAACGGCGTCGATCCCTTCATTTACACGGGATACATCTCGAACTTCCGTGACCTCGTGGACCGGTACGGCTATCCGTACTTCGCCGTCCGCTTCGGTCTCATCCTGCCGGGCGAGATGCTGCAGGACCTGTTGGGGACTCGGGTCGGCTACTTCGCGTTGCGGTGGCTGCTGACGGCCGGCGCGGCTGGCGCGCTCTACATCCTGTTCCGCCGGCTGAGCGGTCGGGGTGCAGCCGTCTTCTCCGTCGCGCTCTTCCTCACGAGCCCCATCCTGTACCGGGCCGTGATGACCGTCTACTCCGATACGACGGGGGTGCCGTACCTCACCGCGGCCGTGGCGCTGCTACTGCTGCTCCCGGCTTCCCGGCGCACTCGGCTCCTCTGCTGCGTCGCATCCGGCGCTCTACTCGCATTGACGATCCACTCGAACGCCTTCCTTGCTGCCCCCATCTTCGCGGCGTTGGCGGCCTGGGCGGTTGTGCAGTTGATCTACCGCCGGCCAGTGGTGGCTGATGCCGTGGCCGTCATCGTCGGCCTCGCCCTCGCCACGGCGGCGGCAGCCCTCTATTACTGGATCCGGTTCGGCAACGGCGACATCCTCACGCCGAGCATCGACGCGGCGCGGGGGCTCTCCCAGGTGGACGCGCCGGACCGGGCGCCGACGTACGGATGGCTGAGGTTCCGCCCCTACCTCTACCTCCCGGGGATGGCCGTGGTCGCGCTCCTGGCCTTGCGTCTCGGCTTCCGCCGGGTGCTGCGGGTCCATGAGGCAGCGGCGGCGGCAATGCTGACCGCCGCGTTCGCCGTCTACGTCGCACACGAGTTCCTCTGGCAAGGGTTCGCGCGTCGAGACGTACTACTACACGTCGTACCTCCTCGGTCTCACGGTCGTCGTCCTAACGATGGTCGCCGCCGCGCTTGTTGAGCAGCTACCCAGGCGGGGCATCGCGCTCGGTGCTGCCGGCGTCGTGGTCTTCGCCGCCCCGCTCGTGTGGGAGTGGCTGTTCGATCCGTCTCCGTCTGGGTCGTGCCGGGCGTTCTCGTCTCCGCCGTGCTGTTCACCGCCCTGGTGATGGCCGGACGCCGGCAGCGGTGGTTCCTCGTGGTCGCTGCCCTCCTCGTCGGCGTCGTGCCGGTCGCCTTCACCTACGGCGCGCCGAGCGATGTGCCGCTGGCCACCGGCCAGCCGTTCCGGCGCGAGCCGTACTTCGACCGGGCCATCTTCAATCGCGACACGACCTCTTGGATGTCTACGACCTGGCGATCGAGTTCACTGAGACCATGCCGCAGTGGCACTCCTCACCGGGCAGCCTCGTCTTCTGGTACCCGGACGGTGACGAGCTGTCCGATCTCGTGGAGTCGACCTATCTGTGGCGCTACAGCACCGTGCAGGCCAACGGGCCGGGACTGCCGGCACTCGACGACCACCAACGGGCGCAGCTTCGGCAGCGGACGCCGAGGTACCTGGTCATCATGGGCTCACGCCCCGAGTTCGTGGAGCAAGGTCGCGCCGCCCTCGACTTCCTGTCGGACCTGCAGGTCGGCTCGTCGGAGCACACCCTGACGGTTGGCAGTGCCGAGCTTTATTTCGAGGTCAATGAGTACCGTCCGGCGAGCTGCGACGAGACCAGCGATGGGCGGCTCGACGTGTGGTTGTTCGAAGCTCTCTGTCCCTAGTGGAGCGACCTACGCCGTCGTCATGATGCAGTGCGCGTACGGGAAACGGCAGGAAGTCGTACCGCACCCGAACGTCGGCGTCGGTGAACTGCGTCTTCATCAGTTGCGAATAGCCGTCCTCGTCCCGGATGTGTCGACCACGGTCGAACCTCATGATCGTTCGTGAGATGAGCGACTGCCCTTCATGCAAGACCGGATCGACAGTCACCAATCTGCCAGCGGGCACGAGTACCTCGTTCACATCGCGTACCCAATTCCTCTGCCGTTGCGTCGTCGAGATGATGAAGGAGACCGACGGCGACGACAACGTCGAAGGGCCCGTACCCGATGCCCAGCAGGTCGCTGACGCTCGCCTCGATGACGTTGAGACCCCGCGCCGCCGTGTCCCGTATGTACCTCGGGTTGTTGTCGAGACCCAGGTATGACGTGCCAGCGGGCAGCATCCGAGCCAGGTCTGCGTTGCCGCAGCCGATGTCGAGGACGCTGGACGTAGCAGTTGGGCGAACGTACTCATCGACGATGAGCCGCATGCTTCGGTCGGCCTTGATCAGTCGGCGGAAGGCGCCATATCCCCGCGTCGTGTCGAGGATCCGTTCCCGAAGCATCGGAGGGAGCATACCGACCTCTCCTGGTCGACGAACTCGCCGCCAGGGCCGCTGAGCAGGCTCGCCAGCCCTGGTCGTCGTCCGGAGCTATCGTGCCGTGGGTGAGACAACTTCTCATACGGGTCCGGTGAGGGAGTTCGGGGCTGAGTTCGTTGGGCCTCCGTCCACGACGAGGTTGCAACCGCGAAGTAGTCGGGATCCGGCTTGACTGAGGACTTCGGTGCCGGTGAACGGCGTCGCTTGGCCCGAGGCGTCTCCGTCGTGGTGCCGGTGTACCGCGGCGCGGACACGATCGTCGAGCTGACAGAGCGGACGTGCGAAGCGCTCAAGGACACGAACTGGGAGATCATCCTGGTGGTCGACGGGAGCCCTGACGACAGTTGGCACGTCGTCGAACAGCTCGCGATGAAGAACCCGCACGTGGTCGGCGTGGATTTGTTCCGGAACTTCGGCCAGCACAACGCACTCCTCGCCGGCATCCGGCTGGCGACGAACGACGTCGTGGTCACGATGGATGACGATCTCCAGCACCGCCCCGAGACCATTCCGATGCTGCTCGCGGCGTTGACCCCCGGCGTCGACCTCGTCTACGGGCAGACAGATGCCGAGGAGCATGGTGGCTGGCGAAACCTTTCGAGCCGGATCGCCAAGACCGCGATGGGGCTGTCGATCGGCGGGCGAATGGCACGCGACTCGGGAGCGTTTCGTGCATTTCGAACCTACCTGCGGGATGGATTTTCCGACCGTCACGGACCCGTACGTCTCGATCGATGTACTGCTGTCGTGGGTCACCACCCGATATACAACCGCCCTCACGCCGATGGACCAGAGAGAGCAGGGATCGTCCAGCTACACGTTCCGGAAGTTGATGCGACACACCATCAACATGGTGACTGGGTACAGCAGCAAACCGCTCCGATTGGTGTCGTGGCTGGGCTTCGCCATGGCGCTCTTGGGCGCGTTCACACTTGCGTTCGTGCTCGGCCGCTACTTCGTTTCAAAGACCACAGTCCCAGGGTTTGCGTTTTTGGCGTCCCTCGTCTCGATCCTGGCCGGTGCGCAGTTGTTCGGACTCGGCGTCATCGGGGAGTACCTTGGCCGGATGCACTTCCGCTCGATGCAGCGGCCGCCGTACGTGGTCCGCGAGATCCTGCGTCCGAGTCAAGTCTCGGCGGAGGTGGCGAATCTCGAGCGCATCGAGGAAGCGGGATGAACGCGATCCCCTTCAATCGTCCGTACACCACGGGCAAAGAGACGGCACTGATGATGGACGCGGTCCGTCGCGGACACCTCTCTGGCGACGGCCACTACACGAATCGGGCGTCGCAGCTCCTTGCTGCGATCTTGGGCGTGCCCAACGTGCTGCTCACGACATCGTGCACGCACGCGCTGGAGATGACCGCGATGTTGCTCGGGCTCGAGCCGGGCGACGAGGTCATCATGCCGTCGTTCACATTCGTATCGACCGCGAATGCCTTCGTTCTGCGAGGTGCTCGCCCGGTCTTCGTCGACATTCGCATGGACACCCACAACATCGACGAGAAGCTCATCGAGCAGAAGGTCACGTCGCGCACCAAGGCGATCGTCGTGGTTCACTACGCCGGTGTCGGGTGTGAGATGGACGACATCCTCGCGATCGCGCGACGACACGGCCTGGCCGTGATCGAGGACAACGCGCACGGCCTTGGGGCGCGGTACTACGGCCGTCCTCTCGGATCTTTCGGCTCCCTGTCCACGTTGTCGTTCCACGAGACGAAGAACATCCAGTGCGGAGAAGGCGGCGCGCTCGTCATCAATGACAAGGCCTACGTCGAGCAGGCGGAGGTGATCCGAGAGAAGGGTACCAACCGAAGCAAGTTCTTCCGCGGCCAGATCGACAAGTACACCTGGGTGGGGGCCGGGTCGAGCTATCTACCGTCGGACTTATTGGCGGCCTTTCTCACTGCGCAGCTCGAGAACTTCGAAGACATTCAATGTCAGCGCATGGATGTGTGGAACGTGTACGCAGCCCGATTGATCGACTGGGCACGGCAGAGCGATTTCGGCTTGCCGGATCCTCCAGCCCATGTCCAACACCCGGCCCATATGTTCTGGATGATTGCGCCAAGCCTCGGCATCCGGCAGCGATTCATCGAGCATATGGGGGTGAGGGGAATCCAAACGGTGTTCCATTACGTCCCACTCCACTCGGCACCAATGGGGAGGTTGTTCAGTTCCGAGCAGCTCCCGGTGACGGACTATGTCTCGGATCGCCTCGTTCGACTCCCGCTGTACGCGGGCTTGCGGCCAGAGGAGCTGGAGCGAGTAGTGGAAGCCGTACTGCAGTTCGGCACATGACGGACGACGGACTCGTCGAGCCGCTGCCATGGGACACCAGTTTCTGGGGCGTCAGCGCTGCCCGAATCACTGCACGAACACCGGATGAGCTCAGAGCAGCCGATGCGCAGTGCGTGGCTGGAAGTGTTCGATGGTCGAGCACGCTGGTCGAGTCCTCGAACTTCGAGCTATTGAACGATGCCGTGCGATGCGGTCACGAGATCGTTGACGTGCGGTACACGTTGGCCCGCCCCCTCGACGATGCCGACGCATCGGCGACAGTCGATCTGGCGACATCGGACGACACCGACGATATGGCGCGCATCGCCCGGTCGGCCTTCAGGGGGTCATCGCGCTTCTTCGCCGACCCACACCTCGACGATGATCGGTGTGGAGAGTTCTACGAGACCTGGCTCCGCAACAGCGCCAACGGCCAGCTGTCCGATGCGATCGCGGTCTCGCGCCGAGGGCGCCTCGTTGAGGGCTTTGTCACTTTGCGACGGGAACCGGGGGGCACCGCGTCGCTCCCACTGGTGGCCGTGCTGGACACGGCTCGTGGCCGTGGAGTTGGCGCCACAGCGCTCACCTCGGCCCTGTCTTGGCTCGCGGCGAAGAGGGCCAAATCGGTCAGCGTGACGACCCAGCTGTCGAACGTGCCGGCGTTGCGGCTCTATCAGGCGGCGGGGTTCCGCACGGTCGGCGCCGGCTTCTGGCTCCATCGTTGGTACTGATTCCATGGCGGTCCTAGCGCCCGACACCTCCGCTACCGTCGGAAGGTGCCTTCGTTGGAGACCGCCGCCCGCTGGTCGTGGGCACATCTGCCTGAGCGGGTTCGCCGTTGGGCGCTCGTCGCGGAGCGCAAGGAACAGCTGATCTCGCTCCTCCGTCGCAGCGGCCCAATGGTCGCCCCGGCGGCTTCCCCCGTCGAGCCAGCACCGCCGGACGACGACGTGCGGGTGGTGCGGACGCTCGAGGAGCTCGACGAGATGCTCGTCGTGCTGGACGAGGCCGCTGCCGTCTCCGACGACGAGCTACGGCGGGGCTTCACTCGCTTCCGGATGGAGCTCGACCTGCAGCTCCCGGCCGATCCCTACTCGGACGAGTACCGGCGCCAGGTGTTCGAGCTGTACGAGTGGCTCCACGGGCGGCCTTATGCGCCGGCTAACGAAGTCACTCCGTTCGACGTCCAGGCCGCCGCTGACTCGCCGTTCCCCTACACGACGCACAGCGCCCAGACCGTCGGGAACCACCTCATCGCCATCGGCCACGTCATCCGCACGCTCGACCTCCCGCCGGCGAGCCGGGTGTTGGAGTTCGGGCCGGGCTGGGGCAACACCACCGTGGCGCTCGCCCAGATGGGCCACCGTGTGACCGCCATTGACATCGAACCGAGCTTCGTGGAGCTCATCGCCACCCGCGCCAAGCTGGTGCACGCCGACATTGACGCCATCGTCGGCGACTTCTCGATGATCCATGAGCTCGACGAGCACTACGACGCGGTCTTGTTCTTCGAATGCTTCCATCACTGCGCCGATCATCTCGCGCTGCTCGAGGGCCTCGATCGCGTCGTGGTGCCCGGCGGGCGGGTGCTGTTCGCCGCCGAGCCCATCACTGACGCGTTTCCGGTGCCATGGGGTCTGCGCCTCGACGGTGAGTCGCTGTGGGCGATCCGCAAGAACGGCTGGTTCGAGCTCGGCTTTACCGAGACGTATTTCGTCGAGACATTGGCCCGCTTCGGCTGGCAACTGGAGCGGGCGATCTGCACCGAGACGCCATGGGGGGCGATCTTCGTGGCTCGACGGGTCGGCGACGATCAGCTCTGAGCGTGGTCTGACGGCCGTTGCTGCAACTGTTCGATGGCGTGCGACTGCGCGGTGAGTTGTTCACCGATGTCGATCGATAGGCGCTTGATCTCGGCCCGCAGGCCCTCGACCTCGCGACGCAGCTCGGCCACCTGTGTGACGGCCTGGTCGGCGTCGCGACGGGCCTGCTCCATGCGCGCTCGAAGTGCGGTGACGCGTCGATGGCCGGGGTAGCTCACCATGGGCCCACACCTCCTCGAGACGTTCTCGCATCTGAGCGCCGAGCCGCGGTCGGCGTCCATCGGGCCAGGATGTCCCGCCGGGCTCGCTCTCCCATTCGTCTTCCCCACTCCGGGTCAGATGCCAGCTCCCGCATGCACCCAGCAGCAAAGGTCAGATCCGGCTCCGCCCATGGGGCACCGGCCGGGTAGGCCGGTGTGCCCTCGGGCACCGATGTGTACGTGAACGGCACGAGCAGGCTGTTCTCGTCGTCCATGAAGTCGAGGTTGCCCGAGTAGCGGGTGGCGATGACGGGCTTGCCGAGCGCCATGGCGTCGGCGAGCGTGAGGCCCAGCCCCTCGGCCCGGTGGAGCGAGACGTAGCAGTCGGTGACGGCCACGAGGGCAGCTTGGTCGGCCTGGCTGAGGTAGCCGTCCATCAGCACGACGTCGGGGCGATCGGACACCGCGGCGCGGATGAGCTCGGCCTCGGCGGGCCAGCGGTCGGCGTTGACGCTCTTCAGCGCTAGGCGGCTGTCGCCCGGCTCTGGGAACGCAGCGGTGAAGGCGGCCACGACGCCGAGCGGGTACTTCCGCGCCATGACGCTGTCGAAGTCGAAGGCGAAGAGGAATGTGTAGCCGTTGGTCAGTCCGAACGACGCGCGCGTTCGATCGGATGGATCCGGCTCGAGCAGCGGGATGGGCATGTGGCGGACCGGTTTGGTGGTGTGGGGGGTGATGGCGTGGCGCACGTGATCGGTAGCAACCCACACCTCGTCGACGAGATCGAGAGCATCGAGCTGATCCTCGGGGAACACCTCGAGTTCCCAGTACCAGTAGCCGATGGTGTAGCGGCCGGTGAAAAACTCCTCGCCCATGTCGGCGTGGAAGAATGGGAACTGCTCGGCGGTGACGCACACGAGGTTGACGCCGAACAGCGGCTCGTCGTTCTGGGGCGCGCCCGCCTCCTGGCGACTCATCGTGCGGCCGTAGGTGACGGGCCGAACGGCAACACTGGCGGCATCGAGCGCCTCGATCGTGCGCCGGGCGGACACGGCCAGCCCGGAGTCTGCCCGGAGGTAGCCGGCGACGTTGACGCCGCGACCCTCGGCGCGGCGGCTCCAGGATGCGATTGGGAGCGCGGGGAGATCGATCAATGATGAGATCGGACCGTCGGTGCGGGCATGCCGGTTCAGCCACCACACGAAGTGTCGGCGATCGCTCGCCGTCACGTCTGGAAACACGTTCGGTAGCAACGGCCACGTCTCGTAGAGGGCCCAGACGTAACGGGAGTAGATGCGGGCGATGTCGGGCGCCGGCTCGTTGAGGAACTCGACGAACGGGCCGAGGCCCCCTGGCGCATAGGGGTCGGGTGGCAGCGGGCCGAGGCCCTGGCGTTGGGCCCGCAGCGCGGTGGCGAACGCGTGGCGGGCCGGCGCGTCGAGCGGGAGTCCGCCCGGCAGGACGTCCCATGCATAGGGCTGCTGGAGTGCGTTGGCGTGACCGGCGTCGAGGACGACCGAAGCGTAGAACCGGTGGAGACGGCGCAGCGCCGGGTGCTCGCTCAGGAGCACGGGTAGGCGCCGGCCGACGGCCGCAACCGGGAGGTGGGGTTGGAGGGGGTCGAAGTCGTCGAAGTGGAACGTCCGCAGCGGCCGCCCGCCGGCCACCGTGAAGTGATCGCCGTCGCTGTCCACGTCGCGCTCGGCGGCGTTCCAGGCGTCGACACCGACACCCGGAGCTCGGATCACGTCGTGGGGGATGGCGCCGGCCGCTTCCTCGAGCCCCCAGTCCCCGAAGAGCCCGAGCGCCCGGTCGATCTCGCGCTCGGCCCACCAGCGCAGGAGGTCTTCCGCACCCGGCCGGACGGCGAGGCAGGAGTGCTGGAAGCCACGGCCCCACGTGGCGCCGGGGTGCGGTCGGGTGTGGCCGGCGACGAGGGCCACCGGGTGCTCGCCCGCTTCCAGCAGCGGGTCCAGCGCCGCGCCCACCCACGTCGCCGGGCTCACCACGACGAAGGACCGGCCGGTGTCGGCCACCAGCCCGAGGGCGACCCACGGGGTGAGGGCGCGAGCCAACTCGGGCCCCGACCGGCACAACAGGCGGAGCTGGTGCAGGACGGACGGCTCGACCATCGCCGGTGGCACGAGGGACAGCCCCGCCGTCGCGTCAGGGACGGGCGCCAGCGTGGGAGCGTCGACGACGACGGCGCACACGGGTGCGTCCACGCCGGCGGCCCGCATGCTGGCGACGAGCACGTGCACCTGGGGAAGCTGGCGACGCGAGGCGACGGTCAGGACCGACAACGAGCTCATCGGGCAGGAGCGTCCGACTGCGTGCACACCTCAGGGCTTTCTACCAGACAGGCCGCGCCGCCCTCGGGTGTGGGAGCCCTACGTCTAGCATGCGTGCTTTCGTCGTCGGCAAGGATCCACTGCATGCCCCGCGCACTCATCACCGGCATCACCGGCCAGGACGGTCAGTTCCTGGCCGAGTTCCTCCACGCCAAGGGGTACCAGATCTTCGGTCTGATCAAGGGCCAGAACAACCCGAAGGGTGATGCGGTGCAGGCCGAGCTGCCCTTCGTGGAGCTGGTGCCAGGCGACCTTCAGGATCTCCTTCGCTCGTGGCGGCGCTCGAGTACACGCAGCCGGACGAGGTCTACAACCTCGGAGCCATCTCCTTCGTGGCCATGTCGTTCAAGCAGGCGGAGCTCACGGCCAACATCACGGGGTTGGGGGTGCTGCGCATGCTGGAGGCGATCCGCATGGTCGGCGGCAGCCAGAACAACCCGATGCGCTTCTACCAGGCGTCGTCTTCGGAGATGTTCGGCAAGGTGCGCGAGACACCGCAGACCGAGCTGACGCCGTTCCATCCCCGCTCGCCGTACGGCGTGGCCAAGGTCTACGGCCATCAGATCACGGTGAACTACCGCGAGGCGTACGGCATGTACGCCTGCTGCGGGCATCCTGTTCAACCACGAGTCGGAGCGGCGGGGGATCGAGTTCGTCACGCGCAAGGTCACGAGCGCCGTCGCCCGGATCAAGCTCGGCGTGCAGAACGACCTCGTCATGGGCGACCTCGAGCCGAAGCGCGACTGGGGCTACGCCGGGCGACTACGTCAAGGCGATGTGGGCGATGCTGCAGCAGGATCAGCCCGAGGACTACGTCGTGGCGACCGGCGAGACGCACAGCGTCCGGGAGTTCGTGGAGCGCGCCTTCGCGGCCGCAGGGCTCGACGACTGGAAGCGCTACGTGAGCACCGACGAGCGCTTCCTTCGGCCCGCCGAGGTCGATCTCCTCGTCGGCGACGCCACCAAGGCCCGAGAGCGGCTCGGGTGGAAGCCCCAGGTCGACTTCCCGGCCTTGGTGACCCGCATGGTGGAGCACGACCTGAAGGCCGAGCAGGCCAAACTAGGGCGGTGACGACCGACAACCAGGCCGCCCGCCCCGCGTCCGACGAGGTCGCCGGGCTCCGGATCGAGCTCTGGGCCGCTCGTGACGCCGCGATCGGCGCCGAGGCCGCCGCCGGGCAGCTCCGGGGCAGTGTTCGCGCCCTCAAGTCGCAGTTGGATGACCGTCAGCGCCATCTCGAGGCACTGATGCACGAGGTCGACGAGCTTCGGGCCCGCATCGTCGAGCTGGAGCAGGTGGAGGCCCATCGTGACGCCATGCTGCGGTCGCCGACGTGGCGGATCGGGACGGCGGTGATGCGTCCCGTGCAAGCGGTCCGCCGCCGTCGCCCGAGATGAGCCCGCGACTCTCGATCATCACGCCGGTCTACGACCCGCCGACCGCGGTCCTGGAAGACTGTCTCGCCTCGGTCCAGGATCAGTCCTTCCTCGACTGGGAGCACGTGCTCGTCGATGACGCCTCACCGTCGGCGGCAGTGGCCCGGGTGCTGGACGCGCGACGCCGCCGCTGACGATCGCGTCCGGGTGCGGCGTCGGCCGGTGAACGGGGGCATCGTGGCCGCCTCGAACGACGCGCTGGCGTTGGCCACGGGCGAGTTTGTCGCCTTCCTCGATCACGACGACCGCCTCGCCGCCGGCATCCTCGACTGCGGTGGTGGACGCGCTCGATGCCGACCCGACCATCGACTACCTCTACACCGACGAGGACCACCTCACGTCGACCGGCGGCACGTTCCTTCCCGTCCTCAAGCCCGACTGGTCCCCGGAGCGGTTCCGCTCGCACATGTACGTCAACCACCTGTCAGTCCTTCGGCGGGAGCTCGCCGTGGCCGTCGGCGGTTTCCGCCCGGAGTACGAGGGCAGCCAGGACTACGACCTCGTCCTGCGAGTCGACCGAACAGGCCCGGCGGGTGCACCACCTGCCGATCGTCGGCTACCACTGGCGGATGGGCGCGGGATCGGCCGCCGCCAACCCGGATGCGAAGCCGTACGCCTTCGAAGCGGGACAGCGCGCCGTCCAGGCGCACTGCGAGCGGGTCGGCATCGACGCGACCGTCGAGATGCTGCCCCGTACCGGGCTACCACCGGCTCCGCCGGCGGCTGCGGCACCGCCCGTCGGTGAGCGTCGTCATCCCGACGGCGGGCGCCGCTGGCCGGGTCTGGGGTGCTCAACGCACCTTCGTCGTGGAGGCGGTGCGGAGCATCGTGCTGCACTCGACGTGGCCGGTGGACGAGTGGATCATCGTGGCCGACACGACGACGCCGCCGGCGCATCGCTCGCGGCCCTGGGCGACCTGTGCGGCGACCGTCTGCGGGTCGTGCGCTACGACGCCGCCGTTCAACTTCGCCGCCGCCCTCAACCTCGGCGCTCGCTCGGGCCGGTGGTGAACACCTCCTGCTCCTGAACGACGACGTCGAGCTGATCACGGCCGACTTCCTCGAGACCATGCTCGGCCTCGCCGAGAGCACGCGACGTCGGCGTCGTGGGATGCAAGCTGCTCTACGCCGACGGCACGCTGCAGCACGCCGGCCACGTCTACAGCGGCGAGCCGATGCACGCCTTCCTCGGCCGCGGCGCCGACGAGCCCGGTCCCCATGGCCTGCTCCTCGTCGACCGCGAGGTGTCCGGGGTGACGGCGGCGTGCGCCCTCGTGCGGGCCGGCGTGTACGACGAGGTCGGCGGGTTCAGCGCCACCTTCCCGCTGAACTACAACGACGTCGACTTCTGCCTGAAGGTGCGCCGCGCCGGCTACCGCATCCTGTACACGCCGCACGCCGCGCTCTACCACTTCGAGTCGAAGTCGCGCCGGAACGTGGTGACCGGCGAGCGATCATGCCCGCATCCGCGAGCGGTGGGCCGACGCAGCTCGACCACGACCCGTACCACAACCCGAACCTGCTGCAAGGGCGCGACGACTGGTCGGTGCCGTACGGGGTTGCGGCCATGACTGCCCGCGTGAGGGTCGTCGTCCTCAACTACGACGGCGGCGAGATGACCCTGCGCTGCCTCGATGCGCTCCGCCGGCTCGACTACCCGCACGACCATCTCGAGGTCGTGCTCGTCGACAACGGCTCGGTCGACGGCATCGTCGACCGGGTGCGCGACGAGTACCCCGAGGTCGTGGTGCGCGAGCCGCTGGCCAACCTCGGGTTCGCCGGCGGCTGCAACCTCGGCATCGGCGATCCCGCAGCGGGCGAGTACGACTACGTCGCGCTCGTCAACAACGACGCCGTTGCCCGAGCCGGGCTGGTTGCTGCCGCTGGTCGACGCCCTCGACGGCGACCCGGGCCTCGGCGCGGCGTCGTCCAAGATCCTCTTCGCCGACCGGTACTGGGGTGTGCGCATCGACACCGTCGCCTCGCATCGCCGGGGCGTGCGTCTGAGCGGGCTCGAGGTCGACGGCCAGGCGGTCGTGGAGCGACGCCAAGTTCGACGAGGGCTTCTGGGGCGCCGAGCCGCCGTCGCCCGGTGAGCCGGGCTCCCGGTGGACCACGGCGCGCGCCGAGGTGCGGGTGGCGCTCGGCCGAGCGCCGAGCGGCCGAAGCGCGATGGCGGTGCGGCTGTCGGCCGACTCGGCGCGCACCGTCACGCTGGCGACCGGGGGCGAGACGCGCCACGTCACCGTCGACACCGAGCCGAGCTGGATCGAGCTGCGATCTCCCGCCGGCGCCGCACGACGTCGTCAACAACGTCGGGCTCGAACCTCTACGCCGGTGGCTTCGGCGGCGACCGCGGCTACCTCGAGCGCGACGAGGGCCAGTACGACGAGCCCGTCGAGGTCTTCGCCTGGTGCGGCGGCAGCGTGCTGCTGCGGCCCGTCGTACCTGCAGCAGGTCGGCCTCTTCGACGAGCGCTTCTTCCTCTACTACGAGGACACCGACCTGTCCTGGCGCGGGCGGCTGCTGGGCTGGCGCTACCGGTACGTGCCGGCGTCGGTCGTGCGCCACGAGCACGCGGCGACGAGCGGCGAGGGCTCGGACCTGTTCCGCTACTTCGTGGAGCGCAACCGGCTGCTGATGCTGGCCAAGGACGCACCGGCGCGGATGGCGGTGCGCGCCGCCCTGATCGAAGCGCGGTCGACCGCCCGTGCCGTGATGGCCGAGTTCGTGCGGCCCGTCGTCCGCGGGCAGCGGCCCCGACCCGAACGTGGCGCCGCAGAAGGTCCGGTCGATGCGCAGCTTCGTGAAGCACCTGCCGGCCATGGTGGCCGACCGCCGCGCGCTGGAACGGCGTCGCGTCGTGGGCGACGCCGAGATCGTGGCGTGGATGGTGACGAAGTGAAGATCGCCGTCTACGACCAGTACTGGTCGACGCTCGGCGGGCGGCGAGCAGTTCGCCGGCGGCATCGCCGCCGCCCTCGCCGACCACCACGACGTCACGCTGGTCGGGCCCGACGCCATCGACACGGTCCGGTTCGCGCGAACGGCTCGGCATCGACCTGGCCGGCCTGCCGCTGCACGCGCATCGATCAGGAGAGCGACGTGTCCGGGCTGTCCGTCGACTACGACGTGCTCGTCAACTGCACGTACCAGTCGACGGCGGTCAACCGGGCGCGGCACGGCATCTACGTCGTGCACTTCCCCGGTGAGGTGGCCGGCGAGCGCCAGCACCGGAAGGACGAGGTGCGCCGGCGGCTCGGCCGCCGGTTCCCGCCCACGGTCGTGCTGCGCAGCGGCTTCTACCAACCCGACCACGCGCGGCGGCGGTCCGCCGCACCGACGGCGCCGGCGTCGTCGACGTCTACGCCCCGGCCGGCGCACGCCGGTCGTCCTCACGGTGCGAGCCGAGCAGGCAGCCCACGTCGAGCTGTGGGACGGGCGCGACAGGATCGGCGCCGGCCGAGCTCGACGCCGGGCAGGCGATCGACCTCCCGTTCACCGCCAGCGGCGCGTGGCCCCAGCAGATCGTGGTCCAGAGCGACACGTACCGTCACGAGGCGCGCCCGGGCGTGGTCTGGCGCTACGGCGTGGCCCTCGAAGCGGTGACCCTCGGCGGCCGCCGCCGCTCGTCACCGCCCGGACCGGCTCCGCACGAAGCTGCTGCCGCCCGACCGCCTCGGCCACCTCGCCAGCTACGACACGATCGCCGTCGAACTCGAGCTTCACGGCGCGGTGGGTCGAGCGCCTCTGGGGCCGGCCGAGCGAGGTGCTCTACCCGCCGGTGCGGATGATCGACACGGCGGGACGGGCGAAGGAGCCGGTGATCCTCAACATCGGCCGCTTCTTCGACCCGCGGCGGGGCCACAGCAAGAAGCAGCTCGAGCTCGTGCAGGCCTTCCGGCGCCTGCACGAGTCGGGTCGGGCGCCGGGGTGGTGGCTCCACCTCGTCGGCGGGTGCAGCGCCGAGGATCGCGACTACGCCATGGCGGTGAAGCGGGAGGCGCTCGGGCTGCCGGTCCACGTGCACTTCAGCGCGCCGGGTGCGGTGCTGAACGACCTGCTGGCCCGGGGCAGCATCTACTGGCACGCCGGTGGCCTGGGCGAGGATCCCGAGCACCCACCCTGACCGGTTCGAGCACTTCGGCATCAGCGTGGTCGAGGCGATGTCGGCCGGGCTCGTGCCGGTGGTGTTCGGCGCCGCCGGTCCGGCCGAGGTCGTGCGCGACGGCGTCGACGGCGCCCACTTCGCCAGCCTCGACGAGCTGGTGGGACACGACGGTGGGCCTCGTCGCCGACGCGCCGCGCCGGCATGCGCTTGGCGCGGCGGCACGGGCAGCGGGCGACCGACTTCGGTCCCGATGCGTTCCGCCGGCGGCTCGACGCCCTCGTCAGCGCCGTCAGCTCGGTACCGACCGCATCCTCCTGAGGACGCGCCCTCCTCGGCGAAGGAGGGCACGGCCGGCGGGTGACCCGACGAGCCGGCCCCGTAGCTGCCACGTGGTCGTCGCCTTGATGGCGGCCAGCTCGGCGATGGCGGCCTCGGCCCGCTCGGCCTCGTCGCGCCGGGCTCGCTCGGCGGCGGCGAGATCGTCGAGCGGTTCGCCGAACAGGCTCTCGCCGGCGCGTGCGTAGGAGATCGGTACGCGCAGATCGGCGTCGCGCCGGTCGAACGAGGCCGCGATCATGCCGTCGCCGCTGTAGGACTCGGCGACGGTGTGCTCGGCCACGATGTGGGCGCCGCAGTCCTTCAGGATGGCGAGGCAGCGCTGGTGGGTCGCCGGATCACCGGAGATGAGGTGATGGTGGGTGGAAACCAGCAGGAAGCGGACGCGGTCGGCCAGCAGCTCGCTGCCCCCTCCAACAGCGCGGTCTCGGACCCTTGGACGTCGACCAGCAGGAGGTCGAGGCGGGAGATCCCGAAGCGCTCGAGCAGCGAGGCCAGGCTCTCGGTCGGGACGGGCCGCACCTGGCCGTCGCTCTCGCACGGGAATGGCTCGGGCGGCCGCTGTTGCGAGCTCACCGCTGCCTGAAGGAGCTCGGCCTGCCGGCCGTTGAGCGCCAGATTGGCCCGTCCCGCGTCGAGGTTGTTGGGGTCGGGCTCGACGAGGATGGCCCGTGTGGCCGGGATGCGCTGCATGAGCCAGAGCGAGTAGTACGCCCAGAACGCGCCGAGCTCGATCATGACCGGTGCTGGGGTGTCGGCCGCCAACCGCTCGGCGATCGCGTGGAAGACCACCTCTTCCTGCGGCTCGTGGTGCCCGCGGAGGACGCGGATGATCTCGGTCATCCAGTCGCCGTAGTAGCAACCTTCGACCACGAGCACGCCGTTGTGCATGACTTGCACCGGGCCATCCGCCGTGGCTCGGACCGCCCCGGCGTCCGCCACCTTCGGGATGGCGTCGGCGTCATGGCACGAGGTGGTGAGTCGGACGCGCTCGGCCTCGCTCGTCATCGCTGATCAGACGGCGTGTGGTTGGCCGGCTGGACGGTCTCGATCGTCACCGGGAAGAGCACGCTGCCGCCGACCTTGGTCGGGTTCACCACTTCGAACATGTCCTGGCCCTCGCGGAAGTCCAGCAGCCGTCCATCGTGGCGATCCTTCAACTGGATCGAGATCGGGAACGCACCGTCGAGGAGGGGCACGCCACCGACGGCGATGGCGATCTCGGCCGGGCCCTCCAGCGGAGGTAGGGACGCGCCCAGCATGTCGGTGTCGGTGGCGTAGAGGACTTCGCCGCTGGTGTCCCGCACCTCGAACCCGAGCACGGGGTCGACGACCCGCTCGATGGCGTGCACGCCGACCCTGATGGTGAGGGGCTCACCGGCGTACAGGTAGCGGCGATCCGGCTGGCCCGGATGTTCGAGTGCGACACTGGTGATGCGGATGCGCGGATCGTGGGTGTGGCGGGACGCCACGTCGTCACCGATCTCGGGCTCGACGTCGGTGAGGTGCCCGTGCAGGTACTCGCGGAAGATGCGGATCGATTCGCCGGGCACGCCGTTGGCCACCATCAGGCCGTGGTCGATCACCACCACCCGGTCGCAGATCTTGCGGGCCAGGTCGGCGGCGTGGGTGACGAACAGGATCGTCTTGCCCTCCTGCTGGATCTGCTCGATGCGGTCCAGGCACTTCTTCTGGAACACCTCGTCGCCCACCGCCAGCACTTCGTCCACGAGGAGGATGTCGGGATCGACGTTGATGGCCACGGCGAAGCCGAGCCGGACGTACATGCCCGATGAGTAGAACTTCACCTGGTGGTCGATGAAGTGCTCGAGCTCCGCGAAGCCGACGATGTCGTCGAAATGCTTCTCGATCTCCCGGCGGGGGATGCCCAGGAACGAGGCGTTGATGTAGACGTTCTCGCGACCGGTGAGATCGGGATGGAAGCCGGCGCCGAGCTCCAGCAACGACGCGATGCGGCCCTTCTGGCGGACCTGGCCGCTGCTCGGCTTGAGGATCCCGGCGATGCACTTCAACAGGGTCGACTTGCCGGAGCCGTTGTGCCCGAGGATGCCGACCGTCTCGCCTTCCTCGACCGTGAGGCTGATGTCGCGCAGCGCCCAGAAGTTCTCGTGCGTCGTCCGCCCCAGCTTGAGCACGCGCTCCTTCACGGA
The DNA here is from genome assembly GCA_963728985.1 of uncultured Acidimicrobiales bacterium. Lineage (GTDB taxonomy): Bacteria > Actinomycetota > Acidimicrobiia > Acidimicrobiales > Ilumatobacteraceae > DASXAI01. The sequence continues at coordinate 368,533 of CAVSME010000001.1, read as the reverse complement.
GTAGGCGCGGTCGGTGTTGAGGCGGAAGTGCTTGGAGAGGTTGTCGACGACGATCGCCGTCATCACATGACCTCGGCGAAGTTGCCTTCGGCCTTGTCGAAGATCTTGATCGCGAGGAGGAACAGCAGGCTGGACACCAGCAGCACGATCCCGAGGTTGCGGAAGTACCACCACACGGAGTTGTCAGGCAGCAGGTGCTGGTCGATCTGCATGACGGGCTGGTGGGTGATGGGATCGATCACGGGCTGGCTCGTCTTCGGGTCGAGCACCGGCATGTAGGTGTTGGCCTGGCCGTAGAGCGCCCGCTGGAACGTGATGACCACGGGCGTGACCGGGTTGGCCAGCAGGATGTTGCCGCTGATCCCGTGCTCGGCGATCTTGTTCGCCACCAACATGTAGCCGTACAGGATCGGGCTCAGCCAGAACCACGCCATCATCCACAGCTCGAGCAGGTGGCCGGTGTCGCGCAGGTACACGTTCATGGCGCTGAAGAGGATGGCCAGCGACGCGGCGAACACGAGCAACGTGATCAGCGCGATGGGGATGAGCCACATGTAGGCCCAGTCCACGTTGTAGCGCAACAGCACGAGGATGAGGACGAGCACGCTGGACTGGAGGAAGAAGTGGACGAGGGCGGCTCCCACCGACGCCAGCGGGAGCACCTCGCGAGGGAACCGCACCTTGTTCACCAGGTACGAGTTGCCGGTGATCGAGCTGGTGCCGGACATGAGCGCGACGTTGAAGAGGTTCCACACGAGCAGGCCGATGAGCAGCCAGATGGTGAAGTAGTCGAAGGCGGTGCCGAGGATGCCGAAGGCGATGCCGTAGACGGCCAGCAGGAACAGCGGGTTGAGCATCGACCAGACGAAGCCCAGGGCCGAGTTCTTGTACTTCACCTTCAGCTCTTTGCGCACGAGGTTGCGCAGCAGCTCCCGGAACCGCCAGATGTCTCGCAGGTGGGCCGCCACCGGCTGTCGCGGAGCGACGAGGTGAAGCTCTGGTTCAGGGATCGAGGTGGCAGCCATGGTGCGGCCGTGAGGCCATCCCCAACGATAGCCAGGGTCGGGGCGCCGAGCACGGCGTCCCTGGCCACCGTGAGCAGCCCCGTTAGCGTGGCCGGCGGTGGTGGCACAGGCTGAGGCACCGGAGCAGGCGAGCGAACCGGTCACGGTGCGCCGGCCGCCGGCGTGGCGCCGCTCGCTGCTCGACGTGGGCGTCGTGGCCGGCGCCGCCGCCCTGATCACCGCCGTGCTCTACCGGATCTGGACCTGGCCCCTCGACGTCCCGCTGACGTACCGGGGCGACTCGCTCGGTCTCATGGCCTTCGCCAAGATCGTGGCCGAGACGGGCTGGTACACCGGGACCCCGCGGGCGGGGGCGCCGTTCGGGCTCAACACCTACGACTTCCCCTACGGCGGGGACAACGGCTGGTGGGTGATCATGAAGGCGCTGACGTGGTTCACCCACGATCCCGCCGTCGTCGTGAACCTGCTGTTCCTCCTCGGCTTCGTGCTCGTCGCCGTCTCCGCCTTCGTGGCGTTGCGAGTGATCGGCGCCGGTCGCCTGGTGAGCGGCGTCCTCGCCCTCGTGTTCGCGTTCGCCCCGTCGCACTTCCTGCGCACCACCGGTCAGCTGTTCATCGGTGCTCCCGTGGCCGTCCCGCTCGCCGTGGCGCTGGCCATGCGGCTGCTCGCCGGCGACACGCCGCTGCTGCGGGCCGCCGACCGCATCCGCGATCGGCTCGATCTCCGCAGCCGTCTGTCGATCTTCGCGCTCGTCTCGTGCATCGTCCTGGCGTCGTTCGACACCTACTACACGGTCTTCGGCGCCCTCGTCATCGCCGTCGCCGGCGTCGCCGCCGCCCTCGCCCGGCGCTGGTGGCGACCGGCAGTGTCGGCGGCGCTCGTCATCGCCGGCACCACCGTGGTGCTCCTCATCAACTCCATCCCGACGCTGCTGTGGCACCGCGACCACGGCGTGAACCCGGAGGTGGCGCAGCGCCCCATCGAGGACCTCGACACCTACGCCCTGCGCCCGGTGCAGCTGCTGGCGCCGGTGCCCCAGCATCGGCTGTCGCCGCTGTCCCATCTATCGGAGCTGCTGACCCGGCCGGGGTCGCAGAGCGAGCCGTACCAGTACCTCGGGCTGGCCGCCGTCTTGGGGGTCGCCGTCGCCCTGGGCGCGCTGGTCCTCTGGGCCGCCGGGCGGCGGAGCGCCATGCTGCGCCAGCAGGCCGGCGCCGGCATCCTCGTCGTCGTGCTCGGCGCATTCGGGGTGGCCGGCGGCCTGTCGTGGGTGGCCTACACCGGCGGCCTGGCCCAGATCCGGTCCTGGAACCGGGTGGCCATCCTCATGGCGTTCCTCGGGCTCGTGGCCCTGGCGCCACTGCTCGACGGCGCGCTGGGTTGGGCCCGGCGCCGGTGGCCCCGTCTCCCGAACATCGCCTTCGGCGCCGTTGCCGTCGCGGTGGTGGGCCTCGCCCTCTTCGACCAGATCGGTGCGGGCATGGTGGCCGATCCCCGGGAGAACCAAGCGGCCTGGAACAACGACGCCGACTTCTTCGCCGCCATCGAGCAGCAGCTGCCCGCAGGCGCCGCCGTCTACGTCCTGCCCTATCTGCCGTGGCCCGAGGGCGGCAACACGGCTGGCATCGTCGACCAGGACCTCTGGCGCGGCTTCCTGCACACGAACGACCTGCGGTGGAGCTTCGCCGGGATGCGCGGCCGCGAGGCGGACTGGCAGGAGTACACCACCCGCCAGCCGGTGCCCGAGATGGTCGATGCGCTGACGGCGGCCGGCTTCGACGGCATCCAGCTCGACCGTCACGGCTACCTCGACCGCAACGTGGAGAAGGAGATCGCCGCCGCCCTCGGCGAGGCCCCGCTGGAGAGCGCGGACGGACGTCTCGTCTTCTACGACCTGCGCCCGCATCGCCAGCAGATGATCGCGTCTCTCGGGGACCAGCGCGTCGCCCAACTCGGCCAGGAGACCCTGCACCGGCCACTGGTCGAGTACCGCGACGGCTTCGCCCCCCGTGCCTTCGGCGCCGTCGACGTCGAGCACGGCGCCCGGCAGCGCAACCAGTTGCTGCTGGAGAACGACACCGACCAGCCGTACGAGGGTCAGCTCACCTTCAGTGCGAACGCGTACAGCCCGGGGGAGCACCGGTTGACGGTCCGCACGCCCGACGGGGTGGACCACGACCTGACGATGACGCCCGACGGCAACGCCTACAGCGTCCCGATCACCGTGCCGCCCGGCTCGTCCACCGTTCTGCTCACGACGGACGCCCCCGAGGTCCCGATCGGCTACCGGGACCTGGCGTTCAACCTGGTGAACGCGTTCGTCGTGCGCTGACCGGTGCAACGTCCGCCTCAGCGGACGCGGGCCCGCCATTCCGCGACCCGGAAGGCGAGACCACGTGCCGGCGCCCGGACGTAGGACCAGGCCCGGCCGCGGCGGAGGGCCGAGCGGGACAGCGCCAGCGTGGGATCGGCGGCGAGGTCATCGAGCAGCCGGCGCAGGTTGCGACCCTGCACGCGATGCGACCGGTCCGACCACGAGCCGCTGCTGAGGCGGAACGCCGCCAGCGTCTCGTCGAGCGCTACGCAATCCCACCGGCGCAGCACTTCGGCGTAGCGGTCGACGTCGATGAGGGTGGCGTAGTCGGCCCGGAACGGCCCCGCCTGGCGGAGAGCCTCGGCGCGGAACAGCACCACCGATGGCTCCCCGAACGGCGTGGTGCCGATCTCCACCATCCGCTCCAGCGCGATGTGGCCGGGCACGACGCCCGACAATCCCGCCAGACCGCGATCACCGAACACCACCCGGCCGTCGCCGTCGATGATGTCGCGCCGGGCCGCCACCATGCCTGCTCGCGGGTGAGCCGTGAGCGCGCCGGCTTGGCGGGCCAGGCACGTGGGATACAACACGTCGTCGGAGCACAGCACCTTCACGTACCGGCCGCGGGCCTGGGCGACGACGTGGTTCCAGTTGTCGATCGGGCCCAGGTTGGCGTCGTTGCGGTCGATCCGCACCCGGGGATCGCCGCGGTAGCGGGCAGCGATCTCGTAGGTGGCGTCGGGGGAGGCGTCGTCGACCAGGACCAGCTCCCAGTCATCGGTAGTCTGGGCGAGCACCGACTCGATGGTGGTGGCGATGAAGCGCTCGGCCTTGTAGGCGGGGACGCACACGCTCACCAACGGACCGCCAGCCCCCTCCGCGCCCATGACCGTTCCCTCCGACATCCATGTCATCCTGCCCGGCGCAGGGCCCGATCGGTCGCCTCGCCGCGCCTTCCGGGATGCTTCGGCCACCAAGGCCGATGTCGTCGTGGTGCTGCTGGCCGCTGATGACGACGCGCGAGCGTGCCGGCTGGCCGGTGCCGTGCAGGCGGGCGCCGACGCAGTTGTCGCGGGCGACGGTTCCTTCGCGGTGCGGCATTCCGCGCTGGCCGGTGTCGGCGTGACGGAAGCCTGGCCGGCCGTCGGCTACGAGATCGCAGCGCAGGTCGCGGCAGCCGGTGGCCGGGTCGAGGCGCTCGACGGGCGCGCGCCGCGAGGACCGGCCCGGGTGTGGCTCCGGTGGTCGCGACCGGCCATCTGGCGTCGTGACCGGCTGGCCCGGCGGCGTGCGCCTGAGGCGTGGGACGCGTCGGATGCCGAGCTGGCCAGCACCCTCGACAACCTCGACGCCGCCACCAACTACGCCGACTGGATCGTGTCGCTCATGGCGCCGTACCTGCGAGGGCGCATCCTCGAGGTCGGCGCCGGCCACGGCACGTTCACGAACCTCCTCGCCCGCTACGGACCCGTCACCGCGACCGAGCTGTCCCAGCGGGCCGTCGCCGTCCTGCGCGAACGCTACGACGGATCGGACCGGGTCACCGTGCTGCACGTCGACGAGCTCGTGGCCCGGGAGTTCGACACGGCAGTGATGGTCAACGTGCTCGAGCACATCGACGACGACGTCGGTGCCTTGCGGTCCTTGGGCGACGACCTGTGCCCCGGTGGCCACATCCTGATCTACTCGCCCGCGTTCAACGCGCTCTACAGCCGCTTCGACGCCGCTGTCGGCCACTACCGCCGCTACACGAAGTCGACGCTGGCGCAAGCCATCGACGATGCCGACCTCGAGGCGGTGGACATCCGCTACGTCAACGCGCCCGGCGCGCTGGCCTGGTACGTCGTGGCCACCCGTCTCGGGCGGCGCCCCACCGAAGGATGGTCGACGCGGCTGTTCGATCGGTTCGCCGTGCCCGTCGCCCGCCGGGCCGAGCAGCGGGTGTCACCGCCGTTCGGCCAGTCGCTGCTGGCGGTGGCCCGCCGTCCGGCAGCCCGATCGGTAACGTCGTCCTGATGGCCGGCACTCCCTGCCTCTCGGTGGTCATGCCTTGCTACAACGAGGCGTCGACCGTGCTCGACGTAGTGAAGCAGGTGCTCGAGTCGCCCTTCACGCAAGAGCTGCTGATCGTCGACGACGGCTCCACGGACGGCACGTGCGAAGTCCTGGCCGGCCTCGACGATGCTCGCGTGCGGGTCCTGTTGCAGGAGCGCAACCAGGGCAAGGGCGCGGCGTTGCGGCGCGGGTTCGCCGAAGCGGTGGCACCGTTCGTGATCGTGCAGGACGCCGACCTCGAGTACGACCCGCGCGACTTCGTGGAGGTGCTCGGCCCGTTGCTCGACGGGCGGGCCGACGTCGTGTTCGGCTCGCGCTTCCTGGCCGGCCGGCCGCATCGGGTCCTCTACTTCTGGCACTCCGTCGGCAACCGCGTGCTCACCACCGTCTCGAACATGTTCACCAACTTGAACCTCACCGACATGGAGACGTGCTACAAGGCGTGCCGCCGGGAGGTCATCCAGAGCATCGAACTGGAGGAAGACCGGTTCGGCTTCGAGCCCGAGTTCACCGCCAAGGTGGCCCGCGGTGGCTGGCGCGTCTACGAGGTGGGGATCTCGTACTCCGGTCGCACGTACGCCGAGGGCAAGAAGATCGGCTGGCGCGACGGCGTGCGGGCGTTGTTCTGCGTCGTCGCCTATTCGGCGGTTGGCGACCGCCTCCACGTGAAGCGCCTCGGTCCGGCCGTGGAGCGTGCCACCACGCGCCGCTCCTGAAGCGCCAGCACCGCCCCGGCGACGAGCATCAGCAGTCCCACGACGGCCAGCACCAGGCCGGCCCGGAAGCCGGGCGGCGTGTACGAGAAGCGCACCTCGTGTCGCCCGGCGGGCACACGGACGCCGGCGTAGAACCCGTCGACCGTGACGACCGGCGCGCTGTGACCATCGACGGTGGCGCTCCAGCCCTCGTCGGCCTGCTCGTCGAGCTCGACGAGGGCGTCGCGTGGCAGGTCGACGGAGATCGCGGCGTGCTCGGGTCTCGACCGCTGCACGGCCAGTCCGACGGGGTCGCAGGCACCGGTGCACGTCAACGTCGAGCCGGCGTCGGTGGTCAACACCGCGTCCGGGGCCACGCCCCCCGTCCCGAGCAATCGGGCGACGTCGGTCGAGGCCGCCGGCTGGGTGGCGAACCAGGCCACGGCGTCGCCCCGCCAGGCGGGGTTCTCGTAGACGGCCAGGGTGCCGTCGGTCGCCACCGGGCCCCGGAAGCCCGGCACGATCGACGCCGGGTCGCCCGCTCTCGTGTCGATCACCACCCAGCGCACAGCGAAGCGGCCGAGGAGGGCGGTGTCGACGGGCGTGGCCAGCTGCGACCGCAACGTCAGCTCAGGGTCGAACGGGCCGGCGGCGAGCGAGCTCAGCGCGTCGGCCCAACGGTCGGTCACCTGCACGCCTCCGTCGTAGCCGTCGAGCGAAGGGATGTCGAAGAGCGCGTTGGTGTTGGGCCGAAGGGCCGCAACCAGGTACGCCGGATCGCCGAACTCGTCGAGGGTGAGGGCGACGGAGCGGCCGGGTTGGCCGTCGAGGAACCGCACGATCTCGCCGCCGTACTCCTCCACGCTGGCGGCCGTGGAGCTGCGGCTGGTCATGCCGTTGTAGCTGGCCACTCCCAGCTCGGCGATCACCACGACGGCGGGCAGGGCAACGATGGCGATGGTCCACGCTCGGCGGCGAACGGGGGGCAGGACCCCAGCAACGATGGCACCGGCGGCGGCCAGCACCCAGATCGCCACCACCTTGCGGCCTGGCGTGCTGACGAGATCGGTGGCCACGACCACGGCGATCGCCAGCGCCGCGGCGCCCAGGGCGATGAGCGTCTTGCGGTCGACCCGGCGGCCCACGACAGCGTCGGTTCCCATGGCGGCGAGCACCACGCCGGCCAGCACGGTGACCGTCAGCCAGCGCGCCGGCACGCGGGCCTGGGCGAACAGGGGCACATGGTCATAGGCGAAGCGGTAGAGCCGCGTGCGGGGCCCGTACGCCGCAACCACTCCGGCCAGGACGCTGACGCCGAGGACGATGGTGAGCGCTCGCCGCTGCCGGCGGCGCACACCGTCCACGAAACCGACAACTGCCAGTGCCGCCGCGGCGGCGCCGATGAAGGACATGGCCTCGTAGGTGCCGGCGTCGGCGTCGGGGAACTCGGTGAGCGGATTGCCCAGGAGCGCCCGCACCGTGTGGCCGAAGTCGAGTCGGTAGATCGGGCTGTCGATCTCGGCGATCGGCCGCTTGCCCGACAGCGCCCCGTCGTTGGTGGCGGCGACCTCGGGCAGGAGTTGGGGCGCGGCCAGCAGCAGGCCCACGAGTGCAGCCGCGGCCACGTAGCCGAGGCGGCGCCACGTACCCGCGTCCCACGCGACAGCGATGGCGAACAGCACGACGAGCGGCGCCAGCGAGTACACGGTCTGCGGGTGACCGGCGATCAGCACCAGCGTGGTCACGACGGCGGTGGCGACCGCAGGGAGCTTCGGACGCCGTGCCGTCACCACCCAATGAGTGAGAGCGAGGAGCAGCGGCACCCAGGACAGCACGAGCAGTTGCTCGAATTGCACCGACTTGATGGCGACGAGGCCGGAGCCCACGAGAGCGACGGCGCCGACGGTGGCCGCCGGCGGCCGCAGCCGCAGGCGCCACGACAGGAGCGCCACCATGCCGTTGCCCAGGATCAGCAGGTGCACCACGACGAGCACGGCGATGCCGCGGCTGATGCCGAACGGCAGGGCCAGCAGCTTGAGCGGATACAGCGCGCCGGCCGCCGGGTTGCCGATGTTCGTCACGCCGCCGAAGATCAGCCCGTTCCACAGGGCCAGCCGGAGGTGCCGCCACGCGTCGAGCGTCACGTTCAGGTTCGGACCGGTGTAGGCCACGGTGTCGAACCCGGTCACGTACGAGTGCCGCCGCAGGAAGGGCCACGCCGTGACGAGCGTGAACACCGCGACGACGGCGTGCTCGATGGCGGCCGTGCGGACCCATCGTCGGCCGCCGCTCGCCTGATCGCCCTCGGCGTCCGGGGGCGCAAGGGTGGCAGCCGGCACGACGCCGCAGGCTAGCGAGGCCTGTCGATGGCCATCACCGGGCCGCGGGTCGCCCGTAGGATGGTGGCCCGTGAACCGGATCGCCGTCATCGGCGCTGGCTACGTCGGGCTGACGACGGCCGTGTGCTTCGCCCATCTGGGCCATGACGTCGTCTGTGCCGACATCGACCTCGAGCGGGTCGAGCGGCTGCAGCGGGGTGAGCTTCCCATCGTCGAGGCGGGCCTCGGCAACCTCCTCGCCGAAGGCTTGCGCAGCGGCCGGCTGACGTTCGTGACCAGCGCGGCGGTCGCCGCCGCGGACGCCGAGTTCGTCTACCTGTGCGTGCCGACGCCCCAAGGTGACGACGGTGGTGCCGATCTGAGCTACATCGAGGCGGCCGCCGGCCAGATCGCCGAAGCCCTCCCCGCCGAAGCCATCGTCGTGAACAAGTCGACCGTGCCCGTGGGCTCGACCAAGGTGGTGGAGCGAGTGCTCGGCCGGCCCGATGTGCGCGTCGTGTCGAACCCCGAGTTCCTGCGCGAAGGCTCGGCCGTCCACGACTTCCTCCACCCCGATCGGGTCGTGATCGGCAGCGAGGACCAAGGCGCCGCCATTCGCGTCGCCTCGCTCTACCTCAGCGTCGCCGCCCCGCTCGTGGTCACCGACCCGGCGTCCGCGGAGACCATCAAGTACGCCGCCAACGCCTTCCTCGCCACGAAGCTCTCGTTCGTGAACGCGGTGGCGGCGGTGTGCGAGGCCGTGGGCGCCGATGTCGGCGACGTGGTCCTCGGGCTCGGCTACGACAAGCGCATCGGTCACGAGTTCCTGAAGCCCGGACCGGGCTGGGGTGGCTCCTGCTTCCCGAAGGACAGCCGGGCGCTGGTCAAGATCGCCGCCGATGCCGGTTACGACTTCGATCTGCTCAAGGGCGTCATCTCGGTGAACGAGCAGCAGCATCGCCGGGTGGTGGGGAAGATCGAGGCGGCGGCGGGCGGGTCGGTCGACGGCGTGCCGGTCGCGGTATGGGGCCTCACGTTCAAGGCGGGCACGGACGACCTGCGTGACTCGCCGAGCGTCACGATCTGCGAGCAGCTCGTGGCGCGGGGGGCCAAGGTCCGCGCCTATGACCCCACGGCCCCGCGCGGTCTGCCGCTGATCGACATCGCTCCCGACCCGTACGCCGCCTGCGACGGCGCGTCGGTCCTGGCCGTGCTCACGGAGTGGGACGAGTTCCGCTGGGTCGACCTCACCCGGGTCGCCGAGCTGATGGACCGGCCCACCATCGTCGATGCCCGCAACATCCTCGACCGGACGGCCGCGGTGCGCGCCGGGTTCGCCTACCACGGCATCGGCCGGACGTGACCGCCGGCCGCCGGGTGGTGGTGGCGGGGGGCGCCGGCTTCATCGGGTCGCACCTCTGCGAGCACCTGCTCGGGCGGGGGGACGAGGTCGTTGCGGTCGACAACTACATCACCGGTTCCCGCTGGAACGTGGTGCACCTGTTCGACGTCGGCGGGTTCTCGTTCGTCGACCACGACGTGTGCCGGCCGTTGTCGGTCGACGGTCCCGTCGACGCCGTGCTGCACCTCGCCAGCCCGGCCTCGCCCAAGGACTTCGCCACCTTGCCGCTCGAGATCCTGGCCGTGGGCAGTGACGGCACCCGCAACCTCCTCGAGCTGGCGCGGGCCAAGGGGGCGCGCTTCCTCGTGACGTCGACGAGCGAGGTGTACGGCGAGCCCCTGGAGCACCCGCAGGTGGAGAGCTACCGCGGCAACGTGAGCACGACCGGCCCCCGCAGCTGCTACGACGAAGCCAAGCGCTTCGCCGAGGCCCTCACCATGGCCTACCACCGCACGGCCGGTGTCGACGTGGCCATCGCCCGCGTGTTCAACACGTACGGACCGCGCCTCAAGCCGGGCGACGGGCGGGTGGTGTCCAACTTCCTCGTCCAGGCCATGTCGGGAGCGCCGATCACGGTGTACGGCGACGGCGGCCAGACGCGCAGCTTCTGCTACGTGGACGACGAGGTGGACGGTCTCGTGGCCCTCCTCGACTCGTCGGTCACGGGTCCGGTCAACATCGGCAACCCCAACGAGTTCACGGTGGGCGAGCTGGCCGAGCTGGTCGTGGAGCTGACCGGCTCGCGCTCGACCATCGTGCACGAGCCGCTGCCCGTCGACGATCCCACGCGCCGCCGGCCCGACATCACGCTGGCTCGGGAACGGCTCGGTTGGGAGCCCCGCGTCGACCTGCGCACGGGCCTGGCTCGCACCGCCGAGTGGCTCCGGACCGTCCTGTGACCGACGATCGGCGATGGAGCCTCGTCGTTCCCATGTGGAACGAGTCGTCGCGCATCGAGGCCACGATCGTGACGCTGGCCGAGGCGTTCGGCGACCGCGGCGTGGAGCTGATCTTCGTCGACGACGGCAGCGACGACGGCACCGCTGACGTCGTGGAGCGGGCGTGCAAGGAGGCGGCGCTGGACGCCGAGGTGATGCGCTTCAGCGAGAACCGCGGCAAAGGCGCCGCCGTGCGGGCCGGCCTGCTGAGCGCCGGCGGTGACACGGTGGGGTTCGTGGACGCCGACCTGTCGGCCGGCCCCCCCGAGATCGAGCGGGTCTTCGCCGCCGTCGATGCCGGGCGCGCGGACGTGGTGCTCGCTTCCCGGGCGGCCGCGGACGCCACCATCACCGTGCGCCAGCCGTTCGGGCGGCGCTGGAGCGGGTGGTTGTTCAACATCGGGCTCCGGGCCAGCGGCCTGACGCGACTGCCGGACACGCAGTGCGGCCTCAAGGCGTTCCGCGCCGATGTCGTGCCCGCGCTGTTCGAACCCCTCGTCGCCACCGGCTTCGCCTTCGACGTCGAGGTGCTGGCACGCGCCGGCCGCCTCGGTCTGGCCGTTGCCGAGGTGCCGATCGCCTGGCATCACGTGGAGGGCAGCCGCCTCAGCCCCGTGAGCGACGGCGTGGCGACCGTGCGGGAAGCGTGGCGGGTGCGGCGGGTCCTCAAGGCCGAGGACCGGCGGGCACCTTCGCGTCCACGATGAACTCGTTGTAGATGAACCACCGACCGGCCCGCCGGGGCAGCGGGAAGGATCGCCGCGACCGCACGAGCAGGCCGGCGCTCGTGCAGAGGTCGGCGAGGCGATCGTCGTCGGTGAACGTCACGTGCGTCGGGTCCGACGCGAAGCCGCGCTCTTGCGGGGTGATGAGCACGACCCGGCCGCCGGCCCGCACGAACGGGACATACGTGGGCAGCAGGGTGCCGGCGGTGGCGGTGTCGAGGTGCTCGATCACGTGGGCCGACAGCAGCGCGTCGAAGCGGCCGGGGGTGGCGAAGGCCGTCGCCGTGAACTCGTCGGCGGTGTAGGCGGTGAAGCCGCGCTCGCGGCAGCGGCGCACTGCCTCGGCGTTGTGGTCGACGCCGACGCCGTTCCCGCCCAGGTAGTCCAGCCCGCGGCCGATGCCGCACCCGACGTCGAGCGTGAAGCCCAGGTGCTGGCGGCGCAGGAACCAGCGGTACGGGTTCGGCGCGTACCGCTTCCACCGTGCCCCCTGGGCCTCCTCGAGGCGGTCGGCGTACGCGGCAGTGTCCGTGGCCGGCATCGGAGCCGACGGTACCCTCCAGCGATGCTCGCGGTGCGCCGGTGGTCGTGGCCGGCCATCGTCGCTGTCGCCGCCGGCACCCTCCTCGTGATCGTGCTCCTCATCGACGGGACGCGGTGGGTGGAAACGCGCCTGGGCGACACCGGCGTGCTCGTCACCGGTACCCACGCCGCACTGGACTGCATCAAGGACGGCACGTTCACGAACTGCGGCCACGTCGCAGGGACCGATGTGTCGGACGTCGGGGCCTTCGCCATCTTCCAGTACCTCGTCGCCGCGCCGATGGTCGCTGTCGGCTGGGGTGACGCCACGGTGGAGCGCGGCCTCGCATGGGTATCGACACTGGCCGTGGCCGGGATGGTGGCCCTGGCGCTCACCGTGGGACGGCGCGTCCTCGGCCGTAGGTGGGCGGTGGTGCTCGTGCTGGCCATGGTGAGCGGGCCGATGGTGCTCTACGGCCTGATCCCATTCGGCGAGGCGCTGGCCGCTTTCCTGTGCCTCGCTTTCGTCCTCGCCGCGTGCACCCGGCGATGGCGGTGGATAGCGGTGACGATGTTCGCCGCCTGCCTGACCAAGGAGACGGCGGCGCCCTTCCTGCTCGCCATCGGCATCGTGTGCGCCCGCGACGAGGACGACGGTTGGCTCCCGCCGGCTCGAGTGCTGGTCTCCATGGTGGGCGGCGCGGTCGCGGCGATCATCGTCAACACGGGGTTCAACGTCTTCCGGTTCGGCACGTGGTCGAACCTCACGTACAACGCCCCGTACACCCGGGTGCCCGGGGTCCCCATCAAGGTGAAGCTGGCGCTCGCCGACTGGCTGGCGCCGAACGTGGGCGTGCTGTTCTTCTGGACGGTCACCGCGCTGGTGCTGGCGGGGGTGCTGGTCGTCACGATCGTGACGCTGGTGCGCCGGCCCCGCCAGCCGCGGCAGTGGCTCCCTGCGCTCGTCGTGGTGGCCACCACGGTGGTGTTCACCGGAGCGCTGGCGTCGTGGTGGTCCACTTTTGGGTGGCTCGCCTGGGGACCGCGTCTCAACCTGCCGCTGCTGCCCGCGCTCTTGGTGGCGGCGGTGCGGGCGGCGCCGGAGCCGCTCGACACCGGCCTGCGGTGGCTCGTCGGGTCGGTGCCACGCGCCGTCGTCACCGCCGTCGTGCTCGCCGTGCTGGCGGTCGGTCAGGCCGGCGTGGTGTGGAACCAGACCGCCATCCTCCTGCCGACGGTGCCGAGCGCCTCGTGCCCGGTCCTGAAGGCTCCCTCGGAGACGACGCCCGAGTACTTCTACGGCTGCGGTCTGACGGCGGCGTGGCGCACGAGCCCGCTGTCGCTGTGGGAGGGGGCGCAGCACGGGCCCCGCACGCAGCAGCTCGCCGAGGTGCTCGAGGTGCTCACCATCGGCGGTCTGGTGGCGTGGCTGGCCGCCGACGTCTCCCGATCTCGTGTGCGATCCACCACGCATATCGGGTTGCAGCGCGTCAGCTCGTCCGAGGGGGTTTGAGGGGGCGGTCCTGCTTGTCCTTCTTGGCCGCCTTCTGCGCCAGCTTCCAGCGCCGGACCTCGGCCAACGCCTCGGCGTCACTGCAGTCGGCCACCGAGCGGGGCGTGGCGTCGGCGAACACGCCGGCGGCCTGCTCCCAGCCCTCAGGCCGCACGTCGAAGCGCTTCGCCAGCAGGGCGATGAAGATCCGCGCCTTCTCGTCGCCGAAGCCCGGCAGCTCCCGGAGCCGGCGGTACACCTCGTCGCCCGTGGTCGCCGTGAGCCACAACGATTCGGCGCGGTCGTCGTAGCGGTCGGCCACGATGACCGCGATGGCGTGGAGCCGCCGGGCCATGGCCACGGGGAACCGGTGCACGGCCGGCTTCTGCCGGGCCACGGCGACCACGTCGTCCTCGGTCATCGCCGCGATGCGGGCCGGATCGAAGTGGCCAAGGCGCTGCTTCAGCGTGGCCGGCCCCCGGAAGGCCCATTCCATGGTCATCTGCTGATCGAGGAGCATGCCGATGAGCAGGGCGAACGGGTTGGTGTTCACGAGGTCGTCGAACTCGTCGCCGTTCAGGTAGAGCGCCACGCTCACACCTATTGGGCGGCCCGATAGTGGTCGGCCACTGTTGATCCACCAAGCGCTTGCGGATAGATCGAGACCTCGTCCACTGTTCCCTGCAAATACCCGCTGGTTGGCGCATTGGGCCAAAAAGCGAGGCTCGAGCACCCGAAATGCCAATAGCCATCGTAGGATTCAACAGTCGAGTTCGTATTCTCGCCGGCGAGTACGCCGTCCATATAGAGCTTCTGACCTTCTTGTCCGATGGTCGCGACAAGTTGATGCCACGCTCCGTCGTTGTATGGCGTCGGCGTGGTGACGATGCCCTGGGCGTGGAACACGCCGAAGGTCACCCGTCCGTCGTCCTGCATATAGACATGGCGGTCGCGGTTGTTGACGGATGATGTCACAACCGCGCTTTCATTCAAGGCAACGATCGCCCCGCCCCGCGTCGTGGTCGTCTTGAACCACGCCTCGATCGTGAAGGTCGTCGGGTTCGTCTTCTCGTTCGAGACAGCACAACCCGTCGAGCCATCGAAGGCAATTGCATTGCTGCCAACCATGGCACCGGGTTGCTTGACCGTTACGCCACCGCCCGTTGTTCCTATGAAGCCATTGCCGGAGCTGTCCACGAGCTGGCCTCCGCTCGCGTCATCGAGGCGCCAATAGCTCGACGGCTGCGACTGGAGAACGGCGCTCTTGTACGTCTCGGCGGCGCTCGATCCACCCCCGCCACGGGTGACGAGGATGATGCCGACGATGGCGAGCACGGCGACGACGACGCCGGCGATGGCGACGGGCCACCACCGGCGCCTCGACCGGGCGGTGCCGGCTGGCGGTGGGGCCGCGCCCACGGCGGGCGCGCCGGCGACCGGCGGCGGCAACGGCTGCCCGGCGAGGAGCGCCTCGGGCCGGGGGAGGGCGGCGGCCTGCTCGGCGGTCTGGGTCGACATGGCGGCGCCGAGGCAGACGGCGAACTTGGGATGGCTGTCGAGCGCGATGGGAACCTGGAAGCGCTCGGTCAGCGCCTCGGCGATCCTCGGCATGCGGCTGGCGGCGCCGACGAGCAGGATGGAGTGCAAGGCCGTCGCCGGCACGGAGGCGTAGGAGAGCGCCGTCTCGAAGACGGTGAGGCTGCGGGCGATCAGCGGTTCGGCCAGCTGCTCGAGCTCACGGCGGGTGAGGTGCACGTTCGTGCTGACGGTCCCGACGGCCACGGCGACATCGGTGGTCAACCCCTGCGAGAGGAGCTCCTTGGCCAGGGTGACGTTGCGGCGCAGGCTCATCATCTCGCGCACGGTCTTGGGGTCGTCGCGATCGAGCGCCTCCCAGGACAGGCCGGCCTGCTCGATCACGTACTGGAGCAGCGCGAGGTCGAAGTCGACCCCGCCCAGCTGATCGTCACCGGCCGGGCGGCCGAGCACCTCGAAGCCGTCGTCGGTCTTGCGGAGGATGGATGCGTCGAACGTGCCGCCGCCGAGGTCGTACACACCCACGACGGCACCGGGCGGGAGGCGGTCCCGCTTGGCGTAGTAGATGGCCGCCGCTTCGGGTTCGGTGACGAGCACGACCCGGTCCGGGTCGGCCACGATCTTGCGGGCGATGTCGAGGAAGAGGTCCCGCCGGTACGCCCCCCAGAAGGCGGGGAACGAGAAGACCACCTCGGTGGGTTGGCTGCCCTCGAGCTCGCAGGCCCGCCGGAACACCCATGACCCGAGCGCGCTCTCGAGCTCCTCGGGCGTCACGAAGGTGCGCCCCGACAGCAGCGGGGCGCTCTCGCCGAATTGGCGCTTGAACTCGACCGCGAGCCGGTCGGGATGGATGTCGCCCTGGGCCAGCGCCGCTTCCCCGACGACGACGTCGGTGTCGGCCCGGTACACCGCCGAGGGGATGGCGGCGGCGTGGGCGCCCAGCGCGATCGGCTCCAGCCGGGAGCCCGACACCAAGCCCGCGGCGGTGAAGCTCGTCCCCAGATCGATGCCCAAGACCCACGACATTGCTCACCCCGGCGGTTGGCCTTTGTTCACGCTACTGCGACAGGTCGTGTCGGACGTTGCCCTCATGGGCAAGAACGGTTGCCCCGAGTACCGGCCGGGTTCCCCTGGCCGCGCCGTCCCTTCGGGACGCAAACTCGGGTCGTGGCGATCCAGGTCACCGCCGGCGCGGCTCTGACGTGCTCGTTCGGTCTCGCGCCGAGCACGCTGACGGCCATACCGCAGGGCGCCCCGGTCCAAGCCGGGGGTGCCCTTGCTGCCACCATCCAGGACAACAAGCCGATGGCCTCCATCCCGCCGTTCGGCCTGTGCACGACGCCGACCAATCCGCAGGTAGCGGCGGCGACGGCGGCGGCGATGGGAACGCTCACACCGCAGCCGTGCATCCCGGTCACGACCGCGCCATGGATGCCCGGGTCGCCGACCGTGCTCATCAACGGGCAGCCGGCCCTGAGCTCGACATGCACCTGTCTGTGTCAATGGGGTGGGGTCATCACGATCACGGCGCCCGGTATGGCAACCACCGTGATGGTCCCGTGACGGCGCCGATGTGGCCGCCGTTGCCGGTGAGCAGTGACAGGAATCACCGGAGCGGACCCGCCGTCTGCTGTGGTGTAATAGCGCCGCCACGAAGAGCGAACGCGACGGCGATCGGAGCAGAGGGAGGGGCAACCGTGGCGTCCGTGCTCCGGCGTATCAGCAACCGCTCTCGCTGGCTCCACATCGTGGTGGGCCCGGCGAGCTGGCGTGGGGGACATCAATGAAGATTCCCGTCTACATCTACTCGGCCGACCCGATCCTGCACGCCGGCATCGCCGCGCAGCTGCGCGGACGACCCGAGACCGAAGTGGTCGAGGGCACGGACCTCGACACCGCCCGGGTGGCCGTGGTCGTGTGCGATGCCGTCGACGAGGAGACGACCCGGTCGGTGCGGGCGCTGCAGCGCAACGGCTCGCTGCGGGTGGTCCTCGTGGTCACCAACCTGGACGATGCCAACCTGCTGGCCGGCATCGAAGCAGGGGCGTCGGGGTTCCTGCGCCGGGGCGAGGCCGTGGCCGAGCGTCTCACGTCGGTGATCCACGCGACGGCGTCGGGTGACGGGAGCGTGCCCCCCGACCTCCTCGGACGCCTCCTGACCCACGTGAGCAACATCCAGGCCTCGGTCCTGTCGCCGCGCGGGATGACGTTGGCCGGACTCTCGGAGCGGGAGATCGAGGTGCTGCGGCTGGTCGCCGAGGGTCTCGAGACGAGCGAGATCGCCGAACGCCTCTGCTACTCCGAGCGGACGGTGAAGGGCGTGGTGCACGAGGTGACGACGCGGCTGCGGCTCAAGAACCGGGCCCAGGCGGTGGCCTACGCCGTCCGCCAAGGCTTCATCTGATTCTTCGTCGCCGTCCTGTTCTGGGGCTCGTGCGTCTCACAGGTGAGACGGGACACCCCGAGAACGACCGCCCGCTCCGCTCCGGACGTACCAAGGGGAAGGCGCCAGTGCCCGTAGAGGTGACCGCCTGGCCGGGCTGCGGGGTGGTGGGCCTCCTAACGTCGGGACCAGCGTGATCCACGAGGTCGATGAGTCCATCCGCAACCTGCTCCGGCTGAACATGCCGGCCGGCACCGACGTCGAGGTCGCCTTCGACGCGCCGACGAAGGAGTGGGCCAGCCGCCGCAACGCCCCCACGATCGACGTCTACCTGTACGACATCCGTGAGGACCTGCGCCGCCGCGAGGTTGGCCGCTTCGACCACCGGGCACCAGATGGACGCGTGACCGAGCGCCGGCAACCACCCCGCTGGTACAAGCTGTCCTACCTCATCACGGCGTGGACGCAGCGGCCCGAGGACGAGCACCGGCTGCTGGCGGCCATGCTCCACCGCTTCCTCCTCGATGACTCGCTGCCGGCCACGGTCCTGACCGGGTCGCTGGCCGATCTCGGCTACCCCATCCCGTACACCTGCGCGCTGCCGCCGCCGGAGGATCGTGCCCTCTCGGACGTGTGGTCCGCCCTCGGCGGTGAGCTGAAGCCGTCCCTCGACCTCGTCGTGGTGGCGCCCTTCGATCTCGGGCGCGAGATCGACGTCGGCCCGCCCGTCCTGGAGGGGCCGCAGCTGGTGGTGGCCGGAGCCAAGCCGGCCAAGCGGGCGCGGGGCAAGGCCGGCAAGGAAGCCGCAGCGGACGCGGCGGCCCCGGCCGCCGAGCTGCCCTCCGAGGCGACGCCGGCCGCAACCGCGGGCCGCCGAGCCACGGCGGCCGCTCGGGCGGCGCGCCGCCGCGAGTCCGCCGCTGGCGACGAGGCCGCGCTGGCCGCCGAGGAGCGCAGGGGCGGGCGGGGGAGCTCCGGTCGCCGCATCTTCATCACGGAGCTGCCGTCGTGACGAACGCCTCGACCGCGTACCTGGTCGCTCGCCTGGCCGACCTGCAGACCCGGACGCGCGACGCCATCGCGGCCCGGCGGGCGGTCGATCCCTCGGCCGACGATCGGTTCCGGGGCTTGTACATCAGCGACGAGCAGGCCATGACGCTGCTCGACGACCACCGCCCCATGGTCGATGCTCTGCGGCCCGATCTCGACGTCGAGCTGGCCGCCGAGGTGGCCGAACGGGCGGGCACGGTCGTCCACCTCCGCCAGGTGGCGGCGGCCTTCGGGCTCGACCGGGTCGACGTGGAGCTCCTGCTCATCGCCGCCGCCCCCGATCTCGACCCCCGCTTCGAGCGGGCCTACGGCTACCTCCACGACGACGTGAGCCGCCGGCGGGCGTCGATCGGCCTCGCCCTCGAGCTCTGTGGTGCGTCCCTGCTGGTGGGGGCGGAGCGGGTGCGCTTCGGCCCGGACGGCCCGCTGGTGCGGTTCGGGCTGGTGGTGGTCGAGGACCTCGATCGACCGGTGCTGTCGCGATCGTTGCGGGTGCCCGACGTCGTCTTGAACCACCTGCTCGGGGCGACCGGCACGGACCCGGTGGTGGAGCCGCTGCAGATGCCGCCCGTCCCGATCGCCGACACTGACGGCGAGGACCTCGCCCGGGCCCTGCGCTTCGGGTGCCGCCTGGTCTACGTGCAGGACCGCCTCGGCGCGGCGACGCTGTCGTTCGCCGTCGGCGGCGTGCAAGCCACCGGGCGGTCGGCGCTGGCCATCGACCTGGAGCGGCTCTCACCGAGCGCCGACGTCGCCGAGGTGGCCCTGGCGTTGACCCGTGCCGCTCGCCTCCGCGACGCCGTACTCGTGGTGGGGCCGATCGAGCGGCTCGCCGAGCGCGACGTTGGCGCGATGCGGGCCATCGCCGAGGCCGACGCTCCGCTCGTGCTGTACGGCACGCGGGCGTGGGACCCGGCCTGGGCCCGCCAGACGCCGCTGGTCGTCGATCCGCCCGACATCGTCGGGGACTTCGCCCCCGGCCTGCCGTTCCGCCTCACACCCGAGCAGGCCGACCGGGCCCGCGCCGCGGCCGAGCTGCAGGCCACGGCCATGGGCGAGCCGGTGACGTTGCGCCACCTGGCCGCCGGGGCGCGGGCCCAGAACGCCAGCGGCCTGGAACGCCTGGCCCTGCGCATCTCGCCGCGGGCCGGGTTCGACGACCTCGTGCTGCCCGAGTCCGTGTTCCGGCAGCTGCACGACATCGTCGCCCGGGTCCGCTTCCGCAGCCGGGTCCTCGGTGACTGGGGCATGCGCCGGTCGGCGGGCAAGGGCCGGGGCGTGACTGCGCTGTTCGCCGGCGACTCGGGCACGGGCAAGACGCTGTCGGCCGAGGTGGTGGCGGGCGCCCTCGGGCTCGACCTCTACGTCATCGATCTCGCCACCGTCATCGACAAGTACATCGGCGAGACGGAGAAGAACCTCGACCGCATCTTCCGCGAGGCCGATCGGGTGAACGGCGTGCTGCTGTTCGACGAGGCCGACGCCATCTTCGGCAAGCGCAGCGAGGTGCACGACGCCCACGATCGCTACGCCAACGTCGAGGTGGCCTACCTCCTCCAGCGGATGGAGCGCTTCGACGGCATCGCCATCTTGACCACGAACCTCCGGGCCAACCTCGACGACGCCTTCCTGCGGCGCCTCGATGCCCTCGTCGACTTCCCGACGCCGGACGAGCCCAGCCGCCGCCTGCTGTGGGAGCGGCACCTGCCCGGTCATCTCCTCCTCGATGACGAGGTCGACCTGGACTTCCTCGCCCGTGCCTTCGATCTGCCGGGTGGCAACATCCGCAACATCAGCGTCGCCGCCGCCTTCCTCGCGGCGGCCGAGGATCGGCTGATTACGATGGTGGATCTCATACGGGCCACCGCACGGGAGTACCGCAAGCTCGGCCGTCTCTGCGTCGAAGCGGAGTTCGGACCCTATTTCACGATTGTGTAGGAGGACTGATGGGCACCTACGACGACGAGTTGCTGCCGGTCCGCAAGCCACACGTCCGCGGCGACACCGAAGCGAGCACCAGCGCCCACGTGGGGGCGCCGACCGAGCGCCGCATCCTCCAGCTCCAGCGCGAGGCCGGCAACGGTCGAGTGGCCCAGCTCCTGCGCGACGAGAACGACGGTGACGCCGTCGAGCGGCTCGTCGCCGGTGGCGGGCGCCCGCTCGACCCGGCCACCCAGGTGAACATGGAGTCGGCGTTCGGCGAGAACTTCCAGGACGTGCGCGTCCACACCGGCGGCGAGGCCACCGCCTCCGCCCAGCGCCTCGGTGCCCACGCCTACACCGTCGGCAACGACGTCGTCTTCTCCGACAGCCACTACGACCCGGGCTCGAGCTCGGGTCAGCGGACCCTGGCCCACGAGCTGGCCCATGTCGTGCAGCAGCGGTCGGGCCCGGTCGACGGCGCCGACACCGGCACCGGAGTGAAGGTCAGCGACCCCGACGACCGCTTCGAGCGGGCCGCCGAGGAGACCGCCGACCGCGTGTCTTCGGGGCAGGCCGCCACCACCAGCGAGACCGCGTCGGCCGGCGCGCCCGCCGTCCAGCGCGAGGAGGCGCCGGAGGAGGAGCCCGAAGAGGCCGTGCAGGGCATGTGGGTGCAGCGCGAAGGCGCCGAGGAAGAGGAGATGCCCGAAGAGGGCTGACCGCCGGCGGCGCGGCGCGGGCTCGCTACGTCAGCTCCACCCGCACGATGACGTGGGCCGGTGTCGTGGCGGCCACGAGCGCGTTCAGCCGCTCGAGCCGCTCGTCGCGTGTCGCCTCGTCGGGGCCCAGTGACTGCCGGGGCAGGCGCACGACCACGGCGGGACGATCGGTGCCGGCCGGGCTGCCGCCGCGCGTCGCGGAGACGGTGACGCCGCCGTTGTCCTCGATCTCCGGATTGATGCCGGTGTACGCCTCGATCAGGTCAGCCATGCCCTTCACGGTGCCTCGCCACCGGTGCAGGTCGAACGAGCGCTCGATCAGGTGGTCCAGTTGCCCGGGCCGCCAGTTGTCGGTGGCCACGATGCCGACCCAGTTGGCCAACCAGCTGGTCACATCGTCGGGGCTCATGCCGGGGCTGAGGTACGCGTCGTAGCAGTCGATCGACAGCCACACCGGCGCCAGCACGCCGTCGAGGCCGGAGGTGAGGCGCAGCGCGTTCTCGTCGTACTCCTGGTACACCGCGGGCAGGAGCGAGCCGATGGACACGGCGCCGGTCTCGAGGTACGGCTCGTCCACGCCGTTGGCGGCGAAGCCCTTCCTCACTGTCCCGCCACCACCCGGAATCTGGTGCACCGTCGAGTAGAAGAGCGCCTCGGGCGGCAGCTCGAGACGAGTCGACGGTTGCGGGGCGAGCTGGTTGGTGGCGAGATCGACACCGAAGATGGAGACGTCGTCCACGAGGTCCACGCCGGCGACCGATCCGAGGACGGCGTGGATCTCGCCGGTGGTGAGCGGTCGGCCGAACGGCCAGCCGGTACCGGCGGGGCCGCCCACGATCGGATGCAGGTAGCGGTACAGCGCGGCGTTGGCCCGCCGTTCCACGTCCTCGACGTCGGCGGTGCGCCATGCTCGCAGCCGGCCACCGATGCGCACGCCTTGGTAGAGCGGCGGCTCCACGATGACCCGTGTCCCCACCAGCCGGCGGTGGCTGAGCTCTTCGCGGATGGCCTCGAGCGTGTCTTCCTGGGGCCGGAGGTGCTCGAGCTCGAACCCGCCGGGGATGCTCGGGATGTCGGGGACGTGGGGCACGACGAGCACCCGTACGAGACCGGGCTCGGTGTTGCGCCCCACGCACTTGGCCCGGGCGATGGCGCGCGCCGCATGGAGCGTGAAGTACTCGAAGTCCTCCGCGGTCACGGCCCGATCCCGCGTGCGGAAGGCCAGCGGGGCCCGCTGCTTGGCCGCTTCGAGCGTCTCGCCGTCCACGCCGCCTTCGGCGGCCCGGCGGTTCTCGCAGCGGGCCACGGACGGGATCGACGACTTC
Organism: uncultured Acidimicrobiales bacterium; assembly: GCA_963728985.1. Taxonomy (GTDB): domain Bacteria; phylum Actinomycetota; class Acidimicrobiia; order Acidimicrobiales; family Ilumatobacteraceae; genus DASXAI01. Next base: position 346,108 of record CAVSME010000001.1, on the reverse strand, counting down.
AGGACGATCAACCGGTACGCGGAGACGTTGCCGGCGCGGCCGCCGCCGTGGCGGTATCGCGGGATGCGCAGCACGGAGCCCGGCGGCGGCACCGCGCCGCGCTGGTCGACCGATCCGTCGGCTTGGCGCAGGGCCGGCGCGAACTCGATGCGCCCTCCGGTCGGCTCGATCCGGAAGCACCGCTCGTCAGCGGTCGTCGCCGCGAACGTGTCGGTGCGGTGCCATTCGGTGACGTCGGCCGTCGTCGAGCCGTCCGCCAGCACGACCTCGGTCATCACCTGGATGCACTCGGGCTCCGAGCCGAACGTGACCGGCCGGTGCTCGAGGTCGAACCACTGCCCGGGGACGCCCTCCGACGTGCCGAGCACCTCGTTGACGATCTCGTCGGAGTGCACCGCCGCGGTGGTTCCGCCGATGGTGAACGCCTCGAGCCCGCGGACTCGCGGGGTGGCTCGGTACATCGGCTGGTTCTCGGCCGGCACCGAGATGACGCACCGCAACCAGCCCGCCGTCCGCCCGGCGATGGTGGACTCGGTGTGTCGCCGCGGGACATGGAGGATGACGTCGCCGGCCCGGTTGAAGCCGCCCGTCTCGTCCCGCTCGATCTCGCATTCCTTCCACCCCTGAGGCGTCCACGCCTCCCACACCCGCGGCGGGTCGAGGGGGTCGATGCCGTACCCCTCGACGTTGCCGGTGAAGCGGATGGCCACGATGCACGACGGGGTCGGGTTCGAGAGCCCGACGTAGAAGCTGTCACCCGGCGCCGGCTGATCCGAGAACAGCGAGATCTCACGCCCGATGGCGAGGGAGTCGGTCTGGTCCTGGTGGCTCCCGCCGGCCGGTGCCGACGCTGCTGCGGCGCGATTGCACGGGACGATGTCGAGCGACTCGCTGGTCCGGAAGACGACGGCATCGGCGATGTCCGTGCGCTCCGTCGCCACCTCGGCCCCGAGCGGCACCGTGACCACTCGCTGCTGGGGTGCCGTCAACCAGAAGGTGACGTCGACCGTCGCCGCGTGCGGTGGCCGCAGCTCGATGCCGATCATCTCCAGGAACTTCACGTAGTTCTTGTCCGGGACGCGGTTGAGCCGGAATATGAGCTGCTCGACCATGTAGGCGAACGTCTCGATCAGGGTGACGCCCGGATCGGAGACGTTGTGGTCCGTCCATCCCGTCCACTCGGGCCAGCGTCGTTGCACCATCCGCTTGGCCTCGTCGACGAGGTCCTGGAACGTGCGGTCGTCGAGGTTGGGAGCCGGGAGGGTCACGGCCGTGACTCCTGGGGGATGGTGTAGAAGGGGAACACGAGGTTGCGGGCGTCGTTGGTCCCACGGATGACGTAGGTGATCTCGATCAGCAGGCAGTCGTCGCCGTGCACTTCCTCGGCGGCCACCGCCACCTCGACGAGGTCGATCCGCGGCTCCCATCGTTCGAGGGCCGAGCGCACCTCGTAGGCGAGGCGCCCGGCGGTGACGGCGTCGTCCGACGAGAACACGTAGTTGTGGACACCGCTGCCGAAGTCGGGCCGCATCGGTCGCTCGCCTTGGGCGGTGGCCAGGATCAACCGGATCGACTGCTCGATCTTGTGCTCGCGGGCGACGAGCGCGACCGCGCCGGCGGGATCGAGTCGCAAGGGGAAGGCGAAGCCCACCCCGACCAGGCTCTCGGCCATTCGCTCGTCTCCCTCAGTTCAACTGGATCGGCTGGCCCGCCACCTTGACGGGTCCGGAACCTTCGATCGACACCTGCGCACCCTTCAGGCTGGCGCTGGTCTGCGCCTCGAGCTTGATGGACTGCGCCGACACTTCGAACGCTCCCTTGCTCTCGAACTTCGTGGCCCCGTCGGCGGTGACGGTGACGTCGCCGCTGCACTTCACCTCGATCTTGCTGTTGGCCTGGTCGAGCCGGAGCTCGAGCTTGCCGTCGCCCGTCGACACCACGACACCGCAGTGGTCGTCGGCGTCGATGAACACGAGCTGGTGGCCCTTGCGCGACGTGAACAGCCGGTTGTTGACCGCATGGCTGGAGCTGTCCAGCAGCGAGCCCGGGCCCGTCTTCGCCTTGTCCTGGCCGTTGTAGAGCCCGCCCAGCACGAACGGGCGCCGCACCTCGCCCTGGTCGAACGACACGAGGACCTCGTCGCCCACTTCGGGCAGGATGAAGAAGCCGCGGTCGGGGCCGGCGCCCACGTGGGCGACGCGACACCAGTCGCTCACGTACATGTCGGCCATCCACGGGAAGCGCAGGCGCACCCGGCCGTGCTTGTCCGGGTCGTCGACGTCGTCCACCACCGCGGGCACGACGCCGGGGATGCGACCCGGCACGCCCCCGCCTGTCGATCCCGTCAGCCCGAGCAGCGTCCGCTCCTGGCGCCCGCTCACGGTGAACCAGGTCGTGTACCCCTCGGCCGAGTCGTAGGTGTGACGGCTGCTGGTGATGACGTACTTGCCGTCGAACGGCGCGCCGAGCAGCCCGATGGTGACGGCGGCGCCCGCCTTCAGGCCGGCATCGCCCCGCGCCTGTCCCTCCATCTCGGTGAACGACGCCGCCACCCGCTCGGCCAGGGCCTTGGCGGCGTTGTCGACCTCCTTGGCCGTCTCCAGAGGGACGTCGACGGCGACCAGGTTGGGCCCGGGGAACTTCCCGGCCAGCTCGGCCGGTTTGTGCCCGTTGGCGATCGTGTCGGTCTTGGCGTCGGCGGTGGCGACGACGGCCTTCTTGGTCGTTGCGTCCCAGCCCCGCACCTCCACCTGCTTGACCTGCTCGGCCGCCGTCACCACGGCGCGCAGCTCGAGGAGGTTGGATCCGACGAGCAGGTTGAGCGGGTTCTCGCTGGTCAGGTCGCCGGCGCTCGGCGCCCCCGACGAGTTCACCGGGTGGTAGAAGTTCAGCTTGCCGTCGGTGACGGTGATCTCGAAGCCGACCTCGGCGGCGAGGCGGCGCAAGAACTCCCAGTCGCTCTCGTTGGCCTGCGTCACGTGCGGATGGGTCGGCGACGTGCCTTCGATGTTGCCGGGCTTCAGGCTGTGGCGCTGGGCGACCTTCTTGGCGATGTCGGCGAACGTCGCGTTCTGGTAGCTCTCGGTCACGCTGCCGTGGAGGAGGCGGTGCGACTCGTCGTAGCCGCGCACGATCGAGAAGCTCGTCCCCTGGTGGATCTCGGCTTCGAGGGCGGTCACCTCTCCCTTGATGAGCGTGACCGGCTGCTGCGCCGAGTCGTTGAGCACGGAGACCTTGACCTTGCCGCCCACCTTGGCGCCGCTGCGCGACAGTGCCGTGCGCGAGCCGTCCCGGAACGTGATGATGAACGAGTCGGGCAGGTGGAGCTGGTCCTCGACCACGACGGCGGTGAGGTCGACGTCGGCGGCCAGCTTCTGGCCGTCGAACTCGATCAGGAAGGTGTTGGTGACCTGTGCCGTCATCAGTCGCTCAGTTCTGGCTGGGCGTGGGGACGACGAGACGCTTCCCCGGTCGGAGGCGGAACGGATCGTCGATGCCGTTGGCGTCGGCGATGGCGCGCCAGTTGTTCGGGTCGCCGTACTCGCTGGTGGAGATCGATGCGAGGCAGTCGCCCGACAGCACGAGGTGCGAGCTCTGGGCCCCGGTCGCGCCCGACGTCGGGTTCTGGCGCACGACGCTGGGCAGCACCTCCTGCAGTGTGACTGTCACGACGGCGCGGATCGCCTGGCCGTCGGCGTCGAAGCGGGTGTACTTCGCGCTGACCGAGTTGACGACGGCGCACGAGACGTACGTGACCTTCCCCCAACCGAGGGCCACGTACGGAGCGACCGGCTTCTGCTTGTCGTCGGTGCCCTTCGCCGGCAGCACGGCGGCCAGCAACTTGTCGACCGTGCTCTTCACCTGCCCCCCTTCGGAGGCATCGAGGAACATCTCGACTGTCACCGTGCCGGCCTTGGCGCCGTTGTACTCAGGCGGCTGCGGCTTCTTGGTGGCGGTCGCCTTCCAGTCGGCGGTGCGCTGGACGGTCAGCTCCTTGGGGTTGAAGGAGAAGTTGATGGTGTCGATCAGCGGACCCATCTTCTTGCCCTTGTCGCGCGGCTCGTGCAGCTGCAGGAAGGCCCGCTTGTACTTCGAGGGGACGTCGGCCACTAGTCCTTCCTCTTCTCGTAGGTGAAGCCGTGATGAGCGAGCTCGAGCGTCTCCGTGGCCATCTTGGCGGACTCCGCGTTGAACGACGGGCCCTGCCACCGCACGGGGATCACGCCGTCCAGGTGCCAGGTGGCCATCGGCTTCAGCTCGGCCGTGAGGGCGGTGATGTGGCCCGTGGTGCGCTCCAGCGCCCCTTTCATGGAGCCGAACCATGCCGCGACCTCGGCCGAATCCTGGTCGAGCGGCCGCGCCAACTTGATGTTCGAGTACTTGAACCGGACCGGCAGCTGGTGCACGAAGAGGTTGTTGCCGCCCTCCTCGCGCTGCTCGAGCACCACCTCGCAGCCGAGCCCGTCGCACGACGTGAACAGGCCCAGGCGATGGTGGTCGATCTCCACGTGGAAGTAGAGCTGGATGCCGGGATCGGTGCTGGCCGCCACCTCGTCACCTCCGTCCCTGGGTGAGGACGCCGGCCCGCTCCCGATCGAGGCGGAGCTCGTGCTTGAGCATCACCCGCAGCCGCCCGTACAGGCGCTTCGCCAGCTCGTCCAGGTCGCCGCTGTCGGCACCGCGGGCGGCGCCGGGCGCGGCAGGCGTGGAGGTCGCGCCCGTCGCGGCGGCGCGCTGCACGACCTCGCCGTCGCCGGCATCGACGTCCGCCTCGGGACCCTCGAACGCTCCCGCTTGGAAGACGACCGAGCCGTCGGCCTCGCGCTGGGCCACGCCCGCCTCGACGGCCACGCTGCCGGCGTCGACCCACGAAACGGCGCGCTGCGTGCTCCACGACGTCGTGGTGCCGCGGTCGGCCACGCGGGGCGATGCCGGCGCGCTCGCCCGTGCAGGGCGGGACGGGACGGCGGGCGCCGGCTCGCCGGCGAGGCGCTGCACGGCGACGCCTGACGCGCGCTCGGTCCGAGGCGCCGCCGCCGGGGCCATCGTGCGCTCGCCGAGCAGGGCGACGACGGTCGGTGCCGGTGCCGGTGAGGTCGGCGCATCGGCTGGGGCGCCCTCGGCGACGGACAGCGTGGGTGGCGCGGACACGTCCGCCACATCGGGCACGGCCGGGAGGGTCGGCAGCGTGGGCCCGCCGGGCCGGTCGGAAGACGCGGGAGCGCCCACCTCGCCCTCGCTGGACCGGCCGGGCTCGGCGGCCAGCGTCACCGGGAGGCCGCCGCCCGCGTCGGTGCCCAGCGTGGGTGCCACGCTGGGCGCGACATCGGTGGGTGTCGCCGTGGGAGCGCTCGGACCCCCCGTCTGGGCGGGGGGCGCGGTCGTCGAGGGGGCGAGCCGCTGGGTGGGGACCGGTCCAGGCCCAACGGAGGCGTCTGCGCCCGCCGTTGCCGTGGACGGACCCGGCGGGTCGGTTAGCAGGGGCGTCCACGTCACCGATCCCGTCGCCGGCCCCGGTGCCGGGCTGACCGGCGCCTCGCTCGTCGGCGCCGTCAAGTCGGGCGCCGGTTCCAGGATCGGCGCCGACGCCGACAGCAGCGGGGCGGTGGCCGGCGATTCCGCGGTGACCGACTCGGCGGCGATCGGGGTCGGCTCGAGGGTGGGCGGGGCTGGATCGGGATCGGGCGGGGCGACCGGCGCGGTCTCGTTCGCGCCCACGACCGGGGGCTCGCCGGGGCCGGCGTCGACCGGACGGGACACCGCTGGGCTCGCGTCGAGCGCGGGGGTCCGCTGCACCACCGCCGGGGTCGCCGGCTCGGGCGCCGCACGCCACGGTTCGCCGAGTCCGGCGCGCCGCGTCTGGACGACGGGCAGCGCCGAGGTCGGGGTCAGCGCCGCCGGGTCAGGCTCGTCGCCTCCGTCGCTGCCCACGTCGAGCAGCGGCGGGTGACCGCCGAGCAGCGGCGTGGTGCTGGCCGCAGACACCTCAGGACCGGGCTCGGGCGGCACGGCCGAGTGGTCGAACGCCGGCCCGGGCGCGGCGTCGCCCACGAGCGGGGCGGTGGCGCTCTCGGCCACCGCCGTCACTGGTGTGGCGGCGTCGGGAACGGGCTCCGGTACGGCGAGGTCTGGGCCGGCGGGGTCCGGTGCGGCGCTGAGCGGCGCGTCGTCGCCGGCGCGAGCGTCGAGGAGCTCCCGTTGGACGACCGGCGGTGCGCTGGCTGCCGGTGCCGGCCCGTCACGCCTCGTCCGTTGCACCGGCGCAGTGGGAGACGGCGCGTTCGGGACGGCGGGTGCGTCGGATCCTGGTGCGGGGAGCGGCGCCCCGAGCCCGAACGGCCGCGGTGTCGGCTCGACCGTGCGTTGGATGGGATCGGGCACCGGCGGGTTGGGCTCCGGCTCTCGCACCGGGCCCGGCGTACCAAGTGTCGGCGCCACGGTGTCGGCCTGATCGATCGGTGGCGGTGCCTCGGGCTCGATCGGGGCGACCTCGGACGGTCCGGCGCGGTCGTCGGCCGGCAGTGGCGGCGTGGGCTCGGTCGCTGGCAGGGCGGGGGCATCGGCGACCGACACGTCGGCGACGATGAGCGGCGCGGCCGCCTCCATCGCCGGGGCCGACACGGCGGGGATCGACCGGGGCGCATCGGGCGTGAAGGTGGCCGTCGGCCGTCTCGGCGGCTCGAACATGACGGTGCGCTGCGCCACCGGGCCCGCGGCGCTCGACGACGCGTCGCTGCTCGGCAGGGCGGAGCGGGCGATCGAGCCGAGGACCATGCCGGAGGGAGCGTCCTGGGAGAGAGCGTGGTCGAGCGGGCGCAGGATGCCGGGCGAGTGCCACGAGCCCAGATCGGCCTCGAAGCCGGTGTCGACCACGCCGTCGAGGCCGGTTCCAATCCGCTGCAGCGCGGGGAGTTGGGACCAGTCGTGGCGCGTGACCACGGGCGGGCGGGCGGCGTCCGGCTCCGGAGCCGGGCTCGCCTCGTCGTGACGGCGGCGCGAGAACCACATGGGTCAGGCCCTCTGGACGAGCCGCTCGATCTCGTGCACGAACCGCCGCCGGGTCGGGTGCTCGAGGTCGAGGATGTCGTCGAACTGCCAGTGGAAGTGGAATGCGACGAACGCGACCTCCTCGTAGAGGCGCTGGGCCCCGTTCGTCACGATTCCCCCAGGCGACCACCGGCCAGATCGACCGTCATCTCGTGTTGGCACGCGGGACAGACGACGCGTGCTCGCGTGTGGCCTTCGGTGTTGATGCGACGGTAGAGGTCCTGGAGGAACGCCAGGTCGGTGGCGAACATCCCCTCGACGATGCCGGCGTGCACCTCGCTCAGGGTGCCCAGCTCGGTGATCACCCGAGCCAGGAGCACCACCGTGAGGTACGCCGGGTTCTCACGAACCCGGTCGTCGTGCAAGGGAACGAGCTCGTCGCGAGCCGTGGCCAGCCGCATGACCCCGTGCCGATGGAGTTGGCCGGACCGGTCGAGGTAGCCGCGAGGAAGCACGAACGCGAACTCGGTCCTGAGCTCGTCGGTTCGTTGCTCGACCTCGGACGGCACCTGGACCTCGTCATCGACCAGACCAGGGGCGAAGGAGCGGCGCATCACTCGGGCTGCAGTTCCTCATAGGTGAGGACGAGCTTCTCCGTCACCACGCTCGTGTCGCCGGCCTTCAGCGTGCCGAGCTCGAGGCTCTTCGGCCATGCCGCCGTGAGCTTGTAGTGCTTGATGGCCGAGCCCTCGTAGTCGTAGACGATGACCGCGCCGCCCTTGCGAGCGTCGCCCATCTGGCCGAAGTGCGCCGACTTGACCCACTTCTCGAAGCTGTTGTCACCGGTGAGGGCCCGGGTCAGCGTGACCTCACCGGCCTTGGGCCGGCCCGGCAGCTTCTTGTTGATGTACTTGCCATCGGGCGAGTTGGCCTTCATCTCGATGGTGTCCTGCTCCATCTTGAGGCCGCTCACCTCCTGGATGTGCTTGATGACGACACCGTCGATCTCGAGACCGAACGAGTGGCCGACGGCGCCATTGAGGTCGGGAAGAGCCATGAACGGTTACCTCCTGGTTGTCATTCGGTGAGGGCGGCGCCGCCCGAGAACTGCGCCAGGCGGAAGATCACGAACTCCGCCGGCTTCACAGGCGCCACGCCGATTTCGCAGACGAGCTGCCCGGCGTCGACCACGTCGGGAGGGTTCGTCTCGGAGTCGCACTTCACGTAGAACGCCTCGTCGGGCGTGAGGCCGAAGAGCGCTCCCTTGCGCCACTCGTTGGTGAGGAACGCGGTGATGGTGCGGCGCACCCGGGCCCAGAGCGCCGGGTCGTTCGGCTCGAAGACCACCCACTGCGTGCCGTTCAGGATCGATTCCTCGAGGTAGTTGAAGAGACGCCGGACGTTGATGTACCGCCACTCGGTCTCCGTCGCGGCCAGGGTCCTGGCGCCCCACACCCGGATGCCGCGACCCGGGAACGACCGGACGCAGTTGATGCCCACGGGGTTGAGCAGCTCCTGCTCGCGCGACGTGAGGTCGGAACCGACGGCGATCACGCCCCGCACGACCTCGTTGGCCGGCGCCTTGTGCACGCCGCGGGTGTCGTCGTTGCGGCCCCAGATGCCGGCCAGGTGCCCGCTCGGCGGCACGAAGATGTTGGCGTTGCTGGCGGGGTCGTAGACCTTGAGCCACGGCCAGTAGAGGGCGGCGAACTTGGAGTCGTAGCCGGCCTCGTTCTGGCGCCAGTTGAGCACGGCCTGCGGGCTCATCTCCGGAGGCGGATCGATGATGGCGACGCGGTCGGCCATCAGCTCGCAATGGGCGATCATGGCGAGCTGGACGGCCTTGACGCCATCCAGGTCGATGGCCCCCTTCTGATACGCGGCCATCACATCGGGGACGCAGACCATCGTGATCTCGTCGATCGTCTCGAGGCCGCCGAAACCCGTGCGGTCGGCCACGTCGCCGACGTAGTCCGACGGCTCGAGGCGCGCCGGCGTGGACGCTGCGGACACGAGCGTCACGGTCCCGTTGGCCGGGCGGACCGCAGGAGCGCTGGCCGCCTCGACCAGCTCGATCAACTGGCTGGCGGCCTTCACCGCGCTCGCCGCGCTCTGCCTGCCCTTGGCGCTGCCCGACAGGTTGTCGTGCTGCTCCTCGATCTTGCCGGCTCGCCGCACGACCAGCTTGAACGTGTCCTCGCCGCCATCGGTGGCGTCGGTGACCTCCACGTTGATGGCGCCGCCGGAATCGGTGGCCTGCAAGGCGCGCACCGTGTACCGCTCCTGCTGCTTGCCGTCGGCCTCGGGCGCGTTGATCGTGGTCTCGGGCAGCGACGGCCGCGATTCCTCGGTGGCGATCCGGACGACGAAGCAGTTGCCCCCGCCGTTCAGGAAGTACCCGTACACGGCGTGGGCCAGGTACCCATCCGGCGTGAAGTCCCCGAACGTATCGACGAACTGCTTCCAGTTCGAGATGAGGGTGGGTTGGTTGATCGGCCCCGTCATGGCGATGCCGACGAATGCAGCGACGGCGGTGCCCACCCCTTCGATGGGTGCGGAACCGGCTGGTTTCTCTTCGACGTAGACACCTGGTGACAGGTAGGTGGGCATGCGACCCCCAAAGCTCTCGACGGCTGCCTCTGACGGTGGCCGCCGGGAGCACTGCCCATCAACAATGAACGGACCGACTCACGGGAAGGCGTGATTGCCCGTTCGGGCAACCGCTCGCCCCGTTTGGTCGTTCCAGGCGTCGTGCGTCTCACCGGTGAGACGGATCACCCCGAGAACGACGACCGACTCAGACGGCGTGGTGGTGCCAGTCTCCGGGGTCGGGGTGGTGGGGATCGTGGGGGTCGACGTGGACCGGGTCCTGGTGGGGATCGTGCGGATCCGGGTGCGTCTCGCCCGGCAGCGGGTGCCCGCTGGTCCAGTCGTAGTGGTGGATCTCACCGGGGAGGGCCTGGCCGTGGGCCCAGTCCGCCGCCGTCATGGCGAACGGATCGGCGGCGTGGCCCGGGTCGGCGGGATGGGTGGCGTCGACGCCGGCGGCGTGCAGCGGATCGGCGGCGGGATGGAGCGGGTCGGCCACGACCGGATGGGCGGGAGCGGCGGCGCCTGCCGGGTGGGCACCCGCCGCGGTGACCGGCTGGGCTGCGGCTGGTGCTGCGGGTCGGCGGCCAGCGGCGCCAGCGCGTCGTGGGCGATGCGTTGGTCCACCACCCCGGGCAGGGGCGGGAGCGCGACGAGGTCGACGACGTGCGCGGCCGATGCATGGGCCACGCCGGTGTCGGCCGGGAGGCTGCGCCACGCCCCCGCCACGGGGAGGTCGTCGCGCGGCGGCGGGGCCACGTGCGCGGCGGCGGCCGCGGCGGCCGCCGCGGGATCGGTGCCCGGCAGCGGCGTGGCCGTGCCGTCGGCGAACCCCGGGATGACGGCGGCGCGCGTGAAGAAGGCGGTGCCGCCGGTGTGGAACTCGGCCACGTTCACGTCGCGCACGCCGTACTTCGAGCCGATGGCCTCGACGGTGCGGCCGTCGCCGAGGCTGATCGCCACGTGGGCGTTCGGCCCGAACGCCTCGCCCGGCGTGGGTTCGTGGGGCAGGTGGAACAGCAGCGCGCCCGGGGTGTGCAGCGCCTGCTCGACCGAGATCGACGAACCCATGGCCTTGAGCTGGAGGTACTGGGCCTCGGCGGTGCGGTCCAGGTTGACGCCCGCCTGATGGGCCGCCCACTGGACCAGCGACGAGCAGTCGAAGGCGTGCGGATCGGGGTCGCTGGCCTTGGGCGTGGCGTTGGCGATGTACTGGTCGCCCCGCTGCGCCAGGGCGGCGTTGATGAACGTCTGGACGGCCGGATGGGCGTTCTCGGCGTCGTCAGGATGCAGCGGGCGCAGACCGGTGTCGAAGTCCTTGCCGAGGAGCCCGTGCTGCGAGGCGCTCTCCACGGCGGCATGGGCGGCGTTGAGATCGGTGCCGGTGGTCTCCGAGATGCCGCGATACGGGCCCCATGGCCGCCATCCGCCTTGGTCGAACAGTGCCTTTGCCGCCTTCAGGTTCTTCACCGGATCGCGGAGGTCGTCGGGCGACTGCAGGAAGCCGAGCTTGGAATAGAAGCTCTTCCAGAATCTCGCCTTGACCGGCCGCATCGGGACGACCGACGTTGAGCCCGACCAGGCCATAGGACCAGTCTCCGGTCGACGGCCGGTCGACGAAGACGGCGAAGTGACCACCGGATTCGCGGTAGGCGATGGCCACGATCTTCGTCAGGTCCTCGCCCCGCCAGCCCGCTTCGAAGGCGGCCTGGGCCACCTGCTCTCGTGACAGGACACCGGCGTCCCATCCCGTGAATTGCGACGCATCCGACATCGGGCCATCAAGCATACTCTGGGGAGTCCCGACAGCTACCTGGTATCGTCGCCGCGTTCCCGAGCGCGCCGAAGAGGTGCGGAGATGCTCATCTGCGAAGCGTGCGGAAGCGAGAATCCCGATGACGTGCACTTCTGCGTCATGTGCGGAGCGTTCCTCTCGAAGCCGGCGCCAGCGGGTACCACCGACCAACTGCCGGCGCCCGATGCACCCCAGCCGGCGCCACAGCAGCCGTTGCTCGAACCGCTCGCTCCGTCGCCGCCAGCCGCCGACGTCGTCCCCGATCGAGCTCCCGATGTGCCGTTGCCAACGGTCGAGTCCGCGGGCGCGCCGCCCGAGGCGGCTACACCGCCGCCGTGGTTCCGCCGCAGCGCCGTCGCCACGCGCGGCGCGTCGTCGCCGCCGGTGGACTTGCCGGTGCTGGACGGTGCACCGGTCACCGAGCTGACGCCGGAGCAGTACGAGGCGTCCACCGCCGGGCTGCCGGGCCTGCCGAGCGGCCAGACAGGTCTCACCGCTCGGCCGCCGCAGCGCACGCCGCCGCAACGGCCCGCGCCGACGGCGACGACGCGGCCCCAGCAGGCGCTGGCCATGGTGCTCGACCAATCGGTGATCGACGTGCAGCCCGGGGCGACGGCCAGCTTCCGCGTCACCGTGCGCAACACCGGTGCGCTGGTGGAGGGATGTTCCGTCAGCGTGCGCGGCATACCAGCGGCGTGGCAGCGCATGGACCCGGACCACTTCAACCTCGACGTCGACGACCAGCGCGACGTGCAGGTCCACATCACACCGCCCCGCAGCGCCAAGACGACGGCGGGGCGCACGGCGCTGGCCATCGTCGTGCGCTCGGAGGTGAACGAGGAGATCCAGCAGCGCGCCGACGCCACGCTCGTGATCGAGCCCTTCTTCGAGCTCACGACCGCGCTCGAACCGGTGGAGATCGAGGGCAAGCGCGGCGGCTACACGTACGTGAACGTCGAGAACCGCGGCAACAAGAGCGAACGCATCGCCTTCGTCGGCAACGACCCAGGCAAGCGCCTGCGCTTCTCCTTTCGCCCGGCCGAGCTCGAGGTCCGCCCGGGCCAGCGGGGCTCGGTCGGCGTCGACGTGCGGGCGCGCCGGCGGGTGTGGGGCGGTGCGGAGAAGCCGCGCCAGTTCTCGGTCACCGCCAACGGCGCCGAAGGCCCCCCGCCGCCCCCGATGCAGGGCCGCTTCGGTCAGCTGCCGTCGTGGCCCCGCTGGGTCATCCCGGTCATCGCCGCCGTCCTCGCCATCGCCATCCCGACCACGTTGCTGCTCGTCAACCGGGCCCTCGACAAGGGCGAGGCCAGCGCGCTGATCAGCGTGCCCGACTTGAAGGACTTCACCGCTGATGCGGCCAAGCAGGCGCTGACCCAGAAGCAGCTCGTGGGCAACCCGGTGAACGTCTTCCGCTCCGGAAACCCGGGCGTCGTGGTGGGCCAGGTCCCGGCGCCGGGGACGAAGCTGGAGAAGGGCAGCCCGGTGCGGATCGAGATCGCCACGGACCACGTGGCGCCGGACGTCACGAACATCCCCTGGAACTTCGCCAAGGACGAGGTCGCCAAGGAAGGGATGCACATCGCCCTCGCTGAGTACGTCGACGGGCCCGAGGAGCAGCAGGACAAGATCGCCTGGCAGCTCCCCAAGCCGGGTCAGCCGGCGCCTGACGGGGAGATCAAGGTCGGCGTCTTCCACACCAAGGACCTGAGCCTGCTCGACTACCGCGGCTCCGACCAGCCGTCGGTCGAGACCGCCCTCGCCAACGTCGGTCTGGTCGTGAAGATCATCGAGCAGGGCTCCGACCAGATGAAGGGCACGATCCTCGGCCAGCAGCCGGACCCGGGCAAGGTCGTCCAGAAGGGCAACACCGTGACGTTGATCGTGTCGTCCGGGCACCCGCCCGACCCCGACACCACGACCACCGCGCCGGGCGCGTCCTCCGTGCCCGACGCGTCCCCACCGTCCAGTTAGGTGCCGGCGAAGAACTGCACCTCGGTGATGCCGACGTCGGTCCACTTGGTGGTCGGGTAGACGGAGGCAACCTCCAGCTCGATGGTGTCGGCGTTCGGGAAGTCGACCTCCACGAACTGGGGCGAGAAGCTGTCGGCGAGCTCGACGGTGCGCTCCACGCCCCCGCCGCGCACGATGAGCGAGTGGACGCGGTGGTTGTCGGTGAACTGGTGCTTGCCGTCGTTGGGGTTGTACCCGTTGATGAGCCGTACGCCGATGATGTGCTGCGGCGCCGCCAGCTTGTACGTGAGCTTCTGCCCTTCAGGGGGCACGCCCGACCCTGGTGTCGAACCGTTCGAGTTCCATCCCGTCGTGATCTGGCCGTCGAGCGTGTTGGCGATCCCGTACGTCAGTCCGTCTTGGTCGGGCAGCGTGCTGGTGGCTTCGGCCGACACGATCTGCGCCGGGTTGATGGGTGTTCCCCGCACCGGGACGGTGGTCGGGGGCACGGTCGACGCGGCGGTCGTGGCGTTGACGGCGGTCGTCACGGTGACCCTCGTAGCGGTCGTCGTGGCGGTGGTCTTGGCGCTGCCGCCCATGCTGGTGACGGCCAGGATGATCCCCCCGGCAGCGGCCGCCGCGGCGACGGCGCCCGCGGCCCACGCCCACGGTGGCACCCGGCGACGGTCCTCCTCCGGCGGTGGGGGAAGTGGCGCCGGCGGGGCCTCGGCCTCCGGATCGAGGGGGCTGAGGCAGGCCGGATCGAAGCAGTACCGCGCCTCGTCGGGGCTCTCCTGGTTGCAGACGGGACAGATGCGCGCCACGACTCGCCCTCCAGTTCAGGACGCGGAGACCGGTAGTGCCGCCAGCAGGGCCGTGAGGGAGCGCACGGCGATGCGGGCCAGCCGCTGCTCGTCCGGGAGGCTCACGGTACTTGTCGCCAGCGCCTGCCACCGGCGGGTTTCGTCGCGCAGGCGCTCGGCCAGCTCGGCCTCCGACGCCGTCGGCAGCAGACCGACCCTGGCCCCCGGAGCGACCCCTTCGGAGCCGAGCGCACGCGCGATGTCGGAGCGCCGCGTGGGGCCCATCGCCAGGCTCGGAGAGCACAGCACCTCGTTGAGGGCACGGAGCTCGATGACGGCATGACCGTTGACGCGGACCCGCTCCAGCTGCTCCAGGAGGTCGGGATCGGGCTTGATCTGGCCGCCATCGAGCGCGCTCTCGAGGATGTCGAGCACCTGCGACGCCTTGATCACCGACGATCGTCCGGCGAACTGCCCGAAGATCACCGAGTGCAACTCGTCGAGCCCGCTGGCGCGCGACAGCTCCGCGCTCAGCGACTGCGCGCTGGTGACACGACCGGCGCGGATGGCATCGATGGCGCGGCGCACGCCGTAGAGGCCGAGCATGGACAGCAGCCGCTGCCGCTGTCGCGGCGGGGATCGACGACAGCCGGTCGGGGGCGGCGAAGCGATCCACGCTGATCAGCGCGGCGGCGACGTCGGCCTCGCCGAGCGCGGCGATGGAGGCGATGGTGCGGTAGGTCGCTTCGGTCAGGGTGACCGCCGATTGGGCCAGGAGCCCCGCCACCGGCAGCACCTTGGCCACGAGCGAGCGCAACGTCGGGTCTTCGGCCAGCGAGCGGGCGAGCCGGCCCGCCTGTTCGAGCGCATCCGAGTCGCCGCCGCCCACCTCGTCGGCCCGTGACAAGACGGCGACCGCGCTGACGGGCGGGACGTCGAGTCCCACACGATCGTGGAAGCCGAGGAGGAACTCGCTGTCGACGGCGTGCCAGTTGCGCAGCAGGTACACGACGGCGTCGGCCGGGGCCAGCTCCGTCGAGCTGGTGAAGTCGATCGTGCGCTGCGAGACCTGCTCTCGCACCGAGCCGAGACCGGGCGTGTCGACGAGCGTCAGCTCGCGCAGCAGCGAGCTGGGGAACTCGACCAGCAAGCGCACCACCTCGTCGACCGGCGTCGCGCCGAGCTCGATGTGGGCGCCGTCGTCATCGCGCTGGAACCGGGCCAGCGTCACGTCGCCGTCGTGGCCCACCTTCCAGGCCCGGTACGTGAGCCCGTCGTGGTACTCCGTCGGCACCAGCGTGCACTCGGCGGCGTCGGTGGGCGCCACCAGATCGCCGACGAGAGCGTTCAGCAGGGTGGACTTCCCGGCCTTGGCCCGCCCGATGAGCGCCACCCGGAGCGGGTCGTGCATGCGATCCGCCGCCGTCTGCAGGCGGTCGGCGGTGGCCGGCTCCGCCAGCGGGATGGCCCGCTCGACGAGCGCCTGCACCTCGGCGACGAGCTTCATGCCGGCACCCTGGACACCGAGAGCTGGCCGCGCGCCCGCTGGGCGTGGGCGGCCACGAGCTCCAGCTGTTCGATCGTCTGGTCGACGGTCGCCAGCCGCTGCGCGCGCTGTTCGTCCGACACCCGCATCGCCTCCAGCGCCGAGCGCATCTCGGTCTCGACCCTGACGGCCATGGCACCCGCCTCGCGCTCGAAGTGGTCCCGGAACTCGACGCGCACGCTCATGAGGTCGCTGCGCATCCGGATCGCCACCTCCGGGCTGACGCCGTCGAGGTACTTCCGCACGGCCAGCGTGGCGGCGCGCCGTTGCATCGCCACGCGCGACTCACGGGTGGCCTTCGAGCGCGTGGTGACCGAGCAGCAACGTCATCGCCGCACCGACCGGCAGCAGCACGACGTTCACGACGGCGGTGCCCACCACCAGCGCGCCGTAGCGGGCGACGATGGCCGTCACCGACATGCTGGCGGCCGAGCCGCGGATGGCGTTGATCACGGACCCCCCGGCCGCCGCCGGCACTTCGGGCAGTTGACCCTGGAGGCGGACCTCGCCCGGCGTGTAGCCGTCGCTGGCACCGACGATGTCCAAGGAGAAACCGCCCTCCTCGCCGAACAGCTGGCCGACGTCGTTGGCCAGAGCCCTGCTGTTCTCCGCCATGGCGTCGAAGACCGAGCTCACCTCCTCGTCCACCAGCCGTTCGAGGCGGGTCGCGAACACCGGCCAGCTCGTCGCCGGGTCGATGGCCTCGATCTCTTCCAACGCCTCGGTCTGCAGCCGGGTCATGCGGCCGCGCAGATCGTGATCGGTCTCCATCTGGAGCCGCTCCAGGCCGTCGTAGAGCCGCTCGCGCCACTTGGCCCCGCCGCCTCTGATCCGCTCGATGCGCTCACGGGCCTTGATCAGCTGCTGGTTGGCCCGCAGCGCCGCATCGGGATCGTTCAGCAGCTCGCGCTGGGCCCGCAGCTCCCCGGCCAGGTCGTCGGTGACGTCAGCCACGGCGGCCAGCGCCCGCGAGCAGACGTACACCTCCCGCGCCCCAGTTGCCGCCTGGTCGAGGTAGTCGAGGAGCGGCACGATCCCGCTCTCGTTGCTGAGGCTGCCATCGCTGCGAGCGCGTCCCAGGTCGTAGAGCCGGGCGGAGACGGGGAGGATGGGCACGGACAGGCCGGCCCGGCGCAGATGCCCCTGGTTCACGTCCAGGATCCGGCGCCAGTGCGGATGGAGGTCGATCTTGGTGAGGGCGATGATGAGCTGCGTGTTGTGATGCTGCGCCGCTGCGATCGTCGCCAGCTCCAGCTGGCTCAGCTCCTGGGCGGCGTCGGTGACGAGCACCAGCACGTCCGGATCCATGCCCGTGAGCAACGCCCGCGCGCTGGCGGTGCCGATGCTCTGGCTCGGCGTGTCGACGAAGACGAGGGATGCCGGACGCGACCAGAACGGGCAGCCCACCTCGACCAGGCGCAGCTCGGCCAGCTGGTTCGACGGGGCCGCGAACGCCTTGGCGAGGTCGCTCAGGTGGCCGGCGACAGGCCCCGGCGCGTCCTCGGTCTCGTTCACGTGGTGGATGCGCACGGTCCCGTCGCCCGCCGTCACGACGACGGGGACGGGTGTCGGGTGGACGAGATCGACCGGCACCACGACCTGCCCCACGCAGGCGTTGATCAGGCTGCTCTTGCCGGCGTCGCACAGCCCGACGACGGCGACGGTGGCCCCTTCCAGCTGGTCGAGCAGGACCCGGTGGCGCTCCAGGCGCTCCACCAGGTCGGTACGACCCTGCTGGCCGGCGTGGAAGGCAGCGTGGCCGACGACGGTCCTCGTGTACACGAGCGGGTCGTCCGTTGTCCTTGCGTCGGTCATCCGCTCGGTCCTGGCTCAGACGAGATGGACAGCACTCGGAACAGAGGAGTCAGCGGCCGCTGCGGCTGATACGGCGGTCGGATCCCATCCGGCGCGAATCCTATGGCGTATGCCGCGATTCGGTACGAGGGCGCACCCTCTACGCGTGAAGACCCCGTCCTGCGACGGGAGTCTCGCACCTACCCGGCGGCAGGGTTGGGGGCGTCGGGCTCCACGCCGTAGCGGTTGATGGCGTCGATCACGACCTCGGTCTTCACCTCGCCCTGCTCGGCCAGGGCGTGCAGCACGGCCACCGTCATGTGCGGCGCATCGACCTCGAAGAACCGGCGCAGCGCCTCACGGGTGTCCGAGCGGCCGAAGCCGTCGGTGCCGAGGGGCACGAACGGCCGGTCCGGCACGAAGCGGGCCACCTGCTCGGGCACCAGCTTCATGAAGTCGGTCACCGCCACGACGGGACCCGGCGCGTCGGCCAGGAGCCGGGTGACGAGCGGTGTGCGGGCCGACTGGCCCGGGTGGAGGCGGTTCCACCGCTCGACCGCCAGCGCCTCGTCGCGCAACGCCTTGTACGACGTGGCCGACCACAGCTCGACCCCGACGTCGTAGTGCTCGGCCAGTTCGGCGGCGGCCTGGCGGGCGGCGCCCTGGGCCGACCCGGAGAAGATGATCGTGGCCTTCTTGGACGGACCCTCGGGCGCTTCCTGCCACCGATACAGGCCCTGCACGATCTCCTCCTCGATGCCGGGCCGGTCGAGGATGGGCGGCATCTGGTAGTTCTCGTTGTAGAGCGTGAGGTAGTAGAAGACGTCGGGGTCGACGCCGGCGGTGCTCGGCCCGTACATGCGGCGGATGCCGTGCTTCACGATGGCGGCCACCTCGTAGGCGAACGCCGGGTCGTAGGCCTGGCAACCGGGGTTGGTGGTGGCCAGCACGAGGCTGTGGCCGTCCTGGTGCTGCAGGCCCTCGCCCAGGAGCGTGGTGCGCCCGGCGGTGGCGCCCAGCAGGAAGCCGCGCGTGCGCGAATCGGCCGCCTGCCACAGCAGGTCGCCGACGCGCTGGAACCCGAACATCGAATAGAAGATGTAGAAGGGCACGACGGGCACTCCGCGCGTGGCGTAGCTCGTGCCGGCGGCGATCCAGCTGGCCGTCGCCCCCGCCTCGGTGATGCCTTCCTCCAGGAGCTGGCCGTCAGCCGCTTCCGTGTAGGAGAGCATGAGGTTGTAGTCGACCGGCTCGTACTTCTGGCCCTGCGACGCGTAGATCTTGAACTCGCGGAAGAGCGCGTCCATGCCGAACGTGCGCGCTTCGTCGGGGATGATGGGCACGATGCGCGAGCCGATGTGCTCGTCGCGCGCCAGGTTCCGCATGAGGCGGGTGAAGGCCATGGTGGTTGACGCGGCCTGCTGGCCGGAGCCGCCGAGCACCTCGGCATACGCCGTGTCGGCGGGCAGTTCGAGCGGGCGGCGGTTGCGCAGCACGCGACGCGGCAGCGACCCGTCGAGCGCCCGGCGCCGCTCCATCATGTACTGGAACTCCACGGAGTCCTGGGGCGGCCGGTAGTACGGGGCCTCGGATCCCTCCAGCACCTCGTCGGGGATCTCCGGCTGCAGGAACAGGCGGTCGCGCAGCACCCGCAGCTGGTTGCCCGTCATCTTCTTGATCTGATGGGTGGCGTTGCGGCCCTCGATCTCAGGCCCGAGCGTCCATCCCTTGATCGTCTTGCACAAGATGGCGGTCGGGGCGCCGCTGCCGAGGTTCTCGGTGGCGGCCTTGTAGGCGGCGTACAGCTTGCGGTAGTCGTGGCCGCCGCGCGGCAGCCACCGCAGGTCGTCGTCGGAGAGGTGCGCCACCATCTCCCGCAGCCGCGGGTCGGGGCCGAAGAAGTGCTCACGGATGTAGGCCCCGCTCTCCACGCTGAAGCGCTGGAACTCACCGTCGACGGTGGTGTTCATCTTGTTCAGGAGGACGCCGTCTTTGTCCTTGGCCAGCAGCTCGTCCCACTTCGAGCCCCAGATGACCTTGATGACGTTCCAGCCGGCACCGCGGAAGCTGGCCTCCAGCTCCTGGATGACCTTGCCGTTGCCGCGCACGGGACCGTCGAGGCGCTGCAGGTTGCAGTTCACCACGAAGATCAGGTTGTCGAGCCGCTCGCGCGACGCCAGGGTCAGCGCGCCGAGGGTCTCGGGCTCGTCGCACTCGCCGTCGCCCAGGTAGCACCACACCCGGCTCTGGCTGGTGTCGTCGAGCCGGCGGTTCAGGAGGTAGCGGTTGAACCGGGCCTGGTACAGCGCCGTGATCGGTCCGAGGCCCATCGAGACCGTGGGGAACTCCCAGAAGTCGGGCATGAGCCGCGGATGCGGGTACGACGACAACCCGGTCCGCCCGATCTCGCGGCGGAAGTGGTCGAGGTCGTCCTCGGTGAGCCGACCCTCGAGGTAGGCCCGGGCGTAGATGCCGGGGGCGGCGTGGCCCTGGAAGTACACCTGGTCGCCGGGCTGGCCGTCGTCCTTGCCCCGGAAGAAGTGGTTGAAGCCGACCTCGTAGAGGCTGGCCGACGAGGCGAAGGTGGAGAGGTGCCCACCGATGCCGTCGGCGTGCTTGTTGGCGTTGATCACCATCACGGCGGCGTTCCAGCGGATGTAGGCGCGGATGCGGCGCTCGATGTACTCGTCACCGGGGAACCACGGTTCCAGCTCGGGCGGGATGGTGTTGACGTAGGGCGTCGAGACGGTGGCCGGGAAGCTCACCTGGGATTCGCGGGCCCGCTCCAGGAGCTTCGACAGCAGGTACCGGGCGCGGGTCTTGCCGCGGGAGTCGATGACGGCGTCCAGGCTGTCCAGCCACTCTTCCGTCTCGACCGGATCGATGTCCGGGAGCTGGTTGACGAAGCCGTCAAAGATCATGCCCCCATTCTCTCGCGTGGCAGGCTCGTTCCGTGCGCCATGCCGAAGGAATCGTCTACACCGATGGCGCCTGTTCCGGGAACCCCGGACCGGGCGGCTGGGCCTGGGCGGTGGCCCCCGACGGCGAGCCCAGGGGCAGCGGCGGCAACGGTCACACCACCAACCAGCGCATGGAGATCCAGGCGGTCCTGGAGGCGGTGCGGGCCCTTCCCGGCCCGCTCCACGTCATGTCCGACTCCACCTACGTCGTGAACTGCTTCCGCGACCGCTGGTGGGCGTCGTGGCAGCGCAACGGCTGGCGCAACGCCAAGAAGCAGCCGGTGGCGAACCGGGATCTGTGGGAGCCGCTCGTGGATCTGGTGAACGAGCGCGGCGATGTCACCTTCGGCTGGGTGAAGGGGCATTCCTCCGACCCGATGAACGACCTGGTCGACGTCATGGCCGTGGAGGCGGCGCGCCAGGCAGCGTCGTCCCGGCTGTGACTCACTCCGGCCGTACCGTGAACGTGGCCGCGTAGGGCGCCCCCGGCGTGGCCAGCGCGTAGCTGTCGGTCAGCAGGGCGTTGGTGGGTGCCGTCATCGGCTCGATGCAGGCGAAGCCCATCCCCGGCGGCACCCACATCTGCGCGAACGGGTAGCCACCGTCGAAGGTGACGGCGAGGCCGACGCGGGCGCCGGTGAGGGCGAAGTGACGATCGGGTCCGAGCGCGTAGCCGTCGTCGAACGTGCGGCCGGCGATGGGCTCGTCCTCTTCGGGTTGGTGTCGCGCCCGGCCGGTGGGGATCTGGCGGCGGGACAGGCCGAGGTGCTCGCGGGCGGGCAGGCGCAACCGCCAGCCCGATCGGGGCCCGGGGACCCGCAGGTAAGGGTGCCACCCGAACGACACCGGCACGGCCTGGTCGGTGGTGGCCGACACGGTGGTGGTGAGGGTGAGGGCCGAGCTGGTCAGCGTGACGGCGAGGGCGACGACGTGCGGGAACGGGAAGGCGGCGAGCAGGTCCGGGTCGGCCCCGTAGTCGAACCGGGTGGCCAGCGTGGCCTGCTGCCGGCTGGCGGTGGCCTTCGTCACCTCCCAGCCGGCCCGGCCCACCATCGTGCCGTGCATCGGCAGCCCGTTGCTGTCGGTCGGCAGGTCCAGGCGGCGGAGGTCGACGGCGACCCCGGCGGCCACGTACCGGCGCCGGGCGAGGCGGTTGGCCCAGGGGTGCAGCAGGGGGATGCCGCTGGTGCGACGGCCCGCCACCTGCCGTGATCCGCCCCGCAGGACCACCAGGTCATGGTCTCGCCACC
Source organism: uncultured Acidimicrobiales bacterium (assembly GCA_963728985.1). Taxonomy (GTDB): domain Bacteria; phylum Actinomycetota; class Acidimicrobiia; order Acidimicrobiales; family Ilumatobacteraceae; genus DASXAI01. The sequence goes on along the minus strand of CAVSME010000001.1, from coordinate 324,434 downwards.
GTAGGGCGGCCCCCACCATGCCGAGCTCGGGGAGGAACGTGGCGGCGAGGTCACCGGCGGCCAGGGTGACGGCGGCGGCACCGAAGCGGCGGTCGATCCGGATCGTGGCCATGCATCGCGGGACTGTACGACGGTGGCGCGTTCGGCGGGCGTCCGGGCATACTTGGAAAGTCTGATCGCTTTAGTCGACAATGCAGGGGAGATCGAGCGGCCGATGAGCGTGGTCACCACCGAACTTCGCGGCGCCGTCACGCTCGATGGGGTGTCGAAGCGCTACGGAGCCGCCCGCGGCGGTGTCCTGGCCCTCGACCGGATCAGCCTCGACATCCGCCCCGGCGAGTTCGTCTGCCTCGTGGGTGCCTCCGGCTGCGGCAAGAGCACCCTGCTCAGCCTGGCGGCCGGGCTCGACGCCCCGAGCGCCGGCACCGTCGAGGTCGGCGGCCGCAGCGCCCTGATGTTCCAGGAAGCGGCCCTGTTCCCGTGGCTCACCGTGCACCGCAACGTGGAGCTGGCCCTGCGCCTCCAGGGTGTGGCCCGGCGCGATCGGGCGCCGCGCGTGGCCGAGCTGCTCGACGTGGTCCAGCTCGGTGGGTTCGCCGACAAGCGCCCCCACGAGCTCTCCGGCGGCATGCGCCAGCGGGTGGCCCTCGCTCGGGCCCTGGCCCAGGACGCCGACGTCCTCCTCATGGACGAGCCCTTCGGCGCCCTCGACGCCATGACCCGCGACGTGCTCCACGACGAGCTGGAGCGGATCTGGCAGGGCACCGGCTCCACCGTCGTCTTCGTCACCCACAACGTGCGGGAAGCGGCCCGGCTGGCCGACCGCATCATCCTGCTCACCAGCCGCCCGGGCCGGGTGGCCGCCGAGTTCCCCGTCGACATCCCCCGGCCCCGCCGCATCGAGTCGCCGGCCGTCGGCTCGCTGGCCACGCAGATCACCGCCCGCCTGCGCGAGGAGGTCGCCCGCCATGGCCATCGTTGAGGATCGTCTGAAGGAGCTGGAGCTGGCCGAGCCTGGCGTCGACGCCGAGCTCGCCGGCCTCGACGCCCTCGACGCCCCCGCCGACGACCAGCGTTCCCGGCCCGCCCGCTTGTGGGCGGCCACGTGGCCGAAGCTGCTGGCCATCGCCATCGTGGTGGGGGTGTGGCAGGCGGTCGTGTGGAGCGGTTGGCGCCCCGAGTACGTGCTCCCGGCGCCGGCCACCGTCTTCAAGCGCTTCTTCGAGGACCTGGGCGAGGCCACGACGTGGCAGGCCATCGGGAACACCATGCAGCGGGCCGCCACCGGCTACGCCATGGCCCTCCTGATCGGCTCGGCCATCGGCCTCGCCGTCACCCGCTTCAGGGCGCTGCGGGCGGCCATCGGCTCGCTCATCACCGGCATCCAGACGATGCCGTCGATCGCCTGGTTCCCCCTCGCCATCCTGCTGTTCCGGGGCACCGAGGGCTCGATCATGTTCGTGGTGGTCATCGGTGCCGCGCCGGCCATCGCCAACGGTGTGATCGCCGGCGTGGACCACCTGCCGCCGCTGTGGCTACGGGCGGGGCGGGTGCTCGGGGCCAAGAACCTCTCGCTGTACCGCCATGTCGTGGTACCCGGCATGTGGCCGGCCTATCTCGGCGGCCTCAAGCAGGGCTGGGCCTTCGCCTGGCGCAGCCTCATGGCCGGCGAGCTGCTCGTCATCATCGCCAACGCGCCTTCGATCGGCAGCCGGCTGGAGTTCGAGCGCCAGTTCGCCGACTCCGCCGGGCTGATGTCGGTGATGCTGATGATCCTGATCCTCGGCATCCTGGTGGACTCGCTCGTCTTCGGCCGGATCGACCGCCGCATCCGCCGCCGCCGGGGGCTGGCCGACTGATGGGCGGGCGCGTGGTGTGGCTCACGGGCCTGCCCTCGGCGGGGAAGTCGACGATCGCCGCCGCGGTGGCCGAGCGGCTCACCGACGACGGCCATGCCGTGCAACTCCTCGACGGTGACGCGGTGCGCACCGAGCTGTGCGCCGACCTCGGCTACGGCCGGGCCGATCGGGACGAGAACGTGCGCCGCATCGGCTACGTGGCCGACCTGCTGGCCCGCCACGGCGTCACCGTCCTGTGCCCGGTGGTGTCGCCGTACCGGACCGCTCGCGATGCGGTGCGCGAGCGGGTGGGGGACCGGTTCGTGGAGGTCTGGGTGTCCACGCCCGTCGACGTGTGCGCCGATCGCGACGTGAAGGGTCTGTACGCCCGCCAGCGGGCCGGCACGATGACCGGCCTCACCGGGGTCGACGATCCGTACGAGGAGCCGCTGGCGCCGGAGGTCGTGGTGCCGACGCACCAGCTCGGCGTGGACGCCGCCGTCGAGCTGATCGTGGCGGCCCTGCGATGACGACGATGCTGAGCGACCAGGACCTGGCGGCCGTGGCGGCCGCGCTCGAGCCGGCCCCGCCCGAAGAGATCGTGCGCTGGGCGGCGGGCACGTTCGGCGACCGCCTGTGCCTCACCACGTCGCTGACCGACGCCGTCCTCGTCGACCTCGTGGCCCGCGTGGCTCCCGGTACCGAGGTGATCTTCCTCGACACCCAGTACCACTTCCCGGAGACGCTGGACACGCTCGAGGTCGTGCGGCGGCGCTACCCGGTGAAGCTCCAGGTGCGCCGGCCCGATGTGCCCCTCGACGACCTGTGGCGCACCGACACCGACGCCTGCTGCGCCGTGCGCAAGGTGGCGCAGCTCGAGGCCGCCCTCGCCGGCAAGGAAGCCTGGGTCTCGGGCCTCCGGCGCGACGACTCGCCCGACCGGGCGGACACGCCCGTCGTCGAGCGGGACCGGCGCGGCCTGGTGAAGGTGAACCCCATCGCCACCTGGACCGACGACGACGTCGCCCTCTACATCCAGCTCCACGACGTACCCGTGAACCCGCTGGTCGCTCGCGGCTACCCGTCGATCGGGTGCTGGCCGTGCACCCAGGCCGTGGCCGACGGAGCCGACAAGCGATCGGGCCGCTGGGCCAACTCCACCAAGACCGAGTGCGGACTCCATCTGTGAGGAGACACGACTGATGACGATGTTGAGCGGCACGCGCTGGCACCTGTCGAGCCACTTGGCCGACCTCGAAGACCACGGCATCTACATCATGCGCGAGGTCGCGGCCACCTTCGAGCGTCCCGCGCTGCTGTTCTCGGGCGGCAAGGACTCGTGCGTGCTGCTGCGCCTGGCCGAGAAGGCGTTCCGGCCGGGGAAGTTCCCGTTCCCGATCGTGCACGTCGACACCGGCCACAACTTCCCCGAGGTGATCGAGTTCCGCGACCGGCGCGTAGCCGAGCTGGGCGAGCGACTGGTGGTGGCGTCGGTGCAGGCGTCGATCGACGACGGGCGGGTCGCCGATCCCGGCCTCACCGGCTCGCGCAACCGGCTGCAGAGCACCACGCTGCTCGACGCCATCGCCGAGCACCAGTTCGACTGCCTGATCGGGGGCGCCCGCCGCGACGAGGACAAGGCCCGGGCCAAGGAGCGCGTGCTGTCGTTCCGGGACGCGTTCGGGCAGTGGGAGCCGCGCAACCAGCGGCCCGAGCTGTGGCGGCTGTACAACGGCCGCGTGCGCTCGGGTGAGCACGTGCGGGCGTTCCCGATCTCGGACTGGACCGAGCTCGACGTGTGGCGCTACATCGCCGCCGACGGGGTGGAGCTGCCGTCGCTGTACTTCTCCCACAAGCGCGAGGTGGTGGCGCGCCAGGGCATGCTCGTGGCCACGGGCCCGTGGACGCCGCCCGGTCCGGACGAGGATCCGTTCATCGAGACGGTCCGCTACCGCACCGTGGGCGACATGACGTGCACCGGCGCCGTGCGGTCGGAGGCGGCCACGCCGGAGGAGATCGTCGTCGAAACGGCGGCCAGCCGTGTCACCGAGCGGGGCGCCACGCGCGCCGACGACCGCTTCTCGGAGACGGCCATGGAGGACCGCAAGCGTGAGGGCTACTTTTGACCGCTTCCCTGCCTCGGCTTCGCCTCGGACTCGCTGTGCTCGGACAATCCGTCGGGGACCTGCCCCGCCGCCGCACTGCGGCGGCATGAGCCGATGACCGACCTGCTGCGGTTCACGACAGCGGGCTCCGTCGACGACGGCAAGAGCACGCTGATCGGCCGCCTGCTGCACGACACCAAGGCGCTCTTCGACGACCAGCTCGACGCGCTCGCCCTGTCGACGGCGCGGCGCGGCGGTGAGGGGCTCGATCTCGCGCTCGTGACCGACGGCCTGCGGGCCGAGCGGGAGCAGGGCATCACCATCGACGTCGCCCACCGCTACTTCTCCACGCCCACGCGGTCGTTCATCATCGCCGACGCGCCGGGCCACGCCCGCTACACGCGCAACATGGTCACTGCGGCCTCGACCGCCGACGTCGCCGTCATCCTCGCCGACGCCAGTGCCGGGCTCGTCGAGCAGACGCGGCGCCACGCCGCCGTCACCGGGCTCCTCGGCGTGCATCACGTCGTGCTCGCGGTCAACAAGATGGACCTGGTCGACTGGTCCGAGTCGGCGTTCGACGACGTGGCCGAGGAGTTCGCCGTGCTGGCCGACGCCGTCGGCATCCCCTCGGTCGTGCCGATCCCCATCTCCGCGCTCAAGGGCGACAACGTGGTCGATCACTCCACCGAGATGGGTTGGTACAGCGGGCCGACGTTCCTCGAGCACCTCGAGACGGTGGAGCTGGCGCCGCCCGATGCGAACGGCGTCGGCGGGCGGCTGCCGGTGCAGTGGGTCATCCGCCACGACGGTGTGCGCCGCTACGCCGGGCCGGTGGTGGCGGGCGTGCTGCGGCCGGGCGACGACGTCGTGGTGCTGCCGGCGGGGGAGCGCAGCCGCATCGTGTCGATCGACACCCATGACGGCCCGCTCGACGCCGCCGTGCCGTGGTCGTCGGTGTCGGTCACGCTGGCCGACGATCTCGACGTGGGCCGCGGCGACCTCATCGCCACGGCGCCCGATCCGTCGGTGACCCGGGAGCTCGAAGCCACGGTGTGCTGGTTCGCCGAGCGGCCGCTGGCCGCCGGCGACCGGTTGCTGGTGCAGCACACGACCCGCGTGGCGCGGGCGGTGGTGCACGAGCTCGTCGATCGGCTCGACGTCATCGATCTCAGCCGGGAGCACGCACCGCCCTCGCTCGGGCTCAACGACCTGGGCACGGTGCGGCTCGGGACGGCCACGGGGTTGGCGGTCGATCCGTACCGCCAGAGCCGCGCGACGGGCAGCCTGCTGCTGGTGGACGAGGTCACCAACGCCACCGTCGGCGCCGCCATGATCCGCTGAGATCGAGCTCAACGACCGCCTGTGTGACGGAATTCGCGACATTGTCGCGAATTCGCGCACAGAAGCACGCCGCTGAGTGCCGCCCCAGTGCGGCGGCGGGGCGGGTGGCCTAGGGATTGTCCGAGCGCAGCGAGTCGGCGCCGGAGGCGCCGAGAAGACGCGGCACCAGGCCGGCCATCGCCGCGATCGTGACGAGCAGGCCGACCAACGCGAAGATCAGCTCGCCGTAGCCCATCGGGGGGGCGTGGAACAGATCGACCACCCCGATCGCGGCGGTGGCGGCAACGGCCACGAACGCCAGCGCGATCTCGTAGCGCCAGTCGGCGGCCAGCGCCACCAGGACGAGCACGGGCACGACGAAGGGCAGGACGGCCAAGCCGTTCCCGGTCCAGAAGGGCGGGTCGCCGAGCAGGAAGCCGGTGTTGGCCACGACGCCGATCCCGGCCATCACCATGCCCCAGCCGCACGCCAGGACCCAGCGCCACCCGGTCGTGAGCGTGCGGCGATGGGTGGCCGGCGCCCCGGCGAAGCGCATGGCTTCGGATGACGGCATCGGTGTCGGCGGTGGCAGCGTCGGCACCGCGTCCGGTGGCGGCAGCGGTCGCTCGGTCTCGGGGACGTGGGTCATGGGCGCCCCGAACGCTACTGGCGACCCATGCGTCCTCCGCTGGCAGGGCTCAGGACCCGCGGCCCACAGGGCCGAGCGCAGCGAGACCGAGGCATCGATTCAGTCCACGCGGCGGAGGCGGACGCAGCCCTTGCCCGAGCGCTTGGCGTCGTACATGGCCCGGTCGGCTGCCCCGAGGAGGGCCTCGATCGACACCTGGCTGCCGTCGGCCGGCGCCACGCCGATGCTGGCGCTCATCTCCGCCTTCCCGCCGGCCACCTCCACGGGCTGGCTCAACGCGACGATGAGCCGCTCGGCCAGGGCCAGGGCGTCGTCGGCCGAGGCGTCCCGGCACAACACCATGAACTCGTCGCCGCCCACCCGGCCCACGGTGTCGGCCTGGCGCACGTTGGCGGCGAGACGCCCGGCCACCTCCACCAGCGCCCGGTCCCCCTCGAGGTGGCCGTGGGCGTCGTTGACCTCCTTGAACCCGTCGAGGTCGATGGCCAGCACCGCGAACGGCGCCCCCGTGCGGCGCTGGGCCCGCTGGGCCGCCGACAGCCGCTGGTCGAAGAGGGTGCGATTGGGCACGCCGGTCAGCGGGTCGTGCAGCGCCCGGTGGGTCAGCTCGTCCTCGCGCACCTTGTACGCGGTGACGTCGCGCGCCGAGCCCTGGATGCCGGTCAGCGCCTTCGTGTCCGGATCGCGCACGGCCCGGCACACGTTCTCGATCCACACGACGTCGCCGCTCGGCCGCTGCCACCGGTAGGTGATGGCGACGGCGCTGTCGTGGCCGGCGACGAACTCGGCCAGCCGCTCGCGGGCGTCGGCCCGGTCGTCGGGATGGACGTGGTCGAACAGGTCGGCGCCGATGAGACGGTCCGGGTCGATGCCCAGCACGGTGCGGGCCGATGTGGATGCGTAGGTGCACAGCCCTTCGGCGTCGAGCAGGGTGATGACGTCGCCGGCGTGCTCGGCCATGAGCCGGAATTGCTCTTCGCTGGCGAGGAGGGCCCGGCGGTCGTGGTCACGGGCGAGGGCGACGGCCAGCGCCTCGGCTACCGAGCGGATGGCCGTGGCCTCGTCGTGGGCCCACTCCTCGGCGAGGGCGTCCTGCTCCACGGCGAGGACGCCGAGCAGCCGGCCCTGCACCGTCAACGGGCACAGCATGGCGGCGCCGGCCGCGGGCACCGCGCCGCCGTACCACTCGGCCGCCCACCTCGGCAGCTCGCCCGCCGGATCGAGCAGGAGCTCACCGTGTTGCAGGCCGACCAGGACGGTTGGGATGTCGGCGAGGGCGATCGTGCCGCCCGAGACCCGACCGGTGGCCTCGTCGTTGGCCGGCCAGGCGACGGCGTTGACGCCGACGTCGGCGGTGGCGTCGAAGAGGACCACGTCGACCCGTCTCGCCCGCAGCAGCTGGCCGAGCTGGGAGAGCACCGCCGGCAGCGCCTCCTTCACGTCGGCGAGGGTGGCGTCGAGCGCCCGGCGGGAGACCTCGAAGACGAGCGCATCGAGCTCGGCCCGCCGCGCCGCCCGCTCGGCGAGGTCGTGACGGCCGGTCGACTCCCGCAGGTTGATCACGAGTCCCTGGAGGCCGGGGGCGTCGATCCAGCCGCTGGCCAGCACCTCGAACCAGAGGTAGGACCGGTCGCGTGCTCGGATGCGGACCTCGATGGTGGACTGCTCGGCCGAGCCGTCCAGCTCGGCGGCCAGCGCGGAGCCGGCGACGAAGGCATCGTCAGGATGGATCAGTGACAGGGCCGGCCGCCCGATGAGGTCGCGTGGCTCCCATTCGAGGACGGCGGTGACCGTCTCGTTCACGTAGACCAGCCGGCCGGCGACGTCGACGACGGCGATGACGTCGACGGCGCGGTCGAGCAGCGTCACCAGGTCATCAGGCGGCAGGTCGGGTGTCCAGGCCACCGACATCAGACCGGATCGCTCCTGTGGACGGGGTACCCGGCCGCCTCCAGCCCCGCCACGATGCGATCGGCGTGGTCCCGATCGCGGGTCTCGACCGCCAGCTCGAGCATCGTCGACTTCACCGACAGATCCGAGAACAGACGTTGATGAGCCACCTCCACGATGTTGCCTCGTAATTCACCCACGATTGCCGCGACCTGGCTGAGCGAGCCCGGTACGTCGGTCACGCCCACCGAGAGCCGGCAGAGCCGGCCCGAGCGCACCAAGCCTCGCATGATCACCGAGGCGAGGAGGCGGGGGTCGATGTTGCCGCCCGTGATCACCAACGCCACCCGGCGGTCCTCGAACCGGGCCGGGTCGGACAGTACCGCGGCGAGGCCCGCCGCTCCGGCGCCCTCGGCCACGGTCTTCTCGATCTCCAGCAGCAGGTTGACCGCCTGCTCGATGGCCGCTTCCGGCACCACCACGACGTCGTCGACGAGGGCGGCGATGATCTGCTGGGGGAGCAGGCCGGCCCGGGCCACCCCGATGCCCTCGGCGATCGTGGGGCCGCCTGGCACCGGCCCCGGCCGGCCCCGCAGGGCGTTGGACATCGACGGGTAGAGCTCGCTCTCGACACCGATCAGCTCGGTCGCCGGTGCCACCTCGGCGGCCACGACGGCCATGCCGGCGAGGAGGCCGCCTCCGCCCACCGGGACGAGGACGGCGTCGAGGGCATCGACGTCGGCGAACAGCTCGAGCGCCACGGTGGCCTGGCCGGCGATCACGGCGGGATCGTCGAAGGGTGCCACCCGTACGAGGCCGTCGCGGGTGGCGAGGGCCTCGGCTTCCGCCTCGGCCGCGGCCAGGTCGTCGCCGTGGAGGACGACCGTGGCCCCCAGGGCCTCGGTGCTGGCGACCTTCACGTTCGGAGTGGTGCGCGGCATCACGATGACAGCAGGGATCCCCAGGCGGGTCGCGTGATACGCGACACCTTGGGCGTGGTTGCCGGCCGACATGGCCACGACGCCGCGAGCCCGCTCCTGCGGGGTCAGTCGCAGGAGCCGGTTGAGGGCCCCGCGGTCCTTGAACGACGCCGTGTACTGGAGGTTCTCGAACTTGAGCCAGAGGTCGGCGCCGGTGATGGCCGACAGCGTCTGGGACCGCAGCGTGGGGGTGCGGACCACGTCGTCGCCGATGGCGGCGGCCGCCTGCAGGACGTCGCCGTAGGACACCGGCAAGTCGGAGGCGCAGGACTGCACGGAGCGACTGTAGTTAGGAGAACTAAGTTGCTCCGCCGATGCCGGGGTCACGCACGCCGCACTTCTCGCTGCTCACCGTGTTCTTCCCGATGTGGAACGAAGAGGAGTACATCGAGCGGGCGCTGGCCTCGGCCCGCGAGGCGTGCCGCACGCTCATCGACGCCGGCGAGATCGGCGACTACGAGCTGCTGGTCATCGACGACGCCTCCACTGACCTCACCGGCGCCATCGCCGACCGGATCGCGGCGGAGGATCCGCGGGTCCGGGTGGTGCACCATCCGAAGAACCGCAAGCTCGGTGGCTCACTGAAGACCGGCTTCGCCTCGGCCCGGGGTGACCTCGTCCTGTACACCGACGCCGACCTGCCCTTCGACATGGACGAGCTGCAGAAGGCGTGCCGCTTGATGCGCCACTACGAGGCCGACATCGTGTCCGCCTACCGGTTCGACCGCACCGGCGAGGGCTACGTCCGGGTCGTCTACTCCACGATCTACAACGTGCTGGTGCGGCTCCTGTTCGGCGTGCGCATCCGAGACATCAACTTCGCCTTCAAGCTCTGCCGGCGCCGGGTCCTCGACGAGATCACGCTGGTCAGTGAGGGGTCGTTCATCGACGCCGAGCTGGTCATCCGCACCATCGGCAGTGGCGGCAAGGTCGTCCAGTTCGGCGTGGACTACTTCCCCCGGACCCGGGGTGTCTCGACGCTGTCGTCGCCGGCGGTGATCGTGAAGATCCTCAGGGAGATGCGGTCCATCCGAGCCGAGGTCAAGGGCGTCGGCGGCCGCTCCAAGGGCACGCTCCCCGCCGAGAGCGGATAGTCGGCCACCCCCCGTCTTGCTAGCTTCGGTGGGCGTGCCCGGGTCCCCGCCGGGCACTGTGGTGAAGCGGGTCGGAGCGGTAGGAGTCGCATGCGATGACGGTGAGACGGTGGTTCCCGTTCGCCGCCGCAGCGATCGTGCTGGGTGTGGCGGCGTGCGCCAGCATCGCCGCCAACCAGGGCGGAGGCGCCGCCACCACCGCGCCCAGCAGCCCGGTCGTGGAGACCACGGCGCCCACCGCCGCCCCGGCCAGCGCCGTCGCCGCCCCCACCCCGCTGTCGCGCACGCTGGGACCCGGGGTGGCCGGTGAGGACGTCACCCGGCTCCAGCAACGCCTCGTCGATCTCGGCTTCGACCCCGGTCCGGCCGATGGCCAGTTCGGCCCGGCCACCCAGATGTCGGTCTGGGCCTACCAGAAGCTGGTGCTCGGCCTGACCGGCGCCGATGTGACCGGCAAGGTGACGCCGGACCTGTGGGCAAAGATGGAAGAAGCCCTCACCATCCACCCGCTACGCCCCAACGGCACCCCGACCCACGTCGAGGTGTACCTCCCGTCGCAGACGGCGGTGCTGTTCCAGGACGGCAAGCCCCGGCTGATCACGCACATCTCGACGGGCACGGGCCAGGAGTGGTGCGAGGAGGGGTACTGCAGCGTGGCCATCACCCCGGGCGGGGTGTACCAGTTCGGCCGGCGGGTCGACGGCTGGGACGACAGCGTGCTCGGCCAGCTCTTCAACCCGGTGTACTTCAACTACGGGGTGGCCATCCACGGCGCGTACAACGTGCCCCTGTACCCGGCCTCGCACTCCTGTGTGCGCATCCCGATGCACATCGCCAAGTACTTCCCGTCGCTGGTGAAGCGGGGTGACCAGGTCTTCGTGTTCGACGGGGTGAAGGACCCCGAGGCCTACGGCGCCCAGCCGCCGCCGTTCAACACCAAGGACCCGAGCGCCACGACGACCACCGAGGCGACCACGACCACCACGACGGTCCCGAAGACCACGACCACCAAGCCGGGCGCCACCACCACGACGACCCTGCCGGGGGCGACCACGACGGCGGCCACCACGGCACCCCCGACGCCGCCGCCGGCCACGACCACCACCGCTCCCACGGCCGCGCCGACCTCGGCCGCGGCCACCACGACCCCCACGTCCAGCCCCTGAGGGCCGCGGTCACGACAGCAGCCCCTCCAGGATCAGGGCCACGCCGAACAGGACGAACAGGGCGGCGGCGCCGATCTTGACCGCTCGTTCGGGCAGGCGCGTCCCGAGGAGCCGGCCCACGGCGATGGCCAGGCCGTCGGCCGCCACCATCCCGACCGTGGAGCCGATCCACACCCCGAGGGGCGAGTACGTCGTGGCCAGGGTGATCGTGGCCAGCATCGTCTTGTCGCCCAGCTCGGCCAGGAAGAACGCCACGGATGCGGTGACCACCGCCGATCGGCCCCCCGAGCGTTCGACCCGTTCTTCGTCGGCCGCGGTCAGCGTGTCGCCCCGCAGCGTCCACGCCGCGAAGCCGAGGAACAGCGCCCCGGCGGCGAGGTTGATGGCCCGGGTGGGCAGGCTCACCTGCAGGATGGCCCCGATCCCGACCGAGACGGCGTGGACGGCGGCGGTGGCGATCGTGATGCCGACGAGGATGGGCACGGGCCGGAACCGGGTGGCGAAGGCCAGCGCCATGAGCTGGCTCTTGTCGCCCATCTCGGCCACGAAGATGGCGCCGAACGCCACCACCATGGCCACCAGGAAGTCGCTCAAGTCGTGACCGGAAGGCTTCTGGTCACTGCTCGGCACCGTTCCGGTGCGTTGCGGTGCCCGGAACGGTTTTGGTCACGATCGCTGGACGTCGACCTGTCCGGCTCACTTCAGCAGGAGCTTGGCGCCGGCTTGCCGGCTAGGCGGTCGTTGGCGAACGCCAGGATGTCGGCCACGGCGGCGGGGATCACCGAGGTGTGGTCGGCGCCCGGGTAGGTCTTGCGGGACACGGTCACCCCGATCGCGCAGTAGTCCTGCAGAAGGGTCTGGCTGACGCTCACGGGGATGATCTGGTCGGCCTCGCCCTGGTACAGGAAGATCGGCACGCTCGTCGGGGTGTGGCCGGGCTCGTTGGCGGCGTAGGCGTCGCTCCATCCGGGCGTCGTGGCCGGGTCGGCGATCACGAAGTCGGTCAGGTGCCGGCCGGCGTAGGCGCCGATGATCTCGTTGCTGCACTCGTCGGCGATGGTGGCGACGGCGGTCTTGCCGGCGTCGTTGAGGATGGCGCCGTAGCTCAGGGTCGGGTAGGCGGCGTGGAAGCCGACGAAGCCCATCAGGTTGAAGCCGGCGTAGGGCCCGCCGTCGTTGGCGGCGGCCACGGTGGCGAATTCGGCGGCCGGGGCGCCGGCGACGGCGCCGGCCACGTGGAGGTCGGGGGCGTAGGCGGGGGCCAGCTCGGCGGCGAAGAGCGCCGCCCCGCCGCCCTGGGAGTGGCCCCACACCAGGACCGACGAGGTCTCCGTCGCGCCCGTGCCGGCCAGCCGTTCAGCGGCCCGGGCGGCGTCGAGGACGTTGCGCCCCTCCGACAGCCCGACGACGTACGGGTGGTCGCCCGGCGGCCCGAGGCCCTGGTAGTCGGTGGCGGCGTAGACGAACCCACGGGCGATGGCCAGCTGGGCGAGGAGGACCTCGCCGGCGTCGCCGCTGGCGTACTGCTTGGATGGCGCGCAGGAGTCGCCCAGACCGGTGGTGCCGTGGGCCCACGACAGCACGGTGCGCCCGCCGGCGGGGGCGGGGCTGGCCCCGGCACCCGGCGCGATGACGACGCCGGACACGGCCACGGGCTGGCCATCGACCGTGGTCGACAGGTACAGGACCTCCCAGCCCTGGGCGCCGGCGGGGCCGGCGAACGGTCGGGACCGGATGACGTCACCGGGTTGGCCGGCGGGCAAGGGATCGGGCGGCGAGTAGAAGGCGTCGCCCGCCGGAGCGCTCCCCGCGGCGGCCGTGGTGGCCGGCGCCGTCGACGAGGCCCCGGCGGCCGAGCTGGCCACACTGCCCGCCGGCTGCACGGCCGAGTCCGACGACCCGCTCGAGCACGACGCCACCAGGGCCAGCGCGCCGAGGAGGAGGGCGATGCGGTGCATCGTCGGGATGCTACGAAGCGGCGCTACGAACCGATCGTCACGGGCAGGCCGAGCACGTCTTCGAGCAGGTCCTTGCGCTGATCGGCGGCGTAGCACTCCAGGGCGAGGTCGGCTTCGCCGGCGGGCACCGGTCGCACCACCAGCTTCCCCCGCCGCAGCGCCACCTCCACGGACCGGACGCGGCCATCGTGGCTGCGGTCGAAGCCGATGGCGACGCGCAGGATGCCGGCCAGCACCCGCACCACGTGCTGCTCGTGCGGGCGCAGGCGGGCGAAGGCCTCGTGAGACGGCTTGGGCGCGCTCTTGCGGTGGTAGCGGGCGATCTGGGCGATGATCTCGATCTCGGTGTCGGTCAGCCCGGTCAGGCGGTCGGAGTTGCGGATCACGTAGTACGAGTGCAGGTGGTGCTGGCTGTGCGACACGAACAGCCCGACGTTGGCCAGTAGCGCCGCCGCCTCGAGGTACTCCCGGCAGCCGCTGTCGAGGCCGTGGATGGGCGCGGTGTCGTCGAACAGGTCGAGGGCGAGGCGGGCGACGTGGGCGGAGTGGTCGGGCTCGTCGTCGAACAGCTCGGCCAGCGCCAGCACGCTGCGCCGCGACACGTCGCGCAGGTGGTGCAGCGATCCGCCGTGGGTGCGCTGGATGGTGTCGAGCAGCACGCCCTCGCGCAGGGCGTGGTCGCTGACCGTCATCTCGTCGATGGCGAAGGCCTCGAAGACGCCCTCCAGGATGAGGGCGCCGGCGAGGATGATGTCGGCCCGGCTGGCGTCGAGACCGGGGAGCTTGGCCCGGGATGCCACCGACCGGGCGTCGACGAGGCGCTTCACCACCGAGGTCAGCTCGCCGGCGCTCAGGGTGGCGGCGTTCAGCGTCTTGACCGGCTCGCCGGCGGCAGCGCGGGCCATGGCCGTGAGGGCGAGGATCGTGCCCGACGACCCGATGGCCACCTCGAAGCCGTGCGCCTCGACCTCCTTGGCGAACGGGGCGAGGGTGGAGCGCACGAACGTGCGGCACGAGCTCACGGCGCCCGGATGCAGCCGCTCGCCGGGGAAGAAGCGGGTGGTGAGGCGGACGGCGCCGAGCTTCAGGCTGCGCGACGCCAGCACCGAGCCGCGCTGGCCGATGAGGAGCTCGGTGCTCCCGCCGCCGATGTCGCACAGCAGCAGCCGGCGCTCGAACACCGGGAGGGCCTGCAGCACGCCGAGGTGGATGAGCCGGGCCTCCTCGATGCCCGACACCACCTCGATCTCGACGCCCGCTTCCTCCCGCGCTCGGCGGACGAACTCGTCGTTGTTCTCGGCCTCCCGCACGGCGCTGGTGGCGACGGCCCGCACCGGCGCGTCGGAGATGTCGGCGATGCGCTTCAGGTGGCGGAGGGCGTCGACGCCGCGCTGGATGGCCGCCGGCGTGAGCACCTTCATGTCGCCGCCGCCCGAGCCCAGGCGGACCACGTCCTTCTCGCGGGCGATCACCTCGAAGCGGGTGTCACCGACGACGCGCGCCACCACGAGGTGGAAGGAGTTGGTGCCGACGTCGATGGCCGCCAGGGTGGTCGGTGCCGTCACCGCGCCTTCATCTGATGCCACAGGCCGACACACCGTTCAGGATGCCCTTGCGGAACGACGACACCCGATCGAACACGGTACCCACCTGGTCGGCGCGATCGCCCTCTTCGCCGGTGCCGAAGCGGAGGAAGGCGATGACGCCCTCGTCGAGGTCGCCGGCCGACAGCGTGAGCAGCTGGTCGCTGTCGCCCCCGTTCGCCACGGGCAGCGTGCTGCGGGTCCAGGCGCCGGTCAGGCAGTCGCCGTCGAGCGAGCGCTGCTTGCCCGTCTCCTGCACGCCGAGGCGGCCCTGCATGGCGTCGGCCCACGCGTTCCCGATCAGCACCGACACGGCGAAGTCACCGATGTCGTAGACCCGGCCGCCGAGGGTGTCCTGGTCGTAGGCGATGTAGTCGCCGGCGGGGCAGTACCAGACGCGCCCCCGGTAGAAGGTGGGGTCGGGCGAGATGCCCGCGCACGGCGGGTAGGGGCCGGCCGCCGGGTACGGCTGCACACCGCCCGCCGGCTTGGCGTAGGACGCCCCCCGATCGGCGAACACCTTCGCCCAGAAGCGGTCGAGATCGCCGGTGGTGGACGGCACGATCTTGCTGAAGGGGAGGTTGCCCTGGTTCTGGAGATCGTCCGCGGTGAACGCCAGCTCGATCACCGGCGGGGGAGATGTCGGGTAGGTGGCGCACTGCTTGGCACCGTTGGCGAAGCCGTCCTGGAAGGCGCTGACCCGGTCGAACCCGCTCCCGTGGGCACCCTGGACGTTGGCGGTGGTGCCGGGATCGTCGCTGAAGCTGACCATGCCGGAGATGGCCACGTTCAGCGTCTCGTCGTTGACGGTGATCGGGCCGCCGTCGGCGGCGAGGTGGCCCATCCAGGCGCCGGCGAAGCAGTCGGCCTGCTGCTCGAGCACGATCGTGGCGTCCTGGATGCCGGCGCGCTGCTGGATGGCGTGGCCCCACTCGTGGGCCACGATCATGGCCAGCACGTCGCTGCTGCCGAACTGGTCGTAGATGCCGGGGAAGAGCTCCTGGTCGTCGAAGGCCATGAAGTCGCCGTCGGGGCAATAGAACGCGTTGCCCTCGATGTCGCGAAAGCGCGTCTGCGGCTCGCCGCACCCGGGCACGCCCCGGGCGCCCGGCTGCACCGGCCACACCCCACCCTGCAGGTCGCTGTAGGGCGCGCCGTAGACGAGAGGGAACGTCGTTCGCCAGTACGCCTGGATGTCGACGATGGCGGCGCTCAGCGGCCCGTCGTAGGGCTGGGCGGTGCGGGTCCCGTTGGTGGAGAAGACCTCGCCGGGGTCGGGGGCGGTGGTCGGCGGCGCGGTGCTGGCGGGCGCCGTGCTCGGCGGCGCCGTGGTCGACGGTGCCGGCGTGGTGGGCGTCGCCGTCCCTCCGGTAGCCGTCGGCGGGCTGATGGACGGTGGGGTGTCGACGGCCCGGACGTCGACGGTGGTGGAACAGGCGGCCAGGACGATGGCGGTCACCAGGCCACCGATGGCGACGCGCACCGCGCCTCGCCCGTGGCTCCCGCCGGAGCGACCGTGCACGCTCATGGTGAGTGCCAGGTTACGTGCCTCGCCGTCGGTCCCCACCGGCTGGCGTGCTAGTGGTAGGGAGATGGTGACGATCAGGCGGCCGGGGCGCGACGCGACGCTCGTGGCCTGGGGGCCGGCGGTGAGGGACTGCCTCGCGGTGGCTGAGTCGTGGAACGAGCGGGGCGTCGACGTGGAGGTCCTCGAGGTCGGCAGCTCGGTCCTGCTCGACGACGCCGCGGTGCTGGCGTCGGTGTCGCGCACGAAGAACGCCGTCGTCGTCGGCGTGGCGCCGGAGCTGGCGTGCCGCATCCACGAGGAGCTGTTCGCCGAGCTCGAACACGCGGTGGCCCGCGTCGGTCCGGCAGCAGGACGGGCCGACGTCGACGCTGCACTGCGCCGCGTTCTTACTTAGCCCAGGCGGTCGAGGAAGGCCTGAAGCTCGTCGATGTCGCTCTGCTGGCTCTTGATGTCCGACCGGGCCAGGATCTTGACGGCCGACTCACTGGCGCCGGCGGCGGCGTACTCGGCCATGTGGATCCCGCCGTAGTGGTGGTTGATCATCAGCTGGGCGAAGAGGCGGTCGGCCTCGACACCCGTCGCTGCCTTCAGCGCCGCCAGCTGCTCCGGCGTCGCCATCCCCGGCATGCTGGCGATGGGCAACGGCATCGACATCCACGCCATGCCGGTGCCGGACTCGTTGGAGTCCGGCTGGCCGTAGTCGTGCAGGAGTTGCACCATGGCGCCCGCCTCGAGCTGCTGGCCGAGGAGGATCTCGGCGGCGATGGTGCGCACCGTCGGGTCCTGGCCGGCGGCCGGCTTCTCCAGGTAGGCCAGGCTCATCTGCGTGGCCTGGTCGTGGTGGTAGCGCATGTCCTGCAGGAAGCCGACGTCGACGGAACCGGCGCCGGGATGGCGGTTGGCGCGCTGGGTGACGAAGTAGCCGATCGAGGCGCCGAGGAAGAGCAGGGCCCCGCCGAGCACGATGAGGCGCCACGGTGAGTGCCACCACGGCGCGCTGCCGCCTTCGTCGCCACCGTCGTCGTCTTCGTCGGCCGGAGGGCCGGGACCGTCGACGCCGGCACCGGGATCCATGCGCGTCGCCATCCGGGGGAGCCTAGGCATCGGCATCGGGCCGAAAACGACAGGCGCCCCGAGTAGCCGCTCCGGCCGAAGCCGGTCAACTGCTCGGGGCCAACCCATCGGTTCGACACTGGCCGGCGACGCTCCTCGGGCCGAGAGACCCTCCGAGCGCTTCTGATCGAGCCCGTCCTCCGGCTTTGACCCCGTCGTTCGTGCCCGTTCCCGTTCGGCGCCGCCACCGGGTTTGACCCGCTGCCGACCCCGACCGTCGGCCGGCCCGGCTCACGCCGCACCAGCCTCGCCCTCGCTTCCCCACAGCAGCTGTGACCCTGCTGTGGCTCGTCGATCCCGCCCACCTCACGATCCGCGGACACCACTGCCGTTCCAGAGCCCGTTCGGCCGCAGCGCGCTCTCCGAGGATGCCTCTCCGGCCGAAGCCATCGACGCCGTCCCGGTTCCTGCGCTCCGGTGTTCCTCCCGGACGAAGATCAGTCTGCGCTCGACAAATGCGCAGGTCAAGCGCTATTTCTGTCGTCAACAAGTTCTCCCCAGGATTTCCGTGTCGTCCCCAGGAACGGTGCCGTCGTCCACCTGCCGTGCACATCTTGTTCACAGGAATGTGCACCGATGCGGTCCCGCCACCGGCGGCATTTGCTGTCTACAACCGCTTTCGCCATGAATCCGACAGGTGTTGCAACATGCTGACGACGCCCTGGCGGGCAGCAGACGCACTGCTATCTTGCGGATCGACGGCAGGGGCTTCGGGGGAAGCGCCGGTATGGGGGATGACGAGTGGCCTTGCTCGATGTACAGGACGTCACGGTGCGCTTCGGCGGCATCACGGCGCTGGATTCACTCACCTTCGACATCGACGACCGTGAGATCTGCGGCCTGATCGGACCCAACGGCGCCGGCAAGACGACGATGTTCAACGTCGTCAGCCGCATCTACCAGCCGACGAGCGGCGTCATCACCTTCAACGGCAGCGACCTGTTGCGGGCCCGGCCCGACACCATCACGAAGATCGGCATCACCCGCACCTTCCAGAACCTGGCCCTCTGGCCGGGCCTGACCGTGCTGGAGAACGTGATGGTGGGCGCTCACCGGTTGGGCAAGGCGAACTTCCTGACGGCGCCCTTCGCCATCGGGGTACGCCGCGAAGACCGCCGCCTCGCCCTGCGCGCCTACCAGTTGCTCGACGAGCTGGGCCTGGCCGACATCGCCTTCCAGCGGGCGATGGGGTTGCCGTTCGGGACGCTCAAGCGCATCGAGCTGGCCCGGGCATTGGCGGGTGACCCAAAGTTGCTCATGCTCGACGAGCCCGCCAGCGGCCTGACGCACGCGGAGGTGGCCGAGCTCGGAACGCTCATCCGCGATCTGCGCGATCGCTACTCGCTCACCGTGCTGCTCGTCGAGCACCACATGGCGATGGTGATGAGCATCTCCGACAAGGTCGTCGCCCTCGACTTCGGGCGAAAGATCGCCGAGGGCACGCCGAGCGAGGTCCAGCGCGACCCCAAGGTCATCGAGGCGTACCTGGGGACGGCAGCGTGAGCACGGGCGTGGCCACCAAGATGCTCGACGTCGAGGATCTGTGGGCGGGCTACGGGCCCGTGCAGGTCCTCCACGGCGTCACCTTCCACGTGAACGAAGGCGAGGTCGTCGTCGTACTCGGCGCCAACGGCGCCGGCAAGACCACGACCCTGCGAGCCATCTGCCAGATGATCAACACGCGGGGCCGAGTCGACCTGGACGGCGCGTCGCTGAGCGGCCGCTCCACGACCACTGTCGTACGCAAGGGCGTGGCCCATGTGCCGCAGGGCCGCGGCACCTTCCCGGAGCTGAGCGTCCGGGACAACCTCGAAGTCGGCGCCTACGTGCGCAAGGACAGGGACATCAACGCCGACATCGACCGCTGGTTCGAGGCGTTCCCCCGGCTGGCCGAGCGGCGCACGCAGCTAGCGGGCAGCCTCAGCGGCGGGGAGCAGCAGATGCTGGCCATCGCCCGGGCACTGATGGGCCGACCCCGCCTGCTGCTGCTCGACGAACCGTCACTCGGCCTCGCGCCGATCATCGTGCAGGATCTGTTCCGGCGCCTGGGCCAACTGAACGCCGACCAGGGCATCACCATGCTTGTCGTGGAACAGAACGCGAACCTCGCGTTCGAGATCGCCCACCGGGCATACGTCCTCGAGGCGGGGCAGATCGCCCTGTCGGGGACGGCCGAAGAGCTGCGCAACGACGAAGCCGTCCGTCGCGCCTACCTGGGGTACTGAGAGGAGAACCGTGGCAACCGGTCTCGACACCGAGAAGGCGAACGCTGCCATCAAGGAGGGCTACGCCGCCCTCGAGCGGTTCGGCTCGCAGCGGGCCCGCAACTGGACCATCGCGGTGGTCGCCACCATCCTCTTCTCGCTGTGGGCGATCTGGCGGGACGGGTGGGACCTGTTCTTCCAGCGCGTCATCGACGCGCTGAACAACGGCTTCATCTACGCCGCCATGGCGCTGTCGCTGGTGCTCATCTACAAAGCGACGGGCGTGATCAACTTCGCTCAGGGGAACATGGCGATGTTCGGCACGTTCATCGCCTGGGTGCTCGTCTACGACCACGGGTTCCCCATCTGGTTGGGGATCGGCATGGCCATGCTGCTGTCGGCCATCGGCGGCGCCGCCATCGAGCGGGTCTTCATCCGCCCGTTCGACCCCAGCAACCACCTCGCCATCACCATCGTGACGCTGGCGTGGTTCATCATGCTCGGGGCCTTGGCCACCGTGATCTGGGGTGCCGACCCGTACGCGTTCGACACGCCGTTCCCCCGCAACAGCTTCTTCGACTTCGGCGGGGCCCGCTTCTTCTACGAGAACCTCGGCGCATGGGCGACCGTGCTCGCCGTCTTGATCCTCGTCAGCCTGCTCCTGCGCAGGACCAAGGTCGGCCTGGCCTTCCGCTCGGTGTCGTCCAACCTGGAGTCGAGCCGCCTCGTGGGCATCCACATCGGGCGCACCATCCAGTTCGGCTGGGCACTGGCCGCCGCCGTCGGCACGCTGGCCGGCTGCCTCATCGCCCACAAGACGTTCCTCACGCCGAGCTTCATGGGCACCGTGCTGATCTACTCCTTCGCCGCCGCCACGCTGGGCGGGCTCGACAGCCTTCCCGGAGCGGTCGTCGGTGGTCTCCTGATCGGGCTGGCCGAGACGATGATCGGCGGGTACATCGACCCGATCGGTAGCGACCTGGCCCTCGGCGGCGCCCTGATCGTCATCATCGTCGTGCTGTTCGTGAAACCCACCGGCCTGTTCGGCTCGAAGAAACCGGAGCGTGTGTGATGGCGCTGATCACGCTCACCGAGCGCACACCTGCCCACCGCGCGTACAAGGTCTTCTTTTGGGCGCTCCTCATCGGGGCACTCATCTACGCGCCGTACTTCGCGTCCAAGCCCGCCCGCATCGACCAGTTCACGCAGGTGCTCTGCTACGCGATCGCCATCATGGCGCTCGACCTGGTGATCGGCTTCTCGGGCCAGATCTCGTTGGGCCACAGCGCCTTCGTCGGCATCGGCGCCTACACCACGATCATCCTCGTGGCCGACCACGACTGGAACTACCTCGCCACCATCCCCGTGGCGTTCGCCATCACGTTCGTGGTGGGTGTGCTGGTCGGGTTGCCGGCCCTACGGATACGCGGGTTGTACCTCGCCGTCGTGACCTTGGCGGTGGCGACGGTGTTCCCGACACTCGTCATCAAGTACGAGAGCTTCACCGGCGGTCCCAACGGCAAGCAGTCGAGCGACCGCTTCCTGCCGCCGGACTGGACGCCCTGGGATCCGAAGTCCCGCTTCGGTCCTCTCGCGTGGCACTACTTCGTGATCCTCGTCATCGGCGCGGTGATGTTCGTGCTGGTGCGCAACTTGGTGAGGAGCCGCGTCGGCCGGGCCATCATCGCCCAGCGCGACAACCAGACGAGTGCCGCCACCTCGGGCGTGAACCTCTCTTACCTGAAGACGCTCACCTTCGGCGTGAGCGCGGCAGTGGCGGGCGTCGCCGGCTCGCTCCTCATGATCGAGACGCCACAGGCCACGGACACCAAGTTCGGCCTCGAGCTCGCCATCTTCCTGGTGGTAGCGCTCGTGATCGGCGGTGTGGCCACGCTGTGGGGCGCCATCCCCGGCGCCCTCGCGTTCGTGTTCATCCCGTACTACACCCGCCAATGGAGCGACAATTTCGGCTTCCTGGAGGGGCGGCCGGGCGCCGGCGCCATCTCAGGCGTGTTCTACGGAGCGATGCTCCTGCTGTTCGTCTTCGTCCTGCCCGGCGGGGTCATGGACGGCATCCGCCGCATCAAGGCGCGCGTCGTGAAAGTCATCCCGAACCCGTCGTGGCTGCCCAAGGACCACGCCGAGATCATCGTGTCCGATGCGCCGGTGTCGGCGTTCCCAGAGCTGGTCAGCGAGCCCACGGCCGATGACCTGACCACGACCACCAGTGGGGGCGCCGACTGATCGGTCGCCCCAGGAGGACCATCTAGCCCTGTCCCATTCCGCACGCGCCGACCCCGGCGCCCTGAGCTGAACAACCAAACAACCACCAGGGGGAGTATCAACTGATGAGCAGGAACCGATGGGTGGCGCCGACGGCGCTACTCGTTTCACTTGGCATTGTCGCGGCCGCGTGCGGCGGCGACAACAAGGGCGGAGGTGCCGCAGCGACAACCGCGGCACCAGCGGCCACCACGGCGGCACCGGCCACCACGGCAGCGCCGGCGACCACGGCAGCCGGTGGGGCGACCACCACCGCTGCTGCGGGCGGAGCCACCACGACGGCGGCGGCCGGCGCGCAAGGTGACGTGATCCCGGGGGCGGGCTCGGGCAAGTACGGGCAGGACGCCACCAACAAGGATCTCTACGTCGGCCCGAGCGGCTTCCAGATCGACACCACGAAGTGCCCGTCGGACTGGAACATCAACCAGGGCATCACCGACACCGAGATCGACCTGTTCGCCAGCTACCCGAAGGCGGGACCGCTGGCCGGCTTCGCCCTCCTCTACGACGGCATGCGGGCGTACTACGACTACGTCGCCAAGAACGGCGGCATCGACGGGCGCAAGATCGTGCTCGACGGCAAGGACGACGGGTACGCCCCGGCGGCCACCAAGACCAACTCGGACGAGGCGTTGGCGGCCAACAAGTACGCCGCCTTCAACACCATGCTGGGCACGCCCAACAACCTCGGCATCTGGGACGACACCAACCGGGAGTGCATGCCGCAGCTGCTGAACGGCACCGGTGCGGCGCAGTGGGGCGACGTCGAGAACCACCCGTGGACCACGGGCATGCAGCTCGACTACTTCACCGCCGCCACGATCTGGGCCGAGTGGCTGAAGGCCAAGTACCCCAACGGCGTCAAGGTGGCGTCGATCACGTTCAACAGTGACTTCGGCAAGAGCTACCTGAACGGCTTCAAGCACGCCATCAAGGGCACCAACATCGAGCTCGTGGGTGACTTCCCGCATGACCCGACGGCGCCCAACCTGGACAACCAGTACACCAGCGCAGCGGCCACCAACGCCGATGTGCTGTTGCTGCAGACCAGCGGCACGTACTGCACGCAGGGCATGGCCGATGTGGAGAAGGGCTCGTGGAAGCCGGTCGTGATCATGTCCGAGACGTGCCTTTCGCTGGGACAGTTCTTCCAGCCGCTGATCGACCAGGGCCTCACCGGCAAGGACACGTACAGCATCTTGACGTTCATCGACGTCAACGACCCGGCCAACGCCGACCTGCCGATCGTGAAGGCGTACCAGGACATCATGAAGACCGCCGGTCTCGATCCCACCAAGACCACGTACTTCACCGGGTTCATCTTCGGCTGGTACATGACGGAGATCCTGAAGGAAGCGGCGACGTACAAGGGCGGTCTGAACCGGGCCAACATCATGCTGGCGGCGCGGGCCATCCAGCAGACGAACCCGACGCTCATAAAGGGCCTCACCTCGAAGATGGACGGGCTCAAGGACGCCTACCTGACCGAGGGCGGCCAGATGGTGCAGTACCAGATCACCGACCCGAAGAAGCTCGGCGCCTTCGTGCCCGCTGGTGACCTCATCAACGTGGAGGGCAAGCTCGGCACCTACGCCACCGTCAAGGCGGCCGGCGCGTAAGCCGAGGCGACTCATGAAGCAATGGGAGAGCCGGCGGGTGACCGCCGGCTCTCTCGCGTCCACCAAGGAGGACCGATGACCGAGCCGTTCGAGACCATCCGCTACGAGGTGCAGGAAGCCGACGATGGCAACGGCATCGCCCGCGTCACGCTCGATCGGCTGGCGTCGCGCAACGCGCAGAGCAAGCGCATGACCTACGAGCTCGATGCCGCCTACATGGACGCCGCCCGCCGCAGCGACGTGAAGGTGATCGTGCTCGACGCCGACGGCCCGCACTTCTCCTCCGGCCACGACCTGCGTGACGGCGAGTCGATGAGCGAGTTCGCCCCCGTCGGCCCGTACGGCGGCTTCGATCGCGACGGCCAGGAGGGCCACATGGCGCTGGAGGCGGAGATCTACTTCGACATGTGCTGGCGCTGGCGCAACATCCCCAAGCCGGTGATCGCGGCGGCGCATGGCAAGACCATCGCCGGCGGCCTGATGCTGTTGTGGGTGGCCGACATCATCGTGGCCGCCGAGGACGCACTGTTCTCCGACCCGACCGTCGGCATGGGGGTGAACGGCGTGGAGTTCTTCGCCCATCCGTGGGAGCTGGGTGCCCGGAAGGCGAAGGAGCTGCTGTTCACCGGCGACTGGCTCACGGCGGCGGAGGCGCACGCCCTCGGCATGGTGAACCACGTCGTGCCGGGCCACGAGCTGGCCGACTTCACGACGGCGCTGGCCCGGCGCATCGCCAAGAAGCCGTCGTTCGCGCTGAAGCTGGCCAAGGAGAGCGTCAACCAGACGCTGGAGGCGCAGGGGGAGTACACGGCGATGCGGGCGGCGTTCTCGCTGCAGCACCTCGGCCACGCCCACAACCGGCTGCGCTTCGGCATGCCGGCCGATCCGAACTTCATGCGGACGTAGCGCCGTCCACCGTGAACCACCAGAGCAGCGCGGTGAGCGACAGGCCGTCGGGCACCTCGTGGGCGGCGACGAGTCGCCGGACCTCGCTGACCGGTACCCACTCGACCCGCTCGGACTCGGCCGGGTCGCTCGGCGGTCCCACGTGGGTGGCGCCGGCAGCGGCGAACAGGTGGAAGCGGAGGTCGGACTGCCCGTTGTTCGGGTGGTAGGTGGTGAGGTGGCGCAGCGGGCCGGGCTGCCAGCCCGTCTCCTCCAACGTCTCGCGCGCGGCGGCGTCCTCGGGCGACTCGCCCTCGTCGATGCGGCCGGCGGGCACTTCCCAGCCCCACGTGTCCGTGGTGAAGCGGTGGCGGTAGAGCAGCAGCACGCCCCGGTCGGGGTCGTGCACCACGGTGCCGCTGGCGGCGGCCGGTGACCGCACGACGTGGTGCTCGAAGCGGGCCCCGCCGGGGATCTCGATGTCCGTGAGGGCCAGCGTCATCCACTCGCTCTCATAGATGGCGCGCTCGCCGTGGACGATCCACTTCATGCGCCGAACGTTACGGGGACCGCCCCGCCGCACACCCCGCAGTACGCCACCCGCACGAGCGTGCCCTCGACGGAGAGGCGGGCGATGCGCAGCGCGTCGGCGATGGGCGCCCCACAGCGGGGGCACACCGGGGCCACCGCCACGGGCACCGGATCGGCCGGGTCGGCGGTGAACAGCGCCAGCACCGCGGTGCGGATCACCTCGGCCCGCACACCGAGCCGGGTGAGGAGCACGGGCATGGTGCCGTCGTGCACGTCGAGGAGCCCGAGCACGACGTGCGCCGGCCGGATGGCTCCGTGGCCGAGCTGGAGGGCTTCGCGCAGCGAGCGGTCCAGCGCCGCCGTGGCTTCCGCCGTGAAGGGCAGCTCACCGGGCCGGTCCTGGCCACCGGGCGCCACCATGCGGGTGACGCTGCCGCGCAGGGCCTCGGTGGTGAGGCCCAGCGCGGCCAGCGCCGCAGACAGGCCGCCGTCCGCCTCGGTGGCGGCGATCAGGAGGTGCTCGGTGCCGACGTAGTCGTGCTGGAGGAGCCGGGCCTCCTCCTGTGCCGTCAGCATCATCTGGCGGGCCTGGTCGGTGAACCGCTCGAACACGCCGGTACGGTACCGGCCCGCTCTGACCTCCCGTCCGCATACGACAGGCGGGTCAAGACGTGCGGACCGATAGGCCCGCTGCCGCCGCAGTGCGGCGGCAGGGGCAGTCGTTGTGGGGATTGTTCGAGCGCAGCGAGTCAGGAGCAAGCCGAAGCGTCAGCGGAGGCGGCGACGCAGACTCAGGAGCCGGCCTCGATCTGGGTGATGACGCTCTTGATGGTGTTGATGTCGATGGCGAAGCCGATGTTGTTGGCTCCGGTGACCCCGGCGGTGTTGATGCCCACGACCTGACCGGCGGCGTTCACCAGCGGGCCGCCCGAGTTGCCGGGGTTGATGGCCGCATCGGTCTGCAGCAGACCCGACAGCGACTCGGTGTCGGTCTGGATGGTGCGGTCCTTGGCGGACACGATCCCGAGCGTGACCGTGGGGCTGTCACCGAGATCCAGGGCGTTGCCGATGGCCAGCACCTCGTCGCCGACCTGGAGCGTGGACGTGTCGGCCAGCGCCAGCGGCGTGGCCCCGTGGATGTCGGCGATCTTCAACACGGCGACGTCGTGCGAGGCGTCGGTGCCGACCACCGTGGCGTCCTCGGTGGTGCCGTCCGAGAACGTCACGGTGATCGACGAGGCGCCGTCCACGACGTGGTTGTTCGTCAGCACGTAGCCCTGGTCGGAGATGACGAACCCGGAGCCGGCGCCGGTGACGACCTGGCCGCGGCGGCTCTGCTGGGAGACGTCGATGGACACGACGGCGTTGCCGACCTTGTCGAGGACGCCGTGGACGTCGAAGGTGGTCGTGGACAGCGGGGTGGCCACCGCTGCCGCGGTGGTCGAGGCGACCGGCGCGGCGTCGTGATCGGTCAGGCGGACCACGCCGAAGGCGGCGATGGCGGCCATCAGGGCGCCGGAGATCCCTCCCACCACCGCGGCACGGGTGCGGACCGATCGCTGCGGCCGGGGCGGAGGCAACGGGGCCGAACCGCCGGCCGGCGAGTAGGGAGGAGACGGCGGCGCCGGGGGCGACTCGACCGGCTCGAAGGGTGGAGCGAGTGATTCGTCTTCCATGCCTGCCAGGCTGCGCTGCCCACCTTCGGCCGTCCTGGACCGCCCATGTGGGTTCGCTGTGAGCCCGAGCCAAGTCGAACGAGCAGGCTCCGGCCCCTTACACTACGGCCGTGGCGACCCGACGCGAAGAGTGGCAGCGAGCCTTCGACCAGGCATCTCGCCTGCGCAACGGAGAGTTCGAGACGATGTCGGGGATCCCCGTCGACGCCGTCTACGGACCCGATGACGGCGAGTTCCCGGGCCTCTACCCCTATACGCGGGGCCCGTACGCCACGATGTACCGCTCGAAGCTGTGGACGATGCGCATGTTCGCCGGCTTCGGCACCGCCGAGGACACGAACTGGCGGTTCAAGGAGATCATCCGCAGCGGGGGCGACGGCCTGTCGACGGCGTTCGACATGCCCACCCTGCTCGGCCTCGACTCCGACGACCCGATGTCGGAGGGCGAGGTGGGCCGCTGCGGCGTGGCGGTCGACACCCTCGCCGACATGGAGGATCTGTACCGCGACATCGACCTCGGCTCCATCACCACGTCGATGACGATCAACTCGCCGGCGGCAGTGATCTTCGCCATGTACGTCGCCCAGGCCGAGGCGGCAGGTGTCTCCCGGGCGCGCCTCGGGGGCACCCTGCAGAACGACATCCTGAAGGAGTACCAGGCGCAGAAGGAGTTCGTGTTCCCGCCGCGGCCATCCATGCGGCTCGTGCGCGACACCATCGCGTTCACGGCGGCGGAGATGCCGCGGTGGCACTCGATCTCGATCTCCGGCTACCACATCCGCGAGGCCGGCTCCACGGCCGCCGAGGAGCTGGCCTTCACGCTGGCCAACGGTTTCGCCTACGTGGAGCTGGCGCTGCAGGCAGGCCTGCCGGTCGACGCGTTCGCGCCGCGGTTGAGCTTCTTCTTCAACGCTCACATCGACTTCTTCGAGGAGATCGCCAAGTACCGGGCGGCCCGGCGCATCTGGGCGCGGTGGATGAAGGAGCGCTACGGCGCCACCAGCGAGCGTTCGCTGCAGCTGCGGTTCCACACCCAGACGGCAGGGGTGTCGCTCACCGCGCAGCAGCCCGAGGTCAACATCGTGCGCACCGCCATCGAGGCGCTGGCCGGGGTGCTGGGTGGCACGCAGTCGCTGCACACGAACTCGATGGACGAGGCCATGGCGCTGCCGACGGAGCGGGCGGCGCGGATCGCGCTGCGCACGCAGCAGGTGCTGGCGTACGAGACGAACGTGGCCAACGTGGCCGACCCGCTGGGCGGGAGCTGGTTCGTGGAGGCCCTCACCGACGAGATGGAGCGCCGGGCCGAGGAGATGTTCGCCCACCTCGACGACCTCGGGAGCGGCTCCATGCTCGAGGGCGTGATCGGCGGGATCGAGGAGAACTGGTTCCAGGGCCACATCGCCGACTCGTCCTACGAGCTGGAGCGCAAGTTCAACGACGGGCACCGCATCGTGGTCGGCGTGAACCGCTTCACCGAGGGCAACGACGACAGCCCGCTCGATCTGCTGCAGATCACCAACGAGGACGAGGCCCGCCAGATCAAGCGGCTCGACGGCGTGCGTCACCGGCGCGACGAGGCGGCGGTGCAGCAGGCGCTCCAGCACCTCGCTGCGCAGGCGGCCGATCCCGAGGTCAACCTGATGCCGGCACTGATCGACACCGTGAAGACGTACGCCTCGCTGGGCGAGATCATGAGCACGCTCACGGGCGTGTTCGGCCGCCACATCGAGACACCCACCATCTAGCGATCATCCCAGGGGGCCCGCATGGACATCGGCGTCATGATCTTCCCGACCGACCTCACGCCGCGGCCGGCGTGGCTGGCGACCGAGACCGAGAGCAGAGGTCTGGAGTCGGTGTGGTTCCCGGAGCACACCCACATCCCGACCAGTCGCAAGACACCGTGGCCCGGGGGCGAGCCGCTGCCCGACATGTACCGGCGCACGCTCGATCCGTTCGTGGCCATGGCCAGCGCGGCGGCGGTCACGACCGACCTGAAGGTCGGCACCGGCATCTGCCTCGTCGCCCAGCACGATCCGCTGGTGCTGGCCAAGGAGGTCGCCTCCGTTGACCTCGTGTCCGACGGCCGGCTGCTGTTCGGCATCGGCGTGGGCTGGAACGTGGACGAGATGGAGCACCACGGCGTCGATCCCAAGCGCCGCCGGGCCCACGTGCGCGAGTCCATCCTCGCCATGAAGGGGCTCTGGACCGAGGAGGAAGCGTCCTACGACGGCGAGTTCGTGCGCTTCTCGCCGAGCTGGTCGTGGCCCAAGCCTGTCCAGCAGCCGCACCCGCCGGTCCTGATGGGTGGTGCCGCCGGGCCCACCACGTTCCGCCACATCGTGGAGTACTGCGATGGGTGGATGCCGATCCACAACCGGCGCGACATCCTGCCGAGCGTGCCGCAGCTGTTCGCCGTCGCCGAGGAAGCCGGGCGTGATCCGAAGACGATCGAGCTCGGCGTGTTCGGCGTGCCGCCCAAGCAGGAGACGATGGAGAGCTACCGCGACGCCGGCTTCTCCCGGGCCGTCGTCGGCCTGCCGCAGGGCGACGAGGCCGCCATCCTGGCCACCCTCGACGCCGCCGCCACGCTCGTGAAGGCAGTGGCGTGACCATCGAGCGCGTCGGCGTGGTGGGCTGCGGGCTCATGGGCTCCGGCATCGCCGAGGTGTGTGCGCGCGCCGGGCTGGACGTGGTGGTGCGCGAGGTGGACGCCGGCGCGGCCGAGCTCGGTCTCCATCGGCTCACCTCGTCGCTCGACCGGGCCGTGCGGGCCAAGAAGCTCGACGACGCCGAACGCGATGCCGCCCTCGGACGCATACGCATCACCACCGACTTCGCCGACCTCGCCGACCGCCAGCTCGTGGTGGAAGCCGTGGTGGAGGACGAGGCCCTCAAGACCGAGGTGTTCACCCTCCTCGACAAGGTGGTCACCGACGAGGCCGCCATCCTGGCGTCCAACACCTCGTCCATCCCGGTGATGAAGCTGGGCATGGCCACGGGTCGACCCGAGCACGTGATCGGCATCCACTTCTTCAACCCGGTGCCGATACTGCGCCTGGTGGAGCTGGTGTCGTCGCTCTTGACGTCGACGGAGACCACGGATCGGGCCGGGGTGTTCGCCTCGGACGTGCTGGGCAAGCACGTGATCAAGAGCCAGGACCGGGCCGGGTTCATCGTGAACGCGCTGCTGATCCCGTACCTGCTGTCGTCCATCCGGATGCTCGAGTCCGGTTTCGCGTCGGCCGAGGACATCGACACCGGCATGGTGGAGGGCTGCAACCACCCGATGGGCCCGCTGCACCTGGCCGACCTGATCGGGCTCGACACCACCATGGCCGTGGCCGACAGCCTCTACGCCGAGTTCAAGGAGCCGCTGTTCGCGGCGCCGCCGTTGCTGTCGAGGATGGTGGAAGCCGGCCTCCTCGGGCGCAAGGCGGGCCGGGGCTTCTACGACTACAGCGCCCGGTGAGCCAGCGCATCCTGGTGGCCAAGGTGGGCCTCGACGGTCACGACCGGGGGGTGAAGGTGGTGGCCCGCATCCTGCGCGACGCAGGTTTCGAGGTCATCTACACCGGCCTCTTCCAGACGCCCGAGACGGTGGCCGCCGCCGCCGTCGACGAAGACGTCGACGCCATCGGCCTGTCGATGCTGTCGGGCGCGCACATGACGCTGGCGCCCAAGGTGGTCCAGCAGGTGCGCGAGCGGGGGATGGACATCCCGGTCGTGGTGGGCGGCATCATCCCCGAGCAGGACCTGCCGAAGCTGCTCTCGCTGGGCGTGGCCGCTGTGCTGACCCCGGGCGCCTCGTCGGACGAGGTGGTGACCACGATGCAGCGGGCGATGGATCACGAGCCCATTACGGCCTCGGACGCTGACGGCTAGGACATGGCGGCCGACCCCCTCGAGCGGCTCACCAACCTGGTGGCGCTCCTGCTGGAGGCGCGCCAGCCGTTGACGCTGGAGCAGATCGCCGACGCCCTCGCCGGCCAGTACCCGGCGGGCGAGACGGCGCGGCGCGGTGCCTTCGAGCGGGACAAGGCGGCCCTGCGTGACGGTGGGGTGCCGATCGAGACGGAGGTGCTGAGCGGCGACCGGGCCGGGACCACCGGCTACCGCATCGACCGGCGCCGCTACGAGCTGCACCTCGACCTCACCGCCGAGGAGACCAGGGCCCTGCAGCTGGCGGTGGCCGCCGTGCACCTCCGGCCCGACTGGAGCGCGGACGCCCTCCTCAAGCTCGGCGCTCCCGACGAGGCGGCCGGCACGGCGCCGTCGGCGGTGTTGCCGTCGCTGCCGTCGCTGCCGGCCCTGTTCGACGCCAGCACCCGCCGAGCGACGGTGCAGTTCCGCTACAGCGACCGCGATCGGGAGCTGGATCCGTACGGGCTGCTCACGCGCGACGGGTTCTGGTACGTGGCCGGCTTCGACCACGGCCACGGCGAGCAGCGCACGTTCCGCGTCGATCGCATCCAGGGTGACGTGACCATCGGGCCGGCCGACGCCTTCACCGTGCCCGCCGGCTTCGACCTCCAGCACGTGCTGCCCGACGACCCCAAGGCGATGGGCGGGGCTCTGGAGGCGATCGTGGCCGTCGCTCCCATCCGGGCCCGCAAGGTGGCCCAGGAGGTGGGCGAGCAGGCCGTGGTGGAGCGGTCGGCCGACGGGGGCATCGTGGTGCGGGTGCCGTGCAGCAACCTGCCCGCGTTCCGATCGTGGCTGCTCGGCCTGCTCGACGACGCCGTGGTGGTCGGCCCGCCGGAGGTCCGGGCCGAGGTGGTGGCGTGGTTGTCGGCCATGGCCGGCGCTCCGTCGTGAGCGACACCTCGCCGCGGCGCGGGCCCCGTCCCGCCCAGGAGCGCCTGCGCCGCCTGCTGGTGATGCTGCCGTGGCTGATGGAGCGGGGCGAGGTGCCGGTGGCCGAGGCGGCCGAGCGCTTCGGCGTGTCGGAGGCCCACCTGATCCACGACCTCGAGGTGGCGTCGCTGTGCGGCCTGCCGCCGTACGTCGACGAGCTCGTCGACCTCTGGATCGACGACCGCGTCATCCACATCGGCGTGCCCCGCCTGTTCACCCGGCCGCTGCGCCTCACCGCGCCCGAGGGATTCGCCCTGCTGGCCGCCGGCCGGGCCGCCATGGCGCTGCCGGGGGCCGATCCGGCGGGACCCCTCGGGCGGGCCCTCGAGAAGCTGGCCGCCACCCTCGGCGTGACCGACCGGCCCGCCGTGGTCGTCGACGTGGAGCGACCGCCGCTGCTGGAGACGGTGCAGCGGGCGGCGGCGACGTCCGAGCGCCTGGCCGTCACCTACTACTCGGCCCGGCGGGGCGAGCTGCGGGCCCGGAGCATCGACCCGCAGGCCGTGTACACCATGCGGGGCCGGTGGTACGTGGTGGCCGACGACTCCCTGGCCGGGCTGGAGCGGACGTTTCGCATCGACCGCATCGAGTCGGCCACGCCCACGGGGGAGCGGTTCGAGCACCGGGAGGTGCCGGCCGAGTGGGGCGACTTCTTCGGCGACGCCGACACGACCGACGTCACGATCGTGCTCCCGGCGTCGGCGGCGTGGGTGGCCGAGACCTACCCGGTGCACGAGGCGGTCGCCATCGCCGGTGGGCGGCTGCGGGTGCGCCTGGCTGTGGCCAGCGAGCGCTGGCTGGAGCGGGTGCTGCTGCGGGCGGGGCCCGACGCCGAGGTGGAGGAACCGGAGGCGTGGCGGGACCTCGGCCCCGCCGCCGCCGCCCGCCTGCTGGCCCGCTACCCGTAGAGGGCCCGGCGCCACCAGGGTGGCGGGGTCCACGCCGGCCACGGTCCGCGATCGGTGCCGGCGAGGTGGGGCGCCAGGTCGTCGTCCCAGTCGAGGCCGCCGTCGGCCAGGAGCAGCGGTAGCACCGCCGCGGTGGCTTCGGCGTCGGCCAGGGCGTCGTGGGCGCGGGTGATGGCGATGCCGTGGCGGGCGCACACGTCGACCAGGCGGTGGGAGGTGGGCTCGGCGACCAGCGAACGGGACAGGCGCATGGTGCACAGGCGGGCGACGTCGGGCGCGTGGTAGCCGGCGCGGTGCAACGACTGGGAGATGAACCCCCAGTCGAACTCGGCGTTGTGGGCGGTGAACACGGCACCGTCGAGCCGCTCGAGGAGCGCCGGTGCCACCTGGGCAAACGTGGGGGCCTGGCGCAGCTCGGCGGCGGTGAGGCCGTGGATGTGCGTAGGCCCCACGCGACCGAAGCGGGGGCGCACGAACGTGGCCCACCGATCGGTGACGGCGCCTGCCCCGTCGACCGTGACGACGGCGATCTGGAGCAGGCGGTGGCGCCGCTCGGACAGGCCGTTGGTCTCCACGTCCACCACGGCGAAGCGCTCCGCCCGCACGGTGGGCAGCGCTCGGGGATGCGGGGCAGCAGCCATCACCCCGCACGCTACGCCGGGGGTGTGGCGGAGTTGCGGAGCACCCAGGCCGAACCGGGCGCTCCGGCAGGAGCCTCCGCCCCCCCGGACCCCCCGCCCGTGCGCCCGCCCTGCGCATCGACATGCCGCCGCAGGGCGGCGGCAGGGGCAGCCGACCGCGGCAATCGGCGTTTGGGTGCCGATTGCCTCGCCTGGCGGGCCGATCGGCACCCATGACCGAATCGGCACCCAACGTCGCTCACGGATCGTGGCAGCCGGCCCGCCGCGCCGATCGCCAGCACCTGTCCGCTAGCCCTCCGAGCGCAGCGAGTCGCCGGCCGAAGGCGGGCGCAAGACACGGTTACTCAGCCGGCCAGCCGGTTGCGGACGCCGATGGGGGCGGCGACCGTGAACCCGGCCCGGTGGCGCTCTTCCTCGGACTCACCGCCCCAGAACCCGTACTCGCGGTTGCGGCGGGCGAACTCCCGGCACGGCCACGCCGCCGCGGACGTGGCGCACAGCCGCCGGGCCTGGGCCTCACGCCGGGCCCGCGCCTGCGGGCGCTCTGCCCGGGGCGCGAAGAAGATCTGCGGTTTGCCGCGGCAGGGTGTGCCGCTCATCCAGTCCGTCCGCTCATCCATGGGTTCCTCGCCGTGCCACGGAAGTTGGAGCGGCGGGGGCCGGGAGGGGGTGGCCCTCCGCCGCTTTCCGACAGGGTACGGCGACCCTCGGTGAGGTGTAAAGCCACCGCGTCGCCCCGACGGGTTACGATTCCGTGACAGCGTGTATCCGAGTGACCGCGCAGAGTGGCAGAATGGGGCCTAGAGCAGCTCGGCGGCCAGGCTCGCCACTTCGCTGCGCTCACAGGCGGTGAGGGTCACGTGGCCGAAGCACCGCTGGCCGGAAAAGGCCCGGATGAGCACGGCCAGAGCGTTGTTGGTGGAGCCCAGGTACGGCGCGTCGATCTGGCTGGTGTCGCCGGTGAAGATCACCTTCGTGTCCTCGCCGATGCGGGTGAGGATCGTCTTGAGGGTGGTCGGCTCCAGGTTCTGGGCCTCGTCGATGATGGTGAACTGGCGGTGCAGCGAGCGGCCCCGCAGGAACGTGACCGATTCGAGCGACAGCGTCCCGCGGGACGTGAGCTCGTCGATGAGGGAGCGGGCGTCGCGCACGGAGCGGCGGTCGGTGAGGGCCACGAGGGCGTCGTGGATGGCGGCCATCCACGGGTCGAGCTTCTCCTCGAGCCCACCGGGGAGGAAGCCGACGTCGGCTCGGCCGACCGGCACGAGCGGCCGGTAGATGGACAGCCGCTCGTAGCGGCGCTGCTCCACGACCTGCTCCAGCCCGGCGGCCACGGCCAGCACGGTCTTGCCGGTACCGGCCCGCCCGTCGAGGGCCACGATGCTCACGGTGGGGTCGAGCAGGAGCTCGAGGGCGAAGCGCTGCTCCTTGGACCGGGACCGCAGGCCCCAGGCCTCGGGTGACGCGTGGGGCAGCAGCACCAGGTCCTCGTCGGCCCGGCGCACGAGCGCCGACTGGGAGCCGGCCCGCAAGATGGCGAAGGCGTTCTCCGGCAGGCCGGTGAGGCACTCCAGCGCGTCGACGGCCAGCCGACCGGCGGCGTACAGGCAGTCGATGCGCTCGTGCGGGGCCTCGACGGTGACCCAGCCCATGGGCCGCTGGTCGTCGGCGACACCGACGCTCGGGCGGTGCTCCGACGCCTCCATGCCGAGGTGGGCGGCCTTGATCCGCAGGGCGGCGTCGTTGCTCACGATGCGGGTCCCGGCCTGCGCCGCCTGGCCGAGGGCGGCGCCGATGATCCGGTTGTCGGGCTTGGCCGGGTCGAGGCCGTGCTCGATCAGCAGGTGCTGCTGCACCCCGTTGACCTCGATGCGCAGGGTGCCCGATTGCGGGTCATCGGTCAGCGGAAGGGGCTGGACCAGCGACCCGCCGGCCCGAACGCGCAGGTCCTCGATGGTGCGCAGCGCGGTGCGAGCGGCGCGGCCGACGTCGTCCATGCGGCTCTTGAGGCTGTCGAGCTCTTCGATCACGGTCAGCGGGATGACCACGTCGCTGCCGCCATAGGCGTGGAGCGCGCCGGGGTCGGCGACGAGGACGGAGGTGTCGAGAACGACCCGGAGCCGTGACGGCGGCGGGGCCCCGTCGCCTTCGGTGGACGTCGACGGGGGGCTCAGCAGGTCGGTCACGGCGCTCCTGGGACGGCGGTGCAGTCGTCTACGTATCTACCCCCTCGGGCCGCTGGAGTGGGGGATGCAGCGGTACGCTCCGGCGCCACTACAGCCGGCCGGCCTCGATGATGCGCCGGAGGAACGCCTGTGTGCGGGGGTTCGACGGCTCCGAGAAGATCTGCTCCGGCGGACCCTCTTCGGCCACCACGCCGGCGTCGAGGAAGCACACCTTGCTCGACACCTCGCGGGCGAAGCCCATCTCGTGAGTGGCCAGCAGCATCGTCATGCCCTCCTCGGCCAGCTCGCGCACGATGTTCAGCACCTCCGACACGAGCTCGGGGTCGAGGGCCGAGGTGACCTCGTCGAGCAGGAGCACGCGCGGCCCCATGGCGAGGGCGCGTGCGATGGCCACTCGTTGCTGCTGGCCGCCGGACAGCCGGTCCGGGTACTCCTCGGCCTTCTCCTCCAGCCCGATGCGCGACAGGAGGGCCATGGCCCGCTCCCGGGCGTACGCCTTCTGCAGCTTCAGCACCTTCACCGGTGCCAGCGTGACGTTGTCGAGCACCGACATGTGGGGGAACAGGTTGAAGCTCTGGAAGACGATGCCGACCTCCTGGCGCAGCCAGTCGAGGTCGACGCCTCGCCCCGTGACCCGCTCGTCCTCGATGCGGATCTCGCCGCCGTCGATCGGCTCGAGGCCGTTGATGCAGCGCAGCAGCGTGGACTTGCCGCTGCCCGATGCACCGATGAGGCACACGACCTGGTGCTCGTCGACGTGCAGGTCCACGCCCCGCAGCACTTCGTTCTCCCCGAAGCGCTTGTGGACGCCGTCGATGTCGAGGAAGCTCACGACGAGGCCCGCATGCGAGCCTGATCCCGGCGCACCAGGTAGTCGGTGAAGCGGGCCAGGGGGATGGTGATGGCGAGGAAGCAGGCGGCCACGCCCGTGAGGGCCGACAGGTTGCCGGTGAGGCTGGCGGTGTTGCGGGCCACGTTGAACGCCTCGAGCGTGCCGATCACCGACACGAGGGCGGTGTCCTTCTGCAGCCCGATGAAGTCGTTGAGGAGGGGCGGGACGATGCGCCGGACCGCCTGCGGCACGACGACGTAGCGCATCGTTCGGGCGTAGGACAGGCCGAGGGAGCGGGCGGCGGCCGTCTGGCTCCAGTGCACGCTCTCGATGCCGGCCCGGTACACCTCCGATACATACGCGCCGTACACGAGGCTGAGGGCCAGGACACCGCTCTGGTAGTCGGTGAAGTTCTGCACGATCGGCAGCCCGGCCCGCTTCAGGCCGTACTCCGCCAGATAGATCACGATGATCGCCGGCAAGCCGCGGAACACATCGGTGTACACGACGGCCAGGAAGCGAACGGGAGCGGCCGCCGGTCCAGGGAGGTTGCGGACGATGGCCACGACGAGCGCCCACACGAGGACGATGATCTCGGTCACCACGAACAGCGAGATGTTCGTGCGGAAGCCCCGGAGGACATCCGGCAGGCTGGCCCAGATCGCGCTCCAGTCGAAGAAGGCGGAGCGCACGGCGCCGCCGTTCATCGTGAGCAGCAAGACGATGAACACGACGACGCCCACGGTGAGGCCGACGCCGATCGCCACCCAGATCAGCGAGCGCACCTTCTCGGCTTCGACCCGTGCCGCCTCGCGCTGGCCGCCGGCGGCGAGGCGTCGGGTGCGCGCCACGCCGAGCAGCGCGAAGAGACCGATGGGGAAGAAGATGACGGTGGCGGCGATGGCCCCCGCCAGGTAGCTCGGCGCGGCGCGGCGTTGACGCCGCACCGGCGCGCCGGTCAGCAGGCCCGCTGGCGTGTTCACGCCGCTTGCATCAGCCGATCACGGGGATCTTGGACACGTCGGCCGGATCGACCTGCACGTACGCCTCGGAGAACCGCGCCAGCGTGCCGTCGTCCTTCTGGGCCTTGAGCATCTCGTTCACCTTGGACACGTTGGCGGAGTCCTTGGGCATGAGGATGCCGTAGCCCTCGCCCGTCTTGAACTGGGCGATGAGCGCGGTGTTCTCGTAGCCGGGCTGCTTGCTCTGCGGCAGCAGGATGGCGGTGTCGAACAGGATCCCGTCGACCGTCTTGGCCAGGAGCGCGTTGAACATGGACGGCGTGTCCTGGAAGGACTTCGGTTCGCTGTTCGGCTTGATGGTGTTCTGGATGTACTCCAGACCGGTCGTGCCGGTCTGGCTGCCGAGGTTCAGCTTCTTGACGTCGTCCATGGTGGCCGCCGTGGTGCCCTTGTTGACCATGAGCGCTTGATCCGAGGTGAAGTACGAGTCGCTGAACGCCACCACCTTCTTGCGGTCGTCGTTGATGGTCACCTGGGAGAGAGCGACGTCGAACCCTTGCGCCTGGCCCGCTTGCAGCGCGGCGAAGTCGACGTTCTTCACCGTCACCTTGGTGAGGCCGAGGCGGTTGGCCATGTCGGCGGCGAGGCAGTACTCCAGACCGCTCTTCTGGTCGGACTCGGTGACGCCGCTCCAGTAGCCCGGAGCGGGAAGGCTCGTCGCAACCGTGAGCGTGCCCCCGCTCACGAGCTTGAACGAGCCGAGCTCGCCCTTGGTGCTCGTGATCTGGCAGTCACCGAAGCTCGCCGCGCCACCGCCCGCGGCGGTCGTCGACGACGATCCCTTGTTGTCACCGCCGCACGCGGCCAGCCCTACCAAAACTGTGGCAGCCACGACCGCGATGCTCACGTTCCGTACACGCACAGAGGCCTCCCCTTGCCGGTGCGCGGAGCTTATCGGCGCGGTTGTTACGGGAACGTCAAGCCCGTCTGAGAAGTGCGATCTCGACGGCGAGGGGACCGTGCACCCCGAGCGTCATGATCTGCTCGATGTCGCCCGAGCGCGACGGCCCGGTGATGAGCACCAGGTTGGACGGCAGGACACGACCATCGCCGAGGCCGCGCAGCACGTCGGCCGACGTGGCCACGATGCGGCTGGCGGGCAGCACGCAGAGATGCACCGGCGGGAGCAGGCTGGCCGACCGCCCGCTGGCCACGGTCGAGTCCTGCACGAGCGTGCCCGTCGTGGCGATGGCGGCGACGGCCGACGTGACGCCCAGCTCGGCAGCGGCGCTGGCGGCCACGGCGACGCCACTCACATCGACGCCCCGGTCGGTCAGCCGCGCCGCCACCGCATCCACATCCGGCTCGGGCGTGACTACGGCCCGGCGTACCAGGTGGCGCTCGATCACATCGTCGACGAGGTCGTCGGGAACGGTGTCCCCGTCGATGTCGTGCACCAGGGCCCGCACCGCGGTTGCGTTGCGCACGAAGGAGCCCACGATGTCGTCGGCATCGAGGCGAACCGACCGCACGAGCGGCACGGCCGCCAACGGCGGTGGCAGCGGGTGCGCGGGGTTGGCCGGGATGCCGCCGGCGAGGCGGACCCGGAGGCGGTTCAGGAAGGCCGCACGGTCACCGGTCTCGAGGCTCACACCTCACCCGCCTTCCACATCTGCATGAACGACCGAGGCGCCGGTTCGGGCGTGGCGCGCCCGTGCGCCCAGCCCCGGAGTCCCGGCGCCATCGCCGTCGTCCGGCGCAGCGGCCGCCCGAGGGCCGCCGCCTTGATCGAGGCGCGGTAGGTGAGCGGGCGCGACCACGCCGCCGCCCACGCCCGCCAGCCGGCCCGCTCCGCCCGGGTGGCGGTGGCCGCCTTCCGCCGCCGCAAGGACAGCAGCAGGTCCTGCAGCGGGATGGACACCGGGCACGCATCCATGCACGCCCCGCACAGCGTCGATGCGTTGGCCAGCTCCGCCGCCTCCTTCTCCCGCCCGGCCAGCAGCGGCGTCAGGACCGCGCCGACCGGCCCTGAGTACACCCAGCCGTACGCGTGGCCGCCGACCTGGCGGTACACGGGGCAGACGTTGAGGCAGGCGCCGCAGCGGATGCACTCGAGGATCTCGTGGAGCTCGCCGCCGAGCACGTCGGAGCGGCCGTTGTCGAGGATGACGACGTGCAGCTCGTCGGGCCCGTCGCCCTCGCCGTCGCGCCGGGGGCCCGTGATGATGTTGGTGTAGGTGGACAGGTGCTGACCGGTGCCGGCCCGGGCCAGCAGGTTGATGAGCAGGTCGAGCTGCTCCCACGTGGCGGCGATGCGCTCCATCCCCATCACGGCGATGTGGACGCGGGGCACGGTGGTGCACAGCCGGCCGTTGCCCTCGTTCTCCACGAGGACGATGGATCCGGTCTCGGCCACGGCGAAGTTGCACCCGGACACCCCGAGGTCGGCGCTGAGGAACTGCGCTCGCAGCTGCTCGCGGGCGAAGGCGGCGAGGTGCTCCGGCTGCGCATCGAGCTTGCGATCGTCGCGCACCTCCTCCTGGAGGATGTCGCGGATCTGGTGGCGGTCGAGGTGGACGGCGGGGGCGATGATGTGGCTCGGCGTGTGCCCGGCGAGCTGGATGATCCACTCGCCGAGATCGGTCTCGACCACCCTGCAGCCGGCGGCGTCGAGTGCTTCGTTGAGACCGGTCTCCTCCGTCGCCATCGACTTGCCCTTCACCACCGTGCGGGCGCCGA
Source organism: uncultured Acidimicrobiales bacterium (assembly GCA_963728985.1). Taxonomy (GTDB): domain Bacteria; phylum Actinomycetota; class Acidimicrobiia; order Acidimicrobiales; family Ilumatobacteraceae; genus DASXAI01. The sequence goes on along the minus strand of CAVSME010000001.1, from coordinate 284,881 downwards.
TGCGGGTGGCGACGCCGGCGATGTAGTCGTTGGCGTCGTTGGCGTCGGTCGCCCAGTGGACGTGGCCACCGTTGGCCATGAAGCGGTCGGCGAAGCGCTCCAGCACGGCGGGCAGGTCGGCGAGGACGTCGTGACGGATCCGCCGGGCGGCGGCGCGCAGGCCATCGGGGTCGTCGAGCGTGGCCAGCGCCGCGCTGCGGCCGTCGGCGAAGTGGACGACGGCGCGCGCCAGCGAGGTGCGCAGCCGCTCGTCACGCGTCGCCGCTGCCGTCCTGGCCCGCAGTGAGGTGCCGGAGAGACTGGCCGAGCCGGTCACATGAGGGCCTCGGCCACGAGCTGGGCGATGTGGCGGGTGACGATCGGGCGGCCCTCGTGCTCGGCTCGCGCCCGGAGATGGAGGAGGCAGGAGCCGTCGGCGCCCACGACCAGCGCCGGTGCGGGATCGGCGGTGGCCAGTGAGGACAGCTTGTCGTCGGCCATCGCTTCGGACACCTCGGGGAGCTTGAAGCTGAAGAGACCGCCGAAGCCGCAGCAGCGGGTGTCGGCCTCCCACGCCACCCGCTCGCACCCTGCCGCGTCGAGCAGTTGCTCGGGTTGATCGTGCTCGTGGAGCTCGCGGAGCATGTGGCAGGAGTGGTGGTAGGCGACCCTGAGACCGAGCGGACGCAGGGGAAGCGGGCGCTCGGCGAGGAACGCCGTCAGCTCCTCCGTGCGGGCGCCGAGGGCGCGAGCCCGATCGGCGGCGTCGTGGTCTCCCACCAGCTCGAAGAGCTCGGGCCAGAACACCTTGACCATCGTGGCGCAGGAGCCGGCGGGGACGACGACGGCGTCACCGCCGTCCGCTTCGAGCGCGTCCAGCGTCGTGCGGGCGACCCGCGCCGCCTCCTCGTGGAAGCCCGAGTTCCACGCCGGCTGGCCGCAGCACGTCTGGCCGCTCGGGCACGACACGCGGCAGCCGCTCGCCCGCAGGACGCACACGGCGGCGACGCCGACGTCGGGCTCGAAGAGGTCGACGACACAGGTGACGAACAGCGTGACTCGCACCGAGGCGACGTTACGCCCGCCGGCGGGCGATACTGGCGCCGTCATGACGAGCGCCGGCGCCGACGACGTCTTCTGCCGCATCGTCGCCGGCGAGGAGGCCGCTCACGTCGTGCTCGACGACGACGTGGTCGTGGCCTTCCTCGATCGGCGTCCGGTGTTCCCCGGCCACGTGCTCGTGGTGCCCCGGCGCCACGTGGTCACCCTGCTCGATCTCGCGCCCGACGAGATCGGGCCCTACTTCGAGCGGGTGCAGTGGGTGACAGCCGCTGTCGAGGAGGCGCTCGACGCGCACGGTTCGTTCGTGGCGATGAACAACGTCGTGAGCCAGAGCGTCGCCCACCTCCACACCCACGTGGTGCCGCGGAAGCGCAAGGACGGCCTGCGGGGCTTCTTCTGGCCCCGCCTGCGGTACGGAGACGAGGCGGAGATGGATGTCATCGCCACCCGGATTCGCGCTGCCGTCAGACCACGATCCGCATGACGAGGCCCGTGCTGTCGATCTCGGTACCGCCGAGCGTCTCGGACTCGCCGCGCTGGTGGCGCAGCGCCGTCCAGAGCACGGCGTAGGCGTCGAGCACGTCATCGGGGCGAACGGCTGTCGACGGGCGGTGTTCGATGGGCCCGAACCGCTCTTCCAGGGCCTCTTGCCGGCGCTGACGGCCGGCGAGCGTCCGCTTCGGCGCCAGGACGGCGCCCGTCAGCGCGGTGAACGAGCACTCGGGGTGCACCTCGAGGAAGCGATGCTGGGCGGCGACGTCGATGGTCCGATCGACATCGCGGATCTTGGGGAAGAGGTTGAACGTCTGTCGGGTCACCCCCACGCCGAAGCGCGCCTTCGATGTCGCGTTGGCGAGCGCGTAGTCGTCATGGTGGATGAGCGAGCGCGGCGGTGTCGGGAACACGCACGAGCCACGCGGACGGATGAACGCGCGTGCGGCGCGATCGGCGTCGCGATGCCATCCGTCGGGCAATCCGATGGGCATGTCCACCCCGATCAGCGCAAACTCGCGCGCGATCGTTTCGAACGATGGCACCACGCGCCAGCCATCGCGCGTGGCGACGACCCAACCGCCGCGGCAGCCGTCCACGCCGGCGACGTCGTCGGTCACGACGCGCCGAACAGCTCGAGGCACGCGTCGACGCCCGTGAGGGCGATGTCGTCGCGTCGTTGTTGCTCCCAACGCGACCGCGGCAGGCGGAAGTCGGCGATCCACGCCGGCGCGTCGCGCCGCACGACGAGCTCGCGCCCGACCTCGTCGTAACCGAGCCGGCGCGTGACGCCGAGCGACGCCGCGTTGTCGACGAACGCGCGGCTCTGCGCGTACTCCGCGTCGAGGCCGGCGAAGGCGAGGTGCAGGATCGCCGCCCGCATCTCGGTTCCGATGCCTTTGCCCTGGTAGATGCGCCCGAGCCACGACCCCGTGGCGGCCGTACGAAGGACGGTGAAGTGTTCGGCGAGCAGTGCTTGGACGCCGACGATGTGGTCGTCGACGACGACTGCCATCCCGAGATGCCAGTTCTCGGGCTGCCACTCAGCACGCGTGCGCCACACGAACTGCATCGACTGGCGCTGCAGGAGTGGCGGCGCGACGTCGGTCCAGGGGTAGAAGAACGGCATCCAACTGGGGTCGTGCACGCCCTTGCCGGCGAGCTCGGCGATGCTCGCGACGTCATCGTCGTCGGGATAGCGCAACGTGAGCCGTGGTGTCTCGACGCGGAGCCCGAAGAGTGGCCAGTGCTCTGTCTCCATCGTCGTAGTGTCGTCCTCGGCGGCCCGATCGCGAGCCTCATTTCCGACTACGAGGCATGTTGCTGATGCAACGACCCGCGCAGTCCGCGGAGAAATGCTTGACCTTTCGATGAAGAAGCGTTCTCATGTGCGCTGGACCTCGTGTGCAGAGATTCAGGAGACAACGCAGCACACGCGGTTCGAAGGCAAGAAGCACCGCCAGCTTCGTACACATGAAGGCGGACACCCAACACCACGCGGCACCTGACGCGAACCCCCGAAGGGAGAACAGTGGCAGCAGCGAAGAAGGCGGCGGCGAAGAAGACCGCCGCCAAGAAGGCACCGGCCAAGAAGACCACGGCTCGGAAGACGGCGGCCAAGAAGACGACCGCCAGGAAGACCACCGCCCGCAAGGCGCCGGCGAAGAAGACCACCGCGCGCAAGGCGCCGGCGGCTCGCAAGACGACGGCGAAGAAGACCGCCGCCAAGAAGGCACCGGCGAGGAAGACCACGGCGCGCAAGACCACGGCGCGCAAGACGACCGCCCGCAAGACGACCGCCCGCAAGACCACGGCGGCCAGGAAGACCGCCACCAAGCGGGCACCGGCGAAGAAGGCCACGACGGCACGGAAGTCCACGGCCGCCCGGAAGACGACGGCCGCTCGCAAGACGACGGCCGCTCGCAAGACGACGGCCGCTCGCAAGGCTCCGGCCAAGCGCGTCAGCACTCGCGTCGCCAAGTAGCCATCGTCGGGCCACGCGGTCGAGCGGGGAGCCTTCGGGCTCCCCGCTTCCGCGTCTGCCGGCGAGGGGCCATGATGCAGGGATGGACGCCATCACGGCCGACCTCGTCGCCGAGCACGACTCGCTCGACGCGCTCGTGAGCGAATTGCCGCCCGCTGCCTGGGAAGTCCCGACGCCGGCGGAGGGCTGGGCCGTTCGCGACCAGATCAGCCACCTCTGGTTCTTCGACGACCGGGCCATCATGGCGGCCACGGACCCGGACGCCTTCGTGGCCGACGCCAAGCGGATCATGACCGCCAGCGGCGATCCGTCCGTCGAACACGGTCGGTCGGTGCCACCCCAGCAGTTGCTGGAGGACTGGCGAGCGGGCCGGGCCAAGATGGTCGACGTCCTGCGCGAGCTCGATCCCGGCGCTCGCATCGTCTGGTACGGGCCCGCCATGGGCGCCCGCTCGTTCGCCACGGCGCGGCTCATGGAGACGTGGGCCCATGGTCAGGACGTGGCCGACGCGGTCGGCGTGCACCGCCTGCCGACGGCGCGCCTGCGCCACGTGGCCCACATCGGCGTGCGGGCGCGGCCGTTCTCCTACGCCACCCGCAACGCGCCCGTGCCCGACGGCGAGGTGTACGTGGCGCTCGACCCGCCCGGGGGTGGGGAGCCGTGGACGTGGGGCGACGACGGCGCCGACGATCGCGTCACCGGGTCGGCGCTCGACTTCTGTCTCGTCGTGACGCAACGCCGCCACCTCGACGACACCGCCCTCGTGGCCGATGGCCCGCTGGCCCAGGAGTGGATGCGGGTCGCCCAGGCATTCGCGGGGCCGCCCGGCGCCGGCCGCCAGCCCGGCCAGTTCAGGTAAGAAGCGTCGTTTCGCCGGCCGCGGCCCTACAGATCGTTGATGGCGGCGAACACCTCGGCGGCGGGGACGCCGATGCGCTCGCCGTGGCCGGCCAGACGCCCACGGATCCGCTCGCGGAACGCGACGAGGCCGGCATCGTCGACGGCTCCCATGGTCGACTCGAACTGGCTGGCATGGGCCTCGAGGGCGGTCAGCTTGGCGTCGACGGCGCCGCTCACGTCCTCGATGTGGTTCACCTCGTCGGCCTCCCACAGCAGCACCGCCGACGGTCGATGGGGCGCGAGTTCGTGTTCGGGGAAGAAATGAGGGTCGCGAGCGGCGACGATGCCGTCGCAGGTGAGGAACCCGGCGGCGCGATGGTCGGGGTGGAGCCGGTAGCGCTTCCACGGATCATGGCCGAGCACCACATCGGGGCGTACGCGCCGGATCACCTCGGCCACCGCGCCGCGCAGGGCCAGCGTGACCTCCAGCTCGCCGTCGACCTCTCCGAGGAAGGTCACCGTGCCCGTCGCGCCGAGGGCCTTGGCGGCGGCGCGTTGCTCGTCCTGGCGCGTGTTCACCAGCGCCGCCGTGTCGGCCGACGGGTCCCAGGTGCCCTTCGAGCCGTCGGTGCACACGAGGTGGTGCACGACGCAGCCCGCAGCGGCCCACTTCGCCAGCGTGCCGCCACAGCCGAACTCGACGTCGTCGGGATGGGCGCCGATGGCCAGCGCCACCGCGGGCGTCGGTCGATCGCGCGTCAACCCGCCGGCGGGGCTCAGGCCCGGCTGACCGGGTTCGTTCGCAGCCATGCAAGGGCCTCCTCGAGGGCGGGGTGAGCGAGGTCGTCGGGCACGTCGACGTCCCAGCCGAGGCTGGGCTCCCGTACCACCCGCACCGACAGCCCGAGCCGCCGCCCCTCGGCGCCATGCCGGCGGAACGAGCCGGGGCCGTAGGCGAACGTGAACCCGGCACCGGTCGGCACGCAGGCCACGTTGGTCCCGTCGTCGCGCCGATCGGGCACGAGGGTGAGCCCGGGGAGCGCCGCCACCCAGTCGAGGCGCACGGCCAGCGGCAGGTCGCTGTGGGCGACGATCACCCGCTCCACGCCGACGGCACCGAGCGACATGACTCCGTCGGTGACCGCACCGTTGAGGCCCAGCCCGGGCCGCCACAGCACCGTGGCCCCGGCGCCCTCGGCCCAGCTCGCCACGCCGTCGTCGTCGCACACGACGAACACGGGCAGGGGCCGCGCCGCGGCGACCACCTTCGTGGCCATGGATCGGGCCAACGCCTCCCGCTCGGAGGGGAGGAGGGCGCCGGCCAGGCGCAACTTGGCCTGACGGAAGTCCTTCACGGGAACCAGGACGGCGACGCCCACCAGCGGCATGCTACGGGCGCCCCGGTACGGTACCGACATGCCGAACCGAGCGGGAGCGCCGCGGGCGCCCGCGGCGGCGGCCGGCATCGTGATCGGCACGCTCGGGTCGCCGTGGCGGGCCACGGTCACCTCGTGGGGCGCGGTCGCCCTCGATGACGGGTCGCCCCCCCTGGACTGGTGGGTGGCGGCCGACGATCGCTGGCACACGCCGTCGACCGAGCCGAGCTGCCGCCAGCACCGGGTGCTCGGCGCGCCGGTGGTGGAGACGGTGGTCGGCGTGCCCGGCGGCGACGTCGTCCACCGGGCGTACGCGGTGGCCGACGGTGGTAACGCGGCGGCGATCGTGGAGCTGGAGAACCGCTCGTCGCTGCCTGTCGCCGTGGCCTTTTCCCGCGCCGACGCGCTCACCGGCCGCCCGCTGGCCCCCCTTCCGCCCGACGCACCGGCGGGGGCCGCCGTCGCGGTGCCGCTGGCCCATCGCGCCATGGTGCGAGTGGGCGTGGCCCGCGCTCCCACCCCGTCGACGCCACCGGCCGACCAGGTGGCGCGCGGCTGGGTGGCCCAGACCCAGACCGGCGCCCGATTCGTCCTGCCCGACGACAGCCTGGTGCGCGACGTGGTCGCCGCGCGCGCCGGCGCCTTGCTGGCCGGCACCGTCGACGATCCGATCGATCGGGTGCTGACGGCACGCGAACGGGTGCGGCTCGGCGACGCGGCCGCGCCGTGGGTGGATGACGTCGTCGCCGCCGCCGTGGCCATCGCCAAGGGAGCCCGCCGCCAGCCCACGTGGGTGGCGCCCGTGGCCCTGGAGGCGGCCGCCGACGTGCTGGCCCGCGCCGGTGAGACGACCGCCGCCACCGATGCGCGGGCGATGGCCACCCGTCTCGTTCCTGGCCAGCCGGTCCCGGCGGACAGGCCCGACGGCATCCGGCTGCTGGCGTGGTTGGAGCGGCGGCTGCTGCGGCCCATGGATGGCGCCATCGACCTCCTACCCGGGTTCCCGCCGGACTGGGCCGGCCAAGGGGTCGAGGTCTACGGCGCCACCGTCGCAGGGGTCACGGTCGGGTTCGCATTGCGCTGGCACGGCGAGCGTCCCGCGCTGCTGTGGGATCTCGGCGCGCCGACGACGTTGACGTGCAGCGGGCTCGATCCGGCGTGGTCGGCGACCACCGCCCGCGGGGAGGCGCTGCTGGCGCCCTATCGCCGGTGATCCCCCCCGAAGCAGGGGAGTCCGTTAACAGGGGGCTGAAGTATGGCAATCGGCGGCGCAACTCAAGTGCCCAGATCGCAGGGCTTGACGCGCCGCCGACCCGGGTACTTCAGCTCCCTGTTAGAACGATGCGGTGGCTCGCTCGGAGCGCCAGGTCATCGACGTCCAGCTGGCCACTCCCCTCGACATGTTCGAGCTGCCCCGCACCGACCTGTTCTCGGAGTACCGGAACTTCCTCACCGGCGTGGAGTTCTGCATCAGCGAGTTGCGCAGCCGGCGCGACCGGCGTCCCGTGCGCCTCGAGATCGAGCTACCGCCGGACGAGATCGACGAGCGGGTCACCGACCGCATGGGTAGGACGTTGCGCAGCTACTGCACGCATCGCATGCGGTACAACCGTCGCGAGCAGCGGGCCACCCGGTTCAACGGCATCAGCGCCCTGCGCATCGGCATCCCGCTCGCCATCGTCGGCCTCATCCTCACCGCGGTGGCCCTCCGCATCGGCGACGAGGACAGCGTCTTTCGGCTCGTGGAGGACCACATCGGCTGGGTGTTCGCGTGGATCGGGCTGTGGTACCCGCTCGACGCGCTCTTGTTCTACCCACTCGCCTACGGCCGGGAGAACCGCGTGCTGGCGTTGCTCGCAGAAGCGGAGATCGTGGTACGGCCTACGCTGGCGCCGTGAGGGTGCAACGCCATGGCTGATCTCGCCGATCTGCGACTGACCGAGTGGACGAGCTGCGGGGGCTGCGCCGCCAAGTGGGGAGCGGCACCGTTGAGTGCCCTCGTACGCATGCTGGCGGCCGCCGATGGCGACGCCGCGCTCCTCGTCGGCCTTGCTCCCTTCGACGACGCCGCCGTGTACCGGGTCGCCGACGATCTGGCCATCGTGTCCACGACCGACTTCTTCCCCCCGCTGGTCGACGACCCTGACGACTTCGGCGCCATCGCCGCCGCCAACGCCTGCAGCGACGTCTTCGCCATGGGTGGCCGCGTGGTGCTGGCCCTCAACATCTCCGCCTTCCCCGAGCGCATGCCGGCGGAGGCGGTGGCCGCCATCCTCGGCGCCGCCGCCGAGGTGGTCCAGGCGGCGGGGGGCAGCGTGGCTGGCGGTCACACCATCCGCAGCGAGGAACCCATCTTCGGGCTGGCCGTCACCGGGCTCGTGCACCCGGATCGGGTGTGGACGAAGGCCGGGGCCGCCGCCGGCGACGTGCTCGTGCTGTCCAAGCCGATCGGCACGGGGATCGTGCTGGCCGGCGGCTCGGCGGCCGACAAGGCGGCGGCCATCGCCCGCATGCGCCAGCTCAACCGGGCGGCGGCCGACACGCTGATCGGCGCGGGGACGAGCGTCCACGCGGTGACCGACGTGACCGGTTTCGGTATCAGCGGCCACGCGTGGGAGATGGCCGAGCGCTCGGACGCCACGCTCGTCATCGACACGGCGCGCCTGCCGCTCTACGACGGAGCCCTCGCGGCGGCGACCGCCGGCGTGCGCACGGGCGGTGATCCCCGCAACCGGGAGCACCTGGACGGGCGGGTGACGGTGGGTGCCGGGGTGGCGGCTGCCCTCGAAGCCCTCTGCTACGACCCGCAGACGTCGGGCGGCCTGCTGGCGGCGGTGGCGCCGGCGGCGGCCGAGGATCTCGCCGGCTTCACGGTGGTCGGCCGCGTCGAAGCGGGGCCTGCGGGTGTACGTCTCTCCTAGCGCGGCCGGGTAGGTTCGGCCGGCGATGGTGTCGAAGCTCGTCGCTCCCACCCGCAGCACCGAGAAGCAGCTGTGGGCCGACGGCCACGACGTCGTGGTGGGCATCGACGAGGTCGGCCGGGGCGCGTGGGCCGGGCCGCTGGCGGTCGGGGCGGCCGTGCTGCCGCGCGACAAGCGGGTGAACAGGGTGCGCGACTCCAAGCTGCTCACCGAGGTGGAGCGGGAGCGCTTGTTCGACCGGCTGGCCTCCTGGTGCATCGCCTGGCACGTCGGCATCGCCAGCCAGCCCGAGTGCGACGAGCTGGGCATGGCCGATGCGCAGCGGTTGGCCGCCCGGCGGGCCATCGAAGGGCTCGGCATCGCGCCGGACGCCGCCGTCGTCGACGGGAAGTGGAACTTCGTGGGCGACGCCGTCCCCCACGTGCACCGGATGGTGAAGGCCGACGCCTACTGCCTGTCGGTCTCGGCGGCGTCGATCCTCGCGAAGGTGACGCGTGACCGGCTCATGCGGGCCGAAGCGGAGCACTTCCCGGCGTACGCGTTCGACTCCAACAAGGGCTACCCGTGCCCGACGCACAAGGCGGCGCTCGCCGGCTACGGGCCCACGTCGATCCACCGTCGCACGTGGGTGTTCATGGACCACATCGTGTGGCCCGGCTTGCGGGTGCACCGACCGGAGCAAGCGACGCTGTTCTGATGCGCGTCAGATTCCGTCGAGGGCGGACTCGAGGTCGGCGACGAGGTCGGCGCTCGACTCCAGCCCGACCGACAGGCGCACCAGCGAGGCCGGTACCTCCAGCGCCGAGCCCGCCACCGATGCGTGCGTCATACGTCCCGGGTGCTCGATGAGCGACTCCACCGCCCCGAGCGACTCGGCCAGCGTGAACAGCATCGTGCGCCGCACCACCTCCAGCGCGGCCGCCTCGCCGCCCGCGCACGTGAAGCTGACCATCCCGCCGAAGTCGCGCATCTGCTTGGCGGCGGCAGCGTGGCCGGGGTGATCGGGGAGCTGCGGGTACAGGACACGCTCGACCGCCGGATGGTCGACGAGCAGGTCCACGATGGCGCGGGCGTTGAAGCAGTGGCGCTCCATGCGCACGGCCAGCGTCTTCACCCCCCGCAGCACGAGGTAGCAGTCGAACGGTGACGGGACGGCGCCGGCGGCGTTCTGGGTGAAGCGGATGCGCTCGGCCAGCGCGTCGTCGTCGAGGGCGACGAAACCACTGACGACGTCGCTGTGGCCGCCGAGGTACTTCGTGACCGAGTGCACCACGATGTCGGCGCCGTGGGCCAACGGGTTCTGCAGGAACGGGGAGGCGAACGTGTTGTCGACCACGACGAGCGCGCCCATGGCGTGGGCGCGGTCGGCGACGGCGGCGATGTCGATGCACGTGAGGAGCGGGTTGGTCGGCGTCTCCAGCCACACCATGTGGGTGTCGGCCGGCCAGTCGGCGGCGGGGTCGGTGAGATCGACCGTGCTGAACGGGTAGCCGAGCGGGCCGAAGATGCGGGCGATCAGGCGGTACGTGCCGCCGTAGGCGTCGTTGCCGAGCAGGATGCGCTGGCCCGGAGCGAGGAGGCGCAGCACGTTGTCTTCGGCGGCCAGTCCCGACGCGAACGCCAAGCCGTGGGCCGCGCCCTCGAGCGACGCCACACACGCTTCCAGCGCGGCGCGGGTGGGGTTGCCGGAGCGGGCGTACTCGTAGCCCTGGTGCTCGCCCACGGCGGACTGGGCGAACGTGGTCGACAGTGAGATGGGCGCCACCACCGCGCCGGTGGCGGGGTCGGGCGCCTGGCCGGCGTGCACCGCTCTCGTCTCGAACCCCCATCCCTCTTCGGTGGTGCGCTCACCCATTGCCGGCGCCCGACGAGAGGAACGACAAGACGTCGCTGCGGGTGAGGACCGACAGCGGCCGCCCGCCCGACAGCACCAGCAGGGCCGGGCTCCGGTCGAGCATCTCCACCGCCAGCGACAGCGGCTGGCCCACACCGATGGTGGGGAGCTTGGGGCCCATGACCTTCTCGACCGGCGTCTCCAGGATGCTGGCGTCACGGAAGGCAGCGTCCATGAGCTCCAGCTCATCGACCGCGCCCGACACCTCGGCGGCGGCGAAGGGCGGCTCGTTCTTGCACACGGGGAGCTGCGAGATGCCGTGGGCGTGCATCTTGTCGATGGCGTCCCGCGCCCGGTCGTCGGGGTTGACGTACACCAGAGGCGGCACCTCGGGACCGCGGGCGTCGAGCACGGCGCCCACGCACAGGTCGCACTCGCGCAGGAAGCCGAAGCCGGCCAGCCAGTCGTCGTTGAAGACCTTGGACAGGTAGCCGCGCCCCGAGTCGGGGATGAGCACGACGACGAGATCCGTGGGGCCGAGCTCGGCACCGAGCTTCATGGCGGCAGCCACGGCGAGGCCGCCCGAGCCGCCGATGAGGATGCCCTCCTCGCGCGCCACCCGCCGGGCCATGAGGAAGCTCTCCTCGTCGCTGCAGGCGATCACCCGATCGGTGAGCGACGGGTCGTAGGTGGCGGGCCAGAAGTCCTCGCCCACCCCTTCGGTGAGGTACGGGCGGCCCGAGCCGCCGGAGTAGACGGAGCCCTCCGGATCGGCGCCCACGATCTGCACGTGCGGGGCGACCTGCTTGAGGTAGCGGGCCACGCCGGTGATGGTGCCGCCGGTGCCGACGCCGGCCACGAAGTGGGTGACCCGCCCGGCCGTCTGGCGCCAGATCTCGGGGCCGGTGGCCAGCTCGTGGGCCAGCGGGTTGGCGGGGTTGGCGTACTGGTTGGGGCGGAAGGAGCCGTCGATCTCCCGCGTGAGCCGCTCGGCCGTCGAGTAGTAGGAGTCGGGATGATCGGGGGGCACGGCGACGGGGCACACGACGACCTCGGCCCCGTAGGCCCGCAGCAGCGCCACCTTCTCCGGGGCCACCTTGTCGGTCATCACGAACACGCAGCGGTAGCCGCGCTGGGCGGCCACGATGGCGAGGCCGACGCCGGTGTTGCCCGACGTGGGCTCCACGATGGTGCCGCCGGGCTTCAGGAGGCCGTCGCGCTCGGCGGCGTCGATCATGGTCACCGCGGGCCGGTCCTTCGACGACCCGCCGGGGTTGGTGGTCTCCAGCTTGAGGGCGATCGTGCAGGCCAGGTCGCGGGCGAGGCGGGGCAGCTTGACGAGGGGGGTGTTGCCCACGAGGTCCAGCACCGACTCGGCCATCTCCGGCGTGGGCGACGGGGGCGGCGGCCAGCTCTGGCTCATGGATGAAGGCTAAACCGCCAATCGTGGCTTCGACCCGAGAACTGCCGGCGGTCGTTCTTGGAGCCCTGCGTCTCACCGGTGAGACGGATCACGCCGAGAACGACCACCAGGAGCGCTCAGCTCGACTGCGTGCCCACCTTGAGGTCGCGGAAGGGCGTCGTGGAGTCGATGCCGGCATCCTTCGGGAGGCCCAGCACCCGCTCACCCACGATGTTGCGCATGACCTCGTCGCTACCGCCGGCGATGCGCATGCCCGGGATGCCGAGCAGGAACTGGCTCCACGAGTAGGTGCCCCACTCGCCTTGGTCGGCGGTGATCTTGGGGCCGAGCACCGTGGCCACGAACTGCGCCATGCGCCACATGTTCTGCGTGAGCGCGAGCTTGGCGATGGACATCTCCGGGCCGGGGAGCTGGCCCGACTTGATGCGGTCCATGGCCCGCTGGTTCGTGTAGCTGGCGACGCGGAGGTTGGTCCAGAGCGTCATGAGCTCCTGGCGGGTCACCGGGTCGTCGGCCAGGCCGAAGTGGCGGACCGTCTCGATGACGCGCGCCATCTGGCCGCCCGAGCCCCCGCCACCACCGGCGCCGATGGACGCCCGCTCGTTCATGAGCGTGGTGAGGGCGACGGTCCAGCCCTGGTTCACGTCGCCGAGGCGGTGGTCGTCACGCACGCGCACCTCGTTGAAGAAGACCTCGTTGAACGACGCCCCGCCGGTCATCTGGCGCAGCGGCCGCACCTCGACGCCCGGCGCCTTCATGTCGACGATGAAGCCGGTGAGGCCCTTGTGCTTGGGGAGGTCGGGGTCGGTGCGGCAGATGATCTCGCCGATGTCGGAGTACTGGGCGCCCGAGGTCCACACCTTCTGGCCGGTGATGATCCATTCGTCGCCGTCGCGCTCGGCCTTCGTCTGCAGCGACGCCAGGTCGGAGCCGGCGCCCGGCTCGCTGAAGAGCTGGCACGCCACGATCTCGCCCCGCCACAGCCTGCGCAGGTAGAGGTCCTTGGCCGTGTCGGTGGCGTGGGCCAGGATCGTGGGCGCCACCATGCCGAGGCCGATGCCGAAGAAGCCCTGCGAGGGCACGTCGTACTGGCCTTCGAGGCGGTCCCAGCTGCGCTGGTAGGCGTTGGTGAGCTCGCGCCCGCCGTACGAGGACGGCCCGGTGATCCACCCGAACCCGGCGTCGAACTTCTGGTTCCGCCACGCCTTGGCCGTGGCCAGCAGTTCCTGCTCGCGCTGGCGGCCGCGCTCGTCGAACAGGGAGACGGAGTCCGAGCCCTCACCCCAGACGAACTTCTTCTCCTCTTCCCGTTTGGAGGCGTTCGACTCCAGGAAGCCCTGGGCCTCTCCCTCGAACTGCTCGATCGTGGTGTCAGCCATGGAGACCCCCGTGAGTGCGGCCCGACCAGGGCGTCACGGTACCGTCGGGGCATGACTCGGGGCCAAGCCAACATCATCCGGGCGTTCTCGATCTGGACGGTGTACGTGTGGGTGACCCGCATGTGGAACATCGCCCGTGACGACCAGTCGTTCGGGTTCAAGGCGGTGCACACCACGCTGGCCGTCATCTCGGTCGCCTTCGCCGTGGCCGCGTGGATCGTCGTGTCGCGGGTGCGCCGCCGGCAGCTGGCCCGTGAGGCCGGCGAGTCGCGGACCGAGTCCGTCGGCGCTGGTCGCCACTAGCCTGCGCCGCCATGGGCCAACCCGTCGCCGTCGTCGAGAAGCCGACCTCGCGCCCCGGCGTGGTGCGCCTGGAGGCCAACCGCAGCCTGACCGGCATGGGCCACGAGCGCTTCACGGCGCCGGAGCAGGCCATCGGGCCCCGGCCGTCGGCGGAGCTGGCCCGGCGGCTGTTCGCCACCGGCCGGGTCGATGCCGTGCACATCTACCAGAACGTAGTGACGGTCGACGTGAAGAAGGGCTTCACCGCCGACGGCCTGGCCGACGTGCTGGAGAACCTCTACATCTACTGGGTGCCGGGGCGCGAGCCCCCTGTGCTGGAGATGCCGGTGGAGGAAGCGCCGGCCCCGGCCGCCGGTGGCGACGCTCCGGCCGCGGCCGTGTCGGCGGCGGCGTCACGGGTGCCGGCCCACCTGCTCGAGCGCAGCCGCCTGGCCCGGGAGAAGGCCGCCGCCAAAGCGGGGTAGTCCCCGGTCGGGCTCTTGCTGACCGAACGGGTGTTCGATACGCTGACCGGCGATGGAGGCGGGGCGCGGCGATCGTGCGGCGTTGGCAGCGGCGGCCGAGCGCGCCCGGCCGGTGGCCCTGGCGCGAGAGCACGTCCTGCCGGTCCTACCCGTGCTGGCCCCGCTCCTGCCCGAGGGGGCGTTGCGGCGCGGCACCACCGCGGTGGTCGAGGGGCCCGCCGCCCGCTCGCTGGCCCTGGCCCTGGCCGCGGGGCCCTCGGCGGCAGGATCGTGGGTGGGCGTGGTCAGCCTGCCGTCGCTCGGCCTGGCCGCCGCCGCCGAGGTGGGGATTGCCCTCGAGCGCCTCTTGCTGGTGGCCACGCCGCCCCCGGTCGAGTGGGCCACGGTGGTGGCCACCCTGGTCGACGGGGTCGACGTCGTGGTGGTGGGGGTGCCTCGCTGGGTGCGCGTCGGCGAGGCGCGGCGCCTCCAGGCCCGGGTCCGCCAGCGGGGAGCGGTGCTGGTGGTGGTGGGCGCCCCGGGCCCGCTCGAGGCCGACGTGGGGATGGTGGCCGAGGGCGCCGAGTGGGTGGGCCTGGACGGCGGCGCCGGCCACCTGCAGGGCCGCCGGGTCGTGGTGGCCGCCACCGGGCGCCGGGCGGCGACCCGGTCGCGGCGCCTGACGCTCTGGCTGCCTGACGGTGACGGCCGGGTCCGGGCCGACGACCACGCCACCGTCGTGCCGTTGCGAGGCACAGCGTGACGTGGCCCCCGCGTGCCCTCGTGGTGTGGTGTCCCGACTGGCCGGTGCTGGCCGCCGGGGCTGACCCCGGCGCGCCCACGGCAGTGGTGCACGGCAACCGGGTGGTGGCGGCGTCGCCGGGGGCCCGGGTCGAGGGCGTGGTGACGGGTCAGCGCCGCCGCGAGGCGCAGAGCCGGTGCCCGGGCCTGGTCGTGGTGGCCCACGATCCGGCTCGCGACGCCCGAGCCTTCGAACCCGTGGTCCAGGCCGCCGCCACCCTCACCCCGCTGGTCGAGCTCACCCAGCCGGGCATGTGCACCTTCGCCACCCGGGGCCCGTCGCGCTACCACGGGGGCGACGACGCACTGGCGGCCCGCATGACAACCCTCGTGGCCGAGGTGCTGGAGCGGCCGGCGGGCCCGGGATCGTTCGGCATCGGCGTGGCCGACGGGCGCTTCGTCGCCGGGTTGGCGGCGCGGGCGGCGGCCGCCGGCGAGGGCGCCCCCGTCGTGGTGGCACCGGGGGCGGGCGCCGCCTTCCTCGCCCCGTTCCCCGTCGCCCTGCTCGACGACCCCGATCTGACCGATCTGCTCCCGCGCCTCGGCCTGCGCACCCTCGGCGCGCTGGCCGCCCTCCCGGCGACCGACATGGTGGCCCGGTTCGGGCCGGCCGGTCAGCGGGCGCATCGGCGCGCCAGCGGGCTCGACGATCACCCCGTCGATGCCCGGCCCCCGCCGCCCGACCTCGCCGTCCACCTCGAGCTCGATCCCCCGGTCACCGATCTCGGGCCGGTGGCCTTCGCCGGCAAGCATCTGGCCGACGAGCTCCACGAGCGCCTGGCGGTGCGGGGCTTGGCCTGCACCCGCCTGGCCGTGGTGGCCGAGACCGAGCACGGCGAGCGCCACGAGCGGCGCTGGCGCCACGAGCACGCCTTCACCGCCGCCGCCCTCACCGAACGGGTGCGCTGGCAGCTCGACGGTTGGGGGAGCGGACCGAGCCCGCCCACTGGCGGCATCGTGCTGCTCCGGCTGGTGCCCGACGAGGTGGTGCCCGACCGCGGGCGCCAGCTGGCGTTCTGGGGCGGCCGGACCCAAGCCGACGAGCGGGCCGGGCGGGCCGCCGCCCGGCTCATGGGCCTGCTCGGTCCCGACGCCGTCACCGTTCCGGAGTGGCGCGGTGGCCGGGATCCCGCGGCGGTGGTGGTGCCGGTGCCGGTGGCCGCCGTCGACCTGGCCGAGCGGGCCCTGCGGGTGGCGCCGGTCGCCGGCAGCGGCCCGTGGCCGGGGAGCGTGCCGGCACCGTCACCGGCCAGCGTGCTGGCGGATCCGCTCCCCGCCGAGGTGGTCGACGCCGCCGGGGTGATGGTGGCGGTGGACGGCCGCAGCCTCGTCAGCGCGCCGCCTGCTCGCCTCGCCGTGGCCGGTGCGCCCGGGCGGGTGGTGGTGGCGTGGGCGGGCCCGTGGCCGGTCGATGAGCGGTGGTGGGATCCGGCCGGTCACCGGCGCCGGGCCCGCTTCCAGCTCGTCACTGACGACGGCGTCGCCCATCTGGCCGTGCTCGAAGGCGGGCGCTGGTGGGTGGAGGCGGCCTACGACTGAGCTTCTGGGCGTCCTGCGTCTCACATGTGAGACGCATCACTCCCAGAACGGCGAGCACCGGCGGCGTGCCCAACGTGCGTGTGGCGCCCCTGTCTGCTAGGCCTCGTCGGTGATGGAGGACTGGGTCGCCTTCCACCTCGACGTGATGTGCCCGTGGGCGTACCAGGCGTCGGTCTGGATCCGAGACGTCCGGGAGCAGCGAGGGCTCGACATCGACTGGCGGTTCTTCTCGCTGGAGGAGATCAACCGGGTCGAGGGCAAGAAGCACCCGTGGGAACGTCCGTGGTCCTACGGCTGGGGGATGATGCGGGTGGCGGCCCTCCTGCGGCGCACGTCGATGGACGACTGCGACCGCTTCTACGCCGCAGCCGGCCGGGCGTTGCACGTGGAGGGGCGCAAGCCTCACCGTCCCGAGGTGGCGGCCGAGATCCTGGCGGACATCGGCCTCGACCCGGGCCTCGTGGAGGCGGCCATCGCCGACGAGACCACCCACGACGACGTCCACCGCGACCACGACGAGGTGGTCAGCCATGGCGGCTTCGGCGTGCCGACGCTGGTGTTCGCCGACGGGAGCCACCTCTACGGGCCCGTCATCACGCCGGCCCCGCTCGGCGACGACGCGCTGGCGCTGTGGGACCTCGTCTGCGCCACCCGCCGCTTCCCGCACCTCTACGAGCTGAAGCGGCCCAAGACCGACGCCGACGTCGCCTTCGTCGCCGACCAGTTCGCCCCGTACCTCACCGCCCGTGACTGGGAGACCCGTGAAAGGCCGGCCCGATGACCACTGCCGAGACCCTTGCCCGCCTCGATGCGACCTGGGACGGGCTCGATCAGGTGGCGGCGTCGCTGACGCCGGAGCAGTGGGCGGCCCAGTCGCTGTGCCCCGACTGGACGATGCAGGGCGTGCTGACCCACGCCGCCGCCATCGAGCAGGTGCTGACCGGCTGGTCGCCCGGCGGCGAGGCCTGGTTCGCCCAGCTGGGCCCGGCCTATGGCGAGCTGGCCGCGCTGGCGCCCGACGCGTTGTTGGCCCGCTTCCGCGACATCGTCGCCCAGCGCCGGGCCCAACTGGCGGCACTGACCCCGGACGACTTCGCCACTACGGGTTTCACGCCGGTCGGGCCGGCCAGCTACGAGCGGTTCATGGACATCCGCATGTTCGACAACTGGGTGCACGAGCGCGACATCACCGTGCCGCTCGGCATCCCCACTGACGACGGCGGCCCGACCGGCGAGAAGTCGCTCGACGAGGTGCACAACTCGCTCGGCTACATCGTGGGGAAGAAGATCGGGCTGGCCGACGGCAAGAGCATCGCCTTCGACATCACCGGCCCCGTCACGCGCCGGATGTACGTCCGCGTCGATGGGCGCGCCGCCGTGGTCGACGAGCTCCCGAACCCCGACGCCACGATCACCACCGACTCGCTCACGTTCATGCTCCTCGCCTGCGGGCGCATCGACCCCGAGGGGCCCATCGCCGACGGGCGCGTCACCTGGACCGGCGACGAAGAGATCGCCGGCCGCGCCGCCCGCAACCTCCGCTTCACGATCTGACCGCCCTCACGCCGCCCGCGCCCGGGTGGCGACGAGAACGCCGGCGTTCGACACGCAGAACGGCACCAGGTACGTGACGGCCGACTTCACCCACACCACGGCGGTGGCGTCGCCGCGCAGCACGATGTCGAGTTGGTTGATGCAGAACAGGATCGACCCGACGACGGCGGCGATCAGCACCGTCTTGCGGAGGTGGGGCGGGTAGAGCACGACCCGTACGGCCTGGCGCCACGTGGACCATGGCGGCGGCGCCGCCGCCTGACCCGCCCTACGCGCCATCGGTCACCGGGACCAGCACCGCCGGGATCCACGCCGCCGACTGGAACCGGCGGTGGTTGAGCACCGCGCGCGCCACCATCCACACGTTGACCGCGGCCCACACGCCGGCGATGCCGAGCGCGGGAACGGCGAGCGTGGTCACCGCCAGCGGGACGAAGGCCAGCGCGCTCAGACCGGCGGCGGCGCCGAGGAAGCGGTAGTCGGCGGCGCCGATGAGCACACCGTCGAGGCTCATGGCCACCCCCGCCGCCGGCTGCGCCAGCGCCAGCAGGACGAGGGCCACCGTGGCTCGACTCACCACTGCCGGGTCGCTGGTGAAGACGTGGGCCAGCGGCCAGGCGGCGACCGCCAGCACGACGCCGAGCCCGGCGGCCGCCAGCACGGCCAGGCGCAGGACCCGCCGGCCGACGTCGATGGCGCCGGCCCCGTCGCCCGCGCCCAGCGCGCCGGCCACCAACGTCTGGGCCGGGATGGCGAAGGCATCGGTGACGAGGGCGAGGAAGGTGAACACGGTGGCGGCGATCTGGTGAGCCGCCAGGGTCGGCTCGTCGACCCGGGCAGCGACGAACGTGGTGCCGGTGATCACCACCAGCACGGCCGCCACCCGCATGGCGAGATGGCGGCCGGCGGTGAGGAACGGGGCCAGCTCGTCGCGGTCGGGGCGCCGGGATTCCGCCGCCGCCAGGTGCGGACGCACTACCCAGAGGAAGGCGACGGCGGCCAGCGCCTGCACCACCACCGTGCTCCAAGCTGATCCGGCGATGCCCAGGTCGAGGAGGTACACGGCGACGATCTCCAGCCCGAGGTTCACGACGTTGGCGACGACGACGATGACCAGTGGCGTGCGCAGATCCTCCACGCCGCGCAACACGCCCTGGCCGGCGAGGGCCACGAGTACGAAGGGGATGCCGACGGCGCTGATGCGCAGGTACGTGGTGGCCACCTCGAGCACCTCGCCGCGGCCACCCAGCACCCACGCCAGCGGCTCGGCGCCCGCCGCCAGCACGATGGCGATGGGCACACCCAGCAGGGCGCACAGCCACAGCGCCTGCACGCCCACGGCGGCGGCCTTGCTGGCGTGGCCGCCGCCGCGATGGTGAGCCAGGCGCTGCGTCGTGGCGTAGGCGAGGAAGTTGCACCCGGCGGTCACGAGGAGCAGCACCGAGGCGGCCAACGCCAGACCGGCCAGGGGCGTGGTGCCGAGGTGGCCGACGATGGCGGTGTCGGCGAGGACGTAGAGCGGCTCGGCGGCGAGCGTCCCGAGCGCCGGGAGCACCAGGGCGAGGATCCGGCGATCCTGCGCGTCGCGAGCGATCATCGAGCCGACGGTACCGACAGGGCCGTCACGTCACGAGGCCGCGGACCCGTTCGATGTCGGCGAGGTGGTGGCGGCCCTCGTGGGCGGTCTGGCGTGCCATCCACCGCACGTCGCGCTCCTCGCCCGGCAAGCGCGACGCCGTCCGTGTCCACGCCCGGTCGTCGAGGGCGTCGAGCAGGTCGGCGAAGCGGATCGCGGCGGCGGCGAGGTCGTCAAGGGTGGCGTCGACGTCGGCCTCGTTGTAGCGCAGGCGCACGGCCCGCTCGTCGTTGCCGAGCGGGGGGAACGTGGGCCCGTCTTCCGCCAGCGCCAGGTTGATGCGATCGGCGAACACGATGAACACGTCGCGGACGTGGGCGGCGTACTCCAGCATCGACCAGGTGGTGCGGTCGGGCCGCCGGCGCACCGCGTCGTCGGGCACGCCCTCGAAGGCGCGGTCGTAGGACGGCGGGAGCAGGCGCACGAGGGCGGAGGCCATGGCCGGCGTGATGGCCGGGTAGCTCATGGCGCAGTCGGGGCAGACGTGGTCGGCGGCGGCCAGCGGGGGCAGGTCCACGCCGGCAGTTTCATGGTCGCCGGATCGCCCGTCATCCGATTTCGCCCGGGAACTGTGTGACACCCCCTCGTCATGATGCGGCCCATGAGTGAGGTGCACTTCTTCCCCGCATATGCCCAGGTGCTGGACGAGGTCGTGCGCTCGGCCCACGACCAGGGCGTGATCGACGTCGAGTGCCGTCCCGGGCTCGACCCGGCCGTCGTGGCCAGCCAACTCCATCGCTACGCCGCCGAGACGGGCCGGCCGCTGCGCTGCGTCGCCCATCGTGATCGGGTGGAGGTGCGGGCGCTGCGGCGGGCGGGCTAGCGGCCCCTGCCCGGGGGACCTCCCCGCTAGCACGTATTGTGCCTATAAGAGCACTCAGCGTGCCTATCAACACCCGATGACAGGCGGAGGTCAGCTTGCGATGAAGCGCCTGCACCGAGCCCCGACCCACCGGTTGGTGGTGGGGCTGCTCGTGGTCGTCGTGGTCGTGGTGGGGGCGGTGTTGGTCATCGGCGCCGTCCGGCTGCACCGCACCAACGACGACCTGGCCAGGGCCGAGGGGCGCCTGGCCCCGCCGAGCGCGGCGCTGGCGGCCGCCGACCAGCACTGGGCGGCATGGGACCAGGCCAACGTGGCCCTCGCCGGCGGCGACCAGAGCGCCCTCGGCCTGGCCGTGGCCGAAGGCGGCGAGGCCGGGCGGCAGTGGGACGTCTATGTGCGCACGGCGGCGGGGCTTCCGGGAGAGGGTGCGGCCCAGACCAGCTACGCCGCCGCGCTCGACCAGTTCAACGCCACCGTCGCGGCGGCCTCCAGCACCACCCTGACGACGGGCGACGGCAAGGCGCTCCATGCGCTCTACCTGCAGCTGGTGCAACCCATCGCCGATCTACGACCGCGGTACCAGGCGGCCATCGCCGCCACCGTGGCGTCCGCCCATACCGAGGTCACCGCGGCGCGGCGCGACACCCTCATCGCCGGCGCCGTGGCCGGTGCCGCCATCGCCGCCACCGCCATCCTGGTGCTCCTCGTCATCCGTCGCCGCGAGCGCGAGAACGCCGCTCGCGACCTCGAGCAGTTGCACCTCGCCCAGCGGGGCCAGCTCGAGACTCAGCTCCAGCGGGGGCTCTCGATGGTCGGCACCGAGGACGGCTCGTACCGGCTGATCGAGCGGGCCCTGGGCACCGCCGCCCCCGGCGTGCCCGCCGAGCTGCTCGTCGCCGACTCCAGCCGGGCCCACTTCCAGCAGGTGGCCACGACCCATCCGCAGACCCCCGGTTGCGCGGTGAGCGCGCCGCTCGACTGCCCGGCCATCACGCGCGGCCAGACCCAGATCTGGCCGAGCAGCACGGAACTCGATGCGTGCCCGTGGCTGGCCGAGCACCCGGGCGGGCCGTGCTCGTCGACGTGCGTGCCGGTCAGCATCGCCGGCAAGACGGTCGGGGTCCTGCGGGCCTCCGGTCCGGACGGTGCGCCCCCCGAGCGCGACGCCGTCGAGAGCCTCGAACTGGTGGCCCGCAAGGCGGGCGAGCGCATCGGTGTGCTGCGCGCCTTCGCCCGCTCCGAGACGCAGGCGCGTACGGATGCGCTCACCGGTCTCCTCAACCGGCGCAGCCTCGAGGTGCGGCTGCGGGAGCTGACCGACGAGGGCGAGCCGTACGTGGTGGCCTTCGGCGACCTCGACCACTTCAAGCTGCTCAACGACGTCCACGGGCACGACGCCGGCGACCGGGCGCTGCGGATGTTCGCACGCGTCCTGCGCGACAACGTTCGGCCCAACGACGCCACCGCCCGCTATGGGGGCGAGGAGTTCGTCATCGTGCTGCCGGACTGCACCATCACCGACGCGCAGGCGGTCCTCGCTCGCGTCCGCGACCAGCTGGCCGCCGTGCAGCAGCACGGCACCGTGCCGCCGTTCACGGTCAGCTTCGGCGTGGCCACTTCGCGCCCCGACCTGCCCTACGACGAGGTCATCGAGACAGCTGACGAGGCCCTGCTCCGGGCCAAGGCGAGCGGCCGCGACCGGGTCATCGTCGCCGGCGCCGCCGACGAGGGCGAGGTGGCCCCACCGGCCGAGTCGGCCAACCACGCCGACAGCACCCACGCCGGCGTGCCGCAGGGCTGACGCGCACCCATGACGGGTGTCATCCCGAGACCGGGATGGGCGCCACGAGACGGGCGACCGCGGCCGGCTTAGCGTCGTGACATGCGGTCCGTGGTGGGCACACTGATCGGGCGATGACCGACACTGCCGCCTGCCCGCCGCCACCCGGCGGCTTCGGTGATCTCGGGCGCCGGAACCGGCTGATCTGGCAGTTCCTGTCTCTGATCTGGCTGACGGTGCTCGTGGGCCCGCTGACCAACGTCTTCGACAGCTCGTACTCGGTCGCCGAGAAGGTCTTCCTCGGTGCCGTGGCCGCCGGGTTCGTAGCTGGCTACATCCTGGTCCTGCGGGCGACGCGCAAACCGCTCACCGGACGCACCTACGCCGGCCTCGCGGCGATGGCCGGCCTCCTCGCCGTGCTCGCCATCGTCGACCACTGGTCCTGGCTCAATGCCGCCGCCTTCGTGAGCGTGAGCATCGGCATGCGGCTGCCGACCGACCGCGCCGTGCGCGCGGTGGTGGCGCTCACGGCGGCGACCGTGGCGCTGGCGGCCGTGCTCGGTGCCGACGCCGACAGCATCTACTCCATCGGGCTGACGTGCTTCGCCGTCGGCTTCCTGTCGGTGGGCATCCGCCGCATCTTCGAGGTCAACATGGAGCTGCACATCGCCCGTGAGGACCGAGCCCGCCTGGCGGTGGCCGAGGAACGGGACCGCTTCGCGCGCGACCTCCACGACCTGCTCGGTCACAGCCTGTCGGTGATCGCCCTGAAGAGCGAGGTCGGCCAGCGCCTGGCCAGCACCGATCCGGCGCGCGCCGAAGAGGAGCTGCGGGAGATCGAAGCGGTCGCTCGTGACGCGTTGCGCGAGGTGCGCGAAGCCGTCGGTGGTTACCGCCGGCCCACGCTGGCGACCGAGGTGGCCGGTGCCCGTGACGCGCTCGGCGGAGCGGGCATCGACGTGGACGCCCACATCGACGCGACGGGCCTGCAGCCGGAGGTGGAGGCAGTGCTGGCCTGGGCCGTGCGCGAGGGCGCCACCAACGTGCTGCGCCACAGCCGGGCCCGGCACTGCACCATCGAGGTGGGCATCGACGGTCACCAGGGCGCCGCCGTGGTGACGGTGGTCGACGACGGACTCGGGGCATCGGCGCCCCAGCAGCCCGGCACCAGCCCCAGTGGCGCCGGGCTGCTAGGTCTGGCCGAGCGGGCTACCGCGGTCGGTGGCCGGCTCGAGAGCGGTCCGCGTCGCGATGGTGGGTTCGCGCTGCGGTTGTGGGTGCCGACGGGAGTGGTGGCGTGATCCGCGTGTTGCTGGCCGAGGACCAGGCGATGGTGCGCGGTGCGCTGGCCACGCTGCTCGGGCTCGAAGACGACATCGAGGTGGTGGCCGAGGTGAGCCGGGGCAACGAGGTGGTGTCGTACGCCAAGGCGGCGGCCCCCGACATCGCCCTCCTCGACATCGAGATGCCGGGCGCCGACGGCCTCACCGTCGCGGCCGAGCTGCACGCCACGATGCCCGAAGTGCGGGTGCTGATCCTCACCACGTTCGGCCGCCCGGGCTACGTGCGCCGGGCCATGGAAGTGGGGGCGTGCGGGTTCCTGCTGAAGGACGCTCCGGCCCATCACCTGGCGGCGGCCATCCGCCGCGTCGTGGGCGGCGAGCGCGTGGTGGACCCGGCGCTGGCCGCCGAGGCGCTGGCCGAGGGGCCGAACCCGCTCACGGCGCGCGAGCGTGAGGTGCTGGCGACGGCGGCGGGAGGGGCGACGGCGGCCGAGGTGGCGGGCCGGCTCCACCTGTCGCACGGAACGGTGCGCAACCACCTGTCGACCGCCATCCAGAAGCTGGGCGCGCGGACGCGAGGCGAGGCGGTGGAGGTGGCACGAGCCAAGGGGTGGCTCTGACTCTGCGTCGGCTTCGCCTCCTGGGCCCGGCGGGCCCACCATCCGTTTCGGTTCTGCCCGCCGCCGCCTTGCGGCGCCAGCGGCCTAGAGGGCCGCACGCCCTGAGATCGGATTTGCCATGAGCGAACATACGTTCGATACTGGCATCTCCTATGGGCTGGCGCAACCCCCCGATTCCGTGGAGCGAGCTGGAGCAGCGGCTGTCCAACGGCCGCTCGCCGGGATCGCCGTCGTGGAACGGCGGCGGTGACAGCCCGGCCTGGAGCCGCAAGCGCCAGCCCTACCAGGCGGTGGTGGCCCGCCAGCCCGGTGCCGTGCCCTACGCCGAGCTGCACTGCCACTCCAACTTCTCCTTCCTCGATGGTGCCTCCCATCCCGAGGCGCTGGCCGAGGAGGGGGCTCGCCTCGGTCTCGAGGCGCTGGCCCTCACCGATCACGACGGCTTCTACGGGGTGGTGCGCTTCGCCGAGGCGGCTCGGGCGGTGGGCCTGAAGACGCTGTTCGGCGCCGAGCTCACCCTCGGCACCACCCGGCCGCAGAACGGCGAGCCCGACCCGGAGGGCCACCACCTGGTGGTGCTGGCCGAGAAGACCGCCGGCTACGCCTCCCTGGCCGCCGCCATCAGCCAGGCCCAGCTGGCCGGAGGGAAGGGGGCACCCCGCTTCCACCTCGACGAGCTGGCGGCGGCGGCCGGGCACTGGGTGGTGCTCACCGGCTGCCGCAAGGGCCTGGTGCCGGCCACGCTGGTGGCCGAGGGGCCGGCCGCCGCCAGCCGCCAGCTGCAGCGGCTGATCGGCGCCTTCGGGCGGGACCGGGTGCTGGTGGAGCTGTGGGACCACGGCGACCCGTTGGACTCCGCCCGCAACGACGCCATGGTGGAGCTGGCGGACCGCCACGACCTGCGCTGCGTGGCCACCGCCAACGCCCACTACGCCACGCCCGCCGAGCGCCCGCTGGCCACCGCCCTGGCCGCCGTGCGGGCCCGCCGCAGCCTCGACGAGCTCGATCCGTGGCTGCCGGCCGCCGCCGGAGCCCACCTGCGTTCCGGGAAGGAGCAGAAGCGCCGCTTCGAGCGCTACCCCGGCACCGTCGAGGCGGCGGCCGAGGTGGGTCGGGCCCTCGCCTTCGATCTGTCGCTGGTGGCGCCGTCCCTCCCCCCGTTCCCCTGCCCGGCCGGGCTCGACGAGATGAGCTACCTCCGCCAGCTCGTCACCGACGGCGCCCTGCGCCGCTACAAGACCCGCGCCGAGAACCCCCGGGCGTGGGCCGTCATCGACCACGAGCTGGCCATGATCGAAGAGCTCGGCTTCCCGGGCTACTTCCTCATCGTGTGGGAGATCGTGAAGTACTGCGAGGACGCCCAGATCCTCTGCCAGGGGCGAGGCTCGGCGGCCAACTCCGCCGTCTGCTACGCGCTCGGGATCACCGCCGTCGACGCCGTGCAGAACGACTTGCTGTTCGAGCGCTTCCTGTCCCCTGAGCGCGACGGGCCGCCCGACATCGACCTCGACATCGAGAGCGGCCGCCGCGAGGAGGCCATCCAGCACGTGTACGAGCGCTACGGGCGCGAGCGCACGGCCCAGGTGGCCAACGTCATCACCTACCGGGCCAAGTCGGCGGTGCGGGACATGGCCAAGGCCCTCGGCTTCGCTCCCGGCCAGCAGGACGCGTGGTCCAAGCAGGTCGACGCGTGGGGGCGCGTCGCCGTCACCACCGCCCAACCCGACCACGACATCCCGGCCAGCGTCCTGGCCCTGGCCGAGCTGGTGGAGGACTTCCCCCGGCACCTCGGCATCCACTCGGGAGGCATGGTCATCTGCGACCGCCCGGTGATCGAGGTGTGCCCGGTGGAGTGGGCCCGCATGAAGGACCGCAGCGTGCTGCAGTGGGACAAGGACGACTGCGCCGCCGTGGGCCTCGTGAAGTTCGACCTCCTCGGCCTCGGCATGCTCAGCGCCCTGCACGAGGCGTTCGACTTCCTCGAGCAGCACCGGGGGCGGCGGCCGGAGCTCCACGACTTCCCGCCCGACGACCCCGCCGTGTACGACATGCTGTGCCGGGCCGACTCGGTGGGCGTGTTCCAGGTGGAGAGCCGGGCCCAGATGGCCACGCTGCCCCGCCTGAAGCCCAGGACGTTCTACGACCTCGTGGTGGAGGTGGCCCTCATCCGTCCCGGCCCCATCCAGGGCGGCTCCGTGCATCCCTACATCCGCCGCCGCAACGGGCGAGAGGAGCCCACCTACCTCCATCCGCTGCTGGAGAAGTCGCTGAAGCGCACGCTGGGCGTGCCGCTGTTCCAGGAGCAGCTCATGCAGATGGCCATCGACGTGGCCGGCTTCACGCCCAGCGAGGCCGACCAGCTCCGCCAGGCCATGAGCTCCAAGCGCAGCCGCGAGCGCATGGAGCGCCTCCGCCAGCGCCTCTACGACGGCATGGCCGAGCGCGGCATCACCGGCGCCGTGGCCGAGGAGCTGTTCGACAAGATGGCGGCCTTCGCCAACTACGGCTTCCCCGAGTCGCACTCGGTGTCGTTCGCCTTCCTGGTCTACGCGTCGGCGTGGATCAAGTGCCACGAACCGGCGGTGTTCTGCGCCGCGCTCCTCAACGCCCAGCCGATGGGCTTCTACTCGCCGCACTCGCTCGTGCAAGACGCCCGCCGCCACGGGGTGGAGGTGCGCACGCCGGACCTGAACGCGTCGGCGGCCAAGGCCGTGCTGGAGCCGTGCCCGTCGTCCACCGGGAGCCTCGCCGTGCGCCTCGGCCTCGGCTACGTCCGCACCCTCGGCGACGATCTCGCCGAGGCCATCGCCGCCGGGCGGCCGTACACGGACCTCGAGGATCTCGTGCGCCGGGTGCCGGCGGTCCGGCTCTCGCATCTGGAAGCGATGGCCACGGCGGGGGCGTTCTCGTGCTTCGGCCTGGAGCGGCGCGAGGCGCTGTGGGCGGTGGGGGCGGTGGCGCAGTCACGTCCCGGGCGTCTGGCCGGGATGGTCACCGGCGCCGAGGCGCCGACGTTGCCGGGCATGTCCGAGCGCGAGGAGGCGGTGGCCGACATGTGGGCCACGGGGGTGTCGCCCGACGGGCATCCCACCCGCTTCTACCGCCGCCGCCTCGATGAGCTGGGGGTCGTGCCCGCCGACCAGTTGCTCGGGCGCGAGGACGGCACCCGGATCGCCGTGGCTGGCGTGGTGACGCATCGCCAGCGGCCGGCCACCGCCCAGGGCACCACCTTCATCAACCTCGAAGACGAGACGGGGCTCATCAACATCGTGTGCTCACGGGGGTGCTGGGCCCGCTACCGGCGGGTGGCGCGCGGCGCGGCGGCGCTGCTGGTGCGAGGGCGGGTGGAGAAGGCGGAGGGGGTGGTGAACGTGGTGGCCGAGCGGATCGAGCTCCTGCCCATCGATCCCACCACCCCCAGCCGAGACTTCCGGTGACCACAGAGACGTACCCCGAAGGGGGGAGACGGGCAATACGGCCTATGTGCTGATTCGGCCACGGTGCGTATGGTCCGAAAATGGACGCGACCGGCTGGCTGATGGACACGTCGAACCCCGAGGACGTTGCTCGGGCCAACTTCCCCATCGTGCGTCGCGGCTTCGATCCGATCGAGGTGCAGGGCTTCGCCCGTTCCGTGTCGGCCGAGATCACCCGTCTGCGCCACCAGTGCGCGGAGCTGGAGAAGTCGCTGGCGGCGGCCGAGACCAAGGCCAGCGAGCGGGTGACGGAGGCGACCGTCGCCGGCTTCCTCGGCGAGCAGGCCACCAAGATGATGGAGGCGTCGCGCGAGGCAGCTGAGAGCGCCGTCGCCCGGGCCCAGCACAACGCCGAGCAGACGATGGCCGAAGCCGACGACTACGCCGGCCGCACGATCGCCGCCGCCGACGCCCACGCCGAGCGCGTCACCCGCCAGACCCGGATCGAGAGCGAGCGTCGCCGGCGGGAGGTCGACGACTACGCCACCACCGTGCGGGGCGAGGCCGACGAGTACGTCCGCACCACAACGACGCAGGCCGACGCCGACGCCGAAGCCACCCGCCGGCGCGCCGACATCGACGCCCATCGCATCGTGCAGGACGCCCTCGACCACCGCACCACCCTCCTGCGCGAGCTCGTGCGCCGCCGGGACCTGGCCGGCGCCCAGATCCGGTCGCTGATGGCCGGGCGCGACCTCGTCATCGAAGCTCTTGGTCAGGTGGGCGCCCTCGTGGCCGGCGTGACCGAGGGTCTCCAGGAGATCGGCACGACCCCGGCCGACTTCGTGCAGCTGGATCCGGAGGTGGAGGGCATGGCCTCGGAGGCCAACGTCGTCGTCGCCGTCACCCGCTCACCGAAGTCCAGCACCCGCGCCAAGGCCAACGGCGTGCGCGAGGCCGCCGCCCTCGGTGCCGGCTGACTGCGTCTGACGTCTCGGCTTCGGATTGGGCAGGTAGGGCTTCCGGTGTTCTCGGCGTGATCCGTCTCACCCGTGAGACGCAGGACTCCCAGAACGACCACCCGCCGCGCCGACCGTTCATCCGCCGTTCACGGCCACGGTGAGCGTTCGGACGAATCAGACCCGCGTCGGGCGGGCAGACTGTTTTCCGACATGACCCGAACGAAACCCTCCGAGGCGGCGGCCCCGCGGGTCGAGGCGGCCCCCGGCCGTGTCGTCGTGATCGTGCGCCGCCCTGTCGTCGACGACGGGCGCTACGCCGCCAAAGGCAGCATCGGCGAATCGGTGGTGGTGGAAGCCGACGTCTTCGGCGACGGCCACGACCACGTCGATGCTTCCGTATGGGTGTGCCCGCCGGGCGGCGACTGGATCGAGAGCCCGATGGAGCCGCAGGGCAACGATCGGTGGCGGGCCACGTTCACGCCCGACACCCTCGGGCGCTGGGAGGTGCGCGTCGACGGCTGGGTCGACCGCTTCGGCACGTGGCGGGCGGCGACCCAGGTGAAGCGGACCGCCGGCCTCGACATCGCGCTGGAGCTGCGCCAGGGCGCCGAGCTCCTCGGCGTCGACGGCGACGATCCGGAGCAGTGGTTGACCGATCCCGACCTGGTGCCCGTCGCCCGCCGCCAGCTCGACCGTTCGCCGGTCACCAGCTCGCCCGCCTATCCCGTGCAGGTCGAGCCGGCGCGGGCCCGCTTCAGCGCGTGGTACGAGCTCTTCCCCCGCTCGACCGTCGACGGCACGACGCGCCACGGCACGCTGGCCGACGTGATCGATCGCCTGCCCTACGTCGCCGGGCTCGGCTTCGACGTCTTGTACCTGCCCCCCGTCCACCCGATCGGCCGCTCGTTCCGCAAGGGCCCCAACAACACCCTCGACGCCAGCGCCACCGACGTCGGCAGCCCGTGGGCCATCGGCGCCACCGAAGGCGGCCACACCGCCGTCCACCCCGAGCTGGGCACGGTGGAAGACGTCCGCAAGCTGGCGGCGGCGGCCAATGAGCGCGGGCTTTCGCTCGCGCTGGACATCGCCTTCCAGTGCGCCCCCGATCACCCTTGGGTGCTCGAGCACCCGGCCTGGTTCAAGCACCGGCCCGACGGCTCGATCCAATACGCCGAGAACCCGCCCAAGAAGTACCAGGACATCTACCCGTTCGACTTCGAGTCGACCGACTGGCGCGGGCTGTGGTCAGCGCTGGCCGACGTGATCCGCTTCTGGATCGACGCCGGCATCACCGTGTTCCGCGTCGACAACCCCCACACCAAGCCATTCTCGTTCTGGGAGTGGCTCATCGGGGACGTGCACCGCACGAACCCCGAGACCATCTTCCTGTCGGAGGCGTTCACCCGCCCGCGGGTCATGGAGCAGTTGGCCAAGGTCGGGTTCAGCCAGAGCTACACGTACTTCACGTGGCGCCAGAGCAAGTGGGAGCTGCAGGAGTACTTCACCGAGCTGAGCACCGGCACGATCGACTACCTGCGGCCCAACGCGTGGCCCAACACCCCCGACATCCTCACCGAGCAGCTCCAGCACGGCGCCCGGCCGATGTTCGTCAGCCGCGCCGTGCTGGCCTCGACCCTGGCCGCGAACTGGGGCATCTACGGACCGGCCTTCGAGCTGATCGAGCACACGGCCGTGCGGGAGGGAAGTGAGGAGTACCTCGACTCCGAGAAGTACCAGCTGCGCCACTGGAACCTCGACGACCCCCGTTCGCTGGCCCCGCTCCTGCAATTGCTCAACGAGATCCGCCATCGCCACCCGGCTCTGCACCACCTGGCCGGCCTGCGCTTCCATGACACCGACAACGACGCGTTGATCTGCTACTCGAAGATGGAACCGGGCGGCACCGACGCCGTGCTCGTCGTCGTCAACCTCGATCCCTTCGCCGTCCAGGCCGGTTGGCTCGACGTCGACCTCGCTGCCGTCGGTGTGCAGTACGGGTCGACCTACACCGTGCACGACGAGCTGGGCGGCGGCACCTACACGTGGCAGGGCGGGCGCAACTGGGTCCGCCTCGACCCGCACGGGCTGCCCGCCCACGTGCTCGCCATCTCGGAGGTGCGGCCATGAGCGTGCCGGGCCGGGAGTGGTACCGCGACGCCGTCGTCTACGAGCTCCACCTGCGCGCCTTCGCCGACAGCAACGGCGACGGGATCGGCGATCTCGACGGCGTGACCGGCAAGCTCGACTACCTCCAAGAGCTCGGCGTCACCGCGCTGTGGGTCCTGCCCTTCTACCCCTCGCCCCAGCGCGACGGTGGCTACGACATCGCCGACTACCGCACGATCAACCCCGCCTACGGCGACCTGCGGGCGTTCCGCCGCCTCCTGCGCGGCGCCCACGAGCGCAAGATGCGGGTGATCACCGAGCTGGTGCTGAACCACACGTCGGACCAGCACCCGTGGTTCAAGCGGGCCCGCCGCTCGCCGCCGGGCAGCCGCTGGCGGGAGTTCTACGTGTGGAGCGACACCCCCGACCGTTACCGCGACGCCCGCATCATCTTCCAGGACTTCGAGACGTCGAACTGGACGTGGGACCCGGTGGCCGGCGCGTACTTCTGGCACCGCTTCTACAACCACCAGCCCGACCTGAACTTCGACAACCCGGAGGTCCAGGACGAGATCCTCGCCCTCGTCGACTACTGGATGGGGATGGGCGTGGACGGCGTGCGCCTCGACGCCGTGCCGTACCTGTTCGAGCGGGACGGCACCAACTGCGAGAACCTGCCCGAGACCCACGAGTTCCTGAAGCGCCTGCGCAAGCACCTCGACGCCAACTACGACGAGCGGTTGATCCTGGCCGAAGCCAACCAGTGGCCGGAGGACGCCGCCGCCTACTTCGGCAACGGCGACGAGTGCCACATGAACTTCCACTTCCCGCTCATGCCGCGGCTGTTCATGTCGCTGCGGCAGGAGAACCGCA
The DNA here is from genome assembly GCA_963728985.1 of uncultured Acidimicrobiales bacterium. GTDB lineage: Bacteria > Actinomycetota > Acidimicrobiia > Acidimicrobiales > Ilumatobacteraceae > DASXAI01. The sequence continues at coordinate 253,452 of CAVSME010000001.1, read as the reverse complement.
CGCCGATCATCGACATCCTGGAGCAGACGCCGGCCCTGCCGCCGGGCTGCGAGTGGGCCACGTTCCTGCGCAACCACGACGAGCTGACGCTCGAGATGGTGACCGACGAAGAGCGCGACTACATGTACCGCGCCTACGCCGCCGATCCCCAGATGCGGCTCAACCTCGGCATCCGCCGCCGGCTGGCGCCGCTCCTCGGCAACGACCGGCGCAAGATCGAGCTCCTCAACGCGCTGCTGTTCTCCCTGCCCGGTACGCCGGTCATCTACTACGGCGACGAGATCGGCATGGGCGACAACGTGTGGCTCGGCGATCGCGACGGGGTGCGCACCCCGATGCAGTGGTCGGCCGATCGCAACGCCGGCTTCTCGCGCGCCGGGCCGCATCGCCTGTATCTCCCGCCGATCGTGGAGGGGCCGTACCACTACGAGACCGTGAACGTGGAGAACCAGCGCCACGACCCCAGCTCGCTCCTGTCGTGGATGCGCCAGCTGATCGCCGTGCGCCAGCGCCATCCCGTGCTCGCCTCGGGTGAGATCACGTTCCTCGAACCCGACAACCACCGGGTGCTCGCCTACCTCCGCCAGCTCGATGGGGAAGATCCCATCCTGGTGGTGGCCAACCTGTCGCAGCGGGCCCAGAGCGTGGAGCTCGACTTGCGCCGCTTCCTCGGGACCACGCCGGTCGAGGTGTTCGGCGGCTCCCCGTTCGCGCCGGTGGGCGAGTGGCCGTACTACCTGACGCTGACGCCGTACGGCTTCTACTGGTTCCAGCTCACGCCGAAGCGCACCGCCGGCGAGGACGACGGCGCCTACAAGCCTCCGATGATCGAGGGCTCGTGGCCGGGCGTGCTCGACGGGCGCTCGCCGGCATTGGCGCCGGCGCTGCGCCGGTGGATCCAGCACCGCCGGTGGTACGCCGGCAAGTCCCGCCGCATCGCCAAGCTCCGGATGGAAGCGGCGCGCCTGCCCGGGTCCGGTGCCGAGAGCCCGATGCGGCTGTGCACCGTCAGCATCGACTACGTGGACGGCGAGACCGACTCGTACCTCGTGCCGCTGACCGTGCTCGAAGGTGATCGCGCCCGCGTGCTCAGCACCTTCCGGCCCGAAGCCGTCGTCGCTGTGCTGCCCGACGGCCGGCCCATCGTCGATGCCGTGCAGGACGAGACGTCGGTCGTCGAGCTGGTGCGACCCATGACGGTGCGGCGCGGGGCCCGGCCGCTGATGGCCGAGAGCCAGCCCGCGTTGCGCAACGCCCTCGACGGCGACGAGCACACGGTGCGGATCCTGTCGGTCGAGCAGTCGAACTCGTCGGTGGTGATCGACGACAAGGTGATGGTGAAGCTGCTGCGCCGGCTGCAGAACGGCGAGAACCTCGAGCTCGAGGTCACGCGGCACCTGCGCGACGTGGGCTACCACCACGGGGCGCCGCTCCTCGGATCGTTGAGCTGGCGGCGGGCCGACGGTCCTGACACCGTCGCCCTCGCCTACGGCTACTGCCCCAACGAGGGCGATGCCTGGACCCATGTGCTCGACCAGCTCGACCTCTATTTCCAGCAGACACCGGTCGAGCTCGGCGGGGGCACGGTGCTCGGCAGCGCGGCGGCCGAGATCACGTTGCTCGGCCAGCGCACGGCGGAGCTGCACCTCGCGCTGGCCGCCGGCGACGACCCGGCGTTCCGGCCCGAGGCGGCGACGGCGCTGTACCAGCGCTCGCTGTACTCGTCGCTGCGGGGCCAGCTGCGCACCACGCTGGGGCAGCTGCGCCGCCAGCTCCGCTCGATCGTGCCGGCCGGGGTCCCGCTGGCCGAGCGGGTCCTGGAGTCGCGCGAGGGTTTGCTCGAGCGCATCGACGCGCTGCGCACGACGCCGGTGGGCGGCGTCCGCATCCTGACCCACGGTGACTTCCACCTCGGCCAGGTGCTGTTCACCGGGCGCGACTTCGTGATCATCGACTTCGAGGGCGAGCCCGGCCGGCCCCTCGGCGAGCGCCGGATCAAGCGGCCGCCCCTGCGCGACGTCGCCGGCATGCTCCGCTCCTACGACTACGCCGCCCACGCCGCCCTGGCCGCCCGCCAGGAACGCGGCCTCGTCACCGCCGGCGAGGAGGCGGCCGTGCGGGCCCAGGCCCTGCGCTGGCGCGACGAGGCGTCGGCGTCGTTCCTGGCGGGGTACGCCGGCACGGACGGGATCGACACCCTGGTGCCGGTCGGCACCGAGGGTCGGGACACGCTGCTCCACGCCTTCGTGCTGGAGAAGGCGCTCTACGAGCTGCGCTACGAGCTCGACAACCGCCCGACGTGGGTCCCGCTGCCGCTGGCGGCCCTGGCCGCCCTCGGCCAGCTGCCGGCGCGATGAGCACCGCACTGCTCGGCGAGCTCGATCGCTACCTCTTCGGGGAGGGCACGCACCGCCGCCTGTACCGGCACCTGGGTGCCCACCCGACCGCGGGCGGCACGTTCTTTGCCGTGTGGGCGCCCAACGCCCGCGAGGTGGCGGTGATCGGTGATGTCGGTGACTGGCAGGTGGCCAGCCGCCTCGAGCCCGAGCCGGCGTCGGGCATCTGGGCCGGGGTGGTCGACGGGTACGGCCCCGGTCACCGCTACCGCTACCGCGTGCACGGAGCCGACGGCTCGGTGATCGACAAGTCCGACCCGATGGCGACCGCCGGCGAGGCGCCGCCGGGGACGGCGTCGGTCATCGGCGACCTCGATTACCGCTGGGGCGACGACGAGTGGATGGCGTCGCGCGTCGGCGGGCAGGCACCCGACGCGCCGGTCAGCATCTACGAGGTCCACCTCGGGTCCTGGCGAGGCCGCGACGAGGACGGCTCGTTCCCCTCCTACGACGCCGTGGCGGCGCCGCTGGCCGACCACGCGCTGGCCCACGGCTTCACCCACGTGGAGCTGCTCCCGGTGATGGAGCACCCGTTCTACGGCTCGTGGGGCTACCAGAGCACGGGGTACTACGCACCGTCGGCCCGCTACGGCCCGCCGACGGGGCTCATGCGCTTCGTCGACCACCTCCACCAGCGCGGCCTCGGCGTCATCCTCGACTGGGTGCCGTCGCACTTCCCCGCCGACCCGTTCGGCCTGGCCCGCTTCGACGGCACCCACCTGTACGAGCACGCCGATCCCCGCCAGGGCTGGCACCCCGACTGGGGGAGCGCCATCTTCAACTACGGGCGGGCCGAGGTCCGGTCCTTCCTCGTGTCGAGCGCGCTGTCGTGGCTGGAGCGCTACCACGTCGACGGGCTGCGGGTGGACGCCGTGGCGTCGATGCTCTACCTGGACTACTCGCGCTCGGCCGGCCAGTGGATCCCGAACCAGTACGGCGGCCGGGAGAACCTGGAGGCCATCGACTTCCTGCGCCAGCTGAACACGGCCGTGCAGGAGGAGTACCCGGGGGTGGCCACGTATGCCGAGGAGTCGACGGCGTGGCCGATGGTGACGAGTCCGGTGCACCTCGGCGGCCTCGGCTTCTCGTACAAGTGGGACATGGGGTGGATGCACGACACCCTGCGTTACTTCGCCCGCCCACCCGTCTACCGCCGCTTCCACCACCACGAGCTCACGTTCCGGACCATCTACGCCACGAGCGAGCGCTTCGTGCTGCCGCTGTCGCACGACGAGGTGGTGCACGGCAAGGGGTCACTGCTCGACAAGATGCCCGGCGACAACTGGCAGCAGCACGCCAACCTGCGGTTGTTGCTGGCATGGCAGTGGGCACAGACGGGCAAGAAGCTGCTGTTCATGGGGGGCGAGCTGGGCCAGCGCCACGAGTGGGCCCACGAGGGGAGCCTGGAGTGGTGGCGCCTCGAGGAGCCCAACGGCGCCGGCATCGCGCAATGGGTGGCTGACCTCAACGCCGTCATGCGGGCCGAGCCGGCGCTGCACGCCGACGGCGCGCTGCCCGACGCGCTGCGCTGGGTGGAGGCCGACGACGCCGAGGAGTCGGTGTTCAGCTTCGTGCGCCAGGCGCCCGACGCGCGGCCGGTGCTGATCGTGCTCAACGCCACGCCCGTGCCCCGCTACAACCATCGCGTCGGCGTGCCGTGCCCGGGCCGGTGGCGGGAGATCCTGAACAGCGACGCGCTCGTGTACGGCGGCAGCGGCGTGGGCAACGCCGGCGGCGCCGACACCGCCCCGATCGAGGGGCACGGCTGGTACCAGAGCGTGAACCTCACGCTGCCGCCCCTCGGCGCGCTGTTCCTCGTGCCGCAATGATGCGGCGCCTCGTTGGCGCCGACTCGCTGTGCTCGGACAATCCCGCGAGCAGCCGCCCGGCGCCGCATTGCGGCGCCGCTCCTGGCGCGTGACCGGGCGAGTCGTACACTCTCGCCGTGGCCACCTACGAGTACCGCTGCCCCACCTGCGAGACCCACTTCGAGGTGCGCCGCCCCATGAGCGAGTCGTCGTCGGCGGCCACCTGCCCTGACGGCCACCCGGGCGGGGTCCGGCTGCTGTCGGTCTTCGCGTCGGTGTCGACCGGGCCGTCCACCGGTGGCCTGCCGGCTCCGGCCACCGGCATGGGGTGCGGCGGGGCCTGCGCCTGCCACTGAATTGCCGCATGGTGTGACGGAGATGTCAGACTGCGCCGCGTGAGCCAGAACGACGACCTGCCGACCCACTCCGATTCCATCCGGATCGCGGCCCCGCCCGCTCGCGTCTGGGAGCTCGTCGTCGCCATGGAGCGCTACGGCGAGTGGAGCTCGGAGAACACCGGCGGCTACTGGCGCAAGGGCGCCGACGGCGTGCCCGGCACGGGCAAGATCGGCGATCAGTTCGTCGGCATCAACCGGCGCGACGGCGTGGAGTGGAAGGCGCCCGTCGAGATCATCGAGCGCGACGAGGAGAAGGCCTACGCCTTCGTCACCGGTGGCCGGGACATGGACCTCGCGCTGTGGCGCTACGAGCTGCAACCCGACGGCGAGGGCACGCTGCTGATCGAGCAGTGGACGCTGCGCAAGCCGTCGTTCTTCATCGATCAGGGTGGTGAGGCCGAGGTGGCCAAGCGAGCGGCCAACGCCAAGGAGAGCATCGCCGCCACGCTGCAAGGCATGAAGGCCACCGCCGAAGGGTCCTGACGCGTTGCCCGGCGGGGCCGCCGGCGTCAGGTCAGCGTGGCCAGCTCGGCGGTGAGGTTGGCTCGGGCGGCGGCGTCGCGGCCGGCCATCGGGGCGGTGTGGAACAGCACGGGCCGGTCCAGGAACGACTGCAGGACGGCGGCCCGGCCGGCCCGCCAGCCGGCGTCGTCGATGTGGGCGTACTCGGCCCGCACGCCGTTCACGTAGGCGGTGTACGTCGCCGGGTCGGCGGCCAGCACCGCGAGGTCGGCGTCGCACAGCGCCGCCTCGTCGGGGTCGGCGGGGTGATGGGTGGCCGTGGCCAGCACGAGCCGGACGACGGCGCCGACCCGTTCGGCCGGCATCCGCAGCTCTGCGAGGTCCCGCTCGGCGAGGGCGGCGCTGGCCGCCTCGTTGGCCCCGGCGCCGGCGCGCGGGTCGTAGATGGCGTCGTGGTACCACGCCGCCAGGCGCACCGCAGCGGGATCGGCGACCGCCGTTGCCGCCACGATCTCGTCGACGGTGCGCAGCACCCGCAGGACGTGGGCGCTGCCGTGGTAGTGGCGTTGGGGTTCGCGATAGCGGCCGAGGAGCGAGTCGAGGGCGACGGTGGCGGCCCGGTCGCGGCCGGCGTCGGCGGCCCAGCGGTCGCGCAGCTCTTCCTCCACGCCCGCCATCATGGCTGCCGTGACCTGTCTCGTCGACGAGTGCCGGTGGCCGTGGCGCGGACGGCGGTGGTGCCACCTGGTGAGCGACACCGACCTCGACGAGCTTCACGCCCTGGCGGCGCGCCTCGACGTGCCCCGCCGGGCCTTCCAGGGCGACCACTACGACCTCGACGAGGAACGCCGGGCGCAGGCCGTCGCCCTCGGCGCCGTGCCCGTCACGAGCCGCGAGCTGCTGGTGCGGTTGCGCGCCGCCGGCCTGCGCCTGTCGCCGGGGGCCCGGCGCTCAGCTCGTGGCGACGATGGCGGCGCCCAGTTCGGTGACGGGCGCCGGTAGGGGCGGGAGCGCGCCCGCCGGCCCGAGGACGAAGAACTCCGGGCCCGGACCAAATGTCATCTGGCGCATCCAGCTCCCCGTCCCCGGCACCGCCTCGGCGGCGGCCGCCAGTGCCGGCCGGAACGTGGCGTAGGACTGGCCGGGCGGCTTGTCGAGGAGACCGAGCGTGGGCGCGGCGGGCACGTCGACCACGCCACCGACGAGCCCGAGCAGACCCGCCGTCCCGGTGCGGACGAGGGCGGCCACGTCGTCGTGCGCGGCGCGGCGGGTGCCGCTCACGGCGCCGTCGTTCAGCTGGCCGAGGGCGGTGTAGCTCTCGATGAGGTACCAGTCGAGGTAGTGAGCGGGACCGTCGGGCAACCACGCCGGCTGCTCGACCCGTAGCGTCCACGAGCGCACGAACCCGGCCGGCGGCGCCGCCGCCAGCGCGCGATGGAACGTGGCCAGGCCCCGCTCGTACGGGCGCGGGTCACTGGCGGCCGGCGTGTGCCAGAGGAGGTAGGCGAGCACCTCCGTCATCTAGCACCCGGGTTCGGCTGGTCCCGGCGGAATTGCCGGCGGAGGGCCCCTCACCATGACGGCTCCGCGCCGGACCAGCGCCAGCACGCTCCCGTCAGCTCGGCCACCGACGCGATGAGGTCGCCGTCGAGCAGGAACCAGTCGAGGAGGTCGACCCGGGCGACGGCGAGGTCGTGGCGCATGGCGCCGAAGGTGGCGTCTTCGGCGGCGGCCACGGCGATCCCCTCGCCGGGCCGGACCGTGGCCAGCACGACCGCCGCCAGCGCCGGCTCCTGCGCGGCCGCCTGCACGAGGATGGGCACGAGCGAGGCGACCTGGAGGGCCGATGCCGCCCCCCGGCACACCAGGCACGTGCCGCCGCGATGACGAGCATCCAGTAGCAGCACGACGGTCTCGGCCTCGGGCGGCTGGGCGACGGCGGCGAGCACGACGCGCAGCGCGTCGTCGGGCGTGCGCAGCGCGGCGCCGGCCGGCGGGATCGGCGCGCGCCGGCGATGGCGGTGAGAGCGGGTGGGACGCGACACAGCACGACCTCCTGGCGGATGGGAGGAGCCGGGGGAAGTGCGAAGCCCACGGTACGCCCGGGGTGTCACAGGGTTGGCAGGGGGTTGTTCCAGGGTTGGCGGGGGGGTTGTTCCAGGGTGGGCGGGGGGTTGTTCCAGGGTGGGCGGGGGGGTTGATCCAGGGGTTGGCGGGGTCACAGGGTTGGCGGTTGCGGCATGCGAGAGTGGGCCGTGGTTGTCCTGCACGTGCTCGCCGTGGTCGCCGGCGTTGCCCTCGCCCTGTTCACCCTGTTCTCGGCGATCACCACGGTGGTGCTGCCGCGCGCCGAATCGTCGTTCCTGGTGCGGGCCGAGTTCCTCGCCCTGGCCCGGCTCTTCCGCCTGATCGCTCACGAGCGACGGTCCTTCGCCAGCCGCGATCGCGTGTTGGCGTACTACGCGCCGATCGGGCTGATCCTGCTCCCCGGCCTCTGGGTGGCACTCGTCATCGTCGCCTTCATGCTCATCTACTGGGGCACGGGCCTCGAGCCGTTCGAGGAGGCCTTCATCGTGAGCGGCTCGTCGCTGCTCACGCTCGGCTTCGACCGGCCGCCGGGGCTGCCCCACATCTTCCTGTCGTTCGTCGAGGCCGGCCTCGGCCTCGGCATCGTGGCCCTGATGATCTCGTACCTCCCCAGCTTCTACAGCGCCTTCAACCGGCGCGAGGCGCTGGTCGGCATGCTCGAGGCGCGTGCCGGTGATCCGCCGGAGGCCAGCATCTGGATCGGCCGGTACTACGCCATCGGGCTGCTGCGGAACATCGAGACCGAACTGGCGCAGTGGGAGGCGTGGTTCGCCGACATCGAGGAGAGCCACACGTCGAACCCGGCGCTGGTCTTCTTCCGTTCGCCGCAGCCCGGCCGCAGCTGGATCACCGCCGCCGGCTGCATCCTCGACACCGCAGCAGTGGTGGCGTCGACCATCGACCGGCCCCGCTCGCCGCAGGCCCAGCTGCTGATCCGCACCGGTTACCTGTCCCTGCGCCACATCGCCGACTACTTCGGCATCGCCTACGACCCGGCGCCCCGTCCCGACGATCCGATCTCCGTGTCACGCGAGGAGTTCGACCACCTGCTCGGGCAGCTGGAGGCGTCCGGCGTGCCGATCAAGGCCGACCGGGACCAGGCCTTCCGGGACTGGGCCGGCTGGCGGGTGAACTACGACCGCGCGCTCATCGGCCTGGCCAGCCTGGTGGTGGCGCCCATCGCTCCGTGGAGCTCGGATCGGGGCCACGCGCCGCCACCGCCGCGGCTGCGGCGGCGCAGTCCGCTGGCTACAAATTCCAGACCGCCCAGTACGAAACCGCGACCGACGCCACCATGACGAGTATCGGCACGACGAGCTCCCACCACCGCCGCTCGCGGCGCGGCGCCAGCAGGGCGACGCCACAGATACCGCCCCCGATCAACCCGCCGATGTGGCCACCGATGGCGATGCCCGGGATGGCGAAGGTGAGCACCAGGTTCAAGATGAGCAGCATCCCGATGTCCGAGCGCAGCACCGACATGCCCCGCTGACGCATGCCCACGGCCATGGCACCGAGCAGGCCGAAGGCGGCCCCCGAAGCGCCCACGGTGAGGGCGAAGGGATCGGCCACCAGCGCACCGGCGGAATCCGGCCAGGAGGGCGGCGAAGTACAGGAGCGTGAAGCGCAGCGGGCCGATGGCGCGCTCCAGCATCTGGCCGATGATCCAGATGAACCACATGTTCAAGCCGAGGTGGAGGATGCCGGCGTGGGTGAAGCCGCTGGTGATCAGCCGGTACCACTCGCCATCGCGAAGGGGGATGGCGTTCAGGCCGAGGTCGAACTGCACCGAGCCCTCGCCGTTCACGAGGTTGCCGCCGTTCAGGCCGATGAGGAACACGAGCACGTTGGCGGCGATGATCAGCTTGGTGACGATGGCGGTCTGGCTGGCGTAGGACCGCCGGATCCGTTCCGCCGCCGGCGGTCGAGCGGCGTGCACGCAGTCGACGCACTGCGACCCCACCGCCGCCTGCACGAGGCACTCGGGGCACGCCGGCCGCCCGCAGCGCGTGCACGCCCGCCCGGTCTGGCGATCCGGGTGCCGGTAGCAGGTGGGCGTCGTCTGGGTGGAGATGAGGCTGAGGGTATCGGCGCGATCGGCCATGCGGCAGTCGGCCACCGGCCGATACCGTCGTCGCCGTGCCCTCCCGATTCGACCTCGACACCGCAGTCATCGCGCGACCCGGCGGCGGTCTCGAGGCAACGATGTCGCCGGGCTGGTGGATCGAGCGTGGGCCGAACGGGGGCTACGTGGCCGCCGTCGTGCTGCGGGCCCTGTCCACCGCCGTCGAGGACCCGAGCCGCACCCCCCGATCGTTCACCGTGCACTACCTCGCCGCGCCGGCCGAGGGTCCGGTGCAGATCGAGGTGCAGACAGAACGGACGGGTCGCATGGTCACGTTCGTGTCCGGCCGGGTGCACCAGGACGGCAAGCTCATCGCCACCGCCCAGGCCGCCTTCGCCCCGCCGCTGCCCGGCGTCGAGTTCTGCGACCTCCAGCCGCCCGACGTCGTGCCGCCGGAGGCCATCGAGCCGATGGTGATGCCGCCCGGGGCGCCCACCATCCCTCTCCGGCAGCGCTACGAGCAGCGGTGGGCGGTGGGGTCGCCGCCGTTCAGCGGTGCGCCCCAGGCGGTCGCCGGAGGCTGGATCCGCCTGACCCCTGACGAGGGCACACGTGCCGGCGACCATCTGCTCGTCGCCGCATTGACCGACGCCTGGATGCCGCCGGTGTTCTCACGCGTCGACACGCCGATGGCGGTGCCCACGGTCGACCTCACCATCCATTTCCGCTCGCCCATCCCGCCCGACGAGGGGGCGTGGTACCTCGCCGTCTTCCGGTCGCAGATGGCCAGCGACGGCTTCGTGGAAGAAGACGGCGAGGTGTGGAGCGCGCAGGGCCGGCTCCTGGCCCACTCCCGCCAGCTGGCCGTGCTGCTGCCCCGCCCGGGCTGATCAGAACGCGCCGGAGACGATGGCGCCCAGCACCACCAGCACGATGGCACCGTTGTAGGCGGTGTGCGCCCGGGTGCTCTCCAGCACCGCCGTGGCCTCGTCGCCGGCTGACGCGCGGTACCCCCGCAGGTACGCCCACTGGAAGTAGCCCCCGCCGAGGGAGAGGGCGAGGGCGACGCCGATGGGGATGCCGATCAGGGCGTGGACCAAGCCGAACTGCACCGCCTTCAGCACCCGCTGCCGGCCGCTCCACCCCTGCGCACCGAGACGGAACAGCTCCTCTTCCCGGAAGGCGAACAGGGGCAGGGCCGGCACCAGCAGGAGGAGGAACACGAGCGGCACGAGCCACTCGAAGGTCGTACCCGTCGTCTGGTCGGTGGTGCCGGTGACGGGGTTGCCCAAGCCCCCGAGCGCCGTCCACCAGCCGAAGCGCAGTGGCGGGATCTGGAGCAGGACGAGGGCGGCCACGAGCACGCCGCCGAGCACGAACGGGATGGGCCAGAGGTGGCGCCAGCGGATGCCGCTCACGATGCGGCGGACGCGCCGGCGCAGCACCGCCGAGCGGGCCATGAGGCTGGCCGCGCTGACCAGCCGGAAGCCGACGAAGGCGAGCACGCCGGCGGTCAGCACCGCCGTCAGCATGACGAGCGCACGAGCCGCATGGGGGTGTGGGGGATGCCGTCGTCGAGGTACTCGGCCCCGGCGATCTGGAAGCCGAGGCCCTCGTACCACCCCGTGAGGTGGCTCTGGGCGTCGAGGACGACCGTGGTGGCCGGCGCGGAGCGGGCCAGCGCCTCGTGCACGAGGGCGGCGGCCAGGCCCTCGCCGCGGCGGGCCGGGGCGGTGACCACCCGGCCGAGGCGGACCGAACCGTCGGGTTCGGCGAGCGTCCGGAGATAGGCGATCGGCCCCTCGTCGTCGATCCAGAGGTGGGTCGTGGCGGGTTCGACGTCGCGTCCGTCGAGCTCGGGATACGGGCACGCTTGCTCCACCACGAACACGGCGACGCGCAGCTCGAGCAGCCGGTACAGCGTGAGGACGTCGAGCTCGGTGAAGGCGGCGGCGCAGATGGCGCGCACTAGCCGAAGGCGCCGGTCACCAGCGCGCTGGCCAGCGCGCTGGTCTGGAGCTGCTCGACGGCGGTCGTGCCGGCCACGCCGTCGGCCAGGTTGGACCGGGCCCCGAGGGCGTAGAGGGTCAACAGGTACTTGTGCTCGCCGTCGGGCGGGCACGGGCCGGCGTACTTCGCCTCGCCGAACCCGTTGGCGGCCTGGACGGCGCCCGCGGGCACGCGCCCGGCGGCGATGCCGGTGCTGGCCGGATCGAGCCCGGCCACGACCCAATGGACGAAGTTGTCGGCGTCGAGGTCGACGAGCGAGATGGCCAACTCCTGGGTGGTGGCGGGGACGCCGCTCCACGAGATCGCCGGCGACGTGTCGACGCCTTTGCACGTGTACTGGGCGTCGATGAAGCCGCCGTCGGCCCAGGGGGCGGTGACCACGAACCCGGTGCCGGGCGGCACGGCGGCGCCGGTGGTGGTCGGGGCCCGCGTCGTGGTGGTGATGATCGACAGCGTCTGGTTCGGCCCGGCGGGACGCAGCGTGCGGCCGTCGCTCGAGCACGCCACCAGCAACATCAGCGCGAGGGTCACGGCGGAAGCCACGGCGGCGAGGCGAGTCACAGCGGTCCGCACGATAGGGGAGGGCGGCGGCGCCAGCCCGGCACCCGATCTCGACCCGTCCGGGGGTGGAACGGGCGGTCGCCGGTAGCCTTGCCTCCCGTGCCCGAGCGCGACTCCCTCCGCATCCTGACCGTGCACGCCCACCCCGACGACGAAGCGTCGAAGGGGGCGGCCACCCTGGCCAAGTACGCCGCCGACGGTGTGCAGACGGTGCTGGTGTGCTGCACGGGGGGCGAGGAAGGCGACATCCAGAACCCAGCGCTGAAAGAGGAGCCGGGTCTGCGGGACCGCCTGGCCGAGGTGCGCGCCGCCGAGCTGGCCCGCTCGGCCGCCGTGATCGGGTTCTCCGAAGTGGTCATGCTCGGCTACCGCGACTCGGGGATGCCCGAGACCGAGGCCAACGCCAACCCCGCAGCGTTCGCCAACGCCGACATCGACGAGGCCACCGGCCGGCTGGTGGCGGTGATCCGCCGCACCCGGCCCCAGGTGGTGATCACCTACAACGACGACCAGCAGGGCTACCCCCACCCCGACCACCTGCGGGTCCACGACATCTCGGTGCTGGCCTTCGATCGGGCCGGCGACGCCGACTGGTACCCCGACCTGGGCGAGCCCTGGCAGCCGTTGAAGCTCTACTACTCCGTCTGGAGCCGCGAGCGGATGCTGGCCGTGCACGAGGCGCTGATCCGGTTGCGGGGCACGTCGCCCTACGAGGACCGCTGGTTCTCCCGGCCGTCGCAGGACTTCCGCATCACGACCCGCATCGACGTGCACGGCTTCCTGCATGCCCGGACCGAGTCGCTGCTGGCCCACGCCACGCAGATCGACCCGAACGAGGTCTTCTGGTTCGGGCTCTCCGACGAGGAGATGATCGAGGTCTACCCGTGGGAGGACTGGGTGCTGGCCAAGTCACTCGTGGGCTTCCCGCCCGAGGGCGAACGGGAAGACGACCTCTTCGCCGGCGTTCGGGAGCGGGTGTCATGACGGCGCCCACCATCCAGTACCGCGTGGTCCGGGGCAAGCGTGACGAGATCGTGAGCGGGCCTGACGACGCCACCGTGGTGATCACCGTGGGGCTGGCCGATGCCGGCCTCGATCCCACGGTCGCCTACATGCAGGGCAAGCTGAAGGCGGCCGGGCACACGGGCGTGCTGCTCGATGCCCTCCGCTCCGGCGAGGTGGCCACTGCCCTCGCCGCGTTAGCGCATCAGTCCGCGTAGCTCCCGGAACCCGATCAGGACCGCCCCGGCGCGATCGAGCATGCGCCGCAGCGACGGTTCGTGGGTCACCAGGGCGTAGTCGTCGACCCAGGCCGACCAGCTGGGTGACAGCGCCCGGACCTCGGGGGTGTCGATGGCCGGCTGCACGTGCAGCTCGGTCACGCCCGGCTGGAGCTCCTGGATGGCGCGCTCGACCCTGGCCCGGCTGCCGGCCCGGCGAGCGGGCAGGAAGTGGTCGGGGAAGACGATCCCCTCGGCGTCGGCCAGCTGGCGGAACGGGAAGCCGGCGTCGCGCTCGCTGACCGCCGACGGCAGCCGCACCGGGAGGCGGAACTCGGCGGCCAGCTCGATGTAGATGTCGAAGAACTCGGGCCGCAACGTCATGACCGACAGGTGGCACGTGAGGTGGCTGACGTCGAAGCCCCACACGATGGCCCGCTCGATCTGGGCGCGGCACTCCCGGCGCACTTCGTCGAGATCGGCGTGGTCCCACAGGTCGTCGACCGTGCGGGGGAACCCACCGTCGCCGTCGTAGAGCGAGGGCGACTGGGTGAGGGGCCCCCACCGGTAGAGGTCGTGCTCGGCGTTCAGCGTGAGGTGCACGCCGATGTCCTCGCCTCGATAGCGCGCCGCCGCCTCGCGCGCCCACGGGGCCGGCACCATGAGCGATGCGCTGGTGGCGACGCCGGCCCGCAACGCATCGAAGACCCCGACGTTGAGGGCGTGGCAGGCGCCGAGGTCGTCACAGGAGACGATGACGAGACGATCGTCGGCCCCGTACCCCAAGCGCTCGGCCAAGCTCACGGCGACGAACCTACCGGCTGTCCGAACGATCGACAGCGGCCCCAGAGCCCACGCCGGGCGGTCTTGGCCGCCGTCACCGCCGCCCGCAGCTCGTCGCCGTGGGCCGTGTTCGGCGGGATGGCGAGCACGTCGGCGAACCCGCCCTGGGCCAGCGCCAGGTTGACGAACGTGCCGTCCGTGGCGTTGTAGACGTAGGCGAGGAGGCGGCCGTAGGCGTCGCGCGCCTCGGCGTCTCGTACCAGACGCACCTTCGTGCCGTCGGGCAGGAGCCGGTGGGTCTCGGCGCTGGCCTCCGGCCCGAAGCACATCACCGGCCGGTCGGGGTCCACCGTCTCGGGCGTGTCGATCCCGATGAGGCGGACGTGCTCGTCGTGACCGTCCACCCTGGCGACGACCGTGTCGCCGTCGACCACGTGGACGACGGTGCCGTTCGGTTCGAGCACCGGCGGCGGGTCTCGGGCCGGCGCCGCCGCCCGGCCGTGACCGGCGGCGAGGGCCAGCGCGCCGGCCGTCGCCCCGACCACGGCGACACCGAGACCGAGCGGTACCACCCAACGACGTCGAACCCTGCTCACGGCTACCACCTCCCCGGTCGGACGGGAACGGGCGGCGGGGCTGCCGCGATCAGATCGAGACCGACGATACGAGCGCGCCCGCTGGACGCGGCGGCTTCGCGGAACTCGGTGCAATTTGTCGCGCCCGTTCCGATCGCCGCCGCCGTCGGCACACACCCGTGCATGCGAGACCTCATCGCCGCCCGCTCCCGGTCCCACTACGGCCTCATCACGCTCGGCGACGTCAGGGGCGCAGGCCGGAGCCGCTCGTCGTGGCATCGCGCTCATCGCGCCGGCCTGCTCGTACCCGTGCACCCCGGTGTCTCCCGCGTCGCCACCGTCGCGCCGTCACCACGGCAAGCCGTGCTGGCCGCCGTCCTGCTGACCGGGGGCACGGCGTCGCACCTCAGTGCCGCGTGGCTGTGGGGTGCGCCGGTGCCCGGCACGGACCCGGTCGACGTGACGGTGACCGACCGCCGGCGCTCGACTCGCGCCGTCGGTGTGCGGGTGCATCGGCCCACCGACCTGGTCGACCTGGACCGTGCCGAGCGCGCCGGCATCCCGACGACCAGCCCGTTGCGGACGGCCCTCGACGTCGGTGCGGTGGCGCCGCCCGCCGTCGTCGCCGTTGTCGTGGGTCGGCTGGTCGTGGAGGGCCATCTGACCCTGGAGGCGTTGCGCTCCGGCGTCGACCGCCACGCCCGCCAGGGCCGCCGCGGTGTCGGTGCGCTCCGGCTCGTGCTGGCCGGAGCGCACTTGCCGTGACCGGGCCTCAGCTACCGGTCACGGCACGACCGGCTACGCCTCCAGCACGAGCACCCAGTCGCCCAGCCCGGCGCTGTTCGTGCCCGGGGTGGTGAACTGGCGGGTGCCCGTGTTGGGCAGCGGCGAGCCGGCGATGGCCCGGTACGTGTTGTTCGTCGGGTCGAACCACCGGGCCGTGGTGGCGCCCCGCATCTTGGCCATGTTGACGCTGATCGTGCGCTGCGTCGGCACGTAGGCCACGCCGAAGCTGCCGTCAGGCGTCACCGCGGCGGTGGCGTAGTCGCTCTGGAGAACGTCGACGGTGCCACTCTCGAACGTGCCGGCGCCGGCGGTGAGGAAGCTGTGCGTCTGGTCGGGTACGAGGTTGTACCAGGCATGGGCGGCGAACAGCTGCTTCATGTACGTGAGCTGGGTGACGGCGGGCGTGTCGATGCTGCTCTTCCACGGACCGAACTGGAACCCCCACGTCAGCCGATGGCCATAGAGCTGCCCTGTCGCGCCGCTGGTCATCGTCCAGTACTCCTGGCGGCGCAGGGTCTCGTCCGTGGTCGTGGGACCACCGGTGTTGTTCTCGCCCTCGTAGTTGGCCTCGACCATGAACACGGGCATCGGGCCCGGGCGGTTGTAGCTCTTCAGCACCTCGGCGTAGGTGGGGAAGTAGGTGTAGGAGGCGTTCAGGTTGATCAGCGGGGGCCAGTTCGGGTTGTCGAAGGAATCGCTGACCTGCGGGTTGAGCTCCACGGTCTGGAGGTGGTTCGGGTCCGCCGAGCGCAGGCCTTGCGCCAGCGCCATTGCCGCGGGGTCGACGCGCGACCAGTCGCCGTAGTCGTTGCCGCTCATCCAGATGATGTTCGGGTAGTTCTTGTAGCGGTTGCCGAGGTACACGCCGTAGTTGCGCGTCTTCGTCGGACCGCTGTTCACGAGCGTGTCACCGCCAGCGCCGGTCTCCAGCGGATCGAGCACGAGGGTGATCCCGTGGGAGAGGGCCGACTGCACCATCTGGTCCATGCGGGCGAAGTAGGCCTCGTTGATCGTCGAGACGTCCATCGGGTCGGAGAACGGTTTGATGCCGTCGTAGGTGGCGTAGTCGGACCGACCGCCGGTGTAGGGGGTGCAGATGAGGTTGACCCAGTCGGCGTTGAAGCCGCGCGACTGCCGGTTGGCGAACAGGAAGTCCATGTCGGCGACCGACAGGGCGCCGCTCGTGCACTGGTTCGAGTCGCCCACCATCATCCAGGGCGCCCCGTTCTGGTCGACGAGGTACCGGCCGTTGGCGCTCAACGCGCGCGGGAACGCGAACCCGCCGCCACCGGGCGTCGTGGTCGTCGTCGTGGGCGGTGCGGTCGTCGTGGTCGTGGTGGCGGGCGGTGCGGTCGTCGTGGTGGTCGTGGCGGGCGCCGTCGTGGTGGTCGTCGGGGTGGTCGTGCCGGCGGCGCGCAGCGTCACCATCTGCAGCACCCAGTTCCCGGACTGGTTGGCGGTGACGTTGTAGCTGCCGACCGTCGAGACCCGCTTGTCGAACACGATGTCAGCGTCCGGGCTGGTGATGACCCGCGTCGTGAACCCGGACCCGGCACTGCTGAACGTGCCCGACGTGACGCCGGCACCGAAGATCAGCTCGTTGCCGGCGCTGGTGGTCGCGCTGGGCGTGCTGGCCGTCGACGACGAGCCGCTCGCTGAGGCCACCTTGTCGACCGGGCTGACCGGGTCGAGGCCGCTGTACTCCGTGACGCGCAGGTCGACGTACCGGGCGGCGGCGCTGAACGTCACCGTCACCTTGTTCGCACCTGCGGTTGCGGCCAGGACGTTCTTGGCCACATAGATCGCCTGGCTCTCACTGTTGCCGCGAATGACGGGCGCAGCGATGGCGTAGTTGTTTCCTTTGGTATCCACCACACTCGCGATATTGGCGGTCGTGTCGTTCCACCCAACGGCCACGATGTTCGTGTTGCCGGCGGTCTGAGCCTTGCTATACGTGGCCGCGACCGTGCGCTGCGCCGTCTGGGGGGTGGCGTAAGCCTGCTGGACGAAGCTCGGGGTGGCGGCGTCGGCGGCGTGCCAGGGGACGAGCCAGGGCGTCAGGATTGCGACAATTAGGAGCGAGATCCAGGGCATCACTCTGCGTGAGCGCAGTCGCTGAGCGCGCCGAAGAACACCGTTCCGAGCCATGAAGACCGTCCGATCTGCCGAGGTGGTCCGCCCGGTACCCCTCGGCATTCATGAATAGACGGCAATGCGCATGAACGGAAACGAAACGTCGGACGATGGTGGCGCAGCGATCAGGCGGACACGCGTGGTGCGTAAATCGCCGTGTGGCGCACCGCCAACACCGGCATGCCGCCGAGTGCGGACACGACGTCCAGCACGACGAACCGGTGGCCTTTTCGCTCATAGCGGTCGATCACGCGCGCTTGCGTGGTCACCGTTGCACCGTCAGGGACGAGACCGAGGTGGGTGCACTCGCTCGACACGTGGATCCAGGCCGGCATCATCACGGTGTGTGAAAGGACGGCGTTGGCCGCACGGATGAGCTCGCCCGGATGGGCCACGGCAAGGTCGTCGTACAGCGAGAGATCGTCGCTCAGGAGGTCGAGCTGGGCCGCCCGTTCGCTAGGGCCGAACGTCCGCTCGATCCGACCCAGCACCGTGCCGGGAGCCAGCGATCGCTCGTCGGCCGGTGGTCGATCATCGGGGGCCGGCGCCGGCGAGGCGTCGAGGCCGGCCACACCGACGACGTCGACGACGGCCAGACCCTCCGGGGCGGCACCGGCCCGCCACGCCATGCCGGTCGCGCACGTCTCGCCCAGCTGGTTGGCGGCGGTGACGGCGACGCGGCCGTCGCCGTCGGCGCTCGAGGTCACCGTGACGGTGTCGCCGGCGTACACCGGCTTGGCCAGGCGCACCGACATCCCGCCCTCCTCCAGCCAGTCCCGTCCCCACGTCGACGCCGGCAGCCACGTCAGGTAGCCGTAGACCGTGACACCCGGGACGAGCCCGCCGCGGAAGCCGTACTGCTGGGCCACGGCGTCGTCGTGGATCTTGTTCTCGGAGGTCTCGGCGTCGTTGCGCGCCGAGACCTCGTGGCGCGCCATGCCTACAAGCGCTCGATGATGGTGCCGGTGCCCAGCCCGCCGCCGCAGCACATCGTGACGAGGCCATAGCGCTGACCGGTGCGGTGCAGCTCGTGCATGGCCTTGGTGAGGAGCACGGTGCCGGTGCCGCCGAGCGGGTGGCCGAGGGCGATGGCGCCGCCGTTCGGGTTCACCGTGTCGGGGTCGGGGTTGAGCTCCTTCTCCCACGCCAGCACCACCGATGCGAACGCCTCGTTGATCTCGGTGACAGCGATGTCGCTCATCTTGAGGCCGCTGCGCTCCAGGAGCCGGTGGGTGGCGTCGATGGGGCCGGTGAGCATCAGCACCGGGTCGACGCCGACGAGGCACGTGTCCACGATGCGGGCCTTGGGCGAGAGCCCGAGGGCGGCGGCCTTCTCGGCCGTCATGAGCAGCACGGCACCAGCGCCGTCGGAGATCTGGGAGGACGACCCGGCCGTGTGCACGCCGTCCTCGCGGGCGACGGGCTTCAGCCCGCCCAGCGCCTCGAGCGTGGTCTCCCGGAGGCCCTCGTCGCGGCTGACGTGATGGGTCGTGCCGGTCGGGTTGCCCTCGCCGTCGACGTCAGGCGCGTCGATCTCCACGAGCTGCCCCTCGAAGCGGCCCTCGTCCCATGCTCGCTTGGCGTTCTGCTGCGAGCGCAGCCCGAAGGCGTCGGTTTCGGCGCGGGTGATGCCCCACTTGGTGGCGATGCGCTCGGCCCCCTCGAACTGCGACGTCATCTCGTAGTGGCCGAAGTACGTCTTGGGCACGGGCGTCCCCAGGCCGAGCTTGCGCTGCGACGCCGACCCGAGCGGCACGCGACTCATCGTCTCCACCCCGCAGGCCAGGGCCACGTCGACCACCCCGGCGCCGACCAGCGACGTGGCCAGGTTGGTGGCCTGCTGGCTGGACCCGCACTGGGAGTCGACGGTGGTGGCGGCGACCGACTGGGGCAGGCCGGCGGAGAGCCAGGCGGTGCGGGCGATGTTGAAGCTCTGCTCGCCCACCTGGCTCACGCAGCCGCCCACGACCTGGCCGACCTCGGCCGGGTCGATGCCGGTCCGCTCGACGATGGCCTTCACGACCTCGGATAGGAGCTCGGCGGGGTGGATGGTGGACAGGCCCCCACCGCGACGGCCGACGGGGGTGCGGAGGGCTTCGACGATCACGACATCGGTCATGACCGCAGCGTACGGCGACTCCGGCCTCTACCGTGAATGCCCGTGAGCGATCTGTTCGTCCCCACCGTCCAGCCCCCGGATACGCCGGCCATCGCCGGGTCGCTCTGGTTCCACATCCGTGGGAGCCATGTGTGGGTGGCCGAAGAGGCCAGCATGGATGCCGCCGAGCCGGTCTTCGTGGGCATGCTGGGGACGACGGCGTGCTGGGCCATCGAGATGCCGAGCGAGGCGCCCGATCCGGACGACGGGATGTACAGCGACCTGCGGGCCCTCTACGGCCGCCTGCCCGAGATCCAGTGGACGGTGGCGGGGCGGGCCGTCCAGCTCGTGGACTGGGTCCGCACGCACCGTTTCTGCGGCCGGTGCGGCTCCCCGACGGAGCGGTCGGTCTCCGAGCGGTCGATGACGTGCACCCGTTGCGGTCTGCTCGCCTTCCCCCGCCTCGCGCCGGCGGTCATCACGCTCATCAGCCGGGGCGAGGAGGCGCTGCTGGCGCGGGGCGTCACGTTCCCGGTGCCGATGTACTCCTGCATCGCCGGCTTCGTGGAGCCGGGCGAGACGCTGGAGGAAGCGGTGAAGCGGGAGGTGCGCGAGGAGGTCGGGGTGGACGTGACCAACGTGGCCTACGTGGCCAGCCAGCCGTGGCCGTTCCCCCACTCGCTGATGCTCGGGTTCACCGCCGACTGGGCCGGTGGCGACATCGTCATCGACCCCACCGAGATCGTCGACGCGCAATGGTTCCGGGCCGACGACCTCCCGCCCATCCCGCCCGGCATCTCGATCGCCCGCAAGCTCATCGACGGCTGGATCCACTCGGTCGCCGGTCGTTAGGTCAATGGCAGCGGCCAACCCCGCATCTCGTGTGCGATGTGCCACGCATATCGGGTTGCGGCGCGTCAGTTCCCGTCGGTGCCGAGCTTGCGGTTGAACCAGTCGAGGATGAGCTCGGCCCGCTGGATGCGGTGCACCGGCGAGCCCGAGCGTGACAGCTCGTGGCCCTCGGCCGGGAAGCGGTAGAACTCCACCTCCTTGCCCATGAGGCGCAGGGCGACGAACAGCTGCTCGGCGCCGGCGATCGGGCAGCGCAGGTCGTCTTCGGAGTGCAGGATGAGGAGCGGCGTGTCGATGTCGCGCACGTAGGTGATCGGCGAGATGCGCCGGTACTCCTCGGGATCCTCGAACCACGTGGGGCCGAAGTTGAACCGGAAGCCGCTGGCGATGTCGGCCGCCGCCTCCTCGATCATCATGTCGTTCACCGCCCGCTCGGAGCAGGCGGCCGCGAAGCGGTTGGTGTGGGCGACGACCCAGGTCGTCATGTACCCGCCGTACGAGCCGCCCAGCACGCCCAGGCGCGCCGGATCGACGGCGGGATAGCGCCGCAGGACCTCATCCATCGTCGCCATCACGTCGTCGTAGTCGACGCTGCCCCAACTGGTCCCCGGGTCGTGGTAGGCCTTCGGGCCGACGATGGCACGCGCCCACGCCTCGTCCCGGCCCGAGGAGCCTCGCGGGTTGGCCATCACCACGATGTAGCCGGCCGCCGCCTGGACCTGGACCTCGTCGAAGAACCGGTTGCCGTACTGCGTGAAGGGGCCACCGTGGATGTTGAGGAGCGCGGGGTAGCGACGGGCCGGGTCGTAGCCGGGCGGAAGGAACACCCACACGTCCACGTCGGCGCCGCCGGTCGACGGGGCCGTGAACCGTTGCGCCGGCACGGGTCGGGCCCGGGCCACGAAGGCATCGGTGACCGACGACCGCTGCTGCTCCGAGCCGGCGGTGAGGGTGACGATCTCGGCCGGCCGGTCGATGGTGGTGGCGGCGAACGCCAACGTGGCGCCGACGAAGTCGAAATCGGTGACGCAGCGCTCGCCGCCCACCACGAGCACGGGGGCGGCGGCGTCGGTGGCGCTGATGCGGTACACGTGCACGTTGCCCCGGTCGTCGGCCGGTACGAGCACGCTGTCGCCGTCCCACACCGGGCTCCGGGCACCGCCGAAGGGCGCGAGGTTGCGGTCGAGGGCCGTGCCCACCCAGCGCACGGCGCCGCCACCGGCGCCCACGATGCCGAGCCGGGTGTTCTGCGGGTCCTTGGCCGGCTCGTCGTAGCCGAGGAGGGCGATGCGCGACCCGTCGGGCGACCACGCCGGATGGTCGTAGGCGCCCTCGCCCTTGGTGAGGAGCACCGGCCCCCGGCCCGCCGACCACGTGTAGAGGTCGGTCACGTGATCGAGATCCCACGTGTCGTGGGCGGCACCGGCGAACGCCAGCGTCGTGCTGTCGGGCGACCATGCCGGCGCCCAGAACTGGTGCTCGCCGGGCGTGATGTCGACGGGCGGGGCGGCGCCGTCGGCGGCGATGACGTGGACGTGCTTGGGGCGGTCGTGCACCCAACCCACGTCGTCGAGGCGGGAGAAGAAGCGGGTGATCTGCCGCGGGGGCTGGCGCTTCGGATCGATGATCTCGTAGCGGCTGTCGCGCACCCGCGTGGTGAAGGCCAGGTGGCGGCCGTCCGGTGCCCACGTGAGGTCGGACACGCTCTCGTCGAACGTGGCCAGGGTGACGGTCTCGCCGCCGGCGGCCACCGGCGCCATGCGCAGCGCCGTGCCCCCGCCGTCGGTCGGCGTCGACGTGAACGCCAGGCGGCGACCATCGGGCGACCAAGTTGGGTGGCCGTCGCGGTGCTCGCCGCTCGTGAACGGCTCGGCCGGACGGGACCCGTCCGCCGGCACCAGCCAGATCCGGCCGTGGTAGCAGTTGGCATCACCGTCGACGCGCGTCACCACGAAGGCGACGAGTGTGCCGTCAGACGAGACGCGGGGCGTGCCGGCGGCGACGAGGGTGCCGATGTCGGACGGCTGCATCGGGCGCTACTCGGCCAGGCCGACGGGGGCGTTGAAGTTCGACTTGGGGCCGAGCTCGTGCGTGTGCTCGTCGGAGTCGTCGAGCCTCACTGCCATGTCGTCACCCCTGGAGGACGCGGGCCTGGAGCCGGCGCATGCCGTTCAGCCACCGGTCGTAGTCACTGGTCTTGCGTTGGAAGAACGTGAGCACCTCGGGGTGCGGGAGGACCAGGAAGCGCTCGTCGCGGATGGCGTCCACGCACACCTCGGCCACGTACTCGGGCTCCACCACGTCGCCCGCCGCCCGCACCACGCTGGCGCCGGTGTTCTCGAGATCGCCGGCGTTCAGCATGTTGGTGTTGACGCCCATCGGGCACAGGCAGCTCACCTTCACCCCGTGCCCGCCGTAGGTGACCGCCAGCCACTCGGCGAAGGCGACGGCGGCGTGCTTGGTGACGGCGTAGGGCGCCGAGCCGATCTGCGTCAGCAGGCCGGCGGCCGACGCCGTCGAGCAGAAGTAGCCGTCGCCCCGCGCCACCCAGCCCGGCACGAGGCGGCGCGCGGCGTAGTAGTGGGCCTTCGTGTTGACGGCGAACGCGAGGTCCCAGTCGGCGTCGGAGGTGTCGAGGTCGGTGCCGAGGCCGATGCCGGCATTGGCGAAGAACAGGTCGATCGGGCCGAACGTGGCCTGCGCCGCCTCGATGAGCACACCCGTCGACTGGTCGTCGCTCACGTCGCAGGCCACCGCCAGCGAGACACCCGGATGGCTGGACTCGATCTCCTCGGCGACGCGCGTCGCCCCGTCGATGTCGCGGTCGGCCACCACCACACCGGCGGCGCCCTCGGCGGCGAAGCGACGGGCGAGGGCGCTGCCGATCCCGCCTGCTCCGCCGGTGATCACGGTGACCTTTCCTGCCAGTTCCATGGGCGGCGATGGTACGCCGAGCGGCGCTGGTGCCTCTTAGAGGGTGTAGGCCGAACGGCTCCGAATCATGTCGTGAGCGTGACTTCCGCCCCCTGTGCGAGGACGGAAGGGGCGTGGCTCGATACGATCAGTGGGGTGACGGGACCGGAGTGCTCCTCGGAGCACCCCGGACGGACTGGAGGACTGATGACCGAGACCCGAGAGATCGACGTGATCGCCGAAGCGCTCAGCGTCATCGATCGCGCTCTGGCCGAGATCATCAACCGCGAGCTGGTGTCCTCCGGCGAGGTGGCCGATGTCCTGCTCGACGTGCGGACGTTGCTGACCACGCAGCAGTCCAGCGACTCCTGAGCGAACCCTTCAGCCGGCCGTCAGCAACTCGCTGAACGCGCCCTCCATCAGGTTCCTGAGCAGGTCCGGGTCGGCCACTGCCGCCGCGTCCACGTGCAGGCCGATGTCGAGGCTGCTGTCGTAGGACATCAACGTGAGGTTGAACGCCACCCCACCGAGCGGGCCGATCGGGTAGTTCTCCAGCACCTTGGCGCCACCGATGAAGACGGCGAAGGGGGCGGCGCGGACGTTCGAGGTGGCGAAGTCCACCGTCTGGGCCTGCTGGCGGGCGATGCGTGTCACCAGCGACGACGGCAGGGTGGAGGCCACCGCCGCCAGGGTGTCGAGGTTGGCGTTGGCCGAGCCCGCCCGGGCGGTGGCGGCCTCCTCGGCGATGAGGGAGAAGCGCTCGGCCATGGGCATGTCGCCCGTCGGGACGAGCAGGCGGGCCAGCGTGTACGCGTTGGCGCCCGAGTCCTGGGTGCGGGTGCTGATGGCCATCGTGGCCCGCAGGTGGTCGATCGGCGCGCCGAGCTGGGCGTGGTAGCGGCCGGCGGCGGTGGCGGCGGCGGTCATGAAGGCGGTGTTGAGGGTGCCCCCCAGCGCCTTGGCTGCCGCCTTGGTGGCGTCGACGGGCGCCCGCAGCACGTCGAGGCGGCGGCGCAGCGACCGCTCCTGCCACAGCGGTGACCGGGCCCGTTCGGTGTCGGAGAGCTGCACCACCGTGGCCCGGATGGTGTCGTAGGCAGCCACGCTGGCCGCCGGGATGCGGCTCGGGTCGGCCAGCAGCTCGGAGGCCTGGCGCAGGGCGCCCAGCGGCAGCCGCAAGCTGCTGGTCAGCATCTCCCGCAGCGCTTCGCCCGGTGTCGCCGGGCCCGGCTCGGGATCGGGCGGCGGCAGGTCCTCGGCCCGTAGCGGCGGGGGCTCAGGGGCGTCGGGCTCGAGGTCCACGAAGTGGGCCATCAGCCGCACCCCCGCCTCCCCGTCGACCAGGGTGTGGTGGAAGCGCTGGATGAGCGCGGCCCGGCCGTCCTGGAGCCCGTCGATGACGAGGAACTCCCAGAGCGGTCGCGCCCGCTCGAACGGGTCGGCGGCGAAGAGGACGGCCAGATCCAAGAGCTGGCGCATGTCGCCCGGCGGGGGCAGCGCGATGTGGCGGACGTGGTAGCCGATGTCGAAGCCGGGATCGTCCACCCACGCCGGCGGGGCGACGCTGACGGGGGCCTGTTGCACGCGCTGGCGCAGCCGCGGGACGAGCTGGGTGGCCCGCTCCAGTCGCCGGGTCAGCCGGGCGACGTCGACCGGCCGATCGACGATCGAGATGTTGGCGACGTTCGACGACAGGAACGGATCCCTCTCCAGGCGCCACAGGAGGCCCTCGGCGTCGGACATGCGCCGATCGAACCGCACGGCGTGGAGACTAGGCCTGCTGGGGCCGGGTACCGGCCCCAGCGAGGGTCAGCGGGGGATCGAGGTGTGCTTGAACTCGTTGAGCTCGGGCCAGGTCAGCAGGACGAGCGCCCGCTCGATCGTGCTGGTGGCGAGCGGGCCGTCGCCCTCGGGCCGGTTCATGAACCGGATGAACACCGACTGCCCGTCCTGCACGAACGTGGGCACGCCCCACACCTTGTGCTGGTCGGCCGCCTTCGTGTGCTCTTCCTTCACCTGCTGCAGCGGGCGGCCGGTGGCGATCTCGTCGAACACGGCGTCGGCGTCCACGCCGGTGGCGTCGAGCACCCGGCGCAGCTCGGCCGGGTCCTTCAGCTGCAGGCCCTCGTCGTGGCGCAGCGCGAACAGCGCCCGGTGCGTCACCAGGAACTTGTCCGGGAACTTGTCCCGCACCACCACGCCGACCTGCAGGGCCAGGAGCCCGGTGTCGGACTCCGGATCGTCCCAGACGTCCGGCTGGCCTTCCGCCACGTGGACCTGCCCCAGCGAGAAGGGCACGAACGTCACGTCCCAGTCCGCCCCCGCCTCCAGGGCGGTGATGACGTGCTCATGGGCATTGCGGGCGAACGGGCAGCGGTAGTCCCAGGTGATGTCGAAAGATTGCGTCACCTCGGGTGTAACGCCCGTCACTGATGGCTGATTCCCTCTGATGCGGCGCCTGGCGGCGCCGTCTCGCTGTGCTCGGTCAATGCCGCGGCCGGCCGCGGGCGTTCGGGTCAGGAGGGCGCCTGGCGGCGCCGTCTCGCTGTGCTCGGTCAATGCCGCGGCCGGCCGCGGGCGTTCGGGTCAGGAGGGCGCCTGGCGGCGCCGTCTCGCTGTGCTCGGTCAATGCCGCGGCCGGCCGCGGGCGTTCGGGTCAGGAGGGCGCCTGGCGGCGCCGTCTCGCTGTGCTCGGTCAATGCCGCGGCCGGCCGCGGGCGTTCGGGTCAGGAGGGCGCCTGGCGGCGCCGTCTCGCTGTGCTCGGTCAATGCCGCGGCCGGCCGCGGGCGTTCGGGTCAGGAGGGCGCCTGGCGGCGCCGTCTCGCTGTGCTCGGTCAATGCCGCGGCCGGCCGCGGGCGTTCAGGTCAGGACGGCGCGGGCGACCCGGCCGACGGCGTAGCCGATGACGGCCCCACCGACCATGTCTGACGCGTGGTGGATGTGGACGTAGGGCCGGCTGAGGGCCACGGTCGATGCCAGGCCGTACCAGAGGGCGGCGCGGCGCCGGTCCTGGCCGCTCAAGATGACGGCGGCGCAGAACGCCGCGCTGGCGTGCCCGCTCGGGAAGCTGGTGGTGGACGGCGTGCGCAGCCGGTGGGGCCGCGTGCCCTCGAAGACGGGCCGGCCCCGCTTGAACAGCCGCTTCACCCCCTGGTTGACCAGCAGCGACTCCGCCCCGAGGGAGGCGCTCAGCCGGACGCCGTCGGCCAGGCGGGACGGATCGAGGGCGGCCCGGGTGGCGCCGACGATGTGCCAGATCATGCTCATGTCCCCGAGGGCCGAGGCCGTGTAGAAGACCCGGTCGGCCACGGCGTTGCCGCGGAGGCGGTCCAGGGCATGGTCGAACCACTCGTCGAACTGGGCCACGAGCGAGCTGGACGGCGCCTCGGCCGGCGGGGTGGTCGCCGCCGCCGTGGTCACGCGGGGACGAGCGGGAGCTGCACGGCGCCGGTGGCGTAGGCGGCGGGGGCCTCGAACTTGGCGCGGTCGGGGTCGCCGCCGAACGAGGGGCACCAGGCCTTGAAGGCGCAGTAGTCGCACAGGGCCCCCGGACGGGGCCGGAAGTCGCCGGCGGCGCAGGCCCGCTCGACGGCCTGCCACACCGCCGCGGTGCGCCGGGGGAGGAACTGGATGGACTGCTCGCTGGGCCGCACCGTGATCACCTCGCCGGTGCTCAGGTACATCAGCCGGATGGCGGCCGGCCGCTGGCCGAACACCTGGTGGCACAAGAAGGCGTAGAAGTGGACGCCGCCCAGCCGGCGCTGCTCGCGCTCGGCCATGGGGGGCCGGCCGGTCTTGTAGTCGGTGACGACCAGGCCGCCCTCGTCATCCAGCTCCAGACGGTCGATGATGCCCCGCAGGGTCAGCCGTCCGACCTGCGCCTCCAGGTACAGCTCGATGCCGATGTCGGCCACGGTGCTGGGATCTTCCATCTCGAAGTAGCGCCGCATCAGCCGCACCGTGTCGGCCCGCAGGGCGGCGTCGTCCGCCGGCGGCAGACCGATCAGGGCCAGCTCGTCCTCGTACTCCGTCGTGGCCCGGGCGAGGGCGGCGAGGCCGGCGTCGAGCGTGCGCTGGGCCGGTTGGCAGCCGGCGAAGAGCAGCTCGAGGGCCCGGTGGACCAGCGACCCCTTGGTGGTGTGGGCGCGAGGCGGCTCGGGCAGCTTCTCGATGCTGGCGAACCGGAACGCCAGCGGGCACGAGGTGAACGCCTCGACCCGTGAAGGCGACAGGTTGACCGGTACCGGGAACGCCATGGACACGATCGTACGCAGGGGGTGCCACGCAGTTGGTGTATGAAGGGCGCCCACCGACGAGGAGAAGGATCAGCCATGGGGATGAAGGTGCACGTCCTGTACGGGAAGCCGACGGATCCGGCGGCGTTCGAGGAGTACTACCGCTCGATCCACGCGCCGATCGCAGCGAAGCTGCCCGGTCTCCAGTCCTTCGAGTACGGCAAGGGCATGCCGAACGCCGACGGCAGCGACCCGGCCTACTTCTGGCTGGCCACCCTCACGTTCGCCGATGTCGCCGCCCTGGGCGCGGCCATGGGCGGGCCCGAGGGCGCCGCCGCCGCCGAGGACGTCCCCAAGTTCGCCACCGGCGGCGTCACCATCGTCGTCAGCGAGTTCTAGGTTTCGCCGACGAGACGTTCTTCGGCGCTTGACGCCGGTTTCCGTCACGTCGACGTGACGACGCGCGTCAGGCGCCTTGGGCGGTGAAGAACGCGCCGATCACGGCGGCCACGGCCTTGGGGTCCTCCAGCGGACCGAAGTGGCCGAGGTGATCGAACCGGTGCAGCTCGCCGTGGGGCAGTGACCGGGCCACGTCGTCGGCGAAGGCGGCGGGCGTGCCCTCCTCGGGCGGGGCCGCCATCACCAGCACGGGACAGCGCACCTCGCCGAGGCGGCCGTAGATGTCGTGGCCGACGCTGCCGGCGAACGTGAGCGCCTCCGTGGCCGGTTCGCACTTGAGGCGGACGGTGCCCTCGGGCGTGTCGCGGAAGCCCTCGGCCACGTAGAGGTCGAGCACGGCGGGGTCCAGGACGTCGAGTGGCGGCTTCGACGCGAAGTTGGCCCGGGCCGCCTCCCGGGAGGGGAACTCGGGGCGGCGCCGCCGGGCACCCTCCACGATCGGGCTGCTGGCGACGTCGTCGCCGCGGCCGGGGGGGAACACGATCGGCTCGTAGAGGGCGAGCGCCCGGAACGTGCCCGGCCGGGCCAGCTCGGTCATGACGAGCACCGCCCCGCCCATCGAGTGGCCGACGCCGAGGAGCGGGCCGGCGTCGCCCAGGTGCTCGACCACGGCCATGGCGTCGTCACCGAACCCGCCCCAGTCGT
Source organism: uncultured Acidimicrobiales bacterium (assembly GCA_963728985.1). GTDB lineage: Bacteria > Actinomycetota > Acidimicrobiia > Acidimicrobiales > Ilumatobacteraceae > DASXAI01. The sequence goes on along the minus strand of CAVSME010000001.1, from coordinate 224,963 downwards.
AGGAGCCGGTCGTGGGGGCGGTGGCATCGCCGTGGCCCCGGTAGTCGACGGCGATCCCGTGGTAGGCCGGCAGGTGGCGGGCCAGCGGCGCCCAGAGCAGACCGTGCAGGCCCGTGGCGTGGGAGTACAGGATGACGGGCCCGTCGCCGCCCAAGTCGTGGAGGGCGACGTGGACGGCATCGGTGGAGGCGACGGTCGGCACGGGGCCATCGTGCCGAGTGGCGTCGACAGCGCGCCAACCTACGCTGGGTCGATGGCCGACGGAGACGACGTCCTTGCCGCCAACCGGCGCTTCTACGAAGCGTTCGAGGCGAGCAGCATCGACGCCATGTCGGACGTGTGGGTCCACGACGACGGCGTGGTGTGCACCCATCCCGGATGGGCCACGCTGCACGGATGGGCGGCCATCTCGGCCTCCTGGTTCGCCCTCTTCCACAACGACCAGGCGCTGCAGTTCATCGTGACCAACGAGCAGGCCCGCGTCGTGGGCGACGTGGCCTGGGTGAGCTGCGACGAGAACATCCTCGGTGACGGGCCCGGCGGCACCGCCGCCGCTCTCAACCTCTTCCTGCGCTCGGACGGCACCTGGCGCATGGTGGGCCACCACGCCAGTCCGGTGGTGCCGCGGGGTTCGTGACCCGAAATGGACCACTAGCCGTTGGCGCGGCGGGCCCTGCGCCGATGCCAGGCCCACGTGGCGACCCGATCGATGAGGGCACCGAGGATCAGCGCGATCACGATGACCACCCACGTCGAGGTGTCGCCGTCCCAGAACAGGAACGTGACCGCATGGCTGTCGGTGTTCTGGGCGATGAAGATGATGGCGAGGACGAGCGCCACCAGGCCGATGATGAGCGACGGGGAGACGCGCTTCTTGTCGGCGCCCTCCGTCCCGTCGCCCCGGCGCTCGTTGGCCTTCCAATCCATGGACATCAGCTGGCTCCCTTCGGTTCCCGGGGTAGCCCGAGCAGCCGCTCTCCGATGATGGTCCGTTGCACCTGACTCGTGCCCCCGGCGATGCGACCCGCCGGTGCCGCCAGCATGCCATCCACGTCGGGGCCGGTGAGCAGGGATGCCGCGCCGCCCAGGTCGGCCCGCTCCACGGCGGCGTCGAACATCAGCTCCGAGATGCCGAGCTTCATCAGCGACGCCGCCGTCGAGGCCGACGGACCCTGGCGCGAACCCATCGCCGCGAAGGACCGGCCCCGTCCGAGCAGGCCGACGAGGCGTTGCCGTTCGACGGCGTCGAGCGGGCGCTGATCGCCCATCGCCGCGATGGCGGCCAGGCGGCGCTCCAACCCGATGACGGCCGCGCCGATGTGACCGCGCTCGTTGGTGAGCACCGCCATGCCGACATCCCAACCGCCGTTGAGCGGACCGAGGAGGCAGTCGGCCGGCACGACCACGTCGGTGAAGAAGACCTCGTCGAACTCCGACCCACCCGTCATCTGGCGCAGCGGCCTGATGTCAACGCCCGGCAGGCGCATGTCGAACAGGAAGAAGGAGATGCCGCGGTGCTTGGGCAGTGACGGATCGGTGCGGGCCATGAGGATGCCCCACTCGCTGTAGCGCCCGCCCGAGCACCACACCTTCTGCCCGTTGACCACGAAGCTGTCGCCGTCGCGCTCGGCGCGCGTGCTGAGGCCGGCCAGGTCGCTTCCCGCGCCGGGCTCGCTGAAGAGCTGGCACCACACCTGATCGGCGGCGAGCGTCTGGCGGAGGTGGCGGGCCTGCTGCTCGGGTGTGCCGAAGCGCAGGATCGCCTGCCCGGCCAGCACGATGCCGACCATGTTGATGAACGGCGGCACACCGGTGCGGGCGCACTCCTCGATCCACACCGCGTTGTGCGCCGGCGTCAGGCCTTGGCCGCCCCACTCCGTCGGCCAGTGGATGCCGGCCCAGCCGCCGTCGACGAGGCGGCGCTGCCACGCGACGCCGCGCTCGACGAGATCGGGCGGCAGGATGGCCCCGTAGTCGCGGGGCGCGTGCGTGGCGTTGTCGGCCAACCACGCGCGGGCTCGATCGCGGAAATCCTCGACGTCCACCCGCAGTTGTCTAGCGCGAACGGAGCCTGGCCAGGAGACGAAGGATCTCGAGGTAGAGCCAGACCAGCGTGACCAACAGCCCGAAGGCGCCGTACCACTCCATGTACTTCGGGGCCCCGGCCTTCGAGCCCTTTTCGATCATGTCGAAGTCGAGGGCGAGGTTGAAGGCGGCGATGCCGGCCACGAGGATGCTGAGGCCGATGCCGAAGAGGCTGGCGTCGTACATGAACGACGGCGTGTGGCCGAAGAGGGAGAACAGCGCCGAGACGCCGTAGAGGATGAGGACGCCGAAGGTGGCGCCGATCACGATGCGGCGGAACCGGTCGGTCACCCGGATGATGCGCAGCCCGTAGAGCGCCAGCATCACGGCGAACACGGCGACCGTGGCGCCGACGGCCTGGATGACGATGCCGTCCCACTGCGCGTTGTACACGTGGGAGATGGCCCCCACCACGAGGCCTTGGAGGATGGCGTAGACAGGCGCCAGGAAGCGGGCCAGGTGGGGCTTGAACGCGGTGAGGAAGGCGACGCCGAGGGCGGCGAAGAGGGGCAGCAGGAGCCAGCCGGGGAAGTTGATGGTCTGGCCGGTGGGGTCGATGCTGACGAGGTTCCAGCCGACGGCCCCGGCGGCGATCAGCAGCACCAGCAGCACGCCGCTGGCGGCGGCGGTGCCGCCCACGGTCATGACGCCGGTGCGGACGCTGCGGTACGGGCTGGCGGGGCCGTCGGTGATCGGTGGGTGGTACGTGCCCGCCTCGGCGCCAGGGGCGGCCCACCCGGCGTCGGCCTCGGTGGGCGCCGCCTGCTGGAAGACCTTCTCGTTGAGCACGGGGTTGGGCATCGAAACTTGCCTCCTTGGGCGATGGTGCCCTGGTGATCACAAGGTATCGCCGGTAGCTGCCTCCGAGGGGATCAGGTCGGGACTACCGTGGATCGCCCTGCACTGCGGAGACTGGGGGGATCATGGCCATCAGCACGGTCGCGGGATTGATCCGCACGCACGGCCGGGACTTGCCCGACAAGCCCGCCGTCATCGCCGGTGATCGCACGTTCACCTTCGCCGAGGTGGACGCCCGCTCCAGCCAGGTGGCCAACGCCATGGCCGCCGAAGGGGTGGGGGAGCAGGACCACGTCGCCTTCCTCGACAAGAACTCGCCCGAGCACCTCGAGGTGGTGTTCGGCGCGGCCAAGTTGAACGCCGTGTCCGTCGCCGTGAACTGGCGGCTGGCCCCGCCCGAGGTGGCCTACATCGTCAACGACGCCGACGCCAAGGTCCTCGTCGTCGGTGAGGAGTTCGCGGGGCTCGTCGACGCCATCGCCGATCAACTCGAGACGGTGAGGAGGATCGTCGTCATCGGCAGCCACCCGACGTACGAGTCGTACGAGGACTGGATCGGCCGGCAGCCGACGACCGATCCCGGCGTGGGGTCCGCGCCGGACGACGTGGCGTTGCAGCTCTACTCGTCGGGCACGACCGGCCGGCCCAAGGGCGTGATGCTCACGAACGGCAACCTGTTCACCGCCCTCCCGAACGCGCAGGAGGGCTGGCGCTTCCACCCCGACTCGGTGAGCCTCGTGGCCATGCCGCTGTTCCACATCGGTGGCGGTGGTTGGGCGCTGGCCAGCATGTACCAGGGCGGGACGGTGGTGCTGCACCGCGAGGTCGACCCTGCGGCCATCGTGCGGGACATCCCGGCCCACGGGCTGACCCACGCCTTCATCGTCCCTGCCGTCATCCAGTTGATGCAGCTCGTGCCGGGCGCGTCGGATGGCGACTACTCCACGCTGGAACTGGTGCTCTACGGGGCCTCGCCGATCTCCGAGCAGGTGCTGGTGGGGGCCATGGCCACCTTCGGGGAGGTGTTCATGCAGGCGTACGGCCTCACCGAGACCACCGGGCAGGTCGTGAGCATGGCTCCTGGCGACCACGATCCCGGCGGTGACCGGGCCCACCTGCTGCGGGCCGCCGGCACGGCCGACCCCGGCGTGGAGCTGCGCATCGTGGATCCGGCCACGCTCGACGACGTGCCGACCGGGCAGGTGGGCGAGATCCTCGTGCGCTCCGCGCTCAACATGAAGGGCTACTGGAAGCTGCCCGACGAGACGGCCAAGACGTTGCTGCCCGACGGCTGGCTGCGCACCGGCGACGCCGGCTACCTCGATGACGAGGGGTACCTCTTCATCCACGACCGGGTGAAGGACATGATCGTGTCGGGCGGGGAGAACGTCTACCCGGCGGAGATCGAGAACGTGCTCATGGCCCACCCGGCGGTGGCCGACGCCGCCGTGATCGGCGTGCCCCACGAGCGGTGGGGCGAGACACCCAAAGCGCTCGTGGTTCCCGCTCCCGGCGCCGAGGTGACGGAAGAGGAGCTGATCGACTACTGCCGCGGGCAGCTGGCGAAGTTCAAGTGCCCGACGTCGGTCGACTGGATCGATGCGTTGCCCCGCAACCCGAGCGGCAAGATCCTGAAGAAGGACCTGCGGGCTCCGTTCTGGGAGGGCCGGGAGAGAAACGTCAATTAGGTGTGCCCACGCTGTCTGATGATCGGGCGAAGGGCGAAATTGACGGTGCGTCCAGTACGCTCGCTCTTCGCGAAAGGTCGTGCTGGCATGAGCCGGACGGATCGTTTGAAGGAAATGCACGAGCGGCGGTTGCAGTGGCAGCCGATCCCGCGGTGCACTCGGTGCCATCGGATTCTGGTGATGCGCGGTACCGACGTGCCGTGCGAGCGTTGCCTGACGGTCAAGGGCGATCTCACACCCGATACCCCGGCGATGGTGACCGCCGCATTTCAAGCGGCGGTGGCGCGGATCGACGGGTTGGCGGAGGAAACCCGCGCCGTCCCATCGATCTGGGATACCCGGCTGGGCGACGGCCAGGTCGCCGCCCACGTCGTATCGAGCTCTGCGCGCGGCCAGCGCGGCTGGGCGGTGCTGCGCCTCGCCCCGAGCTTCGGTGCCGACGCGGAGATCTACGCCCTCGCCGAGTCGGCCATCGCCGAGGGCGTGCGGGTCGTCTTGGCCGGGATCGCCAGCAGCGCTCGCGTGTCCGATGTGCGCACCGGGCGGACACTCGTAATCGATGGAGTCTGACACCGCCGACCCCGACGGCGCCGTCTGCTGGTCGACGGTGGCGGGGCTGGCGCTGATTCACGCTGCCGGCGTGGCCGGACTCGTCTGGATCGTGATCCGTACGTCGGTTCCAACGCTGATCCTGGCGGCGGCCATGTACGTCGTGTGCGGCATGGCGATCACGGCGGGTTACCACCGCCTCTTCGCCCATCGCACGTACCACGCCACCGCGCCCGTGCGCTGGCTGCTGCTCGCCTTCGGCGCGGCGACCTTCCAGAACTCGGCCCTGTCGTGGAGCGCCGACCACCGTGCTCACCACGCCGACACGGACGGTGCGGGTGATCCCCACTCGATCGGCCGGGGCGCGTTGTTCGCCCATGTGGGCTGGTTGATCCGCCGCCGCCAAGCGTCGGCCGACGTCACCCGCCTGAGCGATCTGTGGGCGCGTCGCAGCGTCCGGCTCCAGCACCGGTACTACGCCATCCTCGCCGTCGTCGTCGGCTTGCTGATGCCGGCGCTCGTCGCCGGGCTCTGGGGCGACTTCTGGGGCGGCTTGCTGGTGGCCGGGTTCCTTCGCGCCGCGATCCTGTTGCAGGCGACCTTCTGCGTGAACTCGCTCGCCCACCTCCTCGGGAGCCGGCGCTACGACGCGACGGCGTCGGCCCGCGACAGCGTGATCACCGCGCTCGTCACCTTCGGCGAGGGTTACCACAGCTTCCACCACCGCTTCCCCTTCGACTATCGCAACGGGGCGCGATGGTGGCAGTTCGATCCGAGCAAATGGCTCATCTGGTCCATGGCCCAGGTGGGCCTCGCGGGCCGGCTGCGGACCGCATCGGCGGTCACGGTGGCGAACGCCGCCAGAACCCGCGCCGGCTGAGGTCCGCCGCCCGGCTCAGGCCGGGCGCCGGCGCACGGCCAGGGTGCCCTCGCGCTCGCGCACCTCGTAGCGCGGCTGCGGCGCGGTGGCCGGACCCTCGACCACGGTGCCGTCGTCCAGCCGGAACCGGCTCTTGTGCCACGGGCACACCACGCAGCCTTCGACGAACTCGCCGTCCTGCAGCGGGCCGTCGCGATGGCTGCACCGGGCGCCGATGCCGTGCCAGCCGCCGGGCCCGTCGTGCAGCGCCAGCACCTTGGCCGCGTCCGCCTCCACGTAGCGACCTTCCCCTCCGGGCAGTGACGCGGCCGAGGTGGCCGCCGTCCAGTCGTCGGGCCCCGTGTCGAAGGCGTTGACGTCGACGCCCGTGCCGGTGCGGTACACGAGGTGGCCGCCCAGCGCGGCGGCGCCGGTGGCGGCGGTGGCGCCCGCCATGGCCAGCATCACGCCCCGGAAGTGATGGCCCCGGCGACGGGCTCGCCACGACAGGACGTAGCAACCGAGCCCGACCGAGTTGGTCAGCGCGTGGAACGTGCCCACCCGGCGCGTCTTGCCACCGGTGTCGGCCCAGTCGGCGAGGCCGGTGAGCGCGGTGGGGATGGCCGTGAGCACGCCCACGCCGACCAGGGCCTGCGCCGCCTTCCGGCTCCGGCGCCCTCCGACCAGATCGAGCACGAAGGCCGACGTCCACGATCCGATGGGGAGGTCCGTCAGGATCGGGTGCAGGGGGTGGCCGAGGAACGTGCCCGACAGGACCGACGAGACCGGTGGCCGGTGGGTGATGTAGGAAGCGGCCACGGAGACCCGTTCGGCCACGCTGTCCAGGGCCTTGACCTGCTCCAGCCGACCGATCACCGCATCAAGGGCGCTCATGCCCGTCCGGTTCCCCAGCGCCGCCCGCCTTACACGCTTCGTGGCTGGCGGAGCGGTCGGCGGGGTATCGCCTGCCCATGCCTCGCGCCATCTGGAGCGGCTCGTTGAGCTTCGGGCTGGTCAGCGTGCCGGTGAAGGCCTACAGCGCCGTCCATGACCACACCGTGCACTTCCACCAGCTCCAGAAGAAGACCGGAGCGCGCATCCGCAATGCGAAGGTGTCGGCCAAGACGGGCAAGCCGGTCGACAACGAAGACATCGAGCGGGGCTTCGAGCTGAGCAAGGGCAAGTACGTCGTGGTCGACGCCGGCGAGCTCGAGGCCCTCCGACCGCAGACGACGCGCACGATCGACATCACCGACTTCGTCGACCTGGCCGCCGTCGATCCCATCTACTACGACCACACGTACTGGCTGGCGCCCGACGGGGACGCCGCCGAGCGCGCCTACCGCCTGTTGCTGGCGGCGATGGAGTCCGCCGACCGGGTGGCCATCGGCACGGTGGTCATGCGCAACAAGCAGTACCTCGCCGCCATCCGTCCCCTGGACGGCGCCCTCGCCGTGTCCACGATGCGCTTCGCCGACGAGATCGTGCCCCGCAAGAAGATCGACGGCATCCCCGCCGCCCGCAGCAAGCCTGCCGGCAAGGAGCTGAAGCTGGCGGCGCAGATCATCGACTCGCTGGCCTCGGACTGGGACCCGAAGCGCTACCACGACACGTACACCGAGGAGCTGCGCGACCTGATCGAGCGCAAGGCGAAGGGCGAGGAGCTCGTCGTGGACGAACCCGAGGAGGAGCCGTCGGGCAAGGTGGTCGACCTCATGGCCGCCCTCGAGGCCAGCCTGAAGTCGGGGCGTCGCCGCCCGGCCAAGAAGGCGGCCAAGGCAGCCAAGGGCACCAAGAAGGCCAAGGCCGCCACGAAGCGGTCAGCACCTCGGCGCCGCTCGGCCTGAGCTGGTGCTCAGATGGTGGGGTGAGCGACGAGCCGGCCATCGACGCCGACACCCTGCGGCAGCTCTACTCGACGCCGCCGAACGACTTCGTCGCCACCCGGACCGCGCTCGTCAAGGAGCGCCGCGGTGCCGGTGACCGTGCCGGAGCGACGGCCATCGCGGCGCTGCGCAAGGCCAGCGGCGTCGACGTCGCCCTGAACCTCGTCGCCGTCGGGCAGCCCGATGTCGTCGCGTCGTTCCTCGACGCGGCCGCGCTGGTGCGCGACGCCCAGACGGCGGCGGCCGAAGGGCGCAGTGCAGCCAGCACCGCGCGACGCCCTGCGCGAGCTACGGGCCCAGACGGCGGCGGTGGTGGCGCGTGCCAGCAAAGCGGCGGCCGCTGCCGGGGTGACGGGAGCGACCACCGCGGCCGCCACCGCCCGCCTCGGCGAGCTCGTCGCCAACGAGGCCGCCGGCGAGCAGCTCCGCGCCGGCATCCTCGGCTCCGGCGCCGTCGAGGCCGTCGATCCCTTCGGCGCGTTCGATGCCGGCGCTCCCAGTCGGCCCGCGCCCGCGGGCGCCCGACGAAGAAGGCGGCGCCACCGGCTCCCGACGCCAAGGCCCTCGCCCGGCGGCGCCAGCTGGAAGAGGCGGTCACCGTGGCCACCGACGAGCGCGCCCGGGTGCAGGAGAGCGTCGACGAGGCCGATCGGGCGGTGGAAGAAGCGCGCGCTGGCGTCGCCGCCGCCGAGGCCAGCCTGCGTGAGAACCAGGAGCGGTTGCAGCGCGCCGAGGCCACGCTGACCAAGGCGGCGGCACGACTCGATCGGGCCGATGCCGGTGTCACCGAGGCCGCTGACGCCCTCGCCGAGGCGACGAGCGGCTGACCGGGGTGGTTCACCCGATGGAGCGCCGGGTACGAGCCCGGTGCATGGCCAGGGAGGCAACATGAACAGGTCGGACATCGCATGGAGGGCGCTGGCGCTCGGAGCGGGCGCCGTCTCGGCGTACGCCACCCGGCGGGCCATGGGTGCGGTGTGGAGGAACGTCAAGGGAGACGGTCCGCCGGGCAACCCGGCGTCACGGTCGACGGCGTGGCCCGAGGCCATCGGCTGGGCGGTGGCGTCCGGCGTGGCCGTGGCGCTCGGCCGCCTCCTCGCCCAGCGGGGCGCGGCGGCGGCCTGGAAGGCGAGCACCGGCGACTATCCGCGGGCCCTCGAAGAGGCATCCTGATACAGGGCCGATGAAGCGCGCCGTCCTTGCCGCCGTGGCGCTCTTGACGGCGGGGTGCGTCAGCCACCCGGTCGGCCCGGCCCGTACGTTCGAGACGTACGAGGACAAGGCGGCGACCACCGCCGAGGCCGCGCTGTCGGCCGTGTCGACGACCATGCTCGCCGCCCGAGTCGGCACCGATGGGAAGGCGTGGGGGCCATATCTGTCGGTCCTCGTCTCCGAGCAGGAGGACGACATCGTCGGCGTGCAGGGCACGTTCGCGTCGGTGCAGCCGCCGGACGCTCGCTCCGACGCGTTGCGAGACCAGCTCGACGCCATCCTCCAGCCTGCCGTCGACCACGTCACGCAGGTGCGGATCACGGTGCGGCGCGGTCGCCTCGACGATCTCGCCTCGGTGGCCCAGCCGCTCGACGACGACCAGCGGCAGCTGAAGGCATTCCTGGACGACCACCAGTGAGCGCCATCCCGTGAAGAAGGTGCTGTCGATCTTCCTCGGCATCCTCACCGCCATCGGCGGGTTCGTCGACATCGGCGATCTCGTGGCCAACGCCGCGACCGGCGCCCGGTTCGAGCTGAACCTCGCCTGGGTGGTCGTCGTGGGCGTGATCGGGATCGTCGTCTACGCCGAGATGTGCGGGCGGGTGGCGGCCGTGGCCGGCCGGCCGGTGTTCGACCTCGTGCGCGAGCGGCTCGGCCCTCGCTTCGGGCTGGCCAACCTCCTGGCGTCGTTCTTCATCAACCTCCTGACGCTCACTGCGGAGCTGGCCGGCGTGGCCATCGCCATCTCGCTGCTCGTCGGCGTCTCCTACCTGCTGCTCATCCCCGTCGCCCTGGTCCTGGTGTGGGTGGTCCTGTGGCGGATGCCGTTCCCGAAGATGGAGCAGCTCTTCGGCATGGCCGGCCTGGGCCTCGTCGTCTTCGCCGTCACGGTCTGGCACCTGGGACCCGATTGGGGGCAGCTCCTCCACGATGCCTCCCGCCCGACGATCCCCGAGCACGAGACGGTGTTCACCTACGGCTACTACGCGATTGCGCTGTTCGGCGCGGCGATGACCCCGTACGAGGTGTTCTTCTTCTCCAGTGGCGCCGTCGAGGAGCACTGGACCCGGCGCGATCTGGCCACCAACCGGGCCAATGTGATCGTCGGCTTCCCGCTCGGCGGGCTGCTGTCGCTCGCCATCATGGCCACCGCCGCGCTCGTCTTCGCGCCGCTCGACATCTCCGTCGATCAGCTCGCGCAGGTGGTGCTCCCGGTGAGCGCGGAGCTCGGCCGCGTCGGGCTCGCCTTCGCCATCCTCGGCATCTTCGCCGCCACGTTCGGGGCGGCGCTGGAGACGGCGTTGTCGGCCGGGTACACCGTGGCGCAGTACCTCGGCTGGCAGTGGGGGAAGTACCTGCGCCCCCGTGAGGCCTCCCGGTTCCACCTCGTGGTGTTGATCTCCATCGTGGCCGCCGCGCTGTGGGGAATCACCGGCGTCGATCCGGTGAAGGTCACCGAGTACTCGATCGTCCTGTCAGCCGCCGCGCTGCCACTGACGTACTTCCCGATCCTCGTGATCGCCAACGACCCGGGCTACATGGCCGACAACACCAACGGGCGCATGCTGAACACGGTGGCCACGATCTACCTCGTGATCCTGGTGGCCGTGTCCGTCGCCACCATCCCGCTGATGATCATCACCAAGGCGGGCCAGTGAGCGGTCGGGAGCTGTACGCCGCCTTGCACCTGCTCGACCGCCAGTTGATCGACCGCGAGGGCCGGCTGGCCGGCAAGGTCGACGACCTCGAGCTGACCGCCACGGACGAAGGCGGGGTGTACGTCAGCGCCATCCTGAGCGGGCCCGGCACCCTCTGGTACCGGCTCCGACGGCGGCGTCTGGGCCGATGGCTGCGGTGGCACGTCGCCGCCGCCATGCCGGGCGACCGCACCGACCCCGACCGCATCCCGATCGGGCGGGTGAGCGACATCGCCAGCCACGTGACCATCACCGTCGACCAGCCGACCCTGGCCAGCGCCGCCGCCGAGCACTGGGTCCGCGACCACGTCATCGGCCACATCCCCGGGAGCCGCCACGATGCAGATGAGTGAGGTGCTGGGTGTCGAGGTGGTCGACGCCGGCGGCGCCCGTCTCGGCACGGTGACCGATGTCCGCCTCGTGCAGGACGGGCCCTATGTCGAAGGCTTCGGTCAAGCACTGCGGGTCGATGCGCTCGTGGTGGGGCGGGGCGGCATCGCCTCGCGCCTCGGCTATGTGCGGGGAGGGGTGCGGGGTCCATGGCTCCTGCGTGTGGCGGCGGCGGCGCTCGAGGGTCGGGCCTTCTTGGTCCCCTGGGTCGACCTCGACCGCACCGACACCGGGTTCACCATCCGCCGCACGCGCGCCGAGGTTCCGCGGCTGCGCGACGCATACGGTGGTTGACCGTCGCGCCGACCGTGTCGCTGGCACGATCGGCCCGGCAGCGTGACAGGACGGCTGGGGAGGGTGCAGGCGTGATCAAGAAGGTCCTGGGCGACGAGCTGGGCACGGTAGCGGTCACCTTCGAGCTGGACCCGGGAGTGGCGGCCAACACCGTGGCGCTGGCCGGCGACTTCAACGGCTGGTCCACCGACGCCAGCCCGATGGCGCGCCGCCCCGACGGCGGCTTCCACATCACCCTCGTCCTGGAGATCGGTCGGGAGTACCGGTTCCGCTACGTGCTCGACGGTGACCGGTGGGTGAACGTGTGGGACGCCGACGACTACGCCCCCAACAACTTCGGCGGCGAGGACTCGGTGGTCCGCACCGACGACGTCGGCGACTGAGCCCGATCGCGCAACGCTGCTGGGGACACCGCGGCCAAGTGGAGGGGGTACCGGCCTGCAGCATCACCCAGCAGCGCGGCGCTGGGGGGAACCGAGAACGATCAGCGGCCAGTCGTCGCCCGGCCGGGCACCGTGCCCGCCATCTCGCATTCCCACAGCACCCAGTCATCGGATGCGTCCAGGGTGCGCCGACACGCACCGAGCCACCCGCCCACGGCTACCCCCACCAGCAGGGCGGCTGCGCACCAGACCCCTGTCACCACGACGAGCGTGTTCATGCGGGCGTCGGTACCCACGTACGAACCAAATCAGTCCTCGTTTTTCACGAGATTTCGGTGCGGGCGGTCCTGGCTGCGGTCAGGCGGTCGTCATCGTGGGCAGGTGACGGCGTTGCTCGGCGGCCCGCTCGGTGATCATCCGCCCGATCGGCAGCGCCGAGGTGGCGGCGGGCGACGGCGCATTGCAAACATGCAGCGTGCGGGTGGTCTCGGCGAACAGGAAGTCGTGCTCCAGGGTGCCGTCGCGCCGCACCGCCTGGGCCCGGATGCCGGCTTCGTAGGGCAGCAGGTCCTCGAGGGTGAGGCTGGGGCAGTACTTCCGGCACTCCTCGAGGTACCCCCGGCGCCACAGGGAGTTGCGCATCTCGCGCGCACCGGAGCGGAAGTTCTGGCGGATGACCTTCCAGAACCCGGGGAAGGCGGCGAACGTGGCGATGTCGCGTCCGCTGATCGACCCCTTGCGGTAGCCCTCCCGGGCGAAGCCGAGCACGGCGTTGGGCCCGACGGTGACGCTGCCGTCGATCATCCTCGTGAGGTGGATGCCGAGGAACGGCAGATCGGGGTCGGGGATGGGGTAGATGAGCGATCGCACCACGTCGGATTTCGAGGGCGGCAGGCGGTAGTACTCGCCCCGGAACGGCACGATCTGGAATTCGGTGTCGATCCCGGCCAGGCGGGCGATGCGGTCGGCCTGCAGGCCGGCGCAGGCCACCACCTGCTGCGCCGTCCATGACCGCGCCCCGGCGCGCACCTCGACCCACGAGCCCGTCTCGGCGATGAGATCGACCTTTGCGTCGGTCTCGACGGCGCCGCCTTTGTCCACCACCTGCTGGCGCAGCGCGGTGCAGACGAGGCGATAGTCGACGATGCCGGTCGACGGCACGAACAGGGCGCCCAGGCCGGTGATGTTCGGCTCCCGCTCGACGAGCTCGGCGGCGTCGAGACGCTCGCACTCGATGCCGTTCACGGCGGCGCGCGCCTGGAGGTCGTCCATCCGCTGGACCTCGAGCGGCGTGGTGGCCACCAGGAGCTTGCCGCACGTCTCGAACGGGATGCCGTGCTCGGTGCAGAACGCCTTCGTGGCGGCGGCCCCCTCGCGGCACAGGCGCGCCTTCAGGCTGCCCGGCGCGTAGTAGATGCCGGCGTGGATGACGCCGCTGTTGTGGCCGGTCTGGTGGCGCCCGACGTCGGACTCCTTCTCCACCACCACCAGGTCGCAGCCGGGGAAGGCATCGAGCAGCGACGTGGCCGTCGCCAGGCCCACGATGCCGCCGCCGATCACGCAGAAGTCGTACATGGACTGCCTTCCAGTTGCGTATCGCCGGGCTTCCATCATGCTCGCGTGCACGGTCACGTGTCGATGGCGTCGACGAGGCCCCAGTCGAACGCGGTGGCGGCGTCGATCGGGGTGCCGGTGAGCCCGAGGAGGGCGGTGCGGTGGCGGCCGATGCGCCGGGGCAGGCTGACGGTGCCGCCCGCCCCCGGCACCAGTCCGAGGGAGAGCTCCGGCAGGGCGAAGCGGGTGGCCGGGTGGGCGACGACCCGCCCGGCGAACGCGGGGAGCTCCGCTCCCGCGCCCATGCACGAGCCGTGGGTGCGCACCTCGACGCGCGACGACAGCCGGGCGACGAGCCGGGCGGGGCTGCGGGTCAGGCGGATCACGTGGGAGGAGGCGGGATCGGGGAAGTCGCCGAACTCGTCGAGGTCGCCGCCGCTGCAGAACGACGGTCCCGACCCCTGCAGCAGGATCCGGTCGACCGAGTCGTCGGCCATGGCGACGGCCAGCGCCTCGGCCAACCCGTCGCGCATGGAGCGGCTGAAGGCGTTGTGCACGTGGGGCCGGTTGAGCGTGATGGTGAGCGTGCCGTCGAGCCGGTCGGTCAGGACGGCCTGGGCCGGCTCCGGGCGCTGGCGGCGCTGGCGCCCGGCCCGCCACCGGGCGAACTCGGGACCGCCCTGCAGCATCGAGTAGGTGACCGATTCGGCCACCAGACCCTCGTCGATCGTGCGGGCCAGCGTGCTGCGCAGGAGCACCACCATCGCCGTCGCCGCGAGCGGGGTGCGTTCGACGGCCTCCACGATGGTGGCCAGCTGGTCGCCACCGGCGAACACGTCGACGACGGGGGCCAGCCGATCGAGGGCGGGATCGGCGACGAGCACGCACGGCACGGACGCCAGCCGCGGCGCCAGGGTGGCGATGGCCTGATCCGTCTCGTGGTCGTCGCTGATGGCCACGATCGGCGCACCGGCGGCGGTGCTGAGATCCTCGGCATCGCCGGTGTCGATGGCGGTACGCAACTCGTTCAGCGTCAGGTGCCGGACGTCCACAGGGTCGTCTCTACACTATGGCGGGCCGTGTTGGACCCATCCGCCGCACCCGATGCCATGTGGGCTGCTTCGGGGGCGATGGCGCTGACCGGTCGGGCCGACGGCCCGCCGCTGCTGGCGCCGCCCGGTCTGCCGGTCACGATGGCGCGCTGGGCGGGAGAGCTGGCCGCGGCGACGGCCCGGTTGGGGTGTTCGGTCGACGTCGACGGCCCCGCCCTCCTCGGTGAGCGGGCGGCCCTCACCGGGTTCACCCGCGACGGGGATCGCAGCGCCGGCGGTGCCACCCGCATGCTGGCGGTCGCCGACGGCTGGCTGGCGCTGTCGCTGCCGCGGCCCGACGACGTGGCCGCGCTGGGCGCATGGCTCGAGCATCGCGTCGACGAGGGGTCGCCGTGGCCAGCCGTCGCTACTTCGGTCCGGACGCGCTCCGGCGGCGCGCTCGTCGATCGGGCCCGCCTGCTCGGCCTGCCGTGCGCCACGCTCGGCTCCGTTCGTGACGACACGACCGTGCGGGCCGTGGCGCTCGGCGGTGTCGCCGCCGGCCCGGTGCCCTCGCTCGCCGGTGTGGTCGTGGTCGATCTGTCCTCGCTGTGGGCCGGCCCGCTGTGCACGGACCTGCTGCGACGAGCGGGGGCGCGGGTGGTCAAGCTCGAGAGCGAGCGCCGTCCCGACGGCGCCCGGGCCGGTTCGGCCCCGTTCTTCGACCTGCTGAACGCCGGGAAGGAGGCGGTGGCGGTGGACCTCGACGCGCCGGGCGGCGTCGCCACCCTGGCCCGCTGGCTGGAGCGGGCCGATGTGGTGGTGGAGTCCTCCCGGCCGCGGGCGCTGGCCCAGTTCGGCCTCGACCCGTTCGCCGTCGCCGCCCGAGGCCGGCTCCGGGTGTGGCTCTCGATCACCGCTCATGGTCGCGAGGCGCCGATGGGGGAGTGGGTGGGCTTGGGCGACGACACCGCCGTGGCCGGCGGGCTCGTGGCCTGGGACGAGACGGGGCCGTGCTTCTGCGCCGACGCCGCCGCCGACCCGGCCACCGGCCTGCTCGGCGCCCTCGCCGTCGTGGACCACCTCCTGGCCGGCGGCCGATGGCTGCTCGACGTGGCCCTGGCCCGCACGGCCGCCGCGATGATGGCGGCCGGGCCGGCGAGCACCGAGCCGTGGACCGGACCGGTGGCCCCACCCCGGGCCCGACCGGCGACGGGCCGGGCGCCCGGACTCGGTGAGCACGGCCGGGAACCGTGACCGACCTGGTGGTGCTGGACGCCGAGGTCGAGGGCCAGCGCGTCGACGTCACGATCGCCGGTGACCGGATCGTCACGGTCGCTCCTGCCGGTGGACGCCGACCTCGTGGCGCCATCGTCGACGCCGGTGGCGGCGCCGCCGTCCCCGGGCTGCACGATCACCACATCCACGTGATGGCGCTGGCCGCCGCCCGGACGTCGGTGCGGGCCGGCCCCCCGGCGGTGCGCTCGACCGCCGAACTCGTCAGCGTGCTGCGGGCGGCCGACGCCGCGCTGCCGGCGGGGGCGTGGCTGCGGGCCACCGGCTACCACGAGTCGGTGGCCGGACCCATCGACCGGGCGTGGCTCGACGCCGCCGTCGACGGGCGGCCGGTGCGCGTCCAGCACCGATCGGGCGCGGCGTGGATCCTCAACGGCGCGGCCGCGGCCGCCGTCGATCTCGAGAGCGGGCCGGCGGGCGTCGAGCGGGACGCGCTCGGCCGCCCGACGGGCCGGTTGTTCGGCGGCGACGAGTGGCTCCGGTCGCGGGTTCCTGCCGTCGCCCTCGACCTCGCCGCCGTCGGCGCCGAGCTGGCCGGCTACGGGGTCACCGGGGTCACGGATGCCACGCCCATCGAGCACGCCGCCGACGCCGAGATCCTGGCCGCCGGCACCGACGGCTTCCCGCTGCAGGTGGTCCTCACCGGCGGGCCGGCGCTCCCGGTCGAGGCGGTGGCCGGGCGGCAGCGGGGGCCGGTCAAGCTCGTGGCCGCCGACCACCAGCTGCCGGCGTTGGCCGATCTGGTCTCCGGGATATCGGCGGCCCGCCGCCAGCGCCGCGCCGTCGCCGTCCACTGCGTCACCCGCGAGGCGCTCGTCCTCGTGCTGGCGGCGTTCGAGGAGACCGGCACGGTGCCGGGCGATCGCGTCGAGCACGGCGCGGTGGTGCCGGCCGAGCTCGTGCCGCGCCTGTGCCAGCTGGGGCTCACCGTCGTGACGCAGCCGAACTTGGTGGGCGAGCGGGGCGACGACTACCTGGCCGACGTCGAGCCCGCCGACCGGACCGATCTCTGGCGCTGCGGCTCGCTGCTGGCCGCCGGCGTGGCCGTGGGCGCCGGCACCGACGCCCCGTTCGGCTCGCCCGACCCGTGGCTGGCCATCGCCGCCGCCGTCGATCGCCGGACGCCGGCGGGCCGGGTCCTCGGGCCGGCCGAGCGCGTCGATGCGATGACGGCGCTCGGGCTGTTCCTCGCGCCGCTGGCGCAGCCCGGCGGGCCCCGGCGGCGGGTGGTTCCTGGTGCCGCCGCCGACCTCTGCGTCCTCGGGGTGCCGCTGGCCGAGGCGCTCGCCGCGCCGTCCAGCGCGCACGTGGCCGTCACCATCGCCGGCGGCCGCCTCACGTACCGGAAATGACCCGGCGGCGGCGGGGTCGTACGATCGCCCGATGGCTGACATGGCGTATCGCCGACTCGGTGGCTCGGGCTTGGTCGTCTCGGTGGCTGGGCTCGGTTGCAACAACTTCGGCATGCGCATCGACCTCGATGCGACGCGCGCCGTCGTCGACGCTGCCCTCGACGAGGGAGTCACGTTGCTCGACACCTCCGACTCCTACGGCGCGTCCGAGGAGATGCTCGGTGAGGTGTTGCAGGGCCGGCGCGACGACGTGGTGCTGGCCACCAAGTTCGGCTCGTCGCTGCGCGGCGCCAACGGCGCGGACTGGGGGCGCGCGGTTCTCGCCGCTACATCCGCAAGGCCGTCGAACGGTCGCTGCAGCGGCTGCGCACCGACTGGATCGACCTGTACCAGATCCACCGTCCCGATCCCGAGACGCCGATCGAGGAGACCCTGTCGGCGCTCACCGATCTCGTGCACGAGGGCAAGGTGCGCTACATCGGCTCGTCGAACTACGCCGGCTGGCAGGTGGCCGACGCCGCCTGGATCGCCCGCGAGGGTGGGTACGAGCGGTTCATCAGCGCGCAGAACAACTACAACCTGATCGAGCGCGAGGTCGAGGCCGAGCTGGTACCGGCATGCGCCCACTTCGGTGTCGGGCTGCTGCCCTACTTCCCGCTGGCCAGTGGCCTCTTGACGGGCAAGTACCGCCGGGGCGAGGCGCCGGGCGACGACACGCGCATGAAGGTGTGGGGCATGACGGCGCAGCTCACCGACGAGCGCTTCGACGTGGTGGACAAGCTGTCGGCGTTCGCCGCCGAGCGCTCGGTGTCCCTGCTCGACGTGGCCCTGGGCGGTCTGGCCGCCATGCCGACGGTGGCCTCGGTCATCGCCGGCGCCACGACACCCGAGCAGCTGCGGGCCAACGTCGCCGCCACCGCCTGGCAGCCGGACCCGAGCGACCTCGAGGCCCTCACCTCGATGTGAGGCGTTCTCGGAGTGATCCGTCTCACCGGTGAGACGGAGGACTCCCAGAACGGTGGAGACCGCTACCAGGTGTCGATGTTCGGGCGCTTCTTGCCTTCGCGCACTGGCGTGGGCGGGGCCGAGCGGAGCGCCGCCATGATGTGGGCTCGGGTCTCGGCGGGGTCGATCACGTCGTCGATCTCGAACGCCATCGCCATGTTCAGCGCCTTGCCCCGCTCGTAGGCCTGGGCCACCATCCGCTGGTACTCGGCCTCGCGCTCGTCGGGATCGGCGATCGCCTCCAGCTCGGCCCGGAAGCCGAGGCGCACCGATCCCTCCAGGCCCATGCCCCCGAACTCGCCCGTCGGCCAGGACACCGTGAACACGGGCGCCTTGAACGTGCCGCCCGCCATGGCCTGCGCGCCGAGGCCGTACGCCTTGCGCAGGATGATGGTGAAGAAGGGAACGGTCATGCTCGCCCCTACCACGAAGAGGCGGGCGGCGTGGCGCACCGTGGCCTCCTTCTCGGCCTCGGGGCCCACCATGATCCCGGGCGTGTCGCACAGGAACAGCACGGGGATGTCGAAGGCGTCGCACAGCTGCAGGAAGCGGGCCGCCTTGTCCGCGCCGGCGCTGTCGACGGCACCGGCGAGGTGCGTCGGGTTGTTGGCCACGATGCCGATGGGATGACCCTCCACGCGGGCGAAGGCGGTTACCATGCCGTGACCGAAGCCGCGCCGGATCTCCAGCACCGAGTCGGTGTCGGCCATCGTCTCGATGACGGCGCGCACGTCGTAGATGCGCAGCCGGTTCTCGGGGATGGCGTGGCGCAGCAGGCGCTGGTCGGCGCACTCCCAGTCGGCCACGGGGCCCTGGAAGTACGACAGGTACTTCTTGGCCACGGCGACGGCCTCGGTCTCGTCGGCCACCGCGATGTCGATCGTGCCGTTGGGCACCTGCACGTCCATGGGACCGACCTCTTCGGGCCGGAACACACCGAGCCCGCCGCCCTCGATCATGGCCGGCCCGCCGACGCCGAGGTTCGTGTCGTGGGTGGCGATGATGACGTCGCAGCAGCCGAGCAGCACGGCGTTGCCGGCGAAGCACCGGCCGGCCACGATCCCGACGAGCGGCACGAGCCCGGACAGCTGGCTGAACAGGAAGAAGGCCATGACGTCGAGCCCGGCCACCCCGGGCACGTCGGTGTCGCCCGGCCGGCCGCCGCCGCCCTCGGCGAACAGCACCACCGGGAGCCGGTTCCGATGGGCCAGCTCGAACATGCGGTCCTTCTTCAGGTGGTTGTAGTGCCCCTGCGTGCCAGCCAGCACGGTGTAGTCGTAGGAGACGACGACGCAGCGCGAGCGGTCCGCACCGAAGTGGTCGCCGTTCACGTGACCGACGCCGGCCACCATGCCGTCGCCCGGCGTGCGGTCGATGAGATCCTCCACCGTCCGCCGCCGCCGCTGCGCAGCCACCATGAGCGAGCCGTACTCCACGAACGTGCCCGGGTCGCACAGGTCGTCCACGTTCTCGCGCGTGCTGCGGTGGCCGACGCGGTGGTGGCGTTCGATGGCGTCGGCGCGGGCCGCGTCCATGGTCTTGAAGTGGCGGGCCTGCACGTCGGCCAGGTCGGGGCGGATGTGGTCGAGATCGATCTCGTCGACCACATCGTCGGCGTGGTGCTCGCTGTCCCCCTCGGTGAGCCACAGCAAGGGCTGATCGACCTCGACGGTGTCGCCCGGGCCGACGGCCAGCCCGGCGACGACGCCCGTCACCTCCGCCTCGACGAGGTGCTCCATCTTCATGGACTCGAGGACGACGACGGCCTGGCGGGCCCGCACGGCGTCGCCCTCGGCCACGAGGACGCTGACGACGGTGCCGATGAGGGGGGCAGTGACGGCAACGGCACCGTCGAGCTGGGGCGAAGTGGCCATCGCCCCATGTTGGCGAACGCGACCGTCAGGTCGCGAACCTGCCCCGCCAGCGCCGTCGTGATCGGGGCCGGTTGGAGACGGGACGGCCGTTGCGGACCCGCTCCGCCTCGGTGAGGAGGTCGGCCTGGTGGTGAAGGGCGAGGGCGGCGATCTGGTCCGGGTGCATGTCATGACGGTACGATCGGTTGCGGACAGATCAGGTCCGCAATAGCGAGGAAGCTGAGGAAATGGACACTGCGGGCCGGCTCCTGCGGCTGCTGACGCTGCTGTCGTCGCGGCCGTGGTGGACGGGAACCGAGCTCGTCGATCGCCTCGAGATCACCGACCGCACGCTGCGGCGCGACGTCACCCGGCTGCGCCAGCTCGGCTACCCGGTCGAGGCCACCACCGGCCCGTACGGGGGGTACCGGCTCGGCGCCGCCGGCCGCCTCCCCCCGCTCCTGCTCGACGATGACGAGGCGGTGGCGGTGGCCGTCGCCCTGCGGGCCGCCTCCGAAGGCACCGCGTCGGGCCTGGAGACGGCGGCGCTGTCCGCCCTCACCAAGCTCGACCAGGTGCTCCCCGTCGGCCTGCGGGAGCGGGTGGGCGCCCTGCGGACCGTCACCATCGGGTTGCGGCGGGCCGAGCTCCCACCCGTCGACCTCGACGTCCTGGTCATCGCGGCGGTGGCGTGCCGGCGGCCCGAACGCCTGCGCTTCCGCTACACGAACGCCGATGGTGTCGGCAGCGACCGCCGGGTGGAGCCCTTCCGGCTCGTCTACACCGAACGGCGCTGGTACCTGGTGGCCTACGACCTCGACCGCGCCGACTGGCGGACGTTCCGCGTCGACCGCATCAGCGAGGCGGTGGCCACCGGGCAGCCGTTCGAGCGCACGGACACGCCCGACGCCGCCGCCCTCGTGGCCCGGGGCGTGGCCGTGGCCGCCTGGCCCCTCCAGGCGCTGGTACGGGTGCACGCGTCGGCCGAGGAGGTGGCCGCCGCCGTCGCACCCACGATGGCGCTGATCGAGCCGGGTGGAGACGCTGACACGACGATGGTGCGCATCGGCGGTGACGCGCCCTGGATCGCCGACTTCGTGGCCGGCCTGCCGTGGCGGTGCCAGGTCGTCGAACCCGAGGAGGTGCGGGCCGAGCTGCGCCGCCGCGGTGAACGCATGGCGCGGGACCACGGCTGATCCGGTTTGATGGTCACGTGGACTTCGGCGCCGTCGACCTCGTGGTGGCCGGCGGGGCGGGCTTCCTGGCCGGCGCCGTCAACGCCGTGGCCGGCGGCGGCACGCTGATCTCGTTCCCCGCCCTCGTCGCCCTCGGGGTGCCGGTGGTGAACGCCAACATCACCAACACCGTGGCGCTGTGCCCGGGCTACTTCGGCGCCGCGTGGAGCCAGCGGGTGGCCCTCGCCCCGCAGCGCCCCCGGCTGCCGTGGCTGGCGTCCGTGGCGGCGATCGGGGGGCTCGTCGGCTCGATCATCCTCGTCTTCACGAGTGACGACACGTTCCGCTTCATCGTCCCGTTCTTCATCCTGGCCGCCTGCGGCCTGCTCGCCGCCCAGGACCGCCTGCGACGGTGGCTGCGGCGCTCCCACCCCGACGCCCAGCCGGTCGGGGCGGCGCCGGCGGCGCACGCGGTGGTCACCACGCCGCCGCCGCTGTCGCTCCTCGTCGCCGTGTTCGCCGGTGCCGTCTACGGCGGGTTCTTCGGCGCCGGCCTCGGCATCATGCTGCTGGCCGTGATGGGCATCGTGCTCGACGACTCGTTGACCGAGCTCAACGCGCTGAAATCGGCGCTGGCACTGGTGATCAACGCCACCGCCGCGCTGTTCTTCGTGTTCTCCGGGAAGGTGGAGTGGGCGGCGGCGGCGGTCATGGCCGTCACCAGCCTCGCCGGCGGTGCTGCCGGCGGGCGGGTGGCGACCAGGTTGAAGCCCAACGTGCTACGGGTGGCCGTGATCCTGTTCGGCGTCGCCGTAGCGGTGAAGTTCTGGATCTAGGCGGCGGGCGGCTCGTAGGTGAGCTCGACACCGCAGGCGAAGCTGGTCGTGTCGATCACCGCGCGGGCGTAGATGCCCTCACCCTCCTCCACGACCACGGGTGGGTCGAGGTCGACGGCCAACGTGCCATCTCCGGCGGCCACCGTCGTCGGCCCTACGATCGAGTCGTTCGTGGCGCCGGCGATGTCCGACTTGAACAGCGTGAACGCCGTGCCGGTGGCCGCCGCGTTCAGGTAGCTGAAGGCGACGTGGGTGATGGTCGAGCCGACCGGCACCGGGATGATGGTCCGGAAGCTCGCGGCCGCGCCGCTGAGCGCGACGCACGGGCCACTGAAGCTCACGACGCCGACGTCGTTCGGGACCCAGGCCGCGCCCGGGTTGCCGAGGGTGACCGGTGCCGGGCCGTCGGGCTCGACGTAGTAGCCCATCACGTCAGCGAGGACGTCGACGGTGCCGGTGAGGTTGAAGATGCTGACCTTGCCGCCCCCGAGGCCGACCGTCACGAGGTTCGGCGTGGGCGGCTGGCCGGGCGTGGGGTTGAGGTTCGACGTGAGCGGCCGCGTCGTGGCCGTCGGCCACACCGTGAGGAACGTGGCCAGCGACGGATCGAGAGCGGTGACGTTGAGGATGACGGCGGTTGCCTCGTCCGGGATGCCGAGCGCGCCCGGCGACCGGGAGTTCGAGGCTGGCGCCGGAGCCGAGCTTGCCGCCGCCCTGGGCGATGCCGTCAACGGTCGGCGAGCCGGCGCGGGTGTCGAGCAGGCGGGCCGGCGTGATCGATACGAGCAAGGACTTCGGCGGCGGTGAGGCCGCTCCCGTGATGATCGGACGGGCGACCAGACCGCCGCCCACTCCGCACACCGTGGCCAAGGCCACGATCCCGATCCGACGCCACATGGTGAACCTCCAGGTCGTTGGCGGAAAACGCGCCGCACCGTAGCATCGACGTCACACCCGGTCGTGTAGGAGGATGGCGGCGTGACGTACCAGCACGTGCTCGTGAAGCAGGAGGGGCCGATCGCCACGATCACCCTCAACCGGCCGGAGAAGCGCAACGCGCTCGCCATGGACGTGATGCTCGAGCTCACCGCGGCGCTGCGCGCGGTGGGCGACACCGATGCGCTCGGCGTGGTCCTGGCGGCCAACGGCCCTGTGTTCTCGGCCGGCCACAACTTCGGCGACATGAAGGGAGCGTCGCTCGACGATGCCCGCCGCCTCTTCCTGGTGTGCACCGAGATGATGGAGGCGATGCAGGACATCCCGCAGCCGGTGTGCGCCAAGGTCCACGCCCTCGCCACCGCCGCCGGATGCCAACTGGTGGCGTCGTGCGATCTCGCCGTCGCGTCGGAGGACGCGGCGTTCGCCATCCCGGGCGGCAAGGGCGGCCTGTTCTGCCACACGCCGCTGATCGCAGTGGCCCGCAACGTGGGCCGCAAGCGGGCGCTGGAGATGGCGTTCACCGGCGATCCCATCGATGCCCGCACGGCGGCGGAGTGGGGGCTGGTGAACCGGGTCGTGCCCGCCGACCGGCTCGACGACGCCACCCACGACCTCATCACCCGGGCCACTCGCGGCAGCAGCCGATCGAAGGCCCTCGGCAAGCACGCGTTCTACGCCCAGGTCGACCTGCCCCAGGACAAGGCCTACGCCTACGCCATCGAGGTCATGGCGGCCGCGGCGCTCACCCCCGATGCCCAGGAGGGCATCGCCGCCTTCCTGGAGAAGCGCCCGCCGCAATTTTGAGTTGAGCGCTGCGCCCGGTAGGTACATGGGGATGCGGGACGACAGCGACCTGGACGCCGACTTCGAGGGCATCGACGCGCAGCCGCTGCACCAGCGGCACTACCGCGTCGAGGCCTACCGCAACGAGGACGGCACCGTCCTGCTGCGCGGCGCCGTGCGCGACCGCAAGCCGGCCGGCCTCTTCTTCCCGCAGGACGACCAGCCGGTGACGGTGCACCACATGGTGGTGGACCTCGTGATGGATCCGAACACGTTCGTCATCACATCGGCGCGCGTGGTCATGGAGACGCATCCGCACGAGGTGTGCCGCGTGGTCGAGCCTCACTACGACAAGCTCGTCGGCCTGTCGATCGCGCGCGGCTTCTCGGCCAAGGTGCGGGAGCTGTTCGGCGGCCCGCGCGGGTGCACGCACACCACCGCGCTCCTGCTGGCCATGGCGCCGGTGGCCGTGCAGTCGATGTTCTCCATGCCATCGGCCGAAGCCAGCAGCCAGCCGGTGGGCGCGCCGCAGCGGATGACCGAGGAGGAGCGCCGCGCCCGCGCCCTCGCCTACAACCTCAACACCTGCCACGTGTGGGCCGAGGACGGCGAGATGGCCGCGGCGCTCGTGAGCGGCGAGCACGAGTTCTTCCCGCTGTGGGCCAAGCGCCGCCTGGCCGAGCTCGGCCTCCCCGACGAGGTCTGGCGCGACCGGCTCAACGACGGCTGACCATCTCCTGCACCGACTCGATGGTGTCGGCGTCGGCCGGGTCCTTGTCGGGCCGGTAGGCCCGCACCCGAGCGAAGCGCAGCGCCACGCCGCCCGGGTAGCGCCTCGAGACCTGCACGCCGTCGAGGGCGATCTCGACCACGAGCTCCGGGCGGATGTGCACGGTGAAGCCGTCGTCGGCCACGGCGAGCTGCTGGAAGCGCTCGGTCTGCCACGCCAGCAACTGGTCGGTGAGCCCCTTGAACGTCTTGCCCACCATCACGAACGTGCCGTCGGGCCCCCGGGCCCCGAGGTGGAGGTTGGACAGCCAGCCTCGGCGGCGGCCGTGGCCCCACTCGGCGGCCAGCACCACGAGGTCGAGCGTGCGCACCGGCTTCACCTTGCGCCACGAGCCGCCCCGCCGACCGGCGTCGTAGGCGGACGTGAGCGCCTTCACCATGACCCCCTCGTGGGCCTGCTCGAGGGCCTCTGCCGAGAAGGCCTCGGCCACGGCCGGGTCGTCCGTGGTGATGCCAGGGACGCGAGCGGATCCCACGACGCGCTCGAGCACGGCCAGGCGTTCCGAGAGCGGGCACGTGACGAGGTCGTCGCCGTCGACGTGGAGGACGTCGAAGTAGAAGGCCCGCAACCCGACGGCCACGCCTTCCTGCTCGGCGCCGAACCGGCTCATCGTGTCCTGGAAGAGGTGCGGGCGGCCGTCGTCGTCCACACCGATCGCCTCGCCGTCGAGCACGAAGCACTCGGCCGGGAACGTCCGCGCCGCCGCCACGACCTGGGGCAGGCGCTCGGTGATGTCGTTCAGGTTCCGGGTGAAGATGCGCACCTCGTCGCCGGCGCGGTGCAGCTGGATGCGGGCGCCGTCGAGCTTCCACTCGACCGAGGCTGGACCGGTGGCCTCCAGCGCCTCGGCCACCGTGGCCGACGTGGCCGCCAGCATCGGCTGGATGGGGTGGAGCGGCGTGAGCCCGATGGCGCCGAGGCCGGCCTCGCCGTCGGCGAGCGCCACGGTGGCCGCCCGCCCGAGGTCGCCCGAGAACATCGCGGCGCGGCGCACGGCGGCGATGGGCACCGCCGCCGCCTTGGCCACGGCGTCGGTCATCACCCCCTCGAGCGCGCCTTGGCGCAGCTCGCCGACCAGCAAGCGATGGAGGAACGACGCCTCGGCCTCGGTGGCCCGGGCGAACACGTCGCGCAGCAGTGCGGCGCGCCCCGACGTCGATCCTGCCCCCGACGTGGAGGCCAGCTCGGTGAGGGCGTCGTCGACGGCGTCGATGGTGAGCGTGGGCGTGGGCGCGGCGCTCACGTCGAGTGCCGACAGGGTGGCCCAGCCCACGCCGATGCGGCCCTGGCGGGGCGTGCCGGTGAGGAAGCCGACGGCCGGCGCCACCTCCGCCGGTTCCAGCTGCTGCAGCAGCGCCATGAGCGCCGCCACCTTGGCCGTCCGCTTCGTGGTGGCGGTGGCCGACGCCGAGGCGTCCACGACGGCGGCGAACGAAGTCATGGGGTCAATTCAACGGCATACCGAAACGGGTCGTAACGTCGGCCGATCGGTCGAGCACGGGAGGGCCAGCGATGCGCCTGAGCATGAATCTGAGCTACGCGGGCGGCTTCAAGGAGACGGTCCAGCAGATCGTCGACCTCGAACATGCCGGCCTCGACATCGTGTGGGTGGCCGAGGCGTACAGCTTCGACGCCATCAGCCAGATGGGGTACCTGGCGGCCAAGACCGAGCGCATCGAGATCGGCTCGGGCATCGTGAACGTGTACTCCCGCACGCCCGCGCTGATGGCCATGACGTTCGCCGGGCTGGACTACGTCAGCGACGGCCGCATCATCTGCGGCCTGGGTGCCTCCGGCCCGCAGGTGATCGAGGGCTTCCACGGTGTGCCCTACGAGAAGCCGATGCAGCGCATCAAGGAGTACATCGAGGTGTGCCGCAAGGTGTGGCGGCGCGAGGTCGTGACCTACGACGGCCAGACCGTGCAGATCCCGCTCCCCGAGGGCCAGGGCACGGGACTCGGCCGACCGCTCAAGCTGATCAACCATCCCGTGCGCTCCGACATCCCCATCTGGTGGGCGTCGCTGATGGGCCTGAGCGTGGCCGCCACCGCCGAGCTGGCCGACGGCTGGCTGCCCGTCATGTTCATCCCCGAGCGGGCCGACCGCGTCTGGGGTGACGATCTGCGCAAGGGGGCCGCCAAGCGCTCGCCCGACCTGCCGCCGCTGGACATCGCCGCCGGCGGCATCGTGGCCATCGGCGAGGACCTCGTCGGCGACAAGGCCGATCGCATCCGCGACATGGCCCGGCCCGGCACGGCGCTGTACGTCGGCGGCATGGGCGCGCGTGGCAAGAACTTCTACAACGACGTCGCCCGCCGCTACGGCTTCGTCGACGAGGCCATCGAGATCCAGGACCTCTACCTCGACGGGAAGAAGGACGAGGCCGCCGCCAAGGTGCCGGCCGAGTGGCTGGAGAAGACGTCGCTCGTCGGTCCCCGTTCCTACGTGGCCGAGCGTGTCGCCGCCTACAAGCAGGCGGGCGTGACCGTGCTCACGGTCCAGGCCTCGGGCCCCGCCGCGGTGAAGACGGTGGAGCAGCTGCGCAGCATCGTCGACGACGCCTGAGGCGTTTACCGCTGCCGTCCCGTCCGGCCGGTGGCGGCGGCGTCCAGCACCTGGGCCAGCACGGCCGTCACCCGGCGCGCCGTGGGAAGGTCGAGGAACTCGTTCGGACCGTGGGCGTTCGACTGGGGGCCGAGGACCCCGGTCACCACGAA
Source organism: uncultured Acidimicrobiales bacterium (assembly GCA_963728985.1). GTDB lineage: Bacteria > Actinomycetota > Acidimicrobiia > Acidimicrobiales > Ilumatobacteraceae > DASXAI01. The sequence goes on along the minus strand of CAVSME010000001.1, from coordinate 197,791 downwards.
CTGCGCCTCGGGGAAGCGGGCGCCCAGCATGCCCATGAACGGGATCGATCCGCCCTCGCCGAAGGCGGCGCTGGGTGCGCCGAAGCACGTCTGTGACGCGTCGTCGAGCGCATCCCGGAGCCACGGCGCGAACGACGGTGCGTTCCAGCCGTCGGCGTGCTCCAGCCGTTCGAAGTGGACGCGGGCACCGTACGGCGTGTCGGTGCTGAGCACCTCGGTCACCGCCGCCGTGGCGGCGTGGGAGTCGCACGTGGGTGGCAGCCGCAGCGACAGGCGCAGCGCCGTCGACGGCCGCAGCACGTTGCCGGCCCGGGTGGTCGGCGGCAGGCCGTCGGCGCCCACGACCGTCAGCTGGGGCACCCACGTCCGCCGCAGCAGCTGCTCGACGGGATCGAGCGTGGTGGGATCGGCGCCGGCCACGAGCGGCAGTTCGTCGGACGGCTTGGCCTCGCCGAGCAGCGCGGCGGTGCTCTCGGCGTCGTCGCGGCGGTCCGGGGGCACGGTCACGTGGCAGGCCTCGACCAGGATGGCCCCCGTGCCGGCGTTCTCGAGGCGGGCCAGGAGCTGGCGGGCGATGCGGAAGCTGTCGGGCACGATGCCGCTGGCGACGCCGGAGTGCACGCCCTCGTCGAGGATCTCGACGGTGAGGGTGCCGCCGACGAGGCCGCGCAGTGACGTCGTGACCCACAGCCGGTCGTAGTCGAGGCAGCCCGAGTCGAGGCACAGCACCAGGCTGGGAGAGCCGAGCCGGGAGGCCAGCGCCTCGACGTGGGCGGCCAGGTCGGGGCTGCCGCTCTCCTCGCTGGCCTCGATGAGCAGGACGCAGCGGGGATGGGAACCCCCGTGGGCCTGGAGCGCCTCGATGGCGGCCAGCGACGCGAACGCGGCATAGCCGTCGTCGGCGCCGCCGCGGCCGAACAGGCGGTCACCGGCGATGACCGGCGTCCACGGGCCGTAGCCGTCGTTCCATCCGGTCATCTCGGGCTGCTTGTCGAGGTGGCCGTAGAGGATGACGGTGTCGTCGGGGTCGCCGTCGCCGCTGGCGGGGATCTCGCACACGATGACCGGCGTGCGCTCGGGCAGCTCGTGGACGTCGACGGTCAGACCGGCGATCGGCCGCTGGCGGCACCAGTCGGCCACCAGGTCCACGGCCGCCGCCATGTGCCCGTTCTCGGCCCAATCGGCGTCGTAGGCGGGGGAGACGTTGGGAATGGTGATGAAGCGCTGGAGCGCCGGAACGATGTCGTCGGCCCAGAGGGCGTCGAGGTGGGCGATGGTGTCGTCGACGCGCACAGCCCGCACCCTAAGACGACGGATCGCCACACCTCCAGGGGGAGAGAGGTGCGGCGATCCGGTCGGGACGCCCGGGAAGTCAGCCGCCCCCCGGCATCACGACGAGGCGAACGTACCCACGGAGGGTGTCGCCGACGTGACCACCGCGTGAACTGTGCCGCCGCCTGCCCGACCCCGACCCCAGCGCCGCCACCGTCCCGAATCGCGCAGCCTGAACACTTCGTACCGCTCCAGCGGTATCAAGCGCTCAGCCTGCGCGGAAATGGACGCCCGGGCGGGCGAGGAAGTGGCGGTGCCAGCGGTGGGGGGTGGCGAGGACGGCTCGGGGCTCGTCCTCGAACAGCCACCGGGCGAAGTTGCGCCGGGTCCACGGGCTGAGCCCGGCGATGCGCACGGCCGCCCGCGCTCCCCACTCCCGGCACAGCACGTGCTGGAGGGCCATGGACATCTTGTGGTCGGGCACGAGCCCGGCCGCCACCTCGGCGCGGTACCGGCCCACCGCCCGCTCCGGAGCCAACGCCCCGGCGGCGATGATGGCCTCGCCGGCCAGGATCCCGCTCTCCAGCGCCTGGGCGATGCCCTCGCCCGTCATCGGGTCGGAGGCGGCGGCGGCGTCGCCCACGAACAGCACCCGCCGCGTGCCCAGCACGGCGCGGTCGATCCGCGCCGGGATGGGCCAGGCCCGGTGGTTGCCCGTCATCTGGGCGTCGGGGCCGAGCGCCTCGACGATGTGGGGCCGGGCCAGCAGGTCCGGCCACGTGCGCTTCATGTCGGCGACCCGGCGGCCGTCGGTGCGCAGCACCCCGAAACCGATGTTCGCCTCGCCCCCGGGCAGTGGGAACGACCAGGCGTAGCCGGGCAGGAGGTCGGGCTCGAACCACACCCACAGGCGCTCGGCCGCCGACCCGGTCACGCCGGTGGCGTACTGGCGGAAGGCGTGCCACTCGCCGAGGTAGCCCGGCTCGCTCCCGCCGAGGAGCTTGCGCAGCGTCGACCACATGCCGTCGGCGCCGATCGCGTAGCGGGTCTGGACGGCGCCCAACCCGTCGACGCCCAGCACGACCCGGTCGTCGTGTTCCGTGGCGCCCACCACGGCGTGGCCGTCGTGCACCTTGACGCCCGCCGCCCGGGCGACGTCGAGCAGCGCGGCGTCGAGCTCGTGGCGGGGCGCGACCGCCCCGAACTGCCCCTGGCCGTCCGGGAAGGGCAGCTCCACCACCCGGCCCGACGGCGAGCGCACCCACGTGGCCCCGACCGACTGCCAGGACGGCACCGCCTTCGGATCGAAGCCGAGACCCTCCAGGAGCCGGAGCGCGCCGGTGGTCAGCCCGTCGCCGCAGCACTTGTCGCGCGGGAAGCGAGCCTTGTCGACGAGCACCACGTCGCGCCCGCCGCCCGCCAGCGTGATGGCCGCGGCCGCGCCGGCCGGCCCTCCGCCGACCACGACGACGTCCGCCTCGATCACGGGGAGCCACGTTACTGACCGGCCATTTCGTCGCCGCGGCGGCGGCCGGGCAAGATGGTCCGCCATGAGTGGACTCTGCGACGGACGAATCGCCATCGTGACGGGCGCCGGCCGCGGCATCGGCCGCGAGCACGCGCTCTCGCTGGCCAGGCACGGCGCCAAGGTCGTCGTGAACGATCTCGGCGGCAACGTCGATGGCAGCGGTGGCGACCTCAGCCCGGCCGAGCAGGTCGTGCAGGAGATCAAGGGCATGGGCGGCGAGGCGGTGGCCAACGGCGACGACATCTCGTCGTGGGAGGGCGCGCAGCGCCTCGTCAACACCGCCGTCGAGACCTTCGGCGACCTCCACGCCCTGGTCAACAACGCCGGCATCCTGCGCGATCGGATGCTGACGAACATGACCGAGGAGGAGTGGGACGCCGTCATCAAGGTCCACCTCAAGGGGACCTTTGCCCCCTCCCGCTGGGCGGCGGCGTACTGGCGCGAGCAGGTGAAGGCGGGCAAGACGGTCGACGGTCGCATCATCAACACCACCTCGGTGTCGGGCATCTACGGCAACGCCGGCCAGACCAACTACGGCGCCGCCAAGGCCGGCATCGCCGCCTTCACGAACATCGCGTCGCTGGAGATGGCCCGGTACGGGGTGACCGTGAACGCCGTGGCTCCCATCGCCCTGACCCGCATGACCGAGGGCCTCGGCCAGGCGCCGGAGACCGACGAGGAGCGGGAGATGCGCTCCCCGAGGTGGATCGCTCCCATCGTGACCTGGCTGGTCTCCACCGAGTCGGCCGGCGTGACCGGCCGGGTCTTCGAGGCTTCCGGTCAGGTGCTGGCCATCGCCGAGGGCTGGCACCGCGGCCCCCGCACCCAGCCGATCGAGGATCCCGCGGCGCTCGGCCCGGCCGTGGCTGACCTGCTGTCGAAGGCCCGCAAGAACGCCGGCATGGACGGCGAAGAGGGGACCTGGCCCCAGCCGAAGTCCTGACCACGCCGACTAGGAGGCTCCGTGCCCATCAACCCTGACGCCGTCGGGTCCACCAGCGAGCCCTTCGCCACCAGCTGGACCTCCAAGGACGCCCTGCTCTACGCCGTGGGCATCGGCGCCGGCGCCGGCGAGCTGGCGTTCACCACGGAGAACACCGCCGGCGTCGATCAGCAGGTCTTTCCCACCTTCCCGGTCGTGATCCCGAGCGGGGCCGGCGTGCTGCGCAACATCGGCACGTTCAACCCGGCCATGCTCGTGCACGGCGAGCAGCGGGTCACGCTGCACAAGCCGGTCCCGCCCGACGGCACGGCCACCGTCACCAGCAAGATCGTCGGCATCTACGACAAGGGCAAGGCGGCCGTGGTGGCCACCGAGACCGACGCCGTGGATCCGGGGGGTGCGCCGCTGTTCACCACCTACTTCTCGGCGTTCATCCGGGGCGAGGGTGGCTGGGGCGGCGACCGCGGTCCGGGTGGCGCTCGCAACGTGCCGCCCGAACGCGACCCCGATCACGTGGTCACGTACCAGACCAGCCCTGACCAGGCCTTCGTGTACCGGCTGTCGGGCGATCGCAACCCGCTCCACACCGATCCGGCGTTCGCCGCCATGGGCGGCTTCGAGCGGCCGATCCTGCACGGCCTGTGCTCGTACGGGTTCACCGGGCGGGCGCTCCTGCACGCCCTGGCCGGCAGCGACCCGGCCCGGTTCCACCACATCGAAGCCCGGTTCTCGTCGCCCGTCATGCCTGGTGACGCCCTCACCATCTCCATGTGGCGCACCGGCGACGGGGAGGCCGTGTTCCACACCGCCACCGGCGACGGCACCGTCGTCATCGACCAGGGCCTGGTGCGGTTCAACTAATTCCGGATTTCTTTGCGGATCCGTGTCATCACGGCCTAGGTCGTACGTCCTATCTCTGGTGACCTCAGAACAGACGCAGCTCGTCGGGCTTCAGACCGCGGAGCTCGTCGTAGTCGACCTCGACCCACCGCATCCCGCGGGCCTCGGCGAGGACGCGCGCCTGTGGTCGCACCACCTGGGCCACGAAGATGCCTCGTACCGGCCTCAAGGTGCCATCGAGATCGAGTCGCTCGACATAGCGGGCGAGCTGCTCGACCCCGTCCATCTCTCCTCGACGTTTGATCTCCACGGCGACGGCGGCGCCGCTCGGATCACGGCACAGGAGATCGACCGGCCCGATGCCGGTCGGGTACTCGCGCCGGACGAGCACGAGGCCGTCTTCGATGGTGTGGGGCGCGGCGGCCAGCAGCTCCTGCAGGTTCGCCTCGACACCGTCCTTGGACAGCCCCGGGTCGGCACCGAGCGGGTGGGTCACATCGAGCAGCACATCTTCGAGCTCGATGATGAGGCACTCGCCCTTCGGGTTGGTGACCGTCCAGCGCCCCGGTTCCTCGAGTACCGTGTTCGGGGCGTTCATCCAGTTCAGCGGCTTGTAGGCACCGCCATCAGCGTGGATGGCGATGCAGCCGTCGGCTTTGACCATGATCAGACGGACGGCGCTGGGCAGGTTGGCGGACAGTCGCCCCGCGTAGCTGACGGAACAGCGAACGATCAGCAGTCGCACACCACGCTCGTTCCAGGCATCTACAGTTCATTCGACCTATTGACGGGAACTGGGTCCTCACCGTTGACTAGCGGCGGCGGCCAGGATTCGTGGAGGCCCAGGTGACCGATGCACGGTACACGTACACCGCGGGGATGCCCGCGGCACGTGTGGGGTGGCTGGTGGCCCGCGCGCGTGCCGTCGCCGGCATCACCGACCGTGACCTGGCGTCGTCGCTGATCCTGCCGCTGCGCACCATCCGTCGTTGGGAGCGGGGCGATCTCGTGCCCACCGACGACGAGGTGGAGGCCATCGCTGCCGCCTGCGGCATCCGCCTGACCGAGCTCCTGCCCCGCCGGGCGTCGGTGTCCTACGACCCCTCGACGGGCATCATGCGCATGGGCGATCAGGCCGTCGCGCTCCCCGGCACGATGCTCGACAACGACACCGTCCTCGGTGCCTACATCGGCATGGTGCGGCGCCAGCGGGGGCTGCGTCCCGACCAGGACGTGAAGGTGCGCCAGGAGGACCTCGAGGCCCTCGCCGAGGCGCTCGATCTGGACGACGAGGAGCTCGAGGAGCGCCTGGTTCGGGTCATCGGCATGTCGCGGACGCAGGCTGCCGCGGTGCGGGCCCAGCTCCTGCGCCGGCGCCTGGCGGTGCCGATGGTGGGCATGCTGGCCGGCCTCAGCCTGCTCGGGATCAACCGCCTGTTCACCACGGCCACGGAGCAGGTGAAGACGGTGGCCGGCGGGGCCATCACGCGTGGCAACCCCTTCGCCGAGTCGCCCACCACCACGGCCACCACCATCGTGGACCCGGTCACGGTGAAGTCGCCCGACACCTCCGCCGCCACGGCACCGTCGGCCACCGGGACGCCCACGCTGCCGCCGGTCGTCACCGAGGACACGGTGGTGGAGCCGACGTTGCCGTCCCGCACCGGGCCGCCGCGCAGCACCCGCCAGCGCACGCCGGCCACGGATTCCGCCCGTCTCGGACCCGGTCCCGACGGCCACCGTAGCGCCGCCGACCACGGCGACGACCGCCGCGCCGACCACGACGACGGCCGCCACCTCCCCGACGCCCACGCCGCCGCCCACGGCGACGCCCATCGGGACGCCGGTGGTCCAGGAGACGACCACGCTGCCCCCCACCACGACGACCACGGTGCCGGGCGGGACCACCACGACGACGACGCCGGGCGCCACCACCACGACACCCACGACGCCGACAACGGTCGGCGGCGGCAACACGACCGAGACGACCGAGGTCCCGCCGCCTCCGCCGGGCTCCAACCCGCCGGTCGAGACCTCGCCCGGCGGCGCCTGAGCCGCTCCGTCAGGAACTGCGCTCCCGCATCCGCCGGTTGATCAGCGCTCGACGTTCCTGCAGCTGGCGGTAGGTGAGGCGTTCGGTGGTCGCGTCCACCCCGAGACCGGCCTTGAAGCCGTCGAGGTCGATCTCTACTTGACGGTGATCGATGCCCAGCTCCCGTCCGAGCCGCTCGCCGTGGGTGTTGGCGAAGTAGATCGAGATGGCGCCCACCTCGCCGATCAGGTCGAGGTCCGGGGCCAGCGTGGCGATGGCGCCGTCCAGGAACACCAGGTTCTTGACGAACAGCATGAGCTCCTTGGGCATGCGGGCGCCGTAGCCGAGCAGGGCCTTCACCACTCGCTGGACCTCCTTGACCATCTGGTCGGCGCTCAGGGTGGTGGGGTCGACGGGCGGCTGGTCGAGGCGGAGGTCGCGGATCACCGCCTTCAGATCGGCGTCGGTAGGGAGGGCGCCGAGGTCCCGCAGCGCCTCCAGCTGGCTGCTCACGTCGTTGGTAGTGGCGCCGAGCATGAGGCGCAGGAACGCCAGCCGGCGGGGGCCTGACAGGCGGCCCACGATCCCGAAGTCGAGCAGGGCGGTCCGCCCGTCGGGCAGCACGAACAGGTTCCCGCCGTGCAGGTCCCCGTGGAAGATGCCGTGCACCATCGCTCCTTCGAGGAAGGCGATCATGCCGGTGCGCACGACCGCCTCGGTGTCGATGCCGGCGGCGTGCATGCTGGCCACGTCGTCGAAGGCGAACCCGTCGAGGCGCTCCATCACGAGCACCCGCCTGGTCACGAGGCGCGGGTGGGGGCGAGGTACGACGTAGCCGCGCTGGCCCAGGTCGGCCAGCACCGAGGCGATGGCCAGCATGTTGTCGGCCTCCAGGCGGAAGTCGAGCTCCTCGCTGATGGTCTCGGCGAACAGCTCCACCAGTGCCGGTGGGTTGGCCAGCGCGGCGACGGGGATGCGGCCCACGAGGTGCGGCGCCAGCCATGCCATCGCCCGGAGGTCGGAGCGCACGAGCTCCTGCACCTGCGGCCGCTGCACCTTGACGACGACCGTCTCGCCCGTGCGCAGTCGTGCCGCGTGCACCTGGGCGATCGACGCCGCCGCCAGGGGCTGGCGGTCGAACCACTCGAACGTGGCTTCGAGGGTGGCGCCGAGATCGGCTTCCACCACGGTGCGCACTGTGGCGAACCTCTCGGCCGGCACCTGATCGCGTAGCAGCTTGAACTGGTTCACCAGCTCCTCGGGGAACAGCCCTTCGCCCGAGGAGATGATCTGGCCGAGCTTGATGTAGGTCGGCCCGAGATCCTCGGCCGCTTGGCGCAGGCGCTTGGAGAGGTCGGCCCGCCGGGCTACGTCGTCGGGGTAGCGGTGCCGGCGCTTGCGCACCAGCCACGGGACGAGGGCGCGGGTCAGCCGGCCCGTCACCCGCACGAAGCGGGCGCCGGGGGGCACGCCGCCCGGCGAGGTCAGGCCCGGCAGCTCGGCGGCCACCTTGGCCCGGAGCGCTGGGACCTCGGCGCGCCACGCGACCGTGTCGAGATCGAGCACCCACGGTGGCGCGTCGGAGAACGCGCCCCACGTGAGGTCGGCGGGTCCGCCCTCCGTGTCAGCCACCATCGGAGGATACGGTGACGCCATGCTCGATGGTCTACGTGTGGTGGAGCTCGCCGTGTGGGTGGCCGGCCCCTCTGCCGCCGGCGTGCTGGCCGACTGGGGTGCCGACGTCATCAAGGTCGAGCCCCCCGGCGGCGACCCGCAGCGGCGGGTGTTCCAGGCCATCGGCGTCAGCGTGGCGTCGGCGCCGCCGTTCGAGCTCGACAACCGGGGCAAGCGCTCCGTCGTGTTCGACCTGCGTTCCGACGAGGGCCGCGAGCAGATGGCGCGACTGTTGGAGACAGCCGACGTGTTCATCACCAACCTGCGCATGGACGCCCTCGAGCGGCTCGGCCTCGACCACGCCACCCTGCTCGAGAAGCATCCCCGGCTCGTGTATGCCGGCGTGACCGGCTACGGGACGGAGGGCCCCGATCGCAACCGGCCCGGCTATGACATCGGCGCCTTCTGGGCCCGCTCGTCGATGGCCGCCACCCACGTCCCGCCCGGCCAGATGCCCATCGCCGTGCGCAGCGCGGTGGGTGACCACGCCACCGGCATCACCACCGTCGCCGGCATCATGGGCGCGCTCTACGAGCGGGAGAAGACCGGCAAGGGCCGGCTGGTGTCGACCTCGCTCCTGCGTACGGGCATGTACCTGATGGGTTGGGACCTCGGCATCTACCTCCGCTTCGGGCGCATCCAGTCGACCCGGCCGCGCGAGCGCCACACGGCCCCGCTGCTCAACTGCTACCGGGCCAGCGACGGCGCCGTGTTCTGGCTCATCGGCCTGGAGCAGGACCGGCACTGGCCGGGACTGCTGAAGGCCATCGAGCGCCCCGACCTGGCAAACGATCCGCGGTTCGGCAACTCGCCCGACCGGGCCAAGAACAGCGAAGCCTTGGTGGCCGAGCTGGACGAGGTGTTCGTCACCCGCACGCGGGCCGAGTGGGCGGAGGTGTTCGACACCCACGACGTGTGGTGGGCGCCGGTGAACACCATCGCCGACGCCATCGACGACCCGCAGGCGATCGCCGCCGGTGCGTTTGTCGACATGCCGGAGGTGGAAGGGGAGGCGCCCTACCGGGCGGTGGCGTCGCCGGTCGACTTCGACGGCCACGGCCACATCGCGGGCAAGGTGCCGGCCCCGGGCGAGCACACCGCCGAAGTCCTCGCCGAGCTCGAGTCGGCGCCGAAGAGGCGCCGCTAGAAACGCGGCGGGCGCTTCTCGCGCAGGGCGGCCACGCCTTCGCGGTAGTCGGCCGTGCCCATGAGCTCGTCGATGAGCTGGCGCGAGCGCTCGACCGACCGGCCGACGTCGGTCTCCAGCAGGTCGCCCCAGAGCTCGCGCTTGGCCGTGGTGACGGCGACCGGCGACACCGCCTCGGCGAAGCGCCGGGCGTAGCCGTCGACGGCCTCGTCGAGCTCGGCCGGCGTGGCCACCACCCGGTTGAACAGTCCGGCCACCACCGGTTGGTCGGCCGTGACGATGCGCCCCGTGAGCAGCAGATCGGCGGCGTGGGTGGCCCCGATCAGGCGGGGCAGCAGCCACGACAACCCGTACTCGGGCGGGAGGCCGAGTTGCGGTGTCGCCGTCGTCAGCTTGGCCCCGCCGAGGGCGACGCGCAGGTCGCAGTAGCAGGCGAGCACGAGGCCGACGCCGGCACAGGCCCCGTTGACGCGGGCGATGACGGGCACCCGCAGGCCGAAGTGCCACGCGAAGTCGTGGTCCCACTCGGACCGCACGCCGTAGCCGGGGGTGGCCGGCTCGGCCGGCAGGCCGGGGTCGTAGCCGCCCCGCTCGGCGTGGCCGGCGAGGGCCTGGCTGTCGGCGCCCACGCAGAACGAATCGCCCGACCCGGTGACGACCACGCAGCGGACGTCGGGGTCGGCGTCGAGCGCCGCCATCGCTTCGCGGTACTCGGCATGCATGCGGCCCGTCCACGCGTTGTGGCGATGGGGCCGGTCCATCGTGACGGTGGCGATCCGGTCGGCCACTGCGACGGTGATGGTGCTCACTGGTGCACCATCCAGGCGAGAACACGGGTTCCACGGCGTGCCGGCGGGGGGGCACCAGTGAGCCGCTCGCCGCTGCGCGGCACGCGATGCGCCGTGTTCCTGATTCGCTCGCTTCGCTCGCTCATCCCCAGAGTGCCTCCAGTACGGCCGAGGCCAGTTCGGCCCGGCACACCAACAGATCGGGCAGCCACGGATCGGGCCGGTTGTACTGCAGCGGCGAACCGTCGATCCGGCTCACGTGCAACCCGGCCGCCGCCGCTACCGCCGCGGGGGCGCACGAGTCCCACTCGTACATGCCACCGGCGTGGGCGTAGACGTCGGCGTCACCGGTCACGACGGCCATGGTCTTGGCCCCGGCCGAGCCGAGGCGCAGCAGGTCGGCGCCCAGCGCCTGGGCGACGACGATGCTGGCGTGGGGCGCCCGGTTCCGGCTCATCACGACGCGCGGGCGGCGGCCGTCGAGCGGCGGCGGCGGGACCGGCGCCGGCTCGGTGGCGAACGTGCGGCCTATGGCGGGCAGGGCGACGGCGCCGGCGATGGGCCGCCCGTCGCGCACCAGGGCCACGTGCACGGCCCAGTCGGGCCGGCCGGGCTCGCCGAACTCGTTGGTGCCGTCGAGCGGATCGATGATCCAGACCCGGTCGGCGGACAGGCGGGCCCGGCTGTCGAGCCCCTCCTCGGACAAGACGGCGTCGTCGGGCCGGGCGGCGGCCAGCTCCCGCACGAGGAAGTGGTGGGCGGCGGCGTCGCCTTCGTCCATCACCTGCCAGTACGGCGCGTAGCCGGCCCGCTCCTCCCGCAGCGCCACCAGCACCTCCCCGGCGGCGGTGGCCAGCCGGGCGGCCAGGGCGTGGTCGGACTCGGTCATCGGCGCCTCCCGAGCAGCACGGCGTCGCGCACGAGGTCGCGCACGGCGGACTCGTCCGCTCCCGTCTCGACGAGGTCCCGGATGCGGTCCTCGACCTGCGCCGCCAGCTCCTCGTCGACGGCGCCGCTGCCCGCCGCCGTCCGGTTGGCGGCCGCCGAGAACGCCATGAGGACGACCACCGACACCGCGGTGAGGAGGCCGAACGTGACCACCCAGCCGTTGTTGTTGCCGGCCACCGACGCCACGATCATCCCTGTGATCCCACCGGCGCACAGGACGATCACGACGACGCGGAGCACGCGCAGCGGCGTCACCGGGTGAGCGGCTTGTACTTGATGCGATGGGGGGTATCGGCGTCCGCGCCCAGCTCCTTGTGCCGGTACGCCTCGTACTCGCTGAAGTTGCCCTCGAACCACCGCACTGCGCTGTCACCCTCGAAGGCGAGCACGTGGGTGCAGATCCGGTCGAGGAACCAGCGGTCATGGCTGATCACGACGGCGCAGCCGGGGAACGCGTCGAGGCCGTCTTCGAGGGCCCGGAGCGTGTCGACGTCGAGGTCGTTGGTCGGTTCGTCGAGGAGCAGCACGTTGCCGCCGGTGCGCAGCAGCTTGGCCAGGTGGACGCGGTTGCGCTCGCCACCGGAGAGGTCGCCCACGGGCTTCTGCTGATCGGCACCCTTGAAGTTGAACCCGGCAACGTAGGCGCGGCCGTGGATCTCGCGGTTGCCCACCTTGAGGTGGTCGACGCCACCGGTGATCTCCTCGTAGACGGTCTTGTCGGCGTCGAGGCTGTCGCGACCCTGATCGACGTACGCCAGCTCGACCGTGTCGCCGACGGTGACCGTCCCGCCGTCGGGCGCCTCCTGCCCCGTGAGCATGCGAAACAGCGTGGTCTTGCCCGCGCCGTTGGGCCCGATCACGCCGACGATGCCGGCGCGCGGCAGCGTGAACGACAGGTCGTCGATGAGGAGGCGATCGCCGTAGCCCTTCGCGAGGTGTTCGACCTCGATGACCTGATCGCCGAGGCGCGGGCCCGGCGGGATGGCGATCTCCAGGCGGTCGCCGGCGCCGGTGTCGGCCTCCGCCTCGGCCCGCAGCTTCTCGTAGGCCGACAGCCGGGCCCGGCCCTTGGCCTGGCGTGCCTTCGGTGCCATCCGCACCCATTCGAGCTCGCGCTGCAGGGTGCGCTGGCGGGCCGACGCCTGCTTCTCCTCGTGGGCCAGGCGGGCCTGCTTCTGGTCCAGCCAGGACGAGTAGTTGCCCTCGAAGGGGAAGCCCCGGCCGCGGTCGAGCTCGAGGATCCACTTGGCCACGTTGTCCAGGAAGTACCGGTCGTGGGTGATGGCCACCACCGTGCCCGGGTACTCCTGCAGGAAGCGCTCCAGCCAGTCCACCGACTCGGCGTCGAGGTGGTTGGTGGGCTCGTCGAGGAGCAGGAGATCGGGGTGGGACAGCAGCAGCCGGCACAGCGCCACCCGGCGCCGCTCGCCGCCCGACAGCGTGGTGACGTCGGCGTCGTTGGGCGGGCAGCGCAGCGCGTCCATGGCGATCTCGACGTTGCGGTCGAGGTTCCAGGCATCGGCGGCGTTGATCTTGTCCTCCAGCTCGGCCTGGAGGGTGCCCACCTTCTCGTAGTCGGCATCGGGGTCGCCCCACATGGCCATGACCTCGTTGTACCGATCGAGCAGCGAGCGCACCGGGGCCACGCCGTCGAGCACGTTGGCGAGGACGTCCTTCGACTCGTCGAGCCGGGGCTCCTGGGCGAGGTAGCCGGCGCTGAACCCGGGCGTGAGGCGGGCCTCGCCGCTGAAGCCGTCGTCGATGCCGGCCATGATCCGCAGCAACGACGACTTGCCGGCGCCGTTGGCCCCGATCACGCCGATCTTGGCGCCCGGGTAGAAGGACAGGGAGATGCCCTCGAGCACGGTGCGGTCGGGTGGGTAGAAGCGACCGAGCTTGTGCGTGGTGAAGATGTACTGCGCAGGCATCGGACCATCAGGCTAGTGACGGCGGGGCCGGTGCTACGTTGCCGTTCGTGCTGCTTGGCTTGGAACTCTTCGAACGAGCCGGATTCACCGGGACCCTCCGTTGGCTGCATGTGCTCTTCGGGATCGCCTGGATCGGGCTGCTCTACTACTTCAACTTCGTGCAGGTGCCGGCCTTCGCCGAGTTCAGCCCGGAGGCCCGCAGCGAGGCCATCGCCAAGCTGGCGTCTCGCGCCCTGTGGTGGTTCCGCTGGGCGGCGCTGGGGACGGCCATCTTCGGCATCCTGATCACCGGCGCCACCGAGGACTACTACAAGGACTTCTTCAAGCGGGCGAACGGGGTGTCGATCCTCCTCGGGATGATCATCGCCCTGACCATGCTCTACAACGTCTGGATGGTGATCTGGCCCAACCAGCGCATCGTGATCGCCAACGCCGTGAACGTGCTCAACGGCCAGCCCCCCGACCCGGCGGCGGCGGCAGCGGGCCGGCGGGCGTTCCTGGCCAGCCGCATGAACACGATCTTCTCCATCCCGATGCTGTGGTTCATGGTCGGGACGGCGCACTTCTACACGGGCGAGACGTTCGGGTTCGACCTCGGCGCCGGCAAGGTGGTCGGCTTCCTTCTCATCTCGCTCGTGATCTGGGCGGTGCTGGAGGCCAACGCCCTCGGGCTCATCGGCGGCGTGGCGCCGGGCAACCCCGGGAAGCAGATCTACGAGACCGTCCGCATCACGATCATCTCCGGCTTCGTGCTGTGGTTCATCTACTGGCTGCTCTCGGAGCTCTTCCTCAAGGCGTGACCGTGAGCGTCGCCACCATGCCGGCGGCGCGGTGGCCGGTGATGTCGCAGTAGAGGGTGTAGGTGCCGGGGGCGAGTTGGTAGACGCCGCCCGTCTCCTTCCCCGGTCCGACGCGCAGCTTCGGGGCGATGTCGTCGCCCTTGGGATCCTGGACGATGAACGTGTGGGTCTGGGTGCCCTGGTTCGGGTACGCCACCCGCACCTCGCCGGCGGGCACCGAGTACTGCTTCTGGTCGAAGTGGATCTCCTCGGCGATCACCGTGAGGTTGGGATTGGCGGGCGCCGTGGGGGTGGAGCTGGAGCCGCCACCCCCGCCTCCGCAGGCGGCGAGGACGAGGGCGGGGACAAGAGCGATGAGGAGGCGGGAGCGGGGGGACATACCGGGGTCGGACGCTACCGGCCGCCATCTGGCGGACACAGGCGCCGGTAGCATCGATGGACGTGGCAGAGGACGTCGAAGCGGAGCAATTCGGGCCGAACGCCTGGCTCGTCGAGGAGATGTACGAGCGGTTCCGCTCCGACCCGTCTTCGGTCAGCTCGAACTGGCAGGAGTTCTTCGCCGACTACCGCTCGTCGGTCACCAACGGCGCGTCGGCGACGCCGGCGCCCGCCCAGGCACCGGCATCGGCCGCTCCCGCCGCAACCCCCGCGGTGCCGACGGAGGCCGGCGACCCGATCCGGGGGGCCGGCGCCGCCATCGTCGCCAACATGGAGCGCAGCCTGGGGGTGCCCACCGCCACCAGCTTCCGCAACGTGCCGGCTCGCCTGCTGGAGGTGAACCGCAGCGTCATCAACGGCTTCCTCGGCCGCAAGGGCGGTGGCAAGGTCAGCTACACCCACCTGATCGGCTACGCCGTGGTGCGGGCCATCGCCGACGCCGTGCCGGTGATGGGCAACACCTTCGTGGAGGGGGCCGACGGCAAGCCCCGCGTCGTTCGCCACGACCAGGTGAGCATGGGCCTCGCCGTCGACGTGGCCAAGTCCGACGGCAGCCGCACGCTCGTCGTCCCGGTGCTGCGCGATGCGGCGGCGATGGACTTCGCCGAGTTCCACAGCGCGTACGAGGATCTGATCCGCAAGGTCCGCACGAACAAGCTCACGGTTGACGACTTCCAGGGCGCCACCGTCACCCTCACCAACCCGGGCACCATCGGCACGGTCCAGTCGGTGCCGCGCCTGATGCCGGGCCAGGGCGTGATCGTCGGCGTCGGCACCATCGACTACCCGGCCGAGTGGCAGGGCGCCGACGAGCGCACGCTCGGCGAGCTCGGTGTCTCCAAGGTCGTCACGGTGACGTCCACGTACGACCACCGCATCATCCAGGGCGCCGAGTCCGGCATGTTCCTCAAGCGCGTCCACGAACTGCTGATGGGCGAGCATGACTTCTACCACGACGTGTTCCGCAGCCTGGCGGTGCCCTACGAAGAGGTGAAGTGGCGCCAGGACCTGAGCCCCATCAACCGCGACGCCGCCTACCTCGAGAAGCAGATGCAGGTGGCCACGCTCGTGCGCGCCCACCGTGTGCGCGGCCATCTCATCGCCGATCTCGATCCGCTGGGATGGCAAGAGCCCAAGATGCACGACGAGCTCGATCCCGCCACCTACGGCCTCACCATCTGGGACCTCGAGCGGGAGTTCCTCACCGGCGGCCTGGCCGGGCAGGAGACGATGAAGCTCGGCAAGATCCTCCATGTCCTGCGGGATGCGTACTGCCGCAGCATCGGCATCGAGTACATGCACATCCAGGAGACCGACGAGCAGCGCTGGATCCAGTCGAAGGTGGAAGGCGTGCCGTTCCAGCTCTCCAACCCCGAGCTGCGCCACCTGCTCGGCCGGTTGAACGCGGCCGAGGCGTTCGAGAAGTTCCTCGCCACGAAGTACGTGGGCACCAAGCGCTTCGGCCTGGAAGGGGCCGAGTCGGCCATCCCCATCCTGGACACGATCCTGTCGGCGGCCGCTGACGACGGCACCGCCGGCGTGGTGCTCGGCATGGCCCACCGGGGCCGGCTGAACGTGCTGGCCAACATCGTCGGCAAGAGCTACGACCAGATCTTCCGCGAGTTCGAGGGCTACGTCGATCCCAACTCGGTGCAGGGCTCGGGCGACGTCAAGTACCACCTCGGCGCCATGGGCAAGTACGTGAGCCAGAGCGGCAAGGACGTCACCGTGGAGCTGGCCGCCAACCCGAGCCACCTGGAGACCGTCGACCCGATCGTGCTCGGCATGGTGCGGGCCCGCCAGGACCAGATCGACCCGCCCGGCTCCTATCCCGTGCTGCCGCTCCTGCTGCACGGCGACGCCGCCTTCGCCGGCCAGGGGGTGGTGGCCGAGTGCCTGGCCATGAGCACCATCAGCGGCTACCGCGTCGGCGGCACCGTGCACCTCGTCATCAACAACCAGATCGGCTTCACGACGTCGCCCGAGTACGCCCGCTCGTCGCAATACGCCACCGATGTGGCCAAGATGATCCAGGCGCCCATCTTCCACGTGAACGGCGACGATCCCGAGGCGTGCGTGCGGGTGGCGGCGCTGGCCTACGAGTACCGCCAGACGTTCCACAAGGACGTCGTGATCGACATGGTGTGCTACCGCCGCCACGGTCACAACGAGGGCGACGACCCGAGCTACACGCAGCCGCTCATGTACCGGGCCATCGAGTCGCGCCGCAGCGTGCGCAAGCTCTTCACCGAAGCTCTGGTGCGCCGGGGTGACATCACCCTCGACGAGGCCGAGGCGGCCCTGGCCGACTTCCAGTCGCGCCTCCAGGTAGCGCTCGACGAGACGCGTGCGGCCAAGCCGTCGCCGGTGAAGGCGGCCCGCCGCTCGAAGGCGGTGGGCGTGCTGCCCCACATCGAGACCGGCGTGCCGCGCCAGCAGCTCGACGCCGTGTTCGACCACCTCACGTCGTACCCCGATGGGTTCACCCCCCACCCGAAGCTGGCGCGCCAGTTCACGGCGCGGGCCAAGCTGTACCACGACGAGGGCGAGGTGGAGTGGGCCACCGCCGAGGCGCTGTCCTTCGGTTCGTTGCTGCTCGAGGGCGTCGACGTGCGCCTGGCCGGCGAGGACACCCGCCGCGGCACGTTCAGCCAGCGCCACATGGGGCTGGTCGACCACGAGCAGGGCAAGTCGTGGGTGCCACTGCAGTCGTTACCCGGTCGGCAGTCGCACCTGTGGGTCTACGACTCGCTGCTGTCGGAGTACGCCGCCGTCGGGTTCGAGTACGGCTACTCGGTGGCGAACAAGGACGCGCTGGTCCTCTGGGAGGCCCAGTTCGGCGATTTCGTCAACGGCGCCCAGGTCGTGATCGACCAGTACCTGGTGGCGGCGGAGGACAAGTGGGGCCAGACCTCCGGGTTGGTGCTGCTGCTCCCGCACGGGTACGAGGGCCAGGGCCCGGAGCACTCGTCGGCCCGCATCGAGCGGTTCCTGACGCTGTCGGCCGAGGACAACATGCAGATCGTGAACGCCACCACCGCGGCGCAGTACTTCCACCTGCTGCGCCGGCAGGTGCTGCGCGACATCCGCAAGCCGCTGATCGTCTTCACGCCGAAGAAGCCGCTGCGCATGAAGGAGAGCCGCTCGCCGATCGACGATCTGACGCACGGTTCCTTCGAGGAGGTGCTCGACGATCCCGGCGTCGGCGATCCGCAGGCGGTGCGGCGCCTCGTGTTCTGCTCGGGGAAGGTGGCCTGGGATGCCATCGCCGCCCGTGACGCCCGCCAGGCGCCGGTGGCCATCATCCGGGTGGAGCAGCTGTTCCCGTTCCCGCAGGAGGAGCTGCTCGACGTGCTGAGCCGGTACCCGAACGCCAAGGAGCTGGTGTGGCTCCAGGAGGAGCCCGAGAACATGGGTGCGTGGCACTACATGTTCCACAACACGCACCCGATCGAGGATCGGGGCTACACCGTGCGGCCGGTGGCCCGCATGGAGTCGGGCAGCCCCGCCACCGGCTCGGCCACCATCCACGAGCAGGAGCTGGCCGACCTGCTGGACGAGACGTTCGCCGACCTCTAGCCCGTTCCGGGCATGTGCATCCGATAGCCCCTCCCATATTCCAGATCGATCTCCCGATCGAGGACGAAACCGGCGCTCTTGTAGAAATCGAGCGCGTGGCCATTTGCCGTGACCTCGAGGCGCGCGGCACTGCCGGCGCGAGCCACGGCGGCGGCGGCGGCCATCAATTGCGTGGCCACCCCGCGCCGCATCCAGCCCGGGTCGACGAACAAATCCTCCACCTCCCAGACGTCGGCGACGATCTGCGTGGTGACGAACCCGACCACCTGATCGTCGGTGACGGCGACGAGCGTGCGCCCCTCGTCGATGGCCGTCGGCGCGAAGACGAGGAGCTCCGGATGGGCGGCCAGCAGCGGGCGATCGCCCTCGTTGGAGAGTGACGCCTCCCGAAAAATCTCGCTCACCCGGCCCAGGTCGACGGGCACGGCGAGCCGGATGGTCACGTCCATACCTGTCAGCCTGCCTCACCGGCGCATCGGGCGAGCGGCGGCGGGCGGCTGGTGAGCACGGTGCCGTCGGGCCTGGTGACTTCGACGGTGGCATCAGGCAGGAGCTTGAGGTGCCACCGGGGGTGGTGGGCGAAGTCGTGGTGGTGACGCCAGCACGCGAGCACGAGGTTGGAGGGGTCGGTGGGGCCGCCGAGTTGCCAAGGGATGACGTGGTGGGCTTCGCACCACGACACGGGCCGATCGCAGCCAGGGAACCGGCAGCCGCCGTCGCGCACGGCGAGCGCAGCGAACAGGTGATGACTCACCGTTCGAGTGGTACGCCCGGCGTCGAGGATGATGGAGCGGCCGTCGGTGACGATGCGGTGCACGCCGGCGTCGCACAGCAACGATCCGATCGTGGCCGGGTCGAGCATGCCGCCGTCCATCGTCTGGCCGGTCCGCTTCTCGAGATCGTCGAGCGTGACCACGACGGTCACGTCGGGTCGACTGCCTCGCGACGTGGCGGCGGTGTCGGCGTGATCGAGGAAGTAGCGGCCCAGGGTGACGAGGGCGTCGGCGGAGCGTTGGCTGCGGGTGCGGGCCGGCTGCCCGTCGACGTCGGGCGTGGTGGCGGCGGCGAGGGCGGCGGCCACGACCTGGAACCCACCAGGATCGAGGCGGCCCGACAGTTCTCCCCAGCCGTCGCCGCCCATCGACAGGTGCACGGCGCGATCGGATGGTTCGGGCAAGGGCGTGTGGACCAACGCGTCGGCGTAGGCGGCCCAGCGGCGCATGGCGTGCTCGGTGTAGCGCACCGAGAGGCGAGCGAAGGTGGGCACGAGGGCGGCTTCCTGGTCCGTGAAGATGGCCTGCGTGCGGTCGTTGACGTGGTGGACGACGGCGTCGGCCTGGGCGGTGGCCAGGCGACCGTCGATCCAGGCGGCAGTGACTTCGGGGCAGGCCCGCAGCCGGCTGGCGCGCTTCGCGAAGGCGGCCGATTCGCTGCTGGAGCGGCGGGTCATGGAGCGCAGCCACTGCGCCATGGTTACGGCACCGTCAGCGGCCGGATCGACACGCTCTATGCCGGAAGAGAGGCGGGCAGCGAGCTGGTCATAACCGCCAAACAACGCCACGACCTCGTCACTGCTGAGGTCGTCGGGTAGCTCGGCAATGGCCCGCAGGACTCGTTCCACGGCCGTTTCCATGCAATGAGCGTACGTATGTTCGCCTCAATCCGCAACCCGTTTGCGGAAGTTGTTCTCGTGTATGGAATGCGCACGCGATCATGAACGCGGCCCGTGAGCGGTACGCTGCCGAGCGGGAAGATGGGGAGTTGGAGCGATGGAACCCGGGCCATGGCGAGCGCTCGCCCGAACATCGAGGAGCTCGTCGACGCGCTGATCGGTGCCGATCCCGTGCCCGGCGCGGCGGCCGAGGTGGCCGTGAGCGGCTTCGAAGTGGATCGCCTCGCGCCAGTGCCTTCAGCGCCTCAGCGCAGCTCCAGGCCCAGCACCACTTCCAGCTCGCCGAGCGACTGAGCGGGCGTGTCCACCTTGATCGTGGTCATGCCCATGGCCCGCGCCGGCTTCAGGTTGATGCCGAGATCGTCCAGGAACACGCACTCGGACGCGTCGACCTCCAGCGCCTCGCACGCCAGCTCGTAGAAGCGGGGCTCGGGCTTGCGGATGCCGAGCTTGCTCGACTCGATGACGACGTCGAAGATGCTCATGATCTCCTCCGTCTCGGGTCGGGAGACGCCGGTGGCCACGTTGTTGGTGAGGCACGCCTGGGCGAAGCCGGCGTCCCTGATCCGGTGCAGGGCCGACACCATCTCCGGGCGGATGTCGCCGGCCAGCAGCTCCAGGACCTGGGCCCCCGAGACCGTGCCGCCGAGGGCCATGGCCTCGGCCTCGAAGGCGAGGTTGAAGTCCTCGATGGTGATCTCCTGGCGCTCGAGCTGAGCCCACGCGTTGGTGTGGGGGTTCGTGGCGTTGACGCCGCGGATGAACCCCTCCGGTAGGCCGGCCTGACGTTCGTGTTCGGCGAACGCCTCGAACGGGCTGGTGAGGATGACGCCGCCGAAGTCCCAGAGCACCGCTTTGATCACGGGCGACCACGCTAGGCGAGAGCCGCCTCGGCGCTCTTGCCCACGGCCACGAGCACGTCCTCCCGCCCCGGTGGGGCGACGAGCTGGAGGCCGACCGGCAGGACCCCGGCCGGCCCGCACGGCAACGACAGCGCCGGGAACCCGACCAGGCTCCACGGATGGCGTTGCGGGCCAGCACCATGAGGTAGGCGGCGAAGTCGGTCACCGGCGGCGCCACCACGGGCACGGTGGGCATGGCCAGGACGTCGACGTCGTCGAAGCAGGCCACCAGCTCGTCGGCCAGACGGCCACGCGCTCGCTGCGCGTCGAGGTAGTCGATGGCGCCGAGGAGCAGCTGGCCCTCACCGTTCACCAGGCCGGCGCGAGCAGGCACGGTGACCGCGAGAGCGGCGAAGATGAGCGGCGAGCTCTTGACGAGGATGCCGGTCAGGGAGTTGTCGGTGGTGAGGCTCTCCCACATGCTGCGGTAGGCGTCGACCGGGTTGGCGCATGACGCGCTGGATGTTGCCGCCCGAGAGCGTGGCCATGGTTCGGTGCGCCGCCGCGACCCGGAGCTGGGTGTGCTCGTCCAGCTCGGTCAGCCGGGTCCGCACCCGGCGCCAGTCGATGCCGCGGCCCTTGCGAAAGGCGGGGAGATCGGCCAGGGCGACGTGCTCGGCCACGACGAGCCCAGGCACGACGGCGTCGGAGATCGGGTCCTCGGGGACGCCGACGGCGCCCAGCTCGATGGCCTCGATGACCGCGTTGCGCCCGAGCATGTGACCGTGGATGGCGACGGAGCCCGCCGACGGCGCCACCAAGCCGAGGGCGACCTCGTAGAGCTCGCGCTGGCCGTTGCCGGACACACCGGCGATGCCCACCAGCTCACCGGCGCCGACGGTCAGCTCGATGTCCGTCAGCTTCATGCTGTTGCCGTGACCCTTCACGCTGATGCCCCGCAACTCGAGTGCGGGTGCCTCGCCCTCGCGTGGCGGCACTCGCTCGGCCGCCAGCGGTGCGACGGTGCGGCCCACCATCGCCGCCACCAGCTCGGCATCGGTGAGGGAAGCGGGCTCGACGCCGCCGACGATCAGCTTGCCGCCCCGCAGCACCGTGACACGGTCGGCGATGGCGCGAGCCTCGTTGAGCTTGTGGGTGATGATGACGACGGAGAACCCTTGGGAGCGCAGGTCGTCGATGGCGGCGAAGAGGGCGTCGACCTCCTGGGGCGCGAGCACGCTCGTCGGCTCGTCGAGGATCACGAGCCGAGCGCCCGCCATGAGCACCTTGAGGATCTCGACCCGCTGGCGCTCGCCGATGGACAACCGGCGCACGATGGCGTCGGGATGGACGGTCAGGCCGTAGCGGGCCGAGGCTTCCACGATGTCGCGGCGGAGCTGGCGGCGGTCGAGGCGGAGGCCGTGGAGGTCGAGGGCCAATGCGATGTTCTCGGTCACGCTGAACGCCGGGATGAGCCGCATGCCGCCGTCGGTGGCCCGCCGCACCAGCCCCTCGGCGTGCAGTCGCATCATCGCTTCGCGGATCGGCGTGCGGGACACGCCGATCAGCGCGGCCAGGCGCTCCTCTCCGAGGCGCACGTTGATGGGGAACTCGCCGAGGAGGAGACCGCGCTTCAGCTCGGCGTACGCGTGATCGCTGCGCAGGCCCCGAGCTGCATACGGGTCTGGCGCTCGGCCAGCCCGAAGCGGACGATTTCAGGGCTGTCCCAGAACAGCTCGTCCAGGGTGTCGACGTCGTTGGCCACGAGCGCCGCCTCGTAGCGCTCGAACACAGCCGTGATGTCGGCCATGACCTCGGGCCGGTTCACCTCCAGGGGCATCAGGCCAGGGTAGGGCCCGCCACCCATGCGGGAGCGGCCGGCGTCCGGGTGGTTGACTGTCCGGACGTATGCCGAAGCACGTCGTCGTCGACGGTTCCAACATCGCCACCGAAGGTCGGGCGATGCCGAGTCTCAAGCAGCTCAACGAGGCCGTGATGGCCTACATCGAGGATCATCCCGACGACCTCATCACCGTGGTCGTCGACGCCACCTTCGGTCACCGCATCGATTCCCGCGAGGTTCCCGAGTTCGACGCCGCCGTCGAGAACAACGAGCTGGTGTCGCCGCCGGCGGGCGCCATCGGCCGGGGCGACGCGTTCGTGCTGACCATCGCCAACAAGGCGGGCGCCTCGATCCTCTCGAACGACTCGTTCCAGGAGTTCCACGGCGAGTACCCGTGGCTGTTCGACGAGGGTCGCCTGGTGGGGGGCAAGCCCGTACCCCACGTGGGCTGGGTGTTCGTTCCGCGGGCACCGGTGCGGGGTCCGATCAGCCGGCGGGCGGTGCGCGATGCGGGTCGGCCCCGGGCCTCGGTCGCCTCGCGCACCCATGGCCGCCCGAGCAAGCTCGCCTCCGAGCCGATGCCCGTCCCCAAGGCGCCGCCTCCCGGTGGCCGGGGCCGCGGTCGCAAGAAGGCCGATGGCGATGTCGTGGCGTCGGGTCCGGCGCCCGGTGTCGCCGTTCCCTCGGGTGTCCGCCACGCGCCCATCAACGAGCTGCTGCCGTTCCTCGGCTTCGTGGAGCATCACCCCATCGGTTCCACCGTGGAGGCGACGACCGAGTCGTACTCCTCCCACGGCGCCTACGTGAACATCGACGGCGTGCGGGGGTACGTGCCGCTGCGCTACCTGGGCGACCCCGCGCCCCGCAGCGCCCGAGAGGTGCTGGCGATGGGCGAGTCGGCCACGTTCGTGGTCGTCAGCTTCAACCCGCCCCGCCGCGGCATCGATCTGGCCAAACCCGAGTTCGCGCCACCGTCGGCCGCCACTGTGCCAGTCGTGGACATCGCGGCGCTGGCGACCGAATCGGCGCCGCGGAAGAAGGCGGCGGCCAGAAAGGCCGAGCCGGCCAAGAAGGCGGCGGCGAAGCGCACGCGCAAGGCGGCGGCCCCGGTCGAGCCCGCGCCGGAGCCGGTCGTGGCGGTCGCGCCGGAGAAGGTGGCGCCCGAGCCGGCGCCGCCGGTGAAGAAGGCGGCGAAGCGCACCCGCAAGGCGGCGGCGGGGGCCGAGCCGGTCGTCGCTGAGCCGGTGGTCGCCGCACCCGAGCCGGTGGCGCCGGTCAAGAAGGCAGCCACGCGCACGCGCAAGGCGGCGGTCGCGCCGGAGCCGGCGCCGGTCCCCGAGGTGGCGGCACCGGCCAAGGCGGCCAAGAAGGCGACCAAGCGCACGCGCAAGACCGCGGCGTCGCAGCCCGCGCCGGCCGAGTCGGCGGCAGCCGAGCCGGTGCCGCCGGCGAAGAAGGCGGCCAAGCGCGCCCGCAAGGCACCGTCGGCCGCTGCAGGATGAGCTGATGCGCCTCGCCACCTGGAACGTGAACTCGCTCAAGGTCCGCCTCCCGCGGGTGGAGGCGTGGCTGGCCGAGGTCCAGCCCGATGTGGCCTGCCTGCAGGAGACGAAGGTGAGCGACAGCGGCTTCCCCGCCCTTGCCTTCGGTGCGCTCGGCTACGAGACCGCCCATCACGGCCAGGGCCAGTGGAACGGCGTGGCCATCCTGTCCCGAGTGGGGCTCGACGAGGTGGTCGCCGACTTCGCCGACGGCGGCGCGCCGGACGTGGACGCCCGACTGATCTCGGCCACGTGTGGCGGCGTGCGGACGATGTCGGTGTACGTGCCCAACGGTCGTGCCCTCGACCAGGACCACTACCAGTACAAGCTGGCGTGGCTGGCCCGGCTGCGAGCTCATCTCGCCGCCACGTGCACGCCCGATCAGGACGTCGCCATCTGCGGCGACTTCAACATCGCACCGACCGACATCGACGTGTACGACCCGGCCAAGTTCGAGGGCGCCACGCACGTGAGCCCGCCCGAGCGGGAGGCCCTCGGCGAGCTGGAAGCCTGGGGTCTGCGCGACGCGTTCCGCACGGTGTGGGATCCGGGGAAGGCCGAGAGGGTCTACTCGTGGTGGGACTACCGCGCCGGTGACTTCCACCAGGGTCGGGGCATGCGGATCGACCTGGTCCTGGCGTCGGCACCGCTGGCGTCGCGGCATCAGCTGGGCGGTCATCGACCGCAACGCCCGCAAGGGCCAGCAGCCCTCGGACCACGCGCCGGTCGTCATCGACATCGACTGATACGCGCACAGACTTCGCCCGCGCCGGCCGTGGCCGCCCAGCACCACCCCAGCTCCCGCCCCGGCAGTCGCGCCCTTCCGCGCTGTGCACTGGAAGGGGGAGGGCGGGTCAGCGGCGGGGTCAGCTGGCGGCGTTGGCGAGGGCGGCGAGGAGGCGGGGGCCCAGGCGGCGGGCGGCGATCGGCCCGATCTCGGGGAGGGCCGCCAGCTCGTCGATCGATGCCGGTGCGGCCCGGGCGACGGCGGCCAGCGCCTTGTCGGTGCAGACCATCGCCTCGGGCAGCCCGGCGGCGACGGCGGCGGCGTGGCGCCACGTGCGCAGGGCGGCGAGCCGGGGATCGGGGCGGCGGGCCCGGCGGGTGGCCAGGTCGGCGGGCGGCGGGACCGGTCGCTCCGTGTCCGTGGCCAGCAACTCGAGCAGCGGGGACGGCCCCCGCGCGGTGCCACCGCGCCGGCGGGCCCAGGTGAGGTACAGGCCGTGCTCGGCCCGGGTCAGGGCGACATGCAGGAGGCGCAGCTCCTCGGCCCGCGCCGCCGCCGACGTGGCGCCGGCGTGGGGCACCAGACCCTTCTCGACGCCGGCCACGACCACGACCGGCCACTCGAGCCCCTTGGCGGCGTGGAACGTGAGCAGCTCCACGGCGTCGCCACCGTGCTCGTCCTCGTCGCCGGCGCCGCCGCCCATGGCTAGCCAGGCGCGGAACGACGCCACGCTGGCGGCCGGATCGGCGGTCCAGAACTGGTGGCCGAGCGCGGCCAACGAGCCGAGGACGGGCGGGGCGCCGTCGGCCAGGTCGTCGGCGAGGTCCTCGAGGAACGCCCGCAGCGCGCCGGGCTCGGGCCGCGCCGACGCATCGGCCAGTGCCTCGCGCACGCCGGCGTGGCTGAGGAGCGGCTGCCCGTTGCGGGCGCGGGTCGGGATGCCGGCGTCGCGCAACGCCCGCTCCAGCACGGGCAGCTGGGCATGGGTGCGCACCAGCACGCCGAACCCCGACCACCGGCGGCCGGGCTGGTGCTCGGCCCGCAGGATGGCGGCCACGCCGGCGGCCTCGGCCAGCTCGTCGTCGAAGCCGGCGGAGCGCACGGGCGCGGCTTCGGGGCGCACGGCGTCGATGGCGGGTGGGGGACCGGGCAGGGTGGCCAGCACCGCGGTGGCGGCGGTGAGGATCTCGGGGCTCGACCGGTAGCTGCGCCGCAGCCGCACGATCGTGGCGCCGGGGTGATGGACGGCGATGTCGCGCAGCCAGCTGGCGTCGGCGCCGTTCCACTCGTAGATGGCCTGGTTCGGGTCGCCCACCACGCACAGGTCGGCGCGGCCCCCGCGCCAGGCATCGAGGAGGGACAGCTGCAGCGGGTTCACATCCTGCATCTCGTCCACGAACACATGCCGGAAGCGCCACCGCTGCACCTCGGCAAAGGCCGGGTCGCGCTCGATCTCCCGGACCACGCCGGAGAGGAGGTCGTCGAAGTCGACGAGGCGCCGGTCGCGCTTGGCCTTCTCGTAGGCGCGGTACGCCTCGGCGATGGCGGCGGGGCCCCCGTTCGGGCGGCGGCCGGCCTGGAAGGCGGCGTTCTCGTAGCGATCGGGCGGGATGCGTCGGGCCCGGGCCCAGGTGATCTCGGCGGCGACGTCGGCCGGCGTCGGCGGGCGCCCCCGCCGGGCCAGCGTGGGGAGATCGGCCAGCAGGCGTTCCGGCTGCGTCAGGAGCTCGGGCGGGCGGCGGAGGGCTTGATCGGCCCACCGGCGCCGCAGCACCGACCAGGCCACGCCGTGGAACGTGCCGACGGTGGGCTGCTGGCGCAGGCCGAGCGGGCCCAGGCGGCGCAGCAGCTCGCCGGCTGCTCGGCGGGTGAACGTGATGGCCAGGACGTGGCCGGCGTCGGCCGAACCGCTCGCCACCTGGTAGGCGATGCGGCGGGTGAGCACCCGCGTCTTGCCCGATCCGGCCGGCGCCAGGATGGCAAGCGGCGCGCCCGTGCTGGTGACGGCCTCCCGCTGGTCGCCGTCGAGGCCCTCGAGCAGCCGATCGGCGTCCACCGTCGACACGCTACGGCCTACCGTGGCCGGCGTGGTCGACGTGTCACCGGAGCGCTTCGAGGTCCTCGTGGCGGAGGCGTTGGACGAGATCCCCGAGGCGCTCGGGCGGTACATGGACAACGTCGCCGTCTTCGTGGAGGACCAGCGCCACCCCGGCCTGCTCGGGCTGTACCAGGGCGTGCCGCTCACCAATCGGGCGGCGTACGGCGTCTCCTACAACGGGCTGCCGATGCCCGACCGCATCACCATCTTCCGCCTGCCGATCTGCCGCATCTGCGCCACCGAAGCCGACGTCGTGCGCCAGGTCGGGATCACCGTCGTCCACGAGGTCGCCCATCACTTCGGGATCGACGACGACCGCCTCACCGAGCTGGGCTGGGGGTAGTGAGCGGTTCACCCGGCGTTCAGCGGGCGTCGTACGCTGCCCTCATGCCGTTCCCGCGCGAGCTGCTGAACCGTGACGAGGAGATCGTCCTCGACGTGCACCCGCACTGGTTGTTCTTCGCCGAGCCGGCGTTGACCTTCCTCGGCCTGGTCATCGTGCTGATCATCGCCGCAGGAACGATCGGCGGCGCGCTCACCACAATCGTCTTGATCCTGATCGGGATCACGCTGGTGTGGGCGCTATGGCGGTTGGCCACCTGGCGCTTCACCCACTTCGTCGTCACCAACGACCGGCTGATCTACCGCTCGGGCATCTGGGCCAAGCGCGGCATCCAGATCCCGCTCGAGCGGGTCAACAACGTGAACTTCAAGCAGGGCATCCTCGAACGGATCGTGGGCGCCGGGGACCTGCTCGTGGAGTCGGCCGGGGAGGACGGCCAGCAGCACTTCACCGATGTGCGCCACCCCGACCAGATCCAGAACATCATCCACGACCAGATGAACGAGAACGAGCGGAACATGTACCCGGGAGCGATGGGGGCACCCGCCGGCAACGACACCGCCACGCAGCTGGAGAAGCTCGAAGGGATGCTGCAGCGGGGCACGCTGACCCGTGAGGAGTTCGAGGCCGAGAAGCGCCGGCTGCTCGGTCAGGGCGGGTTCCCGCCGCCGGCCGCGCCGCCCCCGCCCCCACCCGGTGCGGGTCGTTAGCCTCGTCCCCTCGGTCACCGAGACGCTCCTCGCGTGGGGCATCGCCCCCGTGGCGGTGACCCGGTTCTGCGAGCAGCCGGGCTTCCCGACCGTGGGGGGCACGAAGGACCCCGACATCGCCGCCATCGCCGCGCTGGCGCCGGATCTCGTGGTGGTCAACGACGAGGAGAACCGCCGCGAGGACGCCGACGCGCTGCGCGCCGCCGGGCTGGCGCTGCACGTGACGTCCGTGCGCTCCGTGGCCGACGTCGCCCCCTGCCTCAGCGCCCTCGCCGCCGCCGTCGACGCGCCCGCAAACGCGTCACCAAGCGCGCAGCCTGAACACTTGGTACCGCCCCAACGGTACGAAGCGCACAGGCTGCGCGAAACGGGGTGGGGGCGGGGGCGGGGGCGGCGAGCGTTCGTGCCGATCTGGCGGCGGCCGTGGATGACGCTGAACGCCGACACGTACGGCTCCTCGGTGCTGGCCGTCCTCGGCCTCACCAACGTCTTCGGCCCGGACCCCGAGCGCTACCCCGTCACCACCCTCGCCGCCGCCGCCGCTCGCCACCCGGATCTCGTGCTGGCGCCGTCGGAGCCCTACCCCTTCGGGCCCCGCCACGTGGCCGAGCTCCGAGCGGTCGCCGGCGACGTGCGCCTCGTGGACGGCCAGGACCTCTTCTGGTGGGGCGTGCGCACACCCGCCGCCCTCGAACGCCTCGCTCAGTCCATCGGCGCGTAGCGCACGAAGCGGCCGCCCTCGTCGCGCACCAGCCGGCGCACGCCGACCACGGCGTCGCGATCGAGCCGGCCGTAGACGTGGGGGAAGAGCGGTGCATCGGCCGCGGTTTCGGCGGCCGACCGGTCCGGGTGGGCAGGCGGCTCCCAGCGGACCTCGCTCGTGAGCCGGTCGATGTCCAGGGCCACGGCCACGAGATCGCCGCCATCGCCGTAGAACCGGTTGGCCACCTCGAGCATGAGGTCGTCGCCGGCCGTGCAGTGCACGAACCCCTCGGTCGCCAGGGAGGCCGGCTCGTAGTGGCCGCCCGCCTCCCAGGTCGCCCACGCCGGCGCCGGCATCAGATGCAGCACGATCACCGCGGCACAGTACGGTCCGGGACATGCGCTACCGCACCCTCGGCCGCACCGGCATGTACGTCAGCCCCCTCTGCCTCGGCAACATGATGTTCGGGAGCTGGGGTAACCCCGATCACGACGATGCCGTGCGCATCATCCACCGCGCCCTCGACGCGGGAATCAACTTCATCGACACCGCCGACGTCTACTCCGCCGGCGAGAGCGAGGTCATCACCGGCAAGGCGCTGGCCGGCGGCAAGCGGGACAACGTCATCCTCGCCACCAAGTGCCACTTCCAGGTCGAAGCCACCGGCGCCCCGTCCACCCGGACCGGTGCGCCGCCCCCCAACGTGTCGGGCTCCAGCCGGCGGTACATCATCAAGGCGTGCGAGGCCAGCCTGCGCCGCCTCGGCACCGACTGGATCGACCTGTACCAGATCCACCGCCCCGATCCGTCGACCGACATCGACGAGACCCTCGGCGCCTTCACCGACCTCGTCCACCAGGGCAAGATCCGCGCCTTCGGCTCATCGACGTTCCCCGCCGACGAGATCGTGGAGGCCCAGTGGGTGGCGGAGCGGCGCGGCCGCGAGCGGTTCCAGTGCGAGCAGCCCCCGTACTCGATCCTCACCCGCGGCATCGAGCGCGACGTGCTGCCGGCGGTACAGCGCTATGGCATGGGCTGCATCGTGTGGAGCCCGTTGTCGGCCGGCTGGCTGACCGGTCGCTACCGCCGGGAGACCGGTGTCGACATGACGCAGGGCCGGGCCAAGCGCCTCCCGGTGCGCTTCGATCCGGCGCTACCCGGCAACCAGCGCAAGCTGGACGTGGTGGAGGAGCTGGTGCCGCTGGCCGACAAGGCCGGCCTGTCCATGGCCCAGATGGCACTGGCGTTCACCCTGGAGCATCCGGGCGTGACGTCCGCCATCATCGGGCCCCGCACCATGGAGCAGCTCGAGACGTTGCTCGGTGCCGACGAGGTGCGGCTCGACACGGAGATCCTCGACCGCATCGACGAGCTGGTGCCGCCGGGCACGAACCTGAACGCGTCGGATGGCGGCTGGGAGCCGCTGGCCCTGCGCAAGGCCTCGCTGCGCCGCCGCCCGCGCTAGCGGGAACGCCGCCGGACGAGGATCTCCTGCCAGAGCCGGTCGTAGGCCTGGGCCATCGCCGCCGCCGTGAAGCGCTCTTCGGCGAGGGTGCGGGCGCGGCCCGCCAGCTGCGCGCCGAGGCCGGGCTCGCTCACGACGCGGTCGATGGCGTGGGTGAGGGCGGGCACGTCTCCGGGTGGGACGAGGAGCCCGGTCTGCCCGTCGATCACCGCCTCGCTCACGCTGCCGACGTCCGTGGCCACGACGGGCGTGCCCGCCAACATTGCCTCCACGATCGTGAGCGGGAAGGACTCCTCGCGCGAGGGCAGGACGAAGGCGTCCAGCCCGGCGACGTACGGCCGGGCGTCGTCCACCCACCCGACGAACTCGACCCGATCGGCGATCCCCAACGCCTCGGCCTGGCGGCCCAGATCGTCGCGACAGGAGCCGTCGCCCACCAGCATGACGCGGACACCCGGCAGCGACGCGATCGCCGCGAGCAGGAGGTCCAGGCGCTTCTGGTCTTCCAGGCGCGCCGCGCACCCGACCGTCGGCCGGGGCCCGACCTCGATCGGCGTCACCGTGTCGTCGGGCACGCCGTTGTGGATCACGGTGACCGCCGTACGAGGGATGCCGAAGTACGTCCCGAGGTCGTCGGCCGACCTCGCCCCGACACTCACGCTGGCGGCGAGGGCACGGGCCGTCAGTCGCTTCATCGCCCGCCCCCGACGCCTGCGGGCGGGGAGGACGAGCTGCTCCACGGCCACCGTCGGGACTCGCAACGAGATGCCGGCGAGGAGGGCCGGTCGGGAGGCGAAGGGGTTGGCCAGCGTGACCTGCAGCAGGTCGAGGTCGAGGGAGCGGAACGCCGAGCGGTGATGACGCACGGTGGCGAGCCACGACGAGGCCGGCGGCACGAGGTGGACCTCGACCTCCGGGGCCGCCACCGCCGCCGCGGCCAGCAGCTCGGGCGCCGGGCTGCACACGACCAGCGTGGCCGGACCGGCGTAGGCGGCGAGCAGGTGGAGCAGCGAGCGTTCGGCGCCGCCGATGATCGCCGAGTCGCTGTAGAGGCCGACGCGCGGGTGGCGCACCGGCGATCGGCCGGGGGCCGTCTGGACGGCGGCATGGTCAGCGGCCCTCACCGGACCAATTCAGGCATAAACTTCCGTGTCGTGGCGGATTCTTCACTGAGGGTCGACCATCATCCGCGCCCCCGTGCCCGTCCGGGCCAACGCCGCATCCTCGTCGTTGCCGATCGCCTGCCCGGCATCGACAACGGCAACGGCATCCGGATCGCCAACATCATCGACGGGCTGGTGCGGGTCGGGGCCGTGCACGTGTGCCTCATCGACTCCACCGTCGACGGCGTGCGCCCGCCCGCCGATCGCCGCGTGACGGCCAACGTCGTGCGGGCCGACGAATGGCGCCGATGGAGGAAGGTGGCCGGGGCCTTCGGCGAGTGGCCGCCGAGCATCCGGTACCGCCGCGAACGCGCCTTGCACGACGAGCTCACCACGATCCACGGCCAGAGCTGGATGCCGTGGGATCTGGTGTGGTGCAGCCGGGCCCGGGTCCACGTGCTCACCCGCTCCGTCATCCCCGGCCCCAGGATCGTCGACCTCGACGATCTCAACGACCGCCTCCTACTCAGCGAGATGGGCGATCGCCGCCTGCAGTCGGGCCGCTTGGTGACGGCGCCGCGGAACCTGGTCGACGCTGTCCAGGCCCGCCGCTGGCGGCGCTTGCAGCGCGACATCGCCGCCGAGGTGGATCGCGTGGTGGTCTGCAGCGCGTACGACCAGCGCTACCTCGACGTGCCCAACGCCGCTGTCGTGCCGAACGGCTACCCCGTTCCGGCCGTCGAGCCGCCCCCCGCCGGCGGCGAGAAGGCACCGTCGATGCTCTTCGTCGGGCCGCTCACGTACGAGCCGAACCGGCTCGCCGTGCAGTGGATCGCCGAGCGGGTCCTGCCGCTCGTGCGCCGCGAGGTGCCGGACTTCGCCTTCGACGTCATCGGCAACGATCCCCGCATGGCCATCGGCGGCACCGACGCGCCGGGTGTCCGTCGCCACGGGTACGTCGAGGACGTCGGGCCCTACTACGCGCGGGCGACGGTGGCGGTCACGCCGCTGCACTCGGGAGGCGGGACCCGCCTCAAGGCGATCGAGGCGCTGGCCCGCCGTGTGCCGCTGGTGTCGACCTCGTTCGCATTCGAAGGGCTCGGGCTCGTGGCCGATCGCGACCTGCTGGTGGCCGACGATCCGGCGGCCTTCGCGGCCGCGTGCATCGCCGTGGCCACCCAACCCGGTCTGCGGTCGCGGCTGACCGATGCCGGCTACCGGCGGTTCCACCACCACCTGACGGCGCAGGCGTCGAGCGACGCAGTGCAGCGCCTGGCCAGCGACGTGATCGTGGCGGCCACGGCGGCCGGCGCGCCCGCCCGCCGACGGCAGGCCTAGCGTGGTCACCAGATCCCCCGACCGGGTCTGGGTCGAGAACGCGGCACCGAGCGGGCGCTGGCCGCGGCTCCAGCTCGCCCAGCTGTGGGTACACCGCGAGCTCATCTACTTCTTCGCCCTGCGCGATGTGAAGGTGCGCTACAAGCAGGCCTTCCTCGGTGCGGCGTGGGCGGTGCTCCAGCCGCTCGTGGGCGCACTGGCGTTCACCGTGCTGTTCCACGGCCTCGCCGACGTCGACGTGGGCACCGACTCGTACTTCGCCTTCGCGCTCGTGGGGTTCATCGCGTGGACGTACTTCTCGAGCGCGCTCACCGCCGGCACCAACAGCCTCCTCTGGAACGCCGAGCTCCTCAAGAAGGTGTCGCTGCCGCGGCTGGCGCTGCCCGTCGCCGCCATCCTGCCGCCCGTGATCGATCTGGCCGTCGGTGCGGTGCTGGCCATCGTCATCACCACGATCTGGGGTGGTGGTGTGTCGCCGGTCGGCCTCGTCGTCGGTCTGCCGGCGGGGGTGGTGCTGCTCGGCGTAGCGACGGCGGGACCGGTGCTGATCCTCAGCGCGCTGATCGTGAAGTACCGCGACGTGTCCGTCGTGGTGGGATTCGGTCTCCAGCTGTTCCTGTTCGTCAGCCCGGTCGGGTACCCCCCGGAGCTGGTGCCCGATCCCTGGTACACGGTGCAGTACCTGAATCCCGTCGCCGGCGCTCTGGGCCTGATGCGATGGGGCCTGGCCGGGACGGCGGCCCCCGCCGTCGGGCTGATCGCGCTGTCGGCGGCGACCGCCGTCGTCGGGCTCGTGGCCGGGCTGTACTACTTCCGTGCCAACGAGCGGCAGTTCGTGGACATCATCTGATGGGTGAGCCGGCCGTCGAGCTGGCGGGCGTCGGGAAGCGCTACCGCCTGGGCGAGCACCATGGGTCGGGCACGGACCTGCGCGAGACCGTCGACCGGCTCGTCGGACGCGTTCGGGGCCGCTCCCGCGCTCCCCGCCGTGAGCTCTGGTCGCTGCGCGACGTCTCGTTCACCGTGGACGAGGGCGAGGCCATCGGGATCATTGGGGCCAACGGCGCCGGCAAGAGCACGCTCCTCAAGGTCGTCAGCAACATCACGACGCCGACCGAGGGTCGGTGCCGGACCCGCGGGCGCATCGGCTCGCTCCTCGAGGTCGGGACCGGCTTCCACGGCGAGCTCACCGGGCTCGAGAACACCTACCTCAACGGCGCCATCCTCGGCATGTCCCGCCACGACGTGACCCGCCGGCTCGACGAGATCATCGAGTTCGCCGGGCTCGGCGACTTCATGGACACGCCCGTGAAGCGCTACTCGTCGGGCATGTACCTCCGTCTGGGCTTCGCCATCGCCGCCCACCTGGAGGCGGACATCCTCGTCGTCGACGAGGTGCTGGCGGTCGGCGACGCCGAGTTCCAGCGCCGCTGCCTCGGGAAGATGAGCGAGGTGGAGCAGAGCGGGCGCACGGTGCTGTTCGTCAGCCACAACATGGATGCCATGGCGCGACTTTGCCCGCAGGTGGTGTGGCTGGAGCACGGGACCATCCGGGCGCAGGGGTCGGCGGCCGACGTGATCGCCGAGTACACGCGGGCGGCGGCGGGCGCAGCCAACATCGCCTCGCTGGCGGCCGACGCCACCGCACCCGCCCAGATCACCGCCGTCGCCGTCGTCGACGAGCAGGGCCAGCCGCAGGTCGTCCTCAACACGTGGGCGAAGGCCTGGGTCCAGCTCGACGTCGTGGTGAACGAACCGCTGGCCGGCCTCGACGCGTCGGCGCTGGTCGGTACCAAGAGCGGCGTCAACCTGTTGAACGAGGCGCTCAGCGACCATGGCCCGGCGCCGTTCTTCGAGCGGGGCCGTCACCGCTTCCGCTGCCCGCTCCCACCCATCCTCACGCCCGGGGAGTACGTCGTCGGGATCTGGCTGGGCACCGCCTACGAGACGATGCAATACGACGACAGCGTGCTGACGTTCTCGATCGACGGCGACGACGCCGGCCGCCCGACGCGCCTGTTGAAGCTGGGCGACCAGTGGCAGACCGAACGCCTCGACGGCCCCATGGGTGACACCTGATCGTCAGCGGCGGCGCACGCGACCAGCGGTCGATCTGACCTGGCGGAGGCGCTGGCGCAGGGGGTTGCGGCGGCTGGTCTGGCCGAGCTTGGTCACGAACGAGGCGAGGGTGTCGCCGTTCGCGACTTCGATGCGGGGCACCGCCATGGGGTCGTCCCACACCGTGGCGTAGCCGGCCGCCGTCTCGAGCCCGATCCGGTGGCCGGCGGCGCGCATGGCCTGCCGGGCGACCTCGTCGACCGCACCGGACGGGTAGGCGATGGTGGTGACCGGCCGCCCCAGCTCCTCCTCGAGCCGGTGGCGAGCGGCGCGCTCGCGCCTGACCGCCTCGCCCGGCGCCAGCGTCGTGAGCGACCGGTGGTCGCCGGTGTGGGATCCGAACTCGATGCCGTCCTCCTGCAACTTGCGGATCGTGGGCCAGTCGAGGAGCGGCAGCGGCTCGCCGAGCTCGTCATCCCAGTCCGACGTGGTGCCGACCTTGTCGACGACGACGAACACCGTGGCCGGGAACTTGTACGCCTGCAGCAGGGGCCAGGCGTGCTCGTAGAAGTCGTGGTAGCCGTCGTCGAACGTGAGCACGACGGCGCGGCCGGGCGGCACGCGATGGCGATCGAGGTAGTACGCCCACTCGCCGACGGTCATGCCGTAGTACGCGTGGCGCCGCAGGTGCTCGAGCTGCGCTTCGAACGCATCCGGGCTGACCCGGTACGGCTCGAGCGAAGGCGCACCTGACTCGGCCACGCTGTGGTACATCAGGATCGGGAGGCGATCGGTGAGCTCGTCGCGCCAGACAGCGGCGCGGTCGGCCTGCAGGCCACCCCACACGACCATGCGCGAGATCTCGAGCTCGAGGGGATCGGCATGCGGCACGGGCACGGTGTCCGGCGCGACGTCTGGCGCACCCTCGGGCACCCGTTCGAACAGCTGGATGCGATAGAGGTCGCTGCGCAGCTCGCGCCGGAGCTGCAAGCCGTCGGTCGCGCCCATGATCTCGCCGATGCCGGTGGCGCCGTACGGGTGGCCCCAGTCGAAGCCGGTCTTGTCCGGTTCATCGGTGAGCACCAGCGCGTGGGCGGTGACGAAGACGCCGCCGGGACGCAGCGCGTCCCGGATGCGCTGGGCGAGATCGATCACGTCGTCGCGCTCGAGGTAGTACAGCACCTCACTGCACAGCACGAGGTCGAGATCGCCCGGGAGCACCGCCGTGCGGAGGTCCATCTGCTCGTAGTCGACGTTCGAGCAGGCGGCGCACCGCTCGGCCGCCCGGGCCAGCGCGGTGGTCGAGATGTCGGTGGCCAGCAGGTGGTCGACGTGCGGCGCCAGTTGGACGGTGAAGTGCCCTTCGGCGCAGGCCAGCTCCAGGGCACGTCCGACGGCGCGGCCCTCGATGAGGCTCAGCGTCTGGTCGTACTTCACCTGCTCGTAGTTGTTCGTGTAGCCCCAAGGATCCGGGGTGGTGAACAGCGATTCCCAGTACGTCTCGTCGGCCGAGAACGGGGACTCGACCGGGCCGGTGCCGGACTGCTCGGCGGGCGGATCGGGTCGGGCGCCCCGGACGGCGGCGCGACCGAACGACCGCATCATCGCCGCGCGTTGGGGTCCCTGCGGCACGGGCAGGTCGAGGAGCAGCCGGAGCGCGCCCCGGGCGACGGTGGGGTGCACAGCGGGCGCCGCCGCCCCGCGGCTGCGCCATGGACGACGGAGCGTTGCCCGTGCCAGCCGCCCGCCGAGCTGGTGCCGGATGGCGGCGATGATCGCCGCGCTGGGCACGGTGGCGCCGAGGGCGGCGACGACGGCGACCCCGATCGGGTCCCGCCCGTTCACCACGTGCACGACGAGCTGTTCGACGTCGTCGTCCACGGCCACGTCGACGACAGGATCGGCGAGGTCGATGGTCATGGCCAGCGTGCGCCCGATCGGCATCGCCGGCGCCGCCCGGCGGGTCGTGGCGACGAGCTGTTCGAGCGGCCGGAGAATGGCGCGGCCGCTGGACGGGGCGCCTAGCCACTCGACGAGCGCCGTCACGGCAGCGTCCAGCCGGTCACCCACGACGGGCCACGCCAGCTCCCATTCGTCGACCACGTAGCCGACGCTCAGGGGCACCGTGTAGAAGAGCGTGGAGGCGACGGCGTACGGCGCCAGCACCTGGCGGGGCATGCGCTCGGCCTCGGCCAGCAGCGAGCGCACGCCGTCGGTGTCGCCGGCGACGGCCAGTGCCAGGGTCCACCACAGGTACTCGCGCAACGCGGGCACCAGACCAGCCGTCGGCGCGCCGGCGGCCCATGCGGGCAGCGGCGCGGCGACGCGATCGTCGGCGGCGTGCCCCCGACGGATGACCGTGGCGATGTCGCGATGCACGCGGGTGAAGTCCCGGCGGCTGGCGGAGCCGGCCCGGAGCACATAGGTAGCGTCCACACCCGGCAGGGCCGCGAGGCGCAGACCCTGGCGCGCCAGGCGCTGCCACAGGTCCCAGTCCTCGCCGACGGTGAGTGTCTCGTCGAAGCCGCCCGCGGCGAGGACGAGGGCTCGATCCACCACACAGGCGTGGATGGGGAACGGGCACCGGCGCGCCGAGATCAGGAACAGCTCGGCCAGGTCCTCCGGCTGCAGCTCGGGCATCGGCTGGCGAGTGCCGGTCGACGATTGGTACTCCCACCCGCAGCAGACGCCGTCCAGCGCGGCCGAACCGTGCAGGACCCCCAGCGCCTGTTCGACGTAGCCCTCACCGATGCGGTCGTCGGCGTCGAGGAACAGGACCCAACGTGCGCTGGTCTCGCGCAGGGCGAGGTTGCGCGCCGCGCTGACGCCCGCCGGACCCTGGCTCACGATCCGGATGCGAGGATCGCGCTCGGCCCAGCCCGTGACGATGGCGGCGGTCTCGTCGCGAGAGCCGTCGTCGACGACGGTCACGGTCCAGCTCGGCGAGATCTGGCGGGCGACGCTGCGCAGGGTGGCATCGATGGTCGAGGCAGCGTCCCGGGCGGCGACGATGATCGCGATCGAGTCGGTGGTGGCGCGCATCAGGGAAGGGCGGGTCCGGTTCTCGCGGCGCTCGACGGGTGGGCAGCGACCCAGTCGAGGTACGGCTTCGACACGCGCAGGAAGCCGAGCTGCACGAGCTGGTCGACGTCGACGAACGTCTGCGCGGTGGGTCGGTGCAGCGACAGGTCGGGATGGTCGGCGAGCACCGACCAGTAGGCCCGGTACTCGTGGGACGCGCCAAGGCCGTAGCGACCGGAGCGCGCCGCCTCTTCCGCCTTCTCGTAGAAGCTGCGGTTGAACGGGTAGTGGAGCAACACCGCGGTGACGTCGGCGAAGTGGGCCTTGCGGACGTGGTGCCAGCCCACGAACGTCTCGATCTCGTCGTCGAGGAAGATCAGCGGGACCTTGGTGAGCCCGTTCTCGGAGCCGAAGACCGTGCGGCGGATCCCCCCGTGGTGGGACTCGAGCGTCGATCCCGGCCGGTCGTCGAACTCGTATGGTCGCTTCGAGATGTCCGAGACGTCGAAGTACGGGAACGTCGACTGGAGGTCGTCGGTCTTGGCGGGGGACTGGGCCAGCGGTTCCGCCGAGAACATGTCCAGCATCTGCACCACGAGCGCCGTGTACCCGTGGTGCTCCAGGTACGCGAGCAGGTCGGGGAGCGCGAGTCGGTCCGACGCCGGGTAGTCGAACAGCTCGTCGATGTCGACGAAGACGTTCCACTTGTCCTTCGAGTGTTTGCGCACCATGTACCGCTTCATCAAGTTCTCGTAGGTGCGGTAGGGCACGGCCGTGCGGTACAGCGTGACGTCCGGCTGCTCGCGGAGGAGCTCGATGGTGCCGTCGGTCGAGCCGTTGTCGAGCACGAGGAAGTGGCGGATGCCGAGCCGGCGATGGTGCTCCAGGAAGCACGGGATGTAGAAGGCGCCGTTGCGCACCGTCGTGACGGCCAGGAGGTCACGTGCGTCCCGGCGGATCGGGCGCGGCCCGTGCACGTGATGGATCCGCAGCGGCAGCGTCGAGGCGCGAGCACGATCGGCGACCTTGGCTTCCCACCATCGCGCCAGCCGTCCCCGCTGGATGATGGCCGAGGCCAGCGACACTCGCATCGAGCGGCGCAGGACGGCAGCGGCTTCGGCGTCGTCGGCGGCCGCCACCATGCCGCCGTACGTGGAGGCCAGGTCGGCGTAGTAGCGCACCAGCCGTTGGCGGGATCCGCCGTGCGGCGCGACATGGCCGGCGAGCGCCCGCCCCCCTGTTCGGAGGCCCCAGCCCGCCAGTCGGCCCGAACCCAGCTCCAGGCTTCGGCGCAGCGAGCGCTCGACGAGGCCCGGCGAATGGTCCAGGGCCTGGACGTACCTATCGGGATGAGTGCGCAACAACCGCAGTCGATCGGCACCGATGTCTTCGACCAGCGCGCTGTCGGGCGTCAGCAGGCCGCCGTCGGTCTGTACTGCGGCGGCCAGATCGAAGGCGATGTCGGCATCGTCGAGGAGGCGCACCCCGGCTTCCACGTCGGCGACGCACTCGGTGCGGTAGTGCTCGTCGAACGGGAAGCGACGCAGCAGGGCCGACGGTGCGGAGACGTTGGAGAAGGTGCAGTCGCGCGGGTCGGCGACGCCGCCGTCGTCGGCGAGGCGGCGGTCGCGCAGCTCGTACCACCACGCGGCGTCCATGGCGCGAGGGTCGCCCGACGGAAGCGAGCACGGGCCCATGAGCACCTCGCCCCCACTGCGATCGTGACACCAGTGCCGTGCCAGTGCCGCCGCGGTGACGGTGGTCCGGTCGTCGACGAGCCACACGAGGTCACCGGTGGCGCCGACGATGCCGGCGTTGCGCGCCGCCAGCGGGCCGCCGTCGACGGTGACGATGGCGACGGTGAATCGGCTTCCGGCGCGAGCGTCGATCATCT
The DNA here is from genome assembly GCA_963728985.1 of uncultured Acidimicrobiales bacterium. Classification (GTDB taxonomy): domain Bacteria; phylum Actinomycetota; class Acidimicrobiia; order Acidimicrobiales; family Ilumatobacteraceae; genus DASXAI01. The sequence continues at coordinate 158,516 of CAVSME010000001.1, read as the reverse complement.
CCTTCGTGGCGGCGTCGATGGCACCGGCGACCACCACGTCGAGGCCCGCCGGCGGGCCGTGCGGCAGCTCGTCGACAGCAGTGGTGACCGAGTCGAGCAGGGCCAGCAAGGCCCCGCGGCCGCGGCCCGAAGGGATCACGATCGTCATCGAGCTCGCCGCCACAGCCAAGACGCTACTGATACTTTGCCATCGATGAACGAGGCGGACGGCGGTTGCGGCGCCACCGCCGCTCGGCCGGCGGTGACGGTGGTGATCGCGTTCCACAACGAGGAGCGGTTCCTGGCGTCCGCCATCGACACGATTCGCCAGCAGACGATGACGGATTGGGAGCTGCTCCTCGTCGACGACGGCTCCACCGACGGCTCGCCGGCGATCGCTGACGCCGCGGCGGCAGATCTCTGTCGCGTGCGCGTCCTGCGCCATCCCGGCGGTGGCAAGGCCGGGCTCCCGGCCAGCCGGAACCTCGCCGTGGCGGCGGCCCGGGCGTCGCATCTGTGCTTCCTCGATGCCGACGACGTGTGGTCACCGACGAAGCTGGCCCGCCAGCAAGCGATGATGGCGCACTCGTCACGACCGGTCATGGTGTGCGGCGCGTCGTGGCACCAGGACATCGACCAGCAGCAGCCGCCCGAGCTCGTCGCCGTCTGGCGGGGCGCGCCGGGCTGGTGCCGGCGGGGCCGCTTCGCCCGGCTCATGGTGCGCGGCGTGGTCCGCACGCCGCCACCGTCGGACGTGATGTACCGCGTCGACGCCCTGCGCCGGGCCGGCGGTGTGCCGGCAGGACCGAACATGCACGAGGACCAGCGCACGTTCGTCGCCGTCAGCCTCCTCGGCGCGGTGGTCGTGGGGGCCGAGCCGCTGACGACCTACACGGTGCGCTCGGACTCGGTCTACGGATCGCAGCTCAGCGATCCGATGCAGCAGGTCCGGCAGCACCGCGAGTACGAGGACTGGGTGACGCGCTACGGCATCCGTCACGGTCCTTACGGCGTGGCTGTCGTGGGCGCCCTGCTACTGCACCGGCTCCGGCGGGGCCTCGTGCGCCGCGCCGGCGCGTTCGTCCGCCGTCCGCGATAGCCGCACCGCGGCCGCCCGCCGGCGGACCTCAACCCGCCGTACCGAGCGCTGGTAGGAGCCCAGCCAGCCGGTCACGAAGCCGATGCCGATGAGGATGCCGTGCCAGCGGCGGTACCGGCCGGTGCGGTCCGGGCCGCGCACGACGTCGGCGACGTAGCCACGGACGGTCCAACGGGTCACGCCCCGGATGCGCGGGCGCATGGCGGGGAAGGCGCGGTACCACTTGTCGAGCACCGCGCCCCAGCCTTTGCCCCACGTGTAGAACTGGTAGCGCAGCTCGCGCCACGACTGCCGGTGCTCGTGGAAGACGACGGCCGAGGGTTCGTAGCGGATCCCGCCCGCCAGTACCATGCGCATCAGCATGTCGATGTCACCGCCGCCTGGCAGGGGCCGACCGGTGTCGAGGGCCTCGTCGAACGGGCCCACCTCGACCAGGGCGCTACGGCGGAACGCCATGTTGCATCCCACGCCCATGCCCGGACGGAAGGGCATGTCGAGTCCGGTGGCGGCGGTGAACTCCGTGGCCGTCCAGCCGAGGGCGAAGCCGGTCGTGCGCTCGAAGTCGATGCGCGCCGGGGTGTCGAGCTTCATGGCCAGCACATGACCCGAGACCGCAGGCATCGCCGGCGCGACGGCGAACGCCCGGACGAGGGTGCGCAACCAGAAGGGGTCGACGATGACGTCGTCGTCGACGAAGGCCACGAGGTCACCCGTGCTGTCGGCGACGGCACGGTTGCGGGCGACGTCCAGACCGGGCACCTCTTCGCGTACGACGCGTGCACCGCGGGCGGCGGCCGTGAGGCGCGTGCCGTCGTCCGACGAGGCGTTGTCGACGACGAGCACATCTGCTTCGGCCTCGTCACCGGCGACGTCGATGGCAACGAGGATGGACGCGAGGCATCGATCGAGCAGGACGGGACGGTCCTTTGTGCACACGGCGACGGTGATCGACGTCGATCGAGGCGCGGGTCCAGGAGGGTCGTCTTCGCGCCGGTCGAGCTGCTCGATGAGCGGGCGGCGGTCAGGCGGCGCCGGGTGGAACAGGCGCGAGCCGACAGGCACACCGTCGCGTCGCGCGATGACCAGGGCGCCACCGTCCAGCCGTTCGTGGTCGCCGCCGTCGATGTCGATGTCGACGATCGGGTAGCCCGCCTCCATGCCGGCCCGACCTTATCCGCGGCCCTGTGTGTCGTCGTTCACGCTTCGACGAGCGTCGCCCCGCCGACCGGGCGAACCACCCACCCTTCGTCGAGCGCGCCCGATCGGGCCAGCGCCACGGCGCAGCCGCCGAAGCCGGCACCGGTGAGGCGGGCGCCGAGGACGCCGGGTATGTCGCACAGGCGGCCCACGAGCTCGTCGAGCACCGGCGTCGAGACCTCGAAGTCGTCGCGCAGGGACGCGTGGCTGGCGACCATGAGCCGGCCCGCCTCGGCCACGTCGTCGGCCGTGAGTGCGGCCACCATCGCTCGCACCCGCTCGTTCTCCGTTACGACGTGGCGAGCGCGATGGCGTAGCACCGGATCATCGATGGCGCCGACGGCATCGACGGCAGCGTCGCGCAGCGGACCCACGATCTGCTCGGCCTCGTGGCATTGCGCAGCGCGCTCGGCGTAGGCAGAGGCCGCCAGCGCCCGCGCCTCGCCGGAGTGCACCACGACCACGTCGATACCGTCCGGCAGCGGCACCGGCGTGATGGCGAGCGACGAGCAGTCGATGCACAGTGCGGCGCCCGCCACCCCGGCCGCCGCCGCCAGCTGGTCCATGATCCCGCACGGCACCCCCACGGCGCGGTGCTCGGCGCGCTGGCACAGCTGGGCCAGCGCCAGCGGGCCACCGTCGAAGCCGAGCGCCAGCGCCGTCGCCACCTCCAGCGCGGCGCTCGACGACAACCCGGCGCCGATCGGCACCGTCGACTCGACGGTGGCGTCGATGCCGGTGGCCGCGGCTCCCAGCTCGGCGGCCACGGCGGTGACGTAGCGGCCCCACGGCGGCACTCCCGGCTCGGCCACCGGCAGCCCGAAGCGCACCTCGGCGTCCTCGGCGGCCGAGCGCAGGCGCACCTCGCCCTCGACGCGGACGCCCCGGATCGTCGTCCACCGATCGATGGCCATCGGGAGGACGAGACCGCCCGTGTAGTCGGTGTGGTCGCCGATCAGGTTGACGCGCCCGGGCGCTCGGGCGACGACGTTCACACGGTGAGGCCGAGGGCGTCGGCGAAGCGATCGAGCGCGTCTTCGTCGAACGGCGCCCGCAGCGCGAGGTTCACCTGCCCGGCACCCGCGTCGACGTAGGCGCCGATGCGGTCGATCACCTCGGCGTCGGAGCCCGCCAGCACTCCCGGGCGCACGAGGTCGGCCAAGCCGCCGAACTGCTGGCGCAGGCTGTCCTCGCTCCAGGCCAGGCCGACGTTGACGGCGGTGCGGATCTCGTCCGGGTCGCGCCCGACGGCATCACAGTGCTGCAGCAGCACGGCGCGCTTGTGGGCGAAGGTCTCGGGGCTGACGAAGGGGATGTTCCAGCCATCGGCCCACCGCGCGGTGATCCGCAGCGTGCGCTTCTCGCCGCCGCCGCCGACCCAGATGGGTAGCTCCGGCTGCACGGGCTTGGGCACGCACTGGGCGTCGCGCAGCTGGAACCACTCACCGTCGAAGTCGACGCGGTCCTGGCGCAGCAGCCCGCGCACGCACTGGATCGCCTCCTCGAGCTGGTCCATGCGCACGCCCACCCCAGGGAAGGGGATCCCGTACGCGTCGTACTCGATCTGGCTCCAGCCGGCGCCGATCCCGAAGTCGGCACGACCGCCGGAGAGCTGATCGATGGTGCAGATGGCGTTGGCCAGCACCGCGGGGTGGCGGTAGCCGACGGAGTAGACGAGCGAGCCGCAGCGCACGCGCGACGTGTCGCAGGCCAGGGCGGCGTGCGTGGCCACCGCCTCCAGGCACTCGGGATCGTCGCCCAGGGTGGCGGAGTAGAAGTGGTCCCAGATCGAGATCCACCCGAAGCCGAGGTGCTCGATGCGCCGCCACAGCGAACGCAGCGCCTCGATCGACGTGTTCTGCAGGCCGGCATGCACGCCGAAGACCGTCATGGCCGCAGACTAGACAGCTTGACCGCCGGGTCAGTCCTGCCGGAGACTCGGGCCCATGCCGCGCACCGCTGCCAATGGGATCGAGATCGAGTACCAGACGACGGGCGACCCGTCGGACCCGGCGCTCCTGCTCGTCATGGGGTTCACCGCCCAGCTCATCTTCTGGGACGACGCCTTCTGCCAGGCCCTCGCCGATCGGGGCTTCTACGTCATCCGCTTCGACAACCGCGACTGCGGGCTCACCACGAAGTTCGACGGTGTAGAGGTCGACATGGGGGCGCTCCTCGGCGCCCGCGCCGGCGGCCCGATGCCGGCGGTGCCCTACACGCTGTCCGACATGAGCGACGACGGCTTCGGCCTGCTGAGCGCCCTCGGCATCGAGCGGGCCCACATCGTGGGCGCGTCGATGGGCGGGATGATCGTGCAGCAGATGGCCATCGAGCACCCCGAGCGCGTGCTCACCATGACATCGATCATGTCGACCACCGGCGAGCCCGACTACTTCAAGTCCGACCCCACCGCCATGCAGGCGCTCATGACCCCGCCGCCCACGGAACGGGGCGCCTACATCGACACGTCGGCGACGTCCGGCAAGCTGTTCGCCAGCCCCCGGTACTACGACGAGGAGAAGTCCCGCGACCGGGCGGCCCGGAGCTACGACCGGTCCTTCTACCCGGAGGGAGCGGCCCGCCAGATGGGCGCCATCACGGCCTCGGGCTCCCGCGACGCGGGCCTGCGGGCCCTGCGAGTACCGACGCTGGTGATCCACGGGCGGGCCGACACGCTCATCCTGCCGCTCGGCGGGGAGCGCACCGCCGAACTGGTGCCGGCGGCCAACCTGCTCCTCTGCAACGACATGGGCCACGACCTGCCCGAGCCCCTGTGGCCGCTGATCACCGACACGATCGCCAGCCACGCCCACAACGCCGTCGGGGGGATTCAGCAGGTCGGTCCATTCGACCGGTGCCGGGGGCGTCGCTACGCTCCCACAATGACCGGACCACTGACTGGATACCGCATCATCGAGGTCGCAGGCATCGGCCCGGGGCCCTTCTGCGCCATGATGCTCGCCGACATGGGGGCCGACGTGGTGCGCGTCGACCGCGCCCAGAACGTACGCGGTGGCGTCGACACGTCGAAGCCGCCGGTCGACGTCCTCGCTCGGGGTCGCAAGAACATCGCCATCGACCTGAAGCAGCCCGATGGCGTCGAGGCCCTCCTCAAGCTGGTCGAGTCGGCCGACGCCATCATCGAGGGCTTCCGGCCCGGCGTCATGGAGCGTCTCGGCATCGGCCCCGACGTGTGCATGGCCCGCAATCCCAAGCTCGTGTTCGGGCGCATGACGGGCTGGGGTCAGGAGGGCCCCTACGCGGCGTGGAGCGGTCACGACATCAACTACATCTCGCTGTCGGGCACGCTGGCCCACATCGGCCGCGCCGGCGAGGGACCGGTGCCGCCCCTGAACCTGGTCGGTGACTTCGGTGGCGGCGGCATGCTGCTGGCCTACGGCGTGGTGTGCGCGCTGCTCGAGACCCAGCGATCGGGCAAGGGGCAGATCATCGACGCCGCCATGGTGGACGGCGCCGCCGTCCTGATGGCGATGTTCTGGGGCGCCCGCGTGGGCGGGATCATGGACGAGGACCAGCGCGGCTACGGCCTGCTCGACACCGGCTCGCACTTCTACAACCCCTACGAGTGCTCCGACGGCAAGTACATCTCGCTCGGGTCGATCGAGCCGCAGTTCTACGCCGAGCTGCTGCGTCTCACCGGGCTCAGCGACGATCCCGAGTTCGCCGGGCAGATGGACAAGGCCCGGTGGCCGAAGCTGAAGGAGCGCCTCGGCGAGATCTTCCGCACGAAGAGCCGCGACGAGTGGTGCGCCATCATGGAGCACACCGACGTGTGCTTCGCGCCGGTGCTCACCATGGGCGAGGCGGCGGCCCACCCGCACAACGTGCAGCGCAAGACGTTCGTCGACGTGGCCGGCCTCAAGCAGCCGGCGCCGGCACCCCGCTTCTCCCGCACCGAGACCGCGATCGCTCGGCCGCCGGCCCATCCCGGCCAGAACACACGCGAAGTGCTGGCCGACTACGGCATGGCCGCCGCCGACATCGACAAACTCGTCGAGACAGGAGCGGTGAAGCAAGCCTGATGGGGACCCTCGTCTGTTTCCACGCCCATCCCGACGACGAGTCCATCGGCACCGGTGGCACCATGGCCAAGGCGGCCGCTGCCGGTCATCGCGTGGTGCTGGTCATCGCCACGGGTGGGGAGTGCGGCGAGGTTCCCGACGACCTGGCGCCGGGCGAGACGCTCCTGGCGCGACGCCGGGCGGAGACGGTGCGCTCGGCCGAGGTGCTCGGGGTGGAGCGCGTGGAGTGGCTCGGGTACGTCGACTCGGGCATGACCGGCTGGGCCCAGAACGGCGACCCGGCGTCGTTCCTCCAGGCCGACGTGGAAGAGGCGGCCGTGCGCCTGGCCACCATCCTGCGCGAGGAGCACGCCGACGTGGTGACGCTCTACGACTGGCACGGCAATTACGGCCACCCTGACCACATCCGTGTGCACGAGGTGGGTCATCGCGCCGCCGAGCTGGCCGGCACCCGTGAGGTGTACGAGTCGACCTTCAACCGCGACTTCATGCTGCGGCAGATGGCGGCGGCGCGGGAGGCCGGCCACGAGATCGACATCCCCGACGGCGACATCGAGGATCCGTCGTCGTGGACCGACGACGGCCGCCCGTTCGGGATGTCCGAGGCGGAGATCACGACGCGGGTCGACGTGAGCGACTTCGTCGACCTGAAGCGGTCGTCGTTGGCCTGCCATGCCAGCCAGACCACGGACTCGACGTTCTTCCTCGAGATGCCCGACGAGGGCTTCCGGGGGACGTTCGGCACCGAATGGTTCATCCACAAGGGCCTACCGCCGGGCGTCACGGAGGATGCCCTGGCCGGGCTCGACTGATGTCCACCTCGTGGGTGCACACCGGGTACGCGCAGCGCATGCACTTCGGTGCCGGGACGCTCGATCTCCTGCCCGGCATCGTCCGCGATCTCGGCGCCCGGCGGGTGCTCGTCGTGTCGACGGCGGGGCGGCTGGAATCGCCCGACGGCGTCCGGCTGATCGCCCGGCTCGACCGGACCGTCGCGTCCACCTTCGGCGGGGTGCGGTCCCACGTGCCGGCGTCGGCCGTGCAGGCCGCCATCCTGCAGGCGCGCCGTGACGGGGTCGACGGGATCGTCAGCTTCGGCGGCGGGTCGTGCATGGATCTCGGCAAGGCGGTGTCCTACTTCCTCGAGCAGGAGGCGGGGACGCCGGGCGCGTCGTACACCGACCGGCCGGCGCTGCTCCACATAGCCGTGCCCACGACCTACTCCGGGGCCGAGCTCACCCCGCACTTCGGCGTGACCGACGAGCGGACGCGAGCCAAGTCGGGTGGGGGCGGCCCGACGACGGCTCCGGTCGCCGTCGTCTACGACCCGGTGCTGACCCTGTCCACGCCGGCGCGCGTCAGCGCCGAGACGGCGATGAACGCACTGGCCCACTGCGTGGAGGCCACCTACGCCACGCGCCGGTCCCCCGAGGCGGAGGCCATCGCCCTCGCTGGGGCCGACCGCATCGTGCGGTCGCTGCCCAACGTGGTCGACGAGCCCGACGACATCGAGGCCCGCACCGCCCTGCTGGAGGGCTCGGCCCTCGCCGGCCGGGCCCTGGAGAACGCCTCGATGGGGGTCCACCACGGGCTGGCCCAGCTCCTCGGTGCTCGGGCCGGCATTTCCCACGGCCTGGCCAACTCCTTGATCCTGCCCCACGCCATGCGCTTCAACGCCGAGGTGGCGGCGGCCGAGCTGGCCCGCCTGGGCGCCGTCCTCGGTGACCCGAGCGACCCGGCCGCCGCCGTGGCCCGCCTGGCCGTACGGGCCGGGCTGCCGTCGACGCTGAGCGAGGTGGGGGTGACCGACGAGGACCTCGACGCCGTGGCTCGGCTGTCGCAGGCGAGCGTGGCGGTGCGGGCCAACCCCCGCCCGGTCAGCGAAGAAGAGGCCCGAGCCATCCTCGCGGCCGCGTCTTAAGCGGCGCCTCTTCGGCGCCGACTCGCCGCACTCGGACAATGCCGCCAGCGCCTGCGCCGGCGGCGCACTGCGCCGCCACTCACCTCCTCGCCGGGCGGGATCCGGCGGCAGCATGCCGCCGGCTTCCCGATAGCGTGCCGCGCATGCCTGATGACACCGCAGCGCGCTGGGCGGGCGTCAACCACCTCGCCCTCGTGACCAATGACATGGACGAGACCGTCCGCTTCTACCACGGGGTCCTGCAGATGCCGCTCGTGGCCACGATCTCGGCCGGGCCGATGCGGCACTACTTCTTCCGGATCGGCCCGCAGAGCACGGTCGCGTTCTTCGAGTGGGCCGGAACCGAGATCGGCGAGTTCGAGAAGCCGGCCGGCATCCCGTTCACGTTCCCGGCGCAGTTCGACCACGTCTCGTTCACGCTGCCCGACGAGGCCGCGCTGAACACGCTCCAGCGCCGTCTGGAGGATCACGACGTGGAGGTCACCCGGGTCGTGGACCACGGCTTCGTCCACTCGGTGTACTTCCACGACAACAACGGCATCGCGCTGGAGGCGTCGTGGTGGGTGCGTGATCCCACGGATGGCGTCGACGAGGCGTTCTTCCGCGACACCGACCCGGTCCCGGCGGCGCGGGAGCTGATGGACTCGGGGGAGCTGTCCTGGCTGCCGACCACGCACCTCGCCGGCTCTGCGGTCGTGGACCCCGCATGACCGTCATCAAGATCAACGCCATTACCGTGCCCGCCGACTCGGGGGACGAGCTGGCCCGGCGCTTCGCCGCCCGCGCCGGCGCCGTCGACAACCAGGAGGGCTTCGAGGGCTTCGAGCTGTTCCAGCCCACCGACGGCCGCACCACGTGGCTCGTGGTGACGCGCTGGCGCGACGAGGAGAGCTTCCAGGCGTGGGTGAACAGCGCCGCCTTCGGGCGCGGCCACCAGGGTCCGGCTGCTGGTGGTGGCGAAGGTCACGGCCATGGTCACGGCGGCGGGGCCCCGCCGGTGGCGGTCAGCTCCGAACTATGGTCCTATGAGATCGCTCAGGCGGCACCGGCCAAGGAGGCATGACATGAAGCGCATCTTGCCCGTGGAAGAGCTGGCCCGGGACGAGCGCTTCGAGCGCATCCGCATCGAGGAAGTGGTCTTCGATCCCCGCAATGCCGCCGAGGAAGCGCAGTTCAACACGCTGGCGCCGAGCTACGTCAACGCGCCGGACAACGCTCGGGGCCTGATGCACGGCATCTTCATGGGCGAGATCCAGGCCCTGGAGGGCGCCGGGCGCACGTGCTGGGACTTCGAGACCGGCGACGGCCGGGAGCAGGCGCCGTTCGCACTCAAGCTGGACATGGCCCGGCAGTGCTGGGACGAGGCCCGCCACGTCGAGATCTCGGTCAAGCTGATCGACCACATGGGCACGCCCATCGGCGAGTTCGCCGAGCAGACCATGCTCTACGAGGCGGCCTGCAACCCCGATCCGGTGCTGCGCCTCACCGGCGTCAACCGGGCCCTCGAGGGCCTGGCCATCGACGTGTTCAAGACCATGCGCGACGTGGGTGACACGTTCGGCGACCCGGTTCTGTCCTTCTGCGAGGACTGGATGCTGGCCGACGAGGTGACCCACGTGAAGATGGGCTCGGACTGGCTTCGGCGCCTCACCGCCACTGATCCCGAGCGCCAGAAGCAGGCGCTCGACTTCCAGAAGGCGGTCGACAAGCTGTTCAGCTTCGGCGGCTTCCGGGGCGAGCGCGACGAGAACCCCGTGCACCTGGCCCGCAACTTCCGCCGGCTGGCCGGGTTCAGCGACGAGGAGATCGTCGAGCTGGTCGACATCGCCGCCGAGGCCTTCGCCGAGGCGCAGGAGAAGCAGACCGCCGGCGTGGCGTCGTAGGGGCCGGGAGCTACCGCCTGCTGTACGCGCAGCTCCTCCTCGACATCCACAAGGGCTGGGCCTGGTTCGTCATCATCGGCAACGGGCTGGCCGGCGCGTGGGCGCTTGGTGCCAACTGGCTGCCGGCGCTGCGCACCCGCGCCCTGTGGTGGTTCACCATCGTCGTCGAGCTGGCGGTGTTCGTGCAGGTCGGCCTGGGTGTCGGGCTGGTGGCCGGCGAGAAGTACGTGGCGCCCAAGTTCCACATGTTCTACGGGTTCGTCGCCATCATCGCCGTGGGGATCATCTACTCGTACCGCATGCAGATGCGCCACCGGCTCTACCTGCTCTACGGGCTCGGCGGCCTGTTCGTGATGGGCCTCGGCATCCGGGCCCTCCTCGTCGGGCAGTGATCAAATATTGACAACCGGGCAGGTCAGGGTGCGGGTGATCCCGTCGATCATCTGCACCTTGCTGACCACCATGCGACCGAGCTCGTCCACGGTCTCGGCCTCGGCCCGGGCGATCACGTCGTAGGGGCCGGTCACATCGTCAGCCGATGCCACCCCGTCGACGGTGCGAACCTGATCGGCCACGGTGGCGGCCTTCCCGACCTCGGTCTGGATGAGGATGTACGCGCTGACGGACATGACGGTCCTCCTCGACGACTGCGCCGGACACTACCTCTGGCGCGCGAGGGGTCTCAGCGAGCCGCCAGGCGATCGTCGAGGGCGGACAGCTGGCCCCGCAGCTGGTCGGGGACCCGGTCGCCGAAGCGGTTGTAGAAGTCCTCGATGTCGGGGATCTCCTTGCGCCAGCCCTCCACGTCGACCCGCAGCAGCTCGGCCCTCTGCGCCTCGTCGAGGGTGAGGCCCTCGGTGTCGATGGCGCCCTCGGCGGGGAGGCGACCGATGGGCGTGTCGACGGCCTCCGTCTCGCCCGACACCCGCTCGAACACCCACTTCAGCACCCGGCTGTTGTCACCGAAGCCGGGCCACAGGAACTTGCCGTCGGCGTCCTTGCGGAACCAGTTGACGAAGAAGATCTTGGGGAGCTTGGCGCCCTTGCGCTCGCCGATCTTCAGCCAGTGGGCCCAGTAGTCGGCCATGTTGTAGCCGCAGAACGGGAGCATGGCGAAGGGATCGCGGCGCACCACGCCGACCCGACCGGTGGCGGCGGCGGTGGTCTCGGACCCCATGATGGAGCCGAGGAAGACGCCGTGCTGCCAGTCGAAGGCCTCGTTGACCAGGGGCACCACCGTGGCCCGGCGACCGCCGAAGAGGATGGCCGAGATGGGCACGCCCTTCGGGTTCTGCCACTCCGGCGCGATGACCGGACACTGGGCCGCCGGCGCCGTGAAGCGGGCATTGGGATGAGCGGCCGGCGTGGACGACTCGGGCGTCCAGTCGTTGCCCTTCCAGTCCGTGACGTGGGCCGGCTTCTCCTTGGTCATGCCCTCCCACCACACGTCGCCGTCGTCGGTGAGCGCGGTGTTGGTGAAGACGCAGTTGCCCCACAGGGTCTTCATGGCGTTGGGGTTGGTTTCGTCACCCGTGCCCGGGGCCACGCCGAAGAACCCGGCTTCCGGATTGATGGCGTAGAGCTGGCCATCGTCGCCGAACTTCATCCAGCAGATGTCGTCGCCGACGGTCTCGGCCTTCCAGCCGGGCATCGTGGGGATGATCATGGCCAGGTTGGTCTTGCCGCACGCCGACGGGAAGGCGCCGGCGATGTAGCGGGACTCGCCCTCGGGCGAGGTGAGCTTGAGGATCAGCATGTGCTCGGCCAGCCAGCCGTCGTCGCGGGCCATGACCGAGGCGATGCGCAGGGCGAAGCACTTCTTGCCGAGGAGGGCGTTGCCCCCGTAGCCCGAGCCGTAGCTCCAGATGTCGCGCGTGGCGGGGAAGTGGACGATGAACTTGTTGTCGGCGTCGCACGGCCACGGCACGTCGGCCTCGCCGGGTTCGAGGGGGGCGCCGAGCGAGTGCACGCACGGCACCCAGTCGCCGTCGCCGAGCACGTCGAGAGCGCCCTGGCCCATGCGGGTCATGGTGCGCATCGAGGCGGCGACGTAGGCCGAGTCGGTGAGCTGCACGCCGATGTGAGCGATGAGCGAGCCGAGCGGGCCCATCGAGAACGGCACCACGTACATGGTGCGGCCCCGCATGGCGCCGGTGAAGAGGCCCTTCATCTGCGCCCTCATCTCGGCCGGATCGCGCCAGTTGTTGGTGGGTCCGACGTCTGCTTCCTCGTCGGTGCAGATGAACGTGCGGTCCTCGACGCGAGCGACGTCAGCCGGGTCCGAGTGGGCCCAATAGGAGTTCGGGCGCTTGGCGTCGTCGAGCTTGGTGAAGGTGCCCGAGGCCACGAGCTCGGCGCACAGCTGGTCGTACTCCGCGGCCGTTCCGTCGCACCAGTGCACCTGTGCCGGCTGGAGCACAGCTGCCCACTCGTCGACCCACGCCTGCAGTCGCTGGTTGGACGTCGTGGCCGTCATCGTCTGCTCCTCTCCGCCGCCGTTGGCGGTTCCTACCCGCTGTTTCGATCAGGGTACCCAGGGGTGCCCATGTCTTCTTCGCTGCCAATGCGCAGGCGGGTGGCCTGGCCCTGGGCGTCGAGCTCGAACACGACACGTTGCCCGGGACGCAGCATCCGGAAGATCGAGCCTGCCAGCGCACCGGCGGCTAGATCGTATTCCGATAGATCCGTGTCCCGCACGAGCACGCCGTCTCCCGTGCCCGGGTCGTAGGCCTTCACGACGCCTTGCACCGCGACTGCGCCTACCGGCCGGCCTTGACGATCTTGCCGGCCTTGATGCATGACGTGCACACGTTCACCCGGCGAGGAGCGCCCTCGACGAGTGCCCGCACCCGCTGGATGTTCGGGTTCCAGCGCCGCTTCGTGCGTACGTGCGAGTGCGACACGGATCGGCCCCAGGACGGGTGCTTGCCACAGACCTCACATACAGCAGCCACGAGAACGCGCCTCTCACCACAAACTTCCGAGCCGGGTCGACCAGCATACCGGCCGTTCGGGCCGGGGACCAGCCGTCTCGGGGTCCGACGCCATACGATCCACCGATGGCCACTTCGCTCGCGTCGATGGCCCGCAAGGGTGTCGCTTCGCTGGAGGGCGTGGGAGACAAGCGGCGGGAGGCGCTCCACGTGCTGGGGGTCGACAGCCTCGCTGACCTCGTCACCTTCTACCCCCGGCGATGGATCGACCGCACGAGCGAGGCCCGGGTCAGTGACCTGGTGCCGGGCCAGGAAGCCCTCGTGCTGGTCACGGTGCGGTCGGTGGCCAAGCGCCAGACCCGGAACCGCCGGTCGATGGTGACCGCCACCGTCGGCGACGGATCGGGCCGGCTCAGCCTGGTGTTCTTCAACCAGCCCTGGCGGGAGCGCCAGCTCCGCCCGGAGCTCCAGGTCGCCCTGTTCGGCAAGGCCGACGTCTACCGCGGCGGCCTGCAGATGACCAATCCTGTCGTCGATCTGATCGGCGACCGCACGGGTCGCATCGTCCCGATCTACCCGCAGAGCGAGAAGGCGGCCATCGCCACGTGGGAGATCGCCGCCGTCGTGGAGCACGCCCTCCAGCGCTGGGAGGCCCGGGGCATCAGCGATCCCCTTCCCGCCCCGGTGCGGCAGCGCAACCGGCTCGTCGACCGGCGGGGCGCGTTCTTCTCGATCCACACCCCCGAGTCGATGGCGGAAAAGGAGCAGGCCCGCCGCCGTCTCGCCTTCGACGAGCTGCTGCGGGTGCAGCTCGTGCTCGTGCTGCGCAAGCGGCGCCTGGAGCGGGACGCCGCCGGCTTCCGCCACGAGGTGGGCGGCGAGCTCGTGCGGCGGTTCCACGCCGGGCTGCCGTTCGCCCTGACCGGTGCCCAGCGGCGCACGATCGCGGAGATCGAGGCCGATCTCGCCGGTCCCCATCCCATGCACCGCCTGCTCCAAGGCGACGTGGGCGCGGGCAAGACCGTCGTGGCCGTCTCGGCGCTGCTCGCCGCGGTGCAGGGCGGTCATCAGGGCGCGCTGATGGCGCCCACGGAGGTGCTCGCCGAGCAGCATGCGGCGTCGGTGGGGGCGCTGCTGGAGGGGGTGACCGTCCCCGACCCCGAGAACCTCTTCGGCGATCGTCCGTTGCGGGTGGCGCTGCTCAGCAACCGGGTGAGCGGGACCGAGCGGCGCGAGGTCCTCGCCGGGATGGCCGACGGCAGCGTCGACATCGTGATCGGGACGCACGCCCTGATCCAGGAAGGCGTGGCGTTCCAGTCGCTGGGTGTCGTCGTGATCGACGAGCAGCACCGCTTCGGCGTGGAGCAGCGGGCCGCACTGCGTTCGAAGGGCGCCGGCGAGGCGGGGCTCGTGCCCGACGTCCTCGTCATGACGGCCACGCCCATCCCCCGCACCGCGGCCATGACCGTGTACGGCGACCTCGACGTCAGCGTGCTCGATGAACTGCCCCCCGGGCGCACGCCCATCACCACGCACTGGGCCGACGGTCCGCAACAGGAGGAGGCGGCCTGGGTCGACGTGCGGGCCGCTGTCGCCGATGGGCACCAGGCGTACGTGGTGACGCCGCTGATCGAGGAGTCGGACAAGCTCGAGGTGGCCTCGGCCGAGGAGACGGTGGCCCGCCTGGACGCCGGCCCGCTCGCCGGGTTGCGCATCGGGCTGCTGCACGGCCGCCTCCCACCGGCCGAGAAGGAGGCGGTCATGGGCCGCTTCCGCGACGGGGATCTCGACGTGCTCGTGGCCACGACGGTCATCGAGGTCGGCGTCGACGTCCCGAACGCCACCGTCATGGTGGTGCTCGACGCCGACCGGTTCGGGATCGCCCAGTTGCACCAGCTGCGGGGACGGGTGGGCCGGGGCACGGTGGCGTCGACGTGCTGGCTCGTCACCTCCGGGTCGACGGAGGGCGGCAACCCGCGGGTGGAGGCGCTGGTGGCCACGACCAACGGGTTCGAGCTGGCCGAGGTGGACCTCGACCTGCGCGGTGAGGGCACGATCATGAACACGGCGCAGACCGGTCGCAACGATCTGAAGCTGGCGTCGCTGCGGCGGGATCGGGAGCTCGTGGAGCGGGCCCGCGAGGCGGCGTTCGCCATCGTGGACCAGGACCCCGACCTCCGCTCGCACCCCGAGCTGCGCCAGGAGCTGGAGGCGTTCTTCACCGACGAGGCGGAGGAGTTCCTCTTCAAGTCGTGACGGCGGCGATCCTCCAAACGCGTGTTTGTGTGACGTTTTTCGCGACCATGTCGCGCTTTCGCGCACCGAGCCGACCGCCGCTCGGCCAGCCCGAGACGGCAAGCCCGCTCAGCGCCACGCCGACAGCTCGGGTGCGTCGAGGTAGGGCTGGTGGTCCGTGTGCGGGCTCTTCTCGACGGCGGTGCCGAGCTCGGCCGCGTACGCGGCGATCCCGATCGTCTCGTCGCCCTCGCACGTCCAGTCGGCCTGGTCGCAGCGCCATCCGGGCTTGGCGGTGGCGTCGAGCGCTCCCGTGGCGTACAGCGTGACGGCGACGCCGCTGTCCGGCTTGCAGCCGTCCACGCCGTGATCGGTGACCGGATCGTCGACCACGACACGGACCAAGCGCCCCCCGAACGTCTCGCCCTTGCAGTACAGCGCCGCGGCGAACGAAGCCCCGTTCGAGAAGCCGTCGAGGATGATCTGCTGGCAGCCCTGCACGCTGTCCTCGACGATGGCGCGGGCGGCGTCGAACTGCACCGCTGGGAAGTACAGCCACTGCTTGGCACCCCAGCCGTCGGCGTTGCCGGTCGGAGCGATCACAGTGACGTCGCCGGCCGTGGTGGTCGCCGCGCCGGTACCGCCCTTGCCGTGCAACCGCACGAGGCACTTCCCGCTTGCCGCCGGCGTCGCTACCGGAGCCGTGCTCGTGGACGCCGAGGTGGACGTCCCACCGCCACACGAGACGAGCGCGACGGCGCCGAGCAGGGCGCCGGCCAGCAGCCGTCGGGGGCCCGCCAACACGGTCAGCTACGTCCCGAGCGGGCGCCGCGGCGGCGCATCGCCTGGCGCCTGGCGTCGGCCCGATCGTGGCTCCGCTGCATCGACGCGTCCTCGCCGTCGGCGCTGTCGCCGAGGTGGCGGGCCAGGGCGCGCACGGTCGGGTAGGCGAACATCTCGACCACCGAGACCCGGTGCCCGAGCGCCTCGGTGAGCCGGCTGCTGGCCCGCACCATCATGAGCGAGTTGGCGCCGAGGTGGAACAGGTTGGTCTCCACGCTGACGCTGTCGAGCGCCAGGATGTCCTGCCACATCGCGGCGATCGTGGCCTCGATGTCGTTGGCCGGGGCGACGTGCTCGGCGACATCCTCGACCCGGCTGCGATCGGGAGCCGGCAACGCGTTGCGGTCGATCTTGCCGTTCGGCGTCCGCGGCAGGGCGTCGAGCAGCACGATCGCCGTCGGCATCATGTGGTCCGGCAACGTCGAGCGCAGGTGAGCCCGCAACTCGGGCACCAGCGCCCGGGAGTCCCGCCGGGCCGGCTCGTTCGTGTAGGCCGACCACGGCCGCGCCGGGTCGGCCGCCGGCGCCGGCCGCCGCCAGCGCCCGTTCCGGGCCCGGAAGATCAGGTCGAAGCGGTCGATCCCGGCCTCGGACCACGTGGCCGTCACGTCGTAGCGGTCGTCGACGGCATCCAGCTCGTCGGGATGGTCGCCCGACGGTACGGACGTGAGCACGCTCCTCACGTCGGCCACGGTGCCGCCCTCCTCGCCGTCGGCGCCGAGGAGGGCGGCCAGCGCCGCCTCCCTGGTGAGGCGAGCGTTGCGGAGACCGGTGACCACGAGGATCGGCGGCTCGTCGGCCAGCGCCTCGTGGATCGCCCCGAGCGAGATGCGCTCCAGGGCGATCGCCCGCACGGGGGCCACGGGCACCGGGGCGTCGCCCGATCGCTGGAGGACGACGTCGTAGCGGAACCGCGTCATCTCGTTGTCGGCTCGTCCCGGCTTGAGGCGGATGTCGACGTCGGCGATGTCACCCCGGCGGGCGGCGAGGGCGGGGAAGAGATCAGGATCGATGGTCAGTTCCTCGTCGGTGGCGGCCCGATGGCTGACCCGATCGGCCAGCTCGCCGACCGTCATCGACGCCGGCGCCCGGTCGAGCTCGATCCCGGCGGCGAGGAGCGCCTGGTGCCGGTGGCTCCGGAGGTCACCGAGGAACAGCGACCCGCCCGGCTCGAGCCGGTCCAGCGCCGCGCTGATGACGGCGACGAGGTAGTCGGCGTCGGGGAAGTACTGCGCCACCGAGTTGATGACGATGGTGTCGAAGCGGCCAGCCACGAGGGTGTCGATGTCGTGACCGGCGCCCTGATGCAGCTCGACGTTGGTCAGGCCGGCGCCCGGGAGCGCGGCGTCGATGTGGTCGAGCGCGCTCTGGGCGAGGTCGACGCCGACGTAGCGCTCGCAGTGCGGCGCCATCCGGAACAGCAACATCCCCGTGCCGCAGCCGATCTCGAGCACGTGCCGCGGTGACAGCCCCTGGATGCGGCGGACGGTGCCGTCCACCCATTCGCGCATCTGCTCGGCAGGGATGGCATCGCCGGTGTAGCTGTCGGTCCAACCGGACGTGTCGAACGTGGGATCGGCGGCGGGCGCCGCCCGGTACGTCTCGTCCCACACCTCGCCCCACGCCGCAGTGGCCGGTCGGGTGCTCTCGTCGTCGGCGACCACGTAGGCCACGAGCCGGGGATCGCCGGGCGTGTCGGTGCGGGCGACCACCACGGTCTCCCGCACACTCGGGAAGTGACCGATGGCGGCTTCGATCTCGCCCAGCTCGATGCGGTAGCCGCGCACCTTGACCTGGTGATCGAGACGGCCGCTGAACTGGAGCTCGCCGTCCGGGAGGAGGGTCACCAAGTCGCCGGTCCGGTAGACGCGGTCGCCGTGAGGCAGGTCGACGAAACGCTCGGCCGTCAGCTGCGGCCGGTCCAGGTAGCCACGACCGACACCGGCGCCCCCGATGAGCAACTCGCCGGCCACGCCGATCGGGTTCCGCTGCAGGTGGCCGTCGACGATGAACACCTGCGTGTTGGCGATGGGCCGGCCGATCGTGATCGGCTCGTGAGCGGCGGCGATCGGCGACACGGTCGACCAGATGGTCGTTTCCGTCGGGCCGTACATGTTGAGGAGCCGCCCGCGCAGCGCCGGGCGGATGTCGTCCACGAGGGCCGGTGGCAACGCCTCGCCGCCGAGGAGCAGTTGCTGGAGCGTGGCCAGCGCGGCCAGGCCGCTGCGATCGGCCGAGATGACCGCGGCCATCGACGGCGTGCACTGCAGGTGGGTCACGCCGTGGCGGACGATCTGGCTGACGAGGCCGACGTCGAGCTCGTCGAGAGCCATCGCGGCGGGCTCGGGTGCGGTGACGTCGAGCGGTTCCGGCACCGCGTCGTTGGCGGCCCGGCGCAGCTCGTCGAGGTTCTCGAGGGCGTCCAGCACGGTGTCCTGGTCGACGCCGAAGTCGATCAGGCAGGCGATCTCGTCGACGCCCAGCTCCCGGAGGTGATCCACCCGGGCGAGGCAGCTCTCGGGGGTGCCGAAGAGGCCGGCCGAGCCGACGTAGCGCTCGTAGGCGTGGTCCATGATGGCGGCGATCTCGTCAGGCTCCAGCTCGTCGAGATCGGCCATCGACCCGTCCTGCTCGGCCGACGCGCCGGGCTTGGCGAAGCTGGTCCGCTCCCATCGAGTGGTGTTGATGAGGTCGGTCGAGGTGCGCAGGTACTCGAGGAAGGGCTCCCGCACGAGCTGGCGCACCTCGTCGGCGTCGCGACCGACGAAGGTGTGCAGCATGACGGTCACGTGCCCGTCGCCGGGATGGCCGGCGGCCTGGTACGCGGCCCGGTACGCGGCGACGTTGCGCACGAGGTCGTCTTCGCCCATCACGAGGAGGTTGGTCAGGATGCGGGCACCCATCCGGCCCGCCATCTCGAACGTCGCCGGGCTGCCGCCGGCCGTGATCCAGATCTTGGGCGCCCGCTGGATCGGAGGCGGGAACAGCGCGACGTCGATGTGGCGGCCGTCGCCGCCTCGCATCGACACCGACTCGCCCCGCCACAGCGCCCGCACGGTCTCGATGCCCTCGGCCATGAGCTCGCGGCGGCGCTCGAAGTTGTCGGGCGCCAGCGCGAAGTCGTTGGCGTGCCAGCCGGAGGCGAACGACAAGCCGACGCGGCCGTTCGACAGGTTGTCGACGACCGACCAGTCCTCGGCCACTCGCACCGGGTTGTGGAGGGGCAGGACCACGCTGCCGGCCCGGATCTCGACCCGGTCGGTGACGACGGCCACCGCCGCGCTGGTGACCGCCGGGTTCGGGTAGAGGCCGCCGAACTCGTGGAAGTGGCGTTCGGGGGTCCACACCGCCGAGAAGCCGTGCTGGTCGGCGAACCGGGCGCCGTCGAGCAGGAGGCGGTACCGGTCGCGCTCCTGGTCGCCGGCGTCGGCGGCGAAGTAGAAGAGGCTGAACTCCATGGGGCGATGGCCGGCCGGGCGGGCCGGGGCCGACACCTCGGTCACGAGGCGGCCCTCGTCGTCCTGGATGACCACCGTGAAGCCACGGGTGAGCGTCCAGAACAGCTCGAGCACGGAGATGTCGAACGAGATGCTCGTCACGGCCAGCCACGTGCCCGGCTCGGCGCCGAGTTGCTCGTCCATCGCCGTGAAGAAGTTGGCGACGTTGCGGTGCTCGAGCATGACGCCCTTCGGGCGGCCGGTCGAGCCCGAGGTGAAGATCACGTAGGCGAGGTGGTCGCTGCGGAGGCCGGCGACCGTGACCCGATCGTCCCGGCGCCCGCCGAACCGGTCGAGCTCGACGACATGGGTGACGCCGGTGACCGAGCCGGCCAGTCGGGAGTGGGTCAGCACGACGTCGGCCCGCGAGTCCTCGAGCATCATCGCGATGCGCACCGCGGGATACGTCGGGTCCATCGGCACGTAGGCGGCGCCCGCCTTGAGGATGCCCAACAGGCCGACGAGCATCTCGGTCGAGCGTTCGATGAAGATGCCGACGAGGGAGTCGGGCCCCACGCCGAGGTCGCGCAGTTCCGCGGCGACGGCGTTGGCCCGCACGTCGAGCTCCCGATAGGTCAGACGCTCCGACCGGTGGATCATGGCAATGGCGTCCGGCGTGCGATCCACCTGCGCCTCGAACAGCTCGTGCACGCAGGCGCCGGCCGGGTACGGCTGGGCGGTGGCGGCGTTCCAGCCGTCCATCAGGGCGAGGTCCGTCGAGGGCACGCGGGGGAGCGTCCGCACGGGCTCGTCGGGCCGCTCGACGATCGCCGCCACGACCTGGCAGAAGAGGTCGCGGACCCGCTCCATGGCCGCCGCTGAGAACCGCTGGCGGTCGTAGGACAGCTTGAACTGCACCTGCGGATCGAGGTACGCGAGCAGGGTCAGCGGGAAGTTCGTCTGGTCGTGCAGGTCGAAGTGGCGGCGCGCGAACGGGCCGCCGAGGAGCTCGAGCCGGGTGCCCTGGTGGAGCTCGTTGACGACGACGATCGTCTCGAAGAGCGCGGCGTCACGGACCTCGGCGATGGCCTGGATGTCGGACAGCGCGGTGTGCTCGTGCCGGCGCTTGTCGATCTGCTGGGCCCGTACCGTGTCCAGCAGTTCGACGACGGGGACCGACGGGTCGATGGCGACCCGCACCGGCGGGGTGTTGATGAAGAGGCCCATGATGTGCTCGCTGCCCGGCAGCCCCGAGCGCCGGCAGCCTCTGGTCGAGCCGAACACGACGTCGGTGGTGCCCGAGAACGCCGCCAGCACGAGGGACCACGCCGCTTCGACGATCACCGGGCCGCCCACGCGCCGCGCCTCGGCGAAGGCGTGCAGCCGCTCGCTGACGTCGGCGGGCAGCCGGAATCGGAGGGCACCGTACGCGTCGGTGTCGTCGCGCCCGGCGTCAGGATCGGGCGCCTCCAGGGCGGCCAACGACGTCGGGGCGTCGAACCTCTCGAGGAGCTCGCGGTAGTAGGCCTGAGCGGCGGGCCGGTCGGCCTCGAGGTGGTCGTGCAGCCACTCGATGTGGTCCCGGTACGGGCGCCGGTCCTCGAGCACCGCGGTCGTGCCGGAGCGGGTGGCGTCGTAGACGCGGAAGGCCTCCTCCGTCATCCACACGACGCTCGTGTCGAGCAGGGAGTGGTGATACGTGAAGACGAACCGCTCGTGGCCGGGGCCGAGGCGGAACAGCGTGAGCCGCCAGAGGGGAGCGACGGCGAGGTCGAACCCGACCCGGCGGTCCTCGACCAGGAACCGGTCGAGGCGCTCCTGCTGGTCGGCGGGGGCCACGCCGCGGAGATCGTGCACCGCCAGCTCGACGGCGAGGTGGTCGACCACCTCCTGCATCGGCTCGTCCCGATCGGCCCAGCGGAAGCGGGTCCGCATGATCGGATGGCGGTCGACGACGTGCTGCCACGCCGCCTGCAGCAGATCGGGCTCCATGTCCTCGTCGAGGTCGCCGACGAACTGCTCGATGTCGACGCCCACGTTCAATCCGTGGAGGCGATGGAAGAGCATCCCTTGCTGTACCGGAGTGAGCCGATACTCCTCGACCGCCGTCGCGTGGAGCATGGACGAACGGTAACATCGGGCCCACTCTCCGGACCCGGCAGCCAGGTGCCTCGGGCGGCCGTGGAGCGCTGGGATCGGTGGAATGCAGGGCGTAGACGGGGCAATGCACGACGATGAACCGGATGGCCGCATCGCCATCATCGGCATGGCCGGGCGTTTCCCCGGCGCTCAGGATCTGACGACGTTCTGGTCGAACCTCCGTCAGGGGGTCGAGTCGATCCGGGTCCTGTCCGACGAGGAGTTGCTCGCCGCCGGCGAGCTGCCGGAGCACCTCCGCGACCCCTCCTATGTCCCAGCGGCGGCTCCGCTCGACGACATCGACCAGTTCGACGCTGCCTTCTTCGGCATGAGCCCCCGTGACGCCGCCGTGTTCGACCCGCAGCACCGCCTCTTCCTGGAGTGCGCGTGGGAGGCCTTCGAGCATGCCGGCTACGTCGGCGAGCGCATCGACGGGGCCGTCGGCGTCTTCGCCTCCTGCGGGGCCAGCGAGTACATGTTCAAGAACGTGCTCGGCAACGAGCACATCGCCCAGTCGGTCGGGGAGTGGCTCGTGCGCCACACCGGCAACGACACCAACTTCCTGGCCACCCGGGTCTCGTACGAGCTCGACCTCCACGGGCCGAGCGTCAGCGTCCAGACGGCGTGCAGCTCCACCCTCGTGGCGGTGCACCTGGCGTGTCAGAGCCTGCTCAGCGGGGAGTGCGACGTCGCACTGGCCGGTGGGGCCGTCGTGGCCCCGGTGCAGCGCCGGGGCTACTTCTACCGGGAGGGCGAGATCCTGTCGCCCGACGGCCACTGCCGGGCCTTCGATGCCCGCTCGTCGGGCACGGTCATCTCGAGTGCGTGCGGCGCCGTCGTCCTCAAGCCGCTCGAGGCCGCGCTGGCCGACGGCGACAACGTGCTGGCTGTCCTACGCGGCTCGGCCATCAACAACGACGGGCGGGCCAAGGTCGGCTACCTCGCACCCAGCGTGAGCGGCCAGGCGGAGGTCGTCACCGAGGCGCTGGCCATCGCCGGCGTCGACGCCCGCGATGTGTCGTACGTGGAGGCCCACGGCACCGGCACGCTGCTCGGCGACCCGATCGAGATCGCCGGCCTCACCCAGGCCTACCGGCGCAGCACCGACGACCAGCAGTTCTGCGCCATCGCGTCGCTCAAGTCGAACATCGGCCACACCGGCGAGGCGGCCGGCGTCGCCGGGCTGATCAAGACGGTCCTGGCGCTCCAGCACGCCGAGATCCCGCCGAGCCTGCACGTCGAGGAGCCCAACCCGCAGGCCGACTTCCCGGACAGTCCCTTCTTCGTCAACACCGAGCTCCGACCGTGGGTGCCAGGGCCCGGCGGCACCCGGATCGCCGGGATCACCGGGCTGGGCGCCGGCGGCACGAACGCTCACGTCATCGTGGAGGAAGCGCCGCCGCCGGTCCCGTCGGGTCGTTCACGGCGGGCCCAGCTCGTGACCGTGTCGGGCCGCACTGCCGACAGCGCTCGCCAGGCCGCCAGCACCCTCGCCGCCCACCTCCGCGTCCACGACGACCTCGACCTGGCCGACGTGGCCTATACCCGCCTGGCCGGCCGGAAGGCGCTGGCGGTGCGCCGGGCGGTCGTGGCCTCGTCGGTGGCCGACGCCGCCGCTGCCCTCGAATCGACACGCGGCACCGCCGCCGGGCCGCGGCAGGGCGCGGCGCCGTCGGTGGTGTTCATGCTCCCGGGTGGCGGCGCGCAGTACCCGGGGATGGGGCGGGAGCTCTACGAGCAGGAGCCGGTCTACCGAGAGGTCGTGGATGCCTGCGCGGCGCTGCTGCGGGCGACCGAGGGGCTCGACCTGCTTGGTGCCCTGTTCCCTGCCGAGACCGCCGGACCCGGCCACCTCGAATCGCCGGCGGTGGCGTTGCCGGCGCTGTTCGCCACCGAGGTCGCCGTGGGCCGGTTGCTCCAGTCCTGGGGCATCGAGCCCGCCGCCCTCATCGGCCACAGCGCCGGCGAGTACGCCGCCGCCTGCCTGGCCGGTGTGGTGACGATGGAGGACGGTCTCGCCCTCGTCGCGCTGCGGGGCCGGCTGTTCGAGACCCTGCCCAGAGGGGCGATGGTCGGTGTCTCGTGCTCGGAGGAGGATCTTCCGCGAGCTCCTGCCCGAGGGCCTGAGCATCGCCGCGGTGAACGCCGCCACCCAGTGCGTGGCCTCCGGCCCGGAGGCGCTCGTGGCCGACCTGGAGACGATCCTGGCGGCCCGTGACGTCGACTTCGCCCGGGTCCACATCGACGTCGCCGCCCACTCCTCGATGCTCGAGCCGATCCTCGGCGAGTTCGGCGCGTTCTGCCGGCGGACGAGGTTCACCGCGCCGTCGATCCCGTACGTGTCCAACCTGACAGGCACCTGGATCACCGCCGCCGAGGCGACCGACCCGGCCTACTGGGTGCGCCACCTCCGCGAGGCGGTGCGCTTCCGCGACGGGCTCGACACCATCCTCGCCGAGCCCGATCGGGTGCTGCTCGAGGTGGGCCCCGGCCGCACGCTGGCCGGCCTGGCCCGCATGGCGCCGGTCTCGCCCTTGGCGGTGACGCCGACGATGCGCCATCCGAAGGAGACGGCATCGGACATCGCCGTCGCCCTCACCGCGGTCGGTCGGGCCTGGGAGGCCGGCGTCGATCTCGAGGCCGATGGCCTGTTCGCCGGTGAGCACCGCCGACGGGTGCCGCTGCCGACCTACCCGTTCGAGCGCCAGCGCTACTGGGTCGATCCCGATGTCGCCGATGCCGGTCGGACGGCGGCCAAGGGCGTCCTGCGCAAGCAACTCCGCATCGACGACTGGTTCTCGACGCCGTCGTGGCGCCGAGCCACCGCGACACCTCTCGCCGGCGGCACTGCTCCGGTCGTCGTGATCTCCGACGGGGCGTCCTTCACCGACACCCTCGTCGCCGCGCTGGCCACCCACCGGGCCGTCGTGCAGGTCACCTTCGGTCCTGGCTTCCGGACGCTCCCGAACGGCCACTTCGAGATCGACCCGGCGCGCAGCGACGACTGGACCGAGCTGGTCGACACCCTGGTGGGGCGCGGTGTGCTGCCGGGCACCATCGTGCACGCCACCGCGGTCGGACCATCGCGCCGCCGGCGGCGACCGTTCGGGGCGGGCGACGAGCTGGCGGCCTACGACGCCACGGTCGAGCGGGACCACGTCAGCATGCTGCTCCTGGCCCGGGCGCTCTCGGCCCACGCCCAGCCGGTGCGCCTCGCCGTCGTCACCACTGGCGTCCACGCCCTCGACTCGACCGATCCGCTGATGCCCGAGCGCGCCCTCCTGCATGGCGCGGCGCGGGTGATCCCACGCGAGCTCGGTCATGTCGAAACCGTCGCCGTCGACGTGGACACGTCTGCGGCGTCGTCGTCGGCGATGACGACCCTCGTCGCCGACGTGGTGCGCGAGCTCGACGCCGAGTGGACCACGGACCTCGTCGTGCTGCGCAGGGGCGAGCGCTGGATCCGGACGTTCGAGTCGGTCGTCCTGCCGCCGGTCGAGGACTCGCCCTGGCAGGACGGTGGTGTGCACCTGATCACCGGTGGTCTCGGCGGCATCGGTCTGTCGATCGCCCAGCACATCGCGACGCGCTCGAAGCGGCCGACGCTCGTGCTCGTCGGGCGCACCCCGCTGGCGGTGGACTCGGCGGCCGCGGCGGACCCAGCCTCCCGCCGCCGACTCGAGGCCGTCGAGCGGCTGCGCGATCTCGGCGCCACGGTCGTCCTGGAGACGGCCGACGTCACCGACGAGAAGATGATGGACGCCGTCGCCCGCCGGGTCCGGCGCGATCACGGCCATGTCACGTCGGTGATCCACGCCGCGGGCATCCTGCACGACGCGCTCATCGCGCTGCGCACGCCGGTGGCCCAGTCGGCGGTCGTCGACGTCAAGGCCAAGGGCGCCCTCGTGCTCGGAAGGGTCTTCGCCAAGGATCCGCCCGATCTTCTCGTGCTGTGCTCGTCGGTCAGCTCGATCATCGGGCTGCCGGGCCAAGTCGATTACACGGCCGCCAACGCCTTCCTCGACGCCTACGCGGCCAAGGCCAACCGTGGCGGCCCCACGCGTGTCGTCGCCGTCAACTGGAACGCCTGGCAAGAGGTCGGCATGGCGGTCGAGGCGGCGCGGGTCGAGCGGGATCAGTCGCCGCTGGTCGCCGTCGAGCCAGTGGCCCACCCCAGCCAGCTGTTCGAGTCGGCCGACGAGGGCGACGTGGCCACCTTCGCCACCGGCTTCAGTCGTCGGCGGCACTGGCTCGTCTCCGAGCACGCCGTCCGTGACGGCGAGGCGCTCATCCCGGGTACCGGCTTCCTCGAGCTGATCCGGGGCGCCGCCGGCCACGGCCAGCCGCACAGCCCGATCGAGCTCACGGACGTCTTCTTCCTCTCGCCGTTCGTCGTCGGCGATGGCGAGGTGCGAACGCTGACGCTCAAGCTCGACCGATCGAGTGGTAGCGCCACGGTCTTCAGCGACACCGAGACGGCTCCCCACGTGACGGCCGTCGCCGCCGTGGCCGGCTCCGAGCCCGCCCCGCAGCACGACCTCGACGCACTTCGAGCCCGGTGCACCGCACGCATCGACTCGTTCGACGGCTACTCCGACCAACCGTTCATGGTGTTCGGCCCTCGCTGGGGCAGCCTGCGCTCGGTCGCCTACGGCGATGGCGAAGCGATCGTGACGACGGTGATGCCGGCCGAGTTCACCGGCGAGCTGGCCGACCTGTGGCTGCACCCCGCGCTGCTCGACGTGGCCACGGGCAGCGCCCAGGCGCTCATCCCGGGCTTTGCGCCGGCCGAGATGTTCTACGTCCCGTTCTCGTACGGGCGGGTGATCTCGCGTGGCCCTCTCCCGGCCGCCGCCGTCAGCCACGTCCGCCTGCGTAGTGTCGCCGCGCACGATCTGGCCGTGTTCGACATCAGCATCATGGACGAGCACGGCTCCGAAGTCGTCACCATCGAGTCGTACACGATGCGGCGCGTCGCCGGCGGCGCGGCGCTGACGGCGCTGCGCCGGTCCGAGGCTCCGGTGGCCGAACCGTCCGGCGTCGAGTCGACGGTCGGCGCCGCGATCCGCAACGGCATCGAGCCCGCCGAAGGCGTCGACGCCTTCGCTCGGATCGTCGGTTCGGGCCTCACCACCCAGGTGATCGCCTCGTCGGTCGACGTGGCGCGGTGGCGGGCCAAGGTCGACGCCGAAGCCCGCGCCGTCGACGACGAAGCCGCCGATGGCGGCCCGCAGTACGCGCGGCCCGACATCGGCTCCGAGTACACGCCGCCGGCCACGCCCATCGAGCGGGAGCTGGCGGCGATGTGGCGCGAGCTCCTCGGTGTCGAGCGGGTGGGGCGCGATGACGACTTCTTCGAGCTCGGGGGCCAGTCACTGATCGCCGTTCGTCTCTTCACGAGGATGAAGCGGCGATACTCGATCGACCTGCCGCTGTCGACGCTGTTCGAAGCGCCGACCATCGCCCAGTGCGCCCGGATCGTGGCGGCCAAGGTCGGCGTGGTCGACGTCGACGACACTGCCGCCGACGACGTCGGCCCGCCGCTGGTGCCCGTCGCGGCAGCGGTGGAGCCGGGCTTCCGGCCGCTGGTCACGATCCAGCGGGGGAGCGAGGACCTGATCCCGTTCTTCTGCGTCCACGGCGCCGGTGGCAACGTGCTCAACTTCCGCGACCTTTCGAGGGCGATGGGACGCAGCCAACCCTTCTACGGGGTGCAGGCGTACGGCGTCGACGGGATCGAGCGGCCGCTGTCCACGATCGAGGAGATGGCAACCGCCTACCTCGGCCACATCCGGGCGCTGCAACCGCAGGGCCCGTACCTCCTCGGCGGCTACTCGGGCGGCGGGATCGTGGCCTTCGAGATGGCGCGCCAGATCACGGCGGCGGGCGGCACCGTCGGCCTGGTCGTGATGTTCGACACGTTCCCACCCCAGATCCCCGACCGCGATGTGAGCATCCGGATGCGGCTCCAGCGCCTGAAGGAGGAGCGCTGGACGTACGTCTCGAACATCGTGTCCCGCCGCCTGCGGGAGCGCCGGGCCGTCCGTGACATGGCCCGCATCGAGGAGATCGTTCGGGCCGGCGGGGTCGTGCCGAGCGAGCTGCGCGAGACGCACATCGAGCGGACGTTCCTCGCCGCCGCCAAGCGCTACGTGCTGCGGCCGTGGACCGGGCACGTCGTGCTCATGCGCGCCACCGAGCAGCACTTCTCCTTCCGCGCCCTGGGCGAGGCCTACGGCTGGGACACCGTGGTGGGCGACGGCTTCGAGCTCGTCAAGGTTCCCGGCGACCACGACACGTTGGTGGTCGAGCCGAACGCGACGACGCTGGTGCGGCTGCTGCGGACCACGCTCGACCGCACCCAGGCGGCCAGCCGCTTCCACCGCCAGGCCGGCTAGCCAGCTCCTGGCCGCCGTCGTACCGACGGCGTCGGTTCGACCGCGCCTCGAAATGGGGCCGAAGTGACTACGTGCACGGCCACCGTTCCCGGTACCGTCCGTGCGAAAGCGGGCGGCATGGACGGCCGGCGAGAGCCGGTCGGGACCCTCTGGAGGGTTGCGGTGGTGGCGTTGATGGTGGGGCGAGAGCTGGCGGTGGTCATCGTCATCGCGCTCCTTGCGGCCGGGGGCAGCCAGCTCCCGAAGCTCGTGCGGGCCCTGGGCGAGGGATCGTCGGCACCGAAGCCTCGGGCGACCGACGATGAGGGCGGCGACGCCGACCGCAGCGCCGAGGTGTCCGAGCCGGATCACCCGCGTCAGGGAGACTGATGTCAGGCCGGCTGATCGAGATCGGCCAGCCAACCGAGCATCCGCCGGGTGACGGCGATGTCTGCCGGCCCGACCGCGTCGGTCAGCAGCCGGTCCACCCGCTCGACCGCACCGCGGATCGCCACCGCCGCGTCCTCGCCTCGGGGGGTGAGCGTGATGATCGTGCGCCGGCGATCCTCGGCGTCAGGGCTGCGCTCCACGTAGCCGCGCAGCACGAGGGTGTCGATGAGCTGGCTGGCGGCCTGCTTGGAGACGCCCATGTCCGCTTCGAGGCGTTGCTGACCCACGGCGCCGTTGCGGGCGATGCCCCCGACCACGAACGCGCCCCGGCGGGGCATGTCGTCGTAGCCGGCCCGAGCCAGGGCCCGCCGGATGGCGACGCCGTAGGGGCGGCGGGCGGCGCCCAGCAGCGCCGGCAGGACGACGGTCTCGTACCACGGTGCATCGGTCATGCCGACACCTTGACAGTCGCATTACGTGACTGTCAACAGCGTTGACTGTCATGGTTCGTCGACATCATCCTCGGTGAGGACCAGATCCCAGCGATCCAGGCAGTCGGCGCAGCGGTACGTGACGATCTCGCCCGCCTCCCACACCCCGTCCTCCGGCGGGTACGAGATCAGGTGCGCCCGCCCACCGCAGTCGATGCAGGTGATCACCTCGGCCGGCGCCGTCATCGCGCCCGACGTTCGAACTGGGCCACACCGTCGGCGAACCCGTCGGCGAAGATCACCTCGCGGCCGTGGCGGTCCTCGTTGGCCAGCCCGTCGACCTGCTCCAGACCGAGCCCCTCGTACACGCTGGCCCGGTCGTGGACGACGGCCGCCCACGGTGCCGCCGCGATCCGCTCGCCCAGGGCGACGGCCGTGTCGAGCGTCCGGCCGTCGGGCACGACCAGCGTGGCGAACCCGATGTCGTAGGCCTCGGCGGCGTCGAACTCCCGGCCCGTCAGGATCAGGTCGAGCGCCCGGCCCAGCCCGACGATGCGGGGCAGCCGGTAGGTGCCACCGTCGATCAGCGGCACGCCCCAACGGCGCTCGAGGCAGCCGAAGCGGGCTCCCTCCCCGCACACGCGCAGGTCGCACCACGCCGCCAGCTCGAGCCCGCCGGCCACGCACCATCCCTCGATGGCGGCGATCACCGGTTTCGACATCGGCAGCCGGGTGGGACCGAGCGGACCGGAGTCGCGCAGGCGCGGCAAGTCGCGCAGGTTGGCGCCGGCGCAGAACGCGGCATCGTCACCGGTCAGCACGGCGACGCGCGCCGACAGGTCGGCGTCGAAGGCGACGAAGGCGTCGTGGAGGCGCTCGGCCGTCGCGCTGTTGATGGCGTTGCGCACGTGACCCTGCTCGATGCGGATGACCTGTACTGCAGACATGGACGTTCATACTGGCGCGCCACAAGGGAGGACATGTCCCCCTGTTCGATGGTCGCCTCTGTCGTTCCCGTCCAAACCACGAGCGATCGGCACCCAACGGGGCGGCGCCGGGCGACGACTTCGTCCGTGCGGGACGCCGCCAACTGAACCGGAGACGGTAATCCAGGGCGCGCGTAGGACATTTGGCCTATTGCCGACATGGCAAGAGGTCGGCTTCATTCGGCGGGTCCGGTGGGACCTGGTGCGGCGCGCGGGCGCCGACCCCTTCACGAAGGAACCGAGGAATGATTCGTCGTAGGTTGATCGTCGCCGCGCTGTCGGCGCTCTTGTTCGTGCCCGTCGGGCTCTGGTCGACGGCGGCCCACGCCGCGCCGGCGTCGCCGGTCTCGAGTGCGCCGGCCTCCCTGGGCGCCGCCGCCGCCGGCGGGTTCGTGGGCGTCACCCCGAGCCGGCTGCTCGACACCCGCGAAGGGAACGGGGCCCCGCAGGCGCCCGTCGGGCCGGGCGGATCGATCGATCTCCAGGTCACGGGCCGTGGCGGCGTGCCCGCCGCTGACGTGGCCGCTGTCGTCCTCAACGTGACCGCGATCGGGCCGTCGGAGAGCGGCTTCGTGACCGCATGGCCCACGGGCGAGCCCCGGCCGACCGCCTCGAACCTGAACTTCGTCGCCGGTCAGACGGTGCCGAACCTCGTGATCGTCAAAGTCGGTGCTGGTGGGATGGTGTCGCTGTTCAACCTGGCCGGGACGGTGAACCTCGCCGCCGATGTGAGCGGGTACTACACGACGGCCTCCCAGCTCGTGCCGGTCACGCCGACGCGGTTGCTCGACACCCGCAGCGGCCTCGGCGGCGTCCAGGGCCCGACGTCGGGATCGGTCGACGTGCAGGCCGTCGGGCAGGCCGGCATCCCGCTGGGGGCGACGTCGGTCGTGCTCAACGTCACCGTCGACCAGCCGACCTCCGGTGGCTACCTCACCGTGTGGCCCACCGGGTTCAATCGGCCGGACGCGTCGAACCTCAACTTCGTCGCCGGACAGGCGGTGCCCAACCTCGTGATCGTCAAGATCGGGACGGAAGGCAAGATCAGCTACTTCAACAACAGCGGCCGACTGCACGTGATCATGGACGTGCTGGGCTACACCTCAACCGCGAGCGATCTGACGGAGTTGTTCGACTCGGTGGCGACGAGTGGTGGTGACGCCACCACTGGCACGGGCTACTGGGACGCCGGTACGGCGCACCTCAATGGCCGCAACACACTGAACACCGTCTGGGACAACAAAATCTGCAGCGAATCCACACCATCGTGGGTGGAGTACAACCTCGGCCGGCAGTGGGCCACGCTGAGCACCACGTTCGCCTTCGACGAC
This sequence comes from uncultured Acidimicrobiales bacterium, assembly GCA_963728985.1. Lineage (GTDB taxonomy): Bacteria > Actinomycetota > Acidimicrobiia > Acidimicrobiales > Ilumatobacteraceae > DASXAI01. Next base: position 127,292 of record CAVSME010000001.1, on the reverse strand, counting down.
TTCGTGACGACGAGCACCTCCAGAGTGCGATTCCGCATCTTGGGCGACGGCAACGTGTTGGCCGACCAGACGCTGTCGTTCGGTGAGACGTCGAACGTGGTCGTGGATGTCACCGGTGTCCTTCGCGTGCGCTTCGATGTCTTGGACCTCAACCCGAGCGGATGCTCCACCTACCCGCTCTTCGTCACGCCGAGGTTGAGTGCAGCGGCCAACGCCGGCTTCCCCGCCGACCCGGAGTACTCGCCGCTCGTTCCGAAGCGGATCCTCGATACGCGAAGCGGCGTGGGCGCGGCGAAGGGTCGTGTTCCGGGCGGCGGAACGATCGATCTGCAGGTCCTCGGCCAGGGTGGCGTCCCGGCGTCCGGTGTCGGCGCGGTCGTGATGAACCTCACGGTGACGGATCCCGATGTGTCCGGGTATCTGACGGCGTATCCGAGCGGGCAGCCATTGCCCACTGCGTCGAATGTGAACTTCGTCGGCGGTCAGACGGTGCCGAATCTGGTGATCGTTCCGGTGGGACCCAACGGTCGGGTGAGCATCTACAACTTCGGTGGGCCGGCTCATGTGCTGGCCGATGTCCTCGGCTGGTACGCAGGCGGCAGCGATGTACGGCCGTCGGCTGTCGATCTCACCGAGGCGCTCGACTACGTCTTCACGAGTGGTGGCGACGGGACGACGGGCACGGGCTACTGGGACGAGGGGACCGTGCACGTCGACGGCCAGCCGCGGTTCAACTCGCTCTGGGACAACAGGATCTGCAGCGAATCGACGCCGTCCTGGTTCGAGTACAACCTCGGGCGCCAGTGGGGCGCTCTGGCGACCACCTTGGCCTTCGACGACGGATCCTCGACGAGCGTCTCCAGGGTGCGGTTCCGCATCCTGGGCGACGGGAATGTCCTGACGGAGCAGACCCTGTCGTTCGGGCAGACCTCGGACGTGACGGTCGACGTGACCGGCGTGCTGCGCCTCCGCTTCGACGTGCTCGATGCCAACACCGGGACCGGCTGCTCCAGCTACCCGGTATTCGCCACGCCGCATCTCAGCCGCTGACATCACTCAACATCAGCGAGGGGAGATCCATGGTGTCGAACCCTTCATGAAGGAACCGCAAGGATGATTCGTCGTCATTTGGAACTCGGGCCGATCCGGGCGACACGACTGCTCCCGCGCTGGGGCCGCACTCACGTTTCGAGTTCGATGCCGGCGAGTGACGGCCGATCGCCGCATCCATACTGACTGAGTGCGCGTCGTAGCCGGCACCGCGAAGGGGCGGCGGCTCGTCGCCCCTGCCGGACGCGACACGCGGCCGACCAGCGACCGCGTGCGCGAGTCGATCTTCAACGCCCTGCACAGCCTCGACGCCATTCGGGACGCCACCGTCGTCGACCTCTTCGCCGGCTCGGGAGCGCTCGGCATCGAAGCGCTGTCGCGCGGCGCCGCCCACTGCACCTTCGTCGAGTCGGCGCCGGACGCGCTGGTGGCCATCCGCCAGAACCTCGACAGCGCAGGACTCGCACCGCGGGCCACGGTCGAGGCTCGCACCGTCGACGCGTACCTCGCCGGCCGGCCGGAGCCCGTCGACCTGGCGCTGTGCGATCCGCCGTACGCGTTCACCGAGTGGGCCGAGCTGCTGGCGCGCCTCCCGGCGGGGCTCGTCGTGTGCGAGTCGGACCGGCCCATCGACCTCGGCGCCGGCTGGGATGCTGCCAGGACCAGGCGCTATGGCGGTACCGTGGTGACGTTCGGCTATCCGGCCGGGGCGCACGAAACGTGAGCGGCTTGTCCAAGGTTCTGTACCCGGGGAGCTTCGATCCCCTCCACAACGGTCATCTGGAGATCATCGAGATCGCGTCGCGCCTGTTCGACGACGTGATCGTGGTGGCCATGGTGAACCGCACCAAGGAGGGCTTCTTCCCGCTCGACGAACGCGTCGCCATGACGGAGGAGTCGGTCGCCCACCTGGCGAACGTCAGTGTCGCCACGAGTGAGGGCCTCGTGGTCGATGCGGCTGACGCGCTTGCGGCGAGCTTCGTGGTGAAGGGGCTCCGCACGCCGGGCGACTTCGAAGCGGAGATGCAGATGGCCCACATGAACAAGACGGTGAGCGGCATGGAGACCGTGTTCATCCCGAGTGGCACCGCGCTGGGGTTCCTGTCGTCGCGCTACATCCGGGAGATCTCGTCGGAGGGGCGCGACGTGTCGCACCTCGTGCCGCCACCGGTGGCTCGCGCGCTGAAGGCGAAGGTCGCGCGATGACGGGCGTGTACGACAGCGAGCACCACTCGATCAACGACTCCGAGACGCTGCTGCGCCGCGTCATCGACATCATCGCCACGGCCCGCACCATCCCGCTGTCGTCGTCGCCGATGATCAACCGCGACGAGATCCTGGAGATGCTCGAGGAGGCCCTCAACCGGTTGCCCGAGGAGCTGCGCCAGGCCCGGCGGATGCTCAAGGAGCGCGACGAGTTCGTCATCAAGACCCGCCGCGAGGCCGACGACATCCTCGACGCGTCGAGGGCCCAGGCCGAGCGCATGGTGCAGCGCACCGAGGTCGTGCGCGCTGCCGACCAGCGGGCCCGCCGCATCGTCGAGGAGGCGCAGTCCACGTCCGAGCAGATGCGCCACGAGACCGAGGACTTCGTGGACCAGCGCCTCGCCAGCTTCGAGATCCTCCTCGACCGCCTGGCCAAGACGGTGGCCGCGGGGCGGGAGAAGCTGGCCATCGGCGTGCCTGCCCGGCGGCCGCCGGAGCCGGATCTCGAGGAGGAGCAGCGCAACGCGTCGTTCTTCGACCAGGATCGGGACGGGAGGTGAGCGGCCGGTGGCCGAATCGCGCCCTCTGCTCGTCAACGTCGCCGAGCTGCTCCGCCACCCGGCCTCGCGCCAGGAGGTCCACGTCGAGTTGCCTTCGGAAGGCCTCACCGTGCTCGACGCGGCGGTACCCGCCGGCGCGCTGATCGACGTCGACGTCGCCCTCGAGAGCCTGAGCGACGGCGTCGTCGTGACCGGGCGGGTGTCGGCGCCCTGGGAGGGTTCCTGTCGGCGCTGCCTCGGCCCGGCGGGGGGCACCCTCGACGTACTGGTCCGGGAGCTGTACCAACCCAAACCGGACAGCGACGAGGCGTTCCCCATCGTGGCCGACCAGCTCGACCTCGAGCCCCTCGTGCGGGAGGCGCTCCTGCTCGACCTCCCCCTGGCGCCTCTGTGTCGCCCCGACTGCGCCGGGCTGTGCCCCGAATGTGGTGCCGATCGCAACGAGGCCGACTGCGGCCACCGCGCCGACGACCACGATCCCCGGTGGGACGTGCTCGACGAGCTGCGGGGCCGCCTCGACCGGCCGACGAATTAGCGGGTAGCCTCTCCCGGCTCGCACGGAAGGATCGGGAGCGATGGCCGTCCCCAAGAAGAAGAAGTCCAAGTCCAAGTCGCGTAGCCACCGGGCCGCGGCCTGGCAGCTCGACGCGCCGGCCCGCAGCCTCTGCCCGCGGTGCGGCAACACCAAGCAGCCGCACGTGGTCTGCCCGAACTGCGGGTGGTACAAGGGCCGCGTCGCCATCGACGTCAGTTAGCAGCATGGTCCTGCCGGTGGCGGTCGATGCCATGGGCGGTGACGAGGCGCCCGGCGAGATCGTCGCCGGTGTCTGCCAGGCGGTGGCCGCCGGCATCTCCGTGATCCTCGTTGGCCGTGCCGCCGACCTGGCCGGCCTCGAAGGCATCGCCGACCTGCCGCACATCGAGGCGTCGGAGGTCATCGCCATGGACGAGGACCCGGCCCAGGGAGTGCGCCGCAAGAAGGACTCGTCGCTGGTGCGGGCGGCCGAGGCAGTGCGCGACGGCAAGGCCTCCGCCATGGTCTCGGCCGGCAACACCGGCGCCACGATGGCGTCGGCCCTCCTGCGCATGGGCCGCATCAAGGGCGTGAGCCGGCCCGCCATCGCCACGCCCATCCCGGTCCCCGGGTCCAGCCCCACCATCCTCCTCGACGCCGGCGCCAACGCCGAGTGCCAGCCCGAGTGGCTCGTCCAGTTCGCCCAGATGGGTTCCGTCTACGCCCAGACCCGCTTCGGCGTGGTGGAGCCGAAGGTCGGTCTCCTGTCGATCGGGGAGGAGTCGTCCAAGGGCAACTCCCTCGTGAAGGAGACCCACGAGCTGCTGGTGTCGACGCCCGGCCTGCGCTTCGTGGGCAACGTGGAGGGCCGCGACATCATGACGGCCGACGTGGACGTGGTGGTGGCCGACGGCTTCACCGGCAACGTCGTGCTCAAGACCCTGGAAGGCGGGGTGAAGGCCATCATCCGGTCCCTGGATGAGGCGTTCGCCGCCACACCCACCTTCGCCGCCGCCGCCGAGATCTTGCGCCCCGCCCTCGATCCGCTCTACGAGACGCTCGATCCCGACACCTACGGCGGCGCGGCGCTCCTCGGTGTGCAGGGTGTCTGCATCATCAGCCACGGCTCGTCGAACGCTCGCGCCGTCGTGAACGCCATCCGGGTGGGCCGGGAGATGGTGGAAGCCGACCTCGTCGGCAGCCTCCGCGCCGCCGTCGCCGGCAGCTGAAAGCCCTGGTCAGTTGTACAGGTCTGGGCCAGGGCGACGGTAACATGCCGTCAGTTCCGCCCCTCCAGGAGGTCAGGTGCCGGCCGAGACGCACGTCGAGCAGAGTCCGATGGATCGCTCCGAGGTGTTCGAGCTCGTCCGTGATCGCCTGGCCGACATCCTCGAGATCGACGCCGGCACGATCGCCGAGGGCCAGTCGTTCGCCGACGACCTCGGCGCCGACTCGCTCGCCCTCATCGAGCTGGTCGAGGCCCTCGAAGAGGAACTGGCCGAGCGCACGGTGGGGTTCCGCATCGAAGACGAGGACCTCGAGGACCTGAAGACCGTTCGTGACGCCGTCGACTACGTGTACGCGAGGGTGAACGGCTCCTGACCGACGGCCCGGACCTCGGGGCGCTGGCGCGCCGGCTCGGCCACGAGTTCGAGGACCCGGCGCTGCTCCGACAGGCACTGGCCCACCGATCGTGGTGCGCCGAGTTCCCCGGGAACCCCTCCAACGAACGCCTCGAGTTCCTGGGCGACGCCGTCCTCGGCTGGGTGGTGGCCGACCTGGCCTACCAGCGCTACACCGACCTGCCCGAGGGCAAGCTGACGGACGTGCGCAAGGCCGTGGTGAACGCCGCCGCCCTGGCCCAGCTGGCCGACGCCATCGAGCTGGGTGACGCCATCCTGCTCGGCAAGGGCGAGGCCGCCGCCGGGGGCCGGCGCAAGCCGTCGATCCTGTCGGACGCCCTGGAGGCGGTGATCGGCGCGGTCTACGTGGACGGTGGGCCGCTGGTGGCCCGCTCCGTCATCACCGGCTTGCTCGGTCACCGCCTCGACGACGTGGTGGAGCGCCTGGCCGTGCTCGACCACAAGACGGCCCTGCAGGAGCTCACCGCCCGCCTGTTCGACGTCGCTCCCGTCTACGCCATCCGGGAGGAGGGGCCCGATCACGAGAAGCGCTTCTTCGCCACCGTGCTCGTCGGCGCGACCCGCTGGGGCGACGGTGAGGGGCGCTCGAAGAAGCAGGCGGAGCAGGCCGCCGCTCGGGAAGCGTGCGCGCGACTGCAGGAGGAGCATCCGGCCGCCCATGCCTGAACTCCCCGAGGTCGAGACCATCCGCCGCGACCTCGACCGGGAGTTCGGCGGGAAGAAGGTCAAGGCGGTGCACATCACCGGTGCCCGCAGCGTGCGCCGGGGCACGCACGACGAGCTGACCAAGCGCCTCGTCGGGCGCACGTTCAAGACGGCCAAGCGCAAGGGGAAGTACCTCGTCGTGGTGCTCGACTCGGGCGAGTGGCTGGTGTTCCACCTGCGCATGAGCGGCCAGCTGCTGAAGGCCACGCCCAAGGCCCCGAAGCCCAAGCACACCCACGTGGTGATCGAGTTCACGCAGGGCTCGCAGCTGCGCTTCGTCGACCCCCGCACGTTCGGGGAGACGTTCGTGGTCGACCCGGCCCGCCTGGCCGAGGACGCCCCCGACCTCGCCGATCTCGGCTGGGATCCGCTCGAGGACCCGCTGCCGTGGGTCGACTTCGCCCGCATGGTGCTCGGCCGCCGCCAGCAGCTCAAGGCCCTGCTCACCGACCAGAAGGTGATCGCCGGCCTGGGCAACATCTACAGCGACGAGGCCCTCCACGCCGCCGGGCTGCGCTACGACCGCCTCTCGAACACCCTCACGGTGCAGGAGGTGCGCCGGCTGTTCCGGGCCATCATCGAGATCACCCACGAGGCGGTGACGGCGCGCGGCAGCAGCCTGGCCGACGAGCAGTACGTGGACCTCTACGGCAAGCCGGGCAGCTACCAGGACCATCATCAGGTGTACGCCCGGGAGGGGAAGGCGTGCCTGCGGTGCCGGGCCACCCTGGAGCGCACGAAGTGGGGCGGCCGCTCCACCTTCTACTGCCCCGCCTGCCAGGTCTAGCTGGGGCGTACTGACGCGATTTATCAACCGTGAGCGCGCTTATCGCGCATGAGTTCGACCCGGGCAGGGTCCGCCATCGATGGGGCGGGCGCCGCTAGGTTCGGGTGCTTCCCATGTTCCTGCGATCGTTGACGCTCAAGGGCTTCAAGTCCTTCGCCGACGCCACCACCCTCACGTACGAGCCGGGGGTGAGCGTGGTGGTCGGCCCCAACGGCAGCGGCAAGTCCAACGTGGTGGACGCCATCGCCTGGGTGCTGGGGGCGCAGGCCCCGAGCGCGGTGCGCAGCCAGCGCATGGACGATGTGATCTTCGCCGGCACGGCCAAGCGCCCCGCCCTCGGACGGGCCGAGGTGAGCCTCACCATCGACAACTCGGCCGGGCTCCTTCCCATCGAGTTCACCGAGGTCACCGTCTCCCGGATCCTGTTCCGCACCGGCGAGAGCGAGTACGCCGTCAACGGCGTTCCCTGCCGCCTCCTCGATGTGCAGGAGCTGCTGTCGGACGCCGGTGTGGGCCGCCAGCAGCACGTGATCGTGAGCCAGGGCCAGATCGACGCCGTGCTCAACGCCCGGCCCGAGGAGCGCCGCCAGATCGTGGAAGAGGCGGCCGGCGTCCTCAAGTTCCGCAAGCGCAAGGAGAAGGCCGAGCGCCGCCTCGAGGCGACGGAAGGCAGCCTGCTGCGGGTCCAGGACCTGCTGCGGGAGGTCCGCCGCCAGCTCCGCCCGCTCGAGCGCCAGGCCGAGGCCGCCCGCCGCCACGGTGAGCTCGACGCCGAGCTCACCGCCCTGCGCCTGTTCCTCGCCGGCCGGGAGATCACCGGCTTGCGCACGCGGCTGGAGGCGCTGGCCACCGACCGCCGGTCACTCGGCGCGACGGAGCAGGAGATCAAGGGCGAGCTGGCCCGGCTGGACACGGACGTGCTGGCCACCGAGGCCCGCCTGTCGGCCGCCGGCGGGGCCGACCTCGGCGACGACCTGGCCCGGGCCGAACAGCTGCGGGAGCGGGCCCGAGGCCTGGCCGCGGTGGTGGGCGAGCGGCGCCGCGGGCTGGCCGGCGAGCGCGATCGCATCGTGGAGGCCGACGCCCGAGCTGGGCTGGTGGCCGAGCAGGAGCGCCTGGAAGCGGAGCGTGACGAGGTGGCGGAGGCGGGCGTGGCGCTGGCCCCCGATCGTCTCCAGCTCGACGCCGACACCGCCGCTCTCGAAATCGACCGGGCCGCCTTCGAGGCCGCTGACGACGGTGAGCTGGGCGATGCCCCCGCCGGCCGGGTGGTGGGCGCGGCGGCCGAGGTGCGGGGCGAGCTGCGCTCGCTGCGCGCCGCCGTCGCCCAGGCCGAAGGCGACGCCGGGCGCCTGTCGACCCGGAAGGCCCAGCTGGTCGAGCGGGCCGCCCGCCTGGACACCGAGCTCGAGCGGCTGCGGGCCGAGTGCGGCGCCGCCGAGGAGGCCGAGCGCCCGCTGGCCACCGATCTGGAGGCGGCCGAGACCCGCCGCCACGAGCTGGACGAGGCCGTCGGGCGGACCGAAGCGGCCCTCGACGCGGCCCGCACCGCCCAGGCCACCTGGGCCACCCGCGCCGAGGCCCTCGCCCTTGCGCTGGACCAGGCCCGGGCCCGGGCCGGCGCCGAGCGCCTGGCCGGGGTGGCCGGCACCCTCGGCACGCTCCTCGAGCTGGTGGACGTGGACGACGGGTGGGCGCCGGCGTTCGAGGCCGCCGCCGGCGACGCCCTCGGCGCCGTGGTTGTCGACTCCGTGGCCGGGGCCCGTGATGCGCTGGCCGCCCTCGACCGCGGTGGCCTCGGCGGCGCCGTCGTCGCCCTCGGACCGTCCCGCCCCACCCCCGTGCCGCCCCCCGTCGGGGAGCCCGTGCGGCGCCACGTCCGCAGCACCGATCCGGCGGTCGGCCGCCTGCTCGACGCCCTCGTCGGGTCAGCCGTGGCCGTCGACGGCGGGTGGGACGCGGCGCTGGACATCGCCATCGCCCATCCCGATGCCACCGTCGTCACGCGCGCCGGCGATCGCTTCGGGCGCCACGGGTGGCGCCTCGGCTCCGGCGGCGTCGGGGCCACCGGCGCCGCCCTCGACGAGGCCCGCACCGCAGCGGCGGCCACCGCCGCTGACGTCACCCGGCGCGAGGCCGACGCCCGCCGGGCCCGCATCGAGCGGGACGCCGCGGTGCACCGGGTGGACGAGTTGGTGAGTCGCCTCGACCACGCCGACACCGCCTTCGTGGCCGCCACCGAAGCGTTGGCCCGCGTACAGGCCGAGCGCCGGGAGGTGGCCACCCAGACCGAGGGCCTGAGCGCCAGTGCCGACGACGCGTCGCAGCGGCTGGCTGTCGACCGGCGCCGCCTCGCCGAGCTGGACGCCGCCCTGCCCGGGCTCGAAGCGGAGGAGGCGGCCGTCGCCGCCGCCGCCCGCGCCCACCACCAGGCCCGGGCCGAGCTGGACGAGCGCGCCGCCTCACTGACCGCTCGCCGCCGCCAGCTCGACGTCACCGCCGCCGGCCTCGACGAGCGTGCCGCGTTCATCGCCCGCCGCCTCTCGGAGGTGGAGGCCCGCCTGGCCGCCGATGCCGACGCGCGCGCCGGTGCCGCCGCCCGCCTGCTCGTGCTCGAGCGTCAGCTCCTCGCCCTCGACGGCCTGGCCGAGGTGGTCGACGCCCGCCGTACCGAGGCCGACGCCGCGCTGGCCGAGCTGACCGAGCTGCGCCGCCGCCAGAGCGACGAGGCCCGCGCCGTCACCCAGCACCTCGACTCGTTGCGCCGCCACCGGGCCGACGCCGAGCGCCGGCTGGAGGAGGTGCGGGAGCGCAGCCGCCGCAGTGAGATCGACGACGCCGAGGCCCGCATGCGTCTCGAAGCGGCGGTCGAAGGCCTGCGTCGCGACCTCGACTGCGAGCCCGAGCACGCCATCGCCGCGCCCTGCCCTGAGCTGCCCGAGGGCGCGTCGCCCGGGGCCCGGGCCCGCGAGCTGGAGCGGGAGCTGCGCCTCCTCGGTCCCATCAACCCGCTGGCGCTGGAGGAGTTCACCGCGCTGCAGGAGCGGCACACGTTCCTGGAGGCCCAGCTCGAGGACGTGAAGGACAGCCGGCGCGAGCTGCTGCGGGTCATCAAGGCGGTCGACGCCGAGATCCAGCAGGTGTTCGCCGCCGCCTACGCCGATGTCAGCGTGAACTTCACCGCCCTGTTCGAGCGCCTCTTCCCGGGCGGCGCCGGCCGCCTCGTGCTCACCGAGCCCGACGACCTCCTGAACACGGGCGTCGAGGTGGAGGCGCGGCCGTCAGGGAAGAACGTGAAGAAGCTGTCGCTCCTGTCCGGCGGCGAGCGCTCGCTGACCGCGCTGGCGTTCCTGTTCGCCGTCTTCCGCAGCCGGCCGTCGCCGTTCTACGTGATGGACGAGGTGGAGGCGGCGCTCGACGACGTGAACCTGCACCGCTTCCTCGGCCTGCTCGACGAGTTCCGGGCCGAAGCGCAGCTGATCGTGGTGTCGCACCAGAAGCGCACGATGGAGGCGGCCGACTGCCTCATCGGCGTGACGATGGCCCCTGGGGGGTCGTCGCGGGTGCTCACCGAGAAGGTCGCTACGCCAGCGTCGTGAGCTCGTCGGTCGCCGTCACGTCGTAGTAGGAGCCCTTCTCGGCCCAGCCGGCGATCGTGAGTCCCCTCACCACCGCGCGCCACGCCGACAGCAACGCCCGTCGTCCGCTCATTCGCCTTCCGCCTTTTCAACCCAGCAGCGCATGCGCCGCTCCGCGCTCGCATCGTCGCGCAGAGCGAGCGATCGGGAACTAGGCCGTCTGACCCGAATCGTCGGGCGGCGGCTGCCGGCGGTTCAGCTCGTCGGCGACGGCGGCGCCCTCGACCGAGAGCCGCAACAGGTGCACCACGACCCGGGCGTCGCCGCCGGACTCGCGCCAGCGCTCCTCCAGCCAGCGCTGCTGGCGCGTCAGGCGGCGGTGCAGGGCGAGGAGATCGTCGGTCGCCATTGCCGCCAGATCCTCTCGCGAGGTGCTGCCCGAGGTTCCTGGCACTGTTCCAACCCGCCGTCAAACTGGGGCCTGCGGCCCTGATCCACCGGCTGCGACACGACCGGACCGCCGCCAAGGTTTGCCCGTGAGCCACGAACGGGTCGGATGGCCTACGCGCGCCCGGTCGGTAGCGTGACCTCCGCCATGGAGATCTTGCTGCCCATCCTGATCGTCCTCGTGCTCGTGTTCGGCTTCGGGGTGATCGCCGTCAACCGGGCCCGCACCCGCCGGCGGGGCATCGACATCGAACCGCCGGCCCGGCCCGCCGCTCGCGCCGCCACGCCCGCGCCGACCGCCGTCCTCGAACCGGAGGCGCCGCCCGAGGCCGAGGTCCCCGAGGAGACCCAGGTCGAGATCGAGGAGGCGCTGGCGCCGGTCGAGATCGTCGAGCGGCCCCGCTTCCGGGACCGCCTCACCAAGGCCCGCGCCGCCTTCACCTCGGCGTTCACCAGCGTCCGCTCCCGGGACGTCATCACCGAGGACACGTGGGACGACCTGGAGGACGCCCTGCTGGCGGCCGACGTCGGCCTCGACGTCACCGGCGACCTGCTCGACGGCCTGCGCGACCGGGTCAAGGCGAAGGAGATCACCGAGCCCGACTCCCTGCTCGACGCCCTGAAGGGCGAGATGAAGGAGCGGCTGGCCCTCGGCCAGCGCGACCTCCTGTTCGAGCCCCAGCCGGGCTCACCCAACGTGTGGCTGTTCGTGGGGGTCAACGGCGTGGGCAAGACGACCACGATCGGCAAGGTGGGCTACGCCCAGGTGGCCGATGGGCGCAGCGTCGTGATGGCCGCCGGCGACACCTTCCGGGCGGCGGCGGCCGAGCAGCTCCACACCTGGGCCGAGCGGGCCAACGCCGACTTCGTGCGGGGCAGTGAGGGCGGCGATCCGAGCGCCGTCATCTTCGACGCCATCCAGCGGGCCGCCGCCCGCGACACCGACCTCGTCCTGGCCGACACCGCCGGGCGCCTCCATACCAAGACCAACCTGATGGAGGAGCTGAGCAAGGTGCGTCGCGTGGCGGCTCGGGATCCGGGCCGGGTCACCGAGGTCCTCCTCGTCATCGACGCCACCACCGGCCAGAACGGGCTCACCCAGGCCAAGCAGTTCACCGAGGCCACCGCCGTCACCGGCGTGGTGCTGACGAAGCTGGACGGTTCGGCCAAGGGCGGCATCGTCTTCGCCATCGAGACGGGCATGGGGTTGCCGGTCAAGCTGGTGGGGCTGGGCGAGGCCGTCGGCGACCTGGTGCCCTTCGACCCCGACGAGTTCGTCGAGGCCCTCTTCGCGTAGCCGGGAACCAAGAGGGGCGGCGTGGGCGTCCAAACGCACATGAGGATCGTGGCGCTGGCCGGGCTGGTCCTGGTGCTGGCCGCCTGTGGGAGCGGCGCAGGGACGAGCGGGTCGCCGGGCACGCCGTCGGTGGGGGCCACGACCGCGGCCCCGCCAACCACGGCCGACTCGCTGTCGGAGTTCGAACCGACCGCTTCGACCTGGCGCTTCCCCCCGCCCGCGGCGCCCGACCAGGCCCGGGTCGCCGCCCTCGAGGCCGCCCTGGGTGGTCCGATCTACGTGGCGGGCGACGCCCCGCAGTCCTGGACGTTCGCCGCCCCCACGCCGTCGACGTCGGGTGTGGTCGCGGTCGATGCGCGCGCGGTGGCCACGACGATCTGGTCGGCCGCCGGCGTGAAATCGAGCGCCTTCGACATCACCGTGTCCGCCGACGGCACCACCGTCACGGGCACCGAGCGGCTCGACGGCGTCGCCTCGCCGCTGCCGTTCGTCGTGTCGGTCGGCCCCTCCGGCACCGTCGTGGCCGCCAGCGGGCACCTCGCCACCGCGACCGCCACCGGGACCCTTCCCCGGCTCGGGACCGCCGCCGCGATCGGCCAGCTGTCGGGCCCGCCGGCCGGCGACGATCGTGGCGAGCAGCAGCCGTCGCTGCGCCCGGACCCGACCCCGGCGGTGCCGCCGATCTCGCCCCAGCCGACCACCGAGCCCACGGTCGTCGATCGCCTGAAGCTCCCCGTCGTCAGCGTCGACGAGACGTACCTCCTGATCCCGGCGACGGACGGCGGCGCCTGGCTCCTGCCCGCCTACCGAATCACCTTCGACGACGGCAGCACGCGTACCGTTCTCGCCGTGGCCCGCATCCCCGACGACGCCGTCGTGGCCGACCCGAGCCCGCTCGTCGGGCTCCCCGAGGACCAGGCCGCGGCGGCGGCTACGGCCAAGGGCTGGGCCTACCGGGTGGCCGAGCGTGACGGGGTCGAGCAGATGCTGACGGCCGACTACAACGAGAGCCGCGTGAACGTGGCCATCACGAACGGGGTCGTGACCCGGGCCTGGATCGGCTAGGCGCCTCAGGTAGCCTGGTCGGCCGCATGTTCGACACGCTGTCCGACCGCTTCGAAGGGATCTTCAAACGGCTGCGGGGGAAGGGTCGGCTGTCCGAGCAGGACGTCGACGAGGCCCTTCGCGAGAATCCGGCGCGCCCTCCTCGAAGCCGACGTCAACGTGCGCGTGGCCAGGGTCGTGGTCGAACGCATCCGCGAGCAGGCCATCGGCCTGACCCTGTCGGACGTCTTGAACCCGAGCCAGCAAGTCATCAAGATCGTGAACCAGGAGCTGGTGACGGCGCTCGGCGGCGAGGCCCTCAAGATCACCTACGCCCCTCGGCCACCCACCGTCGTGCTGATGGCCGGCCTGCAGGGCTCGGGCAAGACCACCAACTCGGCCAAGCTGGCCCGCTGGTTCAAGCAGCAGGGTCGCAACCCGCTCCTCGTCGGCGCCGACCTGCAGCGTCCCGCCGCAGTGGAGCAGCTGCGCACCCTCGGCCGCCAGATCGACGTGCCCGTGTTCTCCGAGCCCGGCGACCCCGTCAACACCGCGGGACGGGGGATCGACGACGCCCGCCGCCTCGGGCGTGACGTCGTCATCGTCGACACGGCCGGGCGCCTCGCCATCGACGCCGAGATGATGGAGCAGGTCCGCCAGATCTCCGAGCGGGTGCGGCCGAACTACACGTTCCTCGTGGTCGACGCCATGACCGGCCAGGACGCCGTCACCACGGCCGAGGCCTTCGACCAGACGCTCGCCCTCGACGGCGTGATCCTCTCCAAGCTCGACGGCGACGCCCGCGGCGGCGCCGCGCTGTCGGTCAAGGAGGTCACGGGGCGGCCCATCGCCTTCGCCTCGACGGGGGAGAAGCTCGACGCCTTCGAGCAGTTCTATCCCGACCGCATGGCCAGCCGCATCCTCGGCATGGGCGACGTGCTCACCCTCATCGAGAAGGCCGAGCAGGTCTACGAGAAGGACAAGGCCGAGGAGGCCGCCGCCCGCCTCATGGAGGGTGACTTCACCCTCGACGACTTCCTCGACCAGATGCAGCAGCTGAAGAAGATGGGTCCGCTGTCGAGCATCGTCGGGATGCTGCCGGGCATGCCCAAGGAGCTGAAGCAGGCCAAGATCGAAGACGATCAGCTCAAGCCGGTCGAGGCCATCATCCACTCGATGACGCTCGAGGAGCGTCGCCGCCCGGAGATCATCAACGGCAGCCGCCGCCTGCGCATCGCCAACGGCAGCGGCACCACCACCGGGGACGTCAACCGCCTCGTGAAGCAGTTCCAGGAGATGCAGAAGCTGATGAAGCGGATGGGTGGCCTGGGCACCAAGAAGATGAAGAAGAAGGGCAAGGGCCGCCAAGCGCTCACGCCCCAACTGCCGCCCGGGTTCCCCGGTCTGAACTAGGAGAGAAGACGAAGCCATGGCTGTGAAGCTGCGCTTGATGCGCGTGGGCAAGACCAAGCAGCCGTCGTATCGAGTGGTGGCGGCCGACAGCCGCTCGCCCCGCGACGGCCGCTTCATCGAGATCGTCGGCCAGTACAACCCGCGCAGCGAGCCGTCGGTCGTCACGATCGACAACGACAAGGCGCTGAAGTGGTTGCGCAACGGGGCCCAGCCCACCGAGCGCGTGCAGAAGCTGCTCGAGATCTCGGGCGCGTGGTCGGAGTTCAAGGGCGTGGCCCCGTCGTGAGCGACGTCGACACCGCCAACCTCGTCCCCGCCCCGACGGCGACCGCCGTGCTCGACCACGTGGTGCGGGCGCTGGTCGACGACCCGGACTCGGTCACGATCGAGGGCATCGAGGGACGCCGGGGCATCACGCTCGAGGTCCGGGTGGCACCGGGCGACATGGGCCGCCTGATCGGCAAGCGGGGCCGCACCGCGCAGAGCATCCGCGCCGTCGTGCGCGCCGCGGCGACGCGCGACGGCGTCTCCGTCGACGTCGACTTCGTGGACTGAGTTGCCCCTCCTCGAGGTCGGTCGGGTGGTGCGGGCCCACGGCCTGCGGGGCGAGGTGGTCGTCGCCCTGGTGACCGACATCGACGAGCGGGTGGCGCCGGGCAGCGTGCTGTCGTCGGACCGGGGCCCGCTCACGGTCGAGGCATCCCGGCCGCACCAGGGCCGGCACCTGGTGACGTTCGCCGGTGTGTTCGACCGCACGGGGGCGGAGGCGCTGGCCGGTCTGACGTTGCGGGCCGAGGCCGTGGCCGATCCCGACGCGCTCTGGGTGCACGACCTGATCGGCTCGACGGTCCGTGAGGTGGGTGGGACCGAGCGGGGCACAGTGGTCGAGGTGCAGGCCAACCCGGCCCACGATCTGCTCGTGCTCGACGACGGCGCGCTGGTGCCGACGGTGTTCGTGGTGACGTGCGAGGACGGGGTCACGGTGATCGATCCCCCCGAGGGTCTCTTCGACTGATGCAGTTCGAGCAGCGCTACGGCCCGGCGATCGCCGACGGCTCGCTGACGCTGACGTTCCGCCGGTGGGTGCGGCCCCAGGTCGTGGCGGGCCGGCGCTACCGCACGGCGGCGGGGATCATCGAGGTGGAGGCCATCGATCTGGTCTCGCCGGGCGACATCACCGACGCCGAGGCGACGCAGGCCGGGTACCAGTCGGCGGCGGCACTGGTGGGCGACCTGCGCGACGCGGCGGCGCCGCTGTACCGGGTGCGCTTCCACGGCGTCGCCGGGCCCGACCCGCGCGACGAGCTCGCCGCCGCCACCACCTTGACCGCCGACGAGGTGGCCGACATCGACCGGCGCCTCGAGCGGCTGGACAGGGCCAGTGCCAGTGGGCCGTGGACGATGGCGGTGCTCCGGGTCATCGCCGAGCGGCCGGCGGTGCGGGCGCCCGATCTGGCGGCGTCGTTCGGGCGGGAGACGCTGGCGTTCAAGCTCGACGTGCGCAAGCTCAAGGCCCTCGGCCTCACGCTCAGCCTGCGGATCGGCTACCAGCTCTCCCCCCGGGGCGAGTCCTACCTCCGCCGCACCGCCCGCTGACCCGACGTTCCCCTTGCGCGCAGCCTGAACACTTCGTACCGCTGGGGCGGTAGCAAGTGTTCAGGCTGCGCGGTTTGATGCAGGGATGCGGATCGACGTGTTCACGATCTTCCCGGACCTGGTCGACCGCTTCTGCGCCGAGAGCCTGCTCGGGCGGGCGCGGACCGCCGGCCTCCTCGACCTGCGCTGCACCGACCTGCGCGACCACACCACCGACGTCCACCGCACCGTCGACGACGCCCCCTTCGGCGGCGGTGCCGGCATGGTGCTGCGGCCCGAGCCGGTGTTCGCCTCGGTCGAGGCCGTGGCACCGCCCCGGCCGCTGTACCTCCTCGGCCCCGGCGGGCGGCGCTTCGACCAGGCCCTGGCCCGTGAGCTGGCCGCCGGCACCGGGTTCAGCCTGCTGTGCGGCCGTTACGAGGGCGTCGACGACCGGATCGCCGCCCACCTGGTCGACGGCGAGCTGTCGATCGGCGACTACGTGCTCGGCGGTGGCGAGGTGGCCGCCTGCGTGGTCATCGAAGCGGTCACCCGGCTCCTGCCGGGCGTGATGGGCAACGACGCGTCGGCGCGGGAGGAGTCGTTCGGGGCCGATTGTCTTCTCGAGGGTCCCCAGTGGACCCGCCCGGCCACGTTCCGTGGCTGGGAGGTGCCCGACGTGCTGCGCTCGGGCGACCATGGCCGCATCGCCCGCTGGCGCCACGCCCAGGCGCTCCACCGCACGAGCCGGCTGCGCCCGGACCTGGTCGCCGCCCGTGGCGGGCTGTCCGATGACGAGCACGCGCTCTTGGAATCGACCCCCGAAGCGGCCTATCCTTCCTCGTTCCCCGTAGACGTCCAGGAGCAGCGCGCGCCATGAAGCCCACCGACATCGTCGACCAGGCGAGCCTCCGCACCGACATCCCCGATTTCGCCCCCGGTGACCTGCTCAAGGTGCATGTCCGGGTGGTGGAAGGCACCCGCGAGCGGGTCCAGGTCTTCCAGGGCCACGTGATCGCCCGGCAGGGCTCGGGGCTGCAGGAGACCTTCAAGGTCCGCAAGCTGAGCTTCCAGGTGGGGGTGGAGCGCACGTTCCCCGTGCATTCGCCGATCATCGCCAAGATCGAGGTCGTCACCCGGGGCGACGTGCGCCGGGCCAAGCTGTACTACCTGCGGGGACGTACGGGGAAGGCGGCCAAGATCAAGGAGAAGCGCGACCGCTGAGCGCGCGGCCACGCCTAGGGTCGGGAGCGTGACCACCGAGGACCTCGAGAACTTCGAGGCGGATCGCGAGCTCCAGCTGGCCCAGGAGTACCAGGACGTGGCCGGCATGTTCCGCTACGCGGTGGAGACGGAGCGCCGGTTCTACCTGGCCAACGACGTGCAGGTGAACGTGGCCGGCGACGGCACCCGCCCGATGGTCGAGGTGGAGCTGCACGACGCCTGGGTGTGGGACATGTACCGGCGCAGCCGGTTCGTCCCCCACGTGCGCGTGGTCACGTTCAAGGACGTGAACGTCGAGGAGCTCCCCCGGCCCGAGGTGTAGCCGCCGGCGTCCTTCCGGACGGGCCGGCGCCAGGCACACACTCCCGGCATGGAGCACGACCGGCGGGCCCTCGGTGCTCACGGCGAGGAGCTGGCCGCCCGCTGGTATGCGGCGCGGGGCTACGTGGTACTGGCCCGCAACTGGCGCTGCCGCCTGGGCGAGCTCGATCTCGTGCTCGGACGCCCGGGCGTCGTGGTGTTCTGCGAGGTGAAGGCCCGCACCACAACGGCGTTCGGCGGCGGGGCCGAAGCGGTGACGCCCCGCAAGCAGGCCCGGCTGCGGCGCCTCGCCGCTGAGTGGCTGGCCGTGACCGAGCACCCGCCCGTCGACGTCCGCTTCGACATCGTGGCCGTGCACCGCGGCGTGGAGGTCGATGTGGTCGAGCACGCGTTTTGAGGTTCACGTAGTGTGACGCCGCCCGGGAGCGGGACGTGAGCAAGCAGACGCTCAACGTCGCCGCGCCCGACAGCAACACGAACTACTTCGTCCAGCCCTACTACCTGCAGCCCGGCGGCGAGATCGACGTGCACGGGGCCTACCCATTCAACCGGTACTTCTCGTTCATCACCTACCAGCCGGGGCCAGCTGCGGACCTGCGGCAACGTCGAGCGGTTCATCCTCGATCGGCTCTTCCGGCCGATCGCCGACCGGCTGGTGGTGGCGTCGGCGCCCGACCCGTCGAGCGTCAAGCGGGGCGCTGACCTGTTCCGCCGGGCGGGCAACCTCGCCGGGCTCTTCCCCCATCCCGACCACCAGTACGTCTTCGAGGCCACGACTGGGCGCCCGGGCGCATCGTGGTGATCCGGGGCAAAGCCATGTCGTTCCCCGACACCCGGCACAGCGGCTCGGTGACCGAGCAGACCCGAGCCCGATCCGACGCGGTCCGCCGAGTACAACGCCCACCAGGCGTCCAAGGCGATGGCCGACTACGACCCCGTGGGATCGGTCTGCACGACGGTGAGGTTCGAAGCCCACCGCTGCTAGTGCAGGCGACCGGGCCGGCGGTGCCGGTGGGTCCAGCACCCGTGGTGCCAGTGGCGGCGATCGCCGGGCGCGCCCAGCGGCACCACCACGACATGGCCCGTGCCCGGCTCGATGTCGCCGTGGCAGCCGGGGCAACGGTAGCGCTTGACCGCCTCGTAGGGCTGGACCCGGCGCACCTCCACCGGGGCGTCCTCACCGGTGGTCACCCCAGCAGCGCCCACAGGACCAGCGCCAGCGCGATCACGATGGCGGCGGCCACGAAGACCAGGTCGGATGGCCGGCGGCGCACCTTGCGATACGGGTTGAAGCCCACGCCGGACAGTATCGTCCGACCCATGGAGACGATCGAGGTCACGCGCGCTGATGGGGGGATCGTCACGGTCACCCTCAACCGTCCCGAGAAGAAGAACGCCATCACCGGGCAGATGTGGGATGAGCTCCTCGAGACGTTCCAGGAGGTCGCCGGCAACACCGGCGAGGACCGGGTGCTCATCCTCACGGGCGCCGGCGGGGCGTTCTGCGCCGGGGCCGACCTGTGGGCCAAGCCCAACCCGGACGTGAAGCCCCGCCATCAGATCTTCACCATGAAGCACGTGGCGGAGGTGGTGATGGCGCTGCATCGCCTGCCCCAGCCCACCATCGCCAAGGTGCGGGGCGTGGCCGTCGGCGCCGGGTGCAACCTGGCCCTCGGCTGCGACCTCATCGTGGCCGGCGACGACGCCCGCTTCAGCGAGATCTTCGCCAAGCGCGGCCTCACCCTCGACGCCGGCGGCTCCTGGTTCCTGCCCCGGTTGATCGGCATGCACCGGGCCAAGGAGATGGCGCTGTTCGCCGAGATCCTGTCGGCCAAGGAGGCCGAGGCGCTCGGGCTGGTGAACCGCGTCGTGCCCGACGGTGAGCTCGACGCCTTCGTCGACGACTGGGCCAAGCGCCTGACCGAGGGCCCGCCGGTAGCACTTGCGCAGACCAAGCGCTTGTTGAACAACGCCTTCCAGGTCACGTTGGAGCAGGCCCTCGAAGACGAGGGCGCCGCCCAGACCGTGAACTTCTCGACCAAGGACACGCCTGAGGCGATCGCCGCCTTCGTGGAGAAGCGCACGCCGGTCTTCAAGGGGCTGTAGCCGTCTTGCCCGCTGCCCGCCGGTTCGTCGCGCTCGCCGCCCTTGGCGTGCTCGGCGTCGTCGGCGTGGCGATGCTGGCGGCGCCGGCGAGCGCCCAGGACGCGCCGACCGACACCACGGTGGCCCCCACCACCACGATGCCGGCCGGGTGTACCGCGCCCGACCCGTTGGCCATCGAGTTCGTGGGCAAGGTGGTGGCGGGCGACACCACCGTGGCCCGCTTCCAGGTGGTGGAGGTGCGCCAGGGCGCGGCGCCGGGGCCCACGATCGACGTGGACTACGGCGAGACCGACGACCGCCGGTTCGTGAAGGAGGGCAACACCTACCTGGTGGCGGCGGCCGTCGACCCCGAGTCCAGCCGGCTGGTGTCGAAGGTCCGGGTGCCGCGCACCGAGGCCAAGGCGTGCGCCAAGTACGACCTGGTCTTCACCAACAACGCCGACGGCAGCCACATCGACTCGTCGGTTCTGGGCGGCCTCTCGGGCAAGTGGGGCGACATCGCCGCCGCCTTCTTGATCCCAGCCGGGATCATCTTCGCGGTGCTGCTCGGGCTCGTGATCGTGAAGCACACCTTCCTGCTCACGGGACGGGGGGTGCGCTACGCGCGAGCTCGTCATCGATCTCGGCCATCGCGGTCCGCAGGTCCTCCACCTCCCGCTGGCGAGCCCCGTCCGGAGCACAGAACACGAACACGCACCGGGCCACGCGCTCCTGGGTGACCCGCTCCACGGCCAGCGCGTAGGCGGCGCCCTGGCGGCGGTAGTGGTGGAGGCGAGCCTCGAGCGACGGCTCGTCGGGGAGGTGGTCGGTCTTGTAGTCGACCACGACGAGACCGTCGGCGTCGCGGTAGAGCAGATCCACGTAGCCCTCCAGCAACGTGTCGCCGACCGGACCGGCCACGTAGACCTCTCGCCAATGCGGAGCGCTCGCCGCCGCCTGGACCACGGGCGCACCGAGCGCGGCACCGGCGAGGGCCTCGACGGCGGCGGCCCGGTCGGGCACGCCCTCGGCGGCAGCTTGGGCAGCAGCCGCCGCCGGCAGGCCGGCTCCGGTGGCGAGGTCGACGGTCTGCAGCACGGCGTGCACGGCGCGGCCGACCGCGGTGCCGTAGCGCCCCTTCTGCCACGGGGGGAGCTCGAGGTCGCGCTGGTCCTTCAGGAGGCCGGGGTCGACGGGCTCGTGGCGGGGTACGGCATCGCGGGCCAAGGCGGTGGCGGCGACGGCCCGCCGGCGCCCACTGGCCGCCAGCACGCGGTCGCGCTCGGCCGCCCACACGTCGATGTCGGCCCACCTGTCGTCGGCCACCGGCGGGGGCGGTGTGGCGGTGGCCGGCGCGGGCGCGTCGAGGTCGGCGGGATCGAGCTCGACGTGGCCGGCGCCGGCGCTCGCGCGCGAGGAGCGTGGCGCTGGTGGCGGCCTCGGCGGCCGCCGCGTCGTGGGCGTCGGTGCGGTGCAGGGACACGACCAGATGGTCGCGGGCGCGGGTGCAGGCGACGTAGAGCAGGCGGATGCGTTCGTGGTGGTCGAGCTGCTCGTCGAGGGCCAGGGCATCGTCATAACGAGCCGTGGTGATGCCGCTGCCCGCCTTCACCTCGTAGCCGCCCGGTGTCCAGATCACGCGGCCCCCGCCCGGTGGTCGGCGGGGCAGCGTGGACAGGCCGGACACCACCGTGATCGGGAACTCGAGGCCCTTGGCGGCGTGGATGGTCATGATGCGCACCGCGTCGAGGTCGGTCTCGGGCAGCACCACCTCGGCCGCCCGGGTCCCGTCGCTGCGCTGGCGGGCGGCCCAGTGCAGGTAGGCCCGCAGACCCGTACCCCCGGCCTCGCTCCACGCCCGCGCCTGATCGATCACGAAGCGGATCCGCCGCCAGAGGTCGTGCGGGCGGCCGCCGACCGTGCCGAGCTCGAGCACGCGGCGGGAGGACACGAGGTGGGCGAGGAGCTCGCTCGGCGATCGCCACGCCCGCTCGCCGGTGAGCGTGGCCAGGGATGTCATGGCGTCGTGCACGGGATCGGGCTGGTCGGGGAGCGGCGGTGGCAGCGGCGCCAGTGCACTCCAGGCACCGCCTCGCTGCACCCAGCCGAACAGGTCCCGGTCGCTGCACCCGAACAACGACGAGCGCAACGTGCTGACCACGGCCAGCTCGTCGGTGGGGTCGTCGACGGCGCGCGCCGCCATGAGCAGGGCCCGCACCTCCGGCGTGGCGTAGACCAGCGAGCTGCTCTCGGCCCGGTGCGGGACGCCGACCGCGTCGAGGGCCTGCTGGAGCGACGCCAACGACGTGCGGGCCGGCAGCAGCACGGCGATGTCGCCGGGTCGGGCCGCCCGCCAGCGCTCCTCGCCGGTGGCCGTGCGGTCGGCCACGAGCCACCCGTCGCGCAGGGCGGTGGCGATGGTGGCGGCGATGCCAGTTGCTTCGCGCTCGCGGACGTCATCGGCGCGCACGTCGTCGTCGTGGTGCGGTTCGAGTCCGATCACGGCCACGGCCGGGGCGGCCCCGGGGGCCGGCGGTCGCACCGGTGACAGCGGGCGGAAGGGAGGCTGGACCCCGGGAGCGGCCTGGATCAGCGTGCCGAAGACGTGGTTCACCCACTCCACGACCGGGGTGACCGTGCGGAAGTTGCTGTGCAGCTGCAGCGGGTCGCCGCCACCGATGGCGTCGCTGGCGGCGAGGAAGAGGCCGACGTCGGCGCGGCGGAAGCGGTAGATCGACTGCTTGGGGTCGCCCACGACGAACAGGCGACCGGGCTCGGCCTGGAGCCCCGGCCACGCCGGTGCGTCAGTGGTGGGAGGCGCGGTGATGCGCAGGGCGAGCTCGATCTGGATGGGGTCGGTGTCCTGGAACTCGTCGAGCAGGAGATGCTGGTAGCGCCGGTGCAAGGTGGCGCGCACCACGCCGGCGTGGGGCCCCCGCAGCAGCTCTCGCGCCAGCACGAGGAGGTCGTGGAACTGGAGCTGGCCGTGGCGGCGCCGGTCCTCGGCGGCGGCCAGCGTGAAGCGGGCGACCTCGGCGCTGATGCGGCGCAGGCAGCCGTCGACGAGGTCGGCCCGCAGCTGGGCGGCCAGCTGACCGAGACGGCGGCCGGCGTCGCGCACCTCGTCGACGTGGCCGTCCCAGTTCTCCTTGCGTCCGACCCGCCAGCCGCCGTCGAGCTCGGTCAACGACTCCACCACGGCGATCTCGTCGTCGGTCACGGCGGCGATGTCGGCGCACCATCGATCAACGGCGTCGAGCCGGGCCGCCAGCCGGTCGTCGTCGAAGCGGCAGCGACCGCGGAGCAGAGCGGTCTCCCGGGCGACGGCGAGCAGGGCAGTGATGTCGAACGGCGCAGGATCGGCGGCATCGAGCACGACGTGGTCGTCGATGAGGTCCCAGTCGGCGTCGAAGGCGGCGGCGATGTCCTCGAGGTGGGACAGCCGCACGCCGAGGGAGAAGGCGAGCAGCACGACGCGTTCCAGAGCTGGCTCCGTGAACAGTCGCTCGCGAAAGACGTTCCACCGCTCTTCGAAGGCGACCTGCGACCCGATCTCGTCCATGACCTCGACGACGGGCGGCAGGCCCGCTTCCACCGGATGCTCCCGCAGGAGTCGCTGGGCGAAGGCGTGCAGCGTGCTGATGGCGGCGGCGTCCAGCGCGTCGATGGCCCGCCGGCACCGCTCGACGACCGGGGGTGGGCGACCGGCGGCCGGTTCGGCGGCCTGTTCGAGGGCGATCCGCACGCGGTCGCGCAGCTCCGCCGCCGCCTTCTCGGTGAACGTGATGGCGGCCGTGGCCGCCAGGTCGTGGCCGGCCTCGACCAGGGCCAGGAGGCGACTGACGAGGGCGGTGGTCTTGCCCGACCCGGCCCCCGCCTCGACGAACAGCGTCGCGTCGAGGGCCGCGGCGATCGTGCGCCGGGCGTCCGCGTCGGTGAGCATCGTGTCAGCCACGGTCGGCTCCCTGGCGGGCGGCGAGGGCGAGGTAGGCGGCCATCTCGGGCGCGTCCTTCTTGCGAGTCCACTCGTGCCAGCGCTCGGCGGTGCCGCCCCCGTCGCCGTCGCAGGCCACGCAGCCGGGCCCGAACTGCCACACCGGACGATGAGGATGGGCCGGGAAGTGCCCGGCCTCGATGCCGCCGACGATGGTGGCGATGTCGGCCTGCACCCGCTCCAGCACGGGTGCGTCGAGCGGCACCGCCCGGCTGTGGAACTTCCCCGTGGAGGTGACGAACCAGTACTCGGCCCGCACCGGAGCATCGGGCGACGTGGTGGCGGCGCGGGCGGCCAAGGCGTACACGGGGAGCTGGAGCCGGGTGCCGCCCAGCGTCGGTTCGGCGTCGCCCAGGTTGCGGTACGCGTCGCTGCGGCCGGTCTTGTAGTCGATGACGATGAGCTCGCCGCCGTCCGTGCGGTCGACGCGATCGACCATGCCCCGGAAGCGCACGGAACGGTCGCCCGGTAGCGCGACGGCGACGGGTTCACCGTCGAAGCCGAAGCGGAGCTCTGTGGCCAGCGGCCGGGCCGCCTGCTCCCGGCGGCGGTCACCGTCGTGGCGCAACAGCGTCTGGAGATCGCGCACGATGGCGCGCCGGTCCTGGCGCCAGAACAGGTCGCGCCCGGTGAGACCACGGGCGACGAAGCGAGCGGCCTCCTCGTCGAAGAGCTGGATGAGCCGCTCGCTGTCCTTCGGCCGCCACGGTTCGTCCGGTGCCGGCTGTCGCGCCGGCGGGCGGGCCAGCACCTCGGTCAGGAAGCGGTCGAGGGTGGCGTGGAGGAGGCTGCCTTTGTCGAGGGCGGTGAGGCGGAGCACGTCTTCGGGGTTCTCGACGTCGGCGGCGCCGAGCACGAAGCGGAAGAAGTAGTGCAACGGGCACGCGGCCCACGCCTCGAGCCGAGTGGTGGAGACCGTCTGGTCGGGGTCGGCCGGGGACGGGACGGCCAACCCGGCCAGGTTGCCGTCGTACTCGGTGAAGTGGGCGCTGCGGCGGGCCCGCAACAGCCGCTCGCCACGGTCGAAGGCGGCGTCGGGGGCCAGCGCCCGCCCGCCGAGGAGCGACTGCAGGCGATGCTCCTGGGCAGTGACCGGGAAGGGCGTGGCGCTGACCCCGGCCCCGAACGAGGCCACGTGGTGGAGCCACGGCGCGTCGAGCTGCGCGACGTCGTGCGACCACACCCGCTCGCCCGTGCGGGTCCCCACGATGTCGAGCAGCCACCGCGACGCCAGGTGCTCGGTGGAACGGCGCAGGTCGCCGCGCGGCCAGCACAGCACGACCTGGCGCTGGGCGGCGCCGACGACGGCGCGCAGCTGGTGGTGCTGCCAGCCCAGCGACTCGGCGGCCAGGGCCAGGAGCCCGCCGGCGCGGGCGCGCTCGCGGTCGGGCAGCAGCGCGTCCTCTGACGGGCGGGTGGGGAACGTGCCCTCGGCCAGGCCGAGCACGACCACGACGTCGAGATCCTGGCCGAGGGCCAGGCCCACCGGGCCGACGAAGATGCCCTCGCCCAGGCGGCCGATCCGCCCGAGGTCCGCCTCCAGCTCCAGTTCGAGCGTGCGCCGGAACCGCTCGACCGTGGGACGGGGATCGATGGCGTCCAAGCCCCGCAGACGATCGAGGGCGGCCAGCACCTTGTCGTGGGCCACGCGCTCGCTCTCCGGCCATGACGCCCGCTCACGGTCGCCGCCGAGGTAGCGATGCGCCAGATGGTGGCCGAGGGTGGCGAGCCCCTCCCACGTGGCCGGCGGATCGGCCAGCGACTCGCACAGCTCGCTGACGAAACCTCGCAGCTCGTCGGCTTCGGTGGCCCGCCGGCACGCCCGCTGCCGCGCCGCGGCGGCGTTGTCGTCGGCCGGCCCGAGCGGCTCGCTGGCCACCCGGCGCAGCCCGGCGGCGAGGGCGGTCAGCCGCTGGTCCCACTGCCGCCGCCCGGCGACCACCCCCGCCTCTCGCGAGGCCCGCTCCCACGCCGCCGTGGGCACGGGTCGGCCGCCGGTACCAAGCACCGGCACAGTGGCCAGGAGGGCGAAGACGTCGTGGCGGCTGACGTCGTGGTCGGGGAGGGCGAGCAGGCCGAGCAGGGCGCGGGCCGTGACCCGCTCCCGCAGCGGGAGCGGGGCCCGGCCGTTGTACGGGATGCCGGCATCGGCCAGGAGCTCGCCGCACAGGCGCCCGTACGGCTCGGGCGTGGCGTAGCACACGGCGATGCGCTCGAGGGGCACGCCGCCGCGGGCGGCGGCGACGACGTGGCGGAGCGCGGCGCGCACCTCGTCGTCGGCGTCGGCGGTGGTGACCACCTGCACGTCGGGGGGCAGCGCCGGCGGGTGGACGTCTACGGCGCCGGCGTCGACGCCCACGCGGCCGATGCTGGTGCGCACACCGCCGTCGGCGCCTGCGTGACCGGTGGCGCCGGCGACGATGTGGAGCGGCAGGCGCGTCGCCAGCGCGGCCAGCAGCGCGCCCGCCGGCACCGACAGCCGTTGCGGCAGGTGGACGACGACGACGCCCAGCGCCGTGACGGCATTGGCCCCCTCGAGCACGGCCGTCGTGGCGGCGGCCAGCAGATCGGCCTCGTCGTACCACGCTGCTGCGAGCTGGGCGGCCACGTGGCGGTGGATGCGCACCACATCGGCAGCGCGTGGCGACGCCCGGCCGACGGCGGCGACGGGCGCGTGGGCGACGTCGCGCAGCTCGCGGTGCACGTTGACGAGGGCCTGCTCGGTGGCGGGGTGCTCGCGCACGGACTCGAAGCACCCGGGCACGTGCAGCAGCGCCTGGCGCACGGCGCCAGCCACGACGGGCGTGGACACCGGCCGCCGGCCCTCGCCGGCGAGCTGCGCCGCCCCCAGCAGCTCGGCCAACCGGTAGACGGTGAGGAACGAGACACCGGCGATGCCGCCCCGCCGGGCCAGGGCCCGCCGGGTGGCCACGCCGACGTAATTGGTGGGCACCACGACCGTGACCGGGGCGAGCCGGTCGGTGGCCTGGGCCTCGTGCACGAGCGCGGCGAGCCGGTCGAGCGCCGGGGGCCCGTAGGGCACGGTGTGGAGGCAGGGAGCCACGGCTCCGCATCGTACGAAGGGGGTGCGCGGGAGTTTCGGACCCCGGTCCCCGGCCAGGTCAGCGGGCTCGCGCTGCGGTCGCGACGGCGCGCAGCTCGGCCACGCCGTGGCCCAACCCGTCCACGTCCCGGAACAGGGCGCTGCCGGCCACGAGCACGTTGGCCCCGGCGGCGGCCGCCCCGGCCACGGTGGATGGGCTGATCCCCCCGTCGACCTCGATGTCGACATCAAGGTCACGGGCGTCGATCATGGCCCGCACCTCGGCGATCTTCGGCTCCATGGTGGCGATGTAGTCCTGGCCGCCGAACCCCGGGTTCACCGTCATGACCAGCACCATGTCGACGAGGTCGAGCACGTGGGCGATGGCGACGGCCGGGGTGGCCGGGTTCAACGCCACCGCGGCGGCCACGCCGAGCGAGCCCACGTGGCCGAGGGTGCGGTGCAGGTGCACGACCGACTCGGCGTGGATGATGAGCCGCTCGCAGCCCGCTTCGACCCAGCGCTCGGCCAGGAGCTCCGGCGTGCGCACCATGAGGTGAGCCTCGAACGGCAGTGACGTGTGCTTGCGGGCGGCGGCCACGATGTCGGGGCCGAGGGTGATGTTGGGCACGAACTGGCCGTCCATCACGTCCCACTGGATGCGATCGGCACCGGCTGCTTCCAGCGCCGCCACCTCCTCGCCGAGCCGGGCGAAGTCGGCAGGGAGCACGGACGGCACGATCAGGATGGGACGATCGGCCACGCCATCGACGCTAGCGGTGAGCGCCGGGGAGGTGCGTGCCGCCGCCGCCCCCAATGGGTGCGAAACGACCCGCCAGGCGGGCGAATCGGCACCCATGACCGGATTCGCACCCAACGTTGCTTGCTCGAAACTCAGACGGGCGGGTGGAGGTTCATCGTGGCGTGCATGCCGCCGTCGACCGACAGCGTCTCGCCCGTCATGTACTGCGACGCGTCCGACGCCAGGAACACGATGACCGGGGCGATGTCGTCGGCGAGGCCGAGCCGCCGGAGCGCCACGTGGCCCTCGAGCTGCTCGCGCACCCCGGGCTGGGCCAGCGGGGCGCGCCACATGTCCGTCTCGATGGCGCCGGGCGCGACCGAGTTGACGCGCACCCGCCGCGGTCCGTACTCCATGGCCAGCGAGCGGGTCATGCCGTCGAGCGCCGCCTTCGTCGCGGCGTACGCCGCTCGCCGGGGCGTGCCCCGCACGGCCGAGATCGACGACACGTTCACGATCGAGCCGCCGCCGCTCGCCACCATGGCGCCCAGCACCGCCCGGCACAGCAGCAGCACCGAGCGCACGTTCACCGCCCAGAGCGTGTCCAGCTCCTCGACGGTGAGATCCTCGGTGTCCTTGCGCAGCACGGCGCCGGCGTTGTTCACGAGGACGTCGAGCCGGCCCCCGAAGGCGTCGAGCGCTCGGGCGGCGGCGAAGCCGGGGCCGTCGGGCGTGCCGAGGTCGGCGGCGATCACGACAGGGTCGTTGGTCAACCCGCCGGCCACCTTCTCCAGCTCTGAGGCCGTGCGCGACACCAACGCCACCCGGGCGCCGGCGGCGTCCAGCGCGCCGGCGACGGCCGCCCCGATGCCGCGGCCTGCGCCGGTGACGATGGCCGTGCGCCCATCGAGGGCGAAGGCGCTCACAGCCAGCCCTTCTTGCGGAACAACTGGAACAGCGCCACCGAGCACCCGATGAGGAGCACGAGGGACACCACCCACCCCCACGTCGTGTTGAGTCCCGGGTAGCGCACGTTCATGCCGTAGTAGCCGGTGATGAGCGTGGGCACGGCGATGATGGCGGCCCAGCTCGTGACCTGCTTCATCACCTGGTTCTGGCGGAAGTCGCGCAGCGTCAGGTTGGTCTCCACGATGCTGGTCACCAGCTCCCGCAGCGTGTCGGTCATCTCCCCGGCCCGCAGCAGGTGGTCGTAGACGTCCTGGAAGTACGGATCGAGCGGCCTGGGCACGACGTCGTCGCGACGCAGCAGCGAGCTCACCGCCTCGCGCAGCCCGTTCACCAGCCGGTGGATGAGGACCAGCGACTGGCGGGCCTGGAAGCGCTCGCGCTGGCTCGCCGGGTCGAGCGGATGCTCGTCGAAGAGGGACTCGCTCACGCCCTCGTAGTAGTCGTCGAACTGGTCGAGCACCGTGAAGTAGCTGTCGGCCACCACGTCGAGCAGGCCGTAGAGGAGGTACGGCACGCCGCAGCTGGCGAGGTCCGACGAGCGGTCCCACCGCTTCACGACGGCGTCGATGTCGACGTCGTCACCCTTGCGCACGGTGATGAACCAGCGGTCGCCCACGAACGAGTCGATCTCGGTCTTGTCCAAGGTCACGTGGTCGGCGGCCAGGTCCACCATGTGGCAGGACAGGAAGAAGTGCTTGTCGTAGTGATCCAGCTTGGGGCGCTGGTGCGGTTCGAGCGCGTCTTCGACGGCCAGCTCGTGCAGCCCCAGCTCGTCCTTCAGCTGCTCCAGCTCGGCGTGGTCGGGATCGCACAGGTCGACCCAGACGATGGTGTCGGGCCGGGCGAGGTAGTCGGACACGTCCGCCAGCGGGAACCCCTCCGCCTCCAGTTCGCCCTTGCGATAGGCCCGCGATCGCATTCCACCGACAAGTCAACCATCGGATCACGAGCTTCGACGTACCATTCGGGGCGAGATGCCAGTACTTGAGCTGCGGGCGGAGCGGCTGGTCGCCGGAGGAGATGCGCTGGCGCGCGACGGCGATGGCCGGGTCGTGTTCGTCAGCGGGGCCCTGCCCGGCGAGCTGGTCCGCGCCGACGTCACCGCTGAATGGCGGGACTACGCCCGCGCCACGACCGTCGCCGTGATCGATCCGTCGTCGGTGCGCACCACGCCGCCGTGCCCGTTCCTCACCGCCGGGTGCGGCGGCTGCGCCTGGCAGCACATCGAACCCGAGGCCCAGCGCGAGCTGAAGCGGGGCATCGTGGTCGAGGCGCTGGCTCGCACCGGCGGTCTGCGCGACACCGAGGTCAGCCTGGGTCCGGCCCTGTCGCCGTGGGGCTTCCGCACGACGGTGCGCATGGCCGTTGATCGCGGGCGGCTGGGGTTCCGCGCCGCGCAATGCCACGACGTCGTGCCGGTCGACCGGTGCCTGGTCGCCCATCCGCTGCTGTCCGATGTCATCGCCGAGACCAGCGCGCCGGATGCCGACGAGGTGACGCTGCGCTGTGGCGTCGCCAGTGGCGAACGACTGGTTGTTGTCGATCCAGAGACGGCCGAGGCGACGGTCTCGGTGCCCGACGGCGTCGCGCTCGGGCGCGATGCCGACGTGACCGAGGAGGTGGGTGGGGAGCGGTTGCGCATCTCGGCCCGCTCGTTCTTCCAGACGCGCGTCGACGGCGCGGAGGCGCTCGTGCAGGCGGTGCGCGACGCGGCTGGTCATCTGAACCCGTCGTCGGTGATCGTCGACGCCTATGCCGGCGTCGGGTTGTTCGCGGCGACGCTTGGGCACGACGCCGACGTGATCTGCATCGAGCAGTCGGCCTCGTCGTGCCATGACGCCCGCCACAACCTGGCGGAGCGCCGCGCCACCATCGTGCAGGGCCGGGTGGAACGGTGGCGACCGCAACCGGCGGAGCTGGTCGTGGCCGATCCGTCGCGGCGGGGTCTCGGGCGCAAAGCGGTCGATGTCCTCACCGCCACGGGCGCCGCCCGCCTGGTGCTCGTCAGCTGCGATGCCGTTGCCTTTGCGCGCGACGCGCGCCTGCTCACGGGCGCCGGATACTGGCTGCGGCGATCCACGCTCATCGACCTGTTCCCGCAGACGGCGCACGTCGAGATCGTGAGCGTCTTCGACCGTGGGTGATCCACGACCGCGCCGGCAACGTACAAATGAGGTGCGAGACAACCGCACCGAAGCCTCGGATGCGGCACTCGTGGTGGCCATCGCCCGGTACCACCAGGACGCCTTGGCCGAGGTCTATCGCCGTCACGCTGGAGCCGTGTTCGGTCTGGCGCGCCGGCTGCTGTCCGAACGAACGTTGGCCGAGGAGGTGGTGCAAGAAGTGTTCCTTCGCGTGTGGAACGACCCGGAGCGGTACGACCCCGCCCGCGGCACGCTTCGCAGCTACCTCCTCGCCCAGACCCACGGCCGGGCCGTGGACCTCCTGCGATCGGAAGGGGCGCGGCGCGCCCGCGAGGAGCGCGAGGCGCGCGCCACTGCCGAGGCCGGCTACGACCTCGAGCACGCCGTGTGGGACATGGCCACCGCCGAACAGGTGCGTTCGGCCGTGGCGAAGCTGCCACCGCCCGAACGCCAGTGCATCGCGCTCGGCGTACTTCGGCGGTCGCACGTACCGCGAGGTGGCGGTGCAGCTCGACGAGCCCGAAGGCACGGTGAAGAGCCGCATCCGTTCGGGCCTGAAGCGCCTGCGCCAGGAGCTGGCCGCCGCCGGCATCACCGTGGGGCTCGAGCCGTGAGCACGCTCCGGCCTGACGACATCGAGGAGCTCCTCGGCGCGTACGCCCTCGACGCCGTGGACGACGACGAGCGGCGCATCGTGGATGCCTACCTCGCTACCAACCCGCGGGCACGTGCCGAGGTGGACCAGCACCGGGAGATCGCCACGCTGTTCGCTTTCGGTGGCACCGATGCGCCCGAGGGCCTCTGGGACCGCATCGTCTCGTCGCTCGACGAGCTCGAAGTGGAGGCGCCTTCGCCCGGCCCCGAACTGGCCAAGGTGCTGCCGGCCCGCCGCCCTGAGCGCCGGCGCTGGTGGCTGGGCGCGCTCGCCGCCGCCGCGCTCGTCGCTGTCGTCGCGCTCAGCATCGCACTCGTGCGCAAGGACGACGGGTCACCGACACTGGCATCGGCCTACACGGAGGCCAAGGCCGATCCCGCCAACAAGACCGTGCTGTTGACCACCAACGGGACCACGCGGGCGACGGCGGTGATCGAGCCGTCCGGGCGCGCCTTCCTGGACTCGACGTCGCTGCCGGCATTGACCGACGACCGCACCTACCAGCTGTGGGGTGTGGTCGAGGGCGAGCGCGCGCCGGTGTCGCTCGGCGTGCTCGGGCCGAACCCTCAGCTGACGATGTTCGGCGTGGGTGGCCCGTTGCAGGCGCTTGCCATCACGGAGGAGAAGGCGGGCGGTGTGGTGCAGACCCAGCAGACGCCGCAGATCGTCGGGATGGTCGCCTAGCTACTTGCGCATGAGCGACGACACCTGGGCCGTGTCGAGGTACTCCTCGATGCGACCGATGGTGCCGTCGGCGCAGTAGATGCGCAGGATGGCCGGCACCTCGAGGGCGGTGCCGTCGGGCGCCGTGCCCCGCAGGATGTGCTGCTGGAGGAAGCCGTCGGGCAGCACTTCGCGGCGCACCTCCTCGTAGCGGATGCCGGCGACC
This sequence comes from uncultured Acidimicrobiales bacterium, assembly GCA_963728985.1. Lineage (GTDB taxonomy): Bacteria > Actinomycetota > Acidimicrobiia > Acidimicrobiales > Ilumatobacteraceae > DASXAI01. The sequence continues at coordinate 95,407 of CAVSME010000001.1, read as the reverse complement.
TTCCGCGACATCCAGCCCAGCGTGGCCAGGTTGGCATCGCGCCCCTGCTCGATCTGGTCGTAGTTGTGCCACACCTTCACGTCAGGTGCGTACAGCTCCGCGACTGCGGCGGTGTCACCCGCTTCGATGGCGGCGAAGAGTCGGTCGGCGAGCTCGAGGGTGTCGTTCGGCGTCACCACCACAGTCTCGCCGCTTCCTAAGATGCCGTGCACATGGACCGCATCGTGGTGGGCGTCGACGGGTCGGACGGATCGCAGCGGGCATTGGCGTGGGCGCTCGACGACGCCCGCCGCCGGGGCGGCGCCACCGTGGACGTGGTCCATGCGTGGGAGCCGCCGGTGCTCGTCGGCAGCCCGGTCGGGTCGATGCCGGCGGCGCCGGTCGAGGGTCCCTACACCGACGTCGCCCACCAGATACTGGCGGCCGCCGTCGCCGGGGCCGACACCACCGGGGTCACGGTGGAGCAGGTCGTGATCGAGGGGCCGCCGGGCGGCGCGCTGTGCGAGCGCGCCGCCGACGCCGCGTTGCTCGTCGTCGGCTCGTCGGGCCACGGCGCGGTCATGGACGCGCTGATCGGCTCGGTGAGCCAGTACTGCTCGCATCACGCCGCGTGCCCGCTCGTCCTCATCCCGACGCGGCGGAAGAAGAAGTAGTGGTCGGCGCGGGCCGTGGGTCCGAGCGGCGGGCGAGCACGATCGACAGCACCATGGCCACCGCCGCCGGCAGAGTCATGGCCAGCGTGGCGACGGTGGTGCCGGCCAGCGCCGCGATGGCGCCGTCGAGCAGGCTGGCGATCGGGCGCACGCCGATGAACGCCAAGGACCACAGCGCCATGATCCGCCCGCGCTCGTGGTCGCCGGCGTGGCGGTACATCATCGACGACGTGCGCGTCTGGGCGGCGAGGTAGCCGAAGCCGGCGGTCACGCTCCCGAGCAACGTGAGCGCCAGCCACGGCGAGAAGGCGAAGGCGACGAGGCCGGCGACGAGCACACCGAGGAGGATCGCGACACGCCGATGGTGGCGGACGGCTTCGGCGCCGGCGAGGAACGCAGCCAGCACCGCACCCGCGCCGAACCCACCGAGGATCAACCCGGCGAGAGCGTCCCCACCGCCGAAGGACGCCGCGATCTCGGGGCCGAGGGTGCCCGGCGGGTCGGCGGCGATGCCGCACGCCGCCACGATGAAGAGCATCGCCGCCAGCTCCGGGCGGGCCCGCACCGAACGGAGGCCCTCGCGGAACCGGGCGGCGCCCGCCACCTTGGCCTGCGGTGTCGGGTGGACGCCGGCGAGCGCGATGCACAGCAGGAAGTACGAGATCGAGTTGATGCCGAAGGCCCACGTGGCGCCGGCGGCGGCGACCAGGGCGGCGCCCCCGACCGGGCCGAGGGCGCGGGCCACGTTCACGGCGACGGAGTCGAGGTTCACCGCCCGACCCAGGTTCCGCTCGCTGACGATCTGCGGGATCATCGCCCGGAAGGCAGGAACGGCGAACGCGCTCGTGATCCCGAGGGCGCCGGCAGTGACGATCACGACCGGCGCCGTGGCCCAGCCCATCGCCGACAGCACGGTCAGCACCCCCGTAATTGCGCCGGCGGCGAGCTGGGTGGTGATGATCAAGGGCTTGCGGTCGAACCGGTCGGCGGCGGCGCCGGTCCAGGGAACGAGCACGAGCAGCGCGGCGAACTGGGCGAAGTTCACGACGCCGACGAGGAACGTGGACCCGGTGAGGTTGTAGACGAGCAGCGATTGAGCGATGGCCTGGCAGAACGTGCCCAGGTTCGACACGACGTTGCCGATGAAGTAGCGCCGGTACCCCTGCTCGCGCAGTGGATCGAGGGCCGTGGCCTGACGGGCCGGCTCCGGGATGACCACCGCCGGGTCCGAGCGAGCCACGGCCCGGGAGTCTGCTCCCTCGTCGGGTCGGCGCCAAGGTGGGTGCCAGACTGCGCCTCGTGCTGTGTGCGGTGGGCGACCTCGTCGACGACGTCGTCGTGTGGCTGTCGGACGCGCCTCGACGCGCCACCGATACGCCCGTGCGCATCTTCCATCGACGCGGTGGGAGCGCGGCCAACGTGGCATCATCCGCCGCCGGGATCGCCGGCACGGCGCGGTTCGTCGGCCGCGTCGGCGACGACGGCCTGGGTGATCGCCTGGTCGCCGAGCTCGTGGCCGCCGGCGTCGATGCCCGGGTGCAGCGAGCGGGGCGCACGGGCACGATCGTGGTGCTGGTGGACCAGAGCGGCGAGCGGACCATGCTGCCCGATCGGGGCGCCGCTACGGAGCTGTCCCGCGTCCCTCCGTCATGGCTCAGCGGCGTCACCGCGCTCCACCTCCCCGCGTACTCGTTGACGGCTGAACCGATCGCGACGGCGTGCCTCGAGCTGGCCGCCGTGGCGAGGGCCGAGCACATCCCGCTCAGCGTCGACGCATCGAGCGTCGCCGTCCTCGAGGCGTTCGGGGTCGAGCGCTTCCGCTCACTCCTGCGCGAGCTGGCGCCGGCGGTGGTGCTGGCCAACGTCGACGAGGCCGCCGCCCTCGGCCTGGCTGCTGACCCGCCGGCGCCGATCACGGTGGTGAAGGACGGCGCCCGTCCCGTCGTCGTCGTGGCTGGTGGCGACGTGCCGTGCCAGCGGGTGCCGGTCGCGCCCGTTGACGTCGTGACCGACACGACCGGAGCGGGCGACGCCTTCGCCGCCGGCTTCCTGCTGGCGTGGTCGGGCGGCGCGCCGGTGGTGGAGGCGGTGCGGGCCGGCAGCGCCGTGGCGGCCACGGTCCTGGCCCGGCCGGGAGCGACGCGGTGAGCGGGCCGGAGCGCGGCGGGCTACGCCCGGAGATCGGCGCCGACGTCGCCGCCGCGCTGGTCGACGGGCGGGCCGTGGTGGCCCTCGAATCGACGATCTTCTCGAACCTGGGCCTGCCCGGGCCGGCCAACGCCGAAGCGCTGGAGCGCTGCCTGGCCGCCGTGCGGCAGGCCGGTGCGGTGCCCGCCCTCACCGCGGTGCTCGACGGCGTGCCCCGCGTGGGCGTCGATCCCCGGGACCACGTACGGATCTGCGGCCCGGCGCGCAAGGCGGCGGAACGCGACCTGGCCGTGGCCGTCGCCCAGCGCTGGCCCTACGGCGCCACCACGGTGTCGGCGGCGCTGGCCCTGGCCCACGCCGCCGGCATCTCGGTGTTCGCCACCGGCGGCATCGGCGGCGTCCACCGCGGCGCGGAGGTGACCGGCGACGTGTCGGCCGACCTCGGCGCCCTGGCCCGCCATCCACTGGTGACCGTGTGTGCCGGCGCCAAGGCCTTCCTGGACCTCCCGCGCACGCTCGAGGAGCTGGAGCGCATCGGCGTGCCCGTGCTCGGCTGGCGCCACGACTGGTTCCCGGCGTTCTACACCCGGTCGTCCGGTCTCCCTGTGCCCCATCGGGTGGAGTCGGCCGGCGAGGTGGCGGCCGTCCTGGCCAACCGCACGCGACCCGATGTGGGCGTGCTGCTGACGGTGCCCATCCCGAGCGAGGCCGAGCTCGACCCCGCGGCCATGGAGCTGACGATCGCCACGGCGCTGGCCGACGCCGCCGACGCCGAGGTGGCCGGACCGGCGGTCACGCCGTACGTCCTGGAGCGGATCGCCGCCGTCACGGCGGGCAGCAGCGTGCCCGCCAACCTCGCCCTGGCCGAGCACAACGCCGCCGTGGCCGGCGCGGTGGCAGTCGCGATCGGTAGCGCTACGAGCTGAGATCCAGGCAGTCGCCGGCGTCGCCCGCCTGGCACGTGGCCACCAGCTGGGTCAGCTGCTGGCGCTGGCGGCGGAGCTGGTCGATCTGGCTGTCGACGGCGACGAGCTTGGCCTGGGCCGCCGCCAACACGTCGATCACGGAACGGTCCGCGCCGAGGAGATCGCCGACCTCGGCCAGCGTGAAGCCGAGGTCCTTGGCCCGGCGGATGAAGGCCAGGCGCCAGACGTCGTCGGCGTCGAACTGGCGGTAGCCGCTGCTCGTCCGCCTCGGCGGGGAGAGCAGGCCACGCCGCTCGTAGTACCGGATCGTCTCGATGTTCACGCCGGCCGCGGCGGCGAGGCCGCCGATGGTGAGCGCGTCGGTCGCAGCCATGGGTTCACGCTACGGCGACGCGCAGTGCATCGAGCTCGGCCAGCAGGGCCCGCTTGGGGCGGGCGCCCACCAGGCGGTGCACGAGCTGGCCGTGGTGGAAGAAGAGCAGCGTCGGCACGGCCATGACGTCGTAGCGCCGGGCGAAGGCGGGTTCGGCGTCGATGTCGACCTTGAGCACGGTGAGGCCGTGGACCTCGGCGGCCAGCTCGTCGACGATCGGCGAGAGCAGGCGGCAGGGACCGCACCAGTCGGCCCAGCAGTCGACCATGACCAGGTCATCGGCGGCGGCGATGGTTTCGGTGATGACGGCGAGAGTGCTCATGGGGCGACGGTACGGCCCGTACCGTGGTCCGGAGTCAATACCCTGAGTGGATGAGCGAACGGAGTGAGCTCATCATGAACACGGTGTCTTGTTCGCTGCGAAGCGGCGAATGGCTCACTGGTGCAGCCCGAGCGTCGCGGTGTCGAATCCGTGCTCACGGCGGGAGCACGCACCAGTGAGCCACCGCCATCGGGTCGTGGTGATCGGCGCCGGCTTCGGCGGCCTGGCGGCGGCCAAGGCCCTCCACGATGCCCCCGTCGACGTGACCCTGGTCGACGCCAACAACTTCCACACCTTCCAGCCGTTGCTGTACCAGGTGGCCACGGCCGGGCTGGACGCCGATGACGTGGCCTTCCCGGCGCGCGGCATCTTCCATCGCCAGCGCAACGTCGACTTCCGCATGGAGCGGGTCACGAGCGTCGACCTCGACCGTCGCGTCGTGCACCTGGCCGAAGGCGACCTGGACTACGACCACCTCGTGATCGCCGCCGGCGCCGTCTCGGCCCACTACGGCATCCCCGGCGTGGCCGAGCACGCCTTCGAGTTGAAGACGTTGGCCGACGCCGTCGCCTTGCGGTCCCACGTGCTGCGCCAGTTCGAGCAGACCGCGACCGATCCCACCCAACTCGACGAGGGCGCCCTCACCGTCGTCATCTCCGGCGGGGGCCCGACGGGCGTCGAGCTGGCCGGTGGCCTGGCCGAGCTCTTCGCCAGCGTGTTCCGCAAGGATTACCCGAACCTCGACGTACGCAAGGCCCGCATCGTGGTGGTGGAGATGGCTGACCGCCTCCTCGGTACGTTTGCCCCGCGCTTGTCGAGCCGCGCTCACCGGTCGCTCACCCGTCGTGGCGTGGAGGTCGTGCTCGGTCTGGGCGTCGACAAGGTGGAGGCCGACGCGGTCCATCTGACCGACGGCACCCGCATCCCCGCCGGCACGCTGGTCTGGACGGCCGGTGTCGAGGCGAGCGGGCTGGCGCGCTCGTTGGGCGTGGGCGTCGGCCACGGTGGTCGCATCGTCGTGAACCCGGATTTCTCGCTGCCCGATCATCCGGAGGTGTTCGCCGTCGGCGACATCGCCACGCGCGGCGGCACCGGTGCCGGGCTGCCCGGCGTGGCCCAGGTCGCCATCCAGGGCGGTCGCCACGCCGGGCACATGATCCACGCCCGGCTCGACGGCCGCCCGACGACGCCGTTCCACTACTTCGACAAGGGCTCGATGGCCACCATCGGGCGCCACGACGCCGTGGCCGAGCTCCCCGGCGGCATCCGCCTCACCGGTGTCCTCGGGTGGTGGGCGTGGCTCGGGCTGCACCTGCTGTACCTGATCGGCTTCCGCAACCGCGCCAATGTGCTCGTGAACTGGACGTGGAACTACGTGACCTACGACCGCGGCTCCCGCATCGTGGGGGAGGGCGTCGACCGGGTCACGTGAGGGCCCGGTCCACCCGTTCGAGGAAGGCGGCGCGCTCGGCGTCGGTGGCCCGGTCCATGCCGTAGAGGGCCAACCAGCGCGACCGGGCGAGGGGATGGCAGAGCACGCGCAACCACCGGCGCACCAGGCGCTTGCCCGGCTCACCTTCGAGGATGTTCACGCGGCGCGACGAGCCGTACGTGGTGATCACGGTGATCGAGCGCACGTGGTGGAGCCGGGCTCGGGGACGGTTGCTGCCGGGGACCTTCTCGAAGGCCACGCCTTCGACCCACACGCGGTCGAGCCAGCCCTTGAATATGGCCGGTGGGCCGCCGAACCATGTGGGGTAGACGAACACGAGGTGGTCGGCCCGGCGCAACTGGGCGATGTACGGGCGGAGGTCCGGGCGGTCCTCACCGCCGGGCGTGTCGGGCGACCACTCGTCGGCGTCGAGGTAGGGCTCGAAGCCGGTGGCGTAGAGGTCGAGCACGTCGACGTCGTCGCCCCGCGCCCGCAACGCGGCGGCGGCCCGGTCGCGCAGAGCAGCGCTGTAGCTGGCGGCGATCGGGTGCGCGTGCACCAGCAGCGTCCTCACAGGCGCGCCAGCCGTTTGGCGACGTGATCGAGGAACGCCTGACGCGACTCGTTGGTGGCGGTGTCCATCCCGTAGAGGGCGAGCCACGTCCGCCGGCACCGCCGCGCACAGAGGAACCGCAGCGCCCGCATGATCGTGCGCCGGCCCGGGTCACCGAGGATGCGCACGTAGAGGCGCGACGATCCGTACGTGCTGATGCCGACCAGGCGGCGCACGTGGCGCAGGCCGGCGCGCACCTCCTTGCTGTCGGGGACGAACGTGAAGGCCACGCCGGGCACCAGGACGCGTTCCATCCAGCCCTTCAGGATGGCCGGTGGCGCCGCCCACCACGTGGGGTAGACGAAGACCAGAGCTTCCGCGGCGGCGACGAGATCGGCGTGGACCGCCACCTGGGCGTCGAGGATCGGGGTGTCGGTGTCGTAGGCGATGCGCTCCTCGGCTGACATCGCCGGGCGGAAGTGCTCCTCGTCGAGGTGCACGACGGTGACGGTGTGACCGTTGGACCGCAGCGCCGCTTCGGCGGTGTCGGCGATGGCTCGGGAGAAGCTCGTGGTGCTCGGGTGGGCGTGGATGACGAGCACCTTCATGGCGTCGTCACTCTGCCACTACGGCCGCGCCGCGCCGACCAGGTTGCGGCCCTGCAGCGGCGACACCTTCACCACGTCACCGGTGCGGGGTGCGTGCACCATCATCCCGTTGCCGATGTAGATGCCGACGTGGTGGAGGTCGCTGTAGAAGAAGACGAGGTCGCCCGGCTGGAGGGAATCGAGCGGCACGTGCGGCAGCATGGCGTACTGCGACGCCGCGAAGTGCGGCAGCGACACGCCGGCCTGGGCCCACGCCCACAGCGTCAATCCCGAGCAGTCGAACGCGTTCCCGGGCGACGCCGCCGCGAAGCGGTAGGGCACCCCGAGCTGGCTCAGCGCCGCCCGCACCGCGGTGGCGGCGCCGGGCGACGTGGCCGGCACGTCGATCTGCGGGGCGTTGTTGCTCGGACCGTCGGAGCCGCCGGTATCGCCCTCGTTGCCGGTGTCGCTGGCGGTGCCCGATCGGTTGAGGGTGCCGGCCGCTGCCGTCGGTCGCGACGATGGCGCCGCCTTGGCCGCCTCGGTGCGCTGCTGGGCGGCCAGGAGGGCCGCCTGGGCCTGCTGCTTGGCCGCCTCGGCCTGGCGGGCCGATTCCGCCGCACGGCGCTGCTGTTCCTTGACGACGAGCGTGTTCAGCTCACCCTTGACCTTCACCAGAGCCTGCTGCTGCTTGGCTTGGGCCGACTCGGCCGCTTGCTGGCGCTTCTTGGTGACCTCGGCCAGGTTGGCCTGCTGGGCCCGCTTGGCGTCGAGGTCGGCCTTCTGGCGATCGGCGTCTTCGATCAGCGCCTTCATGCCGTCGGTGACGTCGCTCGTGTTGCCGAGCGCGACTTCGTTGTAGCCCTCACGCTGAGCCGAACCGTCAGACACCGAGGTGCCCGACAGCATGGCGGCGACGCCGCTGGTCTGGTCGGCGTAGACGTAGGCCCTCAGCGCGAAGGAACCGGCGGCGCTGCGGACGCTGCCGAGCTTGGCCTCGAGGTCGGCCAGCTTGGCCTCCGCGTCCTTGACATCGGCCTCGGCCTGCTGCAGTTGGACGACGGCCCCGTTGTACTTCTCACCGAGATCGGCGGCGCTGTCCCCCAACCGCTCGATCTCGTCAGCGATCTGCTGCGCCTGGCGCTGCTTGTCGGTGATCGGGTCGGCGGAAGCGGGGATGACGGCGGTCATCGTCACCAACGCGGCGATGGCGGCGGCGACGACCAGCCGGGGTCGGCGGGGCATTGCCGAGGCAAGCTAGCTCGAATTGGGAAGCTTGTTTACGAATGCGTGTCGAAGTGTGCGGGCCCCTGAACACCAGCTGTGAGCAGCCCACCACCGTCTCGGGCCGCCCCTGCGAACCTATGTACGATAAGTGTCGTAGAGGTGCACAAATCGCGTCAGTACGCGCGGAGCCCGCGTCAGACCGGGCGGGTGCGGCGGGAGGACAGGACGCCGGTGTTGAAGCCGGCGAGGTGGAGGCCGCCGCGGAAGCGGGCGTGCTCGATCTTTAGGCAGCGGTCCATCACGACCCCGAGCCCCGCCGCGCTGGCGTGCTCGGCCACCGCGTCATCCCTCAACCCGAGCTGGAGCCAGAGGGTGGACGCGCCGGCGGCGATGGCCTCGTCGGCCACCTCGGGCAGGTCGGCTGGTCGGCGGAACACGTCGACGATGTCAGGCGGCCCCGGCAGCTCGGCCAGCGACGGGTACACCGGGCGGCCGAAGATCTCCTTCTCGCGCGGGTTCACGAACCACACCTCGAAGTCGGACTCGGCCAGCAGGTAGGTGGCCACGAAGTTGCTGGCCCGGCTGGGGTTGGCCGACGCTCCCAGCATCGCCACCGTGCGGCTCGCCCGCAGGATGGCCAGGCGCTCCTGGGCGGTGGGCGGGCTCCAGGTCACGACGCCGCCTTGGTGAGGGCCCGGTCGAGGTCGCGGCAGATGTCCTCGGCGTCCTCGATGCCGACGGAGATGCGGATGAGGTCGGGGCTCACACCCGCTCCCAAGAGGCTCTCGTCGTCGAGCTGGGCGTGCGTGGTGGAGCCCGGGTGGATCACGAGGGTGCGGGCGTCGCCCACGTTGGCGAGGTGGCTGGCCAGCTCCACACTCTCGATGAACGTGGAGCCCGCTTCGCGCCCGCCCTTCACCCCGAAGGCGAACACCGCGCCCGGACCGGCGGGCAGGTAGCGCTCGGCCCGGGCCCGCCACGGTGAGGACGCCAGCCCGGCGTAGTTCACCCACGACACGGCCGGGTGGGCCTCGAGGAACTCGGCCACGGCGGCGGCGTTGGCCACGTGGACCGGCATCCGCAGGGCGAGCGTCTCCAGCCCCTGCAGGAACAGGAAGGCGTTGAAGGGCGACATGGTGGCGCCCACGTCCCGGAGCTGTTCGGAGCGCAGGCGGGTGAGGAACCCGTACTCGCCGAAGTTGCCCCACCACGACAGCCCGCCGTACGACGGCACCGGTTGGGTCATGAGCGGGAACCGGCCGTCGCCCCACGGGAACGTGCCGGCCTCCACCACCACGCCACCGATCGAGGTGCCGTGGCCGCCGATGAACTTCGTGGCCGAGTGGACCACGATGTCGGCGCCGTGCTCGATGGGGCGGCAGAGGTAGGGCGTGGCCAGCGTGGCGTCCACCATCAGCGGGACACCGCTGGCGTGGGCGACGTCGGCCAGGGCCGCAAGGTCGGCGATCTCGCACGACGGGTTGCCGATGACCTCCGTGTAGATCGCCTTGGTCTCGGGCCGCAGCGCGGCGGCGTAGTCGGCCGGGTCGGCGCTGGCCACGAACGTGGTGTCGACCCCGAAGCGGCGCAGCGTCACGTCGAGGAGGGTGCGGGTGCCGCCGTAGAGCCGGGCACTGGACACGATGTGGTCGCCGGCACCGGCGAGCGCGGCGAACGTCAGGAACTCGGCGCCCTGCCCGCTGGCCGCGGCCACGGCGCCGAGGCCGCCCTCCAGGCTGGCCATCCGCTCCTCGAAGGCGGCCACCGTGGGGTTGGCGATCCGGCTGTAGATGTTCCCGAACTTCTGGAGGGCGAACAGCGAGGCGGCCTCGGTCGTGTCCTCGAAGACGAAGCTGGTGGTCTGGTAGATGGGCACCGCCCGCGCGCCGGTGGCGGGGTCGGGGATGGCCCCGGCGTGCACGGCGCGGGTCCGGAAGCCGTAGGTGTCTTCCTCCACGGCGGCGAGACTACGAGGGTGAGCGAGCACGCCGCGCCGGCTCGGGCGGCCGCCGCCGTGGTGGGACTCCAGGTCGCCCTGTTCGTCTCCCTCGGCTTGCCCGACGGGGCCCTCGGCGTGGCGTGGCCGTCGATGCGGGGCAGCTTCGACCGCCCGCTCGGCGATCTCGGCGTCGTCCTCGCCCTCAACACGGTGGGCTACCTGGGTGGCAGCACCTCGGTGGCCGCCGTGGCCCGCCGGCTGGGCACGCCGACGGTGATGAGCGCCAGCATGGTCGTGGCGGCGGCGGCCATGGCCCTGTGGGTCGTGACCGGGTGGTGGCTGGTGCTCCTGACGGCGGCGCTGGTGCTCGGCGTCTCCCGTGGCGCCACCGATGCCGGCCTCAACGCCTACGTGGCGCTGCACGGCGGTGTGCGCCGGCTCGGCGTCCTGCACGGCGCCTACGGCATCGGCACCAGCCTCGGCCCGCTGGTCGTGCTGGCCTCCCTGGCCGCCGGCACGTGGCGACCGGCGTGGATCGCCATCGCGGTCCTCGACGCCGTCGTCGGCGCGCGCACGTGGCGTTGGCGGCGGGCGTGGCCGGCCGACGTCGTCGTGGCCGCGCCGGCCGCCGATGAGGCGGACAGCACCGACCAGGCGGGCTGGCCGGCGGTGGCCGTCACCATGCTGTGCTTCGCGGCCCTGGTGGGGGCCGAGTTCTCCACCGGCACGTGGTCGTACGCGCTGCTGACCGACGGCCGGGGCATGGCCGACGCGCCCGCCGGGCTGTGGGTGGCGTCGTACTGGGCCGGGTTGACCGTGGCCCGCTTCGCCCTCGGCGCCGTGGGCGACCGGTTCGACCGGGTGGCGCTGCTCCACGCCAGCTGCGCGCTGGCGCTGGCCGGCGTCGGCCTGCTCTGGTGGGACCCGGGCGGTGCGGGAGTGCTCGGCCTGCCCCTGGCCGGTGCCGGCTTCGCCAGCGTCTTCCCGACGCTCGTCGCGCTCATGCCCGACCGCCTCGGCGGGCACCGCTCGTCGGCGGTGATCGGCTGGAGCGTCGCCGCCGCCAGCCTTGGCGGCACGGCCGTCGCCGCGCTGGCCGGCGCCCTCGCCGACCGGTCCGGGCCGGCGATCCTGGCGCCCACGCTGTTCGTGGTGACGGCGGCGTTGGGCGCCCTGCACCTCCTGCTGGTGCGGTTGGCCCCGGTCAGCCCGATGCGGGCTCGGTCCCCGGCGGCGGTACCAGGTTGACGAGGTGGGCGAACGCGGCGGGATCGGCGTCGGGACCGAACGCAGAGACGAGGATCCCGCGCCGCTCGCACGCCGCGCAGCGCACGCCGAGGACGATGGCCTCGTCACCGGGATCGCTGGGACCCTCGAAGCGATACACGTGCTCCACCATGCCCCGCTCGAGATGGTGGGCGACCCCGCAGGCGGGACACGTGAAGCCGCCGCCGGCGAGCTCGACGTCTTCGGTGTAGCCCTCGGCCCGCAGCAGGGCGACGGCCTCGGTCACGGTGTCCGGCGCGTCGGCCACGGTCACTGCTGGTAGTGCTCGACGACCGTGCCGTCGCGCGCCGTCGCCGCGTCGGGGTCGAGGCCGGCGTCGCGCCGCGCTCGCCGCTGGCGCAGCAGATCCCAGCACTGGTCGAGCTGGACCTCGAGGTCGCGCAGCCGCCCGGCGTCGTCGCTGGTGAGGCCGTGGCCGCTGGCGTGCTGCTCGAGCTGGTGCTCCTCCTCGACCAGGCCGTGGATCCGGGCGATGAGGTCCTGATCATCCATGCCGTCGAGGGTACCCCGGCGCCTGAGCGATGATGCCGAGGAGGCGCGACTACCCCACGACGGACTTGATGAGGGCGGCGTACTGCGCGGCGCCGGCCGGGCGCAGGTGGGTGCCGTCGTCGTAGAAGTACTCCGGATGGCCGTCGCTGGCGGCGTACCAGTCGAGGAGCACCGCGTTCGGATGGGCCGGCACACGTGCGGCCAGCGTGGCATCGACGGAGTCCTGCCACTCCCGATCGACTCGTACGTTCACCACCACCACTCGGGGCACGTTGCCGAGGCGGTCGAGGACGTCGTCGACGGTGTCGGCGCTGACCGTCCCGTTGTTGCCCAAGTGGACGATCACCACCTGGCCGAGCTTGCCGTTGGCGGCGAACCAGTCGACCATCGACGTCGCTTCCTTGAACTGGCGCCCGACATGGGCGTCCACGTAGCTGTCGGCGCCGAGCACGTCCTTCAGCTGCGGGGCGGCTCCGAGCATCACCGAGTCGCCGATGGCGATGGTGTGGATGGCCGCTGACACCGTGGTGGGCGGGGCCGTCGCCGCCGTCGTCGGGATCGTGGTCGGTACCGCGGTGGTGGCATCGGCGGCGCCGGGAGCGGTGGTGAGCGGGACCGTGGCTACCGGGGCGGTCGTGGTATCAGCAGCCCCGGGGGTCAACGCCGGTGCCACCGACGTCTGGGTGCTGAGCGCGTTCTGGCCGGCCTGGATGCTCTGCTCTACAGCACCGGCGTGGGGCTTGGCGTTGGCCAGGCCCACCACGCTCACGACGATGGCCACCGAGAGGGTGCCGGCCACCCAGCGCGTCGTGCGCAAGCGGCGCTGGCGATCCTCACCCTTGGAGCGGTACAGCTTCGTGGCCCACTGCCGCAGGGCGCCATGGCGGACGGGGCCCTCCACGAGCCGGTAGGACAGCTCGGCCAAGACGCCGGTGACGACCAGCCGGAACACCAGGGTGGGACCCGGCGACCACGGCACGTCGATGCCGGGCCGGGTCAGGCAGTACACCGGCCAGTGCCACAGGTAGATGGCGTACGAGCGGGTGCCCACCCACACGACGGGCCGGATCGACAGGACCTTGGCGATGAGCGACTGTGGGTGCGTCGCCATGGCGATGCAGGCGAGGGTGGCGACGCCGACGAGCAGGAACCCGCCGCGGTACAGCAGGGCGTCCTGGTCGCCGACGTTGGCCATGATGACGCCGAGCGCGCCGAGACCGGCCAGCCCGACCAGGTCGAAGATGCGTCCACGAGCGGCGACGGCGCCGCGGCGCAGGTAGCCCGGCCGCCAGAACAGGGCCATCGTCGCGCCGAGGATGAGCCCGCCGGCGCGGGTGTCCGTGCCGTAGTACACCCGCGAGGGATCGGTCGGGTTGTAGAGCACCGCCATCAGCACCGTCGAGGCCGCCACCATGGCGAGCATCGGGATGGCCATCCGCTCGGGGCGTCGCCGGCAGACGACCAGCAGCAGCACGACGATGAGCGGCCAGATCAAATAGAACTGCTCCTCCACGGCGAGCGACCACAGGTGGCGCAGCATCGAGGGCCGGCCGAAGCTCTGGAAGTACGACTGGCCGGTGCCGATGAGGTACCAGTTGGTGGTGTAGGTGAGCCCGGCGATCACGTCGCCGCGCGTCTGCTCGGCCTGCTCGCGCACGAAGAGCACGACCGTCAACGACACGACGAGGAGCAGCGTGTAGACCGCCGGCAGCAACCGCCGGGCGCGGCGGAACCAGAAGCGGCGCAGGGAGATGCGCCCGTGCTGCTCGTGCTCGCTGACGAGGAGCAGCGTGATCAGGTAGCCGCTGATCACGAAGAACACCTCGACGCCGAGGAAGCCGCCGGGGATCCAGCCGAGATCGGCGTGGTACAGCAGCACGGCGACGACGGCGAGCGCCCGCAGGCCGTCCAGCGCGGGCACGTACGGCACGCGCTTCGGTTCCCGGCCGACGACCTGGGGGTCGGCGACAGGAGGCGGCAAGGTGGTCGTCAGGACGGCATCCGTTCAGCGGGCATGGTCGATTCGTCAGCGTACGGCGGGCCCCCGCCGCGACCGTGTCATACCAGGGATGTCGAGGCCCGCCGCCGCCATCGATTGGAGATCGTACGCGGCATCAACTCGACCGCGAACATCGAGGCAAACGCCACCCCGGACAGCGGGTACGGGAAGAACGTCGTCATCAGGACGAGGATCCCGAGGTGGAAGAACCATGCGGCGAGCACCCACGCCGTACGCCATCGGCCGCCGAGGAGGGCCACGGGTGCCCCGAGCTCGACGAGCACGGCGAACGCGGCCATGGGAGGGAACAGCCAGGCGTGGCCGAGCAGCGGGCCGGCCAGCGGCGACGACGGGGCGCCGAAGAGCTCTTTCAGGAGGTTGTCCTGGGCGATCTGGTCCCGCAGCACCGTGCCGGTGACCCAGTCCAGGCCGCTCGTGCGCAGCTTGGCCACGCCGGCCAGCACGTACGTGGCCACCGTGATGATCGACATCAGCCGCAGGGGCCATCCGAACCGCTCGTGCGGCGCCGCCGGGTCCGTGTGGCGGGCGTCCCAGGACCAGGCCACGGCCGACGGGGCCAGGGCCAGGACGATCAGGTGGATGGCCACCAGATCGTCGGTGTGGAAGATCTGCCCCCACGAGCTGCGGTATGTGGCCACGACGATGAACGCGGCGGCGAGCACCGGACCGCTGATGCGGGCGCGGACGCCGGCGGCGAAGGCGAAGCCGCTGGCGAACGCCACGACCAGTGCCCCGATCACGACGGCGGCGGCGGGGGGCGAGTCGAACGGGGCCAGGACCCCGACTGGCTGCCAGCGGGCGGGGTCGGCATCGATGAGACCCAGGAGGCCACCAAGTGCCCCCACCATCCACACGACGGCGTAGCTGGCCACGAGGATGCGGACCATGGCCAAGCGCTCGGCCGGTGCCACCGGGCGCAGCCACGACCGGGCGCGGCTGCGGTCGTCGACGGGTCGCTTCAGCGTCCCGGCACCGGGCATGTGGCCCGCACCTCCACCGCGCTCGGTGTCGTGGCGCCGTCGAACCAGTCGACGGCGTCGAGGGTCTCGGTGGCGATGCGGACCCCGACGACGTCGGGTGTGCTCGTCAGCCGGGCGGCGATCTCGTCGCACAGGCGAGCCGTGCGGTCCGCGCCGCCGGCGACGGCGTTGCTCACGGTGCTGGCGGCGAGGATGACCTCGTCCGTGCCCGTCACGAGGCGAGGTGACAGGGTGACCGTGGTGCCGTCGGTCCGCAGACCGCGAGCGGTGTCGACCACCGCCGTGCGCCCGACGTCGGTGGCGAACATCGGGTAGTTCGACAGCGGGAACCCGTCGCGCGGTGCCCCGCGTAGCGCCGGTGACAGCACCACGAGCACCACCACGGCCGTGGTGACCGCGATCGCGCGCCCCCGCATCCCGCTGAGGCTAGGTGGGCGGCGGACTCATGCCGGGGCAGAAACGCCGAAGCGGCGCCCCTGGCGACGAATCGCCGGGGGCACCGCTTCGTGCCGTTGCTTCCTGTCAGGTCGCTGGGTTCGTCAGTGGACGCCGCGACGACGGCCGCCGTAGATGCTCACGCCGCCTGGGCCGATCAGCAGGCCGACGACGATGAGGAGGAGACCGAAGAGGATGTTGCCGGTGATGAGGGTGATGATGCCGAGGACGACGAGGACGACCGCGGCGAGCCATAACAGTGTTGCCATACCGAACAACTACCCAAGCGGCGAAAGGGTCAAACGGTGGGGGCGACCACCCGCACGACCTGTTCCATGAAGAGGTCCATGGTGTCGCGCTTGCGGCCGGGATCGCGGCCCAGGTTGAAGTCGGGGATGATGAGCTCCTCGACGCCCGCCTCTGCATAGGCGGCCACGATGTCCACGACTTCGGCGGGCGTACCGATGATCGACGGCCGACCGACGTCACGGGTGCGGCGCTCGGCCACCCACGACTCGTCCTCGCTGAGGAACAGCAAGGCGTTG
The DNA here is from genome assembly GCA_963728985.1 of uncultured Acidimicrobiales bacterium. Classification (GTDB taxonomy): domain Bacteria; phylum Actinomycetota; class Acidimicrobiia; order Acidimicrobiales; family Ilumatobacteraceae; genus DASXAI01. The sequence goes on along the minus strand of CAVSME010000001.1, from coordinate 79,488 downwards.
GCGCTGCGCGTGATCGAGTCCGGGTCGCGGCCGTGATCCTCGCAATGACGCGCCAGCACCTCGCGCTTGGCGGCCAGCAGCGCAGGATCACCCCAGACGTTCCACTCGTCGGCGTACTTGGCGGCGATGCGCATGGTGCGCTTCTCGCCCCCGCCGCCGATGAGCACGGGCAGGCTGCCGCTCGCCGCCTTGGGCTCCAGCGGCGCGTCGGTGATCTCGTAGAAGCGACCGGAGAACGTGGTGCGATCCTGCGTCAGCAGTCCGGTCACGATCTGGCACGCCTCCTCGAAGCGGTCCAGGCGCTCCTTGATGGAGCCGAGCGCGATGCCGTACGCCTCGTGCTCGTTCTCCTGCCAGCCGGCGCCGATGCCGAACACGAGGCGGCCGCCGCTCACGTGGTCGATGGTGATGGCCTGCTTGGTGAGCACCGCCGGGTTGCGGTACGTGATGCCGGCGACGAGGGCGCCGAGGCGCACGCGGGGGACAGCGGCGGCCAGCGCGGCGAGGACGGACCAGCACTCGTGCATCGGTACGTCGAGATCGCCGGCCATGGGCATGAAGTGATCGGCGATCCAGATGCCGTCCCATCCGGTGCGCTCCGCATGGAGAGAGACGTCGAGGATTTCGGACCAGTCTTGGCCGGCATTGGGCCAGAAGGAGAACCGCATGGCGGGTGAACCTACGCCGCGGTGGGAACATCTGTGTCATTCATGGAGCCGTCACACGCCCAACATCGACGTGACATGGCCCGGCAGTAGTCAGTCGCCGTGACCATGGCCACCCTTCGCCCTCTCACTGGTGCCTGGGACGAGCTCCTCGAGGCCGACGGCACGCCCCGACCCGCCGCCGCCGAGTTGGTGGGTCAGCTGCGCGCCCTGGGGACAGCGGAGCTCCAGGCGCGCCAAGACCTGGCCGACATCGACATCTTGGCCATGGGCATCACGTTCACCGTGTACTCCGACGGTCGCGGCATCGATCGGGCGTGGCCGCTGGACGTGGTGCCCCGGATCATCGACGCCGAGGAGTGGAGCAGCATCGAGACCGGGTTGATGCAACGCCTCCGCGCCCTCAACGCGTTCATCGACGACCTCTACAACGACCAGCGCATCGTGCGCGACGGCGTCTTCCCGGGCGAGCTGCTCGACGACAGCACGAACTACCGGCCCGAGTGCCGGGGCGTGCATCCCGCCTTCGGCGTGTGGGCCCACATCAGCGGCAGCGACCTCGTGCGCGATGCCGATGGCACGATGTACGTCCTCGAGGACAACCTGCGGGTGCCCTCGGGCGTGAGCTACCTGCTGGAGAACCGGCTCATCTCCAAGCGGGCGTTCGCCGATCTGTTCGAGCGCCAGAACGTGCTCCCCGTCGACGGCTACACGGCCGAGCTGTCGAAGCTCCTCACGTCGATCGCACCCGCACGCGAGGGAGTCGAGCCGTCCGTGGTGGTGCTCACGCCGGGCATCTTCAACTCGGCGTACTTCGAGCACAGCTTCCTCGCGCAGCGCATGGGCGTCGAGCTCGTGGAGGGTCGGGACCTCTTCGTGGCCGCGGACGACTGCGTCTACATGCGCACCATCGCCGGCCCCCAGCGCGTCGACGTGATCTACCGCCGCATCGACGACCTGTTCCTCGACCCGGAGGTCTTCCGGCCCGACTCCGCCCTCGGCGTACCCGGTCTGGTGCGGGCGTGGCGGGCGGGCAACGTCGCCATCGCCAACGCGCCCGGCGCCGGCGTGGCCGACGACAAGGTGGTGTACGCGTGGGTGCCCGACATCATCCGGTACTACGAGGGCGAGGAGCCGTTGCTCCCGAACGTGCCGACGTGGCGGTGCCTCTACCCCGAGGAGCGGCGCTTCGTCGTCGACAACATCGGCGATCTCGTGGTGAAGCCGGCCAACGAGAGCGGCGGCTACGGGATCCTCATCGGCAACCGGGCGAGGCGTGACGAGCTCGACGACCGCATCGCCGCCATCGAAGCCGACCCGCGCAACTGGGTGGCGCAACCCATCCTGTCCCTGTCGACGGCGCCGACGTTGTGCAACGGGCGGTTGGAACCCCGCCACATCGATCTGCGACCCTTCATCCTGACGGGCGCCACGAGCTACGTGACCAAGGGCGGGCTCACACGAGTCGCTCTGCCCGAGGGCTCGCTGGTGGTGAACTCCAGCCAGGGTGGCGGCAGCAAGGACACGTGGATCGTCGACAAGTCGCTACCCCACGTGTACAGCGGCCAAGACCAGCGCCAAGAACAGGGCTGATGCTGCTCTCGCGCGTGGCCGAGACCCTCTACTGGGCGGCGCGCTACCTCGAGCGGGCCGAGGACACCGCTCGTATCGTGCGCGAGCACACGAACATGATCGTGGACCTGCCCACCTCGGTGCCGGTGAACTGGGAGCCTCTTCTGGCCATCATGGGCACGCGCGAGGCGTTCGACGCTCGCTACGAGCGGGCCGACGAGATGTCGATCGTGCGCTTCCTCGTGGCCGATCGGGAGAACGCCGGCAGCATCCTCATGTCGGTCGAGCAGGCGCGCGAGGGCTTCCGGACGTGCCGCGAGGTGCTGCCCCGTGAGGTCTGGCAGTCGGTCAACGACCTCTACCTGTACGTGGCCAGCCACCATCTCGACGGCGTGGCCCGCGCCAGCCGGTCTCGCTTCCTCGAGCGGGTGGTCGGTGAGTCGTTGCGCACCGCCGGCTTCCTCGGATCCACCATGAGCCGGGACGATGCCCACGAGTTCATGCGCCTGGGTCGCGCCCTCGAGCGGGCCGACATGACCACGCGCGTGATCGATGTGCGGGCCGGGTCGCTCATGCTCCCGGTCGGGGAGGAGGCCGACCCCCACGACGACGTGCAGTGGATGAGCGTGCTGCGCTCGCTGTCGGCGCTGCAGATGTACCACCGCGCCACGCGTCGCCCGGTCGAAGGCCCGGCGACCCTGCGGTTCCTGCTGCTCGACGACGCCTTCCCCCGGTCGTTCACGTGCTGCCTGACCCACGTGATGGAGAGCCTGCAGCGGCTGCCGCACCCCGACCTGGTCCTGCTGGCGTGCGACGAGGTTCGCCGCCTGCTGGCCGCTGTCCGTCTCGACGAGCTGGACGGCGACGGGCTCCACGACCTGGCCGACCGGCTGCAGCTGGCCATCGGTGGCATCCACGACCGGGTCATCTCGACCTATGTTCGGACGCCGGCAGACCAGTAGCACCCATCTCCGGTCATGGATCTCGCGCCCACCCTCACCACCTACGCGCCCGAGCCCGGGCGTTACGACGAGCTGGCCGACGAGCGCGGCCGCATCCGCGAGCCCTGGCTGGCCTTGGTCGGCACGTTCGGGCGGATGGGCCCGGCGGAGATCGACGAGCGTCGCCTGCGGGCCGACCGGCTGCTCGTGGCCGAAGGCGCGAGCCACGTCGTCCACGACGACGGCACCGACGCCAGCCGGCCCCTGCGCATCGACCCGGTCCCGATCGTCATCAGCGGGCGGGAGTGGTCCGCCCTGGAAGAGGGGCTGGTGCAGCGGGCCCGGCTCCTCGACGCGCTGCTCGACGACCTCTACGGCGACCGCCGGATGCTGCTCGACGGCGTGGTGCCGGCCGAGCTGGTGCTCGGGTCGCGTGCGTTCCGGGCCGCGTGTCACGGCGTGGTGCCCGCGTCCGGGCGCCGGCTCGTGCTGTACGGCGCCGACGTGGTCCGTCACGCCGACGGCCGGCTCCTCGTCCTGGCCGACCACACCGACGCACCGGCCGGCGCCGGCTACGCCGTCTTGAACCGCACCGTCCTCACGAGGCTCTTCCCCGACACGTACCGCGATCTCGGGGTGCGGGGCCTGGCCGACTTCTTCATCGGCGTGCGGGCGGCGCTCTCGGCCGCCGCGCCGGAGGACCGCAGCAGCCCGCGTGTCGTGGTGCTCACGCCCGGGATCGGCCACCCGAGCTACTTCGAGCACTCGTACCTCGCCAGCTACCTCGGCTACAACCTCGTCGAGGGCGCCGACCTGGCCGTGCGCGACGGCCGGGTCTGGCTTCGTGCTCTCGGGGGCATGGAGCCCGTCGATGCTGTACTGCGCCGCATGGAGGAAGCCGCCGCCGACCCCCTCGAGCTCGAGCCCGACTCGCCGCGCGGCGTGCCCGGTCTCGTGGCGGCGGCACGTGAGCACGGCGTGGCCGTGGCCAACGCCCTCGGGTCGGCCATCGCCGGCCATCTCGGGCTCCAGGCCTACCTGCCGGCGCTCTGCGAGCGCCTCCTCGGCGAGCGGCTGCGGTTGGCGTCGTTGCCCACGCTGTGGTGCGGCGATCCGGACCAGCGGGCAGTTGTGCTGAACGGGTTCGACCGGATGGTGCTCCACGACACCGATCCGGTGACGCCCGTGCGGTCGGCGTTCGCCGGTGACCTGACCGACGCCGACGCCCAGGCGTGGCGGCGGCGGATCGAACGCGCGCCGCACCGCTACGTCGCCCAGGAGAAGGCCGACTTCGCCACCACGCCGGTGCTGCGGCCGGGCGGCGTGGGTCCGGGCACCGCCGTGATCCGCACGCAAGTCGTGGCGGCGCCGGATCGCCACGTCGTGCTGCCCGGCGGGCTCGGGCGGGTCGTGGACATCCAGCGCCCCGTGCTGGCCCAGACCACCGGGACGAGCAAGGACGTCTGGGTGCTGGCAGAGGAAGGGCAGCGGCGCTCGTTCGCCCGCCGGCGCCTCGAGCCGGACGTGCCGCAGGTCGACCTGCGCAGCTCCTTGCCGAGCCGCGCCGCCGAGTCGCTGTTCTGGCTCGGGCGCAACGGCGAGCGGGCGGAGGCGGTGGCCCGCATGGTGCGCACCGTCATGACGCACGCCGAGGAGCAGCCCGAACTGGTCGCTTCCGCGAGCTGGGCGCCAGCGGCGCTGGCCGGCCTCCGCGCCGTGAGCGGCGGCCGCTCCGGTGCGACCTTCGGTCCGGGGCGCACGGGGTTCGACGCCGAGATCGCCGCCGCCCTCACCGGCCGGGCCGGCGCGCTGGCGCCGAGCCTCTCGCACCTGCGCACGTCGGCCCGCTCGGTGCGGGAGTTCCTCTCCGGCACCACGTGGCGGGTCCTCGGCATGCTGGAGGCCGAGCGGGTGGTGCTCGCCGGCGACGTCGCCGGCGCGTCCGACTTCGCCGTCGTCGAGTCGCTCGACCGGGTGCTGGTGGCGTCCAGCGCGCTGGTGGGCCTGGCCAACGACGCCACCGTCCGGGGGCCGGCGTGGCGCTTCCTCGACCTCGGGCGCCGGGTCGAGCGGGCGGTGCTCCTGCTCGGCCTGGTGGAGGCCAGCCTCGTGCCGCCCGTGCCGGCGGCGGCCACCCAGGCGCTCTACGAGACCGTGCTCACCGCGACCGAGAGCCTGGTCGAGTACCGGCGGCGCTACCGCAGCGATCTCACCCTCGATGCAATTGTGGATCTCCTGCTCGTCGACGACGCCAACCCCCGGTCGCTGGCCTTCCAGCTCGACCGCCTCGCCGAGGACCTCGCCGGGCTGCCGGCGCGCGCCGAGTGGGCCGACCACGCCGCGCTGGTGGAGGCGTCGGCCCGGGCGCTGCTCGACGCGCCCGACCGCGCCCTCGCCCAACTGGTGCTTGACGTGCGCGGGCCCCTCCTGGCGCTGGCCGACGGCATCATGACCCGCTGGTTCGGCGACGAGACCACCGGCCGCTTCCGCCGGGGAGGGGGATGACGCGCTACCGGGTCACCCACCGCACCGACTACCACTACGGGGCGCCGGTCACGAGCGGCCAGACGATCGCCCACCTGCTGGTGCGGGAGACGCCCCACCAGCACGTGTTGCAGGCCGATGTCGAGGTGGTGCCGGCGCCGGATCACCGCCACACGCACATCGACGGGTTCGGCAACCTCGTGTCGTACCTCGCGCTGCAGCAGCCGCACGAGCACCTGAGCGTGACAGCAACGAGCGACATCGAAGTCGAGGTGCCGCCAGCAGCGGACGCGTCGCCGGCTTGGGAGGCGACGCCCGACCTGCTGGCCGGCGACACGACACCCGACGGTCTGCTCGCCCGCCAGTGCGCCCTCGACTCGCCGTTGGTGGTGGCCGACGCGGCGCTGGCCGAGTACGCCCGGCGGTCGTTCGCCGCCGGGCGTCCGCTCCACGAGGGCGTGGCCGACCTCACCCATCGCATCTTCACCGACTTCGCCTTCGACCCGGGCTTCACCGACGTGACCACACCGCCGATGGAGGTGCTCGACCACCGCCGCGGCGTGTGCCAGGACTTCGCCCATCTCGCCATCGGCTGCCTGCGTTCGCTCGGCCTGCCCGCCCGCTACGTGAGCGGGTACATCGAGACGCAGCCGCCGCCGGGCGAGGCCAAGCTCGTCGGCTCCGACGCCTCGCACGCGTGGCTCTCCGTGTTCGTGCCCGGCTACGGCTGGATGGACGCCGACCCGACCAACGACCAGGTGCCGCCCAACCGCCACATCACGGTGGCGTGGGGGCGCGACTACGCCGACGTCACCCCGGTGCGCGGCGTGGTGTTCGGGCCGGCGGTGGAGCAGACCCTCGACGTGGCCGTCGACGTCCAGCGGGTCGGCGGGTGATCGGGCGCGGCCGGGTTACGGTCGCGCCACCGAGAGACGTTCCGGGGGGATGACGACGATGAGCGAACTGTGGAAGCTGGACGCGGGGACGCTGGCCGCGATGATCGCGGCGAAGGAGGTGTCGTCGGTCGAGGTCGTCGACGCCCACCTCGCCCGCATCGAGGCGACCAACCCGACCGTGAACGCCGTGACGCGCGTGTTGGCCGACGAGGCGCGTGCCGGGGCCGCCGCCGCCGACCGGGCGGTGGCCGCCGGTGATCGACTCGGCCCGCTCCACGGCGTGCCGTGCACGGTGAAGCAGAACATCGACCAGGTGGGTTGCTCGACGAACTGGGGCCTGCCGGCGCTGGCCGACGCCGTGCCCCCGCTCGACTCGCCTGTCGTGGAGCGGATGCGGGCCGCCGGCGCCATCCCGATCGGCCGCACGAACTGTCCGGACATGGCGCTGCGGATCCACACCGACTCGGCGCTCTTCGGCGTCACCCGCAACCCGTGGAACCTCGACCGCACGGCGGGTGGGTCGTCGGGCGGGGAGGGCGCCGCCCTCGCCGTGGGCATGTCACCGATCGGGCTCGGCAACGACATCGGCGGCTCACTGCGCAACCCGGCCACCGCCTGCGGCATCGCCGCGCTCAAGCCCTCGCACGGACGAGTGCCCCTGTGCACGGTCATCCCCGCCGCCGACGGTCCGGCCTCGTTCCAGCTGATGCCGGTCGAGGGCCCGATGGCCCGCCACGTGGCCGACGTGCGCCTCGGGTTGGAGGTCCTGGCTGGTCGCCACCGCCGCGACCCGTACTCGGTCCCGGCGCCGCTGGTGTCACCGGCGCCGGAGGGTCGCCCCCTGCGGGTCGCCACCCTGGCCGAGCCTCCGGGCGGGCCCACCGATCCTCGCGTCGCCGAGCGGGTGCGGGCGGCGGCCGCCGCCCTCGACGCCGCCGGCTACGAGGTCGTCGACTCGCTCCCGCCTCGCTTCGAGGAGGTGATCGAGGTTTGGCACCAGTTCATCGTGGCCGACATCCGCGGCCTGCAGCCCGTCATCGGCCCGCTCATGTCGGAGGACGCCAACCGCTTCCTCGCCCATGTGCTAGAGCCGTGGCCGGTGCTCGACCTGGCCGGCTATACGCACATGCTGATGGCCCGGGAGGCCCTCATGCGCGATTGGGCAGGGTGGTTCGAGACGACCGACCTCGTGCTCACGCCGACGTGGACGGAGCTGCCCTTCGAGAGTGGGTGGGACGCAGCCACGCCCGAGCAGGCGGCGGCCACCATGGTCCTCATGCGGTGCGTGATGCCGGCCAACGTCCTCGGGCTGCCATCGGCGTGCGTGCCGGCCGGGTTGGCCGACGGCCTGCCCGTCGGGGTGCTGCTCACCGGCGACCGGTTCGCCGACGACAAGACGCTCGACGCCGCGGCGGTGGTGGAGGCGGCACTGGGTGTGGACACGCCGATCGACCCTGTGCGGGCGCCCGCCCCCGCCGGCTGAGCCGGGCGGGTCACCGCACCATGCCCTGGTCGAGGATCCAGCTGAGGGCGTCGATGCCACCGTCGAGGACGGAGAGGTGGCCGTCGCCCGGCCGCACGCGGAGCTCGGCCTCCGGCAGGTGCCCGGCCAGCCAGCGTGAATGGCCCACGGGGATGATCCGGTCGGCGTCGCCGTGGACGAGCAGGACGGGCGCCTCCACCTGGTCGACGGTGAAGCCCCACGGCCGCACGTAGGCGAGATCGTCGTCGACGAGGCCGGCCCCGCCGTTGCTCGTGGCGTGGCCGGCCGAGGAGCCGAGGAAGGACCACTCCCTCTGGAGGGCGGCGTGGTCGGTGGGGGTGAACTGGTCGGGGTCGAACTCGGTGGCGGCGAGCAGGGCTTCGAGGGCGGGGCCGCCGTCGACCGACGCCCGCAGCTCGGCGGCCCCGGCTGGGTGCATGCCGGCGAACCAGTCGAGGCCGTCGGCGTCGAACGGGGCCATGCCGGCGAGGCACACGACGCTGAGCACACGGTCGGGCATGAGCGCAGCGCAGGCCAGGGCGTGCGGGCTGCCGCCCGAGTGGCCCATCACGGCGAACTGGTCGACGCCGAGGGCGTACGTGATCTCCGCGACATCCTGGGCGATCGAGCCGATGGACCGTTCAGGGCGGCGGGTGGAGCCGGGGTAGGCCGGGCGGTCGAAGCCGATCCACCGGAAGCTCATGGGCTCGACGAGCGGCGGTGGCGGCGCGCCGATCTGGGGCGTGCCGTGGTGCCACACCACCGTGAGGTAGTGGAAGCCGGCGGGTGCGCTGTCGTAGACGTGGACCGTCCGCCCGTCGCTCAGGGACACATCGATCTCGGTCGCCATCACCGTCGACAGTACGGTGGGCCGATCTCTAGACAAAGTTCTTTTCAAGACAGGGAAGGTGTTCTATCGTGCCGGCATGACCCGGCGACGCGAAGCGGTGCGGACGATCGCCGACCCGGACGCCCTGCAGGCCCTCTCGCACCCGCTGCGGGTGCGGATCCTCGACGCGCTGCGCGACCCGGACTCTGCCGCCGGTGTGGCCCGGCGCTTGGCCGTCGCCCGCCAGAACGCCAACTACCACCTGAAGGAGCTGGAGCGGGCCGGTCTGGTGGTGCGTACCGGAGAGCGGCGCAGCGGCAACTTCGTCGAGTCGCTCTACCGCTCGGCGGCCCGCACCCTCGTGGTGTCGCCCCGCGCCGCGTGGGGTGACCCCCGCCGGCTGCAGGCGCTCGCCGAGCAGGTGTCGCTCGAGCACCTCGTGGCGGCGGGCGAGCGCCTGCAGCGGGACGCTGCCGTGCTGCTCGACCGGGCCGCGTTCGACGGGGAGGAGATCGCCAGTGCCGCCGTGGAGGCCGATGTCCGATTCGCCAGCGAAGCTGCCCGATCGGCCTTCCTCGACGAGTACCTGGCCGCCGTCGGCCCGCTCTTGCGCAAGCACGGCAGCCAGCACGGCGAGCCGTACCGCGTCGCCCTCGCCGTCTATCCCGATCCATCCCGAAAGGAGCGCACATGAGCGCTACCGATGATCCCGGCCGGCTGGAGCAGACGTTCGTCGTGGCCGTGCCCGTGGCCCGGGCGTGGCGGGCGTTCACGGACGGCGCCGAGCGGTCGCAGTGGGAGGCGCCCGAGTACGAGATCGACCCGACGCCGGGCGGCAAGCTGCGCTGGACGATCCCGCCCTGGCCGACGGTTCGCGGCGAGGTGGTCGAGGTCGAACCGGAGCGGCGGCTGGTGACGACCGAGGGCGAGGGCGTCCTCGACGGCACCACCCGCATCACCGTCACCTTCGAGTCGGTCGACACCGGCACCCGCATCACCGTGGTGCAGGCCGGGTTCGGCACCGGCGCGGCGTGGCAGGACCAGCTCGAGGGCCATCGCCACGGGTGGGCCCGGGCCATCCGGGACCTCATCCTCTACCTCGAGACCGGTGTCTCGTGTCGTCGCTTCTTCACGATGTGGCAGTCCGACCTCGGCCTGACCGCGGCCGAGCGGCCGGCCGGGGTGGAGGTCACCGGCGTGGCGCCCGGCGGCTGGGCCGACGAGGCGGGCGTCGAGGTCGGCGACATCGTCCTGTTCGTCGACGGTGAGCCGATCTACGAACGGACCGACCTGTGGCCGTTCCAGACGGGACGGCGGCCCGGCGAGCGCCTCGGCGTCGACGTCGCCCGCGCCGGGCAGCGGGTGCCGGGCGTGGGGGTCCTGCGCCCGATCGTGGCGGCCGGCTGACGGGGGCCGTCGAGCGGCGCGGTTCCGCGCACAGACTTCGGCAGCGGACCGCCCCGAGTCCGCCAAATCCCCCGCTCACCGCCCCCTTTCCGCGCACAGCCTGTGCGCGGAAGCGTCCCCCGTCCCCCGCCGCGCACAGGCGGCGCGCTGGTGGGGGGTCCGGTGGCCTCGGAGCGCGCAGCCTGAACACTTGGTACCGCTGGGGCGGTACTACGCGCACAGGCTGCGCGATTGGGGGCCGGGCGCCGGCGGCATCGGTGCTGCTCACGCGCCTGCCCTCCACCCCGTTTCGTGCACAGCCTGTGCGCGGAAGCGTCCCCCCGTGCGCCTCCGCGCGGTGAAGGGGGTGCGCGCTCCGGCTACCAGAGGATGCGGGCGGCGAGGAGGTCGGCGAAGCGCTCGGGGTCGACGCCGAGCTCGTCGACGAGCACGTCGTAGGTGTGCTCCATCCACAGCGGCGAGCGGCGCAGCGGCAGGCGCTCGCCGTTCCACGTGAACGGCTGGTGGATGGCCTTGGCGGTGATGCCCGACGCCAGGTCGAACGTGGCCCACTGCCCGCTGGTGACCGGACCCGTCATGTGGTCCCGCAGATCCTCGACCCCGCTCACCGGCACGCCGGCCGCTTGCAGCGCGTCCACGATCGCCTCCCGCGAGCGAGCCGATGTCCACGCCGCCAACTGCTCGGACCCGATCACCGCCGCCAGCCGGGCCCGCTCGGCGTCGTCACGGCAGGCGATGGCCACCCACCGGTCGTCGCCGGCGGCCGGGAAGATGCCGTGGGGTTCGCACCACGCCGAGCGATTGGCGATCCGGCCTGGTCCGGGCCCGCCGCCGTTGAGGACGTCGGCCAGCTCCTGGTCCATCAGCCGCACGGACGACTCGTACTGCGACATCTCCAGGTGCGCGCCCTCGCCCGTGCGGTCCCGGTGGTGCAGCGCGGCCAGCACGTGCATGGCGGCGAAGTAGGGCACCGTGAAGTCGGTGTGCATCGTGCCCAGGCACTGCGGCACGCGCCCGTCGAACCCGGTATGGGCGGCGACGCCGCTCATGGCCACCAGCCCGTTGCCGTAGGACCGCCAGCCGGCGTCGGGTCCGCTCAAGCCCATCACGGCGATGTTGGCGACGATGATCCCGGGTCGCAGCGCGTCGAGCGATTCGTAGTCGAAGCCCCACCGGTCGAGCCGATCGGGCGTGTAGTTGGCGGTGACGACGTCGACCGTGGGGATGAGCCGGTGGATCAGCTCCTGGCCCTCGACGGTGTCGACGTTGATCGTGACCGCCCGCTTGCCGGCGCCGCAGTCGTTGAACACGCCGTTGGTGTCGAGCGACACGACGTCGGTCGGCTGCGGCCCGATGTGGCGGATTGGGTCGAGCCGCTTCTCCGACTCGATCTTGATCACGTCGGCACCGAGATCCGACAGGAGGCGGGTGGCCAACGACCCGGCGATGGCCCACGTGAAGTCGGCGATGCGGATGCCAGCCAGCGGCTGGCGCGGATCGACCGCGGTGCCCAACGCCGGCGACGGCCGCCGCCCCGCGATCTCGGCCATGCCATCGCCATCGGCCCCGAGCGCCGGTGCCGGCAATCGCGCTCCCCGCCCCCGACTGGACCGGAAGGGCGAGCCGGCCAGCCGCACCACCTCGCCGTCGGCCCCCTTCACGTCGACGAAGAAGTCGCGCGCGGCGAGGTGGCGGTCGACGGCCACGTCGGTGACCTCGTTGACCGGCAGCACGAGCAGTCCCGCGGGCCTGACCTTCGGCGATGAGGTCGGCCCGTGGCGTCGTCGCCGCCAGCCGGGCGATGCCGGCAACGATCTCGCCCCGGTGGGCGCCGACGTAGACGGGATCGCTCCACTCCGGCCCGGCGAACGTGTCCGGCCCGAGCACCCGCTGCGCCCACTCGACGAAGCGCGGCCAGTGCGGCGGATGGATGGCGAACGACGTCCAGAGACCGTCGCCGCTCATCACCGTCGAACCAGCGGCGATCTGCTCGTGCCGCGACGGCACGACGCCGTGCCAGTGGAACAGGTTGCCGTTCGACGTCTGGAGCGTGGTCATGATGACGGCCTCCTGGGCCGACACCACGATGTGCCCGCCGCGACCGGTGCGCCGCTGGGCCGTGATCAACGCCAGTGCAGCCTCGGCGGCGGCCAGCGCCGTCTGCTTCCACGCGAGGTCGCCGGCCGCCTGCCACGGCGGATCCTCGGTCACACCGTTCAGCACGGTGAACCCGCCGGCCGCTCCCGCCGTCAGGTCGGTCACCGGCTCGCGCGGTGCGTCCCGCCGGAAGACGACGTCGACGACGCCGAGGCGCTCGCCACCGAGCGCCGGCAGCCGGTCGAGGAAGCGGGCCGTCGCCGGGTTGGGCTCGATCGGCCCGATGACGACGTCGACACCCGCCAGCATGGCCTCGATCGGGGCCCACCCCTCGTCGGTGGTGGTGTCGATCGCGATGCTGCGCTTCCCGGCGTTGTGCACCGCGTTCCACACCGGGCCCCGCGCCCGCAGGACGTCACCCCGCTGGTCCTCGACGCGCACGACGTCGGCGCCCAGCTCGGCCAGGTACTCGCCGGCCAGCGCGGTCGCCTCGTCGCCCAGATCGAGCACCACGACATCGTTCAGGAAGGTGAGGTCCCCCATGCCTGCGACCCTAGGCACGCCGGCCGCTCAGCCCACGAGCCGATCGACGTAGCACCACCGCCACGCCTCGCCCGGCTCGACCGAGCGCATGACCGGGTGGTCGTGGTCGCGGAAGTGGGCGGCGGCGTGACGGCCGCGCGACGAGTCGCAGCAGCCGACGTGGCCGGGCAGGTACGACACGACGACGCCGGCCGCCACGAGCAGGATCGGCGCGGGGAACCGAATTCGGCGAGCCAGTCCGGACACGGCGATGACGCCGATCACGAGGGCGGTGACGAGGCTGACCTGGTGCACCGGTTGATGGTGGACGGCGCCGGCGACAGGTTCCTGTCGCGCCGTCGGTCAAACCTCCACATATCTCCCTGGGTCGTCGAGGAACGCCGCCCGGCACCCGGGGCCGCAGAACCAGTGCGTGACACCGCCGTGCTCGGCGTGGAGCGACGCCGCGACCGTTGCCACCGTCATCCCGCACACGGGATCGACGGCGTCACCCACCGTCGCGACAGGATCGGGCACCACCGCCGGCTTCACCGGCCGGCTGGCGATGATCTCGGCCAGGATCGACACCGCCACCTCGCCGGGGGAGTGCCCACCGATGTCGAGGCCGGCGGGCGTGTGGATCCGTTGCCCGTGGGGCGCGAGCACTTGAACCACGGCGGCGCCACGCCGCCGGCTGGCGACGAGTCCCACGTACGGAACGCCGGCGGCGAGCGCGGCGGCCAGGATCTCCTCCTCGCCCCGGCCGTGCGACGCCACCACCACGGCGGCGGCACCGGCGGGCACATCGGTACCGGCCACCGTCTCCACCGCGAAGCCCGCCGCCAGGGCCACCTCGGCCAGCGTCCTGGCGATCGGCGCCTCGCCGGCGATACCGATGAGCGCCGCCGGCATCACGGGCTCGAGGAAGATCTCGAGCGTGCCGCCAGACAGGCACGGGTTCACCGCGGTCACGTGGCCGGGTTCGTCGACCGCCGCCACGCGTTCGTCGGGCGTGATGCGCAGCACCACGCTCTCGCCCGTCTCCAGCGAGTGCAGCGCCTGCGCCCGCACGGTCGCCTCCACGCACTGGCCCCCGACGAAGCCGACGATGGCGCCGTCGGCGTCGATGACGGCGCGGTCGCCGGGCTTGGCGCTGGTGGGGCGCTCGGCGCTGACCACTGTCGCCCGGACGAACGGCGCCCGGGACACCACGGCACTCACGAGATGGCCAGGTCCGTCCGGAACGGTCGGCCCTGCATCGCCCGCCAGACCTGCGCCGGCGTGAGCGGCATGTCGACGTGGCGGACACCGAACGGCTTCAGGGCGTCAATCACCGCGTTGACGACGGCGGCCGGCGAGCCGACGGTGGCTGATTCGCCCACGCCCTTCACGCCGAGGGGATGGTGTGGCGACGGTGTCACCGTCTCGCCCAGCTCCCACGACGGGCACTCCATCGACGTCGGCAGCAAGTAGTCCATGAACGATCCGCCGAGGCAGTTGCCGTCCTCGTCGAACGCGATCACCTCCATCAACGCCATGCCCACGCCGTCGGCCAGGCCGCCGTGCACCTGGCCCTCTACGATCATCGGGTTGATGCGGGGCCCGCAGTCGTCGACGGCGATGAAGCGCCGCACCTTCACCTGCCCGGTGCCGCGATCAACGTCCACCACGCACACGTAGGCGCCGAACGGGTAGGTCAGGTTGGGCGGGTCGTAGACGCAAGAGCCGTCGAGCTGCCCTTCCACGCCATCGGGCAGCTCGAGCGGCCCATGGGCGCCGAGGGCGATCTCCTGGATGGTCTTGGCCTGCGTGGGCGTGCCCTGCACGAACCAGCGACCCTTCTCCCACTCGAGGTCTTCGGGCGCGCACTCGAGCATGGCCGCGGCGATCTGGCGGGCCTTGTCGACGACCCGCTTCGACGCCACCGCCACCGCCGCCCCCGACACCGGCGTGGAACGCGATCCGTAGGTGCCGAGGCCGAACGGCGTGTTGTCCGTGTCGCCGTGCACGACGTCGATGTCCTCGGGTGGGATGCCCGTCACCTCGGACACGATCTGGGCGAACGTCGTCTCGTGACCCTGGCCCTGCGTCTGCACCGAGAGGCGTACGACGGCCTTGCCGGTCGGGTGCACCCGCACCTCCGCGCCGTCGGCCATGCCGAGACCCAGGATGTCCATGTGCTTGCGCGGCCCGGCGCCCACCGTCTCGGTGAAGAAGCTGATCCCGATGCCCATCAGCTCGCCCTGCGCCCGCTTCTCGGCCTGCTCCCGACGCAGCTCGGCGTAGCCCGCCATGTCGAGGGCGAGCTGCAGGGCGCGCGGGTACTCGCCCGAGTCGTACTCCCACCCGGTCGGCGACATGTACGGGAACTGCTCGGGTCGCAGCAGGTTCTTCATGCGCAGCTCGGCTGGGTCCATGCCCAGCTCGTCGGCCAGGCAGTCGACGAGCCGCTCCACGAGGTAGGCGGCCTCGGTGACGCGGAACGAGCACGCGTAGGCCACACCGCCGGGCGCCTTGTTCGTGTACACGCCCCGCACGCGGCAGTGAGCAGCGGCGTAGTCGTAGCTGCCGGTGAAGATGTGGAAGAAGCCGGCGGGGTACTTGGTGGGCTGCGCGGTGTTGTTGAACGCACCGTGATCGGCGAGCACGTCGACCTTCATGCCCACGATCCGGCCGTCGCTCGTCGCGGCGATCTCGCCCCGCATGTGGTAGTCGCGGGCGAACGAGGTGCTCATGAGGTTCTCGGAGCGATCCTCCATCCACTTCACCGGCTTGCCGGTCACGATCGACCCCACCACCGACAGCACGTAGCCCGGGTAGATGCCGACCTTGTTGCCGAACCCGCCGCCGATGTCCGGGCTGATCACGCGGATCTTGTGCTCGGGCAGGCCGGCCACGAGCGCGTACAGCGTGCGATGGGCATGGGGCGCCTGCGTGGTGCACCAGATGGTGAGCTTGCCGGTGACCTTGTCCATGTCGGCCACCACGCCGCACGTCTCCATCGGCGCCGGGTGCACGCGCGGATAGAGGACGTCCTGCGTCACGACGACGTCGGCGCCGGCGAACGCGGCGTCGGCGGTCGCGCCGTCGCCCGCTTCCCAGTCGAAGATGAAGTTGTCGGTCTTGCCGGCGATGTCGTCGCGGATGACGGGCGCACCTGGGTCGAGCGCCTTGCGGGCGTCGATCACCGGCGGTAGTGCTTCGTACTCCACGTCGATGAGCTCGAGCGCGTCACGGGCCGCGTAGCGGTCGTCGGCGACGACGAAGGCGACCTCCTGCCCTTGGTAGCGCACCTTGTCGGTGGCCAGCACGGCCACGACGTCGTGCGACAGCGATGGGATCCAGGCCAGGCCCAGGCTCTCGAGCGTCGCGCCGGTGATGACGGCGCGCACCTTCGGGTGGGCCTCGGCCGCGCTCGTGTCGATCGATGTGATGCGAGCGTGGGCGAACGGGCTGCGCAGCACCGCGCCGTGGAGCATGCCCGGCAGCACCACATCGTCGACGTAGTTGCCCTTGCCGCGGACGAAGCGCACGTCCTCCTTGCGCAGCATGCGGCCGAAGCCGATCGGGTTGGCGCGCTCTTCGGTGGCCGTCATTGCGTCACCGCCTCCTTGGGATGTGCCGCCGCCCACCGCACGGCCCGCACGATGTTCTCGTAGCCCGTGCAGCGGCAGATCTGGCCGCTGATGGCCTCCCGGATCTCTGTGTCGCTCGGCGCCGGGTTGTTGTCGAGCAGCCAGCGCGCCGTCAGCATCATGCCGGGCGTGCAGAAGCCGCACTGCAGGCCGTGCTCCTCGATGAAGCCCTGCTGCACCGGATCGAGCACACCGCCCTGCTCGAGGTCCTCGACGGTGCGCACCTCGTGCCCGTCGGTCATCGCCGTCAGCACGGTGCACGACTTCACCGGCACGCCGTCGAGCCACACCACGCACGTGCCGCAGTTCGACGTGTCGCACCCCCAGTGGGTGCCGGTCAGCCCGAGCGTGTCTCGCAGGAAGTGCGTCAGCAGCAGACGGGGCTCGATCTCGCGCGCCGTCGCCTCGCCGTTCACGGTCACGTTCACTTGCACCTCAGGCCTCCTGTCCACGGGCTCGGGCGATGGCGCGCTCCATGGCCCGGCGGGTGAGCTCGCCGGCCAGGTGGCGCTTGTAGTCGACCGGACCGCGCTGGTCCGGCTGCGGGGTGCACGTCTCGGCGGCGATGCGGGCGGCCGTGGCGATGGCGTCGTCGCTGACGGCTTGACCGCGCACGGCATCCTCGGCCGCGGGAGCGTGGAAGTGCTCGGCCCCGACCGCCGTGAGGCCGATGCCGATGTCCGCGATCGTGTCGCCGTCGAGCCACACGGCCACGCCGGCGGCGGCCACCGCCCAGTCGCCGACGCGCCGCTCGACCTTCTCGTAGGCGCTGCCGCATCCGGGACGGATCGGCACGCGGATCTCGGTGAGCACCTCGGCAGGAGCGACGACCGTCTCGTACGGGCCGACGTGGAGCTGGCGCGCCGAGACCGTGCGCTCGCCACCGGAACCGCGGATCACCACGGAGGCGTGCACCGCGGCGAACGCGGCGGACAGGTCCTCGGACGGATCGGCCTGGCACAGCGAGCCCCCCACGGTGCCCCGGTTGCGCACGACGGGATCGGCGATCACCCGCTCGGCGTCGACGAAGATGGGGAAGTGCTCGGCCACGAGCGGCGACGACAGCACATCGGCGTGGCGGGCCATGGCGCCGATGCGCAACTCCCCACCGCTGATGCTGATGCCGGCCAGATCGCTGAGGTCGTTCACGTCGATGAGCACCTCCGGCCGGGCGAGGCGGAGCTTCATCATGGGGAGAAGGCTGTGACCACCGGCGATCAACCGCGCTTCGGGCCCGTGCCGTTCGAGCAGGGCGATGGCATGGTCGACACTGGTGGCCCGCTCGTACTCGAACGGTGCGGGCAGCTGCATGAGCGGACGATGCGCTCTCGACCGAGCCCGGTCAACGCCGTCATAAGCCTTCGCTTATGGGGCTACCGTCCCGGGCGATGACGCTCACCCAACTGGGTGCCTTCGTGCTGGTGGCTCGGCTCGGATCGGTGCGGGCCGCGGCGCAAGTGCTCGGCGTGAGCGAACCGGCGGTCTCGCAGGCGCTGGCGGCGCTGCGCAAGCACCTCGACGACGACCTCCTCGTCCGCAGCGCGACAGGAATGAACCTGACAGACGGTGGTCAACGATTGATCACCATCGCGTCGCAGATCGTCTCGCTCGGGGCCGAAGCGGAGTCGGCGGTGCGCGCTGCGCAGGGCGCGCCCGAGCACCTGCGGGTCATCGCGTCCAGCGAGATCGCCGAGCTCGTGGCGCCCAACCTCGTCGACGGGTTCACGGCGAAGGTCGGGGGCGTCGAGGTGTCGCTCGGCGTGGCTTCCACCGCGGAGATGCCGGTGCTGGTCCAGTCGCGCATGGCCGACGTCGCCCTCGGTCCCGGGTTCGACCGGACCGCCGGGGTGGAGAGCGTGGCCATGATGCGATGTCACCTCGTGGTCATGGCGTCGCCCGATGCGGGTCCGGCCATCAGCAGCGAACGTCTCGCCGCCATGCCGTGGCTCGTCGATCCGGGTGGCGCCGACCCTGAGTCGCCCGTCGGCCAGCTGCTGGCCACGTGGCGGGTGCCCGAGTCGCGCATCGAGGTCTTCCCCAGCCAGTCAGCGGCGTGGGCGGCGGCGGCGGCCGGACTGGGCGTGGCCCCGGCGATCGCTCACCTCGTGGCGCCGGAGGTGCGCCAGCGCCGGCTGCGGGCCATCGATCTGCCCGGCCTGCCGGTCGAGATCCACTGGCACATCAGCAGCCTCGCTCCCGACCGGCGCACCCGTGCGGCGTCGTCGTTCCACCGCTTCTCGCTCACGCCCCAGGCCATGCACCTCATGCACGATCCCCGCAGCGGCGTCCCGCCCAGCCGGTTCCGCCCGCCCGTCTACGTCACGATCTGGAGTTGAACGCGTGGAACCAACGACCGACCCGGCCGAGCTGAGCGTGCGCCGGCAGCTCGACGAGCTGGGCATCGAGCACGAGATCGTCGCCTGCGACCCCGACCTGGCCGACACCGCGGCCTTCTGCGAGGCCTACGGCTACGCCCCCGAGGACTCGGCCAACACCATCGTGGTCGCCGGCAAGTCCACACCGGCGGTGTACGCGGCGTGCGTGGTGCTGGCCACGACCCGCCTCGACGTGAACGGTGCCGTGCGTCGCCGGCTCGGCGCCAGGAAGGCGTCGTTCGCCTCCGCCGAGGAGACCAAGCAGCTGACCGGGATGCTGATCGGCGGCGTCACCGCCTTCGGGCTGCCGGCCGATGTCCCGCTGTGGGTGGATGCTGCCGTGATGGCGCGCCCGCGGATCATCCTCGGTGGCGGTAGCCGGAGCTGCAAGCTGCTGGTGGCGCCGAGCACGCTCCTGCAGGTCCCCCAGGCCGAGGTGGTCGATCAGCTGGCCAAGTGAGCACGTACGGCGTCCCAGCCGACGGGCAGGTCCCGGCCCGGCGCTGACCACGTGCGGAACTTCGACGGCCCCATCCGCTTGGGGGTCGTGCGGGTGATCGACGCGTGGGGCTCGGCGCGGGCGAAGCGCTCCAGCGCCTCGCTGCTCTCCCAGGCCGACACGGTGAGGAACTCCTTGCCCAGGAGGTGGGCATCGAGGGCGTAGCCGACGAGGCCCTCGGCGGCGCCGAGTTGCCGGCGGATCTGCATGGTCTGGCGCAGGAACCTGGGGACGAACCGGTAGCCCCGCAGGGGCAGGTACGTGCCCATCACGACGTACGTGGTGTCGGGATCGGGCGTGGTGCGGGCGGTCCAGGGCAGGGCGGGCATGAAGGTCACCTCCGTGGCTTCTTTCCATCGGTAAGATAGCCCCTGGGTCTTACCACTGGCAAGATGAGCACGGGGTGCTTCATGTCACGGAGCGGGCGCTACCACCACGGGAACCTGCGGGCCGAGCTGCTGCGGGCCGCCGTCGCCGAGATCGACGAGGTCGGTCCGGCGGCCATGAGCCTGCGGCGGGTCGCCGGCCGCGCCGGCGTCACCCACCCGGCCGCCGCCCATCACTTCGGGGACAAGGTCGGCCTGCTCACCGCCGTCGCCGTCGAGGGCCACCGCGGTCTGGCCGCCGCACTGGCGGCGACGGACGGGGACCTCCTCGGCATGGGGGTGGCGTACCTGCGCTTCGCCCGCGATCACCGGGCCGAGTTCGAGGTGATGCTGCGCCCCGAGCTGCTGCACCGGGACGACCCGGAGCTGCTGGCCGCCCGGGAAGCGGGCCGCCGGCTCCTCGGCGCCGGGTCGGCGGCCATCGCCGACGGCGACGCCAACCGGGAGATCGGGCTGGTGGCGTGGTCCTTCGTGCACGGGTTCTGCGAGCTGTGGCTGGGCGGGGAGGGCGGGATCCCGGCCGATCCCGACGGCGCCGAGGCGCTGTTCCGGCGCCTCGCTCGCCGGCTGTTCACGGCGCCGCCTCGGTAGCGTCGCTGTCGATGACGCCCTTCATCGCGATCCCCGGCCGGCGCACGCCCGAGGCCAAGGGCCTGCGCACCGAGGCGGTGGCCGCCGGCGAGCTGTACCTCGACGCGGTGCGCCGGGCCGGGGGCGAGCCGGCCATCGTCGCCCCGACCGCGGACACCGACCGGCTGGCCGCCACACTGGCTCGCTTCGACGGCCTGCTGTTGCTGGGCGGCGGCGACGTCGACCCGCAGCGCTACGGCGCCGCCGAGGTGCACGAGATGGTGCGCGGGGTCGACGCCCGGCAGGACGAGTTCGAGACGGCCGCGCTGCGGGTGGCGCTCGACCTCGATCTCCCGGTGCTGGCGATCTGTCGCGGCGCCCAGCTGCTCAACGTGGCCTTCGGGGGATCGTTGCACCAGCACATCGAGGGCCATCGCTTGGTGGAGCACGCCGTCACGGTCGAGCCCGACAGCCGCCTGGCCGCCATCGTCAGTGGGCGGCCCGTCGGCCACAGCGTGCACCACCAGAGCATCGACAGGGTGGGTGACGGGCTGGTGGTGACGGCGCGGGCTGACGACGGCACGGTGGAGGCGGTCGAGCTGGCGAACCGGTGGGTGGTCGGCGTCCAGTGGCACCCCGAGGACACCGCCGCCACCGACCTCGAGCAGCAGCGCCTGCTCGACGGCTTCGTGGCCGAGTGCGCCCGGCGGCGGGTGACGCTCTAGCAGCAGCGTCGTCAGTGCTTGACGGCGACGTAGTAGTTGTTGCCGATGTCGCCGTCGACGGTCTCGACGCGGACGTCACTGAACCCGGCCTCGGCCAGCATGGCCAGGGCCTTCTGCTCGCCCCACGCCGCGCCCAGACCAGCGCCATCCTGGGCCAGCGAGACGGTCATGCAGTGCATGCACGAGACCGTGTAGAGGAACGGGCCCAGCGGATGGCCGATGTTGTCGGCGATGTCGCTCGAGGCGCGGACGTCGACGCACAGGTAGACGCCTCCCGGCCGCACCATGTCGTAGATGGCGCGCAGCACCACGTCCGGCTTCGCCTGGTCGTGGACCGAGTCGAACGTCGTCACGAGGTCGTACGCCGGGCTCCCGCCCAAGGTGGCGACGTCGCGCTCCTCGAACCGGGCATTGGCGATCCCGAGCGCCGCCGCTTCGGCGGAGCCGGCCGCCACCGCATCGGCCGAGAAGTCATAGCCGACGAACCGGCTGTTGGGGTAGGCCTTCGCCATCAGGTTGATGGCGTGTCCCGACCCACACCCGACGTCGGCGACGTCGATGCCGTGCGCCAGCCGCTCGGGCAGCCCCTCGACGAGCGGGAGCACGATGTCGATCAAGGTGGCGTCGAACACCATGGCGCTGTCCTCGGCCATCAGCCTGGTGAACTCGGGGTATTTGGCATAGGGCACGCCGCCGCCGTCTCGGAATGCGGCGACGACGTCGCCCTCGACCTGGCCGAGCATGGCGATGAATTGGGTGAACGACCCGAGGTTGCCCGGGCCGGCGGCACGAGTCACCGACGAGGCGTGCTCGGGCGGCAGCCAATACGTGCCGTTCGCGGCGTCGTACTCGACGATGCCCCCGGTGACCACGGCACCCAGCCACTCGCGGACGTAGCGCTCTTGCAGCCCAGTCGCCCCGGCGATGGTCGTCGTGTCCGCCGGCTCGAGGCCGGCCATCGTGTCGAACAGGCCGGTGCGGTGGCCGATGCTCACCATCAACGCCAGCATCCCGTCGTTCACCACTCCAAGGATGCGGCCGGCAAAGGCTTCGGCGCGAGCCGCATCGAGCTCCTGCGTGGTCATCGCGGACCCCCTTTGGCGCGGGGCCCCCACCCCGGCGCTGCGCCATCCTCGCGCCGATCCCGACCCGCCCGGCCCAGGGACCTTCAGCGGGCGATGAGCGCTCGCGCCGTGGGCTCGTCGGCGGGGAAGAACGACTCGATGGCCAGCTCGGCCACGG
The DNA here is from genome assembly GCA_963728985.1 of uncultured Acidimicrobiales bacterium. Taxonomy (GTDB): domain Bacteria; phylum Actinomycetota; class Acidimicrobiia; order Acidimicrobiales; family Ilumatobacteraceae; genus DASXAI01. The sequence goes on along the minus strand of CAVSME010000001.1, from coordinate 57,160 downwards.
TGATGTCGACGGCCGTGCCGAAGGTGGCGAGGGTGCTGAAGAAGTGGAGGTCCGGGCCCTCCGGCGACCGCAGCACGAGCGGCACGAACAGCATGGCGGCGGGATCGTGCTCGGCGGCCGCCGGGTCGACCACGCCGGGGTAGTCGCGCAGCTCGTCGTACAGGCGGCCCAGCTCGGGGTCGGCGGTGGCGAGGTGCTGGCGGCGCAGGCGGGTGAGCAGGTGCGCGCTCCACTCGTCCAGGTTGGCGATCCGCGGCGCCAGCCCGTGGGGATGCAGGCTCACCCGCAGGGCGTTGACCGGCGGGCTCAGGAGCTCGGCGGCGACGCCGTCGGTGAGGATGCCCATGGCCGGGCGGTTGCCCGACACGAGGTTCCAGCGACGGTCGACGATCACCGCGGGGAACGGCTCGTGGCTGGCGAGGATCTTCTCCAGCGCGTCGCGCACGGGCGCCATCTCGCCGGCGTCGAGACCCGTCTCCCGATAGGCCGGCGCGAAGCCCGCCGCCAGCAGGAGGGTGTTGCGGTCGCGCAGGGGCACGTCCAGGTGCTCGGCCAGGTGCAGGAGCAGCTCGCGGCTCGGCCGTGACCGCCCCGTCTCGACGAAGCTCAAGTGGCGGGGCGACACGTCGGCCTCCACGGCCAGGTCCAGCTGGCTCATCCGCCGGCGGTGGCGCCACTCCTTGAGGAGCCCACCCACCTCGCTCCGTGCCGTCATCACGCTCATGGCGACGACGCTAACGGCGGCCGTTGCCGACGTCGCTTCCCTCTCAGGTCATGGCGGTGGCTACGCGCGGCGGCCGACGGCGATCCACCCGTCCTCGCCGCCGACGGCGCGCACGTCCACGAAGCCGACCGAGCGCAGCAGCTCGCTGAACTCGTCGCGCTCCCACCACAGGAGGTGGAAGCGGCGTAGGTCGCTGCCGACGAGATGGCCGTCGGCGTCGTAGGTCTCCATGCGGTTGTAGGTGACCTGCAGCCGCCGCTCCTGGTCGCAGCGGACGGCCTCGTGCACGAGGTAGGTGGTGCCGTCTCGGTGGGTGCCGGTGCGGCGCATCCGCCACGCCAGCTCCTCGCCGAAGTTGCCCCGGGGCACCACCAGGGTGATGGCGAGCACGCCGCCCGGCTGCAGGTGCTCCCGGTAGCTGGCCAGGGCCTGACCGGCCCGGTGGCGGTCATCGATCAGCGTGAACGAACCGGCCACGGACACCAGGGCGGCGTACGGGTGGCCGAGGGTGAGCGGGGCGAAGGTGCCGTGGTGCACGGTCGGGTCGAGTCCCCGTTCCGCGGCATGGCGGCGCAGGATGGCGAGCATGTCGGCCGACGAGTCGATGCCCTCCACGTCCATGCCCGCCGCCAGCCACCGCAGCAGCGGGCGGCCCGTGCCGCAGCCGAGCTCGAGGATGGGCCCGTCGATCCCTTCGAGGATGCCGAGCACGGCCGACTCCTCGGGCAGGCGGTCGTCCACGGAGATCCACGCGTCGTAGGCGTCGGCGAGAACGCCGCGGTACGGGAGGTTGGCCGGCACGCGATCGGTCATGCGGGCCAGGACGGGGTCGGGCACCGCCCGCCGTTCTAGCGCTGGGCGCCGGCGGCGGGCTCAGGGATTTCGACCGGGCGGGGGAACAGCCACCGCAGCGCGACCGGTGGCCGGAACGGTGCCCACTCGCCCTCGGGGCGGGCCAGGCGGTCGCTGACGGCGTAGATCACTGCGGGGTGGTGGCCGAGGCCGCAGTGGCTCCCGATCACCTCGATGTTCTCGCTCGACGGCCCCGCCGGCTGGACGCAGTCGCGCCAGGCCACCACGCCGTCGGTGCGGGTGTAGACGGCCGTCGACGGCACCTCGAGCGGGCCGGTGGGCGGCACGTACTGCGGAGGCCGGTAGGCGGCGAGGTGCATCTCCTCGTAGCGCTGGTACCAGCGATCGGCCCGGGTGTCGCGGGCGTCGAGGGCCCGGAACGGGCTGCCCAGCGTGGTGACCGTACGTACGAGATCGGGGCGGCTGAAGGCCAGCTCCCGGGCGTAGATGCCACCGAGGCTCCAGCCGACGAGGCTGACGGTGCAACCGTGGGTCTCGGCCAGACGGGCCACGAGGGCGGCCAGCCCGTCGACGACGGCGGCGGTGGGGCCGAAGTTGCGCCCGAGCCGCCAGCCGTGGGTGACGTAGCCGAGGCAGCGCAGGTGGTAGCGCAGCGCGCTGGTGGAGTGATCGTCACCGAGGAACCCGGGCAGCACGACCACCGGGTGGCCGTCGCCCGCCGGCAACCACCGCAGCACGCGCTGGGATGACGCGAACAGTGCGCCCTCCGCCAGCGCCCGGGGGACCTCCAGGCCGAAGCAGAGCATGGACGGCCGCCGACGGCCACGATCGTCGAGTAGGTAGGTGACAAGAGGGTTTCTACCACCTGAACCCTCGACGTAAACCAGGCCGTTCGGACTGTCTTTGCCCAGGTCACGCCGCATTGCGGCGAGTCAGACGCCTTGCGTGGCGATTTCGACCGATCGCCCGGTCGATTGCGCCCCGGTCACTGTCCAAAAGCGCGCAGCCTGAACACTTCGTACCGCGCCAGCGGTACCAAACGCTCAGGCTGCGCGCTGAGGGGGTGTGGCGCGGGTCGGGTGCCATCGGCGATTGGGTGCCGAGCTCGTCGCCTGGCGGGCCGATCGGCACCCATGACCGAATCGGCACCCAACGTTGCTGACGGATCGTGGCGACCAGGCCCGGCCGGCCGACGCGAACACCCATCCACGCGCCGATGAGGCGTCGCTACATCACGCTGAAGCCGCGGTAGTGGTAGCCGCTGGCGCCGTCGGGCTCGGGCGGCGCGGTCACGTCGGTCTGCACCGTGCCGTGGGCGTCGCGGGCCCGCACCGCCACCACGTGCTCACCGGGCGCCAGGACGAACGGGTGCCGCCACTGCACCCACGTGTCGATCGACGCCACCCGGCCGAGCTCGGCATCCACCCACGGCTCGTCGTCCAGTTGCAGCTCGACGGCGCTGATGCCGATGCCCGGTGCCCACGCCACTCCGGCCACCACCACCGTGCCGGCCGCCACCTTGGCGCCGGCGCGAGGCACGTCGATGCGGGACTGCAGCTTGATCGGCCCGTTCTTGGCCCAACCCCGCTCGACCCAGAAGCTGTCGGCGTCCTCCAGCCGGGTCAGCTCCAGCGCGCTCAGCCACTTCGTGGCCGAGACGTAGCCGTACAGCCCGGCCACGACCAGGCGGGCCGGGTAGCCGTGGTCGACGGGCAGGGGCTCACCGTTCATGGCCACGGCGACCAGCGCGGTGCGGCCGTCGGTGGCGGCCGCCGTCGCCAGCCCCACCGTGAAGTCGTCCACCGACCGGGCGATGATCTGGCTGGCGTCGGCGTGGGCCCCGGCCCGGTCGAGCAGGTCGGCCAGCGGTACGCCCCGCCACACGGCGTTGCCCACGAGGCTGCCGCCGACGTCGTTGGAGACGCACGCCAGCGTGACCGGTTCCTCGACGAGGTCCATGGCCAGCAGGTCGTCGTAGGTGAACGTCAGCGGCCGGTCCACCCGACCGGAGATGCGCAGCCGCCACGTGGCGATGTCGACCTGGGGCACGAAGACGGCGGTGTCGATGCGGTAGAAGGTGTCGTTGGCGGTGACGTACGGCGTGAGGCCGTCGACCGCGAAGGGCTGGTCGGCGGGCACGGGCACGGTCCGGGCCGGCGGCGGGAGCGACACGGTGGCCCGGCTGGCGGCGGCGCGGCTGCGGCCCCGCAGGCCCCGGCTGGCGAGCGTCCCCATGGCGGCGGCCAGGCCGAGCCCACCGGCCACGGCGAGGAACGTGCGGCGGTCGGCCTGCTTGACCCGTGGATCGGGCAGGGGAGCGGCCGCGGCGGGCGCCGGCAGCAGCCACAGCAGCGTCAGGAGCGCGGTGGCACCAGCGGCAGCCCCGATGGCGGACGCCACCGTGGTCGCCAGCACCGACGCCTGCGGGTCCCGCGCCCCGGCCAGCGCGCCGGCCCCGCCGGCCACGGCGAAGGCGGCGATGCCGATCCACCGGTGGCGGGCGGCGAGCACGCCGACGAGGGCGCCGAGGGCGAGGCTGACGATCACGATCCCGACGACGAGGGCGGCCTTGTCGTTGGTGCCGAAGAGATCGATGGCGACGTCCTTGAGGGCGCCGGCGCCGACGTCGACCACGCGGCTGGCCACCGAGGCCACCGGTGCCGGCCGGTGCGGTGCGATCGCGGCGGCGACCAGTTCCGTGGTGGCCAGGCCCACCGCGGCGGCGACCACGCCGGCCAGAGCCTGCTCGAGGCGCGCCCGCCGACGCACGGATCTCAGCTCCTGAATGCCGCCCGGGCCGCCGACGCTCCGGCTCCGGCACCCTTCCAGAACCCGTACGTGCCGTCCTCGCGCAGCTCGCGCGCCGCCTCCACGACGCCGCCGAACGCGGCCCACGCGAACGCGCCGCCGACGGACACCCGCTTCACCCCCACGCCGGCCAGTTCGGCCACTGTCGGCGCAGTGGGCAGAGCCAAGACGTTCACCGGTCGGTCTACGGACGACACGACTGAGCGGATGTCGTCAAGGCTGGTCAAACCGGGGGCATAGAGAACATCGGCGCCCGCCTCTTGGTACGACTGCAGCCGGGCGATGGTGTCGGCCAGGTCGTTGCGCCCGTGGAGGAGGTTCTCGGCCCGGGCGGTCAGCACGAGGTGCACCGGTCCGCGGTGGGCGGCCTCGGCGGCGGCGGCGACCCGCTCGGCGGCCAACCCGGCGTCGTAGATCGGGTCGTCACGGTGACGGGTGAAATCCTCGATCGAGCACCCGGCCAGGCCGGCGTCGATGGCGAGGGCCACCGTCTCGGCCACGCCGGCAGGGTCGTCGGCGAAGCAGTTCTCGAGGTCGGCCGACACGGGCACGTCGACGGCGGCCACGATGGCGGCCGAATGGGCCAGCGCCTCGTCCCGGCTGACGGCCCCGTCGAGGCGGCCCATGGTGGCGGCGAAGCCGCTGCTGGTCGTGGCCAGCGCCTCGAACCCGAGGGAAGCGAGGAGCTTGGCCGATCCCGCATCCCACGGATTGGGTATGAGAAGAGGCTGAGGGCCGGCGTGGAGCTGGAGGAACCGCTCGGCGCGGTCCTGCTGAACCGTCACGGCGCTCAACGTAGCGTGCAGAACTTCCGAGAGACGCTGGAAAAGAGAGGAGCGGTTCGTGTCGATCTTCCATCGGCTCGGCTCGGCGTTCGGGCGGGCCAAGGAGCAGTCGCAGGTCGACGAGGAGCACCAGGCAGTCGTCGATCTGCTCGTGCTCACCGTCTACGCCGACGAGCGGGTCAGCCAGGAGGAGATGGAGGCATTGGCCCGCTTCGACGTCGAGCACCAGGACTGGGACGGCGGCGACTTCAGCGTGGCGGAGTATCTCGGGTCGTCGATCGCCAAGGTGCGGGCCGCCGTCGGCTCGCCCCTCGACACGGATCAGCTGCTGACCGCGGTGGCGGCGAAGATCACCACGCCGTCGTTGCGGGCGGCGGTGCCGGGCTACTGCGAAGCGGTGGCCACGGCCGACGGCCAGCTCTCGGCCAACGAGGCCGGCATCATCGCCAAGATCAAGCAGACCCTGCGTTAGCTGGCGTCAGTACTCGCTCGGCGAACGCGGCCATGGCCTCGGTGGCGTTCGGCTTCATGAGGGCGAACGCCGGGACGACCACGCGGCTGACGCCGACCGCCGCCAGCTCCTCGACGGCGCCGGCGGGATCCTTGCTCAGGCCGCCCGGCGCCCCTGCGGTCAGCTCGATGGCGGCAGGGTCGCGATCGTGAGCGGCCGCCGTCTGGCGGGCGATGTCGAGCAGCTCGGCCAGCTCCCGCGACGTTCCCTTGCCCGGGAAGAGCCCGTCGCCCAGGCGCCCGGCCCGCTCGGCGGCGGCCCGTGAGTGGCCCCCGACGACGATGCGCACCGCCCCGTTGGGCGGCTTGGGGTTCGACGACACCCGGGTGAACGACGCGAACTCGCCGTCGAAGCTGGCGCCGTCGGTGGCCCACAGCGCCCGCATGGCCGCCACGTACTCGTCGGTGCGGGCGCCCCGCCGCTCCCACGAGATGCCGAGGGCGTCGAACTCCTCCTTGAGCCAGCCGACGCCGATGCCGAGCTCCACCCGCCCGCCCGAGAGGTGGTCGAGGGTGGCCAGCTCCTTGGCCAGGACCACGGGGTTCCGCTCGGGCAGGATGAGGATCCCCGTGGCGAGACGGATCTTGGTGGTGACCGACGCGACGTAGGCCAGCCAGATCAACGGGTCGGGGATGGGCGTGGACGGTACCGCCGGCATCTTGCCGTCGGGGCTGTACGGGTAGGCGGACTGGTAGTCGTCGGGGTAGACGACGTGCTCCACCGTCCAGATCGACTCGAAGCCGTTCTCCTCGGCGGCTTTGGCGGCCTCGACCGCCCCCGCCGGGTTCCCCCACGACATGGTGTTGGCGAACATGATCCCGAAGCGCACGCCAGGACGCTACAACTGCCGCATGGACCTCGGGCTCAAGGGCAAGCGGGCGATCGTGACCGGCGGCAGCAAAGGCATCGGCAAGGCGGTGGCCCGTGCACTTGCGGAGGAGGGGTGCGACGTCGTGGTGGCGGCCCGCACGGTCGAGACCCTGGAGGACAGCGCCACCGAGCTGACGGCGGCCACCCATCGGCGCGTCGTGCCGATCGTGGTCGACACCAGCTCGCTCGACTCGGTGGAGGCGATGGTGGGAGCGGCGGCCGACGAGCTGGGCGGCATCGACATCCTCGTCAACAGCGCCGCCCAGCCCGGCGGCCAGAGCCGGCCGCCGAAGCTGGCGGAGATCACCGACGACGTCTTCTGGGGCGACGTGAACGTGAAGGTGATGGGCTACCTGCGCTGCGCCCAGGCGGTGGCACCCCGAATGGCGGCGCAGGGGTGGGGGCGCATCATCAACATCTCGGGACTCGGCGCCCGTTCCACGGGCTCGACGGTGGGCTCGATGCGCAACGTCGCGGTGGCGGCGCTCACGAAGAACCTGGCCGACGAGCTCGGCCCCAAGGGGATCAACGTGACCGTGGTGCACCCCGGGCTCACCCGCACCGAGGCGACGCCGGGCGTCATCGCTCGCCTGGCCGAGGCGCAGGGCATCACCGCCGAGGAGGCCGAGCGCAACCTCGGGCGCAACAGCATCGGGCGCATCATCGACTCGACCGAGGTGGCGTGGGTGGTGGCCTTCCTGGCGTCGCCCCGCAGCGTCGCCATCAACGGCGACGCCATCGCCTGTGGCGGCGGCACACCCGGGGCGATCTACTACTAAGGGGGTTGGCATGGCTGGGCCGATGGAGGGCATCAAGGTCGTCGAGCTCGGGTTCTGGGTGGCCGGACCGAGCTGCGCCGGCATCCTCGCCGACTGGGGCGCCGACGTCGTGAAGGTGGAGCCGCTCATCGGCGATCCCTTTCGCGGCATCGGCGCGTACTTCGCGCTGGCCGCCGGCGAGGAGGTCAACCCGCCGTTCGACCTCGACAATCGGGGCAAGCGCTCGATCGGCATCGACTACGGCACGGACGCCGGCCGCCGGGTCCTCGCCGACCTCATCGCCCGCGCCGACGTCTTCGTGACGAACCTGCGCGTCGACGCGCTCGAGCGCGCCGGTCTCGACCACGCCACGCTGACGGCGGCGCATCCCCGTCTCGTCTACGCCAGCGTCACCGGCCTCGGCCTCGAAGGCGACGAGCGGGGCCGCGCCGCCTACGACGTCGGGTCGTTCTGGTCACGCTCGGGCGTGGCCGCCGCCCTCACCCCTGACGGGTGCGAGCTGCCGTACCAGCGCGGCGGCATGGGCGACCACATGACGGGGATGGCCGCGGCCGGGGCGGTGGCCGCCGCGCTCTTCGTGCGGGAGCGCACCGGTGAGGGCCAGCTCGTGAGCACGTCGCTGCTGCGCACCGGCGCCTACATGCTCGGCTGGGACGCCGCCATCAACCTCCGCACCGGCCTGCCCACCGTCCCCATCACCCGGCGCACCGCCCCGAACCCGCTCATCCTCGACTACGGCGCCAGCGACGGCCGCCGCTTCTGGCTCCTCGGCCTCGAGAGCGAGCGCCACTGGCCCAACGTCCTGCGGGCCGTGGGCCGGGCCGACCTCGCCGACGACCCGCGCTTCGCCGGCTTCATCGACCGTGCCATCAACACGGCCGTGCTGGTGGAGGAGCTGGAGGCGGAGTTCACCAAGCGGCCGCTGGCGGAGTGGGCCGAGATCTTCGATCGCGAGGGCGTGTGGTGGGCGCCGGTGCAGGCCACGCACGAGTTCATCGACGACCCGCAGGCTCTGGCGGCCGGCTGCTTCGTGACCGCCGGCGACGCGAGGGTGGTGGCCACGCCGGTGGACTTCTCGGCCACGCCGTGGTCGCCGGGGACCGAGGTGCCCGAGACCGGCCAGCACACCGAGGAGATCCTCATCGAGCTGGGCTACGACTGGGAGAAGATCATCGACCTCAAAGACGCCCAGGCCATCACCTGAGTTTCGTACTGACGCGATTTATCAACCGCTACGACACATATCGCGCATCAGTTCGGGGAGACTTTGGACGGCCTGGCGCCGAGCGTGCCAGCATCGGCGCCATGGGGGATGGCTCGAACGTCACCTACAGCGTCGACGGCCCGCTCGGCCTCGTCACGCTGAACCGGCCCGAGAAGTTGAACGCGTTCACCTTCGTGATGATCCAGGACATCCGGGAGGCGGTGGAGCGGGCGGCGGCCGACCCCGATGTGGTCGCCGTTGTCATCACCGGATCGGGACGCGGCTTCAGCGCCGGCCTCGACACCACCGACCTCACCCGCTCGACCGAGGGTGACGGCGCCGGCCGGGCCACGCCCAGCGACGACGACGAGGAGCTGCCGGCGCTGTTCAGCTTCCTGCTGCGGGTGAGCAAGCCGGTCATCGCCGCCGTCAACGGTGTGGCCGCCGGTGGTGGCCTCGTGCTGGCGATGGCATCGGACCTGCGCTTCGCGTCCGACACGGCCACCTTCACGACGGCGTTCTCCAAGCGCGGCCTGATCGCCGAGCACCTCACGAGCTGGCTGCTGCCGCGGATCGTCGGCACCAGCCGCGCCCTCGACCTGCTGTGGAGCGCGCGGCGCTTCGACGCGCAGGAGGCGTACCGCATCGGCTTCGTCGATCGCGTCGTGCCGGCGGACGCGCTGCTCGACGAGGTGCGGACCTACGTGGGCGAGCTGGCCGAGTCCGTCTCGCGCCGGTCGATGGCGGTCATGAAGGCCCAGGTGTACGGCGACTGGGCCCGGTCCGTGCGGGAAGCCGCGCTGGCCGGCAACGACCAGGTGAACGCCTCGCTCGACCATCCCGACGCCAAGGAGGGCGTGCTCTCGTTCCTGGAGCGGCGACCCCCTCGATTCGAACCGTGGACCGGAGGACGCCCATGAGCGAGTACGAGACGATCGTCTACGAGAAGGACGGGCCGGTCGCCATGCTCACCATGAACCGCCCGGAGCGCATGAACTCCATGACGAACCGGATGGTGCTGGAGACGGGACGCGCTCTTGTGCAGGCAGCGGAGGATCCCGAGCTGCGCGTGCTCGTCCTGACCGGTAGCGGCCGCTCGTTCTGCCCGGGCGCCGACCTCCAGGGTGTGGCCTCCGGCTCGATCAGCGAGGAGCGCCTGCGGCCCGAGGACTTCCGGGTACCCGTGCAGCTGCACAACCTGCCTGCTGTCACCATCGCCGCCGTGAACGGCGCCTGCGCCGGTGCCGGGCTCGGCTGGGCGCTGGCCTGCGATCTGCGCATCGCCGCCCGTTCGGCCAAGTTCAACACCGCCTTCCTCGACGTGGGCGTGGCCGGGGACATGGGCGGACCGTGGTCCCTCGGTCACCTCGTGGGCCGGGCCAAGGCCCGCGAGCTGTACTTCCTGCCCGAGAAGTTCGACGCCGACGAGGCGTTGCGCATCGGCATGGTGAACCGTGTCGCTGACGACGACGACTTCCGGGACGAGGTCGCGCTCGTGGTGGAGCGCCTGCGCTCGGCCGCCCCGATCGCGCTGCGCACGATGAAGGCCAACTTCCTCGATGCCGAGCGCATGGATCTCGCCGCCTTCGTCGGTGTCGAGACCGAACGCCACACGCGGATGTTCACCACCGAGGACACCCGTGAAGCCTTCGCCGCCAAAGTCGAGAAGCGGGCTCCCCGCTTCGTTGGGAGGTAACCCGCCATGCTCCGTGTCCGCCAGCTCGCCCTCGTGGCCCGCGATCTCGATCCCGTCGTCGACGACCTGAAGGCCGTGTTCGGCGTCGAGGTCGCCTTCAACGATCCCGGCGTCGCCAGCTTCGGCCTCAAGAACGCCGTCATCCCTGTCGGCCACCAGTTCGTGGAGGTGGTGGCACCGATCGAGGAGAACACCGCTGGCGGTCGCTACCTCGATCGCCGCAACGGCGACGGCGGCTACATGGTGATCCTCCAGTGCGACGACCACCCGTCCTACAAGCAGCGGGTGGACGAGCTCGGCATCCGCAAGGTGGCCGAGGCCGAGGAGAAGAACTACTCGATCATGCAACTGCACCCGGCCGACACCAGCGGGTCGTTCCTCGAGATCGACGTGCAGGTCGGCGGGGAGGACTTCAAGGGGCCGTGGATGCCGGCCGGGAAGAACTGGCAGAAGGCGATCCGCCAGGAGAAGGTGGACGGCATCGCCGCCGCCGAGGTCCAGTCGCCCGATCCGGCGGCCGTGGCCGACCGGTGGAGCAAGATCCTGGACCTCGCCGTCGGGACCGACGACGCCGGCAACCCGGCACTCACCCTCGACAACGCCACCATCCGCTTCGTGGCCGCCGAGGACGGGCGCGGCGAAGGGCTCGGTGGCATCGACGTGATCGCCGTCGACAAGGAGGCCGTGCTCGAGGCGGCCGAGCAGCGCGGCGTCCGCCAAGAGGATGACGTCCTGCTGATGGGTGGTATCAGGTTCCGCCTGGTCTGACTCGTTCTGCGTGGCTCGGCTCCGCCTCCCGCTCGCCCTCTCGAACAATCCCGCAATCGTGCGTCCCGCCGCCGCCCTGCGGCGGCACATCGGCCGCGTCGGGTGGCGGTGCTCACACCTAGCGCAAGTCGGGCCGAAGCTCGGTCGCGAGCTGCCTACGATCCCTCGTCCGAGGCCCGACGACCGAAGGTGACGATGGCTGCGATGCAGTACCGCCTCCTGGGCGGGTTGGAGGTGACGTACGACGGGCGCCCGGTCGAGATCGGCAGCCCGAAGCAGCGCGCCGTCCTGGCCCTCCTGGTCCTGGCGGGCGGCCGGGTGGTGTCGACGGACCAGCTCATCGACACGGTCTGGGGCGCCCAGCCGCCGGCCGCGGCCACGACGTCGTTGCACACGTACATCTCCAACCTCCGTCGTGCCCTGGAGCCCGAGCGCAAGCCCCGTGACGCCCCGACCCGGCTGCTGACGAGGGCGCCGGGCTACGTGCTGGTCGCCGAGCGGGCCGAGGTCGACTGGTTCCGGTTCGAGGATCTGCTGGCCGAGGGGCGCTCGCTGCTCCTCGCCGGCCGGGCCGCCGACGCCGCCGAGCGCTTGAGCAGTGCGTGGGCCATGAGCGCGTCGCCGCCGGTGCTGGACATCGACGACAGCGCCGCCGCCTCCGAGATCCGCAGCCGGTGGACGACCCGGCGCCAGGAGGTGCGCGACGAGCTGCTGGGCGCCCGCCTGGCCAACGGCGAGCACCGGGCGGTGCTGCGCGACCTCGAAGACGCGGTGGCCGAGCAGCCCTACGACGAAGGCCTGCGGGCCAAGCTGGTCACCGCCCTCTACCGGTCGGGGCGCCAGCGTGATGCCCTGCAGGCCCTCCAGGACGCTCGCCGGGTGCTGGCCGACGAGGTCGGCGTGGAGCCCGGACCCGAGCTGCGGCGACTGGAGGCGGCCGTCCTTGACCAGGCCAGCGACCTCGACTGGGTGGCCCCGGTCACCGCCGCGCCGGCCCCGCTCGCGCCGGCCGCCCCGGCGCCCGCACCGGTGGCGACGGCGCCGCTCGAGCCCGCCCCTTGTGACGACGGCCCGCCGTTCGTGGGTCGCCGCAGCGAGCTGGAGTCGCTCATGAACCTGGCCCGCAGTGTGCGTGGCGGGCATGGGCGGGCGGCGGTCATCACCGGAGAACCGGGCATCGGCAAGACCCGCCTCATCGACGAGCTGGCCGCCCAGGCCGAGGCCGAAGGCATGGTCGTGGCCCGAGCGCGCGCTCCCGAAGACGGCACCGCCCCGGCCTTCTGGACCGTCGGTCAGCACGGCGAGCAGCTGCTGGCCAGCGGGGCCGTCCCGGCCGAGCAACTGATGGAGCTGGGTCGGCTGATGATGCGGACCCGGCGCGGCGACCCGTCGGCCGAGCGGTTCGCCATCCACGCCGCCAGCGTCACCGCCTTGTCGGCGGCCAGCCGTCCGCTGCTGATCGTCCTCGACGACGCCCAGTGGGCCGACACGGCGACGTTGCGGCTCACCTCCTTCGTGGCCGGCGAACTGCGGTCGATACCGCTGCTCCTGGTGCTGACCGTGCGGTCCAACGAGCCCGAGCCATCGGCGGCGCTGCTCGACTGCCTCAGCGAGATGGCCCGCGCTCCGGGCTCCCTGCGCATCGCCCTGCACGGCCTGCCGCTGCCGGCGGTGCAGCAGTGGCTGGCCCGCTCCGCCCTGGCCTTCCCCACGCCGTCGACCGCCTCCCTCGTGCACGATCGCACGGCGGGCAACCCGCTGTTCGTGCGGGAGCTGGTCGCGCTGATGACCAGCGACTCCGGCCTGGCCCACGCCCCGTCCCGGGCCCGGGCGGTGCCCGACGCCGTGCAGGACGTGATCCGCCGGCGCATCGGCCGCCTCCCACCGGTCACGCAGCAGTTGCTGGTGACAGCGGCGGTGGTCGGGCGGCAGTTCGCCCTCGACGTCCTGGCCGACGTGGCCGGTGCCGACCTCGCCAGCGTGCTCGACGATCTCGATCCCGCCTTCGCCGCCGGCGTGCTGGAAGAGGATCCCGCCGGTGTCGCCCGCGTCCAGTTCACCCACGCCCTCTTCGCCGAGACCCTGGCCGCCGAGCTCAGCCCCGCCCGCCGGGCCCGCCTGCACGCCGCCGTCGTCACCGCCGTCGAGAAGCTGCGGGCCGGCTACCTCGACGCCCACCTCACGATGCTCGCCTACCACGCCGCCTCCGGTGCGGCCATGGGGACGGCCGAGAAGGCCTACGACTACGCCGTCGCCGCCGCCAAGCAGGCCACCGCCCAGGTGGCCGACGAGGAAGCGGGCCGGCTGTGGGAGCGGGCGCTGTCGGCACTGGAGCTCATCCGCCCGGCCGACCGAGAAGCGCGCTTCTACGCGCTGCTCGAGATGGGCACGGCCCGCAACCGCGCCGGCGACGTGAGCGGGGCCCGTGACGCGCTCGTGGCCGCGGCGGAACTGGCCATCGCCGCCGGCGAGGACGACGCCCTCGTCCAGGCCCTCTTGCCGCTGGAGCAGCCGGGCCTCTGGCCGGTGACGGACTACGGCGCCGTCGACGCCCCGTTGATCGACGCGTTGCGGCGCGCCGTGGGCGACCCCGAGTGCGAGCTCTCACCGGAGCGGGTCCGCTTGCTCGGGATGCTGGCCACCAACGTGCCGGCCCCCGGTGAGGCTCTCGCTCTTGGCGAAGCGGCGGTGGCCGCCGCCCGCCGTCAGGAGGATCCGGCGCTGGTGGCCACGGCGTTGATGCGGCGGTGGACCACGCTCATCCCCGATCGCTTCGCCGACCGCCAAGCGGTGGCCGACGAGGTGCTGGCCCTCGACCGGGCGGACGGCTTGCCGCCCGACGCCCGCGCCACGGGGTACTTCATGGTGGGGCTGGCGGCCATGGACGCCGTCGACCTGGCCGGTGCGGAGGAGGCCTTGGCCATCGCCCGGATGGCGGCCGAGCGCTGCGGCCGGTCCGCCATCATCACCGAGGTCGGCTGGTTCGAGACGCTCGTGCACCTCGCCGCCGGACGTCCGGAAGACGCCGAGGCCGTCGCCCTCACCACCTACGACCTGTACCGGCGGACCCGCAGCCTCAACGCCGACACCATCCTCACCGGCGTGCTGCTCGGGGCCCGCGCCGATCGGGGCCGCCTCGACACGCTGGTCCAGCTCCCGCTGATCGGGGCGACCGGGCCGCTGGCCCTGGTCGCCCGGGCGTGCACCGCCTGGGCGACCGCCGAGGCCGGCTACGAGGCCGTCGCCCGCACCGCCGTGCCCCACCCCGCCGATCTCGCCCGCGCCCCGTGGGACTACCTGGAGCGGGCCACGCTGGTGGCCACGGCGTACGCCTGGTGGCACCTGGGCATCCACGCCGACGCCGCCGAGACGGTGGCCGCCCGGCTGCGGCCGACCAGTGACCGGGTGGCCTTCCCGGGGTCGACGGCCCCGTTCCTCGGTCCAGTGTCGCTCGCCCTCGGCCGGCTGGCCGACCTGGTCGGCGACGGCGCCGAGGCCCGGCGCTGGGCCGCCGAGGCGGTCGCGACCAGCGAGCGGGCCCGGTTCCCGACATGGTGGGCTCGGGCCCTGGCCGACCAGGCCGAGTTCCTGGCCCGGTCGGACGATCCGGCCGATCGGGCCGCCGCGCCGGCTGTGCGGCAGCGGGCGCGGGAGGCAGCCGACGCGGCCAGTTGCGTGCCCGTCCAGCGCCGTCTCGGCGGCGATTGAGCAGGCGCCAAGCGGGACCCAAGCCCCGCCGGGCATGGTTCGATCCATGGAACGCCCCGCTGATACCACCGTGTACCGGCTCGTTCACCGAGCCATGGTGAGCAGCGCCGAGCGCCTGGCCCGGGCGACGGATCCGCCCATTGATCCGGAGGCCCGGGCCCGCTGGACGGCCGCCTTCGTGGCCGAGGTGCGCTGGCACCAGGCCGACGAGGACACCAACACGTTCCCTGACCTGGTCGAGCGGGTGCCGGCGGCCGCTGCCATGGTGACGCGCCTGGCCGCCGATCACCACGAGCTGGACGGTCTCCTCGAGCAGCTCGAGCAGGGCCACGCCGAGGTGGCCGGTCGGGTGCACGACCTGCTGGCGGCGCACACGTTCGACGAGGACGTGAACCTGGCGCCCCTCATCGAGCGCCACGTCACCTTCGACGAGCACCAGGAGCAGCTGCGAGGAGCGGCGGCGCGGATGCCGGACGATCTGGCCGACTGGACGGTGCCGTGGTTGCTGGCGACGGGCGCCCTCGACGAGCGGGCGGCCATGCGGGCGGTGCTGCCGGAGCGGGTCCGCTCGATCGAGGCCGAGCTGGTCGACCGCTACGCAGCGCTGGAGCACGCGGCCTTCGGCGGCTGACCGGCGCGTCTGGCAGGCTGCCGCCATGGACTTCAAGGGCAAGGTTGCGGTCATCACCGGCGGCGCCAGTGGCATCGGGTTCGCTACGGCGGAGCGCCTGGCGGCGGCCGGTAGCCGGCTCGTGCTGGCCGACATCGAGCCCGGCGCGCTGGACCGTGCCGTCGCCGAGCTCGGCGCGACCACCGAAGTGCTCGGCGTGCCGACGGACGTGGCCGACAAGGCCAGCGTCGACGCCCTCGCCGACGCCACCTACTCGCGCTTCGGCCAGACCGACGTGGTCTTCGGCAACGCCGGCGTGGCCGTCGGGGGGCCGATCGTCGAGATGTCGCACGACGACTGGCGCTGGATCATCGACGTGGATCTGTGGGGGCCGGTGCACGGTGTGGAGGCCTTCCTGCCCCGCATGGTCGAGGCCGGCAACGGCGGGCACCTGCTGTTCACGGCGTCGTTCGCCGGCCTCGTGCCCAACGTGGGCCTCGGTCCGTACTGCGTGGCCAAGTACGGCGTGGTGGCGCTGGCCGAGGTGCTCCATCGCGAGCTGCGGCCCAACAACATCGGGGTGAGCGTCCTTTGCCCGATGCGGGTGTCGACCAACATCGGCAGCTCCGAGCGCAACCGCCCCGACGAGCTCGGCGGGCCGGATGCGTCGCCCCGGGTGGTCGATCAGGGCGAGGACAACCGCGACATGGCCGGGCGGGTGCTCGAGGTCGGCGAGGTGGCCGACCACGTGGTGGCGGCCATCGGCACCGAGCGGCTGTACATCCTGCCCCACGAGGAGAGCCGGGCCATGGTGCGCCGCCGCTTCGAACGCATCGACCGGGCCTACTCGTAGCGCCGGCCTTGGCCGGCGACTCGCTGCGCTCGGCCACCCCGCCAGCGGTGCCGAGCTTGTGTGCGCGAAATTCGCGACTATGTCGCGAATTCTGTCACACAGGCGACGCCTCACGGGGTCGGAGTGGCGGCGCAGTGCGCCGCCGGCTGGTGCGGCCGCGGCATTGTCCGAGCACAGCGAGTCCGAGCGTCAGCGAGGCATCAATACGGCTTGCCCAGGTTGAACTCGAAGGTGGCGAAGTGGGCGGCTTCCTTGGCGAGGCCGTCGATCGTCCAGCGCCCGTCGGTGCGGATCGTGTCCACGATGGCGAACGGCTGGAACAGCGCCACCTCACCACCCCGCACCCAGAAGACCCGCCCGGCGATGGGGCAGTCGGCCGTGGCCAGGTAGGCGACGAACGGCGAGATGTTGGCCGGATCGGAGACGTCGAACTCGCCCTTTTGCAGGGCCGGGGCGTCAGGACGCAGGTCCTCGGTGAGCCGGGTCAGGGCGGCCGGGGCGATGGCGTTGCAGCGCACGCCGTAGCGCTCCAGCTCGGTGTTGGCGATCTGGGTGAATGTGGCGATGCCGGTCTTGGCGGCGCCGTAGTTGGTCTGGCCGGCGTTGCCGAAGAGGCCCGACGTGGACGACGTGTTCACGACCGACGCCTTGACCGTCTTGCCCGCCTTCGCCTGCTCCCGCCAGTAGGTGGCCGCCCAGCGCGTGGGCATGAAGTGGCCGCGGAGATGGACGCGCACGATGTCGTCCCACTCCGACGGCGTCATGTTGGTGAGCATGCGGTCGCGCAGGATGCCGGCGTTGTTGACGAGCACGTGCAGGTCGCCGAAGGTCTCGACGGCTTGGTTGATCATCCGCTGCGCGCCCTCCCAGTCGGCCACGTCGTCGCCGTTGGCCACCGCCTCACCGCCGGCAGCCCGGATCTCGGCGACCACGTCGTGGGCGGGCCCGGCGTCGGCGCCCATGCCGTCGCGCGTGCCGCCGAGGTCGTTCACGACGACCTTGGCGCCCTCGGCAGCGAACAGCAGGGCATGCTCGCGGCCGATCCCGCGGCCTGCTCCGGTGATGATCGCCACTCGCCCGTCCAGCGCGCCCATGGTGCCTCCTCGGTGTGTCGTCGGTGCCATGACTCTCGCGCAGATGGCTGACGCGACGCCCACCCGCAGTACCGTCTCGCCGGTGGTGGATTGGGGATCAGCAGAGCGCCGGCTGACGCGCGACGTGAGCGTGCTGGTGGGCGACGAGAACGGCAGCTACCCGTCGGGCAACTCGCTCCTCGTCAAGGGCGAGGGCGAGACAGCCATCATCGACCCGTCGGTCACCGTGGTGGCCAAGGGCGGCGCGCCCGTCGCCGTCGACGCCGTGATCAACAGCCACAGCCACGAGGATCACGTTGCCGGCAACGGGTTCTTCGCCGATGCTCGGGTCCACGTCCACGACGCTCGATCTGGTGGGCGTGCAGTCGGTCGGCGGGCTCATGGACGTCTACGGCCTCACCGGTCAGCCCCGCGAGGACTTCAGCCGGGTCGTGGTGGAGGAGTTCCACTACGCCCCTCGTCCCGATGCCGAGGGATTCCACGACGGTCACGTTTTCGACCTCGGTGGCACCACGGTCGAAGCGGTGCACCTGCCGGGCCACACGCGTGGCCACAGCGGCTTCCGCATCTCGGGCGGCGTGTTCTTCCTGTCGGACATCGACCTCACCGGCTTCGGTCCGTACTACGGCGACGCGTGGAGCGACCTGGAGGACTTCCAGGCCAGCCTCGCTCGCGTCAGGGACGAGGAGGCGAACTACTACGTCACGTTCCACCACAAGGGCGTCATCGAGGGCCGGGCCAACTTCCTCGAGATGGTCGACGCGTTCGGCGCCGTCATCGACCGGCGTCACGAGGCGATGCTGGACTTCCTCGCCGAGCCTCGCACCGTCGACGACATGGCGGCGCACCGGTTCGTGTACCGGCCGCACGTCCAGAGCATCTTCGCCGACTCGGTCGAGCACCGCAGCGCCACGCTGCACATCGAGCGCATGCTGCGTCGCGGGGAAGCCCGGGAAGTCGAACCCGGTCGCTACCAGCGCGCGTGAGCGGGGCCAGCTCCGCCGAACCGGCCCCGCTCCGCATTCCGCCGTTCCGCCGTGGAACTAGCGCTTGGCGGCTGCCTTCGCCTTGGCGGCCGCTTCTTCGGTGTGCTGGGCGCCGTCGGTGGCCAACCTGCCCTCCGCCGTCTCCAGGTGGGCACGCACGAACCAGTGGTACTGCTCGAGATCCGTCGCCTGCTCGATGAGCATGTCCTGTGAGACCGGATCCAGCTCGTCGAACTCGTCGATGGCCTGGCGGTGCTCCTCGATCACGCCGCTGTAGACGACGTCGAGCGCACCCAGGTGCTCGGGCACCGTGGCCCGGCCGAGCTTGTAGTCCTCCCAGTCCCGGTTGGACGCCACGAACCCGGGGAGCCCATTGGGCTCGGAACCGAGGGTGGCGATGCGCTCTGCCGTCGTGTCCACCATGAGGCGCACCCCGTCCACCTGAGGGTC
Source organism: uncultured Acidimicrobiales bacterium (assembly GCA_963728985.1). GTDB lineage: Bacteria > Actinomycetota > Acidimicrobiia > Acidimicrobiales > Ilumatobacteraceae > DASXAI01. Next base: position 38,501 of record CAVSME010000001.1, on the reverse strand, counting down.
CAGCATCTCGTGCACGCCGATGAACGAGGGGCCCACCACGTTCCAGTGGATGTGCTTGAGCGTCAACTGCAAGTCGATCAGCGCGACGAGCCGCTGCTGGAGCCGCTTTGCCACCTGGTCGGCCTTCTTCTGATCGAGACCAGGAACCGTGAATCGCTTCGTCGCCATGTTCTGCTCCTTGCTGACGATGTCGTCGTCTCCCCGACGTGCCCGTTGAGGCCGATCGGTAGACGCGCTGGCCGCTCCACCTGGGACGACGCGAGGGCGCACCGTTAGGGTGAAACCGTGAGGTTCGGAATCTTCTTCGAGTTGTCCGTGCCCCGGCCGCTGGGCAAGGTGGCCGAGCACGCGGTGTACATGAACGCCCTGGAGCAGTGCCGCCTCGCCGAGGAGCTCGGCTTCGACCACGTGTGGGCGGTGGAGCACCACTTCCTCGAGGAGTACTCGCACTGCTCGTCGCCCGAGGTGTTCCTCACCGCGGTGGCGGCGCAGACGCAGCGCATCCGCGTCGGTCACGGTGCCGTGGTGTGCGTGCCCGAGATGAACCACCCCGTGCGCATCGCCGAGCGGGCCGCCGCCCTCGACCAGATCTCGGGCGGGCGCCTGGAGTTCGGTACGGCTCGGTCGTCCACGTGGACGGAGCTCGGTGGCTTCGAGGCCGATCCTGACGACACGAAGAAGACGTGGGACGAGTTCGTGCGCGTCCTGCCGAAGATGTGGATGCAGGACTCGTTCTCGTGGCAGGGCAAGAGCTTCTCCATGCCGGAGCGCAACGTGCTGCCGAAGCCGCTGCAGGAACCGCACCCGCCGATGTGGGTCACCGTCACCAGCCCCGGCACCGAGCTCGACGCCGCCCAGCGCGGCATGGGCTGCCTCGGCGTGGCCGCGGTGAGCTACGAGGAGCAGGATCGCCGCACGCAGCAGTACCACCGGGTGATCGCCAACTGCGAGCCGGTCGGTGGCGTCATCAACGACCGTGTCCACACCATGAACTTCCTCTACTGCCACGAGGACTACCGGGAGGCGGCACGCGTCGGGTTGCCCATGGTGGGCATGTTCAACACGCTCAACGCCCACCTCTTCTGGACCCGCGAGGCCTACGCCACCCGCGCCTACCACGCGCTCGGCAACATCGGTCAGTCATTGAAGCAGGCCAGCAACGCCGACGATCCCTCGGCCAAGAAGGGTCTGCCCGAAGGGCTGGGCGTCGGCGATCCCGACCATCTCGTGTCCGTGATCAAGCGGTGGGAGTCGATCGGTGTCGACGGCATCAACTTCGTGCTCAACGCGTCCGAGATGGTGTCGCAGGAAGCGGTTCTCGACAGCCTCCGGCTCTTCGCCCGCGAGGTGATGCCCAAGTTCGCCAGCGCCCAGAGCGAGCGGGTCCCGGCGCCCACGTCGCTGCCGGCGGGACTCGGCTGATGCTGACCGGCGTGGCCGACGCCGAGCGGTTGGCCGAGAGCCTCCTGGCGCCCACCATCGCGGCGTGGTCGAAGGAACCGGTGGAGCTGAGCGACGTGACCGTCCTCCAGGTGATCGCCGAGCTCCGGCGTGCCCATCGGGACGAGCTGTTGCCACCCGCCCTGCACTCCACCGATCCTCCGGCGCTGTCGATCCAGGCGTGGCGGGTGGGGGACAGCCCGGCCGGACCGTTCGCGTTCGCCCTGACCCGGCTGTCGTGTCGCAGCGGGGTGCGGGCCCGCGGCTTCACCACCGCCGCCTTCGCCACGTCGCCCGATGCGGCGGAGCTCTTGCGTGATCGCTACGGCTTCCCCTGCCGCCCGGCCGATGTGGACCTCGCGCCCCACTACGACGGCTGCGATCTGACGGTCACCGTCGAGGGCCGGCCGGTGCTCGTGGTCGCCGCCCTCGACCCGCAGCCGCTCGGCGCCGAGGACGTGCAGTACACGTCGACGCTGAACCTGGCCCAGACGCCCAACGGCCTGCGGCTCGTTCAGGTGGAGACCGATCATCACGCCGACAGCGTCGAGCGGGTGCAGGCCCGCATCGTCCGCTTCGAAGGTGAGGTGTGGGGCGACGGCCGCCTCGATCCCTACCACGTGGTGACCACCACGCTGGCCCGCGACCGTGCCATGACCCTGCCGCCCGTGCGCTTCGTCTGCCGCGCCGACGTGAGCGCGTTCGAGGGCACCGAGGCCGTTCGCCACTGAGGAACGGCGCCGGCCCGACGACCCGTCCGCCGGCAGTACAGTGCGGCGCGGTCGACATGGATCACGAGGGGGCTCCGGTGCGCGCCCAGAACGAGGCGCTCAACGTCGAGTTCTGGTACCGCGTCGATCATCACAACGGTGAAAGCGCCGCCTTCGTGGGGGACGAACCGGCGGTGCTGCCGTTCGCCCCTGGCGATGCCGGGAAAGGAGCGGTCGATGCCGTATGACCCGAACGACCCGCGCTCGCAGCTCACTGCGTCGCGCGCTGAGGCCCGGCCGAGCGGCGCCACCTTCCCGCCGCAGTACTTCGAGTTCCTGAAGCTCGAACCCGACGTCGTGAGCCCTCGCGGGACGCAGTCGTGGCTGGCGCGGAGCCAGAACTGCTGCGTGGCGTTCTCGCTCGTCCAGACCGGGGACACGCTCGTGCGCGAGGACCAGCCCGACGAGTACATGGTGCTGTTCCCATCGCCCGACGCGAAGGCCTCCATCACCGCCGGCAGCGAGCGGGGCGAAGTCCGGGGCAGCTCGGTGGTCATCGTGCCGCCGGGCCCGAGCGAGATCGAGGTCAACACGACCGGCGTCGTGGTACGGCTGTTCTCCGCCCGCTCGACCGACCTCATGGCGACGTGCCGCAACGCCGACGCCTTCACCGAACCCGACCCGAACGCGGCGCCCTTCGCGCCCTGGCCGGACCCGCCTGACGGCTACCGGGTCCGGGTGTACCCCCTCGCCGACATCGCTCCGGAACCGGGCCGGTTCGGGCGCATCCTGCGGTGCAGCACCCTCATGGTCAACTACCTCGACGCCGACAACGGGCCACGCGACCCGAAGCAGCTCTCGCCGCACCACCACGACGACTTCGAGCAGATCTCCCTGCAGCTCGAGGGTGACTACGTCCATCACATCCGCACACCGTGGACGATCGATCTCGCCAACTGGCGCGACGATGAGCACCAGTTCTGCGCCAGCCCGGCGGTCACCGTGATCCCGCCGCCCACCATCCACACCAGCCAGAGCGTCGGTCAGATGGCGCACCAGCTCGTCGACATCTTCTGCCCCCCGCGGATCGACTTCTCGGAGCGGCCAGGATGGGTGTTGAACCACCACGAGTACCCGATGCCATGACCAAAAGCCTTCTGGTCACGGGTCTGCACCGTCCCGGTGCATTCCGCTGACCGGAACGCGTTTGACACCGGAATCGAATGGCCGGAATAATCTCGGCCGATGAGCCGGTCCGACATCGCCGAGCTGCGCCGTGCCTATCGCGAGGATGGCGCCATCCACGTCCCGCAGCTGCTCGACCCGGCGGCACTGCGCCGCGCGGAAGCGGCCTTCGACTGGAGGGATGGCCTTCCGCCACGAGGCCTTCCCCGAACTGACGGCCACGAACCGATGAGGAGCACGAACCGATGACACTGGCGTGGGGAGCGAACGGCACGAATGGAGCAGCTCGCGGCGAGCGGTTGCGCTTCGGCATCTTCCTGCCGCCGATGCATCCCGTGGGGCAGAACCCGACGCTCTTGATGCAGCGTGACCTCCAGCTGGTCGAGCATCTCGACGCCCTCGGCTACGACGAGGCGTGGATCGGCGAGCACCACTCCAGCGGTTTCGAGACGATCGCCTCACCCGAGGTATTCATCGCCGCCGCCGCCGAGCGCACTCGCAACATCAAGCTTGGCACCGGGGTGAACTCGCTGCCCTACCACCACCCGCTGATCCTGGCCGATCGCATCGTGATGCTCGACCACCTCACCAAGGGGCGGATGATGTTCGGCGTCGGGCCGGGCCAGCTCACGTCCGACGCGTACATGCTCGGGATCGATCCCGACGAGCAGCGGCGCATGATGGAGGAGAGCTTCGACGTCATCATGGCGCTGTTCCGCGGCGAAGTGGTGACGGCCAAGACCGACTGGTTCACCATCAACGAGGGCCGGCTGCAGCTGCGCCCGTACAGCAACTTCGACGTCGCGGTGGCGGCGTCCATCTCGCCGTCGGGCCCCAAGGCGGCCGGTCGCTACGGTGCCGGGCTCCTGTCCATCGCCGCCACGACGCCACTCGGCTTCGAGATGCTCGCCGGTCACTGGGCCGTCATGGAGGAGCAGGCCGCCGACTACGGGACCACCGTCGACCGCCGCCAGTGGCGCATGATGGGCCCCATCCACGTGGCCGAGACCGAGCAGGAGGCGCTCGACAACTGCCGCTACGGACTGGAGCGCGTGTTCGACTACCTCGCCCACGTCGTGCCCACCGGTCCGGTGGAGGCCACTGACTACGAGGGCCGCGTGAAGGAGATGAACGAGGCCGGGTCGGCCGTGATCGGCACGCCGGAGATGGCCGTGGCCCAGATCCAGCGGCTCGTCGACCAGTCGGGCGGCTTCGGCTGCTTCCTCATGTTCGGTGGTGACATCGCCGACACCGCTGCCACCCTGCGGTCCTACGAGCTGTTCGCGCAATACGTCATGCCGCACTTCCAGGGTCAGCTCGAACCCACGCAGGCGTCCTACGACTGGATCGTCGGCACCGACCACCGCTTCGTCAACGCCACCATCGCCGCCATCGACAAGTCGATCGGGGCCTACGCCGCCGAGCGCGGCCGGCCTGCTCCGCCTCCCCTCGGTGGCTGACGGCGCCGTGGTCGCCGCCCCGGCGAAGCGCAAGCCCGGTCGTCCTCGCAACACCAGCAGCGAGGACACGAAGCTGCGCATCCTGGAAGCGGCCGTCGACTGCTTCGCCGATGGCGGCTTCGAGGGCACGGCGTCGCTCACCATCGCCGAGCGCGCCGGCGTGACGCCGCCCACCATCTACCACCACTTCTCGAACAAGCGGACGCTCTACATCGCCGCCTTCCAGCACTCGATCGACGTGGCCTGGCGCGAGTACGCCGACGTCGCCGAAGGTGCGCAACCGTCGGTGGTCGACGAGATCATGGCGGTGGTGCGGCGGGCGTGCGAGATCATGCGCGACCGCCCGTCGATGACGCTGCTCGCCATCCGGGCCCAGATCGACGTGGCCAGCTCGGAGATCCAGGTCGATGCTGTGAACGAGCTGTTCTCGGCGATGGTGTCGCGAGCGACGGCGCGCGGTGAGCTGCGGGAGCAGGACGCCGTGCTGTTCGCCGAGTCGGTGGCGATGTTCCTGTGGGGCCTGTCGGTGGTAGGTCGCCACGACCACGAGACCCGCCTACGGTGCGCCGATGCGCTCGAGCGGCTGCTGCGCAACACCCTGATCACGATCCGATCCTGAAGACACTGGAGGGCAAGGACAACATGTCGACGACCGAGCAGGAGACGCTCCCGTTCGATCCGGATGCGCTGCGCGCCAAGTACCAGGAAGAGCGCGACAAGCGGATTCGTCCCGATGGCAACGATCAGTACCAAGAGATGGTGGGCGGCTTCGCCCACTACCTCGAGGATCCTTACGTCGCTCCGATCGAGCGAGCGCCGCTCTTCGACGACGTCGACGTGGTCGTCATAGGCGGGGGCTTCGGCGGCCTGCTGGCGGGTGCCCGGCTGCGGGAAGCGGGCGTCGAGAACATCCGGATGATCGAGAAGGGCGGCGACTTCGGGGGCACCTGGTACTGGAACCGCTACCCCGGCGCCATGTGCGACGTGGAGTCGTACATCTACCTCCCTCTGCTGGAGGAGATCGGGTACGTCCCTCAGGAGAAGTACTCCCACGCGCCCGAGATCCTCGCCCACAGCCAGGCCATCGGTCGCCACTTCGACCTCTACCGTGATGCCTGCTTCCAGACCGAGGTGAAGGAGCTGCGCTGGGACGACGAGAGTGCCCGGTGGATCATCTCGACCAACCGGGGCGACGAGATGCGGGCCCGCTTCGTCTGCATGGCCAACGGTCCGCTGCATCGGCCCAAGCTGCCGGCGGTCCCGGGGATCGACTCGTACGAGGGCCACACCTTCCACACCAGCCGGTGGGACTACGACTACACCGGAGGCGACTCCGACGGTGGGCTCACCGGCCTGCACGGCAAGCGCATCGGCATCATCGGCACCGGGGCCACCGCCGTGCAGTGCGTCCCCCATCTCGGCGAGGCGGCCGAGCACCTGTACGTCTTCCAGCGCACGCCGTCGTCGATCGACGTGCGGGCCAACCGGCCCACCGACCCGGACTGGGCGGCCAGCCTGGAGCCCGGCTGGCAGCGGCGCCGCATGGACAACTTCAACACGCTCGTGTCCGGTGGCTTCCAGGACGAGGACCTCGTCAGCGACGGGTGGACCGACATCATCGGCAAGCTGCTGATCATGGTGCGGCGCGAGGACGCTGACCTCAGCGCCGAGGGCCTCGCCGCCACGATGGAGATGGCCGACTTCGAGAAGATGGAACAGGTCCGGGCGCGGGTCGACTCCATCGTGAACGACCCGGCGACCGCCGAGGCCTTGAAGCCGTACTACCGCCAGTTCTGCAAGCGGCCGTGTTTCCATGACGAGTACCTCGACACCTACAACCGGGCGAACGTCACGCTCGTCGACACCGCGGGCCGGGGTGTGGAGCGCATCACGCCCAAGGGCATCGTGGCCAACGGGCAGGAGTACGAGCTCGACTGCATCATCTTCGGAACCGGCTTCGAGGTGGGGACCGACTACACCCGTCGCGCCGGTTACGAGGTCGTCGGGCGCGACGGCCTGACCCTCACGGAGAAGTGGGCCGACGGCGCGTCCACGCTTTACGGCATGCACACCCGCGGCTTCCCGAACCTGCTCATCTTCAGCCCGGCGCAGTCGGGGTTCACGGTGAACTTCCCCCACATGCTCGATGAGCAGAGCCGGCACGCCGCCTACATCATCGGACACGGCCTCAGCGAGGACGTGCGCGCCATCGAACCGTCCGAGACCGCCGAGACGGAGTGGGTGGAGACGATCCTGAGCCTCGCCCAGAACAACCAGAAGTTCTTCGAGGCGTGCACGCCTGGCTACTACAACAACGAGGGCCGACCGGGGGAGCGCAGCCAGCGCAACGGCTTCTACGGCGCCGGGCCGATCGTGTTCGCCAAGCTCCTCGAGGACTGGCGCTCCAGCGGCGAGTTCACCGGCATGGAGGTCACGCGGTAGTCGGGCGGGCCGACACCAGGGACCTCGCCTCAGTCCAGTGGGACGATCCGGTGGTCGATGATCTTGCCGTCGTCGAGCACGAGCTGGCCGAACGTGTGGCGGGGCTGGCGGCGGCGCAGCGTCGGTGAGCCGGGGTTGAAGAGGCGCTGCCCGTCGGCGCCGAGCTGGTCGTAGGGCACGTGGCTGTGCCCGAACACGACCAGCGAGGCGTCCGGGAACCGCCGCCGCATCCGGCGAGCCCGCCCGAGCGTCGGACCGGCGTCGTGCACCATGCCCACGGCCACGCCGGCCAGCTCGAGCCGGCGCTCCTCGGGCGGCGGTGACGTCATGTCGACGTCGTTGTTGCCGGCCACCGCGTACGTGACGGCGGCGGCGCTCAATCGAGCCAGGAAGTCGTCGGTCTTGATGTCGCCGGCGTGGAGCACGACGTCGGCGGCCTCGACGAGCGACCACACCGACGGGGGCAGGTCCCGCTTGCCCTTGGGTCCGACGTGGGTGTCGGCCAGCACCAGCACCTGCAGCGGCCCGCTCACCCCGAGAGCCTACGGTCGATCAGGCGGCGATCGTCGTGGTGGTGGTGGCCTGGGCCCGGCAGTCCTGGATGGCCTGGCGGGTGGCATCGTCGATCGTCGGACGGCTGCCCTCCGTGGGCTGCTGCTCGGCGCCCCGCTGCGGCAGGGTGATGCCCTTGTCGGCGAGGCACTGCTGCACGGCCGGATCGTTGAACGCGCCGCCGAGGCCGCCGCCACCGCCCTGGCCGCCGCGCCCGAACGTCACCCCGCAGTCCTGCAGGGCCTGGCGGGTGGCGTCGTCGAGGCCGCCGCCGAAGCCGCCACGCGGGCCGCCCCCTTCGGGGTTGGCGGCCGAGTCGGGCGGGGCCTCACCCTGGCCGCGGCGGGGGAACGACGGCATCGTCACGCCCTTGTCGGCGAGGCACTGCTGCACGGCGGGGTCGTTGATGTTGCTGCCGCCCCCGCCCTGCCCGTCACCGTTCGCCGCGCTACCGCCGCCGGCGTCGCTGGACGGCGTCGTCGCCGCCGTCGTGGCGGGGCTCGCGCCGGACGAACTGCCGCCTCCTCCGCATGCGGCGAGCAGCACCACGCTGGCGATGGCCAACGCCGGTACCAGCGACTTCAACGTTCTCATTCGTTCCTCCAGGGAGTTTCAGGCAAGGGTCGAGCACCCGGGCCGGCACCGCCGCCGGGCCACGTTGCGCACACGCGCCAGCAGCTCCTCGAGCGAGAACGGCTTGGCGATGTAGTCGTCGCCGATCGTCAGCCCGCGGATGCGGTCGGCCGGGACGTCGCGAGCGGTGACGAAGATGATGGGCACATCGACGCGGGCGTGGATCAGGCCGGCCAGTTCGAAGCCGGTCATGTCGGGCAACATGATGTCGAGCAGTACGACATCGGGAGTGAACGTGTCCAAGCACGCCAGCGTCTCCTGGCCCGACCCGGCCGTCGCCACAACGAAGTGCTCGGCCGACAGCACGAGCTGGAGCAGCTCGCAGATGCCGGGATCGTCGTCCACGGCCAGGGCGCGCAGGGCAGTCATGGCGCCATGGTGATCTCGGTCACCGTGGATCGCCTGGGAAGGACCTGAGGATCGGCCCCGGATCGGCGGGCGATCATGGCGTGGCGCCCCGCTGGATGCGGCCGAAGGGGAACGTGCCCTGCCGGTTGGCCGTCGTCGTGGCCGAGGTGGCCGACCCGGGCAGGGGTTCGTCCACGGCGGCCAGCACCACCTGCTGGCCCGCCTGGAGGCCGCTCGTGATCTGCGTCCAGGTGTCGCCGACGACGCCGACCTGCACCGCCACCGTGCGCACGGTGCTGCCTTCGCGCACCCGCACCGTGTGGATGGCGCCCGTGGTGGTGACCGCCGACGTCGGTACGGCCACGCCGGAGGCGGTGCCCGTCATGATGGCCACCGAGCCGATGGCCCCATTGAGGAGCCCGCTGGCGTCGGGCGGCAGGGCGATGACGACCCGGTAGTTGGTGGACGAGGTGCTGGCCGGCACGGCCGAGATCGACACCACCGATCCGTCGACGGCGGTCGTCGCCCCGTCGGCGGTCACCGTGGCAGGCTGGCCCACCTTGATGGTGGGCACGTCGTCGAGGCTGACGGTGGTGGTGGCCTCGAACCCGCCGGCGCCTTCGACCACGATCGTCTGGGTCGTCGAGCCGGCGGTGGCGGCGGTGCCAGGAACCAGGTTCACGGCGACGACGGTGCCGGCGATGGGGCTGACCACGGTCGCCTGGGCCAGGGCCTGCTCGGCCATCGTCACGTTGGCCGTGGCGGCGTCGACGGCGCTCTGGTAGGCGACGAGATCGGCGGCCGACGGCTTGGCCGTCGTCGTGCCCGAGGCACCGCTCGATCGGCTCCCACCACTTCCACTGGTGCCACCGCCGCCCGATCGCGTCCCGCCGCCCGTCCGGCTCCCGCTCGCGTCAGGGGCCGTCGTGGTGGTGTCAGGGGCCGACGTCGCCGGCGAGCGAGGGGGCGCCGTGGTGGTCGGCGCCGGCGCCGGTTGCGTTGTCGTCGGTGAGGGGACGGTGGTCGTCGGCGCGGGAGAGGTGGTCGTCGTCGGCGGCACCGCGGTCGTGGTGGGGGGCACCGTCGTGGTGGTCGGCGGCGGTTGGTCGACCAACTGCTTGAGCAGGTCGTCGAGCGTCGTCGACGCGGTGGCCAGCGCCGTCTGGGCGTCGCTCACTGCGGCCTGCGCGGCGGCCACGTCCTGCAGCGCCGTCTGGCAGGCGGTGAGGGCGGCGACGGCGCCGCTGGGATCGGTCGACGGGTCGACGCCGATGGCGGCACAGACGGTGGTGGCCGACGCCAGGGCGGCGGCCGCATGGTTGCGGGCCGTGTCGACCTGTTGCTGCGCGGCCAGCACCGCCTGCTGCGCGGCGGCGATGTCGTCAGGTACGGCGGCGGCCACGCCGCCATAGAGCGTGGCCGTCACCCGGCCGCTCGTCATCGCGAAGGATCGGGTCCCGGACGGGGCGGCGACGCTCTCACCGGCGAGCGCCCGTTGGAGCGTGAGGTTGGCTTGGTCGAGCGCCGCTTGCTCGTTGTGCAGGTTGGCTTCGAGGCTGCTGGTGTCGAGGGTCGCCAGCGGCTGGCCGGCGGCGACCGCGGCGCCGAGGGTGACGGCCACCGTGGCCACGGTGCCGCCGACGGGGAAGGCGACGGCGGCTTGCGTCACCGGCTCGATGACGGCGACGCCGTGCAGCACCGCGTCGACGCTGCGCTGCGTGGCGGCGGCGGTCCGGTACTCGGCCGGCCCCGACGCTGACGCCTGCATGGCCACGGCGGCGCCGGCCACGGCCACGGCGGCGACCACGATGATGATGGCGATGGCCCGTGCCCGCCGGCGGACCCAGCGCCGACGCCCGGCGCGGACCGACGACGGGAACATCGTCGCCACGTCGACCTTGGCCGTGGGCTGCCGCTCGTTCGCCGGCGTCGCCGATTCCGTCATCTCACTCGCTCCTCAGGGCGTCGATGGGAGCGAGGCGAGCCGCTCTCGAGGCGGGATAGACACCGAAGCCGACGCCGATGGCCATCGCCATGACGATCGCCCCGACGGCGGCGGGCGCAGAGATGATCACCCGGGATCCGGTGAGGTGGGGCAGGACGACGGCGCCTGCGATGCCGAGGCCCACCCCGAGCACGCCGCCGGCGAAGCCGAGCAGGGACGCTTCCACGAGGAACTGGCGCCGGATCAGCCGCGGGCGCCCGCCGAGCGCCTTGCGCAGGCCGATCTCCCGGATGCGCTCGGTGACCGAGACCAGCATGATGTTCATGACGCCGATCCCACCGACCAGCAGCGAGATCACCGCGATGCCGGCCAGCATCACCTTCATCGTGTCGTCGACGGTGGTGGCGGCCGACAGGATCGACTGCTCGGTGGCGATCGAGAAGTCGGCACTCGTGGCGCTGGTGATCCCGTGGAGGTTGAGCAGCAGCGCGTCAGCTTCCTGGTAGGCGGCCGACAGCGTGCTCGACGACGTCGCCTTGATGTAGATCGAGCTCACCGAGTTGCGGCTCGCGCCGCCGACGAGTCGCTGCGCGTACGTGGTGGCCGGCACGAGCGCCATGTCGTTGTTCGTCGTCGCCTCGGAGGAGCTGACCTCCTCGAGCACGCCGATGACCGACAGTGTGACGCCGTTGTAGGTGACGGTACGGCCGACGGCGTCGGTGGTGCCGAAGAGCTGCTGCGCGGTATCGGGTCCGAGCACGACGACGGCGGCGGCCGAGGAGTCGTCGGCATCGGTCAGGAACCGCCCTGTTGCCAGCTCCCGGGAGCGGACGTCCTGCCAGCTGGCGGTGGTGCCCGCCAGCGTCGTCGTCCAGTTGGTGGTGCCGGCCACGAGCGCGGCGTTCGTGGTGGAGACGGCGGCCACGGCTTGGATGTCGGGCGCCACATCGGAGGAGGCGAGTGCGGCGGCGTCCTGGCGGGTGAGGCTGGATGCGGAACCGAAGCCGCCGCGGATCCCGGTGCTGCTCTCGGTCGTGCTGCCGGGCGAGACGACGAGGAGGTTGGTGCCGAGCGCGTTGATGCTGTCGCGCACCTCGGCCTTGGCCCCTTCGCCGAGCCCGACCGTCAAGACGACGGCGCTGATCCCGATGAGGATGCCGAGCATCGTGAGGGCCGAGCGCAGCCGGTGGGTCCGCACCGCCTCGCCCGCCGTGCGGAAGGTGTCGCGCCAGTTCACCGTCGCAGCTCCGCCAGCGTCGGGATGACCCGCCCATCGGCGATCTGGATCGTGCGGCCCGCTCGCCGGGCCACGTCGCGCTCGTGGGTGATGAGCACGATCGTGCGCCCGCTGTCGTGGAGGTCGCCGAGGAGGCCGAGGACCTCGGCGGCGGAGCCGGAGTCGAGATTCCCGGTCGGCTCGTCGGCCAGGATCATCCCCGGCTCGGTGACGAGGGCGCGGGCGATGGCGACGCGCTGCTGCTGGCCGCCGGACATCTCGCCGGGCTTGTGGCTGGCGCGGTTGGCGAGATCGACGGTGGCCAGGGCCGCCATGGCTCGTTCCCGCCGCTCGCTCGGCCGCACGCCGGCGTACACGAGCGGCAGCTCGACGTTGCGCCACGCCGGTAGGTAGGCGAGGAGGTTGAATTGCTGGAAGACGAAGCCGATGAAGATGTTGCGGACCTCCGACAGCTGGTTCTCGTCGAGCGACTGCACGTCGTGGCCGGCCAGCCGGAAGGTGCCCGACGTGGGGACGTCGAGGCAACCGAGGATGTGCATGAGGGTCGACTTGCCCGATCCCGACGGGCCGGTGATGGCGACGAACTCGTTCTCGTCGATCCGCAGCGACACGTCGCGCAGGGCGGCGACCTCGGCCGCGCCGGTGCCGTAGATCTTGCTCACGTCGACCAGCTCGATGACGGGGATCACCGGCGCGCTGACGGGTGCCTCGATGGTCTCGTTCGCCTCGGTGATCGTCATCCGCCCTGCCCCCCGTTGGCCCGGCCGTTGGGGAACGCGCCGTTGCCGGCAGGAGCTTCGCCGCCACCGGTGCGGGTGCGGCCGCCGGGCGCCTCGCCGCCGCCCCCACCGCCGAAGCCGCCGCCTTCGGGGCCGGTGCGGTTGGCGAAGCCGGCTGGCACCTCGACCACGACCTTGTCACCAGCGGCCAGGCCGCTCGTGATCTCGACGAGGGCGCCGCTGCGGCCGCCGGTCGTGACGTCACGGGTGACGGTCGGGCCGTCGGCCGTTCCACCAGTGGCCACCGTGACGGTCGACTGGCCGTTGGTCGTCGTGACGGCGAGCGCCGGGACGAGTAGCGCGTTGGCCTTCTGCGCGGTCGTGATGGCGGCGGTGGCGTTCGATCCGACGAAGAACTTGGTGGCGTCGCCGGTGAAGGAGACCTTCACCGCGTAGGTGGCCACGCCCGACGTGGTGGTGGCCACCTTGCTCACGTCGCTCACCGTTCCGGTGGCCGTCGCGCCGGCGCTGGCGGCGGTCGCGCCCACTCCCGCCCGCCCGTTGCCGTTGCCCGTGCCGGCGCCGGCGCCAGTCCCGATCCGGCCGGTGCCGGTGCCCCCGGTGCCGGCGCGCTGCTGGCCGGTGGCGCCGAAGCCGCCACCCCCGAAACCGCCGGCGCCGAAGCCGCCGGGGAAGGCTCCGGCACCGGACGTGCTGGAAGTGGTGATGGCGATGGCCGCCGGTTGGCCGACGGCCACGTTGGCGATGTCGGTGCTGCCGACGTTGAGCTCGACCACGTACTGGCCGCTGCTCACCACCTGGACCTGGGCCGTCGAGGTGCTCGACGAGGACCCGTTCCCTTGACCGCCGCCCGTGGCCGCTCCTGCACCGATGGCCCCGGCGGAGCGGCCCGAGCCGCTGCCTGAACCGGTGAGCGTGGTGCCGCCCGTCCCGCTCGAGGAGAGCTGCTCGCCGACCGTGAGGTTGACCGCGGTCACGGTGCCGTTGATGGTGGCCGTCAGCGAAGCGCCGGCGGCGGCGGCCTGCGCCGCGGTCAGGGCGTCTTGGGCGACGGTGAGGCTCGACTGGTCCGCGGCCAGTTGCTCGTCGGACGCCTTGGCCGTCTGGTCGTCGGAGAGCTTGGCCTGGGCGGCGTCGAGATCGGCCTGCGCCTTGGCGGCGGCGGCGTCGAGGGCGGCGCTGTCGATCGTCGCCACGACCTGACCGGCCGTCACCGGGTCGCCGGCCTTCACGTTCACGGCGGTCACCGTGCCGGCCGAGGCGAAGTTGAGGTTGTCGGTGGTGGCGGCGGCGACCGTCCCGTCGGCCGTCACCGTGGTGTCGACGGTGCCGGTGGTGACGGCGACGACCGTCCTCGTGGTGGCCGCCGCCGTCGCCGTGCTGTCAGGCGACCGGTTGGTCCACCACCACACCGCCAGGGCGCCGGCCACGACGACCACGATGACGGCGGGCACGGCGACACGACCGCGGCGTCGGCGGCGCGCTGGTGGTGACGGCGACGCCTCGGGCTCGGTCGCCTGAGTGGTCGACATGGCGAGGGCACACCTCCAGTGCGGGCCGGATGAACGGGCGGCGCGGGCCCGCCACCGGCGACGTGGTCCCTGCGATCGTGACGAATGGCGTTCGGAGGTGGATTCGAAACAGCTGAGAAGAAGCTGAGAATCGACGGCGCGCAGTACTGTCCTGCCGCCGGCGGGGCCGGGCGGGGCGTGGAGAGCGGGGGGCGATGCGACGACGGATGGCCACGATCGTGACGGCGGCGGTACCGATGGCGCTGGCGGCGCTGATGGTGGTGGCGGTGCCGAGTGGCGCGACGCCGAGCCCCGGCGCAGTGCCGGCCGGCCACACGATCCAGTTGACGGTGGCGGGACAGGCCGGCGTGCCCGGTGACGCGTCGGCGGTCGTGCTCAACGTCACCGTCACCGACCCGGCCGTGCCCGGCTTCCTGACCGTCTACCCCTGCGGCCAACCCCGACCGCTCGCCTCGAACGTGAACTACGTCGCCGGCCAGAACGTGCCCAACCTGGTGATCGCCAAGGTCGGCGCCGACCGGCAGGTCTGCATCTACTCGCTGCAGACCGCCGACGTCATCGTGGACGTCTCGGGCTACTTCCCTCCCGGTGCGGCCTTCAGCCCGATCGCCAACCCGCAGCGGATCCTCGACACCAGGAACGGGACCGGCGCGCCGGCGCGGCTCGGCGCCGGTCAGGTGCTGGCCCTCCACGTGGCCGGGGTGGCCGGCGTACCGGCCGACGCGCTGGCGGTGGTGGTGAACACCACGGTGACCGGACCGTCGGGCCCCGGCTTCCTCACCGTGTGGCCGTGCGGGCAGCCGCAGCCGCTGGCTTCGAACCTCAACTACGTCGCCGGGCAGACGGTGCCGAACCTGGTCGTCGCCAAGCTCGGCGCCGGCGGTCAGCTGTGCATGTACTCACTGGCGGCCACCGACGTGGTGGCCGACGTGGCCGGCTACTTCCCGGCGGGCTCCGACTTCACGCCGATCATCAACCCGCAGCGCATCCTCGACACCCGCAGCGGGTTGGGCGCACCGGCCGGACCCGTGGCCGCCGGTGCCGAACTGGCCCTGCCGGTCGGCGGCGTCGCCGGCGTGCCCCCGGACGCCAGCGCCGTCGTGTTGAACGTGACCGCCACCAACCCGGCCGCTCCCGGCTTCGTGACCGTGTGGCCCTGCGGGGAGCCCCGCCCGGTGGCGTCGAACCTCAACTACGAGGTCGGCCAGACAGTGCCCAACGCGGTCATCGCCAAGCTCGGTGCCGGCGGCCGGACATGCCTGTCGTCGCTCGCCGCCACCGACCTCGTCGTGGACGTCGCCGGCTACTTCCCGGCCGGTTCGGCCTTCGTGCCCGTCCCCAACCCGCGGCGCATCCTCGACACCCGCCCGGTCGACTGCCCCTTCCCGGCTGCCGCCGCGGGCATCCCAGCCGGCTACCCCTGTGACGGGACGGTCGTGACCGACATCGACGGTGACGGCGCGCCGGATCTCTTCGCCATCTACAACAACGCGCAGGATCCCTTGGCCATCGACACGTTCGACGAGTACGCCGCCGCCGAGGTCCGAGGGACGTGGTATTCGGTCCACCTCGGCGACGTCGATCTCCTCGGCACGAACATGACGCTCTTCCGGTACGGGGCGTACGACCCGTCGCCGGGCAACGAGGTCCTCGTCGTCACCGGCGTGACCAACCATGCGGTCGAAGGCAGCGTCATCGGCTGGTCGGGTTCGGGCCTCGAGCGGTTCCCCGACGACTGGACCGTCGATACCGGCCTGTACTTCGGCGCTGGGATCCGGTGCGTGGCCGGCGGCATCGACGTACCTTCCTACGGGAGCAGTCCCGAGGACGCCGTGCAACCGACGGCGGCCGACCTCGACGTCGACCACTACGTCTGGCAGGGCCGGGCGCTGGTGAAGACGGGCACGGACACGCGCACGGTGCCGCTGGCGCCGGGCCAGTATCCCGCCGACGTCGCCTTCGACGGCGGCGACGCCTTCGACTGCCCCCAACTGCTGGTGCCCAACCTCTAGGCCAGGCCGGGTCCTGGGGCGACTGTCGCGATCCACGGACCGGCGCAGGCGATGGCCTCGCCGTCGCCGGGCCATGGCGGCATCGTGATCGCGACGGCGGCGAGGTCGTCGGGGCCCGTGGTGCGGAACTGGAAGGCCGTCGCTGCCGGGATGCTGACGCACGTGCCCGGCCGCAGCGGCACCGTCTCCTCGCGTTGCTCGGTGCGCCGCCACATCTCCCCGGCCCCGCTCACGACGTACCAGATCTCGTCGACGCTGCGATGGCGGATGGCCACCGAGGTCTGACCGGAAGCGAGCCGGAAGTGGGCGGCGCTGCCCCGATCGAGCGCTACGAGGATGCGGACCTCGGAACCGTCGGGCGCGACGACGTCGTGATCGGTGGGTAGCGCTCTCGTGTCGAAGTCCACGCCCGACGTCTAGCGCATCTGTACGGAACCTCGCGACGACGGCCGCCGGTACGATCGCGCCGTCGTCGTGACCCCTCCTGCCCCGTACAACGTTGAGCCCAAGGACCTGGCGCTGGCGGCCGACATCCGCCTCGTGGGCCGGGTGCTCGGCGACGTCGTGCGGGCCGACAGCGGAGCATCGGTGTTCGAGCTCGTGGAGGCCACGCGACGAACCGCGGTCGACGGTCGCCGGCGGGGCGACGACGTGGTCGCCGCGCTCGACCTGCTGTTGGACGACATCCCGATCGACGCGGCGCTGCACGTCGTGCGGGCCTTCGCGCTGTTCTCGTTGCTGGCCAACGTCGCCGAGGACGTGCACCACAACCGGCGCCGGCGCCAGCATCGCCTGGCCGGATCGGCGCCCCAGCCGGGCAGCATCGACGCCGCCCTGGCCGCCCTGGTCGGCGCCGGTCTCGGTCCCGCCGAGATCCAGGATGTGCTCTCGCGCACCGAGGTGAGCGCCGTCGTCACGGCCCACCCCACCGAGGTGCGCCGCGCCACCGTGCTCGAGCACCAGCGCGCGGTGGCCGAGTTGCTGGCGGCACGCGACACGATCACCGATCCCACCGCGCTGGCCGACGCCGAGGCCGAGCTGGAGCTCCACGTGCTCACCCTGTGGCAGACGGCGATCTTGCGACTGTCACGGCTGCGGGTGCGCGACGAGATCAACGAAGCGCTGCACTACTACGACCTGAGCCTGATCCGTGCGGTGGTGGCCATGCACGAAGACGCCAGGGCGCTCGTGGGGGATCGGGTGCTGCTGCGCATGGGGTCGTGGATCGGCGGCGATCGCGACGGCAACCCCTTCGTGACGGCCGACGTCCTGCGCCTGGCCGTGGATCGCCAGACCGAGACCGCGCTCGAGCACCACCTGAACGCGCTGGCCCGGCTGAGCCGCGAGCTGTCGATGTCGTCGCGCCTCGTGACGCCGACGCCGGCGTTGCTCCAGCTGGCCGACGCGTCGGGCGACGACTCGCCGTTCCGCGCCGACGAGCCGTATCGCCGCGCCTTGCGGGGCATGCACGCGCGGCTTTCGGCGACGGCGTTCGCGCTCGTCGGCCGGGTGCCGGGAGCGCCGCCGCACGCCGCGCTGGCGCCATATACCGCTCCCGCGGAGCTGATCGCCGATCTCGACGCCGTACTGGCATCGCTGGCGACTCACGGCGCGGCGTCACTCGGCCGGGCCCGGGTGGCACCGGTGCGCCGAGCGGTCGTGCTCTTCGGCTTCCACCTGTGCGGTCTCGATCTGCGCCAGAACGCCGACGTGCACGAGGTGGTCGTCGGCGAGCTGGTGGGCGCGGCCGGTGTCGCTGACGAGTACCTGGCGCTGGCCGAAGCCGAGCGCGTCGACGTCCTCGCCGCGGAGCTGGCCACCGATCGGCCGCTGCGCGCCGTTCACCAGCAGCTGGGCCCGACGGCCGAGGGCGAGTTGGCCATCGTGGCGGCGGCCGCCGATGCCGCGGCCAGCCGCGGGCCCGAGGCCATCCCGCACTACGTGATCTCCAAGGCCAGCGGCGTCAGCGACGTGCTCGAAGTGGCGGTGCTGCTGCGCGAAGTCGGGCTCTGCCACCCGGCCGGGCCCCGACCGCAGCTCGACCTCGACATCGTCCCGCTGTTCGAGACGATCGACGACCTCCACCGGGCCGGTGCGGTGATGCAGGCCCTGCTCGACGTGCCGGTCTACCGCCGCCTCCTGGCGGGGCGCGGCGATCGCCAGGAGGTCATGCTCGGTTACTCGGACTCCAACAAGGACGGGGGCTACCTCACGGCCCAGTGGGCGGTGTATCGCGCCGAGGTCGATCTGGTGCGCGTCACCCGCGCCGCCGGCGTCGGGCTGCGCCTCTTTCACGGCCGTGGTGGCACGGTCGGCCGCGGCGGCGGCCCGAGCTACGACGCCATCCGCGCCCAGCCGCCCGGCGCGGTGCAAGGCGAGGTCCGCATCACCGAGCAGGGCGAGGTGGTGGCGGCCAAGTACGCCGATCCCGAGCTGGCCCGCCGCAACCTCGAGGCACTGGTGGCGGCCACGCTGGAGGCGACTGTGATCGACGCCGGCGCTGCTGATCCGGCCGCCCCCGACGCTTCCGATGGCGCTGGTGCCGTGATGGATGCGATCTCGGCCGAAGCCGAGCGGGCCTACCGCTCGCTCGTGTACGGCACCGACGGTTTCGTCGAGGTCTTCCGGGCGATGACGCCGATCAATGAGATCGCGCAGCTGAACATCGGGAGCCGGCCGGCATCGCGCACGTCGTCGAACCGCATCCAGGATCTCCGGGCCATCCCATGGGTGTTCTCGTGGACCCAGTGCCGCGTGATGCTGCCCGGGTGGTACGGCGCCGGAAGCGCGTTCGAGGCCTGGGCCGGTGGCGACGGCGAGCGCATCGCGTCGCTGCGTCGCCTGCACGACACGTGGCCCTTCCTGCGCACGGTCATGTCGAACATGGGCATGGTGCTGGCCAAGTCCGACCTGGGGATCGCCCGTCGCTACGTGGAGCTGTGCGCCGACGGCACCGTGGCGGGCGCCCGTCTTCGATCGCATCGCCGACGAGCATGCCCGCACCGTGCAGTGGTGGCGGCGCATCACCGGTCACGATTCGCTGCTGGCCGACAACCCCGCGCTGGCTCGCAGCATCAGGAACCGGTTCCCGTACCTCGACCCGCTGCATCACCTGCAGCTGTCGATGTTGCGGCGCTACCGCGCCGGTGACACCGACGAACTGGTGCAGCGGGCCATCCACCTCACGATCAACGGCCTCGCCACCGGGCTGCGCAACAGCGGCTGACCGGGCGGCTACGACGTCCCGTCGGCGAACGCGGGCGGGACGCCCCCGAGGCCGAGCTCGGCGGCGTCCTCGAACGACTCGAGCGGACCGTGGAGCGCGCCCTCGTGCTGCAGCGAGTGGGGGAGGTAGCGGTACACGATGCCGGCGCTCAAGGCGGCAAGGGCGGCGCCGATCAGCACCGCCAGGTGCATGCCCGAGAGGAAGGCCTGGTGGGCGGCGTCGGTGAGGTTGGATGACGCCGGCTCCGGCAGTCCCGATGCCACGTTCAGCGCGCCGGCGATCGAGCTGGTCGCGGTCGACTGGTCGGCGCTGCCGAGACCCGTGACGGCCGACGCGATCTGGGAGCCGTACCGGGAGGCGGCGATGCTGCCGAGCACGGCGACGCCGAGGGCGGCACCGAACTCCCGTGTGGCGTCGTTCATGGCCGATCCCATGCCGGCCCGGCGGGTCGGGACGGCCGACATGATCGAGGCCGTCATGGGCGACATCGACATCGCCATCCCGGCCGAGAACGGCAGGAAGCAGAGCACGATGTACCAGTACGGCGTCTCCGTACCGACGCGGCTGAGCAGCAAGAGGCCGGTGGCGAGGCTGAGCATGCCGGTCGCCACAGTGCGGTGGGCGCCGAAGCGGTCAACGATCCTCGGCGTCGTGAGCGAGACGACCAGCAGCGTCATCGCCATGGGCAGGAGGCGAGCGGCGGCCGAGAGCGGGCTGTAGCCCAGCACGAGCTGGAAGTACTGCGTCACGAGGAACATCACGCCGTACAGGGCCAGGAACACCAGCATCATGCCCGCCGTGCCGGTGCTGAAGGCCGGGTTGCGGAAGAAGCGCATCTCGAGCATCGGCTCGTCGGTGTGCAACTCGAAGAACACGAAGACCGTCAGGACGACGGCGGCGATGCCGAAGGCGATCAGGGTGGGGGTGCTGACCCAGCCCTCCTCGGGGGCCTCGATCAAGCCGTACACGAGGGACACGATGCCGATGATCGACAAGATGGCGCCGACGGGGTCGATGCTGGCTTCTTCAGGATCGCGCGAGCGGGGTACGAGGAAGCGGCCGCCGATGAGGGCGACGGCGACGATCGGGACGTTGATGAGGAACACGGCGCCGAACCAGTAGTGGCCGAGGAGCCACCCGCTGATGACCGGGCCGAACCCGCCGGCGGCGCCGGTGATGCTGGCCCAGATGGCGATGGCTTTGACCCGCTCGTGCGGCGGGAACACGTTGATGAGGATGGAGAGCGTGGACGGCATGATCATGGCCGCCGCCGCGCCCATCACCGCCCGGCAGGCGATGAGCTCCCACATGGTCGTGGATGCCGACGCGAAGGCCGCCGCCACCAGGAACAGGACGAGGCCGATCTGGAGGAGGCCCTTGCGCCCGTAGCGGTCACCGAGCGCTCCGGTCGAGAACAGCAACCCGGCGAAGACCAGGGAGTACGCCGCCACCACCCACTGGAGTTGCGACTCGGTGGCGTGAAGGTCGCGGGCCAGCGTGGGGAGGGCGACGTTGAGGCTGGAGTTGCCGACGAAGACGATGACGAGGCTCAGGCACAGCACCGCCAGCGTCCACCAACGCCGATCGTGGAGCCGCTCGATGTCGGACTGGACGGACGCGTCCACTGACCCTCCGGTGCGTTCGATGGCCGATGACCAAAGAAACGGAGTCTAGCTTCCGCTTCGGCGGATACCGCACGGTAGGGTGCTCGGACGCGGCTCGACCGACCCTGCCGCAGGGGGAGCCATGGAGACCCAGCTCAGCGACCGCCAGCAGCGCGCCGACGCCCGCCGCAACCGCGAGCGGGTCCTGGCCGCGGCGTCGGACCTGCTGGGCGAGTCCGGCCTCAAGGCCCCCATGGAGGAGATCGCGCGGCGCGCCGGCGTGGGCGTCGGCACCGTCTGCCGGAACTTCCCCACCAAGCAGGCGATGGTCGACGCCGTGCTCGCCGATCTCTACGAGACGCTCCTGCAGGATGCCCTCGACGGGCTCGCCAACCCCGACGCCGGCGAGGCGTTCGAGACGTTCGTCGTGGTCCTGTCGGCGTTCCAGGCCCGGCACCGGGCCTTGGCCGAGCAGATGGCCAACGACATGGAGACCCCGACGGCCCCACCGGCGGCCCGGGAGCGGCTGTGGGCCGCCATCTCCCAGCTCGTGGCCCGAGCCCAGGAGGTGGGGACCGTGCGGGCCGACATCGGCCCGGCCGACGTGGCCCTGCTCCTGTCGGGCGTGGCCCACGCCACCGCGAGTGGTCGGTGACCGCCAGCAGGGTCTCCGGGACCGCTACGTCCGCATCATCCTCGATGGCCTGCATCCCAAGGGCGCCAGCGACCTGCCAGGTGAGCCACTGGACTTCGTGCGCCTGCACGACCTGAAGCAGCGGGCGCAGCGCTAGGCCCTATCGGTGGGAGCGCACGGCGCGGTCGGCGGCCTCGATCGGTCCCGACAGGAGCCCGGTGCCGGTAGGGGCCGGCTGGAAGTCGGCGGCGTCGAGGACCCGGAGGAACAGATCCACGTCGTGGTTGCCGTCACCGGCGGCCAGCCCGTCGGCCCACGAGGTGAAGAGCACCTTCGTGCCGTCGGCCGAGATGCTGCCCGCCCGGGCGTCGCTCGTGACGTAGGCGCCGGTGCCGTCGACGGCCGGGAACGCGACCGAGTCCGCCACCGTGTCGTAGACCGCCACCGCGATCGCCAGGTGGTCCGACGGCGTGGCCGGCACCTCCATCACGAGGAAGCGCCCGTCACTGCTCAACGCGATCGGCACGCCCCAGTCGCGGTAGCTCGGGCTGAAGGGGCTGGGGATGTGCAGGACCCGATCGATGCCGGTATGTCGATCCCAGACGTGCACGAGCCGGGGCCGGGACGGATCGGACGCCGCATCGAGCACGTAGGCGACCACGTTGCCGTCGCCGCTCATGACCGCGGCATCGGGCACGCCGGTGTACGGGATGCCGTGGGTCGTGGTCCGTGAGACCCGGTCGCGGATGTAGTAGTCGAGGCCGGGATGGCTGGGGCCGCCGCCCAGGCTCGTGGCCCGGGACCAGAAGCTCACGTAGCGCCCATCGTCGGACATCGAGCCCAGCTCGGACCGATCGTTGGCCGCCGTCCCGTCCGTGGCCACGCTGATCTCCTCCAGCTGCCCGGTCGCCAGGTCGCGCAGCCAGATCTCGCGATCGGTGGGGTTCGCTGTCGTCGACAGTTCCCCGGCGAAGGCCACGACGCGGCCGTCGGCGGACACCGCCGACGACCCGGAAGCTGCGGTCGACTGCTGACCCGCGGCATCGACGCTGACGCGCTGCAGCTGGTTGCCGCTCCGGTCGAGGACGTAGACGTCACCGACGTCGTTGGTGTCGTCGGGCAGCAGCGCCCCACCGGTCGTGAACGACAGCACCGAACCGTCGACCGAGAAGGAGTCGAGCCAGCCGTTGCCGTAGGTGATGACACCAGGGGTGACGTTGATCCGCTGCGTGGCGCCCGACGCCACGCGGTACTCGAACACATCGGGGTCGAGGTGGACATCGCCGGGGTCGATCGTGTCCCAGGTCGTGACGAACCCGGCGATGCTCCCGTCCCGGCTGATCTGGCTGGCGACGGGATCGAGCCCCACATCGAACGGGTTGCGCTGGGCGGCGATCCACGCGATGGGGGTCCGGGCGGCGGCGACGGCGGCGGGCTTCGCTCCCGGCAGCACGGCGGAAGCGAGCAGCCCGACGGTCGCCCCCGCCACCACCACGCGGCGGCCGTGCCCGGTGCGGGTGCCGGACGCCGCCCGGCCCCCGATCATGGCCGCCCTCTACCCCGGCGGGCACGGGATCATCCGTCAGGGGGCAGCGGTCAGCGCCTGCCGCAGCGCACCGCCGAGCACGCTCGACGGGTCGCCCACCATCGCCCCAGCCGTCCACGAGACGAACCCGTCGGGGCGCACGAGCACCACCCCCGAGTCCGACAGGCCGAACGTGGTGGCGAACACGGAAGCGGGCCGGGTGAGGTGGTGGGCGTGCAGATCCAGGCCCGGATGGGCCGCCGCGAGGGCGGACGCGGCCGTGCACCAGTCGGCCCCGTCCGGGCCGGCCAGAACGGCGAACGTGCTGCCCGTCAGGTCGATCGTCGATACGCGCCGGCCGTCGACGTCGAGCCAGGCGTGCGGGAGCCGGGCGCCGGCCACCGCGCCCTCACGAGGATCGCCGTGGACGACGCCGTCAGCGGAGCCCGCGGCGCGCGACTGGTAGCGATACCCGAGCTCGATCTCGAGGTCCGCCACGAGGGGCGCCGCGGTCTCGACGCCGAGCTGCGGCGCGGTGCGGGTGACGTAGCGCGTGTACGCCTGCTCGACGGTGAAGCGTCCGACCGGTCGACGCTCGGTGTCGTAGGTGTCGAGCAGCGCCTGGTCGGCGTGCCCGTGGAGGACGAGCGCCATCTTCCACGCGAGGTTGTGGGCGTCGTGGATGCCGGTGTTCCCGCCGAAGCCGCCGTTCGGGGGCATGACGTGGGCGGCGTCGCCGGCGAGGAAGATGCGACCCTGCTGGTAGCTCCGGGCGACGTCGGCGGTGGCTCTCCAGCGGGCGAGGCCGTCGATTCGCACGGCGAGGGCGGGCTCGCCGGCCCCGATGCGCACGAGGTCCACGAGCCGGGCCTCGGTGGTGTCGGCGGCAGCGTCGGCCGCGTCCGTCACCGTGTTGATCACGAGGAAGCCGGACTGGCAGCGGCGATCGAGCCGGAAGAACCCGCCGAAGGTCTCGTTGTTGATGTAGATGACGCTGAGGGGCTTGCCCGCCAGCTGCGGCCGCAGATCGGCGGTGAAGTAGATCGTGATGCTGTTGGAGAAGACGCCGCGTCCCTCGAACGGGATGCCCAACCGCTCGCGGATCACGCTGTGGGCACCGTCGGCGGCGATCAGGTACGGGCCCCGCCACTGCTGTTCCTGCCCGCTGTCGACGGAGCGGGTGAGGACGGTGACGCCGTCGCCGTCCTGCTCCACGTCGACGACCTCGTGACCGGACACCACTCGTGCGCCGGCCTGCTCGGCGCGGGCACGCAGGATGGGTTCGAGCCCCGGTTGCGACAGGAACAGCCTCCGGCACGGGCTCACGGCCTCGACGCCTTCGTTGAGGCTGGCGATGATGTCGGCCAGCTTCCGGCCCGACAGGTTGTCCATCATGACGATGGCGCCTTCGGGAAGGAACTCGCGCTCGGACTGGGCTTGCACGGCGTCGTCGATGCCGGCCAGCCGGAACAGCTCGAGCGTGCGCAGGTGGAAGTGCGCCGCCCTGGGCAACGCCGATCCACTGTGCAACCGTTCGATGGCCGTCGACGCCACGCCGTGCTGGGCCAGGAACATGGCGGCTGACAGGCCGACCAGACCACCGCCGGCGATCAGTACCGGTTCGTCCTGCGTGCCGGCCATGGCGTCCATCCGTTCAACGGGCTGCCCTGACGGCGAGACACTACGCCCTCGTCGGTCGAGCGAAGGTGGGTCGACCTAGGGTGTCTCGCGATGGCCGCCGACGACGACGGGATGGACGACGAGCTCGACGAAGCCCTGCTGCTGGCCCAGTGCTGGCAGTACTGGGCGGAGCGCTGCGTGGCGATGAGCCCGGACGAGTGGGCGACGCCGACCCGTTGCCCACCGTGGGACGTCGCCGCGCTGGTGGCGCATGTGGCTCCAGACCCGGCGATCATCCGGCAGCTGGCCGGCACCGTCGTCGACGGCGAGCCCGCCGTGGCCGACCCGGCGTTGCTCTTGCGCCAGTTCAACGAGCCCGGTGGCCCTGCGCACGCGATGGCCGCGGAGCTCGCCGCCAAGGCCGCCGAACGAGCGAAGGAGCTCGGCCCGAAGGAGCTCGTGGGCCGGTTCGTGGAGTCCGGCGCGCTGCTGCTCGGTGAGGCCGACTTGCCGATGACGACGGTGGTCGCCCACCCCGTGGCCGGGTCGGTGACGGTGGGCGTCATGACCGCGGTCGCCATCGTCGAAGCAACCGTGCACTACCTCGACCTGCTCGATGCCGTCGGCGGAGACCCGCTGCCCGTCGAGGCCCTCGACTACACGCGCGACATCCTCGTGCGCGTGTCCGAGCCCGGACCGCTGATCGAAGCGATCACCGGGCGCCGCAACCCGCTCACCTGGTTCCCGCTCGTCAGCTGAGGCCGGCGGGCGCGGCGCCGCCGTCGTCACGACGCAGTTGCTGCACGTCGCGGCGCGCCGCCGAAGCCGGCGCCGATCCTGATGCGCTGCGGCCGGTCCTGCGCGGTCTGGTCACCGAGGGCGTGCTGGCGGAAGACGACGACGGCCGGTTCGCGCTTCGCCGTCCAGCGCGTGGTCATGACGTCGTCGCCCACGGGCCTCGGTGTGATCGAGGCGCTGCCCGACGGGTGAACCTCAGGCGATGGTGGAGTCGGTCACCTGGGGTGCGCCCTGGCCGAGGAAGAAGATCCCCGGGAACCCGGCCGTCTGGAAGCCCCGGCTGATGTTCCGTTCGAGCACCGACTGCGTGATGCGCAGCTGGCCCGTTCGATCGTTGGACACGAAGAAGATGGCGCCGCCGCCCTCGTTGGCCGTGTTGTCGCGGACGATGCTGCCGGCCAGGTCGAGGGTGAACAGGTTGCCGTCCAGGTAGATGGCGCCGCCGCTACCGCCGCCCGGCGTGCCCTGCTGGGCCGGGTTGGCGCCGGACCCGATGGCGTCGTTGTTGGTGAACACGCTGTTGTAGACCTGCCACGAAACGCCGATGCTCGACAACGCCGCTCCGTTCGAGCACGAGTTTCCGGTGAACGTGCTCGTGGCGACGATGACCGGCAGGCCGTGGGACTGGCTGAGGACGCGGAGCGCGGCGCCACCGAGATCGGGACCGGTCGGGTCGCACTGGTTGGCCGTGAACGTGCTGTCGATCACCTTCACGCGGCCGCCCCGCACGAACACGGCGCCACCGCCTCCGCCTTCGGTCATGTCGCCGGTGCTGTTGCCCTGCGTGAAGCCCATGCCTTGGATGGTCAGCTGCGGCTGTTCCTGGTCCTGGCAGTGCGATGTGGTCCAGATCTGGGCCTGATCGCACGTGTTCATGTAGAGGATGCGGCGTTGATCGGCGCCGCTGAGCGTCACCTTGCCGCCCCCGTCCAGCACCACCACGGCAGAGGTGTTGACGACCTTGGCCGTCTCCGTCATCACGATCGTGACGGGTCCAGGCCCGCAGGCGAAGGTGATGATCCCGCCATGGGCCACGGCGGCCACCACCGCCGCCGAGGTGCAGCTCGCCGGCGTGCCGGTGCCGACGACGACGTCGGGGTGCGAGGTGTCGACCGGCGCCGCCTCCGCGGGCAGCGGCACGGCGCCCGGGTTCCCCGGTGGGGCCGACACCCGCCGGGCGACGGCAGTGGCCGTTACGGGACCATCGAGTCGGGTGAGGACGTCCGCCGGCGCGACCGCGGCGACGGACGCACTCGACGGCCCACGCTGCGCCGGGACGAGCATCCATCCCAGCGCCAGGAGCCCGGCGAAACCGAGGCGAAGCCGAGGCATCACGGCAGTCTCGCCGATTCATGTGCTCGCTGCTCGGGGAACGGCCGCTTGGCCGCGCCGGGCGAGGTTTGGGACACTGTCGCCGGGGAAGCCATCCAGAGGATGCGCCCGTGCCGTCGGGGAACGGTCCGGTCGCGGGATGAAGAAGGTGGTCACGATCGATCAACGCTCCGTGCGGCCCGAGATCGCCAAGTCGTGGAAGCGGTGCGAGATGATCGGGGTCTCGCCGTCGGGGCTCGAGCCCTCCTACGACGACGTCGACGGTGAGAGCCGGCTGGTACGTGCGGCGCGGGGCGTCCTCGACCGCCTGGCCAACGAACTCGACGACACCCGGACGTGCGTGATCCTGGCCGACGCCGACGCCCGCATCGTGGAGCGCCGGCTCGGCATGGGCTCGCTCTCGCGCGGGCTCGACCTGGTCAGCGCCCTTCCGGGGGTGCTCTACGACGAGGCCTGCGCCGGCACGAACGGCCTGGGGACGGTGGTGGAAGAGCGCCGCCCGGTCGCCGTGCGGGGCATCGAGCACTTCGCCGAGCCCCTGAAGTCCTTCACCTGCGTCGGCGTTCCACTCGTCCACCCCATCAGCGGTGTGCTGGAGGGGATCCTGGACCTCACCTGCCTGGCGGCGGAGTCGAACGAGCTCATGCTGCCGCTGCTCCTCGAGGCCAGCCGGGGCGTCCGCGAGCGTTTCGTGGCCGATTCCTCCGCGTCCGAGCAGGCCCTGCTGGCGTCGTTCCTGCGGGCGACCCGGCGCACCCGCCAGCCGGTGGTGTGCCTGAACGAACAGGTCGTCATCTCCAACGACGCCGCCCGGGGCCTGGCGCCGGCCGACTACGCCCTGCTCTGGGAGCACTTCGCCGCCGGCGGGGCCCGCACCACCGAGCGAGTCGTGACCAGCGTGGAGCTCTCCGAGGGGCGGGTCTACGAGGCCCGCTTCGGTGCCGTCGAAGCGGGCTCGGTGACGGCCGGGGCCATCGTGGAGCTGCGGCCCCCGAGCCGCCGGCGGACGGTGCCGTCCCGAGCGGCGGCGCCGCCCGAGCGGACGGGAGCGGCCCTCGCCGGCCACAGCCGCGCCTGGCGGCGGGTGGTCGGGGAGATCGAGCTGCACGCCGGACACGACCAGCCCGTCCTCGTCAGCGGGCCGCGGGGCGTGGGCAAGCTCCGGTGCGCCGCAGCCATCCATGCCCGTGGTCGGCGCTCGCCCCAGCCGGTGACCGTCCTTGATGCGTCGCTGAGCGTCGTCGATCTCGACGATCAGTGGATCACCCCGCTGCGGGCGGCGCTGTCCCACCCGGAGGGCACCGTCGTGCTCCGCCACCTGGAGGCACTCCATGACCAGGCCGCGCTGGTCACGGCGGCGCTGCTGGACGCGGTCGACCCGGACGGCCCGCGCCTGCTCGGGACGGTGACCGACTCGGCCCGGCTCGACGCCGACTCGCGGGCGCTCCTCGACCGCTTCGACGTGACGATGACCATCCCCGCGCTCTCGTCACGACCGGAGGACGTGGTCGACCTGTTCCGTGCCTTCGCCCAGCAGCACGGTGATGCCCGCTGGTCCGGTGCGGCCACCCCGGAGGTGCTCCGGGCGCTGATGCACTATCCATGGCCGGGGAACGCACGGGAGATCGGCCGCGTCGTGCGGGCCGTGATGCTGCGCCGGCCGACGGGACAGCTCAGCCTCGACGACCTGCCGGCCGAGATCCGCATCGACGCCACGCCGCCCGGGCTGTCGCCGATCGCCGCCCTCGAGCGCCAGGCCATCCTCGAAGCCCTGCGCGACGCGGGCGGCAACAAGCAGGCCGCCGCCGACCGCCTCGGCGTCTCCCGTTCGACCCTCTACCGGAAGCTGAGCGTTTACTCGATATGACGCGTGCCAACTTGGGACACCTGCGCGCCCGCCGGCCGTCACATGCTGGTCACATGGCCGCGCCGCCGCTACTCGCCCGCGAGGGTGCGTGAGACGTGCCGCTCGTCGACTACCGGTGTGACGCTTGCGCCGCGGTCGTCGAGATCTTCGCCCCGTCACCGGTGGCCGACACCATCGACTGTCCCGACTGCGGTGGTGCCGCCCGGCGGCGCTTCGGGCTGGGCGGCCTCCTCGGCGTCCGCCCCGCTCGCCAGGCCAAGGACCGCCTCGACCGGGAGCGGGCCACCCGGGCTCCCATGGACGCCGCGTCGCGCCAGCGCCTGCGCGAGCACCAGCACGGCCACGATCACCACCACGGCCCCGACCACAACCACGACGACCACCACCACGGCCATGAGCACCACGGCCACGATCACCGGCTCAAGGAGGACCCGTGAAGTTCCAGTTGTTTGTGTTGCCGACCGTCCCCGCCACGATGGAGGAGCGCGAGAGGCTCCGGCCCATCGGACGGAACAACGAGCGCTTCCAGATGATGATCGAAGAGGTGCGCACGTTGTGCACCATCGCCGACGACGCCGGCTTCGACTGCTTCTCGACCACCGAGCACCACTTCCACTCCGAGGGCTACGAAGCGTCGGTGGCGCCGCTGCTCCTCTACGCCGATCTGGCGGCGCGCACGAAGCGGATCAAGTTCGCGCCGCTCGCGCTGGTGCTCCCCGCCGGTGATCCACTGCGGGCCGCCGAGCAGGTGGCGTACCTCGATCACCTCACGAAGGGCCGGGTGTACGCCGGGTTCGCCCGCGGCTACCAGCAGCGGTGGGTCAACGTCCTCGGCCAGAAGGTCCCGGTCCAGGCGGCGCCCATGGACGGCGGCGACGTCGACCAGCACAACAAGCGGGTCCACGAGGAGTACATCGACCTGATCTACAAGGCGTGGGATCAGGATCTCCTGCAGTACAAGGGCGAGTTCTACCAGGTGCCCTACCCGTTCGAGGAGGGCATCAGCGGGTGGCCGGCGGCCGATTGGACGAGGCGGTTCGGTGCGCCGGGCGAGATCGACGAGCAGGGCATCATCCGTGGCATCTCGGTCATCCCGAAGCCGTACCAGCAGCCGCACCCGCCGGCGTTCCAGCCGTTCTCGGTGAGCGAGTCGACCATCCGCCACACCGCCCGGGTCGGGGTGATGCCGATGATCCTCGTGTCGAACCCGCCGGACTTCCGCCGCCTGTGCCAGATCTATCAGGAGGTGGCGGCGGAGAACGGTCGCACGCTCGGGCTGGGCCAGAACGTCGGTGCCTTCCGGGCGGTGTCGTTCGGCAACACGCGCGAAGAAGGCCTGGCGCTGCTCGAGAAGACCAACTTCTTCGGCTTCAACGCCTACTTCGCCGGCTTCGGCTTCTGGGAGGCCTTCCGCTTCGCCGAGGACGCCGAGAAGTACCCGCTCGATCCGTACACGCCGCTGCCGCCGTCGGAGTGGACGCTCGACCGCTTCGTCAACGTGAAGTACGGCCTCGCCGGCACCGTCGACCAGATCAAGCGCCAGATCGAAGAGGTCGCCTCCATCCACGAGGGCGACGGCGAGCTGGAGTGGTTCTCGTGGTTCTTCGATCAGGGCCTGATGCCGATCGACGATGCCCGCCGCCAGATCGAGCTCTTCGCCGAACACATCATCCCGGCGTTCAAGTAGGGGGAGCCATGGCAATCAGCTTGAAGGGTGTGAACCTCGGCTACATGGGCCTGGATCGGTCGATGTTGGTCGAGAAGCCCGAGTATCAGAACGTGCCGTACCAGTGCCCGGCGATCGCCTACATCATCGAGCACCCGGACGGTCGCATCCTCTGGGAGACGGGCGTGTCGACGCGGGCCACCGACGAGTGGCTCTCCGTCTGGCAGGACCTCGTCGACCTGTCGCCGGTGCCGCCCGAGGTGTGCCTCGAGAACCGCCTGAAGGAACTGGGGCTCGGACCCGAGGACTTCCGGTGGGTCGTGATGGGCCACCTCCACACGGACCACGCCGGCGGGCTGCGCATCTTCCAGGACGCCAACGTCGACATCGTGGTGCACGAGGACGAGTACAACCACGTGCAGAGCATGCAGGAGGACTCCGAGAACTTCTTCGCCAAGGTCGACTTCGCGTTCTTGAACGACCAGAAGCCGACCACGGTGTCCGGGGACACGATCGACCTCACGAGCGACATACGGCTGGTGAGCCTCCCGGGCCACACCCCAGGCCAGATGGGCATGATGATCCGGCTCGAGAACACCGGGTGGGCCATGCTCACGTCCGACGCCCTGTACCTCCACGAGAGCTACGGGCCGCCGGCGGTGGGCTCGCCGATCGTGTGGGAGAGCGACAAGTGGCGGTCGTCGGTGGAGATCATCCGCCGGCTGGCCACCGAGAACGAGGCGCTCATCTTCCCGGGCCACGACACGACGGGCATCAAGCAGTTCGCCGACCACAGCGAGATGCGCACGATCGAGTTCTGGCCCGGGTACGAGTACGAGTAGCGCGCCTCAGGCGGGAACCGTTCCTCGCAGGAGGATGCGGTGCATCTCGCGGCGATCGTCGCCGTAGTCGGCGGTCGCCCGGTGCATGCTCCTGCCGTTGTCCCACAGCACCACGTCGTGGCGGCGCCAGACGTGGCGGTACACGAACCGATCCTGCACGGTGTGCTCGATGAGGCGGTCGAGCACACCGTCGCTGGCCTCGTCGCCGAGCCCGACGATCGAATCCATGCGGTTCGGATTGAGGTAGAGGCTGCGCCGCGCCGTCTCGGGATCGGTGCGCACGAGTGGATGGTCGACCGGCGGCGTCTGCGCTTCCTCGCTCGACGAACGGGTCGGGACCACGTTCACGTTGCGGCGGGACTCGTACCGGTGGACGGCGCGCATGCCCTCCAGCTCCGAGCGCGTCCGATCGTCGAGCGCCTCGTACGCCGCCGTCGTGTCGGCGAAGAGGGTGTCGCCGCCGTGCGGCGGGATCACGTGCGCGTAGAGCATCGTGGCCTTGGCCGGCACCGCCAGGTAGCTGTCGTCGGTGTGCCAGGCGCCGCCGAAGACGATCCGGCGGCCGTCGCCCCGGGCGTCGGTCTGGTCCGAGGCGATGATCGAGATCGCCTCGTGCGCCGAGGATCGGTACTCCTCCAGGAGCTGCACCTGTGGCTCGCCGAACACGTGGGCCAGGGCGAGCAGCTGCGGCGTCGTGAGCCCGTCGGTGCGTACGACCAGGACGGGATGCTCGCGAGCGGCGACCCGCAACGTGCCGGCGACGTCGCCGGTGATCGGTGCGCGGAGGTCGGCGCCGGCCGCCTCCGCGGCGAAGCCGCTCCTCGTGAGTGGAGAGATGCCGAGTGCCATGCCACCCCCTCGCGTGTTCAGCGGCGTGCCTGCTCTCACCGTATCCCCGTCGATGTTCCGCTGGTCGACGGGTGCGGTACGGTGCCGATCAGGACCACGTGACTCGACAGGAGGCGACATGCGCGTCAGTGCCGTCTCGGAGGGCAACCCGTCGGGTGCTGCTGTCGTGGTCGGGTTGGGCACCTTCGACGGCGTCCACCAGGCCCACCGGGCCATGCTCGGTGAACTCCGACGGGTGGCCACCGAGAGGGACGCAGAGGTCGGTCTCCTCCTGATCGAAGGCGGGGCCCACTACCGGGCGCGGACGCTGACCGGCCTCGAGCATCGGCTGGAGCTGCTCGAGGCCACGGACGAGGTGGACGCCGTCTGGATCGTCCCGTCGGAGATCCACGAGCAGCCGCACGAGTGGCTCGGCGCCGCTTTGGTGGCCGTCCGGCCGATCGCCCTCGGCGTGTCCGGGCTGATGCGCCTCGGGCGGGCCGACCTGACGTCCCGCGATGAGCTCCAGTCGATCTGCGACGAGCACGGCATCGAGATGTTCTCCATGGACGAGCGCAACCCCGGCCGCCAGGAGTCGGCCGAGGGGCTCTACACCACGAGGAACATCAGCGCCCTGCTGTTCGACGGCCATGTCGCGCTCGCCGGGCGGCTCCTCGGCCGCCTGTTCGAGATGCGCGGCGAGGTCGAGCACGGCGACCATCGGGGCCGCACGTTCGGCGTCCCGACGGTGAACCTGAGTGTGCACTCGTCGTTGCTCATCCCCAAGGAGGGCGTGTACGCCGGCGTGGCGCTCGTGCCGGACGGCTCGGCGTACGCCGCGGCGATCTCCCTCGGCCGCCGGGCCACGTTCTATGAGGACGGCTGGGAGCTGCTCGAGGCCCACCTGCTCGACTTCGACGACGACCTCTACGGTGCTCCGGTCCGGTTGCTGTTCGCGGAGTACATCCGCAACCAGCACCGCTATCCGTCGGTCGACCAGCTCGTGGCCCAGCTGCACATCGACATCTCGTTCGTGCGCGAGCTGGATCCGCTGGGCCGCTACCGGGCCAGCCTGAAGTGGTAGCGGAGGTATCTGGGCGCCACCTTCGGGCAAGATCCTCACCGAGGCGGCCACCAGCGACAACGTGATCAGCGCCGGCTGGACATCACCGGGAGACGGAGCGGCGTCGAGCTTGTGTGCGCGAATTCGAGACGATGTCGCGAATTCCGTCACATGGGCATCTGCGGAGGATCCGGACACGCCGCCCCTGTCCGCGAACTCCCGCCTATCCGTCGACCAGCGCAGTCAGCTCCCGGCAGACCTGACGGACGGCGGCGGCGAGGAACTCGAGATCGGGTACGGCGGCGGGGTCGGCCACCAGCCCGAAGTTCGTGATCCCGCCGAGACTGAGCACGCCGAAGAGCAGCCCGACGCCGTTCGACCGGGGCAGGATCGGGCACGTCCCCAGGTGGGCGCGGCCGGCCAGGTAGAGCGGTCGCCTCGGCCCCCGCATGTACGACACCACGGTGTGCACGAGGTTCTGGGCGCCGAACCAGCGAGCGAGCGTCTGGTTGATCGTCCCGGGCAGCTGCGGACCCGACGCGATGAGCTCGGCGACGGCGGTGACGGCCTCGGCCTGATGGCTCTGGCGCACCCGCTCGAGACCCTGTGCGATGTCGGTGAGCCGGCCCGCCTCGCCCGCCGGGCCGACGGGCACGTCCATCACGTTGAAGGTGGCGTGGTTGCCGAGCGAGACCGAACGCGAGCGAAAGGCGACCGTGCGGGGGATGAACACCCGGAGCCGATCGAGATCCGTGCCGCGTGCTTGCAGGAGGCGGCTCGTCGCGCCGGCGATGATCGACAGCACGACGGCTTCCAGCGTCACGCCGAACTGGCGCCGGATGGCGCGCAGGTCGGCATCCGGCACGGCCGTCGCGCTGTACCGCCGGCCGCCGGATTGGACCGGCCGGAAGGGGTTGGGCGGCGCCGAACCCAGCTCGGCGAACGTGCCGAGGCCACGCAGGAGCGCACCGGTGGAGATGCGGTCCTCGTCGCCCTCGGCCCACGTCGCTGCCCGCTGCGCCGCCGAACGGAAGGAGTCAGCGGCCCGGAGCGCGAGGGCCTCGGCGACGAGCGCCTCGCGATCGGGCGTCGGCTCGGGGCTCCAGGGCTCCGGGGGCGGCGGCTCGTAGGCCTGGTCGGCGGAGAGGAGCAGCTTGCCGATCTCGATCCCGCTCATGCCGTCGATCAGGGCGTGGTGCCAGCGCACGACGAGGGCACTGTGGCCGTCGACGGTGCGAGGGACGACGAGCGCGTCCCACAGCGGGCCGTGGCGGTCGAGCGGCTCGGCCACGAGGGCGCCGGCCAGGGCGAGCAGCTCCGCCGGATCAGGGGGGCGGGCGATCGGGGCCACCCGGATCCGGGTGCTCAGGTCGAAGGACGCGTCATCGATCCACACGGCCGGCGCCCCGGCAAGGGGCACGGCGGCGAGGCGCTGGCGGAGGCGGGGCAGCAGGTGGATCTTCGACGCGAACAGCGTCGTGAGATCAGCGAGGAAGGCGTCGTGGCGAACCCCCTCGACGGTCACGAGCGCACCGACGTTCATGGTCGAGCCCGACGCTTCCTGATCGAGGAAGAAGCGGTCCTGGGGACGGAGCCGATCGTGGGGGCTCCCCGCGTCAGGCATCGAGATCCACCGCCCGGTCGGCGAGGAGGCCGAGGCGGCCGAGCAGCTCGATCTCGACGTCACGGGAGCCGGCCTGCCAGTCGGCGAAGGGCGTACCGGTCGGGGGGCCGGCCTGGTCCCGGAACTGCTGCGCCAGCTCCCGCAGCCGGGGCACGCGGCTCGACCCGTCGAGCAGCAGCTCGATCATCCGGTACATCCACAGCGCGTCGGCGATCGGCGAGCGGATCTCGATGTCGCCGCTCACCACGACCTGATCGATCTCGACGTCGGCGTCGAGCAGGCCGAGCACGACGGCGGTGGTCGTGAAGCCCGACCCGTCGCACGCCGCCGCCGGGTCGTCCGGGCCCACGAGCATCTCGCCGTCGGCGACCGACTGGACCAGCACGACGTCGTCGTCGAGGCCGATGCGCGCCGTTCGTCCCGTGAAGATCGCCCGCAGCTGCGCGCCGGCACCGCACGGATCGGTGTCGAGCGCGGCCACGAGCTCGGGGAGCCAGTACGCCAGCCCTGCTCCCGGTTCCTCAGTCGACATACTCGAACGCCCCCTCGCCGTGCAGCGCGAAGCGTTCGCCGCCGCGCACGCCAGAGGCGCGGAACGAGCCGAACAGCTCGTGGATGTACGAGTACCCGGCGACGTGCGGATCGGCGACGATGACCTGCAGCGCGTCGGTCACGTCCATGCGCGCCGTCAGCTGATCGAATCCGTCGTCGACCCGGATGTCGACGCGGGCGGGCAGCAGGGGACTCGACCGCTCCGCATGGAGGGCGGCCATCGCGCCGGGCACACGGCGCCGGCAGCCCCGTCTCCAGGCGCCCAGGCGGACCTGGACCGAGGACCCGCCGTACGACTGGTTGTGCCAGCCACGCCGACCGGGCAGGGCCAGCGTGAGGTGGGCGGCGCCCGCTCCATGGGCGCGATCGGTCGCACGGCTCATCACGAGCGCACCGCCCGCACTCGGCCACGCCGCCCACTCCCAGCCGATGTCCTCGCCCCAGTGCCAACGGCCCCAGTTGTGGTCGTGGTAGGCGAGCGCGTCGTCGAGGCTCGTCGTCCGCCCGGCCGAGACCACGTAGCCCTTGCAGCTGAGCATCGGGACCGCCCGCCACGCGATCCAACCGGAGCCGAAGGGCATCGGCGCCATGGTCTGGACGGCGGGGGTCACGGGCGCCGCCTCGAGGTGGACGGCGAGGTCGTCGTTCGGGTGGCGGAAGGTGGTCGTGACGCCGCCGCTCACCGGATCGAGCTGGATGTGCAGGCGGTCGCCGATCGCCATGGCCCGCTCGGTGATGTCGGCATCCGATCGCGGCACCGTCTCGTGGAGCGTGGTCCACACGCCGTCGTGGTGCACGATCGCGGTCGCACTGGCCACGGCGCGCGGGTCGTCGGGTGCGCCGTGGGTCGCGCCGTTCAGGACGAGCGTGACACCGGCGCCGGTATCGAACACATTGACGTGCAACCAGTCCTTGTACGCGCCGGCGTGGGTGTCGCGAGGGCTCGGTGGCCGGAGGCGATCGGTGAACCTCACCGCAGCAGCCGGCCTTCACCCGCCTCGTCGTTGTAGGCGCTCGTGACACGGTCCAGG
Organism: uncultured Acidimicrobiales bacterium; assembly: GCA_963728985.1. Classification (GTDB taxonomy): domain Bacteria; phylum Actinomycetota; class Acidimicrobiia; order Acidimicrobiales; family Ilumatobacteraceae; genus DASXAI01. Next base: position 2,053 of record CAVSME010000001.1, on the reverse strand, counting down.
AGCGGGCCGGCCTCGATGAGCTCTCGTAGCGTCGTCGCTACTTCGCTGGAGAAGGCCCAGAGGCCGACGACGAAGTCGATGGGATCGACCTTCTCCGCCGTGCGCAACACGCCGACGCTCGATCCGCCGGCCGCGCCGACCAGCGCGGCGTCGATGGACTCGGCCACGTCCGGCGCGAGGACCAGGGCGACGTCGTTGAAGAAGTCTTCGAGCATCGGCGTGGGTGGCGATGCCGATGCCAGCGCTCCGAGGCCGAGGCCGCCGAACAGGAGGTCCAGGTTCTCGCGGAGGCGACCGCGATCGATGGCATCGCGGATGTGCTACCCTTCGACCGTCTCGGCCACCGCTCGTCCGAGCGCGGCCAGTCCGGCGATCATCGACGCGACGGCTTGCGCGCCGGTGATGGCCGAGAGCGTCGCCGCCCGGGTGAGCGCGCCGGCCAGCAGCGTCGTCGTGGTGCGTCCGACCTCGATGGGGTGATCGACGAAGTCGGCGTGAGGCGCCGGCGCCGGCGAGCCGTGGGCGTCGGATGGACTCACCACTCGCTCGGCTCCCGGATGGTGATGCGAACCGGCACCATCCCGGTCGTGGCCAGGCACCGGATGGATCCGTCGTACGCCCCCGTCGGCACATCGGCGGCGACGGTGACGACGAGGTCGATGACGGTGGACTCACCGGCTACAGCAGTCGTGCCGCCGACCGCAGCGTGTGGTCCGGGGACCAGGTGGCGCCGTCGGCGCGCCGATGTCGTCAGCGTGGGGCTGACGACGACCACCGCGGACTGCAGGTTCCGCACGGTGAGGGCGGCGCGAAGCAGCTGCCCGGCCGATCCGTCGGCGGCCAGCGGGCGCGGTCCGGGGTGAGCACGCTCGCGGTGCGGATGGGCCGAAGGCCACGATGACCTGGCGGATCGAGGCGAACAGCCCGTCGTCTGGCTCGAAGGCGAAGCGCGGCGCCCGGCGGGTCGACGACGTCGTCGAGGGGGCCCCGAGCAGATCCTCGCCTGTGCGAATGCGGATGGGCATCGATCGACCTCGGACGTCCTATTTGGCTCGCTCGACTACATACCACAGCATCTCTCTCAGGAAGTGACGAGCCTCGTTCTCCTCGTAGAAGGACAGGCCGCGTTGTCTTGAGCGCGACGGCGTGGTCGACGAACCGTTCGGCCATGCGCCGTCCATAGGCGATCGACCGGCGCTCGGTCATGGCGTTCAGCAACCACTGCACCTCGGCGGCGTCCTTCTGACGACGTGGCGTCTGCAGGAGCGTCAGCGCACGGGCGCGGGACATGCCGTCCGTCTCCCGCAAGAAGTGCAGGAGCATGACGGTGCGCTTGCCTTCCCAGAGGTCACCGGCCGCCTCCTTGCCGTACAGGCTCGGTTCGGCTTCGAGGTTGAGCAGGTCGTCACAATATTCCGGGAAGGTGATCCCGTGAGGTGGCCCAGCTCGACCAGGGGCACGAATATCGTGCTCCATGGGGAAACACACGCCCTGCGGGGCATCCGCACAGCACCACGCCCCGCAACGGCGCGATCACCGTGTACCAGCACGTCTTCTTGTACGCCATGCGGATGCAGTCCTGATCGTTCAGATCGAAGACACCCTGGCGGTATTTCCCAGTTGAGCTCGACGGCCTGACCCTCGACAACAGTTGCCATGCGCTCCACGTCACGCAGGATAAGCAACGCCCGGCGCAGGCCGATCACCTCGGCGTTGCGCAGCAGCAGCTGCATCGCCAGGACGTTCGTGGTGTCCCCGACGTTCACCGCCACCGCGGCACCGTGCGAGCGCAGCATGGTGATCTCGCCCCGACGGAACTCGGAGTCGTCCTCCACGTCGTCATGCACGAGGAAGGCGTTGTGGTACAGCTCGAGCGCTGCTGCGTCAGCCGCGCCTGGTCCGTGCGACCACCGGCGGCGCGAGCCGACGCGATGAGGATGGCCGGTCGCAGGCTCTTGCCCTCGCGGAACGGATAGTCGGCGAGCAGGTCGTAGAGGGGTCCGTAACCTGTGGTTCGGTCCTGTGCTCGAACAGCTCCTGCAGCTCCTCGAGC